>NZ_JAJEJQ010000005.1 GCF_021390575.1 Paraburkholderia adhaesiva | reverse complement strand
GCCTGCCCGATGTACTCGGCCGGTTCCTGCAGGAACATGGCAACGTGAACATCGAATTGCGCGAAGCGCCCAGCAACGAGATCGTGCGCAGCGTGGCGGAAAATCTGGCGGATATTGGTATTGTCGCGGGCGACATTGATCCGGGGCAGCTCGAAATGCTGCCGTACCGCAACGACCGGCTGGTGCTGGTCACCCGTACGGATCATCCGCTGGCCCTGCGGGAGTCGGTGCGCTTCGCCGAAACGCTCGACAACGATTTCGTCGGCCTTCCTGAATCGACCGCCATCCATGCGTTCGTTCAGCAGGCCGCGAACGCTCTCGGCAGACGGCTCAGACTACGCATCCAGGTCGCTTCGTTCGAAGCGGCCTGCCGTATGATCGCCGCGGGCGCTGGCATCGGCATCATTCCGGCGTCGATCGCCTGGAAGCTCGCCGACAACATGGATATCGCTCCCATAGCGCTTGATGACCCGTGGGCCGAGCGGCGGCTCAACCTCTGCGTGCGCAACGTGGAGTCGCTGCCGCAGTTTTCGCGTAGTCTTCTCACGATGCTGGCATCTGGCGACGCGTGATATGACACCCCGTTCAACCCTCATGATCCCGACGATGCAGCTCCATGATCCTTTCTGCAGTGAAATCCGCGATGAAATTGCCGTTCTGAAAGACGCCCTGGAACCGCTGTCTGCACAGGGACGGCTGCACGAGGTCCTGGAAATCGGCTGCGGTACCGGCGAAATGACGCGGCGCATCGCCGACACGTGGCCCGACATCAGCATTTGCGCGCTGGAGGTCGACCTGATCCAGCTCGAGAAGAACCAGCAGCGCAATCGGCACGATCGCATCACGTATCTTCACGGACCTGCCGAGCACACCCCGTTTGCGGCGCAGACGTTCGATGCAGTGCTGATGTTCAAGTCGCTGCACCACGTACCTGCGGCATTGCTCGATCGGGCACTGGACGAAATTCATCGCGTGCTGCGTCCGGGCGGGGTCGCTTACTTCGCTGAACCGGTCTTTGCCGGAGAGCTAAACGAAATCATCCGTCTTTTTCACGACGAGGAAGAAGTCCGGCAGCTGGCATTCGACGCACTTGTGCGCGCGTCGGGTGACTCACGTTGGGGCAGTGCAGGAGAAATTCACTACCGGGTTCCCGTCCGGTTCATGGACTTTGCCGACTTTGAGCGCAAGGTCATGCGCGTCACGCATAGTGATTTTGGGCTCACGCCGCAGCGCGTCGAACAGGTCCGACGCGCATTTGAGGCACACATGACGGACGACGGCGCTCATTTCGTGAGACCGATGCGCGCCAATGCGCTCATCAAGGCCATGCCGGAGCAACAACGCTGACGCGGCCGTGACTGTACTCCAAAATTCAGCATTTCAATCAGGCAGCTTTCCAGCGTAATCGTATCGGTGGCCCGTTAGCGACGGCAGCACGACCGTCAATCGCAAAAAAAACAGGACGCCGACATGGCGCCCAGTTGAAGTCATGGAGTACGGCTGTCTGATCAGGCCTGCGATTAGCAGAATAGTCAGACAGCCGTTCACGCATCAGAAAGGCTCCGCATATCAAACGGAGCTTGCATCTCAGAAGGTATGCTGGATACCGACACCGTACGTGCTGCCGGACGGATGCGTGGAAATCTTGTCATACGAGTAGATGCCATACACCTGCGTGCGTTTCGACAGGTAGTACGCATAGGCAAGCGAACCGGTGTTGTGCACCGTATTCTGCTCCTTCGGCGCAGTCTGTCTGGTGAGTGCCCACTCGGCCAGCACGGCCGACACTGCGGTCACCGGGATCGACACGCCGAGCTCGTAAGTGTGCGATCCAACCTCGGATGTCGTCGTGTTGGTGGTTTGCATGGCGCCGTAGAACTTCGCAAAGTTCGCGTCCCAGGTCGCACCCGCGAGATAAAGATACTGATCGGCCGTGGGTGCGGCAATCGCGGCCCTGACCCGTTGTGCAGACAGGGCAACCTGCAGCGGGCCATTCTTGTACATCAGATGCAGGCCAAGATTGTCCCGCCCCTGACGCCCTGTTACGGTGCTCACCGAGTACTGCGCGACGCCCGACAGACCAGCGAAAGAAGGGGAGTAGTAACCGATCGTGTTGCCCCAGACCGTATCGCCCAGTACCGTGCCGTTGTAGCCCGCCACATACGACTGCGTGATGAGCGGAGAGAACACGACCGAGGAGCCGAACGGGTTGAGCATCGACTGGTTCAGGTAGGTCTGCGTCGTCTGCAGGCCAAGCTTGAGCGTGCCGTAAGCGTCGTTGGTCACCCCCACATACGAGTTGCGCGAGAACAGCCCGTCCGTCGTGTTGCGCCCCATCTGGCCGGTGTTGGGCCGGAAGAAGCTTTCCAGTGCGAATATCACCTTCGTGCCGGCGCCAATGTCCTCCTGTCCACGAATGCCCCAGAACGACGTAACGAGCCCGCCACCGCCCATCTGGACCGTTCCGTGCGGCGTTGAACTGAGCTTCGACTGGTCGACGTACATGCCGATCAGCCCGTACATCTGGACTGAAGAAGACCCCAGATCGGGCATTGACTGGGCGTAAGCTGCGCCCCCAACCATCAACGCCGCTGCGGCAAAGGTCATTTTCATGCCGGCATGGGGCCGGGCCGCAAAATATTTGATATTCTTTTTCATTTGTTATCCTGACTAATATTTTCGGTCACCCTGCGGTAAACCAGAATTGCAGGGGGACGCTATTGCGGTGGACTTTGAATCGGACAGGTCGCACCACTGCGAGAAGTGATGGAAGAAGGGTCTGCTCTCAGCCCATCGCGCCTTTTGTCTCCGGCGTAAGCAGCGCGACAGCGAGATAGACAAGACTGACCAGCCCGCATGTCGCTGCCAGCGTGACGGCCAGCGCACTGGCGTCGCTGGTGATCAGCGACACGAGCGCCGGCATCGAGCCGCCAATCGCGAAGCCGATGTTCCACGACACGGCAGTTCCGCGTGAGCGCAGTTCGGTGGGGAACCGCTCGTTAAGCACGATCAGCAGCGGGGCATAGCAGAACGTGCCGATGGCGCTGAGCGCAATCGCGTAGGCGGCGATCGCGCCCGTTGTCTGTGCGCGGCCGAGCCCAAGATAAAGCAACGGGATGGACACCAGGGACACGGCGCCGCAAAGCAGCATGCCGCGGCGCCGGCCGATGCGGTCGGTCAGCGCGCCGGACAGCACGGATGAAGCGGTGACGCAGACTGCGGCGCAGCTCATGATCAGGCCCAGTTCCCTGTGCGGTAGCTGATTAACGATCTTCAGAAACGTGGGCAGATAGCCCGACGTCAGATACGACAGTCCACCGCCCGTGAGCGTGAGCAGGACGCATCCAAGCGTCACGCTGGCGAAGCCGCCACGCAGGATGCTGCGCTCGTCTTGCTGGGCCTGCGGTGCATGGCGTCGCTTGGCAGCCAGCGCGAGCCACAACGGAGACTCGTGCAGACGCGAAAACACGAACAGGCCGAGCAGCGAGCTGACGAGACCCGAGAAAAACATGAAGCGCCAGCCCCATTCGGTGAACAGCCGGTCAGGAAACACAAAGCTCACCAGCAGGAACACGAGCGAGGCGAAGAGCTTGCCGATCCCCGACCCGCCGCCAGTGATGATTCCCGAGGCGAGCCCCCGATGTTCCGGGCCGATCGATTCGGTACCCAGCGTATGCGTGGCCGCCACCATCCCCCCCATGAACACGCCCTGCACCAGACGCAGCAACAGGAAGAGAAGAGGCGCTGCAATGCCGATTGTCTGGTAAGCGGGAACGAGGCCCATCAGTGCAGTGACGACACCCACACCCACCGAGGCGATGACCAGGGTCCGCTTGCGGCCATGCCGGTCGGAGAAGCGGCCAAACACGTAGCCGCCAACCGGGCGCATCACCAGTGTTACCGTAAAGGCGGCGTACACCGCAGCCAGCGACAGCATCTGGTTCGTCGAATCGAAGAACACATGCGCCAGGATCGGCGTGACATAAAGAAGGATGAAAAGATCGAACAGATCGAATGCCCAGCCAAGACATGACATCGCAACGGCCTGGGACTTCTGCATGGGAGTCAGCACCAGATCGGCTGCTCCTGCGGGAGGGGGATGCACGGGTGAGTCTCCTTTGTTTTGAATGATGCAGCGGGGGCATACCTGCCCCCGCTTCAGTGCATGCCTGTCGATCGCGGCGGATCCGGCATGCGGTAAGCCCTTTACCTCTCTTCGGGCCAGTAAAGGCGTATCGGGTTTTCCACCAGCAGCTTGCGCTGCAGTTCTTCGGTCGGCGCGATGTGCGGGATGAAATCGACCAGCAGCCCGTCGTCAGGCATGTGGCCGGTCAGGTTCGGATGCGGCCAGTCGGTACCCCACAGAACGCGATCCGGGAACGCTTCGACAATACGGCGGGCGAATGGCACGACATCGCGATAAGGCGCACGCTGACCATTCAGGGCCGCGGGACCGGCAACGGTGAGACGCTCCGGACAGGTCACCTTGGACCACACGTTCGGGTTCTCGCGCATGAAGCGCACAAAGAGCTCGAACTCGGGACCATCGACCGGTTTCGTCACGTCCGGACGTCCCATGTGGTCCACGACCACGGTGGTCGGCAGCGACGTGAAGAAGTCCCACAGTTCCGGCAGATCCGGCGCCTCGAAATAGATCACGACATGCCAGCCGAGCGGGGCGATGCGGTGGGCCATTTTCATCAGCTCATCCGCAGGGGTGAAATCCACCAGCCGCCGGACATAGTTGAATCGCACGCCGCGTACGCCCACGTCGTGCAGGTGCTGCAGCTGCGCGTCCGTGACGTCGGAAGGCAGCGTAGCGACGCCCCGTGCGCGCTCGTCTGAATGGATCAACGCATCAATCATTGCGCGGTTGTCGGCCCCGTGGCACGTCGCCTGGACAATCACGTTGCGCGCAAAACCAAGGTGATCACGTAGCGCGAAAAGCTGTTCCTTCGAGGCATCGCACGGCGTGTACTTGCGTTGCGGCGCGTACGGAAAATCCTCGCCCGGGCCGAACACATGACAATGTGCGTCGACAGCACCGGCGGGCAGGGCGAATTGCGGCCGGCTCGGGCCTTCAAACCAGTCAAGCCAGCCCGGTGTTTTCTGGAAGGGTCCGGACGCGATGCGGGATTGCGTGGTGGACATGTGCGATTCCCGTTCAGTCAACATAGCGCAGACCTGCCTTCGCCAGCGGCTCGCGCATACCGTACATGTCGAGTCCCAGCACACCACTGGCGAGCTTTTCCCGTTTGGCCGCCTCGTTGGCCTCGCGTGCGGCGGCCGCCTCGAGTGTCTGCTTCGCGATCGCGCGCGGCACGCAGACCACACCATCGTCGTCGGCGACGATCACGTCGCCTGGTGTCACGAGCGCGCCAGCACACACCACCGGGACGTTCACGGAACCGGGCGTGGCCTTGATCGTCCCCTTCGCGCTGATAAAGCGGCTCCAGACCGGAAACTGCATCTGCGCGAGGGTCTGGACGTCGCGTACTCCCGCGTCGATCACCAGCGCACGCGCGCCGCGTGCCTTGAAACTGGTTGCCAGCAGGTCGCCAAAATAGCCATCCGAGCATTCGGACGTCACGGCCGCGACGACGATGTCGCCAGGCTGGATCTGCTCGGCCACCACATGCAGCATCCAGTTGTCGCCCGGTTGCAGCAGGACGGTGACCGCGGTGCCGGAAACCTGGGCGCCTGCATAAATGGGTCGCATATACGGCTTCATGAGGCCAACACGGCCCATCGCCTCGTGCACGGTAGCGCTGCCGTAGCGCGCAAGTGCGTCGGCAGTTTCCGGCGCAGTGCGCTCGACGCGTCGATGAACAATGCCAAGTTCAAACATCCTGCGTTCCCTTCCTCTTGAGTGCCGCGTCAAGACGCGGATAGACACGACGCGCGTTGCCTTCGTAGACCTTGTACCGCTCGCCGGCGGTGAGGTTGAGCGTTCCCTCGATGTAGCGCCGCGTGTCGTCGTAGTAGTGGCCGGTTTCCGGATCGATCCCGCGAACCGCGCCGATCATCTCCGAGGCAAACAGGATGTTGTCGACCGGAATGACTTTCGTGAGCAGGTCGATACCGGGCTGGTGATAGACGCAGGTATCGAAGAAAACGTTGTTGAGCAGATGTTCCGTGAGGAGCGGCTTTTTCAGTTCCTGCGCGAGCCCGCGGTACCGGCCCCAGTGATAGGGCGCTGCGCCGCCACCGTGCGGGATCACAAACCGGAGTGCCGGAAAATCCCTGAACAGGTCGCCCTGAACCAGCTGCATGAATGCCGTCGTGTCGGCATTGATGTAGTGCGCCCCCGTCGTGTGGAAGCACGCGTTGCACGAGGTCGAAACGTGAATCATCGCGGGGACATCGAGCTCGACCAGCTTTTCGTACAGGGGGTACCAGTGGCGGTCCGTGAGGGGCGGCGAAGTCCAGTGACCACCCGACGGATCCGGATTCAGGTTCACGCCAACAAATCCATAGTCCCTGACGCATCGCTCGAGCTCCGCAATGCAGGAGCGCGGATCGACACCGGGTGACTGGGGCAGCATGGCCGCGCCGATGAAGTGATCAGGGAAGAGGGTCGAGACGCGGTGGATCAGTTCGTTGCAGATTGCCGCCCATGTGCTGCTGACACTGAAATCGCCAATGTGGTGCGCCATGAAGCTAGCGCGCGGCGAGAACACCGTGAGATCCGAACCACGCTCGCGCATCTTCCTGAGCTGGTTGCCTTCGATACTCTCACGCAGTTCATCGTCGGTGATCCTGAGCTCCGATACCTTTGGCATCTGTTCCGGAGCAGTAATGCCGGCGATCTGGCGATTGCGCCATTCCTCGAGCGCCTTTGGTGCTGTGGTGTAGTGACCGTGTATGTCGATGATCAAAGGGAATTCCTCATGAAGGGGAGTGCGATCGCTCACGCGGGCTCCATGCCGTGGCGATGCTTGAGTTCGCTTGTGATGGGTGAGCGCAGGACCTGAAGCAGGTCACGGGCATGTCCGGGGTGTGTCGCGCTCGAGCAGAGCGCAGCTGAAAACGTCGTCACGATGGCGCAGTCGTGCGGCATCGTTCCGAGCACGTCGATGCCAGGCAGATTCATGAGTTCGCTAAGCTGCTGAAAGCCCAGTTCGACGACCCCATCCGCAACAAGCTGACCGACCGGTACGCCCGCTGGAGCCAACACGAAACGATGGGCAACCAGATCGGCGATGCCCCAGGCGGCAAGCAGGTTCATGAGGGCCGCACCGCTGGGTCCGGTGGAATATCCGATGCTGCGCGCGGCGAGTATCGCTTTGCGCACTGCCTTCCCGTCATGAATCGGCGGGTGATGTGCGTCAGCACGTACTGCTACAGCAACGTTCGAGCGGACAACGTCCGTCTTGCTGTCGCCCAGCACATGACCGCTTGCAATCAGTGCGTCAAGTGCATCACTTGCGAGCACAACGAGATCGAAAGGGTTCCCTTCGCGCACAAGTCGCGCAGCGTCGACGCCGCCAACAGACCGGAAATGAACGTCGATACCACATTGCTCGTGGTAGAGCGTGCTGATATCAGCGAGGAGCAGGCGGGTCGCCATCGACGAGATACCGGAAAGTCTCACGTCGGGACGAACAGAAGTGGCAAGGTTTTCCATGGCCCGATTCTGGCCATCGGGATATGCGTTGCCTAGTACAACGATCCTACTAGCTGTTATAACGATTCGGCATGGGAGACCAGGTCCCGCAGCAATCGAGAGGTCTGGCGCACGAGCCGGCTGGCAGGCTTGTGCGCGGATTCCGCGAGACATAAGGTGCTGGTCAGCATGGGATCCCTGAACGGGCGCAGCGTGAACGCTTTCGGTCGGTCCGAAGCCGCAAGCGCCGTCTGGGTCAGTACGGCATGACCGTAGCCAGCGTCGACCAGGTCAAGGATTGACGGAACACTCGATACTTCAAGTGCGATATTCAGCTTCAGCCCGGACATGGCAGCCTGGGTGTCGAGAAGCCGGCGCATCGCGTGGGTGTGTCCGGGAAGAATCAGGGGATAGTCGGCAAGCTGGGAAAAAGGCAGGGGTTTGACTTTCGCGTCACCACGCGCCGCGCGGCTCACGAGGCCAAGTGCCTCGTCAAGTACGGGCGTGATTGCGATGGCAGGACTGGATTGCGGATTGTGGATCAGGCCCAGATCCACCCGGCCCATCGCAATCCATTCGACGAGATGGGTAGAGAGCCCCTCGACAATGGCCAGCGAGGCGGCTGGCAATTCGCGACGGAAAGTATCAACAAGGAAGGGGGTCAGACGGCGGGTCAGGCTTGGGGGCAGACCCACCACGATGTGTCCGGAGGGCTCGTCGCGCGCGGCTTCGATATCTTCAGTGACGCTCGCAACAAGCTGGAGGATGCTCATGCCGTGGTCAAATAGTCGCTTGCCGATCTCGGTCAGCACGACGCCGCGTCCATTGCGGATGAGCAGTGTGGTGCGCAGGTCCGTCTCCAGTAGCCGCACCTGACGTGAAAGCGCGGGCTGGGTCATGTTCAACTGCATGGCGGCCTTGCCGAAGCTACCGAGCTCGGCGACACGAACGAAGTATTCCAGTTGCTTGAGATTCATTTTTCTTTTCGCAAGAGTGGGCGCTCCTGACTACTTCACAGGGCGCCTGCTTGAGTCGTTGTACTGATCTGTTTGAGCTTCTTTCTCCACGGCGACGTCTGTACCTCGCGTGGCATCTCATATTCATATAACGCGACCAGTAAGAATTTCCATCGAACTCGAATTAAAGACAAACCCTACGGGGCGTGCGTGAAGCGTACCGCACCAGAGCTCCGCTCCCCGCACGCCAGGCTCCCGGCAATCAGCTCTCCCCGCAAAGGAGCACCGGCGCGCCATCCAGACGCCTCCTGTCCACCTGACCAACGTGATTGCCCCAATCATTCTAGTGATTGATTTGCGCAATTTTCTACGCGGGATTACACTCAGTCCTGATCGACTCGATCATTTTGAGATAATTTCCTTGCGCGAACCAATCATCGCGACGAATAAAGCTAGGAGACATGCATGGTTCAGATTCCAATCAAGCGCTCGATCGAACGCATCCCCGGCGGCATGATGATCGTGCCGTTGCTGATCGGCTCGATGGTGGCGACGTTCCTGCCGGGCATGCCGAAATTTTTCGGCTCGTTCACCAGTGCGCTGTTCACGGGTGCGCTGCCGATCCTCGCCGTCTTCTACGTGTGCATGGGCGCGGGCATCGATGTGAAGGCCACGCCCTACCTGATGAAGAAGGGCGGGGCGCTGCTCGTCACGAAAGTCGGCGCGGCCATCATCGTTGGCGTGATTCTTGGGCATTTCCTTGGCGAGCAACCCATCTCTTCCGGACTCTTCGCGGGCATCTCGACGCTCGCGGTCGTCGCTGCGATGAACGACACCAACGGCGGCCTTTACATGGCGCTGATGGGCCAGTACGGCCGCTCGGAAGACGTGGGTGCCTACACGCTGATGTCGCTCGAATCCGGGCCGTTCCTGACGATGGTGACGCTTGGTGTGGCGGGGCTCTCGGCATTCCCGTGGCAGACCCTGGTGGGCAGCATCCTGCCGCTCGCGCTGGGCATGCTGCTTGGCAATCTGGATCGTGAGATGCGCGCCTTTCTTGCGAAGGCGGTCCCGGTGATGATTCCGTTCTTCGCACTGGCACTCGGCGCGGGTCTTGACCTGCACAAGGTCTGGCAGGCGGGAGTACTTGGGATCGGACTCGGCATCGCGGTCGTCATCGTAACGGGCATCCCGCTGTACTTCGCTGATCGCCTGACGGGTGGTACGGGCGTCGCCGGTGTGGCCGCGGCCAATACCGCAGGTAATGCGGCCGCGGTGCCGGCTCTCGTCGCCGCCGCGAACCCGGTCTACGAGCCGGCAGCGCAAAGCGCAACGTTGCTCGTCGCGGCGTGCGTCGTTGTCACCGCGATCCTCTCGCCGATCCTCACTGCGTCCATCGCGAAGCGGTACCAACAACGGCAGGCTAGCGCTGGAGCGAGGGTTGGAATGGAGAATCAGGCGGAACGGGTCCAATGAAGATCCTGATCATTGCGGACGACCTGTCGGGTGCTGCGGACTGCGCGATTGGCTTTGCGGGTGCGGGGCATCGGACGGTTGTCACGCTGGAAGCGACGCACACGCAGGCACACGAAGACGCGGACACCATCGCCGTCGACACCGATACGCGCCGTCTGTCGCCTGAAGAGGCGTCGGCGCGCACGGCGGCCGCATACGCGGAAATGAGCATGAGCGGCCAGCGTCTTTACAAGAAGATCGATTCGACGCTGCGCGGCAACTGGGCGGCCGAAGTGGCAGGGCTGCAGGCACTCGCAGGCATGGCCATCATTGCCCCTGCGTTTCCGGCCACCGGGCGCACGGTGCGGGACGGCCGGGTCTACGTGCATGGTGAGCCCCTGGAGCAGACAGCAACATGGCAGCTGGAGCACGCCGGCCGCTGCGCGGACATTGCCTCGCAGCTGACGCGGGCAGGTCTCGCGTCCGAGCGTCTGGACGCAGACGCCTTTCGCGATGACCCGCAGACGCTCGCGACCCGTATAGAGGCGAAGGCCGCCCGAGGTGTGCAGGCGCTGATCGTCGACGCACAATCCGAACAGGCGCTGCGCGCACTGGCACATGCGACACTGCGAAGCAGTGCGAATTTTTTCTGGGTCGGCTCGGGCGGTCTCGCGCGGGAGATAGCTGCACTCGATCGGCGCGCGCGCGTGTGTAACGATGCCAGGACCACGGAATTCCCCGGTGGCCCGATCCTCATTCTCGTTGGCAGCCTGTCCGCCGTGAGCGAGCGACAATGCGCGATGCTTCGCGAGCGCGGCGGCGTTGAGGAGCTGATCGTGCCGCCAGTTGTACTGCGCTGGGGTGCCAGCCATCCCGACTGGAGTATGTGGCAACGCCAGATTGCCGTATCGCTGCGCTCGGGCCGCGATCTGCTGCTGCGCATTGGACGCGACGATGCGTTTGATCCAGCTGAAGGCATGCAGCTCTCCACAGCACTCGCTGCGCTCGTCGAACCGCATTTCACGAAGACCGGTGGTCTGATCGCCACGGGCGGCGAAACCGCGCGGGCAATGCTTGCGACCGCGAAGATTACCCATCTGCATCTGCTGGCCGAAGTCGAAGCGGGCGTGGCAGTCGCGCGTCCGCTCGATGCCACACGCGAACATCGCCCCGGCATCGTCACGAAGGCAGGGGCCTTCGGTACCGACCACGCGCTGTACGCGGCGTGGCTGACCCTGCGTAACGAAACCGAACCGGACGTCGCACCGCATTGACGTCCGCGAATGAACAGAAGCAAACCCTGAAGTCCAAAGAGATCAAATCATGAGCAACTATCTTCCTGTAATCGGCATCACGATGGGCGATGCAGCTGGCGTTGGCGCGGAGGTCGTCGTCAAGAGCCTGGCGCATGCGTCCGTCTACGCGCAATGCCGTCCGCTCGTGATCGGTGATGCAAAGCGCCTCGAACGCGCCAACGATATTGTCGGCGGCCAGATGAAGATTCGCCGCATCGAGGATGCTGCGCAAGCGCGTTACGAGCAGGGCACGATCGACTGCATCGACCTCGGGCTGATTCCCGAAGACCTGCCGTTCGGGCAGTTGTCGGCCGTCGCGGGCGATGCAGCCTATCAATACATCAAGCGCGCAGCCGAACTTGCCCAGGCCGGCAAGATCGATGCGATCTGCACGGCGCCCCTGAACAAGGAAGCGTTACATGCGGGCGGCCACAAGTATCCGGGACACACGGAAATGCTCGCGCATCTGACCGGCGTCGACGAGGTGTCGATGATGCTCGTCGCGCCGCAGCTGCGCGTGATCCACGTGACAACACACATCGGCATCATCGACGCAATCCGCAAGATCGAGCCGGGCCTCGTGCAGCGGACCATCGAGCGCGGCCATGCAACGCTCGTGAAGGCGGGTATCGAGAAGCCGCGCATCGGCGTGTGCGGGATCAATCCACATGCAGGCGAGAATGGCCTCTTTGGTTATGGCGAGGAAGAAGAGAAGATCATTCCGGCGGTCAAGCTGCTGCAGGAGCGAGGCCTGGACGTGACCGGTCCGTTGCCAGCCGACACGCTGTTCTTCCGCGCCGGCCGGGGCGACTTCGATCTGGTGGTCGCGATGTATCACGACCAGGGACACGGTCCGGTGAAGGTGCTTGGCCTCGAAGCGGGAGTGAACGTCACGGTCGGGCTGGAAGTGATCCGCACGTCCGTCGATCACGGCACCGCGTTTGACATCGCAGGCAAGGGCGTCGTCGATGAAGGCAGCATGCTCGAGGCCTTGCGCCAGGGCGCGGAACTGGCCACGCGTCGTCACTGAAGCAACGGACAGGCGTGCAAGGGGTCAGGTAAGATGAAGCCCCCTGGTTAAAGCCCCTTGCGACGCAGCTGACGAAGTGAAAAAGACGACCGAACGCCATCAGGCTATTCTTGAGTTTGTCCGTACCCGGGACGCGAGTGTTGAAGAGCTGTGCGCGGCGCTGGAGGTGTCGGAAGCGACGGTCCGGCGCGACCTGACCGTGCTCGCGAAGCAGCGCCGGCTCGTGCGCACTTACGGGGGTGCAACCGCGCTCGTTGGCATGCACGAACCCGAGGCCTCGCTCGAGGAGCGTAAGTCGGCGCAAAGCGAACAGAAGGAAGCCATCGCACAGGCGGCCGCCGCCCACGTTCGCGATGGCGATACCGTGCTGCTCGACGGAGGCACGACCTGTGCCGCGCTCGCGCGCCATCTGTCCACGCGTGAAAACCTGCATGTCGTGACGAACAACCTGCTCGCGGTGATGGCGCTCGCCAACGCGCCGGGTGTGCGGCTCACCCTGATCGGCGGCGAACTGCGCAGTTCGAGCATGAGTACGCTCGGGCCGCTGGCTGAACTCATGCTGGGCCGGCTGACCGTTGATGTCGCGTTCCTTGGTGCAGACGGGGTCGTCGCAGAATTCGGCCTGTGCGAGGCATCTGCCCAGCAGGCGTGGCTCAAGGAATGCATCGTCGCACGAGCGGCGGAGGTGATCGTGCTCGCCGATTCAGCCAAGCTTGGCCGCGCGCGTCAGCAACACTGGACACCGCT
This sequence comes from Paraburkholderia adhaesiva, assembly GCF_021390575.1. Classification (GTDB taxonomy): domain Bacteria; phylum Pseudomonadota; class Gammaproteobacteria; order Burkholderiales; family Burkholderiaceae; genus Paraburkholderia; species Paraburkholderia adhaesiva. The sequence goes on along the minus strand of NZ_JAJEJQ010000005.1, from coordinate 271,175 downwards.
GCTGCGTGACTGGCGGCTCATCACTTCGGCACTGGCCGACGAGGCGACGCTGGCGCCGTTTCGCGAGCGCGAAGAAGTCAGCGTCGAGCTGGCTTCGGAAGTGAGACCACCGGCCATCCCCTGAAAACGCACCGGAACCGAACCGGTAGGGCACGTGGAATAATTACGGCAAACAGGTGATCTTGTGCGATACGGCTTTTGCTTTCCGGAAGCCGGCACAAAGAGGAGGATTTGCCGCATGAGAGAAGTTCCCGCTCTCCTTGCCCAGCTAGCGGATCTGAATGTGCGCATTGAAGACGCACGCAGGAAAGAGGTCGATGCCGCCATCGCGACATGCCGCGAACTGATCGAGACGTTTGAGCTGAGTGCGTACGACGTCGGACTGGTACCGACCCAGGTGATTCCAATGCCAAGGCACATCACCCGCACATTTGGGCCGGCACGCGTGCGCGACCCGGCCCTGCCGAAATATCGTGATCCCGCAACGGGTGAAACCTGGTCCGGGCGTGGCAGGCCACCCAGCTGGATCCTTGAGCAGGATCGCGACGAGTTGCTCATCCGGTAAGCTCGATCCGGCCATCGGTCAGTCTCGAGCTGCTACTTGCCACGGACATCATGCTGGGCCAGCGGTGCTGCTGAATGCACTGTTACACTTGGGGTTTCTGCCCGTCCGCCTGAACAATAATCCATGATGCCCGCGGCCGTTGATCTGAACACGCCCCTCGCCATCGAGTCGTCCTGGTTTCAGGATGCCGTCCCTGTCGATCGTGACAATGTTGATCCCGATGACCTGCAGGGGTTCGAGGCGATTGGCGACGAGACCATCACGCAGTTGTGTGGCGCACCCGCTGACGCGAACATTGAGCTTGGGTTCGATGGACAGACCTTGATTTTCGAGGTCATCGGCTCCAGCTATCTCGTGTCGACCAATACGGTCAGTTTTCACGCCGACCAGAACGGCGAGCCTTACCTCTACGTCGATTTCGTGCATCTGCGCGAAGATGCGCCGCCCGGACTGGCCGCCGTGATGCTCTGGCGCATGGTGCGCGCGTGTGCCACCCTTAAAATACCCCACATCCGGCTCCAGGCGGTCGGCGGCAGGAACCGCCCATCGTTCCCTGATGGCAGCCGGCTACTGGGTTACTACGCCTGGCCGCGCTATGGATTTGACGGCCCTGTGCAATCGGAATCTGATACGGCCCTTTTTCAGTATTTCCCGCATTTTCCGGCCGGCCTGGCCGATGGATCGCTGAAATCGCTGCTGGATCTCTTTGCCCAGCCGGGCGGGAGACAGTTCTGGCTCGTCGGCGGCAAGCAACGCGACCTGGTATTTGAGGTTGCGCCGACAAGCCGGTCAGTGCAAACTTTGCATAGCTATCTGCGTGAAAAGGAGTTTTTCTAATGACATCCCTCCGTCGGGACCAGACAGGCGCACTTCGTGGCGCCAGGAAGCGCATGCGTGCTGCGTCCGGTCGCCTCGGCTCGGCGAGGTCGGACACTCCTGCCCAGAATCTGGCGGGTAGCGCACCAGAACCGCATCCGGTCGAGAGAACAGGAAGGGGCGATTTCATCGTCAAGGTAATCAGTCCCGCCGGTCCACCGAGGAAAGTCGCCAGACGCGATTTCAAGAGTTTCGGCTTCAAGTCCCCGAAGGCACTGGACGAGCGGGTGATGGAACTCGAACGCAAGGTTGAGCTGATGCGAACCGGAGCCCCTCAATTCTTGGAGGTGTCCACATTGGTTGAGCATGGCGGCCACATTGGCGACCCTGTCTGGCCCGGATCCTTTGGGGGAACGACTGTCCAGAAGAATCAGGCACCCCGACAGCCAACACCGTACAGGCTCGACGGGCCACTCGATCGCAGCCGGATGACCGTCAAGGCCACCGATCCGGCGACGCTCAGCAAGGAACGTGGACGGACGATAATGACCCGTTTCGGGCTCGATCCTGATACGGAAGAAGAGTGATCAAACGGGGGGCTGCGGCCCCCCGGTTTTTTTTGCGCCTCCACAGACGCGACTTCACGGTCCCCCATCCCTCACGAAAACAGCCCCTGCTGCCGCACGTCTTTCGGCGGCGGCAGCGAAGCCTTTGCGCGACGCACGGAGCGCCGACGCACGAGGCGTCGCACGTGGGCGACGAGTTCGGTCCGTACCTCACCAGTCACCAGTACCAGCGAATAGAGTCGCACACCGTCCGGGCCCGCTTCCGGCCGCGCACGTAACGAAGCCCGTAGGGCCAGACGGCGGGCGCGCTCGAGCAACTGGGCGCGACTCATACCTGGCCAGCAGGCGGCCATCAACGCCGCGACTTCAGGAGCCAGCGATTCCGGAGCGCAGCCGGCGGGCAGCGCAAGCGCAAGGAGTTCGAAACGGTCAGCCATGTGATGGAGGATTGCAGGTGAAGCCAGACTCCGGGGCCCGGCGACACCTTTATCCTGCCGTAAAACGCGGCGCGCCGCAAACATGGGCGTATCACCGATCGTGGCCGCCCGCAAAGCCTAAAGAAGAGACGCCTCAAACGGTCATGGACGGCCGACAGGGCATCGAGCGTGCCCCAGTTTGTCGCGAAAACGTGTCGTCAAACATCGCTATTGTGATAACCCTTCTTATCTTAATGCTCTGATTTACTGGTCAAACTTCATCACTGGAAAACGCGTCCCCATCTCTGCAGGTTCCATGCGCAAGGCAGAGGAACCATACGCCCACCGCCCATGTCGTATTGCGTTAGTGATTGGGTCTCACACTACGCATCTCGCGTAATCTCGTTCATACCTGCAGCCAATGATCCCGGTCGGATCGACTGAAGGGCGTGTACCCACAACTGGTAAATTGAAAACTGGGACTCCTGGAGAGAAGTCGCATGCGCGATGAATTAATGACGGAAGCTTTATGCTGGCAAACCGGTGCAGGTATCAGTGCGGACGATGCGTACGAGTACAAGCAGAATGACTCGATCCACCTCGACTGTTATTGTCCGCACGACAACTGCTTCGCGGAAGTGCATCCCGCGAGGAAGAAACACACCTATTTCGTCGCTCGCGCGAAACATGCCCCCGGCTGCCCCAACGAGGCGCGTTCGAGCGAATCGTCGTCTTATCCTGGAGAGCCGAAGCCACGTGACACGCCCGAGCCTCCCGCACCCATCCCGACGCTTCTCGGCCCAACGCCGCCGATAGAGCCAAAGTCAGGGAAGCCGACAAGAGAAGATCTACTGAAACTGGCTGCGACGTTCCGGGTAGTCCCGGCACAACGTTCGGGAACACTGGAAGAGGTGATTGACGCGTGGACACTGATGACGCGCGATGAACGGGTGCTACGACCTTTGACAATCGGAAACGAGACGTTGACATACGAGACGGCTTTTATATTTCTGGGCCGTGTCTCCAATGACATTCACACGCTGAACTCTCTCGACCGGATTATTTTCGGTGCAGCTACCGTCGAGCAGAAAGAGCACTACTACGTCATAAAATCGAGAAGAAAATTCGTCCATGAAGCGGGCAACCAACAGCTGTGCTTGACGCCCGGAAAAACTGACAGGATTCCTGAATATTTCGCCACATTGGCAAACCAGGATGCAACGCTGTTCTGGCACGGTGTGACGCCGACATTCTCGGGCGAGAGGAAAGCCTTCCGCTTTGGCGTAGATTTCCGCTCCGAATATGTAGGAATTGCACTCAGACCTGGAGAGCTGCTGCCTTGAGCAGGAGGAACAGACTTTGGGCTCGCATCGCGCAACGAAGAAGGGCGGCGCTTTCGCCGCGCTGTGAAATGATCGAACCCCACCGCGCTTGACGCGCTGCTGTTCGAGCCCATGTCCTGAGGCGCCCCGGGTACCTGCGTGTCGGTACGCCACTTCAAGATGGCAGGTCGGGCGTGCGACGCCCGGACCCAATAGCTCAAACGTTAGCCTGCGAGGTCTGCCGGCAGCTTGCCACCATTTGCGGCGAGCGCCGCCATCACCTGGCCGTGCAACCACACGTTCATGCTGGCCGAGTCGTTCATGTCGCCGGTGTACTTGAGTTCCTGCGCCAGCTGCTTGCGATGCTCGAGGCTACTGTCGACTCCGAGTGCCTTCATTGTGTCCACGATCGACGTGCGCCAGTTCAACGTCTGACCACTTTCCGCAACGAGCTGGTCCATCACCGAAGCCACATCGACATCAGCCAGCGGCGCGGGTGCCGGTACTGCGTCGGGTGCGGCTGCCTGAGCTGCCGCCGGATCCGGGGTCGGTTCGGCCGCGGGCGGCGCCGCGTCGGGTTTGGCCTTGTGGAACAGTTTGTTCACGATGTCACCAAAGATGCTCATCTCTCTTTCCTTTCTCTCTGAAATTGGCCGATTGGCAAAGCGCGTGCCACATTGAATCGCGCGGCGATCAGCCTGGCAAGTATGCACCAGGCAGCGCCGAATATTTTTCAGGAAAGGTCAAGGTTGGGCCGAACCACGTCGAAGCATATGTCCCTACGACGGATGCGCCAGCATGCAAACCTCGCGGAAGCTCCGCCACGCGTGTTCGTACCCCTGCAGTTCTCCAGCCGGTATGGAAAGCGATCGGGATGGGCCACGTATGCGATCGTGACGCACCCACACCAGTGGCCCCTTGCATGCGGAACGGTGCTTCCAGACAATGCCGGTGTCCTCCGCAGCATGGATAATCGTGCGCGTGGTCGAGGTCGACCAGCCAAGCTTCGTGGCCAGAGCGTCCGTCGTGTAATCCTCGCCTGGCACCATCACTGCGAGCAATGCAGCGACCTCATCACGTTTCGGCCCATGTCCGTTACTGTTCACGGTGATTCTCCTCCAGAATCCAGTTACCGAATTACGGTCACAACTTCCAAAAAAACAGCAAAGCTCTGCTCACCCCCTCCATCCGAAAATGGAGGGGGGTGTCCAGCGTTTCAGCCACTAACGATTCCGTCGCGGACCAGTTCTCCTGTCAAACCGCTTCGGATTCCATCGGCTTCCCGGCCTCGCCGGCGGATTCTTCCGGAGCGGGACCCGGCTCATCGTCGACTGCATCTCCGATGCCATAGACGACATGACCTAGGTCCAGCTGGTCGGGGTTGTCCGCAATGAGCGATCCGACCTCCTCGAGAGGAGCGTTCTGCCTCACGCTAATCGGTGTCGCGAAGAGCTCCGGCCGCGATGCCCGTACAACATCGAGCATCGTCGGGACCTTGCCGACATGCGCGGCTTTTACCCCTTGCGGCGAAGAAACCGCCACTTCAGTAAAACCCGCATCAGACAGCGCACTCTGCACTACGCCGTAAACCACGGTATTGGCTTCAATCGATCCACCCTGAACGACTACCTCCAGTGGATCATCCTTCTCGTCCATCATTTCACTCCTGATAAAATTGAGAGTCCCGGGACTTCGGTTCGATAAAAAGAACACGAATCATCATTCACTTTCTCAACCTTCGTTATCACCTCCTGTCATATTGCGGGGAGTAAATTTACGATACTGTTTTGTACTACTTACTTTATAAGGCGAACAACATAGCCTTCGTCGTCGGCAAGGAATGCCGTGCCAATTTCGATGATCTTGCCATCCAGCGTTTGCAGCAGATATTGTTCGAGGTTGTGGCCCAAATCCTTTGCCTCTTCAACAATATCCCGCACGATCTGGTAAAAGACAGGGACAGCACGTCTCGTGACGAGGGCGGTCGTGTCCTTGCCCCATTCGACAGCCAGCTCATGAGCGGTACAGTTCACGAACGTCAGGCTCGACCAGGATGACATGAAGGTCAGCTTCGGCCGATCCCATCCCTCGGGCCACGTGTCGCACATGCTGTCCGCCACATATACCCGGTTGTCCTCGGGCGTTTCACGATAGATTGCAGCGATCAAGGTGCGCTGGTGGCGCAGGAATGCTTCCACCATCGCTTCGCCATATTCCCGGCGCAACATCTGCAGTAGCGGCTCGAAATCCTCCGTGAACGAGTCAATCGTGGTTGGCAAGCCCAGATTCAACCCAAGAATCCGGTTGACGAGCCGGGTCGCTCGATTGTTGGCCTTGTACCAGAGCCTGTCCGACGCCACGCCGTACTGGTCGTCCAGAATGCTCCGCAGGTTCTTGAACGTACCCGCATTCCTGAGCTCCTCGACGAAGTCACTTTCATCTTCGTCGCCCACTACCGTGTCATACACGTCTCCATAGACCCGGTAAATGCCGGGCAGCCGTCCCGCCTCTGCTGAGGCCTGCCACTCCACAGCGGCCTGCTGCCAGACTGCCTCGAGCGAGGATTCCTCGATGGCCGCCTCCTTTACCCGCGTGCAGACCTCTGGCGTTTCGTTCTCTTCACGCGCCTGTCTCTCCTCCCTGATTTCCTTCAGCCCCTGCTGCAGGCCATGTGTGACCCGCTCGCCGTCATCGAGATCGAGGCCTGCAGGAACCGGACCAAAAACACTTTTCGTCCTGTGACGGTCGTAGTCCATGTCATCCCCGCGGGCCTTGACAACCGCAAGCACATCGCCGCTGGCCAACTCCTGATAGAAGAGCTGACTGGTATCCGGGTTGAAAATAGGGTGATACGGTTGATCCCTGAATGACAACCACTTGAGCGCGGTTTCGTCAATGTCTTCGAGCAGGCCATCCTTCTGCGCTGGCTTTTCCTCAATTACGGCATTCATTGTGCTGTTTCCCTGCGACGTTGCCCCATTCACGCGTGCATATCGCGGCACCGACGTGTCTGGGAGGTTGGCAAACCGGCCACTGAAAATCTCGCCGGACCTGGGAACAATGGGTTGCGATGCCTGCGTGCCCCCAAAGAGTTGTGCCGATGCTTCATGCACTCCGTCGTAACGCCCCGCAAATCCAGGTGCGATTCGCTGATGATCCATCGCTGGATAGATATCCGGATACCCGGCACCGTCCATACGCGAATGCATTCCCATCATCCCCGGGTATCCGGGTGCCCGAATTCCGGATTGACCAGGCAAAGGATGCTGATAGCCGAACCGTCGGCGAAACTCATCGATTGCCTGCGTGATCTGCCCGAAATCACGAACATGCTCATCGGCAGCCTGTGCGGTCTGCGCGTCGACGGTGTTCCGCAACTGCGGATACACATTGATCATCGAACCCGTCACCAGCGAAACCATATACTCGACAGCTTCGTCGATGATCGCCTCAACGTTCAGGCGCGGGTCCCCTGCAACCTTGAATACAATGAAATCCAGAATACCTTGGACGAGTGCGGTAAATTCTGCATTGACGAACCGGTTTCGCGCGAAGAGATTGAAGAAGAAGACACGCAACGGATTCTTGCGGGACTGCTCCTGGATAACGTTCGCGGTCATGCCAGCGACGATCGGCACGTAGCTGTACATCCACGATTCGATTTCGACCTTGGGAACGTATGGCGGATCCTGTATCGAGAACCGCAGAAAATTCTGTTCCAGGGCGTCCGGTCGCACTGGCAATGGATGAGGTGCGGTTGGAGAAAGCGTGGGATACATAAAAAAGATTTCCTTGAAAAAGCTGTTTCTCGACAAAAGGAGACGATTGATACGGAAAGCAGTCGGTATTTATCTGGAGCGCGTAATCTCGCTCTGGATACGCTCAAGCATTGCAATAAACTTTGGATTGCGCAGCACGCGTCCTGACGGGTCGATGCGCAGCCACGGACTCAGCCGGCGATCGCCAGTAGGCCCGGACTTCGGAAGATTGCTGTAGCCGCCGACCTCCGCCATGGAGACATGCAGAAACTTCGTGGGATCGTCCAGCGTCGCCCGCTTCTTCCGCCCACCCTGTCTGGAGCTGTCCGATTGGGGCACCAGCACCCCCGTAATCTTGAGCGCCTTGTTGTCCCCGGAACTCGATTGCGGCGTGACCTCCGGGTGTTGCTTCGTAATGCGGTAGATCAGACCGGTCATGATGGTATTTCGCATCCGGTCCTCGATGTCCTTGCGTGTGAGATCCTTCTTTTCGACGGACGTGACTTTATAATAGAGTCCCATAATGGCTCTTGTGATGTCCTGTAACACAAAATACAAAACTGAAAGCTCCTTGTCGTACATGCTGTTGATATGTCCAGCACCGTCGAAAATCCATTCGCTGATTTTCTCAACCACAACAGCAAAGAACTGATAGAGATTGGTCTCCCGCCTGCCGATTGCACTGAATTTCTTCAGCACCACGCTGTCGACATACTCATCAAGCGATTTCAGATGTTTGTTTATTTCGTCGGCGAGCACGCCCTCCGGCATGTCGCCGGAAAACAGCACATGACCCATCAGCAGGATCCACGTGCGCGTGTTGTCCGTCCACGCTGGTGCTGAGTTATTAACGTACTCGGGCTGAACCCGGGACGGGAAATGATCGACAACATAGAAGAGACCGCCGATGAGATTGCGTACCATGATTCGCGCGTAATCCTCGCGCCTCACCGCGATGCGCAGCCGTGATGGCTCATAGACCGATTTCAGAAATCCCTTCGGCCTGAATTGCCGGCTACTGCAGATCACCCACGAATCAGGCGGATATTGTTCCGCTGTTATCTCGCTTCCGCCGATCACTGGTGTGCAACTTGCAAATAGTTCGAACGTCCTCACCAGCCCGTGCTTGCAGAAGAGATAGTGCGCCATGGTCGAATGCATCTTCACCGTCGGCTGGACATTGCGCATCTTCTTTTGCGTGTTGTGATACACCAGCGACCATGCGACGCTTGCCTGATCGACACGCCCATTGGCCACGAAATAGTGCGTCACGCGTCTGAACGTCAGCAGGTCGCGCTGCAATCGCACGAATACGCTTTCTGCACCCACGCTGATGATCGGGTCAGACAGCACGGGAGAAATAAAGAAGCGCTTGCCCCTGAGCATGATGCATCCCGCATCACCAACGAATGGCAGATACATGTTGCGCTCGATGTCCTCGCCCCGGAATCTGAAATGAAATTTCACCAGGTAAAGATCCGATCGAGCGATATCAATCGTCCTTCTGCTATTTCCCTGTTTCCGGGATGCCTCGAAATATTCTTCGGGCGGAGCGCACACACGACACCCTTCGTAGGTTAGCCACTCCGGAAAGCCTTTCGCCGCTGCACGCATAACCGAATCAATGTAATTGATTACGTGCACCTGTTTCATGTGCTCGACTGCGATTCCGTTAGCAATCACCGGATTCAGACGCGGCGTATGCGCGTCGATCAGTCTTTCAATTTCGGGGTCGATTTTCTGTCTCCCTCGCGCGTTACGGCACATTTACTGCCCTGATTACCATTTATTACCCGGTCTGCAGTTTGGCGGTTTTGTAGGTCAGCCATGCCAACGCAACTGCACTCATTATTCCAGGTAACTGCTTGAGCCAGTCGTTCATGTCTTTTCTCTGCTTTGCCTCCAGCAACTGTTGCTCGTAGTAATATTTCGCACGATCGGCTTCGCGTTTGCTTTGACGCGCTTCCTCTTCGAACTCGAACTGACGTCGTTCCAGGTCCTGCTGGAACTCAGCCTTTTCACGTTCCCACTGTTGCAGCTTTTCTTGATGTGCGAGGGACTGTTCTTTCAGCTCGTGCTTCCGCTGCGCGAGTTCTGCTTCCTGAGCCGCCAGATCCTTCTTTCTTCTGGTCTCGCTGTCACCATAGTTTTCCGCGTCAGCGTAAGATTTGTACAACTCAAGCTTCTCGTCGGCTTCCTCGAAGCTATATCGCCGCCACCCGATCCTCGACGCCCGGCGCTTATTCGCGCCAGACCTCGGGCGGACCACAAGCACACCATCCTCGAGCGTCGGATCCTCTGTACTCTTTATCTGGATCACATCACCATCGCGGTTGATGTAACGATCACCATATTTTCCTTCGTTGTCGATGATCCTGATACTTTCGAAGTACGCATTCTTGATGGCTGAGGCAGCCGTCGACTCCAGTTGCTTGAGGATACGCCCGGACTCACTAAACGGATGTGGACCCGCATCTATTCCAATGGATAGCGACACAACGACGTCATGCTGGTGATCGTAAATCTCTCCGCGGTGTTCCTTCAAGTCCTCCAGCGTAATCACCAGCTCGCACCGGAACGTTACCCAGTGATCGTACGGTTCCACCTTGTACCGCTTCAGGCATTCGCGCAGGGCCAGCAGGCTCCTCGGCTCATTTTCGTGACTTTCCTTGAGCAGTTGAAGGAAGCGCGTTTGCAGACTTCGATGCACCCGCCAGTCGGTCTGGATCACGAATGCGTTTCGTGTCGCATCGTCAAGTGGTGGAAATTCCACACACAGACCATTGCGCTCGATGACTGTTACAGTTCGCGGTAAATAGTTGAAATACCTCGTCCTCTTTTCGAATTTCTCGTAGTGATGGGTACCATATAGCTCGTTGCGTCCCACGACGGAAAAAACCGGTGTTCCAAACCAGGCGTCTGGGACAAAATGGTCGATCTGGTCAAAACTCATTCGATGATTGGCACACGTTCATTTCGATTTCCTGACTTGAATATCGTGCTGTCGCTACTGTGAAAGTGCACCGTGAATACAGTGCTCCAATCAGTAATATATCGGCGAAGAATTCTTCATTTGCCTGGCGGTCATAAGGGCAGGCGCTCTGCCTGCCCGATGAAGGAGGACCGGCCGAAAAAATGCCCGTTTCGGCCGGTTTGACACCAGACCGAAACGGGCGTGAGCCCCGGGACAGGGTATTGCAGAAGTGGAGAAGGGCAGATCACTGAACCGTGCGCATGTTCACCGGCACCTTCGAAGTCGCCGCCGCAGTGATGCCGGAGACATCGATCATGCCAAGCACCGCAAGGTTGTTGATGTGCAGGTAGGAAGGCTGCACGGTGAGTTCCTTCGACTGCGCGCCGTTGCGCACCATCGGCAGAACGACCGTCGTCTCCGGCTTCCAGGCCATGTTTCCGAAGTGCAGCGGGTTCGGAACACCGGCCGTCTCGGACGAGAAGTCACCAAACGAGAGAACGATCTTGCCCGACATCCGCTCGTTGAGTGTTGAGACAACCTTCGTGTCGAAGGCGATGCCCATGGTACGCAGGTCACCCGTGGTCATCAGATATCGTGCAATATACGGATCCGTCCCGATCACCACCGTTGGGACCGGTGCCACACCGCCGGCACGTGCGTCAGCCGCAGCCTTGTAACCGGACTGCACGTAGAGCGTATAAGCCATGTCGCGGATTTCGTTCACCAGCGCCGCCTGCACATCGGCCGCGCGCTGGTGGGCGGAGAGCGAATCGAGACTCGAGTCGACCGCGAGTTCGCGGTACATGAAGGCCGGCTGGATTATAAAGGCCGACACACCGAGGATCGCGGGGGTGTCGAGCGGGTTGTTCGGCACCGGCGTCGTATTCAGCGCGCTCGTCGTCTCGGCGAGCAGGTCGCGCAGCCGGAAGATCGCATCGACCGCGTCGTTGCTGGTCATGATGCGTGTGGCCGTGATCAGCGCCGCGAGGTCGCTCGAGTCATTCACATCGCCCACCTGCATCGGGCGAGGAATGGTGATCGGCGCATGCAGCGGCACCGTGTAGACCTGGCTGAAGAAGTTGGTGTTCAGGAGCTTGCCGCGTTGACGGCGGTTACTGTTGGTGCGGCGCGCGTCGATGTCGAAACCGATCACGCTCGCCCCATCGAAGAGGGCTGCCAGCGTCGCGCCAGTGCCGGTAGTCAGGTCGAGCGAGGTGTCCGACGTGTCCTTGATCGAGTTCAGGCGCACCGTCGACGCATTCAGCGAAATGTCACCCGTTTCCAGCACGACCTTGCCGAATACATCCATGCCGATGCGCGCCTCGTAGCCCTGGCTCACGATGGGTGCGAGGATGGTCGACTGGCCACCGTCGGCGAGTACCGTGTTCGGCCCCACGAGTAGCGTTTCGCTGTCGAACTGGAGATTCATCTCCCGGTAGTAGCCCTGCACGGCGAAGTTGAACGTCGCGCGCTGCATCGCGCTCGTGCGGAACTTCACGACTTCGCTCGTGCCGCCGGTGCCGCCGCTGGTGAACTCGACGTAGACGGCATCGAGCACGACGTTGGTATCGAGCGCATCGGTGATGTCCATCAGGCCGCTGTCGAGCGTCGACTCGGTCTGGGAGATGTTGATCAGCGAGAATTTCTTGCCAATCGCGAGCGGCGCCGTGTTCGAGGCGCTACCGTCGGTCAGCAGCACGCTGTAGGGCGCAACGAGCGCCGGATCAACGAAGTATTTCGCCGAGTCATCGCGCACGACCGGAATGACCTTCGTGATGTCGTTACGCAGCAGGTCCGGATAGATCACCGCCTGCACGATGTTCCGACGGTTGAAGTTGTTGGACGCGTCGCCCGAAATCGGCCTGCGGATGTCGTTGCTGATCTCGATGAGCCGTATCGAGACGGTGTAGCCCACCTGGTCATTGCCGACGACCACCGTTGGATAGAACGCTTCGCCAAACTCGTCCTGGCGGGCAGCCATCATGTTGTAGGCGACCATGTAGACGACAGCGTTCTTGTTCTCCTTTTCGTCGTAGGCTTCGAGCGCTGGCTGGATGCGTTCGTAGTAGAACTCGCCAGTCTCGGGCGACAGGTAGTTCACACTTTCGGTCGACACGCGTTCATGACGGATCGGCTGGTGCAGCGCCGCGGCGATGTCGCCCGAGAGCAGCCCGGCAGCACCCGCTGCATCGCGCTGGGCCTGAGTGAGCTCGCGGCTCAGACCCAGTTCGGTGACGATTGTCTCCAGCGCCGTGTTGAGCCCGTCAAGCGTGTTGTTCAGCTCGATCTGCACCGCTGAATCGATGCTTTCGAGCGCAAGCGCGGCGCGCGTCATCTGGTTCGATGCGAACGCGGCACCACGCTCGTTCTGTTCACCGCGAAGTGACTCGATCAACCGATCGAGCTGCGAAACCGGCAGCGCCCCATTGCGGCCCTTGTTCCGGAAGAGGGTAGTGGCGTAGGTCATCTGGATTCCTGACTATCACGATTGAAGGAAGGCTACCGGGGCGGGCTGACTCAGACGGTCAATTGCCTGCCAGATAACATGTCGAGGTAGTGCCGGAAAAGACGCGTGCCCGACACTTCGTGCGAGGCGTTGTACGCATACAATACTTTCAGAAGACCCGCGACCAGCTGCTCCCGATACGTGTTGGGTTTGCCCTCTTCAACAAAGAAACCCGGGTAGATGACCACACCCCCGACCTCCCTCGTGATGTCGTGAATGCTGAAAGGCTCGTCGTGCCAGGGCAGGCGCGACTGCGCGCTGAATAGCCGTGATTCGATTTCGCCGCTCGCCTGCAGATGTGCCGCAAGCGGAAGAATTGTTTGCATCAGCAGCACGCGGCTTTCGTTGTCCGTCGCCGTACTCTCCCAGCAACGTCCGAGCGTGCCGGACGCATAGACCAGTTCCTCGATGTAGTGCTGCAGGCCATAGAAACAGGCCAGATCGTTCACGCTCGACATCTTCTGCAGCACAGCGAAATTCAGACACTCCGACAGTGGCAGCTTCTGACGGGCCAGTGCCTCATGCACCCAATGGGGAATGAGCACGACCTCCTTCAATGCACCAGGTGAGCTTGACGCGAACACGTGATTCGACTCCCAGGTTCAACAGTCTGGTCAACGGTCAAAAAAATATTTCCCGGCGCTTTCGTATGCAGGGGAAACGCTGTTCACACTATTCACCGACATGAACGACAAACTGATGCTCGTGAAGTGCATCACGCTTTTGTTTCGAGAGAGCCAACTGTCTGGTGCACAGGAAAATTCCGCGCAGCTCGTGAGAAACGTGCTCGCCGATATCAAGGAGCCACAACACTCCATCGGACTCGAACATGATCGGGAAATCATCCGGGCCCTGAGGAAAACCGCACTCTCAATGTGCGAAGTGCCACTCGACCACGAACACGAAAGCGTCGAGATCCTGCAGCAACTGAAGATCGACTGTGGGGAGGACGAGCAGCTCTATAGCTCGTTTGTTGATGGCATCGGCGCCGAACTCAGCGAGAACCGACTGAGGCGCACTGCATTGAATCTGCGACGGGCCCTGAACGAATATTTTCGCGAAGAGAAGATCCAGCAGATCATCAACCAGGCGGCCAACAAGCTGCGCTTTAACCGTACCGAAGTCACCAGCATGAAGCAGTTCGTCTCGGAGGTCTGCGCCGAGCTCGAACCCTATCAGGTGGATTCGGAAGCCAAGGATCCTGCCATCGTCTCCGAGGTCGATTTCTCGCGCGTGGAGGAGATCAAACGCATCTTCCGGGAGGTCAAGAAAGCCGAGAGTGGCAAGAGTCTGATGAGGACCGGCTGGCAGGCAGTGAACCGCATGTTGCGCGGTGGCTTGCGCCGCGGCCAGGAAGTCGTCATACCGGCGCTCCAGCACAAGTTCAAGACCGGTTTCTCGCTCGGCATCTTCATCGGGGTGGCGCTCTTCAACACGCCCGAGATGATCGACCCGGCTCGTCGCCCGCTGCTCCTGCGCATTTCCTTCGAGGACGACCTGGAGCTCAACTTCCAGTACATGTACGAAGTGCTGATGGCACACGATGGGCGCACGGCTGAAATCATCACGAGAAGCCGCGCGGACTTCGAGAAGATGTCGGAGGACGAGCTCGAGGCCTACATCGCGCCCATCGCAACCTATGTTCAGGACCGCCTGCGCGTGAATGGCTACGAAATCCGCCTCATGCGCGTCAATCCCTCGGACTGGACCTACAAGGATCTATGCAACAAGATTCTCGAGCTCGAAGCCGAGGGCTACGAAATCCACCTGTGCATGGTGGATTATCTTTCCATGCTGCCCACCACCGGCTGCACCATGGGGCCCGCCGGCACCGATCTGCTCGATCTCTACCGGCGTGTACGCAACTTCTGTTCGGTGAAGAAAATCGCTTTCGTCACACCGCACCAGCTCTCAAGCGACGCGCGTCAACTCATCCGGGACGGGACCACTGATTTTGTGAAGCATCTGCCCGGCATGGGGTACTACAAGGGCTCGCGGCAAATCGACCAGGAAGTTGACCTCGAAATTTTCATCCATATCGAGATCGTCAACAGCGATTCATACCTCACAGTCCAGCGCGGCAAGCATCGTCTTATCGGTCAAACCTCGCCGCGAGATCTTTACTGCGTGCTGCCCTTCAACCGCCACGGCATCCCGTTCGATATCGACTTGCCGGAAATCACGTGCAGATCACCTGGCGGCGGCCCCGTCTCTACGAACGCATTCCCGATGTCGGATACACCAGGCGGTCCAGCCGGCGCCAGAAGCCCGAAACCCTTCTGGGACTTTTCTGTAGAGGGCGCGTAACCCATTTTCTCCAGGCGTATGGGGGTCCCCATGTTCTCCGGTCTGCGACGTCTGCTTGGCATGGTGAGTGTTGAGGAATCGGGAGACCAGATCAAGGTGTCGGGCCTGCCAGGCGATTCGATCGCAAAGACCATTGCGCAGGTCTGGGGCACACAGAAGATCTCCAGCATCATGTTCAGCCGGGTGAGTCCTTCCGACATCGCGTTCAACCGGTTCTTCGCCCCCGATGTGGTCTACGCCTTTAACCGGCTCATTGCCGAAAAGAGGCGGGGACATAACATCCGGGCCTTGAAGAAGGTGGTGACCGGCATCTATGAGTCGACCTGGATGAAGGACACGCTGATCAAGCATCCGGATATCCTCGACCCCGGCCAGCTCAATCAGCTCAAGTGGAATCCGCTTGAGCACCAGGCGGGCTTTTTCCGGTGGTTCAATGAGATGGTGCCCCGGTTTCGCCTGCGTGGCGCACTGCTTGGCGCCGGCCCTGGCACGGGCAAGACGTTCATGGGACTGGCGCTCGGCCTGCAGCTGCACGCCGACGTGGTGATCGTCGTGTGTCCCGGACGGGCGGTCAAAAAAGTCTGGGAAGACACGATCGTCACCCAGTTCAAGCGGCCGCAGCCGTACTGGCATAGCCAGATGGGCCGGCCGCCCGAGGCGCGGATGCGCTACTACATCGTGCACTACGACGCGCAGGAAAAATTTCTTGCTTTCGCCCGTACCCAGCACTGGCACAAGCCCGTCATCCTGCTCGACGAATCCCATGGCATGAACGAGATGGAGGCGCTACGTACGCAGCTCTTCATTGCCCTGTGCGAGCTCACGAAGAGCCAGTACATCCTCTGGGAATCCGGAACGCCGGTCAAGGCACTGGGCGGCGAGATGGCACCGCTCTTTCGCACGATCGATCCACTCTTCGATCGCGATGCCCAGCAGCGCTTCTCCGCCATCTACGGCAAGGCGTCCCAGCGCGCCAATGACATCCTGGCACACCGGCTCGGCAAAGTGACCTACAAGGTCGAAAGCGGCAGTGTGGTGAAAGTCGAGCTCTACCACATCCAGAAGAAAGTCCGTATCCCCAATGGCGAAAGCTACACACTCACGTCCATCCGCGAAGAAATGCGCCGATTCATCGACGCACGCGCGAAACATTATCTCTCGAACATGCGCCAGTACGAACGGATGTTCGAGAGCGCGCTCAATGCCTTTGAGAAAACGCTCGTGACCCCGGAACAGAAGAACAATTTCAGACAGTACGAGCGGGCAGTCAAACTCATCCGGAAGGACTTCGACCCGTCGAAGCTCAAGGACGAGATCCGCTTTGCCACCAGTTACGAAAAGAAGGTCATCCTGCCCGCGCTCCCCAAGCCATTCCGCCAGGACTTCAAGGACGCGAAATCGGTCGTGAAATACTACAAGCTGAAAGTGCAGGGCGAGGCGCTCGGCCAGATCCTCGGTCGCAAGCGTGGCCAGTGCATCATCGACATGGTGCCGCACGTCGGCCTTGAGGAGATCATTGACACGGCGCTCAAGAAGACGCTGATGTTCACGAGTTACGTGGGTGTCGTCGACGCCGCAGCAGAATTCCTGAAGCAGCGAGGCTATCGTCCCCTGCGCGTCTATGGCGAGACCAACAACGAGCTCGCCGGCATGGTGAACGAGTTCGGCCGCGACGAAGACGCCAATCCGATGATCGCCACCTATCAGTCGCTCTCATCCGCGGTTCCGCTCATCATGGCGAACACCATGGTGATGGCCAATTCTCCCTTCCGCTCGTTCGAGTATGACCAGGCGGTCGCACGATGCAAGCGCCTTGGGCAGGACGAAAACGTCTACGTCAACGACGTGGTGCTCGACACAGGAGACGCATCGAACATCTCGTCGCGCACCATCGACATCATGCAGTGGAGCCGGGCGCAGGTCGATGAGCTGCTGGGCTTCGAGAACGAGCAGCTGATCGCCACCGAGTCCCTGCACGAACGCAACGAGCGTGCCACCAGGACACTCGTGCTGGAAGCTATCGCGCGCGAGGAATTCGAACAGGCGATGGAACCCTGGACTGCGCCAGGCGCGGTAGATGTCTATGGTTCGGCGATACCTGGCTGGGCACGATGGGCCAACGAGTTCCAGGAACAGGCTTGCCTGCATCGCAATGTGAGTTGAGCCGTGCGGCGCAAATCCTTTGACGATCCTGCCGCCATGCGATCGACCTGACCGAGGAGAATCAATCGTGAGCCTGCTGCGCGTCGCGCTCGAATGCGATGAACCCATCGAGAATGAGGAAACCCTGGATGACTCGGTACCGGAAGGAGATGATCAGGCACTGGCCGGGTTGGCCGAAGACGTGGACGAGGACTTCGAGCACGATATGGCGACGGATATTGCGGCTGAATCCATATTTGAATATTACGAACAGCTTCGCAGCATGGTTCATCGCGGAGTCATCACGCCTGCCGTCACCGCGTTGATCGTCAGGGGCGTCAACCAGCAGCTCGGAAGCGTCGGACTGGAAGCCATGAGTTTCCCTGCTCTGGAAACTTACTGCAAAGCCAGTGCCAGGGAGCAGGCAGAGATTGCTCTCGAGGGGATTGGAACGACGCTCAAAACCCTCCTTTTTCAGGACCCGGTACTCAATTTCAAACACTACAAGGACATCATTCTCGACTCCTTCAAGTCAATCGAAGGCAAGCTCGCGAAATACGAGAACAAGACACGACAGAACAAGGCTGAATTCGAGCAGAAAAAAGGAAAACTCGGCAACCGTATTGAAATCAATCTGCACGGCCTCTGGTATTTTTTCACGACAGGGCAGGGCCAGCCGTCTAACCTCACTGCCGCCTTGTCTAACGACCTGGCCGGCTCAAGATACATGCTCACGAAATATCCGGCCGACGTGATTGCATCGATCGAGAAGCTGGCCGCGACACTCACCAGCGGTAGTGCAAAGGACAAGCCTTCGATCGACGCACTCGCCAAAAAGGTGGAAGCACTCAGATCGCCGGTCGAGCTTTTCGATTCCCAGTTCACGGGAAACGGCAGGTACTTCAATGTGACCAGTGTGGTTCCCAGCAAGGATCAGACTCAGGGAAGCCGGCTCGAACAGCTCAGTCGAAGCGGCTTTGTACTCGAGAAAAGCAGCATGGGACATTCAGCGCGAAAGGCATTTACCGGCTCGGCAACTTCTGTCGCCCGCAGCAAGGAAATCGTCCTGTCGGTCCAGCAGCTCGGTGAAGTGTTCGATGCCGCCCAGGCCTACTGCGATAACGTGAAACACTTCCTCGAGCTGGAAGCGAAATTCGCGGCAGCGTCAGCCAGACTCGGCGACTCGCTCAAAAGGCTGTCCGGGACCGCGCAGGGGCGCGATCGGGAAGTCATTGCGGTCGGCGACCGGCTCGAGGCATACGCAAAGCTGCTGATGCGCGCATTCCAGAGGCCCGCCTTGCAGGAGGCAGCCCGATCGCTACGCGGGGCCAAGTACTGCAACTATCTCGGACTGCGCGGCATCTTCAACGCGTAACAAAAAAAGAGAGGTGCACAGTGACAGTGAGGTGCCGTGCGGCACCTCACTGTCACTGTATGCCCTCCCGATACGAACGAAATTCGCCTTACCCTACCTTATGCCGATGCTGGAATCAGGACCCGTACAGTCGAATGTCTGCATCGTTGAGGTATCGACGAAGTAGTCTCCCAGGTTATTTTTCATGTTAAACAGGATGGCGTATCTGAAATGGCGCAAAGGGGAGGCGAGGCCAATGAGCAGGTTAATCTGGCGCACCCATTTGCCAGCCGCTGTTCGATATGAGAATGTGCCGTACACGATCGATGCTCCAGGATTGCCGGCCTGTACAGCAGCGATTGCTACCTGAAGGGCATTGCTGACGAGCAGGTTGTCGGCCGGCGTCTGCGTAATCTGTTTGATAACCGCATCCGCGAACTGCTGGCTCGTCGCAAAATACTGCCGGGTGAGGATGGACATGGCACGCATCCGCTAGCGCGATGTCAGGGCCGCGCGCACGGACGCCGCGGGATCGTCATAGTTGGCCCCGATCTCGACACCATGATCGGTGAAGGCAATCTTGACCGGGAAACTCCGGGCGAGACTCTTCAGGCGCATCGCAGAACTGATCAGATCGTCAAGTGCCTGAATCTCCTCCTCGGACGCCTTCCACCGATGCTCCCGCACGAGCGCACGCGCGCCCGAGTCCGACACCAGTGACAGGGTGGGCCGGGCGCCGATCGTTATCGCGGACATGCGAATTTCGCCAGCAACCTGACCCTGGTTGAAGTGCATGCCAGGCAGCAACACACGCAGATAGACCACCCCTTCGTCATCCTCATCCTGTCTGAAGCGAAACGATGGCATGAACGGCCGTGCATGGTTCTGCATCCGGACGGCCTCTTCATAGACCGCATCGACGCGGCGAACCAGTTTTGACAGATTCTCTTCGTCCATGTATTCGGCCAGTTCATTTCTCAGGAACCAGAGGCCGGTCACGGTCTTTTCCAATAGGCCCGCCAGAGGGGTCTTGCCCGGGCTTTGGCGAGTCGTCACTTCTTCATGCAACATCTCAGCTCTCCCTGGAACCATTGAAAACGATCGTGGGCAAATTCGCGGCAAAGCTGCGCCCGGTAGTTCGTCTCACGTCGGATCGCTGCGGCACTCGCGGTAGATGGCAAAGCGCCCAGCCACCTGGTGGCCGGGCAGTTTCAGAGCGGGTTATTCGAGTTTTGAAGCCACCAGCATCGAGCCAGGCTGGATGGTCTGGTCGCGATCCAGGTACACCCTGATGATGAGCGGATGGTGAACGGTCACATCGCGGCTCCTGAACGTGATACTCAGCGTCTGCGTCAGTTGCCGTGTCTGGGGATGAATCAGGTCAATTACATCGACCTGGAACGCGTCTACATGTTTGTCTATCCTGTCGATGTCTTCCTGAAATTTGATGTGTGAGCGAATCCAGTTGATAAAGCTATCGAGCGCCTCCTGTCTCCCGACGAATGCTTCCTGTAACAAAATGCTCAAACCCTTTAATGCGAGGGTTTTGAGCCTCCTCACCTCTTCGATCCAGTTGGAACGGCGCAGACGCGGGGAATCGTCTGTTGGATCGGTCATATGCACATTTCTCCTTGGTTTGACGAATGCCGTTTCCTTGAACTGCCTGACATTCATAGGAGTAGCCAGTGCAGTTATTTTTACTTCGGGCGCAGGGCTGCGCCGTCAGCCGGCACCCGTTTGAGTAATATCTATCCAAACATTTCTCGATTGGTACACCAGGGAAAAGGGACACGCCCCATACCGATCCCTGAACGCAATCAGCTTGTCCTGGCCGACACGTCAACCTGCACCTGCTCGACCTCTTCAGTCGGCATCGGGATCTCCGACGATTCCTTGATCTTGACGCCGGCCGCCGCCGCAGTCACCGCGCCGGCAATCGCCACGAGTCCGCCCGAGAACGCGAGACTGTTGAATGTCTGATGCTTGATGGTGTCGTAGATTGACAGAACGATGAAGACCATGCCGCCGATCATCACAAAGCCGTAACCAAAGAAACGGGCTGGGTCAACGTCCCCGTTCCAGCTGCAGAACAGGTCCTCGCACACCCTGGCCACAAATCCCTTCTTTTTCGCGTCCACGGCCCTCTCCTGAAAGACGATGCACACAATTCGCGAGAGGGAGAGCACGTTTGCGTGAAAAAAATGAGGCACGGACAAGGCGGGAGGGGATGCCACCCCTCCCTTTGCTTGCAGCGTTTTCGGCGAAACCGCGACGCTCGCTCCCGTCATTGGGCGCCTTCATGACCGGCCCTGGTTACGGTTAAAGATCCCACAACTTTGTGAGCCTTCGGTAGAGTTCCGCAACGCGGTGATAGCCTTCCGCTGTGGTGGGCTCATCCGCGATCGCAAGCGCCTTGTTTAACTTCCCGAAGTCCTCGGCAGACCGGGCACGTTTGTGAATGCGCTTGAGTTCCTTCTGGATCTGCTCGTTAATCCATTGATACTCATCGAGTTCTTCGATGAGTTCCTCATTGCGCTGCAGCTGCGCCGCGGGATCATCCGGATCAGCAGGAAAATACGCGTCGTTAAAATCCCGCAGAACGGCCTTCGCCACGTACAGCGAGTACATCAACGGCTCGCTCATTGCGAGTTGCCTCCTTGTGAAGTTTGGACCGCCTTGCGTCTGCCGTGCAGAGACGGTCATCGACAGGGCAGGTCACCCAGGCCAGTATGCAAAGTCCGGCAAACGCGAGGGGGAAGAAACCCATTTAATCCACTCCCTTATTGAATTGCCGAAATAATTCGGAGGCGCGAGCGCCTCCGTGATTCACTGTTTCAGACGATCGACTTACTTCTTCGTCGACTTGGGATTCTTCTCCGTGAACTCCCTGGCCTGATTGACAGCCGCCTTCAGATCCTCCTGCACATCCTCAGCGGTCGGGGCGGCGGGATTCGATTCCGGCGTCGACGGTTTCGATGCAGCCGTTGTGCCCTTGTTTCCCTTGAACTTGTCGCGAATCCACGGGTAGCTGTAGTAAGCACCGACGCCGACTGCAACTGCGGCGGTCGCGCCAATCACCGCGGCCTTGTTTTCACTCACCCAATCCGTACAGGTTTCGACAAAGCCTGCAGCCGGTTGGGCCGCCGATTCCACCGGTGCGCTATCGAAAATGCTGGGGGTTTCCTGAACTGCGGTTGCGGCAAATTTGAGAACGTTATTCAGTGCGCTGTTAAACATGTTGATTTCCTTGGTTCGTTTCTGTCTGTTAAGTGATTGAGTTCATTTCATCTCTGTCCTGAACTCATCCGTGGAATATAGGGTTGAAATATTTTTGAATCGTCGAATTCAATACCCCGGCACGCAGTCTGCAGTTAAGCCAAGGCAAGACTGACAAACCGGCTTCTCAACTTGACAACCAACGCGATGAAGAGCAGGCGTAAAAGAGGAATGACGGTGGACCGGAAAAGCATTGCAGAGCACAGATAAACCAGATTGACCGGCACAGCCGAGCCCGGTCGCTTAGACTGGTTTGTATCGGCAGACGAGGTGACCTGCGATGACTACCGGGCAATGTGGAAGGGCTACATCAGCTGGATACGGCACATCGCTGCTCCAGCAGGCGGTGAGCGAGGGGCTGCGCGATCGCTTCTTTCTGTTCGACCGTTCGCTACCCGATGGCCCACGACTTCTCGTCGCTCAAGAGAATGAACTACTCGAGAGCCTCGGCTGGATCGATCGTCTCGTGACTCGAATCAGAAAAGGATGGCAGGTGCGGCTCACGATAAAGTCGCAAGAGACTCCGCACAGAAATTTCATCCAGCTTACGCCTGACGTGCTCCTGATCCGCGCGTGGCTGCATCTCGATCGCAGACAACTCAGAAGAACATTTGATCATCACGCCATCAATCCTGTACTGGAAACGGTTATTGACCACAGCACAATGCTTCCAGAGCATGCTGCCTTTCTGAGCAATGAGTGGCTCGCAATCGGACTACCAATACAGGTCATCCACGAAATCAATGAAGTATTGACGTCACTGAATTCTGCCCTTTCGGATGACAATCTCAGATCCCGGGAGCGCAACTTCCTCCGTGCCAGCCAGAAGGAACTGGGAAGTCTGGATACGTATAGCGCGAGCCTCGTCCATCGCCATCAATCCTTGCAATGCGTCCGGATCGATCTTGGTTACCGGGGTGTCACCAACCCGATTTCTCGCACGTCGTTTGAAGAGGTCCACCAGTCAGCCAGAAAGCATTTCAATAAGCTGATCGCGCGTCTCAAACACGATTTCTATATGTCAATGCCGGGCCATATACGTAAGATCGAATACAGTTCGGGTGCCGGCTATCACTACCATTGCCTGTTCTTTTTTACTTCGACGCCCGGTCTGGATATTCACGATATCGGTGAGAGAATAGGCGAACATTGGTGTGTAAACGCCACACAGGGCCGCGGCGCCTACTTTGACTGGAGCAGGCTGACACGGGCCGGAAGCCGGAAAGACGCGCATTGCGCGGTAAACGGCCCGGATTTGCATGTTGCATTCCAGTATCTGACGAGGCTCGACCGTTATCTTCGACTGTCCATTGGCAGAGGACACACGCTTATAAAGGGAAAGCAAATGTAGGGCGGCGACGGAAACGTCTACCGCTTCCTGGGTACAAGCGGGTTTCGACGAGATTGATATCGACCGGCGCGCTTGTCGGCCGCCAGAAATTCGTCAGCGACCTTCTTGCTGGCATCCACCTTCTTCGCAAACTCGGGGCTTTTGGAAACGATTTTCCAGAAATCATGCTGCTTCTGCGATTTGCTGGGCATGGTGCGCTCCCGTCAGACACGATCAACCACCGATGCAGTCATCAACGACCGACTGCCTTCTCGGGCGCCCTGGGACTTCAGGCGTCGCGCATTGACTCCACCCGAACACCCGCGCGGAACTTTGGACCGCATGCCGGGCAGTGGTAAATACCCAACTGGCCATCGCTTTCGGGATCGAGCTCGAAATTGTCCGGCCACTCGCTCGCTGGCTTCAGCCGTGATTGCCCGATTGCGAGACCGAGTCTGTAGAAACACTCGTGGGGCGCGACGCCGTACTGCGGCAGCTGCTCGCCATCGCCGCACGTCTGGCAGAGGGGTTTGACGGTGTTCATCATGGGCTCCTGCGCCCCGGTTCCGCAGTACCACCTCTGATACTGCGGAACCGGGGACCAGCTCGAAGGGCTACCGGCGCAGGGCGGCCAGTTCGGCGCCCAGCTCCTGATTGATCCAGTCCACCAGATCGGCGCCGTTGACCGCGCCATCATCAAGGAAGGCTGGAAAGGCTGCAGCAAGCCGCGCTGCAAGGGCAGTTCGCGCTTCAGGTACGGCACGGTCGGCGACATGACCCGGCGGCACAAGGGGCACCGTTTCGAAAAGCGAGATCTGGGTATCGGCTCCCTCAGCGTCCTCGCAGAAGAACGAACCGCCTGTCCATTCGCCGCCGGCAATGCCGCCTTCCGTCAGCACGACCGAAAAACCGTGGTGATTGTCCGACCACGCGAAGCGGACAACCTCGTTCCCGGGCGCACCTTCCACCGTCGCAGTCTGCCAGGTCGTATCGGCTGGTGAATCATCGACCTGAACCTGTCCTGCGCGGTTCAGGAGTTCAATCAGGGTGACGACCCGTGCATGGGCGTGATCTTGTGCAGCCATGCCTTGACGGATGTCCGTGCGTATTTTCTGATCCTGCTGTTTATCCATTTCAGATTTTCCGATAGGGTAAGGTGCTAATTGCCGGGATGGGCAGTGCGCCGGCCGTCACGTCCAGTCGTGCTCGCGGCAATGCTCGCCCGGTGTGTATTCGAAGTGCGCAATGCGGTCAAACCAGGCATGAATTGATTCGTTACTGATCAGGCGATCATGGGGTGGTCCATGCCAGACAACCTCCCATGGTCCACCTTCCATGCGGGATATCGACGACAATCTCGCCGTGCTCAGTTTTCCGTACACCTCGAGAATCCGTTCGATCAGCTGCGCTTCAGCGCTCGCATCTGGCAGGCGCGGCTGCCGCGCGATCAGGGGATGATCTGCGGGGATGGTGTTGATCGAGAACACCCGCAGGGTGTGATAGAGCGGCCCGAGCACCGGCCCGAGTCGCCAGGCTTCAAACTGCTCATCAACGGCCGGCAGTCCAAGGATGGCGAGGCTCCACCCGTGGGTGAAGTACGCCAGCTTCTGGATGGACTGGTTTGTCTGCTGCTTACCGTGCTGCGGCGATCGCCGGACGATCTCCGCGGCGAGTTGCATTGCGTGGATTGACATGGTCCTGCCCCCCGGAAGGCAGGCGCACCGTCTTGAACCAGCTGATATCGGCTGGTTTGCTACCGAGAGGCATCGGCATGATCATGCCGACGAAGTCGTTGTAGCCATCAATGGTGACGAGTGCTGCCTTCTCTCCATTGTGGGTGATGCGGGGAACGCGCTTTTTCCCCGTCAGGGCAAGCGCGCATTTGGAAAACACCACAAGCTGTTCTGGATCGAAGCAGGCCGCCTTGCCAGACATCTCTTCTGGTAAGGCCCTGGCATAGTCGATGTATTTCCCCTCGACCGGCTTGAATCCATACTGCAGGTCATGTTCGGGGATCCGGAGAAAGTAATTGCCGCCGTCGATAACGATATCTGCGAGAAGACCTGGTTTCGCGCGTACCTGGATTTGCCTCAATACCCTGTTCGGAATAATCAGCGAGGTATCGGCCTCGATCTCGTTTTCTATGCGTGTCCTGACGAGCCCGAGCTTCTTGCCGTCCGTCGCCACAAGACGGGTCTCGTGGCGACGCGCCTCGATGTACACGCCGTTAAGGTATTGACGTACTTCGTTTGTTCCCGCCAGGAGCGCAACGCCCTTCAGTAGTTCTGCTGTAAACCGGATAGTCTGCATACTTTCAAATCCTCTCCATTATTGTGGCCATGTAGCCAGGGAGCATCACTGCTCCCATGTCAACGCATGGGGCTGTTGCTTCGCCCGGATCTTGCAGACGAAAATCTTCCCAGCGCGTCGTGAAAGAGACACTCCATTGAATTGACCGGCACGGTCAGCTTTTACTGCGTGACGGCAGTCCGCACTGACCGACGGCATAAAGACCACGGCATGCGAAGCAAGCCGCGGTCTCCAGGGCGTTTCAGGGAAGGGAGGCGGGCGATCAGCGCACGCGTGCGCACGTTCGGCTGCGATACGCCGCGTCTGGACTACATCGCCTGTGCGTAGCGCGGATCTTCGGCATATACCGGGGTGTTGGTGCCACCGGCGGCCACGAACGGCACGCGACGCACCTTGAAAACGTCGAGGACAGAAGGGTCCGTCACCACGAGATCAACCAGACCATCCGGCCAGATCTGAACAACGCAAGCCTGCAGTGGGGGACTCGTCGCGCTCGACATGAAGTTGACCTGCTGATCGAGTGTAGGTGTTGCTGCGGGCGTAGTCTCGCCCGCATCGGTCTCTGGGGTGCTCATCTTCGTGTGCCTCGCGGTGAGTTCGAACAATCCCGCTCCCCATGCGAAAGGACAGGAGCGATATCTCGGCACCGCTTGCGGTACCTATAGGATTGAGGAACCCTTCATGTGCGGCAACTTCCCACGCTGTCAGCAAACGGACGTGGCGCCTCCCGTAACCAACCCACTACTGCGCTACCCGCTGCCCGGATTCGGAAAGCAGGACGTACACATGCGGAATGCGTTCCATGGCCAGTTCGATGCGTGGCCGCACCTTCACCCAGTCCAGACCACCCAGACCACACCCTAATGGCGGAATGGCAATCGAGCGGATGTCCCAGTACCTGAGGACATTCACCAGATCCGCGAGGCCCGCGTCGATGTCTTCTATCAGGCTTCGATCCCGCCAGTGGCGTTTCGTCGGAAAATTGATGATGTATTGGGGATTCTCCGGGGGATCCCTTTTGAACACAAAGACCTGTCCTGGCCGAACTTCTCCGCGCACGCAGGCCGTTGCGTAAGCTTCGAAGTTTTCTGGAAACATCTCCTTGAACTGCAAAGCGAGACCGCGACCCATCACGCCGACGCAATTCACCGGATTCACAACGGCTTCAACATCCACGTACAGGATGTTCCCATCAATCAGTTCGATCATTACCCATCCCTTCCTGTAATCTGCCGGCCGGGAGACTCATTCCCATCGTCTTCGGTACCGATTCCTGACCGCACCGCGGAGCTACGCGAATACCTGAGATCAGCTGGCCGGCAACCGTTCCGGAAAGCCCTCGTGGTCGTCCGCCTCCGCCTGCCCAGGCATGGACCGGAGGTAAGCCGCTGCATCTGCCAGACATGAAGCAACTTCCAGCAGCTCCGCTAGCGAGAGATCAACACCCTTGATCGTAAAATGCGACTGGATCAGACTTCCACAATCCTGCTGCCTTCCCGGGAACCACAAATCGCTGAACTCCTGCAAGAGTTCGCCGCATTCCTGCAACGTCAGTTCGACACCCCGTAGACGTACACTGATCACCAGAGGCCCATCGGGCTCGGTTGCCGCCTGTTCCTGTTGCGCGGGCGCTGGCTCGACGTGATCCGGCACGGGCGACGGGTGTGCGAGCCAGTAGCGGTACGCTGCGTTCGATCCTTCCGGAAGATCCTCGTCGCGAAGAAGCAGGCCATCGCCATGGAGCGTCCTGACCAGCTCGTACAGGCGGCTCTTTGACAGATTGAAACTTCCGGCTTGCAACGCAGAGAAAATCTCCATCGTACTCAGATGCTGGCCATTCGCCAGGATCTGGCAGATCCGTTCCCGAGCCGTCCCGAGTTGCGCAGAGTGCCGCGGGCCACCATGCTGCCCGTCGCCATTGGCTGTCTGGTCGCGAGCATTGGTCAACTGTGCTGTCTTATCAAGCTCGAACTGCGCCTGTTGTACTTTCGCGAGCAGGCTACCCGGCTCTGCGGGTTGCGTCGGGTCGAATTCCCTCTGCCGCGCCAGCTCCGCGTCCACACGCGCCTGCGCAGGCATTTCTATCGCGTCCCTGAGCCTGCAGGTCGGTTCGCCTCCAGACCTGTCTATCTCAAACCACCCCATCTGCTCAAGGAGCATGATTTCGCCCCGCACGCTCGACGGGGCAAAACCTGCCAGGCGTACTATCTCGACGATCGTTTCAACACTACGGACAGCGTGGTCCTGCATCGCTTTCCAGATCGCTGTCTCAATGCCTTCGCGCTGGTTGAGCGTCCCGAGTGTGTTCCTGACTGATGCCGTCTTCTTGTGCCTGTACACGGAAGACTTGCTCCATCGGCTACGCTCCTCGACTTCAGGCATCACCTTGCCCTCGATCAATCGCACGCAGATATCCAGCGCCTGGGCGGCTGTGCCGTACTTGTGCGAAGCGAGGCTTCCTTCATTCACTAACGTGTTTATCGCGCACACAATCGACTTGCCTTCGTATCCATGGCCTTTCAGGCCGTGGATAACGCTGGCGATCGAATGCTCGATGTGATCACTCAGAAACTTGTAGACCGCGACCTTCACGCTGTCATGCTCGCCATCTATCGCATTCTTGAGCGTGAACTGCGGATGTGTCACCGTTGGAACATGTCCATGCACAAGCAGGTTGCGCAAATCCTGCAAGCTCTTGACTGACATCCTCTCGATTGTCCGTTCATGTCTCACGGGTTCCTCCGTTCAGACGTGTGCTGGCAAACGTGGAAACGAGAAAGGTATCTTCCTGGCTTTCCGAAAAAATCAGGCTGTTCCCACGTTCTGTAAATAACCACAGGTATGCACGTCTGCGCAAAATCCAGAATTTTCGGGCATAGAAAGAGGGCAATGTCGCCCCCTTTTATTTCATTTACAAATCAACGTTTCCTATCCTCATTGAAGCATGAGTGTTCTGAAAACAGCCATGCTGCCGTTGCCATGTCCAAAGCCATAAAAGCCGTACTCAAACCTGCCTGTCTCCGGGTTGTAGATATTGTGCTGACGCAAGCGATCGATCAGCGTCAGTCCAAACTTCTCGATGGCGGCCGCAAGACATTCCATCTCATTCGGTGCCATCCGTTCCTCATTCTTAAATCGGACGTCTGCAATGAAGTTGTAAACGGCGTCCTTGTCTTCGTCCTTCGAGATGATTTCTTTCGTGAGATATTTCAGTACATCTTCGACGTCGATCCTCTGACGCATATATTTCACGTCGTTTTCAAAGTCCCTGATGGCTGGACCCAGATCGATCACCACACTTTTTGGTCCACGAAGAATATCCTCATCCCGGCTTTCATTGTTTTGCGCACCGCCCAGGTCTGGGTGGTCCTGGGAAAGACGATTGTTCGTTGTATTGTTCTGGTCCAAGATAAGTCCATGCTTGAACAGCGGTTTTTCAAAACTTCCCGCCTGTTTATTCCTGCAACGCAAGCACGATTGCTCCTTTTCCGAGGCGACCGCAAAATGCGTAGCGTAAAATGCCGTCCGCCGGATAGAGCATCATGTCGTGCAGCTTGCGGTGAAGCCCTCTTGCAATATTTTCAAGTGTTTTCGATAAAATCTCTCCGTACTGGTAATGTGTGACGGACTCCGTATCTGCCCACGCGATGATGTCCGCTACGGCCTCACGGCTGTTCCTCAGTGCATCAATCATCGTGCCCAGATACTCATCGAGATAAGGCTCGCCCATATCGCAATTGATGAGGCACGCGTCGAGCTGCGTTATTCCGTCGTGAAATTCAAGTACCACCGAATCTGGATACATGAGCATGCCTCGCATATCACGACACGGCGACGCGTGGGAGCTTCACGTCGCGCCCGCCGCGCAGCGTCAGGTTGTCCTGACCAAGGATGAGGCGTCCGAACACCCGGATTTGAGTGGTGAAAGCGGGCGTAACGGTCACGTCTGGATAAAAGACTGTGACGTCACGCAAGCTCCATTCCTGTGCGCTCACCCGCGCACGTATAAATGTCAGCCAGATCGCGCAGAACATTGAGGCGAGGTTGGCCGCCCAGGCGGGAATCACCATCCGGGTCAGGTCCGTGTCCGGGGCCATGCGGATCACATTGACGGCGTGTGCCGCAAAGATCAGTTCAAGTCTTGAAGCAGACGAAAGTCGGCCAAGATAGATACGTGCCCTTGAGAATTCCCCCTTTTCGAAAATGACCATGGCAGGTCTCGATTCACTGTCGGGGACCAGGTTCGGAATCCTTCGACGCTCCAGATCGGAAAGCACCAGTCTGAATATTCCGAACTCAAGATAGCCCCCCCATCTGCAACATCTTCCCTCATCCGCGAACACCAGGTACCTCCGGTCACCAATTTCGGTCAAGTCAATAGACATACCTTCCAGAATCGTAATATATGACCAACCCGCATTTAGTTCGTAACCCTTACCTGTTATCAATTGCGCGGCTGGAAATGTTTGAAAGGATGAGCTGATGAGTTCCGCATCGCCCTGAATATAGCCATGGCAGCACACCGTGGAGATAGAGGCCGAATTGCTCGGCACGACTGTGGAGTTTTTGACCAAACCTCTGTGCAGCGCGGGGAAGACCATGGCGATACCTGAGGGCTTCAAGTACTCGCATGTAATCGTTGAGGTTTTCTAACGCCAAGTCCCTTTGATAAATGCAGTTGATAACATCGTCGACTACCTTGTCAAATACCTCGTCATCGAGACTGTGCTTTACAATAGCTGCTTCCAGCATAGCCAATTCACTGCCGAACTCAAGAACTACGGAGTCCGGTACCCACTTGCCGTTACGCATGTGTTGAAAGTTCAAGGACGTGTTTTCTCGAGCGTCGCTCTACACCATTGCACATTGCGGTAAATTTCGACATCCGCAAAGCCGCTAAGGTGTGCCCCAATAGCCCTTCTGGCTGGCGTAAAGCGCGGCCTGATCCGTACTCGTGAGCAAGGCGCCGAACTGGATCACCTCGCAGAGTGTGGCGCTTGCCCCCGCGACCTCGGTAAGCACACCCGCGATGCAAAGCTGGGTGCCATCTCCGCCTGATCCGATCGAGCCGCTTGTCGAAGTCCCGTTCACGACGATGCTGCTCGCCGTCGTGTTGTAGTTTTCGGTGACGGAATTGATAGCGCCTGCAGTGACACTGTTGCTCGAAGTGAACCCAACGTTGTAGTCGTACATCTGATATTTCAGGTTCACTGCGTTAAGGGCGATGATCGAATAGTTGACGCTACCTGTCATGACCGTGAAGCTGCTGGACGTAGCCCCCGTCGGGATGCCAGTCACGCTCGCGCGACTGAAAGGCTGCTGGTTGATGGTGAGCTTGGTGGCATTCGCCAGAAGATTCTGGAATGAGCTTGCTGTTCCGGTCGCGAGCACGGCTGGTCGTGCCGATCCAGTCGAAGCGATATTGAGTGCGCCATTCGTGACGATCTGAGGTTGCTGGGTTGTCGTCGTACGCGCGAGGTTCGAGGAATTCGATGCGTTCGCGGTCTGGTCGTAAAGGGTCGTGACAAACCCGTTCGCCGCGCCTACAAATGCGAGCAGACCCGCAATATCGAGATCGCCTGTCGCCGTAAAGCCGATATCCTTTGCCGCGTTGTCGCTGTCACGGCGCACGTTCAGGCATGGCCCAGTATATCCACCACGTAACCGCCGCAGGCTCCAGGCGGCCACGACTGGCGTTGTCAGGCCATCAAGCAATCCGATGCGTGAGGCAACACCTGAAGCGTAGTGAGCTGCAACCTGCTGCGGGGTCAGCGCACTCGCATAGAGCGCCACTTCGCCGATCACGCCATCGAATGCGCCACACGTCCAGCCTGCCGATCCGATCTGCAAACCAGACTGGATGGTAACGTCGCCCTTGCTGGCAGACGCGAGCAGTGCGCCGTTCAGATATAGACTGTATGTGCCATTGCTGTATGTGACAACATGATGATTCGCAGTACCAGATGCGGGGGCGGTGTTCGTGCCAGACTGCACATTCTGGTAACTCGCGGGCCACAGAATGACGTTGTACGAGGCACTACCGCTGGCAACAGCTTCGATGCCCCAATCAATACCGGATGCCGATCCACTACCGCCGGTCCAGGTCTGGTTGCCCAGAAAGCGCACCCCGGTGTTGGTTCCCCAGGGTGTGCCGTGCGATCCGTCTGAGCCGGATACGGTATAGGCGCTGACATTCGTCCAGCATTCTGCGGACCACGCTGAGCCCGCGCAAAACTGCGTTGCTGCACTCACATCAACGTACGCATTGGCGGCCCCGCTTAGCCCGACATACGCGCTGCTCATTCCAGGCAGCAACGTTCCCTTACCCAGTTGCGCACCTGCCTGATAGCTGCCATTACGGCCGTTTCCTGAGATGTCCGCCGCCAGGGTGCCGCTGGTCTCATTCAGCGGCCAGTATGCATAAGGCGCGTCCGCCAGTACGACGGCGCGATACGGACTCGGCGTTTGCCAGTAGTTACATTGGTCAGTTATCAGGTTCTGCTGGTCGGCCGCAGGGAGTACCTCCGAAAAAAGAATAAGCTCCCCGTAGTTTGCCTGCATGCCGCGCGTGCCGTTATAGCCACCAATTTCCATCAACTGGCAACCGACCCCCGTTGCCCCGACACTGCCCGTTGCCTTCTGGCTGTTGAACGTGCACGCGCTATTGTTGAAATTGAACGTTTCGAGAATGTTGCCCGACATTCCGGCAGCTACCCCATTGATCGCCACGAAGCCTCCGTTCACGTACATGGTGAACTGGCCCGTTGCCGTCGCGTAAAGCTCGACCCACTGGTTGTTTGGTCCACCGCCGCTGAACAGAAGGATCGGGTTACCGGGAGACGTCGTAGGGGTTACGGGGAATGAAACGACTGACGAACGTGTAAAGGGCTGCGGCAGGTTCAATGGCGCAGTTGCATTGGTGGCCAGGTATTGTGCGTTCGTAGATGCACCATTCGTCGAGATACCGGCGCGACCGGCCGTTGGAATGGTAACGAGAGCGCCGGCATTGACGATTTGTGGCTGCGAGGCGGATGAGCCTTGCTGCAAGTGCGAATTGTTGCCGCTCTGGTCATAAAACGCCGTAACGTACGCGTTTCCGCTACCTGCAAAATTCAGGAGCTGCGTAACGTTCAGATCACCCGATCGGGTGAATCCAATGTCCAGGGTAGCGTTGTCGCTATCCCGTCGCACATTCAGACATGGACCAGCATATCCACCTCGAAGGCGACGCAAGCTCCATGCCCCTGCGGAGATCGCCACCAGCCGGTCAAGTATTCCTATCCAGGGAGGCGTCGTCACCTTGAGCAGCTGTCGTGAAAGGCGGCTCATGGACCTCTACCTCGCCACGAAACAATCATCGATCACACCGCCGTGCTGGGAGTAGAGCGCATTCATTGAGCGTCCTCTCTGAGGTCAATATCGTCAGTGCCACGGGACTTTATGGCGTGCCCCAATAGTTCTTCTGGTCTGCGTAGATGAGACCGATATCGTCCGCATCCAGCAACTGGTTGAACTGAAGGACTTCAGAAAATATGGACGATCCTCCGCTGAATCCACCCTGGGTCATTGAGATCAACGTCGCACTGTCAGCAATGGCTCCCAGGGAGCCACTTGTCTGCGTGCCATTGACCATGAGGCTGCTCGTCGTATTGTTGAAGTTTTCGATAACACTGTTGGCCTGATTGAAGGGCAACGCTACCGAGGAGGTGAAACTATTGTTCTGGTTATAAAGTTGGTAGTGGCCGCTGGCGACCCGTAGCGCCTCGTTGGCGATATCGTTGGTGCCAGTCATGATGGGAAAGGCCGAAGTCGGTGCCGATCCAGGAATACTGTTCACGGATGCGCGGGTGAACGGTCCGTTGATGGGAAACTGCGCGCCCTGGTCCAGCATGTACTGCGAATTGCCACTGCCCAGAATCCCGGGACGGGTGCCGCCACTCGTCACGAGAACGAGCACGCCCGCCTGAACGATGGGCGGATTGCCCGCGTAGTTCTTCATGGATGTGCCGTTTCCCGACTGGTCGTACAGTGCGGTTACAAACAGATCCCCCGTTCCCGCAAATGCGAGCAGACTGCTGGTGTCCAGGTTGCCGTCAAGAAGAAAATTGATGGTCGCGGTACTGTAGTCGCTCACACGTCTGACCATGCAGCACGCGCCGAAATATCTCCTGGTCAACCGTCGGAGGCTGTAGGCGCCGACTGGCCAGAGATTCAACAGATCCAGCAGGCCTGTATAGATCGGCCCACTGCACATAGGCAACCGCCTGGCAAGGCGGCTCATTGGTTTTGTCCTGCGACAAATGCGTCGTAGCTTGCGCCACCGTCCTGTGTGTAAATAACGAACGTATCGAGCTTGCCTGCCACACCGCTCAGGGAAGGCACAACGCCCTGGGGCCACCTGAAGGTGGCGGGCCAGGTAATCGCCGAACTTGCGCTGTTTTTTATGACGAGCACGAACTCCGCGAGTACACCGGCCGCGGGTGGATTGATGATCGAGAGTGTGGTTGTCGTGCTCGCGGCGATGGGAAGGTTGAAGAGAATTTCTGGCGCCCCCTGAACAATCGGCGTGAGATCAAGCGACACGTTCGCGCCAGCGGTGAGATTCACGATGACCGTCGTTTGCGCCGTCTTGATAGCGGCCTTGATCGGAGTTCCGAGCCCCTCGATGAGGCTCACCAGCTCTGCGATCAGGGTTTCGAGATTGGTTTCCGGGGAGACAGTGCTCATTGAACATCCCCTATGAGATCGGACGGCCAGGGCCGCCCGTGCTACGTCTAGTTGCCCGTCAATGCACGGTCCTGAACCCAGGTGCCCGGTGTTCCAGCTGCGACACAGGTCCATCCGCGTACGACATATTTGCTGCCGGCAGTACCCGTCTCGACGGGTGAGGCGTTACGCAGATACTTGCCCTGGTGCCAGGGGCCACCGGCGGTAGGCATGGTATTGGCGACGTCCTCACCGCCCAGCACGCCAAACGCATTGGCCTCGCGCATGCAGGCGATGCCCGCCTCCCATGCCATTCCTTTTGATGAAATCAGTGGACTGGAGCCCCCATAGATCCGCACGTTCGGGAACTGGCTTGTTGGCGCCAGCGTCACGCCATCCTGTTCGTACAGGTAGAAGCGCACATCCTCGATGAAGCTGGGGCGAACCAGATTCGTCCCAGGAAGCGTGACCTTGAAATAGGAGCTCAGGTTGACGAAGCCGTTGTTGACATCAACGACCTTGACCTTCCAGTTGCGCAACAGGAATTCCTGGCAGGTCGTGATGTCGACAAACTCGGTGATGTCCGTCATCACGCCGGCGTCGTACTCGCAGATAACGTCAACGTTCTGGACGTCGAGCTCCTGCAGCAGACCCGTGAAGCCCAGCGCGATGATCTTGACCGGGCGGATAATGCCCTGCACGGCACCGACGCGAACCGGGCCGCTCTGCGCGCTGCCTGAGCGAACCTGAACCAGAGTCCCAGGTCCCGCCACGGGTAGTGCGGGATTACGCTCAACCTGCACAAGCCCCACTTCCGTGATGCCCGCACTCTGCACCGCGATGGTTGCACCACCGTTGGCGGCAACCGCAGCGCCTGTCGGCGGATTGCCTCCCGTGTGCACAATGCGATCTACATGGATATTGGCTTCGTTCACCAGCGCCTGGTACTGGCCGGCGTAGTAAATGTCGCCGACGGTGTTGTCACCGTTGAGGTTATAGACCGCTTCGAGACCGCTATTCGTCACCCTCACACGGGTGAGTTCGCATGTCGTCGTGGCAAGTACCGCACCAACCCACACGTTATCAGCGTCAACGGCGCCGACCACCTTGTCCGCATAGCCCTCGACAGTCGCTGCACGAGCCGGCGAACCGGTCTGGCCGGCCAGGTTGTTCGGAAAGTTCCGCGCGTTGATATAGAACTTCTGGCCAGTACCGCCGTTGATCTCGATGCCGGACGGATGGGTTCCCGACCATGTTTCGCCCGACACGTTCTGGACGTTGTAGAGCCAGGCGACGCTATAGTCCGCCGTTGGACCGCTCAGGGTGCCCAATGCCACGGCAGTTCGACCGGCAAGGTTTCCATCAATCAGCCCCCAGGCGACGATGCGTGAATTCGGACCATTGAGCGTGATGCCAGGCGTCGACGAATTGTTGTTCAGCAGTCTGATCGAGGCGCCGGGTGACACCTCGATATCGCAGGCGACGTTGCAAATCACGGAGGAGATCGCGAGGATCCCGCAGACATGCTTCACGGGGAAGCCGGAATTCAGCGCAAGAAGGAAGTCAGCCGCGTCGTCAGTGGCCCCATCTACCAGCGCACCGTACATCTGGGGGGTCACGAACGGAATGGTCTTCAGCATCAGCACAGGCCCGAAATTGATGGTCTTGCCATCGGCCGTGCGCAGCTTGAAGCGGATCGTGTGGTCATCCTGATACTCGAACGTGATCTCTTTTGCCTGCATCGGGTCCGAGTTGTGGTTGCCAGAGAAGATCGTCGTGCCATCGGCCAGCACGGTGCGCGAATTCTTTCTCGCAGAACTCGTTGTGCCAACGCCATGCTGTTCCATGACTGCCGGCGTCTGGGGCGTCGTGTAGAGCGAGAAGAGACCACTGGCCGACTGGCCTGAATCGGCCACGATGTGTCCGCGGCCACTCGCGAACGCATAAGTCGTGTTCAGCACGTTCTGGAAGCCAAAGCCTGCCGAAAAGTCCGCGCCACTGAGAGCATGGATCTCGCGCCCGGCTACCAGCGTATAGTTCGTCAGGTTCGCCGTCGTGCATGCGTAGCCAAACGCGTAGCTGTTGTTGCCGGCCGCCGCACAATTGCGGCCCCATGTGATTGAGCCCGTCGACGCAACGCCATTCGGCTGCGCACCCTGGACTGAACTGTCGATTGACAGCAACGACGAGAAGCGTGTAATGAGCGTGCCTGGCGCAGCGGCCGCGGTTGCTTCGCCGACACCGCGGCCATAGAAAAGGCTGATGCCCGAGCGTGAAAGCGAAATTCGCTGGTTCGCCGCCACCCACATGCGCTCGTAACCAAACTCCCAGAGCGATGGGCCCAGCCAGTGCGTGTAATCGCCCGAGCCGGTCGCGTCGTACTCAGTTTGCAGGCCGGCCGCGCTGACGAAGACGACACGCGAATTGTCGTTCGTGCAGTAGTACTGCTGCGCCCACGTCGGCTCGTACCGGTCATGCAGACCACTCATGCCGGCGATCAGGAACGCGGTGTTTTCGTCGACCCATGATTCCGCCATGAACTGGTCGATGAGCGTGGAGAATTCTGCAAGGTAGGTCGTGAACGACTCCGCACGCTCGGCGCAACCGTCTGCGTTCACGCCACCGGCCTGGACCCAGTAGCAACTGCCATCGACAATCACATCCGCGCCGTTGCCCGCCCAGACCGGCTCAACTGCGCCTGTCGTTCCGGCGCCCACACAGATCCAGCACACGGCGCCGAGCGACGTGCTGTTGACCTCGTCTCCGGCAACATGAGGCGTACTGGGTGCCCATGACGGCAAGGGATTTGCATCGGTCGTAAAGCTGTCTGCTTCGCCCTGCAGCCCGATCACCGCGCTGACCGTCGTGATGCCGAGGGCCTGCAGTTCGGGCGAGGCAAGCGCGGTCTCAATTTTTGCCTTGAGCGCGGCGTAGCGTACGGCGCTCTGCGGCACCCAGTCCGAGAGGGGTTTGCCGCCCTGAGCGTCGTAGACAAGGAACGTGCTTGCCTGTGTCTCATCTGCCACGCGATGGACATAGGCCAGGCCCACATTGTTGTTCCCGTTATTCCCGGCAGGCGGGGGCAACGAAAAGGGCGGCTGCGTGTAGTCGCTACTACCCCACGTGCCCGTATCGGGATTCCAGACAAAGACGAGCTCGCTCGCCGGATTGGGGCCGCCATCGTGTACGCCCTCGGCATTCGACTGCCCCCAGATCACGTTAAGGGTGGATTTGCCTGGCAGGGCCACGGCATAGAGACCTTCGGCGTCGCCGGCGAGCATGTTGTCCGGGCGCGGATCGAGTCGGAGTAGTGCCTTGCTGTCCGAGCCGTCAACCAGCACATTGCCGGCGTCGGTCGACACGCCCAACACACTGCTGACCGCATTGCCGGCCTCTCCGGCGTAGCGCCTCGCGAGTGCAGCCGCTTCCTCAGAGGCGACAGCGCATTTCGATGCCCACGTCGCCGATTGAGCCGCTGAGGCCTGGTTGATATCTGCGTCGCTCGAGTCCGGCGACGGTGGAGTTTCGGGGTCGGACATGAAATGGCTTCCCTCATCAAATGGTCAAAGGCCATAAAATTCAGGAAGCGCAAAAAAAATCGGACTCGCCGTGAGCCCGATTTTTCATCGATGAACTACAGATCCCAGCTACGTTTCATATCGGCCATTTGCGGGCTCACCACGACTTGCGTGCAACTCACTGAAGCTTGCAGATCTGCCTGCCGTCGGCACTCACGCGCGGCGTCAGGGCACCCTTTTCCAGTCCGACATATTCACAACCTGTCTCCCTGTCGACAAACACCTCGAGCGTCTCCGGCCTGATCTTGATCTGAAAGTCGGACACGCACCGTACTGCATCAGCCAGGGGCGAAGGAAGCAGCCAACCTGTCGCAAAGCAGACAGCGCCAAGGGCAAGTGCCCCGATGACATTCGATGCTTTCATCAAAGTTACTCCGCACAGGAAATGGAAGCGCTACCGTTCTGGACACGCCGAAAACCGCACCATTGACACGTGGTGCGCAGCGGGCCGAAGCAAACATGGAAGGGGAACCCGGAATCGCAGTTCAAAGGATAGGGAAAGCAACCGGCAGGGCGAGGACCCGAAAAAACACTACGCTCGCGCGGGTGCACTACCGCCCATAGTGATCGAGTTCCCGGGCGAGCTGCCGCTGCTCGAACCGGTTTCTCGCCTGGTGCAGTCGGCGGGTTGCATCGGCACCCAGAAACAGCGCATCGCCGTGTTCCGTGCCGCCGTGACGATGCACATCGCGCTGCATTCCGGGAGCGAAGATGGGAGCCGATGGTCCGATGCCGCTACGACTCACCCTGTAGCCGATCACGCGGATCTTTCGCTTTCCCCCGGTTTTCCCGCGCAATCTCTCGACGGCTGACTTGACATGCCTACGCATGACCGGCGGCACGCGGTGTTTGATCTGATCTTCCGTGAACCCCTCGGTGTCACTGAAGAGGGTGAGAATTTTGGCATCGAGCTTTTCTGCAATCCAGTCCCTGTAACGCAGGTCGGGTCCCGCGCCCAGAGCAAATACCGCGGCCGCGCGTCTTGTACCGTACAGCCTGTAGTCAACAATGCGTAGCGCCTTCCTGCGGCGCCCGCAACCGTTCACGCTCAGCACAGCGCTGGAAATTTGCCGCGGACTGTACTGGGGAAGCTTCGCGTGGATCTGTGCGCGGTCGAGTCGCGTGCCGTTCGCGAACAGCGAGAGAATGTCTTGTGTGATGGTCATCTTTCGGTGCGAATTGGGTTCCAGAAAAAAGAGAGCCCCGGAAGCACGTGAAAGTGCTTCCGGGGCTCCGGTCAGTTTGACTGCTGCCTGGTTCTTACATGACGGCGTTCGCGGTGCTGTAGTTCTTCAGGCAAACACGTATGTTTTTCACGTGATCGAACTCGCCTGCAAGCAACCGGTTCGCGGCAACGAGTTCCATGATTGCGTCCTGATGCACACAGTCCGGCACCATCTTCAGATGCATCTGCCGTGTGAACTGGCGCCCGTGTTCGACAACCTCGTCATCCTCGCAAACGACGGTCGGAAATAATCCCAGCGTATCCATCGCCGTGACCTCCACTGCGATTGGTTGCCCGAAATCTACGCTGGGTAGTGCACGTCCATCGGTCATGAACTTACCCGCTTCAAACGCGCTGCGTACATGATTCTTCAGACCGCTAATGGAAAGGGTATTCGCCTTTACGAGTTTGATAGCTTTCATTTTCATACTCCTTTAGCAAAAGAAGGTGGTCAACGTGATTTAGCACTACGAGAGAAAATTGAGGCAAACAACTTGTACTCTGTTTGAGTAATATAGGATCCAAGTTGTTTTGGTTCATGACGCTAAAAAAAGAAACCGCCTCCACAAGCGTGTGAGGCGGTTTCGAAGGGCTCCCGACTTTTCAGCCGGGAACCGGGGGATCGTCCAGGTGACTGCGGCGCGCTGCTCGCTCCCGGTTTGCCAGCAGCGCACAGACAGGACCGCCCCTTTGTGCTGTTTCTGATACCGCATAAAGTGCATGTCAGCGGTATTCTTCCCAGTCCTTCCGTTCGTCTAACGACCGTGCCGGTACACTTCGGCAATGACGTAGACGAACAGGAGTCCCACCAGAATTCCTGACTTCATGTCGCCTTCCTTTTTTGTGCTGCACGCTCTTACGCTGCCGCTGCTTCCCGCGGCTGCCCGGTCTTTTGTTCCTGCTTCCGCTGCTCGTTGTTTTCCCGACTTCTCGCCTTGAGATGGGACTCGATTTCACTCACGATTTTCCAGCCAACATACGTGCCGAGTACTGCTCCGGCCGTGTAACCAAACGCTTTGCAGAATGCCATTTTTTCACCTTATCGGATGTTGAACAGATTTTCGAAACACTTCTTTGCCTGGGTCGTTGCGATGGTACTGATCGCGATGCCGGCAATAATTTTCAGGAGTGCACCTTGCTTGTTCCAGTTCATCTTGTTTCCCTGACTCGTGTTTTCACTTCGGATTAAAGAGATCGTTGATCGATTGACCCACGACCAGAGATGCAACACCGGCAACCACCAGATAGGCGGACATCTTTGCAGCCGTTCCAAACTTCGCCCAGAATTCCATCTTCCACTCCTTTCGTATTGACAGTATTGAATTGAATCATTCCATTACTGGTCTGGATTCACGGGCGGAATATAGGTCTGAAAAAATCTGGAATCGTCATCACGTACGGTTTCGTGCTTACGTCCAGTTCAACGGA
Source organism: Paraburkholderia adhaesiva (assembly GCF_021390575.1). Taxonomy (GTDB): domain Bacteria; phylum Pseudomonadota; class Gammaproteobacteria; order Burkholderiales; family Burkholderiaceae; genus Paraburkholderia; species Paraburkholderia adhaesiva. Next base: position 230,596 of record NZ_JAJEJQ010000005.1, on the reverse strand, counting down.
ACTGTTACAGCACCCGGGAGATAGAGCGGTGATGGGTCTGCGTCAATCTGAACCGCATCAGGCTGCCCGTCCAGTGGCGTAACAAACCCGATCGCGTCGGCTACGACACCCAAGGCACCCGCGATCGCTTGCAGTATTTGTGGCGCAGACATCTGTGAGTCGACCTCGACAGTTGCACCGGTACTCACCACATCTGAAAGCACCTGCCGTTCGTAGATCAGCACCTGGTTGACCCCATCCTGCGTCACGTCCTCGAGCGACGGCCGCAGATAGACGATGATCTGGGTGTTGCTGGCCTCACCGTCGACGTTCAGACCCGCGCCGAGAAAGAAACCCAGCGTCGCCGGGTCGTATGGTTGCGGTGCAGTCACCGCAACCTGGTCCGGACTGGTTGGCTGTCCCAGCGCGGGATTCGTCGCGTATTGAAGAAAATTTTCCACTGTGCTGAGCGTCGGATCGATGTTCATTTTCGCCATCTCCGTGTGGTTCGTGTGCTGACGGCATAAAAGGCATGGAGGAAGACTCCCCCATGCCAGGCAGTGCAGGGCGGTTCAACCATCAGGAATCCGCCCCGTCGGGCGGTGGTTCGAAACCGCCAATACTGGTGTTGTCGACCAGTGAATTGATGTGAGCTGGCTCCCAGTCCAGCGGCACCGTAACAGGGTTGCTGTTGTAGAGCAGCGAGGTCGCACTGGCGTCAACGACCGCTTCGCTTGCCCCAGCGAGCGTTTCCGTTGGATCGACCAGGATCAGCTCGCTGGCAATGAGTCCCATGGCAGCGGCAACCGCGGCGAGCACATCGGCCTCTTCGTCGCCAACCGTCACCGTGACAACCGGGGGCGAATCGGGAACAATATCGGTGAGCGCGACGCGGCTGTACGAAAAGGCCTGCGTGTTGCTGTATCCTTGCGCAGACACCACGGTGGTCGTATCGTTGCCGTCGGCGTCTGGCGTCGCGAGTGCAGTGACGGACTCCACCTGCAACGCCCCTTCGTGCATCGACGAAAAGCGGGCGTTGGACGCGACAATCAGTGCGAGCAGATTGCTCACCGCACTTTCCGCGGTATTGATTTGCATACGACCTCCATAGCTGGAACGAAACGATTTGACGCCAGCGCCTGGGTGACCGGCTCTGGCTACCGGCTCATAGCATGTTGCGGATGTCCGGCGGATGGCTTATCGGGTGAGCGTCAGCGCAAGCGTTCCGGTCCACAGCAGGGCGCGGGCGCTCATGGTCAAGCTCGCATTGAGCGTCTGACCCGCCGCGACAGAGGGCAGTCGCGCATCGACGATATCGGCCCGTGTGAGGTTCAGCGAGAAGCGCGCGTTGATGTCTGGCAGCAGATCAGACAGCTTCTTCTGGGCGACAAGCGTGAAGAGCGTCGAACGCGTACCGGGCACCGTGCTGATGTCGATGCGGTGATAATTGAAGTATCCAGCGCCCTCGAGGTTCGCCCCCTGCGCAGCGCTCACATAGACCGTGGTGTTCCTGCCGTCAGAATCGATTTGGGGAAGCGCACCGACGTAACCCATGCGAACCTGATCGGGTGTAATCAGCGTGGCGTTGTCATGGTTGATCTGGGCCAGCAATACTTCCTCGGCTGGCTGGCTAAAATCCAGCACGAGGACAGCAGGCGTACTCATGATGCATCCTGGGGCGTGCCGGCACCTGTGGCAGAGGCCGGACTGGTCTGATCCTGGGGTTGCAGAAAGATGTTCAGGTGCGTTGTGGTGACATAGCGCGACGCGCTGAATCCTTGACCGCGCATCTGCGTATAGTGCTGGGCGCCGATCACCACACCCGTCAGCGTCTGGATCTGCTCGTTCTGCAGGAACAGCACCTGTGCCGGCATGCCCGGTACGATCAGGTCTGGATTCGAGTTCTCCCACTCCATGGTGATTGACGCGCCCATCGCACGCGCGAGATTCGAATACTCTTCAAGCGAATTCGCGTTGACGGGATTGCCTGAGACGTGGACGTTGTTGTTGCCGTTGGGGCGGGACGTGCCGATGAATTCGTTGTTGACGCTGCCGCGTGAAGCTAGCGCACGGTTGTCCGACACCGAGACAAAGCCATCCATGAACTTCGAGGCGTCCGAGAATCTCACGCCGTTGCCCAGGTTCAGTTGCGCGTGATTGCTGGGGTCACGAAATTTCACGCTGCCGGTGGCCATCACCATCAGGTTCGTGCCAGACTGCCGATACGTGCGCTCGACCTGGGGAAACTTGTTCGACGGTACGTTGAGCACGGTGAGGGTAGGAGAGTTCGCCGCAGCGCTGTTAAAGCGCGTCGTATCCAGTGCCGGATAGACATACCACTGGTTGCCCTGCAGGAAATAGCCCATGCCGGCGTTGTAGACGCCGCCGCAGTGCTTCTGGATATGCTGGGGCACGTCTACCAGTCTCACGCCATGCGGAATCACGATATGTTCGCGCGGCGTCGGGTTGGCGGACGGGATCATCGTGACGCCCTGGACGGTGCGTTGACCGTCGACAGTCGTCGTCTGTGACGCATTGGTCAGCACAGTCCTGATCGCGTCGTCAACGGAGCAGCCACGGAAAACCTGGCCCACATCCATCATTCGCATTTGCTCGAGCGCCTTGTTCACGAGCTGGAACTGCACCGTTACCGGGCCCGTGAGATCCAGGTTCGGCTGGGTGGGCGCAAAGGGCGTATTCTGCTCAAGCAGGGGCGAGCCTTCGTCGAGGAGGGTCGCCGTGAACCGCTCGGACTGCACCGTGCTGCCAGCGTCTGGCGTGTCGCCGACCTCCATGAGCGGCGTGCGCGTGAGCGTGATGTCGACCGCGTTTTTGTACGGGTAGACGAGGTTGCTGTACTGTCCCGCAAGGATTTCGGTGGTGATGATCAGCTCGTCCGAGTAGCGATTCAGGTAATCGCGCCTCAGGTCGATACCTGTCACCTTGATCGGGTTGACGATCGTGTTCGTGGTCGTAACCAGGATGGTCGCACCGACCGTGAAATGTACCGGGTTGGACCCACCGTTGATGATCTGCTCGACATCGACCATCAAGGCGGACTGTTCGAACTCCATGGCGCCTCCCTCGCGTCTGCCTTGATCCAGCAGCGCCTCGCCTGTCTATTTCCAGCGTAGTGCCGAGGCCGGGGAGGGGCGCCCGCGCACGAACGCGTCGGCAAGACTCAGGCGCTGCTCGCCCGGGTCTTCTTCACCAGTCACCTGGTTGACGGGTGTGGGCGCCGGCTTGAGTGGCTTGAGCAGGCTTTCGCCCGTGAAGGCGAAGAGACTGCGCGCCTTGCGCTCGAAGCGCGAATCCATGTAATCGCGGGGAAACTGGTATCTGGCCAGTGCGTACACGACGTTCGCAAAGGCATCGAGCTTTACGAGGTCCTCAAGCGGCGCGTTGCGGGTATTGACCTCGTTCTCAAGCTTGTCCTTCCAGGCGTAAAGGTGATTGCTCAGGCGCTCGTAGATCTCCGTCGCATCACGCGGATCGACGAGCCCGATCGAAACGCCTTCTCCCCAAAGGTGCGCCATCTGGACGATCGAGAGCATGCGCTCCACGCGCTCGTTCTGCATCTGCCGGTCGACATCGGGATCAAACGAGGTGGGGGTACCCACCTCCTGCATCTCTTCGAGCGGAATGGTCAGGATCCGCTTGAGCCTGCATCGAAAAAGCCGGTAGAAGATCCACCACGCGGTATCGCGCTGGGCCGGCGGCACCCAGCTCGCCGTGGGCGGCCGCGAGACCGGCATCACGCGGGGGACATGCTGTTTCATCTCCTTCTCCCTGGTGACGCATGAGGCCGTGGAGTCATGGCAAACGCAGTTGCACACGCGGCTATACACGCCACTACACGCGCCGCTATGCACGTCGAATAGCACAGCGCATCAACATGAGTACGATGGGCGTGTAGTAGAAGCGCTCCAGTGCTCCCCACGCGTGCCAGGTCTCGCAGAACACATCAAGCAGGTCAGGATTGAGCGTGTTGTCATGGAGATAGTCCCCCACAAGCAGCTCGAGCCGGGACTGTCCTTCCGTGTTGTCGTAAAAGCGACGCGAGAACACGTAGCGGTCGTCGCACAGCACAGGGTGGATGAGCGGCGCGCCCTCGTAAGGCAGACCGGCGAGCGCCTGCGTCGTAACCAGGTCCTCGAGGCGCCCTGCGCGCGAGGTCGTCGGCTCAAGTTCGCTGTCGGTCAGCGGCTCGATGCCAACGAGTTCCTGATCAACCGTCATCTCGACGTCGACTGGATACACCACCAGTTCGATCCCGCTCCAGCGGATGCCGTTGAACATCGCGTTTCGCGTAAAGCGCGTCGTCCAGGCAAGCCCCGCACGCTGGTTCACGAATTTCAGCAGATCGGGGTCCTTGTTCACGAGCACATTCCAGAGCTGCACGCAGGACATCGATGGATCGTCATCGCAGTTCAGCTGCCGCATCGCCAGCAGTTCCGTCGATGCGGTCGTCTCGAAGAGCTCGGTCAGTGCACGCACGAGCCACGCGTCATACGTGGGCCACGGCTGGCCCGGCACCAGCAGCGTCATGAACTCCTCGCTCATGAACTGCTTCATGTATGTCTTCAGCATCGAGTCGAAACGGCTGTGCAGCTTCACGAGCTTCTGCCAGAGTGCTGCCTCAACCAGTGGATTCTGCCCGCACTGGAGGTAGTCACGGACATAGACGAGCCGCTGGATCGTCTTGACCTCGAGATCGCGACGACGATCCGGGGTGGCGTAGTCGAGCATCTCGTATTCGATTGCGTAGACGCTGTCCTTGTAGAAGCTCCTGCGCTCGGTCGACGTGACGTTGAAGATGCCAAAGCGGCCGTCGTCGACCTGGGCCACAAAGACATCGCCCTGGTTTGGAATAAGCACCGGATAGAGGTTGGCGCCGCCCTTGTAACCCATCTTCTTGGTATTGGGCTCCTGCGTGGCGGCAAGCGGCTGGCTGACCTTCAACTCCAGTTGCCCGATATGCCGGTACTGCAGATACTGGGGTGGTTTGTGCAGTGACTGGCCGAGGATCGTGATATCACGATCCAGGACCTGGCTGTAATACTCGACCGTCCAGCTGCTACCCTCCACATGCGTGAGCAGATCGGTGGCCGGAATGTAGCGGTTGTCGACCGCGATTCCTTTGTACTTCGGATCGGTGATGCGAATGGAGTCGGGTCGCGGATGCGGTGGAAAGCGCTCGTCATCGATTATCGGCATCTCGCCTCCCGTAACAATCAGGCATCCTCACTGATCGACTGAACATAGAACGTCTCGACGGTCTTCATGCCGGTATCAAGCATGCCATTGGCACCATCCGCACCGCCATTCATCAGGCAGGCCATCGAGGCGCTTGACGTCTGGTTGCTGCTGCCAATCGCGTACGGCAGGCAGCACGATGGCAGGTCGGGCCACAAGCCATTCACGATAAGCTGCAGGATGTCGAAATTCGCCATGAGCCGCGCGAGCGCCGCCGGGCTCAGGAAGCGCCAGTTGTAGCAAAGGCCCAGCCATACGTGAAAGCGCGCCCGGGGGTTGGGATCGAACGTTGTCAGGACATTGAGATCCGGATCAACCTCAATCGAACCATCGGGCTGGATGTCGTTCGAGAGATAGAGGTTGCAGGAGAAAACCGAGTAGAAAAGCCGCGTCATATATGGCGCTTCGCCCTCGACAAAGGCCTTCATCCGCTCACTCATCGTGTAGCCTTCGGGCAGCCTGTCGAGCCTCATCAGGCGCCTGGGATTGCGCCCCTCGGCGAGATCGAGCGAAATCATGCCGCTGAAGATGCGGATGTACCAGGGTGCCGTCGACTTCGGGAGGAATTCATCCCAGCGAGGAAAGCGCAGGCCCTCGTTGCCGACAATCTCCGGGCCCTTGAGCATCCCTTCGAGCGCACGTGCCTTGTTGAAATGCTCGAAGAAGTACGCCGAGAGCGAATAGTGCTTGCTGACCTGATCCGGATTGAAGGGCAGGGTGTCGTCGCGAAGCCGGATGACCTGGTTGTGGATCATCTGCGGATAGTCCATGACGACCGACACCGGCTTGTCGTATCTGAACTTGAAGGCCACACCGATCGTCCAGGTATCGCCTTCGTCTTCCTTCGAACCGGGCTCGGGCGCCCCCTCAAAATCCCACATGCCCACGATGCGCATCTGGTGCTCGGTGAAGGCCACCTGCATCTGCTCGCCGCTCAGGTTGGATTCGACAGTGGCCGCCGGCGTCACATGCTCGCCGAACCAGTGCGCAAAGGTGTCGCCATAACCGGCGATGTTTTCCATGAGACGATGGATTTCCCTCAGGACCAGCAGGGCCGCAGGCGGAATCTGGTAGGCGTAGCGGATGTCGATGAGCAGCACGTCACGCAACTGGGAGACGCGCACCCGCATCTGCTCACGCCAGCGCTTCGCCTTGACCTCATCGACCGAGCGGAACTTGAAATTGATCGTGACCTCGGTCGACGAATAAACCGGCTTGAGGATCGTCTCGACCCGCGGATCACGGAAAATGAAGAGGTTGTCCGGATACAGCACCGCAGTGCTCAGGATACGATCCTGCTCGACGGTCTCGTCGACTTCAACGCTCACCTGATCGTTGAATGCAAGCTCAGCCTTCAGCGGCTCCTGCAGGCGTTCCGAACCCGGCTGCTGGACTGTGCCGTGGGCGGACGGATAGAGAATCGGCGTGTCGGGCGGCAGCCCAGTCCAGGCGAACAGCTGGCGCGTAACGTCGTAGATGATGGGGCGCGTGACACTGTCGTACGTCTCGGGAACAGCCAGGAGAAGTTTGGGCATGGTCGATCCACTCGCGTCGTTGCATAAGATCGACCTGTCCCCATCGTGAATCTAAGAAATTGTTCAGGACTAGCGTCAAGGATTGTCAATTACCGGCACGCCGGGCTCCGGAACGAAATTTCAGATATCTCCCGCCCGTATAATTTTGCCGGTCAACTGCACGTCTTTTATCCGCGACGAACATGAAAAATATCCTCCTGCGCCCGATGCTCGTGCTGGGCGCGACCCTGTTTCTCTGTTCGTGCGCCAGCACGCCGGTGGGGCCGACCGTACAGGTGCTGCCCGGGCAAGCGGTGCCCTTTGAGGTGTTTCAGCAGGAACAGGACACGTGCAAGCAGTACGCAGCGTCGCAGGTTGAAGGGCAGGCGGACCGCGCGAATGCGAGCGCGGTTGGAACGGCATTGCTGACGACGGCACTCGGTGCAGCGTTCGGCGCCGCGACGAGCTGGCACGGCCACGCGGCGGGTGCGGGTGCCGCCGTCGGCGCGACCGCGGGGGCAGCGCTCGGCGCAGGAAATTCGTCCAATGCCCAGATGGGCATTCAGGTGCAGTACAACAACGCGTACGCGCAATGTATGTACGCGAAGGGAAACCAGGTTGCGGGAATGGCCCCTGTCCAGTATGCACCGGCGTACTGATCCCGTCTGACCAGACAGCAAAAAGGGAGAGCAGCGCTCTCCCTTTTTTGTTCGAAACACGGTGTTTCAGGCTGCCTGTGGTTTGGGTTCCTCCGCCTTTACGCCGAGCGGCTTCAGATAGGCTTCCACCAGTTCGAGCATGGCGCGCAGCGTGCGCAGCGAATACGAGTACAGTGGCACGAAAGGCTGATACGTCCACTGCGCAAACGCCTTGTTGAAGTTCAGCAGCGAGCGGTAGTAACCCACCGTCTTGCCCTTGGCCATGGCGGTTTCGCCTGCCTTGCCAATCGCATTCGTCGCCTGCGCCGACGCGCCTTTGATCTGCTTCGACAACGCCTCCATCTGCTGATAGGGCTTTTCGTAGAAGTACTCGAGCGACTTCAGCAGTTCATCGCCATTTCCCAGCATGCTGATCGCCAGCCGCTTGAATTCCTCGGCGCTCATCCGGTTCAACCGTATCTGAACCTTGGCCATGTGATGCACAGGGTGGATCTGGCCTTTCACGAGCTTGACGCCGGAGTTACGCAACCGCTCGAGCGCTGCCTCCGCGTCTTCGTCGGGCTGCGCCTTGTAGACGTCGAGCGTGAGCTTGAAGTTGCCGGGCAGCGTGAGCGACTTGCCATTTTCCATACCCTCGGCATGCATGCCGGCAAGCTTGTTCTTCAGGTCATTCACGGCCTTCTCGGGCTGGTTCGGGTCGAATTCCGTCAACGCCTTGACGATATCGTGCCCGCGCTCCACTACGCCGTTGGCATAGTTGCTGAAGACACCGTGTACCGTCTTGACCATCCGCGAGATGTTCGTATCTATCATACCCACGGAAGCCTCTGATCCGACCTGCTCGTCCACCACGAGGCCCGCAAGCGAGAGGGGGGCCGTAACGTCTTGCCTGATCACCTCGTCACTGGCCGCCTGCACCCGTTTGCGCAGGGATTCGATGCGCTTGCGCCACATCGGCAGGGAGCCGTGGACGCGCCAGTACGCCCGGATCTTCTCCCAGACCCGCTCGATGAACTGCATGATGCCCTGCAGGATCTTCGTAACCGTTTCCTTGATCCCTTCGGTGGCGATCGTCGTGCCGATATACGATTCCATTGACGGCACGACCTGCTCGGGCTCGACATCGGTGCCGGCCACGGCAAGATCTCCCGCTGTTTCCATGAGCGCCGCTTCCGCCGGCGTCGCTTTCTCAATCTTGTCGGCAACGAAAGCGACATCACTGAGGGAATCGGCGATCTGGATATTCCGCTCCGACTCGTCGAGGTCCTGACCGATTTCAGCGGAAGTCTCGCCGGCCTCGCCCAGTTCATTGACGGCTTCTTCCATTGCCCAGGCAAGCGCAAGCTGTTCGCGCAGCGATTCAAGCGCCTCTGCATCTGCCGCGGGTTCCGCTTCGGGTTGCGCAGGCAGGCCCGAAACGTCTGATGCTGCATCGGATGCATTCGTCGCGCCGACCGGTGTCGGCTTCACGGGCTCGGGTGAGACCTCGCCGGTCACTGGCGCATCGGGCAGTGATGGCACGGGCTCGACATCGGGTTTGGGTACGTCAGCAGTCGCACCTTCCGTTCCCTCGGCAGCGGCTGCTGCCGCGTCACTTCCGGCGGGCGCCACAGCGGCTGCCGGTTCGACTGGCACCCCCGGCACCGGAGTTGCCTGATCCGCGCCAGCGACTGGGTCTGCGGGGACGGGGGGAGTTGAAGCGGGTGCAGCCGCGCTGTCTACACCGGAATCCGCTCCGGCATCGGGTGCCGGCGGTGGCGGTTCCGCGCCACTGACTGCGCCATCTTTCGTGCCCCCTTCGCCCTCCGGCTTTTCAACTGGGGGCTTGCCCTCATCATCTGGCTCGGGTGGCGTTTGTGCACCAGCGGGTTTGCCTTCATCTTCCTCGGCACCCGTCGGCGCATCATCAAAGGCCTCAAGGCCCAGGAAAAACCGTCGCATACCTTTTCCCTCCATACTGTATCGGCGTGTTTTCTTATCTCTAAAAAATGAGGATTCCTGTGGATGACTGAATGCATTGCTGCTTGACGCGGCAGCGAACTGGAGCACGACAACGGAATGCAGACTTAAATGTCAGACACACCTGACAATCTCGTAATTCGTCGTTACATTGCTTTCGGCACGTAATGAACTTGCCGTCTACCAGACAGGAGATCCAGGCGTTAATACGGCAACGGCCAAATCGCTGGCCGCATGTTCAACACAGGAGTAGGGAATGAAATTCGCTGCAAAGATTCTGGCGGTTACCGCGGTTGCGTTTGTTGTCCTCGCCCCGGCGCTGGCCGAAGCGCATTCGCATCAGGTGTGTCATTACGACCATCATCATCACCGCGTGTGCCACTGGGTGCGATAACCCGCGAGCGCGGGCCCGTGATGTTCTCTGGCGCACGGGCCTTCCTCCTCTCACACCACCTCGGGCATCCGGACCATCAACGAGCCGGGAGCGCCGCATGCGGCGAGACAGGAACGCCATGGCCCTTGCTGGCTTCACCCGTCTGGAGCTCGTAGCACTTGAGCGATTCCTGGATGCGTACGAGGCCCGATCGCACATTTGTCAGTGCGAGACTGGAAACGGTCAAAAGCGGCTGGTTGATCCAGTTACAGAACGCGGCGTTGAACGCGAGTATGGCACGGAAATACGTTTCCACCACCTTGCCATGAGCCGCGCCGTTGGCCGAATCGTCCCCCTGGTCGAGTTTGCCCAGTGACGCCTGTGCCTTCTGCGAGGCGCTCGCGAGTGCCTTGCGCGTGCGTTGCAGCTCGCCTTCGCGGTTCGAGCTCGTGAACTTCTCCACCGCGCGCAGCTGCCCTTCGAACTCATCCACCAGCGTATCCATTTCGTCAAACGTAAGCGGCTTGCACTGCGCCGCATGCTCACTGCGGCTGCGGACCTCTCCCGCACGGGCATCGGCAAGTTGCACCTGATGCGTACGCAGTTTCTCCAGGACAGAGAGCGTGGTCGCTTCTCCGTCGTTCTGCAGGTCCGACACCATCAGTACCTTGTTGTGCGGCAGGTCGTCCGAGATTTCCACGTCCAGATTGCCGACCCGCTTCGCACGCCGCGGACCCGGCATGCTGGCAAGCTTCACGCTCGCGAGGTCGTGCCGCAGTTTGGTCGCCGACTCCTCGGGATGCTGGGCATCGAATGTCTCAATGCCCTTCACGGCCTTCCCCCCCATCGTGAGCGCGTAGCGGGCGTAGTCACCGAAGACCCACTCCATCGTGCGCGACCAGTCACGGTTCAGCTGGACATAGGACCGGCCATCCTTGACGGGTTGGTAGCCTGCCTCGTCGAACACGCTGACCGTAGCGCCTTCCTTGAGCGGTGACTTCGCTTTCTCGACGGTTGCCAGATATTTCCGGAGCTTGTCCAGCCGCGCACGGGTGCTGCCGATCAACGTAAAGGTGCGTTTGAGCCAGCCGACAAACGACTCCCAGATCTTCGCCACATACTTCAGGATCGTCTCGATAATCCCTTTGGCCGTTTCCCTGAAACCCTCTGTGGCCACCGTTCCGTCTTCGGCCCGCTGCGCCGGCTGCATCAATTCCTCCGGCTGGATATCGGTGCCCGTCGTGGCCATTTGCGCGCAGGTATCAATCAACTGCGTTTCCTGCTCACTGGCGTCCTCGATGTTGCCAGCGACGACGGCCAGGTCTTCGAGCGCATCCGCGGTATCCAGACCACGGTTGACATCGGCAAGGTCCGTCTGGATCTGTGCCTCGTCACGCGCGTTTTCATCGATGAGGAGGACTTCTTCCTCCAGGGATATCGCAATATGAGAGTCCTGGTACGACTCCAGCGCGACAATGAATTTGCGCATCGCACGGCCTGCAGAAAAGGGCAGGGACGCTTCACCTGGGGCCACCCAGGCATCTGGCCAACCTGCCGGATGGATCGGCTCTCGGTGAAGTTCGCCCTGGAACGCGTCGATCAGGCCGCTTCCTTCGCTTCCTCCTTGTGTTCGGCAGGAGCGCCGCCGGTTGCGGGACCGTACGCACGGATGGACTGCTCGACGTGCTGGTTGAGCGACCTGCCGGCTTTCGTGGCGTACGACGTCATGGCGACGAATGGCGCATCGATCAGCTTGAGCAGCCCACGCACCGTCTTGACCGCCCCGGCCTTGCCGTCCTCGGATCGCGCAGCCTGCTCGCAGGCCCTGAGCAACAGCTCCTTGGCCGACTCAGCCGTCCTGGCGAGTGACTGCTTCTGGCGGATCGCTTCTCCGAGCTTGATCACGTTGTCGCAGATGGTGCTTGCTGCGTCCCGGTTAAGCACAGGTACCGCCTCGCCCTTGAACTCGGCGGCCTGCTTGTTGAAGTTCAGCACGCCAGCGTTCGAGCCATCCAGGCTCGCCGTGACGATCATCACGATCGCCTTGCCGCCCGGCAATTCTGCCGAGCGACCAACCGCTGCACCTTCCGGCGCAGGAATGCCCTGGGAGGCCGCATCGTGCACGGGTTCAAGACCGAAATGCTCCGGCGAGAACTCTTTGGCAATTTCACCACCAGCCGCCTCGCCCAGAACCTTGTCGGGCCCGGCTGTCGCGATCTTCTGCACGATGCCGCCGTAGGCGCCGAACATCTTCTCCGTGACTTCCAGCAAACGCCCCGAGCCCGATGGATCGGCGGGCACCTTGCCACCCAGATGAAGTGCACCGGCAAGACCCGAATTCTTGATCTCGCGCTCCTTGGGCTCTCCCTCGATCTTGCCCGCTGACTCCTTGAGCGACTTCGCGCGGCTCACCATCGCTTCAACGTTGTCAAAGAGCTTCTTGACGAACCCCTTGATCCACTCGATCGCCTTCCTGATCGACGCGACGATGGTTTCCCAGATCTTTCTGACCTGCTCGCCCACTTCCTCCATGGCGATCTTTGTCGTCTCGCTGCGACGCGCGATCGAGCCAAACGACTCAAGCGCCGGCGTCACGCGCACGGTCCTCACGCCCAGGCGCCGATACATATGCTTCAGGCTGATGTCCAGCACACCGGCGCCTGCCTGGTCGATTCCGCCGGACTCAAGCGACACCTTCAGGTGCTCGCGCAGCGCCTCGAGCGCCTCCACGGTCTCGACGGCTTCATCGGTCAACGCATCATGCTGGTCCAGTTCCGCCTCGTCCTCGACGATCTCCGTGAGCCCTTCTTCCTGCGAGTTGGCGAGGTCTTCGACTTCCGCCGGCTGTTCTTCTTCCTGCAGAAGCTCCTCTTCCTCCATTGCTGCCACAAGACCGCGATGTGTAATGCGACGCATGCTAGAACTCCTCATTGCGCTTGGCAAATATAAAGGATTCCGGATTAATATCCGCGCAAGACGCAGCCGGTCCCGGATCACCCGGCACCCAAAGCGTCAGCCATACAATTTGAATCGGATGGGAAGGATTCAGAGGTTGCCGAACAGCAGGTGCAGGGTCCCGAGCAGATCCTCGATGCCGCCAGGCCGCGAGGTCCACTGCTGGATGACGTCGGCCAGAAGGACCGTCGTTGCGCCTGCCGTGACCGGCTGTGCCGATTGCATGTAGCTGAAGAACTCGCCAGCCACTTCACTGGATTCTGCGGCGTCGCCAAACTCACTGGCACCGACCGGACGTGTTCCGCCTTCTGAAGGCAGGAGGAAACTGGCCCATGCTTCCAGCGAGAGATTTCGCCGCCCATGCCGGATGAAGCGCAAGGTGTCATCCAGGAAGCGCTGGTGTGTGTCGCCAAATGACGGGCTTTCCGCCTGTGTGGCATACCAGTCCGAGAAACTCGCCGTGCCGAACGCATCCAGCGCCACGATCAGGATCTTTTCCCGGAATTCAAACGACATGGTTGCTGCAGCACGTTTGATGTATTGCGCGTACAGCATTTCCACGGCGGCATTGGCATCCGCTGTGATCTGCTGGGGCACCACAATGCCGGCGATCGGGGTCGTACGAATGCGCACATCGAAAGGGCGGGGCTTAACAACAAGACGTGGCGGCAGGATCTTCCCAAGGAACCCACGGGGATAGAGGCGGAAAGTACCGGGGGCAGCCGGGTTGCCATGGGAGCCGGGATGGATATCAGGCATACGACGTCTCCATCCGGGCGATCCTTGCATTCAGGCCCTGTACGCGGTTCTCCATGTATTCGATCTCATGCTCAAGCGCGGCGTCGGGCTTCTTCGCCAGCAGTTTTTCGAGCCTGAGTTTGCGCAGTTGAACGAGCTTGAGCTCATCCTTCGCTTCGTTGAACCGCTCGACCTGCCATTCGGCCTGCATTTTCCCGAAGCGATAGAACGGATTCATCTGGACCGGCACGAATCCAAACCTGAACGGATCGAGCTTGCTCTCACCAACCGCTTCCTTCAACGCTCCGAAATCAGCGTTCCGGATGACGATATCCGGAATCGCTTCGAAAGTTTCCTCGATCGACTTCACCGGCGCGGACACCGCATGGAACATGGTGCAGAATGAGACGAAATTCTCGCTGATCCACTTGACCTCGCCCGGTTGCAGCGCATGCATGAAAGTTTCGCCATCTTCCGCATACGGGATCGCTTCGACTACGAGCGCCATGTTCGCGAGCTTGCGCGCGAAGCGTGAAACAAACGCGACCGCCTCGATAAACTGCAGGACGCTTGCCTTCCGGAAGGTCAGAGCTTCAGCCGAGATCTCCTCGTTATACGTCTTTGTTACGAACATCTCGGCGAGCATCAGCGTCGCCTCCGATCCCTTCAGGCCAGCCTCAATCGTCTCGAACATGCTGCCCTTGGCAACCAGCTGGCCAAAGCTTGCCGCGAATCCCTGCATCTCTTCAGATTTCCACTTCCATTTGCCGAGCAGTTGGGTCGCCACCGTAAAAGCCGGCAGCGTGGACGTGACGAGTTCCACCCGCGTATTGCGGATATCGTCCAGCACAATATCCTTGCGCAGCCGCGGGAAGAGGGCGGTGATATAGGTGGTCAATTTCATGACGTTCACCTCAAAGGCGAGGCGCCGAAACCATGCTGTATGCGCGCAGGATCTCCGAGACATCCGGGCCACTCGAGCCTTTGCTGTAGCCCTTGATATCCTTGAAACCCAGATTGCTGACCTCGGGAATGCCGCGATGGTAGAACTCCACACGCGCCCATTCGCGATCAATCACGGCGACGATCATCAGCGAGGTACGCTCGAAGACCTTCTGGCGCACGTGGAAATCCGCGAAACGGCCGGCCAGCTCCTGCTCGAGCGTGGACACGGTACTGGAAGACATGACCACCATGTTCGACGCTGAGGCGACCGATGGATTGCCGTTGAATATTGCAGCGAAGGCATTCTTTCGCTCTTTCGCCACGATGTTCGCGTAGAGCCGGTCGCCGTCAGCCATCAGGTTCTTGCGGTGCGCATCCACCAGATCGCGGCAGAGAACCGTGTCCTTCCAGAACGCGAGGCGCCCGGAGCGCCATCCGTGATAGCGCTCCCGGGACGAGGTCTCCTCATCGCCTGGAGACAGAACACGAACGAGCTGATCCGTCGGAATTGTGTTGACGACCAGACGGATCGAGACCGGCACCGTCAACGTGCGGTCTTCGTGCTTGATCGTCACTTCAAAGATCTTGCCGACCGACAGGTTGACGTTCTCTTTCAGTGTTGTGAGGGCATCTTCCCCGAATGATGTCGTGATACGTCGGCGCTCAACCTGTTCCCGCTCGAGCCTCTGCAT
The DNA here is from genome assembly GCF_021390575.1 of Paraburkholderia adhaesiva. Taxonomy (GTDB): domain Bacteria; phylum Pseudomonadota; class Gammaproteobacteria; order Burkholderiales; family Burkholderiaceae; genus Paraburkholderia; species Paraburkholderia adhaesiva. Next base: position 215,526 of record NZ_JAJEJQ010000005.1, on the reverse strand, counting down.
CTCGTTCTCGCGTTTCATCCGGCTGAACTGCTCATCATCTGCGTCAAGCGGCCTGGCACCGCGCTGACCTTTCGCACCGCCTCCTGTTTTCACCTGCGCCTCAAGCGCGATGCCCGTGCTCCAGCCATCACTCCACCCGGTTGGCAGCCTGTCACGGTAGGCCTCTTTGGCCGTCATCATGTGATGCACATGCGCAGCTGCAGCAGATGCACCTGCGACCACGTCAAGCGCGCCGAATTCGCGCTTCGGATTGAACGTGCCCAGCACCGATGCCACTTTCGCATTACCAATGGTCGAGTTCAGGGAAACGGCCTGCAGATAGTATCCCGCGAAGATGTTGCTCAACGACTGCATCACATCGGGCAACACGTCATCAAACAGCACGCCTGTGTCGACCAGCACCAACGGCTCCACACGTGCCGCCTGGGTGAACGAAACGAGAGAGTCGTGTCGGGCGCCCTGTTTTGCCATCAGATTGATGTTCTGGATTATCGCGTTAATGGCGCTCAAGCCAACCTGGCTCGCCGCGGCCGCGCTAACGGGATCAGCCATCGCCCATCCTCCTCATTCGGTCAAGCACGGGAACGCCCATGTCCGAGATCAACGCTACGGGCGCGCCCGGGCTGTCAACCAGCGCCGACGCGTCCTCGTCCTATGCGCAGCTCAGCCTCGACGATGTTTTCAGTCAGGCTGGCATTACCGCCGAGCAGGCAGTCGACACGCTGCTGCTGACCCTGCCGCAGGGCGCGCGAGGCATCAACGCCCTGCGCAACGCGTATTACGGGATCAACCACCGGCTCACGCCCCAGGCCATACCGATCAACAAGGACACCTTCGGCCTGACGTTCTTCACGCGCCCGCGCCTGAACCTGTCACCGGGCAATCTGCGGTCCGAACGGATCTTCAATCCGCTCACCAACACCAACCCCTACAGTGTTCAAAGGATTATTCGTTGCTATCTGGATCCGGACAGCAACCGCGACCCGGCGACTGGTATCAGCTCGCCCTTTGTCGACCCGTTGTCAGCGTTCATTCCGATCCTCACCAACATGCTGGTGTCGGCCGCGGGCTGGCCGGACATCACCGTGCCCTACACAACCTCGCATGAAGGCGTGTACAAGGAGGTGTTCTCCGTCGTCGATGGCATAACGGAGGTCTACTCGGCATACGACGTCACGCTGACCTTTCGAAACATGCAGGGCGATCCTGTCACGGCGCTGTTTTTCTACTGGTCGATGTATATGTCGCACGTCTTCCGGGGCACGCTCATGCCGTACCCGGAGATGATCGTCGACAACGAGATCGACTACCAGACGCGTATCTACCGGCTTGTGCTCGATGTCACGAAGACCAGGGTGCAGAAGATCGCCGCCTGCGGAGCGGCATTCCCGTACTCGCCCGCGAACGGGGCGGCCTTCAACTACGACAGCCAGAGCCCGATTAACCAGTCGCACGAACAGATCAGCATTCCGATGCATTGCGTCGGCGCGATCTATCAGGATCCGATCCTGCTCTATGCTTTCGACGCAACGGTCGCGCTCTTCAATCCCGCCATGGCGGATGGCTTGCGCACGGTCTCCTGCACGAAGGTCCCGATGGCCGCACTCCAGCTCTTTAACCATCAGGGATACCCGTGGATCAATCCGGACACCTGGGAGCTGGAATGGTGGGTGGACAACCAGCTCTACCAGCAGTTGATCAGCTGGCTCACGAAGCTGCAGAACCAGCTCGCCACGCCGCTCTTTCCCACCGGTCAGAACCAGACGGGTGACGCCAGCAACAATCCGGCGCCAGCCACCGTCACCGGCACGAACACGCTCGGCCAGCTCGATTTCGGCGCTGGGACCAGTGCGTGAATGTTGGAACCAGCGCGGCTGAGGAAGCGCGCAACAGTCCAGCGAGAAAGCGATGTCGAACAGTCTGTCGATCCAGTCGGTGCCGTCAGGCAGCCCCACCATCAACGACCTCATCCAGAACATCCTGCTGTACCAGTACAACCCGGCACTGATCGCCCAGGTGAATTTCAACTATCTGGCCGAAGTCACGAGCGGCCTCGTGAGCATTGTTGACCCGAGCAACCCGTATGTGCACGCGATCGAAGCCGGGGCCGTGAACGTTGCGGCCTTCCTGCAAAAGGTCGAAGCGCTCAATCGCCGGCAGTACCCGGTTGCCGCGCAACTCATGAGCGACCTGTACACCCACATGTCGGACGTCGACTACGTCAACCGGTTCGCGACACCCGCGCTGACCACCTGGTCGATGATCGTGGACGAGACCGAGCTGCTCGCGAAGCTGGTCCTCGATCCGGCAACGGGCCTGAAGAAGCTGGTGATCCCACGCAATACGTACTTTGTCGTGGGCACCGTGCAGTTCAGCCTGCAGTACCCGGTCGTGATCGAGCAGATGGCTCACGGCGGCCTCTCCATTACCTACGACACGACCATCGTGTCGCCGCTGCAGGCGCTGTCCTCGAACCTCGTGACATGGCAGTACCGGCAGGCAAAGGACAAGCTCTGGATCTACATGGAGTTCGAGCTCCAGCAGTTTGACATCATCTCGCGCACGGGACCCTGCACGCCGTCGAAGGCATTCCAGCTCACCATTCCGGTCAGCGACCAGTTTTATTATTGCCGGGTCTACGCGCAGGATCCGGTGACGAACCAGTGGATCGAAATTCAGGTTACCTATTCAACACAGATCTACGATCCCCTGACTCCCACGGCGGTGGTCACGCTCTCGACCAACACCCAGGCGGGTACCAACCAGGCCACGATCGCGATCCCGCAGATCTACACGAGTTCGGGCCTGCTGAACCAGAACATCCGCGTGGACCTGTATGAGACCAAGGGTCCGCTGAACATGAACCTGTCGAACTATGCGCCGACCGCGTTCAGTGCGACGTTCCTCGCAATCGACACGAACGAAAACACGATCTTCACGGCGCCCATGTCGACCTTCTCGGCGCTCATCGTCTACTCGGATCAGGTGGTGCTCGGAGGCACGAACGCGGTCGATTTCCGGACATTGCGGCAACAGGTCATCGATAACTCGGTCGGTCCGCAGTCGATCCCGATCACGCAGGCCCAGATCGACGATGTGCTTGGGGCACAGGGGTTCGGCGTGGTCAAGAACATCGACAACATCACGGACCGCGTTTTCCTCGCAACCGCTCCGATGTCTCAGCCTGCCGATGACGAGCTGATCACCGCGGCCACCAGCACGATCGAAACCGTCACGCTCTCGGTTGCCGATGCGGTCCAGAACAGCGCGGTGATCGACAACGGCACAAGTATCACCGTCACGCCCGCGGCGCTCTACCAGAACAGCAATGGCGTCATCTCGATGGTCAGCGACAGTATCGTCAACCAGCTGGGCGCCATGTCGCCTGGCAGCAAGGCCCTCGCCATCACAGGTGGCAAGTATCTCTACAGCCCGTTCTACTACGTACTCGATCTCACCGGCAACGAGGCCGCGTGGCGCCCGTACCGTCTTGACAGTCCTGCAGTCGTCACGAAACTGTGGGTAGGCGAGAACGACAGTACGGGGCTGCAGGTCAGCACCAATACATATACGCTCAGTTGCACCACATCAGGCTATCAGCTCGTGCTCGCCACGACTTCGAGCGCTGCGTATCAGGCAGTCGACGACAGCGAAGTGTTTTGCCAGCTTTCGTTCGTCCCGCCCGGTGAGACCTCGCGGGCGTATCTGCAGGGTGTGCTGACCGGGAAGACAAGCGCTGGTGAACGGCTTTTTACGTTTGATCTTTCGACGACCTTCAACGTCGATGCTGCCGGCGACCTGTCGCTCACGAAGTTCCTCATGTACACCACGACGCCGCGCCTCACCGCGGCGGCGCTGACAACGACGTTCGATGTCATCTACTCGACGAACTCGGCAATGCCACCCGGGTGGCAGAAGGCGACCGTGGACAGTGTGGTCGGCACATTTCTCGTACCGGAGGGCACGGTTGGTATTACCAACGAGCAGCTTGTGCTCGAGTTCGGGCAGTATCTCGACACCCTCTGGGCGCAGTGCCGCACTGTGGTCTCGACGCTTCAGTACCAGACGTACCAGACCAACATCCCGTATTACTATCAGGAGGATGTCTACCAGATCGATCCTGCGACTGGCAGCGCGATCACGATCGTCGACGGCGAGCCACAGTTCACGATCCTGCACTACAAGGGGGATCCAGTCCTGAACCCCGACGGCACCCCGAGCTACCAGTTCAGGGTAGGGGACGTCATCCTGATCAACGGCAATCCGGTCCCCGTCAATCCAAGGAGCGTCAGTCAGGAACTCGACATCATGATGATCGACGCGGTGTACCGTTTCGCCACGGATTCGGTGGCGCCCGCATATGTCGAACAGCTTCTGGACACGGTGGTGGGGTGGCTCACCGGTGAGTTTGAGACGTTCAATGACAACCTGCTCGAGAACACCTCGCTCTACTATTACCCGGTCGCGAACATGGGCAGTGTGCAGGTCTGGGGACCGGACGGCATCCTCTACAACATCGACGCAGCCCAGAGCTTCCAGATCACGTGCCTTGTGTCGCCCACGGTGTTTGCCAATGACAGCCTCAAGCAGCAGCTGCAGACCATCACCATCTCGACCATCGACACCCAGCTCAAGGGTGACGTGGTATCGATGTCGGCCATCACCACGGCGCTCAACGAGGTTTATGGCAACGACGTAATCAGTTTCGTGGCGTCGGGGCTCGGTGGACCGCTCAACCTGAACACGATCACGCTCGTGGACCGCTCGACGCAGCTTGGCATCGCCAAACAGCTGGTCGCCAATGCCGACGGCACATTGAGCGTGAAGGAAAACGTGATCGTCTCGTTCATTTCGTACAGTGCCCAGACTCGGTAACACATCCGCGGTAGAACGGGTCGGCACCTGTCCTGGGCAGAACCTTCCAGCACCCCATCAATGTCAATCATTGACAAATCTCTCCTGATCCCGGCCCGGCGGGTCAACGCCGCAAGACGCGCCGCGTTCTAGCCACAGGAGCTCGCGTGTTCAGGTGCATGCATCGGCAAGACGAGTCCCATGTCGCCGGCTGGCCAGATCCTCACCACGTCGAGGGAGCGTCTTCCGGACAACTGTCACCACAGGAAACAAGCAGATGAACAAGTATCTTGCCTCAGCCATTGCAGCAGCAACCCTGCTCGCGTCAGCCATGTCTCACGCGCAGGTACCGGCTGGCGCGCCAGCCGGTACGACGGGTCTCTGCAAGGACGGAACGTACTATTCGGGCGCATCGAAAAGCGGTGCCTGCTCGGGTCACAAGGGTGTCAAGACGTGGTACGGAACAGCATCGGCACCCGTGGCAGGGTCCGCGCCCGCTGCAGCCCACGTAGCCACTGCGAGCGCGCCGGTCGTGGCAGCGACCACACCGGTGAAAGCCGCCAGTGCGCCGGTCGTCGCAGCGACCGCGACAACAACGGCCGCGGGCGGCCCCGGCCAGGTCTGGGTGAACACCAGTACCAAGGTCTATCACTGCCAGGGTGACAAGTACTACGGCAAGACGAAGCAGGGCGCCTACATGTCAGAAGCGGACGCGAAGGCGAAAGGCTTCCACGGCGTTCAAGGGAAGGCCTGCCAGTAACAACTGACGCCGGCGCTTCGCGTGAGGCGCCGGCTTCATGACCCGGACACGCAAGCTTTGAGCCGCGCAGGGCAACAACCATGTTCAGACTCCATCCGCAGCGGCTCGACGAACTCAGGCAAGTCTTAAGCGGCATCTCCCTGCGTGGGCCAGGTGCTGCGATTGCCTTCATCAGCTTCGTCGGCGGAGCCGCGCTGTCCCTGCCATTGGCAATCCTGCTGGACAATAGTCGCTACTATGGTGCCAGCGAAATTGCCCTGTTCCTGCCTGTAGCGCTCGCGCTTGGAGTCGCAGTGGTACTGGGTGCGCGTGGCCGGCGAAAGATCATGATCGACGTTCTGGCAGCGCTGGTTGGCCTTTGCGTGCTAACCGGCATCGCGGTTGGAGCCAGCTCCCTGTTTGGTGGGTAATGATGCGCAGTCGTTTCTGACTACATCAAACAGGCGTACGAATTGTCGGCGTTCAAGGGCCTGCCCGTTGAACAGATGGCACCCAAAAGCTACGATGATTGCGTACCGATGTCCCTGAAGAAGTTACTGGATCGATCTTTTATGCAATCGAAGGAGTCCGTGTTCATCTCGAACGGCCGCAGCACGTACGGTCCCATTTGCCTCGTCATTGCGATCGGAATTGCGCTCGCTTGCGGTGTGCCGTCCGGGCTTGCAACCCGAATCAGTCACGATTACTGGCGACTGGCCGCGCCCGTTGCAATAGTTGCGGGCATTTTCGTCGCATGGCGGCTCCAGAAGGCCCTTGTCGGTAGCTGGTACAAGTCACGCTATGCAAGGGACGAGCGTCAGATGGAACCTCGCGAATCGTGGCTAACTGGATCAATCTGCGCGGCCATCCTTGTCTTCCTGGCAACGATGGATGTCGCCAACGCGATCAACCAGATGACGGGGGCCCCGTATGTTGCCACTTATCGCATAACCGACAAATACATCACCCGTGGCAAGCATACCTGTTACGGGTTGACCTTTGCCCAAATTGATGATCAAGAGGATCGGTTTAGCACGTGTGTGTCTCAGGCTGAGCAGGACGCGGCAACAACAGGTGAGATCGTCCAGGTGAACGGCCGGCGATCGAAATATGTCGATGAATTGCTCACCTATACGCAAAACCACTAGATATCAGGTGTGAATGCGCTGAAGCTTTGCCATGAGCGTCACCCATTCGGCGGGCACCTCGTTGTTTTCGTCGACGACATTCTCGACGATAAATCCCGCTACGTCCCTCGCCAGCCGTATCGCCATCTTCGCAGTCAAGCGGATCTCTGCGGCATACGACAGTACGCCATGCACCAGCACACCCAGGTCACTCACGTCCTTTCCAAGCTTGCCAATAGCGCTTATCAGCGCTGACCCGACCATCGCTCCCTCGCCATCATCCTTCCCGTGCGCGAACAGGTGAACAGCCGTCGTTTCAAGCTCGGCGATATGCGCTTCCATCGTCGTCATCAGCGGCATGAGCTTACGGAGCGACCGGATCGACTCACTGATGTTGATCCGACGTTCGATCCGCGAGAATGCCGTGTAGAGCTCCCCAACGTCCAGCTTTTTGCTCTCATGTTTAGCGCCGCTACCCGCTTTCAGGTCACGCAGAAGCACATTGAGTTCGTCCAGCGTACGCTCGTGCCCCTCGAACGAGACCGTCAACGGCTTTTCGAGGTCGGCCAGGTCGCCGGCTACCAGGTTCGCGTGAGCGAACAGATCCGGCTTTCTCAGGTCCTTCTCGACAATTGACTCCAGCAGGTTCACACGCTGCTTGAGAATGACGATCAATCCCTCGCAGAGCGCCCCAACTGTGCGCATCGCTTTCGAATACTCACCGTCACCCAGCAGGTCAAGATAAAGTTTCTCAACACCCGCCTGATCGCCGTAGAAGTAGTTCCTCGCACTGCCGTGCACGTAATCGAACACCTGCTCGAAGGACAGGCTCGCAGGACCACCTCCTTCGCGATTCCGGTACGTGCCTTTCCTGTAAGTCTTCATCACATCGATCATCTCTTCGGCCGTTTTCACCAGCAACGCGATACTTTTGTCTGTCTCGCTGGCCGCCTCATCGAGATTTTCCCCCTTGTCGCCGTCGGCTGACTTGCCTGTGACCCAGGCGATGAACTTTCCGATCATTCTTCTGAGCGCGGCGAGCGCGGATTTGATGGAAGCCCAGATTCCGCCGATGATGGATTCGTTCGCAATCGCAAGGCGCGTGCGCCCGGGGCGCAGCGAATAGAAGCTTACGGGCGCGCGGTCTCCGAACTCCGGCATGATGCGCAGACCCTCGATCGCGAGCGCCTGGCTCATGCCTTGCTGACTGACGATCTCGGCGCGCAGCACGAGCAGGTCTTCAATGCGCGCTTCCATTGAGGAGATCGCCTGGGCTTCTTCCTCCAGTTCAGGAGGCGCACCCGTGCCGATCGTCTCCACGATCTGGGGTACGACGTCGAGGTCCGTGTCGTAGTCGTCGTCGATACCGGCATTCAGGCTCTGATTAAACATGATCCGCCCCCAGCTGCGCTTGCTGCATCTGCTGGATCAGTGCGAGCGCCTGACCGGCGAGCGCAAAGATCGCCACCAGATGCTGGTTGTTGAAGCAGCAGCTATCCTTGTCGACGTAGGTGGGCACACCGATCAGGTTGTCGTAGAAGCCGGCGGCGGGCACAACCATGGCGAACGCCTCCACGTGCGCCGCGTGGTAGCGTAGCATCCAGAATTCACGGGCAGCCGCAAGGGCGAGTCGCACATCGAACACCACCTCCTCATTGAACTCGCCGATATATCGCTGGACTTCGGACAGCACAGTAAAGTTGTAGTGAGTACCCGGCGCCTCGACCGCGGCGGAGGGAAGGGACACGACACGTGAGACCGCGAGCGCAACCGCCGTCGCAACGATGCGGCTACGGTGCTCCAGTTCCTTGATCTGCGTGTTCGTTGCGGTGAGAAATGAGACGAATTCTGCGTTCATGATGGGACCGTAGTCAGAGACCGGTTTGCCGCAGTGCCGCGGCCTTCACAAAGAGATCGTTGTTCGCAATGCTTTCGAGCTCGCGCTGTAGCTTGTCCTGTGAGATCCGCTGTCGCCGTGACGGAGAAAGGAAGTCGGCCATGTAGCTAAAGAGCTGCCGGCGATCGCTCACTGTTGCAAGAATCTCGTCGATCGCCTCAATGTCCTCCGCATAGCTGGTCTGGAGTTCCTTGCTGAGCGCCTGATTCTTCATCCCCTCGACAAGCTGCTCGCGGATCCGACCGAAACGTGTCCTGACCGAACCGTAGACCTCGTTCTCAGCGCCCGTCGAATCAGCAGTGCAACTGGCCATCAGCATTGACCAGGTCCCGCCGAGCGTCAGCGGCAGTGCGAGCAGCAGAATGATTTTCATCAACTCTGCCTGCAACCACGAGAGGCGATTGCGGTAGGCAATATGGCCCGCAGCCCTGTTGAGCTTGTCGAGCCCGGTCACCAGTGCCCTGCCTGCGCCAAGGCGCACGGCGAACTGGTCCGCAATCGCTTCAAAGCTGTTCATGTCAAACAGCGGCATGCCAAGCTCTGACTGGAGTTCACGGGCGATGTTCGACACGACCACGATTTCGATGACCTTCCTGTCGGCTGATTTCGCCAGCATCTCCACATCCAGATCCTGAAGCTGGGCAACCGATTTCACTTTGGCAAGCACGGCTTCGCGGTCCTTGATGCTGGCCGACTGATCCAGCTTCTTCGACAGGCCCGCCAGAATCTGGTTGGTCGTCAACGTGTGGCTGATGAGTTCGAAATACGCAAAGCCGTGTCCGATTTCGTGAAGGACAATCGCTGCGATCTCTTCGGCGAGCAGCTTTTTCTGGAAGATTTGCGGTGGCACCACCAGCACCGATTGCAGCTCGCTGAATACGCCTGAGACGCGCGCATTCCTGCGGTCTACGCGGCCTATGGGCCGGGTCTCGCTTTGCGCAATCAGTTTATCCGCGTCCATATTGGTCAACACGTGTTGGCGGTAGAAGTCACCCCATCTGTTTAGCAGTACGTGGTTCTTCGTGATGGCCGGGGGAATAATCGCTGGGCCATCATTTCCCCAGGCAACCTTCACATTCATGCCCGTGTAGTGCGCGATCACCGCGGGCATCTGCATCGCGGCGTCATGGTCCGCAATCGCGTTCTGGTCGACACTTTCAAGCTCCCGAAACAATGCACTCAGTTCCCGAAAGAATGTATCGCTCTGAAACTCGACGTCCTCACAGGCGACGTGCGAGAGCTGCTTTTTAAGCCACATGGCACACATCCTTTGTACGTGGAAAAGGGCAGGAAAGTAAGGTGAGCACGATCGTCGTTTTGTGGCTCACGAAGGTCTGACAGGACGGCGCGTACACGCACTTTGGACTTCTCGCAGCGGAGGCTCAGTGAGTTATCTTTCACATCGGCTGCTATGGTGCTCTGAGTCGTACAAGGGCATGCTGGACGGTCTGGGAGCCTGGCCATTTGTCGCATACAGCCTTCGCCGGCTCACCGGACGTTATCTGGGGGCGGCCATTCAGGTTGTGCGCTCTTCAGACGCCGCCGCGAAGGACATCCCGTTCACCCAGAAAGGTGATCTGGACACGGCAACCCTGCTGAACTTTGCAGGCTCTGGCGATGCGGCTGTCAGCTTGTGGTACGACCAGTCGGGTAATGGCTATCACGCATCGGCGGCAGCCGGGGCACAGCCTTATGTCGTGCAGAGTGGGGCGCTTGTCACGGTCAACATGCAGCCGGCTGTCATCGCGAATTCAAATACTGCAGGTCAAACGCTGACTTCGTCATTCCCTGCGATCGCTCCGGCGCTGCATCCGTTCACGATCAACGCGGTATTCAACTGTTCAATCTCACAACCATCCGGAGTTGTCGAACCGTTTCTAAGCGCACCAGCGACACCGTCGACAGCCGGCACCATCATGGTCGGTGTGGAAACCGCCTACACCGCGTCCTCGCGGATAATTTTCGGGGAGGCCTATAACTCTTCAATAACTGTAAGCAGCGCCGCCCCTGCGTCATCAACGAATTTCAACAGTGTGAACGCGTTTCTCGTGGGGCAGCCATTGACTCTCTGGTTGAATGGGGTTGAGGCGACAAATAACAGGGCACCCAGCTACGCCTCAATCAATGGCCTCTCACTAGGCGTTCCGGCGCTCTCACCAAGTGGAACATTCGGCACGATCATGACCTCCTCACTTGCCGAAGTGATTATGCTGCCGCCCGGTTACGAAGCCGTCCTGTATCAAAACCAGCAGACCTACTGGAACACCCCGTGAAGACGCGATCCAGTGCTCAGGCGGTTCTTTCGCTCCGCTCAGGAGTCGCTTGCCGAATTTAACCAGTCGCTCCCATCGTGTGCTCGCAGCCAGGAAGCCACCTGACATCTCATAGTGATGCCCTGGCCGCTATCTAAGCTGACGCGCTGCTCCGCTGATCCAGCGATCGATGTGACACGGGGGTACCCATGTCAGGGACGGCCAGCAGCAAACCGGTTGCCTGGGAATGCCGGTTTGCGGTGTATTGCCCGCCACCCAGGGGCGAACGCGATGACTACCACCTCGTCAAGGAAATTGCACACTACCCGGATGGCTCCACGAAGCCGCATGTCCGGCTCATCAGGAACTTCTCTTTTCCATTCTGGGTTACGAAGTCCGCATTCCGAAACCATAAGGAAAAAAAAGAGTGGGAGCTGCTCGAGCGACTCACCCGCTTCGAGAGCACACGCGCGAACCAGAACCTGGCGATCGCGAAGGCGCTGGGCACGCCCGGGGTGCGCGATCCGCACATCCTCAAACGCTCCCCGTACCTCTACGGCGCCGACCTGCTGTCGACCTCCGTCATCCGCAAGACGTACATGGAACGGTTTCCCGCCGTCAACACCCCTTACGGCGTGGCGGCGTTCGATGTTGAGACGGATGCCATTCATGGTACGGGCGAGATCATCATGGCCACGCTCTCGTATCGCGACTGCGCCATCACGGCCATCAGAAAGTCCTTCGTTACCGCCCAGAACGAGCAAGGGAACGTCGAACACGAACTTCGCGGCAAGCTGGATCACTACATTGGCGACGTCTGCACCGGGCGTCATGTGCGTTGGGAGATCGTACTGGTCGACAGCGCCGCGGAGATCGTCCTCGCGTGCTTCCGGAAAGCGCATGAATGGAAGCCGGATTTCATCGCGATCTGGAACATCAACTTCGACATGCCGAAGATGCTCGAATGTCTGGAGCACGCCGGCCTCGATCCCAAGGACGTGTTCAGCGATCCGGCTGTGCCTGAAGCCTGGCGACACTTCAGATACAAGGTCGGCAGCAACCGGAAGGTAACCGCTTCTGGGAAAGTCAGCCCGATCCCGCCCCATGCGCAGTGGCATACGGTCTTCTGTCCTGCCAGCTTCTACTTCATCGACGCCATGTGCGTCTACTGGCATCTGCGTTCGCAAAAGGGCAAGGACCCCTCGTATGCGCTCGACGCGATACTCAGAAAGACGTTCGGTGACCGGATCAGAAAGCTACGGTTTGAAGCGGCGCGACATCTCGCCGGCATTTCATGGCATCGGTTCATGCAGCAGCATTACCCACTCGAATACGTGATCTATAACGTGTTCGACTGCATCTCGATGGAACTGCTCGACGAGGAGACCCGGGACCTGCAGCTAACACTCCCGGGCTTTGCTGGATGGTCTGACTTCTGCAACTTTAACTCGCAGCCACGACGCCTCGTTGACCGGCTGCATTACTTCTGCCTGGAGGAGAAGGGACGAGTCATCGGCACCACGTCGGATTCAATGCACACGGAACTCGACGCCTACGTCGTCAGCCCTTCGGGTTGGATCGTGACCCTGCCGGCTCATCTCGTGGCCGACAATGGCCTGTGTCTGATCGAAGAAGCGCCGAAGCTTCGTACCTCGATTCGTGCTCATGCTGCCGACCTTGATGCGCTCAGTTCCTATCCCACTGGCGAAGAGACGTTCAACATTAGCAAGGAAACCACCTCACGCGAACTCAACACGATCACGGGGGTAAGCGAGCACACCCGCCGCATGCAGGGCATCAACCTCTCCGGAGGCGCCACCAACGCCGTCGAGGTAGCGTGTGGACTGTATGGGTTGCCATCGCTTGATCAATGGCTCGACGCGTTCGCTCGCGCAAAGGGATTGAAGTTCGACATCCCGGCTTACTCGCTGGTCACGAAGTGCGATGCCCCGGATGTCTGGTACAGCGGAGAGGACGTCGGCGATGACGAAGAGCCCGATGAGGACTTCGAGCGTGAGGATGATGAATAGGAAATGGACGAGCCGAAACAAAAAGAGGCGCCAACGGCAGATGCAGCTGGCGCGTCTCCCTGATATCGCCTTAAATCATTTCGGATAATCGAATAGGGGAACAGCATCTTCAGCATCAGCGGCTATTCAGGGCCCTGTCCTGGTCAGGGCCGTGTAGGCGTCCTTCAGCTTCTGTGGATAGTTGTTCATGGTAACCGCAGCCTGTCCGTTGTACTGCAAGGCGAAGTGCAGCCAGTCTTTGGCTTTCAGGTAGCGCAGCATCGCGCCACCGTTCATGTTGGTGACGAACCGTACGAACGCGTCGAGCTGGTGAGACTCGCTCATCTGCATGGCGTTGACGTAATCGCTCACACTCGTGTAGCCGAGCTCCGTGAAGTAATAGCCCATGATCTGGAAGAGACCCCACGAGCACGCCCTGCAGGCAACGTTGGGATCGACGCCGCAGCCCTTGATGATCTGCTGGGCCTGTGAAAGACGCGTCCACTCGGCCGCCCCACCGAGATAGGCACCGGCGCTGGTATTGATGAGCGTCGGATACTGGCTCACAAGCTGGCTGAGTTTCGCGGCGGGAAGCAGCGGGACGAGCTGCTTGTAAAGCTGCGCGCGCTCGAAGAGGATGATGCACTGACCGTTGTCGAGAAAGCCAGCGCCTTTGGCTTCCACCTGACACACCGCCTGAACGGTAGCGACATCTACACCGAGCTTCTGGGCAGCCTGCTGGAAAGAGGTGGGCCCAAGATACTTCAATGCCATGAATGGCCCGAGGATCGCCTGGGTTGCCGAGTCGTAGATGCCTGAAACCGGCACGCCGATCTGGGACTGGTATTTCTGGAGCGCGGAAATGGAGAGTGGCCCGAACTGACCATCGATCTTCAGACTCGCACCGGTTTTCTCGTTCAGCGCGCGCTGGATCTGCTGGGCCTGCGTAGAGGATGTACCTGAGGGAAGGGCGGGCATGGTCGGATTCTCCTCATCGGCGGATTGAACCCTCGCCCATGACCTGAAGAAGCCGGACAGGCGAGGGGATTCACAGGATGAGTGCGCCCGTATTACGAGGAACTGCTTACTAACTCATTTACCAACTTATTTGCCAAAATATGCAGCAAGGCGCGTACGCCCTTTTTCCGTCAGGCCGTATTGCAGCAGGCGTTCGAAGTCGACCTGGCGCAACGCCGTCTGGCGAGTCTTCGGATCAGCGAGTGTCTTGAGCAGCGTGATGATCTTCTCGAAGCCACGTCGCTGGTTCTTCGACAGGGCCACCTGATCCCAGTAGCGGAACAGATGCGTTTCACGAAATGCTGCGTCACGTTCGCGGTGCAGGATGCCGAGAATCGTCGTGAGCACCGACTTGAAATCCGCATCGAGTGTATTGATGGAAGCAAAGATCGCGTTGCACAGGCTCACCTGCTGGCGCATGCCGTCGGCCTGCGTGATCAGGCGGCCTGGTTTCATCTTTTGCGCGTAGTCCGTGATCGTGTTGATGATCATCTGGCCAGCAATCGTGACTTCCATCGTCACGTCCTTCTGGTTGCCTTCCTGCTCTTGCCCTCCCTGTTGGCCCTGTGGCTGCTGCTCTCGAGGGCCGCTAGTGGGAGCCGGGCTAGCCGGACGTGCAGCCGCTCTTCGAGGTGGCGGCACGGGTAGATTGTTAGTTGCGTTCGATCCTTCACCGGCCGGCGCGGGCGGCGTTTTGTCCGGCGGTTCATTCGTGCCAGCGCTCTGGCTGGCCGCTTCATTGCCTGACTGGTTAGCGTTGCCGTCCTGCTTCCCAACCTCCTTCGCGCGCGCAGATGTATTGGCGCCCGGGTTTGCTCCTTTCGCTTCCTTAGGTTCGTCACTCATCTGCGGCTCCCGCGTCAAAAGTTGACAGGCCTGAGCGCGTTACAGCACTCAGATGATTGATTGCCGGTAGTCCATTCTTGCCGTTTCAGGAATCTTGCCGCCCATATTTCGGACGCTCGCACAACCCGGCGCGTCCGAAATCACTTTGCGACCTGTGCGACGCTTCTGCTCGTTAGCAACCAGCTAGGCGTTTGAGGATTTCTCCCTTCAGTCGGGGTATGATCTCTTCTTCGCAAGGGGGCAAGGATGCAACTTTTTGACGATATTATTTCGCTGCTGAGTGATGAGAAGAGCTCTTTAGCGAGCGCGCTATTGAAGACGAAGGTGCTAATGCATCTGATAGGTCACAAGGACATTGATGGTTGGCTCAATAGCGAACTGAATGGGTATCCGAGCAACGGTGCCGTTCCCGAGTATCGAATTGTCAGCGCACAGCTCACCGGCACTGTCGAGAACATGGCTCGGAGATATACCAACGTCACGCTGGCGACCCTCCATCTCCCCGATGAGTTCCGTGAGAGATTCTGTAAAGCACATCTCGGACATTCCGTTGCGGAGCTACAGGAATTTGCTACGGCGAAGGAGGGAAGCGTGGGATCTGCAGTCCCTCCTGAGTTTTATGGCATCTTGGGGCAGGTGTATGACAATGCATACGTAACCAGCGCCAGAAGCCTTATCGGCTCAACGCAAATCGCAGGCGTTCTCGTCGAAATTCGCTCGCGCCTACTTGAATTCGTTTTAAATTTGCAGGATAAAATTGGCGACGTACCGGAGGCAGAATTGAAGAAGGCAGCAGCGGGAGTGAATACGCAGGGTCTATTTTCATCGGCAATTTTCGGATCCAACACCACCATCATCGTCGGAAATCAGAACACTACGACGGTCACAAATACGATCAATGAAGGCAACATCGCACAGTTGGAGGAGGTGTTGCGCGAGGCGGGGGTGCCTGCAGACGACCTAGTGACACTCAATCGAGCTATTTCTGACGATGGAGATGCTCCGAAGCAGACGAAATCATTCGGTCCGAAGGTCGCCCACTGGATAGGCAACATGATGCAAAAGGCGGCAAGCGGTGGATGGCAAATCGGTGTAGCTGCAGCAGGCAACTTGCTGTCCGGCGCGATATCGAACTACTACGGGCTTGGGTCAAACTGATTGCCTATGCGTACTAGCAACAGTCTCCGGTAGACCCCTAGTGAACTAACTGATGCGCCCCGCTAGGTGATGGCCTTGCTGTAATCCATCTTGGCCGTCTCTAGCACCTTCCCGTGCATAGCCCCAAGCGAAAGACCCATAAACGTAGACCCATAATCTGAGATTGCAACGGATAACGCCGTGGGATTGAGCGAGAGGCGGGTGCCTGCGCACACCGAGCAGTAGTCGGTTTTCGCCAGCGTGCAGAACATCGGACTGCGCAGCATGATCTTCTTCCCGAGATACTTGCGCGCCGCTTCCTCGCTGTCGATCTTCTCGTGACCGCCGGAGGTCACGACCGATGAGCCAGGCAGCTTGTAGATATTGTCCTCGTCGACCGTCATTTCCAACCCGAGGCGGGCGCCGCAGTCTTCCTGCGTGACACCCAGGTTCGCCGAAACACGCAACAGCCACTTCACGAGTTCGCCGCCCAGTGCCGTTTCGGCGCCGCGCTTGTACGAGCCGGCCCGCAAGGTATCGTTCATGGCCGGGAACTTGCTGATGTCCCACCCCTCGGCGAGAGATGTCTTCACGAGATCGGCGCGAGTGAGATCGCCAAATCCTGCTTCCATGCCCATCATCGAAAAGAGACGCGTGCGCACCACATCCCAGGACTTCTTCGTGATGAGGAAGTTGGCACCCTCGTCGCCCTTCAGATATTCCTTGTCGTACTTCACCAGCTCCTTCATGATTCCCGCGACGACAGCGGGATCGTCCAGGTGATCCCGGTTCTGCTCAAGTAGCCGGTTGCGCAGTTCGAGAATGCCAGGGGCCGCCTGCATGGTCTTGCGTGTCACGGCCGGCACGCATAGCTGGGTAAAGGCCGTGAGCTGGAACATCGCGTTGGAGAATTTCACGTATTCGCTGGTGTAGAGCGGTGCTTCGAGACCTTTTGCCGCTGGACCTGTTACCCGTGCAGGCCTTTTAGCGTCACTATCGGCGCTGGCTTCGGGTTCGTCTATCGTGCGCTTCAGCACGTGCTCCTCGAGTTGCGCGGCACTCACTCGTCCGAGCTGGAACTCGACGCGGTCTCCGAACGGATAGACGAGCACCAGGAAATTGAACAGCGTGTTTCCGTAGGTCGTTCGCACATCGCGATGGAGATTCGGTACCTCTGCCACCTTCAGGTCGATGGGTTCGCGAAAGGTAAAGGGTGGCTCGCCGGCTTTGGCATCGTCAATGGCCGTCAGTTCGCGGTTCCTGTCAGTGCCTTTTTCCGGATCGACAAAGAAATGTGCAGCGGGTGTCTGCACAATTCGCCATGGATACGGGTCCGCCTTCCACGCTTCCGGATTCTCGCGTGTCTGGCTGAACGCCGAAATGACCCACGCGCGGCGGCGATACTCCTCAGCCGCCATCGCCTTCAGGAAGAAAGTTCGTTTGTCCATCGCCGGGCGTTTCCGTTTGCAGTTGCGTCCTGATGGCCGTGGTCAACCGGATCTCACATTTCAGAAGCAGATCGTTTGCCGCGACCGTCACTTTCGTAGTGAGCTCGAGGTCATGAAGCAGCGTATCGATGTGTGCGCTGATCATGCCGCGTGGGTTCCCGTTGCCGTCGCTGGAGATCAGCGCCATGGCGACGAGATTGGCAGCGATCACGTCGGGGGGCAGCGTTTCGAGCTCCGGACCGATCATGTTCACGTAGAGGGTGAACGGATAGCCTACATCCAGCCCATCGGCGAAGAAGCGCTCGAGCAGGACCGGCGGACTGTTCGTGAATTCCCTGAAGCGTTTCCACGCCTGAACGTATTGGGTCTTGTCCGGCCGGTCGCCCTCGGGCGTCTGGTCTTCGACCATCGCGATCGCTACCTCGACAATACGCTGGATGGTGGGCTGGTCTACGCCGTGAAGATCAACCAGCAATTCCTCCGCTGACGCGCCGGTGGTTAGGCCTAGCACTTCAGCCAGCAGTTCTTCGGGATGCGACTGGAGCTCGCAGTGCTGCAAGATAGCGTGAGGATCGTGAAAGCTCTCGATGGCCTTGAGGCCCCTGAGCAGTACTGTCAGTTGAGTGACACGCGCGTCATCGGAAACGGTGATGCCAAGTGCCTTGAGCAATCCCACCTGCAGATCACGTGTGGCGTCGTACACATCCTGCACGGTTTGTCCGCGATCGACCACGTCGTCCATCATCAGGATCTGCACAA
The DNA here is from genome assembly GCF_021390575.1 of Paraburkholderia adhaesiva. Classification (GTDB taxonomy): domain Bacteria; phylum Pseudomonadota; class Gammaproteobacteria; order Burkholderiales; family Burkholderiaceae; genus Paraburkholderia; species Paraburkholderia adhaesiva. The sequence continues at coordinate 197,441 of NZ_JAJEJQ010000005.1, read as the reverse complement.
AAATATCCGGATAGTCCTCGACGCCAAAGTCATCGAGAACTGCATGGGCTTCGTCGATGCCTTGCATGAACTCGGGCGACGACGCCTGCGCAAGGTAGTCCCGCAGGATGTCAATCATCTGGAGTCCTTACGTTAAAAAATATCCTTCGGTTCCATGCTTTGGTGATCCATTCAGCGACATTTCCGCGAACGAATGGCTCGGGGTCGCATTTCTCATTTCCCTCAAATGATGAATCGCGAAGCAAAGAAATCAGGTTTTGTGGAGTAGCCGAGAAATGACGGAAAAAACGAAGTCGCGACGCAAGCGCAATGCACACAGGCAGGTGCACTCGAACAGCCAGTCAGGCTATCGGCCGGTCTTCCGGGAAGCGCCGATTGCGCAGGCGGCCCCCCTGGCCGTCGCCGACCACGCGCAGGGGCAATGGGACGTGCTCAATGACATGTATCTGAAGATGCGTGCGTTGATGGATCACTGGGTCAAGCGCGCTGCGCCCGTCCTCACCGACCCCGTGCTCCTCGCGCAACTCGACGACAAGGTGGACTACTGCGCGCTGCTTGTCCAGTTCAGGTGCGACATGGAACAGCTCGCCCGCGAGCTCGTCGGCCTGCATGAAGCGCACGCCGGCAAGACAGGGGGCACGGAGGACCCCGACGAGAACCTCTTCGCAGCGATGCTCTTCGAACAGTACGTGATGTGGCAGCTCCGGCATGACCAGACGCTGATCCCCATCGTCAATCACCTGCTCGAATACACGCATGAAGCAGAACTCACCCTTGCAGGGGCACGGCCCGGCACATTGGCCACTCAAGCCAGCTTCGTCGAAGTCGCCACCAATGCAGTCGCGTCTGACCAGGACGAATCAGCCAGCGATGTGCAGGTCGTGGAAGCCGAGGTGCCCCGTCCGGAAAAGTAGCCGCGCAATTGATCGTCTTCGCATCGGGAGGTCACCGTGCCCGAGGATTACCCCACGGATCAACCCGTACCGGAAGGGCAGCCATCGCCCACCGATTGGCCCACCGACGAGCCCGCCGATGGATTTGAAGAGGTACCTGGCGCTGCTCCTCCCGGGTACGCTTCAGAACTAGCTGTTGAACAGGAGGACGCCCGCGACTCTCCAGATGCTCGCCAGGTCGACAGACAACCTGACAGTGCCGATGAATCGGTCGATCGGAGGGAACTGGAGGAGGGAAGCGACCAGCATAGCGTCAATGTCATCGTGCCGCCACTCGCACCCTCCCGGACCACGGTGCAGGAGTACGAGACGTTTCCGCCACTCGAGAGGGACTGGAATCCGGACGACGTCTTCCTGGTCGGCCACGCGAGTACACGCAAGCACATCAGCGACATCATGGACACGCTGCCGAACATCGACATCACAAAGACCGAAGACGGTCGTGAGTGGTACAGGATGGCGAATGCCGCGAATGGACTGGCTCCCCGCGGCGATCAATGGCAGACGTCGATCAATCGCGAAGGCAGCGAGTGGAAGCAGGGTGTCAACTCGGAGCAGGGCAGGATCAATCTGGGGCGGCTCTCGTTTGCGAGCGTGCCGAACGAGAAGGTATCGGGCGAAAAGGCGATCCTGCAGATACGCTCGATGCTGGGGCTTGGCGCCGTCATCCAGGTGCCGCTCTTTCATTCGGGATTTCACGTGTCGCTGAAGGCACCGAACGAGATGGCGATGCTCGAACTCAACCGGCAACTGATGGAGGACAAGATCGATCTGGGGCGCAACACCACCGGCTTTGCGTTTGCGAATACGTCCTCGTATCTGACGAAGTGGTTGCTCGACTTCGCCATGGATCACCTGCACGACACGACGCTGCAGGAGAAGGACAGGATCCGGGAACTGATCCTCGCGCCCGATCTGCCCATTCTCTTCTGGGGTCTGGCGTGCTCGATCTGGCCTCGCGGCTTTCAGTACGCGCGCCCGTACATCGATCCCGCCACAAAGGAGGAGCGGATCCTGCGCAGCAAACTGAACGTGAGCAAGCTGCTATGGGTCGACAACAAGGCGCTCACCGCATGGCAGATCCGGCATATGGCCGGGCGCGGCAGCAGCACGATGAGTGCCGAGAGCGTCAATCGGTACCGCAGCGAATTCACGATCGGACAGCCGCGGCGTGTGCAGCTCAGCCGCGAAATCGCGATGACGCTGCGTGTACCCTCGGCCGCCGAATATGTGCTCGCCGGCGAGCGCTGGATCGGCGAGATCGTACGCATCATCGATGGTGCCATGGAAGTGCCGCCCGATGACGAGAAACGCAACAACTACATCCTCGCGCACGGACAGGCCACGAACATGCGCCAGTACGTTCACTGGGTACAGGAGATCCATTTCGGCGAGTCCGGCATCGTCGATCGCGAAACGATCGAGAACGCCATGAACGAGCTCTCGCCTGGCGAGGAGGTGCGCAACCACTACTTCACCGAGGTGCGCAAGTACATTGACGACTGCACGGTCGCGCTCATCGGCACGAACACCGTGACGCCCGACGAGGAGAACCGGCTGCCACGATTCCCGCATATCCTGCCGATGAACGTCGAAAACACTTTTTTTACCCTGCTCGGGCAGAAAATGAGCCAGATCAACCTGAGGGACTGAAACGTCTGCACGTCTCGCAGCCGGACTTTGGTGCTCGCGTGCCGGACGAGAATCCGGTGCAGTTTGCGCTGGAGCACGCGCCGGCCATCGCAAACTCGACGGATGTCCAGTTGCTGCTGCGCGACTGCTACGAAACGGCTTACTGCATCTACAACCACGCGCTGGATAACCGCGGCGCGACATTGTCACTGGTCGCAATGCACGAAGCCGAGGATACGTCTTCAGGTGGTCTTCTGTACGAGCGGATCCGGCAATACGAAAAGCGCCAGGTCCTGGCGCACTTCGGACTGAACCTGATCGAGTTCCTGTCGTTGCCAGGTGACCTGGTGGCCTTCGTGCTGGAGCAATCGTTACTGGCCCAGCAAAGCCGCGATCGCGTGAACGAAAGGATGGTCAAGGAATTCCAGGAGGTCACAGGAAACCCCGACACGAACCCCGGCTGACGTTGAATCCACGGAATTCGAGCCTATATTGACGGAAGATATAATCAGGTCATGCCCCGATCTGGGCAACACAGGGAGCAAGGGATAAACGAGATGAGTACGCACGCAAAGGCTGAAATTCTGCTGGAGTGGCTGCGTGAGCGCAAGGACGCAACGGTCGGCGAAATCACGGCGGCCGGGCTGATGAATTCGCGCACGGCGTCGGATGCCGTGCAGTATGCAGTTCGAAATGGTGCGCTTGAGCGTCTTGTCCTCCGGGGCGCGAAAGCGAAAGAACGGGTCCGTTATCGTGTTACCGGCGTGGCATTGCCGACGCCGCGCTCGCAGGCCCAGCCGTCTTTCGATGGCTTGCTCAACGCATGGGGTATCGCCCTTGAACCGCTGCCACTGGTATCAACCGAAGTCTGCCGGCACCAGATCTGGGATGACAGGTAAGCAGGGCATCACCAGACACGACAGCCGCACAACACGAACCCGATTCGTCGCCTATTAACGGTATTCCGGCTGGTTCCGTTACCCCTTTTTGATTATGATGCACGTCCGGGCTTCGGCCCTCTTTATCTTCTTCAGGAATATCCAAAATGCAAACCGGTACGGTCAAGTGGTTCAATGACGCAAAGGGCTTTGGCTTCATTACTCCCGATGGCGGCGGTGAAGATCTGTTCGCGCACTTCTCGGAGATCCGCACGGAAGGCTTCAAGACCCTGCAGGAAAACCAGAAGGTCCAGTTCGAAGTGAAACAGGGCCCCAAGGGCAAGCAGGCAGCGAATATCCAGCCGCTTTAAGCAGCGGGTTTTCTGCCTCGCCTTCACCGAGGTTCACAATCTCCATGAACGGAAAAATTCACGACGGCGAAGCGCGCGAGCGTCTGATTGTCTGGATGCGCCGCCGCATGGCCGAGTTTGGCATCACCCCACAGGTTCTTGCCAACTCCATCCAGCAAGACCTGGACAATGCGCCGATCTACCGCGATGCGTTCGGCAATGAATGGAACGGTTCGGGCGTCATGCCGAACTGGCTGCGGGCAGCGCGTGACGCCGGCGTGAATCCTGACTTCTTCCGTGTCGCCCCAGTGGCGCATAACCAGGCGCCAATAAGCCTCGTCAACCCGCGCCAGTCTGACCTGTTCCGCTGACTAGCTTCGACGTACTACATATGGCCAATCACACAGAAGTACCTCAAGGTCGAAGGTGTCAATTGCTGTGCGTCGCGCCACTCCCATCGTCGGGAGTCCAGATATTGCTCAGGACCGGTTATTTCTCGCGGTGAGTGTGTGTCTCGATCAAGAAGACAGCGAGTGTTGAAGCCGCGCCCACCGCGAGCTTGGCATGCCGCGACTGCAGCCCCTTGGCACCCATGGCTTTACCGTGTCCAGTACCGTAGTGATTGCGCAGTTCCGCCACCCCTTGGGTAATGCTGGCGAGATTGCTAAGCAAACGCTTGATCGTCTCTGCCGCTTTGGCCCTCTCTGGTATGTCGTGCGGCGTCAATTCAAGTTCCTTGCTAGTCAGTTTCACGAGTTCAGGCAGGTCGGCGTTTTTCGAGAAGGCAACATTTCGTTCCGTCAGAATAGTCTTGCAGCAGGTCTCCACCAACTCTTTGGCGGTTCCGATCGCGAGGCCAGGATCGTTGAGCACTGCAGCGTCCATGCGCGTGATCTGTTGCGCTACATATCCCGGATCGGTGCCCGCGAGCGTATCTCGCGCGGCGGATAGGCCCGGTGTAGCGACGACCCCGACGAACCGCCCAACATAAACTGGTCGTCCCGACAGGCGGGTGCGCTCAACCAACTGAAACCCATCTGCCTGAAGGACCTGATTGAATAGCTGACACATGCGGTCCGCTTCTGTCGCATCCGCGCGTACCACCGGGTGTAAGGTTTCGCACAAGAACCGCAGGAAGATTTCATCGTCACCGTTCATCAAACCGAAGCGACTGTCGTAGAACACCCAGTCTTCATCCCAGTCGAAATTGTTGACCCGGTGCTGCCAGATGTCGCCTGCAGCATTCTTGAAGCGATTGTCGGTAGACGGCAAGGTCTCCAGATCGTAGATGCGCGACAGAAACTCGGACTCTTCCAAACGCCCGGACCAATTCAGTCTCTCGGCGGCGATTGCATCGATCAGATCGCGGCGGGTTAGTTGGCTGATTTTCAAATGACACTCCTTTCCTCGGCCAGCGGCCAGGTTTGATACCTGGCTCGACATGTTCGCCGGGCTGGCAGTCCAATGTTTCACTTGAGATAGGCAATATACGCGCCGAAATCGATCGGGGCGACCGTGCCTACTTGCTGCAAACGCTGCAGGAGCGAATACAGAAAAAAGGCCAACGCGGTGTCGGTACCGCTGACTTCCAATCCAGAGGGCTCGCACAGAAACGCACCGGCTCGCGCGACGCACCCAAGGTCAATCGCGCGCGCGCCAGCCAAACCCGCCATGACCTCGGAAAACGGTTCACCGAAGGGTGGCGACCACCCACTTTCCGTACACAACAGCCCAGCAAGAACGGGAATCGGTGGTTTCAGTGGAGTCGCCCCTCGAATGTCGACTGTTGCAGCGCTGGTGCGATGCAGAGTACGCACGGAGGCGGCCTTGTCCGCAGCATACTCAAGGTGCGCCTTATCAAGCGATTGCTTGACTTCGAATACGGCATAGACCGCTTCTGCAGGCACGTACAGGAAGTCCTGGTGCTTCAAGACGAGGTGGCTGTACTGTCGATCGTAAACCACGATGTCGATTGAGTCACTGCAATTTCCTCGGCTATCGATCACGGTCGCCTTGTCGGCGCGATAGCGCTCCGGCAGGTGTCTGGCCAGCATCCCCAGCCAGTTCGCTTCAACCGCGGCCCCTTTGTCGCCAGGGTGGTTGATAGCGCTGCGTGCAAGCGCAAGGTCGCCGGCGAGTGACGCCTGAAGGTCCGCGAAAAGTAGTTTCAAGTCAACCTGATTTGACATCGCATCACCACACGAAATCACTGTAATAAGGCCGCGCACGCGCGATACCAGCGGTTTGTGCTACCGCTCGCTTTTCCGCTTGCGTTAGATCATCCGAGATGCAGTTCGCGGTGTTGGCAGGGTCCATGATTCGTCGAGTCTCCAGGTTGGCGTGCAGCCATTCCAGGGTAAGCGAGAGGTTCGCGGCAAGCTCTCCGTACCGGCGACCGTGCAGAGCCTCCAACACACAGAGCTCCAGATAGAAGGACGGAAAGTTCAGGCCAGCCAGGTGCCGCCAAAGCTTGGCGAGGCGGATCTCGTTCGTACGTCCCGAGTTGCGCACCGTGTCGATGTGCATCGAGACGTTTGTTTGACGCCAGCTGTCGCCGCGCCGGTGATACAGCGAATGCCAGTTTTGATAGCCTGCTTGCTGCCGTCCGGGCACAAGGTCGACTGAGAGGCCGTCAACGGTGACACCGATCGACACATTCTGCTGTCGAGGGGCCCAGCCCCAACCCTGCGCAGCTGTGTACAGCTTGCCGAAGATCTCTTTCAATGTCTCCGGTGTTTGCGCATTGAGCGAGATGAAAATGTCCATGTCCGTTGAGCAGCTATTCGCCGTGCCCTTGGCGATCGAGCCGGAATAGGTCGCATCGACGAGGTAGCCTCCCGCCCACTGCGCAATGCGCGGGTAGATAATCTGGCTTGCCACGGCGCGCACGCGTGTCTCACCAACTTGATACTTGCTTAGCAAGCCGGCAAGATAGGTGTCAGCCATGGTGATCTCGCTTAGCTATTTCGATCGCACGCAGGTCATCACGAGGAGCGTGTCGCCGCATCCCCTAACTGAACGAAGAGGCGGTTGGTCGCTTCGATCAGTGGAGGTAGCTTTTCGGCCTTGCACAGACGCGTCCCGCTAAATGTACCGGACCGGAGCAAAGTCGTATCGCCTTATCTGCTCATCGTGAGTCAGCAAGAGGATGCCTTCTGCCATCGCCTGGCCAACGAGCAGCCGATCAAACGGATCTTTGTGAAGGGGTGGCAGGGCTGCGACTTCGAAAGCATGCTGAGCTTCAATGGGCAGCTCTTCGTAACCGGCGTCAAGCAGGTTCCTGCGGAGCACACGCGCATCTACCTGAAAATCGTCACGTCCGAGTGCGCTCTTGATCACGATCTCCCACAGACTCGCGACACTGAAGTACAGGATGTTTTCGGTATCCTCAATGGCGGTGCGCGCTTCGGCAGGCAAGGCAGGATCATCGGCGGCGGCCCAAACCAGCAGATGGGTATCAAGTAGCAGTTTCACGTCGCCTTGCCCTCGAACATGCCGGCGATCTCGTCGGCACCCATGGTGTCGAAGTCGGCCGGCACTTTTATCTGCCCCTTCATGAAGCCAATCCGCCGGGGAGATTTTCCGGGTTCGACATCGATGCGCACGACCTTGACCAGCGGCTTGCCAGCCTTGGCGATCACGAACGGCTCGCCGCCATTGACGGTTTCCTCAATGAGCCGCGACAGATTGGTCTTGGCATCATGGATGTTGTAGATCTGCATGATTGCACCCATAAACTTAGTTCACTGGACTTAGTTTAATCTGCAAACTACTGTCCTGCAATCACTGCGCGGTAGACACTGCGGCGGCATCTGTCAGCTTCCAGCAAAATGCGCGGGCCGGTTCGCCGCAAGCTTGCATCCAATCGAATGCCTGTATATATTACCAGTACTGTGTTTATATACAGGTTGATAGCATGGAACATCTCGTGAGGATCGTCAACGAAGCCGACCGTCAGGCGATGGTCTGGCTGCGCCAGCAGGCGGGTGATGCACGCGTCGAACGTGCTGCCCGTCAACTTGGGGAAACCCACAAGCCCTTCGTGTCGGCGCTTTACCGCTACCTGGGTGTGCGCCGTCCGGCCATGGACCTGGCCACTTCGGATCACGCCACCGACCACTCGGTAGGCGACTTCTATCTGGCGCGCATTCGGCAGCAACTCGCGCGGCATGCCGCCCGCTGAGAATGGACATGACCTTACGAACTTCCGAAACCGGCGACGCGGATGAAATGGATCTGGCAACCGAGCGGGCACTTCAGCGTGCAGGACAAGACCTGCAGCAACTCATCGTCCGCATCGCACGGCGCTACGTCGACAGGCACAAGGCCACGAGGCGAAGCCACGGACATGAAGTGGCATGGTGCTGGAAGGAACTACTCGAGATTGAGGACCAGACATTCGGTGACCTTGGGTTTCAGGGCCGCCATCCGCCGGAACTCCTTGCCAGCTTCTACCGGCTGCGCGACAGCCGTTTGCTGCCGGCCGATCTGGACGCACCGGTCGACTGGGATCGCGACGATGACGAGATGCCAGCCGTGGTGCTCGTTGTGAGAGGTCTCGTGCAGGCGGAAGCAATGATCGACTAGACGCAGGACGCCGGTTGGCGTCCACCTCCGGTAGTTCGGCATCCTATATTTTACATAATAAAAGTTATCAATTTTTGATATGACCCCGTTTATCAGACCACGGTCAACGGCGCGCGACAAGCACACGGGACTCGGCGCCGGCGCGCCTTACGCCTTTTCAAGCATCGGTGCCTGGCATTCGACGCATACATAGTGAGCGTAGCCGCGCGGGTCTTTGCCCGCGTCGATCAGGCCTTCAATCCGGACGCTCTCCCAATGCTGGGAATATGGCTGATCGTTCTCAGAGGTCGTTTCAACGCCGCTGTGTCCGTTGATGCAGGTGAAATAGCGTCGGGTGCGCATGGTCATGATCGGGTCTCCAGTGCCGCAGCGTGGCAGGCCGTCCGGTGTCGCCGTCATTCTGCCAGCCTCGCATCAAACCATACCAGCATGGCCCGGCTAATGTTCAACGGGGTCGTTAAAGGACGGACTGTCGTTGCCCGTACGGTTCACACCGGGCGTGACCTTGTGCCAGTGAAAATCATCGGACGACTTGCCCGCGTGACTGGCCAGATGCACCGCCTCCTCAAAGGTCGTCTGCGGATCCAGCCATACTTTCGCTTCTTCCGTCGTCAGCACAAGCGGTCGACGATCATGCACATCGAGCATGCCGCTTTCCGCCGGGGCCGTCACCATCACGAAACCGAACACCGCCCCGGGGGTCTCGTTGGCGGGCGGGCTGTCAAGATGCGCACTGCTCAGTCCTGCGAAATAAACGGGGGGGCCGGAGTTGGCCTGAATGAAATAAGGCTGCTTCCTGCCGCCTGCCGGCAGCCACTCATACCAGCCATCAGCGGGAATAAGTACGCGGTGCGACCTGAACAGGGTTTTCCAAGCGCTCGATGATGCCTTGTCCAGACGCGCGTTGATGATCATCGCGCCTTTGCGCGCCACCTGCCACCCCGGCCGGAAGCCCCACATTTCCAGCCGCGGCCCGTCCGGTCCGATGATCGGCTGCTTCGTGCCTGGCGACACGTTCCAGCTCGGCCGGAACATCTCTGCATGCGCCCTGAAGCGTGGATCATTCGCATCAGTCATGAGAGGTTCGACGTAGAACAGGTCCTTCTGCCCGCGCGAATATCGGCCACACATGATCGGCTCCGGTTCTGCAGTGCGTTCCGGATACGATACGCCAGCCATCTTTCTACGTTGGCCCGGGCTCCACGCGGTCGTGCGTGGCTTGTCCACAGAAATCCTGCATAACCCTGTGAACAACTCAGGACGCCGCGATCCGATGTCGTTGCAAAACAGGCGCTTGCGGAGCGCCCGGTCGGAAGATGGCCGGTTCGTTCGAATCTTCCGCATTGCCACTCCAGCGTAGCAGGACGTCGCGATACCGCGCCGGGTCGCGCCAGCCGTCGAGCGCTTGTCTTTTTCGTAACGTAACGTATCATAACAATCATAACGTAACGGACGGGGCCGGACGATGGCGCGCGAAGCACTGATTACAGCTGAGCAGGTGTATGCGGCGGCCGATGCCATGAAGGCGCAGGGCATCAAGCCAACCTCGCGGTTGATCCGTGAGCGTCTGGGCAACGTCGGCAGCATGGGGACGGTCAACCGGCTGCTCCAGAACTGGAAGGCCAGCCAGGAACGCGCGATCGCCGGCGCGTTGACGCTGCCGCCTCCGCTTCAACGCGCCCTGCTCGACCATATTGACCTGGAGCTCACCACGCAGCGCGCGGCGCTCGAGACGGAGCTTGCCGAGCTTCAGCAGGAAGTCGCGGACCTGGCCACCGAGAATGAGCGGCAGGCCGGCACCATCCAGTCCCTGGAAGAAACGCTTGACGCGCAGGCCATCGAGAAAGCCGCTGCTGAAGGAAAGGCCGCGCAGCTATCCGTGAGTCTGGACGCGGCGCGTGATGAGATAACCCGGGAGCGGGCCAGTGCTGAAGCCGCGCGCACGGAACTCGCGAAAGCACTGCTTCGACTTGAATCGCTGCCGCGGCTCGAAGGCGATCTCAGCCAGGCCCGCCTGGCGCTGGAAGAGCAACGGCATGCAAGGGTGTCGGCCGAGCAGTCGGCGGCCGTGCTGGATGCGCAGCGGGATGACCTGCTTACGCGCCTTGAGGAAGCGAAGACCCTGGTGAACCGTGCCGAGGAGCGGACCGGCCAGCTTGCCGCGGAGCTTTCGAAGGTACGCGCCGAACTCGATCAGGCTCGACTGGACGCGAGGCAGGCCGCCGAAGCAGCGGCAGAGTTGCGCGGCAAGGCGGCTGGCTCGCCGCGGCCAACGGCCGGCAAGGACACACCTGCCCGCAAGAAAGGGACGAACAAACCGTCTGCCACGTAGGAAGCAGGATCTGCCCTCACCTCACTCCCGGTTGCGCGGCTGAAACGGCAATACCTGGGCCGATGGTTTCTTCCAGTCCGAAAACCGTTCCGACAGATAGCCCTTCACGGTCAGCGAAACCAGTTCGTCGGCACCGCAACGAAGTGTCTCGGCAACCTGGTCCGGTGACTCGGCCCCCAGCACAATGAACGTCACCACCGAAGTGGACAAGGTGACAGAGGTCATGACGGGTGACTTGCCTGTCATGTAACGCTCATAGAGCTCCAGCAGATGTGGACCGATCTCGCTCACGAACTCCAGGCCGCGCAGTTTGGGGATATCACGGATGTCGCCAGCACCCCATTCGACTTCGAGCGGCTCGCCCTGCTCGCCCCGCTTTCCTCGACCAACCAGCAGGCGGTGTCGGCTTGCCAGGTGCTCCACAGCAGAAAACGCTTCATCGAGGTCCACGTCATTTTCCGGTTGTGAGACTGGGTGCTCAATTAGACGCTTCTTTCCTGCGCCACGCCAGCTTCTGCAACCCTTGATTGTCTAGCCATCGCCTGCCAGATGATCAAGCTCATCAAGTTCGGCCTCGGCCCACGCAGCAAAATTCTCGACCTCGCCCCGCAGCGACGCCAGCTGTGCCTCGGCACCGAGATCAACGGGCTGCATTGCACATAGCAGCGACATCCACTGGCTCGCTGCAAACACATAGCCCTCGAGGATCGACCTGCGATTCTCCATGAAGTGAAGCTTGAACTCATCCTTCATGGCGATCTTCAGGTCGACGGTTTGGCGCCACAGCTCGATGCTGGCGAGGATGCCATCTGAATCAAATTTGACCTCGATTTGCGTCACGGATTGTCTCCGGACGCATCGGCCTGAAGTCCGAGGAGGTCGGCGACCTGCTCCAGTTCAAGATCACCATCTGTGCGATAGCGGCGTGCCTCGATAAAGCCGAGCCCAACGAGAAACGCCCGTGCGGAGGATTCGGTTTCGCCTGGAGCGAAAGGACGCATGCCTGTTGCGCCGCCACATTGCCAGAACTCTATCGTTGGGCGGCCATAAAACTCCCGACCGAACCGGAACACACTCGGGACGACCCGCGTGCATGATTCGTCGCTCATGGCAATGGTCCAGCCGTTCTGAAATTCGTGATAGATGGGCATGCTGTCTCCCGGTTCCGGCCGATATTCTAGGGTCAGTTGATGCCATCCCGTCAATCGCCAGAACGCTCGCCTTCTGCCGCCCTCTTCCTGGTCCGCGGCCGCCGCGGCGTTGGTTGCGCCACTGGCACGAACTCCTGCGCGTCACCAAACAGGTCCGGCACAATATCCGTTACCTCTTCACCTGGAATGGGCGGAAGGTTCCCTGCACGGATCTGCTCGAGCATCTGCGATGACAGATGCGCTTCTTCAATTGCGCCGAGTCCGGCTTCAATGATCTGCTGGAGAAATACTGATTGCTTGCGCCCGGTGACCGACGCCAGCAACCGTAGTCGGTGCGCAATGGCCGGATCCAGCCGTACCCCTACCACCTCCAGTTTGTTTTCGCCTGCTCTTCTCAAGATACTCCCTGCTATCAAGCTATCGCGCGCTCGCGTATGCCGGCCCCTCGCCTACAGATGGTCGCGCGCAATAAGGACGCCATGCACCTGCTCCACAAATGCCTCGACCCTATCCGACTGCCGTTACGTTGTACAGGAGTGGTGAAGCCCGCGTACTGTCGTTCGTGAGAAAGGAATGTTGCCCGATCACCCTGCCGACGCCTGAAATACTTTCGTTCGGCGTAATACCGTGCCGGGCATATCTAACGGTTTGGAGGATACGTCCTGTCGTTGTAATGCTGTAGCTCTCGTTGCAGTTCGTGCTGTTGCTCGAGTGTCTCGACACGCGTCAGCCGTCCCTCAAGCATCGCCATTTTTGTGTTCTGCTCCTTCATTTCTGTCCGTATTTCCAGCCCTGCATCACGCATTGCCGCGACGCTGTCGTCAATGTTTGCGACATGCCATACCACCGACACCATGCCCCCAATGATGGTGCCGATCGCGCAGACCACTCCCCACAGAGGAATCGTTCGCTCAACATGAAGCGACATCCTGTCAGTGTCCTTCAGGTCCGGTACTGGCATCACCCGTCTCCCCTGCGTGCCGTCATCTTCCGGACGCGCCGTGTCACGCGACCGGCTGCGACCGCGAGTCCCCCACGCGGCGGACCCATACGATGCGCCTGGCAGTTAATCGGCCACGTCGGCAGCTTTGCGCAACTAACAGGGAGAGAGCACAACCGGCCCTCCCTGCTCTCGCGTATCTCATAAACTTCGCGGATACTGTACATCCATACAGGCATGAGGCGTGGGAAATGGAACCAGTCTGGGAATGGAAATGGTCGTATTGGGACGAGGCGCAGAACCGCTTCGAGGCAACTCCTGTCTGGATGACGGACGCCGAAGCGTGCTCCGACTTCTGGGCTTACAACGATGAGCGCTCGCACAAACTCGAACACACGAAGCGGGATCGCAATAGTACAACGGGCATCGAGGTCGATCCACCTGAGGCCACCATCGACTGGAAGCGCGAGGTACGTCGCCGTCGGGAACGCAGCCAGTTCGGGCTGCCACCGTTCGTGACGCCCACTTACGAGGATCTGCGGAAAATATGGGTCGAGCATCCGCATCCTGTCCCGAGGCGACTCGCTCTTGAAGTGCAGACTGGCCGATACGCAATCTTCGAGATCGCGGGCATGGCCGCGGAAGCCTACTGGTATCTGGATCGCGACAGCACGACAGTGGAGGATTGCCGCAGGGAATTACGCAAACTGCGCCGCCGCTTGATGGCCGAGCTGAATCGTATCGGCCCGGTCGACCGGCAACGGAATCGTTGATGTTTGGGGAGAGCGGCCGGATGCAGAAAATACTGCGCCCCGTGATTATGTGTTCGAGCAGACCGCATTACTCGACACCAGCCCTTTCCACCAGTCCGAGGTCATTCTCCAGCAAGCGCCTTCCTGAATCTGTGAAGCGGACCACCCCGATCGCGCTCACATGTCACACCCAACTGATGTACCAGGGCAAGTTCGTCATGGTGCATCGCTAAACAAGAATGGAGTCAAAGGCTCGGTGCCCTGCCCCGCCTCAGACTTCACGTTCCTCTGAATCTCGTCCGCGGAGACGCAACAGCATTCGCGGCGGGCCTCCCATACTCGATTTACCGGCAGCAAACCCATCTATTACGAATTACGTATCGAACAATACAAATTCACCCTGCCCTCACCCACACGTGTCTCGGCACGGCAAGTTTCGGCGCCCAGCATGCCGCTGTGCACTTTCGCCATCGATTTTTCGTGAAACATTTCGCGCGAAATCGCCTAAGTCGCTGATCAATAAAGCGTTCCAGCCCCTCATTCCTGAGGTCGCTATGTTTCACGGATTCGTCTGAACTTGAAGCGATCTCTAGCTTTCCCCGCCAATACCTTACCCGACGGGGTTTAGCCGGTGGAAAGTTAACTTGCTCTCACCCCGTTTACCGGCTAGAGTTCCCCAAAATTCTGTCGTGCGACACATTCTTCGGTTGATAGCGATTTTTTGAAAAACCGAGGAATTCACAATCAAGAGGTATCTCTCGTGAATGCAAGCACTTTGCTCGCTACCAAACTGCCGCCCGCGCTGGACTTTGCCGCATCCATGGACACCTTGGCCGACGTGGCCGAGCGCGCAGCTGGGGTCCTCAATCAGATTCGTGACCGCATGCTGGAACCATACCCGCGCAAGCGTCCACCTACGTTCACCAGTGCGCAGGTCGCCAGCCTTTGTGGACTCGAAAAGCTGCGATTCCAATACCTGACCACGAAGGGCGACCTCCCTGCTGGCACGTCAGTTGGCAACGGCAAGAGCAAGACCTTCACCTTGGACGAAACGTTACGTTACATCCGCGCTGCTGGCAATCGTCCCGCGCGACCAGAAAACGCGCCCGGTAAGGTTGTGACCGTCGCCAACTTCAAGGGAGGTGTCGCGAAAACCACGACCGCCGTCTCGCTTGCACAGGGACTCACTTTGCGTGGCCGAAAGGTTCTGGTTATTGACTGTGATCCGCAAGGTACCGCCACACAACTTTGTGGCTTCTCCCCCGAAACGGAAATCGGCGAAGAAAAAACGCTCATGCCTCTGATCTACGGGGATGAGACGGGACTGGACTACGCAATTCAGGAAACCTACTGGCAGGACCTAGACTTGATCCCTGCGTCGTCTGGACTCTTCAGCGCTGAGTTTCATATTCCAGGCAAGCTGGCCAGTGACCACGAGTTCGCGTTCTGGAACATCCTGAATCAAGGTCTGGTCGACATCAAGAACCGATACGACGCCATTATCATCGACACCCCGCCCTCGCTGAGTTATTTGACCATCAATGCTCTGATGGCGGCTGATGGATTACTGATGCCCTGCCCGCCTGAAGGCCTCGACTTCGCGAGTTCGACGCAATTCTGGTTTCTCTTCACGGAAATGGCGCGCCACGTTCCGGCAATGCGCGAGACAAAGAACTTCGACTTTGTGAATGTCGTTTTGACGAAATCCAAAAACGATGATCTTTCCGGCGTTGTTCGGGGCTGGCTACAAAAGGCGTACGGGGATCGTGTTCTTCCGTATGAAATCCCAGAGTCGGTCGTCCCCAAGAGTGCGTCTGCTCAACTTTCTACCGTCTATGACCTAACGAAGCCTGAAGGCAGCGTTGCGGCGTACACACGTTTCAAGGATCCGATGGATCGGTTGGTCAGGCATATCGACTCTCAGTTTGTTCAAGCGTGGTCGTCTTCCCAGATGGAGGTCTAATGCGCGCCGCACAACGACTCAGCGAAAAAACAAAGGACATCGAGGTCCCCGAGCCATCACACTCGACTTCCAGCGATCCCTTTCGCCCAAGAACTGCCCCCGGCGGGGCGTTGGCATTCCAATCGGCAATGCGTGAAAAGCAAGCCGAAATCGATGCGATGTCCGCGGAGTTGGCCGAACTCCGAGCCCAAAAGCAGAGTGGCTCGCCGAGCGGTGTTGAGATTCCGCTCGACCAGCTACATGAGGTCGCTGGCCGCCGACGCTATATGCCGCCTGAAAAATTCGTCGAACTGCGGGAGAACCTGCGACATCAGGATCTAATTCAGTTGGTCGTTGTCCTTCCACGCGCTGAGGGCGGCTATGAGATTCAGTCAGGCCACCACCGAGTTGACGCTTACCGAGAGCTCGGGCGGGAAACGATTCGATGCATCCTTGGCGACGCCACAGAAGACAAAGCCGACGACGGCGCCTTCTGGGCCAACTTGATGCAGTCCGACCTGACCGATTACGAGAAGTTTGTTGGGCTGAAACGCTTTCACTCGAAGCATCCCGAACTGAGTCAAGCGGAGCTCGGTGAGCGCGTCGGCATTAGCAGCTCGCACATCAACGCCCTTCTCTCTTTTAACCGCCTGCCCGAACAAGCATGCGCCATCCTCGAAGCTAACAAGGCAATCATGGGTGCCAACGCAGCGGCAGAACTGGCAACCATTGCAGAAAACGGGAAGGCAGATCGGGTTGTGGAAGCAGTGCGACGCCTCGCTGAGCGCGAGTTTGATCAGGCGCAGGCGGTCAAATATGCGAAGACCGTCGAGACGCCCAAGGCAGTCAAGGCGGTCGCTGCGTCGTACAAAGTCAAGACCGGGAAAAGTACATGGTGCGACGTGCGCAAGACAAAAAACATAATGCGCATCGAATTCCATTCGGAAGCCGTAGCAGATGCTGTTCAAGAAGCCATCAAGCAGCACCTCGAAGCACTCGCCGCGAAGTCGTAGAACGCTAAGTGATTGATTTTATTGCGATCCGTAGTACGGATAAGGACAACACCGTGAAATAGCTGCTTGAAAGACAAAAGCCCCCAGCTGGAAACTGAGGGCTTTTGCGTAAGTGGGCTTGGCTGGAAACCTTCGCTCACTACACTCTCCAGCTGGAAACTGGAAAGATCGACTGACAAGATCGGAGTGTAGCGCAGTGAGATAGCCAGTCAAGCGTTTTCAATCCATTTTCTGAAAATGGACTGCTCGACATGTCTATCGCGCAACTCTCAGTTGCAGGCGAGGGTGAAGCTCATCTCTCGGAAATTGATGAATCCGCTGCGCACGAGTACACGTGCGACAACGTCAACCTCCACTGGGTGATCTTTCGCGCTGCTTATCGTGCTGCACGGATTCCCGGCCTTCCCCGTCGCGCCTGCGATCTTCTGGCTGCCCTCGCCCGTACCGTCGACAAAAAGAAACCTGCCGCCCGGATCTTCATCGGCCGCGACCGCCTGACTGAGCGTGCTCGTCAATCCAAACGCACGCTCTACCGCAGTCTCGAGGATCTAGCCGAGGCCGGTCTGATCGTCCGCGGCGAGCAGTTGCGTGATCGAGAGAACCAGTTCGACCGTGCGTATCTTTATCTGAGCGAGGCGGCGATTCGTCTGCTCGGGTACCTCGATGACCTCCCTGATCGTCGGCTTACAGGCCGGGCTTCGGCACGCGCCAAAAGTGCCGAAGCGGGCAATGACGCTGCGGAGAAGGCGGACTACGCTTCGGCTGAACCCCAGCAAGATTCCCCGTGTGCCAATCTGGCAGACCGTATACAAGAAGATCTTTCCCCAGATTCTTTTCAAAAAAGACAATCAGGAAACGTACCCGCGGATCTCCAGCGTCTGCGCGGTCTGGGTTTTTCTGATTTCCTGATTTTCAAACTCATGCGCCAGGCGGGTGAGGCACGCAAACGCCTCTCCGATGTCGTTGAGGTCACGTGGCCGAACCTCCAGAAGGCCAAGCGCCCGATCTGCTATCTCGGCGCCCTGCTTCGCAACCCTGTGGACTTTTCGCACCAGCTGCGTCAGCGCAGCGCGGCCAAGGCCGAAGCCGAGGCACGGAAGAACCGAGCGTCACAAGCACAGGAAAGCGCGAAAGAGAACGCTGGCAAGATCTTCGAACACATCGATGGCAAATCCCGCTACACGATCGATTCGACCGGCGAGCACCTTTCGGTCTACAGCTATGAGGAAGGCGTCGACCGTCAGGCAACGAACTGGGAGCAAGGTTTCGCTGATGCTCTCGCAGCGGGCCGTCTCCGCGAAGTGACCGGGGTCAACAGCGGCGCTCACGTCCCGGTGCCGGTTGCCAGAATCGAACCGAGGGCCGCTGTGACGTCTGAGGACCGCCAACACGTCGCAGCTCTTCGTGATGTGCTGAAGGCCGCGTTGTCGGGCCAAAAAAATAAAGCAGGAAAGGTGGGGCTGGAATCCATCCAGCCCCGGGGTGAAACTGCCAGGTTCATTGCTTCCCCGGTTTGAAGATCTGGACATCTGCCAGGGGAAGACGCCCCACAAGCTTGCCGTTGCCGGCGCCGACCAGCGTACGGATGAGTCTCAGGTAGCTCGTGTCGACGCCCTCGTCCTCGCACCAGTTGAGAAAATCGGCAGGACTAATCTCACAGGCAAGGGACTCAGGTTTTGCAGCCGCTTCTTGGACCTCGTTCTCCATGTGCGCAAGAAGAGCTTCCAGCAGCACCCACGCATCATTGACCTCGGATGATTTCTCTGTCAGAACACGCCCGTCGAGCGCGTGACAATGCGCGAGTGGGGTATCGTCTGCAAGCGGTGCGGATGGTGGATCGATTCCATACACCAGACTGCAAGCGTCCTCAGCCCGCCAGATTGCCCGGTTGAGCCACCAGATCACACGGGCGCATTGCTGTGCCGCAACATAGCGGGATTCAGTATCACCTCGCTTAAGCGTCGCCACGTTGCGCAACTCCCGGATGCCCTCCTGCCGCCGGTCTGCTTCGCCCGACGTTTCCAGCAGTTTCGTGAGCTGGCCTTCCATCAGATCGAACTCTGCCTGATTCCTTTTCTGGTTGTGAAGCATGGTTCTAAACATCAACATCAACGCGCTCCTTCTTCAGATGCATGCGAATCACAAACGGTGTTGGCCACGAACGGTAATTGCGGAAACACAATCTGCCGACATCGGGCGGTAGCAACGCCCGGTGCAAGCTGCTGCGTTTCTGCCTCATTCCAGACGATTTGCACCACGCAGGCACGACCGGGATACAGCTCGGCCAGCATCTCCATCATGCCGGCGTGCTCGCCAGGCAGCGGGGTGTCTGGTGTCGCGACCAGACGCAGTTCGATACGACCGGCCATCAGATCGTCGCGAATCCCCAGCGGGGCATGTCCTTTCGTTTTTGCGAATTCCCGGGCCACCCGATCGATGAGATGCAGGGCAGTGCGCCGCGTGATATTTCCCGATACGACCAGTTCGGGGAGATGCGATTCCGTCATTCCGGCCGTGAAGAAAAACTGGTCGGTACGATCGGCGATCGTGCTCGAAGCATCGAGACAGATATAGCCGTGCGCCCGGATTCGCTCCCTGATATCGGCGTAGAAGTCCTGCACCTGATTTTCAACTCTTCGGATCTGGTTCGCACTATAGGCGAGCGTCAGCATGATGATGTTTCTCCTTGTGGATATGCGGGTGAGAAGCGCGCGTCTGTCTGCCGCTTCGGGATGGTGATATCTGTCCGAGTTTGTTTTCATTTAATTTCGGACTACGAAATTAATCGTCTGAGTCCGGCGCGCGTAGCCGCGTCGGACTCAGATGGGCGAGTGGATGTACTCAGTGTCGTGATGCAACGCCCGGTATCGGAACAGTTCAACCTTTCGCTCGTGATAGGCACGGTGCTGCAGAATGTCCATGCAGTTCAGGTAGATGAACTCCGGGGTCTTCCCGCTTGCGAGCCGGCGCAACCGTCCGAGGACCTGAAGATTGGCCGGCAGGCTGCTGATCGCGATGGTCAGGATGACTGTGGTTAGGTGTGGGATGTCGATCGCCGTGCCTCCAGAGAGGAGGGTGGTATTGCGGATGTCTGGCTTGATCGCATTCTCGAAAGGGTCCTCCTCGATGTAACGCCGCACATCGAGATTGGGGTAGCGCTCGCGGAAGAACCCGGTGGCCTTCGTACACATGCCTACCGTGGTAAAGAAGATGGCGAGCCGTTCCCCCTGTTCATGACCGTGCAGATACCTCGTCCTGACTACGCCATCGATCAGTTCGAGGTAGCGCGCAAGCAATTCGGGATCCTTGAGGATGCTCAGTTCGAACCGCTGGTGTGAATAGTTCTTGCTGATTGGATCCCGGTAACGAATCCGCTCAGGATGCCGGAACCGGTAGAAGAGGGCAGTGACCCTGACATACCGGTCGTAGGCTGGGCCCTTGTAGCGCGTTTGACTTGGGTACGCGATCTCGTACATCCGGTTAAGAAACCCGTCGCTGTGCAGCAGTGTGGCCGACAGCGACAACGACCGTTGGCAGTGCGTATAAAGATCAAAACGAAACTGCATCGCGAAGTGTTCGTGTACTTCGTCGATCAGACGAAATCCGGCGCCCAGCCAACCCATGAGCTGGTCGGGCAGACAGGCGTAGCCCATCTCAAGGGTGGCCTCACCATAGCGCTCGTAGACGTTGATCCAGCGCTGCAACGTCTTGCTGCTGATGATGATGATCGGGCTATGCAGCGTGCCGGAGCCGGCCATCGCCAGCAGTGCCTTCAGGTGTCGCACACCGCGTACCACCATGACATCTTCCAGTTCGACGTTACAGATCTCCCGGATTTCGAGAACCCACTTCTCGATGTACTTCGGCAGCACTTCGATGACTGTTCGAAGCCGCAGGCGGCTCATTCCGAAGAGGGCTGTAATGCCCTTACCCTTGCCGGTCTGCAAGCCGATGAACCGGGAGCGCGGGTTGCCATCCGTGGTGATGTAGTCGACTGCGGGCTCCTGGTAATCACGCAACGTCCATCGGTCGAAGATGGGCAGGTCGATTTCTCTGGCAACAGGCAGTGGCTCCTCGACCCGCTCAATCAGTGATTCATGCCCGATCCCGCATGCCGTGAGATGCGTCTCAAATCGCTCAAGTACATTGATGTGAAACCGGCACTCCCGGTGGTCCCTGCGCCACGCGAAATATTCGTTGATCTGTCCCGCGACATACCGGCGCCCACGACGCCGGCGACCATAATGGATAAACTGCCTCGTGAATTTTTCGACCACCTCCCGCCCCTGGGGAGACATGTGGTCCACCACGAAATGATGCGAACGTATGGATAGACGTAGTTCCGCCATGACTGGGCCAAAAATCAGTATGAAGATGCGGGTGTCGGTCTCTGCGCCGACACCCGGGAAAAGCGGACTTCTTCAGCCCGCGAGCTGCAGCTCGGGCTGAAGAATTTCGCGAGGGGAAAGGAACACGTCGAATGGGTGATCCATCCGCCGCGTATGGACGAAACTCACGGGATCGGTCAGCACTTCCCGGTGATGTTCGAACGCCATCGCGGCCGCCAGTGAGCGATACTTCATCGACAGCGACATGACGCCGAGCCCTGCACTGGTCCACGGCTTTGGCAGGCTGTAGTCGAGCGTCTCGGCCGAAACGATCATGGCCTGCCTGAGCACCATCGCGAGGATGGTCAGGTTCACATCGAGCTTGCTGTTGACGAGATCGAAGAGCTCGACGAGTGCGTCATCGGGTTTCGTCTTCTTGTCGCGTTTCTGCATCATGCCGACGCTCGACTCGAGCAGCTTCGCGATGTCCTTGGAGTGGTCTGCCATACTGAAATGCTTCAGCGGCAGAGCGAGGATCGGCCACGATCCGTTCCAGCCCTGCATGTCGATGACATGGTTGCCCTTGTCGTCGCTTGTCAGGCCGACCTTCCTGATATGCTGCATAAGCTCGTGCGTGATCGATGCAACGCGCTGGCCGGCACGGGTCGGAATATCCGGACCTGTGGCGATGCCGATCTCTCCGAGCACGATGCTGATACGCTCGACTTGCGAGAACCGCGCGATGTTCAGATTCTCGACGTTGCCGATTTCGAAGATGTCGTTGATATTGGGTATGGTGTCTCCTGGAATGATGAGCTTGACTGGCTGGCTCTTCAGCCGGGTATTTATCCGCGCAGCCAGCAGGTACGAGTTTTCATCGGAACCCAGTCGCAGGAACTGGCGGTCAGCTTCGCGTAGTACGGCTGGCTCGATTGATGCGGTTCTGTCGAGGTGCTTGACTGCGAGCACCGACTGCGACGACTTTTCCGTGAGCAGCATGCAGCACAGGTGACCGATGTTTGTGCCTTCCGGCACTGATTTAGATAGTTCTCCGAAACAGGTGGAACACACGCCAGCTGGATCCGGGTGCGCGCAATGCAGAACCGTGCGCAACCGGATCGTCTTGCCGACAAGATGCATATCGTGTTTGCGGATGAACCTGAGTTTGCCGGACGGCTCCTCCAGGTAGTTCATACCGGCGAGCTGAGGAAGATCATCCTTGCGGACCATCCAGTGTGAGTACTCGCTCGTGCCGCAATCGCCACGGTGCAGCCGCTGGATGTTCATGGACATCAGCTGCAGGCGCCTGGAAAAATACTCGGTGTCCTGCAACGGCGCAGCCGCGAAGAATAGCGACTTGGCTGCGGACCTCGACTCAACGAGTGAATCCCGGAAACTGCGGATGCCCTCGGTGTAGTTAGGCAGCACCGGGAGCTCGAACTGGTTCGAATCGATGTCGGTGATCTTCCCGCGAAATGCGACGCACTCGAGCAGCTGTTCAAACCGCACGGTCCCTGAGCGCGCAGCGATGACGATCGGGTTGCGATCGAGTGCGGGATCTTCGCGTATGATCTTCCCCACCTCCGAATAGGACTGCTCAAGCAGCCGGTCGGTGACCTTGTCGAGCGGCACTGCATAGACCGGCTTCTTCGCTTCGACGACGCCCGGATGATCGACCACATGAACGAAGTCGGAGATGTCGAATGAGACGACATATTCTTCGAGCCGCAACGACAGATCGTTGTACATCGCGTTGACGATCTCATAGGTGCGACGCCCGATCCGGTCGATCGTGACAACGGGCTCGGACTCGTAGGCGTCGAGTACGTCCCAGGCTACGTTGGCGAGCAGCTTCAGATGCGTGCCGGTGTCGAGACGCCGGCCATTCAGGACATGCGTAACGTGGTGTCTCATGAGCACCGGGGTCGCGGGATACTCCCTGAGCAGGTCCCATCCGTAACTGCTGTACAGCGTCGAGCGGTGATCGACTTCCAGTTCACCATCATCGAACACCAGGCGGAAAGGCCCATGAAGCATGCCCCAGAGGGCTTCTGTGCTGTAACCCAGCAGCGTTCTGGCGGAAATGCGCCTCATGATGTTTCCTCGCTGACGACGTTACACTCGCCGGATCCATCATGTGGCGGCACCGGAGCGCGGCCAGGCCAGTCCGGTACGTGGGGCGTGTAGACAAACTCCATCCCCATGCAGGCAAGCAGGTGATTGACGAGTTGTCGCGGGCGGTTGTTGCCGTAGGCAATCACCGAGCGATCCACCGCGCAGTCAATGTCGGAAGGGTTCTCTGCGCAAAGGATCGAATCCAGGATGGCCTGGTGGGTTTCGCGGCTATTGTTGCGGTCGACGATTTCAGCGACAGCACGAGGTCCGCAATAGGCCGCAATGAGCCGCATCTCCGCTTCACCGAATGCGCGGATTGACTGCGGGCGGTAGGGCAGGGCGTATTTGTCGACGTTGGTGACCGGCGACAGGACGCCAAAGTGCTGGGTCTTGCCCGATGACACGACAGTCCCGTCGTCGGCGATCTTCTCGAGCAGGATGATGTACATGCTGCCCACGCGAACGGGCAATTTTGTTGTGACCCGGCGCCCGGAATTGCCTGTGTAGGTGACAGGCCCGTAGGTCGATCTGTACTGGCTTCGCTCCAGCAACCGGACGATATCTGCCGCCGAGCGCGGATTGTCAGGCGGGTAGTGAAGATAGAGCATGCCTGCAGCAACGACATTTGCCAGATGTTCGGCGAAAGGACGCTGATACTGCATCTCTTCAGGAACGCCAGGGTCTGGTCTGAACCACTGAGCCATTTTCGGAACGACGATTTCGCAGTAGCCGATCAGGTAATCTACGCACTGCTGAAAGAGCGCGGGGTCGTCCGATTCGACGGTGCGGATCTTCGCCAGTGTGTTGGGTTCGCCAGGCTGAACACCGAGCCACGTGCAGATCTGCTTGACGACGTCACGTGAATACGCGTTGATGTAGAGTTCAGCGGCCCGGCCGGGGTTCTCGCGCGAGACAATGGAGTTCGGTGCGACGACCATGCTGGCGCGATTGCCATCTGCGTCGACAGGCATCATTTCAGGTGGTACGACCTTGCAGATGACGCCCTTGCCGCCGTGGGTATCGGTCACCTTGAATCCGGTGGTCGGCGTGACCTCATACTCGATCACAAACTCGATACGCCAGTCGTCAACCGGCGCATTGCGATAGAGCTTGAATACGCGCTCCTTCGTCTGCGTTGTGGCCGCAAGCGCCTCCACAACCAGTCGATGGAATTCGGGTGTAAGACGCAGGTATTCCCTGCCGCGCTCGCGCTCGAGGCGCCGGTATTCCTTTACGATCTCTTCGTAGAAGTCGTGCAATGCCGCGTCATAGCGCGCGGCCTGCTCTTCCATTCCACGCGGTGTCGGGAAGACGCTTGCCTGCCGGTCGTGATGCACGCGAATGTCGATGACCCGGCCGCGGCCTGTGCCTGCGTAGGTGAGTCGGTCGAACACATGGTCGGGCTCCATGAGGTCATGGATGCCCTGCTCAACGATCGCGAGTTCGCGATCGTAGCTCAGGGGATCACGGTCATAGGAGCGCAGCGCCATGAGCAGCCCGTCAGGGCGTACGTAGTCGCCGATATCCGGGAACGCCTTGAAGTGGTCGGCATCACCATAGAGGTTCAGGGGAAAGTACCGGTGACCAAATTCCACCACCCGGGTCTCAAATTTATTAAAGACGAATTCCTTGACGAGATCCGATGAAACGAGAATTCCGTCCTCGGATGTCGCTGGGTGGGTCATGAAGGCGACGTTGCATTCCCGACCATATTTGTAGCCACCGGTCTCCGTGACCGAGGGTGAATCAGTCAGAATCGTGCCCGCGCTCAACCAGTCGCCGGGATTGAGACGGGAAAGCGCTGGCTTGACAACATTGCGGAACCCGAAATGTGTGTGATAAGACGTGTGAGTCTGGATATCAAGACAACCAATCTCGTTGGTATTGACGTCCTCGTAAATGATGAGCGTGTGGGGATTGTCCTCACGCTTTTGAATCACGGAATCTGCCCCAAGCGTTACCCGGTAGCGGTCAATGACCCGGATCACCTGGCAGTCGACCGGCACCCGGGTCGAGAAGGTGTACTTCGCGAACTCCCGCTCCGCTCCAGTCTGGCAGTAGCGCTCGGTAGCACCTCGGAAAGTCAGCATCTGGCCCAGGTGTGAAGCAAACATCTGCTTGCGCACCGCGCTGTCATTGCCGTCCCACGGATTGAGACTCAGGACATTGAGCAGCTCCATGTGGAGCTCATTGGGTTCTTCACGTAGCGCGCGTACTCCCGGTTCCGATATGGGAAGCGGCTCACTCAGATCGTTCATGGATACCTCTCAAAAAACGCTTTCACCGACCAGCAGCGGAAGGCGGCCAGGCCTGTCGCCCAGGCACCTTCCAGATGGGTGATATAGGTCTCAACCGTTTTTCGTAAGGAACTGCATCATGGCTGCGTCGAACACCTCCGCCGCCTCGATCTCACGCGTTGCCCCGGTGGGAAGCCTGATGTTCAATCCGGGGCCTCCCGTCTATTTCACGGATGCGTTTCGTCGGGTTCTTGAAGATCACATGGGCTTTCTCAGAACGCATCCGTCAACCCAGCTCATCGTGGTAGCAGCGCAGGATTCGGACTGGGCATTCGAAAATGATCTGTTCGGATTCCTCCAGAATATAGGCATCCCGCCCCAGTATCATTGGGTAGCCATGCGGATGAACAACTACACCGACCCGACGGAGTTCGGCGCGAGTGCATCGCTCCTGCTTCTACCACCGCAGAATGTGATCGAGCAGATCCGCTCGGCCTACATGACCAGTGGCGTCATGACTGCGTGAAAAAGGGCTCATGTCAGCAAAAAAAATCCGTCAAACGTTCAATCGATATTGACGCGTCCGCCCGAAGAGACCTTCGGGCGGACGCGTCCTCTGCCCATCTGCCGCGTCAATCAGGCGCCCGTGCTCAGGCCGTAGGCAGATGAAAACGCATCCTGGTCGTCGTGACGCTCCGACGTGCCGCTACGGTGTTTTCCAGTTTGATCGCCGATAAACACGTCTACATGTCCTTCATGCTGTTCGCGTACATGCAGATAAGCGTGTTTGTCCAGCTTGATGCGTACGTGCACCTGCGCCCAGACGTTGTTCAGCGCGACCATCGCCGAATAGACGGCCTCGGCCTGATCCTTGTTGAGTATTTTCGCCATTAGTAATCCTTTTTATTCATGAATCGCGGAAGGGACAGTGGAGAAGCGATCGCGCACTTCTCCGTCTGGGTTGTCTGCTCAGATCAGTCCGCGCCGAGTGCCGGGTCGGCCACTGTAAGGCGCAGGCCCACCCGGCGAATCCCAGTTGCCTGCTGTACCTCCGCCCGGACTCCCCGGCCATGTGCCCGGATACATCGACTGGTGGTTCAGCGCAAGGGTGGCGTTCTGCGCCCACCTGGAGGTTTGCGGCGGTGGCGGTGGTTGAACCTGACCGGGCATGCCCGCGCTGGCGAGCGCCGGATTGGCACGGACCACGGAACTGAAGTCCAGGCCGTGGTTCGTATAGACAAGCTCCCTGTCCTCCGTGGCCTGACCCTGGGGCTGACTCTGATTCGGGCGCTGCGCGAATGATGCGGGTCGCGCCACTGCCTCATCAGGTGGCACGCGTGCCGGCGGGACGTGGACGCCGGGCGATGCAGCGCTTGCCGGCTGGGAGACCTGGGTGCGGGCCTCTGCCGCCTCCAGCTCGTCCCAGGGCACGCCTTCGTTACCTGCCTGCGGGGGCGTGCGCCAGATTTCGACCTGCATTGCGCCAAGGTTGCGGAACGCTTCCTGCCAGTCCGCCTCGATCAGATGTTCGCTGGCAGGAACTTCGGGCGTGCTGATCTGGCTTTCAAACGTTTCGGTGATGTCGTTGAGCGCCTGGATGATGCCCAGCGACGCCTGCATCAACGCATCGAGATTCGGTGCGATCTCCGAGTCCGAACCCCGGTTATAGGCTCCCGCTTCACCGATCTGCGGAAACACGAACTCCAGCAGCGCGGTGAGCGTTTCCTTGTCCTTACCGGAGCACGCAATCCCCCAGATGGAATGCTCTGGCTTCTTGAGCTCCTCATAGAGCGGAAAACTCACGACGCCCACCCGCTTGTGACGCTTTCCGCCGACCGAACCGGTTTTCTTCAGGAAGATCGACACGATCTGGCGCGCAGTCTGCCCCACTTCCATGGCGTCGAGCACCTTGTCAGCGAGCTTCTGCGTTTTCGAATCGGCACGTGTTACGAGCGAGAGAA
This sequence comes from Paraburkholderia adhaesiva, assembly GCF_021390575.1. GTDB lineage: Bacteria > Pseudomonadota > Gammaproteobacteria > Burkholderiales > Burkholderiaceae > Paraburkholderia > Paraburkholderia adhaesiva. Next base: position 170,270 of record NZ_JAJEJQ010000005.1, on the reverse strand, counting down.
ACTCGGACTGATCCGGAGTGAGGTGCTTGTGGCTGTCCTTGTCGGCCGCGATGCGCAGCAGCATGCGGATGTGACCGCACGCGAGTTCATTGAACCGGTAGAGCAGGAGCGACCGGAACTTCTCGAGTACGGGCGAGCCACCGCGCGTGATTGTTTCGCTCAGCGGATGAAAGAGCACGATATCCGACTTGTCTGCCGCCTGAAACTCATCGGTGGGCAGCACAAGGCGCTTTCCCTCGACGAGAACGGGCTCTGTCTCGGCGAGAATTTTGCCGGAAATCATGTTGTCCGGCGTGACGGTGAGGTTCGCCGTCTTCAGCAATTGCCGATAGACTTCGAGCAGGGTTGGTGTCATGAATTGAATCGGGACCATTTGCATGGTCCCCCTCCGGGGATGTCAGGGTTTCAGGTTCAGGTCGTGCCTGATTCAGATGAGCCCAAAGCGCGACTTCTGGGACGGCGGTGGCGGCGTATTGCCGGGCGTGCCATCGTAGTTCGCGATGCTCGTGCAGATTTCGTGGAAGTCGCCGGACAGGCGCTGGCTCAGCTGGGTCCTGGTCGTGACCACTGGCACCATCAACGCATCTGCGAAACTTGGCGTGACGTACGTAATTGGTGGCTTGCCATCGAGTCCGATATTGATCCAGGTTTCTCCCAGCAGATCGACCTTCATCTGCAGGTAGAAGGCAATCTGGTTGTGCATCGATACATCGTTCAGGATCATGTGTTCCAGATTGACCCTGAACTGGTCGACGAGCTGCGAAAGATCACGCTTCGAAAAACTCCGGGCGTCGCTCGGAACGAATGTGATGGATGAGAAGCCATCGATACCGCTGGGTGAATTTGAAGCGAACACCTCCTGGTTGGTCGCGGTAAAGGCGAGTTTGGTCAGCGTGAGCACGGACATCAGGGCGGGAACCGACTGCGCAAGAATCGTGGCGATCTGCGTGAGCCGGTTGGAGGCGTTCCAGTCCGCGGACATGCCGCTGCTGACCCGATGCACCAGGTTGCTGGCCGCGAGGCGTCGAGCCTCCACCTTGTTGATCACGTCCGGATCGAGCCGGCACAGATCGCTCCACGTGAAGAAGTTGGTGAGCATGCCGTCGCGATACTCCTGCATCGCGCGGAAGAACGGATTCAGCGCAAGCACACTCTCCTGGGCGTATCCACGGGCGGAGTCCAGCAACTCGGTTTCGGGCTGCAGACCAAAATTGTTGCTGTCTGCGGCCTTTTTGTAGTTGTCCAGCACATTTGCCGTGTAGAACGCCGAAATGGAATTGGTCCGGCTCGAGGCCACCGGCACGCGCGTGAGCGTAGTGCGTGTATCGAGCGTTTCACCCAAACCATTCAGATGGTTCAGGCTCATCGTCGCGTACATGTCCTCGGGCCGCATGCTCGTGGTCTTTTCCTTGACGTACGCGTCGAAGTACGTCGGATCGACGAGCACATGCGAATTCTCCGCGACGCTGGTATGGAGCTGGTTGCCAACCGGTGTGGTTTCGAAGTACTCGCGAATCTGGACCACGGAGTTCACATAGAACTCCATGTTGGGGTCGATATTGCGACCGCTCCCGTTGATGATGCCCATGTGACTGGTCCAGCCGAGCACGTTCGCGACCGACACGGCGCCGCCCATGCTGTGCGATTCAACTTCCATCAGATAGCGGCAGCGTGGGGTGCTCCAGCCGTTCACGATGTTGATCGGTTTTTCCGGATCTGCGGAGGGCGAGACGATCTGGTTGGCGACACCGGCAAGCCGCGATGGGGTATATCGACTTTCGCCATGCAATGCTTCGCATACGGCATTCAGCGCAGGTCCCTGGAGTGTGTTGTCATAGGGGCGCATGAACTGCGTGTTGTAGGTGCCGGTTTCTTCGATGATCAATCGTCTTACGACGATGCGGGTGGGGATGTCCATCACTTAGAAGCTCCTTGATGCAAGCGCAATGGTGAGTTGCGCGAGTTGGATTCGGATGTTGCCGGGCACGGCGTAGTGCCGCTCGCGTGGATTGCGGGTGAGCTCGGCCACCCATTCAGAGGGAAGTGTCAGGCGCCAGCCGGTTTCGCCGAGCTGGCTCACGACGCGGTCAATCGCGTCTTCAGCGCTGGTCTGCACGCGGCCTGATTTCTGTTTGCCACCAGGTATGCGGCGGAAGGGAAACAGTCGTTCCAGTTCCGAGATCATGGTGACCGGGATTTTTGAGCGCGCCTCCAGGCTGCCGAGATACACGACGTCAGCGTCGGATACGGGAAGCGCACTCACGAGCGCGGCGAGTTCGCGATAGCCCCTGTGCCAGTACACCGCCTGGGCGACGGCGATCGCCTGCAGCAATGACGCGCGTGGAAGATGAAAGAGGGCGCGGGCCTGTAACTGCTTGCGGTACTGAAGGACATACATGGTGAGGACCATCTGCACCTTGCGTTCCCGGATATGTTCGAGTGCCTTCACGGAATCAAAAGACATCTCCAGATACTCGGGTGGCATGTCTGGTGCAATCTGTCGCGCGATATGGCGCATGTCGCGCGCGTAGTAGCGGATGGGCGCAATCTTGCCGTCGGCGATCGGCATCTTCTCCTTGCACGCTTCGAGACGTGATTGCTGGTTTTCGATGTCCTGACCATATGTTTCGGTTTCTTTTTTCTCCTTGATGATCGCGTTGAAGCCTCCCTCCGAGCCTGGTCGTGTCTTGTGCCGGATGAAGGTGAATACGCAGGAAACAAGGTTCGACGACGTGTCGAGGCCCCGCACATCGGCAACGGTGAGCTTGCGCACAAGCACCAGCGCCATGAGTAGCGTTGGATAGTCCTCGGTGCTGATACCCTTGAAGACGTGCGCGGACTTCTCTACGTCGTGTCGGCCAGCGCCGGCGCGCGACCAGTACTTGACGTAGCCTTGCAGCCGTTCCATGGCACTACTCTGTCCGAGCGCGGTGGGGGAGAGCAGCTGCCAGGCATAGAACTCCTTCCACCCTGTGGGAACCTCCGCGCGGATGCGCGCGATGAACTCTCCCCAGACGGGAAAAATCACCCGCAACGCGATCGACAATGCGACAAGCCATTCATATTCGTCACGTAGATAAGTGCCGCTGCGCGTGCCGGGCATGACGTACTCGACAAACTCATCCTTCACGTCATCCGGGCATCGCAGATTGCTGGCAAAGGAAATCCAGTGCCGGATATCTTCGAGGGGATGGAGCTCGCAAAGCGCGACGACGAGCCCCTGCAGCCGCCGTATCAGCGTGTGCGTTTCGTAGCACTCGCGGAACACGTCACGGATTTCGTCATACACGCGATATGCTTCATCCTGTTTCGCGGATGGCATCCTCGCCCAGTACTGGTTGATCTGCTCAAAGACGTCGTAGTCGAGATTCTTGACGATGTTCTTGAATTCGGTAATGTTCCATTCAATCGTTTTTCCGTCATGCTCGAGAGCAATCTCGGTTCGATTGTTTTCAGTCAGGCCGATTTTGCTGATTCGCAGCTTCAATTTCTATCTCCCTAGAACGCGCCAGGCATTTCAGCAAGATAGTGATATGTCACCCAGATCCGTTTCGTTTCATCGGGCTGCTTTTACTGGGGAAATAGGGCAGGTCAGCCAATTCTGGCCGACCTGCGTGCCACGATGACGTAGAGGAATCTCTGCGGGAAATACGGAAGACGGGGGAGCCTGTCGAACCGGTTGTGATGGTCCGCTAATAGGGAATGTCGTCCTCCTCAATTTCAGAATAGTGCGACTTTGCCGTTGGTGAATTCCGGCCCCTGTTATTCTTTTCGCCGCCTTCGTTCTGCGCCTGTGGATGTTCATACTCCGTTCTCATCAGGTCCGTTACGAACGTACGAACGAGGTGTATCCAGCCAAGGGCAAATAGCTGGGATGCTTCGGATTTGCTGACCTGTTCGCCACTTTTGTGCTGCAGGTAGTGGTAGCGGCTGTAACCGAAATCGAAACGGATATTGGGGCGGCCGCGCGCCGAAAGGGCAACCCAGGCGATGCCGTCCTCGTCCTTGCCATAACAGAATGCGGAACGTACCGCGGGCTTCTCACCCTGGGGTGTATTGCTGCGGTCCCGTTCGACATTGCAGAGCTGCCGTTTGTTTTCCTTGCTGTCGGGACCGGCAATGACACGCTCGAAATCGATCAGCACGGCGCTGAATTCGATGGGGTCAACAACCGCCCGGATGACGCCGTTCTCGTTCTTCTGATCGTCGGGATCGTTGGTAAAGACGGTGATGCAGGGCAGATTGTTGAATACGGAGACGGTCAGCGATGACCAGATCTTTTTTCCGCCTTCGCCGGTTTTTCCTGTAATGGGTGCGGAAAGCGCGAGCCGACGGCTGTCTAGTATGGTCTTGCTGCGCGTCTTGCGATTTTCAGGCATGGTTATTCCTCTGCGGTTGGACAGTCACGGTCGCATGACACAACATGGTCGCGATCAATAAAAATTTCATTGCGGGATCTTTGCCTTCTAGTAACGGCTGGAGACGATTTTCTTCAGCACGTCGCGGGCATAGGGGTTCTTCATGAGATCCACTCCGAGCGCAATACGCTCGTACGTGGTCGTGGGGTTCCACTGCATTTTCTGTGCGATCTGCAGGAGCTCGCGTCGAACTTCCAGACGCATGGGAGCGAAGAGTTCGGAGTCGCCAAACACCTGGATAAGGTCTTCGCGAAAGGGGATCATCGCGAGCTCGCGACCCTGGGCGTATTTCGTGTGCCAGAGCGCTTTTTCCTTCAATCGCCCGGTGTGTGACTCGAGTAGCGCCATATCCCTGAAGCGCTTCGCGGAAAAGAGGTCGTAGGGGTAGTGACTGAGCAGAAGCACCTTTGGTGGTGGACTGCGTGCGGAGGTGACCGGTTTGAGCTTCAGATCAAAGACCGAAATCCGACCGCGCCGCAGTTCATCCTCTTGTTGATCCTGTTTCTGTTGGTCGCCGGACGCGTTCAGCAACTGTGCGATCGCGTCGGTCTGGATCGCTGCATACTGCTTCTGACGCGCAGTCGAATCCATCCGCAAGGTGGCGAACGGATATCTTTGCGCGAGCCCCGCGTATTTGCTCACGTAATACACGGTCCGACATCGGTTGTGGGTGGCTTCGGCCACGAGACTCGCAAGCTGGTCGATTTCTTCCTGCAACGTCCAGGCCAGTTCGTCGGGTTGCGCGGTGCTGGCAGTCGTCTTGTCCAGCGCACCCATGCAGTTGCGAAAGAGCGTCTTGAGATTGCACCAGAGTTCTTCGTAGCGCAGTATCGGCGCGGGGGACTCCTGGTGATCAGGGTGGATGCCGAGCGCGCCTTCCAGCGCGAGCGACGTGCCCACCGAAAGGGGAAAGTAGCCCATCGTGCGGGCAGTCAGACCTGCAATTGTGGACATCACATCACTTCCTGGATTTTCTGTTGCGCGACGGCCAGCACCGTTGCACTCACGCCCGAAGCAATCATGCGTTCGGTGAGCAGTTGCAGGATATTCCCGGCATGAATGGTCACGGGTTCGAATACTTCGGGATCGTCGTTGTATATCGGCCGGTCCTGCTCGTCGGGTTGGATTGGGTTCTTGCTCCAGCTGAAGAACGGATAAAGGCGGATGAGTGCATCCATGTCGGCGAGCAGCGGATGATCGGCATTCGCCTCGATGCGAACAGCGGAGTGTTCAGGCATGGTGCGGGCACGTTCCTCGATTGCCCGCAACGCAGCTTGCACGGAAAGGTCCGTGCAGTCGATCGTGATGTAGAGACGGGCGCCCGTGTTCTCCACAAAGACGACTTCGTGATCGCCCGACGCATGCAGGATCGCCCGCAGATGGCCCTTGGGCTCTTCGTGACCGTGCGAATAACGATCGAATGAACCCTGCGCGTAGATGCGTTCAAAGGACGAATGCCGGTGGTTGTGGCCGATGAAGAGCAGGGAGCGCGTGATCGCGAGCCACGCGGCTGAATCGTGTTTGGGTACGCGGGCAGCGGCCGGAAGCTGGAACTCGAAGTGGCCGTGCATGAAATTCAGGTCGACCTTTTCGATGCCTTTCGCCTTCATGAGGCTCTGGAACTCGCTGAGCGTCCTCGCAGTGTCGGGTGTGGCCTCGTCGGGCACGAAGCCGATCCAGAGGTCGAGCGACGGCTCATACTCGATGCTGATCCTGTTGACATACCGCAGCTTCGCATTGATGCCAGCAATCTCGTTGATCGTGACGAAGCGCTTCGACTGCTCCCAGTCATGACTGCGTGTCCCCTCGAGCACGTACAGGATGATGTCGTGCTTTTTGCACAGCATCAGCAGGTCGCGGATCCAGAAGTCAATTTCCGGCACATCTTCATCGTTGAGCGAGAAGAGGGTGTCAAAGACATCGCCTGCCAGGCAGATCAGGTCCAGCTGCGCCGTTTCCTCGTTATCGGGGAAGGCGGCCCGCAGGTTGCGCAGGATGCCGCGGGTAGGCGTGCGCCGGTTGCCGAGATGGATGTCGCTGGCAACCGCAAGATGGATATCAGAAGTCCTCATACGTGTCGGGGGGAGTTGGGTCTCGCGCACGGGCTGCAAGCGCCTTGCTGAGCGCCCTTTCAAATTCGGCGTACAGGGGCTCACGGCCGTAGCGCCTGAGAATGGCATTCCACTCGAGCACGTGGGGCACGAGTGCGGCGGTGTTGTTCATGAAATTCGCCCGCTGACGCAGCGATTGCTCGACAAAGGCTTTTGCCTGGTTCGGATGCAGACCTGCGAGAGTCGCGGCGGTGGCGATGATGTCGGTGAAGGCGCCCTGGCCGGCGGCCCTGTTATGGATATCGCGGACGGGATTGATGCCGTGATAATCGAAGACGGGAGGTACGCGAAACAGCGTCTGGCCCGTGGCATTGTCAAAGACATCGACCGGCTTGCAGGGAGCGCCGGCAATCGAGATCCAGTCGGCCATGGTGACGGGATACGGCAATTCGGGGTCGCCAGCGAGCAGTGGCAGGAAGACATGCACAAACTGGTCTTCGGGCAGCTTCGCCACATCCTGGCTTGAGATCTCGTCGAGAGATCGTGCGACCATGTTGATGTAGTTGCCCGGGTCGGCTCCAGGAGGACGTTGTGGGGCAGGGGATTCGATGGCTGGTTTCATGATGGTTCTGAACGGACACTCAACGGGAGGGCTGGTCGTCACGATCTGGTGCGTGGGGCTGTCCGGATCGCTGCTTTGCCTGTTCGAGTGCCGTCTCAAGATGACCGCTGTTGTGGATTCTCGCTATCGCCCGTACATCTTCCGCGGTGAAGACGACCGGATTATCAGGGTCATTTTTGCGAGAGTTATCGGTCATCACGCGCGCGATCATGGCAGGATGAACACCTTCATCGATTAGCGATGCGATCCTGGCGGCCGAGCGACGCGTGCGACCACTCTGCGTGGAAAAGCGGGCTTCGAAGGCGTCGACAATGGACGCCAGTATCGAGCTAAACCGGAAATTCAAATCAGTTCTCCATTTAAGGATGAGGTTGTGCGCAACTTGACTGGAAGGCCTGTTTCGCGCGTGCGAGGAAGAGCTCAAGATAGCCGTTGGGGTCCTCGAAGGCTTCACGCACTTTCGGTACGAACTGCGTGAAGTAGAAAAACTGGATGTACTGCAGCTCCAGCGCAAAGGCTTGACGTTTGAGTTCGGCGATGTAGGGTGGACCAAGGATCATGCGGGTGTTCTCGTACGCGGTGCGACTACGTTCCTGATACGCGAACACCTCGTAATCCACGACTTCCAGCGCCATTGCTTCGGCAGCGGTTTCGCGCGCCATCGCCGTACGCCCATCGGCATAGACCGGAGTAAAGGCGACGACGCAGCAGGTTTCTGTCGCGATGGGGAATTCGGTCAGCGCGAGGATGTAGCCGTCCTCGAGCAGCCACGGCACGGTCTTGATCTCCCAGGTCCGCACGGTGTGTGGCAATCGCCGATGCTCCAGGTACTCGTGCTGTTCGAACACCATGGCGTTGTGAATCGCGCGCTCGATCTTGCGGCCAAAACTCTCGATCCAGCCGGGCATGGGCGCATCGGGCCGCAATGGGCCATCGCCACCGTTGCCATCATCAGCACCAGTACGATGCGGATCGCCGTAGGCAGCAACCGGTGGTACATCTTCCGGGTCCTTGCTGTCGCCGTCGGTAGGTGTGTTCATGATGCGAGACCCTGAAGCACAGTCTGTGCAGCGCTCGCGCCAGCGTTGTTCAGTGCCAGCACACGCACCAGCTTCGAACTGGACAGTTCGATCAGGCTGTTGAGCGGATACACGACGCCATCTTCGGTGAGCTCCGCATAGACGTAGAGCGTGATCAGGCTGCTCTCGTTACCGTTGAGTACATCATCACTGGCCACCTGCACGCTAGCGAGGTCGTAGTAGCGCGAAAAAAAGGAGGTCAGCGCGGTCTGCAGTGCCGTGCAGGTGGCGGGAATGTTGCCTGCGTTCTTCGCGATAAGGTATTGCAGGCTGGTCACATTGCCGTTGAAGACATACGACTGGTTGGCCTGGCTCTCGTAGAGCCAGGCCATCAGCCTGTCGGCCTTTTGCTGGGGCGAAACGATCCAGCCGGCCGTCGAGAGTGTCGGAGCGGGCGTGGTCATGGCGGACAGCGATCAGTGGAGGGGAACCGGGCTAATGCAGCGTTGGCGCTCGCTCTGCAAAAAGCTCATCAACATCGTGCAACTCGTAATACCTGCCGCTCTGCCAGTCGCGAGCGAGCACGAACGCGATCTCGTTGAACCGGAGAAAGTAGACTGCCAGCGCCTCGCCAGAGGGCAGACGCATCACGCCGGCAGAACGGCGGAACGTGATTTCCGGATGGTCGCCGCCGCCGAGCTGCCGGAAAATGCATTCCAGGTAGCCCTCCAGCTGCTCGAAGGCACTGTCACTTGCTGCCCAGTCCCGGGCCCATTCGTGCAGGTCGTTGGGGGTCTGGATTTCATCGAAGTTCATCATTGACTCCTTGCCCGGGAGAGTGCGGGCGCTCTCCCGGATAGCGGACAGGCGGCTACAGCATGCCGCCCTCCTTGCTCGTGTGGTCTTCCTTGCCAGCGAGCGCGTAGGCACGGGCGAACTCGTGGGTATCGATGATGTCGCTTTGCTCGTCGAGTTCCAGATGCCGGTCGCCTTCCCTGAGGGGATCCCAGTACTGTTCGAATACCACCTGGCCGTCGGCCGTTACCTGCGCCACGCCGTCGTATATACGGCGCCAGTCGTAGTGGTCCTCGCCAGTCATGCCGGGGTCCATGTCGACATACGTGTCCGAGTAGCCATCGCAACGTTGCTGGTGATAGAGCCTGCGGGTTTCGGGCTCGGCCATGATCCAGCGCTGCATGGTCAGGGGCGCGTTCTGAAGCCTTCCGATGTCCCAGATCGTCTGGATCGTGTCGCTCATGAAGAGGCTGTCAACACGCCGCACGGCCGCACGCGCGAGCCGCATGGCTTCGGAGCCGTTGAGTGATTCGTAGAGGTTGCGCGCGGAGCTTACGAACTGCCGCCCGAATTCGGTCAGCCCGCTGCTCAATGCGCCACGGAAAGGCTCCAGCTGTTTCTGGAGATAGGCGACGGTGCCAGGATGCTGGCTGGTGCCATAAACGAGCGCATCAAAATCACTTTCGCCAGCGGCGGTGAGCATCATGGATGCCTCCGGGCATAACATTCAGACATGGTAAATTCTTCCTTGATTGATGGATTGCAGGTCATGCAGCTTCCGGGATGAGCGCCATGCGCTCCAGCACCTCGGGGTCGGGCGTGTCAGGTTCCGGCCAGTGCATCCAGTTGCTGATGGTGAGCACCACGGGCTTGGGCATGGAGAGGTTCTTGGAGAGGGCACGCGGTTCGTTCATGCTGAATGCGCTCTGGTGAGGCATCAGGCTGTACAGCGCATCGGTCAGCGTGTGGTCGAGGGTCAGCACGAGGTTCATCATGTCGCCGTCGAAGTCGGCATTCGGCCCCGTGACATCGAGAATGCTGAAGAAGACCGTCGGCACACTGACGTCGGTCGTGACACGCGTGATGAAGAGCAGCTGGATGCTTGCCCGGTGCAGGCTCGGATTGCGTTGCATGGTGACCGGCACGCCTGGCCACGGAGAACCCGCGATGATCCGCTGGAAAAGCAGGTCGAGCCTCTCGCTGTACTGGTTGACGTGCGCATTCAGATACGTCTCGGCTTCCCACGGCGTCATGCCCTCCCGCAGCAGGAAATTCTTCAGATGCAACTCGAACACCACGATACCCACGCTCCACGGAATATGGATTTCGGTATAGTCGTGCGGATTGGTGTTCGAACTGATGACGGCACGGAAGCTGAAGTGACAGCGTGTGCCGTAGATATTTTTGCGGGGCACGCCGGTCTTTGACGCGAGCAGCTCGCGCATCGCGGTGTCGTAATACTCGGCCGTCATGGCGAGCATGCGGATGGTGCGGTTTTCGCGCACGAGAGCGGAGTGGGGCGACACCGGTGAATCGATGCCCACCATCATGCGGATGGCGTCGACGGCGATCGGCGTCGTGCTGTCGGTGTAGCCGGCGTGATGCGTGTCTTCGAGCACGAGGAGCGACCGGTTCGGCAGCGGCATGTATTGCGAGAAGACACAGTGCCGGAACTGTTCGAGACAGGTCCTGAGAGGCGCGAGCTCCTTCTTTGAATAGTCCTTCAGGTTGAACAGGAACGCCATGATGGCGTCAAAGTTCTCCACAAAGTGGTTGTAGCCTCGCGGGGGGCCCGATGCGCGAATGGCTTCCATCACCGGCGGTTCCTTGACGGGCGCTTTCCACGTGCGGTCGCAGATCCAGCGGATCACATCGAAGCTGTTCTTCTGGAAGCCCTCGCGCAGCATCGTCCAGACGTGCGGGTTGATGAGGGCCTTGACGCCCTTCGGGGCACGCAGCCAGATGATCGGTTCCAGATCGCCCTGATAGGGGGCGATGACCTCGGTGTGACAATCGGGGCAGACCATCGCACGGATCTCGCGACCGTCGCCGAGCTTGTCCACGCCGAGCGTGTTGCCACACGCGCACGACGGGATGTTCGAGAGCAGGTCGGAGTGAATGAGGTCGTAGCGGGTGAAGATAAGCTTGTCGACATGCTCCTTTTCTTCAGTGGTCGTGTCGGGCAGATCATTGATGATGATCGGCTCCCGCGACGTGCGGTAGTGAAAGATCTCGTCGTGACTGACAAGCCGTTGACTGATAGCCACGTTGGTTCTCCAGAACGGGCATTTGGGGCAATCCGGGTGCTACACCGGATAGCCCGGTTCAATAAAAAAATGCCTATCGTTCGACCGTTCCATGTTCATTGCGCCGGGACGTCCTTGCTGCGGCGGAAAAAAGACCGGCAGGGAATCCTCCCCCTGCCGGCAGCTTGGAGCCATCAGCACATGAAACGGTTAAAGCCTGCACGGTTGCCGAACTGCTGCGACGGCGCCGTGTATCCCGACGCGAAGAACCCGAGGTTGACATTGGGATCAAGCGCGGCATCGGCGATGAACGGATTGACCGAGCGCTGATATTGCCGCTGGCCGAGCACCGATGTTTCGAGGCTCATCTTGACGCCGAGCTCGGAGAACGACATCAACGCGGCGGCGATAACGTCGCTCTCGAACGTGGTGCGCCGCGCGAAGCCCGTGCACACGACCGAAGGCCCGCACACGGCCTCGATGATCTTCCAGCGCTTGGACAGACGCAGATTCAGCGGCAGGTTGACGTTCGAGAAGGTGTCCGACCAGGTCAGCACTTCCTCGTGGTTGTTCACACCCGCGAGGTTGAGCATCGCCAGATAGTCCACATAGCGCAGGTCCTTCTTTTCGCCGTTGCGGTCGATGAAGTGCCCCAGATGGATCCGGTTGAACTCGTCGGTCACGAGGCGCGCGTCCTCCGGCGCGATGTGCGGCAGATTCTTCATCCTGCGCAAGGCCTCGAAGTGCTTGAGGAACAGGCCACTGGTCAGTTCCATCAGCGCTTCGATGATCATGATGTTGGCGATTCTCCGGTTACGGGAATTGCTGTCCCCGGCGAGCAGGAGCGCCTCGCACTGGTAGGTATCCGGGCCGCACTCGTGGAGATCGGCCGAGATGATCATCTGCGGACGGATCGAGTTCGCGATGAAGCGATGAAACTCGCTGCCGTTCTGCCCGTTCTGCCGTGTGAACGAGTCGAGCGTACTGTCCACGGGCTTGCCAAAACCGGACGGGCTGTCCTCGTAGTTCACCTCGACGTTGATGCCGCCAATGTTTCCCCAGTCGACTTCACCGCTGGCGCTGCGGTTCAGCGACGCACGGAAATGCTCGGACCACAGGCCGTTCGCGAGGCAGGCCGCATTGACCGCCGCAAAGAGCCAGCCGCCAAGTGTCGGAACCTTTTCGGTGCCGCAACTCGTGATCACAATCCGCGGAAAGTACTTCCGGTAGCGCTCCGGATTGAGCCCGCCTGCCTGCATCTGCTGCGGCGAAATCCACTGGGCGTAAGGCATGCCCTGTTGTTCACTTGGCGACCAGACCAGATCCGTAAAAGCGCGCAGGGCCGAAACCGGGGTGTTGCGCGTCGTTCCCTCCTGCTGCCCCTGGATCGGCTGGCCCGGGATCGTGGTGCGAATCTCGATGTCGGAGCGCACCGGGTGACCCACGGCGTTGTAGATCTGCTCGTTGCCGAACGTCGGACGCACCGTCAGGGCCGCGTTGCCGACGGCCTCAGCCAGATTGAGGTCCTTCCAGCCGCCCGGCGCGTGACGCGCGAGTTCGAACACACATGCGTCGCTCGCGCTCTTCGCGAGCTTGCGCGCCAGATCCTTGTTCTCCGGGTTGAAGTCACGCGGTACCACGCAGACGCCGGCGCTCCAGAGCGGAATTTGCGGATAGACGCGCTCCAGACGGTTTCTGACTTCGGCGTCGAGTGTCGGATCGTTCATGTCACCCGCCACATGCCGCTCGTCGATGGTCTCGTTGGCGACAAAGCGCGAAGTAATTTCCAGCGGCGGCGCCGAGCCTTCGAGGATCAGCGTGTAGAAGGCGGCGCCGCGATCGAGCCACGCCCTGTTGCGCACCGCGATGACGATGACCGAGAACGCCAGGCGCGTCGCATCATCGCGATTGACTGGAACAATCTCCAGTTCATGTTCCGGACTGGCTGCCACGAACTGCGCCTTGAACATGTCGTGGATCTTTGCGAGCACCTCGCTCTCCGGGTGGCTGGAGAGCACCGTGGAGAAGAAGTGGCTGGAGCTCCCGAATGCGAACTGACCGCTCTGGCCAGCGGTCTGTGAGGCTGCGCCCTGCGTTTGCTGTTGCTGGGCGTCGGGATCTATTCCCTGATTGAATGCATGCACCATGCTCGGGTCCGAGCCAGCTTCGTGCGTTGCATTTCTCGAAGGTTGATTAACTGCCATGGCTTTTCCTTGCGATTGAGTTGAATTTACGCGTAAGTCGTTAGCAGTCCTGCTAATGACAATGGGGTGATATATCAGTGAAATTCCGTTGAATCGATCTACCGCTCGCCAGCGGCACAGGCTGGTTCAGCCTGCAAGCGCTGGACCAACGAAAAATCACATCTGCACGAAGAGAAATGACACGGCATTCCCTGGCCGGGCTCTTTCAGCCAGCCAGATGGAAAGAGAATGCGAACGTTCCCTCCAAAGGATATAGACGGACGAGGTAATTTCTTACCTGCCCCAGTCGTTTTCCGTTGGGCGAACAGCTACCCGTACACGCGTGCTGGCTTTGGGCGCCGGCACCGGGTCGCTTCAATGTTATGGGCGAATTTCTGTCATTCGATATATCGAACCATGCATGCGCTATTCAACCTGACACCACGCTCGCTCCAGGGCATCCAGGTGCCGGGAGCGTGGCACACCATCCGGGCTGGCCTGCGTCGAAATCTGGGGCAGGTCATCCGGTACTACCGGCACACGCCGGGGGCGGTCAAAAGCAGTCATCCGTTGGTGAAGCTGGTTCAGAGCGTCGATGTTCCGCTCTCACTCACGCTTGAGCGTTACCATGCCAATGTCGACGCGATGGCGCTCAATCTGTCGATGGCAATGAAAATGACTTCCTCGATATACAGGGGAAAAATCTGGAACGGCGAGTTCTACGGCGTGGGTCACGATGAGATCCTTGTTGCTCATACCGAGTACTTTGACCTCGCACTGGCCCATCGGGATTGGCGTAATGCCACACCTCTACGCGTGCTGAGACATGCACGAAGCGACCTTGAAATGAATTTACCCGACGGCCACTTCACAGGGTCGGAAACGGGAATGGCTGTAATCGCTATCAATCTCCCAATGCTGATGGTTCAGTATCGCGCCTTTCGTGAGGAAGAAAAGAGAAGGGCGGCCGGCGTGGATGAAAAATCCGTCACGATGTTCGTGCACAGGTTCGTGCTACCCAATATGCTGTTCAGTCAACTCGATCAAACGCTCCTTAACCGGATTCGCTGCCTGCAGGCGCGTGTACCTGCAGGGTGGTCGACAAGGAAACATCCGTTTGCCCTGACCGATTACTCGACCCGTCTAGATCACTGCTATGAAGAAATCCTAGTGGGACTCTCGAAGCAAGGCAAGAATTTCATCGGGATTTTGCAGGGCGTACCGGCCGCCGTGCGTCAGAACCTTGAAGAGGCCATGCACCTGCCCGCCATGGCACCTACGCGCCAGGTCATGTGGGCGCTCGCCATTGCGCGCCTGCCGATGCTTGACTTCGTTGTGAGCGCAGCGGGGGAACATCCTGGCGCGCGTAATCAGGCGGAAATCAATCTGTTGAACCGTACGTTTCTCGGCTGGCAGCAGGAGCGGCTCTTTGATGGCGTGATGGACGCTCTCACACATCAGGCCGTGATCGACGAACTCGATGGGATCCGCAGCAAAGCGAATCCTGCACGCAGATAGCAGACAGATCGCACGAATATTGCAAACACGCGGGACGCAATTTTCAGTAACGTGTCAGCGGCGTTGCGGTCTGTCGTTTCGTAATGGCTTCGCGCAGGCCTGATTCGTCGACGAGCTGGCAATACAGCTCACGCCCAAAATATGTCGCGCAGGTGCCAGCTTCCTGCCGGTTGATGATGACCTTCGCGGCAAAGCCTCGTTCAATCAGCGCATCACGCGCAGATTTGCTCGCGATATCGCCGTCGTCGACTGGCCCGTTTTCGATCAGCTGGATCAGCACGTCGGACCAGCCATCGGGGAGATCGTCCGTTTCGATGGGTGAGTTTTCCCAATGTTCGTGTGCGCGCTGGGCGTAGAGTGTCTTCATGATCGTCCCATGCATTCTGTTTATCGATGTGAAAAACACAAAAAAATGACAGACCGGAAAGGCGCGTGCAGGGCACAGGCGAACTAAATGGTCCATCTCAGGCGAACTAAATCATCTGCCATGGCCGCAGTGAAAACTGCGGCCTCCATGCCGTCAGCCTGGTTTCACGGCGGAGCTCGTGAGCGGTGGATAGTCATCGCTGACGAGGTGTGAGATCTGCCGGTTCTCCATCCCCACACCGAGACTTTCGAGCACAAGATAGAACGTCTTCATCGTGTCCTTCACGAGCTTCCTGATCGCTACGCGTTCGATAATTTCACGTGGAACGCCTCCAGCCTGAATGGATTCCTCGGGTACATAAAAAGTCGTCAGTGAACTCCTCCCGTTTGAAGCCAGCCACGCGCCAAGGCGTGCTGCCAGTTGCTGGTCAGCCATAGTTGCAAGCCATGCCTTGATGCGCGTGGGCGAGCCCATATCGACCGGAATCTTGATGGCTGTGTAGGGTGGTGCGGGTGCGACGCCGTATTTCGGTCCAAACGCAGCGTTCCAGAACAGATAGTGCGCGTAGACGGAACGCTCGGGCGGCAGGGTATAGGCCGCGGCAGGTTTGATCTGGCCGATGCGGAAGTACTCGCAGCTCGAGCGTTGCATGACGGAATCGATAATGTCGTGCTCGATCGCCGAAATCTCGCCGAGGATCTTTGTCAGCGACAGCTTTTTCTCGCTCGCGACCGTCGTCATGATTTCGATCATCAAGCTTTTTGCGCGGACGGTGATCGCAGGCGGAGCGCTCGATGACTTCAGATGCACACCCTTGATTTCGGCCTCCGCTTTCGCGTAGAGCTGGCCTTCGCGACAATCGATGTGGGCGTAGTAATGTTTGGCAACGGGAGTCGGCGTGAACGTGACAAACCGGTACTCATTTTTCATCACGGTATCGAAGAGACGCTTCTGCTCGACACCAAAGTTGGCAGACATTCGCGCAAGCAGGTGCGCGACGGTCATGGACGCAAGGAACACGAGCACGGCGGCCACAGCTTGAGAGCAGGCATCAAATCCGAGCCGGCCGTTGTTGAACCAGATGACCCACTCCTGTACGGTAAAGAGCGTCGAGTCGGTGTCGCCCATGAGCGCGACGCGCCGGATGCTTTCAGGAAATGCGGCTATCGAAGCCGGCACATTTTTTGTGACGAAGAAGGCGCGGATGAAATCCCGGTACTCCTCAAGCGTTGACTGGATGTGCTCGACGGTAGAGGCAACAATGCCCTGCGCGGGAGTCCCTGCGATGCTCTCGAGCTTCCTGCCCCGCATCTCATCCGGACATAGCTGTACGGCGAGTGCGACGATTTCGGCTGGCGCCGACCTGAGCACGGCGTCGGGTTCCGGGTGGGCCGTACCCACACGCGAAGCAAGTCTGCCGATGAAGGTGCGCACGACGGCCTCGTTGTATTGCCGCAGGTGGTAGAGGTCGCCTGTATATACGAACGCGGCGCGTTCGGCAGGTGTGAGTTTGCCGACGTATTGTTCAATCAGCTGCTCTTGCGACGGATCGCGGAAGTAGAGGCGCGTGGAACGCAGTATGCAGGCCATCGTTTCGGCGATATCGGGGTGCCGGATGCGATAGCGCGTCATGGCATCCTCGAGCGCATCGTAATCAGTGGCGTGGCGAATCGACGTGATGTTGTTCTTCGCGACGTCGGGCGACCAGTAATGACGGTTGCCTGCGAGCAGTTTCTCGTTGTTGGCCGAGCCGTAGCTTGCCGTGACACGGCAGTTCGACGTGAGGGTGGAGTGGGCCGACGGATTGAAGAGCGGTGTCGACGCGGAAACATGCGCTCCCGAGCAGGCGTTACTCGCCAGCTTCATGTTGGTCTGCTCGTTATCCTTGAGGATCTCGAGCAGGGTGTCGCCAACGCTGCGCGCCTGGAACATCGCCCGTTTGGCGATACCGCGTTGCACCTTGTTCGCACCGATGAAGCCAGTGAGCAACGACTCCCTGACGTGCGGATGCAGGTAGGTGGTAAAGGTTGGTGCGATGAGCTCCTGCTGATCGACCGCTGTCGCGAGAAAGGATTGCAGCGTATCGGTCTTGAGCTCCCGATCGCCGTTCGCGCTACGTTGCAGGTAGGTGACCTCCGGATCCTGAAAGGCAAACGCCCCGCCGCTCTGAAGATTCGATTGCACGAACCTCAGGCATTCACGGGGTGACTCGCCGGACATCGCCGAGAGATAGCTGACGGTCTGCCGTACATAGTGGCCGAGCACGTCGATATCTCGCGTGTACTGGTCGGCGGGAAGGACAAAGGGGTTGGCAGTGGCATGGCCCATGTTTCTCCATCCATCGGGTCTGATGGATTTATCGACACAGCATCCCCATGGCAGGTAAAAGTTTGCAGGAAACTTGATGCGCAAACCTCCTGCAAGTCCCGTTGCAGGACGGGCCGCACGGTATACTTCGAGTACTTTCCCAACTTCAGAAAAACATGAAACGTGTCACCGTCAGGCGCTCCTCCATCCACGGCAAGGGTGTGTTCGCGCTGCGTGCGTTGAATCCCGGCGAGCGCATCTTCGAATACAAGGGACTGGTGACAACATGGAAGGAAGCGTCACGCCATCATGAGCGGCGCGAGCAGGAGGCCCACACGTTTCTCTTCGGGAGATCCGATGGCCGGGTAATCGATGGGGGCCGCGGCGGCAACTCGGCGCGATGGCTGAACCACTCCTGCGCCGCAAACTGCGAAGCCATTGAAGAAGGGGATGGGCGCGTCTATATAGAGGCGACGCGTGACATCGCGCGGGGGGAAGAACTCTTCATTGACTACGCGCTCGAAGTGGGGGGCGAAACGGATCAGGCAACGCTTGCCGAATATGCGTGCCGCTGTGGCGGCAGGCAGTGCCGCGGGACGATGCTCGGTAGTCCGTGAGCATTCGCCATTTGGTGGTTGCGGCGAACGCACGGACACGCGACTGGCCGGCAAGAATCTGGCGAAACTTCGGGACGGCCGAGTCAAGATAAACCGTGTCTTTTCAGTAGAGAACACTAAGAACGATGGCTATCGAACTCGAAGAACATGCGAAGGCAGACGTTTGGAACCGGATTCTTCGCTCGGCCCTGGCTCTGCCTGGCGCGCGGATTGACCGTACTGGCTATCTCAGAAAGGAACTCCGCAAACACGTGGCAGAGGACGTGGTTGAGTTGGCGATCGCGAGCAGCCCGGTCAAGGCTGGAATCTCCTCCTCCCAGATTGGGAAGATCGCCAGTTCGTCAATCTCGTGGCATCGCACGGGTGTAACCGGCGCCTCGGTCGCAGCAGGCTTGCCTGGTGGCTGGTGGATGGCCGGCACGATTCCTGGCGATCTGACGCAGTTCTTCTGGCATGCGATTGTTGTTACGCAGAAACTCGCCTATCTGCATGGCTGGCCAGAGTTGTGTGCCGATGGTGAGGAACTGGATGACGAGACCCTCCATATCCTGACGATCTTCGTCGGTGTCATGTTCGGGGCGGCGGGCGCGAATACCCTGCTGAGCAGGGTGGCCGAAAATATTGCGAAAGAGGTTGCAGTCCGCCTGCCCCGAATGGCACTGACGAGGTGGGGCCTGTACAACCTGGCGAAAGAGGTCGCAAAATGGATCGGAGTTCGGTTGACAAAGCAGACATTCGCCCGGATCGCATCAAAAGCGGTACCGCTGGTCGGTGGCTTGGCGTCTGGAGCGATTACGTGGGTCAGCTTTTCGCAAATGAGTTCGCGTCTTGCCACTCACCTCGCGACACTTCATCCGCATACGGGCCGCTGAACGGGCGGGTTTTTGAGATTTCGCGGTAGCAGGTAACGCCTGGCGACCGCTCACGACCGAACCCGGGAGCTGGAGGTCGCGTGGCAGCTGCTGCACCGCAGCCTCGAACAGCCGTATTCTGCTCGAAGCACTGAACCAGTCAGGCGCTTAGGCGTCGCTTCTAACGCCTGTCGCAATACGTCGGTCGATTCATCGGTCATCTTCACCGCTGCGTTCACGTTGGCGGAAGCGCTTCACGTATGCGCTGTCGACCAGGTCGTCGGGGCCGAGGTCAAGGACGCAGTTGGCCAGCGTGGCGAGCGTGTTGTCTGTTGGTTTGAAGCCCTTGGGAAGCAGGCCATAGTTGTCTGCGCTGTTTTCGTCGATGGCAGCCAACAATGCCTTGAAGAAGTCGGCACGCGAGGGGCGCGCGGCGGCCGTGGCTGCAGCAGTGAGTGGGTCGGTGGCTTCCATGCCAGCGTGTTGGGCATCAGAAGCAATCACCTGGAGAAACTGGCTCAGTGACGGCCAGTACTTGAGGTCGAACTGCCCGGTAAGGGCACCCAGGCGGTCCTTGACGTAGGACTCAAACAGGTAGTTGCCCTCGGAGGCGGCCTCAATTACGTCGCAGACGTGATAGTGCGTATTGCTGCTGAACCCTGACGTGTTGTGCAAATCCGAACGACGCTCAAGCAGTCCAGCCAGCTCGGCCGCCTTGCTTGCAATTTGCCGGTTCACGTCGGCGAGATTGCTGCGCGCGGAGCGGGCTTCCGCGATCTTTTCGGGGCTCCAGAACGCAGCTGTACTCAGCAGCAGGTCGAGAAACACCTTGAGGGCGGGAGGACGCGGATGCAGCTTTTCGTGCAACTCCGTATAGGCTTCTTTTAGTTCAAGGCTGCGCGAAAGCAACCGATCCGCAACGGCATTCTCGCTGGGCAGGATGTGATGTTCGATGTTGTAGCTCTTTCCGTCTTTGAGGAGGGTTTCGCAGATCGCTTGAGGAGTCGCCGTCTGGGGTGAGAGCATGTTTGATCCCTGATGTTGAATGTTCTTCACAGCATATTTCGCCAATGCGGGCCTGTCGGTACCCCAAGCACAGTTTCGCAACGGCTTCCCAGGTACCTGCGGCGATAGCGGTGCCCTGGCCATGAGATGGCCGCTCCAGTCGAGGGAGCACTTTCACTCGCTGCGGAAGCGGCGATTAGTTCGACATGACATCAACGCGTTCATCGAAGGTGACCATTCCGATTGTCGGCGATCTGCATGGAGCTGTCGAACGACCGATCATGGCAGCCTACAGTCTGTCCGCGACCTGTCTCTCTGAAAATCCGCGGGAAAAAAAGGAGGTGGGCGCAGCGTCAGCTGCGCCCACCTCCACGCTGGAGAAGACAACGCGCCACCCGCCTGCCGGGCGCCATCACGCCCGGTCCCGTCACGGCCGACCCCAAGGATAAGATCGCCCTGGCAACTGCCGGCGCAGTGACTCGTCGTCTCCGGCGGCATTTCTCCAGTCCCCGCTGAAGTTCCTGCCTCGACGCGACGTTTCCACCGCGTCGGCCGGCAGGCAAACCGGACACTGCCGATGCCCTTTCTACCACCCGCAATTTCATGTTGAATTCAGCTCATAGAATGAGCGGTTACCCTGCACAGGATCGAGCATGCCTGTAAAAAGTGACCAAAAAAAGAAGCTTCGGGCCGGTGGCGTGATCCGGCTCAGGCGCTTGAGATAGAAACGTCGATTGCGGTGTAGCCGTTGCTGATCAGCGCGTTCTGCACGCCCTGGATATCGCTCGCCGTCACGTTGCTGATCAGTGCCGTGATGGTCTGGCTCGTGATGGCCTGGATGGTGCTTTCGTTAATCCATGGCATGCCAAGCGCCGTCACCGACCCCGACTGCGTCTTGATCTTGATGTAGTTGTACTGGGACGGATCGTTGGGCGTGCCCTGTGGCTCAAGCCAGGGCCAGACCTTGATATGCAGTCCCACCGTATCGACGACCTGGTTGGCGCTTTCCTGGTTCAGGATGCCCTGAACGGTGACATTCTGGAAATTGTTCCCGAGTACGGGAGCCGGATAGACATCGAAAGTGAGGACCTGTCCAATCTGGTAGTCATACGACATGACACCCCCGCGCGATTTCAGTACGGGCAATGAAAGAGAACGATGTCGTCGCCAAGAAAACAGTCGAACCCGTAATCGAGATCAATGAGCGGGTCGCCTGCATGAAACAGGCCATACGTCTTCAGGCGTTCAAAGAATTGATGGGCGAAGGATTGTGTGGCGTTGATAAGCCGGATGTGGATGGTGTGGCCAGGATCTTCCTCGAGTTCCGGAAGGGTCAGGCGGTGAATGTCGGGAAGCGCGGCGAGCCGGGTTGCACGCGTCTGGCCGTCGCCTTCCCATTCCATGAATACATCGAGAACCTGCCGGACAATCTCCTCAAGGCCGGTCTTCGAAAGATTGATGTCCTTTAGCTGGTGGCGGAAATCACGGATAAGATTTGCGGTAGGCAGCACTATCCGCGACGGAAGCTGTGCGTCGGGTTGTTGCCGTTGCATGATGGACTTCGGTGACGCCGCCGGATGGTGTCGCTCCACGCCCAGAGCTCCTCGTCGGTGAGATAGTCGACGGGACCACGCAGGACAAGCAGCGGCGCCATCAGGCGCTGCAGGATAACGGCGTGACCTAGCAGGTCAGCGAACTGGTAATGCAGGTAGCCATCGCGGTAAAGTCCGAGCGCGCAGACAAGTTCGTAGAGTCGCATGCCGACCCGGTACATTTCGTTGGCCCTGCGTGTGACGGCCTCGATGCGGGCCCTGCACTCGGCGTCCTTGTCGCAGTTCAGCGCCGTCGTAGCCCCCGCTTCCACATCACGTGGAATGAACTGCAAGGCATCCCGCACCATCTGCGCACACATACCGCTGAGTCTGTCACGAGCGCTCGCCTCGTACGCGAAGCAATCGATGATACGACCGATGAACTCGTCATAGTTTTCTTGGAGGTCTGGATAGCGGGTGAAGAGATCGTCAAGAAGAGGGCGTGTTTCGAGAATCACGCTTTCCGGATCACCCGTAGTTTGCAAAAATGAGTAGCCCATGGCCGTCACATGCCCTGAAGTGGTAAGGGAACATTCCTTCGCTGTCGTACAGACAGCGCCGGTTGAGTTCCCGGGTAATTGCGTAACCTGCCTCCATGACCAGCATCGCGAGCCGGTGCTGTTCGTGGCGCAGAAGCTCATGCTGGCCATAGAGGGCATCGCCATAGCCGACATCATTGGCGAACTCCCTCAGATCGTCGGTGGCAGAACAGCCCGCTAGGCTCACGCTTTCAAAAAGCTGCGTATAGAACGCGTCAATATCGGCCGTAGGCTTCGAGGGATGTTCCACCCACTCCCTGAGTTCCCGGAGCTCCCCCGGCGCGTCCATGACCATATACGGCGGGATGACACCTGGTTCGGTTTCGGCTGCCGTCTGCACGGTATTCATGCCATTCTCCCTGGCTAGCTTAGAAGACGCACATGAACGAGGAGGTCGGATCCAACCCAGCGCGGGCGGAATGCCTGACCCTGATGGTCGTCTGCGATTTCAAAAAAGCGCGTGGGCAGATGCAGGCGGAAAAGCCGTTCAACCGCATCCTCCATGGACTGCGCGGCGAAACGGATCACATCGAGATTGCTGAACACGAACCGTTCGTCGAACAGGGGCATGAATTCCTCTTCATCGCATGAGTCGCGATAACAGTCCAGGGCGTAGTCGAAATCCGCTTCGACCTTTCCGACCAGGCCCTTCGGATGACAGGCGAGAGAGAATGGACTGTTCGTTGAATGGATGAGCACCGCTTCCTTGAGGAGGTCCCGGATGCCATGCTCATAGAACACGAAGAACGGCTCATACTCGCGATACTCGTTGACGATTGGGCGTGTATCGAGAACGATTGCTTTCATGGCATCGACCTCGCGGCGGCGGCGGGCCGCAATCCGGTTATCGTCCTGTTTGTGGTCCTCATCGCGATAAGATCAAACTGACTCAGCAGGAAATCGAATTCACCGCGGTCGTTGAAGGCAGATTGCGGCAGGTGCTCGAGTATCAGGTCCAGCGCTGCCGAAAACATTTCGTGGTTGAGCGCCCGCGCGCATTCTTCATCAAGTCCCATCTGACGCAGCATCGCGAGGCTCTCGATCTGTGGACGGGGATGTCTCATGTAGCTGCGCCCGCCGGTCAGGACCTCGGTGAGCAGCACCGCGAGGTAATCCGACACATCGATTTGCCCATCCGGAAGATATCGGATGTTCTCGAACGCCCAGCCAGATTCGTCACCGGCCTGATATTCGTCGCTCGACAGGCACCCGATGATCCGGTGGCGTAGCAGGGTGACGATACTCGCGAACGAGATCAGCGTTGTGACGCGGGACACCGCCGGGTTCGTGGAAGCGGGTTGTCCGGTTGTCTTACCCATCTGGCTGCTCCGAAGTCTGTTCGCGCAGCGCGTCACTGAGCCTGTAGTACTGCACGATGCGCCAGTCGATAGATTGTTCAATGATCATGGTAGTGCGCTGGCGTCTGAGAAAATGGATGATCCACCTGTCGTGCCCGGCAAATTCCTTGACCTGACTTCTGAGGTCGCTTACGAGTAGCAGGACCTGATCGACGATCTCGAGCGCCTGGCGCCATTGCGGACGCACGAGATCCAGGTAGAGGGTGCAGGGGTCGGTGTTATGGCGCCGGTCAGCCGGATCACCGTAGTGCCTGAGCACCTCGCTGAGGGTGCGCTCGATGATCTCGATGGCGCGTACGGGATACGGTGAAACGTGTGAAAGGAACGGAATCTGGCTGACGGTGACAGCGACCTCGCCTTCAGTGTCGATGACTGGTGCACCCGGCTGGATATCCTCGATACGCGTAACGACGAAACGTTGCAGTCCCCCTTGCGCATCCATGCGCTGTTGGTAATACGATCGATCGGGCCGCATGACGGGCACGGCATGGCCGAGCGTGTAGATCCCGTCCGGGGGAGGAATCAGATACTCACCGAGAATTCTCTCGATAACAAATGCGGTTGGTAGGGGATCGATCACCAGTGACCGGATGACCGGATACTCGATTCTTGCATTCATGATGGTGAAAGACGGGTGGAGTGTCGAGGTGGTAGTGCAGGTACAGGTCGCGTCGTGTGAGTCTGAGCGTAAGCGTCTGGTCGCCGTATATGTCAGGCACCTTGATCAGTTCACGGGTGAGCCGCTCGAGCGAAAAGGGCAGTGCGTGCCTGAGCCGGTCGTGAAGTTCCGAATAGTTGCGATAGTTACGACGATGGTTGGCGATGACAACGCAGTTGCACTCCTCAATCTGGTGGGCAATCACCCATCGGAGCACATCTTCCTCGACACAGCCGGTGTGGGCATGCTGGGCGACCAGGTCACCCAGCCATGGCACAAGACTGTGCCGGTACGGGGTCACGTCCTGAATGAGCGTGGCCTGGTGAAACATGGTGATGGGCTCCCTGCGCAAAAGATGGCGACTGCTGGTATTAAAAGACTGCCGCGTGAAGATCGCATCCACCCTATTCATGATGGACGGCGCGAAAGCGATGCGCAACGTAATAACCGGTCGCGCATCGCCTGGCATCGCTAGAACATCATCTCGTACCGGGTCGTAATGACCCTGTCGTTATCGCGCGCAAGCACGTACACGCTGCCGAAATCGTCATCGGGCCATGGATCCGGATACTTTCCTGGTTCCGCGCCGAGCGACGCCAGGAGAGCGGGAATTTTGCTGTGGTGCCAGCAAATCACGATATTCCTGCCGGCATACTTCCCGGAGGGCATCCCGGATCCGTGGATGATGGAGCGCGCGATCAAAGCGTGAAAATCGTGCGGGCAGAAGACGTTTAGGGGAACGCCTTCAAGGCTTTCGAAAAGTGGCAGAACCGTGAGGAGCGGGTGCAAACCTTGCCGTGTCGGCTTGCAGGCGAAGATGTAATCCGGCTTGCCGAAATTGCGGGGGATGTAGGTGGCCAGATACCCCGCACGCCCCCGGCCAATCGGAGAAAGCCGTTGATCGTTTTCATGAGCGGGTTCTTCGGCGTGCCGGAATACGATGATTTTCCGTGGATAGTCATGCATGCTCGCACCTCGGAGGTTGTCACCCGGACTTTGCTGCGCCCGGACTCACCTTTACGGTTTTCCAGCCGTCGGCATTTCGCCCGACAAAATTCAGCGGCGGGCGAAATGTCCAGAGATTGGCGCCGGCTGCATTCATGACGTAGACATCGCCGTAGACAGGTATCTTGCTGGTGTATCCGGACTGCCAGACCTTCATGAACGGCCGTCCGTCATCGTCGTAGAAAAGCGAGATGCGTTCGCCTTCCACCATTTCACCGGGCAGACTCGCATTCCGGATTCCCTGGGTGTCACTCGTCATCATTCGGGCAAACATGAGGTTTCGTTCCTTGTGTGATAGTTCGGGAGGGTGTGCGTTGGTGCGGGTGCTACATGTGGCACGCATGGGGTTGGCGGTTACCCGTACCCCATGCGGGAAAACTGTGGTGTCGGTGGTTACAGTACTTACACCACGACGCCGTTATTCGCGCTCACGTCCCACGACGAGCTGATTGCATGAGCGGGAGTGCGGGCATCGCTTTGCTCCTGCATTTCCTGCAGTACCAGCTCCAGTTGCGCGGCGACATGGGGCAGCACGCCGTCCGAAATGACATAGTGGTACGGTGCCTTGAGATTGAGCTTCTCGGGTAGCGCCCCCTCCAGATAACCGACGTACTGCACTTCGGTGCGTACCGGCAGCGCCGGGTCATGGTCGGCCTGGGTGAGCGTGGCGATGCTAATGAGGTTGCCGAGCTCGTCCAGACTCGCCTGGCCTAGGTCGCCGATGAGCGTTAGTGAGGCGAGGGCGGGCTTGTACTTCGTCACTTTTGGGTAGCGCAGCCAGTGCTCGAGGTCCTTGGCGTCGAGCTCGCGGTTGCGCGCCGAGAAGAGCATGCACAAGGCAGCGACGACATGCTGGATACGTTTGTCGATCTGCGTGCGTGTCATTTCCGCGCTGTTTTGCAGATAGACGAGGTTGATCGGTTGTTCGCGCGCAACGGTGGCGACGCGGTCGTATGACTTGAGCGTGTTGAGGGTGTTCTGGGCAAATTTCCTCGTGCTGTCGTCGCCCACGCAGATCACGATGGTCGAGCAGTCGCGCGCGAGCAACTCCGAGACGATCGACGGGGCAATCACCGATCCAGAGCCGCCGCCCCCCGTGGAGAGCACGATGTTCAGATCCGCGGGCTTGAACTTCTGCAGGATGTCGCGCACGCGCTCGCTGATGGTGCCGAAATTTTCGGGGCGCTCCTGACCTGATCCTTCGACGGCACCTGGGCGGGTGACGAGAAAGAAGCTCTCGGGATCGATGTCGGAGCGCAGGTTGGCCCGCGAGGTGTCAATATATACGACGTCAAGCTGCGCGAACCGGTCGCTATTGTTGTTCGCGTTGGCGTAGCTATCGACCTTGTTTCCGATGTTTATGCCGCCACCGCCGCAGCTGAAAAGTCGAACCTTGCCGCGCGGGCGTTCTTGCATATCCATGCTTTTGTACCTCAATTGGGATTGGAAATGAGCCAGGCAACTGACTTGCCGGGCCCGAAAAGACACAGGGGGTAGCCGCCGTGAAACGGCGGATAGTGATGTGCGATATCTGCGAGGACAGGGGATTGAGTTTCAATACTCGGCGCGGCCGATCTGGTCGACGGCTACACCAAACTTCTGCGAGGCGAGGTCGTAGATCGAATGCAGGCCTACGGTGACCATGTCCGAGGAGTCCCCGCGGCGTAACCACGCCTGGGCCCAGCCGCCGACATAGCGATCGCCTTCGCTGCCGCAATCCATCATGACGAGCACTTCGCCCTCGGCGACGAAGGGCATGATCGTCTGACCGATATCGAGGTCGATATCCTTGCCTTCACCGTCAAGCCCGTGGGCAGGCCAACCCTGATCACGGCTATCGAAGAAGGCATACGTGCCCTTGCGCTCGCTGTGCTCACGGAAGGTGATGTTGAAAGGTTCGATTGCCTTGAGCAGACCGTCGACGTCGATGACGGTCACGTAGTTGGTACGTCCGGTGCCGGTATAGTCCATTTGTAACGTCCGAAATTGAGTGCGCGGTGTGAGAGACGTGATACCGCCGGTTCAGTGGAGCGCTTGGCTAATGTGACCGACCGGCACTGCGAACCGGTCAGCAGCAATGGCGTAGATGGAGTGGAGGCAGATCGCGACCGATTCGGTCTGGTCGGCATGTCGACGCCAGGCTTCGGCGCGACCACAGACGTAGTGGTGACCCTGATTGCCAGAATCCATGAGGACGAGAACTTCGCCGTCATGCACGAACGGCATGATTACCTTGCAGACGTTCAGTCCGATGTCGTTACCTTTGTCGTCAACGTGGTGGTCCGGCCAGCCGAGGCCATTGCTGACGAAGAAGGCATAGGTGCCGGCGAACTCGGGATGCTCGTGTACCTCGAGGTTGAAAGACGCGATGGCTGCGCGAAGGCCGTCGATGTCATTGATACTCACGTAGTTCGTACGTGCAGTGCCGTGGTAGTTCATTTCGCATCTCCAATGCCGGGTCGGCTTACTCCATGCGCTCACGCCAGAAGAATTCGCGGCTCTGGTCGTCGAGCAGATGCATGACCGTATGAGCCGGAAGACCCTCCTCGACAACAAGCCGCTTGAACCACATGTGCTGCTCACCGTAGGACAGCTTTACCTTGTCGACCGGCTTGCCTGCGCGATCAAACACGCGATAGATCTCGCCGGACATGGCGCCGCGGTTCCCCTCGTTTGCGCAACGTAGCTGGACAATCTTGAAATCTCCCAGATAGATCTGCCTGAATGTGAGCGAAGTATCGACTTCGATCTCATCGGTCAGGCTCCCGAACCAGGTGACGCAGGCCGCAAAGAAGTCATCGAGCGTGTCATTGATCTCTTTACGTTCGCTGGTGCCGTTCATCCCTTTCATCCTTATGAAGTGAAGTTGGTGAAGTCTTCGGTGACTTCGAAGAGGTGATATATCGCCGTTTTTTGTTTAACTTGACCGCACCGCGCGCGCGTGTTGGCAGCGGTGGGAGGCGAGAGGCGCTCCATGAATGCCATCTCGAAGAGCATCTTTGACGTGCGCTACAGAATTCCACCGGAAGTGCTGCATGTTGTTTTCTTCCGGCGCGAGGAGTACTGGCGTGATACAACTGCAGGCATCGAGGACCAGATTCTGAGTCTCGTCGTGCGCCCCCGTGTGCTCGTCGACTGCAACCTGCTGGGCGGCACGGAGGTGTGGATCCTGCTGGACGGCTGCGGCCAGCGTGGAGAAACACCGTTCGATACAGTCTTTCGCATTCCGAAGAAACGAACAAACGGGCGTAGCATTCTCACGGTGTTGAACGTTTCTTTCGCCGACCCCACACGCATCTCATCGGTGGGTATCGCTGCGCTCAATCAGGCCAACACAATGCTGCAGGTTGGCAACGCTGTAGTGGATGCGATGGGAATGGTGCCGATCACGTCGACGGCACGCATCGAGTTGATCAGTGAGAACGTCGTGCTGGTGCGTGACGTGCTGACAGTACCGTCAAACTCGTACCTGCGTTGCATTGTGGCGAACGACGAGAACCTGAACAACATCCAGCTGCGCAGCTACCACGCGTTCTGCAAACTCGTTGAGTACGCGGTGAAGTCCTACGTCTACAACACCTACACGGTACAGCTCGACATTGGAGAACTGAGGGGCGGCCAAAATCTTGGCAAGATCAAGGAGATCATCGACAGTTACGCCGACGCGGAACAGAACTACGAAGACTACCTGAAGGAGAAGTGGGCCAAGATTGCAATCATGAACGATGGCGAGCGGTGGCTGAGAATCCTGCGCATGCAGATTGGCGGCCCGCGCTGATCTTGTCGCGACCTGCCTGGCAGTTCGCAAAGGAGACCCCTCGCCATAGGAGACCCAGGGCATGTATTCTTTGCCATTCATTTACGCGTTCGGAAGTTTCTGCCAGAACGCGCTGTATGCCGTTGGTGTGATCGCCGGATGCCATCTATTGCCTGGCATCCGGAGTCGCCGTAGTGGTTCTTCTGTGGATTCTGAGCGGCATTGCTATTGGCGGCGGGAGCCCTGTTGTTGCGATGTCGCCACTCGGGATTGGCCTGCCGCTGCGATTGGACAACATTCGACAAAATTTACGTCGAAAAGCAATTTGCGCCTGCGCACGTGCGCGCGCCTTACGGCTTACCAAAGTACTATCTATTAAAATTAAGTATTAATACTATGGAGAGCAGATACGAAGTATCTGCTCTCTTTTCTGTTAACAATAAGTACTTATCGCGCGCGTGCGCGCACGCGCGAAGCCGGGCGCGTAAATTCCAACCGTTGCGATATCCCGTGAGAGCCTCTTCGGGACGCTAATCGTGTGACGCGGTTTGCGTAACGGGAGAACTCATGGCTTCGTTGCTAAGAGCGGCACTGGAGGGCGAGCCGGGTTGCCCTCCGGAGGACGACAAGGAACTCATGGAACTGAAGGGGCCCTTGTCAGAAGTGTTTTCTCAGGCCCTCAATCAGGTCTATGCACGTCCCGATTCGCCACCAGTCGATTCCGGGGCTGCTGGCGCATCAGGCACAGGCGATTCGGAAGAGCCGGCTGCGCAGGTTGTGGAGCAGGGCAGTGGTGATAGGACAGGTGCAGGCGATGAACAGCCACATTCACCGTCACACGCACCGTCGCATGCGCTTGAATCTCAGGCCAACGATGCGCTCGCGCTTGCCCAGTTGATCAATAACGTGGAACTTGCCAGCACCGACGCGCAATCCGGCGCGGCGGGAACAATCGCAGGCACGACCGTCTATGGCGTGTCGGCTGCCGATGTGAAGCCCGAGGATATCGTCGAGGTCAGTCAGGATCTGGCTGAACGCGGCCAGCATGGCGCGGGCCCCGAGAATTACGTGGTCGTGATGGATGCGACGCAGCCTTCGGTGAACGGCAGCGACAACAGCAATCCGGAGCCACGCGTGGTTGAGCTGGGTCAGGCGCTCGAGACCCTGGTGCACGCCTATGGATCGAGGGTGTACCCATCGCTAGAAGCCTTCGCGAAAGACTGGATGGAGCGCCGGCAGCGCCGGCGCAGTGCGTGAGCCCACCCTGTTCGCCTTCCCCTGCTTTCCGGTTGTCTCGCGGCAGGTTTTCGCATGGAGCGCTCATGGCGAAAAACATCGAGGGCGTGTTTGCCGAGGCCTGCCACGACCTGGCGATCGACGCCGCCTTTGCACGCCGGATCAGCCAGTACCGGCATGCCTTCGTTTTCAAGAATCCCGATCACATCAAGTTCTTTGGCGGCAACCTCACGGGGGTGGAGGTCGTGCGCTTTACCGACGATGACCGCGACAGGTGGTTCGAGGAGATACTGAAGGTGGAAGAGGGCGTGCTGGCCCAGGAGCTGGTCGCACTGCCGACGGTGAATCCGACCTTCAAGGTCTCCAGCGACACGATGAACCTGTCATGCGCGTGGCTGATGCATACGCTGTATGTGGGGCCCAAGCTCAACGACGCACAGAAGCAGGCGGCGATGATGGACGTCGGTCTCGTGCTGCAATACAAATTTCTGACCTCGCGCCTGTTCCGCCACTTCCGTTATCCGGCGGATCGCTCGACGGCCGAAGCCACCTACGCGCTGCTCTCAGGCAAGTTCGCGATCAAACAGTACGGCACGTGGAATGCCGTGCTCGGGCAGCGCACGCGTGATCTGATTTCGCCCCAGGGGCTGCACTTCAAGGCCATCTCCCGGATGGACAATGACCTTGAGGTGATCTACCTGCTCAATGATACGCAGAGTCGCATCCGCGACATGCTCAAGAACATCTACGATGTGTTCCTGCAGGTCCACCACCAGGGCATGCGGATCCAGTCGAGCTCAGCCCTCGTCGACTATGATGGCGAGGTAGTGCTCAAGGATCGCAGCCGGAACCTGCTCGCCTACACGCGTTACCTGCAGTCGATCGTTACGGACCGGCACTCCTTCATCAAGGAAGAGCTCGTGGAGCTGATCTGCAAGCTGATGTACACGACGCCGCCGCGCCTGTTCCGGCAGACGCTTGAATGGATCTCGGACAACTACCGGCAGGCACGCGCAAAGCGCGTTGGCGAGCTGCTCGACGAGACACTGATCCATAGCTTCGATTACCTTGCTGAGGAACGGACCATGGTGCGCAACCATGTCGACCTGCCGACGCTGCTGGCAAGGCTGCGCGGTGTCTATACGTCGTCGAGGAGTATCGACCCGGCGCTTTTCTCGCTGAGGGAAAAAGCAGAGTGGTGTGTGAAGCAGGCGACCGGAAACCGCAACGAAAGCGTGATTGCGTCAGTGCGGACGGCGGTGCTGCTCTACATCGTGATTCGCACGATGACAATGCGGCACTACACTGGCACCTAAAGCCCACAATATGCCGACACGCCAGACCATGCTTCCAGCTGTTGTGAGTCTTTGTCTTTTCCCTGCAGTCAGCGCCAAGCCGCACGTGGGGGTACGTCTTCCGCAGCAGCAAAGGTGGATAGATTCATTGTCGGCATCGTGGCGGCATTCCGTCTCAGCTTTTTTCCACGAAGGACTGTCCCGCGACAGTCAGATGGTCAAAGTGGATGCCAATGGCCTCTGCGCGCCCGACAATCAGTCGTTCATTGATCAAGAGCCTAAGGTGGTCATCAATCTGCTGGCCGTTGTACCCATCGATGCGGAAGCCGCCCGGAACTGCGACTTCTTCATAATGCGGCTGGACCAGCACCAAGGTGTCGCCGGGCTGCTTTGACGCTTCGATCCCTCGCAGGTAGACAAGTAGTTCACGAACAAGATGTGCGTCTCGCTTCATTTCATTTTTCTCACGTCAGTTTGAGCATTCGGTCTATGACCCGCTTCATCGGGCTGTTCGCCCTCGTGGCGCGCCTGAAGCGTGTGCGCATATTCTAGCAACTGCTTGACTTCTTCAACCGTGCGCGCTTCGGCCTCGATGTCACCGACCTTCAGCCGCACCTTGCGGCCGGAGCGTCCTTGTACCCACACGGTGATCGCGGCGGTCAGAGCAGAAAGGGCTGCAGGACCGAGGTACTGGATCGCGGGAATCGTGTACTGGGCGAGCGGATATCCCTGTGCTGCAACAGAGTCGAAAGTCATCGCCCACTGGCGATAGTCGACGCCTGCAGAACGCAGCGCTGAAGCGAATGTACGCAGTTCGGACTGGAAGGTCGTATCGCGTTCGGGTGGATCATCAGGGGCCCGCTTCAGACGGATCTCAATCTCTGGCTGCAGTGGATTGCTGTGCGAGCTCACGTATTTTCCCTTCCCCGACATGAGATAAATGGCGCTTAGATGCCAGTTCAAAAAGCCTGCGCTGAAATCCTAAAGATACTCTGACAAACGAGGGAGCAGCAGAGTTCGAGAGTGAATATTTTTCACGTTCTCCACAAGTTACAACCAGAACCTCGTGAGCGGAAGCCAGGGTGCGTCGTTGCTGATATCAGGATTTCGCGCATGCGTAATCCATGACCTTTTCCTGCATGGAGTCAGGTGAGACCGTGTTGAATTCATCGGGGTATTCCGGGGAGACGTCGACTTGGCCAGATTGTGGCCCATATGTTGTTGTCAAGCCCATGGCCCATGTTTTGTGTGTGCAGTCAAACAACCATAGCGAAACCTGACTTTTCACCGGAAAGGAGTGCATCGGGTATGGTTGCGGATCACCGAAGACGTCTTTGACCCGAATCTGCACATTGCCCTTGTGGCGAACAAGGGTAGATGGGTCTACATAGATACTTGTGAGTTCGTCGTTCTCGAGCGCGATCCAGCTCCCTGCGTACGCTCCACTTACTGAAAAAGCAAGCAACGCCCCGGCGAACAAGCGTTTTTTCATTTTTGTTCCTTGAATCTTGCCGGGGAATTCCGGTAACTCAATTCTACAATTTTCGCTGGCCCGGTACTCGCGTGCTTTGGGCCACGTAGCACTACAGTTATAGAACCAGCCTTCGTGCCCCCACGAAATGTTCTTGCCAGTAGGCTTGTCCGAGATCTTCCACCCTCACCCGGCCACCTCGGGACGGAGCATGAATGAATCGTCCCCGGCCGAGATAGATCCCAACGTGCGAAAACCTTCCCCCACGCGTATCAAAGAAAACGAGATCGCCCATACGGAGGTCGCCCTCCGAAACGGTCTGCCCCTCCGCTGCCATGCTTGCTGCCGTTCGGCCGACATGCAGGCTATCCGCCTTGCGAAGCACGTAGCGCACGAAGCCGCTGCAATCGAAGCCGGATTGGGGGCTGCTTCCGCCATAGCGGTAGCGGATACCCACGAGGCTCAGCGCCTCCGACTGGAGGCGCTCGAGCGCGGAATGCGTTTCAGGCACACCCTGTACTTCCGTGCTGGGCGTCTCGTCGGGAGCCGGTTGATCGGACGTTTGCGCATGCGCGGCAGCCGGAATCGCAACCATTGCGGCGAAACTGACACTGATTGCGAGCGCTTTGCGAGCAAGCGCAAAGCGCCTGCGAACTCCAGTAACTTTGTTGACCATCAGTAAATTCCGCGGGGCGGGCCATACCCGTCCCGCTTATGACTCCAGGGGTTGCCTGTTGCGCAAAAGTGAGCCGGTCAGCGTGCGGCCGCGCCTGCAAGCGCAATAGAGGGCGATACCCGCAGCGGCAAAATAGCTGGCGAGACGCTCATCAAACGTTTCTGTCGTGCTGAACTGCCCATAGTGCGCGTGGGATTCAGCAAAGACGAGAAAGGTCAGGACCGCGTCTAGGATCGCTGCGAAGATGATGAACACGGCGAACGCGAGATAGCCGTCCGCGTTTGTACCGGGCCACATCTGGTTGACCACGTAGCAGGTGCCCAGCAGCGTGGCGAGGATGAGCAGATTCAGGGCGAGCGTAAGCAGAAAGTTCGACACGGCGAGGTGACCTATGCGGGTAAGCAGGCGGTGTGCATCAATCCGTTTGCCCTGAAAAAACGCAACCCTCGTCGAAGAGAGCGGCGCCGAGTCGGAGAGCTACCAATGCAACCTGTCTTGATAGCTGGGCCGAAATATGACCCATGACAATGTTAACCGCTCTCTCGAAAGTGAACTGTCAAGTAGTGTCAGATAGCCTGACAAAGCGATGTCTAGCCGCAGTCGGTGATGGATAATCCGTGCGCGCGTTGTAAGCTGGTTGTTCGGGAGCGGCGCGCGCATTTGATTAACATCAACACATCGATCATGAAAAAAATCTCTATCGCGCTGCTCGCTTCGTTCTTCGTGGCAGGTGCCGCAATGGCACAAACGCCCAACAACGGCATTGTCACGACCCATGACGCCAATGTCGCTGCCCAGATTGAGCAACATGCGCGTGACGTTCAGGCGCAACCCCAGGTTGTTGAGCATGACGCGCCGGTAGCCAACGATAGCGCGCCGCACAAGGGCACTCATCATCACCATCATCACGGCAAGCACCACGCGCAGCCGAAGCAGGATCAGGCTGCCGAGTAAGCCCGGTAGTGTGAACCTTGCGGCATATCGGCAGACGGGCCT
This sequence comes from Paraburkholderia adhaesiva, assembly GCF_021390575.1. Lineage (GTDB taxonomy): Bacteria > Pseudomonadota > Gammaproteobacteria > Burkholderiales > Burkholderiaceae > Paraburkholderia > Paraburkholderia adhaesiva. The sequence continues at coordinate 135,688 of NZ_JAJEJQ010000005.1, read as the reverse complement.
TCTTCGGCCCGTCTGCCGTAAAGGCCGTTCTACCAGCCGCCGCGCTTGAGCGTGTGTACCACCGTGCCGGGCGGCGTATCGCTGAAGAACCCCTGAGGCGGCGGCCCAACGGTCTCCGCGAGTGGCGCAGCCTGGCGCTGACGTCGTCGATCCCGTTTTCTCTCCTTGGCCTGATTGATCAGCGTGTCCATGCTGAAAATCTCGCCTTCCTCCAGCACAATCCTGCGATCCAGCAAGCGCATCTGATGCTCGATGCGTGTGGCGACCCACTCATTGGGCTCGCGTGAAAGTTCATCGGCAAGACGCCTGATTTCGTCCTGAATCGCCAGTTGCTCGCTGCGCCGCTCGCGATCGGCCCGGGCTTCAGGACCTCCCGCATTCAGTGCTGCGCCGATGCGGCGGTCATCGATGCCGTAGAAAGATAGCAGCTTGCCGCGCGTGAGCAGCCAGTGCGCGAGTAGCCACCCGATCACCATATCGTCGTGCAGCCCTTCCTCGTGATCGATGCGGCCGTTGCGTGTCGTCAGGTGCGCAATCTGTTCGATCAGCACCGCGTCGTAGGTAAGGACGCCGGCGCGCCTGGCCGCGAGCTGCAGCGAGGCCGAGTAGAGCTCGCTGCGCGCATAGGTGCCACCTCCCGAAGTTGTAAAGCCAAACGCCTTCTTGTAGCGCGTGTAGATGTCGGTCGGGCGACGTCCCATCGGCACCTGGATTTCATGAAAGCGCGCCGGAACCTCGTCATACTCCTGGACAATGCGGTTAAAGAGTCGCCGGAAGGGATCGATGCCGTGGCCCGGCAGCATGTACAGCAGGTAGTCGATCAATGCCTGCCCGAGACTGCGGTTTTCGATGACGAGCGTGGTGGTGTCCCAGCGGATGAGCCACTGGGCTACCCAGCCGCAGAAGAGCAGGATGTTGGTCTCGTTATAGGTGCCGGCGGCCACCAGCTCGAGCGTATCGATATCGACGGCGACGAGCGAGATGTCGTCGCCGCCGGAGGCATTCGACGGATCTAACCCGATGACGAAGCGGCCACGGCGCATTCTCGGTTCGATCTCGCGCTCGTCCACATACCAGCGTGTGATGTAGCCCTCCTTGCTGATCTCCGTGTGTTTCGGTTCCCGCCGGCTTCTGACGATCAGCTCAAGAACCTCGCGCCGTAGCGGATGGGTCTGAGTGCCTGAGGTCCACATGTTGAAGAAGTCGCGGTTCGCATCGTCGCCGCTGACGGCCGCTTCCTCGATCTTTTCTCTCAGCCATTCATCGGTCTTGCCGAGCTGCCGGTGATTGAACGTGATGTTCACCCGGTAGACGCTGCGCCGGCTGCCGTCTGGCGTTTTTTCCCCGTGGGACGATTTGCGCACGAGCTGCTCGAGCGCAGCGGCGTTTTCCGCGTCGTAGAACTTTTCGGTCCACGGCGCAGCGCTGCCCTGCATCCGGTAGATGAAGGCGCCGTCCCGATCGTCGATCCGTCCCGCGGTGTTGGTGAAGATCACGCCGTAGGGCGAGCCGTTGGCGCGCGCGGCGTCGACTGCGGCATTGCGTGCGGCCAGCGCTGCCGGTACCGCGATGCTGATGTTCGGCTGGAACGGTCCCTCATCGATCTGGACCACGGGCGTCGTGAGCCCGCGGCCGACCTTGTAGGCGGCTTTCTCGGAGCCCTGCGGCACATGCGTCTTGTACTTGTTGCCAAGGCGGTTGATCGTGATCTCTTCGCCGTTGTGCGTATCCTGGCGGGTGCGCTGCTGCAGGTAGGGCGGGAGCTCGTCGCTGATCTTCCTCACGCGGTCGACATTCGTGCGACGCAGAACCTCGTCCTTGGTGAGCAGGTTCAGCTCCGTATTCACGCAGATGAAATTCAGCAGCAGCACCATGAGCGAGTCGACCGCCACCGACTTGCCCGTCTGCCGGATCATCATCAGGAAAATCATCAGGTGATTGAAGAAGCACCAGATGAGCGCGATATTGCCGCGGTTGGCCTGGAAGGGCACGGCGTCGGTGCTGCCGCTCACCGGAATGCGGCATACCTCCCGGAAGAAATAGAAGGGATTTGTCTTGCACTCGACCGCGATCGCGGCCATCTGGTCGAGCGTGAGATCGGTGGCGAAGGGATCCACGCCCTGCAGATCGGGGTTGATGAGGGCGAGGAGAAATGCGTTATTGCGCACCGACATCCGCCGGTAGATAGCGGCCAGCCTGACAAAGCTCTCGTTGGAGGTTTCGGTATCAATGATGGCCCGCGGGTATTGCCTGAAGTCATCGAGAAACAGGATCATCCTGGCCTCCCTCAGGGAGGTACCGTTATGCGAGCACGATGCGGCCGTTATCTTGGCCGCTACGTAGCAGCTACGTGCCTGGATAGCGCACCGGCAGGCCGCAAATGCTCAGTTGCAGGTCGTTCGTCGTGGTGCGCATGAAGAACGTGACATAGAGCGTGCTGTCGTCCGGAATCGTTACGGCCGTATTGAAGGTCGACGCCCATTGCGAAATCGGGCACACAATGGGTGCGCTGCCGTCGGGCATCTGGATGGCGAAGTGCGTCGGCACGGGCAACTGGGCCTCGGTGGCCGGGTCGGTGAGTGGGAGGGTGTTGTAGTACAGGGCCTGCAGCCAGTCGGACTGCTTCTTGCAGCCGCTGGCGATATTGATGGTGTACTGGTTGGCCTGAACCTCATTGACCGCAGCTACATTGCCGGGCCCATAGGGTGGCATCTGCCCAGGCTCAAACTGGATCTGCCAAGGGGAATCCTGCGTGCCGGGCCCAAGAAGCGTGATGGCCACCGTTGCACTGAAGAGGTAGTTCGTGAAGGTCGGGTCCACCTTGTTCAGCTGCACCTGCGCATTGATGTCCTGCTGCACGCCGTACTGCAGTGGCTGGAATGCGGGGAAGGCCGGCGAGAACTGCACCAGGCTCGTGACGTTCCACCACGTGCTGCGATCGAGGTTGTAGAGAAACCAGTCGAGCCGGTAGCCCGTGATACCGTCACGCCACACCGGGAAGGCAAAGAGCTTGAGCGCGTAGGCACCTGCGGAGTTGATGGAAGTCATGCGGTAGGCGCGCGTGATGAAGCCCACCTGGTCGACCGAGTTCGCGTTGAAGACCGCTTCGTCGCTCGAGAGGTTGTATTTGAGCACCACATCGAATGACTGCCCAACGATCGTCGATACGAAGGCGTTAAAACCGAGTATCTGGAACTTCGTACCATCGACCGGCAGCATGGCGCTCGTGCCATCGCTATACCGCACGATCCCCATGAGGTTCAGGTTCGAGAGGATCACGTTGATCGGGAACTGGATGAGCGTCGGGTCAGAGCTTGAAAGGAACGGTGTCCTCAACTCGATCCCGACGACATACTTGATGCCTGAGTCCGCGAGACGGATGCAGCCGGTGTTCTGGATCAGCAGTTGCCGGATCGAGACCACCGCGCCCGTCGATGAATAGGCAACAGCCGTCACCGGCGTGGCATTGGCGAGACGCACGTTCGTGTAGCAGACCGGAACGCCTGAAACCGTGCCGGTCGAGCCATCGGGAAACTGGACGGTGACGGGCACGAGTGCGATCGCCTGTGAAACGAGTTTGCCAGACTGGTCGTAATAGCCGCTGATGCAGTTCTCGTTGGTCGTGAAGTCCGATCCCGTGAACAGCTTGACGGAGACAGAGGTGGCCGCGCAAATTCGGACAGTCGGATAAGTGGTTTGGCCGGGGCCTGAGCCAGCGATAATGCTGGCAAAGGAACCGAGGAAATGACGAAGAGAACCCGACGGACGCACTCAGCGGCGTTCAAAGCGAAAGTGGCACTGGCAGCGGTCAAAGGTGAGCGCACGCTGGCCGAACTGGCACAGCAGTTTGATGTACATCCGAACCAGATCACGGAATGGAAGCGGCAGTTGCAGGAGCGTGCGGCAGACGTGTTTGGTGCGACAGGTGCACCGTCGAGCGATCCGCCGGTGGACGTGAAAACGCTGCACGCGAAGATCGGGCAGTTGACGCTGGAGAACGATTTTTTGTCAGGAGCGCTCGGCAAAGCCGGACTGCTGAGCGCAAAGCGATGATTGACTGTACGCATGCGCTGCCGGTTTCGCGACAGACGCGACTGGTTGGCATCGCGAGATCGAGCGCATATTACCGGGCGCAGCCGGTCAGCGAGGTCGATCAGTTGCTGATGCGGCGAATCGACGAACTGCACATGGAGTTCCCATTTGCAGGGGCGCGGATGCTGGCGCGCCTGTTGCGCCGGGAAGGCCATGAGGTGGGTCGCCGTCGCGTACGCACGCTGATGAAGCGCATGGGCGTCGAGGCGCTGTACTGCAAGCCGAACACGAGCCGCCGCAACGCGCAGCACAAGATCTGGCCGTACCTGCTGCGCGGCATGAAGATCGAGCGTGCCAATCAGGTGTTCGCCCTCGACACGACGTACATTCCGATGGCGCGCGGCTTCGTGTACCTGACGGCAGTGGTGGACTGGGCGAGCCGCAAGATTCTCGCGTACCGGGTCGCCATCACGCTGGAAGCCACGCACGCCGTCGAGGCGCTGGAAGAGGCGTTCGCCCGCTACGGACTGCCCGACATCGTGAACACCGATCAGGGTAGCCAGTTCACGGCGGGCGCGTTCACCGAGGCGGTGCTGAGCCGGGGCGTGCGGCTGTCGATGGACGGCAAAGGGGCCTGGCGCGACAACGTGTTCGTCGAACGGGTGTGGCGCAGCATCAAGTACGAAGAGGTCTACCTGAAAGCGTACGAGTCGGTCAGCCATGCCCGGCGCTCCATCGGCGAATACGTCGAGCTGTACAACCGGAAACGGCCCCATTCGAGCCTGGCGGATCAGACCCCGGATGAGGCATACTTCGCGACGCTGCCTGCGATCAAATCGGCAGCATGATTGCCTCGGACGTTCCACTTAAAAATCTCAGATGACTGTCCGAACGAGTGAGGCCACCTCTGACCACGTCGGGTCCGGGGTACCAGAGCCTGCCGTCTACCGCGAGGATGAAGGGGATGACGCTGGTGTCGAGATACACCCGAAACGTGTCGGCCATCGTTCCGGGACCGACACCCTGCAGGAGATCCCCCTCGGTCATGGCCTCGTTGGGCGTGGTGGTGAGGGGTACCAGCGTCGGCACATAGGTGATCGGATCGATCAGTGTTACGCGCCACCACTCATTGATTGTGTAATCGCAGACGTAGTCATTGACCTTGGGAATGTACTTGTTGGTGCCCGCGGCACCGAGCCAGAGATTCTGGTAGGCCCAGATCTGCCACAGGCTGTTGTCAGGGCTTCTGATTGGTACGCCGCCGTCGGTGCCGGTTGGCAGCTCGACGGTGCCACCGATGTTGCCAGATGCGATATCGGCCATACAGGCCTCCAACGTCAATCAACCACCGATCGCGCTTTGGCCCGTCAGATCGGCAATCGAGACGTAGTTGTTCAGCAATACCTGGTTGTTCAGGTAGATCCGGATGACGTTGTTGACGAAGTTGTACGCATAGATATCGAGCGCAATGGTGACGTCCAGGTTGTGCGGAACGATCATCACAAAGCGCGGATCCTGCGCATTGGCAGGCTGCGTAGGGTCAAACGCCAGCAGGTACTCATAGGGTTGACAGACCTCGCGCACGAAGTCGTCGTTGTAGAAGGACTGGAAGGGCGTTTCGTCGATGATGCCGAGCACCAGGTCGTAAATGATCTTGCAGCAGAAGGGGCTGAAAAGCGGATAGAGCGCGTTGATGACATCGGGACCGCTCGCCTCGGGCAGCGGATAGTAGAGCGTCATGTAATCCTCGACCGCGCGGTCGATGGCGAGCGCCTTGTCGAAGTAGGTGCCTGTATCCTCATTCGTGACACCGAGCATCGGTACAACAATCTTCTGCACCTGATAGGGCAGCCCGTTGATGGGCAACGGCGAGAGGATGTTCGCATCGTCCTCCGCAAACTTCAGGGCAGATTTTGGAAAGACACCTCCACCCACCACGATGCGCGTGACATCATCGTCGCGGATGTTGTAGCGGTTATTGTTCGAGAGCAGGCCGTACTGGACCCACCCGACATCGCGGTGTGAAGGGATGGTCAGATCGCTGTTGCAGAAGCCCGTCCAGCGCAGCGTAATCTGCTGCTGCCTGTCCTGCGGAAACGAGAGCGCCGACGTATTGTTGATCATGATCGTCGGAAAGCGCAGCACGTAGTCCAGATCCTGGATCATGGAGCGGCCATTGACGAACACGTCCAGCTGGCCCATCGGGATCTGCATGTTAAAGAGCTGCAGAACGTAATTCAGGATCCCCTGCTGCTGGAGCTCGATAGGCAGATAGCCTTCCTGAGGCTGGATGTAGAGCGTGTACGCAAGCATCGTGCGGTTGCTTCTCACGCACGTAAAGGTCTTCGTGGTATCGATGAGCCAGGTCAGGATGCCGTCATGAATCGCGTACTGGCTGCTGCCGGTGACGTCCGTCCAGTTGAAAAGCGGCTGGCCGGTGAGCGAGGCGATGTCGCACGAGTACATCCGGTAGTCGAGGCGCTCATCGACGACCTGCGACGCCTGACCGTACGTGTCGTCGAGCAGCTGTGCGGCGGAGCCGTAGAGCACCTCGACGAGCGTGCACGTGCTGTTCTGGCAGACATAGACCCCACCGCTCGTGTGCGGGTAAAACCCAAGCAGCGTGCCGTTGGCGTCGTATTCCCACGCGGTGACATTGCTCTGCAGGTTGTAGGGGAGGCTGACGATCAGCTGTCCCGACTCGGGTACAGGAATGAGCGGGCTCAATCCGACCAGGCGGCTTGTCGCGTTGTAGCCGTACGCATCCTCGACCGTCTGGCAATCGAACATGCTGTCACCGTTTTGACCACCGCCTGGGCCACCACAGGCGCCCATGATCTGGGTGTAGGGCGACGCTTCGAGCGTGGCTGCCTGCCAGTTTTCGAGCGTGGCGTTCACGCCCGCCATGGCGCTGACGATCTGCGTGTCGCTGAGCTTGTAGAGTTCGAAGATGCGGTTGTTCTCGTAGACGAGCGGCCGCTCGAGCCCCGCGCGGCGGATGTGAAGGCGGAGGGTGACGTTCGCTTCCGAATCCCAGTTGTCGCGATCCGCGAGATAGCCGGCGACATAGGCGGTTGGCAGCGCATAGTCGCGATGCGTGACGTTGCGGATCGCGTCTGTCTCGTTGTGATGGTAGAAGACGCCCTGAGTAAGACCGGAGGGCAGCGTATAGATCAGCCAGACGTCGATGTCGTCCTCGTAATCGATGGCGTTGCGGCCGCGCTTGTTGTAGTGAAGCAGGTACTTGTACTTGCTGTCGAGGGTGCTGTTGAACACTGGCAGGCTCGTGAGCGCGAAATCGACCACGCGGTAGACCGAACTGTCGTAGACATACTCGAGCACGTCGCCAGGCTTCGCGGTGACGACGTTGATGGCATCCACCTTGAAACCATTGACCAAGCAGTACACGGCGCCCGGCTGTGCCTGGAGTGCGGTAACGGTGTTCTGGATGGGCAGGATGTCGGTCTTGAGCTTCGGGACGATGCCACCAGTCTGGATGTAATTCCGTGTTGTGCCGGAGGTAGCGCGCGGGCTCTGGAAAAAGGCGTTGCTGTACAGCCGCAGGCACAAGGGCTCACTGTCCAGGTTGATGTCGATGGTGGGCTGGAACTGCACGGCGACGACGATGTTGTGGTCGCGCGTGATCATGAAGTACGACTGGAAGCGCGGCAGCTGGATGCCTGAGTTGACGTACAGGTCGACGATCAGGTTCAGCCGGTTCATGGCAACTGAAAACGGCGTCCACGTTCTGGCCCACGACAGCAGGCCCAGCAGGAAAGGGCTGATCTGTCCGATCTGGTAAATGTGATATGCGGTGTTGGCGACCGGCAGGCGGTACTGGGACCAGTCGATCTGCACGCTGTTGACGATCCCGCCATTGGGCGTCAGCCGGGCAGGCTGGAGGATGGCCTGCCGGTCCTGGGTGGGCGCACACCAGACATTGCGCAGTGCGTTGTCGACGAGATAGTCATACATGCTCGAATCCCGGATGAAGGGTGCGCCGCGGATGGGGCCAACGCGGCGTCATTGACGCCGCACAGTACGCTGGAGGGAGTCAGCGCGGGGCGCGGTCGGCCAGTTGCGCGAGATTAAGTACGGCGCGCAGGAAGAGCTGGTTGGGCTCCTTGTGGGCCTGACGCTCGACCATGCGTGCGAGGCCTGAGTTGCGCCAGGTGCGTTCGATATGCGCTGCTGCAAGCAGTGCCAGCCAGGTGGGTGGATGCTCGAGCGCCACGGCCAGCATTTCGGCGGCATTGATGCCGAACCACGTGCCCTTGATGATGCTGATCAGGATGCCGGGGTTGAGCTCGCGCAGCCTCACGCTTCCGGTCGCCTCCGCTGCGCTCGCGCACAGGCCGGGAATACCGGATATCTCGTGCTGGTGTTTCTCGAGCAGCGTCATGACCTCTTCACCGGGGCAGCGCAACGCGCGCGAAACCTGCATCACCATCCGGGTGCGCTGATGCGCGTCTGGATGTGCCCCCGGGCTCCCGTCATCGGAAAAGAGCGAAAGATAGTGAATGGCCGACAGGATGGCCAGATCCAGCTGCTCGCGCGGATCGAGCGCAAAGCGCCGCGCCACGTTTTCGCTGATCCAGCCCGCAAAGAGGCTCATCGCGACGGGTGAGACGTCGCGCAGCAACGCCGGGTCATCGTTGACCCAGATGTCGTTCAGCTGTGCCCGGCGTCGTTGCAATCCGTATTCGGTCTCGTTGCGGATGACGAACTCGCCGCTGATCCTGTCAAAGGCGCCAAACGGGCGCGCGTCAAAGACGATAGTCCTGCCGTGGTCATGTTCGATAAGCCATGGGTGGGCGAATTCGGGCACCGCATCCGCGAGCGGCTGCCCACCATGCACCTCGAGTATCGTCGCTGCCTCATTCGCTGGTGCTAGCGCTCCAGCGAGCAGCGCCGCCTTCAGTCCTGACTCCAGCCTGTCCAGTACGTAGCCACTGCATTGCGTGGTGTCGTACGCCGTCGCATAGCGTTTCATGCTCTGCAGCCCCGTCCAGATGATGCGGCCCGCGTGAACAGGTCGGTCGCATCGCGTGAGTTACTGAGGAATGCGAAGCGCACAAATTTATATGATGCGCCGCATCGACCTCATGCCGTACCTGTGCATTAGCCCCAGGCCATACCATTGAAGGATCGACACCATGACAACAGCCATGATTGTCAATGGCGCTCCGATGACCATCTTCCAGCGCACTGACGATCTCAGTACGCAGCAGGTCACGCCGGTCCCGGAGCAGATTCCCCAGCACCTCCCTTATATCTATCTGTACGCGCAGATGGGCCCCACCACCGAGGAGGTCGTCTCGGGTGTCGATCTGACCAACATGTATGGCGCCGATTCCTTCGATCTGCGCAAGGCGTGGGCCAACCACGCGACCGTGCTTGCCAACGCGGTGAACGCCCAGGGCAACGCGATCATGGTGAAGCGTCTGCAACCGGCCGACGCCAATCCGCCCGCCTCACTGCGTCTGTGCCTCGATGTGTTGCCGGCGCCGATTCCGCAGTACGAGCGCAACACCGACGGCTCGTTCACGACCGACGGGAGTGGGAATCCCGTACCGGTTACCGGTGCGAATTCGACCCTTGAAGGCTATATCGTCAAGTGGGTTGTTTTGACGGTGACGTACAACCCGGATGGGACGAGCGACTATGGCGCCGCGGAGATCCTGGCCGGCGATCAGTCCGCCGGTTCGACAACGTCACAGCGCTATCCGGTCATGGACCTGCTGGTACCGAGCTTTGGTGCGTACGGCAACAACAACGGACTTCGGCTCTGGGCGCCGACGGTGAATTCATCAACGCCGGCCAATGCCAGCTTCATCGAGGACGATCTCGTCTATCCCTTCCGGGTGTCCTGCGTGACGCGTGCAACGGCGTCGAGCACCGGCGCGCTCACGCGGATGACCAACGGTTCGACGTATCTTGACGTGACGTTCAAGCCCGGTGCGATCGACACCTCACTCGATTCGCAGATTTCCATCCAGGACATCTTTCTCAACGCGTGGCAGGACCTGAACAATCCGGCGGGCACGGCCGATGTCTATGGTCCTTTCGGCAGCCTCCATGTCTACGATGACAACGTCGCGACCCTGATCGGCATGTTCTACGCCGCCGAGAGCGTGGCCATGAATAGCTGGTCGGACTTCACCGGCGCCGATGGCGAGCAGTGGCTCTTCAACTTCGTGAGCGGGGTGTCTTCGGTCGGCGCGCCGTATTCGACCTTCCAGCTCAATACCGCGGATCCCGATGCAGCGTATCTCGGGCAGGCAAGCACGCTCTGGGCGTCGGGCGGCAGCGACGGCACGATGGACGACGCGAGCTTCGCCGCGCTCGTCGCAGCCGATGCGGCGCGCTTTGCCGATCCGGCCGATCCGATCCAGGAGATGGTGATGTACCCGTACTCCCACTTCTGGGATTCGGGTTATCCGATCGACACGAAGAAGGCGCTGGCGCAATTCATCTCACAGCGCCCGGACACCTTCATCACGCTGTCGACCTACTCGACGCTCTCGCCGCCGCTGACCGCCTCGGAAGAATCGTCGATGGCGGTCGCGCTCAAGGCATTTCTCCAGCAGTACCCGGAGTCCGATTACTTCGGCACGCCCTGCGCGCGTGGCATGGTCGTGCCGGGCTCAGGGACGTTCACCGGCTCACTCTACACGGATCCGTTGCCGCTCACGATCGAGCTGGCGTCAAAGACCGCAGCGTATATGGGGGCAAGCAACGGCAAATGGAAGTCGGGCTACTCGTTCGACATGCAGCCGGGCTCCCAGATCAACCTGTTCTCGAACATCAATGTGACGTTCTGGCCCGCGACGGCGCGCAACCAGGACTGGGCCAACGGCATGGTCGGTGTCGAAGCCTGCGCGAGGCGTCAGGCTTACTTCCCGGCGCTCAAGACGATCTACGACAACGATACGTCGGTGCTGAACAGCTTCTTCACGGTGAGCGCGATCTGCACGCTGGAGAAGATCGGCGACCTTGCACGTCGCCAGTTTTCGGGCGTGTCGTCGATGACCAACGCGCAGCTCATCAAGAACGTCAACAACTTCATCACGACGCGCGTGGCGAACATCTTCGACAACCGCTTCACGATCACGCCCACGACAACGATCACGGGCGCCGACGCCCAGCGTAACTATAGCTGGACCACCATCATCCAGATCGCCGCTGCGGGTATGAAGACGGTGGCCACCATCGTCATCCAGTCCGTGCGGATCGATCAGTCGTCGACAGCGACAACCTGACAGCCCGTCGGTTCCTTCCGGAAGCACAACCAGAGCAGTAAGCAGTGCAGATCACATTGGAGGGCGACATGGGAAGGGTAGCGAATGCGATTCTCCAGAACCAGTTTGGATTCGCGCAAGGACATAACAATCCGATGCTCGACCCCCGCTTTGGCGGTCAGATGGGGTTCGTTCCGAACTACGTTCAGTGGGTCAGTAACCAGCAGTACGTCCGGCGCAACCTGATCTGCATCCTCGTCGAGGCACCCCTCGGCTTCAGCTACCTGCCGAACCCGGATGTGTGGATTGGCACGTTGCGCGCGCTTGTCGAACTGCACGCGCTACGAATCACGGGCCTGAATGCACACCTGACGGTGGAAATGGCGGAGACGCCGGTCGGTGGTGGCGGGAACATGCAGCAGGATTTCACGGACGTTAAACGCGAGCGCTCGCAGCCGCAGTTCAGCTGGAACGAGAAGTATGGCATGCCGGTATCGATGTTCCATCAGGGATGGATCACGAACCTCATGATGGACCCGGATACGAAGTTCGCGAATATCGCGACGCTCTCGGGCATCACGGGCATGAGTCCGCCACCGGACATGCTTGCGGACATGTACTCGGCGACGATGCTGTTCATGGAGCCGGATCCGACGCACACACGCGTGGTGAAATCCTGGCTCGTCACCAATATGTATCCGACTGGCACGGGTGACATCCTGGGCTCACGTGATCAGGCGAGCGCGCTCGAGAACCTGACGGTGGACATCACCTACTCAGGCATCGCCCAGTGGAGCCTGGGGGTGGATGCGTTCGCGCAGCAGGTACTGTCATCGATCAGCATTGTGAATGCCAATCCGTACACGGAGAATGCCTTCATCAACGCGATCAACCCGGACGTGGCTGCGACGACGACCGGCTATCAGAACGAGATTGCACAGATCGCCGCGAATCAGGTGAGCCCGACTTCGGTGCTGCCCACCGGGCAGGATGTTACCGCAGCACTTGCGGCCGCGGCGCTTGCTGCAGTCAATACGCCGCCGAGCAGCGCGGTGACTTCCTGATCATCGTGTTGCGTGTCAAAGAAAAAAGGACGGACGTGAGTGCCCTCCCGTCCGGGAGGGCACTATGCCGCCAGGGGAGCATCATTCCTGACGATGACCCCTGTCAGACCGGCTCCTGCACTGTCGCGATATAGGTCTTCTTTAAACGCGGAAATATCACGGGGAATGACCAGCTACGGATACGGAACTCCCATCCACCGCTCACGCCATCGAATGTTGCGATGAACGTTCGCTCGTCCTTCCATCTGATATCGGTAAGCCAGTACGAGGCATACATTGCTCCAACCATCCGCTCGCTTAGCACTTCGCGCAAATCCTTCGAGAGCAACGTAAAGGTAACGGATTCTTCGAACGGGCAATCTTGATCGGTGGCCAGCAGATAGCCTGCTGTCGTTTCGAACTGGTAGAGCAGGACGTATCCGCCGATGGTGAGTTCAGAAGGTTCGCCATCGACAACAAGACGGGTGCGCGACGGCCAGGACTCGTACGGTCCGGCGTGTGTCTCAAGGGCAAAACGGTTCGTAGGGTTCATTCCGTCAGCTGACTGGGTGCGTCCTTTACCGGGTCGCCGGAAGATGACACGTCAGTGCAGCTTTCGCATCAACCAGGCGCAAAGCGCCTTTCCCACCGGCCAGAAAGCGATGAGAATAGCAGTAACTAGAAGGGACCGGAGAGGAATAGCACCGCGGTGTACCCCCAGACGTAATCGAGGATCGGATAGCAGGGGAAGGTGGTTGAGCAGGACGGTGCCAATCAGGCACCAGAGAATGACGAACAGGGTGACGAGAATGGCGGTGATGCCATGAGTCATGTTCACTCCGACCAGGTGTGTTCTGACGTTGCGCCATCGTGATGCCGGTCAGTCGGTGAGTGCCCAGTGGATGGCCTCGTGGACGTATGCATTATCTGGATCGATTCCTTCATGCCGGAGTGCGGCGGTCATGGCTTCGTAGCTTCGTGCCCGGACGCCTGGCATGTGTAGCTCCGTGAAGCCGACACCGTCGCCGAGGTAGTTCATCCGGTCGAAGTTGCCTTCGGAATCACGTTGCAACCACGCGACTGCGCTCGGGAATAGGGGGCGGGAGGGAATCCGGCAGGCAGCGTCGATGTATTCCTGGGCGGCGTTCGTGACCGATGCACCATGCTGCGTCGAGGCGTCCGCAACGAGGCCAACCCAGCGTTGGGTATTGGCCTTGCGTATCAGAACGACGCGCACCGCACGTTTCATGCAAGGTCCCCCATCCAGACGGCAGTGCGTCTGGACGGGCGTGTTCATATCACGTTTGAAAAATTCCCCGGTGATGACTACGGGCATTGTTGACTCCGATAATGAGTGGCGTGTCCAGACGATGGGATGCTGGAAAAGAGAAGGAAAAAAGAAAGGCGGGATGGGTTCCCCCATCCCGCCTGACATTTGCAGCGGCGCCCCGGCAGGCCGGTGCTATTCCGCGAAGAGTTTCTTTGCCTGCTTCGCGAACCGTTCCTTGACGGCGTTGTAGTCGTCGGCCGTCCCGCCGTTCACCACGAATTTGAACTTCATGTCGCCGTAGGTTGTTTCGCTGCCGACCTTGCCGTCGTCGCCCTTGACGGGGCGCTTGACCTCGCGCGCATACTGCGCCTGAAAGTAAGCACCGTCGCCCGTGGGTATGTGGAGCGATGCGCGATCGAGATCCTTGTGCTTCTTTAGCGCGCTTTCGGCGACTTCCGCGAAGGCTTCGAATGCCGAGAGATTGAAGGCGCGAGTGTGCGCGTAGACACGATTGACGGTCTCCATCGTCAAGTCGTCGGGCAGGTGCTTCTCGAAGAGATCTTCTGGCTTCTCGGTCATGCCCTTTTCGTTGACCTTCAGGTCTTTCTTGATCGTGGCGGCCGTCGCATGTTTGTCAGGGCTCAGTGTAGTCGTGCTCATCGTTGGATTTCCTGTTGATGATGGGGTTGCGCGGGCAGTGGCCAATGCGGATGCCCGGCGCGGTGAACTGGAGGTGAGGCGGCGATATCGGTTTTGTTAGCCTCCCTTCTGGAAACGTGAGGCACCGGAATACGCGCGGTCGTGAGTGGCTGTTCGCTGGGACGGGTTCGGACGCCAATGGCGCTGCCGTGTGCGCGACGGCTCGGTGTTGCGAGCGCGCGTGCCGACTGAAGTTTCGACAGCTGCGGGCTCATGCGGTATGTGTGTTGCTTCGGCGGCGACGGGAGAGTCGATTCTCGCGCGCTTGAGCGCCGGGCTCGAAATGAGGCGCCCGCTCACATGCGTGGCACCGGCTGCGAGCTGCTTGTGGACGGACAGGTGACCCAGCAGGACGGTGAACTTGCCCTCCTGCTTGAAGAACGTGACCTCCTCACCCGGTCCATTCATTGCAGTTGAGGAAAACCGCACCTGATAGGGACCTTCTCCGATCCCGGGCGGATTGAGGTCCGCAGTGCTGACTTCAATCAGGGGTGCGCGCGGCAGTTGCCCCTTGAGGGCGTCGAGCCGGTATTCCTGAGTTCTGAAAATGAAAACGGGTTCAGCATGTTCAGTTACGTTGACGGTGTCCATACGTATCCCAGTTGAAGGAAAGATTCACTGCATAGAAGATTTCGACGCGGTAAGAATTTTCCACGCCGGTTTTCCGGGTGCGGCTCAGTGCAGTGATATAGGTTTCAAACTGGATTGAATTGGCGCCAGCTCGAATGCCGGGCGGCATAGGGGCCGGCAACGCCGGCCCCTCGCAATTCAGTATAGGTGCCCGGCGAATCACCACGCGAGCCATGTTGGCGTCGCGGTGTCAGTGAGCCACCCAAGCGACTGGTAGAGCTCGTCGAGGGTAAGCCGGGCCGATTCGAGGCCAATATTCGGGGCGCGTGCGTTGAGGTGACGTGGGACCGCGACTGCGCGATCGAGCTGCTGCTTCGAAAGCATCATCTCGTCGATTTCTTCGAGCGCGGGCGAATTGAACTTGCTTGCAATGAACAGGCCCGGTTCATTGACGTAATCCCACGTCACCACATTCTTGAGTTCACGTCGCACGGTGCGCCCGACCGGTACGTCAAGCGTGAACGAGCGTATTGAAAAGCAGACGTTCTCTTTCGGATTATCGAGAGAGTTCTTCAGATGGGCGCCCTGCGGGCCGGAGGGTTTGACCTGCCCAAGTATCGCGATGATGTTGCGCCCGTCGGGATCCTTGTAATTTTCGAAATCGAGCGTGACTTCGGCGATATGATGAGAAACGTTGTTGACGTCGATATCGAGAATGCGACGTGCGTAGTCTTCGATGTTCTGGCCTGGCAGGCGTTTAGGATGCCCATATTCACCGCGCAGGTTGCCCGAATGCACGCGGCGCATGAACTGGCTGGAATTCTCGAAAAATCCACGGGCCGGTTCGTACGGGTAGTACTGGTTCACCGAGTTGAACATGTTCAACCCACCGAGCACCACCGGATAGTATCCATTGGCGTCGGGCTTTAGCGTGCCCGATTTATTGATGCCATTGAGTGCTGTGAGGCCAAAACGCACGTAATTGTTCATGGCCGGACCTCGCGATCGTTTTGCCATAAGATGTTGCGAGGCAAAACCTGACGTTCTTCCGGGCGGTCATGAACAAAATTTCAACTTTCTTGCGTCGGTTTCCCCAGTTCGATATGCTTCTGGCCGCCTGATGCTGTGCGCGAGCGATGCAGGCGGGAGCCATGGGAAAACGCCGGCTGTACAGGGACGGCCGGCGCTTTCACTTTTCGGTTTTGGAGTTACCAGGGCGGGTGTAGCTCAATGGTAGAGCAGAAGCCTTCCAAGCTTATGACGAGGGTTCGATTCCCTTCACCCGCTCCACCGGAAGGCAGTTGCACATGATCCCGCGACGTCGCCATTCCTCCGTCTTCCCAACGCATTAACTGGCTATGAGAATTCTGCGAACCCTTGTTGCCCTTTGTGTTGTATGCGTTTTGCTCAGTAGCTGCGGCATCTTCGGATGCGCTGGTGCGGGAAGCAACGGCGGGTTCGCGGCAGGGTGTGGGGTCGGCACACGGTTCTAGTCTCCGTGTGCCGGTGTGCGGTGTTACTCCCTGTACATCGGCCGTCCATACATCGTGTTTGCTGCGGTGGGTGGCATCGGGCGATCATCAGTTCGCGCGAACGTCACAATTTCCACGCGGCGATCGGGCTGCAAGCAGGCGACGAGACTGTCATGCGGCTGCCGGTCGCTGCATTGGGTAACCGAATCCTGATTGCCAAGACCTCGGGCATTGATGCGATCGGGTGGTACGCCCTGCTGGACGAGTAGCGCCTTGACTGCATCGGCACGGCGTTGCGACAGGCCCAGATTGTAGGTCGACGAGCCCAGACGGTCGGTATAGCCGCGCACCTCCATGCGCCCGATGGGCATGGCGCGCAACCTGTCGGCGATCTTGCGGATCTGTGCACGCCCACCTGGCAGAATGTCGGAGACATCGCCGCGGTCAAAGGGGAACAAGGCGTCCGTGGAGAGCCTCATGACGTTCGATACAGGAGCGGGCGGCGGCGCAACGGGCGCGCCGTTCACTGGCCTGATCCACTGACCCTGCACCCAGACATAGCGACCATGTTGCCATCCCCAGTATCCGCGCTGCCATGCATATCCGACGCGTGGCGGGGGCGCAGTTTCGTAGCGTGCGGCCGGCGGGGTGAGGACCATGACCTCCTGCGCAGACGCGGGTGAGGAACCGGCCAGGCAGGCGGCAAGCAATGCCGCGCTGGCTACAAGGCCCGATGCAATCCTGCGATGTCCGTTTTGTGTGGCGTGCAAAAGAATGTTTTTCATGTTCTATGGAGCGAGGTGTGATTAGGTATCGTGCAGATCGGCACCCAAGGCCGTGATTGAAGCCTAACGCCTCGGAACATGAAAAACCGTAGCCAAGTGTAAGCAAACGTGGACTACGTAATTTGAGATTGCGCAGTCAATAGCGCGAGCGCGGCACTGTCTGGCAAGGACATCGGTTAGCCGCCTGGCGCGGGCTGAACAAGGGGTGCGCGAATTTCGCGCACCCGCGGGTACGGTCAGCCCGGTGCGTGCTGCGAGAGCTTGTCGCGCTGCGACAGGTCCTCGACGTTGATCATCCAGTGCACGCCAAAGCGGTCTTTCACCATCCCGAAACCTAGGGCCCAGAAGGTCTTCTCAAATGGCATTGTGACTTCGCCTCCGTTGGCGAGTGCATCGAACAGCTTTTTGCCCTCTTCGACGGTTGCCGGACTCAGCGACAGCGAAAAACCGGTGTGCGTGGCGTCTGTGGGACGACAGTCACCGTCCGAACACATCAGCACCGAATCGCCGATCGTGAAGCTCGCATGCATGATCTTGTCAGCGAGTTCGGGCGAGACCGGATAGTCGGGATTCGGCGGTGCATCCCGGAAGTGCATTTTGAACATCGTTTTCGCACCGAGCGCTTTTTCGTAGAACTCAAGGGCTGCTTCAGCCTGGCCATAAAACGTGAGGTACGGTTGGACTTGCATTGTCGCCTCCTGGGCGCGCTAAAAAGATCCTCATTCTAGCGTCTTGCGTCATGGGCGACGGGGGAGTGCGTTTATCGCGCGAGGATGTCGTTCAGCCGCTCGACACGCGTGCTTGGGCTCACGAGCGCGCTCACGACACCACGGCTGAAATAGCTGCCGGCGACCTTGTTCAGTGCGCTGGTCGCAGCATATTCGATTGAGCGCAGGGGAATGAAGACGGGCGGGTTGGTGAGCAGGTCGTGCTGGCCTTTCACGACCGTACGATAGAACTCGTGGCGATTGCGCGGGTTGCGCGAGATGATGGAGACAAGCAGTTCGGTGATATCGTGGTTCCGGCCGACATTGGCGCCAGCATGATATTTTGCGCTGTCGAGCAGACACGCCATCTCGTTGTAGCCGATGTACCAGGGCACGTGGGCGCCGGCGAGCATCTCGTTGAAAATCCGGTAGACGAGTGCGTCGTTTTTTACCAGGTTTAGCGAGGGTGTGATGACCGCGCCTTTTTCAAATTCGAACTCGTAATATTCGTCCTCGCCGACGAGTATCTTCATCATCGAAGTCGGCTCGATGCGGATCATGGCGTTCACGAGCGAGACGCCGTAGTAGCTGTCTTCGACCGTGATGGCATAGACGCCGTAAATGAACGTCTCAATACCGACTTCGGCGAGGCCGCGCTCGGCGAAGCGGGTCGGGATGCTGATCTTGACGGCATCCTTCGCCACGAGTTTGCCGTCCGGTGTTTCTACAAGCGCGCTTTTGACCCGCTGGGGGTCGCGCACCAGGTGTTTCGGGTCCATGGGGTCTCCCGGTGCGGGTCCACGCGCTGTGGACTCTGTATGCAATCCGTGGCTCTCAGCGGTCCGCTAGCAGCTTGCCAGCCGCATCTGGCTTGCTACCCACCAGGCGATGTAATCCACGATGCTTGCCGTGGCCGCTTCGCGTGGAGAGAGGGAGGGATTGCGCGCTCTTGCAAGCTCCATGCCGGTGAGGATGCGCTCGGCGTCCGTGGTATAGAACCTGGCCCGGCATACAAGCTTCAGACACACCGCATACAGATCATTCAGATCGCCCTCCGTAACGTGCTTCAGACAGTCGCGAAAGAGCTTGAGTACTGTGTCGCGATTTTGCGCGGTGGTGTCCTCGCCTTCGGTTGCTTCGTTCAGCTGCGAGCGGAAATGCAGTTCCAGCAGTTCGATGATCTTGTTGTAGCGCTGGTTGGATTCTGCAGTACTTACCAGTGCGCTGTGAGCGGCCCACCGGCTTGTCAGTGCTTCCTTGCGTTCAAGCAGATCGGCAGTGGACATCATGAACGGCGTTGAGAGCGCGTTGGCGAACAGCATTTCGTTGCTGCCGCCTTTCTCCAGATAGTCCCGGTACACCGGTTCATAGACGACGGTCTTGCTGCCTGCGATCTCGCGCACGAGGAGTCCGCCTTTGAGTGCCCGTTCCATGCGATCGAGTGCGCGGGTCAGTGCGCCGCCCGCCTGGTTGCGAAACTCCGCGAGCTGGGCGCGGTAGTTCGCAAGCGGTTGTTCGACACCTTCAGGTGGCTTCCCGTCGAGCAGTTTGCGCGCGAGCAGATAGACGGCCAGGGCAACGGGCACGCCGGTAAAGCGGTCGGTGACCCGCTCGGTGAAGGTGCGGTTTCGTTCGCTGTCTTCCGGCATATGCTGCTGGAAGAAGTCGCGCCAGACACGCATGAAGAATTCGTCACCCTCGATGGCGACCCATTCCGCAATATCGGCGTCCAGACCGCCGCTGCCGGATTTGAGAAGCTCCATCAGTTCCGCAATCGTGAGATCGGGCATACGCATGGAAAGAGCGGGGTCGTCGAGTGCGACGTCTTCGAGTTTTCGCAGTTCGGTTTGCAGCGCCGGATTGAGGACCGGTTTCGGTTCGCGCCAGACTTCCACTTCAAGACCGAGCAGGGATGACACGCTCAGCTCCTCGACAGAGTGCCTGACACGCTCGTAGAGATTCTGGATCGTCGGTGCGACGACCGAACGCGCAAAGGCGACATGTCGCCTGACGGCATTCGTGGCGGTTTCGGCGATTGAATCGAGCACAGCGTCGTGCTCGGAGCAGTTCATGAGCGGATCGACCTGACTGGTCCGCTGCGCAAGCTGGGTGGCATAGGTCTGGAAGTTGCCGTCCGGCACCTGCGCGAGTCCGGTGTCGTAAGTCGTCGCCGCGCACATTGCGTCCAGTGGCGTGCCTGCCGCCGGATAGAGGGCGAAGCCGGCCGCGTCCAGCCGCTCGGTGAGCGCGAGCGACGCGAGCAGGGTGCGTTCATTGAGCATGATGGCCAGACCCTTTACAGATATTGCTGGACCGCGGCCTGAAAGCGGGCCTGGGCCAGCTGGTCGATGACGTCGTTCGTCAGCGGTGTGCCGGCAAAGGTGTCGGCCAGATCGTTGCCCACCACGCCCTGCACGATGCTGCGCACGAGCGTGGTGGCATTGGCGAGCGTGACGAGCGTCTTTTCCGATTCGTGCGATTTCATGTAATTTCCTGAACGATCACGACTTGTAGATTTCGACAGCTTTCGCTCCAATTACGTCGAGGACCGTGGACGTCGTGCCGATGAGTTCGGGCGAGGTGACGATCCGGTCTGCGACCGATTTGGCGCCGAATACTGCACCGATCTTCACGCCCGATTCGGTGAACATGTCGCGCTCCATCACCTCGCCGAAGACGGTCTTGAGCTGGTTGCCGAACACGCCCTTGTCGCCCACGCCTGCGGGCACGTCCGAGGTGATGTAGATCTGGATCGCTGCGGTGTCGAGCTGCAGCGGATTGCCTTCGACCCGGAACGCTTCGTCCACGCTGCCCGTGAATGCCTTCTTTCCGCTTGCGCGCGCGCGGCGGATCATCTGTGCATCGGTGGCCGCCACGATTTTCGCGAGCGTCGGTGACATGTCCTCGACTTCGCCGTGATAGAACACTTCCACCCGCTCGATTACGCCTTTAGCTTTCGCCTGCGGTGTCTGCGCGCTCAGAACCCTAAGCGTGTCCAGCGACGCTTCGTCAAAAAGGCGGTTACCCGCCGTGAGCGCGTCCTCGATGACGCATAAAATATCGTCGGACCCGACGTCGTCTCCAACCTTGCGGAGTTTGTGGACTTCCTGGTCGAAATTGATGACGATGGTTCTGACCTTCGTCTGCTTCGTCATCAGCAGGGCAGCGGTTTCCTTCGAGATGACCGATGAATCTTCCAGCGTCATCGGGTTCTCCATGAACACCGTCTTGATGGAGACGCCGGTCTTCATGAGGACATTCGCGGGGTTGAGGATGTCCGGCTCGAAAAATCCCTCGTTGTAAGCGATCACATCGCCGGGCCTGAAGGTCTGTCCCGCGCTCATGGCAGTGCGGATCTGGTGCGGGACGACGAGACCTGCCGCCTTGCCAAAGCGCCGGCCGAGCTCGATGCCCTGCGCATCGCCATCGTCGTACTGGACCTTCATCCCATCAGGGCCGACCGAGATCACCCGGCCAGGCTTCTTCGCGGTCACGGCGAACATGTCACCGGTGCGGTGAGCGATCACCTGCTCGTAGCCGGTGCGCAGCGCCGGCTGGTGATAGCCGCGGCAAGCGATCTTGTGGCTCGACTGGATACTGATGAAATTCACCCGCTTGGGATCGTCACGGTCCGCGGCCGGGGCGAGCAGCGCCGAAGTCGAGAAGAGGGCGGCCGCGCCGGTCTTGCCTATTTCGTAGCGACGCGAGAGACCACGCAGCGACGTGAACTGCGGATCGGCGCTGGTGTACGTATTGATTCCGACATCGCTTGAGTCGGTCGTCGATTCCGAAATCGTGCCCATGTCGTTCGCATGGTAGGCGCGGGTGTGCTTCGTCATGCTGCGCGCGCCGCGCCCGCCGACACCCGCATAGGTGACGGCTTCGATCTCCTTGAGGTTCTGGATCGGGTTGATCTCCACACTCTGGAGCTTCGCGGGGTCCTGCGTGACATTCTTCCAGACCTGGAACGGATTCAGGTCAATAGGCAGCCGGTTCCTGCCCGGGCGACCGTGGTGCACGCGGATCGCGCGCACCATTTCCGAATACACGGCCCCGGCCATCCGCTCGTAGCCCTTGATACGCATCCAGGCCGAGTCCAGTTCGTCGGGATGATGATCGGAGAGCAGCATCGTGCAGGCGCGCAGCAGCAGGCCCTGGTAGTCGGTCGGCTCCTTCATGTCGACAAGCAGTTCGCGCGTGATCGGATCGATAAAGAGCTGGTACTGCAGGTCGATCTCACGCAGGTAGCGCTGCGACTGGCCACCGGATTCGAGCACATTCAGCCAGACGCCGCGGCGATCGAACTCGTGAACGTTGAAGGTGCGGATCGCGCGGTGGTACTCGTTGAAGCCCGCAAGCACCATCGATGCGAAAGCGTTTGATTTCGGGAAGACGAGCGTTTCGTCGGCGAACACCAGGGCGTATTCTTCGGGCTGCAGATTCACGCGCTGGCCCGCGGGCACGCGGCGCGGAACGACGCGCAGCAGCTTCATGAGACGCTCCAGTCCCATTTCATAACCCAGCACCATACCCAGCGGGATCGTGCGCCCGAGCACCATCACCTCTGCGAAGTCGACCGGCGCCTTGGTGGGATCAAGCTGAAGCATGGTTTCGAAGCCTGGCATCGGTTCGGGCTTGCTGCCTTTCACGTCGTAGAGCGAGCCGTGCCGGTCCATGATGGCGAGCACCGCAGGATCAGTCAGCGACTGGCCGCAGAGGATGGCGCCGTCGCGTTCGTAACGCTTCACGGTATCGGCGCCGAACAGGGTTTCGCGCCGCGTGTGATCGAAATTCCACTCGAAGCCAGCCAGCTGGAAACTTCTGAACGACATGGCGAGCGTGCTGTAAAGGCGTGGGCAGACCAGCAGATTGTCGAACACCGGTGCTGTATGCATCTGCGTGACGAGCCCGCCCTGTGCATCGAGGCCGGCCGCCATGATGGCGTTCGTGAGCCATGTGCCGTAGTCGTTGACCCGTTTGGTCGAGCGCGAGACGAACACCTTGCCGTAATAGCTCGTGAGCGCGACACGGTCTGGTGCGATCTTGCGAATGGGCAGGTCGCCCTTCTGCTTGCGCATGCAGTACTTGACGCCATTGCTCGTGAAAGTGCCATCCTCATCGACGACCGGCAGCCGGAAACGCAGGGTCGAAGCCGCGCCCTCGATAGGCACCACACGCGCGGTATAGATCCGGTACGCACCCATGACATCGTCGACGTCCTCGACGTCGTAGCCGGTCACGCACAGGCCCGCCTGCTGCAGGTTCATCACCATGCCGGCGATGTCCTTCTGCATGATGTTGCGGATGTACTTCGGGTCGAACGTGAGCAGTGACGATCTGAGCATCGTCTTGTCGAGGACCGTCGGAATGTCGGCGATCGCGGGAGAATCAGTGATTCGGATTTCCTCAGGAGGGATCTTGACGAAAGCCCCCAGCGTTGTCCTGCCATCCGGTGCGACGATCTTCCTGTAGGCCTGCGAGAGCGCCTGGTAGCGCCGGTGCTCGCCGGCGCTCATCATGCCCTGCGCGGCGAGCCGGTCAGCGATCTTCATCACGGCGTGTTCTGGCTCGGCCGGCTTGGCCGGTCCGGCGGATCCGTTAGGGACACCGGGTTCCCCAGTCGTGGTGTCCGCATCGGAGTCGGTAAGGCTCGCGATATGTTCGAGCTGCTGGAGGTCCGCCTCGATCTGTCGCTCCAGCTCTTCGTTGGGGTGGATGTCGACGCCGCGTTCATCAGGTTCGTGCTGGGCCTCGGCCAGACGTGCCGTAACACGACCTACCTTCGCGTTATCCTCGTCACGTTCGTCATCCTGATCTTCTTCGTCCGGCCGCGGGTGTGTCGCATAGAACGCCGGCGTTTCGGGTAGCGCGGGAGACGGCGCGGTGAACCCGACAGGCTGCTGGACGGTTTGCGTGGGATGACCGGTTTCAGGACCGTTTTCGGCACTCGCTTCATCCACCACGTTCACGGGCTCTTCAGGCGACGTCGCGGAGGGCTCCTGTGCGGCGCCGCTCTGTGCGCTGACTTCGGGTGCGGCCGCGGTGCGTACTTCCATGAGCGTCATGAGCATGCGCAGAAAGTAGCGCTGGATTCGGTTCGGCTCGAAGCCATGCTGGTTGGCGTCGGGATTGGCCTCGAGCTCTTCCTTTGTCGCCACACGCCAGCCGTTGAGTGTGCCAAGATTGACCACGAACCATCGGCCGCTTTCTTCGAAGATCAGGTTCACGCGGCCGAGCTTGTCATCGGGCACGTGGGAGAGGATGGAGGCCTTGCGGTTTTCGCCTAGCCACTTCCAGATCTCGAGGATCATGAGCGATTCGTGGGCGGCAAAGCGCTTCACAAGACGCTGGCTGGGCTGGTGACTGAGCTGCCCCATCTCGCCTAGCTTCAGGTCAGTGAGACACGGCAGGATGGCGGGCAGCGCGACGGGAATGAACTGGTTGCGGCTGGAACGGTTGGCGACTTCCGTGACCTGCATCCAGAGGGTCTCGTTGATGTTGTGCCACTGATATGTACCGGCATAGATCGAGCGCGGATAGCGGTACGTACGCCACAGAAACGCATAGTTGAAAACGCACAGCGTGTTGTCATCGCGCGTGGCCGTCGCGAAATTCACCAGCTTCTTGTAGCGACGCTTCTTCTGGAAGAAACGTGAGGCGAGGGTAGTGACGGGCGTGGGTAACGGCCGGGGATTGCCGAGATTCACGGTTTGCTTGACCACGTGGTGTACGAGGATAGGCCTGGTGATGCCCCGGAATTCGAGCTGGTTCGCGTCGGGCCCGTCATCGAGCGGGCTCGCGCCCGGGTAGTGAAAGAGGCTGCGGCGAGGGAGGATAAGCCGGTCCATGCCAGACAGGGGCGGCTGGACCAGCTGGTTGGTGCGGCGTACGCCAAACTGCCGGTACCACGTCTCGAACAGGACGGCCATGTTGATCGCTCCACACGGGGAGCCCGGCGACTCGTATCTCGCCG
Source organism: Paraburkholderia adhaesiva (assembly GCF_021390575.1). Taxonomy (GTDB): domain Bacteria; phylum Pseudomonadota; class Gammaproteobacteria; order Burkholderiales; family Burkholderiaceae; genus Paraburkholderia; species Paraburkholderia adhaesiva. The sequence goes on along the minus strand of NZ_JAJEJQ010000005.1, from coordinate 110,896 downwards.
GGGAAAATCGGCATCGGATACAGCCAGACAGTGCGAAAATCGGGGTTTTCGGAAACCCGGGGCGTCATGTACAAAGTCGAGAGCACCTCGAGAGAAATGGTGGGAGTTGGCCCTGCATTGCTCGCGATCATTGAGTGTGTCGGTGCGTTCATCGCAATCGCCGGGGCTTCGCGCAACCCGGGGAGTTTTGGCGGGGCGTTCGATGGCGGACATCTTGAAGGGGTGGCTGGCCTCATGCTGGTGTGCGCAGCGCTCTCCGTGTGCGGGCTCGGATGGGCGATCCATGCAATGCGTGCAAACCACCGCCCACCGAATGCGAGCTGCGTTCCAGCGTATCTCGCGATCGGCCTTCACGCCCTGCTGTGTCTGCCCGGTGTACTGGTTCTTCTGGTAATGGCGATCGTCTGGGCGGTGCCGGCATAAGCAGCGCTTCAGGCGTCGCCGGTCATGTTGTGCAGCACGAGGTTGACCGTCGAGACGGCACAGCTCTTGAGCGGCCTGCCGTCCGGTCCGATATAGGCCTTGCGGCTCTTCAGGAACGCATTGACTTCGGCAATGGAGTCGTCTGTGTAGGCAAGATTGAGCGACCCCGTATCGCCATCGAAATCCATGCCGAGCTCGCCAAGGAGCGCCGGCGCGACCACAATGCTGTTGATGAATTCACCGCCCCGAACGGGAAACTCGTGTGCGACGTAGTCCTCGCCAAGCGGTGTCCAGTCCGCGCCGAGTTCGCGTCGCACCTCGTTGCGGATCGTCGTGCGCATATGGATCTTGCCGGGCACGACGGAGCCCAGCCCGGTGATGGGATAGCGCGTCAGAAACGCCGCCACCTTGTTCATGTGCCGGTAAGTCGAGCAGTAGAGTAGCTCGCAGAACGTGAGGGGAAAGACGTGCTTGCGGTCGAAGCGCCGGTCGAGGTCGCCGGGCAATTCGTCGATGCCGTTCATGAGCCTGAAGGTCATGTCCGGGCCCTTGTAGATGAGGCCCAGATATCGCCCATCGATCTCGATGACGCGATGGCGCAAACTCTCTTCGCCAAAGAGCGTGAGCAGCTTCTCGACGCCCTCGATGGTGGCCCATCGGTCGTAGTACTCGGGCTTGAGCTGCACAGGCTCGGTCTCGAGCGTCTTCGTGTTGACGAGACGCGCGGGAACATTGGGACCCGGAAAGACCGATTGCAGAAACCCGGTGCGGATATGGTAGACCGCAAGCGGCCGGGCCGCCTTCAGCGTCTGGTACAGGCCCGCCACATGGTCGTTCAGGCCAATGGCGCCGGGCGAGCCGAGATAGCCCTGTGAAGCATCCATGGCGGTGACGACATTGCGGGTGCCGTCGAAGATGCGGCGGCTCGCCCACTTGCCCAGCAGCAGCTTGTGCTTGCCTTCGACCATGCTCTCGAGGTGGTCGTAGAGTTGATTGAAGGTGGTCTGCAGGCTGTAGCGGACGGTGTCGATGAGTTCGGGATTACGCTTGACGGTGTTCTCGTTGACGCTGTTCGAGCGCGCGATGATCGAGCGGTAGATCGTGTTGGTTTCGTCTTCGCGAATGCGCCCGTCATCGCTGAATTCGAGATCGCGCATGCCCGCTGGCATGACGACGATCCTGGAGGTCATCGCGCGGTCGCGATACTTCTGGAGAAGCTGGAGCTTCGCCTGGCGCTCGTCGCTTTTTGACTCGGCAAACTGGATGTCTTTCCAGTGAGAGACAAAAAAATGAAATCCGGTTTGCCCGTTCAGCGCGTCGCTGCGATCGAAGTCCTTCGATTCTTCATTCCATACAGCGTACTGTGTGCCAGCGATCACATCCTTGTAGAGCTGCTTGAGACTGGTCAGCGCGCGCCAGATCACGGGGTGAAAGACCGGTACCCGTATGTCGATATACGAAAACCGCAGCGAGCGTTTTTCGTCACCCACCCGGCCAAAGATCAGCGTCGAAAAAAGCCCTTCGGGATGGAAGTTCTGGCTGTTGCCATCGAAGAACTCCAGCGAGGTAACGGGGCGGATATTCTGCAGTCGTGCCGGGGTGAGGTCGAGCAGGCGGATATTGAAGGGAATGGCGGAGCGCTCGGGCATGCGGATGCCCTCCACTGATCTGGCAGACAGGAACAGAACCTGTGGCGAACAAAACCTATGAGCGCGCCAATGACGTAAAGGCGATGGTTTCAGTCGACACTGGAAACAATCATGTTCAGAAAGAAGTCGTTCAAGGCCGATGACGATTTCGGCTTCGATGCGGATCTGGATATTCCGGAATTCAACTACCGGGAGAAAGCAAAACGGGATGATCGTGTGCCGGTTGCGAAGCACGCGAAGGAGTTCGTCAAGGGTGGTGCCGGCGGTGTCTGGGAGGGTGTGCGTAGCAAGTCGTTCGTCAACAGGACGCTGCGCGAGGCGCTGCCCACCGGCTATGGACACGCGCTGGACAAGGCAGATGAAGCCGCGTCGTCAATCCGGGATCTATACAATGCTTCGGTACGCGAAGTAAAACCGATCCAGAATGAACTCAAGCGCGCCGTCGGAAAATTGTTGCCGACTGGCGGCAAGTTTTTGCCGAAAAGCGCGCAGGACCGCCTGAAATCATGGGCGGAATCCGCCGATACTGGCACCACGGGTCTGTCGGCCGAAGCCGCGCGTCATGCCTCATTGCAGGCGACGCTCGGCGAAATCTTCAGCTACCAGGCACAGACGCAGGCGCAGCAGCGCGCCGAGGACAAGGCTGAGGCCGACATCCACAAGCAGATCGAAACCGATCGCACGAACAGCCAGCTCGGGCACCTGAATTCCATCCGTCTCGCGCTGCAGCGTCTCGCAGATTACCAGGACCGCGTGACGGTCAATTACCAGCGCAAATCGCTTGAAATCCAGCTGCGTCACTATTTCGTGGCGATGGATGCGCTCATGGAGCAGCGAAAGCAGGGCGTGGCCACGCGCGAGCTGCTCGAAAACATCCAGAAGAACACGGCGCTGCCCGACCTGCTCAAGGTCCGGATGCGTGAAGACTGGCCGACGCTGCTCAGGAACAAGTTCATGGGCAACGCGGGAAGCTGGTTTCTTGGCCAGCGTAGCAACTTCATGCGCGCGCTGACCGGGCAGATCAAATCGTCGCTGACCTCGTCTCTGCGTAACCTGGTAGGCAGCGCGCAGATGGGCCTCTCCATGAGCGGGATCGCCGATGCGGGCGGAAGCATGCCGGGCATGGAGGAATTCGGGCCCAGTAAGGCGGAGATTGCTGGAGGGATGGCAGGCGGTGCCGCAGCCAGCGGTCTTGCATCGGCGCTGGGTTCACGCATTGCGAAGCACATCAAGGGCACGCGCATCGGCAACCTGATCGAGCGGCACGGCCATACGGCTGGACACGTTGCGCAGAGCCTGCCGCAGCATCTGACCGAATTCGCGTATTCGGACCGGCTCAATGACACGCCAGTGGTGGGCTCGGCTGTGCAGTGGCTGAAGAACCAGATCATTCGCGCGGGTGCAGTGCAGACGGGTGTGCAGGTCGACAATCTGCGCAACCTGCAGGAGCCCGCGCCCTTCACACATCTGGTACGAAAGTCGATCACGGAAATCATCCCGGGCTTTCTCGCGCGGATCTATCGCGAGCTGCAGATCCTGCGCACGGGCGACACGAAGGTCGAGCTCACGTCATTCGACTGGTCGGGCAATCGCTTCCGTGAACGCTCGCAGAGCTTCAAACAGGCATTCGAATCCATTGTGCGGCCCCGCGACCGGCAGTACGTCCAGGAACATGCCGGCTCGCTGATCGACGATCTGGAAAAAAACAGTGGCGTGAAGCTGACCCCCGAGCAGCGGCAGATGCTCATCCGGCGGCTGGTGCGTGACAATTTTCTCAATCGTACCGGCTCGCTGAAGCGTTATGGCGACCTGTGGAACTATGCCGGGGACGAAGCGAAGCACGCTGGCACATTTGCCCAGCTGTTCCAGAACTATGGTGCGCAGGATCATGAGGAGCGGCAGAAGGCTTTTCATGCGCGGTTCGCAAATCTTGGCGGGGGCATTGCCGATCCGCGCGAGACGGTCCAGAGCCTCATCAATGCCGGCATGCTCGAGTTCGCGGAGGAAGCCGGCATTGTCAAGAACGGCTATATCGACCAGAACCGCCTGATTGATTACTACCTGTCGCAGGAGTACACCCCGGGCGTTGAGCATGCAGCGGGTGGGCTATCTCACGGCCTGCGTGGTGCAGCACCAGCGGCGGACCAGGGGCCGGTCTCGGGCGTCGGGCCCATGGCTGCACGCAGGCGAGCGCCGCGGCCGATCCGGACGTTCATGCGTGTGCCACCGCGCGCGAAGGGGCGAGTGCCGCCGCGTCGCGCCCGTGACGGCACTCGCCATCCGTTCACAGGCGGTGCTCGCCGGGTTGTTCCCAACGTCGTACCGGGCGCTGCCGCAGGTGTCTCCGGTGTCACAGGCATTCAGGCGCCAGCGCAGCCACAGGCTGAATTCGATGCACCGCAGGAGGAGCGGGACCATACGGAGCGGCACGGCAGTGCCGCGCGCGATGTCGATCGCTTCCTGCAGCAAAGGTGGGGCAGGTCGTTGCCGTCTGCAGCAGCGCCAGCGTTTGGGGCCGGTCGCCTCTTCACGCCGGCTGATGGCGCAGCTGGTGCGCATGGACCGTTGGGTGCTGTGATCAATGCAGTGCGGGAGCACAGCAGCAAGCCGCTCGTTGCGAAGATCTACGAGTCGGTGCTCGCCATCCAGAAGAAAGTTGAGCAGGGGCTTTTCCACGTGCCGGACGTCTCCGGTATTGGCGAGCGCATCAAGGGTGCCGCGGGTCGTGCAGCAGGCGGTGCCGCAGGCAAGCTGGGCGAGCTCAGGGAGAAACTCAAGAGCTCACGCTGGGGCAAGCGTTTTGCAGACTGGACCGTGCGTGATCTCGCGAGCGCGGGTATCGACACGCTGCGGGGCGCGCGGCAAGCCGCGACGTCGGCCGTGCGCACCGGCTGGGACTGGGTGACGAAGTCCGAGCATCTGGGTGCGCGCGCGATCCGGGGCGGTCTTGATCTTGCGAAGGAGGGCGGCCAGAAGGGGCTCGACTATCTCGCGAGCCTGAAAGACGTTTATCTACCCGAGTCCAGCGAACCGGTGCTGCTTGCCTGGAAGATGCGCCTGGGCCACTACCGTGACAAGGCAACTGGCGCGGTCATCCGCTCGTACAGGGATATCAAGGGTGACGTGATCGATGTTGCAGACAACAACAACGTGGTGCTGCAGGCAAAGGACATCAAGCGGGCCTATGCCAAAGGGCGGTTGAAGGCGAAGCTGATCTCGGCGTTGGGTGCGGGGCGCAAGCTCGTTGGGCGCGCCGCGCAATTCGTGGCCGGTGACGTCTTCACCATGGCGGCGGGTGTTGCCAGAACCGGCATGGCGCTCGCGAAAAGAGGCCTCGAGTATCTCGACCCGCCCGTGGATATCTACGTGAAGGGCGAGCGCGAGCCGCGGCTGCTGGCCATCATGATGCGCGCGGGCGCCTACCGCTCGCAGATGCATGAGGACAAGGTCATCTTGCGTCCGGGCATGATCGACGGTCCAGTGGTCGATGTGAGCGAGCCCGGCAATCCGAAGGTCGTGCTCAGGAAAGAGGATCTCGCCCGCGGGATCGTCGACGCGCAGGGCCATCCCATCCGCACGCCGCTGATGAAACTTGCGTCGCTGATCCTGGCTCCAGTGAAGGGGTTCTTTGGGGCGGTCAGGAAGGGTGCAGGGGCCATCAAGGATCTCGCGCTCTCGCCGTTCCGGGGTTTGAGCGAATGGTTCAACAAGCTCATGGGGCCAGACGGCATCGTCTTTGCCGGCTCGAAGACCATCACGCAGCGCCTCACCGAGATCCGCGACATCCTGCTCGAGCGTCTGCCAAAACAGAAGAAGCGGCTCGTGGGCGATGAGGAGGGAACGGGGCTCATCACCCATTCGTGGCAGGACATGGAGCGCAAGCGGCGCCTGGCCGGCAAGGATCAGGCCACCGGGACCGCCACTCAGGAAGGCGGGCAGACCAAAGGGTTGCTGGCAGGGCTGGGAGGGCTCATCAGCAGGCTCAGGGGCCGCGGCAAGGGTGCGAGTGAGTCCGACGATGACGAGGGCAGGAGCGGCCTCACAGGCGTCGCAGAAGACTGGGTGGAAAAGAAGCTCGGTCGGTGGGGCGGCGGGAAAGTCCTGAAGGGAGCCAGATGGGCCGGCCGGGGACTCAGGACCCTCGCCGGTGGCGGCAGGAAGTTGCTGGGGCGCGGTGTGGGCGGGATGCTGGGTCGCGCGGCCGTGGCCGAAGGCGCAGAAGCTCTTGCGGGCGAAGGCGTTGCTGCCGCGGCAGGGGGCATGGGGCTCGGTGGCGGGATTACCGGGGGGCTCACGGCGGGGCTCGGCGCCGGGTTGGGGACAGCAGGCAGTCTGATTGGGGGCGGCCTTGCCGCAGCGGGGGAAATTGCCGGCGCGGGTCTCGCCGCAGTGGGCGGGTTCCTCTCCCTGCCAGTGGTGCTGGGTGCCGCCGCGCTCGCCGGCGCCGGATATCTTGCTTACCGCGGTATCAAAAAGCTGCTTGAGAAAAAACCGGGACCGCTCGCGCGCGTGCGTATCGCGCAGTATGGCTTCCTGCCCGACGATACCGAGAGTGTGAAGGCGCTCCTCACCCTTGAAGACACCCTCATGAAGGGCGTGTACTACCGAAGTGGCCAGGGTGGCAGAGGTGGCAATGCCAGCGGCCTCCAGGCCGATGTGAGCGGCAAGTCGATCAATTTCCGGGAGGTCGTTGCGCCCTTCGATATCGATCCGGCCAACAAGGGCGAGGTCGCGAACTTCGCCGCCTGGTATCTGCGCCGCTTCAAGCCCGTCTTCTGCACACACCTCACCGCGCTCAGGTCGATGGGTCAGTCCATCAGTCTGGCCGAGGTCGATGACAAGCTCAGGAAAAAGGAGGACCGGCAGCAGTACCTGAAGACGGTCGCCTGGTCCGATGGTCCGTACAACGAAATGCGCTCGCCGTTCCACGGCTCGATCCTCACGCTGCATCGCAGCCTCACGCTCGACGCGGGCCCGAAGGAAGTGGCCGCGTACGTGGCCGCGGCGCAGGCGCAAATCGACCGGATGCCGGCCGGCCAGCCGGCCGACGCCCAATCCGGGATGAAGAAGGCCGGTGCGGTTGCCACAGTGGCGACGGCCGCGGCCGCGAAGACTGCGGCGAAGAAGGAGGATGACGCGAAGAAGTCGCAAACGGCGAGCGCCTCCACACCTGCGAAGGATCAGGGCAAGGGCTGGACCGACCTGCTCACCGACAAGGTCGAAGCGGGTATGGGCTCGGTCTCGGGGCTGATCGCCGGAATGTGGGGGGGAGCCAAAGACATCGCCGGCAGGGTCGAGTCCGGTGTCGTGAGCGCGGCAAAGGGGGCGTGGGAGACGGCGAAGCAGGCCGGCACAGCCGTGGCCGGTGGTGTGTCCAGTGTCGCGGGCAAGGTGGTATCGGGCGTGCGGGAGACCGTGACCGGCGCCGCCGGTGCGCTGGGCGCCGCGGGCGGTGCGATCAAAACGGGGCTTCAGGCGCTCGGCGGCAAGATCGGCCAGTTGCCGCTGCCCATTGGCAAGGGGTGGGGGGCGGTCAAGGACCTGATCGGCAAGGCCGCGTCGATGGTGGGTGTCGATCCGATCCTGCTCGCTGCCATCGGCGCGATCGAATCGGCGTTCAACCCGACGGCGAAGGCACCCACGAGCAGCGCATCGGGGCTCTTCCAGTTCATCAACAGCACCTGGCAGACCATGCTGAGGAAGTATGGTCCGAAGTACGACATCCCGGCGGGCACGCCGCAGACAGATCCGCGTGCGAGCGCCCTGATGGGTGCGGAGTTCATCAAGGAAAACGTCGCGGCGCTCAAGGGGGTGAAAGCCGACATCACGCCGACTGACGTCTACCTTGCGCACTTCCTGGGGCCAGGCGGAGCGAGGCAGTTGCTCAAGGCGGATCCGGGCACGGACGCCGTCGCGCTGATGCCGGGGCCCGCGGCCGCCAACCGGTCGATCTTCTTCAACAGGGACGGCTCGCACCGCACGGTCAAGGAGGTCTATGCGGAGATCGGCCGGCGCGTGCAGCTCGGGCTCAAGCAGACCGGCGTGACTGGCACCAGCGGCAGCGCGGCCGATGTGGCGTCCGCGCCGGTGAAGACGGGTGCGGGCAAGGCGCCGGGTGCGCCGGGCAGTTCGGGGATAAACGCAACTAACACTCTACCGGCGACGCCCCAGCCAAAACCGGCAGCGGCGACGCAAGGTTCGGGCGTAACGACAGCCACAACTGTGCCTGCAGCACCGGGGGCACAGGGTACCAGCGGCGTAAGCAGTGCCGGGGTGACCACACCGGCTGCTGTGTCAACTGCGGTGCCGGTGACCCGGCCATCGACCGCGGCCGCCGCGCTTCCCGTGTCGATCAGCTCGCCGGGTGCTGCCGCATCCACTGCGGTACCTGCAATGGCACCAGCAGCGTCACCTGCAGCATCACGAATGACGGCGCAGGGCGCTGCATCCAGCCTGATCGATGCCGCGTTTTCAAAGACCGGATTGGCCACGGCTGTGCCCGGACCCGGCGGTGCGATCGGTGGCGTGGTGTCGAAATCTGCTGCAGGCGGCTCCCCCTTCGCATCCTTTGGTTTTGGGCCAGCATCGGCCAGGCCGCTCGACCAGGGGTCGAAGTCCATCATGGCCGTCCAGCAAGCCCAGCACGATGAGCACATGGACGCGCTCGGCGGAGTGGGAGAAACGCTCGACCGCTCGCTCAAGGTTCACGAGCAGGCGCTCGATGTTCTCAAGGCCATGTACGACCTGGTGCGTCAGGCCGTTGGACAGGCTGCCAGTCAGGCTTCGAACCAGGGCTCTGGCTCAGTTGGCAATGCAGCGGGCACGACACCCGGCGGTGCCGACTCGGTCCAGGCGCTGCAGCGGGGGACGGCGCGGCCGATGCCTACCCCACCTGTCTCGATGGCCCGGATGGCGTAGTTCCGGACCGCGGGCGGACGCCGGGAGGAGGAGCATGTTCCTCCCGGCGCCCAGCCATGAATTCAGGAGTCCTTTGTGATTACCAATCTCAACACACTCGACACCCAGGGCAGTGACGTCAGCTGGGTCAGACAGTCGTTCCTCGTGCCTTCATCGTATTTTGCAACAGGGAGCCCGGATGTGTCGAACCGCTTCGATACGAGCGCCACGCGCAAGTACGTCGACACGCGACCGGGCGGCAACATCGCCATCAATCCGCCGCCGCAGTTCACCCGCTACGCGGATCCCAAGGCCGCATCGCGGCTGAACGGCAGCAATGGCCTCGGCATCTATTACAGCGAGGCGATTGATGACAACGCTCAGGTCATCCACATGAGCTTTGGCGTGCCGCAGTTCAATTCGCTCACGCAATTCTTTACCAGCTTCTACAACAGCGGCGCGGGCGTGCTCGCAAGAACCGGGCGTGGTACGACCTTCTTCTACACACTCGGCAAGGCAGCCGGGTTCGTGGTCTCCCTCATGAGCTGGAGGCTGCTCGCGTTCCATCTGGCGGGGGTGGGGCTGAATTTCCTGATGAACAAGCCTTCCTCGAAATTCTATTACCTCAAACGCACGATGCCGGTGTACTGGCAGATCGTGCAGACCATCGTCAACCAGATCGCCGTGAACCTCGGTGTCATTCCGCGCGCAGGCGACGCGGTGGTGGGTGCAGACGTCACGAACATTCCAGGACTTGGCGATCAGTACCAGTTTGATGCAGCAGCTATTGCACAAATGCAGGCAGCGTGGCCGGACATCTTTTTCAATGGCGGCGGCATCGACGTCTACAAGATGTCAACGCGTGCGCGGCGGCTCGAAGCGAAACAGATCGCCATGTATCAGGCGGCCATGGATACCGGTGCGCTTACGAGCGGCAGTCTTGCGTCGGTCATCCAGAACATTTTCGGTCCAGGCAACAAGCTGGACGATACGGGTGCGCGTTCTTTCAGCGACTATATCTCGCAGTGGTTCGGCACGGTCGCCAATGCACAGGTCAAGCCCGCAGGCGGTGGCGACGATAACGCGCCGGGTACGAGCGCGTCTGCTGATTCCACCGGCACGACCAGCACAGATACATCCGGCACGTCGACAACAGGAGCAGCCACAACGCTGACCCAGACGCAGGATAACGCGACGCTGGATTCCGTCACCGAGAATTTCTCGCAGTCGCAGAGCGACAACGCCGGCTTTTTCGACTTTCTGAACGCCGAGCTCAATGACGGCGGGTCCTTCGTCAGTTTCCGCGTGAATGCAACGGGATCGGTTACCGACTCGTTCCAGAACCAGACGGCGGATTCCGAGATCGCCAACAAGATCAACAGCATGTCGAGCCAGGCCCGCACAACGCGCTTCGATGCGGCGGGCGGCAATCTCGCGAGTGGTGGGGTGCTGGGGCTCGTCGGCAGTGCAGTGAACGATGCGATGGACTTTGCTGCCGGTATCGCGGGCGGTATGGGTCTCTCGGGTCTCGCCGCGCTCGGGGGCTCGGCGTTTGTCGATATCCCGCGCCACTGGCAGTCGGCCTCCGCGTCTTTGGCGCGCACGAGCTATACGGTCAACCTGGTGAGCCCCTATGGCAATCCTGTCTCGCAGCTCATCAACCTTTACATCCCGCTCGCGATGCTTATCGCGGGCGCACTGCCACTCGCCACCGGTCGACAGTCCTACACCGCGCCATTCATCTGCGAACTGTACGACCGGGGCCGCTGCCAGGTCCGGCTCGGACTCATTGACAGCCTGTCGGTGACGCGCGGGACAGGGAACCTTGGATTCAATAACGAGGGGAGGGCATTGGCGATCGACGTGACCTTTACGATCGCCGATCTTTCGTCGCTGGTCTATCTGCCGATCAGCCAGGGTTTGAGCACGGCGGCGGCGCAGACAGGGGCGAGTCTGGGATTTGCGGTGACGGAAGGCGCGGCAGCGGTCGCTGGCGCAGTCGGTGGTGGCGTTGCGGCGGGGCCTGTGGGGGCGGTAGCAGGCGGAGCAGGAGCGGCAGCGGCGGCGTTACCTGTGGCGGCAGCTGCATCGGCCGCGGGTGCCGCGCTTGGGACTGTGGTGGATACCGTATCGAATGTGGCGAGCTCGCTCGATAACATCTTCGATGGCGACAATCCGTTCACAGACTATATGGCCGTGCTGGGTGGGCTTGGCCTCGCCGACCAGATCTATGTGTTCCGGCGATTAAAGCTGAATCTCACGATGCAGATGGCGCAGTGGAAATCGTGGCTCTCTCCCGCGCACTGGGCGAGCTTCGCCGGGGACCTGATGCCAGCCCGGTTAATCTCCGGATTCTTCACGGGTATCGATAAAAATATCTGAATCTGATCCTGGTCGTTCAAAGGTGGGCACCGTGATCTTCAGAATCCGTGATGTGCCATCAGCGCAAGCACCACATCCGCATCAATAGCGCCCCGACACCAAAGGCAAGGAAATACCCGGGCCAGTTGAGATAACGAATCCAGGAAAGAAAGACTCTGCCGGTCCGGGCTCGTTGGTCGCGAAGTTCCACGATAGACTTTCTCAGATCGCTCGCGCGCTTCTGACTTTGTGGGAGCCAGTGTGTAGCTGCTCCGAGCGCGTGTGACAAATCCAGTTCGAGGATGTTCGGGCAATCAGCCGGCTTCAGCTCAATCAGCGATTCTGCCTTCACGGGTAACGATTCGCCCGCGGCGTCAGCTACGCCGTCGACCACCGCATAGGTGAAGTTGATCCCGAACTTTTCATAGAACGCATTGCGTCTCAGGCGATTGACGCCGTTGGCATCGCTCGCAAGAAGTTTGATCGGGAATACTTCGTAGTCCGGGCAATGGCGCTTCGCCCAGCGTACCACCAGGTTAAAGCAGAATGCTCCGATACGCCACCCTCGAAGTGAAGCCTGTTCTACGATGACGTGGCCGTTCGTCAGCTTCACGCTTTGCCATCCGGTCATTCTTGCGCCCATCTCGCAGACCAGTCTTCCATCTGACGTACGCGCTACCAGCTCGAACCCGGGCCCGTCGTATAGAGACACCTCGCGGGTGCCTATTGCAACGACGACAGACCCTGGCCGTCCTTGCGCACTTCTCGGCATGCCGGCTTCCGGTAAGACCCTCTGCGGATCGGTTACGCGGATCAGGCGCCATTGCATCCCCTGATATTTTTTCTCGTCCTGTGTCACCGGCTCGTAGGGCGGAGCCTTCTCATCGAGATATGACAGTTGGTCCCAAAGCTGCAATGCCATTACACCTCTTCCGCTGAAACAATGTTCCGCGCTGATTGTGAGCAATCTAAGATATCACAGCCAACCGGAGGAATGGCACTTTGATGTTGCGGTTCTCCATAAGTCACTGTTCTAGCCAAAAAAGAAAGGTGGCTGCTTTAGCGCGCGCGAAAGCGCTCACGCGAATTCATTGGCAAGTCGAATCTCTGCCCGTATCGCCGTGTCAAACCGCCAGGTCAGCCAGCAAGCCAGTTGATCTGCGTGTTCGTCATGTCGGACGCTGACTCGCCACCGGCCGAAAGCAGGCTGAATGTCGCGGCATTGGGCTGGCTGCTCACGGGATCGTTTGATGGAGTGGTGGCGACAGTGCCCGACGATGTCAACTGGATGGCGGTGGTGCTCGTGGCGGCGCTCACGCCAGTGGCAGTACCGACCTGGGAGGGGTCGACGGGCATGCTGCTGGTGCGCAGCGCCGGATCGATATACGCGCCAGGATACATGTTCTTGAGCAGCGTATCGACATCCGTGGCGGGGCAGGTCGTGGCCAGTCCGTAGAGCTGCTCGTCAGGATCTGCGGTGTTCGCGACGCCCGCGGCGAGCACGCTGTTGAAGTCACTCGTGCCACCAATCATTGACGAGAGATCGACCGCGTTGTCGTTCGTGCCGGAGCTCGTGCGGGCGCAGACGTTCCACGACGGCGCGGCGGTGTTGAAGACGGACATCATCTGCGTGTACGTGGTCGAGTCAAGTGCGGGTGTCGCCTGGGTGACGTTGCCCGACGTCGTGCGGTTGTAGGTCTGCACGAACTGCGAGATCACGCCAGGATTGACCGCAGCGATACCGGCGGGACCGGCAACGCTGGCGAGACTTTGCAGGCTCGCGAGGTCACCCGCACGCACGAGGTTCGGAAGGGTTTGTTTGACGATCGCGGAGAGGACGGTTGGACTGGTAATCTGGCTCACCATGGACTGGAAGACGCCGGAGACGCCGAGATTCGCACACTGATTGATCACGCCGGCGGCGGTGCCGCCGAGCGCCTGGTTGTCGATCATCAGGAACGGCGAGGACGCCGAGAAGCTGTTGATGAGCTTGCCCAGACTCTGGATGTCGCCAATCGCACCGTTCGCGATACTGCTGACGACGCCGCCCACGCTCGTCTGCACACTGCCAACCACCTGGGCGGACGATCCGATGCTGCTTTGAATGGAGGGAGAGAGCGCAGCAAAGGCGCTGTTGATGGTGCCACCCGTTGCCGCCTGTACGAGGGTGTTCGACGCCGTAAGAATGCGCGCGATCGTGGCCTGCGGGTTCATGAGAAGCTGACCGTTGGCGACGCCCTGGACTAGCGGGAGCAACTGGGCGGCCGCCGCGCCTGCACGTAGCATGCCGATCAGGTTGACGTCGTACCTGGCGGCCAGGCTCTGGATCGAGTTGATGATGCCCGCTGCCGTACCGCTATAGACATCGACAGTCGCCAGATTGTCTCCGGGCCCGGTCAGGAAGCCCGGATTGGCCAGTGCGCCGGATGACATGGTTGACTCCTGCTTTGATCCTGCCCGCGTCAGGCTGCGTCAAACTTCACAACGGGCACCGGCGGCCAGGGAAGGCCCGCCTTCAGGCGACGGCGAATCTCCTCCATGCCGTCGCAAAGCCACACCGAGATCGGGCTGTGGATCTGTATCTGCTGCGGCCCGTGCAGGTAGTAATAGCCGAATGGAAGTGTCGAAGCGATCATCGCTTCGCGGATATCGTCGTTCTGCACGATGCGATAAAAGTTCGCCTCATTGATGATCTGGCTGAAATGCTCCCGCCAGACCATCTTTCTGTTTTTTGCATGTGCCTTCACGCGGCTGCCGCACAGATTGCGAAACTCGTCATCGGGTGTTTCGCACTTGATGTAGTACCAGAATCCCTCCATCGAGCGAAATGGTCCATAGACAGGATGCACAAAGGGGGTGATGCTGTAGTGAGCAAGTTTTCTGCCGAGCGCTGTCTGGCCGCTTGTCGAAATGTTGATGTGGGTAACACCGTCATCTTCGGGTTTCATGCCAGCAAAGATGGCCGAAGTTACGAGGGTAGCCGGCAAGGCGGTTTCATGGAGTGCCGTAGTCATGACTCGATCTCAGACGGGGATGTGTCGTGTATCAGGCGCGTTTTATGCCACGTCTCCCGCAGGTGCAAAAGTGAACGGCTGCATCGTATCGGGTAGTGGCGGCTGCGGCTCCTCCATCCCTTCCTCTTCCCGATCGGGCTTGTCAGAATGATCAGGGGGCTCAGTGGGTCTTGCGAATTCGACCGTGGTTCCATGAATCGAGACGCGGCCACTGTAGTAATGGCACCTGACCGAGACCTCAGCCTTCATGACCTGCAGGAAGCGCAGGCCTTTGAGGAAGACCTTGAACGTCATCCCTTCCCTTGACAGCTCCTTCGTCAGATTGCCACGCGCAGTGGTGAAATCTTTCGGTGTCTGGGAAATACCATTTCGGGGATCGGTGACATAGTCGCCCAGCAGCTCGCTGAAGCGTCCGGGCCCGATATCAAGATCGACCAGCATCTGGCGGTAGAGATCAGCGAGGATCCCGTTGGGCGAAATCGTGCGGTGCTCTTTCCTGCTGCCAAAGTCGATCAGGGTCTGGTGGATTGATGTGGTGCCGGGGTAGTAGTAACACTTGACGCAAAAGTCGAGCTTTCTGACCTGCAGGAAGCGCAGGCCCTTGAGGAAGACCTTGAACGTCATGCCTGAGCGCGAAAGCTCCTTCATCAGGTTGCCGCGCGCGGTGGTGAGGTCTTTCTGGGTCTGCGGGATGCCATGTCGTGGGTCGATCACGTACTCGCGCAGAAAATCGCTGAAGCGCCCCGGGCCGACATTAAGTTCGACCAGCATCTTGCGGTAGAGGTTGGCCAGGATTCCATTGGGGCCAGCAGTGCGGTGAACGTCCTTGTCGCTGGATTTGAGGATGTGACCGAGCTGTTGGGAAGCCATGATCGCCTTCCTTGTAAAAGACTTGTGAGAAAACGTGTGGGCAGACGTGTTGTGCTGCGTATGAGCCAGGGGTAGAGCGGTTTGTGATGGGCGGGTTGCGAGTCCGGAGTGCCGAGCGCTCAGCGCCCGTTCAATGTCCTATTTCGTGACTCATTTCAATGAGCACGATGACAAGCCGTCTGAGGTTGACAAATACCCGTGTGAGCATGCGCAGGTTGTATTGATGAATGCCGGTTTCCGCGCCGTCGCTCTCACACATCAGCGTGCATAAAATCAGGATTTCACTTTTGAACCGGGCGAGATGATCCGGAACATCGATGTAGAAGCCCTCCTTCGATTCGAAAAACCGGTCAAGGGTGGTGGCGTTTCCCTCAAGCATTGCCCATTGCGTCGAAAGTGGCACGCCAGATGCAAGCCTTGCATTGATGGTCTTCAGTTCAACGCAATACTGTCCGATCGTTGTGTAGAGTGGCTCAATGCCGAAGCCGAACGAATCGGATAGATGGAAGTTCCGGAACGCCTCAATGTCCAGACAATGGCAAAGCGCTTCGAGTGTCGCGCGGCCAGCTTCATGACTGGACAGCGAGCGCTCCTCACGGATCAGTCTGGTAATCCGGCGGCCAGTGTGCTGGCGATGAAACCAGCGACTGAATTGAAAGCCGCGTGGAAAACGCCACGATTGCATGGAGTACCTCATACGCCTGGATTATTTTGTGCAATCGTCCATTTCTATGATAGTCGCCGTAATGAGAATCGTGGAGAATGCCATGTCAAATCCCGGGTTGCGGTCGGACCAGGATGCCGGGCCCGAACATAACGGGCTGGTATTCGAGGTGCCCAATGATGAGGACAGGGTCCTCGATTACACCTTGCGCCAGCGTCAGGCGATCATCGTGTCAATGACGGGTGAAGAGGGTGAAGATCTCAAGGGTCTGTCGCCGCGAGAGCTCGACGTGGTGCTCGCCGCACTCGACGGCATGGATCGCGTGGCACTCGGCCGAAAGCGCCTGAAGTCCGAAAACATCGCGCTCGCCAACCAGGCTGCGGCCGCCGCGATGATTGCCAGAATCCTCGGAGCACCGGGCATCGGACAGGCTGGGCAGAGACCAGCGCAACAAGCCGATGCACTGCAGGGCGCTATTCCGATGTTGCCGCCGGGCGTACCTGAGCCTGTGCTGGTGCCAGGGGAAGCGGACATCGAGGCCGCGCAGATGAACGTCGATACGTTCATGGCTGGTTTCGGAACGACTGGGTGAGTGATGTCATCTGAACGGTTGTTGCTGGAGCCTTGCTCACGTCCGCCTCCTGCCCGGTTCGCCATGCCGGGCAGGAGGCGGACTATGCCGTCGGAGCTGCGCCCGGATCGGCGATACTGAAGTACTTGACGTCGATCAGTTCCAGACCGACAAAGCCCGAGGTCAACATCGTGATGGCGGCAAACGGGTGCGCGCCATCGCGCACGAGCTCATCAAACGTTTTCTCGTCTGGTCTGCGGTTGAAATAGATCGCGGGGACTATGACGTTGACGTCAGCCAGAGAGGTTTTGCTGAAAGCCTCGCCATGCATGTGCAGCCACTCTTCATAGTCATACATGAAGAGAATGTCAAAGCTCGATTTCACGAAGAGCGGTGTCAGTTGGTCCGGGGCGTAATCGACCATTTCGACTGGCGTGAACCCACCAGCCCATAACGTGATGGCGTCCCGCAGTGCTGCAAGCGTGGACACATCGAGCCGGTAGGGCCATGTATTGACGAGTATGCGTACACCGTGGAGCCAGGGCCGGTTGCGCACGATCCGGGAAAGCGTGCGCGTAAAATCGCCGAGCAGGGTGGTGAGGGTCGTGATCGTCGAGTGTTTGAGTGTTTCGACATCACGTGCCCGGTACAGACGGCGAAATTCCTCATTGTCCACGCCTTCGAAGGCATCTTCTTCGCGCTCGAGATAGTTGCCTGATTTGCCTGCCGAGAGCACACGGCGTGCGAGTGCATCGCTCATGCGCGCGAGCGTGCCCAGACGCGTGTCAAGCAGACAGTCGAGGAAGATCAGGACGTTTGCAAGGTTCGTTCCATCCTTCATCGCATGTTCATCTCAGGGCTTCATGTCAGGGCCTCACTGCGCGCAGCCTTCGGACTACGCTTTGCGCGCGGGATCACCACAAAGAGATGGATGAGCAGGAGTACGCTGAGCCACTTGTTGCGCAGCAGGAAGTCCTGGGCATGGGCCGGATCAGGCAGGGATTCGCGAATTTCGGGAGGCATCGCAACGAGTCCCGGAGTCGGGCCCGACCGTGGGTAATCATCCGCAGTGACGCCAAAGGCGAGTGATTCGACGAGACTCGCGTATCGATCAGGTGAGGCTCCCCAGCGCGAAAAAAACACGAAGACGATCATCAGCACGAAGTCGCATATCTCCGGATCAGCAAATACCAGGTCAATGGCACGGTCGAGTCCGCGGGCGCTTGCGAGCATGTAGGGCTTTTCGGCGAGAATCAGCGCCGTCAGGAAGTCGGTGAGCTTGTCGCGCAGTTCCTCAAGGGGCCCGGTGACGTTGTTCAGGACGAATTCCACACTTTCGGTGAAGACTGCAGCGGTGTCCCGCCATTCATCGCTCGTGAGAGGCATGGCTCAGTTTCCTCCTGCTCCCGGGATGGCGTTGTTACAGTCCCTCGGCATCGAGGTGCATGGACAACAGCATGACGCGCAGCGCCTGCGTCGACTTCACACCACCGCGAAACGGTTCGATGGCCTTCTGCGAGGCGCCACCCGTGCGGGCGAAACTCTCGTTCATGGCATTGAAGCCCTGAGTGTCGCCGCCGCGCAGGGTAATCAGCTCGTGCAGGGTCTTGTCGAGATGGAAAGCGGCGAGTACCTGGTTCTCGGGAAAGGAGATCTTGCTTGCTTCGGATTTTCCCGAGGGCTGGCCGGTGAGATCATCGACGCTGCGGTTGTCCTCGGGGATAGAGATCTTCTTCACGAGCAGCTGAGCCTGGCGGCACAGCGTGAGATCGCATACCAGATAGCGGACCGGCGAGAGGTAGGGAGGGGTGTCGTTGCCGGGATCGATCCAGATACGCTCGAAAAAATTGTGGCCGAGTTCGTCGGCGATCGCCAGGTTGTTGGCGATGGTCACTTTCTCCTTTGAAAGATTGGGTGCCACGATGGCAAGCCGGATTTCACGGCGCTCGAGTCTGCCCATGAATGCGTGGAATGCCTCATCGTCCATGCCGGCAAAAAGTGCCCGGTAGATCTTCACATTTCTGTCTGACCCGGGAATAAGCTTGCCGATATATTCAAGAAGGAACTTCTCTGTCTCCCTTCTCTTTCCGCGGGGCCTGTCCATGACGTCGCTCCGGATCGCGGTTGATGAGAAAAATGGATGGTTTGATGTGGTGGTCTTCCGCCTCCTCGATCATGTTGCGCGTGCCGGGCGAGACTCCGTCCCAGAAGCAGACGACACGCGTGCCTACGCGCGCCATCTCGCGGTTGCGTTGATGGCCGGCGCGCGCGTTGTAGAGTTGGCCAGTGACGGCACTTCTCTTTATGTATGCGTTCGGCGCACCCAGGTTCTCCCAGTCGGCGGCAAATTCAGTCCACGCCCGGCCGTGCGCGCGGCACCAGCGGATGATCATTTCATCGGGGCCGCTTGGTGCCTTGCCCGAGATGAAGATCACCGAGGCTTCTGGCACATTACGTGCGATCCACGACTCGAGCAGGTCACTAAACACGGCGTAGTCGTTAAAGGCACGGCTGCCAGCGACGACGACGGCTTCGTCGAATGAACGAATCGCTGTGTGGCTGAGCGCGGTGTGCCCAATCATCAGGGGCGGCAGCATGATCCGCGGGGCAGGCGCAAGCCTGGGACTCATAGGTCGGCGGGTAGCTGATGCTCCAGAATGAATGGCAGTACGCCCGTTTCGAAAAGTTTTTTCCAATCCTGAATACTCCCTTCCTTGTCCACCAGACAGTACCGTACGTCGATGGTGTCAATGCGTTCACGTTGATTCAGTTTAGCGAAGATAAGGCGCCATGCACGGTTGATGGCGAAGCGCTGATAGTCAGGGTCGGATAGCGTATCGACGCCGGGCTGGAGAAATCGGAGCCAGGCCAGCGGGTCCGGATGATGGTTTTCAGCCAGCAGGGCCGTGACGAACGCGGCGAGATTTTCCGGTGTCGCGTTTGCGCTGCCGGAGGTTTCGGTCGAGTGACCCATGATAAGCGCTCTCTCCAGTGATATATGTTTCATCCAGCCTGCAATCGGGTTCACCTTTTACGCGTGCGCAGAATCGTGTGCTTCATCTCGCGCGCGATACTGCTCGATGCATGCCTGATATCGTGGTCTGACCGTCTTCCTGTCGTCCTCGAGCCAGTACGGCACATAACGTTTGGGGTCATCAACTGGAAGGCTCATGCGGAGCAGGTCCATGGTTGAGAGATAAGGCAACTCCCGTGCTTCGCCCACCTCATGTGTCCACCATCCGCGCGTCCTCAGCAGCACATTCCAGTCGTAGCCCTGCGCCTTCAGGTTCTCGTACAACGCCTTCGGACTGATCCGGTATCTCTCCGGCTGGCTGTGCCAGAGATAGCCCATCTGACACATCTCGGATGTGATTGCGAGCGCCCGTCGCAAAAGCGGATCGGAGTCGATCTTTGCGCGAATCGTGGTGCGTTGCAGTCTGACGTCGGGATAGAGTGCGAGCGCGTAACTGGTGTTGCTGCCTTCCAGTCCGTAGTGGCCGTTTTCCCGGATGTGATGAAACTCGGTGAGCGAGGGCAGCACGCCGTCCGCCTGTGACACGATGAGCGTGACGGGCATGCCAGAGGGACCCGCCTTGCCGCGCAGGTTGCGCAGCTGCACGGCATTCAGGTCGGTGTCGTGCGCGAGGTCGTCGGTGCTGTCACGCGGATACTCCGGGCCCTTCGTGCCCTGGTTCACAAGTGGCGCGGCATTGAATGCATGCCAGCAGTTGTGCGTGAGAAACGTGAACTTCGGGGGAACGCCCTTGATCTTGTCGCCGTTCCTCAGGTACTTCAGGAGCGTAGCCGGCATGCTGACGCCCGGCGGCCCACCCTGCAGGTCGATGACCTTGCCGATATGAGCGGTCATCAGAAGATAGTCGTAGACGCTGGTATGGGTACGTGGCACTTCCATCAGGATGCGGTTCTTCACGCGCCCCTGTTGCATGTCGATGGTGTTGCCCTTCGCCTCCCCGAGTTCGATATCGTCCTGCATGACGATGACGTTGCTAGTCTCGAACTCGCTGAAGGAATCGATTTCGGTGAAGGTGGGGATGAGCATCTGGAAGGGCCCGGTGCGTCCGCGGTTCCAGTACGGCGTGTTGACCGTGATGTCGCGACGCTTTCCCTTTTCCTCTAACTCCTCCTTGTGGATCCGGTACCACTCGTCCCCGACATAGACGGTCTTGTCGGTAATGACCCATCGACCGTTGTGCAGGATGTTCTCGCAATGAAAGTCGCTGATGTTCGCAGCCACCTTCATCTCGTGCTCTTCGTGGATGTTGGTCTCGGTGTCGTAGGTTTTGGCGGTCGAATGCATCATGCGCGCCATGGCCGTAAACATCATGAAGCGCTCGATGGTTGACTTGAAATTGTTGCCGATCCCGACAATACCGGTGATAAATCCGAGCCCTCCATTGAGGAGCGATTCGCCGCGCCGGCCCTCGATATAGTGTCCCGTCGGAATGTCCAGACACGCACCGAGGTTGACCATGAGCTTGATGTTGGGTGCGGGCGTCATCCGGGACCGAAGATCAATGTCCTGGGCCATCTCACCTCCGATCCTGAATGAAGGTAATTGTCAGAACTGCTTACAGACGATGGCCTGACGAGGTTAAATTTTATAGCCGCCCGCCGGGCGTGCCGGATGCCGGAAAACGGGCATCAGCCATGAGGGGAATAGCGCGATGACAACCCTGCTTGAGAATCAGCGCAAGGTGGTGGCGCTGGAGGCGTTCACGCTTCACGACATCGCCGGACTGTTGCGCCGTGCCTTTCCAGCGATCAGGAAGGGATTTGAGGATCTCCTCGGTCTCGTCTCACCGGCCGAGCGGCCGGTGGCTTTCAGTGCGGACCAGAAGCAGTTCCTCGAGCTGCTTGCTGGCCACAACTACGTCACACTTTCTCCACTGCCGGCGCGCGTTCCACAGGGTCTGAAGGTTCCGTATCTGGTCTACGCTGAAGAACTTTCGGATGCGGTAGCCCACGCAGCACAGATCCTCGATGAGCTCGCGCGCTACACGCTGTTTCTCGGTAAGCTCGTGACGAGCCACGATTTCCAGTACAGCGCGGAGTACAACCCCGGCTATTATCAGGAGCTCCAGCATCGGCGTGACGAAGACAATGAGACGCTCGGAAAGTGCTTTCAGACAGGATCAACGAGAACAGAGCGTACCTACGCGGATGTCGTTTCACGTAACGCCGACTGGAAAGCCGTGTTCGAGGTGGCTAACCGGCTGGCAGCGGAGATCAACCGGATCGATCGCACCGTCATCGTGAAGAAAGTCGAGGAGGCTGTGCATCTGCTCGACATCATCGAGAAGAAGATCGCGCGCAGCGAGCTTGAGGCTGTCTCGCCCGGTGTCATCACCGAGCTCTCGGAAGGTGCATACCAGATGGCGTCGCAGCTCGAGATGTACAGCACGGTCTGGTACAAGGTGCAGACGTTTGTCACGGCGGTGAACTTCAGCACCGAGGTGGTGCTTCGCGCATTCAGCGGCGGAGAAAAAGCTGGCCGGTAGCCAGACCGCCGAGCGAATTCTGTCAAGAAACGTCATGGCCCGGCACCGCAAATTTATTGCCTGTTATCCTTAAGAGTTTCCTGTACCTGATGTGCTGATTTCTCCTGCCCTGGGAGCTGGCTGACTGGCTAAGGCTGTGTCGCGCCGCGGGATGGACAGCCGTGATTTCCGGCCCTGGGGGCCACGGCGTCGAGCCACCGTTATCCACGGGCTGACGAGGTACCAGGCTTTTCTCTTTCCCCACTGAATCATAACGTCACACGAAGGTGTTCTAATGGATGTACAGCAACTTGTGTCTGAATTTCTGGCTTCGGAGCATGGCAGCCAGGCTACCCAGGCGCTCTCGGCTCAAGGTATCGG
Organism: Paraburkholderia adhaesiva; assembly: GCF_021390575.1. Classification (GTDB taxonomy): domain Bacteria; phylum Pseudomonadota; class Gammaproteobacteria; order Burkholderiales; family Burkholderiaceae; genus Paraburkholderia; species Paraburkholderia adhaesiva. The sequence continues at coordinate 88,568 of NZ_JAJEJQ010000005.1, read as the reverse complement.
CGCTGACGATGCACAGAAGATTCTGAGCCAGGCGGCTGCGACCGCGCACGCGCAGGGTGAAGGCAGTGGCGGCCTGCTGGGCGAGCATGCCGGCGGGAATTTTTTCTCCGCCTTCGCAGCGGGCCTCACCCGAGGGGACGGATTGTTGAAGTCGCTGATGGATGGCGGTCAAGGCGTTCTGACCGGACGGGTGGCCGAGTCGCTGGCCGAGAGAATGGGCATTGACCCTTCCATCGCGTCTACCTTGTCGGCTGCCGCTACGCCATACCTGGCGGCGTTCCTGAAAGAAAGGTTCGCCTGAAGTCAGAGGCATTGCGCACGCCGGAGAATCTGTGAATCATGGTATCACTCGCAGGTTCGAGTACGTGCCGGCGCTGATGCAGATATCCTCGCCTGCCCGGATCACCGTCGCATAGCGGAAGGAACGCGTGGATTCGGGCCACGTGATCAACGTGACGCGCGGGCCGGACTTCTCCAGCCGCTTGAGCGAGTTGCGGTTGAGCAGGTCGATGCCGAGCGTCAGAGTCACCGGAATGGTTGCTGTGCCGTCTCCTGTGTCTGCGTTGATCCGGTAGTTTGCCGGAACGGTCATCGCAGCAAAACCCACGCCATACTCTGGCCGCAGTTCCGTGACGGTGAGTGTCTCGCCTTTCTTCCCGGTGGCCTTTTCCTTCGTCTCATAGAGCTGCGCCGTCAGATCGGTCGCGGTGATGGACGGATCCTGTGCTTCATACAGGCGCAGGCGCTCAATGAGGCTGAAGATCGCCTCGATCGCGCGCATGGCGATGCGCGGGGGGCGGCATTCGCGCGAGAGCGGCTTGTGGGTGTGTCCGCCGGGCTCCTCGTCGAGGCAGTTCAGGTCCAGCCGCCAGGCGTTCGGTCGCAGTAGCGCTGAGGTGCCCCATGTGAGCAGCTCCCGATGGGTGGTCGCGCTAAAGAGCTGGTCCAGACGCACAATGACAATCGAGTCGAGCCCGGCTGCCAGCTCGGTGGTGTAGTTGCGCACGAGCTCGATTGCCGGATCGGGCTGCGCGAGCCTGGCGACGGTATGCGCGCCGTCGCTGATTCGCTTGCCGAGCAGTTCGTCTTCCTTGCCGTGATCGCCGAGATAGTACTCACCTGGCTGCTGGTATTGCGCGACGGAGTTGAAGTACAGGCACCGGTTGGCGAGCATCGGATGCCGGCCCGTATCGTACTTCCAGTACCCCTGCGCGGCGGCCGAACTGATTTCGTTTTTGAGAACCCCCTGGGCGGACAGCGCGACACCGATGGTGGCGAGCTTGTCGGCGATCACGTTGCCCAGGTGGTGGCTGTGGCTCTTGACCCAGACAAATCTGACATCGGCGCCCCGGTCGATCAGGCGTGCACGGGCTCCCGTCAATTCCTTCCATAGTTCGACGTTGGGCACGGGCTCGCCGCCGCGTTTCATCCAGCCGTTGCGCTCCCAGGTCGCCACCCAGCTCTCCATGCCGCGGCGCACGTATTCGCTGTCGACCCGGACAATGACGCGCTTCACATCGAATTCCTGCGCATACTCGAGCGCCCGGACGGCCGCCATCAGCTCGCCGACGTTGTTGGTCGGCTTTCTTTCGCCATTGGCGAGAATCGAGCCATAACCGTCGATGTAGTGGATCGGTGTAACCTCGGTGACCCCCACCCGTTTTGCTGCATCGTACTTTTCCACGTAGCCCTTGCGGGTCAACAGCCATCTGCTGTTGCCGCTGCCTTTCGATGGTATTGCATCGGCGTACAGGTACCCGTGCACGCCCCAGCCTGTCGGGCCCGGATTCGGATTGCTGCCCGCGTCCGTATAGAGCACGAGACCCGTTGTGACCTCGCTCGCAATGCTGCCGGGATCGTCGCCCCCGGCGCGACGGGAAGAAACGGCAGCAGGTGCACTTGTCACGCCTGCCGTGTCAACTTCCCTGGCTTCTTTCTCGAGTACCTCGTTATCTGCATACATCGCGACTCCCCATCGGGCCACCTCGGGCTCGAACTACACCATGAGCGGCGCCGGTAACGTTTTACGGCGGCGGTGTGAAAGGTGCAGTCTGGTGACAGCGGCTCCGGTAGTCCTGGTATGCCGTGTCGAGTGTGCGTCGAGCGCGAAGAATGTAGTGATGCAGATCGATGATGTGTTTTTCGGCGATCACGAGCGCGGCCGCGGTATCTCCCCTGGGGACAGCGTCAAGCTCCTTGAGTGGTGCCCTGGGTACTTCCGGAAAGTCCGGCATCACGAAGCCGGCGCAGTCGACCGGCGAACTGACTGTCGTGCCAGTGCGTGAGCTGGTCTGTGCGATCGGCAGTGCGCGCCTCGGGGTCGCCCCGTGTGCTTTGCCAGCCCGCTGTGGCTGCAAGGCGCGAGATTCATCGGTGGTGGCAGACGGTGGCACGTTGAACACATACAGGACGACGGGCGTGGAGGCAGCAGGCGGAGTACTGGCGGGATTGATCGTGACGCAACCGGATGTCAGGACGAGCGTCGCGCCAATGGCAAACCATTTGTGCTGGTACATGGTTGGGCCCCGTGTCAATTCTCAGGTGTCCAGTCGGTGAGTGCCGAGCGCAGGTTGTTGATGACCGGATCAGGCGTTGCAGCGGAGGCCGGGATGTCGATGTGAGCAGGTCGTCGGGCATCCGGGGTCTGCAAACCAGAGGCTTCCTCGATGGTCTGATGCTCGATGTGCTCCTTCTGGTATTGCGCTTCGCGTTCCTGAACCTGACGCTGCAGTTTCACATAGCTGATCAGGATCGACACAAATCTCACATCTGCGCCAAGACTGATCACACTAAAAATGAAGCTTCCCATCACAACGATGCTGAAAATCGCGCGTCGCCGGTTCACCCTGAGAACCTCTGTAAAGGACTGACCGTTGAGCACCATCTCCCGCACGGTCGACCATGTCACGGTAAAAAGCTTTGTGACGTACTGGAAAACGGGCATGCAGCACCTCTGAATTTTATGGTCCTGGAAAGGCGGGACGCTGGATGCCCCTTTTGCACCATTAACGTCACCCTGGCGGGAGCGCGAACGCGATGTATCTGCTCAAAGGTTTCATCAACAATTCGAAGCTCGCGAGCGCGGCTCCTGCCGGCACGCTCGCAACCATTGGCGCGCTTTCGGAGATCTCGAGCACGTACGCCATCACGAAAGCGATGTTTTTCGAGGAGACAAGTCCGGACCTCTTCTTCGTGAGCTTTACCAGCCAGGACGATACGGGTCCGGTTCAGGCGCCGGCTGGCATTGCTGCACAGGTGCTGAAATTTGCGGCGTGGGTGTATGCGCAGACCCAGGCGATTCCGAATCCCGGTGAGATCTTTGCGCAAACCTTGCTTGATGGTTTGCTCAGTGCGTTCCAGACTGAGGCGCAGAACTTCACATGCGGCAACATGGTGACTGATGGCACGTACTGGGTGCCGGAATGGCTGGAATGGGAGAACATCACGGATCCGGTGTACGGATCACTCACGACCGGCAGTCTCTGCCTCATCCAGATCTGGTTCGTTGACGCGTCTTTTGCTGCGCAGTATGACGACTACACGATCCTCGTGGTTCCTCCGATCCAGCATCTCGACGACTTCTTCACGACCTCGTCCAACGTGGCAGCACTGGTAGCGGCCCAGACCTATACCGATACGATCGCGCTGGTCAATACGGCAAGAGGCAATAACCCGGAAACGATGATTGAAGCCCAGAGCTTCAACTACATTGATCCAAACAACCCGGACAATACGATACCGACCAACTGGACGATCCTGATTTACGGTCTCGCGGGCAACAACATCGATTCGATCGCGAATGCGATCATCAACTTCATTCTCAGCAACAGCACGCACAGTCAGTCCGACTGGGAGACGATCCTGCCGGACATCTTCAGGCGCACGGAATTTACGCTTGTGCCGATGTACGACCAGTTTGCCATTCCCGATCGCAGCCAGCAGCGTGGGATCTATTCACCGGTCGCAAACCTGAGCCGCGCAAACGCTGTGATCAGCGCGGTCGCCTCCTACGGTACGAATCATATTAATTCGAACGCCTGTGTGCAGACGGTGCCGTACAAATGCGTTGCGCTCGTGAGCTGCGGGTCACCCAACAACAGGAACGGCGAATTCCAGATCGTCAATGTGTTCCCGGATATCCTGTCTGTGCCTTCGCAAAGCGTGGATTTCAACCGCATGGCGGTGGAAACGCAAAACTTCCTGCTACTGCTCGTGGACATGCTTAAGACTGCCGAGACGCTAACGCAATTCGCCAGCGTCCCGGCAGGGATGACCAAGCTCATGCGTAACAACATCCTGTACCTGGTGGCCAACTACGAAAACATCAGCTGGCTGATGGTCACGCAGTCGAACTTTCCCCTCGCCGGGGTTCCGGCTCCGGTGCAGACCGGTGATGCCGTTTCCACGACTTCGTAAAACTGGCTGCCATGACGACACCCTTGAATCCGAATATCGGCGCATCGGGTCTTTGGTCTCTGGTTGCGCCATTCGACCAGCTCATCTCGCCAAATGTGGCGTACAGCTGCGTGGCGGTACGCCTGCTATCCGACATCATCGCGGCCGGTGGCGACCCGTTCTCGCTGTACTACCAGCCGCAGGGCCTTACCCAGAATGAGTACCAGAATGATGTCGCTACGGGCACGGCGATCGTTTCATTGCAGGCGACAGGAGGCAACTGGGTCTATGTACCGAACACGTACATCAGCCAGATGCCGAATGCGAACAACATTCCGTACCGTGGGATTGTGCTTGGGGTGAATCTGGGAGCGTTGCCGGATTCGCTGGACCTCACCTACGTGAAGTCACAGGTAAGCGCCGCCGTGCAGGATGCAATCGGTGTCGTCCCGACTGCGGTGACTTCGCTTGCTGTCACCTCGAAGACCCTGATCAGTCCGCAGGAAGACGCCGCGATCACGGCGAGCCGCCAGGCGCTCATCGGTCGCAACGGCACGCCAACTGCCCAGCTTATTGCCGCGCGAGCCCAGATCGCCACGCTGCAGCAGCAGATCGCCGCGCTCTCACAGTACATCCAGAGCCTCATCGACGACGGAACGATTCCCGGTGGCGACATTCCCGGAGGAGGCGGGGGCGGCACAGAGATCCTGCCGACCGTGACCGCGACGTTCGACCCCGCGCTGCTGCCAGATGGCATGGGTCTCGCGGACAGCAACATGACCGTGATGGCGAGCGTCAACGAATGGCTCACCGCGCGTACGACCTACGGGCAGGTTTCAGGTTACTTTTACGCCGAAGCGACCTACGATCGTTTAACAGGGGCAGTGGGGTTTGGCCTGACGAACCAGTTTGGCGCGCCCGTAGGGGAGCTGGGGGCCGATGCCAACAGCATCATGATGTTCAGCAACGTGGCGAAGGCGACGAGCGGCGTCTACTATCTGGGCGCCGTGGTGAATTCGATCGGCGCGCAGCCGCCGTCGCAGGGCATCACGGTGGGGATGGCGGTCAATCTGGTCGACGCGCTGATCTGGTTTTACAACCCGATCACCCAGCAATGGAACGGAGATGCGCCGAACAACCAGAACCCGGTTGGCAATATCGGCGGAATCTCCATCCAGAGCATCTGCAGGCATAACGGCCAGGCCGCCCAGGTGTTTCCCGCCGCTTCAACATGGCAGGTCGCCGATCAGGCGACCTTCAATCCGGGTAGCAGCGCGTTTGTGAACCCGATGCCGGGCGGCTACAGTCCCTGGAACACGGAGGCCGGTTCTGTTTCGGGGAGTTGATGCGAGTACTCTGCCGGGGACTGCTACGGACCGGCTTCAAACTTTCCGATGCTCGCCGTCTCGACCAGGCTCGTGATATCCGGCAGGGCCAGCTGGAGTTTCCTGCACCCCGAAAACGCGAGCGACCCGTTGCTGGCCACGAGATAAGCGACATCTGTGGGCCCGCATACCTGGTTTTCGACATCGTCACGCCGGAGTATGAGCCCGTAGTAGGCATTGATCGCAGGCAGGATGCTGTACGTATCGAATGGGTAACCCGCTATGGGAATCGGCTCGCGGCCCGCTTCGGGGGAATCCAGCAGACCGAAATCGAATCGCCTGTACCAGAACGACTTCCTGCCGCGGATGCGTGGGTTGCAGGCGCCTCCTCTCTCTATCCCTATTTCGATCACTGTATCCCGTTTGACCTCATCCCCTTGAATCGGCCCTTTTGCAACAGGCTTCCCGTAGATCACCCCCTGCTCAGGCAGCAGAAAACCAGAAGTAAAATAGACCAGGTCGCGAAGAATCTCGCGAGACGTCCTGTGATAGATGGAGTATGGCGGTTTCATCGGAATCGACTCGCGAGATTTGGCGTTGCGTTGTGCACGTGCCGTTCTGCTCATGCAGGTGGCTGTGGCGGCTGATTGTTGATGTACCCGTATGGAGGTTGCGCACCCTGCGGAGAGCCGACGATGTTGACCGCGTACGAACGGGCTGAGCCCGCCTGACCTACCGAGGAGGTCCCACAATAAACCGTGAACAGGCCATTCTGCGTTTGCGTGAAACTGTATGACCGCGCGTTGGACAGAGGTACGTTGTCACCAATCGAGGACGTGAACGTCATCCCGTCGAGGCTGCCGTTGGCCACATAGATCGAGACCACGCTGCCCGAGCGGAAAAATCCCTGAACCTGTGCTCCGCCCGTCACGGAGAAGAACGGAAAGATGCCCGTCACCGTGGTGTCCCCGCCCGAGGAGCGGTAATACGCGGTCCCCGATTGGATCGCGTAGGCGATTTCCAGGGTGCGACCGAAGTTGCCTCCCATTGCACCGGAATAGTTGATGTCGAAATACTGCGTCGTCGACTCCGTAACAGGGTGGCCGCTCGCATTGATCTGCGCCTGTGCGTTGTTGAGATCCCCTGCGAGGTTGTTCCAGGGACCGACACAACCGATCGCCTGTGCGCTTACCTGATGCGGGTTGCCGAAATTATTGACATGCCCGACCATCACGGCATTGTTATTGTTGTAATACGAGAGCAGGCTCGAGAGTGCGCTGTTGATGGCGCTGTCGATCGCAGCACTCGCCATCCCACTGATCATGGCGACGGTATCTGTGTGCGGATTCGAGTAGTTCGCCGTGTGCGCCGACACGGTACTCGAGAGACTTTGAAGCTGCGCCGCGGTCCATGTTCCCAGCTGTGCTGGCGTTAGCTCGTGCGGGTTCGCGGTATTGCCGATGTGGCTATTGAGGGTTGCCAGCGCACTGCTCGCTCCAGACGTGATTGCGCTTGCCGCCGCAGCAATTGCCGCGGATATGTCGCCCGAACTCATGGTGCCGAGTTCGGCGGGCGTTGTCTGGTGGGGGTTGTTCGTGTTGTTGATGTGGGTGTTCATCACCACCACGTTTGACGCGAGAGTCGCGTTGGTCTGACTTTGAGCCGTGCTGATCTGGTCGTTGGCCTGCGCGACCGAAAACATATCGACCTGAGCAAGCGTGGTCTGGTGCGGATTTCCGTAATCGGTGACGTGGTTGTCCAGCGTCTCATTGACTCCCACATCGGCTGCCGTGCGAGCCGATGTTTCGACCTGGATGGCTGCGTCCTGCTGGGGCTCGGTCAACGCCTGTAGCTGGGCGGGCACAAGCTGGTGGGGGTTGTCGTGATCCGCTTCGTGTTGCGCGAGCAGATCGAGCTGTGCGGCCACGGCTTGCGTTTGAGCTGTGTCGGCACCGTCGGCATACGCCTTCACCTCGGTCTGCGCAACGGGATCACCCATCAGGGCCAACTGCTGCAGACGGTCAATCGCATGAACCACGTACTCGAACGTAATCAGGCCTTCCTGCCCGGCATCGTGCAGAGCCTGAGAGGGCGGGAGATCCGCAACGTTATCGATGACGGACGGCCACAGCGTGGAGCGCGTGTCGGGCTCATAGGTTTCGATCGCATTGGCGATTGCTGTTTGCGGCGTGGCGTACTGGGCGCCGAGCGCCTGATAGTCGAGCTCGAGACTGGGAGAAACCGCCGGATCCGTAACAACGACGATCGACACGATCTGCGTGTTGTTGGCCGCTCCGTATTTGGCGGTGGCGAGGTCCATGATTCCCGACAGGAAATACTGACCGAGGCCGAGTGGAGTCCCTGTTGCAACGTCCCGGATGATGAGGCTCGAAGCGTAAAATCCGCCGTAGTTCGTCGCAATCGCCCGGATGTTGGCCGATCCAGGCGCGTAGTGTTCATCGGTGATGTGGTTCGATGGGGCCTCGCCTGTTACGTCCAGTGGCAAACTCATAACTTCAGACATATGAAGTTCTCCTGAACGTCGCGCTCAATGGTAAGAAAGATTGTTGATCGCGGCCTGGAGCGCTGCCTGCCACTGCGCATACGTCCAGCCGCCGAGCATCGCCACTGTGGTGTTATGGGGATTATTAAAATTGCCCGTGTGGGCATTGATGTTGTTGGCTTGCGGCGTCAGATACGAGTTGTTCGCCGGGTTCACCATGTTGTTGGTGATGTTGCTGTTGATCTGCGCACTCGTGAGCGTGCCGACCTGCGAGGCCGTGAGCTGATGCGGATTGCTTTTGTTGTTGATGTGATTGGTGGCCTGTGTGTTGACCGTGCCGATGCTGCCGCTGTCCCAGCCGCTGATCTGGGAAAGCGTCGTCTGGTGCGGGTTATTGTAGTTGGTGATGTGGTTATTCAACTGGCCTTCGGTGGCCGTGAGTTGTGTGGTCGCCGGCTGCATCGCCGTGGATATCACGCTGTTGATCTGGGCCGTTGTCAGCCCGTCAATCTGCGCGAGGGTGACCTCGTGAGGATTGTCGGTTTCGGCGATGTGCGCGGACATCGCGGCGGCATCCTTCGCGAGAATCGCATCAAGCGCATTCACGATTGCGTTCAGGTTTGCAGTGGCCTCTTCGGTCGTATAGCCGCCAATGTCGGCCGCCGTATCCCGATGCGGATTGGTCTGGTCCCCTGCGTGGGTTGCGATGCTGGCGAGCAGGGCGGTGTCGCCCGCTTCACGCACAGTGGTCTGGCTCGCGATCAGCGCCGCAACCTGCGCAGCCGAATACATGTCGACCTGCGTGAGGGTGGTCTGATGCGGGTTGTTGTAGTTCGTGATATGCGCCGAGAGTTGCTGCGCCAGATTGGCAATGTCCCCGTTGCGCAGATTCACCTGCTGGTCGATGAAGCCCAGCACGGTGTCGTATGACGCTGTCTCCGACAGTGTCACGATCGCCATCAGCATCTCGATCGCCGTGACGATATAGTCCCAATCGTAGGTGTCGCCGATCGCGTGCAGGTGGGGCACGGGCGGATACGTGTCCGGCTTGTTCGTGATGTCCGGGAAGGCGACACCGCGCGTGTCGTCGGACAGGGCCGTGATTTCGTCTGCGATTGCAGCAAGCGGCTGGCTGTAGTCGCCGCCCAGCGCCTGGTAGGTGATCAACACATTGGGATTCACGCCCGGATCGGTGATCACGATGACGGCGTCGACTTCCTTGCCGGTCAGGCGCGTCGCATGTTCGTGCAGGAACTGGAAGCGGTACTGAAGCGGCAGCAACGTGTGCTGCGTGAAGGCGTCCACGACCTGTACGGACTGCGCGAAGAAGAGCCCCTGGCGGGGTGCGATCACGCGCACTGGCATGGTCCCGATCGCATGGGGCTCGCCAGTCACAAAGTTGTTCCGGCTCACGCCCGACAGATCGAGCGGATAGCGATAAAGGTTGGGTATCATGCGGCCCCCGTGGTCTGCACAGGAATGGCGCGGGGCGGGCTCGGCGAGGTGCGCAGGGACGTGCCCGGCGGGGTGCTCAGGGAAGTGCTGCTATGGCGTTGCCGGCGCTCCCTCCCGGACCCTGCAACTGGTTGATCGCGTTCTGCAGCGCCCCGGCGGAGTAGCCTCCTGCACCGGTATTCGCAAGCGTGTCCTGATGCGGGTTGTTCATGTTTTCCGTATGGGCCGAGATATAGCCATTTAGCGAATTCACATCACCGATGACCTGGTTTAGGGCGGCCGAGATGTTGTTGTTGATGGTGGTCGACGAGTAGGTGCCGAGCTGGGCGACGGTTACCTGGTGGGGGTTGCCCAGATTGTTGATGTGCGAGGTCAGCGGATTGACGATGCTGTTCTGGATCGCGGTGTAGGTCCACGTGCCAACGTTGGCCGCCGTGTCCTGATGAGGATTGCTCGTGTTCGTGACATGGTTGTTGACCGACGTTGCGAGCCCAGAGGCCTGTGAGCCGGGCGATGCGGCCGCCGCAGTCGCCGCACTGTTGATCTGTCCGCTCGTGAGTGTGCCGATATTGGCCGCAGTGTCCTGGTGAGGGTTGCTGTAGTTCACGAAGTGCGCGTTCTCCACGGCCTCGGTCGCCGTGATCGACTGCATGAGCGTTGCCTGCATCGTGGCCATGGCCGCATCGGACTGGGCTGTCGACCAGCCACCGATCTGGTTGGCCGTCACCTCGTGCGGATTGCCGTAATCCGCGATGTGTGTGTCAAGGGCAGCCTGGATGACGGCGTCGGCAGCCTCCTGGTTCACGGTTTCGACTTCAATGGCCGCGGTGGTCTCTTCCTTCGTATAGCCACCGATCAGATGGGCGGTGTCCTGATGCGGATTGCCGAAATCCGATTCGTGTGTATCGAGCGCCGAGACAGCTCCTGCAATGGAGTCGAGCACTTCGTTCACGCAGCTTTGCGCGTAAGCCATCAGCTCGTCCTGTGCAGCGCCCTGACCCTGCAGGAGCGAGGCGCTCAGGCGCTCGAGCGCCACAACGATGTACTCGGCGCCGTAAATGTCGTCGGCAATGTGGGGGTGGTGAGGCACAGGCGGGTACGCGGAGGGTTTGGCCGTGACATCGGACCAGCTCACGGGACCGTCATTGATGTGCAGGTTATCGATCGCGATCTGCAAGGCACCGAGTGCCACATTGTTGACACCTCCCAGCGCCTGATAGGTCACGCGGACACGCTGACTCACGGTGAGGTCGGTGATCACCACGACCTCGTCGATCTCGCTGCCACATCGCATGGATGCCGCGACATCCATCTGCGTGAGGTAGTACTGCGTTCCGGACGTCAGGGGGAGGTCGGTGGCATCATCGGTGACCACGACCGAATCCGCAAAGAAGAGACCGTAGTTCACTGGAAAGGCACGGATACTGCGTAACCCGATGACCTGGATTTCATCCTCGACCAGGTTGCTGCCTGCACTGCCACTCGGGTCAAAGGGTAGTGAAACCGGAAGCGACAGGGTGGACGAAACAGGGGGCGAAACCAGTGGCGTAGACATGAACCCTCCCACAGCTCTATCCAGTTACGTCATGCGCGCGACGTCTCGCTATGTGGTGGAACTGAGCGAATTGGAGAAGGTCGTGAACGCGTAATACATCTGGCTCACCAGATTTGCCATCTGCGAAACGGTGGCAAAAACGTCGGCTGTCCAGTACGCGATGCCTGCGGGCTCTGCTGTCACCTGAACGACGTTGCCAGTGAGCTGGGTCGTGTTCTCGGACAGGGAGGTCACGGACATCTGGTTGGTTTCGCCGGGGGTCTTCATCCAGACGGTGAGGACGGGCGCGCCCGGTGTGGTCGTGCTGTCCACGGTGAAGCCGAACGCGACCGTGGTCATGTTCACGCCATTGAGGCTCACCACGCTGAGCAGGGCGTTGTTTGGCTGGCCGGATGCTCGTACGGAAATGCGCACGAGCCACACGCCGCTGCCGGTGTCCGTGGTGGCGTCGCCCCCGGTGACAATCCATTGCACGTCGGGAAAAACCGCTTGCGTCTGGGCCGCGCCGGGCATGGCGACCTGACCCAGTGGCGTCCAGACGTTGGCGACGGCATCGGTGTTGGCGGCGATGGTCTCCTGGGCCGCGACGACAGCGCTGACCGCATTCACGGCCGTCTGGATGAGGACATTCGACGTCATCCCGTTCAGCTCTGCGGCGTTTGCCGCCGTGCCCTGAAGAATCACGCTCGCGAGTTGCGTTTGCGTCAACCCATAGACGAGGTCGCTGTTTGCCGCCGTGCCCGCGAGAATGCTTGCGGTCAGCTCCGAGACCGACATGCCGGCAAGCTGGTTGGCGTTGGCTGCGGTGCCGGACAGGATGGCCGCCGTCAGCGCCTGTTGTGTCAGGCCGTAGGCAAGGTTCGAGTTCGCAACGGTCGCGTTGGCGATATAGTTCTGCCAGTCGGTTGGCGACATGCCGCCGAACGTGGCTGCATCGTCCGAGATGCCACTCGAAAGGTAGTTGAGCAGATCCTGCGGTGTCATCCCGCCGACCATGGTTGCATTCGAGGCGGTGCCGTCGAGGATCGAAGCGGTAAGCTCACTGAGGGTCATGCCATACGCCAGTGTGGTGTCGGCTGCCGTTCCCGTGATCGTCAGGTAGTTCTGCAGGAGGTTATTGACGTCGCCAGCGGTAACTGCGCCGACCTGCGCGGCCGTCACCTGGTGAGGGTTGTTGTAGTTTGTGATGTGGCTATTCAGCTGCCCCATGGCGCCGGTCTGTGCGATGGCGGCCGCGGTGGCCGCCGGCGTCATGTAGAGATCGTCGCTGGTACCGGCTATCGCGTCCGCCGTCGTCGCCGTCGACAGGTTTCGCACGTTACCCAGGCCCACCTGGGCGGCGCTGACCTGGTGCGGATTGCTGAAATTGAGCAGGTGCTGGTTGATCGTGATGCCGACCGTGCCATTGATCGCCGCGGCAGTGGTGGCCGGCGTCATGTAGAGCGTGTTCGAGGTGCCGGCTACCCCGTCAGCTGGCGCCGCGACGCCGTAATTCTTGACGTTGCCAAGGCCTACCTGGGCGGCCGTGACCTGGTGCGGGTTGCTGAAATTGCTTGCATGAATCAGGAAGGGCCCCAGAACCTGTGTCTGGATCGCAGCTGCGGTCGTCGCCGGCGTCATGTAGAGCGTGGTTGACGTGCCTGCGGCGGCGTCGCTGTTGGCTGCAACGCCGTAGTTCTGGACGTTACCGAGCCCAACCTGTGCCGCGGTGACCACGTGGGGATTGTCGTGATCGGCCTCGTGCGCGGCGAGACCCGCACCGCCCGTTTCCTGCAACGTACTCTGGATGTCGGCGAGTGCGGCCACTACCGCATCCATACCTACCATGTCGTAGACGTCCCAGGTGTGCGCCTCGGGAGGAAAAGCGTAAGGCGTTCCGCTGACTTCTTCCCACGAGGTCACACGCGCGTTGTTCATCGCGCTGGCGAGAATCTCGGCGATCGTGGCCGCGTCGAGCACCCAGATGCCACCAATGGTCTGATACCGCAGCTGCACCACCCCCGAGAGGGCGGTATTGATGAAGCTGATCGAGCCGTAGACCCGCATCGCGCACGAGCGGCTCGCTGAAATAAACCAGTGCGTGCAGAAGTAGTCCGTACCCTCCTTAAGCGTCGTGATCTGTCCGCTCGTATCCTTGAACTGGATCTGGAGTGTGTCGGCAAAATAGGGCGCGGCCGCCGGAATGATCAGGTGCTGGTCGCGAAAGTTCTGTGCGACCAGTACCTGCTGCTCTCCGGTAATCAGGTTCGAGGCGAGCGAACCTGTTGGGTCGAACGGGTACGAGGGCATGGTGGACATACTGTTCGCACTCCTGAAAACGCGTCGCTCATCGTATGTCTGTACGAGGAGTACAAAGGACCATACGATTGCAAGCGACCGTTTCAGGAGAAAGCGATGTATGCCCTGGTATCTGCGATCGGCAAATCCCTGAGCGGTGGGCAGGACTGGAGCGCCATCGATCTCGGGGACATGACTTTTTCAACCATCATCCAGAGCTACTCGACGGTCTATGCGGAACTCACCAATCCCTTTCTTGAAGGTCCCGTCAGCCTGAATCTCAACGACATTCTCGGCACCGCCAGTAACCAGCAACAGACCTTCAACCAGTACCTTGCGGCCCTCGGTGACGCGGCGTTGCCGACCTCCAGCAATATCTTCACGCTCGACACCAGCTATGCGCGCTATCAGGACGCGACCCGGGCCGGCTATGATATCGAGCCGATCAGCCCGGGCGCTTCCTTGTCCAGTCCGCTGCCCACGGCAGACAAGACCGATCTCTTTTTGACACGGGCTCGCACCTCCTACACGTCGTTCTTCCAGAGCTGCATGGTGAGCGTCAACGGGTTCTTCCATCTGATCGACACCGACAACGAGAACGGGATCTGGGTGATCGATGGCATGAAATCCGTGATTCACGCCAAAAAAAATAAGGTAGGCATCGTGGACTTTCAGGATCTGGGCACGCTTACCTACATCCCGATCACGCCCGCCATGCTCTTCAAGCAGACCGACACACAGAATCTGGGCAATCACGCGTACCTGAATCTGGGCCGGGACCTGACCGGCTACACCGTGATGGTGGTCATCGGGGGTTACCTTCACGTGCTCGATCCGAAGACCGTCACGCTGGTGGGTACCGATTCGATCATGATCGACTTCAACAACCTGCCGCTCTTCGACCGCTACTACGAATCGAAGCGCTTCATCGATCTTTCGGCCTTGCCGCTGACACCGTGGCCCGACAACCCGCATGCCTTCACGGTGGCCGATATGATCTCGGACGCCTTTATTGAGGCTTATCTCACGCTCAGCCAGTCCTTCGTCGTGCTCGTCGACAACGCCGAACTCTGGGCGGAATTCGTGGGCGTTGAGGCGCCGCGCTGGCCCTGTGCCTACATCAGCTACGTTGAGCCGATCTGGCCGCTTGTCACCGGGTGCGGAAAAATCGCGGAATACTGGCCTGTCCCGGAGGACAGGCAGTGGTCGCTAAGGGTGGAAGATAACTTCAGGAACAACTACATCTACAGGACCGTCGACGCGAAGGCTCAGACGGGGCTCTCGAATAACCGCAATCCCATGCATGCGACGGGCCTGAGTCCTGCGTACTTCCTTCAGATCGGCTGCGACATCGGCCTGAAGGGCAGTAATACCAGCGTCAGTGGTTGTCCGTAAGAGATCCGGTCCGTCTGAAAACAGCCGCCTTGCCGAGCAGGCTGGAGTAGGTGTAGGGGAATTCACCGTCCTCGTGTGCGAACAGGCCTGACTCTTCGAGCTTCTTTATCAAGGAGAGGCCGAGTCCGAGCGCTGCGTCCGAGAATTTCCCGAGCGCCGCGTCCGATATATCGTTGTTACAGCTCGCACAGCCCACGGCGTCCATGATAGCCACGTCGAGCTGGTCTTCAGCGTACTCGCGGGAGCCCACATAGCACGACAGCCAGCTCACCATTTCGCCTGGGTCAGTCTCGAGGACATTATCCAGGTCTTTGATTTCGCGTTCGTATTCGGTAATCGCCGAACCCAGGTCGAGAATCACCGTGTCGGGTTGATGCAATGTCATGCGGGCGTCTCCGGTGAAAGGTTACGCTCGCTCGAGCGCCTTGAGTTCGGCTCTTCGCTCGGCATTTTTCTCCTTGCAGGCCTTCTCCAGTGAGTCGTAGACACTGAGGTCCCGGTCGATTTCGCCGATGTTGCACAGGTGCCCCATCTGATGGACGATAAGGCGGATCGCGGGATCGTTGCGGATTCCATCGGTGCCGAGGTTTTCACCGTGACACTGATTGATCGCTCGTACCAGGGAACGCGCGACACCGCTCAGATTGCATGCGCCGCCTTCCTGTACATTGAGCGCATCGGCATGCCGGTTCAGGGCAGCCTGATTCATGTTCTGAAGATTCATTTGCTGAATTGCGTTTTCGGGGAAGAGGGGAGATGGTCGAGCCAGGTCGCGAAGCGTTGCCACAGACATGGTCGCCGTTGAATGTTTATCGCGAGTTCCTCGCGTGTGAGGCCTTCTTCTGCAAGCTCAAGGAATAGCAGATTGACCTCGCCAGCCGTGCGAACGGCGTCGTAGTAAAGCGAATACTGGGTGCGTGTTGGGACAATTGCTGGGATGGATTTCACGTCTCACAGTTTTCGACATAGGGATGAGCGACGCACGCGTAACAGTCGTCCATCGTGACGGTTTGGGCCTGCTTGTAGAGCTTTCTCGCGGCCTCGATGAAATTGTCTGCTTCTTCTCCTTGTAAAAAGACGTTTTCTCCGATGGCAACAATCGGCATGCTCTCGTTAACATCGATGCTGACATTACGGGCATGCCATGCGCTGATGCGGATGAGTTCGTCGAACCGTGGCGTTCGGCGTCCGACGTGACGACCAATCTTGGCCCTGGCAACAGCAAGACTGCTGCAGGGTACGACAGTCGCGCCGGGGCCCTCGGCATCACGAAGCACTGCCTCGATCTGCTCGGTGTCGTCCACGAGAAAGCAACGGATCTCGTGCCCGCGATACGTTTCAGTCCAGCTGGGTGTGCTCTTCATTCGCTTTGCCCCTGGATGGTTCGATGATCCTCACCTGAAAAGTATCCGGCCAGTCGTCCACCTGGACAGATGTGCTCGCGAGGTAGAAGGATCCGGAGACGTTCTGTACACAGAGCAGGTACTTTCCACCATAGCCGTCATTCGCTACGGCGACGGTTGTCTCATAGCCCATGCGTGGCGTCGGGTACATGCCGCAGAGTGCCGCCGCGCTACGAGCCGAGATTTTTCGCATGTGTCGCGGTCCATAGCTCCAGTGGTTTCCGCTCTCCGGCAAGCCCGTCTGCCTGATTTCAATCACGGTGTTCTCCATGGGTCGCCGGCCGGACTGGCGGTTGTGAGGCGAAGGTACGCCGTCGAGACCACTGTCTGTATGGTTCTTGGATCATGAGCGACAACGGTCCGGCCAGCACGGTTGATCCGGTAGCTAACCGGTTTGTCTGCATAGACCCAGGCTTGCTGGCCCGAAAGCTTTGCAATGACGACCTTTTTTCCTATGTCTGCGGAAAATGCGGGGTGGTGGACGGCTGCGATCGTGCAGCGGGATCTGACGAGCAGTGCTCTGCCGTCGATATCAAGGGACGGTTCCTCGGGCGTAGCTTCATTAATTTTCATGGTGTTTTGCCAGCGCAAACATGTCGGGTGAAACGCAGAAGTACAGCCGTTGCCTGTAGCAATACGCTTCGATGTACCAGCGACGCCATTCGGTGCGAATACGATTACTGACGAGTTCGCCCGTTTCTCCCAGTTCGCGGCGGTCCCAGAAGCCGGAGCCATGGCCGGCACAGGTGAGATAGAGGTCTTGACCAAACGCGGCTGCCGGCGAGCCCGCGTCATGGTGCGAGCCATATCCAGCGCTCGCAAGGATTGCGGCGCATTCGGCCGGGTGGGCGCACGCGAATTCCTTTACAAAGGTTCGGGCGATGGCGCCGGTTTCGCGGGTGCATTTGATAGCGGTTCGTTCGGGGCCATCGATCCAGATCGCCGCGGCCATGAAATGCCGTGCTGCCGTTTCAATTTCCTTTCCGGTCATGGAATCACAGAGCCCGGCCAGTCGCTGCATGAACGTTTCTCGAACCGACACAGGGTTGGACACTCCCGACGATGCGTTGGACCTGCCAGTTATGCGTGGAATTGGGTAGATCTCGCAGAAGCTGCTCATATTCCTCGACGCGCTTGTCGGTGAACAGCCCGACAACCGCACCAGAAGAGGAGAGTCGGACTAGGGCCTTTGCGCCCGCACGTCGCAGCATGAATTCGGCGAGGGCAGGCAGGGCATCACGATGCAGCATGATGCTGCCGACGCTCGGCTTTTCGTGAACCTGACTGTTCCACGGGCTAGCGAATACGCTATCGACGGGCAACGCGAGAAAGTCGATCATGGCGAGTCGCCCATCTTCATTGACGTCGCATAGCAGCCGCATGTTGTAGGCGCAGGACTCGCCTGTGAGTACCTTGATACCGAAATGTTCGATGTGTTCCCATCTTCCGATGGTGATGGAGTCCATATGTAGTGCTTATCGTGTAGTTGAAGGGGGATTGATGTGAACCAGTTTCCGTTCGGGACCGGGGGACGATCCCGTGGCGTGTCACATCCGGAATGCCTGACGGAAGCACACCGTCAAGAACTGCTTTGCGCCTTTATCGAGCCTCGCTGGCGCCATGGGGGTAAACGAGGCATGTTCTCCTTCGTTATAGTTCAGTGTGGAAACGCGAATGTCACCACGCGGGAGGCCCTCGACGAGGATCGCCCTTCCCGGTGGCACCTGATTGAGCAGAAACTGCGTCGCCTGGTTTGTGTGATCCGTATAGAATCCGCTCGGCCAGCCTGTCAGATCGGCCTGTTTTGCCACGCGTACATCTTCTTCGTACTGCGTCAGGCCAAACGAGCCGCGACCAATCTGGCCTCTGCCTCCCTCAATTGTCTGGGCATTGAAAAAGCCCCGGAAGAATTCCATGTTCGTCAGATCGCGTACCGGCGTTGGAAACGCGGGAGATGGCATCGCGGCGACCTGGTGCATTGCGTCGATATCCGATTGCGATACCTGGTCAACGAGATGCACCAGATGAGATTGATGGTTGTTGTGAAGCTCGTGTCTGAGTACCTCCTTTGCTGTGGAGAGCGCCTGTTCACGTGTCGGTCGCGCACCATTGACTGCTGGCGTCGGCGGCACGACGGGGAGGAGATCTTCCTGTGCGGGCTCCGGCATTACGTACTGGGTTAGGGGGGCGCATTGCGTGTGTTCCGTCCGTCCCTCGTTCTGCAGGCGCAAAGAGAGCTGCAGGAGTTCGCGCTGCGCGCGGGTGTGATGCTGGCCGATCGAGGCGAGTGCCTCGGCAATTTCATCGCCGGTCATGTCATGCCCCTCATGTCATGTGCATCAGGTCATGGTGACGTGCGTGTTGTAGACCTTTGGTACAGCGATGTTGCGCTCGTCCAGCACGCACGTCTGGACATTGCTGAACGCGCCGTAGGTTGCGGCATAGTGGGAAATCATGAACAACTGGCTGAAGGGCCGGGTTTCCGTCAGCTGCTTGACGGCCTTGACCATGTTGTTCCGGTGTTCGGCGTCAAAGACGGCGCCAAATTCATCGAGAAGCAGCGGGCCATCGTCAAGATGGAGGTACATCATGGCGACGACCATGAAAGCCAGATCAATGATTTCCTGCATGCCGGTGCTGCCCTTGCTGACATCTGGCGCGTTATCCTTCGAGAGCACCTTCAGCGGGAACCGGTAGTCGAGCTCGGTACCTCCATCGCCACCGAGTCCGCAGGGCAGGATCTCAAGCGGATAGACCCAGATCTTCCGGATCAGCTGGTTCATTTCCCGTGTGAACACCCGGATGAAACCGGTAAGCCCCTGCGCGATCAGGCCATCGGTTGGCGAAAGCTCCTGCATGGCCGCAACGATCGCCGCTTCCTCGAGGGCGCGTCTGGCAATCGTCGTTTCGAGATTCGCAACGATCGCCTTCTGCTGGTTGAGGGTTGAGAGGATTTCTTCCTTGCGCGCGAGGGTGCTTTGCACCTGACGGATACACTGGTGAATGCTTGTGCGGTAAAGCATCTCCACCTGATCATGCGTGAGCTTTTCGAAATCGCGACACGCAGCTTCGATACGTGCGCTGAGCGCCAGCGCTTCCGCGAGTTTCTTGCGGTACTGGACGAACTCGGCCAGAGTTTTGCGCTGTGCGCAAAGCGCTGCGGTTAGTCCCTCGATGATGCGCCCCGATTCGCGCAGTTTCTGCGAAGATTCGCCCAGTGTCGCGTCCCCCAGACGCTCGGATTGGGCCAGCAACTTCACGACCTCTGCGAGTTCAGCTTCGTACGCGGCCGCCTTGACCTCGAGTCTGAGATCTTCACCGAGAAGGGCGAGCTTGCCGACAACCTTCACTGGGGCGAGCCTGAGATCATTCGTATCGGCCAACTGATCCCAGAACGGCTTGAGCGCCGGTGCCATGCGGATAATCTGCTGGATTTCCCGGTAGAGGTCGCCATACGCCTGGATAGCAGTGACCGTTTCCTCGGTCTGCGTAGCCTGCTTCTGCAGACGCGCGAGCGCATCCGTGGTCGCGCCGATATCCTTCACCAGTTGCTGGAGTGTCTCCTCGCTGGCGCCCTGCGTGAATACATGACGACATCGGGGGCAGGTAACGCTGCCGTTCGCACGATGCCGCTCGACGTGCAGCTTCTGCGCCTGCAACTCCGCAAGCCGCCGTGTAGTCTGCGTGCTGATCTGTCGGGTCCTGAGCAGGCGTTCACGTTCGTCTTTCAGCCGCACGGAGCTGTACAGTCCCTCTTCATTCGCGGGCAGCGCCGAAAGCTTCTCGGTGAGCGTCTCGCCTATCGACGTGAACGACTGCATGGCTGCGGCCGCATCAAAGCCTTCGAACCCCAGTCGTCGCTGCCCAAGCAGTTTCAGGCGCGCCTCCTGCAGTCGCTTGATCCGGCCGCGCAGCGTTGCCAGGTCGGCTGTCCCGCGACGCTTCAGGATGTCGACCGTCTCCCTGAGTTTCTCGTGTTCTGCGACGCAGCGCGTGAGGACCGCTTCCTGTGCTGTGATCCGGTGGCGGATCACCTCAACATGACGGTCGACAGCGTCGGTATTTTCAAAGGTGAGCTTTTTCGGGAAGCCGGATTCTTCGGGAAGCTGATCGATCGGAGCCTGCGCGCGCATCGCGAGCAACTGTCGGCTCATTGCGTGAAGCTCGCTCTCCCGGGCACGCCGGTCGGTATCGATTGCTTCGACCTCGCGTTCAAGAGGTGTGTGGAGTCCAATCAGTCTTGTCAGGTCGGTATGCAGACCCTTGACCTCTTCGTGAAGCTTGGCCTGTTCCTCCTGGGTAATAATTTTCGCCTGCTCAAGCACCAGCTGCTTTCTGTCAAGCTTGAGCGATCCGGATACGTTGCGCCAGTCGTCTTTCAGGCGGTTGTAGACGGTAATGGCGTAGTCGTAGTTCACATCCGAGAGCTTCGTGAACCACTCGCGCCGGCGCGCCGGTCCCATGGTGGTGAATCGTTCCGCTCCCAGCGCAAGCTCATGCGTCTCTGGGGTGATACCAAAGGTGTGTTTGACGAGCTCCCGCTGCACGACGCCAGTGCCACCAGGATTGAGCTCTTCGTCGTCCTTCAGGAAGCTGTGGCGGTTGGTCGACCCAAACGAACTGGTGAGTCGGTACTGGTGGCCGCCGTCGGTGATATGGATCTCCCTGGATCCGTCCTTGTGATAGTCGGCGGAACTTGCTGGGAGGGGAGTGAGCTCGCGCAGCAGACAAGATTTGCCAGAACCGTTGGTGCCGAGAATCAGCTGGATTGTCTCGGACGGCTGGATCGTGAATGTCTCCACCTGGGTAAGGGCGAAGCGTTTGAAGCCCTTAAGGATCAACGCTGTGATACGCATCGCGATCTGCCTGTGCTTGAATCATCAGGCGCATGACGTAATGGGTGCAACCTTCGCTGGCATCGATCTTTCCTCTGGCTGCGAACCCTCGCGCCATCACGAGGGCCTGGGCTGGCGAAAACCGGGCCGCCGCGCACAGGGAGAATGCACGTGCATGCGCATCAGGTTGGGTGTGAATCTGTGCCTGATTCATATGTCCACCTTGCCAGGTTGTGATTTGCCATTGGCAGCGGTGGCCTTGAACGGCCGAAGGTAAGCACGTACGGAGTCAAGGTCAACGAATTCGTTGGCATTCCACCGGCTCGCAATCAGTTCGGTCATGTCGCGCTCGATCGCGGCGAGATCAACCGTCTGTGCTGTTACCAGATGACAATGCGACGGTGTGCTCCGGCTGTCATGATGGGCACCAAAGGTGCGATATGCCTTTACCCGACCGTCGCGGGACACCGATGTTACGCGCCCCAGTGTCAAGAACGTTCGGCTCTGCGATCCTTCCTTGAGATGGACATACGACGATGTCGTCTGCGTGATGATCAGGTCTCCGCGGGCGGCTCTGAAGCTGCTCTTCTTCATTTCCATTGGCTGTTCCTTGTACCCTGCTTTAAATCTGCTGCCCATCGGTTGCCTTCATGAACTGGAGCAGGTAGCTGTTGAGCGCATCCAGGTTCTCGAATTCGTTGGCGTTCGCGTTCTTCGCCAGGCGCGCGGCCATGTCGCTCTCGACTGCGCGCATGTCAATGCGATCGGCACCAACGCCAGCGCCTCGCGCGGGCACTTCCTTATCGACGAAGTGCTGGCCGAATCGGCGCCAGGCCGTAACCGTGCCGTTCTCCTGAGCCTGTGTCACACGCCCCAGCGTCCAGAACAGGCGCGTCGGCTCCTCTTCTTCTTCCGTAGGCACGAATTCGCCCATCACAATGGCGATCAGGTCACCTCGCCGTCTTGGCTTGGTTGGCCTGTCCATGAAAGGCACTTCCGTGCCTTCCTCGTGTTGCATCGTCGGTTTTTCCATCAGTTTGTCGGTTCCATTGATGCCGGCGTCCAGCCTTCGTCGGGAAATTCGTCCTGCATGACGTCCTTGATCTCATCGGCAAGGTCGGGGCGATGCGTCGCGATCCATGTTGCAAGGGCGCCACGTGTAACGCCGTCAATATTGTCCGGGTGGATACTATTGATCACGCGATACACATCGACCCTGCGCAATTCGCCAATCGAGTTGGCTGAAACCTTGATGTAGTTTTCCAGTACGACGTTTTTCATTATTTACACTCCGCTTTTTTTTTTGCTTCTTCCAGCATGAAAGTTTTCACAAACTCGTAGGCGTAGTCCGGCGCGCCAAACTCGTTGGCGTCGGGCCGCTTCGCTACGCGTGCGTTCATGTCATTCTCGAGAGCCTGCACGTCGACTTTTCGCGATGAAAGAAGCGCGTGCTCGCCGGCCACGTCCCGGCTAACGAAATGCGTGCCGAATGTGCGGTACGCGCTCACATCCCCGTCTGGCGTGACAGCAGTTACCCGAGCCAGCGACCAATGACATGCCATCAACATCATTTCTTCGTCGCCGATCCAGGGCTTTGCAGCCATGAAAAGCATCACGTCACCCCGTTGCGCCCGGTATTTCTTGTCTTCCATAAGTTAGTTTCCTGTTAATGAATTTCCCCTCAGAGAATGATCGTATGCAGTACTTTTTTCATTTTCATTTGCAAACAATCGCAGGGGAATATCATGGCCAACCCCTCGCCATCGCATCTTCAACCGATTTCGATTGGTATCGTGGCGGAAAATAAATTGCCTTCGAGTAACACGATAGAGGTCACCCCGATCGAGAAACTGCCGTTTGTCGATGGCGAGCTGACCCAGACCGGAACAACGCTATCGACGTCAGGCACGGACGTGAACGGCGCGGCGTATAGCACCCAGGTTGCCTCGTCCACCACGATCAAGGCTGAATGGCTACGGGAGGGGGAGTCCAATCGGGTAAGCGCGCCTGACGTCAGGCGTGGCGCTCGAGTCAAGCTATACCAGTTCGCGGATTCGGACCGGTATTACTGGACGGTATGTGGAGACGATTCAGGTCTGCGGAAGCTGGAGACTGTCACCCACGCGTGGAGCGGAACCCAGGACGAGTCGGCAAAACCCGATCCATCGAATAGCTATTTCCTGCAGATCTCGACGCATACGGGGCTGATTACGCTGACAACATCGAAGGCGAACGGCGAGCCCTACGGCTATGGTATCCAGCTGAACACGAAGGAAGGGTACCTGCGGATTCAGGACGATATCGGCAACTACCTGGTGCTCGACTCGACCCAGAATCTTTGGGAGATTGGAAACGGTGACCAGTCGCTGTTCCAGATGATGCAGACGAAGCTGGCCATCATGACCCAGGCCGAGATCGACATCAAGACGACGAACCTGAACATCCAGGCGAATACCAGCCACACCGGCAATTTCACCGAGAACGGTGCGTTGCAACTTAACGGAGACATGACCACGGCGCCCGGTGCCGAAGGCGGTGGCACCGGGCAGGTCAGCATTGCAGCAAACGTCAACGTCAAGGGCAACGCGCAGATCACGGGGAACACGACGACCCAGAAGCTGACGTCGGTTGAGGATATCGACGCGCCGAACGTCAATTAGCGGGGGACCACCGGGCACGGTTACCGGAGCGCTGGCGCGGTGGCTTCGGCGATCTGATGCGCGGTCCAGTCCCAGTAGCCGCTTACCGTGTCCTGTCTGGCGACGGCCTTACGCCACATCACGCGCGTGATTACCGGATGTTCGCCGTCGCCTTCCGGGTTGTAAATGTCATCCAGGACGGTACCAGGTAGTCCCGCTTCCGTGGCCATCAGATTGAGCTGCTCAAGCGTGAGTCCGGTGGCATTCGTGAGAGCGTCTTCATCGGGCACCTTAGGTTCGGGTGCCCTGGGCGAGCCCGCCGGGTGGCTGACGACCGGTTCAGCAAGCGGCGTGAACGAGGCGGTGTGCTCACGGATCTGATGTACTGCCGTGGCATCCAGTGCCGATTCCAGCCACGGCGTAGCCTGGTCGATCGCGTACTGGATCCGGGCGCGATTGCGTTCCCGAAGTTCGGCTCCGACGAAGAATGGCGTAATCATGTTTTCGGTGGCTGCGGTGTCGTAGTCGATCATCTCAACATATCCGTGGCCTTCGACAAGATGACCGAGCCGTCCGACAGTCTCTTCGATCTCGATGTTGACATAGCCGCCACCCCGGCCCTCGAACTCCAGCGAGAGATTCAGCTGATGGCGATCGTCAAGTATCTCGATGGCACCGCTGATGAGTTCCTTGTCGAAGTCGAGACCCCAGGCCTCGAGAAAGGGGGCAAGTGCATTCGCGAGCGCGCTATCGGTGGCGTCTGCCTTGATATTGAGGGAGCCACGAAGGCAGCATTGATGTGATGACATGGTGTTGGTTCCAGTAATTGAGGGCAGTGGACGGGAGCTTATTGAGGGCTGCTAGCGCTGACAGTAGCTTGCTGATGTCGGCGCTTGCGGTTATGACGGGCCTCCCTGGCAGGAGGCATCTCGGGAAGTGGCGATACCACTGGGGCTGGCTGTAGCAGTTTTTCAGCCTGTTCGACGGCCTTTTGGGCTCTTTCCGCTTCGCGCCGCTTTTGCAGTTTGGCGTTCCATCCGAGGAAAATGTGTGGCGGTGTGTACCATGTAGCCCATGTTTGCAAAGTGAGCGAGTCTCCATGCACAACGATAGCTGGTATGCCCCGAAGGGAAAGCTGGAGATAGGTCATGTGCACGCAGAGACGGTCCTTGTCGACGCAGGTTGCATGAAACTGGGTGGGATAGTTGAACCCGAGATTGTGGAAAGCTTCGGCAAGGGCAACGACCATGCCGCCCGCGCCACATGCGGGTTCGAGAACCGTGACGAAGCCGTGTTCGCGGAGTTGCTCGCGGACCTTGTCCTCGTCGTGTAATGCCATTTGGGCCATGAAATTCTGGACGCAACCCGGTGTAAAGAACTGGCCCATACGGTCGTTGCCGATTTCAAGCGTGCTGAAGAGCTTTCCCAGCACATCGACATCGTTATTGAATTGATGGCGCATACCGAGTCCCGGGGAACCGAGCTCATCGGTGCGCTCCCGATAACACATCAATAGCTCGGCGAACATGTTTGCGATTTTTGTGACTTCTTCGGGGGTGTATCCTTTTGCAATTTCCAGATAGCGCTTTTCGCGGCCGTCGCGCTGCGCGAAATCAAAGCGGTTGCTCAGCGCGATCGCGCTCATTTCGATGAAGTCCGCAAAGACAGAGTACGGGTTATGCCGCAAAAACAGACCACGCATTATTTCTACGATGGCGTGCTGATGCGGGTCGACGTTGATCGAAAACTGGTTTCTGTTGCGACGGCCCATGCCTGGATCTCCTGAAGGGAAAATAAAAAGGGGCGCCGTGAGGCGCCCCCAATGACTGTTCCCTTCAGTGATATATATCCGAGTGCTTCTTTATTGCCGTGGGCCTTGAACGGTCTTATACCTGCCAGTCGAGTACGCGCGATGGCGGGTAAGCCGGTGTCAGGCTGGTGAGATCGAGCAGCGTGAAATAGCCGTCTTCGAATACCGCACCCGTATCGATGTAATGGACATTGCCCAGCGTGCTGTGTCCCTTGACTGGTGTATGGCCCACGACGACGGCGTGAATGTCTCCGACGCCGGACGGATCGAGAGCCATGAGGCGAGCGCGGGACCACATGGCCAGCCTGGCGAGATGTTCATGCTCCTCATCGGAAACATGTCCTTCGCTTAAGCGTGTCACGAAGTCCCGCCATGAAGGCAGCGGGCAGTCGGCGTGAATGATTCCGATCAGGCCAGCTTCGGTCTCCACCTCGATGGCGATCGGCAACTGGTCAAGCGCATCCGAGATACGTTGTTGCAGTTCGGGCGGATTGTCGATGTTCCATGCCCCGCCGTTGGAGAGATAGGTCGCTGCGTCAACGGTGCCTTGTGGCCAGCGGATGGCGAAGTCGTCGTGGTTACCGCGTACGGGATGGAACCACGGGCGGGCGAGCCATTCGAGTGCGCGGGGCGACTCCGGGCCCCTGTCAACGAGATCTCCAGTACAGAAGAGTCTATCGACGTCCAGATTGAACCCGACGATGTCGAGCAGCTGGGATAGCGCGGAAAACATGCCGTGGATGTCACCCACCGCGAAGTCCCGACCTCTCGTGTTCCGGCCAAAATGTTCGCAATGGAACATGATGCGTGCGCTCCAGAGTAACCCGGAATCTCCCGCAAATGAGGTCAGCCGCCCGCGTGTTCTCCATTCGGCGGTCGGGGCGCTCGGGCGTACGGATTCCGTGTGAGAAAACAGCGCTCATAGATGGCGTCGATCCGGGCTTCCTCCTCGGGTGTCTGTGCGCCCCGCTGGTTCACAATCCACTCTTCGGCGTCAAAAGGGAAGGGCCACGAATCGATTTCGGTGGCAGCAAGAGCGGAAATGCGTCGCCTGACTTCGAGGTCGATCTTGACCCAGGGGTGCAGGGCGGTGTGGCCTGGATCGGCGCTCGGCCGATGGAAGAAGTCCACCTCCCATTTGAGGTCACGTCCCATGCTTTCGGGAAGCGCCCCAACGGCCACGGGGTACGTGTACCGGTCTTTCAGCATCCCGCTTTCGGCGAGGACCTTGAACTGCCGGAAGTTATCTTCGGTCGTCTCGATCGGTACTTCCGAGTTCGTGCCATCTTTCAGCTTGACCTTGGTCGTGAGAACATACTGCGCAGCCTTGCGTGGTTCGTTGGGCCAGGTGGTGCGACGGATGCGGATCGTGCCGTAGCCGCCGTTCGCATCGCTCTGCTGCACCTTGATTTCCCACTGCTCGTGCCGTTCGGTAGACGTGAACCCTTGCGGCGGTAAAACCGTGGGGACGGCGCCTGCCTCTTCTGTCTGGACCTCGGGTAGCCTTGCGTAGAAGACGTATTCGATCTCATGGAAGTTCGCACCCGATGCATCTTCTTCGAGTGCCAGTTTAAGCAGGCTGGACATGGCCGCTCCTGACGGCAAAACGACGTCAATCGATGCCCCAGAGTGTCTTGATTGCGTCCAGTAGCACGCTGCCCATTTCGCGCGCCACTGCGCCGGGTGTCACCAGTCCGAGGTGCACGAGGGTGGCGTAAGTGCAGCAGGCAATGCTCAACGCGATAAATGCCGCAAGGACGCCCGCGAGTATGTAGATCTGCGTTTGCAGGCTTGCCACTTCCGGCGACATGGCCGTGCCCGATCTGGACTGCGCTGCTTCGAGCGGGTCACGTTTGCCGGCCACATAGCGCGCGAGCAGGATCATGGCCTGCGAGTGCTCAAGCTGGCCAAGGGCGTCCTTGAGCTCGCCACCTGTGGATTCCTCGGTGAGTGCCGGCAAATGCTTTCGCGCGGCGGCGAGTGTCTGGTAGGCGACCAGCAGGTCGCGCAGGGCACGCGGTGCACTCTCGTGACTTTTCAGCGGCTTCGACTCTTCGAGATCAGAAAGCACGACCCTGATGGTCTGCTCAATGTCCTCCTTCATTGTGAGGCTCCGTTTGCATCGCTGGCACCGTTCGCACCCGATGGCGCGCCGGCGGCGTTCGCCTTGTCCACTGCCGCCCTGGTCTGGGCCCACCAGGCGCGCAGATTCTTCTTGTCGATGTTGCAGCCGGCGAGGTTGGTGGTCTGGGCGATATACGCCTGTGAGAGCAGATCTTCCTTACCCTCCCAGTCGCTCGCGAGATATTGGGTACGATCCGGCGGCGGCGCCACAGGGCAATCGGCAAGGAGAATGGCAGGAATCTCGGGAAGGATCGTCTGGTAGTGGTTGACGACCGCCGGGGTGCTTTCACAACCCTCCAGACACAGGACCAGCAAACTGGCCGCCGGGAGCGTATGGAATCGTACGGAGAATCGCTTCATCGGTTTCACCCCTCCGGTTCTGGGCCAGGCATCGAAGCCGCTGACGGACTGTTAGCGGGCGGACCAGGCGTAGAATGGTCCGGCGAGGTAAATTCCGTACAACCGGGCGTGTTGGCGGGGACCGCGGCGCAATAGCTTTGCCATTAGCTACCCTTCCGGATTATGTCGGGTAAGGTTGATTTAGTGATCTGCGATCGTTCGGAGATTATGGCTCGCAGAGCATACGTGTCCAGCCCGTCACCCGACGTAATTCGCGACCCTACAGACTATTGAGGAAGCTTAAGAGCTGGTCTGGCGGTCGGTAGCGTCCTGGTTTGCCGCGCAGTGGAGAAGTCTTCTCAAGTGCTTGCTCCTTCATCGCAAGTGTTGCTTCGAGATAGATCTGTGTCGTTTCTACAGATTCATGTCCGAGCCATAATGCGATCACAGAACGATCAACGCCTGCTTGCAGCAGGTCCATGGCCATCGTGTGTCTCAAGCGGTGAACAGTGACCTGCTTCTGCTTCAATGAAGGACAAACCTTGCATGCCGCCTCGCGGTGCTTGTTTAGCAGGTATTGCACACCATGAACGCTGAGTTGTTCGCCACGCGCACTGGGAAACAGTACTTTGCCGTCACCACGCGGCGGTTCTCGCAGCCACGCCTTCAATACAGCGAGCGTCGATTTCGCGATGGGTGTGCAGCGCTCTTTTCGACCTTTTCCGTTCACCCGCACGTGAGCACCAGCACCAAGGACCAGGTCCTCGCGCTTGAGCCCGGTCATCTCGGATAGCCGTAGGCCGGTCTGTACAGCGACCAATAGAAACGCATGATCACGTCGACCAGACCAGGTACGTTGATCAGGAGCGGCAAGCAAGGCGTCGACTTCATCACGCGTCAGAAAGTGGACCAGTGTGCGTGTGTAGCGTTTGCCAGGAATGGCAAGCACCCGCTGGATCTGCGCGGAATGAGCCGGTGCTTCGAGAGCGGCATAGTGAAAGAAGGAATGGATTGCTGCAAGCCGCAGATTACGAGTGCGAACGCTAACGCCCTTGTACTTCTCAAGCTCGTCAAGGAACGCGACGATCAGGGGAGCATTGATTTCCTCAAGGCTCAGCCGAGACGGTGGCTTATGCAAGCGTTTCTGTACAAACTTCAAAAATTGACGAAAGGTATCGCAATAAGAACGGATGGTGTGATGACTCGCTTGGCGCTGCTGCATCAGGCGCTGCGTGAAGAAGCGTTCCAGTAGTGGAGCAAAGGTGGCGGAAGTAGTCATGGTCGGTCCTCCCAGCGCTGCTCGAGTCGGCGCATCGCCTCGCGCATCAGTTCCGGCGAACCGTTCAAATACCACTGCGTACCCTCGATGCTGACGTGGCCGAGGTAAGTCGACAGGATTGGCAGAAGGCGCTCGGGATCCTGCCCTGACTGATACCAGCGTATAAGTGTGTTCGTCGCAAATACATGTCTCATGTCATGCAAACGCGGGCCGTGACTGTCTAATGCACCGCGTAAGCCGATCTTCCGCGACAACGCATGGAAAGTCCTGCAAATTTGACCGGGGTCCAACCGGTTGCCCTGGCTCGAAACGAACAGGTAGGAAGATGCCGATCTGCCCGCCCAGTGATGTTCGCGTCGTGCGATATAGTCTGCGAGCACGTTGCAGGTTGATGCATGCAAAGGCAGGAGTCTCGACTGGCCCAGTTTCGCTCCACGGACCGTCAATATTCCCGCTGTCAGATCGACGTCGTGGATCTCGAGATTGAGGGCTTCACCCAGACGCATTCCTGAGACGCTAAGCAAGCCGAACAGACAATGATAGGTCCATGGCAGCAGTGCTTCCCGTTCATATCGGTATTGCAGTTGAAGCGCCGCTTTTAGTAGTTTGCGAATCTCACCAGTTGAATACAAGTACGGGTGAGCCCGCTTGGGTTTAAACGGTAACATGCCCGGCGCTGGGATCTCGGTGCGAAGATCGGTGGCACTACGATGCCTTGCAAAAACTCGCACGAAGCTCAATCGTTGTGCCCATTGCGCCGGTTGGACATTCGATGGCTGCCGAGCCCATTCGAGGGCGAGGGCTTGGGTAACGTAGGAGGCCCGATGCTGTTCCATGAACGCGACGAAATCTGGCAGGGCGCTGCCTTCCTTCTTCAACTTGAATCCCAGGCTACGCCTCAGATTGAGGTAATCCTGAACAGCTTGGCGAAGCGTGTTCATCGCACACCTCCTGGCCACGGCAATGCCAGTGTGCGCAATGCCTTGATGTCCACCTTCGCATAGATCGTCGTTGTCTTTGGACGGCGATGACCCAGCACCTCGCCGATTTCCCCCAGCGAGGCCCCTCGGCTCAACATCTGGGTGGCCAGGCCGTGGCGGAATTGATGGGCGCCCTTCGTGGGTGGGTCGACTCCAGCACGCTGAATCACGCTTCGGACGATGGAACCAACGCCACTTGAATCGTGAAAGCCGGTAAAGGGTGCGTGTGCGCGTAAAAATACGCGGCGGCTGTCATTTCTCGGTCGCCCGTGCTGCAAGTATGTGGCGATGGCTTTCCCGACGTCCGCGGGCAAGGGTAGTTCCCTCCGTTGCGCACTCTTCCCACACACATTTAACTGCCCTGCGCTCCAGTCGATATCATCGAGTTCGAGCAAGGCTATCTCACCAGACCGCAATCCTAACCGCGCGAGCAAAAGCAGGATGGCATAGTTGCGGAGACCGACCGCAGTCCGTCGATCGATGCTGGCCAGCAGTTGTCGCGTCTGTCCGGAGGAAATCGCACGTGGAATAGAAGACATGGACCAGTGGGCAACGCTTGGAACGGCAGCAGCCAGATCCAGCACAATATCGCCTCGATATCGCACATAGCGTAAAAAGGAACGCAGGGCACTGGTCATGAGCCTCGCACTTAAAGGTTTGTGCTGTGCCCGGTTCTGCACAAAACTCACGACATCCGTAGCATGTAGTCGCGATAACGTGACCTTTCCTTCACCGAAACAATGGCGAAGAAAATCGCGGACGAAATGTCCGTAATTTCTGATCGTTGTTGCAGCGAGAGCCTGGGCATCACACAAGTACAACGCATATTCACGTGTACAGATTTCGGCCGACGACGCCCGATGCGTTGCTGTCTTCTCGCCAGGTATCACGCCTTCGCTACGCAAGAAGTCGATGAAATGCTTGAGTGCAGGTTGATCCCCACGGCAAGGCTTACGATGCCGGGCGCGATAACGCAAATAGCGTATCGTGTCGTCGTAGCAGATGCTCCCTACACTGACGCCAGTCTGCTGAAGCCATTGACTAAAGCATGCGCAGATGTGGACCTGCAGCTGAATGTAGCCCGCACAGTATCCCTGAGCACTCATCGCATTCGCAAAAGATGGTAAATGATCGGCGAGTGGTCCGTCCGGTGCTCGGGTGAAAACAACCTGATCATGAATGGTGTACTTCACGATGAACTCCTTCCCCGACGTGGGGAGCGGGGTGGAAGGAGTCAAGATTACCTCTATCCGGCGACACGGATTTGCCTAGAAAAACAGGCTACGAAGAGGATACAAGAGATAATCCGGAAGGGTAGCTAATGGCAATTATCCACCTGACAATATAATTGCCACAGTCCAGTGATTTCGATTGCACTGATTTCCCTGGTCTGCGCGTCAGCCGCCTCCTGGGTCTTCATCTGGCCGGCCTCGGGCTCGTACTTCTTCTTGACGTTTTCAATCTGGATCTTCGTTGACGAGGCGATCGCGCCCTGCGTGGCCGTCATGTCAGCCTTGTCCTGCACTGCGGTGGTGACAACCTCGTCGTTGACCCTGTTCAGCGTTTGCGCGAGCTGCACCTGCTGGGTGAGATTGCGGTTGGCTGCCTGCAGATCGCTGACCTGCTGCTGGGCGACTGCCAGAGTTTCGTTAAGGGCCTTTACCTTGTGAGCCTGATACGCTCCGTACGCAACCAGGCTCGCCACGAGCGCGAACACCACGGTGCCAATGATGACGGCGGTGTACCCTTTCAGCTTGTCGAACATGTGACATCCTCCAGACCGGCTTTCCAGTGGGCGTAGCCCACGGCGATGGCATCGATGCTGTGCTCATCGAGCGATTTGAGCGCCACTCTGCCGTCGTAGTGCAGATTGGTCAGGCGCAGGACCGCGCATTTCATCGCGTCCTTGTCGGCATTGCCCTTGGCACCCACGGCGTTTTTGACACTGGCTGGATCGATGAGATAGAGCGGCTTCCACGCGTCGTAGCGCATTACGGCGCGCCGGATGCCGCAGATAACTTCCATGAGGACGCCGTGGGCCTGGGGACGGCGCAGATTGATGAAGGGTGCCTCGCAGGCAATCATGAATGGCTCAACGTCCTCGAAGAGCGCGAGAAGCGCGTCTTCGAGTGACGCAATCCGACCCAGGCGCTCACCAAAGAGCTGCGAGGTCCAGAGTGTTTCCGGTTGCGGCGAGACATGGAGCGCGTTTAGCGTGTGCGCCGTCGTGCCGGTGATCTGCAGCGACGCCAGATCGACGCGCAGTACGGCCGTGCCCAGATGAACACTGCCTGGATCGATGCCGACGATAGTGATCTCGCTCGGGGAGTCAGCTGGCATGCTCAGCATGGCTGCCTCCTAGCCGGTGGTCGTGCCCGACTGGCTGCTGGTGTTCTGAAGCACGAACAATGGCTCGGTGGCACCGACGCTAAGATTTATGTTCACGCCACCGTTCTGGTAATTCATCGCCTGATAGGTGTTGAAGAACGAGCAGATCTGGGCGCAGATTACTTCGTTCATGTTGAATGAGCCGCCTGAAACCGGCACGTTTACGACCTTGTCGATGCCGCTGACCAACCCGATCTCGTTGACCACCGCATACCGCGGATCTCCGTAGATGATGTTCGCGCAGTTGAGCAGTTCGGTGACGTCCTGTGCACTGAATGACAGCTTGACAATGGCGGCCGCGGTGATGAAATCACCCGAGAGGATATTGATCGACCCGTTCGCGGGCGTAGGCGGCTGCGGATTGAGGTTGGATGCGTCCGGCACATAGGGGGTGATCGTCGACACGCCGTTGGAGACGGTCACCATATCAAGTTCGACGCCGACCCCTGTGAAATCAATCCGGCGCAGGAAGTAGCAGGCGTACACCACGCTGTTCCACGTGATGACCTGTCGCAACGCGTATTGCGCCATCTGTGCTGCGGCCAGATCCGCGCTCACCGGGCGCATGATGAAGGGCAGGTGGTTAAACAGCGCCGCATCCGTTGCCTGATGTTGAAGCGGCTGGGAAAGCGCGACGTTGTCGGCGCCGGCCGTCACACCCGCGCCACCATTGCCGATACAGTAGTAACGCTGCGAAGGGAGAATGCCGGGCGAAGGCGCTACGCCTGCCTGTACACCAAACTTCTCGTTGAGCGTGGTGTTCGCCATCATTGTGAAGGGCAGATTCTGCAGCAGGCACGTCTGCAGATACGCGCCCCATGCAGTGCGCTGACTCTGTTCCATTTAGGCATCCTGATCGAAAGGCGAATACCGACCGGAAGACGCTGCTGATCGTGCTAGTCAGACGGTGGCGTGTAGACGAGACCGCTGAGGTTCCGGACAGGCCAGATATTGGGGATCTGGGGTAGCGGGTCGCCAGGCGTTTGCCATGGCGGTGGCCAGATGCTGATGATCGAAGCGGCCCGATCCGCATCGGACAGCGCGAGCCAGTTCTCAATGCCGATCAGCGCCGGAATGACCGGGCTTCCGGTTGAGACCTGCACTGTCGATCGCACGTCCATGCCCTGCATGCTGACGTAGCCATAGACGTCGAGGGGATCGCGCGCAGGTCGCACGACAAGACCGACGCGCTCATTCACGTTCAGTTGCGCAGAGGTGTCGAGCCGGTTACACATCGCTGCATTGATGTCGTAATCGAAGTTCACCGTCGCGCGTGTGCGATGACGGATGACATCGACTTCGGTAAAGCCGTCGTAGACGTCCTCAACGGACGACGTCAGGTTGGCGCCCGTTCGTATGATGGCCGAGCCGACGTCGCGGATCGTCGAGTCGTTGATCTCGGAAATGAACTGGATGCTGTAGCTCGAGAGCTTCTGCATCATGGCGAGCATGGCCGCCTGCAGGTTGGCAACAGACTGGGTCGACTGCAGATTGACACCGGTGGCCGCCTCGACGAGCGACTGGTACATGAGGCCGTAGTCGTCAGCGGAGAAAACCGAGATGTCGATGTTGCGCAGCTTGAACCATTGCGCGTAGGTCTCGCCGCTTCCGTTGACATTCCCGCTGCTCGTACCATCCCCGAGCTGGATCACGTTGTCGGAGTAGATGCGCTCGACGAGACCGTAGACCATGCCGCGGCGCTCCTGGTGCTCCTGAAACGCAATCAGCTTCCACTGGTTGGTGGCGGCCTGCCAGATTGCGTTTGCCGTGGCGCAGAACGCATCGACTGAAATCATCGGAACGATTGCGGGTTGCCAGGACAACGCTTCGAGGGCGATATCCTGTGTCACAAGACTGGCGTCAACCACGGACATCACGTCTGCGACTGATGGCGTCGGAATGCGTTGCACGCGCGTGGCGATCACGCTCGGGACAGCCTCATTGGTGAGATCGAAGCCGACCGACTGGCAGAAGCAGTAAATCATGAACGCAAAGCCGTCTTTCGCGGTCATGGGGACAATGGGTTCGCCCGTCACCGGGTTGTTGACGACGAGAAATGCGGTGTAGAGATCGCGACTGGAGAAGAAGGCCCAGTGGTGGAGCAGGATGTCTTCGAGCGTGTACGGGGCGGAACCCGTCATGTCGATCATCGCTGAATTCAACACCTTGGTCTGCAGGGTGTTCGAGCGCGAATTCTCCATACGCGTCTGGATATTTGCCTCGACGTCGGGCTGGATCAGCGCGTTGCCCCCGGCAATCGGCTGCTCGTTATTGAGCATCTGGTCGAGCGTCCACGTGGTGTCCGCCACGGCGTTGTAACCCAGGTTCAGCGGAACCGCGTCGAACTCTATCGCCGGATAGAGCGAATCCGGCATGTCCGACACGTCATGGTTCATCACGTAGGCGGCGAGCGGTATGCCGCGGTCAGTGAGCAGCTTCTGGATGAGGGTGCGGAAAGTGGACTGCTTGCCGGCGTTGCGCTCGATGTAATTGATGTTGCGGTAAAGCCAGATGGACTGCACCAGCGTCAGCTGGTCGTAGTAGGCATCAAGCCCCAGATGCGAGGCGAGATACTGTCTGACGTGGTAGCTGTGGGCTTCGGCGGTGCCGCAGGCCGCAAGGCGATACGAGATGATCGCCATGAGCAGGCCGTAGTACAGATTCGAGTTCTGCACCGTGAAATAGAGCTCATCACTGATGCCATACTGGGGATTGAACCACCGTACCTTGAACGCCTTGATCCAGTGCTGGAGTCTTTGCACCAGGCTGAACTCATTGGGTTCGATCAGTGACGATGGCCATCCGAGAATGTCTCCGTCCGCAGCGTTGATTGCGGCCTGAATGTCTACGGGATAGATGATTCCGAGAATCAGGAACACCTGCTTCGGGTATTGCGTGACGAGCTGCTGATACTCCCACGTTCCAAACTGGTACGCGGCCGCCGTCGCGGTGTGGAGCTTGAGATTGTCGACGGTGAAATCGATGATCTCCATGGTGTCGAGCGATTTCACCTGCATTGGGGAATCCGTCGCGTGGTACTGGCCCGCGACGTTCAGGTAGTACTTCCACGTCGTCGGATCTGTCTCGTCGAAGGCGATTGATCCGTAGTAATCCTGCACATACTGGTTCAGCCCATCCACGCTTTCCTGAGACTTGATGGTGAGCGTGCTCGCGAGCTGGATGCACTGGTTGATATAGACCTGTAACTCGTTGGAATTGCTCGATGCCACGACGGTGCTCCGGCGTTGGTATTCCGGGATTCCTCGGGAAAGGGGAAAGCGATGAGCTCAAGCGCCTACAGGCGGGTGATTGAATCAGCCGCAACAGGCAAGAAATTTCACGTCCTCCAGCTCGTGCGCCGCGACCCGGAAACCGCCGCGATGCTTGCCAAACTGGTTCCGTCGACCAATCCTCCGCAATACAACCAGGAGGGGCAACGCGAGATCACGCAGCCCAATCTGTACGAGTTCCGCAATGCCGCGGAGCAGACTGCCCGCAACGTCAACGACGCGGAAACCGTGATGGGCCTGCTGCCCGACATGGAGCTCGCGCAGCAGGTGCTGGTCGCCAGCATTGGCTCGCCGAAAGACATGATGTCCATCGACCTGACGTTCACGCCGCCGGAAGGGCTGATGCCGCCCGACGTGAGCGGCGCGCTCATCGATCGCTACCGCCGGCATTTCGAGCAGGTCCATAAGATCAAGGCGCTCATTCCCGAGATCCTGAGGGCCGCGCTCTTCAGGACCGGCTCGTACCCCATCGCCGTGATTCCCGAGAATTCGGTCGACGCAGTGATCAATGGCGAGCAGCGTCTGTCGATGGAGGCGCTGTCAGAGCATATCTATGCCGATGGCACGATCCGGCCGCTGGGGGTACTCGGGCCGGTGCAGAAGTCGGCGCCCACCGAACAACGAATGACCAGTATCTCGGCGGAGTCGTTCGCGGACTGGCGCTTTAACGGCTGGGAAAGTCGGCATGTGGGGCAGGTCCGGTTTGAGCTCGGCTTCACGCAGCCACTACCGCAGGAAGATGTGTTCCTGAGCGTGACGGACAACCCGACGGTGCTCAAGATTCCCGAGATCAAGCAGAAGATCCGCGAGCGCCGGATTCTCGAATCGCTGAAGTCACCGGCACTCGAAGCGGTCGGCTACGGCCGCGAGATGTCGATCGCGGAGATGAACGACCGCGAGCTCACGGGCGTGCTGTATCGCAACCGGCAGTACGGGTATCAGCCCATCGCGAGCGTGAAAACCCAGGAGCAGCTCACGCGGCGCACGGTCGGCAGCCCGCTGACCATGCATATCCCCTCCGAGGCGGTGATTCCCGTACACGTGCCGGGCACGCCAGAGCATCAGGTCGGTTTTTTTGTGCTGCTCGACATGGAGGGGCACCCGATCGTGCGGCAGGCCATCACCGACTCGTATCAGCAGATGACGCAGCAGCTGAATACGGGTGGCTCGTTCCCCTCGGCGATGATCAACAAGGTGAAGTCGCAGATGGAGGGCTTCAACTTCACAAACCGGGAATCGCTCGACTACAGCGCGCGTGTCTATGGCGACATGATCGAGCAGGATCTGCTCGCGCGTCTGCGCAATGGCGTCTATGGTTCGGGCGTGGAGATCGCCCGGCGCGAGGAAGTCTACCGCGTGATGTTCGCGCGGGCGCTCGCGAAACAGAACAGCCAGTTGCTCTTCATCCCCGCGGAGTTCATGACCTACTTCGCGTTTCGCTTCAACGAGAACGGCATCGGCGAGTCGTTGCTCGACGAGATCCGCATTCTCAACGGCCTGCGCACAACGCTGCTTTTTTCGAACGTGATGGCAGGCGTGCGCAATTCGATCGCGCGAACGGACGTCAAGATCAAGCTCGACGAGGAGGATCCGAATCCCGAGAAGACGATGGAAACCATCATGAACGAGACCGCGCGTCTGCGTTCAAACCAGATGCCGGTCGGGATCAGCTCGCCTTACGACGTACTGGACTTTATTGCTCGCGCCGGCTTCAATTTCGTGGTCGAGGGGCATCCGGGCTATCCGGATGTGAATATCGATTTTGGCGAGAAGAACACCAGCTACGCCAAACCTGACACGGATCTCGAAGACAACCTGCGCAAGCGCGCGCTCATGAAGGTGGGTACGCCACCGGAGCTTATCGACACAGCGAGCCAGCCCGAGTTCGCGACGTCGATCGTCACCAGCAATACGCTGATGTCCAAGCGCGTGATGCAGTTGCAGGACGAATTCCATCCGCAGCTTGCCGCGCACATGCGCATCCACGCTATGAACACCGCCGAGACGATGGCGGACCTGAAGCAGATCCTGCGGGACAATTTCACGAAGCTCAAATTCAGCAAGGAGGACCGGCAGGACGCGAGGCAGTATTCTCACACCCCGCCAGATCGAAAGGCTGAGGTGCCGGTGGTGACCAACAGGCCGGAGCTTCCTGCGGGTGACAAGAATGTCGGAGAGCAGCAGAAGGAATATCTCGTTGAGCAGATCCTGGTCGAATTCCTGATGAACGTCGAGGTGTCGCTACCGCGGCCGAATTCGTCGACGCTTGAAAATCAGGTCACGGCGCTCGAGACGTACACCAAGGCGCTAGAAGCGGGGCTCGAAGCGTGGATTTCGGAGAAATTCTTCAACGTGGATACGGCCGGCGACGTGGCGGCGAAGATCGAGACCTTGAAGGAGGTGGCGAAGGCCTACTTCGTGCGGCTGTACATGATTGAGAACGGCATGCTGCCCGAGCTCGCGCAGCTTACGACGATGGATGAAGACGGCAAGCCTCTCGTCGATGTTTTCAAGATGCAGACTGAGCACATCGAACAGCTGCAGAAGGCTTTTGGTGACTTCTTCAAGGGGCTGCTGCCGATCACCAACCGGGCCAACGAGAAGTTCAAGACCGTGCAGGACAAGAGCACGACAGAAGCCACCGACAGTTACTCCTCGAGTTCGGACACCTCGGGCGGCGAGGACTACGGCTTTGGAGGCGGTGGTGGCGAAGGTGACATGGGCGGTGGTGAGATGCCGGACTTCGGTGGCGGAGGGGGCTTTGGCGGCCCGGAGTCGGGCGAAGGAGAGGGCGAGACTGCTCCGACGCCGTCTGAATTTGGTAGCGGCGCAGAACGCGGCGAGGCCACTTCTCACGAACCCGAGGAACCTGAAAAGGGAGAGAAGGAGGAAGAGGACGAAGAGGAGCGCAGACGTGGAGATGGCGATGAAAATTCGGGTTCGTCGATCTAGTCGGATGGCATGTGCCGGTGCGAAATGGCCAGCGGGAGACTGGGAGGATTGAGCGTGATCCCCCAGGCTGAGAGCAGTTCGTCGAACGATGGCGGGCTCGCGAGGCCAGGTCCAGTGGGCAGAGCGCGCCCGGTCAGGCGCAATTCAAAACATTCGCGACCGCTTTTCACGGGCAACTGGATGCGTACAATCGTACCGTGGCGGGTCGCGTACCCGACTGCGTCGGATAGAGCACGCGAGGTCATCAGCCCCGCTGCGGCGATCTGCGCGATTGTCGCGGGCTGGTTTTCCGCGAGCCAGTGCATTAGCAGTCTTGCGTTTTCATGGACCTTCATTCGTTCATCTCCACGGGACCACGCAGGCAGGTGCGTGAAACCCAGAGTCACGTCTGGAGCGGGACTTCAGGCAATGGCCGGCGCGTTCGCGCGAATGAGCTGTTCGAGCCGGTCACTGGCGCGTGCAATTTCGGACATGCGCGTTTGCGTTAGCATGCGATCATATTCATTCACTACGGGACCCAGATCGGCGAGCAGGGCTTCACTAACTTGCCAGTTGCCGGTCCGGTCTGCTTCAAGCAGGACGTCTGCGAGTCCATGCTCGACACGCTCAAGGAAGTCCATATCGAGCAGGCCATGCCCCGCTTCCGTAACGAAATTTGTCACAAGCACAACCTGCGAAAGCTGGTTGATAAGATCACGTGTGACTTCGCCCCGGCGCACGCGCTCTAGCGTGATTCTCGTACGCAGGACGAGGTCGGCAGCCTCGGCACGTGGCATCGGCAGAAGCATTGCTTTCGAGCGAATGCCTGCCACCTTTCGAGACGATGGTGTTTTTCGCTTCCTGTTCATGATTCCTCGGGCCGATCTCCTCAGGGCCCCGTCTGCGCCAGCAATCCACGCCGGCTCGTGTCTGTCAGCTCAATGGTGAACCGTTCGGGTAGGGGCTCGATCGTTCGCGGCAAAAGCGGCGATCGGGTCATCCTTCACGGACTGATGTGGGCGTGGTGCGACGTGCTTGACTGCCAGTTGAGGTGCCGGTTTGGCGGGCTGGCAGTGCGCGGCGTGGCTCGCACATGTGTAAGCCGCCTTGCTGTGTGGCGCTCGGGCTTCTTCCTGCTTTAACTGCTGGGGGCTCAGCCATTGCTCGCTATACGACGCGCTTGCTTTCACTGCGGTACCTGCCAGGGCGATGAGTACCACGCTTCCCCAAAGTCGATTTTTTTTCATACTATCCGGTATTGCTTCTACGTTGCGACTCATCCTTCGTGTGAGTTTTCACGAGGCGTGATGCGATGTGATCAGGTGGTCGCCGGCGACGGCGATTCGCTACCGGTTGCGGTCCGGATTGATAAGCCGTTCGACACGCATGCGCCCGGGTGGCTCGAAATAGGTCCCGAACCGAACCAGCCCCGCCTTTTTCAGATGGCAGACCATCGTGAAGCTTACGAGCAGCCCCGGGTCCGGATTGTCATTGATCTCGATTCCGACCGAACGAAGGCGCGGTTCGAACTTCAGCAGCGTGCCTTCCATCTGGTTACGCAGATCGTGGACCGAAGCCGGCAGGTTCTTGTAGACCTCTGTGAGATCCGGCAGACCGTAGTCGGGAACATGCTTGAGAGCGCCGGCGCGCGTGTTCAGAATGCGCCGGATGTTCGCCTGGACGCTCAGGATTTCGAGCGTGTTGTCGTCGTGATCTTCGAGCGCTTCGCCATCGATGTGGCCGAGCAGCATGTCGTACAGGGACGGTCCCGCGGGCATGGTGTCAAGTCTCCTCAGGCGATTGACGA
This sequence comes from Paraburkholderia adhaesiva, assembly GCF_021390575.1. GTDB lineage: Bacteria > Pseudomonadota > Gammaproteobacteria > Burkholderiales > Burkholderiaceae > Paraburkholderia > Paraburkholderia adhaesiva. Next base: position 47,838 of record NZ_JAJEJQ010000005.1, on the reverse strand, counting down.
TTCAGGCGCCGCGGCCGCGGCAACCGGCGTGTCGGCGTCAAAAAAATCAATCGTCAGACTGCCCTCGGCCGAGCTCGAAAGTTTGATCTTCGTGGGTGCCTTGCCGCTGGCCATGCGCGTCAACAGCTCGCGCGAGACCGCCGGGAGAATGCGCTGATTGAGGAACGCATCGACGTTACGCGCGCCGGATTCACGCGCCAGGCACAGCTCAGCCATCGCGCCAATGAGCGAATCGTCACAGACCAGCTCGACGTCGTGCTGCCGGTGCAGGCGTTCCGCAACTTTCGCGAGCTTCAGGCGCACGATCGCGGAGAGCGCTTCCACATCGAGCGGCTGGTACACCAACGTCTGGAAGCGGGCGAGGAGCGCGGGCTGGAAATGTGCAACGAGTTGCGGATGGATGGCCTCGAGGAGCGCCGGCTGCGCAATATCCGAACTGTCGGTGGTCACTTCATCAATCTGCGCGCTGCCGAGATTGGACGTCATCAGGATCACGCAGTTGCGGAAGTCGATCTCGCGTCCCTCACCATCGCGCATCGTGCCCCGATCGAATACCTGATAGAAGATGTCCAGCACGTCGCGATGGGCTTTCTCGACCTCATCAAGCAGCACGACGCTGTACGGGCGCTGGCGTACCGCTTCGGTCAACACACCACCGCGGCCATAGCCGACATAGCCCGGGGGCGATCCCTTGAGCTGCGACACCGTGTGCGATTCCTGGTACTCCGACATGTTGATCGTGGTGAGTGCGGCCTCACCGCCGAAGAGCAGGTCAGCGAGCGCCAGTGCCGTCTCCGTCTTGCCGACCCCGGAAGGGCCCGCAAGCAGGAAGACGCCGAGAGGCGCATGCTCGTTCTTCAGACCTGCCTTCGCTGTACGCAGGCTTTCTGCGAGAGCGGCCAGCGCCTCGTCTTGCGCGACCACGCGCTTCGCGAGTTCGGCCTCGAGCGTGAGCAGTCCCTGCAGTTCGTCCTCGAGCAGATTGCCGACGGGCACACCCGTCCATTCGGCTACCACTCGCGCGATCGCCTGCGCGTCCACATCCGCAAAGATCAGCGGTGCCTTGCCCTGCGCATGCGCGAGTGCTTCATGTGTTTTCGCGAGTGCAGTGTCATCGCCCGTCGCGTTGCCCTTTGGGGCCTCACGCTGCTGGAGCACTGCCTGCACGAGGGCAAGTTCCTCCTCGTATCGTTGCCGCAGCGTTTCCATCCGGGCTTGCGCATCGGTGAGCGCCGTTTCGAGCGCCGCACGACGACCATCGACATCGCCGATACCAGCACGCGCGTCATCCTCGATTGTGGTGAGCTCCAGCTCTATCGCAGCGACCGCGGCGCGGGAGCGCTGCAGTTCCGCCGGCGACGATTCGAGACCCATGCGCACGCGTGCGGCCGCCGTATCGATGAGGTCAACGGCCTTGTCCGGCAGCTGTCGTGCCGGGATGTAACGGCGCGCCAGCTTGACGGCGGCAACCAGCGCCTCGTCGCGGATGTGAACGTTATGATACTTCGCGTATCGGTCCTTGAGGCCGCGCAACATGAGGCAGGCCGCGTCGTCGTCGGGCTCCTCGACCTTGATCATCTGGAAACGACGCTCGAGCGCGGCATCGCGCTCGAAGTATTCCTTGTATTCCGACCACGTGGTGGCCGCGATGGTGCGTAGCTCGCCGCGCGCCAGTGCCGGCTTGAGCAGATTGGCCGCGTCGGCGCCGCCGGCGGCGTTACCCGCGCCGATCAGGGTGTGCGCCTCATCAATGAAAAGCAGGATCGGCTCGGCCGATGCCTGCACTTCATCAATGACATTCTTGAGCCGCTGCTCGAACTCGCCTTTCACACCCGCGCCGGCCTGCAGGAGGCCCAAGTCGAGCGTAAGAATGCGCACGTCGCGGATCACGTTCGGCACCGTGCCTTCGGCGACGCGCAGCGCGAGGCCTTCAACGAGTGCGGTTTTCCCGACGCCCGGTTCGCCCACGAGAATCGGGTTGTTCTTGCGCCGGCGTGCGAGTACGTCAACCATCTGCTGGATCTCGCGATCCCGACCGAACACGGGATCGATCTTGCCTTCGCGCGCCTTCGCCGTGATGTCGATCGCAAAGCGGGTGAGTGCGTCGCCTTCCACATTCCGCTTGACCGGCTGCGACATTCTTTCTTCCTGCGCGGGGTTAGTGCTTGCTGTTGCCGTTGCGGTCGCTGCCGAACGTGTTTCCCGCTGTTCCGGCTCGTTCTCACAGGAGAGCCGCCCGAGGCGCGGGAGCAGGCGCTGGATCTGCACACTGCCGAGCGACAGCAGTTGCCATGTCTTGGGTGTGCGAAGGACATGCGGCGCATCGACAATCGCCTGCAGGACATGCCCCGAACGGATGGCCGGGTCGCCGGTGCCGGAAGACGCATGAAACGAGGCTTCCCGCAGGACGTGGGCCAGCTGCTGGGAGAGACTGGGGCGGCCGCGCAGATTGCGTGGCGTGTGTTTGATGGCCGCGAGCAGGGCATCCCAGACCGCGTCTACGTCGAGATCGTAGTGATTCAGTATCGCCGGGATATCGCCGTCCCCGGCCTCGATCAGTTTGAGCAGCCAATGCTCGACCGTAATCTCGTCCGCGAGCCGCGTCTGGCACAGGCTCGCCGCGGCTTCGAGCGCGTTCGCGCAGTAGGGATTGAGCTGACGCAGAAGCTCGCTGGTATCGCGGGAAGACGGGTTTCGGTCGTTGAGCACGTTCATGTTCGGGCTGTTCGCACGTCTGAAGAGGGGGCGGGACGCTACCCGCGCACCCGCCCCTCGAAAGAAAAAAGGCCAGTCCACCAGAGTGATCTGAGCGGACTGGCAAAGGAAGGCCGGCAATCCTGAGAGAAAAACCACGCCCGGGGAGGCGCGGGCGGCCTTCAGACCACGGGTAATCAGGAACGCTCGTTCCAGGTGTCCTTGTGGATGATGTTGCCGTCCTTGTACGACCACGTGATCGTCTCGTAGCGCAGCTCGACTTCCTCGAGGTGGTTGTGCTTCTCGTAGTCGGGGATTTTGATGTCGAGCATCTTCGGACGCACCGCGACGATCTTCACGTTCTCGAGCTTGGTGTTGAAGTACTCTTTTTCCTTGCCTGCGTCGTCGATCTTGTACCACTTGATCTCAGCCGACTTCAGCGTCTGGCCGCTCGTCACGGCCTTGTAGAGATACGGCGTCGAGGCGTCAGTTTCTTTCACGAGCTTGATCGGCGCGTGCACACGCGTTCCCGTCAGCTTGCCGGTATTGCCATCGGTCGGAATATGCAGGTCGTGGTCGAACGAAGTGACCTCGACGCTGCCTTCGCGGCCCTGGACCGTCACCGAGCCCTTGATGTCGGCGCCACCATCGTCCTTGAGCCACATGTATGCCGGAATTGCCATTTCTTACTCCCTTCTTCTTACTGCGACAATCGCCCGGAGTCAGTGACCGGGCTTCATCATCCCAAAGCCAGTGCTTCGGGGGCTAAAAGCTAACTCGCCGAAGCTCTGCCATCTGCCTGGCTCGCGTCAGGGGACGAAGTGCCGGCGGAGCGCGAGGAGTTTTGCGGCGCCGAGTCCGGCACCAGCGTGATCTCCACGCGGCGATTCTTCGCGCGGCCTGCATCTGTGTCGTTGCTCGCGATAGGACGCGTATCGCCGTAGCCCTGAATGGCGAACTGCGTTGACGCAAGGCCGGAGGCCTCGATCAGCCAGTCACGCACGGCTTCGGCTCGCGCAGTCGAGAGTTTCAGGTTGCTGTCCGGATCGCCTACGTTGTCGGTGTAGCCGGCCACGAGGATCCGTTTGTCGGGATGCGCCTTGATCATTTCAAGCGCGTCGACCATGACCCGCGTGGAACCGTCCTTGAGTTGTGCCTTGCCGCTGTCAAAGAGCGACATGCTGTCGAGCGTCACAACTGAGGGTGGTGGCGGCGGTGGCTGATAGGATGCGATCGCCGTGTTCAGTGCCGGAATCAACTGGGCGCCACGGTACATGCCAAACGACAGCCGCAAGGGCACGCCGCTGCGCTGGTATTCCAGAAGTCTGTCCCGGTCCGCCACGAGCGCCTTGAGGGCGTCCCGTCGAGCGGCATCATGATCGGCCGGGATCATCGAGTAGCGTCCAAGATCCGCCCCGATATGATCCAGCAGCGCATGGTTGTTTCGGCCGGCGGCCCAGAATGCGATCAAGGCAAGGCATCCGGCAATGCTGAGCACGTGTGCGAGCGCGCGCAGCCGCGGGGAAACCCAGAGCTTTCGCGGGGCGGCTTCAACGATGGGTTGCGGTAGCGGCCACGGGGCGGGGGTTGCGGCCAGAGCAGGCGGATTCAGTCGTGTGCGCATTGCCACGGCAGCCTTCCATGCGCTCAGCGCTGTGTCCTGAGGGCCGCAATTGATCCACCCGATGCCATACAGGTTCCAGAGAGCGGCCGGATGATGCCGGTCGCGCAGCGGACCGATGACGGCACGTTGTGTCCAGTCAACCAGCGCCGCAAGTTCTGCGGCGCGCCAGGCTGGGGCGCTGTCATTTTCTGATTGCCATGCTGCGCGTTCGGCCGCACGCACGACTGCCTCAAACCGTGACGCATCCTCGAAAGGCGTCGCGCTGGAAACACCGTACCAGCGTGCAGTCTGGGTCTGCTCGTCGCGGGAGCCGAGCCGCTGGTATATCGCGACATAGCCGGGCAGGCGCGTACCCAGGAGCCTTGTTGCATCGCTCACTGCCTGGCGGATCAACCTCAGCTTCTGCGCAAGCGCATCGTCGTCTCCGTATGCCGCTGGCGTGAGGGTCAGCACGATCCCTTCCGGCGCACGACCGTCGCGCCATCGCCGCACGGCCACCGCAATACGCGGCAGGCTTTGCGGATTGCCAATTCGCAACCAGATTGCGCCTTCACCCACCCATGCAAGTTGCTCTCTCCCATGCTCCCGGTCAAAAATCTGCGCGAGACCATCGCCAATGACGAAGAACACAGGCATGCGCGTGCGCATGCTTGCCGGAAGGTCCGCCGTCGTGGTGCCCAGCGCGGCCATGACCGCCTGTTGTTCATCCTGACGCTCCCGCAGTCGCCATGTCCGGAACAGCACAACTGCCGCGCCGAGGACAAATGCCCCGGCGGCAATCCACCACGCGAGTACCCGGTCGACCGGCAGCACCGCAAGCGCGAGCGCGATGACCAGCACGGTCGTCAGCCCGGCAACCCTCCGGTGGGGGTAGCCGCCATGGAAAATCTGCCGTGAGGCCTGGGAACCCGCTAGCATCAGGTTTTCGCCGCCAACAAGTGGGAGACCTGCAGATCGAGGCCTTGCCCGATCAGCACGAAGACGATGGCGCCGGCTGCACACACGAGTCCGGCGATTGCCCACGGCGAGAGCCGGTAGAACCAGTCAAAGCGGTGCGTGCGTGTCGCATCGACGATAAGGCCTGAATCTTCCGAAGGCGTCAGGTTTGCCAGACGCTCATTGAGGGACCGGATGATAGCGGCACGCTGTGATGCGCCTTCGCGTGCATACCGACCCTGGAAGCCCAGGCCAAGCACAGTCGCATAACACTCGAGCAGTTCCACGTTGGGCGGTGCTTCGCGCATGTGCACGGCAAGCTGGTTGTACACCTGTTCCCCTGCATCGTGCTCGCCATAGCGTTCCACCTGCAACGGCTTCGCTTCCCACAGCGGACGGCTTTCCAGTGGCAGATGGGCGAGCACCGTTTCGTCGAGCAGGCCGCATTGCATGTACAGCGCATCTCGTGCGACCTCAACCGGTACCTTGCGTGCATCCAGGGCCGACGCAAAGTCGTCGGTCAACCTGCGGCACTGTACCCGCAGGTCCTCGACGTCGTTCGTCGTCGCACCCTGCGCCAGCTGCGAGATTTCGAGCGCAGTGTTGCGAAGCAGGGCGCAAAGCGGAAGCGTGCTGCCGTTTGTCATTTGTCGCCTGCCGATGTCAATACAGCGTAGAGTTCCAGCGACGCTTCAGGAATCGTTCCCGGCAGATAGATCTGGCACGTACGCGCAGCGAGCATCCCCGCGAACACGGGATCCTTCGAGTCGAGTGCGAAGTACTGGTTTTCAAGCCGTACGGGAATAGCGGCGGGTACGCGTTGTACCGGGCGAAGTGGCACGCCAGGGAGCGCGGAGTTGACGATATGGGCCACATCGTCCGGCGCGCCAATCTTGCACAGTCGCGGAATCCGTTCGACCAGATCGAAAGCCGGCATCGCTGCGTTGACCGACAGGTACCAGTCGGCGCCTTCGAGCAGGCGATCGTCATGGATCTGTCCGCTCCAGTACGTCGGGCCTTTCTTCAGCAGCCCGATTGGCACGACGCGCGACGGAATGACGGCGTTGAGCAGATCACGAATCAGGTCTTCCAGCTTCGAGAAGATCTCGTCCTGGCGGTCATGTTCGTATGCCGGAATCTCGGCAAGGTTCACGCGCGTCGAGAAGGTCATCAGCGCGCCAGTGAGCCGCGCGAGAATGTGGTAGAGCCGCTCCGGCGGCTGGTACGGATGGCTCGCGAGAAAGCGTAGTTCGGGCCATTGCGTATTCATGGTATTGAGCAGCCAGTAAAGCGAGACGTCTGCCACACCGAACTCGGCGACATCGTCGATGCGCTCGCTCCGGCGCGCGGCCAGTGCAATGCTTTTCGCCTGGAGGATGTCGGCAATGCGTGAAACCCGTTCCTCGTGGCGCGGATGGCCGGAGAGCGCAAGGCAGGGCGGCACCCAGTTGTGGTCGACCTCGAAGACTCCGCGCTGACCACGAACAAGCCGGAAGATCGGGCAGACCAGGTAGTCCGCGTGAGATTCAAAATCGAAGAGCAACTGGAGTGCATGGCGCTCGACAGCAAGCTCTGCGTCCGTCGTTCCGTGCAGGTCAGGCACCTGTGCGTATTCGCGGAAATAGCGCCGCGGCCGGGAGGCCGTCTCTCCTTCAACCCGAGAGTTGTTGCCAACCGCGTCGAGCAATGGAAGCCCCACGTACACGATCACGCTCTGGACATCTGCCCCAACATCACGCGCGAGGTCACGGGCCGGCGGCAGCACGTCAGCAATGGATGTGTCGATCGGCGTGCCATCGGAGAAGCGCATCTTGAGCGCGGAGAGCTTTGCGCGCCCGTTGGGCAATAGCTCTTCATCCAGACCGGCTTCCAGTACACCCCACGGATTGGCGATGGCGAGCGGGACGATCTGTTGCAGGGCGAATTCCCACCATCGACCCTGCTGCTGAAAATGATGTGGCGAGAGCACAATGCCTTCTGCCCAGACCGGTTTGAATGTCCGCATATTCTTATCAATGAGGTTTACTGACCATCGGGTGGCGGATTTTAAACACACGCCCCTGCGTGTCGTCCAGCAATTAATGTTACACGCATACATAACGCGTATGAAGAGAATCTTTCTTCAAGCCTGTTCGGGCTGAGTTCTATCTCAATAATAATCATCCGCATAACCTGAGGTTATGCGCATTCAATGCGTATTGGGTTTTCTAAAGTAAGTCTGACGCCTGTCAACAAAGCCAGGCTTGGCGTTCAAGTCAACATCGCCATTTCCGTGTATTCGCGTAATTACGAAAATTCCGTGGCAATGTCAATCAAACAAGTCTGAATTTAACAAAGAATAAAGATTTTAGAACTCAGCATCAGGGCCTTGAAAGTCATTCGATAAAAATCTCCTTTGACGAATTGAGAAATAAGGGTTCTAATGCAGTCCGGATATAGCGGGTGAATTCAATTGCCTGCGTGAGATGAGTTAGCGGGAGCGTGCGTAGGAGTCCTATTGGCATGCAGTACCTGATGGCCAGGGATGGTTAGGCACCTGCTGCGCCTGCCGGACGGCACCAGCTACGGTGGGTTTGAGTGACCACTTATGGGAAAAGGTATGGCTGACAGCTTCCAGAAAGAAATTCCGTCAAGCAGAATTAACATTTCCGTTGACCTGCATACGGGCGGCGCACAGAAGAAGATCGAACTGCCCCTGAAGCTTCTCGTAGCAGGGGACTTCAGTGCCGGCAAGGCAACGGGCACGCTGGCAGAACGCAAGAAGGTGTCGATCAACAAAAATAACTTCGATAGCGTCCTCGCCGACTTCAATCCCGAACTGAAGATCGCCGCGGAAAACACCGTGGCTGGAGACGGGACTGAGCTTCCCGTGTCGCTGAACTTCCGTTCGATGAAAGACTTCGAGCCGGAACAGGTCGCCCGCCAGATCCCCGAACTGCAGGCCATGCTCGCGATGCGCAATCTGCTACGCGATCTGAAATCCAACCTGCTCGACAACGGCACCTTCAGACGTGAGTTCGAGAAGATCCTGAAGGATTCGACATTGTCCACACGTCTGCGCGATGAACTGTCGCAGATCGCGACCGCGGCAATGCGCCCCGAAGGTCATGCCTGAGACAAAGGCTAAACAGGCCTTCACCGCTTCCCGAATCTCTCTGGCCGCCAAACGGCCGACAGGACATCACATGGCACAGAACGAATCCCAGCAGACCGGCGCGCGCGAAAGCGTCGTGCTGCACGCTCCCGAAGCGGAGCATAACAGCGTCTATCAGGCGCTGTGCGAAAAGATCAACCTTGAGCCGGTCCGCGAAGCGCGCCCGCTTGAAGCATTCCAGAACAGCGACCTGCTTTCCGAGTCGTCGGCGAGCGAGCGTATCGCACGTGGCATGAGCGCGTTCCTCGAACTGGTCGGCAAGGGCGACAAACCCGTCGAGCGACTGGACAAGTCGCTGCTCGACTTCCATATTGGGCAGCTCGACGAGCAGATCAGCCGGCAGCTCGACGCGGTCATGCACCATCCCGAGTTTCAGGCGCTCGAGTCGCGCTGGCGTGGTGTGAAGTTCAACATCGACCGCATCGACTTCCGCCGCAACGTGCGCGTCGAGATGCTCGATCTGTCGAAAGAAGGCCTGCTGCGCGACTTCGAGGACTGCGCCGAGATCATCCAGAGTGGTCTCTACCGTCACACCTATATCGACGAGTACGACACGCCGGGTGGCCAGCCGATCAGTGCAATGATCGCTGACTACGAGTTCACGAACTCGCCGCAGGACATTGCACTCCTTCGCAACATCTCGAAGGTGGCGGCCGCGGCCCATATGCCGTTCATCGGGTCGGTCGGTCCGAAGTTCTTCGGCAAGCAAACCATGGAAGAAGTGGCCGCCATCCAGGATATCGGCAACTACTTCGATCGCGCCGAATACATCAAGTGGAAGAGCTTCCGCGATACCGATGACGCGCGCTACATTGGTTTGACGATGCCCCGCGTGCTCGGCCGTTTGCCGTACGGCCCCGACACGACGCCGGTGCGCAGCTTCAACTACCAGGAAGACGTCAAGGGCCCGGACCACGAGAAGTACCTGTGGGTCAACGCGGCGTTCGCGTTTTCCGCCAACATGGCCCGCAGCTTCATGAATAACGGCTGGTGTGTCCAGGTGCGAGGCCCGCAGGCTGGTGGGAAGGTCGAAGACCTGCCGGTCCATCTGTACGACCTCGGCACTGGTGTGCAGCCGAAGATCCCGACTGAAGTGCTGATTCCGGAGACGCGCGAGTTCGAGTTCGCCAACCTCGGCTTCATCCCGCTGTCGTTCTACAAGAATCACGACTACGCGTGCTTCTTCTCTGCCAATTCGACCCAGAAGCCGTCACTGTACGAGACCAAGGAGGCCACGGCCAACAGCCGCATCAACGCGCGTCTGCCGTACATCTTCCTGCTTTCGCGCATTGCGCACTACCTGAAGCTGATCCAGCGCGAGAACATCGGTACGACCAAGGACCGGCGTGTGCTGGAGCTCGAGCTCAACAACTGGATCAGGGGCCTCGTGACCGAGATGAAGGACCCCGGTGATGAGCTCCAGGCTTCACACCCGCTGCGCGATGCCAAGGTCACGGTCGAGGATATCGAGGACAACCCGGGCTTCTTCCGCGTCAAGCTCTTCATCATCCCGCACTTCCAGATCGAGGGTATGGACATCGGCCTGTCGCTGGTGTCGCAGATGCCCAAGGCGAAAAACTGAAGACCGGTTGCCGGCGTGCATGGACGTGCGCCGGCGCCGCTTTGTCAATTTGCCAGTCGCGACGCACCGGTTGAAATGTCAACCGGTGCATTCGGCGACAGGTTTCCCCCGGAGGGTAGAAGGTGGGTGTCAACGAAGCGATTGGAGCCCTGGGAAGGGACGGCCTGCAGGCCTATCATCTTGATATCCTGGGCAGCAAGAGTGCGCCGGGTTTCGACGTCGTAGACTTTGACGGCGTCGAAGAGGCGGGCGTGCCCACCCGTTTCAGGATCAAGCTAACCCACCGGACCGCGGACCTGCCGGTGGACGATATCCTGACGAAAACAGCCGTGTTTTCGATCCGGCCGCCGACCCTGGCAGGAGTGGCGCTACCCGCGGGCCCGGGTAAGCAGGTTCAAGGTGTCATCACAGGCCTCAACCAGCTTTCCAGCAGCAAGGATGAGACGACCTACGAGGTCATACTTGAATCGCGCATTGCGCTGCTGAGAAACGTCAAACGCTGCCGCCTTTTCCTCGGGCAGACCGATCCCGAAATTGCGGAGCAGGTGCTTCGCGAGCATGGCCTGGGCGCAGGCACAAGCGATTTCGAGTTTACGCTTCGCCGTGAGTACCCGAAACGCGACTTTGTGATGCAATGGAACGAGACGGACCTTGAGTTTATCACTCGTCTCGCGCGCCGCTCAGGTATCTGGTTCGTGATTCGCCAGGGCGAATACGGCGAAGTGACGCACTTCGGTGACGACTTTACGCACTACGAGCGCAGCGATACATTCGTCGCCCCCTTCAGGCCAGCCTCTGGCCTCGAAAGCACTGGTGCAGAGTCGGTCGAAGAGTTCGAAACCCGGGCGAAGACGATCGCCCAGGCCGTGACCGTACGGCACTATAACCATCGCCAGGCACCACAACCCATTGACGGTGAAGCCAACGCCGCTCCGGATGACAAAACGACCTGGGGCACGCCAGATGTCTGGGCTGCAGGCCACCTGAGCGATGATCAGGCCGAGTGGGAAGCCCAACTGCGGCACGAAGCACTGCTGTGCGAAAAAATCGTCTATACGGGCAAGGGCAATGTGCTGTGTGTCGCGCCCGGCCGTGTCTTCCGGTTCACCAACCGGGTGTTGCCGGACGCCGAGTACGGGCAGCTGATCACGCGCGTTGAGCACAGCGGATCGCGGAAGAAGTCATATCGCAACACCTATACCGCGATCCCGTCCGACCTGATTTACCGTATGCCCCTGTTAGAGGCCACGTGGCCCAAAATCCACGGAACCATCAGCGGACGCATCACGTCGCCGGACCGCTACAAGTACGCCTACGTCAACAAGGACGGCCATGTGATGGTCGCGTTCGACTTCGATCGCGACGAACGCACGCCGGGGTTGACGAGTTGCTGGATGCGGGTCGCAAAGCCCTTTGCCGGCGCTAAAAATACAGGCCTGCATTTCCCGAATCTTGACGGGGCGGGCGTCGAAGTCGCCTTCGAAAACGGCAATCCAGATTTCCCGTATGTCGCGCACATCATGCACGACAGTGTGAACCCCGACGTCATCACGAGCGACGATCGCTGGATGACTCGCAACGTCATTCATACGCAGTCGAATAATACCCTTCAGATGGAGGATTTTGAAGGGGAAGAGCACATCAAGCTCGCGACCGAGGGCGGTGGCAAGTCCCAGCTGAATCTTGGGAACATGGTTGACTCCGGTCGCGAAAAACGTGGCAGCGGGGCCGAGTTGCGCACCGACGACCATGCAGCCGTTCGCGGCGCTAAGGGCGTGCTGATTTCAGGTGATGAACAGACGCGCGCGAACGGCCAGCAGCTCGATAACCGCGAAGCCATGAAGCAGTTGCAAGCGGCGCTCGATAATGCAACCTCACTCCGCGCGATTGCTGAAGCGGCACAGGCGGAACTCGTAGACGTCAAATCCCAGCAAACACGACTCGAGAGCGCTTACAAAGAGCTGAAGCAGTCGATCATCATGCTGTCTGCGCCACACGGGATCGTTGGCGCAACGCCGGAGGATATCCAGCTCTCAAGTGGCCGCCATCTCACGTCAACAACCGGCGGAAATGCTGAATTTAGCATCGCGAAGAAATTCATTGTTGGCGCGGGCGAAGTCGTCTCGATTCTTGCTCAGAAGCTTGGCATTTTGTTGTTCGCGATCAAGGGGAAGATCCAGATTCAGGCGCAAGGTGGACCGATCGAGATGACTGCGAGCGGTGACGTCATTATCAAGGGAAAGCGCGTCATTCTAGCCGGCCAGGACCAGGTTCTGATGTCTAGCGGCGGCGGCGCTTACTACAAGGTAGCTGGCAGTGTGCCGGAAGTTGGCGGCACCAGCAATTTGACCGTCAAGACACCCTCTATTTCAAAGGCAGGCGCAGCGAGTGTTTCGAGCGCGATGCCAAACTTTCAGCAAGGATCCTTTGCACGAAAGTTCTTTCTTCACCCTGAAGGCGATCCCGACACACCGCTCTCGGGTCAACGGTTCCGCCTTCATTTGCCCGATGGTTCGACGACGGAAGGCGTAACTGACGCTAGCGGCACCAGCTCGCTATTCAATCGGGACGATATCGAAAATCTGCGGATAGAGGTTCTGGGATCCAGCCATGACTGATACAAAAACGACAAGCAATACGCTGAGAAATTCCAAGCAAGGCCAAGAGGCAATGCCAATGCCAGCGGGTAGTGGCGCGATGTTGACGTGTAAAGTGCCGGTAAAGCGTCCTATGCCTTGTACAGTTATCGTGATCCACGGTGTGAACGACGACGGCCAGTGCTTCCCGATCGTTGACGAATGGATATGTAAAGGCCTCAATCATCGCCTTGGCCGCGACGACCTTTATCCGCATGAATGGGGCCCATGGAAGAAGGGATCTGAATCGACGCTACCCCAGCTTGACGCGGCAACGCAATCGTCGACGGTTATCTGCAAGGAAGGTCGCTCACCCGTTATTCCATTTCATTGGGGATATCGTCCAGTCGATGAGCTGACCTATCGGCAGGAGCAACAACGCTATTTGAACCAACTTAAGACAGGTAACAGAAATCCGGAGCTGCCGTACAACGCTTACTGTCTTGCGACAAACACTTCAACCGGACAGAACGGCGACAACCTCGGTAATTGGTTGAACGGCGCCCATGCTAAGGACGGCGGCCCGTTCCCGAATGCAACGACGAATCTAGTCGACATGTGGGGACCCGGTCCGAGCGGGGGCGCATACGGTATGGGTGAACTGGCGCAGCGCGATCCTGCCGCACGATTGCACGATAATCCGCACAGGATTTACTACGTCCATGCAGCGAGACGACTCGCCGATCTCATCATCCGGATCCGGAAACACCCTACCGCTGGGTCCGACACGATAAATATCATCGCGCATAGCCAAGGCACCGAAATCTCGATGTTGGCGAATTTCATGGTGGCAGCTGAGGGCGATCGCCCGGTAGACTGTCTCATCATGTGTGATTCGCCATATGGGCTTTATCCCACCGAGGCCGAACTAGCCATGCCGGGAAAGCATCAGTCTAGCGATGCGCGTCGTAAAACGCTGGTGAACTTCACGACGTTGATGCGCGCACAAACCCGGCCGGTAGCGGCCGACAGCATCATTTCGAAAGGAGTCGCGAGTAGTACAACGTGGAGTCAGTCTGAAAACTCTCGCAGCAATTTTGGGAGCGTATATAACTATTTTTGTCCGCAGGATTCCGTTGTTGCGTTGCCGAACATCCAAGGGATTGGCTGGCAGGGAGTTGACGATGAAGCGCTGTCTTCTCTCGGCCCAAACTTCTACCAAAGAGTATTCTCAGAGGGACATGTTGTCGGAGCCGGTCCAGAGAAATTTCTCCTCGGCGGTGTGAGCAAGACGCGACTTGCAGTCGGCGACGCTTTTGGCTTGCCGGGCATGATCGTGAGCAGAATGGGGGGCACGCCCGTAGCAGGGGTGCCTGGTCTCAAGCCGACCGGCGAAGGGAGAACGATTAATGGTGCAAAGCTCCCCCAGACTTACACGTTCCACATTCTCAAGAACGGCGCGGGAACAGGCGATAAACTTGGAGAGCACTTAGCGGGAACCGCTTTGGCAGACGGGGGCGTTCAACCTGTAGCACGGATGGTTGACGCTTCTACTGGGGTTGAACGTGTCAGCCCTGTGGATCTGAATTCAGAGATGTACGGGAGGCAGTTGTACTCTCTTGATGCGGCAAAGCAACAGCTAACGTCAGCTGGCTATCCTTATGTCAATCTCGTTCGTTCTGCTTGGTCCAGCGCGTCGCATCCAAACCAGATTGTCGTTTGGCGATCGGAAACCAACGATGAAGCGCTAAAGCGTCTTGGGCAGCAGTCAGCGGATTGGAGTCAGCACTCAGCGATAACGCTGAGCACCGATACTATCGAAAAGTGCATGACGTATGACTTGGCAATTGGGTTAAGCGTGGCTTTTGACGATGAAATACTGTGGTGGGATTTGATTCATCAGGCGGATTGGAGAAGTAATAAAAGTCCCGATAAGGACGCTCAAAAGTACTTTACGTACGGTATCTTGCCAGGGCTGGTTAAGGAGCAGATGAACAAGCCGAACCTGCCGAAGGGAATAGTGAACGATTTTGCCGGTCCTGGCGTATTCAAATTCGTGAAGGCAGTGACGCCGGCTGGGTTGCAAGACAATTTGATTGACTGGATCAAAACTCCAAGCGGTGGCACGGGTCAGTGGCCGCTACCTATTCCTGATGTGAGAGGCTAATCAATGGATGAATCACTTTCGTCATCGGTGTGGTGGATGGTTCCGCTGTGGAGCATTGCGCTTCTGCTTTGCGTAGCGTTCTGGGTAAAGAGAAAGCGGCTCGCGAGTAGATGGCAATGGATGTGTCTGGTTATGCTCTCCGTTATCGCGGCGATTCCGTTGTTTCCCGCGTTGGCGGCGGAAAAAGTACAACGCCCTCCCACCCAAGTGGTGTACCGATTTGACGAGCATCGCTGGCTGGAATTGACAGGTTGGATGTGCGAAGGTGCGCTGACGTACGTGGATACGGCACAACACGTTAGAACTGAAGTAGCGTCGAAGTTCTACCGAATCCCATTCTTTCCGTTTATCCATCCATCAATACGTTACATTGTTATCCCTTGGTCCGATAGTCTTGCACATTTGACAATCTCCCGAGACGGCGGGCGGACGTTCGGACCAGATGCAATGATTTCTCCTGGATATTCCGCGCGGATTGGAGCGATACCTACAGTTGATGATGTCAAGCAATTTGTGGTCTTAGATGATCGGGGATATATAGAGACAAAAGACGGGCGTCTGCTCCAAAGTTCGCTGCCGGAGGGGGACCATTGGGGCATGGTATATATCGATTCTCCGAAACCTGGTGACGTGCTTCCGAACGATTCGGAAAAACCACCTTTTCGCGACCTGAAGGATCGTGTGCCGAAGGTTGAGGACTATACGGGTTGGACGCGTATGCAATGCAACCCAAATGCCGGAATTGTCCCGCCAAAAAATAGCTTGTCGGGTGTTCCCGGACTGATCTTCTCAGCCGAAGCCTACACGATCGGCGCGCCCATCTACTACGGTTGGCGTGCGTACGCACATTCCCACGGTCACGACATCCAATCGGGTGGCTAAATTGTCGGCGTTGTCGTTCATTGTGCTGGGATTGATCCCGGAAGTTCTGATAGAAGTT
This sequence comes from Paraburkholderia adhaesiva, assembly GCF_021390575.1. GTDB lineage: Bacteria > Pseudomonadota > Gammaproteobacteria > Burkholderiales > Burkholderiaceae > Paraburkholderia > Paraburkholderia adhaesiva. The sequence goes on along the minus strand of NZ_JAJEJQ010000005.1, from coordinate 32,165 downwards.
TGTTCGTGAAACGAACGAATGTTCTAACGCATTCGTATCGTTCTCAAAAAAGATAGAGGTCTTGAACATGTTCCGCGGAATTATTATCGGACCAGCGACGGGGGCGCTGATTGCGGGAATCATAAACCTGATCTTGTGTTTGCCAATGGATAGTCCCTCTAGGCGCAATTGTAGGTACTCTGGTTGGCATCCTTTTCGCGCGCAGCGGCTCTTCGCAGCGAGAGAAAATCGTCGGAGATCACAGGCCATAACGGTTAGGTGCATATGAAATTCAACATCAACGCCAGCATCTTATCGGTAGAAGAAAGGCCAGACGCACGTGTCGATCTTCTCGAATTGTGTTCCATCTACAGATCTGGATATGAAGAAAGCTCCTGTCCGATATAACGACGTTTCAACACACAACGGGCAAGACAACGGTCGAGTAGTTACGGCTTCGTCGACGCTTATCATCGACAATCGTGCTGCGGCACTTGATGGCGACTTCGTAGACTGCCCGAAGCATGGAAAGGTGCAACTCCTCGGGGGAAATGACGGCTACGTTGAGAATGGGCGTTATCTGATTGTCCATCGATGCAAGACCACGTGCGGCGCCGAGGTGCTCGCAAGTACTGACGAATTTGAGATCTAGTTCATGGGATGGCCCATTCCGCGTATTCCTGTTGTCCGCGAAGCAAAAGCACCCTCAGTCTGGCTGGTTGTCGGGCTGTGTGCCGTGTGCTTTCTCGTCGGTGCCATACTGACCCTGCTCCTGTGGCCGTCTGCGAGCAGCACCGCCCAGAATCCGCGGTTTTGGGCATGCATTGTGGGGGCACCAACGGTAGCTGCAATTCTGCTGGTGATGACTATCTTTCACTGGCATTGGATGGATGTGCTTTATCGGACGTTCTGGAATGTGATGACTCGTGCCATCGATCTCGCCTGGCGCCGTTGGGCGAGGGCGAATGTAGCGATTACGGCATTCGCCACGCTTTCGCCTGAGGGGGATCTGGCCGAAAAGATTGCCGGTCTCGCAGGAAATGCACCGCAGAACAAGATAGAGGTACAAACTCTCCAGGGCTTCGAGGCAGATCTGCATGCTAGTCGTACCGAAATCGTCCTCGCACGGCTGCTTGAAGACCTGAAGCCAACGTTAGATCAGTTGGGTTCCCGGCAAACTCTGCGCGTCCTTGTGTGGAGCGGCAAAAGCGGTGAGCCGCATGGACTTGGAGAGGCGGTTAGCAGGCGCTGGCGTTCAACTTCGATCCTTCCGCACGCACAGGTAGAGGTGGTGCCCGAAGTGTCGTGGCCAGGTGTCGAGCGCTACGTCCGGCAACAGCGTGGCGCGCTAGTGCTGCTTTGTGCACAGCTCCACGACGCCGGCGATGAGGCACACCAATACAGCGAAACCGCAGTTGGACTTCTCTTCGAGCCCGTTAAGTCTGTTCGCCGGCCCGGCATTGCGCCCGTGCGTCTGTTCCGATCAATGCCAACTGCGATTGAATCGCTTGGGGCGGATCTTCGCCAGTTTGGTGATGCTGGGGCGGTTGAACTGGCGAGATTCCGTATGGGCTGGAGTTGTGGGCTGGGCAAGCCGGAAAAATACGCGCTGACGCAAGCTATCACTGATTGCGGTTTAGCGCTCAAGGGCGGGGCGAATGGGCTTATCTCTCTTGATGACTGCATCGGCCCGGTAGGTCCGATTAGTCCCTGGATCTCGCTGGCCCTAGTCTCCGAGCTTGCTGGGTACGGTCAGGGAGCGCAACTCATCGCACTTCAGGAGGGGAATACGCTGCGTCTTGCTGCCGCGGCACTCACCGAATCATCCGCGGCACTCGAATCACCGGGGGAGGCTACTCGTAATCTCGGTGCTGGCGCTGTTCTGGTGTGCCTTTCGCCGTGGATTGCGTTGTTGCTCGCAGTGCTCGTTCACCCTGCGAATACGTTTGTCTGGATTCTTGGCGGAATCGGCGTAGCGATCTTCCTCGCCATTCTGTTGTTGTTCATTCATCCACTGATCGTGCAAACGAGAGTTGAGCGCGACATCAAAGACGCGGGCGGTCGCCTGCCCAACGACGCCATCGAAGCATGAACATATTGCCGATCTCTCGAGAACATACTAGCGACAGCGTAGTCGCAACGTCGTCTGCATTGCGGCAGGTGGTGCAATGAATACTTCTGAACAGAAGAGTCCATCTTTCCGAGTGCTGCTTGGGCTCGTCGTCGCCCTGATCTTTACGGCTTGCGTATTCTGGGTCGCCGGGAAGCAACTCGGTTGGAATGACAACCAGTTGTTGATTGCTGAACTTGGCTTTCTGTGCATTCTGCTACTCGCGATTGTCTGCTATCTCGTCGCGAAGCGACTTTCCGCTGATGTGGTTGACCCATCGACTGGCGTAGTTTCTGGCACTCCGAATGGTGGCCGAGAGCAGGGGGGAGAGCCAACGCTACAACCGATGACGCTCGCTGACCTTGCCAAACGCCTGCGGTTGAAACACGGTTTCTTCTGGAAATATCGGGAATCGTGGCTGCTGCTCGTTGGCCCAGCGCGGTCCGTTGCGGCACACATTCCGAACCTTACGGCTCAGGATTGGCACGTCGAGGGTGACACGGTTCTGCTGCATTGTCCGGTCAATGCGAACGGTCAACCGGATGGCGATTGGCTCAGGCAACTTGCCAAGCTCCGCCGTCGTCGACCTGTTGATGGTGTCGTGTTGTTCAACGATGCAATAGCCGACATGCCTTCGTCACAGCGATCTGTGCTCGCCGGAAGATCAGTGCTTTCACAGATCGCGCTGGGGCTTCATTGGTCCGCGCCCGTGCATATCGTAACGGGCACTGGGTTGACTGCTCCGGGACGAGGTGCGGATACCGTGGTTGGCTGCTCTCTGCCTCGGCGGGAGGAGGAAACCACGACGCTTGGTGCGCTCACCACGCTGGGCAATCGTCTCGCGGTGTCGGGTACGAAAGCCCTTTGCGAGGACAACCGGAACCGATATTTCGCGGAGCTGTCCCGTCAGCTGGAGACGTGGGCAGCGCCCCTTGCGCGGTTTGTCTCGGGCCTCGCTTCAACGCATCGATTGCCACTCGAGGTTAGGGGGACGTGGTTTGTACCTGCGGAGCCCGTGCATAAAGCGACGCCGTCCTATGATGCGCCTCCATCGCCGCTGTGGCAGCACGTCGGGGCAACCAGCCGACGCGCCACCGGGCGTCGGGTTGGCCTTCATCCAAGTACCGTCGGAGCCGTGGCAGTGGGTGTTTTTGCTGCCTTCTGGATCGTGGGAATGTTCCTCTCAGGCGCATCAAATACGCGTGAACTGCTGTTCGCAAATCAGCTAACGCAACATCTCTCGCAGACCCCTGACGGCCGTCCCGGATTGCACGCGTTGCTTGATGTCCAGCAGGATATTCAGCGTTTCGAGTACCGCGCGTCGGCAGGCGCACCGTGGTATTCGCGCTTCGGCCTGAACCGCGATAGGTCGATTCTAGCCGGGCTATGGCACGCCTATGCGCCCGCGAGTCGTCGTTTGCTCGTAACACCAACGCAGCGGGGACTCGAATCATCGCTGACATCCGTGGCCGCGATGCGTACGGACGTTTCAGATGAGACCACGAGCCAGCAGGCACTTGCTGGACACAAGACTCTTCGCACTTATCTGATGCTGGCTGAGCCGAAGCGGGCCGATGCAAAGGTGATGGAGCCTGAACTCACGCGTAACTGGCTCACGAATGCCGACATGACAACGGGGGAGCGGCAGGATCTGGCGCACCAGTTCTTCCCGTTCTTCGCGGAGCATCTCGCATCGCACCCGGAATGGGCAATCCAGCCTCGCACGGATCTCGTGAACAACACGCGACAGGTGCTGCTTGCGCTAATCGGGACGAGCAACTCGACGGATACGATCTATCACTCGATCCTCGACGCGGCGGCTGGCAAGTACGGTGATCAGTCGCTTGCTACGTTGCTGGCCGGGACCGATGCGCGCGGATTGTTCCGCACCAGCGCCACGGTGCCTGGCGTCTATACGCGGCAGGCATGGGACGGCCAGATCGCTCAGGCGATCGATGAAGCGGCCCAGCGCCAGAACGTAACGACTGACTGGGTGCTGAACGCATCGGCAACGACCCAGCCGACGCAGTCGGCCGACGCACTTCGCAAGGCGCTGCGCGACATGTACTTCGACGAATACGCCCGGCAGTGGCAGGCGTTCGCCAACTCCATCCAATGGGTGAGCGCTCCTACGCTGCCCGCGATCGCTGAACAATTACGTCTCTTCGCCGATTCCCGCCAGTCACCCATGATCGCGCTGATGAAGGCGCTCGAGTATCAGGGCCGCGCAGGTGAGAACATCACATCGCTCTCTGACACCCTCGTCGCGAAGGCGCAGAACCTGATCGGCAGTCGTTCGTATGCCGGTGCCGTGGAAGGTGCCGCTCAGGCCGTCATTCCGGCAGCGCCGCTGGATGCGTCCTTTGGTCCGGTCCTGCGTCTCGTGAGCGCTGCCCAGCCACAGGGCAAGGTCGACTCGAACATCAGCCTTCAGCGCTACCTCGATGCTATTACGACGCTGCGCCTGAAGATCGAGGCCATGACCAACAGCGGTAGCATGGATGACCAGGCGCGGCAGGTCGCGCAGGCGCAGTTCCAGGGCAAGAGTTCCGAACTGTCCGACACTCGCACCTACGCAAGCCTCGTCGCGGCGAGCCTCGGGGAACAGTGGTCCGGGCTCGGGGACTCGCTCTTCCTGCGACCGGTTGACCAGGCTATGCAGGCGGTCATGCAGCCGGCACAGGCAAGCCTGAACGATGCCTGGCGGCAGACCATCGTCGAGCCATGGGCTCGCGCGTTTCAGGGGCGCTATCCGTTCGCCTCGAGTGATGACGATGCGTCGTTCCCGGAGCTCGTTCGTTTCCTGCGGGATCAGACCGGCCTCGTTCCAGCGTTTATCAACCAGCAGCTCGCCGGCGCGCTTGAGCTTCACGGCGATCGCTGGGTGCCGGGGAGTGCCGGCGCGGGGCTGCGGTTCGATCCGGCATTCCTGAAGGCCATCAATGTGCTGCAGGGCATCGCGTCTCACATGCTCGCATCGGGCGCCGCCCAGTACCGCTTCGACCTGATGCCGCAACCGAGCGCTGACGTGACGGAAACGCAGCTTACTGTCGACGGGCAGACGCTGAAGTATCTGAATTCGGCAGATCGCTGGCAGCCGTTCGTCTGGCCAGGCAATGATCTGCTCGTCACCGGCACGCGCCTTGAGTGGCAGACCGTGCAGTCCGGCCTGAACAAGGGCTTCGAGAAGCAGGGGCGTTGGGCATTCGTGCGCATGCTGGCGTCGGCCCAGGTCGAACCGCTCTCGGATACGCGATACAAGCTGACGTGGATCGCCACGCCGGCCCTTGTGGCCACCCCCGCGGCGGCCCCAGTGGTTGCGTCGACCCCGGCCTCGGCTTCGGCGCCCACAATGGCGAGCGATCCTACGACGCTGACGACGAAGGCGCCTGAAGCTGCGGTGCCAAAGAACGTTACGCACCCGCTCACCTATGTGATGCGCACCGACGCGGGACGCGGCCCGCTGGAACTGCTCGCCCTGCGTGGTTTCGCGATACCCACGAGAATCTTCGCCCCGGCGGCCGCTCCGGGCGCGGGAGCTAAGACTGCCGGGCCACCGCCGCTGCCCGCGTCGGCGGTGGCAGCGGCCCGCCATGCGGCGATTTCTCTTCCCCATGGCGCTTTGCCTGACACCGAATGAACATGTTTGCCAATTTCATCAAGCAGCTCTTCGGCGCACGCAACCCGGATGAGCTTGCACGCGAGCGGTTCAGTGCGTGGGAAGACTGGCTCAAGCCGTTGCCACCCGCAGACGGGAAGGGCGTCGGCCGGGACCCTGGCTATGACGACGCGTTCATCGCGGTCAAGGAAGAGATCGGCAAGCTGTCCGACATCGACGACGCGCTGATCGTCCAGTCCTGCCAGCAGATGTTCTGTGAGGTCAGCAAGGATCTGCGCCTCGCGGGTTACTACGTGTTCGCACGGGTTCGTCAGGATGGCGCGGTAGGCCTTGCTGACGGTCTCGAACTCATGGCCGCACTCGTCGACCGTTTCGGCCATGCCCTGCTGCCGGGCCGCGACGAAGCGAAACGCTCGGCGATCGAATGGGTCGCGACGGCACGCGTTCTGGAGCAGCTTGACCGCCACGGCGAGTTCGCGTCCGCCGAGCTCGAACGGGCAATGGCGGCGCTGAACCTGCTGATTGGCAAAACGGGCGAATGGCCCGAGGCGGCCCGTCCGAACCTCCAGGCGCTGGTGTCCCGTTTCGAAGGCAGCGAAGATGTGGTGCGGTCGGTGCCGGAGGGTTCCGCCGCGATGTCGGGCGGATCCGGATCGCTCGGCGGCGGCACAACGTCGATCGCCTCAACACGCGATGCGCTCGAGCATACCCGCATGCTGGCCCGATATCTGCGCGACGACGAGCACGGCTACCTGCCGGCCGCCCGTCTGGTGCGTTGCATGCGCTGGGATACCGTTCACGAGGTGCCTCCAATGGATGCCCAGGGCCGCACGCGTCTCGCACCGCCGCGGGCCGAGCTGCGTCAGCAGTTCAAGCGCCTCGTCCTGCAGAAGCAATGGCCGGAACTGCTCGAACGAGTGGAAGGCGCGTACATGGAAGGCGTCAATCACCTGTGGCTAGACCTGCAGTATTTCCAGCACGTCGCACTTGACCATGCGGGGTCGCCGTACACGGAGTGGCGCGACATCCTGCGTACGGACTTCGCGCTTTTCCTCGAGCGCCTTCCGGGTATCCAGAAGCTTGCCTTCAATGACGGCACGCCGTTCGCCGACGACGCAACGCTCGAGTGGATTGCGAGCCATGCGGTCGTGCGCAACCTCGACCAGGGTGAAGCACTCGCTGCATTGCCCGTCTCGACAGACGATGAAGATGGCGCGGTCGCGAACTGGCAGGAAATGGAGGAGCAGGCGCGCGAACTCGCACAGTCACAGGGTATCGAAGCGGCCTTTGCCTGGATTGACGGACTGCCCGGAATCCGCACTGACCGCCAACGCTACCTGCAACGCTGGGTCATGGCGCGTGTCGCGGATGGCGCGGGACGTCCGGAGATCTGCGTTCGCCTGCTGACCGAGCTGGATACCGGAGGTCCGCAGTTCCGGCTCGCCGGATGGGAGCCGTCGCTGACATTCGAGGTCAAGCACCACCTGCTCAAAACCCTCAAGGCATCAATGAATCGCAAGGATGCCGACAAACCGGCCATCTCCCGGCAGATTGAAAAGCTCGGCAACGAAATGACCGTGCTCAATCCTGCACGAGCCATCGCCGTTCTGTAGAAAGACAAGTCAGGAAACATTGCATGAACGACGATTCCACGCTGCGCTATTACGAAGCCGAGATGCGCTACCTGACCGAAGCCGGTCGGGAGTTTGCGAATACCCATCCGGATCGCGCACGCATGCTCAATCTCGAGCGCGTGGGCGAGCGCGACCCCTACGTCGAGCGGCTATTCGAAGGTTTCGCGTTTCTGGTTGGCCGCCTGCGCCAAAAAATCGACGACGAATTGCCGGAAATCACCGAGGCGCTGGTGAGCCTGCTGTGGCCGCACTATCTGCGCACGCTGCCATCGCTCTCCATCCTTGAGCTCGAACCGGACTTTGGCACACTGCAGAAACGCGAAACGATTCCGGCCGGTATCGAGGTGCGCTCCGATCCCATTGGTCAGGAAGGCACCCGCTGCACCTACCGCACGACGTGGCCGGTCGACCTGTTGCCGCTGCATCTGAAGTCGGCCAGTGCCGGAATGCGCGAAGACGGACGCTCGACCATCCGCCTGACTTTTCATATCGAAGCCCAGTCACGGCAGAACACGCTGAATGTTCCGCACCTGAGGCTGTATCTGAACGCAGACCGGCCGGTGGTGATGGCCCTGCATCTGGCACTGACACGTCACGTTGACGACATCCTGTTGCGGCTACCTTCCGTGCGCGATGGCGAGCCGAAATCGCTGCCCGACGCCTACTTCGCGACAGCAGGATTTGCATCCGAGGAGCGGTTGTGGCCCAAGCCGGATAACGCCTTCGGCGGCTATCAGTTGCTCCTCGAATATTTCAGCTTCCCCGAGAAGTTCCTTTTCGTTGATCTTCACGGCATCGATCTCGCGTCCCTCGCGCCGAGCGTGACCGAGTTCGAGATCGAAGTGGTACTGAACAAGACCTATCCCGCCGATCTGCGTTTTTCGGAAAAAAACATCCGGTTGTATTGCACGCCGATCATCAACCTGTTCCGCATGGACGCGGAGCCGATCCGTGTCGACCATCACGCAACGTCGTATGTCGTGCGGCCACGGCTGCGTCACGGCGAGCACGTCGAAACCTACTCGGTTGACGCGGTTGACGCGCACGATCATGTTACAGGCGATCGTGTCGAATACGTGCCGTTCTCGAGCTTCAAGCACCGCGGCGGCATGCTCCGGCACGACGCGCCCGAGCGCTACTACCATACGCGCGTGCAGCAAGGCGTGAAGGGACTCTACGAAACGTGGCTGGTGCTGGGAGGCCACGCATGGGAAAACGCCGAGGAATTGCCGCGTGAAACGCTGTCGCTGCGCGTCACGGGTACGAACGGCATGCTGCCGCGCAAGGGCCTGCGCGAAGCCGGCATCAACGAAATGGGCAAGGGCATCTCGAACGTCGCGCGTGTACGCAACCTCGTTTCGCCTACGCTGCCGCTCCATCCGCCTACCGGCGACCGCTTCCAGTGGCGCATCCTTTCCCACCTGACGCCGAACTACCTGTCGCTGCTTGATGCGGAAGTACTGCGCGGCACGCTCGGTCTCTACGACTGGACCGATGGCGAGATGAACCGGCGACGGCTCAATGGTATCCAGAAGGTGACGCGCAAGGGCTTGCGCAAGGTCATGCAGGGCGCCGTGGAGCGCGGCGTGCAGATCGAGGTGACGCTCGACAGTCACGCATTTGCCGGTGAGGGCGACATGATGCTCTTCGGTGAGATGCTGCACCGCTTTTTTGAGCTCTATGCCGACGTGAATCTCTTCACGCAGCTCGTGATCGTCAGCGTCCCGACACAGGAGCGCATCGAGTGGCCGGCCAGCAAGTCCGACAGGGCGCCGCTATGAGCGGGATGGATGCCATGCGCGGCAACGTCCATGCACGCCGGCCAAAGCTTGCGCCGCTGGTTCGTGCGCTCCTGTCCGCTGCGCCGCAGATGAACGTGCTTCAACTGCTGCGCCTGCTCGAACTGCAGACGCCGGACAAACCAGGTTTCGGGACACAGGACACACCGGAACATGAACCGGTGCGGTTCCAGCCGCGCGCGCGTGTGGGCTTTCCCACCTCCGAAGTTGCGGGCGTCGCGTTCGATGACGAGAACGAGGATGCGCCGCCATCGGTACAGACCACCTTTCTTGGCCTGTACGGCGTCGACGCGGCGATGCCGCCACACCTGATCGACGACATCGTGCTGCGGCGGGAAGGGTACGAGAAGGCAACAGCCTTTCTCGACATCTTCAACCATCGCATCGTCACGCTTCTCTATCGCGCTTGGCTCAAGTACCACTACCCGGTCAATTTCCGCCCCGGTGGTACCGACGAAATCTCAAGATATCTCCTGTCTCTCGCAGGATTCGGTATCGGCGATCCGGCCGGCAAATCGGGGCTGGCGCCGTCGCGACTTCTGGCGCTGGTGGGGCTCCTCATGCAGCGCACACGACCGGCCGAGGGGGTGCAAGGCGTTGTGGCCCACCTGCTCAATGGTGCTGCCGTTACCGTACGTGAGTTCTACGCACAGTGGACGCCGGTTGAACACCAGCAGGGGCTTACCGCAAAACCACGTGCCCGCAGGGCAAACGCTCCCGCTCCAAGCGGTCTGGGTGATGGTCACGTGCTCGGTTCCCGTGTGCTTGACCGTTCGCAGGCAATACTCGTGACGATTCGTCCATTGGATACCGCCCAGACACACGCGCTGCTGCCGGGCGAGGTACTGCATCAGGATCTGATGCGCCTCGTGGGCCTTTACCTCGGCGATAAGGCTGACGCGGTATTGCGCATGGAGATTCCTGCCTCTGCGGCGCCCACCCTCGCGTTAACAGGCGGTGCCGCGCCAGCTGGCGTGCACCGGCCGCGTCTGGCCTGGACCGCGCTGCTGACGCCCGCGGCCAACCAGACGGTGACGATCAATCTGGGTCGCTACGACTCGCTGAACTCTTGAATCACGGAGGAACCGTGCGGATATTTTCTGTAGTGGCCACAGCAGGCTTGTGCCTCACGCTGTCGGCGTGTGGTGCGTGGCAGTCCGTGTCGGATGGCACCGCGAGTGCGTACAACGCGGTATTCCACAAGACGGTCAAGACGCTGAACGTTGACCTGAGTGCACGCTCATCGTTGAACAGTACTTCGGGTACGCAACCGTTCTCGGTCGCCGTGCGCATCTACCAGCTCAAGGACCACAAGGGATTTGATGCAGCGTCGTACGATGATCTCCTCAATGACGATCGTACTGTGCTCGCCCAGGATCTCCAGGATATGGCCAGCGTCGTCGTCTCCCCCGGCGGGGCGGTGAATGTCACGCAGCCCATGAAGGCGGATACCCAGTATGTCGCGGTCGTCGCGTTTTTTCGTGATGCAACAGGCAGTACAACCTGGCGTCGCGTGATTGCGAAGAAAAAGCTATCGGCAGACGATCCGCTCAAGCTCGAACTTGTCGGCAACGATCTCGTAGCCGACGGCGAAACACAAAAGACGCGGCCCGCACAGTGAAAATCGCGCGCCTGTTTATTACGCCTGATGCCTGGCCCCGCATTCAGGCGCCGGCCGCGAATCCTCTGGCCGCGGCTGTCACAACGAACCCGGCTGAGTGTCTGCGGCGCGTGGGTCTGCATTTCCCGGATATCTGGCCACGGCTTGACCGGTTGCGTGCAAGCTGCCTGGACGGCACAGCGGACTTGCCCGAGCACTGGTACCTGCCGTTCAATGCAGTGCTGCCAGTGCTCGATGAAGTGCTCGAGGAGATGGTTCAGGCCGGCGTTACGGTTGGTACCGTGCCAGGGCCAACGGTCAACATGCTGGCCACCCTCGCGGGCTGGCGCGCAACCCAAGGCATTTACCGGTTCGACCGCACCCTTCTCGACGCGCTGATCGCGACGCCCATGGAGGGCAAATTGCCAACGGGGCTGCTCTCGCGCCTGCCTGAGTGGACCGTCTATATCGAAACGCCAGGGCTGCGCTGGACGAATGAACCGTTGCTTGGTGTCTTCGCGCAGGTGGGCAGCCTTCCCGACGGAGGAGAAGCACTCACCCTGGTGGGGCATCTCGATCATGCGGAAAACTGTGTCTCGGGCGTTTCGATCCGGCTCGGCCAGGATACGATCGAGGAATCGCTCGAGGCGGTCTATTTCAGACGCGCTGCCGCTGGCATGGCGATCGACGGACTGGAATTGAACACGCTGCACCACATTGTGCCCGGCGTGATCTCACTGCTGCTTTACCTCTCCAGTGAAGCAGCGGAAGTGGGAGATGGCACTCGCCAGCCAACACGTCCCGTGCCACGCCGAACAAAGAAGGGCATGCGGATGTTTCCCGCTGAACGACAGACACCGTGGGATGTCGGCGTGCGTCTTGGCGCAGCACTGCGGCGTGCGGTCGCCGGCGAGGTACGTCCGGTGACCAAAAGCGGAAATACTAATGCCAGTCCGATTCCACACGTGCGTGGAGCCCATTGGCATACCTTCCTGCGCGGTCCCCGGCAGAATCCGAAGCCTGTCGTACGCTGGATGCCGCCCATGCCGATCAATGCAAAGTCGAACGACGATCTGGTGCCAACGATCCGGCCGGTCGTTGCGGCAGCGCCAGAGGCAAGGCGTAGCCTTCCAGAGACCGAGCCATGAACGACAAACCTGATTCATCGCGCAACACCGGTGCCGGGTCGCCGCCCGATTTTCCGGAAGAATCCGTGGTCCATATCCCCGGTGCAGTGCGAACGGATTTTCCGGATGGCAGTCACCTGGTCGAAGGACCGGACGGTGACAAGTTTCTCGTTTCGGAATCGGGCAGTATCAATGGAAATCTGCCTTTCATCCGGCGCGTCCAGATTGAAGATCTGTCGCGCGTGTTGAGCCACCATGTCGCGCATGTACATGATACGACGTCACATACGTTGCACTTCGTCGGTGGGGGCGTGCTCTCCTATTTACACTTGCGAAACGGGTCTGGCATGACACTCAAGGGCAACAATATTCTGTTTCGCACACTTCCCGATGGCGTGATTGTCGTTAGTGGGACATTCAACCACGGCCCTCGACAGTGAATAAACATAACGGGTTTCGCGCCTACCTCCTTGAGGACGATATGGTGTTACAAAAGTTTGTCCGCTTCTCGTCACGCGGTTTGATAAGTCTGGCTGCAGCACTTGCAGTAACATCAGCCAGCGCGATGCCGCTTTCAGTCGATACAGTCCGTTCAGACGCGCAACAGTACGGAACATGGCACCAGAAATTGGAGTCCTGTGAGCAGTTCTACCACTTCGAAGAGGACTTCCAGCTTCGCCAATACGATGCTGCCTTCAACGAACAGATCCGGCAAGACCTCGCGCGACAGACTGGCAATCCGCAATTTGAACTCAATGAGCAAGTCGCGCATGACGATCCGCAGGTCCAGCACTATCTTAAAGATCTCGCCGGCATCTTGCAGGCCGCGAGGACCAAAGCGATTGACCAAACGCGTCCGACCAAAGCGCAGTGCACCGCCAGAGTCCAGAGTTTTTACACATACTTCTGGCCATACAAGGCTCGCATCATGGCACCGGTACACGCTGCGCAGGAGGCGCAACAACGTGCAGCAGAGCAAGCAGCAGCGCCGACCGAAAAAGCTGTGGCCGAATTTGAATCTGCATTGGGGAAAAATCCCGATTCCGAGTCGGTTAAACCGCAACCCAGACGGCCCAGTGACGTTAGTCTCGCGCGAAAGCTGCTGAAATCGAGTCCTCTATTGCGTTCAGCGTTGTCCCAATCTGGTGAGGTGCTGTGTCGGGCCGCCGACTATAGCGACCCGGCAGGATTGCACTTCCTCCTGACTGAGGTCTGGCCAGTGCCGCCGGCTGGATGTTCGATCAAAGATGCTTTTAATACCGCACAGTACAATTACAGGTACGATAATGCAGAGTGGTTAGCGGGTCGCGCCGATAGGTCAGACGTGACGGACATGGCCGCGAGGCTGGTGAGCGCCGATTCATCATCAGCTCCAAAAGACTACGATTCAAAGGCATTACCGGTGCTCGAAAGGTTATTTGTCTCGGGTCTGCCAGGCAACGCTGAATCCGACAATGTCAGCCTTCTTCATCTTGCGATCATAGGCAAGAATCCAAATTTGGCGATTGCCCTCATCAAACATGGTGCGAATCTCAATCGGGCGCCCAACAATGTGGAATCTGCACCGTTGATAGAAGCGGTTTCGAGCGCGAGCGTTCCCCTTGTAGAACTCATTGCGAACTCACCCGGCATACATCTGAATGCCGAAGATGCTGACGGAAAGACTGCTCTCGAAGAAGCAATCTTCGCAGACCAGGCGGACATCGCGGCTGCGCTGTTCAAGAAAGGTGCAACGTTGCGGCCCGTCGCGCGGGACGGTCGACCACCGCTTGCGTATGCTTCCAGCGAAAAAATGGTCAAACTACTACTTTCGCACGGCGCCGATGCTCGTTGGCGTGATGCGGAAGGCAATACCTTGCTGCCCTATCTCGGATTGAATGCGAAGTTGACGGAGGTAATTCCGGCCCTGGTAAATGCGGGATTGCCACTGAATGCGCCGAACCGCTACGGAGCGACGATCCTGAACTATATATCTCCCGATAACGAAAACGCAGAATCTCTGGAACTCAATGCGCTGGCAGAACAGCGCGAACTGCTGATTAGCATGGGCGCACACAGTGGGAAAGAGGACAGACGTTTTACGTTTGCCAATGAGAGGCGCGGGGGCGTCGACGCGAATAAGCCCTATCGCATACGGCTGGCCAATGGGCGCGTAATAACCGGTACCACTGACATATACGGGAAAGCGTCCTGGACACCCGATGGTGGGAAGTTTGAGGCGACTATCGTACAGCAGTAGCTGTCCGCCATATCCCTATAAGGCCCTCAGGCGCGCGGATCGCTCAACTACCAATGGAACTGCGAGGTACATGGCATGAACCAACCGGCTCCGCTGCAAAGTTTGTGGGATTCGTGCGCACATCTGCCAACAGAAAAGCGGGCGCTGATCAGGCGACTCGCGAGCCTCGGTGTATCGAGTCAGGCATTGATAGCGGCGCTGGCTGTCGTCCAGATACTGTGGTTCGAACGGTACGTGCAGTTACCGTTCCGGTCGATCAGCCATGTAACGGGGCAGCCAACGACGGACGTCAGGCATGCAATAGATGAACTCCTTGCAGCAGGAGCGATTGAGCACCAGGTCTATCAGCGCCCAATTGCGCGCGTGAACTATTACCGGCTTTCGATGCCAGGTGATGCGAATTCGTTTTGCCACCCGGAATGAAAATTGAAAAAAAGGAAGGCGGGGCGGTTCCTCGCCACGGGCCGTCGAGCAGACGCAGAGCGATATACCGGCAATGCCAGTTGTTCGCCAACCCGTGCTTCGGTTCGATGTGTCGGAACCCCTTGTCAGTGGCACACGCCGCCCATTTGTGAACGTCGATGACCCTGCCTTGACAGCGTTCGTGACGACGCTGTGCGACGAGTTGTCAACGACACCCGAACTGTCTGAAACCGCCGAAGGGTCCTGATGGTGCGATACCGACCTTCTAGCCGAGACGCGCGGACAACTGCCACGTCGCCTGGATCAGCGGCGTGGCCATCGCGCGGATGTCGCGCTGCGTATCGAAGCACACGGCCATCGCGGCGAGCGGCTCGCCCCGCCGGTTCAGTACAGGGGCGGCAAGCGTGAAGACGCCAGCCAGCGTTTCCGTTTGCGTCAGCGCATAGCCGACGCGCTTGACTTCGGCCAGTTCGTGCAACCACGCTTCCAGCTCCTGCCCGCTATCCGCGATATACGTTTCCCAGTACTGTTTCTGGATTGCCAGCGGATGCATGCTCATCATCGCCTTGCCGGCCGCCGTCCGGTGCAGGACATTCGAGAGTCCGACGTAGATGCCATGGCTCTGCGCGAACGGCCACGGCACGTGCGCGACCACGAGCGTATGCGAGCCTGCGAGCACGCTGAGATTGACCGCCTGGTGCAGTTCGTTTTTCAGGACGTCGGCAATCGAGTGGAAAAGCGGCACGATGGGCTGCTGGAAATACGCGGCCGACGCCATCTGGAATAGCGTCGCTCCCATGCAATAGGACTTTCTGCGCTGCAGATCCTGCACGACCAGCCCGCGGCGCAGCAACGCGTTGATGATCCGGTGGCAGCTCGCCACCGGCATGTTCACGCGGTCCGCAATCTCGGTGAGCGAGAGCGGGTAGGTCGACTGGACGAGCGCCTGCATGATGTCAAAGGCACCGTCTACAGCAGGCGCCTTTGACTTTTCGGGCGGAGGGGACTCGATCAGTTTCATCGGCGTCAATTGTAACGGCTTTGCTCCTCGGACCTAGAATGAGTGACGCATCCCGATGCGTACGTCGGCCTGGGTCGAGGTTGTCGACGGCGTGAAGCTGTAGCCGATCACCGCGTCGACGCCCCGCGAGGCCTTCAGCCAATCAGCCGACAGATAGACGTCGGTGCGCTTGGAGAGCAGATAGTGCAGGCCCGCCGAGAGCTGGTTCCAGTGATGGCCCTCGAAGTTCGTGTACTGGTACCCGCCGATCGCACTGAACGCCGGCGTGAC
Organism: Paraburkholderia adhaesiva; assembly: GCF_021390575.1. Taxonomy (GTDB): domain Bacteria; phylum Pseudomonadota; class Gammaproteobacteria; order Burkholderiales; family Burkholderiaceae; genus Paraburkholderia; species Paraburkholderia adhaesiva. The sequence continues at coordinate 16,344 of NZ_JAJEJQ010000005.1, read as the reverse complement.
CTGCCAGTTCGCGCCACCTTCGGCCACCTTCATGTGCGACGTCTGACCGAGTCCCTTGATCGTCGTGTACGTGAAGTTGCCCATCAGCGTGACCGTGCCGAGCTGGTAGCTCGAACCGACGCCGAAGGTTCCCTGCTTGTCGACGGGGAAGGGCGTGCTCGAGTACAGGTCGGTGATGGCACCCGTCGACGGATTCAAGCTGACCGTCGGCTGTCCGAGGAACGTGCTGGTGCCGATCATCGCATACGGATCGAAGGCGTAGAGGCCAAACGGGTCGTTCAACTGGGTGTAGGCGGTACCGATCGTGAAGCCGCCGTTTGCGTAGTGTGCGCCCGCGCTCCATGCGCTTTTCTGGTGAAAGTCGCCCGCCACCCCGCCAAACGAGTACACGCCGCCGAACATGAAGCCCGCAAACTCCTTCGACATGAACTTGATGGAGCTCGGCAGACGGTCCCCGTTCAGGCGGTCGAAGTCGCCCTGGTGAATGGCGTAGCCACTTGCCCAGCCGGAGATGTTGTAGTTCGACATGATTTCCCGCGTCATGTCGTACTGGTCGCCCAGCGACAGCGTGCCCCAGGCATTGCTCAGGCCGACATATGCCTGACGCCCGAATTCGGCACCGCCCTGGGCCAGCGCACCGTTGCCGAGGTGGAACCCGTTTTCGAGCACGAATACCGCCGACAGGCCGCCACCAAGATCCTCGGTACCTTTCAGCCCCCACCGGTTGCCCCACGACACGCCATCATCAAACTTCACGACGTGGGCGCCGCCAGAGTTGCTCACGTACGTGACGCCTCCGTCGATGATCCCGTACAGCGTCACGCTGCTCTGCGCATGACTGGCTACGGGCGACCCTGCGAGCAATGCAGTCAGTACTACGAAATTATATTTCTTTAAGTCTTTTTTCATTGTCTTCAAACCTGTAAAAATTGTCTCCTGCAGGCTGTTTCAGGCGGCAGCACGCTCCAGGATCAAGTCTGCCGCCTTTTCCGCCACCATCATCGTGGGCGCGTTGATGTTGCCCGAGGTGATGTTCGGAAACACCGAGGCGTCCACCACGCGCAGGTTCGTCATGCCATGCACCTGCAGCTGGCTGTTCACCACCGAGCGTTGCGTATCGCTACCCATCGCGCACGAACCACAGAGGTGGTAGATCGAGCCACTCTGCTCGCGGAAGAACTGCAGCATGCTGGCGTCGTCGGAAACGGTCCCTGCCGGACGGACTTCTTCCGCCGTCACCCGTTTGAGCCAGGGCGTTGCCGCGAGCTCGCGTACGAGCCTGCTGCCGGCGATCGCTTCGGCCTGATCGTGTTCGGTCGACAGGTAGTTGGGATCGATGCGGGGCGCCGCGTGAATGTCGGCGCTGGTCAGCTCGATCGTGCCGCGGCTGGTCGGTCTGCACGGCGCAAAAAAGATCGTGTAGCCCGAGTACGGCTCAACCCGCGGCATGCCGCCTGATTCCGGCAGGACATACGAAAGCGGATTGAAGTACAGCTGCACGTTGGGTGCTTTTTCCGTGTGACTGGTACGCAGGAAGCCACCCGCCTTGACGGTCGTCGCGAATATTCCCTTGCGGCGGAACAGGTACTGGAGCATGGCCCGCGCCTGCTGGGGGAGGCGGCGTACCTCGTCATTCACGGTCGGGCAGTTCGCGCGATAGTAGTAAGACGCACACAGGTGGTCCTGCAGGTTCTGGCCCACAGCCGGACTGTGGTGAATCACCGGTATCTGATGCCGTTGCAGGAGTTGCGCGTCGCCCACGCCCGAACACTGCAGCAGCTTCGGCGACTCCACCGCGCCGGCCGAGAGGATGACTTCCCGGCGCGCGGCGAAGTGCTGCCGGTGCCCCTTGATCAGGACATTCACGCCAGTGGCTTTCCGCTCGCGGTCGAACAGGACGCGTTCCACGAGGGCGTCCGTCTGCACGACCACATTCGAACGCTTCATTGCCGGGTGCAGGTAGGCCGTGCATGACGAGTCCCGTTGCCCGTCGCGCGTGTTGATGTCATAAACGCCGAAGCCCTCGAGCCGGGCGCCATTGAAGTCGTCATTGGAGCGATGGCCGAGCGCGGTGCAAGCCTCGAAAAACGACTCGCAGATCGGATGCACGGTGTCGCGCGTGATGCGGATCTTGCCGCTGCTGCTGTGCCATTCGGTATCGCCCGCGTGGTGCGACTCCAGCCGCTTGAACCAGGGCAGCACGTCGTCCCAGCCCCAGCCGGAATTGCCCTGTGCGACCCAGTCATCGAAATCCTGTTGCTGGCCACGCACGTAGATCATCGCGTTGATTGCGCCCGAGCCGCCCAGCACCTTGCCACGCGGCGTATAAACGCGCTGGCCAGCCAGTTCACGCTGCGGTTCGGTCTGATAGCGCCAGTTGTATTTCGGGTGGTAGAAGAGTTTCGCGAACCCGAGCGGCATGCGCAGCCACATCGATTTGTCCGCGCTGCCCGCCTCGAGCAGCAGCACCCGATACTTCCCCGATTCGCTCAGACGATCGGCGAGGATGCAGCCGGCGGAGCCGGCCCCGACGATGATGTAATCGAAGGTGGTTGCATCCATTTCTGCTATTCCTTGTCTTCTGCGTAGCGCGCCTTCCAGCTGTCGGAAAACCCCTTCACGTCGAACGGTTGCGTCGAGACGGTCAGATGCAGGCGGCGGCTTGTGTACGGCATGTTGGCCTTGACGACTTCCATGTTGAGTTCGACGCCGAGGCCCGGCTCCGTCGGCGGGATGATGTAGCCGTCTTCCCAGCGGATCGGCTTCTTGAGGATCTCGGCGTGGAAACCCTCCCAGCGCATGATGCTTTCCTGGATCAGGAAGTTGGGCGAGGCCACGCCGAGCTGGATGCTGGCTGCCGCGCCGATCGGGCCGTTGTAGAGGTGCGGCGCTATCTGCGCGTAATGCACTTCAGCCAGGCTCGCGATCTTCTTGGCTTCGAGAATCCCGCCCACGCGTCCCAGGTTCATCTGCAGGATCGACGCGGCGTTGTTGCGCAGCACGTCGAAGAACTCGTATTTGGTGGTCAGGCGCTCGCCGGTGGCGATCGGAATGCTGGTCTTCTGCGCGACGCGCCCCATTGCCTCGGACTGGCCCGGCGGCACCGGCTCCTCGAACCACAGGGGATCGTAGGGCTCGATGTAGCGCGCGAGCCGCACGGCGGCCGACGGCGTCATCTGGCCATGCGTGCCGAAGATGAGATCGCATTTCGTGCCCACCGCCTCACGCAGGCGCTTGCAGAACATCGCCGACTGCTCGAGCAGGTCGAGGCTGAGCTGGTGGCCACAGTACGCCGTGTAGGGTCCGGCCGGATCGAACTTGATCGCCGTGAAGCCCTGCTTCACGTATTCCTCGGCGCAACGCACGGACGGCTCGATGTCCTCGTAGTCGTGGCTGTACGTGCCGTCCTCGTTCTTCGGATACAGGTACGTATAGGAGCGCAGGCGCTCGTTCACCTTGCCGCCGATCAGGTCATAGACAGGCCGGTTGGCAGCCTTGCCGATGATGTCCCAGCACGCCATTTCCAGGCCGCTGACGATCCCCATCATGCTGATGTCGGGCCGCTGCGTGAAGCCGCTCGAATACGCTTCGCGGAAGAAGCGCTCGACGTGGTGCGGATCGTGGTTTTCGAGGTACCGCTGGTACACGTCGCCGATCGCCGCTTCCATCACGGAGGGGTGAAAGCTCGCCGCGTAGACTTCGCCAACGCCCTCGATACCGCAGGCCGTCTTGAGTTTTACAAAGATCCAGTAGCGCCCGCCAATGTAGGGCGGCGGCACGGCAACAACATAGGTTTCAAGCGAGGTAATTTTCATGGGTCTTTCGTGTGAGAGTGGTGTCGCGCAAGATTACCGGCCCGGGAAGCGGTAGTGCTCCGTACGCTTCGCGAATACCCAGGTCAAGCCACTGCCGACCAGACAGCAGGCGCCGATATAGACGAAGTAGAGCTGCGTACCGAGCACGCCCGGAAACTGGTGCGAGATCGCCGAGTTGATCATCGGCAGGAAGACGTCGGGCGAAAGACCGATCATCGAGATGATCCCGATCGCAAGGCCGGTCACGCGTGCCGGCACATGGCAGCGGTCGATGATGGCCCAGTACAGGCCGTGCACCGAGTACGTCATCAGCCCGAGAAGCACGATGCAGCAGGCCAGCAGCCACATGGGAACCGAGGCGGGCACGAGAACAAACAGCATCCATGCAATAGCCGCGGCGAGCATGCCGAAACCCAGCACCTTCACATTGGAGAAGCGGTCGCCGAGGAACCCACCGCCAATGGCACCGATGGGCCGCATCCACAGCTTGATGACGGTCAGCTCACCGGCGAGCACGGCAGAAGCCGAGAAGTGCTCCTGGATGTAACTGGAGAACGAGAACGTCGCCCACAACAGCTGATAACCTGCCAGCACGATGAGGCTGATGAGCCAGATCTCAGGAATACGGATCAGCATGATGAAGTCGCCAAGCGCGCTGCCGCCCTGTGCCGCTACACCGGATTCACGCGTGCGGTTCCGGTCGCTCGGCAGGATCAGCCCGGCAAGCACGCCGATGCCCAGGCATGTGTACGCGTACATGTGGATCACGGGCTGCAGGGAATGTTGCGGCGTTTCGCTCGCGTAGTGCGCGAAGATCGCCACGGCGATCGAAGCGAGTACCGCTTCCGTGAGCCCGCGGCCGCCGTCGAGGATGCCGAAGAAGCGGCCCTGCTCGCGGTCGGTGCCGAGCAGCTTGACGGCGCGCAGGATCGCCGACCAGAAGGTCAGGCCGCCGGCCACACCCCAGCCGAGGAAAATCCAGCGCAGCATCGACGGATCGGGGTAGGTGGCGAACCACAGGCCGAGCAGGCCCACGGCGCCGAGCGAAAACACGACGAGCCAGCGCGAGCTTACGCGGTCGGCGAGCCATCCACTCGGGATGTAGGTGACCACATAGACGATGCCCAGCACCGAGTAGAGCTCGCCGAGCTGGTCGGCAGTGATGTGGAACGCCTGCAGCAGCGTGTTTTCAAAATTCTGCCGCAGGTAGAGCAGCGGATACAGCGCGCCGGCGGCGAGTGTCAGCACGGCCAGCTGAAAATAGCGGACTAACGGGGAGGGGGCGGATGTATCCGCCAGTGTCTGCTCCGGGGATTCGATTGTTACAGTCATGATGTCTCCAATTTTTATTGCTCGATGCGCGGTGTGTCTCACCGGTACTGCATGACTATCTCGGCGTATTCTTCGTGTTCCGGGTCTGGCGCTCTCCAGCTAGTAAGCAATCCGAAATGTATTCGCGGCTTGCAGGGGTTCATATGTAGCGTTGGCGGGGCCACGTCAATCCGTGTTACGCCCCGCGCAGCTTTCCAGTCAGGATTTGTCCTGTTCCTGTGTCTTTTTCCAGGTCGTGTGCTTACCAGGTCGCAACCACGAGGCGCGTCTGCGTGAAGGCGAGCATGCCGTGCTGGCCATCGTCGCCGCCAATGCCTGATCGTTTCCAGCCCGAGTGATGGCCCTGGTATGGGTCATCAGGCACGCGGTTCACGTAGCATTCGCCCGCCTCGATCTCGTTGGCGACGCGCATGATGGTGCGATGGTTTTCGCTGTAGATCATCGAGGCGAGTCCAAACTGGTGATCGTTGGCCATCTCCAGCGCCTCGTCGAGCGTGCGGTAGGTGACGACGGCGAGCACCGGTCCGAAGACTTCTTCCTGGACGATCTCCATATCCTGGCGACACCCGGTAAGCAGGGTCGGCGGATAGAAGAAGCCCTTGCCATCCGGGATCACACCGCCGCATTCAAGGACAGCGCCGTCGTCGATGGCGCGCTCGACCATCTGGTGGATATGCAGGCGCGCATTCTCGTGAATCAGCGGCCCCATCCAGTCGTGATTCTTGCTGCGGTCGCCCCACTGGCGTTCGCGCATGCGATTGCGCAGCAGGCCGATGAACTTCGGCGCGATTTCTTCGTGCACATAGACACGCTCGACGGCGGTACAGAGCTGTCCACAGTTCGTCGTCTTCGAGCGGACGATATCGGCGGCCGCCTGTTCAAGGTTGGCATCGGGCTCGATGATCGCCGGGGTCTTGCCACCCAGCTCGAGCGCCACCTTTGCGATATTGACCTGCGAGTATTCGAGCACCTTGCGGCCGGCGCCGACGCTGCCGGTAAGGGTGATCATGCCGACAGCGGGGTGCGTGCAGATCTGCTCGGCCACCATGTGGCTCATCGCCATGATGTTGATCACACCGGCTGGCACATTCGCCTGCACGACTGCGTGTGCAATCTCCATCGCCGAGCACGGCGTATAGCTGCTCGGGCGCACGATCACCGTGTTGCCGGTGATGAGCGCCGGGGCAAGCTTGCGCATCAGCGTGTACACGGGGGAGTTGAACGGGATGAGACAGACGACAACCCCGATGGGCTCGCGATAGAGCAGAAGGTTTTCGTTGGGGTTGTCGCTCGGGATGATTTCGCCGGTGATGCGGCGTGCCCATTCGGCGTGATAGCGCGTGACTTCCGCTGCGTAGATGACTTCAGCGCGCGCATGCGCGGGACTCTTGCCGGATTCGAGTGCGAGAGCCGCGCCGATCCGGTCAGCCCGTTCCACGAGTGCATCAGCAAGCCGGTGCAGGACCTTGGCCCGTTCGGCAGCGGGCAGACGGCGCCACGACTTCTGTGCCCCAGCGGCCTGACGCGCGGCCCGGTTCGCATCTTCCGGACTGGCCGTATCAACGAGCGCGACAGCCTGCCCGGTAGCGGGATTGATGACCTCGATACGGGACTGCGTTGCAGACCCGGTGAATTCGTTATCGATGAAATTTTCGTAGTGCTGCACGTAGGCGTTCTCCGTTCAGTTCGACGTGACAGGTCACGGCGTGTGAGGAGGACTATAAGCGGCAGTTTTTTCGTGGGTCAACAAATTTTCCTGGACGGATTTATTTTTCCATATATGGAAAATCACCCTCGGAAGCCCCGTCAGGCCGACCCGCTCAGACATTTGTCACCAAAGAGTTAAACTACGTCAAATGCCGCGATCGGGCGCGCATTTGGCGGTAGCATAGGCATGCTCGCCGTCATGCTGTTCGCGGTTGGCATCTGCCGGAAACACCGGCACCAGGCCTGGAAACCTGGTTACGCAACACCCCGCACGCCCGCAAGGGCGTGCGGCTATCGCTGCACGTCTGTTGGTTTCGTCAATGGGCGGGTCGTGGTAGGGAGGTCTTCGGACCTGCCGGTTTGGTGTTGCGCCGGTTTTCCAGCCCTGCCTCGTGCCCGCTCACCCCTCGCAGTGCCTCTGGTTGCGGGCATGTTTTCCGTTCACTGGAGGACACGCCTTGCATCACAACGTCACCTGTCACTCGAATGCGCCCATCGCCGGTGTTCGTCAACGACGTGCTCACTGCAACGAGCCCGTGCTAGTCCCTATGGGTGAGACGATGCGCCACAGGCTGTCGGTGCGAACCACCCGGCTCATCGTCCATGTGCTTCCCTGGCCGCTTCAAGCTTGACGAGATCACGCACCATGCAAAAGAACGAGACGAATCACGAGTCCACGGTGGCGAAATTGCGCGACCAGATCAAGGTACTCGAGGACCTGCTCCTTTTTCTGGCTGAACATCGCGGCAGTGTCGCAGCGGCCCTGGCAGACATCGCCAGCAATGCCACAGCGCTTGCAGCAAGCCCCTACATGCCGAAGGTTCACACCGAAGACCTGTTGCGTATCTCGTGCGACGCCGCCGCGATCATGGCGCAAGTTCAGGGTGAATGCCAGGAAATCGACCGCGCGATGATGATCAGGATGGAAAAGCTCGCCCCATCATCGGCTGCCTCGCCATACATCTTTCCGCCGGCGAGAAACCAGTAACCGGGGACAAACAGCGTGCGATTGAGACATATCGAGATCCTGCTTGCGATCATGCGCACGGGATCGATTTCTCGGGCTGCCGAACTGATGTGCATTTCGCAACCCGCCATGAGCAAGGCACTCGCGCAGACCGAGCACGGCCTCGGGTTTGCCTTGTTCAAGCGCACCAACAACAGGCTTGTGCCTACGCGTGAAGCCGAAATCCTCTTTGCCGAATCCCACAAGCTCCAGTCCAATATCGAGAGCCTTCGAAACCTCGCGCGCAATCTGGCATCGCAGCCCCAGGGCTATCTGCGCGTCGGGTGCCTGCCGAGTCTCGGCGTGAGCCTGATCCCCGAGGCGGTCCAGCAATTCCGCCTTTCGCATCCCGAGGTCTCGCTCAGGATCCAGACCCGTCACACGACCGAACTGATCACGGCGCTTTTCACAAGGGATCTCGATATCGGTGTTGGCGTCGAGCCGCCCAGAAGTCCGGGAATCACAGCGGTCGAACTGGGCCGCACCGCGCTCGTCTGCGTCGGACCACCTGGAGACGACAGCACTGAACCGATCGGGATGGAGGAGGTGGTCACGCGCGACTGGATCAGCATCGGCAGCGTGGATCCGCTTGGCGAGTTCATTCGACGGGAGCTTGAAACGCTGGGGCTGGACGGGCACGTTGCCTCGATCGAAGCCCAGACCTGGTACGTTGCGCGTGCGCTGGCCGCAAGGGGCGTCGGCCTGACATTGATCGATGAGCTGAGCGCGCGCATGGGTGCGGACCAGGTCTCTGTCCGGCCCGTTCTTCCGACACTCTCCATGGGCGTCTATGCGCTGTGGCGCGACGGTGAGCTGGAATCCAACGCCGGTAAGGCATTCGTCGATATGCTGCGCGCGTGCGTCGAGAACATGGGTAGTCATGCTATCTCGAAATCAGGGCCCACATTCCCGATTTGCGCATAACGTGGGGTTATGCACTCCCAACTCAATTCATTTGCGAGGGGATGGTTGCGCACGCACACTTTGACCAGTTACGGTTCACGAAGGAAGGCTGGTCGCATATGCAGGTATGTATCGTGGGTGCGGGCGTTGTGGGCTTGACCGGAGCGTATTTTCTCGCTCGCGAAGGCCATGACGTGACGGTTCTGGAGAGTGGGGACGATGTCGCGCAGGGGGCCAGCCATGCAAATGGTGCACAGCTGAGCTACAGCTACGTGGCACCGCTGGCCGACCCTTCCGTGCTTCCGCATCTGCCGGCGTGGCTCCTCAGCAGTGACTCGGCGCTGCGCTATGTGCCGCGTCCCGACATGAAACAGTGGCGCTGGTGCATGGCGTTTCTGCGAGCCTGCCGCACGGCGACGAGCAACAGGACTGCGCTGGAGCTGCTCCAGCTCGGCGCATTGAGCCGTGCGGCCCTGCATGAGCTTGTCGGGCAGGAGAAGATCGAGTTCGACCACGTGCAGAACGGCAAGCTCGTCGTCTACCGTGACGCCCACGAATTCGAACTCGCCCGCAGGAAAGTTGACCTGCTCGCGGAGGGCGGCGCCAGCCAGTCGGCGCTCGATCGCCGCGGTTGTATCGAGATTGAACCGTCATTGGACTTTGCGCCGACGTCGATCGTTGGCGGCATTCATACGCCATCGGAAGAAGCAGGTGATTGCCTGCGCTTTTGCAATGCGCTCGCGAATGTGCTGCGCGATCGGTACCACGTCAGGATCATGACCGGCACCCGCGTGCTCGGCTGGGTGAGGCAGGGAAGACAGATCGTTGCCGCGCGAATCGAGCAGGGCGATATCCGCGCAGACGCATTTGTTCTCTCGGCTGGAACGGCCAGCGTTGATCTCGCTGAAGGGTTGGGTTTGCGCCTGCCGATCTATCCGCTGACGGGCTACAGCCTGACGGCCGCCGCGATTCCGGACCGGTCACCGGGGATCAATGTCACGGACCTGCACCGCAAGGTGGTGTACGCGCGGCTGGGAGAACAGTTGCGCATCGCTGGCATGGTGGAAATCACGGGGGCGGATGAGTCGCAACGCGAGGCGCGGCTCGCAACGTTGACTCGTCACGTGAAAGAGATCTTCCCCTTTGCTGCTGACTATGCGAATGCCGAAACCTGGTGTGGGCACCGGCCAGCAACGCCCGACAGCAAGCCACTCGTGGGCGCCACGAAATTCAGCAATTTCTGGCTGAACACGGGGCATGGGGCACTGGGTTTCACGCTCGCGTGCGGCACCGCGAAACTGCTGGCCGAGGTACTGCATGGACGGCAGACGTCGGTTGATGCGAGCGTCTATTCGTTGAACCGGTTGTCGTAGGACAAGGAAGTATCGCTTTTCGCAGGTTGAAATAACCCGGTCGGCGCATCGTGCGTCGCCCCATCAAACCAAGGAGACACCATGAAACGTCTGGCAATGCTGTCGGTGATCGCGACGGGATGCGCACTTTTCTCCAGCGCGCAGGCGCAGGAGACGAGTCCCACGCTGCAGAAAATCAAGAATACGGGCGTCATCTCGCTGGGCATCCGCGAGTCGTCGGTGCCGTTTTCCTACTACGACAGCCAGCAGCACACGGTCGGCTACTCGCAGGCAATCGCGCTGCGCATCGTCGATGAGGTCAAGAAGGAGCTCAAGCTCAGCACCCTGACCGTCAAGGAAACGCCGATCACGTCGCAGAATCGCATTCCCGTGCTTCAGAACGGCACGATCGATATCGAGTGTGGATCGACCACGCACACGAAGGAGCGCGCCAATCAGGTCGCCTTCACGAACAGCTTCTTCCAGTATGGCGTGCGCCTGATCACGAAGAAGGACTCGGGCATCAAGGACTTCTCCGATCTCGCGGGCAAGACCGTGGTGACCACCGCGGGCACGTCGGAAGACCGCCTGCTGCGTGAGATGAACAACACGAAGAAGATGAACATGCAGCTCATCTTCGCGAAGGACCATGCGGATTCCTTCCTGATGCTCAAGACCGGCCGGGCGGCAGCCTATGTGAACGACGAGCCGCTTCTGTACGGCGCGCGGGCCAACGAGAAGGACCCGCAGGACTACGTGGTCACCGGTACGCCGCCGATGTCCGAAGTCTACGGCTGCATGGTGCGCAAGGATGACCCCGTCTTCAAGAAGCTCGCAGACCGCGTCATTGCCAACATGCAGACGTCGGGCGAAGCGGCGCAGCTCTACACGAAGTGGTTCACCCAGCCGATCGCGCCCAAGGGCATCAATCTCGACTATCCGCTGTCGGCCGAGAACAAGGCACTGTTCGCCCATCCGAACGATCAGGCGCTCGACTAAGCGTTTCGGCAAGACGCGGAGCAGGGACGGCCGGCAGGGCGCTGCGGTCCCTGTGCTTCACCGCCCGGTAATTCATAACCACCAACGCCCGGAAGCCGGAGAAGGTCGCTGGGAAGATCAGCAGCCTGACTCCGGCACCCATGCGGGGAGACTTTTACCATCATGTCCTATCACTGGAACTGGGGCATCCTGTTCAGTCCGGTATCGACGGGCGAGCCCACGACGTATCTCGGCTGGCTCATCTCGGGCTTCTGGGTGACGATCACCGTGTCACTCGCGGCCTGGGTACTCGCGTTCATCGTCGGATCCTTCTTCGGCGTGCTGCGCACGGTGCCGAACAGATGGGCCGCAGGAGCCGGTACCGTCTACGTCGCCGTGTTCCGCAATATCCCGCTCATCGTGCAGTTCTTCATCTGGTATCTGGTCATACCGGATCTGGCGCCCTCATCGATCGGCCTCTGGTACAAGCAGTTGCCACCTGACGCGCAGTTCTACTCGTCATCGATCATCTGCCTGGGGCTTTTCACCGGCGCGCGGGTGTGTGAACAGGTTCGCTCCGGCATCAATACGTTGCCGCGCGGCCAGCGTGCCGCGGGACTCGCGATGGGGTTCACGCAGTGGCAGACGTACCGCTACGTGCTGCTTCCGGTGGCGTATCGCGTCATCGTGCCGCCGCTGACATCCGAGTTTCTGAACATCTTCAAGAACTCGGCCGTCGCCTCGACGATCGGCCTGCTCGATCTGTCCGCGCAGGCACGCCAGCTGGTCGACTACACCGCGCAGACCTACGAATCGTTTATCTCGGTCACGCTCGCGTACGTGCTCATCAATCTCGTCGTCATGGCGCTCATGCGCTGGGTCGAGTCAAGAACCCGGCTGCCCGGCTATATCGGAGGCAAGTGATGCATCACTTCGACTGGAGCGGCATTCCCAACGCGCTGCCGACACTGTGGACCGGCGCGGTCGTCACCTTCAAGATCACGCTGTGCGCCATCGTCGTTGGCATTCTCTGGGGCACGCTGATCGCCCTCATGCGCCTGTCTGGCGTCAAACCGCTTGCATGGTTCGCGAAGGGCTATGTAACGGTGTTCCGTTCGATCCCGCTCGTGATGGTTCTGCTGTGGTTCTTCCTGATCGTGCCGCAGGTGCTGCAGAACGTGCTCGGCCTCTCTCCTGATGTCGACGTACGGCTGGCATCGGGACTGGTCGCGTTTTCCCTCTTCGAGGCGGCTTACTACTCGGAGATCATCCGCGCCGGTATCCAGGCGATACCCCGCGGGCAGGTCAACGCCTCGTTCGCGCTCGGCATGAGCTACGGGCAGGCGATGCGCTTCGTCGTGCTGCCGCAGGCGTTTCGGGCGATGGTGCCGCTTCTGCTTACGCAGGCGATCGCGCTGTTCCAGGACACTTCGCTCGTCTATGTGATCAGCCTCGCGGACTTTTTCCGTACGGCCACCAATATCGGCGACCGTGACGGTACGACGGTTGAGATGGTCCTGTTCGCAGGCGCCGGCTATTTCGTGATTTGCCTCGTTGCATCGAGCTTTGCCAAAGGTCTCCAGAGAAGGGTTGCAAGATGATTTCCATCAAGAACGTATCGAAGTGGTACGGCCAGTTCCAGGTGCTCACCGACTGTACGACCGAGGTGAAGAAGGGCGAGGTGGTGGTTGTGTGCGGCCCGTCGGGTTCGGGCAAGTCCACGCTCATCAAGACCGTCAACGGGCTTGAGCCATTCCAGCAGGGGGAAATCCTCGTCAACGATCAGTCGGTGGGCGACAGGAAGACCAATCTCCCGAAACTGCGCTCGAAGGTCGGCATGGTGTTCCAGCACTTCGAACTGTTTCCGCATCTGTCGATCACCGAAAACCTCACCCTCGCGCAGATCAAGGTACTGGGCCGAAGCAGGGATGAAGCAACGGACAAGGGGCTCAAGCTCCTCGAGCGCGTGGGACTGCGCGCACATGCGGACAAGTTCCCGGGCCAGCTATCGGGTGGCCAGCAGCAGCGCGTCGCCATCGCGCGCGCCCTGTCGATGGACCCGATTGCCATGCTGTTCGACGAGCCGACCTCCGCGCTCGATCCGGAGATGATCAACGAGGTACTCGACGTGATGGTGGAGCTCGCGCAGGAAGGGATGACGATGATGTGCGTGACCCACGAAATGGGCTTTGCAAAGAAGGTCGCACACAGGGTGATCTTCATGGACAAGGGCGCCATCGTCGAGGACGATCAGAAGGAAGCCTTCTTTGCGAGCCCGAAGTCGGATCGCGCGAAGGATTTTCTGGCGAAGATCCTGCACTAGCGGGCAGCCCGGCACGACCGCTGCGACGACAGGTCATTCAATCAGGGAGATGAAAACAATGAGCGATATTCAACGTCTTGAAACCGGGCCGCGCCTCTCGCGCGTGGTGATCCACAACGGGACGGTCTATGTGGCCGGCCTTACGGCCACCGCGCGTAATGGCGATGCAGGCGTTCAAACGGCAAACATCCTGCAGCAGCTCGACAGCTATCTGGAAATGGCGGGCACCGACCGCGAGCGTCTGCTGACCGTACAGATCTGGGTGGCCGACATGGCCCGCGATTTCGCGCTGATGAATGCGGCGTGGGAAGAGTGGGTACCGAAGGGGAAAGCACCGGCTCGGGCGACCTGCGAAGCCGCGCTGGCGTCGCCGGACATTCGCGTGGAGATCATCGCGACCGCGGCGTTGAAGCCGTAACCGTTCTTTCGGGAACGTCTTGAAGAACGAGATTACCTCTCATTCAACAGCGCCGATGCCAGCCTTGCGACAGAGCCGGATGCCTCGCACGAAGAGCATGCTGCTTCCGCTCAATGCAGTCACGCGCAACAGGATATCCACCACAAACCATCTCGCGCTGGAGATGGCGCGTCGTGGCACGGTAGAGCCATTTCATGCCATCGTGATCGACGAGGCGATTTTCCTCGCGCGTGCCATGAGTGGAAAAGATCGTCGTGCGGATATGGGGCAGTTATTTGCAGACGCCATTGCCGGGTTCGAACGATGCCGCGACGCGGTGACAGAAGTCGGGGCTTTTCGTGTGGATGACGCTACCTACGTCCTGTTTGGCGAGGTGCTGAACGCACTCGACGAGATGATGCGGGTGATGCCGGTGTCGGCCTTTCTCGAGGCCAACCAGAAGCTCGCGCTGCTAAAGGAGCTGGCGCCAGACTAATGTGACGTTAAAAGGTGTTCCATAGCAGTGCCTCCCCTCTTTGCCGCCTTTCCGGGCGGCATTTTTTTGTCATGCAGATGATGAAAAAAACGCCTTGATTTACGGGAGAATTATCATTTTCCTGACAATGCCGGGCCATTGCGCGGGGCATTAGTCTGGATGGAATTGCGCATTCCAGAAATAAGAATTCCCTGCACCCTGCATTGCGGGCAGTCTCCAGATATCTATAACCGCGTTCGGTTGATGAGGATTCCGTCGAATACATCGTCACGTATTCCGAAGGATTCTCTCCCTGGCCGGACAGAACATTGGAGACACCATGGCCATCGTCAATTCCGGGGCCCGTCTTGACCGCCTGCCCATCAGCCGGTTTCACTGGAAGATCCTCGGGCTGATCAGCGCGGGGGCCTTCCTGGATGCCTTCGACATCTACCTGGCCAATGGTGCGCTTGCCGCGATGGTCAAGGCAGGCTTTACCGACATGCGCACGGGGTCTTTTTTTCTCTCGGCGACATTCCTTGGCATGATGATCGGCGCCGGCCTCGCGGGCTATCTCGGTGACCGCTTCGGGCGACGGTTTTCGTATCAGGCCAATCTGGCCATCTTCGGCGGAGCGTCGTTCATCGCCGCCTTCGTGCCCAGCATTGACTGGCTGATCCTGCTGCGCTTCGTGATGGGCGTCGGCCTCGGCGCCGAACTCGTTGTCGCAGCCGGCACGCTGTGTGAATTCGTGCCGCCGTCGAGCCGCGGCCGCTGGACTTCGCTGCTGGCCCTCATTACCAACTCGGGTCTGCTTGCCGCCACGGCAATCGGCTACTGGGTCATTCCGCATCTCGGCTGGCGCTACATGTTCGCCATCGCGGGGGTGGGGGCGCTGATCGTCTGGGTGCTCCGTCACCGCATGCCCGAATCGCCGCGCTGGCTCGAAACGGTCGGCCGCAGTGAAGAGGCGGAACGCACGGTCGCTGCGATCGAGGAGGAGGTGCGTCGCCATACCCGCCGTGACCTGCCGGCCGTCACCGGGGTTCACGATCACGAGACGCCGGCCGCACCGCTCTCCGCGCTGTTTGCCCCGGGCATGATCGGCCGCACCGGCGTGGCGGCGCTCACCGCGGTTGCCGTCAACGTTTCGCTCTATGGTTTTGTCGCGTGGCTGCCGACGTTCTTCATCAACGAAGGCCTGAGCATCACGCGCTCGCTCGGCTTCGTTGTGCTCATGTCGTTCGGCGCGCCGGCGGGTGCCGTCGTCGGTTACGCGATCGCTGACCGCCTGGGCCGCCGCAAGGCCCTGATCATCAGCTCGCTCGTCTCCATTGTTCTCGGCTACATCTACGTTCAGATGCGCGAGCCTGTCGAGATCTCGGTGATGGGGTTTGCGCTCGTGACGGCGCTCTATACGGTTTGCACGCTGGGCCTGTTCGTCTATATCCCGGAGCTTTTCCCGACTACGCACCGTCTGCGAGGCACGGGCGTCGCCGGCGTCAGCGGGCGGGCTGCATCGATGTGCACACCCTATCTGGCCGTGCTGCTGTACACGCACTTCGGTGTCTCTGGCGTGGTGGCCATGGTCGCCTGCGTGATGATCGCCCTGTGCGTCGCACTGGGGCTTCTCAAGGTCGAGCCAGGCGGGCTGACGCTGGAGGTTGTCTCGGGAAAGATCCCTGAGAACGAAGCCGCCGCGCAAACCAACGTCACCGCATAAGCGCGGCTGCCTCCATGCATTTCGATTTTGTCGATCTGCGACTGCTCACGGCGCTGGGTGAGACGGCCAATCTCGCCCGGGCCGCGACCCGCTGCCACCTGTCGGCGCCCGCCGCGAGCAACCGTCTGAAGAACCTCGAGGATGGCCTGGGCTTCCGGCTGCTGCACCGGACCAGCCAGGGCATGACACCCACGCCGGCAGGCGAGTGCTTCATGCGTCATGCGCGGCTCGTTCAGGAGCAGGTGGAGCGGCTGGCCGCCGACATGCAGCAGTTTGGCGAGGGCATTACCGGGCACGTGCGGATCTGGACCAACACGACCGCCATGAGCGGGA
>NZ_JAJEJQ010000004.1 GCF_021390575.1 Paraburkholderia adhaesiva | reverse complement strand
AACGATATCAGCGCGGTGATCGGCTACATGAAACAGCAACCCGATATCGACGGCTCACGCATTGTGGTTGCCGGACAGAGCTTTGGCGGGTGGAACACCCTTGCGCTCGGTACGCTCGACGTGCCTGGTGTCAAGGGTTTGATGAGCTTCGCCGGGGGCATGCAGGAGGTCGGTTGCACGGATCCCGATTCGGCCCTGGTCACTGCCGCCGCTATCCTGGGCAAACAGACAAAGACGCCGTCGATCTGGTTCTTCGGGGACAACGACCAGGTTTTGAACACGTCGCTATGGCACACGATGTACGACCGCTATGTTGCTGCGGGCGGCCCGGCTGAACTGGTTGCCTACGGCTCGTTTGGCGCGGATGCGCACCAGATCCTCAGCTATCCCGAGGCGCTCGGGTTGTGGGTACCGAAGGCCGATGCGTTCCTTGCGCGCGTGGGGCTCCCACATACAGAAATCTATCCCGAATACATGCCCATGCCGGTGCCCCCGCCGAGTCACTACGCGGATCTGAACGACACACAGGCGCTACCGTACCTGGGCGAACAGGGGCCAGCCTATTACCGAAAATTTCTCGACAAACCCCTGCCTCGTGCGCTGGCGATCGGACCGAACGGCGCGGGCGCCTCGGCAGGTGGATTCGATCCGCTCGCCCAGGCGCTGAAGCGGTGTGGCGAGCACGGTCCTGGCTGCCGCCTGTATGCCGTCGATAACACCGTGGTGTGGGTTCGCCCAACGCCCGCGCCAAAGGCGACGCATTTTGCGGCGCTGACGGATGTTGCCGCAGTGCCGCGCCTGAACGCTGCGGGCCGCAGCGCATACGCACAGTTCCTCCAGATGCCGCTGCCACGAGCGTTTGCGTTGGCCCCCGATGGCAGTGCGGTAGCTTCGTCGCGCGGAGCCGATCCGGTCGCGTATGCACTTGAGCATTGCCGCCAGCTTTACCATCGGTGTCAGCTCTATGCGGTCGACGGCGATGTCGTCTGGTCCGGGAAACGCGCCAATTGAACCGGATGGATGGTCTGGCAAGGCTGCATGAACGTGCCGGAGCTTTGGGCTGGCGGTGCCGCGCCGATGTGTGGCAGGGCAACAGGATCAGCGATGCGTTCGAATGTGCGAAAGGTCATCGTTTCGAGCGTCACGCTACGACAGTCCTGCTGGATCCGCCGGAGTGTCTTCAGCGTGCGGTGCTTGCCCGTTCGAAGAAGCGCATCAAGCGCCTGAACTATCACTTTGAGGGCGGGGAATGAACTGGCGGGCGGGGTTTGACGATCTGCTGGCCGCCATGACGCCCGGCATTGCGTATTCGACACAACAGCTGTGCGCGCGGGTTGGCATGAGCTACATGACGACGCGGACGCTGCTGCGGCGTGCGCAGCTTGATGGGTGGTTGCGGCGGGCAAGTGGAGTGAAAGGCGAGTGGTTCTGGATCCGGGTGGTGGACGCTCAGGATGACTGCCAGAAGATCGCCGTGGACATGGAGGCGGCGCGAGGAAATGGGTAAGTCGAAGAAAGGTAGCAGGAAGGGGATGGGGAGGCTGGTGCTGACGCGCGAGATGCTGCTGCCTCTCACCGCGCAGGCGGTGCGTGCGATTTCGCTGCCGGCGCATCTTGCGCTGGTGGCATTGCGGCAGGGGCTGGGGAAGCACGATCACGCGGCGGAGCTTGTGCAGGTGCTGTGCCGCACGAATCTGATGGTGCGCCAGACCGGCGCAGAAGTTGATGTACGCGCCCTGGGCGCTGCAGTCATGGTTTTGAAGAGTCTGATGGAAAGCGGCCGGGCGCATGGCTGGCAGTCTGTCAGTGAGCCGGACGCAGAGGTGATTGCGAAGTTGCTGACGATTCACGACCGGTTACTCGAGGGATTGCCGCGGCGCTGGTATGAGGGGGCTCAGCAGATGATCGCGCGCGAGATCCGGCAGCAGGCTTTGGCGGTGCTGGACAGCGTGCCGCCACAGGGCAGTTCCGGCGCTTCCGCGTGAACGGGGCTTCACGGAGCGGAGCCGGCGGATTGACTGTTGCGCAACGCGATGGCTACCGTTGCGCCTGAGCAACATTTCTCCAGTATATATTCTGTCAGGGGTGGCAGTCCGGGGCGCGTGTCGGTCAGTGCAGAGGATGGCGCGATGTTTGCGCGGGTGCTGACGCTGCACGACCGGCTGCTGGAGAAGCTGCCGCGGCGCTGGTTTTTCGAGGCGGAGGCGAAACTGCACGGGGAGATTGCCACGTTATCCCCTTCAGGGAAGACCTGAAGGCGTGGTGCCCGTCGGACTCGGGCAAGCCGCCCACCTCCACCTGACGGGCCACTCCAGTCTACCCCTGTCGCATTCATGCGACAGATCAGTGGATATATTGGCGTAGTGCTAGCTTGCCCGTCCAGTAGAAAATCACATCCGCCTCGCCCCCCTGGTTCCGGTGCTCGATGCCGAGATCAAGCGCGCCCTGGCGATTACTGCCACTGGTCCATGTCGTGTTGCCAAGAAACCGCGAACCCGTACAGGGCGGATACGATCCATTCGCGCCCGCTGCCATATAGGCGGCAATGTTGACCCAGCATTCGACGCTCCACGTACTGCCCGCGCAGAAGTTCGCGGCGGCGCTCACGTCGACATAGGCATTCGACGCGCCGTTCAAGATCACGTACGCATCCTCACCCGGCAGCAGCAGCCCGGAAGCCAGCTGCGCACCGGCCTGATAGGTCCCGTTGGTAACCGTCCGACCGTGACCGTATAGACGCAGGAAGAATGCGTCGCCATGATTTCCCGGGGCACATATGTCACTGTGCCCATAAAGGAAATCATGGACACAGTGACCGAATTCACCGAAGTCAAAGGCGCCCGCAAGTATCGGCGGCGTACACCGGATGAGAAGCGCCAGATCGTCGAGGAGACGTTATCCAGTGGGCGCTCGGTGGCGGAGATTGCACGCAGTCACGAAGTGAATGCGAATCAGGTGTTCGACTGGCGCAAGCAGTATCTCGAAGGACGGCTTGGCGCCGACGAGCGCAGATGTGCCTTGCTGCCGGTCACCGTGAATGAGGCTGGCGACAGCAGCGTAGCCGAACCGGCTGCATCTACGCCTGCGGCACAGGTGCCCGGCACGATCCGAATCCGGTTGCCACGAGGCGACGTGTACGTTGAAGGGAGCGTCGATCCCGACACGCTGCGCGTGGTGATCCAGTGCCTGGCCCGGTGATCGGTCCGCTGGCGAACACGCGCATCTGGGTTGCCGCCGGATTTACGGACATGCGCTGCGGCTTTGATGGCCTGGCTGCGAAGGTGCAGACCGTGCTGGCGAAGGATCCGTTCTGCGGACACATCTTCGTGTTCAGAGGCAAACGTGGCGACCTCCTCAAATGCCTGTACTGGCGTGACGGTGGGCTATGCCTGTTCGCCAAGCGCCTGGAGCGTGGGCGCTTTGCCTGGCCTCGTGCTGACGGCGGTGTTGTTTCGCTGACCAGCGCCCAACTCGGCCTTCTGCTCGAAGGGTTCGACTGGCGACAGCCTGTCGATGCAGCCCGACCCTGCAGTGCTTTGTAAACGTATGTGACAACGCGCGCGTAGCGCAATGCACGCGCGTAAACTCGCTGCATGGCATCCAGCAATGCTTCCCTCCCGGACGACATCGAGGCCTTGAAGACTCTTGTGCTCGCGCGTGAGGCGGCGCTACGCGAGCGCGAAGGCGACCTTGCGGATCTGCGCAGCACCGTGACGACGCTTCAGCAGACACTCTCGGATCGTGCGCTCGAGATCGAGCATCTGAAGCTGTGGATCGCGAAGCTCCAGCGCATGCAGTTCGGGCGCAAGTCGGAGAAGATTGATCGCCAGATCGAACAACTGGAATTGCGTCTCGAAGATCTGCAGGCCAACGACGGTGTGGCGGCGGTCGATGAGCCGAAGCGGCGGCCTCGCCCTGAAGCCGGCAAGCCGACAGGACGCAAGCCACTACCGGCGCACCTGCCACGCGAAGATGTTGTTCACCAGCCCGATGATGCGTGTTGCCCGCAGTGCGGTGGCGCACTCGCCGATCTGGGCGAGGACATTGCCGAGCAACTCGACTATGTGCCCGGCCATTGGCGGGTGATTCGTCATCGGCGGCTGAAGAAGGCCTGTACCCGTTGCGACTGCATTGTGCAGGCCGCGGCGCCCAGCCGGCCGATCGATCGCGGCATGCCAGGCCCCGGATTGCTCGCGCACGTCCTGGTCGGCAAATTCTGCGACCACCTACCCCTGTATCGCCAGTCAGTGATTTACGCGCGCGACGGCGTGGAGCTCAGCCGCTCGACACTCGCGGACTGGGTCGGCCAGTGCAGTGCGTTGCTCCGGCCACTCGTGGAGGTCATTCGCCGATACGTGATGGCTGCCGTGAAGATCCACGCCGATGACACGCCGGTACCCGTGCTCGAACCCGGAAACGGCAAGACACGGACGGCACGGATCTGGACCTACGTTCGGGATGACCGACCGGCTGGTTCGGAGGAAGCGCCGGCGGTCTGGTTCGCATACAGTCCCACACGCTCTGGTGAATATCCACAAACCCATCTGAAGTGCTTCAAGGGAACACTGCAGGCCGATGCGTTCGCGGGTTACAACGCGATCTACGAAGGTGGTGAGGTGCGCGAGGCTGGATGCATGGTACACGCGCGCCGCAAATTCCATGATCTGTTCGTCGCGCGCAGGAACGAGGTCAACACTGAAGCGTCGCGCCGGATCGGAGAACTGTACGCAATTGAGGCCGCGATTCGAGGCAAGCCACCGGATGAGCGAAGACGTGTCAGGCAGGAGCAGGCGCGTCCGCTACTCGACGCCCTCGAGATCTGGCTGCGCTCGACATTGAGTACGGTGTCCCAGAAAGGCGATACCGCCAAAGCCATCAACGACGCACTGAATCAGTGGGCAGCGCTCACGCTGTACGTCGATGACGGCGCCGTGGAAATCGACAACAACGCCGCTGAACGCGCGTTACGTGCGGTCGCTCTCGGCCGAGAAAACTTCCTGCACTTCGGCTCCAATAGCGGTGGCGAACGCGGCGCCGCAATCTACACTCTGGTCGGTACCGCCAAACTGAATGGCCTCGATCCCGAGGCCTACCTGCGCCACGTCATCTCGCATTGCCGAGCATCCCGTCAATCGCGTCGACGAGCTGCTGCCGTGGGTCGTTGCCGATCAGCTTCACTTCGACGTCGCCTGAATTCAACGCGCTGCGTTCAACTGTTCGATACCAACATGCTGTCAAGAACGGTCGTGGTCGGACGCTTACTCCCGTTGCGCGCGTTGCCCGAGATGTCCTTTGCTGTCGTGCCGCTGGATTCATCCAGTGGCCAGTACGCGTAAGGACTGTCCGAGAGCACGAGCGCACGGTAAGGACTTGCCGTTCCCCAGTACGCGCACTGATCCATGAGCAGCGCCTGCTGGTCCGTAGCGGGAAGCAACTGTGCAAACTCGATGACTTCGCCATACAGTCCCTGCGAGCAGCGCGACACCCCGTTGTTGTCCGCACCCACGCACATCATCTCGGACTCGCCCGTGCCGACGCCGCCTGAAGCCGGCATACCGTTGAAGTAGACCGTGCTCGCCCCCTCATTGAGCAGTTCAAGCACCTGACCCGTGGTGCCCACGGCAATGCCGCTCGCGCAGGTAAAACCCGTGCCACCACTTGTCGTGTTGTAGGCGAACGTGATGAGCGTACTGTTTGAACCCTGATACAGCTCGATGTGGGTGGTGTCACCGCTGTTGAGCACAATCGGATTGCCGTTGCCCGAAGCCAGCTCCCAGGGAAAAGCGAGTACGGACGAACGCGTGAGCGGCTGCGGAAAAACCAGTGCGGCCGCGGGGATGCTCGTGCAGAGGAAGGAGCCGTTGGCGCCCAGCGTGCCGCCATTCGTTTCGATGGCCTGGCGAGCGGACCATGAGGGCCAGGCGAAGGCCTTGCCGTTCGCCACGATCTGCGGCTGGCTTGCCATATTGGCCTGGGAGAGGTGGGCCGCGCCCGGCATCTGGTCGTACCAGATCTTCACAAAGCCATTGCCGGCACCGACGAAAGCGAGCAGCCCCGCGACGTTCAGATCTCCCGACAAAGTAAAACTGATGTCCTGGGTCGTATTGTCCGAATCGCGCCGCACGTTGATACACGGACCCGCATAGGCACCGGTGAGGCGCCGCAGGCTCCATGCGCCAGCAGCAGGGGTAGCCAGTTCATCGAGCAGACCGCGCCAGGGGCGCGTCGTGACCATCAGCAGCAGGCGGGAGAGGTTCATTGATTTTGCCCCGCGACAAAGGTGTAGAACGTCGCGCCGCCGTTCAGCGTGTAGCCGACGAACGTATCAAGCTTGCCCGCCACACCGCTCAATGACGGCACGATGCCCTGCGGCCAGAGAAAATTCGACGGCCACGTTATCGCAGAACCGGAGTTGCCATGCACGACCAGCACAAACGCGGCCAATACACCTGAAGCAGGCGCATTCGTGACCGACAGCGCCGTCGTCACGTTCACGCCTACGGGCAGGCTAAAAAGGATCTCGGGCGCGCCTTTCGTGATCGGCGTGAGATCGAGCGCCACGCTTGTGGCGCCAGGCAGATTGACCACGGCCGTTACCGGGGCAGTGGACGCCGCCGCGATGGCCGCCTTGATGGGTGTACCCAGATTTTCGATCAGGCTGACCAGCTCTGCGATCTGGGCCTGCAGACTGGCCTGAGGGGTAAGCGTGCTCGTGAGGCTTGCCTTTGGTCGCGTGGACAGGGTCCATACGATTCAAGACACGCCAAAAGAAAAAGGACTCAGTCGAGTCCGTTATTTTCATCCACCCCGAACTGCCCGTATCAGATGGCGAATTTCGCCCGGTCCTTGCCCGCGATCCAGCTTGGTGCCCTGCCGCGACCGCTCCAGGTTGCACCGCTCTTCGGGTCCCGATATTTCGGCGGGACCGGTGGACGCTTGCTTCCTGCGTTACCCGATCCTTTTTCACCAAAAATATCCCTGGCCGTAAAACCAAAATCCAGCACAACGGCCCGAATCTCACCCAGCATCTTTGTGGATTCCACCTCACGGGCCTGCCTGATCTGGGCTTCCAGTTTTTCCTTCTGCGCAAGCAGTTCGCGGTACTTCGACATCGCCTTCACCTCCTGCAAAGAGTCATCATGCATATACGCTATGCATGATACATGACATGCTGGTTTTGCAGCCATTTCCCGATTATTGCAACATCGAGAACCTTGTCGTACCGCCATGATGCTAAACAGTTAACCCGTCCCGGATTTAATATCCAGCGATTCGGTCATACCGGCCTGTACATCCAGATTTTCTATAGCCGTTCTACCGGCGCATGTTCGCACAGCTGTTTGCCATCGGCACCGGTGCGGGGTGCGAGTGCACCGTTTCTCGGACCGACATATTCGCAGCCCGTGTCGTGATCGATGAATATCTGCAGTACCCGGGCCTCGGTACGCTTACCTGCACCCGACGTACAGCGCATGATATCCACGAGCGGCGAGGGCAGTATCCAGCCCACCAGAAAACACACCCCGGCACCGCTCACCACCCAGAAGGCATTCGACATCTTCATCCGGTGCCTCCATGACGGAGCATGGTTGCGATCAAAACCCCGCAGCACCGACAGCCATGCGACGGGGTTTCAGCCAGTCCCCTTGCCGTATCAGCCGTTCAGGACGCTATACGTTTTGAGACACACACGCACGTCCTTCACCTGGCTGAATTCCCGCGCGAGCAGTCCGTTGGCCGTCACGAGCTTCATGATGGCGTCCTCGTGCTGGCAGCCGGGTGCCATCTTCAGGTGCATGCGGCGACTGAACTGGCGACCGTGATCGACCACTTCGTCATCCTCACATAGCAGTGTTGGATACAGTCCCAACGTATCGGTCGCGGTGACTTCAATCGCCACGGACTTGCCGAAATCCACGCGTGGAAGCGCACGTCCCTCGGTCAAAAATTCACCCACCTCAAACGCGTGGCGCACCTGGTTTTTCAGACCATCAAGAATAATCGTTTTCATCCCAGACTCCATTAATCCTGTTACGTCGCCAATACACAGGTGATTGCAAAAGAAGATTCTCAGGCAATAACCTGCACTCGGCAGAGTGATATAGGGCTGAAGAGCTTTTTAATGCGAAGACCCAAAAAAAAGATCGCCCCTCCAGCACGGGCGATCTGAACGGCTCCCGCCTGTGAGGACGCGAACCGGGGGCATCGCATAGACTTGCGTGAGAGCGGTATTTTTTTTACCGCCAGGATAGAGGCTAAATCAGCCCCAGCGCCTCAGAAGCTGGGCGATCACATAGATAAACAGCAGTGCAACAAGAATTCCTGAAGTCATATTTTTTCCTTGAGTTCAAACCGCAGCAGGTTCGGCAAGGCCTGCCGGTTGCCCCGCAAGACCACGCCACGCGCGCTCCTGCATCACGCTGGGCTGTGTCGCGCCCGCCGCCGTGGCGGCGTCGAAACTCGGCACACCCCAGCGTGTTCCCGACCATCTTGCATACGCCTACCGGTTGCCGCCCAGATCGATCTGGTAGACGCCCGGATAGACGGGTTTCGCCTGCGGCGCGAACCTGCGCGTGAGCCTGCTCTCGTCCATGTCTGTTCTCATCTGTTCACGTCCTTACGAGACCACGGCTTCCTGCCTGGGCGCGGGCCGCGTCTGCGCTGCCGCTCCAGCACGTTTCCCGCGCAGATGCGACTCGATTTCAATCACGATTTTCACGCTCACATACAGCCCGAGCAGCACGCCTGCAGTACGGCCAAACGATCCGAAAAATTGCATGATGGCCGCCTTACCGGATGTGGCCGACTTTGCACAGCAGCTTCACCATCACAATTTCGGAGGCAACTAGCACAGCAGCTGTAGCCATCAGTCCAGCGAATGTACCTGCCTTTGCTAGGAAGTTCATTTTCAGCTCCTTGTTCTTGACGATATTTAAAAAATCAGTCCATCTCTGGTTCTGATTCGTGGCAGGAATATAGGGCTGAAATATTCTTCAATGGGTGAGCTTTAGGGCTGCTACCTATCCCCAGACAAGTGTTACATCCACTGGCCCCGGCAGGTAAAGCGGGGATTGACCGGCATCAACTTCAACGGTGTCTGGCTGACCAGCGGGCGCTGTGACAAAGCTGATGGCGTCGCCCACTACGCCCAGTGCTTCACCGATAGCCTGCAACAGTTCCGTTTCCGATATCAATGAGTCGATCTGTGCCACAGCGCCAGCAGCCGCCACATCGGATAGCGCAAGACGCTCATAGATCAGCACCTGGTTCACGCCGTCCTCAGAGACGTCTTCCAGCGGTGGACGCAGATACACGATGATCTGCGTATTGCTCGCCTCGCCATCGAGGTTCACGCCCGGACCGAGAAAGAAACCGAGCGACGCAGGGTCATACGCCTGGGGAGCCGTTACGGCAAGCTGGTTGGGATTGACCGGCTGTCCCATTGCCGGATTGGTGACATACTGCAGGATGTTCTGCATCGTACCGAGTGACGGATCGATCGTCATGGCGTGTGCTCCGCGTCTTCACGCATGTTTGTTTTGTCGGCGTTTGCGGGACGGCAAAAAACGGCACGGAGGCCAGGACCCCATGCCGCATGGCATGAAATGGTGGATGGCTCAGGAAGTGTTTTCCAGCGGTGGATCAAAGCCGCCAATGCTCGTGGTTTCAACGATTGACTCGAGCGGTGCCGGCTCCCAGCTGACAGAAACCTCTACCGGCCCGGTGTTATAGATCACCGAGGAAGGATCTGCGTCGATGATGGCCGAACCCTCACCGGACAGTACGTCGGCTTCATTCTCCAGCACCAGCTCGCTGGCGATGAGACCGAATGCCAGTGCAGCCGCGGCCGGATATCGGTTCCATCTCCGCCTCGCACCACGGAGATCGATAGCGATGAACCGGTGAGCGCATCGGCAAGGGCAAGACGGTGCCAGGAGAAAATCTGGCTGTCGGTAAATCCGTACGCCGACACTTCGGCCGTCGTGTCATTGCCTTCGCCATCGGGTGTTTCAAGTGCCGTGACCGCGTCGATCGCAAACCCGTTTTCCGTGACCACCGAAAACCGGGGATTGGAAGCGATGATCAGCGCGAGCAGATTGCCCGCCGCACTCAATGCGGTATTGACCTGCATGCCTGCCTCCGGGAATGGAAAATGACTCGACATGTATGCATCGGTGAAATGGTGCCTCGCGTGTCAGGTCCGGCTCATAACATGCGCCCGATTTTCATTGCGCCACCCTTATCGCGTCACCGTGAGCGCAACCGAGCCGTACCAGAGCACGGCGCGCGGTGCGATCGCAAGCATGATTCCGCGTGTCCCGCCCGCGGCGAATACCGGCAGCGTGACATCGATGATGTCGGTGCATGTGAGGTTCAGGGAAAAACGCGCATTGATCGCGGGCAGCAGCCCGGAGAGCTTTCTTTCACTGCCCAGCTGGAAGAGCGTCGCGCGCGCACCCGGCACCGTGCCGATATCGATACGGTCGTAGTTGAAGTAACCTGCGCCCTCGAAGTCAGCGCCCTGCGCGGCCGACACATAGACGGTCGTATTGCACCCGCTCGCATCCGTGGCGGGGAGGGCGCCCACGTAACCCAGACGGATCTGGTCTGGCGTGATCGCCGTCGCGTTGTCGTGATTGATCTGCGCGAGCAGGACCTCTTTGGCGGGCCGGGTGAAATCCAGGACAAGGGGAGGGGAGGCGCTCATGGGCACTCCTGTGGTGTACGCGTCAGGGTGTGCCCGTGCTCTGGCCGCTCTGGTCCTGAGGCTGCAGGAAGATATTCAGGTGCGTGGTCGTGACATAGCGCGAGGCGCCCGCGCCGTGGCCGCGCATCTGCGTGTAGTGCTGCGCACCGATCACCACGCCGGTGAGTGTCTGGATCTGCTCGTTCTGCAGCGACAGCACCTCGGCAGGCATGCCCGGCACGATCAGGTCGGGGTCCGAGTTTTCCCATTCCATGGTGATGGAGGAACCCATCGCACGTGAAAGCTTCGAATACTCCTCCAGCGCATTCGCATTGACCGGGTTGCGCGAGACGTGCACATTGTTGTTGCCGTTCGGGCGCGCAGTGCCGATAAACTCGTTATTGATGGCACCGCGCGAGGCGAGCGCCCGGTTATCCGTCACCGTGACGAATCCGTCCATGAATTTCGAGGCATCGGAAAAGCGCACGCCGTTGCCCAGATTCAGCTGTGCGTGGTTGCTCGGGTCACGGAACTTCACGCTGCCGGTGGCCATCACCATCAGGTTCGTGCCCGACTGCCGCCAGGTGCGTTCGACCTGCGCGAACTTGTTCGAGGGTACGTTGATCACCGTGAGCGTGGCAGGCGCACTGTTAAAGCGCGTGGTATCGAGCGAGGGGTACACGTACCATTGATTGCCCTGCAGAAAATAGCCCATGCCGGCGTTGTAGACCCCGCCGCAGTTCTTCTGGATATGCTGGGGCACGTCCACGAGCCGCACCCCATGCGGAATCACGATATGCTCGCGTACAGCCTGATTGGCCGAGGCGATCATGGTGACCCCCTGCACACCGTGCGCTGGCCATCGACGCTCGTCGTCTGCGAGGCATTCGTGAGCACGGTCCTGATCGCATCGTCGACCGTGCAGCCACGAAACACCTGACCCACCCCCATCATCCGCATCTGCTCGAGCGCCTTGTTCACCAGCTGGAACTGCACCGTCACCGGTCCCACCAGATCGAGATTGGGCTGCGTGGCGGCAAAGGGCACATTCTGCTCGATGAGGGGCGAGCCCGAGTCGATGAGCGTGGCGGTAAAGGTCTCTGACTGCACGGCGAGCGTCGCGTCCGGCGTGTCGCCCACCTCCATCAGGGGCGTGCGCGTGAGCGTGATGTCGATTGCGTTCTTGTACGGATAGACCAGGTGGCTGTACTGGCCGGCGAGTATCTCGAGCGTCACGATCAGCTCATCGGAATAGCGGTTCAGATAGTCGCGCCGCAGATCTACCCCCGTCACCTTGAGGGGATTGACGACCGTGTTCGTCGTGTTCACCAGCAGGCTGGCACTCACCGAAAAATGCACCGCCCTGGCGCCACCACTGACGATCTGGTTCACGTCGACCATCAGCGCCGATTGCTCGAACTCCATATGAGGACTCCCTGTCTCGCCTCCGCCCGCCACCTATTTCCAGCGCAAGGCAGCGTCGGCGTCCGGGCGCCCGCTCGCGAATGCATCGGCCAGACTCACGCGTTCTGCGCCGGGTTCCCGCTCTTCGCCGCCCGGTTTCGGTGACGGGGTCGATGTGGTGAGCGGCCTGAGCAGGCTCTCGCCCGTGAAACTGAAGATGCGCCGGGTATAGCGCTCAAAGCGCGAATCACGATAATCAGGGGGAAACACATATCGGGCCTGCGCATACACCACGTTCGCGAAGGCGTCGAGCCTGACGAGATCCTCGAGCGGCGCATCGTGCATGCAGGCCGGGTTTTCCAGTTTGTCCTTCCACGCATAAAGGTGATTCGTGAGGCGTTCGTAAATCTCCTGCGCGTCTTTCGGATCAACCAGTCCGATCGAGATGCCGTCCGCCCAGTACTGCGCCATCTGCACGATCGAAAGCATGCGCTCTACCCGCTCGTGCTGCATCTCACGGTCGACCTCCTCATCGAACGAGGTGGGGGTGCCCACCTCCTGCATCTCCTCCAGCGGCGTAACGAGGATGCGCCTGACGCGGCAGCGAAAGAGCCGGTAAAAGATCCACCAGGCCGTATCGCGCTGCGCGGGTGGCACCCACGTGCTGGCAGCCGGGCGTCTCACCGGTGCCCCGCGCGGAACATGCTGTTTCATGACCGGATTCATGATCGGACGGCCTCGCTAGACACGGTGAAGGGCAGCACGAATCAGCAGGAGCACAATGGGCGTGTAGTAAAAGCGCTCCAGCGCTCCCCAGCCGTGCCACGTGTCACAGAACACGGCCAGCAGATCCGGCGCGATCACCCGGCCTTCGAGGTATTCGCGCACCAGCAGCTCAAGCCTTGACTGGTGTGCGTCGTTTTCGTAGAAGTGGCGCGAAAGGACGTAACAGTCATCGCACAGGACCGGATAGATGAGCGGCGCCCCCGCATACGGCAGCCCCGAAAGCGTCTCCACGGCGATCAGGTCTTCGAGCCGGCCCGCGCGCGAAGTCGTCTCATTGAGCCCGTCGTCGGCGAGTGGCACAAGTCCTGCAAGCTCCTGATCCACCGTCATCTCGACATCCACCGGATACACCACGCGCTCGATGCCGCTCCAGCGGATACCGTTGAACATCGGATTGCGTGTAAAGCGCGTGGCCCACAGGAGTCCCGCACGCGGGTTCGCGAATCTGAGCAACGCCGGGTCCTTCTTCACCAGCACGTCCCAGAGCTGCACGCAGGCCATCGAGGGATCGCCATCGCAGTTCAACTGCAGCATCGCAGCCAGCCGCGTCGAGGCGGTGGTGGGAAAAAGTTCAGTGAGTGCGCGCACGAGCCACGCGTCATAGGTGGCCCACGGCTGGCCCGGGACCAATACTGTCATGAACTCGTCGCTCATGAACTGCTGCATCCAGGTCGCCAGTATCGAATCGAATCGCCCGCGCAACTTTCCGAGCTTCTGCCAGAGCGCTTCTTCCACGAGCGGGTTCTGGCCGCACTGCAGGTAGTCGCGCACATACTCGAGCCGCTGGATGGTCTTCACCTCCAGATCGCGCAGACGTTCGGGCGTGGCGTAGTCCAGCATTTCGTACTCGATCGCATAGACGCTGTCCTTGTAAAAGCTTTTACGTTCAGTTGAGGTGAGATTGAACACGCCGCAGCGTCCGTCATCAACCTGCGCGACGAAGACATCACCCTGATTGGGGATCAATACCGGATAGAGGTTCGCACCGCCCTTGTAGCCCATCTTCTTCGTATTCGGCTCCTGGGTGGCGGCAAGCGGCTGGGTCACCTTCAGCTCAAGGTGCCGCACGCGCCGGTACTGCTGGAATTGCGGCGGCTTGTGGGGCGACTGGCCGAGGATCGTCGTGTCGCGCTCAAGTACCTGGCTGTAGTAGTCGACCGTCCAGCTGCTGCCTTCCACGTGCGTGAGCAGGTCGGTGGCCGGAATGTAGCGGTTGTCGATGGCGATGCCGCGGTACTGCGGATCGGTGATGCGGATCGGGACCGGACGTGGCAAGGGTGACGGGGGAGGGAAGGGCGCATCATCGACGAAGGGCATCACGCCTCCTCAGCGATAGACTGGATGTAGAGCGTCTCGGCTGTCTTCATGCTGGTGTCGAGCAGGTTATCCGCTTCGCCATTCATCAGGCACCGCATCGAGGCGTTCGAAGTCTGGTTGCTGTTGCCGATGGCCACCGGCTGGCAGCAGGCAGGCAATTGCGGCCACAGCGCATGGGTGAGCTTTTGCAGGATGTCAAAGTTGGCCCTGAGCCTTGCGAGCGCCGCCGCGTTCAGGTAACGCCAGTTGTAGCAAAGCCCGAACCACACATGAAAACGCGCGCGCGGACTGGGCTCGAACGTCGTCGAGACATTCAGTTCCTCATCGACCGTGATCGAGCCGTCGGGCTGGATGTCACTGGACAGATACAGGTTGCAGGAAAACACCGAATAGAAGAGCTTCGTCATGTACGTGGCTTCGCCCGCGACAAAGGCCCTCATCCGCTCGCTCATCACATAGCCCCCGGGCAGGCGGTCAAGCGTCATCAGGCGATGGCTTGCGCGACCACTGCCGTGCTCCCCGTTCTCACCCGCTGCGAGTTCAAGCGCAATCATGCCGCTGAAGACCGGCAGATAGCAGGGCGCGGTCAGCTGCGGCAAAAACTCGTCCCACGCTGGAAAGCGCAGACCCTCGCTGCCGGTGGTGTTGCCAATAAGCTCCGGCCCCCCCGAGCATGCCCTCGAGTGCGCGCGTCTTGTTGAAGTGCTCGAAGTAGAACGCCGAGAGTGAGTAATGTTTCTGGACCTGGCCGGGATTGAAGGGGGGCGTATCGTCCCGGTAGCGGATCAGCTGGTTATGGATCATCTGCGGATACTCCATGACCACCGACACCGGCTTGTCGTATTTAAACCTGAACGCGACGCCAATCGTCCACGTGCCCCCCTCGTCTTCTTTCGAACCAGGCTCGGGCGCGCCCTCGAAATCCCAGAGACCCACGATGCGCATCTGGCGCTCGGTGAATGCCACCTGCTGCTGTTCACCAGACAGGTTCGATTCCACCGTCGCCGCCGGGCTTACGTGCGCGCGAAACCACTGCTCAAACGAATCGCCATAGCCCGCGACGTTTTCCATGAGCTGGTGGATTTCCGCGAGGATGACGAGCGCCTGCGGCGGAATCTGGTACGCGTAGCGGATATTGATGAGCAGCACATCACGCAGCTGCGAAACCCTCACACGCATTTGCTCGCGCCAGCGTTTGGCCTTGACCTCGTCGATGGAACGGAACCGGAAGTTGATCGTGATCTCGGTGGACGAATAGACCGGCTTTAGGATCGTCTCCACACGCGCGTCGCGAAAAATGAACAGGTTGTCGGGATAGAGCACCGCGGTACTCAGGATCCTGTCCTGTTCCACCACCTCGTCGACCTCGATGCTCACCTGATCGTCAAATGCCAGCTCCGCCTTCAGCGGTTCCTGTAGCAGCTCCGAGCCCGGCTGCTGCACGCTGCCATAGGCGGACGGATAGAGAATCGGTGTGTCGGCGGGCAGCCCAGTCCACGCAAAGAGCTGGCGCGTAACGTCGTAGATGATGGGACGCGTGACACTGTCGTAGGTCTCGGGAACAGCAAGCAGGAGTTTGGGCATGGTCGACACGCTGATGTCATCGCATACGATCTGCCTGCACCGGACATCAGAAATGGATGACCACACATGACATTTTTTGACATTTGGCTGATAAAGATTCCTGTTTCGAGGGCGATGTGAACAAATGACACACAAATTGCATATTCCACGCGTCTTACAGACCACCGGGCAGTGAGACAATCCGTTGTAAGTTCCACGGTTTCCGCATGAGGATCTGCAATGTTTACCGAGTATCGCGAGCTGCTTTCGCGCCTGATGAACGAAGACGCGCACTTCGCCCGCCTGTTCGAACAACATAGAAGAATGGATCACCATATCCGGAACATGGAGGCTGGCATTACCCCGGCACACTGGCTGGTCATTGAAGCCTCGAAAAAGGAAAAGCTGCAGATCAAGGACAACCTCTACGCGATGCTACGCAAAGCCGCCACAACCTGAGCGGGTGCGGCAAACTGGTCCGTCAACCCAGAACCACGAAATAGAGGTTCTTCGCTGATTTGCGGAAGAACCGTTTAAGGACAGGCTGTATTCTGTGAGAATTGGACATTTCGACAATGCCGTCCAGATCGTTCAATATCTGCTCTGACGTTCTGAAGACAACCAGACTGACTACTGGACATGCCATGCTCAAAGACTGGAAGGCATTCATTCCCAGGATTGGCGAAAGCATGACAGCTTTGAAGAAGCATTCGCCCGGAACCATTGACGGTTACCGAATGCTTCACGAGGCTGGTGCACAAACAGGCCAACTGGATGGGATGACTCGCGAGCTGATTGCTCTTGCTGTCGCCATGACTACCCGGTGCGATAGCTGCATCGCGAACCATGCCAGGAAGGCTAGGGACCTTGGAGTGACGGAAGCGCAAATTGCGGAAGCACTTGGCGTAGCAGTCGCCATGAAATGCAGCCCACCATTGGGCGACGGCGTGAATACCAGAATCAGCGGCTCCAACGCCGCCCATAACTCGTTGCTGATTTTTCGTCTGGACATGACACCAGGATATGGTTTTCATGGCTTCATGTCCAGGTTGTGTTAGCCGCTGTAAGCACAACAATTGTAGAGAAGCTGGAAAGCACATATGACGACGTGGCGGAAGCTGATGTGGATGATAGTGTGGTTGCCGATGCTGGCAGCCTGTTCGAAAAAACTGGAACCGACTTCGATGGAAGCGACATCGGCTCCTGTTGCTGGAGAAACGCCGAAGGCGGGAGCGTTGCTGGCCTATGAGCACAGCATCAGCATCAATATGCCAGTGGCGCAGATTTCCGGCCGCGTGTCGGCGGTGCGCGAGGCTTGCGATTCGGCACGTTTCGGTGCGTGCAATGTGCTACGAATCGAACAGAGCGATCGCGATGCGTCGCTGACTGTCCGGGTAGTGCCTGCGGGGGTGGAGCCGCTGTCGGGGCTCGCTTCGCAGGGTGGAGCGATCTCGTCCCGGGAGACGAGCGCACAAGACCTGAGCGAAGCGGTAGCGGACAATCGGCGGCAGCGGGAACAGCTCGACGCCTATGCGACGCGGCTCGGTGAACTTGCCCAGCGCAAGGATCTGGCGGTTGCCGACCTGATCGCCGTGAGCCGTGAGCAAGCGCAGGTACAGACACAGCAAGCGACGCTGGAGAAAGAGGCCACCCAGCAGCAGCGGCTGCATCGATACTAATCTGCTGGAGATGCACTTCAGTGGCAGCGACACGGACTCCCGCAGCGCTCGTGTGGGCAGGGCGTTCAGGGAATCTCTAGACCGTCTGACCGATGGGGTTGCCGATGCCATTCATATGTTGTCCTACGCCATACCGTTTTTGTTCCTGGCCTTGCCGATCTGCCTGGCATGGCGCTGGGTGTGGCGTCGCCTGATCGGAAAATCGCGTAAGCGGTCAGCTGGAACTGATTGAATGCATATCGAAAGCACAGCTTTTTCCGTATGGCACTTTGGCTAAAAGGCGGTCCGCGTTGTACCTGATCGTCTCGGCG
The DNA here is from genome assembly GCF_021390575.1 of Paraburkholderia adhaesiva. Classification (GTDB taxonomy): domain Bacteria; phylum Pseudomonadota; class Gammaproteobacteria; order Burkholderiales; family Burkholderiaceae; genus Paraburkholderia; species Paraburkholderia adhaesiva. The sequence goes on along the minus strand of NZ_JAJEJQ010000004.1, from coordinate 474,900 downwards.
GATTCTCCCGACATGTTGGGTGGGATTCAGCGGTCCTGTAGAAGCAGCCAGCCGCGGTGAGCGTTCCTGCGCGGGTCCGCCCATTTCGTGACGGCCCCACTGTCGAACCTAATAAACTCACCATCGGCGTGCAGCAGGCGCGTGAAACGGATGATATCGGTGGGCGCGGCCATGAAGTCCTGTTTAAGCGGGACGCCGTATTTAGCCGGAATTGTTCGGCCGATTTTTCGCGGCAGATGATGCGTAGCCTGCCTGCGCCCCACGACTTCCGTGGCTATTCCTTCGCGACGGTCGCACGATGTTCGGCTCGCTCGCGGATGACCGCAGTGATGCGGTTCTGTAGCGCCCGTCATTGGAATCAGCGTGCCGCGGAAGTGCCGGTTGCCGCCTGAAAAAAGGTTCATCGAGGAAAACCGTGGAGCTTTAGGGAGCGATTGCGTACCCTGACCTGACTTTATGGAGGTCAGGAGGTGGAGTTGCTCGATCGCAAGGCACTTCAGGCGCTGGGTTGCTGGACGGGTTATCGGCTCGAACGTGTGGAATGGCCGCAAGGCGACAGCCATACGCTCTCGCTGTATCTGAAGCCGGCGAGCAAGGTCATGTACTGCGAGCAGTGCGGGGCGCGTTGCACGCAGATTCATGAGACGTCGGTTCGACGCGTACGTGATCTGCCGTTGTTCGAGTACCGGGTCGTGCTGCACGTGCCGCGCCGGCGGGTCTGGTGCGAACAGTGCGGTGGTCCGCGACTGGAGAAGCTGGACTGGCTGGGCCGTTACCAGCGGGTGACCGAGCGATTTGCCAAGGCCTGCGAGAAGCTGCTGCAGGCGGCCAGCGTGCAGGCGGTGGCCGCCTTCTACGATCTGGGTTGGCATACGGTCAAATCGATCGACAAGATGCGCCTGCGCGCACGCGTGGCCGAACCAGACTGGTCGACGATCCGCTATCTGGCGATGGACGAGTTCGCGCTCCACAAAGGCCATCGCTACGCCACAGTGGTGGTCGATCCGATCGGCCGGCAGGTGCTCTGGATCGGGCCGGGGCGCTCGCGCAAAACAGCCCGGGCGTTCTTCGAACAGCTTCCAGCGGGTGTGGCCGGGCGCATTGAGGCGGTCGCCATCGACATGACGACAGCCTATGAGCTGGAGATCAACGCGCATTGCCCGCAGGCCGAGATCGTCTACGACCTGTTTCACGTCGTCGCCAAGTACGGGCGCGAGGTCATCGATCGGGTGCGCGTCGATCAGGCCAACCAGCTTCGCCACGACCGGCCCGCCCGCAAGGTCCTGAAGTCCAGCCGCTGGCTGCTGCCGCGCAACCGCCATAACCTGAAACCTGAGCAGTCGGTGCACCTGAAGGAACTGCTGGCCGCCAATCAGCCGTTGTTATGCGTGTACGTGCTGCGCGACGAACTGAAACGACTCTGGTTCTACCGCAAACCCGCCTGGGCCCAAAAGGCCTGGGAGCAGTGGATCGAGCAGGCAAATCAAAGCGGAATCCCTGCCCTGCAGCTGTTCGCCCAGCGGCTGCAGGGCTACTGGCACGGCATCCTGGCGCGCTGTCGCCACCCGCTGAACACCAGTGTGGTCGAGGGCATCAACAACACCATCAAGGTCATCAAGCGTCGAGCTTACGGGTACCGCGACGAGGAATACTTCTTCCTGAAGATCCGCGCCGCCTTCCCCGGAAATCGCCGATGAACCTGAAAAAAGCGGCCCGGAAAATCCGGGTCATTGTCGGTATTGGTGGCTTGCCGCTGGCTTCAGTGGGACTGATCCGGAAAGCTGCCCTTCGCAGCCGCATCACGCAACGAGTCGGGCAGTGACCAGTGAAGCAATTCGCGGTCGCCTAGCGCCCACAGGTCTGCGCCATTCCACGAAAAGGCCACGGCGTGTAGCGCTCCTCGTGAGGAGGTCTCTAACTGCACCGGTGTCCGTGCCTGGGCGATGTCCCAAAGCACCACGTGAGGGCTGCCGGGCTTCATGCCGCCCAGGGCCAGGAACCGCCCATGAGCGGAACGCGCGGCGGCCGCCAAGTCCTCACCGCGCCCCACCAGAGCAGATAGCACATGGCCATCCTTGAGATTGACCACGTGCATGCCGACGAAACTGCCATTGTCATTGCTCGCGCTAACCAACGAGGGGGGTATGTGCCCGTCGTCGGCCAACCGCAATTCGAAGCCAGTGGCGATCCAGCCGGCCTCCGGCGAGCCCAGCGGCGTCGGCATTCCCTGCGCCACGCCGGTGGCGTTGTCAGGATCAGGGGCGCCGAATCCGAATCGTTGGGGCAGGGCCAGCGCGCGCAGGACGCGGCCGCTGGCAGCGTCGAGCTCGGCAATGCCGGGCTGGTCTTCCACCCAGAAGACCTTGGGGTCACGCCAGCGCACGGGCCATATCAGCGTGTTGCCTTCCATGTCTACGCCCATCATCGCCTGGCGGGCGGACAAAAAGGCGGTTCCGAACGGCCAGGCGTCATGCGCTGAAGGAGGCGGTGCTGTCGGTCGCAGCACGCTCAGGAGTACGCTTCCGAGCGGGTTTTTCTGCCTGTCGCCGAGCGAAATGTTGTGGTCGAAGACAGCCGGCAACTGGTCGCCCGCCAGTTCCCAGCGTAAGCTGCCAAAGTCACCGCGATCGGCGTCAGACCGCGTCATTGCGTAGTGGGTCAGGCGGCGCGCATCCACGTCGTAGGCAAACCATTCGTGTGTGGCCTGACGCGTGCTGGCGCCATCGAACCAGGCGGCGTGCCCGTTCGCGCTGAGCGCCAGCTGGCCAGCTCCCTCCTCACCACGCCAGATCTCTTCCGCCTTCCAGTCGCCGTTGGCCTGATGCAGCCGCCACACGCGTTGCGACCAGCCGCTGTCGTCCAGCACTTGAGAACTGAACAGCAGGTCGCCGTCGGGCAAGGCTAGCAGGTCGTGGGGATAGAGCGCGGGGCGTTGATCCGTGACCAGCGCATCCCAGCGAATCGCCTGCGCCTTGATGATGGGGACATTGCGGGCTGGCGCAACCAGCGCCAGAGTGGGCGTAGCGGTGGTCCGGGGCACGGGCTGCACCCAAGCCCTGGGCGAGCGCGCGATCTCCACCTGGCCAGGCAGGCCTGCCAGTGCGTCGCGAACGGCCACGAAAACCGGTGCCGGCACAATGACGTCGCTCAAGGTAGCGCTCGGCCCAGTAGTACTCAGGAAGTTGAAGTCGTCGGTAAAGAGACTGGTTAATGGGTGATAGTTCGGGTTGGCGTAGCGATCCTCACGACGTATTTGTACTGCGGTGGCCGGATGCGCAAACATGGCAGTGACGTCAGATATGTCGATAGATAGCGTGCTCTCCTGTTTGCCGAAAAGACCGTATTTGAGGTGTTGCGTCGCGGACCAATAAGGGTAAATGACGCGGAAGGGATCGAGGTTGTACCGGTCTGCCGGTACGGATGTGTCGCGATTTAGCGGTATGGGATCCAGGCGCGCACGCGCCCGGGCGAGCCAAGGCTCGATTTCGGACGGCGTAAGCGCACCCTGCGCGACCGCCTGCTGTAAGCGGGGCAAGGTAAAACGTTCCACCAGTGCGTTGCGCAGATCAGCGCGGCGTGACAGCAGAACTGCGTTCCAGTCGTCCGGCAGGTAGGCCAGCGGCTTGTTTCGTACTTCGGTGGTGAACTTGCCGAACGGGCCCAACGCTTGCTGTACGATGGGCTGCACTTCGCCATAAGGCGCCCCGACCAGCAGCACGACCGAGCGGGCGGTCTGCACACCCTTCGCGCCATCCCACACCAGGATCTGTTCCTTTCGCCTGGCAGCCACCGTCGCATACTTGGAGAACGCAGCCGCGGATTCGATGCGCCAGCCCGTTCCCTCGACAGTCGTCTCCGGCGCCGTTGCCATCGCGCCCGTTGCCAGCAGACCCACTGCAATGCTCACGATCCGCCTGATCATCCGGCTTCCTCGCCGGTGTCCGCCGAAAAACGAATGGCACGCACAGCGGCAGGCTGTCGCGATCACGCCAGGCTGGACAGTCTGCTCGTGCGACCGAAATACATGAGGCGCCGCTTCGCGATGGTGAGCGACTGGCGCTCGATCTAAATGGCCCAAGACGGGAGTTGTTTCTGCAGTTCGGTAACTGTGCATGGTGTTTACGCACAACCATATTGCGCTTGCGAAGTATCTCGTCGCGGGCGAGGATCTACGCTTCCGGTGCGCCGAGTCGGCAGGGACGGCTCTCGCGCGAAATTCCATGGCGATAGCTTACGGGCACAGGACCTACAGACCATTGACGATAGACAAGGCTGTTTACATTGCACTGCGTGGCATGCTGCCTCGACTGGCCGTGCTGCTAATCGAAATACGCAAGGACGACGAAAATAATCCTCGAATACGGGCCAGATATCGCGTCCTTCGAAAAATCGGCGCATCGCGTCAACGCGCCCGAGCGCTGCGCGGCTATCTTCCCGCAAATCCGTGTGGAATCGGGTTCCTTGGTAGCGCCATTCAAGCGGCTGGCTGTTGAGGGAGACGGTCGTGAATTTTTCCACGTGTGGAGAAAACTGGAATAGCTCCCCGCTTTATCAAGCTCGACGACAAATGATCGCAACGGCCTGCAGGTGGAATCCGATGTCGTCTGCAATTCGCATCGGAAAACTATTATTTTCTGCGGGTGAAACCGGGCTTGCCCGGAAATATGGCGGGGTGAGGAGTCCACATATTCCGCAACGACCCGTCTGTAATTTGGCGGTCAATGGCGTACGAAACCTTTTTAGGAATCGCTAACAGAACTTGAACAGCGATGCGTGAACACCGCATCCCGGCGGGTTGGCGCGATGACAAATGAGCACCGGGGTCTGGACGGTACCGGGACCGTTTTTTCGCCACCGCCGCCTATTCACCCAGGGGCCGGTCCCCATGATCGGTTGACGACAGGAATGCATCAAAGCCATTTTGCGTGCCCTGTACACCTGCATGCCGTGGAAAGACTCACCCCCACCACTCGGGTCCGGTAGCGGCATGACATGCCGGCGGCTTCTGCAAAACTGGCGGGCTGCTGGCGTGTGAGGCATGCCGCATTCGGCGATCACAGTAACAGGAGCAAATCACCACGATTCGGTGGCCCTTGAGACACTGAATGCAATTCCCCGTGTCAGATTTGAACGGCAGGCCAAACTAGCTGCATGCCGACAAGAATTGCGACAGCCGCTGATGCCGACGTCGCTTGCAACGACACGGCGTATAGGCCAGCCATTTTTTCAGGATAGCGAACACGGTACCAAGAATAGAAGGAAGCGGTACGACGCAGCGTCAGCGTGATGCCATCACCTGCGGCCGATGTATGACGGAAAAACCTGATGTTGCGCAAGGCTGACAGCCACAGCGGACAGCCTGATGCCGCACTCTGGCATTCATCAATCACCAGGGGCGCCGATGGTGATAGCGTCTAATGGCCGAGTGCACTGATTGCCAGAAGCTAGCCAACATGTTTCGCTATCTCTTCCTGACTGTTGCATGCGTCCTGCTCGCCTGTGCGCTGCCTGCGGTAGCGGCCACCTGGAAACCCCTTGCCAAGGACGCGAATTCAGTGATCTCCGTTGACACGGATTCGGTTGTGAAGGACGGCAATACGCGCGGGGTGTGGGCGCGTTACGACTTTTTCGTTCCGCTGCATGAACAGACCGGCGCAAACACGGTCAATATCACGGCATTTCATGTGGTGGACTGCGCACGGCAGATGGCCGGCATCGAGCGGGAAATCCACCACGCCCTGCACGCGGTCAATGGAGAGTCCGCGCCCACGCCGATGACGAAAGTCGTGCGGGGATCGTTCAACGAACTCGTAATGAAAGCGGTGTGTACGTCGTAGCGGAGAAACAGGCCTGTCTATGCTGGCGTGACATGACACTCCTGTCAACGATTTGTTGTGCGAGCACGAAAAACGCCGTCCGATGTAAGCGGCAATGGCCTTAAGATTTTCTCTTTTCTGCTACCCGGATTTGTGCAACGACACCCCTGAAAGTCGCCATGAGATTTCGTCACAGTCTCGTTCGAGCCATCGCCGCACTCTCTTGTCTGGGGGCGCTGTCGTACAGCGGCATGGCCGCCGCTCACCTATTTGATAGCAAGAATGCTGCCGAGCAATACGCAAAGAAGATCCCGGAACTCAAGGCGAAATCAGATGCAGGAGATTACGCCGCGGCCATGACCCTCGCGGAAATATACACGGCGGGCGTGGGCTACAGAAAAAGGAATTTTTTCTACTTCGATATCGAGTCCGGAGGGGGGGCTTATGCGGGTACTCATCCAGTTTTTCTGGTCAAGCCCGATCCGAAATTGCTGCGATCGTTTCTCCAGCAATTGTCGTCAAAGGGCGATCCGTGGGCTTCCCTTCAGTTGGCAGGGTTCTACTCGCGGCCAACGAAAATTTTCTGGTTTGGAGGGGAGGGGGAAATTATTCTGCGACCCGGTACAGAAAACGATAACAAATGGGTGAGCCGCGCTTTCCCCTCCGATCCGGAATTGGCAAATACGCTTTATGCCAAAGTGGCAGCTCCCGCCGTGGAAATCATTGGCGGTGACATCAACGCTGTCTACGTTGGCAACAATGCAGTGCCCGCTTCACAGCAAGAGCAATTTGTCACCCAGGAACATGGCGCGGTTGCGGATGCGTTGGGGCAGCTAGCACGTAACAACGTTACTGGTGGCAGTACCGGTTCGCCGGATTGGCAGCTTGCCTATCAGGAATATCACCAGTTGATGTCGCTGATCGCGGCGAGCTCCTTTAAAGGCAATCTCCGCAATTTTTCCGAGGCCCGCGAATACGCCTTGCTTGAAAGTGCGGATCTGCTTAGGCAGGGCGGCCATGGGCTTACAGCGAACTGCCCGGAAGCGCTGAAGCAATTGACGGATCATGCGAAGGGTTTTCCCGATGAATTGGCGAGTCACATACGCGACGGCATTGATCGAGGCAGAATCGTTGGTCGCATGCGCAGCATGATTGGCTTGATTTACTACAAAGGATGCCCCGGTAGCCAAGGTGTTCCAGCGGATCGCGACAAGGCATTTACGTGGCTCAACTATGCTCAATTCGATCTTACCCCGGACGCATTGGGAGCTTTGGCCTACCTGCTTGATACCGGTACTCCGCATCACCCACCCGATCCCAAAGAAGCGTTTGAGGCCTACTGGCTAGCCTTAAGTTATCCCAGTGATACCCTTCCACCCGGAAAGATCACACTGCGTGTCGCGCAAATGATCGAGGCGGGGCCTGTTTACACGCGTATCGAACTGGCGCGGGCAAAATTCTTCTACTGCAGATCGGCCCAGGAATATCGAGAACCGGCGGCCATAAAATGGCTGGAAGCCCATCCGGGAGAAAAGTGCTGACGACTAGTCTGCAGCAATCTTCGTTATAGCGGGAGCGTTAAATACTCTCAGAGGCGATCCGTCTATCTGGCTAGCCTGCCATGGCTGTCCAGCTAATACGATGATGAAAAATTTAACATTTCATCGAGATTTATTCAAACCATTTCTTGAGGTCAACATGAATCGCAGAATTTTCATTTGTGCTTCGTCAGCTATCGCCATTGGGTCTATCTCAGGATGCTTGACTCATGGCTTATACGAAAACATCGATAGACCTGAGTATCGGACCTATACGGAAACCGTCAGCCAGATTCTCATCTCAGCAGATGGAAAAAATCTCGTTTTCATCGGAGAAGACTATCACTACATTTTTGATGCACCCGAGCACTTCGCACAATTGCTCGATTCTCCGCTGCACAAAGACCTTACCGCGACGTTTAATTCATTCTCGGTTTCTACCAACGGAGCAGTGACTGGATTCGTGCGCCTGGAACTCGACAACATCGGCGAGAAAGACGCAATAATTGCTAGTCAATATGACTTTCGAACTGCTGGCAAAAAAATGTGGCGTAACCTGAATCTGTCTGGAAAACGCTACCAGGCGGGCTCATTTCAGGGCGCAGGCGACCAGAAACATCTTAATACTCCGTATATCGTCAATGTGAAGGAAGAGCTTCCTCGAGGAGGCAAGAGGGCTCTGGTGTTACTAACCCCGGTGACAGTGGCGGCCGACGGTGTACTGATGATTCTTTCGCTTCCGTTACTGCCGGTTCTAATACATGACATAGGCAAGAGCGTGAACAGATAACGGCAGCCGCCAGGGAAAGCAACGCGACTAACATCCGCAGCCCTGCTCGCAGCTCCTGCCGGGCCGCCAGAACATGGCTTTCATGGCCTCGTGTCCAGGTTGTGTTAGCGACTCCTAGAGAATGAAAGGGACTTCCCCGTCCCGAGGCTGCGGCGGAAGCCGCGAGTCGGCATCAATGTGCCAGGATGAAGTTGCGAACGTTCATCGACACCAGCGAGAGGGGAAGTCCATGCCTATTGTCACTATCGGAATCGATCTTGCCAAGAATGTATTCGCCGTTCACGGCGTGGACGAAACCGGTAAAGCAATGCTCATCAAGCCACGTGTTCCGCGCGATCAGCTGGCGACGTTGATTGCGCAGTTGCCAGCGTGCCTCATCGGCATGGAGGCCTGCTCCGGTGCGCATCACTGGGCACGCCTGTTCCAGCAGCACGGCCATACGGTCAAGCTCATGGCGCCCGATCTTGTCGCGCCTTATCGCATGTCGGGCAAGCGCGGCAAGAACGACGCGGCGGATGCTGCTGCGATCTGCGAAGCGGTGACGCGCCCGAGCATGCGTTTCGTGCCGCTGAAGGACGAACATCAGCAGGCAACGCTTTGCCTGCATCGGACACGACAAGGCTTCGTCGAAGAGAGGACAGCGACCTACAACCGGTTGCGAGGCCTGCTCTCGGAATTCGGTGTAGTGCTGCCACAGAGTCCGGAGAAGTTGCGCAGGTACATCACGGAACATCTGGACACATTGCCAGGCTGGGCGAAGCGTAGCATCAGCGATCTGCTTGAGCACGCCGGCCATATCGAGGATCGCCTGCTCGACTACGACCGTGCGATCAGCGAGATCGCGCGTGAGGATGCGCGCAGCAGGAGGCTGATGCAGTTGCGCGGCATCGGCCCAACCACGGCCAGTGCGTTGCTCGCCAGTATCGGTGCCGGGCACGACTTCAGAAACGGCCGACAGGTAGCCGCGTGGATCGGACTCACGCCCGGTCAATACAGCAGTGGCGGCAAGGCGCGGCTGGGCAGTATCACGAAGGCAGGCGACGCCTATCTGCGTGGCCTGCTGGTCAACGGCGCCCGCGCCGTTATTGCCAGTCTCGGCGAGAAACAGGACCGCTTCAGCCGGTGGGTCCGAACCCTGGTCGAGCGCCGCGGCTACTGGCGGGCCGCCATCGCGATTGCCGCAAAGAACGCGAGATTGGCGTGGGCCTCATTGAAATATGGCGAGAACTTCAAGCTCGAACTTGCGGCAGAGTGAGTTCGATTCGAGCCTGTCAATCAACCGACGCCTGGACTTGAGCACGGACATCATGAGCACCTGAAAACGATCACTTTGCACTGCCAGCGGTGATGTGAAGCGGGTTGGACCCGCGCAGGGCGTACCTGGCTAACACGGCGGGGATATCCATTCCCAGCTAGAGAATGAGGTGTAGTCAGCCGGATTTGACTCGACAGACAATGTCCGATGCACTCTGGCCCATTTCGGCATGGACACCACCTTTCCATAACCGAAAGGCTGTCAAGCCCGTAGCCGCGTAGCGGTGTGCTGAAGGCACAGGTTTGATGGCCATTCGGTTATGGAAATCATGGGTTATGCCGGGATGAACACCATCGGACTCTGCACTGTCTGTCCGGTCGTGTACCGGCTAATACAAATGAGGCCCCTGCGCGCGTCTTTCATCAGGGTCCGGGCCATTGGCCCAACACGACCGGTTGTAGAACCGCAGTCCTTCACCTTCTCACATGCACTAGCGCGGCATTGCGGCATGTATCAACAGAGAACCTCGATTGAGCTTGCGCTCAACGGGGAAGCCCTTGTAGCGTGTTAGGAACTTCGGATCTGACCTGCTTCGCCTTCCAGGCATACAGGCTGTGCGTCGTAACACCCAATAGCGCCACATCCGCTACCGGATGACCGCGCTCAGTCACCTGCTTGACTGCCTCAATCTTGAACTCACCCGTGGACCGGGTGCTGCTCACATGGTCCCCTTCGGTTGCCAGAAACGATGGCATAAAGGTGTCTACGAAAGGCTGGCCGCTCCATAAAAGGGAATAACCGAAGCTCTCCCCTGGACAGTCCAGACTTCGCGCTTCAGGCGGCCTGCGGCTGGGCCGCTGGCGTTGGCTCCTGCGCCTTCGTGCCTAGCGGCTTGAGGTACGCTTCCACGAGGTCGAGCATCATGCGCATCGTGCGGATCGCATACCAGACGCGCATCTACCGGCTCGTGCTCGATGTCACGAAGACGAAGGTGCAGAAGATCGCCGCCTGTGGTGCGGTAATGCCCCCGTTTTCCACGGTGGGCAGAAGTAGAAACTAAGCGGCCATGGCCAGCCGCTGCTTCGGGGTAAAACCGCCCAATGCCATATTCGGGCGCTCGTGATTGTAAATCCACATCCAGTCGGCCGCCGCTTCGCGAACCTGCTCCAGGTCTTCCCACAGATACTGCGACAACCATTCGTACCGAGCAGTCCGGTTGAACCGTTCGATATACGCATTCTGCTGCGGCTTGCCCGGCTCGATGTATTCCAACCGGATGCCTTGCTTCTGCGTCCACGTCACGATGGCCGCGCTCAGATATTCCGGGCCGTTGTCGCACCGGATGACCTTCGGCTTGCCTCGCCATTCCATATGCTGCTTCAGCGTGCGAATCACCCGCTCGGATGGCAACGAGAAATCCACCTCGATGCCCAGCGCCTCGCGGTTGAAATCATCAATCACGTTCAGCGTCCGGATACTGCGCCCGTCAACCAGCTGGTCATGCATGAAGTCCATCGACCACACTTCATTGATGGCCTCCGGTACCGATAGCGGCTGCGGCGTTTCCCGCACCAGCCGCTTTTTCGGCTTGATGCGCAGGTTCAGCTCCAGCTCGCGGTAAATCCGGTAAATGCGCTTATGGTTCCAGCCGAATCCCTTCACGTTACGCAGGTAGAAGTAGCACAGCAGAAAACCCCAGTTGCGATGGCAACCCGTGATACGCAGCAGCCAGTTGGCAATCTCTTCGTTCTCCGTGTTCAACTTCGCCTCGTACCGGTAGCACGACTCGCTGATGCCAAACGCCGCGCACGCCACACGAATTGACACGCGCCGCTGTTGCACAACCCGCTTTGCCATCTCGCGCCGACGAGATGGCTTCAGAACTTTTTTTGCAGTGCCTCCGAGGCAATCTCAGCCTTGAGCTTCTCCTCGATGTACATCTTGCGAAGCCGGGCATTCTCCGCCTCCAGTTCCTTCATGCGCGACATCATCGACGCGTCCATGCCGCCGTACTTCGAGCGCCATTTATAAAACGTCGCCGAACTGATGCCCAGCTCCCGGCACAGCTCCGGCACCGCCAGTCCGGCCTCCGCGCGCTTGAGCGCCTCCAGTATCTGGCTGTCCGTGAATCTCGACTTCTTCATCTGCAGAACTCCCTCTTAACGAGAAAATTCTACTTCTCCCGACGATGGATTTGCGGGGGCATTACCGTGCGGCGTTTCCGTATTCACCAGCCAACGGCGCCGCCTTCAACTACGACAGCCAGAGCCCGATCAACCAGTCGCACGAGCAGATCAACATTCCGATGCACTGCGTGGGCGCGATCTATCAGGACCCGATCCTGCTCTACACGTTCAACATGACCGTGGCGCTCTTCAATCCCGCCATGGCCGACGGGCTGCGCACCGTCTCCTGCACGAAGGTGCCCATGGGGGCGCTGCAGCTCTTTAACCACCAGGGCTATCCGTGGATCAACCCGGATACGTGGGAGCTCGAATGGTGGGTCGACAACCAGCTCTACCAGCAGCTCGTCACGTGGCTCACGAACCTGCAGAACCAGCTCGCCACACCGCTTTTCCCGACCGGCCAGAACCAGAGCGGTGAGCCTTCGGGCAACACCACACCGGCGCTCAGCGTGAACACCCTCGGCCAGCTCGACTTTGGCGCCGGCGCCAGTGCCTGAAACCCTGAAACACCCCACCTGAAATGCCGCACATCAGGCAGCACATCAAACACGCGAGGGCACGATGTCCAGCAGCCTTTCGATCCAGTCGGTGCCCTCCGGCAGCCCGACGATTAACGACCTCATCCAGAACATCCTGCTGTACCAGTACAACCCGGCGCTGATCGCCCAGGTCAACTTCAACTATCTGGCCGAGGTCACGGGTAGCGCGGTCACCATCGTCGACCCGAGCAACCCCTACGTGCACGCGATCGAAACCGGCGCGGTGAACGTCGCGGCCTTCCTGCAGAAGGTCCTGGCGCTCAACCGCAAGCAGTATCCGGTCGCAGCCCAGCTCATGAGCGAGCTGTACACGCACATGTCCGATGTGGACTATGTGAACCGCTTCGCCACGCCCGCGGTAACCACCTGGTCGATGATCGTCGACGAGACCGAGCTGCTCGCCAGGCTCGTCACCGACCCCGCCACGGGACTGGGCAAGCTCGTCATCCCGCGCAACACGTACTTCGTCGTGGGCGGCGTGCAGTTCAGCCTCCAGTATCCGGTTGTGATCGAGCAGATGGCGCATCGGGAACTGTCCATCACCTACGACACCACGACCGTATCGCCACTGCAGACGCTCTCGACGAACCTCGTCACCTAGGAGTACCGGCAGGCCAGGGACAAGCTCTGGATCTACATGGAGTTTGAAGTCCAGCAATTCGATATCATCTCCCGCACGGGACCCTGCACGCCATCGCGGGCGTTTGCGCTCACGATCCCCATCAGCGACCAGTTCTACTACTGCCGTGTCTATGCGCAGGATCCATCCACGAACCTGTGGGTGGAAATCGAGGTCACGTATTCCACCGAAATCTACGATCCGCTCACCCCAACGGCCGTCGTCACGCTCGCGACCAGTACCCAGACCGGTGCCAGTCAGGCAACGATTGCGATTCCCCAGGTCTATACGAGCACCGGGTTGCTCAACCAGAACATCCGCGTGGACCTCTACGAGACGAAGGGGCCGCTGAACATGAACCTGTCGAACTACGCGGCGAACGCGTTCAGTGCGACGTTCCTCGCGATCGACAAACATGACGAGACGATCTTCACCGCACCGATGTCGACCTTCTCGGCGCTGATCGTCTACTCGGATCAGGTGGTGCTCGGTGGCACCAATGCGGTCGACTTCCTGACATTGCGGCAGCAGGTGATCGACAACTCGGTGGGCCCGCAGTCGATCCCGATCACACAGGCCCAGATCGAGGATGTCCTCGGCCAGCAGGGCTTCGGCGTCGTCAAGAACATCGACAACATCACCGACCGGGTGTTTCTCGCCACCGCCCCGATGCCGCAACCGGCCAATACGGACCTGATTACGGCCGCCACGAGCACGATCGAGACCGTGACGCTGTCGGTCGCCGACGCGGTGCAGAACAGCGCGGTGATCGACAACGGCACCAGCATCACTGTCACACCCGCCGCGCTCTACCAGAACAGCAATGGCGTCGTGTCGATGGTCAGCGACAGCATCGTCAGCCAGCTCGCCGCCATGTCACCGGGCAGCAAGGCACTTGCGATCACGGGCGGCAGGTATCTCTACAGTCCGTTCTACTACGTGCTCGACCTCACGGCCAACGAAGTTGCCTGGCGAGCATACCGGCTCGACAGTCCCGCAGTCGTCACGAAGCTCTGGGTGGGCGAGAACGACAGCACGGGTCTCCAGGTGAGCACGAATACCTACACGCTCGCCTGTACCGCGACCGGCTACCAGCTCACGCTCGCGACCACCTCCAGCGCTGCGTATCAGGCACTCGACAACAGCCAGGTGTTCTGCCAGCTCTCGTTCGTGCCGCCAGGCGAGACCGCGCGGGCGTATCTGCAGGGCGCGCTCACCGGCAAGACCAGCAGCGGCGAGCGCCTGTTCACATTCGACCTGTCCACGAACTTCAATGTCGACGCGAACGGCAATCTGTCCCTGACACCGTTCCTGATGTACACCACGACGCCGCGCCTGACCGCGGCGCCGCTGACCACCACGTTCGACGTCATCTATTCAACGAGTGCCGCGATGTCTCCAGCGTGGCAGAAGGCGGCCGTGGACAGTGTGGTGGGTACCTTCCTCGTGCCGCAGGGGACAGTCGGGATCACCAACGAACAACTGGTCATCAGGTTCGGCCAGTATCTGGACACGCTCTGGGCACATTGCCGAACCGTGGTCTCAACCCTTCAGTATCAAACCTATCAGGTCAACATTCCGTACTACTACCAGGACGATGTTTACGAGATTGACCCGGAAACGGGCAGCGCGATCACCATCGTCGACGGCGAGCCCCGGTTCACGATCCTGCACTACAAGGGGGATCCGGTGCTGAACGCCGACGGCACGCCCAGCTACCAGTTCAAGGTGGGCGATGTGATCCTCATCAACGGCAATCCGGTGCCGGTGAATCCGCGCGGGGTGAGCCAGGAACTGGACATCATGATGATCGACGCGGTGTACCGCTTCGCGACCGATTCGGTGGCACCGGCCTATGTCGGGCAACTCGTCGATACGGTGGTGGGGTGGTTGACAGGGGAGTTCGAGACCTTCAACGACAACCTGCTGGAGAACACATCGCTCTACTACTATCCGGTCGCGAATATGGGCAGCGTGCAGGTGTGGGGGCCCGACAGCATCCTCTACAACATCGATGCTGCCCAGAGCTTCCAGGTCACGTGCCTAGTCGCCGCCACGGTGTTCGACAACGACGACCTGAAGCAGCAGCTGCAGACGATCACAATCTCGACGATCAACACGCAGTTGCAGAACGACGTGGTCTCGATGTCGGCGATCACCGCGGCGCTGAGCGAGGTCTACGGCAACGACGTGATCAGCTTTGTCGCCTCGGGTCTGGGTGGCACGCTGAACCTGAGCGCGGTGACGCTCGTCGATCGCTCCACACAGCTCGGCATCGCGCGGCAACTGGTAGCCAATGCCGACGGCACGCTCAGCGTGAAGGAGAACGTGGTGGTGTCGTTCGTGTCGTACAGCGTGACAACGAGATAGGCAACCGGACTATTCTCAACTGCACGGGGGCGAAGCCCAGGCGCCAGGGCTGATTACCAGCCCCCCCGGATCAGTTGCACCACAGTTCCGTGTGGACCAGTCGTGGCTTCGGACACGCCTTTTCGGGAAGAGGCAAAGGCATGCCCGGCCGCCAGAAACCCAGATGCTGTCCGATATTTGGCATCTCCGAGTCAATCACGGCCAGAGAATTTCCGTCGTTGTAGCGAGTTGCACTGCGATATCGGAGTACTTGCCGGTAAGCACGGTTCGACGTAAAGCTGTCTACCTGAATCCAGTAGGCATACGGGGCATCTCTGGTCGGCTCTGAGGAAACAATGCTGCCCGCGAGAGGTCCGCTGGAAATGAACCGGACCTCCTGATTGTTGTTTGTACCAGTGGAGTGTACGTAGACGCGCTCGAAGGTGTCGCTCGCCGGTTTATAGTCCAGCAATTGCGTGACAACCACCTGATCGCCATTACCGGCAGCCAGGCTGGCCGTTACTATCTTGAAAAGCGGTGCTGCCGAATGTCCCTGCGGATAGATCGCCTGCGCGATCTGGAGGTAATGAGGCTCCCAGCCGTCGTTCGAGCCGCCAGTGTCGGGCGGCGCCTGCGTTATGTCTTCCAGACACTGGCCAGCAGGAGTATTCTGAAGGCACAGATGCAGCTTGCCCGGCGCTGGATTGCCGCCATAGTCCTCTGTCTCAGGCCCCTGGGTAGCAACGAACTGCCATGCCGACCGTGTTTTAAAAAGCGACGCGAGATTCACTCGCGCAATCTCCATCGACTGCGACGGACCGCAAAAAGCGGTATTCGATCCAGCAAGTCCGGCACATAGTGCAAGAACGCCCAGTCGGCCACGCCATTGTGAAGCCATCAAAGATACCCTTTCAAGATCGGTTCTAGCGCCGTCCATGGTGCATGGCGACGTCTGCGCGCCTTCAGGCACGAATGCGTTCAAGCTTCGCGTGAAGTGTAATCCACTGCGGCAGCGCCTTGTTACTTTCATCAACAATGTTCTCCACGATAAAGCGAGCAACGTCTTTCGCCAGACGGATCGCCATCTGCGCGGTGAGCCGGATTTCGGCCGCATAGGACAGCACACTTTGCACCAGCACGCCCAGGTCGTTCATGTCACGGCCCAGTTTCACGATCGCGCTTCTGAGACCCGGACCGATCACGGCTGACGCATCGTCTGGCGCCTCGTCCGCGGGCAACTGGCCGACCAGCCTCTCCAGTTCCGCTAGGTGCTGCTCCATTGCCGCCATGAGCGGCGTGAGCTTTTTGAGCGAGCGGATCGAGTCGCTGATCGTCAGGCGCTCGCCGACCCTCGAAAACGCCGTGTACAGGTCATCGATCTCAAGCCGGTCATGATCGTGTTTCGCGTCACCCGCATGCCGCAGATCGCGCAGCTCGGCGTTGAGTTCCCCCAGCGTAAGCTCCTGATGCCCGAACGTCACAGTAAGCGGCTCCTCGAGCTTTTTCAGGCTCGCGAGACCCGCCATTTTGTCGCCGGAGAAAGCCGGGCGCTGAAAGTCCTTTTCGAGGATCGCATCGAGCAGGGCCACACGCTGCTTCACGATCACGGCCAGCCCCTCGCACAGCGAGCCGGTCTCGCCCATTGCCTTCGAATATTCGCCCCCGTGGAGCAGGTCGAGGTAGAGCTTTTCCGGACCAGGCTGGGCGCCGTAGAAGTAGTCGCGTGCGTTGCCCCTCACGTAATCGAACACCTGGTCGAACGTCAGGTGCGCGGGACCCTCACCGTCACGACTGCGGTACGTGCCCTTGCGGTACGCCCTGAGCACATCGAGCAGCTCATGCGCGACCTTCACGAGCGCGTCGATGTTCTTTTCAGTCCTGGCTGCTGCTTCGTCGAGTCCACCGGCATCATCGGCCGTGCCGCCCCGCAGCCAGTTGATGAACTTGCGGATCATGGCCCGCAATGCCGCGATTGCAGTTTTGATCGCCTCCCAGATGCCGCGGATAATGGATTCACTGGCGATCGCCAGACGCGTTGCGCCCGGCTGCAGCGAGTAGAAGCTCGCGGGCGCACCCTCGCCGAACTCCGGCATGATGCGCAGCCCCTCGATGGCAAGCGCCTGGCTCATGCCACGCTGATGGTGGATCTGCGCGCGCAGCACGAGCAGGTCCTCGATGCGCGCTTCCATGGCCGAAATCGTTTGCGCCTCTTCCTCGTACTCCGGGGGCGCGCCCGTGCCGATGGTCTCAACGATCTGCGGCACAAGATCGAGGTCCGTGTCGTAGTCGTCATCGATCCCGGCGTTCAGACCTTGATTAAACATGCGCCGCTCCCTGTTGCACCTGTTGCATCTGCTCCTGCTGGATCAGTCCCAGCGCTTCACTGGCGAGCGCGTAGATCGCCACCAGATGCGCATTGTTAAAGCAGCAGCTGTCGCGGTCCACGTACATCGCTACGCCAATCAGGTTGTCGTAGAAGCCGGCGCCCGGATCGACCAGGGCGAATGTTTCAGCGTGGGCCGCGTGGTAGCGCAGCATCCAGAACTCGCGCGCGGCGGCGAGCGCGAGACGCACATCGAAGACGACCTCTTCGTTGAACTCGCCGATATGGTGCTGCACTTCGGGCAGCACCGTGAAGTTGTAGTGCGTGCCCGGCGCTTCCACGGCAGCCGAGGGCAGCGAGACGACACGTGAGACCGCAAGCGCCACAGCCGTAGCAATGATGCGGCTGCGGTTTTCCAGCTCCCGGATCTGCACGTTGGTGGCGGTTAGAAAGGGGACGAATTGTGCTTTCATGACGGGAGTGCTCCGGTGGCAGTGTGCTTCAGTGCCGCGGCCTTCACGAACAGGTCATTGTTCGCGATGCGCTCCAGCTCGCGCTGAAGCTTTTCCTGGGATATCCGCTGGCGACGGGAAGGCGAGAAAAAATCGGCCATGTAGCTCAGGAGCTGCCGGCGCTCGCTTACATTTGCGAGGATTTCATCGATCGCCGCAATATCTTCGACATAGCTCGCCTGCATGTCGCGATCGAGCTTCGGATCTTTCATGCCCTCGACAAGCTGCTCGCGGATACGGTCAAAGCGCGTTTTAACCGAACCGTAGACCGCGGTTTCCACACCCGTTGCATCCCGAGTGCAGCTGGCCATCAAACTCGACCACGTGCCGCCGAGCGTGAGCGGCACAGCCAGCAGCAAAATGACCTTCATCGACTCAGCCAGCAACCACGACGGACGGCTACGGTAGGCGATGTGGCCGTGCGCCCGATTGCGCTTGTCCAGCCCCATGACCAGCGCCCTGCCAGCACCCAGGCGCGCGGCAAACTGGTCAGCCAGCGCCTCGAAACTGTTCAAATCAAAGAGCGGCATGCCCAGCTCTGACTGCAGGGCCCGCACGATGCTCGATACCACCACGAGCTCGATGACCTTCTGGTCAGCCGACTTCGCCAGCATCTCCACATCCAGATCATACAGCTGCGCGATGGACTTCACTTTCGCAAGCACCGCTTCACGGTCCTTCACGCCCACGGATTGATCGAGCTTCTTCGACAAACCAGCCAGAATCTGGTTGGTTGTCAGCGACTGACCGATCAACTCGAAATACGCAAAAAGATGGCCCAGCTCATGCAGGACCATTGCTGCAACCTCTTCGGCCGTGAGCCTCTCCTGAAAGATCTGCGCGGGCATGACCAGTACTGCTTCCAGCTCACTGAATACACCGGATACGCGCGCGTTCCTGCGATCAACCCGGCCAATGGGCCGGGTCTGGCTTTGCGCGAGGAGCTTGTCCGCATCCATGCTGGTCAGCACGTACTGCCGGTAGTAGTCCCCCCAGCGGCTGAGCAGTACATGGTTTTTCGTGATGGTGGGCGGAAAAATGACCGGACCGTCATTGCCCCAGGCCACCTTCACATTCATGCCCGTGTAGTGCGCGATCACAGCCGGTAGCTGCATCGCGGCATCCTGATCGGCCATCTCCTCGGGCCTCACCTTCTCCAGTTCCGCGAATAGCGCACAAAGTTCACGGAAAAACGCATCGCTCTGGAAGTCGACGTCCTCGCAGGCCAGCCGCACAGCCGGATCCCTGAGCCACATGGCGCACACCCCCTGTCACTGAAAAACCAGTTTTGACCGGCTGCCTGCCATCGTGTGCCGGCAGTCCCCACGGGTGAGCTGCATTTGACTCTCACCCGCATTTCATAGGGATGGCCAGCCACGCATTGATTCACACAGCGCTCATCGTTGGAGGAGGGCGTATGCCATGCCAGAGGCCACGGAGAACAAGCCGTCTGCCCGCGAGTGTCGGTTCGCCGTGTACTGTGCACCGCCCGCGGGCGAGGGCGACGATTACCACCTGGTCAAGGAGATCGTGCATGACCCGGAGGGCTCAACGAAACCGCACGTCCGGCTCATCAGGAATTTTTCTTTCCCGTTCTGGGTAACGAAACGCCCGTACCGCAATCATCACGAAAAAAAAGAATGGGAACTCCTCGAGCGGCTCACCCGCTTCGAGAGCACCCGTGCAGGACAGACCATCGCGATGGCTAGGGCGCTGGGCACGCCCGGCGTACGCGACCCCCATATTCTCAGGCGCTCGCCGTATCTCTACGGGGCCGACCTACTGTCCACCTCGGTCATCAGGAAGACGTACATGGAGCGTTTTCCGGGCATCGCTACGCCGTACAGCGTGGCGGCCTTTGATGTCGAGACCGATGCGCTCCAAGGCACCAGCGACAGCACGGGCGAGATCATCATCGCCACGCTCTCGTATGGCGCGCACGCCATCACCGCGATTCAGCGCCCGTTCGTCGCTGGCTGTGGGGCTGTCGAGCCGTCATTGCGCGAGAAGCTCGAGCGCTACATCGGGGCGATCTGTGCGCAGCGAAACATTGACTGGGAAATCGTGCTGGTCGACAGGCCGGTCGACATCATCACGACGTGCTTCAGGAAGGCTCACGCGTGGATGCCGGACTTCATCGCGATCTGGAACATCAACTTCGACATGCCGAAAATGCTCGAGTGTCTCGCGAACGCCGGTGTCGACCCGAAAGATGTATTCAGTGATCCGGGCGTGCCTGAGAAGTGGCGGCATTTCCGCTACAGGACCGGCAGCAACCGCAAGGTCACCGCCTCGGGCAAGGTGAGTCCCGTCCCGCCCCAGGCACAGTGGCATACCGTCTACTGGCATCTGCGCTCACAGAAGGGCAAGGACCCGTCCTACTCGCTGGACGCAATCCTGCGCAAGACCTTCGGCGAACGCCTGCACAAGCTGCGCTTCGAGGAAGCCGCGCACCTCACCGGTATCTCGTGGCACCGGTTCATGCAGCGCCACTATCCGCTCGAATACGTGATCTACAACGTGTTCGACTGCGCGTCGATGGAGCTGCTCGACGAGCAAACGCGTGACCTGCAACTCACGCTCCCCAGTTTTGCCGGCTGGTCGGATTTCAGCAATTTCAACTCGCAGCCGCGGCGCCTGGTCGACCGGCTGCATTACTTCTGTCTGGAAGAGAAGGGACGGGTCATCGGCACCACATCCGACTCGATGCACACGGAACTCGATGCCCAGGTGGTGAGCCCCTCGGGCTGGATCGTCACACTGCCCGCGCATCTCGTGGCCGAGAACGGCCTGTGCCTCATTGAAGAGGCGCCAAAGCTGCGCACCTCGATCCGTGCCCACGCGGCCGACCTCGACGCCCTGAGTTCCTATCCGACGGGCGAGGAGACCTTCAACATCAGCAAGGAAACGACTTCGCGCGAGCTCTGCCGTATTGATGGCGTGGGCGAGCGCGCGAGACGCATGCAGGGCATCAACCTGTCGGGGGGCGCGACCAATGCGGTCGAGGTCGCGTGCGGGTTGTTCGGACTGCCGTCACTCGATCAGTGGCTCGATGCGTTGGTAATGCCCCCGTTTTCCACGGTGGGCAGAAGTAGAAACTAAGCGGCCATGGCCAGCCGCTGCTTCGGGGTAAAACCGCCCAATGCCATATTCGGGCGCTCGTGATTGTAAATCCACATCCAGTCGGCCGCCGCTTCGCGAACCTGCTCCAGGTCTTCCCACAGATACTGCGACAACCATTCGTACCGAGCAGTCCGGTTGAACCGTTCGATATACGCATTCTGCTGCGGCTTGCCCGGCTCGATGTATTCCAACCGGATGCCTTGCTTCTGCGTCCACGTCACGATGGCCGCGCTCAGATATTCCGGGCCGTTGTCGCACCGGATGACCTTCGGCTTGCCTCGCCATTCCATATGCTGCTTCAGCGTGCGAATCACCCGCTCGGATGGCAACGAGAAATCCACCTCGATGCCCAGCGCCTCGCGGTTGAAATCATCAATCACGTTCAGCGTCCGGATACTGCGCCCGTCAACCAGCTGGTCATGCATGAAGTCCATCGACCACACTTCATTGATGGCCTCCGGTACCGATAGCGGCTGCGGCGTTTCCCGCACCAGCCGCTTTTTCGGCTTGATGCGCAGGTTCAGCTCCAGCTCGCGGTAAATCCGGTAAATGCGCTTATGGTTCCAGCCGAATCCCTTCACGTTACGCAGGTAGAAGTAGCACAGCAGAAAACCCCAGTTGCGATGGCAACCCGTGATACGCAGCAGCCAGTTGGCAATCTCTTCGTTCTCCGTGTTCAACTTCGCCTCGTACCGGTAGCACGACTCGCTGATGCCAAACGCCGCGCACGCCACACGAATTGACACGCGCCGCTGTTGCACAACCCGCTTTGCCATCTCGCGCCGACGAGATGGCTTCAGAACTTTTTTTGCAGTGCCTCCGAGGCAATCTCAGCCTTGAGCTTCTCCTCGATGTACATCTTGCGAAGCCGGGCATTCTCCGCCTCCAGTTCCTTCATGCGCGACATCATCGACGCGTCCATGCCGCCGTACTTCGAGCGCCATTTATAAAACGTCGCCGAACTGATGCCCAGCTCCCGGCACAGCTCCGGCACCGCCAGTCCGGCCTCCGCGCGCTTGAGCGCCTCCAGTATCTGGCTGTCCGTGAATCTCGACTTCTTCATCTGCAGAACTCCCTCTTAACGAGAAAATTCTACTTCTCCCGACGATGGATTTGCGGGGGCATTACCCGTTTGCGCGTACGAAAGGATTGAAATTCGATATCCCGGCATATTCGCTCATGCTGAATCGCGACACCGGTGATGTTTGGTACGGAGGAGAGGATGGTGGGGAGAATGAAGATCGGGACGATGATTTCGAACGCGAAGATGAGAACTGACGCCAATTCAAGCCATCTGCGGATAAAATGTCTATAAACGACACCGAGGAAGGTTAAAAGAACGTGAAAGGGGCAAAACGAATCCGGGATGACTTTGTTCAGAGCGTTAAACTCATTCTGGCCAAACGCGTCAACTTTCGCTGCTCGATCTGCGATGTGCAAACGACCGGACCCAAGACAGGAACATCCAACAAAGATTTTTCTATTGGGAAAGCGGCGCACATCAAGGCTGCAGCTCCAGGCGGACCGAGATATGACCCGAATCAGAGTCCTGAGAAGCGGGCTTCCATCGAAAACGGACTCTGGGCGTGCGCGACCTGTGCTGATATTATCGATCGTGATGCTGATGCGTACTCCGTCGAAGAATTACTACGACTGAAACATGAAGCGGAGCAACTTGCTCGAGATCGCGTAGGTCGAAATCCTGAAACCGCACTCCAGACGCAGTCGGAGATTCGACGCGCAATAAATGTGTTTTGTCGACGCGAAGCCGCACGACAAGAACGATTGGACCCGCGCTTCAAGGTTGCAGTTCACATGGGTGAGTCAGGGACAATTTATGAAATTAGCGCAAAGGAACCCGTGGAAACACGGCTTGTCATAGGAACCCAAGGAAAGGAAAGTGAATTTCTTGCCCTGCATGATTTCTTCGACTACGGCGGAAATCATGTTTCCGACAGCGTAGATATCCGCATGGAAGGTTCTCCGCTATTTCCCTCTGAGAACATCAAGCGCTTTCGGTTGTCTACCCAGCCGCGCTCTGTCACTATAACAGCAATACTCAATGAGGAAACGACGACACCTCTATTTGTCGAATTCACAGGGAATGCTACTCAAGGGAGCAAGGGCTTTCGGTTCAAGGGATCCGCTTTTGATGGAATGATGACTGCCATCACGACTGCAGACTATGACGGTGGTAGACCTGACTTCGCGTTCACCTTCAATCTTGAAGGGTGGGCAAAGAAGCCGGCAAAGCGATTGCCGTACTTTGCGCGCTTGCAGCAAATAATGCAGTCACTTGCCTCACCCGTGCAGATCCGGATTCAATGCACGCATAATGGTATTGAATTGGATGTTGGCAAGGGGTTTGTCGATGGTGGGGAGCATTTCCGTTTTTTGCGAATCTTTCTCAATGAAATTGATGAACTTCGACAGCTTGACGATTTTTTCGGCCTTGATCTAACACTACCAACAGATTTGACTGACGTTATACGTGACCGAGGTGATATATCGGAACTTCTGGCAATGGTTAATATCGACAAATCCGGAGAACGTGAAATCCGGCTACGCATGATTTCGATAGATTCTGAGGAGCAGCTGAAAACGATGATCGCAAACCAAGCTGCGGTGGATATTCGTATCAATTACCAGCTTAACCTTAGCATTCTCGGCAAAAACTACGGGCCATTTGATGTAGATGTGATTTGTCCCGCTGCAACGGTCCATTCTGTCGGCCCGTCTCTCATAGAGGCAGGGAAACCCGCGAATCTGGCAATGATTGCTGCCGATGGACATCATTGGATTGCACAAGTCGTCAATGCTAAAGAACATAGCAAACGACGAAGCAATTCATGATCCAGGGTCAAGGACCTGTTCTTTTAGCGTAATTAAGGACTGGTTTTAATGAGCGTCGCGTAGGTATCCTTGAGTTTTTTTGGATAGTTGTTCATCGTCACCGCCGCCTGACCGTTGTACTGCAGCGCAAAGTGCAGCCAGTCTTTTGCCTTCAGGTAGCGCAGCATCGCGCCACCATTGAGGTTCGTCACGAAGCGCACGAACGCATCGAGCTGGTTTGTCTTGCTCGCCTGCATCGCATTCACATAGTCCGTGACACTCGCATAGCCGAGATCCTTGAAGTGGTAGCCCATGATCTGGAAGAGCCCCCAGGAGCAGGCCCGAAAGGCAAGCGTCGCATCCACACCACTGCTCCTGAGGATCTGCTGGGCCTGCGTGAGACGCGTCCATTCGGCCGCGCCCCCGAGATAGGCGCCGGCACCCGTATTGATGAGCGTCGGATACTGGCTCACGAGCTGGCTGAGTTTCGCCGCGGCGAGCACCGGGCCCAGTTGTTTGTGGAGCTGGTGACGCTCGAAGAGGATGATGCACTGGCCATTGTCGAGAAAGCCTGCGCCTTTCGCCTCGACCTGGCACACCGCCTGCACCGTGGCGACATCGATACCGAGCTTTTGTGCGGCCTAGTGGAAGGAGGTTGCGCCCAGATACTTCTGGGCCATGAAGGGCCCGAGGATTGCCTGCGTCGCCGAATCGTAGATGCCGGTGACGGCAACCCCGATCTGGCTCTGGTACTTCTGGAGTGCGGCAATGGACAGTGGCCCGAACTGGCCGTCGATCTTCAGGCTTCCGCCTGTTTTCTCGTTCAGGGCGCGCTGGATCTGCTGGGCCTGCGTGGTGGTGGTACCTGACTGAAGGGCGGGCATGGCATTCTCCTCATCGCCGGAATAAACCCTCGCCCGGCGCCCGCAGTAACGCAGGTGGGCGAGGGCATTCACAGGATGGGTGGAACTCCCGAATCGCTCAGTACTGCCTGGTGTGATTATTTGCCGAAGTATGCCGCGAGACGGTTTCGCCCCTGCTCGGTCAGTCCATATTGCAGCAGGCGTTCAAAGTCGACCTGGCGCAGCGCTACGGGCCGTGTCTTTGGGTCCGCGAGCGTCTTGAGCAGGGTGATGATTTTCTCGAAACCACGGCGCTGGTTCTTCGAGAGCGGCACGCTGTCCCAGTAACGAAAGAGGTGTGTCTCGCGAAACGCGGCATCACGCTCTCATGCAGGATCGCCAGGATCTTGTGAGCACGGGTCTGAAATCCGCATCAAGCGTGTTGATCGCGGCGAAGATCGCGTTATGCAGGCTCACTTGCTGCCGCATGCCTTCGGCCTGGGTGAAAAGCTGTCCGGGCTTCATCGTTTGCGCGTACCGCGTGATCGTGTTGATGATCATCTGGCCGGCAATCGAAATGTCTTTTGCAGCGGCCGTGTCCTCCTGTACCGGTTCGTTCCCGAGAGGCCCGTCTGCGGACGCTGCGGCCACGCTCGCAGCCTGTGGCTCCCCGCCTGTGCGCGCTGTCGTCTTGCGCGCTACGGTGGCGCGGGAAATTCCGGCAGCGCTTTCCGCGTCCTCGCTCTGCTGCGCGGGTTGCGGCTCGCCCACGTCACGCGCCTTTTCACCCTGTTCATCGGGCGGTGCCACTTTCTCAGGCTCTTTCGCGCCACTTCGCGCACGTGCGGCTGGAGCCGCACCTTTGCCTTCGGCCGGTTCATCGTTCATCATGAACTCCCCCATCGAAAGTTGACGGGTCGCGCGCGCAATCGGCGGTGTCCCTCAGATGATTGATTTCCGGTAGTCCATTCTGGCGGTCTCCAATACTTTCCCGTGCGCCTTTCAGTCGTTCGATACTGTATCCGGGAATGCCTTATAGATACAGCACCAGCCGTCCAGGCCCTGGTAACGAAAATACTGTGCGACCTCAAAATATGCCGTTACCCACCATGATAGCCTGCGCAGGCGGTCGTCCATGCCAACGGGTTGGGAGCGGTAATGACAAATGCATACGGTGTACGCAAGATCAAGGGCGACATTGTTGAGGTAATCTGCAGGAATCACTTTGCAGCAATGGGTTTCGAGGTCGAAAACGCGGGAATAGAGCATTTCGCAACCCGGTTTGCCTATCGGTCTTCGCGTGGGCGCAACGGCGCGGATGGAAGTAACGTCAGCAAGATCCAGAATTACATTGGCCGTCTTCCAGATCTGCTGATCAGCCATGCGTCATACGACCATCATTTTGTCGAGGCGAAATTCCGCAGCAACTTCCCGATCAACGACTTCGTGAAAGAGCTGCTATGGGACTTCCGCAAAACAATCTTCGGCCGCGACTTCAAAAACGACATCTTCGGCACGATTACGCCAGTGCAATGGAACGCAGAGACAAGTGCATACTATCTGCCCAAGGATGACAGGGCACATCTGGACAGGTTCATACATATTGTAACGCGAGGAGGCATTGACCCGTCATTGATCCAGGTGCCCGTAATGTTTTACGTCGTCACCAAGGAAGACCGGAAATTTTCCCTGTTTCTGATCTGCTTCAACAACGAAAATGGATGTTTCGAGGTTCATCAGGCAGGCAAGGCAAAAGATGATGGTGAGACCAGAAACTTCCTTGATCGCTTTAACGAGTCTTATGCGCAGGTCGTTGCGCCCATCTTCCAGGAAGTGTTTTGCGCCGAGCCTGAGTAGGCGAAACTCTCACAGCTCTGGACACAAATTGGCCATATGTGTCCATCAATACGCATATTTCCGGGTCAGACTACTTTCAGGTACTCCCTGAATGTCACCCTGTTTTGCAGGATCGCCTGGTCGACATCGGAATCTTCTTCAACGAATCGCCCGTCACCGACGACACCACCTTTGACTTTCGTCGCGTACCGGATCCGGTCTGGATGAATTCCGAGAGCACTGGCCGCGATGTTCCGGCTGGCGAAGCGCAGCACTTCCCCCGTCCTGGCATGCGTTGCGGTAACGAGCTTCGGTGCGAACATTAGCCGTTCCTTATAGTGCGAGATCTTCTTGAGCGCGTCTGGTAATGCCAGATCGTCGTACCGGACGAGCCACCTGCCCTGATAGGGTTTTTCCGGCCGGTTGCCGTAGGCGGTCTGCAGCCGGCAGAACGACACGCCAATGACCTCGGCAAGCTGCTGGAGCGTCTGGGCAATCAGTACCTTGCCGGTGGCGACATCCGTCGCGTACCACGCGCCGAATACCATCTCCCAGCTGTTTGCTTCGAAATACTCGTCGCTTAAGTCCGGCCAAGGCATGTCATCCGCCTTCTTGAACACGCACCACTTCTTCGTCACGTAGCCCGCTCGAGGCGAAGCGACATGCTTGCGCATCCGGATTCCGCTAACACCGAAGGCTCTGGCACAATCGTCAGCCGACTGGAAGACCCGGATCTCGTTGGTCCTGATGTTGCGGCTCATGACAGCCTGCATGACAAGCAGGCCGTTCCTGATGGCGTGCTCGAGGTTTTCGAGAGGTGTGACCCATTCGAGGTTATCCAGCCGGTTATTCGCCTTGTTGCCATCGATGTGGTTGACGTCCAGTTCATCGAAGTTCTTGTCCGCATGGCGCTCGGGTCTCTCGATGAAGGCGAGTGCCATCAGACGATGGTGCATGTAAGTTCTTGTCTTTCCTCCTCCGATGCTCAGACCAACTTTCAGATACCCGGAGATCCGGTGAAGCGCAACACTCAACCTGTTTCCAGTCAACAAGCTAACCACTGCTCCTGAGCGATTGACCGCTATGTGTGGATAACCAGGAACCGCGACATATCCATTCGGAATGCTGATAGTTTTTTCTGACTCATGCACGTGAACACCTTTCCTGCTGTCTGTACATACGATAGACAGAAGAAAAATGCCTGTTTCGTCATGAAATGGCCTTCCGGTAGTCCATTCTGGCGGTCTCCAATACTTTCCCGTGCATAGCGCCCAAAGAAAGTCCCATGAACGCGGAGCCATAGTCGGAGATCGCCACCGAGAGCGCCGTGGGATTCAGTGAGAGACGCGCGCCAGCACATACCGAACAGTAGTCGGTTTTCGGCAGGGCGCAGAACATGGGGCTGCGCAGCATGATCTTCTTGCCCAGATACCTGCACGCGGCTTCCTCGCTGTCGATCTTTTCGTGGCCTGTAGCCGTCACCACCGCGGAACCCGGCAGCTTGTAGAGGTTGCCCTCGTCGACGGTCATCTCGAGCCCCAGACGCGTGCCGCAGTCCTCCTGCGTGACGCCCAGATTCGCCGACACACGCAGCAGCCATTTGACGAGTTCGCCGCCGAGCGCCGTTTCGGCGCCGCGTTTGTAGGAGCCCGCGCGCAGGGTGTCGTTCATGCTCGGGAACTTGCTGATGTCCCAGCCTTCAGCTAGCGACGTCTTCACGAGATCGGCTTTCGTGAGGTCACCAAAGCCCGCCTCCATGTCCATCATCGAAAACAGGCGCGTTCTCACTACTTCCCACGACTTCTTCGTGATGAGGAAGTTCGCCCCCTCATCGTCCTTGAGCCAGTCCTTGTCGTACTTGACGAGCTCCTTCATGATGCCGGCGACCACGGCCGGATCGTCGAGGCGGCCCCTGTTTTGCTCCAGCAGCTTTTCGCGCAACTCGTGGATGCCGGGTGCCGCCTGCATGGTCTTGCGCGTGACCGCCGGCACGCACAGCTGCGTGAAGGCCGTGAGCTGGAACATCGCGTTGGAGAATTTCACATACTCGCTCGTATAGAGCGGGGCCTTCAGGCCATCCGTTACGGGTGGTGCGGGCGTCCCGGATCTTTTGTCCGCGCGTTCGGGGTCATCGATCGTGCGGCTGAGCACATGATCCTCGAGCTGTCCGGCACTCACGCGCCCGGGCTGGAATTCGACCCGGTTGCCAAACGGGTAGACGAGCACCAGGAAATTGAAGAGCGTGTTGCCGTAGGTCGTGCGCACATCCCGGTAGAGGTTGGGCACTTCACCGGTCTTCAGATCGATGGGATCCCGAAACCGGAAGGGC
The DNA here is from genome assembly GCF_021390575.1 of Paraburkholderia adhaesiva. GTDB lineage: Bacteria > Pseudomonadota > Gammaproteobacteria > Burkholderiales > Burkholderiaceae > Paraburkholderia > Paraburkholderia adhaesiva. Next base: position 446,011 of record NZ_JAJEJQ010000004.1, on the reverse strand, counting down.
GGTGCGGTGGTGTCCGCATCGTCGATGGCCGTCAGTTCGTTTTCCTTTTCCGGATCGACAAAGAAGTATGCAGTCGGCGTCTGCACAATGCGCCACGGGTAGCGATCGGTCTTCCACGCATCCGGGTTCTCGCGCGTCTGGCTGAACGCGGAGATGACCCATGCGCGGCGGCGATATTCCTCGCCACGCATCGCCCTCAGAAAAAAAGTACGCTTATCCATCGTGCGAAGGCTCCACCTGCAATTGCGTCCCGGTCAATTCCGTCCTGATGGGCGTAGTGGCGCGGATCTCGGCCTTGACCAGTAGGTCGTTCGCCGCCACCGTCACCTTCGTGATGAGCGAGAGATCACGCAGCAGGGTGTCGATGTGTTCGGCGATCACACCGCGCGGGTTGGCGTTGCCGTCGCGGGAAATGAGCGCCATCGCGACCAGATCGGCGGCGATCGTCCCGGGCGGCAGCGTTTCGATCTCCGGCCCGATCATGTTCACGTAAAGCATGAACGGATAGCCCACATCGAGCCCGTCGGCGAAGAAGCGCGCAAGCAGCACGGGTGGGGTATCGGCCAGTTCAGTGAAGCGCTTCCAAGCTTCGATATAGGGGACCTTCTCCTGCCGGTCCACCGGTGCCTGCTCCTCAATCCGGGTCATCGCCACTTCGATGATGCGCTGGATCACGGCCTGGTCGACCGCATGGAGTTCGATAACGAGCGCTTCGGCCGGAATCCCCGTGGTCAGGCCCAGCACCTCGGCGAACAGCTCCTCGGGGTGCAGTTCGAGCTCGCAGTGCCGCAGGATCGCATGCGGGTCATCGAACGTTTCGACGGCTTTGAGCCCGCGCAGCAGCCCGGTGAGCTCATCGACGCGCGCCTCGTTTGAAACCGTCACGCCCAGCGCGCGTAAAAGCCCCACCTGCAGGTCGCGCGTCGCGTCGTACACGTCCTGCACGCTCTGGCCGCGATCGACCACGTCGTCCATCATGAGGATCTGCACGAAGATATCGGCATAGTCTTCCACCCCGAACGCATCGAATACGGCATGCGCCTCCCCGATCATCTGCGTGAATTCGGGGGACGTCGCCTGCGCCAGATAGTCTCGCATGATGTCAATCATACGCAATCCTTACGTTAAAAAATATCTGCAGCTTCCATGCTGTGGTGAACGGCTGCGTCGCAGCGTGTGGCGCCTGACGGGATCGGGGTCGCGACTCTCACGGGTCTCAAATGATGAATCGCGAAGGGCAAAAACCAGATTCAGGGGAGTGGCAGCACATGACGAAGAAATCCCGCTCGCGGCGCAACCGCGATGCCCGGGGGCTCACACCGGCCCGGGTGCAGGACAGGGCGCGCGCACGTACGCAGGAGCAGGCGAACGGTCAGACGGTCTTGCGCACATCCCCCATGGCACAGGCTGCCCGTATCGCCCTCGATACGGCACGGAGCCAGTGGGACGAGCTCAACGACATGTATCTGAAGATGACCGCGTTGATGGATCACTGGATTACGCGCGCCGTGCCCGTGATCAGCAACCCGGTGCTGCTCGAACAGGTGGAGGACAAACGGGATTACAGCGCGCTGCTCCGCCAGTTCCGGTGTGACATGGAACAGCTCACGCATGAGCTCACCGGATTGCACGCACTGCATGCGCACAGGACGGGCGGCACGGACGACCCCAACGAGAACCTGCGCGCAGCGCTCATCTTCGAGCGGTACGTGATGTGGCAGCTACGTCACGACCAGACGCTCATTCCGGTAGTCAATCACCTGCTCGAATTCACCCACGCGGCCGAGCTGGCGCTTGCGAAACAGCGTGGCCTCATGCCCGGATTCGATGCACCAGCGAGCGAACCGGATGCCGGAATGGAGATCGAGGAACAGGAGCCGCCAGTGTCTTCCGAGTAGTTCTCCCCGATGTCATTGATCTTGATGTGAGGAGCCTGCCGTGTCCGAGAACCAGCCGGTTTCAGAAGGGGTGCCCTCAAGAAACGGATTTTTACGTACGTTAAGACTTCGGGGTTCCTGATTTGACAGGCCGCAGCGGCCGGAACCTCCCGTTGGCAACCCGTTTGTTGGCATGCCAGACGTAGTCCCCGGTCAAAATGATGTGGTTCCAGCCAAGGGGCGTGACGTGCGGCATCAGGCTTTCATCGATTTCTTCATGCTGGCGTAAAGTTGCGATCGCGCGCTCCAGATAGACGGTGTTCCACAGCGTGATGGCCGCCACCACGAGATTCAGCCCACTGGCCCGGTATCGCTGGTTGTCGTATGAACGGTCGCGGATCTCGCCGAGTCGGTAAAAGAAGACCGCCCGCGCCAGCGAATTGCGGGCCTCGCCCTTGTTCAGCCCGGCCGACACGCGGCGCCGCAGTACCGGATCCCGCAGCCACTTCAAAGTGAACAGCGTGCGCTCGATCCGGCCTATTTCTCGCAGACCGACTGCGAGGCTATTCTGCCGCGGATACGCACCAAGTTTGCGCAGGATCAGGGAGGCCGTCACGGTCCCCTGCTTGATCGAGGCCGCCAGTCGAAGCACGTCGTCAAATTCCCGCTCGACCACCTTCTGGTTGATCGTGCCCCCGATCAAGGCGCTCAAGGCGGGCCAGTCGGACGCCTGCCCCGGTACATATAGGTTTTTGTCGGGAAGATCAGCGATGCGCGGTGCAAACACGAAACCTTCGAACGGGAACAATCCGAACACGTGATCGGTAAACCCGGCGGTGTCGGTATAGTGCTCCTCGATCAGCAGATCCGACTCATGGTAAAGCAGCCCGTCGAGTACGTGCGTGGCGTCACGCACCGGCGAGTTGATGACCTTCGTGTAGAACGGCGCGTACTGGTCGGATATGTGCGTATAGAACAGGACGCCGGGCTCGCTGCCGTACTTCGCATTCCGGTAGCCAGCCGCGCGCCCGTGACCTCCGGCCTGATAGCGCTGCCCGTCCGATGACGAGGTTGTGCCTTCGCCCCAGTAGCTGGCGAAAGGCAGCTTGTGCTGATAGTTGACGAGATCAACCAGTCCTTTCTGATAGGTCTCGTCGCGAATGTGCCAGGCCACCAGCCACGAGAGCTTCGCGAGACTTGTACCGGGGCAGGCATCGGCCATTTTCTCGAGCCCCAAGTTGAATGCGTCGGCGAGAATTGCCGTGAGCAACAATGTGCGATCTGCCGGTTCGGCGTCATTTTTCAGATGCGTGAAGTGTCGCGTGAAGCCGGTCCACTGATCGACCTCGAGCAGCAGATCCGTAATCTTCACGCGCGGCAGCAGGTCGTACGCGCGCTGCCTGAGCGTTTTACCTGCCGGCGGCGTCGCGTTGTCGAGCGGCGTGATCCTGAGCCCCCTTTCGTTCAGCTCGACGTCGGGTAGTTCACCGGCAACGGCCAGCCGGTTCGTCTCGTCGAGCGCTTCGCGAAGACGGGCGAGGCGCTCGTCAAGCCAGATCCTCGCCGAGGTGGGGGCCGAGAGCCCGAGCCGATCATCACGACGCTGACTGTCGAATTCGGTTCTCGAGATCAGATACTCGTCGAAATCCTTGAACTGCCGGCTACCTGGCACCGAGATATCGCCCGAACGCAGCGCATTCTTCAACTCGCTCATGACTGCCAGCTCATAAAACTTGCGATCGACACCGTCATCCTTGATGACGAATCGCTTCCATCTTGGTCCCAGGAATGTTGTGGGCGCGTCGGCCGGAACCTTGCGAACTTCGGTGCGATTCATCTCGCGCAGCAAGGCGATGGCATCCAGCAGGTTTTGCCGCGCTGGCGCCCCGCGAAATTCAAAGGTATCGAGAAACGTCGGCGCGTAGCGCCGAAGCTGGATATAGTGCTCGGCAAGCAGCGCCATCGAGTCGAATTCGGTATCACGGGCCAGATCCTGCGCCTCCTTTACGCTCGCGGTAAATGCTTCCCATGGCACGACTGCTTCGATCGCCTCGAACGGATCAGACTTCGCTTCCTTTGCCGCGATCAGCGCCGCGCCGACTTTCGCGTAGAGACGTACCTTCTCGTTGACCGCTTTGCCATCGGCCGCAAAACGTTTCTCGTACTTGTGTTTGGCCTTGGTAAAGAAGGAACCGATCAGCCGGTCATGCAGGTTGATAGTCTCGTCGGTCAAGCTCGCCGATGTGTCGAGCAGGATCGCGATCAGCGTGGCATGACGTCGATCGGTCTCGTACTCCTCGATCTGGTAGACGGCGGTTTGCCCGCCCTCACGGGCGAGTTGCAGCAGCCGGTTTTGATGGATACTGTGGCCAATGTCCGGCGGCAACCCGATCTCCCGGATTGCCCGCAGGCGTTCGATATGGGCCAGCACGGCCCTCGCGCTGGGATCTCCGGGGGATTGCCTCAGCCAGGCCAGCCGGCTCACGGGGCGCTCGCTGTAGGGCAGCAGTAGCGCATCAAGTGCCGTGCGTTGTCCATCGGTTAGCGCCCGGGTGAGCAACCTGTACACGTCGCGTTGCGCCCGGGTTGCCACGGCCGCACAGAGCTTTTCGAGCGCGGCGACAGGCGGCAGCAGTACGCGTTGGCGCCGGAGCGCCTCCACCGCAGCACGCGCGAGTACAATGCCCTGAGTCGTCTGCATGGCGACGGGCAACAGGAGCGCGGCCAGTTCACGATAGTGCCCGCGCGTAAACTGGACAAGCCCCGTGCGGGCAAGAAGCTCCTGCAGATGTTCGCGCCGGGTTTCGTCTCGCCGGGCATACAGGTCCCACACCGCTGACGTGACTCGCAGTTGTGCGGCAATGATGCCGAGTATGCGCGCGTGTGGCTGTTCGTTAGGCCCCAGCACCCGACCGGGATAACGCAGATAAACCATGAGCACGGCCAGACCAAGCCGGTTATGGTCACCGCGGTGTTGCCGGATGAAGGCGGAATCTTCCTTCGACAGCGTGGCGAGACGAATCAGCGCGCTCTCGTCATCAGGAAAGGCAAGCAGTTCGAAGCGCTGTGCCGCAGTAAGCAATTCACGTCGAGGCATTTTCGTTAGTCTCCACGTCGCTATCGAATCGCGCCGTTCCGGGCGAAACGCCTCGGGAAGGCCATGCGCCAGGCACGCGTTACGGATTTCACTATACAGCAGCTTTCAGAAAAACGATCACCGATCCGAGTGGTTCAGATAATTGATATTATCGCGCCACTCACTTCATAGATGAAAAGCTAAAGCCATGGAAACGCGTCAGACCCAGGCTCCCGTCGGGCAGGGTTTCCCCGACGCCGACACCCTGGCCGCCTTGCGCGGCTGGTATGCGGGCCTGTCCTCGCGCGCAGCCGTAGCCCGCTATCTGCCCGAGCGCAGGGCAACTGGCGAATCCTCGCGTGGCCTGATCGGAGACATCCGCAGGCAACTGGTCGCCTTCGCTCATGAGCGGCATCGGCCCGATCTGGCGGCCGTCTTCGAACATCCATCCGCGCAACGGCACGCCCGGGCGGACACGGTCGAGCGCGCGATCCGGACGCTTGGATCGTTGCCCGTTCCACAACCGCAAGTAGCCGACGATGTCGCGCTGTGGTTCGCGGCGCGCACAGTGGGTGCGCTGCATGCCCATGGCATTCGCACGCTGGCAGATCTGACAGTGCGAATTCCGCGCCGGCGCCAGTGGTGGACCGGGATCAAGGGGCTTGGGGCAACTGGCGCGCACGCTATCGAGGCTTTCTTTGCCGCGCATCCGGCCTTGACCGAACGCGCCCGTGCTTTGATCACGCTCACGCTGCCAGCCGGTATCGTGCCGTGGGAGCAGTTGAGTCTGCCGCATGAGGTCGACGGCTCGCAGGGCACGTACCGGGCGCCGCGCGATGCGTGCACGCTCAACGCGACAAACGACTACGAGGCGGTGCAATCGTGGCTCTCGCTGCACGAGACAGTTGCCACCCAGCGTGCGTATCGCAAGGAGGCTGAGCGGTTGATCCTCTGGGCCATCGTCGAGCGTGGCCTCGCGCTGTCGTCGCTCACGACCGACGATGCGATCGCATACCGTGCATTCGTGCGGCGTCCCACTCCGCGCGAGCGCTGGGTGGGTCCGCCGCGGCCACGGGACTCGGTTGAATGGCGCCCCTTCACAGGCGGCCTGTCGCCTCGCTCGACAGCTTATGCACTCACGGTTCTCTCTGCGCTATTTCGCTGGCTCATCGAGCAGCGCTACGTGCTGGCCAACCCCTTTGCCGGCGTGAAGGTTCGCGGTGCGGCGCTACGCCCCGCGCTCGACACGACACGCGGCTTCACCGAAGGCGAGTGGCTGCTGCTGCGAGCCATTGCTGACGGACTCGAATGGTCGTACGGCTGGTCCGATGCGGCTGCGCAGCGGTTGCGCTTCCTGCTCGACTTCGGCTATGCGACAGGCCTGCGCGCAAGCGAACTCGTTGGTGCCGTGCTACGCGATATCCGCCCTGACGAACACGGAGAGTCGTGGCTTTACCTCATTGGCAAAGGCGGAAAACCCGGCCGGGTGGCGTTGCCGCCGCTGGCAAGCGACGCGCTTGATCAGTCCCTGCTTGAACGAAGTCTGCCGGTCTCGCGGGAGCGCTGGAACCCGGCTACGCCAATTCTTGCCAGCCTTGGGGAGGATGAGAGTGCCGGGATTACGGGCGCGCGCCTGTGGCGCGTCATGCGCCGGTTCTTCGTGGAGGCCGCTGACGCGATTGAGGGCGATCACCCGCTCCTGGCGGAAAAAATGCGCCGCGCGAGCCCACACTGGATGCGCCACTCCCACGCCAGTCATGCACTGGCGCGCGGCGCGGAGCTGACAAGCGTACGCGATAACCTGCGTCACTCATCCATCTCAACGACCTCGATGTACCTGCGTGGAGACGACCTCAAGCGCTCCCGTCAGTTTAGTGAGGCTTTTGGGCGGCGCAACAAGAAGTAGCGAGCGAACCAGCCGACTTGCGGCGAAATCCGCCGTGATCGCGGCTTAACGTACGTAAAAATCCGTTTCTTGAGGGCGCCCCGAAGGGCACACCGTACCGGCCGGTGAGCCCGCCGATGGATTCGAGGTGGTGCCGGCCACCGGGGAGGACGGTGGCGCCGCGAGCGCCGCACCCATTGAAGAGCCACCGGACGCACAGCCGTCCCGCTCCGGTGAGCCCGACGCGAGAGGGGAGGCCGAGGAGCCCGAAAACGTCAATGTCGTTGTCGCGCCGCTCGAACCCTCGAAGACAACCATTCAGGAATATGAAACGTTCCCGCCGCTTGAGCGCGACTGGAATCCGGAAGACGTCTTTCTGGTGGGACATGCGAGTACCCGTCAGCACATCAGCGCCATCATGGATACGCTGCCCAATATCGATATCACGAAGACCGAGGACGGGCGTGAGTGGTACCGCATGGCCAGCGCCGCCAACACGCTCGCGCCACGCGGCGACCAGTGGCAGAAGTCGGTCAGCCGCGAGGGCAGTGAGTGGCGCCAGGGCATCAGTTCCGAGCAGGGCAGGATCAATCTGGGGCGCCTGTCGTTTGCAAGCGCGCCCAGCGAGAAGGTCTCGGGCGAGAAGGCCATCCTGCAGATCCGCTCGATGCTCGGGCTGGGCGCGGTCATCCAGGTGCCGCTCTTTCATTCGGGCTTTCATGTCTCGATCAAGGCCCCCAACGAGATGGCGATGCTGGAGCTGAATCGCCATCTCATGGAAGACAAGATCGATCTGGGGCGCGACACCACCGGCTTTGCCTTCGCCAATACGTCGTCGTATCTCACGAAATGGCTGCTCGACTTTGCCATCGACCATCTGCACGACACGTCGCTGCAGGAGAAGGACCCCGTCAAACTGCGCGAGCTGATTCTCGCGCCCGACCTGCCCATCCTCTTCTGGGGGCTCGCCTGCTCGATCTGGCCGCGCGGCTTCCAGTACGCGCGCCCGTATATCGATCCGGCCACGAAGGAAGAAAAGATCCTGCGCAGCAGGCTGAACGTGAGCAAGCTGCTGTGGGTCGACAACAAGGCGCTCACCGCCTGGCAGGTGCGGCACATGGCGGGACGCGGCAGCAGCACCATGAGCGCCGAGAGCGTAAAGCGCTATCGCAGCGAGTTCACGATCGGGCAGCCGCGGCGCGTGCAACTCACGAGCGACATTGCCATGACGCTGCGGGTGCCGTCGGCGGCCGACTATGTGCTCGCCGGCGAGCGCTGGATCGGCGAGATCGTGCGGCTCGTCGACCGTGCGATGGAGGTCCCGCCCACCGATGAAAAGCGTAACAGCTACATCCTTTCGCACGGGCAGGCCACCAACATGCGCCAGTACGTGCACTGGGTGCAGGAAATCCACTTTGGGGCGGCCGGAAGCGATTCGGGCATTGTCGATCGCGAAACGCTCGAAAACGCGATCAACGAGCTCTCGCCGGACGAGGAGGTGCGCACCCGTTATTTCACGCACGTGCGGCAGTATATTGACGACTGCACCATTGCACTGATCGGCACGAATACGGTGGCGCCCGATGAAGAAAACCGTCTGCCACGCTTTCCGCACATCCTGCCGATGAATGTCGAAAACACTTTTTTTACCCTGCTCGGACAGAAGGTGAGCCAGATCAACCAGAGGGATTAAGGCGCGCGCACGTCTCGCAGCCCGACTTCGGCGCCCGCGTGCCCGAGGACAATCCGGTACAGTTCGCGCTCGAGGAAGCACCGGCAATCGCGAACTCGACCGACACGCAGCTGCTGCTGCGCGACTGCTACGAGACGGCCTACGGCATCTACAACCACGCGCTCGATAACCGGGGCGCGACGCTCTCGCTGGTTGCCATGCACGAGGCCGAAGACATCTCCTCCGGAGGATTGCTGTACGAGCGGATCCGGTTGTATCAGAAGCGCCAGGTACTGGCTCACTTTGGACTGAACCTGATCGAGTTCCTGTCACTGCCCAGCGACCTGGTCGCCTTTGTGCTCGAGCAGTCGCTGCTGGCCCTGCAGAGCGGGGACCGTGTCAACGACAGAATGATGAAGGAGTTCCAGCAGGTTGCGCAGGATCCCGAAGCGGGCACCGGCTGACAGTTCCTGGCACTCAGCCAGAGAGCCAAAGGCGAGGAGATATAATTGCGGCATGAATATTGAGGATCTGGCCACTCGTTGTGGCGATCAGGAACTGCGCCAGGCTGATGTAGATGCCGCGTGTCTGGCCGCGAACATATCAAGACCCAGCTTCTTCGACGAACTCGCCCGATGGATTGCCATCGAGTTTCTTGAGGAACGACGCGATTTCACCTTTTGCGACGGCGTTGCCAATAACATGATGCCACTCTCAGAATGGCATCTTTCAGATTTTGCGTGGTCTGTCTTTCACGCGTTCGACAATGGCGAGTTCTATCATCGCGACGATTCGCGAGAAGTCGATCCCGTCGAAAAGTACACGCGGCCGATGTTGCGGCAGGCCCTGGCGGACAGACATGACACTTTGTCGATCTCCAGCAAATCATCCGGGGCACAAGCCAGGGACCATTGAAATGAGTACACACGCAAAGGCCGAATTGTTGCTGGAGTGGTTACGTGAACGCACCGACGCTACGGTTGGCGAGATTACTGCAGCCAGCCTGATGAGTTCACGCACAGCATCCGACGCCGTGCAGTACGCCGTTCGACATGGTGCGCTTAAACGTATCGTTCGCCGTGGCGCAAGTGCGAAGGAGCGGGTACGCTACCAGATCACCGGCGTCGCATTGCCGGTGTCTCATACGAGTGCCCAACCATGCTTCGATGGATTGCTCAACGCCTGGGGGATCGCACTCGAACCACTGCCACTGGCATCGACCAAAATCTGCAGGCACCAGATCTGCGATGAGACGTAGGAGAAGATAGTCACCGGACACAATAGCTGCGCGACACAAGCCTGATTCTTTTCCCGCTAACGGTACTCCGGCTGGTTCCGGTACGCCGTTTTGATTATGATGCACGTCGGGGCTTCGGCCTTCTTTTTATCCACTTCAGGAAGATTCAAAATGCAAACCGGTACTGTCAAGTGGTTCAACGACGCAAAAGGCTTTGGCTTCATTACGCCCGATGGCGGCGGTGAAGATCTGTTCGCTCATTTCTCGGAGATCCGCACGGAAGGCTTCAAGACGCTGCAGGAAAACCAGAAGGTCCAGTTCGAGGTGAAGCAGGGTCCCAAGGGCAAGCAGGCAGCGAATATCCAGCCGCTGTAAGCATCGGGTTTTCTGCCTTGCCATTACGAGGTTCATATTCTTTATGAAAGGCAATATTCGCGATGGCGAGGCCCGCGAGCGGCTGATTGCCTAGATGCGCCGCCGCATGGCGGAGTTCGGCATTACACCAGAGGCACTCGCCGAATCCATTCAGTACGACCTGGATCATGCGCCGGTCTACCGCGATGCGTTCGGCAATGAGTGGAACGGTTCGGGCGCCATGCCGAACTGGCTGCGGGCAGCGCGTGACGCCGGCGTGAATACTGACTTCTTCCGAATCGCGCCAACAGCAGCTGGCCAGGCGACCAAGCGCCTCATCGACCTGTTCCGCTGACTGGCCGGGACATCACAAGTCTCTACGGTCCAACACCAACCGAAGTACATCGCTACATTGAAGCGTGGTATTCCACACCGAATGAACTGGAACATGGGCACCGGTTCGTCAGTCTGTCCGCTAGCCTCCTTCAGCAAACTTGGCAGAATCGATGATCTCCGTGCCGGGGGCGCTTGCATGCCGTTGTTCGTGCACTGCCAGGGCGCGAAAAGCACCTAGGAATATAATAGGGTCTGTTCTGCTAGCAGGTGGCACTGTTACTTTGTGCGGAAGACTTACCGCCGTGCACCGAGCACGGCAAGGGGTGCTCGTGCCGCTCTGCCAACATGGTTGCGAGAAGGACATGGTTGCATTCAAGCGGTTCGCTCCCGAGCCTGGACTCGGGCAGAATGACCGTGTTCAAAGATAAAAGGAGGCCAGTCTTCACATGCAAGCTATCCAGAAGCGTCGCTTCGTCCATCTGTCCGATATCCATTTCAACTGTCGCGCAGCTTCCTTCGGCTTTGATCCCGATCGTGAGTTGAGGGAGCTGGTACGAAGGGACATTGCTGAGATGGTCGGTCATCTCGGTTCCGTGGATGCGGTTCTTGTTTCTGGCGATATTGCATACGCGGGACAACGGCGTGAGTTTGACGATGCGGCCCAGTGGCTGGACAGCGTGTGCGAGGCCGCCGGATGCGGAACGGAATCCGTACTGATGTGTCCGGGCAATCATGACGTGGACCGGGCGGCTATCCAGCGCAACCCCCTGATTCAGGATGGCCATGACGCGATCCGGAAGGGGCCGTCGTTCTATGAACGCGATCAGGCGTTGACCCAGCGTCTTGTACAGCCGGATGCCAGGGCGCTCTTTTACTCCCCGATTTCGGAGTACAACGCGTTCGCCGCCCGGTATCAATCATCGTTCTTCGCCGATGACCGCACCTACGTCTGGGAACATGATTTTGAGCTTAACGACGGATCGACACTTCGCATCCGCGGAATCAACACAGCTCTGCTTTCCGGGCTGGCCGACGTCGAGAGAAGCCTGTTTCTCGGTTCACGTGCATTGACGTTGCCTCGTCGCGACGGTGTCGAATATATGGTGATGGCTCACCATCCGCCGAAATGGCTGGCTGACGGGGATGAGGCCGACCGTGCCTTTGAGGGCGTTGCACGCATTCACGTGTTTGGTCACGAACACAATCAGCGCGTCCAGGCGGGGCGGGACTGGATCAAGCTGTTTGCCGGGTCCATCAATCCGCACAGGGCGGAACCGAACTGGCGTCCCGGCTACAACCTCATCGAAGTTCATGTCGAAAGCGGTCCCCCGCGACGCTTAAAAATCGATGTCCATGCCCGGGAATGGCAAGGGAATCCTCCGCAATTTCGCGCTGTTGAAGATGTCGGGCACAAGCCTGTGTTTAGTGTAGACATCGTCCTGCCTGATCTTCCTGCCACATTCGCTCGTCGGTCGACGACTGCGGAAGACCAGACAGAGGCGGCGTTCGCAACGCTCGAGGGTGACGTGAACAGTGAAACTCAACCGGTGGATCAGCCGCGTCGTTTCAGGATGATCGTGTACAGATTTTTTCGCCTTTCGCTCTCAAAGAAAGATGAAATCGTCGGGCACTTACGTCTGGCGGAAGAGAGCGACAGCAGGCTCACGGATGTTGAACGCTTCAAGCTATCGCTAGCACGAGCAAGGGAACGCGGGCAGTTGGACGCGCTCGAAGCGTTGATCGATCAACAGGAGAAACAATAGTGGAAGCGATTAAACGCATGGGGGTGTTGTACGGCAAACTAGGGCTGGCAACACAGGCTGCATTGATTGAGGCGCGCGGACAAGGAGTGCTGGCCGCGAGTGAAAGCATAAGCGCTGAGCACGTTCCCGGGTTGGTCAGCTGCGCCCTTGGACTGAAAGGGATGGAAGCGGACGAGAAGTTCTGGACGTTTTTCTCGGAAAAAGACCCAACCTTCGATGTCGCCCCACAGGACAAGGAGGCCGCCCTGCTGGCTGCGAGCACGATCGCCTGCTGTCTCGAAGCCAAGTGCAACTTCGCTGACTATCTTTCGCTTTGCCTTGTCACTGCGTCGTTCGGTGGTGTCCGGCCCGCTGTCGCCGATGGTGAGCTTCTTTCTCTGGCCGAGCACGCTCTGGCCGCTGCCCAATCGGCTAGCAACGAGGTCCCGAAGGACCGGACATACAGCAAGCAACCGTCCGCCTTGACGGATTCCCTGGAAAATCTCGCGCAACCTGCGGCCAGACAGCAGCCGGCCAATGGAATACAGCATGCGCATGCCGCGCTTGCAGAACTCGCCACATATGCAGAAGCAAGCGCACTCGCAGCGGCAAGAAACGATAACGCTATTCTCGCGTACCTGCGCAAACTGGAAAGCGAGATGCGCGTGTACTGGTGGGTGAACAGCGGTTGGAGCATCGACACTGGCAAACCATTTGCAAGCTTCCCGCCTATAGAGGCCGCAGTGCTTGCTGCGAAAGAACTCGCAGAAAAGAGTGCGACGACTGCAGGACTGTTTGCGGCACCTGCTCTTCTTGCGATGGTGCTCGAGAAGGGTCGTCCACGTAAGGAGAAGCCCCTGTCGATCGCAGAAGCTGCAACGGCTCCAAACCGCAAATGGCGGCAGACACACTGTGCCGCCGTTGCTCAAACTGCGGTCGCCAGCCTCGTCCCCATCACCACGGCGCTAGGACTCGCCGCTGCCAGCGACGACGCGTCAGACTGGCAACCCCGATTTGAACGCGTGACGGGGCTGTCGTTGGCCACCGGCATTACGCCGGAGCAGGTTGCGATCCAGGTCTATCGCGAGCGGCTGCTTCTGAGTGCCCTTGATGAGTGAGTCCATGGATACTTCCGCATTCGAATGCAGGGTGCCGGGGTGTGGCGGGCCGAGGTCAGGAATATGCATCAATGAGCTAAGCTTCAAGGAATGCCCAGATGTCGTTCCCGTTGCTGAAAAAGCGGAAGAAATCGCACAAGGCACACAACCAGATGCGAAGGCGCATGCAGCCAGATCAATGGCTGGGACCGGGATAGCTGCAAGTCTTGACGTGCATGCCTGCGACCGGTTGCTTCGGGAACGTGGCGGAATAGTGGTAGGCATCGCAGCTGGGCCGGAGACCGGCAAGACCACGATGATCGCCACCATATACGAGCTCCTCCATCGTGGACGACTTGCTGGTTATCGGTTTGCCGGCTCTGAAACATTGAGGGGCTATGAAGAGCGCTGTCATCTGGCGCGAATTGCATCCAACGGCGACGCACCCGACACTCCACGCACACCGAGAGCTGCGCAGCTTAATTTCACGCACCTGCGGATTGCGACGAGATCAGGGATAAGAGACTTGATTTTCTCGGATCGTTCGGGCGAACATTTCGACACTGCGGTTGATCAGCCGGTGCAAATCGGCGAATTTGCCGAGCTTGGGCGCGCAGATGTCATTCTGCTGTTGATTGACCTGCACCATCTGGAAGCGTCGCCTCATGTTTGTATATCGTACGCGCGCCGACTCTTGATGGCGATGCATCAGGGCGGCGTTCTCGATGGCAAGGTAGTTCGCCTAGTCGGTACAAAAGCTGACAAGCTCAAAGCAGCGGGCGCGCTGGAAAAATCGATGGCTACGCTGCTGGAGCTCGCGACCGACCTTTCCCGACGGACGAAGGGCAGTGTACAGGTGATCGCGCTCGTAACCGCTTCGCGAAAGCAGGCGGAGGGAGGAGAGATAGGCCAAGGGCTGACCGAACTGATCGATAATGTGTTTGGCACGACCGCCCCGAGGCTGTTCCAGTTGACTAAAATATTTCCTTCCGCCATGACGGAACTGGATACGTTGATGCTTCCGTATTGGGATAAGCGATCATGAGAAGCCTTCTCGTAGTCGGAATACCGAACTCGGGCAAGAGCACGTTCATTGCCGCGTTGCGCCATTTGTTGCTTGCCGATGAAGTACCGACCGACCTCTGTCTTGTAGGATTGTCAGCGCACGAGGCGCACCTGAACAAGCTTGAGAAGGAATGGCTTGACTGTAGACGCATCGAAAGGACAAAGCCGGCAACAGAAGGTTGGGTGGAGCTTCACGTCGCGGACAGGAAAACGGGCGCCGATACGAAACTTCTCATACCGGACTTGCGCGGAGAAGTATTCGAGCAGCCTGCTTGCATCAGTCAATGCCAGTCGGATCTCTTCGATGCACTTGCCCAGTCAGATGGCATTCTACTTTTCACGAATGCGGATCGCGCAGACGACGCAATGCTGATCGACGAGCTCGCTGACATTCTTGACAGCGAACTGGCGCAGAGTGAGGACGCTACGCTTGGCGATGCTCAATCCAGCGGGACAGCCGGCGTCGTCCAAGCCGCCCATGCCGATGATGGACATGATGACGCGACAGACGAATCTGTTCAAGCCATCGAACAACAGACGGCGAATCGCTTTCAGCCCGAGCACATGCCGGAAGAAGTCAAGATCGTAGAGTTTCTGCAGATCGCGAACCGGCGCCCATTGCGTGCGCGATGCCGAAAAATTGCAGTCATCGTGTCGGCATGGGACCTAGTCATGAAGGACAAGGAGATGACACCTGATAAGTGGCTGTCAACCCGGCGCCCCATGCTCGGACAATTTCTTGAAACAAACAAGGACATCTGGAATTCGCGCGTCTATGGAGTAAGTGCGCAAGACGGTCGTCTTCCAGAAGACAAGGAGGCACTCGAGAAAATTATCCGTCCCTCCGAACGAATCCACATTGTGGGCCATGGAGCCGACGCGCACGATATCACCGCCCCCATTGGGTGGATGATTCATTTTTCAGG
Organism: Paraburkholderia adhaesiva; assembly: GCF_021390575.1. GTDB lineage: Bacteria > Pseudomonadota > Gammaproteobacteria > Burkholderiales > Burkholderiaceae > Paraburkholderia > Paraburkholderia adhaesiva. The sequence continues at coordinate 430,744 of NZ_JAJEJQ010000004.1, read as the reverse complement.
CGGCAGTGATGCAGTGGAAGGCTGAAGTCCGCATTGAGCAGACATTGCATGGTTATGATCGCGGGCATCGCGAACTAGCCAGTTCAGCCGTGCTCGACGACCAGGCGCGCTCCGTCATGCTCGTACTTAGCGATTTGCTGGCGACATCAGCATTCAGCAGCGGAAAGTCATACCTCACTGCTTACCCTCTGCAGTCAGCATCGAGGTACGTGCTCGCACGCACTTGGCCGGCAGGACAAGGATACCGACCAGGAAGCGTCTGGACTCACTCACTTTTACTCGACTACCAGACGCTGGTTGTTCTTCCAGACCTGCTTTTCCTGCAGTCGCTTTTCCAACCGCCTCGTCTTGAAAAGTTTGACGAATACAGGCGCCCTGTGATCCTGTCAGCTGAAGGCGGTAAGACCACGCATATCAACATTTCCAAGTCCCAAGCTCAGAGCGCCTTACTTCAGTTGTATGGCGATTGTCCAGCAGACGATGTGATTGTGCGCTCAACGAGGAGTAGCAGCGACGAAATCCTCGCGCTTGCGCTGTGGCGTCAGATGTGGCCAGCTCTTCGACGCGAGTTTGCCTTCACCACCGCGGAAGGCGGTGGCCTTTCTGGCTTTAACTTCGCCTGCACAATGCGATTTTCAATGCATACGCTTGAATCGACTGATGTAGCGCAAATTTCAGAGCCAGAGGGCTACTCAGCATTGCTTGATGATCTTCCCATTGCGGGACCGACCGACCTGAGAGCTTTCTTGGGTCGGTACGCGATAGAGAGTCCGGTGCCCCGTAGATCTGCAGCTCAAGTTGCTAGCTTCTTTCTAAAGGCTCGTGAGGCAGCCCCGGTTGAACGGCTTGCTGCGGCTCGTCCTTTGATCGTGGACGGGAAGATGCCTCGGCTCGCGCGAGATCTGATTGCAGCTGCAGTTGTAGCGACGATCGAGTTTGATGACGTCATGAAACTCGTGTCTATGGCCGGCAGCGCGCCAGTAGACGTCGATTCTGGCCCGCTGGCTAAGCGGTTGACCTCGCTTTCGTCGCAGCAAATGCGCGCGCTGTTGGACTCCTGCCTGTCGGCTGAAAGCGATGGGTTTGCGTTAGATTTGTTCAAGCAAGTGGTCACCCATTCGCCGAGCGCCGTCGTTGCTGGAGCAGCCAGTGATATTAATCGGATTGCAATGGCGCAACTACGGCCCGATGTGCTGGAAACGCCCGAATGGTGGCCAGTTGATGATGCGGCCAGAGGAGCGTTGATCAGTCGGGTTGCTGAATTTAGAGACGTCGATTGGGCCGCGGTGCTCAGTGCGTTACGACCGACGATAGGGCCGAATACCGTTGGAGCGCTTCTGGAAGCACTATCTGCTAACGGGGAAAGCATCGGAGTTGCGCTGTTTAAGCAAGGGAATGCAAAGATTCGGGAAAAGATCGCTATCTGGATCGTTGCGCGTCCTTCTCGTCTGCAACTTCTTGCTGAAAACGTAGACGCGATTACGCCGGACATGCTTGAAGTCCTCGCAGCGGCGCAAATTGGGCAGCCGCCGCCTTTCGACCACATCCAAATTTGGTCTGCGCTTTTCACAATCTTGGAGAAGGCACCTCCTGCCGGAACCTCGTCACTCATAATTGGGTATCTGCTATCGCTTCGGCTTGAAGACCCTGCATCGCGGAAGCTGGCCGGGATAACTTTCGCCCCCCTGTATCGTGCGGTTAAATCGTACCGCCTAAGCAGCCGTGAAACGCGGTACCTCGAGACGTCGTTGGCACGCTTGAGCGCCACTTCTTATGGCATGCGATCAGTGATCGACAGCGCACTGACCAGATGGCCAGTATCGTCTTCCGATTGCGGCGCCTTGCAGTTGAGCAATGATGGAGAGCAGATTCTGGAGCTAGCGCGCGAGGTCGCCAAAAGAGGTGGTTCGGATGCCCTCAAGGCCGCTCTGCAGATATCAGACCTCAGCGTGACGGCGAAAGCGTGTATTCATCGCGCCTTGGAAGACCACGACAAGAAAAAGAGCGGAGGCTGGCCATTCTCCTGGTGGTAGCGCCGTGACACGCCGCGTCTTTTCCAACCGGGCGAGCGCGGTGTATGATAGTGTCATACAGTCTTAAATTGGGGCTTAATCATGGCGAGCGAACGCCTGACAATCACGCTGACTCCGGAGCTGCTCGAATTTGTCCGCGAACGAACCGCAGAGGGTGATTACAACAGCGATAGCGAGGTAATCCGGGATGGGCTCCGGCTGCTGAAGGAGCGCGACAACGCGGTTCGTCAATGGCTGACCGAGAAAGTGGTCCCGAGCTATCTTCAGTACAAGGCCAACCCGGGAAGTGCGATGACCCGGGAGCAGATCGAGGAACACCTTGATCGGAACAGGCAGCAGCGTCGAGCAAAGAAGGGGGCGGCTGGCTGATGCAGTACAAGGTTCAATACCTGCAGTCGTTCTACGAGATGCTGCGCAATATCGAGGAATACATGGTGGACCACGATCGCTCCGATGCGTCTATCGATCGCTACCGATCCACCGTGTTTGACACGTGCGAAAAATTCGCCACGTTTCCGAATCGAGGGGGACGGCACGACGACGTCATGCCGGGGCTGCGAACCTGGAACATCGAGGGCGAAACCATCCTCGCCTATGTAGTCGATGATCCGACTTTGGCTGTCACGTTCGTCGGCATCACGTACGGCGGCCAGAACTGGATGGAAATCTTTTCCATGCGCCCTGTGGGCCCAGTGCAGTGATCAACAGTCCGTCCCGGCGGGCTTCTGTACAACGATTCCTGAGTTGAATCCGTCTCGGCCTGTTTGCTCGTGCACAGCACGAGCAAACAGGCCGCACCCGCGCGACTCAATTTAACATAATCTTAATTATCGCATTTTTACGTGTTACGGCTTTTTTGAAATGTCCGGTTCTGGCTCATTAGAGATGTCCGATTCCTGCCCTGGTTGAAGCGCACGCTCGCGTGAGGCGTCGACCAGGGGCGAACCATGAACGGACGTGAGCTGATCACGGCAAGCATGCGCGAACTCGAGCGGGTCAAGGTCATCGAGGCGGTCATTGAAGGCCGCCTGCGGTGTTTTCAGGCGGCTGAGCGGCTGCAGCTCGGCGTACGGCAGATCAGCCGGCTGTGCCGGCGCTATGAGGCCGCGGGTCCGGCCGGGCTGGTTTCGTCCAAACGCGGGCGGCCGAGCAACCGGGAACTGTCCATCGACCTGCGGGCCCGGGCCATGGCGCTGGTGCGCGAGCGCTACGCCGATTTCGGGCCGACGCTGGCCTGCGAGAAGCTGCGCGAGTGCCACGGGATGACGCTGGCCAGGGAGACCGTGCGCCGATGGATGCGCGATGCGGGCCTGTGGATTCCGCGCGCCCAGCGCCCGCCGAAGGTCTACCAGCCGCGTGCGCGGCGTGCGTGCCTGGGCGAGCTCATCCAGATCGACGGCAGCGACCACCGCTGGTTCGAGGACCGGGCGCCGGCCTGCACGCTGCTGGTGTACGTCGATGATGCGACGAGCCGGCTGATGCACCTGCACTTCACGCAGACCGAATCGACGTTCAGCTACTTTGAGGCCACGCGCGCGTACCTGGAGCGTCACGGCAAGCCGGTGGCACTGTACAGCGACCGCGCCAGCGTGTTCCGCAGCGTGAGCGCCGGCAAGACTGGCCACAGCGTGACGCACTTCGGGCGCGCAATGTACGAGCTGAACATCGACACGTTCTGCGCCAACAGCAGTTCGGCCAAGGGGCGGGTCGAGCGCGCACACCTGACGCTGCAGGACCGGCTCGTCAAGGAGCTGCGGCTGCGTGGCATCAGCACGGTGAGCAAGGCCAACGCGTATGCCCCCGCCTTCATGGCGGCCTACAACATGCGCTTCGCGAAGGCGCCGCGCAGCACGTTCGACGCGCACCGGCCGCTGCGCGGGGACGAGGATCTGGACGCCCTGCTCACCTGGCGCGAAACGCGGCGGGTGACGAAGTCGCTCACGGTGCAGTACGACCGCGTGATGTACCTGCTCGACGATACGCCCCAGAACCGCAGGCTCGTGCATCGCTACATCGAGGTCTGGGAGTACCCGGATGGGCGCATCGAACTGCGGGCGCAGGCTCGCGTGCTGCCGTACCGCGAGTACGACCGGCTCACCGGGGTGGACCAGGGCGCGGTGATCGAGCACAAGCGGCTGGCACACGCACTGCAGGTGGCGCAGGCGCTGCAGGCGCAGCGCGACAATCGGCGTGCCTCGGGCTCGCCATCACGCACGAATCAGGGTGAGCCGGTGCGTGCAAAGGCACGCGTGCCTGGCACGAAGAAGCAACGCGAGTTCACGCAGGCGGACATGGACGCGGTGATCGTGAAGCTGGCGCAGGCCCCAAAGTCAGATTCAAAACCGGGCCCGCGGTCTGCAAGGAGCCGCTGAATAGACGTCAGCGCCCTGCTGCTTCATCCTCTACCCTTCAACACGATGGAAGTTCAACCCCGGAAAGACAGAATCAACTCCCTTCAAAACCGGACATTTCTATTGAGCCGGAGATCGGACATCTGTATCTGGCCATGACATTACGTGTAAGAGCAAAGTAGTAGTGTCGTACCTGAGCAAAGTACAGATGTCGTACCCCGCGTTGACTTGAGGTGCATGCTGGGCGGTTTTACCGATGCGTGGAGCCGCCAATGGCCTGTACCGGGATGATCACGATGAGCATGCGGGAGCTGGACCGGTTCAAGGTCATTCAGGACGTGGCGGACGGCAGGCTGAAGCCGTGGCGCACATCCGGTGCACAGTTTTCCACAATTTCGGTGGACAACCTTGTGGATAAAATCCGCAGCCCTGCCCGCAGCTCCTGCCGGGCCACCTTGGCACGTTGCCTGATTGCGGGATAAGCTTGCGACAGACAGTTAGTTGCTTTTAGAGAATCGACGAACTGAACAAGATCATCAGGACCCCGGTGACACTTCCCGGCTGACGACGCAGCCACGAAACTCATCTGGCTGGCGCTGCGCAATATCGCTGCCGATTGGGGGCGTGCTGCTCACGGCTGGAAGACAGCGATGAACCAGTTCGCTATCCTTTACGCGGATCGATTCGTTCGACCATCCGTGCGATTCTCAATCCGCCTTGAACACGGAAATTCTGCCCCCCTGCATCTGCTTCGTCCCCACATGGCCCTGGCGCCGCAGCAGGATGCCCATGTTGTTGTGATCCAGGACGCAACCGCTGCGCCTCGCGCCGCATCGCCGATGCGGCCCTGCTCGCGCTCCGCTATTCACTGCGGCGATACGTCCAGTACCGCGTGCGCGTCGATGTCCAGGATGAACCACTGCGCGTTCGTCCGCACCCCCTTCTTGCGCAGCGGAACCGTGCGGTGCCAGCAATACGCGATGCACTGCCTGTCGCGTTCCGCGCTACCGCTGCTCTGGACGGTGGTCACGCGGACCACCGTCCCCCTTGCTCCAAAGAACAGCTTGAAGCGTGCCTTGCCCCAGGGCGGCGTCATGGCTGCCTCGCCTGTATGTGTCATACCGTAACCCCGGAAGTCTCGCCGTACGTCATTGCACGCAGCAGTCAGCCCTGGTCCGATCGTATGCCACGATCCACGGCCTGCCGCATGCCTGTTTCGCCCTGCTTCAGAAAAAAGTGCAAGCCATTGCTGAACGATCCTGCGGTAAGTGCATGGCTAGCGAGCGCGGTGCAAAGAAGGAACATGCCCATTGCAGGAAGCGCAATCCCCACCAGATGAACGAGCCCGTGGAAACCCGGTCGCCCTTGCTTCCGCTCTCATTGCCCGCCCTAAGTTGTTCTTTGCATCCCTGACGTGATCCTTCTCAGAGCATCTGCCCGGCCAGCGTAATACCGATGAACATTCCACCCACCAGACCGACCGCACGTCCGCGCATGAGCTGGTCAAGGTCCTCGTCGAACACCCATGGATCGCGCCGGCTTTTCCATACCGTACGCAGCAGCAGTGGCCGCGGAAACAACAGCGCCGCCGAGATTGCCGCGGGTACCGCCAGGCGCACGAACGCATCAGCGTGACGCCACGAAGGCAAATCCAGCCAGATCGTCAGGATGACGATGGCAGCCGTGAGCAGCGCGCCAGTGACCGCACCCGAAACGAGCCGGTCTGTGGATTGGTTGAACATGATGTCAGTCCTGTCATTGTGAATCTCACGGATGCCTTCGCCACAACCGGTCCGCGATGCGTTCGCCAGAGTGCGCCCCGTCGCACAGCCGGTCTCGCCACGCCTGCAGTTCGCTGCGGATCCGTTTGACCACATCCGTCCAGTCCCGGATATCGCGGTTCCAGCTGTTGCGGAAGATCCTCAGCGTCGGATACCAGGGGCTGTCCTCGCGCAGGTAGTGCCAGCGCCAGTCACAGATCAGCGGCAGCATCAGCCATACCGGCTTGCCCATCGCCGCAGCGACGTGCGCGACCGACGTATCCACCGTCAGCAGCAGGTCCAGACTCCGGATGGCGGCGGCCGTCTGCGCCATCGTCCGCAGGTCCGGTCCCAGGTCATGGAAGTTTTTACGCTCCCGCGCGTAGCGGGCTGACTCCTCAATTCCTTCCCCCTTTTGCAGGCTGAAAAAATCCACGCCCTCGAGTTCAAACAGGCTGTCGAGGCGCGAGAGCGACGACAGGGACCGGGCGGTGTCGTTCTCGTGGGTCGGGTCGCCTCTTGTCACGATTCCCACCTTCAGGCTGTCGCCGCGCGTCTCCTTCACGGCCACCGGCAACGGCTGCCCTTCGGGTACGCGCAGGTACGGCACGCAGGACTGCATCCCGTCGAGTTCTAACGACAGGTACGCTGGAATTGCGTGCGGATACACCCAGTAGTCGCAAGGCGCAAGATCAGCCACGTGCGCGATGTCCACCACCTCGTCCGCCTCACCGGAGGCCGCAAACAGCTCCAGCAACGGCGCCTGGCACACCACGGCCACATGCGCGGCGCCGCACCTCTCGTGCAGGATGCGGGCGAACCGGAAGAAGAAGATCTCGTCGCCCAGTCCGAACTCGCTCCAGATCACGATCGACCTGCCGACAAGCGGCTCGCCCGTCCAGGCCGGGATATCTTCGGGCGGCTGCACCTTCGTGCGGCGGCGCCACTCCGAATGCGCCAGACGCGCCTCACGCAGGGTAAATCCCTTCTGCAGCCGGCCGCTCATGATCTCATGCAGGCAGTGGTACAGACGGACACTCATGTTATCGGGCAGACGTGCGAGCGCCTCTTCCCACATGCGGTCCTGCTCTGCGGGCACGCCCCAGCGTATCATCTGCACCATCGCGCGGTGGTACACGTCGAACCGGTACGGGTACAGTGCCAGCGCACGCCGGCATGCCGCGAGGCCAGCTTCGGCACTCTCTGCCCGGATCGCCTCGTCGGCCAGCATCCTGGGCGTCGGTACCTCGCGCTTGCGCAACACAATTTCGATGGCGCACTCGGCCACGCCCTTGGCGGTCTGATCGACGCCCGGGCACTTCCCGTCGTAGAAGTCCCGCAGGAGTACCAGGCGTTCGCAGGCAGCCACCGGCTGCATGGCCGCCACCAGATCCAGCACGCTGACCGAATGCGGCAGCCGGGCTCCAGTGCCGTCGTCCGGCGCGCCCGGCTTGCCGATGGTGAAGCTCACCCTGTGGTTGCGGTTGAACCGGCTGGGCCAGACGCCCTTCCCGTAAAGGTCCTCGTCGGGTACCGTGACAATCAGGTAACCACCCGGCCTGACGATATCGAGCCAGCGCGCGAGCACGTGTGCCGGATTAGCCACGTTCGCCAGTGCATGACTGGAATGGGCAAAGTCGTAGGTCCCATCCTCTACACCTTTCACATGAACCGCGTCGCCTCTGGGTGAATTCCAGGCCACCACCTGCCCCATGAGCGGGAACATGTGGGCATAGCTGCCCAGCCAGTCGTCGCCGGCACCGATGTCGATGCCGGCGCCGCGGAAATAGTGGTCGACGAATGCGGGCTCTCGCGCCCGACGAACCACGGACTTGCGGGTTTCATGCATGGGTCGTCCTTTCCCACCGGCCGGGCGCACGACCGATCTTCTCGCGCGGCATATTCCGGACCCGCACCCAGGGCACGTTCCGGTGCTTCGGGTATCTTGAGCTTGAGCGGAACGCCGTGTGCACGCTGGTTGCCTCAAGCGGCCGCTCCCCCGGCGACCAGGCAACAGCCAGCAATTTCTCCCCGCGCGCAAGGAAATCCGCAAAAGGGGTCGACCGACAGGCGATCCGGCTTGCGCCGATGCCTGCATTGAAGTACGCGAGCGTCGCGTCGAACCCCATGGCATCCAGCGCGCACACGTGCCCGATGTTCACGAAATCCCCGCCCGCCGTGGACAACCGGCAGGCGGGATAGATGGTCCTGGCCATGGACGTCTCACGCAGATACCCGGGTTTTGCTCCGCTTCCACCGGCGCCCCCCGGTGGCGGCTGGAATGGCATCGGAAAAGCGCTCGCGCCACAGCGCCTCGATACGCTCGCCCAGGATCTCCGGACGCCCCTTGAAGATGAGCTTCTCGATGGCCTGCGGGCCGGCCAGCTCCGCAGCAAGCTGGTGACGTTCCTCAACGTTGTGGATCATCCGCAACGCGGCCGCCTTGTAATCCTCATGCGTGTCAGCAATCGTCCACTCCGGGAAACCGAGCCGCCTGAACATTCCCTCGTCGATGTGCTCATTCACTTCCGGTCCGGTCTTGCACACGCCCACGAGCCCTGCCCAGACAGTATCCACAATCCCGTTGGTATTGCCGAACGGGAACGGATTCATGAACATGTCGCAGTCGGCGATCACCTTCATGTAGCTTTCATAGTTCTGGTGCTTGTGCGTCACCGCTTTCTCGCCCACCAGCCGCCGGATGATGTGGCGAAGCTGCGGATAGGTGATCCCGCTCGCCTGACCGACGAGGAAGTGGAACTCCACCGGCACCTTCGCCTCACGCACGATCTGGCCACACATGCGCAGGAACCCCGGGTTCAGCTTGATAATGGTAGCCGCCACCGCAATCCTGACCGTATCCGGCGTCGCAGGCGACCCCAGGTGCCCGCGCTCGAGCTTCATCTGCGTCATCGCAGCGGGCGGGCGGTACGGCATCCCGTCGCGGGGAAGTTTCAGGAGCTTTTCGCTGAAGCACGCCTCGTCGCCCACGTAGTCCTCTTCCACGACCACATAATCCATCGCGTGCCCGTGCGTCGTCGCCGGATGACCCAGCGCCATCATCTGCAGCGGGGCAACCCGCAGGCAGGCAAGAACCATGGTGGTCGGGAACATCCCCACGCTGGGCATGTACATGACCTGGACGTTACGGGTCTCGCTCACCTCGCGCACATGCGCCACATGCTCCCAGAGGTGAGCGCCCTGGATGGGGATAAACTCGTCGAACACTTCCCTGCCGACGTCGTCAACCCTGTTCTCGTAGCCCATGCCGACCAGATGGAACTTGTCACGCATGGCCACCATCGTCTGCGAGTGGGTGCGGTAGATCGAGTGGTTTTTGGAAAACCACTCCAGCACCACCAGGAGTACGGGTTTTTCGCCTGCCGCAGGCGCCTGCGCCGGACGCGTCACGTCGAGCATCTCCAGGCTCGCCAGCTTGCGCCGGATCAGCGCATTGATGGAGCGCTTGATGTCGTGCTTGCCGGGCTGGTCGGCATAGGAGCAGTGCATGTAGGCGTCGTGGATGACGCCGCCGGGCAACTGGTCCCATTCCAGCTCGGGCAGGCGCGGCGGCAGCCAGCGCAGCAGCATTTCCCGCTTCGCGTGAGCCGAGGGCGAGGCCATCAGCCGCGTGGAAAGAATGGAAATGGCAAGGTTGGCCGCCCGCACCCTGTCGAATTCCCAGAGCACGTCCCAGTCCAGCCGCACCTCGGAGTCGGTCAGGTAAAAGAGCTGGAACTTGCGCGATTCGGCGTTGCGCAGCTGCAGGATATTCTTGGCGTCCGACTCCGTGCCCAGCGAACGGAGGATGTGGTCAGCATTGCGGAAAGGGCTCGCCGAAAAGAGCGCCGACAACCACCGGTGAAACAATGCGAGGCGGGCTACACCGAAGTCCGAGACCGAGAATTCGGGGTCCGTTGCAAGGGTCGTGATCGCGCTCGTCAGCCGCGTAAGCAGGTGATCATCCATGATGTCGCGGGCCGATTCTGACTGCGCCCACGTATCGATGTCCATCAGCACGCCGTAGTTGGCGTCAACGATCTCAAGAAGCCGGATCAGCGTGCGCGCTGCCTGCTCGCGGTCGCGCCGGTAGGCGTGGTATTCGAATTCGTTCAGTGGAAACTTGTCTGCCATGATGTATTCACAAAGTAAAGACGGAGCTATCAGTGATTCCAGGTGACACCGAGCCAGAACTGCACGGGCTTGCGACCCGGCTCAACCCATGAGCCATCCGAGAAACCAAATGGCTTTGCGACAGATGCCGAAACAGTTGCACCGTAGGGGGTGAGCCAGTCCACGCTCACTCCGTAACCGGCGAGATTCCGGATATTTTTTACGTTGGGCACCCCGGGGTAGCTGGAAGCCCAGTTCGTCCATGGGCTGTGGTTCATGCGGGCGATCGCATAGTCGACAAAGACTCCGGGCTGGATCTGGTGACCCGCGGCTATAGAAAACCGCCGGTACAGCCCCACGTTCGCAACAATGCCTTCGTCGGCTGACGGCTCGTCGGGGCGGTACGCGCGGACAGCCGTCGGGCCGCCGAGCGTGAGCTGCTCGCTCGAATCCAGGTTCCGGTCCGCCAACTGGCCCGTGACGCGTCCGCTCAGGAACAGGTTGCCTGTGCGGTCCAGCGCATAGGTGCCAAAGCCGGTGCCCGTCGCCTTGACGTAAGTCCCTCCGCGCTGAGTTACGGAATCGCTAGGGTCATCGTTACGCTGGTGCCCTACGGTCAACGCGCCCTGCGCACTCCACACGTTAGTGCGCAACTGCTGCGCTCGGTCGCCGTTGTTGGCTGCCAGCGAGAGTTGCACTGAGTCGAGCTTGCTGCGTGTCCCGACACCGAAATCGCTAAACTCGACGGACGTGTTGGTATGCAGCAGCGACAGACCGCCCCAGACGTTCCTGTCGAGGCCTCGCGTAAAGGGGTAAAGAAAACCCGCGGAGACCGTGTTGGCTACACCGGCCAGAGGCGTTCCGCTGGCCAGAACGGAATATTGCTGCCGGGTGAAGCCACCAGTCAGCCGTAGACCGTCGGAGAAGATCGGAATACTTCCGGCTACCGACCCGGTCCACATCCGCTTGTCGGTACCCGTGATCGTGAACGCGTAATCTTCTCCGAGCCCGAAGTAGTTATTGGCGGAGACGCTCACTCCGGCGCGCGTGCGCCCTGTCGTTTCAATCCCGTTGTTATCGATCGACGCGCTTACCGAGACGGGCTTCCCCTTCTGCGTCACCGGGAACTCGACCTTCACCGTACCCGTGCCGGTGCCTGGTGCGAACTGCGGAGCACCGTCGAGCGCCACGCCCGGGAGATCTTGCAGCAGTTGAGTGGTCCGCTCAAACCGCGAGGTCTGGAACAGACATTCCTCGCCGAGCGTCGCGCTCCCGCACAATGCGTGCGTCACAATGCTCCGGAGCCGGTCGTCCGCCACGCGTGACTTGTTATGGATGACGATCTCGCTTACGCGGCCCGGGAAGGCCGTAAACACCAACTGTCCCGTCTGGGAGCGAGCTTCCCAATCCTGCTGCGTCATCAGCACCTGGCCAAGAGGGAATCCCCCCTTGCGCAAGTCGGCAGTGAGACGTGTCGACCACTGGTCGACTTCCTGCAACGTGGTGGGCGGGACGCCCTGGCGCAGGGCGTCCTGCAGCGCCGCCTGGACGGCCTTTTCCTGAGGACTGCCGGCCGGAAACGCGCGCACCATGACGGGCGCGCTGTCAGCCAATGTGGCCGGGAAAGGCCCCAATTCGCCCGCCTGCACGCAGGACACATTCATTGCCCATAGAAGCGCCACGACCGGTCCGCTCGCCAGACCAGACCACCATCGATGTTTCGACCCACGGAAATCGTACTTTCTACGCATATGCATAACTCTCACCTGCCTGGGGTAATCTGCACATGCGCGCACGCAACCCAAAACGGATCACTACGGTCAGACCGGTTTCTCATGCAGGCCTAAATTTCCTGAATCTCTCAAATCAACCCCAACCGTAATCGGGACGTCAATAAATTGTGCTGTGTCGCGAGCATTTCAGCCGCAGCCTCCCGTACCGCCACTTACCTGCGTCACCTGCGCATTCACGACCAGACCATGCCGGATATCCGTGAGGAGGTGCCCGATGTAGTAAAGCAGCGCACTGGTGCGATGGTTCTGCGAAACAGTTCCGTCTGGCTGTCCTTGCTCAATCCTGTGCATCTCGTTGCTACGTTTCCCACCGTGACAGCGCTCACGCTGACGCGTACCGCCATCGCGTGACGCATCGTCATCCGGTTAGTTCTTGCGCACAAAGCGCGTGTGTCCGGTCCACGCCTGAATCAGTGTGCCATCCGCGCTGAAATTCTCGTCCGGCAGGTAGCCACGTGCGAGCGCCATCTCGACCGCCTCGTTGAACAACCCCACGATGACGTCGTGCTCAAGCAGCCGGTCACCGTTCTTGCTGAAGGTCGAGTGGTTTCACATCACGTCGTCCATCACCAGGCCGGCAAACCGCACGTCCGGCAGCGAAAAACACAAGGCAGATAAAACGCCGCCGTACCGGGACAGCGCGGGATTTCCCTGTTCCGGTACGGCAAACCAGCCACTACTGCATCAACGCGGTGCGCGACTTCAGCCAGCCGTGTGCCTTGACGGTGTACGGCTTACCATCCTTCACGCCACTTTCCTCGAAGAAGTACTCGCGGGTTTCGTGGTTGAACGAGAGTGACGAATGCATCTTCGCCACCGCGTCGTCTGCCTCGAAATGGTCCACTCCGTCCGCACGGTCCTTGAAGGCCAGATTGCGTTCGATGAGCCCGGTTCTCGTGTGCAGGCGCACAATCGCACGATGCTTGAACGCATCAACCTCGACATAGTCCAGGGTAGCGTCCACCCACAGCACGGAGTCTCCCGCATCCACCGTCAGTGCCTGCGGACTCTCGAGAATCCAGTCGTGCGTCGAGTCGTACCAGAAGAGCCAACCGGCCAGACCAAGCAGGCCAGCACCACCGACCCCCCCCCCGATCGCACCGGCATTGCTGCCGCCGCCGGAGCCACCACCACCTGAACCATTACCGCTGTCATCGACCGAGCCGCCAACCGAACCATTACTGTTGTCATCGACCGCGCCACCACCCGAACCATTGCCTGAGCTGTTCCCACAACTCACTCCGTTCATCTCTCCGTCGCAACTGATGTTGCCGGCAACGTTAAGTGTGCTGGTGTCATCGGTGGTGACTGACCCGCTGTTGTTCAGGTCGCCACCTATGCTGGTCGTGCTGTTGTCCGTCGTGTCCAGCGTGCCATTGGCGTCGTTCGTGACGCTGCCGTTGACATTCAGCGTGCTGTTGTCGGTCGTGCCGACATTGCCGCTGTTGTTCAGGTCGCCACCGATGTTGGTCGTGCTGTTGCCCGTCGTGTCCAGCGTGGCATTCGCGTCGTTCGTGACGCTGCCGTTGACATTCAGCGTGCTGTTGTCGGTCGTGCTGACGTTGCCGCTGTTGTTCAGGTCGCCACCGATATTGGTGGTGCCATTGTCACCCGTCGTGTTCAGCGTGCCGTTGTTGTCCACGCTGCCGTTGACGTTCAGCGAGCCGTTGTCGGTGGCCACCGTCCCGTTGTTATCCAGGCTGCCGTTGACATCGGTCGTGCCGCCATTGCTGGTGTCGATCGTGCCGTTCGCGTCGTTCGTGACGTTGCCCGACACGTTCAGCGTGCCGTTGTCGGTCGTGCTGACGTTGCCGCTGTTGTTCAGGTCGCCACCGATATTGGTGGTGCCATTGTCACCCGTCGTGTTCAGCGTGCCGTTGTTGTCCACGCTGCCGTTGACGTTCAGCGAGCCGTTGTCGGTGGCCACCGTCCCGTTGTTATCCAGGCTGCCGTTGACATCGGTCGTGCCGCCATTGCTGGTGTCGATCGTGCCGTTCGCGTCGTTCGTGACGTTGCCCGACACGTTCAGCGTGCCGTTGTCGGTCGTGCTGACGTTGCCGCTGTTGTTCAGGTCGCCACCGATATTGGTGGTGCCATTGTCACCCGTCGTGTTCAGCGTGCCGTTGTTGTCCACGCTGCCGTTGACGTTCAGCGAGCCGTTGTCGGTGGCCACCGTCCCGTTGTTATCCAGGCTGCCGTTGACATCGGTCGTGCCGCCATTGCTGGTGTCGATCGTGCCGTTCGCGTCGTTCGTGACGTTGCCCGACACGTTCAGCGTGCCGTTGTCGGTCGTGCTGACGTTGCCGCTGTTGTTCAGGTCGCCACCGATATTGGTGGTGCCATTGTCACCCGTCGTGTTCAGCGTGCCGTTGTTGTCCACGCTGCCGTTGACGTTCAGCGAGCCGTTGTCGGTGGCCACCGTCCCGTTGTTATCCAGGCTGCCGTTGACATCGGTCGTGCCGCCATTGCTGGTGTCGATCGTGCCGTTCGCGTCGTTCGTGACGTTGCCCGACACGTTCAGCGTGCCGTTGTCGGTCGTGCTGACGTTGCCGCTGTTGTTCAGGTCGCCACCGATATTGGTGGTGCCATTGTCACCCGTCGTGTTCAGCGTGCCGTTGTTGTCCACGCTGCCGTTGACGTTCAGCGAGCCGTTGTCGGTGGCCACCGTCCCGTTGTTATCCAGGCTGCCGTTGACATCGGTCGTGCCGCCATTGCTGGTGTCGATCGTGCCGTTCGCGTCGTTCGTGACGTTGCCCGACACGTTCAGCGTGCCGTTGTCGGTCGTGCTGACGTTGCCGCTGTTGTTCAGGTCGCCACCGATATTGGTGGTGCCATTGTCACCCGTCGTGTTCAGCGTGCCGTTGTTGTCCACGCTGCCGTTGACGTTCAGCGAGCCGTTGTCGGTGGCCACCGTCCCGTTGTTATCCAGGCTGCCGTTGACATCGGTCGTGCCGCCATTGCTGGTGTCGATCGTGCCGTTCGCGTCGTTCGTGACGTTGCCCGACACGTTCAGCGTGCCGTTGTCGGTCGTGCTGACGTTGCCGCTGTTGTTCAGGTCGCCACCGATATTGGTGGTGCCATTGTCACCCGTCGTGTTCAGCGTGCCGTTGTTGTCCACGCTGCCGTTGACGTTCAGCGAGCCGTTGTCGGTGGCCACCGTCCCGTTGTTATCCAGGCTGCCGTTGACATCGGTCGTGCCGCCATTGCTGGTGTCGATCGTGCCGTTCGCGTCGTTCGTGACGTTGCCCGACACGTTCAGCGTGCCGTTGTCGGTCGTGCTGACGTTGCCGCTGTTGTTCAGGTCGCCACCGATATTGGTGGTGCCATTGTCACCCGTCGTGTTCAGCGTGCCGTTGTTGTCCACGCTGCCGTTGACGTTCAGCGAGCCGTTGTCGGTGGCCACCGTCCCGTTGTTATCCAGGCTGCCGTTGACATCGGTCGTGCCGCCATTGCTGGTGTCGATCGTGCCGTTCGCGTCGTTCGTGACGTTGCCCGACACGTTCAGCGTGCCGTTGTCGGTCGTGCTGACGTTGCCGCTGTTGTTCAGGTCGCCACCGATATTGGTGGTGCCATTGTCACCCGTCGTGTTCAGCGTGCCGTTGTTGTCCACGCTGCCGTTGACGTTCAGCGAGCCGTTGTCGGTGGCCACCGTCCCGTTGTTATCCAGGCTGCCGTTGACATCGGTCGTGCCGCCATTGCTGGTGTCGATCGTGCCGTTCGCGTCGTTCGTGACGTTGCCCGACACGTTCAGCGTGCCGTTGTCGGTCGTGCTGACGTTGCCGCTGTTGTTCAGGTCGCCACCGATATTGGTGGTGCCATTGTCACCCGTCGTGTTCAGCGTGCCGTTGTTGTCCACGCTGCCGTTGACGTTCAGCGAGCCGTTGTCGGTGGCCACCGTCCCGTTGTTATCCAGGCTGCCGTTGACATCGGTCGTGCCGCCATTGCTGGTGTCGATCGTGCCGTTCGCGTCGTTCGTGACGTTGCCCGACACGTTCAGCGTGCCGTTGTCGGTCGTGCTGACGTTGCCGCTGTTGTTCAGGTCGCCACCGATATTGGTGGTGCCATTGTCACCCGTCGTGTTCAGCGTGCCGTTGTTGTCCACGCTGCCGTTGACGTTCAGCGAGCCGTTGTCGGTGGCCACCGTCCCGTTGTTATCCAGGCTGCCGTTGACATCGGTCGTGCCGCCATTGCTGGTGTCGATCGTGCCGTTCGCGTCGTTCGTGACGTTGCCCGACACGTTCAGCGTGCCGTTGTCGGTCGTGCTGACGTTGCCGCTGTTGTTCAGGTCGCCACCGATATTGGTGGTGCCATTGTCACCCGTCGTGTTCAGCGTGCCGTTGTTGTCCACGCTGCCGTTGACGTTCAGCGAGCCGTTGTCGGTGGCCACCGTCCCGTTGTTATCCAGGCTGCCGTTGACATCGGTCGTGCCGCCATTGCTGGTGTCGATCGTGCCGTTCGCGTCGTTCGTGACGTTGCCCGACACGTTCAGCGTGCCGTTGTCGGTCGTGCTGACGTTGCCGCTGTTGTTCAGGTCGCCACCGATATTGGTGGTGCCATTGTCACCCGTCGTGTTCAGCGTGCCGTTGTTGTCCACGCTGCCGTTGACGTTCAGCGAGCCGTTGTCGGTGGCCACCGTCCCGTTGTTATCCAGGCTGCCGTTGACATCGGTCGTGCCGCCATTGCTGGTGTCGATCGTGCCGTTCGCGTCGTTCGTGACGTTGCCCGACACGTTCAGCGTGCCGTTGTCGGTCGTGCTGACGTTGCCGCTGTTGTTCAGGTCGCCACCGATATTGGTGGTGCCATTGTCACCCGTCGTGTTCAGCGTGCCGTTGTTGTCCACGCTGCCGTTGACGTTCAGCGAGCCGTTGTCGGTGGCCACCGTCCCGTTGTTATCCAGGCTGCCGTTGACATCGGTCGTGCCGCCATTGCTGGTGTCGATCGTGCCGTTCGCGTCGTTCGTGACGTTGCCCGACACGTTCAGCGTGCCGTTGTCGGTCGTGCTGACGTTGCCGCTGTTGTTCAGGTCGCCACCGATATTGGTGGTGCCATTGTCACCCGTCGTGTTCAGCGTGCCGTTGTTGTCCACGCTGCCGTTGACGTTCAGCGAGCCGTTGTCGGTGGCCACCGTCCCGTTGTTATCCAGGCTGCCGTTGACATCGGTCGTGCCGCCATTGCTGGTGTCGATCGTGCCGTTCGCGTCGTTCGTGACGTTGCCCGACACGTTCAGCGTGCCGTTGTCGGTCGTGCTGACGTTGCCGCTGTTGTTCAGGTCGCCACCGATATTGGTGGTGCCATTGTCACCCGTCGTGTTCAGCGTGCCGTTGTTGTCCACGCTGCCGTTGACGTTCAGCGAGCCGTTGTCGGTGGCCACCGTCCCGTTGTTATCCAGGCTGCCGTTGACATCGGTCGTGCCGCCATTGCTGGTGTCGATCGTGCCGTTCGCGTCGTTCGTGACGTTGCCCGACACGTTCAGCGTGCCGTTGTCGGTCGTGCTGACGTTGCCGCTGTTGTTCAGGTCGCCACCGATATTGGTGGTGCCATTGTCACCCGTCGTGTTCAGCGTGCCGTTGTTGTCCACGCTGCCGTTGACGTTCAGCGAGCCGTTGTCGGTGGCCACCGTCCCGTTGTTATCCAGGCTGCCGTTGACATCGGTCGTGCCGCCATTGCTGGTGTCGATCGTGCCGTTCGCGTCGTTCGTGACGTTGCCCGACACGTTCAGCGTGCCGTTGTCGGTCGTGCTGACGTTGCCGCTGTTGTTCAGGTCGCCACCGATATTGGTGGTGCCATTGTCACCCGTCGTGTTCAGCGTGCCGTTGTTGTCCACGCTGCCGTTGACGTTCAGCGAGCCGTTGTCGGTGGCCACCGTCCCGTTGTTATCCAGGCTGCCGTTGACATCGGTCGTGCCGCCATTGCTGGTGTCGATCGTGCCGTTCGCGTCGTTCGTGACGTTGCCCGACACGTTCAGCGTGCCGTTGTCGGTCGTGCTGACGTTGCCGCTGTTGTTCAGGTCGCCACCGATATTGGTGGTGCCATTGTCACCCGTCGTGTTCAGCGTGCCGTTGTTGTCCACGCTGCCGTTGACGTTCAGCGAGCCGTTGTCGGTGGCCACCGTCCCGTTGTTATCCAGGCTGCCGTTGACATCGGTCGTGCCGCCATTGCTGGTGTCGATCGTGCCGTTCGCGTCGTTCGTGACGTTGCCCGACACGTTCAGCGTGCCGTTGTCGGTCGTGCTGACGTTGCCGCTGTTGTTCAGGTCGCCACCGATATTGGTGGTGCCATTGTCACCCGTCGTGTTCAGCGTGCCGTTGTTGTCCACGCTGCCGTTGACGTTCAGCGAGCCGTTGTCGGTGGCCACCGTCCCGTTGTTATCCAGGCTGCCGTTGACATCGGTCGTGCCGCCATTGCTGGTGTCGATCGTGCCGTTCGCGTCGTTCGTGACGTTGCCCGACACGTTCAGCGTGCCGTTGTCGGTCGTGCTGACGTTGCCGCTGTTGTTCAGGTCGCCACCGATATTGGTGGTGCCATTGTCACCCGTCGTGTTCAGCGTGCCGTTGTTGTCCACGCTGCCGTTGACGTTCAGCGAGCCGTTGTCGGTGGCCACCGTCCCGTTGTTATCCAGGCTGCCGTTGACATCGGTCGTGCCGCCATTGCTGGTGTCGATCGTGCCGTTCGCGTCGTTCGTGACGTTGCCCGACACGTTCAGCGTGCCGTTGTCGGTCGTGCTGACGTTGCCGCTGTTGTTCAGGTCGCCACCGATATTGGTGGTGCCATTGTCACCCGTCGTGTTCAGCGTGCCGTTGTTGTCCACGCTGCCGTTGACGTTCAGCGAGCCGTTGTCGGTGGCCACCGTCCCGTTGTTATCCAGGCTGCCGTTGACATCGGTCGTGCCGCCATTGCTGGTGTCGATCGTGCCGTTCGCGTCGTTCGTGACGTTGCCCGACACGTTCAGCGTGCCGTTGTCGGTCGTGCTGACGTTGCCGCTGTTGTTCAGGTCGCCACCGATATTGGTGGTGCCATTGTCACCCGTCGTGTTCAGCGTGCCGTTGTTGTCCACGCTGCCGTTGACGTTCAGCGAGCCGTTGTCGGTGGCCACCGTCCCGTTGTTATCCAGGCTGCCGTTGACATCGGTCGTGCCGCCATTGCTGGTGTCGATCGTGCCGTTCGCGTCGTTCGTGACGTTGCCCGACACGTTCAGCGTGCCGTTGTCGGTCGTGCTGACGTTGCCGCTGTTGTTCAGGTCGCCACCGATATTGGTGGTGCCATTGTCACCCGTCGTGTTCAGCGTGCCGTTGTTGTCCACGCTGCCGTTGACGTTCAGCGAGCCGTTGTCGGTGGCCACCGTCCCGTTGTTATCCAGGCTGCCGTTGACATCGGTCGTGCCGCCATTGCTGGTGTCGATCGTGCCGTTCGCGTCGTTCGTGACGTTGCCCGACACGTTCAGCGTGCCGTTGTCGGTCGTGCTGACGTTGCCGCTGTTGTTCAGGTCGCCACCGATATTGGTGGTGCCATTGTCACCCGTCGTGTTCAGCGTGCCGTTGTTGTCCACGCTGCCGTTGACGTTCAGCGAGCCGTTGTCGGTGGCCACCGTCCCGTTGTTATCCAGGCTGCCGTTGACATCGGTCGTGCCGCCATTGCTGGTGTCGATCGTGCCGTTCGCGTCGTTCGTGACGTTGCCCGACACGTTCAGCGTGCCGTTGTCGGTCGTGCTGACGTTGCCGCTGTTGTTCAGGTCGCCACCGATATTGGTGGTGCCATTGTCACCCGTCGTGTTCAGCGTGCCGTTGTTGTCCACGCTGCCGTTGACGTTCAGCGAGCCGTTGTCGGTGGCCACCGTCCCGTTGTTATCCAGGCTGCCGTTGACATCGGTCGTGCCGCCATTGCTGGTGTCGATCGTGCCGTTCGCGTCGTTCGTGACGTTGCCCGACACGTTCAGCGTGCCGTTGTCGGTCGTGCTGACGTTGCCGCTGTTGTTCAGGTCGCCACCGATATTGGTGGTGCCATTGTCACCCGTCGTGTTCAGCGTGCCGTTGTTGTCCACGCTGCCGTTGACGTTCAGCGAGCCGTTGTCGGTGGCCACCGTCCCGTTGTTATCCAGGCTGCCGTTGACATCGGTCGTGCCGCCATTGCTGGTGTCGATCGTGCCGTTCGCGTCGTTCGTGACGTTGCCCGACACGTTCAGCGTGCCGTTGTCGGTCGTGCTGACGTTGCCGCTGTTGTTCAGGTCGCCACCGATATTGGTGGTGCCATTGTCACCCGTCGTGTTCAGCGTGCCGTTGTTGTCCACGCTGCCGTTGACGTTCAGCGAGCCGTTGTCGGTGGCCACCGTCCCGTTGTTATCCAGGCTGCCGTTGACATCGGTCGTGCCGCCATTGCTGGTGTCGATCGTGCCGTTCGCGTCGTTCGTGACGTTGCCCGACACGTTCAGCGTGCCGTTGTCGGTCGTGCTGACGTTGCCGCTGTTGTTCAGGTCGCCACCGATATTGGTGGTGCCATTGTCACCCGTCGTGTTCAGCGTGCCGTTGTTGTCCACGCTGCCGTTGACGTTCAGCGAGCCGTTGTCGGTGGCCACCGTCCCGTTGTTATCCAGGCTGCCGTTGACATCGGTCGTGCCGCCATTGCTGGTGTCGATCGTGCCGTTCGCGTCGTTCGTGACGTTGCCCGACACGTTCAGCGTGCCGTTGTCGGTCGTGCTGACGTTGCCGCTGTTGTTCAGGTCGCCACCGATATTGGTGGTGCCATTGTCACCCGTCGTGTTCAGCGTGCCGTTGTTGTCCACGCTGCCGTTGACGTTCAGCGAGCCGTTGTCGGTGGCCACCGTCCCGTTGTTATCCAGGCTGCCGTTGACATCGGTCGTGCCGCCATTGCTGGTGTCGATCGTGCCGTTCGCGTCGTTCGTGACGTTGCCCGACACGTTCAGCGTGCCGTTGTCGGTCGTGCTGACGTTGCCGCTGTTGTTCAGGTCGCCACCGATATTGGTGGTGCCATTGTCACCCGTCGTGTTCAGCGTGCCGTTGTTGTCCACGCTGCCGTTGACGTTCAGCGAGCCGTTGTCGGTGGCCACCGTCCCGTTGTTATCCAGGCTGCCGTTGACATCGGTCGTGCCGCCATTGCTGGTGTCGATCGTGCCGTTCGCGTCGTTCGTGACGTTGCCCGACACGTTCAGCGTGCCGTTGTCGGTCGTGCTGACGTTGCCGCTGTTGTTCAGGTCGCCACCGATATTGGTGGTGCCATTGTCACCCGTCGTGTTCAGCGTGCCGTTGTTGTCCACGCTGCCGTTGACGTTCAGCGAGCCGTTGTCGGTGGCCACCGTCCCGTTGTTATCCAGGCTGCCGTTGACATCGGTCGTGCCGCCATTGCTGGTGTCGATCGTGCCGTTCGCGTCGTTCGTGACGTTGCCCGACACGTTCAGCGTGCCGTTGTCGGTCGTGCTGACGTTGCCGCTGTTGTTCAGGTCGCCACCGATATTGGTGGTGCCATTGTCACCCGTCGTGTTCAGCGTGCCGTTGTTGTCCACGCTGCCGTTGACGTTCAGCGAGCCGTTGTCGGTGGCCACCGTCCCGTTGTTATCCAGGCTGCCGTTGACATCGGTCGTGCCGCCATTGCTGGTGTCGATCGTGCCGTTCGCGTCGTTCGTGACGTTGCCCGACACGTTCAGCGTGCCGTTGTCGGTCGTGCTGACGTTGCCGCTGTTGTTCAGGTCGCCACCGATATTGGTGGTGCCATTGTCACCCGTCGTGTTCAGCGTGCCGTTGTTGTCCACGCTGCCGTTGACGTTCAGCGAGCCGTTGTCGGTGGCCACCGTCCCGTTGTTATCCAGGCTGCCGTTGACATCGGTCGTGCCGCCATTGCTGGTGTCGATCGTGCCGTTCGCGTCGTTCGTGACGTTGCCCGACACGTTCAGCGTGCCGTTGTCGGTCGTGCTGACGTTGCCGCTGTTGTTCAGGTCGCCACCGATATTGGTGGTGCCATTGTCACCCGTCGTGTTCAGCGTGCCGTTGTTGTCCACGCTGCCGTTGACGTTCAGCGAGCCGTTGTCGGTGGCCACCGTCCCGTTGTTATCCAGGCTGCCGTTGACATCGGTCGTGCCGCCATTGCTGGTGTCGATCGTGCCGTTCGCGTCGTTCGTGACGTTGCCCGACACGTTCAGCGTGCCGTTGTCGGTCGTGCTGACGTTGCCGCTGTTGTTCAGGTCGCCACCGATATTGGTGGTGCCATTGTCACCCGTCGTGTTCAGCGTGCCGTTGTTGTCCACGCTGCCGTTGACGTTCAGCGAGCCGTTGTCGGTGGCCACCGTCCCGTTGTTATCCAGGCTGCCGTTGACATCGGTCGTGCCGCCATTGCTGGTGTCGATCGTGCCGTTCGCGTCGTTCGTGACGTTGCCCGACACGTTCAGCGTGCCGTTGTCGGTCGTGCTGACGTTGCCGCTGTTGTTCAGGTCGCCACCGATATTGGTGGTGCCATTGTCACCCGTCGTGTTCAGCGTGCCGTTGTTGTCCACGCTGCCGTTGACGTTCAGCGAGCCGTTGTCGGTGGCCACCGTCCCGTTGTTATCCAGGCTGCCGTTGACATCGGTCGTGCCGCCATTGCTGGTGTCGATCGTGCCGTTCGCGTCGTTCGTGACGTTGCCCGACACGTTCAGCGTGCCGTTGTCGGTCGTGCTGACGTTGCCGCTGTTGTTCAGGTCGCCACCGATATTGGTGGTGCCATTGTCACCCGTCGTGTTCAGCGTGCCGTTGTTGTCCACGCTGCCGTTGACGTTCAGCGAGCCGTTGTCGGTGGCCACCGTCCCGTTGTTATCCAGGCTGCCGTTGACATCGGTCGTGCCGCCATTGCTGGTGTCGATCGTGCCGTTCGCGTCGTTCGTGACGTTGCCCGACACGTTCAGCGTGCCGTTGTCGGTCGTGCTGACGTTGCCGCTGTTGTTCAGGTCGCCACCGATATTGGTGGTGCCATTGTCACCCGTCGTGTTCAGCGTGCCGTTGTTGTCCACGCTGCCGTTGACGTTCAGCGAGCCGTTGTCGGTGGCCACCGTCCCGTTGTTATCCAGGCTGCCGTTGACATCGGTCGTGCCGCCATTGCTGGTGTCGATCGTGCCGTTCGCGTCGTTCGTGACGTTGCCCGACACGTTCAGCGTGCCGTTGTCGGTCGTGCTGACGTTGCCGCTGTTGTTCAGGTCGCCACCGATATTGGTGGTGCCATTGTCACCCGTCGTGTTCAGCGTGCCGTTGTTGTCCACGCTGCCGTTGACGTTCAGCGAGCCGTTGTCGGTGGCCACCGTCCCGTTGTTATCCAGGCTGCCGTTGACATCGGTCGTGCCGCCATTGCTGGTGTCGATCGTGCCGTTCGCGTCGTTCGTGACGTTGCCCGACACGTTCAGCGTGCCGTTGTCGGTCGTGCTGACGTTGCCGCTGTTGTTCAGGTCGCCACCGATATTGGTGGTGCCATTGTCACCCGTCGTGTTCAGCGTGCCGTTGTTGTCCACGCTGCCGTTGACGTTCAGCGAGCCGTTGTCGGTGGCCACCGTCCCGTTGTTATCCAGGCTGCCGTTGACATCGGTCGTGCCGCCATTGCTGGTGTCGATCGTGCCGTTCGCGTCGTTCGTGACGTTGCCCGACACGTTCAGCGTGCCGTTGTCGGTCGTGCTGACGTTGCCGCTGTTGTTCAGGTCGCCACCGATATTGGTGGTGCCATTGTCACCCGTCGTGTTCAGCGTGCCGTTGTTGTCCACGCTGCCGTTGACGTTCAGCGAGCCGTTGTCGGTGGCCACCGTCCCGTTGTTATCCAGGCTGCCGTTGACATCGGTCGTGCCGCCATTGCTGGTGTCGATCGTGCCGTTCGCGTCGTTCGTGACGTTGCCCGACACGTTCAGCGTGCCGTTGTCGGTCGTGCTGACGTTGCCGCTGTTGTTCAGGTCGCCACCGATATTGGTGGTGCCATTGTCACCCGTCGTGTTCAGCGTGCCGTTGTTGTCCACGCTGCCGTTGACGTTCAGCGAGCCGTTGTCGGTGGCCACCGTCCCGTTGTTATCCAGGCTGCCGTTGACATCGGTCGTGCCGCCATTGCTGGTGTCGATCGTGCCGTTCGCGTCGTTCGTGACGTTGCCCGACACGTTCAGCGTGCCGTTGTCGGTCGTGCTGACGTTGCCGCTGTTGTTCAGGTCGCCACCGATATTGGTGGTGCCATTGTCACCCGTCGTGTTCAGCGTGCCGTTGTTGTCCACGCTGCCGTTGACGTTCAGCGAGCCGTTGTCGGTGGCCACCGTCCCGTTGTTATCCAGGCTGCCGTTGACATCGGTCGTGCCGCCATTGCTGGTGTCGATCGTGCCGTTCGCGTCGTTCGTGACGTTGCCCGACACGTTCAGCGTGCCGTTGTCGGTCGTGCTGACGTTGCCGCTGTTGTTCAGGTCGCCACCGATATTGGTGGTGCCATTGTCACCCGTCGTGTTCAGCGTGCCGTTGTTGTCCACGCTGCCGTTGACGTTCAGCGAGCCGTTGTCGGTGGCCACCGTCCCGTTGTTATCCAGGCTGCCGTTGACATCGGTCGTGCCGCCATTGCTGGTGTCGATCGTGCCGTTCGCGTCGTTCGTGACGTTGCCCGACACGTTCAGCGTGCCGTTGTCGGTCGTGCTGACGTTGCCGCTGTTGTTCAGGTCGCCACCGATATTGGTGGTGCCATTGTCACCCGTCGTGTTCAGCGTGCCGTTGTTGTCCACGCTGCCGTTGACGTTCAGCGAGCCGTTGTCGGTGGCCACCGTCCCGTTGTTATCCAGGCTGCCGTTGACATCGGTCGTGCCGCCATTGCTGGTGTCGATCGTGCCGTTCGCGTCGTTCGTGACGTTGCCCGACACGTTCAGCGTGCCGTTGTCGGTCGTGCTGACGTTGCCGCTGTTGTTCAGGTCGCCACCGATATTGGTGGTGCCATTGTCACCCGTCGTGTTCAGCGTGCCGTTGTTGTCCACGCTGCCGTTGACGTTCAGCGAGCCGTTGTCGGTGGCCACCGTCCCGTTGTTATCCAGGCTGCCGTTGACATCGGTCGTGCCGCCATTGCTGGTGTCGATCGTGCCGTTCGCGTCGTTCGTGACGTTGCCCGACACGTTCAGCGTGCCGTTGTCGGTCGTGCTGACGTTGCCGCTGTTGTTCAGGTCGCCACCGATATTGGTGGTGCCATTGTCACCCGTCGTGTTCAGCGTGCCGTTGTTGTCCACGCTGCCGTTGACGTTCAGCGAGCCGTTGTCGGTGGCCACCGTCCCGTTGTTATCCAGGCTGCCGTTGACATCGGTCGTGCCGCCATTGCTGGTGTCGATCGTGCCGTTCGCGTCGTTCGTGACGTTGCCCGACACGTTCAGCGTGCCGTTGTCGGTCGTGCTGACGTTGCCGCTGTTGTTCAGGTCGCCACCGATATTGGTGGTGCCATTGTCACCCGTCGTGTTCAGCGTGCCGTTGTTGTCCACGCTGCCGTTGACGTTCAGCGAGCCGTTGTCGGTGGCCACCGTCCCGTTGTTATCCAGGCTGCCGTTGACATCGGTCGTGCCGCCATTGCTGGTGTCGATCGTGCCGTTCGCGTCGTTCGTGACGTTGCCCGACACGTTCAGCGTGCCGTTGTCGGTCGTGCTGACGTTGCCGCTGTTGTTCAGGTCGCCACCGATATTGGTGGTGCCATTGTCACCCGTCGTGTTCAGCGTGCCGTTGTTGTCCACGCTGCCGTTGACGTTCAGCGAGCCGTTGTCGGTGGCCACCGTCCCGTTGTTATCCAGGCTGCCGTTGACATCGGTCGTGCCGCCATTGCTGGTGTCGATCGTGCCGTTCGCGTCGTTCGTGACGTTGCCCGACACGTTCAGCGTGCCGTTGTCGGTCGTGCTGACGTTGCCGCTGTTGTTCAGGTCGCCACCGATATTGGTGGTGCCATTGTCACCCGTCGTGTTCAGCGTGCCGTTGTTGTCCACGCTGCCGTTGACGTTCAGCGAGCCGTTGTCGGTGGCCACCGTCCCGTTGTTATCCAGGCTGCCGTTGACATCGGTCGTGCCGCCATTGCTGGTGTCGATCGTGCCGTTCGCGTCGTTCGTGACGTTGCCCGACACGTTCAGCGTGCCGTTGTCGGTCGTGCTGACGTTGCCGCTGTTGTTCAGGTCGCCACCGATATTGGTGGTGCCATTGTCACCCGTCGTGTTCAGCGTGCCGTTGTTGTCCACGCTGCCGTTGACGTTCAGCGAGCCGTTGTCGGTGGCCACCGTCCCGTTGTTATCCAGGCTGCCGTTGACATCGGTCGTGCCGCCATTGCTGGTGTCGATCGTGCCGTTCGCGTCGTTCGTGACGTTGCCCGACACGTTCAGCGTGCCGTTGTCGGTCGTGCTGACGTTGCCGCTGTTGTTCAGGTCGCCACCGATATTGGTGGTGCCATTGTCACCCGTCGTGTTCAGCGTGCCGTTGTTGTCCACGCTGCCGTTGACGTTCAGCGAGCCGTTGTCGGTGGCCACCGTCCCGTTGTTATCCAGGCTGCCGTTGACATCGGTCGTGCCGCCATTGCTGGTGTCGATCGTGCCGTTCGCGTCGTTCGTGACGTTGCCCGACACGTTCAGCGTGCCGTTGTCGGTCGTGCTGACGTTGCCGCTGTTGTTCAGGTCGCCACCGATATTGGTGGTGCCATTGTCACCCGTCGTGTTCAGCGTGCCGTTGTTGTCCACGCTGCCGTTGACGTTCAGCGAGCCGTTGTCGGTGGCCACCGTCCCGTTGTTATCCAGGCTGCCGTTGACATCGGTCGTGCCGCCATTGCTGGTGTCGATCGTGCCGTTCGCGTCGTTCGTGACGTTGCCCGACACGTTCAGCGTGCCGTTGTCGGTCGTGCTGACGTTGCCGCTGTTGTTCAGGTCGCCACCGATATTGGTGGTGCCATTGTCACCCGTCGTGTTCAGCGTGCCGTTGTTGTCCACGCTGCCGTTGACGTTCAGCGAGCCGTTGTCGGTGGCCACCGTCCCGTTGTTATCCAGGCTGCCGTTGACATCGGTCGTGCCGCCATTGCTGGTGTCGATCGTGCCGTTCGCGTCGTTCGTGACGTTGCCCGACACGTTCAGCGTGCCGTTGTCGGTCGTGCTGACGTTGCCGCTGTTGTTCAGGTCGCCACCGATATTGGTGGTGCCATTGTCACCCGTCGTGTTCAGCGTGCCGTTGTTGTCCACGCTGCCGTTGACGTTCAGCGAGCCGTTGTCGGTGGCCACCGTCCCGTTGTTATCCAGGCTGCCGTTGACATCGGTCGTGCCGCCATTGCTGGTGTCGATCGTGCCGTTCGCGTCGTTCGTGACGTTGCCCGACACGTTCAGCGTGCCGTTGTCGGTCGTGCTGACGTTGCCGCTGTTGTTCAGGTCGCCACCGATATTGGTGGTGCCATTGTCACCCGTCGTGTTCAGCGTGCCGTTGTTGTCCACGCTGCCGTTGACGTTCAGCGAGCCGTTGTCGGTGGCCACCGTCCCGTTGTTATCCAGGCTGCCGTTGACATCGGTCGTGCCGCCATTGCTGGTGTCGATCGTGCCGTTCGCGTCGTTCGTGACGTTGCCCGACACGTTCAGCGTGCCGTTGTCGGTCGTGCTGACGTTGCCGCTGTTGTTCAGGTCGCCACCGATATTGGTGGTGCCATTGTCACCCGTCGTGTTCAGCGTGCCGTTGTTGTCCACGCTGCCGTTGACGTTCAGCGAGCCGTTGTCGGTGGCCACCGTCCCGTTGTTATCCAGGCTGCCGTTGACATCGGTCGTGCCGCCATTGCTGGTGTCGATCGTGCCGTTCGCGTCGTTCGTGACGTTGCCCGACACGTTCAGCGTGCCGTTGTCGGTCGTGCTGACGTTGCCGCTGTTGTTCAGGTCGCCACCGATATTGGTGGTGCCATTGTCACCCGTCGTGTTCAGCGTGCCGTTGTTGTCCACGCTGCCGTTGACGTTCAGCGAGCCGTTGTCGGTGGCCACCGTCCCGTTGTTATCCAGGCTGCCGTTGACATCGGTCGTGCCGCCATTGCTGGTGTCGATCGTGCCGTTCGCGTCGTTCGTGACGTTGCCCGACACGTTCAGCGTGCCGTTGTCGGTCGTGCTGACGTTGCCGCTGTTGTTCAGGTCGCCACCGATATTGGTGGTGCCATTGTCACCCGTCGTGTTCAGCGTGCCGTTGTTGTCCACGCTGCCGTTGACGTTCAGCGAGCCGTTGTCGGTGGCCACCGTCCCGTTGTTATCCAGGCTGCCGTTGACATCGGTCGTGCCGCCATTGCTGGTGTCGATCGTGCCGTTCGCGTCGTTCGTGACGTTGCCCGACACGTTCAGCGTGCCGTTGTCGGTCGTGCTGACGTTGCCGCTGTTGTTCAGGTCGCCACCGATATTGGTGGTGCCATTGTCACCCGTCGTGTTCAGCGTGCCGTTGTTGTCCACGCTGCCGTTGACGTTCAGCGAGCCGTTGTCGGTGGCCACCGTCCCGTTGTTATCCAGGCTGCCGTTGACATCGGTCGTGCCGCCATTGCTGGTGTCGATCGTGCCGTTCGCGTCGTTCGTGACGTTGCCCGACACGTTCAGCGTGCCGTTGTCGGTCGTGCTGACGTTGCCGCTGTTGTTCAGGTCGCCACCGATATTGGTGGTGCCATTGTCACCCGTCGTGTTCAGCGTGCCGTTGTTGTCCACGCTGCCGTTGACGTTCAGCGAGCCGTTGTCGGTGGCCACCGTCCCGTTGTTATCCAGGCTGCCGTTGACATCGGTCGTGCCGCCATTGCTGGTGTCGATCGTGCCGTTCGCGTCGTTCGTGACGTTGCCCGACACGTTCAGCGTGCCGTTGTCGGTCGTGCTGACGTTGCCGCTGTTGTTCAGGTCGCCACCGATATTGGTGGTGCCATTGTCACCCGTCGTGTTCAGCGTGCCGTTGTTGTCCACGCTGCCGTTGACGTTCAGCGAGCCGTTGTCGGTGGCCACCGTCCCGTTGTTATCCAGGCTGCCGTTGACATCGGTCGTGCCGCCATTGCTGGTGTCGATCGTGCCGTTCGCGTCGTTCGTGACGTTGCCCGACACGTTCAGCGTGCCGTTGTCGGTCGTGCTGACGTTGCCGCTGTTGTTCAGGTCGCCACCGATATTGGTGGTGCCATTGTCACCCGTCGTGTTCAGCGTGCCGTTGTTGTCCACGCTGCCGTTGACGTTCAGCGAGCCGTTGTCGGTGGCCACCGTCCCGTTGTTATCCAGGCTGCCGTTGACATCGGTCGTGCCGCCATTGCTGGTGTCGATCGTGCCGTTCGCGTCGTTCGTGACGTTGCCCGACACGTTCAGCGTGCCGTTGTCGGTCGTGCTGACGTTGCCGCTGTTGTTCAGGTCGCCACCGATATTGGTGGTGCCATTGTCACCCGTCGTGTTCAGCGTGCCGTTGTTGTCCACGCTGCCGTTGACGTTCAGCGAGCCGTTGTCGGTGGCCACCGTCCCGTTGTTATCCAGGCTGCCGTTGACATCGGTCGTGCCGCCATTGCTGGTGTCGATCGTGCCGTTCGCGTCGTTCGTGACGTTGCCCGACACGTTCAGCGTGCCGTTGTCGGTCGTGCTGACGTTGCCGCTGTTGTTCAGGTCGCCACCGATATTGGTGGTGCCATTGTCACCCGTCGTGTTCAGCGTGCCGTTGTTGTCCACGCTGCCGTTGACGTTCAGCGAGCCGTTGTCGGTGGCCACCGTCCCGTTGTTATCCAGGCTGCCGTTGACATCGGTCGTGCCGCCATTGCTGGTGTCGATCGTGCCGTTCGCGTCGTTCGTGACGTTGCCCGACACGTTCAGCGTGCCGTTGTCGGTCGTGCTGACGTTGCCGCTGTTGTTCAGGTCGCCACCGATATTGGTGGTGCCATTGTCACCCGTCGTGTTCAGCGTGCCGTTGTTGTCCACGCTGCCGTTGACGTTCAGCGAGCCGTTGTCGGTGGCCACCGTCCCGTTGTTATCCAGGCTGCCGTTGACATCGGTCGTGCCGCCATTGCTGGTGTCGATCGTGCCGTTCGCGTCGTTCGTGACGTTGCCCGACACGTTCAGCGTGCCGTTGTCGGTCGTGCTGACGTTGCCGCTGTTGTTCAGGTCGCCACCGATATTGGTGGTGCCATTGTCACCCGTCGTGTTCAGCGTGCCGTTGTTGTCCACGCTGCCGTTGACGTTCAGCGAGCCGTTGTCGGTGGCCACCGTCCCGTTGTTATCCAGGCTGCCGTTGACATCGGTCGTGCCGCCATTGCTGGTGTCGATCGTGCCGTTCGCGTCGTTCGTGACGTTGCCCGACACGTTCAGCGTGCCGTTGTCGGTCGTGCTGACGTTGCCGCTGTTGTTCAGGTCGCCACCGATATTGGTGGTGCCATTGTCACCCGTCGTGTTCAGCGTGCCGTTGTTGTCCACGCTGCCGTTGACGTTCAGCGAGCCGTTGTCGGTGGCCACCGTCCCGTTGTTATCCAGGCTGCCGTTGACATCGGTCGTGCCGCCATTGCTGGTGTCGATCGTGCCGTTCGCGTCGTTCGTGACGTTGCCCGACACGTTCAGCGTGCCGTTGTCGGTCGTGCTGACGTTGCCGCTGTTGTTCAGGTCGCCACCGATATTGGTGGTGCCATTGTCACCCGTCGTGTTCAGCGTGCCGTTGTTGTCCACGCTGCCGTTGACGTTCAGCGAGCCGTTGTCGGTGGCCACCGTCCCGTTGTTATCCAGGCTGCCGTTGACATCGGTCGTGCCGCCATTGCTGGTGTCGATCGTGCCGTTCGCGTCGTTCGTGACGTTGCCCGACACGTTCAGCGTGCCGTTGTCGGTCGTGCTGACGTTGCCGCTGTTGTTCAGGTCGCCACCGATATTGGTGGTGCCATTGTCACCCGTCGTGTTCAGCGTGCCGTTGTTGTCCACGCTGCCGTTGACGTTCAGCGAGCCGTTGTCGGTGGCCACCGTCCCGTTGTTATCCAGGCTGCCGTTGACATCGGTCGTGCCGCCATTGCTGGTGTCGATCGTGCCGTTCGCGTCGTTCGTGACGTTGCCCGACACGTTCAGCGTGCCGTTGTCGGTCGTGCTGACGTTGCCGCTGTTGTTCAGGTCGCCACCGATATTGGTGGTGCCATTGTCACCCGTCGTGTTCAGCGTGCCGTTGTTGTCCACGCTGCCGTTGACGTTCAGCGAGCCGTTGTCGGTGGCCACCGTCCCGTTGTTATCCAGGCTGCCGTTGACATCGGTCGTGCCGCCATTGCTGGTGTCGATCGTGCCGTTCGCGTCGTTCGTGACGTTGCCCGACACGTTCAGCGTGCCGTTGTCGGTCGTGCTGACGTTGCCGCTGTTGTTCAGGTCGCCACCGATATTGGTGGTGCCATTGTCACCCGTCGTGTTCAGCGTGCCGTTGTTGTCCACGCTGCCGTTGACGTTCAGCGAGCCGTTGTCGGTGGCCACCGTCCCGTTGTTATCCAGGCTGCCGTTGACATCGGTCGTGCCGCCATTGCTGGTGTCGATCGTGCCGTTCGCGTCGTTCGTGACGTTGCCCGACACGTTCAGCGTGCCGTTGTCGGTCGTGCTGACGTTGCCGCTGTTGTTCAGGTCGCCACCGATATTGGTGGTGCCATTGTCACCCGTCGTGTTCAGCGTGCCGTTGTTGTCCACGCTGCCGTTGACGTTCAGCGAGCCGTTGTCGGTGGCCACCGTCCCGTTGTTATCCAGGCTGCCGTTGACATCGGTCGTGCCGCCATTGCTGGTGTCGATCGTGCCGTTCGCGTCGTTCGTGACGTTGCCCGACACGTTCAGCGTGCCGTTGTCGGTCGTGCTGACGTTGCCGCTGTTGTTCAGGTCGCCACCGATATTGGTGGTGCCATTGTCACCCGTCGTGTTCAGCGTGCCGTTGTTGTCCACGCTGCCGTTGACGTTCAGCGAGCCGTTGTCGGTGGCCACCGTCCCGTTGTTATCCAGGCTGCCGTTGACATCGGTCGTGCCGCCATTGCTGGTGTCGATCGTGCCGTTCGCGTCGTTCGTGACGTTGCCCGACACGTTCAGCGTGCCGTTGTCGGTCGTGCTGACGTTGCCGCTGTTGTTCAGGTCGCCACCGATATTGGTGGTGCCATTGTCACCCGTCGTGTTCAGCGTGCCGTTGTTGTCCACGCTGCCGTTGACGTTCAGCGAGCCGTTGTCGGTGGCCACCGTCCCGTTGTTATCCAGGCTGCCGTTGACATCGGTCGTGCCGCCATTGCTGGTGTCGATCGTGCCGTTCGCGTCGTTCGTGACGTTGCCCGACACGTTCAGCGTGCCGTTGTCGGTCGTGCTGACGTTGCCGCTGTTGTTCAGGTCGCCACCGATATTGGTGGTGCCATTGTCACCCGTCGTGTTCAGCGTGCCGTTGTTGTCCACGCTGCCGTTGACGTTCAGCGAGCCGTTGTCGGTGGCCACCGTCCCGTTGTTATCCAGGCTGCCGTTGACATCGGTCGTGCCGCCATTGCTGGTGTCGATCGTGCCGTTCGCGTCGTTCGTGACGTTGCCCGACACGTTCAGCGTGCCGTTGTCGGTCGTGCTGACGTTGCCGCTGTTGTTCAGGTCGCCACCGATATTGGTGGTGCCATTGTCACCCGTCGTGTTCAGCGTGCCGTTGTTGTCCACGCTGCCGTTGACGTTCAGCGAGCCGTTGTCGGTGGCCACCGTCCCGTTGTTATCCAGGCTGCCGTTGACATCGGTCGTGCCGCCATTGCTGGTGTCGATCGTGCCGTTCGCGTCGTTCGTGACGTTGCCCGACACGTTCAGCGTGCCGTTGTCGGTCGTGCTGACGTTGCCGCTGTTGTTCAGGTCGCCACCGATATTGGTGGTGCCATTGTCACCCGTCGTGTTCAGCGTGCCGTTGTTGTCCACGCTGCCGTTGACGTTCAGCGAGCCGTTGTCGGTGGCCACCGTCCCGTTGTTATCCAGGCTGCCGTTGACATCGGTCGTGCCGCCATTGCTGGTGTCGATCGTGCCGTTCGCGTCGTTCGTGACGTTGCCCGACACGTTCAGCGTGCCGTTGTCGGTCGTGCTGACGTTGCCGCTGTTGTTCAGGTCGCCACCGATATTGGTGGTGCCATTGTCACCCGTCGTGTTCAGCGTGCCGTTGTTGTCCACGCTGCCGTTGACGTTCAGCGAGCCGTTGTCGGTGGCCACCGTCCCGTTGTTATCCAGGCTGCCGTTGACATCGGTCGTGCCGCCATTGCTGGTGTCGATCGTGCCGTTCGCGTCGTTCGTGACGTTGCCCGACACGTTCAGCGTGCCGTTGTCGGTCGTGCTGACGTTGCCGCTGTTGTTCAGGTCGCCACCGATATTGGTGGTGCCATTGTCACCCGTCGTGTTCAGCGTGCCGTTGTTGTCCACGCTGCCGTTGACGTTCAGCGAGCCGTTGTCGGTGGCCACCGTCCCGTTGTTATCCAGGCTGCCGTTGACATCGGTCGTGCCGCCATTGCTGGTGTCGATCGTGCCGTTCGCGTCGTTCGTGACGTTGCCCGACACGTTCAGCGTGCCGTTGTCGGTCGTGCTGACGTTGCCGCTGTTGTTCAGGTCGCCACCGATATTGGTGGTGCCATTGTCACCCGTCGTGTTCAGCGTGCCGTTGTTGTCCACGCTGCCGTTGACGTTCAGCGAGCCGTTGTCGGTGGCCACCGTCCCGTTGTTATCCAGGCTGCCGTTGACATCGGTCGTGCCGCCATTG
This sequence comes from Paraburkholderia adhaesiva, assembly GCF_021390575.1. Classification (GTDB taxonomy): domain Bacteria; phylum Pseudomonadota; class Gammaproteobacteria; order Burkholderiales; family Burkholderiaceae; genus Paraburkholderia; species Paraburkholderia adhaesiva. The sequence goes on along the minus strand of NZ_JAJEJQ010000004.1, from coordinate 397,038 downwards.
CTGGTGTCGATCGTGCCGTTCGCGTCGTTCGTGACGTTGCCCGACACGTTCAGCGTGCCGTTGTCGGTCGTGCTGACGTTGCCGCTGTTGTTCAGGTCGCCACCGATATTGGTGGTGCCATTGTCACCCGTCGTGTTCAGCGTGCCGTTGTTGTCCACGCTGCCGTTGACGTTCAGCGAGCCGTTGTCGGTGGCCACCGTCCCGTTGTTATCCAGGCTGCCGTTGACATCGGTCGTGCCGCCATTGCTGGTGTCGATCGTGCCGTTCGCGTCGTTCGTGACGTTGCCCGACACGTTCAGCGTGCCGTTGTCGGTCGTGCTGACGTTGCCGCTGTTGTTCAGGTCGCCACCGATATTGGTGGTGCCATTGTCACCCGTCGTGTTCAGCGTGCCGTTGTTGTCCACGCTGCCGTTGACGTTCAGCGAGCCGTTGTCGGTGGCCACCGTCCCGTTGTTATCCAGGCTGCCGTTGACATCGGTCGTGCCGCCATTGCTGGTGTCGATCGTGCCGTTCGCGTCGTTCGTGACGTTGCCCGACACGTTCAGCGTGCCGTTGTCGGTCGTGCTGACGTTGCCGCTGTTGTTCAGGTCGCCACCGATATTGGTGGTGCCATTGTCACCCGTCGTGTTCAGCGTGCCGTTGTTGTCCACGCTGCCGTTGACGTTCAGCGAGCCGTTGTCGGTGGCCACCGTCCCGTTGTTATCCAGGCTGCCGTTGACATCGGTCGTGCCGCCATTGCTGGTGTCGATCGTGCCGTTCGCGTCGTTCGTGACGTTGCCCGTGATGGTTGTCGAACCATTGTCCGACGTGCTGATCGTCCCGTTATTCGCAACGTCCGTACCACTGGCAGAGTTGCCGGTGATATGGGTTGTACCGTTATCGGTATTTATCGAACCGTTGTTTTCGACGCCCGTCCCGCTCGTCGAATCGCCCTGGATTGCGATCGTGCCGTTGTCCGTCGCGTCCGTGGAACCGTTCGAGCCGATCTCCACGCCCGTATTCGTCCCCGAGTCACCCGACACGCTAATCGTGCCGTTACCCGACACAGTGGTCGTGCCGTTCAGTTCCGCGCCAATGCCCGTGCTGGAGTTACCCGAGATGTTCGCTGTCGCGTTGCCACCCAGCGTCAGGCTGCTGCCCGGATCCTCCTGGAAGCCCGTCCCGTTCGTCGAATTCCCCGAAACCGTAATCGTGCCGTTGTCCGTCGCGCTGAGGTTCGCGCTCAGCTCCACAGCCGTGCCGTTGACCGACGTGCCCGCCAGGTTCAGCGCACCGTTGCCCGTGATCTGCGTATCGCCGTTGAAATCGTTACCCGTGCCGTTCACCGAGCTGCCGAACGCGTTGACCACAGCGTTGCCACTGATGTTCATCGTGGCGTGCGGCGTCATGCTCTCCAGTACCCCGATGCCGTCCACCGAACTGCCATTGATGTTCAGCGTCGCGTTGTCCGACACGTTCGTGCTGCCGTTCAGGCGCACGCCCGTCCCGTTGCCCGTCGCCGTGCCGGCCAGGCTCACGTTCCCGCTGCCGTTCACGTTCAGTGAACCATTCACATCCTGCGACACGCCGGTGCCCGTCACCGTGTTGCCCGTCACGTTCAGCGACGCAGTGTCCGTCACCGTGACATTGCCGAGTTCCACGCCGGTGCCCGCGTTCGAGCTGCCCGACATGTTCATCGTGGTGTTGCCATCCAGCGTCAGGCCATCGCCCGCGCCCAGGTAGATCGCCGCACCCGTGTTCGACGTACCCTCCAGCGACACGTTCGTGCCCGACGCGGACTTGAGCGTCCCGCCCAGGCCGAGGCCATTGCCGCTATCCGAACTGCCCTGGACAATCAGGGTGGCATTCCCCGTCAACGTGGTGTTACCAATCAGGTCTACGCCATCACCCGTGCTCGAATTGCCCGAGATGTTCGCTGTCGCGTTGCCACCCAGCGTCAGGCTGCTGCCCACATCCTCCTGGAAGCCCGTCCCGCTGGTCGAATTCCCCGAAACCGTAATCGTGCCGTTGTTTGTCGCACTGAGGTTCGCGCTCAGCTCCACGGCCGTGCCGTTGACCGACGTGCCCGCCAGGTTCAGCGCACCGTTGCCCGTGATCTGCGTATCGCCGTTGAAATCGTTACCCGTGCCGTTCACCGAGCTGCCGAACGCGTTGACCACAGCGTTGCCACTGATGTTCATCGTGGCGTGCGGCGTCATGCTCTCCAGTACCCCGATGCCATCCACCGAACTGCCATTGATGTTCAGCGTCGCGTTGTCCGACACGTTCGTGCTGCCGTTCAGGCGCACGCCCGTCCCGTTGCCCGACGCCGTGCCGGCCAGGCTCACGTTCCCGCTGCCGTTCACGTTCAGTGAACTATTCACATCCTGCGACACGCCCGTCCCGGTATTCGACATGCCGGTTGCGTTGAGGGTGCCATTACCCGATACGGTCACCGACTGCGAAAGGTTCAGGCCTGTTCCAGAATCCGATGCGCCAATAAGTGTGAGGTTGCCGTTGCCGGTTACCGCCGCGCCACCGCCCAACGAAACGCCATCATATGTGTCCGATGTACCGTCGAGCGTCACGGTGGCATTGCCGCTCACCGCAACGACGCCGTTCGCGTACACCCCCCCGTTGCCATTGGCGGTCACACTGCCGGTACCGGCTACCGTAAGGTTGTTTCCGAAGGAAATACCGGTTCCATTATCACCGCTACCGGAGCCGGTCAGATTGACAGCGCCGTTGCCCGACAAATTGAAGTTGGTGTTACCCGAAAAAACAATCCCGCTACCACTGGTGGAGTCGCCCGTCACATTCAATGTGCCGTTACCCGCAACGTTGTCGGTAAGGTTAGCGGCGAAATACACGCCCGTGTTGGTATCCGAGGTGCCACTAACCGCCAGGTTACCGCCGCTGACATTCAGCGAGGTGTTCACGAAAACACCATAACCGCCATTCGAAGAACCAATAACATTCAGCGCGCCATTACCGGACACCGAGACGTTCCCCGCGAGATCTATGCCGTCGATGGAATCGCTCTGGGTGTTACCAATGAGCGTCAGACTTCCATTGCCGTTGGCCCCCAGGCTGATGTTTGAAGGCAGGCTCAAACCGTGCCCTGTGTTCGACGTACCATTGAACACCACATTACCCGCGTTGACCACGTACGACGACGGGGAGCCGATGAAGCTGATACCGTACCCGCTACCTTCCGCCACGCCAGTGACCGTGAATGTGCCGCCACTTTGGGTAACCTTGCTCAAGTTCAGCGCCACGCCACTGCTGTTGCCGGTCGTACTGGCCGTCGTACCGGCAATGTTCAATGTGCCATTACCTGAAATCGACAGGCTCCCGCACAAGTCAACGCCGTCGATGCCACCGTTCGACGTCATGCCAATGAGCGTCACACTGCCGGTTCCGCTGACCGCCACGTTGGTCCCGACATTCAGACCCTGACCTGTGTTCGACGTACCATTGAACACCACGCTGCCGGCGTTCACACTAATATTTCCCTGCGACGACGAAAACTGAATGCCGGCACCGGCGCCATTCGACACGCCGGTGACGTTCGTCGAACCCGCGCCAGTCGTCGCGATACTACCGTTGAAGCTCACACCGTTGCTGATATTCGAACTACCTGAAATATTCAGCGCACCGTTGCTGCTAACCGTCGCACACCCGCTAAAGCTCACGCCCGAACCGCCGTCCGACTGGCCGGTAACATTCAGCGTGCCATTGCCGGTCACGTTGTTAGACTTCCCGCTGAAAGCTACACCGGTGCCGTTACCGGCCGAGTTGCCCGTGACGTCCAGCGCCCCGCTGCCATCCACCGTGACACAGCCGCCAACATTCACACCGGTGCCGTTAGCGCCCGAGGTGCCCGCAATATCCAACGCCCCGGTGCCATTCACCGTGACACAGCCGCCAAGATTCACACCGGTGCCGTTACCGCCCGAGTTGCCCGCGACGTCCAGCACCCCGCTTCCATTCACCGTGACACAGCCGCCAAGATTTACACCGGTGCCGTTACCGCCCGAGTTGCCCGCAATATCCACCACCGCGCTGCCATTCACCGTGACACAACCGGTGACGGTCGTGCCCAAACCGCCTCCATTCGATGTCCCGTTAATAGATACATTGGCGGTATCGACCACATTGAGACTACCGCCCATTAACACGGCCGTGCCATTTCCGTCCGCGTAGCCGGTAATATTGGCAGTACTGCTGCCGTTCACCGTTATGGTCAGACCCGAACCGACATTCACACCATAACCGGTACTGCCATAGGCCGTACCAATAACGTCCGCCGATCCCCCATTGCTCACCGTAAAGTTTGGCGAACCGACCGTGCCTTCGAGAACGCCCGCAGCATTGCCGTAAGTGGTACCAATAACGGTAAAATGACCACCCGAGATATTGTTAAGACCGTTCAGGACGACGCCGTTGTTGCTGTTCGACGTGCCGTTCATCAATACGGTCGCGCCATCGCTAATGTTCATCGGGGCCGACCCCGCGCAGGAGCGGATGATACCGGCCCCGGTATTCGATATACCTGTGATCGTCAAACTGCTGCCGGCACCCGTTATCGTGGAACATCCAAACAAATCCACGCCATCGCCGGAATTGGATTGCCCGCTAATAGTGACATTTCCGCCACTGACGGTAAGCACCTGAGACGTAACAGCCGGTGTTTCGACGCCAGCAGAAGTATTTGATACGCCGAAGATCGAAACGTTGCCACCGCTAACGTTTATGCCCCCATTGGTACTGCTACTATATACGCCGAATCCGCCTTTCGATTGCCCGAAGACGTTCAGCGTGCCATTGCCAGAAACCGTCACCCCACCCTGAAAATCCACGCCATCCTGGGTGCCGCCCACGACACCCACGAGATTCAACGTGCCGTTATCGGCGACCTTCACCGGGTTATAAAAACTCAAGCCGGTTCCTGTACTGTTATTCGCAGTACTATTGATGCTCAGCGTCCCGTTTCCGGATACCGTCACGTTTTCACTAGCCCCGGATATGCACACGCCGGTACTGGCGGTGGTGGAGTTCGAGGTACCTGTGATATTCAGCGTGCCGTTGTCGCTTGCCGACAGATTGTTGTTCCCGGATATGCACACACCGGTACCAGAGTTTGATGCGCCACTGATAACAGCGTTGCCGCTACCGTTTACCACCACGTTCCCGGATACACACATACCGGTACCGGACCCCGATTTACCGGCGATATTCAAGACGCCGGTATCGCTTACCGTTACGTTGTTCCCGGATATGCACACACCAACGCCAGAGTTCGATGTACCAGCAATGGTCACGTTTCCGCTGCCGCTTACCGCCACGCATCCGGACACACACACACCCTGATTAGAACCATTCGTCGTGCCACTAATCATCGTAGTGCTATCCGCCACCGACAGGTTGCCGTTGACGTAAACACCCATGGCAGTACCCGTACCCAACCCCGTGCCGGTAATGTTCAGCGCACCGTTGTTGGACACCGATACATTACCGACTAGCTGTACGCCATTACCCGAGGACGTCGCGCAGCCGAACCCACCCGTGCCATTGAACATCACGCTACCGCCGCTGATGGTCACCGGGGCATTCATGTATACACCGGTACCAGTCGCGCCGTACGACAATCCAGTAACATTCAGTGAGCCATTACCGGCTACCGACACGGCGCCGGACAGATTCACACCATTCGCACTCCCGGTTGACGCCGTCGACGTACCTGTGATCGTCAGGTTACCGCCCGTCACGTTCAGCGGAGCGTTCACTGCAACGGCGACACAAGTGGTGCTGGCCGACGACCCATTGATGGTCACGGTACCGGCGCTCACATTCAGCGCACCATTCACGTAAACGCCATAACCGACACCAGTAGCACTGGTCGAACCTGTGATGTTCAGCGTACCGGGTGCGCCGAAGTTCAACGCACTGCCGAGATAAACACCTGTGTTGGAGTTAGCACTCCCTGCGATCGAGCCGCCACCGATGTTGTTCAGCGAACCGGACAGGTTAACAGCGATAGTGCTGGTATTTGTCGTATTGCCCCAGATATTCAACGTGCCGCCGCTCAGGCCGATCGTGCTCGTTGCCGCAGTGGTGACTGAACCCGTGCCGTTATTTCCAATGTCCGCTGTCAGGTTCAGGTCCAGCGCGCCGCCACCGGTGGACGTAATATTGCCGCTGAGGTTGATGCTGCCGTTGGCCAGCATCGTCAGCGACGTCTCACTGGTGCATGTGTCAACGATATCTGCGCCCGCCTGCTGCGTAATGTTGCCCGTCGCGCTGCCGCTGCTCGCCGTCGTGATCGTCACGTTCGTGCCCGAGCTCAGCGTATTGCTGATCGTCGTATTGCTTACCGTCGCCGTTGAATTGCTTCCGCCACTGAACGTCCCGTCGCCCAGGTTCCCGCTGTAGTTCGCGTCCGTCCCGGAACTGATGGTCAGGTCCGTCGGGTCGATCAGCCACTGCCCACCCACGCCGTTGGGCGCCGCCGCCGTGATGTTGCCCTGGACTTCCAGGTCATGGCCCGAGGTCTCAATGAAACCACCATTGCCGTGCGCCGACCCCGCGTCAATGGTTGCGCCTGACCCCACCACGGTCAGGTTCGCGAAGTTCACGTCTGAGATCAGCGATGCAGCTGAGCTGTTGGGCACGTGATTCAACGTGTCTCCACCCAGGATCACCGTGCCGCCCTGGGCATCACCGCTCACGTTGATGCTTGCATTGCCAAGGATGCCTACCCGGTCGCCCGTGATGACAACCGTGCCGCCCACGCCGCCCGCCGTCGTGTTCGAAGCGTCGATCTGGCCCGTCACTATCGCATCACCCGTGTTGCCTGCGTCGGCCACCACGGTTCCCGCCTTGACCACCCCGGACATATTGATCACGGTCTCAAGCACGGTATCGGCACCGCGGGCTGTCAGCAGCACCGCTCCATTGCCCGTCTGGATATTCCCGCTGTTGTCCACCAGCGCATTGGCCGTGGCATTGTTCAGCGTGACCGAAATCCCCTGCCCGTTGTCCAGCGCCACCGTCGCGCTGTCGCCCGCAGCCAGCACCACCGTCCCGTTCGGCACCGTGATGGTGCCGGTGTTCTTCACCTGGTCGGCAACGAGCGTGACATAGCCCTTTGCGTTGATCGTGCCATCGTTGACGATCCCGGCGTTTATACCCGTCGAGCTCAGATTCAGCGTGTCGCCCGCCATGAACTGGGTCGGGTCGATGTTCTTCGTCGTCGCCAGCAGCGACCCCACGTTCACCACCGCGCCGCTGCCGAACAGGATCCCGTTCGCGTTCTGGATCAACACCTGGCCGTTGGCCAGCAGCTGGCCCTGAATGTTCGACGGCACACCGCCCACCACCCGGTTCAGTGTCTGTGACGTCACACTGGGCTGGATGAACTGGACGGTGTCGCCCGAGCCGATGCTGAACGTGTTCCAGTTGATCACGCCGCGCTGCGTGCTCTGGGTGACCGTCATCGTGTTGCCGCTCTCGCTGATGCTGGCCTGCCCAGCCACCACCTGGCCCCCTGTCGGCAGCGTCGTCGCCAGAACCGTCCGTGGGTCAGCCAGCAACAGGGCGAGGCAGATCGAGCTCAGCAGGGAGACAACGGCCCGCCCCACGACAGGTGTCGCAGCGCCATTCCCATTCCCTTGCCCCGGTTGCTTGCCCTGACTTGTTGCGGTCTCCTCTACCGCAACGAGCATGCCCAACCGCTTGCTGAAAATCTTCCTGAATCGCCCCTTGTTCATTTTTCGTAGTCCTATAAATCTATAAAAATATTTAACGTTTCGCCATCTGAATGGCGCAGCGCGCGATTTTCATTAACGCTTCGTTCAGCCTTGCTTTAGCACTGCTAAAGCAAACAACCTGCGCGGCTGACCCTAAAATTGCAGCCCTTAACACCGCCTTCAATCATCGAAACAGCACGACTGTATGGGATATATGACGCGCACTAACCAATCCAAGAAGTCGTTGCGAAAAGTGCACTCGGCGCATTGAACACCCACACCGTTCGCCCTAACTTGTTGAAATCCAGCCGTTTGGGGGCAGGTGATGAAACAGGTAGCAGAAGATGGCATTTCGTTCGCGTTATTCCAGCCAACGTATTTAATGCCAAGCTTGCTTGAACATCGCGCCGGCGTCCTGCATGAACGCCTCTTCGGTAATATCGTAGCGCTGCAGTGCATGCGGAAAATTCAGGACCGCGCTCATGGACAGCCTCTCTGAATACGGCGCGATGAACGGCCAGCGCCTTAGTGCCGCCTGCGTTTCTACGGTGACAGGATCGCCTGAAAGCTGGAATCGGGCGCAGGTCCGCGTGAACCATCGCGCTCGATTGCACCGCGCAGCCGGCCACGATATTGAGGAGTTCGACCGGGCCCTTGCGGGCACGTTCGCGGTGGAAGGCAACCGGGTCTTCGAGATGGCGATGCGGCCTTGCGGGGTTAAGGGGGGCATGACCAGTTCCGGCCGCAACTTCGTGCGTAACGGGCGCTTTGTTCTTCATCATCGTTGCGCCTCCTTTTCCGGTTGCGCATCGAAGCCCCACTTAGGCGGCGGCGAAAACCGCCGCAGCCGACCTACACGGTCGCGAGGTGTCAGCCGCCTGGTTTCGGCGAGCATACGCCCGGCGCTGTCGCGATACAGCTCGCGCAGGATGGCCGCAAGCAGACCCGTCCGATCCCAAGCCTGACAGATGCTTTTGCAACATCGTCTTGTTAGATAATTGGCCGGGATATGCGACCACGGGCGGCGGGTGTGGACTTTCCACAGAATGCCGTTAAGCACATCTCTCGGCCCGGTCCCAGGCTTTTCCACTGTCACGTCTACAGCAAACATGGGAAACAGTGACCGCACACGGCGCCACTGATCATCGGTCAAATCGCGCGGGGCAGCCCGTGACGCATCGGCCGCAGATGTGGCTTGGACAGAGGGATTATTCATGGCGCGTCCTGTTTCCGTTTATCGGAAGGCCCGCAACCACGAAAAGGAATGGGTGAGCGGGCTTATGACAGGGCTGGCGAACCGGTGTAGAACCAGAACCGGCAGGTCCGAGACCTCCCTCCCAAGGCCCGCCCATAGGAAGGACGCGCGAAGGCAGCCGTCCACCCTTGCGGGCGGACGGGGTTCTACGTATCTAGGTCGCCAGACCTAGCTGCCAGTGTTTCCGGCAGACGCCCGCCACGATCTTCAGATGGCGGACACGTAGATGCTACGTTACCCAGAGCGCGACATCGATTATATTTCAACTTCTTTAACCTTTTAACCCCTCTCCTTTGCACTTCATCAATAATTCGTGGTGGTGGCGCAAAAGTCGACAACACACCGCGGATCATTGCTATTCCCGTTGCACCGGCGTATGCCCGACCGCTGCCGGCCGGTCGGGGCGGTCCGACAAACTCCCAGCATCCGTCTGGCGTACGACATTTCGTCCAGAACGATGGGGCCAACCCGGCGATTCGTACCGGTCTGATTTTCGCACTATGGTCGGCCGCGTGTGGTGATGACCGTACGCGTCATCCAGCATCAGCGTGTGAAATACGCATGCCCCTGCTGCAATCTCGATATCAGGATCACGCCAGCGCCGGCGAGGATCATCGCTCGCGGACTGCTCACGGAATCCGCGTTCGCGTGGATCATCACCAGCAAATATCAATACGGTATGCCGCTGTACCGGCAGGCAACCCTGCTGCGCCGCTTCGGTGGTGACATCTCATCGAATACGCCAACCGCAAGCGTTGTTCGCGTTGGGTTGGCAAAGCAGCCGCTGAATAACCTGATGCGTGATGTGCTGCTTGAGTCGGAACTCAATTACGGTGACGAGACAACCTTCCAAATGCAGAAGAAGCCGGGACGACGACCTCAATCAAAGAGCTATCTCTGGGTGCAGCCGAACGACTCTGGACTGCCAGTGCGGAGTTGTCGTACTCTGCGCGGCGAGGCCCGAAGCACGCCCAAGGGCTCTATGCGGGTGTGAAGCCAGGCACTGTGCTGATGACCGACGGTTATGAGCTGTACAACGGCATCGCACACGATCACCAGCTCGTGCACCTCGGATGTTGGGCACATTATCTCGAGAGAATGTGCCTTATGCCGAGCTCTACATAAGACACACGTGTGTCGCGGCTTCATCAAGGCCGAAGAAAGCATTCCGAAGGCGGCACGCACGCCAGACCTGCCAGCCACGCGGTTCATCGCGCCGATCGGCAAGCTGTTCGCCGCTGAGGCGCGCAACGCAAAGTAGAAACCAGGACGTCGGCAGCGGCTGCGAGCGCGAAACAGCGACCGCGTGCTCGCCGCCATCGAACGCCTGATGTTCGAGCACCTGCTGACTGTCATTCCATCGAGTCTGCTCGACAAGGCCCTGCAGTACATGCACGGTCAGTGACCCAAACTGTTCCGTTATCTCGAGAACGGAAACTGGCCGATATCCAACGAACTGTGCGAAAACGCGATCAGGCCGTTCGTCACTGGTCGCAACTATCGTCACCTCGTAGTTATCGAAGGTTCGTTCGATAACTACGAGGTGACGATAGCGGCGCTTATGGAAATGCTTCTCTAAGCGCCGGGGCTGGTTGTTCGCTGACACGGTTGCCGATGCCCAGGTCAGTGCCAATCTCTATTCGCTCGTAGAGAGCAAGGCGAATGGCATCAATCCATACCGCTATCTCGTCTGGCTGTTCCAGAAGTTACCGCTCGCGCTAACCGCTGACCACTACGCTGCGCTCATGCCTCGGAGCATACCAGCATCTGGGTCGCCCCCTGTCGGAGGGGCGTCGTTCATTGAGCGCTTACAAAATATGACAGGTGATTACCCCCGCGGCTAATCACCTGTCATTTTTGTATCTGCAACCCATGAATTCAGGAAAACTATGAGAAAAATCATAATGAAATCCACGATGACCGGGACGCTGCCCCCCTATGCAGACCCGACACCGGGACCTTGTTCTGAAACACGGCGTCACGGTGAAGTACGATTCCCGTTGCGCCGCTCCCCTCAGACACAAACTCTCCTGGAGAACAGCTCGCGCAGGCGCCCAGACTGGATTCTCGAACGCACGATTCTCGCTCTCACCGAGCAACGTGCGGCACTGCGGTCATTGTTCTCGAATGCCCTGGCGCTTCAGCAGGCGAGCCTGCCAGGCTCCCGCGATCACGACGACGCCACCCGCCGCATTGCACGCGTGCACCGGGACCTGGATCTGCTCGCCCAGGCCATACGCATCGCAAGGCAATATCGCACGCAGAACGAGATCCTGCTGCATATGCTCAAGGGGCGGGACCGTGGATCGTCCCGGCGCAGGAAGCTATGGCGGCAGCTCGTGGCCGAGGCCCGACAGACACACCGCGCGCAGGATTGCGAGGCGATACTCGACGAACTGCACGATCTGCTCGGCGAGATATGAGACGTCGCACACGCCATAATTGTCTTCCAGAACGACGCGCCAAACCTGCCAGAAATTGTCTAAGGTTACGCTGAACAAGCCGCTGAATTGGCGGCGCGTCGGCGATGTGGTGTTCAGGTCGTGAATTCGACCGTCACCCCTTGGTTTTTGGCCCTTGCGCGCATTGTACGCGGGTATTTTGCCCGCCTTTCGCCCGTTACGGGCGCACCTGTGCTATCAATCGCGTGCGCGACAGGTGCACGTTGGCAAGCGCCAAGGTTGTATCGCGTTAAGGGGGGACTGGGTGAGTCAGCACCTGAGATGAAGAGGACTGTGTAAATCGCGAGAGAATAGAATTGCTCGGCAGCAGTACAACACGAGCCTGATTCTTTTCCGCTAACGGGACTCCGGCTGGTTCCGGCACGCCGTTTTGACTATGATTCACGTCGGGGCTTCGGCCTTCTTTTCATCACTTCAGGAAGATTCAATATGCAAACCGGTACCGTCAAGTGGTTCAACGACGCAAAAGGCTTTGGCTTCATTACGCCCGATGGCGGCGGTGAAGATCTGTTCGCGCATTTCTCGGAGATCCGCACGGAAGGCTTCAAGACATTGCAGGAAAACCAGAAGGTCCAGTTCGAGGTAAAGCTGGGCCCCAAGGGCAAGCAGGCAGCGAATATCCAGCCTCTGTAAGCATCGGGTTTTCTGCCTTGCCACTACGAGGTTCATATTCTTTATGAAAGGCAATATTCGCGACGGCGAGGCCCGCGAGCGGCTGATCGCGTGGTTGCGCCGCCGCATGGCGGAGTTCGGCATTACACCAGAGGCACTCGCGGATTCCATTCAGTACGACCTGGATCATGCGCCGGTCTACCGCGATGCGTTCGGCAACGAGTGGAACGGATCGGGCGCCATGCCGAACTGGCTCCGGGCCGCGCGCGACGCCGGCGTGAATCCCGAGTTCTTCCGTATCGCCCAGACGCCAACCATGCAAAGTCAGCAGCCACCCGATTGCGAGTGGCGAATAACCCGATAGAGTGGTGATTGCGGTACGTTATGCAGTTACCGCAATCTTCATGCTCTGGTCGCGCATCTGACCAGCAATATCAAATCCCGGCATCACGCGCAGTTCAGTGTCGGACACCCGGGCGCGAGTTCGTCGACGCGTGATACGAAGCAAGAATGCCCCGGATGGCGCACAGTGAGCGCTCGGCCACCGGGCTTGGCTCAATGACCCGCGACATCGCCAGCGTCGGCGCGCGCACACCCAGCCGGCGGCATATAGCCGACAGATAGGGCTTGCCCGTGCCGCCGCATTGCGCCACGGCCTTTTCAATCGCGGCTTCGCCCACATGCTCGCGCAACCATGCCAGGACCAGCCGGTCGCGCTCGGTGATGATTCTGACAAGATGCTCCATGGCGGTCTCCCGACAAAAGCTGTATATTTATACAGTACTCGCGAACGGCGATCAGGACAAGCTTTTTTAATACCTGGCAGCACGGAAGATCAGTCTCCCAATCAATCCGCCGATGACGACTTCATTCGAGCCCACCGAAGAACAGCATGCCGTGCTCGAAGTGGCGCTTCGGGGCGGCGATCTCAAGATCAAGGCGTTTGCGGGAGCGGGCAAGACGTCCACGCTTGAGCTGGTGGCCCGGCAGTTCCCGCAGCGACGTGGACTGTATCTCGCCTTTAACCGCGAGATTGCGGCAAGTGCCGCCCGGCGCTTTCCGCCCAGCGTCAGGCGCGCACGATGCACTCGCGCGCCTGGGCTGCAGCCAGCCCGGCACTACGCAATCGCATGAAGCTCGCCCCGGAACCGCCGCATGAACTGGCCGCCCGTTACGGGCTGGGCGCACTCGAAGTGCGTACCGTCACCGGCCAGGCGGTCGAGATCGTGCCGTTCGAGATCGGACGCATGATCGCCGAAGGACTCGGCCGATTCTGCCGCTCGGCCGATGCGCGGCCGCAGACGCAGCACATCGTGGTCGACGAGAAAATCGACGAGGCCATGGCGGACCCGTTGCGCAAGTGGCTCCTGCCGCACGTCGAACGGCTGTGGGAAGAAAGCGCAGCGCCACACGCGCGCAGTGCGATTTCGCCCGATGTGCTGCTCAAGCTGTGGGCGATGTCAGGACCCCACCTTGAAGCGGACTACCTGCTATTCGACGAAGCGCAGGACAGTGACGGCGTGATGCTCTCGATTCTTGAGCGCCAGCGTCACGCGCAGATCATCTACGTGGGTGACCCGTACCAGCAGATCTACGAGTGGCGAGGCGCGGTCAACGCAATGGCGCAGATCCATGCACCCGAATGCGCACTGACCGAATCGTTCCGCTTCGGCCCGACGTTTGCCGGGCTCGCGAGCCGCCTGCTTGCCATGCTGGGTGAGCCCACACCGATTCGCGGGCGGGATGGCATTGGCTCGATGATGGTGGAAGACCCGGCGCTCGTGCCCCCGGTGGACGCCATCCTGTGCCGCAAGAACGTGACGGCGATCTGGCAGTACGCCGCCGGTCTCGAAGCGGGCGAACGGCCAGCGATCCGCATGAGCACCGCGGAAATTCTCGCGTACGCGGACGGCGCCGACCAGTTGCAGGCCGGTCAGCGAGCATTCCGCCCGGCCGCGTTCTCGCTGTTCGAAACCTGGGCCGACGCGCGGGCCTTCGCGCGCAGTCCCTTCGGTCAGGATCTCGAACCACTGGTACGCATGGTCGACGAGCTGGGTACGGATTACCTGCGATCACTCGCGCAGCGCAGTGCGAACGAGGCGCAGGCCGACTACGTGATATCGACCGTGCACCGCGCGAAGGGACTGGAGTGGAAGCGCGTGAAGGTGGCGGGCGACTTTCGTCTGAGAGGCCCCGACGGCAGCCCGTGGCCCGAGGACAATGAGCTGCGCCTGCTTTATGTCGCAGTAACGCGTGCGCAGCATCTTCTGGACATCTCGGCGCTGCGCGATGAGCTGGTGAGAATCGTTACACTCGGGCGGTAGCTCTGGCACCTGCATGGAATACTTCTGGACTGCGAATCACCTAGCTATCAGGCAATACAGGTCTACGACTGAAAGAACGTGTACAGGCTGTCCGCTTCCTTGCTGAACGTCGCCAGATGGGCCTTTGACCCAGTGGGGCAACGCCGGAACCGGATCTGGTCGAAACTGGCCCGATTCCCCGGTGAAAGATCGAAGCGGCCGAACGTCCAGTCAAAGACCGCGCCCTCGACGACCCGATCCAGATCTGGCGGATCAATCTCGGCAAATGAAATCTCCGTGCTATACGAGGGCAGCAGGCCGGAGGGCGGTGCGGCTAAAATCTTGGACTGGGTTATGCCGCAATACCGAGGCTTTCCCGGTATTCGAGGGGGCTTAAAGAGCCAAGCGAGACCTTGATCCGCGTTGCGTTGTACCAGCGGATGTAAGAATCGAGGACCTCAATGAAGTGATCAACGGTCGTCTTCCGCCAGTCTCGAGGATAAAACAGTTCCGTCTTGAGCCGCCCGAAGAATCCTTCACAGGCTGCATTATCAGGCGAGCATCCTTTGCGTGACATAGAGCGAACGAGCCTGGCATCGCGCATCCGGGATAGCCATCCCGGCCAGCGATAGTGGGCGGAATGTAACAGTAGTCCCGGTGCCGGCTTGCGTTGCCAGCACGCGCTGCGCAGTGCCTGGCAGACCAGGTCGGCATCGATTCGTTCGGACATCGACCAGCCCACGACGCGTCGGCTCGCCAGATCCAGGATCGCCGCCAGATATAACCAGCCTTCACCGGTCCGGACGAACGTGATGTCGCTGACCCACGCCTGATTGGGCAGCCAGCCGTCGAAACGACGATCAAGCAGATTCGGCGCCACCGGCAGGCGATGCGTCGAATCCGTCGTGACCCGATACGGACGCTTGTAGACCGGGCGCAGCCCCTGGCGTTGCAAGCTGCGACGTACGCGTTCGGCGCTCGCCGGCTGGCCCTGGTCACGCAACTGCCGCACGATACGAGGACGGCCGTAGCTGCCGCGACTCGACCGGTGGATGGCGGCGACCGCAGCGTCCAGCGCTGCATTGGCCTGAGCGCGTCCGCTTGCGCCACGCCGCCGCCACTGGCAATAGCCGCTGCGCGATACATCAAGTATTCGGCACACGCGACTGACGCTGTACCGGTCGCGGTAAGTATCGATCCAGGCGTACTTCACCGCGACCCCTTCGCGAAGTACGCCGTGGTAGGTTCAATGAGTCGCTGCAACAGCCTCGCGTAGTTTATCGGCCGGAGACATGAAGCCCAATGTCTTTCTGGGCCTTTCATTGAGTCGCGCCGCGATTTTGTTCAGTTCCGCCTGCGAATATTGATCAAGTTGCGTACCGTGAGGCAAGTACTGACGCAGAAGTCGGTTCGTGTTTTCGTTGGTACCGCGTTGCCAAGGACTTCGCGGGTCGCAGAAGTAGACCTTCACATCCGTGGCAATGGTGAAGTCTTTGTGGTTCGCTAGCTCCATGCCACGGTCCCAGGTGAGCGACTTGCGTAGATGCCGCGGCAGCCGTTTAACCTCGCGCTTGAGGCCCGCGACAACGCTCACCGTGTCTTTTCCCTTTACCTTGACGAGGATGGTGAATCTCGAGCGCCGCTCGACCAGCGTAGCGACATGAGTATTGTTGGCGCCACTGACGAGATCTCCTTCCCAATGACCAGGTACCGCACGGTCAGCTGCTTCAGGTGGTCGCTCGTGAATCGAAACCGCGTCAGCGATCTTGTTGCGAGCGCCCTTCGTGCTAGAAAAGCGTGAGTGACGCATCTTCCGTTGGGTCCGCAAGTGATACTGCAGCTCCTTCTTCAGGACGCCGCGCGCTTGCACAAACAGGCTGCGATAGATCGTCTCGTGAGACACGCGCATCGACTCGTCATCGGCATATCGGTTCTTAAGCCAACCGCTCACTTGCTCTGGAGACCATTCGCGGCAAAGCTTACGCTCGACCGCGTAGCGCAAGCGCCGATTCTGCTCCAGGAGGCAGTGTTTGGGTCGCAGAGCGGCCTTCGAGGCTCGCTCCTCGGCTTCCAGAGCTCGATAGTGGCCTGTTCCGCCGTTACGCGCAATCTCACGGGAAATCGTGGAAGGCGCGCGACTCAAATCGCGGGCAATCGCTCGAATCGAAAGTCCAGCGGAGATGCCGCGCGAGATATCTTCACGTTCGCTCAACGTCAATGCCCGCAACGGCCGCTTACGAGCAGCAGGGGTGTACCCTCCGCATAGTCGGATCACGCCGTAAATCGACCCTGCAGGCTTGCCTAGTGCCTTACCGATACCAAGAAACGATTCGCCTGCCCGCCACCGCCGCCAAACCTCTGACTTGCCTTCTGGCGGCAACCCAGGCCGTCCCATTTGTGCCATTCGCCAACCCTCCCTCATTCGATACTAATAGGAAGGTGTTGCAACGACTCATTGAACCTACCGTTGCTTTTGAGAGAATTTCGATGTCGAGTTTCGCGCTGGCCAATTCTTTGCGCAGCCGACTGTTCTCCGCTTCCAGCTCACTAATCGGGCGAGTTGCTCGTGCCGCGACCGCTTCACGACCGCTTGCCTCGCCAACGCCGTCGGCGCGGCTACGCCGCATCCAGTTCCCTAATGTCGCCACCGGTACCCCGAGCCGGCGGGCGGCTTCATGCTGACCGACTGATTCGGCAAGCCTGACGGCCTCGACCTTGAATTCGTCCGTGTATTGCCGTTTCGGCACTGACTTTTCTGACATGCAATCCTCCGTACACACAGGAAATTAACAAAATTCCTGCTGTACGCGAAATCGAGGCATGGTCACGCTGCTCGTGCCGGACGTTTTCGGCGATCACGCCTTCGCCACCGAACATCAGCCACTGTGCGAAGTCGTTGAACTGCTCGCTCTTGTTGGTCGCCGCGTGAATCGTGCGACGCAGCTCCGGTTCATTGAGATATTTCAGCAGGAACAGCGTCCGGATCACGCGTCCCAGCTCCCGGAATGCAAAGTAGAGCTTGTTTTTCGTGCTCTCCGAGCCTAGGCGGCGCAGGATCGTCGACGGCGTCATCTTGCCCGCCTTGATCGACACCGCAACGCGCATCATGTCGGCATAGTGCCGTTCGATCAGTTCCCAGTTTATCGTCCAGCGGCACAGGCTGTCGATGTGCTTGTACTTGCGGCGTTTGTCCGCCTTGTACAGCACAAGATCCTTGATGTTGCGCATGCGCGGCATCAGGTTGATACCCGTCACGTACGACAGACCGAAGACTGGACCGCTTTGCGCTTGCGTATCGCCGTGGATCGTATCGGGCTTGACGTCGGCGCCGTTCGGGATCAGTCCATCGAGGATGTAGACCGCTTCGTGAACGCCACACGGGATGAAGTGACTGAACAGCGCGATGTACATGTCGGACACATGATAGTAGCCGATCCCACCGTATCCCCCATAGCGGACGTGATACTCCGACAGCAGGTTCTGCTCATATAGGCTCCACTTGGTGCCATCGGCCGACGCGCGCTTGCCGCTGCCCCAGTATTTTGGCAACGCGAACTGGTTGTACGCGTTGATCACCTTCACGTTCGCCTTGTCGAGTCGCTCCTCCGTGACGTGTTTCAGGTTCAGCCAGGCGACCTGCTTGCGGCTAAGAAGCTGTTGCGAAATTAAGTTTTGGGTCTGTTAACTTTTCCGACGTGGTGTTAACTTCTGTCTTGTTTTGCCTGACAGGAAGCGATGCCTAAAGAACTTATCGACGACGAATTGTGGGTACTTATCGAACCGCTTTTGCCTGCTCGGGCACCACGCAATCGCCAGTATGCGGGCCGCAAGCCGACTCCCGACCGTGCCGCGCTGACGGGCATCGTATTCGTGCTGCGCTCCGGCATTGCGTGGAATCTGCTCCCGCAGGAGATGGGATGTGGTTCGGGCACCGCCTGCTGGCGACGGCTCGTGGCATGGCAAGAAGCAGGAGTCTGGCAACGCATCCACGAAACGCTGCTGGCCGAACTGCGTCGTCGTGGCGAAATCGACTTGTCACGAGCACTTGTAGACAGCTCGTCGATTCGCGCGGTGCTGGCGGGAAAAAACCGGCCCGAATCCCACGGACCGGCGCAAGCTCGGCAGCAAACACCACCTCATCGTCGACGCGAAAGGCATCCCGCTCGCGGTCATCCTGAGCGGGGCGAATCGCCATGACGTCACCCAGCTTGATGCACTCGTCGATGCCATTCCACACATTAGAGGCAAGCGTGGGCGTCCCCTGCATAAACCGCAAATCGTTCAGGGCGACCGGGGCTACAGTTCCGAACCACATCGACAGCGTTTGAGAGAACGCGGCATCATGCCGGTGCTCGCAAAGATTGGTTCGCCCCATGGCAGTGGTCTCGGAAAAACGCGTTGGCCAGTCGAGCGCTCGATTGCATGGCTTCACTCGTTTCGACGCCTGAAGATTCGTTACGAACGTTATGCCCATGTCCATGAAGCCTTTCTCTCTCTGGCTTGCGCCTTGATTTGCTGGACACGACTCAAGCCAATGCTTAACTAATTTCGCAACAGCTTCTAAGTCCTTTCACCGAACGCGCCGTCTGGCTCGGCCCCAGGTTGCAGCCGTAGCAGAACAGCGTTGTGATGAAACGCTTGCGCGGATCGTCGACTTTCGCGTCAAACCCGGACAGCGGTCCAAACAGTTTATGCAGATCGAGCCACTGCTCGGTTTCGCTGAGGAGATCCAGGATGCTGAGCTGCGGCATCGATGCCGTGATGGCCTGATCGATCAGCGTGCGGTTCGGCGGCTCGGGCTCCTTGCCCGGCTTGTGAATGACGAGTTCCTCATTGACGAACTCGATACTGTCGTTTGCTGGGAAGTTTGCATCTGCCTCGTCGAGCGCCGCGTTCAGCCTGTCTCGCAGATCCTTAGCGAAGCTCTTGCCGTCTGTGGGCAAACCCACGATCTCGCAGTAGCGCGGCAACTCACGCCGGAATTCCTCGTCGGAAACCTGATGCACCCGATAATCGTCGAAACGATCGCTACCTTCGACGTAAAGATCGCCGGAATTCAGTTCCCGCATGATCTGGCTAAAGACAGCCAATTCGAAGAACCGGCGGTGCAGCATCCGGCTGTCCCGGCCGTGCGGGAACACGGCACGCTCCCACTTCTCCGGCAACCAGTCCAGCGGCAGATTCGCGAGATCGTTCTCTGTCAGCAGCAGGTATTCGCGGTGCGCGTTCCGGAAACCTTGCAGCCACGCGAGCGCGACCAGCACCGCACGATCCTGCGAGCTCGATTGCAACGGCAGCACGTCCATGCACTGGAACAGTAGCGAGCGCTGGGTGCGGTACGGTACGAGCATGAACGGCAGGTCGAACTGCCCGGCATAAGCGATGTGCTCGTTGCACTGAGCAAGCGCCTCGGCCGGGTCGCCGAGCGCTTCGCGGATTTTCGGTAACCGCTTAGGCTCCGGTACGCCCTCGTCCTGAAGAATCTGCAGGACGTCCCGGAACTGCCCGACCAGCCCCTCCAGCATACCGGCGTGTTCAAGATGGTATTTTTACAGCCGGACCTTTGCGTAGGACTCCAGCTTGCGCACCACCTTGATGAAGATTTCAGCGACGTCATCAAGCGCCTTCTGCAACCGCGCCTGAATGAAGAGTACCGCAAGCGCATGACGCTTCGCGGTCCTGAGCGAACGCAGTTCCGAAACGTCGAGCGCCCGCGCTTCGGTGACCAGTTGGGCCCGCTTGCTGACAGACAGGATCGCGGGCGGCGCCGGCAAACCTTCCGCCAGTTTCCTGATTCCGTTGATATGTTTTGGGAAGCTGGCGATCGCCCGCGCAGCGGGCCGCTTCGGCTCCTGTTTCAGATCGTCCCAGCCAGACCTGCCGGCCTTGACGACGAGAAGCGCGTCGATCCGTTCGATGAGTGCTGCGTCGAGTGCGCCGGTAATCGCCCCATAGATCGCCTCGTTGAGATCGTTGCGCGCCTGCGTGGCGATGCGCCGCAGCGTCGCCAGCGGCGGCAGCTCGTACCGGCGCCGGACCAGTTCCTCGATCAGCACGTTGATGAGGTCGGGCAGTTCGATCTTTGTCCGGGCTTCGGCCGACGCGAGCTCAGCAAGCGAAGCCGCCTCACCCGCATCGAACGCCCGAATGTCAAGCCAGCCGCGCAGCGGTTTCTGGTGACGGATGCGGGTGCCCGACACGTCATACCGTGCGATCGCCGTCCGGGACAGGGCGCGGGCCCGCATCGACGTCCGGATGTGATCGACGATGGCAGGCGGCACCGGATAGATGGTCTCGTGGACAGTCGTCACGTTGGCTGCCGCCGCGCAAAGATCTGCTCGATCTGCCGGGTCCGCTGAACTTCGTCGTCGTCCAGGTAGATCGAGGTCGTTGTGATCGACGCGTGACGCAGATTGTCACGCACAGTCGTTAGCGTGGCGCCCTGTGCGAGAGCATTTGTTGCGTGCGTATGCCGCAGCCAGTGTGGCGTCGCGCGCTGCAGCTTGCCGGCGAGTGCCGGGTGGTCGGCCCGAATTGCGTCGGCGGCGGTCTGGAAGAACCTGCGCAGCACCTCTCTCAGGGGCGGAGTGGTGATGCCGCCGGGTTCGTCGAGATGGCCAAACAGCGGCGTATCCGGTGCCCAGCGTGCGGGGCTCACGGGCAGACCGCGCTGCATCAGGTATTGGTCCAGCGCAAATCGTGCGAGCGGCGGCAGCACCACCTTGCCGGCCTTCGCCCCCTTACCGGTGAGGTGAAGCCACCGCTCGCCGCGCGTGCCGGTCATGATGCCGCCGAGTGTAACGCTGACCAGTTCGCCTGCGCGCAGGCCAGTCGCGTAACCGAAATCGAGGAGAAAGCGCAGACGCTGTGCGGCGGGAACTGCCCAGCCACACGACCATTCGAGACCATCTGCAATCGTGCGGATCAGCTCCCACTCTCCGGCCGTAAAGGCGCGCGAGATGTCCAGCTCACCATTGCGCTGCGCGCCGCGCACCCTGAGGCCGGCAAACGGATTCGCTAGCACGTAGTGCTGCTCGATCAGCCAGCGAAACATCCCACTCAGAACCGACAGTGCATAGGCGATGGAATCTGGCGACAGCGCGCCCGTGAACGGTCGCCATTCGAACGACGTTCGCGGTCGCGCCGGTGCAACCCACCTGGCTCGGGGTGCGGGATGGCGCAGGAAGCCGCGATAAGCGGTCGCATCCTCGCTCGTGAGCGAAGACAGCGCGCGACCACGCTCGACAATCGCCCACAGCAGCAGGCGCTCGGCTTCCCGGCGATAGGCGCGTTGCGTTTCGGCAGCTTCGTGCCGGTCAAGCCAGGCGTTGATCGCCTGATAGTCGTTATCGGCCTTGAGCGCGCACATGGGCCTAGGCGCCCGGAAGACGCCGCGCGAGCCGTCGACGTCATGTGGCACGCGAATGTTTTCCCACGGCACCACGGGCTCCGGTACCGTTACGACAACCAGCGCGCGGGCGCGTTCGGTGAGCACCGGGTGCGCGGCAAAGAAGGCTTCAATATGACGTGCGCTGCGCACGCCGAGTCCGGCAATCGCCCGCCACCAGCGTTGGCGACGAGGGATGCGTACGGTCAGATCGGCCAGCGTCCGGATGCCATGCTGATGCAGCACGGTGACAACACGGGCTGGTAGCCAGACATCGACCGCGTCGCTAACCTGTGGTTGCGGGACCGCAAGCGTCCAGGATGTCTAGCGCCCGGGTCGCGGCCTTGCGATGACGGGTCCGTTCGCTCACTGCACACTGGAACAGCCGGGCCAGATCTGCGCGATGCCGGCTGAGGGCGAAGCCGGCGAGCTGCCGACGAATCTGCCCAATCACGCCGCGCGCCGACTGGTCGCCTTCGAGCGCCTGCGGACAATAGCGCTCGACCGCCTCTCGCGCGCCAACGCCCGCATACCACGCGCGCAGCGCGGACAGGGACGCGGTATCAGGAAAGGACGGTGGCGACGGAGCGTTCGGCATCCGGAGATTATAGGCAACATGATGAAACCACAGGTGAAGGTCAAGTGTGGTGCGTTTCCGAAAACGACAGTTTTGTAAAAAAACGTCACCCTATCGATAATAAGGGTTAGCGATAGGGTATCGCTATAAATCCTATTCGTACGAGATTCGTTCTCCTCATTCATTGATCTCGCGCCGGAAAGTTGAGTCGCCACCACCACAGAATGAAAAATAGATTTGACAGTATCAGACGACGTTATGAGGTATCGTAATCCGCCGCATTTCCGGTCAACAACGACTGACACAAGGGACGTGTGCATGGCAATTTTCTACAGCGCGGTCAAAGACGACCCGCTCAGCAGTGGCGGCAATAGCCGGGTTGTTGAGGGCTGGAACGACACAATCGAGTGCGAGGACGGGCAAACCAGGTATCTAGCCTACCTGGGTCAACGGGCATGGTGCGACGCCTGCAAGAGCCTTGGCGTGATCGTCGCCGCGCCTGGCTCGCCGGATACCGACCGGATGCACGACCACGAGCTGAACGCTCGGCAGGCCTTGGGCGGCGATCTGGTCATGTGCAAATGCGCGCAACGACCGGTCGTCATCGCACGCTATGGCCGTAGCTGGATGATCGAGACAGGCGGCAACGCGAGTGCGGCAGCGGGCAAGGCTGCGGAGGTGCCAGCTGTGCCCGCACAGGAATCGAGCTTCAATGACCGGTTTGTATTGCGAGATGCGAACGGGCAGTCAATCGCCAACGCGGCGTACGTAGTCCAACGCGAAACGGGCGACTTCGAGTACGGCGAAACAGACGAGAAAGGACATACACATCTGCTTTCGTCGGTCGCTGCCGCGGAAAGCATTCGCGTGTTTCTTGCAGGGTGAGGAATAGGACATGATGCGTCGAATTGCCGTTGTCGGCGACCAGCTGGAAACAGGTGGGCAAGTCCTTCCCTATAGTGGTCCAGTCTTTACGATAGGCGACGCGGGGCACCAGGTTGCGCTGATTGGCGGGACTGCCTGGTGCGAAGCGTGTAAAAGCACGGGCGTGATAGCGAAGGCCGGCGGCCCCCGGCGCATCGACTTTATGGGAGAGACGGCAGCCGATCGCGATATCGTTCTCTGCAAGTGTCCAACGCCCCCGCAAATTGTCGCCACGCTCTCCGGCGATTCGTGGTGCGATGACATGGCGGAAACGATGGGAGTGGCGACACCAACAGCCACACGCCATGGCGTGACGGACGCAGGAGCGTCCTGTACCGCTTCTCCTGTCATTGGTCAGTACGACGACCATTTCGTCTTGCGCAATGCAGACGGGCAAGTACTGACTCATACCGCCTATGCGGTGCAGCGAAAAAGTGGCATTTTCGAGTACGGCGAAACGGATGATGATGGGCACACGCATTTGCTTGCCTCCACCGCCTCCGCCGAGAACGTCAACGTTTACCTTGCAGGATAGCCATGCCAGAGCAGATTCACGTCTCCCCCGATGGGGTGAGATATCGATTGATCGCGACTCGAACCACCACGCCAACAACCGATTCCGATGCGAAGGAAATTCGAACGGAGACAGATAGCGTCGAGGTGATTGTCAGCGATTCGCGACTGGTCAGCCGGGGATCACAATTCGGTCACGTGGCAATCATTGTCGATGGCATAGCGTACTCACGAGCACATGACGGGTACGATTCAAAAAAGACATATGCCCAGTATGTTGCTGTACAAGAGAGCTTTCGCGATTCTGTTGGCTATGTCCTCCGCGTGTCTCCGGAAGAAAAGAAGAAGATTGAAGCCGAACTGAAGCGCCGCGTGGCCGTAACCAACGGCGATCCAGCACGGCACGAATACAGCCTTCTGGATAACAGTTGCTCATCGAATGTGGCTGACGTATTAAATCTGGTTGGGATCGTTGCCTATGATCCGCGATGGTCTGCTTTTGGCATGGTCAGCCCAGAAGACATCGCTGTCGGTCTATCACATTCCAAGCGGGTGAAGGAGAGGCGCTTCTACCCCAAAGACGGCTCATGAGAAACATTCTTACAGCGATCATCGTCGCGATCGGAATCCCGATGTCGGCTTGCTCAAACAAAACGCACGAAGTATGGGTGGCCACCACGGCCACCCCTGTATACGCCTCGGAAAGTGACACAGAAGCGAGAATTCTGTTCACGCTAGCCACCGGCGATACTTGCACACCACTGCGTAGCATTGTGATGAAGGCATATCTGCACACCGAGATTCAGTGCAAGAGCGGACGCGGATGGACTATCGACAAGCAAAATTTCGACATTAAATCAGTAGGTTAGACTTTGATGTGGCGGATTTTTCGCGAATCCCGGCCAAACCTCTCATAGCTGTACGCGCCAAAGCGTGTCGGTACACCCCCGCGTAATCCCACGACTGCGCCCGCCAGTTGCGTTCCCACCAGCAGCGCAGTAGACGGTCCCCATACACGACCGTAGTCCAGCCCCGCATAGACCGCCTGCCCCGTCTGCCCGAGCGGATACTGCAGTTCGTTGCGCCAGTAGAAGCCTTTCTCCGCCGCGAGCATCGTTTCACCGCTGAAGCCGCGCACGGTGTAGCGGCTGCCGATGGTCAGGTCATCGATGTAGTTCAGCTCGTCGGTGGTGAACTGCCCGTGCAGCGTGCCGACATAGCGGAACGACTGCCCCGCGAGCGCGAACGGCACCGAGAGGTTCGCGTCGAGCGTCGCCATCCTGAAGCGGTAGGTCGGACCGCCCGGCGTATCGGGCTGCGCGCCGAGTCCACCGATGCCCTGCCGGTAAGCGAGCGTGCCGTCGAACTGCGACGCGCCGAAGTAATGACGGTTGGTCAGCCCAGCCTCAATGAACGTGTTGTCGCGGTGCTGCTGCGGTATAGAGGTATCCGCGATAAAGCTCTCGCCCCACCGCTTGATAAGCTGGAACTCGACGCCCGTTACGTCGCTCTGGCTGCGGCGAATGACCCGCTCCAGCTTGAGGCCCACCGTCTGCGCGTTGCCGCTCGCGACAAATTTGTCGTTGGCGTAGGCAACCTGCTGGTAGTACGTATTCGTATAGCCGTACAGCGTGCCGGTCCAGTAGCCCCACGGCACTGCATACGAGGCATTCCAGCCGTGCGTGCCGAGGTCGTGATTGCCGAACTGCAGATCGTGGTTGAAGCCTGCCGAAAGCACATCATTCAGGCCCAGCAGGTTGTACAGGCCGAGCGACACGTTACCGATATAGCCGCCCGTCTCACGCGTGCCCGAGTTGTCTGCGGAGACTACGAGCGACCACGGTTTGGTGCGCTTGGCGGTAATGACCACATCGCTTTCACCCGGCACCGTACCGGGCACGATCTCCATGCTCGCATCCTGGTTCGGTACGCGCTTCATCTGCTCCAGACCCTGCTCCAGGTCACGCAACTGGAGTACGTCCCCGTCCCGCGCCGGGAACACGGTTTTGAGGGTGCCGCGCGTGTCGGCGTCGGCGAACTTCAGGTGGCGGGTCACGCCCGGTATGAGGGCGAACTTGAGCGCCCCCTTTGAGAGGTCCTGCGCCGGCAGGAGGACGCGCGTCGTAATGTAGCCCCGGCTCAGGATGACGCCTTGCAGACCTTTGGTCAGTAGGTCGAGGCCCTGCTTGCCCACGCACTGCCCCTCATAGTGCCGCAGCCAGTCGTGCAGGAATGCGAACGGGTCCATTGGCAGGGCTGACGCGCCCTTCACACGGGTCACCTCGGGCAGTGTGTCGGGCACCTCGACCGAGAACGAGTCGATACGGAAACACGGCGTCTCGACCGGCAGGACCGGCATTTCCCCGCCACAGGCGCCGCCGAGCGCACAACGGGCGCGGCAACCGTTGCCGCGCGCTGCTGCCCGTCGCGTTGCTGCTGGACCTGCTGTTGCTGCTCGGCGTTCGCGCGGGCCGCCGCCGCTGCCACGTCGGGCGGAGTTTGCGCATGGACAGCGAGAGGGAAGAGAACCGCGAGCGGAACAGCCAAAAGGTTTCTGTTAATTTTCATCTGCCTTGTTGCTTTTGTTATCGTCCTGTCTGCTTTCGCCGTAGTACTTTTCGTAGCACTTACGGGCCTTTCTATAGCTGTAGTCGAAGGGCTTGAGTCCCAACGTATCCGCCTGGGTCGAATATCCGCCAATTACTGCAAGCAGGAATCCCGTAAAAAAATACCCCAAACCAATGCGAGAACTGTTCTACGCCGATTCAAACAAAGGCAAAACAAGACCGCCAATTATTAATGTGCTTCTAAACCATTTTGAGAAATTCTCATCCTCAATTATCGAAATTTCATTTTCCCGCCTACTGGTTACTAATGCGATTCCAAGAATAATTCAAAACAAATCTTGGATCGATGGATGCAAGTTACTATTTATTCTTTCTTGCGTTGTTCGCCAATAGATGAGATGAAGACTATGAAAACGGCAAGCAATCCCAAGGCCATCGGAACAAGAATCCCAGCAAAGTTAGTCGTCCTATTCATGAACAATTTGAACCCAATGCGCCAACCGTGCACATAGACGAGGCCCATGAGTGCAGATAAATAAAGACCGACGACAGTTACCAAAAATATCAGCCTGCACTTAAATCTTGACGCCCATTTTGAAGCAATGGGGCCAATCAAGCCCGACAAAATACCATGGATGATATCGTGGTTCATTTTTTGACTATCATTTATTTTGACTGGTTTACGATAGCTTGAGCAGCCTTTCCGAAAACCGGCCCAAGCACAGCACCATTCAGTCTTATAACCCGCTAGCGTTGTTCGCGAAGTCGTGACTATCACTAACTAGAATTTGATTTTATTATTTCGTCCAAGACATCGCTATTTTCGATCGGAGACTCACTCCCGCAAAAGACGCACATCTCCATATGCCCATCGCGGAATACATCGATCTCAACCCGCATTCCGACTACGGTCATTGTCACGAGCACCGTGTCGGAACGATTCCGACCCAGCGTATAGTAAATATTTGCGGCATCAAGTCGATCAAGAAGATTAAATAAATTATCCATTTCTCATACCCTCATTTCTTGAATCGATTGTCCTTGAGCAATTTAAGTGCTTTGCGTGCATCACTACCACCACTAGCCGCATCACTCATAATGTCACTCAATGGTGAATTCAAGTACTGCCCAGGGAATTCTCGGAGTACGGAGCCCTTACACTCTGCAGAAATAATGTCGCATGCGATCATGCTTTTTCGATCATTACCCTGGTTGTACAAATATACGCTCGATGCGGTAGACGCACCTGCGGCGCCTCCGACCAGCGCACCGCCCACGCCTGCCGCCACATTCGCGGTCAGGTTGCCCAACAAGTCCGAGCCGGTTTCCGAGGCGCCCCCGTTGGACAAGCTGTATCAACTTGAGATTGCGTTTGACACTCACACTTGCCTGCGTCATCTGCGCATTCACGACCGACCATGCCGGATAGCCGCGTGCGTGCGCCGTCTCGACCGTCTCGTTGAACAACCCCACGATGGCATCGTGCTCAAGCAGCCGGTCGCCGATGTGCTCGAGGCCGAGCACTTGCTTCATGGCAAGGAGCGCGTGGCCTACGCCGATGCGGGTTATCAAGGGGTGGAGAAGCGTACCGGCCGTGAAGGCCCGATCTGGCACGTCGCGGCCCGGCGTGGTCGCGTCAAAGCACTGCCCGAAGGCGAACTCAAAGAGATGACCAAGCGTTTGGAATACTTCAAATCGGTGGTGCGATCGAAGGTTGAACATCCCTTCCGCGTCATCAAAAGACAGTTTGTCTATCAGAAGACCCGCTACCGCGGCCTGACCAAGAATACCTCGCAGATCATCACGCTGTTTGCACTGTCGAATCTTTGGATGGCGCGGCGGTCGTTGCTCGCGTTGACAGGAGACGTGCGCCCGTAATGGCGAAAAAGCGAGTTGTGCAGAGGTTGGGCGCTCGGTTGTGCGCCTGACGCGTGCGCTCAGCCTGCCAATCTGACACCGACATCATCGATCGATGATCGGCGATCAGTCAGTTTTCCCTCAGATTGAACTGTGCAGAGCATCCTTATAGGTCCGATACTCAGGTCTGTTGATGTTTTCGTACAAGTCATGGGTCATGCAACCCGCGATGGACCCAATAGCGATAGCTGCTGAAGCGAACACAAAAATCCTGCGATTCATACGGTCCTTTAAAGATGATGTTCAGAAAACGACATTTCCATAAAGCTACAGCGGTTCATGTCCCCGCCAAGTTCAATTGTGGATAACCTGGTTTTATGTCGAGTCGGACCGCTCGACCGCGGTCTTCGTTCGCGTACATGAACCACATCCAGGTAGTCCAAGTTTTCGTCCGCAGCCCCAAGGCGAAAAACCGGGGGAACCTCACTCGCGCCGGACCCGGTAACACAACACACATACGCGTGCGCTATCATCCACACCGCGACGCCTGCAAGGGCGACCGTTGATAATTCGCCCGCGCCGGGGCCGGAAATGCCGGCGCATTGCACGCGAACTGACCGTCGGGAAAGACCGGCACGAACGCCAGCCCCCAAGGCTGGCGTTTTCGTTCCAATCGAACGATTCAGGGGCGACGGCATTGGATTAGGCAGTTCTCCCCCTTTTGCTCGTGGAGGGCTTGGCGCAACTCTCCGGACCGAACGCGCTCACGGCGGTACAACCGCCGAGCTCAGAGCACCCGGTCAGACACTCCGCGTCGCATGGGGCACCACGATTTCGCTGCGTGGACCTGGACCTCCACCGTAGCCGCCTTGACCTCCACCGTAGCCACCTGGCCCCCCGCCGTAGCCACGCGGACCTCCACCGGGGCCGCCTGGTCCACCACCCGGCCCACCGCCTGGAGGCCACCACAAACAGCCACCCAGCAGGGTAGCTAGCGCAGCACATGCCGCGAATGTCACGATTTTTTTCATTGTTTCACCTTTGGTGGTTAAACGCGCAGCCGCCCTTGCAGGCCGCGCTGAATTCGGAATTAACCGGGTATACGACCACGGAATTCGGACAGGTGGCTGGGAGAGGGCAATAAACTCTGACGTGGATCGACCATGCCGCAGGCAACACGCGCATCGGCGTGCCGAACCCGTGGCTTGCACCGCGCAAGCCCAGCCGGCGGCCGAACCTGAACCACTTCCGAACACCGCTCGACGCCCACGCAGAGCACTGCAAACAGCCTTGTCCATCGTCAACTTCCGGTCAGTCCCGCGCGCGTAACGTAGGTTGTGGCCATATGAACTTCGCGCGACAGTCCTGCCCGACGACATCGACGCACCGAAAGCGTTAGTGTTCGCTCGCAACGAGATACTTCGCGAGCGCGATGAGGTTGTGCGTAAACACCATGCACAGTTACCGAACTGCAGAAACAACTCCCGTCTTGAGCCATTCAGATCGAGCGCCTGTCGCTCACCATCGCGAAGCAGCGCCTCATGTAGTTCGGTCGCACGAGCAGACTGTCCGACCTGGAGTGATCGCGACAGCCCGCCGCTGTGCGGGCCATTTGTTTTTCGGCGGACGCCGGAGAGGAAACCGGATGATCAGGCGGATCGTGAGCATTGCAATGGGTCTGCTGGCAACGGGCGCGATGGCAACGGCGCCGGAGACGACTGTCGAGGGAACGGGCTGGCGCACCGAATCCGCGGCTGCGCTCCCCAAGTATGCGACTGTGGCTGCCAGGAACAAGGAGCAGATCCTGGTGTGGGATGGCGCGAAGGGTGCACAGATCGCCCGCTCGGTCGTGCTGCTGGTCGGAGCGCCTTATGGCGAAGTGCAGCCCATCGTACAGCAAGCGTTGGGCATGTTCGGCAAGTTCACCACCGAAGTACGAGACAAGCCACTGGCCTACCTGCCGGACGACTGGAACGCGGTTCTGCTGTCGCGCCGCGCTGATCTGCGCAACGCGCTGGTGGAACGCTTTACCTTGCCCCGCTTGCAGCAGGCGGTCGCGCAGGGTGCGCTTACGCCATCAGAAATCGAGCCTTGGCTCGCCCGGGCGCGGGCGCGCCTGGATCCCATACCGCTAGATCGCGACGCATCGGTACCGGCAGACCGGTACACACTCGATGCCTTCCGCGTCACTTACCCTTATTGGTCCGCGACGCAACACCTCAAATACGGTCTTTTCGGCAAACAGGAGAGCACGCTATCTATCGACGTATCTGACGTCACTGCCATGTTTGCACATCCGGCCACCGCAGTACAAATACGCCGTGAGGATCGCTACGCCAACCCCAACTATCACCCATTTACCAGACTCTTTAGCGACGACTTCAACATCCTGAGTACTGGACCGAGCGCTACCTTGGGCGACGACATTGTGCCGGCACCGGTTTTCCTGGCCGTTCGCGACGCACTGGCAGGCCTGCCTGGCCAGGTGGAGATCGCGCGCTCGCCCAGGGCTTGGGTGCAGCCCGTGCCCCGGACCACCGCTACGCCCACTCTGGCGCTGGTTGCGCCAGCCCGCAATGTCCCCATCATCAAGGCGCAGGCGATTCGCTGGGATGCGCTGGTCACGGATCAACGCCCCGCGCTCTATCCCCACGACCTGCTAGCCTTGCCCGACGGCGACCTGCTGTTCAGTTCTCAAGTGCTGGACTGACAGCGGCTGGTCGCAACGCGTGTGGCGGCTGCATCAGGCCAACGGCGGCTGGAAGGCGGAAGAGATCTGGCGTGGTGAGGAGGGAGCTGGCCAGCTGGCGCTCAGCGCGAACGGGCACACCGCCTGGTTCGATGGCGCCAGCACGCGTCAGGCCACACACGAATGGTTTGCCTACGACGTGGATGCGCGCCGCCTGACCCACTACGCAATGACGCGGTCTGACGCCGATCGCGGTGACTTTGGCAGCTTACGCTGGGAACTGGCGGGCGACCAGTTGCCGGCTGTCTTCGACCACAACATTTCGCTCGGCGACAGGCAGAAAAACCCGCTCGGAGGCGTACTCCTGAGCGTGCTGCGACCGACAGCACCGCCTTCTTTGGCACATGACGCCTGGCCGTTCGGAACCGCCTTTTTGTCCGCCCGGCAGGCGATGATGGGCGCGGACATGGAAGGCAACACGCTGATATGGCCCGTGCGCTGGCGCGACCCCAAGGTCTTCTGGGTGGAAGACCAGCCCGGCATTGCCGAACTCGACGCTGCCAGCGGCCGCGTCCTGCGCGCGCTGGCCCTGCCCCAACGATTCGGATTCGGCGCCCCTGATCCTCACAACGCCACCGGCGTGGCGCAGGGAGCGCCCACGCCGCTGGGCTCGCCGGAAGCCGGCTGGATTGCCACTGGCTTCGAATTGCGGTTGGCGGACGACGGACACATGCCATCCTCGTTGTATAGCGTGAGCAATGACAATGGCAGTTTCGTTGGCATGCACGTGGTCAATCTCAAGGATGGCCATGCGCTATCCGCCCTGTTGGGGCGCAGTGAGAAACTGGCGGCTGCAGCGCGTTCCGCTCACGGGCGATTCCTGGCCCTGGGCGGCATGAAGCCCGGCAGCCCCCATGTGGTGCTTTGGGACATCGCCCAGGCACGGACACCGGTGCAGTTGGAGACCTCCTCACGAAGCGAGCTGCACGCCGTGGCCTTTTCGTGGAATGGCGCAGACCTGTGGGCGCTAGGCGACCGCGAATTGTTTCACTGGTCACTGCCCGACTCGTTGCGTGATGCGGCCGCGAAGGGCAGCTTTCCGGATCAGTCCCACTAAAGCCAGCGGCAAGCCACCACTACCGGCAGTGACCCAGATTTTCCGGGCCGCTTTTCTCAGGTGGCAACCGGCACTTCCGCGGCACGCTGATTCCAATGGCGGGCGCTACAGAACGGCATCGTTACGGTCATCTGCGAGCGAGCCGACGTCGTGCGGCCGCCGCGAAGGAATCGCCACGGAAGTCGTGGAGCGCAGGCAGGCTACACATCATCTGCCGCAAAAAAAAAGCGAACAATTCCGGCTGGATACGGCGCCCCACTAAAACAGGACTTCATGGCCGCACCCACCGACATCATCCGTTTCGTGCGCCTGCTGCACGCCGATGATGAGTTTATTCTGTTCGACAGTGGAGCTGTCACGATGTAGGCGGACCCGCACAGGAACGCTCATCGCGGCTGACTGCCTCTACAGGACCTCTGAATCCCACCGAACATGCCAGGAGAATTCGCCGAGACGATCAGGTACAACGCGGACCGCCTTTTAGCGAGAGTGCCATGCGGAAACAGCCGTGCCTTCGACATGCATTCAATCAGTTCCCGTTGACCGCTTACGCGATTTTCCGATCAGGCGACGCCACACCCAGCGCCACGCCAGGCAGATCGGCAAGGCCAGCAGCAGAAATGGAATGGCGTAGGACAACATATGAATGGCATCGGCAACCCCATCGGTCAGATGATCTAGAGATTCCCTGAACGCCTTGCCCACACGAACGCTGCGGGAGTCCGTGTCGCTGCCGCTGAAGTGCATCTCCAGCAGATTAGTATCGATACGCCGCTGCTGCTGAGTGGCCTCTTTCTCCAACGTCGCTCGCTGTGTCTGTACCTGCGCTTGCTCACGGCTCACGGCGATCAGGTCGGCAACGGCCAGATCCTTGCGCTGGGCGAGTTCACCGAGCCGCGTCATATAGGCGTCGAGCTGTTCCCGCTGCCGCCGATTGTCTCCCACCGCTTCGCTCAGGTCTTGTGCACTCGTCTCCCGGGACGAGATCGCTCCACCCTGGGAGGCGAGCCCCGACAGCGGCTCCACCCCCGCAGGCACTACCCGGACAGTCAGCGACGCGTCGCGATCGCTCTGTTCGATGCGTAGTACATTGCACGCACCGAAACGTACCGAATCGCAAGCCTCGCGCACCGCCGACACGCGGCCTGAAATCTGCGCCACTGGCATAGTGATGCCGATGCTGTGCTCATAGGCCAGCAACGCTCCCGCCTTCGGCGTTTCCCCAGCAACAGGAGCCGATGTCGCTTCCATCGATGTCGGTTCCAGGTTTTTCGAGCAGGCGGCCAGCATCGGCAACCACACTATCATCCAAATCAGCTTCCGCCACTTCGTCATATGCGCTTTCCTGCGATCAGACGTAGATCAGCAATTGCACTTGTGCCAGTCGTGTCTTGTACAGATCTGCCAGCTCTCGAGCGCTATCGCCAATGCCCAAGGCGTTCGGATCGGCAAGCATCGCTGCAAACGTTTCCCACGCAACACAGACAGTCATGGCCTGAGTCTCGGTGAGAGACCGTCCAGCATCGAACCTCTACGCGCGCGTGCGGCAAATCGTGCACCGATCTGGAATCTTTCTCTGTTAAATACCGTCAACAACCCATGCGAAAGCCATGTTTCGCCCGCGTTTGATGCATCTGTTTGATGTAGCCGGGATTGACGGACTGTTTTGTCACGACGAGGTAAGCGATCCACGAACGACGCCCCTCCTGACCCTGGCCCGAAAAACCGTTCCATTTGAAACTGGAGAATTCCGACATGATTTCGACACCCGACCAGGAGGTCATGCCGTGAAGAGGAGCAGGTACACCGAAGGCGTGAGCGACGTGCGCAGGAACCCGAGTTCTGCGAGGCAGGTGTCGTGGTCCATGTTCCTGCCACCGCACGACAGGCGAAGCGTCAGTTCCTGCGGCCGCGCGACCGAAGCGAAAGAACCCTCCTCGACCGGATGCGACACGACGCGCTCCTCGCCGCGACAGCCGAGGTCGACCAGCGAATTGGGCGTGACAAGCGCATTTCCCTGATCGTCGGCAAAAATCCACTGCGGCGCGTCACCCGGCAGGAATCCGAAATAGTCGCATCTCTGCAGTACTTGGGCGGCCTGGACCGTGCCGTTCAACACGCCCGCGGCTAGCGGCACACGGGCGAGGGCTGGCACTCCCCGGCTACGGCGGGCAATCCGGAACGGAATCAGCAACATGGCAAAAGGGAATGGGATATTCGCGCAGAGCAGACGCCGCGACCAACAGTCCAGGGTCAACAAAGTCAATCGCGACCAATCCGAAAGCTGTTTTCGCGCAGGGTCCCAAAGAATTAACGCATTGAATTCCATTCGTTGTCCGCACGCAACGGCCCGATACAGCGATATGGCTATAGTCGCCCTGCCCCGGCAAAAGAAGTATTTCCCATATTTCAATCGGCGGATAGTTGGCCGATGCAGGCCGGGGAAAGGAATGAAGAACGTGAAGATCATTTTCAAGAAAGCCCTGGCTGCCATTGGCGTACTGGGCGTATTCAGCGCAACCGCGCACGCACAGAGCAGCGTCACCCTCTACGGTTCAATCGACGCCGGTATCCTGTACCTGAACAATGCGGGTGGCCACAGTCTGTGGCAACAGAGCGGCAGTGCACTCTCGAATACCTATTTCGGACTGCGCGGCGCAGAAGATCTGGGGGGCGGCACAAAGGCAATCTTCAGGCTGCAGTCGGCTTTCAACATCAACAATGGCGGATTCGCCAGGAACCAGTCGCTATTCAACCGGCTGGCGTACGTCGGGCTTCAGAGCGACACCTACGGCACATTAACC
This sequence comes from Paraburkholderia adhaesiva, assembly GCF_021390575.1. Classification (GTDB taxonomy): domain Bacteria; phylum Pseudomonadota; class Gammaproteobacteria; order Burkholderiales; family Burkholderiaceae; genus Paraburkholderia; species Paraburkholderia adhaesiva. The sequence goes on along the minus strand of NZ_JAJEJQ010000004.1, from coordinate 362,241 downwards.
CTTGGCCGTCAGTTCGATTCAGTGGTCGATTACCTCTCTCCGCTTTCCCTCTCTGGAAGCGGAGCGGGAGTCAACGTGGCGGGGCATCCACTGAACAATGACAATCTGGGCACCCAGCGCTCCATCGCCAATGCTGTCAAGTTTGAGAGCGCGAACTACTCGGGCTTCCATTTTGGTGGCCTCTATGGGTTCAGCAATGACCCCGGCCAGTTCGCCAACGGACGCGCGTGGAGTGTCGGCGCAGGTTATTCGAACGGTCCGCTCAAGGTTGCCGCGGCCTATGACCAGTTAAACAATGATCCCGCTTCACTGAATTCCGCTGGTGCCGCGGCGGATGACGCACTGCCCGCAGGTGTGCATCGCGTCTTCGGTGTAGGCGCAAAGTATGCGTTTGGCCCGGCGACGGTCGGCGTGCTCTGGACGCACACGAAACTCCAGCAAACACATTTCGCAGGCGTGGCGCTTCCACTGGACGCCCGCTTCGACAATGTCGAGCTGAACGGCATCTATAACCTCACGCCTGCACTTGCCGTGCTGGGTGCCTATACATACACCTTCGGCAAGACGTCGGGCTCCGGCACGACGTCGAGCGATCCGAAATGGCATTCGGTCACGCTGGCGCTGGACTACTCGCTCACCAAGCGCACCGATGTGTACCTCGCCGGGGTTTATCAGCACGCATCGGGCGACATGTACAACAACGATCAGGGCTCCGCGATCAGCAACACAACATCGATCGCGGGTATTCTGTCCCCGTCGACAACAGCCAATCAGGCTGGCGCTGCAGTCGGGCTGCGTCATCGCTTCTGAGCATAGCCTCGCGGCCTGACGCCAGGCTGCAACCTTGAGACACACGCCGTCCTTCCTCACGGGAAACGGCGTGGATACCCTTGAACTATCGGCACACGTGCGCCGACCATGAATCAAATTCTGCCGTAGCCGGTTACGGTATCAAGATTTTTTACCCGTCTCCGGTAGTTGCTGCACCAGATACTTCAATGCCGCCCGTCGCGAGCCTGCGACGCCCGCCGTAATCAGCGTATCGAGCTACGCCAGTTCGTCAGCGTCAAGATACGCCTCGACGCGCGCACCGCCCGCGTCAGCTAGTGCCTTGCGCTGTGGCTCGCCCCGACCCTTGCCCATATAGTCGTAGTTCGCTGGAACCTGTTTATTCGAAACCATCTGCATACCTGCAATAAAGGCCGCATTGAGCGGCCGGTGAGTCGGTTCATCTACGCGAGTCTGGCGGCAACGGCCGACCGACTCAGCCGCTCGAAGTGCTCGTTCGCCTGGACAATCGCGAGAAGGCGGCACTCGCGCATCAGACGGTCGTACTCGTTGACGATTAGCGTCAACGCCTCAATCATGTCCAGCGCAGCTTCGCGTGCGCCTTCTGGCGCGTTGAGCGCGGCCAGCAGACGCCTTTCGGAATCGTCCAGCAAACCCGGCTGGAGCGCGCCGTGCCCCTCTGCCGTCAAAAAGCCCGTCAACAGGACAACCTCGGACAGTGTGACTACGGCATCGCGGTCCATGTGCCCGCGCCGTATCGACTCCAGCGCAACCCGGACCGGCAGGACCAGGCCATCGGCCGTCGCGCGGGACATAGGAAGATAAAGTGCCTTGTTGTGTCGGGATTGCTGCGCCTGAGACGGGCGCTTGCCTGCGCAATTCATTGTGGATTCCTACGTTTCTTGCCGAGTCAGACCAGCAAAAGTGTTTTAGCCAGATTCAGCACGCCGAGCACGATCACCACGTAGCTCACTGCCGTCCATATTCCGTGCTTGACGTTAGGCGCACACAGCCATGCCATCCGCACCCATGTGAAATACACAACGATGTAGAGCACCAACGCGGGAAAGTATGCCACCGAATGCGGGGTCTTTTGCAGTACGTTCACGTATAGAAGCGCAAGCACGACGCTTTGTGGAATGCCTATCAGCCACCACACCTTCCACAACCGCTCCTCACCTCGACGTGCTTTCCTGAATATGCTGACCATGCCCGCCGAGTCCTGACTGCCCATCCCACCCCGAGCTGCCAAAGACGCCTCATTGCATCGCCGACGAAGACGTGTTCGACGATCCGCTCCCGGAGAACAGAATGTGTTACGTGCTTCGCCCTAGCGACGTCGCCGTTTAACGAGTCGACTTCCACTCTGCGCCACCCCGCTCTTTCCTTTGGACACAAACGACGCATTCAGCATATTTCACGTTAGATATAAGCGGCCTACCCCACATTCTCAGTGCAGCCCCTTGCCTACGCTACGCATTGGCCGTCATTAGCGAATGCATTTTCGCGGTGTCCGGTACAGGGAAAACTGTGTTGCCATGATGATGCGCCACACATCGCCCGTCAATAGTTGAATAGGCAACTAACCAATTAGAGGGAACTGACAATGGGATCGCTCAGCAAGCTCATTAATGATATGGACGGCGCCGCAGAAGATGAACAGGCGCAGAAGCAGCGCCTCGAAATGCTGCTCGCGTTGGCCAAAGGAAAAATCGACAAATTTCGCACGGATCTGGACGAGCGGTTCTCCAATCCGGGACTGATCAACAAGACCCAGGTTCCGGGAACCAGGGCCATCCGCTACATTGAGCAATATCACGTTGCGAGCGCGACCCAATTCAATCAGCAAGTGGCGGATCACCTAGGGCATGCCATCGACGCGTTCTTTTCGCTCGGCGATGGTAACAACAAGGGCGCCATCCAGGAAGGACTCAAGCAGGTGATCCAGACGGGACTCAGCGCGTTTATTGGCACGACTGAGGTGGGCGAATCCCAGGATCAGATGTACTTTGTGGTCCCGGAGAATAACGCTTTTGTCCGGGTTGATGTGGTCTGCTGGAAGTACCACTTCGATCAGGCCAAGATTCTCGAACAGCACGACACCGCGGTCGCGTACGTTCTGTGCAAGTCGGTCATCGATCACACACAGATCACCCTGGATGAACTGATCTATCTGGTCACGCAAGCACTCTCGAGCGGCGCGTTCGTCGACGACAAGGAGAAGAACAAAGACCTGTATAAAGAACCGGTCGACGCCGCCGGCGTTCCTGCCGCACTTGGGGCGTTGGGGATCAAGGCGGATGACGACGTCTACAAATATTTGACCGCTGCTGGCGTTATTGAATACAAATCAGGCTCCAACCCCACCACTTCCATCAGGCGGGTGCAGCTAACCACCAACCCCGACAACGACAAGCGCAAGATTTTCTGGAGTACCTTCGTGTCCCGGATCCTGTCCCAGGATGTCCCGCAGATCGTCGTGTGGGCCGAGGCCGATCACAAAGGCCAGGCCGGGAAATATCTGACGTTCAAAGGCAACCTGGACACGGCCACGCCCGCAATTCGCACGAATCCCGCAGGGCTAGCCGTCGTTGAAGGGTACATCGACGAAATGGTCCGGGTCTGGAAGAAACTCTCCGCCGACCGATAGATCTGCGCGCTTGTGAGTTTTCCTTAGATAATCGAATTAGTGACTTAAATGAGGTCGTGAAATGGACATCAATGATGTGATCGCGGTAGTCGATAGCGAAGCCGCTGCATCCCTTTGCCTGAGCAAGGGAGGTTGGGAAGGGTGGTTGCAGTGTGAACTATGGAGTTACCTGACGACAACGAGGAATGAGTCGCCTGAGCGTGAGGTCGCATACCCGGGCCGCGCAGAACGCTGCGACCTCGTTGTCATGGTCAATGGTGTGACGACGTGGGTTGAGATCAAGGCCTATGGCATCTTCCGGGAAGGAGACACCAATCGGTTTCTCGACTCGATCGGGCTGGACATCATGAAACTCAATCAAAAACCCGCAGGGACTCAGGGCCTTTCACTGGTAGTGGTTCAATCAGCGATTCGCGAATCGTTTCAAGCAGCTCTGCAATCGCGCCATTGGAACGGATTTAATCGGACGGACGCCCCATCTGGCCGCGTGTCCGTCTATCACATGACGTTTTAGGGTTGAACCCGGCATCGGATCCGGACACCGAGACTCTCACAGGCATCAGCCAGGTGGAGTCTCAAATCGCGTTGGCCGCTAAATGCCCGTGATGTTGCTCGGTCGGAGCACCCGCATGTCTGGATTGGCCAGGCTGATCCGGGCGGCGGTTAGATCGTCCGTACCGAGGTTGAATACGCCGGCCAGCAGGAGCGCGACATCCTCGCGCTCTTCGTTGCGAACCATCGCCTCAATTTCCGCCGGATTCGCCGCTAGCAGCCGGTCGCGCTCCTCGTCGGTCTCTTGGAAGTCGTCGACCCCATCCCAGTGGTGATCGGCATGCACCAGCGAAAGCCCTGTCATGTCGCGTTCGAAACCGAAGCGCGTCCACACAGAGAGCGCCCAATGGTGGTCGTCCATCAACCAGACGTCGGCTCCAAGATTGCGAAGGTACTCGCCATCAGGGCGCAGTTGGTTGAAGTCGACATCGTTCATCGCCTATTCCTTTTCACTGCATCTACCACTCGGGGTCATTGGCAGTCAATGTGCCTAGGCTCGTGACGTACTTATACGGGCGCTTCGTTTCGTCCAAAACCTTCCTCCAGCTAGTCGCCTTTTCCAATTGGCCGGTCGAAAGTTCGGCATAGCGCACGCTTCTCTCGCCTAGCTTTCCAATAATCCCGAAATCGACGGAGCTACCGGGAATCAGGTCGAGGTCAGAGCATTTCAACTCGATTCTGAAAGACAAATGTTCGCGTCGATCCATCCATTTCATCTGCGTCTTTTCAATGTGGTAGCCGTATGCGAACAGCGCCACGTACAAGAACGCGATCTTGTCGACCCAACGTGGAACGAAGTCCATTACGTACCATTAAGCGACTAGCACGCCCAGCACCACCACACCGAAAACGGCGAGAAGGAAGATCGAACCGACCGGAGTGCGGCCGATCCCGAACGCGCTGATTCGATCCATTACTTTCTTCAACATCGCCCCCCTCGCCTTCGTTTTCCTACGCTATAGCCCAGATAGCCGCCGGCAACTGCAACAGGAAGCCGACAAAAAGCAGCCCCAAGCCTACGGTCGAACAGATTTTGTAAAATACGCGCCGACGTCGAATTGACGCGTTGTGCTCGGCTACCGTCATACCGTTTGCCAGGCGCGTTGCATCTTGAAGACCGAGGCCAACACCTTCGTCGTGGGTCGGCTGCGGGAACCCAAAAAAGAACAGCACGACGACACCAACCATATTTGCACCAAGTCCGACGACGTTCAAAATCCCCGCTAGATGCGTCATCCGGTTTTTCCGATGATTCAGTCACCACTCCCAAGAGGCAAAGCGAAACACGTCTGCGCCTTGTCTTCCAGACTCAGCAGCACTGTCCGGTGCGGCGAGGAGGTTGCCCAAAAGGGCGACGGAGGAAGGTCCGAGAGCACTATCTTATCGGTACCTGCTACCCATCGAAAGTCAATGTACGTGGTATCACCCCCCTTCAGGTGCGCCGTCCGGACTTTGACGGTTGGTTGGCCGTATTCGGCAATCAACGAAGCCATCTGTCGCGGGTACTCAGTGTCGGGATCGAGGCCCACCGACGCGGAAACGATCCTCCCCTTGCACAACGTGAAGCTGCCGTCCATGTAGTCCTTCGAGCGATCGTAAAAGATCGCCTTGTAGCTAGAGGCGTCGTCGTCACCGTAAGGACGCACCTCGTATCCTCGATCGCGGAGAAAGCTCGTCGTTTCATCTCGGCTCGTGCCAAGTATTGACGGAGCATGAACTTGCGCGTAAGCAGTGCCGGACGCAACTGACATTACAAGAATCTGTAGTAGCCTGATCATGAGCGAAAGGTTTCATGTTGGAGAATTTTTTGCCCCCTTTTCCAGTTTGTTAGCGGGTAAGCATGTTTCCAAAGACGACCGCGCCGAATGCCCCTGCGAAGGTAGCGGCTTGGTCGTCGCCATATCGCCAACACGCCCCGCAATGTGCTGCAACAAATCGTTTTGCTCGTGCATCATCCCGACCTGCATGGCGAGTACCTGACTCTGCACGGTGGCGAATCAGTCAGCAGTCACTGAGACAGGCAAGGGTTCCGAGCAAGAGAACCATGTGCTGGTCGAACGGCGCCAGTGAAAGCCGGGGAAGTCAACTTCCTCCCTGCAATGCTGAACCCACGGCCGCAATCACAGTGCTTCGGGATCAAGCGAGGCGGCAGCTTCAGGCCACCGTGCGTCTTCTTGCAGGATGCGCTGGATTTCCATAATCGCGGCAGCATTCTGCTGCACGCTGTGGCCCGATACGATCACCTTCTCCGACACTGCTGCCGGCAGATGGGCACTACGGTACGGAACCAGCCCATCGTCGGAGTCCTCCAGCGTCACCCGGGGGTCGGCCTGGGCGATGATGGAGTGGTAGTGCACGTCGGCCGAGATCGGCAGGTCGGCAGCGGCGCGGATGAACGAATCGTTCTGATCGAGGTTATGGACACTGTTGGGCATCAGTTCAAGCCGCTGGTGGTCGGCGGCCGTAGCTCCCGGAAGCACGTTCTGCACGATGCCTTCAACGACTGTCCGCGGAAGCCGGATGAAACCGGACATCCAGCGCGCGAGCCGCTGGCCGGCCACCACGGTACCACGGTGCGGCGCCGCGACGAAAATGACCCGCTCGACCTCCGGGAACGGGGCGAAGCGCAGCAGCGCATTGGCGCGGTCGAGCTGTTGCTCGGAAACGTCGGAGTCCTTTTGCGCCCACTGCACCAGTTGCTGGTCGGCCGAGGACACCATGAGCCGCGAGATCACGCCGCCCATGCTATGCCCGACCAGCACCAGCCCCTTGGAGGCCGGCGCCTGCCGCGAGGGATCGAAATGCGCCAGCGTCTGATCCAGGGCGCGGCGGATCATCGCGTGATTGATCACGATGGGGACATTGGTCGGATAGTAGACCTGCCAGATCTGGTACTGCTTGCGCAGTTCCTCGTCGCCCATGATCTCGTTGGCGAGATTGACCCAGGCTTCCGGGCTGCTGGCCAGTCCATGCAGCATGACGATGATGCGCCGATTGGGATCGTAGGGCTGCATCAGATAGATGTGCGGCCGGTCGATGCCTCCCTCGTGGCCGAACAGGCTGCGCAGCGACTGCCGGCTGAAGCCGGAGCGCGCCAGCCACAACCCATAACCAGCGGTGTAGTTAGCGGCCAAGGGGACGCGTTGCCCTTGCCAGTCGACCGCATCCTCAAGATAAGGGTCGTGCGCGGACAGGGTCATTTCCTTCGTGGCGAGCACCGCCTCAAGCGAAGCGCCCGCAGGGCGCAGCAGCACCGTCATCGACGGTGTCGGCATCTCGCTCCACGGTACGGGCGGCCGCTCCCCCGTCACCGGCCGCCCCTTCGGCGTCGGAGCGGCGGTCAAGGGCGCATCCTCCATCACGGCCACCAGTTCGGCGCCGAGGCCATCGTGCCGGTACAGGCTCCTGAGTCCGCGAAACGACAACGACGCCGCCGGCAGCAATTCCGCAGGCATCGAGGCCCCAGCCGGCAGGCGGACGCCACGGCTGTCGATGTGCAACGTCCAGCCGCCCGCGACCCGGGTGACGTGGTCTTCGACGGGTTGGGAGCCTTCCTGACGGCTGCGGTCGAACAAGGTCACCGAAGCCTGCTGTGCCGCGTAGTTGTACCAGTCCCGCACCTGGGTCTGGCGATCTTCGAAGGCACGGTCGCCCGGCCGCCGGCTGCTGAAGAACAGATACGCATAGGCGAACCGCGTTGCCTCCAGCCACGCGACCATGCGTTCGTCAGTGGTCTTCGCCTCGGAGGCCCTGAGCATCCACAGTTCCGAAACAGCCGAGAGGCGGCGATCCTCGGCCAGGCGCGTCAGGGCGGACAGGCCTTCGACGCACGGCAGCGATGACGCCTTCTCGCAGGCGCCTTCGTCCAGTCCCGCAACACGCAGGGTCTGGGCGGTGGCGTCGCTGAGGCTTCCGCGGGTCAGAATGTCGCCGCGCTTGAGGGTGATGTACTCGCCAGCGTCCATCGTCTGGACCTCGACCGACGGGCCGAATTCGCGCAGCGTCGCGCAACCGCTGAGCAGCATCAGCGCAAGGGCGGCTGAGGCCAGCCTCAGCCGCCGGACAGCATGGGGGTATTTCATGGTTGGGCCTTTCTGGCGAGTGCGCCGGGCACGCCTTCGCGAATAGTCAGCGAGAAGTCCTGTCCGGAAGCGTCGGCCTGCTTCGCACGCGCGTTGATGTGGCCGGCCTGCTGCAGTTCCTGATACGAGTAGCCCGGCGTCAGCGCCTTCTGGTCGTAGACGTACTCGGCGAAATGACCCGACAGCAGCAGGCGGTAGTCCGCCGGCAGGCCGGGCGCGATCAACCGGGCCAGATCGAAGACGATCGTGGTGCAGTTGCTGGTCAGCGTGTTGTAGAAGCGCGGCGAACGCTCGATGTCGTTGGCCGCCTCGACGTAGTTGAGGAACAACTGGCGCAGTTGGCTGGGATCGGCCTGCATCCGGTAGAGGTAGACGTCCTCGCCCCGCGCATTGCTGCGCGTGCGCACGATGTCGCGCTCGTCGGCCGCCACCAGCACCTGCTCGAACTGGCGGAAGAAGCCGCCGATCGCCGAGAAGGATTCGTGGCGCTCCTTGCGGATCTCCAGCGAGAACACCACGCGCTGGCCGTCATCGAACTCGAAAGACACCAGCGTGTGGGCGATCTGCGGCCCCATCCAGTACGAGAGGATCAGGTCAGCGCCGGTGAGGCGGTCCAGATCGTAGCTGCGCCGCTCCCAGCGCGGGGTGTAGTCGGTCTCGCTGCGCCAGTCGAAGTTGCGCACGTTCTCCAGTTCGACGCGGTTCCCGTGCACCTGCGCCCTGAGCAGCCGGGCGACATCATCGGCCCAAAGCCGCTGGTGGGAGGGCCGCTGCAGGCTCCACGCCGCGAGCAGCGCCAGTACGGCGCAGGCGTACAGCACGACCGGGACCGCTCCGGTCCCGCGGCTTCGCGACCGGAGCAATTGCACCGCCGCGACGAACCCGAGCACCGTCCACGCCGGCACGACCGCCCAGCGCCAGGCCGGATGGTCCTGGAGCAGATACCCAAGCGCCAGTGCGCCCCAGGCGGTCAGTCCCGAGGCGGCAAGGCCAAGCAGGATCAAGGCGCAACGTCGGGCGCCGCCGAGCATGCGCCTCACCAGGTCGAGACCGGCGAGATAGGGGTTCATCGTCATATTCATCGCGTTCTGTCTTTACTTGTACGCTTCAACGAGATAGTCACCAACGCGCTCGAAAGAGCCGATTCCGCTACCGGCACGAAAGCCCGTCGCGAGCTTCATGTTGCCATCGCCCTGCCAGTCTTCGCACGCATCGACCACGGCTTTCTGCGTGTTACGAAACTGCCTGGCCACTTCACGCACAGTCGGGTGCTGGCAGCGAGGATGCGCGAAGCTACTGGCGTAGTCGAATAGCTCTTGCGGAATCATGGGTTTTCCTACAGTTCGTGATTCGCGAGCCACATCAGCGCGCCATCGCGCTCGCTACCCGCGATAGTCGTCCACTTGCGGCCTTGCTCATCGACCGCGACGCAGCCGGGTTGCCAATGCTCGGGGTTACGCAGTTGGTTCACCCCGCCCTGGACCTCACCTTGAAAAAACACCACGACGCCACCCTTGCCAACAAGCGCTTCCTGCTCTCGGTAGTGACGCGCATCATCGATCATTGTCACGGTTGCCTTTCCTATGCGCCGCTCTTGTGGCGTGGCACCGAAGCCAACTTAGCGAAGGTTTGAAGCGCCCGAAGATACGCAGACGGATTTTCGAGTTGAAGGCCCAGTCGCTCGGCAAGATCTGCCAGAAGCTGATGTAGGTCGGCCTCCAAGGAACCGCTGACGGCATGTATCGCTGACAACGGTGCCCTTAGATCGACGCCGGTCGTTCCGCCTATCATGACGGGAGCCAGATAGCGCCTGGCTCCCCATCGAGCGCCGAGCTCAAACATGACATAGGTCGAAACCATGCTTGACGGGCTCAACAAGGCGATGAACGCCTCGCATTCGAAGACTTCGGCACGGAGTTGTTCGTTCGAGTCAGCCCCTGCTGACAGCTTGTATCCCGCTACGCTGGTGCAGCGAATCTCTTTGGCGCCGATATTCAATCCGGCGCGAATGAACTCGACGAGCGCTTGGGCTGCTGGTGCATCAATGCTGCTGTGGCTGACGAATACCTTCATGGTCGTAGCGATATCCTGACTTGGGGTGCCTCGGTGGCCGTCCTCCCGCAGTTGCTTCAGGATGGAAAGTGCCTCGCCCGCTTGTTCGTCCGTGCTACGCGCCCAGCCTGGTTGCACGTAGAAAATCCCCGGCGTCGGTTGAGGCGAAGGACGCCAGCGCACAACAAATTCTTGAATCTTGGTGAGAAGGTATTCAAGCTCGTTCAAAGCACCTTCCGACGGATTTTTTGCGAGAATTGCAAGTGCGTCCTCGACCATCGGTTGCAGGGGGGCCAATTGCTTCGGCTCTGATGCGATTGCAGATTGTGCGCCGCGGACGGTGCTTCGGATTCGTGCCCATAGATTCATTGTCGCTTTCTACCCTGTTTACCCTTACCGTTGCTCAGTGGTGTGCATCGCTCGGTGTCGATGCTTTTCCGATCAATTCAACGCTTCACGAACATCGTCAACGCGCCTACTCTCTTTGCCCGGAAGATCACTAAGCGGTCCCACACAAAGAGCCACACGAAGACCGTCTTCCACCACCTCGATGCGGTAGTGATTACCAACCTTCACTTCCGGGAAAAGTCTGTTGAGCCCTGACAGCGAGCCCGACTGGCTGACGCGACTTTCGCCAAGTGGGCCGCCTTCCGCAGAAACCGTATTGTGGCGCTTTCCGGCAAGCCTGGAGTGAAATCGCGTAGGAATGTGGTACTGCTCGTTCCTTAAGGACGCCTCCGTGACACGGGCAAAAAACTCATTGGGCCCTGCCTCCAGCAGAAGGCTGCCTGGTAGCATTGCGCGGTTACTGAGCCTCTGCCGTGCGGCATTAAGCGCGCCATTCCCGACTCGCCGGCCACGAAGCCGGTACAGACCATGTTCAACGCGCTCGACAATAGGCGAACTGCCAAGTTGCGCAGCCAGCAGCATATCTGTCAGGCCCAGTTGCTCGACCACAGCTTCCTTGAGTTCGAACCGGCAGACCACGCCATCATGCGCTGTAATGACCTCTACGATGGTCTGTTCGATTGCGAAGAGTACGCCGGCTGGGTCAAACTCGGGGCTGGCTACAAATCGTCCCCGCTGTACGACACTGAGCCATGGCCAGCCGAGGAACAGTTCGCGCAACACGTGGACCGGTGGTGTCGCCAGACCCAGGCTGCCCGATTCGCGGAGCATCCACATATCGTCGCTAGCCAGCGCACCCGCAATCTCGTCGGTTCCAATGCTGTCGTGAGCAACGGCCACGATCTTCCGAACCCGCGACGCTGCCGAACAGCCCGCGCTGTCGCCAAGTGTGAACCACCCGGCCGACTTGTCCAGCCACCGGAATCCCGTGGCGGCTTCGATCGCCGACTCGATGGCTTCCTGTCCGGGAGCGACACCCTCCTTCAGTGCGAGCCTACCTGCGACCCGCAAAATGTTTGTACAACCAAACATCGAACTATCTCGGCTAACGTGACGAATCAGTGCTTCGACCCACGGTGCTGCATCGGGTACCTGCACCATCGTCACCTCGACGACTTGACCGCGTGCCTTGGTGCGAACACGTTCGCATTGAACCGGGGTGTTCTCCCGTCCCAATAATGCCGCCCATGAAACAAGTGATTCAATACCAGCGTCTTCGCCGATAAAACGGCGAAATTGCTCGTCGAGCTCATTTACGCCTGCAGGTGAGACTCTGGCCGCTGCCTGGAGTACGCGGTCAAGCGCCGGGGTAACGGCTTGTGCCTGCACAAACAGATCTTCGAACGCTTCGCAAATCTGCCGGATTCGCTCACGTGTCACGCCGAATTCGGCGCCAACTTCAGCCAGAGTACGTCCGGCGCCTGTACGACTGATATGTCGGCGCATCAGGATCGCGACCCATCGTTGAGCGGTCTCTTCGCTTCCCGATCGCGGAGCACACTCCCGGGCAGCCCATATAGCCAGTTCACGGGCTTCAGTTTCAGCCGTGAACCTGTCGGCCTGGAGCAGCCGCTCCAGCATGCCAGGAAAAGACTCCGGCACTCTCGTCGAATCGATAAGTCTGTTAATCCAGTTGAACAACGGTTCATCACCGTCATAGGCAAACCGGAGGTCGTAGCGGGTTACCTTATCGAGCCAAGGCAGGGCAAGCACCGCCTGCGCCTGTTCACGCAATGCCTGTGTCATCTCGACAGGCGGGCCCTGCACATGCGGGGGTTCGACCGCACGGCGCAACGACAAAGGTGGAGGTTCCCAGTAGATCGCCTCGAGGCGCGCGAGGAGGTCCAGCGTGTGCTCTAGGGGCACATGCAAGGCTTCTTTCACCTCCCGCAAGGTCCAGTTCTCGAGGGGTTTGTCTTCGCTGAGGGGAAGCGCCTCAATGCGTTTTCGATCCTGCTCACTGAGATGCTCACGCCATCCATCGGCAACCCGGACATTGACGCGTTGCGTCCAGAGGCGCTCGGCGCGTACGCGCGTGCGCCGGATGATGGTCTGCCGAAGATCCCGACGTACCGATTCGGGCGGATCGCCTTTGCGCTCCCATCGCAACAGTTCTGCTGGTCTAACTGATCCAATCCAGGTGTCCAGAGGGCGGCGAATTATCGCGGCCACAAAGGCTGGTACCACACGGGCGTGACGAGGCAATCCCGTTTCTTTTTCTCTTGCCATGACCATACGCTGCGGTTCTCAAACGTACTGCCGTGCGTACCGAACGCACGGCTTTTTCCAGTGCGTCAAAGTGGCCGGAACTGGCACTCGGCATCGAGCACCATACGACCGTCGTCCAGGTCGATGATCGTGCGAAACGGACTTTCCACGTCGTCGCGCATCACGACGCTCTCGATCACGCGAGGCGTATCGTTGTGAAAGCACACCTCCACTCGCTTACCGGCTAGCGTGCCTTGTTTCGGAAACTTGTGAACGAACAATAGTGTTTGCCACAGGGCCCCGTTTTCAATCAGGGACATAGAACCCCGTTCGCACTCGAGCAACGAGAGTAGAGTTTGACACAACCGCCTCGATGCGCAAGTCGCCATTGACCTCGCGACAATACCGTTTGACACAAACATCGCTGTAGCACGCTTGCGCTACCGTACAGTGCAGTTCGTTCGCCAGCGTTGCCCCTGCATACTGTGTCAAACACTATTGTTTTGTGTCGAACTCTATTGTCGGTTCACAAAACTCCATTGCGTTGATGCTCGCTTTAATACCCATTTGCTTTTCCTATGCGCCACTTGACGGACCGACGCGGTCCTCGGCGTCCAGTCGAACTGCAATTTCTGCTGCGTGTCGGGCTACGTCATCCATGTCGAACGAGCCCTTGTCGTTGGACATATCGATTCTTGCAATCGCGCACGCCCTGATAAGCGCCTCTGCCACGTCGATCGCGCCGGGCTCTTCTCCGGGCCTCAGCCACTTCGCAAAGCGTTCCGTTTCGCCCAACACGTCGCCGAAGTGCATGATCCGCCAACACGTTGAGAAGCGCGTCTTTTGGTCAACGCCTTGCTCGTTGAGTTCGTTCGTCACCGCAAGCATGCCTCGATTGACGGGAATGTCCGAGAAGGCGACCGTCCCGAACCCATCAATACGAAGCTCCTTCGATTCGGGGTTCTCAACCGGCATGCTCATATGAGCCGCCGCGCTGTACAGGTTGCTACAGAACAGGTACAGGTTCTCGTCAACAGGCAAATTCACCCACTCTGCCATCTGTGAAAGCGAACCCATAGTCCGCTCTTTTGCCTCCACGACGCGCTGTTCGCGGCTTCCCCGTCTATTGGCCTCACCCATACACCGCACCATCGGACCAGTCTTCGATTGCCTAACACGTACTACCGTCGCCTTTGAACCCCTGACCGGGGTCAGCTTGGTGGGCTCAACCCGGTAGCCGGCCAAAGTCAGTAGCCGGATCAGGCCCGCAGGGCTAGGCAGGTGGCCGGCACCGACCAGCACGACTGCGTTGCCCTGGTCGAGGTAGCGCTGCAGCGGCGTCATCCACGCCCGGTTACGCTCTTCGATCATGATCCGGTAGAACGTCGCCGCATCTTCCACTCCAATCGGGCGCGAGTGTTCATGGAACTCACGTCAGTGGAGGAAAGGACATGAATTGTCGTTCAATCGCCCCGCTTTCATTGCTCCAATGGTGGATCAATGTTCTCCGAAATACCATATTTATCCCGGACGAGAAGCGGAAGATGATGATGCCTCCACCCGTATTCAGAGGCGATCATAATGAGCACTTCCAAAGGAACCGCAGTCGTAACCGGCGCGGCCAACGGCATCGGCCAGGCATATGCGCAAAGGCTGGCTACTGACGGATTCGATATTGCCGTCGCCGATGTTGTCGAGGCCGCAGCCACACGTGCCCTTGTCGAAGCGGCGGGCCGAAAGTTCTTTTCGGCCATCGTTGACGTGACTTCGCCCGATTCCACGAAGCAATTTGCCGCTGATGTTGACGCTAACATGCCGCCCATCGTCGCGCTGGTCAACAACGCTGGCATTTACCCCTGGAAGTCGTTTGAGGAAACCGATTACGCGACATGGCGCAAGGTGATCGGCGTCAATCTCGACGGAGCCTTCCTCATGTGCAAGGCGTTTGTTCCGGGGATGGTCGCCCGCAAATCAGGGCGAATCGTCAACGTTGCAAGCACGACGTTCTGGCTGAACGCCCCGCAGATGACCGCCTACATTGCAAGCAAGGGGGGTGTCATCGGCTTCACCCGCGCACTTGCCAGTGAGATTGGTACGTCTGGCGTCACAGCCAATGTCGTCGCACCGGGTCTGACCAACACCAAGACCATGCGTGGGGTCAACGAAGAAATCTACGACTACCTGCCGAAGCAGCAGGCCATCCCGCGATTGATCGAGCCGAAAGACCTCGTAGGTGTTGTCGCGTTCTTCTGTTCCGCGGACTCCGCCTTTGTCACGGGTCAGACCATCGCCGTTGACGGTGGCCAAGTTCGGCTTTGAGCAAGCCCTAGCCACAACAGCTTCCGCAACCCTTACTTCAACTACCAGGGATTCGTCATGAACAAACTGTTCGATCCCATCCGCGTTGGCCGCTACACCCTGCAAAATCGCTTGGTCATGGGGTCAATGACCCGTTCGCGCGCGCAGTTCGACGGCACGCCGAGCAAACGGGCCGCCACGTACTACGCCCAGCGAGCTGGCATGGGCCTGATCGTCGCCGAAGGCACCCAGCCGTCCGACGATGGACAGGGCTGCCTGACCACGCCGGGCACCCAGAGCGTCTGAGGCCGCCGCCATGCCCACCATCGCTCCAATCCAGCGTGTTCATCACGGCAGCCAGTTCCGGGCTTACCGTCTGCGCGGCGATGCCTCGTTGATCTCTCCGATCATCGGGGTCGATCACTACTGGATGAGTGCGCCGACCTTCCCACCACATCCTCATGCCGGCATTTCGGCGGTGTCGTACCTGCTTCTCGATTCCGAGACGGGCATCGTCAACTGTGATTCGATCGGCACCCACAACCTGATTCGGCCAGGTGGCTTGCAGTGGACTACTGCCGGACGTGGCCTGGTGCATGAGGAAGTTCCGGCTGAAACCGGCAAGACGGTTCACGGGTTGCAAATCTTCGTCGCGCTTACCCCGGCACGACGGGATATAGCGCCGTTCCCTCTGACGCTCGAATCGCATGACGTGCCTCTTGTGCAGTTGCCGGGAATCAAGGTGCGTATTCCCGTTGGGAGCTTTGCAGAGGCACACTCCCCGCTGAACCAGCCGACCGAAGTGACGATGCTCGTTATTTCGATGGAACAAGGTGACGAGCTGGACGTACCCATCGCGGCGGGAGATTCCGCCTTCTTCATGCCGATCTTCGGCAAGGCGATGGTGGATGGCCAGAACTTCGATCACAACGACCTCAAGCTCCCCGTTTTCCCGGCGCAAAACACATCGCACGCAATCTCTCTCCGATCCCCCCGCGGCAGTGCCAAGGTCATGCCTTTCGCCGGGTCGCCGCTGCACTTCACTGCAACCTGACCTCAAAGGAGTTTCAACATGGCTTACGAACAATTCACCGCTGAAAACACCGCATTGCTGCTGATCGACCATCAGGTCGGCACGATGCAACTCATCAAGAACATCGACCGCGAACTGGCCGCCAAGCAGTCCATCGCATTGGCAAAGATGGCGAAGATTCTCAACCTTCCTGTCGTGATTACGTCCAGTCAGGAAGATCGCGCCCAAGGCCCGATTCTCCCGGAAATCGCCGCGATCCTGCCCGAAGCGCACGCGGCGCGGGTCAAGCGTCCCGGTGTGGTCAATGCTTGGGCCTATCCCGACTTCCGCGACGCGGTGCTCGCCACCGGGCGCAAGAACCTGGTCATGGCCGGTGTGACCACCGATGTCTGCCTGATCTTCCCGGCCATCGACGCGGCACGCGAAGGCTTCGCCGTGCAGGCGGTGATGGATGCTTCGGGGTCGCCCAGCGATCTTTCCGAAGAATTCTCTCGCCAGCGCATGCACGATGCCGGCGTGGTGCTCACCGCCACCAATACGCTCATGGCGGAGATCGCGCAGGACTGGTCAACGCCTGCCGGACAACAACTGATCGGCTTGCTGTTCAGCGATGTGTTCCCGGCGCTTGGTGCCAGCATCGCTTGACCCACAACCTCGGCCTGTTGACCGAAGCGCCTGACGCTTCGGCCAACAGATCCTTTCCTCTGCTTGTACGCTGCAATGAGATAGTCGCCTACGCGCTCGAACGAGCCAACGCCGCTGCCGACACGAAAGCCCGTCGCGAGCTTCAAGTAGCCGTCACCCTGCCAGTCTTCGCACGCATCGACCACAGCTTTCTGTGTGGTACGAAACTACTTGGCCGCTTCACGCACAGTCGGGTGCGAGCGGCGATGCTGCTCGAAGCCAATGGCGTAGGCGAATAGCTCTTGCGGAGTCACTGGCTTTTCCTGTCAGTTTCCTACGCGGAGGTCCGCGTAGCCGTCCGTACGTACTCGCCGACGAGCGCACCCATCGCCTTCATTGCTCGCCGATCGATCTCCTTCAGACGAGCAAGGGAGACGGGATCCGCGCCAATAACTCCCGCCAAGCCACCGTCCAGACAGACGAGAGCTTGATGGGCGATCAAATTGCGGTCGGTGCGCACGGCTTGGAGCATAGAAACCAGTTCAGCGCGGCCACCGACCTTTACGAAATGTTTGATGAGTGTCCCGAGCGGCCATTCGATCACGCGAGTAGCCTGGTAGGCTGCCGGATTCGCTCTGCACAGGTATGACTTCAATACCGATTCGATGATCTGAAAACTTCTAAGCGACATGAGCACTCGCCACTCGCTTTGGTCAACTTCGTGCGGGCCACTGAACACCGCATGTAAGTCGAGCCCCTCGTTACCCACCATTTCTTCTTCTCCCTACGAGTTCTGATCCCAGATATCGACGACGTGTCGGGCAGCGAACGTGACATAGAGACCCGCCCGCATGTCATGAGTGCACAACGGATCGTTGTCGAGGTTTCCTCGATACATGCCGTCTTCGATCCGTTCAACCTTCACCCACATGCGCTCGACGTTGATCTTTTCGGCTCCGGCTTCGTCCACGGTGCGAATGCGAAAGATCAGCTTCACCGTATCGCCCTGCACGAGCGATTCACGCCGCTCACGTTCAGGTAGCCAGAACGTTGCGGGATGCGCCTCAGCGATCATCTCAGCGTCATCGAGTTCCCAACCGTCACAATCTATTTCCGCGAGGGGCATACTGCGCCTCCTATTGTTCAGAGCGCTTTTCCGTTCTCTCTAAGGGCTCAATCCTAAGCCAAGCACGCGTCGCGCTTTCGTCTCACGCGCATCCTTGTCGAATCTGAGCAAACAATAAACGCCGGTCCCCGCCACCATCGCGACCACCGACAGGGCGATGAATAGCCAGCGATGTTCCATGCCGCCGCCGATGCCTACTAACAGGCCGACGCCACCGATGCCAACAAGCACACCCGCGCCGAACTCTGATTCAAGCCAGTCCGCCATATCTCGCCCTTTCCGATTTGTTACTGACGCGTTTCCGCGTAATTGAAACATTCGTATGCCGCAACTACTCGACTGCGCTCCACAACTGATTCGACGCCCCCATACTTCCACTGTCCTGCGCCCCAGCGGTCAAACGCACTTCGTACGTCGTGACTGGTAAGAGCCCGTTTGAAAAATCAGGGATGGGCAATTCTGCGTAGCAACAGACTGCCCATCGCGATATGAATCATGGCTTCGGACACGTCAGTGCGTTGCTCATAGTAGCGAACCAGCCGGCGCCAGCGAACCATCCAGCCAAAGGTGCGCTCCACGACCCAGCGTCGGGGCAGCACGGCGAAGCCCGTCTGCTGTTCGTGACGGTGCGCGACTTGTTTCCTTGGAAAGGACTACACTGCTGTTGGATACGAAAAGCGACTGTTCCACCGACTTAATTGGCTCTCCGTGAGCTAATTCCGGGTTCATTGATTTGAATCAATTCTGGATTTTTCGCCGTCTCCGTACCCTGCGTCACTCAACCGAACGGAAATGAAATGGCACGTACAATGAAAGCGATGGTCTACTATGGCGAAGGCGACATCCGTGTCGCTGATCGGCAGGTTCCTGTGATATTGGAACCAACGGACGCCATCATTCGAATGACCAAGACAACGATCTGCGGAACCGACCTAGGAATATGGAAGGGAAAGAATCCTGAAATTGCTGCGGTCGCCGTGCAGAAGAGTGGAAAATTCGACGGGCGGATTCTCGGTCACGAAGGCATTGGAATCATCGAGGAGACTGGCTCGGCAGTCAAAAAATTCAAGAAGGGCGACAAGGTCATCATCTCGTGCGTCAGTCGCTGTGGCACTTGTGAGAACTGCCAAAAGCAGCTCTATGCGCACTGCCAGAACGAAGGTGGCTGGATCATGGGCTATATGATCGATGGTACTCAAGCCGAATTTGTTCGCACGCCTTTCGCGGACACCTCGCTGTATCTCCTGCCACCGGATCTGAACGAAGATGTGGCGGTGCTTCTTTCTGACGCATTGCCCACGGCGCACGAAATCGGCGTTCAGAACGGCGACATCAAGCCCGGCGATACGGTAGCTATCGTAGGGGCGGGACCTGTAGGTATGAGTTGCATTCTGACAGCGCAGCTTTACTCCCCGAGCCAGATCATCGCTGTCGACATGGATGCCAACCGTCTGGCCATGGCAAAGGAGGTTGGTGCTACGCATCTGGTCAACTCGGCCAAAGAGGATGCGATCGAGCGAATACTGGAACTGACGAATGGAAGAGGCGTCGATTGTGCGATCGAGGCCGTCGGTCTCGAGCAGACATGGAACATTTGTCAGCATGTCGTCAAGGAAGGCGGACATCTGGCCAATGTTGGTGTTCACGGGAAGTCCGTCAACTTTGCCCTTGAAAAGCTGTGGATCAAGAACCTGACCATCACCACCGGACTGGTGTGTGCAAATACCACTGGTATGCTCATGAAAACTTGCTGCTCGGGCCGTCTTCCAATGGAGAAGCTGGCCACGCATCACTTCAGGTTTTCCGATATTGAAAAAGCCTATGACGTTTTCAAGCACGCGGCAGACGAGAAAGCCATGAAGGTAATCGTTGATTTTGGCGGATAACGCACGCATTCGGGAGCACAGGGAATTGATGTCTTCCTATGGGATGTCGTTACCCGGCCCTCGACACGTGCCGCCAACGCGCTGTTGAACCGCACCGGATTTTTTGTGGAGACTCCAACTCCTGAGAGTGATTCATCGGAGGAATACGATCACGAGTTGCCGGGGCTTTGATCTGCACGACGTCAACTTCCGGCATGGACGCTGGATGGCACTCCCTGAAGCCACGCGCGCAGCGCGGCCAGATACTCGCGGGTGAGGGTAAGGGTCATTTTCGCGTACGCGAAAATGACCCCCGGTGCGTCAACACTCCACCTTCTCGACGCGTCCATCGCTCGCATCGAACAGGTTTCCGCTAAAAGCCCGTTAAAAAATTGGTCCCAGATGTGGTTTAACCAGGGGATGTGGAAAAAAGAACATCAGGATCGCCAAGCAAAGCTGGCAAAGAAGACGAAGCGTTACCCCACAGACATGACCCACGTTGAATGGGCTGCGATCAAGGGATTGCTGCCGCGCGCAGCGTCGCGTGGCCGTCGTCGTCAGTGCGATTTTCGCGAAGTGATCAACGCATTGCGCTACCTGGTACGAGCGGGTTGTGGCTGGAGAATGTTGCCGAAGGACTTCCCGCCCTGGCAGACCGTCTACTGGTGGTTTCGCAGGCTGATGCGCCGGTTCCTGTTTCGTACATTGCACGACGTAGTGTTGATGCTTGACCGGGTGTTGGCGAGCGTCTAATATTGACCCACGGTTTTCATCTAAATTTGACCCACCCCGAGACAGCGTAGTACATCTACGCCGATGTGGATAACTCCGTGTTGTCAGCGTCCTTTGTCGTTCTCCTCCTGGTTGTACGAACCTTCGCCGAACTCTCCCTGAAGCGCCACGATTCGTTGCCGGTCTCCACGATGTGGCAATGATGCGTGAGGCGGTCGAACAGCGCCGTCGTCATCTTGGCATCGCCAAACACACTGGCCCATTCCCCGAAGCTCAGATTGGTCGTGATCACCACGCTGGTGCGCTCGTACAGTTTCGAGAGCAGATGGAACAGCAGCGCGCCGGCGCTCTGGCTGAACGGTAGGTAACCCAGTTCGTCCAGAATCACCAGATCCGTGTGCGTGAGCCGGTGGGCAATCTGCCCCTGCTTGCCTGCTGCTTTCTCCAGTTCCAGCGCGTTGGCCAGCTCGACCGTGGAGAAGTAACGTACGCGCTTGCCATGCCGCTGTACGGCCTCGATACCGATGGCGGTCGCCAGATGCGTCTTGCCTGTGCCCGGTCCGCCGATGAGCACGACGTTGTGCGCACTCTCGAGGAACTTCAACTGGTACAGATCCCGGATCAGTTCCTCATCGACACGGGTCTGCGTGAAGTCGAAGCCCTTGAGATCACGGTGCGCCGGGAAGCGTGCCGCACCCATCTGGTAAGCAATCGAGCGGACCTCACGCTCAGCGCCCTCGGCCAGCAGCAACTGCTGCATGAAGCGTTCAGGATCGAACCCGGTATGGCGGGACTGCGCGTACAGCTCGGACCAACTGCTGGCCATGCCGTGCAGCTTGAGCGCCTTGAGGCGGGCGATGATGTCGTTAGACATGACGATGCTCCGGTTCAGTGACGCGCAGGCGCTCGTAGCGGCCAACGTCCGCGACGGGTTCCTCGGTCAGGTTCAGTGGGGTGGTGGCTGCGGTGAGGCTTGCTGCTGGAGCCTTCAGACGGCTCAGTACGTTGAGCACGTGATCGCCGCTGGGCCGGCCCGAGTCGAGTGCCACCTGGACGGCCTGCAATACTGCATCGAGCCCGTGTTCACGCACGGCACCCAGAACCTGCGTCATGACGCGATCGCCGCCGGGATGCTTCAGCAGGTGCCGCTGCAGGTCCTGAAGCGGCTGGGGCATCGTCGCGAACGGCGCGCCGTTGCGCAGCGCACCGGGCTTGCGTTCGACTAGCGTGACGTAGTGCTGCCAGTCGTAGAACGTCAGGTGACGATCGAAGCTGCGTGTGTGACGGGTAATCTCCCGGTCATCGGCGACGACGCTCAGCAGCACCGGATAGCAACGCACGCTCACGAGCTGGTTCACAAACTCGGTCGGCACGCTGTAGCGGTTGCGCTGGAAGTGGATCAGGCCTGTCGATGACACGCGCAGGATCTGCTCGACATAGCCGTCGAACGGACGGGGGTTGGGCATCAACCGTGTGCGCTCATCCTCAAGCACATCCTC
Source organism: Paraburkholderia adhaesiva (assembly GCF_021390575.1). Classification (GTDB taxonomy): domain Bacteria; phylum Pseudomonadota; class Gammaproteobacteria; order Burkholderiales; family Burkholderiaceae; genus Paraburkholderia; species Paraburkholderia adhaesiva. Next base: position 340,323 of record NZ_JAJEJQ010000004.1, on the reverse strand, counting down.
GACGCTCAGCTCGGGCCACTGCGGGTGCGGCATCTTCCACGCCTGGCGGCACCGGTCTGCGACCCATTCGTTCAGCGTATCGAGCGAGTCCCAGCGACGCTGGGCAGCGTCATGCCAGATCTGCCGACGGCGGTCCTGTACGTTCTTCTCGACGATGCCTTTCTCCCAGCCCGCCGCGCGATTGCAGAACTCCGGCTCGAACAGATAGTGGCTGCACATCGCCTCGAAACGGGCGTTGACCGTGCGCGCCTTGCCGCGTCCGACCTTGTCCACCGCCGTTTTCATGTTGTCGTAGATGCCGCGACGTGGCACGCCGCCGAAGGCGGCGAACGCCTTTGCATGCGCGTCGAACAGCATCTCGTGACTCTGGGTCGGATAGGCCACCAGCCAGAACGCGCGGCTGGCGTTCAGCTTCACATGGGCAACCTCAAGGCGTCGGCGCAATCCGCCGACGAAGACGTACTCGCAGCTCCAGTCGAACTGGAAGGCTTCGCCCAGCTCGAACGCCAGGGGAACATAAGCCTGACGGCGCGGAGCCTGTATCTGTCGCTCGCGCCAGCGCCGCACGAATATGCTCACGCGCGTGTAGCTACCGCCGTAGCCCTGTGCACGAATCGCCTCGAACATAAAGCGCGCCGTGCGGCGATCGCGTTTGGGCCGGTGACTGTCAGCCTTCAGCCACTCCTCAAGCTGCCCGGCCCATGCGTCCACCACGCTCGGGCTGACCCGCTTCGGGTACTTCGGTTCGGCCGCTTCTGGCTGACGCAGCCACGTGCGGATCGTGTTACGGGATAACCCCGTTCGCCGCGCGATCTCGCGCAGCGGCACCTTCTCGCGGAAATACATCCGCCTGATCTTGGCCAGCATACCCACCGTGATCACCTCTGTATCCCCTGCTCAAATGTTGAGCAGGACATTCAATCACGTGGGTCAAATTTCGATGCAAATCACACAGCTAGGCGGGTCAATTCTGCTCGCCCGTTAACAACCGTACCGATGCGCGATGTGCGGCGGCAGCTACGGTGGTGGTGGCTGGTCACCCGACACCGCGAGTCCGACGAAAGCCGAATACCGGAAGGCATTAACGCGGCGCTACTACGAACGACATTTGGGGTAACGTCCCATTGTTGCAGTCAATCACGTCAGAAATTGACAAAAATTGAGATTTGTCTGATGGACGGCAGGCGCTAGGCAATCCAGAATTGCATTCTGGGTAATAGCGACGAATTTGCCCAAGTCATTCTGCGCTGAATGATGACGGAAGGTACCAAGTGTCACTTATTCGTTCATCGAAGAAGCGGGGCATCTATCTTTTGCTGGTTTGTAAATCGAATTGTTGAGAGGCCGCGTTCGAACTAATGGACACATCACCCGCGCGACCTTCTTAACGGTTTTGGCTGGAACCCGCAAAGTCTGCCGGCCTGGCAAGTTGACGTCATCGTCGCGACACGACCGTCCATCGAGTGGACGACACGGCGCAAGGCATTGCAGTCTGACGATATGTGGCTTTCGTTGACGCTTCGATCGTTCTTTCCTTGGAAAGCGGAGTTAAAGCGTCACGACGGTCTCTTCAGGGTAGACTGGACCGATCGGGGTATCTGTTTGGACTCCGAACAACTGCGTTACAGGAAGCTCATGAATTGGCCGAAACTGACCGACCCCGCCGATTTTCCTGGCCTTGTGAGTTGCCTGAATGAACTGTTTCCGCGTGCATTTGCCCGCGATGCGCAGGTTCGCATCCCTTATGCGGATAAGGCGGTAGAGGACGGCATGTCGCGTTGGCTTTCTGGCATCTGTGACCACGTTGACTTTATTGGCACCGAACCCGAGGATGGATAAATGTGGACAACGTTGGTAAAGCTGCGAAACAGCGCCCAGTAGTTATGATTCTCACGGTGATGCTCTTGGCGTGGCCCGCGCTGTCGCGCGCCAGGAACTTCCAGCCGGTGGCGAAGATTTCATGTCCGAATGGCGAATTCGTCGTTTATGCGCGACCTTTCGATCCCAATGAGGCTGGCTCCTCGGCCGTAGATATCCGGTATCGATATCGGGGCATCGACCTCGCCGCTATCGACTACGAGCGCTACTACAATAATCTTTCGCCCTATCTTCGCGATGAGAACGCGGTCGTTCGCGACCTTGGCCTTCATCTCGATACCAGCGGCCTGCCGAGATACGCCTATGCGGGAGACTATGATCGGGGTGATACGTTGTATCTCCCACCAGCATCATTCCAACCGTCTGACTTCGATAGTTTGGCGGAGTGCATCGCGCATCAACAGGCGGCGCTCCGAGATAGTTTTGCACGCGCCGATATCTCGGGCTCTTACTTTTTGGGGCTGCTCAAAACCCACGTGGGGATTGCTCGAACCGGCGTCGCTCGCCTCGTTTATGGCGAGGCGCCTTTGGTCAGCATCTATGGAAGCACGTGGTACGTCATTCTGGTCGCGCGCACGGGGCGCGTCCTGATTCATACGACTTATACAAGTAACAACGCATCCGAAGCCGTTCTGCTTGGCCAAGTGGTCACCTCAGGCCGGGGAAAGCGGAGTATCCAAGCGCCGTCCACGGTCCAACTCGCCGGTCAGACCATTCAAACAAAACTCCTTCGATCCGAAAAGGATCGTCATGGACGGACGCTGGGTGACGACTACGAGATCGTGACGCCATGAAGCCGTGAGCGTTGCGCGAATCGAAGGCTGCGTTTTCAGGTTTAACCGCGTCTGGCCGTCGCCGGCATTCAGCTTTGTTGATCCATTTGAGAAAATGCTATGGGTGATCGCAATACAGAGGTGGCCGCGCAAATTCGGACAGTCGGATAAGTGGTTTGGCCGGGGCCTGAGCCAGCGATAATGCTGGCAAAGGAACCGAGGAAATGACGAAGAGAACCCGACGGACGCACTCAGCGGCGTTCAAAGCGAAAGTGGCACTGGCAGCGGTCAAAGGTGAGCGCACGCTGGCCGAACTGGCACAGCAGTTTGATGTACATCCGAACCAGATCACGGAATGGAAGCGGCAGTTGCAGGAGCGTGCGGCAGACGTGTTTGGTGCGACAGGTGCACCGTCGAGCGATCCGCCGGTGGACGTGAAAACGCTGCACGCGAAGATCGGGCAGTTGACGCTGGAGAACGATTTTTTGTCAGGAGCGCTCGGCAAAGCCGGACTGCTGAGCGCAAAGCGATGATTGACTGTACGCATGCGCTGCCGGTTTCGCGACAGACGCGACTGGTTGGCATCGCGAGATCGAGCGCATATTACCGGGCGCAGCCGGTCAGCGAGGTCGATCAGTTGCTGATGCGGCGAATCGACGAACTGCACATGGAGTTCCCATTTGCAGGGGCGCGGATGCTGGCGCGCCTGTTGCGCCGGGAAGGCCATGAGGTGGGTCGCCGTCGCGTACGCACGCTGATGAAGCGCATGGGCGTCGAGGCGCTGTACTGCAAGCCGAACACGAGCCGCCGCAACGCGCAGCACAAGATCTGGCCGTACCTGCTGCGCGGCATGAAGATCGAGCGTGCCAATCAGGTGTTCGCCCTCGACACGACGTACATTCCGATGGCGCGCGGCTTCGTGTACCTGACGGCAGTGGTGGACTGGGCGAGCCGCAAGATTCTCGCGTACCGGGTCGCCATCACGCTGGAAGCCACGCACGCCGTCGAGGCGCTGGAAGAGGCGTTCGCCCGCTACGGACTGCCCGACATCGTGAACACCGATCAGGGTAGCCAGTTCACGGCGGGCGCGTTCACCGAGGCGGTGCTGAGCCGGGGCGTGCGGCTGTCGATGGACGGCAAAGGGGCCTGGCGCGACAACGTGTTCGTCGAACGGGTGTGGCGCAGCATCAAGTACGAAGAGGTCTACCTGAAAGCGTACGAGTCGGTCAGCCATGCCCGGCGCTCCATCGGCGAATACGTCGAGCTGTACAACCGGAAACGGCCCCATTCGAGCCTGGCGGATCAGACCCCGGATGAGGCATACTTCGCGACGCTGCCTGCGATCAAATCGGCAGCATGATTGCCTCGGACGTTCCACTTAAAAATCTCAGATGACTGTCCGAACGAGTGAGGCCACCTCTATACCTCCTTGGTAGACACCAAGGTGTCATGGGATGCCGCCTACGACGTGGCATGGAAGTGCTACCGACGCCTCGTTGACCATGGCGTGATCCTGCCCACGCTTCGTTCGGACGTTTGCCTGTCCAGGTCAGCCTTTCCGGTGCGAGAGGACTACCGAGGCTTTGATCGGCTCAATGATCTGCCGAATCATCCTCCCGGTGGCTCTCGGATCGTAGTAGGTGGGCACGAGGGTAAGAATTCGAATATCTATCCCATCGTAACGGGGATCGAAATCCATGTCGTCGGATTCCATTGGCAAAGCGATGCCGCGGGCGTTATCACCTTGCAGCCTGACGCCGTCGATGAGCCCAGCGGAGAAGGACTCTTTTTCAATTTTGAGGGTGGATTCCGCGCGAGTTGCCCTCATTGCGACACAGACATCGAACTGGGTGGCGAGGCCACTGGGCGGCTGGACGATGCGCTGACTGCCTGGTGTAAAGCGCCGGTGGCGTCCAAGGGACAGACGGCCTTGCCATGCCCACAGTGCAGCCGCGCTGCATCGTTGCAGGCATGGCGGTCTCGCGAGCAGGATTTTGCCGCCGGGTATGTGGGCCTGCAGCTCTGGGGCCAGCATCTCCTCACGCTGATCTATCAGCCCGACCACCCCGCCAACCAGCCAGCATGGGACGTGCTCGGCGGCGACATGGTGGATCCGAGCCCCGCTGTCGTTTACTGCAACATATAGAGATATGCGCATGACCGCCGTAGCTCTTCCGACAGATGTGGCGTCGTTCCGTCGCTCGCTTGCCCAGACAGGCTTGCCCGATCACCTTGTGGACCGGCTGGCCGCGCAGGCGCGTCCCGCGATCCTGTTGACGACCCAGGCGAGGGACGAAATCGCTATTCCACTGGGGGCTTCCAAGATCGGCGGGCGGCCCGACTTGCCATATGGCACCACGTGGCCTAGGCGACCGGCTTATCCAGATGCTATCCGGAAGGCAGAGGATCATCGTCAAGAAGCGGAACGCCTTCTTATGGAATCGAACAAGAAGATCTCTTGGAGGACGCCTGCGCTGTGTGAACGTCTAAGTGCCGAGCGAAGGGCAAGAGCAGACGCAGTGACCCAGCCGTTTCCCATGGCGTTCTTTGGCCAGTTTGATCTGGCTACCTTATCAAGAGAGCCGGGGTTTGACGTTTCGCTTCCTGACGAAGGGCGTCTGCTCGTGTTTTACGACATGTGGGAAATGGCTGACAGCTGTTGCCCTGATGATTCGGTGGGCTGGTTGGTGATGTGGGATACCACTGACACCTCTCAGTTAGCACGGTTGGAAGTGCCGGCGGCCCTCGCTTCGATTTCGGATGATGAATGGTCGTGCGTCTTTCGGGCAGCGGCGATTACACCACAATGCGTTTTAACCCCGATGCCGTTCAACGACAAGTCCTGGGATGCATTCTCGTTCGATGACGATGATTTGTACGAGACCTATGACGAATGGCTTGACCAGTTCGGGAGGCCGGACATGGCCTGCCGGAACAATCATCAACTGGGCGGCTTCCCGCAGCCGTTGCAGAACGGCCTGCAAGCGCGCAGCGAGTGGGCGGACCACGGTCTGACCTATACGCAATGGGAGACCGAGGAAGCCGAGGCACTGTTGGCATCCGCAAAGGATTGGCATCTTGTTCTCCAGATCGGCGTAGACCGGCACGCGGGCATAGCCGGCCCGGGAGCCTATTTCGTCATGATGCGCGAGCAAGACATCGTGGCGCGCCGGTTTGACCGCGCCCGTGTGGTGTACCAATGCGACTAGAACGGGCGGCGTGGCTCGGCTAATACAATTCATTGGTTGTCTTGGCAAATCCCAAATATCTACAACGAGAAACATGGCCTTGTAGACGACGCCTCGTTTTCTTGAGCAGCCTGCTATGAATTCGATGCCATCGAACACTGCTTCACCCTCTACGGTCGCTGACCGATTTTCAATGCTCCATCTTGCATGGTGGCTCGGATTCGCCGTACTGAACTTCGCACTGTGGGAGTTCGGTAAATGGATGCTATGCATGTTCCTTGTCCAAGTTCTTCTACTACCTGTACTCCTGATTGCGTTATTTGTCGGGATCATATGGAACGCGGTTCGTCGTCGATGGCGTCGCGCCGCTTCCGCTTTTGCAGGGCCGTTGCTTACCGGGGCTTTGATTTTGGGTCTGTTGGCCATGGGCTTGGACTCCGAACGCCTTCATTTTCTCCTGGTCAAATACCCGCACGAGATGGAGCTCCATTTCTCGCCTTCTCATGGGCGCGCCTTTCAAAGCTGGAGTTGGGGGCTGGATGCGGTACCGCTATCGCCTGGCGTCGCCTATACGTTGAACTACGATCCAACCGATGCGGAACTGCACAAAGCAGCTACTCCTGACAAATCGATTCGATCCATGGGCGATCATTTTTACCTCGTCAAGGAATCGGAGGACGGAAGCCCGGGTAATGCCCCCGTTTTCCACGGTAGGCAGAAGTAGAAACTAAGCGGCCATGGCCAGCCGCTGCTTCGGGGTAAAACCGCCCAATGCCATATTCGGGCGCTCGTGATTGTAAGTCCACATCCAGTCGGCCGCCGCTTCGCGAACCTGCTCCCGGTCTTCCCACAGATACTGCGACAGCCATTCGTATCGCGCGGTCCGGTTGAACCGTTCGATATACGCGTTCTGCTGCGGCTTGCCCGGCTCGATGTATTCCAGCCGGATGCCTTGCTTGTGCGTCCACGTCACGATGGCCGCGCTCAGATATTCCGGGCCGTAGTAAGTGCAGAATGATTGTCAGCCAAACAAGACACCAGGCATCCTGAGGTTTCTCTGGGACCTGAGGAGGACGCCAAGATGGCTGACACTATGGATACTACGACCAAACCGCACTTGCTAGCCGTCGATATAGCGCGGCGCTCGAACGCCGTTTTCATTGAATTGTCTACTGGCGAGCAGCGACGATTCCGGATGAGTAACAGTGCACCGGACTTTGATCGCCTGGTGGAGTTTATCCGTGCGAGGCCTGGTCCGTGGCGTGCCGCACTCGAACCCACAGGGGACTATCACCGCGCCCTTGCACATCGTCTGCTCGTCGCCGGCGTTGATGTTGTGATTGTGTCCTCAGTCGCACAAGCTCGATATCGGGAGGCGAAGTTCAATTCGTGGGACAAGAATGATCCGAAGGACGCATCGGTCATCCTTGAGATGCTCAAACATGGGCTGGTGATGCGATACGTCGATCCAATGGTCGCGGGACATCATGACCTGCAGGAGCTGTCCAAAACCTACTATCAGGTTACCCGCGCAAGGACCAAGGTATTGCACGCAATCGTCAATCACCATCTGCCACTGTATTTTCCCGAGATGCACCGGTATTGGCAGACCACGCGTATCGAATGGTGGCTCCGCTTCATGCTGGAATTTCCCACACCCGCTCATGTCCGTCAGCTTACCAGGGACGCCTTCATTCGCCAGGCCTGGGATTTGGTCGGCAGAAAGGTCGAGAAGACGGCCAAACTAACGGAGATCTGGCATATGGCAGAGCACTCTGCCGCTTTGCCACATGCCCCGGATTGTCTGGCTGTCGAAACATTTCGTATATCGCTGCGGCAGGCTCAGCATCTGAACGATTTGCGTCGAGATCTTGAGCAGCGTGCCGAACAGGTTCTGGCCTCCAACAAAGATTACGAGCAACTGATAAGCCTGCCGGGAGTCGGTCCGATCATTGCGCTGACCGTGCTGGCGGAAGTCGGTGACATCAGGCGTTTTGCTCATCACCGACAGTTTCTCAAATACTGTGGTTTCGATTTGGCCAAACAACAATCCGGTACTCAACGCGGTCGGGAGCAGCTCTCAAAGCGTGGAAACGCTCGTTTGCGATTGGCATTCTGGTTGGCCGGGCAGGTGGCAATTCGCGTTCGCGAGAACGCATTCAAAGACAAATATGATCGATACATTCGCCCCGATCCGGGAAATGCAGACTTGCGCCGAAAGGCGCTGACTGCTGTCGCAGCGAAGATGGCCCGCGTTGCATACAGCATCGTTAAGACGGGCCAGCCCTATCGACGGTTTCACGAACAAAGCTTACCCAGCGGATCGATCCCTATCAGTAGGGCCGTTGAGGCAGGGGCTACGCCACTGACCTCGTAGATAATGCTCGGACCTTCCGCTGGGCCCTCAAGCTGTTTTAAGTACAGTGAAGACCGGCGCACGTCGCCCGGATCTTGTTTCTACTATGCTGAGCTGTCACGCCCTTTGAACGCGGAACTGGCTGGGAAGCGTTGAATGCTCTTTTAACGACAGCGCTATTTCTGATAGCGTCAGGATGACTGTCGCCTTTTCTCTGACAAGCACTTGCAGTTAGTACCTTGTCGCACCGGATGACCTTCGGCTTGCCTCGCCATTCCATATGCTGCTTCAGCGTGCGAATCACCCGCTCCGATGGCAGCGAGAAATCTACCTCGATGCCCAGCGCCTCGCGATTGAAATCATCAATCACGTTCAGCGTCCGGATACTGCGCCCGTCAACCAGCTGGTCATGCATTAATGGTATGGTCCACCCGCTTCTTCTATCCTAGCGGCACAGTGACCACGGAGGCTGCCATGAACTCGGTAACTTTAGGGATCGACCTGGGCAAGCGCTGGTTTCACATCGTCGGCTGTGATGGCAGCGGTAAAGTCGTGTTGCGCGAGAAGCTCGGCCGCAGCCAACTACTGCAGTTCATGGCACAACATCCGCCATGTCTTGTCGGTATCGAAACATGTTGCGGATCGCAGTATCTGGCCCGCAAATTCCAGATCCTTGGACACGAAGTCAGGCTCTTGCCAGCCCACTACGTCAAGCCGTTCGTCAAGTCCCAGAAGAACGACTTCAACGATGCCCAGGCGATTGCAGAAGCTGTCAGACTCCCGACCATGCGGTTTGTGCCAGTCAAGACAGAGGAACAGATGGATGTGCAGGCTCTGCATCGTGCCCGTGAGCGGATGCTCCAGCAGCGCCTCGCATTGACGAATCAGATTCGTGGGCTGCTGCTCGATCGCGGTATCGAGATCGCACAGGGATTCTACGCTTTGCGCGCCACGTTGCCGACGCTACTCGAGAACGATGACTCGGGACTGACGCCCATGATGCGTGACCTCGGACGCATGCTGCTCGATATGTGGAACAGCACGGAAGCAACCCTCGAGCAGATGAACAACCGGATCACGCGTCTGTCTCGTGAGAGCGAGCTTTGCCGGCGCCTTCAGACTATTCCTGGCGTTGGCGTCCGGCTATCGACTGCCATCGTTTCGGCTATCGGTGACGCATCGACATTCAGGCGGGCTCGCGATCTCGCGGCCTGGGTGGGACTCGTACCCCAGCAGCACACAACCGGCGGCAAGCCACGCCTGCTGGGCATCACAAAGCGAGGCAACAGTTATCTGCGTCGCCTGTTCGTGCAGGGAGCGCGAGCGTTATGGGTATGGAAAGATAAGCACCCCAACGACCCGATCCAGCGTTGGCTGCTTCAACTCGCCGACCGCAGGCACATACACATTGCGATCTGCGCGCTCGCAAACAAGCTCGTCCGCATTGCATGGGCTGTCATGCGCCGTGGCAGTGAATTTCAGCTACGGTACCGCGCCTGAGGACCGGCGGGCATCCTGATCGCAATTACCTTCCGCAACTCGCGCAGCGAAACAGCATGGCGCAAACGACCAACCGTCGCCTCCCCAAACCCGTCTGGACTTCCGGCAGTCAACATGCCGATGCATTAATTGGGACGGAGGCGTGCGACTACATCATGCAGGCCAGACCCATTTGTACCCGGGTCACTACAGGCCGGATAGATAAACGCGAGTCGTCTACCGCCACCAGTCTGCGCTTGCGATTTGCGGGTGGACCATAGAAAGTCCATCGACCACACCTCATTGATGGCCTGCGGCACCGACAGCGGCTGTGGCCTCTCCCGCACCAGGCGCTTCTTCGGCTTGATACGCAGGTTCAGTTCGAGCTCGCGGTAAATCCGGTAAATGCGCTTGTGGTTCCAGCCGAATCCCTTCACGTTACGCAGGTAGAAGTAGCACAGCAGAAAGCCCCAGTTGCGATGGCAGCCCGTGATACGCAGCAGCCAGTCGGCAATCTCATCGTTCTCCGTGTTCAACTTCGCCTCGTAGCGCCTCGATGGAAATACCGAACTCGGCCATACGGCGGCGGATCCAGATGATCAGCCGTTCGCGAGCCTCGCCGTCAGCAATCGTTCCCTTCATTTCAGCTTCGCTTTTCCGACGCATTCCCTCTCAGTTAAGCCTCAAACTCCAAACCGTGTTGGAAAAGCCCTTGCTGAAGCAAAGGTCGCGTACCAGACGCACTGCGCGCTCGCGCACTTCCGGGGAAAACTTGGTTGTCTTCTTGTTCATGGCTCCATTCTCTCAAGAGTTGGAGCCTCCACAAAACCCGGGGCGGTTCACCCCCTTCGGGCCAGCGTGCTTCACCCAGAAACGGCATCAGGCGCGAAGAGAGGGAGGCAAGACAGCTGGCACGGGAAGCGCCCCGGCGGCCTCCAGAGAGGCCGTGGGGACCAGATCGATCAGCAACTGGAGGATGCAACGCCATCCCTCAGTGCCGCGGCGAAATGCCGAGGGCGGCTGACCAAACATCGCACAAAAAGCGATGGCGCAAAGTTCGCAGCATTCGTAAAATATTAGGCAAGAGTCAATAATCTAAGAACTCGGCTGCGGAAAGGGCAGAGTTATCATTGAAATCTCCTTCCCTATAGATTCCCCGTGCAAGTCGCTCTCTAAAGCCAGGCTTGGATTCTATATAGCCTCTATCTCCCCCCGCCGCAAGAACCTTGCCATTGGGCAACAACGAAAGCGTGGCCCCTATTCCTACCACATCATTCATGGAACCCGTAGTAATCCAAGAGCGTTTCGCCGGACTGTAAATTTCGGCCGAATCAAGATCTAGGCTTCTGCTGTCGCGACCTCGCGTAACAAGCACGTTTCCGTTAGACAATAGGAGCGCTCTATGCCCCGACCGAGCGTTGTTCATGTGCCCCGTGGGTAACCATTGGTTCGTGACTGGATCATAGACCTCCGCCGAATTCAAGTAGGGCCGAGTGTCGCTGTTGAACGCCGCACCGATGTCAGCCGACGTGGCATCGGGACCTTTCTCTTTAATGACTTCGGCGACTGCTGCGTCTGCGTTGGCCTTCTCGTCATCTTCGCCGCCCGTTACCAACACCTTGCCCGATGGCAGGAGCGTTGCCGTGTGACCGCAGCGAGGCACGCTCATGTTGGCGGCCGGAATCCAGGTGCCACTGGCCGGGTCATATAGCTCCGCCGATGAACTCCCTGTTTTGTTGTCATAGGTGGGTCGTCAGGTTCGCCCTCCCGCGATAAGCACCTTACCATTCGGCAATAACGTGGCCGTGTGACAAATACGTCGTGTGGTCATGCTCTTAGTCATCATCCACTTATCTGTAGCGGGATCGAACAGCTCCGCAGAATCAAAAATTTTGTAATCCAACGCGTCATCAGTGGCACTACGACCGCCAACGGCAAGTACTCGACCATCTTTTAATACGGTAAGCGTATGACCCAGACGTCCGACAGACATTGGCTCGACTGCGGACCACGCCTTATGCGCGGGGTTATACACTTCAGCAGATGCGACGCCATCATATGAAAGAGTGGTGAACGATCCACCTCCGTCAGTAAGGGTCTCAATAGACTGTCCGCCCGCGACCATCACCCTACCATCGAGTAACAGGACGGCTTTGGTAGCGAAACGGGGAATTGTCATGACGCCCGTGTTCGACCATCGCTGGGATATAGAATCGTAAATCTCCGCCGAACTCAGGACATCACCGCTACCTTTTCCACCGAAACCGCCAGTTACCAGTACTTTGCCATCCGGAAGCGAAATTGCCAGGTGTCCATAGCGTGTTGTCCGCATCGGCTTAGTTAAAGTCCATTGGAGATCTGCAGGCGCTGCTGGACGCATTTTTTCCGCAGATGGGGCTGGAGTCTGGCTACATCCTGCAATCGTAGCGAAAACGCCAAAGGAAAAGATAGTCGCGAACAAGAAGCGCTGTACGTTGTGCATGCCAATCAAATTCCTTTTAAAAAAATACCTCACGTTGATGCCCAGAAGGGCGATCAAAAAATCAATCCGCCATGCCGATTCAGGCGTCTGGATGGGAAGAGTTCGGCAGACACTTCATCGCATTCTCCGTGCTTATGCTTGTCCACTTTGCAATCCTTAACAGAATTTTCTAAACACCCTCTAATTCGATATCAGATTCACTTCCCTTCGCCTGACTGCTTGCCTTGCGTCGCCTTGAGCTGGCGACGCGCGAACCATACCCCCACCAGCATCAACAGCATTACGGCCCCGCGCCCCAACGAGACCAAAATATTCAGATCGCGCTGCTTGTTCATGTGCGCGATACCTTGCTGGATGGCCTCATCTGAGGCCTTGATTTTCTCGGGCTTGGGGCCGGTGATGAAGCCTTCCAGACCAAGCGTCGCCGCGGGGTCGTCAGCCTGGTGGTCTTCGTAGCGTGCGCCGGGGTCGAAATGGATGCCGTCAGCCAGTGCTTCCAACGGATGGCCTGCCACGATCTGCTGGTCGTCCTGCTCCAAGCCGTCCATGGTGATTTGCAGAGCGACCACGTCGCGGCGTCCCAGCGTGACGCTGTTCAATTCGGCGTGTCTGTCGAACTGGAACCCGCCTGCTGGCCAGCCTATGTCGGTGAGGCGATAGCCCCAGTTCAGGCGATGCTTCGCCGCATCCCACGTCGGGTTGGCCAGTCACTCTATTGACGTGTTGTGCTCGATTCCCGTCGAGGCGCGGATATCGAAACGCGTTCCGTAGTAGTTGATCGCCTCTTTCAGCTTCTGCGCATCAAGCTGTGCGCCCTTACTGGGCACGTAGCCCTGCTGCGCCACCACCAGGCGCCCGACCCAGAGACCATCCTCAGGCGCGAGCAGGGCCACCGACAGCCCCCCGCCTGGCGATACCGGATCGGGCAATCTGCGCACGGCCTCAGGCGACAGGTAGTGATAGCCCTTTGGCAGTTCGAATGTAGCGGGCCCGTCCAGCTTGATGCTGGCCGGACCGTGCTGCCAGACGGTGTCCAGCGGCACGAGGATGTCGCCCGATGACGACGGGCCGAATTCATAGCCGTGGCGGCGATCTTCTTCCTTCGCCAGTTGCAGCTTGCGCTGCGCGGCCTCTAACAACACCGCCTGCACGCCTGCGCTGGTGGCTGCCTGGCTGCCTTCCGCCTGCGCCTTGGCGGTGCAGGTATCTCCGAGGTTCCGCGGCCACACGATGTCGCCCTTTGCATTACGCACCGCCTCGATACCACAAGCCTGTGGCTCCACACTGGCAATTGTCTGGCCTCTGGCATCGATCCACACCGTCTTGTCGGAACTATCTTGTGCGTTGGACTGGGTGAACTTCAGCGCGTCGCCATCGCGCGGCGTCTGCTCGGACCATTCCCACGCTGGCGCGCTGCCGCTGTATGTCATGGTATGCACGAAGCGCCCGCTGTGGTCAATCAGGCCCCAGTGATCATCCTTGTCACTCACCGCGGCAACGCCATTATGGAAATAGGTGACGCCACCACCGGTGCGGCGCAACAGATCCTTGCCGTGGTGGTCGATCAGTACGTAGACCGATTCGTCGCCAGTGCCACCGGCTAGGCTGACCCAGGCTACGCCGTCGGAAAACGGCCAGCTGTTGGACCAGTCCTTGTGCGGTGCGATGACAATGCGGCCTGCCTGAATGTCGAGCACGCCGGTACGACCTTGGGCATCGGTGAAAAACGACAAACCCTCTGTGGGCGTCTGGATCACCGCGTTCTGGCCCGCTACCGCGAACAGCTCATGGCCCTGCCCGTCGAGCAGAGCGTAACGATTACTTCCGGTCTGCTGCGACGATGCGGTCACCGCCAGGATCCGATCGGGGCCGATCACGACCAGGTTCTGGCGTGGTCGCAGTGGCAGCACGAGCCTGCCGTGCGCGTCGATGACGCCCCAGTCGCCACCCCGCTGTACCGTGGCCAGACCGTAGGCGTAGGCGTCCACGTGATCGTATTGCCCAAATGGCACCACGAGATGGTTCTGCCGATCAATCACGCCCATCTCATCATCCACTGTAGTGCTAACCACCGCCAGCCCGCCGGAGAAACCACCGGCGGAGGTGTAATCGGGCGCGATCACGAATTGCCCCTTCGCATCGATGTAGCCGTACTTATCGCTGCCCCAGCGCTGGGCCGGCGCGAGACCTTCACTGAAGAGGCCAATGCTCTGTAGGGAAGGCTGGATGATAGTTTTGCCGTTGGCATCGAGCAGGCCCATCAGGCCGGATTCACGCTCGACCACCCATAGCTTACCGCTGGCGTACAACTGGCCGTACGCGGGCTCAACTACCCAGTTGCCATGGCGATCCACCAGCCCGCAGGCGTGATAGAGCGTCTGGGCGCACACCGGGATCAGAAGCGGCGCCGGCGCGTCGACCGGCTCGGGCGGGCTGGTATCCGCGTACGCGAAACCGCCGTATGCAAGCAAAAGTGGCAACGCATAGCGACGGATGACGGTCGGCGTGTTCATGGCAACGATCTAGGTGTGAAGCTTCAATAGGTTGTATGTATGGTTCATCCGAACTGAATCTGGAAAACTGGAAGTCGCCAAACACCCAGAACCGAGGAAATCAGCCGGATGAACGGCCATAAGAATGCCCGACTCACTTTTGCCCGTCGACTGGAAATGGTCCTCGAAATCACCGAACAAGACGCAAGCGTGACTGACGCTGCTGCGAGCGATGTGGTAACGGCTCCGACTGTGCGCAAGTGGCTTGGCCGACGGCGTCACGGGGCTAGACCGTGTGTTAGGCACTTTTCGTCAGGTTTGCGAAATGAACGAGCATCAGAACGGAAAAGATCACGAACTGAAACCCCGCCAGTGTCTCGGGCAGGCGTTCGTAATCTCGCGTGAGCCGGCGAAAGCGGTTCAGCCAGCCGAAGCTGCGCTCCACCACCCAACGGCGTCAGTATTGTGTCATCCTTCGCGTGCCATAGTTTCATTTGTTGAACGGGATTGATAGCACCAGAATCAACACGCCAGCAGTTCATCGTCTATTCGGCACTCGGCGGCCCGCTATAAACTTTAGCCGGAGTGCGTATGTAAACCACAGTGTGGCTACTGGCGCGACGTAGATTGCGACAACGGCCCAATTGATTAGATCGGAAGTACTGCTGTCGCTTCCGACAAGGACAAAACTGAGGAAAATCCAAGCAAAGGTCAGGCAGGCGGCAAGCTGCGACCAACGTGACATCGTCACTTCCTTGTGTTCTCGCGGATCCGAACCATAACGGTTGTCGTGTTTTTTGGGCGGCAAGCAACAGAGCAAAATCGTTGCGAACTGCGATACCACGGGTATCGTAAAGATTAAGATCTTAATCCCACGCTTTAGGGTAAGCGTGTCATAACGGCCGCCTTGCTTTAGCATTCGGTCTTCTGCTATGAGGACCGAATGCATGTCGCTTGAACCGCTGTTCGTTTCCAATCGGGTTGTTGCCCTCATCGTGCCGAAGGCGCCGTTCGTCGCGTGGATCAACGCAGCGGACCCGGCTCCAGCGAATCCCACCGTCACACTCGCGGATGCGCAGGAGGAGCCGTCAGCCTTTCTGATTCCGACGAGCGGAACCGAGGACCCGGATCAGCCTGGCAAGCGCTGGATTCAGCGTAACTGGAAGGCGCTCTTCGAACACATGCTTGAGGACTGGTACACCGATCCAGCGCTGTGGCCGCGCAACCGGACGATCAAGATGTTCCGGGACTGGTGCGAGATCCGCATTCACTCCATCGTGCTGGACTGCGGCGAGACACCGGTTGAGTACGAGGACTGATCCAGATTCCACGGCAGAAGCGCCTCGATCTGGTTGATCGGGTGATCCGCGATACGCCCGAGCACGCGGCGTAGATATGCTTCAGGATCGACGCCGTTTAGCTTTGCCGTGCCGATCAGGCTGTAGACTGCGGCGGCACGCTCTCCGCCCGAATCCGCGCCGGCGAACAGATAGTTCCGGCGCCCGATAGCCACGCCGCGCAGCGCACGCTCAACCGGCAGGTTGTCGATCTCCAGTTGTCCGTCATCGCCGTAGCGCGTGAGCGCCTCCCACCGGTTCAGGGCATAGAGAATCGCCCGGCTCGTGTCGGATTTGCGCGAGAGCGTTTCCAGCATGGCGGTGAGCCACGCATGGAGTTGATCGAGCAGCGGTCGGGCATGGGCTTGCCGGTATGCACGCCGCTCATCGGGCGGTTTCCCCCGAACCGCTTCCTCGACCCGATACAAGGCGCCAATGCGTTCGAGCGCTTCGGTGTTGAATGCGTTAGGTCGTGCCGCATGTAGTTCGTAAAACTGACGGCGCGCATGCGCCCAGCATGCAGCCTTACGCACACGGCCTGTTTCGTAGATGGCCTGGTAGCCGCCATAAGCATCGGCCTGCAAGGTGCCGCCGAACGGTTCAAGATGCTGCTGCGGGTGGATGCCTTTTCGGTCGGGACTGTACGCGAACCATACGGCGGGCGGCGTCATGTCGCCGGAATTCCGGTCATCGCGCACCGAAAAGCAACGCAAGCAAAAACACTGGAACGCGCTCGCGATCACCAAAAGCACGATACTTATTCTCACGGAAGCGTTTATCCCGGTGCACACTCCCACTCGTATTCATTGTGTCGAGAAACTTGTTGTGGCGGGTGCGTTGGCATCGCAACTCGACTTTCCTATCCTGATCTGCCGGCATCGTGATTGCCTGCTGGCTCATCGTCCTTTTCCTTTGCCCTTGCACCTGCGCCTTATAACGCATAAACCATCTATAGCGGCCCTGTTCAACATTACCGTGGCAACCCAGAATTCTGCATCAGGTTAAATTTCGAGCCTTATCGGATGAGCCTTCGCGGAGATGTGCATGACGAGACGCCAATTACAGCTTTAGCGATTTAGCACAAAAACAATAAATTTTTTGAAAAAATATCGACGGCATCGGTTTCATCTGAACGGCCGCGCCTACCGCTCAACTTCCTGGCCGGGATCATCAACGGCCCGCCCTAAGTCATAACGACCATACCGGTCGCAAGCAGAGGTCCAGCCGTACGCGACAAAAGTCGCGGCATCGGCTCCGGGAATCTGTCGGGCGCCAAAATAAACCGTCGCTCTCTGGCGGGCGTAGCCGGAATTGGCCAGTACTTCAAATTCGTTGGGATCTGCATCCGGAATCACTTCCGCGCAGTAATAAACCTGATTTTCGTCTGTCCAGAAATACGAACCTATAAATCTGAGCGCGCCGGGAATCAAGCCATGGATGATTTCGCCATTGAGCCAGACTTGCTTTTCATCCCCTACAAGGATGTCATTTCCCATGGTGCGAATGATCCGGAAATTCGCCGGCTGCGCATCGTCAAGGATATGCAGATTCGGACAGTAGTCGGAGCCTTCCATGTCATGGCGAAGAAGGTAGACGTGATCCTTGTCTGCGTATAATTCGTCGCCAATATAACGCAGCGAAGCGGCATCCACATGCTGTAGAATCTCGCATCCGTAGCGGAAAATCCGTCCGTTGTTGCAGCTTAGGTCACCCAGAAACGTCGTCATCCTTGGCAACGCGCCCTCTAAGTGGATCAAGCCCCGCTTTGTTTGGACATAGACTGACTTGCTATCTTCGAATAGCCTGTCTTTCACATGAACGAATGAAGTGCCTTCCACCCGGGTGGGGCGCAAGTATTCAAAGTTGTACCTTTTTTCCCATACCGGGATGCCGCCCTGCGATTGAATGGCGTGCAAAACACTTTTAACGTTGCTTTGGGTATTCCTTTTTTTGGGGTAGTTCACCTCATCCGGAATATTCCCCCCATTGGGATAGTCAATGTCCGCGACAGCCCACACGGTATCGGCGCAACGCAATAGCGGCACTCCGTCAGAACTGAAGGGACGCCAACCCTGCATGGAGATGCCGGGTTCAAGCGATTGCACGAGCACCATGTTTGCGTATGCCATCGGATCGCAATACCAGAGATGGCGCGCATCCGCGTAAAAGGCCGAGTCCATCAAATTAGCCGGGGTGACCCGACGAAAAGTTTTTGGGTCTGCGTTTTGCACAGGCTGGTCACCCGGCCAGCGATAAATATCCGCGCCATCTGTCCAGAAAAAACCGTCATATCTGTGAGGTGCCTGGGGGCTCGCGTACAGCGGGCCCAGAGCGACCTGTTTCTTCACTGCGCGCGCCAGTGGCGGAAACAGCGCTGCCACGAGATTGGCCGGGTCGCCCAGGTTGTCCTGGCTGATCCACTCACCAAACCATGCTGGAGGTAGCCGATCATTCGCCGGATCGAGCCGAATACGCGAGGTTTTCCTGGTGATCTCGATACACAATAGATCAGCTCCTGTGTCAAACAGGCGGATAAAAGACGTTTTTTTGCGGTATAGACTTGCGCAAGGCCGCGCAGCAACGCGCAGAGGAAGATCGCGCTTTCCATGACTCCCTTTTCATCGCCGTACCGGGAGCACACCGCAAAATGGAGCGCCTTTGACTGTTCGTCATATTTAAAATGAAGGTGGCCATCGCCAAGCCCGAAACTGTCGACGCAGTAGGTAATCAGTTCGTCGATGACGCTGGGCTGCGTTGGTTCCGCGACGTGGGAGATGCCAGAACCGCTGTGAAACAAGGATTCTGGCCAATCATCGAATGTTGCGGGGGACAGCGGTGCGGACTTCAGCCACCGGCGCAACGCCGGGACACTGATTTCGATATCGGCCAGTATGAAAAGTGGTTCAGCCATTTATTGATAGTCCTTTATCCATAGAGGTTTTCCGAAGCACTGACCGATCTATCCCGCCATGCCTGCCGGCCCGGCCGATGCCGACGAGCGGTAAATCATCGGCGCCGTTCTGCCCATACACGTTGTTGTTGTGATACCCTGGCGGTTTCAAGAGCGAAATGCGACACTTCGCTCTTGAAACCGCCCAGTGTGATACGAGATTGCCCTAAAAATGAAGACCTATGTCTTCAACGCGTGGCTCCCCTATTGGGTCGGCTTCGCTTTGTCCGCAGCCCGCAGCAGGGCTTCCACCTGGCGATACCGTGCGACCAATTCGGCATCACACGCGCAACGCGCCGCACTGTCGCCCTGCTCGTGAACGCGCGCCGGCAGGGGCGGCCAAATTCGGCTCGCGCCGGGAACTTGGGCGCCACGGGCCAGAAGCGCGGCGACCGCCTCCAGATTCGCCGTTAGTGCGGCGCGGGTCAGCGCAGTGGTTCGATCGCTGTCGGCTTCCGTCAAATTCGGGTCCGCGCCGTGCTCCAACAGCACCTTGACCATCGCCGCCTGCACGCTCGGAACCGATCCTGACCAGTCGAACAGATAGATCAAGGGTGTCGATCCGTTCACACTCTGCTGATTCGGGTTGGCTCCAATCGCCAGCAATCGCGCTTGCCTCTCTGCCGCCTTGTTGCTTTTGAACGGCGCCACAGCAAAGATTGGTGTCCGGCCGTATTTGTTCGGCTGATTAACCGCGACGCCAGCTTTCGACAGAAAATCTATGACCTCATTCCCATCAAATTCGCCCAGTGCGCCCGCAGCCTGGTAGAGCGCATTGTCGCCTTCGTCGTCCACCTGGCTAGTCAATGCGGGATTTGCCGCAAGCAAGGCTTGAAGAATGGTCATTTTTGCGGCCGCCTCCTCTGGAGTCAAAGCGTCGAGACTCGCAGCCAGCGGAAACGGATTAACTCTTTGACGGCCGAAGAATTCCGTCTCTGCACCGACCTTGAGCAACGCCTGTACCGTTTCTACATCGTGGTTATAGATGGCTTGTACTAGCGGCGGTGAGAATTCGTCGGCGAGCGCTTTGTTTGGGTCCGCACCGTGCGCAATCAACTGTCGTGCAAATTCACCCTGCTTGGCTTTTAGTGCCGCCAACAGGGGCGTGACGCCAGCCGGATTCGGTTCGTTCACGTCGATGTCCGGATCCGCCAATGTCTGAGCAAGAGCTTCAGAATCCCGTGCAGCTATGGCTCGAAACAGTCCATAGTGAGGATGACAGACCTGTTCATTGAGATGTTTGCTGCCCAAGGCTTGGCTTAATCGAATTGCAGTGACCGGCGGCACTTTTGTCGGCCCCAAGGCGGAACAGTACAGACGATATTCTTCTTCTGCGTACTGCGAGGCGTTTTTGTAGAATCGCGCTTTGCAAACCTGCGGCCCGGTCCGCGCATAAATGTCACCGAGATTAAGATGCGCCACTGTCCGCGTGGGGTCGCGCCGCAGGACCTCCTTCAGCATGTTCAAAGCTGCAAATTGATCGTCGCAACGATCGCCGAGCGACAGGAAGTAGGCCGCGTCGTTGATCTGTCCGATATTGAGTCCGGCGTTGCGCCAGTCGCTGTGAGTTAGCAAAGGCTCCAGGACATTTGATACTTCGGCCCGTTGTCCCGCCACGTGGAACAACCCGCGCGCACGCTCAATCGCATCGGCCCATTCCGAGGACACGGGGCGGGGCGCGATGTGGAAATGGAATTCAGACGGAGGGCCGCCGGCGACCATCTGACTCTCATTGAAGGGATAATTCCGCCACACGTCTCGCAAATCCGCTTCCAATGCCACCGTATCCACGGGCGATGGCGCTTCAACTATCGGCCAGACCGTAACCTCGCCTCGCGACGTTGCGGAGAACGAGAGCATGAGGCCACTCGGAAGCCGGATATAGAATGACGTCGTTCCTGCACAGTCTGCGCTCAGGAGTAGTCGGTCACCCGATAACCTTACGATGCTAGTATTGCCAAGCCGGCCGGCCAAATAACATTCCCCGAGCGGCAAGGGTGCGGATCGCCATACTCGATTCTTGTCGTGATCATAGCCGTCGAGATAAAACAGCCCCGGGCCAAACACGGTAAGCGTATATGGATGATCGGATCCTCCCCCGAAGCTGATCGCACGCTCGCCGACGCCAACATGAAACTGGTTCAGAACAGCCTGCTCTATAAAACCATCTTTTAATTGCGCTCTTGCCACTACGGGTGTTAGCAAAAGCAACGTCACGAGCGCCAGAATGCAATCCGCAAGACGATTTTTTATCTTCATGTTTCTCATGGGCGGGTTCAAGAATGAAGTACAATACTCCGTTAGTTAACGGTGGCGGTTCAAAGCACCAGGTCCGTGGAGTTAGCCAGTCCATGGCCGAATTTCATCTCCCATTCGAGGAGACCCATGCGGTGAGCGGCAACTCGATGACAGCCGGTGGCAGTATTTCGTTGATTGAAGCGGATTCTCCTGCCTGCGCCTGTCGAATTGGCTCTCATCACCCCGGATCGCCCGAGTAAGACCAGCAGCCAATCGCTACGTACCGACGATCGTCTCGACGACCCGGACCCAGCACGATAGCGCGTTCATCTGTTTCACCGCTTACATGCTTTAGCGCTATTCGCCTGAAATAGCTCGCATCGAGATAGTCGGCATATCCGTACGGACTTTCAGCGCCAGACGGCCTCATTTTCAGCCTGTCTTTCAGACTCCGAATCTCGTTTGGCCCGGCAGCCAGTTCAACATAAAGCACATCGACGCTCGTACTGACATCCAAAACCCTACCAGCGGGATATCCAAATACCTTGGTTCCGACGGGAAGCACGTAGGATCCTTCAAAATTTCCGGGACGCTCGACGACACCCAGTCGATCAAACGTCTCGCCGCCTGATTCTTTATTTTCCTCGACAAGGCTGTCCCAAGCTTTGGGTTTGCATAGGACAGCATCTTCCAGCGCAGTACCCAAATCCTTCTTCGTTTTGACAGTGCTTGCCCCCGCAGTAACAGCGACAAATGTGCTCAGTACAAGAAAGAGAAGGGCGACAGTATTACTTTTTATCGATGTCATGATCTGATTTCACCTGAACGGCGTTCCAATTCCACTCAGTACTCTTTGCCCAATGACGCAGGCACTCGATAACGCCCATCGACCTGATCAAAGGTCACTATATATGAGCGATTCCATTTCGTTCCTGTCTCCGCCACCTTCAGTGGATAGACCTCACCGTCCGAGCGGACATCTGGCGTAATCGAGAACTCGCGTTGTTCACACAGTTTCTTCGTTTCGCTGCAGCGAATCGAACCAGTGTTATCGAGTTCCAGATTGATGCGCGACGCGGCTTCTACCAAATTGTCACCATACGGCAGGTAAATCGACCGTACCGTCTGGTTGTAGCCTTCAGATCCGGAATAGTCGTCGATGGAAAAACCAAACAGATGAGGTCCGTACTTCTGGATATGAACCTCTCCTGGCTCACCATTGCGACCGGAAGTCGTCCATGTCAATTCCCTGGAACGGGTTGATACTGGATCACGTTGATTGCCTTGTCGGTTACCAGAAACTGGCCGAGAAAATGGTCTTCAACACCTGCAGGCCTTACGCCGTGGTTTTCAGTCCAGATAAAATAGTGGCTATGACCGTCCACGGTGCATTCGCCAAATACTTTTGATCCGTCAGAAGACATACCAAATGGGTACGAACTCTCGCAGTCTGAAACGAGATCCTTCACTCCCTCCTTTTGGGTCCACCGAAAGGCCTGACTCGATATCGCTCTGTTGGACCCGTTATACGCAGTTCCCACCACAACTGATCCATCTTTCGAAACCCACATATATCGAGGGCCTTCAGAGGGGCCATTTATGTCACGGATATATTGAACACCGTCTTTTCTGGTCCAGCGAAAAGCTATCGCATGCTGCCGGTCGTAGTCGGCAGCCCACCCCACAATTGTTGAGCCGTCGCCCGAAACGGCGAGAGCCTCGGTGTCCGTAAATCCCATCTCCCTGAAAATTCTGTCGTCCGCCAGCGATTGCACCCCTTCCCGTTCTGTCCAATAGAAAGCGTGTGGATCGTAGGCTTCATGCCAGAATGTTCCAATGACGACCGATCCATCATCTGATATCCCGACTGGTTCAACCTGACGCCAGCCCGAACCAAATTTCTGCAATCCTTTCTTTTTAGTTAGCAGAAAGCCCTGTGACGTGCCATCTACGCCACGGACGGCACCACTAGTTGCGGAACCGTCCGCCGAAATGCTGAACGCACGCGATGAGGTTGCGTCACCCAGTGCCAGATTCTGACAACCCGTTCGCGGAGTCCACCGGATAGCGGTTAGCTGATGGCGTTTGTCAGAACGACTTCCGACGAATTTCTCGCTGTTTGCCGACGTCGCCTCCATGTGGATTACATCACCATTCGGAACTTTTATGACAATACTGTGGACAGGCCACTCTCCTTCGGACTGCGCATAGGTGGATGTACTGGCTATGCAGGCGATGATTGATATGGACGAGATGATGAGGGTTGCTACTGGCTGGCGTACTTGTGACATGATCGAAGCAATACTCACGATTTTTTAATATCCATTGGAAGGACAGCCGCAAGGCGTACAGGCAGACGAAGAACACTGCCAAAGATTCACAGGCAGTCGGATGTGTATCGCCACTATCTTCTCGAGGTCTCGCTTGTATCCATAGCACGATGTACCCGATATCGCTGCCCCGTATGTCGATACGCTGAGGCAAAACAAAAAGACCTCCGTGAAGCTCTGCATGGGTAAGATAGTGGTTGACTCCAGGTGGGCACGCCCGGATGGTGCACAACACAGACGAAACCGTTTAACAGGCGCCACGCGGGGGCGACGCCTGGAGGAGCGATCGCAAGCATACGGCCCGGTCCGTGCTTCAGATTCATCTTCACTCCTTTCCCTGATTTGCCGACGGCACGTTTTTAGCGCGCCGCCGATACCCCCATACCGCACCACCGGCGATCAGCAGCAAAACACCCGCACCGGTCAGCGCCACACGCTTGTGATGAGCGCGCACGAAGCGCAAAACGGTGTGCTTCGTCTGCGTCAAGCGGAAATACTTCGCGGCGTGGAAATCCGGCGCGGCGCAGCGAGTGCCAAACGGGCCGCCGCCAAAATCCACATAGGCGCCCCGCTCCACATACTGCTGATAGAAGTGCCGCGCGCGCACCGGATCGTCGTTGAGGGTCCACGCCGCTCCCTGGCACAACACCGCCGCGTAGGCCTGCGAGCGTGGCGGCAACAGATCTGCAGCGTGCTGCACGTCATCAGCGGCGATGCTGCGGTAGTGGTAACGCATGTACGGTTTGCTCTCGCTGGCCGCGTAACGCGCCTTCTCGCCGTCGGTCACGAACGGGCCGCGCAATGCCGCTTGAGCGCGTGCCACTGGATTGTCGACGGGCGGCGGCGGATTGGCGTCCGGATTCGCGTCGTCGCCGAAAGCGTCAACCCTGTCGCGTCCCGATCCGCCTGCGTACGAACCACCGACATCGGTGTAATCTGGGTCCTGCTCGTAGCCCATCAACTCCATGCCGTTCCGCCTGGCAAGCGTCGCAGCGTCGAACCACGCCTGCGCACGCGTGGTCCTGAACCACCCGTGCTGCGCCGTGTGCAGCACCGCGCCATAGCGTTGCGTCAAAGCGCGAAATGCATTCGGATGCACCTGCGACTGGCCTTTGGCATCGTAGGTGACGCTCTGGTAACGCGGATCGCCGTCCTGCGGGAAATAGGGCAGCGCCTCATCGATACGGCCATCGCGCACAAGCCGGCGCGCGAGCAGATAGCGCAGCGTGTCGCCCGTCGTGACGGGCGCAGTCTGCGCGTTGGGGTCAGCGCCCGGCGCGGGCGACTTCGATGCGCTCGCATGGGCATCGACGAAAGTCTTGAGTTCGTCGGTCGTCAGCACGCGCTCCGCGACATAGGCCATGTCGCCTGCGTAGTTGATGTCGTAAGGAGGTATGGTTTCACTCTTCTGCACTGCACTGTAGAACAAGCCCAGTGCCTCGACATATTGACCGCGCGCGAGCGTTAGCACGCCCCGCTCGCCTTCAACGAGCAATGTGCCCGTCGGCTCGACGCTCGTGTCGTTGGCGGGGAACGCCTGCGATGCCGCCGCATAGGCCCGCAGCGCCCCGTCCGTATCGCCGTGACGCAAGGCCAGCTTCGCGCGCACCCAGTTCGCGAGCGCGCTGTTCTGCCCGGCGAGCAGCTTCGATGCCAGATCGTAGCGGCCGATGCGATACGCGAGCGCCGCGAGCTGATCCGCCCGGCCGATATGTGTCAGTCCACGCGCGCGGATCGCCTCGACGAGCGCCGCGAGTCGCGGATTGGCTGTCGTTTTGCGACCGCCACGCGCGGCGTCGTTGTAACCCGACGGCCCAACCGTGGTGTCCCAGCCGCCGCGGTAGTCATTCGCGCTCGCCGGGTCGCCGTTCTCGATGTCGCCGACGCGCGCCAGCGCGAAGCTCACCAGAAGATGTTGTGAGACAGGATCGTCAATCAGCGCGCCAGCGCGTCGCGCATCGGCCAGCGCCCAGTCCGCGATGAACGTCAGCGACTCGACGCCGGTGTTCGTGCCGCGCGCCGCCTGCTGCGCATAGAGTCCGATCGCGTGCTTGAGTCCGGCGGCGGGAATCGCGGCCGCGCACGGCGTCGCATTGACGAAGCTCAGCCAGTTGCAGGCATCGCCATGCGTCGCGTTGCGCAGGTCGAGCAGCGCTTCGTCGCCGTAGCTGCTAACGGCAATGCCCAGCGGATCCGGCGCCCCTCGCAAGGCAAACACACGTACCCGCACGAACGCGTCATGCGCAGCGCGCAGGGACGTCGCGCACGATGCCCCCACTCCGCATTGCAGTGCCTGTGCGCTCGCCAGCTGCGCCAGCTCGTCGGCCGCGATCAAACCGACTTGCGCGCTCTGTGCCGGCGGCAGCGCCAGCACGGCGTCAAGGCGCGCGGCGGCGCGCTGGGTCGCCACGGCAGGATCCGGGCAGGTGATTTTCTTTGGTGGCGCAGTCTCGCCAGTCGCTGCGGGTGTCGTCGAAGAGGCGGCCGATGTTGCGCTCGCCGCCTCGGCATCGCACGGCTGGTCCGCCAACTTCAGATCAACCCGCGCGGCTGCTTCGAGCCGTTGCCCTTCCGGCACGCTCGCGCCCAGCGCGTAAGCCGCGTCGCCGTCGGCGGCATCCGCCATCCGCCTGAGCAACGCAACCTGCTGCGCTGACAAGCCCTGCTCCAGCACCTTCGTCGTATCGATCACTCCGTTGTCGCCGCCGTCTATTTTTTGAGCGGGCAACTTCAATGCGTTGTCTGGTGTCACGAGATGCGCGGCTTCGTAAGCGAAGGAATTCGACGGCGTGCCGAACAACGTGGCCGCGCGGTTGTCCAGCAACTGCATCGGGAAAAACGGCCCGCACGCATAGACTAGCGTGCCGCCGGCAACGAGCAGCGTGATGGCGCCGACTGTAAGCGCCGGCGTCTTAAGGTTCGACATGAAAAGTGACCTTGCTGGAAGGAGCCGTGCTGCATCGCAGCCAGCCGATGTTGAGTTGATTACCGGCGCGCAGCAGGCCGGGCTGGGCGCGCCGCAGCAGCATGCCTTGCGCGTCGTAATCGAGCGCGTAGCCGTTGATGCCGTCGCCCACCGTGCAGGTGCGCGCGAGGCGCACGATGCGCGGCAGCGGCATATCGGCGTTGCCGCGCGCGACGAGCGACACGTCGTAGAGCCCGGCCTGCGTGGACGGATGCGCAATGACGTCGAGCTGTCCGGACAGTGAATCGCGCGCAAGCACCGCGCGCCACGTCGCGAGACTCCACGCACGTGCATCCGCGTCGGTCGGCAACCGGAACCAGACGATGCCCGCGAGCCCGCGCGGACGTTGGCTATCGAGACGTGCAACGAACGCACGCACGACATCGGGGGAGGCGACAAGTTCATGCGCGACGCCGCCTGGATAGAGCGTGGGACGCTCGCTTTCGATCGCGACGATGCGGCCATCGACGCCCCACGTTACGCGGGAACCATAAGCGGGCAGTGCCACGCGCCACGGCCGCGAGGTGCGCTGCGCGAACGCTGCGGCCCAGCGAAAGGCACGCTCGGGATCGAACAGACCTTCGACGGGATTCATGACGGCGTGGAGTTGAAGCACGGCCTCATCGCTCGAGGCAAGCAGGACGTCCAGTTCGGGACTCTGGAGCCAGGTCGGTAGTGCAGTGACCGTCAGATGGATCGCGCCGTCCGTACTGATTGCTCCGCGTAACGTTTGCAGGAAACGCGCGTAATCGGCGAGGTGCGAGGTCGCACAGTCGTAGTCGATTTCGACGCCCGCAACCGTTACGCCGCGTGCACGCCACGTTGCGAGACGCACGGCGATGTCGGTGGCCAACGCCGCGCCGTCCCAACGCTCGACGTGCCCATCTATGCGAAATACCGCAGTTACGGGAGCGTTCAAGGCGGAGAGCGCCCGCCAGTCCGGCGATACGCTCGACCACCGCTCACCCCCAGGGCCGCTGTCGTATTCGGCAGCCAGGATGTGCCAGCCTTGCACGGGGCCCGTCGATTCGCGCAGCGCATCGACGACAGCGGGCGTCCAGATGCGCTGCCAGATGTAGGCATCATTCGGCAATCGCGCATGCGCCTGCGGCCCTGATGCGTGCAACAGCGCAACGACGAGCCACGCAGCGAGCGAGCACGCGATCAGCCCCACACCGACGCACGTGCATCGCGACAGGCTTCGCAATGAGTTCATCGCATGCGGCGTGCAGACCACGCGACGAGAACAACAGGCTGGATCATGGCGAGGTCATTCGTTCCGGATCTACGCTGTGAGAAGAGCCAGAGAGGCGTTGATCGGAGCAGCCCCTGCTCGCCGCTGCGGAACCCTTCGCGATTGAGCGACCCGTCGCGCAGCTTGCTGACTTGCCATCATAGACGTGCCTTCGTCACAATCCTCGCGTAGCGATCGCTCCACCGACAACCAGCCACTGTACGACGGCAATCACCACACTCCCTCGCAGCAGCCTGACCGCACCCTGCACCCGCATGTCCAGCGGGCGGCCTACCTTTGCGGCATTCATCCAGCCAAGCGCGATCAACGCTTCGTCCAGTCCCGCCAACGACTCGTCGACCACAACGCCCTGCAACCGTGCTGGGTCGGCCAGCACCGCGAACAGCCGCCGGTCAATCGCGATCCGCACGGCGTACCACAGGGCCGCAACGCCAGACACCGTACTGACGCTCACCAGCAGCGCGCGCACCAGCAGCACCTGCTCCCCGCTTGCCGCAGTCCAGTATCCCGCAGCCGCTGCGCAAAGCGCCACCGCGCTCACCCAGCAGCCGGCGTCGAGCACGCCGCGGGCAGCGGCGATCTGGAACGGTGCGGGCCCGTCGCGCATCACGCGCCTCCCCTCGGTGCCCGGCGATCGATCCACTCCTGCAACACGGCGATGCTCCTGTCCGACCACACCGCGCGTGGCTGCATTGCCCGCACAGCAGCGAGCGCGTCGCATGCATCGAGCAGGTCGCGTCGCATCGCCAGCCACGCGGCCGCGCACAGTGCGCTGCGCCCATAGCCGAGCGCGCAGCAGACGAGTACGTCGCGCCCACCCTCATGCAACTCTTCGAGTGCGGCAACCGCCTGCTGCAACTGCCAGTACGACGGCACGACGAGATCGAGCTGTGGCACGGCCACGTACGCGAACGACGCGTCGCCCCCCGTCCATCGCGGCATCTCAGCGGTCAGATCGACGAGGCCGGTAAAGCCGTGCCGCCGCAGATCATGCGAGGTCGGGGCGCGGCCAATTGACACGCGCGCGTCGATCCGTACGGGCTGCGGCCGCCGGAACGTCCACGCACGTGAATTGACGAATGCGCCCACGATCGTTGGCGCGAACAGCAGCAGCATGAACGGCGAGAAATGCCCCTGCGCATCCTTCTGGAACGCAGCCGGCGCGCCACGCCAGTAGATCGACGCGACACACGCGAGTGACAGCGCAACCCAACCTGCGACGAGCGCCCAGCCAACCGCGCCCGGCACGCAGGCGACTGCGAGGCACAAGACAGCGAATGCTGCAAGCGCATAGCGTCGGGCGACCACACGGCTTTCCGCCGTTGGCACCTCATTGCCGCCCGGTGACCGGCCACCGGCGTCGCGCAGCGGGAACAGGAACAGTGCGAGCCAGCCAACCGCAGCACCGGTCGGCACATCGATCGCATGATGCTGCCAGGTTGTGAGCACCGAGACGCCAATCGCCGTGAACCATAGATGCAGCACGACGCGCGCCGCCGGGTTGCGCAGATGCTTCGCATAAACGGCCCAGAGCACGACTAGCAACCCGATGTGCAGGGACGGTGCCTGGTTGTATGGCTTGTCGAAACCCATCAGCAGTGTGAACAGCGTGCCCGCGACGCCACCCGCATCGGGCCGCTCAAAACCGAAACGCAGCGGCCACGCGATGAAGCACACGACCGAGATCAACTGAACGGTCAACAGACGCTTTACGTGATCGAGCAGATCGTCACGCCGTGACCAGAAAAAGAACGACAGCGCGTACAGCAGATCGATCGACCAGTACGGCACGATTGTCCAGGGTACGAACGGAATCACATGCTCCCAGCCGAACGCGAAAGTGGGCACCGACGCACGCTGCGAAGCCAGCCAGTTCGCGAAACCATAGGTCGAGAAGAACACCGCGCCCATCGCCGCGAGCCAGCCGAAGCGCAGCATGAGCGACGCTTCGTGCTTGCCTTCTGCTACGTCGCCGACGAAGCCCCTCGCATCGCCGCCGGCGTCGCTCATGTCGGGCTCACCCGCTGCGCGAGGCTGACAGTAAAAATGCCCATCGCGTCGATTCGCTGGTCAAGCTTGCGGAACCCCGCGCACGTGACCAGTTCGTCCATCTCGGCCTGCGAGCGGCGGCGCATCACCCAGGTTGCATCGCCGCGGTGGTTGTTCAGCGCGCGGGCGATGAATTCGAGCTGCGGATGCCACGGCTGGCCGGTGTAGACGAGGTAGCCACCGGCTGGTACCGCCTGCGCAAGTCCGTGCAACGAGCGCTCGATCAGGGCGTTCTCGCCGAACAGCTCATAGAGGCCGGACACAATCGCAAGCGTCGGCTGTGGATCAAGTGCGGCGAGCGACGCTGCGTCAAATGCGTCGCCACGCTCGAAGCGCGCGATCTGCTCGAGGCCGCGCTGGGCGATCAGCACCCGCCCAGCCTCAATGTTCGGCGGGCTGTAGTCGCGCAGCACGATGCCGTCCGGCGCGGCGCCATTGTGCCCGGCCGCCGCCGCAATCGCATCGAGCACATAGCGGCCATGCCCCGCGGCGATGTCGACGATCCTCACCGCGACGCCATCGCGTTGCAACCGGCCAATCGCCACACCAATCAGTTGTTCGAGGTGCACCTTGCGCTGACGGATGCCGACCCAGCCTGGCGAATCAAGATAGGCACGATCGATCAGTTTTCCGATCCCCAACCTCCCCTGTGCATGGTTGCGGTACACATAGTCGAGCGTCGAACCCGAATCGAAGCCCAGCTTCAACCCGAGCGCGACGCCGTCCGACAGCCAGCCGCCGGCCTTCAGCGAGGCCCGTGTCGCCGCCCAGTACGCTCGCGCGAGCAGGTTCGCGGGTGGCCGCTTCAGTGCCATGTACTCATCGTGGAAAGGTCCTCCCCGGTCGGCATCAGCGAGCGACACGCGCGGACTGGGCGCATCGAATTCGCGCAGCACGAACGCCCGCAGCGGTGCAAGCGCCTGTGCCCGGTTGCGCTCGCCGAGCGTGTCGTGGTAGAAGCCCGGCAGCACGATGCGCTCCTTGCGCGCCGAACCGAGCCGCTCGAAGAAACGATCCTGCGGGCCACGGTGCACGACCCAGTCGGCGCCAGAGATCAGCAACTGCGTCGGCACGGTAATCGCAGCCGCATCGGCGACGATGCGTTTCGCAGTGTCATGCAGATCAAGCAGCATGTTGACCGCGATGGGCCGCGTGATCAGCGGGTCCGCCGCATAGCTCGCGATCCGTTCGGGGTCGTGCGTCAGAAATTTTGGCTTCACGTAGCTGTTCACGTAGAACAGGCCGCGTAGCCTGTGCATCAGCCGCAGGCCCGGCAGCGCGAACGGCACGTACAGCTTGATGTGAAACGCCGGCGACGCGACGGCAAGGCAGCGGATCGATGGTGCGTAGTCGTGCGCCCATGTGGCCGCGAGTACCGCACCGACACTCTGGCCAACCACGGCCATATCCCCGATTGCGATGTCGTACGCGTCCCGAATATGCTCGACAAACGTCTGCAGATCCCGCACCGACGTGGCCACGCCCGGGCTGTAGCCGCGCGCGCCGGGCGAATGGCCGTGGCCGCGCGCGTCCCACGCGAAGAATGCGAAGTCAGGCAGGTCCAGTTCGTCGACGAGATGCGCAACCCGTCCTGAATGCTCGTGGCCGCGATGCAGCAGCACAATCGCGCCGCGGCAGGCCGCGTTCGTCGCGGGCCAGTGACGGTAGAACAGCTTCTCGCCATCGTGAGTGATGAACTCCGCCTCGTGGGCGACACGTACGCTCATGCTCGCTCTCTCATTCCGTCGTTCGAATCAATTTCGCCGCCGCAATCATCCACCAGCTTCAGCGATCCCCGCCTGCGCACGTCGCACGGCCGTCAGGAGCGACAACACGATCAACAGACGCCAGACCCACACCGCGATGACACCGACTGGCAAACCCACGCCGAGCCACAGCGCAAACGCACCGAGCGCGAGCGCCCGGTCACTCTTGCCAAACGGGCCATCATACCGACGGCTTGCG
Organism: Paraburkholderia adhaesiva; assembly: GCF_021390575.1. GTDB lineage: Bacteria > Pseudomonadota > Gammaproteobacteria > Burkholderiales > Burkholderiaceae > Paraburkholderia > Paraburkholderia adhaesiva. The sequence continues at coordinate 308,586 of NZ_JAJEJQ010000004.1, read as the reverse complement.
CCGACGAGTGGACCAATCAGCCCGGCACATTCGACAACGATCGCCACCAGCGCGAACAGCCAGACATCGGGCGACCGAAAGCCAGGGGCGGCAAGGAACGGCAGTATGAGCGCAACGTCAGACACAATGTCGCCGAGTTCATTCAGGTAGGCACCAGTCGTACTTTTCTGTCCGTGCTCCCGCGCAAGCATCCCGTCGATCGCATTGAGCGCCATCCGCACGAACAACCACAGCGGAATCAACAGAAACAGCCCAAATGCCATAGACCCCAGGCTGGCGAGTGCGCCGACGGCGATCGAGCCGACGGCGGCGAACAGCGTGACCTGGTTCGCGGTGACACCGTGCTCCGCGAGTGAAATGGTCAACGGACGCAGCAGATTCTGGAATTTTGGTTTGAGTGTGTAAAGGCTCATTTCGTTTCGCACGAGCGGAACAGTGGGACTCGTCAGGAGAGGGAAGTTGGTCGGATTTATTCAACGGCTGTGCGAAAGACGTTACTATTATCGGCAACATCACAAACGTCAACAGTCAACAAATGTGTTTTAAAAGAATAGTCATCCTGTCAACATTCCGTGTCACTGAAATTAGTTAAATATCTTTAATTTGCTGTGCAGAAGTCAGGAGTATGCGTGAAAGCGATCGGCTGCTGGTATCGCGAAAAATCGAATGATGCAGAAGAAGGGATCGCCTCCAGCGTAATTTATTCCTTATGCGACGGCTAACCTGAGCCTGTCTGGCCAACACTACACCTACCCATGAAACTTTGGCATGTCTGGCAACGCGACTTCCTGCTGATGATCGTGCGGTTCGTCGCGGGCGCCTATCCCGTCTGGCACCAGACGCCGCCTTGCGGGTCGCAGAAGATCTACTTCTCGAATCATACGAGCCATATTGATACGCTTGCGATCCTTGCCGCGCTGCCGCGCGACGTGCGCGCCGTCGTGCGGCCGGTCGCCGCGCGAGACTACTGGGACAGCAGCACGCTCAAACGCCATATTGCGCAGAAGCTGCTGAACGTCGTGCTGATCGATCGTCACCGTGAATCGGGTGGCGACCCGCTCGATCCCGTGCGCGCAGCGCTCGCCCAGGGCCATTCGATCATTATTTTCCCGGAGGGCACGCGCGGCGCCGATGCGCTGCCGCAGCCATTCAGAAGCGGGCTGTTTCATCTCGCGAGTGAATTCCCGACCGTCCCGCTTGCCCCCGTCTATCTCGAAAATTTGCAGCGAATCATGCCAAAAGGCGCAATCTGGCCCGTGCCGCTGATCTGCAAGGTGCACTTCGGCGCGAACGAAACGCGCGACGAACAGGAAGGCAAGGCGTCCTTCCTCGCCCGCATGCAAGATGCGATCGTTGCGCTCGCTCCGCACCGGTCGGCAGGCTGAGTACGGCGCCATTCCCTCTCATCCGGATTTCGATCATGCGAACACTTTTCTGGGAACTGGTCGCGGGCGTCACGGGCCTGCTGGCTGTCGCGACCGTCATCGGCGCGATCCTCGGGGCACGCAACAGTGGCACAAGCACGACCATCGTCAACCTGAACCAGCGCATCCGCGCATGGTGGGCGATGATCGCGGTGATGGCGATTGCGATTGGCTTGGGCAACACCGCCACATACTTCGTGTTCGCGCTGCTGTCTTACCTCACGCTGCGCGAATTCATCACGCTGACACCCACAACGGCGAGCGACCACACTACCCTCTTCATTGCGTTCTTCATCGCGATTCCCGTTCAGTACCTGCTGCTCGCGATCAACTGGTACGGCATGTATTCGATCTTCGTGCCGGTACACCTGTTCTTCGCGATGTCGCTCGTGTCGGCGCTTACTCAGGACACAAGCGAATTCCTGAGCCGCAACGCGAAGATCAACTGGGCACTGATGGTCTGCGTCTACGGGCTTAGCTACGCGCCCGCCGTGCTGATCCTCGACATTCCCCATTACGCTGGCCATAACGCGCTGCTGCTGTTCTATTTCCTGCTCGTCGTGCAGATCAGCGACGTGCTCCAGTACGTGGTCGGCAAACTGTTCGGACGACGCAAGATCGCCCCGCGCCTGTCGCCGTCGAAGACAGTCGAAGGCTTCGTCGGCGGCGGCCTGCTGGCGACGCTGTGCGGCGCCGCGCTCTATCGCGTAACACCATTCACCTTTGAAGCCGCGTTCGGCATCTCCCTTGTGATCGTGATTGCGGGCTTCGTCGGCGGGCTCGTGCTGTCGGCCGTCAAACGCTCGCTCGGTACAAAGGACTGGGGCTCGATGATCGCCGGGCACGGCGGGATGCTTGACCGGGTCGATTCGATCTGTTTTGCCGCGCCGGTTTTCTTTCACCTTGTGCGATACCTGTACGTTTGACACTCAACATATGCGTATAGGGGTGACGGCGCGCCTTGCCCGGCGTAATGCTTCGCGATCGTTTTGAGCGGGGAACGCCCAAAAGCATTGTCACCGGGGATAACGCATGAACGCGGTACCGTTGCGCTAACGAGGCCGAGGCTCGCCGCCCGGCCCTGCACTGCGTGGAATCAGGCGCGCCCGTCGCGCAGGTCGCGCCTCAGGATCTTGCCGATATTGCTCTTCGGCAGCGCATCCCTGAACTCGACGAGTTTCGGGCGCTTGTACCCTGTCAGCCGCTCCTTGGGTAATGCCCCCGTTTTCCACGGTGGGCAGAAGTAGAAACTAAGCGGCCATGGCCAGCCGCTGCTTCGGGGTAAAACCGCCCAATGCCATATTCGGGCGCTCGTGATTGTAAATCCACATCCAGTCGGCCGCCGCTTCGCGAACCTGCTCCAGGTCTTCCCACAGATACTGCGACAACCATTCGTACCGAGCAGTCCGGTTGAACCGTTCGATATACGCATTCTGCTGCGGCTTGCCCGGCTCGATGTATTCCAACCGGATGCCTTGCTTCTGCGTCCACGTCACGATGGCCGCGCTCAGATATTCCGGGCCGTTGTCGCACCGGATGACCTTCGGCTTGCCTCGCCATTCCATATGCTGCTTCAGCGTGCGAATCACCCGCTCGGATGGCAACGAGAAATCCACCTCGATGCCCAGCGCCTCGCGGTTGAAATCATCAATCACGTTCAGCGTCCGGATACTGCGCCCGTCAACCAGCTGGTCATGCATGAAGTCCATCGACCACACTTCATTGATGGCCTCCGGTACCGATAGCGGCTGCGGCGTTTCCCGCACCAGCCGCTTTTTCGGCTTGATGCGCAGGTTCAGCTCCAGCTCGCGGTAAATCCGGTAAATGCGCTTATGGTTCCAGCCGAATCCCTTCACGTTACGCAGGTAGAAGTAGCACAGCAGAAAACCCCAGTTGCGATGGCAACCCGTGATACGCAGCAGCCAGTTGGCAATCTCTTCGTTCTCCGTGTTCAACTTCGCCTCGTACCGGTAGCACGACTCGCTGATGCCAAACGCCGCGCACGCCACACGAATTGACACGCGCCGCTGTTGCACAACCCGCTTTGCCATCTCGCGCCGACGAGATGGCTTCAGAACTTTTTTTGCAGTGCCTCCGAGGCAATCTCAGCCTTGAGCTTCTCCTCGATGTACATCTTGCGAAGCCGGGCATTCTCCGCCTCCAGTTCCTTCATGCGCGACATCATCGACGCGTCCATGCCGCCGTACTTCGAGCGCCATTTATAAAACGTCGCCGAACTGATGCCCAGCTCCCGGCACAGCTCCGGCACCGCCAGTCCGGCCTCCGCGCGCTTGAGCGCCTCCAGTATCTGGCTGTCCGTGAATCTCGACTTCTTCATCTGCAGAACTCCCTCTTAACGAGAAAATTCTACTTCTCCCGACGATGGATTTGCGGGGGCATTACCCTTGCACCAGTCGAACAGATCGGTATCGGCCAGCGTCTTGTCCTTGCGGACCACGAAGATCTTCACAGCCTCGCCGGAGTGCCGATCGGGTACGCCCACCGCCGCGACCTCGAACACGCCAGGATGCTGCGCCACCACGTCCTCGATCTCGTTCGGGTAGACGTTGAAGCCCGAGACAAGAATCATGTCCTTCTTGCGATCGACGATCTTCACGAGGCCGCGCTCGTTCATCACGGCGATATCGCCCGACTTGAAGAAACCGTCGAACGTCATCACCTTCGCCGTCTCGTCGGGGCGACGCCAGTATCCCGCCATCACCTGCGGCCCGCGAATGCAGAGCTCGCCGGGTTGGCCAATACCGAGTTCGTTGCCATTGTCATCTCGAATGGACACCTCCGTGGACGGCAGCGGCAGACCGATCGCACCGCTGTACGCCGAGGACACAGGCGAGTTGCACGTCACGCACGCCGAGGTCTCCGTAAGCCCGTAGCCTTCGATAATCGGCACGCCGGTCTTTTCGAACCAGCGTTTCGCCACCGCCTCCTGCACCGCCATGCCGCCACCCACCACCGCGAAAAGCTGCGAAAAATCCAGCTGGCCGAAGTCCGCGTGCTCCAGCATGGCGTTGTAGAGCGTGTTCACGGCGGGGAACATGGTGATGCGATAGGCGCGCAGCGATTCGATCATGCCCGTCATGTCCCGCGGATTCGGAATCAGCACGGCCTGGCCGCCGGTATGGATCGTGAGCAACGCGCAAACGGTGAGCGCGAACACGTGATAGAGCGGCAACGCGGCGACAGTCGTGAATTGCGTGACATCCGGGCGCCTCGCGCGTGCCGGTTCGAGCCAGACCTGGGTCTGCAGCAGATTGGCGATCAGATTACGATGCAGCAGCGTCGCGCCCTTCGAAATGCCGGTCGTGCCGCCCGTATATTGAAGAAACGCGATGTCGTCGGGGCCCTGCGTTGCCGGTGTGAACCGCAGCCGGGCACCTTCAGCCAGCGCCGCCTTGAACGTCGTGTGGCCGGGCAGGTGCCACGCGGGTACCATCTTTTTGACCCGGCGAACCATGAAGTTCACGATCAGCCCCTTCGCGCCCAGCAGGTCGCCCATCGACGCCACCACAATATGCCTGATCGACGTGTTCAGCACGACGGCCTGCAGTGTCACCGCGAAGTTCTCCAGCAGGACGATCGCCTCCGCGCCGCTGTCCTTGAGCTGGTGCTCCAGCTCACGCGGCGTATAAAGCGGATTCACATTCACGACGACATAGCCCGCGCGCAGGATGGCCGCGAGCGCGACCGGATATTGCAGCACGTTGGGCATCATGATCGCAACGCGCGTGCCGCGCGCGAGGCCCTTCGATTGCAGCCACGCGGCAAGCCGCTGCGAGAGCGTGTCCAGTTGCGTGTAGGTGATCGATTTTCCCATGCAGGCAAACGCCGGCTTCGGACCATGCTTGCGGAAGCTCTCCTGAAACAGCTCGCCAATCGACGCGTAACGCGTCATGTCGATTTCAGCCGGAACGCCCGCTGGGTAGGAATTGAGCCAGTTTTTGTTCATGTTGTCGTTCGATGCAGCGGTATGGGGGACCGGCCAAGATTCGGTCGAATTGCTATCATAAGCCTTGGCGTTATGAAATAACTTTCCGTTATGCTCCCATGGCGTAAGGAATTCAGGCGGTGAAAGCCTCCCCGAACTGCCGCGCACGCTTGACATCATCGGTGTGCAGATAGATCGAAGTGGTCGAGATCGACGAGTGACGGAGATTGTCACGCACGGCGCTCAGCTCGACACCGTTTGCGAGCGCGTGGGTTCAAGCCGGTTGTGGGCGCGTTTGAACAAGGGGAAACCCAGACTATGCCCGGTCTGGGCCAGCGCCTTGCTCATGGCCGGTTGCGAAATGCACAGCAGTTCGGCCGCCTTGGAAATTGATCCCGCACGCATGATCGCAAGCAGGATTTCAATGTGTCTTAATCGCACACTGCTGCTCTCTTTTTGTTTATCGAAAAATGATTACCAGAATCAGGCGCAGAAAAGCCCAGCTGAACACGAAGGAAATAATCAGGGTTATGATCGCTGTCCGGAGTGTCCACTGCAGTCGCATCCTGCTGCGCTCCTGCACAACTATCTTTTGCGGCCACGTGAGCCATTTCACGTCGCGCGTGCCGGAAGAATATTTCTGCTCATCCATGGTTCGAGATGGATTTATCAAATTAATCAGGAATACGAAGCATGACTAGTCGGTACGCGATTTTTGAATGCGTTTTGTAATGGTGTATGCACTGCGTGACTATACCGGCCTCATGTAGTTCACCGATCGCCTGATGGACAGCTTGTGCCGGCAGTCCAGTCACGTTACTGATCGACGGAAATGGTAGATGCGTATCCTCGTCGAATGACAGCATGTGTGCGATAGCCTGAGCCGCGAGGAATGTCTGGTCAGAGAGACCCAGCCCGGCGAGGTGCCTGAGCAACCTCTGCTTTTCTGCCGACAGGTGCGAATTCGAATTGCTCAGGGTTTCCAGCTGTCTTGCGATCCTGAGTTCTGTGGACTCGTCTGCTTTCCGGGAACGCGTTTTGGGGACTCGCTGACGATCCTGATTTCGATGCGGTGGTTCGTGCGGTGTGCGGACCACCTCGCGTTCAGGTTGCGAGGAGGTGGAACTGTCTTGCCGGTGTACGGGTGAATCGGGGGACCTGCGGGGACGGCCACGGCGCAGTTGTGTAATCCGGCGGTTGGCCACACCGGCAGCCCATTCCAGGGTACGTTGCGTCTCCCAGCACCCAGCCTTTCATGGTTGCGTTCATGAGGGCCGCGACTTCCCTTTCATCGAGTGGCTCGCTGCAGAGTTGCTGCCAGGCGCGGTGCCGCTCGAATGGCTCGTTGCCGAGTGCCCAGAACATGGCGTGATCGGTTACCTTCGGATCATGGGCCAGACCGGCGTGGTGGTGGTAACTTGACCAGCGGTAATCTGCGGGCGCGCTCACGAGTCCGGCACGTACGGGCTCGACTTCCATGAGCCGCATGGCCAGCAGGAGATAGCGCCCGGGCTCGATTACGGTTGCGCGGAACCTGCCATCCCAGGGCGTACCATGCGTCCCACGCCTGCGATTGAACATTGGGCTATACCGACGACCGGTTGCCTGTATGGCCAGCGATAGCGAGCTGGTATTCGCAGGGGTGACGAGTAGTTGCATCTTGTCTGGCATCAGCACCCACGCGTGGATGGCGAGTTCGAACTCACGTGCATAGATTCGCAGGCTTTCGGCAAAGAAGCCGTAGTCTGAATCGTCGACGAACGCATATTTTCCCGGGAGCGTGCGGAGCACTACATGCTGGGGCTGGCCGGGCATATAAAGACGGGGAAGTCTCACCATATTTCAAATATCCAGAAAAACCGTATCGGATGATTGATACCAGATTTCTGGAGCAATGGATCACGATACGGTGACATTGACCAGGCTAAGGAACTACTCCAGCCCTCGCGAAAAGAAACAGCATAACCACCGTCAAAATCAGGAGCACAACAAAGATCGGGGCAAGGCCCCAAAATATGCCAAGGCCAATTCGCCGGGACTCTTTTCGCGTGAATAAAATCACTCCGAGGGTGATGGCGACCAGTGACGGAACAGGAAGGCTGTAGGCAAACCACTGAAATTTACCAAACGCCACATCGAGAAGCACGTGCCCAACAAAGATAACCATCCAGGCAATTACGATCCCCTCGCGCAACTCGGCTTGAACCGCGCCGGGTTTTGTGGAGGCTCCAACTCTTGAGACAATGGAGCCATGAACAAGAAGGCAACCAAGTTTTCCCCGGAAGTCCGCGAGCGAGCAGTACGCCTGGTGCGCGAGCAGCGTAGCGAACATCCGTCGATGTGGGCAGCGGTCGAGTCGATTGCGCCGATGATCGGCTGTACGCCGCAGACGCTGCACGAATGGGTCAAGCGTGACCAGGTTGACCAGGGCGAGCGTGATGGCGTGACCACCGACGAACGCGAACGGCTGAAGGCTCTGGAGCGCGAGGTCAAGGAGCTGCGTCGTGCCAACGAGATTCTCAAGGTCGCGAGGGTAGGTTCAATGAGTCGCTGCAACAGCCTCGCGTAGTTTATCGGCCGGAGACATGAAGCCCAATGTCTTTCTGGGCCTTTCATTGAGTCGCGCCGCGATTTTGTTCAGTTCCGCCTGCGAATATTGATCAAGTTGCGTACCGTGAGGCAAGTACTGACGCAGAAGTCGGTTCGTGTTTTCGTTGGTACCGCGTTGCCAAGGACTTCGCGGGTCGCAGAAGTAGACCTTCACATCCGTGGCAATGGTGAAGTCTTTGTGGTTCGCTAGCTCCATGCCACGGTCCCAGGTGAGCGACTTGCGTAGATGCCGCGGCAGCCGTTTAACCTCGCGCTTGAGGCCCGCGACAACGCTCACCGTGTCTTTTCCCTTTACCTTGACGAGGATGGTGAATCTCGAGCGCCGCTCGACCAGCGTAGCGACATGAGTATTGTTGGCGCCACTGACGAGATCTCCTTCCCAATGACCAGGTACCGCACGGTCAGCTGCTTCAGGTGGTCGCTCGTGAATCGAAACCGCGTCAGCGATCTTGTTGCGAGCGCCCTTCGTGCTAGAAAAGCGTGAGTGACGCATCTTCCGTTGGGTCCGCAAGTGATACTGCAGCTCCTTCTTCAGGACGCCGCGCGCTTGCACAAACAGGCTGCGATAGATCGTCTCGTGAGACACGCGCATCGACTCGTCATCGGCATATCGGTTCTTAAGCCAACCGCTCACTTGCTCTGGAGACCATTCGCGGCAAAGCTTACGCTCGACCGCGTAGCGCAAGCGCCGATTCTGCTCCAGGAGGCAGTGTTTGGGTCGCAGAGCGGCCTTCGAGGCTCGCTCCTCGGCTTCCAGAGCTCGATAGTGGCCTGTTCCGCCGTTACGCGCAATCTCACGGGAAATCGTGGAAGGCGCGCGACTCAAATCGCGGGCAATCGCTCGAATCGAAAGTCCAGCGGAGATGCCGCGCGAGATATCTTCACGTTCGCTCAACGTCAATGCCCGCAACGGCCGCTTACGAGCAGCAGGGGTGTACCCTCCGCATAGTCGGATCACGCCGTAAATCGACCCTGCAGGCTTGCCTAGTGCCTTACCGATACCAAGAAACGATTCGCCTGCCCGCCACCGCCGCCAAACCTCTGACTTGCCTTCTGGCGGCAACCCAGGCCGTCCCATTTGTGCCATTCGCCAACCCTCCCTCATTCGATACTAATAGGAAGGTGTTGCAACGACTCATTGAACCTACCAGCGCGTTTTTCGCCCAGGCGGAGCTCGACCGCCGTTTCAAGTCCTGAAGGCCTTCGTCGATCAGCATCGCGACACCTTCGGGGTCGAGCCGATCTGCAAGGTCTTGCGGATTGCCCCGTCGGGCTACCGACGCCATGCAGCACAGCTTCGTGATCCATCCCGACGCTGTGCCCGCGCGAAACGCGATGAGATTCTGCAACGCGAGATCAGGCGTGTCTGGCAGGCCAACATGCAGGTCTATGGCGTGCCGAAGGTCTGGAAGCAGATGAACCGGGAGGGCATTGCGGTTGCACGCTGCACAGTCGGTCGGCTGATGAAACTGCAAGGTCTGCGTGGTGTTGTTCGCGGCAAGAGGATTCGCACCACGATTGCCGACAAGAGCGCACCGCGCCCGCTGGACCGGGTCAACCGGTACTTCAAGGCGCAGCGGCCGAATCAGCTCTGGGTGTCGGACTTCACGTACGTTTCGACGTGGCAAGGCTGGCTTTACGTTGCGTTCGTGATCGACGTATTCGCCCGCCGTATTGTTGGCTGGCGAGTCAGTTCGTCGATGACCACGGACTTCGTACTGGACGCACTTGAACAGGCGCTGTACGCGCGGCAACCGGGCGAGGGTGGGACATTGATACACCATTCCGATAGGGGGGCCCATACGTCAGCATTCGCTACAGCGAACGTCTGGCCGAAGCGGGCATCGAGCCTTCGGTCGGCAGCCGTGGCGACAGCTACGACAACGCGCTGGCTGAAACGATCAACGGCCTGTACAAGACGGAACTGATTCATCGGCGCGCCCCGTGGAAAACGACGGAATCCGTTGAGCCTGCAACGCTGGAATGGGTGGCCTGGTACAACCATCATCGATTGATGGAACCGCTGGGCTATATCCCGCCCGCTGAAGCTGAGGCAAACTACTATGGGCAACTCAGAAATATCGCTGATGTGCCCGCATTAACTTAAATCAACCGACCTCCACGATTCCCGGTGCGGTTCAAGGTCCTCCGCCCTTACCAACAGCGTGAATAGCACACAACAAACCGTTGCAACCCACGCGGCTTGCGCATTTCCAGTGCCAACCATGATCGATGTGGGTGCGACAAGGGTCAAGAAGAGGCCGAGTCGGAACGGGCAATCCCGGCGGGGTGGCCGCTCCGGACTTGGAAGCGCGTAATCGTGTCGCGTGCGATCGGTTCCATTACCAGCCATATCGTTTTCCCCTTTTCCTGTCAGACCGTGTGATCTGGAAGGTCTGAAGCATTGTGACCCTTCGCGGATGGTGCTGCGGTCCAACGAGCGTCTTCCTGCCGGTTTATCGCGAAGATTCGATCCCCGATCTCCCGTCGAACTTCATCATATCGGCGCGAGATTAACGCGACTTGCTCCAGTGTGATTTCGACAGGCAATTCGTAATCCAATTGATCAAGCAGCTTATCCAGTCGATCAGCACGGGCGTAATAGGCGTCCGACTGTTCTCGCCAGCTAAACTTTTGTTGCAGGGCGGCTAGGCCGGCCGTTACCGCCGCGATGGCGCTGAAAACAGCCGGATTGAGGGGAAAAGGCTTCACGCTCGCGACAATGCCGAGAGTGACGGAAATCCCGCTGGACACAATCGTGGCCCACTTCCAAAGAGCGAGCCACAAGGCGAAACGCCAAGCGTACCTGTTGCTCCTATCCCGGTCGGCCTCGATCTTCGCGCGAAGTGCCGTCTTGCATGCTTCAACCGCGTCCATGTGTTTTCCGATTCGCAGACTGACCTGCGCCGATCACGGGGCGGCAAACTTGCGAGCGCGTACGTCCCATGCAGTGAGCGCAACACCGGTGATACCGAGCACAACCGTCAAAAGCAGACCATGAAGTACTCCTGCCCGGAGCATGGCATCGGGGTACCACCCACGGGGTGCGATGACGACGCTGACCTGCACGCTTGCCACGGCGACGGTCACGGCCAGCAATGCCGCTGCGATCTCACGAGCGGAACGCTGGAGGTCCCAACGGGCAAGCGCACTCAACAGCAGCGCTGGAAGCAAAAAGACTGCAGAGCTTCCCCACACGGTCCCGGCGCCCACGTTCTTGTACAACGCGGCGAAGGCGATGCTATGGGCCGTAAAGACCGCAAGAATGAGGAAGGTCGTGCTCAGGACCCCTCGCAACGTGAAGGCCGGCTCGGGCCGGGTTGTGTGGGAAAAATATACTTTGGCGTCCGGTGTGAGAAAGAGCAGCGCGTAGGCCACAAGACTCAATGCCAACCAGAACACATACGCTGGCACTGCCCGCACGTCCCGAATGGGCGCTGAAATTGCGCAGGCGACGACGAACACCGCGAGTGCGAGCCATCTTGCCCAGCGCCAGCCACGGAACAGCCCGACCGCGATAGCCACGGTCAGCCCGATCTGGAACCAGTGCCACCTCCACTGAGCCGCGACCGGAAACACACTGCCGGCATAGAGCGCCATCTTGCCGATGTAGGCCTTCGCGTCATATGCGCGCAGCATGGTCATCACGGACGTCAGAAACAGGTATGCCAAGCCTGTGACGATCGGTAAGCGAGTCCTCCGTACCGTCTCGACGGTTTGACCAGAAGTTGCCAGAGTAGTCCCCACCACATTGTGAACTGAACCCCGAAGGTTGGACATCAACCCGAGGGGTTTATGGGAAAATATACGGAGCAAGCCAAGCTGGCTGCGGTGAGAGACTACCGTTCAGGCGAGGGCGGGCTGAAGGCTATCGCTCAGCGGCACAACGTCGACGTTTCATCGCTACGCCAATGGATCGCTGGTTATCGCACGCACGGTGAAGCCGGTGTTGTCGAGAAGAAGCGGGAGTTCTATGGCGTCGAATTGAAGCTTTCGGTATTGAAGCGAGTGCGTGAGGAGGGGCTGTCGCATCGACAGGCCGCCGCATTGTTCAATATCCGACGTTTCAACATCATTGGCCGCTGGGAGCAGCAATATAACGAAGGTGGACCGGAAGCCCTGTCGTGGGGTTCCAGGGGGCGTCGCAGGAAGATGACGAAGAACGCTGCGTTACAAAACAAAGCGCAACAAGCCGGTGATGCGAGAAGCCACCAGGAATTGCTGGACGAACTGCACCGTCTCCGTATGGAGAATGCATATCTAAAAAAGCTGAAGGCCTTGGTTCAAGCGAGCGAGCGGTCAGCGCGAGAGAGCGAACGAAAATCGTGCTTGAGCTAAGGCAACAATATCCGCTTGCAGGCCTTCTGAAGGTAGCGGGACTTGCGCGCAGCACTTTCTACTACCAGCAGAAGGCATTGCAGATGGTCGACAAGTATGCTGATCTAAAAGTGAAGATTCGCATGTTGTTCGATCAACACAAGGGACGGTATGGCTATCGGCGGATCACGGCCGTCATCCGGCGAGACGGGCACTTGGTCAATCATAAGACCGTCCGACGATTGATGGTTCAGCTGCAGTTGAAGTCCTGTGTTCGGGCGAAGAAGTATCGCGCCTACAGAGGGCAGCTCGGCCACGTAGCGCCGAATGTACTCGAGCGCAGGTTCGAGGCGAGACGTCCGAACGAAAAGTGGGTGACTGACGTCACGGAGTTCAACGTGGGCGGTCAGAAGCTGTATCTGTCGCCAATCATGGATCTCTACAACGGCGAAATCGTGTCGTATGAGATTGCCAGACGTCCCTTGTTCAATATGGTGAGCGCAATGCTAGGGAAGGCGTTCAACCGGCTGCAATCCGGTGATAAGCCAGTCCTGCATTCCGACCAAGGCTGGCAGTATCGGATGCCAGAATATCGACGTCGCCTCGAAGAGCGTGCAATTACCCAGAGCATGTCTCGCAGAGGAAACTGCCTCGACAACGCTGCCATAGAGAGCTTCTTCGGTACGCTAAAGTCGGAGTTCTACTATCTCAATGAGTTCCGAGACGTCGAGGAGTTACGAACTGGCATTGAGAGCTACATCAAGTACTACAATCACGACCGAATCAAGATCAAATTGCAGGGGTTCAGCCCGGTCGAGTACCGAGCTCAATTTGCGAAGGCATAGTCGTTCACAGTCCAACTTCTTGGGTTCAGTTCATCGAGTAGTGGGGACTACTTTGACAACAGATGCACCGAAGAAATCTGGCCGCAAAGGCATACCGAATCATCCGCTCGAATTCCGGCGCGAGATCGCCAGGCTGGCGAGCGAGCCCGGGGTTTCGGTCGCACGCCTGGCGATGGAACACGGGCTGAACACGAACCTGGTGTTCAAATGGCGTCGGGCGCTGCACGCGGGTGAATACGATCCCGTTGATCTGCTTCCCGTAAAGATCGATGCAGCGCTGACCGAGGTAGCGCCGCCGGCATCGACTCCGGCGCCGGTCACTGCACCGTCAGGGGCTATCGAAATCAGTGTCGGCAACGCCCGGGTGCGTATTGAAGGCGCACCTGACGAAAGTACCTTGATGCTGGTGCTGCGCATGCTGCGCGGTATGCCGGGAGCAGCAGCATGATCGGTCTGCCCAGCCACACGCGCGTCTGGCTGGCTGCTGGCGTGACCGACATGCGCTCAGGCTTCAACAGCCTGGCCGCCAAGGTGCAGACCTTACTGCAACGCGATCCCTTCTGCGGGCACGTCTTCGTGTTTCGTGGCAAACGCGGCGACCTGCTCAAGGTGCTGTGGTGGAGCGGCGACGGCATGTGCCTGCTGATGAAACGACTCGAGAAGGGGCGCTTTGTATGGCCTCAAGCCGACGGCGGCGTCATCTGCCTGAGCCCGGCGCAACTATCGATGCTGCTGGAAGGCATCGACTGGCGGCAACCGACGAGAACGGCACGACCGACCTCAGCGTTGTAAACGTCGCTGCTGGCGCGTAAACTGCCTGCATGACGCGCGCGAACTCACTTCCCGACGATGTCGAAACGCTGAAGGCCATGCTGCTCAGCCAGGAGGCCGCGCTGCGCGAACGCGACGCGCAAGTGCTCAAGTTGCAGGAAACGGTCGACTCGCAACAAGCCGCATTGGCTTCGCGCGCTGCCGAAGTCGAACACCTGAAGCTGCTCATTGCCAAGCTACGCCGTATGCAGTTCGGTCGCAAGTCGGAGAAGCTGGATCATCAGATCGAGCAACTCGAGCTGCGTCTCGAAGAGCTTGAGGTCGACGAAGGCGCTGCGCCGGTCGAAATCCCGAAGACGCTGCGCACGGCAGTGGAACAGGCGCCGCGCAGGCCATTGCCGGAACATCTGCCGCGCGAGATCCAGACGCACCTGCCCGAATCCGCTGGGAAGTGCACGCAGTGCGGTGGCCTGATGAAGTCGCTGGGAGAAGACGTCGCCGAACAGCTTGAGTACGTGCCGGCCAGCTTCCGGGTCATCCGTCATGTGCGCCCGAAGTTTGCGTGCGTATGTTGCGACCACATCTCCCAGGCGCCGGCGCCGAGCCGCCCCATCGAACGCGGTCTCGCCGGCCCAGGGTTGCTGGCACATGTGCTGGTCTCCAAGTTCGCAGACCACGTGCCGCTCTACCGGCAGTCGGTCATGTACGCGCGAGAAGGCGTCGAGCTTGATCGCTCGCTGCTTGCGAAGTGGGTCGGTCACGCGGCGACGCTGCTGCAGCCGCTCGTTGAAACACTGCGTCGTCACGTGATGTCAGCGACGAAACTGCACGCCGACGACACGCCGGTTCCAGTGCTTGCACCGGGTAACGGCAAGACGAAGACCGGTCGCCTGTGGGTGTACGTGCGCGATGATCGTGCATCGGCCGACCTGACGCCGCCGGCGGTGTGGTTCGCCTATACGCCGGATCGCAAGGGCATCCATCCACAGCAGCACCTCGATTCGTTCAACGGCACGCTGCAAGCCGACGCATACGGGGGTTACCAGGCAATCTACGAAACCGGGCGCGTTACGGAGGCCGCTTGCTGGGCGCACGCTCGACGACAGTTCTACGAATTGCACGCAGCGCGCCCCAATGCGTTGAACACCGAAGCGCTTGAGCGTATCGGCGCGCTATACAGGATTGAGGAAACCATCAGGGGCAAACCGCCCGACGAGCGCCGTGCCCATCGCCAGGAGCATGCGCGGCCGCTACTCGATCAATTCCACGCGTGGCTCGCAACGATGCTGGAAACGCTCTCGCGCAAATCGGACACGAGTCGGGCGATCCTCTATGCGTTGAACCGGTGGCAAGCGCTCACACGCTATTGCGATGACGGGCAGTTGGAGATCGACAATCTACCTGTCGAGCGCGCGTTACGCGGGGTAGCGATTGGCCGCCGCAACTATCTGTTCGCCGGCGCAGACTCCGGTGGCGAACGTGCTGCTGCGATCTACAGCCTCGTTGGCACCGCAAAACTCAACGGTATCGATCCTGAGGCGTATCTGCGCTACGTGCTTGTACGCATCGCAGACCATGCCATCAACCGCATTGACGAACTCACACCGTGGGTCGTCGCAGCTCAGCTCCGCACGGCAGTCTGAGGATCACGATCTCCAGTCAAGACGTCACTGGTGCCACGCTTACGACGATCGCAGGCCGTCTCACGGACATGTTTGCATTAGTAACTGTCATCGTTCATTGTTGCTAGCCCCATACGGTAGCGAGCGTTTTCTAGTGTATTCACTGCACCGTGCGGGGGGCCCCAGATCCGATCTTCGCTACCCATTCGCTTCCAGGAAAGCTCTCTGCATACTGGGTTCGCCACGTTGCAATGCCGAGGTCAACAGCGCGGGCGCTGACGATCGTAACAGCGTCCTGGCTCGCGAGAATTGGCGACGCTGCAAATGCCGCCTTCGCGATTTCTAGCATACCGCGCTCTGTCAGCAACACCGGGGCGTTTGTCACAACGGCAATCATGGCTGTCCGTCGCGCCTTATCTCCAGTTCCTACATGCCAGCTACTGTTCGCCGTGATGCTGCATTGCCGGACGCCGGGAATCGACAGTGTCGCTCGCTGAATCGCATACATATCGGTAAGCTTCGACGCGACATATCGATTGAGGAATGGGCTCACGATGATAACCAAGCCTGCAACGGCTCCCAGCACAACCCAGTGCAGGGTGCGAACGGGGGTGACCCGTGCTTCGCTTGCAGAGTCACGAATCACAAGACTGGAGACAGCAAGATCGTGCAGAGATTGTCGACATGGCCGGTTGAAAGCAAGCAGGTATAGAGACGCCGTGCTCCAAAGGAATACGACCAGTCTGTTGGCGGTTGACAGCCACGCCATAGTCAGCGAATTCAACACCGGCAAGTCGACGAACCCGATGCCGCCGAGGACCAGCGGAATCGCGATGACCGCATAGCGAGCACTCGCTTGTGCAAAGGTCAACGCGCGGACTCCATTAGCGTCGCGCCTTACCACCTTGATCTTCAATACCCGCTTTCCGAGCGACTGACAGCGGCCAGCGAAACCTTCCATGAAGCCGAAATAGCCCACACCGATCAAAAAGCCAATCAATCGTCCCCATAGTCCAATCTTCGCCAACTGGTCAAAGAAGAGGAAAGCCAGGGTCGAGCCAATCAGGCCAAGCACGAGGCAGTCGATACCAAACGCGACCGTCCTACGCCAGAACCCAGCCACCTCGCCGCCAGAAGCGGCCCCGCTTGTGGCTTTATTGTCGATGTCACTTGTCATAGTGCGTTTGCGTTTTCCTGCGTGGCTCGCGCGCCCGGCGCGAGCGCTTTCCCTATGAAACTAGCGTCGGCTGAATGAGATGCACCCACTCAGAACGAAGGGTCGCCGGACCATATGGTTCAGTTTCCGTCGCCTGTACGTCGCAGTCCTTACGCGGACAGCCAACAACGTACACGTGTTGCCCGTCGATCACATCGTTGCCGATTTGCGGCATCGGCGTGCCGTGAATTGGGCAACACCCTTCGCTCAAGCGTCTCGTATGCTCTCTCGCCGATTGCTGTGCCTTTGCCATTACTTTTCCTTCACTCGGATGCTACTTGGTGAATCACCACTGGCAGATCGGTATCCTGCTCGACGTTGACGGGGATTGGCGGAAGCCAGCGAAGCGAAATCGATTGTTCGCCACGCTTGCCTACCCAGTACGAATGCCAGTGAGCACGACGAACGTGAGGGCGCACGGCGATGGCTACGCTACCCGTTCCGTCTGGCGCAGAAGCCTCACGCCTTGCGAGGCTCAGTGCCGCGCCCATACGAATGCCTACGTTCCATTGTCGGGGATTCTTCGCGTTGAGAACGCGCTTCGTCGCGCCGAAAAACTTGAATTTGGGTGTTTCCGGCCTCCAGTCCTGGATGTCGGGCTTCTCGGAACAGAGATAAAGTAGCAGCGACAACAGGGCAGAGACGACATGCGTGTTGATGACGAAGGCGTCGGAATTCGCGAGATTCCTCGGCAGGCGACCCGCTTCAGTGTCGGCTCGCTGATACATCATTTGCAACAGATCTTGCACGGGATGGTTTCCCAGCGGCAAGGAATACATAAGCACATCTCTGCTGGGGTTGATCCCGGCCTCTTGAAGTTTAGCCGACTCTTCGCGCCAGATCCCAACTAATTCAAGCTCGTCCTGCGTCCCAAGGCGCGACAGGTATGCCCAGAATCCGAGTAATGGGTACGACATGTTGTCGGACAACGGGGTTTCTACAAAGACGGCCCAGCCTGGCAGGCGCGTTAGTAGTTGGCTCGGCACGTCGCCTTCGAGATCGGTGTCAATCAGTTCCTCGTAAAACGTCTGATCGAATCGATAGACACCTTGCGTCGGACGCCACGCAACCAGTGCGCCCAGCAGCGCCGGATGGAGCGACGGATTTTCGCCCGGCTCAAGCTTCAGGCTAAGCGTTTCTGCCTCAGCACGGCTAAAAATACTGCCGTCCCGATAGCGGCCACGCGTCAGCGTGGAGCGCAAGCTGTCGGCCTGGCTCCATGCGTGTGGAAATTGCTTCTCCACCGCACGCATGACCTCGAAGGCCGGACTGTTGAGTTCCATAATCGCGTTTTTCCCTACATTTTGATCCTGCCGTTCGCCGTCGTATTCGCCTTTTTTGCATTCGCCGTTGCTGCTGGTTGCGTATGCAGTTGAGCGTCCATGAATTCTTTGTGTATGGTGCTGTGCGCAGTATGGATCGCGTTTTCCGTATTCGTTAGAACATCGCCATCTGTGCAGCGCCGGTCACGCTCACTGCGCGGGGCGCTTCATCGACTGTCGGCGCTCCCCCGCTCTCCATCTGAGAACCGGCCGGGACCGCCTTCGAATTACCGGCGTCGAGTCGGTACTCCGCGCCCCATTCGGAGCCCAGCACCACCGCTGCGAATACAACGTCGGTCGTGATGCGGATGAGTTGATCCATGCTCTCCATGAACTCCGGTTTTTCTCGTAACGCGCCACCCGCGCGCGCAGCCACGTCACAATACGCTCGTGCCTGGCAAGTGCCTCAACATAGCTCAAGGTATCGACCGTCTTGTCCTTGATTCCTGGCC
Source organism: Paraburkholderia adhaesiva (assembly GCF_021390575.1). Lineage (GTDB taxonomy): Bacteria > Pseudomonadota > Gammaproteobacteria > Burkholderiales > Burkholderiaceae > Paraburkholderia > Paraburkholderia adhaesiva. Next base: position 290,061 of record NZ_JAJEJQ010000004.1, on the reverse strand, counting down.
CATCAACGTAATGCACGAACCGTGGCGGACCGGGCATCGTCACGTCATCCGTCATTCCAGACCACCGCGTGAGCACCCGCGCGTGTGGGCCGACATCCGTCCGCGCGATGACCGCATGATCGGCGTCCCAACGAGACCATTGCTTAAGCGTTACCTCGACCGGCTAGTGAGCGCCATCCAGGATGAAATAGTATGCGTGCCCGGCCATTGCAAACTACATCCCGAGACCCGGCGACGGCGGTGCCGAAGCCGGTGCAGGCGAATGACGCAACCCGAGCACGTCGAGATAGACGTCAAGCGAGCGTTGCACCGACTCCGCGACCAGGCGCGTGATGTCGCCATAGTCACCACTGACGCAGGCATAGTCGAGGGCGTCGTAGTAGGCCAGCCGATCCTCTTTGCGGATGATCGCGGGCGGGTAACCGTCTTTCATCAATTCGAAGTTCAGCAGCAGCCGTCCCGTCCGGCCGTTGCCATCGACGAACGGATGGATCTTCACGAACCGCGTGTGCAGCTCCGCAGCACGCTCGATCGGGTGCATGCTTGCCGCGTTCTCATACCAAGCGATAAGCGCGGCCATTTCGGCGGGCAGATGCAGGAAATCAGGCGGGATCGTGCTCGCGCCTGCGATTACGACGTTCTCACGCCGATACCGGCCTGCCTCGTTATCGTCGATGCCTTTCAATACCAGGCTGTGTATATTGCGGATCTGCCATTCTGACAGCGCCTCCCCCTTCGCCACGATGTCCTCGACATAGAGGATCGCGTCGCGATGGTTCGTCGCTTCGAAGTGTTCACGAAGGGACTTCCCGCCGACCGTAATGCCTTCGAGAACCACCTTGGTTTCGCGCAGCGTGAGCGTGTTGCCCTCGATTGCATTGGAGTGATACGTCCACTCCAGCACCAACTTCTCGCGCAGCGACGCTACCGTGTGCGGCGGCAGTGGGCGCGCAGCATCGAGAGTTGCCTTGTCGGCGTCGATAGTATTCAGCAGCGCGGCAGTTTGATTCGGCATTTGCTTCTCGAAGCGAGGTTCACTATTCGTCAGCATATATCCCCATTGGGGATAATCAAGCGGGTTTCCGGTTTTTCTGCCATTGCAGGATTTCCAGCACATAGGATCGGCCCATATCGGGCATGGTGCGCGCGTCCGGGGAATCTGCGGGCAGAAGCCATTTGTCCAACGTGCGCACGGCAATGCTCAAGCGCGCGGCAAACTCCGCCCGCGACATGCCCAGCCGATCCATCGCTATGCGCAGCAGTTCCTGCTGGGGAAGTGCTGAGAGATCTTCCTTCGTTGTCATGCGTCTATTTAACGGTCAAAGTCACTCCTAGCTTTATATCCCCAACGGGGATGACAATCAAGCCTCCGAGAACACCCCACTCAGATCGGCAATCGCCTCGCGCTTCGCCTTCTTTGAGACCTCCAGATACGGAGCGACATGATCGAGGTGGACGTGGCCCAGCAGTAACTGCACCGTTTCAATCGAGTGGCCCTGTGCAACAAGCCGACTGGCGAAGGTCCGGCGACCCGTTTTTGCTAGAGATAGATATAACAACACCGCAAAATCAATAGTTTAGCGGTGTGTCTATCACATTAGAAATCCGCAACGTAATCGACGGTCTTGCGGATTGCGGAGGCGAAGCCGGCCCTGAACACGATTTGGACAGCATCAGTGGTGACACGGCCAGTATCGTCGACGATCCATCCCCAGTCAGACAGCGTGGCCGAGCTAATCGCTGCCTCCAATGCCGTCACTTCGTGAAACGTGAGTCTCAAACCCTTCGGTGCTTTCGCCTGTTGGTCGTGGTGAGATGGTTCCGACAGGTCAAGCACCGCAGTCTGATTTGCCAGCTTCCGTGTCGCTAGCGGCTGGGCACGCAGAGACGTGACTTCGGCCAGCAGAAGTTTGATCCGCACGGCAAGAACCGGATCTGAGACTCCCTCAAGAATCTCATCGGCAGCGGTTGCCTTCTGCGCTTTCTTCTTGCGGTCGTTGCCACCGACCGACGCTGCATAAGCCTTGATCAGGGCACGATACTCCTCTCCCGGCTTATTGCGGATTGCGGCCGCAGACGGTCCGCCTCGATCGGACGAAATCCGACCAATGGTGGCGACAGAATAGTCTCGACTTCCTCGGTCAGTTTGCTCTTCACAGATCGCAAAGACGAGCCGCAGCGACTGTTCCTTACGAGGGGTTGCCGCGCCGCATAGCTGCTCCAGTAATGCCGCTGGATTGGTGTTCATGCGGGGTCCCCCTCTAACGCGAGTTGCGCCGCCCGCTGCGGCGCAGGCTCCTGATAAATCAACGTCGACAGTTTTACCGGCGCGCCGATGCGCTCCGTCAACATCACATCCATGTCATCGGCAATGCCGCTCGCCTCAAGCAGCCTGCTGCCCTCGATCAAGCACGCCGTCTCCTTGTAACCGAGGCGGGCATAGAGGAAATTGACGAGTTCGTTGCCCACAGCCAGCGCTTCGTCGTCCGTGAGCGAAGCAAAAATCGGCTCCCGATGGTTTCGGGCAAGCATGGCGTCTAGCAATCTGCCTCGACGCAGCGTGGCCCGGGGGACCGTAGGGGCCGGATACACGGTAGCGTGCTGACACACGCTGTTGTACAGATCGAACGGGCGGGCCTCACCGAGGGCTGTCGCGACATCAGTTAGATCCACAGTCGCCAATAGGCGAACGGATTTACCGGGCTCACCACTCTCCGGCGCCGTTGCAAGTATTGCTTTCGAGCGTTCGATCAACGTGTAGGTCGCGTGCCAGTTGTGCGCGAGAACATCAAGCTCCGTCATAGCCGTTTCACGGCGACTGTAGAGGGCATCGAGCCGGCGGTAGGTCGATGACGCCGCTTCTTCAGCCCCGTCGTTGAGGATCTCGTTCTCGGCCGTGGTGATGTCAGTTTGCATCCGGCGCAATTGCTCGCTGGCTTCGACAACTTCGATCCCCACGGAATTGAAGTGGGCGACCAACCCGCCCAAGAACGCAGGGCCGGATAGGAAGAACCGGCAGCGAACACAGTTGCGCGGACCGCCCGGCGTCGGCTGAAAGTCCTTTCTCCCGTTTTCTCCCGTCAGTTTCGGGCCGCCGACGTCACAAAGTGAACCACCAACCGGGCAAATACCAAGGTCGCCGATGAGCCACCCGGCCGCCGAACGCTCCTGCGCCGCCAGTAAGCCGACCTTGTCATTGAACGCCACAACGGATTCCGCGTTGGCGAGATCGCAATCCTGTCGAAAGCGTGAGTAGTTTTCCTGCTCGTGCCCTAGCAGTTCGGCCTGCGCTTCAGCGAGCTGCTGCGAGATATATGACGGCCCCTGCTTCAGATAGTAGAGCGTCATGAGTACGCTTGCGTGTCCGGCTACGCATTTGCTAAGAATGGATAGCGGCACGCCGCCTTCAACGGAAAAGGCCGTAAGAATCGAAACTCGCAGCGAGTGCAGATCGAATATCGGCACGCGCGGGTTACCGCGCACGTCGCGTTTTTCGATGAACCGGATAGGCTTTCCATTGGGCAATGTCTCCCCGCGCGCTTCAACGCGTTTTTCGAGTTCGTCCAGTAAAGCGTGCCAGAAAGTCAGCAAGCGCCCGGTGTAGATCGGATGATCCTTGCTGGAGCGGATTGGGTCTCGGAAAAGGAAGCAACTTGCCCCTCTGGCGATCATCTGCGCTTTCGTATGGCTTCGCGTGACGTTCGCATTGGTGAGATCCGTCCACTTTGTGGGGTGGTGGATCGGATTGAACGTTTTCTGCCACGCAACAAGCTCATCGATCAATCGAATCACCTCGTCGTGCTGCCAGGGTATTTCATATCCTTTATCATTGAGATCTTTGAAGCGGTCAGCCGTCTTATTGGTGTTGACGTAAAACCCGGTGAACTCACTCCCGGTATTTGTATCCTGGTAGCGCCTCAGAAAGCCCCGCCGCACCAAAGCCGCGCCCTGCGGAGCTAACTCGCCGAGATTCCGGTCCCAACGACCGTGGGAATAGGTGAAGGAATCCGCCTCTCCGCTATCCAGCATAGTCACCTAGTAGGTGCGAAGCGGTAAAAACAGCTTGAGAAGCATCGCGTACGCCCTGACCGGGCTCCATACGGTCTCCCATTGCTTGGTAACCGGATGAAATCGCTTGATGTGGTCCTCTCGAAAGGTTTTGGCCCACGCGTAGTCGTCATGGGTGATGACGTGAATCAGCTCCCGGATATACCTGATAGGCAGAGCGTCACGAGCCGTTTCAGCTCGCTTCGGCACCTCTTTCCGTCTTGCAATCGGGTTGAACAACTGTGGATTCCGGACTGGCCGTCCGATGTCGTCTTCTAGGGCCAGCCGGACATCGACATACCAGTCGAAGAATCCGGCCATGGATCCGATGCGCTTAGCCGCAGTCCCCGCCTCAAGACGCTGTTCATCAATCCATTCCTCGTAGCGGACCGGGATGTTATAGCTTCGCGAGACATATTCCACGGGGCTGCGGGTAACCGCAGGACATGCCAGCAGGTATCGAAAAAATACGGTGAGCGCATCACGCTTGGGCGCGACGCCGCCGGTCACGTCGTTTGCCATCCAATTGGACAGCAATGTCTGCCATTCCACGAGACTGGGGTCCGATTGCAAGACCGAAGAGAAATCGAATACGGGGCGTGGCCTCCCGCGTCCTACACCCCAGTCGTGTTCAGTAATTGTGAGTTTTGCGCCATACAACCGCCGCTGCACGGCCAGCAACGGGCGAATGGATCGAATCGCCCGGCCACGGAACTTGTCGACCGCTTCCATCCGAACCACGCCCGGCGTCATATCTCCCGCTTCCCGCACGCCGATTGCCGTCATGGCAAGACGCCACATGCCGTATGACGCCTGCCTACGGTAAGCCTCGTTGAGGCTCTTACTGACCTCCGATATTTCACGAATCCACGCTGCATGCGGACCGAATTCGATGATTCCTATATCCACGGTGAGCCGCTGAAACGGCAAGTGCGGAGGCGCGGCCAGAAGGTCGGCTTCCCACAGAGAGGAGGTCAGTTCGATGACCCGCCGTCGCAGGCCCGTCTTGGCCGAAATCGCGCCATCTTTCGGCCCACGCCTGTTCAAAACGCTAATCAGGTCGTTGAAGCGTTCAATGAAGTCGACTACGCTCGCCAGACCGATGAGGCGCGTGCACGGACCTTCATATTCTGTGCCAGCAGCATGCTGCCACCAGTCAGCCGAAGTCCAGCCGCGAACAATCTGATCGCAAATGGTCGCCGCCTTCGAGCCGTCGAAGGCGGGCGACACAAGATAGCAGTCGTCGCTGTCGTTTCGGTATAACGTGTTTCCCGTCAGCGGCGAAACAATGGTCGTGTACTGGTCCGTCTGGAGATAGGATCTGCTCATAACCCCATGCCTTGCAAAATTTTCGTGGATTCTTCCTTGAACAGCCGGTTGCCCGCTGCATGAAGCGCCGAATTGACCTTGTCGGCAGTCGGCTCCTTATAGACCCGCTGGGATTCCGGAGCCTTATGGTGCAGTGCCGCCTGGATAACCTCGTCGCGAACACCAGCATCGGTCATTAGCTGTGCATACGCATGCCGATGCCCGTGCGGTGTCGTACCGAACGCCTTTCCCGGGACCAGACCGATGCGCTTCACTGCCTTGGCGTGGGCCTGCCTGAATGAATCCACGGTATAGGGGGCACCAGCGACGTCTTCTTTCTGGCTTACGAACAGGAACGGGTGAGCACAATGGCGACTGCGAACCTTGGTGATGTAAATCTTGAAGAGCGCGAGAAACACTTCGCCCCAGTACGATGGGAACCAGTGCACGAGCGCGTACTTCGCTCGGCCGTCGGTCAGCTTCAGATCTTTCCAGCCCGCGTGAAACCGACCCGGCACCAGATTCCGCGGTTGCATCTGCCATTTAACACGCAGGTATTCCTCACGGTCCCCATCGAGCACCTTGCGCGCAACGGGGTCCACGTAGTCGTCAGGCGCTTTGCCCTGCTCGGGGTGGTAGAGTCGGACCAGTGCACTTTTCGCGTTTCGTGGATCGATTGCGACATCACTCACGTACAGATGGAAGGGCTCCGATTCCCGAAGACCACCCCCGTGCAACAGCACGGAGATGAGCATGTCGCGGATATTCATCCGTTCGTGCAGCGCTCGCTGCCTTCGATTTTCCTCGAATCGGAAAGCCCTCTGCGATGAGCTGATAAATGTGGTTCTGAGGAAAGAACTTGGCCGGCGCAACGTCATGCAAGAGCGCCTTGCGCCTGACGGATACGGAGCGCACCAGCTTCGACCGCTCGACGGCCGCGTCCCGCCCGTATGTGTGCGCCAGCAACGAATGTGCACGACGTTGATCGAAGCGACGCCAATACGCTACCTGGTCCGCAATCGACGCTTCTTTCCACGGGTTAAGTGGCACCGCCGCCTTCCGGTTTACAAGCCAGTCGCTGAAGGCCGTCAGCGCATTAAGCAGGACCGTCGCACGAGAGAGAGATCGAGGCTCCCAGTAAAGCCCCGATGGATCGTTACCATCGAGACCAACGGTGCCACCGACAAGCGCCTCGGCGTATTCGGCTAGGACTTCCGGGCGCTCAGTCCTATGGGAAAACGCCTCCCGGTTCGCACACAGAAAGTCGATAAAAAGGCCAACAGCCCGCGCCACACCCTGCTGCCACGCGATCGACCTTGATCGCCCCTGTTCCAAGACATACTCCACGAGCGGAATCATTGCCTGCGGAGAATCTCTTTCGTGCCCAATGAGGTATAGCACGTATGTTCGCGCATCCTTCCGACCCGCGAGGCGCACCAACGTATGCACCACAGTGTGGTACCGAGCTGTTTCACGTCTCAACGTCATTGTCGATTAGTGCGCTCGCGCACAACGGCTTCACCTGCAATCGTAAGGTCTAAGAATTCCCGCTCTGGTATCTCCGCCCATTCCTGAGTGAACGGCAGATAGAGGCAGACGAGCCAGCCGTCGAGCACCTTGCGTCCGGCGTACGGGTGCAAGATCTCACCGTCCGCGCGCAATCGATTGAAACGGAGGAGCGGCTTTCGAGGATAGGGCTCGCCTTCAATGCTGACGTCCATCATCCGCATCACCGCTTCTTGGGGAAAACCGGGGGGCCAAGAGGTATCCGCTTCGTCAATGGAAGCGCGAATAGCGTCTTCTTCCGTCAGATGCGCATCGTCCAACTCCGCTTCATCGAGCACGACTTCTTCGATCATGTAGGGCGGACCTTCGTACCAGACCGAATCATCTTCGACAAGCCGGATCGCGGTGACAGTGCGAGTTCCAATATCGGTGCATCGCCACCAGAACGGCCCGCAGATGAATTCCATGCCAATCTTGAAGTCAGACGGTTTCATTGACGTCCTCAAACGCACATGTGCACAACCGCGCGATCTCTTCCCGAGGTACGATTTCTTGATCGACTGCGCGAGACTCGCACAGCGCGACACACGTGATCGCATCCTCAGGCACATTACCGGCATCCCGCTGTGTGTCCTTGGCTGCAGCCTTGGAATACGGATGCGACTGCCCCTGCCTTACGAATTCACACAGTGGACCATAAATCGCGCTCAACCGGACTGCCGGAATTTTTGCGCGGAGCGCACCGTAGATTCGCAACCCCTCGCGGTCGAGGTCGCCCCAGAAGAAAATGCGTGGATGCCTGAACAGGACGTCGGGTACCGGCGGATTGCCACGCCGCACCAAGGGGATCAGTGACGCACCCGCGCCGACAGACTCTACGAGCGCATTGCCGTAGGCCTCGCCAGACCGGGACAACCCATAACCGTACGTCGCGACGAGCGCGATGCGATCCGCACACCCCGCAGCCAGCGCCTCCTCGAACGAATGGGGATTTTCGATCAACAGCACAGCCTCAGGCGACTCAGGGCCCGCGACGACAATGTACGCAGGCGCATTCGGAAAGGTATCCACCTCGATCCCAAACCCTCGCAGTGCTGTCGCGGGCAAGCTCCCGAGGAGCTTCGACGACCCGAGAAGGTGACGCGCGGAACGAACGAACGCGGGCACACCGCGCTCGGCTGCTTGCCGCGCGCGCAGCCGCAACAGTCCCTGAATCAGGGATCCAAGATCCGCCTCGGAAAAATCGGCGAGCCGATCGTGACACGGCATTAACGCGCTGGCTTCATCCTCCGACAACCCGCTGTTTCTCAACGCATGGCTCCATCGGACGTGCGAATCAGGAAGTTTCGAAGCCGGTGCGGCAACGCTCAACGTGACCCGAGCCAGGGTATCGCCGCGAGCGGATACACCCTGAACGACGCCCCGCCTCGCGAGTCTTCCCAGCGCGAGTTTCACCTCAATTGGAGCGAAGCCCGACACATTCGAAATCCGCTCGATCAGTCCTCTTGGTTGAAGGCTGTCGCGACCGGTCATCAGCTTTCGCAGTGTGGCGACGATGTCATCATCCCGGGTCATGCTAGGGTCTCCGGTACCTTCTGCCACGACGCAAGTTCCATCACGCCGGCGTGTGCTCCAACGGCTTCAGGCTCAAGCAGTTTGCGTGTCTCACTCTCGGCATACATCAAATTGCCGCCGATTTCGCGCCCAACGATGTACGACGGAAAATAGGCGAAATCGTTTTTGTAATTGGCGTCATGGCCCGTGATGATTAGCTGGAACTTTCCGCGTGTGCGCTTCACGCCATCCAGCGCGTCGGTAATCAAACGCTTGTCGGACAGGTGGGAAAACGCCCCGTCGATGAACACAAACGACGTCCGCAGCCGCCGGGCACGCTTGCGCTGCGCACTGCTCACGTTCTGCATCTGCAACTCGCGCTCCGTTACGTAGTCGGCCATTTTGACGATCCACAGCAGAGTCATGGCAACCCCCTGTCCAGAGGAGACCATGTTCTTTTCCAGCTTCAACGGACGCCTGCTGATTGAGGGAATGCAAACCTTGATTCGAGGCTCGATAATCACGTTGCGATAGAACTCCTCCCGGATGTCCCGTCGCATATCCCGGTCGTACTGCGCCTTGCGCACATCGACATCGCCAAGGGCTTCGAGTCCCTTCTCGGCCTTCTCGACCTTGTCGACGATACCTGTGAGCACCGCGCGCACGTCGTTGGTGTCCGCGATTCGCGCCGTGATGTCGAAGCCAGCCGAAAGAATCTCCCCTGAAACGGCGTCTCGCGATGGCTTGAATACTGCGCGCATGGTCTCGAAATTTCCGGGTAACCGTCGCGTGAAAATTTCTAGCCACGCACCGATATTGGACCACTCGTCGTCGAGGTGTCGCCTCGCCGTCTCGTTCGCGGCCATACTCTTCCCGTAACTCTCTTCGGTGGCGGCGATCATGCGCGCCAACTCCGCGATGTCATCCTTACCCCTTTCGAGACCGATGCGAATATACTCGCTCATGCTGATCGCGGAATCACCTTTCACTCTGTCGATCTCGCTCGACAACTGGGCTTGGGCACGATCACAAGAACGTTGCGCGGTCTCCACGCCGTGTCTCAGGACCGCTGTATCGATTTCGTCGATCAGGCCTCGCAAGGCCAGCACGGCATTTCCCGCCTCCAGCGCCGTGTCCGCGCGTCGCACGGCACGCATCGCCTGCAACAGCGGATGGGCCGTCAACGCCTCGGGATCAACGTCTTGCGGCGCACACCGAGCGGCCGACACCTCGCGGAACTTCCGCCGCAGATCGTGAACGAAATTGTCAATGTTGGTTGCGACGACGACTAGCGTCTGCGTCTGCTCACCGAGCACAGAAAGACTTGCTTCGATCTCGGGAATCAGCACGTTGACGATGTGATCGCGCTCGGGTTCGATCACTTTAAGCCGCTCCTCGATTTCGCGCGGGCGTCGGTCGCCAGACTTGACAAAGTATTCCGCCAGATCAAACCGGAACGCCTTCCGGGCCTGGGCGGTCTTGTGTGCCGCGTCCAGTTTCTGCTGTTCAGCGGGTGCACCGGTCATGAACGACGGGCCGCCGTCCCTGACGAACGCGTCGATTTGTTTCAGCTTCGGGATAGCGGTGGCCGCGACCTGCGCGTTCCGCAGGGCAGACTGAAATGCGTCGCGGGCGTTAGTGAGGCGCTGGACATCTTGTTCGCAACGCTCCACCTCTTCGTTTGCCAGTCTGGCGCTTTCATCGAGCCGGGCAAGTTCGATTTCGAAGTGCACTTCGGTCTTGTCTCCGAGGATCCCTCGGTACTCGATAGCGGCTTCGATCGCTGCCATGGCATCCGGCGAGGCCCTCCGTTCAAGGCGGGGCAAGTCGCGCTGGAGGGAGACAAGGTCTTCCGCGAGTGCAGCATCTTGGTTCGGATAACCTTTGCTGAGTGCTTCACTCGCCTGGCGTGCAACTACGGCTGTCTCCGATCCCGGATCGAGTTCCGCGATCCGCTTTTTGCGCGCTTCAATCTGCCCCCTGTGCTCGGAGACCCTCTCGTCAAGCACGCGTTTCTCGCGCTCAACAAGCGACGGGTCGAGAAGGCAGTCGACCGGTCGGGTCCTGACGCCGATCAGCCACGTCTTTGCAACGGCCCCGTCCCATTCAATTTCGGCCGTGAGACAGAAATTTGCCAACTCTGCCGCAACAAAAACGGGCGCCTCGATGCCGCGTTGAGCAAGATCGCGGGCAACCTGCGCAGCACGCTCGGCGTCTTCGTACACTGGCGAAAACAGCAGCGCCGAGAACATCGACAGCACGCTCGCCTTCCGCTCGTCTGGAAGTGCCATGCGTTCGATCACTGCGTGTAGCGGCTGCGTATCGTCTCCAGCCAGCGAAAGCACCTCACGGGCGACCTTGCCGGGCGCGACGACGGCTTGGTCCAAGTCCTTCCGGCGCGTTTCGAGGTCGCGCAGGTCGCCCTCCATTAGATGAACTTCGCCCATGAGGGCGTCGCGCTCGACCGACCGGGCGTGCAACCACGCGTCGGGGATACTCTGAGCACCGCACGTCGCCCTGAACGCCTCAAGCGCCACCAACGGCTCCGACATTCGAGCACGTGCCACCTGAATATTTGCGCAACGCGCAAGTGTGTCTTGATGTTCCGACACAGCCCGTTGGGCCAACCCAACGGGATTCTCATTCGGGAACAGGGCCGTAAAGACCTCTGCGAGCGGGCGACGCTGCTGCAGGCGCTCCGCCACCTTTGCAAGCGCTTCGTATGCCGCGCCTTGCTCCTTCGCCCGGCCGTTGGCGTGCTTTGCCCGCTGCTTCGCCTCGTCGCTAGCCAGGCCGTTCTCCTGGAGGGCAATCTCAGCATTCTCTAGAGTGGATTCGAGCATGGCCGCAAATTCTGCAGGGTCGGCGTCGGCTCCGTGCTCACCCGTGAATGCGAGCCAGTCGTTAAATACCTGTCTCGCGGCAATCTCTTTTTCTCGATGGTCGACGAGTTGCCGTTCCGCGGCATCGAATTCTTTATGAGCCGAGCGGCCGGTTTCGCCCGGCGCTGCCAGTTCCCGCTCCGAAAAGAGCCCGCTTTGGACCATTCGTCGGTATTCGCTCTGCTGCTCGCCGATCCGTTGCTGCTCTTCTCGCAGTTTCTGGCTGTCCTCGTTCAAGGCATTCCGTCGCAGCGCCATGTCGCCTCGTGTGGCGTTGGCTTTGCGCTCCTGGTCCTTGACCTTCAGCAGCTCAATCCTCGCCGGATTCGTGTCGCCGTGCTGCGTCGCCCACGCGAACGCCGCCGCGACAGACTCAATGGCCGTTTCACGAGTGTATCGGCCCGTGAAATGCGTCGTCGCCGCTAGTAGCGCCAAGGCGGCATCGAGCCGGTACAGGCGGCTCGGGTGTCCACGATCAGCTGTCGGCTTAAGATCACAATAAAAATCAATGACTTGCGACGTTGTTGCGGCCTCACTTCGGATTCTCTGCCGGTCCGCGCGCTGGTTGATCGCCGAGGGCTTATCTCCTGTAAGCACCTCGAAACCCCGGTCTGGCAGATACCATTCTCCACCCTGCATGACCATCGATCGCACCACGGTCGGCGCATCGTCAGGGGGAAGCGTGGGGATACCGGGTACTGGATTCTCGACTGCAATTGCTCGAAGTGCCGCGTGCTGCAGCGAATATTCCGCGATCGCGCGACTCGCAGATGCCAACGCTGACTCGACATCATCGGCCTTGACTTGAATCCGCCTGAGTTCGCCCAGGAGGCGACTCGTTTTCTCCAGATCGTCTGCGGTCCTGGCCGTACGCGCCTTGGCCTTGATGATGCCCTGCACCTTTTGGTGAATGGTGTCCTCGATGCCGCGTTCGTCGGAGTACTCCTCGAAGCTGCTCATCATGTCGACCAGCAGTTCCGGGGCCAATCGCTCGTAGAACACCGCCTCGGAAAAGTCCCCTCGGCCAGGGTTCGCATCGAAATAGCCGCTACTGCCTTCAGCGCCTTTTGCCTTTTGATACACCAACTGCTGCTCAATGCCAGGCATGTCGAACAGCGTGGAAACGTACTCACGCCAATTAGAGCGGGTAGCCTCTCGTTGCGTCGCTGGAAAGCAACCGGGCATAACAGACAGTTTTTCGAGAAACGCCGCGTTACCAATTAGCGTCACGCGGTTGTCAACCTTGCGCCCGACCGGGCAGTCTTCGAGCGTCCCCTGATAGGCATACACACGCCATGTACCGGTCTCACCGGAGTTGCCATACACGCCGATGACCATAGGATAGCCTCCAGCATCGCCGCCGCCCTGCACAACAAGATCGACCGGCGATTCGTCATCCACACGGATATAGGTCTCGATACGCACGTGAGAATAGTGACCGGTAGATAAGGGCGCGAAATGCCTCTTCCGGACGTCGCTCATGCTCTTGTCCGCCGCGAGCGTTGCCAGGATCGTATGAACGATGGTGCTTTTGCCCCCGCCGTTCGGCATATTGATTGCGGCGTTCCAGCCGCCGAGTTCGAATACCTGCAACGTCCAGTCGGGCCGCCACGGATCTTCCCGTCGGCGGTTCATGAAATTCGATACTTCGATTCGATTGATGAGCGGCATGGCGACCTGATCCCGTTCTTACCGTTCAGCTGCGTGGTTGGCGAGCGAAGAGTCGCCGCGCAAAAGCGCGGCGGTTTCCCTTGTTGTTTCTGTGGAGCTAGGCGGCATCAGGTAGGCGAGTTCATGCGATGCGGAATCGGCCATTTCAATCGCGGCCAAGATGGTTTGCCGCCACTCATCGCGGTTACCTGTTGGCTCGATCATCCCCGCATCCTCCATGACTCTCAGGAAGCGTGAGGCCCAGGCCGATATCTTCCCTTTGTCCTTCCAGAAGTGGTCCCAAACGGTTCCAGCATCGCCATCTGGGCGACCGGCGTTGCCCATTTTTTCGATGCCATCCGAAAGCTCATCAATGAAGAGTCGTTTCGACACAAAGGCTTCCCTGTATGCTTGCACGTCTGACGGCGGGCGATCGATCTTCTCGTAAAAGAAGTATTGCAGCGTCAACCACAAACGGGCGGTCCAGAATATCGTTTCATGTTTTCGAGCGTCCCGGTCTCCCCCGCGCCCGTCTCTCATCGCGTCGACATACCACCGATCGTCGATGTATCCTGCTATGGGCTCCCCTCGCTTTCGCGTAAGAACCCAAATCGTGTTCGGTACACCTGCTTTGGGCGGTACACCGAATTCGATAGCGTCTCGATCGACTAGCGAAAATCCTTGGACGTTCAGGAACTCTTCAAATTCTTGGAGCGCCACCGTATTGCAGTCCGCAAGGATACGCGCGGCGTCTTTCTCGCCGTCTCGAAGAGATCGATCAGGGGGGTTGCCAGCAATTTCTCTCCAACGAAATAGATACGCGAAGACCACCCCCATTTCACCGTGATTCACTGGTCACCTCCACTTTTTAACGTAGCGCGTCGGCGCTATAACGTGCATTGGGCCTCAAACCGTGCGTTCCGTGAGTACGATGAGAGGATCGGATCCCGCGTAGCGCTCATTTCCAATGTGGACGTCGAAACGCTCACCAGTCAGGCCCACAGCGATTGAAAACTGCTCCCCGTCGAGATGCTCCGGCGCTGAGTAGACGCCGAGAAAATCGATGGGTGTTTCACCGGCTTCCGTAACGAAGCCCATGGTTGTCATCAGCTCCGAGAATGTTGCCGGCCCAGTCTTAAGTCGATCAATGATCAACGCTCGGTTCCGGAGGATGAAATCAAGCAATCTTCCATGACTCAATTGATTCTCTGGATCAAGCGTGAAGCTAGACGTCTGCCGGCTCTCCGTGGTTTCAGTCAGCAAGTCGAAATCGACGGAACCAACCATCTGCGTTGGCGAAAAGTAAGCGGGTTTCACCGCCCACGGCATAAAACGCGCAAGAATGGCCGAGAGCTGTTCGACATCAATCACCCGCGAAGCGGAACTCAAGCTATCAGCAGTTTTCAGAAACTGAACACCGACGCCCCCAACAGCTCTGGCGCGCTGAGCGGTTTCGAGAAACCCGACGAATCGGCGCGAGAGCGCCTCCACGTGTTGCATCACGAGTTCAATCTCGGTCTGCACATTCCCGATTGACCACGAGATGCCATTTCGCGTCACCCAGCGATCAAAATCCTCTCGCGTTCGCTGATCAAAGATCAATGCGCAAGCGCGCTTGACGACGTCTGCCGCTTCGCGAAGCGAATCAGCAATGTTTGCCCCATTTTCGACAAGAAGATCTCGAATGTCGGCGAGCGTTGGACGCTCCATCGCGGACGTGAGCTGTTTATGCTTGGACGCGATGTCAAGCACCATCAATTTGCAAAAGCGCGGGACGTCCCCGAACTGGCCACGCTCAATGGCCTTTACCAGCTTGTCCGCGTCGATGTCGCTGTACAGCCAACTGTCCTTCATGGCCGAGACCCGCAAAAGCAGCCGCGCATTTTCCGAGAGCTGGATCTGACCGAATCCGCGAGCCTTTTCGAGCAAAGGCGTGGAATCTTTGGTCAATCCGAAGTCGATTCCCCCGTTCCCATCCTCAACACCAAATCGGATTTCTCGCTCACTGGCGAGGGACTCGATGACGAGATCGACCTCGGCCGCCGTGACCGATGCAACCCGACGGCGGAGCACCGTAGCTACGTCGACTATGGGCACAAAGCTCGGGCCACGATCCATCTCGATTTCACGTAGGGTATCTAGCAGCAGAAGCGCGAGCGCCAACAGATAGCCCGCCCGCGCCGGAGCTTCCGGGACATATACCTCGGTCTCTCCACGGCTCTGATGAAGGTCGATGAGCCGCGATACCGCCGCTATCAGTCTGACGTCATGCGGGAGTGAGGTTTTTCCTGAGTTCGTCACAATTCAGTTCGGATGCATGGGTTGCATTACACAACATATTGTGCAGATTAACCCTACGATGATAGGCTTGTCAATGTAGGCGCATTGAACGATCCCACATGCCCCAGAAACGTAACAAATCCACCCCAGACGACTTACCACTGACCGTGCTTCAGCGGCTGATGCACGTCGAACGCTGCCTGTTCTGGAGGGGAGAGCTGCAACGCGCCGATCTGGTTGATACCTTCGGCATAAACCCCGTCCAGGCCGCGATGGATTTTCGCGTCTACATGGAGCGGTATCCGGGCAACATGGACTACAACAAGTCGCGTAAGCGCTACTTGCCTCTACCGGGGTTTCGCCCCCAGCTCATTGAGCCTGTCACGCTCGACGAGTTCACTTCAATCCCGTCACCACTGATACCTGTCGCCACCTGGCCGTTGCCGAAGCGCCGTGCGACGCCACACGTTTTGCTGGCGATGGTGGCAGCGGTGCGAGAACGCCAGAAGATCGAGGTTCAGTATCAGTCAATGACGGGGGATAAGCCGACGTGGCGATGGCTTTCGCCGCACGCGTTCGCATCCGACGGAGAGCGGTGGCATGTGCGCGCGTATTGCCACACGCGGGGAGAATTCCTGGATTTTGTACTGGGGCGAATACTCGCTACCCGGCACAACAAGCCGAGCGAAATCGATTCAGCGCGCGATCAGAAGTGGCACACCCTTGTCGAGGTAGTGGTAACGCCCAACCCTGATCTCGGACCGGGAAAGCGGCAGGCCATTGCGGCGGAGTATGATCTGCCGCCGACGAGCATGGAAGCGACTCTGAACCTTAGGCAATCGATGCTGTTCTACGTGAAAGCCAAGTTTGATCCGGAACTCGTTCCGGACCCGGCTGCACATCAGCTTTTTATCGCGACACTCCCCTCTTGATATTGCCTGCAGGGCGCCGATACAACTCGCCCGCCCGTCACACACGAGCACCCCGGATTTGACGTCTCTCGTCACGGCGGACCATCAACAATTCCGCCCGCACGCGAGAGGCCACCTCCGTATGGACGAACCGTGCAGATCGCTCTGCGACCGTGTGGACAACAACCAGCCGTTGCCCACACTTCTGCACCGTTTGCCCACACTGCGGCGGATTAACTCTTAGTGGTATGCGAAGGCAGACTGACGCCCTCCGGTTGCCTTGCGAATAAGAATTAAGGCGATTCTGTTCACGGACATATCCAGATGCATTGCAATATGCACTAGCATCTTTGCTGCTTTCGAACCATAGAAAGGGGCTTACGCCTCAGCAAAGACCCGTGGGATACATCAAATATTACGTTTCCTTCACTAGCATAAGGGCCCGAGTGGCTTGAAAACCCTCGCCCGAATCCTGCGGCGCGATACAGCCCGGTCACATAGTTCTGAAGGCTGTCGGCGGCCAGATAATCGACCACCTCGCCGTCGTAGTTGACGCGACGCTTCACGCTCAGCTCGTAGCGTGTGCCCTTGTGCGTCAAGATGAGAGGAACCTTAGGCATAAGTCCCTGCCACTTGCTCCGGTCGAGCGCCGTGGCCTTGCCGCGCTTCCAGCGCCACTCGATGTACCGCTCTATGGCCGCGACAGTTTTGGGATGACTAAGATAGACGCAACGCGCTTTCGAGCCTTTGGTGATCGCGCTTCGCAAGCTGACTTCTTCGCGGAGACGGCCAGACGGCAGCAGCACGTCGGCCGTTTCGATTTGTGCAATTTCTGACACGCGCATACCGCACGTGAATCCGAGTAGGAGCACGAGCACATCGCGCTCCGGGTGTCGGCTGGTCGCGTCGGTGACGCGCAGAAGGTGTTTTGGCGCGTATGATCTATTACCTGAAATATGCAGCAAAATCCTGTCTCTATGAGACGAGTAGCAGGTGGGGGGCCGGGGGAGGATTCGATACATCACAAGGCTGTGGATAACTCTGAATTGGTTCGCTGGCGATCGCTCGCCGCTGCCGACACTCTACAACTGTTCGCTGACTACGCGAAGCAGGATCGGTCGTTCGTCCCGCGAACGAGCCAGCAGTCAACCCGCTGGCATATTCGGGCTAACGGTGTCGAGTTCGAGATCCTATGCGCCGGGCCGAAATTTCTGGACACGCGAAAAGGTCATGGCGGCGGTGGCGCGATAGACCTCGCGATGCATCTGCTTAACCTAGACTTCAGGCAGGCAGTTGCGGCCCTGCGTAGCAAGGGGCTCTGAGTGCATCTGATTGCGGCGACTGAGGATTTCAAGCTCGCGGGCCGGTCTCGCACGGGTTTCCCGATCCTCCTATGGGAAGACATGAGTAGCTGCCAGCCGGCAAACGAATTCCTGCGCTACTACCTTCTACGCGGCGCGATCGGCTCCAGTAAGTCGTGGGAACCCACCGGGCGGACCATGTACGACTTCTTCGGGTTTCTGGAAGCGCACGACCTGTCGTGGGATGACGTTGACCGTGGCGAAGCCAAGACGCTAGTCGCGGCGTATCGCGACTACTGCTTCGACACGGCGCAGTTAGCCCGAAACACTATTCGGCAGCGCCTGCTGTACATCTGCGAGTTCTACGCTTTCACCAAGCGACGGGGTTGGGTGGAAAGGCTGCCCTACGAATACGAGGAGCGTCGGGCCATGCAGTCGGGTGGGTTTCTTGCGCACGTTGACGCATCCGGCGGCAAGCGAACGGTCAAGTCCGTGATGCCTCGCAAGCACAGAGACCTCGTTAAATTTCTCTCGAAGGAGCAAGTGAAGGCTCTGCTTGCGGCAGCTGAGAATCCGCATCACCACGCGATGATCCGATTCGCGGTCCAGAGTGGGCTCCGCCGCGAGGAACTCGCATCCTTCCCGCTTGCGTACGTCATCGATCCGGACAAATCGGTCGGCGTTGAGCGCAATGTCCGATTGAACCTCGATCCGGCAGATGGCACCGGTATGCGGACCAAGGGCAGCAAGCCACGCGCGGTCTACATCAGCCGACGCCTCATGAGGGATCTCTACCTTTACAGCATTCACTGGCGAGGCCAGCGCGCGTCGTTAAGTCCTGCCCAGAAGGCACTGTTTCTGAACCAGTCGGGTGAACCGTGGTCCGCCGACGGGAAAGGCATAGAGGCGATGGTCCGCAAAATCGGTCGCAAAGCGGGAATCAAGACTCACCCGCACATGCTGCGGCACACGTATGCAACACACACGCTGGTCGCCCTTCAACGGCAACGTGGCGATGCGCGAATTGAGCCGCTCGTATTCCTGCAGCGGCAGTTGGGGCACGCCTCGATTCAAACCACTATGGCATACCTCCATCTGGTCAACGAACTCGCTGACGATGCGGTGCTTGCCTACGACGACGAACTGAACGAATGGATCGGGGAGCGAGCTTGATGGGAAAGCGCAAGATCTTTGTCAAAACCGACCTCATTGTTCCGCAGGTTGACCATGCCCGGGATAATGACGGGCGAGTCATTGTTTCCGCCGCGATCACGCCAGAACATAATCCAGTTGTGACGTTCGGCCGTAACGCGACCAGCCGTCGATCTTTCGATTTTTTGGCTTGGTACGGTGTCGGCATTGATCCGATCACATTTGCATTTCAGCGCCAGATCGAGCGATTTCTTGCGAAGCAGGATGCAGAAGTGGAAGTTTCCACTGTCACCAATTACTGCTGGGACGGTGCCGCCCCCTTCCTCCGGTATCTCGCCTTGAGCAGCGCTGGCCGCGCCAAACATTTCGATGTTAGCGATATCGACAGAACCACGATTGATGGCTATCTACGATTCCTTGCTGACGGAGGATGGCTAACCCCGGACCAAAGGAGAAAATACGTCGCCACCAAGGCAATTCTGAAGGCGCTGTGTCGCCGTGGCTTGATCAGAGAAATTTCAGCCGGCGACGATGCCACTTTCCCGGTCAATCCCTTCCCCGGAGCAAAGAAGCAGGCGAAGGGCGAAACACCGTTGACCAAGGATCAGCGTAAGGCCTTTTCTGTGGCCGTCAAGACTGCTGTCATGCCGCTGTTCATAGATGAAAATGATCCATCCGCAGACCTCATCAGTTACGCCTATCTGGTCGTTGCGCTCCATACAGGCCGAAATACGACCCCACTGCTTGAAATGTCGCCGAATTGCCTGCGTCCTCACCCGAAAAGCGGCACGATGTTTCTTGTACTGCACAAACGCCGCGGCCACAACACAAGCAAGATCGCACTTCGGGCCGACACCGGGCGACAGAAGATACATGAATCATTGCCAACGGTCAGACCCACTGTTGCCGCATTGATCGAACGGGTGTTGCAACTATCAGCTCAGCTTCGAGCCGAGGCCCCACTCGACATTGCCGACCGAGTCTGGCTCTACCGAAGCCGAAGGCTTCAGACGTTCGGCAAGGTCGAGGCGCTGAGCGCCAATTGCCTGAATGTTGCTATTTCCAACCTGGTTCGTGACTACCAGCTACAGGACACGGACGGCAAACCACTGCGGATCAACGTCAGCAGACTGCGGAAGACGTTTGTGAATCGTGTCTACGAGATCCTCGACGGCGATGTTGCGAGCACTGCCGCAGCAGCCGGTAATACCGCAGGTGTCGTTCGCGAGAACTATCTTCAGCCCGGAGAGGAAGCGCTGAAAAATTGGAGATTCATGGGCGAGGCTCTGGTTCAGGAACTGCTTACCAGTACGCTCGGCTCAACCGAGAAAACTCCGGTCGGACGGTGCTCTGACCCGAGGAACGGCGACTATGCGCCGAAGCGCGAAGGCGCAGTCTGCATGAATTTTTTAAATTGCCTCCGGTGCCGAAATTATGTCGTAACTGGCGACGATTTGTATCGACTTTTCAGTTTTTACTGGCGTGTATTGCGCGAACGATCGACCATGGGTAAGCGCCGCTGGAAGGCACAATTTGCACACATCGCGCGCCTTATCGAATCCGACGTAGTTCAAGCCGGCCTCGACAAAGGCATATTTAAAAATGATGTGATCGAGGCTGAGCGGCGACGTGCACATCACGATCCGCATCCGTTCTGGAGGAGCGAAACGGTTATGGCCGACCTTCATGGTGGACTGGTATGAGCGCTACAGTATCCATTCAGAACCATTCTCACCCTGCGCAAGGACAAGCACACGACGTTAGGCTCATCACGATCGACGAACGCGACGCGTTGATCATCTCGGCATCGAATGTTGACGGGCGCTGGGTAGTTCGTAGTCGCTATGGCGATGACGTGTGGATGCTCTCCGGCTCGCCGACGAACGTCATGGCCAGTCTCTCTAAGCTAAATTTCTTGTCGATCCCCGATGTCTTCCGGGAGGTAGCGAAGGCGATGCTGTATCGCTTCTTGCAACGCGGGAGGGAAGGCCAAAAGAAGCCGGGGCCAAGCGCGATGCGCCAACTACTGGTTTATTGGAAGCCGTTCCTGACATATCTGACTTCGCTGGGCGTCGAGTCACTATCCGGTATAACACCGATGGTTTGCGCAAACTATGTCCGAGTCACCAGGGAGGCGACCTCCACGAATCGTGGCCGTCCTACGCGCGGGCAGTCGTTGGCAAAGAAGACCCTCGCATTAAATTTTGGCGCGGTCGAAGCTCTTCATGAGCTAAGCCAGTACACATGCGACCGCATGCCAAACCATCCATGGGCGGATACCTCCGCAAGCTACCTAGCCGGAATCGTTGGGCCCGGACGGGATGATAGTGAGAATAAAACGCCCCTTATCCCAGATGACGTTTTCACAATTCTCTTCCAGCGCGCGTGGGGTATTGTCGACGGCGGTAACCAGCTCCTCGATATACGCGATGAAATAGACGATATCGGCTCTCGGAGCCGACACCTCTCGATCGCCGGCGTGAAGAAGAGGAAGAACCGTGCGCTCAAACTGCGCGGATGGTCGGGCGGCCTTGCGTCTCTCGAAACGGCACTCCTTGAATTGCGGACGGCATGCTATGTCGTAGTTGCCAGCCTGAGCGGATGCAGAAATCACGAACTGGCCTTCCTGCAGTCGGCGTCCTACTACAGCACCAAACAGGACGGAGATGTGTACTGGTGGATGCGCTCGAAATCGACCAAAACAGGCGAAGGTGTTACCGAGTGGATGATTCCGGAAGCGGTGGTGACGGCACTCAAAATTATGGACCGCTGGGCTTTGCCATACCAGTCCAGGCTACAGGCTGAGCTCCAATCCCGTCGGGCAGCAAATCCCCACGATGTTGAAATCGCTGAGGCTCAGAAGCACATTGGCGCTATCTTCCTCGGCTGGCACAGCAAAAGCGACATGGTTAGAACGCTATCTCGCCGGTCGTGGGGACACCACCTGACGGAATTCGCTGAGGCCTGTGGCGTTGACTGGGCTTTAGCAACCCATCAGTTCCGCCGGAAGTTCGCGAATTATGCGGCCCGCAGCCAGTTTGGCGACCTGCGCTACCTGAAGGAACACTTTAAGCACTGGTCCCAAGATATGACGTTGCGTTATGCACTCAACGAGTCGCAGGAAATGGCGCTGTATCTGGAGATACAGGAGGAGCTGGACGAGATCAAGGAAGGGGTGGTCGGCACATGGCTTGACCCATCCGAGCCGCTGGCTGGGGGATACGGGAAGAACATCATAGCTTGGCGTCAGCGCGATGAGCCTGTGACTCTCTTCAAAGATCGGCAGCAGATGATCCGATCCATTGCAGAGAGTACGCAGATCAGAAGCAATGGTCATGGATGGTGCACGGCTGGCGATAACCTGTGCGTCGGCAACGACGTTGACCCCACACGCTGTGCTGATGATTGCAAGAATGCAGTAGTCGGAAGTCGCCACGCACATCTCTACCAACGGCTTTACGACGATCTACGGGAAGTCGAGCGCCTGGACGATATCGGTGAAGGCGGCAGAGCCCGCGTTCGACGTGACATGCATCGGTGCCGGAATGTGCTGATGACGCTGGGCTACGACCCGGAACGGGGGAGCCTATGAGTAAGCAACGCAAGCCCGCAGCGGCGAGGGAAAAAGAGTTGAAGTTGGCCATATATCGGATCGAGCGCGGCCGGGCGCATACCGCCGCAACCAAATTGAGTGTCTCGGCCGTGGCACGGGAAGCCGGTGTTACACCGGCATTGATCCATAATCACTATCCGTCAATCGCTGAAGAGATCCGCGTGAAGCTGGGCGCGTCTAGTCGGGAACGGCGGAATGCTGCACTGGACGTGCTGAAGCAGGAGCGAGAGAAGTCCAGCAAGCTCCGGAAGGAGCTTGCCCAGGCCATGCGCCAGATTGCCAAACTCGCAAGCATCAATGAAACGCTGCTGCTGGAAAACCAAGTTCTTCGGGGAGAACTAAGCGCCTCGAACGTGCGGCGACTGGGTGCAAAGAATCGGGTATCCGTATTGCCTGGTTGAAGCCAGCGGTATTTGCTTCGTTTCTCGGAAGACGCAGTTCCACCGACGGCGTGCCATCTATCGGTTAGCGCGCGATGCATGTCGCGCCAATCTCGACAATAATGAACGGGAGCACCGTCATGAAAGCGGCAGGCAAAGATCGACTGGAAATTGAACCAACCCTGGAAGTGCCAATTGGGAGCGACGCGCCGCAGTTCCATCCATCATTCGACGCGTTCGGTTACGCACCCTTCGCACAGGCAATCGCTAGCGCAGTGCGCGCGATTCAGAGTCCGAGGGGGCTTGTCATGGCAATTGACGGCCCGTGGGGAGCAGGCAAGACGAGCCTGCTCAACTTCGTCAGGCACTACCTATCGTCACCCACTCCAGAAGAAGCGACTGCGAGGATTGACGCGCCAGTCGTCCTAGTTGACTTCAATCCATGGTGGTTCGCCGACAAGGAACAGCTGGCCATGCAGTTCCTCGTCCAGTTTCGCGCGCGTTTTCCTGCTGAAAACCCCGTCCTGATGGCAGTAGCCGACGCGTTCGCGGAGTATGCAGACGCGATCGGAACTGCGGTCGCGGCCAGTATTTCTGCTGGCGCCGGCGTCCCGATTCCATTGTCGAAGCAAGTGGTCTCGTGGCTGTTCTCAAGGTTTCGTCGTGCCCCGAAGGATGTGCACAAACTGAAGGCCGAGATATCGGATGCCTTGTCGAAGGCCGGGCCGAGGTTCGTTGTTTTCGTCGATGATATCGACAGGCTTGCCCCCGAGGAAATCCGTGAAGCCTTCAAGGTGATCAAGGCGGTCGCAGATTTTCCAAATGTCGTGTACCTCCTCGCATTCGACCGGCACCTAGTGTCGGAAGCGTTGGCTTCGTCACTCGGACTGGAGGACGGTGACGCATATTTGGAAAAGATAGTCCAGGCGC
This sequence comes from Paraburkholderia adhaesiva, assembly GCF_021390575.1. Lineage (GTDB taxonomy): Bacteria > Pseudomonadota > Gammaproteobacteria > Burkholderiales > Burkholderiaceae > Paraburkholderia > Paraburkholderia adhaesiva. The sequence continues at coordinate 266,547 of NZ_JAJEJQ010000004.1, read as the reverse complement.
AGTTCGCCCTACCGGTGGTGTCACACGATCTGCTCATCCAGAAGTTTGCGGAGGACTTGGAACGCCTCGTTGCCCCGCCCAGCCAGGACGATATACCGGTTGAGCCGACGTATTGGGGCAACGTGCTTCATGATGGCATATCGCCGTTGCTTGAAACGCCGCGAGATGTGGTTCGCGCGGTCAACGCGCTGCTCGTTACATTCCCCCATCTGCGAGGCGAGGTCAACCCGGTCGACTTCATCGCACTGGAATGCCTGCGAGTGTTCGTTCCGGATGCATACGCTGTCATACGGGATAACAAGCAAAAATTCTCAGGGATTGCCAGGGAACGCGATGAACGAGAGACGGAGCGCACGTTCCATCAGGGCTGGCTTGACCTGGTCGCCGCGCGTCACCGCGAGCCCGTACAGGCCCTTGTGCGGCGACTGTTCCCTCGTCTGCAGTCTGTATGTGGCAATGTCTTCTACGGTGCCGAGTCGCAGACGACTTGGAGTGCTCAGGCGCGGGTGTGCGATCCGGAAAAATTTGACAGATATTTCCAGTTTGCCGTTTCGCCCCACGTGCTGAGCGAGCGGGAACTGCGGTCGTTTATCGCCCTTGATGCGGACGTCGAAGCACTGGCCGAGGCCTGGACCGCTGCTAACGATGAACGACGCCCGCACGGCACTGGCAAGGCGAACGACCTCATCGAGGCCCTGATAAAGCGCGACGATCTGCCCGAGCCGTTTGCTATGGCTTGCCTTGCGTCATTCTTCGAGGTCGGAGACAGGTTCATCGGAGATCCGAGAAACACGATACGTCATTTTTTTAGCATTCGACCTGAAATTCAGGCGTACTGGCTAATTCATCACCTCACCAAGCTATTACCCGAGGCTGACCGGGAGACGACGATAGTCGAGCGCGTAAGGGGCGGCCGGGCCATCGTACTTGCGTGCCAAACAGCCCACAGCATAGCCAGGATGCATCAACCTGACGCAACCGAGCGGGATTCTGTTTTTCAGCAGTTTGCAGATGCAACAGTGCAACAACTGAAGGGCATCGCTGTCGAGCGTGTGCGCGATTCGGCCAACGCTGGGCGCTTGGGCCAGTTGCCGGATACCCACTTCCTGCTGCGACTTTGGCGGACCTGGGGCGATCCCGCCGAAGCTCAACAATGGTTTCGGCAGGCATTCGAGAACGACGATGAGTTACTGCACCTGCTCGTAGATTCCGTGCAGGTCGGTAGCATCGAGACCGCAGGTGATCGGGTTGCCCGGCGTACCGTATCGGTGAATCCACGGATTTTTGAGCCCTATCTCTCCCCCCCAGTGGATCTGGAAAATCTGGCAACGCGTGTGTCCGCAATCGCAGAACGAGGACAGCTAGATGAGTCCGGAATCGAAGCGGTGCGGGCTTTTGAAGCCGGAATGGTGCTAATTCGGAACGGACGCAGCCCGGACGATCCGTTCGCCCGGATCGGGCTATAGGACCATGGCGCCAAACCACAATGCTCGGACGAAAAAATCGCGAATAATGTTACCTCCCCCCGGCCCATCAAATCAGGCAACTCCTGTTGTTAATTGTTAACAACGCTCCGAAACGCGTGGCGAATCTGTGAGGGTGTTAGGGTTCTTGCGCGCTTCGGTTCCATCGCTTCTCATTCTCGGAATACGCTCGATTTCGAGCCTGTTACGAGAGAGAAACGACACGGCGCTCCTTTTTAGCCTAACCCGCGCCGCGCCTCACGTCCTCGGAAAAAAAAGCCGCATCCGACGGGGCCCAGCGTTCCTTCACGGCACCCTGAGCCCCGGTTTTCCGCCGGAACGGGACACACAACGCTCCTATTAAGATAAGTCTTCTTATCATAAGGTGTCTATTTTTGTACTAAACTTGCCCGCATGACAATGCGCGCCACTCCGCTGTCCGCTCCCGCCCACGCTGAACCGCCCGGCTTCCCCGAGCCCGGCGAACTCGCCGCGCTGCGCGCCTGGTACGCGGGGCTGCCCGTGCGGCAGGCGGTCGAACGCTACCTGCCGTCCGCGCTTGGCGACGGCCGATCCCCTCGCGGGGTGCTCGGACGTATCCGGCGCAGGCTGGTCGCCGTGGCACACGCGGCGCACCGCGACGATCTCGCCGCCCTCCTTGCCCACCCGGCCAATGAACGCGGGCAGCATGCGAAAGCGGTCGCGCACGCGATCGGGGTCCTGCGCTCCGCCCGCGCGCCGGCGCCCCAGATCGCCGACGCCATCGCGCAGTGGTTCACCCCGCGCGCCGTGCGGGTGCTGCACGCGCACGGCATCACGACACTCGCCGACCTCACCGTAAGCATTCCGCGCCGACGCCAGTGGTGGAAGGCCGTACCGGGACTGGGTGCGGCCAGCGCCCGCGCCATCGAGGCCTTCTTCGCCGCCTGGCCCGCGCTCACGGAAAAGGCGCGCGCGCTCGTGGTCGCCAGCCAGCGCGGCCCAAAGCACGCGCTGTGCGTGCCGTGGGAAAGCCTGAAACTGCCCCATCAAGTGGACGGCTCCGCAGGCACCTTCCGCGCGCCCGCCTCGACCTGCACACTCGACGCCTCGAACGACTACGAGGCCGTCCAGACCTGGCTCGCGCTGCACGAGTCAGCCGATACGCATCGTACCTACCGCAGGGAGGCCGAGCGGCTGATCCTGTGGGCGATCGTCGAGCGCGGCCGCGCGCTCTCGTCACTGACGACCGAGGACGCGATCGCCTACCGGACATTTCTGCGCCATCCCTCGCCGCGCGCCCGCTGGGTCGGCCCGGTGCGGGCGCGCACGTCGCCCGATTGGCGGCCATTCAATGGCAGCCTGTCAGCGCGCTCCGTCGCGCACGCCCTCTCTATTCTCGGCGCCCTGTTCCGCTGGCTCATCGAGCAGCGTTATGTGCTTGCCAATCCCTTCGCGGGCGTGAAGGTGCGGGGCGGCAGCACGGCCTCGGCACTCGACGCCGCGCGCGCCTTCACGGAGGGTGAATGGGCGCTGGCCCGCACCATCGCGGATGGCCTCGAGTGGTCGCCGGAGGGGTCCCAGCGCTGGACCGCACCCGCGGCGCAACGGCTGCGCTTCCTGCTCGACTTCGGTTACGCGACGGGGCTACGCGCCGGCGAACTGGTCGTCTCCACGCTCGGGCACGTGGAGACGGACGCCCGTGGCGACCCTTGGCTGCGCGTGACGGGCAAAGGAAACAAGCTGGCGCGCGTGGCATTGCCGCCGCTCGCCTGGGAAGCCCTCGCACGCTACCTCGCGGAACGTAGGTTGCCGGTCACGCCCGCGCGCTGGCGTCCGGAAACGCCCGTCATCGGCAGCCTCGCAGCGGAAAGCCATGCGGCGATTAGCGGCGCGCGGCTGTGGGGCGTGCTCAGGCGCTTCTTCCTTCTCGCCGCCAATGCGATCGAGGCCGACCATCCGCCGCTCGCGCAGAAGCTCCGCCGCGCGAGCCCGCACTGGATGCGCCACACGCACGCGACGCACGCGCTCGGGCGCGGCGCAGAACTGACGACCGTTCGGGACAACCTGCGGCATGCGTCGGTGTCGACCACGTCACGCTACCTGCACAGCGACGAGGCCACACGGGCACGGCAGATCGGGGAGGCGTTTGCAACGCCCAAGTAACGGGATACCAGACGGGCGATCCACACCGTGTGGTCCGCGCTGTTCACACCAACCGACAGGCAGGAATCCGGATCGAGCCCGAACGAAAACCCGACCATCGCGCGGAGCCCCCAGCTCGAGACCGTTGCCCCGGACGGCGTCGACGGATCCGCGCTGCCAGCGGTTCGGTCCCGAACTCCGCGCGGAACGTCAATTCGAAAACAATCCGCGCACGCGCTCAACGCCCGGAGCATGCCGCTGGGCGCAAGCGCGAGCCGCCATTCGCAGACTTCGAATTCTGGCTGCGCCAGGCGCGGGCACTCATGCAGCGCATTAACGGCGGAAAGGTCTATGTATCCGGTCATTCGATGTCGGCAGCCGTCGCTTTGCGGCCTGCCGCTACGGATGCCCGCGTAGCCGCCGTATTCACGACCGCAGCGGCTGGCACAACGTTTGAACTGAACGACCACCTGAGACGCCTGTGGACAATCGTGGCGAATACGGAAGAACTCAAGGCTGGTCTGAGCAGACTGATCCGTGATACGAGCGCCATTTCGGACGAACGGGTCGAAAGCCGCTGGAAAACCCTTTCGGCTGGCGATTACGGCGACTACTTCAAGCAGAAGCTATCGTTTCCTGAGAAGCTGATTCTCGACTGGACGATCGAGGACGCGGAACTGGCCTCGATTATTGTGCCCTGCACTTTGCTACATGGGAAGAACGATCAGGCATGCCCTCTCGAAGCTACGTCGGCTGCGCGCGCACAGAAAATTTCCCACTGCAATTTGATTTGCATCGACGCTTGCGGGCATGCGCCATCCGTCGAACAGACTGCGAAGGTGCCCGCGGCGCTGCGGATGGCGTTTGATGGCCTTATCAACGACTAACTTGCAACAGGAACCGATGTGAAGCCGTTCCGAGACGGCCCCGCGGGGCAAGAGCGCCCAGACACTATCGACGCCCACGACGCAATGAAATCGCTGTATTCGGACAGTCGCCTGTTCGCTCGCTGACAGGGACAGAGACTGAGCGGCATCGCTCACCTGCGTCGAAGCAGTCTTCTGCCTTTGCTTCAGCCCAGCCGCAACGTAGAACTGGTCCGCGCTCCGATCTTGGCTGCTCCACTTGCAAGGAAAATGGCGCATCTGGAAGTTGGAAAAAGCTCGCTATGTCAGAGTAATGCCACCATCATGTAACCCATGACAGACAAGGGTTTCGAGCGGAAATAAACGATTCACGATGCCGCTTACAGTCAAGTTCCGGCCGTGCGGCACCCTGTTCCACAGACGGCTCTCCTGGGCTAAGGCTGCGCTCGGGAACGCGTGTGCATCCACGGCGATCACTCCGCACAGCGGCGCTGATTCGCGCCTGCCTTCCTCGACGGTGGTACGACGATCGTCCGACCTGGCAGGCAGCAACCCTGATCGAACAGCATAAGTCGGACATGTCTCCCAGCATCGTCCTGGCTGGCCGGGATCAGAATGAATCTGCCGATTTTCATGGGAGCAAAGTCCGGGCAATGACCGAGCTGAGTCTCGGCAATGATTCCTGCGGTGCCGGTGGATGTGCTGTTTAATTCGGGAAACAAATGTCTCGTTGCGGCGGCAGCAGCGTTGTTACAGAGACATAACGGATCGCGAGTGCCAGTCCGAGAATTCGTTGCGTACTCCATCAATTTGATGTAGGCTTTAAATGCATCAAGCGCCGCATGGCGGCATAATTTTCAAATCGCAAGAGTCGGCCAGGCATCATCGCCGGGCCACAAGGCAAGACGGGCTCACGTCCCGTGCGCGAGCAGGTACTGAATCTGCCGCTCGTTATCAGCAAGCACATCTGGCCGCACGGCCGATGAGACTTTCGCAATCGCGGCCAATCATGGTCGCGAGATTCCTTTTCCCATGCGACTCCAAGGCACGCGCACGTCTGCACGCGCCCTATCAACTGCAATGCTTCCGTCCTGAGCCTCGCCGCGGGCTCGGTGCACTCACGCTGTCCGCGGCGAGGCCCTGGTGCGCCTGGGCCGGGTGGACGTTCTGCACGTCCATGGTCTCTCGTTGTCTGTTTTCGCAGTTTCACCTGTCCAGTAAGGAGAACCAGGATGGCCCTTGACGATCTGGTTGCACGACTTCGTCGCCGTTACGCCGATGTCCCGGCCCGCCCACGACGTACCCGGGAGCGCAGTTCCGCCCTCGATACCTACGTCGAAGAGATGCAGCAGTTCACACTGCAACGGCTAAATTCGGATCGCCCGGCAGGATTCACGCTGAAGCAGCTGGCTGAAATAATCAATAGCAAGTCAGAACATTCGTTTTGCCAGACCGCAGTGCGCAAGGCACTGATCGCCCACGGCCTCTATAAGTTGTGGAGTTGAACCGTGAGCACTCCACAATTACTTGCACGCGAACTCGTCGCCGACGTGGCGGTCCACGGACAGTCCAAGACCGCGCTTGATGATTTGAACGCATGGGCCGTGCGAAGCGTCGGGACCGAACGCGCCTACCGGCAGGTTGTCACCACTTATCTGGAATGGTTGCGCGACCAGCGCATCCCGCTCCAGACCTTGCACACGCGTGGCATGCTGATGGAATTTCTTGATGAATACGCCGAATCGCGCGGACAGAAGTCGGTTGATCAGGCAAGGCAAGCCCTCCAGAAAACCTTTGCCGTGACGCTTCCAACAGTAGAAAGCCTCATCAAAACTGCGGCGCGCGACCGCACCTACACTTTTGATGAACTCACTCAGGTTATCAAGTACCAGACGCACAAAAATCAACTGGCAACTCTGCTCTGCTTCGATGCCGGGTTGCGTGCACACGAGTGCATCACACTTGCCCCTCGCTGCGATGGGTCGCCCTCGACCCATCGCGACTGGTCACCTGAACGCTTTGCAGGACTCACCGACATAGTGATCTACCTTGTTACGGGCAAGGGAGGTCTGACCCGTGAGGTCGCTGTGTCGATTGAACTCTCTGATGCATTGCAGAAGCTGCTCCGATCTGCGCCTGTCGTAATCCAGGATCGGGAGGTCAACTACAGGTCGTCATTTGCCATCGGCGGCGGGCAGGCACTATCGTCGAGCTTCAGCCGCGCAAGCGAACTCGCGATCGGTCAGAGCCGAGGTCTTCATGGCCTTCGCCACAGCTTTGCGCGCCGGCGCCTGGCAACCTTGTGCACGCTGTTCCCGCCACGCGACGCGCTCCTGATTCTCAGCCAGGAACTCGGCCACTTCAGGCCAAGCATCACCCTCAACTATATTTCCGGTCGCTAATCAATGAAACATAATTTGCCACCTGGGATGCGAGCACGCACCACTAGTTCAGGAAACACATCGTATTACCTCAAGCATCCTGATACAAACAGGGAAATGCCACTGGGCGACGATAAAAGTAAAGCACTGCAAACGTGGCAACTATCCCGCCTCGCGCGCTTTTTACAACAGCATCCTGTGACCAACCTCGTCACGCTCATTGATTGCTTTGTTGAGTGCGAGATTCCGGTTCGCAAGCCCGGAGATCGTCCAGCCTTGCTGCGGCAATCCAATACTCTAAGGCAGTATTTTGTCGCAATCGGGAGCACATACCCAGAAAATTCGCCCCCAGATCAGGATGCCTATCTGGAATATCACGGGCCGGCGCGACGCCTGCGCGCTGGCGCGGAGATTTATCTTTTCTGCCACATCTGGCGCTGGGCTCAACGCGCCGACGTGCTGCCGGCGGGGCGACCATGCCCGTGGCATTCAGGTGACGTGATCGCCGCCCTAAAGGGTGACATACAAGATGAATTGATCGAGGCGATCAGGCAGCTACGAGCCCTGGATCACCCGCTGTCATCTAGCGATGCGCAGCATGATCGACGGCAATCCGTGGCATATCAGCATCAGCTTGCGTCCCAACTCATCGCCGACGGTCGGCGTGACATGGCCCGGCACCTGCGGTCACTGACCAAAATTGAATTCGACGCGCTGCTGGCACGCGTCACGGACTCCCCGCCTGCTGGACCGGAATCAGGCCTGATTCTCGGTACCTGCCGCGCCATCCGGTTGAAAGTGTTTCGACAGAATGGTCCTCGCAACAGATCTACGCCATATAATTAGCATGTAGAAATATCTTGTAAATATTTCGACGCGGAATGTTTTGACGTATCGAAATAATTTTGATAAAGTTGATTCTAGCCGTTAAATCGGCATTCAATGAAAAAGCTCCCTGCCACGGCAGGCACTGACGAGTTGCATCAACTCTATCTGCATTTTGTGTGCAGAAACAGATTGGCGCACGTGTTGGGTGCATCAAAATCAATTGTCCCCTCTTCGTGATCCACTGCCCACTTTCCTGAACTGAATGTGGCCATGTCCGGATCATCGATCCTGAAAACGTCGCGCGGTTTCGTGCGGCCACTCCGGCCATCGTTTGGCCCCGACTGAAACTCTCAAATTCGCGACCCGCAAGCGCCGCCCTCCCGGCTATTGGCTTGCGCGTCGCCGATTTCTAATCGGTTACGACCTTCCCAACCACTATCAACGGAGGTCCCGTGCCACACCCAAGCTACAAACAACATCTCGCACACAGGGAAAGCGCGTTCGCCGAGGCCATGGGGCTGATCAGCGCCCCGCGGCCGACGTGGCTGGCCAAACACATCGCGCTCCTCTCTACTCTGAAAGCGGACAGAAAGCAACTCGATCTGCAGACGTTGAAATGTGATCAAGACGCAATCCACCGGACCAAGACGTACCAGGCAGGGCTCGCCAAGACGTCAACGCTCGAAGTCCCACACCGCGTCACCGGGTGGGGATTGATGGAAATGAAGAGCATGGAAACGAGCTACTACTATGGACGCTTTCGCGAGGTTGTCGCTCTGAAATTTCGCCCACGTCTTCTTGCTTCGGAGCCCGAACTTCTCGCCGATCTTAATTTTTTTGGGGAATTCTGGGCGCTCGATCGAGTTTTCACAGAAGCCATTCATCAGTTCGTGGGACGCTACCGCGGACCGGGAAAGTTGTTCGTGAATCCGGGCGAAGATACTCTGGATGCTGCGGTGGTCTTCATCGTTTGTCCGTCGGGTTGCACAAACTGGCACGCGGTCGGGGAAGCAGTTGCCGCACTCTTCGGCGAGCGCTTCGATTCGGCCATTGTCAAATTGCTCGATCGTACCCGCAACGTCCATCACACTGCGCGGCGCGATCGGTCGTCACGCCGTTCCTGTCAGCGCAACCAAGTTTCATGACGAGAATCGTTCAATAACAAGTTGGGGTGGCCGCTTCGGTTTTCTGTTATCCATTGCGGTCATCCCCAGTTTCAATTCATTCGTTATCCTACAGGAGTTTGTATGTCAGATTCTGTTGTGGTCATTGAGACCGGAGCGGGCAATACGAAATACACGGCCAGTAAAGGCGGACAGATCGTTGCTGCGGGTCACCTGCCATCGATAGTGGCTCTTTGTGGAGCCGGCGCGCTCGCATCATTTCAAGGCGAACGTCAGACTGACGAGGTGATGCCAGTGGTCAATGGCGTCACGTATAAGGTGTCGCTCTCGGCCAACCGCGGGGTGGCCGGTGCGACACGCGTAGCGCCCGGGGATGATTTCCAGAACTCGGCGCACCATGCAGCCCTGATGGCCGCGGGGCTGTATGCGGCCGGGCTGAAAGAGATCGATGTGCTGGTAGTGGGCACCCCCGTACATACGTTCAACAAACATCGCGATTACCTTTCATCCATCCGTGGCACGCTTGATTTTGGACTGGGCTCGCACACCATTGGAACCACGATTGTGCTGCCACAGCCATTTGGATCTCTGCTGGCCGGTATTAATGAAGGAAACCTGATTAACAGCGCACGTAACGCGCAGATCGTGATTGACGTTGGCTACTACAGCACCGACGTGCTGCGCGCGCGCGGCCTCACGCTGGAGCATGCAAACAGCTTTGGACTGGCAGCCGGGATGGGCAAAATTTATCAGATGTTCGCAGACCTGGTTGCGCAGAAAATTCGCCAGCCGGTCAGTGACCTCGACCAGATCGAACACTGTCTGCGCACTCGGACGCCGTACGTCGTCTATGGTCAGCAGGTCTACCTCGAGTCTTATATGCAGGAGATCCAGGCATACCTTGACTCCTGCGCGCTGGAAATATATGGCCGTGTTGGCACAATCGAGAACGTCGCCCTCATCTGCCTGACTGGGGGAGGCGCGGAGTTTTTTCGTCCTGCAATCCGCAAAGTCTTTGGCGACATTCCAATCCAGGTAATGCCGGATCCATTGATGGCCAATGCGCGCGGATTTCTGGTCGCGGGCCTGGCGGCGTTGGCCAATCGGGCAGCATGAAACTGGCGCGCCAGTTCACCACGTGAAAGGAACAATGAAGTGGGAACCTCCCCTCTTGAGATGACAATCCGGATCGACGCAGATGCTCATCCGCGGCTGCACGCCTACCTGTCAGCACGGGAACAGGGCAAGCGCCGGGCGGCCGCGCTGAAACGACTCGCGGAGGACACGCTGCTGCTGGGCGACAGTGCAGCAGCGGGGGCCGCGCGTGGTATGACGATTCATAGGAGCGCTCGCGACGAAGCCGTCGCAAACCCGCCCGGTGTGACAGCCAGCGACGTCCGGTCGAGCCTCGCGCAGTTCCTGCCAGGCGGCACGCAGTAGCCTGCCCGCCAGACGGGGGACGTCATTTTCCTGCCCTGACGTGCTCCGTCTGGCCGGCTCCTCCCTGGCCAGTCAGGATGGCGGCGCATCGATGATATCCGCCATGCAACGCCAAATTTTCCTGTCCACGTCTGAGTCAATTTCCTCAGAAGGTGCCTTTCTTAATATTTTCGGCAATAAAATCTAACCTCCCCCATAAAGGCTAACTTCTCGCAAGATTTTCACCACTGGGGCAGATCGCAAACAGGCCATCAGATCAGGCGCTTGCCGGCTCACGCCGAGCCATGCGCAGGCCGCCCCATAAAGTACAACCTTTGCCTTGCAGGCCCTGTGTTCCTTCATCCAGGCCTGCAGGCGCCGTGCGATACCGGTGATCTGTCTGTCGAGCCCCCCAGGATCTCTCCATCGCTCGCGCAGTGAATCAATCTGGATCGCTAGCCGTCTCCCGGCCAATCTCGCGGGCGGCGCGCATGTTCTCGCCCGACACGAGCTAGGGTCCCGTCCCCGGATCGCCAGGATGGCATAGCATGGCCGCGGGCTTTCTTTCGTCTCATCGCTGTCATCCCAATTGACGTCCAGGTCCTTCAGGCGCTGAATGAATGCCTGCATGGAACGGGCCCATTACTTCATATCTTTCAGGATGTCAATACAAATACTCGTTGATAATTAAAGAATGCATACGCAGAAATAGTTGGCGTAGCGGCGCTGTCAGCGTATATTGAAGGCATACACAATATATACGCGTGTGCGAACAGCGGGTCTGCGATGATCACCAGCGTCATAAAACTGAACACCGCCTCTGAGTTAATTAGTGAGGAGACGCCCGAGCATGTCACGGTGACCTGCGACGCCGAAGGGCGTATGCAAGTCCTCTGCTGGCGCTACGAAACCGCTGACCAGGGCCTTCGCCAAATGGCGAAACGGAGAGGCGGGATTTGGAATCGCACTGGTGGCGGTTGGACGTTCCAGAGTCCGGAGAGCGCCCAAGGGATGCTCGACAAGATCGTCGAACGAAACCCAGACTGGCCTGTTATTGGTCGACCCAACCAGCCATTTCTGCCACTGGCCGGAGTTTCGATTTCACGGCTGAACTTGGTGGACGGACTCGAAGCGTGCCTCATACCCGCCCCGTTGCCACCTTTCACGTCTGTCTCTGGGAAGGTACAGGCATTTCGCCTGGCCGGTGGTAAGCGCAAAGGCGGCAATAGTGAACTTGAGCTCGGTTTGCTTCTCGGCAAACCGAACGAGATCGCGGATGCAATCGATGGGCTGACCTCCCAAGGTGCTGTCTGTGACGACACGCTCGCCAGGAAATGGCCGGTCATTAACGCACGCGGCCGCAAGCTGCAGATCAAGGCCACCGGCTGGGCCGTGCAGATTACGTGCGATCTCTCAGATTTGCTGCACTATTCCGTAGCCCCCACCCAGCAATACCGCTGGGAAGGCGCGTACCCGTATGGAGTCAAGGTCCCAGTGCCGTGGGATGGCACGATACGCACGACAAGAAAGCACTGGCCGAAGCTGAAAGCGGCGATCCTTGCCGTCGGGCTGGAATATGAGGGGGATGATCCGGATGCTGAACTCGCAGTGCCTGCCAGTTTTGACGTAGCCCGGGTAGCTGGCTGGGACACCCCAGCGCCCAACGGGCATTTACTGCATACATACCAAAAAGCGGGCGTGCAGTTCTGCGCCGAGCGAGGCATGCGAGCGCTGATCGGCGATGAGATGGGGGTAGGCAAGACCGCACAGGCGATTGCTGCCGCAGAAGCCTGCGTTGTGCCTCGCGTGGTCGTGGTCTGCCCGGCAAATGCGCGCTACGTATGGGAGAGGGAAATTGAGAGCTGGGGCGCTCGGGGTGCAGTTCAGCATGTTGTGCGCCAGCTGACCGAGTTAGACCTGGCCGCGCGCTGGCACATCATCACCTACGATCTGATCGCGGTTCGGAACGAGACCTGGCGGTTTTGTGACGATGCAGAACGTCGAGCGTTTGTGGATGCGTTCCCAAAGTTGGCTGGGAAGATTGAAAAGAAGAGGGGAGCAAGCCAGATCAGGCTAATTGAGCCACTGGTTGGCGTACCAGCGTTCCATGAGAAGAGAATTGTGGCGTGGGAAAAAATTATGAAGCGGCTGCGCGGGGAACTGCAAGAGCAGATTCGATCGATCGGTCCGTCGCTACTCATTCTTGACGAGGCCCACCGCGCCAAGAACAGGAATGCAAAACGCACGCAGGCCATCCAGCGCATCGCGGACAGAGGGACACAAATGCTGATGTTGACCGGGACCCCCCTGCGCAATCACGAGCATGAGGCGGCGACCTTGCTGAGCCTGCTGGATGGCGAGACGGCTGTGGTGCTTGGCAACAAAAAAAACGGTTACACCATTGAGGACGTCAAGGATTATCTCAGCTACTTCATGATTCGCCGGACCAAGGCTGAGGTGTTGCCCGATCTTCCAGACAAAACACGGCAACGCATCGATATCGGCGCCCTTGATCCAGAGCAGATGAAAATTTACAGGGAAGCGCTGGGGGGGGCAATGGAATGCTATTCCGCAGCCCTGGAGCGTGGAGAATCAGAGGCCACAGCGCGTCAGGAGATGCTAGGTAGGATTGAGAAAGCCAGGGCAGCGCTCGGACTAGCAAAGGTACGGGGCGGAGCGGTCAGCGATCTGGTAATTGACGTTGTTGAAAACAAGGGGTGCTGCGTGGTGTTTTGCGCGCATCATGACGCCAGCGACACACTCAAGGCCCAGCTTGTTGCCGATGGACTGCAGGTGGCCATCATCGATGGGCGCACGAAGCCGAAAGATCGGTCGGCACTGGTCAAAAGCTTCCAGGACGGCAACCTGGATGTACTGATTGGCGGCATCAATGCTGCGGGCGAAGCAATCACACTGACAAGGGCGGACACCGTAATTTTTGCTGAACTGGATTGGGTCCCTGCGGCGTTGCTGCAAGCTGAGGATCGGATTCATCGGGTCGGCCAGCGCAGTAATTGCCAAGTTATTCAGCTGATAGCCAGAATGCCGGTCGGCGTTAATCTGGACGACATCATGGTTGATCTCATTGGGGCCAAAATGGCGCGCATCGGCGCGGTCCTGAATGAGGATGGCAGCAACATTATTGCTGGCGATATCAAGGCCAATTTGCAGAGCCGCCTGCTTGGTGTCGGTGCGATGGACGCGGACGACAACAACCTTGATATCCTCCTCGGCCTTCTGGCCAAGGAGTCAGATTCGCCCACCATAATTACGGCACCAGACACCGGGAGGGAAGAGGCCGGACAACAGGTACAAGCAGTGATGGCGGGCACGGCAGATGCGCCGAATGTTGAAAAACGCAAGCGTGGTCGCCCAAAAGTCTATGTAGACAGTGCGCGGCCGACGGCAACTGAGCGGTCAAAGCAATCGATTAAAGCGCTCGCAGACGCCGGCGGGAAGCGGGTAATGTTGCGCCTCACTCCGGAAGCCCACGAAGCCTTGAAAATAATCATGGCTCGTACGGGAAGCGGGCAGGAAACCGCCGCGATTAATCAGGCCATCATCGCGCGAAAAAACGAATTACTGCGTGCATCCACATGAAATTATAGCTTGCCCGACCACCGCCCCGCCCTGATGGATAGCCGGTCGCTGGCTCCCCAGCTGGGGACCGGGCCAGTTGCCCGCAGGCTTTCCGGGCCGTGGACAACCCTGCGGATTCGCAGGAATCACCCTAGTCCGCTCAAAAATGATTACCTGATAATAGTAAGCGCCTCACGACGGCCATTGTCCCGACGGGCCTGTTCCGCTGGGTGCTCTCGCCCAGACATGCGACCGCACATCCGACACTCATATGCTGCCATATACACATTAACATATGCCAGCATATGTTTACAATGGAGGCTGAACTTTAGGGGGCAGCCATGCGTACCGTTTCCATCTTTAAGAACAACTCCAACCAGGCCGTTCGCATTCCAAAAGATATGCAATATGAGGGAGTCACTGAGCTAGAGATTCGCCGCGAGGGCGACACGCTTCTCTTGCGCCCCGCACGGCCGAACTGGACATCGTTTGCGCATGAACCGGTGGCCGACGCCGAATTCCTGTCTGAGCGGCCAGCAGTGATCGAACCCGGCCGGTTCGATTTGAGCGGCATTGAAGACGAAGCGACGGAGACCGGCAAGTGACGCAGATGTATATGCTGGACACGAAAATTTGTTCCTACATCATGCGCGAACGTCCGATTGAGCTTCTTGAGCGCCTGCAAGCACACGTAGATGCTCAAGATCGACTCGTAATATCGGCCATTACCTATGCCGAAATGCGGTTTGGCTCCATTGGCAAGAAGGCATCACCCAAGCACGCAGGGATGGTATCGGCCTTCGTCGCGCGGCTCGATGGTGTGCTGCCGTGGGATTCGGCAGCGGTTGACGCAACGACGAAAATTCGAGTCGATCTAGCGAAGCTCGGCACGCCGATAGGCGAAAACGATTCCGCAATAGCGGGCCACGCTCTTAGCGCTGGGGCCGTGGTTGTTACAAACAACTTGCGCGAATTCATGCGAGTGTCCGATCTTTGCTGCGAAGACTGGACGCGATAAGTGCAAGGATTGCTCAGGAAAAGCGAACCGCGACCGGCGCAGACATTCGGCTGGAACGGGTGTTCACACATCGCCCACGACGAAGTCGCGGCCGCGGAGATTGAGGGGCTGACTGCGAACCGACAGTTCACTGACATGGCACGGGCGGCTTCGGGAGGCGCTGAGCTGGTAGCAGTAGACTCAGACATCTTTTCCCGGACAATCCATTCTGCTCGCCAGGACCGAAACAGCGGTCCGCGGGCCGAGCTGGACGGTGTCGTGGAACAACCGCGAGACGGGATCGGGAGGACACGGGATGCGCGCTCGCGCAACAGCACTGCCCCTCCGCGAACAGCCCGGCGCCGGGCTTGCCCGCCACAATCGGAAGAGCAAATACGTTCACCACATCGTTAAGCCCGCGGTTGAAGTGCGGGACGATGACGCGCGCGTCCGGCGCAAATCTGGCCAGTCGTTCCATCAGTTCCGAGACAGTCATGGCACGGCCTTTACGCAAGTAAAGTGAAGTGGAGTGAGGGTCTCACCCGGGCAACTGACCAGATTACGGAAGACGTAACATATGAATGAAAAGGAGGGGCGCAATGAAGGCTACCGATCGCGTAAACAGGCGTTCTCGCCATTCGTCTATCGATGACTCCCCGGAGGCGATCGACGCGCGGATGGACGCGTTCGTACAGCGGACCCGGGGCTGGGGCTCGCGCGCGATAAAGTCCACACTCCCGGACAATATCGTCGTCCTGGCCGGCCCGACCCGCAAAAATCAGCATTTCAAGCAGAAATAGCGTTCCGGCGGACTGCTCCTGAAAACCGCCCGCTTCGAGCAGCGCCTGCGTTTTGTCTCGGGCCAATGTCATGATGTTGTTCCGCTGTTGTGTCGGTTGAGGATGTCATCGGGAGACGATCGTGGCGCTGCGGGCGGGTGCCGCCACCGTACCCGGGCTGACGCCGCGCAACCCCATCCCGAGGATCTATCTGACCTTGGGGCAACCGGGGACGCGGCGATCTGGCCATGGCGTGGCGATGCTGCAATCGCAGCCGGGCCGCAAGACGGCGATCGGCGGTCGGCACCCACCCAGCCGGCATGGCCGCGCCGACGCTCGACTGGCTGGGTCCTGGGCATGTTGCGAAAGCATTGGCCACGTTACCTGAGGGCGAATGGGACGCCCTGCCCAAGTTCAGGCGCGTGCTGCCTGGCCGGCTCGCGCACGATCTGGTGCGCCGTGGGGCCGCGCGCGTGAGTTTTTGAGCTGGCGGCCTGCCGTCGCACCCGACGTGCGCCGTGCCCCATAAACCGTAACCTTTCCCCCCATAAACACGAACCTGCCAGAAGGCGCCCACAGGGGGCAAATCACGCACCGGCGGTCGGATAAAACGCTTGCGGGCGGGGACGGGGCCTGCCCGGTGCGCCCCCGCAAAGACTCACCTTTCCCTAAACCCCATCCGACACAGCTCAGCACCACCAACTTGCGCTCGGTCTGCGCCGTGAGAAGCTGTCTGTACCGAACCAGCTCATTACCTTGACAGGAGCACGCAGATGACAACGCAGGACCAGGACCTCACCCGCTTCCGGGCGAAGCTTCTTTAACTGCGGGACCAGCAGCGATTTCGTGGCGTCGACGAGATACTGCACCAGCTGGTCGAACGCATGGCCGCTGACAGCGCACCCCTATTTCCGCCCGCGCCTCCCAGCCCGGGCCGGGAGCCTCGGCACACCGCGGAAACCGTCGAGCGGATGTCCCGGATCATCCGGGTTGGCTCGGTCCTCTGCGCCCTGGCGACCGTCGCGCTCCTGCTGTGGGCGCACTTCACCCACTGACTGGACTGACATGACTATGCGTTCTCACCGAAATCGTTTCTGGTTCTGCCTCACACCCGGCCGGATCCGGCAACCTCGCAACCGGTGGCACGCCACGGCCACGTCGCTCACCACGGAAAGGGTTCCAGTCCGGCTGGCGGGCTGGCTGTTCCGCCTGTGCCGCGGCGAGCTCAACCGGACGGGCCAGGCCCGGAAGGCAGTTCGCCTTGAAAAACGGCGCGACGCGCAGCGCAGCAAACCGCTCCTTCGCATGGCAGAGAGGGAGCCACGCCGGCTGTTCCTGCCGCGGCGGACCGGAATCCATGATTGCCCGCTGCGCTAGTTGCCGGTCTCATGACGTTCTCAACACCGCTAAGGGAGGCGGCATGCCTAGAAAGAAGAAACGGCTCAGGCGCAGCGCCGAGGCGCTGCCAGCCGAGACACTTGAAGAACTGCAAGAGCGCCTGCAGCAATATGCGGCCCGCACGCGCCCCCTGCAGGATCGGCCGACCGTTCCGTTCCCGGAACAAGTCACGGTGCTGGCTGGCCCGCGCCGCCGTGTTCCGCGATGACCGTCGCGCGATCCCATCAAGCCGACGTGACGCCGGAACGCAAGCGGGTTATCTAGACCTGCGCCCCCGGGCGCGCGCGCCACGGCTGTTCCCCGGCCGGGCGATATCGCAGGGTCCAGTCATCACACTCAGGCGTGTCCAGCACAATGCAGAAACCCCAAAACCCGCACCGCAACCCAGGGCCCAGCGTGATGGCGGTGGCTGTCTCGGTCGCCCTCGCCTGCTGGCTGCACCCGACCGGGCAGGGCCTCAACCCGCACGACTCCACCAGATCGATTCCATGGCAGTGCCAGGCAAATTTCACGACCTCACGTTCAGTCAACCTCAGCAGGCGCGCACCTGTTCAGGGGCTGGCGCGCCCCGTTCCGTGCTCCAGATTCGGGTGCCGCTGGTCAACATTCTCGCGAACGTGCTGGTGCAGCGGAACTGACATGGTCCATGTTTTGGTAATGGGGCGTCGCGGTCCCGCTGACAAGCCACCGGGTGGCTACACGGCCAGCGTGAGTGCAAATTTGCAGGCCTGCCGGTCACCGCCCGCCGCGCCCCTGAACCTGAAGTTGCACTGCGTGGGGAACCGGATATGCTGGCCCTATCGTTTTCGGATCTCACGTTATGCGTTTATCCTTTCTCGCGATCCTGAGCGGGCTCGCCCTGCTGCTGGCGTACTGCGTGTTCGTGCGGCACTGGAACGGCGCGCTCGCCGCGCTGACGATCGGCGGCGTGGGACTAGCGCTCGCCGTGCTGCTGCTCGGCGTGCTGCTGCTCGTCGCGCCCGCCGCGAGCCGTGCCGCAATTCGCGAGGTGTTCGTGGCCACGGTGCGGGACGATCTGCGCACGCTGCGAAGCGCGGCAATGTACTGGCGGTGTCCGGTCAAGTGAGCGCAGGGGTTGATGGGAACGCCATGATTTCTGGCGCCGGTCATGCTGGTATGGTTGCTCCGGGAATAATCGTGTTGAGTTCGAGGGCGGGCGCATACACCCTGCTCACCCAGCCTGACGCCAGTCTTCGCCGGATGCATCGGCTCGAGCGGTGGGAAGGCAAACGCGAAGCCGGACTGGCGCTTCTGAGATCGTCCTGTGGCTGGGCGCCGACTGCGGGAACGTGTTCGCGGATCGGGACCCGACATTTGAGGCCATGGTGGCCGGCGCCGGTGAGCGTCTGGAACGCGGCCGAGTATATCCGTTCTACCGTGATCGACCGTTCCGGCAGCAAGGGCGTGGTCATGGACCACGATGAAAACCAGCCGCCTGCAGGCCCGGTCGCAGCAAGGACTGGCTCAGGAGTTCGCCTGGCGTCAGGTTCAAGCTCACGGCGCCGCTGGCGAGGGCGCGCGTGCCAGAGCAGCGCCGTACGGAGATGACAATGAAGGTGTTTCTGGATGATGAGCGCGCCACGCCCGAGGGCTGGGTGCGCGCGTACTGGCCCGAGGAGGTCATCGCCCTGCTGCAACAGGGTGGAGTCACCGAACTCTCCCTCGACCATGACCTCGGCGACGATGCCCACGGCACCGGCTACACCGTTCTGTTGTGGCTCGAAGAGCAGGTCGCCGTACATGGCCTGCGCCCGCCGCGCCTCCACGTGCATTCTGCCAATCCATCGGCCCGGCTGAAAATTCAGGCAGCCATCGCAGCGATTGATCGACTCGCCAGCACACTCGGAGACCATGAAACATGAGCACAAAATCCACCATCCGGCATCAACCCCGGGACGCAGACCGGCCCGGGTGGCACCTCTATCGCGAGGGCTGGGAGACGGATGCCGTCTATCTCGGGCTGCGCGGCATCCTGGCCGACCTCACGCTGATCGACGACAACGAGGGCCCGTGGCCGGGCACGGTGCGCCTGCGCCTGCCGGTGGCCACGGCGAGGCAACTGGGCCGGGTCCCGGAAACATTTTCGGCGCAGCCGGCCCCGCATGCGCTGGAGGATGCGCACTCGCTCGTCACCGACGCGATCAATCACTGCGGCGGCAAACGCCCTCCTTCGACAGGTGAAGCATGAGCATGAAGCCCCCCATCCACGACCAGAACAGAGCGTGCGAGCAGCCCGGCCGGGATCGGAATTCCGGGCGGCGTGAAGACGACGACGCGGTGTACCTCGAACTGCAGGGCTTCGAGGCTGAAGTCGCGATGGCCCGCAACCTGGAGCACCCGCGCGGCAACGTGCTGCGCCTGTCCGTCACCACGGCCCGGCAGCGGGGTCTCGTGGCACCGGACCCGAAACGCGGCCGCTGGAGCAAGGAATAAACCATGCGCGAATTCCACAACAAGACGGTGCAGGAAGTCGCGGCGTGCACGTGCGACCGCTGCGGGCGGCGCATGACCCCGGACGGTCACGATGGCGAGTGGGACGAAATGGTGTCGGTCGACGCGCGCGGCGGGTATTGGTCGGTGTTCGGCGACGGCGCATACATCCGCCTCGACCTCTGCCAGCACTGCGTGCGCGAGACGCTGGGCGCCTGGCTGCGCGTGACGCAGCCGGACCATGAGGACCTGCGGCGGCTCATGGCGCGCATACCGGTCTGGGCGCAACCAGCGGAGGATCAGGGTGAGCACAGACAGGTCCAGCAGAAGGAGCTGAAAAGCATTCTCCAGAGCGCGGCCGGGAGCGAGGCCGGGTCGATCGAGTCGATGTATGCCGCGAGTGCAGCCGGCGCAGGGAACGCTGGAGTCGGCGAGCCCTGCGCCGACTCCGGTGGGCCAGCGCCCGAATTTCACTGGAACTATCGCGTCATGGAATTTGACGGGGGCGGCGAAACGAGGCGGGAATTCCGCGAGGTCTATTATCGGAACGGCCGGCCGGAAGGGTACTCGTCGGTGGCGGCCAGCCCTGTCTGGGACGCGGACGCCGGTGGCGAGGCCGCCCGGCGCACGCTGGAGCGGATGCGCGAGGCGCTGGAGCGGCCCGTTCTGCGGCCGGAAGATTTTCGCAATCCTGACAATACGGAGAGCCCCCGCCGTGACGACTGGCAAGACTGACAACGCAACACCCGCTCCCGCCGCCGGCACAACCGACGCGGCGCGCCAATGGACCGAGGAGAACCCCGAGGCGATCGCGTACGACAACGAGTACATCGAGAAGAACGGGTTGCCGCGCGACGGGTTATCGCTCCCGGGCAACAGCCCGACCGCCCGGGAGCGCACGTGGCTCGCGGAAAATGCTGACGCGATCCGTTCCTCAAACGACTACGTCGATGAGCACGGCTTGCCGCTAGCGAGGTACCGGCAGTTCTGATGACCAACGGCCCTCAGGTTCTCACCCGGAGCCGCGGCCAGCCACCTTGCGCCGCCCGGCCTCTGACCCGCTGCGCATCGTACCTGGTGCGCACACGGACGGTCGTGGGGTTGTCCGGAGCAGCCGCCGCGCAGGCGTGCGGCGCGACCTCTGTCATGGCCACGCCGCGTCCGGATGGCGTGACCAGCTCCGGTCAAGCCTCGCGGGATTGCGCGGCCGCTGCGTACGGCGCACCGCCTGACGCTTCACGGTTGGCGTGCGCGGCGTCCGGGTCGTGCCGCACGGTGAAAACGCGGACGACCCCACCATCCATTACCCGATCCCTTCCTGCTGTTCATTTCCTGCCGCCGGGAGGCGCTGGCTGTGGGTGATGTGGATTGACGGTTAGTTGCACTAATACCCCTATCTTCTGTGGCTGGCCTCCCCTGGCGTGGTGCCTGACCGCGACACTCCTTGCGCCCGGTCACACGTCGCGTGGGCGGGCTCCCCTCTTTCATGACGTGCACGGCGCGAAAATGCCGCACGCGACCTTCAGACCGCTGGCGCAAGCCAGCCCAATGGTACCCAGCCCCCATAGACGGAGACCAGACCACCATGCATGGGCCTCAAAGGAAAAGAAGCAGTCATCCGTAACAGCTTCCCGTTACGGGCAAGAGCGTGCAGGTGCCCGCAAACAGCATCGCCAGTGCTCGTCAGGGCGAAGGCATCCATCCCGCGCGATACCGCATCCTGAATCCGCTTCCCTGCCCACGCCCTGTGCGGCTGACGATACCCCTCAACGAAACAACATGGAAATTCGCGTTACTGACGAACACCGCGTGGTGTCTGCGCCGGACGAATCCGTCGTTCACGTCAGAGGTCGTGACCAACAGGCACCGGACCCAGCCCGTGTACCCCTGGTTCCATATTGCGCGTAGAAACCTGCAGAATTTTGGGCGCCTGAAACCCCTCCCGGCACCGACTTGCGTTTAACCGGGGTCGTGAGACTCTGGTTCTGACCCGCAGCGAACTGCGGCAACAGAACGGACCGGAACCGTCCGGCCCACAACTCACGAGGTCGCCATGCAATACTCCGCCATCCAGAAACCGTTTCCGGCACGCAAGTCCACGTTTTTTGTCGAGGGCTCCCGCGCGTGGATCCCCCTGCATCACAAGATCACCCGCTCGCGTTCCGTTGCGGCGTCAACGGTCGAGGCCGCCCATACGGTTGCGCCGGAAGCTGCATCCGCTCTGATGGCCCCTGCCAAATCCGCTGTTGCGTCGGCAACGCCTGCCTCCTCGACGCCCTCCACCGCGCCGGTGAGCCCGTCGCCAGCCCCCCGCCCCGCTACGCGCCCTGCAATGCCAGTGCCAGCCACAGCCGATGCGATCCCGCACGACTGCAGCGAGCTCGTCCGTCCTGCCCGAGGTTCGTTCAGACACCTCGCCGGCATGGCCGACACCAAACGCCGCCTGCTGCATGCCGGACAGGACATCCTGGCCGCTCTGGATGGCGAGCCGCGTAACGGCATCCTGCTCTATGGCGAACCTGGGAATGGCAAGACCATGTTTGCCGAGGCGCTGGCCGGCGAGCTCGGCATCCCGTTCCTCCCAGTTGGCTTCGGCGACATGGCGTCGAAGTGGATCAACGAGACACCGGAGAAACTGCGCGGCCTCTTCCGTACCGCGCGTCGCTGTGCGCCCTGCGTGCTCTTCATCGACGAGGTCGACTCGTTCCTCAAGCCCCGCGACGGCTCAGGCATGAGCCACTCGATGGACCGTGACGTGGTCAACACCCTGTTGAAGGAAATTGTGGATCTGCGCAATGCCCAGGTCGTGGTGGTGGCGGCAACCAACTATATTGAGCAGCTCGACCACGCTGCGATCCGCTCGGGGCGCTTTGATTTCCACATTGAGGTACCCGCTCCTGACTTACAGTCCCGCCACCACGTACTCTGTGCAAATATCGTCCGCAGCCTCGGCCGGGAAGCCATCGACAGGCCTGTCGTCGATGAGCTTGCGCGGCGCTGGGAAGGCTTCAGCGCCGCACGTCTTGCAGCCCTCGGCCCGCAACTGCGCGACATGAAGCGCGACAACGAATTCGACGGCCCCGTCACCTTCGAGCTCGCCATGCGGGCCATGCGCCTCATCCAGGGGCAGCGCAGCGCGTTTCCAGAGCATGTGGTTCCGCTCGAGGACATCGTCATGCCCCAGGCCTCCCGCGGGATGCTGACCGGTCTCGGGGAACGGCTTGGCAATGTCTACGACTTCACCCAGCTCGGTGGAAAGCTGCCGCGTGGAATCCTGTTCTACGGGCCACCTGGCACCGGCAAGACCATGGCTGCAATGTCACTCGCCAAGGCTTCAGGGTGGCTCTTCCTGTCCACCACCGGCACCGACCTGATTGCCCGCCCGGATGAATGGGAGAAGCTCGTGCGCAAGGCGAAAGACCAGCGCCCGTCCATCGTGTTCATCGACGAAGCGGATTCGATCCTGGCCAACCGGCGTCACTCGAACGTCCCGGCCCTCACCAACCGGATGCTCGCCACGATGGATGGCACCGGTGGACGCACCCCTGATGTCCTATACATCGCGGCCACGAACCATCCGGACATGCTTGATCCGGCCGTGCTGCGCGGCGGGCGCTTTGCGATGCAGGTGCGTTTTGATGTGCCCGGGGCGGATGACATGCTCGCATGGATAGAGTCCACGCTGGATGACAGGCAGGAGAGGCTGGACTTTGCGCTGGAGAGTGGTGCCGGGGAACTGGCTGCGCAACTGCTGGCCGGGCGCCCCATTGCCGACGCCGGGGCGCTCATTGACGAGGCCATCAATCTGAGCGCGATGCGGTTTCTCGATGGTGCAGAAGAGGATAACGATGGACCCTTTCTGTGCCTTGTGGACATGCTGGCCGCCGCCAGCACACTCGGCATCGATACCGTGGAGTGGCCGGACTGAAGCCGGCTTGCGGTCCTCCTGGCCCGTGCGACACTGGATTCACCGCTGCACGACGTGCGGCGGTGGCCGCCCTCCGGGGGTCCAGGAAACCCGTGGACAGCACCGCCTTTCCCACACGATTGACGTTGGAGATCCGGTTGTTACGCGCATCCCCTGCGTCAAAAGACAGAAGTGGTATCGGAGCCATTCAAGTGCATTAGTGCTTCCATCGACAGGCATTTGCTCGCCGCTGCGATGGCCGCCACGGGCCTGACCTCGAAGCGCGAGGTCATCGAACGCGGCCTGCGCACGCTCACGCAGACGTTCCTGTGCGAGGCCAGCAATGCGGGTCCGGACAACATCCCGACAGTGGTCCGTTTCGTATCGGCTACCGTGACGCATCCAGCCATGACATTACGACGCAAGCGGCGGACTGGCCTGCACCAGCTGCTCCGCTATCTCGCACTGGCAGACCAGTTCGAAGACCTCGACAGCCCCCCTCGCGTCCGGGACCGGCGTGCCCGCCCCCTGGGCCACGTCCGCGGGTAGTTGCGGCGCAGGCAGCGTGAATTCACGAAGCAGCAACGTTCGCACAAACGCATCCGCCGCACCTGGAAAAAGCCGTCCCTGGTGCGCTCGCCATTACGACGTTTCAGGGTCCGGCGCGCCAGTTTTCTGCAGGCGGCACGCCATGACACCCCCCGCTTTTCGTGATACCGGACGGCCCTTGTCATCGCATGATTTGCGATCCTAATAATCAATATAACCAGGAATCAACATGTATCTGTTACTCCTCATTGTCGCGCTGGTGGTGATCTACTGGCTGGGATTCATCGGGATTCCGGTGCTGCTGGCCCGGACCGTCCCCGGCGCGGTCGCGCTGGCCGAGCGTAAATTCCCTAGGTACCGGGGATATGACGCACTCCCGATGCTCGTCATTACCCGGCTCGGCATAGCCGGAGGCATTGCCGCGGTCGTCAGCATCATCTGCTCGCTAGCCAGTTGGCCCCGCAGGTAACGAGGGCGGAGTTGATCATGTCCGTCCATTCCGGGGGCCGGCCGAAAATTCGCCTCACGGACGCGGCACAGGACAAACTTCATCCGTTCGCCAATATCGTGACCGTGATGCCGAAACCATTTGCCGAGCAGATAGGGAAATGACCAGGCAGTTCATTGAATTCGGCGCGACGGTGGTGCTGACACGCCGGGATCCGTAAGATGGCTGGAGCCTCCCGGGAACCCGCCTGCGCGCCATGAGGAATTCTGGCAGGCACGGCTACGCAATCGGGGAGCAAAGTGCAACGCCGATCCGGCCGCGGACTGAATGAGCGAAACAGCGGGTAGCCACTTGCGCTCCGGTGGGCAGCGCCTGCCCGTCTGGCGACCATGACAGGCAAGGCGCCCTCCAGCCGGTCATTGGCCCCAATCCCGCTCTCCTTATCCACAGGTTTGCCCCCAGTTTCTGTGGACAACGTGCACGACCCGGATGCCGAGGCAGGCTGGCGAGCCGATTCGCGCCGCGCTTTTTCGGCGGTACCGTTCCCGGCAGCCGACCGGCATCCGGCGTTTCCCGGGAGAATCTGTCGGCGCCGGGCTGGTCCATCAACCCGCCAGGAGAAAGCCGACAAGGATGCAGGACCGCAACCGTTTCCGGGCAAGCCTCATCTAACGGTGAGACGAGCAGGGATTTCATGGCGTCGTCGAGATACGTCACCATCTGGCCACCCGCACGGCATCAGACGGCCGACTACCACCGCCACCCGATCTGCGCGGCAGGCAAGACGGGCACCACTTGCCATACGTTCCCGACTGGCACCCCATGCCGATCCGTGAGCCGCCGAACGCCCCGGAAAACATTACGCTGGCGTACCGGGATCATACGGCCCGGCACGATCATCTCCGTCCGGCTCACCTTTGCGACCCTGCCCATGATCTGCTTTACGCCTTAACGCAACCAGGCAGTCGCAGCCATCGCGGGCCACGAGGCATATCCCCCGGCCGCGCCTGCTCCGTCCCGTCACCGTTACTGCACGGCAAGCCCGCCCCCCCGAAGCCATACCTATGACACCGGCATCGCGGCACGTCACCCCCCATCCGCCATACGTCACAGTCACATTGCTGCCCGGATGTCGACTTGCGTTCGCTCTGATCCGTGAGACGCTGATGTCACCTGCACCACACCGTGCAGGCAACAGGTGGGCCGACCCGCTTCGGGTCGCCTGGTTTATCCGTCGTGCGTTTTGCACACCTTTCAAATGGAAGAACCCGTTCATGAATGATCTCCGTTCGCTCTGGCAGGTTGTTGTCGACGAGGCGCGTGCTTTCCTGCACCTCCTTTTCCGGCCACTCACCATTGCGTGGCACTGGCTGCGGCGCGTCACGCGTCGTTGAGGGGGCAATGATCATGGTTATGCGCTCCCACCGCGATCGCTACTGGTTTCGCCTCACCCCCCACAGGAGCCGGGAGGCTCGCTATCCGCTACACCCCACCGCCACGTCACTTATCACCGAACGGGTCCCCATCAGCCTGTCGGGTTGGCTGTTCCGCATGAGCCGCGACAAGCTCAACCGGACAGGCATGGGACGTCACGCCGTGCGCTGCGAACGACGACGCCAGCAGCAGCGCCGCAAACCACACCTGCGCATAGCCATCAAGGCGCCACACCGGCTGTTTGTGCCGCGACGCCTCGGCCTGCATGACGGACCGCAACGCTAACTGCCTCATCCTGCCTGCGCAGCATCGCACTAATCGGTGCCGCCAGTTCAACAAGACTCTTCGTCCATACCGGCATGACTGACTTTCCTGCTGCACTGACTCACTCGCGCCAGCGAACCTGATCCGGCCTCTGCCCCGCGATCTGCTGGTCCGGCTCCCCGGTTGCCCGTCCCCTGATCGGCGAACCGGACTGGGTAGTTGTCGCCCCTAACCCGCTCGCGGGAATTGCCGCTCCGGCCGACCCGCGGTTGCAGATTGAGGACGCGGGACTTGCACCTATCATCGTGCTGCATGCCTTCGCCACCGGACAGCCCACAAGTGACGCGGCACACATCACCTACAGCGCCGCGCTTGGCCGTCGTCAGTTCGAACCGGCCGAAATGCTGCTGCACGTCTACGCACTCGCTGCCGCATGACCGCCTTTGCGACAGCGCAAGTTGCTCTTTTTTGACCAGCACGCGACAAGCTGCGCTGCTGCCCGCGGTCGAGGCCGAACTGTCCGATCGCAAGAATCGTCGAGTGCTCCCGCATCATACGGAGCGCGCCGCCTATGTGCCAATAGACAACGAAGCCGCCAAGGACGGTTACTTAAAGGTGGCCGGCGCGCGTTGGGTGGTGTTCGCGATGCGCTCGCTGTCCTATGCCGATCAACGCTGCGCCATGGGCGCGCGCATCAAGACAGGGAGGCTGCCGTGACAGCTATCGATCAGGGAAGTCATCGAAGTCCCTGATCTTTTGTTCCCCTATTCGCGCGCACACGTTTTGCGTGAATGACGGGTGGCTGGTTTGGTCGGACCGGGAAGCATAGAACGTGCATGCAAAAAGTGTATTAGCCGGGACTCGATCTGACAGGTAGTCGGGCCGATAGAGAGGAAGCGATCAATGGGGAATGAGTTTCTCCCTGGCGAGTTCCAGCGAATCGAGAAAGGTGCGCATCGGCGTCTTGCCGTAACACCACCGTCCCTGATGCTCCCGTTCATTGTTGTACTGGTCGAGCCACGCATCAAGGTCCGTTTGCAAGGTGGCGATCGAGTCGTAGATCTTCTTGCGGAACGCGATGCGGTAGAACTCGTTGAGCATGGTCTTGTGGAGTCGCTCGACGATCCCGTTGGTTTGCGGCGACTTGGCCTTTGTTCGGGTATGGTCGATGTCTTCCAAAGCCAGGTACAGCTCGTATTCATGATGCTCGGGGTTGCCGCAGTATTCGGTGCCGCGGTCTGTCAGCACGCGTAGCAGCGGGATGCCAAAGCCGTCGAAGAACGGGACAACGCGATCGTTGAGCAGGTCCGCCGCCGGCAAGGGCGTCTTGCGATCGTAGAGCTTGGCGAATGCAACTTTCGAGTAGGTGTCGACGAAAGTCTGCTGGTAGACACGGCCTCCGGCTTGTTGGGAAAAACAGGGGAGCGCCATCGACCTGCGCGTTCCTACGCAGCATCCAGGCGAACTACATCTCTGGACAGAATCTGCAGTTGGGCGGCGGTTCGTGTGAAGGTCTGATCTTAAGCACGGACAATGGGCAAATCACTCGGGTACCCGATAACGAGACCATTCTCAATCTCAGAAGGCGCAGGTGAACCAGCACTGAGCCGTTGATCTCGATGCGCTCGATGGAGTTTGTGATCGTGTTCCGTGAGCACTGCGCGAGTACAGATGCACTTATCTACTCCGGCACATCTCATCTCTTGCATCAGTCTTTTGATTGCCGTGTCCGCGCGGCCTTCCTCAATTCTGACGCGACGTAGTGGCTGAACGTGTTTGCGATACCGGGCAATTCCATGATGTTCTCATGCGTGACATCAGCCGGTTTGATCCCCTGTCGTTCGATAGCGCGAAGTCCGAACACGTTCTGCGCGACGAACTTGCGAACGAGTTCCTCCCGCATTTTCTTGTCGAGCGCCGCGAAAGATTCTCGCGCGTGTTTCGCCTCGTCCTCACGACGCTGATTCGCGGCCGCGTCTGCTGCCGCCACGCTTTCGGCGACGGCGGTACGGGAAGCAAGCTTGGCCGCACTTTCGGCCACAGCCGCCTCGGCGAGTTTCATCTGCACGAGTTCGACTTGCCGGTCTGCTTCGGCCACGCGGTAGTTTTCCGACAGGGCCTTCATCAAGTACGCAGACGCTCGTTTGACTTTGGTGCCCTGGCGGATCGTCCACTGGGTGTAGTCGATCGCCTGCTGAATTCGCTCGTCAGTCCAGACAGCCCTGTTGTCCTCGATTCGTTCAAACTGCTTGTCGGTCAGGCCAAACTCGTTCTGCAGGGTCTGGAAAAGAGCCACTGAGTTGAGCATCGCGGCCTTGGACGCCAAAGCGCCATTCTTTCGCTTGAGCTTGAAGCGAATCTGATCCTTCTTGCGTGACCCCGGCGTTCCAGCTCGCGTCTCATACGACAGGTCAATATCGGACAGCTCGTTAATTTGCCTGACGGCAGGCTCGAGATAGTCACGCTTGAAGTACTTGAACTCGGCGTTGTTCGCCCAGGATTTTCCCGGAAGGTTTCGTATCAGGTCGAGCGGCAGCCATTCTGATACGCCATTGGCGACGACAGGTTGGACGTGGTCGTAGATGCCTCTCGCGTAGATCAGCGTGAACCTTGATGTCACCAGCAAGCTCGTCCAGTACGAATTCTCTGGATCTTTGATAAGCCGCTGCAGTTCGACAGGCACGCGGAATCGTATCCTGCCATTTCGAACGCTTACCCGGCCGATCAACTCCAGCCAGTCGCCATCTTCATCGGTGATCGAGACAACTGCGGCTTTGCCGGTACCATCCGTCTGGCCCTCGTCATCGAGGTCGTGGTCGTCAGATGACTGATCGACCAACCGTCCAGCCGGATCAACGGAGACGATCGGCGCGCTTGTCACCTCGAGCATGGACGATTTGACGCTGCGAATAACGCTGGAAAAGTGTTTTTTGTTCTTGCTGTCGTAGCGCATCAGCCACTTGAAAAAGCTGAGCGTGACGTCGTAGGCTTCCTTGACCTCTGGCTCTTGGGCGACGATGAAGTAAGCCGCATCAACGAAACGTCGCGCGGACAGCCCAAGGCCGACGATTCGGGCAAACACCCGATTCTTTTGAAATCCGATGTCCTTGTCTGACGCGAGCTCGTGAATAGCTCTCTGAGCCGGCGAGTTTTCGACAAAAAGGTCGAGTGCATACTGGAGCGGTGTCACCCGCCGGTCACTGCTGCTATTCATGCCTAGTCCGCGGTCATGGAGCCGTTCTTACCCTCAAAGTTTCGACTGACTGTAGCACATAAAGGTGAGATGTCAACGAGGATCTCTCACCTTATTTCCGTCGCAAAGCACAGATGCACAATATCTCTCACCTTTGGTACACAAACTCTCACCTTCACACACGGCGCAATCTGCTAGGTCCCAATAGCACAGGACGTCCGAAGGGTTATCCACATGCATTCATCGCGTCGGTTCTTATCTGTCCTCTTCAGGACACGATCTCTCACCTTCCACTCGCCCTTAGTCTCACCTATGAGTACAGCATCTCTCACTTTTGAGGTACACAATTTCTCACCTTAGGGACAGCACCTCTCACTTTTGAGACTTAAGTATCTGTTTTTTAACAAACTACCTCGGCGTGTATGTTTGTATGTACGTTATTTTTTTATAAAAACACATACAAACACAGCGCACAAAACAGCTTTCGCGACTGCAATCACATCTCTGGGTTGTTAGCAGAGGGCTTCCCGAAGAGTGCAACATCGGGATGTAATCCAAGTTTTCTTGAAGATCTGACGGCGATAGTTGATGTTCTGGTCTAGCCACGCATCGATTCGTGGCCAAGAAAAAACTGCGGCCTGTACAAGAAGCGCAGCGATCTTGAACGGGTCGTTTATTCGTCGTTTGGCGGTGTGCCTCAGAGGTGAGAGATTATGTACCGCTTAAGGGCTGGTTGGCCGTAACGCTCAGGGTTGGGTACACAATCTCTCACCTCTGCTGAGGAAGACCGGGCGCGAAATGAAATTGTAATGTATCAGCAACCCAATTGCTTCACTGGTGGCTTCTTCACGTCGTCTTACGTTACATTCATTCCTCGAAATAGGTACAAAATGGCTCACCTTTGTACTTGAGCAAACCGACGCCATCGCGAAGGTGAGACATTTTGTACCGACTTGCGGGCGTCTGAGCTACGGGTGAGTTACTCGGTCGCCCTGAAGGAAATCAATGGGTTGCTGTGGTTAAGCTCGAAAACAACTAAAGCGATGAATACGACACTAATATAAAGACGTTTTTGGATTTTTCCGGTATTCTGCGTTTAGCCTAATTTTTGACCGGAAACTCTGAAAATGGCCAATGTCAGTCAACCGCTACCAATCGACCGAACAGTCACGCTCGCGGAAATCAGCGATTTCGCCGATATCGTGACCGACTATGCGACGGAACTGCGAGACCAAATTCTCGCCCCCCGTCCCCGCAAGACTCCCCCGGTCTTCACGACCGGCGAGATCGCGGAAATGTGCGGATTGACCCGCAATCAGGTGCAATACCAGATAACAAAAGGTGATGGGGTGTTGCCAGAAGGGCATAGCACCGGGACGGGGCGTAGTCGGAGTCGGCAGTTCACTCTGGCGGAAGCGCGCACCTGGGTCCAGCAGATTTCCGATATCTTCCAGACACCGCTAGTCGCGGGCCCAAGCGAGGACTTCGAGGGCAAGATCATCATTACTTCGCAGCTGAAGGGTGGTTCTGCGAAGACTACGACCACCATGTGTCTCGCACAAGGGCTGACTCTCCGTGGTCGCAAAGTGCTGGTAGTCGACCTTGACCCCCAAGCCTCTCTGTCTGAACTCTGCGGGTTATACGCGGAGAAGGAGGTGTTTCCTGAAGCTACCGTGCTGCCTTACGTCTACGACCAGGACATTGAAGGCGGGCTGCTTGCAAAAGTTCAGTCGACATACTGGGATGGACTCGACATCATTCCAGCGCATACCGAGTTGGTTGGAGCGGAGTATCACCTGCCGGCGATGCAGATGAAAGTTCCGGGATTCAAATTCTGGCAGGTGCTGCGAGACGGATTGGCACCGCTGAGGAAGCACTACGATTACATCATCCTCGATACGTCCCCTTCCCTGTCGTATCTCAACTTGAACGCACTGATGGCCGCTGACGCCATGGTTATGCCAATGGTGCCCGAGAACCTAGACTTTTTTAGTTCACTCTCGTTTTGGCGGTTGTTCTCCGACGTCGCCAAATCCTTCATAAGGTTTGAGGCCGACAAGAAGTACGACTTCGTGTCCGTGCTTCTTACCCGGGTAAATTACGGGCCGACATCATCGGCTCCAGTTGTCCGTACCTGGGCTCAAGGCGCCTACCGTCAGTGGCTGGATCCGTTCGAGGTCCCCGCAAGTTCAGTCATGAGTTCTGGAGCTCTGGCATTTACCACTGTGTTCGACATCAGCAGCACACACAGTCAAGCGAAGTCATTGCAGCGAGTGCGACAGCCTTTAGTCGACTACTGCCGATGGGTCGACGAACAATTCATCAAGCAATGGAGGCCCGCACAATGAGCAACATCCGCGAGCAACTGCTTGCCAAAACGGCAGGCATTCGGTCCACGGACGAACGAAAGCCGGATCCCGCGCGTCGAGCGGCACGTACCGAGACAGCACCGGGGATGGCTGGAGCGCTGGCCTCAGCGCAACTGCGCGTACGGGAATTGGAGGCGTCAGGGACGCCTTCGCAACTCCCAGTGGCAGAAATCGTTCCGAATCCGTGGCAACCTCGCCGGGTGTTTTCGGAGGCAAAACTCTCCGAATTGGCGGAGTCGATTCGCGAGGCGGGACTGCTGCAGCCGATCGTGGTCCGGCGTGCCGAGGCGGGATATCAAATCGTAGCGGGTGAAAGGCGTTGGCGGGCGCACAAGATGCTCGGGAAAGATGCCGTTACCGCCGTGGTGATCGAATGTTCGGACCAGGACATGGCTGTTCTCGCCTTGGTGGAGAACGTGAGCCGCGACGATCTGACCGACTACGAGATCGCAGTCTCGATCCGGACGACCGAAAAGGAGTTTCCAAACCGCACGCGTCTCGCGGAGGCGGTAGGAATGAGTCGCCGCGGTCTGTATAAGTTCATTTCCTTTGGAAGCCTTCCGGAATTTGTTACGAAGGACTTGGACCTGAACCCGTCGTTGATCGGATGCAATGCGGCTGACGCGATCGTCACAGTGCTGAAGAAGCATGGTGACGACGGCGTAGTTGCGGCTCGCGAGCTTTGGCCCGATGTTGTGTCCGGTAGTCTTGATCAAAGCAAATTCGCTCCCGCGATCGCGGCGCTAGTCGCGCGGCGAAATTCGCGAACATCTGCTCGCGAACGATCAATCGAGAAGTTCTTTGCTGGAAAGACTCACGCGGGCAGCATTACGAAAGACGTGAACAGCTTTACCGTGAAGATCAAGACCGGCGTTCTCTCTGACGCTCAGGAAACTCGGATACGCCAGGTGATCAGCGAGTTGTTTAACGGCGATCCGGCGTGAATTACCGTTGCATATCTGAGGCCCGCGAAAGCGGGCTTAATAGGATGGTCAGCCCGATCCTCACTCAGTGGACTACGCTGAGTGGGGATTTTGTCCTTTCAGGGGCGCCATCATGGACACGGTATCGCTGGTCGGCATCGATCTCGGCAAGCACTGCTTCCACCTGCATGCACAGGATGCGTCAGGCAAGCAGGTGTTCCGCAGGAAGCTCACGCGCAGCCAGATGTTCACGCTGCTGAGCAATTCCCCAAGTTGCACGGTGGTGATGGAAGCCTGCGCTGGGGCTCACTGGATCGCCCGCCGACTTCAAGCACTGGGCCACGAGGCCAGGCTGATTTCCCCCCAGTTCGTTAAACCATTCCGGCAAGGCAACAAGAACGATTTCGCGGACGCGCAGGCGATCTGCGAAGCGGCTTCGCGTCCGAGCATGCGCTCCGTGAGTCTGCATAACGAAGCGCAGCAGATCGTGTCAGCCTTGCATCGAGTTCGCGAGAGTCTGGTGCGCGATCGCACCGGCACGATCAACCAGATTCACGCGTTTCTGTTGGAGTTTGGCATCAGCCTGCCGCGCGGTATGGCGGTGATCCGGCGACTACCCGCCGTGCTGGAGGCAGAATCGTTGCCGCCAAGGCTGGTGGCCGTGCTCGAACGCTTGCAGGCGCACTTCAAGTATCTGGATGAGCAGATCAGTGAGCTCGAACGCGAGTTGCTCACACAGCTACACGAGGACGAACGCAGCGAACGGCTGCTGGAGATTCCCGGCATCGGCCCAATGACCGCCAGTGTGTTGATGTCAGAGTTGGGCGATGCCCGTCAATATGGTTCGGCAAGGCAATTTGCAGCTTCGGTCGGTCTGGTGCCGCGGCAGTACAGCACCGGCGGCAAGCCAACGCTACTGGGCATCAGCAAACGCGGCGACAAGGAACTGCGACGGCTGCTGGTGCAATGCGCGCGGACCATCATGCAGCGCATCGAGCACCGTGCAGATGCATTGGGTATTTGGGTTCGCAGCCTGCTGGCCCGACGACACTCGAACGTGGTGGCCTGTGCTTTGGCCAACAAATTGGCGAGGATCGCCTGGGCCATCCTCGCCAAGGGGACACACTACCGAAGCGCGCCGGCAGCTCTCCCGGCCTGACGCTTCCTGTCGCTTACAGCTTCAGTTTCAGTAGTCACACCTGGTTTTGCGACGCGAGATACGTGAAGGCATAAACGACTCAACGACCGGGCAAGTAACCTGATATGAAAACCAGCACCTCGATGCTGAGGGCTTTTTGAGGTTTGCCCGGCGCGGCTCCCATCATGGGGCGGGATCTTTCCCATCCACGACCCCGGATAGATTCGAGCAAGTCCACTTTAGGTCAACACAACCTCACTTGCAAAAATCGGGCTGACCATAGATTTTTATTGCTGTTGGATACTCGCGTGGTTCGTCGTGTGAGCGCAGGCGTTCTTAAAACGCACAGTTGCCGAGGAAGGCGCGCTCCGGTTCGAGCGTAGCACCAGCGAAGCGTGTGCCTTTTAGGCACACTCCGGCCCGAACATTGACGTCTCTCATGTCAACCGCTGGGGGCGATGCGCACTGTCACCTGTCAGATTGAATCGATTCGACATAACCATCCTCGCGCGCGTGGCCCGCTCTTCGTCGGCGAAATCGCCGGCCGATGTGAGAGGCGGGTCCGGCGTTGAGCACCGTCTGCTTTAGCGGTCACCATTTGGCGTATATGTTTCGTGCACCACTACGCGGATAGCGGGCTCCCACTGAGGCATGCATACGCTGGATGCTATGGGTTACGGGAGTACGAGCCGGCTGGTCAAGCTAGCGGTCGACCAGACAGGAGGACGGGCACCACGGACACCCTATTTAGCCCGGGAGTGTGCCTTTTAGGCACAGATACTTGGACGCCGGTCAGCGTCACGAGGCGGCTCACCACGTGTGCCTAATAGGCACACCGCGGTAACGGCATCTGCATATTCGACCGGGTTCATTGAAGCGACACGGGCGCTAAACAGTAGCTGGATGGTATCTGCACCGTGCAAAGTCAACATTTGCCGCTACGATCACTCCGCGGTCTTTTGATGGTCGAGTGCCGCCTCGTTGAAAGGCTCGGGTGAACCATGCCCCGTGTCTATCAAGATCCTGCACAGCACGATTCGTCAGGAT
This sequence comes from Paraburkholderia adhaesiva, assembly GCF_021390575.1. Lineage (GTDB taxonomy): Bacteria > Pseudomonadota > Gammaproteobacteria > Burkholderiales > Burkholderiaceae > Paraburkholderia > Paraburkholderia adhaesiva. The sequence continues at coordinate 231,866 of NZ_JAJEJQ010000004.1, read as the reverse complement.
GTTTTCCGAGCCAAGCGGCAAATCGATCGTGGATGATCTGGGTGAAGTCTTGCCCGCGCGTATTGTTTGAACGGTGCGGCGCGATCACAACAAGGACTGCTAGCCGTAGTCCGAATTTGTTTCCGTCATGATGCTGGCGCGAACGAGAAGGGCACAGTGAGTGGCCGACGTTTGGGCGCTCTGATGACCTCGCGTCGTTACTAAAATACGTGCCGTCACCAGTTGGATGCCGCACCCGAATCAATTGTTCGCCGATGACATTGCTCAGTAAATTCCCATCCGCGCGCAGCGGCTCGTAGGCGCCCAAGGAAGGCAGCGACGCAACGTCGATGTGTGCTCTCAACAGGTGCGTAAGGGCGTCGCACGGAGGCGGAGCCAGAAGTGAGCCAATGAATAGCCTAACGTGAACGACGCTGCCAGCGCCGCGAAAGCGAAGTTGGGGAGAGGTCAGTTTCAGCGAAATCTCTCCTGCAGCGACACATAGGCGTCACCGCAGCTATGACCCGTCGACGTACCTGCGCCAGTACGAACATCGATGGCAATACTGATGGGAACCGCGTCGCGCAAATTACTATCGATACCAAATAACGCAACTAACCGTCAATCGGGCGCCAAACCACGAGGCGCCTGAAGGCGCGCCCATATTCCGAAGCTCGATTGGCAAGTGAGAACTTACCCGCTGCGACGGAGCTTGTTTTAGAGAAGGGCGGGCGGCCTTGCGGCGACTCGGCAGGTACAGAAGCCGATCTCAAGGACGGACCGTCAGCAGACGTCCCCTTTTTACCGGGCCACCTTGCGCAGATCATGCAGGCGGCCAAATCTCATCGCCGTGAAACATTCGAGGACGAATTCTCAGGCGCTCCAATGCCCGAACAGGCGGGGCTTTCGACCGTATGCCGACTGTATGTTTCACGCTTCGCTGGCGCGCTGAATGGCGGAAAACCATGTAGTGACACGGCTCGGCTCGATTCCGGACAGCAGGACCATTGCGACGTAATATTCAATACGTTTTATGTAGTAAAGTGCGCCATAGAGTGGTGCCCAATGGCCGGGCCCTCCCAATTCCTCGCCCCGGACTTTGCGGAGAATATACGATAGGCGGAGCCGGGCTGCCCCTCATACGATACGAAATTGCTGATCCGTCCGACCTTGAAGCGTCCCGGTTCAAGGCACTCGAGATGAAATTCGACAGGTGGAGACGAACTGGCGCTGTGCGACATCGGTCATCACGGACAGGTGTGAAGGCCCGACTGCCGGCTCGGGCTAACCGATTTCAGTAACTCTATAAAAATTACTGAAGCTTGCTTGGGGGGGGGCTTTTCAGTAAAATACAGAAAACTACTGAAGGTATTCTGGGCATGTCCGGTTTCCCGCTTTATCAACGCCACGACCAAGCTTACTGCGCACAGCTCGCCAATATCGAGCAGGCGGCTGCGGGGCAAGACAAGGTGCTCCTCGGCGCGCCGGGGACGATCCTCGAGCACCGGCGCGGAGACCTTGTGTACTACGCCCGGCAATACATGAATGCCGAAGGCAAAAAACAGGAGGAGAGCCTCGGGGGTCCAAAAGGCGACCCGACCGTGGAAGCTCGCGTGCAAGAGGTGCGCGACCGCATCCTGTTGGGCAAGGACTTGGTGAACCGCATCCGCGAACTCGCCAAGCTTGGCTTTCAGGTGGCCGATAACAAAACCTGCGCCACGATGGGAGTTCTGTACAACCATGGTCTGTTCCAGGCCGGGGCAGTGCTTGTCGGTTCTCATGCCTATGCAGTGCTACTCAACAGTCTCGGTATCAGGTCGGTTTCCTACGAAACGGAGGACGTCGATATAGCGCGCGGGCGGCAACTCGCCCTCGAACATGTGCCGACAGGTGGATTGCTCGCGATCCTGAAAGAGACCGGGATCGCGTTCGTGGAAGTGCCACCGATGAATCGCGGAGAGCCATCGACGTCATTCAAGCAAGCTGGCGCGACCCGCTTTCATGTCGACCTGCTTGTACCATCCGGGGACGATTCGTTCCCGACGATACCGGTGCCTGAGCTGAATGCGCATGCGACGGGACTCCCGTATCTCGCCTACCTGCTCGGTCAATCGCAGATGGCTACGCTGCTTTCGAGGCACGGCGCAGTGCCCGTCCGTATTCCCAACCCGGCGCGTTTCGCGATTCACAAGCTGCTTGTATCGCGTTTGCGCACCAACATGCTCGTTAAGTCGCAAAAGGACGTCCAGCAGGCATCCGTGCTGCTTGCGATGCTCGGCGAGCACAGAACGGGTGATATTGAAGACGCGTGCGAGGATCTTCCCGCGTCGGCACGATCGCTCGTGCGCCGTGCGATACCTGAAGTGCGACGGCTGCTCGCGGCACATGCAGGCGCGCTCAACGAGCTTGAAACCGGAATCGGTGCGTGAGGCGCTGGATAGCGGGGCGCTGGCTTCCAGAAAACCAGCCCACGCGGTTCGTAGTTGAACAATGCCGGATCCAGCGTGCTGCTGATGGCTGTCGTGAAAATCACGGGCGCGAGCGAAAAACGGCGTGTTCACCGTCGTATCAACACGCTGATTGAGCGGTCTTCCAAACAGCGGGCGCAGTGGTATCTTCGCGGCGCGATCGTGCGGGGTTGAACTGACCTTTGCGAATGAGGTGCATCAGATCGACACCCTATATCGTAAGGGCGGCATTCCTGACGCGTTTGAAGCCGGGCATTGCATTGACCATGGACTTGACGTTGAGATGATCTTGCTCAATCAAGCTGTTGAATACTTCGACGATCGCAACGTCGTGTCCGCGGGCAGAAACTGCTCTGCCTTCATTTCGCGCACCGCGCGGTGAGGTGGGTAGGTTCAATGAGTCGTTGCAACGCCTTCCTATTAATATCGAATGAGGGAGGGTTGGCGAATGGCACAGATGGGACGGCCCGGGTTGCCGCCGGAAGGCAAGTCAGAGGTTTGGCGGCGGTGGCGGGCAGGCGAATCGTTTCTTGGTATCGGTAAGGCGCTAGGCAAGCCTGCAGGGTCAATTTACGGCGGGATCCGACTATGCGGAGGGTATACCCCTGCTGCTCGTAAGCGGCCGTTGCGGGCATTGACGTTGAGCGAACGTGAAGATATCTCGCGCGGCATCTCCGCTGGACTTTCGATTCGAGCGATTGCCCGCGATTTGAGTCGCGCGCCTTCCACGATTTCCCGTGAGATTGCGCGTAACGGCGGAACGAGCCACTATCGAGCTCTGGAAGCTGAGGAGCGAGCCTCGAAGGCCGCTCTGCGACCCAAAGACTGCCTCCTGGAGCAGAATCGGCGCTTGCGCTACGCGGTCGAGCGTAAGCTTTGCCGCGAATGGTCTCTAGAGCAAGTGAGCGGTTGGCTTAAAAACCGATATGCCGATGACGAGTCGATGCGCGTGTCTCACGAGACGATCTATCGCAGCCTGTTTGTGCAAGCGCGCGGCGTCCTGAAGAAGGAGCTGCAGTATCACTTACGGACCCAACGGAAGATGCGTCACTCACGCTTCTCCAGCACGAAGGGCGCTCGCAACAAGATTGCTGACGCGGTTTCGATTCACGAGCGACCACCTGAAGCAGCTGACCGTGCGGTACCTGGTCATTGGGAAGGAGATCTCGTCAGTGGCGCCAACAATACTCATGTCGCTACGCTGGTCGAGCGGCGCTCGAGATTCACCATTCTCGTCAAGGTAAAGGGAAAGGACACGGTGAGCGTTGTCGCGGGCCTGAAGCGCGAGGTTAAGCGGTTGCCGCAGCATCTACGCAAGTCGCTCACCTGGGACCGTGGCATGGAACTGGCGAACCACAAAGACTTCACGATTGCCACGGATGTGAAGGTCTACTTCTGCGACCCGCGAAGTCCTTGGCAACGCGGTACCAACGAAAACACGAACCGACTTCTGCGTCAGTACTTGCCTCACGGCACGCAACTTGATCAATATTCTCAGGCGGAACTGAACAAAATCGCAGCGCGACTCAATGAAAGGCCCAGAAAGACATTGGGCTTCATGTCTCCGGCCGATAAACTACGCGAGGCTGTTGCGGCGACTCATTGAACCTACCGCCGCTTTTTTTGCGATCTCAAGTTCCATTTGCAGGCGCCTGATCTCGGCGCGCATGCGCGAAAGCTCCATTTGCTCCGGCGTGATCGCCTTCGCTCCCGCACCGTTCAACTTGCCTGCCTGCTCCGCCTTCACCCAGTTGCGAAGCGTTTGCTCCGACATACCCAACTCTCGGGCCACCACGGCAAACCCCTGGCCGTCCTTCACCCGCTGCACTGCGGCCAGCTTGAACTCCGTCGTATAGACCTGCTTCGGTACCTTGAACATGCCTGATTCCCTTCCTTTCCGTCGAGTTTACATACGACCTCATGGAAGGCGAAATTTCAGGGGAAGCTCACCTGATCCTGGCCATTATTTTTTCGACAAATACAAGCCAGCACTAATCCACCATGCCACGCCGAACAAAGAAGGGCACGCGGATGTTCCCCGCTGAGCGACAGACGCCGTGGGCTGTCGGCGTGCGTCTTGGCGCAGCAACGCGTCGCTGCTACCCGACTCAGAATCGGGCAGCATCAATGGCAACGTCCCCTTTATCCGACAAGTCCAGATCGAGGATCTGTCGCGGGTGTTGAGTCACCACGTCGCTCACGTGCATGACACGACATCACATACGTTGCACTTCGTCGGCGGGTGCGTACTCTCCTGTCTGCACTTGCGAAATGGGTCGGGCATGTAAATCAAGGGCAACAATGTTCTGTTTCGCACACTCCCCGACGGGGTGATCGTTGTTTGCGGGACATTTAGCGATGGGCGTACAATCCCGGCGCGACAACCGTAGACCTGCAAGATATAGCGCATGAAACAGCCAGCTCCGCTGCAAAGCCTGTGGGATTCGTGCGCACGCTTACCAGTAGAAAAACAGACGCTGATCCGATGCGTCGCCATTCTCGGTGTATCGAATCAGGCACTCATCGCAGCGCTGGCCGTGGTGCAGATACTGTGGTTCGACCGGTACGTGCCGTTGCCGTTCCGGTCGATCAGCGATGTGACAGGGCAGCCGACGAAGGACGTCAGGCAAGCGATAGATGAACTGCTTGCAGCCGGCGCGATCGAACACCAGGTCTATCAACGCCCGATCGCGCGCGTGAACTACTACCGGCTTTCAATGCCAGGTGATACGAATTCATTTTGCGAACCGGAATGAAAATGGAAAAAAAGGGAAGACGGGACGGCTCGTCGTCGCGACAGTCCACTGAGCAGATGCAGAGCGATATGCCTGCATTGCCAGCTGTTCGCCCACCCGTGCTTCGGTTCGATGTGTCGGAACCCCTTCTCAGTGGCACACGCCGCCCATTTGTGGACGTCGAGGACCCTGCCTTGACAGCGTTCGTGACGACGTTGTGCGACGAGCTGTATTCCCCCGACGCACACCCGACACCGACCTGTCCGCGCTGCGGCGACACGCATACCCACCTGCACTCACGGAAAAACAATCACCGCACGCAGCTGCCGGTGTTCCGGTGCAATGAGTGCAAGCACTACTTTACGCGCCTGACTGGCTCACCGTTTGCGCACGTGCGTTTTCCGGAAAGATTGCCTGCATTCATCCGCCTTCTGCCGCAAGCGATCCCGGTTGATGAAGCCGCAAGGCGGCTGGATCTCAACCGCGAGACGGTTTGCAACCATTTGATGCGGTTTCGCCAGTTGATCGAGAAGCACGATCCTGATGGCCACTGGATCCCACGCGTGAGACTTGGCATCCGGTACCGGCCGCACGGCACCTGCCGACATTGTGGCTATAGTGGCCAGCTGGCGAGCAGCGGTTTTGACGGCGCCGGGCGAAAGCGGGCGCTGTGTCCTGAATGCAATCATAGCTGGACAATTACGCGGGATGATGCCGGTATGCAGATCGCGGTAAGCATCGCACACGATCCGGCATTGACTGCGGTCCGGAGGCGGCGGCGCAAGGGCTTCCCGGCACCCGATCTGGTGCGCGCCGAGAAGGGCGTGCTGACGATCCCCTCCCGGCCTCAAGTCTCCGCGATCACTTTCACTCAGGCTCCCGAACCAGAAGCATTACGATTCGATTTCACACAGCCGCTGTCGTCGAAGCGGAGCACGTTGCCGCGCCGACATTCCGAAGATACTGAGCTTACCGGTTATCTCAGGGCGGAAATCGACAAGGTGTTTTCGCCCGACATCGAGCCGATACCACACTGTCCGCACTGCGGGGGAAGCGATGCGCGGTTCACGCGCCGGCACAATAAACCTCCCTGCCTGCCCGAGTTCCAGTGCGCCACGTGCATGCGTCGTTTTACAAGGCCAACCGGAACACCAATGGTCAAGATGCGGCGCAAGGACATGCTCGAAAAACTCCTGCCGCTGCTCTCTCAACATGTCGCGGTCGCACAGATCGCCGGGCAACTCGAGGTCACGTCCGACACGATCATCGCCTGGATCAAGTTGTTTCGTTCCTGGCTGCTCAAACTCGATCCAACCGGCCACTATGAGCGGCGAGTGCGTCTCGGACTGAAGTCACCATGGCCCGTTCTCACCTGTCCGAAATGCGAGGTCGAGGCGCCCGCCAAACCGTGCGGATTCTTGCAAAGGAAATCCATCCCGTACGGGCAGGTACGCCTGTTCCGGTGCTCAGCGTGTAATCGCCACTTCAACGTTCCCGTCGACGCGCTGTCAACTACACCTGAACTGTCTGAACCGGCCGAAGAGCCCTAATGGCACAGATACCAACCTGTTGCTAGCCGAGACGGGCGGACAGCTGCCATGTCGCATGAATCTACGGCGTGGCCATCGCGCGGATGTCGCGCTGCGTATCGAAACACACGGCCATGGCGGCAAGCGGCTCGCCCCGCCGGTTCAGGACAGGCGCCGCGAGCGTGAAAACGCCAGCCAGCGTTTCTGTCTGCGTCAGCGCGTAGCCGACGCGTTTTACCTCGGCCAGTTCGTGTAACCACGCTTACTCCGGGTCGCGACGTAGTCGAGCTACGAATGTAGCGATACCGGATCGGATTGTCTTCGCCGATCAAGTCGTCGATACGCTGCGGCGGAAGTGTTGACTGATTGCGGGTCGCACCCTCGACAAATCGCCACCATCCTCTCCTGTCGCGCGAAAAGGTTGCGCGGTCTACGCGATCGGGCACGTTTTTGCATCCCCCGCCGATCCGGGACGCAGAGTCTTTCCGGTTCCTGATGGTTGCGACCTCAACTTACTGTCCCAACTAAACGTTCGGCAGCAGGCGGCCATCCTGTTGCCGTCGACTTTCCAGGATCGAATTCGGCGGTGCGGAATTGCGGCGTCAATTCCACCAGTGGCTGGTCATCTCGCGAGTTCTGACAGTGGCAGATTTTTTTCGAGCGACGTTGGGCCCGTCAGTCAGTTCAAAAAATTGATAGGGCCCGTAAATGGAGTCAGAAACATCCCAATTTGACGATCCTTAGCATAGGCGAATTCTGGGACGGCCAAATAATTGCGACTGAATACCTCGCGCACTCCGCCTGGACCATATCTCAATATTCCGCCATTTGGCACGCCGAATAAACACCAAGTTAGGATCAGTATGAACAAGGGACGATTCAGGAAGGTCTTCAGTAAGCGGTTGGGCATGCTTGTGGCCGTCGAGGAGACTGCAAAGAGTCAGGGCAAACAGCCGGGAGAAGGCGGCGGTATTGCGGTTCCCGTTGTCAATTTTGGCGCTGTCTCATTATTGACCTCGATTGCTCTCGCCTTTTTGCTTGTCGATCCAGGGACGGTTCTGGCGACGACGCTGCCGACAGGGGGCCAGGTGGTGGCCGGGCAGGCCAGCATCAGCGAGAGCGGCAACACGATGACGGTCACCCAGAGCACGCAGCGCGGCGTGATCAACTGGAACACGTTCAGCATCGGCTCGGGCGACACCGTCCAGTTCATCCAGCCCAGTGTGACGTCACAGACGCTGAACCGGGTGGTGGGCGGTGTGCCGTCGAACATTCAGGGCCAACTGCTGGCCAACGGCCAGGTGTTGATCCAGAACGCGAACGGGATCCTGTTCGGCAGCGGCGCGGTGGTGAACGTGGGGTCGCTGCTGGCGACGACGAAGAACATCGACCCGACCCAGTTCATGGCGGGCGACACGCTGAATCTGAGCTCGACGGGTATAAACGCCGGGATCGTCAACGATGGCACGATCAACGCAAAGGGCTATGTCACGCTCGTTGCCGACCAGGTGAAGAACACCGGCACCATCACGGTGCCGAACGGGACGGTGGTGCTGGCTGCGGGCGACAGCGCGACGGTGGCGCTGGACAACGGGCAGGGGATTTCGGTCACGCTGAACAATGCCACGGCCAATGCGCTGGTGGACAACAGCGGGAATATCCAGACGGGCAATGGAGCGGTGCTGCTGACAGCCCGCGGTGCCGATACGGTGCTTGAGACCGTGATCAATATGTCTGGCGTGGTCAAGGCGGGAACCGTGGTGGCCGACGCGGGCAACACGGGCGATGCGATCGTGACGGGCCAGATCGATGCTTCGAACACGACGGCGGGTGGCGTGGGCGGCACGGTTGTCATCACGGGCGACCGGGTAGGCATCCTTGGCAATGCAAGCATCAACGTGAGCGGTGATGCCCAGGGCGGCACGGTGATTCTGGGTGGAGACACGTTGAATCACGTGTCCAACAGCTCAGCTGCATCGCTGATCTCAGACGTGAACTTCGCGAACCTGACGGTGGTGGGGTCAGGCGCAACCATTGACGCGGGGTCGGCGCACGGCAATGGTGGTTTTATTGAGACCTCGGGCCATGACCTGGAAGTCCAGGGCAACATCACGGCGGCGGCGCCCAACGGCGTGGGTGGGCAGTGGCTGATCGACCCGACGGACCTGACCATCAGTTCCGGGACGGACGCGAACTACAGCGGGAACCTGGGCGACGGGACGTTCAGTGGCGGGAGCAACACGACCGCGACAGTGAGTAGTACCACGATCAGCAATACGCTGAGCTCGGGCACGAACGTGACGATCACGACGGCGAGCAGCGGCAGCGCGACGGGCAACATTACGCAGCAGGCGGGCGCAGATATCGTTGACACATGCACCAGTGAGACGTCGCTGACGATGCTGGCCAACGGCAGCATCAACCTCAGCGGCAATATTACGTCTACTGGCGGCGCGCTGGACCTGAACCTGACAGCCGATATCGGCAACAACGGTACAGGTTTGGTGAATACCGTCGGGACAACGATCGATCTCGGTGGTGGCACGATCAACATCTCAGGCAATACGACTGCGATGGGATCAAACGTCGCTGTCAACCTCAGCGGTAACCTGCTGAACGTTGGCTCCGGCGCGATCACGGGCACATCCTACAGCGGTAATGCCGTGCAGGTGAACGGGAACCTGACGCTGGTCAATGGCAGTGCGCTCTACATAACTGGCACGTCGACCTGCGCGTCTGGTTCAGGTGTTGGCATTTATATGCAAAGCGCGCTCAACGTAAGCGGCTACGATAACGTGACGCTCAACGGCACGGCGCAGGGCTCTGGCGCGGGGGTCAGTCTGGGGAACGGGCTGAGCGTCACCAACGGCGCGTCGGTAACGCTCAACGGCACGGCGAGCAGTAACAGTGGCGTGTATATAACGGGCGCCACGAATGTGTCGAATGGCGCGCTGAACATCACTGGCGTGTCCACCTGCATCAGTGCCGGCGGTCTGGGCATTTACGAGTCGTCCAATTTGACCGTGAGCAACGGCTCCAGCGTGACGCTCAATGGCATCTCGGCCGGTACTGGCAGAGGCTTGCAGATCGGCGGGGGAGTTTCCGTAAGCGATAGCACATTAAATCTGACCGGCATCTCGACCTGCGCTTCCGGTAGCGCCTATGGTGTTTACGTGAGCAACGGGCTGAACGTTACGAATGCTACGGTGACAATCAACGGTACGGCGCCAGGCGACGGCCGTGGCGTGGACATCGAGGGTAGCAGCGGCGTATCGGTGACCAACAGCACGCTGTACATCACGGGTACGTCGGCCCGTGCTTCAGGAGGCGGCATTGGCATTTACATTGCTGGAGCGCTGAACGCGAGCGCTGCCGAAGTTGCAGTCAACGGCACGGCGGCCGGCAGCGGCTATGGCGTGGACCTGGCCGGGGGACTGAACTCGACGGGTGGCAATGCATCGATCGCCGGCACATCGAATTCTTCGACGGGTCTGTGGGTGGCGGGGTGCATGTCGGTGACCAACGGCACGTTGAACGCTACCGGTACGATGATCCTCGCTTCCGGTGGCGGCTATGGTGTTTATGTATCAAATGGGCTGAAAGTTACGAATGCCACGGCGACGGTCAGTGGAACGGGTGGTACAGACCGGGGTGTGGACATAGAGAACGGTGTGTCGGTGACCAACGGCACGCTGGATGTCACCGGTATATCGGCCTGCGCTTCCGCCAGTGCCCATGGTGTGTACATTGGCGGGGCGCTGAATGCCACCAGTTCCAACGTTACGCTCAACGGTTCATCGAACGGCGGCGGATATGGCGTGTATGTGACTGGGGCGCTGAATGCCAACAGTTCCGACGTTACGCTCAATGGTTCATCGAACGGCAGCGGGTATGGCGTGTATTTGCCTACAGCGCTGAGTGCCACCAATTCCAACGTTACGCTCAACGGTTCATCGAACGGCACCGGATATGGCGTGTACGCGGGTGTCGGTGGCCTCGTGGTAAGCGGCACCGATAACGTGACGATCAGCGGGACGTCGAACGGTAGCGCTGGTGTCTACCTCCCGGATAGAGTAACGGTCACCGACACGGGCGTGCTGAACGTCACCGGTGTGTCGAACAGTACGGCTTCGGGTGCTCCCTATAACGGTGTGTACCTGGTTGGAATTGTGACGGTGAATGGCAGCGGCAACGCGGCAATCAGCGGCACGGGCAATGCGGGCGCGGGGGTGTATTTCGTCTCGTCGGAAAGCGTCTCTGACAATGGCACGCTGAACATTACGGGTACATCGAACAGCGGGTACGGCGTTTACGGGATCCCTTCGCTGGCCGTCAATAGCGGTACGTTGATCATCAACGGCACGTCGAATGGTTCCTACACCGGCGTGAGCCTGAGTGGGAGTGTGACGGTCAACGGAACCGCCAATGTAACCCTTACGGGTGCGTCGAATACCGGGCTTGGTTTGAGCCTGCCACAGGCAGTGACCGTATCCGACAATGGCACACTTAACATCACGGGTACGTCGAACGGCAACGCTGGCGTGAACGTGACTGGGTGCGTGACGGTGAACGGCTCCGGCAGTATCTTGAATGTCACCGGCATATCGAACAGCACGAACAGTGGTAACCCGGGCGTTTACCTGGCCACCCCACTGAATGTGAGCACCGGTAACGTAACGATCAACGGTACGTCGAACAGCTCCGACCCTGGCGTTCTTCTGGGCGGATGCGTAACAGCGAACGGTAATGCAACGGTGACGCTCATTGGCGCGTCGAACACCGGAGCAGGTCTGAATATGTCCAAGGGGATGGTGGCCAGCGGCAATGCCACACTGACGCTCATAGGTTCATCGAACAGCTATTTTGGCGTTACCGGGCTTCCTAACCTGACGGTCAGTACCACAAATATAACGATTAACGGTACGTCGAACGGTTCCTACGCCGGCGTGAACCTGAACAATGTGTCAGTGACGGTGAACGGCAGCGGTAACCTTACCCTGACTGGTGCTTCGAATAGTGGGGATGGCCTGGATCTTTCCAGCGTGACGACGGTAACCGACAATGGCACCTTGAACGTTTCGGGCATCTCCAACACCGGTATCGGTGTGAACCTGTCTGGTGCCGTCGCAGTGAATGGTAGCGGCACGATGAATGTGACGGGCGCCACTGCCGGCACAGCATCCAATGTAGCCGGGGTGGAGTTTACCACCAGCTCGGTCGTGAACCTCAGTGGTTGTGGTTCGCTGAATCTAGCCGGCACCGCGTGCGGTAGTGGCGTTGGGGTCTGGTTAAACGGCAGCAGCAGTAACGTTGCGGATAACGCCGTCTGGAATATTGCTGGCAGTTCGGTCGACGGCACCGGGACGCTGGAGAGCATGTCACCACTTGCGAAGGTGAATATCAGCGGCAATGGCCAGATTAACGCCTGGGGTAGTTCGGTCAACGGCACAGGTAACGACTTTAACGGCGACAACAAGCTTACGAATAACGGTACGCTGAACCTGTCGGGTGTGTCCACGAATGGCACGGGTGTCGAATTGAGCTACAACGTCAGCGCCACGGACAACGCGACGGTGACGGTATCGGGGACCTCGGAGAACGGGGCGGGCGTCGTGCAGGATCCGGGCAGTAGCCTGAATCTGAGTGGCAGCGCGACGGTCAACATCTCAGGCGATTCGACCACGGGCGATGGGGCTGAGTTGCTCGGGAACAATACGCTGCAGGGCAATGCCGCCCTGATTGTACAGGGTACATCGGATAGTGGCACGGGGCTGGCAGTTGGCGGGTCGCTGACTGCGCCGCCGGGGACGACGCTTGATTTGGGCGGCACGACGAATTCGGGTGTGGCGGTATATGTCGGCGCCGGTAACGGCCTGACCATGAGTGGAAACAACACCCTGAACCTCAGTGGTAATTCGTCGTCTGGCATCGCCGTGGAACTGGGCAACATCACAGTCACGGACAATGCCACCCTGAACATGACGGGTAATACCGCGACGGGTGTTGGTGTATCGCAGGACGTGGACGGTCATCTGAACGTCAGTGGCAATGGCATTGTCAATGCTAACGGTACGTCGACAGGCAACGGCACGGGTGTGCTGCTGGAGGGCAGCAGCGATGTTCAGGGCAATGCGACCTTGAACATCAATGGCAGCTCCGTGGACGGCACGGGGGTGCTCCAGAGTCAGGAGCCGACTGGCACGCTGAACATCAGCGGTAACGGAACCGTCAACGTTGATGGCACCTCGGTCAACGGTACGGGCAATGACCTTAACGGTGATACATCGATCACTGGCAATGGGACGCTGAATGCGACGGGCAGTTCGGTCAATGGAACGGGCGTAGAGCTGAGCGGGAACGTCAGTGTTACAGACAACGGTACGGTCGCCGCTTCTGGTAATTCGACCAACGGTACAGGTTTCCAGGCGGATTCAGGCAGCAGTCTGAATGTGAGTGGCGCCGCCCGGGCGAATGTATCCGGCAGCTCGACGAATGGCAACGGCACGGATTTCAACGGTTCGGCCAGCACCACGGACAACGGCTCGCTGGACATCTCGGGCAACAGCACGAATGGCACGGGTACGGTCGTGGGCGACAATGGCTCGCTCAATACTTCGGGCAACGGCTCGATCAATGTCAGCGGTAACTCGACGAATGGCAACGGCACGGACTTCAATGGTTCGGCCAGCACCACGGATAACGGCTCGCTGGACATCTCGGGCAACAGCACGAACGGCACGGGTACGGACGTAGGCGACAACGGCTCGCTGAACACGAGCGGCAACGGCTCGACCAAAGTCAGCGGCAACTCGACGAATGGCAACGGCACGGACTTCAATGGATCGGCCAGCACCACGGACAACGGCTCGCTGGACATCTCGGGCACCAGCACGAACGGCACGGGTAGCGACTTCAATGGCGATACGGTGGTCACGGGCAACGGGACGCTGAACCTGTCGGGGACGTCGGTGAACGGCACGGGGGTGGAGCTGAGTGCGAACCTGACGGCCACTGACAACGCGAGTGTTGCCGTTGACGGCACATCGGCCAACGGGGCCGGTGCGATGCAGGACGCGGGTGCGAGCCTGAACGTCAGTGGCAATGCCACCGTGAACATCACGGGCAATTCGACGGCGGGCGATGGCGTGGACCTGATGGGCAACAACACGCTCACGGATAACGCGACGCTCATTGCACAGGGCAACTCGGACAGCGGCACGGGCCTGGGCCTGGGCGGAACGCTGAGCGCGACGCCGGGCACGACGGTGTTGCTGGACGGTACGTCGAACACGGGCGTGGCCATCGAGGTGGGCGTGGGCAGTGGCCTGACACTGGCGGGCAACACGGCGCTGGACCTGGCAGGTACGTCGAACGCGGGCACCGGGGTGGAACTGCTCAACGTGACGGTGACGGACAATGCGTCGCTGAACGTGACGGGCAGCACGGCGACGGGTGCCGGTGTGGGCCAGGACGCCAACGGGTCGCTGAATGTCAGCGGCAACGGGGCGGTAACCCTCGATGGTACGGCGACGGGCAACGGGACGGGGGTGCGCCTGAACGGCAGCACGAACGTGTCGGACAGCGCGACGCTGAACATCAATGGCAGCTCGGTGGATGGGACCGGGGTGCTGGAGAGCGAGACGCCGCAGTCGACGGTGACGATCAGCGGCAACGGCGCGGTGAACGCGGTGGGCAGCTCGGTGAACGGCACGGGTAACGACTTCAATGGCGATACGGTGGTCACGGGCAACGGGACGCTGAACCTGTCGGGGACGTCGGTGAACGGCACGGCCGTGGAGTTGAGTGCGAACCTGACGGCCGCTGGCAACGCCAGTGTTGCTGTTGATGGCACATCGGCCAACGGGGCCGGTGCGATGCAGGACGCGGGTGCGAGCCTGAACGTCAGTGGCAATGCCACCGTGAACATCACGGGCAATTCGACGGCGGGCGATGGCGTGGACCTGATGGGCAACAACACGCTCACGGATAACGCGACGCTCATTGCACAGGGCAACTCGGACAGCGGCACGGGCCTGGGCCTGGGCGGAACGCTGAGCGCGACGCCGGGCACGACGGTGTTGCTGGACGGTACGTCGAACACGGGCGTGGCCATCGAGGTGGGCGTGGGCAGTGGCCTGACACTGGCGGGCAACACGGCGCTGGACCTGGCAGGTACGTCGAACGCGGGCACCGGGGTGGAACTGCTCAACGTGACGGTGACGGACAATGCGTCGCTGAACGTGACGGGCAGCACGGCGACGGGTGCCGGTGTGGGCCAGGACGCCAACGGGTCGCTGAATGTCAGCGGCAACGGGGCGGTAACCCTCGATGGTACGGCGACGGGCAACGGGACGGGGGTGCGCCTGAACGGCAGCACGAACGTGTCGGACAGCGCGACGCTGAACATCAATGGCAGCTCGGTGGATGGGACCGGGGTGCTGGAGAGCGAGACGCCGCAGTCGACGGTGACGATCAGCGGCAACGGCGCGGTGAACGCGGTGGGCAGCTCGGTGAACGGCACGGGTAACGACTTCAATGGCGATACGGTGGTCACGGGCAACGGGACGCTGAACCTGTCGGGGACGTCGGTGAACGGCACGGCCGTGGAGTTGAGTGCGAACCTGACGGCCGCTGGCAACGCCAGTGTTGCTGTTGATGGCACATCGGCCAACGGGGCCGGTGCGATGCAGGACGCGGGTGCGAGCCTGAACGTCAGTGGCAATGCCACCGTGAACATCACGGGCAATTCGACGGCGGGCGATGGCGTGGACCTGATGGGCAACAACACGCTCACGGATAACGCGACGCTCATTGCACAGGGCAACTCGGACAGCGGCACGGGCCTGGGCCTGGGCGGAACGCTGAGCGCGACGCCGGGCACGACGGTGTTGCTGGACGGTACGTCGAACACGGGCGTGGCCATCGAGGTGGGCGTGGGCAGTGGCCTGACACTGGCGGGCAACACGGCGCTGGACCTGGCAGGTACGTCGAACGCGGGCACCGGGGTGGAACTGCTCAACGTGACGGTGACGGACAATGCGTCGCTGAACGTGACGGGCAGCACGGCGACGGGTGCCGGTGTGGGCCAGGACGCCAACGGGTCGCTGAATGTCAGCGGCAACGGGGCGGTAACCCTCGATGGTACGGCGACGGGCAACGGGACGGGGGTGCGCCTGAACGGCAGCACGAACGTGTCGGACAGCGCGACGCTGAACATCAATGGCAGCTCGGTGGATGGGACCGGGGTGCTGGAGAGCGAGACGCCGCAGTCGACGGTGACGATCAGCGGCAACGGCGCGGTGAACGCGGTGGGCAGCTCGGTGAACGGCACGGGTAACGACTTCAATGGCGATACGGTGGTCACGGGCAACGGGACGCTGAACCTGTCGGGGACGTCGGTCAACGGCACGGCCGTGGAGTTGAGCGCGACTCTGAGCGCGACGGACAACGGCAGCGTGACCATTTCCGGCAGTTCGACGAACGGGACGGGTTTCCAGGAGGATGCGGGCAGCAGCCTGACGCTGGGTGGCAACGCGACGGCGAACATCTCGGGCAACTCCAGCACGGGCATTGGCGCGGAACTGAACGGCACGACCACTGTGTCGGGTAACGGCACGATTAACGTGTCGGGTGACTCGGGGACGAATACGGGTGTGGAGATCGGCTCGAACGGTTCCACGGACGCAACGGAAAACGGCACGATCGCAATCCAGGGCTATTCGACCAGCGGGACGGGCGTCGAAAACAACGGTTCGATAAATACCGATAACGGTACAACCCATATCACCGGCAACTCGGCCAGTGGTACGGACGTTGCGAATAACGACACGATCAATACGACGGACAATGGCTCGACGACCATCTCGGGCAATCTTACGAACGACGGCACGATCGACACCAGCAATGGCGGCACGACGGATGTCAACGGCAGCCTGTCGAACAACGGGACGGTCGCGACGGACAACGGCTCGCTGAACGTCAACGGCAGCGTGGACAACAACGGCACGCTGGACACGACGGACAACGGCACGACCAGCATCGGTGGCGACCTGAACAACAGCGGCAACGTCAGCACGACCGACAACGGCTCGCTGAACGTGGGTGGCAACGTCACGAACAACGGGACGGTCGACACGGATAACGGCACGCTGAACGTGTCGGGTAACGTCACGAACGACGCGAACGGCACGATCGACACCAGCAATGGCGGCACGACGGATGTCAACGGCAGCCTGTCGAACAACGGGACGGTGGCAACCGACAACGGTTCGCTGAACGTCAACGGCAGCGTGGACAACAACGGCACGCTGGACACGACGGACAACGGCACGACCAGCATCGGTGGCGACCTGAACAACAGCGGCAACGTCAGCACGACCGACAACGGCACGCTGAACGCGGCTGGCAACGTCACGAACGACGCCAACGGCACGATCGACACCAGCAATGGCGGCACGACGGATGTCAACGGCAGCCTGTCGAACAACGGGACGGTCGACACGGACAACGGCTCGCTGAACGTCAACGGCAGCGTGGACAACAACGGCACGCTGGATACGACGGACAACGGCACGACCAGCATCGGTGGTGACCTGAACAACAGCGGCAACGTCAGCACGACCGACAACGGCACGCTGAACGTGTCGGGTAACGTCACGAACGACGCGAACGGCACGATCGACACCAGCAATGGCGGCACGACGGATGTCAACGGCAGCCTGTCGAACAACGGGACGGTGGCAACCGACAACGGTTCGCTGAACGTCAACGGCAGCGTGGACAACAACGGCACGCTGGACACGACGGACAACGGCTCGACGAACATCGGTGGCGACCTGAACAACAGCGGCAATGTCAGCACGACCGACAACGGCACGCTGAACGTGGGTGGCAACGTCACGAACAACGGGACGGTCGACACGGATAACGGTTCGCTGAACGTGTCGGGTAACGTCACGAACGACGCCAACGGCACGATCGACACCAGCAATGGCGGCACGACGGATGTCAACGGCAGCCTGTCGAACAACGGCACGGTGGCGACGGACAACGGTTCGCTGAACGTCAACGGCAGCGTGGACAACAACGGCACGCTGAATACGACGGGTGACAATGGCACCACCGGTATCGGTGGCGACCTGAACAACAGCGGCAACGTCAGCACGACCGACAACGGCTCGCTGAACGTGGGTGGCAACGTCACGAACAACGGGACGGTCGACACGGATAACGGTTCGCTGAACGTGGCTGGCAACGTCACGAACGACGCGAACGGCACGATCGACACCAGCAATGGCGGCACGACGGATGTCAACGGCAGCCTGTCGAACAACGGCACGGTGGCGACGGACAACGGTTCGCTGAACGTCAACGGCAGCGTGGACAACAACGGCACGCTGGACACGACGGACAACGGCACCACCAGCATCGGTGGTGACCTGAACAACAGCGGCAACGTCAGCACGACCGACAACGGCACGCTGAACGTGGCTGGCAACGTCACGAACGACGCGAACGGCACGATCGACACCAGCAATGGCGGCACGACGGATGTCAACGGCAGCCTGTCGAACAACGGGACGGTGGCAACCGACAACGGTTCGCTGAACGTCAACGGCAGCGTGGACAACAACGGCACGCTGGATACGACGGACAACGGCACGACCAGCATCGGTGGTGACCTGAACAACAGCGGCAACGTCAGCACGACCGACAACGGCACGCTGAACGTGTCGGGTAACGTCACGAACGACGCGAACGGCACGATCGACACCAGCAATGGCGGCACGACGGATGTCAACGGCAGCCTGTCGAACAACGGGACGGTGGCAACCGACAACGGTTCGCTGAACGTCAACGGCAGCGTGGACAACAACGGCACGCTGGACACGACGGACAACGGCACCACCAGCATCGGTGGCGACCTGAACAACAGCGGCAACGTCAGCACGACCGACAACGGCACGCTGAACGTGGCTGGCAACGTCACGAACGACGCGAACGGCACGATCGACACCAGCAATGGCGGCACGACGGATGTCAACGGCAGCCTGTCGAACAACGGGACGGTGGCAACCGACAACGGTTCGCTGAACGTCAACGGCAGCGTGGACAACAACGGCACGCTGGATACGACGGACAACGGCACGACCAGCATCGGTGGTGACCTGAACAACAGCGGCAACGTCAGCACGACCGACAACGGCACGCTGAACGTGTCGGGTAACGTCACGAACGACGCGAACGGCACGATCGACACCAGCAATGGCGGCACGACGGATGTCAACGGCAGCCTGTCGAACAACGGGACGGTGGCAACCGACAACGGTTCGCTGAACGTCAACGGCAGCGTGGACAACAACGGCACGCTGGACACGACGGACAACGGCTCGACGAACATCGGTGGCGACCTGAACAACAGCGGCAATGTCAGCACGACCGACAACGGCACGCTGAACGTGGGTGGCAACGTCACGAACAACGGGACGGTCGACACGGATAACGGTTCGCTGAACGTGGCTGGCAACGTCACGAACGACGCGAACGGCACGATCGACACCAGCAATGGCGGCACGACGGATGTCAACGGCAGCCTGTCGAACAACGGCACGGTGGCGACGGACAACGGCACGCTGAACGTCAACGGCAGCGTGGACAACAACGGCACGCTGGACACGACGGACAACGGCACGACCAGCATCGGTGGCGACCTGAACAACAGCGGCAACGTCAGCACGACCGACAACGGCACGCTGAACGCGGCTGGCAACGTCACGAACGACGCCAACGGCACGATCGACACCAGCAATGGCGGCACGACGGATGTCAACGGCAGCCTGTCGAACAACGGCACGGTGGCAACCGACAACGGTTCGCTGAACGTCAACGGCAGCGTGGACAACAGCGGCACGCTGGACACGACGGACAACGGCACCACCAGCATCGGTGGCGACCTGAACAACAGCGGCAACGTCAGTACGACCGACAACGGCTCGCTGAACGTGGGTGGCAACGTCACGAACAACGGGACGGTCGACACGGATAACGGTTCGCTGAACGTGTCGGGCAACGTCACGAACGACGCCAACGGCACGATCGACACCAGCAATGGCGGCACGACGGATGTCAACGGCAGCCTCTCGAACAACGGGACGGTGGCCACCGACAACGGCACGCTGAACGTCAACGGCAGCGTGGACAACAACGGCACGCTGGACACGACGGACAATGGCACCACCAGCATCGGTGGTGACCTGAACAACAGCGGCAACGTCAGCACGACCGACAACGGCACGCTGAACGTGTCGGGCAACGTCACGAACGACGCGAACGGCACGATCGACACCAGCAATGGCGGCACGACCGATGTCAACGGCAGCCTGTCGAACAACGGCACGGTCGACACGGACAACGGCTCGCTGAACGTCAACGGCAGCGTGGACAACAATGGCACGCTGGACACGACGGACAACGGCACGACGAACATCGGTGGTGACCTGAACAACAGCGGCAACGTCAGTACGACCGACAACGGCTCGCTGAACGTGGGTGGCAACGTCACGAACAACGGGACGGTCGACACGGATAACGGTTCGCTGAACGTGGCTGGCAACGTCACGAACGACGCGAACGGCACGATCGACACCAGCAATGGCGGCACGACGGATGTCAACGGCAGCCTGTCGAACAACGGCACGGTGGCGACGGACAACGGCACGCTGAACGTCAACGGCAGCGTGGACAACAACGGCACGCTGAACACGACGGACAACGGCACGACGAACATCGGTGGTGACCTGAACAACAGCGGCAACGTCAGCACGACCGACAACGGCACGCTGAACGTGGCTGGCAACGTCACGAACGACGCGAACGGCACGATCGACACCAGCAATGGCGGCACGACGGATGTCAACGGCAGCCTGTCGAACAACGGGACGGTGGCAACCGACAACGGTTCGCTGAACGTCAACGGCAGCGTGGACAACAACGGCACGCTGGATACGACGGACAACGGCACGACCAGCATCGGTGGTGACCTGAACAACAGCGGCAACGTCAGCACGACCGACAACGGCACGCTGAACGTGTCGGGTAACGTCACGAACGACGCGAACGACGCGAACGACGCGAACGGCACGATCGACACCAGCAATGGCGGCACGACGGATGTCAACGGCAGCCTGTCGAACAACGGGACGGTGGCAACCGACAACGGTTCGCTGAACGTCAACGGCAGCGTGGACAACAACGGCACGCTGGACACGACGGACAACGGCTCGACGAACATCGGTGGCGACCTGAACAACAGCGGCAATGTCAGCACGACCGACAACGGCACGCTGAACGTGGGTGGCAACGTCACGAACAACGGGACGGTCGACACGGATAACGGTTCGCTGAACGTGGCTGGCAACGTCACGAACGACGCGAACGGCACGATCGACACCAGCAATGGCGGCACGACGGATGTCAACGGCAGCCTCTCGAACAACGGGACGGTGGCAACCGACAACGGCACGCTGAACGTCAACGGCAGCGTGGACAACAACGGCACGCTGGACACGACGGACAATGGCACCACCAGCATCGGTGGTGACCTGAACAACAGCGGCAACGTCAGCACGACCGACAACGGCACGCTGAACGTGTCGGGTAACGTCACGAACGACGCGAACGGCACGATCGACACCAGCAATGGCGGCACGACCGATGTCAACGGCAGCCTGTCGAACAACGGGACGGTGGCAACCGACAACGGTTCGCTGAACGTCAACGGCAGCGTGGACAACAACGGCACGCTGGACACGACGGACAACGGCTCGACGAACATCGGTGGCGACCTGAACAACAGCGGCAATGTCAGCACGACCGACAACGGCACGCTGAACGTGGGTGGCAACGTCACGAACAACGGGACGGTCGACACGGATAACGGTTCGCTGAACGTGGCTGGCAACGTCACGAACGACGCGAACGGCACGATCGACACCAGCAATGGCGGCACGACGGATGTCAACGGCAGCCTGTCGAACAACGGCACGGTGGCGACGGACAACGGTTCGCTGAACGTCAACGGCAGCGTGGACAACAACGGCACGCTGAACACGACGGACAACGGCACCACCAGCATCGGTGGCGACCTGAACAACAGCGGCAACGTCAGTACGACCGACAACGGCTCGCTGAACGTGGGTGGCAACGTCACGAACAACGGGACGGTGGCGACGGACAACGGTTCGCTGAACGTCAACGGCAGCGTGGACAACAGCGGCACGCTGGACACGACGGACAACGGCACCACCAGCATCGGTGGCGACCTGAACAACAGCGGCAACGTCAGTACGACCGACAACGGCTCGCTGAACGTGTCGGGCAACGTCACGAACGACGCGAACGGCACGATCGACACCAGCAATGGCGGCACGACGGATGTCAACGGCAGCCTGTCGAACAACGGCACGGTGGCGACGGACAACGGCACGCTGAACGTCAACGGCAGCGTGGACAACAACGGCACGCTGGACACGACGGACAACGGCACGACCAGCATCGGTGGCGACCTGAACAACAGCGGCAACGTCAGCACGACCGACAACGGCACGCTGAACGCGGCTGGCAACGTCACGAACGACGCCAACGGCACGATCGACACCAGCAATGGCGGCACGACGGATGTCAACGGCAGCCTGTCGAACAACGGCACGGTGGCAACCGACAACGGTTCGCTGAACGTCAACGGCAGCGTGGACAACAGCGGCACGCTGGACACGACGGACAACGGCACGACCAGCATCGGTGGCGACCTGAACAACAGCGGCAACGTCAGCACGACCGACAACGGCACGCTGAACGTGTCGGGCAACGTCACGAACGACGCGAACGGCACGATCGACACCAGCAATGGCGGCACGACCGATGTCAACGGCAGCCTGTCGAACAACGGGACGGTCGACACGGACAACGGCTCGCTGAACGTCAACGGCAGCGTGGACAACAATGGCACGCTGGACACGACGGACAACGGCACGACGAACATCGGTGGTGACCTGAACAACAGCGGCAACGTCAGTACGACCGACAACGGCTCGCTGAACGTGGGTGGCAACGTCACGAACAACGGGACGGTCGACACGGATAACGGTTCGCTGAACGTGGCTGGCAACGTCACGAACGACGCGAACGGCACGATCGACACCAGCAATGGCGGCACGACGGATGTCAACGGCAGCCTGTCGAACAACGGGACGGTGGCAACCGACAACGGTTCGCTGAACGTCAACGGCAGCGTGGACAACAGCGGCACGCTGGACACGACGGACAACGGCTCGACGAACATCGGTGGTGACCTGAACAACAGCGGCAACGTCAGTACGACCGACAACGGCTCGCTGAACGTGGGTGGCAACGTCACGAACAACGGGACGGTCGACACGGATAACGGTTCGCTGAACGTGGCTGGCAACGTCACGAACGACGCGAACGGCACGATCGACACCAGCAATGGCGGCACGACGGATGTCAACGGCAGCCTGTCGAACAACGGCACGGTGGCGACGGACAACGGTTCGCTGAACGTCAACGGCAGCGTGGACAACAACGGCACGCTGGACACGACGGACAATGGCACCACCAGCATCGGTGGTGACCTGAACAACAGCGGCAACGTCAGCACGACCGACAACGGCACGCTGAACGTGTCGGGTAACGTCACGAACGACGCGAACGGCACGATCGACACCAGCAATGGCGGCACGACCGATGTCAACGGCAGCCTGTCGAACAACGGGACGGTGGCAACCGACAACGGTTCGCTGAACGTCAACGGCAGCGTGGACAACAACGGCACGCTGGACACGACGGACAACGGCTCGACGAACATCGGTGGCGACCTGAACAACAGCGGCAATGTCAGCACGACCGACAACGGCACGCTGAACGTGGGTGGCAACGTCACGAACAACGGGACGGTCGACACGGATAACGGTTCGCTGAACGTGGCTGGCAACGTCACGAACGACGCGAACGGCACGATCGACACCAGCAATGGCGGCACGACGGATGTCAACGGCAGCCTGTCGAACAACGGGACGGTGGCGACGGACAACGGTTCGCTGAACGTCAACGGCAGCGTGGACAACAACGGCACGCTGGACACGACGGACAACGGCACCACCAGCATCGGTGGCGACCTGAACAACAGCGGCAACGTCAGTACGACCGACAACGGCTCGCTGAACGTGGGTGGCAACGTCACGAACAACGGCACGGTGGCGACGGACAACGGCACGCTGAACGTCAACGGCAGCGTGGACAACAGCGGCACGCTGGACACGACGGACAACGGCACCACCAGCATCGGTGGCGACCTGAACAACAGCGGCAACGTCAGTACGACCGACAACGGCTCGCTGAACGTGTCGGGCAACGTCACGAACGACGCGAACGGCACGATCGACACCAGCAATGGCGGCACGACGGATGTCAACGGCAGCCTCTCGAACAACGGGACGGTGGCCACCGACAACGGCACGCTGAACGTCAACGGCAGCGTGGACAACAACGGCACGCTGGACACGACGGACAATGGCACCACCAGCATCGGTGGTGACCTGAACAACAGCGGCAACGTCAGCACGACCGACAACGGCACGCTGAACGTGTCGGGCAACGTCACGAACGACGCGAACGGCACGATCGACACCAGCAATGGCGGCACGACCGATGTCAACGGCAGCCTGTCGAACAACGGCACGGTGGCGACGGACAACGGCACGCTGAACGTCAACGGCAGCGTGGACAACAACGGCACGCTGGACACGACGGACAACGGCACGACCAGCATCGGTGGCGACCTGAACAACAGCGGCAACGTCAGCACGACCGACAACGGCACGCTGAACGCGGCTGGCAACGTCACGAACGACGCCAACGGCACGATCGACACCAGCAATGGCGGCACGACGGATGTCAACGGCAGCCTGTCGAACAACGGCACGGTGGCAACCGACAACGGTTCGCTGAACGTCAACGGCAGCGTGGACAACAGCGGCACGCTGGACACGACGGACAACGGCACCACCAGCATCGGTGGCGACCTGAACAACAGCGGCAACGTCAGTACGACCGACAACGGCTCGCTGAACGTGGGTGGCAACGTCACGAACAACGGGACGGTCGACACGGATAACGGTTCGCTGAACGTGTCGGGCAACGTCACGAACGACGCCAACGGCACGATCGACACCAGCAATGGCGGCACGACGGATGTCAACGGCAGCCTCTCGAACAACGGGACGGTGGCCACCGACAACGGCACGCTGAACGTCAACGGCAGCGTGGACAACAACGGCACGCTGGACACGACGGACAATGGCACCACCAGCATCGGTGGTGACCTGAACAACAGCGGCAACGTCAGCACGACCGACAACGGCACGCTGAACGTGTCGGGCAACGTCACGAACGACGCGAACGGCACGATCGACACCAGCAATGGCGGCACGACCGATGTCAACGGCAGCCTGTCGAACAACGGCACGGTCGACACGGACAACGGCTCGCTGAACGTCAACGGCAGCGTGGACAACAATGGCACGCTGGACACGACGGACAACGGCACGACGAACATCGGTGGTGACCTGAACAACAGCGGCAACGTCAGTACGACCGACAACGGCTCGCTGAACGTGGGTGGCAACGTCACGAACAACGGGACGGTCGACACGGATAACGGTTCGCTGAACGTGGCTGGCAACGTCACGAACGACGCGAACGGCACGATCGACACCAGCAATGGCGGCACGACGGATGTCAACGGCAGCCTGTCGAACAACGGCACGGTGGCGACGGACAACGGCACGCTGAACGTCAACGGCAGCGTGGACAACAACGGCACGCTGAACACGACGGACAACGGCACGACGAACATCGGTGGTGACCTGAACAACAGCGGCAACGTCAGCACGACCGACAACGGCACGCTGAACGTGGCTGGCAACGTCACGAACGACGCGAACGGCACGATCGACACCAGCAATGGCGGCACGACGGATGTCAACGGCAGCCTGTCGAACAACGGGACGGTGGCAACCGACAACGGTTCGCTGAACGTCAACGGCAGCGTGGACAACAACGGCACGCTGGATACGACGGACAACGGCACGACCAGCATCGGTGGTGACCTGAACAACAGCGGCAACGTCAGCACGACCGACAACGGCACGCTGAACGTGTCGGGTAACGTCACGAACGACGCGAACGACGCGAACGACGCGAACGGCACGATCGACACCAGCAATGGCGGCACGACGGATGTCAACGGCAGCCTGTCGAACAACGGGACGGTGGCAACCGACAACGGTTCGCTGAACGTCAACGGCAGCGTGGACAACAACGGCACGCTGGACACGACGGACAACGGCTCGACGAACATCGGTGGTGACCTGAACAACAGCGGCAATGTCAGCACGACCGACAACGGCACGCTGAACGTGGGTGGCAACGTCACGAACAACGGGACGGTCGACACGGATAACGGTTCGCTGAACGTGGCTGGCAACGTCACGAACGACGCGAACGGCACGATCGACACCAGCAATGGCGGCACGACGGATGTCAACGGCAGCCTGTCGAACAACGGCACGGTGGCGACGGACAACGGTTCGCTGAACGTCAACGGCAGCGTGGACAACAACGGCACGCTGAACACGACGGACAACGGCACGACGAACATCGGTGGTGACCTGAACAACAGCGGCAACGTCAGCACGACCGACAACGGCACGCTGAACGTGGCTGGCAACGTCACGAACGACGCGAACGGCACGATCGACACCAGCAATGGCGGCACGACGGATGTCAACGGCAGCCTGTCGAACAACGGGACGGTGGCAACCGACAACGGTTCGCTGAACGTCAACGGCAGCGTGGACAACAACGGCACGCTGGATACGACGGACAACGGCACGACCAGCATCGGTGGTGACCTGAACAACAGCGGCAACGTCAGTACGACCGACAACGGCTCGCTGAACGTGGGTGGCAACGTCACGAACGACGCGAATGGCACGATCGACACCAGCAATGGCGGCACGACGGATGTCAACGGCAGCCTGTCGAACAACGGGACGGTGGCAACCGACAACGGTTCGCTGAACGTCAACGGCAGCGTGGACAACAGCGGCACGCTGGACACGACGGACAACGGCACCACCAGCATCGGTGGTGACCTGAACAACAGCGGCAACGTCAGCACGACCGACAACGGCACGCTGAACGTGTCGGGTAACGTCACGAACGACGCGAACGGCACGATCGACACCAGCAATGGCGGCACGACGGATGTCAACGGCAGCCTGTCGAACAACGGGACGGTGGCAACCGACAACGGTTCGCTGAACGTCAACGGCAGCGTGGACAACAACGGCACGCTGGACACGACGGACAACGGCACGACCAGCATCGGTGGCGACCTGAACAACAGCGGCAACGTCAGCACGACCGACAACGGCACGCTGAACGTGTCGGGCAACGTCACGAACGACGCGAACGGCACGATCGACACCAGCAATGGCGGCACGACGGATGTCAACGGCAGCCTCTCGAACAACGGGACGGTGGCCACCGACAACGGCACGCTGAACGTCAACGGCAGCGTGGACAACAACGGCACGCTGGACACGACGGACAATGGCACCACCAGCATCGGTGGTGACCTGAACAACAGCGGCAACGTCAGCACGACCGACAACGGCACGCTGAACGTGTCGGGCAACGTCACGAACGACGCGAACGGCACGATCGACACCAGCAATGGCGGCACGACCGATGTCAACGGCAGCCTGTCGAACAACGGGACGGTCGACACGGACAACGGCTCGCTGAACGTCAACGGCAGCGTGGACAACAATGGCACGCTGGACACGACGGACAACGGCACGACGAACATCGGTGGTGACCTGAACAACAGCGGCAACGTCAGTACGACCGACAACGGCTCGCTGAACGTGGGTGGCAACGTCACGAACAACGGGACGGTGGCGACGGACAACGGTTCGCTGAACGTCAACGGCAGCGTGGACAACAACGGCACGCTGGACACGACGGACAACGGCACCACCAGCATCGGTGGCGACCTGAACAACAGCGGCAACGTCAGTACGACCGACAACGGCTCGCTGAACGTGGGTGGCAACGTCACGAACAACGGGACGGTGGCGACGGACAACGGTTCGCTGAACGTCAACGGCAGCGTGGACAACAGCGGCACGCTGGACACGACGGACAACGGCACCACCAGCATCGGTGGCGACCTGAACAACAGCGGCAACGTCAGCACGACCGACAACGGCACGCTGAACGTGGCTGGCAACGTCACGAACGACGCGAACGGCACGATCGACACCAGCAATGGCGGCACGACGGATGTCAACGGCAGCCTGTCGAACAACGGCACGGTGGCGACGGACAACGGCACGCTGAACGTCAACGGCAGCGTGGACAACAACGGCACGCTGGACACGACGGACAACGGCACGACCAGCATCGGTGGCGACCTGAACAACAGCGGCAACGTCAGCACGACCGACAACGGCACGCTGAACGTGTCGGGCAACGTCACGAACGACGCCAACGGCACGATCGACACCAGCAATGGCGGCACGACGGATGTCAACGGCAGCCTGTCGAACAACGGGACGGTGGCAACCGACAACGGTTCGCTGAACGTCAACGGCAGCGTGGACAACAACGGCACGCTGGACACGACGGACAACGGCTCGACGAACATCGGTGGCGACCTGAACAACAGCGGCAATGTCAGCACGACCGACAACGGCACGCTGAACGTGGGTGGCAACGTCACGAACAACGGGACGGTCGACACGGATAACGGTTCGCTGAACGTGGCTGGCAACGTCACGAACGACGCGAACGGCACGATCGACACCAGCAATGGCGGCACGACGGATGTCAACGGCAGCCTCTCGAACAACGGGACGGTGGCAACCGACAACGGCACGCTGAACGTCAACGGCAGCGTGGACAACAACGGCACGCTGGACACGACGGACAATGGCACCACCAGCATCGGTGGTGACCTGAACAACAGCGGCAACGTCAGCACGACCGACAACGGCACGCTGAACGTGTCGGGTAACGTCACGAACGACGCGAACGGCACGATCGACACCAGCAATGGCGGCACGACCGATGTCAACGGCAGCCTGTCGAACAACGGGACGGTGGCAACCGACAACGGTTCGCTGAACGTCAACGGCAGCGTGGACAACAACGGCACGCTGGACACGACGGACAACGGCTCGACGAACATCGGTGGCGACCTGAACAACAGCGGCAATGTCAGCACGACCGACAACGGCACGCTGAACGTGGGTGGCAACGTCACGAACAACGGGACGGTCGACACGGATAACGGTTCGCTGAACGTGGCTGGCAACGTCACGAACGACGCGAACGGCACGATCGACACCAGCAATGGCGGCACGACGGATGTCAACGGCAGCCTGTCGAACAACGGGACGGTGGCGACGGACAACGGTTCGCTGAACGTCAACGGCAGCGTGGACAACAACGGCACGCTGGACACGACGGACAACGGCACCACCAGCATCGGTGGCGACCTGAACAACAGCGGCAACGTCAGTACGACCGACAACGGCTCGCTGAACGTGGGTGGCAACGTCACGAACAACGGCACGGTGGCGACGGACAACGGCACGCTGAACGTCAACGGCAGCGTGGACAACAGCGGCACGCTGGACACGACGGACAACGGCACCACCAGCATCGGTGGCGACCTGAACAACAGCGGCAACGTCAGTACGACCGACAACGGCTCGCTGAACGTGTCGGGCAACGTCACGAACGACGCGAACGGCACGATCGACACCAGCAATGGCGGCACGACGGATGTCAACGGCAGCCTCTCGAACAACGGGACGGTGGCCACCGACAACGGCACGCTGAACGTCAACGGCAGCGTGGACAACAACGGCACGCTGGACACGACGGACAATGGCACCACCAGCATCGGTGGTGACCTGAACAACAGCGGCAACGTCAGCACGACCGACAACGGCACGCTGAACGTGTCGGGCAACGTCACGAACGACGCGAACGGCACGATCGACACCAGCAATGGCGGCACGACCGATGTCAACGGCAGCCTGTCGAACAACGGGACGGTCGACACGGACAACGGCTCGCTGAACGTCAACGGCAGCGTGGACAACAATGGCACGCTGGACACGACGGACAACGGCACGACGAACATCGGTGGTGACCTGAACAACAGCGGCAACGTCAGTACGACCGACAACGGCTCGCTGAACGTGGGTGGCAACGTCACGAACAACGGGACGGTCGACACGGATAACGGTTCGCTGAACGTGGCTGGCAACGTCACGAACGACGCGAACGGCACGATCGACACCAGCAATGGCGGCACGACGGATGTCAACGGCAGCCTGTCGAACAACGGGACGGTGGCAACCGACAACGGTTCGCTGAACGTCAACGGCAGCGTGGACAACAACGGCACGCTGGACACGACGGACAACGGCACCACCAGCATCGGTGGCGACCTGAACAACAGCGGCAACGTCAGTACGACCGACAACGGCTCGCTGAACGTGGGTGGCAACGTCACGAACAACGGGACGGTGGCGACGGACAACGGTTCGCTGAACGTCAACGGCAGCGTGGACAACAACGGCACGCTGGACACGACGGACAACGGCACCACCAGCATCGGTGGCGACCTGAACAACAGCGGCAACGTCAGTACGACCGACAACGGCTCGCTGAACGTGGGTGGCAACGTCACGAACAACGGGACGGTGGCGACGGACAACGGTTCGCTGAACGTCAACGGCAGCGTGGACAACAGCGGCACGCTGGACACGACGGACAACGGCACCACCAGCATCGGTGGCGACCTGAACAACAGCGGCAACGTCAGCACGACCGACAACGGCACGCTGAACGTGGCTGGCAACGTCACGAACGACGCGAACGGCACGATCGACACCAGCAATGGCGGCACGACGGATGTCAACGGCAGCCTGTCGAACAACGGCACGGTGGCGACGGACAACGGCACGCTGAACGTCAACGGCAGCGTGGACAACAACGGCACGCTGGATACGACGGACAACGGCACGACCAGCATCGGTGGTGACCTGAACAACAGCGGCAACGTCAGCACGACCGACAACGGCACGCTGAACGTGTCGGGTAACGTCACGAACGACGCGAATGGCACGATCGACACCAGCAATGGCGGCACGACGGATGTCAACGGCAGCCTGTCGAACAACGGGACGGTGGCAACCGACAACGGTTCGCTGAACGTCAACGGCAGCGTGGACAACAGCGGCACGCTGGACACGACGGACAACGGCACCACCAGCATCGGTGGTGACCTGAACAACAGCGGCAACGTCAGCACGACCGACAACGGCACGCTGAACGTGTCGGGTAACGTCACGAACGACGCGAACGGCACGATCGACACCAGCAATGGCGGCACGACGGATGTCAACGGCAGCCTGTCGAACAACGGGACGGTGGCAACCGACAACGGTTCGCTGAACGTCAACGGCAGCGTGGACAACAACGGCACGCTGGACACGACGGACAACGGCACGACCAGCATCGGTGGCGACCTGAACAACAGCGGCAACGTCAGCACGACCGACAACGGCACGCTGAACGTGTCGGGCAACGTCACGAACGACGCCAACGGCACGATCGACACCAGCAATGGCGGCACGACGGATGTCAACGGCAGCCTGGCGAACAACGGCACGGTGGCGACGGACAACGGTTCGCTGAACGTCAACGGCAGCGTGGACAACAGCGGCACGCTGGACACGACGGACAACGGCACCACCAGCATCGGTGGCGACCTGAACAACAGCGGCAACGTCAGTACGACCGACAACGGCTCGCTGAACGTGGGTGGCAACGTCACGAACAACGGGACGGTGGCGACGGACAACGGTTCGCTGAACGTCAACGGCAGCGTGGACAACAACGGCACGCTGGACACGACGGACAACGGCACCACCAGCATCGGTGGCGACCTGAACAACAGCGGCAACGTCAGTACGACCGACAACGGCTCGCTGAACGTGGGTGGCAACGTCACGAACAACGGGACGGTGGCGACGGACAACGGTTCGCTGAACGTCAACGGCAGCGTGGACAACAGCGGCACGCTGGACACGACGGACAACGGCACCACCAGCATCGGTGGCGACCTGAACAACAGCGGCAACGTCAGCACGACCGACAACGGCACGCTGAACGTGGCTGGCAACGTCACGAACGACGCGAACGGCACGATCGACACCAGCAATGGCGGCACGACGGATGTCAACGGCAGCCTGTCGAACAACGGCACGGTGGCGACGGACAACGGCACGCTGAACGTCAACGGCAGCGTGGACAACAACGGCACGCTGGATACGACGGACAACGGCACGACCAGCATCGGTGGTGACCTGAACAACAGCGGCAACGTCAGCACGACCGACAACGGCACGCTGAACGTGTCGGGTAACGTCACGAACGACGCGAACGGCACGATCGACACCAGCAATGGCGGCACGACGGATGTCAACGGCAGCCTGTCGAACAACGGGACGGTGGCAACCGACAACGGTTCGCTGAACGTCAACGGCAGCGTGGACAACAACGGCACGCTGGACACGACGGACAACGGCTCGACGAACATCGGTGGCGACCTGAACAACAGCGGCAATGTCAGCACGACCGACAACGGCACGCTGAACGTGGGTGGCAACGTCACGAACAACGGGACGGTCGACACGGATAACGGTTCGCTGAACGTGGCTGGCAACGTCACGAACGACGCGAACGGCACGATCGACACCAGCAATGGCGGCACGACGGATGTCAACGGCAGCCTGTCGAACAACGGCACGGTGGCGACGGACAACGGCACGCTGAACGTCAACGGCAGCGTGGACAACAACGGCACGCTGGACACGACGGACAACGGCACGACCAGCATCGGTGGCGACCTGAACAACAGCGGCAACGTCAGCACGACCGACAACGGCACGCTGAACGCGGCTGGCAACGTCACGAACGACGCCAACGGCACGATCGACACCAGCAATGGCGGCACGACGGATGTCAACGGCAGCCTGTCGAACAACGGCACGGTGGCAACCGACAACGGTTCGCTGAACGTCAACGGCAGCGTGGACAACAGCGGCACGCTGGACACGACGGACAACGGCACCACCAGCATCGGTGGCGACCTGAACAACAGCGGCAACGTCAGTACGACCGACAACGGCTCGCTGAACGTGGGTGGCAACGTCACGAACAACGGGACGGTCGACACGGATAACGGTTCGCTGAACGTGTCGGGCAACGTCACGAACGACGCCAACGGCACGATCGACACCAGCAATGGCGGCACGACGGATGTCAACGGCAGCCTCTCGAACAACGGGACGGTGGCCACCGACAACGGCACGCTGAACGTCAACGGCAGCGTGGACAACAACGGCACGCTGGACACGACGGACAATGGCACCACCAGCATCGGTGGTGACCTGAACAACAGCGGCAACGTCAGCACGACCGACAACGGCACGCTGAACGTGTCGGGTAACGTCACGAACGACGCGAACGGCACGATCGACACCAGCAATGGCGGCACGACGGATGTCAACGGCAGCCTGTCGAACAACGGGACGGTGGCAACCGACAACGGTTCGCTGAACGTCAACGGCAGCGTGGACAACAACGGCACGCTGGACACGACGGACAACGGCTCGACGAACATCGGTGGCGACCTGAACAACAGCGGCAATGTCAGCACGACCGACAACGGCACGCTGAACGTGGGTGGCAACGTCACGAACAACGGGACGGTCGACACGGATAACGGTTCGCTGAACGTGGCTGGCAACGTCACGAACGACGCGAACGGCACGATCGACACCAGCAATGGCGGCACGACGGATGTCAACGGCAGCCTGT
Source organism: Paraburkholderia adhaesiva (assembly GCF_021390575.1). Taxonomy (GTDB): domain Bacteria; phylum Pseudomonadota; class Gammaproteobacteria; order Burkholderiales; family Burkholderiaceae; genus Paraburkholderia; species Paraburkholderia adhaesiva. The sequence goes on along the minus strand of NZ_JAJEJQ010000004.1, from coordinate 198,110 downwards.
CGAACAACGGCACGGTGGCGACGGACAACGGTTCGCTGAACGTCAACGGCAGCGTGGACAACAACGGCACGCTGAACACGACGGACAACGGCACCACCAGCATCGGTGGCGACCTGAACAACAGCGGCAACGTCAGTACGACCGACAACGGCTCGCTGAACGTGGGTGGCAACGTCACGAACAACGGGACGGTGGCGACGGACAACGGTTCGCTGAACGTCAACGGCAGCGTGGACAACAACGGCACGCTGGACACGACGGACAACGGCACCACCAGCATCGGTGGCGACCTGAACAACAGCGGCAACGTCAGTACGACCGACAACGGCTCGCTGAACGTGTCGGGCAACGTCACGAACGACGCGAACGGCACGATCGACACCAGCAATGGCGGCACGACCGATGTCAACGGCAGCCTGTCGAACAACGGGACGGTCGACACGGACAACGGCACGCTGAACGTCAACGGCAGCGTGGACAACAATGGCACGCTGGACACGACGGACAACGGCACGACGAACATCGGTGGTGACCTGAACAACAGCGGCAACGTCAGCACGACCGACAACGGCTCGCTGAACGTGGGTGGCAACGTCACGAACAACGGGACGGTCGACACGGATAACGGTTCGCTGAACGTGGCTGGCAACGTCACGAACGACGCGAACGGCACGATCGACACCAGCAATGGCGGCACGACGGATGTCAACGGCAGCCTGTCGAACAACGGCACGGTGGCGACGGACAACGGTTCGCTGAACGTCAACGGCAGCGTGGACAACAACGGCACGCTGGACACGACGGACAACGGCTCGACGAACATCGGTGGCGACCTGAACAACAGCGGCAATGTCAGCACGACCGACAACGGCACGCTGAACGTGTCGGGCAACGTCACGAACGACGCGAATGGCACGATCGACACCAGCAATGGCGGCACGACGGATGTCAACGGCAGCCTGTCGAACAACGGGACGGTGGCAACCGACAACGGTTCGCTGAACGTCAACGGCAGCGTGGACAACAGCGGCACGCTGGACACGACGGACAACGGCACCACCAGCATCGGTGGTGACCTGAACAACAGCGGCAACGTCAGTACGACCGACAACGGCACGCTGAACGTGGGTGGCAACGTCACGAACAACGGGACGGTCGACACGGATAACGGTTCGCTGAACGTGGCTGGCAACGTCACGAACGACGCGAACGGCACGATCGACACCAGCAATGGCGGCACGACGGATGTCAACGGCAGCCTGTCGAACAACGGCACGGTGGCGACGGACAACGGTTCGCTGAACGTCAACGGCAGCGTGGACAACAACGGCACGCTGAACACGACGGACAACGGCACGACGAACATCGGTGGTGACCTGAACAACAGCGGCAACGTCAGCACGACCGACAACGGCACGCTGAACGTGGCTGGCAACGTCACGAACGACGCGAACGGCACGATCGACACCAGCAATGGCGGCACGACGGATGTCAACGGCAGCCTGTCGAACAACGGGACGGTGGCAACCGACAACGGTTCGCTGAACGTCAACGGCAGCGTGGACAACAACGGCACGCTGGATACGACGGACAACGGCACGACCAGCATCGGTGGTGACCTGAACAACAGCGGCAACGTCAGTACGACCGACAACGGCTCGCTGAACGTGGGTGGCAACGTCACGAACGACGCGAATGGCACGATCGACACCAGCAATGGCGGCACGACGGATGTCAACGGCAGCCTGTCGAACAACGGGACGGTGGCAACCGACAACGGTTCGCTGAACGTCAACGGCAGCGTGGACAACAGCGGCACGCTGGACACGACGGACAACGGCACCACCAGCATCGGTGGTGACCTGAACAACAGCGGCAACGTCAGCACGACCGACAACGGCACGCTGAACGTGTCGGGTAACGTCACGAACGACGCGAACGGCACGATCGACACCAGCAATGGCGGCACGACGGATGTCAACGGCAGCCTGTCGAACAACGGGACGGTGGCAACCGACAACGGTTCGCTGAACGTCAACGGCAGCGTGGACAACAACGGCACGCTGGACACGACGGACAACGGCACGACCAGCATCGGTGGCGACCTGAACAACAGCGGCAACGTCAGCACGACCGACAACGGCACGCTGAACGTGTCGGGCAACGTCACGAACGACGCGAACGGCACGATCGACACCAGCAATGGCGGCACGACGGATGTCAACGGCAGCCTCTCGAACAACGGGACGGTGGCCACCGACAACGGCACGCTGAACGTCAACGGCAGCGTGGACAACAACGGCACGCTGGACACGACGGACAATGGCACCACCAGCATCGGTGGTGACCTGAACAACAGCGGCAACGTCAGCACGACCGACAACGGCACGCTGAACGTGTCGGGCAACGTCACGAACGACGCGAACGGCACGATCGACACCAGCAATGGCGGCACGACCGATGTCAACGGCAGCCTGTCGAACAACGGGACGGTCGACACGGACAACGGCTCGCTGAACGTCAACGGCAGCGTGGACAACAATGGCACGCTGGACACGACGGACAACGGCACGACGAACATCGGTGGTGACCTGAACAACAGCGGCAACGTCAGTACGACCGACAACGGCTCGCTGAACGTGGGTGGCAACGTCACGAACAACGGGACGGTGGCGACGGACAACGGTTCGCTGAACGTCAACGGCAGCGTGGACAACAACGGCACGCTGGACACGACGGACAACGGCACCACCAGCATCGGTGGCGACCTGAACAACAGCGGCAACGTCAGTACGACCGACAACGGCTCGCTGAACGTGGGTGGCAACGTCACGAACAACGGGACGGTGGCGACGGACAACGGTTCGCTGAACGTCAACGGCAGCGTGGACAACAGCGGCACGCTGGACACGACGGACAACGGCACCACCAGCATCGGTGGCGACCTGAACAACAGCGGCAACGTCAGCACGACCGACAACGGCACGCTGAACGTGGCTGGCAACGTCACGAACGACGCGAACGGCACGATCGACACCAGCAATGGCGGCACGACGGATGTCAACGGCAGCCTGTCGAACAACGGCACGGTGGCGACGGACAACGGCACGCTGAACGTCAACGGCAGCGTGGACAACAACGGCACGCTGGACACGACGGACAACGGCACGACCAGCATCGGTGGCGACCTGAACAACAGCGGCAACGTCAGCACGACCGACAACGGCACGCTGAACGTGTCGGGCAACGTCACGAACGACGCCAACGGCACGATCGACACCAGCAATGGCGGCACGACGGATGTCAACGGCAGCCTGTCGAACAACGGGACGGTGGCAACCGACAACGGTTCGCTGAACGTCAACGGCAGCGTGGACAACAACGGCACGCTGGACACGACGGACAACGGCTCGACGAACATCGGTGGCGACCTGAACAACAGCGGCAATGTCAGCACGACCGACAACGGCACGCTGAACGTGGGTGGCAACGTCACGAACAACGGGACGGTCGACACGGATAACGGTTCGCTGAACGTGGCTGGCAACGTCACGAACGACGCGAACGGCACGATCGACACCAGCAATGGCGGCACGACGGATGTCAACGGCAGCCTCTCGAACAACGGGACGGTGGCAACCGACAACGGCACGCTGAACGTCAACGGCAGCGTGGACAACAACGGCACGCTGGACACGACGGACAATGGCACCACCAGCATCGGTGGTGACCTGAACAACAGCGGCAACGTCAGCACGACCGACAACGGCACGCTGAACGTGTCGGGTAACGTCACGAACGACGCGAACGGCACGATCGACACCAGCAATGGCGGCACGACCGATGTCAACGGCAGCCTGTCGAACAACGGGACGGTGGCAACCGACAACGGTTCGCTGAACGTCAACGGCAGCGTGGACAACAACGGCACGCTGGACACGACGGACAACGGCTCGACGAACATCGGTGGCGACCTGAACAACAGCGGCAATGTCAGCACGACCGACAACGGCACGCTGAACGTGGGTGGCAACGTCACGAACAACGGGACGGTCGACACGGATAACGGTTCGCTGAACGTGGCTGGCAACGTCACGAACGACGCGAACGGCACGATCGACACCAGCAATGGCGGCACGACGGATGTCAACGGCAGCCTGTCGAACAACGGGACGGTGGCGACGGACAACGGTTCGCTGAACGTCAACGGCAGCGTGGACAACAACGGCACGCTGGACACGACGGACAACGGCACCACCAGCATCGGTGGCGACCTGAACAACAGCGGCAACGTCAGTACGACCGACAACGGCTCGCTGAACGTGGGTGGCAACGTCACGAACAACGGCACGGTGGCGACGGACAACGGCACGCTGAACGTCAACGGCAGCGTGGACAACAGCGGCACGCTGGACACGACGGACAACGGCACCACCAGCATCGGTGGCGACCTGAACAACAGCGGCAACGTCAGTACGACCGACAACGGCTCGCTGAACGTGTCGGGCAACGTCACGAACGACGCGAACGGCACGATCGACACCAGCAATGGCGGCACGACGGATGTCAACGGCAGCCTCTCGAACAACGGGACGGTGGCCACCGACAACGGCACGCTGAACGTCAACGGCAGCGTGGACAACAACGGCACGCTGGACACGACGGACAATGGCACCACCAGCATCGGTGGTGACCTGAACAACAGCGGCAACGTCAGCACGACCGACAACGGCACGCTGAACGTGTCGGGCAACGTCACGAACGACGCGAACGGCACGATCGACACCAGCAATGGCGGCACGACCGATGTCAACGGCAGCCTGTCGAACAACGGGACGGTCGACACGGACAACGGCTCGCTGAACGTCAACGGCAGCGTGGACAACAATGGCACGCTGGACACGACGGACAACGGCACGACGAACATCGGTGGTGACCTGAACAACAGCGGCAACGTCAGTACGACCGACAACGGCTCGCTGAACGTGGGTGGCAACGTCACGAACAACGGGACGGTCGACACGGATAACGGTTCGCTGAACGTGGCTGGCAACGTCACGAACGACGCGAACGGCACGATCGACACCAGCAATGGCGGCACGACGGATGTCAACGGCAGCCTGTCGAACAACGGGACGGTGGCAACCGACAACGGTTCGCTGAACGTCAACGGCAGCGTGGACAACAACGGCACGCTGGACACGACGGACAACGGCACCACCAGCATCGGTGGCGACCTGAACAACAGCGGCAACGTCAGTACGACCGACAACGGCTCGCTGAACGTGGGTGGCAACGTCACGAACAACGGGACGGTGGCGACGGACAACGGTTCGCTGAACGTCAACGGCAGCGTGGACAACAACGGCACGCTGGACACGACGGACAACGGCACCACCAGCATCGGTGGCGACCTGAACAACAGCGGCAACGTCAGTACGACCGACAACGGCTCGCTGAACGTGGGTGGCAACGTCACGAACAACGGGACGGTGGCGACGGACAACGGTTCGCTGAACGTCAACGGCAGCGTGGACAACAGCGGCACGCTGGACACGACGGACAACGGCACCACCAGCATCGGTGGCGACCTGAACAACAGCGGCAACGTCAGCACGACCGACAACGGCACGCTGAACGTGGCTGGCAACGTCACGAACGACGCGAACGGCACGATCGACACCAGCAATGGCGGCACGACGGATGTCAACGGCAGCCTGTCGAACAACGGCACGGTGGCGACGGACAACGGCACGCTGAACGTCAACGGCAGCGTGGACAACAACGGCACGCTGGATACGACGGACAACGGCACGACCAGCATCGGTGGTGACCTGAACAACAGCGGCAACGTCAGCACGACCGACAACGGCACGCTGAACGTGTCGGGTAACGTCACGAACGACGCGAATGGCACGATCGACACCAGCAATGGCGGCACGACGGATGTCAACGGCAGCCTGTCGAACAACGGGACGGTGGCAACCGACAACGGTTCGCTGAACGTCAACGGCAGCGTGGACAACAGCGGCACGCTGGACACGACGGACAACGGCACCACCAGCATCGGTGGTGACCTGAACAACAGCGGCAACGTCAGCACGACCGACAACGGCACGCTGAACGTGTCGGGTAACGTCACGAACGACGCGAACGGCACGATCGACACCAGCAATGGCGGCACGACGGATGTCAACGGCAGCCTGTCGAACAACGGGACGGTGGCAACCGACAACGGTTCGCTGAACGTCAACGGCAGCGTGGACAACAACGGCACGCTGGACACGACGGACAACGGCACGACCAGCATCGGTGGCGACCTGAACAACAGCGGCAACGTCAGCACGACCGACAACGGCACGCTGAACGTGTCGGGCAACGTCACGAACGACGCCAACGGCACGATCGACACCAGCAATGGCGGCACGACGGATGTCAACGGCAGCCTGGCGAACAACGGCACGGTGGCGACGGACAACGGTTCGCTGAACGTCAACGGCAGCGTGGACAACAGCGGCACGCTGGACACGACGGACAACGGCACCACCAGCATCGGTGGCGACCTGAACAACAGCGGCAACGTCAGTACGACCGACAACGGCTCGCTGAACGTGGGTGGCAACGTCACGAACAACGGGACGGTGGCGACGGACAACGGTTCGCTGAACGTCAACGGCAGCGTGGACAACAACGGCACGCTGGACACGACGGACAACGGCACCACCAGCATCGGTGGCGACCTGAACAACAGCGGCAACGTCAGTACGACCGACAACGGCTCGCTGAACGTGGGTGGCAACGTCACGAACAACGGGACGGTGGCGACGGACAACGGTTCGCTGAACGTCAACGGCAGCGTGGACAACAGCGGCACGCTGGACACGACGGACAACGGCACCACCAGCATCGGTGGCGACCTGAACAACAGCGGCAACGTCAGCACGACCGACAACGGCACGCTGAACGTGGCTGGCAACGTCACGAACGACGCGAACGGCACGATCGACACCAGCAATGGCGGCACGACGGATGTCAACGGCAGCCTGTCGAACAACGGCACGGTGGCGACGGACAACGGCACGCTGAACGTCAACGGCAGCGTGGACAACAACGGCACGCTGGATACGACGGACAACGGCACGACCAGCATCGGTGGTGACCTGAACAACAGCGGCAACGTCAGCACGACCGACAACGGCACGCTGAACGTGTCGGGTAACGTCACGAACGACGCGAACGGCACGATCGACACCAGCAATGGCGGCACGACGGATGTCAACGGCAGCCTGTCGAACAACGGGACGGTGGCAACCGACAACGGTTCGCTGAACGTCAACGGCAGCGTGGACAACAACGGCACGCTGGACACGACGGACAACGGCTCGACGAACATCGGTGGCGACCTGAACAACAGCGGCAATGTCAGCACGACCGACAACGGCACGCTGAACGTGGGTGGCAACGTCACGAACAACGGGACGGTCGACACGGATAACGGTTCGCTGAACGTGGCTGGCAACGTCACGAACGACGCGAACGGCACGATCGACACCAGCAATGGCGGCACGACGGATGTCAACGGCAGCCTGTCGAACAACGGCACGGTGGCGACGGACAACGGCACGCTGAACGTCAACGGCAGCGTGGACAACAACGGCACGCTGGACACGACGGACAACGGCACGACCAGCATCGGTGGCGACCTGAACAACAGCGGCAACGTCAGCACGACCGACAACGGCACGCTGAACGCGGCTGGCAACGTCACGAACGACGCCAACGGCACGATCGACACCAGCAATGGCGGCACGACGGATGTCAACGGCAGCCTGTCGAACAACGGCACGGTGGCAACCGACAACGGTTCGCTGAACGTCAACGGCAGCGTGGACAACAGCGGCACGCTGGACACGACGGACAACGGCACCACCAGCATCGGTGGCGACCTGAACAACAGCGGCAACGTCAGTACGACCGACAACGGCTCGCTGAACGTGGGTGGCAACGTCACGAACAACGGGACGGTCGACACGGATAACGGTTCGCTGAACGTGTCGGGCAACGTCACGAACGACGCCAACGGCACGATCGACACCAGCAATGGCGGCACGACGGATGTCAACGGCAGCCTCTCGAACAACGGGACGGTGGCCACCGACAACGGCACGCTGAACGTCAACGGCAGCGTGGACAACAACGGCACGCTGGACACGACGGACAATGGCACCACCAGCATCGGTGGTGACCTGAACAACAGCGGCAACGTCAGCACGACCGACAACGGCACGCTGAACGTGTCGGGTAACGTCACGAACGACGCGAACGGCACGATCGACACCAGCAATGGCGGCACGACGGATGTCAACGGCAGCCTGTCGAACAACGGGACGGTGGCAACCGACAACGGTTCGCTGAACGTCAACGGCAGCGTGGACAACAACGGCACGCTGGACACGACGGACAACGGCTCGACGAACATCGGTGGCGACCTGAACAACAGCGGCAATGTCAGCACGACCGACAACGGCACGCTGAACGTGGGTGGCAACGTCACGAACAACGGGACGGTCGACACGGATAACGGTTCGCTGAACGTGGCTGGCAACGTCACGAACGACGCGAACGGCACGATCGACACCAGCAATGGCGGCACGACGGATGTCAACGGCAGCCTGTCGAACAACGGCACGGTGGCGACGGACAACGGTTCGCTGAACGTCAACGGCAGCGTGGACAACAACGGCACGCTGAACACGACGGACAACGGCACCACCAGCATCGGTGGCGACCTGAACAACAGCGGCAACGTCAGTACGACCGACAACGGCTCGCTGAACGTGGGTGGCAACGTCACGAACAACGGGACGGTGGCGACGGACAACGGTTCGCTGAACGTCAACGGCAGCGTGGACAACAGCGGCACGCTGGACACGACGGACAACGGCACCACCAGCATCGGTGGCGACCTGAACAACAGCGGCAACGTCAGTACGACCGACAACGGCTCGCTGAACGTGTCGGGCAACGTCACGAACGACGCGAACGGCACGATCGACACCAGCAATGGCGGCACGACCGATGTCAACGGCAGCCTGTCGAACAACGGGACGGTCGACACGGACAACGGCACGCTGAACGTCAACGGCAGCGTGGACAACAATGGCACGCTGGACACGACGGACAACGGCACGACGAACATCGGTGGTGACCTGAACAACAGCGGCAACGTCAGCACGACCGACAACGGCTCGCTGAACGTGGGTGGCAACGTCACGAACAACGGGACGGTCGACACGGATAACGGTTCGCTGAACGTGGCTGGCAACGTCACGAACGACGCGAACGGCACGATCGACACCAGCAATGGCGGCACGACGGATGTCAACGGCAGCCTGTCGAACAACGGCACGGTGGCGACGGACAACGGTTCGCTGAACGTCAACGGCAGCGTGGACAACAACGGCACGCTGGACACGACGGACAACGGCTCGACGAACATCGGTGGCGACCTGAACAACAGCGGCAATGTCAGCACGACCGACAACGGCACGCTGAACGTGTCGGGCAACGTCACGAACGACGCGAATGGCACGATCGACACCAGCAATGGCGGCACGACGGATGTCAACGGCAGCCTGTCGAACAACGGGACGGTGGCAACCGACAACGGTTCGCTGAACGTCAACGGCAGCGTGGACAACAGCGGCACGCTGGACACGACGGACAACGGCACCACCAGCATCGGTGGTGACCTGAACAACAGCGGCAACGTCAGTACGACCGACAACGGCTCGCTGAACGTGGGTGGCAACGTCACGAACAACGGGACGGTCGACACGGATAACGGTTCGCTGAACGTGGCTGGCAACGTCACGAACGACGCGAACGGCACGATCGACACCAGCAATGGCGGCACGACGGATGTCAACGGCAGCCTGTCGAACAACGGCACGGTGGCGACGGACAACGGTTCGCTGAACGTCAACGGCAGCGTGGACAACAACGGCACGCTGAACACGACGGACAACGGCACGACGAACATCGGTGGTGACCTGAACAACAGCGGCAACGTCAGCACGACCGACAACGGCACGCTGAACGTGGCTGGCAACGTCACGAACGACGCGAACGGCACGATCGACACCAGCAATGGCGGCACGACGGATGTCAACGGCAGCCTGTCGAACAACGGGACGGTGGCAACCGACAACGGTTCGCTGAACGTGGGTGGCAACGTCACGAACAACGGGACGGTCGACACGGATAACGGTTCGCTGAACGTGGCTGGCAACGTCACGAACGACGCGAACGGCACGATCGACACCAGCAATGGCGGCACGACGGATGTCAACGGCAGCCTGTCGAACAACGGCACGGTGGCGACGGACAACGGTTCGCTGAACGTCAACGGCAGCGTGGACAACAACGGCACGCTGAACACGACGGACAACGGCACCACCAGCATCGGTGGCGACCTGAACAACAGCGGCAACGTCAGTACGACCGACAACGGCTCGCTGAACGTGGGTGGCAACGTCACGAACAACGGGACGGTGGCGACGGACAACGGTTCGCTGAACGTCAACGGCAGCGTGGACAACAGCGGCACGCTGGACACGACGGACAACGGCACCACCAGCATCGGTGGCGACCTGAACAACAGCGGCAACGTCAGCACGACCGACAACGGCACGCTGAACGTGTCGGGTAACGTCACGAACGACGCGAACGGCACGATCGACACCAGCAATGGCGGCACGACCGATGTCAACGGCAGCCTGTCGAACAACGGGACGGTGGCAACCGACAACGGTTCGCTGAACGTCAACGGCAGCGTGGACAACAACGGCACGCTGGACACGACGGACAACGGCTCGACGAACATCGGTGGCGACCTGAACAACAGCGGCAATGTCAGCACGACCGACAACGGCACGCTGAACGTGGGTGGCAACGTCACGAACAACGGGACGGTCGACACGGATAACGGTTCGCTGAACGTGGCTGGCAACGTCACGAACGACGCGAACGGCACGATCGACACCAGCAATGGCGGCACGACGGATGTCAACGGCAGCCTGTCGAACAACGGGACGGTGGCGACGGACAACGGTTCGCTGAACGTCAACGGCAGCGTGGACAACAACGGCACGCTGGACACGACGGACAACGGCACCACCAGCATCGGTGGCGACCTGAACAACAGCGGCAACGTCAGTACGACCGACAACGGCTCGCTGAACGTGGGTGGCAACGTCACGAACAACGGCACGGTGGCGACGGACAACGGCACGCTGAACGTCAACGGCAGCGTGGACAACAGCGGCACGCTGGACACGACGGACAACGGCACCACCAGCATCGGTGGCGACCTGAACAACAGCGGCAACGTCAGTACGACCGACAACGGCTCGCTGAACGTGTCGGGCAACGTCACGAACGACGCGAACGGCACGATCGACACCAGCAATGGCGGCACGACGGATGTCAACGGCAGCCTCTCGAACAACGGGACGGTGGCCACCGACAACGGTTCGCTGAACGTCAACGGCAGCGTGGACAACAACGGCACGCTGGACACGACGGACAATGGCACCACCAGCATCGGTGGTGACCTGAACAACAGCGGCAACGTCAGCACGACCGACAACGGCACGCTGAACGTGTCGGGCAACGTCACGAACGACGCCAACGGCACGATCGACACCAGCAATGGCGGCACGACGGATGTCAACGGCAGCCTGGCGAACAACGGCACGGTGGCGACGGACAACGGTTCGCTGAACGTCAACGGCAGCGTGGACAACAGCGGCACGCTGGACACGACGGACAACGGCACCACCAGCATCGGTGGCGACCTGAACAACAGCGGCAACGTCAGTACGACCGACAACGGCTCGCTGAACGTGGGTGGCAACGTCACGAACAACGGGACGGTGGCGACGGACAACGGTTCGCTGAACGTCAACGGCAGCGTGGACAACAACGGCACGCTGGACACGACGGACAACGGCACCACCAGCATCGGTGGCGACCTGAACAACAGCGGCAACGTCAGTACGACCGACAACGGCTCGCTGAACGTGGGTGGCAACGTCACGAACAACGGGACGGTGGCGACGGACAACGGTTCGCTGAACGTCAACGGCAGCGTGGACAACAGCGGCACGCTGGACACGACGGACAACGGCACCACCAGCATCGGTGGCGACCTGAACAACAGCGGCAACGTCAGCACGACCGACAACGGCACGCTGAACGTGGCTGGCAACGTCACGAACGACGCGAACGGCACGATCGACACCAGCAATGGCGGCACGACGGATGTCAACGGCAGCCTGTCGAACAACGGCACGGTGGCGACGGACAACGGCACGCTGAACGTCAACGGCAGCGTGGACAACAACGGCACGCTGGATACGACGGACAACGGCACGACCAGCATCGGTGGTGACCTGAACAACAGCGGCAACGTCAGCACGACCGACAACGGCACGCTGAACGTGTCGGGTAACGTCACGAACGACGCGAACGGCACGATCGACACCAGCAATGGCGGCACGACGGATGTCAACGGCAGCCTGTCGAACAACGGGACGGTGGCAACCGACAACGGTTCGCTGAACGTCAACGGCAGCGTGGACAACAACGGCACGCTGGACACGACGGACAACGGCTCGACGAACATCGGTGGCGACCTGAACAACAGCGGCAATGTCAGCACGACCGACAACGGCACGCTGAACGTGGGTGGCAACGTCACGAACAACGGGACGGTCGACACGGATAACGGTTCGCTGAACGTGGCTGGCAACGTCACGAACGACGCGAACGGCACGATCGACACCAGCAATGGCGGCACGACGGATGTCAACGGCAGCCTGTCGAACAACGGCACGGTGGCGACGGACAACGGCACGCTGAACGTCAACGGCAGCGTGGACAACAACGGCACGCTGGACACGACGGACAACGGCACGACCAGCATCGGTGGCGACCTGAACAACAGCGGCAACGTCAGCACGACCGACAACGGCACGCTGAACGTGGGTGGCAACGTCACGAACAACGGGACGGTCGACACGGATAACGGTTCGCTGAACGTGGCTGGCAACGTCACGAACGACGCGAACGGCACGATCGACACCAGCAATGGCGGCACGACGGATGTCAACGGCAGCCTGTCGAACAACGGGACGGTGGCAACCGACAACGGTTCGCTGAACGTCAACGGCAGCGTGGACAACAACGGCACGCTGGATACGACGGACAACGGCACGACCAGCATCGGTGGTGACCTGAACAACAGCGGCAACGTCAGCACGACCGACAACGGCACGCTGAACGTGTCGGGTAACGTCACGAACGACGCGAACGGCACGATCGACACCAGCAATGGCGGCACGACGGATGTCAACGGCAGCCTGTCGAACAACGGGACGGTGGCAACCGACAACGGTTCGCTGAACGTCAACGGCAGCGTGGACAACAACGGCACGCTGGACACGACGGACAACGGCTCGACGAACATCGGTGGCGACCTGAACAACAGCGGCAATGTCAGCACGACCGACAACGGCACGCTGAACGTGGGTGGCAACGTCACGAACAACGGGACGGTCGACACGGATAACGGTTCGCTGAACGTGGCTGGCAACGTCACGAACGACGCGAACGGCACGATCGACACCAGCAATGGCGGCACGACGGATGTCAACGGCAGCCTGTCGAACAACGGCACGGTGGCGACGGACAACGGTTCGCTGAACGTCAACGGCAGCGTGGACAACAACGGCACGCTGAACACGACGGACAACGGCACCACCAGCATCGGTGGCGACCTGAACAACAGCGGCAACGTCAGTACGACCGACAACGGCTCGCTGAACGTGGGTGGCAACGTCACGAACAACGGGACGGTGGCGACGGACAACGGTTCGCTGAACGTCAACGGCAGCGTGGACAACAACGGCACGCTGGACACGACGGACAACGGCACCACCAGCATCGGTGGCGACCTGAACAACAGCGGCAACGTCAGTACGACCGACAACGGCTCGCTGAACGTGTCGGGCAACGTCACGAACGACGCGAACGGCACGATCGACACCAGCAATGGCGGCACGACCGATGTCAACGGCAGCCTGTCGAACAACGGGACGGTCGACACGGACAACGGCACGCTGAACGTCAACGGCAGCGTGGACAACAATGGCACGCTGGACACGACGGACAACGGCACGACGAACATCGGTGGTGACCTGAACAACAGCGGCAACGTCAGCACGACCGACAACGGCTCGCTGAACGTGGGTGGCAACGTCACGAACAACGGGACGGTCGACACGGATAACGGTTCGCTGAACGTGGCTGGCAACGTCACGAACGACGCGAACGGCACGATCGACACCAGCAATGGCGGCACGACGGATGTCAACGGCAGCCTGTCGAACAACGGCACGGTGGCGACGGACAACGGTTCGCTGAACGTCAACGGCAGCGTGGACAACAACGGCACGCTGGACACGACGGACAACGGCTCGACGAACATCGGTGGCGACCTGAACAACAGCGGCAATGTCAGCACGACCGACAACGGCACGCTGAACGTGTCGGGCAACGTCACGAACGACGCGAATGGCACGATCGACACCAGCAATGGCGGCACGACGGATGTCAACGGCAGCCTGTCGAACAACGGGACGGTGGCAACCGACAACGGTTCGCTGAACGTCAACGGCAGCGTGGACAACAGCGGCACGCTGGACACGACGGACAACGGCACCACCAGCATCGGTGGTGACCTGAACAACAGCGGCAACGTCAGTACGACCGACAACGGCTCGCTGAACGTGGGTGGCAACGTCACGAACAACGGGACGGTCGACACGGATAACGGTTCGCTGAACGTGGCTGGCAACGTCACGAACGACGCGAACGGCACGATCGACACCAGCAATGGCGGCACGACGGATGTCAACGGCAGCCTGTCGAACAACGGCACGGTGGCGACGGACAACGGTTCGCTGAACGTCAACGGCAGCGTGGACAACAACGGCACGCTGAACACGACGGACAACGGCACCACCAGCATCGGTGGCGACCTGAACAACAGCGGCAACGTCAGTACGACCGACAACGGCTCGCTGAACGTGGGTGGCAACGTCACGAACAACGGGACGGTGGCGACGGACAACGGTTCGCTGAACGTCAACGGCAGCGTGGACAACAACGGCACGCTGGACACGACGGACAACGGCACCACCAGCATCGGTGGCGACCTGAACAACAGCGGCAACGTCAGTACGACCGACAACGGCTCGCTGAACGTGGGTGGCAACGTCACGAACAACGGGACGGTGGCGACGGACAACGGTTCGCTGAACGTCAACGGCAGCGTGGACAACAGCGGCACGCTGGACACGACGGACAACGGCACGACCAGCATCGGTGGTGACCTGAACAACAGCGGCAACGTCAGCACGACCGACAACGGCACGCTGAACGTGGCTGGCAACGTCACGAACGACGCGAACGGCACGATCGACACCAGCAATGGCGGCACGACGGATGTCAACGGCAGCCTGTCGAACAACGGCACGGTGGCGACGGACAACGGCACGCTGAACGTCAACGGCAGCGTGGACAACAACGGCACGCTGGATACGACGGACAACGGCACGACCAGCATCGGTGGTGACCTGAACAACAGCGGCAACGTCAGTACGACCGACAACGGCTCGCTGAACGTGGGTGGCAACGTCACGAACAACGGGACGGTGGCGACGGACAACGGTTCGCTGAACGTCAACGGCAGCGTGGACAACAACGGCACGCTGGACACGACGGACAACGGCACCACCAGCATCGGTGGCGACCTGAACAACAGCGGCAACGTCAGTACGACCGACAACGGCTCGCTGAACGTGGGTGGCAACGTCACGAACAACGGGACGGTGGCGACGGACAACGGTTCGCTGAACGTCAACGGCAGCGTGGACAACAGCGGCACGCTGGACACGACGGACAACGGCACCACCAGCATCGGTGGCGACCTGAACAACAGCGGCAACGTCAGCACGACCGACAACGGCACGCTGAACGTGGCTGGCAACGTCACGAACGACGCGAACGGCACGATCGACACCAGCAATGGCGGCACGACGGATGTCAACGGCAGCCTGTCGAACAACGGCACGGTGGCGACGGACAACGGTTCGCTGAACGTCAACGGCAGCGTGGACAACAACGGCACGCTGAACACGACGGACAACGGCACGACGAACATCGGTGGTGACCTGAACAACAGCGGCAACGTCAGCACGACCGACAACGGCACGCTGAACGTGGCTGGCAACGTCACGAACGACGCGAACGGCACGATCGACACCAGCAATGGCGGCACGACGGATGTCAACGGCAGCCTGTCGAACAACGGGACGGTGGCAACCGACAACGGTTCGCTGAACGTCAACGGCAGCGTGGACAACAACGGCACGCTGGATACGACGGACAACGGCACGACCAGCATCGGTGGTGACCTGAACAACAGCGGCAACGTCAGCACGACCGACAACGGCACGCTGAACGTGTCGGGCAACGTCACGAACGACGCGAACGGCACGATCGACACCAGCAATGGCGGCACGACGGATGTCAACGGCAGCCTGTCGAACAACGGGACGGTGGCAACCGACAACGGTTCGCTGAACGTCAACGGCAGCGTGGACAACAACGGCACGCTGGACACGACGGACAACGGCACCACCAGCATCGGTGGTGACCTGAACAACAGCGGCAACGTCAGCACGACCGACAACGGCACGCTGAACGTGGCTGGCAACGTCACGAACGACGCGAACGGCACGATCGACACCAGCAATGGCGGCACGACGGATGTCAACGGCAGCCTGTCGAACAACGGGACGGTGGCAACCGACAACGGTTCGCTGAACGTCAACGGCAGCGTGGACAACAACGGCACGCTGGATACGACGGACAACGGCACGACCAGCATCGGTGGTGACCTGAACAACAGCGGCAACGTCAGCACGACCGACAACGGCACGCTGAACGTGTCGGGTAACGTCACGAACGACGCGAACGGCACGATCGACACCAGCAATGGCGGCACGACGGATGTCAACGGCAGCCTGTCGAACAACGGCACGGTGGCGACGGACAACGGTTCGCTGAACGTCAACGGCAGCGTGGACAACAACGGCACGCTGAACACGACGGACAACGGCACGACGAACATCGGTGGTGACCTGAACAACAGCGGCAACGTCAGCACGACCGACAACGGCACGCTGAACGTGGCTGGCAACGTCACGAACGACGCGAACGGCACGATCGACACCAGCAATGGCGGCACGACGGATGTCAACGGCAGCCTGTCGAACAACGGGACGGTGGCAACCGACAACGGTTCGCTGAACGTGGGTGGCAACGTCACGAACAACGGGACGGTCGACACGGATAACGGTTCGCTGAACGTGGCTGGCAACGTCACGAACGACGCGAACGGCACGATCGACACCAGCAATGGCGGCACGACGGATGTCAACGGCAGCCTGTCGAACAACGGCACGGTGGCGACGGACAACGGTTCGCTGAACGTCAACGGCAGCGTGGACAACAACGGCACGCTGAACACGACGGACAACGGCACCACCAGCATCGGTGGCGACCTGAACAACAGCGGCAACGTCAGTACGACCGACAACGGCTCGCTGAACGTGGGTGGCAACGTCACGAACAACGGGACGGTGGCGACGGACAACGGTTCGCTGAACGTCAACGGCAGCGTGGACAACAGCGGCACGCTGGACACGACGGACAACGGCACCACCAGCATCGGTGGCGACCTGAACAACAGCGGCAACGTCAGCACGACCGACAACGGCACGCTGAACGTGGCTGGCAACGTCACGAACGACGCGAACGGCACGATCGACACCAGCAATGGCGGCACGACGGATGTCAACGGCAGCCTGTCGAACAACGGCACGGTGGCGACGGACAACGGCACGCTGAACGTCAACGGCAGCGTGGACAACAACGGCACGCTGGACACGACGGACAACGGCACGACCAGCATCGGTGGCGACCTGAACAACAGCGGCAACGTCAGCACGACCGACAACGGCACGCTGAACGTGGGTGGCAACGTCACGAACAACGGGACGGTCGACACGGATAACGGTTCGCTGAACGTGGCTGGCAACGTCACGAACGACGCGAACGGCACGATCGACACCAGCAATGGCGGCACGACGGATGTCAACGGCAGCCTCTCGAACAACGGGACGGTGGCAACCGACAACGGCACGCTGAACGTCAACGGCAGCGTGGACAACAACGGCACGCTGGATACGACGGACAACGGCACGACCAGCATCGGTGGTGACCTGAACAACAGCGGCAACGTCAGCACGACCGACAACGGCACGCTGAACGTGTCGGGTAACGTCACGAACGACGCGAACGGCACGATCGACACCAGCAATGGCGGCACGACGGATGTCAACGGCAGCCTGTCGAACAACGGGACGGTGGCAACCGACAACGGTTCGCTGAACGTCAACGGCAGCGTGGACAACAACGGCACGCTGGACACGACGGACAACGGCTCGACGAACATCGGTGGCGACCTGAACAACAGCGGCAATGTCAGCACGACCGACAACGGCACGCTGAACGTGGGTGGCAACGTCACGAACAACGGGACGGTCGACACGGATAACGGTTCGCTGAACGTGGCTGGCAACGTCACGAACGACGCGAACGGCACGATCGACACCAGCAATGGCGGCACGACGGATGTCAACGGCAGCCTGTCGAACAACGGCACGGTGGCGACGGACAACGGCACGCTGAACGCGGCTGGCAACGTCACGAACGACGCCAACGGCACGATCGACACCAGCAATGGCGGCACGACGGATGTCAACGGCAGCCTGTCGAACAACGGCACGGTGGCAACCGACAACGGTTCGCTGAACGTCAACGGCAGCGTGGACAACAGCGGCACGCTGGACACGACGGACAACGGCACCACCAGCATCGGTGGCGACCTGAACAACAGCGGCAACGTCAGTACGACCGACAACGGCTCGCTGAACGTGGGTGGCAACGTCACGAACAACGGGACGGTCGACACGGATAACGGTTCGCTGAACGTGTCGGGCAACGTCACGAACGACGCCAACGGCACGATCGACACCAGCAATGGCGGCACGACGGATGTCAACGGCAGCCTCTCGAACAACGGGACGGTGGCCACCGACAACGGCACGCTGAACGTCAACGGCAGCGTGGACAACAGCGGCACGCTGGACACGACGGACAACGGCACCACCAGCATCGGTGGCGACCTGAACAACAGCGGCAACGTCAGTACGACCGACAACGGTTCGCTGAACGTGGCTGGCAACGTCACGAACGACGCGAACGGCACGATCGACACCAGCAATGGCGGCACGACGGATGTCAACGGCAGCCTGTCGAACAACGGCACGGTGGCGACGGACAACGGTTCGCTGAACGTCAACGGCAGCGTGGACAACAACGGCACGCTGAACACGACGGACAACGGCACGACGAACATCGGTGGTGACCTGAACAACAGCGGCAACGTCAGCACGACCGACAACGGCACGCTGAACGTGGCTGGCAACGTCACGAACGACGCGAACGGCACGATCGACACCAGCAATGGCGGCACGACGGATGTCAACGGCAGCCTGTCGAACAACGGGACGGTGGCAACCGACAACGGTTCGCTGAACGTGGGTGGCAACGTCACGAACAACGGGACGGTCGACACGGATAACGGTTCGCTGAACGTGGCTGGCAACGTCACGAACGACGCGAACGGCACGATCGACACCAGCAATGGCGGCACGACGGATGTCAACGGCAGCCTGTCGAACAACGGCACGGTGGCGACGGACAACGGTTCGCTGAACGTCAACGGCAGCGTGGACAACAACGGCACGCTGAACACGACGGACAACGGCACCACCAGCATCGGTGGCGACCTGAACAACAGCGGCAACGTCAGTACGACCGACAACGGCTCGCTGAACGTGGGTGGCAACGTCACGAACAACGGGACGGTGGCGACGGACAACGGTTCGCTGAACGTCAACGGCAGCGTGGACAACAGCGGCACGCTGGACACGACGGACAACGGCACCACCAGCATCGGTGGCGACCTGAACAACAGCGGCAACGTCAGCACGACCGACAACGGCACGCTGAACGTGGCTGGCAACGTCACGAACGACGCGAACGGCACGATCGACACCAGCAATGGCGGCACGACGGATGTCAACGGCAGCCTGTCGAACAACGGCACGGTGGCGACGGACAACGGCACGCTGAACGTCAACGGCAGCGTGGACAACAACGGCACGCTGGACACGACGGACAACGGCACGACCAGCATCGGTGGCGACCTGAACAACAGCGGCAACGTCAGCACGACCGACAACGGCACGCTGAACGTGGGTGGCAACGTCACGAACAACGGGACGGTCGACACGGATAACGGTTCGCTGAACGTGGCTGGCAACGTCACGAACGACGCGAACGGCACGATCGACACCAGCAATGGCGGCACGACGGATGTCAACGGCAGCCTCTCGAACAACGGGACGGTGGCAACCGACAACGGCACGCTGAACGTCAACGGCAGCGTGGACAACAACGGCACGCTGGACACGACGGACAATGGCACCACCAGCATCGGTGGTGACCTGAACAACAGCGGCAATGTCAGCACGACCGACAACGGCACGCTGAACGTGGGTGGCAACGTCACGAACAACGGGACGGTCGACACGGATAACGGTTCGCTGAACGTGGCTGGCAACGTCACGAACGACGCGAACGGCACGATCGACACCAGCAATGGCGGCACGACGGATGTCAACGGCAGCCTGTCGAACAACGGCACGGTGGCGACGGACAACGGCACGCTGAACGTCAACGGCAGCGTGGACAACAACGGCACGCTGAACACGACGGACAACGGCACGACGAACATCGGTGGTGACCTGAACAACAGCGGCAACGTCAGCACGACCGACAACGGCACGCTGAACGTGGCTGGCAACGTCACGAACGACGCGAACGGCACGATCGACACCAGCAATGGCGGCACGACGGATGTCAACGGCAGCCTGTCGAACAACGGGACGGTGGCAACCGACAACGGTTCGCTGAACGTCAACGGCAGCGTGGACAACAACGGCACGCTGGATACGACGGACAACGGCACGACCAGCATCGGTGGTGACCTGAACAACAGCGGCAACGTCAGCACGACCGACAACGGCACGCTGAACGTGTCGGGTAACGTCACGAACGACGCGAACGGCACGATCGACACCAGCAATGGCGGCACGACGGATGTCAACGGCAGCCTGTCGAACAACGGGACGGTGGCAACCGACAACGGTTCGCTGAACGTCAACGGCAGCGTGGACAACAACGGCACGCTGGACACGACGGACAACGGCTCGACGAACATCGGTGGCGACCTGAACAACAGCGGCAATGTCAGCACGACCGACAACGGCACGCTGAACGTGGGTGGCAACGTCACGAACAACGGGACGGTCGACACGGATAACGGTTCGCTGAACGTGGCTGGCAACGTCACGAACGACGCGAACGGCACGATCGACACCAGCAATGGCGGCACGACCGATGTCAACGGCAGCCTGTCGAACAACGGGACGGTCGACACGGACAACGGCTCGCTGAACGTCAACGGCAGCGTGGACAACAATGGCACGCTGGACACGACGGACAACGGCACGACGAACATCGGTGGTGACCTGAACAACAGCGGCAACGTCAGCACGACCGACAACGGCTCGCTGAACGTGGGTGGCAACGTCACGAACAACGGGACGGTCGACACGGATAACGGTTCGCTGAACGTGGCTGGCAACGTCACGAACGACGCGAACGGCACGATCGACACCAGCAATGGCGGCACGACGGATGTCAACGGCAGCCTGTCGAACAACGGCACGGTGGCGACGGACAACGGTTCGCTGAACGTCAACGGCAGCGTGGACAACAACGGCACGCTGAACACGACGGACAACGGCACGACGAACATCGGTGGTGACCTGAACAACAGCGGCAACGTCAGCACGACCGACAACGGCACGCTGAACGTGGCTGGCAACGTCACGAACGACGCGAACGGCACGATCGACACCAGCAATGGCGGCACGACGGATGTCAACGGCAGCCTGTCGAACAACGGGACGGTGGCAACCGACAACGGTTCGCTGAACGTCAACGGCAGCGTGGACAACAACGGCACGCTGGATACGACGGACAACGGCACGACCAGCATCGGTGGTGACCTGAACAACAGCGGCAACGTCAGCACGACCGACAACGGCACGCTGAACGTGTCGGGTAACGTCACGAACGACGCGAACGGCACGATCGACACCAGCAATGGCGGCACGACGGATGTCAACGGCAGCCTGTCGAACAACGGGACGGTGGCAACCGACAACGGTTCGCTGAACGTCAACGGCAGCGTGGACAACAACGGCACGCTGGACACGACGGACAACGGCTCGACGAACATCGGTGGCGACCTGAACAACAGCGGCAATGTCAGCACGACCGACAACGGCACGCTGAACGTGTCGGGCAACGTCACGAACGACGCGAATGGCACGATCGACACCAGCAATGGCGGCACGACGGATGTCAACGGCAGCCTGTCGAACAACGGCACGGTGGCGACGGACAACGGCACGCTGAACGTCAACGGCAGCGTGGACAACAACGGCACGCTGGACACGACGGACAACGGCACGACCAGCATCGGTGGCGACCTGAACAACAGCGGCAACGTCAGCACGACCGACAACGGCACGCTGAACGTGTCGGGTAACGTCACGAACGACGCGAACGGCACGATCGACACCAGCAATGGCGGCACGACGGATGTCAACGGCAGCCTGTCGAACAACGGGACGGTGGCAACCGACAACGGTTCGCTGAACGTCAACGGCAGCGTGGACAACAGCGGCACGCTGGACACGACGGACAACGGCACCACCAGCATCGGTGGTGACCTGAACAACAGCGGCAACGTCAGTACGACCGACAACGGCTCGCTGAACGTGGGTGGCAACGTCACGAACAACGGGACGGTCGACACGGATAACGGTTCGCTGAACGTGGCTGGCAACGTCACGAACGACGCGAACGGCACGATCGACACCAGCAATGGCGGCACGACGGATGTCAACGGCAGCCTGTCGAACAACGGCACGGTGGCGACGGACAACGGTTCGCTGAACGTCAACGGCAGCGTGGACAACAACGGCACGCTGAACACGACGGACAACGGCACGACGAACATCGGTGGTGACCTGAACAACAGCGGCAACGTCAGCACGACCGACAACGGCACGCTGAACGTGGCTGGCAACGTCACGAACGACGCGAACGGCACGATCGACACCAGCAATGGCGGCACGACGGATGTCAACGGCAGCCTGTCGAACAACGGGACGGTGGCAACCGACAACGGTTCGCTGAACGTCAACGGCAGCGTGGACAACAACGGCACGCTGGACACGACGGACAACGGCACGACCAGCATCGGTGGCGACCTGAACAACAGCGGCAACGTCAGCACGACCGACAACGGCACGCTGAACGTGTCGGGCAACGTCACGAACGACGCCAACGGCACGATCGACACCAGCAATGGCGGCACGACGGATGTCAACGGCAGCCTGGCGAACAACGGCACGGTGGCAACCGACAACGGTTCGCTGAACGTCAACGGCAGCGTGGACAACAACGGCACGCTGGACACGACGGACAATGGCACCACCAGCATCGGTGGTGACCTGAACAACAGCGGCAACGTCAGCACGACCGACAACGGCACGCTGAACGTGTCGGGCAACGTCACGAACGACGCCAACGGCACGATCGACACCAGCAATGGCGGCACGACGGATGTCAAAGGCAGCCTGTCGAACAACGGCACGGTGGCGACGGACAACGGTTCGCTGAACGTCAACGGCAGCGTGGACAACAACGGCACGCTGGACACGACGGACAACGGCTCGACCAGCATCGGTGGTGACCTGAACAACAGCGGCAACGTCAGCACGACCGACAACGGCACGCTGAACGTGGCTGGCAACGTCACGAACGACGCCAACGGCACGATCGACACCAGCAATGGCGGCACGACGGATGTCAACGGCAGCCTGTCGAACAACGGCACGGTGGCGACGGACAACGGTTCGCTGAACGTCAACGGCAGCGTGGACAACAGCGGCACGCTGGACACGACCGACAACGGCACGACGAACATCGGTGGTGACCTGAACAACAGCGGCAACGTCAGCACGTCGGACAACAGCTCACTGAACGTGAATGGTACGGTCGTGAACAACGCGAACGGTTCGCTGAACACCACTGACAACAGCGTGATCAACATCGGTGGGGATCTGATTAACCACGGGCCAGTCAACACTGATGACACCAGCACACTTAACGTTGCCAGCAACATCATTTGCCCGGACGGGTCGTTTAACGGGGTGATGTGCGGGTATAGCCCAAGCAGCGGCAGCAATGCCGGTGTGATCGGGGAGGGGGTCGGTGGTGCTGGCCTGCTTGGCCTGGCCGGCTGGCTCTTCTGGTACGACGCGACGCACGACTGGATTCTCGAAAGTCCGCAGGCACTGACGGTGGATGCGGGAGACTCCGTGCTGTGGGTGGACGCTACCCTGGACTATGTCGAAGTTGATGCGTTCAAGCATCGTGCGATTGTGCGCCTGCACACGAGAGCCGGGCTTATCGAACGCAATCTGGCCTTCAAGGACCGTGCGGACGGAGTGGACCATTTCGAGGCAGACGACGCGGTGGCGAAGACGCATTCGTCGCTCTCGTTTGACCACGAAACCCGCGAGTACTTCTTCGAGGAAAGTGGCGTGAAGGATGGTAAGCCGTACACCGTCAAGGCACACGGCTGGCTGATGTCGCGCTGATGCGTTAGTGGCCGGTTTGTCGTACCGGAACAGGGAAATCCCGCGCTATCCCGGTACGGCGGTGTTTTACCTGCCTTGTGTTTTTCGCTGCCGGACGTGCAGTTTGCCGGCCTGGCGATGGACGACGTGGTGTGGGACCACTCGACCTTCAGCAAGAACGGTGACCGGCTGCTTGAGCACGATGCCATCGTGGGGTTGTTCAACGAGACGGTCGAGACGGCGCACGCACGCGGCTATCCGGCATGGTCGGTCGTGAATGCGCAGATGACGCAGGCAAGTGTGACCATGCCTCGATTTCGCGTACAGCAGGAATTTTGTTAATTTCCTGTGTGTACGGAGGATTGCATGTCAGAAAAGTCAGTGCCGAAACGGTGTCGCACGCAGTTGTAAATTGATACAGCAACGCAGTTAGGAATTGATACACCTCGTTGTAGGGTTGCTCCGTAAGCACCCGAGCAAGGCCGTCTTGAGGATATGACGGCAGTAGGCAAATATAGCGTCCGCGAAATATTTGGCGGACGCGATAGTGGACAATTCTGACGACGTGGTAACGGCGGCGCCGAAGCGGCCGAACTTCTCGATCGAGTTTCGGCGTGAGATCGTCGAGAAAACGATGCAGCCAGGGGCTTCTGTCTCGCGAATCGCGCGGGAACACGGCTTGAACGATAACATGGTGTTTAAGTGGCGGCAGCGATTCAAGAGAGAGCAGTCTGCGAAGACCACCGTGTCGATTCCAGTGTCGACTCTGGCGGAACCCGCGCAATTGCTGCCGGTGAACGTCATCGATGTTGCGTCGCCGCCCACGACGCAGCCAGCTACGATGACGACCGGTTGTGAAGTGGAAGTCGAGGTGGGCAAAAGACGGATTCGCATCCGGGGCGTATCGTAGGAGTTCGCCGAGCGGTTTCTGCAGGACTGCCTGAAGTGATCCCGCCGAACACCCGGATATGGATTGCTGCAGGGGTGACCGACATGCGCGCCGGTTTCAACTCTCTGGCAGCGAAGGTGCAAACCGTGCTGGAGAAAGACCCGTACGGCGGGAACATCTTCCTCTTCAGGGGCAAGCGGGGTGATCTGCTGAAAGCGCTTTACTGGTGCGATGGCGGTAAGCACTCGACCAAGGCCGTCTTGAGGCTATGACGGCAATCGGCAAATATCGCGTCCGCGAAATAGATAGCGGACGCGATCGTGGACAACTCTGACGATGTGGTAACGGCGGCCCCGAAGCGGCCGAATTTCTCCAACGACTTCCGGCGTGAAATCGTCGAGAAGACGATGCAGCCGGGTGCTTCTGTCGCGCGCATCGCTCGCGAACACGGTCTGAACGACAACATGCTGTTCAAGTGGCGGCAGCGCTTCAAGGCCGAACTGACTGCGAAGGCTCTTGTGACTGCCGCTGGGACCACGGAGCCAGCACAGCTACTGCCGGTGAATATCATCGACGTAGCGCCACCATCCACGAAAGAACCTGCGGCGATGGCCTCCTGTTGCGAGGTGGAAGTCGAGGTCGGCAAGCGACGGGTGCGCATCCGCGGTGTATCGCAGGCGTTCGCCGAGCGGTTTCTGCGGGATTGTCTGAAGTGATTCCACCGAACACGCGAATCTGGATCGCTGCAGGTGTGACGGACATGCGCTGTGGCTTCAACTCGCTGGCCGCGAAGGTGCAGGCGGTGTTGGACAAAGACCCTTACAGCGGACACGTATTCGTGTTTCGCGGCAAGCGCGGTGACCTGCTCAAATGCCTGTGGTGGTGCGATGGCGGCCTGTGCCTGCTGGCCAGGCGACTGGAGAAAGGTCGCTTCGCGTGGCCGCGCGCCGACTCCGGCGTGGTGGCCCTGACGAACGCCCAGCTGGCGCTCCTGCTTGAAGGGTTCGACTGGCGCCAGCCCATCGATGCGGTGCGCCCGCGCAGCGCGTTGTAAACGTTCATTACACCCGCAGTTGCGTGCAGACGCGACGTGTAAACTCGCTGCATGTCTGCCAGTCCTGCCGATCTCCCCGATGACGTTGACGCGCTCAAGGCGATGGTCGCCAGCCTGCGCGAACAGCTCTCGTCGCGCGCTATCGAGATCGAGCAACTGAAGTTGACCATCGCGAAGCTGCGGCGCATGCAGTTCGGCCGCAAATCGGAAAAACTCGATCACCAGATCGAACAGCTCGAACTACGGCTGGAGGATCTGCTCGCTGATGAAGGTGCCGCCGATAGCGGCGCATCCGCTGCTGCACCGAAGTCGTGTCGTGAGGGCGCGAGCCGAAAACCTCTGCCCGATCACCTCGAACGTGAAGAGCGTATCCACCTGCCCGACAGCGACAGTTGCCCGGATTGCGGCGGGAGGCTTAAACCGCTGGGTGAAGACGTCGCCGAGCAACTCGAATACGTGCGTGCACACTTCCGCGTGATCCGCCATCGCCGCCCGAAGCTGGCCTGCGCGTGTTGTGATCGTATCGTGCAAGCTGCGGCTCCGAGTCGTCCGATCGAGCGCGGCGCTCCCGGCCCGGGCCTGCTCGCACACATCGCGGTATCGAAGTTCAGCTACCACATTCCATTGCACCGGCAGGCGGTCATGTACGCGCGCGACGGTGTCGAGATCGATCCCGGCGCGATGGGTTACTGGCTCGGCAGCATCTCGCAGTTGCTCTCGCCGCTGGTCGACGCCGTGCGTCGTTACGCACTGGCAGGCAGCAAGGTCCACGCGGACGACACACCACTGCCGGTACTCGCGCCGGGCAACGGCCGCACGAAAACCGGGCGGCTATGGGTCTATGTGCGCGATGACCGGTCGAGCGGCACCAACGAGCCACCGGCAGTCTGGTTTGCCTATACGCCTGACCGGCGCGGCGAGCATCCGCAACAGCATCTGGCCGACTTCACCGGCGTGCTGCAGGCTGATGCGTTCGCCGGTTACGCCGAACTGTATCGGGGCGATCGCATCCGGGAAGCTGCGTGCATGGCGCACGCGCCGCAAGATCCACGACCTGCATGCCGTGCGGCCCAATGCGGTGACCGAAGAGGCCTTGCGCCGCCTCGCAGCCCTGTATCGAATCGAAGAGCAGATTCGCGGCCAGCCACCGGATGAACGGCGACGTGTGCGCCAGGAGCAGGCTGTGCCGTTGCTCGACGACATGAAGCGCTGGTTGGGGGCGCTTCAGGAAACGGAAAATAAAGCACGTTTAGCCTGTCAACCCCAGGAGCTTGGGTAACCAGCTATGGTGCAGCGAACGCCTCGTCCATCTGCCGGAAGCGTTTGATTTCGTCACTCAGGAGGTAGATCGACGTTGTCGCGATCGAGGCGTGGCGCAGGTTGTCGCGCACTGTCGTCAGTTCCGCGCCCCGGGCAAGTGCATGCGTGGCGTGGGTATGCCGCGTCCAGTGGGGGCTGGCGCGTCGCAACTTTTCGGCCAGCACAGGATGGTCGGCGTCGATGACATCGGCGGCCAGGCGAAAAAAACGACGCATCACATACCAGAGCCGGGAACGGGTGATGCCCGCTGCGCCTTCCTCGTCAACGCTCGCCAGTAACGGGGTCTTCGGGTCCCAACGCTGCGGCGTCACTGGTAGCCGCCTCTGGACGAGATACTGCTCGAGTGCGGTGCGGGCGAGTGGCGGCAAGGCTACCTTGCCAGCCTTGCCGCCTTTGCCGACGAGATTGAGCCAATGTGCGCCATTTTCACCTGTGCGGATGTCGCCAAGTCTCGCACCGACGAATTCGCTCGCACGCACGCCCGTCGCATAGGAGAAGTCGAGCAGGAAACGCAGTCGCTGTGCGGCAGGTGCTCCCCAGCCATAGGACCACTCCAGTCCATTGGCAATCGTGCGAAGCAGCCCCCACTCGCCTTCGGTGAAGCCGCGTGACGTATCGAGCGGCGTGGCACGCGTTCTGCCGCGAACCTTGATGCCGGCAAACGGATTGGTGAGCACGTAGCGCTGCTCGATAAGCCAGCGAAACAGTGCACCGAGAACGGAGAGCGCGTAGGCAGTGGAGCGCATCGACAGATTCCCGGCGAAGGGGCGCCACTCGGGAGCACTACGCGGGCGCGCTGGCCCAACCCAGCGCTCACGCGGTTGCGGATGCCGCAGGAAGCTCCGGTATGCGGTGGCATCCTCGGTCGTGAGCGAGGACAGCGCCCGCCCGCGCGCGACGATCGCCCACAGGATCAGGCGCTCGGCCTCCTTGCGGTAGGCGCTTTGCGTGGTGGGGGTTTCGTGCAGGGCAAGCCAGGCCTGTACTGCTTCGTAATCGTTGTTTGCGTCGAGCGCGCAGGCCTGCCGGGGCGCGCGGAAGCTGCCGTGCGAACCATCGACCTCATGGGGTATCCGCAGCCGTTCCCAGGGAACAACGACGCTGGGTGTGCTTACCGCAACCAGCGCCCGGGCGCGCTCCGTCAGTTGCGGGTGGGTCTCAAAAAACGCTTCAATCTGACGGGCGCTGGTCTGGCCGAGCCCGGGCACCACGCTCCACCAGCGGCGCCGGCGGGGCACGCGTACCGTCAGGTCCGCGAGGGTCGCGATGCCATAAACGCGCAGCACCCGCACGGCGCGGGGCGCGAGCCAGAGGCCGATGTCGTCGGCGATCTGCGGTTGGGGTGCGGGCAGCGTACGCAGGATGTCGATCGCACGCGCAACCGCAGCTGCGCGCTTGGTTCGCTCACTGATGGGGTGCTGCAGAAGATCGGCCAGATCTGTGCGCTGCCGTTCGAGGGCAAAGCGGATAAGCTGCCGGCGGATGGCACCGATGATGCCGCGCGCCGATTCGCCCGGTGCCCGGACGTGAGGCAGGTAGCGGTCCACGGCAGCCCGGGCCGAAAGGCCTGCATACCAGCCGCGCAACGCGGCAAGCTGGCCTGCATCCGGAAACATCGGCGAGTCGGGCGCGATGCTGGACCCGGCAGCTAGTGTGTAACGCGTTTTCATGCTTGGTAGTTTATCGAATAAAAATAGCTATCGCCATAAGAAGGATTATGACGATGGAACGTATTACACTGCATTTTTCTTAACCGTCAGTCCGATGGAATCGGTGCCGCAACCCGTGTCGGCACCATCCCCATCGTCTGCCGAGCCACCATGCCACGACGTTCCATTCTCTCGCCCGCCGAGCGCGACAGCCTCTTTTCGTTTCCGGACAGCCACGATGAGCTCATCCGCCATTACACGTTCAGCGAAACGGAGCTGTCGCTGATCGGCCAGCACCGCGGCGCAGCCAACCGTCTGGGCTTTGCCGTGCAGCTCTGCTGCATGCGCTACCCCGGCATCATCCTGGGCGCAGGCATCGAGCCGCCGCCTGCGCTGTTGCAGTACGTTGCAGGACAGCTTGACACCGCCCCGACGCTCTGGAAAGAGTACGCAAAGCGGGACCAGACGCGCCGCGAACATTTACTCGAACTGCAGGCGGCGCTGCAGCTCCGGCCGCTCACCGTGGCCGATTACCGTCCGGCCGTGCTCGCCCTTGTTGATCTGGCAATGCAGACGGACAAGGGGCTCGTGCTCGCGCAGGCGCTGGTCGAATACCTGCGGCAGCGGGCAATCCTGCTGCCCGGCGCGAACGTGATCGAGCGCATCTGTGCGGAGGCGGTTACTCGCGCGACCCGCCGGATCTACGAGGTCCTCACTGCCTCATTGTCGGACCATCACCGGCAAAGACTTGACGAGCTACTGAAGCGTCGTGACGACGGCCGCATGACGTGGCTCGCGTGGCTACGGCTGCCGCCGGGAAAGGCGAGTTCACCCCAGATGCTCAAGCACATTGATCGCCTGAAAATCCTCCACGCCATTGATCTGCCCGCGGGCCTCGACCGGACGGTGCACCGGAACCGCCTGCTCAAGATTGCGCGCGAAGGCGCGCAGATGACGCCGGCTGATCTGGCCAGGTTCGAAACGCAGCGCCGTCATGCAACGCTGGTGGCCATTGTCATGGAAGCCACGGCGACGGTCACCGACGAGATCGTCGACCTGCACGACCGCATTATCGGCCGGCTCTTCAATACTGCGAAAAAGAAACATCAGGAACAGTTTCAACGCTCTGGCAAGGCCATCAACGACAAGGTGAGACTGTACGGGAAGCTGGGCCGGGTCCTGCTGGAAGCCAAAGAAAAGGGCGGCGATGCGTTCGAGGCGATCGAATCCATCATGTCGTGGGAGGCCTTCACGAAAAGCGTCAGCGAGGCCGAGCGACTCGCCCAGCCCGAAGCGTTCGATTTTCTTCACCAGATTGGAGACCATTATGCGACGTTGCGCCGATACGTCCCGTCCTTCCTCGAAATCCTGAAGCTGCGCGCCGCGCCGGCGGCGACAGAGGTGCTTGACGCAATTGATATGATCCGGACCATGGACAATGACGGCGTGCGCAAGTTGCCAGCGGACGCGCCCACTGCCTTCGTCAAGCCGCGCTGGAAACCGCTCGTGATGACCGATGGCGGTATCGATCGCCGCTACTACGAACTATGCGCACTGGCCGAGCTGAAAAACGCTCTACGCTCAGGCGACATATGGGTGCAGGGCTCGCGCCAGTTCAGGGACTTCGACGACTACCTGCTGCCTGCAGAAAACTTCCAGACCCTCTTGCAGGGCAACGCCTTGCCGCTGCCCATCATCGCTGACTGCGACCGATACCTGAACGAAAGGAGAAAATTGCTGGAGCAGAGACTGGCAGCCGCTAACCGGCTCGCCGCCGATAACGGACTGCCTGATGCGATCATCACAGAATCGGGTCTGAAGATCACGCCACTCGATGCCGCGGTACCCGAGGCGGCTCAGGCGCTGATCGACCAGACGTCGATCATGCTGCCGCGCGTGAAAATCACCGAGCTGCTGATGGAGGTCGACGCCTGGACCGGATTCACCCGCCACTTTACGCACCTGAAGACCGGCGAGACAGCGAAAGACAAGACGTTGCTGCTCACGACGGTGCTGGCCGACGCGATCAATCTCGGGCTGACGAAAATGGCCGAAGCCTGCCCGGGCACGACCTACGCGAAGCTGTCGTGGCTGCAGGCGTGGCACATCCGCGACGAGACCTACTCACAGGCGCTGGCTGAGCTCGTCAACGCGCAGTTCGCCCATCCCTTCGCGGCCCACTGGGGCGATGGCACCACGTCGTCATCCGATGGACTACGCTTTCGCGCGGGCAGCCGTGCCGAGAGCACCGGGCACGTGAATCCGAAATACGGCGCAGAACCCGGGCGCATGTTCTACACGCACATCTCCGATCAGTAAGCCCCGTTCTATCCGAACCTCGTCAACGTCGGCGTGCGCGATTCGACCTACGTGCTCGACGGGTTGCTGTATCACGAATCGGACCTGCGCATTCAGGAACATTACACCGACACCAATGGCTTTACCGATCACGTCTTTGCGCTGATGCATCTGCTCGGCTTCCGCTTTGCGCCGCGCATTCGCGATCTCGGCGACATGAAGCTGTACGTGCCTGGCAATCCGAAGGACTATCCTGCACTTGCCACAATGATCGGCGACACGTATAACGAAAAGCACATCCGCCGGAACTGGGACGAGGTGCTGCGCCTGGCAACGTCGATCCGGCAGGGGACGGTCACGGCCTCGCTGATGCTGCGCAAGCTCGGCAGCTACCCAAGACAGAATGGTCTCGCCGTCGCATTGCGAGAGATCGGTCGCATCGAGCGCACGCTGTTCATTCTCGACTGGCTGCAGAACGTCGAACTGCGCCGCCGCGTTCATGCCGGTCTGAACAAAGGCGAGGCCCGTAATGCGCTTGCCCGCTCGGTGTTCTTCTACCGACTCGGCGAAATCCGCGATCGCAGCTTTGAGGCCCAGCGCTATCGCGCCAGCGGTCTGAATCTGGTCACTGCTGCCATCGTATTGTGGAACACCGTCTACCTTGAGCGGACTATTCAGGCAATGGGAACACGAGGCTCTCCGCCCGACGTAATGCTGTTGCCGTATCTTTCTCCCCTCGGCTGGGAGCACATCAACCTGACGGGAGACTACGTATGGCAGCGGGACAGGAAGCTCGAGGCCGGCCGGTTCAAACCGCTGCGGCCGGAGCCGGGGACAGAGTCGCGGAGGCGGCGTCCCTCGCGATCTGCCGCAGGGTCGATCAATCCTGCCGCCATGTCCGGCGAGCTTGACGTCGTATAATCGCCAGGTACAGTCGCATCGACCTCGCGAAGAGAAAATCCGCCGTGAATAACCTGATGTCCCAACAGCCACTTGCCGATGACGATTTCGCCCGTCTCGCCGCGTTTCTCGACTCCATCGGCGACGCAGCGATGAACATCGAAACGCTCGATGGCTATTTCTGCGCTTTGATTTGCGGACCCGACATCGTGTTGCCCAGCGAGTATCTGTCGCAGATATGGGGGGAAGATTTTTCGTTTGAAAGTGACGGGCAGGCTACCGAAATCATCGAACTGCTCATGCGTCACTGGAACACGATCAGCACGGAACTGGAACAGACGCTGCATGAGCCGAACGTGTACCTGCCGGTGTTGCTCGAGCGCGAGGATGGTGTTGCCCCGGCCAACGACTGGGCGCACGGCTTCATGCGCGGCATACAGACGCGTCCTGCGAGCTGGGGCGAACTGATCCACGACGAGGACCGCGGCGGCCCGATGATCCCGATCATGATGCTGCATCATGAACACAATCCCGACCCGCAGATGCGACCTCCACCGATCCCTGCGGAGAAGCGCGAGGCGTTGCTGGAGACGATGATCGCCGGGCTGACCCACATTTACCGTTACTTCGAGCCGCACCGGCGAGCACTGGCGAGCATCCCGGCACGTGTTCCCATGCGCCGTGAAGAACCGAAGATCGGACGCAACGAGCCGTGCCCATGCGGTAGTGGCCGCAAGTACAAGCATTGCTGCATGGCCAGTTCGCCGACGTTTCACTGATCAGACAGCACAGCTACGGAGACACGCAATGGCCCAGATCCCGGATGATGCAGATCTACCCCTGAACGCCAACGGCCCCGCCTACACGTCGCGACAGGATCGTGACGGCATACCGCTTTCGTATGTCGGTGAGAAACTCGGGCTCGCCATTGCGGATCTGCATCGCCATGCCCGTTGCTGTCAGGGTGAGCGTGATGATTTGCGTTGCACCATGTACCACCTCCTTGTGGCATACCTGGGACTGCACAACATGCTGGGCAAGGCGAACGACCGGCCCCTGGTTGACCGGCTGCTTAACGGCAGCAGTGAGAAGCTGGATATGTGGTTGCGCCTGATCGAGCGGGAGGGCGATGTTCACGGGCTCGCCGAACCGGGCAACTGACTCATACGGGTTGTGTGAATCCCATGAAGCCAATCTTTGACGGCGAGCGTGTGCCGGTCGCCATGCAAGACCGGTATCGCAAGATTACAGCGCTGACCGATGCCTTTTGCGCGCAGCATCTGACCGATGAATACCGCGACCTTTGCCGGCGTCTCGTTGCCACCCTGTGCCGCAAGCGGCCATCGCCACTGGTGACCGGTCCGGCACGCTCCTGGGCCTGCGGCGTGACCTACGCGATCGGGCGCATCAACTTCCTCTTCGACAAATCCCAGAAGCCCCACATGCGCGCCGATGCGCTATGCCAGCACTTCGGGTTGAGCACCCAGACCGGTTCGGCCCGCTCAGGAGCAATCCTCAACCTTTTGAAGATCGGCCAGCTCGACCCTCGATGGTCGCTTCCCAGTCAGATCGCCAGAAACCCGCTCGCCTGGCTCATCGAGATCGACGGCCTCATCATTGACGCGCGCCGCATCCCGCGCGATTTGCAGGAAGAAGCCTTCCGCCAGGGCGTCATCCCATTCGTTCCAGACGAAGACCAGTAGTTCGCGGGAAATCCCGGCTCCGTTTGTACGCCGCCCAGTGCGCCGGGTAGATCAAGCTAAGCGTGCTTTATTTTCCGTTTCCTGAAGCGACCCCTTGTTCGGTGTCCAGTTCGGTGGTGCTCATGGTTGCGGTTCCTCTCGAAGATGGTAGAAGCTGCCGGGTGGTGGAGGCGGGCCGGCAGCGTGGGACATTCGGGGCGGTCAGTCAGTCCGGACCTGGTTCATCGTCCCCTTCTGGTCGCGCGCGGCTGAATGCGCACGGCTGTCCGCGCTGCGCCTGGGGGGCGGGCTCCGGGATTCGCGGGATTGTGCGCTGCGGGGTTGCTGGCGAGACTGCCGGGGGTGCTGACTGGATTGCGGTCGAGGTACAGGTGCTACAGGTGCAGCGGCCGGTGCAGCGCTCGTGATGAGTGCCGGTGCTGGCGCAGAAACAGGAGGGACGTTTCCCGACCCCGAATCGGGAGGTGTGAACTGTGCGCGCTTGAGCATCGGACCCGAAATGATGGACCCGACAATGGGACGTGCGCCGCGGGCGATGAGGCGTGCGACTTCTGCCTGTCCGAGCAGAACCGTGTATTTGCCCTCCTGCCGGAAAAACACGATTTCAGTTTGCGTGCCATCGGCAGCATGGCGGGAGAAGCGTACGTGAAACGGGCTGTCAGGGGCGCCGGCCGGATTGATCTCCTCGGGCCACACATCGATGGGTTTGGCATGTTTCAGTAGCGACTTCAGGAGATCCAGCCGGTATTGCTGGCCCTTGAAGGTGAGTACGGGTCTGGCACGGCGGTGTAGGTTGGGGGTGCCCATGATGCTCCAGTTCAAGAGAAGGTCACTGCACAGAAAACTTCGACGCGGTAAGAATTTCCCGAGCCACATTCCTGATACGGCTCATTGCAGTGATATAGAACCAAAACGGGTTTGAATCGCATCACGGGCGGCATAGAGGCTGGCCGTCTGCCGGTGCGGCCAGCCTCATGCGTTTGAACTCGTGCATTTGAGTATAGGCAGCGAAGATTCACCAGGCGAGCCAGGAAGGGGCCGTGGATTCGTGCAGCCAGCCAAGCGACTGGTAGAGCTCGTCGAGCGTGAGCCGCGCGGCTTCGAGCCCGATACTGGCGTCGTGCGTGGCGCACAAGGCGCGATCGAGTTGCGGCTTCGAGAACATCGTCTCGCCGATTTCCTCGAGCGCGGGCGAGTTGTACTTGCTCGCGATAAAGAGGCCCGGCTCGTTCACGTAGTCCCAGGTCACGACGTTCTTGAGTTCGCGCCGCACGGTGCGGCCAGAGGGCACATCGAGCGTGAAGGAGCGGATCGAGAAGCAGACGTTCTCGCGCGGATTGTCGAGCGAGTCCTTGAGATGCACACCATGGGGACCGGAGGGCTTGACCTGGCCGAGGATGGCGACGATGCCGCGCCCGTCTGGATCCTTGTAGTTCTCGAAGTCGAGACTGACTTCGGCAATGTGATGCGAGACGTTGTTGACGTCGATGTCGAGGATGCGGCGTGCGTAGTCCTCGATGGGCTGGCCAGGCAGGCGTCGGGGGGGGGCGTATTCCCCGCGCAGGTTGCCCGAATGCACACGGCGCATGAACTGGCTGGAGTGCTCGAAAAATTCGCGCGCCGGCTCATACGGGTAGAACTGGTTCACCGAATTGAACATGTTCAGGCCGCCGAGCACCACTGGGTAGTAGCCATTGGCATCGGGCCTGAGGGTGCCCGCCTTGTTCATGCCATTGAGTGCCGTGAGGCCAAAGCGCACGTAGTGGTTCATGAGAAGCCACCTCGCGAATGTCCGGTCATGGCATGGGCGCGGGGCAGCGATACGAGGCCAGGTAGCTCGTGATGAAGCTGGTCCCGCTAAAAGGAATGCCTGCCGGAGAATGCACCCACGCTCGTCCCCGAATTACCCTTCCAGGCTCATTCGCCGCTAAACGGCGCTGTGGCGATAACACTTCTTGACATTTTCCCGGATTGGGCAGCTGTAACATTTCCAGCTATCTATCATGTCAATGTTCCTGTCCAGGCGATTCCGTCAATTCCATGTCCAAGAAACTCACGCTGCCGTGTGCCGTGCTTTCGTGTTTTTTCATTGCTGGCTGTGGTGGTGGCGGTTCAGGTAGCAGCGGCAGTAGTTCGGCCAGCACAGGCAGCAGCGTCAATACTGCTGCGCCGCTTGCTCCGGTGCTGGCCGATAACGTGCTGGTGTCGAACTCCTATGCAGCAGACGGTGTGTTCGCCACGATCAATCAGGCCGGTATTGTCAGGGCGTTTGGAACTGGGAGCGGGCAGAATGTGCGAATTGCCGCGGGCTCTACGCCGCTGTCGCTGACCGGGAATACGGCCAGTGCCAGCGGTTGGCTGGTTTCGGGTAGCACATTTGAGCCGGGCACCGTAACGCTCAGTGGTAATGCAGACGGTACAACGTACACAATTGCCGCACAGGCTACCGGCACTCAGGCGTCTGATTCCAGCATGGAGGTACTGTCAACCGTTATTGCGCCAACGCCCGGGGCACTCGCGGGGCAATATGGCATTGTCTCCACATCGGCTGTCACCATTGATGGAACGAGTCTCACGGGCACTTACGGCAATACCTGCATGTGGAGTGCGACGCTCAGTCCAAACGCAAAGACCATTGACGTTACAGACATCACGTTCCGGACCGCGGGCACAACCTTGAATCCCAATGCGATTGCCTGTGCATATGCCGGAAAAACCTATACTGGCACAGCATTTCTGCTTGGACCGAGCGCCGCTTACCCCAAGGGAGCGTTTGACATCATCTTTGACGATAGCGCAACGTCACCGGTTCCAGCAACACTGACGATGTACAACT
This sequence comes from Paraburkholderia adhaesiva, assembly GCF_021390575.1. GTDB lineage: Bacteria > Pseudomonadota > Gammaproteobacteria > Burkholderiales > Burkholderiaceae > Paraburkholderia > Paraburkholderia adhaesiva. Next base: position 160,421 of record NZ_JAJEJQ010000004.1, on the reverse strand, counting down.
TTATCAAGCAATAGTTCCGGTGCGCGTCGCGCAAACATCTCATGGAAGTGAGGGTGTGCAAGTCACCACTTTATGATGAATTCGCACGACGGTCTGGCGGAGCAACGTTTGAAAATCGAAACATACTAACTTTTCCCAACGATGAAATTTCAGGTTCTCGTCCTGTGTACCGCTGCCATCTTAACGACTGCCTGTAGTACAGAGAGGTGGCCGCGCAAATTCGGACAGTCGGATAAGTGGTTTGGCCGGGGCCTGAGCCAGCGATAATGCTGGCAAAGGAACCGAGGAAATGACGAAGAGAACCCGACGGACGCACTCAGCGGCGTTCAAAGCGAAAGTGGCACTGGCAGCGGTCAAAGGTGAGCGCACGCTGGCCGAACTGGCACAGCAGTTTGATGTACATCCGAACCAGATCACGGAATGGAAGCGGCAGTTGCAGGAGCGTGCGGCAGACGTGTTTGGTGCGACAGGTGCACCGTCGAGCGATCCGCCGGTGGACGTGAAAACGCTGCACGCGAAGATCGGGCAGTTGACGCTGGAGAACGATTTTTTGTCAGGAGCGCTCGGCAAAGCCGGACTGCTGAGCGCAAAGCGATGATTGACTGTACGCATGCGCTGCCGGTTTCGCGACAGACGCGACTGGTTGGCATCGCGAGATCGAGCGCATATTACCGGGCGCAGCCGGTCAGCGAGGTCGATCAGTTGCTGATGCGGCGAATCGACGAACTGCACATGGAGTTCCCATTTGCAGGGGCGCGGATGCTGGCGCGCCTGTTGCGCCGGGAAGGCCATGAGGTGGGTCGCCGTCGCGTACGCACGCTGATGAAGCGCATGGGCGTCGAGGCGCTGTACTGCAAGCCGAACACGAGCCGCCGCAACGCGCAGCACAAGATCTGGCCGTACCTGCTGCGCGGCATGAAGATCGAGCGTGCCAATCAGGTGTTCGCCCTCGACACGACGTACATTCCGATGGCGCGCGGCTTCGTGTACCTGACGGCAGTGGTGGACTGGGCGAGCCGCAAGATTCTCGCGTACCGGGTCGCCATCACGCTGGAAGCCACGCACGCCGTCGAGGCGCTGGAAGAGGCGTTCGCCCGCTACGGACTGCCCGACATCGTGAACACCGATCAGGGTAGCCAGTTCACGGCGGGCGCGTTCACCGAGGCGGTGCTGAGCCGGGGCGTGCGGCTGTCGATGGACGGCAAAGGGGCCTGGCGCGACAACGTGTTCGTCGAACGGGTGTGGCGCAGCATCAAGTACGAAGAGGTCTACCTGAAAGCGTACGAGTCGGTCAGCCATGCCCGGCGCTCCATCGGCGAATACGTCGAGCTGTACAACCGGAAACGGCCCCATTCGAGCCTGGCGGATCAGACCCCGGATGAGGCATACTTCGCGACGCTGCCTGCGATCAAATCGGCAGCATGATTGCCTCGGACGTTCCACTTAAAAATCTCAGATGACTGTCCGAACGAGTGAGGCCACCTCTCAGACGCGCCGTCTCTTCTGGACGAAAGCCGCTTGGTCGGGCACCCGATCGCTGCGAGTTCGCTACTGGTAATCACGGAAGACAAGGTATTTAACTCGCCTGTGCTCGCTACGACGGGCCCGGCGTATATGGCCGGACTCCGCAGTGGCTTGCGGCAGACGCTGCCGGATATTCCAGCAAAATTCGCCGAAACTGATTGGCAGGATGGCCCTGAATCTGTTCGGGCATTGGTGCAGAATGCGCGTCCTAGTCACGTGATTTCGCTATTCACAGAAAGAAATTCGGCGAGGGGCCTTCTCCCGGTTAGCGTGACGTGGAAAATGATTGTTTACAGTGTCACGATCAAGCGTTCTATTTCCATGCAGGGCCAATGGAGCGAGCGAGTCCTGTCGAAGCCAATCTTCAAGTCTCGGGTTGAGGGAGATGCATGTCAGGCTAGCGTTCGCGGCGCGGGTGAGTGCGGCGAGGAAATGGGAAAATTCCTTGGCGAGACCCTCCGGCGGGAGAACGTGCTACAGGCCGTTACTGGCAATTGAGGATATTCGGACCTAAGGGGCGTTTCCCTCAGTTTCCCTGCAATATGGCGATCTTTCTCCTGCGAGCCATGCGATTTCATGGTCAGGCAATGGGCGACAGGGCGAGACATTACCGCGCGAGGATGTCATTCAGGCGCTCCACACGCGTGCTGGGACTGACCAGGGCGCTGACCACCCCGCGGCTGAAGTAACTGCCCGTGACCTTCACTGGTGGCGGCAAATTCGATTGAGCGCAGGGGAATGAAAACGGGGGGATTCGTGAGCAGGTCGTGCAGGTCCTTCACGGTCGTGCGGTAGAACTCGTGGCGGTCATGCGCATTGCGCGAGATGATCGAGACGAGCAGCTCCGTGATGTCGTGGTTGCGCCCGACGTTGGCGCCGGCGTGATATTTCGCGGTATCGAGCAGGCAGGCCATCTCGGCGTAGCCGATGTACCACGGCACATGGGCGCCCGCGAGCATCTCGTTGAAGATCCGGTAGATGAGGGAATCGTTCTTGACAAGATCGAGTGACGGGGTGATGACGGAACCCTTTTCGAAGCTGAATTCGTAGTACTCATCGTCACCTGAGAGCACCTTCATCATGGAGGTGGGTTCGATACGGATCATGGCGTTCACGAGCGAGACGCCGTAGTAGCTGTTTTCGAGCGTGATCGCATACACACCGTAGATGAAGGTTTCGATACCGACTTCAGCGAGCCCCCGCTCGGCGAAGCGGGTTGGAATGGTGATCTTCACGGCCTCTTTCGCGACGAGCCTGCCGTCGGGGGTTTCAACGAGTGCGGCCCTGACCCGCGCGGGGTCACGCACCAGATGCTTCGGATCCGTGATGTCCCCCGTGATAGGGCATCCCTTCAGCAGCTCGCCAGCCGCATCTGCGCGGCGACCCACCAGGCGATGTAATCGACGATGCTGGCCGTGGCCGCTTCGCGCGGTGAGAGGGATGGGTTGCGTGCACGGGCGAGTTCCATGCCGGTGAGAATGCGCTCGGCGTCGGTCGTGTAAAACCGGGCGCGGCACACGAGCTTCAGACATACCGCGTACAGATCGTTCAGGTCGCTCTCCGTGATGTGCTTCAGACACTCCCTGAAGAGCTTGAGCACCGTATCGCGATTCGGTGCGGTGGTGTCCTCGCCCTCGGTCGCCTCATTGAACTGCGAGCGAAAGTGCAATTCCAGCAGCTCGATGATCTTGTTGTAGCGCTGGTTGCATTCCGCGGTGGCGACGAGCGCGCTGTGCGCGGCCCAGCGCCGGGCGAGGGCCTCCTTCTGTGCAAGCAGGTCGGCTGAGGTCATCGCAAAGGGTTGCGAGAGCGCATTGGCGAAGAGCATTTCATTGCTGCCGCCCTGTTCGAGATACTCGCGGTACACGGGCTCGTAGACGACGGTCTTGCTGCCGGCGATCTCGCGTACGAGCAGGCCGCTTTTCGTCGCCCGTGCGATGCGCTCCAGTGCCCGGTTAAGCGCAGGGTACGTTCGTTGAGCATGATGGCGAGTCCTTCCCGCGCACGTCTTCACAAAGATCGGCAGTCTTCACGAGACGCTGCATGAAACCGGCGGGTGTTTTCTTTCACATACTTTCAAGATCGCGACATAACGTCAGGTGTTAACATTCCGGCGTGAAACTACGGGGCCTGACGAATGCGCATGACTTTTCCGGGAAGCTTGATCGTTCCAGCAATGCTGTCGGTACTGACAGCCTGCACTTTCCCATCCGGCAGCTCGGCCTGGACAGAGCGCAATACGGTGCTTAATGGTGATGCGGCGCAAGGCATTCAACACCTTTACGGAACCTACGAGGTTGTTGATGCCAGGGTGGATAACCGCACCAAAGTGATCAAACTGTCAAAGTCGGAACAGGGCAATCCACTATTTCACTTCTACGACAGGAATGGGCAGGAATATGTATTGCCTGTCAGTCCCGGCGCCTGTGACATGCATCTGGGAAAGACTTCGGATGACTACTCGCTCACGTGTGGAACGGGGACATATACTGATCCACACATCATCTTGTCTTCCGCATTTGCGACGTATCTGAACAAGCACAAACGTCAGCCCGGCGTCCTGGATTTTCTTGTACCGAAGCCACTGGACTATCAGCCCGGTGAATATTTTTTCCTCATAAGCGGGCAGGGCAGGCACAGTATCGAGAGCGAACTGAAACGGGTCAGTCCCGACGAACACTGATATTTGTTACCGTCCAGCAAACAGGGAGCCTCTGGCGTTCACGGCGTGATTTTTGTGAGGCCATTACAGGTATTGCTGGACAGCGGCCTGAAAGCGGGCCTGGGCCAGCTGGTCGATGACGTCATCGGTCAGTGGCATGCCGGCAAAGGTGTCGGCCAGATCGTTGCCGACCACACCCTGCACGATGCAGCGCACGAGCGTCGTGGCATTGGCGAGCGTGACGAGCGTCTTCTCTGATGCGTGCGACTTCATGCTTTTCTCCCGTTGTAGACATCGACCGCAGCTTTTCCAATTACGTCGAGCAGCGTGGTGGTCGTTCCGATCAGTTCGGGGGAGGAGACGATGCGGTTAGCTACGGATTTCGCACCGAACACGGCGCCAATCTTTTTGCCCGACTCGGTGAACATGTCGCGCTCCATCACCTCGCCAAATACTGTCTTGAGCTGGTTGCCGAACACACCCTTGTCTCCGACCCCGGCAGGGACATCCGAGGTGATATAGATGCGGATCGCCGCGGTATCGAGCTGCAGCGGATTGCCCTCGACGCGAAACGCCTCGTCCACACTGCCCGTGAACGCCTTCCTGCCGGTCATGCGCGAGCGCCGGATCATCTGCGCGTCGCTGGCCGCGGCGATCTTCGCAAGCGTTGGGGACATGTCCTCGGGCTCGCCGTGATAGAACACCTCGACGCGCTCGATAACGCCCTGGGTTTTCGCCTGGGGCGTCTGGGCACTGAGCACGCGCAGCGTGTCGAGCGACGCCTCGTCGAAGAGGCGCGTGCCCGCGGTCACGGCGTCCTCGATGACGCATAAAATATCGTCGGCTCCGACCTTTTCGCCCGCTTTGAGCAGCCGGTGAACCTCCTGATCGAAGTTGATGACGATGGTCCTGACCTTCGTCTGTTTTGTCATCAGGAGCGCCGCAGTCTCCTTCGAGATCGCCGAGGAGTCTTCCAGCGTCATCGGGCTTTCCATGAACACCGTTCTGACCGCAACGCCGGTTTTCATGACGACGTTGGCGGGGTTCAGGAGATCCGGCTCAAAGAAGCCTGTGTTGTACGCGATGACGTCCCCTGGCCTGAAGCTTTGTCCGGCATGCAGGGGGGTAACGATCTGGTGCGGGACCACGAGCCCCGCCGCATTGCCAAAGCGTCGTCCGAGCTCGATCCCCTGGAGCTCACCCGACTCGTACTGGAGCTTCATGCCCTCGGCACCCACCGACACGACCCGGCCGGGCTGCTTCGCGGTGACCGCGAACATGTCGCTGGTACGGTGGGCGAGCACCTGCTCGTAGCCGGTGCGCAGCGCGGGCTGGTGATAGCCGCGGCAGGCGATACGGTGGCCGGACTGGATGCTGATGAAATTCACGCGCTTGGGGTCATCGCGGTCGGCCGCGGGGGCAAGCAGCGCGGAGGTGGAAAAGAGCGCGGTGGCACCGGTCTTGCCGAGCTCGTAGCGGCGCGAGAGGCCGCGCAGGGACGTGAACTGCGGATCGGCACTAGTGTAGGTGTTGATACCCACATCGCTCGAATCAACGGTGGCCTCCGAGATCGTGCCCATGTCGTTCGGGTGATAGGCCCGCGTGTGCTTCGTCATGCTGCGCGAGCCACGCCCGCCCACGCCCGTATAGGTGACCGACTCCATCTCCTTGAGGTTCTGGATCGGGTTGATCTCCGAGATCTGGATCTTTGCCGGATCCTGCGTGACGCTCTTCCAGACCTGGAACGGATTCAGATCGATGGGCAGGCGGTTGCGCCCGGGGCGCCCGTTGTGGATGCGTATCGCCCGCACGATTTCCGAATAGACGGCGCCCGCCATGCGCTCATAGCCCTTCACGCGCATCCAGCTGGAATCCAGCTCGTCCGGGTGATGATCGGAGAGCAGCATCGTGCAGGCACGCAGCAGCAACCCCTGATAGTCGGTGGGTTCCTTCATTTCTAGAAGTAACTCACGCGTGATCGGGTCGATGAAGAGCTTATACTGCAGGTCGATCTCGCGCAGGTAGCGCTGCGACTGGCCACCGGACTCCAGTACATTCAGGTACACGCCGCGCCGGTCGAACTCGTGCACGTTGAAGGTGCGGATGCTGCGGTGATACTCGTTAAAACCCGCGAGCACGAGTGAGGCGAAGGCATGGGCTTTCGCAAGGACAAGCGTCTCGTCGGCAAATACTAGCGCATACTCGGTGGGTTGCAGGTTCACGCGCTGGCCGGCGGGCACACGGCGTGGGCTCACGCGCAGCAGCATCATGAGCTGCGTGAGGCCCATCTCGTAGCCCAGCACGAGACCGAGCGGTATGGTGCGGCCGAGCACCATCACCTCGACGAACTCTACCGGTGCCTTGCTGGTGTCGAGCTGCAGCATGGCCTCGAAGCCGGGCAACGCTTCAGGCTTGCCGTCCCTGAGCGCGTAGAGCGCACCGTGTGCATCCATGACGGCGAGGACAGCCGGATCCGTGAGCGACTGCCCGCAGACGATGGTGCCCGGGTTGACGTCACGGCCCTGCTCGTAGCGTTTCAGGGTATCGGTGCCATAGAGCGTCTCGCGGCGCGTGTGATCGAAGTTCCACTCGAAGCCGCCAAGCGCGAAGCTGCGAAACGACATGGCGAGCGTGCTGTACAGGCGCGGGCACGCGAAGAGGTTGTCGAACACGGGGGCCGTGTGCATCTGCGTGATTGGGCCCGCATGCAGCCCGCCGTCTGGACCACCATGCACATCCAGGCCCGCGGCCATGATGGCGTTAGTGAGCCACACCCCGTAATCGTTGACGCGTTTGGTCGAGCGCGAGACGAACACCTTGCCGTAGTAGCTCGTGAGCGCGACCCGCCCGGGGCCGATCTTGCGGATGGGCAGATCTCCCTTCTGCTTGCGCATGCGGTACTTCACGCCATTGGCCGTGAAGGTGCCATCCTCGTCGATGACCGGCAGGCGAAAGCGCAGGGTCGAGGCGGAACCCTCGACCGGCACCACACGTGCGGTGTACATCCGGTACGCGCCCATTACGTCATCGACCTCCTCAACGTCGTAACCGGTCACGCATAGTCCCCCCTGCTGCAGGTTCAGGACCATGCCGGCGATGTCCTTCTGCATGACCTCGCGGATGTACTTCGGATCGAACGTCAGGAGTGACGACCTGAGCATCGTCTTGTCGAGCACGGCCGGAATGTCGGCGATCGCGGGCGACTCCTGTATCTGGATGCTTTCAGGCGGGATCTGCACGAATGCACCGAGCGTCGTGCGGCCATCGGGGGCGACGATCTTTTTATAGGCCTCGGAGAGCGTCTGGTAACGGCGGTGCTCGCCCGCACTCATCATGCCCTGCGCAGCCAGCCGGTTGGCGATCTTCATCACCGCGGCTTCGGGTGTCACGGCGCCAGCGGGTGCCGCAGGCCCAGGCGTGGTCGGCTGCAGTTGCTCCGCATCGGCAAACGTAAGGTTGGCGATATGTTCGAGCTGCTGCAGGTCGGCCTCGATCTGCTGCTCCAGTTTTTCGTCGGGATGAATGTCCACGCCGCGCTCGTCCGGTTCGTGCTGGGCGCTCGCCATGCGTGCGGCAATGCGCATGACCTTCGCGTTGCCGGCCGCGCGCGCGCTTTCCTCATCCTCTTCTTCGTCATGTCCTGCAGGCCGGGGCTGCGTGGCATGGAACGCCGGGGTGAGGGGCGAGTCCACCGGCTGCTGGACGCTCTGGATAAGGGATCCCGTCTGCGCGCCCGTTTGCGGACCGGTTTCATCGACCACGTTGGCCGGTTCTTCGGGCGGCATGCCGGAAGGCTCGGTGCCGGCGCTGCTCTGTGCGCTGACTTCAGGGGCGGCCGACGTGCGCACTTCCATGAGTGTCATGAGCATGCGCAGGAAGTAGCGCTGGAGCCGGTTGGGTTCGAACCCGTGCCGGTTGGCCTCGGGGTTGGCTTCGAGTTCTTCCTTCTTGGCGACACGCCAGCCGTTCAGCGTGCCGAGATTCACGGCAAACCAGCGCCCGCTTTCCTCCAGGATCAGGTTCACGCGCCCAAGCCTGTCCTCTGGCACGTGCGAAAGTATCGACGACTTGCGGTTCTCGCCGAGCCACTTCCAGATCTCGAGGATCATGAGCGATTCGTGGGCGGCAAAGCGCTTGACAATGCGCTGGCTGGGTTGATGATTGAGCTCACCCATCTCCCCGAGTTTCAGGTCCGTGAGGCACGGCAGGATGGCGGGGAGCGTGAGCGGAATGAACTGGTTGCGGTTCGAGCGGTTGGCGACCTCCATGACCTGCATCCACAGCGTCTCGTGGATGTTGTGCCACTGGTACGTGCCGGCATAGATCGAGCGTGGATAGTGGTACACACGCCACAGGAAGGCGTAACTGAACACACACAGCGTGTTGTCGTCGCGCGTGGCGGTGTCGAAGTTCATGAGCTTCCTGTAGCGGCGTTTTTTCTGGAAGAAGCGCGAGGCGAGCAGGGTGACGGGCGTGGGCAGTGGCCGGGGGTTACCGAGATTCACCGACTGCCTGACGAGGTGATGCACGAGGATGGGTTTGGTGTTACCGCGAAATTCGGGCTGGTTCATGTCGGGCCCGTCGTCAAGCGGCCCCGTGCCCGGGTAGTGAAAGAGGCTGCGGCGCGGCAGGATCAGGCGGTCCATGCCCGGCAGCGGCGGCTGTACGAGCTGGTTGCTGCGACGCACGCCGAACTGCCGGTACCACGTCTCAAAGAGAACGGACATGTCGTTGCTCCATGTCAGTGCCGTGAGTGGTAAATTCACCGGGTTCCAGAAGGAAACCGGTGACATGACGATCAATACCGCTGCGATTGACGACGCCGTTCTCGCACTGCTTTATCTGACCCTGCACGACCGCTTCAGGGCATGGAAAGGCCATGACTGGGCCGCGCTCAGCCGGCTTCACGAGCGGGGGCTCATTGAGAATCCGGTCAACAAGGCCAAATCGGTGGTGTTCACCGATGAAGGCCTGCTCGAATCCGAACGGCTCTTCAAAAGCCTTTTCACCACCGATAGCAAGGCCGGATAGCGTGCGGGCAGGGTTACACGGTTCACCATCAGGTAACCATCAGGCGTCGCCCGTCATGTTGTGCAGCACGAGATTGACGGTGGAGACCGCGCAGCTTTTAAGCGGCCTGCCGTCCGGGCCGATGTAGGCGCGACGACTCCTGAGAAACGCGTCGACTTCCCCGATCGAGTCGTCGGTGTAGGCGAGGTTGAGCGATCCGGTGTCGCCATCGAAATCCATGCCAAGCTCACCCAGGAGCGCCGGCGCCACCACGATGCTGTTAATGAATTCGCCACCCCGGATGGGGAATTCATAGGCGATGTAGTCCTCACCCAGTGGCGTGAAGTCCGCGGCGAGTTCGCGGCGTACTTCGTTGCGGATTGTCGTGCGCATGTGGATCTTGCCGGGCACGATGGAACCGAGTCCCGTGATCGGATAGCGCGTGAGCAATGCCGCCACCTTGTTCATGTGCCGGTAGGTCGAGCAGTACAGCAGTTCGCAGAAGGTAAGCGGAAAAACGTATTGACGCTCGAGGTGGGCGGGCAGCTCGTCGATGCTGTTCATGAGCCGGAAGCTCATGTCGGGGCCTTGTAGATGAGGCCGAGATAATGCCCCTCGATCTCGATCACGCGATGGCGCAGGCTCTCCTCGCCAAAGAGCGTGAGAAGTTTTTCGACGCCCTCGATGGTGGCCCAGCGGTCGTAGTAGTCGGGTTTGAGCGTGACGGGCTCGTTCATGAGGGTCTTTTTGTCCACGAGCCGTGCCGGCATGTTCGGACCCGGAAAGACCGACTGCAGAAAGCCGGTGCGGACGTGATAGACCGCGAGCGGGCGCGCGGCCTTCAGGACCTGGTAGAGTCCCGCCACGTGATCATTAAGGCCGATGGAGCCCGGTGCGCCCAGATAGCGCTGCGAGGCATCCATGGCGGTCACGACATTGCGGGTGCCGTCAAACACGCGGCGGCTGGCCCATTTGCCGAGCAGCAGCTTGTGCTTGCCTTCGACCATGCTCTCGATGAGCTCGTAGAGCTGGTTAAAGGTGGTCTGCAGGCTGTAGCGCACCGTGTCGACGAGTTCGGGCGTGCGCCGCACCGTGTTCTCGTTCACGCTGTTCGAGCGGGCAATGATCGAGCGGTAGAGCGTGTTGATCTCGTCCTCGCGGATGCGCCCGTCATCGGTAAATTCCAGATCGCGCATGCCGGCGGGCATCACGACGATCTTCGAGGTCATTGATTTGTCGCGGTACCTGCGCAGCAGTTCGAGCTTCGCCTGCCGCTCATCGCTTTTCGTTTCGCCGAATTCGATGTCCTTCCAGTGCGAAACAAAAAAATGAAATCCGCTCTGGCCATGCAGCGCGTCGCTGCGCTCGAAGTCCTTCGTCTGGTCGTTCCAGAGCGCGTGCTGGGTACCCGCGATGATGTCCCTGTAAAGCTGTTTCAGACTGGTGAGCGCGCGGTAGATCACCGGGTGAAAGACGCTCACGTGAATGTCGATCCAGGAAAAGCGCAGCGAGCGCTTTTCGTCGCCGACGCGGCCAAAGATCAGCGTCGAGAACAGTCCTTCGGGGTGGAAATTCTGGCTGTTGCCATCGAAGAACTCGAGCGAGGTGACGGGACGAATGTTCTGCAGCCGCGCCGGGGTGAGTTCGAGCAGCCTGATGTTAAAGGGAATGGCCAGACGCTCGGGCATGAGGCGCTCCACGGGAAACGGGAAAGAACACGCAGGGACGCGGAAAACCTATGAGGGGTCGGTGATGTCCCCCCTGAAACCAGAGTGTGTGGAAACGCCTTTTTCCGCCGCGCGAGCAATGGACGGCCCATGCGGGTCTAGTTTTTTGCGGTGAGTTTGAACTGATCGAACGTCACGAGCACAACAAAGCCCCTCGGGGCTTCAGCCTCCCGCCAATTTCATGGCCTTCAGAGTCCTTGCCACGCCCAGTATGCTGATGACCCGCTTCAGGTTGTAGGCTAGTACCTGCAGGCTCATCTCGGCACTCACTCGTCCGAGCGTTCGGGTCAGGAAGTGTGCAGGACCCATCCAGTGCTTGAGCGTTCCGAAGACGTGCTCGACGGTACTTCGTCGGATGGTCATTGCATTGGGCTTCCGGTCGAGCCGTCGCTCCATGGCTTCCAGTATCTTTTCGTGCTCCCATCTTCGGATGCGGCGATAGTCACTGGGAGAGCATCGCGCCTTCATAGGGCAACCCGGGCACGCACTCGGCCAGTAGACCCGCAGATTCATTTCATGTTCAACGGTCGTAAATCGATAAATGGCTTTCTCGCCGGCAGGACATCGATACACGTCGCTTCTTGCCTCGTACACAAAGTCGGCTTTGGTGAACAGACCTTTCTTCCGTGACGCAGAAGTGAGCGGCTTGGGCACGTACACACGGATTCCGTTCAGATCGCATGTTCTTATCTCCGGCCCGCTGAAGTAACCACGATCAGCAACAACCTCCAGATTCGATCTGCCCATCGCGCTCTTTGCGGCGAGCGCCATTCTGCTGAGTTGTCCGTGATCATTTCCGATGTTGGTTACCTCGTGCTCGACGACCAGGTGATGTTTCGTGTCTACGGCCGCCTGCACGTTATAACCCACTATGCCGGAGCCTCTTCCGCTTGTCGCCATGGAGCGCGCGTCGGGATCCGTCATCGATAGTTGTTTGTCTGGTTGTTTTTCCAGCTGCTTCCTGATCTGTGCGAGTTCACGCATCTGCAGGCGCAGGCGGGCGATCTTCTCGTACAGCCGGTCAGTCTTCGCGGCGAAACCTGTTGGACTGGTGCGGTCTGCGGTTTCAATCAGGTCGAGATATCGTTGCACACTCTCCTCGATCTGCTGCTGGCGCCTGTCGATCTTGCCTGTTGTGTAGTTCAGGTCCCGGCTGTTTGATGCCTTGAACTTGCTGCCGTCGATGGCCACCATGTCACTGGATAGCAGTTTCAGCCCGCGACACAGTTCGACGAAGCGCCGGCATGTGTTACGAATGGCCATGCCGCTGTCACGCCGAAAGTCCGCGATTGTCTTGAAGTCCGGAGCCAGACGGCCCGTTAGCCACATCAATTCGACGTTGCGCTGGCATTCACGCTCCAGCCGTCGGCTGGAGGGGATGCGGTTCACGTACCCGTAGATATAAATCTTGAGCATCACCCCAGGGTGATAGGACGGTCGGCCGGTAGTCGCCGGTGTGATGCCGTCGAAACCGAGTTCCGCAAGGTCCAGCTCGTCGACGAAGGCATCAATGACCCTGACCGGATTGTCTGCTTCGATATAGTCATCGACGCATTCGGGAAGTAGTGCGACCTGTTTGCGGTCATCGCCTTCAACGAATCGCTTCATGAGTCACCCGGTCTCAGTGCGTTGATTCAGTTTAGGCGATCAGCACGTTTTCACACAGGCTGAAACGGGAGCCGCCATGTTCAGAAAGAAGACGTTCAAGGCGAGCAGCGACTTTGGTTTTGATGCGGATCTCACGATTCCCGAATTCGATTTTCGTGAGAGCAGGAAAAAGGAGGACCGGGTGCCGGTCACGAAGCACGCGAAGGAGTTCGTGCGGGGGGCGGCAGGCGGTCTCTGGGAGGGTGCGCGCAGCAGGGCTTTTATCAGCCGGACCCTGCGCGAGGCGCTGCCTGCGGGCTACGGGAGCGCGATGGACCGTGCGGACGAGGCCGCCTCGTCGATCCGGGACCTATACAATGCTTCGGTACGCGAAATAAAGCCGGTCCAGAACGAACTCAGGCGCACCGTCGCCAAACTGCTGCCGGCCGGTGGCAAATTCCTGCCCAAAAGCGCGCAGGACCGCCTCAAAAGCTGGGCGGAGTCGGCCGATACCGGCACGGGCTTCTCCACGGAAGCGGCGCGTCACGCGAGCCTGCAGGCCACACTCGGCGACATCTTCAGCTATCAGGCCGAGACCCAGGCACAGCAGCGCGCCGAGGACCAAGCCGAAGCGAACATCCAGAAACAGATCGAGACCGACCGCGCGGGCAGCCAGCTCTCGCACCTGAATTCGATACGGCTCGCGCTGCAGCGGCTGGCCGACTATCAGGACCGCGTCACGGTCAACTACCAGCGCAAGTCGCTTGAGGTGCAGCTGCGCCACTATTTCGTGGCGATGGACACGCTCATCGAGCAGCGAAAGCAGGGTGTGGCCACGCGCGAGCTGCTCACGAACATCCAGAAGAACACGGCGCTGCCGGATCTGCTGAAAATCAGGATGCGCGAAGACTGGCCGACACTGCTCAGAAACAAGTTCATGGGCAATGCGGGCAGCTGGTTTCTGGGCCAGCGCGGCAACTTCATGCGCGCGCTTTCCGGGCAGATCAAGTCCTCACTGACCTCGTCGCTGCGTAACCTGGTCGGTAGCGCCCAGATGGGCCTCGCCATGGCGGATACCGGCGCCGCGATGCCCGGCATGGAGGACATGGACGGCATGGCGCCTGGCCGCGCGGCGATGGCAGGCGGGATGATTGGCGGGGGCGTGACCCAGGGTCTCGCTTCGGCTCTCGGCAAGCGTATCGGCCGGCGACTGACTGGCACGCGTGTGGGCGAATTTCTGGAACGGCACGGGCGCACTGCCGGCTATCTCGGTGAGAGCATTCCGCAGCACCTCACCGAGTTCGCCCATTCGGACCGCCTGGATGACGCACCGGTGGTGGGGTCCGCGGTGCGCTGGCTCAAGAGCCAGATCATTCAGGCAGGCGCGGTGCAGACGGGTGTACAGGTCGATACCCTGCGCAATCTCCAGGAGCCGGCGCCCTTCACGAATCTGGCACGCAAGTCGATCACCGAGATCATCCCGGGGTTTCTCGCGCGCATCTACCGCGAACTGCAGATCCTGCGCACGGGCGACACGAAGGTGGAGCTCACGAGCTTCGACTGGACAACCAGCCGTTTCCGCGATCGCTCGCAGACCTTCAAACGCGCGTTCGAGGCGGTCGTCAAGCCCAGCGAGCGGCAGTATGTCCGGCAGCACGCCGGCTCGCTCATCGATGAGCTGGAAAAGAACAGTGGCGTGAAGCTCGACGACGAGCAGCGCCAGGTATTAATCCGCCGGCTCGTGCGGGACAACTTCGCCAACCGCAGCGGGTCGCTTAAACGCTACGCCGATGTGTGGACGTATGCCGGAGAGGAGGCGAAACACGCGGGCACCTTCGCGAAGCTGTTCCAGCAGTATGGGGCGCAGGACCGTGAGACGCGGCAGCGGGAGTTCCATGCGCGCTTTGCGAATCTCGGTGGCGCGATCGCCGACCCGCGCGAGATGATCCAGAACCTCATCAATGCCGGCATGCTCGAGTTTGCCGAAGAGGCGGGCATCGTCAAGAACGGTGTGATCGACCCGCAGCGCCTGATCGACTACTACCTGTCGAAGGAGTACACCCCCGGTGTCGAGCATGCCGTAGGGGGGCTGCGCGGTGTGGGGCCAGGCGGCGAACCGGGTGCAGTGCCCGGCGGGGCGCGTGGTCCAGGCAGAGGGCCGGTGTCGGGCGTGAGCTCGATGGCAGCACGCCGGCGCGCGCCGCGCGCCATCCGGACCTTCGCGCGCGTGCCACCCCGGGCAAGGCCGCGGCGTGCCCGTCCTGCCCAGCCGCTCACGGGCGTGACTGGCCTCGGGCAGGCCGCGCCGCCACCGGCGACCACGGTGGCGGGCGTTGCACAGCAGCAGACGCAGCAGCAAGCGCCAACGGGTGAAGGAGAGGAGTCCGAACATCCGGTGCATCACGGCAGCGCGGCACGTGATGTGGACCGCTTCCTGCAGCAGAAGTGGGGCCGCTCGCTGCAGCCCGCGGCCATGCCAGCGATGTCCGCGTCCCCTGCGACACCTGCATTCGGTACGGCGCATCCCTTCACGCACGCCGATGCGCTGTCGGGCACCACCACGGGTTCAGTAATTGAGGCCATCCGCGAGCACAGCAGCAGGCCGCTGGTGGCAAAGCTCTACGAATCGGTGCTCGCCATCCAGAAGAAGGTTGAGGAGGGGTTGCTGGTGATGCCCGGGGTGCCTGGTATTTCCGGACTGGGCACGCGTCTGAAGGGAGCGGCACGGCGTGCTGCCGCCGGTACGGCGCAGCGGCTTGACGAGATGAAGGAGCGTTTCAGGGATTCAATCTGGCATAAGGGTCTGGCTGACTGGACCGTGGGCGATCTGGCCGGTGCTGGCATCGGTGCCATGAGTGCGGTGGGCCGCGCGGGCCGCACGTGGTTCGGGAAAGCGGAACGGCTGGGTGCGCACGCCCTGCGTTCAGGCTTCGGAATCGCGAAGGCAGGAGCAGGCCGGGGACTCGAATTCATCGCAAGCCTGAAGGACGTCTATCTGCCCGAGTCGAGCGAACCCGTGCTGCTTGCCTGGAAGATGCGTCTGGGTCACTACCGTGACCGCGCAACAGGCACGGTCATCCGTTCGTACCGGGATATCAAGGGTGATGTGATCGATGTCACGGACGGCAACAATGTGGTGCTGCAGGAGAAAGACATCAAGCGCGCGTATGCGAAGGGTCGTCTGAAGGAAAAACTCATCTCGGCGCTGGGCGCGGGCGGCAAGCTCATTGGCGGTGCTGCGGCGCTGCTCACCGGCAATGTGTTTCCGATGGCACAGCGTGTGCTGCGCACCGGCATGGGGCTCGCGAAAAGGGGACTCGCACTGCTCGATGAGCCCGTCGACATCTACGTGAAGGGCGAGAGTGAGCCGCGGCTGCTCGCTATCATGATGCGCTCTGGCGCCTACCGCTCGCAGCTGCATGAAGAGAAGGTGATCCTGCGCCCGGGCATGATCGACGGTCCGGTGCTCGATGTGAGCGAACGTGGCAATCCGAAGGTCGTATTGAGAAAAGAGGATCTGGCCAAAGGCCTGGTGGATGCCCAGGGGCGACCCATCCGCACGCCGCTCATGAAGCTTGCTGCGCTCGTAATGGCGCCGGTGAAGGGTTTGTTCAGGTCCGTGAAAAAGGGCGTGGGCCTCATCAGGGATCTTGCGCTTTCGCCCTTCCGGGGACTTGGCGAGTGGTTCAACAAGCTCGTGGGTCCCGAAGGCATCGTCTTTGCGGGTTCGAGGACCATCACGCAGCGGCTGACGGAAATCCGGGATCTGCTCACCGAACGTCTGCCCAAACCCCGCAAACGGCTCGTTGGCGACGAGGAAGGCACGGGCCTGATCACGAACTCGTGGGAGGACCTGCAGCGCAGGAAGGCGCTCGCGGAAAAAGGGCAGGCTGGTGAAGCGGCTGGGGAAGGTGGGGCGTCCAGAGGCCTGCTTGCGGGACTGGGGGGACTGCTTGGGAAACTGCGGGGCCGCGGCAAGGGGAAAGACGAAGGCGAAGGGGATGAGGAAGACGGTGGCGGAGGTCTGACAGGTGCAGCGGAAAACTGGGTCGAAAAGAAGCTCGGCGCGCGGTTGGGTAAATTCGGTGGCGGCAAACTCATCAGGGGTGCGAAGTGGGCAGGGCGCGGCCTGAAGGCAATCGGCGGCAAGGGTATCAGCCGGCTGCTCGGGCGCGCGGCGCTCACTGAAGGCGCGCAGGCACTGGCCGGAGGAGAGGCGGTCGCGGCAGGTGCCACGGGTGCTGAAGCGCTGGCCGCGACAGGCGAAGTGATCGGTGCGGGCGTGGCGGCCGTGGGCGGGTTCCTCTCGCTGCCCGTGCTGCTGGGCGCGGCGGCAGTGGCCGGTCTTGGCTATCTCGCGTATCGCGGCATCAAAAAGCTGCTGGAGAAAAAGCCCGGGCCACTCACCCGCGTGCGCATTGCGCAGTATGGCTTCATGCCCGACGACATGGACAGCGTGAAAGTGGTGCTCACGCTCGAAGCAACGCTCATGAAGGGCGTGTGGTACCGCGAGGGCAAGGGCGGGACCCAGGCCGACATCAGCGGCAAGTCGATCAATTTCCGCGAGGTGGTGGCGCCCTTCGATATCGATCCGGCCAATAAAAGCGAAGTGGCTAACTTTGCGATGTGGTATCTGCGGCGCTTCAAGCCCGTGTTCTGCACGCACCTGAGCGCCCTCAGGTCGATGGGCCCGGTGCTGCATCAGGCGGTGAATCTCACCGAGGTCGATGAGAAGCTGCGCAGCAAGGCGGACCGGCAGCAGTACCTCAAACTGGTCGCCTGGCCGGGTGGTCCGTACAACGAAATGCGCTCGCCGTTTCACGGCTCGATCCTCACGCTGCACCGCAGCCTCACGCTCGATTCGGGGCCGAAGACGGTGAGCACCTATGTGGCGGCCGCCCAGGCGCAGATCGACAAAATGCCCGCAGAGGAAGCGGCTGACGCGAAAGCGGGCGCGAAGAAGACGGGGGCCGTAGCGGCAGCGGCCGCGACACAGGCAAAAAAGAAAGAGGACGCAAAACAGGATGCCGCCCGCAGGCAGGCGGCCAGCACACCGGCGAAGGATCAGGGCAAGGGCTGGACGGACCTGCTCACGGACAAGGTGGAAGCGGGCGTGGGAGATGCCTCGGGGCTGATCGCCAGCATGTGGGGTGGCGTGAAGGGCGTGGCGGGCAAGGTCGCCTCGGGCGTGAGTACGGTTGCGAAAGATGTTGTGGCAGGTGTCGCGGGAGCGGCTACCCGTGCGGGTGCCGCGGTGGCGGGCGCAGCGGGCAGGGTGGTCTCGGGCGTGAAGGAGACCGTAGCCGGTGTGGCTGGTGGACTGGGTGCCGCAGGCAGCGCGATCAGGACGGGCCTGCAGGCGCTCGGTGGCCGGATCGGCCAGTTGCCCCTGCCCACTGGCCGTGGCTGGAGCGCATTGAAGGACCTGATCGGCAAGGCTGCCTCGATGGTGGGCGTGGATCCGATCCTGCTCGCCGCCATCGGCGCGATCGAGTCAGCGTTCAATCCGGCAGCGAAGGCGCCCACGAGCAGCGCCTCGGGCCTGTTCCAGTTCATCAACAGCACCTGGCAGACGATGCTCCGCAAGTACGGGGCGAAGTATGACATTCCGGCGGGTACGCCGCAGACCGATCCCCGCGCGAGCGCGCTGATGGGGGCGGAGTTCATCAAGGAAAACGTCGCGGCACTGAAGGGCGTGAAGTCGGACATCACGCCGACCGATGTCTATCTCGCCCACTTCCTAGGCCCGGGTGGCGCGCGCCAGCTTCTGAAGGCCGACCCGGGCACGGATGCGGTGGCGCTGATGCCGGGCCCGGCGGCCGCGAACCGTTCGATCTTCTTTAACAGGGATGGCTCGCACCGCACGGTCAGGGAGGTCTATGCGGAGATTGGCCGGCGCGTGCAGTTCGGACTGAAACAGACAGGGGTATCGGGCGGGGCGGTTGATGTGGCCTCGGCGCCAGTCAGGACGGGTGATGGCAAAACGGCGGGCAAGACAACGGTGGCGACGGCGAACCCCGCCGGGCCTGCCGCCCCCGGGACATCGGGGGTAAATGCAACTAACGCTCCGCCGCCTGGCGCACCGGCCAGACCGGCTTCGCCGGCATCAGCGGCCAGTACTGGGGCAGTTAATACGACGGCCAATACGGCGGCCGGCACAGCTATCGGTGCAGCGGCCACCTCCGCCACGACGGGGGTGACAGGGGTGAGGGGTACGCGTGGTGCGGGCAGCACCGCGGCGGGTCCTGCGGCGGGCATGACAGCGGCCGCGTCAAGCGCAGCGGCGCCAGTGGCACGGCCTGTGGCGACGATTCCCGTCGTGAACCCTTCAAAGGGTGCGCTCGTGCCGGTGGCACCACGGCTGGCCGCACCGGGTGCGGCGACGGGTTCGGTGTCGGGTCTCATCAATACCGCGCTGTCGAAGACGGGACTGGTGCCACAACCGGGCATGAACGTGATGAGCGGCAGTGCGCTTGCGAGGTTGCCGGCTGTGGGTGGGTTCGCTGGGGCACTGGCGGGCGCCTCACCGTTTGGCTTTGGCCCGGCCTCGGCGAAGCCGGTTGGGGAAGGGCCGAAATCCATCATGGCAGTCCAGCAGGCCCAGCATGACCAGCACATGGACGCGCTCGGTGGTGTGGGCGACACGCTGGCTTCCTCACTGAAGGTCCACGAGCAGGCGCTCGATGTCCTCAAGGCGATGTATGCATTGATCCAGCAGGCGGTCAGCGCACGTCAGGGTACGGCAGCAAACAGCGGTGCGGGCAGCCCAGGTGCGCCTGCCACTGGACTGCCGACGCCCACGGGTGGCGTATCGCGCCCGATGCCCACGCCGCCCGTGTCGATGGTCCGGATGGCATAGCCGCCTGCAGTCGACCGGCCTGTAGTTGTCCGTCGAGAGTCGGTCGAGGCGACCCGTCACCTGAGGCCGGGTGCCATCCGCCACCGGGCACCGGAAGTCATCGTGTCTTCCAGTCTCACCCATACAGTAAGGATTCCTTCATGATCAGCAATCTCAACACGCTCGACACCCAGGGCAGTGATGTGAGCTGGGTGCGGCAGTCCTTTCTCGTGCCGTCCTCGTATTTCACAGCGGGCAGCGCCGACGTCGCGAACCGTTTCTATACGAGCGCCACACTCAAGTACGTCGATACGCGACCCGGCGGCAACATCGCGATCAACCCGCCGCCGCAGTTCACGCGCTACGCCGACCCCAAGGCACCCTCGCGCCTGAACGGCAGCAATGGCCTCGGTATCTACTACAGCGAGGCAATCGATGACAACGCCCAGGTCATCCACCTGAGCTTCGGTGTGCCGCAGTTCAATTCGCTCACGCAGTTCTTTACGAGCTTCTACAACAGCGGTGCGGGGGTGCTTGCGCGCACCGGGCGCGGCACCACGTTCTTCTACACGCTGGGCAAGGCGGCAGGTTTTGTGGTGTCGCTCATGAGCTGGAAGCTGCTTGCCTTTCATCTGGCGGGCGTGGGGCTGAACTTCCTCATGAACAAGCCCTCCTCGAAGTTCTATTACCTCAAGCGTACGATGCCGGTCTACTGGCAGGTCGTGCAGACCATTGTCAACCAGATTGCCGTGAACATGGGCGTGATTCCCCGTGCGGGCGAGGCGGTGGTGGGCGCGGACGTAACCAACATCCCGGGGCTTGGCGAGCAGTACCAGTTTGATGCAGCAGCCGTTGCACAGATGCAGGCGGCGTGGCCCGACATCTTTTTCGATGGCGGGGGCATCGACGTCTACAGGATGTCCACGCGTGCGCGGCGGCTCGAAGCGAAACAGATCGCGATGTACCAGGCGGCGATGGATACCGGCACGCTGACGAACACGAGTCTTGCCTCGGTCATCCAGGGCATCTTCGGGCCCGGCAACAAGCTCGACGACACGGGTGCACGATCGTTCAGCGACTATATCTCGCAGTGGTTCGGCACGGTCGCCAACGCGCAGGTGAAACCGTCAGGGGGAGGCGACGACAGCGCGGCGGGGACTACCGCATCCGCAGACACAACAGGTACCACGGGCACCAATGCCACCGCAACCTCAGGCGCTACGTCAACGGGTACGGGCACGTCAGTGACCCAGACGCAGGATAACGCGACACTGGACTCGGTCACGGAAGCCTTCTCGCAGAGCCAGAGCGACAACGCGGGCTTCTTCGATTTCCTGAACGCGGAACTCAACGACGGCGGTGCGTTCGTGAGTTTCCGGGTGAACGCGACGGGTGCGGTGACCGATTCGTTCCAGAACCAGACGGCCGACTCCGAGATCGCGAACAAGATCAACAGCATGTCGAGCCAGGCGCGCACCACGCGCTTTGATGCGGCGGGCGGCAATCTCGCGAGCGGCGGGGTGCTGGGACTGGTGGGCAGTGCGGTCAACGATGCGCTGGACTTTGCGGCCGGCATCGCAGGTGGCATGGGCCTCTCGGGACTCGCCGCGCTCGGCGGCTCGGCGTTCGTCGATATTCCGCGGCACTGGCAGTCGGCCTCGGCCACACTGGCGCGAACCAGTTACACGGTCAACCTCGTGAGTCCCTACGGCAATCCGGTCTCGCAGCTGATCAACCTGTACATCCCGCTGGCGATGCTGATCGCGGGCGCGCTGCCACTTGCCACCGGCCGCCAGTCGTACACGGCGCCCTTTATCTGCGAGCTCTACGATCGTGGCCGCTGCCAGGTGCGGCTGGGCGTCATCGACAGCCTCTCGGTCACCCGCGGCACGGGCAATCTGGGGTTCAGCAATGAAGGCCGCGCGATGGCGATCGACGTGACCTTCACGGTCGCTGATCTTTCCTCGCTCGTGTATCTGCCGATCAGCCAGGGCTTGAGCACGGCGGCGGCGCAGACGGGAGCGAGCCTGGGATTTGCGGTGACAGAGGGGGCGGTGGCGGTGGCGGGTGCCGTGGGAGGTGGAGCAGTAGCGGGACCAGCCGGGGCGGTTGCCGGTGGAGCGGGGGCTGCTGCTGCGGCGCTGCCGGCGGCCACGGCGGTGTCAGCTGCGGGCGCGGCACTGGGCACGGTGGTGGATACGGCATCGAACATCGCCACGTCGCTAGACAATATCTTCGATGGCGACAATCCGTTCACGGACTACATGGCAGTGCTAGGGGGGCTTGGACTCGCGGACCAGATCTACGTGTTCCGGCGCCTGAAGCTCAATCTCACGATGCAGATGGCGCAGTGGAAGTCATGGCTCTCGCCGGCGCACTGGGCGAGCTTTGCGGGCGACATCATGCCGGCGCGCCTTATTTCGGGTTTTTTCAAGGGTATCGATTCGAATATCTGAAGTTGTCGTGATGCAAAAAATTATGTGCATTTCGCGGTTGATTTAGAGCCGCTAACACAAGTCATCAACGAAGCGTGAACAGATAACGGCAGCAGCGAGAGAAAGCAACGCAACATGGATGTCGAGACGACGCTCGAAACGAATTCGCAGTTTGCCGAAACCGGCGAACCAGGCATGCGTGCGCTCGACCACCCAGCGATGCCGTCCGAGCCGCTCCTTGCTTTCCACTGCGCGCCGGGCGATACGGGCCGTGATACCGCGCTGCTTCAGGTAACGACGACAGCGTGCGAAGTCATAGCCTTTGTCTGCATGCAACTTGCCGGGGCGTTTGCGAGGCTGGCCATTCAGGCCCGACACCGCCGGAATGGCATCAAGCGTGGGCTCGAATGCCATCGAATCGTGCCGGTTGGCACCGGTAACCTTGATGGCCAACGGAATGCCGCGCGCATCTACGACGATGTGCCGTTTCGACCCGAGCTTGCCCCGGTCTGTCGGGTTGGGGCCGGTTTCCTGGCCCCCCGGGGGCTGGAAACACTGGCGGCATCAAGACTCGCCCGTTCCCAATCAATCTGGTCATGTTCACGTAACCGGCGAAGCATCGCCAGATGCAGTTGCTCCCACACGCCTGCGGCCTGCCAGTCTCGCAGCCGTCGCCAGCACGTCATGCCGCTGCCGAAACCCAGTTCCTTCGGCAGGTATTCCCACGGAATGCCTGTTTGCAGGACGTACAGGATGCCATTCAGTGCTGCGCGGTCATCCACCGTTCGGCGTCGTCCGCCCTTGGGAGACGGTGTGAACACAGGAATTAGCGGCTCCAACGCCGCCCACAATTCATTACTGATTCTGCGCCTGGACATGCCGCCAGGATATGGCTTTCACGGCTTCATGTCCAGGTTGTGTTAGCCGCTCTTAGTCTTGTGCGCCGCACCAAACACCGGATTAATGTCCAGGTGCAATGGCGCTGACCGGCCGATTTTGTTGAAAAACTCGAGCACCGGACGAGGCCCGTCATGCCCCGCTTGCAAACTCCAGGTCGCGCGTGCTGCGTCGATGGCCTTCGGAGACGCGTAGTGGGCTTGAGGCGCGATTTCTTGTTCGGGCGGTAGCCCGCGGAACGCAGGACATTCAGTCAAGGGCTCATAGAGCGAAATCGCCCGTGCGAGCCTCCCGATTCCGAGTTTTTCAACAGAATCGGCCATTCAGAGACGTTCGGAATGGCGTTCTGAATGACCGGAGCCCGACGGACAATTGTCATCGGCCTGCACGTGTGTTTTGAAGTAGTGCATCAGACTCCCACTAAACGTGCGCCAGATGCTGCGCGTTACGGTTCACGCTGGTCCCGGCTGAACCGTTACCTTGAAATACTTCGGAGTTCTCCCGTAGATGTCGGTCGGCATTGGGTCTGAGCGTTGAACCGCTTTTAGCGCGGCTACATCCCATGCGGGATTGCCACTTGATCGAACGATTTTCGCCGATAACAGCTTACCGTCTGTAGAGCAGCGTACGGAAATTGTTGTTTGTAAGTGGCCAGTTTCTCCGTCCCATACAACGTTGGCCCTGATCCGACGCTCAACCTGCGCCGCAAACGACTCGGATGAAGGATCAGGACGAAGTTCGGCAGACTCGACAGCAAATGTGAAATTCGTTTCTACCTGGACGGGGTTTCCGCCGACATCGAAAAAGGGCTTGCAAATGGCCTGCCGGGACTGGCGTACCGCGAGACTATCAAAGGCAGAATCACCCGAAGACTTCTCAAGCACGGCGTCCTTCACTTTACCGTGCTCATCGAGATAGACCCGGACTGCAGCAAAAAGGCGCTGCGGAGGCAGTTTATACAGTGCCTCAGGCGGCAAGCCATAGTGACATGGTATGCGACCCGCTGGCACATACTGTGACGATGGCAGTGCGTGGGCGCTGCCGATTCCTATCGTGACTGTGGCAGCCAGACCGACGAGAAGTTTGTCTGTCATGTTGATTTTGTCTGTCTCGGTGCTGTAGATGTGGGCAAACCAAGCTTACGGCACCGGTGAAGATAAGTGTGCCGATGTGTCCCCTTGGTACTCGCGATGTAGAGCGTATCAAGGATGCAGTGGGTTCATTGAACGCACGTGGGACGGAGTGGTCCGTAAAATGTCTCAAGAAATTTGGGAAGCGGACACTCGCAACGCTAACTTGAATAACCGCTCCGGGTCGGGTTATGCCTTTTGCATGAGAAATCGCACCTGAGGCGATCGTTGCGCTCGGTCGTGGGACGCTGGTCGGCCAGTTTCGGCCAGTTTCGGCCAGTTGACACCACCTACAAATCGTTGACAATCTGTCCGCTTCGGGCACCCGTTCTACGCTGTGACGCGTTTGAAGAGCAAAGCGCGCACACGCTGTCCGTGCCACTCGACCGCCCTTAGTGAATGGCCATCTGCACGACCTTCACGATGACGAGACCCACCGCGACGATGAGATAGCCACGCAGCACGCCCATCCACACGCGTGTCGACAGCGTCATATGCTGCGGCGCCGGCAGGTCTTCGAGCGGTGACATGCGCCACGTTTCGCGCAACGCCTTCAGGGACGGCTTGTTCAGCGTCGAAACATCGTTGGCGGCAGCCGTGCCATGTAGTTTGCGCGAGATTTCCACGGCGGCGAACACGGCCACGGCGAGACCGCAGCCGCCCACGAGAATCTTGACGATCGCCGCGCCGCTGAGGTCCGGATACACAGTGGCGGCGGTCAGGATGATCGACAGCACGACGAGGACGGCGATGACGGCGCCCGTGAATACGTTCAGTTTCTTCGAGTTCACCCACGGGCCAAGCACGGCCTTGTCATTGCACAGCAGCAGCAGAAAAACTGTTGCGCTCGGCAGCAGCACGCCGGCGAGCGTCTGCACGGCCTCGGTCAGGAGGCCAAGTGGGCTGCCGGGCATCAGCACCAGGGCCGCAGCGAGCACAATGATGCCGAAATAGACAAGATAGAAGCCCTTTGCATCGAGTACGCTACGGTGCAGTGAGTGTTTTACCTTGAAGGTATCGCCGATGGCGTAGGCCGTCGAGAGCGAAACGGCGGCAGCGCCGATAATCGACGCGTCGAGCAGCGCGACAGCGAAGATCGTCGCCGACGTCTCGCCGACATACTTGTGCAAGCCAGCGATAACACCACCCGCGTCGGTAAAATTGCCGAACTCGGGCCTGCCGTCAAAAAGCGCGGCCGTGAAGGCCATCATCGCCACGGCGCCAATGATCACAAATGCGATGCCGATCCAGAGGTCCGCCTTTTCGTACCTCATGAAGCGCGGAGTGATGCGCTTGTCGATCACGTAGCTCTGCTGGAAAAACAACTGCCACGGTGCGACGGTCGTGCCGACGATGCCGATGACGAGCAGCATCACGTCGGAGAGCTTCGAATTCTTCGGCCAGGTCGGCACGAAGAAGTCGCGCGCGATGACATGGACCGGCGGGTGGATCGCGACGAGCACGGGAATCAGGAGGAGGCTCAGCAGGCACAGGACGATCGCGAAGCGTTCGAAGCGCCGGAAGTTGCCGGTACTGACCGCAGCCATCGTCAGGAGTGCAGCAATGCAGACGCCGAGAACCTTCGAGACGCCGAGGAAGTCGAGCGCAAATGTGATACCTATGAACTCGGTGACGATCGTGAGCGCATTGAGCAGGAAGAGGTCGATGACGCTGAAGGCGCCCCAGAACTTGCCGAAGCGTTCGAAGATGAGGCGTGCGTGGCCGACACCGGTCACGGCGCCGAGGCGCAGCACCATTTCCTGATTTACGTAGAGAACCGGGATCAGCAGGGCGAGCGTCCAGAGCAGCGACGTACCGTAGTTCTGGCCAGCTTGCGTATAGGTGCCGAAAGCGCCGGCGTCGTTATCGCCGACCATGACGATGAGGCCGGGGCCAAGGATCGCGAGCAGCGTACGCAGACGTGCCATCCAGTTGCTGCGCGGGGCAGTGTCGTGGTGGGCGATCGTGCCGAAGGCGCCTTTGATATCACCGACGTGCGCGTCGTCGAGCACGGCACTCCGGCGCGGCGTGACGTTTGCAGGTGTGGTGGACATTTGAATTTATCCTTTTCTGTAATTCTTGAAGTCGATGCCTGAACACGCGGCACGACGTTGCCGTGCGCCAGTATTCGTGCAGCGCACCGGCGGGCGGCAACGCCTGGTGGCATCAGTGAACGAGCTTCCTGAGCGCCGTCCGGATGGCGGCGACCACGCGTGCCGAAACGTGCGGACGGGCGTCGAGCACGAGCATTTCGTTGTAGTACGTGCGAGCTTCTTCGACACGCGGGAGTTGCGAAACGAGCAGAGCGAAGTTCATGGTGATTCCTCCAGTACGTGAAACGTGGCGCCTTCGACCAGGCCTGCCTTCGTTTCAGTTCACGCGGGGCGAAGTGCCCGGGCGTGTGGGAGGAACGTGTGCGGCCAGGAGGTCAGGCCAAACGGGCGGCGTTCAGCGAGAACGCGCGGCGGGTCATGTAAGGACAAGGCTCAGGGTCGGGCATCGTGAACTCCTCTGTCGTTTGTGTCCGATACGCGTTTAACGGACGTGTTTAACCGCACGCTGGATTCGCGCAACATTCGAGGCGCAAAAGCGGCGTGAGCAAGCGACACGCGAGCCAACGGCTCTACGCGTCATGTCGTCGCGTAGACGAATGTGCGTTACAACGCACGCGTCAACGACGGTGGTCAATCGAGGAGATGCGCGAGGGAAGAAACTGCGGAATCTACTGCGGCGCGCACCGTCTGCCTGCGGGCAGGACGGCGGCTAAGGAAGAATCCAGGCGGGCGTCGTGCCGGTCAGGCAGAAAAACATTTCGAGGATCGACTACAACAACTGTCCAAGGCATATGCCCCTTTCGTGGAAACGTCGAGATTCTAGTGATGATGCGCGAGCCGAGTCAACGATTATTTCGGACATTTTTCTTTCGAATCCGTTACTTGCGCTGGATGCGAATCATTTTCCACACCTCTACCTATTGCATTCATGCCGCAGTGTTGCGCGCGATGATGCTTTGCAAGTGGCTAAGCACTGCAAAGCAATTTCTGCTTGTGCATTCCCAAATGGCGCGCATAGAATTCGCCTTGTCTTAGGAACAGGAGAGTCCTTCGTGGACGCAAGCTCTAGTAGTCGATCTTGTACGTCGGCCCACGCCGGCACCCAGGTTGCAATCGCGCGTTAGCGACGCCGGACTTTCCTCCCTGCCGCTGACCCCGATTGCCGGGTCAGCGCGCTTCTTCCCAGACCGCCTGTGCGGTCTGTCTGTAGCACGCTCCCTTTTTTGTGTAAGAAAGCCGACAGCGTTTAACTTCGCTGAAGGCTCTTCGCTTATCGAACGTTGTCGGGCCTGGCCGGGCTCGACGGGAGTTGAATCATGCATATCGAACGCTTTCTACGCGTTTCGCGCGCTTACCTGCGGGCGTCACCGGTCGTCGCGCCGCGCGGGGGCTTTGATGGCCCAGGCCTGCTCTGGCAGCGCACAAGCACCCTCACAAATCAGGCAGTGCAAGGCAGTGCCTCAATTGCGTCCCTCTGGCCGACATCACGACGCAACACTCCCGGCACATCGTGGCCGGCCTGAATGGGCTGTTGTCGCGAGTACGATTTCACCAGAATGCGGACCAACTGCGAGCCGTGTGCGCACATCTTCCTGCTTCGGCATCGCTCATTCGTCAGTGCATTTCTCAGAAAAAGTAAAAATGATCTCCTCTACCACGCTCACACAAAACGCCAACGGCATTCACAAGCAGTGCCTCCTCGCCCCGTCGTCCAGCCTGAAGCCGGTCTGCGCCGCTGCGGCGCTGATGATTGCACTGGCCACCGGTGTACCTACGCCGGCTTACGCAGAGTCGGAGTCAGCCGCGCCGTCAGCGACAAACCAGGACTCCGCACCGGCCACGGACGCTGACGTACAGCCCACACAGGGCGGTGCCGCCGCCCCGGCTGCACCGACCGGCTTCTGGGAGCGCTCGAACCTGCTCGGCGACATGGACGGATTGCGCACGCTGCTGGGCGACCACGGTGTCACGTTCAATGCGCAAGAGACGAGCGAGCTCTACGGCAACTTCTCCGGCGGTATCTCGAAGGGAGCTTCTTACAACGGCGCCACGCAATTCGGCCTTAGCGTTGATACCGACAAAGCGTTCAGCCTGAAGGGCGGCACCTTTTTCGTCGATGCCTTGCAGATTCACGGGCATGGCATCACGGCAGCGCGTTTAGATTCGCTGCAAGCCGTGAGCGGCGTCGAAGCCGAAGCGACGACACGTTTGTGGGGGCTCTGGTATCAGCAGGCGCTCAGCGACGAGTTCGACGTCAAGATTGGCCAGCAGAGCCTCGATCAGGAATTCATCGTCAGCCAGTACGCCAGCACTTTCGCTAACGCAACATTCGGCTGGCCCGTTCTCGCTGCTACCGCCTTGCCTGCGGGCGGCCCCGCCTACCCACTGTCATCGCCCGGTGTGCGCCTGCGGTTCAAGCCGAGTGATTCGATGACGATTCTCGGTGGCATCTTCGACGGCAACCCGGCGCCGGGCAATGGCGACCCACAACAGATCAACGCCAGCGGCACGCGGTTCAATCTGCACAACGGAGCAATGATCATCGGCGAGGTCCAGTACGCAGTAAACCGTCCCGCAGCAGGCGATTTCGGCGTGGCGCAACCGAGCGGGCTCCCCGGCACGTACAAGCTGGGCTTCTGGTACAACAACAATCGCTTCGCAGATCAACACCTCGATACAAACGGCATCTCGCTCGCAAGCCCGTCGTCGAATGGCGTACCCGCCTCGCATCACGGCAACTTCAGCGTTTATACAGTCGCAGACCAGATGGTGTGGCGTCCGGATGCCGGCAGCGCACAGTCGCTCGGCGTGTTTACGCGTGTGATGGGCGCGCCGGGCGACCGCAACCTGCTCGACTTCAATATCAATGCGGGAGTTGTGCTGAAGGCTCCATTCAAGGGCCGGGACAACGACTCGGTCGGGCTCGCACTCAGTTACGCAAACGTCAGCTCGAGCGCGAGCGCGCTCGATCGTGACGTTGCAACATTCCAGACGCCGGGTTACCCCGTGCGAACGGCTGAGACGGTGATCGAGGCGATGTACCAATACCAGGTCACGCCGTGGTGGCTGTTGCAGGGCGAGCTTCAGTACATCTTCCATCCGGGCGGCGGCATCCCTGATCCGAACAACAACGGTGCGCGCATCGGCAACGAGGCTGTGATCGGACTGCGGACGGTTGTGACGTTATGATGATTCGATGTTCCAAAAAGCGGTCATTCGATTCGAGCGCATCCTGTCTGGCAGGCTGCGGTCCATTTAAAGGATCTGCGCGTACTCATTGCCGCGGCAGGTCTCCGGCCATGAAGGCCATCACTTTCTGAAGCCACGTGAGGCTGAAATCCGGTGTGATGCCACGCCGGATCATTTCACCCATGCAAGCCACCTCGCACAGGCAACCGGGCGTCTGCGAATCATTCTCCTGTAACAGGGCAAAGCCTTGCTGCAATCCGGCTTTCGGCAGATCGTCAATCTTCGCGCGCAGGTTTTCGTAATTCTGTTTCTGTGCGCTCGCCAGAACACTTTTAGTGCCGGGTTGCCAGACGAACAGGAACATAGCCAGAACGAAGACACCCAACCCGGAAGGAACTGATGCCGCGCGCGCAGCGATCGCCGCACCGGGAGTCATCAGCAGGAAATGGCTGGCCCGCTCCAGTCGGGCCAGCAACATCGACTGCATGTGTTCAGGACGAATGGAATAGCCGGTCTGAAACGGGATCTCATCCCGCGTCATCATGCACTCCAGATTTTCTGGACAGAGGCTCGGCGAGTGGCTCGAGCGAAGCGATGTAATCCCGGATGCTGTGCAAGGCTTTTGCATCGAGTGCACCCTCCAGCCACGGAGAGGCCTGATCGATCGCATACTGGACACGGGCGCGGTTCCGCGCGAGCAGGGTGGTACCCAGGAACCGCGGGACGATCATGGACTCCGTGTCGGCTGTATCGTGGTCGACCAGTTCGAGGCAGCCATGATCGGCGACGAGCTGGTTCAGACGTTCGGCGGTATGGACGAGCTCCGTATCGACGTACCATGCCTTGCCCCAGAATTCGATGGACAGATTAAGCCTGGGCGGGTCTTCCTGGATTTCGATCGCGCTGTGGGCGAGTTCACGTGTGAATTCGAAGCCATTGGCTTCGAGCAATGGCGCAACGGCATGGGCGATGGCCTCATGAGTGATATGTTCCTTGAGGAGGAGGTTGCCGCGCAGGCAGCACCGGTGTGCAGACATGGTGGTTTCCGTGGTAATCGTGAAGGGTGGAAGGATTATTTTGTTAGTATGACAAACAAAAAAGAGCCCGACATGGACCGCCTGAGCCAGACGGCAGCGCGCCGGGGTTCTCTTTGTTCCGCTAATGAACGGTGGGGGGCAGGTGAATCACGATTGTGCCGATATCGACAGATTCACAAAAAATTGCATAGGTTGCAATTCGCACGCGGCAACTTACCTGAAGGCAGCGCGGTTCTCCAGCGAAAGGGTGGTGCTGTGTGCAGGCATCTTTTTTGGAAGCGTGATCTTTAGCACTTCGCATCCACATTGATCCAGCGCTGCCTTAAACGCTTCTTCGGTGGGACAGTCCATCAGATAGTCAAACTCGCCGCGGTACATCTTTATTGTTGCTCGCTGGTCAATGCTCAGTCTGAGCGCTCCGGGCTGGTTGTTGATTTCAAGTGTCTGGGGGTCGCACATCCCGATCTCACTGGGAAGATCTCTCACCTCCTGGGAACAAAGAACCGGTGCACCAAACCACGCGTGACCAAATTTCTCCAGATCCTGCAATTCTGACGGCGAGTAGGGCGTTCCATTGCCAGCCGCGGCATGGATATCCTTCAGCGCGACGGCAATATCCCAGTTGAATTCGGGGAGCGGGCGGTTCAGGTTATATCGTGATACGGCATCGAGAATGGCTGGCGTGACAAACTGGGTCAACTGGCTGCTGTCCAGCAGGCGTGCGCTGTTGGCGATTCTGAGGAATGCATCAGCCATGAGACGTCCTCGTGCCGCTTTTCTCAGGGCTGACCATAGATTCCCATCCACGACCCCGGATAGATTCGAGCAAGTCCACTTTAGGTCAACACAACCTCACTTGCAAAAATCGGGCTGACCATAGATTTTCATACCTGAGCGCACTGGCTACATGTGCGTCATGAAGTTCAACCCGGGTCAGTTCGTCTGACAATTGTTTATCGTCCAGCTTCCGGAACGGGCTGGATTGCATCGCGGTTTCGAGTGAGTTCATCAAGGTAAGCTCCTGAAGTGAATAGAGAGGTAGAAACGACCGCAGATAAAAAGTCAAGACTACCGAGCAGTCAGGCCGCGGCGAGCCAGTTGATCTGGTTGTTCGTTACGGTGGTGGATGCGCCCGTGCCGGACGAACTGGACGAGCCTGATAAAAGGAGGGCCCAGGTTGACGCATTGGACTGGCCACTGACGGGGTCGCTCGCTGGTGGGGTGGAGGTGGCTGCGGTGGCCGCAGTGGTCGTGGTCTGGATGGCCGTCGTGCTGGTGGCTGCGCTCACACCGGTGGTTGTCCCCGCCTGTGATGGATCGACCGACTGGCCCGTAATGCGTAGCGCCGGATCGATATAGGCGCCCGGGTACTGGTTCTTGAGCAGCGTATCGACGTCGGTAAGCGGGCAGGTTGCGGCTAGCCCATAGAGCTGTTCGTCGGGGTCCGTGGCGCTGGATACGCCCGCGGCCAGCACGCTGTTAAAGTCGTCAGTGCCGCCGATGAGCGATGAGATGTCAATCGCGTCGTCATCGGGTCTGGTGCTCGAGCGGGTGCAGATTTTCCATGATGGCGAAGCCGTATCGAACACGTTGATCATCTGCACATAGGTGAGCGTATCAAGCGCGGGCGTGGCCTGCGAGAGCGCGCCCGAGGCGTTGCGGTTGTAGGTCTGTACGAACTGCGCGATCACCATCGGATTGACCGCAGCGATGCCGGCCGGGCCTGCGGTGGCGGCGAGGCTTTGCAGGCTCGCGAGGTCCCCCGTACTCACAAGACTGGGTAAGGTCTGGCTGACGATCGCCGAGAGCACCGTGGGACTCGTGATCTGGCTCACGAGCGGTGCAAACACGCCCGAGACGCCCAGACTCGCGCACTGGTTGATGACACTCGCAGCCACGCCGCCCAGGGCCTGGTTGTCGATCATCATGAACGACGACGATCCCGAGAAGGCATTGATGAGCCTGCCCAGACTCTGGATATCGGTAATGGCGCCGTTGGCGATGCTGCTCACGACTCCACCCACACTGGCCTGCACGCTGCCGATGACTTGGGCTGGGGACGTGAGGCTCGCCTGCGCGGTGGGCGAGAGCGCGGACACCGCGCTGTTGACGGTGCCACCGGAGACCGCCTGCACGAGCGTATTGGACGCTGTGAGGATGCGTGCGATGGTGTTCTGTGGGTTCATCAGGAGCTGGCCGTTGGCGACACTCTGCACGAGCGGCAGGAGCTGGGCCGCGGCGGCTCCCGCGCGCAGCATGCCGAGCAGGTTGACGTCGTATTTCGCGGCGAGACTCTGGATCGAGTTGACGATGCCGGCAGCTGTGCCGCTATAGACGTCAATCGCGGCAAGACTGTCTGCGGGACCGGTGAGAAAGCCTGGATTGGCCAGCACGCCTGATGACATGGTTTGCTCCGCGATTCAGGACCGGGGAAGACACACAGTCTGTGGTGTCAGATATCACAATGAATCAAGGCTCATCAGGGTCAGGCGTGACTCATCTTCAGGCCGTGGCGAATCCATTTCGTCACGGAATTCATCCTGTCCCGTGCGGTGGCCGGATACGTCACGGGGACCGGCGCCAGGCAGCAGTTGCCCGAAGCCGATGGTCGTGCCGTGCACCGAGATGCGGCCGCTACGGAAATGACAGCGCACGCTGAAATCTGCCTGCGAGGTCTGCAGCAGGCGCAGGCTTCGCACGAATACCCTGAAGGTCATCGCGGGCCGGGCAAGTTCTCTTGCCTGTCTGTAGCGGGCCGCGGTGCGCTCCGTGGGCGTCTGGGCGATGGCGTTGCGCGGGTCGCTCACGTAGTCATCGAGCAGGGCACTCAGACGCTCGGGTCCGATGTCGAGTTCGACCAGAATCCTGCGCAGCAGCGTGGCGAGAATCACATTGGGGGGAATGACGGGGCCGGCGCTGGCATTGCCCGGATAGATCGTGATGGTGTGGTCCGAATAGCGTCCATCCGGGAAGTGGCAGCGCACGCCGAAATCGAGCTTCACGATCATCAAGAGGCGCAGGGCCTTCAGAAAGACCTTGAAGGTCATGCCGGAACGCGCGAGCTCGCGGGTGAAGTTGCCGCGTACGGTGGTGAGGTCCGAAGGGGTCTGTGGGATGGCATTGCGTGGATCGCTCACGTATTCGTGCAGCAGATCGCTGAGGCGCACCGGGCCGATATTGAGCTCGAGAAGCATCTTGCGATAGAGCCCCGTGAGGATGCCGCTGGAATCGGCGGAATTGCCCGCGCGCAGGATCTGGCCGAGCTGTCGGGAAACCATGATCGTGCTGCCTCGTGAAAATACGTGTGGAACGGTCCGTGAGACTGCCTGTGCGTCCGGCACCCGCTCAGGCGCCGGCCTGTTCGATGGCGTGGCTCATTTCGATCAGGACGATCATGAGTCGGCGCAGGTTGACAAACACGCGTGTGAGCATGCGCAGGTTGTACGGATGGATACCTGTTTGTACGCTGTCGCTCTCGCGCATGAGGTGGCACAGGTGCAGGATTTCGGCGCGAAAGCACGCGAGGTGTTCCGGGACATCGACATAAAAGCCCTCCTTCGATTCGAAGAAGCGGTCGAGCGTGGTCGCACGGCCTTCGAGCGTGGCCCACTGTGTGGACAGCGGCGCGCCTGAAGCCAGACGCGCATTGATGATGCGCAGTTCGCTGCAGTAAAGACCGATCGTGGCGTAGAACGGCCGGATGCTGAAACCAAACGAATCGGAGAGGTGGAAGTTCTGGAACCTTTCCATGTCCAGGCACTGGCACAGTGCTTGGAGTACCGCGCGGCCGGCCTCATGACTGGAGAGGGCCTGTTCCTGCGCAATGAGGCGGGCCAGATGCCGTGCGCAGCGCTTGCCGCGAAACCAGTGTCTGAACTGAATTTGCCACGATCGCATTGAAACCTCACCGGCAGTCCTGCTCGCGCGCAATCGTTCATTTTTATGATAGGCCGTTCAATTCCGGTTGTGATAACACCACGAGAGGAAAATCATGTCGCCCCCTTGTATGCAGTACGTATCCATGCCAGCCGGGCAACGCGGGCAGCCGGGCACAGGAGCCGGTATTGACGGGTTCGATGACGAGGACCAGATTCTCGATTACACGGTGCGTGAGCGCCGCAGAATCATCGTGACGATGGTGGGCGAGGACGGCGCGAGCCTGAAAGATCTCTCCCTGCGCCATCTGGACGTACTGCTGGCCGCGCTCGATGGCATGGACCGGGTGGCGCTCGGCAAAAAGCGCCTGAAGTCGGAGAACCTGGCGCTGGCCAGCCAGGCCGCGGCCGCCGCAATTATCGCGCGGATACTCGGCACACCGGGCATCGGGCAGGGTGCCCTGCTCGCCCGGCAGCAACAAGGCATTACGGTGCTGCCTGCAAGCGTGCCGGAGCCCGTGCTGGTGCCCGGCGAAACCGACATGGATGCCGCGCAGATGGATGTCGACACCTTCATGGCGGGTTTTAGCGCTGCTGCGTGAAAACGCCAAGGCATCCTGACAGCAACATCATGACCGGCCGCCTCGTCCCGGTGGGGAGAGGCGGCTTATGCCGCCGCCTGTACCTGCCATAGCGCCCGCTGTTCACGTCGACACCCTGCCAGCGGGTTGCGCAATGCTGAAATAGCGCACGTCGATGAGCTCCAGCCCGACGAAGGCGGAGGTCAGTATGGTCATCGCCGCAAAGGGATGGCTGCCATCATGCACAAACTTCTGCAGCGTAGCCTCGTCCGGGCGGTGGTTAAAGTAGAGCGCGGGCACCACCACGTTGATATCGGCCAGCGAGGTCCTGTGAAACGCCTGTTCATGCATGTCGAGCCACTCTTCATAGTCATACATGAAGAGCATGTCAAAACTCGCCTTCACAACAAGGGGCGTGAGCTGCGCGGGCGTGTGGCTAACCATCTCGACCGGCATGTGTCCGCGGCACCAGTATGTGATGGCGGCCTGTAATGCTTCGAGCGTGGCGGCATCGATCCGGTACGGCCAGGTGTTCACGAGCAGGCGCGCACCGTCGAGCCAGGGGCGTGAGCCGACAATGCCCGCGAGTGTGCGT
This sequence comes from Paraburkholderia adhaesiva, assembly GCF_021390575.1. Taxonomy (GTDB): domain Bacteria; phylum Pseudomonadota; class Gammaproteobacteria; order Burkholderiales; family Burkholderiaceae; genus Paraburkholderia; species Paraburkholderia adhaesiva. Next base: position 125,280 of record NZ_JAJEJQ010000004.1, on the reverse strand, counting down.
GTGAAATCCGCAAGCAGCGTGGTGAGCGTGGTGATGGTGGCGTGCCGCAGTGTGTTGATGTCGCGCTCGCGATACAGGCGCCGGAAGGTTTCAGGCTCGATCCCGTCAAACACATCTTCCTCGCGCTGATGATAGTTGCCCAAGAGCGCACGCCGTGCGAGGGCGTCGTCGATCACGGCGAGCGTGGCCAGACGCGTGTCGAGCAGGCAGTCGAGGAAGATCAGGACCGAGGCAAGATGCGTGCCTTCGGTCATGGTGGGTTACCCGGTCGTGGTTTCGCTATGTGCGGTGCGGGTCATGCGTACCGTGCGTACCGTGTGTTTTGCACGCGGAATCACGACAAAGAGGTGGATGAGCAGCAGCACCGTGAGCCACTTGTTCTGCAGCAGCAGCTCCCGGGTGAGGCCGGGGTCGGGCAGCGACTCATGGATTTCGGGCGGTGTGGCGACGAGCTCCTGGCGCTGGACACCCGGCGCAGGTGATGCGTGCGACAGGTGTGAGGCGTCAGCCTCAACGGCAAAGGCGAGCGACTCGACCAGGCTCGCGTAACGTTCACCTGACGCGCCCCAGCGCGAGAAGAATACAAAGACGATCATGAGGATGAAGTCGCACACCTGCGGATCCTCAAACGCGAGATCGACGGCCCGCTCGAGTCCTCTCGCGGCGGCGAGCAGATAGGGCTTGTCGGCGAGAATGAGCGACATCAGGAAACCGGTCAGCTTCTCGCGCAGCTCGTCGTTGGGGCCGGCCACGTTATTGAGGACAAACTCCACGCTTTCCGTAAAGACTGCGGCGGTGTCCCGCCATTCGTCGGTTGTGAGAGCCACGGATGCGCTCCCTGGTTGGGCAAATCACAGTCCCTCGGCATCGAGGTGCATGGACAGCAGCATGATGCGCAGCGCCTGGGTTGATTTCACGCCGCCACGGAAGGGTTCGATCGCCTTCTGCGAGGCACCGCCCGTGCGCGCGAAACTCTCGTTCATCGCATTGAACCCCTGGGTGTCGCCCCCGCGCAGCGTGATCAGCTCGTGCAGGGTCCGGTCCAGATGAAAGGCGGCGAGTACCTGGTTCTCGGGAAACGAGATCTTGCTCGCTTCCGACTTGCCCGATGGCTGGCCGGTGAGATCGTCGACGCTGCGGTTGTCCTCAGGAATCGAGATCTTCTTCACGAGCAGCTGCGCCTGGCGGCACAGCGTGAGGTCGCACACGAGATAGCGCACTGGCGAGAGATAAGGCGGTGTGTCATTGCCGTGATCGATCCAGATGCGCTCGAAGAAGTTGTGCCCGAGCTCGTCGGCGATCGCCAGGTTATTGGCGATGGTGACCTTCTCTTTCGAGAGGTTGGGAGCGACGAGCGCCAGGTGGATTTCGCCGTGCTCAAGCTGCCGCATGAACGTGTGAAAGGCGGCGTCGTCCATGCCGGCAAAGAGGGACTGATAGATCCTGACGTTGCTGTCGGATCCCGGGATCAGGCGGCCGATGTAGTCAAGGATGAATTTTTCGGTCTGCTTTCTCCTTCCGGTGGGTTTGTCCGTTTTGCCTGTGCCCTGTGTGTTCTCCGTGCTGTCCATATTGCCCATGACAGGACTCCGGATCGCGATCGACGAAAAAGACGGTGGGTGCGATGTTGCGGTCTTCAGCCTCCGCTATCATGTTGCGGGTACCGGGCGAGACGCCATCCCAGAAGCACACCACGCGGGTGGCCACGCGTGCCATCTCGCGGTTGCGCTGATGGCCCGCGCGGGCGTTGTAGAGGCGCCCCGTGACAGCGTTGCGTTTGATATACGAGTCCGGTGCGCCCAGATCCTCCCAGTCGGCCGGATATTCGGTCCAGGCGCGCCCGTTCTGGCGGCACCACCGGATGATCATTTCGTCGGGGCCACTCGCGGCCCGACCGGTCATGAAGATGACCGGTACATCGGGCACCGTGTGGGCGATCCACGACTCGAGCAGCTCCACGAAGAGGGCATAGTTGTTAAAGCTACGGCTGCCCGAGACCACCACGGCTTCGTCGAAGCCCGTTATCGCGGCGTGGCTGAGTGCGTAGTGGCCGATCATAGGGACCCGGGGAGCTGGTGCTCGAGAATGAACGGCAGCACGCCGGTTTCGAAGAGTTTTTTCCAATCCTGAATGCTCCCTTCCTTGTCCACCAGGCAGTAGCGCACGTCGATGGTGTCGATGCGCTCGCGTTGATTCAGTTTAGCGAAGATAAGCCGCCACGCCCGGTTGATGGCAAAGCGTTGATAGTTGGGGTCGGGTAACGACTCGACACCGGCCTGCAGAAAGCGCAGCCACGCATGGGGTTCCGGGTGGTGATGCGCCGCGAGCAGGGGCGTGACGAAGGCGACCAGGTTTTCAGGCGTTGTATCCGGACCCGCTGTGTCCATGCCTTCCGGGGCATCGTGGGGTTCAGTCATGATGCGTTTCCATTGACGTGATATAGGACTCAGCCCTTTTGCGATCGGTTCTGTGTATGTGTGTCAGGCGACGCTTGTGCCGGCCTGCATGTCGACCGGTACGTCGCGTGCGCGGTAGGCTTCGATGCAGCGCTGGTAACGGGCCTTGATGGTCTTCCTGTCTGCTTCGAGCCAGTAGGGCACGTAACGCTCGGGGTGGCCCGTCGCGAGACTCATACGAATGAGATCCAGCGTCGAGAGAAACGGCAGCTCCCGGGTCTCACCCGCTTCGTGGGTCCACCATCCGCGTGTATCGAGCAGCACTTTCCAGTCGTAGCCCTGTGCCTTGAGGTTTTCGTAAAGCGCCCTGGGTGTGAGGCGGAACCGCTCGGGCTGGGTGTGCCAGAGATAGCTCATCTGGCACATCTCGGAGGTAATCGTGAGCGCCCGGCGCAGGAGCGGATCGGCATCGATCTTCGCGCGCACGGTGGTGCGCTGCAGTTTCACCTCCGGGTAGAGCGCGAGTGCATAGCTCGTGTTGCTGCCTTCAAGTCCATAGTGGCCGTTCTCCCGGATGTGGTGAAACTCGGTCAGTGACGGCAGCACGCCATCGGACTGCGAAACGATCAGTGTGATGGGCATGCCAGACGGTCCCGCCTTGCCGCGCAGGTTACGGATGAGCACCGCGTTCAGGTCCGTGTCGTGGGCGAGGTCATCGCTGCTGCTGCGCGGATATTCTGGCCCCTTCGTGGCATGATTGACGAGCGGTGCCGCATTGAATGCGTGCCAGCAGTTGTGGGTGAGGAACGTGAACTTCGCGGGTACCCCCTTGATCTTCTCGCCGTTGCGCAGGTATCTGAGCATTGTGGCAGCGCCCCCGGTACCGGGCGGCCCGCCGTGCAGATCGATCACGTGGCCGATGTGCGCGGTCATGAGCAGATAGTCGTAGACGCTCGTGTGGATGCGCGGCACCTCCATCAGGATGCGGTTTTTCACGCGCCCCTGCTGCATGTCGATGGTGTTACCTTTGGCCTCGCCGAGTTCAATCTCGTCCTGCATCTCGATGATGTTGCTCGTCTCGAACTCGCTGAACGAGTCAATCTCGGTGAAGGTGGGAACAAGCATCGAGAGGTTTGCCGAGCGCTCACGGTTCCAGTAGGGGGTAGCGACGGTGATGTCGCGGCGGCGGCGCTTTTCTTCCAGTTCTTCCTTGTGCAGGCGGTACCACTCGTCACCGGCATAGACGGTCTTGTCGGTGACTAGCCAGCGGCCACTGGCGAGGATGTTCTCGTGGTGAAAGTCCGCGATGTTCGCGGCGACCCGGATCTGGTGTTCCTCGTGGATACTGGTTTCGGTGTCGTAGGTCTTGGCGGTGGAGTACATCATGCGCGACATGGCGGTGAGCATCATGAAGCGCTCGATGGTGGACTTGAAGTTGTTGCCGATGCCGACGATCCCGGTGATGTAGCCGAGTCCCCCGTTGAGGACCGATTCGCCGCGCTGCCCCTCGATGTAGTGGCCGGTGGGAATGTCCAGGCACGCACCGAGGTTGATCATGAGCTTGACATTCGGTGCGGGCGTCATCCTGGAGCGAAGATCGATGTCCGCAGGCATGGTTTCTCCCGCGATGGGAAATACGCTGTTCAGGAGTGCTTGCAGACGATGTGCCGCGAAATTATTTTATGTCTGCCCGCGATCATGGATGACCTGTCATGACCACGCTACTCGAAAACCAGCGCCAGGTCGTGGCGCTCGAAGCCTTTAACCTTGCCGATATCACCGGACTGCTGCACCGGATCATTCCCGCCGTCCGGCAGGGGCTTGGGGATCTTGCCGCGCTCGTCTCGCCGGGTGAGCGGCCCGTGGCGTTCAGCGCCGACCAGAAACAGTTTCTGGCGCTGCTTGCGGGGTATAACTACGTCACGCTCTCGCCGCTGCCGGCACGCGTGCCGCAGGGGCTGAAGGTGCCATACCTCGTCTATGCCGCAGCGCTCTCGGAGGCGGTCTCGCATGCGACGGCCATTCTCGATGAGCTTTCGCGTTACACGCTCTTTCTCGGCCAGCTCGTGACCAGCGCCGATTTCCAGTTCAGCGCGCAGTACAACCCGGACTACTACGGGGGGTTACATCGCCAGCGCGATGAAGACAATCTGAAGCTCGGCGAGTGTTTCCAGGCCGGCTCCACGAAGACAGATCGCACCTACGCGGATGTGGTCTCGCGTAATGCCGACTGGAAGGCGGTATTCGAGGTAACCAGCCGTCTTGCGGCAGAGATCAGCCGCGTCGATCGCACGCTCATCCAGAAGAAGATCGACGAATCCCTTCACCTGCTGGGTGTAATCGAGAAGAAGATCGCGCGCCGCGAGCTTGAAGGCATTTCACCCGAGGTCGTGACGGAGCTCTCGGAAGGGGCGTACCAGATAGCTTCGCAGCTCGAGATGTACAGCACCATCTGGTACAAGGTGCAGACATTCGTCACCGCGGTGAACTTCAGCACCCAGGTCGTGTTGCGGGCTCTTCAGCTGCCAGACGGCGACGGGCATGGAATGCAGGGCAAGGGGGCCTGATTATTTTGAGGGGGGATTTGCCATAAGCGTTAAATGAAAATTAACAAAGCTTTCAGTTGTATTGATCCGGTGATATTGTTGTGCACACAATCATCACGACACGCCGGTTTGGGTCCGTGCGCATCTCTGGCGCCTGACTGGCCAGAGCACCATGCGACTGCAATCCCTTTGCCGCAAGGCGACATCTGTGCTGCGCGCCGAGGCGATCATCCTGGCCATCGCGGCCGTCACGGGCGCTATGCCCGTATGGGCGCATCCTGAGCAGCACCGCGTGCAAAAGGTCCAGCATCGGCCGTTAGCGCATCGTCTTGCGCAGCATGTCGCCCTGCATGCGGATGTCGTTCCTGAGCACACCACAGCATCCACTTCGTCTGCTGCGCCGGACCTGCAGCCGGTCGGGGCGTTGAAGGACGTTCGGCTCACTGGGCCGGTCACTGACAGTGAGGCCGGGCCGTCGAGTGAATCAACCCCCGGGCCCGTTACGGTATCAGACCGTGATTCGGAAGGCTGGACGACCGTTGATCCCGATGCGAATTCAGCCGGCGGATGGCGTGCGGCGCTTGATCGCATACAGGACAAGGCGCTGAGCCTCGTGGGCATCCGTTACCGCCGTGGCGGCAACTCGCCCGCGAACGGCTTTGACTGCAGCGGCTTTGTGCAGTATGTGCTCAGCCGGGCAGCCGGAGTGCATCTGGCCCGTTCGGCGGCGGCCCAGGCCTCAGAAGGCAAACCCGTTGCGCTCGGGGACCTGCACACGGGCGATCTGGTCTTTTTCCATACGTTCGGTCGCGGCATTACACATGTGGGACTTTATCTCGGTCACGGTGACTTCATTCATGCGCCGTCAACGGGTGAACATGTGCGGGTGGAAAACATCAACCAGCCGTACTGGCAGAGTCACTACGTGAAAGCCGTCCGGCCGGACAATTCGGGTCCGGATAATAGCTGAGCCAGGATTGCCCGCTAAATGACAATAATCTGGAGACGAAACCATGCCTGAACTCACCCCTGGAGCCAGCGCATTGCCTTCTGAGCGGAAACCGAAATGGCGTGAGCGGTTCGAATTCTTCGAACAGTATGGCGCGCCGTCATCAGCTGAATTCAGCGCAGCGTTCAGGATACTGCCCGGCAGGAAAAAGCGGCTCATCAGCGCCAGCTGGCTGGGCTTTTTTTTCGGCCCGCTTTACTGGCTCGCGCTGGGCATGTGGCGGCGGGCGGTAACATGGCTCGCGATTGCGCTGGCAGTGGGTGTCCTGGAAGCGGTCTTCGAGGTTGCGACGAATATCGACATTCCCCACGGGATTGATTTTGGCATCAACATGGGCTTTGCCGTGGCAGCGTCCCTGTGCACGAATTATCCGTTCTACCTGAAGACGGTAAAGGGCGATAACGGATGGAATCCGTTCGCGGGATTGCGAAAGCGCGGATGAGTCAGGGGATGACTCTCAGGTTTGAGTAAGTGCCGGCGCTGATGCAGATATCTCCATCAGCCTCCACGACGGTGGCGTACCGGAACGAGCGCTCCGACTCGGACCATGTGATCAGACTCACCTTTGGGTTGGCCTTCTCCAGCCGTTTGAGCGCGTTGCGGTTGATGAGGTCGATGCCGAGTGTGAGCGTCACGGGAATGGTCGAGACAAAGTTCCCTGCGCGATAGCGGGCCGGTACCGTCAGGGCGGCAAAGCCCACGCCGTATTCGGCGCGCAGTTCCATCGTCTTTTCCGTGACGCTTTCCGAAGTGCTGCCCGTTGCCTCTTTTTTTCCGCCGCGCTTTTCCCTGGTTTCATAAAGCTGTTCAGTCAGGTCGGTAACGGTGAACGATGCATCGTGCTCCTCGTAGAGGCGTAGACGCTCCATCAGTTCCGAGACCGCTGCAATCGCACGCATCGCAATGCGCGGTGGGCGGCATTCGCGCGAAAGCGGCTTGTGGGTGTGGCCGCCAGGCTCCTCATCCAGGCAGTTCAGGTCGAGCCGCCAGGCGCTCGGGCGCAGCAGCGCGGCGGTGCCCCAGGTGAGGAGTTCGCGGTGCGTGGTGGCGCTGAAGAGCTGGTCCAGACGCACGATCACGATGGAATCAAGGCCGCCGGCGAGTTCCGTGGTGTAGCGGCGCACGAGCTCGATGGCCGCATCGGGTTCGCGCAACCTGGCCACCGTATGCGCGCCATCGCTCACGCGCTTGCCCAGCAGCTCGTCCTCCTTGCCGTGGTCGCCCAGCCAGTAGACACCCGCCTGCTGGTATTGCGCCACGCTGTTGAAGTACAGGCACCGGTTGGCGAGCATCGGATGACGGCCGGTATCGTACTTCCAGTACCCCTGGGCCGCGGTTGAGCCGATTTCGTTTTTCGCGCTGCCCTGGGCGGAGAGCGCGATGCCGATGGTGGCGAGCTTGTCGGCGAGCACGTTGCCCAGATGGTGGCTGTGGCTCTTCACCCACGTGAACTTTACCTCTACGCCCCGTTCGATGAGGCGGGTTTTCGCCACCTCCAGTTCCTTCCAGAGTTCGGCGTTGGGCAGCGGCTCGCCGCCGCGCTTGACCCATCCGTTCTTCTTCCATGCCGCGATCCATTCTTCCATGCCGCGACGCACGTATTCGCTATCCACGCGCACTATCACGCGGGCGACGTCGAACGCCTGCGCGTATTCGAGCGCACGGACCGCCGCCATGAGCTCGCCCACGTTATTGGTCGGGGCATGTCCGTTGCTGGCCAGCACGGACCCAAACCCGTCGACATAGTGGATGGGGGTGACCTCGGTGAGCCCCATGCGTTTTGCGGCATCGTACTTTTCCACATAGCCGCGGCGCGTGAGCAGCCACCGCGGGTTGCCGCTGCCCCGGGTGGGTACCGCATCGGCATACAGGTAGCCGTGCACGCCCCAGCCGGTGGGTCCCGGATTGGGGTTGCTGCCCGCGTCGGTATAGAGCACCAGTCCTTTTGCGATCGCGTCCAGCCCCGGCGATGAAGGGCGGGCGCGGGCATGCCCCGCGGCCTCGTCTGGGGCAGCCTCGTCGGGTGCAGCATTTTCTTCCCGTGTTTCCTCCAGGGGTTGTTCCAGTACCTCGTCGTCTGTGCTCATCGCGGCTCCTTGTCAGGATTCCTCAGGGGGGCGGGACACACAATCAGGCGGGCCGGTAATCTTTTACAGCGGTTTTATGGGTGTCCGGCGCTGCTGGCGTGGCAGCGCTCCAGATAGTCGCGGTAGGCGGTATTGAACGTGTTGCGCAGGGCGATGATGTAGTGGTGCAGGTCGACGATGTGCCGGTCGGCGAGCGCAAGTGCGGCGGCCGTGTCGCTGACGGCGTCGAGCTCCCTGAGCGGCGCTTTAGGCAGGGCGGGGAGCGCCGGCATGACAAAGCGGGTGCAGGCGGGCTGTGACGGGTTCACAGGGGCCGGGCTTGCCCGGGCCTGGGTGCGGGAGCGGCGTGCGGCGGCAGGGTGGCGCGGTCTGCCGGGAGAGGGAGCGGTGACGGGCGGGGTAGCAAGTGGAGTGACGGGTGGGGCGGAGGATGGGGCAGGAAGGGTTGCCGGGGTGAAGACATATAACGGGACGGGCGTGGCGGTAGGCGTGGTGGTATTGAGCGTGATGCAGCCCGGCAGCAGGACGACAGTCGTGCCGCAGGCCACCCATGCGGGCAGGAACATGGCGGTTTCCACGGGCGTGTCAGTTTTCGGGTTCCCAGTCGGTGAGCGCCGAGCGCAGATCCGTGACGGGATCGGACGTCGTCCCGGTTCTCGCATCGGGTGCGGAAGGCTGGTGACCGGCCTGCGGGTGACCCATCTCGTGTTCACGGCGCGATGCTGTTTCGAGGTCCTGATATTTGCGCTCCAGCCGTACATAACGGATGAGGATGGAAACGAAGCGCGCATCCACGCCCAGACTGATCGCGCTGAAAGCGAGGCTCGCCATCACCACGATGCTGAAAATCGCGCGGCGCCGGTTCTGGCGCAGCACTTCGAGGAACGATTCGTTGTTGAGCACCATTTCCCGCACGACCGACCATACCGAGGTGAACAGCTTCAGAAGGGTCTGGAAAAATGGCATGGAAGGCCTCGCGCATTCTATGGCCCGGGTAGCCCGGGGTGCTTCTTGACGACACTTTGGCGGGAGTGGCGCGATGTATCTGCTCAAAGGTTTCATCAACAACTCGAAACTGGCGAGTGCCGCCCCAGCGGGCACGCTCGCAACGATTGGTGCACTCTCGGAGTATTCGAGCACCTACGCAGTGACGAAGTCGATGGAGTTCCAGGAGTCAAGTCCCGATCTCTTTCTCGTGAGTTTTACGAGCCAGGACGAGTCGGGCGCGGTCGGCGTTCCCGCGGGCATCGCCACGCAGGTCCTGAATTTCGCGGCGTGGATCTATGCCCAGACCCAGGCGGTTCCGAACCCCGGGGAGATTGCCGCGCAGACGCTGCTCGACCGGCTGCTCGCGACTTTCCAGACCGAGGCGCAGAATTTCACCTGCGGCCCGATGGCGACCGATGGCACGTACTGGGTGCCCGAGTGGCTGCAGTGGGAAAACCTCACTGATCCGGTCTACGGCGAGATGATGAGCGGCGGCACCTGCGTGATCCGCATCTGGTTCACCGACTCCGCGTTCGGTTCGCAGTACGACGACTACACCATCCTCGTCGTGCCGCCAGTCGCGAATCTGGACGACTTCTTCACGACCTCATCGAGTGTGGCGGCGCTCGTGGCGGCCCAGACGTACACCGACACGATTGCGCTCGTGAACACCGCGCGCGGCAATTTCCCGGAAACGATGCTCGAGGCGCAGAGCTTCAACTACATCGATCCGAACAATGCGGAGAACACGATCCTGACGAACTGGACGATCCTGATCTATGGCCTTGCCGGCAACAACATCGATTCGGTGGCGGGCGCGATCATCAATTTCATACTCGCCAACAGCACGCATGATCAGGCCGACTGGGAAGCGATCCTGCCGGAGATCTTCAAACGCACGGAATTTACACTCGTGCCGATGTGGGACCAGTTCGCGATTCCCGATCGCAGCCAGCAGCGCGGGATCTATTCGCCGGTGGCGAACTTAGGCCGCGCGAATACGATGATCGGCCAGGTCGCCGCCTATGGGGCGAGTCATATAAATGCGAATGCCTGCGTGCAGACGGTGCCCTATAAATCCATTGCGCTTGTGAGCTGCGGCTCGCCCAGCAACCAGAATAACGCCTTCCAGATCGTCGACGTGTTTCCCGATCTCCTCGGTGTGCCCTCGCAGAGTGTGGACTTTAACCGCATGGCGGTGGCCACGCAAAACTTCCTGCTGCTGCTCGTGACCATGCTCGTGAATGCGGAGACACTCACCCAGTACGGCAGTGTGCCCGCGGGCATGACCAAACTCACGCGCAACAACGTCCTCTATCTCGTGACGAATTACAACAACATCAGCTACCTGATGGTCACGAAATCCAGCTTTCCTCTGGCTGGTGTGCCCGCTCCGGAGCAATCGGCAGAGACCGGAACCACTTCCTGACACAAGCCTCCTTAAACCGGAACCGCAATGACAACCCCCCTGAATCCGAACCTCGGAGCCTCGGGCCTGTGGTCACTGGTGACGCCCTTTGACCAGCTGGTTTCGTCCACCGTCGCGTACACCTGCGTGGCGGTGCGCGAGCTGGCCGACATCATCGCCGATGGCGGGGATCCGTTCACGCTCTACTACCAGCCGCAAAATCTGCAGCAAAGCGACTACCAGAACGATGTCGCCGCGGGGGCATCCATCATTTCGCTGCAGGCGACAGGCGCGAACCGCATTCACGTGCCCAGCACATACATCTGCCAGATGCCCAACGGCAACAACATCCCGTACCGGGGTATCGTGCTCGGGGTGAAACTGGGGGCGCTGCCCGACTCGCTCGACCTGACCTACGTGAAGTCGCAGGTGAGAGCGGTGGTGCAGGACGCGATCGGCGTGGACCCGGGCACGATCCGCTCGCTCGCCGTGACCGCCCAGACCCAGATCAGTCCCGCCGAGGACGCGTCGGTTACCGCGAGCCGTGAGGCGCTGATGGGACGCAACGGCACCCCTACCGCACAGCTTGCCGCAGCACGCGTGCAGGTTGCCACCCTCCAGCAGCAGGTCGCATCCCTCTCCCAGTTCATCCAGAGCCTCATCGACGAAGGCATCATTGCGGGCGCCGGTATCGCGCCGCCAGGTGGCGGTAGTACGCCCACCCTGCCGACGGTGAATGCGACGTTCGATGCGACACTGCTGCCCGATGGCATGGACCTTGCCAACAGCAACATGACCGTGGTGGCGCTGGCCAACGAGTGGCTGAGTGCCCGCACGACCTACGCGCAGGTATCGGGCTACTTCTACGCCGAAGCGACGTATGACCGTCTCACGGGCGCGAGCGGGTTTGGCCTCACGAACCAGTTTGGTGTGCCGGTGGGCGAACTCGGGGCGGATGCGAACAGCATCATGATGGTCACCAATGTCGCGAAGGCGACGAGCGGCGTGCTCTATCTGGGGGGCACGGTTGCCTCGATCGGCGCGCAGCCACCCGCGCAGGGCGTGACGGTCGGCATGGCGGTGAATCTTGTCGATGCGCTCATCTGGTTCTTTAATCCGGTCACGCAGCAGTGGAACGGGGGCGTGGCCATGAACCAGAATCCGGTGGGCAACGTGGGCGGCATCGCGATCGGGAGCATCTGCCAGCACAACGGTCAGGCGACGCAGGTGTTTCCCGCGGCGTCGACCTGGCAGGTGGCCGATCAGGTCACGTTCAATCCGGGCAGCAGCGCGTTCGTCAATGCGGTACCCAGCGGATATAATCCGTGGAATACACAAATGGGTTCGACATCAGGAAGCTGACTGCCGTGGTATTTCATGTGAGATGAAAATTGAGGAAAATCGGGAATTCACAAATGTGGACAGCGTTTTCCTTGACATTTCTTGATGATTTGGCGATCGCCTTTCATGATTACTTGCGCAATTATCAAGCGAACGCGTAGATTGTTATGCAAGTTATCCGCTGTCTGTCGTTAAATTTTTCACTCGGTAGTCTCCCCGGTAAATGCAGAGACGGTAACACCCATGCAAAGAATGATCCGGCCGAAGTCTCAACGGTTCGCTCTTATGGGTGTGCGAACTTTATTGAACCTGATGATATCAGTTTGTGGCTCGTGGTATGGTGGTGCCAGAGCCAGCATCTGAAGCACTGGCTGGATGTGGCCATACTGTCTTTATTCACTACGGGCAGGAAAAAACAAAGGTCATGGGATTTCAGAATTCTCAGTCGTAGGAAGTTCACTTTACCTGCGCCTGGCCGAAACGCGATGAAGTGCGCAAACCTGCCGTTGGCACAGACCTTTGTTTTAGGGCAAGTTGTACCACGCTATGTAAGCACGAATTATTTGGCAATGTAACTCAGCCAAAAGAGGGGCGCTTGAAATGGATAATTCGGCTATTGTTATTGACTATCGCGGTGGCAAATTTGAGTGCCTGTAGTCCGGTTCCGGATTGTGGCAGCCAGAAAGCACAGAATATGGTGCAGCAGGATATTTACGAGGAAGCAGCCTCATTGTTAGATGAGTTCGGCCGTGGTGATGCCGTGCGTGCTATGCCTGATTCGGCTCTCAGTCTGACGAGCCGGGATCAGGTGGTAATGGATATGTGCGATCCGGAATCTCTTATTGTGATAAATAGTGAGTGGCTTAGGCGAAAGTTGAAGCCTCAAATCCCTGAGCAGTATCGGGATATCGATTTTTCCGTTTATATGGCGCTCACGAATTTTGGCCTGCTCAAGAGGGCAATTAGCGTAAGCATGACTGATGTCATTCGTCTTTCGGACATAATGGAAAACGGAAGGCGCTATACGAACATTTGCCGAGCAAAGCTGTTGCTTCAACCGGGTATGACGTCTGGCAAAAGATGATCCCGATTACGCTGACATATTCGATACTTAATGTAGGGGTGGGCGTCATAGCCAGGGGGTGCCAAGCGTCAGTTATCTTGACATTACGAAACCGCCAATTCAATTATCTGACGAGGAAAAATAGAACTCGCGGCCATGGGTTTGGCGAGGAACAGGCAAGCGACTCCCAAGCAGGTAGACGCGAATATTCAGGTTTTATCAATGACGTCACGTATCCTCCGAGCCTCTATCGAAGGCAAGGAAACTGCTCGCCATTAGGATTAAATGTCATAAAATAGAATATGAGTAGAAAATTTCTTATTTCTTTTGACTCTGTCGAAGAAGTGCGCGGCATTCCTGCAAAATTATTCACGGAAATAATGTATATTGTGACAGGGGTTTTTTGCGCTATTGGCAGTTTTGGCTTCATGGTAATATTATTTTTAGATGGCGAGCGATTTCCTCCGTCGGCATTTATTATTGAATTTTTCCTGGTTGTTGGCTTATTTGCATTTTCTTTTTATCTTCTGGGGCGATCTGGAAAGGAGGAAATAAATTACTCATTTGTTGTAAATAACGATGGCATAAACTTTTCATATGGCGGAAAAGTGTGTGACATAGCATGGGGCGATATCAAGGAAAACGTGTCCAGTTGGTACGATGTCGGAACTCATGGCGGAAGGAAGTATGAGCCTACCGGCCTTGAATTTTGGGTGGGTCAAGAAAAGCACGTCCTTTATTTTCAGGGCGAATTTAAGAGATTCAAAAATAAACGTGAATTGCAGATTGCTGTTTTAAAAGGATTGGCGCTTCGCGGCCTGAGATTTTCCCCTGGCATATTTTTATCTTATGGTATAGATCCTTCCACGTGGGAGCGGATGAACGGGCCAAGATTTTTAGTGGGTTGCTTTGTATCGCTTGCGATTATTTCAATTTGGCCCATCATCTTTCTGGCTGTTAAATTTGGTCTATCTATTTTTTTCATAATATTCGCGATGATTTTTGTGTTTATGGTAAGCGCGATATGTTATGTAGCGGTGCTCAAGAAAAAATATCCAAAATTGAATGACGTCATAGAATTTGAAGGTGTCAAAGTTTAATTTTTTATGTCAAATTTTAACCCGTTTGGACGCGTGTTCGCGACATTCAGCTTCGGGTAGTTTGAGATCTGCTTCATGCGCTGGATCCTCCGTGCGCTCTTTAACGGGCTGCCGATTGTCCTGCTCGTAGCGGAAGTGATAGCTGATTCATTCTGTTCGTGGGAGCGCTGGTGCAGCTCCCGACCTATCTGTCGAAACCTGCTACGTCTGGTTCGGGTAACCGGCCACCTGGGGGATAGATATGCGCGAATTCCTGGCACTGCTGGTGAAGCTTGCTCTGCTCTGGTCGTCGGCCTAGGCGCAATGGCGATTTTTAGTTTCCTGGGCACGCACACTTTTGCATGGAGGTGAGACCCGGCTCCTCACCGGCTGGATACGTCAGACGGCTGATGTGTGCGTGCTGTCTTCATCAGGTGCGGCTGGGCTGATGCTCCGGCGCGGTGACGGGTCAGCCCAGGTGGGCAGATTGCCCAGTGCATCGCGCGCCATCTGGCGCCACCGGTCGCGTACGCCGCCCTTGAGTTGCTCAAAGGTGTCGCGAGCCTGCTCGTTATGTTCAAGAAAATGTTCCATGCCTGCGTGCCACAAATGTTTGCATACTGTGTCTAAGTATATGCCGCCTGGGCGAGCGCGCAGCGCACCCAGTCTTTATGCTGCCACGTCGAATCCACCAAGGCTCGTGATATCGACGAGGCTCGTGATGGCCGGCCGCGCGAGATCAAGTCTTGTGCGTCCCGTGAAGACAAGTGACGCGGGACTGGCCACGAGCCAGGCGGTCTCGCCTGGCTGGTAGACGAGATTCTCGACATCTTCTTCTTCGAGTTTCAGGCCGTAATACCGATTGATCTCATCGAGCAGTTCATGCGTGCGCGACGGGTAACCGGCTATGGGAACAGCGGGCCTGCGCACGCGCGAAGCAGCAACCAAGCGCAGATCAATGCGCCGGTACCAGAAGGTGCGGCTGCCCCGCAGAGGTTCCTCCCTGCGTCCATCGCCGTATCCTTCATCGCACCGCTTACCTTCCTCCATCCCATAGATCGTGACCGTGACCCGCGTGTTGCACTTCAGGGCGTCGCCCCGCAGGGGCCTGTTCTGAACCGGCTTGCCAAACCCGATGCCGCATTCAGGCAGCATGAAGCCGGAACTGAAAAAACCAGATCACGAAGAATCTGGCGTGAAGTCCTGTCGTGAATTCCGAAATAATTCCCGAATGGCAGTTCCATCATCATTGCCCTACGATGCAGGTTCTCAGGACTCTTCGCGGGTGAGCGGCGAAGACGCCAGGTTATTCCATGTTCGCCACGTCTGTTTCGAACAACGCATGGTGCCACGCATCGCGCCGTTTCACGGCACTATCTCGGAGCCAGCCCCGGCACAATACTTCGGTGCCCGGTTCGTCGACAAACTCGCGCATCCTGAGCGTCTGGTTTTCGCCGTGTTCGACATGGAAGTACTGGGGCGATTCCTTGCGCAGGAGCGCTATGACGGCGTCCCGATCACCATGTGTGGCAGCACGCAGCGCACGCTGGTGTTCTACCGGTAATAGTGAATGAAGTTCGTGAAATTTATCGCGCTTCATGGCTACTCCTTTGAGTCTTTCGGATAAATCCTTTTATTAAATATAGTGCTGATGGGAATAAGGTTCTTCCTGATTGCTCGGGGAATTGGATGAAAAAATCTCCAGTCAATCTGACGATCACGCACCATCGCCGTTGCCCGGATTAATGCTCATTGCATGAAGGCAGCCGGTGGCCTCATTACATGGTGCAGGTCAGGTGAACATCAACGTAGTAATTGTGCGCCCCGCTTTGGGGGTTATCGTTGATGTAGACGATGGCCGTCCAGTCATTGGAGGCATTGGGCGCCTGGGTCAAGGTTACGGATAGCGGTGGTCCGGCATCGGTACTGGTGATGACCGGACTGGTGCTGACGCTCCGGTATATCGCGATCTGCGAGACGCCGCCCATCACGGGCGTATAGGATACGAGGCTCGGTGAATGGTTTCCGTTAAATCCGTAACCGCTCCACGCAGCGGTTCTGAAATCGACCGAGATATAGCCGTCCCGGTCCACATAGGCATGAAATGATGAAAAGACTGCATCGTTGATCACAGGCACCGAATTCGTGATCTGTGCCTGGGCGTTGTTGAGGTCCCCCGCGAGGTTATTCCACGGACCCACGCAGCCGATCGCCTGGGCGCTGACCTGATGGGGATTGTTGAGATTGTTGATGTGGCCCACCATCGCGGAATTATTGTTCGAGTAGTACGAAAGAAGGCTTGAGAGTGCCGCGCTGATCGCGCTGTCGATGGCGGTGCTGGCCATGCCGCTGATAGCCGCAACCGTATCGGCGTGCGGATTGGCATAGTTCACGGTGTGGGCCGATACCGTGCCGGCAAGCGACTGGAGCTGGGCGGCACTCCACGTGCCGAGCTGGTCGGGTGTGACCTCGTGCGGGTTGGCCGTGTTGCTGATATGGGTGTTCAGTGCCACGAGGGTGGCCGCGGTGTCTGAACTCACCGCACTGGCGGCGAGCGATATCGCCGTCGAGATATCGCTCGCACTGAGCGTTTCCAGTTCGGCGGGTGTGGTTTGATGGGGATTGTCCGTGTTGTTGATGTGAGCGTTCATCGCACCCACATTCAAGGCGAGCACCGCATTGACGCCGTTCCGGGCGGTGGTGATCTGGCTGTTCGCCTGCGCGACGGAATACATGTCGACCTGCGCCAGCGTGGTCTGGTGCGGATTACCGTAGTTGGTGGTGTGGGCGTCGAGCGTCTGTTCAACACTGGCATCGGCTGCGATGCGCGCGCTGGTTTCGGTGAGGATCGCCGCGTCCTGCTGGGACCGGGTCATCGCCTGCAGTTGTGCGGGCGTGAGCTCGTGCGGATTGTCCGTGTCGGCTTCGTGCGCATCGAGCAGCGCGAGCTGCGCCTGAACGCCAGCGCTCTGCACAGATTTGGCGCGATCCGCATAGGCCCTGACCTCGTCCTGTGTTACCGGGTCGCCCATGAGCGCGAGCTGCTGTAGGCGGTCAATCGCGTGGACCACGTACTCGAAGGTGATCAGCCCCTTCTGGCCGGCGTCGTGCACGGCCTGCGAGGGTGGCAGATCAGCCACGTTATCGATGACTGAAGGCCACTGCACGTTTCGCGTATCGGGCTCGTAGGTCTCGATCGCATTCGCGATGGCGGTCTGCGGTGTGGCGTACTTCGCACCCAGCGCCTGGTAATCGAGCTCGACATCGGGTGAAACTCCCGCATCGGTGACGACCACGATCGAGACGATCTGCGTGTCGTTGGGCCTGCCGTATTTCGCGGTCGCGAGATCCATGATGCCCGAGAGGAAATACTGGTCCGGTGCGAGGGGCATGCCGGTTGCGACGTCCCGGATGACGAGGCTCGATGCATAAAAGCCGCCGTAATTCGTGGCGAAGGCCCGGGTGAGGGCCGAGCCGATCACGTAGGGCTCATCCGTGATGTGGTTCGTCGGGGCCGCGCCCGTCACATCCAGTGGCAAACTCATGACGTGCGACATGAGATGGACTCCTGAATATAAGGATCATCAATAAGACAGGGCATTGATGGCGGCCTGCAGCGCCGCCTGCCATTGCGCGTAGGTCCAGCCGCCGAGCATCGCGGGCGTGGTGTTGTGCGGGTTGTTGGTGTCGCCGGCGTGGCCGTTGATGGTGTTGGCCTGCGGTGTGAGATACGAGTTCGTGGCGGGCGTGGTGAGATTGCCGCTGATGTTGCTGGTAATCTGGCTCGCGGTGAGCGTGCCAACCTGCCTCGCGGTCAACTGATGGGGGTTGGCCGTACTGGCGATGTGAGCGCCCGCCTCACTGTTGAGCGTGCCGATGCTGCCGCTGTCCCAGCCACTGATCTGCGAGAGCGTGGTCTGGTGCGGGTTGCTGTAATCCGTGATGTGTGCGTCGAGCTGGGCTTCGCAGGCAGCAAGCTGGCTTGTGGCCGGCTGCATGGCCGTGGAAATCACGTCACCGATCTGGGCGGTGGAGAGCGCGTCGATCTGTTCGAGCGTGACTTTATGTGGATTACTGGTATCGGCCGCGTGGGCCGCCATCGCCTGTGCATCCGCTGCGAGCGTCGCGTCGAGCGCGAGCACGATCGCGTTCAGCCTGGCGTCCGCCTCTTCGATGGTATAGCCGCCGACGTCAGCAGCGGTATCGTCATGGGGAATATTTCCGTCGGCCGCGTGGGTGGCGATATGGGTCAGCAACGTGTTGTCGTCCGCCACGCGCATGCCGCTCTGGGCCGCAATCAGTGCGCTCACCTGTGTGGCCGAATACATGTCGAGCTGCGCGAGCGTGACCTGATGCGGGTTGCTGTAGTTCGTAATGTGCGCGTTCAGCGCCTGCGCCAGGCTGGCGATGTCGGCATCGCGCAGGTTGCCCTGTTGGTCGATAAAACCCAGTACCGTGTCATAGGAGGCGTTTTCCGCGAGGCTCATGATGGCCATCAGCATCTCGATGGCCGTGACGATGTAGTCCCAGTCGTAGGTGTCGCCAATCTCGTGCAGGTGTGGCACCGGTGGGTACGTATTGGGGCGGTTGCGGATGTTGCGAAAGGCGACGCCGCGCGTGTCGTTCGAGAGCGCCGTGATTTCACCGGCGATCGCGGCGAGCGGCTGGCTGTACTCGCCACCCAGCGCCTGGTACGTGATGAGCACGATCGGACCGACGGTGTGGTCGGTGATGACGATGAGGGCATCGACCTCCTGGCCGGTGAGCCGGCTCGCGTGGGCGTGCATGAACTGGAACCGGTACTGCAGCGGCGAGAGGACCGCACGCGTGAAGGCATCCATCACCTGGACCGAGCGGGCAAAGAAAAGCCCCTGGCGGGGGGCAATTACCCGTACCGGGCGCATGCCGATCGCGTGCGGCTCGCCCGTGACGAAATTGCGGCGGCTCGAGCCCGACAGGTCGGGCGCGTACCGGTAGAGATTGGGTATCACGATGGGTCTCCATCGTTGATGGATTCAGGGCAGCACGGCGATGGCGTTCGCAGCGCTGCCACCGGGCCCCTGCAGCTGGTTGATCGCGTTCTGTAGCGCGCCGGCAGTGAATCCCGCCGCGCCGGTATTGGCCAGCGTGTCCTGGTGCGGATTGCTGTAATTGCCGGTGTGTGCCGAGATCGTGCCGTTCAGTGAATTCACGTCGGCGACGATCTGGTTAAGTGCGGCGGCGATGTTGCTGTTGATCGTGGTGGACGGGTAGGTGCCGAGCTGGGCGACGCTGACCTGATGGGGGTTGCTGAGGTTGTTGATGTGGGCGGTGAGCGGTGTGACGACGTTCGTCTGGATCGCCGTGTAGGTCCATGTGCCGGTGTTGTTGGCGGTGTCCTGATGCGGATTGCCAATGTTGGTGACGTGGCTGTTGATGGCAGTCGCCAGTCCCGAAGCCTGGGAGGCGGGCGAGGCGGCGCCCGCAGTCGCAGCACTTGCGATCTGGCCGCTGGTGAGCGTGCCGATACTGGCGGCGCTGTCCTGGTGCGGGTTGCCGGTGTTGACGAAGTGGGCGTTCTGGAGTGCCTCGGTCGCCGTGATCGACTGCATGAGCGTGGCCTGCATGGTGGCCATAGCGGTATCGGACTGCGCCGTCGAGTAGCCGCCGAGCTGGTTCGCGCTCACTTCGTGCGGATTGGCGGTGTCGGCGATATGGGTGTCGAGCTCGCCCTGGATGACCGTATCAGCCGCCTGCTGGTTGCTGCGCTCAAGCGCGATCGCAGCGCGGGTTTCCCCGGTGAGGTAAGCGCCGATCATGTGCGCCGTGTCCTCATGCGGGTTGCCGTAATTGGTCTCGTGCGCATCCAGTGCCGCACTGGCCGCTGCAATCGAGTCAAGCGCCTCGTTCACGCAGTCCTGTGCATAAGCGAGCAGTTCTCCCTGCGCGCCGCCCTGGCCAGCGAGCATGGAGGCAGCCAGGCGTGCAAGCGCGGCGACGATGTATTCCATGCCATAGACGTCATCCCCGATATGCGGGTGGTGCGGCGTGGGCGGGAAAGCCTGGGGCCTGGCGGTAACATGGTCCCACGCGATGGGGCCGTCATTGATGTTCAGACTGTCGATGGCGAGCTGCAGCGCCCCCAGCGACACGCTGTTCGGGCCACCCAGCGCCTGGTAGGTTGCGCGCACGCGCTCGCCCACCGTCAGGTCGGTGATGACCACCACTTCGACAACCTCACTGCCGCAGCGCATGCAGGCTTCGACGTCGATCTGCGTGACGTAGTACTGCGTGTCGGGTGCGAGTACAGCGCCGCTCGCATCATCAACGAGAATGAGGGAGCGTCCAAAGAAGAGTCCGTAGTTCAGGGGAAAGGCGCGGACGGCGCGCAGCCCGATGACCTGGATTTCGTTCTCGATGCGGTTGGCCGGTGAGCGGCCACCCGGATCGAAGGCAAGCGAGACAGGCAACGAAACCTGTGTAGACATGGCATCCCCCGCGACCCATCAGCGATTCACTTCAGGGCACACATCAGGACGTGGATCAGGATGTAGATCAGGACACCAGCGAGCTGGAGAGGGTGGTGAACGCGGTGATCAGGTTGTCCACCACACCGGACAGATCCGGGAACTTCGCGAATTCATCGGCCGCCGAATACACAATGCCGGCAGGCTCAGTCGTGACCGGGTTGACATTGCCCGTGAGCTGGGTCGTATTGGTGGAGAGGGATGTAACAGTCATCGGGTTGGTTTCCCCCGGGGTTTGCATCCACACGGTGAGCACGGGCGCGCCCGGTGTGGTTGTGCTATCCACCGTGAAACCGAACGAGACGGTGCCCATGTTCATGCCATTGAGGCTCGTGACGCCTAGCCGGACATTGTCCGGTGCACTGGCGGCCCTCACCGAGACGCGCACAAGCCACGCACCGCTGTCGGTGTCGGTGATCGCGTCGCCCCCGGCGACGATCCACTGCACGTCCGGAAAGACGCTCTGCGTTTGCGCTGCCCCCGGCATGGCAACCTGGCCAAGCGGCGTCCAGACACTGGCGACAGCGTCGGTGTTTTCCGCAATGAATTCCTGGGCGGCGACGGCTGCACTGACGACGTTCACCGCCATCTGGATGAGCGCACTCGAGGTCATGCCATTGAAGAGGGTCGCGTTCGCAGCCGTCCCCTGAAGAATGGCGCTTGCGAGCTGTGATTGTGTCAACCCGTAGGCGAGCGTGCTGTTGGCAGCCGTGCCCGAGAGGATGCTGGCCGTGAGGTCCGCCACCGGCATGCCGGCGAGCTGGTTTGCGTTGCCGGCGGTTCCGGTGAGGATCGCCGCCGTCAGTGCGCTCTGGGTCAGACCATAGGCGAGGTTCGAGTTCGCCACCGTCGCGTTGGCGATATAGGTCTGCCAGTCGGTGGGTGACATGCCACCGAACGTTGTTGCGTCACTCGAGGCGCCGCTTGCCACATAGCTGAGCAGCTCCTGCGGCGTCATCCCGCCAACCGTCGCCGCGTTGGAGGCCGTGCCGGCGAGAATCTGGGCGGTGAGCTCCGAGAGCGTCATGCCGTACGCGAGCGTGGTGTCGGCAGCCGTTGCGCTGACAGGCAGACAGGCCTGCAGCAGGTTGCTGGCATCGTCCAGGGTGATGGCACCGGTCTGGGCGGCCGTGACCCGGTGGGGGTTGCTGTAGTCGGTGAGGTGGGCATTCATCTGCCCGAGCGACCCGGTTGCGGCAATCGCGGCGGCCGTGGCCGCCGGCGTCATGTACAGGTCGTTGCTCGTGCCCGTGATGGCATCACTGCTGCTCGCCGTTGACAGGTTGCGCACGTTGCCGAGTCCTACCTGCGCGGCGCTGACCAGGTGCGGGTTGCTGGTGTTGAGCAGGTGCTGGTTGATCGTGAGGCCCACGGTGCCGTTGATCGCGGCAGCCGTGGCGACCGGTGTCATGTAAAGCGTGGTGGAGGCACCGGTGACGGCATCACTTTTCGATGCCACGCCATAGTTCTGGACGTTGCCGAGTCCCACCTGGGCGGCGGTAACCTGGTGCGGATTGGCGGTGTTGCTGACGTGGATGAGAAAGGGGCCGAGCACCTGGGACTGGATGGCGGCGGAGGTCGCCGCGGGCGTCATGTAAAGCGTGGTGGAGGTGCCCGCCACGGCGTCACTGCTGGCCGCCATGGCGTAGTTCTGGACGTTGCCTAAGCCCACCTGCACAGCGGTGACGATGTGTGGATTGCTGTGGTCCGCTTCGTGGGCGGCGAGTCCCGCGCCCCCGGTTTGCTGCAGCGTGTCCTGGATACCTGCGAGCGCGGCCACCACATAGTCCATGCCCACCATGTCATAGACGTCCCAGGTGTGGGCTTCGGGTGGAAAGGCGTACGGTGTGCCGCTGATCTCCTCCCACGAGGTCACACGCGCGTTGTTCATGCTGCTGGCGAGCAACTGGGCAACCGTGGCGGCATCGAGCACCCAGATGCCACCGAGCGTCTGGTAGCGCAGTTGCACCACACCCGAGAGGGCGGTATTGATGAAGCTCACGGAGCCGTAGATGCGCATCGCGCACGAGCGGCTTGCGGAGATGAACCAGTACGTGCAGAAGTAGTCGGTGCCCTCCTTGAGCGTCGTGATCTGTCCGCTCGTATCCTTGAACTGGATCTGGAGGGTGTCGGCAAAATAGGGGGCGGCCGCCGGAATGATCAGGTGCTGGTCACGATAGTTCTGCGCGACCAGCACCTGCTGCTCCCCGGTGATCAGGTTCGAGGCGAGTGAGCCGGTCGGATCGAACGGGTACGAAGGCGTGGTAGCCATGCTGTTCGCACTCCTGAAAACACGTCGCGCATCGTATGGCTGTGCAGCATGTGCAGGCAGCCATACGATTCGTGAAGGGTTTCCGGGAGGAGGTTAGCGATGTATACGCTCGTTTCTGCGATGGGCAAGGCCTTGGGCGGGGGGCAGGACTGGAGCGCCATTGATCTGGGCGACATGAGCTTTGCAGCGGTGATCCAGAACTACGCGGTGGTCTACGCGGTGCTGGCCAACCCGTTTCTCGCAGCGCCGGTATCCCTGAACCTGAACGATATTCTCGCCACGATTACCGACCAGCAGCAGACCTTCAATGCGTATCTGGCCGCGATGGGTGATGCGGCGCTACCCACGTCCGACACCATCCCGACCCTTACTCCCGCGTACGCACGCTATCAGGATGCGTTCCAGGCGGGCTATGCCATCGAACCCATCAGTCCCATCGCGTCACTCACGAGTCCCCTGCCCACCACGGAGAAGACCGATCTCTTCATGACACGCGAGTCGACGTCGTACAGCGATTTTATCCAGAGCTGCATGGTGAGCGTGAACGGCTTCTTTCACCTCATCGACACCGACCGCGAGAACGGCATCTGGGTGATCGACGGCATGAAATCCGTGATACACGCCAAAAAAATTAAAGTCGGGATCGTGGACTTTGAGGATCTGGGCACGCTCACGTATGTGCCGATCACACCGGAGATGATCTATAAACAGATCGATACCGAAAATCTGGGCAACCGCGCGTACCTGAATCTGGGCGTGGATTTGACGGGCTATACGGTGATGGTGGTGATCGGCGGCTACCTGCACGTGCTCGATGCGAAGACCGTCTCGCTCGTGGGGATCCGCTCGCTCATGATCAATTTCAATAACCTGCCGCTCTTTGACCGGTACTACGAGTCGGGGCGCTTCATCGACCTCTCAATGCTGCCGCTTTCGAAGTGGCCGGACAATCCGCATGCGTTTACGGTGGCCGAAATGATCTCGGACGCCTATATCGAGGCGTATCTGGCGATGAGCCAGTCCTTTGTGGTGCTCATCGACAATACGCAGCTGTGGACCGAACTCGTGGGCGTGGAGGCGCCGCGCTGGCCGGGCGCCTATATCAGCTACGTGGAGCCCGTCTGGCCGCTCATGACAGGCAGCGGAAAGATCGCTGAATACTGGCCCGTCCCGGAGGACAGGCAGTGGTCCTTGAGGGTTGAGGACAATCTGAAAGACAATTACCTCTACCGCACGGTCGATGCGAAGGGCGAGACGGGCCTGACCGACAGTCGCAATCCGATGCATGCCGCGGGCGTGAGTCCCGCGTACTTCCTGCAGATCGGGTGCGACATTGATTTCAATAGCTGACGACTAGCGCGAGGGCGGAACCAGCACATCACGACCGGTAGCGCTTGCCCGCGCCCGTTGCCCGGCACGCATTTGCGTGACGGCATCATCGACGTATTGCCGGTGCTGGTCAACTTCGTCCTGGGTCAGCAAACGTGCGACTGGATCCCGGTATGAGTTGTAAGACAGGGTGCCGTGCTGGTGCGGGGCCTTGATGACGACGATGCCGTCTTCGCCTTAGGGCTCGATACTCCACCCTTCAGGCAGCTCAACCGGCAACCTGGCCAGCAGTTCAACCCGGGGAGGGAGGGGGCGGCTTTCCGGTCGACCGGATTGCGGGGTTTTGATGAGGTCGATACGCTCCTGCGCCAGAGTCTTTTCTGCGTCCGTGTGCCGGGGCTTGCGCACGGGTACCACGGGGCGCTGGCGTGTGCCGCGACCCGCGGTACCCGGGATGGTGACGATCACGGTGCTGACTAGCGTGCCGCTTTCGGTGAAGGCGCCATCCTCGAGCGCCTCGAACTGCCCGCCCCGTTGCGCGACCAGGTCCCGGAATTCCTTCGCGAGCCGGTCCTCACGGAACATCACGCTCCTGGACATCACCGAGACGAGGCGGCCGCCGGGTTTGAGAAAGTCCAGCGCGTGCCGGACATGATGAATGTCGGCGCGTTTTGCGAACGGCGGATTCATCACGATGCGGTCGTAGACAGGCCGCGGCTTGATGTCAAGAAAATCAGCCTCGACAATGCGGCAGTTCTTCAGATCCAGACCACGCAATGCCGCAACGTTCTTCGGCAGCAGTTCGTAGCAGTCCACCCGTCTGGCATGACCGAGCGCGCGGGCGATGTTGCCGCGACCGGCGCTGGGTTCGAGCACGATGTGATTTGACTGGATACCGGCGAGTGCGATCAGGCGCTGCACAATCGTTGCTGGCGTCGGGAAAAAGCCGAAGTCCTGGGCAACCGTGACTTCACCCGAAAGGATGATCTGCTCGATTGCGTCCGCGGCATCGCAGTCAAAGAGATGTGCGCGGGCCTTGCGGTTCCATTCGCCGCCGGCTGCCTTGAGTACCTTGTCGGTACGTTGATAGAGCTGGCGCCCGAGCATGTTGCTGAGCGCGAGCGTACTGCCACGCACCGATGCCGAGCCCAGTACTTTCAGTACGTCCTGACCGACTTTCATGGGCGGTACCGGGAAAGAAAGTGCATGCGCGGCGAGACGCAGAAGTGCAGCTGCCGACGGTCGCAATACGTTTCGATATTCCAGCGTCGTGATTCGAGGCGAATGCGCTCGCTGATGCGTTTGCCCGTTTCTCCCAGTTCTCGCCGGTCCCAGAATCCGGTGCCATGACCCGTGCAGGTCAGATAGAGATCGTGGCCGAAGGCGGCAGCCGGTGAGCCCGCATCAGGGTGAGCGCCGTATTCCTGTGCTGCCAGTATCGCGGCGCATTCGACCGGGTATGCCTTGACGAATTCCTCCACAAAGGTTCGGGCAATGGCACTGGTCTCGCGGGTGCTTCTGACCAGTACGCCTTCGGTGGCATCGGCCCAGATAGCCGCGATGACAAAATGCCATGCGGCGGTTTCAATGTCCTGTCCGGTCATGAATGCGTAACCCCTATAGTGAGCGTCCGGTCGCGGCGTGGAGGTTGCGCGAACCGGCGTGGGGTTGGGTACCTGATGTGAGGCGCTGGATCTGCCAGCGGTGCGTGGAATGGGGCATGTCCCTGAGCAACTGCCTGTACTGCGCCACGCGCTCATCGGTGAACAGGCCGGTGATGGCACCTGATGAGGACAGACGCACCAGCGCTTTCGCGCCCGAGCGCCGCAGCAGGAATTCGGCGAGCGCGGGCAGGCTGCCCGTGTGCAGCATGATGCTGCCCACACTGGGCTCGCCATTCACGAAGTGGTTCCAGGGATCGGCGAGTACCGTACTGGCGGGCAGCGAAAGGTAGTCGAGGAGCGCCTGGCGCCCCTCCTCGTTGACATCGCACAGCAGGCGCATCATGTAGTGACAGGCCTCTCCCGTGAGGGCGTTAATGCCAAACGGTTCAAGATGCGCCCATCGGTCAATGGTAACTGAATTATCAACTAAATCAATTCGTAATCCTGATTGATGTAAGGAAAGCTGTACGGGCTGGATATGGTGCGGCTCAGGTTCGATGAAGCAGGCGTGAGCGTGTCACGGCATGAACACCTGCCTGAAACTTGCCGCCAGAAACTCCCGTGTCTCGTGGTCGAGCCCGCTGGTTGCCACCGGGAAAAAGCAGGTTCGCCCGGCGTCGCCGTAATGCAGCGTGAAAATACCGGTACCGGCCGGCAGACCCTCGATGAGGAGCGCCCAGCCGTTCGCGGCCTGATTGAAGAGGAACTGGGTGGCCTGGTTCGTGTGGTCGGTATAAAAGCCGCTGGGCCAGGTTTTCAGATCAGCCTGGCTGGCCACCCGGACGTCCTGCTCGTACTGCCTGAGCCCGCCGGCACCACGGCCGATGCGCCCGCGCCCGCCTGCAAGGGTCTCGCCATCGAAGATGTCCCGCAGGAATTCCAGGTCGGCCGTATCCGGGACACGCTCCCGTAACGCTGTGCAGGGGGACGGGTTCGGGCCAGCGGGTGCAGCACGATGCAGCGCATCGAGATCCGGCTGCTGTACCTGGTCGACCAGATGCAGCAGATGGGACTGCCCTGCGCCACGCAGCTTCTCCCTGAGGACTTCCTTTGCGGTAGCGAGCGCCTCTTCACGGGTGGGCGGCGCCACGCTAGGATCGCGCGGTACGCTGGCTGGCCCGTCAACCGGTGCATCGGTGGACTCAACCGGTTCCATACTTGCGCCCTCCTTCTGCAGGCGCTTGACCAGCTGCACGAGTTCACGCTGCGCATGGGTGTGATGCCGCCCGATTGAGGCGAGCGCCTGGGTGATTTCATCGCGGGTCATGTCTTCCCCACTCAGGTCATGGTGACGTGCGTGTTGTAGACTTTGGGCACCGCGATGTTGCGCGCATCCAGTACGCACGTCTGGACGTTGCTGAACGCGCCGTAGGTCGCGGCGTAGTGCGAGATCATGAAAAGCTGGCTGAAGGGCCGTGTGTCCATGAGCTGCTTGACGGCGGCAATCGAGGCGCTGCGATGCGCGGCATCGAATGTGATGCCCCATTCGTCGAGCAGGAGCGGCCCCTCGTCCAGATGCAGGTATTTCATGGCCTGCACCTTGAAGGCAAGATCGACGATCTCCTGCATGCCGCTGCTGCCGCGGCTCACATCCGCCACCACGTTCGCCTCGTCGCCCACCATGAGCGGAAACCGGTAGTCGAGCTCGACGCCCTTTTCCTCGATGGCCACACACGGCCGGATTTCCAGTGGATAGACCCAGATCTTGCGGATGAGCTGGTTCATCTGGCGCGTGAACACGCGGATAAATCCGGTCAGGCCTTCGGCAATCAGGCCGTCAGTGGGGGAGAGCTCCTGGAGGGCGGCCGCGAGCGCCGCTTCCTCAAGCGTGCGCCTGTCGATTATCTTTTCCAGACTCGCGACGACGGCTTTCTGCTGGTTCAGGCTGGAGAGGATTTCCTCCTTGCGGGCGAGCTCGCTCTGTAGCTGGCGTATGCACTGGTGAATGGTCGAACGGTACAGCATCTCGACCTGCTCCTGGGTGAGTGTCTCGAACTCGCGGCAGGCCGCTTCGATGCGGGAGGCGAGCGCCATCGCCTCGGCGAGCTTCCTGCGGTAGTGCGTGAAGTCCGCGAGCGACTGGCGCTGTGCCGCGAGCGTCTGGGTGAGTTCACCCACGCTGCGCGCTGCCCCGGTGAGTTTCTGTACGCTCTGCTCAAGCGTGGCGTCTCCCAGGCGCTCAGACTGGACAAGCAGCTTCCTGGCCTCGTCGATCTCAAGCTGGTGGGTGGCGGCCCTGACCTCCAGTTCGAGATCTTCACCGAGGAGCGCGAGTGTGCCCACGAGCTTCGCGGGGGCGAGTCTCAGTTCATTGGTATCAGCCAGATGCTCCCAGAAGGATTTAAGTGCCGGCGCCATGTGAATGATCTGCTGGATCTCGCGGTAGCGATCCCCATAGGCCTGGATCGTGGCGACCGATTCTTCGGCCCGGGTGACCTGCTTTTCCAGCCGTGCCAGCGCATCGGTGGCCGCTGCGATTTCCTTTGCAAGCTGGCGCAGCGTGTCCCCAGTCGCGCCCTGCGTGAAGACATGACGACACTTCGGACAGGTGATGCTGCCCTGCGCACGATGCTGCTCGGCGTGCAGCTTTTTCGCCTGCAGGCTCGCGAGCTGCCGCATGGACTGCGTGCGCGCCTCCCGGAGCTTCAGGACGCGCTCGCGTTCCTGCTTCAGAAGCGCCGCACTGTAGTGTCCCTCCCCGATGGCGGGCAGCGTCGCGAGTTTTTCTGCCAGCGTCTCACTGATGGACGTGAACGTCTGCATGGCTGCGGTGGCCTCGAACCCCTCGAGCTTCAGACGCCGCGCGGCGAGGAGTTGATGGCGGGCGTCCTGCAGCTGCGAGATACGCCTGCTGAGGCTTTTCAGGTCAGCGCTGCCACGCCGCCGCAGCACATCGACGGCCTCCCTGAGCTGGTCGTGCTCGGTGACGCAGCGGGTGAGGACGGCCTCCTGTGCCGTGATCCGGTGGCGGATCGCCTCGATATGACGGTCGACGTCGCCGGTGTTCTCAAAGGTGAGCTTTTCCGGGAGGCCGGTTTGCGTGCCGGAAAGCGTGCCGGAAAGCGCGGGTGGCGCCTGTGCGCGAAGGCCGAGCAGTTGCCGGCTCATCGTGCGAAGCTCATTCTCGATCGCCCGGCGATCAACGTCGATGTCCTCCACTGGCCGCTCGATGGGCGCGCGCAGCTCAATGAGGCGGGTGAGATCGCTGTGCAGGCTTTTGACTTCGGCGTCGAGCTTTGCCTGTTCCTCCCGGGTAATGATCTTCGCCTGCTCGAGCACGAGCTGCCTGCGATCGAGCTTGAGCGCACCCGACACGTTGCGCCATTCGTCCTTCAGGCGCGTATAGACGGCAATCGCGTAATCGAAGTTGATGTCGGAGAGCTTTGTGAACCATTCGCGCCGACGCGCCGGTCCCATGGTGGTGAAGCGTTCGGTGCCGAGCATGAGCTCGTGCGTCTCGGGCGTGACGCCAAAGGTCTGCTGCACCAGTTCGCGATGCACGGTGGCGGTGCCACCCGGGTTGAGCTCCTCGCCATCCCTGAGAAAGCTGTGACGTGTTGTTGAACCGAAAGAACTGATGAGCCGGTACTGGTGGCCCCGGTCGGTGATGTGGATTTCCTTGGAGCCATCCTTCTGGAAGTCAGCGGCCACGGCGGGTAGCGGCGAGAGTTCGCGCAGCAGGGAAGACTTGCCCGAGCCGTTGGTGCCGAGAATCAGCTGGATGATCTCGACCGGCCGGAGGATGAAGGTCGCGATCGGGTTCAGGGCAAAACGTTTGTAGCCCCTGAGGATTAACGCGGTGTAGTACACGGCCATTTCCTCCGGGTTCTGCGCGGCGCTGGCGCTATGGGAAGTAATGTCGGGGCAGTATCGTCACGAAAACCTCGCAGTGACGGCTGTCCAGGATACGTGCGAGCGAGTTGGTATGGGTCCAGCCGGCTGTGTCGGGAGTACGGAATATCGTTTGCGGCAGGCGGGAATCGTCGGCTGCGCGGGTGGCGATTCCGGTGGCGGTGTCGAGTCTGATGAAATACGTGGTGGACGGGTTAGCTTTCATGGGACGCGGGTTTCCTTCATGAACGTGCACAAATAGGCTTCCAGCGTTTCGAGGTCGGCGAATTCGTTGGCGGTGGGATTTTTCGCGATACGCGCAGTCATGTCGCGCTCGATGGCCTGCATGTCGATGCGCTGGGCGTTGACGCCCGCGCACTGCTCTGGCACTTCCCGGTCAACGAAATGTCTGCCGAAGCGGCGGTAAGCCATAACGGTTCCTTTTTCGTTGGCGAGCGTGACCCGGCCCAGGGTCAGGAAGCAACGTTTGATTTCAATTTCGCCGTCCTGGGTGGCGAGTTCGGCCATCTGTACAACGACCAGATCTCCGCGCCGGGCGGGTTTGTTCTTCCTGTTCATGGAGAAGGCGGACAGTTTGTTACCGGCGTTGAGGTTCGATCCTGTACGCCTGCAGGTAAGCGCGTACGGCGTCGAGATCGGCGAATTCGTTGGCATTCCACCGGCTTGCAATCAGTTCGGTCATGTCGCGCGCGATCGCAGCGAGATCAGCTCTCTGTGCTGTTACCAGATGACAGTGCAGCGGTGTGTGCCGGCTGTCATGATGGACACCAAAGGTGCGATACGCCTTCACTCGTCCGTCGCGGGACACGGATGTTACGCGACCCAGTGTCCAGAACGTGCGGCTTTGCCGTCCTTCCTTGAGATGGACGAATGACGATGTCGCCTGCGTGATGATCAGGTCCCCGCGCCGTGCGGGTGAAGTTTCCTTTTTCATGAATGGTTTTGAAGGGGGGAGGGCGGGCGGGATTACGCTGGTCTTCGTCAAGCGCATCGATCTTTGCCTGCCAGAACTGCGCAGATTGATGTGCATTCGGTGTGCCATGGACGAGAGCGGCCTCACGTCGTACCCGGTACATCAGGTAGGCGGACAGGGCGCTGTCACCTGAGAGAGCACCGGTACGTTCGAGCTGGTCGTACAGTGCCTCGATCGCACCCTGCATCTGATGGAGGGCCTGACGCCTGGCCAGTTCTGCCAGCAGTTTCTGTGTGGGGATGTGCTGGATGTCAGTCATTCCGGCATCCTGGGTGCGGTGGGTTTCTGTCATGGTTTCGTGGTCTCCAGCATGAATGTCTGCACGTACTCGTAGGCGTAGTCGGGAAGCTTGAACCTGTTGGCATCTCGCTGTCTCACCACCCGTGCATTCATGTCGCGTTCGATCGCCTGGACATCAACCTTGCTGGCCGAAAGAAACGCGCACTCATCAGGCTCTTCTCTGCTCACGAAATGCGTGCCGAACGTGCGGTATGCGCCTACGTGTCCGTTGGGCGTCACGCTGGTGACGCGTGCCAGTGACCAGTAACACGCGAGCAATGAACCTTCCTCGTCAACGAGCATCGGCACGGTAGCCATGTAGAGCATCAGGTCTCCGCGATGTACCTGGTATTCCTTATCGTTCATGTCATTTTTCCTTGTTGGAGTTCTCCTTCAGACGATGATCCTGGGCGATTTTTTTCTGGTTGACTGATTTGCAGACGATCATGCGGAGGTTTTATGGCGAATCCTCCTGCTTCTCACCTGCAGCCGTTTTCCATTGGTATCGTGGCGGAAAACAAGCTGCCTTCAAGCAATACCGTGGAGGTCACACCGATCGAGAAACTGCCGTTCGTGGACGGCGAACTCACCCAGACCGGAACGACGCTATCGAGTTCGGGCACGGATGTGAACGGGGCGGCCTACAGCACGCAGGTTGCTTCATCGAACACGATCAAGGCTGAATGGTTAAGAGAGGGGGAATCGAACCGGGTGAGTGCACCGGATGTAAGGCGTGGTGCACGCGTGAAGCTCTACCAGTTCGCGGATACCGACCGCTATTACTGGACGGTGTGCGGAGATGATTCGGGCTTGCGCAAGCTCGAGACGGTCACGCACGCCTGGAGTGGCACGCAGGACGAGTCAGCGCAACCGGATCCGTCGAACAGCTACTACTTTCAGGTCTCGACACACACGGGGCTGGTGACGCTCACCACCTCGAAAGCGAATGGCGAGCCCTACGCGTATGGGATTCAGCTGAACACGAAGGAGGGATATCTGCGCATTCAGGACGATATCGGTAATTACCTCGTGCTCGACTCGACCCAGAACCACTTCGAGATCGGCAATGGAGACCAGTCGCTACTGCAGATGATGGCCACGAAGCTGAGCGTGTTCGCGCAGGACGAAATCGATATCAGGACGACGACCCTGAATATCCAGGCTACCACCACGCACACTGGCAACTTTACCGAGAACGGGGCGCTGCAACTGAATGGCGACATGACCACTGCTCCCGGCAGCACGGGAGCGGGTACGGGTCAGGTGAGCATCGCGGCAAACGTGAACGTGAAGGGCAATGCGCAGATTACGGGTAATACGACCACACAGAAACTCACGTCGCTCGAGGATATCGACGCGCCGAACATCCACTAACTGATCATTGGCGTTTTACCAGATAGATAATCCAGTACGCGATTCGCCTGGCGTTTCATACGTTCAAGAACGTCGATCTGATGCTGCCAGTACAGCCGGTCATCAGAACCGGTCTGGGCATCCGCGATAAAGCGGCAGGCCTTGATGAAATCGCCGTGGTGACTGATGAAGTCCATCAGGCATTCCTGCGCATCATGGGGCAGCACGTTCACGGGAGTCTCCTTTGCTGCGTGATGGTGTTTCGTCAGTTGACACTCCGTGTACGATTCACCCACCAGTTTCGTAAAGTCGAGCTGGTTGGCTTCGCAGTCGTGCCGCAGATCCGAGAGCATGCAAACGAGCGTTGATGGCGCACTCTCAGGCGTGTCGTGGATTTCATCAGCATGATCGGCGACATGCCATGCCTTGATGGCCTGTCCGATTCTCACCATGCGCATGGCGGGACTGAGCGACTGTTCTGCAGAAAACCGGTGCATGAGTTCCGGAATGCTGACGAGGACAATGGCTTGTGCGCCTGCTTCGGCGCAGACATCATCCTTGCCGCTCAGGACCAGTCTGGGGTCCCGCCACAGTTCGCGCACGGCGTCCGCCCATGCGCCCATCTCATCAGGAAAACTGGCGTCGCCCGATTCGGCTTCGACCCAGCCTGGCTGACTGAGTGTCCACCACCAGCGTCCATCCAGTTCTGCGCCATCGGCAGCCTGTCCCTGATGCACCCTGAAGCCAGCCGCCTGTGCCTGCGTAATCTCCCCGGTGCCGGGTGTGGGCATCTGCTTTCTTGGTCCGCAGGGATGGTCAGCCAGAAACTGGTCGACGTCATCCGGGTTCAGGTGGGCGACGGCGATCTCATCGCGGGTAACGACTCTCAGCCGTAAAGGCATATCGGATGAAAGCGAAACCGGATAGCCCGCTTTACGCAACCGGTTCATGACAACTTCAAGACGGATCTTGAGGTTTGCGGATTCGTTTTCCTGAGTTCCGGTGGATTCTGGCATTTCGATATCCTTATAAATAGCGCGGGAGAAAGGAATTTCATGTGACCTGGTATCGATGGTCGGGCGATTATGCCTGTTCAGGGGGTAAAGCGATCGCTGGGGGCACTGGCCGCCCGCTGGATCGCCTTGCCAAGCTGGTTGCGGAAGTCGCGCAGGCGCAGCAGCGTGCCGATGGCCCTCTTGTAGTGCCGCCAGGCCCCGGAAAATCGCCAGTAGCCGCCACAACGCGGGCCAAATTTGGCAATCGCGATGGCAAGTGCCTGTTCGGCCTCACGGAGATGCACGTCGACGTCGGAGAGTATTTCGAAATCGGTTTGCATGAGATTCTCGCAATGAGAGGGGTTCAGAAGATTTCAACCCGTGTTGCGGGCATCGGTAAGCCGAAGCTCGACCTTGCCGCACTTCTGGCATTCCCTGTACTGTTCACAATACAGGCGCCGGCTGTCCTTGTAGCGTCTGAAACCATCGACCATCTGCCATTTGCTGTATCGATGAAGGCAGAAGCCTAAGGACAGGTGCTCGGGCTGCAGTTCACGGCGAAGGGGGGCGGGGAGTCTGAGGAGCCGGATTCGCGCGGGCAGCAGGCGGCGGAAGTCGAAGCTTGCTGGCATAGTGGGTCTCCTGGGTGGGAGTCGCTTCAGGCGCAGGTGTTTCGCCGGCTGACTGGAGCAGACTTTGAACCTGCCGGATAGCTTCCTTTTCTTTTTCCTGTTCGCGCCGTCGTCGCAATCGTCTACCCCAGCCAGCGAGGATATGGGGAACGGTGTACCACGTATCCCACGACTCCATCGTCAGCGAATTACCGTGGATGATGACTGCCGGAATGCCGAGCAGCGAGAGTTGCAGATAGGACATATGCACACATACTGGATCAATGTCGACGCAGGTAGCATGAAACTGCTCGACATAGTTGAATCCCAACTGGTGAAAGGCCTGGGCCGCGGCGACAATCATCCCGCTGGCACCGCAGCAGGGGTCGAGGAGCGTGGCAAATCCGTGTTCGCGGACCATCTCCCGTACCTGGTTTTCGCCGCCGAACATCATGGTGGCCATGGCAGTAGAGACGTTATACGGCGTGAAAAACTGCGCCATGCGCTCATTGGCGATTTCTAGCTGCATATAGATGCTGCCAAGTATGTCGCCGATGTTCTCGATATCGTTGCGAAGTCCTGCGGGGCCGAGTGAATCGACGCGCTGCTGGTAACACAGCACAAGCTCGTGGAGCATCGTCGCGAAGCTGGATTGTTCATCATCGGTGTATTTCTTGATGATTTCGGCGTACCGGATTTTTCGCTTTTCGACATTGGAAAAATCGGTGCGGTTACTCAGGAGAATTGCACTGATCTCGATAAAATCGCAGAAAACGGTATACGGATGGCGTTTCTGGGAAAGTGAACGCAAACCTTCCACAATGGCGTGCTTGTGCGGATCGGCAATAATCGGAAACGGATTCCTGTTCTTGCGGCTCATGACATATCCCGGATCTGGAAAAGAAAAAGGGAGCGCGAATGCGCTCCCGGTGACTGTTCCCAGACGTGATATAGGTCTGACCGCCGTTTTATTGCTGCGAGTCTGCCCACAGTGCTACCTGGATTGGCTGGCAGGAGGGATAGCAGGCACAACCGGTGTCAGGCTTGCAATATCGAGCAGTGTGAAGTGGCCGCCATCGAATACGGCGCCCGTATCGATAAAGTGCACGTTGCCAAGCGTGCTGTATTCGACGACAGGTGTGTGACCGGCCACGACCGCGTGAATGTCGCCCACACCCGAAGGGTCCTGTGCCATGAGACGGGCACGGCTCCACATGGCGAGGTTCGCGAGATGATCGTGTTCTTCGTCAGCAACGCGTATATCGGTCATGCGAGTGACGAAATCTTGCCAGGAGGGCAGCGGACAGTCGGCGTGAATGATGCCGATGACACCCGCTGCGGTTTCTACCTCAATCGCGATGGGTAACTGATCGAGGGCGGCCGAGATGCGCCGCTGCAATGCGGCAGGATTGGCGAGATTCCATGCGCCGCCGTTGGCAAGATACGTTGTTGCGTTGACGGTGCCTTCAGGGAAGCGGATGGCGAAATCGTCGTGATTGCCGCGCACGGAATGAAACCAGGGAGTGTCGAGCCATTCGAGTACGCGCGCCGATTCGGGCCCGCGATCCACGAGATCCCCCGTGCAGAACAGCCGGTCAACGGCGGGATCAAATCCGCTTGCCTGAAGTAACTGCGAGAGGACGGTGTACATGCCGTGCACATCGCCGACGGCCAGATCCCGCCCGCGCGTATTCCTGTCGAAACGTTCAACGAAGAACATGAAGCATTCTCCAGGTTTTGTCACTGCGTACCGGGATTGCAGTCAGTCGAATCTCGTGAACGTTCTGAGCGCGTCGCGCAGGGTCTGCAGCATGTCCTGCAGTGCCGCAGTGGGTGTCACCAGTCCGAGGTGAATGAAGACGGCGAGCGCGGCGAATACCGTACCGAGCGCGAGCATCACGGCGAGCACGAGTGCGAGCACATAGATCTGGGTCTGCATGCTGGCGATGTGCAGCCGGTCCGGCGTGGAGTCCAGCCGGGCATGCTTGTGTGCGTGGCTGTCCTGTGCCCTGTATCGGGCCAGCACGATCAGAGCATGGGCGGGGTCGAGTTCTGCGATGGCCTCCTTGAGTTGGCCCGCCGTGGACTCGGGGGTGAGCGTGGGCAGATGCGCATCGTCCGCGGCGAGCATCTGCCAGGCGAGCAGTAGGTCGTGCAGCGAATGCGGGCCGTCCTCCGTGTCCTTTAGCAGCGTCGCGTCCTCGACATCGCGGAGCATGAGCCTGACCGCCTGGGTGATGTCTGCGCTCATGGCGCTGCCTTCTCACCGGCTGCATTGGCTTTCTCCACCGCCTCGCGCGTCTGCGCCCACCAGGTGCGCAGGTTTTTCTTGTCGATATTGCAGCTGGCCAGATTCGTGGTCTGTGCGATGTAGGCCTGCGCGAGCAGGTTTTCCTTGCCCTGCCAGTCGCTCGCCAGGTATTGCTCCCGATCGGGGGGCGGCGCCACCGGGCAGTCAGCCATCAGGACCGACGGAATCTCCGGCAGGATCGTCTGGTAGTGGTTCACCACGGTGGGAGAGGGCGTCTGGCAGGCCGCCAGACAGATCGCGAGGACCTGCGCGGCAATCACAGTGCATGGCTTCATCGGTTTCGCTCCCGGGTTCGGGGACGGTTGCGCGCATCGGCCGCCCGTTCTGGCGAGAGGCCGCGTCGGTGCTGGCCAGCAGCACCGGAATCGGTGCTGATGCCAGTGCGCGGGCTACAGGATCACGCGATGAAGTAAATTCTGTACAGCCCCGGGTCCCCGGTGGCGCTGCGGTACAGAAGGATTTCCACATGCCGTCGAGCTGGATCTCGCTGATCTCACGCGCCTCGGCTTCGATGTGCGTCTGGGTTTTGGTCTCGCCGGGTGCCGGTTCGTATTTTTTCTGCACCGCTGCGATCTGGGTCTGGATGGTGGAGGTGATCGTCTGCTGCGTAGCCGTCATCTGCGCGTGCTCCTCGAGCGTGGCGGTGACGACCGCGTCGTTGACACGGTTAAGCGTCTGGGCAAGCTGCAGTTGCAGGGTGAGATTGCGGTTGGCGACCTGCAGCTGGTCAACCTGCAGCTGGGCCGCCTCGAGACTCTGGTTGAGGACCCTGACCTTGTGCCACTGCCAGGCGCCAAAGTCGATGAGCGCCACCAGCACGATGAGCGCCCCGACGCCGATCAGGATGTCGGCGTACTCCTTCAGTTTGCCAAACATAGCGACTCCATCCACGCCTTGCGATGAGCGTAAGCCACCGCGATGGCGTCAAGGCTGTGCTCGTCGAGCAGCGTGAGCGGGATTTCGCCGTCGTAATGCAGGTCGCGCAGGTGCAGGACTGCGGCTTTTATCGCCGCCTTGTCCGCATTGCCTTTTGCGCCGACGGCGTTTTTCACACGGGCGGGATCGATCAGATAAAGCGGCTTCCATGTGTCGTAGCGCATCACGGCCCGCCTGATGCCACAGATCACCTCGGTGAGGACGCCATGGGCCTGGGGGCGTCGCAGGTTGATGAAGGGGGCCTCGCAGGCGATCATGCAGGGATCGGCCTCGCGAAAAAATGCGAGGAGCGCGTCTTCGAGCGAGGCGATGCGCGCAATGCGCTCGCCAAAGAGCTGGGTGGTCCACAGTCCGGCACCCTCCCGTGGAGCTTCAAGGGTGCGGGCAGAAGTGCCGGTAATGGCAAGCGTGGCCAGGTTCAGGCGCAGGATGGTGGTACCCAGATGCACGCTCCCTGGATCGATACCGGCGATCGCGAGTTCGCACGGGGAACCGGTCGGCATGGCGCCCCCTAGCTTGTGGCTGGCTGTAAGGTAAAGAGCGGTTCGGTGGCCCCGATCGACAATGAGATGTTCACGCCGCCGTTCTGGTAATTCATCGCCTGGTAGGTATTAAAGAACGAACAGATCTGCGCGCAGATGACCTCGTTCATGTTGAACGAGCCGCCGGAGACGGGCACATTGACGACCTTGTCCACGCCGCTCACGAGGCCAATCTCGTTGACAATCGCGTAGGTGGAGTCGCCATAGATGATGTTGGTGCAGTTCAGTAGCTCCGTGACGTCCTGCGCGCTAAACGACAGCGTGACGATGGCCGCGGCCGTGATGAAGTCCCCGGAGAGGATATTGATCGTGCCACTGGCCGGCATCGACGGCTGCGGGTTGAGGTTCGTGGCGTCGGGCACATAGGGGGTGGTGGTGGCGACGCCACTGGAGGTCGTCACCATGTCCAGTTCGACGCCTACGCCCGTAAAGTCTATGCGGCGCAGGAAATAGGCCGCATAGACGACGCTGTTCCAGGTGATGACCTGACGCAGCGCATATTGCGCCATCTGCGAGGCACTGAGATCGGCACTCACCGGCCGCATGATGAAGGGCAGATGATTGAAGAGCGTCGCATCGGTGGCCTGATGCTGCAGTGGCTGGGAGAGCGCGACGTTGTCGGCGCCGGCGGTCACGCCCGCGCCGCCGTTGCCGATGCAGTAATAACGCTGCGAGGGGAGAATGCCGGGGGAGGGGGCCACGCCTGCCTGCACGCCAAACTTCTCGTTCAGCGTGGTGTTGGCCATCATCGTGAACGGCAGGTTTTGCAGCAGGCAGGTCTGCAGATAGGCCCCCCATGCGGTACGCTGACTTTGTTCCACTTCGGACTCCATATTGACCGATTTGACAGGAGAAGGAAAACTGATGCGAAACCGAGGGGAATCTGCAGCGGTTTCTATTCGGTCGGTGGCGTGTAGACGAGGCCGGTGAGATTGCGCACGGGCCAGATACGGGACATCTGTGGCAGCGGGTTATCCGGGCTCTGGTAGGAGGGTGGCCAGATGCTGACAATGGAGGCGGCGCGCTCGGCCTCAGGCAGCGCCAGCCAGTTCTCGATGCCGATCAGGGGCGGGATAACCGGACTGCCGGTTTGAACCC
Source organism: Paraburkholderia adhaesiva (assembly GCF_021390575.1). Taxonomy (GTDB): domain Bacteria; phylum Pseudomonadota; class Gammaproteobacteria; order Burkholderiales; family Burkholderiaceae; genus Paraburkholderia; species Paraburkholderia adhaesiva. The sequence goes on along the minus strand of NZ_JAJEJQ010000004.1, from coordinate 86,643 downwards.
GGACGGTTGAGCGCACGTCAAGCCCCGCCATGCCCACAAAGCCGGACACTTCAAGGGGGATGCGGGTCGTCTGGACCTTCAGGCCAATGCGGTCATTGACAGCAAGTTGTGCGGATGTGGTGAGCCGGTTGCCGGGGTGGTCCATGCGCGCCGCGTTGATCTCGCACGTGAAGTTCAGCGCAGGCGCCACACGCTGACGAACGAACCCGGCGCCGAAGATCTCGTCATAGACGTCTTCCGTGGAGAAGGTGAGGTTGTCGCCGGTTCGTATGATGGCCGAGCCCACATCCTGGATCGTCGAGTCGTTGATTTCGGAGATGAACTGGATGCTGTAGCTGGAGAGCTTCTGCATCATCGCGAGCATGGCGGCCTGCAGGTTCGCGACCGAGTGCGTCGACTGCAGGTTCACGCCGGTGGCCGCCTCGACGAGCGACTGGTACATCAGGCCGTAGTCGTCGGCCGAGAACACCGTGATGTCGATGTTGCGCAATTTGAACCATTGCGCGTAGGTCTCGCCATTGCCGCTGCTGGCACCATCGCCGAGCTGGATCACGTTGTCGGAGTAGATCCGCTCGACCATGCCAGAGACCATGCCGCGGCGCGCCTGATGTTCCTGAAAACCGATGAGCTTCCACTGGTTAGTACTGGCCTGCCAGATCGAGTTGACGGTGGCGCAGAAGGCATCGACCGATATCATCGGCGCGATCGCCGGCTGCCAGGATAGCGCCAGCGCGGCGATATCCTGTGTCACGAGCGTCGTGTCGACCACCGACATCAGGTCGTCGACAGAGGGTGTCGGGATGCGCTGCACGCGCGTGGCGATGACGGACGGAACGGGTTCGTTCGTAAGATCAAAACCGGCCGACTGGCAGAAGCAGTAGATCATGAAGGTGAAGCCATCCTGCGCGGTCATTGGCACGATCGGCTCGCCCGTCACCGGATTGTTCACCACGAGAAACGCCGTATAGAGGCCCCGGTTGCTGAAGAACGCCCAGTGGTGCAGCAGGAGGTCCGTGAGCGTCCAGGGCCCCGTTTCAGACATGTCGATCATGGCCGAATTGAGCACCTTGGTGGGCAGGGTGTTCGAGCGGGAATTTTCCAGACGCGTCTGGATATCGGCTTCCACGTCCGGCTGGATCAGCGCATTGCCTGTGGCCACCGGCTGCTCGTTGTCCAGCAACTGGTCGAGCGTCCACGTCGTGTCGGCCACCGCGCTGTAGCCCAGATTGAGCGGCACGGCATCGAATTCGACGGTGGGATAGAGGTCGTCGGGCATCGCCGACACGTTGTGGTTCATCACGTAGGCGGCAAGCGGTATGCCCCGGTCGGTGAGGAGCTTCTGGATCAGGGTGCGGAAGGTTGACTGCTTGCCGGCGTTGCGCTCGAGGTAGTTGATGTTGCGATACAGCCAGATCGACTGCTCAAGCGTGAGCTGGTCGTAGTACGCATCGAGCGCGAGATGTGAGGCGAGATACTGCCTGACGTGATAGCTGTGGGCCTCGGCCGTGCCACAGGCTTCGAGGCGATACGCGATGATCGCCATGATCAGGCCGTAGTACAGGTTCGAATTCTGTACCGTGAAGTAGAGCTCGTCGCTCACGCCGTACTGGGGATTGAACCAGCGCGCCTTGAAAGCCTTGACCCACTGTTCCAGTTTGTTCACGAGGCTTGCTTCGTTGACTTCAATGAGCGAGGCGGGCCAGCCGAGGATGGTGCCGTCCGCCGCACTGATGGCCGTGGGCAGGTCCGCCGGATAGATGACGCCGAGGATCAGGAACACCTGGTTCGGATATTGCGTGACGAGCTGCTGGTATTCCCAGGTATTGAACTGGTAAGCGCCGGCCGTGGCCGTGTGGACCATCAGATTCGCGACGGTGAAATCGATGACCTGCATGGTGTCGAGGGACTTCACCTGCATCATCGTATCGGTCGGGTGATACTGGCCCGCCAGATTCATGTAGTACTTCCAGGTCGTTGGGTCCGTTTCGTCAAACGTGCCTGTTCCGTAGTAATCCTGCACATACTGGTTCAGTCCATCGACGCTTTCCTGCGACTTCACGACGAGGGTGCTCGCAAGCGCGATGCACTGGTCCAGATAGACCTGTAGTTCACTCGAATTGCTCGACGCCACGACAGTGCTCCACGGGTGGGTTCCTGAATGGGCCACTGAAACAGGGCTGCTGGACCAGCTACCGGAACGGAAACAGGGGGACATCCCATGAGCTCAAGCGCCTACCGGCGGGTGATCGAATCCGCTGCCACCGGCAAGAAGTTCCACGTCCTGCAACTGGTGCGCCGCGACCCGCAGACGGCCGCGATCCTCGCCAAGCTCGTGCCCCCGGTCAATCCCCCGCAGTACAGCCAGACAGGACAAAGGGAGATCACGCAGCCCAACCTGTATGAGTTCCGCAATGCCGCGGAGCAGACCGCGCGCAACATTAACGACGCGGAAACGGTGATGGGCCTGCTGCCCGACATGGAGCTCGCGCAGCAGGTGCTGGTGGCGAGCATCGGCTCGCCCAAGGACATGATGTCGATCGACCTGACCTTCACGCCACCGGAGGGCCTGATGCCGCCCGACGTGAGCGGGGCGCTCATCGACCGCTACCGGCGGCACTTTGAGCAGGTCCATAAGATCAAGGCACTGATTCCCGAGATCCTGAGGACGGCACTTTTCCAGACTGGCTCATGGCCCGTCGCCGTGATTCCGGAAAACTCGGTGGATGCCGTGATCAATGGCGAGCAGCGCCTGTCGATGGAAGCGCTCTCGGAGCACATCTACGCGGACGGAACGCTGCGACCGCTCGGCATCCTCGGGCCTGTGCAGAAATCCGCCCCCACCGAGCAGAAGACGACAGGCATTTCTGCCGAGTCGTTCGCCGAGCCGCATTTCAACGCGTGGGACAACCGGCATCTCGGGCAGGTGAGGTTTGAACTCGCCTTCACCCAGCCGCTACCGGTCCCCGACGTATTTCTCACCGTTACCGACAATCCGACGGTGCTGAAGATCCCCGAGATCAAACAGAAGATCCGCGAGCGCCGGATTCTCGAATCATTGAAGTCTCCCGCGCTGGAGTCGGTTGGCTACGGTCGCGCGGGGTTGGGTGAACGGTCGATCGCCCAGATGAACGACCGCGAACTCACGGGACTGCTCTACCGCAACCGGCAGTACGGCTACCAGCCGATTGCGAGTGTCAAGACCCAGGAGCAGCTCACGCGCCGCACGGTGGGGAGTCCCCTCACGATGCACATCCCTTCGGAAGCGGTGATTCCAGTTCACGTGCCGGGCACCCCCGAGCACCAGGTCGGATTTTTCGTGCTGCTCGACATGGAGGGGCATCCGATCGTGCGCCAGGCGATCACCGACTCGTACCAGCAGATGACGCAGCAGCTCAATACGGGCGGCTCGTTTCCCTCGGCGATGATGAACAAGGTGAAGTCCCAGATGGAGGGCTTCAACATCACGAACCGCGAGTCGATCGACTACAGCGCCCGTGTCTATGGCGACATGATCGAGCAGGACCTGCTCGCGCGCCTGCGCAACGGCGTCTATGGCTCGGGGGTGGAGCTCGCGCGCCGCGAGGAGGTCTACCGGGTGATGTTCGCGCGGGCGCTCGCGCGCCAGAACAGCCAGTTGCTCTTCATCCCTGCGGAGTTCATGACGTATTTCGCGTTCCGCTACAACGAGAACGGCATCGGCGAGTCGCTGCTTGACGAGATCCGCATCCTCAATGGCTTGCGTACCACGCTGCTTTTCGCGAACGTGATGGCAGGCGTGCGCAATTCGATCGCGCGCACCGACGTGAAGATCAAGCTCGATGAGGAGGACCCGAACCCCGAGAAGACGATGGAAACGATCATGAATGAAACCGCGCGTCTGCGCTCGAACCAGATGCCGGTGGGGATCAGCTCGCCCTACGATGTGCTGGATTTTATCGGGCGTGCCGGGTTCAATTTCGTGGTCGAGGGGCATCCGGGCTATCCGGATGTGAATATCGATTTTGGCGAGAAGAATACGAACTACGCCAAGCCCGACACCGATCTCGAAGACAACCTGCGCAAGCGCGCGCTCATGAAGGTAGGCACGCCCCCCGAGCTCATCGACACCGCGAGCCAGCCTGAGTTTGCGACCTCGATTGTTACCAGCAACACGCTCATGTCCAAGCGCGTGATGCAGCTGCAGGATGAATTCCATCCGCAGCTCGCAGCCCACATGCGCATTCACGTGATGAACACGCAGGAGACGATGGAGGACATGTTGCAGATTCTGCGCGATAACTTCGCCAAGCTCAAATTCGATCAGGAGGACCGGCAGGAGGCGCGGCAATGGTCACGGTTGCACGCGGAAGTTCCGGCTGATCGTAAGGTAATGCCCCCGCAAATCCATCGTCGGGAGAAGTAGAATTTTCTCGTTAAGAGGGAGTTCTGCAGATGAAGAAGTCGAGATTCACGGACAGCCAGATACTGGAGGCGCTCAAGCGCGCGGAGGCCGGACTGGCGGTGCCGGAGCTGTGCCGGGAGCTGGGCATCAGTTCGGCGACGTTTTATAAATGGCGCTCGAAGTACGGCGGCATGGACGCGTCGATGATGTCGCGCATGAAGGAACTGGAGGCGGAGAATGCCCGGCTTCGCAAGATGTACATCGAGGAGAAGCTCAAGGCTGAGATTGCCTCGGAGGCACTGCAAAAAAAGTTCTGAAGCCATCTCGTCGGCGCGAGATGGCAAAGCGGGTTGTGCAACAGCGGCGCGTGTCAATTCGTGTGGCGTGCGCGGCGTTTGGCATCAGCGAGTCGTGCTACCGGTACGAGGCGAAGTTGAACACGGAGAACGAAGAGATTGCCAACTGGCTGCTGCGTATCACGGGTTGCCATCGCAACTGGGGTTTTCTGCTGTGCTACTTCTACCTGCGTAACGTGAAGGGATTCGGCTGGAACCATAAGCGCATTTACCGGATTTACCGCGAGCTGGAGCTGAACCTGCGCATCAAGCCGAAAAAGCGGCTGGTGCGGGAAACGCCGCAGCCGCTATCGGTACCGGAGGCCATCAATGAAGTGTGGTCGATGGACTTCATGCATGACCAGCTGGTTGACGGGCGCAGTATCCGGACGCTGAACGTGATTGATGATTTCAACCGCGAGGCGCTGGGCATCGAGGTGGATTTCTCGTTGCCATCCGAGCGGGTGATTCGCACGCTGAAGCAGCATATGGAATGGCGAGGCAAGCCGAAGGTCATCCGGTGCGACAACGGCCCGGAATATCTGAGCGCGGCCATCGTGACGTGGACGCAGAAGCAAGGCATCCGGTTGGAATACATCGAGCCGGGCAAGCCGCAGCAGAATGCGTATATCGAACGGTTCAACCGGACTGCTCGGTACGAATGGTTGTCGCAGTATCTGTGGGAAGACCTGGAGCAGGTTCGCGAAGCGGCGGCCGACTGGATGTGGATTTACAATCACGAGCGCCCGAATATGGCATTGGGCGGTTTTACCCCGAAGCAGCGGCTGGCCATGGCCGCTTAGTTTCTACTTCTGCCCACCGTGGAAAACGGGGGCATTACCGTAAGGCCCAGGTGCGCGTGGTGACCGAGCGCCCGATTCGTGAGAAAGGCGACAACGATGGCGACAGGAACATCGCAGAGGAACAGAAGGAATATCTGATCGGGCAGATTCTTACCGAATTCCTCATGAACATCGAGGTGTCACTGCCGCGGCCGAACTCGTCGACGCTCGAAAACCAGGTGACAGCCCTTGAAACGTACACCAAGGCGCTCGACGCGGGGCTCGAGGCGTGGCTCTCGGAAAAATTCTTTACCGTCGACACGGGGGGGGACGTGGCCGCAAAGATCGAAGTCCTCAAGGAGGTGGCCAAAGCCTATTTCGTGCGCCTCTACATGATCGAAAACGGCATGCTGCCGGAGCTCGCGCAACTCACGACGATGGACGAGGACGGCAAGCCGCTCGTGGATGTGTTCCGCATGCAGACCGAGCACATCGAACAGCTGCAGAAGGCATTTGGGGACTTCTTCAAGGGGCTGCTGCCGATTACCAACCGCGCCAACGAAAAGTTCAAGACCATCCAGGACAAGAGCACGACCGAAGCGACGGGTACCGACACGTATTCATCAGGACAGGATATGTCGGGCGGTGAAGGCGGCGGGTTTGGCGGCTGGGGGGCAGGTGGTGACATGGGCGGCGCCATGGGATCAGATATGGGCACAGGGGAAATGCCGGAGTTTGGTGGGGGCGGAGGATTCGGTGGTGGCGGAATGGGGGAGGGAGAAACAGCGCCCACGCCGTCCGAATTCGGTACGGGCAAGGAGCCTGGGGAGGAAACTGGGGAACGGACGGCACCGGAAGAGGCGGAACCCGTTGCAGAGGAAGAGGAGGAGAAAGAATCAGAAAAGAACAGGAAGGAAAATGAGGAAGAGGAAACAGAAGAGGAGGAAAAGACAAAGAAGAAACCGGGTGAATAAGATTCCAGCGCACGTTCATTCGCGCTGGAATTATCGATTTCATAGTGCTTGACAAAATATCGGCGCAGTGAGTGCGGTAGCCGGGCAGGGCGGTTACATCCGGATATCCGGCAGGCACCATCATGCGACAGAACCGAAAGCGTGTCGTTTTTTGTCATCCTCGTTCGCGAGGTCTGACAGTCAACGGCTCGTCCCTGTATTTCTCTACAGGCGGGTGATGTCGGGGGGAGCCTTCGGGCTCGCCGGTCGTCCAACCCAGGCATTCGCCCGCTTACCCGTCCTGGCCGGTGCTGCGGGCTGTTCCCGCAGGACGCCGGAATCTCCTCTCCCGTATGTTCACGCTGTTCAGCTACCCTATCATTTTTTTTATAATTATTATGGATATCTAACAAGGTTGACGGCTGGGAGTGATCTTCTTCCTGCGCGTCAGGTCAACACCTTGTAGGCCCTGCTGTGCGAGAACGACCGCCTCGAGAATTTTGCGGTGCTCGCGGCCAGTCACGCGCAGCAGCGTGTGGCCGGGCACCATTGAAGCCCAGCGTCAGGCATTGATGGACGTGTTCCAGCAGGTCGGCCGGCAGGCCAAATCCTGTGCGTGCCTGGACGCTGCGTTCATCGTCCAGGCGTTACATCAGACGGGGGAGTGCCCACGGATGGTACGACGGCGACAGCAATACTGCGCTTCTTATGAGAATTGTACAAATTTGTACAAATAGCATTCCTGACAGAGCCAGAAAATGAGCCGTTGGCGCAACAGGTTCTTGTGGGATGTTGATGGCCGTCAAGCTGTGCGTCAGGTGTTGACGATTCTTGACAGTGCGGAGGCCCGCCGAACTGTTACGGTTCGGCCGTCCAGCAGTCTGTTGCAAAACAAGTCAGTAAAAATTCACAAGCAATGACGACACATCTGAGAGGTTCCCTGGTCCGGCATCGCGCGGCATTCGACAGCCGTCGTTTCATTCGCCTTCCGGGCGAAGGGAGAACGGACGCGCATCGTCCGCTGTGGATGCGCGCGACCGCCGCCGTCATGACGGTCGTGATGTATTTGGCGCCCGCCGTGCTGCTTGCCGACCAGACTGCGCACGCCGCGCCGATCGTCGACCCGCGCGCGCCCGTCACGTTCCTGCCGACCGTGACGCAGACCAGCACCGGGGTCCCGGCCGTCAATATCGCCGCGCCCAATTCCAGTGGCCTGAGCGCGAACCAGTACAGTTCGTTCAATGTCGACAGTGCGGGGATCGTGCTGAACAACAGCCTGGTGGCGGGCACGCCGCTGCTGGGCGGCACGCTCGGTGCCAACCCGAACCTGAACGGCCGCACGGCCACCACGATTCTCAATCAGGTGACCTCTGCCGCGCCCTCGACGCTGGCCGGGCCGCTTGAAGTTTTCGGCAGTCCGGCAAGCATCATCATCAGTAATCCGAATGGAATCAGTGTCAACGGTCTTTCGCTGACGAATGCACCGGGCCTCGTTCTGACCACGGGCGTGCCGCAGTTCATCACCGGCCCGGGCGGCAGTACAACGAGCTTCGCGAACGCGGGCGCCGTCGCCTACAGCGTTTCCTCGGGCACCATCGCAGTCAACGGCCCGGCAGGCGTGAACGGCCCCGGCGCGGGCATCGAGGGGACGGTCGGCAACATCGATCTCATCGGTCAGTCGGTGAGCCTGGTCGCGCCGCTTTACGCGAACCAGACAGTCAACGTCATTACAGGCAACCAGACGGTGACACCCACCGCGACGGGTGCATCGGGCACCGGCTACGGCACGTCGAACGTGATGGCGGGCGCTCCGGGTGTAGTGGCCGTCGACGCGAGCCAGTACGGATCGGTCACGGCGGGGCAGATCTATATCGTCTCCACGGCCGCAGGCCAGGGCGTGAATATGCAGGGGCCGCTCGCGGCCACCGCCGGTGACGTGAGCGTCAGTTCGAATGGCGACATCGTCGTCGGGCAAACGTTTGCGAACCAGAACGTCAGCCTCACGGGGGCAGGCAGCGTGTCGGTCACCGATACGGGACTGGCGAACCAGAACTACACCGTCACCGCGGCGGGCGACATCAACGCGACGGGGAGTGTGTCGGCGGGACAGGACGTGTCGCTCACGGCAGGCAATAACCTGAACGCAGCATCAGTCGCTGCGAACGGCCAGGCGAGCCTGGTGGCCGGCAACTCGATGACGCTCGGCTCGCTCGCAGCGAATGCGATCGCCCTGCAGACGGGAACCGGCGACCTCACCGTCAATTCGGCGCTGACCGCGCCCGGCACGATCGCGGCCACCGCGGGGCGCGACCTGACCATCAACGGGGCGGTGCAGGGCGGCAGCACGGTAGCGCTCACGGGCGCGCGCAACGCGACAGTCAATGGCTCGGTGAGCGGCGTGGGCGACACCACGCTGACCGCGCAGTCCGGCTCGGCGTCGATCGCCGGTGACGCGGTTACCAATGGTGTGCTCGATGTCAGCGCAGGCCAGAACGTCAGTGTGGGTGGCAACCTCTCGGCGCTGGGTGCCGTGACCATCGCGGCGACGCACGGCAGCGCACAACTGGCGGGGACGGTCGTGACGCCCGGTGCGCTGGCCGTGACCGCCGGCCAGGACGTGGCGCTGGACGGACAGACCCAGGCGCAGACGGCGACGGTCAGTGCGGGCGGCAATCTTGCCGTGGACGGTGCGGTGAACACGACGGGCGCGCTGACGCTTGCGGCCACGAGCGGCAACCTCAGCGGCTCCGGCGCCATCGGCACGGTCAGCGGTGACGTGGATGTGAGCGCCGGGGGCAGTATCGACTACAGCGGGGTCATCCAGTCGGGCGCCCGCCTGGGTGTGCTGGCTGGCGTGGATGCCAGTCTCGCGGATATTTCTGCGCCGGGGGCGATCACGGTGCAGGCCGGCCGCGACGTGAACGAGACCGGCAATGTGACCGGGGGCGGTACGGTGGCGCTCACCGCAGGGCGCAACGCGGCGGTGAGCGGCTCGATTGCCGCCGTCGGCGATACGACGATGACGGCGCAGACCGGTTCGGCGTCGGTGGCGGGCAGTGTGCAGACGAACGGGGCGCTGACGACGACCGCCGCGCAGGACGTGTCGCTGGGTGGCACTGCGCAGGCGCAGGGACCGGTGACGATTACCGCAACAAACGGCTCGATCACCGGGCAGGGCGATGTCGCCTCGTCGGGTGATGCCGTCTCGCTGAGCGCAGGCCAGAACGTGCAGGCGGGCGGAAATCTGCAGGCCGGCACGGACCTCGCCGTGAGCGCGGGCGCGAACGCCACGCTGGGCGGCACGGTCACCGCACCCGGCGCGGTCAGTGTGACGGCAGGGCAGGACGCCACGCTTGGCGGGACGGCGACCGCTGGCTCGACGCTGACGGTCGCGGCGGGCAACAACGCGTTGATCGACGGCACGGTCGGGTCGATCGGCAACATGACGCTGTCGGCGGCAGCCGGTACGCTCGCCACGGCCGGCGACGTGGTGACCCTGGGCACGCTCACCGCGAGCGGTGAGCAGGGCGCTAACCTGGGTGGCACGGTCTACAGCCAGGGCAATGCGTCGATTACCTCGGGTGCGGGCGCGGTGTCGGTCGCGGGGACGCTCACGAGCCCCGGCACGATCACGGTGAGCGCGGCGCAGGATGCGACGGTGGCGGGTGCGGTGCACAGCGGCAGCGACACGGGTGTCAACGCAGGCGGCAACGTGACGCTGAACGGCGGCCTCGAAGCCGACGGCACGGGCAATGCGACCGTCACGGCGGGCGGCAACATCACCGGCAGCGGCGCAATCAACGTCGCGAACGACACGACGCTGAGCGCCGGTCACAGCATTGCGCTCACGGGTGCGGTGCAGACCGGCCATGACCTGACGGCCACCGCCGCGCAGGACGTGACGACGGGCGCGGTGACGGCGGTGGGCAACGCGAGCATCACGGCCACGAACGGCAGCGCGACGCTTGGCGGCGATGTGCTGACGGGCGGCAACCTGGGTGTCACGGCCGGCACGGATGTGAACGTGCCGGGCAGCGCGCAGGCACTGGGCGACCTGAACCTGAATGCGCAGGGGGGCAACCTCACGGCGGGTGGCCCGGTCTCGACGGCGGGCAACGCGACGCTGAACGCGGGCCAGAATCTCGCGCTGAACGGCCAGACGACCATCCAGGGCAATGCCACGCTCACGGGCGCGAACATCACGACCCAGGCGTTCTCGGCCGGTGGCAACCTGACGGCCACCGCTGCGCAGAACCTCGACACGTCGGCGGGCGCGCTGGCCGTGAACGGCGCGGCCACGCTCCAGGGCGTGACGGTGACGACGGGCGATGCGACCGTGGGCGGTACATACAGTGCGACCGGCACGCAGAGCCTGACGACGACGGGTACGGGCGCGTATCTCGGCGACGCGACGCTCTCAGGTGGCTCAGGCGGCACGGTGACGAACAGCGGCACGCAGATGGCGGGGGGCACGCTGACCGTATCGGGCTCGACGGTGACGAATGCGGGCGCGCTCTCGGGCCTGACTGCTGCGAACATCAACGCGACGAACCTCGTCAACAGCGGCACGGTGTACGGGCCGAGCACGAATATCACGGTCGCGAACAGCGCGACCAACAGCGGCGCGCTGATGGCGACCGACGCGCTTACGCTGGCCACATCCACGCTGGACAACAGCAACGGGCTCATCTTCGCGGGCGACGTGAACAACCCGACCTCGGGCGCGGGCGACGTGACGGTCAACCTGACCGGCCCCGCTGGCAGCTTCAGCAACACGAACGGACAGATCCTCGGTTTTGACAGCGTGACGCTGAATCTGCCCAATGAGGCGCTTGATCCGTTGTCGGCCACGTTCGGCACGGCCAACGGCGGTAACGCATTCAACCTGTCGGTGGCGGCGATCACCAACAGCGGGACGTGGACGTTGCCGGATACAGCTGTCAGCGTGACGGCGAGCCAGGGCATCAGCAATACCGGCACGATAGACCAGGCGTCGGGGTCGCTCGCGCTCAACGGAGCGGTGGCCAACAGCGGCACGATTAGCGCGCAGGACCTGACGATCAATGGCTGGCTGGCGAATGCGGCGGGCGCGACCGTGCAGGCGAACGATGCCTTCACGCTCAATGGTTCGGGCACGAATGCGGGGACGGTCGAGGCCCTCAACAACCTGACCCTCAGCGGCGCGAGCTACGACAACTCGAACGGTATGACGCAGTCCGGTACGGGCACGGCGGGCACCGGCGACATGTCGATCAACCTGTCGGGCGATCTGATCAACGCGGGCGGGACGATCACCGCGACCAACGATCTCGCGATCACGGCGAACGCTGTCATCAATACGGGTGCGACGGCCACCGGGGCCACGACGACCACCACCACCACGGTTGAGAACACCCCGTTGCTGATGTCGACCGTCGTTGGCACGGAAACCCTGGTCGCGGTCATCAACCCAGGGGCGCTCGTAGGCACCGCGGCCAAAGAGACCATTCCGTTGACGTTGGGTGATCTGCTGTCGCCAAGCGGCGCTGCACCGGACATGAAGGCATGGACATCATATTTTGACACGAGCTACTCGATCCCTGGTTACGCTCTTGGCGGATACGCGACCTTTCAGCCAGTCGTGTCCACCCGGACAGATCCGGTCGCGACATCGGGTACGGTCGAGCTCGTCAATGTGCCGACAGCCATAGCATACTTTGGCAGCAGTGTGTTGGCTAACTATTCGACTGCTTACTGGTATATCCAGGATGGCAGCGTCCCGACTTCGGGGTCAGTTTATCCTGCCGGAACATATCGTACTTACGATGTCGTAACCGTAGCACTGCCAACGGTCACCGAAACGGTGACGACGACCGGCAGCACCACCGACAACTCGGTGATCGCCGCCGGGCATAACCTGACGCTCACGGCAAACGACCTGCAGAACACGGGTGGCACGGTCAGTGCCGGTAACGACGCGAACCTCAACATCAAGTCGCTGGAGAACGGTGCGGCCACGTATTCGCAGACAGTGACCGATACGGTGGATGCAGCCTCACTTGATACGTTCCTGACGGCATTGACGACATTGCCCATACCGAATCCAGTGGGCCCTACGTATTCGGGGGCGGGAGTCGTGGCAGTCTATGGTTCCGGGATGCCTTACACGGTTACTACTAGCGATTACGCCCCTGCGACATTCTCAATCGATGCACCGGGGACGGTGGCGTCGCCCTCGGTGAGTTCATCGGTGACGGTGCAGGGTCAGGCCGGGCAGATCGTCGCCGGTCACAATGTGGACCTCTCGGGCGGCAATCTCACGAACGCGGGCACGATTGCCGCGGCGAACGACGTGAACATCACGGCGGGCAGCTTCACGAACCAGGGGACCAACACCGGGACGATGACGACTACCGCCGGCTGCGCGGCAGGCTACAGCGCCGGCTGTTCGTCGCTGTCGACCACAAATCCCAACTCGACGGCGTACAGCTACCAGCAGATCAATGCGAACGTGACGGCGGGCAACGATGTCGTGATCGCCGCAAACACGGTCAGCAATACCTACGGCAACCTGGTGGCGGGCCGAAACGTCGTAATCGGCGGCGCGGGTACGACGGCGGGCGATACGTCCACGACACCGGTGAGTGTCCCGCAGGCCGCGAGCGTGGCGAATATCTCGGGTGCGATTGCAGCGGGCAACGATGTGGACATCAATGCGGCGAGCCTTGTCAACACGATCGCGGCGCCGGTACAGATTCACCAGAACTACGGCAGCGCAACGCCCTACACGGGTTGTTCGTCGAACTGCGAGGCGTATGTCGAGGTGCAGTCAGCCGATCCGGCGACGATCACGGCCAACCATGATGTCAACCTGAACGCAGGTACGTTCTCGAACACAGGCAGCCTGGTGAGCGCGCTGAACAACGTCACGGTCAACGCGACGACGGGCGCGAGCAGTGACAACCAGTACCTGAACGCGTACTGGCACGCGAATCTCACCTATTTCGATGCAAATTTCCCGGCGTGGGGCTGCTCGAACGATCCGTCACTGTGTGCGTCGCTCTATGGCAGTGCATACCAGAGTGCGCAGGCACAGGACCCGGCGGGACTGCCGGATGCCGTGGGATTGTCTGACTTCGTGCCGGGCACGATCGAGGCAGGCAATACGCTCGCGGTGAACTCACCCACGCTGACCAATACGGGCAACGTGATCGGGACGACCGTGAGCCTCACGGGCTCGACGCTCGTGAACGGGCTCACGAACCTGGACGTTTATACGCCACCGCCTGCGGTGGCAGGCCAGGTGATCACGCTCGGACCGCCTTCGGTGCCGTCAACAGCGACCACGACAGTCAATGCAGCGGGATTGGTGACGAACCTGGCGGGCAAGCCGGTTTCGGTAACGGGCGCGGCGGGCCTGCCGTCGAACTCGCCGATTGGCGTGACGACAGTGGGACAGCCGGTTGCGCCGGGCAGCGTGACGTCGGGCACGCCATCTGGCGCGCAGGCTGGCACCGCCTCGGCAGGTACGGCTGCCAGCGTGGCGAATGGCACGATGGTGCAGACCGTCGGCGGACAGACGGTCGACGTGACGTACCTGCTCAACAGTCCGGCCTCGGCGGTCACGAACGACCTGTCGCCGGCGGCGCTTATCGCGCAGTTGCCCGCGAGCCTGCAGCCGGACACGACGCAGTTCTACTACGACCCGTACACGCAGGCGCAGCAGGTCGAGCAGGCTGCGCTGCAGGCGACGGGGCAGTCGAGCTTCTACGCGCTGCCGTCGCAGACCGACAGCGCGAGCCAGACGACCGTCAATAACCTCGATACGGCGGCGCTGTACGGCGCGGCGCTGCAGTATGCCGAGCAGAACAACGTCGCGCTGGGCACGCAGCTGAGCGAGGCGCAGCTTGCGCTCGTCAATGCCCCGATGCTCTGGTACGTCGAGGAGACGGTGCCCGAGCCGGGCTGTACGGCCACGGGTAACGGCGCATGTCCGACCGTACAGGCGCTCATGCCCGAGGTGCTGCTGCCGCAGAACTTTGCGGAGGTGAACGCGGACGGCACGATCACCGGCACGAACGTCGCGCTGAACTACGCGAACAGCATCCTCAATACCGGGACGATCAGCGCCGACAGTCTGACGGTCAATACGGCGTCGCTGACGAACGAGCAGCGCTCGACCAACATCGGCGACGTTTACACGAGGCTGGCCGATGGCGCAGGCGTGACGGATACGACCGGCACGGTGGTGCAGCAGGGTGGTGTGATGACCGCCGCCAACTACGACCTGCAGGTGCAGAGCCTGAACCAGATCGGCGGTGTGCTGGAGCAGCTCAATGCGGACGGCAGCGCGAACGATGCCGCGACCGCGCAGCTGCTGGCGAACCTGAAGAACCAGCTGGGCAGCAGTTTCATGCAGACCACGGTGAGCAACGATCTGCAGACGACGGTTGTGGCTGACGATAGTGAAAGCCTCTGGGGCAAGCTGTTCACGATGGTGACGATCGCGGTGATCTCGATGGGCGCAGCCTCGGCAGCGTCTGCGGCGGTCGGTGTGGCATCGTCTGCGGCGGGAGCCGGGGCAGCAGGCTCGGGCGCGACATTCGCCGCGGCAGGTACGGGGGTAGGGGCGCTGGGTGCGGGCGTCGGCAACGTTGCGCTGTCGGCTGCGGTCGGTAGCATGGTCGACAGTGCGATGACGCAGACGGCGTTCGGCAATGACTTCAGTTTTGGCGCAATGCTGGAAGCGGGCGCAACGGCGTTCGTAACGGCAGGCCTGACGAACGGCATTACCTATAGCGATGCAGCAGGCGTCGGCTTCACGACGACGGCCTCGTCGAACAGCCTGGCTGCGCTGGCAGGCGTGCAGAGCGTGGGCAATGCGCTGGTGCCGACTGCATCGAGCGCGACGGGCAGCGGCGTCGAAGCCGGTCTTGCACTGGCGGCAGCCGCGGGCATTCAGGCGGGTGCGCAGAGCCTGATCGAGGGCGGCAGCTTCCTGACGAACCTGCGCAATGATGCGGTAGCGGATGTCGCGGCGTCGGCGAATTATGCGATCGGCAATCTGTTCGGTCCGACTGGTGATGATCCGAACATGCTGGCGAGCATCGTCAGTCACGCCGCATTGGGGTGTGCGGCGGGAGCAGCATCGGGTGAAGGATGTGGTGGCGGGGCCATTGGCGGGGCCGCGAGCGCGGCGTTGTCACCGAGCCTGGTGAGCGCGATGGATCCGTCAGGCGCACCGCTTAATGCAGCGCAGCAGGCGGTGCTGGCCGCGTTTGCGACGGCCGCTGGTGGCAGCGCCGCGATCCTGACGGGCACGAACCTGCAGGGTGCAGTGAGTCAGGCCACGAGTGAGGCGCTGAATAACTCGGGGGCGTGGCAGCACATCGTCAATACATTGAAGAACGCTGGCGTTACGGCAGCGACCTGGTTCACTACGCCGGCAGGCATGCTGGTCGCCAATTCGATTGAGGCTGCGGGTGTTGCTGGGGAGGACGAGGGACCGGTTGAAGCTGCGGAAGGTGCGTTTGCCGCAGAGGAAGCAGCGATTTCAGCTGGCGCGGCAGCCACAAACCGCGACGCTACTGCTGGCTTAAGCGGAATCAACTTTTATGTAACATCTGATGGGACTGCAGTGCCGGCGACGGGCTATCGTGCGGTGGGTGGTCCTGCAGTTGCAGAGGCCCAGGCAGGGACGATCGCGCCTCGCAATCCGACGTATATTACGTTTGACGACATCACTAACATGAGCCCGTCTGCGGCACAAAGCCTTTTGCAGTTGCCGCGGACACCGTCCAATTGGGTTAGTTTTGATACGCTGCCGCTTATCAATGATTTGTCGATCCCAATGGGAAAGTGGAATACGACTACAACGCCCGAACCGATCACCAATACATTCCCTGAATGGGGAACTGGTGGAGGCACGCAAGCCATTACGAACCAGCCGATTCAAGTCAAGGGCTTCGGGACGCTCCCAACAGGGAACGGGAAATGAAAGGAATTGCCTACTACTATGCGGAATTTCAGCGCGACCTCGATGCTGCGGATGCCAGTATGGGGGCGGCTTTCAAAACGTTCTCCTCAACGCATAGTCCAAGGGAAGTGTTTCTTTGGCTAGAGCGGTATCGCACTCAAGGGCAATTGCCGGTCACTATGGAGCACCTATTGACCGACTTTTATTGGGAGATAACTTAGGTGGTGGGGATAACTCGCCACAAACAGTGCGGTTAGCCAAGCCGCATTGGGGTGTGCGGCGGGAGCAGCATCGGGTGAAGGATGTGGCGGTGGGGCCATTGGCGGGGCTTTGTCGGCGGCACTGGCAAACCAGATCGCAACGCTTGTGACGGGTGGTCAGGGGATTACCGACCCCAGCCAGTTGGCAGCGGTCACGGCAGCGACGATGCTGCTGGGTGGCGGTGCGGCAGCGCTCCTCGGGCAGAACGCGAGTGCAGCAGCCTTGGCAGCCGAAAACGAGACGCTGAACAACACCTGCGCGGCAGGCCACAATTGCGGGACACTGGCGAGCGCGGTGAAGGATACCGGACGAGCGGCATGGAATACTGCGCTGGGTGCGGTGCAGTCCGTGCCGAACTTGGTGAGCGGGGCATTGCCGGGCTACCCGGATTATGTTCCGTTCCTGAGCAGCTATATGCTGCCGTACGACGACCCGGACTTCGGAAGTCTGGTGTCGTTCGCGGGAGCGCTTGGTGTAGGCGCGCTGGTAAGTGGTACTGCTAAATCCGCTGCAACTGAGGCGGCCACAAATAATGCGGTAGCTGGCTCGGTCGCAGATGCGAACTTTGCGCAATCTGCTATTAACGCAGCTGGTACATTTAGTGCCGCAGGCGCCGCCAAGTACAGTCAACTTGCGGGCGTACCTATAAACACAATCGATGACTTGGCTGGGGCTATTGCGAGCGGTCTTATTAGGCCGAGTCAACTGCCTGTCGACTATGTGGTTTCATCGAATGGAACGCAGTTAATATTGAATACACGCACCTCCGTTGCCCTGAGTCAAGCAGGGATACCGCAGTCAGAATGGTACGGAGTCAATCAAACTGGTGTTCAGGTGCCTGGTATGCCAACTGGGACTACTTTTAACGATTTAGCTGCAGCGCAATTGGCACGAAACAAGCTATCGCCAACAGGGACATCTACTGTGCCGAGGGGGTCAAAATGATGAAGATAGGTCGCGGCATTGAAGTTCTCGACCCCTATGAGTGGCTTCCGGGGCACGGTGAGAATGCTGTAAATGTTCGAACGGAAGGTACTGACCTGATCGTTACGATACAGTACGACTCCGATGCAGGGGAGTGTGAGCGGGAACTGCGGTGTGCTTCTGCTTGTTCTTTTTACTCACAACTATTTCCAGGGCCCTCGATGCTTGAAGTTGAGGAGCGTGATGTCGCATTGCTCTTGCGCGGAGTGTTGGTTGAATACCCCGATTCAGATGCTGCCAAGGCTTGGGTCCGGCATTTTGTAAATTCCAGAGATGTTCGCCATTACAGCATCGCTTTCGTGGCGGAAAACCTCCTGCTGGAAGTTTTGGCGAGTGATGTCTCGCTCGGTGAGCCCACTATCCGATCAATTTAAGAAATGCGGGTGGAACAAAGTCTGTGAGCCAGACACCGTTCTCTGCGAGAAAGAATTTGAAACCTTGATGGTGCATTCGCAGGGCCTGGATTTCTAATATCGCTGGCTTTCCGTGGCGCATCCCGACAGTGACAGCAGTGGGGATGTCAAGTGACAGATGTACATGGTGGCGAGATCCGGTCTTTAGTCCTTGCTCCATAATTGGGGTAAGAAAACGCGTAGCAGTGCCGTGATATAGGACTTCCGGTGGTGCTGTCTCTGTGTACATGCGTCGCACGATTGGCGTCGAATGTCCTTGGACAGCACGGATTCGTTGATTGTCGTCCGAAATGGTGAATCGCTTCTTGCTGTTGGTAACTACAACAGCGTGGACTGTTGCCTTGTCGAGCGCATGTCCATGCTTGTTCGCACATTCAATTAAGTCATCGATATTTGCCCAGCCCTCCGTATCGAGCTGCAAACCAATGGCATGCGGTTCGTGGCGAAGGATATAGCTGAGGTATTTACTGATCTGGTCGAGATGCGTAAGGTTTGTGGTCATACGAAGAAGCCGATTGAACTATGAAGTGGAACCTCGATTGAGAGGTCAATGTGTTTAGGAGTTGACATAGTGCCACGCTTCGCTGTCGGAGCATAAGCCAACGGACACTTATGCAGAACTTGGTCCTTTGTTCTCACGGTGCCCCACTGAGTAGCGGGATCATTCGTCGGGCAGGGGGCGGTAGGTAGCAGTATTGAAAATTAAGATGCAGAAAACTACAAGTTTGGCGCGCGTTGTGCGCGCCGGGTGTGGACGTGGCCTGCTACGTCCGCTGTGCCTTGCAGTTGGGCTTGCGCTGACGATTCTTGGCGCATACGCCGCCGACATCGTCGCTGAAGGTGGCACCGCGACCAGCGTCTCGACGGCAGCCAATGGCCACCAGACGGTCAGCATCGTGCCAGCGGTCGGAGGCGTGTCGAACAACACCTACCGTTCGTTCAACGTATCGACGGCAGGCGCGGACCTGGACAAATATTTTCGCCGCTGGATAACCCGGCTTCCATAACGCCTTGAGATACTGAATGATGAAGATGTATCGTGCTTTTTTTGTCGCTTGTGTTGTTGCGCTTCTGGCTGCGGGGTGTGCATCAGGTCCGCAATACAAGGATATGGCAGCGTCTATTCCGACGCTGGCAGATGGCCAGGGGCGAATCTATTTTTTCCGCGAGACTTCGCTCTTCGGTGGCGGGATTCAGCCTGAAATCCGCGTGAACAATACGGCAGTCGGTAACTCGATTCCGGGGGCATTCTTCTATGTTGACGAGCCCGCAGGGAAGTATACGGTAGCGACCAAAACCGAGGTTGAGAAGGATGTGACCTTCTCGCTTAATTCGGGCGAGACCAAATATGTTCGTACTTCTGTCGGTCTCGGCATTCTTGTTGGGCGGATCACTCCGACGCTGGAACAAGCCGGTTCGGCGCAGTCGATTATTCAGGGCCTGAAGTACGAAACTCATATTCCTGAGCCGGTGAACCAGTTCAGGTGAGATTGATTTTGATAGAAATACCTTCCCAATCGATTGCGGTGGAATTGGAAAGGCGTAGCAGATTCGCGATTGTGAAGAACGAAGAATGAGAATATCCAGAAAAATCGCCTCGGAGCGCACCGGGGAAGGGTCGACAGCACTGAAGCTGTTCAGTCTTTGCGTGGCACTGGCGTTCGCCATGTCGGGTGCGCATGCCGCCGGGATCGTCACCGATGGTGGTACTGCAACCAGCGTCTCGACGGCGGCCAATGGCCACCAGACGGTCAGCATCGCGCCAGCGGTCGGAGGCGTGTCGAACAACACCTACCGTTCGTTCAACGTATCGACGGCAGGCGCGGACCTGAACAACGCTGGCATCAACGCGCGTACCATCGTCAACCAGGTCACCAGCACGAACCCCTCGCTGATCCAGGGGGCCGTCAATGTGCTGGGCGCTCGCGCAAACGTTATCCTGGCGAACCCCAACGGCATCACCGTGGATGGCGGCTCATTCGTGAACGCCGGCCACGTCGTGCTGTCGACGGGACAGGTCAGGTTCGATGATCTCACGCTGGCTCCGGGCCAGATCCAGCGCAACATTGTGCTCACGACGAACGGCGGTGCGATCACGATCGGACCGGGCGGCCTCACGGGAACGCTCATCAATCTCGACCTCGTCTCGAAGCAGCTCGCGGTAAATGGCCCGATCACGAACGACTATTCAAGTTCAACCGGCGGCATCCGCGTGATCACCGGCAGCAGTACGACCACGTGGGACACGGGCCTCTCGCCCTCCGACAACGGCCACGACTGGCTCATCGGCCTGACTTCGCCAGACGTGCAGGGTCCGGCCTATGCGGTCGATATCACCGAGGCGGGCGGCCTCACGGCTGGCCGCGTACAACTGATCGTGACGGATCAGGGCGCGGGCGTGCGCAGCGCCGGCACGCTCAATGCCACGGCAGGCGACGCGGTCGTGCAGGCCAATGGCGACGTCACAGTCGCGGGCGGTTCTATCACCGCAGCCAATGACGTCACGATGACCGCAGCCGGTGCGGTGTCGGTGCAGGGCACGCCGGTCAAGGCGGGCCACGATGTGAATGTGAGCGCCGGCACCACCATCGCGCTGCAGGGCGGTTCCGTCGAGGCAGGCAGCGATACAACGCTTGATGCGCTGGGTGGTCCGATGACGCTGCAGGATATGACGGTCACCGCTGGCCAGGATGTCTCGCTGACCGCAGCCGGTGCGTTCAGCGCAGCGGGCTCTCAGGTGCTGTCGGGTGAGGACGTGCTGCTGCAGGCGGCTGGCATCACGCTGGTAACGGACGGCACGGGGCCTTCGACGATCTCCGCGAACCGTAACGCGATCCTCGCGAGCAGTGGCGACCTCACCAGTACCGGCAGCACGATCCAGTCCGGCAACGACACAGCCATCAACGCGGCGGGCGCGGTCACGCTGCAGGACGCGCAGACGCTGGCCACGCAGGACCTGTCGCTGACTGCAGGCGGCGCACTGTCGACGCAGGGCGGCCTGATCGGGGCCAGTCGCGATGCAGCGCTCCAGGCCGCCGGCATAACGGTGTCCGACGACGCGTCGGGTCCGGCGACCGTGCGGGCCGACAACGCGCTGACGCTGACGAGCACGGGAGATATCTCGAACACCGGCAGCCTGATCCAGGCGGGCGTCGTGCAGCCGGATGGCACGTCCTCGGGCGGCGACCTGACGCTCGACGCCGGCGGCGGCATCACGAACCGGTCGGATGCCACGAACCTCGGCATCCTGTTCTCGGCCAACGGCCAGGCACTGCTCAGCACACAGAGCGATATCACGAACGACAATGCGCGAATCCTCGCCAATGGTGCGATCACACTCGCCGCGCAGGGCGACGTGAACAACATCATCGACCATACCGGTGGCATCAATGGTGGCGCACCCGTGGCGTACTCGTATGAAGGCGGACGGTTCCTGTTCTTCCAGCACACGTCGAGTGGTTTCAACGTCGACTATGGCACCGTCACCGAGCCGGACCAGCTCGCGTATATCGCGTCGAGCACCGGGCCGGTCTCGATCTCCGGACATAACGTCACGAATTCGGGCGGCCTGATCGAGGCCAGCGACGGCGACGTGACGATCCACGCGCAGGATGCGTTCACGAACGCGGCGGTGTTCGCGGGTCAGGCGAGCTATTCGCAAAGCTGCTTCATCTTCTGCCACGGTAGCGCGTCGAGCAATGTGACGCCCTACGGCGGCACGATCTATTCGAACCAGAACGTGTCCATCACAGCCGGCACGAGCGCCGCGAACATCGGCGGCAACGTCATCGCAAACGGCAACATCACGGTCGATGCGCCGCTCGCCTATGCCACGGGCGTGACGGGCTACTCGGCGATCCACCAGGACCGGGGCTTCAAGGCGTTCTTCGGCTCGACCTGGGCGCAGCTCATCGCGACGGATACCGGCGGTGGCTTCTCGGCAGACGGGCTCGTAACGCTCACGGGCGACGCCCTGATTAACGGCGGTTATATCAGTGGCCTCCAGGGCGTCAGCGGCCACGTCACGACGCTGCGCGCGCCGTCGAGCACGCCGGTGCAGATCGGCCAGCATCTGGGCCTGGCGACGTGGTGGTGGTTCTGACGATGCGGATGAAAACAGCATGGCGGCTTGCCGCGCTTCCGGCGGCGCTCGCCCTTGTCACGAACGTCTGCGCACAGACGCCCCCTCCGGTTGCACCACCTGCGGCACCGCGCCCGGTGCAGGACCCGGCGCAGCAACTGATCGAACAGCAGCGCGAGCAGGCCCGTCAGCGGCAACTTGCCGAGCCGCCCGCGCAGATCGGCGTCGCGCCGCAGGGCGGTGATGCCTCGCTGAACATCCCGCTGGATACGCCGGTCGACCAGATCCCCGAACCCGGCCCGACCTTTCGTGTGCAGCAGATCGTGCTGACGGGGCCAGGCGGACAGCCGCCTGCACGCACTGCCGTGTCGCAGTCGACGCTTGATGCGATCACGGCGGCATTCACTGGCCACGAGATCGGCTCGCACCGCCTGAACGTGCTGCTACGGCGCCTGACCAACGCGTATGTCTCGGTCGGGTACGTCACCACACGCGCGGTGCTCGGACCACAGAACATCGGTGCGGGTACGCTGACGGTCGTGATCCAGACGGGCCGCATCGAGGCGTTCACGGTCAACGGCCGGCCCATCCAGCGTGTCCCGACGAACGGGCAGTCTGCCGGGGGAGGGTGGCTCACCGACGCGGGTTACCAGAACGCGTTCCCTTCCGGCCCGGGTGATCCGCTGCGGCTCTCCGACATCGATCAGGGCGTGTCCCAGATCAATCGCCTGCGGCGCAACCAGGCGAGCGTGCAGGTGCTGCCCGGGCAGGCCGTAGGCGATTCGGTCGTGGCCATCAGCAACCAGCCGGGTGACCGCACCTGGTACACACTTGGCGTGGACAACTACGGCGCGGCATCGACCGGTGTGACGCGCTACCGCGCGGGTATCGAGGCCGACAACCTGATCGGCCTGCAGGAATCGCTGAGCCTGAACTACATCGACAGCATCGAGAGCAACGCGCTGGTCGGCTCGTTCGCGATTCCGTGGGGACGCAACACGTTCAGCTATACGCTTTCGGACTCCGAATACCAGCAGCTCGTCGGTACCACCGCGCTCGAATACGGGCGCACGCTCAGCCACATCTTCGGCTGGAACTACCAGCTCGGGCGGACGGCCTCCGACCTCACGGCGCTCGATGCGACGCTCGCGTGGCGGCGCACCGACCGCGAGATCAACAACTTCGATCTCGACCCGCAGCGCGTGGCGGTGCTGCGCGTGGGCGGCAACTGGCTGCACCGCTTCGTGCTGAACGACGCGCCGGGCAATTTCACGCTCGACGCGGGCTTCTCGCAGGGCCTGCCGTGGTTCGGCGCGAACCATGACGCCGCAGCGATCCAGCGGGACGACGCGCATGCGCAGTTCACGAAATTCGACGCGACGGCGACGTGGACGGTGCCGTTGCCGAAGGTAGGCCCCGCCTCGCTGGCGTATCGTGGCGCGATGGGAGGCCAGTACACGAATGTGGCGCTATACGGTACCGACCAGTTATACCTCGGCGGCATGGACACAATCCGCGGTTTCCGCTCGGGCGATATCGCGGGCGACCGGGGTATCTACTCGCGCAACGAACTGGCCTGGGTGAACGTGCCGGTGTGGCACAACGGGCGTATCGAACCCTACGTGTTTCTCGATGCGGGCAAGGCGGACCTCATCGCAACACCGGGCTTTTCGACGCTGGCCGGTGTGGGTGCAGGCCTGCGTGCGCAATGGCAGTGGCATCACCAGCAGTTCTCCGCCGAAGGGCTGGTGGGGCGGCAGTTGTGCCGTCCCGCGGCCAGCGGCCCGAAGTCGACGCTCGCGCTCGGCACGGTTAACTGGACTTATTGAACTTTCGAAAAGAGGTAACAGCATGCTCCGATTCAAAAACACGATCCGTACCACCTGCCTGACGGCTTTCGCCTCCGTGACGCTCAGCGGCCTTGCGCCTTCGTTCGCACACGCAGCCGATGCGCCTGCAACGAACCTGCCCGCAGGCACGGTGGCCACCGTCAATGGCGTGGCGGTGTCGCAGGCCCAGCTCGACGCTGCCGTGCGCATGGTGACCGCGAAGACCGGCCAGCCCGAAACGCCGCAGTTGCGCCAGATCCTCAAGAGCGACCTGATCGCGCGCGAAGTGTTCCGCCAGAACGCGGAGAAGGCGCACTATGGCCAGAAGCCCGAAGTGCAGCAGGCGGCAACGGACGCAAAAGCCGATACCGAGATCCGGTTGTACCTCAAGGACAACATCCACGCGGAGGCGGTGACGGACGACCAGGTGAAGGCGCGCTACGACGCGATCGTCGCCGGGCTCGGCAAGGAGGAGTTCAAGTCGAGGATCATTGCCGTGGCGGATGAGGCGACGGCGAAGTCGGTACTGGGCAAGGCGAAGTCGGGCGCTGGATTCGATGCGCTGGCGAAGCAGTACAGCGTTGCCCCCAGCAAGGCGAACGGTGGCGAGATGCCGTGGGTGAGCTATCCGGTGCCGGTGACGGAGGGCAGGACGCAGGGCCTGCCTCTGGTACTGGCGCAGACCATCGCGAAGCTGCCGGTGGGCGGGATGACGCCGCAACCGGTCCAGGTGGGCAACGTCTGGGTGATCGTGAAGCTCGACGCGAAGCGCCCGACGCAGGTACCGGCGTTCGATCAGGCAAAGGACACGATGCGTCAGCAGTTGCAGGCGCTCGCGGTACAGAAGGCAGCGGCGCAGTTTACCGCCGCGCAGATCAAGGGCGCAGCCATCCAGCAGTGACAGTGATACGGCGGGCAGTCGCCATGGATGGCCTGCGAGGATTGTGCGCGCGTTGTTCACCCGGTGATGAGCGTGTGAACTGGTGAACAGGAAAAACCGCAATACGATGACGGCAGACAGTATGGAACAGATTTCATTCGAACAATGCTTCAAGGGCGCATGGCGAGATGCGTGGCGTTCCCTGATGAACAGGCCGGGCAGTGTACTGCTCCTGATCGTTTATCTTCTCTCATGCCTCGTCCAGGTTCAGATGCAGCTCGATGCGGCAACTGCTGGTCCAGCTGGCACCCCGGCCCTGTGGCAGGCCACCGTGAACATGGTGTGCTCGCTGGTCCGGCTTGCTGCCTGGGTTGCCCTGCCGGTGCAGGCGGCGAGGTATGTCCTGCTCGATCCTGTCAGGGCGCGTGCCAGCAAATTTCTTGATCGCGGCTTCTGGCGTTACCTGGGGGTTTGTCTGGCGGTCTTCGTGCTGGCAGGCGTCATGGCAGCAACCAGCGGATGGCTGGTGTCCGCGCTTATCCGTGCGCTGGGCGTGCGCTTTGAGCGTGCGTACACCGTGATGCTTGTCGCTGGCTTGTTTGTCGTCTGTCTGACGTATCTGAGCACCCGGCTGTGCCTGCTGCTCGCACATGTTGCGGCGGGCGGCCGGGTACGCTGGAGGCAGGCATGGCGTGACTCACGCGGTCGCTTCTGGAGTCTGTGGGGCAGCCATGTCATGGCGGCCCTGCCGCTTTCGCTGCCAGTGACGATTTGCTTCGCAGTCCTCCGGCGCGTTCTCAGGGGTGCGGGTGGTAACGCATCGGCCTGGTTCTTTGGGATCGCGTCGCCCCTTGCTTTTACAGTACTTCTGCTCGTGAGCGTATCGTGCTCGGCATGGCTGTACCGCCGTTACGCGATGGAGCTTCGGGAAACGCTCTCGCAGGAGCGAATTGAGCCGTCATGACGGGTAAGCATATAAAGGAGGAGAAAACAGGTCGCTATGCGGGGATGCTGTCCATCGTGCGGCAGCTTCGTCTGCCACACAGCGCGACATCTGCGGACTGGTGCGCCGGCCCACAGGGTTCGATCACGTTCAGCGGCATCGCCCGGCGCACCCAGGCACGAGCCGGACTGGGTGTTTCTGACCCGGCATTCCTCACGGCTCAGGTTATCGCACACGTGCTGTCATTCGACGAGGATACCTGTCTATCATTCCCGCCGATCAGTAACGTGACCGGACTGCCGGCACAAGCTGTCCATCAGGCGATGGATGAACTGCTTGAGGCCGGTATAATCAGGCGATGCAAGTACCCGCACAAAACCAATAGTAAAGCCTTGTACAGGCTGGTTACGACTGCTACGTCAAAATAATTTGACAAATCAAACTAAAACCATGGGTGAGCAGGAATATACATCCGGTACACGCGACGTGAAATGGCTGACGAGGTCACAAAGGACAATCGGGCAGGAACGCGGCAGAATGCGACTGCAGTGGACACCCCGGACCGCGATCATTGCCCTGATTATTTCGTTTGTTTTCAGTTTGGCTTTTCTGCGCCTGATCCTGGCAATCATTTTTTCAACGAATACAATCCAGCGCTAGTCCATCATGCTACGACGAACCATCACTTTGGTCATGTTCGCGCTGGTTATTTCGCTGTTCCTAGCCGCGTTCACTCCAAAGATGTATCAACTTGAGATTGCGTTTGACAGCGGCCAATCAGGTGAGATCGAGCTCCGTGCTGTCGACCGGGCAGGACGTGACGGCGGCACTTGCGGTCGCAGCGCTGGCCGCAGTGAATACGCCATCGAGCAGCGCGGTTACCGGCTGATCGTGCTGATCTGATTTAAGGCAAAACAAGAAACATCCGGACGCCCTCTCCACCGGGGAGGGTGCTATGCAGGCCAAATTTTCTCGGTCCCCAAGGGGGGCGAGGGGAGGAGTAGACAGCGCTTTACTCCCCGACTGCCGTGAACTGCGTGGCGATCTACGGTAAAGGTAGCATGCGGATGCCGGGACGCCAGTGGATCTGGTAAGGAAGTTCAAATCCGCAGGAGTTGTTCCGGAGTGACGGCTGAGGTTACCGCTTCCGGCTCACAAGGCTTTTCAGTAATAATGCAGTGCGAAACAAGGGATTAATTCGGCATGAACGTTTTCTACAAGCGATTTCTGTTTTCCATTGGAATCATTCTTTGCCTGATGACAGATGCCAGTGCCGACTACAGGAAAATATCCCAGACAGGCGATAGTACATCGGAAAAAGTGACCATCGCAAAAATATACTACACCGGCGGCATAAACATTCAGAAGACCAATGAGCTGATCGGAGCACTTGACGACCTGAACATGAATTACAGAAATCTGGGCAAGATCTATCTGTACATAAACAGTTATGGTGGCGATATGGACAGTGGGTATATCGCCTACCAGGCCATAAAAAGCTCAAGGATTCCTGTCGTGACGGTCAATCTTGCCACGGTGATGTCGGCGGCCACCATGTTGTTCTGTGGCGCAAGCGAAAGATCCTCATTTGAGGGGGCACAGTTTATCATGCACCCAGCCGCCATCTCGCAAAGCAGCCGTATGCAGCCTGACCAGCTGGAAATGGCACAGCAAACTCTGGGCAGATACAACCAGATGCTTGTTGATATCTACAAGGGATGTTCGGATTTCAGGGAGGGTGAACTCAAATCCATTCTGTACAGTGAAGACCAGAGGAAGGTGCTTTCGTCCGATGAGGCGCGGAAACGAGGGGTCGTAACAGAACTGACCAGTCGGATCGCTGATGCGCAGGTGAGTTATTTTGTTTCGGACGGGAATTCCAAATAACTGTGTTCGTAGTTCGCGAGAATGGATCACGCTTGAAAAATTCCGCTGTAATGACGCCGGGCATCGTTGACTCCGATGAAGATTGTCGGGCCCAGACGATGGGATGTTGAAAGAGAGGGAGAAAAAAAGGTTCTTCGCGGATTTCCGGGGGGGCCGCTCACGGACAGGCCGTACTCGGCCGATTGTGTTCAAAAACTCTGTTCTCTGCGGCGCAGGACCGGCTCGCGAAAAATCGGCCTCTCAGATCGCCTCACAAACCGCTCGTGAGCATCGGGTAGGGGTAAGAGGACTCCTCAAAACCGCACTGAACACTTGCTCGATGAGTTTTTCAACACAATCGGCCACTAAGAGACACTCACAATTGCGTCTCCAAAGCGGACGAATGGTCTGCGCGTTGTTGCTACGAAGACAAGCGTATCCGCTAAGATTGCCCAACGAATGAACGCCAGCGGAGCAAAAATGGATTGTGTCGAAGTGAAGTCCTGTCACGGCGGAGGTTCATTGAATTTGCGAGTCACGTCTCGTGCTTCGGACGAGACACTGTTTATCGCCACGCTCACGGATCCACCATTCCACGGCGAGGTGGGAGCGTCGACTTACGTGGTCGGACCGATCTCTGCCTTCTTTCGCGAAATGGCAGAGGCATGGACTGGGTGGGACGGCGCGAAAAGTTGGACTTCCATAGATGGAGACTTGAATCTCTCTGCGACAATCACCAGGCTTGGGCAAGTTGCGCTCACAATCGAACTTGCCGCCTTGACGAGTTCGATGTCGACCCATCTCGCGCTGGAAGCTGGCAGCCTAGAGCAGATCGCGCGGGACGTAGCGCAAGTCTTCGAACCTGGTACTTTTCCCGAGTAAGAATCTACATTCCGTTGCACCCGGTGAATGTCCGCTCTCAAATAGGATGACAGTCCGCTCAGGGTCGAACAGAGCCTTTCCCCGGAAATCTGCGATGAACCGAAAAAAAGCGGGATGGGAAAACCCATCCCGCCAGGCGTAAGTAAGTAGCGGTCTCCCGGTGGACCGGATCTACTCCGCGAAGCGCTCCTGAATGGAGCGGAAGTCGCTCGCATTTCCGCCGTTCACAACGAACTTGCAGATGAGCGCACCGTAGGTCGCTTCGCTGCCGACCTTGCCAGCTTCGCCCTTCACGGCACGCCTGAAGACGGGTACGGGAGAGGTGGCATCGCCTGTTCGGGCAGGGTCCGGAGATTTTTAAGTGGAATAGCCGGGGCGTTCATGCTGCCGCCAGTTATAGATCGTCTGCTCGCTGATCCCGTGCTTCTTCGCGACCTCGGTAACTGGCGCCTTGTCTGCCTCACGCAGGATCGAGACCATCTGCTCGCCGGTGAACCGGCTCTTCTTCATGACTTCCTTTCTCCGCTGGAAGCCGTTCTCTCAAGTTTCAGCTGGTCCGGAAATTCCAGGGCTGATTCGAACGCATATTGATACAATTCGACTTCGCGAGAGACTCCAAGCCTTTTCATCGCGCTCCTCTTTTGCGCACTGACTGTCTTTATCGATCGATGCTTGTATTCCGCGATCTCACTCATCGACATGCCAGACGCGAGCAACCCGATTACCTCCAGTTCACGCTTGGACAACTCCAGGAACCTCGATCCGGCAACCAATGCACGATTGGTCGCGTTCGACGTGGCATCCCCTGCTGCCGGAAAATATATTGCCCCCGCGTAGACTGCATGAATGGCCACGATGAGATGATCCATTTTTTCGCTCTTGTTTATGACCGAGCGAACACCAAGCTGCAGGAGCTGTTTGATTATCGCCTGATTGCTGATCATCGTGTATACGATAATCTTGAGCGCCGGGAATTGTTGACGAACATCTGCGATTGACCTGAGACCATCACCGTTTGTACCGCCGGGCGACGATAAACCCATGATGAGCACATTGCAGTTTCCACTGCTCACAAGATTTACGATTTCTGCATAATTTTCCGTTACACCGATAACATCTATGGTCCCTATATCGCCCAGAAATTGGGACAATCCTGCGATAACCACTGGATGGTGATCGGCAATTACGACTTTGATTTTCATGCGACATTTACTCCAGGCAGGACTGCAGCAAAGCTGCCACAGTCCGTTCGACCTACCCCCACGCCGAAGATGGTCAGACGTCAGTCCGATGTTTCAGGGGTGTCGGCAGATGAGTGTCCGCAACGGCGACGTTAGCCGCGTCAACACGGATTCTGGACGGCGAGACCCGCCTCCCAGTCCATACCGATTGTTTCTCGTTAGCATTTTCATCAGGTATGTTGATTGCAGTTTACAGAAAAATCGCTTGTTTTTATTCGGACAAGTATGAAATGTCCTTCAAAATACATAAGATTATTCTTAATTTATGCGCGCCACTCAAGCACGCCAATTGTTTTTTCCCATTGGCTCGCCCTTGCCGGGAACCACGTTCACGGCGTGACATGAACCGCTGTTGCCGGACGCATGCTAAACAGCGTTCGGGAGAGAGCTGGCGGCGGAAATCTGGACAGGTCGATAAGTGGAACGGCTGGGGCATGATGGTGTCGATGAGCCGCAGAGCCAACGCGTGGGATAACGCTCCGATGGAAAGCTTTCAGGGCGCTAAAGGTCGAACGCATCTATCAGATGCGGTACGAAACATGCGCACGGGAGAGGCTGGATATCGTTGACTGGATCGAAGGCTATTACAATCGGCAACGCCTTCATTCCTCAACCGAATACCGCACTCCGATCAAATGCGAGGCCACGCTCGACGCTGCATGAAGTGCTGTACGCGGAAATGGGGCAAGGTCAGCCTGACCATGTTCGGCCAACATCTACCATTTGCCGCCTCCCTCGATGAGGCATTCGAGCATCAACTTCGCACCGGCGGATTCAGCCGGACGACGATCCGGCATACGTTCCGAATGAATGCGCGCGTTGTAGTTCGCGTTCACAATTAGACAGATAAACTTGCAAGTTTATCTGTCTTGATTTACGCTTCACGCATGGCCCGCTCCCGTGAATCCACTCCGCCGCTGGAATGCGTTGTCTCCGATCTGACGCTCGCTGTCGGCCAGCTTTTGCGCCGGCTGCGCAGCGCCAATCCCGGCGACCTGAACCTGTCGCAGTCCAGCGTGCTCGCGCGGCTGGAACGTGAAGGCCCGATGACCACCGCGAATCTCGCGCGCGCCGAATTGATGAAGCCGCAGTCTATGAGAATCATCCTCGGGGGCCTCGAAGAAGAAGCATGCGTCGAGCGCGAACCGCATCCCACGGACGCTCGCCAGATCCTGTTCGCGATCACGCGCAAAGGGCTGGACGAACGCAAGCGGCGCACGGCGGCCAAACGCGAGTGGCTGCTGGCGAAGCTCGAACAGTTCGATCCGCACGACGTCGCGACGCTTGCTGCGGCCATTCCACTCATCCGGCGGCTCGGCGATTCCTCATTTCCCTAGCCTTTGCGGCTTCTCCATCTCTGATAGAACGAACCATGAGCTTCGTTGCGATCTTTTTCGCGGGTGCCTTCCTGTGTAACGCTATGCCGCATCTCACCGCAGGTCTGCGCGGCGAGGTGTTCCCTTCTCCGTTCTCGACGCCGCATGGCAAGGGGCCGTCGTCGCCGCTGGTCAATTTCCTGTGGGGCATGCTGAATGCATTGATTGGTCTGGCGCTGCTGGTCTACCATCCGTTCGCGCCGGGCATGAACGTCGATAGCGCGGCGCTGCTTGCCGGCATGCTAGTCATGGGTGTTTTCACATCGGTTCATTTCGGCCGTGTGCGTCGCGAAGGTCTGTTTTGAGCGCGACGCAACGCGATCGGCTTGATGCGACTATCGTCAACGTGTCGCTGTCGCGTCTCGCGCAGGATCTCCATGCCGCGTTGCCGGCCATTCAGTGGATGACGGGCGGGTAGGGTCGTCTACTGCCGTTCGTAACGATGCTGCCAGGCGACGGTTTGAAATGCCAATCGACGTCGGGCGGCTCACCCAGCAGGTGGAGGACCAACGCGCAGGGCCGGCCGGAGCGGAAATATTCGTCGTCTGTATTGCGAATGCATTCCGACAATCCTGATCGGCGACCTCGTTGTCTTTGCATTCCTGGTGCCAGAACCATATTCAAATTTGATTAATTTGAGATGGCCTGAATTGGCTTTGCGTCAGAATAAGCGGTTCTGCCAATTGCGAAATTCTCAAGATGTCCTCCCTGCAAATTTCCGTTCGCGGGCCCTCCTGGCACGGCCAGGAGGGCCGACGTCCATCGTGTGGCGCAAACACTGGAAGGCAGCTATTTCGAATACCTGTTCGTGAGATTTACACAACCCTCGGAACTCTTTGGTGTAGTCGACCTGAAAAAGCTGCGCGAAGGTACCGCCGGAGGCCGGCATGAAGAAGATGTCGCGAAAAAAGATTGCAATCCTGGTAGTCGGTCTTCTGGCCGTGGCCGGTGTCGTCATTCAGGCGGTGTGGCGACCATTCGCGCATCACAAAGCCGCCGGGACAAGCGAAATCGTGCTCGATATTCATCACCCGGATGCGGTGATCGACAGCGAGGCGCTCTCGCGTTTGCCGCGCGACATCTTGCGCGTGCCGTTGCTGCACGACGTGCTGACTCAGGACTTCGTCGACTATTACGAATCGAACGATACGCGCTTAACCACAGAAGGCGCGCTGCGTCGTCTCGCGTTCGAACATCAACTCGACTGGCGCGATGAATTGATCCGCCGCGTATTCGACGAGCCCGCCCATGTGCTGCTGTGGCGTTCGCCGGATGGCCGCCTCGGGTACTGGGTGATGTCGATACACCGCAACGGCCTGGTGAAGCTGCTGCAAGGCTTCGGCAACGTTGCCGCGAGCGATTCGCAGTTGAGCCAGGTCGCCAAACTCTCCGGCGACGTGCCGGTCTACGCGTTGAAGCTGGCGGTTGGCCGCACGATTCTGTTCGCGACGAAAGACGACCGCCTTGTCGTGATGTCCGCCCCCGGCGTGCTGATCGACGCCAAAGGCAGCTTGCTGGGCGAGCGGGCCGACGCCGTGTCGGAGATGCTTGCTTCCGGGCGCGACGACGCGGCGCGCGCTTATCAGCTGGACGCACCGGACGATGCACCGAAGGGCCACCGGCTGGTGGTGTCGGCCAACTATCTGTCGTTTGGCTATCAGGCATTTTTCCCTGGTATCGACGCACTGCGGTTCGATTTTTCACCAAACGGCAGTGCTGCGGCAAACTGGCAGACCTCCGCTTTGATCGAGCCGGGCAAGTTGCCTCAGGCGTGGAATAGCGCCGACCTGTGGCGCGCCTTGCCGGCCAATCCGGCAGCGTGCACGAGCTTGCCGGCGGACTGGAAAGAGGCAGCGGGCTTGTTGGGCAAGGTGGCCGATGTAGGCGCGGACGGCGCTGCTGCGATCGGCGATCAGCTCGCCGGCCCCGCGGCCGTCTGCTGGTATGCGAAGTCCACGCTGGTCGCGCCGGTGTTCGTCGCGCGCGTGAAGGCGCAGGACGTGGCGAGCATGGCCGCGCTGAAGACCGCACTTGGCAAGACCTTTGGCGACGTGATCGGCGCGTACGAGGCGAAGGCCGCCATGTCCGGCGACGCCGATTCGGGCTATCGTCGCTTGCCGGTTACGAAGCACGATCAGAGCGCGGGCGTTACCGTGTGGCAACGGCCGGTCAGTGCGCTTTCAGGTACGGCCTTGTCCAGCAAGGCGCCGTTTGCGTCGCAACTGTCGGCGGAGCGCTATTTCCCGGTGACGCTCGCTCTCGCGAACGGCTACCTGATTTTCTCCCCTGATTCACGTCTGGTCGACGACACGCTCGCCGTACTCGACAAGCGCTATCCGGCGCTCGCGGATACGCTTGCGCCGCAGCGTCTGCCGCGCACGATTCTCACGCTGACGCCTTCGGCGGCGGCGGCATTGATCGAGCGTGAAGCGGGCGCGGCGTTGCCAGCCGATCAGGAAGCGGTGTTCCGCAATGCATCGCGCACCCATCTCGTGCCGAAGCTGCATGCGCTCGCACACTACCCGCCGGTTTCGTTGACGCTGCCGCAGAACTTGCCGGGTTCGACGGGCTGGGTTCCGGTGGAGTGGTGGTTCGATCGCGCGAAGGCAGGCGGCGGTGTGGATGCCGGCGTGGCCGATGCGCCTGCTGATCAGCCCGGCACAGAGGCCGACTAAGTGCGCCGCCTTCACGTCCCCGACGCGGCAGTCGCGACGAATGCCCGCACGGCACGCCGCATGTGGCTCGCGCGCGCTGCGTCGGCGTTTGTCATGGCCGGCCTCGCGCCGTACGCGAACGCACTGACCGTCACCACGTCCCCGCCCGACCCCGACGCGCTCTCCCCGCGGCAGTCCGCCGCGTTTCGCGCGTGGTTTGTGCGTATCGTCGACCAGCAAATGCGCCGCGGCCCGACGCCGCGTTGGACCCAGCGAGATTGCGCGGGTCTCGTGCGCTTTGCCGTCGGCGAGACGCTCAAACCGCACGACACCAGATGGCTGCGCGCGAACGGCATGACCAGTCTCGCGGACACCAGCAGCATGCCGCCCGAGCTGCAGCTGTCCGCATCGCAACGCACAATCGCGAACCGCTGGAGCCGGCTCGACGGCTCGACCGGCGCGTACGCGTCGGCGATCGCACTGATTCAACGCAACAGCCGTTTTGTTTCGAAGGACGTGAACCAGGCGCTGCCCGGCGATCTGCTGTTCTTCGACCAGGGCGACGACCAGCATCTGATGATCTGGCTGGATCGCTACGTCGCTTATCACACAGGCACCGTTACGCCGGCCGATACCGGTCTGCGCGCCGTGGCCGTTTCCGACCTGATGCAATGGAAAGATTCCCGCTGGCAGCCGCTCGACGGCAATCCGAATTTCGTTGGCGTGTTTCGTCTGGACTTTCTGACACCATGACCCGAATGAACTCCGTCACCGCGTCGCGCGCCTGGCTTGGCAATCTGAAACGTCGCGCGGGCCTCGCCGCGGTCGCGCTCTTCGCGGCCATGACGCTCGTCATCGCGCCAACGGTTTATGCCGACGACGCCGCATCGAGCAGCACCGCCGATACCAACATCGCCGCGAACCCGACGCTGCAAACCGCGCCATCGAGCAACTTCGCGTCGCAGAAGGTTGACGGCCAGCCGTTCTTCCTGCTCTCGGATGCGAGCTTCGGCAGCGATCAGTTGGCGCAGGTGCGTCTCGAAGCCCCCGGTCGCGAGTTCAAGGACGAGCTGCAAGCATACGGCGGTGCGGACATTGTCGTGTATCGCGTACCGAAGCCGTTGGACTTTCTGAAGGCGCAGAAGAATCTGCATCGGTTGAATGTCGCGCCGAATTATCAGGGCGAAGGGCTGGCGAATACGCTGGCTTATCTGTGGGACCGCTGGTTCACCGAAGCACGCCGCGCGTGGCAGCGTGTGCTGTCGTTCGCGACGCGCAGCAAGGCGACCGAAGCCACGCCGCAATTCAAGCTCGGCGAGCAGACCGGCAAGCAGACGCAATTCCAGCAGAATTCGAATTTCGCGCCGCTGAAGGGCTATGACATGGTCGCGCGCTTTCGCTATCCGATCTGGGACGCGAAAGTGATCGAACCGCCGAAGGGCGTGAATCTCGAAGGTAGCAGCAGTAACTTCATCGAGGCGAGTTCGGGCAACGTGATGATTCCGGTGGGCAAGCTGCCGCCGGGGCTGTATATCGTCGAGGCGGTGATCGGCAACTATCGTGCGCATACCTTGCTGTTCGTATCGGACACGGTCGCGGTCGTGAAAGCGGCATCGAGCGGCATGCTGGTGTGGACTGCGCGGCGCGATAGCGGCAAGCCGGTGGCGAATACCTACGTGAACTGGACCGACGGTGTAGGCGTGCTGCAAAGCGGCACCACCGGCGGCGACGGCGCACTGATGCTGCAACACGTGAGCCCCGAGCGCAGCTACGTGCTCGGCACCGATCCGCAAGGCGGTGTGTTTGTCTCGGAGAATTTCTACTACGACAGCGAGATCTACAACACCAGGATCTACGCGGTGACCGACCGTCCGATGTACCGGCCCGGTGACGGGGTGCACGTGAAGTTCATCGGCCGCACGTTCCAGAACGCGACACAATCGACCGCGCCTGCGCAAGCCGATATCAAGCTCGACGTGCTCGATCCCAACGGCTCGCCGGTCGCAACCAGCAAGGTGCATTTCGCTTCCGATACGGGTGCGGATGCGTCCTTCACGCTGCCCGCCGATGCCACCGCCGGTGGCTATACGCTGCGCTTCGATTACAACGGCGATATATACGGCAGCGCATTTCGCGTCGCCGAATATGTGAAGCCGCATTTCGACGTCAACCTGTCGATGGATAAGGCCGACTATGCGACGGGCGAGCAACTGAAGGGCAAAATCCAGTTGCGCTATCCGGATGGCAAGCCGGTGCGCGACAGCAAGGTGTCGGTCACGCTGCGTGCGCAGAAAGTGACGATCGTCGACGGTGAACTGCGCTATGCCGGGCTGTTTCCGGTCAAGCTGGAACAGCAGGAGCTCACGACCGATAGCGACGGCAACGCGAGCCTCACGCTGCCTGCCGCCAAAGAACCGAGCCGTTATGCGTTGACGCTGTTCGCGCAGGACGGTGCGGCCTACAAGGTGCGTGTGACACGCGAGGTGCTGATTGCGCGTGGTGCGACGCCTTATCGCCTGTCGACGGCCAAATCGTTTTCGCAACCGAAGGAAACGGTCAACTTCGATCTGCAGGCGCTCGGTACGATCGATCCGTCTTCGCGTGCGCCGGCCAGGTGGGAATGGACGCGCCTCGAATCGCAAACTCATGGCGAAGGCGCCCTTAAAGGCGCAACGGCGGGTGGCAAGCAGTCGTTTCCGGTGCAGTTCGTTGAGCCGGGTTCATACATGCTGTCCGTCAAGGACGACACGGGCAATCTGCTCGCCGCCGCGAGCCATTGGGTGGCGGGCGACGGCCTGAAGTCGATTCCGGGAAGCGTCGAGATCGTGTTCGATCGCGACAGGTACAAAATCGGCGATACCGCCGAAGCGCTGATCACCTTCCCGATGCCGGTCGACGATGCGCTCCTGACACTGGAGCGCGACAACGTCGAACATCGCGCGTTGCTGACGACCGGTGGCGACTGGCTGCAACTGCAACGCGTGGCGCCGTCGCAATGGAAGGCGCACATCAAGGTCGGCGAAGCATTCGCGCCGAACATGACGTTCTCGGTGCTGTACGTGCATGCCGGCGAATACGTGTTCCAGAACGCTGGCATCGTCGTGGCGCAACCGCAGATCGAACTGAACGTGAAGAGTGACAAGCCGGTGTACGGTCCGGGCGATACGGTCACGCTGAACTTCGACAGCACGCTGAACGGCAAGCCGAAAGTGGCGAACCTGACGGTGAGCGTGGTCGATGAAATGGTCTACGTGTTGCAGCCGGAAATCGCACCGAACATCGTCGACTTTTTCTATCACCCGCGCCGCAACAATGTACGGACTTCGTCGAGTCTGTCGTTCATTACGTACGATCTCGCGCGCTCGCCGTTGAAGGGGGCGCCGGACAGCCCGCAGCGCGCCAACTATAACGAGCGCGGTGTAAAGGTGCTCGAACGGCCGCGCCGTGACGATCAGGACACGGCCGCGTGGGAAGGCACGCTGAAGACCGACGCGAACGGCCACGCCGCCATGGCGTTCAGGATGCCGGACTCGCTGGCCCGCTGGCGCGTCACCGTGCGTGCGGCGGCGCCAGACGGCATGGTCGGTCAACGCACCGCCTACGTGCGTTCGGACAAGGCGCTGTATCTCAAGTGGAGCGGGCCTTCGCATTTCCGCACCAACGATCAGCCGGCCATCGACATGATCGCCTTCAATCAGACCGACACGGATATGGACGCCGAGTGGGTGGTCGACGGCGGCGGTCTCTCGTTGAACCAGAAGGTCACGCTCAAGCGCGGCGCGAACTACTTGCGGCTGCCGACCGGCGCGTTGAAGGCGGGTGTGATCAACGCGGCCTTGCGTCGTGCGGGTAAGGACGTGGATCGCTTGCAGACCACGATCCAGCTCGATGCGAGTGGCTGGCTCGATTTGCATCAGAACACCGTGGCGCTCGACGGGTCGAACCAGCCGCTCAATCTGCCGCGAGATGCGCAGGACGTCAGCGTGCGTTTCATCGGCAATGCCGCGAGCCAGTTCGCGCGCGTCACCGACGATCTGATCGATTATCCGTACGGATGCGCCGAGCAGACGTCGAGCCGCCTGATTCCCCTTGCGCTCGCGCACGATGCCATCGGCCGCGGCGATAGTGCGAGTTCGACACAGGGGCTCGAAGCGCTGTTGCGCAACCAGCGGCAACGTCTGGCGCTGCTGGCTGGTGTCGGCGGCACGTTTGGCTGGTGGGGCGATACGACTGGCGGCAGTTCGCTGATCACCGCGTACGCGTACTACGCAGACTGGCTCGCGAGCCGCAGCCTCGGCATTACTCTGCCTGCCGACAACTGGCAGCATGCGATGGACGTCTATCGCGATGCCGGTGCGAAAGAACCACTGTTGCATCGCGCGCTGGCGCTGTGGTTCATGCAGCAAATGGGCCTGCCGGTCACGACGCCGGTGTCGGGGGTTGCGGCGGATTTGACGGGCGATGCAGCGGCCGCGGGCAAAGCGCCGCCGGGTAAATTCACGTATGGCGCAACGGACAGCATCGTGTTCGCGCAAGCCGATTCACCGCGCGGCAAGCAGATGGCGACGCTGCTGATCGCTAACCTGGCGCGCAGCGCGAGTGCTCAACTGCCGGATGGCTTCGAGGCAGCGGCGGACGCCGCGCGTACGGCTCTGGCCAACGATCCCGCCCCGCTCGTGCAGAGCCTGCTTTATATGACACGTGGCAATGGTGGCGCGACGGTCGATGCATCGGCTTTGCTCGCGAAAAGCAGCGCGGACTACCCGACGCTCGACCGCGCACTCACGTTGTTGTGGGTGCGTAAAGCGCTCGGCGGTGATGTGGCGATGGCCTCACTGCCTTCGCTGCAAGGTGCGGGCTGGAGGCGCGCCGCGACGCCGACGGGCACGCCGCTCTGGAAGTGGACCGGGGCAGCATTGCCGGCTACGTTCGATGCAGGCGGCCCGCGCACCGATGTGAACGCACTGGTTTCGTTCCGCAGCCATACGAGCGAGGACAGCCGACTGAACGTCACCGTCGAACGCCGTTTCTACAAGCTCGAGCCGCTGGAAGTGATGGTCGATCCGAAGGCGGGGAACGCGAAGAACCAACTGGGTCGCTCCGCATTTACGGCGCGCCTGGTTAAGCCGGGCAATGCGATCGACAGCAATGCGCTGTACGTTGACGAAGTCACGCTTACGCCGCGCTCCGGCAACGCATATCACTATGGTCTGCTCGACGTGCCGCTACCGCCGGGCGGCGATGTCGAGGCGACCAGCTGGGGCGTGTCGATCGACGGATTGCCGGGTGTGAAGGAAGGGGCAAGCGGTCCGCAGCCGTTCGCGCGTGCCGCTTCGTATGAGATGGGTGAACTGGCCTATCATCAGCCGGTGCCCTTGCTCGATCGCCCTGTGACGTTGCGGCAACTGGTGCGCTTTGCATTGCCGGGCACGTTCGCCTTGCCACCGGCTCGCTACTTCCGCATGTATCAGCCGGACGCCAAGGCGTTCGAAGGCGGCAAGAGCGATCGCGTGACAACTTTGCGTATTCAGTAAGCGAGACCGCTATGCTCTCCGCTCTTCGGCACTCGCGTGATCGTCTGGCAGCTACGCTGCGGGTTGCGCTCGCCGTGGGGGCGGGGTGTGTTTTTGGCGGTGCGGGCGTGGCGGCGAATGCGGCGATGGCATCGTCGACTGCGTCGCCGGCTGCGGCGGCAAGTTCTGCACCGATCGCGTCGTCAAAGTTGTCCTCAACAGCATCGCCGGCGCAAATGCTGCACTTCGCCTGGTTGCGCGACGGTCAATCGCAGCTTTGGCAATTCAACACCGGCGCCGCAACCACTGCGGACGGCTTCATGCCGCAGTCCGTCCAGCCCTTGCCAGCGACACTCGGGACTCCGCTCGGCAGCGTGTGGAAGCTTTTCGTCTATGGCTATCTGGTCGATCGCAATATCGCCACACCCGACTACGTCTGCAACGGCGGTGATCCTGAAGAGGTGTATTGCTGTATGACGGGCGGTCACATCGACCGCGAACATGCGCTGGTGCAATCGTGCGGACGTTTTTTCGAGCCCGCACGCCTGCAGCTCGATCCCGCCGACTGGCGCAAGTATTGGGCCGCCGCGCATGCGCCCGCCTGGCTGCGCGACCTTTACGCGATGACGCCGACGCGACGCGTGCCCGTGACCGATTTGCTGGCGGCCTTGCAGGCCATGCCGGCAAAGCCGCGCGAAGCGGCGGCGAGCACGCTGGTGTCGGTGCTGACGAGC
Organism: Paraburkholderia adhaesiva; assembly: GCF_021390575.1. Classification (GTDB taxonomy): domain Bacteria; phylum Pseudomonadota; class Gammaproteobacteria; order Burkholderiales; family Burkholderiaceae; genus Paraburkholderia; species Paraburkholderia adhaesiva. Next base: position 46,580 of record NZ_JAJEJQ010000004.1, on the reverse strand, counting down.
GGGCGCGGCGAGGGCACCGTGTCGCTATACGGCAGCCTGCTGCGCGCCAAAACCTGGACGATGCCAGACCCGGCCCGGCCTGGCGCTTCGATCGGTGGCGCGGCAGGCTGGCTCGCCGACGGCACGCCGGTGTGGCTGGGCGGCCCCGGCGGCAGTGCGCGCGTGCTGGCGGACGCCGCGCCGCGCGTCGCGCCATTGCTCACGCAAGTCACCGTACCGGACGACAATGCGTGCGTGCTGGTCGACTTCTTCAGCCGCTATCCGATTCGCCAGGTGCTCGGCGAGAAAGGTCCGGCTGCGGTGCAGGATGGTCCGCTGCGCGGCGAGTTCCGAATCGGCTTTGTCAACGGTAACTGGGCGCATGTGGAAAGCCGCGGCGAACTGCGGCTCGATCGCGACGCCGCAGGTGCGCCTCACGTGGTCGGCCGCTTCGGCATGAATGACTACGTCGCGCGGGTGGTCGAGCGGGAAGGTGACACGACCCAACCGGAAGCGGCCAAGGCGTTGGCGGTGGCGGTGCGCTCCTACGTCGTGCAGCACAGCAATCACGATCACGGCTGCTTCCGTATCGACGACAGTAGCAGCACGCAGCGCGTCCTGCCGCGCGCGCCGACCGCGGCTGCGCGCCGCGCGGCCGATCTGACCGATGCGCTCGTGCTCACCGGCGTGCCGGTTCAGTATCACTACAACAAGGCCGCGCCGGGCCAGATGAACTGGCTCGCCGCGAAGGCGGCTGCGCAAACCGGCCTCACCTTCGACACCATTCTCTCGCGGACCTGGCCACAAGGGACCTTGACGTCGTTCGAGAGTCCGTTGTCCGGCGATTGCATCCAGGTGGCCGGCGCCCAGCAATGGCTGCAGCGCAATGCGCCGTTGTGGGCGCGGCGCATGGACGGCGCGGCAGGCTATGAGACGCCTGATTTACCGGCCGTGTGCGCGGTGCGTGAAGGGCGGCCGTATGCCGATGCGCAGCGCAATCGCGTGTATGTGTACCGCCTGCAAACCGAAGAGGACCGCATCGCGCTGGCGCATGAATATATTCACCTCGCGTTTCAGCATCATCCGCGCGGCCTCGACGAAGCGTTTGTCGAACGCACCGCACGTACGCTGATCCGTACCGACAATCCGATCCAATGAACACCGTCTCGCGCTCGTTTTCCGCCGTGTTCCGCGTGCTTCCTGTGATACGCCGCGTTCGGGTTCTTGCGGCCGTTGCCTTGGCGCCTGCTGCGCATAGCGTTCGAGTTCGCGTGGCCATTACCTTGCCACTTCTTGCGCGCGGTGTCCGAACTCATATGGCAATTGCCGCAACCTCGGCTGTATTGGCGGCGAGTATGACGGCGAATGTGCAAGCCGCCGGTGCGGATGGCGGTGGCGGCGCACTCGCCGATCTCACCGGCGCGTTCGGCGGCTGGCGCCACAGCGGACTCACGAATGAAGGCGAGCAGTTCGTCGCGGCGTATCCCCGGCCGCCGGTCGACCGAGGCGCGCAACGCTATCGCACGCTGATCGAAGGGCGCCTGAAGCAGATCGACAAACACGCGCGCAAGCCGCCCATTCTGGTTGTCAACGGCAACCCGACACCGCTCTATACCGACGACGAAGGTGCATTCGCGCGTCCGTGGGCATTCGGCGCGGGCTCGAACAGCATCGAGCTGATTTCCGCCGACGGCAAGCAGCGCCAGCGCATGCAGTTCTACGAAGCCGACCGCAGCAAGCCGCAGGCCAGGCTGCGCGCGATCGTCACGTGGGACGATCCGAAAGCGCAGATGGATCTGCACGTAATCACGCCAGGTGGTCTGCACGCGTTCTTCGCCAATCCGACGCTCGAAGACGGTAGCGGCTTCGATGTCGATTCGGTGGATGGCGCGGGGCCGGAGATATTTTCGTCGGCGGCGCCCGAGCACGGTACGTGGCTGTTCTTTCTGAACTACTGGGGCAATTTCGATTCGACCGGCTACAACTTCGACGCCGCCGCGCACGAGCGCGACGTGATTACCGCGACGTTGACGCTGGTGTTCAATGAAAACACGCCGGACGAACGGCGTGAGACGATGGTTGTGCCGCTGCGTAAGATCGGCGACCTGATGCTCGTGAAAAGCGAGCAACTTTGACAGCGGGATGGGGGCAGTGACGATGAAGGTCAAGATGACGGGGTGGGTGAAGGCTGGCCGGATGATGCTCGTCGTCGCCTGCTTGCAGGCTGCGGCCGTGGCGCACGCGAGCGACATCGACTTCGGCGCGCCGTTGAACGGCTGGCGCAACACCAGCGGCGACATCGAGCGCTATACGCAGGACGTGCACTACCCGGCAGTATCGGTGTCGACGCCGGAAGGGCAGTCGAAGTTCGCGCTGATCGAAGGGCAGATCCGCAACACCCCGAAGAAGAAGGGCGCCACGGTGGGCACGCTGGTGGTCGACGGCACGCCGTTGCCTCAGCGCGTGGAGGAAGACGGTAAGTTTTCGCGGCCTTATGCGTTTCCATCCGGCAGCAACAGCGTGGAACTGCGGGCGCCGGACGGCTCGCGCAAGCGCGTGCAGTTTTACGACGCCTACAGCGGCAAGACGCAGCCCAAGTTGCGCGTCGTGCTCGCATGGGACACCGACGGCACCGATCTGGACTTGCACGTGGTGTCGCCGGACGGGGTGCATACCTGGTATGGCGACCGTGTCGCGCCGAACGGCGGCGCGCTCGACGTGGATGTGACGACTGGCTATGGGCCAGAGGTTTACTCGTCGGCGGCGCCCTTGAAGGGCACGTATCTGGTGTATGTGAATTACTACGGTAACGGGAACAGCGGCAGCGATATGACCGTCGCGCAGGTGACGATCATCACGAACGAGAACACGCCGAACGAAAAGAGCGAAACCATTCGAGTGCCGATGCGTAAGCCGGGCGAGTTGACGCTCGTGAAAACGTTTGTAATGCCATAACGGACCGCAAGCCGTCCCCCGGCATCGGCTCCCATCGACATCGACTTGCTCGCCGCGTATTACGACGATCTGGAGTACTGGGCAACGGGGGCGGGACGCGGCGGCCGAACCTGACGAATGCTGAACGACCACCAAGAAAATCCCTCCTCCAAGCCAATTTTAGCTCTCCCGCACCTCTAAAAGCCAATGCTGGAACGGGTTTCGAGAAGGTTTTCAATCTGTGGGGAATGGGCAACTTTAACCATACTCTTCGAACTGCCGCCCAAGATCCGCGCTAATCATGTCTGATTCTCCCCATCGTCAAGTTCATACCACACCATTTATCAACTATTATCAAATCGGCATTGGGCGTTAACATCCGCATGAATTGCATGCCCTCCAGATGACGCAAGCCCGGGTCGCCTGAAATCGGCGCACTCACGCGTTACGGCGAAAGGGCAGTGAAGGTTGTGGCCGAAGCAGGCGGCCAGGCGTTTCAGATGCGGCTCACCATACAAGGAACACAATGTTCAGGACACGACTACGCCGCATATTGACCCGGTCGCGGCGGACCACGATGGACAGCCGGCGGCTCGATCGCGAAGCTGCGGCGCTATACGGGGCGGACCAACCCGCATCCAGTGAGCCACGCTCCGGGGTGCCGCATTTTGGCGTGCGACCCTCGCGACACTGAACCACGCGCAGACCGGCACGTGGCCGCTGAACATCACCCGTCGCCATCGAGCGCCGTCTCCGTGCACGAGAACCCAGGCGTCAGGCGATGGAGGCCTTAATGAAGGGTCGATGACGCCCTGATGGCATCCGGCCGGGATACCCCCGAGCGCACCTTTCTCGCCGAATCGCCACTGGGTGCCGCCTTCCTCGCCGGACTCGTCCCAGTTGCTTCGGGGAGCACCACATCCAGAATTTGTGTTCGCACGAACCCGCCAATCGCCTCGAGCATGGCCTTCTCATCGCGCGGCGCCAGGCGCGTCACTTCACGCAGTTGCGGATTGAACACCACCAGTGCCCGGCGAAACAGCTCCGCCGTATGCATGGCATCCACCACGCCACGCATCTGCGCGCGCATGAGTGCGTGCGCCGCCGCGGGCAGTGCCATGAAATCCTGGACAACAAAGGCGTGATAGACCGCGTGCACTTAACTGACATCGTGACCCATCATCATCGTGAGTACCGCGCCCGCGCGCATGGGCGCGCTGCTCCAGGTGCGAACCAGCGCGTGACTACCATCGAGCAGACGTTCAAGCCAGGGCGCAAGCCGCTCGCACAGCGGAATCAGCAACGTTGGCGTCACCGGCGCACTGGAGAATTGCCGCGCGATCAGACGCGCGATCTCAATCTCCTGGTGGCCGTGGCCCGTCAGATCCGAAAGCGTGCGGCGCTGGCCACTATCCATGACCTGAAACACCGTATCTCGCGACAGACCCCGGGTCACCAGCATCGGAAAAGCCCGCTCATCGGGCTGCGCGGCAATCGCCATCAACCGGTGCTGGCCATCGAGCAGCTCGCCCGTGTCGCTGAAGGCAACCCCCTGATGCGACATTACATACTCGCCGCGCTCGAACGCCGCCTTCAGTGTCTGCACCCAGCTCGCACGAACGCGCCGGTTGCCCTGATTATGTTTGAGCCACCGGCGTGCAAGCGCCGGGGTGACATCGATGCATACCGTTTTCATCCGCCTCTCCATGCAAAGGCATAACAGGCTCATCCTCTGGATCCCGCACGCGGATCCAGTAACCGACCATGAAAGCATAGACGACGTTGAGTTTTGCGCGACCTGTGTTTTCGAGTCCCTGTGCTTACGACCGGTGCGCAAGCATGCACAGATCACGGAAAGTGCGCCATGCCTGTTCATAGCCGCTAATGTCCCGTTGCCGCGCGTCCAGTTCCACCCGTTCATGCCTGAGCCCGCCGCCCCGGTCCGGCAATGATGCGCCCGGGAACCGGCCATAGGCACGCAGATAAACGGCATGCCGCGCCCAGATCTGTCGCAGCAGGACATCGGCTCTTTCCGCACGGCGGATGTTTCGCGTGTCACGCTAATCGGCCAGCCGAGCTTGCTGGCAAGCGCCTCGTCGGTGTAGCACTCACCGGCCTGCATGGCGGCGAGCGTCCGAAACTCTCGCGCCGTGGCGCGCTCGTGCGCGGCGCGCTGCTGGGCTTTCGCCCCGCGCTGGCTGCCGATGCCTGCAGCGGTCTGGGTCCGACGCTCTCGGCTCTCACGCGCGCGAACTGGGCGGCGGGCAAGGCGTCGATTCTCGCGGCACTGAAGCCGAAGCTGGCCACCGACGCCGACATCGAGAACCTCGTGTCGCTGCTCGACAGTCTCGACACCGAAGACGCGGGCGAGGGAGATAACGGCGAGCCGGGGGCGAAGCCCGATGCGCCTGCCGCACCCGCCGTGCCGGTCGCGGCAGCCAGTACCCAGGACGCGGACCCGATCGCCGAGATTCTCGGCGCGCTGCGCGGCAAGCTCAGCGACGAGGACCTGGCCGCCATCGAGCCGAAGCTGCGCGCGCTGAAGCTCGCGGGCGATCAGGAGGGCGAAGTGTCGGCGCTCGACGCGCCGCCGCCCGGACCTAGTGCAGCGGGTGCGCCCGCGCCGCCCGTGCCAGCCTCGCCCGCTGCGAAGGACACCGATCCGGTGAGCCGTCCCGCGATGGATGCCGCAATTGCGCAGGTACGGCGCGATGCGCGCGTGGCGATGGACGCCGCCATGCGCGAGGCGGTCAAGCAGGCGACCCAGCAGGCCGCGAAGGATGCGGAGACCGCCGCGATCCGGCGCATGCGCGCGGTGGCCGATGCCGAGGCGTTCGTGCAGCCGTGGGTCGGACATCTGGCGCTCGCGCAGGACAGCGCCGAGGAGGTCCACCGCGCGGCCCTCACGACGCTCGGTGTGCGGCTGGATGGCATTCACCCGAGCGCGTACCGCGCGATCCTCGAGGCGCAACCCAAACCCGGCCTGCATCGCGCCCTGAATCGTGGCCAACCCGCGATGGACGCCCCCTCGATGAAGAGCTTCGCCGAGCGCTTCCCGCATGCGGCCAATGTGAAACAGCTTGGATGACGCAGCCCGGCAGACCGGAGGTAACCAGTCATGGGATTCCAGCAGCAGGTCTATGTGCAGCCCTCGCCGGCGGTCGAGGGCGATTTCGCCTCGGCCAATCCGCGCGCCTCGGTGCTGGCGGGGCCGGGCGCGCTGGTGGCCGGACCCGAGGGCGTCACGGTGGGGCGCTTCGCCTGGGCCGCCTCGAATGGTGAGGAGAACGCCAGTTCCGGCGAGACCGATTTCTACAACCTCGTGAGCAACACCGGCACGGGCGTGCCTGCCGGGTTCGTGCACCGCGAGCAGCAGGCGCTCATCACGCAGTGGCTCGCCGAGTCGACGCTGCTCGTCCCTGCCGGACTGCCGGTGACGCTGCACAGCGCGGGCGACTTCTGGGCGCGCAACGCGGGCAGCGCGCCGTCTGCGGCAGGCGACAAGGCGTTCGCGAGCACCACCGATGGCTCGGCCTCGCCGGGTGCGGCGGGCGCGAGCGTGGCCGGGGCGGTCGAGACGAAGTGGTTCGTGATGTCGGCAGCCGCCCCGGGCGAACTCATGAAGATCTCGTCCTGGCCGCTGGGATAAAGCCGCGGCCAGATCTACCACCGACAACCGAACCACGCCCCATCCCCTCGAAGGCCCTGACCGGGTAACCGGTTGGGGCCTTCGTGTTTTTGCTGCGCGCGCAGACGATCATGCGAGGCGACCATGCGACATAGCGATTTCGACCAGCTCGAGCGCACCTTCGGCATCGTCATGCCGGAGGTGCTCGACTACACCACGGCGCTCATGGCCATGGACGCCCAGGGGCCGCTCGTCACCGCGCCCAACGCCGGCATTCCCGCGTGGCTCGCCAACTTCATCGATCCGGATTTCATCGAGGTGCTGGTCACGCCCAACAAGGCCGCCGCGATCCTCGGCGAGGCGAAGAAGGGCGACTGGACCACGCTGACCGCCACCTTCCCGGTGATCGAATCGACCGGCGAGGTCTCCAGTTATGGGGACTACAACGAAAACGGCTCGGTGGGCGCGAACGCCGAATTCCCGCAGCGGCAGTCGTACCACTACCAGACCATGACGCAGTGGGGCGAACGGCAGCTCGATATGAGTTCGCTCGCGAAGATCGACTACGTGTCGCGCGTGAACATCGCCTCGGCCATCGTGCTCGACAAGTTCCAGAACAACACGTACTTCTTCGGCGTGGCGGGCCTGCAGAACTACGGCCTCCTGAACGACCCGCGCCCGGCGGCCTCGCTCACACCAGGAGCCAAGGCGTTCAACGACAACGCCTCGGGACCATGGATCACCAACGGCGCGGTGACCGCGAGCGCGAACGAGATCTACACCGACATCCAGACGCTCTTTAACGAGCTGGTGCTGCAGTCGGGGGGCTCATCGAAATGGATGCGCGCATGACGCTGGCGATGGCCCCCTCGTCGAGCGTCGCGCTCACGACCACCAACCTGTACAACGTCAACGTCACCGACCTGCTGAAGAAGAACTTCCCGAACCTCACGATCGAGACGGCGGTGCAGTACCAGAACCCGGCGGGCGGCAACCTGCTGCAACTGATCGCCGAGGCCATCGACGGACAGAAGACGGGGTACTGCGCGTTCACCGAGAAGCTGCGCGCGCACGGCATCGTGCGCGAGACGAGCAGCTTCAAGCAGAAGAAGTCGCAGGGCTCGTGGGGCGCGGTGCTGTTCCAGCCGTTCGCGATCGCCTCGATGCTCGGCGTCTGAGGAGCATGACATGGCTACGCGTACCACCGGTGCCAAGGCGGCAACGCCTGCTGCAGGTAAAGCTGAACCGCCCCCCATGCCCCCGGAGTCGCCGGTCCTGCAGCCCGCTGTGGCGACGCCCCCGGTCGCACCGGCGCCCTCCGGCGACACCGTGACGGTGGCCTGTCGCCTGCCGCAGGGCCTGCATCTGGACATCATCCGGCACGGCGAAGTGCGCCGTCGCGTGACCCTGAATGGCGCGAACTCGCCGCGCGCGGTGGCGGGCTTCGGCATCACGGAGCACGTGCCGCGCGCGTTCTTCGAGCAGTGGCTGGTGGAGCACCAGGAGCTGCCCGCCGTGAAGCACGGCCTGATCTTCGCGCACAAACAGAAGGCATCGGTCGAGGACCAGGCGGGCGAGCGCGGTGAGGTCAAGAGCGGACTCGATCCGATGGATCCGAAGAAGCCGGGCCGCGATCTCGCGCCGCTGTCGAAAGAGTGAGCAGGATCATGCCGACCGGGGTGGTGGTGTTCTCGTACCGCACCTGGGCCGCGCGTTATCCGTCGCTGGCGGCAAGTGTCAGGCCGAAGCAGGCGCAGGCGTATTTCAGCGAGGCGCAGCTCTTTTGCGACAACACACCGATGAGTCCCGTGCGCAACCTCGCGATCCGCGCGACGCTCCTGAACCTGCTTGTCGCGCACCTGGCGATCCTGAATATGCCGCAAGGTACAGCTTCAGGTGCCACGTCCGGCGGCTCAACGACCGGCGGAGGTGGTGGCGCTGCAGCGGGTCCCTCGCCCGGACCTTCTCCGCTGGTGGGGCGCATCATCAGCGCCACCGAAGGCAGCGTGTCGGTCGCCACGCAGATGGACGTACCGCCGGGCAGTGCGCAGTGGTTTAACCAGACGCCATATGGCGCCGAGTTCTGGGCTGCCACTGCCGCGTACCGCACCATGCGCTACGTCGTCGCGGCACCCCCGCCGCGCAATCTGGACCCTTACGCGCCCTTCATCACCCGATGACAGGAGATACGCATCATGGCAGCGACGATCACCGGCGGCGCGAAGCTCGAGGCGGTTCTGCGCGTGGCCACCGCGAAACTCGCGGCAGCGGGCACGCTCGAGGTGGGCTTCATGAGCGAGGCCACCGAAGCGGACAACACGCCGGTGGTCGAGGTGGCGACGGTGAACGAGTTCGGCGGCACGGTGAACGTGCCCGCGCACGAGACCACCGTGTACCGCAGCCTCGGGCGCGCGGGCGACCTGCTGCGCGGCGGACGTTTCGTAAAGGCAAAACAGTCGAACTTTGCGACCACGCACGAGGTGCCGGCCTACACGGTGACGATCCCGCCACGCCCGTTCTTCCGCTCGATGGTCGCGAAAGAAAGCTAGCACTGGGGCGGCGATCTCGGCAAGGTACTGGTGGCCGTGAACTACGACGCCGACCGCGCGCTCGACCTGATGGGCGAGGCCATCAACGGCGAGTTGATCGAGTCGATCCGCAACTTCACGGACCCGCCCAACGCGCCCTCGACCATCGCGAAGAAGGGTGTCGACGACCCGCTCGTCGACAGCGGCACGATGCTCAGGGGCACCACCTGGCGCATCGACCCCGGTGGCACCGGGGCGTGAGTCATGAATCTTCACGGCGTGGTCGGCCCCTGCGTCGCGGCGGTCAATCCGTGGCTGACCGTGACGCTCGCGGCATCGACCGGCTACACGACCGCGCCGGATGGCCGACGCACACCCGCCTATGCCGAGCCGGTGCCGGTACTGGCCCAGGTGCAGGCGCTTACCTTGCGTGACCTGTTGCAGCTCGATGGACTGAACCTGCAGGGCGAGCGCCGCGCGCTGTACCTGAACGGCAACTGGCAGGGCGTGCTGCGCCCCGAGGTGAAGGGCGGCGATCTCGTCACGCTGCCCGATGGATCAGATTCGGGCTCGTTGTGGCTCGTGGCGCTCGTGCTGGAGAACTGGTGGCTCACCGATGGCTGGTGCAAATGTGCCGTCACGCGCCAGTTGAACCCGGCCACTGAGCACGCCTCATCGCACGCCCACCCTTGACCGCCTGAGTGTTCATCATGCCGCGCCCACTGCTGAGCCTGAGCGAAAGCCAGGCGATGGCGGCCGTGCGCGCGTTCTTGCTGGCGGTGCTGCCGCACGGCACGGAGGTCATCGCGGGTCAGGACAATCGCGTGCCTCCACCGGTCGGGGTCGACTTCGTGGTGATGACGCCGGTGCTGCGCGAGCGGCTGTCGACGAACGTCACCACCTGGCGCGACGGCTGGCCCGATGCGCCCTGTGAGAAGGCCGTGCGCCAGGCCACGAAGCTCGCCGTGCAGCTCGACCTCCACGGTCCGGCAGGGGCCGACGCCACCCAGCTTGTGACCACGCTGTGGCGCGATGTGACGGCCTGTGACGCGCTCGCCTCGAGTGCTCTTGATCTCGCGCCGCTCTACGCCAGTGAAGCCCGCCAGATCCCGTTCCTGAATGGCGAGCAGCAGGTCGAGACGCGCTGGAGCGTCGATCTCGTCCTCCAGGTCAACCCCGCCGTGACGGTCCCGCAGGCCTTCGCCGCCTCACTCGAGATCGGCGACGCGGGGCACCCCGTGACCGCACAAACCACGACCGTCCAGCCCTGGGCCGGCCTCATCGAGATCGACACGCGAGGTCGACACAAGCCCGCGTGACGGATCGGTCTCTGACCCGCTGCGCTTTGCTCCGGACTCCCGAAAACCCTCACCGCTGAGGTGCGGCCATGCCGAACACGATTCCGATCTCACAGATCGTCCGGGTCAACCCGGGCGTGCTCGCGGCGGCAGGCAATGCCGTCAACCTCAACGGTCTGGTCCTGACGCACTCCACCTCGGTCCCCATCGGCCAGGCGCTGGTGTATGCCGACAAGCAGGACGTGATCTCGACCTTCGGCGCGGCCTCGACCGAGGCCGCGATGGCGACGATCTATTTCGCGGGCTATACGAACTGCACGAAGACCCCGGGGGCGCTCTATTTCGCGCAGTACAACACAGTGCCGGTGGCGGCCTAGCTGTGCGGGGCGTCGCTCGCGTCGATGACCCTCGTGCAGTTGCAGGCGGTGGCGGGCGATCTGAGCGTCACGGTCGACGGCGTGGTTCTGGACGCCACGGTGGACCTCTCCAGCGCGACGAGCTTTTCGGATGCGGCAGCGGCATTGTCCACGGATCTCGGCGCGGACGTGACGTTCGATGCGCAGCGCCAGGCGTTCGTGATTACCTCGGCCACGACGGGCGCGGCCTCGACGATCACCGCAGCGACTGGCCCGGCAGCCACGGCGCTGGCGCTCGACGCGGCCTCGGGCGCGACGGTCTCGCCGGGGGCGGACGCCGCCGACCCGGCCACGTTTCTCGATGACCTCATCACGAACGTCTCGCAGAACTGGGCGCTCTTCGCCACCACCTGGGAGCCGCCGCTGGCGGACAAGCTCGCGTTCTCGCAGTGGGCCAACGGCACGTCGTACCGCTTCGGCTACGTCGGCTACGACTCCGATCCGGGCGCGAAATTCTCTGGCTCCACGATCTGCTGGGGCGCGGTGCTCCAGGCCGACGCGATCGACGGCTCGGTGCCGCTCTTTGGCGATGCGACGCACGCCGCGTTCGTGCTGGGCTTCGCGGCCTCGCTCGACTTTGCGCGCCTGAACGGCCGCACGACGCTCGCGTTTCGCAACCAGGGGGGCCTCGTGCCAGGCGTCACCAACGCCTCGGACGCACTGGCGCTGCAGGCCAACGGCTACAACTTCTTCGGCGCGTGGGCCACCGCGACGCAATCGTTCAACTTCGCCTACCCCGGCTCGATCTCGGGCCAGTGGGCGTGGCTCGATTCGTTCCTCGACCAGATCTGGCTGAACGCGAACCTGCAGCTCGCGATGATCACGCTGCTCATGAACGTGGGGTCGCTGCCGTACAACGACGCGGGCTACGCGATGGTCGAGGCGGCCTGCATGGACCCGATCGGCAATGCCGTGAACTTCGGCGCGATCCGCACCGGCATCGAACTCTCGGACAGCGAAGTCAGCGCCATCCAGAACGCACTCGGTTTCGATGCCTCGCCGTCGATTGAGGCCAAGGGCTTCTATCTGCAGATCCAGCCGGCCACCGCCGCCATCCGCGCAGCGCGCGCGAGCCCCTCGATGACGCTGTACTACACCGACGGCGGCAGCATCCAGACGCTCACGCTCGCGAGCATCTGCGTGATGTAACGACACGGCGGTGACAGGGCAGGCGTATCGACAGAGGAGGACACAGCATGTCCACTATCACTTCCGCCAACCCGGCCTTCAGTCTCGCGGTGACGAACCTCTATCCCGCACCGCAGTCGAACCAGGGCTACGCCGCCGACGACGCGTTCAGCGCCGAGGCGATCGAGCTGGCCGAGATCGTCATGGGCGTGGACGGCCACATGTCGGGCGGTTTTATCTTCAACCCGTCGCTGCTGAAGGTGGCGATCATGCCCGACTCGCCGTCGATGCCGGTGTTCGAAAACTGGATGACTTACCAGCGCACCGCGCGCGAGGTGTTCTATGCGAACGGCTCGATCGCGGTGCCATCGATCTCACGCAAGTACACGCTGCTCAACGGCATCCTGCGTTCGGGCAACCCGATCGTCAACGCGAAGCGCGTGCTCGAGTACGTCTCGTATGTGATCGCCTTCGAGCGAATCATAGGCGAGCAGGTTTAGGAGAGGCGCGCATGAGAAAGACCCTCGCTTATACCGTGCAGGCCGAAGGCCGCGACAGGGGCAAGGTGTTTCATCTCACCGAGATGCCCGCCGACGCGGGCGAGCGGTGGGCGATCCGCGTGCTGCTGGCGATCGGGCGCGCGGGTGTCGATCTGCCGCCCGGCATCGAGCACGAAGGCATGGCGGCGCTCGCGCGCATTGGCCTGTCGGCGCTCATGCGCATCGATTTCAGCGACGCGGGACCGCTGCTCGACGAGACGATGGCGTGCGTGCGCTTCCAGCCTAATCCGGCCAATCCGGCGATCGTGCGCGAGCTGGTGCCCGAGGACGTCGAGGAGATCGCCACGCGCCTGGCGCTGCGGCGCGAGGTGATGCGCCTGCACACGGGTTTTTGAGTGGCCGTCAGGTTCTGGACTTCGGCATTCCTGACGGCCCGATGCATGGTCAACCCGCGCGCCGGATGGACTACCTGAATGTGCCGCCCCCGATCGGCTTCGTGGTCACGAGTGGGCTGGCGAGCCTGGCCGAACTGCAGGGCATCTATGGCACAGAAGACCTGTGGGACCTGATCGAGATTCACGCCGTGAACTGTCACAACACCGCAAAGGCCCGCGATGCCGACCGTCATTGATACGCTGATCGTCAAGCTTGGGCTCGACACCTCGGCGTACAAGGCGGGTGCCGACGAGGCGAGCGCCACGGGCAAGGCGCTCGCGAACGACCAGGGGGCGAGTGCGGAGAAGGCCGCACAGGCAGTCGCCAGAGCCGCACAGAAGGCCGAAGCCGAACAGGAGAAGGCCGCGAGGAAGGCGGCGTCGGAGGCCGAGAAGGCGGCGAAGAAGGCCGCCGCCGAACAGGTGCGCGCGGCCAGGGCCGCCGGGGCCGAGGCGAAGAAGCTCGAGCGTCAGTACGAAAAGGTGCGCAACGAGATCCTCGGCATGACCGCCGCCGCGTTCGGCGCGTTGGCCATCAAGGATTTTTTCACCTCGGTCGTGGGCGGGCAGTCGCGCCTCCTGCAGACCTCGAAAGACTTCAGCCTGTCCGCGCGCGAACTCGATGCGTGGCACCAGAGCGCGAAGCAGGCCCTGGGCGGTACTGCCGTGGGCTTCGACAGGTCGGTGCAGTCGATCCTCGGCGGCATCGAGGCGTTCAAGGCAGGCGACGTGTCGAACACGGTGGTCGCCTCGCTGCAGAACCTGGGCGTGAAGGTGACCGATGCCTCGGGCAGGATGCGTCCGATGAAGGAGGTGCTGCTCGATCTCGCGGCGGCTTTTCGCAAGATGCCGAACCGCCAGGACCAGATCGTGTGGGCGGGGCGCCTGGGGATCGACGAAGGGACGCTGAACATGCTGCGCCAGGGGCGCGGGGCGCTCTCGGCGCTCTACGACGAGAGCTACCGCAACTCGGCGGTGAGCGAAGCAAGCGCCAGGCAGGCCGACGAGACCCGCCGCGCCTTGCCACCACCTGGGACAACGTGAAGAACACGCTGTTCCAGGACCTGACGCCCGCGATCGGGGGACTCAGTACCGCGCTCGGTGGCCTGAATACCTTCATGCAGGCGCACCCGGACCTGACGGCGGGCCTCTTCGGCACGCTGATGGCAGCCTCGACGCTGGGCGGCATCATGAAGCTCACGGGGGCGCTCGGTGGCCTGAAAACCGTACTGGGGGGCGTGGGCCCCATGCTGGGCTTCGGTGGTGCAGCGGGCGGCGGTCTTGCTTCCACGCTGGGTATTGCCGGTCTTGCGGCGGTTGGCGGCCTGCAGGTCGCGAAAGCGGCGGGCCTACCGGATGTGGACCGCAGGAAGGCCGCAGAGGATATCCGCAAGGGCAACTGGTGGACGGCCTCCGCCGAGATGAACCCGCTGGATCTGATGCGTTCGCTGACGGCCAGATCGGAGGGGCGGACGAACGAGCAGATTGCCGAGGCTATCGCGAAGGGCGCGAACCCGCTTGAGACAGCGGCCAGGGCGCAGGACAAGGCCGCGCAGTCGCAACTTGATGGGGCAAGGGCGGCCTCGCAGGCGCTGGTCGATGCGGCGAAGGATCTGGCGAACGCGGTATCGACCGGGGCGGGTGCGGCTGAATTGCCTGCCGGATCCGGTGCCGCCCCCGGACCCGCGCCGGGATCAGTCGTGACCGGCAGTGCGAAGTCCGCCGCCGCGGCGTTCATGAAGATGGGCTGGTCGCGCGAGCAGGCGGCGGGCATCGCGGCGAACCTGAATATCGAGAGCGGGCTGCGGCCCAACATCGTGGGCGACAACGGCGCGGCCTATGGCATCGGCCAGTGGCATGCCGACCGCCAGGCCGGGTTCAGGCGCGTATTTGGTCACGACATTCGTGGTTCGTCGCTCGACGAGCAGCTGGCGTTCGTGAACTATGAACTCACGCGCGGGCGTGAGCAGGCCGCAGGCCGCGCGCTGCGAGGCGCGAGATCCGCTGGCGAGGCGGGCGCGATCGTGTCGGCGAAGTACGAGCGGCCCCTGCACGTCGAAAAGGAAACGGCCAAGCGCTCGGCGGCGGCGAGCGCGCTGTATGCGTCGCTGCCCGGCGGAGCAGCAGCAGGGAGCGCTGCACCACCCGCCGCCGCCCCGATGATGACCGCCGCGTATCAGGCGGGCGCGGGCGCATCGATGGTCAACAGCCACAACCGCACCGACACCCATATCGGCACGGTGAACGTCTATGGTTCGGATACGAGCGACGGCCATGCTGTGGTGGCGGATATGCGCGACGAGCTGAGCCAGAACGGGTTGATCGCGGGCGCGGCTTACGGCATGAGCTGAAGGTGACGTGATGCCGCTGATCCCGTTTCCCGATGTGCCAGCCGTGGCGGGTGTGCCGGACCTCGCCCGCGTGCCGCTCGCGGTGGACGCGTTCACCGGCACGGTTCAGGCGGTGCAGGGGCTCGACTATTTCGGATTCCTGCCGGGCGACACGCCGCAGTGGATGATCTGCGATGACGAGGGCAATGCGCTCATCACGCCCGATTCGCTGGTCGACCTCAGCTATTGCGGCGAGGAGCGCGTCGCCTCCTATCCGGTCGAGCAAGGCTCGTTCGCCTCCTACAACAAGGTCGCGCAGCCGCAGGAGCTGACGCTGCGCCTGTCGTGCGGCGGGCACAACATGGGGCGCGATGCGTTTCTCGCGACGCTCGACACGCTGCGCACGTCGCTCACGCTCGTTTGCATCTCTACGCCTGAGGTTACTTTTCGCAACTACAACATCGACCGGGTCGACTATGTGCGCAAAGCCTCGACCGGTCTGTCGCTGATCACGGCGGAGGTCCACTTCACCGAGATCCGCACCAGCACGCAGGCATCGTATTCGAACACGGCACAGCCCTCGGGCGCGGATCCGCAGAGCCAGGGGTGGGTGTGCACCGCGGCGGATCCGAGCGCGCCGACCAACCAGCAAACGCCGCTGCAGCAGGCGTCGGCGAGCGTCGCATCGATGTTCGCGAATGCACAGCCCTCCCTGCAGCAGATCGAGTCGACCATCTCGACGCAGCTCACGCAGGGTTTTTCGGGCGTGGCCGCGTCGCTCGAGACCGCCGCCTCGGGCCTCTTTGCATAGGCGGACCAGATGCAGACCGTGCCGCTGGCGGCGGTGCCCTCGCAGCGCCTGTCGGTGGCGCTCGCGCAGCAGAACTGCGGCCTCGCGCTCTACCAGAAACGCACGGGCCTTTATCTTGACCTGTACGTCGCGGGCAACCTCGTCATGGCGGGCGTGCTGTGCCGCACAGGCGTGTATCTGGTGCGCGAGGCGTATCTGGGCTTTGCCGGGGATCGCGTGTTCACCGATACGGCGGGCAGCGATGATCCCAACTACACGGGACTCGGCTCGCGCTGGCTGCTGCTGTACGTCGCGGCGACACCGTGAGGCGCGGTAGTTCTGGACAGATGCAGGGAGGAAGGGATGCCAGCGATTGACCTCTATCACCGCTTCGCTTCTCCGCGTGAGATTGCGAGCACGGTGCATGCCGACTTCGACGCTTTTTTTCGTATTGCGCTCGATCTGCCGTGCGACCGGCCCGAGCTGTGGATTCGCCTGACATCCGATATCGGCACCACGACCCGCGAGGGACGTGAACTGCCGCCCTGTATTGGCTTCGTGCTCCTGCGGCGCGTGCTCACGCTGAAATCTGGTGTATCCACGTATGTAGCATGTGAGCTGCGTCCGGCAGATGCTCCACCCCCATCGCAACCAGTTTGTCTGCAGCTTTCTGCATTACTTGAGCCGGAAGCCTATGAACAGCTTCTGCAAGGGCGGACCGTTCTTCCGGCGTCGTAGCAGGCAACGTTTCGACCCGTTGCAGCCGGGTGCGAGCAGGGCGGTGACACATGGGCTTCGCCCGGCGCCGCATCGACGTGACCTTCGCACTGGCGAAGACGACGTTTCCCGATGGCTCGCAGATCCTCGACCTCGCAGGCCATCGTGTGCAGGTCAGCCTCGCCAACAACGGCGGGGGCCTGGCACTGCCGACGCTCGCGCTGCGAATCTACGGCATGCGGCTCGCCGACATGGGGGCGCTGGCGACGCGGGGCCTCACGGGCCTCGCCGTGAACGGCGACCAGGTCACCATCGAGGCGGGCTCGGTGGACAGCGCGGGCAATGGCCTCATGAACACGATTTTTGTCGGCACGATCTATTCGGCGATCACCGACTTCAGCGGCAGCCCTGATGTGTCGTTCGTGGTCAACGCGTCGAGCGGCTTCCTGCAGCGTATCCAGGCCGCGCCGCCGAACACCTATCCCGGCCCGCAGGACGTGGCGAGCATCATCGGGGGACTGGCGAAACAGGCGGGCTACGCGTTCCAGAATCACGGCGTCACCGCGAAGATCTCGGGCCAGTATCTGGCCGGCACGCTGATGGACCAGATCGAAAAGGTGGCGGGCGCGACGCAGACGCTCGTGCTGCTCGACCAGGGTGTGCTGCACATATGGCCCAACGGTGGCGCACCGGATTATCCCGCCGTCACACTGTCGGCCTCGACCGGCATGCGCGGTTATCCGACCTTCACGCCGACTGGAATCGAGGTGGGCTGCGAATGGAATGCGGCGATCCTCTTTGGTGCGACCGCGAACGTGCGGTCAATCGTGCCGATGGCCTCTGGCAGCTGGCAGGTGATGCGCTCGAGCCACGAACTCTCGACGCTCACGCCCGACGGTCCATGGTTCAGCACGCTGAATCTTTCTCCGGTGGGGTATCTCGGTGTCAGTCCCAACTAGTGCCGCCGTCACCAGCATCCGTCCGTGGTCGCTGGCGGGCGAGTACGCGCGCCAGCGTACCGTGGTCGAGCAGTTGCTCACGCGCGTGCGTACCGCGTATCTCGGCAAGGTCGTCGCGGCCAGGCAAAACGGTGTAGTGCAGGGCGCAGGCACGGTCGATGTGCTGCCGCTCGCCGGGCAGCTCGACGGTGTCGGCAACGTGATCGCGCATGGGGTGATCTACGGCATCCCGTACCTGCGGCTGGCGGGTGGGGCGAACGCGGTGATCCTCGATCCGCAGGCGGGCGACATTGGACTCGTCGCGGTGTGCGACCGCGACAGCTCGTCGGTGATCGCGAACGCGGGACCGGCGGCACCGGGCAGCCTGCGTCGCCACGACCTGTCGGATTCGGTGTACGTCACTACCGTGTTAGGCGCAGCCCCGCAGCAGTACGTGGCGTTCGCGCCGGACGGCATCGACATCGTCTCGCCCGTGCAGATCCGGCTGGCCGCACCGGTCATCGTGCTGCAGGCGGATAACGACATCGGTCTCACGGCGGGCAGCGGCATTACGGCCTCGGCTCCGGCCATCGAACTCGACGGGGCGGTCACGCAGGGTGAAGGCCCGCAGGGGGGGCGACGCGACGATGGCAGGCCCCTTGACGGTGCAGCAGGACGTGAGGGCGGCAGGTACCAGCGTACATGGACACGAGCACCGCGATTCGATGGGCGGCACGACGAGCGCGCCACTTTGAACCGGGCAGCGATTCGCGACTTTGCGGGTTGTCTATGCCGCCATTGGGGGGGCAGCATCGCGAGATCCGTGCAAGCGCCCCGGCCCACCCCCGAATGGCACCACACCTGCGAATGGCAAGCAACGCATATTCGGAACAGGTGGGCTAGAAACGACAGGCGGACCTGAGACGACTGGGAGCAAGGCGCCTGTAGAGGGCAATAACCCACTCGCTTGCCCTGGTGGCCGTCAAGAAAGCCAAAAGCGAAGTGTTTGATTAATAACTCAAGCAGATTTGCCTGAATTGACTGGGCGGCGCATGTCGTACTGGTGTCGATTGCGTAATTATGAATTACCGCGTTAACGGTTTATTCGACTCTGCGGAAACGGTACCTTCTGGCCCCGTGTGGCACGTTTGCTGCGGCCAACAGCGGACCGTTTCGCAACTGAGACGACGAGTGCTGGACCGGCCCGCCTATGCGCGGAGCGATGGCCGTACCGAGGCGGGTTTGTGCCAGCCTCGCGACACGTTGTCGTTTGTATCGCGGATTTGCATACATGGTAACAAGAAGATCAGTCTGGCAGGTTCAGGTCGCGGGCGGCGCGCTGAGTGCGCTTCTCGCGCTCGGGTCCGCAAGCGCGCATGCGGACCAGTTCGGTATCCAGTTTGGTGCAGGCGTGGCTGACCACGACGTCAAGAAGCTCGACCTTGGCGTCGTATGGGACCCTGGCTGGCAGTGGTGGCATATCGGAGGTTTTCATTTCACCGTGGTCGGCGAAGGTCACGTCGCGTACTGGCATCTGACCGAGCGGGCCGCCACGCAGCCACAGATCTGGGAGTTCGGATTTACGCCGATGTTTCGCATCATCAAGGACACAGGCTGGATTCGCCCGTACTTCGAGGCGGGCGTGGGCGTGCGCCTGCTTTCGCATGTGGAGCTGACGCCCGATCGCAGGCTGTCGTCCGCATTCCAGTTTGCCGACGCGGTTGGCGTCGGCGCGCAATTCGGCGAACATCAGAACTATCAGGCCGGGCTCCGGTTCCAGCACCTCTCGAATGCTGACATCAAGACGCCGAATCCGGGCATCAACTTTACGCAGCTCTACCTGCAGTACAACTTCTAAAGAATGAAAGGGACTTCCCCGTCCCGAGGCTGCGGCGGAAGCCGCGAGTCGGCATCAATGTGCCAGGATGAAGTTGCGAACGTTCATCGACACCAGCGAGAGGGGAAGTCCATGCCTATTGTCACTATCGGAATCGATCTTGCCAAGAATGTATTCGCCGTTCACGGCGTGGACGAAACCGGTAAAGCAATGCTCATCAAGCCACGTGTTCCGCGCGATCAGCTGGCGACGTTGATTGCGCAGTTGCCAGCGTGCCTCATCGGCATGGAGGCCTGCTCCGGTGCGCATCACTGGGCACGCCTGTTCCAGCAGCACGGCCATACGGTCAAGCTCATGGCGCCCGATCTTGTCGCGCCTTATCGCATGTCGGGCAAGCGCGGCAAGAACGACGCGGCGGATGCTGCTGCGATCTGCGAAGCGGTGACGCGCCCGAGCATGCGTTTCGTGCCGCTGAAGGACGAACATCAGCAGGCAACGCTTTGCCTGCATCGGACACGACAAGGCTTCGTCGAAGAGAGGACAGCGACCTACAACCGGTTGCGAGGCCTGCTCTCGGAATTCGGTGTAGTGCTGCCACAGAGTCCGGAGAAGTTGCGCAGGTACATCACGGAACATCTGGACACATTGCCAGGCTGGGCGAAGCGTAGCATCAGCGATCTGCTTGAGCACGCCGGCCATATCGAGGATCGCCTGCTCGACTACGACCGTGCGATCAGCGAGATCGCGCGTGAGGATGCGCGCAGCAGGAGGCTGATGCAGTTGCGCGGCATCGGCCCAACCACGGCCAGTGCGTTGCTCGCCAGTATCGGTGCCGGGCACGACTTCAGAAACGGCCGACAGGTAGCCGCGTGGATCGGACTCACGCCCGGTCAATACAGCAGTGGCGGCAAGGCGCGGCTGGGCAGTATCACGAAGGCAGGCGACGCCTATCTGCGTGGCCTGCTGGTCAACGGCGCCCGCGCCGTTATTGCCAGTCTCGGCGAGAAACAGGACCGCTTCAGCCGGTGGGTCCGAACCCTGGTCGAGCGCCGCGGCTACTGGCGGGCCGCCATCGCGATTGCCGCAAAGAACGCGAGATTGGCGTGGGCCTCATTGAAATATGGCGAGAACTTCAAGCTCGAACTTGCGGCAGAGTGAGTTCGATTCGAGCCTGTCAATCAACCGACGCCTGGACTTGAGCACGGACATCATGAGCACCTGAAAACGATCACTTTGCACTGCCAGCGGTGATGTGAAGCGGGTTGGACCCGCGCAGGGCGCACCTGGCTAACACGGCGGGGATATCCATTCCCGGCTAGAGAATGAGGCCCCTGCGCGCGTCTTTCATCAGGGTCCGGGCCATTGGCCCAACATGACCGGTTGTAGAACCGCAGTCCTTCACCTTCTCACATGCACTAGCGCGGCATTGCGGCATGTATCAACAGCGAACCTCGATTGAGCTTGCGCTCAACGGGGAAGCCCTTGTAGCGTGTTAGGTTCTGTTCACATTCTCACGAGCGGTCCAAAGGCACAGGCAAGCGAAGCAAAGGCGAGATAGTTCCCTGCCAGCTTGTCGTAGCGAGTGGCGACACGACGAAAATGTTTGATACGACTGAAAAAGCGCTCGACGATGTTGCGGGTCCGATACAGCACACGGCTATAGGAGCGCTTGGTCTTTCGATTCGAACGCGATGGGATCACAGCCTTCGCACGCGTAGCGCGGATGCGCTCCACAAAGGCGTTCGAGTCGTAGCCCTTGTCAGCGATGACCGCACCGGCGCGCAAATGCTCAACCAGTTCATTCGCGCACGTAATATCGGAAACTTGTCCCTCGGTGGCAATCAACCGCAGGGGGCGTCCGGCGTCATCGACGGCAAGGTACAACTTGGTGGTCAGTCCGCCTCGCGAGCGGCCGAGTGCTTGCGGACCGTTTTTTTTCGAGCTCCAGATGAATGCTGGTGTGCCCGCACAATGGTCGAATCGATCAGCACATGCCTGATCTCGGTTTCGTCGGCCAGGGCGTGGATCACGCGTTCCCACACTCCCTTGCGACGCCACCTCGAGAAACGCATGTACACCGTATGCCATCGGCCGAACGCCTTTGGCAAATCGCGCCACGGGCAACCGGTCCGGCCAATCCAGAGGACTGCTTCGACAAACCAACGATTGTCGGTCGCGGTTCGACCTGGATCGCCTTCCTTGCCCGGCAAGACGGATTCGATTCGTGACCATACTTCATCGCTCAATAACGTTCGGATCACCTTGGCCTGCTCGCGCAAAAGACAAGATGTAAACACATTTCATCGAATGTAAACAGACCCTAGGTACTTTCGGTCTAACCTGGTAACCTGGCGGGATGCCAGAACGCAAGCCCTACCCCACGGACGTTTCAGACGAAGAATGGAGCTTCGCCGCTCCATACCTGATCTTGATGAGCGAAGACGCGCCGCAGCGCCGATACGAACTGCGTGGAATGTTCAACGCGCTGCGCTGGATGGCGCGTGCCGGTGCGTCGTGGCAGCATGCTGCCGACCAACTTCGCGCCGTGGGAGATGGTCTACCAGCAACCACAACGCTGGCTCAACGCGGGTTGCGTCGAGGCAATGGTCAACGATTTGCGCTCGGTGCAGCGCCGCAGCAGTACGTGGCGTTCGCACCGGACGGAATCGATATCGTGTCGCCCGTGCAGATCCGGCTGGCAGCTCCTACCATTGTGCTGCAGGCGGATAACGACATCGGTCTCACGGCAGGCAGTGGCATCACGGATCCGGCCCCGGCCATCGAACTCGATGGGGCGGTCACGCAAGGTGAAGGGCCAGAGGGGGGCGATGCAACGATGGCGGGGCCGCTGACGGTGTATCAGGACGTGACCGCTGCCGGGACGAGCGTGCATGGTCACGAGCACCGCGATTCGATGGGCGGCACGACGAGCACGCCACTTTGAACCGGGCAGCGATTTTTCGACTTTACGGGTTGTCTATGCCGCCATTGGGGGGGCGGCATCGCGAGATCCGTGCAAGCGCCTTGGCCCACCCCCGGATGGCACCATACCTGCGAATGGCAAGCAACGCATATTCGGAACAGGTGGGCTCGAAACGACAGGCGGACCTGAGACGACTGGGAGCAAGGCGCCGGTAGAGGGCAATGACCCACTCGCTTGCCCTAAGCACGGCGTCTGAACGTAACGACGTAATAGACGATGGATTGCGCTTTGCCTCCGAACAAGGCACCGAGACAACCCGGCTGCACGTTGACGCCAAAATTGTCGATCCGGTAGAACTCCCAACCGTCTACGGCATATTTGTCGACAATTTGCTGAAGGTGCGTGGCGGCCTCATTGCCGCGATGAGCCTTTGCATTGACGGCGATATTGGGTGGTATCTGGACCATCTGATACTGAAAATTTTCCACATTTCCCTCCATGGTTGCTCCATAGGCTGTCACTTTGGCGACGATGCTGCCTGCTGGTGACTTTGACGTCGACAAAAATATCCCCGTTTCTTGCCGCGGATCACCGGACCAGGTGGCTCTGACGTGCGCACATTTTTGCTCGATCGCACGGGGTGGGATCCTGTTCTGGATGCCTCCGGCAACATTGCCTGCGCGAGCGACTCGTATCAGGTCGCGCAGGATGTCGCGAGCGCGATCCAGACCTTTCGCGGTGAATGCTGGTACGACACGACTCTCGGCATCCCTTACTGGCAGGCGGTACTCGGGCAATTACCCCCGGCCTCGTTCATCCGCAGCGAACTCGTCAATGCCGCACTGACGGTGCCGAACGCCGCCTCAGCCACCGTTACGCAGCTCGTGCTCAACGGGCGGCAACTGGCGGGCGAGATCGACGTGACCGACACCAGCGGTAATACGCAAACCGTGACCTTTTAGACTGCCGTCGAATTGCCGTCCTTCGTGCTGCAGGCGCAGCCATGCAGACCAGTGTTCCGCCGATCCGGTGCACGGATCAGGGGCCGGTCGTGCCTGCCGAATCGGCGATCCTCGCCGGTGTGCAGGCCGATATCGACGCGGCCTTCGGCGGCGGCGTCAATCCGCAGCTCAGCTCGCCGCAGGGACAGCTCGCGCAGTCGCTCACTGCCATCATCGGCGACAAGAACGCCGACATCCTGGCGGTCGCGAACCAGATCGATCCCGATGTCGCCTCGGGCCGCTGGCAGGATGCGATCGGGCGCATCTACTTCCTGAACCGCATCGCGGCCTCCGGCACGGTCGTCACGGCAACCTGCATCGGCCTCGTCGGGGCGGTGATCCCGGCAGGGTCGGTGGCCCAGGACGTGAACGGCTACCTGTACGCCTCGACGGTAGCCGCGACGATCCCCGCTTCAGGCTCGGTCGACGTGCCCTTCCAGTGCCAGACGATGGGGCCGGTGGCCTGCCCGATCGGGGCGCTCGCAACGATCTACACCGCAGCGCAGAGCTGGGACCGCGTCACGAACGCGACGGCGGGCACGCCGGGGCAGCTCGTCGAGAGCCGCGCCGCGTTCGAGGCGCGCCGCCGCCTGTCGGTGGCGATCAACTCGGTCAACAGCGTGCAGTCGGTCTATGGCGCGGTGCTCAACGTGCCGAACGTGCTGGATGCGTTCGTGATCGACAACCCCACGAGTGCGGTGGTGAACTACGGCGCGACGAACTATCCGCTCGCGGGCCATTCGCTGTTCGTCTCGGCCATTGGCGGCGACCCTGCCGCGATTGCCGCGGCCATCTGGAGCAGGAAGGCCCCGGGCTGCGACTACAACGGCAACACCTCGTACACGCTCCATGACACGAGCTACACGCCGCCGCAGCCGCAGTACACGGTGAGCTGGGAGACGCCCGCGCCGGTGCAGTGCTTTCTTACCGTCACGATCCAGGCGAACGACCAGTTGCCTGACGACATCACCTCGCTGATCCAGGCGGCGATCGTGTCGGCCTTCAATGGCGAGGACGGCGGGGCGGGTGGAGGCACCAGGGCGCGCATCGGCTCGACCACCTATGCGGGGCGCTACTACGCAGGCGTCGCCGCCACCGACGCGAACGTGAACATCTTCTCGATTGCGCTGGGCACCGATCCGCTGGACGTGTCGCAAACGTCGCTTGCGTTCGGCATCGATGAGTACCCGACGCTCGATCCGACCAACGTGGCGGTGATCCAGGTAAGCACGTCATGAAAGACTGGACCGCCACGCTGCTCGCGCAGTATGCGAACAGCCCCACGATTACGGCGCTGATCGGGTGTCTCAACCAGGACATCGAGCCGCACGCGGACCTCGATGCTTTTTACGACACGATCTGGAATGTCGCGACCGCCATCGGCAACGGGCTGGACGTGTGGGGCAGGATCGTCAACGTGACGCGTGGTGTGGCGGCGGCTTTGCCGCCCGCCGAGTTTGGCTTTGCCGAAGCGTTCGATGCGGCCAACCCGACCGAAGGCGTGCAGCCGTTCAACTACGGCGTCTTCAGCGACGGCTCGCCGCCCGTGGTGCGCAACGTCGCGCTCGACGACACCACCTATCGCACGCTCATCATGACCAAGGCGATCGGCAACATCACGGCGGGCTCGTGCGCGTCGCTGAACCAGATGCTGCAGTACCTGTTCGCGGGCCGTGGTCGCTGCTATGCGCTCGACACCGGCGCGATGACGATGCTGTACGTGTTCGAGTTCGACCTGACGATCCTCGAAGTCGCGTTTCTCACGCAGTCGGGTGTGCTGCCGCGTCCGACCGGTGTGCTGTGCAATCTCGTGCAGGCCTCCGGCGAGGTGTTCGGCTTCGCCAACGCGGTCGACGACTTCCAGCCCTTCAACCAGGGGGTGTTCTCGACGGGAGTGCTCAGTGCAGGCTGACCAGTCCCCGGCCCTCGTCACGCTGCCGTTTGCCGCCAACGGGCTGCGCAATACGATCCCCGAGGCGTCGCAGAACGACGGTTTTCCGCCGCTGACGATGCAGCCGAAGACCCAGGGCGGCGTGCCGCCGGACGGCCTCGACTTCAACGGCATCCTGTTCGTCATCTCGGCAGTGGCGCGCTGGATGCAGGCGGGCGGCTCGTTTGTCTACGATCCCGCGTTCACCCGTAACCCGAACCTCGGCGGCTATCCGGCTGGGGCGGTGGTGCTGCGCGCGGATCTCACGGGCTTCTGGTTCAACAGCGCCGACAACAACACGACGAACCCCGATGCGACGGACGCGAATGACCCCAATGCGGCCCGCAACTGGCTCGCGCTGAACGCCGACTGGAATGCGGTTTGCGGGCCGGGGGCGATCCTCAACAGGCCGGATCTCGCCACTGTTGCCACCACCGGCCAGTACCGCGACCTGACCGGTGTGCCGGGCTCGTTCATCCCGCCCGGTGCCTTGCTGCCGTTCGCGGGCGGATCGGTGCCGGCAGGCTTTCTGCTCGCGAACGGTGCAGCGGTGTCGCGCGCGACCTATGCGTCGCTCTTTCTCGCGATCGGCACGACCTACGGCACGGGCGATGGCGCCACCACCTTCAACCTGCCCGATACACGGGGCGTGTGCCTGCGGGGGCTCGACAACGGGCGCGGGCTCGATTCAGGCCGCGCGCTCGGCAGCTACCAGGCCGACGCCTACGCCTCGCACGCGCACACCGTCTCGGACCCCGGCCACGCCCACGGTGTGTCCGATCCGGGACACGCGCATGGCGTCGCGGACCCCGGCCACGCGCACGGCGTGGGCGACCCGGGTCACGCGCACGTGATGCCCGCGGGCGGCTGGGTGCAGGCGGGCCAGGACAACGGCGGGGCGTGCGCGGTCAGCCCGCCGAACCAGTACGGGGCCTACAACGGCACGCGCAACGCCACCAGCGCAGGCGGGACCGGCATCTATATCGGGGGTTCGGGCACGGGCATCGGCATCTACGGCAGCGCGACGAATATAGGGATCTACAGCAATGGCACGGGCATCAGCATCGCCGCGGCGGGCAGCACCGAAACGCGCGGCAAGAACCTCGCCGTCAACTTCCTCATCGCGTACTGACGCGTCGATGGCGCGCAGGATGACAATCCGGACTGCCTGGCAATGCGACGCGCAGGGAGTGTTCATTGGCGAAACGATCGTCCAGGAGGACCCGCTGACGCCGGGCACGTTTCTGCTGCCGCCGGGCTGCGTGCTGCATGCGCCGCCCGCGTTCGAACCGGTGTCGCAGACCGCCGTCTGGCAAGAGGGCGCATGGGCCGTGCACGCTCTGCCGCCGCCCGAAGAGGCACCCGTGCCTGCGACGCCCGATGAGGGTGCGCCGTCTGTCCCGCCGTCCATTGTCGTACCCACGCCGGAGAACCGGCCCGCTGCGGGCGCGCATGAGATCGCCGTGATCGCGGGCGGCCAGTGGGCGGTGGTCGCCGACTGGCGCGACACGGCGTACTGGCTCGCGGACGGCAGCGCACACCGCATCACGGCGCTGGGCGAGACGCCACCCGAAAACGCGCTGTTTGCGGCACCGCCCGAATTATCGATGAGCCTGGCCGAAGCGCAGGCCGCGCGAATCGCACAACTGCGCGCGGCCTGGCAGGCCGCAGGCGAGGCACCGGTCAGCTTCACGACCGCCGCAGGTCATACCGACCTGTACGCGTGTGACGCCGCGAGCATCGCGAACCTTGACGCGATGCTCGCGGCAAACACACAGGCCGGGAGCTGGCCCCCCGACCTGTGGCTAACCGCAGGTGGCCTGCCGGTCTCACCCTTCACCTGGAACGATCTGGAGGGACTCGCGCGGACCATCGCGAACCGCGCCCAACCCGACTATGCGGCGCTGCTCGTGAAGATCGCTGCGGTCATGGCGGCTACGACCGTCGCGCAGGTCGGGGCGATCACCTGGCAGGCAACCTGACACGTTAGCGGAGTCACGATCATGCGTCTGACCGATAGCCCGCCGCCGGTCACGGTGCCGTTCGCGCAGAACGGCAACCGCAACACGATTCCGGTCGCCTCGCAGACCGGCATGACGAAAGGCGCGGCCTCGTTCAATGACGGCTTCCCGCCGCTGACGATGACCGACCCGCTCAAGGGCGGCATCCCGCCGTTCGGCGTCGACATGAACGGCATCCTGTTCGTGCTCTCGCAGGCCGTGCGGTGGCTGATGGCCGGTGGCCCGCTCGTCTACAGCGCCACCTTTGCCAATGACCCGAACATCGGCGGCTATCCGGCGGGCGTCGTGCTGCTGCGCGCGAATGGCCAGGGGCTGTGGCTGAACCTGCGGGATGACAACACCACCGATCCCGACGCCGCAGATATCACCAACGACGGCAGTGCGAGCGGGTGGGTGCTCCTGAATGCCGACTGGAATGCCACGGGCGGCCCCGCGCAGATCCTCAACCGCCCCAATCTCGCGAAAGTCGCAACCAGCGGACAATATGGCGACCTCACCGGCACGCCGTCCGCGCCCGTCAACGCCGACTGGGACGCCACCTCGGGGCTTGCGCAGATCCTCCATCGACCGAATCTCGCGACCGTGGCGACCACTGGCCGCTACGGCGATCTCACGGATGTACCGGAGATTCCGGCCGCCCAGGTCAACGCCGACTGGGACGCGGCGGGCGGCCCCGCGCAGATCCTGAATCGCCCCGACCTCGCCACGGTCGCCACCACCGGCAGCTATGCGGACCTGACCGGCGAGCCGGTGTTCACCACGCCGCCGCAGTTCGATGTCAGCACCGCTGCCGCTACGAGCGCTTTCGTGCAGCGCGCGCTGGGCAGTTACGCGGGCCAGGTGACCTATGGTGAGGATACCGGACTGGACGCGACCGATGCCGGCATGGCGATCCAGTGGGCGGGTCCGGACGGCGGCACCCTGACGCTCGCGCCGACCGCGACGCTGCCGCTCAGCGCCATTGCGTTTCTCGTCTACAACCACGGTCTGGGCGTGCTGAACCTGGTCGCGCAGGGTAGCGACTTCATCTGGATGGGCGGGCCGACTGCGGTCGCGGAGGTGGTTCTGCAACCAGGCGAGTTCGCGGTGTGTCTTGCGCGCGTGAACGGCGAATACGATGTGCTCGTCACGCGCATCCCGGTGGACTACACGCTGCCGGCAGCGACGGCCACGACGCTGGGCGGTGTCATCGCAGGACCCGGGACGACCATCGCACCGGCGCGGCGAGCGTCGCGCTCGACCTCACGCCGCTTGCGCAGGGTGCGCCCGAAATCCTCTTTAACCTGCCGGTCGCCTCGAGCACGAACACCACGGTCTCGATCACCAATGCGCCGGCCGCGGGCACCCTCGCCGAATTCGTGCTGGTCGTCACGAACAGTACGGGTTCGGCGATCACCTGGCCCTCGACGATCAGATGGCCGCAGGGCCTCGCGCCGTCGCTCTCTGGGGCGGCAGGCAAGGTCGACACTTTCATCCTGTACACCCAGGACGGCGGTGCGACGTACTGCGGTTTCATGGCAGCACAAAATCAGTGAACCATCTCGCGCGCCGGCTGCTGATGGCAAGCGGCAGCGGGCCGCCCTATCAGGCTGTGGTGCTGGCCGATGACCCTTATGCGTATTACCGGCTCAACGAAGCGGACGGTATCGTCGCCGCCGACAGTTCGGGTAACGGGCGCGATGGCACCTATCAAACCGGAGTGACGCTCGCAGCGGCTTAGAGGTGGCCTCACTCGTTCGGACAGTCATCTGAGATTTTTAAGTGGAACGTCCGAGGCAATCATGCTGCCGATTTGATCGCAGGCAGCGTCGCGAAGTATGCCTCATCCGGGGTCTGATCCGCCAGGCTCGAATGGGGCCGTTTCCGGTTGTACAGCTCGACGTATTCGCCGATGGAGCGCCGGGCATGGCTGACCGACTCGTACGCTTTCAGGTAGACCTCTTCGTACTTGATGCTGCGCCACACCCGTTCGACGAACACGTTGTCGCGCCAGGCCCCTTTGCCGTCCATCGACAGCCGCACGCCCCGGCTCAGCACCGCCTCGGTGAACGCGCCCGCCGTGAACTGGCTACCCTGATCGGTGTTCACGATGTCGGGCAGTCCGTAGCGGGCGAACGCCTCTTCCAGCGCCTCGACGGCGTGCGTGGCTTCCAGCGTGATGGCGACCCGGTACGCGAGAATCTTGCGGCTCGCCCAGTCCACCACTGCCGTCAGGTACACGAAGCCGCGCGCCATCGGAATGTACGTCGTGTCGAGGGCGAACACCTGATTGGCACGCTCGATCTTCATGCCGCGCAGCAGGTACGGCCAGATCTTGTGCTGCGCGTTGCGGCGGCTCGTGTTCGGCTTGCAGTACAGCGCCTCGACGCCCATGCGCTTCATCAGCGTGCGTACGCGACGGCGACCCACCTCATGGCCTTCCCGGCGCAACAGGCGCGCCAGCATCCGCGCCCCTGCAAATGGGAACTCCATGTGCAGTTCGTCGATTCGCCGCATCAGCAACTGATCGACCTCGCTGACCGGCTGCGCCCGGTAATATGCGCTCGATCTCGCGATGCCAACCAGTCGCGTCTGTCGCGAAACCGGCAGCGCATGCGTACAGTCAATCATCGCTTTGCGCTCAGCAGTCCGGCTTTGCCGAGCGCTCCTGACAAAAAATCGTTCTCCAGCGTCAACTGCCCGATCTTCGCGTGCAGCGTTTTCACGTCCACCGGCGGATCGCTCGACGGTGCACCTGTCGCACCAAACACGTCTGCCGCACGCTCCTGCAACTGCCGCTTCCATTCCGTGATCTGGTTCGGATGTACATCAAACTGCTGTGCCAGTTCGGCCAGCGTGCGCTCACCTTTGACCGCTGCCAGTGCCACTTTCGCTTTGAACGCCGCTGAGTGCGTCCGTCGGGTTCTCTTCGTCATTTCCTCGGTTCCTTTGCCAGCATTATCGCTGGCTCAGGCCCCGGCCAAACCACTTATCCGACTGTCCGAATTTGCGCGGCCACCTCTCTTCGCTCCCGCCCAATAGTGCGGATGCCTATGTGAGCCTTTCGGGCGCGTCGGATGCGTATATCGACGTAAGCGCCGCCGCGAGCTTCTGCTCGGGCAGTACGTGGAGCGTCGAATGGTGGGTCAATCTCACCGCGTACACGAACGCGGGCGCGAATGGTTCCTATCCGCCCTGTACCGGCGTGCGCTTTCTCGGTAACAAGACCTGGCTTGGCGGCAGCAGCCGCCAGGGCGGGCTGGACCTGGGTATCCAGCACCAGAACCAGGGCGGCCAGGCGGACGTGATCTATTACTGGACGGGCAACAACGCGCAGTATTTCTCCGCCAACGGGACCGTTGCGCCGCTCGACAGCGTCGCGCATTACGTCTACGTGATGAACGGTACGGGCACGTCACATCCACCCTCGATCTACGTCAACGGGCACCTGGTGGCGAATGCGGGCGACGCCAACCTGCTGAATGCGCCGACCATCCAGAGCACCCTGCAGATCGGCTCGATCGGCTGGAACTTCGGGCCGCTCGAAGGCGTGATCGGCGAAGTCGCCCTTTACACCTATGCGCTCACCGCGCAACAGGTTCGCAATCACTACAACGTCGGCATGCGTGTCTGACTGCACGACGCCCTGTCTTTCGCACGCGCGGCGTTGCTGGTCGCGCGTTTTTTGTGGAGAGCCAACATGGACCGTGACACCTTCCAGCGCGCTGCGGCGCTTACCGATACGCTCACCGCGCGCTGGTTCGCGCCCGTGTCGGCGGCGATGACCGAATTCGCGATCAATACGCCCGCGCGACAAGCCGCTTTTCTCGCGCAGATCCGCCACGAATCGGGGGGCTGACGCAACTCACTGAAGCGTTCAACTACCGCCCCGAAGCGCTGGCGATCTTCTCGCGCGTGCCGGCGGCGATGCGCGCGACACTCGGGCGGCATCCCAACGAAACGACCGTACCGCTGGCACGCCAGCAGCAGATCGCCAATCTGGCCTACGCGAGCCGCTATGGCAATGGGGATGCCGCGAGCGGAGATGGCTGGCGTTTTCGCGGGCGGGGACTGAAGCAGATTACCTTTCGCGACAACTACCGCGACTGCGCTCGCGCGCTGGGCGTCGATCTCGTCAGCCATCCCGATGAACTCGCCACGGACGACCATCTGGCGGCGCGCTCCGCAGCGTGGTTCTGGGCCTCGCACGGCTGCAATGAGGCCGCCGATCGCGGCGACTTCGCGGCCACGACAAGAATCATCAACGGACCCGCGATGGACGGTCAGGTAAGGCGCGAGACCTACTGGGCGGCGGCCAGAACCGCGTTTGCCCTCGCGTGAGTCATGCCCGACTGTACCGGCTTCGAAGCGGCGCTGTGGGCGGCGGCCTCCGGCATCTGGAGCGGTGATGAGGTGCACGGCGCGATTGCTGTGGGCAACGTCTGCGGCGCGTTCGTCTATCTGCTGGAGACGACCGAATCGCGGCGCTGGCGCAAGATCACCTACGCCGTCATTTCGGTGGTGCTGGGCTACGGCGTCGCGCCCTGGGTCCATCAGCGCGTACCCATCATGCCGAACATGCTGGCCGGGGCGCTGGCGAGTGCGCTGATCGTGGGCGCCCCGATCGCGGCGTTCCGGCAGGCCGACAAGGTGTTCCCGTCGCTCGCCAGCCGCATTGGCGCGGAGGCGCGCAAGCGGATTACGGGCGCGGACCCGCCCGAACGTCCCCATGAACGCTGACACCCTGTGGAGTCTCGCCAACGCGATCGCGTGCGCAGCGCGCGCGTACTTCACCGGCTTCCCGCGTGCGCAGCCGGGGCGCATGGCGATCGCGCGCACGCTGGTGGCCACCATGGCGGCGGCCATCAGTGTCTCGATCCTCGTGCATCGCTACGCGGCACCATTCGAGGTGGTGTTGAACTTCGCGTTCGCGTTTGCTGCGTGTGTGCAACGCGGCGATATCCTCGGCGACGCGGGGAGGTCGCCCGGTGACGCTGCACCATCGCAGAGCGAATCATAAAAGGCGCTCGTTGGTTACGGGCTCGGGCTGCGCGCATATCTTCAGTGCATAAAATCCGTTAAAACTGATCAGGCGCATGCCGAGGAAATACGGGGATTGTTGTAAACGACAAAGCCCGATTGTGGGCTTTCGGAGTTCGGGAGCGGCAGTGGAGCGTCCTGATTACCGACCATATGAGGCTGTTTTTCTGGAAGTCAATTTCCTGAAGGGAAATAATTTAAAGTTGTAAGGATGCGTCTCTTTTATTTGTAAGGTTGTGTCCCTTTTTTTAGTGCCTGTCTGATTGTTTTGGAGTGAGAGTTGGGGAAATATCGGGGCTAGGGCTAATCCTAGCTGCTCGCGTCATGCCTGTCGGGAGTATTGAAAATGTCGGATAAGCAGGAAACGACCATCGTAGGAAGATTGTTGGCCGTCGTTGCATTTTCAATAGTATCGGGTGCTGCGATGGCTGACGGGCGCGCGGAGCAAGTTGCGCAGATTGGCCATTTTCACGACCGCGATGCATGCTCCGAGATGGTTGTGCTGCCTTCCGGCAGCTACATGATGGGCGCGACCAGGAAAGAATTCGATGGTCAGTGAGGCTTTGTCTGCGCGTCACATCGACGATTACGCGTATTCATCAAAGGGTTGCGTGACGCGAGGACATGTGCAATGGGGTCATTTGAAGTGACGGGTGAAGGAAATTAAAAAACGAGAGGGAACATCTGGAGGGTGGGCTTGATAAAAAATATTCCAATGTCGTATGGGGCGTTCTATTGTGGGCCGTCATTTTTGGTGTGCCGGCTTTACTGGTGAAACTCAATCCACCACCTCCTGAATCTGACTTGACTCATTTTCACGCCAAGATACTGCGTGTCTCGGAGCGACCACCCAATCTGGTTGTTGAGACAAGCAATGGCGAACGTCGCGAACTGAGATTTCCGACCCCACTTTAGAGTCGCTAACACAAGTCATCAACGAAGCGTGAGCAGATAACGGCAGCCGCCAGGGAAAGCAACGCGACATGAATGTCGAGACGCCGTTCGAAACGAATGCGCAGTTTGCCGAAACCGGCAAACCAGGCATGCGTGCGCTCGACCACCCAGCGATGCCGTCCGAGCCGCTCGCGGCTTTCCACACCGCGACGGGCGATACGTGCCGTGATGCCGCGCCGCTTCAGGTAACGCCGACAGCGTGCAAAGTCATAGCCCTTGTCCGCATGCAACTTGTCCGGGCGTTTGCGAGGCTGGCCATTCAGTCCCGGCACAGCCGGAATGGCATTGAGCGTGGGCTCGAAGGCCATCGAGTCGTGGCGGTTGGCACCCGTGACCGTGATGGCCAGAGGAATGCCGCGCGCGTCTACGACGATGTGCCGCTTCGACCCGAGTTTGCCCCGGTCCGTCGGGTTGGGGCCGGTTTCCTGGCCCCCCGGGGGCTGGAAACGCTGGCGGCATCAAGGCTCGCTCGCTCCCAATCAATCTGGTCATGCTCACGCAAGCGGCGAAGCATTGCCAGATGCAGTTGCTCCCACACGCCTTCGGCCTGCCAGTCCCGTAGCCGTCGCCAGCAGGTCATGCCGCTGCCGAAACCCAGTTCCTTGGGCAGGTATTCCCACGGAATGCCTGTTTGCAGGACATACAGGATGCCATTCAATGCTGCGCGGTCATCCACCGTTCGGCGTCGGCCACCTTTGGGCGATGGCGTAAATTCCGGAATCAGCGGCTCCAACGCCGCCCATAACTCGTTACTGATTTTGCGTCTGGACATGCCGCCAGGATATGGCTTTCATGGCCTCATGTCCAGGTTGTGTTAGCCACTCTAAGTAGGACTAGAACGTGATTCCGGAAAAAAGCTCCCCCCTCAGCGGCGCCCATCGAACAGTCAGGAGAAACGACGTTGAAACTGCAAGCTTTCAACAGTAACTGCCTTTCGAAGGCACTGCTCGTTATATTCACAGCGATCCTGATGCTCTTGGTTGGAGCTTTTTCGTTTTCAGGTTGTGATGGACTTCTTGGCATCTTTCATAGAGTGCCCCCATTTGCAGGGACCTTGATTGTATTATTTTCAGCCGTTTTAATTGCAATCTTAATGCCTGCTTTCCCGCGCAATCACCACCGTGAACAATGCGGTTATTCATGATCTGCGCGGATCGGGGGCAGCGACATCTGCAACTTAGCTAGTCGCGCGAAATGATTGTAAGGTTGTTGCGTGAGTGGACGAGAAAATGCGAGATCTATTTAAAAAATATCCGCGGACGATTTTTTTGGCTTTGGCATTCATTGTTATTTTTGGATATCCGTTCATTATACGCTGGAAGAATCCCGTGCCAAGTGAAAATAATTTAACCAGCTTTCACGCCAAAATTATCGATGTCAGTGAAATCAATGATGGCGTTACGCTTGTATTCCCTGAAGGTGTGGTCGGGAGAGCGTTCTTTCCGGCCGTCAATAACTCTATTCTCACGACGGATCGCCGGTTTTCCGGTTTGACAATCACGCAGGCGAAGTTGCTAAAAAACTGCGATGCAACGATATACGGGAAAAAGGTGGACTGGCAATTCCCTTCGCGTTTTTTCGTTTGGCGGGTAGATTGCGCAGCCATCGATGTGCCTTTCTCTCAAATCAAATCTACATACGAAAAGGAGGTCGACTTTAATCGCTGGCTTCAATTTGGACTAGTCGTAATAGTCATTTTCGTGTTGTATCTTGTTTTTAAGAAGGAAGGTAAGAAGGCATGAGCGGCGAAATTCCAGCAGGTATTGTTGTGATAGGTAATTTGTCGGCCGGAACCACGGCGGCCGGAACGTTCACTAGTGCGAGCGATGCGGCAGCGACGGTTATTAACGTTGGGCAAACAGCTCAAAGCATTGTTTCGATTGCAACATCCTCGATTTCCGTTACGGGGATGGGCGCCGCATTTAACGCGTCGCAAATCTCAGGCGCCATTAAAAATATATGGGGCGCGCTAAGCAATCAGACACCAGTTGCACAAAGCGACGTTGCTCAGTTGGTAGGGAACATATTTGGCCTTGCAGCTAATTGCATAATTTTGGCTGACGGATCTGACTGGGTTGTCGTTCCACTGGTTCTGGTTTCGACCGCAGCCGGCGGATGGCAACTTGTCGCGACTGCTAATGCGTGGACGGTGAGTGCGTCCGGCTCTGTCGCGCAAACGACGCTGACATCTTCGCAGTTGACTCAGGCTGCCCTTACCACACAAACGCTATCCGGTAACCAGTCGGTGCTCGATTCGGCATTGCAAAGCGTGGGGCTGAGCACAAGTGATGCCTCCGGACAGACTTTCCTTGTGCCGAAGGTAGATTCATCCGGGAATCTGACGACATCCACTGATGAATCGCCGACCAGCACTACGACGCTTGCAAATGGTGCTACGCGATATACCTTTCCAGATGGGACGACGCTGACCGTAGACGCAGCCGGCGGCGACGCCAACAACATCAGCGTCAACGCCTTCGACCGGGTGTGGTCGATCCCGATATCTGGCGGTGGTACGGCCACCCTCGACGTGAATTCCGGCAACGGCAGCTATCAATTCTCCGCAACGGATGCGAACGGGAATGTTCTTATCAATCTTTCGTTGAGTAACAGCACGTCAACGAGCAACGGTATTACGACGACTACCAGTGACGTGTCCTCTTCGATTGGTTCGTATACCGCAGCAAGTGGCAATACGTATACTTACAACCTAGACGGTAGCAGCTCGCTTAGCGTTACGAATACGGCAGGTCAGCAGACTGCGCTTTACACGTTCGATGCAAACGGCGCCCTGACCGGCTCGTCGCAATTCACCTATACCGGCAACGGCCAGTTGAGCACGGTGCAGACATTCGACGCCAACGGAGATGAAACGTCCCTGACCGACATGACCTACAACGCAGACGGGCAGCTTACGGGCGAAACGCTGTTCAATGGCGACAACCAGAAAGTCAGTGCACTGACCTTCGATCCGGACACGGGCGACGTAACGCAGGAAAACAACTACATAGTCGGCACCAAGCAGCTCAGCAGTACGATCAGCTATTCGGATGGCGTGATATCAGTGGAGACTGACTATGCCAACGGACAGCCAGACGACAAGCTGTATTTTGACGCGAATGGTGACCTGACCACGGAGCAGATTTTCAATTCCAATCTGCAGCAGACCGACTACGTACTTTTCGATGCGGCTACCGGTGAGATGACGCAGGACCGCAAGTTCGATCCGGCCACCGGCAAGCAGACCATTACGTACGTCTACCAGGATGGCCAGGAGGTGGGGTATGCCGACTACGTCAATGGCCAGCAGTCCGACTACATTACGATCGACCCGACGACCGGACTGGTTACACAGGATGTCGAGCGGAACCCGCAGACCGGGAATGAAACGGCTGTCATTTGTTACGATGACAACCCGGCCGACGGCAACCAGATAACGGGCGAAGCGCTCTTCAACGACCAGGGCCGGCAGACCGACTATCTCGTCTTCGATCCGACCACGGGCCAGATGTCAGCCGATGAAGTCCGTGACCCGGACACAGGCCAGTGGCTCGAAATCGACTATTACGACACGGACGGTCAGATCGATGGCGTGCGGCTGTACAACAGCAATACCGAGATGACCGACTATGAGGTCATTGACCCGGGCACCGGCGAGGTGACCCAGGACCGCCAGTTCGACCCGACCACCGGCGAGCAGACCGCCACCATCATCTACCAGGACGGGCAGGAGGTCGGGTATGCCGGTTATGTCGATGGCCAGCAGACCAGCTACGAGACCATTGATCCTGCCACGGGTCAGGTGACCGAGAGCGACGTGATGGATCCCACGACCGGCGTGTGGACCGAGATGGACTTCTACCAGAACGGTTTGCTCACGGAAACGAAACAGTACGATGCGGTAACGGGCGCGGAAACGGCACAGCTCAACTATCAGGACGGAGACCTGGTCAGCCAGGCGTTGTTCAACGACAACGGTCAGCAGGACGGCTGGCAGACCTTCGATCCGGTTACGGGTCAGGTGACAGAGAACGAGGTTCGTGACCCGACGACCGGTGTGTGGACCGAGCTGGACTTCTACCAGAACGGTCTGCTCACGGAAACGAAACAGTACGACGCGGTAACGGGCACGGAAACGGCACAGCTCAACTATCAGGACGGAGACTTGGTCAGCCAGGCGTTGTTTAACGACAACGGCCAGCAGGACGGCTGGCAGAACTTCGATCCGGTTACGGGCCAGGTGACAGAGAACGAGGTTCGTGACCCGACGACCGGCGTGTGGACCGAGCTGGACTTCTACCAGAACGGTGTGCTCACGGAAACGAAACAGTACGACGCGGTAACGGGCACGGAAACGGCACAGCTCAACTATCAGGACGGAGACCTGGTCAGCCAGGCGTTGTTCAACGCAAACGGTCAGCAGGACGGCTGGCAGAACTTCGATCCGGCTACGGGCCAGGTGACGGAGAACGAGGTTCGTGACCCGACGACCGGCGTGTGGACGGAGACGGACTTTTACCAGAATGGCCAGCTCACGGAAACCGTGCTGTACGACCCGGAGACTGGTGTGGAAACCGCCGCTTATCTGTA
Organism: Paraburkholderia adhaesiva; assembly: GCF_021390575.1. GTDB lineage: Bacteria > Pseudomonadota > Gammaproteobacteria > Burkholderiales > Burkholderiaceae > Paraburkholderia > Paraburkholderia adhaesiva. The sequence continues at coordinate 8,685 of NZ_JAJEJQ010000004.1, read as the reverse complement.
TCAGGACGGCACGCTGCAAAACGAGGCCACCTTTGCCGATGTGGACGGGCAGGCGCAGCAGGACGGGTATTACTGGTTCAACGACCAGCAGCAGGTCACTGCGCAGTCGATTTTCGGCGACGGCCAGCAGACCGGCTACCAGTCGATCGATCCGGCCACGGGCCAGGTGACGGAGAACGAGGTTCGCGACCCGACGACTGGCGTGTGGACGGAGCTGGATTTTTACCAGAATGGTCAGCTCACGCAAACGCAGCAGTACGACGCCGTAACGGGCGTGGAAACGGCGGCCTTGAGCTATCAGGGCGGCGTACTGCAAACCGAAGCGACCTTCACTGACGTTAATGGACAGGCGCAGCAGGATGGCTACTTCTGGTTCAATGACCAGCAGCAGGTGACAGCCCAGGCGATCTTCAGTGACGGCCAGCAGGTCGACACCATCTTCTACGACACGTCGAGCGGCGTGGTCACTGGCATCACGACGATAAGTGGTGGGGCTGTGACGGGAGAGGTTTTCTTTAACGATGACCCGAATAATCACTATGTGAACAGGGTGGATGTCATCGATAACGGCCAGGTTACTGATTACGTCAATATCAACTCGCAGGGTCAAGCCACGTCCGGAACACCCGATGCGATCCTGAACCCGTGGGTATTTACCCAGGTGGGGGATGCCGTTTCCGCGAACGTGAATGGCCTTCTGGCATCGGGCTTCGATTATTCAGTTCTGGATCTGGGCTCTTTCACCGATAGTCTGGCTGGTCTGGATGATAGTCTTTACGGCCTGAATGACCTCGCCGATCTCGGCAGTGAACTGGATACGATCGGCGACGACATAGACAGCCTCAGTGAATATGCCGGTCTGGCAGGCAGCCAGAGCGTCATCAACCAGACACTGGGTGCGGGCCTGGATGCGGCTGCCCAGGCAGTCGGCGGTGGGACGGCGGCAGGCACCACGGCAGCAGAAGGCGGGCTGCAGGAAGCGGCACTGGCAGCGCAGCTCTCATCCATGTCGGGCGGAACGGGTACATCGATATTCGAGGGGGCAAGCTGGAACAGCAATGTCGTCACCTGGAGTTTCGGTGACAGCACGAGCGGTTTCAGTGCCGATATGACCAGCACCGAGGAAATCCTGGTCGAGCAGGCGTTTGCAACGTGGGCGGCAGCTTCAGGCCTGCAGTTCGTGGAAGTAGCGGATCCGTCGCAGGCCGACATTACGCTCGGCCTCGCGGATCTGGATACGGCCAGTACAGGCGTCGTGGGCATGACCACGACGCCTGCCCAGGATGGGGTGTTCGCATCGGGTGCAACGATCCGGATCGAGGACCCGAACCAGGATGCCCTGACAACGGATGCGGATGGCCAGCTGGCCTACTCCGGTACGGACGCGGAGTTCGAGCAGGTTGTGCTGCACGAGATCGGCCACGCGCTGGGTCTGGCCAGCAACGCAGACGTGAACTCGATCATGTACTACGAGCTGGGCGCGACCAACCGCACGCTTGATGCGACGGACCTGGCGGGCATCCAGACGCTGTACGGCGGCAATGCGTCGGCCACGTCGTCCTCCGCAGTGAGCCAGCTGATCCAGGCGATGGCGGCCTATGCGCCACAGTCGTCGGCAGGCACCACCGTAACGGGAACCATCGAGCAGCCCCAGACGCTGCTTGCCGCTGCCTGACAGGCCGTCAGGCCATTTCACTAACAACGCCCCCCTGCTGCCAGGCCTGAGCTGCCTGGCGGCAGGGGCGTGACGTACATGTGCCCTTGCCTGTGTAATCCGTTTCTCCCGCATGCAGACCCAAGTATCCCCCCCACCCGACGCGGGCCTCACCGCGCTTGTCGATATCGCCCGCTTTCACGGCATCGCGGCCGATGCCGCGCAGATCCGGCATGATGCCGCCACTGCGTCAGCCTTCAGTGCGAAGGACCTTGTGCTTGCCGCACGCCGTCTGGGCATGAAAGCCCGCGTCGTTGCCCTGCGCCCCGAACGGTTCTCGCGCACGCCACTGCCCGCACTCGTACTTGACCGCGAAGGACGGCACTTCATTCTCGCGAAATCGGACGGCAAGAGCGCGCTCGTGATGGAGCCAGGTGCGGCCGCGCCTTCGGTGCGTCCGCTGGAGGAAGTCCTCGCGCGCAGCAGCGGCACGATGATCCTCTTTGCCTCGCGCGCATCGCTCGCAGGTGAACTGGCCCGGTTCGATTTCTCCTGGTTCATCCCGGCGATCGTCCGCTACCGCCGGCTGCTCCTCGAAGTGCTGGGCGTCTCGCTCGTGCTGCAGCTCTTCGGGCTTGTCTCGCCGCTGATGTTCCAGGTCGTGATGGACAAGGTGCTGGTCAATCGCACCTACAGCACGCTGAATGTCGTATGTATCACGCTGCTCGTCAGCTCGGTTTTCGAAGTGCTGCTGACGGGCCTGCGCAACTACGTGTTCTCCCACACGACGAACCGCATCGATGTCGAACTCGGCGCACGGCTGTTCCGGCATCTGGTGGCACTGCCGCTCGGGTATTTCGGCGCGCGGCGCGTTGGCGACACCGTCGCTCGGGTGCGCGAACTGGAGAACATCCGCAACTTCCTGACCGGCCAGGCGCTCACTGCGCTGATCGACCTGGCGTTCTCGTTCGTCTTCATCGGCGTCATGTGCGTCTACAGTGTCTGGCTCACGCTCGTCGTCGTCGCGTCGCTGCCGGTCTACGTCGCCATCTCGGCATTACTTGTGCCGGCCTTCCGTGTGCGGCTCAACGAGAAATTCGCCCGGGGTGCAGACAACCAGTCGTTTCTGGTTGAGTCGGTCTCCGGCGTCGAGACCGTCAAGGCCATGGCAGTCGAACCACAGTTCGTGCGGCGCTGGGAATCACAGCTTGCCGCCTACGTGAGCGCAGGTTTCCGTGTCACCCAGCTGGGCAACGTCGGCCAGCAGCTGATCCAGCTCGTCGGCAAGCTTGTGACGCTCGGCACGCTCTTTTTCGGTGCCCGGCTCGTCATCGACGGGCACCTGAGCGTGGGCGAACTGGTCGCCTTCAACATGATGTCGCAACGCGTGAGCGCGCCGGTCCTGCGCCTCGCGCAGCTGTGGCAGGACTTCCAGCAGATCGGCATCTCGATGCAGCGCCTGGGCGATATCCTGAACACCCGCACCGAGCTGCCTGCAAGCCGCCAGGCGCTGCCGCCCATCCGGGGCGACATTGCATTGGACAACATCCGCTTCCGCTACCGGCCTGACGGCCCGCCCGTCATCGACGGCGTATCGCTCGATATCCGCCCGGGCGAGGTCATCGGCATCGTTGGCCGTTCGGGTTCGGGCAAGAGCACGCTCACGAAGCTGCTGCAGCGGCTCTACATTCCCGAGCAGGGCACGGTGCGCATCGACGGGATCGACCTGGCGCTGGCCGATCCCGCCTGGCTGCGCCGCCAGGTTGGCGTCGTGCTGCAGGAAAACCTGCTGTTTAACCGCCCGGTGCGGGCGAACATCGCGCTGACCGATCCGGGCGCGCCGCTCGACGCCGTGATCCGCGCCGCAAAACTGGCCGGTGCGCACGAGTTCATCTGCGAACTGCCTGAAGGCTACGACACGCTGGTGGGGGAGCACGGCGGCAACCTGTCGGGTGGCCAGCGCCAGCGCCTGGCTATTGCCCGGGCGCTGCTGACCAATCCGCGCATCCTGATCTTCGATGAAGCGACCAGCGCGCTCGACTTTGAGACCGAGCGGGTCATCCGCAACAACATGAAGGCGATGAGCACAGGGCGCACCGTCATCATCATCGCGCACCGTCTTTCGGCCGTGCGGCACGCGGACCGCATCATCGCCATGGACCACGGGCGTATTGTCGAACAGGGCAATCACGACAGCCTGTTGAGCCAGGGCGGCTATTACGCCCATCTCGTAGCCCTTCAGAACGACTGATCATGAAATCACTGCGCCTTCAGGCCCTGGGCGATCTGATGCGCCACTACGCTCACATCTGGCGAAGCGTCTGGTCGATGCGGGAGCAACTGGAACGGCCGCCGCGCGACGCCGACCAGCTCGCGTTCCTGCCCGCCGAACTGGAACTGGTCGAGACACCGGTGCATCCCGCGCCCCGGTGGGCACTACGCGTCCTCGTGGTCCTCTCGCTGCTGGTGCTGCTGATCGGTGTGGCCGGGCGGCTCGATATCGTGGTATCGGCCAGCGGCCAGTTCATCCCCAATGCCCAGGTCAAGGTGATCCAGCCGGCGATCACAGGCGTCGTGCGCGACATCCGGGTGCACGACGGCGAGCGCGTGAACGCCGGCCAGGTACTGGTGGTGCTGGACACCACGCAGGCGGCGGCCGATGCGGACAAGGCCCGGTCGTCCCGGCTCGATGCCGAACTTGCCGCCGCGCGCGCCAGTGCGCTGCTCACGGCACAGCGTGAGAATCACGCGCCCGTGATTCCCCCGGTCGAAGGCGCGGCGGCCGACCGGATGCAGGATGCGCAGCACCAGGCCGAAGGCGCGTGGCTCGCCTACCGTGACCAGTATGACAGCGCGCATGCGGAACTGCTCAAGCGTCAGGCCGAGCTGGACAGCACGCGCGCGGAAATTGTGAAGCTGGAACAGACCGCGCCGCTGGCGCGCCAGCAGGCCGACGCGTACCGGGCGCTCGTTGGCGATAAATATGTCGCGCGTACCGACTACCTGGACAAGGAGCAGGGCGCACTTGACAAGGAGAACGAACTCACTGCGCAACGTGCGCACGCGAAGGAACTGGCCGCTGGTATCGCGGAGCAGCGTTCGGACCTGGAAGCGACCGCCTCGAAGTTCCGGCACGACCAGCTCGACGAACTGGAGAAGGACACCCAGCAGGCCACACAGAGCCGCGACGACGAAACCAAGGCGCACACACGCCAGGCGCTGCTGAGCCTCACTGCGCCCGTAGCGGGCACGGTGCAGCAGCTCGCCGTGCATACGCTCGGCGGCGTGGTGACGACCGCACAGACGCTGATGGAGGTCGTGCCGGACGATGCGCTGGAGGTGGAGGCCCGGCTGCAGAACCGGGACGTGGGCTTCGTGGAGGTCGGGCAGCGCGTCGCCGTGAAGATCGAGGCATTTCCGTATACACGTTACGGCTACCTGGACGGGACGGTGGTCGAGGTTTCGAACGACGCGGTACAGGACAAAAAGCTCGGACTGACCTTCCCGGTGCGCATCCGCCTGAACACGAACCGGATCAGGGTGGATAACCGCTGGATTACGCTCACTCCCGGCATGGCGGTGACGGCCGACATTCGCACGGGGCGGCGCAGCGTGATCGGATATTTCCTCGATCCGCTGATGCAGACGGCGCGGGAGAGCATGCATGAACGCTAGGCGGCTGCATATCGTGATCCTGTCCGGCGTGGCGATGGTGACGGCGCAAACAGCGGGCGCGTTCGACGTGCTGCGCGCGGAGCGGAACATTTCCTCTACGGCGGCAGGTGCCATGCTCCCGGCCGTTGACGGCTGCCCGACCGGCGCACCGGCGCGACCGCTGCATCTGTCCGAAGCCGTCGAGCGGGCCCTGTGCAGCAATCCGAAGACCCGCGAGGCGTGGGCCGATGTCAAGGCGCAGGCAGCAGCGGTCGGCATCGCGCGCGCGGCATACCTGCCAACCGTTTCCGCGAACTGGCAGGGCGTGCGCGAGAATTCCGTGGTCGATATCAGGAATCACCCGACGCTCGGCACGGACTACACCTCGACGGTGCGCTCGGAAGGCGTATCGCTGAACTGGCTGCTGTTTGACTTCGGGGGGCGCGAGGCGGCGCTCAGGAACGCGAATGCGCTGCTGGAGGCGGCGCGCGCTACACAGGATGCGACGCTGCAGGATGAATTCGCAACGGTAGCAAAGGACTACTATGCAGTGCAGACGGCGATCGGTGAACTCGACGCAGAGAAAGACGTGGAGCACATGACACGCCAGAGCATGGTGGCCGCGCAGGCGCGCACCGACCGGGGTATCGCACCCGTCACGGATGCGCTGCAGGCGCAGACGCAGCACGAACAGGCGGTGTTCGGCCTCACGAAGGCCGAAAGCGAAGCGCAGGCTGCGCTGGGCACGCTGGCGTCGGACATGAACCTGGATCCCGCCGAGCCGCTGGAAGTGCCGCCTGTGACCGAAGATGCCCGCACAGACGCGACGTTCAGCGAGCCGGTTGCGCAGCTGATCCGTGATGTGCAGATCGAGCATCCCTCGGTTCGTGCCGCGCAGGCGCAGTACGCCGCCGCGCTCGCGAAGGTTTCGCAGACGCGCGCGCAGGGCCTGCCCTCAATCAGTCTGGTGGGGAAATACAGCTCGGACAACCAGCCCGAAAGCATGGGGCTTGGTCTGCCTACTTATCCGGCGACCGGACATGAAGCCTATATCGGCGTACAGGTAAGCATCCCGCTTTTCGAGGGGTTTGGACGGCATTACCAGATCGACCAGGCACGGGCGCAGGCCGGGCGGCAGCAGGATGCCGTTGACGATGCAAGGCGAAAGGTCGCGCTGGATGTGTGGACGAGCTACCAGGCGCTGACGGGCGCGACGCGCAACGCGCAGAACAGTGCGCAACTGCTCGACACTGCGCAGCAGGCCTGGAAGGCGGCGAGACACCGGTACGATGCCGGCGTCGGCAATATCCTTGAACTGATGAACACGCAGGCGGCGCTGGCGAACGCGAAACAGCGGCGCATCCAGACGCTGGCGGACTGGGACAATGCGCGTGTCGATCTCGCGGCAAAGCTCGGGAGACTGGATGCGAGTGATCTGGCGCACGACGACAATCAGGGTTCACCGTAAAACGCGATGAAGTTGCGATGGCGAGCACGCTTCAGGAAGCCGGCATCACGGAAAATTCTTCAAAATGGCGATCTTTGCGCAAGGGAGTGGCAGTGAAAATCAGCATGCGTTCGTTTGGTCTCCGGGCCCGCCGTGATGGCGGCATCACCGGAATGAAAGTGTTCATCCTGCCCGTGGCGCTGCTGGGCGGGCTGGGCGAAGTACACGCGGCCCTGTCGCCGTCTTATGTACCGCCGCAGACCCTTACCGAGACGAACGCCGGTGTTGAATCACAGGGCCTCTCTCCGGCAGGTATGGCTTCCGCCAGCTCGTCGGCTTTTGTTATGCCGGCGACAGCTGCCACCCCTGCGGACAGGGTATCCCCCCTGGCGAGCGCACCATTTCTGTTGCCGCCACTCGATGACAAAGCGCTCATGGCGCGATTCAGTATCGCGCCCGGTTCAATCAGGGCGGACATTATCAAGAAGTGGGCAGAGGAAATCTCTGGCGATCCGGATATCAAACGCTACATTGCAGGCCTGAAGGCTCCTGTCGCAAGCAATAGTCCCGCAGCCAATGCGGCTCGCGATGCACTCGGACGTGTGACCAGTTTTTTCGATGGCATTGCGAGGCTCTCGCCTGACGATCGGGCGCGACTATTTGATGTCAGCGTGGCTGCAATGGACAACGCGCCACCCGACTGTGGTGGTCTGAAAAACCCGGTTGCCATCACGTCACGCTACATGTCGATCCAGACAATGAGCGACGATGAGTTCCGAGCGTACCTGCAGACGATCTTCGATCTTGTGAAGCAGTTGGCCCAGACCACGCCGGTCCCAAAGCTTACCCCCGAACAGCGCCTGCAGGGCCAACTGGCCATGTCGGCGTCGCTGGCAACTGCGCTGAAGGGTGATCCATCCGCAACCGGCGATGTCGCCGCGCTGATGGCACACCGGACTGACATGTCTGCGCAATCCTGGTGCCGGGCCATGCGTGTTTCACAGCACGCGCTGCAGGCTACAGCGCAGCCTTATCGTGACTGGGCCATGCTCGCGGCAAACGATGACACGAAACAGGTCCTCGTGCAAATCATGGCGTTTGCTTCCCTGGCATCGTTGCATGGCGTGTCCCATCCGACGGAGCCAGCCAATCTGAGCTATGCCGAAAAGATCCAGCGACGCATCCGCCCCAACATCGTCTGGGCGGGGCCGACGGAGCATCTTGAAACCGCCGTGGCAGTGCATTGTCTGCCGAATGGCAATCTGGTTTCGGCGACCGTTGTCCGTTCAAGCGGCAATGCTGACTGGGATGCGGCGGCCCTGCGCGCCGTGCGCCGCTCGGACCCGATGCCCGCTGATTTTGACGGAGAAGCACCGGCAAGTTTCACGATTACTGTACGGCCTGGTTGACGACAGCGCGGGACTGCACAATGGAACAAAGGGAACACGCGGACCCGCTGGTGGTGCAGTCCACTGCCTTTACCAGAAACGATTGCGGATAACTCGCTCACCGAACCAGAATAATGCTGTCAAAACAATCTATTGTAATCGTGGCATTTCTGTTGCAGTCGTTCGCCACGGCGCAGCCGGTATTCGCCGCCAATGAGGGCGATGCATCAAAAGCGCCGCCCGCGATGCTCGAGCACGAGCGCGTCGTGATGGTGCCGTCCGCGGACCCTGACGTACGGCTGCAAACGACGATCATTGTGCCTGACGGCAAGGGGCCATTTCCGCTTGCCGTGATGAATCATGGTGCAACATCGAACGAGCCTCCGAGCCAGCAGCCCCGGTATCGGTTTACATTCTCCGCATACTATTTTCTGTCACGTGGCTATGCGGTGGCGTTACCGATGATGCGCGGTTATGCGGGCTCGCAAGGTATCCTGACAGACGGTCGGTGTGACGATGTCCGCGTCGGCCTGGAGGCGGCG
>NZ_JAJEJQ010000003.1:240000-908668 GCF_021390575.1 Paraburkholderia adhaesiva | reverse complement strand
ATGAGAATCTCCATTGACGTGTTGACTTCTTTGAACGAATGCCGCATGGAATCGAATTCATTTCCAGAAAATACGACGTACAACAAGCTGGAAACCTAAACTTTCTCGATGACGAAGAGACGGCGGCAATGAGTCGGTTTTTCGCACTTCACGTGACAATGCATACTATTTCCTTGTATCGACCTTTCGATCGTTCGATGTATTCGGGTAATGGTTCAGGCGTGTGCCGACATTCGCCGTCGGTTCGTAATGGGTGACAGGTTGGTCGCGAGTCGTGAGATATCGCCGCTTTCGTGTGCCTTGCACAGCGGCAGGAATACCGGCTGATACTCCGGCGCAGGAATTTGAGGAACTACGACGCAAAGATTGATGTTTAGCGATGGGATCTTATGGGTATAACCACGTGAAGAGTCGCAAAACTATTCGCGAGATTCATGCTTTTCGGTATCAGTAGGATGCCTAATCAAATAGACGAAATCGACGTCAAATTCAAATGCCGCGAATCAACCTGCGGAATAAACTGATAGGTCGTCGACAAGCGCTTTACGCGCATCGCGGGAGTCGGCAAGGACAGCGCTGCGAATCTGCATGAACTCGACACTCCGTGGAGTGATGGTCGGGTTCTAGTCGGCAACGGGGGGGCCACGATTCACACTTGCAACGGCGGCGGAAAGCGACGCTAGGCGCTTTCTGGGGTTCAACGTCGAACGCGTGGCCGCGCCCAATCCGACCACGGCCAGCGCGGCGTGCTAAAGCGGCACCGCCAAACGTTAGGCCGTCACGTTAAACGTGCCGCTGATCCGTTCGACGCGCGCATTAGCACGTAACAAAAAAACCACGGCTGGAGGGTTTTGCTAGCTAGACACTGGGTTAGTTAGCGTGACAATGCTCGAATGAAGCATTGCGTGCGAGCGTGAGCAGCGTATTCAGCTGCTCCGACCGTGCACCCGAGCGAGTCACCGCGAGCAAGTCGATCGTTGGTGCCGGTTCGTCGAACGGGCGACAGCACACCGAACGGCTCGCGATTTCCGTTACATAGGCGGGAAGTATGGAATACCCAAGCCCCATTCCAACGAGATTTATATCGAGCAACACGTTGCTGGCGCGATGGATGTGATCACAGGTCAATCCGTTCTGGTCGCCCCAGTCCGCCACGACTTTGCACATATGATCCCCGGCATATTCGGGATTCATGCCGACGAAATTTTCATTTGCCAGTGCGCTAACGGGAATGCTTTCGAGCTCGCACAGCGGATGACCCAGTGGCAAAACAGCCAGAAACGGTTCGTTCAATACGATCTCGCTTTGCAGGTCTTCGCTAACAGGACCACGCATGAACGCCAGGTCGACTTGGTGTTCGCGAAGTGCAGTCTCAAGATGCGGCGTGGGCAAGCTGTGCAGTTCAATATTGAGATTGGGGAAATTCATCCGAAGCTGGGGCAGGACTAGTGGGAATATCCGGACCTCGGCGGCTGGGACAAATCCGATCGACAGCGACGCCACACGACCGGCCGCCGCGCGCGCGCTCTTGAGCGCCAGATCAGCGTATTTAAGTGTCAGGCGCGCCTCTTCAAGAAACGCTACGCCCGCCGTCGTCAATTGCACGTGCCGCTTCGAGCGTTCCAGAAGACTCACGGTCAGTTCTTGCTCCAATGCCTGAATCTGCTGGCTAAGCGAAGGTTGCGCGATATGCAGGCGTGTAGCTGCGCGTGTGAAGCTCAACTCCTCAGCTACGGCGATGAAATAGCGCAACTGCCTCAATTCCATTCTGGATATCTCAATTTAACTTATAGATGTGGCCTATCAGGATATGGGAATAAAGTATTTCACCTTCATTCTGCATATTGCGATGATTAACCCACGTCAAGGTTGATCACATTCGCCGCGACATAACAGGAGACCCCCGCATGTCCGCCACTGCAGTCAATGTCGATGCACTGATCGACGCGGCAAAAGGCCGTGTCACGCCCCTTATCTACACCGACCCCGATATCTATCAGCTCGAACTTGAACGCATCTTCGGGCGTTGCTGGTTGTTTCTCGCACACGAGAGCCAGATTCCGAAGGCGGGAGATTTTTTCAATACGTATATGGGCGAAGATCCGATTGTGGTCGTTCGCCAGAAAGACGGCTCAGTCAAGGCGTTTCTGAATCAATGCCGTCACCGCTCGATGCGAGTGAGCTATGCCGATTCGGGTAACACGCGTGCGTTTACCTGCCCGTATCACGGATGGTCGTATGGTGTGGATGGGCAACTCGTCGAGGTGCCGCTGGAGCCGAAGGCCTATCCGCAGGGTCTGTGCAAGGAAAAGTGGGGGCTGCGTGAAGTCACCCGTGTGGAGATCTATAAAGGCCTTATTTTCGGTAATTGGGATGCAGAGGCGCCGGATCTAAAAAGCTATATGGGCAATATGGCGTGGTACCTGGATGGCGTGCTGGATCGACGCGAAGGCGGTACCGAAATCGTGGGCGGCGTCCACAAGTGGACGATTAACTGCAACTGGAAACTTGCGGCCGAGCAGTTTGCGAGCGACCAATATCACGCGCTGTTTTCACACGTTTCGGCTGTGGCGGTACTGGGCGCCGCGCGTGACGCAGCGCCTGAGGACAAGGCATTGGGTACCGGTCAAACGAACCGTCCGGTGTGGGAAACCGCCAAGGATGCCGTGCAATTTGGCGAAGCCGGTCACGGAAGCGGTTTCTTCTTCACCGAGCAGCCTGACGCGAATGTCTGGGTTGACGGAGAAGTATCGGAATACTATCGCGAGACATTTGATGAAGCAGAGCAGCGCCTCGGACGCATTCGCGCTTTGCGTCTTGCTGGACACAATACTTTATTCCCGACGCTGTCGTGGTTGAACGGCACCGCCACGCTGCGAGTATGGCACCCGCGCGGCCCGGACCAGGTCGAGGTATGGGCATTCTGTATCGCGGACAAAGCCGCATCGGATCACGTTAAAGCGGCGTTCGAGCGTAGCGCCACAAGAGCCTTTGGCCCCGCTGGTTTCCTTGAGCAGGACGATTCGGAAAATTGGGTTGAAATCCAGAAAGTGCTGAAAGGCCACCAGGCCCGAAACACGGCGATGTGTCTGGAAATGGGATTGAATGGCGAACGCCGGCGTGATGACGGTATTCCCGGGATCACCAACTACATCTTCTCGGAAACGGCTGCTCGTGCGCTGTACCGCCGTTGGGCTGATCTGTTGATTTCCGACACGTGGGAGGAAATTAACCAGCGTACCCAGAAGTTCCAGGAGGAGACCGTCAAATGAATAGCGTCGCTGAAAATCGCAACAAGAGCGTTTCGCTGGAACTGCACCACGAGATCAGCCAGTTCCTGTTCCATGAAGCCGAACTGCTGGACGACTGGCAGTTTCGTCCGTGGCTTGAATTGTTGTCGCAAGACATCCGTTACACGATGCGTACGGTCGTCAATGCACAGACGCGCGATCGCCGCCGCAGCGTGCAGCCGCCTACGACCTGGCTCTTCAACGAAGACGCATTCCAGCTCGAGCGCCGCGTCGCCCGTCTTGAAACCGGAATGGCATGGGCCGAGGAGCCTCCATCACGTACGCGGCATCTGATCACGAACATTCAGGTAAGCGCCGCGCAGACCGAGGGCGAATTCGATGTGCGCGTCAATTACCTGCTATACCGCTCGCAAAAGGAGCGCGACGAGACGTTCTACGTCGGCATGCGTCGTGACCGCGTTCGTCGAGTTGCAGAAAAAACTGCCGGCTGGGAAATCTGCAATCGCGAGATCGTCCTGGATCAGGTGGTGTTGACTTCCCATAACCTAAGTGTGTTCTTCTGATCATGGCCCGCGTATTCGTGTGCGAAAGCGGCGCGTTGGCCGACGGCGACGCGCGTAAGGTTGAAGGGGAATCGTTTGCGGCCATCGCCGTATTCAACGTTGCGGGCAGCCTCTTTGCGGTATCGGACCGATGCAGTCATGGCAACGCTTCCATGTCGGAGGCGTATGTGGAAGACGATGCGACTGTCGAATGCCCACTGCACGCCGCGCGATTCTGCCTGAAAACTGGTAAAGCGCTGTGTCAACCCGCGACAGATCCGCTGCGGACGTTTCCGGTTGTCGAGGAAGGCGGTCAGATCTTTGTCGAAGTGGAGGAGGTGAGCGCATGAGCTGGTTAAAGGATGAGGTAGCGCTCATTACCGGAGGCGGATCCGGTCTCGGGCTCGCACTCGTGGAGCGCTTTCTCGCTGAGGGCGCACATGTCGGCGTGCTGGAGCGGTCACCGGAAAAGGTCGACGCGCTGCGCAGTCGCTTCGGCGATGCCGTAGTGGCCGTGCAGGGCGACGTCTGTTGTTACGACGACAACCGTAAAGCCGTTGAATCAACCGTTGCGCGTTTCGGCAAGCTGGACTGCTTTATCGGCAATGCGGCGATCTGGGATCATGCGGCGACCCTCATGGACCTTACGCCGGAGCAGCTAGAAAGCGGATTCGATGAACTGTTCGCGATCAATGTAAAAGGCTATCTCCTTGGTGCGAAAGCTGCGTCGCGCGCGTTGGTTGCATCGCAGGGGAGCATTATCTACAGCCTGTCGAACTCTTCTTTTTATCCGGGCGGCGGCGGCCCGCTCTATACGGCGAGCAAGCATGCTGCTGTTGGATTGATCCGCGAGCTTGCCTACGAACTGGCGCCGAAGGTGCGCGTCAACGGTGTGGGTCCCTGCGGTATGGCGACCGACCTGCGTGGTCCGGCATCGCTAGGCCAGTCCGATCGCCGGATCATGGATTCGCGTTCACCCGAAAGCATTTCCAGCATTCTGCCGCTGCAGTTCTTTCCGTCGCCGGCTGACTTCACCGGCCCATTCGTCCTGCTTGCTTCGCGAGCGAACAACCGCACGCTCAGCGGTGTCCTGATCAATGCCGATGCCGGTCTCGGCATTCGGGGTATCCGCGACACTGCCGGCGGGATGAACCTCTAGTCGATCGAACTACTGCCAACACGGATGCGGCGCATTTCGTCACGAAGTGCACCGCCAGGAGACATCATGCCAGTCAAGCTCATTTGTGCCTCGCATTCACCCCTCATGGAAGGGGCGCGACCGGATGCCGATCTCGAACGACGGGCGCGAGGGACGTTCGCGAGCCTCGCCGAAGAAGTGCGTGCGTTCGCACCGGATCTCGTCTTCGTTTTCTACCCCGATCACTTCAACGGGTTTTTCTACGACCTGATGCCTTCGTTCTGCGTGGGCGTTCGCGCAGCGCCTGCGGGCGATTGGGGCAATGGCCAGTGCGAGTTCAAGCTACCCGAGGAGCGAGCGCTCTCGTTAGTGCGTGGCGTTCTCGCTGATGGCGTCGATACTGCTTACTCGTACCGTATGCAGGTCGATCACGGATTCACGCAGCCGCTCGAATTGCTGTGCGGTTCGACTGATCGCTACCCGGTGATCCCGGTGTTCATCAACGGCGCGGCGAAGCCTTTCCCGAGCTGCCAGCGCACTGTCGCCCTGGGTCGTGCGGTTGGTCGTCAACTGGCGAAGCAGGATCAACGCGTCCTCATCATTGGCTCGGGCGGCCTGTCGCATGACCCGCCGACGCCGCAGATGGGCGCAGTGCCGCCCGAGGTCGAGGAGTTTCTCATCAGCGGCCGTAATCCGTCCCGTGAAGCACGCGCTCGCCGCGAGGCGAATGTGCTTGCCACCGGGCAGTCGCTTGCGCGTGGCGAGGGTCCCTCATTGCGGCTTAATCCCGAATGGGACCGGCAACTGATGGAAAGCTTCCGCGCAGGCGACTTCAATCGGCTGGCCGCGTTGAGCGACGAAGAGATTTTGCGCGAAGGTGGTCGTGGTGGTCAGGAAATCCGTGCGTGGATCGCGGCATTTGCGGCGCTTTCCGAATTTGGTCCCTACGATGCGCAGGTCAACTTCTATGAACCTATCGACGTCTGGATTGCGGGTATGGGCATCATGAGTGCCGCCCCTAAATCCAGCGAGGGTGTGGCTGCGCGATGACGTGTCCCGTGTATGTAATTGCGGGCGCTGGTCAGGCCGGAGCGACCGCTGCGGCGGAATTGCGTCGTCGCGGATTCGACGGTCGGGTGATCCTTATCGGAGAGGAGGCCCATTTTCCCTATGAGCGGCCGCCGCTGTCGAAAGACATGTTGATTCAACCCGATGCGACACGCAGCGAAATCTTTGCGGACAGCTTCTACGCCGAGCAAAAGATCGAACTGCGACGCGGTTTGCGGGTGCTGAAGGTCGATCCGCAGGCGCACACGCTCGATCTCGATGACGGATCGACTGTCGCCTATGACAAGTTGCTCATTGCAACCGGATCGCGTGCCCGGCGCCTCCCGATGCTGGACTGTCTGGCGCGGGGCATTCATGTCCTGCGTACGCTCGATGACGCACAGGCACTACGTGCCGAACTTATGCCGGGTCGGCGTATTTTGATTGTCGGTGGTGGTGTGATCGGGCTTGAACTGGCTTCGAGCCTGGTGGATCTCGGCACTCACGTGACAGTGATCGAACGAGCCGATTCGGTCATGGGGCGTTGCGCACCTGCGCCGTTGAGATCGTATCTGTGTGACTTGCATCGTGAGCGTGGCGTCACGTTTCATCTAGGGGCGTCGCTGGAAAGCGCACGTCGTGAAGCTGGCGATATTGTGCTGGAGCTGGCCGATGGAACGCTCCTGCGTGGCGATGCAGTGGTCTACGGTGTCGGTGCGGAGCCGTGCACGGAAGCGGCAGTCTCAGCAAACCTGAAAATATCCGGTGGAATTGTCATCGACGAATACGGACGTACTTCGGATTCCGATATTTATGCCGCTGGCGACGTAACGAGCCAGTGGGACAGCGTGAGTCACCAATGGCTGCGCCGTGAAACCTGGGAGAACGCGAACCGTCAGGCGCTGACCGCCGCACGCGCCATGCTCGGTGTCGAGGAAGCGGAGACAGGGGTGCCGTGGTTCTGGACGGACCAGTGCGGACGGAATATCCAGCTGGCCGGCGATATGGAAGCTCCACAGTGGCTGATCCGCGGTGATGTGAACGATGCCGGGTTCATCTGGCTGGGCGTGCGCGATGACGTTGTGGTGGGTGCCGTGGCCGTCAACAAGGGACGGGAAATGCGTCATCTGAAGGCACTGATTGCAGCACGGTGTCACGCGGACTCACAGCGCCTTCTGGATCCGACCGTCGATCTGCGAAAGATGATGCAGGACTGACCTGATTTCTCGAGTTAATTCGCAGGGCACTACCGCACAACAGCGGTCGTGCCCTGACTGACTATTCAGCACGAGATTTTATTCACGGCAACACGCCGCAAAGAGTTTTCCGGTCACGCCACGCCGGCGGCATGACGGAACGCATCAAGGAGAACGCGATGTCTAACTCGAACCTCGTCACGACGCTCGCCGCGCGCCTGCGCGCCGCGGAAGCCTCGCGTGACACGATCGCCCCCGTGCGCGGCGAAATCGCCCTCGACGACATGGCCACCGCCTACGCCGTGCAACAGGCCAACGTGGACCTGCGCGTGGCCAACGGCGAGCGCATCGTGGGCCGCAAGATCGGCCTCACCTCGCTTGCGGTGCAAAAGCAGCTAGGCGTCGACCAGCCCGACTTTGGCGCGCTGTTCGCGTCGATGGCCTACGGCGACGGCGAACCGATCCCGCTCGCGCAGCTGATCCAGCCGAAGGTCGAAGCGGAAATCGCGCTCGTGCTGGAGCGGGACCTCACGCACGAAAAACACACCTTCGTCGACATCATCAACGCGAGCGCCTATGCGCTGGCCGCGATCGAAGTCGTAGACAGCCGCATCGCGAACTGGGATATCCGTTTCGTCGACACCGTGGCCGACAACGCCTCGAGCGCGCGCTTCGTGGTGGGTAGCCGCCCGGTGCCGCTCTCGCAGATCGACCTCACCGCGTGCGCAATGGAACTTACGCGCGAGGGTGAAGTGCGCTCGCGCGGCAATGGCGCAGCGTGCCTCGGCAATCCGCTGAACGCGGCCGTGTGGCTCGCCGACCGCATGGTGCAGCTCGGCACGCCGCTGCGTGCCGGTGACGTCGTACTCACCGGCGCGCTCGGCCCGATGGTGGCCGTCAAGGAAGCGGGCACTTTTACCGCGCAGATCGAAGGGCTCGGCAGCGTCCGCGCGACTTTCACCGCCTGATCAGAGGATGCAAATGGCAACGCAACAGGCAACGCAAAAACTCAAGGCTGCGATCATCGGATCGGGCAACATCGGCACCGACCTCATGATCAAGATCATGCGGCACGGCAAGCATCTGGAAATGGGCGCGATGGTCGGTATCGACCCCGCCTCGGACGGCCTCGCGCGCGCCGCGCGCCTGGGCGTTGCGACCACGCACGAAGGCGTGCAGGGCCTCGTGAACCTGCCCGTCTTTAAAGACATCGACGTGGTGTTCGACGCCACCTCGGCCGGCGCGCACGTGAAGAACGACGCGTTCCTGCGCCAGCACAAGCCCGGCATCCGCGTGATCGACCTCACGCCCGCGGCGATCGGTCCGTACTGCGTGCCGGTGGTCAACCTCGACGCGCAGATCGACGCGCCGAACGTGAATATGGTCACGTGCGGCGGCCAGGCGACGATCCCGATGGTGGCCGCCGTCTCGCGCGTGGCGAAGGTGCATTACGCGGAAATCGTCGCCTCGATCAGCAGCAAGTCGGCGGGCCCGGGCACGCGCGCGAACATCGACGAATTCACCGAAACGACGTCCAAGGCCATCGAAGTGGTGGGTGGCGCGGCGAAGGGCAAGGCGATCATCGTGCTCAATCCCGCCGAGCCGCCGGTGATGATGCGCGACACCGTGTACGTGCTGTCCGAACTTGCGGACCAGGCGCGGGTGGAAGCGTCGGTCGAGGAAATGGCGAAGGCCGTGCACGCCTACGTGCCGGGCTACCGCCTCAAGCAGAAGGTGCAGTTTGACGTGATCCCCGAGAGTGCACCGCTCAACATCCCGGGCCTCGGCAAATTCAGCGGCCTGAAGACCTCGGTGTTTCTCGAAGTCGAAGGCGCGGCGCACTATCTGCCGGCCTACGCGGGCAACCTCGACATCATGACCTCGGCGGCGCTGGCTACCGCGGAGCGCATCGCCAGCGCCGCTGTGGCCGCCTGAACGACAACGCGAGAACCACGAACATGAGCAAGAAACTCTATATCTCCGACGTGACGCTGCGCGACGGCAGCCACGCAATCCGCCACCAGTACTCGATCCAGAACGTGCAGGACATCGCCCGCGCACTGGACCGCGCGAAGGTCGATTCGATCGAAGTGGCACACGGCGACGGCCTGCAGGGCTCGAGCTTCAACTACGGTTTTGGCGCGCACAGCGACCTCGAATGGATCGAGGCGGTGGCCGACGTCGTTACGCACGCGCAGATTGCGACGCTGCTGCTGCCGGGCATCGGCACGATTCACGACCTGAAGGCCGCGTACAACGCAGGCGCGCGCGTGGTACGTGTGGCCACGCACTGCACCGAAGCGGACATCTCGAAGCAGCACATCGAGTATGCGCGCGAACTCGGCATGGACACGGTGGGCTTCCTGATGATGAGCCACATGACCACGCCGGAGAATCTCGCCATCGAAGCGAAGAAGATGGAAAGCTATGGCGCGACCTGCATTTACGTGGTCGATTCCGGTGGTGCGCTGACGATGAATGACGTGCGCGACCGCTTCCGCGCGCTCAAGGGCGTGCTCAAGCCGGAGACGACGACGGGCATGCACGCGCACCACAACCTGTCGCTGGGCGTGGCGAACTCGATGGTCGCGGTGGAAGAGGGCTGTGACCGCATCGATGCGTCGCTCGCGGGGATGGGCGCGGGGGCGGGCAATGCGCCGCTCGAAGTGTTCATCGGCGCGGCCGAGCGCATGGGGTGGAATCACGGCACGGATCTGTACACGCTGATGGACGCAGCCGACGACATCGTGCGTCCGCTGCAGGACCGTCCGGTGCGCGTGGATCGCGAGACGCTCGCGCTGGGCTATGCGGGGGTGTATTCGAGCTTCCTGCGCCATTCGGAAGTCGCTGCGAAGAAGTACGGCCTGAAGACCGTCGACATTCTGGTTGAACTGGGCAAGCGCCGTATGGTGGGTGGCCAGGAGGACATGATTGTTGACGTGGCGCTTGATTTGAAGAAGCGCGCTGAAGCTGGTCAGCAATAAATACAGCGGCACCGCGCACGGTCTTCGCGATCTGAATGGCGGGAGGAGCCGATGGTTCCTCCCCGGCGATTAACCAGGTTTTAAAGAGGAAGGTCATCATGACTGCACAGGCAATCACGGAAGCGTCGACGAGCAAGTTCGCCCGCGTAAAGGTGGACGATCAGGACGTACAGATTCACTACAACGACGTGGGTGCGGGCGCCGAAACGGTCGTGATGCTGCACGGTTCGGGTCCGGGCGCGAGCGGCTGGGCGAACTTTAACCGCAACGTCGAGCCGCTCGTCGCGGCCGGTTATCGCGTGATCCTCATGGATTGCCTCGGCTGGAGCAAGAGCGATCCGATCGTCTGCACCGGATCGCGCTCCGAACTCAACGGCCGCACGCTAAACGGCCTGCTCGACGTGCTCGGCATCGAGCGCGTGCATATCCTCGGCAATTCGATGGGCGGCCACAGCGCCGTGGCGTTCGCGCTCGCGAACCCGCAACGCGTCGGCAAGCTCGTGCTGATGGGTGGCGGCACGGCCGGTCCGAGCAATTTCGCACCGATGCCGACCGAAGGCATCAAGCTGCTTCAGGGTCTCTATCGCGAGCCGACCATCGAGAACCTCAAGCGCATGATGAATGTGTTCGTCTACGATGCGAGCGCGCTCACCGACGCACTGATGCAGGCGCGCCTCGACAACATGCTCGCACGTCGCGATCACCTGGAGAACTTCGTGAAGAGCCTCGCGGCGAATCCGAAGCAGTTCACCGACTACGGTCCGCGCCTGGGCGAAATCGCCGCGCCGACGCTCGTGATCTGGGGCCGCGACGATCGTTTCGTGCCGATGGATACGGGTCTGCGACTGCTCGCGGGAATGCAGAACGCGCAGCTGCACGTATTCAACCGTTGCGGCCACTGGGCGCAGTGGGAGCATGCGGACGCATTTAATCGCATGGTGCTGGACTTCCTGCAACACTGAGCTGGCGCGGCGCTTCGATTATGTGACTGCCGCAGTTCGCGGCAACCAGTCCGGAGTCGGGGCGACAGTTGCTACAACTCAGCGGCCGAAATTAACGACGGTGTGTGCCAATCCGTCGATCGCGGTATGAAGCCAAAGTTGCAGCACCTTATTCCCACTCACGCGGGTAAGGCTCGTGGCGCTCCCGTTCGACTTCGATCGCCAGGGCCGCCTCTTCCTCAAGCGCGCGAGCGCTGTGACTACTATTCAGGGAGTCTGCGCTTCCCTGACCATGCCTTGCTTGCCGTCGTGCAATCGCTCTGTGTAGGCGAGCCTTCAGTGTCGGATTTTCCGAACCCACAAAAATTGCCACAACGATAGCGCCGAACGACACCACCCCGAATATTGCCATTCTCGTATTTTTTATTGCTTGATCCGGAAATAATGAGCGCTAAGGACGACGCAGTAAACAACTTATTTCTTACACTTAACACGAAAACGTTTGCGCGGCGCAATGTGTCAAGTCAGGCGCTCACTTGGTGGCATGGGTATTAGCCCGCCCGTGATCGTCCCGGACGGCGGTTCACCGGTCGTCATCGAGAATAAACTCGCGTAACTTCGCCGGGCAGCATGTGGTGCGAGCAAAAATTTTTTGTCCCACTCCATCAACTGAGCGGGACAAAGTCTAAACAACGCACGACCGCAAGCTATTGATCCGTATGAGGGCGCAAGTCGGACCACTCACGATCAACGGCTGGTACAAGGCGGGGTTGATTCATCGGCGCGTCAATTGCGACGGGCATCGTTTGCTCATGCCCGTCGCTGCGATCAACCCCGACGTGTCCGCAGTACTCAGGACACCCCTTACGCGATGTCCGCACTGCTCTGGAACACGCCGACCGCATCGGTCAATTTGCGCGTCCTGACTTCAAGGCTGCTTGCGGCCGTGGCGGATTCCTGAGCCAGTCCGGCATTCTGCTGGGTCATCTGGTCGAGCTGCGTCACAGCAACATTGACCTGCGCAATTCCCTCGGACTGTTCCCTCGTCGCGGAACTGATTTCATTGATGAGGTCAGTGACCCGTGCGACCCGGCTCATGATGTTTCGCATCGAATCGCCGGCCTTGTTGACCAGCTCACCGCCAGTGGCCGTTCTCGCAACACTGTCGTTAATCAGCGCCGTGATCTCTCTTGCTGCCGTCGAGCTGCGCTGCGCGAGCGCTCGGACTTCACCCGCCACAACCGCGAATCCACGCCCCTGTTCCCCGGCACGTGCGGCCTCGACCGCCGCATTCAATGCGAGGATGTTCGTCTGAAAAGCGATGCTTTCGATCACGCTGGTGATCTCGCTGATTTTCTTGCTGGCGTCGGTAATCTCCTTCATCGTTTCCACGACCTTGCCGACTGCCGTATCACCCTCGGATGCCGCATCGCTTGTCTGCCCGGCGAGCGCGCTCGCTTGCAGCGCGGTGTCCGCGTTGTTTTTGACCGTAGCCGTCATCTCTTCCATCGAGGCTGCGGTCTGCTCCAGGCTCGCCGCCGAATGCACGCTACGGTCATTGAGGTCGTTGTTGCCCGCTACGATGTCGCTGCTGGACTGCCGGAGTCCGCCAAGCTGTTCGCTCACGTCGTCTACGAGCGAGCGCAGATTGAGGCCCGACTGATTGACCGCACGCAGGATCATTCCGATCTCGTCGACGCGGTTCAAGTGGACGTTTTGGCCGGGTTGGCCGGCCGCAACGGCGAGCGCCTGTTTCAGTACAACCTGCAGTGGACTGGAGATCTGTCTTTCGAGCCAGAAAGAAGTGAGCAGGGCGAATACCGCACCCACGGCCGCGAAGCCGCCGAGCATCCAGCCGGACAGATCCAGCATACGTGCAAGCAGAAGGGTTGGCACAAACGACACCATTAGCGCCGAGCGAATTCGCCACCGAACCGGCATGGTCTGCAATAACGATGTCCACGCCAACAATCCAGTGCGAACGATCAGGCCTTGATGAAATTTTCGCTGGCCGGCTTTGTCCTCGCGGAACGCTCGATAGAGGCGCTCGGCGGCTTCGATCTCGTTGCGCTCGGGCTTGGTTCGCACCGACAGGTATCCCGTCAATCGCTCATTGCGAATGATCGGAGCGGCATTCGCCCGTACCCAGTAGTGGTCACCGTTCTTGCGCCGGTTTTTTACGAGGGCCGTCCACGAACGACCCGCCTTTAGGGTTGACCACATATCCGCAAATGCTTGCGGCGGCATATCCGGGTGCCGAACCAGATTGTGGGGTTGGCCGAGGATTTCATGGTTGTCGAACCCGCTGACCTGGACAAATGCTGCGTTCGCGTAGGTGATATTGCTTTGCGTATCCGTGGTCGACATGAGCGTCGCGTCACGCGGGAAGTCGTACTCGTGCTGCGTTACAGGTAAATTAGTTCGCATGTCTTAATGAGGGTCAGACTGTATTTCGTTGGGCCACGGCTTGATTACAGTGTGCATACAGGCTAACGGCGGGCAGAGGTAAATATTGAGGTCGCGCAACTGTGAAGCCGGAATTTATTCACAGAAAATGAAGTCACCCGGCTTCCAGGGCGCGTCTCGCACACGCTATCTGGGCCGGAATGGCAATGGGTGTTGCAGGGGGAGGCTTCGCGCTACTAGCCGACAGGGTGAATTGGCCACGACCTCACAGGGGCAACTCGAACAAACCTGGTGTTGCGCGTAGCACTGCAGGAAAGATTCGTTTCAAGGTAAAGCAGGTACTTCATCTGGCTCGCGTTATTTACTGGCAGGTGGCTGTTTCAACGCGCGAGGAGGCAGCGGTGTCGACATTACGATTGACGTGCGGGTTTCGCCATACAGGTTGATCTGCTCGATCAACCGTTCCAGGCTCGCCATACTCACTGCCACTAATCGTATGATGTAAGAGTCCGCCCCGGTCACGTGATGGCATTCGAGTATCTGGGGAATCGTATCGAGCAATTTCAGAAACTTCACTTTCGCCGGCTGCGGCACGGTGATAGCGATCAGCGCACTCACCGCGTACCCCGCCGCAACTGCGTTCACCTTTGCCACGTACCCCTCGATGATTCCGGCATCTTCGAGACGCTTCACACGTTCCGTCGCTGCCGGCACCGACAAATGAATCTGGCGAGCGAGCTCCGTATAGGTCATGCGGGCGTTGTCCTGCAAGAGCGAAAGCAACTTCCAGTCTAATTCGTCCATGGTGGAAGTAAATTTTAAGGTCGATTCGCCAATTTACCTTAAATAATGCCTTCTACGGAAACCGTGTATGGCCTACTATGCCACTTCAAAAAGTGCGTAACGTAGGGGAAAGGAAAATGCTGTTTATCAAGTCGGTGATGATCGGGCTTTCCATCGCTGCCCCAGTCGGCCCCATTGGCATGCTTTGCATCCAGCGCAGCCTGAGTCGTGGTTTCCGTTCGGGCTTTGCGACAGGCATGGGTGCGGCCTGCGCCGACGCGATTTATGGATTGCTCGGTGCGATCGGTATCGTAGGGATCGCGACGGCCCTGCCGTGGCTGAGTATTGTCCTGAAGACCGGCGGCGGGGCGTTTCTCATCTGGCTGGCCTGGAGCATCGCACGCGAGGCGCCGACTTCGCAGACGGATCTGCCAGCAATACCGCGCACAACGTTGCTGCGTGAATTCCTGACGACGTTCGGTCTAACGCTGTCCAACCCGATGACGATCCTCTCGTTCATCGCGGTTTTTGCGGCGCTTGGGCCGCTGTCCGCCGGGCAAACAGCGCAGGAGGGGGCAGGGTGGTTAACGGTGTTGTCTATGGTTGGCGGCGTGTTTGCCGGTTCTGCGGCATGGTGGCTGTGCTTGAGCGGCGTCACGGCCTCGCTGCGCAGAAAGATGCCTGAGTCGCTGATGCATGGTGTCGCGCGCCTGTCGGCCCTCGCCATCGCGCTGTTCGGGGGTTTTCAACTGGTCGTTGGACTGCGTTACCTCATTTAGGCTTTGAGCACTCGTCTCATGAGCTATCCGTCGATGTCGCCAGGCTGCGGGTGATCGCATGACCGACGACGTCTGATCGGCACTTAAGCTGTTTGCTTTGCCAGTCGCGAAACGAGAACGTCCGGGGTTGCTCCCAGTCACGCCGCAACTCGTCGTTGTGTGACTAGCGATAGTTCACGAAGTCGATCAGGTCATTGAGGAACCACGGCAGAATAAGTTGCGTGTCGGAGTAGCTGGTGCCGACAGTGAGTCTCGGTGGTCTTGTCGTGGAGCCAGTGGACTGTGCGCCGTAGGGAGCGTGCAGGATGTAGACATTCGACTCGCCCGCCGGCTGATTGTTCGCCGGAGTCGTTGTGCAGCCGATAGCGAGAACGACGAGAACTGCTGCCAGGCAACGGGGCTTCATGAGTGGGTGAACTCCGGCGACGTTTTCTGGATTATGGCTGAACTCACTTGAATCGCAATTCCAATACCGATATTCGCCCGTGTAGTTTCTCGGACACTTTATTGCTCGCACGAAATTCGGAATAGTCACCGCCGGTATGAACAGAGCGTCGATGGTATGACTGCGATAGCTATACCTCTTCGTTGGTCGCACAAGTGATTTCATTTAATGGCGAAGAGGTCGGACCGTCGGCGGCGAAACCCGCGCAATCTCAACGGCGCATGATCCAGGTTTTCGCCGCCGACGGTTCCAGTCCACGACCGCCATGAAACGTCGGCCAGGACGAATGTGGTGAATGCCAGAGCACGCAGAATCCTGGCAAAAAGGCGGCATCAGCCGTGCGTTTCGAATGAGCGCATGCGGCGTTCAAGCTCGCAAAGATCGACCGACGACGCGAGGTAGGTATCGCGACGACTGTGTTCAGATCGTTCAAGCACGCTGCGCAGCTTGTTGAGAAGGTACGCAAACATGGTGGTTCCGAAAATGCGAAGGTATGCATACATGGTGTGCTCCGAAGAGCCCGGTTCGGTCGGTAGCGTGTGGCGACGACTGCCGTTGGATTCCAGCGCGGATCGACCGCGGTATTTACGCCTCGACCATGCCACCATGTTCAGAGGCTTAATTGACGACCGCAGTGGGATCCTGTTGCGACACGAGCGGCAGAACCTGTCGTCTTTTGCCGAACGCTATTCGAGCGAAAGTCCGGTTGCCGCAGGCGTGTCCTCTTGCCCCCTGGCGGAGGCAATCTGCTACGTCGGTCATTTACGATGCAGACCAAACGGTTGGTCCGTATTCGGATGTCGTCGGCGCGAGCTCAGGGCATAACTTGCGCGCGACCACGACTTCGAGATGCTCGCGCGGGAACGCCGGCGTGTGGTCGCCAAAACGATCGCGGCTGTCAAGGAAGCCAGGCAAGCCCTGATTGAATGAAGCGAGAACGGTGACGAGGGTGTTGGCCGGCGACCGGGCATTGTGGCGGTCGAGGACCCGAATGTCTCATTCGGCTATCGTGATTCCCGACCCGCCCATTTCACGGGGGAGGTCCTTCATTTTGGTGAGTCCGTCCGTCATTTTCAGCCTCGTCTCCTGATAATGGACATGGATGCCCGCTTGGTACGGAAAGTCCGGCATAACTGCCGCGTACACGTCGATGAGCCCCATGCCTGGGTGTTCAGTGAAGAGGTGACCGCCACACGTTCTGCACCACTTGCGGTAGCTGTGGGGCGTTTTGTTGTAAGTGCCGATATTGTCCGCACCTTGCGTGATCTGTACCGCGTCCGGATGCCATAACGTGAAGGCGTTGACGGGGCCGGCCGACCAGCTTCGACATGAATCACAATGACAATAACCCATTCCGGCCGGCTCACCGCTGACTGTGAATTGGACCGCGCCGCAAAAGCAGCTGCCGGAGTAAATAGTTTCGTTGCTCATGACGCATCGCCTCCATGACTCGCATTGACTCTTCCACATCCGCTTTCGCATGTACTGTACGTTGTAGTTGAATGTGGTGGGTGCTAGTATCTCCGCGTCAGTCATATCACGGATTGACCAGGCGTCCAGATTTCTTGTCCAGGACGCCGGAGTTGACGGGCATGGAAATGGATGCGCTTTCCGATGTGCTTCGGGTCGTGCGGTTAAGTGGCGCCGTGTACCTCAACGGAGAGTTCACTACGCCATGGTGTGTGTTCGGCCAGGCGGATGAAACGCTCTGCGCCGCCTTCCTGCTGAAGTCTGAACACGTCATCTCATACCATCTTGTTACCGAAGGCAGTTGTTCGGCGCGACTGGCGGACGATCCTGCCTCGACCATTCACCTCGATGCTGGCGAACTGCTCGTCGTGCCAAGAGGCGAAGCGCACATCCTGGGAAGCGCTTTGGACCTCTCTCCCGCATGCGCCAGCCCCCTGCTGGCCGATCAGTTGCAGACAGCGCCAGGCCAGGTGATGAGGCTGTGCTACGGAGGCGGCGGCGCACGGACGAGCGTCGTGTGCGGCTTTCTCGGCTGCGACGAGATCTTCGACAATCCTTTGCTGTGCTCGCTGCCGAGGCTCTTCAAAATCGATATGCGAAAGGATCCTCAATCCGCGTGGCTCGAATATTCGCTTCAATTCGCGGCGACCGAGGCCGCGCAATGGCGCGCGGGCGGCGCGATCGTCCTTGCGAGGCTGTCCGAACTGCTCTTTGTTGAAGCGGTGCGGCGTTGTATTGAAGCGCTGCCGCAGGAACGGACAGGATGGCTGGCGGGATTGCGCGACCGGTTCGTCGGGCGTGCATTGTCGGTGCTTCATGCTCAGCCTTCGCGTGCCTGGACGGTCGATGAACTCGCGCGAACGGTGGGACTTTCGCGCTCGGCATTGGCGCAACGGTTCACGGAGCTGCTGGGACAGCCGCCCATGCAGTATCTGGCGAGATGGCGCCTGCAGATCGCGTCGAGAGAGCTGCTTGCCGAGGGCAAGTCAGTTGCTGCCGTTGCGGAACAGGTCGGCTACGATTCGGAGGCGGCGTTCAATCGGGCATTCAAGCGCGAATTTGGCATGCCACCAGCGGCCTGGCGAAGTTGCCGTGTGAAGGCAAACGTCGATAGTTTCGTCAGTCGCGGTCCCTGAACGGCTCGGCAGCGAGCATGACGAGAGCTGCTTCGAACCATATTGGCGTCGTGACGTTCTGAACTCCAGCACTGTTAATCTGGCAGTACGCCGATGGCGACTTGGCCTCGGTATGTAGCTGGACCCCACCGGACGCAGGCGATACAGACCGCCTCGTTTCGGTCATTCGGCACGCACGAAGTGGGCGGCCGGGGTCGACTTCTCCGCTGATCAGGTTCGGTCACTGGCCCATCAAGCTGTTTGTTGGCAGCGACAGCTTGCCCTCGTCGGTGAAGCGTGTACCGCCGCCGATGCCGCCTGCCAATTTCCCGTGGATCACGTATGGGACGTTGCCTGCCTGTGCGCCGCCGGCAATCGCGAAAGCCTGACGCACTGCGGAAAATGCAGGAACGGTCAACGGCACATTGACCACGGTTTCGCCGAATCGCGGCACGACACCGCCTTGATCGCTAACGCCGCTTGCGAAGGATTGACCGTTGAGATCGAGTTGCAGTGACACGCCGCTATATTCGACCGGAGAGTCGTTCGGATTCTGGACGCGCAATTTGACATTAAAGCGCATCTCCAGTCCTTCGCCCTTTAGCGGCTCGATGCCTGCCACGCTAACCCGCAGGGGATCCTTGCCGCCCAGCCCCGCACAGCCGCTGAGCCATACGCAGATGCAAAGAAAGATGCAGAAGAGGCGGATTGAGCGCCATGCATCAAGAGCACGCATATGGGGCACCTCGTCCGAAGAGTTTGCGGTTGTGAATTAGTGTAGCGTGTTTTCAACCGGCGTTCGGTTATCTGGGGCGGTTCGGCGTGGCCACCGGGCGAACGTGTTGCCACCGGGTTCCGTGTGTCCGATCGTGTATGAGCACTGCGAGGTTATGCCCGAAGATCGCGTGGAATCATCATTCGCTTCCGAAAGGACACCGTGGATGCGAATCCCACCCGGCCCGCCAAGCCTGGCAAGGGTTTGCCGGGTTTCACTGTCTAGAATCGAGTGACCTCCGTGTCGCGCTACTGACATTCGGCAGTAGTCGGCCATCATGCGTCATGCGCTCGTTCTGTCGTTGCGACGCGCAGATGTCGGTTCCATCGAGCAAACGGACGTCCACGCAACGGGCGTATGACGAGATCCTGCCCACCTTGTCAAACGCATCATTTCTTTCCAAGAGCCTTGCCATGTCCGCGGCTCCCTGCGTCATTCCTGGGGCGTGCCGCGCCCCGTGTCTCCAGCAGCGCGTCGACTAAAGCCTCCAGGTGCGCAGCAACAAGGTCTGCGCCTAACGATTGCGCCGCCACCTGTGCACCCTCGAAGCACAGATGCAAGACCATCGCGCAATGCTCCGGATTTTTCAACCCCGCCTCGCTGCAAAGAGCTTGAATGCGCTGCACCTGAGCTTTCTTGTGCCGGTCGATCACCTTGCGAGCGGGGTGGTGCTCGTCGGGAAGTTCCGCGAGGCTGTTCGCGAGAGCACATCCTCGATTTCCTTTGCTGCGAAGGCGTTGCACCACGGAAAGGACCAGCGCCCTGAGTTGCGATGCGGGATCCCCAGGATACAAATTTTCCCAATGGCTCCACATCTGCTCGTACTCGTCGGCAACGGAAGTCAGCCAATGCACGACCAGATCGTCTTTGGTATCGAAGTGGCGATAGATCGCCATTTTGTTGGTGTTTGCCGCTGAGGCAATGGCCTCGACACCGATGCCGCGAATGCCCTCACGATAAAAGAGCGACTGCGCGGCTTCGATGATGCGTTCGCGAGGCGAAAGTGCGGGAGCCATCATGTTTCCTGGGAATTTGGAGGGCTGCCGGTTATCCGGCCGGAGCATTTTGGTCTGCCCTGTTGACCAATGATACCGACCAGTATCATACTAGCCCAGCGCGATACCGATCGGTATCGTTGTAAGTCGTCGTTTCAACAATACGCAAGTAACCAGACAGGAGAGTGACATGTCAGCACTGGTCATCATCGATCTTGAAGTACACGACCGCGCCAGGATGGAGCAATACGAGCAGGGGGCTATTGCGTTGATGGCGCGCCATGGCGCCCGACCTCTAGTCCGGGAACTCCGGGCCGAGAACTATGAGGGCGCCTGGGCGCCGAATTTTTTTGTGATCCTGGAATTTCCCGATCGCGAGGCCGTCCGCACTTTCTACGATTCTGAGGAATACCAGGCTATAAAAACCTTGAGGCTGCAGGCAGCGCACTCGAACGGAATTATCGTCGTAGACCGGGCCGAACCGGCCGCAGCCTGAGGGTCTGGAGCCATGAACCCCACCACCCAAACGACCGCATCCGGCGAAGTGATCGTGATGCTCAACCTCCAGTTCAAGCCAGGTACGGCCGGGAAGGTGCTGGAGACGATGGTGCCGGGAATCCGCCTCACGAGAATGGAGCCAGGCAACAACGAGTTCCAGATGTTCAAGGTGAAGGGCAGCGAAGACAGATACGTGGTGTATGAGCGCTGGAAGGATCAGGTCGCGCTGGATTGGCACTGGGCGCAACCCTACACGAAGGAGGCGCTGGCGCTCTTTGGCGAGTATCTGGCAACACCGCTCTCTGAGGCAGAGGATGTCGCCTATCTCGTGGACGTGTTGGAACGCGGCGACTAAATGAAATCGGCATAGACCTCATGCACGCTCTCGCCCATGAACTGGCGTGCGCTAGCGCCGAATCTCGTGTCAGGTGGGCGTGCTGGCAGTACGATGCGCACCATTGCGCAGGGGAACAACATCCGGGCCGGAGATCCGTTCTAGTCCGCATTATGTGGCCGGTCGACTGTACAAGCCAGTCGCTCAATTACTCGGGGTCGGAGGAACGCGCCGGGTCGGTAACGGACCGGTACACCCGGCGCGACGCCTGCAACCCAATGACGACCGTGGACTCGCAGCTAACGTCTTGTAGGCGGTACTGGACCAGGGGTAAGAGGGCCCCAGAAAACCTGACTGAACGCGTGGTCGTGGAGTTTTTCAACAGAATCGGTCGGCAAGCGCCCCTGGCGAGCGACGCACGACCTCGGCGACCGCCCAGATCAGCCGTGGGGCACAGTGCGGCCAGGAACCATCATTCACCGCCATGTTCGCTGACCCCGTAGCCGGTACACTGGGTGCGCCAGAGCCAGCCTTGCTCTATGGCCGGTGGGCGGCGCGAAGCGCAAGCGGCTCGGAAAAGAGACCGCCCAGCACGTCCGGTCGGCTATCATGCCAATCCTCTCCGAAGTAGCTCCTTATGATTTCCGTCCGTAATCTCACGCTGCGCCGCGGCGTTAATGTCGTACTCGACAACGCGTCCATCACCTTTACCCCCGGCGAAAAGATTGGTCTTGTCGGCCGCAATGGCGCCGGCAAGTCGTCCTTCTTCGGCCTTCTCAACGGCACGCTTCACGAAGATAGCGGCGAGTTCTCGATTCCCGCTGCGTGGAAGATGGGCCAGGTCGCGCAGGAGATGCCGGAGACCGAGCAGAGCGCGACCGACTTCGTAATCGAGGGCGACACCGCGCTGCTGGCCGCGCAGGCCGAAGTAGCCGCCGCTGAGGCCAGCGACGACGGTATGCGCATGGCCCACGCCTACATGGACCTGCACGACGCTGGTGCGCACGATGCCCCCGCACGTGCCCAAGCGCTGATCCTGGGCCTTGGCTTCAGTGATGCGCAGCTTAGCCAGCCGGTCAACAGTTTCTCCGGCGGCTGGCGCATGCGACTGCAGCTGGCGCGCGCGCTCATGTGCCCGTCCGACTTGCTGCTGCTCGACGAGCCGACCAATCACCTCGACCTCGACGCCCTGGTCTGGCTGGAAGCCTGGCTCAAGCGCTATCAAGGAACCCTGGTAGTCATCAGCCACGATCGCGAATTCCTCGACTCGGTAACGCAGGTGACGGTGCACGTCGACAACGCCAGGCTCGTGCGTTATGGCGGCAACTACAGCAAGTTCGAAGAGATGCGCGCTGAACAGCTCGTGTTGCAGCAGGCCGCGATGGCCAGGCAGGCGGAAAAGATCGCCCACCTGCAGAAATTCATCGACCGTTTCAAGGCCAAGGCCTCGAAGGCGAAGCAGGCGCAGAGCCGGGTCAAGGCGCTCGAACGCATGGAGAAGATCGCACCCGTGCTTGCCGACGCAGAGTTCACCTTCGAGTTCAAGGAGCCGCTCAACGTCCCGAACCCGCTGTTGTCGATGCTGGACGCGAGCTTCGGCTACCCGGCGCCGACCGACGCACTGCCGGGCACGCCGCCCACGGTCATCGTGCGGGGCATCAACCGATCCGTGCTGGCCGGGCAGCGCATCGGCATCCTCGGTGCCAACGGCCAGGGCAAGTCCACGCTGGTGAAGACGGTGGCGCACGCACTGGCGCCGATTGCTGGCGAAATCAGCGAAGGCAAAGGCCTGAACATCGGCTACTTCGCACAGCAGGAACTCGACGTGCTGAGTCCGCTCGACACGCCGATGCAACACATGATCCGCCTTGCCAGGGACACACCGCCGCACATGCGCGCGCCCGGCCAGAGTGGCACCGAACAATCGCTTCGCACCTTCCTCGGCACCTTCAACTTCAGTGGCGACATGGTCCATCAGGCGGTCAACACGATGAGCGGCGGCGAAAAGGCGCGGCTCGTATTGTGCATGATCGTGTGGCAGCGCCCCAATCTGCTGCTGCTCGACGAGCCTACCAACCACCTCGACCTGGCCACACGCGAAGCGCTAGGCATGGCGCTCAACGAATTCGAAGGCACGGTGATGCTCGTCAGTCACGACCGTGCCCTGTTGCGCGCCGTATGTGATGAGTTCTGGCTGGTCACCAAGGGCGGCGTCGAGCCCTTCGACGGCGATCTGGACGATTATCAGCAGTTCCTGCGCGACGAAGCCCGTCGCGTGCGCGAGCAGGCTGCCGCATAGCAGAAGGTCGTCGCCTAAGATACGCGAAGTGCGTTCCGGTTCTTTCATCGCTACGCCAGATCGAACCGTCGTTTCGCGTGGCGACGTTTCCGAGGCCACGCCGCAGTCTTTTCCGCTCGCCGCGCTCGCTGGTTTGTTGGTATCGGCTCAGGCTTCGCTATCCGATTTTCTGCTGGGTGCGTGGGCGTACTAGATCGGCGTTACGTTGTCATTCGCCCGGTCCGGCAAGCCGGTGGTGAACGCGTCTATCGCGAGCTTTATCGGGCGCTTCCGGGATGAATGCCTGAGTGGGCACAGGTTCGCGCCGATGCGTCACGGCCGGCGCTTGATTGAACGCCATGGCGCGGCCATGTTTTTCTGACGTGTCCAGGTGGGGGATTCGAGTCCAGAAAAACAAAGCGCCGGACATTGCGTACCGGCGCGTTTCATACAAGACACGTTAGATGTGTCTATCAGGACTGTTCAAAAACAGTCTTGCGGGTTGCTCGCTGGCCCTTACCGAAGCCACGCGAGCGGCTTACAGAGCAGTAGTCAGAGTCAGTATTCAGCGGCAGCCCTCCCAGGAGAATTTCAGCAGCCTGAGCTGCTAGACACGTCTTCGGGTAGAAGACGCACTGGGCGGCTTCCCGAAGGTATTGCAAGCCGCTCAAGAACGACTCTACAGACTTTTCCCCGTGGGAGAAATCAGGCAGGCTGTCGCGCGGCACGTTGTCGTGATGCGGAACCTCGCCCGCTTGGGCAAAGTGCGTTGGCGCGGGAGAATTGCCGCCAGACTCCTGATCCACGCCGCTCAAAAAGCCTTCGCCTCGGCCGCCCACGTCGCCGCGTACGCGGGCCTCGCGCCGGTCACCCCGCGCTCCGGCCCGCCCATCCGCGGCGATCCCACGCCTTCACGACTGGCGTTATTCCTCCTCTGCGACGACTGGCCAGATAAAACCGTTCCGCAAGAGAGTTGGACACTCCGTCCGATACGGCTTTGGCGAAGATTACACGCACGCTTTTGTAGAACAATCGTAGATCTAGCTAGTCGATTTGATGGGGTATTACCTTTGTCTCGCGCTCTCATGTAATTGCCCTAAAGTTCGTTGTCGGCGTGCCGAAAAAATAGCTATGGAAGACGGAGTCGTCCAACCTTCCGATGACGAGGCGAACATGTCGGCACACAGCATTGTTGAGAAGGCCATAAACGCTATTCGCCGCGCGAGAGGCAAAAAGAAGCGAGCCGATCTGGACTATGGCGCTCCAGGGCGCAGAGCGACTGAAACGGCGTCGAGGCGCGCCCTCAATTGCGCCGCTTGCTACGAGGAAGACGACATCCACGGTGCGGGCGCTACTGGTTAGTTCGGACGCGTGCTGTGCTGTGGCGAGGCGGATCATCTGCGCGCTCTTTTGCGGGCGGCCTCGATTCGTGAAGCTTTTCGCGCACGCCGGTGTTGCTCACGCGGCGGGCCTGATGAACTTTGTGGTGATCACAGCACCGCTCGCGAGCTGATCGCGATTTCCATCGTGTACCTCATCTACCGCAGATGGCTGGTGCAATCGGTAGCTGGCACTGTCGCTAGCGCCTGATAGTCTCGACCGCAGGGTCGCGCGAGACACACGACCCATTCGAAGGGCCCGTGACCGGGCCCTTTCCACGCAGCACATATTAGGGTCGTGCTTTCCCCGGGCAACTTTATTCGCTGGCAGCAAAGGTAGTCGAGGTCATATCAGGTTTTACTCGACCTGCAACCGCGATCGCGGCGAAACCCGCACGCCGCGTTGTGACGGCCATGGGGCCGGCCGGTGCGTGTAGTTGCCGGCGACGTTCCCCTGTAACCAGGTCCTCATCGCGTGGCCGGAATTGTCACTAGATGGTCCGGTTTCGTCATCGAGATCCACGTCGATCGTGGCTACGATCGCTCTCATTTGTTGCCGTGCCGGACCCTGATCGTCCGGTGTCATGGCACTCCCCACTCCACGATTGCCCACAGGGAAGGCACACCATGCGCGATGTCGCCCCTGTCGAGGATCTGCAGTTACAAAGGATGGCATGCTGACCGAAACAAGCCTGGTCGAACAATACGGCCCGCGCGACTCGATGGAATACGACGTGGTGATCGTAGGCGGCGGCCCGGCGGGCCTGTCGGCGGCGATCCGCCTGAAGCAGCTGGCTCAGGAAAAAGGCGTCGAGATCGGCGTCTGTGTCCTGGAAAAAGGCTCGGAAATCGGGGCGCATATCCTCTCGGGCGCGGTCATGGATCCGCGCGCGCTCAATGAACTGATCCCCGACTGGAAGGAACAGGGCGCGCCGCTAAACGTGCCGGTGACCGAAGACAAGTTCCTTTTCCTTTCGGAAACTGGTGCGAAAGCGGTGCCCAACTGGGCGCTGCCGGAAAACTTCAAGAACCACGGCAACTACGTCATCAGCCTCGCGAACGTCACCCGCTGGCTGGGCCAGCAGGCCGAGGCGCTGGGCGTGGAGATTTTCCCGGGCTTCCCGGCCGCCGAGGTGCTCTATAACGACGACGGCTCGGTCAAGGGTGTCGCCACCGGCAACATGGGCATCGGCAAGGATGGCGAGCCGACCGAAAACTTCCAGCTCGGCATGGAACTGCACGCCAAGTACACGCTCTTTTGCGAAGGCTGCCGCGGACATCTGGGCCGGCAGCTCAACGAGAAGCTCAAGCTCGGCAAGGATTCGGATCCGCAGGTCTACGGCATCGGTATCAAGGAACTCTGGGAAATCGATCCGGCGAAGCACCAGCCGGGCCTCGTGGTCCACACGGCCGGCTGGCCGCTGGAATCGGACACGTACGGCGGCTCGTTCCTCTATCACATCGACAACAACCAGGTGATGGTCGGTTTCGTCGTCGGCCTCGCGTATACGAATCCGTACCTCTCGCCGTTCGAAGAATTCCAGCGCTACAAGACGCACCCGGAAATCCGCAAGTACCTCGAAGGCGGCAAGCGCGTTTCCTATGGTGCGCGCGCGATCACGGCAGGCGGCTTGATGTCTCTGCCGAAGCTCACCTTCCCGGGTGGCGCGCTCGTCGGTGACGATGCGGGCTTCCTGAACGCCTCGCGCATCAAGGGCAGCCACGCCGCGATCAAGACCGGCATGCTGGCCGCCGAGGCGGCGTTCGACGCCGTGCAGGCCGGTCGCCAGAACGATGAACTCACGGCGTACCCCGAAGCGTTCAGGCAGTCGTGGCTGCACGAAGAGCTATACAAGGCGCGCAACTTCAAGCAGTGGATGAGCAAGGGCCTGTACCTCGGCACGCTGATGGTGGGCATCGAGCAGAAGCTGTTCGGCGGCAAGGTGCCCTGGACGCTGCATCACCAGCATCGCGACAACGAGATGCTGAAACCGGCCTCGCAGTGCAAGCCGATCGAGTATCCGAAGCCCGATGGCAAGCTCACGTTCGACCGCCTGTCCTCGGTGTTCATTTCCAATACGAATCACGAGGAAAACCAGC
Source organism: Paraburkholderia adhaesiva (assembly GCF_021390575.1). Lineage (GTDB taxonomy): Bacteria > Pseudomonadota > Gammaproteobacteria > Burkholderiales > Burkholderiaceae > Paraburkholderia > Paraburkholderia adhaesiva. Next base: position 882,212 of record NZ_JAJEJQ010000003.1, on the reverse strand, counting down.
CCGCGCACCTGACGCTGAAGGATGCGAGCGTGCCGGTCGATGTGAACCTGCGCACGTATGCGGGCCCCGAGGCACGATTCTGCCCGGCGGCGGTGTATGAGTTCGTGAAGAACGACGACGGCAGCGACCGTCTGCAGATCAACGCGCAGAACTGCGTGCACTGCAAGACGTGCGATATCAAGGACCCGACGCAGAACATCGTGTGGGTCACGCCGGAAGGCGGTGGCGGGCCGAACTACCCGAATATGTAATTCGCCCGCAGCGTGCGCCTGTTAGCAAGGCGCGCGGGGCAACCAATTGAAGGAGCAAACCATGCAGAAAGAAGTCGTTGTAGTCGGCAGTGTGCGTACTGCCATCGGCAAGTTCGGCGGCAGCCTGAAGGACTTCGCGCCGACTGAACTCGGCTCGATCGTCGTGCGCGAAGTGCTCGCGCGCGCCCAGGTGTCGGGTGATGAAGTCGGTCACGTCGTCTTCGGCAACGTCATTGCGACCGAGCCGAAAGATCTCTATCTGGCCCGCGTCGCCGCACTGAATGGCGGAGTCTCGCAGGCGACGCCGGCGTTCACCGTTAACCGCCTTTGCGGGTCGGGCCTGCAGGCGATTGTGTCCGCGGCGCAGACGATCCTGCTCGGCGACGCTGACGTCGCGATCGGCGGCGGCGCGGAAAACATGAGCCGCGCTCCGTACATCACGCCCGATGTCCGCTTCGGTGCGCGTATGGGCGACACGCGTCTGGTCGACATGATGCTCGGCGCGCTACACGATCCGTTCGACACGATACACATGGGCGTCACGGCGGAGAACGTCGCCCAGAAGTACAGCATCACGCGTGAACAGCAAGACGCGCTCGCGGTCGAATCACACCGTCGCGCCGCGCGCGCGATTGCCGAGGGCCGCTTCAAGGAGCAGATCGTCCCGCTGACGCGCAAGGTGAAGGGAAAGGACGTCGTCTTCGATACCGATGAGCACGTGCGCGTGGACGTCGATCCGGCAGAACTCGCGGGAATGCGTCCCGCGTTCCGGAAGGAGAACGGGACGGTAACGGCCGGCAACGCATCGGGGATCAATGACGCGGCCGCGGCAGTCCTGCTGATGGAGCGCAAGACGGCCGAAGCGCGCGGGCACAAGCCGCTGGCGCGACTCGTGTCGTACGCGCATGCGGGCGTCGATCCGCGCTATATGGGCATCGGCCCCGTGCCCGCCACGCGCATCGCGCTCGAACGCGCCGGGCTCACGATCGGCGACATCGACGTGATCGAAGCGAACGAGGCGTTCGCAGCGCAAGCCTGCGCGGTGAGTCAGGAGCTGGGGCTCGATCCGGCCAAGGTGAATCCGAATGGCTCGGGAATCTCGCTCGGCCATCCGATCGGCGCGACCGGCGCACTAATCACCGTGAAGGCAATCGCCGAGTTGCAGCGCACCCGCGGGCGCTATGCGCTCGTGACGATGTGCATCGGCGGCGGACAGGGCATCGCAGCGATTTTCGAAAACCTGCAATGAACGGCGCGCGACACAGCGATTTCAACGAGAAGTGAACATGAATATTCAAACGGTAGGAATCGTCGGCGCGGGCACGATGGGCAATGGGATTGCACAGACCGCCGCCATCGCCGGGCTGAATGTAGTTCTGATCGATGTGACCGAGGCCGCGCTTAAAAAGGGGATCGCGACGATCGAAGGTAGCCTCGGACGGCTGTTGGCGAAAGACAAGCTCGATACCGCAACGCGCGATGCCGCGCTCGCGCGCATCGAGACCTCGACCGACTATCAGCGTCTTTCGGCCGTCGATCTCGTGATCGAGGCAGCGACCGAAAACGTCGACCTCAAGCACAAGATCCTCAAGCAGATTGAAGCGGTGGCGCGTCCCGACGCGATCATTGCGACGAACACGTCCTCGATCTCGGTTACGGCGCTCGCGGCGACGCTCGACGATGCTTCGCGGTTCATCGGCATGCATTTCTTCAACCCGGTGCCGCTCATGCCGCTCGTGGAGATCATCCGGGGGCTGCAAACGAGTGATGCCACCGCTCAGGCGATTCGCGAGCTCACGCAACGCTTCGACAAGTCGCCGATCGGTGTGAAGAACTCGCCGGGATTCGTGGTGAACCGGATCCTCGTGCCGATGATTAACGAGGCCTTTTTCGTGCTGGCGGAGGGTGTGGCGAGCGCCGAGGAAATCGACGCGGGCATGAAGCTTGGTGCGAACCATCCGATCGGCCCGCTCGCGCTTGCGGACCTGGTCGGGCTCGACGTCTGCCTCTCGGTGATGGAGGTGTTTCTGAAAGACTTTGGCGACGCGAAGTATCGTCCGTGTCCGCTGTTGCGCGAACTCGTGGCGGCGGGCAGGCTCGGCCGCAAGACGGGGCAGGGTGTCTACCGCTACGAATGAGTGGCGGGCACTGGCCGGTGCCCCGGGAACCAGTGGCTATACGCCTGCCCGACGCTTGCGCTTCGGCTGCGCGGGTGGACTTGCTGGGGCACTCAGTAATTCTATGATCTGGCTTCGCAGCCATATACTCGCCTGATCCTGCTCACTGCTGCGATGCCAATACAAATGCCACTCCAGCCTCTGTAGCTGGAACGGCAATTCGAAAATGCGCGCGTCATATCGCTGTAGCAGTTGCACCGGAGCGGTCAGCGCGAGATCGGTGCGCAAGGCGACGAGCGGCGCAACCATATAGTGCTGCACGCGCATGCGCATCCGCCGCTGCTTGCCAAGCTTTTTCAGCTCAGCGTCGACGAAGCCGCTTCCCTGGCGGCGACTCGAAACCTGAATGTGACCAAACGCCAGGTAGTCTTCCATACTCAGCGTGTTGCCCTTGAACGGGTGACCGTGCCGCAGCATGCACGCGTAACGGTCGCTACCGAGCGGTGCCTGGCGTAATTGCGGATCGTCGATAAACGGCACGTCGATGGCAAAGTCGATCTTGCCCGTTTCAAGCGCTGCGGCCACTTCGTTGCGCGGCGTGAAATAGCACTCGATGTTCATGCCTGGCGCCTGTTGCTGAAGCAACTCGCCGAGCGTCGGCAGGAGAATCGCTTCCGTCAAATCGGGCATGCTCAGCCGAAACGTGCGTTGCGATGCGGCGGGAACGAATATGTCGCCCGCGGTTGCACTCGCTTGGAGCAGTTGCAGTGCCTCACGCACGCGGCCGATAATGTTTTCGGCGAGCGGCGTGGGCACCATTCCTGACGACGTGCTCACGAAGAGCGGATCGTTCAACGCCCGGCGCATGCGTGCGAGCGCATTGCTCACGGCGGGTTGCGTGATGAAAAGCGCCTCGGCGGCGCGAGTCAGATTGCGCTTTTCATAAATCGACGCAAATACGACGAACAGATTCAGATCCAGCTTCGGCAGACGCATCTCACGGGCTCCGTTTGCCGATATCTTAATCGAGCCGGAAGATGACGATGCGTCCACCTGGGTCATGTTTGTCGCCGTTGCGCTTCGGGCTTTAATCGCGCGGTGGAATGTTGAGGTAGACCGCCGTCGATCCGAGCTGCGCTTTGCTGTGGCTGATTTCCATGCGTGCGATGGCCTGAAGATGAACCTCGTCGGGACCATCCGCATAACGCAATGCGCGAGCCCACGTCCAATGATCGGCGAGGGGCGTGTCGGGACTCAGCCCCATCGCGCCGAACACCTGCATCGCGCGGTCGCAGACAGTCGAATAAACCTGCGGGACCAGCGCCTTGATCATGGAGATCTCCTTGCGCGCCGCTTTCGCGCCCACTTCGTCGAGAAGCCAGGCCGTCTTTAACACGAGGAGCCGCGCCTGATCGATTTCGATGCGCGATTTAGCGATCCACTCGCCCACCGTTCCATGCTGATGCAGATATTTCCCGAAGGTCTTGCGTTCCTGCGCGCGTTCGGTCATCAGTTCCAGCGCCAGTTCCGCTGCACCGATCGAGCGCATGCAGTGGTGAATGCGTCCGGGCCCGAGCCGCGCCTGCGCAAGCGCGAAGCCGCCGCCTTCCTCGCCGAGCAGATTCGAAGCCGGTACGCGAACGTTCTTGAACGTGACCTCGCAGTGTCCTTCCGGCGAGATGTGATTCATCACGGGAATGTTGCGAACGATCGTCACGCCCGGTGTCGCCGCCGGCACCAGTATCATGCTTTGCTGACGATGGCTTTCGGCGTCCGGGTCCGTCTTGCCCATGACGATGAAGAGCTTGCAGTTGGGATGCGCCGCATTCGTGATGAACCACTTGCGGCCGTTGATCACGTAATCGTCGCCGTCACGGCGAATGGACGTCGTGATGTTGGTGGCATCGGAGGAGGGCACATCCGGTTCCGTCATGGCGAACGCAGAGCGGATTTCGCCCTCGAGCAGCGGCTTCAGCCATGCCTCGCGCTGTGCTGGCGTCGCGAACATGTGCAGCAGCTCCATGTTGCCGGTGTCGGGCGCATTGCAGTTGAATACTTCCGGGGCCCACGAGATGCGCCCCATGACCTCCGCGAGCGGCGCGTATTCGAGGTTCGTCAGACGCGTGCCGGGCTCGTCGTCCTGCAACTGCGGCAGGAAGAGGTTCCACAACCCTTCGGCTTTGGCGAGGGTCTTGAGGTCCTCCATGAACGACACGGGATAGTGGCCCGCATGCACTTCTTCCAGCCACTGCCGATGACGCGGGACGATATGGTCGTCCATGAAGCTGCGCACGCGACGCAGCAGATCTTCAACTTTGGGGCTGTACGCGAAATTCATGATCGGGTTCCTTGTGTACGGTTCATCAGATCGTCAGTCCGCCATCGACGACGATGCATTCGCCGTTCGTGTAGCTCGCTGCGTCGGACACGAGATAGAGCACGGTGCCCGCCATGTCCTGCGGTTCGCCGTGGCGGCGTAACGGAATCTCCTTGATCCAGCGGTCGTAGATTTCCTTGTTCTCGAATAGCGCGCCGGCGAACTTCGTTTTCGTGAGGCCAGGCAACAGCGCATTCACGCGGATGCCGAACGGGCCGCATTCCTTCGCGAATGCGCGCGTCATGTTGACAACCGCCGCCTTCGTGATGGAGTAGATACCCTGCATGTCGCCGGGCTGAAGCGCGTTGACCGACGCAGTATTGACGATGGCGCCCCGTCCCTGCACCTTCATCATTTTCCCGGCTTCGATCGACATGAAAAAATAGCCGCGGATATTGACGTCCACGGTCTTGTTGTACGCGCCGAGGTCCGTATCGAGGATGTGGCCGAAATACGGATTGGTGGCGGCGTTGTTGACGAGGATGTCGAGGCGCCCGTACTTTTCCCGGATATGGGCGAATATGGCGGCGATGTCTTCCATGCGCCCGACGTGGCAGGCGAACGCTTCGGCGCTACCGCCGCTTGCGCGGATGGCCGTCGCGACAGACTCGCAGTCTTCGAGCTTGCGGCTCGACACGATCACGTGGGCGCCCTGCTCGGCGAGGAGCCGCGCGATCGCCTCGCCGATACCGCGGCTTGCGCCCGTGACGAGAGCGATGCGGCCCGTGAGGTCAAAGAGATTCGTGCTCAATGTCGTTTCCTTTCTTTGGGGTCAATGGCGCGGCGCGTCAGTCGATCAGCTCAACCGCGAGTTTTGCTAGCGGCTCAACCATCCCGCCCACCTCGTGCGCATTCGCACTCGAGGCGTTGCCTTGCAGGGCCCGCGCCTTGACGCCCTGAATAATCGAAGCCAGACGGAAAAAGCTGAATGCCAGATAAAAACTCCAGTTCTCAATGCCGGGCAAGCCGCGCAACTCGCAGTACTGCGCCACCATGTCCTCTTCCTCGGGGATGCCGAGCGCTGAGCGGTCCTGGCCACGCAGACCCGTGATATTGCCCTTCGCGGGCAGGCGCAGGCACATGCAGAAGTACGCGAAATCGGCGAGCGGATTGCCGAGTGTCGAGAGTTCCCAGTCGAGAATCGCGCGCACGCGTGGCGCGTCATGGGCAAAAACGAGGTTATCGATGCGGAAGTCGCCGTGCACGAGCGAAGCGCGCTCCGTGTCGGCCGGACAATGTGCGGGCAGCCACTCGATCAGCGCTTCCATAGCGGCGATCGGCTCGGTCTCGGCGGCACGGTATTGCCTTGTCCAAAGCTCGATTTGGCGCTGGAAGTAATTACCTGCACGTCCATAGTCACCCAGACCCACAGCGTCGACGTTGACGTCGTGCAGTGCTGCGAGCGTCGTGATGATCGATGCGTAAAAGTCGCGACGCGTGTCGCGCTCGACCTCCGGCAGAGCAGGGTTCCAGAAGATGCGGCCGTCCTCGTAGCTCATCAGATAGAACATGCTGCCGATGACTTCGCGGTCTTCACACAGATGCCACGCGCGAGCGACAGGCACGTCGGTGTCGGCGAGCGCACGCAGCACACGGTACTCGCGATCGACGGCATGAGCGGATTTCAGCAACTGCCCCGGCGGCTGGCGGCGCAGGACATAGCGGCGCCCGGGCGTATCGAGCAGAAACGTCGGGTTGGACTGCCCCCCCGCGAATTTCTGCGCCTTCAAGGGGCCGCGAAACTCCGGAATATGCTGCCGCAGATAATCGGCGAGCCTGTCGAGGTCAAGAGAGGTTGAGGTGGATTCGCGGGTCATAACACTTGGTTCGTCTCTGTTTGCGCTCAACCGTAGGTGTGGAACGCATGGCGTTGCGGATCGTCGAGATGCGAGACGGTGTTGAAACTCGACAGATGAAACGCTTCGCGATTGAAAAAATACTGGGTGACGCTGCTGTTGCGGATCTGCAGATTCAGCGCGATAGCCGTGGCCGGCGGCGCGCTCAACACCTGTTGTGTCAGCGCGCCAATCACGCCGCCCGACGTGACGACCAGAACGCGCTGTGCGTCACTTTGCTGGACGATTGCGCGCGCTTTGGCGATACGTAGCTGGAATGCACTCCACGTTTCAGGCGCACGCGCGTCGAGGACACCCTCCGCCCACAGATGCAATACCTGTCGAAGCGCTTTAAAGAAGTCGCGCGGGCTGCCTTTGTTCGTTTCGATGAGATTACGATGTTCGTCGCCCGCTGCACGAAAGAGCGCGTGAAAGTCGTACTCGTCCAGTTCCGGGTGCTCTTCGTGCTCGACAGGGAGACCGGGCAGCGCACGACGAATCGCATCCAGCGATTGTGCGTGCCGCCGCAGCGCGCCGGTCAAGACTCGATCGAAGCGCAGGCCGTTGCGCGCGAAATGCTCGCCGAGCCAGACGCATTGCTGCTCGCCCTTTTCGGAAAGGCAGTCGTAATTACCCGCGCCAAGCGACGCTTGACCGTGTCGCACCAGGTAGAGTTCGGCCATCGCAAGCTTTGCCAGGGTAGGGAGAAGGAGTCAGCTTAGCGGTAGCGTCGGTATTTATGAAATTTATTTTATTTATATACGATCATTCGCCGCTGTGATGATCATGGATAGTCTCGGTGGCCCGCATTCGCTGCGCGGAGGCCGCCGCCCGTCCATCGTTTGAGCGACCGGTGCGCTCTATCAGCTACGGCGTCGTCAACCCGACAACGTGACAGTGCCGGCTCAGCGCGTTCGGACTGCGGGCAATTGCCGCTTCCAATTTGCTGGAACGCGAGGCCGACATTGTCTGGTTCCAGCACTGGCGCGGTGACACCAACATCACCACGCCGCGTCTATGACCTTCAATTGCTGTGCACGGAAGACTCGCCAACGTTACATGCCCCTTTCTGATCAAAGCAATGTGTATTCATGCGTGAACAGTCGCCCTCTTACGTCTTAATATCCCGCGGGGGAGAGAATCACCTCGAACTAAATAAACGTAACTACACAAAAATTCGAACACGCTCTCCGATGACATCTGCTATTCGTCCACGCACGGATAGGGGTATCTGCGAATTGTCATCGGGGAAAATATTCGGGGAGTAATATGAAACTGACTTTTCGCACAAAGCTATTTGCTCCTCTCTTTGTTTGCTGGCTCAGTTTGTGGGCGGTGACAGGAATCGGTCTCTATCACAACAAAGTGCGTCTCCTGGAGGAGAGGCAGCTTGCGATGAAGTCCGCTACCGAAATCGGCGTGTCTGTCGCCAAAGAGTACGCAGCGATGGTTGCCGCCGATAAACTTCCCCTGGCTGAAGCACAACAGCAAGCGCTGGCGCGTATCAGAGCGCTACGCTTTGGGAAAGACGGGTACCTTTTTGTTATCTCCTCCGAGCCTAAAGTCCTGCTGCACCCGATGAAGCCTGCGATGGAGGGTCAAAACGTCGCGGATTATACGGACCCTAAGGGAAACCACCTTTTCAGGGAAATGGCGGACATCGCCAGAAGCAAGGGTGAAGGGTGGGTGGAATACGTCTGGCCGAAGCCCGGCAACGCGGACCAATCGAAGGTATTTCCGAAGGGTACGTATGTCTTGACATACAAGCCATGGGACTGGACGTTCGGAACGGGTGTCTATCTGGATGACCTGACCGACGCGACAATCAAGGACTTCTGGCTGGCTTTTGTGGTGCTCAGCGTTGTCGGGATTTTCCTGAACGGTGCGAGCCTGCTGGTCATTCGAAGCTTGAACCGGGCTGTCGGTGGAGAACTGGAAACTGCGACCAGCGCTGCGCAAAGTATTGCCGCTGGCGACCTGTCTGAAGCAGTCAAGGTCAAGCCCGGCGATAACTCCAGCCTGTTGTACACAATGAAAACCATGCAGGACAGCCTGCTGGGTATCGTAGCCAAAGTGCGCTCGGGAGCCGACGCCATCGCGGGGGCCGCGGGCGAAATCAATGCCGGCAATCTTGACCTGTCATCGCGGACCGAACAGCAGGCAGCGTCACTGGAAGAGACTGCCGCGACAATGGAGGAACTGACGGCTACCGTGAAAGAGAATGCGGAGAATGCGCGTCAGGCTAGCGAGATGGCGGTTGCAGCTTCTGATGTCGCCGGTAAGGGCGGGGAAGCCGTGGCGGAAGTGGTTAGCACCATGTCAGCCATTAACGTGTCATCCAGGAAGATCGTCGACATCATCGGTGTCATCGACGGCATTGCCTTTCAAACCAACATTCTTGCGCTCAATGCGGCGGTGGAAGCAGCACGCGCCGGCGAGCATGGCCGCGGATTTGCGGTTGTTGCCGGTGAGGTGCGCATTCTGGCACAACGTTCCGCAGTTGCAGCCAAAGAAATCAAGGCCTTGATCGACGATTCAGTCAACAAGGTGGGGGCCGGTACTTCTCTCGTAGAGCAAGCCGGTACGACGATGAAAGAGGTGGTGCAGAGCATCAGCCGCGTGTCGAACCTCATTGGGGCGATCGCCGCGGCCGGCCACGAGCAAACGCATGGCATCGAACAAGTCAACCAGGCCGTCGTCCAGATAGACCAGACGACACAACAGAACGCCGCACTAGTGGAACAAGCTGTTGCCGCGGCGGATGCTTTAGACAAGAAGGCCGCAGAATTGACGCAGGCGGTCAATGTATTCAAGCTGGAAAATTGACATCGCGAATCTGCTCAGTTGCGCGGCGTTGACTTCGCGGCGGGGCGTCCACTTTTTGTAGTCGTGGGACGCGCCGCCCGTTCGCAGTACTCCAACGGTCTTCATGAAACCGTCTTCAGGCTCACCCACTACGCCGGTTGTCAACGTCGCTCGGGATAGTCCCGACTTCATCGAGTTCGTGCATCTTCCATTGCCCCCTCGTTTGCTTACGCATCGTTCCTGGCGTAAGACCAAACCATCGCCTGCAACTACGTGTCAGCACCGATACCTCCGCATAGCCGAGGATATGTGCGATCTGCGTGAGACTCGGTCCCGCGCGCAGTTCGATCAGCGCCATGAACTGCTCCTTGCGCACGTCATCCACCAATCGCTCAAACGTGACGCCTTCCGCTTCCAGCCGTCGCTGAAGGGTGCGCGGATGAACCGATAACGCTCGCGCGATGTCGGCGTGCTTCGCCTCGCCCGCGCCGAGAAAATTGCGCGCCAGCGAGCGCACACGATCCGAATAGAGCGTCTGAGGGCTGCCGCCGAGTTGTTCGAGATAGCTCACGGCCAGCGCTTTCACCTGCGGATCGTTTTCCGAAACGACGACGTTGAGATCGTCGGTGGCGATGCGCACCGCGGCCGCCGACGCCATGAACTGTACCGGGCAGCCATACGCCAGTTGATAGGCCGCTTCGGATGCCACGGGGGCATGGGGCAGGGTGACGAGCCGCGGTTGCACGCGCGCGCCGGTGAGGACCTTCAGGCCCTGGCAGATGATGCCGATGGACAGGCTGGTGACCTGAGGCCGCACGATCAGGTTGGCGTGGGTGATGTCGCAGATCACATCGAGCAGGTCGGGACGGCCGGGAACGGTACGCGTTCCAAGTTGCAGGGCAGGACTGTGGACGAAGAGATAGCGAGAGGCCAGCGCGAGTGCATTGCCCAGGGTGTCGGCGTGGCGCACGAGCACCGCGATGGGTCCGAGAATGCCAATACCGCGCGCCTGTGCGAGCCGCAAGCCGAGATCGGGGCAGCGTCCGAGGGAAGCCGAATATTCGAGCAGGTTGATGAAGGCCTGGTAGGAGATCAGCAGATCCGGATCGCGCAGCGCCTGAAGGGGAATGCCGAAACGCGAGAGGAGGGCGGGAACGTCCAGCCCGAGATCGCTCGCCAGGGTTTCGAAGGTCGAGAGCGTTGCAGAGCGGACGAGGATGGGCATTCGGCTGGGGTTGTCGCGGGCGATGTCGCCAAATGTGAATTTTTTGTCGTGAAGTGTCAATACTCATCCGGGCAATTCTTTCATGATGGAGACCTCAGCGAATCGCTTGCGCATGAAAACCAGCACTGCGTGCCGTGCGGAAACCACGGCATCGAGGGCATAAGATGCGATCGCGGCACGGCGGGTTCCGGACCTTCTCGAGCGTGCTGAAGCAAACGAGAAAAACGCAAACCACAAACAGAAATCGACGCGGAGACCGACCCGATGGCCAATGGCGCTCAAGCAACGCTGCGCACACTGCTCGATGCAGGCGTGGAAGTCTGTTTTACCAATCCCGGAACATCGGAAATGCATTTCGTCGCCGCCCTCGATACGGCGCCGGACATGCGCGCGATCCTGACGCTGTTCGAGGGTGTGGCGACGGGCGCCGCCGACGGCTACGCACGCATGGCCGACAAGCCTGCCTCGACGCTGCTGCACCTCGGCTGCGGCCTCGGTAACGGTCTCGCGAATCTGCATAACGCCCGCAAGGGCAATGTGCCGGTGGTCAATATCGTTGGCGATCATGCGATTTCGCACGCGCAGTACGACGCGCCGCTGCAGTCGGACATCGAGACGGCCGCCCGCAACGTATCGAGCTGGGTGCGCACGTCGGGCAGCACGGAGTCGCTGTGCCGGGACGTGGTGGAGGCGGTCGCCGCTGCAAAGGGGCCGCCCGGACAGGTGGCGACGCTGATCCTGCCGGCCGATGTGTCCTGGGGAGAAGGCGCTGTGCCGGCGCCCGTGCCGGAGATCGCAAAACCGCCGCTCGCCGCCGCCGATGTCATCGAAAAAATCGCTCGCGTGCTCGAAGCGGGTGGCAAGAACGCGTTGCTTCTGGGCGGACGCGCCCTGCGCGAACCGGCGCTGTTGGCCGCCGCGCGCATCGCCGCTCGGACCGGCGCACGGCTCTATGCCGAAGTGTTCCCGGCGCGGTTCGAACGCGGTGCGGGATTGCCCCATGTCGAGCGCATTGCCTATCTGGCTGAAATGGCCTCGGTACAGCTGGCGGGCCTCGACAATCTGATCCTCGTGGATGCGCGCGCACCGGTGTCCTTCTTCGCCTATCCCGGCAAGAAGAGCTATCTGGTGCCCGAAGGCTGCACCGCGCATAACCTCGCGTCGCCCGAGCAGGATGTCTCCGGCACGCTGGAAAACCTGTGCGTGCGCCTTGGCGCCGATCAGGTTGAACCAACGTTGCAGGCGCCCCTGCGCCCCGGCCGTCCACGTGGCAAGCTGACCGCCGAGAAGGTGTGCAAGGCCGTTGGCCATCTGCTGCCGCCAGACGCCATCATCGTCGATGAAGCGCAGACGTCCGGCACGATGCTGCCCATGTTCACCGCTGGTGCGCCCCGTCACGACGTGCTTGCGCTCACTGGCGGTGCCATCGGCCAGGCCCTGCCCGTAGCGGTGGGCGCGGCGATTGCCTGCCCGGATCGCCAGGTGCTGGCCCTGGTGGGCGACGGTTCTGCCATGTACACCTTCCAGGCACTGTGGACCATGGCGCGGGAACGGCTGAACGTCGTCTCGATCGTCTTCAACAACAGATCATATGGAATCCTGAATGTTGAGCTGGAGCGGGTCGGTGCCCGAAAAGCCGGCCCGAAAGCCAAAGCCCAGCTCGATCTGAACAGCCCTGGACTGGATTTCGTGCAGCTTGCTGAGGGCATGGGTGTTCACGCTGTACGCGCCGCTACCGCGGAGGATTTCACCGCGGCGCTCGAACGGGCGCTCGCCAGCCCCGGCCCCCATCTCATCGAAGCAGTGGTGCCCAGTGTTTTCTCTGGCCTCAAGTTGCGCGTGCTGCCCTGGCTGCTGCGTTCTCTCGGCACATTGCCTGAGCCCGTCGCGCGGGCGCTGAAGCGGAAGTTGGCACCATGACCCGGATTCTGCGATCGGACGTGCTGGTGGTGGGCGGCGGTCTCGCTGGCCTTGTGACTGCGCTTGAATGCCTTCAGGCAGGCAAGACCGTGACGGTCGTGGATCGCGGCAGTCGCGAGCGCCTCGGCGGCCTCGCGTTGTGGGCCTTCGGCGGCATGGCGCTCGTGGGAACACCGTTGCAGGCGCGTATGAAGATACCGGATACGCCGGAACGGGCGCTCGCCGACTGGATTCGCTTCGGCGAACTGCGCGACACGGATACGCTGCCCCTCGCGTGGGCGCGTCACTACGTGGAGCATTCCCGCGCGGACGTTTATGACTGGCTCATCGGTCACGGTCTGAAGTTCCTGCCAGCCGTGAACTGGGTCGAGCGTGGCCGCTTTGGCGATGGCAATAGCGTGCCCCGCTATCACGTGCTTTGGGGCACGTCGCGCCTGCTGACCCTGCGCATGATCGAGGCTGTGGAGCGTGCGGGCGGCGCAGGTCGGCTTGAACTGCTGAGCCACACGCGTATCACTGGCCTCGATCGCTCAGGCGGCGCGATCTCCGGTGCGAGCGGCGTGGACGAGAGCACGGGCGAAGCATTGCGCTTCGCCGCGCCGGTTGTCGTGCTGGCCATGGGGGGCATCAACGGAGGCCATGAGGAAACCCGGGCGAACTGGCCAGCTGGCCGACCCATGCCGGCTACGATGCTCAACGGTGCTCATCCCTCGTCCGACGGCAAGCTTCATCGGCTGGTGGAGGGCTTCGGCGGGCGCATCTCCGCCGCGGGCGAGATGTGGAATTACGCTGCAGGCATCCCGCATCCGCAGCCTCACTTCGAGGGTCACGGCTTGTCCATGATTCCGTGCAAGTCGGCGCTGTGGCTCGACCACGAGGGGCGGCGCATCGGTCCCGATCCGCTGGTGACGGGTTTCGACACGCATGATCTTTGTCAGCGAGTGGCGGTCGAGTCGAAGCCCTGGACCTGGCACCTGCTGAACTGGCGCATTGCGGCCAAAGAGTTGGCGATATCGGGCGCGGAGCACAACGTGCGACTGCGGGATCGCCAACTCCTTCTTTTCATGAAGGAGACGCTGCTCGGCAACCATCGGCTGGTGCACCAGTTGGCGCGCGAGAGCCGGCACTTCCTGGTGGACGACACCCTCGCGGGTCTTGCCGCACGGATGAATGCACTGACCGGCGACAATCATGTGCGGCCCGAGGTATTGCAGGCGACCGCCGACGCCTTCGATGCCAATTTCGCCAACGGCAACAAACTGCATAACGATGCGCAGATCCGCCGCATCCTCCATGCGCGCCAGTGGGGGCCGGATAGCTTGCGTACCTGCAAGCCTGCGCCGTTGCAGAAGCCTGGCGCCGGCCCTTACATCGCCATCCACACGCAACTCATCACCCGCAAGAGCCTGGGCGGACTCGTGACCGATTTGCGAAGCCGCGTTCTTGACGGCGCGGGCGACGCCATTTCCGGTCTCTACTGCGTTGGCGAGGCGGCGGGGTTCGGCGGTGGTGGGGCCTGCGGCAAGCGTTCCCTCGAAGGGACTTTTCTTCCGGGCTGCGTATTGACTGCCAGGGCTGCCGCACGCGACATCACTGGAAAAATCTGAACTACTTTTATGTCATGCGGCTAGCACGATCCAGTCAACGTGACAGAGCCCGTTGACCGGATCGGCAGGGCGGTTGCCGACGCCGAGGTCAAGTGGCTCGGAGCCAATGACGCGTCACATCCAGCAAGCGATTCACAAAGCCCCACTCGTTGTCGAACCACACCATCAGATTCACCAGGCGATCGCCGCTGACATGAGTCTGCGCCCCGTCGACGATTGCCGAATGCGGGTCATGATTGAAATCGATCGAAGCATGCGGGTCGTCCGACCAGGCGATAAGGCCGGCATAGGGGCCGGACGCTGCGCTTTTCAGCACTTCGTTGACGTTTGCAGCACTTACGTCGCGTCCTACCGACAACACCATGTCGATCGCCGACACATTGTGGGTCGGCACGCGGATCGCCTTCGCATGCACGCGGCCCTTGAGTTCCGGAAGCAGGCGTTCCACGCCACGCGCAAGACCCGTCGAAACGGGGACGATCGATTGCATTGCCGAACGTGTTCTGCGCAGGTCAGAGTGATGATAGCCGTCGATCAGGGGCTGGTCATTCATCACCGAATGCAGTGTCGTGAGCTGCACCTGTTCGATATTGAACTCTTCGTGCAGCAGTGAAAGTATCGGTACGGTCGCGTTGGTCGTGCACGAAGCGTTCGATACGAGGCGCTCCTTGCCCGAAAGGATGCTGTGATTCGTGCCGAATACAACCGTCGCGTCCACATCCGCAGCACTGTCACCGGGATGCGAGAGCAGTAGCCGCGTGCAACCCGCGTCGAGAAAACGCGTCAGCGATGCCCGATCGCCGTAGCGACCGGAACACTCGACGAGCAGATCGACTTCGAGGCCTCGCCAGTCGACGCCCTCGGGCGTGGTCTCATGGAATACCGGAACTGGCTTGCCGTCGAGAATCAACGTACCTTCTCCGACTTCGACCTTTCCCGGGAAGCGCCCGTGGGTGGAATCGAAGCGCGTCAGGTAGGCCATGCTCGAGAGATCGGCAGGTTCATTGATGGCCGAAATCCTGAAGGCATCACGGTAGTCCGACTCATAGATTGCCCGCACGAAACAACGGCCGACGCGGCCGTATCCGTTGATTGCAATACGCAGCGGTGCAGGAAACATATCAGGCACGGCGTGATTCCTTCTGAGGATGGAAGCCGTAATTCTAGCGTGCGCTCTTGAGGTCGACCTTGTTCATTCTCGGAAGGGCTGTCGATTCGATTTTCTGGAAACGGATCAGTTGATGATCATCGAGTCCGTGGAAGCCTCAAACTCCATTGATCGCTGTGCGCTTGCGCGGCGAGCGCATCGAATACGTAGGTCGCGTACGTCTGCCGCGCACACCTCGATCCCGTGATCCGGTCCGGATGAAAATCGAATCTCGACGTTAACCCTTCTACTTTGCGATTCCCACGCGTGCCACCCCGAACACGGTTATTCCACTAATTACGCTAACCATATTCGTAGCGACGAATTATTAAGCACTTTGAAACGAAAGTAAGAAAGAAATCAGACTTTGGGCGATTGGCGACAGTCCCTAAGATGGCAACTCCCGATAAACGAGTGCCACCACAATGAAACCCTCTGCCTTGCCGCGATCGTTTCCCCGTCTTCGCATTTTTTGCGCCATCGTCGCCGGCGCCGTTTCGCTCGCGTCGTGCGGTGATTCGAACACGAACCAGGCGAAAGATGCGTCAAGCGCCACAACCGTCGTACAAAAGCGGCCGAATATTCTGTAAATCATGGCCGACGATCTCGGCTATTCCGACATTCACGCATTCGGCGGCGAAATCAATACGCCGAATCTCGACGCGCTGGTCGCTTCGGGGCGCATTCTCTCGAACCATCACGCGGGCACCGTCTGCGCGATTACGCGCTCGATGCTGATCTCGGGTACGGACCATCACCTCGTCGGCGAAGGCACGATGGGCGTGCCGACCGACGAACGCAAAGGTCTGCCGGGCTACGAGGGTTATCTGAACGACCGCTCGCTGTCCGTCGCGCAACTGCTTCAGGACGCGGGCTATCACACTTACATGGCCGGCAAGTGGCACCTCGGCTCGGGCATCGTGGGGAGCGCGTCGGGAAGCGGTCAGACGCCGGACCAGTGGGGCTTCGAGCACAGTTACGCCCTGCTCGGCGGCGCGGCGAGCAACCACTTCGCGCACGAGGCCGCAGGCTCGAAAAACTATACCGAGGACGGTCAATATGTCCAGCCGGGCCAGCCTGGGCAGCCGGGCGGCACGGGTGGCAGCCCGGCAGTGTTCTACTCGACGAACTTCTACACGCAGAAGCTGATCCAGTACATCGACCAGAACAAGGGCGATGGCAAGCCGTTCTTTGCCTATGCGGCGTACACGTCGCCACACTGGCCGCTCGAAGTGCCGGACCCGTGGCTGCACAACTACACCGGCGTGTATAACGCCGGTTACGACGCCATTCGCAATGCGCGCATCGCGCGTCAGAAGGCACTCGGGCTGATTCCCACTGACTTTCAGCCGTACGCGGGACGGCCCGAAACACTCACGCGCTCGCCCGCGACGGCGAACAACGGGACGGCCAGTGCCCAATACATCAGCGCGGTGCATCCGGCGTCGGCGGGATACGTCGACTATGGCCAGGGCTACGTGGACAAAGCGTGGGCGAGCCTGTCGCCTGCCGAGCAAAAGGCTCAGGCGCGCTACATGGAGATCTACGCGGGCATGGTCGAGAATCTCGACTACAACATCGGTCTGCTGATTCAGCATTTGAAGGACATCGGCGAATACGACAATACGTTCATCCTGTTCCAGTCGGACAACGGCGCCGAGGGATGGCCGATCGATTCGGGCGCGGACCCGACGGCGACCGACACTGCGAATTCGCAGGACCCGGTCTACTCGGCACTCGGTTCGGACAACGGGCAGCAGAACGCGCAGCGCCTGCAATATGGTCTGCGTTGGGCGGAGGTGAGCGCGGCGCCGCTGCGGTTTATGAAGGGCTATTCGGGTGAAGGCGGTGTATCCGTGCCGGCCATCGCACACTTGCCGGGGCAGACGACCCAATCGCCGACCGCGAGCGTATTTACGCACGTGACCGACAACACCGCCACGTTCCTCGATATCGCCGGCATAACGCCGCCCTCGACGCCTGCGCCCGTGCTGATCAACTCGCTCACCGGCGTCGATCAGAACCAGGGCAAGGTTGTGTACAACAACCGCTATGTGTACCCGGTCACCGGCAAGTCGCTGCTGCCGCTTTTGAAGGGATCGAGCACGGCTGAGGTCCACACCGCGCCGTTTGGCGACGAAGCGTACGGCCGCGCGTATCTGCGCAGCGCCGACGGCCACTGGAAAGCCCTGTGGACGGAGCCGCCGCTCGGCCCGGTCGATGGTCACTGGCAACTCTACGACCTGACGGTCGATCGTGGCGAAACCAACGACCTGTCCGCGCAAGAGCCGACTGTGGTACAGACGCTTTTCGATCAATGGAACGCCTACATGTCGACCGTGGGCGGCGTCGAGCCACTGCGTCCCCAAGGCTATTACTGAGGACATGTCGATGCGTTTTACCCTGTCCACTGCGGCGTTCGCCGCCGCAGTCATCGCGGTCACCACAAGCGCCGCAATTACGTACGCGCATTCCGCTGCGTGGTCCAGCAACACAACCCCGGCATTCGATGCGCTGAACGATGGCCGTTCGCTCGCAGCGCTCGGCAGCGAACGTGAATGCGAACGTTATTCGGGCGTGCCAGCGCGCTGGCGCGACGACCCGAAGGCGGGCATGGTGCACCTGCACGGCGGCACGTTTGTGTTGGGCGGCGCGCACGGCTATCCCGACGAACGCCCCGCAGGCGACGGCAAGACCCGCGTCGCCGGTTTCTGGATAGACCAGCACGACGTGACCGTCGCGCAGTTCGCGGCTTTCGTGAAGGCCACCGGGTACGTGACCGAATCGGAGCGCCTCGGTGGAGGCGCGGTGTTCCATATTCCGAGTGCCGAGGAATTGAACAAGCGTGAACTCGCGTGGTGGACATGGGTCGACGGTGCGTCGTGGCGGCATCCGAAAGGGCCTGGCAGCACTGTCGAAGGACAGGGCAATCTGCCTGTCACGCTCGTCACGCAGCAAGATGCGCTCGCGTACGCACACTGGCTCGGCCGCGATCTGCCGACCGAGGCGGAATGGGAATATGCGGGCAAGGCTGGGCATGACGGCGAGGAACTCGACACCGCGCCGCGCGACGCGCACGGCAAGCCATCGGCGAACTACTGGCAGGGTGTGTTTCCGGTGCTCAACACGGCTGAGGACGGCCACGCGGGGCTCGCGCCCGTTGGCTGCTACGCGGCGAACGACTTTCGTTTGTACGACATGATCGGCAATGCATGGCAGTGGACGAAGGACGTCTACACCGGCGCGCATCAGCCGCACGCGAACGGCGACCCTGCGGTAGTCGCGCCGGCATCGCTGCGCCGCGACACAAAGATAGTTATCAAGGGCGGCTCATTTCTATGTTCCAGGGACTTCTGTGTGCGCTATCGCGCGTCGTCGCGTGAACAGCAGGAGGCCAATCTCGGGACTTCGCACATTGGCTTTCGCACGGTAGTGAGGGATCCCGCATGACGCAAGCATTCCGGCTTCTTGCCGCAGCCACCGCTGCGTTTGCGTTCGCGGCTGCACATGCTGTCGCGTTGCCTTCGACAGCGATATTGTCTGATTCACCCGCCTCGGTTTCGCGCGACCGTGTGGTGCGCATCGGCGTGACGCCAGGTACGCACGCGCAGGTCATGGACGAGGTGAAGCGCGTGGCCGCGGCACGCGGTTTGCCGCTCGAAATCGTCGTATTCGAGGATCCCGCGCGAATCGATGCCGCACTGGCCGCGGGTCGCATTGACGCGGCGAGCTTCGAGAACGCCTCGAACCTCGCGCATGCCATCGAAACGCAACGCTACCCCCTGACCAACATAGCACCGACAATCACGCTGCCGATGGCGTTCTATTCCCGGCAGTTGAGGCGTATGACCGAGCTGCACCACGGCGCGACGGTCGCGATTCCCGCCGACCCGCAAGGCATGGCGCGCGCGCTCGTGCTGCTCCAGAACTACACGCTAATCACGTTTCGCGACAGTGCGGGCCTGCATGCGTCGCTGCGCGACATCACGAGCAACCGCCTGCACCTGAAGTTCATCGCAGTGCCGCAGACGCGGCTCTATGCGGCCCTCGACACGTCGGCGTTCGTTGCGATGGACAGTGCCGATGCGCAACGCGCGGGACTCTTGCCTGCGCGTGACAGCGTCGGCATCGAAGATGCGCGCTCGCCCTATGCGGACGTGCTCGCAGTGCGGACCGCCGATCGCACGTCGCCATGGGTGCGGGAACTCGTCGCGTCGTATCACTCGGAGGATGTTGCGCATTTCATTCTCGCGCACTATCAGGACTCGGTGCGGCTCCCATGGTAGAAAACTGGTCGCTTGCGTGCAACGCGTGCGGGAAATGCTGCAACAGTCCGCCCGCATTGTCGCTGCGCGAGTTGTTCCGGCATCGCGAGCGGTTTATCGGCTGCATTGCGGTCAGCCGGGTTTTTCCCTTGCGCACTGGTGCGCGCCTCGGCGCGGACGCAAGTGGTCGTCCGCTCGATGCCGATGAGGCCGCAGCCAGCGAGGCGCTCGCACACACGCTGTTTCATCGACTCGATGGCGCTGGCGGCTGGCTATCCGTCACGCTTCAGGGTTACGACGACCGCTTATCGGGGCGCTGCCCGGCGCTCGCCGCAGACGGACGCTGCACCTTGCACGATGCCGGCAAGCCGGATCGCTGCGAAGCGGTACCGCTCGATCCGCTGCTTCCCGATCGCCTCCAGCCACACGTGCTTCGTGATCGGCGCGAGTCTATGCAGTCATTCGGCGCAGTCTGCATCCGCCCGAACTTTAGCGATGGCGCCACGCCGCTCATACGAGGCGGGCGCGTGGCTGACACGACTGCGCTCGAGCGCAGCCGGCACGCGCTCGTCTACGAGCGCAACGTGTGGCGTGACGCGGTGTTCGCGTCGCTGTGCGAGCCGTCGTCGGGATTACCAAGCCGGCTCGCGATGCTCGCGCCTGGCGTGTATCTCACGCTCCCGATCGTGCCCGCGTTGTTTGCTGTTGCGCGCTTTTCGGCACGCTGCCGCGAAGCGTGCATCGAATTGCTCGACAGTCAGATCGCGCTGATCGACGCACGTGTCGCGGAGGCGATCGCGAAGCGACGGCTCGATCTTCGACCCGTCACGCGCGAATTGCGCGGGTTCGCGGAAGTTTGCGAGCGCGCTAAAAGCGCGCTGCGGTCGATGGGCGATCGCTCGCAGCACGGAGAGGACCCGAAGATAACCGCGGATGTCGAAGCTTGGCTCGGGTTGGCCGATGACGCTGGTTTTAAAACGGTCGCGCTGGCGGCGGAAACAGTTCACTGACTGTTCACAACCACGGGCGAACCAGTGCGGCCCGCTTATCGAGCGCTGCCTTCCAGGCACACGGGCTGTGCGTCGTGATGCCCGACCCTGCGCCACGTCCGCCACCGAATGCCTCGCTCCGATACCTGCTTGACTGCTTCGATCCTGAACGCTTTCGTGCACCGCTTGCTGTCCATTTAGACCCCTTCGGTTGTCTGAAATGATGGCTCAAAGGTGTCTACGAAAAGCTGCTCGGTCCAGTGCACCGCGCTGGAATAAAGCAAAACCCTAAGTGACTTTTTCTTGCCGTTTTTCCCGCATGCACTATAAATGTAATCCATTACATTTGGGTTCTTGAGCGAGATATTCAGGGGCTGTGCATGTCGATTCTGAACGTCGCACACCTGGCTGGCGTGTCCGTCGCGACCGTCTCGCGCGTACTCAATGGCCATACGAATGTCAGGCCAGAAACGCGTTCACGCGTGATGGAAGCGGTCGAGCGTAGCGGTTATCGAATCAACGAACTCGCCCGTAATTTGCGTACGGCCGAAAGCCGTCTGCTGCTGACCATGGTGCCCAACATCGGCAATCCGTTCTACGCGGAAATTGTGCGTGGTATCGACAGCGTTGCGCGTCAGGAGGGCTACTTCATGTTGCTATGCAACACCGACGCAGAACTCGGGCGTGAGCGCAGCTATTTCGACATGTTGCGTCGGCATCGCGCCGACGGTGCAATTTGCCTGGATCCGGCCGCGATCCAGCAGGCGCTCGCCGAGGAGTCCGGCGCGTTGCCATGGGTCGCCTGCTGCGAATTCGACCCAGCCGGTGGCGTGCCGTACGTCGGTATCGATAACTACCGCGCTGCGGGCGAAGCCATGCGTTATTTGCTCGAGCGCGGTCGACGCCGTATCGCGCTGATTAATTCCGGCGATGGCTACCTGTACGCACAGCAGCGCCAACGGGCTTATCTCGACACCCTTGCCGAGGCGGGTTTGACGCCTGATCCCCGCTGGATCCTGAATCTAGACAGTCTGGATTACGAGGCGGGCGCCGCAGCTGCAGTCGCATTAGCCACGGCGGGTAGCGATGGACCAGACGCGATTTTTGCGGTGTCGGATACGTTGGCCATCGGGGTGATCAATGGCTTGCGCAGCGTTGGCCGCAAGGTTCCTGACGATGTGGCAGTCGTCGGTTTCGATGACATCGCCATCGCTGCGCAGATCGATCCGCCGTTGACCACGGTGGCGCAACCCAAGCAGGAACTGGGGCAGATCGCAGCACGGCTCCTGCTTCGACGGCTGGCTGACCCGGCGGCTGTGTTGCCCGGCGTGCTGCTGCAGCATCGGCTGATGATGCGCGCGAGCGCATGACGAACAGCCCATAGGAGAACGAAACGATGAGCCTGGCTGTGCGTTTCGACGACATCCAAAAGGACTTCGGGCCGGTGCGCGTGTTGCATGGTGTGAGCTTTGCCCTGGCGCCGGGCCGGATCTACGGTCTGCTGGGGGAGAACGGCGCTGGCAAGTCGACGCTGATGAAAATTCTTGCCGGATACGAAAAGCCCAGCGCGGGAGCGATCGAGATCGATGGGAGGCCGGTTCATTTTGGCGGTTCGCGTGAAGCGGAAGCCGCAGGTATCGTGTTGATCCACCAGGAGTTCAATCTGGCCGAGCATCTGACGATCTCGCAGAACATGTATCTGGGGCACGAGAAGCGCAGAGGCTGGTTCGTCGACGAAACGGCAATGCGTGACGAGGCCACGCAATATCTCGCGCAGGTCGGACTGGACAGACCTCCCGGCACGAAGGTACGCGAGCTGATCGTCGCGGAGAAACAACTGGTCGAGATAGCCAAGGCGCTGTCTCGCCATGCGCGTCTGCTCATCATGGATGAACCAACGGCGACGTTGACGCCAGAGGAAACCGGCCGTCTGTTCACGTTGATGGAGCGGCTGAAGGCGGATGGGGCGACGATCGTCTATATCTCGCACAAGCTCGACGAAGTCGAGCGCATTACCGACGAGGTGATCGTGATGCGAGACGGGCGTTTCGTCTCTCGTGGCGAGACGGCTGGATTCACCCGCCAGCAGATGGCGAACCTCATGGTTGGGCGCGAAGTGTCGGACATGTTCCCCGATAAGGCGCCGGTCCCCGAGAGTGCCAGCGTCGCGCTGAAAGTAGAGGGGCTTGCGGTACCCGGCTGGATCGAGGATCTGAGTTTCGATGTACGTGCTGGCGAGGTGTTCGGCTTTGCGGGTCTGGTGGGTTCGGGGCGTACCGAGGCGTTCGAAGCGCTGCTTGGACTGCGCCGCCGCAGCGCGGGCCGCGTCGAGATTGCGGGGCAGCGCATCGCGCTGAACAGCCCGCGCGACGCGATGCGCCAGGGCCTCACCTATCTCAGCGAGGATCGCAAGGGCAAGGGGCTCCATGCCGATTTGAGCCTGCAGGACAATCTCACGCTGATGACGCACGAACGTTACGCGCATCCGCTAATCGACACCAAGGCCGAGCGCGTCGCGCTACAGCAGGCCGTGGGGGAATTCGGCATTCGCGCGGGCGATCTGGCCGGTCGTGCGCGCATGCTCTCTGGCGGCAACCAGCAAAAGCTTGCGCTGGCGAAGTTTCTGCAGCCCGATCCGCGCGTGATCGTACTCGATGAACCCACGCGCGGCGTCGATGTTGGTGCGAAACGCGACATCTATTTCCTGATTCACCGGCTCGCCCGGGAAGGGCGTGCGGTGATCGTGATTTCGTCGGAGTTAATCGAGCTGATCGGCCTGTGCCATCGCGTCGCCGTCATGCGCGGGGGGCGTTTGCAGGCGATCCTGAGCGGCGAGCACTTGACCGAAGAGGAGTTGATTGCCCATGCAACCGGCACACACTGAACCCGCGCAGCCTTCGCAGATGATCCGGTTCGCGCGACGTTTGCATGGCATCGGACCGTTCGCTGGCCTGATCGCGCTTTGCGTTGCCGGTATGCTGCTGAATCGCGATTTCGCGACGCTCGAGAACCTGATGAACGTGCTGACCCGCACGTCGTTCATCGGCATCATCGCGGTGGGCATGACCTTCGTGATCATTTCCGGCGGCATTGATCTTTCGGTCGGTTCGATGGCCGCGCTGATCTCGGGCGTCATGATCTGGCTGATGAATGGGCTCGCGAACGGTATCGGCGGGCATACCGTTGCGCCGCTTGCGATTCTCACCATCGGCATCGTTAGCGCGTTGCTGCTGGGCGCACTGTTCGGTTGTTCGCATGGTCTCTTGATCACCAAAGGCCGTATCGAACCGTTTATCGTGACGCTCGGCACACTCGGTATTTTCCGCGCGGTACTGACATGGCTGGCAGACGGCGGTGCGCTGACGCTGAACGATAACTTGGCCAATTTCTATGGCCCGGTCTATTACGCCAGCCTGTTCGGCGTACCAGTGCCGATCTGGGTGTTTCTCACCATCGCGGCGACGGGCGCACTGATCCTTAATCGCACGCCATTCGGGCGACACGTCCAGGCGATCGGATCGAACGAACAGGTCGCACGGTATGCGGCCATTCAGGTCGATCGCGTGAAGATCGCGACTTATGCGCTGACGGGTATCTGCGTTGGCATCGCGACCGTGTTGTACGTCCCGCGCCTCGGCTCAGCCACGCCGACCACCGGGCTGTTGTGGGAGCTCGAGGCGATTGCATCCGTCGTCGTCGGCGGCACGGCGCTCAAGGGCGGCGAGGGGCGCGTGATCGGCACCGTCGTTGGCGCGATTCTGCTGTCCACGATTGCCAATATCCTGAATCTCACCAGCATCATCAGCGTCTATCTGAATGCGGCGGTACAAGGCGTTGTGATCATCGTCGTCGCGTTCCTGCAGCGCGGGCGGCGTTGAGCGATACGCGCAAGAACCGGAAGAAGCCGTCCGGCGGCGGACGGCTCGAGAATGAGCAGACGTTTAACCGAGAAGGACGCGCGGTGCGTCCCGACAACTAGAGGAGACGTGATGAAGCCGATTCAGCGAATGGTTGGCGCTGGTGTGCTGGCGCTAGGCGTGATGATGACGGCCGGCGCCGCGCACGCCGATGACAAGGTGATCCTTGGTGTGGCGATTCCGACTGCCGACCACGGTTTTACGGGAGGGATTGTCTGGTGGGCGAACAAGGCGAAGGCCGATCTCGAGAAAGCCCATCCGGATCTGAAGGTGATCGTGAAGACTGCAGCGAACGCGCCTGACCAGGCGAATCAGCTGCAGGATCTGGTGACCGTCAACAAGATCAACGCGCTGGTGATCTTTCCGTACGAATCCGCGTCGTTGACCCAGCCTGTCGCGCAGGTGAAGAAGAAAGGGATTTATGTGACGGTCGTCGATCGTGGTCTCACGGATACCAGCGCGCAGGACGCCTACGTGGCGGGCGACAACACCGCTTTCGGCCGGATTCCTGCCGAATATCTGGCCAAGGCGCTGGGCGGCAAGGGCAACATCGTTGCGCTACGCGGTATTCCGACCACTCTCGACAATGAACGCTGGGCCGCGTTTACCGGTGTGTTGAAAGCCTATCCGGACATCAAGCTGCTGGATGGCAAATATGCGAACTGGAATCGCGACGATGCGTTCAAGGTCACGCAGGATTATCTGACTCGGTTCCCGCACATCGATGCTATATGGGCTGCCGACGACGACATGGCGGTCGGCGTACTGAAGGCTATCGATCAGGCCAAACGCACCGATATCAAGATCGTATTCGGTGGTGCAGGCTCGAAGGGCATGGTCAAGAACGTGATGGACGGTGCACCGATGCTGCCTGCGGACGTGTCGTATTCGCCGAAGTTCATCTACGACGCGATCAAGCTGACGGCCGAAGCGCGGCTGAAGGGCGAAAAGCTGGCAGATAAGACGATCATCCCTTCGGTGTTAATCACGAAGGACAACGCGAAGGACTTTTACTTCCCCGACTCGCCATTCTGACGCTGGCCACCTCCGGCCAGGTGAGCGGACGGCATGACGCACCGCCCGATGTAATGGGCGGTGCATATACCGTCGAAACGAGGTTCGCGCAGGAACGCACATCATGAAAACCATTCAGGGCCCGGCGATTTTCCTCGCGCAGTTCATGAGTGACGAAGCGCCGTTCAATAATCTTGCCGATCTGGCCGGTTGGGCCGCGCAACTCGGTTACCGAGGCGTCCAGTTGCCGACGGATCCGCGGCTGATCGATCTCGAACAGGCGGCTGGCAGCCAGGCGTATTGCGACGATATCCGCGCGCTGCTGGACAAGCATGGCGTGGTCATCACCGAACTGTCGACACATCTGCAGGGGCAGTTGCTGGCCGTGCATCCGGCCTACGATCAGTTGTTCGACGGGTTCGCACCGCTGGCGGTGCGCGGCGATCCGGCCGCGCGGTCCGCATGGGCCGGGCAGCAACTGCGCTATGCCGCGCAGGCCTCGCGCCGTCTCGGCCTGACTGCGCACGCCACGTTTTCCGGCGCGCTGGCGTGGCCGTATCTGTACCCGTGGCCGCAGCGCCCGGCGGGCCTCGTCGAGGCTGCATTCGACGAACTCGCCCGACGCTGGCGCCCGATTCTCGACGCGTTCGGTGATGCGGATGTCGACGTCTGTTACGAACTGCATCCGGGCGAGGACCTGCACGATGGCGTCACATTCGAGCGCTTCCTTGCGGCCGTCGATGACCATCCGTACGCAAACATTCTCTACGACCCGAGCCATTTCGTGCTGCAGCAGCTCGATTACCTCGCATTCATCGACATCTATCACGAGCGCATCAAGATCTTCCATGTGAAAGATGCGGAGTTCCGTCCGAACGGCCGGCAGGGTGTGTATGGCGGCTACAGCGGGTGGCTTGAGCGCGCGGGCCGCTTCCGTTCGCTCGGCGATGGTCAGATCGATTTTGGCGCGATCTTCTCGAAGCTCGCGCAATACGATTTTCCAGGCTGGGCCGTGCTCGAATGGGAGTGCGCGTTGAAGCATCCGCAGGATGGCGCGCGCGAGGGTGCTGAATTCATTCGCCGGCATATCATCCGCGTCGCGGAGCGCGCCTTCGACGACTTCGCGGACAGTGGTGTCGATAGCGGGCACATCAAGGCGTTGCTCGGACTGTGAGGCGACCGGTTTCTGATTGGAAATTGCAATGATTCGGGATGCGAAACGATGAATGGACAGCGGAGAAAACTGCGGTTGGGGATGGTGGGTGGCGGGCAGGGTTCTTTCATCGGCGCGGTGCATCGCATCGCGGCCCGCATCGACGATCGTTTCGAGTGGGTTGCGGGCGCCTTGTCGTCCGACCCGGCGCGCGCCGCAGCCAGTGCGGCGGAGGTCGGCATCACGCGCAGCTACAGCGACTGGCGCGAGATGGCGCGTGCCGAGGCTGCACTGGAAGATGGCATCGATGCGGTGTCGATTGTGACGCCCAATCATCTGCACGCACCGGTCGCAACGGCCTTTCTCGAGGCCGGTATTCACGTGATCTGCGACAAGCCTCTGGCGATGTCGCTCGCGGAAGGCGAGGCGCTCGCCAGGCTCGCGCGTGAGCGTCGCAAGCTGTTCGCGTTGACGCATACCTATTCGGGGTATCCGCTGGTTCGGCACGCGCGCGAACTCGTGGAGATCGGCACGCTTGGCGAGCTGCGCATTGTGCAGGTTGAGTATGCGCAGGACTGGCTTGCCGAGCCCGTTGAAGCCGACGGCACCAACAAGCAGGCTGGCTGGCGCACAGATCCGGCCCAGGCCGGGCCGGCTGGCTGTCTGGGCGACATCGGCACACATGCTTATCACCTCGCGACGTTCGTCACGGGTATGGCGCCCGCCGCGTTGTCGGCGGAGCTGCACACGTTCGTACCCGGGCGCCGCCTCGACGATCACGTGCAGGTCATGCTGCGCTATGCGAACGGCGCGCGCGGGATGCTGTGGGCGAGCCAGGTCGCGAGCGGCGCGGAGAACGCGCTGCGGCTACGCGTCTACGGCACGAAGGGCAGCCTTGCGTTCGACCAGGAAACGCCGAATGTGCTCTGGGTCACGCCGCTGGGCGGCACGGCGCAGCGACTGACGCGCGGACGCGTGAACTCAGGCGAAGCGCAACATGCCACACGCGTGCCGGCCGGGCACCCCGAAGGGTATCTGGAGGCGTTCGCGCAACTGTATCTCGACGCGGCGCTGCAGATCGAGGCGCTCGATGCCGGCCTTCCGGTGCCGCCGGAGAGTCGACTGCTAACCACGGTCGACGACGGTGTGGCCGGGCATCGCTTCATGGAGACGGTGCTGAAGAGCAGCGCGGCCGATGGCAAGTGGTGCGCTGTCGAGTGAGCGCCTCTCAGTTGCGAAAATGCGTTGAGCTGTATCGGAAGACGGATGAGATCGTAGCGTCGCTTCCGGCCACGGTCCGTCGAACCTGGCTGGAGTCCGAGAATACCGACATGCGACTCACTGCTTGACTGGCTATAAAACCCCGCCGCAGGTCAGTTTCAAGCGATCAGAATCCCTGTAGCAGGATATCGATCGCAGCGACGATTTCATCGTAGTGACCGCTCAAACTGAACGCCGCCTCCTTGAGGTCTTTGAGTGGCACCGAGGCCATGTATTGCGTGACCAGGGCGTACGGTACGCCCTCAATCTCGAACACCGGATTGAGTCCGCTAGCAGGCTTGGGAGCAGCGTCCAACGGTAGCAATGGAATCACAACGCGCACATTCAGGTGGCTCAACAAATCCGCTTGAATGTCGACGAGGAAGCCGCTTCCCTCCGTGTTTCTATAAGCGCTGAATCTGGCCATCAGAACATCCGGTATCGTGCAAGCGGCAAACCGTGCTTCTCGACGTAGGCGTTGGAGCTAGCGATCGCTTCCGCATTCTCCCGCAGCCATCGCGCAGCACGCTCATCCGACACAGCCTTGGCCAGCCCGGCTTCAGCGGCTTGGGACACGTTGAGGCCCAGTTCCTTGGCTTCAGCCAGCAGGCTTTCGGCCAGCGACACGTTGGCGGCTTTCTTCGGCAAAGGTGCGTAGGCGGCAGGCATGGTTAGGCTCCGGGTTAAGGCTTTTCGCCCATGGTGCCACGGCTGTGCACCCGTTGCAACATCGCCAATACACATTTGCGATGTACTTGCCTCATGTATTTCCACAACTTCTCCTAAAAAATCGCGAGAAGCGTCCCCAACGGGAGGGTTCCCGCGAGGGTTATAAATTAGGGCCTGGCTCCACCCCAAAGGACGGTGGGGCCGGCAAGGTTTCCGCTTGCTGGGTTACGCGCTCGGCGACGGCGAATCTCCGTGTAGCGTCATCTCAAGGAATTCAGCAGCAGATCCGAAATTGTCGCCAGATTGCTCCTCACGCATCCAGGCAACAGTCGCCGCTTCGGGCACTCGCCTGCAGCGTTGACCCGCCGGGTCGATTCTGCTCGCTCGTGAGCAGGCGGCGGCTTTGAGAGCGAAGGCCGTCTTCTTCCGCCTCTCGATGGCGGCGCAGTCACTTGCGCAGTGTCGGTCGCGAGATACCACACCGCGCGCATACAAGACCAGCGTTGCCGCTCTTCTAATGCCGGCGCACCCACTGTAATCGCGTGGTAATTTCGCTGCCCATCGACTCTTTCTAGTTGAAACGATGTCTGCGAATCACACACGTAAAGTCTGTTCAACAATTTAGTGTTGCGACGACCGGTTGAATCCGCCTCCGTGCCGCAGTGCTGATACCGCCGCTCAAGCGAGCGCGCGCTGATGTGGCCCACGAACGCGCGCACTGCAAAGCTCGCAGGTCGTCCTGCTAATCGGCCTGAAAATCCGGAATCAGTGTCGTTCCGCGTTGCCAGGCGTCTTCGAACCGGTCCAGCCCGTTCGTTCCGCCGTTAACCAGTTCCCGCGCAGACGCCATATTGCCGGCCAGCAGGGCCTTCTTGATGGCCAGCTCCCGGTCCGCCAAAAAGAGCGTCAACAGATCCGCTGCGACAACGGGATCGGAAGCCCGCTCCGGGTTGGCAACCAGATCGACGGGCGGCGTGAGTTTCGGACCGTAGGTCGCATAGTTCGCCCGGCCCGTGAGCTGGATGTAGCCCCGGCCTTTGAAATTCGCCCCGTCGGGTGCGCCGTGATTGCCGAGATCGCTGCGATTGTCATACAGGTCGAATGGATGCCCGGAGGGGGACGTATTGAACCGTGACTGTCCCTCGGCAATCGGCTCGAAGCACTCCACCTCCGCGCGCACGGTTGCGAGCGCCATCAAGACCATCGTTTTGTCCGCGATTTTTGTCTGGATCAGGGCTTCGAGTATCGACGGCAGGTTTGCCTTGATATTGCCAATCGGCGTAACGGGGAACATCTGGCTGACCACCTGCACGGTGACTTCGGGTATCGCGCTCGGCAAGTCGTTCGAGTCGACGAGACCGAGGGCGTACAAGGTCCGTGGACCTGCAATGCCATCCGGTAGAAGGTTTTCGCTCTTCTGTAACGCCATGACCGCCGCGACGGTGCCTTGCCCGTACATGCCGTCGACGGCGCCGGGACTGAATCCGTGTTCCACCAGCGCTTGCTGCAATGTCTTCACGTCGTCGCCACTGTCGCCTTGTTTCAACGGACCTGTCACCATGGAAGACTCCTCCGTACGGTTTGCGCAAAGGCCCTCGCTCTGAGGGCCGAGTGTGATTCAGGGGTGCCGTATACGTGCCGTTTACCTCTTTTAGAGCGACGGATCGAGCGGCGTGATTCTGAACAGCATCACGGTGAATTCTTCCGCGGCTATCTGCCGGAACTTCATTTTCACCACCGCCGTCCGCTGCTCGGGCGCATCGTTCGGAAAGAGGCGGTTCGCCGCCCCCTCTATGACGCTCGCGCTGTCGTCGATTTTCGGCAGATCGCTCGACGTGTCACCGTCCACGACCCTCATCAGCAGATAGATCGGTACAACGTCCGCGAGCCCGATGGGCAGGAGCAGCGACGCGTTCTCGCCAAAGTGGCGCCGCACGATCGCCTGAGAACAGAGCCGCAGCGTGAACCGGAACGGAAAGCCGGTGCGGATGGAAAGAATCAGGGGATCGGCTGCGGCGACCTGTTCAACGGAGTTGATGCCCTCGGCTTCGAAGGCCGAAACAATGGGCAGCGTGACGCCGCTTAGCGACAGCAGTTTGTCGGGCGGATTCTCCTGATTTTCGAACGCAGTGACCTGCGGAAAGCCGATTCTGCGAACGATCTTGAGCAACGCATCCACCGGAAATGTGCCCAGCGCGAAGACCATAGCTGCACGCGTGCTATCCGGCCCGCCGGCGACAAGGGCGATCGGTATCGCGAGAAATATTCGTAGTGCATACCAGTACGCATCTGACACATTCAATGCTCTACGCCGGATTCGGAGCACGGAGTCACTCACGACGAACATCAGCGCACCGCCGAACGACGCGACCAGAACCTGGTTACTGATGCCGTAAATGGCTGTCTTTGCAGCCGCAATATCGGTCTGCGAAGGGCCGTAGTTGCACCCAACGAGCGCGGCTGCCGCATAAGCCACGCAAAGCAGAATGACAAAAGGCGGCACGAATGCTGGCAGCCCATATTGCTCGTGATAGATCCGTGCGAACAGGCGGTCGCATAGCGCGAGTCGGACATCCGCCGCCTCGCGCCACTTTGCATCGTTCGGAGCGAGGCCGTCTCCTGAATCAGGAAGCGCGCCATCATCGACGAGCGCCTGAATGAGCCGCGTGGACCAGTAACGCTGGAGGTAGGCGGATAGGGCGGGGCCTTTCAGACTGTTCTCGAACTCACGATAGCGCGTGTACCACCCGAGGCAAAGGAACGCGATTAGCGGTGCACCAATCAGAATGGTGACGAAGGCCGCGAGGGTGATTGACAATTCAACTTGCGCCGAGGACCGTTGAGCCAGTTTCCAGAGAAAGAGCCAGCCCGCAATGTTGACGGTCAGCAGTACGGTGCTCAGTACGAATGCGCGCGAAAGCGCTCTCAGATGGCTTTCAGTCAAAGGCTGCTCGGTGCACCCCGATAGTGTTCTCGCGACTGTGACCATAGTATGGCAAGGCTCCACAACGAGCGATGCAGGACGTTCGATGACGTTGAATCCTTTCGCCACGTTCGAGTCATGCATCAAAGGGTGCGAAACAAAAGCGATAACTAACTGGAAACCGCAGAGAATGAAATCAAGCATCCGGTTGAATAGATCGAGACTGGATCCGGATAAAGAATTATGAGTCTTTTTTAGACACTTTTATACTTGTTACGAAATGGTAGTGCTGATTTTTAAAAGACCGGAATAGGGTAAACGCCACGGCGTGGACCGCCGTGACGACAGAAGAGGGCGGCGAAATTGAATGGCACACTTCGATTTCAAACTTGTTTTAATTCAATTCGACTATGTCTGTTCGCTAACGCACATTTCCGGCCGTCCCTCATCCGGTAAAACCCAGGCGCAATTTCGAGGAATTTGATCTAATTTAAGGACTGACCATAGTCGGACTTCAATCGGGCCGACGGCTTATGGCGTGCCCCTGGTCGGAAAACCAACCGCGGGAAGACAATCCATGAACGACGAACGAAGCGCTCAAGGCTGGTGGACTACTTTGCCAGGGGTATTGACTGCGTCTGCGACCGCGATTACGGCGATCGGCGGGTTGATCGCAGTACTCTCCCAGACAGGGCTCTTTCACGCTTCTACACCCGCGACCCCGCCGATTGTGGCGAGCGCACCGAGTGCGTCGTCGTCGCCTGCAAACACCACGGCGACAACACCAGCGAAAGAGGCTGCATCGGCTTCTGCGACGCACACGGAAACAGCGGCGGTCACCAATCCGGTGCCGTCTTCGCCGGCCTCAGCGCCGCCCGCAGGCGGCGCTATCGGAAGCAACATGACCTATTTCGCCGGAGACTGGCAGAACGTGAATCAGTCGACGGACGGACTCCTGAAACTTCAGATTCGCATAGCGGATTCGAACATGTATGTCCGCGCGTGGTCCAAATGTCGTCCGACCAACTGCGACCTGGGCGAGGTGCAAGCAGAGGGATATGGGAGCAACGTGGGTTCGCAGCAGGGAGCAGGCGTGCGCGTCGTGACTGCCCAGTTTAAAAACAACGTGCGCCAGCTCGGGCTCACCATTCACACGGCGCCCAATGGGCGAATCCGCGTGGAAGCCGCAACGAATTTCATCGATCAAAGCGGTCGCGCTCCGCTCGCACGCGTGTTTCTGTTCGAGCGGATGTAATCGCAATGGGGCAGGGCGCCCCGCGGCAGATCAGGGCTTGATCTGCACATGCGGCGCCGGTCCGGAGCCGTCCAGTTTGATATAGCTGTTGGTGAGATTGGCGGGGCGATACGGCTGAGGCTCTTCGCCCTGTACCGGCACGCTGGCCGCGGCAAGACGCTGGACCACGCGCTGGCTTAGCTGAAGCGTTGGTGGAAAAGCCCTGGAGGCCGTCGTATACGGCGAATTCGCCCACGGTCGATGTGCGATATCGCACGCGTTGGGCTGCACGGGCGGCATGCGCGCAAACAGGACACCCGTCGAAGCCAGACGGTTCGTCATCCAGATCAATGCCCCGTTCGACAACCCCGACTCGTCCGCCGGATAACCTCCGCCAACGTCGGCATGCGCGCCAGGAAACAATACCTGGACGACGCCAGTTCGCGAATTCCAGAGGGTAGGGGTGAAATCGACACGCTGCTCGTCGATCGCCAGAGCCTGAAAGCCGTTCGCGATGCGCTCGCTGAGATCGTTGTTGCAAAACCTGAACGCGTCGAGGCGCACGAGTGTTCCATCCGACGCGTGAATATCCGGAATGCCCAAGGCCCCGACCGTATCCCAGACGCCGACCGTTTCGATGTCGACGTTGCTGACGAACCGTAGCGCCGGCGCTGGATGAAGCCCGAGCTCGAAGCGGTCATACAGGCTCGTGAAGGTGCCTGCCAGCGCATGCAGAATGTTCGGGTCACCCGGGTGTGTCGACGCCTTGTGCTGCTGCCACGCGGCGAGGCCCGCGCTGTAGCTCACCGCCGAACCTTCCTCCAGTCGCATCGCATTCCAGTCGAGCAGTCCTTTGCCCGTCACGAAGCCCGCAAGCGCTCGGGCCGTATAGGCGCCACGGCTGAATCCGGCGATGTAAATCCGGTCTCCCGGTCGATACTGGCGAGACAGGTACGTATACCCGCGAACGATTCGGCCAACGAGCCCAAGGCCCGTCGAGCCTTCGACCATTTTCGCGAGCACGTTCGAAGAGTCGCCCACACCGTGGATGTACTTCGCGACCTGTAGCGGCTCGCCGCCGTTTTCCGGAAACGTAATTTCGCACTCGTTGTCGCTGGGTTTCAACGGCCCGGAACCTGCAAGGTTTTCAAACACCTTTTGCACGTTTGTCGGAACAGATGCGCCGTTGGGGTCCTTCGAATCGGGACCATTCCAGGTTCCGTCGAGACACAACACGATGTTCTTGCTCATCTCGGGCTCCAGGTCACGCTGAACGCGTGGGTATCTTCCCCGGAACTACGCAGACGAAATGTGTGCCAGGCAACATTGCTCGTGCAACGGAACCAGCGCGAGAGTCCCGCAGTGAGCGGCGCATTCCATATGCATAACGACGCGGTGAGCCCGGGCGGGATGGGAGCCCCCGCGGCACTTCGATGCCTTGTTAAATCGCGAATTTCGGACAGTCACGTTTTCCTGCGATACGGCCGTGAAACAGTTACCCGGCGGCGGATCAATATTCACGTGAGAGGCAAGGCAGTCGGACGCAGTAAAACAGTCTGGGACGGGGTAATGAGCAGGGGCGAGGATCTGAAGGTTGTCGTGAGACGCGTCATGTCGTACCGCTCGCTTTATCGTGCTGCCCGACATATTGCGCATGACTTACCTGATTGCCGTCGTGCGATCGAGGCTCGCGTCGAATTCCGGTGGCTTCGCGCTCTTCGAGCCTCCCGTGGCGGTAACAAGCTTCACGAAGACGGCCGCGTGGCACGAGCGGACTCACCACTCGCCCGGTCATCGCTGGGCGCGCGCACTGCTCGTCGAAACCTGCGGAGAACTGGCCTGGTCGCAGCGATCAAACAACGCGTGGTGAATGCCGAATCTGGACGAAACCTGACCGTAAGTGGTTAAAGGCGTACGCAAGGCGTGCTATCGCTGAGCCTGGGGGACTATGGGTATCACCTTTTTTTGGGATTCGTCTACCTCAATGCCCCAGTCACCCACCTCATACCAATCGTCGCCGAGCAGCTCGGATGGGTGCTGGGTCCGACTTTGCCCGTTGCCACAACGCATGTCATCGGCTTGACAGTAGTGGTCGCACCCCCAGCAGACGCGCTCGGGATGCTTCGGGTGCAATGGAAATGGCTTTGCCATGTCGATCGATCAGGTTAGCCGCCGCAACCGCCGCCGCAGCAACTGGACGACGCATTCGCTGCAGTCGATTCCTCTTGCGCTTCAGGGACAGCGATCAGCATATCAATGACAACGCCCTGAGCACCGCGCTCGACGTACTTGATCTGCACCTGGCTGCCATAACGCTGCTGGATCTGTTGCAGCAGCGGCAGCGGATCATGATCGTTGATGAAACGCATCGTTTCGCCGCGGTCGAGCGATTCGAGGGCGCCGAAGATCGCCGCGTGGCGAAAGCGCTTCGAGACACCGCGCGCATCGAACTGGAAGACGAGAGGACTGGTTTCGTTCATGTGAACTCCTTTGAAGCTGGATTGAGGTCGGATCGCGTACGCCGGCATGCGAGGGCGCGCGCAGATCGCGTGGAGATGGGCGAATTACACCAAGCCCGCGTCGCGCCGATATACCGCACAGCAGGTAATCCATAGGCGTTGAGGTTCATGGTGGTCACATCCGTGAAGTGGTACAACGGGTCCATTCGTGCACCCATCCGTGCATCACAGAATAAGATGCATAAAAGATACATGATTTATCCGGGATTCACAATGGCCCGGATTTGTGGGGATCCGTAAGCTTTTCGCGTTGGTATCGAACAGAACACCAAGATTGCCAACGATTCGGGTGTATTCGTCGACCGTTCTTTCGTATCGCCATGCTGCGACATAGTGGCGCTGCGGCCCGACAACCTGGAGGAAAGGCTTTCGCCGGCGACACCATCAATTCGCGTCGCGAACGCCTTGTGCCCCGAGGTCGCGGGTTTTGAGAGGGCAACCGCCGCTCCCGCAAAATCTCAAGGCGCAGAGACCGCCGCGACCGGATGACTTTGACCCGCCGCAGCCAACAGCGAAACAGCTGCCGGATCGGGCGATCCGTTGGCGTCGATGGCGCCTGCTGTCGCCAGCATGTCGAGGTCGCTGTCGACGCCGACTTGCCCGACGACAAACGGTGTCGTCAGAAAAGCCGGTGTGCTCAGCGTCACCGCGTAGTGCTGCTGCAGATTCGCGACGACAGCCGATTGCGCAGCCAGTACATCGGTCTGGTTTGCCAGAACCTGCTGGAACTGCGCGTTTTCGGGGAAGCCCGCGATCAGACCGGCCTCGTTCGTGCCGAGTTGCGAAGCGAGGTAGACGAGCATCAGCTCGGTCTCGGGCGTCGTGTTGAAAGTGCCGCCGGCGAATGCGAGCGAGTGCAGGGTCGTGCTGCCGGAGGTGACGGTGATGATGCAGGGGAGCGTGGCGTTGAACGTGACGCTGTAGTGTCCGCCGCCATCCGACAGGGCGCTGCCCGTCCCCTGCACACAGCTGAAGTTGACGCTTGCGCTGGCGAGTGCCTTGCCGGTGGCGGCGGTGCCAGATAGGGCGAGGTTCGGCGGCGGGTTTATGAGGGCGCAGCCTCCGCCTGAACTGATGCAGACGGTGCCGCCGCACCCGACGAGCGCTGCGCAGGAAGCCACGCAAAGCGTCGCCAGCGTCGATCGGAGGAACCGTGCATCGTGAGTGCTCATTGCCGTCTGCGATCGGTCGGGAGGGGCAAAGCGACCGGATCCAGGCAAAGGACCGGCGCGATGCATTGATTTTAGGCTCGATGGCGCGAATACGTTCGTCCGACGCGGCAGGGTGGTGCGGCGCTACTCGCCATCACGGCACGCGTGCTTCAACACATGCTCAATGCCGCGGTCGAGGCGGCACGTGCGGGTGAACATGAGCGTGGCTTCGCCGTTGGTTCTTGGCCTCGCGCAGCGCTCGGCAAGTGCTGCAAGGGAGATCAAGGCGCTGAAAGAAGCATCCATCGCGCAGTCGCGAAGCGGCGCGGAGCAGGCCGACACCGTTGCGGAAACCGTGGGCTAGGTCACCAATGCCATCGGGGGTGTGCGCGACATCGTGTGCGGAATTGCCTCCGCGTCGGAAGCGCAGGCGAGCGGAATTGAAGAGGTCAATCAGGCGATCGGACTGATGGGTCAGCTACCTCAGCAGAACGCGGAGCTGGTAGAAGAGGCTGCGGCGCAATCGCTCGATCAGCAGGCGGTCGTACTGAGGGCATCTGCCGTACGATTTCGGCTTCCAGCCTGACCAGTCCATCTACCTGAATAGCGATGCGCAAACAAAAGCCCGCACTCACCGGGCTTTGTCACAGGCGCACGCTATCTGCAGACAGTCTGCCGCACCGACTCCCTGATCGACTCCGCGGCGTCGCGCCAAAAAGATCGGACAAGACGTCACCGCATTCGTTGTTTGCGGGTGAATGTCTTCTTGCCAGGAGCGCTTGACCTGCCTGAATTCTTCGGGCCATTTCAATCGCCTGGTGCTTCGATGGCAGCATCGAGCATCGTGTTCACAAGCTCGGCATCTGGTCGCGTACCGATCGACCAACTGATCACAAACCCATCAAGACAGTCAATGATCGGCGACAGCTAGACTTTGTCAGCAGTCTGAGCGCCCCCCTTGTGGAGAGCGTTTTTGCTGCCTGGTCGATCCGTACAAGATCAAGCCTTGAGCAGGAAAGCGATGCTGTTCTCGTTGAAGGCCTCGGGCTGTTCATACTGAGCCCAGTGGTCGCAGCCCTTGATCTCCACCAGTTCGACGTCCGGTGCCGTCTTCGCAATCGCGTAAGCGTTGTCGAGGAACATGTTAGGCGCATCGACGGCGGCAACGACCTGAATCGGCAACGTCAGCGCTGCCCATTGCTCGTTGCTCAGTGCTTGACCACCTTGCGAGAACGCCAGCAGACGCGGCATCGCGGCCTTCATGCGCGCGTCGCTGTAGATTTCAAGGCGGACACTGATCAGTTCATCGGCCAGCGCTTCCTTGTCGAGTACCAGCGCCTTCAGTGCAGCAGACACGGATTCCCACGTTGGTTCGGCTGCAGCGCTAGAACGAGCCTTGCGCAGACGTTCAGCAAAGCGCTGCTCTTCCTCTGCGTCAACGATGATGCCAGCGGGGGAGACCAGCACCAGCTTCTCGACGCACGCGGGATGGGCCAGCGCGAGCGCCGCAGCAACCCAGCCGCCGAGCGAGACGCCGACTATGGCAGCCGCCCTGGCGATGCCCATCGAGTGCATGAAGCCCCGCACGTGCTCGGCATAGTCCGTGATCAGGTAGTCGTGATCCGGCTTGTCCGTCCAGCCACAGCCCAGCATATCGATGCCGATGACGCGGAAATGCCGGGCATACGCTGCGTAGGTGGCGCTGAAGTTTTCCAGACTGCCTGCCGTACCATGCAGCAGAATGACCACCGGAGCGTCTTCGGGACCCGCTTCAAGATAACGTGTATTGACTCCGCCGACGTCGATCCACGCCAGCTTGTGTGGCGTCTTGAACAGGTTTTGCCAAATGCCAGGGCGCTTCATCATTGTTGGGGCCTCGCTGCCAGATCCACTGAGAGGAACCCAGTGACGTTGCTGTTGAATTCTTCCATCTTCTCGTAGGGCACCCACAGGCCACAGTTGCCGTGGATATGCACCCGCGCCTTGGGAATCCGGGTCAGCAGGAACAGAGCGTGATCGTAGTGGATCGTCGTGTTGTTGCGGCCCCAGATGATGAGCGTTTCAGCCCGCACGCGATGCAGATCCTGCCACAGCGGCTCCAGCGTCTGGCCAGGCTTGCCGCCATGGCCTTCCGGTGCCTGCTGCATGAACTCGGGCTCGATGCTCGCTTCGTAACGCTCGCGGATCACTTCTTCGGTCAGGATGGACGGATCGTAGACCAGACGCTCCAGGTTGGCCCGCATGCGCTCCATGGACGGACCTTCGCCCGCGTAGTAGCTGTGCGTATCCGGCTTGGGAGGCGCGGGCTGGAACAGCGAGAGGCCACCAGGCGAACTGATGACGATCAGACGATCAATCCGCTCCGGATATTCGAGCGCCATCTTCAACGCAACCGAACCGCCAGTGGCGAGGCCCATCACGTGCGCTTTGTCGATACCCAGCGCGTCCAGCATGTCGCGGAACGTCTTCGCGTAGAAGCTCGTGCGCGGGCCCTCGATCTGCGGCTTGGCCGATTTGCCGTAACCCGGGAGGTCAACGATCAGCGTGCGAAAGTTGCGCGACAACGCTTCGAGATTGCGTCCAAAATTCCCCCAACCGAACGCGCCCGGTGCACCACCATGGATGCACAGCAGCACGGGACCCGTACCGGCCTCGTGGTAGTGCACCTTGACGCCACCAGCGTCAACGAATTTCGAGGTGTTATCTCTTGTCAGCATCATTTTAGTCAGTCATCCAAAGCATCAATAATCCATTACTTGCTTTCAGTACCGGCCTGCGGATAGCGACCGAGCAGCAAGACACCGACAGCACCAACGGCACAGGCTACGAGCGACACAGTGTGGGGGAGCGTATAGGAACCGAGGCGATCGAATGCCAGGCCATACAGGAATGGGCCAACCGCGCCGCCCAGCGTGGCCGCTCCGAACAGACATCCGTAGATCGCGCCAAACGAGCGCTTGCCGAAATACCGGCGCGTCAGGAACGGAATCAGATCGCCTTCGGAGCCCGTCGAGATACCGAGCAGTAGTGCGGCCAGCAGAATCATCGAAGGCACTTGCGACGCATCGGTAACGAAAATCGTGAAACCCAGCGCCCCGACGATAAAGGCCGCACAGGCCACGAACGGACCAAACACACGGTCGAGCACGATACCGAGCCCGACGCGGGCAATCGCCAGCCCCGCACCAACGAGACCTGCCGCCTCTGCACCGACTGTGCGCCCGAGTCCGCGGTCGCTGGCGAACGGTGCAAGATGCACGAAGCCGCCAAGAATCGCACCCGAGATCACGAACATGACAATCGCGAGCAACCAGAAACGATAGCCCTTCATCGCTTCGCCGAGCGTGAGCCCAGCCTCGACCTGAACATCCGTGGCAACATATTCCTGGGCCGGAAGATGCCGGAACATCAGTCGATGTGCCACGGTACCGAGCACCAGCGCGACGACCGCACTCACGCCAAACCAGTGACGCCAGTCCATCATCGCGCCAAGCCGGTTAGCGGCGATTGGCGCAAAGAAACCACCGAGCCCCGTTCCGATCATCGCGAATCCGAGTGCCATGCCGAGGCGCTTGTCGAACACTCGCGGCAACACGCCCAGATAGCCAGCCGCTGTCGTTCCGGCCCCGAAGAAGCCGATCAGGAGACCGACAATGGCAAAGTACACGTGACTGGCTGGGGCAACCGCAAGCGCGACTATCGAGATCGCCATAAGCACGATCGCACCTACCAGGACCTTACTCCAGCCCAGACGGTCAGCGAGATAGCCAACGACCGGCGCACCCAATGCCGTCCCAACCATCGAGAACATCGGCAGCACTGCTACGTCAGAGCGACCCCAACCAAAAGTCGCCGCCATCGGCTTCAGGAATACGCCCACGACGCTGAAAAACATGGGGCCAAATCCGAACATCAAACCGATTGCCGCACCGCAAACAATCCATACGCTTGCGGCCCGGGTCACCGATGTCTCGGTTTGTATAGGCATCATCTTGGTGCTCATTACGTGCCTCTTCTCTCTTTACATTAGAACGCGTGACGGATACCGACTTGCACGACTGCCTGATTTGCAGTCGTTGACGCGCCTGCGCCGTACGGGTTTGCCGGGGATTGCGAGTAGGGCGTTACGACCACGAAGTTATTCGCGTACTTCGCCCCTGCGAACGCGTGTTGATACGTACCGACGAGGAACAGATCGGTGCGCTTCGACAGGTGGTAGTCCGCGCCCCACGAAGTGATGTTGTATTTGCCGAGTTTGTGCTGATCGATGTAGGCCATACCAGCACCCACAAGGAACATGGGCGACGGACGCCACGTGACACCACCCTCGTAGGCGTTGACGGTCACCGTGCCGTGCGGCGTATCTGAGGCGTTCGTGTACGTGTACACGGCGTTGAAGGAGAACTGGCCAGCGGTGGCCTGCGCGCCGACTGCGGCCGTATAGATCGAATCCGAACCCAGCGCAACGGCAGCGATCGAGCCCGCACCAGGTGCAGCCTGGCCGCCGTTCATCTTCGTGAACGCAGCGCCAACCGAGTACGGCGCGTTGAAGCTCCCGTTCGGACTCCATTTGAGGCCGAAGCTCATCGCACGCGGTACGGTCGACGTACCGGCGAACGAACCTGCCACGTTGCTGAAGCTGTACATCGCGCCTGCGGTGAAGCCAGCGATGACCGGCGACTCGTAGCGAACTGCGTTGTGTAACTGCTCACCAGCCAGGCGGTCGATGTCATCGCCGAGGTGGAACGAATAATCGCCACCGAACTGACCCGTGTTCGTGTAGAAGGTCACGTAGTCGTAGATGAAGTCGTAGTCGTTACCCGCGATCAGGGTACCGAAACGATCACTCGACAGGCCAACGAACGCACGACGGCCAAAGAGCGCGCCACGTTGCGCAGCAGCCCCCGAGTTGATGTCAAAGCCGTTTTCCAGCTGGAAAACGGCCTTGAGACCGCCACCGAGATCTTCGACGCCTTTGAAGCCCCAGCGGGAGGAAGAAGTCACTCCGCTTTCCATCCTGAAAGTGCTGTGACCGTTGGAATTGCTGATATAGCTAATACCCTCGGAGATAATCCCATACAGGGTGACAGAGCTTTGTGCGTGAGCCGCCGATGCGAAAACAGCAGCCGTCGCTGCCACGATTACCTGATTCCTCAACCCTTGTCTCCGAATAGTCGCTATATATGGCGACTTTAAAATGACCTTATTTTCAAACGCTGGAGCGACCAATATTGATGTGCTGCTGAAACACACACACGCCAAGCCTGGGGCACGCGTTTTCTCACTACAGAACTTCTCGGGGGATATCCTTGCCTGAGCGGCCAGGGTCCTGAAACACAGATAGCCACTGAATGGGCGATTGACTTAGCGGATCGGACGTGCTTATTGCACGACGGCCTCGATATTGGCCATGATTACTTCGTCGGTCCGATCGAGATCGAACGACATGCTGTGCGTCTCCCCATAGTTCTGACAAATTGCTTGCGCAACCAACCAATCAACTTGTCGACCGATTATAGGCACCCTGGACAATTTGACACACCAATATTTTCTCGGCTTGAATGAGTCTGGATCATTCAAGCCGTCCTGGTTCTCAGGTTGTTGGCACCGCTTGCGCTGCGCTATGAAGGGCATGAACGCGCACGATCAACATCTTGCCCCCATATCCGATCATCCCCGTAACACCGATGATGTAGCCAATGCCTGCTGGCGACGCATGAGAGAATTGCCCCACGATAAAGCTTGCCAACGCACCGAAAGCCAGCTGCGTTGCCCCGAACAGCGCAGCGGCAGCGCCCGCATTGTTCGAGTAGCGAGACATGAGATCGGTCATGCAGTTGGACGTCAGTATCCCTATCTGACCGATGACGACGCAGAGCCCGAGCGCCATCGTCCACAGGCCACCCCAGCCCGTCAGACACACGAACACGACAAACAGCGAGGCGACGACAGAGATCGCGGATGACGCGCTAATCATTCTCAGCGTACCCAGGCGACCGACGAGGCGCGCATTCAGAATGTTGCCGATCATGATGCCCAGCACGTTGAAGGCGAAGAACAGGCCATAGTGCTGGGGCGAGATGTGGAAGTACTGGATATAGACGAACGGCGTCTCAGTGATATAGGTGAAGAGGGCGGCAAACGTCATACCGCCGACCAGCAAATGGCCCCAGACTACGGGGTTCCCCAGCAGCCGTCCATAGGCAACGAATGCCTGCGATACGGCCCCCGAAGCACGGTTCTCCTCGGGCCACGTTTCCGGTACCCACAGGTAAGTCGCAACAGCGCAAAACATCCCGAACAACATCAGCGCGATAAACGCCGTGCGCCAGGTGCCGAGCAGGAGTAGCTGACCGCCGATCAGCGGAGCCAGCAGTGGCCCGATTGAGGTCACGAGTGCAACCATCGAGAGCACCTTCGATGCTTCATCCGGCTCATGTGCATCACGGGCGATGGTTCGAGCAAGCACGGACGCAGCCCCGGCCCCAAGCGCCTGCACAAAGCGCATCAGCATGAGCTGGCCGATGGAATTCGCGAGCCAGCAGGCCAACGAGGCCCCGGTGAACATGACAAGCCCCGCGAGCAACACGGGGCGACGACCCCAGGCGTCGGACAGCGGGCCGTAGAGCAACATCCCGCCCGAAAATCCCGCAATAAACGACGTCAGCGTTGCAGCTGCTGCCGAAGCAGGAACGCCGAACGATGCAGCAATCGAAGGCATGCCAGGCAGATAGATATCTGTGCCAAAGGGGCCACATGCAGCCAAAGCGCCAAGCAACAAGATCAGCCAGGGATTGGACTTGCGTCGTCGATTCAGGTCAGTCATCAAAAAAAGCCCTTCTGAAATAGATCGTGCGCGCCCCCGCGTGTTCGAACAAATCGAAACACGCAGCGGGCGCGCACGCGCACACAAACTTCCTACCGCACTTCGTCAGATCGCAGCATCCCGGCTGACGAATCCACCGTCGCCGTTGACTTCGACTGGTGCGCTCACGCCACGGGCACCCACGGCGTCTCGCTGCTGTCGCTGCTTAAGCTGGTTCTCGGGTGTTTCCCAGCTACGCTCGTGACCCCAGAAGCTCATGGACTCCATCTCGTAGGGCTCCCATGTGGCACGATCCAGGCTACGGCCACCCCAACCGGTTTCCAGCAGGAAGCCACCCGGCGTCTTCGAGTAGAACGAGAAAACGTGATCGTTCGTGTGGCGCCCCAAGCTCGTCTGGATCATTCCCGGAATGAGGAGCGCCTTGTCGTAGAGCCGACCCACGTCGTCCATCTGCTTGTATTCGACCATCACGTGATGCAGGAACTTGACGGGGGTTTTGACCAGCGCCAGCGAGTGATGACGCTCGTTGGCGTGGATGAAGCGGACTTCGATGTTGCCCGTCATGTAGTCGCTGAGGCCGAAGCCCAGCAACTTCATGTAGAAGTTCTCCATCTCTTCCAGATGGGGCGTGCCCAGCACGACGTGGCCGAAGCCCAGCTTGCCGGTACGGAAGCCACCAATCGGGCGACCCGGTGCGAACGGAGCACTATCGACGGCACGGTTGACGAAGAATTCAACGCGATTGTCGTCCGGATCGGAGACCCACAGCAGGTGCTCGACGCGACGATCCGCGCGCTCGGCGGCAGTGCTCTCATTGACGACAAAGCCTGCAGCCGCCATTTCCGCACGCACCTGGGCCAGCGCCTCCACGGTCTCGACCTTCATGCCCATGAAGCCCACGCCGTTGTGATCCGAGGGACGGACCTTCATGCGCCAATCGTAGCCATCCATGCGCAGCCCCAGACAGCCCTCAGCCAGGTCGCGAACTTCGAACCCTACGTAGTCGCCGGCGAACGTGCGCCACTCGCCCATCTCTTTGGCATCGACGCACAGATAGCCGATTTCTTCGATTTTCATATTCGTGTTCCTTACCCGCTTCTCAGTTGACGACGTGTTCGCGCGGCAGACATTGCGCATATCCGCCGTTGCTGAAGGCCAGAGGCTTGCCATCGAAATGCGCGTACTGCTTCACCTCGCCGATCAGGATCAGGTGATCGCCCGCTTCATGAACGGCAACGCGCTCACATTCCAGCTGGACAACCGCTCCATCGAGCAGCGGGGCGCCACCCACGCCTTCCGACCATGGTGCGAGTTCGAAGCGTTCGGGATGTGCGGTAGCAAACCACTGCGACACCGGCACCTGATCGTCGGCCAGCACGTTGACCACGAAATGCTGTGCGCCCGTGAAGGCCTCAACGCTTCGGGACTCGCGACGGATCGACCACAGGATCAGAGGTGGGTCCAGGGACACTGAGGCAAACGAGTTCACGGTCATGCCAACCAGTTCACCCTCATGACGCGCCGTCACGACGGTAACGCCGGTCGGATACTGTCCCAGGCAGCGTCGGAACGCGCGCGTGTCCTCCACTGGGTTGCCACCGCCGAGCAGCGTGCCGCAATCGGGATTCGTCGTTACTGCTTGCTGTTCTGTCGTCATTTT
Organism: Paraburkholderia adhaesiva; assembly: GCF_021390575.1. GTDB lineage: Bacteria > Pseudomonadota > Gammaproteobacteria > Burkholderiales > Burkholderiaceae > Paraburkholderia > Paraburkholderia adhaesiva. The sequence continues at coordinate 837,348 of NZ_JAJEJQ010000003.1, read as the reverse complement.
TGGACTCCGTGTTGTTGGGCCCGATTAGCGCCAGTAGTTGGCGGCACCGAAATCGATGACCTTGAATTCCGGAGCAGGCAGTCCCAGCAGCAAACGCGAGTAAGCGACAGCCGAAGCTTCCCTGCCGCCCGTGCCATGGACTCGTGAGGCCATGAGGTTGCGGTACAGGTATTGCATCGGATTCGAGCTCAACGAGCACACGGCACCGACCATGGGCCAGATGTCCTGCACGGTCTCGAAACTGATGGCGAACGAATCAGCCGACTCGTAGCGCACGCGCAGACGTTCTTGATGCGGGGCCGGTTCGCCCTTGCAGGCCTGATCGAAAATCTCACGCCAGTTGTTGAGCGTGCGTGCCCGCACGTCCTTCATGCGCGTCCTGGATTCCGCGAGCTTCAGATTGAGGAACGGGTTCTCGGCAAAACGCGCACCCGTGCCCATCTTCGTGAACCGGTTGCGCGACTGCTCGTAGAACACGTTGACGGCTTCCATCGCCGTGCCGATCACTGTGTTGGCAGCCGTAGCGTAGAACACCGACATCCACGACACGCCTTGATAGAGCGGCGTCTTCACCGTCTGATAGCCCGGGTTGATGTCGTTGATGACGTCGGACATCTCGTGAACACGATGGACAGGGACGAACACATTCGTAGCCGTAAGGGCCTTGCTACCCGTGCCGCGCATGCCTTGCACGTCCCAGCTTTCGTGATCGATAACGAGATCGGAGACAGGGACCAGGAAGTTGCGCTCACCACCACCAAGCACCACGTAATGCGCGTGATCGACACCGCTGGAGAACGTCCAGCGGCCATTGAGCACGAAGCCGCCTTCGACCTTCTCGGCCTTGCCCAGCGGCGCGTACGAACTCGAAGCCCGCGCATCGGGCCCGTGGACGCCCCAGAAATCTTCGTGCAGGAGCGGGTCCATGGAAGCGATTTCGAGGTTGTGGCAGACGATCTGGCCCGCAATCCAGGCCGCCGATGAGTCACATTGCGCGATGCGCATCAAGCCGTCGAAGAAGTCTGCGGGGGAGAGTTCGAGTCCACCATACTGCAGCGGCGTGAAGGCACGAAACACACCAGCCTCGACCATGGCATCGACGCTCGTGTTGGGAACGCGGCACTCCCGCTCCGACTGATCACGACCCGCACGCAGGATCGGCGCGATGGCATCGACGGCGCTCAAAAATGCTTGTCCCGCAGCAGCAGCGCGTTGACGGTAAGCGTCCGCGTCTTCGACCACAAAGTTCGGGACTTCAGGTACGAGGAGGTAATGGCTTTCGGTCACTGCGTTCATCAGGTGTCTCTTTTAGGTGTGCATCTGTGTTTTACGAGTCGCACAGTGTAGGGGGGAGCACCGTCGAACCTAAAACGATTCATTTCGCACCCAGCATGAATTAAACTCATGCAAAAACGAGACATGAAAACGCCTACCTTACTAAGGGCTAGAAATGAATCGCCTTCCGTCCCTTATAGCCGTCCGATACTTTGAGGCTGCCGCTCGCCTCCAAAGCTTCACTGCTGCAGCCGCCGAGTTGCATGTGACCCAGAGCGCTGTGAGCCGTATGATGCAGACGCTTGAAGAGCAGCTGGAGGTCAGGTTGTTCGAACGCAATGGCCGCTGGATTAACTTGACGCCCTTGGGCAAGACCTATCACGAGCAGATCACAGTGGGCCTGAATCTGATTCTTGATGCAGGCAACAAGCTGAAAGACAGCGTCCACAAATCGACTCTTACGCTATCGGTCAACGTGGGGTTCACGCTGTGGCTGGTCCAGAACATTGGCGACTTCCGCAGCCTGTACCCCGACATTCAGGTGGATGTGCTGCCTCAGGAGCTAACGGAACTGGAGCCCAGTGCGTCCGCGCATGCCCACATCCGCTATGGCACACCACCCTGGCCGGGCTTCAATTCAGTCTCGTTGCTCGATAAGACGGAGGCAGTTGTAGTGTGTTCGCCTCGCATGAAACAGCAATCGCAAGTACGTGAGCCTGCCGACTTGCTGTCTGCGCCGTTGTTGAGTATTGCGGGGGCTCGCGAAGAGCCATGGGAATTGTTTTTCAAGCAGCACGGGCTTCAGATGCCGAGCCTCGGTAACAGTCCGCGCTTTCTCCAGATGTTGATGATGCGTGAAGCCGCGATGTCGGATCTCGGCTTCGGACTCGTCCCACGCTTCCTGTTTCAGCAGGACTTCAAGGCCGGTCGGTTAGTGCAGGCTATGCCACACGCGTGCATAGTCGACCATGGGTACCACCTCCTGTACCGCAAGGATGAGGACTTGAATCCGAAGCTAAAGCTCTTCAAGACGTGGCTGGTGGACCGACTTCAGGCGACGACTGCTTGCGCGTCCAAAGCCTGATCCGAACTAGAAGCCAAAGCACAAACAGGAACGTGTGCGATCCATAAACGACGTCATTTCGATGAAGGCTGGCCGGTCCATCAATCCATGAAGGAAGGGCCACCTGGCGTCTTGGCTTTACGTCGTTAATCAGGTGCGCGCAGATGTCGAGTGCAATTGGCGTCATGCGCTGCAGATGCTTGCGTGCGAAGTGCTCTGCAGCGTAGCCATCCCCGTGCAGTATTGCGCGCCCCATGTCCGTGTGATCGTCGACCACGCGCTCGGGCCGCGACGTGAAGTACGACCGGCTCGTGATCGCGACAGGCGGCGCGGCGCGCAAGCTGCCCGCGAGCGTCGCGAAGAGCGCGCGCGTGACCTATCTGCGCACACTCGACGAAGCGATGGCGCTGGGCGAGCGACTGCATCGCAGCCAGCGCGTGCTGGTGGTGGGCGGCGGCTGGATCGGGCTGGAGGTCGCCGCGACGGCGCGCAAGCTCCGCGTGGCGGCGACGGTGGTGGAAGAGGCGCCGCGTCGCCAGACGTGCTAGTTTCCATGTGGAAATTGCGACGGGGCACGTGTGCATCCAGACCAGCGATTGCCAGAAGCTGGTATAGAAGATCCATTGCCGGTTCCTGCCCGCGCAGCGTGGCTGGAACGACGCGACGGAGATACCCGATGCGAAACGCGATTGCGCTATCCCGTTCCGCCGCAGTGCTCGCGGTGGTTGCAGGTGCCACTGCGTGCTGCGTCAATCTACCGGCGGCCGCCGCTGTGGTGGATTCGTTTGTCTGGCCCACGACCCTCGCGCCATTCGGAGACGGATACCCGAGGTCGGGAGACAGGTGTCGCCGGCTCGGCGAATCGCCCGCGACTTCGGCGTATCTGGACCACACCGCGACGCTGGTGGGTTGTCCCGGGCCCAGCGATAGCGAGAGCGCGCAGGCGATCGTTCATGGCGAACACGGGCGCGTGGTTGGAGAAGCGGAGGGCGTCACGCTGATTTCAATTCCGAATGAAGGCAACCATACGGACGGCACGACGCCGCCTGCGGTTCCGGGACATGGAAATCAGTCAGGTGCGACTGGAACGCTGCGCTGCGCACTGCGGGCGGAACAACGGATGCGTCAGTGTCGATTCGACGTTGCGCGTCACGACGATCGCTCGGCGGTCCTCGTGGTCCACCTGCCGGGCGGCGGCACGCGGGCGATTTTCTTCGGACCGGACGGAACGGTCGTTGGCGTCGCGCGAACAGCCACGGATCGTCCTACGCGTGGAAACACAAGCGCCAGAAAGACCGGGGACGTCAATCTGATCTCGGTTGGCCGGGAGCGGTATGAGGTGCTCGACGAGGTGATTCACGGGGATTGATGTTCGGGTTGGGCGTCAGTTAAGGTTGCAATTTAACATAACATAATTTATCGAAGTTTCAGGTGTTACGGCTTTTTTGAAATGTCCGGTTCTGGCTCATTAGAGATGTCCGATTCCTGCCCTGGTTGAAGCGCACGCTCGCGTGAGGCGTCGACCAGGGGCGAACCATGAACGGACGTGAGCTGATCACGGCAAGCATGCGCGAACTCGAGCGGGTCAAGGTCATCGAGGCGGTCATTGAAGGCCGCCTGCGGTGTTTTCAGGCGGCTGAGCGGCTGCAGCTCGGCGTACGGCAGATCAGCCGGCTGTGCCGGCGCTATGAGGCCGCGGGTCCGGCCGGGCTGGTTTCGTCCAAACGCGGGCGGCCGAGCAACCGGGAACTGTCCATCGACCTGCGGGCCCGGGCCATGGCGCTGGTGCGCGAGCGCTACGCCGATTTCGGGCCGACGCTGGCCTGCGAGAAGCTGCGCGAGTGCCACGGGATGACGCTGGCCAGGGAGACCGTGCGCCGATGGATGCGCGATGCGGGCCTGTGGATTCCGCGCGCCCAGCGCCCGCCGAAGGTCTACCAGCCGCGTGCGCGGCGTGCGTGCCTGGGCGAGCTCATCCAGATCGACGGCAGCGACCACCGCTGGTTCGAGGACCGGGCGCCGGCCTGCACGCTGCTGGTGTACGTCGATGATGCGACGAGCCGGCTGATGCACCTGCACTTCACGCAGACCGAATCGACGTTCAGCTACTTTGAGGCCACGCGCGCGTACCTGGAGCGTCACGGCAAGCCGGTGGCACTGTACAGCGACCGCGCCAGCGTGTTCCGCAGCGTGAGCGCCGGCAAGACTGGCCACAGCGTGACGCACTTCGGGCGCGCAATGTACGAGCTGAACATCGACACGTTCTGCGCCAACAGCAGTTCGGCCAAGGGGCGGGTCGAGCGCGCACACCTGACGCTGCAGGACCGGCTCGTCAAGGAGCTGCGGCTGCGTGGCATCAGCACGGTGAGCAAGGCCAACGCGTATGCCCCCGCCTTCATGGCGGCCTACAACATGCGCTTCGCGAAGGCGCCGCGCAGCACGTTCGACGCGCACCGGCCGCTGCGCGGGGACGAGGATCTGGACGCCCTGCTCACCTGGCGCGAAACGCGGCGGGTGACGAAGTCGCTCACGGTGCAGTACGACCGCGTGATGTACCTGCTCGACGATACGCCCCAGAACCGCAGGCTCGTGCATCGCTACATCGAGGTCTGGGAGTACCCGGATGGGCGCATCGAACTGCGGGCGCAGGCTCGCGTGCTGCCGTACCGCGAGTACGACCGGCTCACCGGGGTGGACCAGGGCGCGGTGATCGAGCACAAGCGGCTGGCACACGCACTGCAGGTGGCGCAGGCGCTGCAGGCGCAGCGCGACAATCGGCGTGCCTCGGGCTCGCCATCACGCACGAATCAGGGTGAGCCGGTGCGTGCAAAGGCACGCGTGCCTGGCACGAAGAAGCAACGCGAGTTCACGCAGGCGGACATGGACGCGGTGATCGTGAAGCTGGCGCAGGCCCCAAAGTCAGATTCAAAACCGGGCCCGCGGTCTGCAAGGAGCCGCTGAATAGACGTCAGCGCCCTGCTGCTTCATCCTCTACCCTTCAACACGATGGAAGTTCAACCCCGGAAAGACAGAATCAACTCCCTTCAAAACCGGACATTTCTATTGAGCCGGAGATCGGACATCTGTATCTGGCCATGACATCAGGTGTGTAGCGGCTAAGTTGTAATGTCCGCTTTTAGCCAAGTTCAAATGTCCGCTTTCGGGCCAATCGTAAGCTGACCGGCCGCTGGGAATCCAGCGCTGGAGGCTTTCGATGGCAGCAACGGAACGGATCACGATGACGATGCGGGAGCTGGACAGGTTCAAGGTCATTCAGGACGTGGCTGACGGCAAGTTGAAGCCATGGCGCGCGGCCGAACGACTCGGACTGACGACACGGCAGATTCGGCGGCTGGTTGGGCGATTGAGGGAGCACGGACCCCAAGGTCTCGTGTCGCGCCGGCGCTCGAAGCCCAGCAACAACCGGCTGAACGCCGTAACGGCTGACCGGGCGCTCTCGATCATCCGTGATCGCTATGCCGATTTCGGGCCGACGCTGGCCTGCGAGAAGCTGTGGGAATGCCACTGCATCCGGCTGGCGAAGGAAACGGTGCGCCGACTCATGACGGACGCCGGGCTGTGGGTGCCAAGACGGCAGCGTGCGCCGAAGGTCTACCAGCCACGGGCACGACGGGCATGTCTGGGCGAACTGATCCAGATCGACGGCAGCGAGCACCGATGGTTCGAAGAGCGGGCGCCGCAATGCACGCTGCTGGTCTACGTGGACGATGCGACGAGCCGTTTGATGCAACTGCACTTCACGCAGACGGAATCGACCTTCAGCTATTTCGAGGCGACGCGCGCGTACATCGAACGGCATGGCAAGCCCGGAGCGTTCTACAGCGATAAAGCCAGCGTGTTCCGCGTTACGGTGCCGGGCAAGACTGGTAATCGCGTGACGCCGTTCGGTCGAGCGATGTACGAACTGAACATCGACGCATTCTGCGCGAACAGCAGTTCGGCCAAGGGACGCGTCGAGCGCGCGCACCTGACCTTGCAGGATCGGCTGGTGAAGGAACTGAGGCTGCGCGGCATCAGCACGGTAGCCGAAGCGAATGCGTACGCCCCCTCCTTCATGGCGGCCTACAACGCTCGTTTCGCGAAGCCGCCGAAGAGCGGGTTCGACGCTCACCGGCCGCTGCGCGCCGACGAGAGCCTTGATCTGGTGCTCACGTGGCGTGAGCCGCGCAAAGTGACGAAGTCGCTCACGGTGCAGTACGACCGGGTGATGTACCTGCTGGAGGATACGCCGGGGAACCGGAAGCTGATTGGTCAGGTTATCGAGATATGGGAGTACCCGGATGGTCGCATCGAACTCCGCGCGGACGAACGTGTGTTGCCCTACCGGGAATATGATCGGCTCGCTGAGATCGATCAGGGCGCGGTCGTTGAACACAAGCGGTTGAGTCATGTACTTCAGGTCGCACAGGCGATCCAGTCGCAACGTGACAACAGCCGGATCGGTAAAGCTCCGTCACGAACACATCGCGGCGACACGACCCGGACCAGTCGGAACGATCCTCAATCGGGCAAGAAGAAGCAACGCGAGTTCACGCAGGCCGACGTAGAGAACGTCATCGTGGATCTTGCCCAACGCAGACAGGCGCAACCGCCACCCCGCAAACCTGGCCGCCGGTCTGCCAGGGACAGTGGAACAGGCGTGAGCGCCCTGCCCGTTCAGGATCAGCTCTTCGACACTGCGTGATCTGTAACCCATGAGAAACAAACCCTCAAGCCCGTAAACCCGGACATTTCAACGTGGCCAGGAGGCGGACATTTGAGAATGGCTTTGACACAGGTGTGAGAGCAAAGTAGTAGTGTCGTACTTGGGCAAAGTACAGATGTCGTACCCCGGGTTGACTTGAGGTGCATGCTGGGAGTGCATTGACAGAAACCATTGACGAAACGCGACAGAAATGATTTAGAAATGCCGATGTCGGCATTTCTAAATGGTTTGCGTCATCAAAAGAGCGTCAGCATGGTCACTCGACATTTCTCAAAGATTTGTGTCAACAGTGCGAGGAACTAAATTTCTAGGGATCTTGGAGCTAAATCCGCATGGTTCTTGCGGTGCAAGTTGCTGGTCGATTTAGTTCCAAAAGCATCTGCGTGGGAAGAACACACTTGACGAGCTAAACGACCGTGGCACAAAAAACGTTGAGATTAGCTCCATTATCCGCGCACTTGCGAGGAATTTAGTTCCATTTTTTCGGAAATAAATTTCGCTGATTTGTGCGGCTCCAATATTAAGCCGGTGTGGCTGCATCTAATCGGGACTGCTTCAGTCAACGCATCCGCGCTTTTTTGGAAAGCTGAAATTGCCTTTCCGCCGGCTAAATCATTGAGTAACGCCGTGTCTGTTGGCGTCAAGGTGTAGTGGTCAACTAATCCCGGACACTGCGTTAAGTTTTTCTTCCGCAACAGCCGGCGCCAGTCCGTCATTGAACTGATGCGGCCGTATCCAGTTGTAACGGTGCATCAGGTAGTGGCTGATATCCCGGTGTGCTTCCTGCGTCGACGTGTACCCCACTGACGGCAGCCATTCCGTCTTGAAGCTGCGGAACAGCCTTTCCATCGGGGAGTTGTCCCAGCAATTTCCACGACGGCTCATGCTCTGCTGAATCCGATAGCGCCACAGGCGCTGACGGAATTTCCGGCTTGCATACTGGCCGCCTTGATCCGAGTGGAACAGCAAGCCTTGCGGACGACCACGCTGCTCATAGGCCATCTCCAACGCCTGCACGACCAGATCGGCATCCGGGCGTGTCGAGAACGCCCAGCCAACAACCCGACGCGTGAACAGGTCGAGCACTACGGCCAGATAATGCCAACGGCCCTGCGCCCAGACATAGGTGATGTCACCACACCAGATCTGATTCGGCGTACCAACCTCGAATTCACGATTGAGATGATTCGGGATATCGATCCGCTCGACCGTGGCCTGCTTGTAGGCATGGCGACCCGGCTGCTTGCAGATAAGCCCGAGTTCTTCCATCAGGCGGCTGACCTTGAAGCGGCCAATCACCGTACCTTCTTCGCGCATCATGCCCATGATGCTGCGGCTGCCGGCAGAGCTTCGACTCTCGACGAACAGCTCGTGTACCCGGCTACGCAGTGCCATGCGCTCGGCGTCAACGCGCTGGGCGCGCTCCCGGTACGCATACAGGCAGGATCGCGATACGTCGAATACCGCGCAGATCAGTTCGACCGATTCGCTTGCGCCAATCTGATCAATTACTTCGTACGTTCGATGCCTTCCGACATCAAGAGCGCGGTAGCCTTTTTTAAAATGGCCTTCTCACGCTCGAGGCGTTCGATACGCGCCTCGAGTTCCTGAATACGCTGTTGATCCGGCGTGATTGCCTTGCCCTGCGGCGTGACGCCCTGGCGTTCCATCTGAAGTTGCTGCACCCAGCGACGCAGCACCGTCTCGCCGACACCGACCGAGCGGCTTGCCTCCATATGGCTATAGCCCTGGTCGAGCACCAGACAGGCGGCTTGCTGTTTGAACTCCGGGGAAAACGTACGTCGTTGCTTGCTCATCAGACACCTCTTCATGGCGACCATTCTCGCCTAAATCAGTGTCCGGATTCATTAGACCACTACAAGGTTCCAGGATCGCCGTGATAACGCCCCTTATCACGGAGAGCACACCCTTGGTGGGTTGATTTTCGTGACACCGCAAGCAACCCCGCGCCCGTCCCTATCGCGTCGCCTCATTCATCCCGGTTGGCAAGGGCGCACCAAGTCAGCACTGCCGGCGAATGCAGATCACCTACTTCCGCGATCGGCCAGGAGCCGCTATTCACGTGCGTTGTCTGTTGGACCTTCAGACGTCACCTTTGCTCCAAAACCGGCCATCGGCCCATCAAAGACGAACGCTTCTTCAGCGGCCGTAGTCGATGTTCGGTATCGAACCCAATCGAGGGGCAACGAGTGACTGCTTCGGGCTGTCACTCGATTTCGAGTAGGCCCTCGTACTTCTCGTATGGATATCGCAAATCGACAAAGTTCACCGAAAGTCCCGCAAGTATCGATGCGGGTCGCCGGTGAGTCCCGACGGATGTCCTAGACGGTCTGTTGCCGAGCGCACCAGGACTTCTTTCGTGGGCTCGGTCAAGGTCTGGAACAGCGCATCACAGTTGTGCCCCCGTGCGATTTTCACGTCACATCCTGAAGCAACACGTGCACCGGGCAAAATTGCGGCATTCGTCCAAACTCCGGGTGCGACAGTGAGCGATTCAGATGTTCGGTTTTATGGTGCCGATGTTCTCCTCGATCGTCTGATCCACGCACAGCGCGAGGTCATATTCTTCTTCGGGTCCGCGCTTACGATGCCCGAATCCAAGGACGCACCCGGGGTTCCCAACGTCGCTGGCGTGATAGCCCTTGTCGAGGACGCGTTACGTGACTCTCCGGACGTTCTCGCACCCGATCATAGTTCCAAAGACCTTGGTGAAGTATATCGAAATGCTTTCGCTGACCTTCAGGCGCGCCGCGGCCAGGACGTAGCCAACGCGGTCATTCGACGAGCAGTACTCCAGGCACGTAATCCGCCTACCTCCGGTCCGTCGGAAGGGGAAATTGTAAGCTCTTCCGATCCAAAGGCTTTAGGTGCGCTAGACGACGATATCAAAGGATGGCACCTCCGTCCTTCGATAGTCGCTCTTGGAAAACTGCTCGCAAATCGGCCTGGGTACATCGGGCGGACAGTACTGACCACGAACTTCGATCCGCTCATTCAGATTGGTGTCCGAGCCGCTGGCGAGACATATTTCCGAACAGTGCTAAGCGTTGACGGGACAATCGGTCAATCGCAAAGCCCGGGGGTTGAGGTCGTCCATTTGCACGGATACTGGCATGGCTCCGATACGCTTCATGTGCCGGCGCAAATCGGGCAGCCCAGACCCCAGTTGAAGCGCTCACTTGAGAGGCTGTTACAGAACCGGACCTTGGTAGTAATGGGTTGCGGTGGTTGGGACGATATCTTTATGTCATGTCTGGCCGATCTGGTGACGGATCCAAGTCTGAATCCAGACGTGCTCTGGGCATTCTACGAAACGGATTCGGCCAAAATTCGCGAAACGTATGGCCACGTCTTAACCAAGCTTGCTCCTGCGGTTGCTCGCTCTCGGGTGCAGTTCTACACCGGAGTCGACCTTCATGCGCTCTTCCCTCAATTATGGGATCGGTTGAAGGGTTCGCCTGACGCGGAAGACCAGCGAAACGTCAATGAACTAATGGAGCGACTTCAGGACCTTGATCCCGAGCTTCGAAAGGAAGTGCTGGAGCGAACGGATCCCGCGCTCATGCATAGGGTTGAGGAACTCAAAGCTCAGCAGAGCGCACTTGAGAGGCAATTGCAAGACGCTGAAGACGCGTCGCGAGAGCGAGTCAGTGAGCTTGAAGCACATGCTGTACGTCTCGGATCTGACTTGCAGCAAGCGCAATCAGCACTGACGTCGACGCAGCTTGCATTATTGAGTGCCGCTGTGAAGGATGTATCGTGGCTGACGGCTATTCGGACTCGCATGATGCCGAAACAGCCGGGGCGCGTGCCGTTCCATCACTCGAAGGAAGTCGCTCTGCGAGGCTACAAGGCGTCTGCGGGCGGACAGCGTGTCGTCCCTCTGTTGCGCGAGGTTAGTTGGTCGCGGGTGCCAGATACGGAGAACGGATTGCATCGCGGTTACAAGGCCGCAATAGTATTTAAGGGAGAGGATTTCGTACCTGGGGTCGTCGTCACGTACCGCCGTCGCAACGAAGGCGGCGAGAGGTGGCCGCGCAAATTCGGACAGTCGGATAAGTGGTTTGGCCGGGGCCTGAGCCAGCGATAATGCTGGCAAAGGAACCGAGGAAATGACGAAGAGAACCCGACGGACGCACTCAGCGGCGTTCAAAGCGAAAGTGGCACTGGCAGCGGTCAAAGGTGAGCGCACGCTGGCCGAACTGGCACAGCAGTTTGATGTACATCCGAACCAGATCACGGAATGGAAGCGGCAGTTGCAGGAGCGTGCGGCAGACGTGTTTGGTGCGACAGGTGCACCGTCGAGCGATCCGCCGGTGGACGTGAAAACGCTGCACGCGAAGATCGGGCAGTTGACGCTGGAGAACGATTTTTTGTCAGGAGCGCTCGGCAAAGCCGGACTGCTGAGCGCAAAGCGATGATTGACTGTACGCATGCGCTGCCGGTTTCGCGACAGACGCGACTGGTTGGCATCGCGAGATCGAGCGCATATTACCGGGCGCAGCCGGTCAGCGAGGTCGATCAGTTGCTGATGCGGCGAATCGACGAACTGCACATGGAGTTCCCATTTGCAGGGGCGCGGATGCTGGCGCGCCTGTTGCGCCGGGAAGGCCATGAGGTGGGTCGCCGTCGCGTACGCACGCTGATGAAGCGCATGGGCGTCGAGGCGCTGTACTGCAAGCCGAACACGAGCCGCCGCAACGCGCAGCACAAGATCTGGCCGTACCTGCTGCGCGGCATGAAGATCGAGCGTGCCAATCAGGTGTTCGCCCTCGACACGACGTACATTCCGATGGCGCGCGGCTTCGTGTACCTGACGGCAGTGGTGGACTGGGCGAGCCGCAAGATTCTCGCGTACCGGGTCGCCATCACGCTGGAAGCCACGCACGCCGTCGAGGCGCTGGAAGAGGCGTTCGCCCGCTACGGACTGCCCGACATCGTGAACACCGATCAGGGTAGCCAGTTCACGGCGGGCGCGTTCACCGAGGCGGTGCTGAGCCGGGGCGTGCGGCTGTCGATGGACGGCAAAGGGGCCTGGCGCGACAACGTGTTCGTCGAACGGGTGTGGCGCAGCATCAAGTACGAAGAGGTCTACCTGAAAGCGTACGAGTCGGTCAGCCATGCCCGGCGCTCCATCGGCGAATACGTCGAGCTGTACAACCGGAAACGGCCCCATTCGAGCCTGGCGGATCAGACCCCGGATGAGGCATACTTCGCGACGCTGCCTGCGATCAAATCGGCAGCATGATTGCCTCGGACGTTCCACTTAAAAATCTCAGATGACTGTCCGAACGAGTGAGGCCACCTCTGCGTTCGTAACGCGAACGAACATCTCCATTGGCAGCTCCCGACCATTTATTTCGGCGACTACTTGGAGCTGGCATCAAGCGATAGCGAGCCAGAGGCTCAATTGAGCTGGCGTGGATACGAATTTCAGTTGAAAAACCCGGAGGGGCACGTCTCTGAATGGGTTCTGTTCACATTTCCATTCAATGATGTTGAGCTTGAGAAGATGAGAGTCGAGTCCTTTCAGCAAGGTGCGACCCTGCTTGATGCGGGGAAGGCAATTGACGCGGTCGAGCCACTTCGAAAAGCATACATATTTTCGGACCGGATGTATGGCCAGCAGGCCGAAGAGACAATTGTGAAGAAGGCGCTGTGGGACCGCGCGATACACGAGGCTGCTCTGGCGAAATTGCGCTTTCGCGTTGGCGACGCACTGCGAGTCAAGGATGGTCCCCACGCAGGGGTATCGGGCTCCGTTGAGAGGCTTTTGCTACGACATGTTCATGCTTATCTCATCACACCAGCAAATGGCGGGGAGCAGATCCAGGCGTCCGATGCACAGGTCGAAAGGGACGTTGCCGGCGAGGCTTGTACATCCTGAAGAGAGAATATTTGCTACGAGAAGCGTGCACTCGGAAACGGCCTACCATTGAATGGCATGGGTGACCGCTTTGTCCGAACTCCCGTCTTCCAATGCGACTGCACGAACGTCCGTTGTACCTTGGAAGCCACCCGATTTGTCGCGTCGGGTCGACCGGCCGCAGTGGGTCGGTCAGCGACCAGTGGCAGATGCACACACTTGGGTCCGTGCATGCCTTCGCGTCGTCACCCACGCTTCCAGCATTTCGCCCCAGAAGTCTGAGCCGACCGATTCCCAATACCGACCGCCTAGCGGGCGAAAGGGATCAGCGTGAGCGTAGCCGCGTCGCCGCAATCCGGGCACGACAACTACGGGTGATATTGCAGCTTCCCTACCGCTGGCCTGCAGGAACAGCCATTTCAACGGCCTTTGATCGCATGGCTAGCCGTGCCACACGCCGCCCGCCTCTGCATGCGCCGCAGCGATCACGCGTTCGAATTGCGTGGCCAGCAGGTCAAGCGGACGTCTGCCGTCGAGCCAGCTGTTGACCGATGCAAACCAGAAAGCGAGGTGCCAGCCGTCCTTCGTGTCGCCAAATGCGCGCAGGACATCGGCAAGTGCCGCCACCGGCTGGTACTGGCGGTCAGGATCGAGCCCGTAGGAGGGAAAGTGCTCGCTCTGGCCGTGCCTGACGGAAAAGATCTCGCCATCCTGTTTCCAGCGATCCGGCCGCCCACGAGGACTGCCGGCATTCGGGCTGGCGCGTCTCGAGACCTGTTCCGCCGTCAGCCAGTCGCATGCCTGGAATGCCGCCAGTCTGGTCGCCTCCAGCATCGAAACCTCCTTTTGGCCGGCAAGCCCGCTTGACGCACTGCCCGAGTCATCGGGGCCCGAATCATTCATGCCAACCTCCGCTTGATGAAAACGTCGTAGACGCGGGCCCGTCAGCCCGCCACGCATCTATCCGTGTCGGATGCAGGTCAGACCCTCCCGTCACGTGCGCGTTGCCCCCGTGACATCAGCGATAGCCGTTGAGAAAGTCGAACCAGTCGTGTGCGTAAGCGCAGCCGAGATCGGGCATGCCCAAACCGGTGAGCTTCCGGTCGAACAATCTTTGGGTCGGTTCGGGGATTTCATCCAGACGCACGTAGCGAAAGCCTGCTTCGCTCGTGTAAACCGTCACCTCCGGTTTCACCGGTTGCAGTCGCAACGATTCGTTGTCCCGCTTCAGTGCAGCGGCAGGACAGCGAGCGGCGGGGTCCCACACGCGCCCCGTCCATCTCGGATAACTGCGCACGATCGCCCGCTCGCCTACCTCGCCGAGTACCGCATCTCTCATGGCGACCCGGTGATCCGCGAGTGGCCCGAGCGGCCCCTCGCTCACCCGCGCGATATCAGCCGTCGCGATGACGCACTTTTCCCTTTCCCGTCCCCGGGGCGACAACTCAATGGTGACGCGAAGCATCCGCCTCTCCTTTTTGGTGACCTTCCCTTCCAGGGCCACAGTCCCGAGGATGTGCTTCGAGAAGCCTGGTACATGCACCGCGGTCGCCTGCGCCCTCGCCCAACACTCCGTCCCGGTGCATCCGGAGAGACAGCAGAACTCCCGGTCAAAACTTCCGGTACTTTTCGAGTGGAAACCCATGTTGCTGCACGTAAGCATTGGAGGTTTCGATGGCTTCCGCGTTCTCCTTCAGCTATACCTCGGCATGTATTTCGGCCGCGACCCAGGCCTGCTTCACTCGCTTGCGACCTCGCGAGGCCAGGCACCTGCGCTTCACGCGGGATATCCCCGCCCAACGGAGTCTTCGCCGCTTTCGCCTGAGTACCTGCAATGTTCATTGAAAGGATGCGTGCGTCGAACCGCGAAAACGTGGCTCTCCCGCATCCATGTCCGCGGCATTCATCCGGCAAAGGCGTACGCATTGGCCCGCGCGTCATGCAGCGCGTGGTGCTTGCCGCCATGGCGGGCGTAGAAAGCGGCGCGCCGCTCGCGGTCGCAACGGCCCGCGATGTTCTCGATCCGCCAGCCGCGCGGCAACGGGCCGCCCAGCAGGAACCGGAGCAGGTTCAGGTCCGTCTCGTCGTCATAGCAGAGCACCGGCCCGGTGTCGCCCGGCACGCTCACGAGCCACGCGCACAATGCCTGGCGCAACGCGGCGAACGGCATTGCCCGCCCCTCGAACTGGCCGAGCTGCGGTAGCACCACGGCACGGACAAAGTCACTGCACCACGCCGGATCGAAGTCGGTCCGCTCGCCGTAGAACTCGTCGCCGCTCGCTCCGACGATCGCGAGACTGATCAGCTGGCACCGCCGGAAATCCGTGAATTCCGTGTCGACGAAATAGCGACTGATCCCACCGGCTGGCGACGCGGCCGGTAGTGGCCAGCGCAACGCACCGTGAAAGCGTGTATCCGTCATGTTCCGTTTTTCTACCGTTTGCGGACCGGCGACCTGCAGCCCCGGGCACTTCCCGTCCCTTAGCGGCACGCGCTTGCCCCGGTCTCCCAATGTCGCCGGTCCGGGAGCATCCTGACCGTAGCTCAAACCCGCGCCATCAAAACCCATCGACGCGATACCCCTCAGGGTGCCTAGTCATCTTCCACCGGCACGCCCGCGCTTGTGAACTTTTCCGACTGATGGGAGCGCCCATCCTGGCGCTCCCCGCGGCTCCGCCACAGCGGCCCGGCGAGCACGCTCACATGCTCGGGAAACGGCACGGTGGCCACCTGACGCGCCTCATCGCGTGTCGCCTGCGCGAAACGCCACAGCCGCGCACGCAGCACTTCGAATGGCTCGTCGGGAAGCGGCACCGGTCGTCTGGGCCTGCTCATGTCAGTCCCTCGCAACGCCGCGCCGGCCGTGACGGCTGCGCGCTGGCCGCGATAAGCGGCGGATTATCACGGCCAGCCCACTTCAGGCCGGTGCATCACGGCAAGCCGCGCCTGCAGTTGCGCGAGGACCGCCGGATCGCTGATGCCGAGCACGGGATCAGTGTGCAGCAGGTGATCCCGGCAGGCCGCCGGCCAGCCCGCATCATCGTCGTCGAGCGCGAGCCATGCTGTGGGCTGGCGCCGGCACACGTCGCCCCAGACCTGCACGCCACGCGGCACGGACTGGAACCACGCCGGATCCATCCGGCCGTGGAAGGTCGCACCGACCACCCGGCGGCGCAGTTCCGGCGGCAGGCGGCGGGCGACCTTGCTGACGCTGCGGAACACGCGCACCCAGCTTGTGGACAGCACGATGCGCAGCTCCGGGTACGGCTCGAGGCAGCGCGCGAGCAGCGCCGCGTGTTCAAACAGTGCATGGCCCGACGGGCTCGCGACATACGGTCCGGTGCGCGGCCGGCGCCAGACGTCCTCCGGATGAAGCACCCCGTCAAAATCAAGGTACAGCACGAGGCCGCCCGGCCGGCGCGGCCGCATGGCCGGCTCCTCAATGGCCGTGCGCGCCCCCGGGTCCAGATGCGTGTCCACAGCCGGTCCGGGTCAGGAATGGACCGGTGTCGCTGGCGCCTTCGCGCGCCAGAGCCGCCTGCCTCGCGCCGCGCGCGTCGCCAAGGCAACCGGCACGGAGAACGTGCGCCCCGCTGCCGTCGTGAAGCGGGTCACCGTTACCAGCCGCTCGCCCTGACTGTACTGTTCGGGCTCGGTGCCCCCCACCCGGATCTCGCTCAGCGGATCGAGCCTCCACCGGTCAACTTCATGCGCGAATTTTGTGCTCAGCACGGCAGCACCGCGGAGAACGACATCCCTGCCGACGAACTGCTCAAGGTGTGGCGCCGTCGCGGACAGATCGAGCATCACGATCGTGGGAACCACCCGCGAGCGAGCCGGCGACACCCGCAGGATCAGCACGTCCCGCGGAATCAGCTGCTCGATCGCTGTCCACGCGGTCGCGCCTTCGGGCTCGCCGAACGGCAGTGCGTAAGGCGGCAAACGATTTCTTTCACTCGTCACAAACATATAGCTACTACCTCAAATGCATTCGTTGCCAGCGCGCCACCCGCCGGATACGTGTTCCCTGCCACGAAATCCGCCGACGGCCCCGCAGAAAGACGACCTCCGCAACCTGCGCTGGCCGGCGACACTTGCCGCGCGCGCAAGCAGGCCGTGATGCCCGCTCCCGCGTTAGCCATGACCGACTGAAGCACGCGGCGGTTTCGCCCCGACTCCGAATCACACGCCCAAACTCAAAATCTATCGGCAATCATCCAAAATGGGTCGTAAATGCCGTGGCCAAATGACCATCATACCGCGACCATCACGGGATGCAACGGGTATCGGTCAAAATGGACGACGCGGGACATCTGGCCGCCATTGGGGCGACGGTTCGTGCTCGTCGGCAGGAATTTGGCGTCTCCCAAGAGGCCCTTGCCCACGCGACCGGAATCGACCGCAGTCATATGGGGAAGATCGAACGAGGGGAACGCAATCTGTCCATCCTAAACCTCATTCGAATTGCCGACGCTCTGGAGATTTCGCCTTCGAAACTTCTCAAAAGCGCGGGTCTTTGAGGCGGAATCCATTGACCGATTGCAGTTTAGATCGATGGCCTATTCGGCTCCGACCCACTGCAGGCATCTGATGATGCTTATAAAGTCCGAAGTCGTTTTAGCGACGGCGCAGCACCGCACCTCTCCCCGAGAAGGACTGCAGGGCGTCCGGAAGATTTTCATGCCTCAATCTTCAGGTCATGGATGCGCTCATCTCAGATGAGAAGATCCGTGCATCATTTAGTTTGGAATGCGTATCAAAAATTCGGCAATTATATTTATGTAAAATTAAGTGCACAAAAGAAAACCCACCTTCGCAGTGGGTTTCGTCACAGGTGCAGCAACTCAGACTTATATCGCTTGCGACGAGCAACATCAGTGCGCTCCAAGTGCGGCGATCATCGCGCTCACGAGCGACGCATCCTGTCCTGGACATTCGAGCTCAATCACTACGCCGTTGGGCAATGTCGCCGATATGCGCGCCGCCGACGCCGGTTGTGCCAGCGAACGTGCCAACCCAGTTCGCGTGGGCGCTGGCGATGTCTCAGGATTTTCGGGGGACTTTCCTGCGCGATCGACGCGACCGCGTCCTCGAGCCTTACCACCGGGACGAATGCTGCCGGCTCAACCTCGGTTGCGTTTACCACGATACCAGCCTGTCGGGCGGCATCGTAGCCCTTGATCCATCGCCACAGCGTAGGCCGCGCTGAACGCGTTTTCGGTGAGGATGGCGTGCAGGGGCTTCGTGCCGCGTGCGGCGTGGATCGCATCGACCAGATCGAAACATCCGGCCACCTCGCCACCGGGCGAGTCGATATCGAGCACGACGGCGCGCACCGTGTCGTCGGCGAGCGCCATCGCGAGATTCGCGTGGATGCCGTCATAGCCCGTCATGCCCGAGTACGGGTGCAGCGTGCCGAGCTTGGCCACGAGCGTGTCGTGGATCGGAATGAGCGCGACGCCCTCAATCACTTCGTAGGGCCGTTCCTGCGCCGGTTCGCCTGGATCGTAACGACCATCGAGCAGCACGATTTCGCCATCGGTGCGAAGCACGCGCGTGAGGCCGAAACGATTCGCCAGCGCAGCCATGACGATTCCGAGCTTGTCAGGCGTGATGGCAAGCGGCACGTTAAATAGACGCTTCGACAGATGAGCGTGATCAAGCATTTCAGAATTGCGAACCAAATTTTAACGATTCTTAATGCTGGCGGGTTACCTGCGTTGATAGCATCGCTACCCATACAGTGTCAGGATTCTTTGGGTCCATAAAGGTCTCGACATCGCTGTATTGGTGCGGCTTTGAACGCAAGGACACAGGTGAGCTTCTTTTATCCGCATTAATTACTCCGGTAGGTGAGCCCCACCTTTTTACGCGCCCAACAGGGCGCTTTTTTTCTTCATTTCATGGCATCCCGCGCGTAAATGCCAGTCCATCCTTGCAGGTGTTGTTACTTCCCCTACCCGGCCAGTGAGAACCCGACAGCCTTACCTTAATCATTTGCGGCCTGCAAATGTGTAATTGCCTCAGAAAAGGAACGTGCAAAAATGAAAATCAAACTCAATAAGACCTTGCTTGCTGTTGCCGCACTTGGCGCATTCAGTGTTGCAGCACACGCGCAAAGCAGCGTCACCCTCTACGGTTCGCTGGACGCTGGTATCGCGTATGTAAACAACGCGGGCGGGCACAGCGCGTGGCTTCAATCGAGCAGCCTGCTTTCGAATACCTATTTCGGATTGAAGGGCACTGAAGACCTGGGTGGTGGTTTGAAGGCGATCTTCAGACTGGAATCGGGTTTCGATCTTTCGAACGGTGGATTCAACAGCAACGGCTCGATGTTTAACCGTCAGGCTTATGTTGGTATCCAGAGCACGCAATACGGTACGCTGACGCTCGGCAAGCAATACGATTCCGTAGTTGACTACCTCTCGCCGCTGTCGTTGGCGGGTCAGGCAGGCGTGGTGAATCTCGCGGCGCATCCGTTGAACAATGACAATATCGGCGCGCAATACTCCATCAACAATTCGATCAAGTACGAAAGCGCCAACTACTCCGGCTTCCACTTTGGCGGTCTGTACGGCTTCAGCAACGACGCGGGCCAGTTTTCGAATGGCCGTGCCTGGAGCGTAGGCGCGGGTTACTCGGTGGGACCGTTGACGGTCGCTGCTGCGTATGACCAGACGAATACGGACCTCAACGCCGCGACCAATGCAAGCGCTGCGGCTACGGTGCCGTTCGGCGGCGACGTCAAGCGCACCTTCGGTGTCGGTGCGAACTACGCGTTCGGGCCGGGCACCGCAGGTGTGCTCTGGACACGTACCCGCATTCAGGGATCGACGTTCGGCGTGAGTGGCCTGAATGCGCGTTTTGACAATATCGAGGTCAATGGCACATACAGCCTCACGCCGGCACTCGCGGTCGTTGGCAACTATACCTTCACCTACGGCAAAACGACTGGCGCGGGATCGACTTCCAGCGATCCGAAATGGCATTCCGCAACCCTCGGCGTGGACTATTCGCTTAGCAAGCGAACGGACGTCTATGTAGCGGGCGCCTATCAGCACGCCTCGGGCAATATCTACAATGACGGTACAGATGTTATTGCCAACTCGGCCAGCATTGCCGGCCTGTTGCCTGCATCGACCACGCAGAACCAGGTTGCTGCAACGGTCGGTATGCGCCATCGCTTCTAAGTCTGGAACGACGTAAGCAGCATGCGCCACCGTTTCAGCGGTGGCGTTTTCGTTTTTGATACTCTTGAATATTGCACGGATGTTTTCTGATGCCGGGTAGGCGAATGTTGCCGTTGCGTTGATAGCGTATCGCACCGAATACGACGGATCCCTTGGGAGTTTTGGAAATTCGCTGATTTCTAGTGCTTTCATGCTTTAGCTCCGCACTTGCGCTTCGCCCGCTTTATCGGGCGTTTTTTATCTGCCGTTCTACCGCGGCGAGGATGATTCGGGCGGGCTCGCAAGGGACACGGCTGCATATGCGCCGGCCCAATCGGGAAGCGTCAAACCGAGCTTCAGAATGAGCCGGATTTCCGCCGCGCGCTGGTGCAACACTTCCTCATCGTCGAGGCCCTGTTCGGCGCATTCGCGCTTGAGCGTCGAGAGTGCCGCGTCCATTCCCATGACTGCGCCTGCATGTTCCTTCGTCGGATCAATCCAGCCGCGCGCCACACCGGTCCACAAGCAGCGCGAATACGCCGCGCGTGCCTCGAAATAGTGCGGGGCGCCAGCCGGTAACGGTACCTCGCCGCGCTCCATGACTTCCTATAACGATGCACCATAAAACGGGCTAGCGAAGTTCAGCCAGAATTTGTCGCGCCGCCGTTGTAACGTTTTCCACGCTTCGAGAAGCGCGGCGCGCGCACTGCTGTAATTGGTCTTGCTCCAGTCCGGGGTGATCGGTTCTGCGGACAGGCCGAGCGCCGCCGCGATGAGTCCTCCGTGATTTCAGGGGTGTTCGTGATGGTCACGGGCAGACCGCCGCCGTTCACGACAATGCCCGACGCGCTCAGATACACCGACTGTCCCTTATCGTCACTGATGGCGACTTCGCCACCGGCGAGGGTGCGCATGCGGGACTGCTAGCTGCCGCACGCGATGACGACGCCATTCGAGCGGTTGCCGCCGAGAAACACCGCAACGGCGTCGCTGCCCGCAGGCGGGTTCGACTGGAAACCGTATTCCGCGAGGCGCGGCGTGGTGTCCCGTGTTTCGTTCTTCGAGAGCTGTACCTGGATGCGTTGCGCCGCGCCGCTGTCGTCCACGCGCCGGATACGCCCGCGCCCGAGCGACGCACGAGACTCCAGAACAGCGATTCCAGTTCGCACTGGGACTAACCTGTCGTAAGCGCGGCGGCAGCGTCCTGCGCCAGCGGCAGATAGAGGACGGGTTCGGGCTGGAACGCCTGGGGCGGCATCAGCGTCAGGTCGCACGCGGTCCCGCTGCTGTCGCGCCGGAGTACGTCACTTCGCCAATCGTGAACATCTGGCCGTTTATGAGTTTCAGTTGCGGCATCGAGAGCGCAGCGAGTGTGTTAGGCGAGTAGAGCGTACCCGCCGCGTCGCGCCACGACGAAGCGGTGACGGTCAGCGCAACATCGTCCATTTGTCATGGCCTGCGTAACGGTTTGTTGCGCACCCTGCGAGGGTCAAGGATTGTCATACAGGAGGAGGAATGGTCGACGTCTGTCGCGTGCAGGCGTTAAGCTGGTGTACGCATTTTTTGCGTGCAATCGCTGACAATACAGAGGTGAACACATGCAACGTCTAAAACTCGCTTTCCTTTTCGCAGGGTTAGGTGCGATCACATCTATTCCCGCGCATGCAGCCGAGTTTGGTGTCAATCAGGCACACCAGGCTGAAATACAGCGTGGCGCGGATGCCATGCGTGGACGCGGGGCGGAAATGCGTAATTCGGAAGCCGTGCGCGGGCGCGGGGCGGAAATGCGTAATTCGGAAGCCGTGCGCGGGCGAGAGGCGGAAATGCGTAATTCGGAAGCCGTGCGCGGGCGAGAGGCGGGAATACGTAAATCGGAAGCCATCCGCGAACGCGGTGCGGAAATGCGTTCTCAGACCGAGGGAGATATTCAACGCGGCAACGGAGTGCGGGAACGCGCAGGCGCGGTATCCGGCCAGCTACAGGGTGGACAGACTGGCGATTTCGGCACCGGGATTCCCGCGCGGCGCTAGGCGCATCGGGTGATGCAAACAGTGCGCGGCGTCCGGAAGGGCCGCGCATTTTTTTGTGACTATGCCACGGGCACGCTGAAAGACGCGGGTGCGAAACACGGATTGATTGGGTCGAACTGTTCAAGCAGCCCACTATAGCGCGACACGTCCTGATAGAGCCGGTACGCGAGCACGAGCAGCGGCATCGACTGCGCGTGCGTGATGCCCTGCATCGTCGCGAGCGTCGCACCGCGCGTGGTCAGATCCTGAATGACGGCGGTTTAGAGCGCCACAAGCGCGCGGAACGTCGTGTCGTTGCCCGCATCCGCTGCCAACACGATTTCGGTATCCAGCGCATCGCACCCGGTCGAGCTCAGAGTCCGGGCGTTGTCATACGAGGCGAGCGCATAACTGGCCGTACTGCTGGCGAGCGCAATGACCGCGCTACGCCGGTAAAGCGCGCCGCTGACCGTGTTTGCGGCGGTGAGCGCCGCATTGGCACGCGTCTGCATCACGGTATTGCGTTGCAGTCCGAGCAGCGACTGCACGGCCTGATGCGGGTCCGGGTTCGCACCCTGCACCGCTGCAACGAGCGTCTGTGCGGCGGCGCTCATGCCCGCCGGATCGGCAACGCTGGGCGCAGCGACGAGCGCCGCGCCGTCGTGGTGCGTTGACTCGCGCGCCTGCGCGGCCTGCCCCGAAAGCTGCGCGAGCGTGGTCGAAGGATTCCTGACGCTTGCGGTGTACTGGCCCACGTAGCACCCATAGTTGCCCGAGAGCGTCGGGACCATCGACACGAGATTCGTGGCGCGCTGCGTGATGGGCTGCGCGGTGCGCTCCAGTTCGCCCACCAGCGGCGGTGTCGTCAGCAGGGCGGAAAGCTGGCTGGCGAAGTTCTGCGCAGCGGCGGCGAACGTGGCCACGGCGGATAGCCCGGTCTGTGCCTGCGTGGCAACCGAAAACGACGGGAATTGCTGCTGACCCGCCGCGATGAACGTAAAGCGCAGTTCGAACGCGCGCCCGCGGCCTACGGCGAAGCGTTGCAGCTGAAAGAAAACTGGCTCGCCCTGCTGCGCCGCCTCGAATACGAGCACAAATCGGGTTCGCTGGTCGAGGTCTCCGTCGCGCAGACGGTCGTGTTCGATCTGTGCCGCGAGCAGCGCGACGCGTGGCTGGCCTGTACCTCGAAGGTCGCGCCATTCCTCGCCACCGAGTTCGGTATCGCGGACCTCGAACGGCTGACCGCAACGCCTCGCCGCGCATGTCCGCAATCAGCTTGCCGACCTCGGCGAACCCGAGGCGCACTTCGCAACCGGCGAAACATGAACCGATCGCGCTAAGCGGACGCAAAGGCTGCGCATGACGACGAAACGCATCGACAACTACTTCACTCGTCACCGCACGCGCGTAACCTGTTGCTGCGCGATCCGGCCTATGACTGGACGTTTGGGGATGTGTGGGTGGCGCCGTCGCGTTTCGG
The DNA here is from genome assembly GCF_021390575.1 of Paraburkholderia adhaesiva. Lineage (GTDB taxonomy): Bacteria > Pseudomonadota > Gammaproteobacteria > Burkholderiales > Burkholderiaceae > Paraburkholderia > Paraburkholderia adhaesiva. The sequence continues at coordinate 813,739 of NZ_JAJEJQ010000003.1, read as the reverse complement.
CTGGGACTACAACGCCACCTCTGACCGCTTCGAAGCCATGGGACTGCCCCGCCCTCTGCGGCGCGTCTGCCCGCCGTTTGGCGGAACCGCTCACGCTGCTCCGTACGTGGGCGGTCTGCTATCCCGACCTGTGGCGCAGGATGACTGCGCGCGTACGGGGCGCGACGACGGCGGCGCGCTATGCCCTCACGGACCTCTATGGGCATCATCCCGCAGCGCCCCTGGAAGGGGTCACCTGGCGCGAATGGACCTGGCGCGTGGCGGACCTGTACCCCGAGCCGTGGCGCTCGCGCGTCGCGCTCTCGCTGCGCACGGCGATTGAACTGCACCAGAAGAAAACGCGCCGGCCGTTCCCCGAGGAACCGGCGGACCCGATGACGGGCGTGTGCTGGCGTGCATTCGCACAGATTGCGCTCAAAGGCGACTTCAAGGGGTAACGCCCCCCGGAATTGAACGGTGCCGATCTTCGCAATCAGGTCTTCGACCTGTGCACTGTCACCACCGAGAGCCACCAGCAGTTCGCCGAACTCGTGGCCGATGTTCTCGCACTGGCTCCGGATGCGGTCCCAGTCGATGTTTTGCGCATCGCCCCGTTCGTTGCCAAAAGCCGTGTTCATTTCGGCGATGTATTGATAATTGGTCATCGTTCTTATCCTTGGCCTAGCTCGTGTGTGCGAGCGTCATATCCGTGGTCTGCCCGAACCTGTCGGTGCAGACCTTTCGATCCAGCGAAATCGCATGGCCGGACGCGGTTGATGCACCGATGACGTAGCACACGTGGTCGAGCTTCCCGTGTTGCGTAACCGGCTGCGCCGTGTCGTGCTCAACGATTCGCTTCGGCGGCGACAGCATCCACAAGAGCGCGATTGGACCGGCCAACCTTCCGCACACGCCTTTGAGCCATAATTTCTGGCAACCGAAGGGGTCTACGAAAGACTGGCCGGTCCACTTGATATTCGAAGTCAGGCTGCATCCGTACAGGCTGTGGCGCTTGCCATTTCGCTTTTCTGTCACCCCACGCGTGTCGTTTCCTGCAGGCTCACCAATGTGCAACCGCATGCAGCGTGATGCCCTTCGAGCGCTACGGGCCTGTCGTCGACCAGCGTCGAATCATCTCCCTCGACAATTGGATTGACGCCGTGCTCAGCACAGTTCACCTCATCGCCCTTGCGGGCAGGCTTTCGTCCGTCAATGTTGTCCTTCTCCGATCCACCGATAACTTTTCCCCCGTATGGGGCGAGCGTGTCGCCGGTGACGATAATCTGACGTGCCATTCTTTCTCCTGTCGATCATGACCAGCCTACAAGGCAATCTTGTAAACGTTAGCGATGTGAATCTGGTTGGGGCTGCCGAGCCAGGTCCAGCGAACGTCATGCGCCGATATGTCCAGATGCTGCTGTTGCGGGTCGGGAAAGTTGGCGCCCTTCTCAACAAATGCCTGCCGGTCCCAGCGGTTATAGAGTGCAGCAAGCGGGTGACGGGCGGCCACGCGCGCCTCCCATATTCCAGTCTGTGGGCATTTTCTTCCACCATCGCAGCTCATTGGTTGGGGCCAGTCCGCAAGCGGACGTAGCAAGCCGGATTTGACCAGGGCCGCCCGGGGATCGGGCTGCGGCGCGCTGGCCGGGGGCTTCACTGGCGGGGTAACGGCCTTGGCTGCGTCGATCAGCGTCTGGACGTCGCCGTTCCATTTCGGCAGGGCGGCGGGAGGAAGCGGTAGTACCTTGTCAAGGTTGGGAAGCTTCAGGGTACCTTCATACCACTCCAGAATATCGCTGATCTTGGTATAGCGATCTTCCCGAGCTTCATCGATATAGCCCGGGAGGTTCTCACCTTCGGCCAGGTCCATCCCCCTAAATTGACTGCTCAGATAACTGGCACATTTTCCACTCCCTAGCTTTACCCCAACCTGTAGAACCTTCAGAGCGCGAAGCTTGGCTTCTGGGGTATGAGGGCGCGCGTATACGAACCCAAGCTCATGCGCAGCGTCGCCATTACCTTGGGCAACAGCGCACTCGAGCATTTTCGTTCCGACAGGCAGATTGGCCCAGAACCCGTTGCCCGGATTGTCCCAAGCGGCATCCAGCGCTGCGCCCAGGAACGCCTGTGCCGAGGGGCTGCCCATATCTGCCGCTTTCTGGAAAAACGCATAGGCGCTCGTGGCGCTCCCTCCCCGGACAATGCCCTTCCTGTGGTAGATGCCCATGGTGTCCCAGGCGTCGGGCACCCCAAGCTGCATCGCTTTCTCCACCCAGCGGATTGCCGTCTCCGGGTTTTTCTCGGGAACCGGATACACACTCAGGATCAGGCTGGCAAGATTGAGCATCGCCTTCCAGTGGTTGCGATCGGCGGCCTGCTGGTACAGCCGATAAATCTTGCTCCAGTCCTTGTCCTTCCAGTAGATCTCGGGGTCAAGTTCCATGGCGAGTGCCTGCTGGAACCACAGATCGGCCTGCGCGTCGACGGGCGGCAGGTGCGGGTCCTGATAGACGCAGGTGAACTCCTTGCGGTGCGGCTCGAACAGCGGCAGCTTGGTGTAACGGGGCAGATCGGAACTGGACATGGCGGTTATCAATTGATGGATTTTGGACTCCGCCAAGGCGACCTGTGCCACGACAAGAAGAAGGCACAGACCGGCTAGATATCGAAGGGGGGATCTCATACCAGTGCACTCTGACTGTCTGCTGAGGATGGCGCCATATTCATGGCGTGTTTCGTGCTGGTAGAGCGCTGGCCCTCGAACTTCATCAGGAATCCCTTCATTTTCTCCTTTCCACCTTTCCATATATCTGACGTACCATTCTTTCTCCTGTCGATCACCGCCAGCCTACAGGGCAATCGTGTAAACGTCGGCGATATGCACCGGATTGGGACTACCGAGCCACGTCCATCGAACGTCATGCGCCGAAATGTCGAGATGCTGCTGTTGCGGGTCGGGAAAGTTGGCGCCCTTCTCAACAAATGCCTGCCGGTCCCAGCGGTTATAGAGGGCAGCAAGCGGGTGATCTGGGGCCACGCGCGCCTCCCATATACCGGTCTGCGGGCATTTCGTTCCACCATCACAGCGCAAAGGCTGCGGCCAGTCCGCGAGCGGACGTAGCAGGCCGGATTTGACCAAGGCTGCCCGGGGATCGGGGTGCGGCGCGCTGGCCGGGGTCTTCACTGGCGCGGTCACGGCCTTTGCGGCGTCGATTAGCGTCTGGACGTCGCCGTTCCATTTTGGCAAGACTGCGGGAGGAAGCGGCAGTACCTTGTCGAGGTTGGGGAGTTTAAGAGTGCCCCCATACCAGTCCAGGGCATCACCAATTTTGCTGTAGCGCTCTGAACGGGCTTTGTCGATATAAGCGACCAAGCTCTCGCCATTAGTCAGGTCTAAACCATTAAACTGAACAGACAATCTATTCGCGCACTTCGCACTACCGAATTTCACGCCTTCCTGCAATATTTTCAATGCGCGGGATTTAGCTTCAGGTGTTCCCGGATCTGCATAACGATACGCCAGTTCATACGCGGCGTCGCCAGAGCCTTGCGCTACTGCGCATTCCAGCATCTTCATTGCAATGGGCATGTTTGCCCAGAACCCGTTGCCCGGATTGTCCCACCCGGCATCCAGCGCTGCCCCGAGGAACGCCTGTGCCGAGGGGCTGCCCATGTCTGCCGCCTTCTGGAAAAACGCATAGGCACTCGTGGCGCTCCCGCCCCGGACAATGCCCTTCCTGTGGTAGATGCCCATGGTGTCCCAGGCGTCGGGCACCCCGAGCTGCATCGCTTTCTCCACCCAGCGGATTGCCGTCTCCGGGTTTTTCTCGGGAACCGGATACTCGCTCAGGATCAGGCTGGCAAGATTAAGCATCGCTTTCCAGTGGTTGCCATCGGCGGCCTGCTGGTATAACTGATAAATCTTTCTCCAGTCCTTGTCCTCCCAGTAGATCTCGGGATCAAGTTCCATGGCGAGTGCCTGCTGGAACCACAGATCGGCCTGCGCATCGACGGGCGGCAGGTGCTGGTCCTGATAGACGCAGGCGAACTCCTTGCGGTGCGGCTCGAACAGCGGCAGCTTTGTGTAACGGGGAAGATCGGAACTGGACATGGCGGTTATCAATTGATGGATTTTGGACTCGGCCAACGCGGTTTGTGCCACAACAAGAAGAAGGCACAGCGCAGCTAGATATCGAAGGGAAAATCTCATACCAGTGCACTCTGACTGTCTGCTGAGGATGGCACCGTATTCATGGCGTGTTTCGTACTGGTAGAGCGCTGGTCCTCGAACTTCATCAGAAAACCATTCATTTTTTCCTTTCCTGCTTTCCATTTGTCGAAGTTTTTACTTGCACGGTCATCCCATGACTTATACACATCGGGCATTCCACTTCGCCCCCCGTCTCCATTGATGTCACCTCCTGAATGGAGTCTGAACACATCACCGCGCAATGTGGTTGCATGGTCCGCGCCCGTCGCCGCGATATTGATCTCGCTATCGACCGACATGCTGCGCTGGTTCAGATTCGCACTTCCGAGCGTGAAGAACGCGTCATCAATGATCATCAGTTTCGAATGGATGTAAATTTCCCGATAAGCCATCTTTCCGCCAACCGATCCACTCGTGCACAGGCGCACCACGCTGACCTTCAGCCCCATCGTATTTTCCAGCGTGTCCACACTCGGCCGGTCCAGTACAGGATGAGTGCGCGCCACGCTGTGCGGGTTGCCGGTATCGTCATCGTATGTCGTGGTGTAGGTCCCCTGCGTTGAATTCGCGTATTTCTGATCGGACTTTCCCGCATCAACATACCCTGCCTGCGCGGGCATCGCGTCGCTCTTTCCAAACTCGGTCAGCGTGTCAAACGTGCGGGGCACCATGCCGTCATCCTCCGGATGGGGAGTGACAATGAACAGGTGCAGGTTCGGCACCTTCGTCATCGGCTTTTTTGCCAGCTTCGCCCACGCGCGGCAGAACTTTTTCCGCTCCTTCTTCAGATGACGCGCGAACTCCGGATAGAAGAAGTACTGGTTCTCGATGTAGATGTAGTTGCGCGCAACGCTGGTCGCCTGGAAATAGAGCCTCTTGATGGTCTTCTCGTTCTCGGCCGCCTGGGTCCGGACAATCTGCACCTGCTGCGCCGGATCCTTTTCCAGTGTGGGAATCTTCGGTGGCAGCGGATCGCTATCCTTCGCCGAAGTTTTCCACTGCGACGGCGCAAACATGTTCCAGCCGTTCTCGAAATTCTGGTGCAGCCGCTTCAGCGCTGGCCCCACCACACGACAGGCGTAGTCCTGGTACGGGCGGATGGATTTGTAATCTCCGCCGTGAATCGCCGCCAGCTTTTCCCGGTCGTCTGGATTTCCGTAAGGAAAATCACTTTTGTATTCGTGGTCAGTTTCCGCTTGCCGTGTGGATGTCGTCCCGGTTTCACGCAGATCCGTTTCTATCTCGTGCTCAACCGTATCCCAATAGTCCGTGACAGAGTTCAGTCCCATCACGAACCCGACAGCCTTGCTCCCGCCGTCGTGCGCATAGTCGATCAGGACAGGTTTCTGGTGATGTGTCGGGTAGTTCCAGAGCAAGGCCGCCTCATCAGTCGGGTTCAGCCAGGACGAATCGGGCGGGTCCTCTTCCTTGATGTCGGCAGCCAACAGTTCCTTCACGGCATTCGTATCAATACCGCGCAAAACAATCTGGAGATGGTCGGGATACGTGGCCTTGCGTGGATCAACGCGATCATGTGTAACACCATGCCGTGCCCACCAGGCCTTGCACCACTCATGACGCGCCTTGTTGCCGTAGGGGTCGTCACCCTGAACGGCCCGCTGGACGGGGCTCGTGAACGCGTTGACTGGCACGTCGGTATAGCCGGGCATGCTGTTCTGTTTTCTCGACGCCCGTGGGTGGAACCAAAGCAGCAGCCTGACTTTTTTTCCGTCTTTTGCCAGTTGTTCAAGCACGTCGCCATACCTCATGCCGCGCGGCCACGGGCCGGAGCCGCGACCAAGCTCCATACCCGGATCAAAGCCCCAGCAGATGAGGTCAACGCTTGATTTCGCGTCGAGCAGATCGCTGGACAATTGATCGAAACCCTGCTGGCCGCAGTAAAACAACTTGAGATCATTTCCCTCGGTAGTCTCGGGCGCGTCCGGACAGGTCTTCTTCTCGAGTAACCATTGAACCGAGCCCTGCGCCTGGCGGCCAGCCTCGGCAATGGCGACGTCAACGGGGTTTTGTGTTTTCAGGTCAGACATGGTCAATATGCCTTACTTTTATCAAAGGATTGGCCTATCAGGTGGCGCGTACACCGCGATGTGTGCGCTGGTCGATATGGTTCGGATCGGAATTCGGTGCGTCCTTGAGCATCAGATTGAGCTGCCCGCCGTTGCACGGCTTGACTGTGTAGGCTTTCGTGTCTGGCTGATGGCTTTTCACCACCACTCGGCCATACTCGTCAGTCACGCCCTCATCGATCTTCTCGCTACCTTCCCGCGCTGTTCTGTAGGCCAGCCCGCTCCATTCACCGTAATATAGAATTCACTGTCCGCCGACATGCTGCACTGGTTCAGGTTCGCACTGCAAAGCGTCAGGAACATATCGTCGATGAACATCAGCTTCGAGTGAAGCTAGATTTCCCGGCAGGCCATCCGTCCACCACCGTGCCACACTATCACTCGATGATCTCAAAGTGCGATGTCGTACACGCCCGGCACGCGCTGTGCGTTCGGACTGCCTAGCCACGTCCACCGTACCTCGCGCGCGGCAATGTCCAGATCCTGACCATGGGGATCGGGAAACGCATTTCCTTGCTCGACGAACGTCTGGCGATACCAGTGGTTGTAGAGTTTGGACAGTGGATGGTCCGCTGCCACGCGCCCTTCCCAGATGCCGGTCTGTGGACACGGCCGGGTACCGGCGCAGACCAGCGGCGGCGAGGCTTCGGCCTCAAGCTGCCGGATCAGTCCCGCCTTGACGAGCGTCGGCAGGTATTCCTGCGGCTGCGGCTTGCGGTAGGCCTCGCCCAGGAAGTGCCAGCGCACCTGCTCTGCCGTCATCCAGTTGGCGGGCGGCGGTTCGAATCGTTCCCCGACCCGGTAGTACTCGGGGTATCCACCGCGAACGAATGCCGGCGTATAGCCGCCCGCCGTCGCGGCATTGCGGTCCAGCGCAATCCAGTAGCCCGTTTCCGCCACCGGTTCGTTGCCCGCCTGGGTACGTGCGGTCGGCGAGAGCGAAGGAACCGTATAGCCCAGTGGAATCGCTGCCCGGCCGGGCCGCTGCTGCTCCGGGGCCAGTTTGATGGGCGGCGTGACGGCCTTGGCCGCGTCGATCAGCGTCTGGACATTGCCGTTCCATTTCGGCAGCCGCGCGGGCGGCAGCGGCAGCACCTTGTCGAGGTTCGGCAGTTTCAGGCGGCCCTCGTAGAATTCCAGGGCGTCGCCAAGCTTGCTGTAGCGGTCAGCGCGGGCTTCATCGGCATATCCCACGATGTTGCGACCAGTGGACAAGGCGAAGCCACGGAATTCAGAAGCTAGATCATTCGCAGCCTTTGCACTGCCCAGTTTTACTCCCTCATGTAAAACTTCCAGTGCGCGGCGCTTACCTTCCGGCGTACCGCCTTTGGCAGTACCGGTCCCGGCATAGTCAAAGCTCAACTGGTCCGCTGCGTCCCCATTGCCTTGGGCCAGCGCACATTTCAGCATCGCCTGGCCGATGGGCTGGTTAGCCCAGAACCCGCTCCCCGGGTTGTCCCATCCGGCATCCAGGGCCTCGCCAAGAAATACCTGCGCGCGCGGACTGCCCATGTCGGCCGCCTTCTGGAAAAACGCATAGGCGCTGGTCGCATCGCCGCCCTTGACGAGCCCGTGCTGGTGGTAGGTGCCCATCATGTCCCACGCATCGGGTACGCCAAGCTGCATGGCCTTCTCCACCCACCGGATCGCCACTTCCGTGTCATGCTCCGGAACCGGGTAGTCCGTATTCAGGATCAGCGCGGCGAGATTCAGCATGGCCTGCCAGTGATTACGCTCCGCCGCCTGCTGATAAAGCTCGTAGATCTTCTTCCAGTCCCGTTTCTTGTAGTAGATAGTCGGATCGTCCAGCGCCAGCGCCTGCTGGAACCACAGTTCGGCCTGCGGGTCGACGGGCGGCAGATGCTGGGCCTGGTACATGCAGGTGAAATCCTTGCGATGCGGATTGAACAGCGGCAACTTCGTATTGCGCGGCAGACTGGAACTGGACATGGCAGTGATCAACTGTTGAATGGGGGAGGTGGCAAAAGCGGCCGGTGTCACAACAAGAGCCAGGCACAGGCCGATCAGGTATCGGGTCCGGGCGAGTCTCATGCGACCGCCGTCGGATAGTCCAGCGACGGCACGGTCACCGACGCATACATGACATCGGTCTTGCGCATGTCTTCGAATTTCACAAGAAACCCGGTAAGGTTTATTTCGCCCGTTTTCCACGTTTGGTAGTTAATGTTCGCCAGTTTGTTCCAATCCTTATATACCTGCGGCATCTCTCTACGTCCACCATCCCCGCTAATCGTATTGCCGGAATGCAGCTTGAATACCTCCCTGCGCTGCTCCTCGGGCCAGACCGCTCCATTCACCGCAATATTGATTTCACTGTCCGCCGACATGCTACGCTGATTAATATTCGCACTACCAAGTGTAAGAAAAACATCGTCGATGATCATCAGCTTCGAGTGAATGTAGATTTCGCGATACGCCATGTTTCCATTCACCGCGCCACTCGTGCACAGGCGCGCCACACTGACCTTCAGGCCGAGCGTCTTTTGCAGCGCCTGCACGCTGGCCCGGTCCAGCACCTTGTTGCCCTTCTTGTCCTGATGGCTGCCTTTGTTGTCATGGCTCGCCTTGCCTGCATCGGCTAATTTCGCCTGCCCGGGCATCTGGTCGCTCGCCCCCAGTTCGGTCACGGTGTCGAAAGTACGCGGGATCATTTGATCGCGCTCCGGATGGGGAATGACAATGAACAGATGCAGCGCCGGCACCTCCATCAGCGGTTTATTTGCCAGGGCTGCCCATTTGTCGCAGAACGTTTGCCGCTCGATCTTCAGTTGCTGGGCGAACTCCGGATAGAAGAAATACTGGTTCTCGATATAAATGTAGTCGCGCGCAATGCTTGTGGACTGCAAATACAGCTTCTTGATGGTCTTTTCCTGCTCTCTGGGCTGCGTCCGGACGATCTGCACCTTGCAGTTCTGACCCGTTGCGCTTCCCGGTTGCCGCTTCGGTGGCGGCAGATGGTTAGCCGGACCTGCCACGGTGTGCTCCGCTACCGGCAGCAGGAGTGGCGCAAAACGATGCGCGAGATAATTCCAGCTAACCTCGAAATTTTCGTGTAACCGTTTAAGTGCCGGTCCGCATATTCGGCACGCATAGTCCTGGTACGGACGAAGCGACCGGAACTGGGCACTATGGATTTCCTGTAGCTCCCGTGAAAGAGCGGATTCCTGGTAAGAAAATGTCGCATTGAGGACGTCACTCTCATACTCGTGCTGGATTTCTCCCATGGTAGTTGGGTATGCGGACGTTTCACGCCGGGATGTCGTATCGATCTCATGGCTCTTCGTATCCCAGAAGTCCGTGACCGAATTCAGGCCCATCACGTAACCAACTGCCTGATTACCGCCGTCATTGTTGTAGTTGTAGTCGATCAGTACGGGCTTCTGGTGATGAGTCGTGCATTTGGTCAGTAGGTCGTATTCCGAACCGATGATTCTTTGCTCCACTCCAATCTTTTCATCGCTCGGCATAACCTTTTCTTCAGGATAGTGCTTTAGCAGCGCATCAACATCCTTGCTCGTTATGTCCCGGTTGATACCCCTGGGCATGATCTGGAGATTCGGATTCTCTCCTTTTCCGACTCCCTTATTCGGTCCGCCGGGAAGATTTCTGCTCCACCATTCCTTGCAATACTGGTGACGCTCCGGATTGCCGTACGGATCACCGAGCCCCCAGGCCTTCGTCTGGGCGATGTATTGTTGCGGGTGCAACGTCATCGAAACGGGCTCGTTTGTATAGCCCGGCATATTGTTCTGCGCAAACGAACCGGTGTCATCGTACCAAAGCAGCAACCGCACCCTGACGCCCTTCTTCGCGATTTGCTCCAGCAGATCGCCATAGGTCTTTCCAGGATGCCATTTATCTGCGCTGCGGACCAGTTCCATGCCTGGATCAAAGCCCCAGCAGACGAGATCTACCGTTCTTGTCGCGTTGAGCAGATCCCGGGACAGCTCTCTGAAACCGTCCTCACCGCAGATAAAGAAGTCGAGCTGGTTGCCCAGCGTGGTCTCCGGCGCATCTTTGCAAGTACGTGTTTCAAGTAGCCACTGCACCGAGCCTTGTGCCTGCCGCCCCGCCTCGGCAATCGCCACATCAACGGGATTCTGCGTTTTCAGGTTGGTCATGCTGATTTTCTCCAGAGTCAGGCTGTGCGTTCGCCGCGATTGGTCTGGTGGTCCGCGTCGTTCTCGAGCTCGTCCTTTACCATCAGATTGAACTGCCCGCCGTTGCACAGCTTGACCGTATAGGCCTTGGTGTCTGGTTGATGGTTTTTCACCACCACTCGCCCATACTCGTCAGTCACGCCCTCATCGATCTTCTCGCTACCTTTGTAGAGTTCGTAAGGCTCCTCCACATAGCGATGGGCTGCGTCGTTCGACAAGGCGCCTAGTGCGAAATGCAGTTCCTGCTCACCGGGTTTCGACTCGGGTAGCGTTGGCAGGGCGGCGGAATCCGGCCCGGTCATCAGGCGCCCGGCTGAATGCACTTCGAATTGGCCCGACGTGCCGTTGTAGATATTTCCGTTGGTCCATCGAGTAAAACTGCCGCCACCCCGGACTTCGATCTCCTGCGTTGCGCTGATGATGATCTTCTCGGCAGTCACGGTGACGTTGAGTTTTGCCAGCAAATTGATGCTGTCTTTCAGCGCGCGTAGATCGATATTTCCAGACACTGCGACAAGCCACATTCCTGCCTTCTGGACGGTCAAGCGCAATTTGTTGCCGAATGTCCCAAACAATGAGCCGCCCGCCGCCATGGCCACATCGGCGCCAGTCGTCACGGCAAGATGCTGGCCGCTCGCGAGGTGAGTACTGCCCGCCGTCGTGGTCTCAATGCCTGCCGGGCTCGCCAGTGTCAGGTGTGGCTGTGTGAATTCCGGAAACTGGCCATTTCCCGCCTTCCCCTTAAGGGCCATGTTTTGCGCCCTGATCGCCGCTGTGACGGCTTTCTGGTCCCTGCCCGGCTCCTGGGCACCGTTGGCCTGGGCCGCTCCGGTGAGGTCCTCGTGCAGCGTACGGGCATCATCCAGGCGAGCAAGCGTCTCACCCATGTCCTTCACCGGTGCGCTCGCCCCCGCGCGTGTCTCGGTGGTGATCAGCATGCCGCGGTTCGCACGCGCCACACCGTGCGCCTCGGTCGCCAGTTCGAAGCCTTCACCGCGCGCCTGCGAGCGCCCCTGGTTGCCGTCGATGTGGGTGTTACTGCCGAGCACGAGACGCGAATTCGCCTGGTCACTCGACACCTGGACCTGGAGCTTGCCCGGCGTGTCGTCGGTGACCACGCTGTTCGACCCCTGGCCCTCCAGCGACTGGCTCCTCCAGCCCGAGAGCGCATCGTTGTGCGGCAGCACCCACGGCGGCTCGTTGAACTGGTTCACATGGCGCCCCGCGATATAGGGCTTGTCCGGATCCCCGTGGTAGTAGCCCACCACGACCTCCTGGCCGGGCCTCGGAATGAAGATCGCGCCGTAGTTCTCCCCCTGCCACGGCGACACCGCCCGGATCCAGCAGCTCGAATCCTGGTTCATCTGGCCCTGCCGGTCCCAGATGAACTGCAGGCGTGTGCGCCCGTACGAGTCTGTCCACACGGGCGAATTGTCATAGCCCGTGATTACGGCAATCTCGCTATGCAGGCGGGGCTTCCTGGCCTTCTGCGCGGTCCGGAATGGCGAGTTGGCCGGCTGCACCGTGAAGCGCGTCTCGCAGCTATAGTGCGCGGCCGAGCCCGGTGCCTGGGTCGAGGTGTCGTTGTTGCGGATATCAATGTGTGTGGAGACGACCAGATACCCGGCATTACCCAGCTTCTGCGGGTAGCCCTCAAGCTGGAAGATGTGCCCGGTCATCAAGCCACGCAGGTTACCTTTACCCTTGCCGCGCAGGCTCTTCGCACGGTGCGCTTCGAGCCGCACGCAGGCGAGGTGCTCGCCTTCGAACCACGCATCGTTGGGTTCGCCCTCGATGCCCATCATGCCGGCCAGTGGCTGCGAGTAGTCGCCCCACGCGTACTCTTCGTAGTTATCGAACGCGCGCTTCTGGAAATCCTGGTCTTTGGCGGCTAGATCCGCGCGCGAACGCGTGTAGTCGTAGTCGGTGACACTGACCTTGCCCGTCGTGAGCGTGCGGGCGATCTCGAACTGCGAGACGTGTTCCTCGTCGATGCGCTGGCCTTCGGGTGCGAGATAGCGCAGCGTGGCATAGGCCGGGCCATGCTTCCTGTAGCCGCCCACCGAATCGACCAGCACCAGCGTGCTGTCCTCGTAAAAAAAAGAAATGCCCCATTCCTGCCATAGCCTGTTCAGGAATGCGAAATCAGATTCCCATGCCTGACGCTGGTAGTCTCGCCGTGGATAGCCGCGGCCAAAGCCCGGACCATTCAGGCGCTTCTCGTACGGGTACGGATAATTCTCCAGAATCGCATCGGTGATCTCGACAACCGTCTTGTCCTGGTAGATGCGTGAATCGATCTTCAGGCTCGCTAGCCAGAGCCAGGGGCGGATACGGAACTGGTAAAACGCGCGCCGGTCGTCTGCCCCGACACAGCGCGCCGAGACAATCAGTCCCGTGATGGTGCGCGTACCGGCGCCAACGTTTGCGATACCGATAAAGCCGTCACCGCGCCCCTCGATGGCGATGCTCACGGTGACTTCCTTGCCCACGAGCTGGTCGACGTCGACCAGTGACTGCGCTTCGCGCACGCCGAGCATCATGTCTTCGAGCGTCGCCACTTCGACCGTGTAGTCGTACAGGTGGCCGAGTTTTTCCTTGCCCGAGACACGCGACACCGTAAAGAGCGGCAGGTCACGCCAGGCGGGCAGTGCCGCCCCCGAGAGCTCCAGTATGCGAGGTTGCCTTAACCAGTCCATCCGCCTTTCTCCTTCGCGATTACCTTGAAAATAATTCCATGGATATTCTGCATACCTGATGATGTCATCGCTTCACGCCACGTTGCGCGTACCCGCACGCGCTGGCCACGTCGCGATCAGACCGCGCTGCTTTGAGCGCAGTACCGTGCGCGTGAACGAATGCATCGACACGTGGCGGGCCACGTAATGCTCCAGCGCCAGTCCCAGCGTATAAGGACTGATCCCGTCAAACCCGGCTTCATCAAACGTCAGTTCACATTCGATTCCGCGCCCGAACGCTGGCCCACGGTTACCTGGCATCAGGCCGTTGACCGGGGTTGCCGTTGCGCCGATGAGCCCCTCAACCTGCTGCCGGTGCGCGACGGCCTCCCGGCTCAGAAAAAGCCGTAGCCGCCGGCGCAGCCCTTCACCCGGTAGTGCATCGGGTGCGTCCGCGGTGTCATCATCGAACATCGCATCACTGGGTGTGAGCTGGCTAAATAATTGCCAGGCCACTGTCCCCTGCGCGAGCGGCGGCCTGGGCACACTCGGGGCACGCACGAAGCCGATACCGGCGAGGGGCACGGAGCCCTGCATCTTGAGGTCCTTTCGACCGTCCGGCGTCATCATGCCGGGCAGGTCCCGGTTGGTGACCCATGCCTCAGCCGTCAGATACTGGATATCGCTCTGAAGGGGTTGCCCGTTTCCATCTACCAGTGATAGCCAGGTCTTCGTCTCCGTAAAAGACCGGCGTGTCTCGTATTGACGACCATCGTCGGCTGGCACGCTCAGGTCCCGGCGCAAGGCAAAGTAGCGTCGGTCTTGCGTTTCATCGTGACTCAGGCGCTGGTAGAGCGGCCAGATGGGTTCATCGTCGGAGTCTTCCGACTGCTGGCCGAATGCCACCTGGATCGAATGGATCCCGTAATCCGTCGGCGCAGCAGGCTCCACCACGATCTCATGCTCGCGCTGGCCGGGTTCCAGTTTCAGGCGCCGTGTGAGTTTCGGAAAAAGGTTGATGACGGGGGTGGCGAACAAACCGAAATGCGAGGCGTCCACCCGGTCCGCATAGGACTCCAGCTCGCGCTCGAGCAGGATCACGATCTCCACCTCGGTGCCGTCGATCGCCTTCAATCCTGCTGCCAGTCCCGTCAGCGCAAAAAACCAGAATCGGGGGGCGCACGCAAAGTACTCCTGCAGGAGCGTATGCCCATGAAACTGTCCCGGCGCCGCGGGTAGCAGGCTCTGGTCGGGCGCCAGCCCTTCATGGACGACCGCATTGGCCGTGACCGCATGAAACGGATGGGTCGCGAACTGCTCAGGCGCCCCCACGATGGTCGCTACGCCGCTTGCGTGAATCAGCTCAAAAAGCCGGGAGGCTGTGCGTTCGTTTCCCGTTAAACAGACTGGCAGCCGGTCCAGATCTTCCAGACTGGAGATGGGCGTACCGTTGGTGGTGGCCAGACGCAGACGAAGGGCGCTGCGCACCTGGCGACCTGGCGGCACGTAACGGCCCAGTGATGGAATGTCAGGGGGCACACCAGTCAGGCGGGCAAGCGAGACTGTCAACGGATAGAGCGCCACATCCTGGCTGCTGCGAAACTCGCAAATCGTGTCGTTACCGAGCGGCTTGCAGGCAAAAAAAGACGTGCCTCGCGGTATCAGGAAGCGTTGGCCTCCATGACCACTGCCGTGGCCCGGCCATAGCCGGGCCACGGCCATCGCTGGAATCGGACAGGCATAGTTCGGATAAAGGGTCTGCAGCAGCGGCTGCATCAGTTCCGGAAACTCGCTGTCAATGCGCATTTCCATATGCGCAGTCGCAAACGCGAAGCCCTGCAGCAGCCGTTCCACATACGGGTCGCCGATCTCTCCGGCCTGCATGCCCATACGCCGTGCGATCTTCGCATGCCCACGCGCGAAGTCCTTCGCCCTGGCTGTGGCGAACCGCAATTCGCGGTTGTAGTAGGCAAGCAGTTCGGGATTCATGGCGTCCTCCGTTGCTGGAGCTGTTTCATGTAATGCTCGGGTTCGAACAGCATGCCGGTAATGGGTTTGTCCGCCGGTGGCTGACCAAGCCAGGACGACCAGCCCAGTTGTTGCGGGCCACCCATCACGGCCACCGGTGCACTCTCGGGCTTGATCTGCAGCTCAAGCTCCCAGACCAGTTCACGCCCGACAAACGCCCTCACCCATTCGACGAGCTTGATCAGGTCTGTGCCACGAGGCGTAAAGCGCAGGTAATCCGCGAAATCGAGCGGCCCGAACACAATCCGGAACTTGCCCTGGCGGTCAGGAACCATGCCACCGAGAAAGGCGTTCACGCCCAGTGTGGAGCCGGTCGTGGGCACGCCAAAGCGGCTCGCGTCCTGGGTCGAGCGCTCGATCCAGTGGAACACGAATTCCTCGATACGCACCGGGACACCGAAGTAATGCGCGAGCATGGCGCGCAGCGCGTCCGGATTGCGGGCCTCGCGAACCAGGTGGGCGTTGGCCGAGAGTAGCGCGTGGGCCGGCAGCGCGCCACGCTGGGTCTCTTCGATGTCGTGTCCGGCGAGACTTGCGGCATAAAAGGAAAAGGTCTCCTTCTCCGGACGATCGAGACTCACCGCAGACTGGGCCGCGGCCCAGGTCCGATAGAACTGGGTGAGCAGCCGGTGGTGGAAAATATCGAGGAAGTCAGCAAGCGTGGCATCGTGCCGGTGCTCCTTGCGCTCGCGGGCGATCTCGGTGATGTGCAGTGGCAGCGGGCCATTGGGCCCGAGCAGGCCGAGACTGAAAAGACGAATCATCAGCTGGCCGCCGGTCTCTTCGATACTGGCCACTTCGCGCGGCGCAAACGCGAGACTCGGTTGCTGGCCCAGACTGAAGGGCTCGCGCTGGGGCAGTGCTGCGGTGCCCACCGGGTCTATCGCCGGATCGGAGCCGATGCGGCGCAGCATCGCGAGAAACCCATAGCGCCACGGCTCATCAGGCCACTGGACGGAAGCCTGAGCCGGCCGTTGATCTGTCCTCGGGATTGCAGTTGGCAGTGATTCATCTTCGCTGCCGTCTGGAAAACCCGTCTCGCTGTTCATCGCGCTATCCGCGCGATGACCGATACGCACGGGCCAGCGGGCGATGAGCCCGCGTTGCATCGAATGCAGCTCAGTGCGGGTGAGGCTGTTGACTGAAACGTAGCGCGTGAGCCAGTGCTCAAGAATCAGGCCGAGCAGATAGGGGCTGGACCCGGAGAACCGGTCCTCATCGACCGTCACAATGCAGCCGATGCCGCGACCGGTCACGAGCGGGCCGTTGCCCGGCAGCGCATCATCGATGGGCTGGGTGTGGACTCCGACGATGCCCTCGATCTGCCGGGCGCTATCCTCATCCTCCCCGCTCAGGAAAAGCTTGAGCAGGTTGCGCAGGGCCTGGGCGCCCTCGCGGTGATCCATCTCGCCAAAGGGCTGATGATCGAAATTGAGTGCCTGGATGAGGCGCTGGATCCGTTGTGCTTCTTCGGGCGGTGACTGGGGCGCACTCGGTGGCCGGATCAGTCCGATATTCGCGATGCCCGCACTGATTTCGTCATCCAGATCGGCATCGAGGTCATCGACGCCATCGCGTGGAACCAGCAGCGGCAGGTCGCGGTTGGTCGCCCAGACATCAGCTGAAACAAAGCGGATGGCTTCCTCTTCGCGGCTGGGCAGTTCGCGCTGGTCTACGAGGGTGACGAACACGTCGGTGCCCACGTAGCCGCTACGCGTGCCATACCGGCGAGCCGCATCCGAGAGCAGCCGACGCTCCCGACGCATGGAGAAGTAGCGGCCGTAATTACCCTTGTCGCTGTTCAGGCTATGGTAGAGCGGCCGGAACACTTGTGCAGGGGCACCGGCGGCTCGCCGTCCATGCAACCGGACCACCCGGAAAATCTCGGTGTCGAGCGGGGCCAGGCGCGAGACACCGAGCTTGCCTTCGGTGCTTTGGGGGGGCAATCCGTTCTGGTCCGTGTGCCGGTAGAACAGGTTGACGACGGGGGTGCAGAAAAGCGCCATGCTAGCCGCATTGACGAGCGGAGCCAGCTCGTCGGTGGCCTGATCGAGCAGGACGACGATCTCCGCCTCATTACGGTTGATACGGTCAAAGGCCGCCTCGAGCCCCGTGAGCGTGAAGAAGTAAAAACGGGTCTGGCAGGCGAAATATTCGCGCAGGAGATTGCGCCCATGCAGGGATGTTACGCCCTGTGGCAGCAGTCCCTGATCCGGTTCGAGCCCTTCATGGACAAGTGCATCGGTGCTCACTACCGTTACCCGTTGACCTGTATCGAACTGGCCCGGTTCGCCGATGACCGACGCCATGCTGGCCACATGCAGCAGTTCAAAGAGGCGTGATGCGACCGCTTCTTCTGCCGCGATGTAGACCGGCAGCCGCGAGAGCCCCTCAAGGCTTGAAAGCGGTGCGCCGTTGGTAGTGCGAAGTCGCAGGCGCAGCGCACCGCGAATGGGCCTGGGTCCTGGCACATGCTGCGCCAGGTGCGGGATATCGGCCGGCACGCCAGTGAGTTGTGCCTTCACGATTTCGAGCGGATAAAGCACCACGTCCTGGCTGGTGGTGAACTGGCACGCGGTTTTTTCGCCTGGCGCGATGCGCGCACGCATTGCGGTACCGCGGGGAACACGCAGTCCCTGTGTCAACGCGGCCGACTCTTCCAGATCCGGCCAGATCCGTGCAACCGATATCGATGGTGTGGGTCCGGTGTCATCCGGATAAAGACTGTCAAGCAGCTGTTCAATAAACGCAGGAATCGTGCGGTCACGCTTGATGTTGGTGCGCTCTACGGCAAAAGAGAACGCTTCCATCAAATGTTCGACGTACGGGTCGGCAACGCTGGGCGCGCGCGAGCCGAGGCGCCCAGCCACCTTCGGATGAAGCCCTGCAAGTTTCGGCGCGAAGTTGCGCGTATGCCGCAACATGCGGTTGTAATTCTCAAGCAGTTCTGGTTCCAGAAAGCCCCCTGCTGGACCCGGACGGGGTGATGGTTCAGTTGCCCCGAACGGGTTGATCCTTGCTCATTGCGTTAAACCGGTTCGCCATCCCATTGCGCGAGCAGCTCGGGCGGTATCGCACCGACCACTTCGGCGTAGCGCCTGCCCACCATCCGCTCGGCCTGCCTGAGCAACATGGCAACCGGACTGCTCGGCTCGTGCTGCTCAAACCACGCGCGTGCTTCGCGCATACGTTCAAGTGCGCCTTGCCGTCCGAGCCCCTCCGTGTGCACGGGAACTGAAACGGGCCCGGGCTGCGTACGGGACTGCGCCGGTGAATCATTGCTGGCCGGTGCGGCCTCTACCCCCGCCTCGTCCTGCCGGTCTGTGTGCACGACGGCATGCATGCTGGCGTCCTTTTCTTCGGGTTGGGTCAGCGCGGCGTGCGCCGCAGCCTGGGTATCGCCGGCGATCCTGCCGAGCAACCGCTCCAGCACCGTCACGTCGGGCTGCCACGCTTCCTGGTGTTCCCGGCACCAGGCCTTCACCGAACTCAACGCCAGCTGGGCCCGCGCGAATCCGGCAAGTCCCTGCGGCTGCTGTGCGCGCAGGTCGTCGAGTTGGCGTACCACCGATTCGGGTGCCAGCGCATCAGCTGGCCGGGGCTGTGCAAAGGCGCGCTCAACGTCCCGCACCTGCAGGCGCGCGGCTGACGTACGCGGCAGCACGATCTCGCGCACATCCGACATCAGCCCGTCCGTCTCGGTGAGCGCCTGCAGCGCGTTCATGCGGATTTCGAGAGCCGCGTCGCGCTCCTCATCCACACTGAGCTGGGGATGGATGGCATCGGGGAAGGCATTCATCCAGGCGGCGAGCAGCTCCAGCCCTTCAGCCATTCCTTCTGCACCGGCAAGCTGCGTGCGACAGCGCGTGAAGAGGACCGCGAGTCGCAGGTCCTTCGCGCGCAGCATCAGCCGCCGGCAGTCGCGATCGATCTCGCTCCAGTTCACCGGTTCCGGCATGCCCACAAAGTCGCCATACTGTGCCTCCGCGCGTGCCGCCACGCGCGCGGCCAGGACCACAAACTCCGGGTCGTATTCGATATCGTGGCCGCACGGATTCTCCGTCGACACCGGTGTCATCCAGTCATGGGATACAGATGCCGCCTTGGTACGAGTTGCTGCCACCTTGTGCGCGTCATTCATTTCACGCCGCGGCGGCTGGCTTTTTTTACCCATCTGCCTTGTCATTCCCGTCAAGCTCCGTGACGCCCCGCGTGCGCGAGCAGGCGGCTTGTTTCAAGGTCGAGTGAACTCTGCACCAGGAACTCCACCGGATAAGGTTCCATGTGGATCATTCCGTGGATTTCGAAGTCGAGGTCACGGTAGGTTTTCTGCTCGCTGTCGATGGTCGTCAGCGGCCTGATTTCGAGCGTGCCGGGGATAATCCGCGGCTCGAAATCGAGGATCGCGCGCCGGATCATCTCGCTGATACCGGTCCAGCGACGCGAGGCGGTGAAGTGGCCGGCCAGCGGCGGCACACCAAAATTGATCGTTGACGCGGCCGCCTCCGGATAGCGTTCCCGGTCGATCTGTTCCTCGATGCTGGTGGTGTTCAGCAGGAAGGACAGATCACGCTGCACGATGTCGCGCAACTGCGTGCGCGTCACCGCGTATTCGCCCGGCGCTTCGGTCTGCCGCTGGGTCGCATCATCGCGCAGTCGATCGAGCAACGTCGGCAGCAACTGTGCATCGGTGCGACGTGGCACGGCAGCGCCTGTCGGGTTCTGCGTGCGTGAGCGTTTCATGACGCGTTCTCCGGGGACGCGGGTTCGGCTCCCCCTCCCGGGAAGGACCCGTGATCGAACACGCACTCGCCGAGTTCGAACAGGTCGAACTCTCCGGCATCCGTCGTCCACGTCTTGCGTCCGGACGCCAGCACACCGGTACGTCCCGTCTCGCGCCAGCACGTGTGCCGGCCCATCAGCAGGTCTTCGCGCTCACGACCGGCGTCATCTCCCTCATCCGGATAGCGCGCAGGCATGAATCCATGCAGGGAGGTGCCATCGACAAGGCGCACGTCGCACCGCGCCCAGACAAGATCGACCGGTGCCACGGGCGCGATAATCCTCCACGATCTGATGTCCTCAAACGAGAGCCAGCGATAGGCGCCCGCGACGATCAGCTCGCACACCGGGCCAAGACGGGAATCGCTATCACCGATCCATTCGAATCCAGTCCCGGATTGGCTGCGGCCGCTCACAAGCGGCGCCTGGTCCAGTGCCCGCTCACGCATCGCATCACACGCCTCGATGTCGCCGCGTGCGTTTAACTCAAGCGCCGCGTACAGATCCGCCATCCATGTCGGCGTCGCATCGAGCACGTATCCCGGAGGTGTGAGGCCGGACAGGGTTTTCTCGCGCCACCGCTCCGCACGAACCAGGTCCCGGCAGGCCTGTGCGAACCTCGTTTGCATAGGATCAAGTTTCGCCCACGCCTGCAGTTGCTGCATCGCACGCACCCACTGCCGCCCGATGCATAGCCACTGGAACAGTATCCAGCGGTGATGCGCTACTGCCGGTTCGCGGCGCACCGCTTCTTCAGCCGCGTTAAGTTTTTCTGCCAGTGAAACGGGGGGGGCTTCAGAAATAGTCATTGCGCATAATTCCGAAATGCTTCAGAAATAGTCATCCCGCATAAATTCGTCAAGACAGGGTATCGCTTACTGTCTGCGATCCAGAAACCGGGCTGTCAATGGAGACCAGGTGATGCTCGCGACGGGCGAGCTGCGGCATGGACTCATGACGCGCAACACTCGCCTGAAGCTCGGGCGGCGCAAAAAGCGCCAGCACCTCAGGCGGCTCCTGCGGCTGCAACGATTCGGGCAGCTCACCACCCAGTGGACCAAACGCCTGATCAATTGACTGAATACCCTGCAGGAAATCTGAGACCGTCCCCTTCATGACCGGCGCTCTGTCGCGAGCAACACTGCACATTTCATGGCGAAGATTGCCGGCTATCCATCGGCCTTCCTGATGCACACTGTCTGGCAGGACCAGCGCGAGCCGGTACTGCGCGTACAGCATGTCAAGCAATTGATTGGCATCAAGACTGGTTGTTCCGGTGGTATTAGTTGCGTGCGCAACCGATACCCTGCCGCCGCCGATCACGTCGTAGACCGCATCGCGTTGCAGTGGCCGCAGTGCATCCCTGGGGACTTCGCTCACCAGTCCATCGAGTAGGAGGCCATCGCTTTTCGGACTTGGCCGAGCGCGGGAGCTTACTGGCTCCCGTGCGTCGCGCCGATCCATCGGCCGGGTACGACGAAACAGTCTGGCAAGGTCCACAAATCCTCCTGATTCCTGGTGTGTTTGCCACAAGAATTCGCATTAAAAATCTCGCTATACGCCAAAAAATAGATTCAATAAAGAAAAATATTGCCGCCAATCAATTTATTCAGTGTTTGATCTGTATATTGGAATATGCCCATTGGTGGGTTTACAAGACCGCGATCAGGCACTAGATTATAGCTATCGAGCACTTGTGTACAGCCATTAATGGTGATTTGTACTGCTTAAAAAATTTAACATTTTAACTTTCAGGAATTATCGTGGTCGATATCTGGGAATTCAAGGGATATCAGATGACCTGACGTTTAATAGAAAAGATTTAACAAAAAATAACAATGGCGCTGCTATGCGCTGATAGATCGGATTTTTCATGACCATTTCCAGACAAACGCTGTTTGGCAAGCTCGGGGCAACGCTGTTTCGCAGCATTGAATCGGCGACCGCCTTTTGTAAACTGCGTGGCAATCCGTACGTCGAGCTCGCGCACTGGCTGCATCAGATCCTGCAGTTACCCGACAGCGATCTGCATCGCATCGTGCGGCAGGCGGGCATTGCGCGTGACACGCTCGATCAAGACATCATTCACGCGCTTGCTGCATTGCCGGCCGGCGCGAGTTCGCTCAGCGACTTCTCCCACTACATCGATGAAGCGATAGAGCGTGCGTGGGTACTAGCGACACTTCAGTTCGGCGACCGGTGTATCCGGGGCGCGTGGCTCGTCGCAGCGCTTGCGCGTACACCGGAATTGCGACGTGTCCTGCTTTCGGTCTCGCCAGCATTTCAACGTGTGCCGGCCGATATCGCGAATGAAACCCTCAGATCATGGATCGATGGTTCACCCGAAGCTCCGGATGCACCAGTCGACAACACGGACTTTGGTGGCTCAATGCCAGGAGAAGCCTCCGGTGCCCTGCCCGCTCACTCAAAGGGCGGCTCGATCCAGCAGTACTGCACGGACCTCACCGCCCGCGCACGGGCCGGCGAAATCGATCCGGTAGTCGGCCGTGAGCTGGAAATCCGCACGATGATCGATGTGCTGCTGCGTCGCCGGCAGAACAATCCGTTGCTTACCGGTGAGGCGGGTGTGGGCAAGACCGCAGTTGTCGAAGGGCTGGCGCTTGCGATCAGCCGGGGGGAAGTGCCGCCACAACTCACCGAAGTGCGGTTGATGGCGCTCGACGTGGGGGCGCTGCTCGCGGGCGCGAGCATGAAAGGCGAGTTTGAATCGCGCCTGAAAGGTGTGCTGGAGTCGGCAGCGAAGTCGCCGCAGCCGATCGTACTGTTCGTAGACGAGATCCACACGCTGGTGGGTGCAGGAGGACAGGCTGGCACCGGAGACGCTGCAAACCTGCTCAAGCCTGCGCTCGCGCGTGGCACGATCCGCACGATTGGTGCGACCACTTGGTCTGAGTACAAGCGGCATATCGAGAAG
Source organism: Paraburkholderia adhaesiva (assembly GCF_021390575.1). Classification (GTDB taxonomy): domain Bacteria; phylum Pseudomonadota; class Gammaproteobacteria; order Burkholderiales; family Burkholderiaceae; genus Paraburkholderia; species Paraburkholderia adhaesiva. Next base: position 790,859 of record NZ_JAJEJQ010000003.1, on the reverse strand, counting down.
GATCCGGCGTTGACGCGCCGCTTTCAGGTGCTGCAGATCCAGGAGCCAGAAGAGGCCGCCGCTACCGATATGGTGCGCGGTCTCACACAAACGTTTGCGAAGCATCACGGTGTGATCGTGCGCGATGAAGCGGTCCGCGCGGCCGTGTCGCTCTCGCACCGCTATATTCCCTCGCGGCAGTTACCCGACAAGGCCATCAGCCTCCTGGATACCGCGTGTGCACGCGTGGCCCTTTCCCAGCACGCGCCACCGCGCGAGCTGCAGGATATCCGGCAGCGCCTCAAGGCCGCGCAGGTCGAACAGGATCTGCTCGCGCAGGAAGCGAGCATCGGTCTGGATGTCGGCAAAGCAGTCGAGACTGTTCAGGCGCGTATCGACGCCCTGCTGACCGACCTCCATGCGATTCAGACGCGCTGGCAGGCTGAGGCGTCCGCCGCACAGGCACTTGCCGAAGCGCGCGAAGCGGCAGGTAAGGAGCATGCCGGTGATCCCGTCGCATCAACCGACCGGCCGTGGCCCGAGACACTGCGCTCGCTTGAGCACGCCCTCCATGAATTGCAGGGCGACCAGCCGCTCGTGTTCCCCGAAGTCGATGAGGCGATCGTCGCGGAGGTCGTGTCGGACTGGACTGGCATACCGGCCGGCCGCATGGTGCGCGACGAGATCGCCGCGGTGCGCTCCCTGCCCGCAACGCTGGCCACCCGCGTAATCGGACAGGATGAAGCCCTCGCCCAGATCTGTGAGCGTGTGCAGACCGCACGTGCGGGACTCGCCGACCCGAAAAAACCGCTGGGTGTATTCCTGCTCGCGGGACCCTCTGGTGTAGGCAAGACCGAGACGGCGCTGGCACTGGCTGAAGCGCTCTATGGCGGTGAGCAGAACCTCATCACGATCAACATGAGCGAGTACCAGGAAGCGCATACCGTCTCGGGCCTGAAGGGTGCGCCGCCGGGCTATGTGGGCTATGGCGAGGGCGGTGTGCTCACCGAGGCCGTGCGTCGGCGCCCCTATTCGGTGGTGCTGCTCGACGAGATCGAAAAAGCCCATCACGACGTACATGAGGTTTTCTTCCAGGTGTTCGACAAGGGCTATATGGAAGACGGTGATGGACGCTTTATCGACTTTCGCAACACCACGATCCTGCTCACCAGTAACGCCGGCTCGGAACTCATCGTCACGCTGTGCGCAGACGAGACGCTGATGCCTACACAGGCCGCGATGCGCGAGGCACTTGCGCCTGAACTGCTGAAGACCTTTCCTGCGGCCTTTCTCGGGCGTGTCGCCGTGGTGCCGTACCGGCCACTGGCCTCTGGCACACTCGCTGGCATCGTGCGCCTGCATCTGGAGCGTGTCGTCAGACGCATGGCCGCAACGCACGAGATCGCACTCACCTACGACGATGCTTTGGTCGACTATATCGTCGACCGGTGCCTCGTACAGGAAACGGGGGCGCGCGTCCTGATCGGCTTTATCGAACAGCACGTGCTGCCCCGCCTCTCCGCGCTCTGGCTCGATGCCCTCGCAGCCGGACGCGCACTATCCGGCATCACGATCGGCATTGCCGACCGGAGCGCCGCCCCGGTCTCAGCCATCGCTATCCAGCCTGTGGACGCGCCTGAAGTCCCGGGCGGTCCGTCTTACCAACCGCCGTCTTGTTAACCGTATTCATCCGTTTAAAGGGGATCCTGCATGTCCGTTTCAAACAGCTCGCAGAAGTTCATTGCACGCAACCGCGCACCGCGCGTGCAGATCGAATACGACGTCGAGGTCTATGGCTCGGAGAAGAAGGTCGAGCTGCCGTTCGTTATGGGGGTGCTCGCCGACCTCTCCGGCAAGCCCATTGAGCCACTGCCCGCCGTGGCCGACCGGCGCTTCCTTGAAATCGATATCGACAACTTCGATGAGCGCATGAAGGCGATCAAGCCGCGCGTGGCGTTCCCGGTTCCGAACACGCTCACAGGCGAAGGGCAACTGCTTGTTGACCTGACCTTCGAGAGCATTGAGGACTTCTCGCCGGCGTCGGTCGCCGGCAAGGTCGATGCACTCAAGCGACTGCTCGATGCGCGCACGCAGCTTGCGAACCTGCAGACGTACATGGATGGCAAGTCGGGGGCCGAGGCGTTCATCAACAAGCTGCTCGCGGACCCCGCCCTTCTCAAGTCACTTGCGGCCGCTCCCAAGCCGAAGGCTGAGGGAAGCGACAGCGCTAATGGCACCGAGAACGCATCGAACTGATCCGCACACGCATCGATCATCACCCGATCACAAGCAAAGGATTCGCACCCATGGCTAACCAGCAGACAAAGGCACCGGCGGCATCGACCGCGGTCCAGACCGAAACCGATTTTTCGCGGCTCCTTGAAAAGGAGTTCCGCCCGAAGACCGATCAGGCGCGTGAAGCCGTCGAGCACGCCGTACGCACGCTCGCCGAACAGGCGCTCTCGCAGTCGGTCACGATCAGCGACGACGCATACAAGAGCATCGAGGCGATCATCGCGCAGATCGACCACAAGCTCTCCGAACAGATCAACCTGATCCTTCACCACAGCGAGTTCCAGAAACTGGAGTCGGCATGGCGCGGTCTGCACCACCTCGTCTCCAACACCGAGACCGATGAGCGCCTGAAGATCCGCTTCATGGACATCTCGAAGGAAGACCTGCGTCGCACGATGAAGCGTTACAAGGGCATGGCGTGGGACCAGAGCCCACTTTTCAAGCAGATCTACGAAGAAGAGTATGGCCAGCTCGGTGGCGAGCCCTACGGGTGCCTCGTGGCCGACTATTACTTCGACCACACGCCGCCGGACGTCGACCTGCTCGGCTCGATCGCCAGGATCGCCGCCGCCTCGCACACGCCGTTCATCTCGGGCGCCTCGCCCTCGGTGCTGCAGATGGAGTCGTGGCAGGAGCTGGCCAACCCGCGCGACCTCACGAAGATCTTCACACAGAACCTTGAGTATGCGCCGTGGAATTCGCTGCGCAACACCGAAGACGCCCGCTATATCGGGCTTGCCATGCCGCGTTTCCTCGCACGCCTGCCCTATGGTGCAAAAACCAATCCGGTCGATGAGTTCGACTTCGAGGAAGACACCGAAGGCGCCAGCCACCGCAACTATGCGTGGGCCAATGCGGCCTATGCAATGGGCGTGAACATCAACCGCTCGTTCAAGCTCTATGGTTGGTGCTCGCTCATTCGCGGTGTTGAATCGGGTGGCACGGTCGAAAACCTGCCGTGCCATACGTTCCCGACCGATGACGGCGGCGTCGACATGAAGTGCCCAACCGAAATCGCGATCTCCGACCGGCGTGAGGCGGAGCTCTCAAAGAACGGCTTCATTCCGCTTATTCACCGCAAGAACACCGATCACGCGACCTTCATCGGCGCCCAGTCGATGCAGAAGCCCGCCGAGTACAACGATCCGGATGCGACGGCCAACGCGAACCTGTCGGCGCGCCTGCCGTATCTCTTCGCGTGCTCGCGTTTCGCGCATTACCTCAAGTGCATCGTGCGCGACAAGATCGGCACGTTCCGCGAGCGCGAGGACATGCAGCGGTGGCTGAACGAATGGATCATGAACTATGTCGATGCGGATCCGGCCAACTCGTCGCAGGAGACGAAGGCACAACGCCCGCTCGCAGCCGCCGAGGTCGTCGTCGAGGATGTCGAGGGCAACCCCGGCTACTACCAGGCGAAGTTTTTCCTGCGCCCGCACTTCCAGCTCGAAGGGCTGACTGTTTCGCTGCGTCTTGTTGCCCGCCTGCCGTCGGTCAAGGAAGCTGCGTAACGAAGCGGTACAGCAGCATCGTTAGTTGGACCGAGATCTGCCACGTCACACCAACTGTTGCCAAGTACGGCAGGTTCGTGTGACGTCATCGCAGGATTGTGGAGAAAAGCATGGCCCGCCATGCATTTATCTGGAGTCTGTATGTCAGGGGGAAATTTTGATGTCGATGCGGCCATCGCACACCTGAACAGCCATGCCGGCGCAACGTCGCACGGTCGATGCGCGGCTTATGTCCGGCAGGCGCTGGCTGCAGGTGGAATCGAAATAGAACGCACTGAGGCGACAAGGTACGCAAAGGACTACGGTTCCATCCTTCTCGCGCACGGCTTTTCCGAAGCGTCCGTTGACAGCCTGATTTCGCCAAAGAAAGGCGATATCTCGGTCATCCAGCCTTATCCGGGCGGCAACATAGCTGGCCACATCACGATGTACAACGGTCACCAATGGGTTTCGGACTTCCGACAAAAAGATATGTGGCGCGGTCCGGGATACCGTGAGAACAAGCCCGCTTACAAGGTGTACCGATGGAGTAGCAATCGATGATCCGCATGCTACGCACTGCCCTCGTCGCCGTGATGGCGTGGATGCTTTTCGGCGTGCAGCCAGCGCTTGCGCAGGATATCGATTCCGCGAAGCACTTTCTCGCGTCGCTCTACTCGGCCTACACCTACAACGGAACGCCGCCGGCCATCGATACAACCGGCAAGGATGCGATTGCCTCGCCGTCATTGCTGAAGCTGATCGCGAAGAACCGCCAGGCGCTGAAGGGCGAAGCGGGTGTGCTGGGTACCGACCCGGTTTGCCAGTGCCAGGACTTCGACCTGAAAACGTCGGATATCGAAGTCCGGATGACGGGCAGGCGCAAGGCAAAGGCCACTGTGACTTTCAGTAACTTCCATAATCCGGACAAGGTCCAGTTGAGTCTGGTCTGGATCGATGGTCGATGGCGGATCGACGATATCCGCGGCAGCAAACAATCACGCAGTCTTCGCGAAGCGCTGAAAGCGGAAATTGCTGATGTGAGCAGGTAGTACGTGTAAAGGCAGTTTTATCCAGCAAAAAGGAGTTTAAAAATGGCACAGGATATTTTCATCAAGATCAACGGCATTGATGGCGAATCGCAGGATACGAACCACAAGAACGAGATCGAGGTGTCCAGCTGGGGCTGGGAAGTCTCGCAGCAGTCGAACATGCACGCGGGCTCGGGCGGCGGCGCGGGCAAGGCCACCGTCGAGGATCTCGCGTTCGACCACCAGATGGACCGGGCCAGCCCCAACCTGATGAAGTACTGCCTGACCGGCAAACACATCGATCAGGCCGTGCTCACCGTGCGCAAGGCCGGCGGCAATCCGCTCGAATACCTCAAGATCACGATGAAGGACGTGATCGTCACGAAGGTGCATCCGTCGGGCAGCAATGCCGATAACGGCATCCACGAGCAGGTGCGCCTGTCGTTCGCCGAAGTCAAGCAGGAATACGTCGTACAGAACGCCCAGGGCGGCAGCGGCGGCGCGGTGACGGCCAGCTACAACATCAAGCAGAACAAGGAAGCGTAAGCCTCTCCTGTCTGCCACGGAAAGCCGGACCCAGTGTCCGGGCTTTCCGCTTTCGTCCGATCCCTCAGCACAAGTTCCAATGCGTCTGCTTCCATCACCTGCCTGGTCTGTCCTGGTTGCCACGACCGCCTGCGTCATGGCGCTCGCCGGCTGTGCGAGCAATACCGACAAGGACGTCGCGCGCGAGCCCGTGAAGCTCGATCTGACGATCAAGGCCGCTTCGTCAGTCAACCCCGATGATCAGAAGCGCGCGGCGCCGGTCATTGTGCGCGTGTATGAACTGAAAAACCCCGACGCCTTCAATACGGCGGACTTCTTCTCGCTGCAGGACAAGGACAAGACACTGCTAGGCGATGACATGGCTGAGCGCGACCAGTTCCAGCTGCGGCCAGGAGACCAGAAAACGATCCGGCGCGATGCGAATGCTGGCGTTACGACGCTGGGCATCATCGCTGCGTACCGGGACCTGCCCAACTCCGTGTGGCGCGCCACCTGGCCGCTGCCACCCTCGCCTGCTGCTGCGTGGTACCACTTCCGGCCGAAGCTGAAACTGACCATCGATCTCGACACGAACGCGATCAGGATCACTGATCCGGCAACGGTCGGCAAATAACGACGCAATCCCGAAGCACAACCGCGAAACACAACACGGAACACATACGACGATGAGCTGGTACAACAAGGTGACCTGGGGTGAAGGGCTTTTCATGCGCCCGCAGCAGTTCCAGCAGCAGGAACGCTACCTCGAGCATTTCGCCCACCGGCGGGCCGCCCCGCTCTCGCCGTTCTTCTTCGGGTTTTCCGGTTACGCGATCGATGAGGAAGCGCTCGCACTGGGCAAGGTGATCATCAAATCCGCGAGTGGCCTCTTCGCGGACGGCACGCCGTTTGATTCGCCAGCCGACACGCCTCCGCCGCCCCCGCTGACGATCCGCCCGGAGCACCTCGAGCAGGTCATCTTTCTCGCCGTACCGATCCGCGTGCCCAATGGCGTAGAAACGTCGTTCGACAACTCCGCCGATTCGCTCGCACGCTACAACGTTTTTAACACCGAACTGCGCGATACGAACTCGATCGGCCAGGCCCCTCAGCATATCCAGCTGTGTAACCTGCGACTGCGACTGCTGCCTGAGAAGGAAATGACCAACGCGTGGATCGGCCTGCCGGTGACAAAGGTCAAGGCACTGCGCGCCGACGGCAGCATTACGCTGGACGACACGCTGGTGCCACCCGTCTGCGGCTATGGCGCAAGTGGCATCCTGACCACCTGGGTGGAACGGACCTGCGATCTCACCCGGCTGCGCGCCGAAGCGCTCGCCAGACGTCTGACGGGCAGCGACGGCAAGGCCGGGTCAGTCGCCGAAGTCTCCGACTACCTGCTACTGCAGACACTGAACCGCTACGAGCGGCTGCTCCGCAGCATCCGGCATTTCGACACCACCTCGCCAGCCGAGCTCTACACGCTGCTCGACAGCATGGCAGGTGAACTCTCGACCTGGGTGCGCCCTGGCACACGCCGGCCGCTGGAAACGATCCCGATGTACCAGCATAACGAGCCGTATGTGAGCCTGAAGCCCGTGGTGGACGACCTGCAGTGGCTGCTTAATGCGGTGCTCGTGCGCAGCGCCCAGAACATCACGTTTGCCGATGCAGGACACGGCATGCGCAATGCCGTTATCGACCCGTCGGAGCTGCGCGGCTTCCAGTCACTCGTGCTCGCGGTGTCTGCGCGGATGCCGCCCGATGCGCTTGCGCAGCAGTTCGCACTCTCGGCCAAGGCAGGTCCATCGGAGCGGTTACCCGATCTGGTGCGTGCACACCTGCCCGGTATCACGCTGCAGGCGCTGCCGGTCCCACCGCGCCAGATCCCGTTTAACGCGGGCTACGTCTACTACGAGCTGGTGCAGTCCGGACAACTGTGGGACATGGTGCTCCAGCACGGCGGCATTGCGCTTCACGTGGCGGGGGACTTCCCCGAGCTGAAACTCGAACTCTGGGGCGTGCGCACCTGAGCTCCATTGACTGACCCAACTCCCGATCCGCCCCACACTGCTCAACACCAATCAAGAACGTGACTCCGGACAATTCCACTGGCCAGGCCACCGGCTTTTCTGGCGAAAACCTCCCCGCCGGGGTCGACGCGAAATCTGGCTCGACTCCCGATGCGGCCATTCCCCCGGGCGAGCCGCTCGCCACACGGCTCGCCGCGATCCGCGAAGCTGAAAACCCGCTGCTGGAAGCCGCGCGGCCGCTGCTGCGCGCACTTGCCGACATGCCGGACAAACTCGAACCCCACGCCGTCAATCAGTTGCACCTGATGCTGCGTCAGGAGGTGAACGCTTTCGTGCAACTGTGCGAGCAGGCGGACATCCGCCACAACCACATGATCGGCGCGCGCTACAGCCTGTGCACGGCGCTCGATGAGGCGGCCGGGCGCACCGGATGGGGCCAGCGCGATACGGGCGTGGAATGGCTGCGCAAGGGACTCGCCACTGAGTTTCACGGCGATCGCGAAGGCGGTGACAAGGTCTATCTGCTCATCGGGCGGCTGATGAATGAGCCGCGCGAGCACCTTGATCTGATCGAGGTGCTGTACCGGATCCTGAGCCTCGGTTTCATGGGGCGCTACCAGCACGAAGCCGATGGCGCCCGGCGTCACGAAGTCATTCGCCAGCGTCTGTACAACGAGATCCAGTCGCAGCGCGGAGCCGTGCCGCTCGCGCTTTCTCCGCACGCACAATCCGACGTGCAGCCACGGCGTATGTCGTTCTACGACGTCCCGGTCTGGCTCACGTTCCTCGTACTCGGGCTGATCCTGCTCGCGCTCTTTGGCTGGTTCAAATACCAGTTGCTCAACCACAGCGAAGCGGTCGAAAAGCAGATCGCCGATATCGGGCGGCTCACGCCCCCGCCACCGGCTCCCCGCGTTCTGCACCTCAAAGAGCTGCTCGCCAGTGAGATTGCGGCGGGCACGGTAAGCGTCGATGAGGATGCACACCACAGCTCGGTCACCTTCCGCGGCGACTCGATGTTCAAGCCCGGCGGGGTGAGCATCGATGCGTCGATGCAACCGCTGATCGCGAAGATCGCGGGTGAAGTCGTCAAGGTACCAGGCAAGGTGAGCGTGACTGGCTACACCGACAACGTGCCGATCAAGAGCCGTCAGTTTGCATCCAACGATGCGCTGTCGCTCGAGCGTGCCACCCAGGTCATGCAGATGCTGCAGACGGCAGGTGTGCCGGCGGGACGCCTCGAAGCCATCGGCAAGGGTGAAGCGGATCCGGTGGGCGACAACACCACCGCGCAGGGACGCGCGCAGAACCGGCGTGTCCAGATCACCGTAACCCCCTGAATGCACTAAACCAGGATCTCCAGGATTTCCCGGATGAAGAAGCTGTCCTTTCTGATGTCGCGCTGGTTCCTCGCGCTGCTGGCCGTTCTCGTGCTGGCCCTGCTGGTCTGGTTCCTCGGTCCCTTCATTGCCTACGGCGGACTCAGGCCGCTGGGCGGCGTCGGCATGCGCGTGCTGGTCATCGCGCTGATTCTGGCCGGTGTGCTGCTCTGGCTCAGGGGCTGGTCCACACTCGTGGTCTGGACCGCGTTCCTGTGCCTGCTGATCTGGTACGCGTCGCCCCTGCTCACGTTCGGCCATACATCACCCTTCGAATCCGCGAGCGCGCGGATCGTGGCGATCGTCGTCGTCCTTGCCCTCTTTGCTCTTTACGGCCTCATCTGGCTGTGGCGCAAGATGCGCAGCGACGACGCGTTCCTGAAGAAAGCGCTCGCCCTCGACAGAGCAGGTGAAAAGAAGTCGCCCGCCGCCGCCCAGATCAAGGAACTCGAAACGCGCCTGCGCGCGGCACTCACCCGCCTGAAGGGCATGAGGACCGGCGCACGGGGCATCGGCAAACTCTTCCAGGGCACGCGTTACCTGTACGAGCTGCCGTGGTATCTCGTCATCGGCCCGGCAAGCTCTGGCAAGACGAGCGCCCTCGCCAACGCGGGGCTGTCGCTGCCCAACGGCGTGCCGTTCACGCGCGTCGCGGGGGAGCCGGTCAGCACGCGGGGGGCCGAATGGTGGCTCGGCAATCAGGCCGTGATCATTGATACAGCCGGCTACTACGCCGACCACGACCATACGGAAGCGGCTTCCGATGAGCGATCCACCGACGACGTGCGGGTGAAGTCCGCGCCGGGAATGGGCAACAACACCTCCGCCGCACAGAATGCGGCGCCGCAAGGCGATACGGCCAGTCTACCCGGCCGCGGCGAGGTGGATACTGCCGAGTGGACTGGGTTTCTCGGACTGCTGCGCCGCTACCGCCCGCGCGCACCGATCAATGGCACGGTGATCGCCATCCCGCTCACCCTGCTCACGGCAACGGACGCGCACACACAAACCATCGCGGCTGGGCGCCTGCGCGACCGGCTGGCCGAACTGCGCAGCACCCTCGGCATTCGCTTTCCCGTTTATGTGCTCGTCACGCAGATGGATCGCCTGCCCGGATTTACGGACTATTTCAGTTCGCAGACCGAGGAAAGCCGCGCCCAGATGTGGGGCTTCACCCTCCCCTCGGCCGGACAGGTAAGTGCGGGCAGTCTCGTGTCGCGCTGCCAGAGCGAACTCAAGCAGCTTGTCGCCCGTGTCACCGGCAGCACCAACACGCGGCTGGCCGACGAATACGATGCCGGACAGCGCCGTCAACTCACGGCCCTGCCCGAAGCATTGCGTGCCATCTCCGGGGCGCTGGGCGAGATGCTTTCGCAGATCTTTCTCGACTCGCGCTACGACGACACGCAGTCTCATGCCACGCTGCGCGGTGTATATTTCACGAGCGCCGTCCAGACGGGTGCAAGCGTCGTGGCCGATCCGCTCGAGATCGTCCGGCGCCATGCCGAAGGCCTCAGGATTGCTGCTGTACCCGCAACTCACCCCGAGGGACGCGCGGGCTTCTTCCTGCACGATCTTTTCACCCGCGTGATCTTCCCCGAAGCGCGTCTGGTTGAGCCCAACCTGCGCTGGGAGTACCGGTATCGGGCCCTGCGCATCATCGGGCACGTGCTCGGGGTGCTGCTGTTTGTGTGGCTTGCACTCGGTCTGCGTGCGAGCTTTGGAAACAACAGCAACTATCTCGATGCAATCGGTCACAAGGCGCAGGGGCTGATGGCACGCGTCACCCAGCTCTATCACGACCCGAATCCCGTAGCGGTACCCGATACCCTCAGCGACGCGCGATACCTGCCCACCTGGAGCGGGCTGGACCTCTCCGACCCCGACAGCCGTTTCCGTTACGGTCTGTACACCGCACCGGACGTGGTGGCCACGAGCAAGGACACCTACTTCTCGCTCGAGAACAACCTGCTGCTACCGCAGATTGTCCAGCGTCTCGAAGATGTGATCTCGCAGTCGATCGCGAACAAGGATGCCAAAGGCACCTACGACGCACTTCGCGTGTACCTGATGCTCTACGACCGTACGAAGTTCAATGCGGCTGACGTGAAGACGTGGGTGCTCAGTGACTGGGCGAACACCGACAGCGCGTCAATCTTTGGTGGCCGCGCCTCGATGATCGGGCATCTGGAGCAGCTTTTCTCGGGCGAGCGCGTGGTGCAGTCGCCGCTCATTCGCAACGACACGCTGATCCAGCAAGCCCGCTCGTTCCTCGATTCGACGAACGCCACGCAGCGCCTCTACGATCGCGCGAAGGTCGCCATGCAGCAGGACGCGCCGGACGAGTTCACGCTGCTGCGCGCGGTGGGTCCGCAGGCGGGCACGGTTTTTACACGCGCAAGCGGCGCACCGGTCTCACGCGGAGTGCCTGGCATCTTCACGTTCGACGGCTACCGCAACCTCTTCGACAAGCGGCTGCCCGAGTTCATTCAGACTGCGCGCAACGATGATGCCTGGGTGATGGGGCGTTCGTATCTGGGTGAGGCTCAAAAAAAAACGGCTGAGTTGGCGGGAGACGCAGTTGCGGGTGACGATCCGCTCACCGCGGCGATCCGGCGGCTCTATCTGACCGAATATGCGCAGCAGTGGGATAACTTCCTCGGCGACATCCGCACCGTAACCGGTACGAGCCTCGCCTTCAACCTGCAGGTGCTGCGGCAGTTCACGGCACCAGATTCGCCGCTTGCGCGGCTGGCACGTGCGGCCGTGCATGAAACGACGCTTGCGCAGCCCGTAGCCACCGGCAATGGTTCTCTGCTGCAGAAGGCCGCGGGCAAGGTCGACCAGGCGGTGGATACAATCGGCGTGCGACCGCAGGAACGCATCGAGCGTGAACTCGTCGACAACCATTTTGCGGCACTGCGCGAGATGGTCACGGGCAGCGCCGGGACCACACTGCCGTCATCGGGGCAAAACGGACAGCCGGGACAACCGGCCGGCAAGACCGGACTCGATGATGTGGCGAACCTGCTCAACGACTACTACACGACGCTGACAGTTGCCGACAACGCGATCTCGAACAACAGCCTGCCACCGACGAGCGATGCAGCCGCCAAGCTGAAAATGGCGGCCAACACAATGCCGGCGCCGTTTCGCGAGGTACTGCTGCAGCTCGCCTCCAATGGGTCGCTGGAGGTCAACCAGGGCATCGGCCAGTTACTTTCGCGCCAGATGCAGGCCGTCGTTGGTGATACCTGCCGTCTGGCCATCGAAGGCAATTTCCCGTTTGCGCCCGGCAGCCAGCGGGATGTGAGCATCAGTGACTTCACGCGCATGTTCGCCCAGGGCGGCGTGCTCGATGACTTCTTCACGAAGAATCTCGCACCGTTTGTCGACACTTCCGCCAAACCATGGCGCTACAAGACGCTGCCGGGCGCAACAGAGCCGGTACAGGGGCCGGACCTTGAACCGTTCGCGCATGCAAGAACCATCCGTGATGTGTTCTTCGGCGACCAGGGCAAGCAGCTGCTCTGGAAAAGCGTGATCCGTGTGCAGGAGCTCGACCCGAGCATCCTGTCGCTCGCGATCGACATCGACGGGCAGAACCTGCTCTACCAGCATGGACCCGTGGCACCCTTCACGGTGAGCTGGCCGGGGCCGCGTGGTGGCATTCATGCGGAGATCACGGCGAGCCCGCGCATCCGGCCCGATACCTCGACGCTCGCGGCCGATGGCCCGTGGGCACTGATGCGACTCTTGCACCGCGGAACGGTTCTCGAATCGGCGACACCCGGACAGACCTACGTTTCGTTCGACTTCGATTCGCGCAAGACGGTGCTCACGCTCGCGAGTCCCGGCAGCCTGCCCAACCCGTTGACGAGCGACCTGCTCACGACCTTCCACTGCCCAAGTTCGATGGCCGTAATCAGCCTGCCCGACAGCGGCCCGCCCCCAGGACTGCCGCATCCGTGAGGAACCGCATGTGAGTACACCAGTGAGCATTCCCGCACGGAAGATCGAGCCGCACACGTCGGCCCCGTTTATCGTGCGCCTGAAGGCGGCGGAAGCAGCGGAGAACCCGCTGCTCGAAGCCGCCAGTCCATTGTGCGATGCCCTTGAAAACACGCCCTCTGACCTCGATGCCGAAGGCGCCGCCCAGCGTCATCAGTGGCTCAAGCACGAGGTCCGTATGTTCGACCGGATCTGCGCACAGCTGGGCCTGCGACCCGATCATATTGAGCAGGCGCGCTACACGCTCGCCGCGGCGCTCGACGAAGCCGCGCGTCAGCAACCCTGGGGGCGCGAAGACGCACCGGGTGCGGGCAATACGCAGTGGAGCGAGGGCATCGCGGTCGCCCTCGGTTATGGTCGCCAGGGCGGCGACCAGGTCTATCGCCTGATCGAGCGCGCGCTGCGCTCGCCCCAGGAACATGGCCCCCTCATCGACCTGTTCAAACGGGTACTGGAGGCCGGTTTCATGGGCCGGTACCGTCACGAGAGTGGCGGGCACAACCAGCTGGGCGCCATCGGGGCAACGCTTTCGCGGGCAGTCGACACCGGCCGGCCACAACCGTTTCCTGTTGCGCGAAGCACAGCAGTTGTTAGTGGACTCAACGGCCTGCGAATCAGCTCCCCGGTGAGGCTTGGTGCGACGACAGCACAGCGGCGCCGGCGACTCACGGTGGCGGGACTGGTCGCGACGGTCCTCGTTACAGGCGGCCTCGCCTGGGGCGTGCACCAGCTAGCCAGCACCACGCCGTCGCCCGCAGCCAGCGCCACACCGCTTGAATTGTTGGCGCAACGGCTCGATACGCGCTTTCGCAACGAGATCGCGGGGGGTACGCTCACGCTTGCGGAGAATCCCGAGCACACCGCATTGACACTCAGTTTCAGCGACATGTTCGGCCCGGCCGAAGTCGCGATGCGTCCGTGGCTCAAGCCCCTTATTGCCGCCACCGGCGAGGAAATCGCGTCGCTGCCTCTGGAGGCTCAGGTCGCGGGGCACACGGACAACCTGCCCTCCAGACGCCCCGGCATGTCGAACCGGGTACTGTCGCAGGCGCGCGCCGATTCGGTGAAAACGATCCTGCTCGCCGCCGGTGTCGCGCCCGATCGTGTCAAAGCCGTCGGCCGGGGAGATAGCGATCCGCTCGCGGAAAACATCACTGAGGCGGGGCGCGCAAAAAACCGGCGTGTCGAAATCACGGTCACGCCGCCCATCACTGCCCTTTCGCCACCCACCCCCACATCCCAACCTTTGGCGCTGCGCCGATGAACAGGTTTTCCCTCAACACCGAAGAGTATTGCCAGAAAATCCGCGCCGCGATGCGCTCGCGCTCGTCCTGGTCCGCCTTTGAACTGTCCCAAATACTCCACATTGCCGCATCGTCCCTGCTGCAGCAGCTTCACCGGATGGCCGCCGCGGGGACTCTCGTCCAGAAGTTCGATGGCAAGCGCTACCTGTATTCCCTCCCGCAAAGCTCGAACTGTGAACCGGAAAAAGCGATGCGCCCGACGGGTCAACTGACTGGCTACGACGAGCAGATGCGGCAGTTCAGGGAGCTCTGCATGAGTTCAAGGCCGGCGCTCGAATCGTTCTCGGCCATCGCAAAACCGCGACAGCCGATAACACCCTCTGAGGCTGGCCAACGGAGGACGCGCGGGACCATTGAACAAGCCCCAGCTGCTGCAACGCACCAGACCCCAATCACGGCCACATTGAAACCTTCACGCACGCGAGGAAAGTGAGCATGGCATAAGGAATAAATGGGAAGTGGGAAAAATCCGCCTGACACAGGAAAACGTGTCTCTCTCCCAAATCCTGATTTTTCTAATGCAGAAATTGTAACTACGTCAAAGAGAAAACCATAACGAAAAAAATGGCTGTGTCGCGATAACGAAGAGGGGATGAGCAAAATCACGCAATAAGCAGGACTGCTTACTTCGCGAGAGAATAGAATTGAACGGCAGCAGTTGTATCGATGCCATCAATCCGCATCTGCCCCTTTCGGATCATATGGATAATCTCGATGCCGGACAGAATAATGCGCGCGCACCGGAAATCCTTGAATCCCATCATCCGTTTGATGATGCGTTTGATGCCTCGGTGGTCCTGCTCGATGATGTTGTTCAGATACTTGTTCTACCGGACCTTGATCGGCGTTGACCGTTCGGCGTTAAGCGCTCACTCGTGTCCCTTCAGGCAGCGCCAGCGCAGTTTCGTTTCGTTGTTGACATAGCGTTCCGACAGGCACTCGCCCGTGTGCGATGGCCTGCATGTCCCCAATCTTCAGCCGCATCTTTTCGAAGGCGCACTGCGGGCACCACGAGCCGCTGGTTCGAAGGCCCGCAGGCGCGGCCTCCCATATGCGACCTTCGGTAGAACCAGAGCCGTTTCAGTTCGTCGCGCAGCACGTATACGCATAACAACGGCTGATTGGCGGCCAGCAGTTCCCTCAACTGCACTGACTGCTCGGGTTTCAGGTTGTGGCGGTTGCGCAGCAGCAGCCAGCGGTTGGACTTCAGGACCTTGCGCGCTGGCCGGTCATGGCGCAGCTGGTTGGCCTGATCAACACGCACCCGATCGATGACCTCTTACGTTGGGCTCGGCGGATCGTTAACAATGTTTAATCACGGTTCGCTGACATCACAAACAGCGCTACACTTCATCGTACCGACATTACTGATGTCGGGGTTGGACTCAAACCTCCACAGAAGACTTAGGCCGCCCACAAGGCGGCCACTTTTTCTTCGCTCAATATGTGAGAGGGGCGACAAGGGTGTTAAGTTTTCCGAAACTTCTCCCCCAATCAATTCTATTCCTGCGGTGCCCCCAAATTGAACGCGAACCAAAACGCGACATACACGGCTACTGCAATGCAGCAGACTGTCTGCCTGTCCATCGTCGATGCCTTTACGCTCGAGTCTATCCAGATCGTGCGCAGTGCCCAGGCAATCATTCAGAGTGCAAGCACACATCGGCGACCTGCCTTTGGATCGAGGGCTTGATTTGATGCGCTGCAAGCCCCGGTCTTCAGGGCGATGAAGCAAGAATCGATTTCCAGTTCATGTCCCGGCGCTCCTGTGCGTTACGAGCGGCTGCTTGAAGAACATCAAGCCGAGGACAACAAGGCAGAATCCCGCAGTAATGACAGGCTCGCCAGGCCACACGTTCTCGTACCCTAGCCAGATCAGTCCCGCGAGGTTCCATAGACCGCGAAACTGGATCAGCGCCAGCGCCACGCGCCACGCCAGCACCTGAAGCAAAATCATCAGCCAGCCCACTGCTGCGCACAGCATACGCGTGAAGGGCGCGAGCACGCGATTTCATTGGCAGTCGTTCAATGCGAAAGATATAGCCAGGATCGTATACGCCGGCCGCATTGGTCGTGACATAACAGGTAGGCTCCTTGTCTTTCTCGTCATGCCATCAAACAGTCATGCTGGCCCAGTGGAAATCAGGGACAACAGGGCATTTAACCTCCAAACTGATAGCGAGCTGTTCACCCGCGTTGTGTCTGCCACTCGGAAATTTCAAGCAAACTTCCAAGTGGAAGGCTTGCCGAAGGGCTACAAAGGGCCACTCGCCAATAGTGCGGAGTGTCGATAGGAGTCGACTATAGATGCTGGATGCATGAGGGGATTCTCAACAATCTGCTAAAGCCTGCGCGGCTAAATGACCCAGTGATCGACTTCACGCATGACTTGCGAAGCTTCAACGTGGTGAGGGAATGGATCTGGTAGATTATTGTCACCGCGTGAGGAAGTGCCATGTTTCCCGAGTATCGCAATCTGATCTCCCGTCTGAAAAACGAGGATGCTCACTTGCCCGGATTTTCGAACGGCATAGCGAACTGGATCATCAGATCCACAACATGGAAACGGGCGTGATCCCTGAATGCAAGCTCTGCATTGAGGCGCGCAAGAAGGAAAAGCTGCGGCTCAAGGACAGCCTGTACGCTATCCTCAGGAAGGCAGAAAACACCGCCTGACGCATAGCCGCGAGATTCGGATGGACATGTGATCTGTTTGGTGGATCACGGAGAGTCCAAGCCAGATGGAGTTGAGGAAGTTAATGGCACAGTACGACGATACAAACGCAAACGTAACAGAGGCGACATTGCACGCCGCACAGAAGAAAGGCCTGCGCCGTGTGTCGCGTGGCGACGTGACGCCGGGCTTTACGCCGAGATCCGCCGAACTATCACAGACCGGGCAGGCAATCGACAGCGCCAACGCGCAGCTCGTCAACACCATGCAGGCGGTGCTCGAAATGCAGACATCGGAAGATGGTGAGACGCTACTCCAGACGGTGAAGGCCCTGATGGACGGTCTGTCGCCCGATGAAGTCCACGCGTTGCGTAGCGCCTTGCTGGAAGGCAGTCCGGCAAACTGGGCATCGGGCAAGGAGCGGCATCCGGACGAGGAACTCGCTGGAGGATGGCGAGAAGGCGCGTATCCGTATCGCAACCTGATGTCGCGCCGCAATTACGAGCGGCAGAAGTACCGGCTGCAGGTCGAGTTGCTCAAGCTCCAGGCGTGGGTGCGCGAAACCGGGCAGCGCGTGGTGATCCTCTTCGAGGGACGCGACGCGGCCGGCAAGGGTGGCACGATCAAGCGCTTCATGGAGCATCTGAACCCGCGCGGCGCGCGTGTCGTGGCGCTCGAAAAACCTAGCGAAGTCGAACGCGGTCAGTGGTATTTCCAGCGCTATGTGCAGCATCTGCCGTCGGCAGGCGAGATCGTGCTGTTCGATCGATCCTGGTACAACCGCGCCGGCGTCGAGCGTGTGATGGGGTTTTGCACGCCGGAGGAATATGCCGATTTCGTGCAGCAGGCTCCCGAATTCGAGCGCCAGTTGATCCGCAGTGGCATCCACGTGATCAAGTTCTGGTTCTCGGTGAGCCGCGCCGAGCAGCGCCGCCGCTTCAAGGAGCGCAAGGTGCATCCGCTCAAGCAATGGAAGCTGAGCCCGGTTGATCTCGCGTCGCTCGACAAGTGGGATGAGTACACGCAGGCGAAGGAGGCGATGTTCGCGCGAACGGATACTGCCGACGCACCGTGGACTGTTATCCGTTCCGATTGCAAGAAGCGTGCGCGCCTGAACGCCATGCGCTTTGTTCTGCACAGGCTGCCCTATGTGAACCGCGATCCAGACGTGATCGGTGTTGTGGACCCCTTGATCGTGGGACGGGCACTCTAGTTCGCGCCGTGGCGCCACGGGACCGACTGTGTGGGACGCGTCGAATCCGGTGTTCTCGCCGAAAACGATGTCCTGCGTTGTGGTCCTGCGAGCTCATACGCGTGCGCTATTATCCGCACCACGACGCCTGCAAGTGCGACCGTTGATAATTCGCCCGCGCCGGGGCCGGTGCCGGAAATACCGGTGCATCGCATCGCGAACTGGCAGTCGGGAAAGACCGCCACGAACGCCAGCCACCATGGCTGGCGTTTTCGTTCCAATCGAACGATTCAGGGGCGACAGAATTGGAAAAGACAAGCCCCGTCCTTTTGCTCGCGGTGAGCTTGGCGCAACTCTCCGGACCAAACGCGCTCACGGCGGTACGTCCGCCGAACTCAGAACGCCCGGTCAGGCAATCCGCGTCGCATGGGGAACCATGATTTCGCCGCGTGGACCTGGACCTCCACCGTAGCCGCCCGGACCTCCGCCCGGGCCGCCTGGTCCACCACCCGGCCCACCGACTGGAGGCCACCACAAACAGCCACCCAGCAAGGCAGCTAGCGCAACACATGTCGCAAGCGTCACGAGTTTCCTCATTGTTTCTCCTTTGGTAGTTAAACGCGCGGCCGCCTTTCGGGCCGCACTTGAATTCGGGATTGACCGGGGATACGACCACCGAGTTCACACAGGTGGCTAAGAGAGGATAGAAAACTCTGACCTAGATCGACCGTGCCGCAGGCGACGCGCGCATCGGCGTGCTGCACCCATGGCTTGCACCGCACAAGCCGAGCCTGCTGCCGAACCTGAACTGCTTCCGCGTACGCCTCGACACCGTGCGCACTGAAGCGCAGGCCCACGAGGTCACGGCAGTACGTAGCTGGCGGGCAAACGAGGCTCTGGATAATCGCGGCTACCCGGAGAGCAACGCAATGGCGGGCGGCAAAATGCGCGAGCAGACAGGGAGGCGCGATCAGTGAACCGAAAACGCTCTCCGACCTGATACGTGCACTGATGAAGGGCGGTCTCGCCCGCACGGCGGCACAGATAGCGGAGGTACTCCACGCACGCGCTCAGGGCGTGCTAGTGCTGCTTATGAAGTGGGTCGAATCCGGCGAAGCCCACGTTTGCGCTCGTATTGGCACGAGCCCCGCACGCTTATTCCTCATCGGTCCGGGCGACGGCACGCCGCTGCCCCAACTGCAGACGCGTGAATCGTCCGAATCCGCCATGACGGTTGTCGCGTTTGCGATTGGCCTTCCTCCGCTTTCCCGGACGGGTAAGTTAATCACCCGCACCGGACATACAGAGAGGTTCCTCGCGGCACAGCGCCTCCTGGTCATCAGGCGTCACGCGGGGCGGCTTGCCTATGGCGGTATCCGTTTCGGGATCGTTCACGGTAGATCCCACGTCGGTGCGAGGATGGGCTGATGGTGTTTCGGGTAGCTTTTCGCACGCGATACGCGCTACGAAGCAGCAGCACCTGTCGCGGCACGAGGATCATGCCGTGCGATTTACGGGTGCATCTTGCCTATGTCATGCATTACAACCGGCAACAACGGAAGTCAATGATCGTCCAGATTGACGCCAGTACCGTGTCGTGCTGCTCGACGGTCGGATTGTCGTCGTTGCCTGCAACGAGTAATTTGTAGCCGATGTAGAGGAGATACGCGCCAGCGGTGATCTTGAGATAGGGGATATCCATCACGTAGTTCGCGGCAGCGAGCAGTACGCCTCGCAGCACATCCGCGCCGAGTGTTCCGAGCAGGAGGGCACGAAGCCGAAGAACTGCGGGCAATGCGGCGCACGCGAGAGCAATTACGATGGTGTTGTCAACGCCGAGCATGATGTCGAGCACGACGATCTTGAGAATCGCACTCCAGTCGATCACGGAAACGAAAGTCATTAAGGCCACACTGGTTATACAGTTTTCAGCTCACAGATAACTCATGTATTCCGAAATTAATAACTTAGTTCCAAGCCGTTTCAAATCGCAATGCAATTTGATCAGCATTATAATCCTCAGATAATGGCGTGAAAAACGCGATAAATTTGCGTGACTCTCCTGTTTCAGCATGAATAAATCACGCGCGAAACGGTTATCCGGCGCACTGCAATTTGACGAATCAGAAAGTCACCAGTCACGATGACGAAACGCGGTGACGCCCTGCGGAAGATCAATTATCCGACCGGAAATTGAGTGGCTCGCCCCCCAACCTGCTGCGGGATGAGCGCTCAGACGTGCACGGATGCGGGATACGGTTTTTTGGGAGTGGAAGCGGTGTCCGGAGCGGCAGACTTCACCGCACGGACACCGTTAACTGATCCTGCACTTATCGCTCGCGTAGTGCTTCCCGTCCACGGTTCAACGGTTTAATCAGATAGTCGAGAATGGTTTTCTTTCCGGTATGGATGTCCACTGTCGTGATCATCCCTGGGACGATAGGAAACACTTTACCGCGCTTGTTTACCAGGTGATCCGCATCCGTGCGGATATAAACTCGATAATAGTAGACGTCGCGCTTTACCTCGTCCTGAATGGTGTCCGGCGAAATCACCGTTACCTTGCCATGCAGGCCACCGTAAATCGAGTAATCGTACGCGGTCACCTTTACCGTCGCGTCCTGGCCTGGATGAATAAACGCGACGTCCCGAGGTGAAATCCGCGCTTCTACCAGAAGTTTTTCGTCAACGGGAACGATCTCCATCAGCTTGCCGTTCGGCGGAATCACCCCGCCACGCGTCGTGACCTCGATGTCCTTCACCACGCCACGCACGGGCGACGTGAACGTTAGCCTTGTCAACACGTCCTCCCGTCCACGCGTCACCGACCGCTGTGCCTCGATTTCCGCGTTCGCCTTCGCAAGTTCTTCGCGGGATTTCACGTAATAGTCGTTGCGTGCGTCGTTCCGTTTGCTTTCCAGATCCGCAATCTGGCGTCTGAGTCTCAGCACCTCCACGTCGCTTGCGGCACCTTTCGCGACCAGCGGCTCTGTCATCGACAACTCCCGCCGCACCAGCGAAAGCGCGTTACTCAGGTCGGCCAGCGTAGTCGACAGCGATTTCTGGCGCGACTGGTACAACGCCGTTTCGCTTCGCACCAGATCCGCATTCTTCGCGACGTCCGGTGGAAATTCAAGCGTCGTCCCGTTGACCTCCGCAGAAAGGCGCGCCGATGTCGCTTCGGCTGCCTGCAGTTTTGACACGCTTTCCTGGACCGTTGCTTCCATACGTGTGCGGTCAAGCTGCGCGATCATCTGCCCGGCCTGAACGAGATCTCCCTCCTTGACCGGCAGTTGCACGAGAATCCCGCCATCCTGTGACTGGATCACCTGCTCCTTCGAGCTTGGTATGACCTTGCCCGAGCCATTCGACACCTCATCAAGGTCGAAACAGGTTGCCCATACAAGAAAGGCCGCAACGAGCCCCGCAATGATCAGTATGACGTACGATGATTTCGGCAACGGAGGCTCGACGGGTGTTCCGAGAAACGATGAACGTGCATCGCCCGATCCCCCATTCGGGTCCGAAACCGGCGGCGGTGTGCGCCCGCCGCCGCCTTTCTCCTTGTGCGTGGCTGGCTGGCCCAGCAATTTCTGTCCAGCCGACGATGTGTTCGTACGCGTGTCTGCATCAACATGAACTTCGCTCATCGGGATAGCGCTCCTATGACCTCTTCCTTCGAACCATCCATCACGATTCGCCCCCGATCTATCACGATAATTCGGTCGACCAGCGCGAGCACCGACATGCGATGAGTGGCTACCACCAGCGTCCGCCGCATAAGCCACTTTTTCATGTTCTCGATGACTTCGCGTTCGCTGCCGTCGTCGTAATGTGACGTCGGTTCGTCGAGCAGCACGATCTGCGAATCACATAGCAGCGTGCGAGCGAGCAGCAACGCCTGGCGCTGCCCGCCGGACAGCCCGGTACCCCCTTCGAGAATCAGGTCATCCAGGCCTTTCGAACGCGCTTGCACGAACGGTAACGCTCCCGTCATACGCAGTGCGTCAAGCGCCATCTCGTCGGTCGCCATCGGCGCGCCCATGATCAGGTTTTCGCGGATTGTCCCGTGGAAGAGATGAGCATCTTGCGAAAGCATTGTCATGTCGCGACGCACGTCGGCCGGATCTATCAGTCGTAGTTCAGCTCCGTCAAGCGTGACACTCCCCGCCTGCGGAACATGCAGCCCTGCCAACATATGCAGCAGTGTCGTTTTCCCGGCACCGATGCGGCCCAGCACCGCGATCTTTTCGCCCGCCCTGATCTGAAGCTTCGGTACCGTCAAGGCTGGCGCACTGTCTTCCCGGTTGTACTGGAATACGGCACCGTCGAAAACATAGTTGCCGCCCAGCAATGGCCGATGCACCATCTGTTCGCGATCGGGCTGGTCCACCGGACGCTCCATCAACCCGTCCAGTCCTTTGCGTGCGACCTTCGCCTGCTGCCAGCGCGCAAAGATCGCGGAGAACTGTGCAAGCGGCGCGATCATCCGCGACGAAAGAATCGATGTACCCACCAGCGCGCCGGTCGTCATGTCCCCGCTCATCACCAGGAAACTCCCACACAGCAACACCAGCGCGTAGACAATGGTCTGCACTTCCTGGGTCCACGTCATCAGCATGCTGACCAGAAATCGCTGCTTCATGCTGATGTTTGCGGATACGCTGTTCACCTCGTTCCACTGGTTCTGAAAACGCGCCTCGGCGCGCAGCAGCTTGATATCCTCGATTCCCTGAACCGCTTCGACGAGCATCGCATTGCGCAGCGCCGATTCGCGCATGCCCTCGTTGCATAGCCGTTCGAGCGGCTTCTGGACCAGCAGGCCCGGAATCACCAGCAGTGGCACCGCAGCCAGCACGACGATCACCATCTTTCCGCCCACCAACCACAGCACTACGAGAAATAGCAGGAAAAACGGCAAATCCGCCATCGCACCGACGGTCGTCGACGTCAACAGCTCGCGAACCTGTTCGAGCTCTCGGATCTGTGCGATGAACGAGCCCGTCGATTTCGAGCGTGCGTCGTTGCGGATACGCAGCGCGTGCCCGAACACCACATCGGTTATCTTCAAGTCCGCTCGCTTGCCCACCAAATCCGACACGTGCGTGCGCGAAAGGCGCAAGACAAACTCGAATGCGATCGCCAGCATCACGCCGCTGAACAGTACCCACAACGTCGGTTCCGACTGTGCCGGAATCACCCGGTCGTAGATCTGCATCGAAAATGTCATCGCCGCAAGTGCGAGGATGTTCGCGAACAGCGAAGCGACCATCACGTCGCCGTAGCGACGCCATTCCCTCAATGCAATGGACCAGAACCAGTTGGGCCGGTATGGCTTGATGTAGTCATCAACCCGGACGTCGGGCACCGACTGCTGTGGCCGCAGGATCGCAATACGCTTCACGCGGCCGTCGATCTGGTCCGCACGGAGTTCGGACTCAAGACCCTTGTCGCCGCTCATCTGCACAGAGAAACGACCTTTTCCATCCGACGATTTCACGACACATACCGCGTCGTCGTCCAGTTCAACGACGAGCGGCAGTTGCCAGACGTCGAACCTGACCTCGCCAGGATCAACCAGCCGCAGGGCGAGGCCCGCCTGTCTCGCCATATGCGCGAGTAACTGCTCGAAGGGCGCGTCGTGCTCCCATGCAAGCGTGATCCGGACATTTTCTTCCGAAACGCCAAGCCGGTAATGACGGGCTACGACGAGCACAGCGTCGAGCCATGATTGGTGAAGAGGTGACAGTTTCATTGGTTGAAATCCATGCCCGGTATGGAATCCGCCCCTACTCCGTAGAATTCGTTTCCTGAGCCGGTCGCCGCGACGTAATCGACGAGTCCAATCCAGTAGTCATGCTGGACAGACGCCTCGTCGGAGACGGACTGAAAAAATTCCTGTTCCGTGTTCAGCAGATCAAGGATCGAGCGAGTGCCGAGCTTGTACTGCTCTCGATACAGGTCGCGTGCCTCGGAAAGGCTTAGTCTGCGCTTCTCGAGCACCGACATCCTGCCCTTCGCACCTAGCACCTGTTGCAGGTAACCGCGTGCTGCGTCGCTGCCATCAAGGCGAGCACGTTCGACACGTGAACGCGCTGCATCGAGTGCATACCTTGCCGCCTTGACCTGGGCGTTCAGCGCGCCGCCCTGAAACACGCTCCATGAAAGATTAAGCATCACGGTCCGGTTCGAACCGTGACGAATGTACGTCGACGAGTTCACACCCGTGATGTTTTTCTCCAATGTGTAGTCCACCGATACCGTGGGGAGCATGTTCGCCTTCGCGGTGTCAAGTTGCTTCTCGGCCACCAGTTCTTCGGCTTCGGCCATCATCACGTCAGGCATCATGGTCGTGTCGGGCCTGTCATCAAGCGGCACCCGCGTAGCCTGCTCGTCGGGAAGCACCAGTGCCGCGTTCCCGAGGGGGCCGCCCAGCATTGTGCGCAGATGCTCGCGCGCCTGCTCTTCGAGCGCCTTGATCTGGATGAGATTGGCTTGGGCACTCTGCAATCGTGATCTGGCCTGCACCGGGTCCGACTGCGTACTGACACCTGCGTTGGCCCGGAATTTCGACATCTCGTACACCTTCTGCATGGCCTCCACCTGCTGCCCGGCAATGCGTACGAGTTCCTGATAGCGGTGCACGTTGATATAGGCCGCAGCTGTCTGCTGCTCAACCGACTGGATCTCCTTGAGCACCTGGGCCTGCTGGCGCTGGACAGTCGCCTTGGCCTGGCCGACCGCTCCGCTCACCTTGCCGAAATCGTAGATCATCTGTGAGATCTGGACCGAAGTCGTACTGCCGGAGCCGGTCAACGTATTGGTGTTGCTGCCAATGCCCGCAGTCACCTGCGGAAAATAGCCTGCCCGTGCCACGTCGATCGAACCTGAAGCCTGGGCGAGTTGCGAAACCACATCGGCAATCGATGGATAGCGGCTTAGCGCGATTCCCACCGCTTGATTCAGTCCCAAAGATTCCGACTGCAACGGTTCATCGATCGAATACCCTCTCGTGTTTCTTGCCGACAATTCCCGGGAAAGCGCCTCGGGAGTGAGCTTGCGTTCGGGCGAAACGTTCCCGGCAGCCGCACTATTTTTCTGCGGCGCGAGCCGTGCCGTTTGCGACATGGCCGGTTCGATCCACACCACTGTGGTACATAGCGCTGCAACGGCAATCGCCACAGCGCGTTGCCGTCCCCGTCTTTTTTTCGACGGTTTTGCAGAAATCATCTAGTTATCCTTCACTTGCGAAACCTGCCCAGCCATCCATTCCACCTTTCCGCTTGCAGTCGAAAATGGCACTGGACAACTCCTTAGTTCATCGCGTACGCGGGTTCCCCAATCAATTTCCGGCACCGACCGGTTGCCGCGATGACGCGCGTTGCCGTCAGACGATGTCCACCGTATCTGACGTTGTATTCCTCCGTGAATCGCCTGGCACGCGACTGCCGAACTGCGCCTGCGCTGCAACACTCATCGGAAACGGTGTCACCGCGCGCGACACGAGCCCTCCCGGGCCGTCGGCGTTGCCGATTGCCGCGATGTAATCGCTGATATAGCTGTCTGACATGCCTGTTCACTGCAAGGCGTTGAGGACTGACCAGTTTCTTTTCCGGGTTCTCCTGGCCATTCGAAGATCGCTGAGTCCGGGAGTTTGTCGCGATGGATTGTCCGGTCGGCTGTTATCGCCCGGGCACCTCACGATGCTGTTGAAATTCCGTGTCGTCCCGAAAGCATGTTCGCTGTCGGGACGACACGGACTACCGCTTATTGCACCTGGATGCCGTGCTGGATCAGCAGGTCAGCCACGGTGTTCGAGCCCATCGACGCGTTGTGATAGACATCGTAGGTCACGTTGTCCACAGTCGTGGAGCCCGACATCTGCCACTGGCTGGACCCGGTGCCCTCGCCTTCAGCCAGAACCACTATCGACGTACTGTCACCGCTGATCGTCATGTGGACCGTCGTGCTCAGCGAATCTGCTTCGTTCAGCACATCCGAGAGGCGAAGCTTCAGCGTGTTGTTCGTGCTGCTCTCCGCACTCAGGTCGAACTTCTCGAAGCCCTGCACGCGCAACCCGCAGGCAGTCAGATCCAGCGTCATGCCCGACGCCTCGAACCCGAGCGTGTCCACACCCAGCCCGCCATCAAGACGCGTGAATAGCGTACCGACGATGCCGATGTAGTCATCGCCCGCTCCGCCCATCGCAACGTCATGCTGGACGGTCAGATCCGTCGTACCCGTCGTGTCCGTACCGATGCCGTGAATGATGTCGTTGCCCTGGCCACCGGAGATGATGTCCACGCCATTCACGATCGCTGCCGCACCCGGACTTGTCGTACCGGCATAGATCACGTCGTCCCCAGTCGTGTACGAATGGGTCAGGTTCGAGATCGAGCCGTTGTAGACGTAGTAGGTGCCGGTGTAGGTTCCACCGGTACTGTCCAGGTACGCACCGAACGCGTAGTCGGAGATGCCGTTGCCGTCCCAGTCACCCGAAGTAACGCCGGTACCCATGGCGCTGCCTGCCGTGCCGACGTACTTGATGGCCTGACCGCTTGCCACCATGGCGTCCAGATCGCTCGACGCGCTGAACCCGCCGCCCGCCTGACCGAACACCAGGTACACGGCGCCCGCGTTGTTATTGCTGCTGTACCCCGTGGAGTCGTAACCCGGCTCGCCGACCAGGAAGTCGTCGATGCCATCGCCGTTCACATCGCCAGCGGAACTGACCGAGAAGCCCAGGTTACCGTTTTGCGTCGTGATACCCGAGCCGCTCGTCGAACCGTTGCTGCTGCTGGACAAGATGAAGCCGTTCGTCCCGTCCAGGCTGCCCAGGTTCAGATCCGACCAGGAAACACCATCGGCCTTACCGTAGATCACATAGACGCGACCCGGTGAGTTACTCGTGCCTGTCGTTCCCCAACTCGGAGATCCGATAGCAAAGTCGGCAATACCATCACCGTTGATGTCGCCCAGGTTGGTTATCGACGAGTACTGCGCCTCAGTCGCGCCGGCCACGACATCCGTCACTACACCGCCCAGATACTCGCCAGTCGCCGAGCCGTACAGCCTGACGCCCTGCGAGGACGTCAGGTTCGCCAGGTCGAAGTTCGTACCGAGCCCGCTGGCGCTTCCGAAGATGAGATAAGCGATACCTGCAGTTCCGAGCGAGTTCGCAGTCGCGGCCGGTGCAGTCACAATGTAATCGTTGTAGCCGTCACCGTTCACGTCGCCGATCACGCTGACCATCGCACCGAGGCCTTGACCAACGGTGGTAGAGGTGAGGGTAGTCTGGCCGGACACAAGCGTACCTTGAGTCGAGGCGGTCGTTCCCGTTGCGGTATACAACCCGTCGGTGTACGCGAGCAGGTCACTCCATGCCGACGAGCCCGGATCACCAGCATGGCCGTACAGGACAAAGGTGTAGCCTTGGCCGGTGCCGTTCGACGAGCCGAAGATCAGGTCGCTATAACCGTCGCCATTGATATCACCGCCCGACACCGACGAACCCAGGAACGCTCCCGTGGTCATGTTCTTGATCACAAACCCGTACTGGTTGGCTCCGTTCTCCATGCTCGCCAGATCCACGGTCGCCAGCGAGTTGCCAGCCTGCCCGAACACGACATACACCCGGTCGTTGTAATTCGACGAAATCGCGAAGTCACTCAGGCCATCACCGTTGATGTCACCGATGTCCGCGACACTCAACCCTGTGACACCGGCGTCTCCGCCTACCCCCGCAAAGCTCGTGGCCTTGAAGTGGATGCCCTGGGCGGCCGTCAGGTTGTCGATATTCGACAGACTCGGAAGGCCATCCGCGCTGCCGTACAGCAGATAGATATCGGATCCGCCGAACGAAACTCCGCTCGGCGTATCGTGCGGCGCAGATACGAGGTAGTCCGTGTAGCCGTCACCATTGAAGTCGCCGATTGCGGTCATCGCGTAGCCAAGACCGTCGCCCGACTGCGTGCTGCTCGCCACCGATGGCGTCCCTGCTGTATCGATCACAAGACGCGCCGTGCTGCTGCCGTCCAGCAGGCCGACGTTCGACATGTTGCCCGCTGCGTCCACCAACACGGCCTTCATGTTGTACGTGCCGTCGAATAGCGACGGTAACGTCACGCTAAACGTGCCGGTCGTGCCGTCCATCGTCAGCGTAAGGCCCGACGCATAGAGGTCGTCGCCATCGTCGTACACGCCATCGTTGTTCTTGTCGTCGAAGAACAGAACCGTGATCTGGCCCGCCGCCGCCTGCGCGGCATCATCCGCCGTCAGACCGGTCACCGTTCCGGTGAAGGTCGGCGTGATCACGCTCGTCAAGTTGTCGGTCGAGCTGACGCCGTTGTCGCTCGGCGTTGTCAGATCGATGGAGAACGATGTGAAGGTCGGCCCGACGGTATCGATCGTTACCGCCTGGCTCGCACTCTGACCTTCGTTACCCGCCATGTCGACAATACGTGCAATGACGTTGTACGTGCCATCTGCCAGCACGTCGCCCGTGTTGTCGTACGTCCACTGCGTACCCGACACCGACGCCGTCACCCATGTCGTGCCGCCGTCCAGGCTGATCTGGACCAACTCGCCATCGGCCAGCGTGGTACCCAGCGACCCGCTGAACACCAGCGTGTTGTCGTTCGTGAAGAAGTCAGTCGAGCTGGTACCCGAGTCATCGGTGATCGAGTCGATCGTGATCGTCTCGGCAGCCGACGGAACTGTCGTGCTGATTGTCACCTGCTGGCTGGCCACCGTGCTCGTATTACCCTCGGCGCCAATCACGCGCGCGTCGAACTGGTAGGTGCCGTCGGCCAGCTCGGTGCCGGTGTTGTCGTAGGCGTAGGTGCTGCCACTGACCAGCGCTGCGTCGTACCACGTCGTGCCGCCGTCGAGCGACACCTGCACGCGGTCACCGTCGTTCAGAGTACCGTTCAGCGTCACGCTCACCACCAGCGTGTTGTCGCTGGTGATGAAATCGGAACTGCTCGGCCCCGTATCGTCCGTAATGGCGCTGACCGTCGCCGTCGCATAGTGCGTGGTTCCCGGGTCGCTGACATTGTGAGCGGCATCCGTCGCGGTGGCGCTTACGTCGCCCGCCGCCTGCGACGTGCTGCTCGTCACGCTGTAGTTGCCCGAGGCATCCGCCGTCGTCGTGCCGGTCGAGCCATCCGGGTACGTCACCGTCACCAGTGAACCGGGCTCGGCAGACCCCGTGACGGTCAGTGTACCGTCTTCATTGGCGGCGGCGCTCATCGTCGGCGCGAGCGGCGCCGTCGTGTCCGCATAGCTCACGTCCGTCGGCGTGCTGGTGTTGCCCGCCGCGTCGGTCGCCGTCGCTTCCACCGTGCCCGAAGTCTGCGGCACATCGGTCGTCACGCTGTAGTTGCCCGAGGCGTCCGCCGTCGTGGTCGACGTGCTGCCATCCGGGTACGTCACCGTCACCAGGGAACCCGGCTCGGCCGTGCCGCTGACCGTCAGGCCACCGTCCGCGTTCGCCGTCACGTCTGCGCTCGGCGCGAGCGGTGCCGTCGTGTCCGCATAGCTCACGTCCGTCGGCGTGCTGGTGTTGCCTGCCGCGTCGGTTGCCGTCGCTTCCACCGTGCCGCTCGTCTGCGGCACATCGGTCGTCACGCTGTAGTTGCCCGAGGCATCCGCCGTCGTCGTGCCGGTCGAGCCATCCGGGTACGTCACCGTCACCAGGGAACCCGGCTCGGCCGTGCCGCTGACCGTCAGGCCACCGTCCGCGTTCGCCGTCACGTCCGCGCTCGGCGCGAGCGGCGCCGTCGTGTCCGCATAGCTCACGTCCGTCGGCGTGCTGGTGTTGCCTGCCGCGTCGGTTGCCGTCGCTTCCACCGTGCCGCTCGTCTGCGGCACATCGGTCGTCACGCTGTAGTTGCCCGAGGCATCCGCCGTCGTCGTGCCGGTCGAGCCATCCGGGTACGTCACCGTCACCGTGCTGCCCGGCTCCGCCGTGCCGCTGACCGTCAGGCCACCGTCCGCGTTCGCCGTCACGTCCGCGCTCGGCGCGAGCGGCGCCGTCGTGTCCGCATAGCTCACGTCCGTCGGCGTGCTGGTGTTGCCTGCCGCGTCGGTGGCCGTCGCTTCCACCGTGCCCGAAGTCTGCGGCACATCGGTCGTCACGCTGTAGTTGCCCGAGGCATCCGCCGTCGTGGTCGACGTGCTGCCATCCGGGTACGTCACCGTCACCAGGGAACCCGGCTCGGCCGTGCCGCTGACCGTCAGGCCACCGTCCGCGTTCGCCGTCACGTCCGCGCTCGGCGCGAGCGGTGCCGTCGTGTCCGCATAGCTCACGTCCGTCGGCGTGCTGGTGTTGCCTGCCGCATCGGTGGCCGTCGCTTCCACCGTGCCGCTCGTCTGCGGCACGTCGGTCGTCACGCTGTAGTTGCCCGAGGCGTCCGCCGTCGTCGTGCCGGTCGAACCATCCGGGTACGTCACCGTCACCGTGCTGCCCGGCTCGGCCGTGCCGCTGACCGTCAGGCCACCGTCCGCGTTCGCCGTCACGTCTGCGCTCGGCGCGAGCGGTGCCGTCGTGTCCGCATAGCTCACGTCCGTCGGCGTGCTGGTGTTGCCTGCCGCGTCGGTTGCCGTCGCTTCCACCGTGCCGCTCGTCTGCGGCACATCGGTCGTCACGCTGTAGTTGCCCGAGGCATCCGCCGTCGTCGTGCCGGTCGAGCCATCCGGGTACGTCACCGTCACCGTGCTGCCCGGCTCCGCCGTGCCGCTGACCGTCAGGCCACCGTCCGCGTTCGCCGTCACGTCCGCGCTCGGCGCGAGCGGCGCCGTCGTGTCCGCATAGCTCACGTCCGTCGGCGTGCTGGTGTTGCCTGCCGCGTCGGTTGCCGTCGCTTCCACCGTGCCGCTCGTCTGCGGCACGTCGGTCGTCACGCTGTAGTTGCCCGAGGCGTCCGCCGTCGTGGTCGACGTGCTGCCATCCGGGTACGTCACCGTCACCAGGGAACCCGGCTCGGCCGTGCCGCTGACCGTCAGGCCACCGTCCGCGTTCGCCGTCACGTCTGCGCTCGGCGCGAGCGGCGCCGTCGTGTCCGCATAGCTCACGTCCGTCGGCGTGCTGGTGTTGCCTGCCGCGTCGGTTGCCGTCGCTTCCACCGTGCCGCTCGTCTGCGGCACATCGGTCGTCACGCTGTAGTTGCCCGAGGCGTCCGCCGTCGTGGTCGACGTGCTGCCATCCGGGTACGTCACCGTCACCAGGGAACCCGGCTCGGCCGTGCCGCTGACCGTCAGGCCACCGTCCGCGTTCGCCGTCACGTCTGCGCTCGGCGCGAGCGGCGCCGTCGTGTCCGCATAGCTCACGTCCGTCGGCGTGCTGGTGTTGCCTGCCGCATCGGTCGCCGTCGCTTCCACCGTGCCCGAAGTCTGCGGCACGTCGGTCGTCACGCTGTAGTTGCCCGAGGCGTCCGCCGTCGTGGTCGACGTGCTGCCATCCGGGTACGTCACCGTCACCAGGGAACCCGGCTCGGCCGTGCCGCTGACCGTCAGGCCACCGTCCGCGTTCGCCGTCACGTCCGCGCTCGGCGCGAGCGGTGCCGTCGTGTCCGCATAGCTCACGTCCGTCGGCGTGCTGGTGTTGCCTGCCGCATCGGTCGCCGTCGCTTCCACCGTGCCGCTCGTCTGCGGCACGTCGGTCGTCACGCTGTAGTTGCCCGAGGCGTCGGCCGTCGTCGTGCCGGTCGAACCATCCGGATACGTCACCGTCACCAGGGAACCCGGCTCGGCCGTGCCGCTGACCGTCAGGCCACCGTCCGCGTTCGCCGTCACGTCTGCGCTCGGCGCGAGCGGCGCCGTCGTGTCCGCATAGCTCACGTCCGTCGGCGTGCTGGTGTTGCCTGCCGCGTCGGTTGCCGTCGCTTCCACCGTGCCGCTCGTCTGCGGCACATCGGTCGTCACGCTGTAGTTGCCCGAGGCATCCGCCGTCGTCGTGCCGGTCGAACCATCCGGGTACGTCACCGTCACCAGGGAACCCGGCTCCGCCGTGCCGCTGACCGTCAGGCCACCGTCCGCGTTCGCCGTCACGTCTGCGCTCGGCGCGAGCGGCGCCGTCGTGTCCGCATAGCTCACGTCCGTCGGCGTGCTGGTGTTGCCTGCCGCGTCGGTTGCCGTCGCTTCCACCGTGCCGCTCGTCTGCGGCACATCGGTCGTCACGCTGTAGTTGCCCGAGGCGTCCGCCGTCGTGGTCGACGTGCTGCCATCCGGGTACGTCACCGTCACCAGGGAACCCGGCTCGGCCGTGCCGCTGACCGTCAGGCCACCGTCCGCGTTCGCCGTCACGTCCGCGCTCGGCGCGAGCGGCGCCGTCGTGTCCGCATAGCTCACGTCCGTCGGCGTGCTGGTGTTGCCTGCCGCGTCGGTTGCCGTCGCTTCCACCGTGCCCGAAGTCTGCGGCACATCGGTCGTCACGCTGTAGTTGCCCGAGGCATCCGCCGTCGTGGTCGACGTGCTGCCATCCGGGTACGTCACCGTCACCAGGGAACCCGGCTCGGCCGTGCCGCTGACCGTCAGGCCACCGTCCGCGTTCGCCGTCACGTCCGCGCTCGGCGCGAGCGGTGCCGTCGTGTCCGCATAGCTCACGTCCGTCGGCGTGCTGGTGTTGCCCGCCGCGTCGGTTGCCGTCGCTTCCACCGTGCCGCTCGTCTGCGGCACGTCGGTCGTCACGCTGTAGTTGCCCGAGGCGTCCGCCGTCGTGGTCGACGTGCTGCCATCCGGGTACGTCACCGTCACCAGGGAACCCGGCTCGGCCGTGCCGCTGACCGTCAGGCCACCGTCCGCGTTCGCCGTCACGTCCGCGCTCGGCGCGAGCGGTGCCGTCGTGTCCGCATAGCTCACGTCCGTCGGCGTGCTGGTGTTGCCTGCCGCATCGGTCGCCGTCGCTTCCACCGTGCCGCTCGTCTGCGGCACATCGGTCGTCACGCTGTAGTTGCCCGAGGCATCCGCCGTCGTCGTGCCGGTCGAGCCATCCGGGTACGTCACCGTCACCGTGCTGCCCGGCTCCGCCGTGCCGCTGACCGTCAGGCCACCGTCCGCGTTCGCCGTCACGTCCGCGCTCGGCGCGAGCGGTGCCGTCGTGTCCGCATAGCTCACGTCCGTCGGCGTGCTGGTGTTGCCCGCCGCGTCGGTTGCCGTCGCTTCCACCGTGCCGCTCGTCTGCGGCACATCGGTCGTCACGCTGTAGTTGCCCGAGGCGTCCGCCGTCGTGGTCGACGTGCTGCCATCCGGGTACGTCACCGTCACCAGGGAACCCGGCTCGGCCGTGCCGCTGACCGTCAGGCCACCGTCCGCGTTCGCCGTCACGTCCGCGCTCGGCGCGAGCGGTGCCGTCGTGTCCGCATAGCTCACGTCCGTCGGCGTGCTGGTGTTGCCCGCCGCGTCGGTTGCCGTCGCTTCCACCGTGCCGCTCGTCTGCGGCACATCGGTCGTCACGCTGTAGTTGCCCGAGGCGTCCGCCGTCGTGGTCGACGTGCTGCCATCCGGGTACGTCACCGTCACCAGGGAACCCGGCTCGGCCGTGCCGCTGACCGTCAGGCCACCGTCCGCGTTCGCCGTCACGTCCGCGCTCGGCGCGAGCGGCGCCGTCGTGTCCGCATAGCTCACGTCCGTCGGCGTGCTGGTGTTGCCTGCCGCATCGGTCGCCGTCGCTTCCACCGTGCCGCTCGTCTGCGGCACGTCGGTCGTCACGCTGTAGTTGCCCGAGGCGTCGGCCGTCGTCGTGCCGGTCGAACCATCCGGATACGTCACCGTCACCAGGGAACCCGGCTCGGCCGTGCCGCTGACCGTCAGGCCACCGTCCGCGTTCGCCGTCACGTCTGCGCTCGGCGCGAGCGGCGCCGTCGTGTCCGCATAGCTCACGTCCGTCGGCGTGCTGGTGTTGCCTGCCGCGTCGGTTGCCGTCGCTTCCACCGTGCCCGAAGTCTGCGGCACATCGGTCGTCACGCTGTAGTTGCCCGAGGCATCCGCCGTCGTCGTGCCGGTCGAACCATCCGGGTACGTCACTGTCACCAGGGAACCCGGCTCCGCCGTGCCGCTGACCGTCAGGCCACCGTCCGCGTTCGCCGTCACGTCTGCGCTCGGCGCGAGCGGCGCCGTCGTGTCCGCATAGCTCACGTCCGTCGGCGTGCTGGTGTTGCCTGCCGCGTCGGTTGCCGTCGCTTCCACCGTGCCCGAAGTCTGCGGCACATCGGTCGTCACGCTGTAGTTGCCCGAGGCATCCGCCGTCGTGGTCGACGTGCTGCCATCCGGGTACGTCACCGTCACCAGGGAACCCGGCTCGGCCGTGCCGCTGACCGTCAGGCCACCGTCCGCGTTCGCCGTCACGTCCGCGCTCGGCGCGAGCGGTGCCGTCGTGTCCGCATAGCTCACGTCCGTCGGCGTGCTGGTGTTGCCCGCCGCGTCGGTTGCCGTCGCTTCCACCGTGCCGCTCGTCTGCGGCACATCGGTCGTCACGCTGTAGTTGCCCGAGGCGTCCGCCGTCGTGGTCGACGTGCTGCCATCCGGGTACGTCACCGTCACCAGGGAACCCGGCTCGGCCGTGCCGCTGACCGTCAGGCCACCGTCCGCGTTCGCCGTCACGTCTGCGCTCGGCGCGAGCGGCGCCGTCGTGTCCGCATAGCTCACGTCCGTCGGCGTGCTGGTGTTGCCCGCCGCGTCGGTGGCCGTCGCTTCCACCGTGCCGCTCGTCTGCGGCACGTCGGTCGTCACGCTGTAGTTGCCCGAGGCGTCCGCCGTCGTGGTCGACGTGCTGCCATCCGGGTACGTCACCGTCACCAGGGAACCCGGCTCGGCCGTGCCGCTGACCGTCAGGCCACCGTCCGCGTTCGCCGTCACGTCTGCGCTCGGCGCGAGCGGCGCCGTCGTGTCCGCATAGCTCACGTCCGTCGGCGTGCTGGTGTTGCCCGCCGCGTCGGTTGCCGTCGCTTCCACCGTGCCCGAAGTCTGCGGCACGTCGGTCGTCACGCTGTAGTTGCCCGAGGCGTCCGCCGTCGTGGTCGACGTGCTGCCATCCGGGTACGTCACCGTCACCAGGGAACCCGGCTCGGCCGTGCCGCTGACCGTCAGGCCACCGTCCGCGTTCGCCGTCACGTCTGCGCTCGGCGCGAGCGGCGCCGTCGTGTCCGCATAGCTCACGTCCGTCGGCGTGCTGGTGTTGCCCGCCGCGTCGGTGGCCGTCGCTTCCACCGTGCCGCTCGTCTGCGGCACGTCGGTCGTCACGCTGTAGTTGCCCGAGGCGTCCGCCGTCGTGGTCGACGTGCTGCCATCCGGGTACGTCACCGTCACCAGGGAACCCGGCTCGGCCGTGCCGCTGACCGTCAGGCCACCGTCCGCGTTCGCCGTCACGTCTGCGCTCGGCGCGAGCGGTGCCGTCGTGTCCGCATAGCTCACGTCCGTCGGCGTGCTGGTGTTGCCTGCCGCGTCGGTTGCCGTCGCTTCCACCGTGCCCGAAGTCTGCGGCACGTCGGTCGTCACGCTGTAGTTGCCCGAGGCATCCGCCGTCGTGGTCGACGTGCTGCCATCCGGGTACGTCACCGTCACCAGGGAACCCGGCTCGGCCGTGCCGCTGACCGTCAGGCCACCGTCCGCGTTCGCCGTCACGTCCGCGCTCGGCGCGAGCGGCGCCGTCGTGTCCGCATAGCTCACGTCCGTCGGCGTGCTGGTGTTGCCTGCCGCATCGGTCGCCGTCGCTTCCACCGTGCCGCTCGTCTGCGGCACGTCGGTCGTCACGCTGTAGTTGCCCGAGGCGTCGGCCGTCGTCGTGCCGGTCGAACCATCCGGATACGTCACCGTCACCAGGGAACCCGGCTCGGCCGTGCCGCTGACCGTCAGGCCACCGTCCGCGTTCGCCGTCACGTCTGCGCTCGGCGCGAGCGGCGCCGTCGTGTCCGCATAGCTCACGTCCGTCGGCGTGCTGGTGTTGCCCGCCGCGTCGGTTGCCGTCGCTTCCACCGTGCCCGAAGTCTGCGGCACGTCGGTCGTCACGCTGTAGTTGCCCGAGGCGTCCGCCGTCGTGGTCGACGTGCTGCCATCCGGGTACGTCACCGTCACCAGGGAACCCGGCTCGGCCGTGCCGCTGACCGTCAGGCCACCGTCCGCGTTCGCCGTCACGTCTGCGCTCGGCGCGAGCGGCGCCGTCGTGTCCGCATAGCTCACGTCCGTCGGCGTGCTGGTGTTGCCTGCCGCATCGGTCGCCGTCGCTTCCACCGTGCCCGAAGTCTGCGGCACGTCGGTCGTCACGCTGTAGTTGCCCGAGGCGTCCGCCGTCGTGGTCGACGTGCTGCCATCCGGGTACGTCACCGTCACCAGGGAACCCGGCTCGGCCGTGCCGCTGACCGTCAGGCCACCGTCCGCGTTCGCCGTCACGTCTGCGCTCGGCGCGAGCGGTGCCGTCGTGTCCGCATAGCTCACGTCCGTCGGCGTGCTGGTGTTGCCTGCCGCGTCGGTTGCCGTCGCTTCCACCGTGCCCGAAGTCTGCGGCACGTCGGTCGTCACGCTGTAGTTGCCCGAGGCATCCGCCGTCGTGGTCGACGTGCTGCCATCCGGGTACGTCACCGTCACCAGGGAACCCGGCTCGGCCGTGCCGCTGACCGTCAGGCCACCGTCCGCGTTCGCCGTCACGTCCGCGCTCGGCGCGAGCGGTGCCGTCGTGTCCGCATAGCTCACGTCCGTCGGCGTGCTGGTGTTGCCTGCCGCATCGGTCGCCGTCGCTTCCACCGTGCCGCTCGTCTGCGGCACATCGGTCGTCACGCTGTAGTTGCCCGAGGCATCCGCCGTCGTCGTGCCGGTCGAGCCATCCGGGTACGTCACCGTCACCGTGCTGCCCGGCTCCGCCGTGCCGCTGACCGTCAGGCCACCGTCCGCGTTCGCCGTCACGTCCGCGCTCGGCGCGAGCGGCGCCGTCGTGTCCGCATAGCTCACGTCCGTCGGCGTGCTGGTGTTGCCTGCCGCGTCGGTTGCCGTCGCTTCCACCGTGCCCGAAGTCTGCGGCACATCGGTCGTCACGCTGTAGTTGCCCGAGGCATCCGCCGTCGTGGTCGACGTGCTGCCATCCGGGTACGTCACCGTCACCAGGGAACCCGGCTCGGCCGTGCCGCTGACCGTCAGGCCACCGTCCGCGTTCGCCGTCACGTCCGCGCTCGGCGCGAGCGGTGCCGTCGTGTCCGCATAGCTCACGTCCGTCGGCGTGCTGGTGTTGCCTGCCGCATCGGTCGCCGTCGCTTCCACCGTGCCGCTCGTCTGCGGCACGTCGGTCGTCACGCTGTAGTTGCCCGAGGCGTCGGCCGTCGTCGTGCCGGTCGAACCATCCGGATACGTCACCGTCACCAGGGAACCCGGCTCGGCCGTGCCGCTGACCGTCAGGCCACCGTCCGCGTTCGCCGTCACGTCTGCGCTCGGCGCGAGCGGCGCCGTCGTGTCCGCATAGCTCACGTCCGTCGGCGTGCTGGTGTTGCCTGCCGCGTCGGTTGCCGTCGCTTCCACCGTGCCCGAAGTCTGCGGCACATCGGTCGTCACGCTGTAGTTGCCCGAGGCATCCGCCGTCGTGGTCGACGTGCTGCCATCCGGGTACGTCACCGTCACCAGGGAACCCGGCTCGGCCGTGCCGCTGACCGTCAGGCCACCGTCCGCGTTCGCCGTCACGTCCGCGCTCGGCGCGAGCGGTGCCGTCGTGTCCGCATAGCTCACGTCCGTCGGCGTGCTGGTGTTGCCCGCCGCGTCGGTTGCCGTCGCTTCCACCGTGCCGCTCGTCTGCGGCACGTCGGTCGTCACGCTGTAGTTGCCCGAGGCGTCCGCCGTCGTGGTCGACGTGCTGCCATCCGGGTACGTCACCGTCACCAGGGAACCCGGCTCGGCCGTGCCGCTGACCGTCAGGCCACCGTCCGCGTTCGCCGTCACGTCCGCGCTCGGCGCGAGCGGTGCCGTCGTGTCCGCATAGCTCACGTCCGTCGGCGTGCTGGTGTTGCCCGCCGCGTCGGTTGCCGTCGCTTCCACCGTGCCGCTCGTCTGCGGCACATCGGTCGTCACGCTGTAGTTGCCCGAGGCGTCCGCCGTCGTGGTCGACGTGCTGCCATCCGGGTACGTCACCGTCACCAGGGAACCCGGCTCGGCCGTGCCGCTGACCGTCAGGCCACCGTCCGCGTTCGCCGTCACGTCTGCGCTCGGCGCGAGCGGTGCCGTCGTGTCCGCATAGCTCACGTCCGTCGGCGTGCTGGTGTTGCCTGCCGCATCGGTGGCCGTCGCTTCCACCGTGCCCGAAGTCTGCGGCACGTCGGTCGTCACGCTGTAGTTGCCCGAGGCGTCCGCCGTCGTGGTCGACGTGCTGCCATCCGGGTACGTCACCGTCACCAGGGAACCCGGCTCGGCCGTGCCGCTGACCGTCAGGCCACCGTCCGCGTTCGCCGTCACGTCTGCGCTCGGCGCGAGCGGTGCCGTCGTGTCCGCATAGCTCACGTCCGTCGGCGTGCTGGTGTTGCCTGCCGCGTCGGTTGCCGTCGCTTCCACCGTGCCGCTCGTCTGCGGCACATCGGTCGTCACGCTGTAGTTGCCCGAGGCATCCGCCGTCGTCGTGCCGGTCGAGCCATCCGGGTACGTCACCGTCACCGTGCTGCCCGGCTCCGCCGTGCCGCTGACCGTCAGGCCACCGTCCGCGTTCGCCGTCACGTCCGCGCTCGGCGCGAGCGGCGCCGTCGTGTCCGCATAGCTCACGTCCGTCGGCGTGCTGGTGTTGCCTGCCGCGTCGGTGGCCGTCGCTTCCACCGTGCCCGAAGTCTGCGGCACATCGGTCGTCACGCTGTAGTTGCCCGAGGCATCCGCCGTCGTGGTCGACGTGCTGCCATCCGGGTACGTCACCGTCACCAGGGAACCCGGCTCGGCCGTGCCGCTGACCGTCAGGCCACCGTCCGCGTTCGCCGTCACGTCCGCGCTCGGCGCGAGCGGTGCCGTCGTGTCCGCATAGCTCACGTCCGTCGGCGTGCTGGTGTTGCCTGCCGCATCGGTCGCCGTCGCTTCCACCGTGCCGCTCGTCTGCGGCACATCGGTCGTCACGCTGTAGTTGCCCGAGGCATCCGCCGTCGTCGTGCCGGTCGAGCCATCCGGGTACGTCACCGTCACCGTGCTGCCCGGCTCCGCCGTGCCGCTGACCGTCAGGCCACCGTCCGCGTTCGCCGTCACGTCCGCGCTCGGCGCGAGCGGCGCCGTCGTGTCCGCATAGCTCACGTCCGTCGGCGTGCTGGTGTTGCCTGCCGCGTCGGTTGCCGTCGCTTCCACCGTGCCGCTCGTCTGCGGCACGTCGGTCGTCACGCTGTAGTTGCCCGAGGCGTCCGCCGTCGTGGTCGACGTGCTGCCATCCGGGTACGTCACCGTCACCAGGGAACCCGGCTCGGCCGTGCCGCTGACCGTCAGGCCACCGTCCGCGTTCGCCGTCACGTCTGCGCTCGGCGCGAGCGGTGCCGTCGTGTCCGCATAGCTCACGTCCGTCGGCGTGCTGGTGTTGCCTGCCGCATCGGTGGCCGTCGCTTCCACCGTGCCCGAAGTCTGCGGCACGTCGGTCGTCACGCTGTAGTTGCCCGAGGCGTCCGCCGTCGTGGTCGACGTGCTGCCATCCGGGTACGTCACCGTCACCAGGGAACCCGGCTCGGCCGTGCCGCTGACCGTCAGGCCACCGTCCGCGTTCGCCGTCACGTCTGCGCTCGGCGCGAGCGGCGCCGTCGTGTCCGCATAGCTCACGTCCGTCGGCGTGCTGGTGTTGCCCGCCGCGTCGGTTGCCGTCGCTTCCACCGTGCCCGAAGTCTGCGGCACGTCGGTCGTCACGCTGTAGTTGCCCGAGGCGTCCGCCGTCGTGGTCGACGTGCTGCCATCCGGGTACGTCACCGTCACCAGGGAACCCGGCTCGGCCGTGCCGCTGACCGTCAGGCCACCGTCCGCGTTCGCCGTCACGTCTGCGCTCGGCGCGAGCGGCGCCGTCGTGTCCGCATAGCTCACGTCCGTCGGCGTGCTGGTGTTGCCTGCCGCATCGGTCGCCGTCGCTTCCACCGTGCCCGAAGTCTGCGGCACGTCGGTCGTCACGCTGTAGTTGCCCGAGGCGTCCGCCGTCGTGGTCGACGTGCTGCCATCCGGGTACGTCACCGTCACCAGGGAACCCGGCTCGGCCGTGCCGCTGACCGTCAGGCCACCGTCCGCGTTCGCCGTCACGTCCGCGCTCGGCGCGAGCGGTGCCGTCGTGTCCGCATAGCTCACGTCCGTCGGCGTGCTGGTGTTGCCTGCCGCATCGGTCGCCGTCGCTTCCACCGTGCCGCTCGTCTGCGGCACGTCGGTCGTCACGCTGTAGTTGCCCGAGGCGTCGGCCGTCGTCGTGCCGGTCGAACCATCCGGATACGTCACCGTCACCAGGGAACCCGGCTCGGCCGTGCCGCTGACCGTCAGGCCACCGTCCGCGTTCGCCGTCACGTCTGCGCTCGGCGCGAGCGGCGCCGTCGTGTCCGCATAGCTCACGTCCGTCGGCGTGCTGGTGTTGCCTGCCGCGTCGGTTGCCGTCGCTTCCACCGTGCCCGAAGTCTGCGGCACATCGGTCGTCACGCTGTAGTTGCCCGAGGCATCCGCCGTCGTCGTGCCGGTCGAACCATCCGGGTACGTCACTGTCACCAGGGAACCCGGCTCCGCCGTGCCGCTGACCGTCAGGCCACCGTCCGCGTTCGCCGTCACGTCTGCGCTCGGCGCGAGCGGCGCCGTCGTGTCCGCATAGCTCACGTCCGTCGGCGTGCTGGTGTTGCCTGCCGCGTCGGTTGCCGTCGCTTCCACCGTGCCGCTCGTCTGCGGCACATCGGTCGTCACGCTGTAGTTGCCCGAGGCGTCCGCCGTCGTGGTCGACGTGCTGCCATCCGGGTACGTCACCGTCACCAGGGAACCCGGCTCGGCCGTGCCGCTGACCGTCAGGCCACCGTCCGCGTTCGCCGTCACGTCTGCGCTCGGCGCGAGCGGCGCCGTCGTGTCCGCATAGCTCACGTCCGTCGGCGTGCTGGTGTTGCCTGCCGCATCGGTCGCCGTCGCTTCCACCGTGCCCGAAGTCTGCGGCACGTCGGTCGTCACGCTGTAGTTGCCCGAGGCGTCCGCCGTCGTGGTCGACGTGCTGCCATCCGGGTACGTCACCGTCACCAGGGAACCCGGCTCGGCCGTGCCGCTGACCGTCAGGCCACCGTCCGCGTTCGCCGTCACGTCTGCGCTCGGCGCGAGCGGTGCCGTCGTGTCCGCATAGCTCACGTCCGTCGGCGTGCTGGTGTTGCCTGCCGCGTCGGTTGCCGTCGCTTCCACCGTGCCCGAAGTCTGCGGCACGTCGGTCGTCACGCTGTAGTTGCCCGAGGCATCCGCCGTCGTGGTCGACGTGCTGCCATCCGGGTACGTCACCGTCACCAGGGAACCCGGCTCGGCCGTGCCGCTGACCGTCAGGCCACCGTCCGCGTTCGCCGTCACGTCCGCGCTCGGCGCGAGCGGCGCCGTCGTGTCCGCATAGCTCACGTCCGTCGGCGTGCTGGTGTTGCCTGCCGCGTCGGTTGCCGTCGCTTCCACCGTGCCGCTCGTCTGCGGCACATCGGTCGTCACGCTGTAGTTGCCCGAGGCATCCGCCGTCGTCGTGCCGGTCGAACCATCCGGGTACGTCACCGTCACCAGGGAACCCGGCTCCGCCGTGCCGCTGACCGTCAGGCCACCGTCCGCGTTCGCCGTCACGTCTGCGCTCGGCGCGAGCGGCGCCGTCGTGTCCGCATAGCTCACGTCCGTCGGCGTGCTGGTGTTGCCTGCCGCGTCGGTTGCCGTCGCTTCCACCGTGCCGCTCGTCTGCGGCACATCGGTCGTCACGCTGTAGTTGCCCGAGGCATCCGCCGTCGTGGTCGACGTGCTGCCATCCGGGTACGTCACCGTCACCGTGCTGCCCGGCTCGGCCGTGCCGCTGACCGTCAGGCCACCGTCCGCGTTCGGGGTGGCCCATATCACCGGGTTCGCCGGCGCAACGGTATCAGTGTAGACCACATCGGTCGGATCGCTGGTATTGCCCGCAACGTCTGTAGCCGTTGCCTCAACCACTCCCGTTGTCTGCACCGTTTCCGAGTGAGTAGAGTAATTGCCCGATGCGTCGGCCGTCGTTGTGCTCGTCGTACCGTCCGGGTACGTCACCGTCACCGTGCTGCCCGGCTCCGAGGTGCCCGACACGGTAACCGTCCCGTTCGGATTCGCAGTCACGTTCACAACCGGCGACACCGGTGGTGTCGTGTCCGTATAGCCAACTTCTGCCGGATCGCTGACATTGCCCGCCGCATCCGTCGAAGTCACCGTAACCGTCCCACTGGTTTCGACTGTGTCCGAAGTCGCCGTATAGTTGCCCGACGCATCGGCCGTTACCGTACTGGTCATTCCGTCCGGGTACGTGACCGTTACCGTACTGCCAGCCTCTGCCGTACCCGTCACCGTCACCGTCCCGTCTGAATTCGCCGTCACGGTGACTGTCGGTATCGACGGTGGCGTAGTGTCCACATAGTTCACGTCCGTCGGCGTACTCTCGTGGCCGCTGGTGTCAAGCGAGATCGCCTCGACCACCCCCGACGTCTGCGGCGACGAGGACTGTGCCGAATAGTTACCCGACGCGTCAGTCGCAACCAGCGTGGACGTGCCATCCGGGAACGACACGGCGACCAGCGTACCGGCCATCGCATGGCCCGACACCGTCAGCGTGCCATCAGAATTCGGCACAACATTCACCGTTGGTGCATCCAATGTGATCCCACTCGCCCCCCCGGAACCACCACCGCTATCGCTAACTGCCAGGCCCACTGCCCCACCGGCAATGCCCAACCCGCCCAAGATCAATGGAATAGGGCCGAGGTCGATACTGTCGTGCAGCAGCAACGGATCGATGGACTCGATCGTCGAGAAAAGACCTGCCGGATGACCGGGGCCGACACTGCCGGCATCGAGCAGCCACATCGCCCCATCGTCCTGCAGAACCAGATCGCTATGAACATTCGCCGCGTTATTGAAGAATCCGTGAATGACGATGATCTCGCCATTGACCGTCGTAATAACGAGCGCATCCCCATCGCGCGCCATCGACTTCACATCGGCACGGCGCACGGGCAATTCCACAACCGAAGGCGAAAGTACCTTGACATCCGATGCGCTGAGATGCGTCGCGGAGTGCGTCTTTTTGTCAACGATAGTGATATTCATAGCATTTAGTTCCTGCTTATAAGTGTCTTCCGCCACCCCGATGGCTGGAGGAGATTTCCTCAAAAAACGTCTCCACAACCACTAGACCTCAAAATGGTCTGCGTTGTATCCCTATTGAAGTCCACCACAACCACAGACTCCCGCCTTGCCCGTTATCTCCAGTGCGACAGCCGTACTGCTCCAAACTGCACTTACGAACCTCTACGTACATTACGAATCAATTTCACTCAGGCTGGTATAGGTCACTCATCAAATCGCAGTGAAATTGAATAGGATTTGTCTCACGCTTGCCAAAAATTGATAGTTGTCGTGTTTTTATTTTGCACTACTTCATATCGAATCCGTTGCCGACGTGCAGTCCAACAGCGATGCAATGCCAGCTCCAACGAAGAAGCGGCCAAGATGACGAGATCCGGCGAACATGGGGTGAGCGCAGCTCTGTCCGGTGGACTCGGACCTGATATCGCGACGCACATTTTCAGATCCGTATCGTGAACCTGTGTAATCAACCCTGCGTTACTGAGGGGAATTCCAGATCACTTTCAGTCGTACGGCCCTCAAGCATCCGAAATTGTGGGGTAGAGCATCCCTGATTCGAACGCATACTGATACAGTTCTGCCTCGCGAGAAACTCCAAGCTTTTTCATCGCTTTCATCTTTTGCGCGCTAATTGTCTGTATCGATCGATGCTTGTATTCGGCGATTTCACTGATCGACATGCCAGACGTGAGCAATCCGATTACATCCATTTCACGCTGGGTCAACTCCTGAGACCTTGATTTGGCAACAGATGCACGACCCGCCGCCTTCGACGTGGCATCTCCTGCGGGCGGAAGATATACTGCGCCCGCGTAGACTGCATGAATGGCCAAGACCAGATGATCCATCTTTTCGCTCTTGTTTATAACCGAGCGAACACCAAGCTTCAGCAACTGCTTGACTACCGCTTGATTGCCGATCATCGTGAATACGATAATCTGCACATCCGGAAATCGTCGGTGAAAATCTTCGATTAACGCAAGGCCGTGACCTTTTTTACCATCGTGCAACGGAAAACCCGTGACGAGCACATCACATGCTCTCCCGCTCACAAAATTAACGATTTCCTCATAACTTCCCGCTGTACCGACAACACATATGGTTTTTATTTTGCTAAGAAAATATGACAATCCT
Source organism: Paraburkholderia adhaesiva (assembly GCF_021390575.1). Taxonomy (GTDB): domain Bacteria; phylum Pseudomonadota; class Gammaproteobacteria; order Burkholderiales; family Burkholderiaceae; genus Paraburkholderia; species Paraburkholderia adhaesiva. The sequence goes on along the minus strand of NZ_JAJEJQ010000003.1, from coordinate 746,540 downwards.
GCAATAACCACGGGATGTTGATCGGCAACTACGACATCGATTTTCATAATACATTTACTCTAGGCATGGCAGAGGCAAAGCGCCGCAACCTATCCGGCCCACCCACACGCCGAAGATCGTAAGACGTCGGCCCGATGTTTCAAGTGCGTCGGCAGACGAGTGTCCGCAGCAGCGGCTTTAGCCGGATCGACGCGGATTCCGAACGGCGATACTCGACCGTCTGACGATGGCGCGAACACGTCCGACAGTGACGGTTTTGGCGCATCGCGTTCGATGACAACCGAGCGAATCACGATTCCTTGATAATGCGCTGTGCCATCGCGATCCTTAACTCCATGTTGACTCCACGGATAATGAATCCGGGACGAGCACATTGCGGTTCGAACGATTTCAACAGATCCACCGCTGCCGTGGAATTACTGGCAGCCTATTTCATAGCAAATAATGGCAATCGCGATTCCATAACAACCTCTGTGGAAACAATGCAATTTCCCATGGGTCGCTCTCAGTCCAGACTGACTTTCTCGCCGGCAGTTTCATCTAGCACTTTGATAATAATTTATATAACAGTTTCACTATTTCAATTTGGACCAGTATGAGATGCCTTTTAAATACGTAGTATTATTCAGACCCGGCCCGCGCCGGTCAGAAACGTCAATTATTCTTTAACCGCTGGCTCGCCCCCCTGCCGGTCCATAGACATGCTTCAGCCAACCCGCAATCTGCTCTGGCGACCACTGCAGTCGAAGCTTGCTGGCGACCACGCCGGCGAGTGTTCGATCGTGAGGAGCCGACATGTCTTTGGATGTCGTGCGCGCTCCCACGCGAGCTGGTCGAACTGGTTCGCCCGATAGCCCTCGCGCCCACCATTTCGCGGGACCTCGCGGCTGTTAGTAGATGGAGCGCGCCCTAGCCGGGCTGCTATGGACCGGATCGAGTGGCCGGCGACGACTGCGCGGGAAATCTCCTCTCGTTCGGCCAGCGTCAGCCTGGATCGTCGGCGCGGCAAGGGTTGAATTCCGCCCGTTCGCACCAGAATTCCCTGGACCGACGAATGGTTGCGATCAAATAGCTGCGCGATCTGGTAAAGCGTATCGCCTTTACGCCAGCGCTCGCACATTAGCGCCTTCTGGCTCTCGCTGTAGTAGATCCGGGGCCTCTGCTTGATTTGCAACACTTCTGCCGCTTACGCAGCTTCTACTGTGTTGCATCGATCGGTTGAACCCGCAGGGATATCTGGCCATTGAAGTCGACACCTCGCTGCCCGGGCTTCGCGTGAGCGAGGCGTTGCAGAGGCTGGCTGAAACGCGTAGCCTGCGTGCTTCGATTACGGTCGACAACGGTCCGGAGTTCGCCAGGAATCCTGGATGCGTGGGCTTACGAAGCCGGTATAACGCTGTCGCTCATCTGGACCGGAAAGGCAGTGGAGAACACCTGCGTCGAGAGTTTCGATGGACACTTCCCGAATGAATGCCTGAACGAGCATTGGTTTACGTCCAGCCACCATGCCAGTAGCTTGATTGAATCGTGGCGAATCGAGTGCAACAAGAAGCGGCCCCACAGCTCGCTCGGCTACGTGACGCCCAACGAATTTAAGCCGCGGTATTGTTCAACTGAAGCAGTCGAGGTCGTTCTCCAAGATTGAACTGGTCCGAAGGAATCAGGCGGTTCACCACCGATTGCTCAAGCGTTTATGAGGTGATGTCAAGAAAGGTTAGACCGTGGTTCGCAAAGTCCAATCAAGAAGCCGCACCTTCGAGTGCAAAAATCCGACGGAGGCGCCAATCAGCAAATCCCATCAGGGCCAGCGGCGACGCCGCACCACACTCCGGATGTACTGGTGAAATCGCTTCCTTTCTAACCATCGTGAATTGAAATCCTGGCAAAACTGGGGCAACCATTTACGTTTCTTGAGGGTACGCCTTCCTTCCAGCTCGACTCGCTCTAAACGTTTTCTGGTTGCTGAATTGCCATGGCAGATCGAGTTAGCCGCTCAAAACGTTCATTCGCGTCCAAAATCGCCAGAAGGCGGGTTTCGCGCAACAGCCGGTCATATTCGTTGATGATCGATGTCAGCGCTTCGATCGTGTCCGGGCCAACCTCGTGAGTGGCTGGGGATTTCCCTTGATCGAGCAGTTGAAGCAGCCCCCGCTCCGCACAATCGAGCACGTGCCGCTCAAGTTTGCCGTGACCGGCGTGCATCAGGAAGCCCGTCAGCAAAACAGTCTCTGACAGACATACAACGGTGTCACGTTCGACGTGCCCTCGCCGCACCGACTCAAGCGCGACCCTGATCGACAGAACGAGACTATCCGCCGTTGAGCGCTCCATTGGGAGGTAGAGTGCCTTGTTGTGCCTGCTTTGCAGCGCAAGAGATTTACGTTTTTTTGTGCGACTCATTATCTGCTTTGTTTGGCGATGCTGTCTGCCGACTGCCACGATTCATCGAAGATATCTACAATGCCAAGCGTTTGCACGCGGCGCTTGGCTACGTATCTCCCAACAATTCGAAGCAAAATTTATACTGGAAGCGGCTTTAATTCCTGACGCCAAGCGGTCCAGCCTTAGGGGTTCACTCCACGCTGGTTGCAATTCCGTGATAATCAACACCGAGTGCTTCGCAATTCAGCCCGCTTGCTTGACATTGGCTGTCTGTTCTGGAACTACGTGAAGCTGGTATGCGCCCGTTTCGAGCATTTTCGCGTAGCGTGCGGGCAGATGGGCGCTAACACAGCCGTCTTTGACTAGCGCCGGGTATCGGCAAATGACGTTATCAGGCTTTCGGGTATCCGTTAGATCCCAGAACACTGTGATGCCGTCTTTGAAGTCCACGCGCATGTGGAACTGCGGCGAGCCCTCCGAATAGCCAACATACTGTCGCGCTTTCGGCGGTTCGCCAGAAAATGGTCGCGCATCGAGAAAGCCGAATACTCCATCGTGCTGGAGCAGGTTCGTGTGCGCGTAAGGCCAGACCATCTCGCGAAGGAAAAATTGGTCAACGAAATGGTGATCTGCTGGCCGACGGCGCAAATATTCCACAACCAGATTCTGCATTGGCGGCATCGCATGGGCAACTGCGCCCCACATGCCCGCAAGCATCAACTCCGTATGGGAGCCGTGATCACGCATATGATGAAACAGCCGATCGCTCTCAGTCCACTCCTCAACCGCGGTGGCCTCGCGCGTGGTCACCACTGAATCGGCGTCGCGAAACAGCACGCGATGTACGTCCGGCAGATCGTAGGCCGCAAACCGCCACATCGTTCGCGGCCAGCGTGCGATATTGCTGTCGGCCACCTCAAGCACCATCGCGCCAGCGTTGCGCAACCTCTGCTTGACAGTCTCCGGCACGCTGTCGTCCACGTAATAATGACAGGTCCAGCCCGGATAGACCTGCGGTTGTTCAAGTGCGTTGATCACTGCGGTTTCGCAATACTTTGAACTGTCGCCGAAAAGCGAAAATGCGATGACGTTGTGCGCACGCGTCCGCGTATCGGGCGCAGGCGGCAGTGCCAATTGCGCGGTATGCCATGGCAGATCAGGGGGGCGAGTGAACGTTTGCGCGCGTGCATCCAGCGCCTTGTTGCCCCAATGGCGCACATGGGCTGGCATCGATTTCGCAGCCCACGCATGGGAAAGCGCATCGTAGGCCGCGAGGCTCTCTGAACCGCGTTCAAGCGCTGATAGTGCGCACGCGATCGCATCATCCCAGCGCTCCAGCTTAACGTTGCACGCAGCCGCGTCGACACGCGGCTGTATGAGATCCGGTGCCATGCGTAGCGCCGTGCGGCACGCGGCGAGCGCTTCGGCATATCTGGCGGCCGCGTACGCGTCGCGTACCTTCTTCGCAAGGGTCCTCAGCAGTGCGTTTTTGCCTCTGTTCACCGCGTTGTTTTTCATGTCCAGTTCAGTCTGTCATAAAGGTCGGGCGACGCTTCCCCGCAGATCCGCGCAGGCCAATCCTGAGTAAAAGTCGATGTCCTCCGGATCCATTGGAAAGTCGTCAAGTCTCATGGAGGTTCCGAGCGCCGGGTTCAGCAGATAACCGCGTTTGCGGACGGTATTACTGGAATGTGCAAGCGCAAGGTGGATCCGGCTCACGTCTGGATGCTGCGCGACGAAATCGTTGCAGATGAAAGCTCGCTCTTCACCACTGCGGGCCAAGCCGTCGTACGCGCGGGTGTCGAGCACGGCAGCCTTGTAACAGAGGACGCCATTACAGCTCGTTCCCGGCTTGACCGCTAGAACGCGCAGCACGCACCACTCCTTGAGAAAAAGATAGTAGTCTTCGCCGGAACCAGCAAAAACACCTTCGTGCACCAGGAGAAGCCGTGCCATGTCGGCGAGGTAACTGCGACCGTACCAGTCGTCGTCATCCATGCTGCAGATTATGTCCGCGCCCCATGCCCTCGCTTTCTCGTTCAGAGTATTGCGCTTGCCGCCAAGTGGCACCCTGTACGGTGTCCACATATACTCAACGCGGGGGTCCGTGTGCAGGAACCCGTTTTCTTGCGGCTGCGCGCTATCGTCGAATACAAACCAGCGCAGCGCAGCGAACGGATGCTGCTGATAGGAAAAGTATTTCCAGGTTTGTGCGAGAAAGCGCGATCGTTCGAAAGTCGGCGTCACAACGGCAACGCGTAGGGCATCAATCTCCTTGTCAAGTCGGTGAATAATCATGATTCAACCTAGGAATAACGAAGCCGCCTCGGAGCGGCCCCGGCTAATTGCGCTGACGGCGTCAGCAGCCGGGAGCTCCGATACCGCTGCGTGCGGGTATATCAAGCGCCCGCTGGTTCGGAAAGGCCCGGGACGAATCGCGCATGTCACCGATGCCGCGCTGTGCGTAAAGCAGCATTGCGTGGTCACGATAGTTCGCCATGGTCACCGCGTATGGATGGAACCTACGCAGAAAAGGCTGCACGGAGGCCAACAGTTCGGCCGCCTCGCGTTGCGTCATGCCGCTCGTACACTCATGCGCCCAACGGCCGCCGAGCGGCGTTTTCTTCGCTATCCACGCCTTCTTGATGCCGAAGCGCTCGCCGTTTTTGAAGATCGGCGAACCAGGTTCCAGCGCGAACGTCCCACGATGCACCGAGAAGATGTACTCCCGATTGCGCTCCAGGAAACGTAGGGTCTCCTGGAATTCTTCGCGCGTCTCGGTAGGAAAACCACATATCACGTAGACATGGTTCGCGATACCGGCGTGATATGCATTGCGCAGCACCAGTTCCACCTCTTCGATCCTGGTTCCTTTGTCCATAAGATCGAGAATGCGCTGTGTGCCGCTTTCGAGGCCCCAAAGCAAATATTTGCAGCCGGAGCGCGCCATTTTCTGAAGGATTTCGGGTGTAAAAGTTTTGTTCGGCTTGCTCAGCGCGTAGTACGAAATTTCAAGACCAGATTCGATAATCGCGTCGGCAAGTTTCGCGAAGTGTCCTGGCGCGATCATCTCGTCGACAAACGAGAAATGCCGTATGCCTTGCGCGACAAGACGACGCAACATTTCGATGGTGTGCTCAAGACCGTGTACACGATAGGTCAGTCCAGCGGACATGTAGTGCACGCAGAATGTGCAGCGCCGCCAATAGCAGCCGCGCGAAAGCAAGAGCGGCACGACTGGAACTGGAGAATAATAGCGATCTAGCTCTAGATCGGAGAAATCCGGGAAACTGTAAGCATCGATTTCACGCCGATATTCGGAAATGTTGCGTACAACCTTGCCGTCCTTCCAGAGGACGGCGCCAGGCACTCCCTCCGGAGAGCAGTCCTGTAGCAGGAGTTTCTTGAGCGGTTCCTCGCCGTCACCGTCTACAATCACATCGGCTGATTCCGGGTACCAACGCAAGAAATTTTCAGCGCCGGCCGTGAAACAACTGCCACCGAAGATCACTTTCTTGCGGGTATACATTCGCAGGAATCGGCCGAGCATGGCGCCGATTGGCAACTGCTGGTTGAAGATCATCGAGATGCCGTAACAATCGGCGTGCTCGTGCCAGATCTTCTGCAGCGCTTCGTCGACCAACCAACCTATCGGTCCACCGGGCGTCCAAGCGTCCGCCTCACGTCCAAGGCTCTCGCAAACAATTTTTGTCACTGCAAGTAACAGATTTCCGTAGCGATCGTATGCTTCGCCATCCAGATAAAATTCGTCCGGACCCTTTCCGCGAAAAAAATCTGAAATCCTTAGTAGATCTGCAACATCGGCAGCGCCGCGCGGGAGCGTGTTGGGTGCGAACTTGAGCGAGCCATCGCGAATGCGCTCAAATAGCACGCCGTAGCTCCAAATGTTGAGATCAATCACCTTGACTTCCCATTCTGGCAGCTCGCGCTCGATATAACCCTTGAGCAGCGGCGCACCGAGCGGAGGGGACGTCGGCATAGTGAGTGGCGGATAGATCAGCAGAAGCTTCTTCTTGTTCGCTGCCACGGCGTCAGCGTTCGGCGCCCGCTCTCTGCGGGGACAAAACTCAATCGATTGAGGGTTCATCTGTGGGTGCTCGACTGGTCCATCTAGGAAAATATTTGGCGACGAATATGATCGATATCGCCATCCGTTACGCCTCAAATGACCAGCGAGTAGATGCGTGCTTTTACAAAACAATGCATGGACGTCTTAAACTTATCGTAGACAACCTGCTCCGGTATACGTCTATGAAAGAGGTAAATTATCCAAATTACTGCAGGATCAAGAAACCTGACCACTGCAAATTATCAGCAAATAAATCTAGGAAATGTCTAATTTTTTCCGAAAACGGCTCTGTTAAGTATGAGCGCCCCCGCCTGCCAAACTTCGCGTTGTGTTGTGGCCGTATCCAGCTGTACCGGTACATCAGGTAGTGGCTGATATCTCGGTGTGCTTCCCGCGCCGACATGTAGCTCATTGACGGCAGCCATTCCGTCTTGAAACTGCGAAACAGCCTTTCCATTGGGGAATTGACGCTCCTATGTCAACCGGCGTGCGCTGATTCGGCCAGGTCGGCCAGAATGAGCGGGTACAGCTCCCTGACGATATAGCGCTTCCGGCAGCGGTGAATCTCCTTGTTCGACATGCCTTCCCTGGTTCGTCGCTCGACGTACGCCCGGGTTCTCGGATCACTGAGCATTCGCACCATGGCAATGGTCCACAGAGCGTTGTTTGCAGCCCGGTCACCCCCACGATTCAGGCGATGGCGGACGGTTTTCCCTGAAGATGCCTGCAATGGGCTCGTGCCACAAAGTGCGGCGAGTGCGGCGTCACTCTTCAAGCGTTCCAGATTGTCGCCCGCAACGGCAACAAGCACTGCTGCTGTTTGAGGCCCAACGCCGAATCGTTCCCTAAGCTGTCTGGCATGCTTGAGGGTCAGGTGTTCAAGCATTGCGTCGAGTGTCTTGAGCTCTTCCGCGAGCGTGAGGTAGCGCTTCGCTAGCAAGCGCAGCGTGGTTGCCAGAGTCTGCAACATAGGCGTGTCACCCAACGAGCGCAGCCGTGCGCAGTTGGCAACGCAGTCAGCGGTCTTTGTCTTCAGAAGACGTTCACGAATGTCCTGCGGGGCGCTCACCAGCAAGGCCCTCAACTGGTTTATCGCCTGCGTCTTGGCCTTGACGGCGCTGCGACGCGCAACGGAAACGGCGCGCATCGCTCCTGATACAGGCACACCCAATGTAATCGCGTGGCAGTCTCGCGGTCTATCGCCTCATTCTAGTTGCAGCGATGTCTATGAATCACACACGTAACCGTACTGCAAGGACGCGGAGGCAACACGTGGTTCTGCAACAGCTTCACCTGCGCTGTGTACCACTATTCGTGCGTCAGCAGTCCTTCCCACAACGTCTGCATGCGCTCGCCGAGGATCTCCGGACGGCCCTTGAAGATGAGCTTTTCGATGGCTTGCGGACCGGCCAGCTCGGCAGCAAGCCGATGACGCTCCTCAACGTTGTGGATCATCCGCAAGGCGGCCGCCTTGTAGTCCTCATGCGTGTCAGCAACCATCCATTCCGGAAAATCGAGCCGCCTGAACATCCCCTCGTCGATGTGCTCATGCACTTCCGGTCCGGTCTTGCATATCCCCACTAGCCCCGCCCAGACGGTATCCACGATCCCATTGGTATTGCCGAATGGGAACGGGTTCATGAACATGTCACAGTCAGCAATTACCTGCATGTAGCGTTCATAGTTCTGGTGCTTGTGCGTGACGGCTTTCTTGCCCACCAGCCGCCGGATGATGTGGCGGAGCTGCGGAAAGGTGATCCCGCTGGCCTGGCCTACGAGGAAGTGGAACTCCACCGGCACCTTCGCCTCACGCACGATATGGCCACACATGCGCAGGAACCCCGGGTTCAGCTTGATAATGGTAGCCGCCACCGCAATTCTGACCGTGTCCGGGGTCGCAGGCGCCCCCAGGTGCCCGCGCTCGAGCTTCATCTGCGTCATCGCTGCGGGGGGGCGGTACGGCATCCCATCGCGGGGAAGTTTCAGGAGCTTTTCGCTGAAGCACGCCTCGCTGCCCACGTAGTCCTCCTCCACGACGACAAAATCCATCGCGTGCCCGTGTGTCGTCGCCGGATGGCCCAGCGCCATCATCTGCAGCGGGGCAACCCGCAGGCATGCAAGAACCATAGTGGTCGGGAACATCCCGACGCTGGGCATGTACATGACCTGGACGTTACGGGTCTCACTCACCTCCCGTACATGCGCCACATGTTCCCAGAGGTGAGCGCCGCGGATCGGGATAAACTCGTGGAACACGTCCCTGCCCACTTCATCGACCCGGTCCTCGTAGCCCATGCCGATAAGGTGGAACCTGTCCCGCATGGCCACCATCGTCTGCGAGTGGGTGCGGTAGATCGAGTGGTTTTTGGAAAACCACTCCAGCACCACCAGGAGCACGGGCTTTTCTCCGTCCGCAGGTGTCTGCGCCGGGCGCGTCACGTCGAACAGCCCCAGGCTCGCCAGCTTGCGCTCGATCAGTGCATTGATGGAGCGCTTGATGTCGTGCTTGCCAGGCAAGTCGGCATAGGAGCAGTGCATGTAGGCATCGTGGATGACACCACCGGGCAACTGGTCCCATTCCAGCTCAGGCAGGCGTGGCGGCAGCCAGCGCAACAGCATTTCCCGTTTCGCGTGAGCCGAGGGCGAGGCCATCAGCCGCGTGGAAAGAATGGAAATAGCAAGGTTGGCCGCCCGCACCTTGTCGAATTCCCAGAAGACATCCCAGTCGAGCCGTACCTCGGAGTCGGTAAGGTAGAAGAGCTGGAACTTGCGCGATTCGGCGTTGCGCAGCTGCAGAATATGCTTGGCGTCCGACGCCGTGCCTAGCGAACGGAGGATGTGATCCGCATTACGGAAAGGGCTCGCCGAAAAGAGCGCCGACAACCACCGGTGAAACAATGCCAGGCGGGCTACGCCGAAGTCCGAGACCGAGAATTCGGGGTCCGTCGCAAGGGTGGTGATGGCGCTCGTCAGCCGCGTAAGCAGGTGATCGTCCATGATGTCGCCGGCCGATTCTGACTGCGCCCAGGTATCGATGTCCATCAGCACGCCGTAGTTGGCGTCGACGATCTCGAGCAACCGGATCAGCGTGCGCGCAGCCTGCTCGCGGTCGCGCCGGTAGGCGTGGTATTCGAATTCGTTCAGTGGAAACTTGTCTGCCATGATGTATCCAGAAAGAAAACGACGGGGACTCTAGTGATTCCAGGTCACTGCCAGCCAGTACTGCATGGGCTTGCGACCCGGTTCTACCCATGAATCGTCCGAAAAGCCGAACGCCTTGGAGACGGACACCGAGAAGGTGGCGCCGATGGGCGTCAGCCAGTCCACGCTCGCCCCGTATCCGGCGAGATGCCGGATATTTCCAACACCGGGTACGCCCGGAAAGGCTGAAGCCCAGTCCGGCCAGGGGCTGTGGTTCACACGCGCCAGCGCATAGTCGACAAAGAGCCCAGGCTGTATCTGGTGACCCGTCGCCACGGAGAACCGCCGGTACAAGCCCACGTTCACAATAACGCCTTCGTCGGCTGACGGCTCGTCGGTGGGGTATGCGCGAACTGCCGTCGGGCCACCCAGCGTGAGCTGCTCGCTCGGATCCAGGTTCCGGTCTGACAGCTGTGCCGTGATACGCCCGCTCAGGAAGAGATCACCTGGGCGGTTCAGGGCATAGGTCCCGAAGCCAGTGCCGGCCAGCTTCAGGTAAGTGCCGGCCCGGTGTGGCCCCGAGTCATTCGGATCATCGTTGCTCTGGTGGCCCAGGGTCAGTGCACCCTGGGCACTCCACACGTTCGTGCGCAACTGCTGCGCACGGTCGCCGTTGTTGGCAGTCAGCGAGAGCTGCACCGAGTCGAGTCTGGTGTGTGTCGCTACATTGAAATTGCTGAACTCCAGCGACGTATTGGTGTGCAGCATTGACAGACCACCCCAGACGTTGCGGTCTAGACCCCGCGTAAAGGGGTAAAGAAAGCCGGCGGAGAACGTGTCGGCCACACCGACCAGATCGGTCCCGCCCGCAAACACGGCATACTGCTCCCGGACGAAACCACCGGTCAGCCGCAGCCCGTTAGAGAAGACCGGGATGCTTCCAGCCAACGACCCGGTCCATGTCCGCTTGTCGGTCCCGGTGATCGTGAACGCGTACTCTTCACCGAGCCCGAAGTAGTTATTGGCCGAGACACCCAGCCCGGCGCGCACGCTGCCCGTAGTCTCGATCCCTTTGTTATCGACCGTGACGTTTGCTGAAACAGGCTTTCCCTTCTGCGTGACCGCGAAATCGACCTTCACGGTACCCGTGCCCGTGCCCGGCCCGAACCGCGGCGCACCGTCAAGTGCCACGCCGGGCAGATCCTGCAGCAACTGCGTGGTCCGCTCGAAACGCGAGGTCTGGAAGAGACACCCCCCGTCCAGTTTCACGGCCCCGCACAATGCATGCGTCACGAGGCGATAGAGCCGGTCGTCCGCCACGCGTGACTTGTTGTGGACGACGATCTCGCTTACACGGCCCGGAAAGGCCGTGAACACCATCTGTCCTGTCCGGAAATGGGACTCCCAGTCTTCCTGCGTCATCAGCACCTGGCCAAGAGGAAATCCCCCCTCACGCAGCGCGACAGTCAGACGTGCCGACCACTGGTCGACCTCCGGCAGCGTTGTGGGCAGTACGCCCTGATGCAGGGCGTGCTGCAGTGCCGCTTGGACGGTCTTTTCCTGAGGGCTTCCGGCCGGGAATACACGCACCATGACGGGTGCACTGGTAGTCAAAGCGGCCGGAGACGGCCCCAATTCCCCAGCCGGCGCGCAGGACACATTCATCGCCCATAGAAGTACCACGACCGGTCCGTTCGCCAGAGCAGACCACCGCCGATGTTTCGACCCATGGAAATCATACTGTCTACGCATACGCATGACTCATCTGTCTGGGGCAATCTGCACGTGCGAGCACATCACCCAAAACGGACACCATGTTCAGACACATTCGATCATCGACATGGTCCAAGAACTGGGCTGCGAACCATCTTCATGGCTTCGTATGGTCGCCGGAGTATGGTTGGCTACTACCTGGCCCTGGCAGAGAAACCATGGGGGAGCTCTGTGCCACAGCATGACCCCGATGTCGGCGCAGCGGACCCGCGCAACGTGATGAGCGAATATAACAGCCTGTCGGCAGCGGTGATCTGTAGCATGTGACGCGGACTCCGTTGCCTGAGTCACGATGTGGCTGCAGTCCAAAGTATTGCCATACTCGCGATACGGGTGTTTGGGGAATAAACACATCTCGCGAGCCATCGTACGCGCACTTCCAGTGCGTTGCACCCGTAAGCAGGGGAAATAGACGCCTTCCTTCTATTGGTGTCGGCTCGTAAATTGAACGCCTGCGGGTTAGCGTTTGTCGTTGCCCTCCTGGAGAGGTGGCCTCACTCGTTCGGACAGTCATCTGAGATTTTTAAGTGGAACGTCCGAGGCAATCATGCTGCCGATTTGATCGCAGGCAGCGTCGCGAAGTATGCCTCATCCGGGGTCTGATCCGCCAGGCTCGAATGGGGCCGTTTCCGGTTGTACAGCTCGACGTATTCGCCGATGGAGCGCCGGGCATGGCTGACCGACTCGTACGCTTTCAGGTAGACCTCTTCGTACTTGATGCTGCGCCACACCCGTTCGACGAACACGTTGTCGCGCCAGGCCCCTTTGCCGTCCATCGACAGCCGCACGCCCCGGCTCAGCACCGCCTCGGTGAACGCGCCCGCCGTGAACTGGCTACCCTGATCGGTGTTCACGATGTCGGGCAGTCCGTAGCGGGCGAACGCCTCTTCCAGCGCCTCGACGGCGTGCGTGGCTTCCAGCGTGATGGCGACCCGGTACGCGAGAATCTTGCGGCTCGCCCAGTCCACCACTGCCGTCAGGTACACGAAGCCGCGCGCCATCGGAATGTACGTCGTGTCGAGGGCGAACACCTGATTGGCACGCTCGATCTTCATGCCGCGCAGCAGGTACGGCCAGATCTTGTGCTGCGCGTTGCGGCGGCTCGTGTTCGGCTTGCAGTACAGCGCCTCGACGCCCATGCGCTTCATCAGCGTGCGTACGCGACGGCGACCCACCTCATGGCCTTCCCGGCGCAACAGGCGCGCCAGCATCCGCGCCCCTGCAAATGGGAACTCCATGTGCAGTTCGTCGATTCGCCGCATCAGCAACTGATCGACCTCGCTGACCGGCTGCGCCCGGTAATATGCGCTCGATCTCGCGATGCCAACCAGTCGCGTCTGTCGCGAAACCGGCAGCGCATGCGTACAGTCAATCATCGCTTTGCGCTCAGCAGTCCGGCTTTGCCGAGCGCTCCTGACAAAAAATCGTTCTCCAGCGTCAACTGCCCGATCTTCGCGTGCAGCGTTTTCACGTCCACCGGCGGATCGCTCGACGGTGCACCTGTCGCACCAAACACGTCTGCCGCACGCTCCTGCAACTGCCGCTTCCATTCCGTGATCTGGTTCGGATGTACATCAAACTGCTGTGCCAGTTCGGCCAGCGTGCGCTCACCTTTGACCGCTGCCAGTGCCACTTTCGCTTTGAACGCCGCTGAGTGCGTCCGTCGGGTTCTCTTCGTCATTTCCTCGGTTCCTTTGCCAGCATTATCGCTGGCTCAGGCCCCGGCCAAACCACTTATCCGACTGTCCGAATTTGCGCGGCCACCTCTTGGTTCGCCCTCTAACGCTAGTCAAGCCACATCGTGTTGACGACACTGAAGGCGAGCGCCACCCCTATGCCCAGAAACCAGCTGAAGTACCACACGCCCCCCTCCTGAACGTTTGGCAGGCCGAGAGACCGCTCATTGAAGCGCGCTCAGTGCAGCGGATTGCGCCTGTTCTCGAGGACGTCGACCGTGACTCTGCCGCGCAGGACACGGTACGCCGAGGTGGCGTAGACGAACTCTCCGGGCCGCCCTGGAGATATCCGACCTCAGCGTGACGGCGAAAGCGTGCATTCACCAAGCCGTGAAAAACCAGGGAAAAGACAAAGAGCGGAGGCTGGCAATTCTCCTCGTGGCAGCGCCATGGCCCCCCCGTGTTTTCCCGCGCGCTCGTTAAGTGTATGAGGAAATCCATCGGCGCCACGGTTTGCGCTGCCCGATGTCCGAAGGCGACAACTGCGATCAGAACGCATTGGCCGAGCGCGTCAACGGCATCCTGAAGAGCGAGCAGAACAAGACGGCATTTCACTGACGAATTCAAACGTGAAGCGGTGCCACTGTAGAAAGAACCCGGCGCATCGGTCGCGCAGATTGCCTAGGACCTGGGCGTCGGCGATTGCGTATTACGCCGCTGGGTTCGGCAAGCACGGGATGGCGCCATGAAATTGGATGCCAGCAAGCCGTTGCGCGCAGAGGCTCTCTCGGAGGTTCAACGCCTGCAGCGCGAATTGAAGAAAGTAAAGATGGAGCGCGACATCCAAAAAAATGTATGGTCTGCCCCGAATTTGCGGGTCACTGGTTTGCAGTTTCGACAGAACAATGTTTGTGTCAATGTATCCGGCCTGTTTGCGCAGTTCGAGGCTGCTGGCCATGATGGAATCCGCGCACACCAGGCCCAATAAAGCGTTCGGTCACTATGAACTGCTTTTTCAGCCGGGCTGTCGGCATGCCGGTCAACGGTTCTGTGTCATCAGCTATTCAGGGCTCGCAAAACAGGACGTTAGTGCTCGAGGTTACTCATATGCAGTGAACAAGACCAAATCTGACAGCAAAAAATACAAGGCAGCTAAAACGTCGCCGTACCGGGACAGTTCGGGATTTCCCTGTCCCGGTACGGCAAACCGCCATTACCGCATCAGCGCGACTTCAGCCAGCCGTGTGCCTTGATGGTGTACGGCTTACCATCCTTCACGCCACTTTCCTCGAAGAAGTACTCGTGGGTTTCGTGATTGAGCGAGAGCGACGAGTGCATCTTCGCCGCCGGGTCGTCTGCGTCGAAATGGTCCACTCCGTCTGCACGATCCTTGAAGGCCAGCTTGCGTTCGATTAGCCCGGCTCTCGTGCGTAGGCGCACATCCGCATGATGCCTCAATGCGTCGACTCCGACATAGTCTAGCGTCGCGTCCACCCACAGCTCGGAGTCTGCCGCATCTACCGTCAGAGCCTCCGGACTCTCGAGAATCCAGTCGTACGCCGAGTCGTTCCAGAAGAGCCAACCGGCCAGGCCAAGCAGGCCAGCTCCGGCTATACCGCCCCCAACCGCACCGGCACTGCTGCTGCCGCCTGAGCCACCACCTAAACCGTTGCTGCTGCCACTACCAGAGCCATCACCCGAACCTTTGTCGCTGTCACGGCCGGCGTCACCACCCGAACCATTTCCGTTGTCGCTACCGGTGCCACCACCCGAACCATTTCCGTTATCGCTAGCGGTGCCACCACCCGAACCATTGTTTGAGTTGTTCTCACAACTCACCCCATTGATCGCCCCGTCACAACTGACGTTGCCGGTAACGTTCAGCGTGCTGGTGTCGTCGGTGTTGACATTGCCGCCGTTGTTCAGATCGCCACCGATGCTGGTCGTACCGTTGTCCGACGTGTTCAGCGTGCCGTTGTTGTCTACGCTGCCGTTGACGTTTAGCGAACCGTTATCCGTCGCCACCGTCCCGTTGTTCGACAGGCTGCCGTTGACATCGGTCGTGCCGCCATTGCTCGTGTCGATCGTGCCGTTCGCGTCGTTCGTGACGTTGCCAGCGACGTTCAGCGAACCGTTGTCGGTCGTGCTGACATTGCCGCTGTTGTTCAGGTCACCAGCGATGTTGGTCGAACCGTTGTCACCGGTTGTGTTCAGCGTGCCGTTGTTGTCCACGTTGCCGTTGACGTTCAGCGAACCGTTGTCCGTGTCGACCGTCCCGTTGTTCGTGACGTTGCCACCCACGTTCAGCGAGCCGTTGTCGGTCGTGCTGACATTGCCGCTGTTGTTCAGGTCACCAGCGATGTTCGTCGTGCCGTTGTCACCGGTCGTGTCCAGCGTGCCGTTGTTGTCCACGCTGCCGTTGACGTTCAGCGAGCCGTTGTCCGTCGCCACCGTCCCGTTGTTCGACAGGCTGCCGTTGACATCGGTCGTGCCGCCATTGCTGGTGTCGATCGTGCCGTTCGCGTCGTTCGTGACGTTGCCAGCGACGTTCAGCGAGCCGTTGTCGGTCGTGCTGACATTGCCGCTGTTGTTCAGGTCACCACCGGTGCTGGTCGTGCCGTTGTCACCGGTCGTGTTCAGCGTGCCGTTGTTGTCCACGCTGCCGTTGACGTTCAACGAACCGTTATCCGTCGCCACCGTCCCGTTGTTCGACAGGCTGCCGTTGACATCGGTCGTGCCGCCATTGCTCGTGTCGATCGTGCCGTTCGCGTCGTTCGTGACGTTGCCCGACACGTTCAGCGAACCGTTGTCGGTCGTGCTGACATTGCCGCTGTTGTTCAGGTCGCCGCCGATGCTGGTCGTGCCGTTGTCACCGGTCGTGTTCAGCGTGCCGTTGTTGTCCACGCTGCCGTTGACGTTCAGCGAACCGTTATCCGTCGTCACCGTCCCGTTGTTCGACAGGCTGCCGTTGACATCGGTCGTGCCGCCATTGCTCGTGTCGATCGTGCCGTTCGCGTCGTTCGTGACGTTGCCAGCCACGTTCAGCGAACCGTTGTCGGTCGTGCTGACATTGCCGCTGTTGTTCAGGTCACCACCGATGCTGGTCGTGCCGTTGTCACCGGTCGTATTCAGCGTGCCGTTGTTGTCCACGCTGCCGTTGACGTTCAGCGAACCGTTATCCGTCGTCACCGTTCCGTTGTTCGACAGGCTGCCGTTGACATCAGTCGTGCCGCCATTGCTCGTGTCGATCGTGCCGTTCGCGTCGTTCGTGACGTTGCCAGCCACGTTCAGCGAGCCGTTGTCGGTCGTGCTGACATTGCCGCTGTTGTTCAGGTCACCACCGATGCTGGTCGAGCCATTGTCACCGGTCGTGGCCAGCGCGCCGTTGTTGTCCACGCTGCCGTTGACGTTCAGCGATCCGTTGTCCGTGGCGATCGTGCCGTTGTTATCAACACTGCCGTTGACGTTCGTCGCCCCACCATTGCTGGTGTCCAGCGTGCCGTTCACATCGTTCGTGACGTTGCCACCCACGTTCAGCGAGCCGTTGTCGGTCGTGCTGACATTGCCGCTGTTGTTCAGGTCACCACCGATGCTGGTCGTGCCGTTGTCTGTCGTATTCAGCGCGCCGTTGTTGTCCACGCTGCCGTTGACGTTCAGCGATCCGTTATCCGTCGTCACCGTCCCGTTGTTCGACAGGCTGCCGTTGACATCGGTCGTGCCGCCATTGCTCGTGTCGATCGTACCGTTGTTCGTGACGTTACCCGACACGTTCAGCGTGCCGTTGTCGGTCGTGCTGACATTGCCGCTGTTGTTCAGGTCGCCGCCGATGCTGGTCGTGCCGTTGTCACCGGTCGTGTTCAGCGTGCCGTTGTTGTCCACGCTGCCGTTGACGTTCAACGAACCGTTATCCGTCGCCACCGTCCCGTTGTTCGACAGGCTGCCGTTGACATCGGTCGTGCCGCCATTGCTCGTGTCGATCGTACCGTTGTTCGTGACGTTACCCGACACGTTCAGCGAGCCGTTGTCGGTCGTGCTGACATTGCCGCTGTTGTTCAGGTCACCACCGATGCTGGTCGTGCCGTTGTCTGTCGTATTCAGCGCGCCGTTGTTGTCCACGCTGCCGTTGACGTTCAGCGAACCGTTATCCGTCGTCACCGTTCCGTTGTTCGACAGGCTGCCGTTGACATCGGTCGTGCCGCCATTGCTCGTGTCGATCGTACCGTTGTTCGTGACGTTACCCGACACGTTCAGCGTGCCGTTGTCGGTCGTGCTGACATTGCCGCTGTTGTTCAGGTCGCCGCCGATGCTGGTCGTGCCGTTGTCACCGGTCGTGTTCAGCGTGCCGTTGTTGTCCACGCTGCCGTTGACGTTCAACGAACCGTTATCCGTCGCCACCGTCCCGTTGTTCGACAGGCTGCCGTTGACATCGGTCGTGCCGCCATTGCTGGTGTCGATCGTGCCGTTCGCGTCGTTCGTGACGTTACCGCCCACGTTCAGCGAACCGTTGTCGGTCGTGCTGACGTTGCCGCTGTTGTTCAGGTCACCACCGATGCTGGTCGTGCCGTTGTCACCGGTCGTGTTCAGCGTGCCGTTGTTGTCCACGCTACCGTTGACGTTCAGCGAACCGTTATCCGTCGTCACCGTCCCGTTGTTCGACAGGCTGCCGTTGACATCGGTCGTGCCGCCATTGCTGGTGTCGATCGTGCCGTTCGCGTCGTTCGTGACGTTACCGCCCACGTTCAGCGAACCGTTGTCGGTCGTGCTGACATTGCCGCTGTTGTTCAGGTCGCCGCCGATGCTGGTCGTGCCGTTGTCACCGGTCGTATTCAGCGTGCCGTTGTTGTCCACGCTGCCGTTGACGTTCAGCGAACCGTTATCCGTCGTCACCGTCCCGTTGTTCGACAGGCTGCCGTTGACATCGGTCGTGCCGCCATTGCTCGTGTCGATCGTGCCGTTCGCGTCGTTCGTGACGTTGCCAGCCACGTTCAGCGAACCGTTGTCGGTCGTGCTGACATTGCCGCTGTTGTTCAGGTCACCACCGATGCTGGTCGTGCCGTTGTCACCGGTCGTGTTCAGCGTGCCGTTGTTGTCCACGCTGCCGTTGACGTTCAGCGAACCGTTATCCGTCGTCACCGTCCCGTTGTTCGACAGGCTGCCGTTGACATCGGTCGTGCCGCCATTGCTCGTGTCGATCGTGCCGTTCGCGTCGTTCGTGACGTTGCCAGCCACGTTCAGCGAACCGTTGTCGGTCGTGCTGACATTGCCGCTGTTGTTCAGGTCACCACCGATGCTGGTCGTGCCGTTGTCACCGGTCGTATTCAGCGTGCCGTTGTTGTCCACGCTGCCGTTGACGTTCAACGAACCGTTATCCGTCGTCACCGTCCCGTTGTTCGACAGGCTGCCGTTGACATCGGTCGTGCCGCCATTGCTCGTGTCGATCGTGCCGTTCGCGTCGTTCGTGACGTTGCCAGCCACGTTCAGCGAACCGTTGTCGGTCGTGCTGACATTGCCGCTGTTGTTCAGGTCACCACCGATGCTGGTCGTGCCGTTGTCACCGGTCGTATTCAGCGTGCCGTTGTTGTCCACGCTGCCGTTGACGTTCAACGAACCGTTATCCGTCGCCACCGTCCCGTTGTTCGACAGGCTGCCGTTGACATCGGTCGTGCCGCCATTGCTCGTGTCGATCGTGCCGTTCGCGTCGTTCGTGACGTTGCCCGACACGTTCAGCGAACCGTTGTCGGTCGTGCTGACATTGCCGCTGTTGTTCAGGTCGCCGCCGATGCTGGTCGTGCCGTTGTCACCGGTCGTGTTCAGCGTGCCGTTGTTGTCCACGCTGCCGTTGACGTTCAGCGAACCGTTATCCGTCGTCACCGTCCCGTTGTTCGACAGGCTGCCGTTGACATCGGTCGTGCCGCCATTGCTCGTGTCGATCGTGCCGTTCGCGTCGTTCGTGACGTTGCCAGCCACGTTCAGCGAACCGTTGTCGGTCGTGCTGACATTGCCGCTGTTGTTCAGGTCACCACCGATGCTGGTCGTGCCGTTGTCACCGGTCGTATTCAGCGTGCCGTTGTTGTCCACGCTGCCGTTGACGTTCAGCGAACCGTTATCCGTCGTCACCGTCCCGTTGTTCGACAGGCTGCCGTTGACATCGGTCGTGCCGCCATTGCTCGTGTCGATCGTGCCGTTCGCGTCGTTCGTGACGTTGCCAGCCACGTTCAGCGAACCGTTGTCGGTCGTGCTGACATTGCCGCTGTTGTTCAGGTCACCACCGATGCTGGTCGTGCCGTTGTCACCGGTCGTATTCAGCGTGCCGTTGTTGTCCACGCTGCCGTTGACGTTCAGCGAACCGTTATCCGTCGTCACCGTTCCGTTGTTCGACAGGCTGCCGTTGACATCGGTCGTGCCGCCATTGCTGGTGTCGATCGTGCCGTTCGCGTCGTTCGTGACGTTACCGCCCACGTTCAGCGAACCGTTATCCGTCGTCACCGTTCCGTTGTTCGACAGGCTGCCGTTGACATCAGTCGTGCCGCCATTGCTCGTGTCGATCGTGCCGTTCGCATCGTTCGTGACGTTACCCGACACGTTCAGCGAGCCGTTGTCGGTCGTGCTGACATTGCCGCTGTTGTTCAGGTCGCCACCGATGTTCGTCGAGCCGTTGTCACCGGTCGTGTTCAGCGTGCCGTTGTTGTCCACGCTGCCATTGACGTTCAGCGAACCGTTGTCCGTCGCCACCGTCCCGTTGTTCGACAGGCTGCCGTTGACATCGGTCGTGCCACCATTGCTGGTGTCGATCGTGCCGTTCGCGTCGTTCGTGACATTGCCGCCCACGTTCAGCGTGCCGTTGTCGGTCGTGCTGACGTTGCCGCTGTTGTTCAGGTCACCACCGATGCTGGTCGAGCCGTTGTCACCGGTCGTGTTCAGCGTGCCGTTGTTGTCCACGCTGCCGTTGACGTTCAGCGAGCCGTTGTCCGTCGCCACCGTCCCGTTGTTCGACAGGCTGCCGTTGACATCGGTCGTGCCGCCATTGCTGGTGTCGATCGTGCCGTTCGCGTCGTTCGTGACGTTGCCAGCGACGCTCAGCGTGCCGTTGTCGGTCGTGCTGACATTGCCGCTGTTGTTCAGGTCACCACCGATGCTGGTCGTGCCGTTGTCACCGGTCGTATTCAGCGTGCCGTTGTTGTCCACGCTGCCGTTGACGTTCAGCGAACCGTTATCCGTCGCCACCGTCCCGTTGTTCGACAGGCTGCCGTTGACATCGGTCGTGCCGCCATTGCTCGTGTCGATCGTGCCGTTCGCGTCGTTCGTGACGTTGCCAGCCACGTTCAGCGAACCGTTGTCGGTCGTGCTGACGTTGCCGCTGTTGTTCAGGTCACCACCGATGCTGGTCGTGCCGTTGTCACCGGTCGTGTTCAGCGTGCCGTTGTTGTCCACGCTACCGTTGACGTTCAGCGAGCCGTTGTCCGTCGCCACCGTCCCGTTGTTCGACAGGCTGCCGTTGACATCGGTCATCCCGCCATTGCTGGTGTCGATCGTACCGTCGTTCGTAAGATTGCCTGAGATGGTCGTCGAGCCATTGCCGGTCGTATTGATCGTGCCGTTATTCGCAACGTCCGTACCACTGGCCGAGTTGCCCGTAATATGGGTTGTACCGTTATCGGTATTTATCGAACCGTTGTTTTCGACGCCCGTCCCGCTCGTCGAATAACCCTGGATCGTGATCGTGCCGTTTTCGGTTGCGTCCGTGGAACCGTTCGATCCGATCTCCACGCCCGTATTCGTCCCCGAGTCGCCCGACACGTTAATCGTGGCGTTACCCGACGCACTGGTCGTGCCGTTCAGTTCCGCGCCAATGCCCGTGCTGGAGTTGCCAGAGATGTCCGCCGTCGCGTTGCCACCCAGCGTCAGGCTGCTGCCCACATCCTCCTGGAAACCCGTACCACTGGTCGAATTACCCGAAACCGTAATCGCGCCGTTGTCCGTTGCGCTGAGGTTCGCGCTCAACTCCACAGCGGTGCCGTTGACCGACGTGCCCGCCAGGTTAAGCGCACCGTTACCCGTGATCTGCGTATCGCCGTTGAAATCGTTACCCGTGCCGTTCACGGAGCTGCCGAACGCGTTGACCACGCCGTTGCCACTGATGTTCATCGTGGCGTGCGGCGTCATGCTCTCCAGTACCCCGATGCCATCCACCGAACTGCCATTGAGGTTCAGCGTCGCGTTGTCCGACACGTTCGTGCTGCCGTTCAGGCGCACGCCCGTCCCGTTGCCCGTCGCCGTGCCATCGAGCGTTACCGTGCCGTTGCTGCCGATATTCAGCGACCCGTCGACGTCCTGCCCCACACCAACGCCCGTCACGGTGCTGCCCGTGACGTTCAGCGACGCAGTGTCCGTCACCGTGACATTGCCGAGTTCCACGCCGATGCCTGCGTTTGACGAACCCGCCAGGTCCAGCGCCGTGTTGCCTTCCAGCGTCAGGCCGCTGCCCACGCCCACCTGAATGGACACGCCCGTGTTCGATGTACCGTTCAGCGACATCGTCGTGCCCGACGTCGCGTTCAGCGTTCCGCCCAGATCCAGGCCCGTGCCGCTGTCCGAGTTTCCCTGCACCATGAGCGCCGCGTTACCTGTGAGCGTGTTGTTGCCCATCAGATCCACGCCGTCGCCCGTGGTCGAATTGCCCGAGATGTTCGCTGTCGCGTTGCCACCCAGCGTCAGGCTGCTGCCCGCATCCTCCTGGAAACCCGTACCACTGGTCGAACTCCCCGAAACCGTAATCGCGCCGTTATCCGTCGCGCTGAGGTTCGCGCTCAGCTCCACAGCGGTGCCGTTGACCGACGTGCCCGCCAGGTTAAGCGCACCGTTGCCCGTGATCTGCGTATCGCCGTTGAAATCGTTACCCGTGCCGTTCACCGAGCTGCCGAACGCGTTGACCACGCCATTGCCACTGATGTTCATCGTGGCGTGCGGCGTCATGCTCTCGAGTACCCCGATGCCGTCCACCGAACTGCCATTGAGGTTCAGCGTCGCGTTGTCCGACACGTTCGTGCTGCCGTTCAGGCGCACGCCCGTCCCGTTGCCCGTCGCCGTGCCATCGAGGGCTACCGTGCCGTTGCTGCCGATATTCAGCGACCCGTTGGCGTCCTGGCCCACGCCAACGCCCGTCACGGTGCTGCCCGTGACGTTCAGCGACGCAGTGTCCGTCACCGTGACATTGCCGAGTTCCACGCCGGTGCCCGCGTTCGAGCTGCCCGCCATGTTCATCGTGGTGTTGCCATCCAGCGTCAGGCCATCGCCCGCGCCCAGGTAGATCGCCGCACCCGTGTTCGACGTACCATCCAGCGACACGTTCGTGCCCGACGCGGACTTGAGCGTCCCGCCCAGGCCGAGGCCATTGCCGCTATCCGAACTGCCCTGGGCAATCAGGGTGGCATTCCCCGTCAACGTGGTGTTACCAATCAGGTCTACGCCGTCGCCCGTGGTCGAATTGCCCGAGATATTCGCCGTCGCGTTGCCACCCAGCGTCAGGCTGCTGCCCACATCCTCCTGGAAGCCCGTACCACTGGTCGAATTACCCGAAACCGTAATCGCGCCGTTGTCCGTTGCACTGAGGTTCGCGCTCAGCTCCACGGCGGTGCCGTTGACCGACGTGCCTGCCAGGTGCAGCGCACCGTTACCCGTGATCTGCGTATCGCCGTTGAAATCGTTACCCGTGCCGTTCACCGAGCTGCCGAACGCGTTGACCACGCCATTGCCACTGATGTTCATCGTGGCGTGCGGCGTCATGCTCTCGAGTACCCCGATGCCGTCCACCGAACTGCCATTGATGTTCAGCGTCGCGTTGTCCGACACGTTCGTGCTGCCGTTCAGGCGCACGCCCGTCCCGTTGCCCGTCGCCGTGCCATTGACTGTTACCGTGCCGTTACCGCTCAGGTCCAGGGTGCTATTGACGTCCTGACCCACCGCGATGCCCGTCGACGTATTGCCCGTCACGTTCAGCGTGCCATTGCCCGAGACGCTTGCATTCAAGGCCGTGTCGATGTCAACGCCAGAATTCGTATCAGACGTACCCGACAGGGTCGCAGTGCCGCCCGTCACGTTCAGGGTGGCGTTGCTGCCGGCAAGCTCAAGTCCAACACCCGTGTTGGACGCGCCCGTCACGTTCAGCTTGCCATTGCCCGAGACGCTGGCATTCAAGGTCGTGTTGACGTCAACACCAGAATTCGAATCGGACGTACCCGACAGGCTGGCATTGCCGCCCGTCACGTTCAGGGTGGCGTTGCCGCCGTCAAGCTCAAGTCCAACACCCGTGTTGGAGTCGCCCGTCACGTTGAGCGTGCCAGTGCCCGAAACGCCGACATTCAAGGCCGTATTGACATAGACGCCTGAATTCACGTCGGACGTACCCGACAGGCTTGCCTTGCCGCCCGCCACGTTCAGGTTGGCGTTGCTGCCGACAAGCCCAAGTCCAACACCCGTGTTGGACGCGCCCGTCACGTTCAGCGTGCCATTGCCCGAAACGCTGGCATTCAAGGCCGTATTGACGTCAACACCGGAATTGGAATCGGACGTACCCGACAGGCTTGCATTGCCGCCCGTCACGTTCAGGTTGGCGTTGCTGCCGGCAAGCCCAAGTCCAACGCCCGTGTTGGACGCGCCCGTCACGTTCAGCGTGCCAGTGCCCGAAACGCTGGCGTTCAAGGCCGTATTGACGTCAACACCAGAATTCGAATCGGACGTACCCGACAGGCTTGCATTGCCGCCCGTCACGTTCAGGTTGGCGTTGCTGCCGACAAGCCCAAGTCCAACACCCGTGTTGGACTCGCCCGTCACGTTCAGCGTGCCATTGCCCGAGACGCTGGCATTCAAGGTCGTGTTGACGTCAACACCAGAATTCGAATCCGACGTACCCGACAGGCTCGCATTGCCGCCCGTCACGTTCAGGTTGGCGTTGCTGCCGGCAAGCTCAAGGCCAACGCCCGTGTTGGACTGACCCGTCACGTTCAGCGTGCCATTGCCCGAAACGCTGGCATTCAAGGTCGCGTTGACGTACACGCCTGAGCCCGTATTGGACGTACCCGACAGGTTCGCACTGCCGCCCGTCACGTTCAGGCTGACATTGCTGCCGACAAGCCCAAGGCCAACGCCCGTGTTGGACTCGCCCATCACGTTCAGCGTGCCATTGGCACTAACCGAGACCCCTTGCGACAGGTCCAGACCTGTCCCACTATCAGATGCACCCGTAAGCGTCAGGTTGCCGGTGCCATTCACTACCACCGGACCCGTCAGGTTCACACCAGAGACATCGCCTTGCGACGTGCCATTGATGGTCACATTGCCGGAGCTCACAGTCAGCGATGAACCGAGTCCGCTAACACCGTAGGTCGCGTTCGAGGTACCCGTGGCGTTCAACGTTCCGTTGCCGGTAACCGATACGCCCGACATGTTCAGGCCTACGCCGGTATTCGCCGTGCCGATGAGCGTCAGGACGCCGGCACCACTGACCGTCGCACCCGAGGCCAGGCCCACACTGGTGCCAGAACCAGCCGATGTGCCGTTGAGCGTCACGGAGCCGCCCGACACAGCCAGCGCGTTGCCCACGTACACGCCAGTTCCGCTACCAGCCGTATTGCTCGCAATACCGGTAACGCTCAGCGAACTCGCGTTGCCGACCGAAACGGTCCCAGCCACGTACGCGCCAGCGCTACTACCGCCGTTCGTCGTACCGCTGATGGTCGCGACACCACCATTGGTCACGTTCACCGAGCTGCATCCGTACACGCCGTAGGAACTGTTCGACGTACCGGCGACATTCAATGCGCCACCGCTCACATTCACTGCGCTAGCCAGATAGACACCAGCGCTGCTGCCGGTGGCGTTGTTCGCCGTACCGGTAATGGTCAGCGTACTCGCGTTACCGACCGTCACGGCACCCGTCGTGCACACGCCAGCGGCGCTGCCGCCGTTCGTCGTACCGCTGATCGTCGCGACACCGCCATTGGTCACACTCACCGTGCTGGTGTCGTAAAAACCCGTCGAGCTATTCGATACGCCCGTGATATTCAGCGCACCACCGGAGATATTCAGCGCACTGGCCGTGTAGACACCGTAGGAGCTGTTCGACTGGCCGCTCACAGCCAGTGTGCCGCCGGTTATCTGCACGTTATTCAGGGACACGCCAACCTGGCTGTTCGAACTGCCGATCAGCGTCAGGTTACCGGTACCCCCAACTGCTGCCCCGGAAGACAGGCACAGGCCGATACCTGAACCCTGGGCCGTACCGTTGATGGTGACGGTGCCGACGTTCGTGCTGATGCAGTTCTGCAGATAAACGCCACTGCCACTTCCGGCCGTGTTAGTCGACACACCCGTGATATTTACCGTGCCGTTACCCGGCATATTGATGGAGCCGCCCTGTACATTGACACCCGTACCGCTGCTCGCGGTGCCCGTAAC
Source organism: Paraburkholderia adhaesiva (assembly GCF_021390575.1). Classification (GTDB taxonomy): domain Bacteria; phylum Pseudomonadota; class Gammaproteobacteria; order Burkholderiales; family Burkholderiaceae; genus Paraburkholderia; species Paraburkholderia adhaesiva. The sequence continues at coordinate 721,025 of NZ_JAJEJQ010000003.1, read as the reverse complement.
CGTAAAGCTTCCACCGCCCACCACGGCCACGTTGCCGCCGACGCACACGCCGTAGCCAGTCCCATTTGTCGCACTCCCGACGATGGTCAGGCTGGCGTTTCCGGATACCGTCGTGCCATTTGTGGTGCCGTCCTCACGCCACCACACGCCCGCACCGCCGGTATTCGTCGTCCCATTGAATATCGCGGTGCCGCCCGTGACGCTGAGCGGGCTCGAACCAGCGGCTACTGCCCGACCGATACCGTAACTTGTCTGCGACTGGCCGATGATGCTGAACACCCCGCCACCAATGTTCACGGTGCCAAGCGACTGCACCCCCATTCCGGAGTTCGACGTCCCGTTGAGGACAAGCTCACCGCCAGCGACGTTGACAACGCTCAGACACGCCACGCCGACGCCGTCCGTGCCGGTTCCCGTACCCGTCACGGTCAACGAGCCATTGCCAGAGACGGTCAGGGCCGTGTTAAAGCCGACACCAACGCCATACAGGGTGGCATAGGCACCTTCCGAAGTTGAGTTCGAGCTGCCAGTGATCGCGGCGTTGCCGAGAATGGTCGTCGAACTTCCGCCGACGTAGACACCCGACACCTGGGCGGCACTCGTACAACTTGACACGCCACTGATGTTCAGTGTCCCGCCTTCATTTACCGTGATGTTCCCGGACAGGTTCACACCTGCAGCCCCGGCAGTGGTACTGCGCGTGTTTCCGACGATGTTCAGCGAGCCGTTGCTTACGTTCAGGTTCGAATTCACCTGAACGCCGCTGCTGGTATTCGAGCTGCCACAGATGTTCAGGCTGCCTACGCCCACCGCCAGGTTCGACGCAGACACATTCACACCAACGCCGCTGGTCGAGTTGCCGGAAATGTTCAGACTGCTGCTGTCGTTCTGGAGACCGACATTTGTCGCCAGCAGCACACCCGTGCCGGTGGTCGCATTACCGGTGACCAGGCCGCTGCCGATGTTGGTCAGGTTACCGCTGAGGTTGACGGCGTTTCCGCTTGTCGTGTTGCCCGAGACATTGAGCGCACCGCCAGCGAGATCGATCTTTGTCCCTGTGGACGTAGTCACTGTGCCCGAACCGTTATTGCCGATATCGGCCATCAGGTTCAGGTCCAGCGCACCGCCGCCCGTAGCAGTAATGTTGCCGTTGAGGGTGATGCTGCCGTTGGCCAGCATCGTCAGCGCGGTCTCACTGGTGCAGGTGTCAACGATATCCGCACCCGCCTGCTGCGTAATGGTGCCCGTCGCAGTGCCGCTGCTCGCCGTCGTGATCGTCACGTTCGTGCCGGCGCTCAGCGAGTTGCTGATCGTGGCACTACTCACTGTCGCGGTCGTGTTGCTGCCGCCACTAAACGTGCCGTCACCCAGGTTTCCGGAATAGTTCGCGTCCGTCCCGGTACTGATGGTCACGTTCGTCGGGTCGATCAGCCACTCACCCGCGCGACCATTGGCCGCCGCCGCCGTGATGGTGCCCGCAACGTCCAGGTCATGACCCGACGTCTCCACGAAACCGCCATTACCGTGCGCCGATCCCGCGTCGATCGTTGCGCCTGCACCCACCACGGTCAGGTTCGCAAAGTTCACGCGCGAGATCAGCGATGCGGCTGAGCTGTTGGACACGTGATTCAGGGAGTCGCCGCCCAGGATCACCGTTCCGCCCTGGGCATCGCCGCTCACGTTGATGCTGGCGTTTCCAAGCACGCCAACCCGGTCACCCGTGACGACAACCGTGCCGCCCACGCCACCCGGCGTCGTGTTCGAGGCGTCGATTGTGCCCGTCACGATCGCATCGCCCGTGTTGCCCGCGTCGGCCACCACGGTTCCCGCCTTGACCACGCCAGACATGTTGATCACGGTCTCAAGCACCGTATCGGCGCCGCGAGCAGTCAGCAGCACCGTCCCGTTGCCCGTCTGGATATTCCCGCTGTTGTCCACCAGCGCGTTGGCCGTGGCATTGTTCAGCGTGACTGAGATCCCCTGCCCGTTATTCAGCGCCACCGTCGCGCTGTCCCCCGCGGCCAGCACCACATTGCCGCCCGGCGCCGTGATCGAACCCGAGTTCCGCACCTGGTCGCCGATCAGCGTGACATAGCCTTGCGCGTTGATCGTGCCGTTGTTGACGATCCCGGCGTTGATGCCCGTCGAGCTCAGGTTCAGCGTGTCGCCCGCCATGAACTGGGTCGGATCGATATTCTTTGTCGTCGCAAGCAGTGACCCCACGTTCACCACCGCGCCGCTGCCGAACAGGATGCCGTTCGCGTTCTGGATCAGCACCTGACCGTTGGCCAGCAGCTGGCCCTGAATATTCGAAGGCACGCCGCCCACGACGCGGTTCAGTGTCTGCGACGTGGAATTAGGCTGATTGAACTGGACCGTGTTGCCCGAACCGATGTTGAACGTGTTCCAGTTGATCGCACCGCGCTGCGTGGTCTGGTTGATCGTCATCGTGTTGCCGCTTTCGCTGATGCCGATCTGTCCGCCCACTACCTGCCCGCCCGTAGGCAACGACTGCGCCAGAACCGTCCGAGGGTCAGCCAGCAACAACGCGAGAGAAATCGAGGTCAACAACGAGACAGCGCCACGCCTAACGACGGGACCGTTCCCGCAACCACCCTGCCCGGGCTGCTTGCGCCGATTCTTGACGGTTTCCCCGACGGCTACAAGCATGCTCAGCCGCCTGCTGAACACCTTCCTGAATCGACCCTTATTCATAGGTATCCTAATAGTAGTTAATTAACTAAACTGTTGCCATCAAATGGCGCAGCAGGCGATTTGCACTAACACGCTTCGCGCAACCGGGCTTTGAGTTCCAGAACAACTGACCTGTGTGGCCGCCCTAACCTTACGCTTTGTAATATTGATTATTATCAAGGCAACGCAACACGAGTGAAATGCGGCCCAACGCCGCAAAACCACAGCAAGTGTTCCTGGGAAAGTTGTTTTCCTTCGGCTAAACCGGCGTTTTGGTCGGCACCATGGCCATGGATGAAGTGTGTCGCAGCCCTGAAGGCAGTCGAGGAGCTGACGTTATGAGGTTTCAGCTGATGTCGGGGCCGCTTCAGGAAACGGAAAATGCAGCACGCTTACGTGCTGCGAGCCATTCAGGGCGTGAACTTTCCCTTTTTTAATTCCTCGCGTTCATGATCACTCGCGCCTCAGGTTTCGCAATTGGCGGAGTCTGTGATGACGGACTACAATGAGCAATACTTCGAGCCACGCTTGATAAAGCGTTGACAGTTTCATTAGCCAAGCTCCACGCCTTGTACGGAAACGGCACCCACTCCGTGGAAGTCGCTTCCGACACTCGTTGCCGCCACGTACCGACGATTCAATCCAGTGGTCGTGATAAGCCGCTGCTTCGCCAGGCTCAGCCTGAAAGAACTCCTGTTCAGTATTCGGTAGGTTCAGAATCGAACGGCTGCCCAACCAGTACTGCTAGCGATACAGCTCCCGCGCTTCGGAAAAGATTTGCTGCGCTCCTGAAGCACTGACGTCCTACCCTTCGCACCCAGTACCTGTCCGCGGTAACCGCGCGCCATGTGGTAGTCCCCCCGGGAAATCGGTGAGATGGGAAGTAGAATTTTCTTGTTAAGGGAGTTCTACGGATGAAGAAGTCGAGATTCACAGACAGCCAGATCATCGAGGCGATCAAGCCTGTGGAAGCCTGACTGGCAGTGCCGGACCTGTGCCGGGAACTGGGCATCAGCACGGCGACCTTCTACAAGTGGCGCTCGAAGTTCGGCGGCATGGATGCATCGCTGATGGCCCGGATGAAGGACCTGGAAGCCGAGAACGCGCGGCTGCGCAAGATGTACATCGAGGAGAAGCTCAAGGCCGAGGTGGTTGCGGAGGCACTCGCAGAAAAGTGGTGAAGCCATCCCGCCGACGTGAGATGGATCAACGGGCAGTGCAGGAGCACGACATACCGGTTCGTCAGGTCTGCAAGGCGTTCAACATCAGCGACACATGCTATCGGTACGTCAGCAAGCGCAGCGCGGAGAACAACGAAGTGGCTGAATGGCTGCTTCGTTTGAGGGACAACCTCGGGACGTGGGGATTCGGGTTGTGCTTCCTGTATCTGCGCAACGTGAAGGGCTATGGCTGGAACCACAAGCGGGTGTAACGGATCTATCGCGAGTTGGAGCTGAACCTGCGCATCACGCCCGGACGAAGGCTGGCGCGTCAGGCTCCCGTGCCGCCGTCGGTGCCGAGCACGCTGAACCAGGTCTGGTCGATGAATTTCATGCACGACCAGTTGGCCGACTGGGCCCAGTATCCGGCCGTTCAACGTGATCGACGACTTCAATCGCGAGGCGTTGGGCATCGAAATCGATTTCTCGCCGCCGTCGGAGCGAGTGATCCGCTCGCTGAACCAGATCATGAGTTGGCGTGGCAAGTCCATGGCGATCCGGTGCGACAACGGCCCGGAATACCTGTCTACGTCGATCACGGCATGGGCGGGCACCCACGGTATCAAGCTCGAAATCCAGCCGGGCAAGCCGCAGCAGAATGCGTACGTCGAACGCTTCAACCGAACCGTGCGTTATGAATGGCTATCGCTGTACCACTGGGAAAATATCGAGCATGTCCAGCAGTTCGCGACCGACTGGATGTGCACTTACAATCACGACCGGCCGAATATGGCCCTGGGCGGCTTTACACCAAAGCAGCGGCTCGCGATGGCCGCGTAGTCGCTACTTCTGAACTCCGCTAAAAACGGGGGAGATTACCAGTTCTACCCCACATCGAAGCGCCTCAGATTATTTCCTTACTATTTTCCTGACGAACCCTTCGTCGTCTATTATCGAAAGCTCAATAAAATTCCCCGTATCCTTGCCGTCCGATACGCTATCCTTCAAGTGAAAATTCCTGTCGGAAAACGGCTCCAGCATGCCTCCTGTCTGGGTAAGAGTTTCATTTCCCGTATGCAAGGCGATCTTGTCCACAGTTGCATAGTATGGTGTTGGATTGCGACAGTTGATAACGGCCTCATCCTCCTGATAAAGCTGTGTGCTGCAATCCAATTTTTTAGCCCATTCTTCCGATCCTTTATCGATATGACGGGGACGAAAAAAAATCTTCTGCCTTAATCGAACCGACAAATTGATTTCGCTTTTCTGACCCGGTTGAGCATGAGGCACCGGGGGGATCATCTGTGCGTTAAACCAGAATACCGATTCTCTGTCTTCCGGCAAGGGACGCTGGGTATAGATGATCCGGACGGCCCTGCTCTCATGTGGCTGCAACCTTATCAGTGGAGGGATCACGACAAAGGGCGTATCCAGTTCATCGGGCAGCGCATTCTCGTCTCCATCGTCGATCCATGTCTGGAGGATCACGGGATACTCATTCTCATTGAAAATCTGCAAGGACGCATCGCGGGAGGTCGATGGAAAGATCAGCCTGGTTGAACTGGTGAATATCCCCGCACCTGGGTACTCGCCGGCAAGGCACCCGATACCGCCAGTCAGTAGAACCGTTAGCAGAAGCCCCGCGCAGCAGCCCTTTAGACACTTCGCAATATTTCTCACTGGAGACATTCCGCTACTCTGTGGCGCCATCACCTGCCTGGGATTGGCAGACACCGTGCATTCGTACCAGCGTCTTTTCTGCGTCCTGCGGTGGTATTCCATAACGAAGCGTGCATTTGCTGCTGTCAGCCTGCCCCCAGCTAACAAGCAGTTTCCCGTCCGTCTCGCCCACCCGTGCGTAGAGCTGGCTACCCTGGCCGACCACACCGACTTCATTGCCCCCGGCGTCCATCACCTTTCCACCGATAGGCAGAGTCCGGCCATCTTCCATCTGTGCGCTGATAAGTACAGGATAGCCGCGCCGGGTCTTGAACTGTATGCGCGGAACCGCGCCCGCATAGGGTGCGACGCGCTTCTGCGTCTCTTCCAGTTCGGCATTTCCCGCCATGCCGCTCGGGTCAAGCGTAACCAGGTTGTAGCGATAAGGCGAAAGCGAGGGAATAATGGCCCGGCCGGCCCGGTTGAGTACGACGCCAGAAGCGGATGTCAGCTTCGCTCCAGCAGCACCCGGCGCATCGATGATCCCGAAGGTATCTCCGACATAGGGGCCCATCATGACGCCCTTGCGGTCGGCGACGACGACTCCGCGTGCGGTAGCCGTAAACGCAGAGGCACCCGTGGATTTTGTATATCCGGCACCAAACGTCCCGAATGAGGTATTCCTGGAAAGGCTCACCCCTCCGCTGTTGACATGACTTCTTTGATCCGTCGCCTGGTTGATGTTGTAGGAGTATTCCTGGCCAGACCCGAATGACCCCGTCAGGTTGGTCTGATAGAGGGTGCCCTCGTTGCTGTAGTGAGACATCCCGGTGCTCAAGGTGCTGTTTCTGTTCAGGATACGGTCTAATGGAATCACAAGCCCCAGCGTGACAACGTTCTGGGACTTATCGACGCCATTTCGGGTTGAAGAGGGCTGGATTTGCCGGGAAAAGCCGATGTTGTAGGCCACCCTCCCAATCGAACTCTGGAAGCCGATTTGAAACTGCGTATTTGCGCTGAAATTTCCGTAGTAATTTTGCCGGATCGTATTCAGATAGACGGAGCCCACGTTCCCCAGCGGCTGGTTGACGCTCAGTTCAAACCGGCTCTTTTGCCGGAAAGTATCTGACCGAACATACGTGCCCGTATCATCGATGTAGTAATACGGAGTTTTCCCGCCGGCCAGCGAGTCAAGCAGTGATATATAGCCGGAAGTTGAATAGCGATAGGCACCCAGCGTGATCGATGTATCCGTTGGCCCGTAGGTGGCGTTGTACATTCCCTTGAATTGCCACCCCGATGACGTTGGCAGCGTCTTGATATCGGACTTGGAGTAGTTGACACTTGCGCCGAATGCGCCGAGGCTCGTTGCCAGGACGCCGCCGCCTGAAAGGGAGTAATACTTGTTACTGGCTCCCAGCAGCCCCCCGTTGACCGTCAGAAGGTTATTGATGCCTCGTTCGTAGGTCGCCTCAACAAAATTGACATCTCTAGCGTTCTGGAACGACACATTGGTTCGCCCAGCGGTAAAAGAATAACGGGAAAGGCCGGGCCGCAACGATGTGCTGATGGCGGAAAAGGGCACCGTGAATGAATGAATCTGTCCGCTGGCTTCTGTGACCTGAACGTTGAGGTCGCCAGAATTTTGTGTCGGATACAGATCATCGATGACGAACTCACCAGGCGGAACGGTGGTTTCGTAAACGACGCTGGCTCCCTGGCGGACGACAACCCGCGCATTGCTTCCTGCGGTTCCTCTGATGACCGGAGCGTACCCCTGCTGGTTCGGGGAAAGCATTCTTTCGTCACTGGAAATCCTGATGCCACGAAATCCGATCGAGTCAAACAGCGTGCCGCTTGTTGACGTTTCCCCGATCAGGAGCGTCGAGCGGATATCCGGCAGGGCTCGCTGCAAATAGGTATTCCCGCCGGTAAACCTTGTGCCGCTTCGGGACGTACTTCTGACGCTCGAAACATTGCGTAACTGCCACGGGCCAATGTTCAGTCCGCCTTGCAGGTAAAAATAGGTTGAATTCAGCGAGTTGCTGCCATAGCTGCTGGAATTGTTGTAGTAGCTGCCTGAATAGTTGATGTAAGCAACAGGATCGCCGCTGTCCCAGGCCGACCGTGGCACATACCCTTTTACCGTGCGTTTCAGGTATGCCTGCGGAATCGTCAAATCGAGTCGCATACGTGAGGCATCGAGTGCCTCCTGACTGCTCCTGACAGTGTCCTCTACGAAACCACAATCCTGCTGCGGCTCCATCTTGATGAATTCTTCCTGGACGCCTGCTTCAGAGAGGAGCTCATGTGAAATGCAGGGGCGTGTTTTCCCAGGAACAGAAGTGCCCTGGAAGCTGATTTTCTTGTTCTGAATGAAGTTGCCATTCAGAAAAATGTCAACGGTATACTCACCCGGCAACAGTCCGTTGTCATTTTCAAACGTGGCCAGGTCTGTCTGGGTACCGCTGTGGCCGCGCAAAAAAGCGGAATTGAATACCACGGGGACGGAGACAGGTTCCTTTGCATGGGCCACAACGACCAGATCGGATTCGGCTGCCGTGTCAGCATAGCAATGACCTGCAAAAATAGCCGATGCGAGCGCAACAGACAGCCTGGATAAACGCGGCCGGAAGGTTTTCCCCTGCACATCTAGATATGAACGTCTTTTCATGGCGCTACCCAGTTACACACCACGGTCACCGATGAAAACACATCGGTATCCTTAATAACAATCTATCTTTTATTTGGATTCAGTGGACAGATTTATTGAGAAATATCAGAACTTGACGTTCTCGCATTGCCGCGGTCATCTATCAAAGAAAATTCCACAGTGGCAGGCGAGGAGATGGGTTCATGCCCTGACAGTTTCCAACTGATGGATGAAAACGGTGCCAGCGTCACGTTCTTGTCGAACTTGACTGAATGCGCTATGTTGCCGGCCCTGACAGTGGCATTCTCCATAAACGTGGCGTAGTAACCGGTTTGATTGGATGCCTCCAACCAATAAGCATTCTTATCCTTCTTTATGCCGAACCTGATGTTTTTCGATAAATTGCCGACGTCACCTTTTATGCCCGATGGACGGTATAGCAACTTGACCTGGTTCAGGAATGAAATGGTTATCCTGGCGGTGCCGGACTGTTGTGTTGACGCACTGTTAGGCGGAATCTGCAAGAAATTCAGCCAGAACAATGTTTCCCTATCTTCGGGCAGGGCGCTTCCTGCGCTGTTGAAAATGATGCGGACCGTCTGTTCGCTGCCCGCATTGATTCTGAACAATGGTGGAGCGACAAAGAACGGAGTTTCTTCGGCCTTCTCTGGAGGTACTCCCCTGCCGTCATCGACCCAGACCTGCATCAAATTCGGCGAACGATCATGATTGGCAAATCGCGCAGTCACAAATTCCGCTCCAGCCGGGTAAATGATGCGCGTTCCATACATGACCACTCCAGCGGATGCCGGCAGCGGGGTGAGTGCAGGCAAGCCCAGTATCAGCAGATACGCTAAATACCCAAGGAATTTACGGACTTTAAACGCAAACATTTATATTTCTCAGGTGCTGGATACTCGGATGCCATCCCTTGCGGGCTATCACCCTGTAATGGCTGGGGAAAGATAAGGATCCTTATGACAGATCCCTATCTTTCAGAGGTCAGTCAGGCTTTACTGCGTGCGGATCGCGTAGGTTGCAGTCGTGCTGATCAGTCCGGGAACAACGCCGGCGATATCCTTGACGTAGTAGAACGCCGTCATCGGGATACTTGCCGCATTGTTGACCGTGGGCACGTAAGTGACCGGTGTGCTGTCACCGACAACGACCTGCGTTGACGGTGCCGTACCATCCATTACCTGGATTTGCACGGCATCCGTCCCGTAACCCGCTACGTCGGTCAGGTTGCCCGATGCGGCATCGTACGTACTGGATGCCAATACCGCCCCGACGGCTGTTGCTGTGACAGGGCAGTTCTGGACTTGGATCGAGAAGGGAGCACTGATGGCGTCATATTGGCCAACAGCGGAAAGCGCGCTCGTAGCGACCTGATCCAGCACGACGGTGTAGTCGCCGTTGTTCGCAACAGGCTCGCATGTCGTTTCCACAACCTCACCGTTGAAGGTGATGACGTTGTTGGCATGTGCCAGACCGGATGCCATCGCGCAAGCCGATACGCCGATTGCGATCGCCAGTTTCTTGATTTTCATTTAATACTCCTTACGTTTCAATAGTCATGCATCGAGCACGACGGGGCACTCCAGTGATAAACGCTACTGGACCTGTAATTACACCGCGCGGGTGGCGATGTATTGAGCTTTTATCGCGTCCGCGACACCGATATTTATCCTGCGGTTCTGTCTATGGCTGGTTGACGAGCACGTTGACGGTGGCCGAAACGGTACCGGCAGTAATGTCACTCGCGGATACGCTCGGCAACTGCTCTATCCTTGCTTCAAAGTTCTCGGTGTACTCGGTGTAGCCTGTGGTTGCGGACGCCCCTGATCCGTCAGGATTTACCGTGTACCATCCCTGATCCTGGGTCTGTGAACGCGCCATGCTGCAATTTGAATTGTTTTGCGTATCCGTACTGATGCCGGAACACCCTGAATTCTGCACCCAGTAACGACTGGTGCTTTCACCATTTCGGCGATAGACGACACCAACGCCATTGGCGCTGCCCGCTGAACTATCTGGCTCCAGATAACGATAGTCGGTATTCAGAAGATTGGATTGGTTCTGGGGTTCAAAACCAATCCGCAGGCTGCTGACTGGTGAGTTGGTTGTGCTGCATTCATAGGTCACAATAAACGGTGACCACGACGCATTGCCTCCGGCAATGGTTGACACTGCCTGTGTTCCCAGGCTCACCGTTTGCGGAACCTGCGTAATACCGCAGGCCGGGGACGCACTCTGTGAATATTCAGAAACCAACCTTATATATCCATAGTCGGAATCGCTGGACGCTCCTGTCGTGGATAATATGTATCCAATGCGCCCAATGTTGCGGTCGCTGGTTCCTGCGTTGACGGAATCATAAGACGAGCGAACCAACACCAGGCGGATGCTCGGGAAGTCGCTTGCGGTGATGACATAGGGATAATTCGCACAATCACTGGCGGTAAGTGTGCCGTTCGTCGTGCAATCTTTATGTAGTGGTCTAATGAATCCGGACACTGATTTAGGCGAGAATGGTCGCCATGAAGAGGTGTCTGATGAGCAAGCAACGACGTACGTTTTCCCCGGAGTTCAAACAGCAAGCCGCCTGTCTGGTGCTCGACCAGGGCTATAGCCATATGGAGGCAAGCCGCTCGGTCGGTGTCGGCGAGACGGTGCTGCGTCGCTGGGTGCAGCAACTTCAGATGGAACGCCAGGGCGTCACGCCGCAGGGCAAGGCAATCACGCCGGATCAACAGCGTATTCAGGAACTCGAGGCGCGTATCGAACGCCTCGAGCGTGAGAAGGCCATTTTAAAAAAGGCTACCGCGCTCTTGATGTCGGAAGGCATCGAACGTACGAAGTAATTGATCAGATTGGCGCAAGCGAATCGGTCGAACTGATCTGCGCGGTATTCGACGTATCGCGATCCTGCCTGTATGCGTACCGGGAGCGCGCCCAGCGCGTTGACGCCGAGCGCATGGCACTGCGTAGCCGGGTACACGAGCTGTTCGTCGAGAGTCGAAGCTCTGCCGGCAGCCGCAGCATCATGGGCATGATGCGCGAAGAAGGTACGGTGATTGGCCGCTTCAAGGTCAGCCGCCTGATGGAAGAACTCGGGCTTATCTGCAAGCAGCCGGGTCGCCATGCCTACAAGCAGGCCACGGTCGAGCGGATCGATATCCCGAATCATCTCAATCGTGAATTCGAGGTTGGTACGCCGAATCAGATCTGGTGTGGTGACATCACCTATGTCTGGGCGCAGGGCCGTTGGCATTATCTGGCCGTAGTGCTCGACCTGTTCACGCGTCGGGTTGTTGGCTGGGCGTTCTCGACACGCCCGGATGCCGATCTGGTCGTGCAGGCGTTGGAGATGGCCTATGAGCAGCGTGGTCGTCCGCAAGGCTTGCTGTTCCACTCGGATCAAGGCGGCCAGTATGCAAGCCGGAAATTCCGTCAGCGCCTGTGGCGCTATCGGATTCAGCAGAGCATGAGCCGTCGTGGAAATTGCTGGGACAACTCCCCGATGGAAAGGCTGTTCCGCAGCTTCAAGACGGAATGGCTGCCGTCAGTGGGGTACACGTCGACGCAGGAAGCACACCGGGATATCAGCCACTACCTGATGCACCGTTACAACTGGATACGGCCGCATCAGTTCAATGACGGACTGGCGCCGGCTGTTGCGGAAGAAAAACTTAACGCAGTGTCCGGGATTAGTTGACCACTACATTATAGGTCAGCGGTGTAAAACGCACCGCCGTATTGCTGGTGCCGCTGCTGTCGTTGCGGATGAGTTCCCTTTCTGTGCCATCGGACATCTCGGCATAGAGTTTCCAGCCAACGGGAGAGTAACGCGTGGAATTCTCCTGAAACGCCGTGTAGTAATACTGGATTCCGTTGTATGAAAAACCTCCGCCCAGTTGATACGTATCATCGAGGCGCAATGCCGCGCCCGCACCAACGGCATCGCTTGCAGAAGCACACTTGATGAGCACGGCGTTCGGACTACTCGCGAGCAAGGTGCTCATGGGAAACGTCTGGTCGAAAAGGATGGTTCCCACGGGCTGGAATCGTTGCGCCAGGATCTGGACAGAACTTGGGCCAATGGGATTGTTTTCCGCCCGGCTCCAGTAGTTGTTCGTACTGGAGCCCTGATAGACACATGCGCCGATAGCCACATGAGAAAACAATAGCCCTGAAAACAGGACCGCGATGGTTGAAATAATTATCTTCAGGTTTTCGGATATCTTTTCCATCGCTAACCATTACCTGCAACGCATAGGGTGACACTTGCATTTATTGCGCAAGGGTATCCGGGCAACATACCTGCGGCGGCCGCACGTGACGAAGGCATTGACCCGCTTTCGTCAGACGGCCTTCGGAAAACAGCTTCGCCCTGCTGGTCTAGGCAAACCGAAGCGTCTTCCTCTATCTTCAAGCACCTCCCCTCCGGTTCCGAACTCAACTGAAACCCGGTGCTTTCAGTTACCCATCTCGACGCTTACAGTTTCTAATCTGATTGCTTGCACGTATATAGGACAATCACGAATTTCCCCCCCTTGTCTACAAGACAACTCCCAATTGTGAAACTTGCCTAAACTTTCCGGCTGTTGAAATAGCTCCTGCCGTCGTCATCGGAGCGGGAGCGGTAAACGTTGAAACATGGGAACGGACAACACTGAGACCGAAACGATGCGCGGAGCGGACGGCTACACCGAGGCGATGTTCACAATGGCGAAGCTGGACGACTTGGTGCCTGCGAGCCAGGTGCGGCAAAGCTTCCTCGGCAGCGACCGCACCTATGGCGCCCGGCGCGTGTGGCATGACGTGCTGGCACTGGGCTACCGATGTGGATTGCACCGCATTGAACGGCTCATGCGTGAACAGGCGCTACGTGCGAGGCCCCGACGCCGGGGCTTGCCGCAGGACCGAGGTGAGCGCAGCACTATCGCGGGCAATGTGCTGGACCGTCAGTTCCAGGCTGATGCGCCAAACCAGAAGTGGGTGGCCGATTTCACGTACATCTGGACGGCCGAGGGCTGGCTGTATGCTGCGGCGGTGCTCGACTTGTACTCGCGGCGCATCGTCGGCTGGTCGATGCAAGACAGCATGACCTCGCAACTCGTGGCCGACGCGTTGATGATGGCCGTGTGGCGCCGTGGCAAGCCGGTCGCGTTGCTGCATCACTCCGTCCAAGGCAGCCAATACACCAGCGAGCACTTCCAGGAGCTGCCCAAAGAGCAAGGCATCACCTGCAGTATGAGTCGCGCGGGCGAGGTCTGGGACAACTCAGCCATGGAAAGCTTCTTCAGTTCACTGAAGACTGAGCGCACGGCCCGCAAGGTGTACCGGTCCAGGGAACAGGCGCGTGCCGATGTGTTCGACTACATTGAGCGGTTCTACAACCCGAAGCGTCGTCATTCGACGCTCGGCTACGTCAGTCCGATAGAGTTCGAGAAAGCTCAAGAAGCTTAGGTCGGTGTCCACGAAACCGGCAGCAGCCCATTTCGTCGTTGTTCGGCGCGCTCGAACCAGCGGTTAATCCGTGTGAGAAGGAACTTGAACATAACGAACTCAACGTAATTACTCTCAAGTGACGCAGTTGGGCGGACGCTGTGCTGGAACATCGTAAGCGATCAATAAACCACGCCCTGCCACCGACAGATGGAGTGTGAGAGAAAGGTGTCCACCTAAATAGGTGGACACCAATGACTGACAAACACGCAGAGTTAGGAGTAGTCCGGCTGACGCGGGACGGTCGTCGCCGGTACGACGAGGGTGCCAAGCGCGCGCTGATCGAAATGGCACTGCGCCCAGGCGTGTCGGTTGCACGACTGGCGCAGGAGCATGGGATCAACGCGAACCTGCTGCGCAAATGGATCACGAAGTACCTGATGCAACGCGAGGCGGCGGTGGCCGGCTCGCAGGAGTCTCGCGCGGTCGAGATGATCGATGGGGTATCGATCGACATGCCGGTGCGCGAGCCTGCGAACGCACCTGCGCCGGCGTTTGTACCCGTTGTGACCGTGCCATCGCAGCCGCCGGTGTTGGCACGCGAGCCGCTGCGCAGTGTTCCCGCGCCTGCCGCCGCGCTGCACGTGTGCCTGCCCAACGGGATCGAATTCAACCTCGGCGAAGCGAGCCTCGAAGAACTGACGGCAGTGATCCAGATGCTCGGGAGCTGCCGTGTTCCGGTTTGACGAAGGGCTGAAGGTCTACCTGCATCGCGATCCGGTCGACTTCCGCATGGGCATTAACGGGCTGTCGATCCTGGTCGAACAGGCGATGCGCCTGAACCCGATGACCCCGGCGCTGTTCGTGTTCGGCAACCGCCGCCGTGATCGCATCAAGATACTCGGCTGGGGCGGCAACGGCTTCTGGCTGCTGCTCAAGCGACTCGAAGCCGACCGCTTCGTCTGGCCGGGTGGTCGCGAAACGCTCACGCTGAGCGTCGAACAACTGCACTGGCTGCTCGACGGCATCGACCTGGCCGTGATCCAGAAGCATCCCCAGCGATATTACGCGCGGATAAGCTGAACACCGGATACACGGCACGGTCTAACTGGCCATGCCGAACAACCCCGTCATGCCGAGTGCTGAGGAATACCAGGCACTGCTCGCCGAATGCGACGCCCTGCGCAGTGAGCTCCGGCTCGTGACGGCCCAACGGAACCTTGCGGAAGAGAAGCTGCGCGCCTACAGGCACGAACTGTTCGGCGCATCGAGCGAGGCGCGCCATGCTGACCAGCTCGGCCTGTTCAACGAGGCAGAAGCGCTGGCCCAGTCCGCCGACGCGCCCGCGCGTGAAGACGTGCCTGGCACGCCGGTCGCCTCCCACCTGCGCAGCAAGCGCGGGCGCAAGCCACTCGATCCCAACCTGCCACGCGAGGTCGTGCGGCACGAACTGCCCGAGTCCGAACGGTTCTGTGCAAACGACGGTCATGTGCTCGTGGAGATCGGTGTCGAGACGAGCGAACAGCTCGACGTGATTCCCGAGCAGGTGCGCGTCATCCAGCATCAGCGGGTCAAGTACGCGTGCCCCTGCTGCGATCTCGGCATCAAGGTGACGCCGGCGCCGGCGCGCATCATCGCGCGCGGGCTGCTCACAGAGTCGGCGCTCGCGTGGATCATCACCGGCAAGTATCAGTACGGCATGCCGCTGTATCGCCAGGCCACTCTGCTGCGCCGCTTCGGCGGCGACATCTCGTCGAATACGCTGGCAGCGAGTGTCGTGCGCGTAGGACTGGCCACGCAGCCGGTGATCAACCTGATGCGCGATGCGCTGCTCGACTCGGACCTGATTTACGGCGATGAGACGACCTTCCAGGTGCTCAAGGAGCCAGGACGAAAACCGCAGGCGAAGAGTTATCTGTGGGCACAGGTCAACGGGTCGGGGCCGCCCGTGCGGATGTTCTCGTATTCACCGGGACGCGGTGCGCAGCACGCGCAGCGGCTCTATGCCGGCGTGCTACCCGGCACGGCGTTGATGACGGACGGGTACGAACTCTATAACGGCATCGCCCATGATCACCAGCTCGTCCATCTCGGATGCTGGGCGCACGTGCGCCGGGGCTTCATCAAGGCCGAAGAGTCCGTGCCGAAGGCCGCCCGTTCGCCGGACATGCTGGCGACTCGCTTCGTTATGCTGATCGGCAAGCTGTTCGCAGCCGAAGCACGTGGTGCGCGATGGGAGCCGCAGCGGCGACAACGATTGCGTGCCCGGTACAGCGGGCGGGTGCTCGCAATCCTTGAGCGGATGCTGGTTGAACATCTGCCCACAGTTGTGCCGTCGAGCCAGCTCGGCCGCGCGCTGCGGTACCTGTACGGCCAGTGGCCCAAGCTGATCCGCTACGTCGACAACGGCATATGGCCAATCTCGAACAACCTGTGTGAAAACGCAATCCGGCCGTTCGTCATCGGCCGCAAGGGCTGGCTGTTCTCCGACACCGTCGCCGGCGCGCAGGCCAGCGCCAACCTGTACTCGCTCGTCGAGACGTGCAAGGCCAGTGGCATTGATCCATACCGCTACCTTCACTGGTTGTTCCAGCGACTGCCGCATGCGCAGACCGCCGACGACTACGCGGCACTGCTCCCGTGGGGCGTGCCAGCAGACGTCCGCTGACTTCCGCACGATTGATCCATATCGTGTTTTGTGATGCGCGAAGTCGACCTCGCGCTGTACGATGGCCGCGCAACCATTCGCGCCATTCAAGCGAGGGATATCGACCCATGAAGCGATTCGCCGTATTACTGCTTTCTCTTTGCACGGCTACCGCGTTTGCCCAATCAGACGTGCAATCCGACCCGAAGCTGACCACCGCGTCTGAGGCTGCTCCGGCTACCACGCGGTTTGTCCCGGACGACCAAATACCCTGCCAATACGGCTTGGCGGCTGGCACTCCACGCAAGACGACGCCGAATGGGCCTGCTGCAGTTCACGTGTCTCTGGACGAGCAGGGGCAGGTCAAGGACGCCGAACTCTGGCGGTCGTCCGGTGACGCTGCCTTTGATAATCTTGCGCTACGTCAGTCGAGACTGGCTACCTGCAAACCCGTTTTGGGGCTCTTCGGCAAGAGCATTCCTGTCGAGACCACCTTCTGGTTCGTAGCGACGCCAGCTAAAACCGTCGCTTCCGGCTCGGCCGTACAGCCGTACGCCCGGAAGATTCAGCGACTGGTCCGTGCCAACCTCAGGTGGCATGGCGAAGACGTCACTTTACCGGCAGTAGTCGCGGTGAATTGCTCACCCGATGGCAAGCTCCTTTCGGCAACTATCGTTCATTCAAGTGGTAATTCTGCGTGGGACGATGCTGCGCTAAGAGCGGTGCAGGATTCTGACCCGATGCCGGCCGATGAAAATGGGAAAACTCCAGCACATTTCACGATCACGTACTATCAGAGGAGATAGCTGCGAACGCGTCTACCGGCTCCCTGAAACCAATCCGCGACGTGTCAACGCAGAGGGGCGTCGTTAAAGGACCGCATACGGAACATCCGTCTCTGTGGCTGTTATCTGGCACTGTAGGCAGCCAATACGTGTTCGTATACCGATCGTTTTTTTAGCAATACATTAGCCATTTCGTTCATTTGATCTTGGCGGAGGAATGCACGTTGGAATTCGGTCGACTCCGGGCACTGCTGGAGCTGGCGAGGTGCGGCACGATGGCGGCCGCCGCTGAGGCCCTGTTCCTGACGCCGTCGGCGGTTTCACAGCAGATCGCTCAACTAGAGGAAGACGCCGGAGTCAAGCTCACAGAGCGCGTCGGACGCGGGGTTAGGCTTACTCCCGCTGGCCACGCATTGGTGGGGTACGCCGAACGGGTGATGGTGGTGCTGGACGAGGCTCGCTCGGAACTGGCCGAACTGCGGCGTGAGATCGCAGGAGAGCTGCGTGTCGCTGCGTTCCCGTCGATCGCTTCGATTGTTCTCCCTGATACGGTCAAGGAGTTGCGGCGCGCGTTTCCGCGCCTCGCGATCGCGCTAGAAGAACTGGAACCGATTGACGCGGTCGCGGCACTGCGGTCGTGGCGAACGGACATCGCCTTGATTGACGATCTTTCAATCGCGACGGGCAATGACCGGGAAAACGTCGAGCTTGTGCCACTGGCGGAGGATGCACTGTACGTGGCGGTCGCGACTGACCATCCGTTGAGTAAAAAGCCGTCGCTGAGCCTGGCCGATCTCCGGTACGAAACGTGGGCTATCGAATCCACATGGAGTACCTTCGGCAGCTTCGTCATTGAGCTATGCCGCCGCGCCGGGTTCGAACCCCAAACCAACGCCAGATGCCGTGGATCCGACATAATCGACGCAATGGTGACCCCCGGCTGCTCTGTGTCGATCGCCCCGGGACTCCGGGTGCTGCGCGCACCGATCGGCGTGGCATGGGTCAAGCTGAGGCCGGAGATTCGCCGCAAAATCTACGTCGCTTATCGCAGCGGCGAGCGCAACCACCCAACGGTCAAGGTGTTCGTAGAGGAAATTGTCCGGACGGCATCGAGAGTTCTGAGTTAGCTGAATCGACGACATGCACCCTTGAGTGCCCGTTCGACGCTGCCGATGGAGCGACAGGTCAAACGCTGGGTTTGAGTCGGTACGATGGTAACCCTGGGTATCGGGGATATCTGGTCTGACCAGGCATTTGTGGCATCCCCCGCTTACGGATCCGAGACGTTCCTGCAACTGCCGGTCGACGATTCCACAGTCTCGATGGTCAAGGGTGGCGAGCTGCACGAGGACAGCAGCTATTTGCTGCCGTTAAGTGCGCATCCATGACATGCGATTACGAGCGCATCCGCTTCAGTTCATCGATGCGCAGACGATAGCTTCGCTGCAAACAAGCTTTATCGCTACACACGTTGCGAGAATTGCGAAGCCATGCTCGTTGGTCCTCACGCAACTTCGATTTATTAGTCGCTGATTTTGATTTTTGACTATAAATTTCTGCCAGTTCCTGATCGACACGCGTCAGTTCCGCATCCCCGCAAATAAGCTGTGCTTGAACGGACATGAGCTTGCTGCAATCAAAACTCTCGCTCAAGGCGGCCTTCATAACGGATTGAGACTCCAGCGCCCCTGGCTTGCAAAGCCCTTGCAGCGACGTACAGGCGGTGTCGCGTCCGACCCATGCCATGTCTCGCGCGCCGTATTGCTTGACGAAACGATTGATGCCTGCGTGACTTACACCTCTTTGCATGGCATTTGCCGCAATAATCTCGTTACAAAGAGAGTCCTCAGTGTAAGTCTTCCCATCTCGCTTGTAGCAACTGTGAAAGCCAAGCAACCCACTACCAACAATACTTCGGCGCTCACCTGAAGCGAACACGATGGACGCGCAAGCGGAAGCGCATTTGGCGTTATCTGGAACTGTCGCGTAGACGCGCACTTTGTCCATTGCATCGACGAGCCGAAACGCGGCCTCTGTAGTGGTCAACTAATCCCGGACACTGCGTTAAGTTTTTCTTCCGCAACAGCCGGCGCCAGTCCGTCATTGAACTGATGCGGCCGTATCCAGTTGTAACGGTGCATCAGGTAGTGGCTGATATCCCGGTGTGCTTCCTGCGTCGACGTGTACCCCACTGACGGCAGCCATTCCGTCTTGAAGCTGCGGAACAGCCTTTCCATCGGGGAGTTGTCCCAGCAATTTCCACGACGGCTCATGCTCTGCTGAATCCGATAGCGCCACAGGCGCTGACGGAATTTCCGGCTTGCATACTGGCCGCCTTGATCCGAGTGGAACAGCAAGCCTTGCGGACGACCACGCTGCTCATAGGCCATCTCCAACGCCTGCACGACCAGATCGGCATCCGGGCGTGTCGAGAACGCCCAGCCAACAACCCGACGCGTGAACAGGTCGAGCACTACGGCCAGATAATGCCAACGGCCCTGCGCCCAGACATAGGTGATGTCACCACACCAGATCTGATTCGGCGTACCAACCTCGAATTCACGATTGAGATGATTCGGGATATCGATCCGCTCGACCGTGGCCTGCTTGTAGGCATGGCGACCCGGCTGCTTGCAGATAAGCCCGAGTTCTTCCATCAGGCGGCTGACCTTGAAGCGGCCAATCACCGTACCTTCTTCGCGCATCATGCCCATGATGCTGCGGCTGCCGGCAGAGCTTCGACTCTCGACGAACAGCTCGTGTACCCGGCTACGCAGTGCCATGCGCTCGGCGTCAACGCGCTGGGCGCGCTCCCGGTACGCATACAGGCAGGATCGCGATACGTCGAATACCGCGCAGATCAGTTCGACCGATTCGCTTGCGCCAATCTGATCAATTACTTCGTACGTTCGATGCCTTCCGACATCAAGAGCGCGGTAGCCTTTTTTAAAATGGCCTTCTCACGCTCGAGGCGTTCGATACGCGCCTCGAGTTCCTGAATACGCTGTTGATCCGGCGTGATTGCCTTGCCCTGCGGCGTGACGCCCTGGCGTTCCATCTGAAGTTGCTGCACCCAGCGACGCAGCACCGTCTCGCCGACACCGACCGAGCGGCTTGCCTCCATATGGCTATAGCCCTGGTCGAGCACCAGACAGGCGGCTTGCTGTTTGAACTCCGGGGAAAACGTACGTCGTTGCTTGCTCATCAGACACCTCTTCATGGCGACCATTCTCGCCTAAATCAGTGTCCGGATTCATTAGACCACTACACTCTACATTCCCACCAGGGCTATTTAAAAGAAGGAGAACGAGTCCGTCGATATCACGGTCGGCCTTTCTGGCGAGCGTCAGAAACTTCTCTGCGTCGCCGTCCTGAATCCTCCCGTCGCCGATCACCATCTTCAGCTTGAGTTGAGGTTGGTAGTAGATCTTGAAGTCCATCCCCGGTGCGACTCCGGGGAACATGAGCACTGTGAAGCAGAGCCAGGACGAAAACCGACGGATAAAGCATCGCGATGCCGAGCCCCTGGCTGTTGGGTGCTGAGCGATGCGCATACGCTTTTCCTCAGGGACGATTCCAGACGATTACGCGTGGCGTGCGAGCACATCTATTGCGCGCATGGCGACAGGGTCCGACTAGGGCCAAAGAATCATTCGACGTTAGCGGCGACATCGAAGCCAGGTTGGCGAGCGGTTCACTGTCGGCAAGGCCGGGATATTTTTGCCGGGTAACCTGATGACATCTCATCGGGCACTTATGCCCTCTTCGTTCATCACACGCTCGTCCGATCGCAAACCCTCGGTCCGCTGGCAGGCAACCGGGTTGGTGATCTTGCAGGTTACGATGACCATTCGGCTTGGGATATCGGACCTTCGTCCGATTGAGATGATTGTGGTAACCCGCCGTGGCCCGGCAGCTAGCCACAGCGCGGGCACTCGCCCTGGGCGGATATTGCGGCGTAACGCAAGTGGTGTGTTGCGTCGGTTAGACGGCGGCGTTGCCGCGTGAACCGTGCCTCGCCGCGGCTGGGCGGGGTCCGGTGTGACCAGAGAACACCCTGCTCCTACCGCACCCCGCTCCTCCTGCGACTGTTTATATGCCGCCAAATGGCTTCTGCACCGTCAACTTCTTGGTCACCGACGTCACGCAGGGAACGCTCGTGATAATGTCCTCTGCTTTGCCGATTTATGCGGTTTCCCAAACCGCACCACCGAGCGTTATCGCGCCGTTTTTCGCGCACACGCTGATGGTGCCGGCGTTGATGATATCGGCTGAAACTGACTTCCAGCACCTCGCAGAGCGCCGAGACTGGCCAGTAGTGTCGATTGCACCCGATGAACGCCCACTTCACATCGACAGTATGTCCGGCGCGCCTTTCAAGCTTACATACCGCCCAGTGGCTTCTGGACCGTCAGCTTGTTTGTCACCGACATCACGCCAGGCACGCCCTTGGCGATCTCAGCGACTTTCTCGATCTGCGAGGCATCCGTAACCGTGCCATTCAGCGTGACCGCCCCATTCTTGGCTGTGACACCGATACTGCCGCCGTGGATTTCCTTGTGCTTTGCGATCGCGGTGTACACCGCGCGCCGCAGCTTGGTGTTGCTCGGAGCAGCAGGCGCCGCTGTGCTGGGCGACGCCACGGCCGTATCGCCAGGCGCGCTGGCTTGCGGTTGCGCGGACGCGTTCAGGGATGCCGCGGCGAGCAGTGTGCAGAGCGCCAGGCTGAGGGTTTTGGTCGTCGTTTTCATTGAATACTCCTGTGGGTGCTGCTGCTAGATGAAACGCTGTTTCCGGTTGGCTATCGCGCCGGCGAGCTGGGCGCATCGATGGACTGATTGCGCCCGTTGCGAGATCGCAGGCGACGCAGAAATGACAAACCCACCTCAACGCCTGCTTCCGGTTGCCCGGCAGCTTGCGCCAAGGTGGGCCAGTGCGGGACTGATCCAGGCCCGCACATGACTTAGAAGGTATGGCGCAGGCCGAAGTTGACGGCCGTGGTGTTCTTACCCGGGGCTACAGGGGTGCCATAAATGAGTTCCTGGTTCATCTGGCCGCGGTTGGACACATAGCCGACCTGGGCATAAAGCGCCGTGCGTGCCGACAGCCTGTAGTTGCCGCCGATTGCGTAGGCGGTCGACTGGTTCGCGTTGTTCTTGTTGTCCTTCAGGTAGTAGACACCCGAGGTGACGTCGATCGTCGGCGAGAAGCGGTAGCCAAGACCACCCGTCCACATGTCGAAATCACCGGAGACAACAAATGGCGGCGCCGCATTCGGCTTGGCCGGATTGCGCCCGTTGCTGAACGAACCGGAGACCGAGAAGCCGTGCCACGTGTACTTCGCGCCGAAGTAGACGAAGCGGTTATTGTTCAGGCCAGTAGCCGGAACCGCCGCGTTTGGGCTCGTGTAAGGAAAAGGGTTCGCGTCGTGCCCGTTGTAGTAGACGGCATCCGCGTTCAGACCAAAGCCCGAATACTTGAGTATCGCCGACTCGCGCGTGCCACCCTGCGCCTGCCCTGCCACCCCGCCGGGCGAGTACTGAAGTGCAGTGGACACGCCGTAGAACGACGGCGAGTTGTAGACGATCGAATTGTCGTCATACAGCGCGCCAATCTGGCCGTTCGTGGTGCTTCCCGACCAGCCCGACATCGTGTTCATGGTCAGCCATGCGGTCAGGACGCTGCCGAAGTACTGCGCGTTGCGCACGTCCGTCTCTGCCATCGCGTAGGCCATCGGCGCGAACTGGCGGCCGAAGTCGATCTTGCCGAACGGCCCCGACACACCGATGGTCGTGACCTGGGTGAAAATCGAGCTGCCCAGCGACGCGGGCACAGAGAACCTTTGCGTCTGGCCGTTGGAGGTGTTAAACGCGCCCTGGAGCTTGAAGTTGGCTGCGTAGCCGCCGCCCAGGTCTTCCGTGCCCTTCATACCGAAGATGCTCGAATAAATGCCACCGTCCTTGAGCTGAACCACATGGCCTGCGTTACCGTTCAACTTGGTGTTCGGCAAAAACGGGGCCGACGTGAGCGCCGCCGACGTGCTCTGGTAGAGCAGACCAGAGTCCAGAGCGCCGTAAAGCGTGACCGACGATTGCGCGTGAGCTGTGCTGGCAAAAAGGGCGAATGCTGCCAGGGCGCCGAACTTCAATTTCATTGTGTCTCCTCCAGGTGTGGATACCTTCCGGGTGGACCCGGCGAGTTATGGTTACTGCTTCCTTGATACTCTGTGGCTGTCGTACTGCTATCAAACCGACACGTAGTAGTTGCCGTACTGCTCGCGCAACCGGTTCTTGAGCACCTTGCCCGTCGCGCCGATCGGTACGGCGTCGATAAACAGCACCGCCTCCGGCTTCCACCACTTCGCTACGCGGCCGTCGAAGAACGTGAGCAGTTCGTGCGCTTCGAGCGCGCTGCCAGGCTTCTTCACGATCAGCAGCAGCGGGCGCTCATCCCACTTCGGGTGCCGCGCGGCGATGCAAACCGCCGTTGCAACTTCAGGGTGCAGACACGCGACGTTTTCGATGTCGGCCGAACTGATCCATTCGCCGCCGGACTTGATGACGTCCTTGCTGCGATCCACGATCTGCATGAAGCCATCCGGGTCGATCTTCGCGACGTCGCCGGTCGGAAACCAGCCGTCTTGCAGCGGCGATTCGTAGTTGCCACCGAAGTACTCGCGCGTGACCCAATGTCCGCGCACGAGCAGATCACCAGCGGCGCAACCATCCCACGGCAATTCATTGCCCGCCATGTCGACGATCTTCATGTCGATGCCGAACACCGAACGCCCCTGCTTCGCCTGAAGCGCGTAGCGCTCGGCTTCGGGCAACGCGGTCTGATGTGCCTTGAAACTGCAGACGGTGCCAACCGGGCTCAACTCCGTCATGCCCCATGCGTGCAGCACAGCGACGTGATGGCGTTCCTGGAACGCCGCCGTCATTGCAGTCGGACATGGCGCGCCGCCGATAATCGTGCGTCGCATCGATGAAAACGAACCTTCCACCGATTCGACATGCGCAAGCAAACCCTGCCAGACCGTCGGCACACCGGCCGAGAGCGTGACCTGCTCTTGCTCGATCAGTTGATAAAGCGACTTGCCGTCGAGCGCCGGCCCCGGAAACACGAGCTTCGCACCGACCATGCACGCGATATAAGGCAATCCCCACGCGTTCACATGGAACATGGGCACAACTGGGAGAATCGCGTCGCGCGCCGAGCAGTTCAGCGAATCCGGCAGTGCCGCTGCGTAGGTGTGCAGCAGTGTCGAACGGTGGCTATAAAGCACGCCCTTCGGGTTGCCGGTCGTGCCCGACGTATAGCAGAGCGAAGACGCGCTGTTTTCGTCGAGCAGAGGCCAGTCGAAATTCGCGTTGTGGCCTTCGATCAGATCCTCGTAGCAGAGCAACCTGGAGCCGAGGGAATGGTCGTTCGGCATATGCGCGCGATCGCACATCGCGACGAAAAACTTCGGGCTCGTTACGCGCGGCGCGACGCTTTCGATCAGCGGCAAGAACGTGAGGTCGAAGAAGACGACGCGATCGTGTGCATGCTCGATGATGTACACGAGCTGGTCGGCGTGCAGCCGCGGATTGAGCGTATGGAGCACGGAGCCGGAGCCCGATACGGCAAAGTAAAGCTCCATGTGCCGGTAGCCGTTCCACGCCAGCGTACCCACACGTTCGCCGGGGGCGATACCCAGGCTCGCGAGCGCATTGGCCATGCGGCGCGCACGTTGCGCGAGATCCTGGTAGCGATAGCGGTGAATGTCGCCTTCCACGCGTCGCGAGACGATTTCCTGGTCGCTGTGATGGCGCTCCGCGTGCATGAGCAGCGAAGCGACCAGCAGCGGTTGTTGCATCATCAAACCTTGCATCGTTTGCTATCCTGAATGATTATCTCTTGGATCGATAACCGAACCACCCGTGCTGCCCTATGCGAGACTCGTAGCCGCGTCCTCCAGGACCACGACCAGTTTGTCGTCCACCGTCCGGACCGGGAACGTCTTCACGCTCAGTCCGCCCGCTCCCGGCATACAGCCGGTGCGCAGATCGAAACGCAATCCGTGCGCCGGGCAACGCAGCAAGCACCCTTCCAGCTGGCCGCTCGCGAGCGAGGCACCGTTATGGGGGCACGAGTTGTCGATCGCGTGAACCGAGCCAGCAACGTTGAACATGACGATGCTGCGGCCATCCACGAAAGCCAGCTTGCGCTGCCCCGGCGCGAGTTCATCGACCGTAGCTACCGGTACTTCACGTGACATTTCCTTCCCCCCTAACTTCATCGGCTCGCGTCGCGGATTGCCTGTGTCGCTCAGTTCTGATCAGAGCAATTCATTGATCAGCGTTTCGGCCATGGGCCAAACACCAAAGCCCGCGGCGGGATTCAGGTGACCGACTTCGCCCAGGTCGACGAGGCGGCTGCCCCAATCCTTCGCCATGGCCTCCACACGTTCGAAGCTCGCGAGTGGATCGTTGCGGCTCGCACCGACGATGCTCGGGAACGGCAGCGGCTTGCGCGGAATCGGAAGCCAGCCGTTCTTGGCGATCGGATCAAAGCCCGGATAGCCAGCCGGCAGCGGCGTCTCGAGGTCGGCTGGCGCGGCGAGCAGCGCGCCGTGAATCTTGCGGCTGTGCTGCTGAGCCCATTGAACCGTGATCATCACGCCTGCGCTGTGCGCAACGAGAATGACGGGGCCGTCGATTTTCGCGAGTGCTGCGTCGAGCGCGGCAACGCGCGCCGCGCAACTGAGCTTGTCGTGTTCGAGCGGCGGCACCGAGGCCGCCTTCGGCAGCCTGGCCTCCAGCAACGTTTGCCAATGTTCCGCAACGTGATCGCGCAGCCCCGGGACCATCAGGATGGTCGGTGTGGTTTGTGAAGCCATTTACTCTGGTTTCCTGCTGGTTCAGTACGGCTTCTCACCGATGATTCCTGCGCGTTCCATCTTGCGGTGGCACGGCGGGTAGTCCATCACGGCATAGTGCTGTGTGCTGCGGTTGTCCCAGATCGCGATGCTGTTGGGCTTCCAGCGCCAGCGCACCTGATACTCGGGGATATAGGCCTGGCTCACGAGATAGCGCAGCAAATCGCCCGCGCCGGGATTGGCGTCCTGCCCGTAGCGCACGCGCTCCGGCGTGTGATAGTTCGTGAAGTGCGTGGTGAACGCGCTAACGAAAAGCACTTTCTCGCCGGTTTCGGGGTGCGTGCGAACGACTGGGTGTTCTGCGTCCGGGAACTGCGCCTTGAGCGCGTGACGCTTTTCGATCGGCATCGCCGCGCCGAAGCTCGCTTCGATGCTGTGGCGGGCACGCAGGTCCGCGATCTGCGCTTTCACGTGCTCCGGCAGTTTCTCGTAGGCGAGCGCCATGTTTGCCCACATCGTGTCGCCGCCGACGGGCGGACACTCCACACAGCGCAGCACAGCACCGAACTGCGGGGCTTCGCGCCAGGTGGCGTCCGCGTGCCATGCGTTTTCGTACCGGTCGTTGGGCTGGTCCGGGTTCTTGTAGATCCGCACGAGACCGGGATTCTCCGGATCGCTTCCGGCGACCGGATGGTCCTCCAGCTCGCCGAAGCGGCGCGCGAACGCGACATGCTCGGCACGCGAGATGTTCTGGTCGCGCAGGAACAGCACGCGGTGCTTGAGCAGCGTCGCGCGAATCTCGGCGAAAAGGCCGTCGTCGTGAATCGCATCGGCGAGATTCACGCCGGTCAGCTCGGCGCCGATGGCGCAGGTCAGTTGTTCGACTCGCACGTTGCTCTCCTCAGATAACGAAGACCGACGAGCCCGTCGTCTTGCGCGATTCGAGATCGCGGTGCGCTTGCACCGCGTCTTCCAGCGCGTAACGCTGGTTCAGTTCGATCTTGATGCGGCCCGCTGCGACATGCCCGAACAGTTCTTCGGCGAGCGCGTTTTTCTCGGCAGGGTCCGCGATATAGTCAGCGAGCGCCGGGCGCGTGAGGTAGAGCGACCCCTTCATCGCCAAGATCTGCGGATTGAACGGCGGGATCGCGCCGGACGCCGTGCCGACGCAAACCATCAGGCCGCGGCGCTTGAGCGAATCGAGCGATGCCTCGAAGGTGTCCTTGCCGACGCTGTCGAACACGACGTTCACGCCCACGCCATTCGTCAGCTCACGCACGCGCTTCGCGACGTCTTCGCGGCTGTAATAGACGATGTGATCGCAGCCATGTGCGCGCGCCACTTCGCCCTTCGCTTCGTTCGATACCGTGCCGATCACCGTGAGGCCCAGCAGCTTCGCCCATTGCGAAACGATCAGGCCCACGCCGCCTGCGGCCGCGTGCAGCAGAATCGTGTCGCCGGCCTTGAAGTCATGAATGCGGCGCATCAGGTACGACGAAGTGAGGCCGCGCATCGTCATGCCGGCAGCCGTTTCGCAGGAGATTGCGTCCGGCAGCTTGATGAGCGGTGCCGCCGGGATCAGGCGTTCGGTGCTGTAAGCGCCGAGCGTGTTGATGAAGCCGGTGTAGGTCACGCGGTCGCCGACCGCGACGTTCGTGACTTCGGGGCCCACGGCCTCGACCACGCCCGCAGCCTCGACACCCATGCCCGCAGGCAGCGGCACCGGATACAAACCACTGCGGAAGTAGGTGTCGGCGAAATTCAGTCCCACCGCCTCGTGGCGCAGGCGGACCTGTCCGGGGCCCGGGTCGCCCACTTCGACGCTCTCGTAGCGCAAGACTTCGGGTCCGCCGGTTTCATGGAAGCGCACTGCTTTCGCCATTTCTACTCTCCTATCCTTTACTCAAACTGCTAAATCGTTTCATTTGCGGTGGGACGGTTCGTCCCACCCTTGATGCACTATTGCGTACTGTTTGTTTTCATCTAGCGCGCAGCTTCTTCGCGCAGGGTATTCGCGCGATCGATATCGGCGGTGTAATTGCGCTTGCCGATGAAGAACACGGCTGCCGCAACCAGCGGGGCAAACGGCACGAGTTGCAGCGCGCCGAGCAGCCCGATGCGATCGGCCACGATGCCCGTCAGCACTGCAGCAGGTGCGAGCCCCAGCAGGTTGTTTGCAAGCGTCAGCGTGGCAAACGCCGAGGCGTGGATCGACGGCGGCGTGAGGTTCGCCACCATCGCGCCCGAGGGGCCGGTCGCGCCTGCACAGAAGAACATGCCGGCACCGATCACGACGAGTTGCGCCGTACCGGCAGGCATGTGCAGGCCGATTGCGAGCAGCGTGAAGCAGATCAGGCAGTACGCAATCGCAACGCTCCATTTCCTTTCGCGGACCTGCTTGCTGAAGCGGTCCGCGAGGTTTCCGCACACCACCATGCCGACGCCCGTCACGAGAACGAACGCCGCGGCGGTCACGGCAGCCTTGCCGGTTTCCATGCCGTAGTAGCGGTTCAGGAAGCTCGGCATCCAGCTCCAGATGGCGGCCGGAACCAGCAGATGCACACCGCTGCCGACGTAGGCGCAAACGACCGAACGCGTGGAAAACAGCCCCTTCATCAGTGCGCGCAAGCTCGTACGCATACCGAGGTCCTGCGCGTGTCCGCTCACGCTTTGCGGCTGCAGCGGCGCGAGCCGCTTTTCGGTGACGACGATACGATAGAGAACGACCAGCAGGATCCCCATGGCCGCCATCGCGCCGAACGCCGCGCGCCAGCCGTGATGAGCCGCAACCGCACCACCGACTGCCATGCCGAACACCGATCCGAACGCGCCGCCGGCCATGAAGGCGCCGGTGATCGTGGCACGCAGATGCACCGGAAAAATACTTAGGACGACTGCAATACCGACGCTGCCATAGGCGGCTTCACCGATACCGACGAATGCACGCGCGAGGAGCATCTGACCATAGTTGGCCGAGATCGCGCAGCCGAGCGTCGCGACGCTCCACATTGCCGCCATCAGGGTGATGCTCTTCACACGGCCCCAGCGGTCGGCCAGCACAGACAGCGGAAACGTGAGCACGCCCACCATCAGCGCGACCACACTGCTCAGCGAGCCGAGCCGGGTGTCCGAGAGATTCCACGTCGCCTTGAGCAGCGGGAACACGGCATTCAGCACCTGCCGCGACATATAGTCCGAAAGCAGCAACCCGACGGTCAAGGCGAACACGACCCATGCATACGTGGGCACGTTCGTTTTCGTCGACGCAAACTCGCCCGCGGTGGGCTCGGCATGCGTGGAAAGCATATGTCGTCTCCTTAGATTCCGCTCGTGGTCGGGCGGTATGGGCCGCCGGAAAAAATGCGGCCGATTGTCGATGCTGGCCGGGTCGTCAGCAGCGCATTACGCCGCGTACATCGGCACGTTCTTCACGCCGGGCTTTCGGTTCGGCGCCATACCGTTCGCTGCGAGCGTCTCATCGATCGTGTCGTACTGCACGCCGATGCGATAGATCTCGCGCGCTTCCTTGCCGGTCGCGATCTCGCGGCCCAGTTCCCGCGCCACGCGCACGCACTGCTCGATCTGCTGCACCGACGTGAAGCGCTTGCCGTGCTGGTCGATGATCGTGTCTTCGATGCCGCAACGCGGATGCAGGCCCATCGACATCGCCATCATGTTGAACGGCAGCACATTCTTCAGCAGCGACTCGGCGGTCAGCGTGCAACCGTCCGGTGCGCGGTGCACGAAGTTGAAGAAGTTGAACGGGTTCGGGCCGTCAAAGCCGCCACCGATGCCAATCCACGTCAGGTTCAGCGGGCCCTTGTACGCGCCCTTGCGCACGAGGCGATCAAGCGTTTCGAGCGCGTGAATGCCCGTGAGCTGGAAGTGCGGCTGGATGCCGGAAGCCTGCAGACGGCGCAGGTGTTCCTCCACCCAGGCCGGACCGGCCGGAACCGTCATTTCACTATAGGCCGCCATGAACGCAGGGTTGGACAACGAGG
This sequence comes from Paraburkholderia adhaesiva, assembly GCF_021390575.1. Taxonomy (GTDB): domain Bacteria; phylum Pseudomonadota; class Gammaproteobacteria; order Burkholderiales; family Burkholderiaceae; genus Paraburkholderia; species Paraburkholderia adhaesiva. Next base: position 691,115 of record NZ_JAJEJQ010000003.1, on the reverse strand, counting down.
TGCCTTCCAGGTATTCCGGATAGAGCAGCTCCATGATGTTCATCTGCGTGGTGTTGATCGCCACCGTCACCTGATCGGGCTTGGGATCGAGGTCAGCGAGCATGTGGCGCGTGTCGTCCGAGAGCCACTGTGCTGCCTGGCCTTCATTTTCCGGGGCGAACGAGATCGAGCCGCCCACCTGGATGATCATGTCGGGCACGGCGGCGCGCACGCCGGCGATCAGCTCGTTAAACTTGGAGAGGCGCTTGGAGCCCTTCCCGTCGAGTTCACGCACGTGCAGATGCAACACGGTCGCGCCCGCGTTGTAGCAGTCCACGGCCTTCTGAACCTGCTCTTCCATCGTCACCGGAATGTCTTCCGGGAAATCTTCGGGCATCCACTCCGGGCCGTACGGCGCGGTCGTGATGACCACCTTGTCCTGATTCTCGGGGTGCAGCGAGTCGTCGAGGAATTGCATCGTGTTCTCCAATATGGGTGACGGTATTCCGACGTTTCGCGACGCAGCTGGTCGCTTGAAATACCGCCCGGAATTGCGTTGTCCGTTGAGCTGGAACAATACGCCGTTCCCGCGCTACACTTTTGTGAATGAACGCCATCGTTTTAGGCTTTCGCGCCACCAGGCGTTAACACCACCGAGCGTTAACACCAACGCCACCTGGCGTTTACACCAATAATTGCGAAAGCGCGGTTGCTGCCGGCTGGCGAAGCGCGGCAAACCACGATGCGTGGAGGAGACACAACGATGGAAACGATGGTGCGCGCGGGCTCGCTAGGCGGCTATTTCGACGTGGCGCGGCGCTCTGGACTGAACCCGGTCGAACTTGCGCAGCAGGCCGGGATCGACGCCGCAGCGCTCGCGAACCCGGACGAGCGCATATCCGCTGCAGCGGCCTGCCGGATACTGGAGCTCACGGCCGAAAAGGCATCGTCTCCGACTTTTGCGCTGCAAATGGCCGAGACACGGCAGAAGTTCGGCACGGGCCTCATCAACGTTCTGCTCGCGCACAAGCGCACGATGCGCGAAGTGCTGATTGCCGCAGTCGAATACCGGCATCTGCTGAACGAAGCCCTCGCGGTGTATATCGAGGATGCGGGTGAAACGGTCACCATCCGCGAGGAAATCGTCGTCGATCCGGGTGTTCGCACGAATCAGGCAATCGAACTCGCGGTTGGCGTGCTCGCACGCCACGCCGGCGCCCTGCTCGGCGATCGATGGAAACCGCGTTCCGTTCATTTCGTTCATCAGGGGCCGGCAGACCTCACGTTTCACCGCCGCTTCTTTGGGTGCCCGCTGGAATTCGGCAGCGACTTCAACGGCCTCGTATGCGCGGCGGGCGACCTCGACTACCCCAACCCTGCCGCCGACCCGGAACTGGTGCGTTACGCAGAGAGCCTCGCCGATTCGCTCAATGCGACGGGTGTCGCCTCCGCCGCGCTCGAAGTGCGCAAGGCGATCTACCTCCTGCTTCCAGTCGAGCAGGCCACCGTCGAGCGAGTGGCCGCGCATCTGCATCTGAGCGTTCGCACCATGCAGCGCCAGCTTGGGCTTGCCAATACGAGCTTCACGCGCCTAATCGAAGAAGTGCGGTCCGAGCTGGCGGTGCGCTACATGAATAATCCGCGGTATCCGATCGGGCGCGTTTCCACCTTGTTAGGCTATTCGCAGCAGGGTTCATTCACGAACTGGTTCAGCGCGCGCTTTGGCATGACGCCGCGCGACTGGCGCAATAGTCATATGAAATGACAATGTGGCGATGGCGTTGCCATGCTCACGATCGACGAGGCTGTTTTGTGACGGAATCGATGGCCGCTTCCGGCTAATGGGCCGTCAACTTGCCGGGGCAGGAGTCGAGTCGGATGATGTGGATCGTTCAGGCATCTACCGACTGATTTTGGGCGAGCCCGATGAATTCGCACCACGCGACAAAACGGGCTCAGCATGGGTCGCGATTAAATGATGCGTAGAGCAGATGGCGCTTAAACGCGGAGTGCTGGGGTATTGGACCGAAGCGCGACACAAAGGCCTGCATTCGTTTCGGGCCTCGGAACCGGCAACCCATGAGTGGCACTTCCGGACCCGGCCCCTTTGCATCGAGTTGAAAAGCCGCGACCCGCGCCAACGGCTGCAATCAAGGGTCCACTTCCAGCGTTACGCCAGCGCCGCGAAGTACCTGCAGGTAAGCGGCCGTGTCGCCGACGGCAGCGGTGGCCTGCTCCGCGAGACTCCACACGCGTGTAGATTTTTCTGCACTCGCCATCATCGATTCGAGAGCGTCTGAATCGGCAAACCCGTGCGCTGTCGCTACCCCGAGAACAGCATCGAGAACGCGTCGGGCCGCTGCTCGCGCATCGACCTGCGCCCGTGGCGCCCGGTATGCAAGAAAGCCTGCCATCAGCAAGAATTCCGCCGGGCTGATGTGCTGGCCATCGCCAACAGGCACACCACCCGCATTGCTGTGAACTAGCGTCATACATCGCCTCCCGCTATGGAGCATCGAGCGCTGCGAACGCGCGGATACGCGTCGTGACTGTCGCTGCCCGTTCCGAATCGGATTCTCCGGCAGACGGGTTCAAGCGCATTTGCGCACGCCCGTACCGGGCGTGGCGAATGCTGCTACGAATTCACCGCAGATATAGCACAGAAAGAGTTGCTGATGGAAACGCACGCCGCGCATAAATCGCTCTGTAGTGCGTGCTTAAATGCGGGAAGCATGAAGCGGAATATCTGCTTGAAATCGATGCAACTGCAAATGTCAAACGTAATATCTTTGTAATGACCAGCGGATTAAAGGGCCAATTTTTTTGCAAAGTCGAAACAGCAAGACGTAGTATCCTTGATCGTCTTTCGTTCCCGGTGACACAGGAAAGGACGGCGTCTACAGTCGCTATGCAGCACGTGTCAATTTTTTGAAGGCATTGAAACAATTCGAGAACATCGCCGATACATGGCGAGTTCCTGCAGGTCACCGACCCAGGTCGGGATGACTATTTTTTCGAGGGCATTCATGAAAACGTTGTTTCTGCAGGCACCTTCATATGACGGTTTCGATGGCGGAGCGGGCTCACGGTTCCAGACGAAGCGCGAGATCAAATCGTTCTGGTATCCGACGTGGCTCGCCCAGCCCGCAGCACTGGTCGAGGGTAGCCGCCTCGTGGACGCTCCCGCAGATGGCCTTTCTCTGGAAACCACGCTTGATATTGCCCAGGAATATGAACTGGTCATCATTCATACGAGCTCTCCGTCCTTCTCCAGTGATGTTCGATTTGCGGAACATCTGAAACAACGTAAAGCGTCGATCCTCATCGGCATGGTCGGCGCAAAAGTAGCCGTCGATCCCCAAGGCTCGCTGACCGCGAGCGATGCGCTCGATTTTGTGTGCCGCGAAGAATTCGACTTCACGTGTCGCGAGATCGCACAGGGTCTTCCGTTCGAGTCGATTCTCGGCCTCAGCTATCGTCTGCCCGATGGGTCAATCACGCACAACGAAGCCCGGCCGATTCTCGAAGACATGGACCAGCTGCCGTTCGTTGCGCCCATTTACAAGCGCGACCTGACGTCGAAAAATTATTTCAGCGGCTACCTCAAGCATCCCTATGTATCGCTCTACACGGGCCGCGGCTGCAAATCCAGGTGCACCTTCTGTCTCTGGCCGCACACGGTCGGCGGCCATCGCTATCGCACACGTTCGGTCGAGAACGTCCTCGAAGAAGTGAAGTGGATCCGGGACAACATGCCCGAGATCAAGGAGATCATGTTCGATGACGATACCTTTACCGACCTCAGGCCGCGAGCCGAAGAGATTGCGCGCGGCCTTGGCAAGCTGGGCGTAATGTGGTCGTGCAACGCGAAAGCGAACGTGCCTTATTCAACCCTCAAGGTGATGAAGGACAACGGGTTGCGGTTGTTGCTGGTCGGCTACGAGTCGGGTGACGATCAGATCCTCGTGAACGTGAAGAAGGGACTGCGGACCGATATGGCTCGCCAGTTCAGCGAGGATTGCCGCAAGCTTGGAATCAAGATCCACGGCACGTTCATTCTTGGACTTCCCGGCGAGACGCACGAAACGATCCAGAAGACGATTCAGTACGCGAAAGAGATCAACCCGCACACGATTCAGGTGTCGCTCGCGGCGCCTTATCCGGGTACGGTCCTTCACAAGCAGGCGGTCGAGAATGGATGGCTGAATGACGGCAAGGTCATCACGCTCGTTAATGAAGCTGGCACCCAGGCGGCAGCTATCGGCTATCCGCATCTTTCGTGCGATGAGATCTATCTTGGTGTCGAGGAGTTCTATAAGCGCTTTTATTTCAGGCCGTCGAAGATCTGGGAAATTCTCCGCGAGATGTTGGTGAGCTGGGAAATGATGAGACGGCGCCTGCAGGAAGGCGTGGAGTTCTTCAAGTTTCTTCGGGCCCGCAAGGCCTGAAGTATCAGCGCACGTTGTTGTCGCTGAACGCGACAACAACGTGCGTTGGCGTGGGCGTGGCCGACGGTCTACGCCGATTACCCGCCCAGCGCAATGATGGCCATCGTCAGAAGAACGCCAAGCGCAACCATCGTTAACCCAGCTTTCATCGCCCCACCACCACTGTAGCGCCCCAGCGCATAGCCCGCGATAAAGAGCATCACGAGTGTGAGCACGCGTGATGCGATGAGTGCCGTCCTGAGATCCTGGATGACTAGAAACGGCAGCGCGACCGGAAAGGTACCGAGGACAACAAGCAGAAAAATGCCCAGCGCGCCGACGAAGTCATCGAAAACGTATTTCGCGCGAGGCTGCAGCGTCGGCACGGTCGCCAGGCGTGCACGAATCCGCTCGAGGTCAGCGTCTTCGACGAGGGGCTCAAGTTTGTCCGGCAATGCCTCGCGCAAGGCACGCACGGCGACCGCCTGATCCTGCTCCTGCCGCACAGTTTGCACGAGTTTCAGGCGCTGTCCGCGATCGGCGAGCGTGCGCACGAGATACATCACGGCGTCCGCCAGGCCCCACGCAAGATTGCATCCGAGTGCGGTGAAGAACATCTTGTTCCCCTCGTCTGCGCCGGCGGTGACTGCCTTGACGGCGCCGACGAACGTCAGGGCCATGAACAGACCAAAGCAAAGTTCGCACACGCGATCGACGGTGTTGAGCACCTGCCTGCGCATATCTGATTTGTCTTGCGGGGCTTGCATGGTGGTGTTCATATGACCTCGCCTCAAGGTTGATAACCCGACGTTCCGCCACCGGGCCGTGTTTACGGCACCGGATCATCCGATCCCACGACCTTCAAATCGACATTGCGCAAATGCGTTTCGATAATGTCATCCACCGAGACCCGGCGGCCGATATCGCCAACCTGCTGATCCAGTCCTTCCGCGCGCAGCATATCGCGCACGCTTCCATGCGCGGCAACGATCCGCAAAGTCCCTCTGGCCTTGGCGAGGTCGGAGTGCAAGGTGGCCAGCATCCGGGCGCCTGCCATGTCCACCGACGGGGAATTGGACAGATCGACTATCACCAGCTTGACCGGGCTCGTTGCCGACCGGATTGCCGCCCGTACCGTCGCCCGCACATGGTCCGCATTGAAGTAAAGCAGCGAAGCCTCTACGCGGAACATCAGTACGCCGGGTATCGACTCATTCTCGGGATGGCGCTGGTTGTCCGAATACCGGTGTGTTCCCGGAATGCGTCCAAGCACCGCCACATGCGGATGCGCGGCGCGCACGATGAGCACCAGCATCGACGCGAGTACCGCGAAAATCACCCCGCTAAGAATGCCCAGCAGCAGTACGGCGATGAATGCGACCATGGACACCAGGAACTCTTGACGGCTGGCGTACCAGACGTGACGCAACGCGCGAACGTCAATGAGGCCCTTCACCGCTATGAGCACGATGGCGGCCAGTACGACGTTGGGCAGGTTACTGAGCAGACCCGTGAGAAACATCAGGCACAGGCCCATCGCGATCGACGCGAATACCAGCGCGAGCGGGGTCCTGGCGCCTGCTTTGTCGTTGACTGACGATTGCGACAAGCCGCCCGCCACCGGGTACCCGTGAAAGACACCCGCGGCGAGATTCGCCGCGCCAATTCCCAATAACTCCTGGCGAGCGTCGATTTCATATCCGTTCTTTTGTGCGATCGCACGTGCTGCCGATACGCTTTCCACGTACGACAACAGCAAACACGCGAATGCAAGCGAAACGATGCCATCGACATCCCGGATATGGATCGAAGGCAAATGAAAATCGGGCAGGCCACTGGGCAAGGCGCCGACGACCGTGAATCCCATACGGCTCAACGGTGTCACCGACAGCAGAACGATGGAGAGCGCCACCACAAACAAGGCGACTGGGCGCCCTGGAAAATATTTCTCGCCGAGGAGCAGCAGGCCCAGCGCGCCAAGCCCGAACGCCAGCACGACAACATGAGTGTCAGGAAGCTGCCCGGCCAGAATTGCGATACGTTCGAAATACTGCTCCCCGCCTCCTTTGACGCCGAACAGCTTCGGCAGTTGAGTCAGTGCAATCGTCAGCGCCGCTCCGGCTTTGAAACCAAGCAGTATCGTTTCGCTGATGAAGTTGACGAGCGAGCTTAGCCGCAGGATCCACCCGAGCAGGCACATGGCTGCGATCAGTATCGCAGTCAACGAGGCGATGGACGCGAACCGCTCAGGATTGCCGTCTGCCATGTCCACCACCGTCGCGCCAATGAGCATCGAAATTGCCGACGTGGGGCCGATTGCGAGCTGCCGCGACGAACCGAACAGCGCGTAAAAAATTCCTCCGACCAGATAGCAATAGATGCCGTATTGAGCCGGCAACCCAGCGAGTGTCGCATAGGCCAGCGAGACGGGAATGCCATAGGCGGCGAGCGTCACCCCGGCCACGAGATCGGACAAAAGCCACTGCAGCCTGTAGTGCCTCAGCCATTGATATGCGGCCAGTGTCGTGCGCCAGCCTCTGGCGGGCGCGTTATCGACGGCGCTTGCGGCGGGAAACTGCTCTTCGGTCATCGTGCTCGTTCTCCCGACGGTGGGTCGGGAAGGGTCCATCAGGCGGATGAGGGTTCTCGCGTTTCCTGATAGTGAAGCCCCGCGTGCACCGATGGCTACGATGGCTTGAACGGCCGTTCGAACCGATCCCGACTCTCCCGACAAGACCACATTAAGCGTCGGCATGAAATCGGACCTTGGTCCTATCCGCTGGCAACGTCGCCGATCTGCCGAAGAGACGTTGTTCCTTTTTCATGAGTGTCCTAGACTCAGAATGGCCAACGCGTGTTCGGCAAGCGTATCGGAACGTCATGCGGTCAATGTCATTCCATCGAGTGCCTGGCGCCATCCTCGACGTTGGCGCCATCAGGACACACGGACTGTCGTAGGTGACTCAGCAGGAGAACTGAATGCGTGCCCTTCTCTCTCCATTCCTGATTGCTTTGCCGTTTGTGGTGGCTGGCTGCAACACGCCGCCCATTCCGCCTGGAAAGCCAGTCGACATTTCCACTGCTTTGCGGAGTGTCCTGGAAGGGCTTTGCGATTTCAAAAAGGATGAGGCGGCACGAGGACAGGGCCAGGGCGTTACTTTCGACTCGATCACCGTAGAGTTCGATCTGACCGTGGACGGTTCGAAGAACCCTCCCATAGCCGTTGCCCCAGATATTCAATTCATCCCGACCGTCAGTTACGGCCAGATCCTCACGGCAAACCGGGGAAGCCGACTCACATTGACGCTAAAGAATAGCGGCAAAGGCAGCATGCCCGCCGAATGCGAAGGCAGTAAGCCAGTGCACCAGTGATCTGCTGCACGTCTGCCGAATTATCGAGGCTGACGACTGTCCGTTGGATTAGACACCCTGGTTGAGACGACGGTTATGTCTCGCGCGTCGCGCCAGCATGTTCATGCCTTCAACGAACGCGGAGAACGCCATCGCCGCGTAAATGTAGCCTTTCGGAACGTGAGTGCCAAACCCGTCGGCGATCAGCGTCATACCGATCACCAGAAGAAAACTTAGCGCCAGCATGACAATCGCCGGATTGTGATCGATGAATCGCGTCAGCGGGCCGGCCGCAAAAAGCATCGCTGCGACAGCGACGATCACAGCGAGATACATGATGGCCAGATGATTGGTCATGCCGACTGCGGTCACGATGCTGTCGATGGAGAACACTATGTCGAGCATCAAGATCTGAACGATCGCTGCTCTCACCGTCAGGCTGACCAGCTTGACGCCAGTCGATTCTTCTTCCTCCTCCTCGTACTGTGAGACGTTGTGGTGAATTTCCTTCGTCGCTTTCCAGACAAGGAAAACTCCCCCGCCTATCAGAACGATGTCGCGCCACGAAAAGGCATGATCAAACAACGTGAGCGCAGGCTGGGTCAATCGTGTGATCCACGCCACGGTGCCAAGCAACAGCAGGCGCATCACGAGTGCGAGCCCGATACCGATCCGCTGGGTCCTCGTTCGACTCTCCGGCGGTAGCTTGTTGCTGAGAACGGCAATGAAGATGAGATTATCGATGCCGAGCACGACCTCCATGACCACGAGTGTCACGAGCGCCAACCAGGGGGAGGGGTCGAAAAAGAGAGCAACGAGGTGGTCCATGCGCACGCGAGCCGTTCAGGGCAGCACAAAGATAAATTCTACGTTTCGCACGGTTCCCGCGGACTACGCCATGATATTGACGCCGCCGTCGATATACAGCGTTTCGCCGGAAACGCGGCGCGCATATGGCGTCGCGAGAAACGCGCACGTATAGCCTACGTCCATGATGTCTACGAGTTCCCCGAGCGGCGCGCGCTGGGCGGCCTCATTGAGCAGCAAGTCGAAGTCTTTCAGGCCCGACGCCGCACGGGTTTTCAGCGGACCCGGCGAAATCGCATGCACGCGGATACGCTGCGGTCCGAGTTCATACGCAAGATATCGCGCGCAGGCTTCGAGTGCTGCCTTCACCGGCCCCATGACGTTGTAGTTCGTCACCACTTTGTTCGCGCCGTAATAGCTCATGGTCAGCATCGTCCCGCCATTTTTCATCAGCGGAGCGGCAAGGCGCGCCATCCGCACGAAGGAGTGGCACGAAATGTCCATGGCTATCCCGAAGCCCTTGCTCGAGCAATTGAGCAGGCCGCCTTGCAGGTCTTCCTTCGGCGCGAAGGCTATCGAATGGACCAGGACATCGAGGCCCCCCCACACCTGTTCGATGCGCTCGAACACGGCCTCAAGGTCGCCTTCGCTGGTCGCATCGTATGGCATGAAAATTGGAGCGTTCAGCTCTTTGGCAATCGGCTCGACATAGGCCTTCGCTTTTTCGTTAGCGTAGGTGATGGCGACTTCTGCGCCGACCTGCCTGAACGCCTTCGCACAGCCATAGGCGATCGAATGCTCGTTCGCGATGCCGGTGACGAGCGCTTTCGCGCCTGCGAGAATCGGGCTGATCTGATCGACTGTCATGATTTCACTCTCTCAACCGCGTACGAGGCCATACGACATCGTGCTGTCGAACGTGCTGGCGCCTGGCAGCGCGCCAACGTGGTGTCCGGCGGCCTTCGTGAGGTAGCGGCCAGATTGCCGAGCCGATTCTCGTCCCTGCGTGTGTCGAACGCATGTCCGGTTCGAGCGTGCCAACTTCGCGCTATTAGCGCTTCGATCGGGCCGAGTATGTCGGCGATTGTGCAACCGCACAATGAGACCAAAGTCGTATTTTCAAGGCGCGATCCAGGTGGGATACGGTTATGTGGTGCTGACTCAAGCTGAAGAACCTGAAAGCGGACGGACTTCAACGCTATGTCGGGAATCGATATCTTGTCGGCGAATCGCACGCACGCTTGTTTTCCAGTGCGAAAACGGAGAACAGGTCCATGCCGAGAATTTTCGAGCGCTCACAAACTCGCGAGATCGTACGCGGAATCTGCGCGCAGCCATACGACGTCTGGATCTCGGCCTGGTCAGACTCACACCTTGATGGGAGATTGCATCATGGCTGCATGCACCCGTGGACTCGTCGCTACGTTCACTGCGTTCCTTCTGGCAGCTTCGTTCGGCAATGCAACGGCCACTGAACAAGCGCAACAACGTCGCGCAGGCCGCGACGTTCGCCAGGAAACGCGTCAGGGCTCGCGTCACACCAAACAGGAATGCCGCGCCGCTAACCAGACAAGCAACTCACAATGCCGGCAGGACAAGCGCCACACCAAGCAGCAGGGCCGTCAGACGGCGCGTGACATCAAATATTGATCGCCACATCCTGGCGTTTTCCAGTTGGCCGACTACAACGGGAAATGAACGATGCTCCAACAACAGGAGTGCTTCATGCGTGGTAGATCGGATAAGTCAGCACGGGTATGGGTATGTGCCTGCTTTCTAGCGGTCCTGCTGCCTTGCCAGTCGAATGCTCAGGTCGTCCCTGGCCTGTTGTCGCCCAACACCGTCATCGGTGGCAACGTGAAGCGGCACGCCGACGCCGTGCTCGCCATCATGACCTACACGACTGTCCCTGACGTCACGACCAGTAACCTGTCGGTCAATAACAGCCTCAGCGGGAATCCAGGCTTCGGTCAGTCACAGTTGGGCGGTGGCTTTACGCTCAGCAGGAAGTATCCGGTGTATCTGGAAGGCACGATTGCCTACAGCCGTTACGATCCGGTTTTCATTGCGACGGATGGCGCCCAGCAGCGTTCGGTGCCGACCCGATGGAATACCGTCAGTACGACGATCGGCGTCGGCTGGGACTTCCGGATCACGGACGAACTCGCCTTCCGTCCGATCCTGAACGGCATGGTTGGGCGCGTCGCGAGCGATCTGCGGGTGGGACAGACGCTCTTCAATCACGTCACCGACAGCAACCTCCAGTTTCTCGAGAATGGCGCACTGAATGCGTATGGCTACGGCGGCTCGCTGATGCTCGATTTCGAGCACTACCGCGAAAACTATGAAATCGACGCTGAACTGCGCGCGACCGATATCTACCTGCACAGCTTTGGTAGCTCGTCGGAGGCCGTTCAGGGTTCGGCCGTGGCGCAACAAGTGAGCCTTTGGACACGCTGGCGCGCGCCAACCGGCTGGCACGCGCTCGACCGGCCGGTCCGCTATGTTCTTGAAGCCGCCTACTCCCACTACTTTGGCGACAGCGCCGGGGTGCTGGGATTCAATGACCTCACTTCGCTAGGCGTGGGCCTCGAACTCGACAGCAGCCGGTACCCGATCATCATCACCCGCACACGGGCGATGGTGCGATACGTGTTCGGCCACAATGTGCACGGCGTGTCATTCGGGTTTGCGATCAGCTTTTGAACCGCTTTCGATCCGCACGGGACGATATGAGACCAAAGTCCGATTGAAGCTATCCGGACCCAATCCGATAGTGAGGGATCGCTCTCTGAAGAGCACGGCAACAATCCCGACGACAGTTCCTCGCAACGGCCACTGTGGCCGTGATCGCAGATACGCTTGTGTCACCGACGATTCTCGATGCGACCTGGCAGGAGAAAAACTCATGCTGATAACACCGACCACACAACGGGTTTTGTCCAGAGAATTACTCGATGTACTGATTCGCGCCGGACTCGTTGCTGTGCTGGCTGTCTTCTGTTACCGGATTTTCGTTCCGTTCCTGAACCTTATGGTGTGGGCGCTGATTCTCGCTATCACGCTCTATCCTCTTCAGGTCATGCTTCGCCGAACGCTCGCCAACAAGGACGGTCTGATTGCCACGCTGATCGTGCTCGTCGCCTTTGTCGTCGTTCTTGGGCCGACCTATATGCTCGGCGTTGCGCTCGCCGACTCGCTTGAGAACGCGATGGCCATTGTCAAGAGCGGCAGCTTTCAGATACCACCACCTGACGACTCGGTGGCGAATTGGCCGCTGGTTGGCAAACGTGTGTATGCCGGCTGGCTCGCGGCCTCTACGGACCTCGTCAGCTTTGCGCAGAAGTTCGCACCGCAACTCAAGGAGGTGGGTCGTGCCCTGCTAGGAACGGTCACCGGTCTGGGCGCGGGACTGCTCGTATTCTTCGCCGCTCTGATCGTCGCGGGCATTCTGATGGCGTTTGGCGAGAAGGGGCACGGCGCCGCCGTGCAGATCGCCTCGCGCATCTTCGGCGCGGAGAACGGCACCCAGATCACCGACCTGTGCACGGCGACCATTCGCGCAGTGGCCCAGGGTGTCGTCGGTATCGCGTTCATCCAGATGCTGTTGATCGGCGTCGCGTTCATCATCATGGGCATTCCCGGTGCAGGTCTGCTCGCCCTCGCCGTGCTGCTTATCGGCATCATGCAACTGCCCGCTACGCTGATTACCGTGCCCGTCATCATCTTCGTGATCGTGACCGAGGGCGTGAGCACGGCGACGATCATCTTCTCCGTCTACGTGTTCGTCGCAGGTCTGGCGGACAACGTGCTCAAGCCATTGCTGCTGGGGCGAGGCGTCGCGGTGCCAATGCCCGTCGTACTGATCGGCGCGCTCGGAGGCATGGTGACGGGTGGCGTCATTGGCCTGTTCATTGGTCCTGTGATGCTGTCGGTCGGCTATCAGCTCTTCTGGCGATGGGTGAAAGATCCGCCAAAGCTACAGTCCGACCCGGCTCAGGAACAGAAGCAGCCTTGAAGCTGCAGGCGTGGAGCCGTGTTGCCTGCCATGCGCCCCTTCACGACGGCGATGCTGCTCGGCGCAGGTTGCCTGAGCGGGTGCATGCGTGTGGGACCGGACTTTCAGCCGCAGCATGAAGCGTGGAGCGAGCATTGGAGCAGCGCTTCGATCAATCAGGTAACGCAACAGGCCGCAGAGCCTGACCTGCGCCAATGGTGGCTGATATTCGGCGACCAGAATCTCGAACGTCTAATGGCCGTTGCGGATGCCAACAACGGCGACCTGAAGATTGCCGGTCTGCGCGTGATCGAAGCCCGCGCTCAACTCGGTATCGCGCTCGCCGGACGCTACCCTCAGGTACAGCAGATCAATGCCGACGTGCTCGCCTCGGCCCGCAAGCGCTCCGATGGATTCGATCCGCGTTCGGGGGCCTATCTGCAGTACGGAGCGGGTTTCAGTGTCGGCTGGGAACTCGACTTCTGGGGGCGTTTCGCCCGCGCAATCGAGTCCGCCGATGCATCGTTCTTTGCCGCGCAAGCCAACCGCGATGCCGCGCTCGTGCTGTTGCACGCGCAGATCGCGGATACGTATTTCGCGCTGCGCACGGCAGAGGCCCGGCTGCGTATCGCGCGCGAGAACGCACAGCTGCAAAAGCGCAGCTTCGAGATCACGGAGAAACTGTTCAAGAGCGGCGAGACCGATGAACTGGATCTTCAACAGGCGAAAACGCAGTATCTGGGAACGCTCAGCAGCATCCCCGATCTCGAGAGCCAGATCGCGCTTTCGCGTCACGGGTTGTCCGTGTTGACGGGCCAGCCACCCGGCCCGCTGCCGGAACTCGACGTGCAGCCCGGCAAAGAAGGCGTGGTCCCTTTGGTGGACCGCGCGGTGCTGCAGAACGTGCCGGCCGATCTGCTATTGCGTCGTCCCGATGTTCGCGCCGCCGAATATCAGATGGCCGCCCAGTCGGCGCTCATCGGCGTGGCGAAGGCTGACTTCTATCCGTCCGTGTCGTTGCTGGGTTCGCTTGCCTGGAGCGCGAGTTCGCTCACGGGTTCACCGAATACCCTGGGCGTTGCAGTAGGCCCAAGCGTGACCTGGAACGTGTTCGATCACGGCAGGATCACGAACAACGTGCGCGTGCAGGATGCCCGGCTGCAACAGTTGACTGTCGCCTACCAGAATACCGTGCGCGAGGCGGCTCGCGAGGCCGATGACGCCGCCACGGCACTGATCGCCGCGTTGCAGCGCGAGACCATTCTGAACGACGCTCAAGCGGCCGCGCGGCGCTCCCTCACGCTCGCCAATACGATCTACCGCGAAGGGTATTCGGATTTTCAGCGTGTGCTCGATGCCCAGCGCGCTCTGTTCACCCAGCAGGACGCTTATATCGTCAACCGCAGCAACGCCGTAGGCAGCCTGGTCGCCCTTTACAAGTCACTCGGAGGCGGCTGGTACACGGAGCAGTCGCTAATCGATGACGCGACCCGCAAGCAGATGCGGCAACGCACCGACTGGGGCGACCTGCTCGACGAAGTGAGCGCCCCATCCAGCGCCGCCGTCCACCCGGAAGGTGCATCCCGATGAGCGATACACCCGAACCCTCGAACGCTGCGCCGACACCGGCACCGGCCGCCGATCCTTCGAGCAAGGCGGTGAAGTGGATCGTCTGGCTGATCGTCGTGAGCCTCGTCTGGTATCTGCTCGCCGACCGCTTTACGCCGTACACGCAACAGGCGCGCGTGCAGGCCTACGTCGTGCCCGTCGCCGCGGAAGTGTCGGGACATGTCACGCGCGTACTCGTGCACAACAACCAGGAAGTCAACGCGGGCGACGTGCTCTTCGAAATCGATAGCGAGCAATACCAGATAGCCGCCGTTCGTGCGCGGGCCGATTACGAGTCCACACGCCGACAGGTCGGCGCCAGCACCGCCGGCATTGAATCGGCGCTCGCGTCGCTGCGGGCGGCGATCGCGAACGAAGTCAAGGCGCGCCAGGACAGCGAGCGCCTGGAACGGCTATACCGCGAAGACGAAGGCACGGTTTCACTTCGACGCATCGAAGTCGCGCGAGCCACGTATGAGCAGGCCCAGAGCCAGGTCGAGGCTGCGCGTGCCGAAGTGGAGCGCGCACGGGAACAACAAGGCGGCAGCGAAGCGGAAAACGCGCAGTTGCGCAGCGCGGCCGCCGCCGTGAAGAAGGCTGAACTCGATCTGGCCAACACGCGGATCCTGGCCGGCTCGGGCGGGGTCATCACGGATCTGCGGACGGAAGTCGGCCAGTTCGCGGCGGCAGGCAGTCCGGTGATGACGCTGATTGCGATCCGCGACGTCTGGGTCAGCGCCGACATGACCGAGAACAACCTCGGCCATCTCCGGCCCGGCACGCCGGTGGAAATCTCGCTGGACGCGCTGCCGGGCCAGGTCTTCGACGGCCGGATTCGCAGTATCGGCTATGGCGTGAGCACGGGCCAGAGCACGCCGCCGGGCAGTCTGCCCACCGTGCAAAACAGCCGCGACTGGCTGCGGCCTGCTCAACGCTTTCCAGTGATCGTCGAGTTCGACCCGCGTGAACGCGAACGTCTGCGCAACATGCGTGTAGGCGGCCAGGCAGAGGTGATGGCGTTTCCGACTCAGGGCAATCCGCTCAATCCGCTCGGTCGCGTGTTTGTGCGCGTGATGAGCTGGGTCTCGTACGTCTACTGACCACGTCCATGGAAAACAGGCTCCTGTTGCCCGGCCGCCGTGCGCTACGCCTTGCTACCGGGACTGCGCTCTGCCTCGCGATCAGTTTCGCGCTGGATTTCCCGATTCCCGTCGTCGCGCCGGTGTTCGCCGTCTTTCTTCTTGCGACGCAAACGCGGCCGCTGTCGCTCAAGACAGGTACGGTTCTCGTGCTGGTCGTGGCATTGACCACAGGCAGCGGCTTGCTTCTTGTTCCGCTGCTTCGTCACTACGCGTTCGCTGGCGTGATGATCGTTGGCCTCATGCTTTATTTGGCCTTTCGATACGGCCTGCGTGGCGGAAACAATCTGGTCGCCACATTTCTGGTTGCAGGATTGACGATGATCTCCGCTGCGGGGACGAGCGAATTTCAACTGGCCGTGACCGTCGTCGGTGCACTAGCGAAGGGACTATTGCTTGCGACGTTGGTGTCGGCCCTGACTCACCGCCTGTTTCCCGAACCTGCCGACGCGCGGCGTGCGCCTGCCGCACAGGTGATGCCCGACGCACAAGCGACGCGTATTGCACTGCGCGCCGCGCTCGTGGTGATGCCGGCGTACCTGCTCGCGATGACCGATCCAGCGAGCTACATGCCGATCATCATGAAGTCCGTGAGCCTTGGCAGGCAGAGTTGCACAACGACGGCCCGCCATGCGGCGCGAGATCTGATCGGCTCCACGCTGCTGGGCGGCCTGCTCGCGATCGCGTTCTGGTTCGCGCTCAGGCTCTTTGTGCACGTGTGGATGTTTTTCCTGTGGATGCTGCTGTTCGGCCTGCTGGTGGGACGCAAGCTGTATCGCATCAGCCCAACGCGTTACTCGCCCGGATTCTGGCTGAACAGCCTCGTCACGATGATCATCCTGCTTGGGCAGTCGGTGCAGGACAGCGTGGCCGGCAAGGATGTGTACACGGCATTTGCGGTGCGAATGGGGCTCTTTCTGGCTGTAACGGTCTATGCCTGCCTGATGCTCCTTATCTTCGAGCAACGCCGAGGTACAGGCTGAGGTTTCGCCTGGCACTAATGCGCCATCAACGAGGTATGTGCAATGAATGCTGCGAAAAACGACACCGTCGTCCGCCTGCATGCACGCGACATCCTGCAGGAAATGGGCAGGACCCTCTGGTATTTGCGTGCGATCCTGATCGGACTTCTCGCGCTATTCGTCTTGCTGACGATCGGAATGTGGTACTTCGGCGCCCCCGTCGAAACGGCGAACCGGACACCTTCGCCGTGGGGGGAAACCGTGTACTTTTGCGCGATCACCGCCCTCACCATCGGGTACGGCGATGTCGTGCCGACTTCGACGTTTGGCCGGATCGATGCCATTCTGCTGGGTCTGGTCGGACTCGTGATCACGGGATTGATGGTTGCCGCTGCCGTTCGGGGTATTCAGGAGGCGTCGCAGCGGGCAAGCGAACAGAAATTGCAGGAGTGACTGAGAGACAGGCTGAATGAGAGTTCGCCATGCGCGCACGGCCCACTGCGCAATGATCCGGTCAGCCATCGAGCGAAACGATGACTTCGAATCCGGGCAACGCTATCGACCCGCCGCGCTCGCGATATCCGCCGAATGAACCTGCGCCTGCGGCACCTGTGGTTCCGATGCGGGAGTCGGCGGCGCTGGCATCGTCATGTGCTCGGCCTGCGTCACCCATCCTCCGCCCATCGACTTGTAGAGGCTGACGTAATAAGTCAACTCCGCCGCTTGGGTTTGCGTATAGGTAAGCTGCGCGTTGAAAAGACTCCGCTCTGCATCGAGTACCTCGATATAGCTCGTATAGCCGCCCTCATAGCGCTTGCGCGCGAGCCGCGCATAGGTCGTCAGGGCATCGACCTGTCTGCCCTGAGCGGCGAGTTGTCCCTGACTCTTCTGCAGTGCGATGAGCGAATCCTCGACTTGCTGGAATGCTGTCTGGACGGTCTCGAGATACGTATAGAGCGCTTCCTGCTCCCGCGCTTCGGCGAGATGGACCTGCCCGGTGATGTTGCCGCCAGTGAAAATCGGTTGCACGATCGATCCGCTGACCGACCAGATATACGCGGGTCCGGTGAGCAGGCTGGAAAACACGGTACTCGCCGCACCGATCAGCCCCGACACCGACAGCGAAGGAAAGTACAGCGCACGCGCCGCCCCGATCAGCGCATTTTCCGCGATCAGGTTCTGTTCCGCCTCCAGCAAATCGGGCCGCCGTACCAGCAAGTCCGATGGCACACCTGCGGGAACTGCCGGCAACGCGATCGCCGGCAGTTCGCGGCCACGCGGGATCGGCCCAGGATTCTGGGCGAGCAGCACGGACAGCGCGTCCTCCTGCTGCGCAATCTGCATCTCGATCAGCGGGATGGTGGCGAGCGTGGACTCGTACTCGGACTGGCTTTGCGCAAGCTCCATCTCCGACACTTCCCCGTGCTGGAAACGCAGCGTGAACACCCGCACCGCCTCGGCACGACTCGTGGCCGTTGCCTGCGCGATATCGAGCTGCCGGTCGAGGCTTCGCAGATTGATGTACGAAACCGCCACCGAAGCGACGAGGGTGAGGATGGTATCGCGCCGCCCCTCCTCGGTCGCAGCGAGTTGTGCGCGCGCGGCCTCGGTCAGGCGGCGGGTGTGCCCGAATATGTCGATGTTCATCGACGCGGCAACCGTCGGGGAAAACAGGTTGTAGACGGGATCGACATTCGCGGGCAGCGGTATGCCGCTCGAGCGGGACACGCGCTGGCGCGACGCGTCGAACCCGGCACTCACCTGCGGGAAGAACGCGGAACGCGTAATCTGCAACTGCGCGGCAAATTCGTCGATGCGGGCTGCGGCGATCTTCACGTCGCGATTGCGTTCAAGCGCCGTGCCGATCAGTTGATCCAGCACCGGGTCCTGGAATTGCTCCCACCACAGCGTATTGGCCACATCGGCCACTTCAGCGCTTGCGAACCGGTAGTTCGCGGGCACCTCGACGTTAGGCCGCACGTAATCCGGACCGAGCAGGCAAGCGCTCAGCGTGAATGCCAGCAACGGCGCGAGCCGCCGCGTTATGGCCGACAAACGGGCGCCGGCATGGAAGCACGCACGGGTGGACGCATGCATCTCAGTCATCCTCGCGCGGCGCGGAAGGCGTTTCATTCGGCGCCCCTGCCGCTCCGGAGTGACCTCCGGTGCCCGTGGCATCGCCGCCCTTGTCCGGCGTCGCCGAACTCTTGCTCGAACGAGACGACATCGTTTCGAGCAGGTAGTAGAACATCGGGATGAAGAACACGGCGATCGCGGTTGCGCCGAGCATGCCGCCGATCACACCCGTGCCGATCGAGTGGCGGCTGTTGGCCGATGCACCCACGGCGATGGCCAGCGGCACGCAGCCGAGAATGAACGCGAGCGAGGTCATGACGATCGGCCTCAGCCGCTCTTCTGACGCCACGATCGTCGCGTCGTGCACCGAGGCGCCCCCCTCGCGGTTCATCACTGCAAACTCGAAGATAAGAATCGCGTTCTTCGCCGCCAGCGCGACCAGCATCGTGAGCCCGATCTGGAAGTAAATGTCGTTTTGAAGTCCGCGCATCAGGATGGCGAGCAACGCTCCGAAAATCGCGAACGGCACCGCCATCAGCACGCCGACCGGCAGAGACCATTTTTCGTACTGCGCCGCGAGAATCAGAAAGACCATCACGAGGCCGAAGATGAACACAGAGCCTGACGTCCCACCCGATTTGCGCGCTTCATAAGCCTCACCGCTCCACGCCACGCCGAATCCGTTCGGCATCTGGGCCGCGACGTCCTCGAGCGCGGCGATGGCCTGCCCGGAGCTGAATCCAGGCGCTGCGTTGGCCGTGACAAGGACCGCCGGGAAGTTGTTGAAGCGCGTGAGAAGGTCCGGTCCCGTCACGAACCGGTAAGTCGCCACGGCACGCAACGGCACCATCGTATTGGTCCTGCTGCGCACGTAGATGCGGTCGAGATCGTCCGGTCTTAGCCGGGTGGACGGATCGGCCTGCAGGATCACCTGCCATAGCCGGCTCGAACGATTGAACTGCGATACATAAAGCGAACCGAACATGGTCTGCATCGCGCTGTACACATCTTCCACCGGCACGCTGAGCGTTTCCGAGCGTTCGCGGTCGACATCGACTAGCAGTTGCTGGGAGTTCGGATTGAACGTGGTCGTGATACGGGCGAGTTCGGGCCGTTGCCGCGCCCGCGCGATGAACTGGCGGACCACCTCACCAAGTTGCGCGATGGTCGCGTCGCCTTTGCTCTGAATCCATACCTCAGTGCCGCCCGTGGTGCCGAGACCGGGGATGGAAGGCGGGTTGACCGGAATGACGATCCCCTCCTTGATGGTCGACAGCGCCTTGTAGGCGTCGACCAGCACAGCGTGAGCATTTTGCGTGCGGGCATTGCCCCGTGCATAGCGTTCATCGAAACTCTTGAGCCCGACGAAGAACGTGCTGGCGTTGTTCTTGTTCTGCACATCGAGCAGGCTGTAACCGTCGACGGTTGCGATACCGGCCACAGCATCCTGCTTCATGAAGTACTCGGCTACCTGATCGGACACCGCCGCCGTGCGGTCGAGGCTTGCGGCGTCAGGCATCACGACTGCGCCGAGCAGGTACCCCTGATCCTCCGGAGGAAGGAAGGCAGACGGAATGGACTTCATCATCATGACCGCGAGCGCGATCATGCCCGCGAACAGTAAAAGCGAGATCACCCAGCGCCGGATGACGAGGTTGACCACGCCGATATAGCCCTTGGTCATGCGTGTAAACGCATTCTCGAACCAGCGGAAGAAACCTTTCTTCTCGTGATGGGTGCTCTTGAGCAATATCGCCGCAAGAGCGGGCGACAAAGTGAGCGCAACGACGCCAGAAATCACGACCGAAATGGCGATGGTGATCGCGAACTGCTTGTACAGTTGCCCGGTGATCCCGCTCACGAAAGCGACCGGAACGAACACCGCGCACAGCACGAGCACGATAGCGACGACTGGCCCCGCCACCTCGTCCATTGCACGTTTGGCCGCGTCTTTCGAGCTTAGCTTGTGGACCGTCATGTTGCGCTCGACATTTTCGATCACGACAATCGCGTCGTCGACCACGATGCCGATCGCCAGCACCATGCCGAATAGCGTCAGCATGTTGATCGAAAACCCGAGCACCGCCATGCCCATGGCGGCGCCGACGATCGAAACCGGCACGGCCAGAATCGGAATCAGCGTCGCGCGCAGGCTCTGCAGAAACACGAACACGACAATGACGACCAGCACCAGCGCTTCGAAGAATGTGTGAACGACGTCGGAGATCGAGGCTCGTGTGAACTCGGTCGTATCCATCGCGATCCGGTACTCGAGGCCTTCAGGGAAGGATTTTTTGAGTTCGGCCAGCGTGGCGAGTACCTGTTTCGACACGTCGAGCGCATTCGCGCCCGGCTGCTGGTAGACCGCGATGATGGTGGCAGGCTTGCCCTGGAACCGGCTGCGGATCGAGTAGTCCTTCTGCCCGAGCTCTGCCCTACCCACGTCCCGCAGCCGCACGATCGCCGCGCCCTGGCTGGCCGCGCGCAGGATGATGTCGTCGAACTCGGAAGGCTGGGCAAGCCGTCCGGTGGTCGTCACGGCGAACGACTGCTCGACTGGCGAGCCCGTCGGCGACTGCCCGATGCGCCCCACCGCGAACTGTTGATTCTGGTTCTGCACGGCGTTTTGCACATCCGCCACCGTGATCCCCAACTGCGCCATCCGGTCAGGCTTGAGCCAGATGCGCATCGCGTAGTCCGGCGTGCCGAAGATGCTCGACTGGTTCGCGCCCGGTATCCGCTTGAGCGCATCGAGCACATAGATGTTCGCGTAGTTCGCGATATACGTGGCGTCATAGCGCTCGTCGGGCGAATAGATCGCGATCACCATCATGAACGCCGACGACTTCTTCTGCACCTGGACGCCTTGCGCCTGAACCGATTGCGGCAACTGGGGCAACGCGAGATTGACACGGTTCTGCACGTCGACCTGCGCAAGCTGCGGGTTGGTGCCAATCTCGAAGAAGGCGTTGATCGTCAGGTTTCCGGTCGATGAACTCGATGAATTCATGTAAATCATGTTGTCCGCGCCGTTCACCTGCTGCTCGATCGGCGCGGCTACGTTGTTGGCGACCACTTCTGCGCTCGCCCCCGGATACGTTGTGCTGATCGTGATCTGCGGCGGCGTGATGTCCGGATATTGCGCGACCGGCAACGCCAGCATGGTCAGCGCGCCGCCCAGGGTGATGACGATGGAGATGACCGAAGCGAAAATCGGCCGGTCGATGCAGTAGTGGGAGATGCTCATCGCCAGCGCCCTTCAGTTGGACGCGGCCGATGCCGCCTCTCCGCCCGCAGGGCGATTCAACGGCGGCGCCGCGGCCGGCCCGGACGCACCAGACTCCTCATTGGCCTGAGCCTGAGGCGTCGCCGGACTCGCTACGATCTTGAGGGGCG
Organism: Paraburkholderia adhaesiva; assembly: GCF_021390575.1. Lineage (GTDB taxonomy): Bacteria > Pseudomonadota > Gammaproteobacteria > Burkholderiales > Burkholderiaceae > Paraburkholderia > Paraburkholderia adhaesiva. Next base: position 669,373 of record NZ_JAJEJQ010000003.1, on the reverse strand, counting down.
TATCGGCCACGACGCGTATCGCGCCATCGACGACAACCCGTTCGCCGTTTTTCAGGCCATCGAGAATGAACCAGTCGTCACCGTGCCATTCGCCCACCTCGACCACTCGCTGACGCGCCTTGCCATCCTTGTCCACGACCCAGACAAAGTGACTTTTCGCACCCTGAAGAACGGCGCGCTGCGGCACGAGTATGGCGTTGGGGCGGATGGCACCCGAGACGCGGGCACGCACGAACTGGCCGGGACGCAGCGAGCCATCCGGATTCTTGAAGACCGCCCGCACGAGAAACGTGCCCGTTTCGGTGTTGAACGCGGGATTGGCGAAGTCTATCGAGCCGCGTCCTTTGTAGATCGAGCCATCGGCAAGCTGGAGCGATACCGAAAACGCATTGTTAGCCGGAAACCGCAACTGCCCCGCTGAAATCTGATCGCGATATCGCAGTTGCTGGTTTTCGGAAATGCTGAAGTTGGCCCACATCGGGTCCAGTTGATAGACATAGGTCAGCAACCCATTCTGCGTCGACGTGACGTAGCTGCCGTCCTGTTGTCGCGCGAAGCTGGACAGTCCGTTCAAAGGCGACTTGATCGTCGTATAGCTGAGATTGAGTTGCGCCGTGTCGACCTCGCCCTGCGCGGCGATCACGGCGGCCCGCGCCTGCTTTTCGTTGCCGACCGCATCGTCGAGGTCCTTCTTGCTCAACGCGTTTTCTGCCGCCAAGGGTTGCACGCGCGCCAGGTTCGCCTTTGCCACTTCGAGGCGCGCCTGCTGCTGGGCCAATTGTCCCTGAGCGGTTCTCAACGCCGCTTCGAAAGGCTTGGGGTCCATCAGGAACATGACCTGGCCTGTCTTGACCAACTGCCCTTCCACATACATGCGCCGATCGAGAAAGCCATCGACCCGAGCGCGTATTTCAACCTCGCGCGAGCTCTCGGTCTGCGCGGTGAACTCGAAATCCACGGGGGTATCGTGCGGCGCCACCGTCGTTATGGTGACCTCTATCGGGGGGGTAGCCGCGACCGGCGCCTTCTTGCTGCAACCGTCGAGCAGGCCAGGAAGCGCAATGGCAAAGGCAATTGAGAGCACGCCTTTCAGGACGGACCCGCATACGGATGCCTGTGCCGTTCGCCATTGCAGCGGCTGCTTCTCATGCATGCACGCGCGCGCCATCATTGCCTCAGGGTGATCTCGTAAGGCCCGCCTTCGACCCGGCATGGACCGGCGAACGCGACAGCTTCCGGTCCAACGCGCGCTGCTTGAAAGGACGGGGCTCCGACTGTTTGAACGTACCCACCGGGTTACGCCTGCTCGCGGCGAAATGGCAGCGCGCAGCAGACCTGTCGCTGATTCGGTAAAGATCAGTATGGCGACGCCCCATGCCGGCAACAATCGGACTTTGGTCCTAGCTGGCGGTCGAGCGGATCCCTCGCCTCACGCACGAGCACTGTGTAAGAAACTGGCTGCGCGGCTCAATAGGACCAAGGTCTTATGGTGCCCTCCTTGACCTGCAGTTCATGCTTTCAGGAATCATCGGCACGGACTTTGATCGCGATGCCTCACCACAGCGCAAGGGTATCTTCCTGGGAGTGAAACCATGTCTGGAACTTCAAATCATGCGAAAGGCCGGGAGGTGAAGACCGAAGCGAAGTCCGAGGAAAAGTCCGAAGCAAAGATGAGCAACAAGGACTATTTGAAGGAGTTGGAGCGGCTTCACGTCGAACTGGTCAAGATGCAGCAATGGGTCGTCAAAAGCGGCGCTAAGATCTGCATCGTATTCGAGGGGCGCGACGGCGCGGGCAAGGGCGGAACGATCAAGGCGCTCACCGAGCGCGTGAGTCCGCGCGTCTTCCGGATCGTTGCACTGCCGGCGCCCACCGAACGCGAAAAAAGCCAGATGTATCTGCAGCGCTATGTTCCCCACTTGCCGGCAGCGGGCGAGGTCGTGATATTCGACCGGAGCTGGTACAACCGCGCGGGTGTCGAACGCGTCATGGGGTTTTGTACCCAGAAGCAGGCGGACGAATTCCTGACGGCTGTACCGTTGGTGGAGAAAGCAATCATCGCGTCGGGCATCATCCTGATCAAGTACTGGCTCGAAGTGAGCCCCGACGAGCAGACCCGCCGTCTCGAAGGCCGCATCCACGACGAGCGCAAGACCTGGAAGCTGTCGCAGATGGATCTCGATTCGTACAGCCGCTGGCACGACTATTCGAGAGCTCGCGACGAGATGTTCGCGAAGACCGACCTCGACTATTCGCCATGGCATGTCGCGCGTTCCAATGACAAGCGGCGTGCACGGCTCAACATCATCACGCACCTGCTCAGCACGGTTCCCTATGAGAGCGTGCCCCGCTCCAAGGTGGTGTTGCCGAAGCGGCAGAAGGCGTCGGGCTACGTGGAGCCGGAATACCCCTATAAATACGTGCCGGAGACTTTCTAGCCGGCCCGCGCCGCAGGACCGGGAGGGCAGACTCGTAACCGCAACGTGGCGTGCCAGGCCGCAGGTGAGAACACGTGGAACGATGCAAAATGACGGTGATGCCGAAATCCGGGCGTTCCGGGTGTGTTCGAGGCGAAGCCAACGCGGAGGACAATGATGGCCGATCTGTGGATTGGAAATGTCGAGGCCGACGTGTCGTCGGAAGAGCTTAACGAGTTCCTCGGCAGATACGGATTTCCGCCGTTCGACGAAATCCAGTACGTACCCGGGACCGGCGAGCGTCCCGCCGTGGTGCTGACCTTCGAGAAGGTCGACGCCGAGGCACTGCGGATGCTCCAGCCGCGAATTCACAATCTTTTCTGGAAAAACCGCACGATCGTCGTCCAGGTCGTGCCGCCGAGACGCGAAGACTGAGCGGTTCGGGTCTGGAAGTGGCACGCACGTATTCCTGAGCGTATAGGCAGTGTTCAGTTGTTCAGGCGCGCAGGCGCGCAGGCGGGAAAAGAAGACCACCTGCGTCGCCCCGCCGGATCACGTTTTACCCGTTCACAAACGTCTGCTCGTGCGACTCACGGATGACGCGCGAGCGTGCGCGCCGGCATCGTAACGGGGGAACTACCCAGCTCGGCTCGTTCGGCGAGACGAACGAGTTCCGCGAGCGATTCGGCCCGCATTTTTTCCATCACGCGTGCCCGATGAATCTTGATCGTCTTCTCCGCCGCGCCTAGCGCATCCGCCACGAGCTTGTTCGGCCGGCCGGCAACAACCAGCGCCATCACTTCTCGCTCGCGCGGCGTCAACTGGTTGACGCGACGCTGGATTTCAGCCTGCTGCGCGCGCTGCTCGAACCATTGCTGCGCGAGCGCCAATGCACGATCCGTCGCTTCGAGCAAAAGTTTTTCGTCCACTGGCTTCAACAGAAAATCCGTCGCGCCGGCCTTCATCGCTTCGATGGCGGTGCCGATTCCTCCGTGACCCGACACGAAGATAATCGGAATGCTGCTGAGCAGCCGCTGCTGCAATGCAATGCCGCTAAGGTCGGGAAGCTTCAGGTCGAGCAGGAGACAGGCAGGCGCACTGGTCAGATCGGCGTGGTCGAGAAACTCGCCAGCACAACCGAACGTCTGAACGGTATAGCCCGCCGAACCGAGCAGGCGACCGAACGCCCTGCGTATCGACTCATCGTCGTCGACGACGAACACAACGGATGTGGGTGTATTCATGGTCGCTCTCGCACGCATGTATTCATGGTCGCCCCCTCCGCAGGAAGCTCGATATGAAATGTCATGCCACGGTCGGCATTGCGCTCGGCCCACAAGCGCCCGCCATGCACCGTGACGATGATACGGCTGATGGACAATCCAAGGCCCATTCCGTCCGGTTTCGACGTCGAGAATGGCTTGAAAAGGATAGCTAACTGATCGTCGCTCATGCCCATACCTCGGTCGCGTACCGCAATGTGTACGCCGCTGACGCCCGCCATCGGGCAGACGTGGACGTAGACCGAGCGGTCGTCGCTGCCGCAGTCCAGCACGGCATCGAATGCATTGATGATCAGATTGACGAGTACCTGTTGCAACTGGACAGCATCGCCATGCAGCAACGGCAACCCTTTATCGATGTGCGAGTTCAGTGACACGTCGCACTCCGTCGCCCTGCGGTGCAGAAGTTGCATAACATCGCACACGAGACGGTTCATGTCGATCGTGCCCATCTCGGTCTGCTCGCGTTTCCCGAACTTCCGCATCTTGCGGACGATGGCGTGCGCGCGAGTGCTATCGGCCACGATCTCGCCGAGCAGCTCGAACAGTTCGCTCTTGTTAAGCGGCTCGATCGCAAGAAACCGCCGCGCGGCCTGAGCATTGCTGAGAATGGCGGTAAGCGGCTGATCGACCTCATGCGCGAGCGCTGCTGCCTTGTCGCCAACATCGGAAACGCGTTCGCGATGAAGACGTGCCGGATTGTCGCTTCGAAATGCGGGCTCTAATGCACTCGCAGCGTCATCGTGAGCGGGTTCGATGACGACCACCGCGTAGCGTGCGTTATCGACTTCAAACGAGACTGAGCGCGTTACCTGCACGTCGTCCTGATCGCCCTCCTTTTTGCGCACGATGGACGCACGCTTCGCGCTGCCTGCGGCGGCGCCCATCACCCAGGACCTGCTGATCGGAGCGGCGACCTCCTTGTCCTGCGACGGATGCACAAGCACATCCACCGGCACCCCGATCATCTCCGCCGTGGCATATCCGAAGAGCAGCGCCGCTCGCGCATTCGCGCCGACTATGCTGCCTTCTGCGTCGACCGCCAACGCAGCGGACGGAACCACGTCGATCATGCTGCGAAGCATTTGCGGCGCAGCGCATTCGACATCGTCCCTCGTGCGTGGCCCCCACGGTACGTTGATGAACGATGCCAGATGAGCAATGTGGCCTTTTACCCCGGCAAGCCGCGGAAGCAGATTCTCTCGGGTGTGTACCGGACCCGTCAGCCGAAAAGGCCGTTTCCGGGTTCCCACGTTCTCGCCATACATGGTGGCCTCCGAACGCGCAATCCAGCCATGGAATTTCGACATCGCTGCAGAGTCAGGCGTCCCTGTTTGAACGCCATGCAGCGCGATGCGAACACCAGGCGAAAATATGCGCGAGATTTCGTTTACCTGCCTGGAGACGGCGACGACATACGTTATGTGCTTACAACCGCGACGAACTACGGCGACCAACGGCGTTATTTAATTGATTGTGCGGCAACGTTGTGGCTCGGGCGTGGCAAATTGAAGTATTGAAATACGTGCTGGGTATGTACAACTGAAACCGTTGTCGCAGCGTAACTCCAATTGAACGTGTGCTCGGCATGTCGAGAAAACACATGTTAATTATCAGGAAAAAATTCTGCTTCCTTTAAAGTGCTATCCGGATTCTAGGTCATTATTTCCCAATCCAGACGTAATACGCGTTACGCATTCATTCGCGTTTTTCGTGTGCAATGTGCATACATCGCGTGGTGGCTTCAGTGCGAGAACGGGTCAAATAATATTTGCAAACTCGTATTCCGAATTTCTGGTGAATCGCACGCGTGCACGGTGCACATTGCCTCGGTGAAAATTAGACTGCGCGATTGGCTAGCAAACATGCGTCATCGCTAAAGCATGGGGCTTTTCCCGTCACGGTGACGAAGCCGGCACACCGCTGGCCGCCGCCTTGTGCTGCCCTGAATGGCCGGATGAATGTTTATTCGCCCTCGCCTTCTGCTCCGCCTTGCGTTGTACGTCCTGCATATGTTTCATGCCCGGCGAACCCGTTTGCCCATGAGCCGGCACAATGCCGATCGATGAAACGGCCAGCATCGTCAGGAATAGCCGTCGCCACGCGCGAGACAGGATCATGAATTTCACCTCAATCGATGGGTGCCTCAACGCGCGTGCTTCGTAGACTTCCGTTAGTTTACGTGATCACTACAACATTTTAAACGCACGTAAACGCGCGCTATATGCAGCCCGCTTCAAAAGAAAGCAACTGGATGGGATTCGAAAAGCAATGGTAGGTCATCATCTGAAATGAGACGCCACCCTGTGCAATTCTTACGCGCAGGCGTGATTCATTCGCTACACACTGGCACGAATAGTCAATAGGACTCTGGTCCGATTGCTCCCGCGGTACGTGACTGCAAATATTGGGCGATAGCCTTCCTCGCTGCCTCACTTCGCGCGACGAAGGTCTGTGACCACCGCTGACCCCGGCATGCCTGCGATGGCCTGCTCGTGAGACATCGCGCTGGTTGCCGTCGGCTGCGTCATGTCGTAATCCGCACATCGGCTGGATCGGCGGGGCAATGGGAGGAGTGGCCATGACCAGGTACACTGAACGAATCTCCGGCGCGTTCCGACTGCTGTTGCTGGTGTTGTTGAGCGCGATGTCATGTGCGGCGTTCGCGCAAGACCAGGCCCAAGCCCCGGCACAGGCCCAGGCGCAGCCCGCGCCCTACAAACCCGAGGAGATCGAGGCGCTCGTCGCGCCGATCGCGCTCTACCCCGACTCGGTGCTCGCACAGGTCCTGATGGCTTCGACCTATCCGCTGGAGATCGTCCAGGCCGCGCGCTGGGTCAAGGCACACCCGGACGCCAAGGGCGATGACGCGATCAAGGCCGTGCAGGACCAGACGTGGGACACCAGCGTGAAATCCCTGGTCGCCTTCCCGCAGATTCTGGAGCCGATGAGCGACAAAATCGACTGGACGCAGAAACTCGGTGACGCCTTCCTTGCCCAGGAAAAAGACGTGCTCGCCGCTGTGCAGCGGCTGCGAGGCCGCGCACAGCAGGCCGGGAACCTGAAGTCGAATGAGCAGCAACAGGTGGTCGTCGAGCAGCCCCAACAACAAGGCGGGCAGACCGTCGTGCGCATCGAGCCCACCAATCCCCAGGTGATTTACGTACCCGCATACAACCCAACGGTGGTTTATGGCGCATGGAGCTACCCGGCCTATCCGCCGACCTATTGGCCCCCGCCTCCTGCGTACTACCCTGGCGCCGCGTTGGCGACGGGCTTCGCATGGGGCGTCGGACTCGCAGCGGCGGGCGCGATATTCGGCAACTGCAACTGGGGCGGCGGCGATGTGAACATCAACGTCAACAAGGCCAGGAACGTCAATCGTAATTTCGACAGCACCAAAGTCCAGGGCGGCAAGTGGCAGCACGACCCTGGCCATCGCCAGGGCGTCGCGTACCGCGACAACGCCACACGCCAGCAGTTTGCGCGTGACGTGCCAGGCGGCGGTGCGCGTAACGACTTTCGCGGCCGTACGGGCGGTGCAGGCGGTCCGGGAGGCGCAGGTGGTCCGGGCGGCGTGGGCGGTGCAGGCAGACCAGGTGGCGTTGGCGGCGCAGGCGGCGTGGGTGGTGCAGGTAGACCGGGCGGCGTAGGCGGCGCGGGTGGTGTCGGTAACGCGGGTAGGCCGGGAGGCGCAGGCGGTGCGGGCGGCGTGGGCGGAGCTGGCGGGCCTGGTGGCCCAGGCGGCGTGGGCGGTGCAGGCAGACCGGGTGGCGCAGGCGGCGCGGGTGGAGTCGGCAACGCCGGCAGACCGGGTGGCGCAGGCGGTGCGGGTGGAGTCGGCAACGCGGGCAGACCGGGAGGCGTCGGCGGAGCGGGCGGCGTAGGTGGACCAGGAGGTGCCGGCGGACCGGGCGGACGTGGCGGCTACGCTGGCGGAGGCCGCGACAGCGCCTTCCAGGGCGTCGGCAATGGCGGCGGCATGCAACGCGATGTCAGCCGTGGCAACGCGAGCCTGCAGTCCTCGGGTTTCAATCGCGGCGGTGGTGGCGGCGGTGGCGGCATGCGCGCCGGCGGTGGTGGTGGCCGTGGTGGCAGACGCTAGGGAGAACTTCCATGAAAGGACTATCGCGGATTCGCCCTGCCACCAGCCTTGCGATCACGGCGGCGTTGACGGTGGCGCTCACAATCGCTCCCGCTCAGCCGTTCGCCGCCACGGCACAGGCCTCGTTCGCCTCGCCCGAAGCGGCAATGAACGCGTTCGGCGAGGCGGTCGCCGGCAACAATGAAGCGAAACTGAAGAAACTGTTTGGCGGCGACTTCCGGAAACTTTTGCCGCCAGTTGGCGCGCAACTCAGAGAGGTGTTCCTGGCCAAGTGGCAGGAATCGCATGGGATCCAGGCCGCGGGCGCGGACGGCGCTCATATCACAGTTGGCAACGACGGCTGGACCTTCCCTGTTCCACTCGTCAAGAACGCCGAAGGCTGGCATTTCGACATGGCGGCAGGCGCCCAGGAAATGCGGGTACGGCGCATCGGCCGCAACGAACTCGCGGTCATCCAGACAATGCTCGCGGTCTACGACGCGCAGCGTGAGTACGCATCGTCCTACCACGACGGCAGCACGATGTACGTCTACGCGCGCCGCCTCGCCAGTACACCTGGCAAGCACGACGGACTTTACTGGCCGACGGCAGAGAACGAAGACCCGAGCCCGCTCGGTGAGGCGTTCGTCAACGCAGTCAAGCGTAGCGAACCGACCAAAGGCTACTACGGCTACCGCTACAAGCTGCTGACCTCGCAAGGGCCGCACGCCCAGGGCGGTGCATACGACTACCTGGTTCGCGACAAGTTGTTCGGCGGTTTCGCCGTCGTTGCGTGGCCGGTCCAATATGGCGACACCGGCATCAAGAGCTTCATCGTGAGCCACGCAGGCCAGGTATATGAGCGCGACCTCGGGCCCGATAGCGCAGCCAAAGCTCAGGCGATGAAGTCATTCGATCCCGGTCCTGGCTGGGTGCAGGTGCAAGACACGAAGGTGCAAGACGCACAGTAGTGGCATGCACAGCGCCGCCTTCGCTTCATGATCCTCAAGTCAGGGGCGGGCCTCGCCAGCCTGGCCCGCTTGCGGATCGCTGTCCACTTTGCCGAGATAGTCATCCACCGCGCTGCCCACGGTCGGATGAAACCGCTCGCCGCCGATCAGCGGCGTCAGTTCGAAACGCTTGAGCTTGTCGCGGACGGGGTCCTTCATCTCGGCGAAATGCAGCGCGATGCCGCGGTCTTCCAGCACTCGAACAAGCTCACGCAACATGTCGGCGGACGTGACGTCCACACTGGTCACGGGTTCCGCGGCCACCACGATTCTGCGTACAGGCGTGGGAGATTCGTCGACCGCTTCCAGCAGGCGCTCCTGAAATAACTCAGCGTTGGCGAAAAACAGCGGTGCGTCCCAGCGAAACAGCAGAAGCCCCGGAATCCTCGCAGCGTGCGGATAGCGCTCGATGTCGTGATATCCGCGCAGATCTTCCACACGACCGAGAATGGCGTAATGAGGCCGCCAGCCATCCCACAGGAATTCGATAACGGCGATGACCACCGCGATGCCAATGCCGGGAATCGCACCGAAGACCGCGACACCGGCGAAGCACACCATCGAAAGCCAGAACTCCCATTGCTGGATGCGATAAATCCGCTTGAGGTCGGTGATTTCGAACAGACCGATAGCGGCCGCGATGACCACGGCTGCGAGCGCGCTGTTGGGCAGATATCGCATCAGATTCGGTGCGACGAGCAACAGTGCCGCGACGGCCAGCGCGCCCACGACGCCCGTCATTTGCGTTTGCGCGCCCGCAGCTTCTGCGACCGGCGTTCGCGAGGAACTGCTGCTGATCGGGAACCCGTGAAAGAACCCTGCCGCCAGATTGGCCGCACCGAGGCCCACCATCTCCTGGTTGGGATCGACCCGCGTATGGAAACGGGCCGCGAAGGTGCGCGACAGCACGCTGGTGTCCGCGAACGATATCAACGCGACCGCGCATCCGCCGAGGACGATCTTGACCAGATCGGCATCGCTTGCCCAGGGTACGGCAAAGGACGGCAGCCCCTGGGGAATCTTGCCGAGCACTTTGACACCGTAGCCGTCGAGATGGAACACGCTGACGCACAGAGTTGCGAACACAACGGCAATCAGAATGCCCGGTACCTTTTCGAAGCGCTTGAGGAACAGGATTAGCACGAGGGTTCCCGCGCCGACCGCAACGCTGTACCAGTTGGTTTTCCCATCGGCGATAGCCATGCCCAGGTTCAGCAGGTCCCTCGCCGGACCCGCTTTTTCAATGGAAATGGCGAACAGCTTGGGCAACTGGCTGATCAGAACGGCGATGGCAATGCCGTTCATGTAGCCATATCGAATGGGCTTCGAGAGCAATTCGGTCACGAACCCGAGGCGCAGCAATCCCATGAGGATGCAGAACGCGCCGGAAACGATGGCCATCATGCTGGCAACGGCGATCGCGCGCGCGGGATCGCTGCCGGCAGTCGAAATGACGACGGCCAGAATCGGCGCAGCGAGGGCTGAGTCCGGTCCGAGGACCAGAATCCGGCTGGGCCCGAACACGGCATAGGCCAGCAGCGGAATGATGGTCGCGTAGAGGCCGTAGACACCTGGCACGCCGGACGCCTCGGCGTAGGCGATGCCCACTGGCACCAGCATGGTGGTCAAGACGAGCCCGGCGGCCACATCTTTCGATAACCAGCTGAGGCGGTACTCCCGCAGTGTGATGAGGCCTGGCAGCCAACGCAACCAACCGTGCATTCTGTTTGCGGGACGCCTGCCGGGGAGATCGGACTTGTCAGGTTGCATGAGCGGAATGAATAGCGCCGGGAGACACCCGGGCGGGTGACTGGACCAGGTAGAGGTTAATTTCCAGAATAGTTCAGGTTTCCGAAATAAAACAGGTAGTGAACCCGATCCGAACTTGTTGCCCTGGCAATGGGCTGCTGCATGAGCGGATCAGTATTTCCCTTCGCGGACCGTCAATTTCCGCGAAAACCGGTCCTGCACACCTCTTCAATGTGTCTGACCGGCGCGAATGGCCGCGGCGATGTCCGTGCTGATCACGCCAAGCGCGCGTTCATGAGCCGCCACCAGCGCGGCGTAGTCCTTGCCTTCAACCGGCTCGCGGGCCACGGTTTTCCCCAGCACTGTGGCGCCACTGTCCGGTGGGCGCACGGCCCATTGCGCGTCGATCGTCACGGCGTCTCCAGGCACACTGTCGATACTCATGATGTCCACTCGCACACGCCACTCCGGTGGAGCGCCTGCGCCCAGATCGTACAACGACACGCGCGCTGTGTTGAGGCGCTGCGCAAGGTCGGCGGCGATCACGCGGGCAATGTCCGCCTTCAGCGGCTCCGCCCAGCGCGCGAACTCGTTCAGCTCGATCCTGTTGTCGGCGGTGCGCGTGACGATCTGCGGACGGTCGACGACGTCGGGTATGGTAACGGGACTCACAACGACGCTCATGGTCGCGGGCACGGGCGAATCGGCATGCTGCGCATCGCCATGCATCACGTAATACGTCGCCACAGGCGAGCGACAGCCTGCGATGGCGACGAGCCCGATCACGCAGGCGGCGAGCACGGTTGCGCGGGTCATTGTCCCTCTCCTGGCTTGCCGCGCACCACCGCCTCCGGATGCCGCTCCAGATAGTCCGTGAGGTTGCGCACCGATGCAGCAGTGCGGGCCAGTTCGCGCATGGCATCGCTTGTGTTTTGTTGCAGTTGCGTCTCGGGCTGCAAGGCGGAATTCGCCGAATTGAGCGCCGAACGCGCCGACGACAACGTACCTTGCACCTCAGGCACCACGTCCGTGCCGAACTTCGAAATAACGCTGTTCGTACTCTGCAGCGTTTGTTGCGCCTGCGAGCCGATCTGCTGGAACGGAATGCTGTTGAGCTTCGCGAGAAGGCGTGTCAGCGAGTCCTGCAGCGACTGGAGCGTGCGCGGGGCTGCCGGCAGTTCCGGCGGCGATTTCGACCAGTCGATAGTCGCCTTCGGCGCGTCCGGGAAAATATCGAAAGCGATATACAGTTGCCCAGTGAGCGGGTTGCCCGAGCGCAACTGGAACCGGAAGCCGCTGGCGATCAGGAAGTCGCCAAGTTGATGCGGCGAGTTCGAAAGGCGTCCCCCCGCCTGCGCACCGTCGTTCTGAAAGCGGGAGGTGAAGCGCTCCGGATACAGGTTGATCTCGACCGGAATGCTGAACTGACGCTTCACCGGATCGAAGCGCGTAAAGATGCGCGTCACCTCGCCGACCTGGACACCGCGGAAATCGACCGGCGCGCCGACGCTCAGCCCGCGCACCGAATCATAGAAGTTCACGATGTAGGTATCGACGATGTGGTAATTCACCTTCATCGCCTCCGCGCGCGTGGCGTACAGGTCGAACGGCGTGTTATCGGCGACCTCGGACATATTGCGGTCGATCTCCGGCGTCTCGAACGCTATTCCGCCGATAAGCAGCGAGACGAACGATTGCGTATTGATCTGCACGCCGTCCGGGCTGAGCGACACGTCCAGCCCGCTCGCATGCCAGAAGCGCGTGTCGTTGCGCACGAAGCGATCGTATGGCGCGTTCACGAACACATGCAACGTCACGCCCCGCCCGTTCGGATCAAGCTCATACGAGGAAACCTGCCCGACCTCAAGACGACGGAAGAACACCGGAGAACCGACGTCGAGCGACCCCATGTTTGAGCTCTTGAGCACGAATTCGCGGCCAGGTATGTCGCTCGGAAACACCGGCGGCACTTCGAGGCCTACAAAATCGTGGCGACCCTTTGTCGAATTGCCCGCGTCCATGCCGACGTAAGAGCCCGAAAGCAGCGTGCCGAGGCCCGACACCGTCCCGCCGGAGATGCGTGGACGCACGACCCAGAAGCGCGTGTTATCGACGAGCATGTTCGCCGCGTCCTTCACGAGTTCTCCGGTGGCGATCACACGCTTGTGATCGGGTGACAGCGTGACCGACTTCACGATGCCGATGTCGACGTCCTTGAACTTGATCTTCGTCTTGCCGGCCTCGAGCCCTTCGCCGGTGCGAAAACTGATCGTGATGGTCGGCCCCTCTTCGAGAATCGCCTTCACGGCGAGCCAGCCGCCAATCAACAGCGCGACGATCGGCACCAGCCATACAATCTGCATGCGCCAGCGCGAACCCGCGACCGGCTTCGCTTGCGGCAGATCGGGCAACGCGTCGCCAGGGCCGGGATCAGGCATGCTCGACCTCCACAGGATCCCAGATGAGGCGCGGGTCGAACGCGTTTGCGGCGAACATCGTCAGGACCACGACAGCCCCGAAGGCGATTGCCGCGGGCCCCGCCTTGATCATCGCGAGCGCGTTGAATTGCACCAGCGCGACCAGCATCGTGACGACATAGATGTCAAGCATCGACCAGCGGCCAATCAGCTCGACCCCCCGGTAAATTCGCGCGCGTTCGGTGGGCAGCCACGTCGAGGCGCGCTGTGCCGACCACGCCAGATACGCAAGACTGAGAATCTTCAACATCGGCACCGCAATACTCGCGATGAACACCACTACGGCGAGCGGCCATGAACCGGACACCCACAGGTACACCACGCCGCTCAGGATGGTGTCTTTTTGCGTCCCGAATAGCGAACTCGTGTCCATCACTGGCAACACGTTCGCCGGGATGTAAAGCACCACCGACGCCACGAGAAACGCCCACGTGCGCGACAGGCTCGCGGGCTTGCGCAGATGCAGCGGGGTCTCGCAGCGCGGGCACGCCACCGCGTATCCTTGCGACGGCATACGCACGAGGAGTTCGCAGCAAGGGCACAACGCGATGCCGCACGCGGCACCCGTGAGCCCGCGAAGTGGTGCCGCGTGCGGGCCAGCGTGCGGCGCCGCCGAGGAAGAAACGGGCGCGATGCGATGCCAGAGAGCGGGCACGTCAAGCGCCGCGCCGGTGGCTACGAGCACGACCATCAGCGCACCAAAAGACCACAGCGCAACGCCGGTCACGACCGTTGCGATGTGGGCGAGCTTGACGAGCGCGACCAGCAGCCCGAGGATCAGCACTTCGGTCATTCCCCACGACCGCGCGATGCCCATCAGGCGAAAGACGATGTTCGCGCTCCACGGCTTGCGCCTGAACTCGAGCGGCACGAGCAGCCACAGCAACGCCACGATCTGGGTCGCGGGCATCACGATCGTCGTGATGAACACCAGGCCCGCGATCGGCCACATGCCATCGCGGTACAGTACCTTGACCGCGCCCCATAGCGTCGCTTCGACGATATTGCCGTTGACCGCAAGGCCCACGATCGGATAGATGTTGGAGATGACGAAGAGCACGAGCGCACCCGACGCCAGTGCCAGCGAACGTCGCCCGCTATCGGTATGATCGCGTTCGAGTTCGGCGCCGCAACGCCAGCAGCGCAGCACGCCGCCATGCGGACAGGGCATGCGCCGTTGCAGCAGATCGCAGTCGTGACATAGAAGCAGACCGGCATCATTCATCTGGAATGCTCCCGTGCCGGCGGGCCGGCGTACGGCCCGGCATCGCGCCGCTCGCAGGTTCCGCGATCGGCCGCGTCGATATCCGCGACCCGCGCCTCGAATTCCAGCACCCGGCAAGGCACGATCGCCCGCCTCTCCAGCAGAACGGCGCGCGGCGGTTGAGCGGGAGGCGATTTCATGTCGGCATACCGGCTCAAGCGTCAGGGTCCCCGTCGAGCACGGAGCGTACGGCGTCGATGAGGTCCAGTTCGTCGAACGGCTTGCACAGGTACGCCAGCGCGCCCCCTGCACGGGCCTGCTCGCGTACGCGCGGTTCGTCGTGAGCCGTAATGATGATGACCGGCAGACCGGAGCCTGAAAGGCGCTGTTGCACGTCGAGGCCGGTCAACCCCGGCATCTGGAAATCGAGGATCACGCACGCCGGCTCGTACGGAGGCGTCGCATGCAACGCCTTCAGAAAGGCCTCGCCGCTCGCGAAAGCAACGGCATCGATGCCTGCGGACTTCAATAAACGGCGGATCGCACGCCCAACGGATTCTTCGTCGTCCACGATCGCCACAGATTGCCTCGAAGCGCTCATTTGATCCACCAGGCCGAAAAGCCGGTCCGGGCATTGGTCGTTCCCGAGCCATCAACGCCTGGCGATCCGCGGCTACAGGTATGGACGCTGCTGCGCATGCGCAAACAAAGCACGCAGGCGCCCCACACGTGGTTACTTCGTGTGAGCTGCCTTGACAGAGATGGCCAGCGCTTCCGTGTACACAGCCTCGACCTGATCGCCCGTCTTGATGTTCGCCAACTGCGCGGGATCATCGACGACCAGGTCAACCGTGTTGCCCTCGGGCCCCTTGAGCGTGACTGTCTTCGTCTTCTCGTTGACGGCCACGACGTCCGCCACGACCCGTACCTCACGCCCAACCGTCCCGCCGGGCTTCGCTCCCTTTGGCGCGCGTTCCATCGACGGCGTCTCCGAGAGCGAAGTCGCTTCACCTCCGCCCTTCTTCAGGCTCATCGTGAGGGACTCGCGATACGTTGCTGTGACCTTGTCGCCAACCCGGATCTGATCGAAATTGCGGGCCTCGTCGCCGACCTGAATTTCAAACGTCTGGCCGTCTTCACGCTTGAGCCTGACCGTGCGCGTTGCCGGATCGACGCTCAGCACCTCCGCCGTCACCTTGTGGACGCCCGAGGCGGCGACTTTACCCGGCGCTCTCGCTATAGCCGCGTTCGTTTGCGCCTGAGCCTGTGCGCATGCAAGCTGCGCGATGCCTACGATCACCGTGGCTGCGAGCAGTTTTAGCTTCGGCATTGATCTCTCCGTCTGAACTAGGGGCGGCGCGCGCCGGAGCGCTATACGCCGCTACACGCAACACGCGGCGACGCATGCCTCGATCGATACACGCCACTGCGTCGAGTACAGCACACTGGCGTTTTACAGATCCAGCTTCGTGACCTTGGTGCCCGACAGCGACGCGTCCGCCATCAACCCCGTGTTGGTCATCACGATCGCCGACACCGGTGCCGTCGCGGTTCGCGTGTCGATCATGCCGTTCGCGCCCACTTTCACGAGCGAAACCTGCACATCGCCGCCGACCGACCAGCCCGCCGAATTGCGGAAGTTGGCGAGCGCATCCTCGGTCATGAACAGGAAAATGATCGCCGTCGACTGCGCGCCCGCCTGGAATCCGAATGACGCCGCCGCCGTACTGTAGTAGCCGACGGTCTGACCGCCAACGCGCAACGATCCTTGCCCATACGCGCCGCCGACAATGAACGCAGCCTTGACGACGGAAGGGAACACCAGCACGCCGCGCGCCTTGGAAACCAGCTCCTGCGAACCGGGCACCGTCGCGTACAACCTCGACATCACGCCGTCCACGGCGGCGTCGATCTCCTGGCGCTTCGATGCGGAAGTTTGTTCGCTCGCGCCACTGCTCGTTGTCGTGCTGCAACCCGAAATGGCCCAGCTCACCGCAGCGGGCAACACAGCAGCCCTAAGCACAAAAGTCCTTCGCTTCATTATCGTCCTCCGATTGGCTTCAAAGGCCACCCGCAACGTGTGCGCCGGTTACCGGATCGGCTGGTGACGCCGCCCATACGGTGATTGCATGATGTCAAATGCAAACGAAAGCTTCTATCGGACCTTGGTCCTAGTTGCCTCCGGTTGTTGCCGCTTGCTTGTGCTTTCTGCCGGTCGGCGAACTGCACGGCACGAACTCGCCCGCCTCCGCTACAAGCGCGGAGTAAACGACGCTTCGTCTACGTCGCTCGACGGCTCAATGGCGCGCGCTTACTTGATCGTGTAGCCACGCCCTTCCATGCATGCGGCGTAGGCGCGATTGAAGGTGTCCATTGCGCCTTGCGTCTGGGCTTGCGCGTTCGCTTCCTGGTTGCGTCGATTCTGACGTGCACGCGCGCCGCCGACCATCGTCCCGGCTACCGCGCCGACGGCCGCGCCCTTGCCTGCATCGCCCCCGATTGCGCCGATGACCGCGCCACCCGCCGCGCCACGCGCAGCACCGCCGACCCGCTCACCACCGCCGACAGCAGGACCGGAAGGCGGAGGCGCTGTCGACACCTGGGTCGGATCGATTCCGGTATTGCTCTTGGCCCATGCGTAACACGAGCCCTCATCCTTCTGCTGTTGTTGAGCGCTCTGGCCCTTCGCCGGATAGACGATCGGCCCAGCGCTCACCAGGCTCGCAGGCAACAGTCCCGCGACAACCAGTACACGGATGTGGCGTTTCATAGACTTGCCCACACTGCCTCCTCGGCATAATGCCAGGTAGAACGAATCGTGATCGGTCGGGGTAATGGGCGCTTGCGGCATCGCCCGCCCGCGCGTACCCACGTGTCTCGCCGCGACGGTTCTCGGTACGCGAGACACCAGCCCGATCCTTAGCGTATGGCCGCCTCGCCGGGCGGGGCAATCGGACCAAAGTCTTACTTGTTGATTACCGCGACTGTGGAAAGCATTGACCCGAATCTACGCGCTTCGCGCTGTGCCCCTGGATATTCCGCCGTACTTCCGGGCACAACCTCACACTGCGGTTGACGATTCGGCCGTGCGCGGAAAAACGCGCGGCGAGCGGTATGTTTTCGGTGCACGGTGTTAGTGCCGTTTGTTGTAGTGTGCTAATGCAATGGCCAGATTGCGAACGTCAGTTGCTGCGTCACGTGTCGGCATGAAGGCGACGCAAGTACCCTTCATTATCTTCATGAAGCTTTCGGCCGCTGTATTGCTCTGTGGGGTGAGTACGGGCGTCGTGAGCGGCGTCAGATCGATGACACGCTATCCGTCTAGATTCGCAGGCCCGGCTTCGATCCGCGACCTGGCTCGTTCAAGGGCCTGCTCCGCCAGAGAATTTAATTCGTTGGTATCTTAATCGTACGCTAACGTACCGGATCACGGCAAAACCTGGAGGCGTGAACAACGATGCGTAGACGTAATCCTGCGCTGCAACGCAGCCAGAAACGGCCCATGACCCCGGCGAAACGACGCCTGCTGGTCATTGGGGTAATCGTTCTGGTCGTCGCGTCTGGCTGGGGGATGGGGCTCGTGGTCGAACCCGCGTTCCAGCGCACCATCGTCATCACGAGCGGCGCGGACAACGGCATCTATCGCGGTTTTGCGGATCGCTATGCGCCGATCCTGAAGCGCGCAGGCATCAAACTCGTTATTCACAGTTCTACCGGCTCGGTGGAAAACTATGAGCGACTGAGGGACCCGAAGAGCGTCTACCAGGTCGGCTTCATCCAGTCTGGAACCACACGTCCAAAAGAGACCGACAATCTGCAGTTGATTGCTGCCGTGTCGTACGAACCAATCTGGGTGTTCTATCGCGGCGACGCCACGGTCGACAGGCTATCGCAACTACGTGGCAAGAGGATTTCGATCGGCGTGCCCGGCAGTGGCCTGCTGAACGTCGCGCAGGAATTGCTCGGCCATAGCGGCATCACGAGCCAGAACGCCACACTGCTGCAACTGGATGCCGCTAAGGCTTATCAGGAACTCGAAAACGGAAAGATCGACGCCGCTTTCTTCATCGGCAGACCCGACGCCGACATGCAGAAGACACTGCTGAACAGCGATCTGAAACTGATGAGTTTCGCGCAGGCCGATGCGCTGACCCAGAAAATCCCGTCGCTTGTGAAAATCGTTTTGCCGCGCGCATCGACGAATGTCGCTGAAGATCTGCCGCGCACCGACGTCACGCTGCTGGCGGCAACGGCGCTGCTCGTATCGAAAGACGCGATGCATCCCGCGCTCGTCTACCTGCTGCTCGATGCGGCCCGCTCCGTTCACACTGGCGAAGACTACTTCACACCGTTCGGCACGTTCCCGAACCTGAATTCGCAAGAATTCCCCGTCTCCGACGAAAGCGTTCGCTACTTCAAATCCGGCCAGCCATTTCTGTACCGCAATCTGCCGTTCTGGCTCGCGAGTCTGATCGAACGACGCCTGTTGATCCTCGTGCCCTTCGCGGCGCTGCTGATCGGATTGATTCAGGCATTGCCGCGCCTGCTCGAAGCGCGGATGAAAAAGCGCCTCGTGGTCTGGTATCGCGAGATCAAGGCACTGGAAGACGAAGTGTGGAGCAACAGCAACCCGACCCGCTCGCAGATTGCGCAATGGCGCGACGAGATCGAAAACATCGACGCTAACGCGAGCCAGATACGAATTCCGTATAAATATTTTGAGGACGTGTATGGCCTCAAGCAGGCAATTGGCGTCGTGCGGGAGCGGATTGCGCTGGTTGCGCAGAGAGCCAAGGGATAGCGGCAGGTGCTGCTGTTACCGTCGGGATTGAACACCCTCGCACCTTGCCTGACCGGTCACCCGACTACCCGGCGCTCGTTTGACAGATAAAAAATTCCATAACCCGACTTTAATGAAGTGAAATATGGAAGAAATATCTCCATGCCGCGGCATATACTTTTTCGCTTCACGAGCAAAAGTATGGCAATGGATCCGCAAGTACTGATTCAGTGGTTAAAGAGGGAAGTGTCGCCGGCACTGGGGTGTACCGAACCGGTAGCCATCGCGTTCGCCGCAGCTGCAGCGGCACAGCACCTGAGTGAACCCGTTACCGGGATTACGGGCCATGTGTCCCGGAATCTTTACAAGAACGCGATGGGTGTCACCATACCCGGCACTAATTCGTGCGGCGTGGAACTGGCGGCAGCACTGGGCGCGATCTGCGGAGATCCGACTGTGGGCCTCGAAGTTTTCCGCAGCGTCGAGCCTCAGCACGTTGCCAACGCACGCATGATGGTGGACGAAAGCCGCGTCACTATCGAGCAAAAGGAAACAGCCGAATTCCTCCATGTCGATCTCACGCTGAAAGGCGGAAACGATCAGTGCAGGATTGTTGTGAGTGGCGGGCACACCAATATCACGTACCTGCGAGTCAACGATCACGTCGAGATCGATCGCCCTGCCCGCGCCTCGCGCAGCAATGACAATCGGCTGCCCGACTTTACCCTGCGGGACGCTTTTGATTTCGCGGATTCAGTCGCCTTCAAAGACATCGCGTTCATGCTCGATGCGGCGAAAATCAACAGCGCACTTTCCGCTGAAGGACGGCGCGTGCACTACGGCCTCAACGTCGGCGGAACGCTGCAAGACGCCATCTCGCAGGGTCTGATGCAGGACGATCTGCTCAACCGGATCGTGATCAATACGACCAGTGCGTCGGATGCACGCATGGGCGGCGCTACGCTTCCCGCGATGACGAACTTTGGTTCGGGTAATCAGGGCATTGCCGCGACGATGCCGGTCGTCACCGTCGCGGAGCACCTCCAGGCTGACGACGAGGCGCTGGCGCGCGCACTCGCGCTCTCACACCTGGTGGCGATCTCCATTCATGCGCGCTATACGCGCCTCTCGGCACTGTGTGCCGTGACTACGGCCGCCATGGGCGCGGCGGCCGGGATGAGCTGGCTGTTCTCCAAGGATTTCGGGGTACTGGAACGCGCGGTGTCGAACATGGTCGGCGATATCAGCGGGATCATTTGCGATGGCGCATCCAATACCTGCGCAATGAAGGTTTCGACAGCCACCACCAGCGCCTTCCGGTCCGTTCTGCTCGCCCGACAACGCATTTGTGCAGGATCGGGTGACGGAATCGTCTGCGAGGACGTTGAGGACACAATCAATAACCTGTGCCGACTGGTGACCCAGCCGATGAAACATACCGATGTCGCCATCATCGACATGATGTGGCAGAAGCCTTTGCGCGTATCGGGAGGCGAAACGAGGCAGGTGACGACGACGAAGGTCATCGCGAATGGTGCAGAGGTCGTTGCCTGAATGGCTAACTGACGCCTAACGGGTTCGCGCGGGCGTGGGAGCGCCTGCGCGTGGCCCACGTTGAGCTGCGCGCAGTAACGTCTTAAAGGACGTTTCGCGCGTGCTCAAATCCATCAACAACTATCAGCGTCAAACCCTTGCTGCGCAAGGCGCTTCGAATTTTACAGGGCCGACTCAGTATCCACGCAGCTTGCTCTTCGCGGCGGCGGGCACGATCCGACTGACGCCCAGTACGCCGAGAAGCAGATCTTTTATCCCGCTCTTGGGCCCCTTGGCCCATACGTCCCCGGACCGGTATCCACCCGATGTGAGAATGCCCATGAACCGCCGGAACCGACGAACAATCCTGTCACCCTGATATAGCGCGATGCGTTCGCGGTAAAGGCGCGCAATCGCCTGATATTTTTCTGCCCCGGCCCGTGCGCTGGCCGCCTGGGGGATCGCGGGCTGTTGC
The DNA here is from genome assembly GCF_021390575.1 of Paraburkholderia adhaesiva. Lineage (GTDB taxonomy): Bacteria > Pseudomonadota > Gammaproteobacteria > Burkholderiales > Burkholderiaceae > Paraburkholderia > Paraburkholderia adhaesiva. Next base: position 648,361 of record NZ_JAJEJQ010000003.1, on the reverse strand, counting down.
GCAATCTCATCCAGGATTGCCGCGCGTCGCTCGAATACCAGCGCAAGATGTTCCCAGCGACCCAGGCACTCGAACAGAAAATGCGGGGCCAGTGAGAGACGCGACTCGCCGATCCAATCGGATTCGGATGACGTCGTCGTAGACTCGTGCCGTCGGTACTTCGCTAGAGGTGCGTCAACGTAGGCGAGCGCGCCGAGGGTATGGGCGAGGAAAAAGTACCACTGGTCATGAGGGTTCGGATTTTTGCCGTCCTCCCTTATACCGATAGGACGATCCCATAGGGACGAAAACTGTACGAGCTGGCGGTCGAAGACGAAGGTAAAGCCATAGCAGCCCAGGAAGGGGTCGACACTCAACGGCGGGTTGTAGGACTTGGCGAGCGCGTACCTTGCGAGGGTACCGATGGGGTTCAGGGCGCTGTCCGTCACAATCGCATTGTGGTAGACCATCAAGGCGTCTGTGCGTTCGAGCACGTCCACGCAGCGCTGGAGTTTATCGGGCTGCCATACGTCATCCTGGTCGCAAAACGCGATGATGTCCGAACTACACAAACTGGCGGCGCGCATGAAGTTGGCGCGATAGCCGAGCCTCTGCGGATTCACGTAAACGCGCACCGGGAATGGTGCGGTATCGGAGAATTCGGCAAGGATGGCTAACGTGTCGTCGGTCGAGACATCGTCCGTGACGACCAGTTCCGCCGGCGGACGAATTTGTGACGCGAGACTCTGGAGTTGCTCGAGCAGATATCGGCCACCGTTGTAGGTAGCCATTGCCACGGATACAGACTTCATGAATCGATCTCCTGCAGTGAGAGGGATGTCTTCCACCCGCAGAAGCGACGAATGTGCATCCTCAGCACCGCGATACCGCACGCGTCCGTATATGCCTTGTACGCAGTGACCTCGGCGACTGGGAATCTTTGTACCACGAGCGGGCGGCGCGAATATGTGGCGTAGCTCGCATTACCACCTTATTAGTTGCTTAGCCGAAGAAACCAGAATGCGTCTGTTGAATTCCGGGTAGGTGGTATCGTCCGGCTTTTTTTGCGTAACAAGACAAAGGGAAGTCACGCATCGCCAGTTGTCCGAAGCCGCATTGGGTGTGAGCGCGACCGCGCGGCATGGCACAAAAGGCCCGTTCAATTTGCCAGCAAAGTCGGGTTGAGAAAATCGCCTAAAGAAGCGAGTTCGGGAATGCGACTCCGCTCGTTTGAATATGTCCCGGCAGACGAGAACACAAGCGATCCAGGTTGAGCTACGCCCGGAAACGCCTCAAACGACGTTTGGCTCATGCCCAGCGTGACCGAACCGCTTTCGCGCTCCGCTTGCCGCCACGCCGGACACCGCTCGCGGCTCAGTTGTGCGGTGAAAACTCCGCACAACTATCGCCGGGTGCGGTCAGCCGGTCATGCAGCCGGCACAACCGACTCTCAGCCGCGCTCGCGCCGTAACCCGAACTGAACACGACGAGCCCCGGAATCCGCCGCTCGAGCGTGCCGCGCTCATTGTCGCGATGGCGACAGCGTGCGCATGCCGCTCCGTCGCACGGCTGGGGCACGGGCGCTGCCGCCAGCGTCCGCAGCCGTGTCAGCAAGCTGGTGCCAGGCATCACGATCCCTGCCCGAGGCTATTCCAGTAAGACGCGAACACGTGCGCCGAGAGCGCGTAGCCGATCACGATGTTCACGGCCACTCCCACCGTGAACGCAAGAAACGGTCTTACGCCGGTCGAGGAAAGCGAGCGCAGCCGCGTCGTCAGCCCGATGCTCAAGAAGCACAGCGTGAACGCCCAAACGCGCAGCGCGGTAATCGGCGCGACGAACTCGGGCGTAACGATCTTGCGGTAGTCGGTGAGCGAATAATGGCTGGCGATCCACGTGACCAACGCCGAAGCGATCAGAAAGCCAATCACGAACTTCGGAAAGCGTGCCCAGATTTCGCGTGCGTCAGCCTTCGACTTTACGCCATCGCTCGTGCGATCCCAGCGCGTCGTTGCGATCAGCGCGAGCACGAACGCCCAGATGCCGATCCAGATGTCGCGGCCCACCACTTTCATCAGCGTGAACGCCTGCACCGATGCATCGGGCGCACCGGCGATCGCGCCAGCGGTCTGTTTCGCAATATCGCCATAGGCCTGCGCGGCGGCGATGCCGGCAGCGTCGGCGAACTCCGACGTGCCGATCCACGCGCCCGCAACCCCCGTCGACAGCCCGAACGAGCGAGCCGCAAACGGCAGCACAAAGAGCGTCACGATGGCCCACACCACGACGAGCGTGATGGCGACGGACACCTGCTCGCGCTTCGCGCGCACCGCACCGGCCACCGCGATTGCAGCCGACACGCCGCACACCGCTCCGCCAACGCCGAGCACCGCGGCAAAGCGCGGGTCGAGCCGGAATGCCCGCGCCGTGAAAAAGATCACGGAGAACGTCACGAGCGACACGATGCCCGCCTGAGCAACTGCAACGGGCCCGGCCCACGCGATCAGCGTGAACGGCAGCGTCGCGCCGAGCAGCACGATCCCAACCTTCACATAGAACTCGACGCGCAGTCCTGCCGCGAACCACTCGGGCAGGCGGAACACGTTGGAAATCACGAGCCCGACCGCGAGCGCGACGAGCGGAGGTTCGAGGTTGTACTTTGCCGCGCCGGTCCACGCGCCGAGCGTGAAAATCACACCGGACGCGACGAACAGGATGAAGAACGCGGGCAAGAAATGGGCGATCTTCTGGCGCAGCGCGACGATGCTGATGCTGAACAGCCCCGCAAGCACGACGAATAGCGCGACATAGTTCGGCCAATGATGCGAGAAGTCGGCGCCGGTCTGCGCGAGCGACGACCATTTCGCGGGCGCCACCGCGAGCCATTTGATGCTGTGACCGCTACTGAACAGGCCCCACGCGACAACGATTACAGCAAGGCCGATCCACACGGCCCACCAGTCTTCATTGGAAAAGAGCCCGCCGCGCTCGGTGCGCTGCGACGGGGCTTCAGCCGGCGACGCGTCGGCCGGCAGGGTTTGATGGGTGGTCATAGGCTAGCGTGCAGAGTTAAGGAGTCCCGACGCTCCATGTCATCGCAATGGCGAGCTGATTTATGGTTAAGGTCCACGCCGGTGGGGCGAAGTATAGGTAGGGCCTAATGCAAAGCGAAACGATCTTTCGCGCTATCAATATGACTGCAAGGTATTAGCGCCAGATCCATGTAAGCGGATGCGTGAGAGCAATGCGCATTTCGGGCGGCGGCAGGTCGCCATCTCGCCTACGGGTGCGCGGGACCATGCTCTGAAGCCGACGCTCAGTGGCTCACGGTTCCGCGCAGGCACGTAGACAATCGAGCGCCAGCGTCACCGCATTCCTGCTCACGGCGTCGGCTCGCCAGTACATCGACACGGCTCCGGCGCCCCCGAACGGCATCGGCAGCACGCGCAGCAGGTTCGAGCGCTCGAAACGCCGCGCGGCGCGTTGCGAAGCCACGCCGAGCAACATCGAATGATTGAGCAGCGTGATGTTGAGAAGCGACGAGTTCGATTCGACGCAATGGCGTGGCATCGCGCGCCCCGCCGTAATCAGTGCGGTTTCGAGCGCGTTACGCACGGGTGTGCCCTCGGGCCAGACGATCCATTGATACTGGAACAGATCGTCCCAGCCGACCTTGTCGCGCGCCGCGAGCGGGTGATCGAGCCCCGATACGAAATTGACCGGATCGTGATAGAGGATCTCGGCGCGAAGTTGCGCGGTCATCTGCCGGTTCGCCGCGCGCCCCACCACGATGTCGATCTCGCCGTGCTGGAGCTGCGGGATAAGACGGTCCATCGTGCCTTCGACCAGCCGCACCTGCGCACGCGGCATCTGCCGCACGAGACGCGCGACGGCGAGCGGCACCGTGTCTGCGGCCGAGACCCCGGAGGTGCCGATCGAAATCAGTCCGCTGCCGCCCTCGCGCAACGCGTCCATGTCGTCGCGCGCGCTGTCGAGGTGACCAATGATGCGTCGCGCGTGCTCAAGCAGTGCTTCGCCGTGCGCGGTCGGCCGAAGCCCGCGTGCATGGCGCTCGAACAGCGGCAGCGCAATGTCCTCTTCGAGATCCTTGAGCCACTTCGACAACGCGGGCTGCGTCGTGTGCAAAGCCTCCGCCGACTGGCTCAGATTGCCCGTCTGCGCCATCGACAACAGCATCTGCAGGTGCCTGAGTCTCAGGCGGTCAGTCCAGTCCATGTCACGCGTCCCTGGCGAGGTATATCCAGAATTATATGGATGAGATGAATTCGCGATTATACAAATATAGCTCGGCTGCCTTATAAATACGCTCCATCAACAAGTTGAACCCGAAACGCGCAGCGCCCCGGCGTCTGCGACACGCCGGAAATACAGCAACCATCTTTCATGGAACCGGAGTCGGCGTAAGGGGCCCGAGCGAGTGCCAAGGCACGAACTCTGGTCGACACGCTAACTCCAGTCGACAGAGGAGACACGCATGACGACTGCCCCGTCGGCCGAACGCCAGGCTTATTACGGCGAAATCGCGAAACGCAATCTGGCGCCGCTCTGGGAATCGCTGCACGCACTGGTGCCGAAAGAGCCACGCCCGCAGATCGTGCCCGCGCACTGGAAATACGCCGAACTGCGCGAGCTGGTGATGGAATCCGGCCGTGTGATCACTGCCGCCGAGGCCATCCGCCGTGTCCTGATCCTGGAGAACCCAGGGCTGCCGGGCAAGGCGAGCATCACGTCGAACCTCTACGCCGGCCTGCAGTTGATCCTTCCAGGCGAAATCGCGCCGAGCCACCGGCACACGCAGTCGGCGCTGCGCTTCATCGTCGAGGGCAAGGGCGCGTGGACCGCGGTCAAGGGCGAACGCACCACCATGCATCCGGGCGACTTCATCATCACGCCGTCGTGGCAGTGGCACGACCACGGCAACCCGACCATCGAGGCCGGCGGCGAGCCCGTGGTCTGGCTGGACGGCCTCGACATCCCGCTGATCCAGCAACTCGATGCGGGTTTCGCCGAGAATTTCACGGCCGACACGCAGCCAATCAGCCGCCCGGAGGGCGACAGTTTCGCGCGCTATGGCCACAACATGCTGCCGGTGCGCCACGAAGTGAAGGACGGCAGTTCGCCGATCTTCAACTATCCGTATGCACGCAGCCGCGAGGCACTTGACGTGCTCTCGCGCACTAGCGAGGCCGACGCCTGGGACGGCCACAAGCTGCGTTACGTGAACCCGGCCACGGGTGGCTATCCGATGCCGACTATGGCGACCTTCATGCAACTGCTGCCGAAAGCATTCCGCGGCAAGGCGTACCGCACGAGTGAGTCGACCGTTTTCAGCGTCGTCGAAGGTCACGGCACCGTGCAGATCGGCGACTCGACCTTCCGGTTCGCGCCGCGCGACGTGTTTGTCGCGCCGTCGTGGCAGCCGGTCCGTTTCGAGTCCGACGAGGATGCCGTCCTGTTCAGTTACTCGAATCGCCCCGTGCTCGCTGCACTCGGCTTGCTGCGCGAAGAGCGCATCTGAGCTTGCGACGCGCGTGAAAACGCGCGACACAGCACCAGTCAATAAGTCATCCGAATCAATTTGAAAGAAAGAGAGTTATCCATGGCATTCGTCTTCCAGCCCGAAGCTCCGGTCGCCGTGCCGGTCGCAGGTTCCAGCGACTCGATCGCGGTGCGCCGCGTGTACTGCGTCGGTCGCAACTACGCCGCCCACGCACGCGAAATGGGCTTCGATCCGGACCGCGAGCCGCCGTTCTTCTTCTGCAAGCCGGACAACGCGGTCGTGCCGGTCGCCTATGACCAGACGCTCGAACTCGCCTACCCGGCCGAGACGGAAAACTATCACTACGAAGCCGAACTGGTTGCCGTGATCGGCAAGAGCGGCGCGAACATGCCGCTCGAACAGGCACTCGAGTACGTCTGGGGCTACGCGGTCGGTCTCGACATGACGCGCCGCGACCTGCAGATGAAGATGCGCGAAATGGGCCGTCCGTGGGAAATTGGCAAGGCGTTCGACCAGTCCGCGCCGATCGGCCCGATCCATCCGGTCGCGCAAGTCGGTCATTTCGAGCAAGCAGGCATCTGGTTGAACGTGAACGGCGAAACCCGCCAGAAGAGCGACGTCACGCACCTGATCTGGTCGGTTGCGGAAACCGTGTCGTATCTGTCGCGCTTCTTCAAGCTCGAACCGGGCGACCTGATCTATACCGGCACGCCCGAAGGCGTCGGTGCGGTCAAGCGCGGCGACACCATGAAGGTTGGCGTCGAGCGTCTCGGCGAACTGACCGTCAAGGTCGTCTGAGCGACGCACCCTTTCAGCACGAACCGGACAACCGACGTGGATCTCTACAGCTTCTTCAACAGCTCGACCTCGTACCGCGTGCGCATCGCGCTCGCACTCAAGGGACTCGACACGGTGTATCACGGCGTGAACATTCGTGTCGGCGAGCATCGTGACGCCGATTACGTCGGCGGCATCAATCCCTCGGCCAGCGTGCCTGCGATCGTTGACGGCGATTTCCATCTGGGCCAGTCGCTCGCGATCATCGACTGGCTCGATGTCACGCATCCCGAAACGCGGCTGATTCCGTCCGAGCCTGCGTTGCGTGCGCGCGTGCTCGAATTCGCGAACCTGATCGCGTGCGACATCCATCCGGTCAACAACCTGCGTGTGCTCAAGTATCTGACCGACGTGCTCAAGGTCACGCCCGAGCAGAAGGACGCCTGGTACAAGCACTGGATTTCGGAGGGTCTCGGCGCTGCCGAACGCCTGCTCGAGCAAGCCGCGGTACGCGAAGGCGGCCCGTGGTGCTTCGGCGCCGCGCCGACGCTGGCCGACCTGTGCCTCGTGCCGCAAATCGCCAACGCACAGCGTATGGGCTGCGACGTCAACGTGTATCCGCGTGTGATGGCGGTGTATCGCCACGCCGTCGAGCACCCGGCGTTCGTCAAGGCCGAACCGAAGAACCAGCCGGACTTTAGCGCCTGAATTGAGCCCCCTCGCCCGTGGGCTCCCCAGATAATCAGTAATGCGTAATACCAAGGAGACAGACATGACCCAGACTTCCATGGCCCGCCGCCGCGTGATTGTGGTGGGTGGCGGCATCGGCGGCCTGGCCGCGGCGCTCGCCATCGCCCGCCAGAACGTCGAGGTACTGCTGCTCGAACAGGCCGACCAGATCGGCGAGATCGGCGCCGGTATACAGCTCGGCGCCAACGCCTTCAACGCGCTCGATGCGCTCGGCGCCGGCGAGGCCGCGCGCAACCGCGCCGTCTTCACCGATTCGCTGACGCTGATGGACGCAGTCGATGCCCGGGAAATCGCGCGCGTCGAAACCGGCGACGCCTACCGTGAGCGCTTCGCAAACCCGTATGGCGTGATCCATCGCGCCGACATTCACTTGTCGGTCTTCGAGGCCGTGCAGGGCAATCCCCTGATCCAGTTCCGCACCAGCACGCACGTCCAGCGGATCGAACAGACCGAACGTGGCGTCACCGTGATCGATCAACACGGCAACCGCTACGACGCCGACGCCGTGATCGGCGCCGATGGCGTGAAGTCCGCGGTGCGCGCCACGCTGGTCGGCGACGAGCCGACTGTGACCGGCCACGTGGTGTATCGCGCGGTGGTCGACGTCGAGAACATGCCCAAGGATCTGCAGATCAATTCGCCGGTGGTCTGGGCCGGTCCGCGTTGCCATCTGGTGCACTACCCGCTGCGCGGCGGCAAGCAATACAACCTGGTCGTCACGTTCCACAGCCGCCAGAAGGAAGTCTGGGGCGTCACCGACGGCAGCAAGGAGGAAGTGCTGTCGTACTTCGAAGGAATCCATCCGCTGCCGCACCAGATGCTCGATCGCCCGACCTCGTGGCGCCGCTGGGCCACCGCCGACCGCGATCCGGTCGAACAGTGGAGTTATGGCCGCGCAACGATTCTCGGCGACGCAGCCCACCCGATGACGCAGTACCTCGCGCAGGGTGCGTGCCAAGCGCTTGAGGACGCGGTCACGCTTGGGGCCGCCATCGGCGCAACCGATGGCGATTTCGTCGAGGCCTTCAGGCTCTACGAAAAAGTGCGCATCCCGCGCACGGCACGCGTGCTCTGGAGCGCGCGCGAAATGGGCCGCGTGTATCACGCGAAGGGTGTCGAACGCCTCGTACGCAACCAACTCTGGGTCGGCCGCACGCGCGAACAGTTCTACGATTCGCTCGAATGGCTGTACGGATGGCGTGCCGAGGACTGCCTGAAGGGCGCGCTTTGATGTTGTGACACGGGTGGCGCGGCCCGGATCGGCAAACCGTTCCGCCGCGCTGCCTGGGCGCTTCTCGCGCCAGGCTGAGTTCCCTGACCTGCCCCGGCTCCGGCGGCATGACCCCGCGCGGCGGACCGTTGCCGGTTGTGCGAACCCCGTCAACCGGACTATTCGCTTCTCCGCTCTCGCTGTTACCTATCGCTGCAAAAATTCGCGACTTTTAGCCAGATCTAGTTGCCATTGTTAAATCAGTGGCAACAGTGAATTCACAAATTAGGTATTTACCCTAGTATTCCGCCCTCCTACACTGTCGTCAGTGCTGCAGACACACAAGTTCTCAGCCGACAAAACAAATCTGGAGGTAATAGTCATGAAATCGCTCGTTCAAGCTGTCGTTATCGCTGCCACCCTTGCTGCTCCGGTCGCTGTTTTCGCCCAATCGGCCCAGCCGCTGACCCGCGCGCAAGTCCGTGAAGAGCTGGTTCAGATCGAAAAGGCCGGTTACAACCCGTCGCATTCGAACCCCAACGACTACCCGGCGAACATCCAGGCTGCCGAAGCCCGTGTTGCCGCGCAAAACGCCGCCGTGGGCGGTGTGACGAGCGGTTCGTCTGAGGAAGGCCACGCTGTCAAGTAAGCTGTCCGGCTGAAATTCGCCCGGGGGCTTCGCTCCCGGCGTTTTGACGGTTTCCCCTGCTGGCTCGCCATCGCGGTTTGTCGCGATGGCGAGCCAGTTTCGTTTACGAACGCTGCCAGCCGTCACGGGGCGCGCCCTGAACACTGCGCGCAGCGGCATACCTGCCACCACTGGCTTCCGTGGGATAGGTGCACGTCAGGTTGTGCCGTTTGCGGATGACCCGCTGAAATGGAAATACGTCGATCCGGCGTGCCGCATCCGGTGCGATTCTTCTGGTTCAGTGGACTAGACCTCGGGTACGACACGTTCAAAGTAATACCCGTAGTAACTCTCGACTTCGTACTCGTCCTTAAAGGGTATGCGCATGCGGCGATCAAGGTCCCAGTGATCTCGCACCCGATAGCCGTGGGTTTTCATGTCGGCGACCAGGCGTTCGATCGATTCCACGCGGTAGGGGCATACGGCGACCCCCAGATTCTGCAAGGTGAAGAACGCCTTTTCGGGGTGCAGGGGTATGAGGTTAAACAAAACGTGACGCGGTGGGTGCGAAAGCCCTCCAATAAGCGACGGCAGGCTGTATCCAAGATACTGAAGCGCGCCGGAACAAATGAGAACATCGAAGCCGTTAGCTTCGTGCGGCGTTTCGCAAAATTGCAGTGCTCCCAATTTGTCGCGTTCAGAGGCCATGCACCTGCCTGCTGCCACCACGTGAGGCAGATCATGCACGCACCAAACCAGGTCGGCTGGAAATGAGATGTAACGCTGATATCCGTAGTAGGCGAGACCCAGGTGGCCACCGAGATCAAAGACCCTGCGCCCACCTTCGCTCAGGATCCGATTGATCCAGAAAAGTGATGGGTAGTAGCACGTTGGCAGCGAGTCCAACTGATCCAGATATTTGGTGGTCACCGCTTCGACGTCGTAGGTAGACGGCAACCGCTCCGAAGAGATGCGTTGCGCCTCATTCAGCGCTTCTTGATATGTACCGTAGACGCCAAAATACAAGTTTCCACCACGAGAGGGCTTGCGAAAATAGCGTCGGTAGAACTGCGCACTCAAGAGCCTTATGACGGGGAGTTCCGAGAACTCACGCGCAATGCGCAGTACTCGTCGACGCAAATGCTGCCGTCTCGCGGCAGAATCGATTGTGCTCATTCCCTATCTCCCAGCAGGTGATTCCAGGGATCTCGATCAAGCCTCGCTGATGCGTTGTATGAATGAAATTTGAACGGGCGCCGATTCAAATTACTTTTGAATTCGTGCTTGCAAACCTGAAGAATTTTGTCGTCTGAAGGCAGTTCGCGGGATATATCAAGCAACGCAGTACTATCGCCAGGCACAGACATGGTGCACATCCGTAGGGTGTAGAACACTGCTCATAGCCTACTATCCCGCCTGTCTGCCGGACGTGCGTTGACGGACATTCACGGCTATGTGGACGTTCACCCGGTCCGGTTGAATCGCCAGTTCGGCGTTCGCGAGTGTCGAGCCTGGTTATCGCGTTGCCGGTCTGATTGATCGCATTCACCGAAATCCGCAGACATAACTGCCTTTATCTGTTCCGGCTTCCCAGCGCCTTCAAGCGGCGTCCGTTGAATGTCGCGGATAAGCACGTCAATTCATCTGAACTTTAGACGGCCCCGCCCTGCCATCCACACGGTCATCTCGCGCAACTGGCGTGAAAACGACACGGCTGTGTCGTCGTTTGACTTCCCCATTCGATGCCTGCGCATCTGTCTGATCGGGCTGAAGTTGAGCCTTTGGCCGCGCCGGAAGGGCGCCGCCCGGTGGCGAGCGCTGCACGCAGACTGTCTCCGTGCGGCCGAGACCCCGACCGGGTTCCAACGTTATTGTTTACTCAGCGAAAACAGTGAATTCGGAATTTAGGTATTTACCCTAGTATCTCGCCCTCCTACACTGTCGTCAGCGCTGCAGACATACCCCTTCGCAGCCAACAAAACAAACCTGGAGGTAATAGTCATGAAATCGCTCGTTCAAGCTGTCGTTATCGCCGCCACCCTTGCTGCCCCTGTTGCTGTGTTCGCCCAATCGAACCAGCCGCTGACCCGCGCGCAAGTCCGTGAACAACTGGTTCAGATCGAAAAGGCTGGCTACAACCCGGCGCGTTCGAACCCGAATGAATACCCGTCGAACATTCAGGCCGCCGAAGCCCGTGTTGCCGCGCAAAACGCTGCAGTGGGTGGTGTGACCAGCGGCACGTCGCAGCAAGGCAACGCTGCACAGTAAGCTTTCCGGCTAGAAAGCCGAGGGTTGTCGGCGGAGCGCCTTTTCCGTCGTGATCCGGTGGTTGCCCCTGCTGGCTCGTCATTGCGATTTGTCGCGGTGGCGAGCCAGTTTCGTTTACCTAATCGACATCGGGGAGCCACTCATATTTCGGCACGCAGGTGGCAAGTGCCGCCACGCTACTGCATTTTCCTCATTCCCCGGAGTATCCCGCGCCGGCTGTAATAGTTTCGTTGCGGGTGTGGCATTGGAACTGTATGGTGAAGTCGTGGGGCTCTGGTGCGCCCCGCGTGACGTCCATGAGGAATCCATATGGTATCCACGACAACCAACTCCAGCGTGTCCGATATACGCACCGATGTGCTGATCGTAGGCGCCGGTCCAGTAGGCCTGTTCGCGGCGTTCGAGGCAGGCGTGATCGGACTCTCGTGTCAAATAGTCGATGGTATCGAGAGGCCCGGCGGGCAGTGCATCGAGCTGTACCCCGACAAGCCAATCTACGATATTCCGGCTATTCCATCGTGCACAGCGCGCGATCTTGTCGATCGTCTCATGGAACAGTGTCGGCCGTTTGAGCCGGCCATCCATCTAGGTCAGCGTATCGAGACACTGGAACAGCGGGAGGGTGGCCGCTGGCTCGCACGCACCGACAAGGGTGTCACATTCAATGCCGCCGCGATTCTGATCGCAGCGGGCAATGGCGCATTTGTGCCGCAGCGGCTCACACTTGATGAGGCGGCGCCGCTCGAAGGCCGATACGTCCATTACAGCGTTTCCGACGCCGAAATCTTTTCCGGCAAGAACGTCGTGATCGCGGGCGGCGGTGACTCGGCGCTCGACTGGGCGCTCGCGCTGCAACCGATCGCACGGCGCGTCACGCTCGTCCATCGGCGCAACGGGTTCAGCGCGACCGATTCAAGCGTGGCCCGGTTTAATCAGGCAGTCGCCGCGGGGAAAATGGATTTTGTGGTCGGCACGATTGCCGCGCTGCACGCATCAGAAGGGCCGCTCGATTCAATTGAGGTCCGCCAGATGGACGGTTCGGTGCATATCGACGCCGATCAGTTGCTCGTGCTATTCGGACTGGTCGCGGCGCTCGGTCCGATTGCGAACTGGGGTATCGCCGGACCTGCGGGGCGGATTTCCGTCGATACGTCTTACTACGAAAGTTCACGCCCCGGTATTTTTGCAGCCGGCGATATCGCTGCGTATCCAAACAAGCAGAAGCTGATTCTGTCTGGATTTCATGAAGCGTCGCTCGCGCTGCGCAAGGCCTATACGTACGCATATCCCGACAAAAAGCGTGTGCACGTCCATTCGAGCTACGACACCAAGCTTGCCGAGCGTGTAGCGGCAGTTCACGCGTAGTGGCCACGAGCACACTGCCCGGTTAGCTTGCACGGCCTATCGTGGCCGCGACACTCAACTCGCTTTCCTGGCGCCAGTCCGGTGGTTTGTTCAGCGCAAGCTCACGGTGCGGTTCCAGTGAGAAAATCAAAATCGCATCCGTGGGCGGCGGACAACACGTGCTTGTTATAGAGATGCTGGTATCCGCGTGCATGCGCCTCTCCTGGTTGCTTGAACGCTGCGGATCGACGTGTCAGTTCCGCGTCATCGACAAGCAGATCGATCCGTTTGTCCCGTGTCGAAAGACGGATCCGGTCGCCATTGCGCACCAATGCCAGCGGACCACCGACCGTCGCCTCCGGTGTTACGTGAAGCACGATGGTCCCATAGGCCGTCCCGGACATTCGCGCGTCGGAAATCCGTACCATGTCTTTCACACCGGCTCGCGCCAGTTTTTGCGGAATCGGCAGATATCCGGCTTCGGGCATGCCGGACGGACTGCGAGGACCCGCGTTCTGCAACACGAGAATGTCGTTGGCCGTTACGTCCAGATCGGGATCGTCGATCCGCGCCGCGAGATCCTCGAGTGAGGTGAATACGACAGCCCGTCCCTCATGTTCGAGAAGTTCCGGCGTTGCTGCAGCACGCTTCAGCACCGCGCCATCGGGCGCCAACGTACCGCGCAGGATGATGAGGCCGCCCTCTGCGCTCACCGGATTTTCGGCCATCCTGATTACTGATGCGTCCACTGGATCGGCAAGCGGGCGGCTCAGGCGCTCACCCAGAGTCTGTCCGGTGATATCACGACACGACAGATCGACTTTGGACTTCAGTTCCCGCAGAACGCCCTCCAGCCCGCCGGCGGCGTGGAAGTCTTCCATGTAGCCGTTACCCACTGGCTTCAGATCCACCAGCACGGGTGTTTCGTCTGATAGCGCATTAAATTCGTCGTAGTCGATTTCGACGCCGACCCTGCCTGCAATCGCCGCAAGATGAATCACGGCGTTGGTCGAACCCGACACCGTCAGCAAGACGCGCAAAGCATTGCGAACGGAGGCCGGCGTCACGAGATCGGCGGGCTTCGGCCCACCGGCAATCGCCATACGCGCAGCAAGCGCGCCCGTTTCTTCGCAGTTGCGCAAGCGGTCCGCATGAACGGCGGGAATTGCCGCCGAGCCCGGCAGCATCATGCCAAGCGTCTCGGCGATCAGCGCCATCGTCGATGCCGTACCCATCACTGCGCAGGTTCCGGCTGTCACAGCCAGCCGTCCCTCCACCTGCTGTATTTCTTCTTCTGAAACCTTGCCTGCGCGGAAATTCGCCCAGAACCGGCGGCAATCCGTACACGCGCCGAGCCTTTCGCCGCGATGGCGACCGGTGAGCATCGGGCCAGCAACAACCATGGCGGCTGGGCGCCCTGCGGAAATCGCGCCCATGAGCATGGCCGGCACGGTCTTGTCGCATCCGCCGAGCATCACGACGGCATCCATCGGCTGGGCGCGGATCATTTCCTCGACGGTCATCGCCATCAGGTTGCGATAAACAAGCGACGTCGGCGACAGAAATACCTCGCCTAGCGAGATGACCGGGAACACGACCGGAAGTGCGCCCGCCGCGAGCACACCGCGCTCGACCGCCTTGATCATTTCCGGAAACTGCCTGTGGCAGTTATTAAAACCACTTTCCGAAGTGCAGATTCCCACTATCGGTTTGTCGAGCGAAGCTCCCGTATAGAGAGGTGGCCGCGCAAATTCGGACAGTCGGATAAGTGGTTTGGCCGGGGCCTGAGCCAGCGATAATGCTGGCAAAGGAACCGAGGAAATGACGAAGAGAACCCGACGGACGCACTCAGCGGCGTTCAAAGCGAAAGTGGCACTGGCAGCGGTCAAAGGTGAGCGCACGCTGGCCGAACTGGCACAGCAGTTTGATGTACATCCGAACCAGATCACGGAATGGAAGCGGCAGTTGCAGGAGCGTGCGGCAGACGTGTTTGGTGCGACAGGTGCACCGTCGAGCGATCCGCCGGTGGACGTGAAAACGCTGCACGCGAAGATCGGGCAGTTGACGCTGGAGAACGATTTTTTGTCAGGAGCGCTCGGCAAAGCCGGACTGCTGAGCGCAAAGCGATGATTGACTGTACGCATGCGCTGCCGGTTTCGCGACAGACGCGACTGGTTGGCATCGCGAGATCGAGCGCATATTACCGGGCGCAGCCGGTCAGCGAGGTCGATCAGTTGCTGATGCGGCGAATCGACGAACTGCACATGGAGTTCCCATTTGCAGGGGCGCGGATGCTGGCGCGCCTGTTGCGCCGGGAAGGCCATGAGGTGGGTCGCCGTCGCGTACGCACGCTGATGAAGCGCATGGGCGTCGAGGCGCTGTACTGCAAGCCGAACACGAGCCGCCGCAACGCGCAGCACAAGATCTGGCCGTACCTGCTGCGCGGCATGAAGATCGAGCGTGCCAATCAGGTGTTCGCCCTCGACACGACGTACATTCCGATGGCGCGCGGCTTCGTGTACCTGACGGCAGTGGTGGACTGGGCGAGCCGCAAGATTCTCGCGTACCGGGTCGCCATCACGCTGGAAGCCACGCACGCCGTCGAGGCGCTGGAAGAGGCGTTCGCCCGCTACGGACTGCCCGACATCGTGAACACCGATCAGGGTAGCCAGTTCACGGCGGGCGCGTTCACCGAGGCGGTGCTGAGCCGGGGCGTGCGGCTGTCGATGGACGGCAAAGGGGCCTGGCGCGACAACGTGTTCGTCGAACGGGTGTGGCGCAGCATCAAGTACGAAGAGGTCTACCTGAAAGCGTACGAGTCGGTCAGCCATGCCCGGCGCTCCATCGGCGAATACGTCGAGCTGTACAACCGGAAACGGCCCCATTCGAGCCTGGCGGATCAGACCCCGGATGAGGCATACTTCGCGACGCTGCCTGCGATCAAATCGGCAGCATGATTGCCTCGGACGTTCCACTTAAAAATCTCAGATGACTGTCCGAACGAGTGAGGCCACCTCTTAGCCCATCGATTTGGCGAACGACCGGCGCAAATAACGCGCGAAATCGAAATCGCCGTAATTCGTCAATCCATTGTCCAGACCGCGAGGACGCTTGGTCATTTTCCACTCCCTGCAATCAGCCGATGACGAACGCATTGGGGCGCGAGACTGCTGCCCTTCCGGTTCCTCTCAGATACGTGTCTTCACATAAGTGCTCTGCACACTGTCGCACCATGGACCCACGTTCCACTCACCATAGGTGCTCATGCCGCCCTCAGGGTCCGGGCCGTAATAGACCTGGACGTGAATCAGGCTCAGTCCGGGCCAGGCGCGTGCTTCTTTCAGCGCAGCGCGAAGGCTCTCCTGCGTATTGCCTGCCGATAGCGCCTTCACGCCAGCAACCGAGCGTGCCATGGCGACATAATCGACATCCACCGAATCACAGGTCCGGTAGTCGGTGCGGAACTGGGCCTCCTGCAAACTGCTGATCGCCGCCATGCGGCGGTTGTCGAGCAGCAGGATGGTGCCATGCACACCGTGCTCGACGCCGTCGATCAGGATTTGCGGGTTCATCATGAACGAGCCGTCCCCGGTGAATGCGATTCCATATCGCCCGCTGGTTGCCAGCGCTTCGGAAAGCAGCGCGGACACTGCGAAACCCATATATGAAGCGCCGGACTCTGTATACGTTTCGCCGGGCACATCATCGGCAATCACCTGGAAACCGTTGGCCTGCACATCACCCGCATCAAAGAATTTCAGTGCGCCTATTTCGCGGCAAAAGCGGTCGGTTACTGCAATGACCTGAGGCTGCGTCAGCACCCCGTGCTGCCAGACCGGATCGAATCGTGGCGGACCGTCGGCACGCGCGCGACGCAACGTGATCCACTCGGCTTTCTTGCGCGCCGCCTCGGCAAGCCACGCCAACTTCCCCGCACGCAAGGGCCCCACAAGCGCCGCCGCCAGCCGCTTGCAGATGGTCGCAGCATCGCCGAGCAGCGCTTTGGTTTCGTTGTAGTGCTGCACGTCGAGCGGATCAGCATTGATATTCACGACATGACGCACCTTGGGCCATCCAATACCCGAACAATCCGACTGACAAACCGCACGACTGCCGATCACGATCAGCAGATCCGCTTCCTGCATCGCCCAGTTGCCGCTGATCGAGCCTTTTGATCCGCCCACGTGCATGTTCTGCGGATGCTCGTCGGGCAAAACGCCAACCGTTCCCGGGCTCAATACCACCGCCGCGCCGCCAGCTTCGGCCAGCAGCCTGACTGCTGTCGCCGCATACCGCGCACCCGCCCCCACCTTGATGGCAACTCGGTCCGCTCTCGCAATGAGCCTCGCCGCAGCGCCAATCGTTACCGCGTCCGGAACCGTCAGTACCGGCCACGCCGGTCGCGCCGGAAGTGCGTCGAGTCGTAGCGATACGCGTGCCAGTTGCGTGTTCAAAGGCAGATTCAGATAGAACGGCGACGGGCGCCACGGATGGAACACCGATGCACTGCCCTTGCGCAGCGCATCGCGCAACGCTGCGGGCGTATGCAATGTATAGGACGCTCCCATCAGTTCGGTCAAAGAGCCGAATAAACCCTGTCCCGACCGGGGAATCTGCTGCATGTTGTATCCCTCGCCGTGCGTCGTCTGATCGCCGTAGAGGTGGTAGACCCCGACGCCATTCGACGCCGCAGCCAGCGATCCTGCAAGCGCCTGCAACGCACCGGGACCGATCGACGTGACCACGGCGGGGACTTCGTCATAGACCCACGAGAGCGCCGTGGCGGCATGGGCCATTTCCACTTCGTTGCGAAACTGCCAGCAACGCACATGCCCGTGCGCTTCGTAGATGCGAAGAATCTCGGCGATCGCGGTATTGCCGTGTCCGAAGATCGCCAGGTATTTGGTCACGCCCTGCTTCATCAGGCCCAGCACCAGCGCCTCGGCCAAAGGCAATTCGATAACGTCGGAGACGAGGCCCGCGGCGATTGCCGCATTCAGGCCGCCTGCCTCGCGTAGCCAGGCGGCGCGGCTTTCGGGTGATGCCTCCCGTGGACTCAACGCGGTAACGAGATCAGCCATGGAGATGTCCTCGCGGGATCAAAGCGCCAGGCGTATTGCCTTGCCTTCACGCGCCGATTGCTCGGCAGCCGACGAGAATCGAAGCACCTGCCTGGCTTCGCGTGCCGTCAACACCGGCGCCCCACCCGTCTGAAGCGCATTCAGGAAATGGCGGGTCGATAGCACGAAGCTTTGCTCCCAGCCGCTCGGCACATCCCAGGTCGTAATCTGGCCATCCCGATACAACGTCACCGGTGGCGTTGCACCCAGGCGTCCGTGACCGCCATTGATGAACAACACGCCGGCGGTGCCGGTAATCTCGACGCGATCGTCCTGCGCATAGTGTCGCGTGGCGAGTTCCATGTCCGGCGAGTACACGATTTCCAGATTGCCGATCCGGTTTCCCGGGAACCTGAATGAGACAATCGACTGCGCATCGAAGCGCATGCCCCCCGGGCCTTCGGTATCGCCGATAAACGCGTGCACTTCTTCCGGGTCGCCCATGAAATGCCATGCGAGCGCGAACTTGTGATGCCCGTCGTCGAAGACCAGTGGTCCGCCGCCGGCCTGGGCCTTCTCGCTGCGCCAGGCCGACGCGGAAGCCGGAACCTCCCACGCCGTCGCGCTGCGCGCGGGATTCGACTTGATACGGATCGACAACGGTGTGCCAATCGCCCCTTGATCGACAAGTTCGCGCGCCTTCAGCACAGGCGGATAAAAAATGAAGTTTTCGAAGACCTTAAAGGGCCGCTCATACGTGTCGACGGCTTCAACCAACCGGTCCGCTTCGGCGAGATCGACGCACATTGGTTTTTGCAGCGAGACGATCTTGCCTGCCGCCATGGCCTTCAGCGCCACAGGGAGATGAAGATGATGCGGCAGCAGTATTTCGACCAGATCGATGTCTGCTCGCGCAAGGAAACGATCCACGTCCTCGTCGACGGTCACATCGGCAATGCCCCACGAGGCGAGCTTGGCGCGGGCCGCGTCAACATTGCGATCACAGATGCCTACGATGCGCGCCGCCGGATTCTGCAAATATTCGATTGCGTGTAGATCGGAGATACGACCCGCACCGATGAAACCAACGCGAATAGTGGACCGTGTCATTTTTCTCCCTCCGTCTGAAGGCTTTCTGTGTTCAGGGCGTTGTTTGAACCGGTACGATCGACTTGATCCTCGATGCGCTGCCCGGCGTTGTCGAAGCAATGCAGCTTCGACGTGTCCACGCTTAACCCCACCTCGTCTCCTCGGCGGACGTCATGCGCAATAGCCGATCGCACCGTGATTGAGGGGAGCCCTTCTCCGATCCTGACGTAATACAACGTTTCTGCGCCGAGCCGCTCAATAAGCTCGATCCGCCCGGCAAGGTGCTCATCAGCACGCTCACACAAAGCGATGTTCTCCGGCCGAATGCCGACGCTCGCAAGCCCTTCGGGTGCAGCACGGCTACTGTCGCTACCGGACGCCGAAAGCCACGTCCAGACCGAATCGGGCAACACGTTCATGGCGGGCGCTCCGATGAATCGGGCGACAAAGAGGTTCGCTGGGCGCTCGTAGAGTTCCATCGGCGTTCCGACCTGTTCGACCTTGCCGCCATTGAAAACCACGATCCTGTCTGCCAGCGTCATCGCCTCGACCTGATCGTGCGTGACGTACACCATCGTCGCGCGAAGATCCGCATGCAGGCGTGCAATCTCCAGCCGCATCTGCACACGCAGGGCGGCATCGAGATTCGACAACGGCTCGTCGAAGAGAAATACCTTCGGATTGCGAATGATGGCGCGCCCGATGGCAACACGTTGCCGCTGGCCGCCCGACAACTCTCTCGGGAACCGCTCAAGCAGTCTATCGAGTTGCAAGGTCGTTGCCACTTCGCCGACCCGCCGCTTGATATCACGCTTGCTCGCGCCGGAAATACGTAATCCGAAACCGATGTTTTCCGCGACGGTCATATGCGGAAACAACGCATAGGACTGGAATACCATCGCGATTTCCCGCTGCGACGGCGATACGCCGGTCACATCGCGGCCATCGATACGGATCGTCCCGCCGGAGACTTCTTCGAGGCCCGCGATCATTCGCAGCATCGTCGATTTGCCGCAACCCGAAGGGCCGACGAAAACAACGAATTCGCCATCGGCGACGTCGAGATCCACACCGTGGATCACATCATGGTCGCCAAACGACTTGCGGATATCAAGCAGGCTTAATTGCGCCATTCGATCACCCTTTTACCGCGCCCATGGTCATGCCCTTGATGAAATAGCGCTGGAAGAACAGGAACACGAGCAGCGTCGGCAGACTCGCCACGATTGACAATGCGCCCTGCACACCCCACGCAACGGAGTACTGCCCAGTCAGATTGACGATGCCGACCATGATGGTGCGCTCGTCGTCGGACTGCGTGAAAACGAGCGGCCAGAGGAAGTCATTCCAGATCCACGTGAACTGCAATGTCGCGAGTACGGCCAGCGCGGGCAGACTAAGCGGCAGAACGACCATCAGCAGTACGCGTAGCTCGGACGCGCCTTCCATGATCGCCGCTTCACGTAATGCGGTCGGCACTGTCGAGAAAAAATTGCGCATCAACAGCGTACAGATAGGAATGCCCAGCGCGGTGTGCACCAGAAAGATCGGCCAGAGTGTGTCGATAAGCCCAAAGAAATTGAAGAGCCGGAACAGTGGAATCAGAATGACCTGCGGCGGAAAGAACATGCCGGACACCACGATCAGAAACAGAACGTTCGACCCGCGAAAAGGCATCTTGGCGAAGACATAACCGGCGAGCGATCCAAGCGCCGTCGATGCAATGGTTGCCGGCACGGTCACAATCAAGGTATTCACAAAATACTGGTGCACCGAAGGATTCGAGAGCACGTCGATAAAATTGCCGAGATACAGACTCGAAGGCAGGTTCCAGAGATCGCCCGTTGCTATATCGCGTTGTTCCTTGACCGACGAGAGCAGCACGCCGACGGTCGGCAACAGGAACAAGATCGCCAGCACCGCCAGAATCGTGAATATGGCGGCTCTTGCCGGATCGAACCGCGAATGCAGGCGCTCATCCATAGATGCGATCCACCTTGCGCAGTTGGCGGAAATACAGCCCGATAACGGACAAGGCGATCAGAAACAGCACCACGGAAATCGCGCTGCCATAGCCCATGTGATATTTCTTGAAGCTCTCGTTGTACATGTGCATGGCAAGCGTGTCCGAGCTATTGAAGGGGCCGCCTCCCGTCATGATGTAGAGGATGTCGAACCCTTTAAGCGAATTGATGACCGACAACGCAACCGCGACTACGGTGGACGGCGTCAGCAACGGCAGGATGACGAGGCGGATCCGCTGCCAGCGGCTCGTACCCTCGATGTCGCAAACCTCCAGCATTTCCGAGGGAATCGCGGTGAGCCCCGCGAGATAGATCACCATCGACAGGCCAGTCTGCTGCCATGACCACGCCAGGATCACAGACCACAGCGCCGTATCGGGTTTCGCCAGCCACGCGTAGTTATAGCGGCTCCCCGAAACATGAGACAGAAACAGGTTGAACAAACCCCAGTCCGGCTGATAGATCCATACCCAGATCTGGCCAACGATCACAGCCGACAGGCAAATCGGTAAATAGAAAATACTCTTGAACAGGCGGCCGCCCGTTACCCTTGAATCGAGCAGGAGCGCCAGTCCGAGGCCCAGCAGCGTCGGCAGGGCAATCGCGGCCACGATCCAGATCGCGGTGTTAAGCGCGGAGTGCGAGAAGAGATGATCGTCAGCGAGGCGCGTGAAATTGGACAGGCCGACAAAATCATAGTTGGAGGAAAAACCGTTCCAGTCGGTGAAGCTGTAGAAAAACGAAGACAGTAGCGGCGCCACCACCAGCGTTCCAAAAACGCCCAGAGGCAACAGTAGAAAGAGCAGGCGCCATAACTGGTCACGCTTTTTCATCTTGCTTCCAGAGTGATCCCGCGTTATTCCGGGTGATTCCGGGCGAAACGGAAGTTGGACCACCCGTGGGCGGACCAACTTCACGAGCGGTTTTACTGCTTCTTGAACGCGGCCTGTGCGTCGGCCTGTGTCTGGCTCAACATGGCCTTGACGTCGGACGGCTTGTCCATGAACTTCGCGAACATCGACAGGCCAACTTCAGCCACCGGAGGTGGCGTAGCGAGGTCGTAGTTGAAGGCGAATACCTGTGCCTTCTCAACCGCGGTGGCTGCCTTCTGCATCACCACGCTGTAGTGGGACGGGTCGATCTTCACGTTGGCGGAGAGAGCACCCTGTGCCGTGGTCCAGGCGGACTGCACGTCGGTGTTGGTCACCATGTAGTCGAGCAGCTTCTCGCTACCGGCGACGTTCTTCGCATTGGCCGCGATGACCAGACCATCCACTGGGCCCACCGCAACATTGGGCACGCCTGCCTTGATCTGCGGGAAGACGCTGACGTCATAGTCCTTGCCCGGCACGAGGTTGTTACCGTTCCAGTATCCGGTGATCCACGTACCCATAAGTGTCATCGCTGCCTCGCCGCGTGCGACCTTGTCTGCGGCGTCGGTCCAGTCGAGCGCGTTGGCGTTGTCGGCGAAGTACCCGGCGTCGATCAGCGACTTCCATTGCGCCATCACCGATGCGACTTGCGGATCATCATATCGGGCATGACCCGACATCAGCTTTTGCCGGTACTCGGGTCCCGCCGTGCGCAGCAGCATGTAATCGAACCAGAACTGCGCCGGCCAGCGATTCTTCGAACCCAGGGCAATCGGCGTAATGCCCTGCTCCTTCAGCTGTTTGCACAACGCGAGGAATCCATCCCAGGTCGTCGGCATTGTCGTAATGCCGGCTTTGGCCATGACCTTCGGGTTATAGAACAGGCCAACGTAGTGGTAGTCGACCGGAATCAGATAGCGATGCCCGTTGTAGCTCGTCGCGCTCGCGGCGACCTGCTTCGAGATGGTCGAATCGAGTCCCGCGGATTTCCACATGCCGTCGATGGGTCGCAGGCTTCCCGAGTTGACGATGAATTGCACACGCGCGCCAGCCCAATAGCTGAATACGTCGGGCAGGCTGTGCCCGGCTGCACGCACGAGAATCACCGACTTGAAATCCTCATGTCCCACCGGGCTTTGCTTGACGGCAATGCCGGTTGCCTGCGTGAATTTCGCGAGCTGGTCGTTGAACGCCTTCAGCCCCAGGTCACCCGTGAAATAGTGGCTGATCGTCACGTCGCCCGAATCCGCCGAGGCAACCGACGAGAATCCCACAACTGTTGCAAGCAATGCCACGAGCAGGAGCGCGCGGCGTCTTATTCCTTGTTCGCCCGACATGTCGTCCTCCATAAAGTTTGTATATGCAAAACTATTTGGACCGATACATGCACGATCAGCATCTAGACCGCCGGCACATCGTCGGCGTAAATTTGCAAGGCGTCAACAATCGATCACGCATCGACGCGAAAATCAGTGAAAATCCCTAGCTCATGAGATTTGATCATCGATGTTTTCACATATAAAACTCTAGGTGTATTGAGCCGTTGTTTTGGATAGTCAAACTTCTGGTGTCCACGTCCGGACTTTTTATGCGACTACTTCAGTCTTTGACCCGTGGTCTCGATGCGCTGACTTACCTGCGCACTAATCGCGGACCGGTGCGGCTCACGGAAATTGCGTCGGTTCTCGGCGTGGACAAATCCATCGCCGCTCATCTTCTGAAGACGCTCGTCGCCTCCGGCTATGCAAAACAGGATCAAAGCCGGCGCTATCTGGTATCAAACGGAAAGTCATCGGGTGAGCCGGTGCAGCGCACGCTGGAGGAAGTCGTGGCTGTGAAGGAAAACTGGCGGCCGGCGCTCGAAAGGATTGCGGCATCCACTGGTGAATGCACGCACCTCGCCGTCCTCGTGGGTCAACGCGTCTGGTACATCGACAAGGTGGACTCGACGCTCCCGCTAAAAGTCGATCATCCGATCGGCTCATTGTCGCCGCTGCATTGCACAGCGCTCGGCAAGGCCTTCCTCGCATTCGGGCACGCCGAAATGCCCTCCGATCTCGTGGCCCACACGTCCCATACGCTGACCTCCGCCCGGGCCCTGGCAGAAGATCTGGAACGCACGCGTGAACGAGGCTATGCGATCGACGATGAGGAGTTTACGGATGGCATCCGCTGCGTGGCGCGTCCGGTTTATGACGAACACGGCGAGATGATTGCCACCGCCGGTATCTCGTGCCCGAGCGTGCGTGTCGATGCGACGAGACTTGCCGAACTGGGCGGCATCATTCTGCGGGAGTCGGTGAACTGACCTGAGGCTCGCACAACAGGAGCCTGGAAAGCCCCCAGGCGCGATGATGCAATGTCAGCGTGCGGTGCTACCCGGACGCCTCGCCCATTCGCGAAGATCATCGGCCATCGGCACGGCGGCCAGCACGACCAGGATGCCGGCCAGCAGAATGGTTGCGGAGTAGCCGACGTGCTTGAAGCCAAGCGCCCCTGCAAAAGCGCCAGAAAGAAACATCGTGAGCATCGTGCCGAGCACGCGCAGCTTCTGCCGGTCCGCATACACGTCGGACTCGCCTGATCGCATGCGACTCGAATTCCAGTAGAACAGCTTGCCGAGTTCAATACCGAGGTCGGTGACAATGCCCGTCATGTGCGTCGTGCGGATTTCGGCATTCGACAGCTTCGTGATGATCGCGTTCTGCAGCCCCATGATGAAGCACAGCAGGACCACCGTGAAGGGCACGAACAACGCCTGCCACAGCGCGAGATGGCCGCCGAGCAGACCGAAAAACAGCAGCAGAACAGCTTCGAGCAGCAATGGCAGGGCGTACCGGCTATGCAACTGTCTGCGCCGTCCCCAGTTGATGAGCACCGCGGAACATGCCGCGCCGAGCACGAACGATGAGAGCGACGCGACGCCGGCAAACACATAGGTGACGTTGCCGAGCGCTGCTTCGTCGGCGATGGCGGACACGATGCCGCTCATGTGCGACGTATATTGTTTGACGGCGAGAAAGCCACCCGCGTTAGCGGCGCCCGCAACGAACGCAAGCGAAAAGCCGAGATGCCGATTGGAGCTGTTGTTGCGATCCTTGCCTGTGAGATTACGAAAGTAAGTGACTGGCATGGTGTATCTATCGCAGCTCGCTCGATTTATTGCCCTTCCACCAAACCCTGGCAACCGATGGTTTGACGGACGCCTGCGGGTCATGATTGGGGCATTTCGTGGGGTCGCATGAATTGCGCCCGGAATCGGACTCCGTCTTTCAGTATTGGAATATACCGCATTTTCGTCAAATAGACGGGAATTCGCAGGCTAATGCGTTCTACGCTCGCCAAGCCGCTCTCGTGCGGCACGGGACTGTGTGTGCGCAGCGGTTTAAGCGCTCTCTCGCGCAACGACCGTGAATTCGACCTTGGTGGCCTTCGCGCGCGGCTGCGTCTCCTGGGTGGACGCATCCGGCGCAGCCACGCCGAGCGCGGCCAGCAAAGCGTCGCCGGCACGCAGCCCGATGCCGTAGGCATCCACGGAGACCGTCGTAATCGTGGGGTGGCAGCACGCGGCAACCTCGAAGTCGCCGAATCCCGCGATTGCAATATCATCAGGCACCGACATACCACGTCGATGACATTCCATGATTGCGCCGAAAGCGGACATGTCGCTCACGCACATCACCGCGTCCGTGTCGGGCCATGCTTCGAGCAACGCAGCGAGCGCCGGTGCGCCATGGCTCATGGTGATCGGTGATTCGCCGAGCCGAATGACCCGCGGCTCGCCAAGACCGAGCGCCTTGATCTGGGCGACGTAGCCCCGCATCCGTTCAAGACCGCGTCGGTCGAGTTCGCTCGCGCCGCCGAGATAGCCAATGCGCTTATAACCCTTCTCGTGCAGATACCGCACCATCGCGCGCGCGGCCCTCGAATTCGAGAAACCCACGCTCATGTCGATCGGATCGCTCGGCAAATCCCACATTTCGACGACCGGAATGCCCGCGCGCTGCAGCAGCGTGCGGGTCGCATCGGTGTGATGTCTTCCGGTGAGCGCCACGCATCGCGGTTGATAGCGCAGCATCGAGCGGACGAGTTGCTCCTCTTCTTCGAGCCGGTAATCGGTGTCGCCGAGCAGAAGTTGCAGGCCGTGAGGCGCAAGCGCCACGCTGAGCCCGCGCACGGTATCGGAAAAGTTGGAGCTGGAGAGTGACGGCACCAGCACGGCGACGAAATCGGAGCGCCCCGACGACAAGGCGCCCGCTGCGGCGTCGGCCACGTAGCCGAGTTCGTCGATGACCTTCTGGACCCGCTCGCGCGTAGCCTGCGATACATTGCCTCCCGCCAGCACGCGGGAAACAGTCATCTTCGATACCCCGGCGAGCCGGGCAACATCCGACATGCGGGGCGGTACGGAAAGCGGGAGAGCGGGCGTTGCGCTCATGAGCGGAAGCCGTGGAGTGTTAGAACCCGTATGATACCGGTTGACTCCGCGAAAGGGCGCGCACGGCGCAACGCGTGCTTCACCCCAGCGCCGCGGTGCACGCGGCTTGCGCTTGCCCCGGGACAGGCGAACGGAATGAAAACAGTCCCCCAGCCAATGGCTGCTCGCTCAACTGCTCTTGCGAAAGACCCTTGCGGGCCGTGGTCGCGTACACAGTGCGCAAGTCATCACCACCGAACGCGAGCTTCGTGACGTTCGAGCAGGGAAACGCAATCTGCTCCACGAGCGCGCCGGCCGGAGAATAGCGTTCGATGCGAGCGCCGCCAAAGAGCGCGATCCACACAAAGCCTTCCGAATCCACGGCCATACCGTCCGGATACCCAGTACCCGAGATCGCCGCGAACGTGCGCTGGCCGCTCAAGGTTCCGTCGCTCGCGACATCGAATGCGTAAACGACCCGCTCCATGGTGTCACCATGGTAAAGCGTGCGACCGTCCGGGCTCATCGCCGGCCCATTCGTAATCACATAGCCGCTATCGCGAACGACAACTTCGCCATTTTCACCGACCATGTACAACGAACCGCTGGGGTCGACCTCGGCGTCATCCATCGAGCCGAACCAGAGACGGCCACGCGCATCGGCATACCCGTCATTGAGACGGTTGCCCGGAAGCTCGCTTTCGATTCGCTTGAGCAGTTCGAACTGACCGGTTGACGGCGCGAAGCGGTAGAGACCGCCTTGCACGCCGCACACGAAAGTGTCATCGGAATACGGCGCGACAAAGCCGATCTGCGCGGGCGCGCTCCACGTGCGGGTTTCGCCGGTCGCTGTCGAAAGGCGATGCAGCTTGTGCTGCTTGATATCGACGAAGTAAACGGCGCCTTCACTGGCACGCCATACGGGTCCTTCGCCAAGCACTGCCTCTACGGGCCAGACGCAAACGGGTGTTGTGGAATTCATCCGCCGTACCATCCCGCATCGACGAAATAATCGCGGCCCGAGCAGCGGGCTGCGTCGTCGGAGGCGAGAAACAGCGCCATCCGTGCGACGTGCTCCGGGTCAATGCGCTGCTGCAGGCATTGATCCGCGACGATCTTCGCTTCGCTTTCCGGCGATTGCCAGAGTTGCATCTGCCGCGGTGTACGCACGGCGCCCGGAATAATGCAGTTCACGCGGATGCCGTGCGCGCCGAAATCCCGTGCAAGGCCGCGCGTGAGTCCTTCGATGCCCGCCTTTGCGGTCATGTAGATGCTCAGATTGGCCGTCGCCAGGTGCCACGAAATCGAGCCCAGATTCAGGATCACGCCGCGCCCGAGTTCGCGCATACCGTCCGCGACCGCTTGCGCGCAGAAAAACTGGTGGCGCAGGTTGACCTCGATGCGTTGGTCCCAGTAGGCCGGGCTCACATCGCTCACTTCGTGGCGGTCGTCGTTGGCGGCGTTGTTGATCAGCACTTCGACCGGGCCGCCGCGCCCGGCGATATCGGAAAACGTGGCTTTCAGCGCATCGAGATCGCGCAGATCACAACGGTAAAACACCGGCGGATGCGTCGAATCACGAAGCTTTTCCTGAAGATCGAGCGAATCCTTTTCCGCCACGTCCAGAAAGAATACGCGCGCGCCTTGCGCTGCGAACGCCTCGACCATGGCGGCCCCTATGCCGCTACCACCGCCCGTAATCACGACGGTCTTGTCAATGAGGCTTGGATAAATTGCGTACGACATCAGAATTCCCAGATTCCCAGGTTGTTACGAGATCAAGCTTGCTGGCGCCCGCGTGCAGGCGCCAGCCGCTTTCTGTCATTGCGCGATGATTTCGACTTCGCTGACCATGCGCCAGTCGCGCTCGAGCGTGCGGGTCGCCTGGCCCACTACGGTAAGCGTATCGCCCAGGTGAATGTCCCGGCTCGAACTGCCGATCATCAGATCGAAGTCGCCCGGTTCGACGATACGTTCGCCTCTTGCGTCGGTGAAATTGAGCATGTCCACCGGAATGCGCACTCTCACACGTGCCGAAGCGTTTGCAGCAACAGGAACGCGTGCGAATGCTTTCAGTTCGCGCACAGGCCGCGCGGAAGATGCGATCTTGTCATGCACGTAGATCTGCACGACTTCTACGCCGTCGCAAGCACCCACGTTATTCACGTTGAAGCTGAACTCAAACGTGCCATCCGCGATTGCCGCTTTCTGCGTCGAGAGTTCAAGCCCGTCAAACTGGAATTGCGTATAGCTCAGACCGAAGCCGAACGGATAGCGCGATCCGAAGTGATAAGCCACGGGCGTGCCCGCACTCTTGAGCCGGTGATTGTAGGTGTACGGCACCGCGCCCGCGCTCTTGGGCACGGAAAGCGGCAGACGTCCACTGAAATTCGCCTTCCCGGTGATCAGTTCAGCCAGTGCTTCGCCGCCCTTCTCGCCTGGCGCGAACGCCATGATCTGCGCGGCCACCTTGTCTTCGAGACCGCCGAGCGTGTACGGACGGCCACCCGTCATCACCACCACCGTGGGCGTCCCGCTTTCGACCACCGCAGCGAGGAGCGCCTGTTGCACGCCGGGCAGCGTGAGGCTGTCCGTGTCGGAGCCTTCGCCCACCGTGCCGGACTGAAAGAGTCCGGCCAGATCGCCGACAAACACCACGGCGACTTCAGCCTGTTTTGCGGCCGCTACCGCCGCGGGGATGTCCGACGTATCCCGGCTGATCAGTTCATCTTCCTTGTGCTCGGACATGGCGGCCAATGGCACGTCGCCCGGAAACACGGGCGCGCCCGCACGCCGTTCCTCGATGATGTGGCAGCCACGCGCGTGAATCACCCGGTCTTTCCCGAGCAGATCGCGCAATGCCTGCAACGGCGTCGTCATGGCCAGATCCGACTGCTCGCCGCTATTGATCAGATGTACAGGGAAACTGTAGCCCGCAAGCAGCGCCAGCGGGTCGTCAGCGGTCGGTCCGATCACGGCAATCTTCGAAGCGCTGTCGAGCTTCAGCGGCAACACGCCCTCGTTGCGCAGCAAAACAGCAGACTGCAGTGCCACTTCGTGAGCGACATCGGTCGCCTCAGCGCCGCGCAGGTTCACGCTCTCGGGATCGGCGTACGGATGCTCGAACAGACCGATGTCGAACTTCGTGCGCAGCACGCGAGCGACTGCCGCGTCGATGGTGGCGAGGCTGATTTCGCCGCGTTCGATGGCTTCCGCCAGATGCAGCGCGCACTCATGACCCGGCAGTTCGACGTCGAGGCCCGCGTTGAACGCGAGCGCGGCCGCTGCCGCGGCGTCGCGCGCTACGGCGTGGTGAGTGTAGAGCAGATTGACGCCTGCATAGTCGGCCACGATCAGACCGTCGAAACCCCACTTCTCGCGCAGCACGCCTTCAAGCAGATCGCGGTTCGCGTGACACGGAACGCCGTCGATGTCGTGATACGCCGGCATGATCGAGCCAGCATTCGAGAGCTTGACTGCCATTTCGAACGGCAGCATGAAGGTATCGTTGAGTTCGCGCGGACCGACATGCACCGGCGCGTGGTTACGCGCGCCTTCGCTGGCCGAGTGAGCCACGAAATGCTTGAGCGTGGCGAGCAGATCGCGCCGCTCTCCCTGCAAGCCGTCCACATAGTGGCAGGCCATCACGCCGACGAGATACGGATCTTCGCCAAACGTTTCTTCCGTGCGCCCCCAGCGTGGGTCGCGCGAGACGTCCAGCACCGGAGCGAGCCCCTGATGGCAACCGATCGAACGCGCCTGCTGGCCGATGATCTCGCCAACGCGACCGATCAGTTCGGCATTCCAGGTCGCCGCATAGTTGAGCGGCGACGGAAACAGCGTGGCATCTTTCGTCATCAGACCCACGAGACATTCTTCGTGCGCCATCACCGGAATGCCGAGACGCGTCTCTTCCACCATCTGCCGCTGCAAGGCATTGAGCGCGCGCACGCCCTCTTTCGGGTCGACCGTATGCGTGCCGAGCGGGCGCGTCACCTGTCCGAGTCCATGCTGCAGCAGACGCTCGATCGGCACACCGGCGTCGCGCTGTGCGAAATCTTCGGAACGCGGCTGATGCTTGCCATCGGCCGACAGCTTCAGCCAGACGGCGTGAAGCTGGGCGATCTTTTCTTCGAGCGACATGCGCGACATCAGGTCGGCGACACGTGCCTCACTCGGGGCATCAGGGTCCCGGTAGAGCGGGATTTCGCTCTTGTGCTGAAGCGACATCAAAAGGACTCCTTTAAATTCAATTCGTTGTGCAATCGGCGACGTTAAGTCAGACGTTTCGTCAATACGAAGACCGTCCGCGCAATCAGTCGAGGCGCCGCAAGGCGAAGTCGCGATTGTCGAACACGTGACACGCGTTGGCCGGCAGTGCGAGGCTGACCTGCTCATCGCGCACGAGGTGGCTATCACCCGCGAGCTTGGCGATCAGCATGGCCGGCGTATGGCTGCCGCCCTCCACGTGGACGTAGCTGTGCTCGCCCATATGCTCGACGAGGCGCACCGAGCAGCGGATCGACTGGACATCGCCTGCTTCACTCGCAAGTCTCATGTGCTCCGGCCGCACGCCAAGCGTGACCTGCTCGCCCGGGCTGACCTGACGACCATCGACGCGAGCGCGAATGATCTCGCCCGTGGTCAGTTCGATCTCGACGCCACCTTCATCGATGGACTTCACGATGCCCGGCAGAAAATTCATCTTCGGCGAGCCGATGAAACCCGCGACGAACCGGCTCGCGGGCCGGTGATAGAGATCGAGCGGCGCGCCGATCTGGGCGATGCTGCCATGGTTGCCCGGCTGCATGTCCGTTTGCAGCAGCACGATCTTGTCCGCGAGCGCCATCGCTTCGATCTGGTCATGCGTGACGTAGACGGCGCTTGCGTCGCCGAATTCGCGATGCAGTCGTGCGATTTCGGTGCGCGTCTGTACGCGCAACGCGGCGTCGAGATTCGAGAGCGGCTCGTCGAAGAGGAACACGCCCGGCTCGCGCACGATCGCCCGGCCAATCGCGACACGTTGGCGCTGGCCGCCCGACAACGCGGCAGGGCGCCGGTCGAGCAGTTTATCGAGCTGCAGAGACGCCGCCGCGCGACGCACCTTGGTGTCGATCGTCGCCTTGTCGATTTTGGCCTGACGCAGACCGAACGCCATGTTCTCGTACACGCTCATATGCGGATAGAGCGCGTAGTTCTGGAACACCATGGCGACTTTGCGCTTGGCTGGCTCGACGTCGTTCATCACTTGGCCATCGATGCGCAACTCGCCGCCCGTGATCGATTCGAGACCGGCGATCATGCGCAACAGCGTGGACTTGCCACAGCCCGACGGCCCGAGAAAGACGCAAAACTCGTTCTTGCCGACTTCGAGGTTGACGTCACGAATCACCGCGTGACCATTCACGTAGGACTTTTGGACGTTGGTGAGAGAAATGCTTGCCATATCGGTTTATGCGAAATTCGCGAAGTTCGGTGTGCGGGCCACGCGGGCCCGCACGTTGTCGAGACGGTGTTGGATGCGGGTCAGCCCTTGAGCGAGCCAGCCATCATCCCCTTGATCACGCGTTCCTGACCGAACGCATAGGCAACGATCAGCGGCAGCGACGTGAGCACGAGCACAGCCAGCATCGAGGGAATATTCGACGCGTACTGCCCCTGGAAATCCCAGATCGCGAGCGGCAACGTACGGTGCTCGGACGTCGACGTGAGGATGTACGCGAAGATGAACTCGTTCCAGAGACCGATGCCGTTGAAGATCGCCACCGTGGCGAGGCCCGGACCCGAGAGCGGGAAGAAAATACGCCAGAAGATGCGGAACGGGCTGCAGCCGTCGAGCTGCGCGGCCTCTTCCAGCTCGCGCGGAATCTGGCGCATGAACTCGGTCAGAATGAAGATCGACACCGGCAGACTGAGCGCCACATACGGGCCGAACAGCGCGAACGGCGTGTCGTAAAGACCGAGGTTACGCGTGAGCAGATAGATCGGCACGAGCGTCGAGTGCAGCGGCACGATCATGCCAGCGACGATGAGCGCAAAGAGCGGCTTGTTCAGCCTGAAACGCATGCGCGCAAATACGTAGGCCGCCATCGCACTGAAGACGACGATCATCAGCACCGACACGCCCACCACGAACACGCTGTTACGGAAGTACGTGAAGTACGGCCCCTGCATCACCGCCGCGTAGTTGCCGAAATACAGATGACCCGGCGGCGCCCACACGGGCGTCGAAAAATTTTCTTCCTGGGTCTTCATGCTCGACGCGACCATGAAGATAAACGGAAGCGTCGTAACGGCCAGCCAGATCAGTGCGAGGAGAGGAATCCCCACACGCGGGAATCGACGTTTCTTGCTCATGGATCAGACCTCGGTTGCATAACGGCGGGTGAAGCGCAGCGATACCGCCGCCACCGCACAGACGATGAGGAACATCGCCGAGCCAATGGTGCTGCCGTAGCCGAGCTGGAACGAATTGAAAACCGTGCGGTACATGTAGGTGGCCATCACCTCGGACGAGCCTTCCGGACCGCCGCCGGTCATGACGAACACGAGGTCGAAGTAGCGCAGCGATCCGAGCACGGACAGGAGCACAGCCGTACGCACCGTGCCCAGCAGGTGCGGCAGCTTGATGCGCCAGAAAATGGTCCACTCGGAAGCGCCGTCGAGCAGCGCGGCCTCGTTGACCTCAGCCGGCATCGACGAGAGGCCGGCGAGGAACAGAATCATGTAGAACGGCGCGTTCTGCCAGATGATGACGGCGATGGTCGAACCCAGCGACAAATGCGGGTCGCCCAGCCAGTCCTTGGCGAGACTGTCGAGACCGACCGCTTGCAGTGCCGCGTTGAGCGGACCGAAATTCGGATCGTAGATGCTCTTGAACAGAATACCGATCGCCACGCTCGACATGAGCAGCGGCAGAAAATAGAGAATCTTGAGGATGCGCGAGCCACGGCCCGCTTTTTCCAGCAGGACGGCGAGCACGAGCGCGATGGGCAACTGGAAAGCGATCGACGTGACAGCAAGAATCACATTGTTCCAGAGCGCGTGCCAGAACACGGTGTCGTGGGCGAGCTTCTCCCAGTTCGCGAACCCGACATAACGGGCCGTGTTACCGAGGCCATTCCAGTCGAGAAGCGACAGCTGCAGACTGGAGATGAGCGGGTAGAGCAGGAATACAGCCAGCAAAAAGATCGCGGGTGCGAGAAACACAACCGTGACGAGCGCTTGTGACGACAAGCGCAGCCGGCGTTCAGGTGTAGCGGTAATAGCGATATTCACGAGCGTTCATGCCGACCGGCACCTCGCGGTGCCGATCGGACTTTCCTAAAGGACTGGGAATTAACCGCCCTTCTTGAAGGCGGCCTGCATTTGCTGCGCAGCGGCCTCAGGCGTGATCGAGAGACCGAACAACTGTTGCGTCGTGTCCTTGTGCATTTCGCCAAGAGCCGGCGGCAGTGCCTGGTCGTACCAGAGCTGCACGCTCGGAGCGGCGGCGAGCAGTTGCTGCAGACGCTGCGTGAACGGATCGTCGATCTTCACGTTGTTGACCGGCGGAAGCTTGTGGTCATCCGTCGCACGAGCCTGCATCGCCTGCTCGTCGGTCAGCGCCTGGATCAGCTTGAACGCCGCATCCTGGTTCTTGCACTCGGTCGAGATGCTCAGGAAGCCATCGCCCACCGTGCCGATCATGTCGCGCGGGTCACCCTTGCCGCCCGTCACAGACGGGAACGGGAAGAAGTCGAGATCCTTCGCGAAGCCAGGGTTTTCGTTGGCGATCGTCGAAGCTTCCCATGCACCCATCAGCTCCATGGCAGCCTTGCCCGTGTACAGCAGACGGCGCGAAGCACCCGAGTCGTAATCAAGACCGTTGATGCCAGGTGCGAATGCGCCGGCCTTAACGAGATCCTGAATGCGCTTGCCGGCTTCGATGAACGCCGGGTCTTCAAAGCCCTTGCCCTTGCCTGCGAGCGCGTCCTTCACGACTTGCGGACCAGCGATACGGTCGACGATGTACATGTAGTACATCGAGCCGGTCCACTTGTTCTTGTTCGCGAGCGAGAACGCTGCAACGTTGTGCGACTTCAGCACATCGACGACGTGCATCAGTTCATCCCACGTCTTCGGCGGCGTGATGCCGTACTTCTTGAAGACTTCCTTGTTGTAGAAGATCACCGCGGTCGCTGCGTTTTCGGCAGCAACACCGTAGGTCTTGCCGTCGAACGTCGTGTTATCCCACGATGCCTTCATGAAGCGGTCGCGATACGCCGGATCCTTGCTCAGGTACGGCGTGAGGTCGACGATCTGGCCGGACTTCACGTACTCGTGCAGGCCACCGCCGCCCCAGTTTTCGAAGACGCAAGGCGGCTGGTTGGCGCCGAACGCCACCTTCAGCTTGGTCTTGTAGGCCTCGTTGAGCACGTGCGACTGCTCGACCTTGTACCCCGGAACCGATTTCTCGAAGCGGTCTGCGCCGTCGCGCAGCACCTTGCTCGAGGTAGCATTGGTCTGCTGGTCCCACTCGGTGATTACTTTTGCGTCCGCAGCGATTGCGGCAGTTGACGCCGCCAGCATTGAACAGACCAGAGCCACTGCGCCAACTACCGGCCGGGCTTTCGAAAGAACCGCATGCGCCATCGATACGTCTCCTCTGTTGTGAAGTTATAGGCACTACGTTAGCCTTAACGTTGCTGGATGTTAGTTAAGCGAGGTCCTTAACGCTATACGGGTTAACCTGTGACCCGACTCCCTGAAAACCCTAACCCGCAGCCATTGCCCTGATAACGGGCCTCCGCCTTTGTGCGTGCCAGCCCTGCCCGGCTCGGCGGCCAAACGCCTTGTGTTCTGCGATAATGACCGGCAGAATACTGATAGCGCTAACGTTCAACTTGAAAGCAAACTCTGACGTATCTCCGGAAACAGGCTGTCAGGCAATGACAAAACAAAACCCGACACTCGCAGACGTCGCCCGTCTCGCGGGCGTGTCGCAGATGACCGCATCGCGCGCACTCAACGGGCGGCCCGGCGTATCCCGCGAAACGCGTGACGAAATCACGAGGATCGCCTCGGATATCGGCTATGTCGTGAATCGCACGGCGCAAAAGCTCTCCGGCGGCCGCAACGGCATCATCGGCATCATTACCCCGACGCTCGACACGCAGTTCTCCAGCGAACTGATTCTGGGCGCTGGGCGTGCGGCGCGTGCCGGCGGTTGCGAGGTCCTCGTCTACACGCTCTCCGACGACGACCGGCGCACGCATCACGACGTGCTGGGTCTCGTGCGCCAGTTTTCCGATGGCCTGCTTGCGATCCTGCCGCGCGAATCGTTGTGCCTCGATTCGCTCGCGAGCGCGAACCTGCCGGTGGTCGTGATCGACCAGCGCGGAACGCTGAACCGCTTTCCGTCCGTGTCGGTCGACAACTATGGCGGCGCGCAGCTCGCGGTCGATCATCTGGCCGAACTCGGACACAGGAGAATTGCGTATCTCGGCGGCGACGAATTGATAGAAGGCGTGCGCGATCGTCAACGGGGCTATCACGACGCGCTGATCCGCCATGGACTGCCGCACGATCCGGAACTCGTTGTCACGGGCGACCTCTCGCAAATGACTGCGTTCGAAGTGGCATCCGGGCTGCTCGCGCTGCCCGAGCCGCCCACGGCGATCTTCACGGCCAACGATCAAAGTGCGTTCGGTGTTATCGCTGCGGTACGCGAAGCCGGCTTGCGCGTGCCCCACGACATCTCCGTGATCGGCTTCGACGACATCCCGATGGCCGAGCAGTTTCATCCGTCACTCACCACCGTTCGTCAACCGTTCCAGCAGATGGCGAGCTCCGCGGTCAATACGCTGCTATCGCAGATCGCCGGTTTCGATGCTGCCTCGCAGCGCATCACGTTTCCGGCGGAACTGGTGGTACGCGATTCGACTGGCCCGGCTCCGCTCGAGCTGCGCCGCGCAGTGTCGGCGCAGGCCCCACGCAAAACGCGCATGCAACGCAACGGGCTATAAGAAAGGACGACGAACCGCGGCGAATCACACGCCGCGGTTCGGATCGCCATCACCAGACCGTTTCCACATAGGTTAATTCCCGCATTCGCGCGTCCGGCGTGACAAGCGTGCCGCCAAGCGTGCGCGCGGTGGCCGCAATCAGCCTTTGATGCGAAGTCAGCTCGCGTGACATCGAAGCGGCGCGCACCGCGATAGCGGAATCGACCGGCACGATACGCACGCCCTCGATCGATATGAGCGTGGAAAGCCAGCTACGGGTGTCCATCGAAAGTTCGAGGCACCCGTCTTCGACGAATTGCACCAGATCCATCACGGTGATCGTCGAAATCAGGATTTCGCCGCCGTTCAGCTCGTTATCGATTGCCTTTTGCGCGGCCTCGCCCAACTCGTCCTTTCCGGTCAACCAGTAGACGAGCGCGAGGGTATCGAGCGTGATCATCCGTTCTCGGCCTGCTGCGCGAGCGCCTCGGGTTCGCCCTTGAGGCTGAAGTTCACGATGGAGGAGCGCAATAGTTCAAGCGGGTTCTTGCGACGGCTTCGGTAGGGACGGATTTCAACGGTAGGCTCACCTCGATCGGTCACGACCACTGTCTCCCCCAGCATTTCCACGTGCCGGAACAGTTCGCACGCCTTGGACTTGAATACCGCTTTGGATACGCGCTTTTCCATCGTTGATCTCCACCCTCTCAAACCAGTTGGCTGCAATGTTCGCCGGTCAAATGAAGCCGCTGCCGGCGGTGTATGTTATCGGTAACGTCGCAACAATATCACGCGTGCAAGCATCGCTTCAACCCTGTTTGAACAGGGGTATTCCCGCAATTTGTCCAGTGCGCTCCTGATTTCGCGAGACTGATTAGTAAACCTGATTACTATGCGAGTTACCAGGGGATAACCCTTGGCTGTACGAGATCGCCAGAGAGGCGTAACATGCAGGCCTGTTACCGGTAACAGTAAACTAGACTGACCGGTCGGACGGTGTATGAAAATGCGACCGGACGGCACTGCTGGCTATCATGGCCCGCAGCATGGCGAGTCCACCGCGACCGCCCGCGAATACTCAACTTCCCTTTGCATGCAAGAGAGATGACCACGATGTCCGAATTCAAACCGCGCAGGCTGAGAAGCCAGAACTGGTTCGACGACCCGGCTCACGCGGATATGACCGCGCTGTACGTCGAGCGTTTCATGAACTACGGCCTCACCCGCGAGGAATTGCAGTCGGGCCGCCCGATCATCGGCATCGCGCAGACGGGCAGCGATCTGGCGCCCTGCAACCGCCACCACATCGAACTTGCGCAGCGCGTCAAAGCGGGCATTCGCGACGCCGGCGGCATTCCGATGGAGTTCCCCGTCCACCCGCTCGCTGAGCAAAGCCGCCGTCCCACCGCCGCGCTCGACCGCAACCTCGCTTATCTCGGTCTCGTGGAAATCCTGCACGGCTTTCCGCTGGACGGCGTCGTGCTGACCACCGGATGCGACAAGACGACCCCGGCCTGCCTGATGGCCGCCGCGACGATCGACCTGCCTGCCATCGTGCTGTCCGGCGGGCCGATGCTCGACGGCTGGCATAACGGCCAACGCGTCGGCTCGGGCACCGTGATCTGGCACGCGCGCAACCTGCTGGCCGCAGGCGAAATCGACTATGAGGGTTTCATGGAGCTGACCACCGCGTCCTCCCCCTCGATCGGTCACTGCAATACGATGGGCACGGCGCTTTCGATGAACTGTCTCGCCGAAGCGCTCGGCATGTCGCTGCCAGGCTGCGCCAGCATTCCGGCCGCGTACCGCGAGCGTGGCCAGATGGCATACACGACCGGCAAGCGCATCGTCGATATGGTGCGCGACGACATGCGTCCGTCGCACATCATGACCCACGCCGCGTTCGAAAATGCGATCGTCGTTGCGTCCGCACTGGGTGCGTCGACCAACTGCCCGCCGCATCTGATTGCGATCGCGCGTCATATGGGGATCGAACTGAGCCTCGACGACTGGCAGCGCGTCGGCGAGCAAGTGCCGCTGCTCGTCAACTGCATGCCCGCTGGCGAATACCTTGGCGAAAGCTTCCACCGCTCGGGCGGCGTGCCCGCCGTGCTTCGCCAGATCGCGGCCGCCGGCCTGCTGCACGGCGACTGTGCGACTGTATCGGGCCGCACGATCGGAGAGATCGCCTCGACCGCGCCGGAAGCCGACCGCGAAGTCATCCGGCCGCACGACGAGCCGCTCAAGCATCGCGCGGGCTTTATCGTGCTGTCCGGCAACTTCTTCGACAGCGCCATCATGAAGATGTCCGTCGTCGGCGACGCATTTCGTCAGACCTATCTTAGCGAGCCGGGCGCGGAAAACAGCTTCGAAGCACGCGCGATCGTCTTCGAAGGGCCGGAGGACTATCATGCACGCATCGACGACCCGTCACTGGAAATCGACGAGCACTGCATCCTCGTGATCCGGGGCTGCGGCACGGTGGGGTATCCGGGAAGCGCCGAAGTGGTCAACATGGCGCCGCCGGCCGAACTCCTGCGCCGCGGTATCGAATCGCTGCCGTGCATGGGCGATGGACGGCAAAGCGGTACGTCGGCGAGTCCGTCGATCCTTAACATGTCGCCGGAAGCAGCGGTGGGCGGCGGTCTCGCGCTGCTGCGCACCAACGACCGCATCCGCGTCGATCTGAATGCGCGCAGCGTCAATGTGCTGATCGACGAGGCGGAACTCGCGCGTCGCCGTGAGACGGCAACTTTTGGAGCGCCGCCGGCGCAGACGCCGTGGCAGGAGCTTTACCGGCAAATGGTCGGGCAGCTTTCGACGGGCGGCTGCCTCGAACCGGCCACGCTTTACCTCAAGGTGATCGAGGAACGCGGCGATCCGCGCCACTCGCACTAAGTGTGCAATTCAACTTCTCCACTTTTTGCTCAATCGATCCATGACCGCTTCCAACATTTCCGCCTGCCTGCCGCAGGACCTCGAACGCGCACTTCTCATCGGACGCGTGTGGCGACACAGCGATACGGGCGAAGGACCCAGCGTCGTCGTCGTGCGTAACGGTGAAGTATTCGACATCACGCGCACCGTGCCGACCACCGCTGATCTGCTGGATCGTCCCGATGTCGTTGAAATCGCCCGCACGGCACAAGGCGAATCGCTTGGCCCGGTCAGCAAGCTGATGGAGGCCAGTCTCGCGGCGCAAAGCGGCAGCGGTCCCTACCTGCTCGCACCGTGCGACGTCCAGTCGATCAAGGCGTGCGGCGTCACCTTCGCCGTGAGCCTGATCGAGCGTGTGATCGAAGAACAGGCCGGCGGCGACCCGGCAAAGGCCGTCGAAGCGCGCAATGAAATTACCGCGCTGATCGGCACCGATCTGTCGAAAATCCGCCCGGGTTCCGAAGCGGCCATGCAACTGAAGGCCGAACTCGTGCGTCGCGGCGCGTGGTCGCAGTACATGGAAGTCGGCATTGGTCCGGATGCCGAAGTATTCTCAAAGTCGCAGCCGATGTCGTCGGTGGGCTTTGGTGCCGATATCGGCCTGCATCCCGCCTCGGTCTGGAACAACCCCGAGCCGGAAATCGTGCTCGCGGTCAGCAGCAAGGGCGAAGCCGTCGGCGCTACGCTCGGCAACGACGTGAACCTGCGCGACATCGAGGGACGCTCTGCGCTGCTGCTCGGCAAGTGCAAGGACAATAACGGCTCGTGTGCGATCGGCCCGTTCGTGCGCCTGTTCGACGAGCACTTCACGATCGACACCGTTCGCGAAACGAGCGTTTCGTTGCTCGTGGAAGGCCGCGACGACGACTTCGTGCTGGAGGGCATCAGCCACATGAGCGAAATCAGCCGCGATCCGCTCGACCTCGTCGGCCAGACCTGCGGCGCGCACCACCAGTACCCCGACGGTTTCATGCTGTTCCTCGGCACCATGTTTTCGCCGATCGAAGACCGCGATGCACCGGGGGCCGGCTTCACGCATCACCTGGGCGACATTGTGACGATCTCCGCGCCGCCGCTCGGCGCGCTCGTGAATACGGTGCGCCTGTGCACCGAAATCACACCGTGGACGTTCGGCACGCGTGCGCTGTACCTCAATCTGGCGCAACGTGGGCTCCTTCAGGCGCAATAAACCCGTCCGGCGTTTGCGGCATGTTTATTGCGGTAACGACGTGACTTCTTTGACTATCAACCATTCGACACCATGAACCAGTTCGCAAATTTCATAGCAGGCGAGTGGCTTGCATCGGAGCGAGTCAAGCACAACGTCAATCCGTCCGATCTTGACGACGTGATTGGCGAATTCGCGCAAGCCGACGTCGAGCAGACTCGACGTGCAATCGCGGCTGCCCGCACGGCCTTTCCGAAATGGTCCCTCAGCACGCCGCAACAGCGCTTCGATCTGCTGGACCAGGTGGGCAGTGTGGTCCTCGCGCGCAAAGCCGAACTCGGCGAGTTGCTCGCCCGCGAGGAAGGCAAGACGCTCCCCGAAGCAATCGGCGAAGTCGGCCGCGCTGGCCAGATTTTCAAGTTCTTCGCCGGTGAAGCGCTGCGAGTCGGCGGCGAAATCGTGCCGTCCGTGCGACCCGGCTTGAATGTCGAGATCACGCGCGAACCGGTCGGCGTGGTGGGCCTGATTACGCCGTGGAATTTCCCGATCGCAATTCCGGCTTGGAAAATCGCCCCTGCCCTCGCGTTTGGCAACTGCGTCGTCATCAAACCCGCCGACCTCGTGCCCGCGAGCACCTGGGAACTCGTGAAAATCATCGCCGAAGCAGGCGCGCCCGCCGGTGTCATCAATCTGGTGATGGGCAGCGGCTCGGTTGTCGGTGAGACGCTCGTCCAGTCGCCCGATGTCGACGCCATCAGCTTCACGGGCTCGGTGGCAACGGGTCAGGCAATCGCTGCCAAATGCGTTGCGCTCGGCAAGAAGTTCCAGCTCGAAATGGGCGGCAAGAACCCGATGGTCGTGCTCGACGATGCAGACCTCGATGTTGCCGTGGAAGCCTGTGTCAACGGCTCGTTCTTTTCCACGGGTCAGCGATGCACGGCATCGAGCCGTCTGATCGTGACGGAAGGCATTTACGATCGCTTTATCGAAGCCGTGAAAACGCGCATGAGCGCGCTGCGGGTCGGTCATGCACTCGATAGTGCAACGCACATCGGGCCGGTCGTCGACGAAAGCCAGCTCGCGCAGGACGAGCGCTATATCGCCATTGCCCGCGAGGAAGGCGGGACGGTGTTTGGCGGTCAACGTGTCGAATCCGCTACCAAAGGATTCTTCCTCGCGCCCGCACTGGTTACCGACACCACATCCGATATGCGCATCAACCGCGAGGAGGTGTTCGGCCCCGTGGCGTCGGTTATCAAGGTGAAGGATTACGAAGAGGCACTGGCTGTCGCGAACGATACGCGCTTTGGGCTTTCGGCTGGTATCTGCACGACTTCGCTGAAGTATGCGGCGCACTTCAAGCGTCACGTACAGGCCGGGATGGTGATGATCAACGCAGCTACCGCGGGTGTCGATTACCACGTTCCGTTCGGTGGGCGTAAAGGCTCCAGCTATGGGCCGCGTGAACAGGGCAGCTATGCGAGGGAGTTCTATACGACCGTGAAGACTGTTTATGTCAATCCGGGCGCACTGTAAGCGGCGTTGAAGGTGCTCCGTGCAGGACGAAAGAGCAACTATGTGGCGACCGCATCACGCGGTTGCAGGCATCCTGCTCTGGCGTGCCGCGTCGTTCGAGGCGTGTTGAACGCGGCCTCGCCGGCATGAGCGCGTGTCCCGGCTGGTGCTACCACGCATGACAGCGCGCTACTAACGCAGTAGCGTCCTGCCGTTTTACCTAAGCCCGTTGCAGCGAGTGGCTGCAACGGGCTTAGACCGATTTACGACAACGGCACTAGCTCGTACTGATGCGCTGCTTATTGCTCATCAGATCGACAACGAAGTCAGGATCGTGGTCGGGGTGCGCGGCCGTGAATCCATCCAGCTGTTTCCCGAGAGTGGCCCGGCAGGAAACCGGATCCAGATTGACTCTCAGCTTGCCGTACGCAACCGACGCGCCACCTGCAACGGCAGTGACGGCTTCCCGCAGTCCGGTGAGGCGAGAAATCACCTCCTCGCAAAAACGACCACCCTCTTCCGTTCGCGAAACGGAGCGCGTCGTTCGGTTGAAAAGGCAGATTTTCAACCTCTGTTCCAGCCTACCAATCGCCCGCCTAACTGACGCCCGCTAGCGTCATGCCTGTGACCTCCGACGCGACTGCAAACGCCCTTTGTTGACCACAGCGGCGAACACACAAATGCCGGCGCACAACTTCTCGCGACTGGATCTCATGGTCGTACGCGCCCATACGGCGACTGATCGCAATCGATTTACCGAAGGCCAACGCAGCGATGCCGCCCCCGGCAGCTATATGGCTTACCGATGCACACCATGCCTGATTGGTAATTCGACGTCACTTCTCTAGTGCCGTTCACGTCATTTTTCTTCGACTCGCGTTTATACAGAATGCATCTCACCGAGACATTCCGTCCCGTCGATCAAATTCGGAATATTTACTGACGCTTCCGTATTGTATTAACTCAGTTCCCTTGACTTATCAGATCAATGCTTCTTTGAACGCCATGCACTACCTTCCATACTGCGAACAGCCATGTCTACGTCTTCCCGCATACTACTTTTCTATGATGGAACGATCGAAGCGAAGATAGCTTTGCTTCGCTGCGCAAAACTCTCTGTGGCACTTTCGGCGCTTGTCGATGTTGTCACAGTTGTCGATTACGTAACCACAAACGCCACGTGGGCAAGCACGCTGAGCGATGTCCTGGTTTCGCAGATGGAAGAGAACGCACGGGTTGACTTGAAATACGCACTCGATGAGTTGGGGTTGAACGGCGTGGTCGCACGTGGCCACGTCGCATTTGGCGACACTGCATACGCAATATCGCAGATGATCGAACAACTAAACTCCGACCTGATCGTCGTGGGTCACCGTGCGAAAACCGGCCTCGCACGCTGGTACAGCGCCCGCCCGCTTCACATCGATCTGGCGGAAAGGTTGAAGGGAGCGACGATCGTCACCGTTACATCCGGTTGACTTTCCGTCGATCGCCGCGCCATCACATTTCTTTTTAGTCAGTTTTTATTGTCACCTGTTGTGGTCGCTTCAGCGGACCAACGGAACACTTTGCGTCTGTGCGTTATTCCGCCTGGACTTTCCCTGAAGTGGAAATCGAGTTTTTGCTGCTCGAGCCAATCCTTCCGCTAAGGAAAAGTCGGCCGCAATCATCAAACGATGTCCACTCAGAGCACAATGTTGTCAGCGTCCACCTCAGGAAGCGACGAGATGTCTCCTGCACATGCTTACTGGTTTCCGGCGAAACGCCATGGCTGGGGATGGGGACTGCCTGTACGTTGGCAGGGATGGGCCGTGTTGGTCGCCTATGCAGTGTTGCTTGGCATAGGCGCTCGCGTCTCCCATCCTGATCTTCATCCGGCAGCGTTCATCGTGTTTGTCATACTTCTAACGCTGGCCCTTCTAGCCGTGTGCTGGCTCAAGGGAGAGCCACCGCGGTGGCGCTGGGGCAAATACTGAATCGCCCCGGCGAGCCCCCAAAAAATCTTCGATGGCCAATTCGACATCAGAAAACGTGGCGGACGCCAACGTTCA
This sequence comes from Paraburkholderia adhaesiva, assembly GCF_021390575.1. Classification (GTDB taxonomy): domain Bacteria; phylum Pseudomonadota; class Gammaproteobacteria; order Burkholderiales; family Burkholderiaceae; genus Paraburkholderia; species Paraburkholderia adhaesiva. The sequence goes on along the minus strand of NZ_JAJEJQ010000003.1, from coordinate 604,765 downwards.
CACCCGTCGTCGTCCCCGCTGGACTGAAGAGCGCATTGTTGACCGACAGCCCCGTGTTCATCGCGCCATGGTTGTTGACCACCGCGGCCTGGCCGTAAAGCGTCGTCCTGTGCGAGAGGAAGTACTGTGCGCCAAGCGCGCCCATCACCGAGTGGTTGGTCGTGTCGTTACGGTCGCTCACGTACCAGACGCCGCCGTTGAAATCGAGGGTCGGCGATGCGAGGAAGTCGAGGCCGGCGTTATAGACGTTGCTGTTGAAGCCGCCCGCCACCTTGTAATTGATGAACGAAGCTTTGGCGCTCAGCCCGCCGATCTTGTACGACGCGCCCAGCATGCGCCCTACGAATGCGACATTCGTCGGTGGCGCCGTGTTCACTGTACCGCCGCTGTTCCCGTTGTAGAACGCGCCTTCTACCATCACCGTACCGTTGTCGTACTTGAGGTTCATCGAGTACTGCCGGCCCGACTGGAAGTTACCGGCCACGCCGCCGAACGCAAACATCGCGCCGCCCGAGAAACCGGCGACGACCGGGCTCGAATACGATACGGCGTTCGCGTTAAAGACACCAGTGCCGAGCACGTGATCGAGGTAGATCGGCAGGCCACTGCCAAATTGCGACATTCCACGTGGATCGAGATCGAAGAGCGATAGAAAGAACGGTGAGAACTGCATCCCCAGCTTGAGTCCGCCATATCGGTTCGACAGTCCGACGTACGCTTGCCGGCCGAACAGGTTACCGTTCGAATTGCCGAAAGCGCCGTTCGCGACGCTAAAGCCGCTTTCCAGCTTGAATTCTGCCTTCAATCCGCCGCCCAGGTCTTCCGTGCCCGTAAGTCCGAACAGTGTGGGCGCCGAGCCGCCATCGAGGAACGAAAACTGCTTGCCAGCATTGCCGCCCGTCGCGGGATCGAGCGTTTTGCTGGTATAGAGCAGCCCGCCGTCGACGAGGCCGTACAACGTCACACTGGACTGCGCGTGCGCGGCGCCGGTAAAAAGCAGGCCAACTGCGCCAGCGATCCCCACCCTACGAAATTTTCGTTGACTGAACATCCGGTTGTCTCCTTTTTACAAACCAATTGATTTGTCGTGTTTTAATAATTAGTAGTACTTTGTTATAACCGCATGTGACGTCCGAAATCCACGTTCGCTGCTATTTGCGCAAATGATGAACTACCAGATCGCTGAAGCGTTCCGCGTGCTCGATCTGCGTCCAGTGCCCGCATTGCCCGAACACATGCAACTGCGCGCGCGGGATCAACTCGAAAAGACGCAGCGAACTGGCGAGCGGAATCACGCGATCCTCGCGGCCATGCACGATCAGCGTCTCGTTCGGCAGCGTGCGGATGGCCGCCTCCGGGCTCGCGAGCGCGTCCACCGAGCGTTGGCGCGGCGCCGGAAACATCGCGGCAAACGCCTCCTGATAGCCGGGCCGGATGCTCGCTTCGTAGCGCAGCTTCGCGAGATCGTCGTTCACGAGCGTGCGGTCGAACGCGAAGATGTCGAGCAGCGCGCGCATGTTCGCGATCGACGGCGTATAGCCCCACACGGCGTCGAGTCCTTCGGTGATCGGAAACGAAACGCCCGCACTGCCCATCAGTACGAGCCTGCCGACCCGCTCAGGCGCGCGGATCGCGAGCGCAATTGCGAGCGCACCACCGAACGAATTGCCGACGACGTGCGCGCGCGCAACGCCGAGCGCATCGAGCAGCCCGAGCACATGCGTAACCCACGCGTCCATCGCATACCGGAACCCCTGCGGACGCGCCGTTTCGCCGAACCCGACGATGTCCGGCGCGATCACGCGGAACTGCTTCGCGAGCGCCGGCATCGTGAGCCGCCAGTTCGCCCAGGCCGTCACGCCCGGCCCCGAGCCGTGAATCAGCAGGACCGGCGCGCCATCGCCGAGGTCGTGATAGTTGGTGCGGATACCATCGACCATGATGCTGCGGCCGATTTCTGGATTGCTCTGCATGCGTTTTTCCTGTCTGGAAAGCCTGTGCGTTGATCAGCGTCCGCGCTTCTTCGCGCTCTGCCCCGCAATGCCGAAATGCTCCTTCGGCATTTCGAAGATCAGCACACGCACCGATTCAACGGGTGCATCGATTGCGCGATGAATGGCGTCGGTCACTTCGGCTATCAGCCGCTCCTTCTTCTCGTCGTCGCGGCCTTCGATGATGTACAGGTGAGCGATGGGCATGATGGTCTCCTTCTCAGACGAATCGCAAACTGGTTGAACCCATGCCCTGCACACGCAGCGTGACGTTGTCGCCTGCCGCGACCGCCACCGCCTCGGTAATGCCGCCCGACAAAATCAGGCTGCCCGCGGGGATCGATTCACCACGCGCGCCCAGATGGTTTGCGAGCATCGCGACAGCCGCGGCCGGATGGCCGAGCACTGCTGCGCCCGCGCCGAACGCTACCGGCTCGCCGTTCTTCTCCAGCACGATACCTATCGTGCGCAGATCGACGCCTTCGACGCCGAGCGGCTGACCGCCCACGACGAAGCGAGCCGCCGACGTGTTGTCGGCCACGACGCTTTTCAGGTCGAAGCGGAAGTCGCGGTAGCGGCTGTCGATCACCTCGATTCCTGGAATCACGAAGTCGGTTGCGGCGAGTACCGTGCCGATGTGGCAGCCCGGCCCCTTCAGTTCCGTCTTCGTGACGAACGCGATCTCCGGCTCCACCTTCGGGTGGATCAGTTCGGCCACCTTGCAGGTGCCGCCGTCGGGCACCCCGAACGTGTCGATGAGATAGCCGAACACCGGCGTTTCGACGCCCATCTGGCGCATCTTGGCGTGCGACGTAAGGCCCGCCTTGTAGCCGACGATGCGTGCCCCGCGTGCAAGCTGGCGCCGGCGTATCGTGTCCTGCACCGCGTACGCGTCGTCCCAGTCCATGTCCGGATGCGTGTCGGTGATCTTCGGCGTGTCGCGCGCTTCGAGCGCGCAATCGTCGAGATGCCGTGCCAGTGATTCAATCGTTTCGTTCGACAGCTTCATGCAGCCTCCTCGTTGTTCTGGTTCGCGCGTTGCCGCGCGAGCGTGAGCGCGGTGTCCTCGATCATGTCCTCCTGGCCACCGACCATCTTGCGTCGGCCCAGTTCGACGAGAATCTCGCGCGACGGCACGCCGTACTTCTCCGCCGCGCGCTTCGCGAACAGCAGGAATGAACCGTAGACGCCTGCGTAGCCGAGCGTGAGCGCGTCGCGGTCGAGGCGGATCGGAAAGTCCATCATCGGCACGACCAGATCTTCGGCGACGTCCTGAATCTTCCACACATCGACACCGGTCTCGATGCCCATGCGGTCGCACACGGCCACCAGCACTTCGAGCGGCGTGTTGCCCGCGCCCGCGCCAAGGCCCGCTGCCGCGCCGTCGATGCGGTTCGCACCCGCCTCGATCGCGGCGAGCGAGTTCGCGATGCCCATCGCGAGGTTGTGATGGCCGTGAAAGCCGAGTTCCGTCTTCGGATCGAGCGCATCGCGCACCGCGCCGAGGCGCGCCTTCACGTCGTCGGGCAGCATGTAACCCGCCGAATCGGTGATGTAGATGCAGTTCGCGCCGTAGCTCTCCATCAGCTTCGCCTGCTTGACGAGCCCCGCGGGGTCGTTCATGTGGCTCATCATCAGGAATCCTACGGTGTCCATGTCAAGCTTGCGAGCGAACGAAATGTGCTGCTCCGAAACGTCCGCCTCGGTGCAGTGCGTCGCGACACGGATCGTGTGCACGCCAAGCTCGTGCGCCATTTTCAGGTGATCGACGGTACCGATACCCGGCAGCAGCAGCGCCGACACCTTCGCCTGTTTGAGCAGCGGAATCACAGCGCCGAGATATTCCTCGTCGCTGTGCGCGGGAAAACCGTAGTTGACCGACGAGCCGCCGAGCCCGTCGCCGTGCGTGACTTCGATGAGCGGCACGCCCGCTTCGTCGAGTCCTCGCGCGACCGAGCGCATCTGGTCGAGGGTCATCTGGTGACGCTTCGGGTGCATGCCGTCACGCAGCGTCATGTCGTGAAGGGTTATTCGCTTGCCTTGGAGATTCATGTCGATTCCGTATGGGTCCGGTCGTTATCGTGTGAAGCGCGGTGATGCGCCGTCTGCCTGGCCTCAGGTAGGTGCGCTCTCGACCGGCGCGAGCGTGATGCGGCCTGCGAGCAGTTCTTCGGCGAACATCTCGGCCGTCCGCGCGGCGGCGGCCGTCATGATGTCGAGATTGCCGGCGTAGCGCGGCAGGTAGTCACCGAGCCCCTCGACTTCGAGAAACACCGAAACGCGATTGCCGTCGAACACCGGTCCGTTCACGAGCCGGTAGCCGGGCACGTAACGCTGCACGTCGGCAATCATGGCGTTGACTGACTCGACGATGCGCGCCTCATCGGGTACACCCGCAGTCAGGCAGTGCACCGTGTCGCGCATGATGAGGGGTGGATCGGCCGGGTTGATGATGATGATCGCCTTGCCATTTTTCGCGCCGCCGACCTTCGCCACCGCCGACGCCGTGGTGCGCGTGAACTCGTCGATGTTCTTGCGCGTGCCGGGTCCGACCGAGCGCGATGAAACCGTCGCGACGATCTCCGCATAATCGACCGGCTGCACGCGCGAAATCGCGTGCACCATCGGGATCGTCGCCTGGCCGCCGCAGGTCACCATGTTGACGTTCATCTCGCGTCGGCCAATGTGCTCCTTGAGATTGACCGGAGGCACACAGTACGGCCCGATCGCGGCCGGTGTGAGGTCGATCATCATCACGCCGAGCGCGTTGAGCTTGCGACTGTTTTCCGCGTGGACGTAGGCGCTCGTTGCATCGAAGGCGATTTGCACGTTGTCGGCCAGCACGTGCGGCACGAGTCCGTCTACGCCTTCGGCGGTTGTCTTGAGACCGAGTTCGCGTGCCTTCTTCAGCCCGTCGGATTCGGGGTCGATGCCGACCATCCACACCGGTTCGAGCACGGGGCTGCGCATGAGTTTGGCGAGCAGGTCGGTGCCGATATTGCCCGGCCCAATCAGCGCGCAACGGATTTTCTGTGTCATTAGGATGTCCTCTTGCCTGTCATTGAAAGCGGTAACGATCAGATCGGCGGGTTCGTTCAGGCAAAGCGCACCGAACAGGCGCCGATGCCGCCGATCGACACCCGGAAGCTGTCGCCGGCCTGAATCGTCGCCATGGCGGCCAGCGCGCCGGAGAGGACCACCTCGCCGGCCTTTAGCGGGATGCCGAACTCGCCGAGCGTGTTGGCGAGCCACGCGATCGCATTGACGGGAGAGCCGAGCGCCGCCGCGCCCGCGCCGGTGCCGATCACCTCAGCGTTCTTCTCCAGCACCATGCCGCAGGTCGCCAGATCGACGCGGCGCGGACTCACCGCTGTGTCGCCGAGCACGAACACGCCGCACGACGCGTTGTCCGCGACGGTGTCGCCGATCTTGATCTTCCAGTCGCGAATGCGCGAATCGACGATCTCGAAGCACGGCATCACGCATTCCGTGGCGGCAAGCACCATCGCATTCGTGACGCCGGGCCCCATCAGATCACGCTTCAGGACGAACGCGATCTCCCCTTCGGCCTTGGGCTGGATCAGCGTGTCGAGCGGGATGCGTTCGCCCTCGCCATACACCATGCCCGAGAGCAGATAGCCGAAATCGGGCTGGTAGACGCCCAGCATGTCCATGACCGCCTTCGACGTGACACCGATTTTTTTTCCGACGACGGTTTCGCCAGCATCCATGCGCCGATCTACGAAGCGCTGCTGGATGCGGTATGCGTCGTGCACCGTGAGATCCTCGTGCTGCGCGCTGAGCGGCGCGATGGCTTCGCGGGCGACGAACGCGTCGTAGAGACGGTCGCCCAGTCTTTCTATCAACGTGGTTTCCATATGCAATCCGAAATGAATTCAGTTTTCTTCAGAGCTTCACGCAGACATTCTTGAGTTCGGTGTAGAACTCGAGCGAATGCACGCCGCCTTCGCGTCCGATGCCCGACTGCTTCGCGCCGCCAAACGCGGTGCGCAGATCGCGAAGGAACCACGAGTTGACCCATGCGATACCGACCTCGATGGCCGCCGCGACGCGATGCGCGCGTGCGAGGTTGGTCGTCCAGATCGCTGTGGCGAGCCCGTATTCGTTCGCATTCGCCCGGCGCACGACTTCCGCTTCGGAATCGAACGGCATGATGAGCGCACACGGTCCGAAGATCTCTTCGCGCGCGATCGGCGAATCGTCGCCGAGGCCGGTCCACAGCGTCGGCTGAACCCACGCGCCGTCACGCAGGTCCGCTGGCATGTCCGGCACGCCGCCACCTGTCACGACCGTTGCACCGAGTTCCACCGCCTTGCGGTAGTAAGACAGCACCTTGTTGCGATGCTCCTGACTGATGAGCGGGCCCATGCCGGTCGTGGCCTCCTCCGGCCGGCCTGGACGCAGACGCTCGGCACCGTCCTTGAGCGCGGCGACGAAGCGCTCGAAGAGCGGCCGTTCGACGTAAATGCGCTCCGTGCCGAGGCAGACTTGCCCCGAATTCACAAAGCACGAGCGCAGTGTCCCTTCGATTGCTGCGTCGAAATCGCAGTCGGCGAACACGATTGCCGCGTTCTTGCCGCCCATCTCCAGGCTGACCGGACGCGCGCCGTCCGCAGCGGCCTTCATAATCGCGGCGCCGGTCCGCGTCTCGCCAGTGAACGTGATGGCGTTCACGCCGGGATGCGTCGTCACGAACTCACCCGCCGAACCGGGGCCGAAGCCGTGCACGACGTTGTAGACGCCGCGCGGCACGCCCGCCGCGTTCATGACCTCACCGAGCAGCGCAGCCGTTTGCGGGGTCTCTTCCGAAGGCTTGACGACCACCGTGTTGCCGCACGCGAGCGCCGGTCCGACCTTCCACGTCATGAGCAGCAACGGCAGGTTCCATGGACAGACCACGCCGACCACGCCGACCGGCCGGCGAATCGCGTAGTTGAGCGCGCCCCTGCCGTCCGGCGTCGTCATTTCGAAGCTTTCGCCGGGCACGTTCTTGACGACGTCGGCGAAGATCTTGAAGTTCGCCGCGCCGCGCGGAATGTCGATGTGCCGCGCGAGGCTCATGGGCTTGCCCGTGTCGGCCACTTCGGCTTCGAGAAAGTCGTCAAAGCGGCGCTCGATGCCGTCGGCCACCGCATACAGCAGGTCGACGCGCTGTGCGATGCTCAGGCTGCCCCACGGCCCAGCGAGCGCCGCACGTGCAGCACGCACAGCAGCGTCGACGTCGTCGCGGCTTGCTTCAGCTACGCGCGCGATCACCGCATCGTTGAGCGGCGAGCGTTTGTCGAACCAACGCCCGCTTTCGGAGCCGGCATCGCAGTACTCGCCGTCGATGAAGTTGCGGACCAGTTTTACCTCAGGCCGGCGGCCTGATTCGCCGCTCGCAGCGGCCGTCGATTTCGTGTCGTGCATGGATCGTTCCAACAAGGTAGTCGTGATCGAGGAGTGAAACAAAGCGGCGGCAGCCTTTCACGGACCGGCAAGCCCGAGCGCGTCGAGGCCTGCCCGCGCGCAGGCCTCGTCCTGCGCTTCGCTGCCGCCGGATACACCTATAGCTCCGATGACCCGGCCGTCCTCGACGACCGGCATGCCACCGCCAAACGCGACGAACCGGGGACGCAGCACGATGCCATCGCGCACGGCCGCCGAATGCTCCCGCAGCGCGTCATGCCATGCACCGGTTGGCAGTCCGAAGCTTGCCGCCGTGTAGGCTTTATCGATGGCGATATCGATCGAATGCAGCGGCGCGCCGGGCATGCGGACGAAGGCGGCGAGGAGGCCCGCCGCGTCGACCACTGCTGCGTTCACTCGCACGCCGAGCCGATCGGCCTCACGCACGGCCGCCTCGACCGCGCGGTGCGCGGCGGGCCAGTCGATAACCCGCGCCTCGATCCCATGGCGGGAAATGGCTTGATTCATCGCGCACCGTCCATCAGGTGTAGACGGTGGTGAAGGCTTCATTCAGCTCGCCCGAGTGGTAGAAGATGGCACGGCCGATCTCCTCCCCGGTCCACGTCGTGACAGGACGGTCCGGCTGGGCGAGATAGCCGAGCCCCGCGAAGGTCTCGTTGCGGTTGCCGCTCGGATCGAAGAAGTAGATCGTCGTGCCGCGCGTGATGCCGTGCCGCGTCGGCGCGACGTCGATCTTCACCTTGTTCTTCGCCATCACGTCGGCCGACTTCAGCACGTCGGCCCAGTCGTCGAGGAAGAACGCAATGTGGTGCAGACCGTTGCGCGGGCCGCCGACGAACGCAATGTCGTGCGGCGTCGAACTGCGGAACAGCCACGTCGCGACCGGAATCGAGTGATCCGGGCCGACCATCAACTGCTCGGAAAGATAGAAGTCGAGGACCTCGCGCATGAAGCGCGTGTTGTCCTCCACGCGGTTGACGCCCCGCTCCGGATCGAACTCGCACATCAGCAGACAATGGTCGAGCCAGTGGACACCCGAGCCCCTGATGTCGTCCGGCCACGGATCGGGGTTAAGCGAGCCCACGTCGGTGCCCACCTGTTCCTTCTTCGCATAGAGCAGCATCTCGTGCCCGCTCGGCAGCCTGAACTTCAACATGCGGCCGATCGCAGGCAAGGTGCCCTCAGGCAGCATTTCGGTTTTCGTACCGTATGCCTCGATACGCGCCTGCAGTGCATCGAGGTCGGCGTCGTGCTCCACCTTGTACGCCACGTGCCTGATCCCTGCCTGGTCAGAGGGACTCAGGATCAGCGAGTACTTGTCCCACTCGTCCCAGCATTTCAGATAGACGTTGCCTGCAGCGTCCCGATGCGTTTCCTTGAGACCCAGTACCCGCTCGTAATGCCCAAGCGCCGCATCCATGTCCATGACCTTCAGGTTGACATGGCCGATACGCATCACACCCATGATGTGTCTCCTCCTGACTGCTTTGTTGAAATGGGGACCGCCGCGATGGCGCATCCATTGAAAAAAGGCTTTTGCATCTTCCCCGCTACTTCAACCTCGACGTCGCCCTGCGGCGCGACGCGACACGCGAGCGAATAGCCCGCGCATTCCTCCTCCGCGCTAACGTGCGCGCGACTGATCGGACCGAGTCGACTCACCTCGCCGCGCAGCACGCGCACCTTGCACACGCCGCAGCCGCCGTTCAGGCAGCCGACCGGAATGCCGCGCCGGCCGAGCTGCGCCATCGCTGCGAGCAGCGACTGACCGGGTGCGCAAGGAAAGCGCTCGCCGGTCTGGGCGATCGTGACGGTGACTTTCGTCGCGCTTGTACTTACGCTTGTGCCCATGTCACACCTTGCGGAAAAGCGGGCTGCGCACCTGCTGCACGTCGGCCGCTGAAATGAACTTCTCGTGATAGATGTCGCGCTCGAACAGACGGCCCTGCATCAGCGTCGAGATGCACGCGTCGATCATTGCGGGCGGTCCACACAGGTACGCCTGGTGCCCCGAGAAGTCGTTGTCGAAGTGCGCCTTCGCCACCTCGTGCACGAAGCCCTGGCCAATTCCCGCGTCAATCGCTCCCTCGGACAGCGCGGGCACATACGTGAAGTTCGGATAACGCGCGCTCAGTGCGCGGAATTCGTCGTCGTAGTAGAGCTCCGCCGCGTTGCGCTGGCCGTAGACCAGCGTGATCGGCAGGTCAACGCCCTGTGCCAGCAGATCGAGGATCATCGAGCGCGGGCTCGATAGCCCCGAGCCGCCCGCCAGAAAAATCATCGGCCTGCCCGCGGACTTGCGCACGAAGAAGCGCCCATACGGCCCTGACAACGGCATCCGGTCGCCAACGGCGAGCTTCTCGTGCAACCAAGCCGTGCCGAGGCCACCCGGCACCTGACGGACATTGAGTTCGATTTCGCCCGTCTTCGCGACGTCGTCTGGCGCGTTCGCGATCGAGAAAGCACGCGTCTGCGGGATGTCCGGAATCGAGAGCTGCACGTACTGACCCGCCTGGAAATCGATCGGACGATCGAGCCGCAGTCGAATCGACCTGATGGTCGGCGTGAGCGTCTCGATGCGCACGACCTCGCCCACGAAGTCCTGCACGGGGATGATCTGCGCATCCGGCTCCTCGTCGACATCGGCCTCGATCACGGTATCCGCCTGCAGCGTTGCGCAGCAGGCGAGCGCCTTGCGTTCCTCGCGCTCGAAATCCATCAACGCGAATGGGCTTGCTTCGCCCAGGTCGGCCTCGCCTTCGAGGACCTCGACCTTGCACGTTCCGCACAGGCCATGACAACACGCGTGCGGAATATAGATGCCCTGGCGCAGCGCCGCGTCGAGAATGGTCTGCCCTTCCTCGACTTCGATCGTGGCGCCGAGCGGTTCAATGGTGAGCTGGTAACTCATATCGGTTCCGTCTCTAATCCTGATACTGATCGGCGGACCGGGCGCCTCTGCTCGCCCGGTCCCGCATTCAACTGCACGAGCCCGCAATACCGTTCAGGCCCGGCGTCCTGAAACGGATCAGGTCCTTATGTCCGATACCGTTTTCCGCGAGGCTTTTCGACGCATCGGGCGTCCACGGCTTGCCCGACTTGAACCACTCCACGCAGGTCCAGTCGATCTTCGCGAAGTCGGGGTGATAGCCGTAGATGCCGGGTAGCACCTTCGCGGCCAGCGCGCCGAACGGCATGTCGGGCGGCAGCGGCAAGCAGAACGGCGACGGAAACATCAGGTGATCTTCCCAGCCGATGTACACGAGCGGCGCGGGAAATTTCTCCACCGCATCCTTGATCGGGAATGCGTAGGGCTTGAGCGCGATAACGGTCACGTTGTTCTCCCCTGCCTCAATTGCTCGACGCTTCGCCGCGCCAGGCCGCGAAGTTCTTCTGATCTTCCGAGCCCTCGAAATCCAGGGCGTCGCGCGTCGGATCGACTTCGTAGTAGTCCAGAACCGCGGCGAGCGGATCAAAGCCTTCACTCGACGGATCGACGCCGGGCTTGAAGCAGTTGCCCTGGTAGATCTGGTGCACGGGCAGCCAGGCCTGTGTGTACTTCTGCGGCTCGTCGTCGAAGATCTCCTTGCAGTGATCGCTGCAGAAGTGGAACTTGTTGCCGAGGTAATCCGATTCGCGCGCGCAGATCTTCGTGGCGTCGCCGGGCTCGGTGAACAGCATCGGCACCTGGCACACCTGACACAGCATGGGCAGCGTCTTGATGTAGAAGCGGTTGCCGGCCTCGGCCTGCTCGCGCCAATAGTCGAAACGCGGCCGGTAGTGGCGCTCGAACGTGTCCGGGTAATGCGAGGCGAGCCACTTCATCTCGTCGTCCTTCGGCATCCACGTATGGAACGGCGCGGCCGCACCGAAGCTGTAGAACGTCGACCACGCCTGGTGACTGATGTGATCCTTGCCTTCGCACGCGTCCTTCCAGCCTTTCGGCTCGCGGATGCCATAGCGCGCGAGATCCTTGAAGAGCGCGCCGCCGTTCTGCTCGGCGTACATCTCCCAGGCCTCTTTCCAGCTCATCACGCGCTTGGGCTGCATGTAGTCCATCATCATCGCGACGAGCGTGAGCAGCCGGTAGCCTCGCCAGAACCACTTGTCGATCCATTTCTGCACGATCGGCACGTTGCCGGGGTCCTGCTCGAGCATGAACTTGATGCACTCCATGCCGAGCGTCATGTGCCGCGATTCGTCCGACTGTGCCGAGAAGCCGAACGTGACGGTCGACATGTCGCCGTTGTACGCCGCGCCGGACATGAACGGCACGAACAGCAGATTGGTCAGCACATACTCGAAAGAAAAACTCACTGCGGTCAGGAATTCGAACGGCCCGGCGGTGGAAGCGTCTTCGAAGAACGACTTCGGCACGGACAGGTACCAGACACGGTCGAACCAGTGGTTCGTGTGGTGCATACCGTTGAAAAACCGGTTGTACGTCGAGAGCGCGTGCGTTTCGGTCTGGAAGTGGCGCAGCTCGTCGATCGACTGCATCTGGCAGGCGACACGCGCGCCCTCGCCGGTGAAGTTCCGTCCAACGTGCGCGAACCCACGATACGCGTAGTATTCGAGCGGCGTCACACCCTGGATGAACAGCTTCAGTGCGTTGATGTAGCGCGCGTCCGTCACGCCAAGAAAGGCGTTGTTCTGCGTGAACGCTTCGATCACCGCGTAGAGCTTCTTCTCCTTCTCGCCCTGGTATTTCCAGTACGCGTCCATCGTGAGGCGGAACGGGTCCGCCCACTGATCCCAGTCGTGAATCTTGATGCCTTCGTAACGGTCATACGGAAAGACCTTTTCCATCGGCTGATACGTCGTCTCCCAGCCGAGGCCGCGGGTCATCGCGGCATAGCGTTCCTTGAGGCCAAGCTTTTTCTTCAGCACTGGCGTGTCCATGCCTGTCTCCTTCATGGGGCGGTGTTCAATGCGCCGCGTTTAGTTTTTCCAGCTGAGCGTGAACTGGTCGTCGTCTTCGTCGACGTAGCCAGAGATCGTGATCAGGTTGACGTGAAGCTGCTGCAAGTCGAAGCGGGCACCGGTCAGGTCCTCGATCGTCTCGCGCCGGATCGTCAGGTGCCCCGGCGCGTCGATCTTCACCATCCCCGGCGATTCGACGGCCACCGCGTTCGGGTTGTCCGCGAGAATCGCCTCGACGACGGCCCTGGATTCCTCATTGGCCTGAAATGCAATGAATACGTTGGACATGCGTTTTCCTTCGGTCAGGTCGGTCAGATCAAGTCGCGCCTAATCGCGCGTTACTGGCGGGCGATGCCGAGTTTCGCGAAACGCGCGCGAAGCTGCCCGCGTACCTCGTCGTGCATCGCATGGGCGTTTTGTGGAAACGCCAGCGCGGCGACGGGCAATAGCGCCGCGGCAGCCTGCTCCTCCCAGTGATGCGCCCAATGCGTGAGGCACGCGCGGTTGTCTTCGGATTCGGCGGCAATCGTCTTGACGACCGCATCGACCCATCGGCTCGATTCCTCGTGCCACTCGGGCATGAAGGCTGTCAGCATCGCAATCGCGGAGCCGTTGTTGAGCGCCACATGCTCGTCGACGAAGCGGTCATAGACGAGCGGATACAGCAGGCCGTCGAGCGCGAGGTTCTGCGTGATGAAGAGCTCGACAGGGTCGTCGATTACCAAGGTATCCTCAACGTATCGACGCAGCGCCTGCCACGCCGGATCCGCGAGCCATGCGGCCTTCGCGTCGTCCAGCACGTTCGGGCCGGACACGGCGATTGCGAGGCGCGTGAGGTACTGCGCGATGCCGAGGTTGTCCATCGCATGGAACATCGCGGGCGCGGTGAACGCAGTGCCGTAGCCGAGGGCGCAGATCTGCGAGTTGTTCATGTTCGCGCCCCAGGCGGCGTGGCGCAGCGGCACCAGTACGGCCAGCGCCTGGGCTGCCAGCGCTGCAGGTATAAGGTCCGCCATGCCGCGCGACTCGACGAATTCGAAGTTGGCTTCCATCGCGTCCTGCTGGCGCGCGCGCGTCATCGTCCATGACGCGTAATAGAACTGCCGCGGGTCCTTCAGCGCGTACCAGTCCGACATGACGATCGCAGTGCGTGACCTGTCGAACAGGTCGTGATCGGGATCCCACGTCGGGCGATAGTGGAAGTTGGCCGTGGGCTGCGAGCCCATGGTGCCTTCCATGTAGCGCGATGCGGTCTTGCCCTCGCCGATGTACTGCGCGACGTGCGCAAAGGTGTGTCGCAGCGGCTTGATGTCTACTGTCTTCAGATCGATGGTCACTGCTGGCTCCTCCCGGTCATGGTTTCGCTCGACTCACCGAGCCGCGAGACGTTTTGCGCAAGGCAGAACTCCTCGAATGCGGCGAGCGGCAACATCAGTTCGACGCAGAGTTCCGGCTGTCCCACCGAGAATTCGAATTCGACGAATCCCCGGTCGTTGATGCCGGTCACCTTGACGAATCTGCGGCCCGGATCGAACGGGTCGTCTGCGTTCTGTCTGTGCATGGGTGTCTCCTCCATTGCGCGGTATTCAATGCACCATCCGTGCCATGCGGCGAGCATCCCCGGCAAAAATCTCGATAATTAAGGGTAAGCACCGACATCCGGATGCCTATCTTGCAGCGCAATACTGGTTAACCAGATCTGCGCCAGCTCAAGATCAGCCTGCTCAAACAGTTGATTTGCAGCGGGTTTTCATGATTTGATCAACACATTCAGGCGCGATTCACGAAATCATCAAACGCCACCCACATCGCTGCTCAGATGTTGGGGAAATTGAAAAATCTCGATGGAGACGACATGACACGGTCCGAGCTGCCACCGTTGCCGACCGACGCCGATCTGCGCAAGCTGATCCATTTTTCGGCCAGCGACGGCCGTATCTGGCTCGCCGGACAGCGGATGGTGCTGATCCACACAGCGGCGCTTGGCGCGCTGCGCCGCGAACTGATGGAGAGCGTCGGGCCGGTCGAAACGCGCCGGATATTCACGCGCGCCGGCTTCGCTGCAGGCGAGCGCGATGCGAATCTCGCGCGCGAGATTCGTAGCAACGCGTCGCTTTACGAAATGTTCGCGGTCGGGCCGCAACTGCACATGCTCGAAGGCGCGGTACAGGTCACGCCGATCCGCTTCGAGGCCGACCCGGATACCGGCCGCTTCTACGGCGAATACCGCTGGGAGCACTCATGGGAAGCCGAGGTGCACAAGCGCAGTTTCGGACCGCAGACGCAGCCCGTGTGCTGGATGCTGATCGGCTATGCGTCCGGCTACACGAGTGCATTCATGGGCCGCACGATCCTGTTCAAGGAGACGTCATGCGGCGGCATGAACGATGCGCATTGCCATATCGTCGGCAAGCCGCTCGATGAGTGGCCGGACGCTGCCGAGCTGTCGTCGTGGTTCAAGGCCGACTCGCTTCTCAACACGATTCGCGACCTGCAGACCGAAGTGGAATCGCTGCGCCTCGAAATCGCACCCGATGCGGACAAGACCCGCCTGATCGGCAGCTCTCCCGCGTTTCTCGCCGCCTATGGACTGCTGCAGATGGCGGCCCCGACCAAGGTGACGGTGCTGCTCACCGGCGAGACCGGTGTCGGTAAAGAGCGCTTTGCGCGTGCGCTGCATGCGCTCAGTCCGCGCGCATCCGGTCCGTTCGTCGCGGTCAATTGCGCGGCCATTCCGCATGCGCTGATCGAATCGGAACTGTTTGGTGCGGAGAAAGGCGCCTACACCGGTTCGCAGGCCGCACGCGCCGGACGCTTCGAGCGCGCCGAAGGCGGCACACTCTTCCTCGACGAAATCGGCGAGCTGCCGCTGGAAGTGCAGGCCAAGCTGTTGCGCGTGATTCAGGAAGGCGAGGTGGAGCGACTCGGCTCGACCAACAATCGTAAGGTCGACGTCCGCCTCGTTGCGGCGACGAACCAGGATCTCGCCCGGGCAGTGCAGGAAGGCCGTTTTCGCGCCGACCTGTTCTACCGGATCAACGTCTATCCGGTCATCATTCCGCCACTGCGCGCGCGCCGCGACGACATCGAGCCGCTCGCACAGGCGATGCTCGAACGCTTCGCGTCGCTGCACGGCAAGCCGGTGCCGGCGCTCACCGATCACGCCTGCGAAGCACTGCGCGAGTACGCGTGGCCCGGCAACGTGCGCGAGCTGGAAAACATCGTCGAGCGCGCGGTGATCCTGGCGCGGCCGAACCGCGAGGTCGATTCGAAGGATCTCTTTCCCGGCATGAGCCTGCCGGAGGGCGCAACGATCGATCGCAAGGGGCAGATCCAGGAGAGCAGCGCCGCGCACTTCGACTGCCAGGCACTGCTCGACCGGCTTCAGGACTATGGCGGCGGCCTCGAAGGTCTCGAGCGCGCGCTGCTGCACGAGGCTGTGGACCGCGCGAACGGCAACCTGTCCGCCGCCGCGCGTCTGCTCGGCATCACGCGTCCGCAGCTCAGCTACCGCCTCGGTCGCAAGCAGAATCAGGAGAATCAAGCGTGAACCTGTCGCCGTCGATCGAAACACTCCCCACCCACGTCTCCCCTTCGTTCTCCGACGACGCGGCCGGGCAGCACGCCCGCACGCTCGGCGAGCAGGCGTATCACCAGTTGCGCCAGCACATCATCGAGGGCCGCTATCCGCCCGGCACGAAGCTGCGCGTCGAGCACCTCAAGGACGTTTATGGCGTCGGTGCTGGCACGCTGCGTGAAGCGCTTACGCGACTCGTCAGCGACGCGCTCGTCGTCGCCGAGGGTCAGCGCGGCTTTCGCGTCACGCCGATGTCGATCGCCGATCTGGAGCACATCACGAAGTTGCGCATCCTGATCGAGGTCGACGCACTGCGCGAATCGGTCCGGCGCGGCGACGCCGCCTGGGAACAGCGTGTGCGCCAGAGCTTCGAAGCACTTTCAGCGTGGGAACAGCCGGTATCGATCGACAAACGGTCCGCCTGGGAGCTTCATAACCGGCGCTTTCACGAGGAGCTGATCTCAGCCGCTGCAACGCCCTGGACGTATCTGATTTTGCGCGTGCTGTCCCAGCACGGAGAACGCTACCGGCGAGCGTGCATCGGCCTCGAAAACTCGAACCGCGACCTGCATCGCGAACACGCGTGCATATTCGAAGCTGCTATACGCCGCGCCGATGCACGCGCCGCGCTCGCGCTCGAAGACCACATCAGCACGACGCTCACGACCATGAGGCATGCGCCTAAAGGGGCTATTCCGTTCGACTGAACCCAGGGCGTGGACGGTCGGTTCAAGCGCAGCCGGGAATCGACGACTCGCGTTCGTCAGTGACATAGCGCGATCAACTAGAGGATCTGGAAGGCAGACTAAACGCGTGCAGGCGTCAGCCCTTCGACGACGGCTTCGAAACCGTCGGGGCAGCCGCTCGCTGGAGAATGAAGGTGGAGACTCGCGCCCGCGGCCTGCACGATGGCGTTGACGATTGCGAGGCCAAGGCCGCTTCCCGTGGCCGCCGTGGCACCACGCTCGAACGGCTCGGTGAGGCGCGCAAGTGTGTCAACCGGCACGATCCGCCCGCGATTGGCGACGCTCAGCCGTCCATCTGCAAAGAGCACCGCGCGAACGGGCTCTGCTGCCCCGTGCTTGATCGCATTCTCGATCAGATTGCGCACGAGAATCGCGAAGGCATCCTGGTCGATCCGCGAATTCACTGCCTGCTCGGGCAGCGTCAGGTCTACGCGCGCGGACTGATCAGCACGACGAATATCTTCAACCACGATTTGCAGAACCGGCCGAAGGTCCTGTGGGACATCGGCAAGGATGTGTCCACCCTCCGCACGCGCGAGTTGCATCAGTTTCTCGCTTAGCCGGGCGAGTGTGCGCAATGAAGTCTCAACGGTTTTGGTACGTTCTTCGAGCTGCGAGCCTTGCGCCTCGGCGATGAGGCGCTGCGTCTGCGCGAGCGCGGCTGCAATCGGCGTGCGTAGCTCGTGCGCACTATTCGCCGTGAAGCTGCGCTCGGCAGTCAGCGCGCGACCCAGCCGGATCATCAGCGCATTGACCGAATCGGCTACGGGTTCGATCTCGGCGGGCAATCCTGCTTTGGAGAGCGGGCTCAGGTCGTCGCGGCCGCGACCGCCGATGCCTTCACAGAACTGCCGGATCGGGCGCAGCCCCGAGCGCACCATCAGCCACGTACCGAGCAGCCCCAGCGGGACGAGCAGCAGCAAGGGCCGCAGAACTGCAAACGCGGCCCCAAAACCTGCCCGCTGACGGCTGGCCAGCGGCTCGGCAATCAACAGCGTAACCGTCCCCTGCAGCACGGTCTCCGCGTAAATCCGGTGCGTCTGCGTCGAGCGGAATCCGGACGTCAACCCCGGCGGAAAGATCGCTGGGTTTGCGTCATGAGACTGCAGGACGGTATTTCCGGCCTGATCGCGAACGATATAGGTCAACAGTTCGTGGTGCGCGCGGACGGCGGCGATCCGTTGGCCGTCGTCAGATTGCCGTTCCACGTCGACGATGTCCATCACGGCAAGCGGCACGAGCCGCTGAGCGGTCTCCTGCAACGCACTATCCGACATGCGGTTAATTTCCCCGCGCAGCACGTGAAATACCGCGAACGCGGCAGCCAGCGAGAAGACGATCAGGCCGGCCGCCAAGAGGACGGCCATACGTACCTGCAGGCTGCGCAGCATCATCGGTCGTTGCGCAGCCGGTAGCCAAGGCCGCGTATCGTTTCGATCAGGTCGGCTCCCAGTTTTTTGCGCAGCCGGCTCATGTGCACTTCGATCGTATTGCTACCGATTTCGGCGCTGAACGAATAGAGACGCTCCTCCAGTTGCGCCCTGGAAAGAATCCTGTCCTGCCGCTGGATGAACGCCTCGAGCAACGCCCATTCGCTTGCCGTGAGCGAAATGTCCTGACCGTCGCGCTTGAGGCTGTGTGCGGCCAGATCGACTTCGAGATCCCCCAATGTGACGAGCGGATTCGGATTGCCGCTGTACCGGCGCGCAACAGCGTTCACGCGCGCCGAAAGTTCGGAGAGGTCAAAGGGCTTGACGAGGTAATCGTCCGCACCGGCATTCAACCCTGCGATGCGGCTCGTGACCTGATCGAGCGCCGTGAGGATGATGACGGCAACCGTCGAGCCACGCGCGCGCAATTCCCGCAAAAAGTCGAGGCCCCGGCCGTCGGGTAGCATCAGGTCAAGCAGGATCAAATCGTAGTTGGCGGCCTGCTCGTAGCGACGCGCGTCGCCAAGGCTGGCGACATGATCGGTCGAGTGTCCGTCACGCGTGATCTGATCTCTGACGGCTTGTCCGAGCAGGGGATCGTCCTCGACAAGCAGCACTCTCATGCCTTTTCCCAATGATGTTTATCCGGAACTCTGCTACGCGAACCTTACGCCGGGATTAAGAAAAAATCCCGCGTTCGCAAGGTTGGCTTCAGCCAGGTGCGGCATCGTGAAGCCTGTTACGACGAACCGGAGATTCACCATGCCCCTTCGCCCGCTTCGCTACGGCCTCGCGATTGCAGCCATTGTCGCAGTTTCCGCCGTGGGTACGCGGATTGCCCTGGCAGACGAGCACTGCAACGTGCCGCTTGCGAACTGGAAACCGGTCAAGGAGCTCGATTCACTTGCCAGGTCGCAGGGCTGGAACGTCGACAAGATCAAGACGGACGACGGCTGCTATGTGGTCCGCGGAACCGATCGTGACGGTCGCCGCTTCAAGGCCAAAGTCAATCCCGCCACGCTCGAAATCATGCGGATGAAGACCGATGACGACGATGACGGGCACGGCCGGCATCGCGGGCGAGCGGAGCACGGCGGCGAACGCGGGCGTGGTGCTCAGCCGGCCACGCCGGGCAGCGCCGCTGGCGACGGGCCGAGCGGCGCAGCGCCAGCAGGCGGCGTGCTGACCCCGGGAACGAAGCCACAGGTCCAGATCAACTAGCGCTGGCAGGTTCCGCCAAGGCTTTCCCATCACGTCCGGCCCGCCCCGGCGATCCGGCGCCCCACACACATCGCCACAACTCACGAGGCTGATCATGACAGTGAAATACGCCATCCCGGCTGCCGCGCTGGCTGCCGCGCTCGCCGTGCCTTCGATGGCATCGGCGCGCCAGGTCACATTCGAAACACAATTGAGCAATTACGGCGGCGACGGTGCGTATGTGGTCACGTATGTGACGGATCGCGCAGGTCGTTACCAAGGCACGCTATGGATGGCGGGTGAAAAGGCCAAGTACTACAAACACTTGCGCGACTGGTACCGGATGACGGGCGGCGGCGCCAAAGTCGATGGCATCTCTGGCGCTAGCGTCGGCTCCGGCAAAACCCTGCGGATCACGGTGGACATCGCCGATACGCTGATCGATGCGGGCTACGAAGTGCATATCGACACGGCGGCGGAGAAGATGAGCGAGAACCCGTCCGAAGTCGTCGTTCCTCTGACGACGTCCGGAGCGGCGAAGCCAGTCAAGGGACGTGGCTTCGTGAAGTCATTTCGCTATACGCTGTGAGAGATGCCATGCTGCGCAAGCTTCACTCGCTACCCGGGATATTCGCCGCGCTCTTGCTGATGGTGGTGGCGCTTTCCGGCGCCGTGTTATCGGTCAAGCCGGCGCTCGACCAGGCCGGTGCCGTCCGCGTGACCGGGCCGCTGGATGCCGCAACGCTCGCTGCTCGCGTACAAACCCACAACCCCGGGCTGGACAAGATCGTGCGCAGAGCCTCGGGCGAGATCATTGCCCATATTTCGTCGCCCGACGGCAATGCTGCCCTGCGGATCGACCCGGCTACCGGCGCGAGCATCGGCCCGGACACGCCGTCGCCGGTCATGCGATGGGTCGCCAACCTGCATCGCAAACTGCTGCTCGGCGATGCGGGGCGCGTGGCCACAGGTGTCGCCGCGGGTTTGATGCTGCTCCTGTGCGTTTCAGGTGTCGCTTTGCTCGCCCGGCGCATGGGCGGATGGAAACATCTGTTCGATCGCATTCGAGGCACCGGCCTGCAACGCGTGCATAACGAAATTGCGCGCGTGGCGCTCCTCGCACTCGCGCTCTCGGCTGGGACGGGTCTGTTGATGTCTTTGACGACCTTCGGGTGGATTCCCGAACGGGTCACGGCCGAACTCCCCTACCCCAGCACCGTGGCCACGCATGCGCCGCTTCCTGTTGGACAAGTCGCCGCGCTTCAGTCGCTGGACGTGAGTACGTTGCGCGAACTGACGTTGCCCACGCCGGACAGTCCGGGAGACACGTATGCCGTCATCACGACACAAGGCACCGGCTACATCGATCCATCGTCCGGAGCATGGCTTGCCTGGCAGGATAACGACGCATGGCAGCGCTTCCAGGGGACCGTGCGCATGCTGCACACCGGCCGGGGGCTCTGGTGGCTGGCGCTAATCCTCGGACTGGCAAGTGCCAGCGTGCCGGCACTCGCAGTCACGGGCATCGCGTTGTGGGCAAAGCGTCGCGGTGCAATGCCCAAAATCGCCGGCAACGCGAGTCCGCGTGAAGCCGACACGATCATTCTTGTCGGCAGCGAAAACAACGCGACGTGGGCGTTCGCTGCAGCCGTTCATCAGGCGCTGACCCGTGCCGGTTTACTCGTCAACATCGCTTCGATGAACGAAGTACGTTCAGGCTATCGTCGAGCCGAGCGCCTAATTGTGCTGACGTCGACATACGGCGACGGCGATGCACCATCGAATGCAACGCAGTTCACCCGCGCCATCACCCATACGCGCCTCGACACTGCCACGCGATTCGCCGTCCTCGGCTTTGGCGACCGGCAATTTTCGAGTTTCTGCGGCTACGCACAAAAGGTGCATGAGGCTCTACGGGCAAAGGGCCTGCAACCGCTGCTGGAATTGGGAATGCTCGACCGTCAGTCGGAGAGTGCCTTCACGCAGTGGATGGAACAACTGAGCACCGTTCTCGGCGTAACGCTTGACGCGCAATACCGCCCAACGCTTCCGCGCACCATTTCTCTCGAGGTCATCGAACGCGAGGATTACGGAATCGGCACTGATCGGCACGCCTGCGTGTTGCGTCTCGCGCCAGATCCGAAGCTGCGGTCGCCATGGCAGAAGGTGTTCGGCCAGCACCTGCCCTCCTTTGAGCCAGGCGATCTGGTTGGCGTCGTTCCGCCGGGGCACACGGTTCCGAGGTTCTATTCGCTGGCCAGCGCCTCGAAGGATGGGCTTCTCGAGTTCTGCGTACGCAAGCATCCGCACGGCGTGTGCTCGGGGTATCTGACCAGCCTTGAGCCGGGCGACCGGGTTGCGGTCTTCGTTCGCAGAAACGAGCACTTCAAACCGAGCACCGGCGCGACCCCGCTCATTCTGATTGGCGCGGGCACAGGCATCGGACCACTGGTGGGGTTCATCCGGCAGAACGAGGCGTGTCGCCCAATGCATCTGTATTTCGGCGCGCGAAGCAGCGGCGGCACGTTCCTTTACGACGAGGAATTGCAACACCTCGTGGCCGCTGATCGACTGACCGCGTTGACGACGGCGTTGTCGAGCCCTTCCGAAAAGACCTACGTGCAGGAACGGCTTCTTGCCGATTCGGCGAAATTGAGGGAACTCGTGGCAAAAGGCGCACATGTAATGGTGTGCGGCGGTCGTGACATGGCCAAAGGGGTCGCGAATGCGTGGGAGCGCATTCTGGCAGGCTCCGGCGTCACCGTAAGCGAGATGAAACTGCGAGGAAACTACGTTGAAGACGTCTATTGACTCATCAGGCGCGTGCGACCTGGAGCGGCACGTATTCAGCGGCGCCACGATGGCGACACGCTACAGCGCACAGTGTTTCGCGCCTGCGAACCTGGACCTTGCTTCGCTGCACACCGACCTCGACCGGGCCGTGAAAAGCGTAGACGATGAAATGTCGAACTGGAAAGACGCATCGGATCTTACGCGCCTGAATCAGGCTGCCCCCGGCCATTGGCTGCCGATATCAGGAAACCTCGCGCGCGTGCTGATCCGCGGGATCGAAATTGGCCACGAGACGGGCAACGCCTTTAACGTCGGTGTTGGCGATGCGGTCGATGCGTGGGGGTTTGGTCCTGGGACTCCCGATCGGACGGCATGCGCAAATCGAGTGGCGCCACGCCCGCTTCGCCCCGCGGACGAATGGCTCGAAGTGGACGCAAACGGGCGCCGTGCCCGCAAGCTCGCCAGCGTGACGCTCGATCTCTGCGGCATCGCGAAGGGTTTCGCGGTCGACGAACTCGGTCGGGTGATGGATCGTCACGGCATTGGCAACTGGCTTGTCGGAATCGATGGCGAGATGCGGGCGAAGGGCATGAAGCCGTTGAATGCAATGTGGGCGGTCGCCATTGAACGACCCAACAGTTCGCACCGGGAAGCGATGGCCGTGCTGGAACTCACCGACGTCGCAATCGCGACCTCGGGTGATTACCGGCACTGGCAGGAGCATGAGGGAACGCGTATCCACCATACGATGGACCCGTGCACAGGCGCACCGCTGCACGGCGGCGTAGCTTCGGTGACGGTTCTAGCTCGCACGTGCATGGACGCCGATGCGTACGCAACAGCGCTCATGGTCCTTGGGGAAGACAGGGGCATGCAGTTTGCCCGCGACAAGCAACTCGACGCGCTTTTTGTCATGCGCGAGGGCGAAGGACTGAGGACAAAGGGTACCGGCTGCTTTGCGGCGAGCTAGTTCACGGTACGCCATAAGACTCCGGCGCAGCGGTCCGAACCGTCCATCAACGCGTCACGCCTGCCAACTGATCGATACGCACCGCGACATACGGATAAAACGGGTTCCATGACAAGCGCGTAAACATCCCCGCACCCACAACGAGACCTCCAGTCTCCCCGCGAATCGATTGCGCGCCGAGCTGAACGCCCACATCGTCGTTCGGATCCGGCGTTCGCCCGTACAGCGGATCCGTTTCCGGAAACGGAAGTGCCACGTGTGATAGCGAATAGATGTCCGCCGGATAATCGAGACCTGTGGGTTTAATTGTCGTGGCCGTCGAGTTCGGAGCCATCGACTCCTCAACCACAAGCGATGACGCAGACGGCGCGTTGGTAAGAACCGTAAAACGGTAGTGCAGCGGTGGCGCGGGAGTGAGACGCCGCAGCGCATCGCGTATCGACGCACGCAAGAGCGGGCTCAATTGTGTCGTGCGATTGATGTCGAAGAGAACGAGCTCGCTGCCATTATCCGGCAGTTGTGCGTATAGCGAATCGATTATCGCGCTCGTGATCACGGTGAAATCGATCACCGACTGAAAGGTCAGCACGGGCGGCAGCGACGCGAGCTGCCCGCGCCGGTTCGCCTGGCCTATTTCCCGCTGAACGTCCTGCGTCACCCGCCACGACTGGCGCGCGCCATTCACAGGAAACGAGTTGTACTTGAACGGATTGAATTCCGGAATGACATCGAGCCACGCGGCCTTTTCGAAAGCCGGCAGGATCGCGGGTAACGCTGCGAGGCCCACAAAGCGCGCGAATTGAGTAATGCCGATCATCGGAGAAATCAGAATGAGGCGGTCAGCACGCGCCAGGTGCGGATCCCGCAATGCTTCAAGCGAATATTCAAGCGCCAGTGCGCCGCCATTCGAATAGCCCACGATATGCAACGGCGCAGGTGCCGGCACGCGGCGGCGCGCCTCTCGTACGGCGAGACGCGTGGCTGCCTCCCAGTCCTGTGAGGTCACGTCGGTCAGACTTGCCGGGACGGTCCCGTGACCCGGCAAACGAATCGACACCACGAAGAAACCGTCGTGCTGATAGCGCGCTGCGATGTGTCGCAAGCTGTACGGCGAATCGGTCAATCCGTGGATCATCACCGCAACACCGCGCGGCGTTCCCTCTGGGGCGAGTGTGTATGAGCGATTCCAGTCGGTCTTTAGATGACCTGGAAAAACAGGGCTGCCCGTGAAATAGCGATTGGCGGCAACGCGATCGTCCGGCGCCAGTTTATTGGAGACGTTTTTTATGACCGCATCGAACAGGCGGTTTTCATGCGCGATGTAATCGTCCCACGTCGCCTGATCCAGCGCCCTCGCATGCATTTCCGCCGGGACATAGGTATGCCACGGGCCCAAAGACGGCTTGCGCTGAGCGTCGTGAATCCGCACCCCGCCTATGCTCGCGATTACCAGAAGAACGACGATCGCGAACCGCTTCATCCATCGGAAAACGCGTGTTTTCATTTTGAATTCCAGCGCTATGCGCCCGAGCTTTCGTCACTGCTTCCGGACTGACTGAAATAATCGGTAACGGGTTCCTTTCGCGACACCAGTCGGATCGACGCGTAGCATCCTTCTACTGAAAATGGTTGGTCACGAGACGAATTCATCGCGTTGTCCGCGTTGGAGACGCGTAGTGTTTCGATCGATATTGCCCTATTACACGTTGTATAAGGGTGCCGAAATTGAATTGTTTTCTCTCGCTGCTATGATCAAAAAGGTTCATCCAGTCTTCCTGGCAACCGCCGGTGACCGCTCATCGCGAGAACTGACATGAAACCTGTCTTGCTGGCGCTAACCCTGCTCTGCGCTTCTACGTCCTGGGCACAGACAAGCAGTTCAGCTCCTTCATCACGGCACGAAGAAACCGTCGACGACCGCGTGAAGGAATTGCACTCGGAACTCAAGATTACGCCGGACGAGGAAGCAAAGTGGGCGAAAGTGGCCGACACCATGCGCAGCAACGCGAAAACCGTCGATGACCTGCTCATGCAACGACATGACGGCGCATTGAAGGCAACGGCGGTCGAAAACCTGCAATCGTGGAACGCGATCGCCCAGGCGAATGCAGAGGGCAGCAAGGCGATGCTCGACGCATTCACCTCACTTTACGCCGACATGCCCGATTCGCAGAAGAAAATCGCGGACACCGCTTTCCGACCTGCCGAGGGCCACACGAAATGACCAGGCGCGGTGTGCAGCAGTGAACCCGCGACGCACCGGACACTGACTCCTGAAGCGGAGGCACGACGATGAATCAGCGCGCGTTGAGGTCAGCCTTCCTCCCTGCTCTCGTGGTGCTGTGTGCAGTGCACACGGCACAAGCCCGTGTGAATGTTCACCTGGGCATTGGTGTTCCAGGGGTGTTCTACGCGCCGCCACCACCGGTTGTCTTCGTGCGTCCCCAACCGTTCTGGCCACCGCCTGTTGTGTACACCCGGCACGGATTTTCTCCCTGGCATCACCCGCCGCGATTTGCAGGCCCACGGCACGCACCACATCCCGGCTGGCGACCACCGCCGCGCTGGCGTTAGGGAGCGGGCGGCGATGATGTACTCGGGGGTGCCGTGTGTTACATCGACTGGTTGAATTCGCACTCTGCGTTGGCCGCTGCCGAGCCAGCAGTGGTCGCGAACATCGACGCGGATACCTGTCCGATCAAGCTGTCTTCTTCCGTTGCGGCTTCAATTTTCGAAGCAGGCAGTATCGAACACGACGATAACGTTAAGCACGATGGCCTGAATGACCTTGGTTTTTGTCACCACCGTGGTGACGACGCGACCTGCTTCGTGCCACGATGAATGAGCTAATGAAAGACACGGTCCGTGAAAACGCTGCGCCGAGTGTCGCTGAGGCATTGGGAAAGTCCGTCACTGCGGGCATCGCTCACGTCGGCCTCATCGGCGTAAAGCAACCTGTTTGCTAACGATCTCCGCCTTCGCAGACACGCTTTAATCGTGCCATCGATTGGTCACACGAACTCTTCTACCGGGTACCTGATCATGGCTTTGAATATGCGACGCCGCATTCGTCTCATCATCTATCGGCCTAATCCGTTTTAGCATCGCAATCTGGCTCTATTTTCAAGCTCTATAGACGTAAGTCAGTGGACCAGCAACATCCCTCGTTCAACGAGTGGCCAGTTTGGTCTCTACGAATCGCGAATACACCGACCGAGCCGGTCGGCGATGCGAATTGCGTCAACATGGAATGCACAGCGTTTCCAAACAAGTTTCGCGCAGGAGCATCGACACCAATTACGCGAAATATTCACGGGAATGGCGTAACGTAAACTCCTTGAAGTCAGAATTCCCTCTACTACTATTGAGAGACAGTTCACATTTCTGGATTCACTGTATTTGGAGCCACTCCTGCCACGTTTAAGGGCATGCTCACGCGGTCGGTTAACACGGTTTCCACGATGTTCCTGCGTCCACGAAACCACAGGTCAAGAACTACGTCATTCACCTTCCCGCCTCAGGAGATCAGGTCATGAAAAAGCAACTCGCCGTTTCTGCCATCGCTGCGCTCGTGGTCGGAATCTCGTCACCAGTTTTTGCGCAGGGCAACTCCGGCGGCGATCAAAGCCAAGGGACAGGTCGTCAGCAGGTCATGCCTTCCATGCCGCACAACGACTGGCACGAAGGCGAGCGAGTCCCTTCAAAATATCGTCACTACAACTTCATCATGAACGACTGGAAGTCCCATAATCTGGACGCGCCGGCCCATGGCCAACAATGGCTTGCAGTAAATGGCGACTACGTGCTCGTGACGAAAAGCAACTGGAAGATCGCGAAGATCGTCTCCGGTACCCAGTGACACGGCACGACAAGAAGCGACGTTGTGGGCAGGCGTTAACCTGCATTCGGCCGGTCTATCGTAACTAGCTCTGGCCAGATTGTCGACGGCGACCGGGTTGATCTACCGGTTCGCCTACGTCCTCTTTCCGATCGATCGGCCACTCAACCCGAACGTCAACGCTGAATGCAATTCCCATGGTCCCGCGGTAAGCGGCTGTGATCTGCTGAACGTAGTCGTTGAAGTGAGCGATCAGCGAACAAACGCTCCGGGCATTGCCGATCGGTACGATCAAAGGGTACGTCGATCCATCCGCAAATCAGCTTTCGCGCCCTGGTCGGTGTAGTTGTGATCTCGCAGCCGTCCGGATACCGTCATAGTCGACTTCGGATATAGAAAAATAATATGAAAAATCGCGCGATTTTCTCCCTGGTCAGCTCGACGCTTCTAGTAATAGCAGGCGTTGCCTGCATCCTTTTACTACTGGTTTCCACCTCGTCGATCGGTACGCCTTTTATCGCGTGGATACTTTTGATCTGTGGCTTCCTGCATGCTTTGAATCTAGTCGCCGCTCAAGGCTGGAAAACGATCGCCCGGAAGATTCCGGCAGTCCTTGTCCCGATTGTCATCGGCATCCTGATTCTGGTGAATAGTGGAGTCCGCGCGCGCGGTCTTACCGTGATACTCATCGTCTTCTTCGTTCTGGACGGCGTCTTCAAGATCATCGCTTCGGCCGGGCTCGAGATGAAGATAAACGCGATCGGCCTCGTAGGTGCCGGTCTGTCGTTTTTGCTCGCCATATTTACCGCCGCAAAATTCCCGAACATGCCGTTACCACTACTAGCGTTGTTTCTCGGCCTGGATCTCATCTCGATGGGCGTTGTGATTTTCGCCGAACGGGAACGAGCTCGCGGACGAGCCTGACGAGAGCAGCGGACAGTGCGCAGAGTTGACCGGCGTGCTGCGATAAGGACGTTAGAGACGGGTTGAAATTCCGCGAACGTGGCGTCGGGGAATGTCATCGGATGTGAGGAACGAAACGCCCCCACGCGCGGAGGCTGCACGACATTTTTTGGATCTGCGCATTGCTCGCCGAGCTGTACCGCGCCATATACCGAAACGCAGTGGCCCCCGCGACATTCAGCCGGGGGGCTGCTCAGTGTAACGATCGATCAGGACGACGCGGCAGCCCGCACGTCGAACGCACCGCCCGTTTGCACGTTATCGGCTGTCGTCACTGCCTTTTTGCCCGGCAAAAGCGGAAATACCAGTTCGGCGAAACGCCATGCTTCCTCGAGGTGTGGGTAGCCGGATAGCACAAAGCGCTCCGCACCGAGGTCGGCGTATTCGCGCAGCCGCGCCGCGACTGTTTCAGGATCGCCGACGAGCGCCGTACCCGCCCCGCCGCGCACGAGACCGACACCAGCCCACAGATTCGGGCTGATTTCGAGCTGGTCACGCCGGCCGCCGTGAAGTTCCGCCATACGACGCTGGCCGACTGAGTCCATGCTTGCGAAATTCTGCTGTGCTCGCGCAATGTCCTCGTCCGTGAGCTTGCTGATCAACGCATCGGCTGCTGCCCACGCCTCCTCATTCGTCTCACGGACGATGACATGCAACCGCACGCCGAACCGCACTTTGCGGCCGTGGCGCGCAGCACGTTCGCGAACGTCCGCGACTTTCGCCGCGACGGCGGCAGGCGGCTCGCCCCACGTAAGATACGTATCGATGTGCGCGGCGGCGATTTCGTGCGCTGCTGGTGACGAGCCACCGAAGTAAAGCGGCGGATGTGGCTTCTGCACCGGCGCGAGGAAGTTCCGGGCTTTTTCGACGCGGATATGCTGGCCATCGAAATCCACCGGCTCACCCTCGAACAGTTTTCGCCACACAGTGAGGAATTCGTCCGCATGGGCATAACGTTCGTCATGCGAAAGAAAAATTCCATCTGCAGCGAGCTCGGCTGCATCACCGCCCGGGACGACATTCAGCAGCAAGCGGCCGCCAAGCGCTTCGTCGAGCGTGGCCGCTTGCCGTGCGGTGGCGGTCACATTGCCGAGCGACGTGCGCAACGCGACCAGAAGCTTGATCCGCCGCGTCACCGGAGCAAGGCTTGCAGCTGTCACCCATGGATCGAGGCAACTGCTTCCGGTAGGAATCAGCAGACCATCGTAGCCAAGCTCCTCGGCGGCCACCGCAATCTGGCGCATGTACGCGTTGGTCGGCGCACGGCCGGAGTCGGATTTTCCGAGGTATCGCGTGTCGCCTGAAGTTGGCAGAAACCAGAAGATGTCGAGACTCATGATCGCTTACTCGAATAGTGGATGTCGTGCAGTTGCATCGGAGGAAAAGGCTGATGGCAATTACAGCAGGCGACACGCTCGCGCCCAACCAATTAACCGGAAGTAGCTTATTCCTGCACGGTGGATGCCTCACCAGACGGGCTTGCGGAGCCTGTTTGCAGCAAGTCGCTGAAGATTACGGTGCGGGGTTTATTTCGGGCTGGTTGAATTCGGCGCCGATGTCGCGGGCCGATCCGATTCACGCGGAATCGTCGTGGACATCGCACGCGGAACCTGCGAACTCGTGACGCGAGCAGTGTCCGAAACGATGAAACCGCAAATGCTCTCGCATTCGGCTCTGAGGGGACATCCCGGTTCGCGCAGCCGTGTGATCACAGCCGGTCATGCAAGCGCCGTTGCAGATACCCGTGGCGTGAGCGCTGTGTAGCCGAGTTCAGGCTCGTTTCACGCACGCAACGAGATGGCACGCGATTTCAGAAAAATGCTGGGTGTTTTGGGTGTCGAGCACATTCGCCTCGGCACGGAGATACCCGGCATCATCTCTGTGCCGGCATTCCGTAGCTATGAACAGTTGCCGCTTCTGGGTAATGCGCTTCACGCGGCAGGAGGCCGGGAAAACGTTCGAAGGCAACTATCGGCGCGTGCTTGAAGCTTCGCTGGGCTGAGCGCGCGCAGTGAAATAACGCTCGTGATTTAGATGTGCAGTGGACCGTCGGTTTCTATACGAACGGTCACCCTGATGAAGCTAACGCCCAAATGATTTCGCCGGCCAGACCCTGTCTAAACACGACGCGGATCTGGCCGGCGACAAAAGCACGCTTAAATACGCTTAAGGCTGCGCTGCGTAGTACTTCGCGAGGCTGTCTATCTCTTCGGGACGCAGTTGCCGCGCGACGTTGCGCATCTGCTCGTCAATGTCGTTGTGTCGGTCACCGGCAGCGAACAATCGCAGCTGAGCAGCGAGATACGGCGCTGCCTGCCCGCCAAGCCAGGGCGCAGCGCCCTTGCGGTCGAGCACGCCATGACACGCGGCGCAAGGAGCGATATTGCGTATCGGCGCACCCTGCATCGTGAGCACACGAGCAACGCTATCGTCATGCCCGTCCGCGGCCGTCGCCTGGACGACGCGTGGCTGGCTCGAATAGTACTGGGCGACGTCGTGCATATCCTGGTCGCTGAGGCTCGCGATGATCGGCTGCATGATCGCGTTCTGCCGCGCCCCATTCTGGAAATCACGCAGTTCCTTGTAGATCACGTCCGCATACTGACCGGCAAGGAACGGCGCGGTGACCCCGGCTGGGCTTTGCACGCCGTGGCACATCGAGCAACGCTGCGTGGCGAGCGTGGCACCGCGTCCACTCGATACGACGTCGACGCGCGCGATGCCCAACGGCGGCAGCACGACGACATTGCTCGGCGGCGCGTCAGCGACGTTGTCGCCGCCCTTGTACCACGACGACGGCGCACCCGCCGCACTGCAAATTGCGCCCCACAGGCCGTTCGCCGTGAAGTCACTATGCACGGAGGGCAGCCAGACGAAACCGACGAGAATCGAGAGGACGGCAACCAGAGCCGTCCCGCCGGCGCTCACGACAAACCACGGATTGCGAAGGCTGAACAGGCGTTCTTCTTTCATCGCTGTGCTCCGATCGGAACCGCCGGAACCGAAGTCTGCGGCAGAATCAACAACTGTGCGATAGGCACCGAGTAGTTGACGACGGTAAGGCCGATCATCAAGGCGACCCACAGGCCGAAGCTGTTAAGCGCTACGGGCACGCGCTCGACCGGATACGCACAGGTGGCGAACTCGAACGGTGCGGGCGCCTGTTCCGTACGACTCGCGGAACCGAACTGGGCCTTCGCAAGGATGTAGACAAACAGCGCACCGGAGACGACCAGCACAATGCCGCCGATAGCGGAAATCGCCACCCAGATCGCTTGCGGTGCAATCGCGGGATCCGTGTAGTCGTAATACGCCATACGACGCGGCGCACCCAGCAGACCAACATAGTGCCAGGGGAACGTCAGCACGATCATGCCGATGAACCACAGCCACAGTTGCGTGCGGATCAGCTTTTGCGAGCCAAGCGTGCGGCCCGTGAGTTGCGGCCAGAGCTCGTAGGCAATCGCGAAGTACATGATCACGATCGCGCCGGCGAAGATCAGATGGAAGTGACCGGTGACCCACTGCGTGTTGTGAATCGTCGAGTTGAGCTGGTAGCTCATGTTGATGAGCCCACCCGCGCCGCCGAAGCCGAGCATGACGAACGAGAGCGCGACGACGAGCATCATCGGATTGCTCCACGGCAGCGCGGTGATCCAGCCGAACAGGCCCTTGCCGCCGCGCAGGCGACCCGCAATCTCAACCGAGGCGCAAATCGTGAACACTGTGAGCAGCGTCGGTACCGAGACCATCGCAGTGAACACCGCGTGCACGAACTTGAATCCGGCACCGACCTGCGGATCGGCAAACAGGTGGTGAATGCCGATCGGCATCGCGAACACCAGGAACATGATGAACGCGATGCGGGCCATCGAGTCGCTGTACAGCCTGCCGCCGATCGCGCGCGGCACGATCGTGTAGTAGGCGATGTAGGCCGGAATGAGCCAGAAGTAAACAATGGCGTGCAGCGTCCAGGAGAACAGGACCCGAGCGAGACCCGCATCGATGGTCGATTTCAGTCCGAACGCCACCGGCAGGATCTGGAACAGGATCTCGAGCGCCGCGCCGATGGCAGTCCAGGCCCACAGGTAGGCGCCGGCCACATTCGCGAACATGGCGAGCGGGATCGGCTTGCCCGGATTGGCGCGCTTCCACGCACGCAGGTTCACGTGCATCAGCGCAACCCAGATCCACGAGCCGACCACCACCAGCACCACGCCGAGGTAGTAGAACACGCTGCCGATCATCGGCGGATAGAACGTGAAGAGCACCGAGGCGCGGCCCATCGCTACGGGCACCAGCGCCATCACAGCGCCGACCGCCAGCATGACGAAGGCCGCCCATGCCCATTTGAGTCCGATGAGACGCTGCTTGAGCGCAAGCTCACAGATGGCGTAGCCGAAGCCCATCGCGACGAGCGTCGGCAGCGCATAACCCATGATGGTGCCGTGCCCCGTCACAGAACGGTAGTAGAGCTCTGGATTGCCGACCCACGACATCAGTGGGCTGCGCACAAGCATCTGCCACGCGCCGAGCAGAAGTGCGACAAAAAACGTGACAAAGGCGAGCCAGAAATGCGCGAGAACGAGCCGCTTAGCGTGAAACACAGCTGAGCCTCCGGTTGTTGCGGGCGGCCTCGAAGAACGTGGCCTTGTCGATAACTTTCACGTGAGCCCACATGGTTTGATGACCATAGCCGCAGTATTCGTGGCACGGCATCAGGTGTTCACCGGGCTTCGGGAAGACGGTGTTGAGTGTCGAGACGTAGCCCGGCTCGATCATGGTGTTGATATTCGTCTCCATGACCTCGAGTCCGTGCACGACATCGGCGCTCGTGGTGCGCAGCGTCAACGGCGTATCGGCCGGCACCAGCAGGCATTGCGGCGTGAACGAATATTGCTGGGCGATGAAGCGCACCGTGACGGAGCCGTCTTTTTCGACGGCGCTGCCAAGGTTCGTTTCAACGAATTCGCCCGACATCTGCAACTTCGTCGGGTCGATCGTTTCCACGCGCGAGGGCGGCATCATCGCCGTGTGCACACCGATGTAGATCATCATGCACACGAGCAGCAGGATCAGGCCGCCGGCGAATATCGCCCAGCGTCGCTCGACGCGCATCGCAACCGCGTGAGCGTCGTGATTGGGTTGGTGCGGGGTTTCGGTCGACATAATCAGCTGATAGTGCCGCGCGGCAGGAATATGAGGAAATAGAAGGCGAACCAGATCGCGAACACGATCACGGTGGTCACAGTGGCCAGCGCGATCGCGCCACTCGGTCCGGCCGCGACGATACGCTCGACTTCGGCGTTCGTCGCTGTGCCCTCGCGGTTGTCGTTGGTCTCCATCATGGGGCTCTCATTGAGGAGGTGGTGATACGAAACGATGCTCTGGTACGGTGCTTCGAAGCGGTGCTCGCCTAGCGCAATGGCGCCTTGCGCAACTCGTTGACCTCTTTCGCCGTAACCGGCTGGCCATGGTTGCCCCACGCCGTGCGAATGTAGGTCACGACTGCAGCCGCGTCGCTGTCGCTCAGCTCCTGCGCGAACGGCGGCATGCCGTAAGGCTGGAGATTGCGCTGCGTACCCGGCGGGAAACCGCCATTGAGCACGATCCGGATCGGGTTGACCGCGGAATCCATTTCGATCGACTGGTTGTCGGCGAGCGGCGGATACCTCGGCACGTTGCCCTTGCCTTCGTCGCCGTGGCAGATCGCGCATTTGTCCGCATACACCGATTTGCCGCGTGCGAACACCTTCGTGCCGGTCGACGCCGAGGGACCGGACTTGCGGCCCTTGTTGTCAGGCAGCGCCTTGAGGTAGACGGCCATCGCCTTGACGTCTTCGTCGTTCAGATACTGGAGGCTGTGATACGTCACTTCCGCCATCGGGCCGTACACCGCGCCGCGATCCGAGAGACCTGCCTGCAGCAGATCGACGATGTCTTTGGTACTCCAGTCGCCGAGGCCACCGTCCTTGTCGGAAGTGAGCGATGGTGCGTACCACATCTGCACCGGAATCAGACCGCCCGCGAACTGGTCGTGACGCGAGGAGCCGCCGAGCGCGTTGATCTGCGTGTGGCACATCGTGCAGTGACCGAGGCCTTCCACAAGATACGCACCGCGATTCCACTCGACCGACCTGGCCGGATCCGGCTGGTAGGCCCCTTCGCGGAAGTAAAGCGTGCGCCAGCCGAGCAGCAGCTCGCGCTGATTGAACGGGAACTTCAATTCGTGCGGATGATTCTGTTGCTGCACCGCCGGAATCGATTGCAGGTACGCAAAGATCGCGTCCGAGTCCTCACGCGTGACCTTCGTGTACTGCGCAATCGGCATGGCCGGGTAAATCAGCTTGCCGTCGGGCGACTTGCCCGTGCGCATCATCTTGAAGAATGCGTCCTTGTCCCAGCTGCCGATACCGTACTTCGCATCGGGCGTGATATTGGGCGAATAGAGCGTGCCGAACGGCGTCTCCATCGGGAGGCCACCAGCGAACAACTTGCCGCGAGGCGCCGTATGGCAAGCAACACAGTCGCCCGCACGCGCGAGGTATTCGCCGCGAACAACGATCGCGGGTCGCGTATCGGTCGTGGCGGTTACTGCCTGCGTTGCGTGCGCGCTCGTCATGCCGAAAAACAGCATCGACGCAGCAGCACCGGCGACGGTCGTCACGCCGGCCACAGCGCGCGCGAGATGGGAGATTCGATTCTTCATTGCGGTTGACTCCCGCATGCGAGAGGCAGTTTGGCATCGCCGTGCGGCGCCGGCCGGGGATCGTCAGGTCGCGGCTGGCGCGAGAGCCAGCTCGAAACCGCGTAGATATCGCGATCGTTCAGCTTGACGGCGATCTCGTGCATGCAGTCGTGCGCGAGTGCGTGCCGTGTGCCCGAGCGCCATGTGCCCATCTGCCCTGCGATATAGCTCGCATGCAGGCCGAGCAGACCGGGAATGCCAGGCTCTGCACCGGTCAGGTGGGCACCGTGACATTCGGCACATGCAGGCAGCTTGCGCGACGGGTCGCCGTTCAACACCAGTTGCTTGCCATAGTCGAGCACAGCGGGCGGCACCGGAGCGGAATCGGGATTCGGATACGGAGGCTGGAAGCCAGCGAAGTACGCGGCGATTCTGTGCAGATCTTCGTCAGGCAGGAACGCCAGCAGGTAACCCATCGGCGGATAGGTCCGGCCGCCGTCGCGAAACGCCGACAACTGGTTGAACAGATAGTCGGCAGGCTTGCCCGCGATGCGCGGGAAGTAGTCGTTGTTGCGCCCCTGCCCCTGTACGCCATGGCACGACGTGCAAGCGCGCATACGCTCGTCCATCGGGGAAGGCTTGGTCGCGGACTGCGCTACCGCGCAAGTCGAGGCGACACTTAGCAACAGTAAAAGCGATGCTCCGATGGTTCTGCGATACACGACGAGCCTCGTGGAGTCAGGTGAGGTACACAACCTCTATTCATGTGCAACACGCACATGGTTATCTTCAAGGTGGCCGGATAGTGCCTTATAAATCATGCATCGGCTTAGTACCTTAATAGTCCACTTGGTTATTTCGTTGCTAATTTATCCATGGAACGTAGTGCGTTGCATCGGAATGTCGCACCAGTAATTTGCACAGAAACAATCCCGCTTCAACGGGTTATCGGCAAGCGTGGCGAGAACTTGAATGCATTTCACATAAACAGTGAAATGACGCGGCAAAAAGGCGCTTGTTCAGGCGCATGTTTCGCGCACACGTTGGTGTAGTGCGATTTTGAGCGCCCGACCGAGCAGCTAATTCGCCAATTGATCTTACACTTCGCTAACCGGCAAACGTTAAACTCGCGGTTATCGAGTCCACAGCTTCCGTTATTCCGCGCAGATTTAAATCGACACGATCATCCGTTCGTATAGAAATTAAGCCGTTATGTCGAATATTTGAACAGATACTCGACAGCGCGTAATGTGCAAGTCAGGGCATATTGCATGGATGAAAGCACGGAACGACACAACTGTCCGTCATGTTGATGCCCGGTTCCCGGGTGTGTAGAGGCGATTGAGTTTGAGCAGGCTTGAATGGCGCAGGCTGCCTTACACCGAGATCTCCCCAAATCATCGCGACTAGTTATGATCAGGATACCTACGCATTATCCACGCGACGAGGCCACAATGGGGCACGGCTGAAGTCACTTCAGCCGTAAGCGCCAGATTCAACAACCTTTTCAGGGCTTTGGCGGGTCGGAAAACGCAGCCTGTCCGCCCCGTTTCGCGATTCGCCCTGAAACCTGACAAAGCCCATTCGCAGCCGTTTCCGGCTGCGTCGTGTTACATCACGACGAAAGATCCAGCGCGTTGGTCAAGTCACCCATGACCTGCTGCCCGCGCGCCTGCATCGCTGCGTCGCGTTCACGTACACCATCGAGCGTTTCGAGGTCGTACACGCGCGTAACCAGGCGCAGGATCGACGCCGTGTCGTACACCGTGTGATCGACGTACCCCTTCTTCGCGAACGGCGAGATCACCAGCGCCGGCACACGCGTGCCCGGTCCCCAGCGGTCGCCCTTGGGCGGAGCGACGTGATCCCACCATCCGCCGTTCTCGTCGACCGTGACGATCACGACCATGTTTTCCCATTGCGGGCTTGCACGAAGCACCTTCACCGCATGCATGATGTGGCGGTCGCCCGACGCGACATCCGCGTAGCCCGCATGCATGTTCAGGTTGCCCTGCGGCTTATAGAACGTCACGGCGGGGAGGCGGCCCGCCCTCGCATCGGCGAGGAAACGGTTGGTACTCTCATCGTCGCCGAGGCCGCCATCGCGCAGACGTTTCGCACGTTCCGCCGTGCCCGGCCCCAGATTTGCGTAATAGTTGAACGGCTGGTGGTGATACTGGAAGTTCGGGATCAGCGGCGTGCCGTCGTTCGTATTCTTGCCGCGCATGTCCAGCGTCTGCTGGAACGCACCCGCGTACCACGCCCACTCGACGCCGCGCTTGTTCAGCTTGTCGCCGATGTGCTCGTGCGTTTGCGGCGGCAGAACCATCGCATTGCTTTCCTGCGTGAGGTCGACCACGTCATTTGCGCCGACCTTATACGGCGTGGGCGCGTACGGCGGCATCATCGTATTCACGGCATAGCTTGCGGTACTGCCGTCCGAACGCTTTTCGGGCGGCGTCAATGCGCTGGGACCGAACTTTGGAACGCCGTCCATCGCGCTTTTCGGCGTGGCGGCGAGCGGTTTCAGATTAGGGTCGTCCGGGCGTCCACTAACGGTCTCGGCAATCTGGAGCTTCGCAATGCTCTGCGCCGGATTGGCGTACACGGGCGGTGTCGCCGCAATCAGATAGTGGTGGTTCAGGAACGAGCCGCCAAACGCCCCCTGGAAGAAGTTATCGCACAGCACGAATTCGCTGGCGAGATCCCACATCCGAAGATCGTAGCTGGCGTTCGCGTAGTGCCCCATTGTGAAACCCGCCGAGTCGGCCCACGCGACGAACATATCGTTCTTGCCGCCGTTGATCTGCATCTGGTTCTGGTAGAACACGTGCCAAAGATCATGGGTAACGAGCGACAACGGCAGCTTCTCGCCATTCGGGCCTTTAAGCGCAAATGGCGCGTTCGGCAAATTGGTCTGGAATTGAACGCCGGCCTTGTACGTGACGCCATCCACGGTCTGGTCTTTCAACAGCCAACCGCCCGGCACGGGGGGAAGCTGTGGCAGGACGGTCGATCCGTCGCGATCACGCTGCCGATACGCTTCCGGCTTCACGCTGGAGAGCGGGCGCTCAACTCCAGGAAAATCGCCGAACAGATTGTTGAAGCTGCGATTTTCCGCGTAGATCACCACAACGGTCTTGACCTTGGATCGCAGTGCGCGATCGAACTGCGGTCCCGCAGCGGCACCCGTCACAGCAGATTCGCGCGATGACGGCAGCGCGCAGGCTGGCAGCCCTGCTCCCATTGCGACCGCTGCAACTCCACCTAGAAAGTGGCGGCGGCCAGGGCGCTGAGGCGTCTCTGCTACATCGGCTTCGTCATTCACCGGCGGTGAAGCGGGAGGTTCGCGGTATTTCATCGCATGTCCAAAGAGGTGGAAAAGGATCGAACGGAGCACGGCACCGCACAATACTGCCTGCGAGCGGTCGCGTTGCAGACGTCAATCGGGGGCATATAGTTGCGTAACTGTCGTGACAGTTTCGTGACGCGAAAAAGAGGCGACAACCTAACGCGACAAGATCCGGCGCGATCCTTGGCAACCATAAAGACGACCTGCGTTTACTCAGGCATTCGACCCGAAAGCGCCCATTGAAACCTCGATGAGGTGTTCCCCGAAGCCCTGCCCGCCCGAATGCAACAGCGTTACGCGAGTTTGCAGGCGGTCGCATCGCGCTCGCCTGCGCCCTTCGTCACTCCCGATTGATTGAAAGCGCAACGTAGTTTGAATGTTCAAGTAAGCGTTGTCGATTGTCGCTTGAACCAATCGCATCGCCGCTATCTTGCGGGCGTTGCGTTACGCGATGAATGGGCCACCTAACAGCCGTTCCCTGTGAGTCGCAAAACAGCATACGTCACCAAAACCATGGCTTATCGCTGGGATCGATTCGTGCTATGTGAAGGGTTTAAAAGTGTCGCAATCTCCTGCAATACGGGTTTTGCCGCCGTGAAACGGCGAATGCGGACTGCGAGAGCCACAGACTGTTAGTTGCGTTCCTGCATGGAATACGCAAAAAAGCCATGCTGGCCTCCCACGTCATGGGGTCTGGTTCCGTTCGGAAACGAGACGAATTGTGACCATCGGTAACAGTCACGCCGGCATTGGCCGAAACGAAGCTTTCCCGACGTTCCGCCCTGGGCAGATTAGAAGCCAGTGCGATTTACACTCGCTTGCGATTCCTTACCCACGTGGATCGACTTGAAATCTACGATGCCAGGCGGCCTGCTCACCGGGCACCAGGGCGGCCGGGATTTCCGTTTCCCGCCGCCATTCACATGAATTGAATCAGCAGGCGCGCTCACAATAAATGACCAGCTTTGATACCGTCATTCTGGGATTTCTTGCCCAAATCCATCTTCCGCCCCTGCTCAACCACGCAATCAGGACAATTGCGGGGCTTTATACGTTCAAGGGCTTTCTGCTAATCCCGCTGTTGTGGTGGATCTGGTTCGCGCCAAGCGAGCGCCGCGACTGGCAGCGCGAAATGGTAATTGCGACGGTAGCAAGCGGCCTGATCGCACTCGCTGCCGGTCGCCTGCTTGCGCATTTTCTGCCGTTTCGGGAACGGCCGATCTTCAATCCAGACCTGCATTTACATTTCGCCACGGATTCGCTGCGCGAAGCCGCGCTGAGCAACTGGAGTTCCTTTCCGAGCGATCACGCGATGCTGTGGATCGCGATCGCGATGGGAATCTTCCTCGTATGGCGCGGCATCGGTGCGCTTGCGCTTCTGTACACCGCGCTATTCATCTGCTTGCCGCGCGCTTATCTCGGCTTTCATTACCCAACTGATTTGCTTGCTGGCGCCGCGATCGGCGTGGCGATTACGTATCTCATGACGCGCGACGCGGTCAGAAACCGAACCGCCGCGCCCATTCTGCGCTGGTCGATGCGCCTTCCCGGACCGGCATCGATGCTCGCATTTCTTGTATGTTTCGAGCTGGTTACGCAGTTCGACGATCTCCTGCGGCTCGCCCATTCGGTGATGAAGGTGGTGTGAGGGGCGCGGGTGGTCAATGCGGTTCGAGGCAAATCACTCGACTGCCCCGAAAAGATATCGCGTACACACTGACCTCTGGGGCGTGGCGATGCGGCCCACAACTCATCGTGCAACCACGTCCGCACTACTCCTGTTCCAGCCGATACTCCGTGCGAACCGACGAAGGCTTCAACGCCTGGTCGACCGCAACCCGCGTCCGCTGATTCCGGCGATTGGCGTACATCATCGCGATCCCGAACGCCGCCGTAGCGACAAGCGAAACGAGCAGCACTACCCACTCCACGGGCAGATAGCTTTGCCAGACTGCCCACATCGTCGCTGCAGAAATCGGCGCAATGCCTTTGGCAATGTTGGACGGTGTCGAAAGCAGTCCGTTGATTGCGCCGTAACCCTCGATCCACATTACGTCCTGCACGATCGTTCCGCGCAGGATCGTCATCATGCCGTTCGCGCCGCCGTAGATGACGGCGAACAGGATCAGCAATATCGGCGAGGTTCCGGCGACCAGCAGGATCACCACCGACACCGGAAACGCGGTCGTGATCACCATGCCGACGATCTTCGGCGAAACGTTGCGCGCGACCGTGAACCACACAAGGCGAGCCAGAACCTGTGCCGGGCCGATGACCGCCATCGTCGCCAGAATGACGGGCTGCGTGACGTGGCGTTCGGTCATCAGCGGGA
Organism: Paraburkholderia adhaesiva; assembly: GCF_021390575.1. Taxonomy (GTDB): domain Bacteria; phylum Pseudomonadota; class Gammaproteobacteria; order Burkholderiales; family Burkholderiaceae; genus Paraburkholderia; species Paraburkholderia adhaesiva. Next base: position 564,532 of record NZ_JAJEJQ010000003.1, on the reverse strand, counting down.
CAAGGTGAAACGTCAACGCTACGAACGTCGCGTAGTACGCGGTGAAGCAGACGGCAAGCGCCCAGAATACCGGGGTGCGGAGCGCGCGCCGTGTGGACTCGGCGTTGACCGCTTTGATCGACGCGCTGTCCGCCGCAGCAGATGACCGCGCGCTGCCTTTCCCAATCGCCAATATGTGCACAGGCAGGCAGATGCAGAGATTGATCGCCGCCAGCACGAGAAGCGCATGACGCCATCCGAGCGAGTCGATCAACCCTTGCGTGAGCGGAATGAATACCGTACTCGCAAATCCGCCGACCAGCGTAATCAGTGTGATCCTGGTGCGGAAGCTATCCGGGTAGCGCCTCGTGATCACCGCAAAGAGCGGGTCATAGAGCGTCGCGGCCATCGCCACGCCGAGGCCCGCCCATACGATGAATAGCGTCGCAATGTTGTCCGCCTGTGACCAGAGGACGAGCATGGCGGACGCGAGCGCGGAGCCTCCGGCCATCACGGCGCGGCCGTAGCCGTGGTCGATCCTGGTGCCGACCGGATACGCAGCCAGCCCGGAAACGAGCAGTCCGACCGAGAGCGCCATATTTGTCGCGGTACGGCTCCATCCGGCCGTGTGCTCCATCGGCACGACGAAGAGCGAGAACGCGTAATAGACCGCGCCCCACGAAACGAGTTGGGCCACGGCCAGCGCCCATGTAGCGGCGAGGCCGCGATCTTCCATCGTGGACGGCATCAAGCTCCCGAAATACGATGCCGGCTCTCGTACCAGCGTTGCGAGCGATTAACGAGGCCGACGACGAACAGCATCGCCGGCACCTCTATCAACACGCCGACGACAGTCGCCAGCGCGGCGCCCGAATGGAAACCGAACAGGCTGATAGCGGTCGCAACGGCCAACTCGAAGAAATTACTTGCACCGATCAGACTCGAAGGACCGGCCACGCAATGCGCGACGCCGAGCCTGCGATTCAACAGATACGCGAGACCCGAATTGAGCAGCACCTGAATCAGGATCGGCACGGCCAGCATGACGATCACGAACGGTTCGCTCACGATGGCCTCTCCCTGGAACGCAAAAAGCAGCACGAGCGTTGCCAGGAGCGCGCTGATCGACCACGGACCAAAGCGCGCGACCGTTCGCTGGAAATGGGCCTCGCCCTTTGCGAGCAGACGGCGTCGAAGCCATTGCGCGAGCGCGACTGGAATCACGATGTAAAGCCCGACCGAGATGAGCAGCGTATTCCACGGCACGGCAATCGACGACAACCCAAGCAGCAGCGCGACCAGCGGCGCGAACGCAACGACCATGACCGCATCGTTCAATGCCACTTGCGACAGCGTGAAATACGGATCGCCTTTGCACAATTGCGACCACACGAACACCATCGCGGTACACGGCGCCGCGGCGAGCAGGATCAGTCCGGCGACGTAGCTATCGAGTTGTTCAGCAGGCAACCATGGCGCAAACACCTGCCGGATGAAAATCCAGGCGAGCAACGCCATCGAAAACGGCTTGACGAGCCAGTTCACGAACAGCGTTACGCCAATCCCTCGCCACTGGCGACCGACTTGCCCCATCGCGGCGAAGTCGATCTTCACCAGCATCGGGATGATCATCACCCAGATCAGCACGCCGACCGGCAGATTCACATGCGCGACTTCGATCCGGCCGATGGCCTGAAATGCCTGCGGCAGCACCTCCCCGAGCAGGATACCGGCGACGATACATAGCGCGACCCAGACAGTCAGGTAACGCTCGAAGAAACCCATGGCAGGCCGGCTGCCGGAGACAACCGTATCAGTGCTGGTCATCTGCCACCTCTGGCGGACGCTCACCGATAGCGCGCATTTCCCGGTGAATCGCCGCATGGTCGAGCATGTGCAGCGGCAGATTCACGAACTGCGTCACGCGATTCATGATCTGGCGGAATACCTTGTCGAAGACAAGGCGCTTCGCTTCATCCGATCCCTCGAATGCGGCCGGGTCCTCGAAGCCCCAATGTGCAGTCAGCGGTGTGCCGGGCCAGAACGGGCAGGTTTCACCGGCCGCCTGATCGCAGACAGTGATAACGAAATCCATTTGCGGCGCATCGGGCGTCGCAAACTCGTCCCAGCTCTTGCTGCGCAGTGTCGACGTGTCGTAACCGAAGGCGGCGCAGCGTTCCGCCGCAAACGGATTGACCTTTCCGGTCGGATGACTCCCCGCGCTATATGCGCGGAACCGGCCCTTGCCGAGGATGTTGAACAACGCTTCTGCCATGACGCTGCGTGAGCTATTGCCCGTGCAGAGAATCAGGACCGAATAAACCTTGTCGCTCATGAACGGCTCCGCAGCGCGACGATCGATTCAACCGGCGAACAGCACGCGGCCGTTGCGGCAACCGCTTCGTGCGATGTGCCGTAGACCGGCGCCGCTTCGAGCGTGCGGAAGGTTTCCCAGGCGACACCCTGAGGATCCACAGTCCACGCCTTGTCCGACTTCGCATAGCAGCACGTTGTCCCGATCTGCTGCGCGACAGGCAATTGAGCGGCGGCGAAGCGTGCGTTCATTTCGGCCAGTTCCGCATCGGTTTCGACCTGAATACCGATGTGATCGACGCCGGTTTTCGCGCCGCGCTTCGAGATGGCGAAGTTGACTGCGGGATCCGTGAGTTCCCACTTGCAGTAATCGTCTTTCAGCACGGTCGGCTCTGCGTTGCCGAACATGGCGCGGTAAAAGCGGATGCTGTCGTCGAGGTTTTCGACCGACACGTGGATGTGCATGCGTTTCATGGCTTGCCTATGCAGACGTTGGGGAGACCGTTCGCGGAGCAGGTCGCGCCCGCGCAACAGTTCTCCGTGAGAAAACCGACCAGATTCGTCATCGCGTCGAAGTTCGCCGTGTAGATGACGAAGCGTCCCTCCTGCCGCGACTGCACCAGCCCGGCATGAGAGAGGTCCTTGAGGTGAAACGAGAGGCTTGATGGGGCCAGGCCCAACTGCTGCGCGATCTCGCCGGCCGCCATGCCTTCGTAGCCTGCGACGACGAGGGCGCGAAAGATGGCCAGCCGGGATTCGTGAGCAAGCGCACCGAGGGCGCGCACGACGAGGTTCGAGTCCATGTCCGCCAGCATACATTGATAATTTCCATATTTCAATAAGTGTTGAAATTACGGCAAAGCCGGTGGATTGCAGCTCGCCAGCCGGCCTGCAATCGCTCTGCGGCGATGGCTTCGATGGCACTCATCAAGCGCCAGTGTTGCAGCGCAATGATCCGCATCCATTACCTGTAAACTGTCCGCTCGACGTAAATGCGCGTCCGGTGCAACGGGCCGCTATGGCGCGCCGAACCAGCACGCGTTGCTATTCCCGGCATTCGCAGCATTTACCGCGGAAGAGAGTAGCCTCGGTATCGGGTTGGCTGCACGCTCGGCGTTCGAAGACGCAGCCCACCTTCAAGTTCGAAACAGCATAGAGAGGATGTCACTTGTCGAAAGGACACAAAGAGGCCGGTCAAGGCCGCGAACACGAACCTGCTGCCGGAAAGACACGCAATGATTTTCCGGATGATCGCGCGCAGCCCACTCTCGCTCTTCGCACAGGACACCGCAGGCCTTTGCCGTGGGAACAACCGAAATCCCGCGACGAAGAGGCACAGGTGGATGCCCGCCTGCACGCGATCATGCACGATCCCTCCTACGTGGAAGCGGACCGCGACATCGACTTCCTGCAAGGCGATGAAACGCGTGGTGTGCGACTGCAACTCGACTACCTCAAGGCTGAGCAGATCCTGCAGTCGCACGGAATCGACAGAACCATCGTCATTTTCGGCAGCACGCGTCTTCGCGAACCCGCTACCGCCGAAAAAGAACTAGCTGCGGCGAAGCAAAACGCGGAAGACCGTCCGAACGATAGCGCCAGCAAGCGGGCGCTCCGGCTCGCTGAGCATCGACTGGAATTGTCGGCCTACTACGATGTCGGCCGGAAACTGGGACGTCTCGTTGGTCAGTGCGGCAACCCGCGGCTGACGGTACTCACCGGGGGCGGTCCCGGGGGCATGGAGGCCGCTAACCGCGGCGCCTTCGACGTGGGCGCGAAAAGCGTCGGCCTGAACATCACCCTTCCGCACGAACAGTATCCGAATCCCTATTTGACGCCCGGCCTGTGCGTGCGCTTCCACTACTTCGCCATGCGCAAGCTGCACTTCATGAAACGCGCCGCAGCGCTTGTCGCGCTGCCCGGCGGTTTCGGCACGCTGGACGAGCTTTTCTGCGCGCTTACGCTAATCCAGACGCACAAGTCAGCGCCGATTCCGGTCGTGCTGATCGGTGAATCGTACTGGCGCAACGTATTCAACGCAGACTTTCTCGTCGAAGTGGGCAGCATCGACGATGAGGATCGCGAATTATTCTCGTACGCGGATACCGCCGAGGAAGCCTGGGCCAGCATCCTCGCGTGGCACAGCCAGAACGGCAGCCCGCTTCTTCTCGACTCACAGCCATAACAGGACATTCCATGAAGATCTCGTTTCACGGCGCGGACCGCGAGGTGACCGGTTCGTGTCACCTGGTTGAAGCTGGTGGCAAGCGCATTCTGATCGACTGCGGCATGTACCAGGGGAGCCGCGAACTTGACGACGAAAATGCGGGCGACTTCGGCTTTGATCCGCGTTCAGTGGATTTCCTGCTGCTCACCCATGCGCACCTCGACCATTGCGGACGGATACCGCTTCTGGTCAAGCGTGGCTTTACCGGCGAAATCATCGCGACGGCGGCCACTCGCGAACTCGCGCGACTCGTGATGCTCGACGCCGCACGACTGCATGAGGAAGAGGCTGAACGCGCCGAGCGGCACGCGCACCGCCGCGGTGAAAAAACGCGCAAGCCGCTCTATGGCACGCTCGACGTGCTCGATACGCTCGACCATTTTGGCCGCAACGCGGTCTACGACGAACCGCTTTCGCTCACGCCCACCCTGCGCGCGACGTTTTACGACGCAGGGCACATCCTCGGATCGGCGAGTATCCGTATCGAAGATATGGAGGGATCGGGCCGGTCGGTTGTCTTCTCCGGAGACCTTGGCAATCGCGACCGCGCGATCCTGCGTGATCCGCAATTCCCTCCGCCATCCGATGTCGTGGTCATGGAGACCACGTACGGCGACCGGACGCACAAGGCGCTAGCGCCGTCGATCGAAGAACTGTACGGCGCGATCACGGACACATTCAAACGAGGCGGCAACGTCGTCATTCCGACTTTCGCGATGGAACGCGCGCAGGAGATTCTCTATTACCTGCGCGAGGGTATCGAACAAGGGCGCCTGCCCCGCTCGATGCCCGTGTACCTCGACTCGCCGATGGCCATCTCCGCGACGGAGGTTTTTCATCGGCATCCGGAATGCTTTGCGGAGAAAGACCGCGCGATGTTCGACGAGGGTAAGGATCCGTTCACGCTACCCGGGCTGCGTTTCACCCGCGAGACGGCGGATTCGATGTCGCTCAACAACCTGGTCGGCGGTGCGGTGATCATGGCAGGCTCGGGCATGTGTACGGGTGGGCGCGTCCGACACCACCTGCGTCACAATCTCTGGCGTCACGATTCGAGCGTTATCTTTGTTGGCTACGCAGGCCGGGGCACACTGGCGAGGATTCTGATTGACGGTGCCAAGCACGTAAATCTGTTCGGTGATGACGTACCGGTCCACGCCCGGCTATACACAATCAACGGATTTTCCGCGCACGCCGATCGTGACGAACTGCTCGCATGGCAAAGAGCCCTGCGGCCGAAGCAGACCATTCTGGTACACGGCGACGAGGAGGTCATGCGCAGCTTCGCAACCCGGCTAAGCGACACTGAGGTCCACATGCCAGGTATTGGCGACGAGATCCTGGTCTGACGCGAGGCATGCGCGGGCGGTGCGCGGACGCTTACGCCGCTGCCGCCTCGCGCAGATCGTCCAGCACGAGAACCTTGTCGAATTGCTCGGTTACGCGCGTCAGCTTGTGCGTGATGAGCAGAACGCTGCGCCCCGCCATCAGCTTCACGATGGCGTCCATCAATGCCTGTTCGGTAATGGTGTCCAGTCCTTCGGTCGGCTCGTCCAGCACCAGAATCGGGGCGTCGAGCAACAGTGCGCGGGCAATCGCGAGTCGCCGGGCCTGCCCTCCTGATAGCCGTGTGCCAGCTTCGCCGATCGGCGTGTCGTAGCCCTGCGGCAGGCCGGCGATGAATTCATGCAGTTGCGCCTCGCGGCAGGCCGCTTCGAGTCTCGCCTGATCGGCGTCCGGACTTGCGATCAACAGATTCGCACGGATCGTGTCGTTGAACAGATAGGTGTCCTGCGAAACGACGGCAATCCGCGCACGCACCGCGTCAGCTGCACAATCGCGCAGATCAACGCCACCTAGCTCGATGCGTCCGGCCGAATAGTCCCGGAAGCGCAACAGAAGCTGGACCAGCGTGCTCTTTCCCACCCCACTCGTGCCGACGATGGCGACACGACCGCCAGCAGGAAGGTCGAACGAAAGATCGCGCAGCACCCAGGGAAGCGCTTCTCCGTACCGGAAGCTGAGATTGCGGATTGCCAGATCGTTACCGGACGGCATCGGAACGGGCTCCGGTGGGTCTTCTACTGCGGGCGTGGCATCCACCAGATCGAAAATCCGACGCGCTGCGGCCAGACTCTCTCCGAGGAGCTGGAGGGCCGTCGAGATCGGCATCACCGCCTCGAAACTCGCGAGCACCAGCAACGCGAGCATGGCGATATCGGCGGGGGCGAGCGACGTGGAAGCCACCCGTGGAATAGCCAGCAGCAGCGTGCACCACATCGCGGCGGACGCGCACACGGCGAGCGCCCCTTGAGAGATACCCCTCACGCGGCTCAGCTTCGCCTGCTCCCCAACCAGCCGGGCCGACAACTGATCGACTCGTTGAGCGTATGCGTTGGCCGCGCCGTAGACCTGCAGTTCTCCGAGCCCCTGCAGGCTGTCTACAACGGTTTCCTGCAACTCGGCACGCAAAGCAACGGTCCGGCGACCTGGCTCCTGAGTCCAGACGAAACCCAATCCCGGCAGTGCCACGCCAGCCAATAGGAGGAACAGCAGCGTAACTGCCGCGACGGGAACACTGAATACCGATACGACCGCAACGATGACGAGCGTCCCGATCAAACCCGTCGCCGCCGGAACGAGCGCGCGTAGATAGAGGTTGCTGAGACTGTCGATGTCAGACTGAATGCGCGTCGCCAGATCTGCTCCGCGCACGCGCTCGAGCCCGGCAGGCGCGAGCGGCTCGATACGAACGTAGAACCACACGCGCAAACGCGCGAGCAGCCGGAACGTCGCTTCGTGCGTGACGAGGCGCTCGACGTACCGCCCGCCCGTACGTACGATCGCGCACGCGCGGATCAACGCGGACGGCGTGAAATAGTCGAATGCAATATGCGTGACGCCTGCGAGCGCCATCGAAGCGATAAACCAGCCGGCAACGGCCATCAAAGCGACGTTGGCCAGCACGGTGGCAAGCGACAATGCAGCGCCGGCCGCCATCCACCACCAATAAGGCCGGAACAGAGCAATGAGGCGAAGCAGATCGGCACGCGCGGTCGCACTTTCGTGCTTCGACGACTGGGTGACGTGAACGGGCGTTTTCATGACTCAACCTCGGCGCGTTCATCCGGAGCGGCAATTCCGGCGTCAATGAGCCGCCGATAAACACCATCGCTGGCCGCTAACTGCTCGTGTGAACCGGACTGCACGGCCTTGCCGTGCTCCATCACGACGATCGTGTCAGCGAGCGCCGCCGTGCTCATCCGGTGTGCGATCAGTATCACGGTCCGCCCGCGCGCAAGCCGGCGCAACGATTCGTGGATGCTCGCCTGAGTGTGGACGTCGAGGCTCGCGGTCGGCTCATCGAGCAGCAGCACAGGGGCGTCCTTCAGGAAGGCGCGAGCCAGCGCGAGCCGCTGGATCTGCCCGCCGGACAAGCCCACTCCGCGTTCGCCGAGTTCGGTGTCGTATCCGTTCGGGAGCGACTGGATGAAGTCGTCGGCCCCCGCATCCGCCGCGGCCGCGCGCACGGTGGCAAAGTCCGCGTCGGGCCGCGCGATCAAAAGATTCTGCATGACCGTGCCCGCAAAAACGTGCGCCCGCTGCGGCACCCACGCGACCCGCGACCGCCAGTCGTCGAGATCGGTGTCGTTCAGCAATTGACCATTGATCGAAATTGTCCCGGATGTCGCGCGCGCGAAACCCAGCAGCAGGTTGAGAACAGTGCTTTTGCCCGCACCGCTATGTCCGACCAGCGCCGTGACGCGCCCCGCATCCGCGACGAGATTCAATCGATCGAGCGCAGGCCGCTCCGAAGACCATTCGTGAGAAACATCGTCGAAGCGGATCGTATAGTCTTCCGAGGCTGGCAGTGGAGCACGCGCACCGCCCTCGTCGGGCTCGGGCAGATCGACTATCTCCATGATGCGTTCCGCCGCAGCGATCGCGTCGAGCCGCTCGTGATACTGGCTGCCAAGCGTGCGTAGCGGCATGTAAAACTCGGGGGCGAGCAGCAGCACGAACAACCCACGCAGCAGCGGAATTTTCCCGTAGAAGAGGTGAAACCCAACCAGCACCGCCACGACCGCGATACCTAGCGTCGCGAGGAATTCCAGCACGACCGACGACAGAAACGCAACCCTAAGCACCCTCATGGTGCTGCTGCGATAGGCCTCGGACAGTCGAGCCACGACGCGCGCCTCGCGCCGGCTCGCGTTAAAGAGCTTCAGTGTGGTGATGCCTTGAAGCGAATCGAGAAAGCGCGCGCCGAGCACCGCGAGGAGCTTCCATTGACGCCGGTTCGCATCGGCCGCGCTCTTGCCGAGCAGAATCATGAAGAGGGGAATCAGCGGTGCGGTCACGAGCAGGACGATTCCCGAAACCCAGTCGACAGGAAACACCACGACCAGGATCACCAGCGGCAGCATCACAGTCAGCGCGCGGCCGGGCATCCACCGCGCGTAGTAGCCTTCGAGCGCTTCGACACCCTGCACGAGATGCGTCGCCAGTGCCCCACTCGCCTCGCCGCGCAGCCACATCGGCCCGAGTGCCTGCAGCTTGCGCAACAATTCGCTGCGCAACGCGACTCGCATAGTGGCCGCAGCGGAAAACGCCACGCGCTCTGACAGACGGATCAGGATATAGCGCAGGGCGATCACCGGCGGTATGGCCGCCAGCGCCGGCCATACCTTGACCAGTCCCGCGCCGTCCATCACCACGGCACTCAAGATCCAGGCCAGCAACGCCGCCTGCACCATCAACAGCAATCCGGAGCCCATCCCGAGCGCCACTGCCCGGCCGATGCCGGGACGAATGGGCGCCGCGCGCCGGGCGAGCCAGCGATCGACGATTTTTGTGAGTGATGAGTCAGGGCGGGACATACGTGAATACCTGATTGAAGCCGTTGCTGTGGCACCTATAATCCCCAGAGGCCCGGGGGCGCGTACCGCAGCGGATGACGCCACCGCCCGACAAGGGCCATGACGACATGGAGACACAATGAAAACCGTTTTTCAGTTCACGCTGTACCTTGCGATTGCCGTTGCCGCCATCGTGGTCGCCGTCATCGTCAGCAACTACGGAATCTGGTACGTCTCGTGGCTGCTCGGCACGGCGTTGATCGTCCTGTGTGCGGTAGCCGGAGGCGTCCTTTTCGACACGCAAGAGCGACAAAGCAAGATTACCTGATGTCCGCGCCGCCCGGATGAGCCACACGGCCGCGCCAGGGGTTGGACGCAGTGGTCATTTGCGTCGCGGGCTGCCCTGACGCTTCCACGTACCGCGCGTAGGTGTCCTTGGCATCGGCTTCGCCTCGCACCAGCTCGCCTAATATTTGAGATACCTCCACGTCGCGCACGGTTCGCGGCGTGACACGCATAATCGCAACGCCCGCGGTCCGGAGCATCTTCAGGTCGTGTACCCAGTCAGGATCGGGGCTTTCCAATGATGCCTCGCGATCGCAACCCGGCAGTCCATGAATCGGCCACCCCTCGTAGGGGCAATCATCGACGCGACACGCCCAGCGTGAAAAGTGCCGCGGCGACAGCACCGACTGCTCGACCTCGCAGGCCGCGTCGCCTGCAAAAGTCAGAACCTTCACAACCTCGCCGCGGCAGATGGCGGGCGTCACCCAGCGCTTCGCACCGAGCGCGACCAACTCCGTCAGCGTGGTCAAGTCTTTGCATGGCACACCTGGCCCGATGACAAGCGGCACCTTACCGGCCAGCATCTGCAGCGTCTGCGTATCGTTGACTTCAACCGGAAGCGTGCAGTCTGCGATCCATGCGTGAGAGCCTTCGGCAGCCCACGCCTCCGCGGCTGCACGAACCGAAAGAACGACTTCCTTGCCGCCCGCGGTCAGTTCACGCGCAACGGCAAGACAGTCCCTTTTTTGCAAACCGCCCAGGGCGGAGTGAATCGTAGTGCCGATATAAACGATGTCCACCGACGACAGCGCAACCGCATCGTAGAACGCCATCGTCGCGGAACGCGACCAGGTTCCTGCGATTGCACCGATGGAAATTTTCACAGATACCTCCTAGCACCCATCAGTGGAAAACCCAGGCATGGCGGGGTCCCGCCTTCGTCGTTACCCCGCCTGCCGTACTTCAGGTTTTCTTCTCGTTCTCCTGAGCGTCGTACAGCACGCCGCCAGCCGCGGCGAACAAGACGATCGTTGCCGTGCCAATCAGCCAGGAGAAATACCAGGCGCCATAGTTGCCAATGATCACGCCGATGAAGATGGCGAGCACAGCAACGGCCATGAAGATCACAAAGAGTCGAAACGTTTTCATCTATAGCTCCATCAGTAGGCGTGCGGATCCGACTCGACTTGTTCCGCTGTCACCTTTCCGCGCATGACGTGGAACGCCCAGCTCGTATAGGCGAGGACCACAGGCATGAACACCACGGTCCATCCGGTCATCCACGTCAGCGTGGTCTGGCTCGAGATGGAATTCCACACCGTCAAGCTCTGCGAAGGATCGCTGGACGAAGGCATCAGGAACGGGAACAGACTCACGCCTGCCGTGCCGATCACGCCGATCCATGCGAGCGCCCCGAGCCACCAGGCGAGCGTCGAGCGGCCTGCGCGGACAGCCAGCAGACCAAGCAGCATGCCCACGTAACCGAGAACCGGCACGAGCCAGAGCACCGGATACGCACGGTAGTTGTCGAACCACGCACCGTCAGCCAGCACGACGGACTGCTGCAGCGGGGTTTGCGCAACGCCCGGCAGCGGAGCGTGCTCGAGCCGGTAGCCGCTCATCTGGCTGACCCAGATGCCGCCGATCGTGAAGAGAACAATCGCCACGATGCCGCACACGGTAGACGCACCCCTTGCCCGTTCCCAGAGCGCACCGCGATCGGCACGCCCCATCAGCATCACGCCACCCATAAAGATCGCCAGTGACAGCGACAACACACCGCACATCACAGCGAACGGGTTCAGCAGGCTCAGGAAGCTCCCCGTGTAGAACGACGTCAGGTCCCAACCGAAGTGAAACGGCACGCCGCGGAACATGTTGCCCATGCCGGCGCCGTACACGATCATCGGCACCGCGCCGCTGACGACCAGCGTCCAGTCCCAGACGTTGCGCCACTTCGCGCCCGGCAGCTTGCTGCGATATTCAAATCCCAGCGGCCGCACAATCATCGTCCAGAGCAACAGCAGCATGACGATGTACAGACCCGAAAAGGCCGTCGCGTAGATGAGCGGGAACGCCGCGAAGATCGCGCCGCCGCCCAGAATGAACCAGACCTGATTGCCGTCCCAGTGCGGTGCAATCGTGTTGAGCGCGATGCGCCGCTCCGTATCCGTGCGACCCACGTAGCGCAGCATCGCGCCGACGCCCATGTCCATGCCCACCATGATCGCAAGACCCATCAGCAGCACGCCGAGGAGCAACCACCAGAGCACCTTCAAGAAGAGATAGAGTTCCATTAATGTTCCTTGGCGGTCAGGAGATTCAGTGCGGCAAGTTCGTTGTCCACAGCGGCGTCACCGTGTCCATGCTCGCTATCCGGCCCCTTGCGGATCGCCCGTACCATCAGATACATCTCGACCGCGATGAAGACCGTATAGAGCAGAACGAAGCCGACCAGCGAGAAAATCATGTAACCGACGCTGTGGGTCGACGCAGCCATCCACGTCGGCAGCATGCCGAACACGCTCCACGGCTGGCGACCGACTTCCGCCGTCACCCAGCCCATCTCGCAGGCAATGAAGGGAATCGGAATCATCCAGGGGGCGAGTTTCAGGAACCAGCGCTGACGCGCTACGTCACCACGCAACGACAGGATCACCGCGATCACGAAGTAGGCCAGCATCAACAGGCCAAGCACGACCATGATCCGGAACACCCAGAAGATCGTGAACACGTTCGGGATCGAGTCCTTCGCGGCCTTGGCGATGTCCTCTTCCGTCGCGTTCGCAACGTCCTGGTCCTTCGCATGGCGCTTCACGAGGAAGCCGTACCCGAGATCGTCCTTATGCGCGTTGAACTGCGCGAGGGCTGCCTCGTTGGTCGGATCCGAACTGAGCACCTTGAGCGCCTCGACGGCGGGAATGCCGTTCCGGATACGTTTGGCGGCGTCGGCCTCGATGCGGTCGATGCCCGGGACGGTCGTGTCGAACGTGTGCGTGAGCAGCGGCGTCAACACGTAGGGAATCTGGATACTCCACGTATTCTTGCCGTTGCCCTGATCGGGCCACGCCGCGATATTGAACGACGCGGGCGCCTCTTCCGTTTGCCACATCGCTTCCATTGCAGCCAGCTTCGAAGGCTGGGCATGGCCACCGACGAAACCGAGCGCGTCACCGAGCGTAATCACGCCGGCCACGGACAACACGCCGAACAGGGCAGCCATGCGGAACGATCGCTTCGCGATTTCCATGTTGCGGCCGCGCAGCATGTAGTACGCGCTGATGCCGGTCACGAAGATGGCCGCGGTGACGTAGCCCGCAATGCTCGTGTGAACGAACTTCGTTTGTGCGTCTTCGCTGAAGATGAGCGCGCCGAAGCTCTGCAACTCCATGCGCATGGTGACGGGGTTGAACGCCGCACCCACGGGATTCTGCATGAAGCCGTTAGCGACCAGAATCCACAGCGCCGAGAAGTTGGACCCCAGCGCGACGAGATACGTGACGGTCAAATGCTGAGCTTTCGAAAGCCTGTGCCAGCCAAACGCCATCAACCCGACGAACGTGGATTCCATGAAGAAGGCCATGAGACCTTCGATCGCCAGCGGTGCACCGAAGATATCGCCGACAAACCCCGAGTAGAACGACCAGTTCGTGCCGAACTCGAACTCCATGGTGAGGCCAGTGGCCACACCGAGCGCGAAATTAATCAGGAACAGGCCGCTCCAGAACTTGGTGATGTCCCGGTAGATTTTCTTTCCTGTGATGACGTAGACCGTCTCCGTCACCGCAAGGAAAAATGACAGTCCCAAGGTCAGTGGGACAAAGAGAAAGTGATAGAGCGCGGTGGCGGCAAACTGAAGCCGCGACAGCTCGACCACGGTATCGTTGATCATGAAATGCTCCGCTAAAAAGCTGAACGAGCCGAACCTCGAACCCCGAACCAGCGGCGGTCTAACTACACGCTGGCGTTAAACGAGTACCCAAGGCTTTGGCGCTTCGATACATCGCGTTGATGAAACTGCAAAAGCCGTACGATCGGGTGCGGCCAACGCCCCTACACCTGTCATAGTTTCTTATTTTCTGTAATCGTATATTACTTTACATTGTGTGACGGTCGTGGCGGAATGCCGCACACACGCAAAAACCGGTGAATATCGACAGGTCAAGAGACGCGGGACAATATCTTCGTCTCATTAACTATGCAACTGATAAAGGGGTTCCGAAGCCTTTAGAGGCCGTCAGATATACTGGCGGCGGAGATGACGACCACCATGAACGACACAAATACGTCCGTCCGGGCGCTCCGGATCGGCGATCCGGCACCAGAATTCAGGGCTAGAACGACCTGCGGCGAGCGTGCGCTCGCTGATTTCCGCGGCAAGTGGCTGCTCCTGTTCGCCCATCCCGCCGACTTCACGCCGGTGTGCACCAGTGAGTTCATCAGTTTCGCGAAGGCACAGGACAAGTTCGACGCGATTGGCCGCAAGCTTCTCGGGCTGTCCATCGACAGCCTGTATTCGCATCTGGCGTGGTTGCGGGACATCCACGAGCGGTTCGGCGTGACGGTGACGTTCCCGATCGTCGAGGATCCGTCGATGGCAATCGCAACGGCCTATGGAATGCTCGATCCACTCGCTCCCGACGCCGGGGCCATCAGAGCAAGCTATGTCATCGATCCGCAGGGGGTGATCCGGGCGATGTCGTGGTATCCCCTGAACGTAGGGCGATCAGTCGACGAACAGTTGCGTCTCGTCCGCGCCTTGCAGGTTGCGGACGAATACGGTGGGTCTACCCCGGAGGGCTGGCACGAGGGCATGCCCATGCTCGAACTGGCTCCGACCTCGCTCGACGCCGCGCTTCAAAGAGGGCAAGACGGTGCGGCCTGGTATTTTCGCGAGCTGAAATCGTGATGAGAACGACACCCGAAGACTTCGAGGCGCTAAAGAAACACACGGGCGAAGCCGCGGAGCTGCTGCGTTTGCTGGGAAATGCAACCCGGCTTCAGTTGCTGTGCCAGATCGCACAAGGCGAGCGATCGGTGGGACAACTCGAGGAACAGCTGGATATCAAACAGCCCGCGCTTTCACAGCAGTTAGCCGAGCTTCGAAAAGCCGGCCTTGTCCAGACGCGCAGGGAATCGAGATCTATCCTCTATTCCCTTGGCGAAGGACGTATCCGCCCGCTGCTCGAAATGCTGCTCGTAGCGTTTGACGTGAGAACCGCACCCGCCGTTGAATCGCGTGACCACACCGGCACGAGCACGAACGCGCCCGAGAACGCTTACGTCCGGGTTGGGGACGCAGCGCGATTTGCCCGTCTGGGCCGATGAAGTGTGTGTGTTTCGTGCAGATCGCACGTTGCGCGAAGCCTTACGTGCGCCGCACACGTCTCGCGACGGCGTCAGAACCCACCCCTGCCGCGACCAGATCGCCCCCCTCTGTTCGCGCCCTGCTGTGATCCCGGGACTGCGTCTATGAATGGCCTGACACCGCTTCAGGCTACTTAGGCAAACAGCTTGTCGTACGCCGCCAGCAATGTCTGGTGCATCGCGCTGCCCTGCATGTCCGCGCCCAGGTCGTCCAATCCGAAGAAGCGTTCACTGCGATCGAGTAGTGCCTCGGCCTGGCGGACGGTTTCGGCGCCGTATAACAGCACCAGCGAGCGACGATAGTTCCCTACGTCCTCGACATTAAGCATGCTTTCGATACAGCGATACACCATGCGGCGCGACGGGGGCAGGTCCTTCAAGTAGTGAATCCACTGGCAACCTTCGACGATCGCATCCTCATTGCCGACGGCCAGCGCCAGCAGCGTTTTCAGTTCACCGATCCGAAGTTGCGCCCACGGCGTGCCGGCCGGAGTGGCGAGACCGAGGATCTCGCACACCGGGCGTTCATCGTTCAGGTTTATTGTCTGCAGGTCGGCCAGCAAGGTCGCACACTCTTCCTCGGTCAACGCCGACAGGCGCACCAGCCTCGGACGCAATTCATTGCCGATGCTGTTGTTTTCCCACTCCAGGTCTTCCACCGGGTAGATCTCGGACATGCCCGGCACGAGGATGCGACAGGTATAGGCGCCCTGTTCGGTGAAGTCAGATACGTAAATATCCTTGCCGTCGCGATGGACGCAATCAACCAGCCAGCGATAGTCTTCCTCAGTGGTGCTGCTGAAATTCCAGTCCGTGAATGGGAAATCCGGTGTATCGCCCATGAAGTCCCAGCTGACCACGCCGCTGGAATCGACAAAATGGATTTCCAGGTTAGCGACCGCATTCACTTCACTCATATCGAAGCTTGGTTCCGCAAAGCCTTTCAGTGAGTCGAGTGCACGCCCCTGTAGCAATTCGGTCATCGCACGCTCCAGCGCAATCTCGAAACGCGGATGTGCGCCAAAACTCGCGAATACGCCCTGGTCTTCTGGATGCACAAGGGTCACGTTCATGACGGGATAGCGTCCGCCGAGCGATGCGTCTTTCACCAGGATGCCGAAGCCCGCCTTGCGCAGCCCGGCGATGCCGTTGCGGATATTCGGGTAGCGCGCAATCACTTCATCCGGCACTTCCGGCAGACAAAGTCCTTCACTGATCACGCGATACTTGATGTGCCGTTCGAAGATTTCGGACAAGGCCTGGGTACGTGCCTCCATCATCGTATTGCCGGCCGCCATACCGTTGCTGACGTAAAGGTTGCCGATGATATTGACCGGGATGAAGGTCTGCGCGTCGTCGCGCAGTCGGGTATAGGGCAAAGTGCAGATGCCGCGCTCAACATTGCCTGAATTGACGTCAACCAGCACCGTGCCGTCGATTTCGCCTTCCGGGTTGTAAAAATCGTGCAGTTCCGGGTTGAGGATTTCAGCCGGCCAGGTGCCGTCTGCTGCCGGCGCAAACCAGCGCTCTTGCTGATAGTGCACGAACGGACGTTTGGCGCGTGTTTCCCCCAGATAAAAGTGCGTCCAGTAATAATGTGTACTCAAGCGTTCGAAAAACTCACCATATGCGCTGGCGCGTGCCGCAAGTTCGGTTGCGCCCTTTCCATTCGAAAACAGCATCGGACAATCGTTGTCCTTCATATGGATGGACCAGATCCCGTCGACTTCATTCAGCAAAGAGGATTCGTTGAGCCTGAAACCGCGTGCCGCCAGCTTCGTCTGCATGGTTTCAATGGTCGATTCAAGAGAGGCATCTTTGCCGGGAATGAAATTTTCGGCTTTCATCTGGATTCTTTTGGTGTGCGGTAAAAAGGGTGGCACCCTTGCGATTTTTCGCTGCGGGCTGCAAGGAATGGGCAGGCGGAATCGATGCGGAGTGGGGTGAACCGTGCTCAAACACGGTAGCGCGGATCTGTTCCCGATGTGCAGCGCAAGCATACATAAGAGACGAAGCTCGAATGAGGGGAGAAGTAAATCGAGGTTGCGGTCACTCAAGGTTTGGTCGCGAGGACAGAAGGGTCGGATAAGCTCGCTGCTCGAATTCGACAGCGAATCACACTAATCTCCGCAAAGAACGGCAGCCGCAAGACACCAATCGCTCAATCTCTGGTTGCTAGCCTGAGAGGTTGTGTGAAACCGCGAAACCCCTCGGTTTTTGGGGGCGTTTTACCCTTCCCGAACCACTACCACGCAAACACAGCACCGTTCGATGAAAACCAGCAAGCTAGTAACTATTCGTGTCAAATTCACTAAGTCATTAAGAGAAGTTTCGCGCCAGGCGCTGATCAGCAAATCTCAGCAATCATCAAATGGCACGCTAACGTTTGCGCGACTTTCAAGCACTCACAGTTCAATCAAAATTTGTGCGCCGGAGAAGCGCTTTTGACTGAGCACCACGTCGCCTCCAAATACGAAGCTTGCTGCTGGAACGCCAAATTAAACGCCGCCGATTGCCGCATGCGTTTCATCGACACTATCGCTAACAGCATAGGTGTGTAGAAACACCCGGATTTACCTCTGCCCGAGCGGGCGGTCGCGTAGCGGCAACGAGGTGCACGGATATTCTGAAAATTCTATTTAGCACGCTGCATCCTCGAACAGCTCGTGTCGAAATGCGGGAATCTGTCGCACTTGTCGCACGAAAACGATTCAATAACATTAATGAAGCATTCTTTGTTATTGGATAAAGTTTACGCCGTACGGATTCTTATTCTTAAGGAAAAATACGCCGACAAAACTCGGCACACGACCGACGGGGAATCCGGCACGATGCGCATTAACCTACCTGTTACACAGAACGGCTATGCTTTTCCGGCCGACCAGACGCTGATATCCATCACTGACCTGAAAGGCCGGATCACTTACTGCAACACGAATTTCATCACGGTCAGCGGTTATACCAGGGCCGAATTGCTCGGCCAGCCGCACAACCTGATACGGCATCCGGACATGCCGGAAGAAGCTTTCCGCGACATGTGGGCCACCGTTCAGGCGGGCCACCCGTGGACGGGGGTAGTCAAAAACCGACGCAAGAATGGCGACTACTACTGGGTGCGGGCCAATGCGTCGCCCATGCGCGATGGTGAGCGCATCGTCGGATATTTGTCAGTGCGTACCCGCGCTCTGGAAGCGGAAATTCAGACCTCGGAACGGCTCTACGCGACAATGCGAGCCGAGCGGGAGGCAGGCCGCCTGCGCCACGTCCTTAAACGTGGAGCCGTGCAACGCAATGATATTTTTGGCCGCATCCGGCGTCTGGTTACGCTCGGCATGCGTGGACAGTTCGTCGCGCTCGTCGGTGTGGGCGCCGCTGCGCCGGTTATCGCCACCGCTATTGGCGCGCCACTCTGGGCAAGTGCCCTGACGGCACTCGTCTGCGCAACTAGCGTTGCGTGGATCCTGATCCAGAAGGGAATCAAACCGCTTCGCGGTCTGCTCGATACGGCGAATCTGCTCGCCAGTGGCGATCTGACGCGCTTCTTTCAGGCGAGCGGACACGGAGAAGTCGCCCAGATCCAGCTCGCGCTGGCGCAGTTGAACGTCTCGGTACGTACCGTCGTGCGCGACGTACGGCATGAAGTGGCCAACCTGCTTGGCAGCACCCAGGAAATAGCGGCGGGCAATGAGGACCTGGCAGCCAGGACCGACGCGCAGGCCAGCAGCCTCGAGCAGACGGCAGCCGCGATGGACCAGATCAACAGCACGATCCAGAACGCGTCCGGTCTCGCGGAAGAAGGCGCGAATGTCGCCCGGGAATCGTCCGCAATCGCTCAGCACAGTCACGAGGCAGTACGGGGCGTGGTCGAAGCGATGCAGGAAATCACGGGGGCATCGCAACGCATTGCGGACATCATCAGCATGATCGAAGGCATTGCCTTCCAGACGAACATCCTCGCACTGAATGCGGCAGTCGAAGCGGCTCGCGCGGGTGAACAGGGACGCGGGTTTGCTGTGGTTGCCGCGGAAGTGCGGAGTCTCGCGCAACGTTCGGCGGCGGCGGCCAAGGAAATCAGGGAACTGATTCAGAGTTCGACAGAGGCCGTCAAGCGCGGCAGCGATCGTGCCGACAATGCACGTTCTCGAATGGATGAGGCCATGAAGTCGGTAGGCCGTGTGACCTCCCTGCTAGAGCAGATCAATCACGCGAGCAAGGAGCAGGCAATCGGCGTCAACCAGATCAACGACGCGGTCGTGCATCTGGACACCATTACTCAACAGAATGCCGCGATGGTGGAAGAGCTGGCTGCATCGGCGGGTGCCCTGAGCAGCCAGGTTGGGATGGTGCACAACACGATTCGAGTCTTCCGGCTCACCGACAAAGACAAAACGCTGGCGGAAGAGGATGCGGTTGAGTTGCGCAAGCGTTCGCGCGCGGGCAATGGCGCCGAGAACAGCAGTGACACGTTCGACGCAAAAGAGGCGGTTTCGGATCACCAGCAATGGCGCGTCACGTTGCGCAATGCGATCAACCGCGGGCTGACGCTGGATGTGGCGCAGACCCGGCGCGACGACTGTTGCGCGCTCGGGCAGTGGCTGAACGGTCCCGGCGCACAACGTTGGGGATCGAAACCGGCCTTCACGAAACTGGTGCAGACGCACCACGCTTTCCATGAAGCCGTGGGTCGCACGGCCGAACTGATCAATCAGAACCGCATGGCCGACGCCGGGGCCACGCTGGAAACAGGCCAGCCGTTGCACAGGGCGGGTCAAGAACTCAACCAGGCGATCCATGCCCTCGAAGTCGAATTCGGCCGGCCAAATACCACCGCCCCGGTATCGGCCCACGCAGCGCAACCCGTGCGCGCAACCACCGCACCCGCTTCGCCGAAGGTCGCAACGACGCAAAGCACCGGCGATGACGACTGGGAAACGTTCTGACGACGTGCCCCAATGAGTGATCCGAATCCCGCACCTGCCGGTTGCACGCGCGCGCCGGGTCCGCAGCGCGTGCTGGTCGTGGACGACGACACAATGAATCTGCGTTTTGCGGCACGGCTGCTGCGCGACCTCGGCTACAGCGGCGCACTGGCGAGCGACGGCCACAAGGCGCTTCGTCTGATCGACGAGCAGCCGTTCGATCTGGTGTTGCTGGACATCAACATGCCGGGCATGAACGGGCAGGATACGTTGAAGGCGCTGCGCGCGCGGCCCGGCAAACGTCTTCCCGTGCTGATGGTGTCCGGACACGGCGACGACGACACCGTGCGCCACTTCTCCTCCCTAGGCGCCGATGGCCTTCTGCTCAAGCCGCTGGCGGCCGTGCAGCTCAGGCAGGCTATTGCCCGCACAACCGGACGGTAATTCATGGCCGCTGCTTCGATCTGGAGCGCGCTGATCGGTGCGCAGACACTGCTGTTGCTGCTCGCATGGGCGCTGTGGCGCAGCGTCCGCAGGCCGACCGTCGATAGCGCCGCGCTGATGCGGATGGTATGTGCCGGGCGTCTGAACCGCGATGCAATCTGCGTCGTCGACACGGCAGGCCGGATCATTGCGACCAACCAGTCCTACGATGAGTTAACCGGCTACACACCCGCTGAATTGCAGGACCGCCCGTTTTGCAGAATGTTGCACGACAGACTGGACGATCCCGCGACGCTGACGGTTGTCGAGACCGCATTGTGCAACCGTTCAGAACTGCGCACCGATATTAGCTTTCGCGCAACGAGCGGTGAAGTGCATACGATGATTCTCGAACTGCACCCGCTGCATGATGTCCGCGGCCGCTTCCTCGGTCACGGCGTGGCGCAAATCGACATTGACCTCCAACGCCGTGAACGCGAGAAAACAGAGCGCTTACTGCGTCATCATCAGGCGGTGCTCGACATTCTCGACCAGTTTGCGATTGTGTCGGAAACCGATCTGGACGGCCGGATCACATACGTCAACACCGAGTTCGTCAAACTAAGCGGCTACGACCAAACCGAATTGCTCGGGCGTCCGCATGGCGTAATCAGTTCGGGGTATCACGATGCGCAGTTCTGGCATGAGATGTGGGACACGATCACGCAAGGCAAGATCTGGAACAACACCGTCTGCAACCGGGCGAAAAACGGCTCGCTGTACTGGGAGCACGTCGCGATCTCCCCGCTGCTCGGCGCCGATGGATTGCCCGAAAAGTATTTGTCGATCCACCTGAATATCACGTCGCTCAAACTCAATCGGGATCTGCTCGAGCGCACTGGGAGAATTGCGCGCATCGGAGGCTGGTATGCGGAACTCGGAACACAACGTGTCAATTTTTCCCGTGAGGCGCTGACTATCCTCGGCGTGCAATTGCCTGTTCAGTCCGATATCGATGACGAACACGCGCTACCGGAGGCCTGGCGCGAACTCTACACCTGTATCCGCGAGGCGACGACCGCACGCAAGGCGTTCATTCGAACGCTCCAGATCGCGTTACCGGACGGCCGTACTCACGCGTTCAGAGTAGCGGGCGAGATCGAATACCTCGACGATCGACCTTACCGGCTCGTCGGCGCAGCGCAGGACATTACCGAACTGCTCGAAACCCGCCAGCGTGCGCTGGCCAGCGAGCGCACGCTGTACTCGGCAATCGAAGCGCTGGACGAGGCGTTCGCCCTCTTTGACGAGCAGGAAAAACTGGTCTTCTGCAACGAAAAATATCGCGCCATTGCAGGAGAAATGGGGCACCGGATCGTGCCCGGGCTCGCATTTGAAGAGGTACTGCGTATCGGCGTCGAAGCGAACGCCTTTCTCGATGCCGAAAATGATCCGCAAAAGTGGCTGGCCGACCAGCTTCAGGCGATGCACAGTCCGCATTCGAGCGTGCACCAGCATCTGCGCGACGGCCGCTGGCTCGACGTTATCAGCGCGGTGACCGAGGACGGCATGCGCATCCGGATCTGCCTCGACGTGACCGAAATGCATCGTGCACTGGAGGCCGCGCACATGGGCATGCGCAGCAAGAGCCAGTTCCTCGCAAATATGAGTCACGAGATCCGCACGCCCATGAATGCCATCATCGGCATGCTCCAGTTGATCAGGCATACCGCGCTCGACAGTGAGCAGCAGGATCTGCTCGACAAGACGAACAACGCAGCGCATACCCTGCTGTCACTCCTGAACGATATTCTCGACTTCTCGAAGATCGACGCAAACCAGATGCAGTTGTCCGTCGAGCCGTTCGAACTGGACGCCCTGCTGGCGGAACTTTCCGTGATCCTCTCCGGCAGCCTGGGCGAACGGAATCTGGAGTTGATTTACGACATCGATCCAGATATCCCGCCGGTACTCAGGGGCGACGCGCTCAGACTCAAGCAGGTTCTGATGAACCTCGGCAGCAACGCGATCAAGTTCACTCACAGCGGTGAAGTCGTGGTGCGTGTGCGAATGCTGCAACTCGATGAAACGGGTGCGTTGCTGGAATTCGCAGTGGAAGACACGGGCATTGGCATCAGCGCAGAGCAACGCCCTCGCATCTTTAACGCTTTCAGCCAGGCGGAAACATCGACCTCACGCCGTTATGGCGGCACGGGTCTCGGACTGACGATCAGCAAGCGGCTGATCCAGTTGATGCTCGATCATGCAGGCACGGGATGTGATCTCGATTTCGACAGCAAGCCCGGTCAGGGGAGCCGCTTTTTCTTCCAGATTCTTCTGCCGGTAGCGCCAAATGGAGCAGCGTTTTCACAGCCACCGAAGGTCGAGGCTGGAACGACCGCCTGGCTTCTGGAACCTCATCCTCACTCGAGCAAGGCGCTGGAACGCATGCTTGCCGGCATGGGATGGCAGGTGCAGATATTTAGCGATGCGAATTCAATGCAGGCCACCGTTCGTGCAGGCGCGTTCAAACCGAAGCCCAAGCTGGTGCTTCTGAATCAGGATGCCCCGCAAAGACAGGCGTTTCTCGATGGACTGGCGACCCTGCAGGATGATCCGCCGGTATTGCTGACGATGAGTTCGCGTAGTCTGAATGTCCCGCGAGCCACACTATGCAAGCCGGTAACGGCGGGAATGGTACGCGTAGCCCTGGGGCGGCACAGTACGCCCGAGTTGCCACGCGTTGAACCGCCACCGGTTGTGCAACGTCTGGCTAACCTGCATCTTCTGCTGGTCGAAGACAACGCGATCAATCAGGAAGTCGCGCTGCGGATGCTGGCGCGCGAAGGCGCCACAGTCAGCGTGGTCGGGGATGGTCAGGCGGCGCTCGACGCGCTCGATGCCACGCCTCATGTCTACGACCTCGTCCTGATGGATCTTCACATGCCCACGCTTGACGGCCTGCAGGCAACCCGGGCCATTCGGTGCAAGCCGCAGCATGCAGGTCTGCCCATCATCGCCATGACCGCGAATGCGATGGAAGCCGACCGGCAGGCCTGCCTGGAAGCAGGTATGAGCGACCACATCGGCAAGCCTTTCGATCTCAACCGGCTGATTGAAATCATCCTGCAGCACACGAGGGGGGCACAGGTACCGTTCGCCACGGAGATTGCGGCGCTCCCGCCCGAAGCACCAGTAACGCCTTTGCTGGACGCACACGCTGCATTAAACCGTCTGAACCATGACACTGCGTTCTATGCGCGGTTACTGCACGATTTCATCCTGCTCGCTCCGGCTCTCGGGGAAAAGGTTCTGGAGACCCAATCCGCCGATTCGACGCCGATTCGTGAAGCGGCACATCAACTCAAGAGCACTGCAGCCCTCGTTGGTGCATCGCGGCTGGCGTCGGTTTGCGAAAGCGTTGAACAGGCGCTGCGCCGTGATCCGGAGAGCGTGCCGAATAGTGAGGCGCGGCTGTCGTTCGAAAAAACGTTGAATGCAACGCTAGAAGCGCAGCATGACTGGCTGGCGCGGCACACTGAGGTTAGCGCTGGAAAAACCATATCTGACGATACCGCCACGAACGGAATAGACATCGAGGCAAGTCTGGACAGGCTCGTTGCACACCTTGCCGTTCACGACATGGACGCGCTGGATCTATTCGATGAACTGGTGCTCCAATGCGGTGCGACGTTGTCCGGCCCGTCATGGGCTGCTCTGCAGCAGGCGATGAATAGATTCGACACGGAAGCGGCAATTGATGCCATACGCGAACTGCAGAAGCTGAAAATGGCGGATTCTTCCTTTAGCGAAGTGCTGCAAGCGAAACAGGAAGGCTCAGGGAGCTAGTCACTTCGCCGCCGAGGTTCGCCATTGCCCACAAGCGTGAGCATCATCCGGTTGCGTCATTATCGCGGCGCACCGCTCGCCACAGGCCCCGTCGAAGCTCGCACAACGAGCCGCGGCGCCGACGCCACACACACGCTCGATTCCCGCCCGGCGCCTTCGGCACCATCCGGTGCATCGATCAGTTCGCGCAGCAATGCGACCGCAAGCTCCGCCGCCTCGACGGTGGGCACGGCCACGGTGGTCAGTGCAGGACGCGATTCACGGGCAAGCCGGATATCGGTGATACCGACCACCGAGAGTTGGCGTGGCACATCGAGGCCCAGGTCCGCCGCCGCCTGCATCGCGCCCAGCGCTGGCAGATCGTTGGTCGCGAAGAGCGCCGTGAGATCGGGGTGCGTCTGCAGTAATTCGAGTGCTGCGTCATGCCCGCCCTGCGTTGTGTCGCGCGCGTAGCGCACCGGCGCTGCTGCACCGTCGAGAGCAGCCGTTCGCATGGCATCGAGAAAGCCTTCATAACGCGCGGCATGAATGCCAGAGGGTTTGCTCCCCACGATCACCCCTATGCGCCGATGCCCAAGCGACAGTAAATGCGCTGCCGCCAGTTCGCCCGCGAGTCTGAAATCGACGGCAACGCAAGGCAAGCCCGGCGCGTCGTGCGGCCGCTCCCACATGCACAACACGACGGGCGCGCCGCGGCGCTCGGTGGCACGCAAATCGGCGAAGTCGAGATTGGCGTTCATCACAAGCACACCGGCCGAAAGCGTGCCGGCGATCTGGTCAAGATACGCTCGCCCCGTCTGCGGATCGCCATCCGTGTTGCAGATGATGAGGAATTGTCCGTTGCGTCGCAGCGCATTTTCAACCGCGAGTGCGAATTCCGGATAAAACGGATTCGCGATGCTCGACACCATCAGCGCGATGGTCGGCGCACGGCCCTCTGCAAGCGCGCGCGCGCTCAGGTGCGGCGTATAGCCGAGCGTAGCGATGGCTGCCAGCACACGCTCGCGCGTGGCAACGCCGACGCGTCCGCGATTGCGCAGCACGTTCGATACGGTCGCCGGAGTAACGCCGGCATGCCGCGCGACTTCGACCAGTGTGGGCATGAAATCTCAATATTTGGGAGCGCAGTTCAACATTTGCCAGTTCAAGCCGCGCACCGCACCATTGAACGACGATCAAAACGATTCACGGAGACAAGCCAGCCAGTGATCGCGCATGCGATCGATTTTTTCTGGCTCGCTGCTTAAGCGCTTAATCTCCGCTTCGTGCCGATTAAAACATGGAGACGGAACGATGGCGAGCATCTCGTTGCGCGGCGTTCAGAAGGCTTACGGCGATAACGCACCCGTGATCCGCGACGTCAACCTTGAGATCGGCAAGAACGAATTCTGCGTTTTTCTCGGGCCCTCCGGCTGCGGCAAGTCCACACTGCTGAGGATGATCGCGGGCCTCGAGGACGTCACCGACGGCGACATCTCGATCGGCGGCAAGCTCATGAACGACGTGAGCGCCGCGCAGCGCGGCGTCGCCATGGTGTTCCAGAGCTACGCCCTCTTCCCGCACATGACCATGTACGAGAACATGGCGTTCGGCCTGAAGCTCGCGAAGACGCCGAAGGCCGCCATCGATAGAAAAGTACGCGAAGCCGCGCACATCCTGCAGCTCGAAGCGCTGCTCGACCGTTATCCAAAGGCACTTTCCGGCGGGCAGCGTCAACGCGTGGCGATCGGCCGCGCGATCGTACGAGAGCCTGGCGTATTCCTCTTCGACGAACCCCTCTCCAATCTCGATGCGACACTACGCGGTCAGACGCGCATCGAAATCGCGCGCCTGCACAAGCAATTTGCGAACGCAAGTGTCGTCTACGTCACGCACGACCAGATCGAAGCGATGACGCTCGCCGATAAAATCGTATTGCTGCACAGCGGTAAGGATACCGAAAGATACGGAAGCATCGCACAGATCGGTGCGCCGCTCGATCTCTATCACCGTCCCGCGAGCCGCTTCGTCGCGGGCTTCATCGGTTCGCCGCGCATGAACTTTCTGCCGGCGAGCGTCACGTCGATCGACGCGAACGGCGTGACGCTCACGCTCGCGGGCAGCGCTGAATCCGTGACGCTGCCACGCGACGGACGGCGCACATCCGTTGGCGCGCCCGTCACACTCGGTGTGCGCCCCGAGCATCTCGAACCTGCGGGTCTGCGCGCCTTTGATCGTGACGCGCCTTCGGCGCTCACGCTCGCGCGCACGGTCACGCTTGTCGAATCGCTCGGCGAGCACAGCTACGTGCATCTGGACCAGCCGGACGGCACTGTGCTCATCGCCAAGGCGCCAGGCGACGCCCGCCTTCAAAGCGGTGACAACGCCCAGTTTCGCGCGCCGGCCACCGCGTGCCATGTATTCGGGGACGATGGTTTCGCCATTGCCCCACTCGAATCCATCGAACACCCCGTCTGACAACCGACCGCGAGGACACCCGGATGCGTCTTGGAGTCTGCTACTACCCCGAGCACTGGCCCGAATCCATGTGGAGAGACGACGCCACACGCATGGTGGAACTCGGCATCGAGCAGGTACGGATAGCCGAATTCGCCTGGAGCCGAATCGAACCCGCGCCCGGCGAGTATGACTGGGGCTGGCTCGACCGGGCCATCGATACGCTTGCCTCGGCGGGACTGAAAATCGTGATGTGCACGCCCACGGCCACGCCGCCGAAGTGGCTGATTGACCGTCACCCCGAGATCCTGCCGGTGGGCGCGGACGGAAGGCGTCGCGCGTTCGGCTCGCGCCGTCACTATGATTTTTCTTCGCCTGCCTGGTTTGAAGCTTCGCGGCGCATCTGCGAGGCGGTGGCCGCGCGCTACGGCCAACATCCCGCCATCGCTTACTGGCAAACCGATAACGAATACGGTTGTCATCAGACGGTGCTCAGTTATTCGGACGCCGCCGTGCAACGCTTCCGTGCGTGGCTCAAAAGTCGCTACGGCACGATCGAAGCGCTCAACGCGGCCTGGGGAACGGTGTTCTGGAGCATGGAGTACCGCAGTTTCGACGAAATCGACGCGCCCGTCGCAACGGTCACCGAAGCGCACCCGTCGCATCGGCTCGACTACCGGCGTTTCGCTTCCGATGAAGTGCAGCGTTATAACCGCATGCAGGTCGACATCATCCGGGCGCATTCGCCGGGGCGCAGCGTCGCGCACAATTTCATGCAACTCTTCACGGAGTTCGACCACTACAAGGTCGCCGCCGATCTCGACATCGCGACGTGGGACAGCTACCCGCTCGGCGCACTCGAAGAACAGTGGTACGCACCCGAGGTGAAGGCGCGTTATCTACGCACGGGGCACCCGGATTTCGCGTCGTTCAATCACGACCTCTATCGCGGCATGTCCAGATTGCCGTTCTGGGTCATGGAACAGCAGCCCGGCCCAGTGAACTGGGCGCACTGGAATCCGGCGCCGCTACCCGGCATGGTGCGGCTGTGGAGCTGGGAGGCGTTTGCGCACGGCGCGGGCTGCGTATCGTATTTCCGCTGGCGACAGGCACCGTTCGCGCAGGAGCAGATGCACGCGGGACTCAACACGCCGGACAACCGGCTCGATATCGGCGGTGAGGAGGCGGCGCGTGTCGCGACGGAAATTCGCACCGTGCTCGACGCGCAAGGCAGCGCGGATTTCAACGTGAAAACGCCCGTTGCCCTCGTGTTCGATTACGAAGCGAAGTGGCTCTTCGAGATCCAGCCGCAAGGCGCGGATTTTCACTATCCCCGTTTTGCGTTTGAGTATTACTCGGCATTGCGCGCGCTCGGTTTCGACGTCGACATCGTCTCCGCGCACGCGCCGCTCGACGGCTACCGCCTCATTGTCGTACCGCCGCTGCCGGTCGTTCCGGACGATTTTGCCGCGCGTCTTGTGCAATCCGGCGCACATGTGATCCTCGGCCCACGCAGCGGTGCCAAGGACGAGCACTTGCAAATCCCCGCCACGCTGCCGCCCGGCTCGCTGGCATCAGTGCTGCCCGTGCGCGTGTGGCGCGTCGAGTCTCTGCGGCCCGGCGTGACCGAACCCGTCACGTTCGAGGCCTTCGGGAACGCTGTCGCGCGCAACGGCTACGCACGCCACTGGCGTGACCTGCTCGATCTGGGCGACGACGGCGGAGCGCGCAACGGCATCGCAGTGCGCGCGCGATTCGCGGATCACCATCCCGCGTGGGTCCAGCGCGGCAAGATCCACTACCTCGCGAGCCTCTTCGACGACAACTCGACCGAAATGCTCTTCGCCGGCATCGCGAGCGAAGCCGGCCTCGAACCAGTGGCGCTCGGCGACGCGATACGCGTAAGTCGTCGAGGCAACCTGACGTGGGTGTTCAACTACGGCCCCGACACCCACACCCTCGCTGCAACGATACCCAACGACGCCTTTGTGATCGGCGCGCGAGCCATCGCCCCCCAAGGCGTCTCGGCGTATCGCACCGATCCGCCTTGAGCCTATCCGCAAGCCCACCCATGCAACATCGACAACGACGCATACCAAGGAGACACGCATGAGACTCAAACCCCGTACGCTGCTCGCCGCCGTAGCGCTCGCGGCTGCCACGCTCGCCGGCAGCGTCGCCACAGAGGCGCAGGCCGACACGCTGGAGATGAACATCGCGTTCAAGGGCGCGAGCCAGCGCGCTGTGTGGACCGACGTGATCAATGAGTTCAAGAAGGCGCACCCGGGCACCGACGTGAAAGTCTCCTTCGTCGATGAGGAAGCGTACAAGGTGCAATTGCCAGCCTGGCTCACGACCGCGCCGCCCGACATCGTGAACTGGCACGACGGCGAACGCATGGCGTACTACGCGAAGCGAGGCCTTTTTGAAGACCTTTCCGCGGACTGGGCGAAGAACAACTGGGACAGCATGTACGCGTCGACGAAGGAAGCCTCGACGTACATGGGCAAGCCGTACGCGGCGCCGACCGTTTATTACGCGTGGGGGATGTTCTATCGCAAGGACCTGTTCGAGAAGGCTGGCATTACGAGTGAGCCGAAGACGTGGAATGAATTCCTTGACGCCAGCAAGAAGCTCAAGGCCGCAGGCATCACGCCGATTGCGGTGGGTGGACGCGACGCATGGACGCTGGCCGGCTGGTTCGATTACCTCGACCTGCGCCTGAACGGCAATGCGTTTCATCAGAAGCTGATGGCCGGCGAAATTCCCTATACCGACCCGCGCGTGAAAAAGGTCTACACGACGTGGAAGCAACTGATTGACGACGGCTACTTCATCGATAACTCGCTATCCTACGATCTCGATGCCGCACAGCCGTTCCTCTTCCAGGGCAAAGCGGCAATGATGCTGATGGGCACCTTCATCACCGGCGGCTTTCCGCCGAACATGAAGCCGGT
Source organism: Paraburkholderia adhaesiva (assembly GCF_021390575.1). Taxonomy (GTDB): domain Bacteria; phylum Pseudomonadota; class Gammaproteobacteria; order Burkholderiales; family Burkholderiaceae; genus Paraburkholderia; species Paraburkholderia adhaesiva. Next base: position 534,918 of record NZ_JAJEJQ010000003.1, on the reverse strand, counting down.
CATGGGCTTCTTCCGGTTCCCGATCATCGACGCCAGCGTGCCGACCGCCGAAGACGGCCCGGTCGAATCGCTGCACATCCCGTCGAAAGCCAAGAACAAGGCCGCCGCGCATGCGTTCCTCGCGTTCACGCAAACACCTGAAATCGGCGACAAGCTCGCGAAAGGCCTCGGCTCGCTTTCGGCAAACAGCAAGTCGCCTGAACCCGATGAGCCGATCTCGAAGATTGGATTCCAGATTTTGTCGAGCACGAGGGGCGGCATTGCGCAGTTCTACGACCGCGATATGACCAAAGAAATGGCCGACGAAGGCATGAAAGGCATGCAGCAGTTCGTCGCCGACCCGACGAAAATCGATTCGATTCTCGCGCAGCTCGAACAGACGCGGCAACGCATCTACAAGAAGTAAGCACGCGGCGGCTCGCGACGCAGCGAGCCGCCGCCAGTTTTAACCTGGAGGGCATCCGTGTCTCACTCCGTCACCCATCGCGCCGACGGCCCTGCGCATCCCTCCGCCGGACCTGCGGGCTCATCGGGCGACCGCTCCCGTACGCCAGGCGCGGCGTCACCCGGCGGCCACCGGCGTCGCCGGGTGACGCCTACCGCACGCCGCCAGCGGCGCGCCGCGTTCCTGTTTCTCGCGCCAGCGTGCGTGATGGTCGCGATCTATGTGGTCTGGCCCATTCTTTCGACATTGCGTCTGAGCCTCTACAACTGGGACGGCATGAGCCCGGCGTCGTTCGTCGGTCTCGCGAATTACGTGGAGCTCTTTCACGCGCCGACGTTTTACACGGCGCTCCGGAATAACCTGATCTGGCTCGTGCTATTTCTGCTGGCACCACCCGCGGGTCTTGCCATCGCGTTGTATCTGAATCAGCACGTTGCGGGCATCCGCCTCGTCAAATCACTGTTCTTCGCACCGTTCGTGCTCTCTGGCGTCGTGGTCGGTCTGATCTTTGCGTGGTTCTACGATCCCACGTTCGGTCTACTCGCCCTGATGCTCGGCCACGGCATTCCCGTTCTGGGCGACGCGCGCCTCGCCACGCCCGGCATCATCCTGGCCGCGCTGTGGCCGCAAACCGCGTATTGCATGATCCTCTACCTCACCGGCCTCACCACCCTCAACAGCGAGCAGATAGAAGCCGCACGCATGGAAGGCGCGAAAGGCTGGTCGATGCTGTGGCACGTCATCCTGCCGCAGTTGCGGCCCACGACGTTCATGGCGGTGGTCGTCACGGTAATCGGCGCGCTGCGAAGCTTCGACCTCATTTCGGTCATGACGGGCGGCGGCCCCTTCGAAAGCTCGACGGTGCTCGCCTACTTCATGTACGACCAGGCAGTGAAATACTACCGGCTCGGCTACTCGGCAGCGATTGCCGTCGTGCTGTTCGCCATCATGCTGGTCTACATCATTTACCACCTGCGTCACCTCATCAGAAACGAGCGCTAAGGAGTTCACCATGTTTCCGATGCCCGTCAACAAATGGAAGCCCGTATCGCGCCGTGCATACAAGCTCACGTTGCCCCTCGCGCTGCTGATCTGGCTGCTACCCCTGCTCGCGGTGATGGTGACGTCCGTGCGCTCGTCCGAAGAACTCAGTGAAGGTAATTATTGGGGCTGGCCGCGACACTTCGCGCTCTTCGACAACTACCGCGAAGCGCTCACCACCTCGCCCATGCTTCACTACTTCTGGAACAGCGTGCAGATCACGCTACCTGCCGTGGCGTGTTCGATCGCGCTGGCCGCCATGGCGGGTTTCGCGCTCGCTATCTACCGTTTTCCTGGCAACACGGCGCTCTTCGCCACGTTCGTCGCGGGCAATTTCGTGCCGATTCAGGTCCTCATGATCCCGGTGCGCAGCCTCTCGCTTCAGCTCGGGCTTTACAACACGGTGGGCGGGCTGATCCTCTTTCATCTCTCGTTTCAGACCGGATTCTGCGCCCTCTTCCTGCGTAATTTCATCAAACAGTTGCCGTTCGAACTCGTCGAAGCCGCTCGCATAGAAGGCGCGAACGAGTGGCACGTCTTCTTCCGGATCGTGCTGCCGCTGATCCGCCCGGCGCTCGCGGCACTCGCCATCCTCGTCTTCACGTTTGTATGGAACGACTATTTCTGGGCCCTGTGCCTCACGCAAGGCGACGATGCCGCGCCCATTACGGTGGGCGTCGCAGCACTCAAGGGACAATGGACGACGGCGTGGAATCTGGTTTCGGCAGGATCGATACTCGCTGCGCTGCCGTCCGTCGTGATGTTCTTCGCCATGCAGAAGCACTTCGTTGCCGGACTCACGTTTGGTGCGACCAAAGGGTAACGTACCGAACGTTCGTACTACGTTTCCGGCGGAGTGGTTTCGGCGTCTGGTCTTACTAAACATGAGCGGACACGTCACCACGCCTGTCTATGCGGGCGCGACGCTGCCCGTTAGCCACGCGACTGCCCAGCGCGGTTCCCGATAAAACGTGGCCTGATCGAAAGTCATCGACTTTATCTGGTCTCGCATCCATCTCCGCGACGAAAAGCAAAGCAGAAAACCTTCGTTTAGAAATGCGGTCTGCGCACATACACTCCTCCCAAAGGAGTAACCGGGTCGTTACGCCGTGCGTCGGCTGCGTTGAGCGCAGCTAAACCAAAGCGGCTGGCAAGCTCATCCAACAGACCCACCCTGCGCGTGTTTCAGCCGTTCCACGCACCTCAATTTCTCGCAACCCAATACACAGGAATACGAATTAATGTGTTCTGGTTTATCCCGACACACGGCGACAGCCGCTATCTCGGGACCTCCGAAGGCGCACGCGTTGCGAACTACGATTATTTCCGGCAGGTCGCTATCGCCGCGGACACGCTCGGCTACGAAGGCGTGCTGCTGCCGACAGGCCGCTCGTGCGAAGACGCGTGGGTCGTAGCATCGAGCCTCATCCCTGTGACGCGGCGCCTTAAATTCCTCGTTGCGATCCGTCCGGGTCTGTCGTCGCCGGGTCTGTCCGCTCGCATGGCGGCCACCTTCGACCGGCTCTCGGGCGGTCGTCTGCGGATCAACATCGTCACAGGTGGGGACGCCGGCGAACTAGAGGGCGATGGCATTTTCGCCGATCACGATACCCGCTACGAAATCACCGACGAATTTCTCAACATCTGGCGCGGTCTGCTGAACACGGCGCATGAAGGCGGCAGCGTGGACTGGTCGGGACAACATCTGAGCTCGAAGGGCGGCAAGCTGCTCTATCCGAGTGTTCAGCGTCCACATCCGCCGTTGTGGTTTGGTGGCTCATCGCCTGCCGCGCATCAGATCGCGGCCGAACACGTCGATACGTACCTGACCTGGGGCGAACCACCCGACGCGGTCGCAAAGAAAATCGCCGACGTGCGCGCACATGCAGCGGCGCGCGGCCGTCAACTGAAGTTTGGAATCCGCTTGCACGTGATCGTTCGGGAAACGGAAGAGGAAGCGTGGCAGGACGCAGAACGCCTGATCAGCCGGCTCGACGACGACACGATCGCCCGTGCGCAACAAGCGTTCGCGAACATGGACTCCGAGGGGCAGCGCCGGATGGCCGCGCTGCACGGCGGCCGTCGTGGCTCGCGCGAGACGCTCGAGGTCTATCCGAATTTGTGGGCCGGCGTGGGGCTGGTGCGCGGGGGCGCAGGCACCGCCCTCGTCGGCAGCGCGGAGCAGGTCGCGGCGCGGATGCGCGAATACCAGGAACTTGGCATCGAGACGTTTATTCTGTCCGGTTATCCGCACCTCGAAGAATCGTATCGCTTCGCGGAACTCGTGTTTCCGCGCCTTGGCATTGGCAACGATGCGGCGGCGCGAACCGCACCGCTGTCGGGTCCGGTCGGTGAACTGGTCGGCAATCAGTACGTGCCTCAGGCAAGCCAGAGCTGACGGGGGGGGCGTATGCGTTCGATTCCGTTAATCGCTGGATTGGGCACATCCGGCAGCCGCAGCAGGGTGCTATTGCGCGCCATCGCACCGTGGATCGTGCCCGCAGCGTTCCTCGTCGCATGGGAGTTGGCGGCGCGCTCGGGCGTGCTGTCCGTGCGCGTGCTGCCCGAACCGCTTGCGGTCGTCCGCGCGATATGGACACTCGTGCAGTCGGGCGAAATGGCCGCCGACGTCAAGGTGAGCGCGTGGCGCGCACTCACGGGCTTTGCGATCGGCGGCGGAATCGGGCTCGTGCTCGGCCTGCTGACTGGGCTGTCGAAGACCGCGGACATCGCGCTCGATTCGACGATTCAGATGATCCGCAACATCCCGGCGCTCGCCATGATTCCGCTCGTGATCCTGTGGTTCGGCATCGGCGAATCCGCGAAGCTTTTTCTCGTCGCGCTCGGCGTATTTTTCCCGCTCTACGTCAATACGTACCACGGCATTCGCTCGGTCGACGCCGATCTCGTGGAGATGGCAAAAAGCTACGGCGTCCGGGGATTTGCGCTGTACCGTGATGTGATCCTGCCGGGTGCCCTGCCGTCGATTCTCGTCGGCGTGCGCTTTGCGCTCGGCCTCACCTGGGTGATGCTGATCGTCGCGGAAACGATCTCGGCACAGGCGGGTATCGGCTACATGACCATGAATGCCCGTGATTTCCTGCAGACCGACGTCGTAGTGGTCGGCATCCTGCTCTATGCCGCGCTCGGCAAGGCCGCCGATTTATTCGCGAAAGCGCTGGAGCGTGCGCTGCTGCGCTGGCATCCCGCCTACCAATCCGGAGCAAAAGCATGACTGGATCGATTTTGACCGCGTCGCTCGAAGCCATTCTGGAATCCGAACCGATATCGGATGAACATGCCGGTGGCGTCGTGAATGTGGCTTCTGCCCGAGTACAGCGCAGACGGCAAGAAACCACAGCCCTGGCACTGCGTGGCGTCGGCAAACGCTACGGCGAACGCGTCGTGCTCGACGACCTGAATCTGGCCATCGAGCGCGGCAGCTTCGTCTCGATCGTCGGCCGCAGCGGTTGCGGCAAGTCCACACTGCTGCGGCTCATCGCGGGACTCGAGACGCCGACGTCGGGTACGCTCGTCAACGAAAACGGCGCTGGCGGCACGCTCGACACCCGGATCATGTATCAGGAAGCGCGCCTCTTGCCGTGGAAAACGGTGCTGCAGAACGTCATGCTCGGCCTCGGCGCAACCGCACGCGATGAAGCGCGCGCAGTACTCGACGAGGTTGGTCTGCTGGCGCGCGAGAACGACTGGCCGGCTCGTCTTTCAGGCGGCCAGCGGCAGCGGGTAGCGCTGGCGCGCGCACTGGTGCACCGGCCGCAACTTCTACTGCTCGACGAACCGCTCGGCGCCCTCGACGCGCTGACCCGCATCGAAATGCACGCGCTGATCGAGAGGCTCTGGGAAACTTACCGGTTCACTGCGCTGATTGTGACGCACGATGTGCAAGAAGCTATTGCGCTCGGGGACCGCATCTTGATGCTGGATTCCGGCCGAGTCACGATCGATCAGGAAATCAGGCTCGACCGCCCTCGACTGAGAGGTGCGTCACAGTTTGCCGAACTGGAAGACTGGGTTCTCTCTCAAGTACTCGGGCGCGATCGCGCGACGAGTCTGTCGCTTCAGTCTCTGAAGACTGCATCTTCGCGCGCGGCTTGAGCGACGGTTCCAAGATTCGCTTATATCGAACGCAGAAACGCTACGTTGTCTAGCAGCACCCACTACGGCGACACTGCGAATTACTTACCTCATTCGACACTCATTCGCCGAACGCCATGACAATTATCGCTATTTCGGGCAGTCCATCGCCCACTTCAAGAACGCAACGACTGCTATCGCATCTGCTCTCGCTGCTCGAACACGACGGCCGGGAAACGAGACTATTGTCGCTTTCCTCACTTCCCGGCGACGCAGTGATCCGCGCCGATGTCACCACGCCGGAAATCGCGAGGGCCCTCGCGAACATCGACAAAGCCAGCGTTGTGATTGTCGGCACGCCGATATACAAGGCTACGTATAGCGGGCTATTGAAGGTTTTTCTCGATCTGCTGCCGCAACGTGGTCTCGACGGAAAAATCGTCCTCCCGATCGCCACGGGCGGCAGCGAGGCCCACCTGCTCGCGCTGGACTACGCGCTGAGGCCTGTCCTGCAGTCGTTGGGAGCCGACATCGTTCTCCCCCCGGTATACGCACTTGACCGGGACATCATCTGGAACGCAGACGGTCACGTCACACTCGACGATCCATTGCGCGCGCGCGTGCACGGCGCCTCGCAGCAAATCGGCACGCTCGTCGAACGCCTGTATGCACGTTCGTATACCGCGGCGAGCGGAATGTGTGTCGAACCCGCTGCGCAAATCGCAGCCTGAACCTGCATCGCCGCGACCGTTTCGTTACCTGTGCAAAACCTGCTCAACGAAACGAACCTGCATCACTCCATCCCGCTCCAGAGCCTTCCCGATGACCACCTCTATTTCGACAACCGCTCTATTGAAGCGCCATACGGCGACGTTCCTGTTTGCCGTCCTGGCAACCCTGCTGTTCACCGTCTTCCAGACATCCGCGCGCGCGGCCGCCACCGAAATCCGGATCGGCTGGCAAAAAGGCAGTGACCTCGCGGTGATAAAGGCGAAAGGCACATTCGAAAACACGTTGAAGCAGCAAGGCGTATCGGTCCAATGGATTGAATTCCCGGCCGGGCCGCAAATGCTCGAGGGGCTCAATGTCGGCGCGATCGATCTCGGCGCCGTTGGCGAAACGCCGCCGGTCTTCGCCCAGGTCGCCAATGCGAATCTGCTCTATGCAGGGGTCCAACCGCCCGCACCTGCGGCAGAAGCACTGCTCGTGCCGAAATCCTCGCCCATCAAGACCCTTGCCGATCTCAAAGGAAAGCGGGTTGTGCTCAACCGCGGCTCGAACGTGCATTACCTGCTGGTGCAATTGCTTGCGCAGGCGCATTTGAGCTACGACGACATCAATGTCTCGTATCTGAAACCGTCCGATGCCTACGCGGCATTCCAGAACGGCAGCGTCGATGCATGGGTGATCTGGGATCCGTATGCAACGGCGGCAGTCGCGCAGCTCGACGCACGTGTTCTCGCCGATGCGCGCGGCGTGGCGAACAATCACCAGTTTTACATCGCGTCGCGCAGCTTCGCGCAAGCACACCCAGACACCTTGAAATTCGTGCTGGCGCAAGCCAACAACGAAAGTCTGTGGATTGGTCGGCATGAGAAGGAAGCGGCACAGATATTCTCGTCGCAAACGGGCTTGCCTGTTGAGGTTGCCGAACGCTCACTGAGCCACTCGACCTATGGCGTCAAGTTGCTCGATGCCGACGTTGTGAGCAGTCAGCAGCGCATCGCCGATACGTTCTTCCGTCTCAAGCTGATTCCCAAGCAAATCGACGTGGCATCGGCGGTCTGGCATCCCGCGCCTTGAGTTGCATCGACATCTCGCCACAATTGGCGGAGAGGCTGGCGTTCGCGGTGCTATAGTCAGCCACCAGATCAGAGGCCATCGGGCGACAGAACGTCGCCCGATGTTTTAGAGGCGCGTACAACGATCAATCGAGAACGAACGCCCCGCGGTATGCACCAGCAAACGTTTTCCCGCGCCGAGAAAACGAAAACGTACCAACGAATCGAAGACACACTGAACTTTGCGCTTCGCAAACGGCGGCGCATCATGCTTGGCGAAAGCAGTGCCTGCATGATGCCAATCGCTCTCCAGGTGAGCCGGCCCCTCAGCGCATTCCCCGATTTGAAGTGAATTCCGTTTTTCTTTTGGAGTGTTGACATGACAGAACAAAAAAAACCTGATTGGCGACTCGAAACACTCGCCGTGCACGGTGGCTATCGGCCCGACCCGACCACGCGCGCCGTTGCGGTGCCGATCTATCAGACGGTGGCCTATGCGTTCGACGACACGCAGCACGGCGCCGATCTGTTCGATCTCAAAGTCCCAGGGAACATCTACACGCGCATCATGAATCCGACGCAGGATGTGCTGGAACAGCGCGTCGCAGCACTCGAGGGCGGTGTAGCGGCGCTCGCGCTTGCTTCGGGCCAGTCGGCGGTCACCTATGCGATCCAGACCATCGCAGAAGCCGGTGACAATATCGTCGCCGCCAGCGCGCTTTACGGCGGTACGTTCAATCTTTTAGCGCACACGCTGCCCCTGTCCGGCATCACCACGCGCTTCGCGGACCCGCGCAAGCCCGAATCGTTCGAGCCGCTCATCGACGACAAGACAAAAGCGATCTTCGCAGAGTCCGTCGGCAATCCGCTTGGCAACATTACCGACATCGCAAAGCTCGCGGAAATCGCTCATCGTCACGGCATTCCCCTCATCGTCGACAATACGGTGCCCTCGCCTTACCTGCTGCGCCCGTTCGAGCACGGTGCGGACATCGTCGTGCACTCGCTGACGAAGTATCTGGGCGGCCACGGCACGAGCCTCGGCGGCGCGATCGTCGATTCAGGGAAATTCCCGTGGGCAGAGCACAAGACGCGCTTCAAGCGGCTCAACGAGCCGGACGTGAGCTATCACGGCGTCGTCTACACGGAGGCGTTCGGGCCGGCTGCGTATATCGGCCGTGCGCGCGTCGTGCCGCTGCGCAACACGGGCGCAGCGATTTCTCCGTTCAACGCTTTCCAGATCCTGCAGGGTATCGAAACGCTGGCGTTGCGTATGGAGCGCATCACGGATAACGCTTTGCAGGTCGCGAAGTTCCTAAAAGGTCACTCGCGCGTCGAATGGGTGAACTACGCAGGACTGCCGGACCATCCCGATCACGCGCTCGTGCAGCGCTATCTCGGAGGGCGCGGCCCCGGACTGCTCACCTTTGGGCTCAAGGGCGGTCTTGCAGCCGGCGCGGCGTTCCAGGACGCGCTGCAACTCTTCACCCGGCTCGTCAATATCGGCGATGCGAAATCGCTCGCCACGCACCCCGCTTCGACTACGCACCGGCAACTTTCGCCCGAAGAATTGCGCAAGGCCGGCGTGAGTGAAGAAACCGTGCGCCTGTCGATCGGCATCGAGCATATCGACGATCTGCTCGCCGACCTCGACCAGGCACTGGCTCACGCATAACAAGCGCGGCCGGGCGAATTCGCACCGTCGTGCCGGCATGGCAGGACGCGTAGGCAGTGAAATTCGCCAGCAACGCGCAGCGAGAGCCGCGTCGTAACGCATAGGCTTTCGCCCTCGCCCGCCCCTGTACGGGGTTGGGCGAGGGAAAGCGCAAGACGCGATTAAGCGTCCTCGTTTTTCACATCGCGTCACGCCGCGGCGGTTTCCCGTCAATCCGGAAAAGCTCTTCGCTGTGCTGACAACCTTGTCGCACAGACCCTCGACCCGATCCTTCCCACGCGAAATAGCGTAAACCCGCCCTTCGGTAACGATCAATCGCGCCACATCTACGCCGAGCCCGGCGACACGCAACACTGCAGGGACACGCAGTAAGCACACGCCGAAAACGATCGCGTCCCATTAGTTGGATCGTAGTGCCCTATTACTTGACAGGCCGATTGCCGATCACCTAGCCTTTCTGGATCAGGTCACTCGCACCTGGTCGATGGGGGAGACAAATGAAAAGTCTGCAGAAAGCTCTGTATCCCACGGCAATTGGCATGCTGATGACGGTCGCGTTGTCGACGCAGGCGCTTGCGGCGGGTCCAAAGGTGGTAAGCGGACCGGGCGCGGATCCCGCCTGCTTCAAACCTGAATCGGCCAGCACGAAGTTCTTCCAGTGGCCGGCAAAACATGGTCCCTACCGGATCGCTCTGGTCAACGGATTCATCGCCAATGACTGGCGCGTCCAGATGATCCGCGTTGCCAAAGCCTACGTGGCCCAGCCCGCGGTCCAGAAGGACGTCAAGGAATTCAAGGTCGTCTCCGTCGGCCAGGACGTTGCCGCGCAGATTGCCGCCGCCAACAATTTCATCGATCAGGGCTTCGACACGATCATCGTCGACGCCAACAATTCCGCGGCCTTTAAAAGCGTGGTGCGTAAGGCCAATGAAAAGGGCGTGGTGGTCGTTTCGTTCGACAACGTAATCGACGACCCGGCGCAGATTTCAGTCAACGTCAACCAGCTCGGCCTCGGCGAGATGGCGGCAAATTTCCTGCTCAAGCAAGCCAAACCCTCGGGCGACCTCACCTTCCTGCACGTTCGCGGTCCGTCCGGCCAGCCGGTGGATCTCGCCCGCAACGACGGCTTCCATAACGTGATCAACAAGTCGGGCCGCACGGTGAAAGTGGTCGACGTGATCGGCAACTGGGCCCCCGGCGACGCGCAAAAAGCAACGGCCGACGCCATCTCCGCGGGAGGCATGTTCGACGGCCTCTACGTCCAGGGCGGCACGCAGGGCGCAGTGCAGGCGATGCTCGATTCAGGCAAATTCAAGGCGCCGATTTCGGGCGAGACGGAGAACGCTTTTCGCCTGCTCTGCAATAAAGCCAGTCTGACTTGCCAGTCGGGCGGCACTGGCCCGGCGCAGAGCGCGGTGGCCATCAAGACGGCTATCTCGGCGCTGCAGGGCAACGTCATTCCGCAAACCATCGCGCTGCCCACGTCGGTGGATTTTTCGCCATTCACGCCGGGCAAAAACGTCTTCCCGAATCTGCCGGGCAGCTTCTTCGCCGGCAATAACTTCCCGAGCTGCAACATCGGTTTCTCGGCCGAGGAAATCGCGGCCCAGTCCGGCACGAACAACTGAACGGGAGAACGGCGGCGAGACCCGCCGCCGCGCCGGGCACGAAGGAGGCACACGAAGATGGCCGAGGGATCGCCGGGATCGCTGCTGCGCGTAGAGGGTATTACGAAGCACTATGGCGGCGTCCGGGCGCTGGAAGACGTGCAATTCGCTTGCCGGGCAGGCTCGATCCACGCGCTTCTCGGCGAAAACGGGGCTGGCAAGTCCACCTTCATCAAGATCCTCTCCGGCGTGGTGCAACCCGACCGCGGCCGCATCTATCTCGGCGGCTCGGAGGTCAGCTTCGCCACACCTAAATCGGCGGCGGATGCGGGGATATCCTGCATTTTCCAGGAGCTTTCGCTGTTGCCCGATCTCTCCGTGACGGACAACATCTGCATCACCGACCGGCTTCGCCGGTTCGGAATGATCGACCGGGCGGCCGAGCGACGGCGAGCGGAAGCGATGCTGGCCCTGATCGGCGGTGAGGACATCCATCCCGCAGCCCCGGTCGGCAGCCTTCCTCTGTCGCGCCAGCAGATGGTCGAAATCGCCAAGGCGCTCGCGCGGCAGCCCAAGGTCCTGATCCTGGACGAGGCAACCTCCGCCCTGACTGCGGCCGACGTGGGCAAGGTTTTCACGCTCCTGAAGCGACTGAGAACCGAAGGGATGGCGATCATTTACATTTCTCACCGGATGCATGAGATCGCCGAGCTTGCCGACGAATGCACCGTTTTCCGCAACGGCCGCTACGTCGAGACGTTTGCCGCCGGAACCCGATCCGATGATGCGATCGTCGAGATGATGATTGGCCGCGAATATTCCAGTGCCTTTCCGCCGCTTGGCCCGACGAAGCGTGACGGAAAACCGGCCCTTGCGGTACGCAATCTCTCGTGGACCTCGGAACTCAAGGACGTTTCACTCGACGTGCAGGCAGGCGAGGTGGTCGGACTCGGCGGGCTTGACGGCCAGGGCCAGCGGCAGTTTCTGCTGGCGCTCTTCGGCGTGCTGATCGGAGTTGGAGGCGAAATCGAACTGGACGGCAAGCCAGTGAAGATCGCGAGCCCGCGCCGCGCAAAGTCGCCCGAGTTCGGGCTCGCCCTGATTCCTGAGGATCGAAAGAACGAAGGTTTGATGCTGCCGATGACGGTGCGCGAAAACCTTAGCTTCGCGGCGCTCGATGCAGTGAGTCATTTTGGCCGGATCGACCACAAAGCCGAAGAAGAATTGATCGATGCGGTGGTACGACAGCTTACGATCAAGTCCGATGGGCTCGATGGCCCCGTGGCCGCGCTTTCCGGCGGCAATCAGCAGAAGGTCGTGATCGGCAAATGGCTGATGACGAAACCACGCATCGTACTCCTTAACGACCCGACCAGAGGTATCGACGTCGGCACGAAGCAGGAAATCTACCAGTTGCTGCGGCGGCTTGCGGAGCAAGGAACGGCGATTCTGTTCTATTCGACCGACTACGACGAGCTGATCGGTTGCTGCAACCGCGTCGCTGTCTTCTACGACGGCACCATCACGCGGGTGCTGCAGGGTACCGAGCTGACCGAGCACAACCTCATCGGTGCGGCGCTGAACCTGACGTCGGCCGCGAATCCGCTCCATCGACCTTCCTGAGGTAGCCGCATGAGCGCGAACGAGAGCCTCACAAAAGGCAGACGGCACGACACTGACTGGCGCTACTGGATTGCGGCGCAGCGTGGAGCGCTTGCCGCCGCAGCCATCTTTGCCGTGATGTTCGGCGTCTACGGGGCGGCCCAGCCGATGGGGCTAAGCTCAGACATCATCAACACGGCGGCGAACAAGGGGGCGCTGCTGGCGCTTGTCGCCATGGCCCAGACGCTGCCTGTGCTGACTGGCGGCCTCGACCTTTCCGTCGGCATGATTTTCATGCTGACCAATTGCCTCGCATCGACGATCGTCACGGGCGGCGCTGGCGCAACCGCGCTGGGAATCGTGGGTGTATTGGCGGCGGGTCTCGCGTGCGGGCTGGTGAACGGACTGATCGTCGTATGTGGCCGACTGCAACCGCTGATCGCCACGCTCGCGACCAGCGCGATCTATTTCGGCATCGCCCTCGCCTTGCGGCCACAACCGGGCGGCGATATCAACGGTGACTTCGCCGACTTGATGACGCGCTCGACCTGGGGCGTCCCCTCGTCCATGCTGTTGATCCTGGCGGCCATCGTTTTCGTCTGGATGCCCTACCGGCACTCCGCACTCGGGCGGGCAGCCTATGCAGTGGGCTCGTCGGAGCAGGCGGCGTACATGTCGGGCGTTCCGGTCGCGCGGGCGAAGCTTTGGGCCTACACGCTCGCCGGGCTCTTCGCCGCGTTGGGCGGCCTGCTGCTGACCTGCATTACGTATTCCGGTGAGGCACGCGCCGCGCTCGGCGGCGACTACACGTTGAACTCGATCGCCGCGCTCGTGATCGGCGGCACTTCGCTCTTTGGCGGCTCCGGCGGCGCGGTCGGGTCCGTCTTCGGAGCGTTCGTGATGCGCACGGTAGGCGACCTGCTCATCGTCTTCAACATCAATCCGGTACTGCAACCGCTGTTTGTCGGTGTCGTGCTGCTGTTTGCCGTCAGCCTCGGCTCGCTGCGCCTCTTGCGCGTGCGCAACAAGCTGGACCTCTATCGGTAGCCCACATGCTTCGCTCCCTGCCCAAGATCGACACCGCGACACTGACCGCCTTCGCGTGCATCGTGCTGCTGCTCTTTCTGGGCGCAGCCGCCAAACCGGGCTTCCTGTCCATCGGATACCTCGTTCAGCAACTACAGGTCGCCTCTTTCCTCGGCACGATCGCGACGGGGGAAATGATCGTGATCCTGATGGGGCAAATCGACCTGTCGATTCCCTGGACAATCGCCATGGGCGGCATGATGGCCACCGGAGCATCCGGGATCCTCGGGCCCGGCCTCGGCGTGCCGCTTGCCATTCCATTCGGGATTTTATGCGGAGTCCTGATCGGTGTAGTGAACGGACTTGGCGTTGCGTGGCTGCGCGCGCCATCGATGATTTTCACGCTCGGCATGAATGCCGTCGCCCAGGGCCTCATGGTCTATCACACCGGCGGCTTTGCGCCGCAGGATCGGGCCACCGGCCTCATGATCGCACTCGCTGGCGGCCAGTTGATCCCGGGTGTCCCCAACCCGCTGCTAGTGTGGATCGTTGTCGGGGTGGTCACGGTCTACATGCTGACGCGCACCCGCCTCGGTCGGCAAATCTACGCGATCGGCAATCGCGAACGGGCTGTGTTTCTCTCCGGCGTCGACAGCCGGCGCGTCATTCTTATCGCGTTTGCACTGTCGGGCGCCTGCGCTGCGGCCGGTGGCGTGCTGCTTGCCGGTTGGGCGAACCGCTCATACCAGGCGATGGGCGACCCGTACCTGCTGCCTACGATTGCCGCGATCGTGCTTGGTGGAACCAACGTGCTCGGCGGCCGCGGCACCTACCTCGGCACCATCGCGGGCGTCATCCTGATCACGCTTTTGCAGTCGATCCTTTCCGTACTGCAACCGCAGGACTATTTCGCGCAAATCGGCATCAAACTGCCAGCCGATGTCTTCCGCCAGGTCGTATTCGGGCTCGTGATCATCGTGATGATGATGCTGTATGGCCGGGAAAGAGTGATGCGCTAAGCCGTCGATTGGCAGTGACGCCCGCGCGCGGCGCGCAGCTATTGTGTTCTGCTGGACAAACAAAGCCCGTCTGGGGAACGGGGTCACCGCACTCTTTCTAGCGTGTCTCCAGCTCGTCATTAATGCCCTCGGCAACACTAGCCGATGATGCAGTATGTATTTTTTCGATGCAGCGAACCACGAAGCATATATCTCCGGCATCAAGAACATTAACTCCGCGATAGCTAATGACGACCACTGTGGTTATCAACCTGGTTGCTATTGACAGAGCATTGTTCTTTTCGAATTGAAACCACCCAGCAAATAAAGCACGGCGCTTTAATACCGGAAACGGAGTCACTGCGAGACAACCCTTTCGCATGCGCGGGTCATTGAATGGCGGGCCGTAATCGCTTGAATTCCTGACGCGAAACAGGTATCCGGAGAATCCCTAGCTGTGGCAGCCGTCGTGCGACAACATGACTCAGAAAAACCGTCAATCCCGGCACGCTCCGCACTTGACGCCAATAATCGTCCAAACATCATTTTCGGGCGACGCCAATGATTACTGGCTTATATCAAAAAACATGAAGCTCCATCGCTCGATGATTGCCCAACGATATATGCTAGCCGGCAAATTCTAAATAATAAGTACCGGTGGGGGTATTCGCGTACTGCAAACCCAGGACTGCGGGGAAACACTGAAATGAATTTAACGAGGATTCGACCCGGCGACATCGCCGTGGGCAACCCAACTGGTTTCTCGATCTACTCCGTCCACGGCAAGCTTCTTCTGAAGAGCGGTCAACTTGTCGCCTCACAATCGCTCCTCGATCAGGCGCTTCGCTCCGGGTACCGCGATAGTGCCGAGCCGTACAACGAAAATGAGTCCGCGACTCACGAATCGACGCTGCTTTTCTGTCGATCGGCATCGAAGGTGACTCCCGCCGAGTCCGACAACATTGAGTGGAGTACCTCCGCGGCGCTCCCCAATCTTGCACAACGCGTGGAGTTCTTTCAGCTGTCGCTCGAAAATTCGACAGAAAAGCTTGGCGTAAATCTACTCGGCGTTGTTCCGGAGAAAGCGCTTCTCGTTGGCCGCACCCTCGAAGGCGGCCCCGCGAACCTCGTACCCGACACGGTCTATGACGCCACGATGTTCGCTGGCACCCGCCTGTTCCGGTTCCAGACTCAACTGCTACCCGACAGTTCGGCTCCGTTTGACTGCTGGTTTCTCGCGTATCCGAAAGGTATCGCTCAGGCTCCGGTGCGCAGACATTGGCGCGTCGCAACGTCTGTCCCGGCGAAGCTGCAATCCGGTGAATACGAAAGCCCCATCGCCGACGTAACGGTGGTCAATATCAGCGTGACGGGCGCCGGTATCAAAGCCCCCCAAAACTTTCTTGCCGTTGGGCAGTATGTGTCGCTCGCCATGAACCTGCGGGTTGACCAGCGAATGCGCCCGGTAACGGTGTACGCAACCGTCCGGAATCGGCGAACGGAATCGAGCCGTGTCCACTATGGCCTGGAGTTTGTCCGGACAGCCGATGAGGTACGGCGCAATCTTAAGGATTTCGTCCTTGAGCAGATGGCACACTTCTAGACCGCGCGTGGAATGCACTGCGATACCCGACCTCGTCGACGCGATGCGCCGGGTATTTCGTCTCGATCTGCCGATGTGTGAGCCGCGACGTCGGTGATAATTGCCGACACGAAACGTCGCGCTGCGATATTCTGCGCCCACACAATTTGATCGGGATTGCGAATTTTATTGAGGAGACCGACCGGATTCCGCTGAACCGGTTGTGCCCATGGACGCGCGTTGGCTACGAATCGTAGGCGGCGGCATTGGTCGATTAATGTCGCTCCCGTATGGCCCTCCTGCAAACCACCGCTCACCGATCGCCCTGCTCCAGGCTTTAACCCAGCGAGTGGCCATGATTCGCTCGGCCTCGCCGTCGGCACTCAGCAGGCGCTTCGTTGCCAGGCCCAGGCGATACATGGCATAGCGCTTGCTGTTCGCTTCAAAACCGGCTCGCGAATTCATCGTTCTGCCTCTTTGGGCTGCACGATGCGCGAAGTGACGGGTCAGTACGCAAATGCAGCCGTTACAGACGTGATAACGGAACCGGAATCGTATCAGTGAGATCGCGTGACCGTTCGTGTATTAGCGAACGTACGCGAGAGCGACGACATTCGGGAGATTATCGAGTGCGCGACTTCCGTCGCTTCGAGCCTCAGTTTCGCCACGGAAAGTGGTTTCACTGTACGCAATGACCTTAAAACCGCTTCCAGCCGGTCTAGGTATCGTGATACCCCAATGCCATCCGCCTTCCTGTTCGAAGACATGAAGCGTCGGTGAAGGGTGCTGCGTTGGAGGTCGAGTCGTCATATTACGCCCCTCCTTTCAAGAACATGCGAGACGCCCTGCAGACCTGGCAAGTGTATGCAGAGTTTTGCTGCATCGCAATAAGCAATAACCTTAGTTACAAAAACAACGGCACGCCAACGCCTCTCGGCAAGCGACAGTCAACGTCACGCGTTCGCATACATACATATTTGCCGCGAAAATATTCGGACATCAGGCGAAAAACGCGGCCAACGGGTTCCCGATTCGGAACGACATGTTTTGCGGAGCTTCGCGGGAGTTTCAACAAAGTGCGTGTCGCTCAGCATCTTCCCGACCTCTTTTAGAAGCGAAAGCGCCACGCCCATCCAGCCGAAGCGAAAGCTTTTTTCCGCACCCGCAACACGCCTGAACTAACCGCACCGAACCCCGGCACGCCTGCGTGCATCCGACACAGTCCGTTTACACATCCGGCGCATAATGACCCACTGACGATGCATTGATGGTCACCCGTCGAGGAGAACGCCATGCACGCGAAGAACGAAGAAGTCGTCGCGCACCTGCTCTCTGATGTCGTCGAATTCGCGCGTGGGCGATTGCCGGAGCCTGCCTTCCAGATCGTCGAACCCTATCTCCAGCATTACTACGATTTCGCCGACACCGACGATCTCAAGAGCCGCAGCACCGCCGACCTCTACGGCGCCGCGATGGCGCACTGGCAGACGGCGCAGCGCTTCGTGCCGGGTAGCGAGCGGCTACGCGTCTACAACCCGATCCTGGAACAGCACGGCTGGCATTCGGACCACACGATCGTCGAGATCGTCAACGACGACATGCCGTTTCTCGTCGACTCCGTGACGATAGCCGTGAACCGCCTCGGTCTCGCGCTCCATTCGGCCCTGCACCCCGTGTTCCGCATCTGGCGCGGCAAGGACGGCGGCATAAGCCGCGCGAGCGTAGGTAGTGCGAGCGCCGACGACGGCCAGTCGCAACTCGCCTCGTTCATTCACTTCGAAGTCGATCGATGCGGCGACGCACAACTTGATGCGCTGCGCGACGAGATCGCGCGCATCCTGGTCGACGTACGCGCATCGGTCGAGGACTGGCCGAAGATCCTCGACGTCGCGCGCGAGACGATCAAGATCATGAAGTCCCGTGAGAAGACCGCGGAGGACATCGAGGCGCGGGCTTTTCTGGAATGGATGGTCGCCGATCATTTCACTTTTCTCGGGCAGCGCGACTACTCGCTCGTGTCGCTCGATAATGGCTTCGGCCTGCGAGGCATGCCGGAATCTGGCCTTGGTATCCTGCGCGCCGCAATGCGTCCTCCCGGTGCGCCCGATGTCACGCCGTTGCCACGTGCCGCCGCCGACATCGTCTCTGGCGCGTGGCCGATCTTCCTCACGAAGGCCAATTCGCGCGCAACGGTTCACCGTCCCGGCTATCTGGACTACGTGGGCGTCAAGCTCGTTGGGCCCGATGGGAAAGTCACGGGCGAGCGGCGTTTTCTCGGGCTCTACACGTCGACCGCCTATACGGTGTCGACCGCGGAGATCCCGATCGTGCGGCGCAAATGCGCTAACATCGTGCACCGCGCGGGCTTTCTGCCGAAAGGCCACCATGGCAAATCGCTCGTGACGGTGCTCGAAACCTGGCCGCGCGATGAACTGTTCGACGCGGACGAAGACCAGCTTTACGACGTCGCACTCGGCGTGCTGCGTCTGCAGGAACATCAACGCACGCGGGTTTTCGTGCGACGCGACCGCTTCGACCGGTTTGCGTCGTGCCTCGTGTTCGTCTCGCGCGACAAGTACAACACCGATCTGCGCCACCGCGTCTCGCGCCTGCTCATGCAGGCCTTCAACGGCGTGTCTATCGAGTTCACGCCGCTTTTATCCGAGTCGACGATCGCGCGTATTCATTTCGTCGTGCACGCCGAACCAGGCACCATGCCCGATGTCGATACGCGCGAACTCGAAGCGCGGCTCGTTCAGGTGACGCGCCGCTGGCAAGACGATCTCGCCGATGCACTACTCGACGCGTTCGGCGAAGAACAGGGCAACCGTCTGCTGCACCGCTACGGCGACTCGTTTCCCGCGGGGTATCGCGACGACTATCCTGCACGCACCGCAGTACGCGACATTGAACTGATCGAGGGCGTACAAGGCACGCCGCGCCTCGCGATGAATCTCTACCGCCCCATCGAGGCGGCGCCGCGCGAATTCCGTTTCAAGGTGTACCACTCGGCGGAACCAATTGCGCTCTCGCGAAGTCTGCCGATGCTCGAACATCTCGGTGTGCGTGTCGACGAAGAACGACCCTATCTGATTCAGGTGCCTGAGCGTGCGCCTGCGTGGATACACGATTTCGGCCTTGAAGTGGCCGACGACACCGAATTCGACATCGAACGCGTAAAAGGTCTGTTCGAAGACGCATTCGATCAGGTCTGGAACGCAGGAATCGAAAACGACAATTTCAACCGCCTGGTACTGCGTGCGCAGCTCAGTGCGCGTGAAGTCACCATCCTGAGGGCGTATGCGAAATATCTACGGCAGGTGGGCTCGATGTTCAGCGACGCGTATATCGAACGCGCGCTCACCGGTAATCCGGCAATTGCACGGCAGTTCGTCGAACTGTTTCTCACGCGGTTCGATCCGCATGCGGGCAAGACGCGTGACGCGCAGGCCGAACGTCAGTTGACGGCGATCGAAAGCGCGCTGGACCAGGTGCCCAATCTCGACGAAGACCGCATTCTCCGGCAGTTTCTCGGTGTCATTGACGCGACAGTGCGCACGAACTATTTTCTGCGCGACGCGAACGGCCAGCCGAAATCCTCGCTGTCGTTCAAGTTCGATCCGGCGAAAGTTCCAGGCCTGCCCGAACCCAAGCCGATGTTCGAAATCTGGGTGTATTCGCCGCGCGTGGAAGGTGTACATTTGCGCGGCGGACGCGTCGCGCGCGGCGGGCTGCGCTGGTCCGACCGTCGCGAAGACTTCCGCACGGAAGTGCTCGGCCTGATGAAGGCGCAGATGGTGAAGAACGTGGTCATCGTGCCGGTCGGATCGAAAGGTGGCTTCGTCGTGAAGAACCCGCCACCGCCCTCCGACCGCGAGGCCTGGATGCGCGAGGGCATCGCGTGCTATCAGACCTTCCTGCGCGGCCTGCTCGATCTCACCGACAACCTCGTGAACAACGCTGTCGTGCCACCGCCCGACGTCGTGCGCCGCGATACCGACGATCCTTATCTCGTCGTCGCAGCCGACAAGGGCACGGCCACGTTCTCCGACTACGCGAACGCGATCTCGCAAGAATACGGCTTCTGGCTCGACGACGCGTTCGCCTCCGGCGGCTCGGTCGGCTACGACCACAAGAAGATGGCCATTACCGCGCGCGGCGCCTGGGAGTCGGTGAAACGGCACTTCCGCGAAATGGGCATCGATACACAGACAACCGACTTCACGGTGGTAGGCGTCGGCGACATGTCGGGCGACGTCTTCGGTAACGGCATGCTGCTCTCGCCGCATATCCGGCTTGTTGCGGCGTTCGATCACCGGCATGTGTTCCTCGACCCGAATCCTGATCCGGTGTCGAGCTTCGCCGAGCGCCAACGCCTCTTTGCGCTCGAGCGTTCCAGCTGGGCCGACTACGATCCCACCAAGATTTCCGCTGGAGGCGGCGTCTTTTCGCGCACGGTGAAAACGATTCAGCTTTCGCGTGAAATCCAGACCATGCTCGGCATCGACGTTCCTGCGCTGACACCGAGCGAACTGATTCGGGTCGTCCTGCTCGCCCCGGTCGATCTGCTCTACAACGGCGGCATCGGCACCTATGTGAAGGCGGCGCATGAGACCAACGCGCAGGTGGGCGACCGCGCCAACGACGCCGTGCGCGTGAACGGCGCGGACTTGCGCTGCAAGGTCGTGGGTGAAGGAGGAAACCTGGGTGTCACGCAGTTCGGGCGTATCGAATTCGCGCTGCACGGCGGCCGCATCAACACGGATGCCATCGATAACTCAGCAGGTGTGGATTGTTCGGATCACGAAGTAAATATAAAGATCCTGCTCGGACTGGTAGTCGCGGACGGCGAAATGACCGAAAAGCAGCGCAACGCACTGCTTGCCGAAATGACCGACGAAGTCGGCCTGCTCGTGCTGCGCGACAACTACTACCAGACCCAGGCGCTATCGATCGCGGGTCGTTACGCAGCACAGATGCTCGACGGCGAAGCGCGGCTGATGCGCTCGCTGGAACGCGCGGGCCGGCTGAACCGCGCGATCGAATTCCTGCCCACCGAAGAAGAGATCGCAGAGCGCCAGGCCGCGAAGCTCGGCTTCACGTCGCCGGAACGCGCCGTTCTTCTCGCCTACAGCAAGATGTGGCTATACGATGCCCTGCTCGACTCGGACATGCCAGAAGATCCGCTCGTCGCAGCGATGCTGGTCGACTACTTCCCGAAGCCGTTGCAGCAGCGCTTTAGCGAGCCGATGCGCCGCCATCCGCTGCGCCGCGAGATTCTGGCAACCCATCTGACCAACGCGCTCGTCAATCGTGTCGGTTGCGCATTCGTGCATCGCCTGATGGACGAAACCGACGCAAAGCCCGGCGATATTGTGCGCGCCTGCATCCTCGGGCGCGATGTGTTCGACCTCGACGATGTCTGGCGAGACATCGATGCGCTCGATAACCGCGTTGCCGACGATGTGCAGGCGCGCATGTTCGTCGACGTTGCGCGGCTTCTCGAACGCGCGGCGCTGTGGTTCCTTCGGCACTTGCAGTCCGGTGCGGTGGCGGACGGCGGCGTGAGCGAACTGCTCGCGCGGTGCCGCGACGCGGCGCAACGGCTCGCGCCGCAACTCCCGCAACTGCTCCATGCCGGCGATCTCGAAGCGTTGTCGGCGCGCCAGCGCGAACTGGTAGACGCCGGCGTCGATAGCGGGCTGGCCGCGCGCGTGGCGAGCGGCGAGATATCGGCGGCACTGCTCGATATCGCGGAGGTCTCGGCGGCCTGCAACCAGAAACTCGAACTCGTGGCCGCGGTGTACTTCGCGCTCGGCACGCAACTTAACTACGGCTGGATCAGCGAACGAGCGGCAACGCTTCCCACGCCCACGCATTGGGACACGATGGCACGCGCGTCTGCAATGGCCGAGGTTGCACGGCTCAAACGCGCACTGACGACGAGCGCACTCGCGCAATCACCGGAATCGTCCGAGCCCGACGCGATCGTGAGCGCCTGGTGCGTCCGGCGCGAAGCATCGCTTGCCCGCTACACGCAGTTGCTCGGCGATCTGCGCGCCACGGGCGGGGCAAGTCTGGCGGTGCTGCTCGTGGTCGTGAGAGAGTTGGCGGCACTGGAGCGGGCGTAGCTCGGGGCAGGCACGATTTCCGGATCATGTGCAAAGCGACGATCAGCACGACGGCGCGAAATTCAAGCGGGTGAAGTATTTAGCGCATCGGCCACGCGGGCAACCGACGCGACGCACATTGCTCGATCACCGAAAAGACCGAACGACAGCGCAAGAAATGGAGTGTGCCGGCTTACGAGGAGAACGACACTGGCCACTCCAGCAAGCGACTCCGAGGCCTTGAAATGCACGATTCTCACGTATTGACCGAACCCGCCATTCTTTATTTCGGCACACCAGTCGTCCTGATAGGCACCGTGGACGAACAAGGCGTGGCGAACCTCGCGCCCATTTCATCGGCGTTCTGGCTTGGGTGGCGCTGCATCATCGGCATATCAGCTTCATCGAAAACCACCGATAACCTCAAACGCACCGCAGTTTGCACGCTCAATCTTCCGTCGATCGCCGAAGTGGGCGCAGTGGACCGCATTGCGCGCACCACCGGATCGAATCCTGTTCCGGACAGAAAGCAGGCGCGCGGATACGAATTCGAAGCGGACAAGTTTGGCCGCGCAGGACTCACCGCACTCGAATCGCAGACGATAACCGCACCGCGCGTACGCGAATGCCCGATCCAGATGGAGGCGACAGTAGCCGCACGGCATGGGCTTGCGAACGACAGCGACGATCTTCGCGGAATGATCGACGTATTCGAACTGCGGATCCAACGCATTCACGCGCGCCCCGAACTCCTGATGGAGGGCCAGCCGAACCGCATCGACCCGGACAAGTGGAACCCGCTGATCATGAGTTTCCAGAAGTTCTACGGTTTATCGTCAGGACAGGTTCACGGCTCGCGGCTCGCGGATATTCCCGAGTCGGCGTATCGAAGCCCCGACGTCGACCGGGCACGCGCCACGCCGCTTCGCGCGGCGTGATGCCTGTCGTAAGGCGAGATGTATTGCGGCGAGGCGTGCATCCCGGCGATACTGGGCGTCGCCGGGAACGCCCTGCAAATTCTGGCGTTTCGCGCTAACCTGTGCGCCTGGATTGCGGCCCGCCGTGCAGGGCACGCAACGAAATTTCAATGGGGAGCGCAATGACGCAGTCACTCAAGATCGATTTTGTTTCCGATATCGCATGCCCGTGGTGTGCGATCGGCCTTTCATCGCTTCAACTCGCGCTGCAACGTCTCGGCGATTCCGTCGATGCACAGATCGTGATTCATCCGTTCGAGCTGAATCCGCAGATGCCGCCGGGCGGCGAGGCCGTGGTCGACTATATCGCCAGGAAATACGGACACACCCCCGAGCAGATTGCCGAGACGCAGTCGATGATCCGCGAGCGTGGCGCGGAAGTGGGCTTCGATTTTGGCCCGCGCACCTACATCTACAACACGTTCGATGCGCACCGTCTGTTGCACTGGGCCGGCCTCGTGGGCAGCCCGTTGCCGCTGAAGCTGGCGTTGCTGCGGGCCTACCACTCGGAGGGCAAGGACCCCAGCGATCACGGCGTACTGGTGGAAGCGGCGCGGTCGGTCGGACTCGACGGTGAAGAGGCGCGCAAGGTGCTCGACAGCGGTGCCTACGGCGATGAGGTTCGCGCGGAGGTGCAGCAATTTCAGGCAATGGGCATCAACTCAGTGCCGTCGATCATTTTCAACGAGCGCTATCTGGTAACCGGCGGGCAACCGGTGGAAGCCTTCGAAGACGCAATCCGGCAGATTCTCGCGAAGGCGTGATGACGAAGGACGCTCGCATGCCCGCGTCGGGCATTTGATTTACGCGGCGCGCGCGTCGATCCGCGCCTCGTTCGCCAGGCGTTGCAGCCAGCGGATCATGTCCGAGTGCTTGACCACGCCCACGAGCCGCTGGCCGTCGTCGAGCACCGGCACCGACGAGATTGCGTGATCGGTGAAGACATGCACGAGGCCTGCGAGCGGCGTCGCCTGATGGACGGCGTGAACACTCGCCTTCATTACCGCCTCGACAGTTTCTTCTACACGCGCGGATTCGCGCTTCAGGACAACCCGCAACCTGCGGGCGAACCGGGCGAAAAGCGATGCGGGGGCATCGGCGAGATCACCGTGCGTCACCATCCCGACGAACCGGTCCATCGCATCGACCACATGCAATGCCGGCAAGCCCTCGCGGTGGAGCAATTCGCGCGCGGCCTTTCGATGCATCGTCGACGGCACGGCCGGCACGTCAGTGCTCATCACATCCTCGCAAGTCATCGCATCGAACGAAACCACGAAGTCGTCAGCGGCTGCCTCGAATTGCGACTCGACGGTCTGCGCCTGGACTGCCGCCGACTGCGGCGCGGCATGCGCCACCGCGCGCGGGTAACGGTGGCCGGTCAACGCGTGATACAAGAGCGCAACACTTAGCAATGCGAATGACTGAAACATCACCGGCTCGATCACAAATCGCCATCCCAGCGCATGAACGCCCGGGCCGCCGAGCACGGCGGTGAGCGCAACCGCACCTGAAGGAGGATGAACGCAACGGCACGCGTACATGGCGGCGATTGCGAGCGCGACCGCCAAAGACGCAGCCGTGCCGGGGTCGGCAATCCAGTGCGCGCAGGCCACGCCGATCAACGCCGAAACGCAGTTTCCGCCGAGTATCGACCAGGGTTGCGCAAGGGGGCTCTCGAATGCCCCGAACAGCAGCACCGCCGACGCGCCCATCGGCGCGATGAGCATCGGGATGTCGCCCGCCGGGCCGAACACGAAGCGCGTAGCCAGTGCCGCGAAGGCAATCCCAAGGGTTGCACCGGTGCAACGACGGACCTGTTCGCGCCAGAGCGGCGCACCATGGTGCGGTGCGAAATTCGTGAGCCAGGCGATGATCGGAGTCGGTGACATGAACGTGGCAGCACGAGATCGTGCGATTCGTGAGGTGCTGCCAGCTTAGCGAAACGTGATAAATATCAACAATTGATATTTATGTACCTGTCCATAATGTATCGCCTATACATCTTTAAATCCGGTGCCGCATCACGCGCGGACGCTCAAGGTTGCGCGAATCCTTCGTCCGAGATGAGGCCGAACAGCACGGCCGAAAACGCCGACGCGGCCAGCGTCGTATAGGCGTTGCGCCGTGCAAGCAGTGCCACTGTCCGTTCCGGCAACGGCGGTGACACGGCCAGGCTAACGAGCCCTTCATGTTCCCGCATCACGGCAACAGGCAGGATCGACGCCAGTTCACCTTGCTTCACGAGCTTGAGCACGGTACCCAACGTGTTCGCCTGCACCATGACCGGCGGCCGGATCTGATGCGCGCGAAACCATGCGTCGGCGAACTGGCGAACGACGAAATCGGGGCTGAGCAGTGTCAACGGGATGGCGCCGAGGTCCGCAGCCGGAATGGGTTCACGCCAGCTCGCGAGCGGATGCCCCTTCGACACCACCAATGCGATGCGCTCCAGAAATAGCGGCAGCGCATGGATCTCCTCCGAGCGCACATCGGTGAAACCGATGCCGAGATCGAGTTCATCGCGTGCGAGCGCGCTCTCGATTTCTTCTTGCGATTTCGCCACGAGCTCGATCGCTACAGCCGGATGCGCCGCACGAAACCTTCGCAAAGCGGGATCGATCAGATATTCGGCGAAGGTCGGTGTGTAGGCGAGGCGCAAGAGACCGCGAGTCAGGTCGCGCACGTCGTGCAGTGCGCGGCGGCCCGCGTCGAGATGCGCGAGCGCCTGCTTCGCATGGTCGATGTACGCGCGGCCGAAATCGGTGAGACTCACCGTGCGGCCACTGCGGTCGAACAACTGCCCCCCGAGTTCACCCTCTAGCTGCCTGATCTGCTGCGATAACGCGGGCTGAGAAACATGCAGTGCCTCGGCGGCACGCGTGAAATTCTTCAGATCTGCGACGGTTAGCACGTATCGAAGCGGACGCAGCATCAAGCTCCGTTCCTCCATAAGGCTCCCTTATCACGACGATTGCAATATCGTCTTGGACACCCGCAATCGGGATGCACACAATGGAATCGTATCGATGCCGGGCGAAGACGCGGCAGGCATGCTCGCCCTTTCCTGCGTGCCACCATTCTACAAGCGGGGAAACGTATGTTTGAAGCGTTGATCATGTGCGTGCTGGCGGGTTTCGCCGGGATTTGTGGCACCTTTTTAATTGGTGTACTGCTAACGGATACGGCGATTGAACGATCGGGCCACACCGGACGATTCGCTGGGCTCGGCACCGAAGAACCGCACGTCCCCCGGACATACGCGCGCGGCCGCGTTAATGCCGCTGCGGCCAGTGCGCGGCGCGGACAATCGACGCGCCGGATGCAGTTCTGGAACGAAGGCCGGGAGCACCCGTTGTGCTTCGCTTACGCCGGCGCAGACTCCTCCTCAGGCGCGGTTACGACCAGCACGTTGCACGACACGCGATCGAGCAGCAGCCGGTCATCTCGCCCCTCCCACCAGCGGGCGAACACACCGCGCCGATGATGGCCGAGCACCACGACATCCGGCTTTAACGTATCGCAATAGCGGGCAATCTCGTCGATCGGCCGCCCGACGACGAAGTGCCCCTTCGCTACCAGCCCCATTGCGGTCAACCGCTCCACGCCCTCGCGCAGGATCTCGCGCGCTGTGTCTTCCGACGAATCGAGGGGCACGGCAAACGCAACGTCCGCCATCGCCCATTGCTGCGGCGCCGCATCGAACACTGCGAGCAAGTGCGTTTCCGCCTGGCAGTCCAGCGCGAGATGCGCGCCTTCGCGAAGCGCACGGCGCCCTTCCCGCGTGGCGTCGTAGCACAGCAAGATACGGCTGAACGTTGCCATTTCTCCCTCCGCCCTGATCTTGCCGCCTGCTGCTTGCGCAGCTAGCAGCGCATGTCGCTGATCCGTATGTCCCGATTATAGCTTTTATATCACACTGTGATATAGTTGAAACCATGGCGTCACTGCGGTCATGGTGTGATCAGGGAGGCCGAATGCTCATCAACAGTGGATTCGAGATCACGTATGTCCTCGTCGCGTTTGCGTTGCTCGGCGCGATCCTGATCGGTGCACTCTTCACCGCGATGCATCTCGAGCGGTTGCATCCAAGACTAGTGGGAGCAGCCCTCGGTGCACTACTGGGGTTCGTACTGATCGAAACGCTGCCAATGATGACCTGACGCGTTTTAGGCGTGGTTAGCGTCGACGTCCAATCGACGCGGAGCTCGCTCAAGGGCTGACCGCGCGCCGCACCAGCGTGCACGACACGACAGTGCCGATTCGCTAGACTGGTGTTTCAGAAGGGGTGGCAACAAGCGCCATCCCCTCGACAATTCATGGAACCCGATCAAGCCGCTCCAACCCGCGACCGCCCGGTGCGCGTCTGGGATTTCCCGACGAGGCTTTTTCATTGGCTGACTGTCGCGCTTGTTGCCGGCGCCTGGGCCACCGAGCGGCTCAACTGGTTGAACCTGCATGTACGGCTCGGCGAAACGCTGCTGGCACTCGTGCTGTTCCGGTTGATGTGGGGCTGGGTCGGTAGCGAAACGGCGCGCTTTCGCAGCTTCGTGGCGTCACCCGCCGCGGCGCTCCGGCATCTGCGGCATCTCCTGCGGCGCGAGCCGGATGTCCAGGTCGGCCACAATCCGGCGGGCGGCTGGAGTGTCCTGCTGCTGCTCACGTTACTGCTGGCCGAGACGTTGAGCGGCCTCTACCTCTATAACGACATCGCGGACGAAGGCCCGCTCAGCGAAATCGTTCCCGCGCCCATCGCAAACGCCATATCGGCGATCCACACTTACGGCTGGTACGTTCTGCTTGGTGCGGTTGTCCTGCACTTGTGCGCCATCGCCACCTATGCGATCGCGAAAGGGCACAACCTGTTGCTCCCGATGATCACCGGCCTCAAACGGCTGCCATCGACCATTCCGGCTCCATCTCGCGCTTCACTCTGGCTCGCTGCGCTGTTGCTGGCGTTTTCAGCAACGATCGTGGTGCTGCTTGCCACGTATCTTTAAACGCCGAGTTGCAACCACGCATTGCAACCGAAGGGCTCCTCTTTAGCGGCTTCGCCTGTCCGTTCACGCCTCGCTCGACTATTTTTCAAAGTGGTCAATCCGACGCGGAGAAAATCAAATGAACTCGCACTCCATCGTTCGCCCTTCAACTGAAATCATGACGCGCTACCAGACAATGCTTGCGTCTTACGAATCCGTCACATGCGCATTGTCCGACTGCATGGGACGCTTCGGTGCGATGTCCGTTCATCTGCGGCCGATCTTCGAGCCCGTTTCTTTCGTCGGGACCGCCGTGACGGCGAGAACGCTGGCTTCGGATCTCGCTGCGCCTTTCAAGGCGATTGACGTCAGCGAACCGGGCGATGTGGTAGTGATCGACGCGCACACGGCAGCCAGCACCGCGTTCTGGGGCGAGAACATGACCCTTTCCGCGTTGAATCGTGGCGTGGTGGCTGCAGTCATCGACGGTGCCTGCCGGGACGTCCCCGAGATACGACGTCTACGATTCCCGGTCGTGTGCCGGGGGATCGTTCCGAATGTCGCGGCCATCGCAGGATATGGCGAAGTCAATGTGACCATTCAGTGCGGCGGCGTCGCGGTGTCGCCAGGAGACATTGTGGTCGGCGACGATAACGGTGTCGTTGTAGTTCCAGTCGCCCAATGTGAGGACGTTCTGACAAGATGCGAGCAATTGCTGGAGACGGAACACGTACTGCAAGACAAGTTGCGCGCCGGCGGCACCATCGGAGAACTCATCAATGTGGATAGCGTCTTCGCTTCGACCTTCTCGTATCAGCAGCGCGCACTGAAACGCGAATAGACCCTGAGCGAAGAGGGTTCGATGGCCACCGGCATGGTGGACTCCACGCCAGACGATCCTCGCGCGGAGTCCAACATGCCGATGACCAGTCTCGACCGCGTCCGTGTACGCAAACGGAACTTGCCAGCGGCGCATCCGGCGCCAGAAAGAAACTCAATGCGAGGACAGCAGCAGCACCGCGTGACTCGAGCCCGTCTGCGCGGCGATGTCGTGCGCGGTCATCCCGCGGTTGTCGCGCATTGCAGGATCCGCGCCACGATCAAGCAGCAGCTTGATCGTGTCCGTCTGATCGTAGCCCGCTGCCCACATCAACGCGGTCAGGTCGTTCTTGTAGACGCGATTCACACCGACACCCGCGTCCAGCAGGCGCTGGACCACCGCCGTATTGCCTTTGCCTGCCGCGTACTCCATCGCGGTCTTGCCGACCCGGTCGGTGACTGCGGTATCGGCGCCATGCGCGAGCAGCAGAGCGACGATGTCGTCGTGCCCGCCGTATGCCGCGGCCATCAGCGGCGTGTCGCCAGCCACATCGGCCTGACCGATGTTGGCGCCGTGCTCGATCAGCGTGCGTGCCATGCCTGGCAAGCCGTTCTTGCACGCGATGATCAACGACGTATCGCCAATCCGGTTGCGCGAATCAACCACCGCGCCGTTCGCAAGCGCGGCCTGCACGTTCGCCTCATCGCCGCTTCTCGCCGCGGCCAGCAACTGCTGGTTCAACGCGGCATCGGCCGCGATCGCGCTGGCCGGCGAGACCACGCCGATCGCGCCCGTCATCAACACCGCCCCCGCCAACACGGCTACAGTCCGTTTCATCACGTTCACTCCCGGTCAAAGTGGCCGCGATCAGTGCACGCGGCGTTTTGTTCACGTCGTTATTGGAGATTGGAAATATAGGCAGCCAGGTTCCGAATGTCCTCGTCGGACAGCCCTTTCGTCACGCTCGTCATGTTGCCGGCGTCGTTGGTGCGACGGCGCGCGCGGAAGTCCCCCAGTTGCTTGACGATGTATTGATCGTATTGGCCCGCCACACGCGGAATCTCGTTCTGCCCGGCAAAGCCACCGAGATGACACATCGTGCAGAGTACCTCAGCCGCCTTGTTACGGCCCGCATCGATCCTCGCTTGATCAACGCTGGACGGCACAGGTACAGGCACGGGCCGCTGGGAAGAGAAATAGTCCGCCAGATCCATCATGTCCTCGCGCGAGAATGTCGACGCAATCGCAGACATGCGCGGGTCGTTGCGGCGCCCCTCCTTGAAATCGCGCAATTCGAGGTAGATATACCGCGCGGACTGTCCTGCGAGGACCGGGTAATCCGGATTCGTAGAATTACCCATCGGTCCGTGACAGTCGATGCAGAGCTGCGCCTTCGCCTGCCCTGCCGCCGCATCCGCGTGTGCGCCGAACGACCACAGGCCGGCGCACGGAAGGACATACAGCGCGAAGGACCATAGCCAGCCCGCGCGGCGATACCGGCGAGCCGACTCGACGTCATACACCCAACGCACCCTCACGGCAGAGCGAAGACAACGACAGTATTACCTCGCTTGAAGTCGAGCTGCGTGTTGCCGCCCGCGGCTACCGCGACGTATTGCTTGCCATGGTCCATGTACGACACTGCCGGTGCATTGACGCCCGCGCCGCACTGGAATTCCCAGAGCTTCTTGCCGCTGGACGCATCGAATGCGCGGAACAGGCCATTGCCCTCGCCGTTGAACACGAGGCCGCCTGCGGTCGCGAGCACACCGCCGATCAAAGGCTGATCGGTTTTGTACCCCCACGCGACCTTGCCGGTATCGACGTTCACCGCGACCAGCCTGCCCCATTGCTGTTCAGTCGGGATCGTTTTGAACGCACCACCGAGCCATAGCTTGCTGCCGCCCGGATACGCGGCCTCCTCGACCTGATACGTCATCGGCTGATGCAGGTTCGCGGCATACGCGAGACGCGTCTTCGGCGAGAACGCCATCGGCGACCATTCCACGCCGCCGTTCGCGCCCGGCAACATCCGCGCGCCCGCGGCGGTCGGCAGCGTCCACATGTTCTCCTGCGGGATCATCGCCTGCGAGAAGCGGATCAGCTTGCCGGTGCTGCGATCGTGAACATACACGTGCCCGGTCTTGCCGCCTTCGATCACGGCCGGAACCATCTTGCCCGAAGCATCGCGAACGTCGGCGAGAATCGGCGGGCTTGCTGCGTCGAGATCCCATACGTCATGCGGGACGTACTGGTAGTGCCACTTGTACTTGCCCGAATCGAGATCGATCGCAACGAGCGAATCGGTGTACAGATTGTCGCCAGGACGGACCGCGCCATACAGGTCCGGCGACGGGTTGCCGACCGCGAAAAACACCGTGTGCGTTTTACGGTCGACAGCAGGCGCCATCCACACGCCACCGCCAAGCGTCTTGTAGAAGTCGCCGCCTTTGTCCGCGAGCTGTTTCTTCTCGGCGTCGATGTCGCGCTTCAGGTCGCGGCCCGTTGCGTCCTTGGTCGCCCACACGCCTTCCTGCCCGGAATCCGGAATCGTGTAGAACGTCCACAGCAGTTTCCCGTCCGCCGCGTTGAACGCTTTGACGAACCCGCGAATCCCATACTCACCACCGTTGGTGCCGATCAGCACCTTGTCGTCGACGACCGTCGGCGCCATCGTCTCCGAGTAGCCCTGCTCCGGGTCGCCGATCTGGCTTTCCCACAGCAGCTTGCCGGATTTCGCGTCGAGCGCGACGAGCTTCGAATCGAGCGTACCCATGAACAGGCGGTCACCCGATATCGCTACGCCACGGTTGTTCGGACCGCAGCAGAAGGTCGTGACCGGCCCCATCTTGTGTTTGTAATGCCAGAACTCCTTACCATCCGCCGCGTCCACGGCATACACGTTATTGAACGACGTCGTGATGAACATGATGCCGTTCGAAACGATCGGCGCGGTTTCCATCGATTCGTTGACGGCGGTCTGCACGATGAAAGCCGGCCTCAACTTCGCGACATTCGCCGTATTGATCTGCGTGCCGGGGAAGTAGCGGGTCTGGTCGTACGAGCCGTTCGACTGAAGCCAGTCGATGGAATTGTGTGCCGCCCCGTCGAGCATCGCCTGGGTCACAGGGTGAAGCACGTCCGGCATCGGCGATGAGGTGGTCGTCGCGCTGCCTTGCACTTCACCCGCGCCTAAGGCAACGGACGCCGCAAGCATCAACGCGACGATCGGAATACAGGCGAAGAGGGTACCGCGGGAAGCATGCATGAGTGTCTCCTGTTCTTTTGCCCATGATGTTCGTCTCGCGAATGCGACGCCACCTGCCTCGCCGGCAGCGTCGAATGCGGGATGGCACAACCCTGTCGGATGCGCTCCGAGCAGAGCGCGCACGATTGCAGACCTTGGAATATCGACCTGGTTGGTAAAACGGTTGAATCAGGACCCGCAGCCGCCCAGCGCGGTCAAACCGTGGAGGCGGACCTTTTAAGCGTAGGCCACACCGCACTGATTTTCCAGACGGTATTGCGTGATTGTGAACGTTGTGTCTACTGGTGCAGCGGCTTCAGCGGCAACGCAACGCATCATAGTGTGCGGTACCGAACGCAATTCGACACCGACGGCAGCCGAGGCTCCTGAACCCGAAGGCGAGCGCAGCCATCACACTCCGGTTGGAGTGCGTCCACGCCGCCACTCAACGCGATTCGATCGACCCCACGCTGCTCGGCCAGGTGACGATGCCCCATGCGAGCGGCAAATCGCCAATCTGCTGAAGCGTTTCATAAGTCTGTGCGTCGATCACATAGACGGCGTTCGAGCGGCCGCACGCGAGCAACAGGCGCGCGCCATCCGGCGTGAAGCTGAAATGCCAGCAACGCTTCCCGACCGGCACATCGGCAAGGTGTGCGTAGTTGTGCGCATCGAACACCTGCAGTGTCGCGTCACGAGCGGCGGCGACGAACAGGCGCTTGCCGGCCGGATCGAACGCAACGCCATAGGGCCCGAGCTTCGTGTCAACGGTATTCAATACGTGGAAGTCGTGCGCGTCGAGCACGACGAACCGGTTCGAAGATTCGAGCGTCACCACGTACTGGCTGCCGTCCGGCGACGCCTTGATGCCGCGCGGACGTCCACCCGCGGGGAGCGTCACCGTCCGCAGCGGCGCGCCCGTTTGCGCGTCGTACACCGAGAGCGTGTCGTCGCCTTCATTGGTCACGAGCATCGTATTGCCATCGCGCGAAAACTCGACACCTTCCGTTTCGTGCCCGCTCTTCACAGAGCGGATCACGCGCCAGGTTTTCTCGTCGATGACCGCGATTTCCGCGGGCAGGGCATTGTCGTCGTCGTCCGCGCCCTGCTTCCCGCCATCCTGACCGGGTTCATAGGTCACGTAGGCGTACCCGTTGTGCACGCGCACATATTCAGGGTTCTTGCCGATTTTCACGCGCTCTACGACCTTGCCGGTCTGCGTGTCGATTACGGCGAGATCGCCTGTATTTTTGTTGGCCAGCAAAAGCCGGGTGCCGTCCGCGTTCAAACTCAGTCCGCGCGGGCCATCGGCGCCAACAGGGAAGGTCTTCGCGAGGCTCATCTGATTCAGATCGATCACGCCGACGCCCGCTGTCTCGCTCGTCACGTAGGCAGTCGGCGTGGCGGCATGCGCGCCGGACGCGGCCAGTGCGAATGCCGCTGCAATTACAGCTGCAGGCGCGATCGACTTCACCGGCTTCCTGATGGGCAAGTGTGTCGCCAGCATGTTGGTCTCCGTTCCGGATTCGCGTTTTAGATCGGATTTTTCGTCGGCACGCGCTGCGCCTCAATGAAAATAGTTCATTGTGCCGATTAATGCCAGCGGCACGCAGAGTCAGATGTGCAGCGCAGCACGATGCACTGCAGTGCTTTGGCGGGCATCGGGATTGTCAACGGGTTGCACTGCGGGATCGGCGCGGCGGACATTCATGCGCCGCCGCGCCAGGACACGGTTTATCAGGGCTTATCCGGATGCCTTTATCGTCATGCTGATGCGTTTCCACATTAGCCGCCGGATGCGTCGGTCTGTGCTATCGCAACGAGACCGATCATGCAGGCCGGGACGCATGCCGACTTTCGCCGAATGCATGTGCCTCGTCGTACTCCTGCGAAATGTCCTTGTTCGTATAGTCGCCCATACGCCAGGCGGCAAAAAAGCTGATCACCGCACACAACAGGATATACGCGGCAATTGCATAGCCGGACCGGTAGTAGGCATAGAGCGCAGTCGCGATCAACGGTGCGGGTCCGCCAGCGATTACGGAAGCCAGTTGATAGCCGAGCGACGCTCCGCTGTATCGCATCCGCCCCGTAAACGACTCGGCGATAAAAGCAGCCTGCGGACCATACACCATGGCATGCGGTACCAGCGAAAGCATGACTGCCGCGAAAATCCACACAGGATGCCGGGTGTCCATCATGGCGAAATAGAGGAAGCCGACCACACCGACGCAAGTTACGCCGATCATGTACATCCGCTTACGCCCGATCAGGTCGGACATGTGCCCAAAGAACGGGATCGTAAAGAACTCCACCACTGCAGCCGCCAGCACGGCCAGTAGCAGAAGGTCGCGCGATACGCCGAGCGTCGTGACGCCATAGGTGAACACGAAGGCAGTGAAAATGTAGAACGGCGCCTGCTCTGCCATGCGGACGAACGCCGAAAGAAGAATGTCTTTCGGCTGGCGGCGTATCACCTCGAGCATCGGTGTCTTTTCGATCTTGCGCTCGGCAAGCAGCTTCGCGAAGACCGGTGTCTCGAGAATATTCAACCGGATGTAAAGCCCGATTGCGACGAGGACGATGCTGAGAACGAACGGCACGCGCCATCCCCAGGTCAGAAAATTGCCACCGGATAGCTCGCTCGTCGCGAGCACCGCAAGGTTCGCAAGGAACAGCCCCGCCGGTACGCCGAACTGCGGCCAGGAAGCGACGAAACCTCGATGCTTGTTGGTCCGCGCCCATTCCATCGACATCAACACTGAACCACCCCACTCGCCGCCGACACCGACACCCTGGATGAAGCGCAGCACGGTGAGCAGGACGGCACCCCAAATCCCGATCGTCGCGTACGCTGGGACGAAAGCCACAGCAAACGTGGCGAGGCCCATCAATAGCAGCGTCACGATCAGCGTGGCCTTGCGGCCGACACGATCGCCATAGTGGCCGAAAATAGCGGCGCCGACCGGTCGCGCAACAAAGCCGACGGCGTAGATCAGAAAGGCCTGCAGCGTTCCAACGAGCGGGTCTGATGCGGGGAAGAACAACTTCGCGAAGACGAGGCCCGTCACGATGCTGTAGAGAAAGAAGTCGTACCATTCGATCGTCGTGCCGATCGTGCTGGCAATTACCGCGCGACGCAATTGGCGTTGGGCTTCTTCCTCCGACATGGGAGCCGCTCTGGCTCCTGATAGGTCGGCAGTCATTTCGCACCTCCAGAACAAGGGCGATACGTTTATCGGCAAATCTACGGGCGAGCGCCTCCAGCGATGCACGAACGTGTGTCGCATTGTCGGTGTGATGATCTCGCCGGAACAAGCGGAAGCGATTTTTTACTTGCTCTCCGCCATGAGCCCGATCTGGCAATCGAGCGAAAGTTGATATCGTTCGGTCCTTTGTGTCTCCTTATATTGTGTTATGAATAAGAAGGGATACCAGATGTTTTCTAGCATACGCCTCTGCTGATTCGTGTTGTTATCACGATGCGTCCATTCGGAATTTCTTCCGACAATGCAATTTACCGACGGCACGCAATCACCACTCACGACACTTATTCAGGTATGCATTGGAAATGGTCGCAGCACGGACGACGCGCTTTTCTCAGCAATCTTCCGTTGTGCGTTCGGCAGCAATTTGCGTACCGTGATTTTCACTGCACCGCACAATCACTGATCAACGACGAAAAACAGATTCCGCGTTTAACCTGTGAACGGCCCTCACCTTCGCACGTCCCTACTCCACAAGGAGCCGCCCCATGCCGCAAACCACTGCCGAAAAACGCGCGGCGTTCCGCGCGCTTCACGATTCCGGTTGTTTCATGCTTCCCAATCCATGGGACGCTGGCAGCGCCCGCTATCTGCAGGGCCTCGGCTTCAAGGCACTCGCCACCACCAGCGCGGGTTTCGCGTGGTCTACGGGCCACGCCGACAACGCAGTCACCCGCGACTCGGTTCTCGCCCATTTGCGCGCCATCGTGAATGCGACGGATCTGCCAGTGAACGCCGACTTCGAAAATGGCTTCGGCGCGGACCCTGAAGCGCTTGCGCAAAGCGTGGGCCTGGCGGTCGAAACGGGCATTGCGGGCCTCTCTGTCGAGGACTCGACCGGCGACAAGTCGGCGCCGCTGTTCCCGATCGAAGTCGCGGTCGAACGAATCAAGGCCGCCCGGCGCGCGATCGACGCACACGGTAGCGACACCCTCCTCGTCGCGCGCGCGGAGAATTTTTTCGCGGGCAAGCCCGATCTCGACGACGCAATCCGGCGACTCGTCGCCTACTCGGACGCAGGCGCCGATTGCCTTTACGCCCCGGGCATCCAGACGCGCGAGCAGATTTCGGCGGTCGTGGCCGCCGTCGCACCGAAGCCGGTCAACGTGCTCGTGGGTTGGGTATCGACACTGACACTCGCGGATCTCGCGGCACTCGGCGTGCGGCGCGTGAGCGTGGGCGGTGCTTTGGCGCGTGCCGCGTGGGGCGGGTTCATGCGCGCGGCCCAGTCGCTGGCCGAAGGGCGATTCGACGGCTTTGAGGGCGCCGCAGCAGGCGCGACGATCAACGAGCTTTTCAGCGCCGGCCGATAGAAGCGTGCCGTAACTGTGAAGTAAAACTTTGAAGTTAAACTTCACTTCTTCTACAATGCGGCCATGACCCGCCGCAACGCATCAAACGAAGCCGACCTTTCCGCCCAGCTCGCCAGCGAGATCCGGGCCCTGATGGGCAAGATCCGACGCCGCCTGCGAGAGCAAGCGAACCCCGGCGAGTTCACGCCATCACAAATCGCGGTGCTCGTACGCCTCGAACGCGAGGGATCGGGCACCGTATCGAGCCTCGCGCGCGCCGAGGGCATGCGTCCGCAATCGATGGGCGCGGTGATTGCACAGCTCGACGGCGCCGGCCTGCTGAGCGGCGCACCCGATCCCGACGACGGTCGCCAGACCCTCTGGTCGCTCACCGATGCGTGCGCCAAGTGGTTGCGAGAAGGCCGGGCGAAACGCCAGGACTGGCTCTCGCGCACGATCGAGGCACGGCTCGACGAGGACGAACAGCGTGAACTCGCGGCTGCGCTGGACCTGCTCCAGCGACTCGTGGACGACTG
This sequence comes from Paraburkholderia adhaesiva, assembly GCF_021390575.1. Lineage (GTDB taxonomy): Bacteria > Pseudomonadota > Gammaproteobacteria > Burkholderiales > Burkholderiaceae > Paraburkholderia > Paraburkholderia adhaesiva. Next base: position 497,839 of record NZ_JAJEJQ010000003.1, on the reverse strand, counting down.
ACACAGGACCCCGCATGAGCACATCGTCGGCCGGTGTCTTTCGTTCGCTGCGCAGCTTCAACTACCGTGTATGGGCGACCGGCGCGCTCGTGTCGAACATCGGCACGTGGATGCAGCGCACGGCGCAGGACTGGCTCGTCCTCACGGGGCTCACGCATCACAGTGCGGCTGCGGTGGGCATCGTCATGGGGCTGCAGTTCGGTCCGCAGTTGCTGTTCCTGCCGTGGTCCGGCTACGCCGCCGATCATTTCAACCAGCGCAAGCTGCTCATGGCCACGCAGGCAACGCTCGGTGCGCTCGCGCTCGTGCTCGGCGTGCTGACCGTCACCGGGGTCGTGCAGTTGTGGCACGTCTACGTGTTCGCGTTCCTGTTCGGCTGCACGGCAGCATTCGATGCGCCGGTGCGCCAGACCTTCGTCTCCGAACTGGTCGCGGACGGCGACTTGTCCAATGCCGTCGCCCTCAACTCCACTTCGTTCAACGCGGCGCGCATGGTCGGCCCTGCTGTGGCGGGCATCGTGATTGCATCGGTCGGCGTGGGGTGGGCGTTCCTGCTCAATGGCATTTCGTTCGTCGCCGTGCTGATCTCACTCACACGCCTTCGCACGCAGGAACTCCGTGTGCGCGAGCGCGCCCATCCCGCGCGCGGCAACATGACGGCGGGCCTTCGCTACGTGTGGTCGCGTCCCGACCTCAAGGCGATCGTCATCATGCTCGCGCTGATCGGCACATTCGGCCTGAACTTTCCGATCTTCATTTCGACGATGGCCGTGCGCGTCTTTCACACCGATGCCAGCGGCTACGGCCTGCTCTCCTCGCTGATGGCGGTCGGCACCGTGACCGGTGCGCTCTTCGGCGCGCGGCGCAGCATGCCTCGCTTCAGCTCGCTCCTCACGGGCTCGATTGTGTTCGGCACGGGCTGCGCGCTTGCAGCAGTCGCACCCGGTTACGCGTGGTTCGGCGCGGCGCTCGTGATCATCGGCATCGCGGCGCTGACACTCACGACGACGACCAACAGCCTCATGCAGCTCTCGACCGAGCCTGCAATGCGCGGACGCGTACTGGCGATCCGGCTCGGGGTGGCGCTCGGCGGCACGCCCATCGGCGCGCCGATCGTCGGCTGGGTCGCCGATCATTGCGGCCCGCGCTGGGCGCTGGTCGTGGGCGCCGCTTCGGGATTCGCCGCGGCGTTCGTGGCCATCCGCGCGATGCGGCGCGATGCACATCTTCACACCGGTGAACTGCCGGGTACCGAAGGCAAGCGCGACGTCGCGTGACATGCGCGCGACCTATTCCGTCGTCGCGGTATCCGTCGGGTGGTGGTGCATCGGCATGCCAGGCTCGTGCTCCATCATCGCATCGTGGCCGTGATCGGATAACTGGGCATCGAACCACGCGTGCAGTGCAGCGACAAGGCGAGGCTCATCCGTGCGATAGACGATTTCACCTCCATCGGGCAAGTCGCGGTAACCGATCTTCAGTTCGCCCGGCTGTGCGTTACGCAGCGTGGCCAATCCTGGCATGTCTTTGCCGTGGATCTGCTCCGGGGCCTCGAAATCGCCCGTTGAGAATTGCCCGGCGATTGCGGCCAGATGCCCGCGAATCAGCGCGACCTGCTTCGGGTCGTGACGCTTCGTGACGACTTGCTGGACTCCGCCATCGTCCGTCTTCGTAAAGATGTGAGTGGTCGCCGCAAGGGAGAAAGGCATCACACCCGCTCCGCGTTGCGCAACGTCCTTTTGGTGTCCCGTGACTTCGGCAATTGCCGATGACGAAAAAACGGCGGCGCCGAGCAGAACGGCAGTCGATACAGCAATCACATTGGCTGAACGACGTCTCATCGACTACTCCATATCGCTGTCTGAGGACAGATTGTTATCGCGTTGAAAACAGCGCGCGCGGGGCTATTCTATAGTCGCCTATTCGGGTGCGGACATCTGAGGCGTGCCGCTCGCACGCGCTCAAGCGCTCGTTCGTTCCCAAACTTTCGACGCTTGGGGTACGAAATGATTAAGCGCTTAACGCTAATTTCGGCTTCGATAGCCCTTGGGTGTCTCGCGACTATCGTCCCGGTGCTCACCAGCCTCTATGTCGCAAACAAGGACGTTGAACGACGTGACCGGGAGGAGCTTCGGGATTTCGCCAGCAAGGCGATGATGCGTGCTGAGCTTGTCACGTTCCAGGCGTTTGGCGCCCTCTCCGATCTGGATCGGGAACCAGGCGTGCCTTGCTCACCGTCGAATCTCGAGCAGGCTGCACGCGTCATATACAACTACCGGTACGTCCAGGATGCGGGCGCATACGCAGATGGGCAGTATCTTTGTTCTCCGCTTCTTGGCGACGTGCGCAAAAAGGACCTCGCGCTGCCGCCGCCCGACTACCGCAGCAACGACGGGTTTCTCGTCTGGTTCCGCCAGAAGAGTCCATTAAGCGACGTACGCAAGGACCTGCTGATCGGTCGCAATGGGCACTATGTTTCCATCGATCCGGCGTCCTACGTGGACCTGATTGACCCATCCCGACGTCCTATCGCGACGATCCAGACGACAACAGGAACAGTCATGGCCGTCTCGGCCGGCGCAGACGAGGACGACATGCTCAACGCCTGGAAGCATGGCGGTAACGTGAAGAGCACGGACTGGAACTATGCGGTTGCCTTGTCTTCGAGCCGGCCGCTTGCCATAGTGGTGAAATCGCCTCGCAGCAGCGTCACGGGCGACTGGCCAAAGCTGCTTGCTGCGTGGCTTACTATCGGTGTCGTCTCGGGTGCCGCGCTTGGCTGGCTGGCGTACAGGCGGATCACCCGGCAACTCTCATTTGCTTCAACGCTCGAATGGGCTATATCGCGACGCAAAATTGAGGTCGTCTATCAACCCATCGTTCGGCTCGCTGACAACGAATGTGCGGGCGTGGAAGCGCTGGTGCGCTGGACACTGCATGGCCGCGCTATCTCACCTGAAGTATTTGTACGGGTCGCGGAGGAAAACCAACTCATTCAGCCTTTAACCGATCTCGTGCTCGAGAAGACCCTCGCACAACTCGGCAATTTGCTGTCCGCGAATCCAACGTTTTATGTCTCGATCAACGTGAGCGGCGACGATCTGTGCACTTTCCGCTTCCTGAATCTGCTCACGTCATCGCTGAAGGGAACCGGCATTGCGGCCAGACAGATACGAATCGAGGCCACAGAGCGCAGCTTCATGAACGCAGATGCGACGCGCGGCGTTATTGCCGCGTTCAGGGCGGCAGGTCATCCGATCTATATCGACGATTTCGGAACGGGCTACTCAAGCCTGTCGTATCTGCAGACTTTTGAGATTGACGTTCTGAAGATCGACAAATCGTTCGTCGACACGATTGCGCAGGATACGGCATCGAGTGTCGTCGCGCCTCACATCATCTCGATGGCGCATGAACTGAATCTGGAAATCGTCGCCGAGGGTGTGGAGTCGGGGTTGCAGATAACGTGGCTCCGCGAGAAAGGCGTGCAGTATGCGCAGGGTTGGTACTACGCGAAGGCAATGTCGGCACGTGATCTTGCTACATGGATTGGCCGGCAACGCGAGCAGAGCCACGCGGACAGTCTGCCGTCGATTTAACCCGCTGCGAGAATCGCGGCCTCCCCCGGAACAAGAAGGCGCGATGTGGTCACAAGGTTATCGGAGCGGTTGCTATCGGTTTGATTCTGATGACAAACCTCGTCGTGTCGATATCGGTCGCCCGATTTCGTTCAATATTTACCTCGTTCAGGGGCGGTTTTCCGCTAAAGATCTTGCCCATTCGATTGTTGAATGAAAACGGACGCGAAAGCGTCCGTTTGTTTACGGCTGGTCAGTGCAACGCTGCCATATCACTCGGGTTGAAGCCTGCCAATGGCTCACTCCGCCGCAATTTTTCGGCCCAGGCCGGATCGGACAGTAACGCGCGCCCTACCGCGACGAGATCGAATTCCCGGCGCTCCAGACGCTGAACCAGATTCGCCAGGCTGGCCGGCTGTGACGTCTCTCCACCGAATGCGCTCAGGAAATCGCCAGAGAGTCCCACCGAACCCACCGTGATGGTTGCCGCCCCCGTCAGTTTCTTGGCCCAACCCGCGAAATTCAGTCCTTCCAGTCCATCGACGTCCGGAAATTCCGGCTCCCAAAAACGCCGCTGAGAACAATGCAGGATGTCCACACCGGCCTCCACCAGCGGGACCAACCAGTCAGCCATGGCGTCCGGCGTATCGGCCAGTCGCGCCGCGTAATCCTGCTGTTTCCACTGACTAAGACGCAGAATAATCGGCAGCTCGGCACCTACCGCGCGTCGCATTGCCCGGATCACCTCGATCGCAAAACGCGAGCGCTCCCGGAGCGTGATGCCGCCATATCGATCGGAACGTCGATTGGTCGCAGACCAGAAAAATTGATCAATCAGATAACCATGCGCGCCATGAATCTCGATGACGTCAAAGCCCAGCCGCTGGGCGTCTGCCGCCGCGCGAGCAAAGGCGTCGATGGTATCGACAATGGCTTCATCTGTCATTGCCGTACCTCGTGCCTCGCTCGCATCAACCAGCCCGGAGGGGCTTTCGATGCCATTGTCCGGCTCCCAGCTCGTCATCGGACTCTTCACCGAACCGACGTGCCAGATCTGCGGCCCCATGGCGCCTCCCGCGGCATGAACGCCATCAATCACGCTCTGCCATCCATTCAAAGGCGCGTCACCGTGGAACAAAGGAATGTTCGGATCGTTGCGCGATGCAGGGCGGTCGATCACCGTTCCCTCGGAGATAATCAGGCCCACGCCATTGTCCGCGCGACGCTGGTAGTAAGCGGCGACATCCGCGCCAGGTACTCCCTCAGGCGAAAACGAACGCGTCATCGGCGACATTACCACGCGGTTTTTCAGTTTCAGTGTCTTGAGCTCGAACGGCTCGAACAGTGCATCAAGGGAAATTTCAGTCATGACCGGGTCTCCAGTTGGGTTGACGTTGGAGATGGTATATTTTTTATACTTAATTGCAATTACGCACTTATACTCGACTAAGTATATTGGAGGTAACTGCCATGCCGAAAAGTGCACCGCAAAGATTCGCGGTCGATTGCCCTAGCCGGATTTTGTTTGATCAGATTGCAGACAAATGGTCAATGATGATTCTGACGGTCCTCGATACCGGACCTCTTCGTTTCAATGAAATCAAACGGAGGCTGGAAGGTGTCTCGCAGAAAGCCCTGACGGACTGTTTGCGTCGCCTGGAGCGAAACGGTTTGCTAACACGGCATGTACTGCCGACATCGCCGGTGTCTGTGGAATATGAAATCAGTACGCTCGGCCGCAAACTTCAACGGCCATTCAAAGCGCTGTATGCCTGGACCGTCGAATATCTTGACGAAGTTGAGACTGCACGGCAGGCCTATGATCAATTGCACACAAACGAGTCGAACGCGAAGCGTGAGCGCGGGCAATTCGGCTTTGGCAAATCACGCCCATGATGCTTGTGCGTCATCGCCATCGTCGGTCGCAATGTCCGGATCGATTGACTCCGGCAACGAAACGAGACGTCATGGGAAGCGCTCGGCGACTTCCTCGACATAGTGCCGCGACAAGGACGGAAGACGGCATAGTCGTTTCGCCATAAGCGTTACCTGTTGTTCACAGCAATCAGGCAGCAAGAATCGGAGTGCCTCGGTCGAGTGACTGCCATATGGTGTCCTCGCGAGCGCACAGAAGACGAGGTCGTTGAAGGAAGACCGGTGCGCTCGAATCACCTGTATGTAGCGGGCGCCCGGTCGCCAATCTGGTCTTCGGCATAGGGCTTGCCCCTTCATTGACCGGAGCCCGATCATGCTGCCGTTTCTTTCGCTTCACGCGCTCGCTGCTCAACGCGGCGATGGACTGCGTCCCGAACTTAAGGCCTTGTTTGAACAACATGTCCAGCGAGCGACTGGTCTCGCCGCTACCATCGAGCCGGTCGAAACCGACTCGAGTTCTCACGCGGCAGACACAGTCGCAGAACTGCCTGTGAAGGAGTGAGCGGCGATGGATCGACGGCGACTGCCTCTAGCTGCCGCGGAAGAGTGAGGAAAGACACGAGCCTTTTTCCGACTCAAACGGGATCCTAAGCGGACACGTAGGTCGAGTGGCGCACCCATGGAGCGCGCCACTCGAATTGCCTGGTTCTGGTTCGGGCTGGCGTCCCGTCAGGATTTGATGAACTCGAGAAGGTCGGGGTTGAGGACGTCCGCGTGGGTGGTCAGCATGCCGTGCGGGAAGCCCGAGTATGTCTTCAGCACACCGTTCGCGAGCAGGTCGACCGCGCGGGGCACCGAACTGGCGAACGGGACGATCTGGTCGTCTTCGCCATGCATGACCAGTACCGGCACAGTGATCTTCTTCAGATCTTCGGTGTAGTCCTCCAGCCAGGAGAATACGGTCTCGTAGTGGGCCTGGGCGCTGCCGGCCATGCCCTGGCGCCACCAGTTCGCGATCACCGCCTCAGACGGCTTGGCGCCCGGACGGTTGAATCCATAGAACGGACCCTCCGGGACTGCCCGGTAAAACTCCGACCGGTTGCCAAGCACGCCTGACTTAACCGCGTCGAACCACTCCCGCGGCTGACCCGCAGGGTTCGCGTCGGTTTTCACCATGTTCGGCGTCAACGAGGCCACCAGCACTGCCTTGGCGACCCGCTCTTGGTGGCGAGCAACGTAGCGGGCCACCTCGCCGCCGCCGGTGGAGTGCCCGATGTGGATCGCGTCGCGGACGCCGAGGTGTTCGGTCAGTGCAGCGAGGTCGGCGACCCAGTGGTCCATGTCGTTGCCGGTGCCGACTTGCTCGGACCGCCCGTGCCCACGCCGGTCATGGGCGATCACCCGGTAGCCGTGGTGAAGGAAAAACATCATCTGGGCGTCCCAGTCGTCGGCCGACAGGGGCCAGCCATGGCTGAAAATGATCGGCTGACCGGACCCCCAGTCCTTGTAGAAGATCTTTACGCCGTCCGGAGTGGTGATCGTAGGCATCGGTAGTACCTCCTATAAGAAATTGATTGAAGTGTTGGTGCTCCGCGAGGCATCGAGAATGTTGCCAGCGGCTTCTTTCGAAGTTCTATTTCACAACGCGCATCTGAATACGTGCGAGCGGAGCGCACTCCGACAACGTTGCGATGGATCGCTAAATGTCCCTCGGCGCGACGCCCTTGCTCCTGGCGCTTGAACGCATCGAGTACAAGAATCGCCCTACGATTGAGCACTCGGAACAAATCGCCCTATCTCCGCCTCTCGCGCTAACAGGTCGATTCAGTCTAGGCGACCGGGCGCGTTTTTACACACCCTCGGTCGAATATGGCCGAGCGCGACAGGCAGTCGCCAGCCGATTCAACAGGGTGACCTTGTTAACAGCCAATGGGCCGCAGGACGCTAACCTGAGACCGCCGGGAGGTACACGGCTTTTCAACGTGCGTATCAATCTTTTCGAAATGTTTTCTTACGACGTACGCTAGCGAAGCACATAAATCTGAGGATTTCCCAGAGCGGAATGCTTATTGCCATAGGATCAGTGATTTACTAGCGTTTACTTACTGGGTTCTATCTTGCGGCGCGATGCAGCATATCGAGCCGACCCGAGACCGCGTTGCCGAACGTTTCACCGGTCTACGGGCAGGAGCTCGGTGCCGGATGTAGCGCAAGGGCGTTGGAGTGATCCTCAGCTATCGAAGAAAGGAACCTGTATGAACGCGATCAAAATAATCACGTTGGCAAGTAGTGTCCTGGTCATGCTTGCTTCAGTTGACGCCCGCGCGCAAGCGAGCGACGGCGGTGAGATGGCACCCGCCACACCGGCGGCGCCATCGGCAAAAGCGCAAAACCACGCGCTCGTTAAAAAAGTGCGTGCTGCACTCGTGAAAACCCACGGGCTGCACACTGAGAACATCATCGTGAGAGCGCACGGCGGCGCGGTGGTGCTGGAGGGAACGGTACCCGAGGCACCGCAGATTGATCTCGCCGGGACGGCCGCCAAGGGGGTGGCTGGCGTAACCTCGGTGGACAATCACCTTTCGCTCAAGGAACAAGGAGGACAGTAAGCGCGCGCAACGCTCGACGGAACACGCAAGGTTCCCGTCCAGGTCGCGGCGCTGTCGCGGGCGGAAGAGCTGCACCCGGTGAGCGGCAGTCAGCCGCCGGGTAGCCTTTTGCCGCCAGAATCGCACGCCGCGGGCGCTGCGCCCCGAAGGCTGATCAGGATCGCTGGCCATCGTCCCGGCCGGTGCGACGCTGCCGCTCGCATCTCTCGTCTGCGACGCGTGCAACTCGAGACGTCGCTTCATGCCTGCGCGTGTGCGCCGGGTCACCGATTTTTTCGCGGCGGCGCTCCCGCAGCGCTTGTGGAACAAGTCACGCGATGTTCGCAAACTGCGCGCGTCGAGTGCCTGCGTCGTTCGACATCGACTCGCGTACGTGGCGCGCGAACTCCTGTGCCGCGGGCTGAACCGTCGTGGGCAATCGCAGGCAGATCGCGAACGGCGGCAGCGCAGGCAAGCCGGTTGCTTGAGGCGTGAGTATCTCCAGACCAGCCGGCACCGTGGAGACGAGCCAGGTCGTGATCGCGAGTCCCGCGCGCACCGTCGCAGCGGTCGCCTCGATGTTGCCGCTCTCGAATACCGTGCGCCACGCGATGCCCTTGTCCGCGAGCGCGCCGAGCACCACAGAGCGAAAGGCGCAACGCTCGTCCACCATCGACAGCGGCAACGGCCGCTTCTCCCATGCATCGCTGCCGCGCCCACTGACCCACACCAACGGCTCAATGCGGACCACTTCGCCTTCAGCTTCGCTCGCGACGTATTCGACCAACGACACATCCACACGACCGGTATTGACCGCTCCGCTCAACTCCGGCGACGCCGCGCAGACGAGCGAAATGTCGACGTAGGGATGCGCCTCGGCAAATGCCTTCATCGCGGGCGCGAGCCGCGTCACGAGATCGAAGGGCACACCCACGCGCAGGGCGCCGCGCAACGGCTGGCTGGTCATGTCGGCCCAGATTTCGTCGTTCAGCCGCAGCAGTTCGCGTGCTTTCACGAGAAACGTCTCACCCTCGCGCGAAAGCTCCAGCTTGCGCGTCTTCCGCACGAATAGGAGACAGTCCAGCACGTCTTCGAGGCGCTTCACCTGCTGGCTCACAGCGCCTTGCGTCATGTGCAGCAGTTTCGAAGCGACGGTCATGCTGCCGCTATCGGCGACGGCAACAAAGGTGCGGATCAGATCGAGGTCGAGGTTCCGGTTCATCGATGCATTATGTGGCGTAATGGATCGCATCAATATTATTGCCTTTCAGGATGCGTTGCCGATCCGTACAGTGCAGATCTCACGCCCCTGGATGTGCACCGATGACCTCGATCCTGCCGCTCGTACTTTTCGTCGCTGTCTCGACCGTCACGCCTGGCGGTGCAACCACACTCGCCACCGCCTCGGGCGCGCGCTTCGGCTTCGTACGCTCGATTCCGCTGATGCTCGGCATCGCGATAGGCCTCGCCTTGCTCGCTGCGGTCGCGGCGCTAGGGCTTGGCGGTCTGCTGCTCGCGCTGCCGTCGCTGCAAACGGCGGTGAAGGCGCTCGGCTCCGCGTATCTGCTGTGGCTCGCGTGGCGTATTGCCCGCAGCGGGCCGCCAGGCGCGGGTAATGACCCCGCGAGCGCCGCAGGCCCCGCGCGGCCGGTTACGCTCGTCAATGGTTTCCTGCTGCTCTGGCTCAACCCGAAAAGCTGGGCGATGACGATCGGCGCGGCGGCGTCGTTCGCGTTGCTCGCGAGCAATCCGAACCGACTCGCGATGCTGCTCGGAACCACGTTTGGCGTTGCTGCGTGTGCGTCGCTAGCGGTCTGGTGCGCGCTCGGCGTGCTGCTCGCGCGGGTCTTTCGAACGCCGAGCCACTGGCGCATGCTCAATCTCGCGATGGGTGTGCTGCTCGCCGCCTCCCTCATTCCGACCTGGCGATAAGCCAGGCCGTACGCCGTGCGCTACCGATGTGCTTGCGATTCAACCGCCCGGCTTGAGCACCACGCGAAAACGCGCTTTCCCGCTCATCATCCGGTCATACGCTTCGGCCGCGCGGGAAAGCGGATACTCCTCGATCATCGGCTTCACGCCCGAGAGTGCGCTGAACGCCAGCGTCTCCTGCGAATCTGCGGCGGTGCCCGAGGGCCAGCCCTGCACCGAATGGCGGCCCATGATGAACGGCGTAATCGGCACTTCCACAGGCTCCTGTGACACGCCAACCATGATCAACTTGCCGTTCAGGCCAAGGCCGCCCAACGCCGCGGTCATGGCCTTGCCGCTCGTGGCCGTCGCGAGGATCACGCGCGCGCCGCCAAGCGCCTGCAAAGCTTCGGCTACGTTCTGCGAGGCGCTGTCGATGTAGTGATGCGCGCCGAGCTGCGTGGCGAGCGGCGCCTTGTCTTGCCCGCGCGCGATGGCCACAGTGACGAAGCCCATCTTTCGCGCATACTGCACACCGAGATGGCCGAGGCCGCCAATGCCGAGGATCGCCACGATGTCGCCCGCGCGCGCGCCGCTCTTGCGCAGCGCGTTAAAGGTGGTGATGCCCGCGCAAAGAAGCGGTGCAGCGTCGACGTCCGATAGATCGTCGGGCATGCGCGCGAGCGCTTCCTGCGGCGCGATCATGTAGTCGGCGTAGCCGCCGTCGTAGCTGATGCCAGGGATGAGTCCGTTCTTGCAGAGCACGAAGTCGCCGTGCCGGCAGTGTTCGCAATGGCCGCAATGCCCGCCGTGCCAGCCCACGCCGATACGCTGCCCGACCTGCCAGTCCTCGACACGCGGACCCAGCTTCTCGATCACGCCTGCAATCTCGTGTCCCGGCACGCGCGGAAATTGCAGGCCCGGCCACTGGCCTTCCTTCGTGAGCGAATCGCTGTGGCAGATCCCGCATGCGTGCACCTTGACAAGGACATGCCCCTCGGGCGGCTCGGGCACGTCGCGCTCGACCAGCTCCAGCGGCCCACCGGGCTTTGCCACTTGCACCACCTGCATCTTTCGCATCGTCTGCTCCTTGGAAAAGGGAGGAACCGTGCGGTATGCCTGCACGCCGCACGCGGCTGGAACGGGGCACTGCGATGCGCAATCCCGGTGCGACGGCCTCGTGGGATGCGCGACCACGGTTCATTGTAGGACGTCGATGTGAACCGTCTTTCGTGCGCAGCGCGAGGAACAAGATCGCTGTCTTTGTGCGCTGCATCAGTCGATCCATGACGGCCATTATTCGAGCAGCGAGTTCCAGCCGGGATTGACCGGACGCGGCGTGTCCTTCGGTATGAGCCACAAGGTAATTTGCAGCTTCCACCAAGGCCAAACAATCTACACTGCGATTCAAGAAAGACGAAAAGATTGGCCAGCCGTGACGGACCTGGGTGATCGAATTCCGATCTTGCTTTGCTCAGGCCGAGTCCGTACGTGCTGCCCTTTCGGTATGGAGGCGGTCATGAAAAAGGAAAGGAAAACGGCACGGCAAATTCTGTCCGCGAACGCGAGGGAGGTTATTTCGGTCAGCCCCGATGACACGGTCCTTACCGCGTTGCATCTGATGGCCGACAAGGATGTGACGACCGTGTTGGTGCTGCAGGGCAGCAATCTTGTCGGTGTCCTGTCTCAGCGCGACTACGCTCGCAAAGTCGAGGTGCTCGGCCGCGACGCCGCCAACACCAGGGTTGGCGACATCATGACCACACAGGTGTTTTATGTGACGCCCGAGCATACCTGCGACGAGTGTCTCGGATTGATGCATACAAAGCGGATCCGGCATCTACCCGTTATCGAATCCGGGCGCGTCATCGGCGTGGTTTCCAACAGCGATCTCCTGGAAGAGCTCTTTCAGGAGGACGAGCATTTCATCCGGCTCCTTGAGCATGACATGCTCTATCTGACGATCGATACCGGAGGCGCCTATTAGACGGTCGCGCCGAAGGCAGGCGAGGTTAAAACGTCAGCACGCAATCAGCCGCGATGAGATCTTTGCCAGCCATCATTTCCCGCGCGTAGACCTTGGCGTCGCTAGTCACCTCTTGTTTGAAACTACCCGTCTTCCGGCAAAATCGCTATGCCACGATCCTTGCAGGCCTCGCCCACTGCGTTCATGACAATTTTGCTCATCGAATCCCCCCATTGCGACGGGTTTTTCTCGATGTACGCCTCAACGATCGTATTTAACTGGCCCAGTTTCATGTGCATCGTGCATTTTTTGATCGCGAGGAGACTCTCGTCGACATCACCCAACGCACCTGTAACCAGCACACCGTCGAAAACGCCCGCCACATAGGTTACTTTCGCCGCGGATGAAAAGCCTCGATACATGTTTCCGTCGACGATGTGTCCTAGCGATTCGAATTGCGGAGCCGCATTGGAAATCGTGGCCACCCAGACCGCGAGTGCCCCAACTGTCAGTTGCTTGATCGCCCGGTTCATTTTTGCCCTCCTTCTGATCCAGTCACGTCTCGACTGTTTGCGAATGTGACTCGCGGTGGAATTCAGCGCTCGCATGCCGAAACCGCGCGCCGCAACCTCGCACAGCACAAGCGCAGTGACGCTCTCAATCGCGTAGGCGCTTTCGCCTGCCCAACTCTGCTCACCAGACAAAGCAAGACTTCATTTTCCGCGGCGAAAAGGCGTGTCGCGCGACGCGATGCTTCGGCATCAAAGCGTTAGCACCCCTCGATACAGGCCGAAACCCGCCGATACAGCCGCGATGAGGACCCCTGCAAATACGGCCCTCTCGATATGGGTGAACACCGGCTGCCCTGCTTCCCGCCGCGCCTTGGCGAACAGGATGACGCTCGGCGCATAAAGCAGCGAAGCAAGAAGAAGATATTTGGCTCCGCTCGCATAAAGCAGCCAGATCGCGTAGAGAACCGCAACGGCTGCAATCATCAAGTCCCTGCGACGGTCCTTCTCCGACAATTCGTAGGTCTCGCCGCGGATCGCCAGCAGTAACGCATAGGCCGCCGACCAGAAGTAAGGCACAAGAATCATCGAGGTGGCGAGATAGATCAACGAGAGATAGGTGCCTTTCGACGCAAGCGTGATCAGCAGAAAGATCTGCACCATGCCGTTGGTCAGCCACAACGCGTTCGCCGGTACCTTCTTCGCGTTTTCCTTGCGCAGGAAAGCAGGCATCATGCTGTCGCGCGCGGCCGAGTACAGTATCTCGGCACACAGCATGACCCACGACAGCAGTGCACCGGAAAGCGAAATGGCGAGACCCACGCTCACCAGCACCACTCCCCAATGTCCGATCACGTGCTGGAGCACGCCTGCCATCGACGGGTTCTTCAGCCCGGCAAGCTGCTCCTGGGTCATGATTCCGAGCGCCAGCACATTGACCAGCACCAGCACGAGCAGAACGACGAAAAAGCCAATCACCGTCGCCTTGCCGACGCTTTTACGATCGGCAGCACGTGCCGAGAAAACGGTCGCGCCTTCTATGCCAACAAACACCCAGACCGTGACCAGCATCATGTTACGGACCTGATCGTGCACGCTCCCCAGTGCCGGATTCGCTCGCGCCCAGATATCGGCGGAGAACACATCCATCCTGAACGCGACGAGACAGAGAAGGATGAACAGGAAGAGCGGGACGAGTTTCCCGATCGTCGTGATCTGGTTGACGAAGCTCGCCTCCTTGATACCGCGCAGCACCAGAAAGTGGACGCTCCAGAGCAGGACTGAGGCACACACGATGGCGGTCACCGTATTGCCTTCGCCAAATATGGGGAAGAAGTAGCCGAGCGTGCTGAAGAGCAGCACGTAATACCCAACGTTGCCGAGCCACGCGCAGATCCAGTAACCCCACGCCGAGGAAAATCCCATGTAGTTGCCAAATCCCGCCTTGGCGTATGCGTAGACGCCGCCGTCGAGGTGCGGCTTGCGGGTTGCGAGGGTCTGAAATACCAGGGCAAGCGCCAACATGCCGAAGGCCGTGATGACCCAGCCGATCAGAACGGCCCCAACGCCCGCAGATGCGGCCATGTTTTGCGGCAACGAAAAAATACCGCCCCCAATCATCGAGCCGACCACCAACGCGACGAGCGCACCCAGATTTAAACCATCTGAGTCTCTACTTTCACCTGCTGCGTCGAACCCGTGCGTTGCGTCGCTCATATCCCCTCCGCCGTTTTACTTCCAGGACGGGGCAACCGAATGGCTGCGCCTTTGACACCGCACTGCAGGATCAGTCCGCTTTGCCCCGGCTTGGCAAGATCCGCTGGCGGCGCTATTTCCGTTGCGAAGAAATTGTTTGCAAACGACGCGCAAAAGCAAGGAAGGCCTAGCGTCCGCATACACGGTGCTGCTTTACGTGCCGATCGAATGACTATCGGAGCATTACATACCACGTTCGAAAATTATGTCGCGACCCGGTGCATGCCGGCGGTTCGTCGTCAGGCATTCGGCATCACCATTTTCGCGGGCGCCGGGTGACGGATAGCGATGCGTTGTACGGAACGCGCACACGCAGCCAACCGCTTGATTCGCAGGCGCTTACCGCATTGACCATATTGTCGAAGGCAATTGGACAGCATCTCGGGTGAGAACGATTGCTCGAGAAGTTGAGGCGCTCATCGAGGCGCCCGCTGCGATCCAGCATTGGACCTTCGCGCGTGATTACGCATCCGATCGTACGCGTATGTTCGCTAAAGCACACTTGGAATTGTCATGGCGAGAATACGCTGGGAGTCCGGATTGAAGGTCGTCTGGCTTACCGAGCAAACGGATCGCGCAGTGCGATTGTCGTTATCAACAATTCGCCGCGAATTCCGATCTTCGCAGAATCACCATCTTTGATGTTCGATGCCACCTGCGGGCCTGGGGTGTTGCCCGTTCCCGTGCAACGCCAGGAAGCCTCGCTGGAAGACATCGAATCGAAGTGGCGACAACAAACATCGAAGCAGTCCGCAGCGGAGAACGAAATGTCAAACTTGCCTTGGCTTTCGCAATATCCCGACGGCGTTGCGGCGGACATCGACCTCGATGATTACCCGTCAATGGCGGCCTTCCTGGAACAGGTCGTCGATCGCTTCGGCAACAAGATCGCCTTTCACCAGTTCGGCGTGGATCTCACATACCG
The DNA here is from genome assembly GCF_021390575.1 of Paraburkholderia adhaesiva. Taxonomy (GTDB): domain Bacteria; phylum Pseudomonadota; class Gammaproteobacteria; order Burkholderiales; family Burkholderiaceae; genus Paraburkholderia; species Paraburkholderia adhaesiva. Next base: position 482,732 of record NZ_JAJEJQ010000003.1, on the reverse strand, counting down.
CCAGCTGGACGAAAACTCCGCCCGCCTTGCCGCCTATTTCCAGAAAGACCTTGGTCTGAAGCCGGGCGACCGCATCGCGCTCATGTTGCCGAACTCGTTGCAGCACCCCATCGCGATGTTTGCTGCACTCCGGGCCGGTCTCACCATCGTCAACGTCAATCCGCTCTACACCGCGCCGGAACTGGCGAATCTGCTCAAGGATTCCGGTGCGCGTGCGATCGTCGTGATGGAGATTGCCGCCGCCACCGTCGAGCAGGCGCTCGCCCATGTCCCCATTGAGCACGTTATCGTCGCGCGCGTGGCGGAGATGCAAAACTTCCCGAAATCAGTCCTTGTCGACTACGTCGTTCGAAAAAGAAAAAAACTTGTCCCGGACTGGACGATCACCGGTGCGATCGCCTTCAGGACCGCCATGACCGCGCGTGCGGCCGCGGACTTCACCAGGCCGGCACTTAACCACGAGACAAGAGCTTTCCTGCAATACACCGGCGGCACGACAGGCGAGCCAAAAGGAGCCGTGCTGACTCACGGCAACCTGCTCGCGGATGTGGTGATGTTTTCCGCCTGGCTTAAGCCGGCGTCCCGGCCGAGCGGCGAAATCACGCTCGTCGCATTTCCCCTGTATCACGTCGCGGGCCTTGTGTGCCAATGTCTGACCTCGTTTTATATGGGCACCCGCTGCGTTCTGGTGATGAACCCACGCGATATTCCCGCTCTCGTGAAGGATTTTGCAGCACACCGGCCAACCACCGTGGGCGGACTTAACACGCTATTTACGGCGTTAATGAACAACAAGGACTTCAGCGCGCTCGATTTCTCGGCATTGCGTAGCACCTTCGGGGGCGGCACCGCGACGCAGCCAGCAGTTGCCGAGCGCTGGCAAAAGCTCACAGGATGCCCGGTGCTGGAAGTCTACGGGCTATCGGAAGCCGCCGGCGCAGTGACGGCCAATCCTGTGACACAGACTGCCTTTGAAGGGACGATCGGCGTGCCGCTGCCTTCCGTGCGCATTGAAATCCGCGATGAAAGCGGCGAGGCGGTCAGCGCGGGTACGCCAGGCGAAATTTGCGTCGCAGGGCCCAGCATCATGCAAGGCTACTTCAACCGGCCGGAGGACACTGCGCGTGTAATCGGCACGGATGGATTTTTCGCCACCGGCGATATTGGAATCATGGACGAGCGTGGCGTGATCAGGATTGTCGACCGCAAGAAGGACATGATTCTGGTCTCCGGCTTCAACGTCTACCCCAACGAGGTGGAGGGCGTGCTCTTCCAGCATCCCGGCATTCTGGAGGTCGCAGTGGTCGGCATGGCGGATTCACAATGCGGCGAGGCGCCCGTCGCCTTCGTGGTGAAAAAGGAGCCGGCGCTGAACGAGTCGGAAGTGATCGCGTTTGCGCGGACGAGCCTCGCCGCTTACAAAGTGCCGAAGCAGGTGGTGTTCGTCAACGATCTGCCGAAAACGCCGGTCGGCAAAGTGCTGCGCCGAGAATTACGGGAGCGGTTGATCAATCGAATCTGACGCCCTGCCCAGTATTGGCTTCGGAGCCTCTCACCCCGGTTGAAGAAACTGCGGACACTCCGTCACGAACCAATGGTCGACGATGCGCTGCGCCGCGTGGAGATCATCTGGATAGTACGGATCGTCGTTCCATGGTGAAGGGTTGTAGCCCGCTTTCCTCAGGGCCGAAAGCTCGCTCTGGTTTAGCTGCTTTGTCGGAGGCGCGTTGTTTCTAAGCGCCGCAAGATCACGGCATTCCGTTGGGCTCAGATGGGTCCCGCTTTGTGTCATGCCTTGTGGCACACCGCCGACGGCACACCCAGTCAGCACGAACACCAACGCAGCTAGCATCGTGCGACTTCTCAGAAGGTTTTCCATGGCACATATCCTCGCGTCTGATTGGCGCGACGCAAGCGCGTGCGATGCCGCCGGTCGCGCGTGACTTCCGCGTTTATTTTGCCTTAGGCCATTCACCGGAAGAATCGCACTGCACAAAGGGAAGAAAGCGCCTCGAATGACCGTCACGCTTCAAAAAGAGCAACGCGCCCGCCGGTATCCGAGCGTCCTGCAACCGCCCCTCCTTCCCCGAAACTCTGCGAAGATCGGTTATTCGACACTTCGTGCATGCATGGATTCGGACACAGACATCACGACTAGATGCGTCGCATGCTTGCTACACTATCTAACGAAAGATGGCCGGAACGGATGTAACGTGGCCGACTGAAGCGCTAACGTCGAATTTCGCAAAACACAGGACGAAAACTCAAATGACGCTGTCGAAGAGAAAATTTGGCCGTACCAACTGGAATGTATCAGAAATCGGTTTTGGTGCATGGGCGATAGGCGGCGCGTGGGGCGATGTCGCCGAAGACGACGCCAAGGCTGCGCTGAATGCCGCGCTCGATAGCGGCGTCAATTTCATCGACACGGCAGACGTCTACGGCGACGGCCGCTCGGAGCGGATCATCCGGGACGTGTTGCGGCAACGCGGCGGCGAGCGCCCGTTCGTAGCGACCAAGCTCGGACGTCGACTCAACCCGCACGTAACCAGTGGCTACACGAACAAACGTGAGCTTGAGGGTTTCATCGACCGGAGCCTTTCGAACCTGGGCGTCGATACGCTCGACCTGGTGCAATTGCATTGCCCGCCGACGGAGGTTTATTACCGTCCTGAGGTGTTCGAGGCGATGGACGACTTTGTCGCCGCGGGCAAGATCCGCTTTTACGGCGTGTCGGTCGAAAAGGTCGAGGAAGCGCTGAAGGCGATCGAGTACCCCAATGTGGTTTCGGTCCAGATTATCTACAACATGTTTCGTCAGCGCCCCGCCCACTTGTTTTTCCGCGAGGCGCAAAAGAAAAACGTTGCAGTCATTGCGCGCGTCCCGCTGGCGAGCGGCATGCTGACGGGCAAAATGTCCGCGGATTCGGTTTTCGCGTCGGACGACCACCGCGCTTTCAATCGCCATGGCGAGGCGTTCGACGTCGGCGAAACGTTCTCCGGTGTGCCTTATGACATCGCGTTGAAAGCGGTCGACGAGTTGCGCAGTCTCGTGCCGGCAGGGGCCACCATGGCGCAGATGGCGCTTCGCTGGATTCTCATGGAGGAGGCGGTCTCCGTCATCATCCCGGGCAGTAAAAACGCGGCCCAGTCGGCGTCGAATGTCTCGGCTGCGGGCCTGGCTCCCCTGCCGGATGAGGTCATGCAACGCGCCCGTGAAGTTTACGAGCGCCTTATCGCACCCCACGTCCACCAGCGCTGGTAAAAGGTCACGAGCCAGGAACAGAGCGCCGCGCAGCAAAGCGAGGCGGCGCTCTGGCTTCTTGCAGGCAACCGGCCTTGCTATATGATCGCGGTTTATTCTCCGGGGTCCCCCTCATGCAGATGCTTGTTGACGCCGACGCTTGCCCTGCCGTCGTCAAGGACATGCTATTCCGGGCCGCGCGACGCGTAGAGGTCTGCGTAACGCTGGTCGCGAATCAGTACTTGCGCACGCCGCCGTCGCCGTTCATCAAGGCGATTCAGGTTCCCTCGGGTTTCGATGCTGCCGATGCCCGCATCGTCGAATTGGCCACGTCGGGCGACCTTGTCATCACCGCAGACATACCGCTCGCCGCTGCTGTGCTCGAAAAGGGCGCCCATGCGCTCGATCCGCGCGGAAACTGGTTTACACGCGAAAACATCCAGGAACGCCTGACAATGCGCGACGTGATGGACCAACTGCGCAGCACCGGCGTCGAGACGGGCGGCCCTGCGCCGTTCACCACGCGCGACAGCAACGCGTTTGCGGGTCAACTCGACCGGTTCCTGGCACGTCACGGCTCGCCGGGCAGCGGGGCCCGCTGAGAGCCGCTTGTAGCCCACCCGTCGCCGCTTGCGTTAACGGCGAAGCAAGACTCGAATTGTCCCGCCCGACTCAAGCGCGATGCCTCGGGCGCGCTCGCACGGACAAACGTAGAGGCGACTACAATTCCCACCATTGTCCATACTTATCCCGGCCAGTTTCGGTCGGTGAATTCAGGTACAGATCGTCGACAATACGTCGACACCGACTTCACGCACTTGCCGCTTTAAGGGCACGTTGATTGCTGCTTTTCTCGACGCAGGCTGTGACGTCTGCGTCTTCATTGCAGTCCGCTTAAGGAGGGTCGAAACATGAGTAAGGCAATTAGCACATTAATCGCGGCCGTCGCCGCATTCGCGCTGTCGGGTGGCGCTTATGCCCAGGCGGGAGGAGGGCAAAACGACAGCAATATGGCTAGCCCGACGAACCAGATGAAGGGAGCAACAAGCGGTTACGGCATGCCCGGCACCGCCAACACGGACAGCGGCATGGGCGCCGGGTCGCAGAACCCGGGTATGTCGAACACGACCACCAGTTCTACGCCGCCCCTCAATGCTCTCCCGAACAACAACTCGCTGGCTACCCCGAGCGTAAAGTCGCCGGTCGCCCACTAATAGCGGTTAAAGATCACAAGCAGTCGCGAATAGGCAGTTCAGTCGCATGGGGATCAGGCGTCAATGCAACACCTAACGGGCACTACTTAATACAACCGACCTGAACGGTCACGCGCTATCGAGCAGCATGGATGCTCAGGTGCCGATGAACGCGCGAGCAACTCAAGCAGCGGCGGAGGCCGACATCAACAGACATAGTCGTGTCTGTTGTAACGGACAATCCTCACGAACTACACAAATCTGAAACTCGAGTCGCTAACTCGCCATACGCCGTATGGACGGCCGCTTCGAGGAAGATCGAAAGATCGCAAGGTTCAGCTCCGGAAGTTCCACACACTCTCCTGTCCAGACGGGATCACGTCTACCCTGCTCTCTCGATCCGACTGGCACCATTGTCCCACACGTCATTTCCCCAAACCCGTTGCATCGGCAAGCAGGTCGGGAAAATCCCCCATAGCGGGCCGATGAGTCGTTGCTTAACATCCACTTCGTTAACGCTAACGTCGCACGTACCAGAAAATTAACCCGACGGAAAATCCACTAAAAAGAGAGGGGAAATGCGTCCTGTGAGGATCTCGATGCGCGCGATCTGCGCGGCTGCCGTGATGTGCTCGCTTGCCTTGACCGCTGGTTACGCTCACAGCCAGACAACCGCCGCGCTCGACGGGGCGCCGCCCGCGGAGGCACCCACGCACGCATTGCCCCAACTGCGAAGTGTGATGGCGACGCACTTCAAGGTCGGCGCGGCGATCGAACCCGATTCGATCGACAGTGCCGCCGACGCCGCGCTGCTGGCCGCACAGTTCTCGAGCCTGACCGCAGAGAGCAAAATGAAGGCGGGCACGATCGGTGTTGCCGAAGGCCAATATAACTTCGAACCGGCCGACAAGATCATCGCGTTCGCCGAGGCGCACGGCATTGCGGTGCGCGGGCACACGCTCGTGTGGCACTTCAAAAACGGCGACTGGACGGAGGCACCGGACTGGTTCTTCGACGGAGACCCGAAAGATCCTGGCTACCACGATATCGTCGCGGCGCGGCTCAAGCGCTATGTCACCGATGTCGTTACGCACTTCCGCGGCAAGGTCTATGCGTGGGACGTCGTCAACGAAGTGATCAGCGACGATCCGCATCAGGTCTACCGCACAGACAGTCCGTGGTATCGCGCACTCGGTAAGGACTACATTGCAATTGCGTTTCGCGCCGCGCGTGCAGCCGATCCGGACGTCAAGCTTTACATCAACGAGTACAGCACGGACGACCCGAACAAGCGTGCGAAGCTGCTAACGGTGATACGCGACCTGCAGGCGCAGGGCGTGCCGATCGACGGCGTCGGGCATCAGATGCATATCAGTATCAACTGGCCGCCGTTGTCGCATATCAAGCAGGCCATCGACGACGTCGCCGCGCTCGGACTCGAAAACCAGGTGACCGAGCTCGACGTGAGTCTCTACAACGACCCGGGCGAGTGTTGGGCCAATCCGCATGCATGTCTTCCGGATATCGGCAACCCGGTACCGAACGACATCATGCGCGCGCAGGCGCTACGCTATCGCGCGGTGTTCGACGTGTTCGAGCAAGAGCCGAGCATCAAGGCCGTTACGTTCTGGGGCTATTCGGACAAGCACACGTGGCTGACGACGACGCCAGCGACGCGGACCAATCTGCCGCTGCTGTTCGACGCGAACCTGGAGCCGAAATCCGCGCTGCGGGCGATCGTCGATGCTTCGTATCAACCTTGATGCAACGTTGAGTCATACGGCGCTGGGGTGAGCGTTCCGTTGACCGGATTTCCGGATCAGCCCAATCGCATTGCACGCAGTGCGGGACGGGGTCATCACGCTCACCACGGGCCCCTCACCGCACCCGGCGGCGACGCCCTGTAGCGCTGATCTCCGTGCCCGAATGTAACGATCTCCACTCGACGGTCTGGCTGCAAGCAAGCAATGAGTTGCTCACGCGGCAGGCTGTCTGAGCAGTGGGTGGTAATCGGGTCCTGCATGCCGAAACCAATGGCAACGATGCGCCCGGCGGGAATGCCCTGTTCGACGAGCAGCGACTTCACGGTGTCGGCGCGGCGCTGGGACAACCGCATGTTGTGCGCCACGGGGCCAATACGGTCCGTGTAGCCACGCACCTCGACGCGACCGAAGTCGATCCGGTTCAGATTCGCGGCGACGTTGCGAATCTCGGTGTGGCCGCCCGGCAAGACGTCCGCGAGTGAAGCGCGATCGAAGGCGAACAGGGCATCGGCGGAAAGACGCAACACCTCTGCGATGCGCGGTGGCGGCGGCGGCACCGCCGCGCCACGCGCGACGACGATCCAGTGCCCCGGCACCCACACGTAGCGACCGTGCTGCCAGACCCAATGCCCGTTCACCCACGCGTGCCCGAAGCGCGGCGGCGGCACGATTTCATGGCGGGGCGCAGGCGGCGCGAACATCGTGAACTGCGCACTTGCGGGCGCGATGTCGGCGAACGATGCAGCGACGAGCGCAGATCCGGTGGCGAACGCAATAGCAATTCGGCGCAGGCGGCTGCCAACGGAGCCACGAGGGTTAGCTTGTTTCATTTCGTGTCGCACAGAGTGGCAAGGCGAGTGAAGCAAACTGGCATTCAGGCCGGGTTTCAAGCCGTTCTTCCTCGAAACCTGCTTTCCCAAGATCATCGAGGTACGCCCCACCAGGTACGTAGACGGACCGGGCCTTGACCGAACACGATTCATCAGGGAACCGACATGTCAACGCATATCGCCGGTCTTCACAAAGCGTGCATGCCAGGACAACGCCTCGTCGAGTAAATGCGGCGTGTGCTTGCCAACACTCTCGCGGCAGGCACGATCGAAGTAGTCTTCGAGCATCGGGCGATAGTCGGGATGCGCGCACTGGCTGATAATGGCCCGCGCCCGGTGCTTGGGTGAGAGCCCACGCAGGTCGGCCAGCCCCTGCTCGGTCACGACCACGGTGACGTCGTGTTCGGTGTGGTCCACGTGGCTTGCCATCGGCACAATGCACGAAATGGCGCCGTTCTTTGCGATGCTCGGCGTCACGAAGCACGACAGAAATCCATTGCGGGCAAAATCGCCCGAACCGCCGATACCGTTGATGATCGACGTGCCCGCGACATGTGTGGAATTGACGTTGCCGTAGATATCCGCCTCGACCATTCCGTTGATGGCAATGCAGCCCAGTCGCCGCACCAGTTCAGCGTGGTTCGACATTTCCTGCGGACGCAGCACGATGCGGCTGCGATAGTGCTCGATGTTCCGCTGGAATTCCTCGACACCCTCCGGGCTCAGCGAAAGCGCCGTGGCCGAAGCTACGCGAAGCGTGTCGGTGCGGATCAGGTCCAGCATGCCGTCCTGAATCACTTCGGTGAACGCACTCAGGCCGTCAAAACCGCCGGTACGCAAGCCGGTAAGCACTGCGTTGGCGATGTTACCCACGCCCGACTGCAGCGGCAGCAACTCGGGCCGCAGCCGCCCGCGTGCGATTTCGTGCCGGAAAAATTCGACGAGATGCCCGGCGATACGCGCACTGATCTCGTCGGGCGGCGCGAAGCGGCCGAGGCGATCGGGGGCATCGGTTTCGACCACCGCCACCACCTTCGCAGGATCGACCCGCAGATACGGCTCGCCGATGCGGTCTCCGGGCGCAACGAGCGGTATCGGCTTGCGATCGGGCGGTAGCGCCGTGCCGTAGTAGATGTCGTGCATGCCGTCGAGTCCGGCGGGCTGATTCGAATTCACCTCGATAATCACCTCGCTTGCCAGATCGAGCCACGTCTTGTTGTTGCCGACCGAAGTCGACGGAATCAGGCGACCGTCGGGCAGAACGCCGGCGACCTCGATCACGGCCATGTCGATCGTGCCGAGAAAGCCGAACCACGCATACTGGGCCACCTGACCGAGATGAATGTCCATGTATTCGATCTCGCCCCGGTTGATGCGCGCGCGCAGTTCGGGATCGCTCTGGTAGGGCAGGCGAAAATCGATTCCGCCCACTTTAGCGAGCGCTCCGTCGAGTTCCGGCGCAGTAGATGCGCCGGTCAGCACGCGAATCGCAAACTGCTCGCCCCGCGCGTGCGCGTCCTCGATCAGCCGGGCGAGTTCGAGCGGCACACTCTTCGGATAGCCCGCGCCAGTGAAACCGCTCATTCCCACCGTCATGCCCGGCCGGATCAGTGCGGCGGCCGTGCTAGCCGGCATCACTTTCGACATGAACGACGCGTTCTTGATCCGCGATTCCATGTGAGCTCCTCGATATCAGGGTCAGGGGTACTGGAAATAGCGCCACTGCGAATGCCCACGCAAAGTGTCTGCGACGGCACGCGAGGTTGATGCCCACGATACGCCACATGCAATCCAGAAGTCTTTGCGCGGCCCTCCCGCGGTTGAACCGGCGTTCGCCCGGCGCTTGTGAGAACGCGCAAACAGTCGGGCGTTTGAAGACGCTGGTGCCAGCAACCGTCTTGCCCTATGTGCGTTAGACCACATACAAGGGCACGACCCCATGCTTACTCTGTGGCGTCCGGTTACGCGCTACGCATCGATGCTGGCCACAGCACGAAAACCGGTTCGAACTTCAGTCTCTCATCGTCACGATCGTGGCGGCAGGCAGCGAATACGTCACAAGCGCGACGTCCCGCACATCGCTGGAGACCCTACACATGACTTCACAACCGTTTGTCGTGACACCAGGCGAATATCCGCGCCCCCTCAATGTCGTCGGCGAAAAGATCACCGTGCTGGCCTCGCGCGAAACGGCGCGCGGCTATGAAATCTTCCTTCAGCAAGGCCCCGAAGGCAGCGGCCCGCCTCCCCACAGCCACGCCTGGGATGAAACGTTCTACGTCATCAAGGGCAGTGTCGAGGTCATCTGTAATGGTGTGGCCGCTACCGGCACACCGGGCACGCTCGTGCACGTTCCAGGCGGCTCGGTGCATAGCTTCACGATGGGTGTGGACGGCTGCGAGATGCTTTCGGTGTCGGGGCCCATCAGCGAGGCCGCGGCCCTCTTCACGACGATCGACGCGGAAGTGCCGCCCGGCCCGCCGGATGTCGCGAAGCTGGTGGAGATCGCCACGAAGTACAACGTGCACCTCGGGGCGTTAGACGGTGCGGCGGGTCGTGACGGATTGCAGGAATGACATCAGTATCGAGCGGGAGCGCTGAAATCGCTTCGTGAATCTGGCCAACGGACAAGATCAAATAATGGCACCCAGGCGCTCCCGCACAATCGCAAACGCTTGCTCAACCGCAGGAACGAGCGTTCGTCCTTTGAGGCGAACGATCCCGAGCGTCAGTTCCATGTCGGGCTGCGGCATCACATTGAGCAATTCCGTCTCTTTGCTTCGTAGCGCTTCGAGCATCGCGAAATCGGTGGACGTCACGACCGCGTCACTCGACGAGACGAGGTCATACACGGTCGGAAGATCAGTGACGATCACCGCGAAGTGTGCAGCGAAAGGGGCGGTCAGACCGTAGATCTCCATGAAGCGACGCGCGAGCGACTCTTCCAGATAGCCGGTCGCAATCAGTGGATAGTGCTTCAAATCGCTCATTGTGACCGCCGGCAGCTTCGACAGCGGGTGCCCCACACGCGCATACCAGCCGAACCGGCAGCGGTAGACGGGCTCAACCTCTACGTCGGGATGGCACGCGGCAACCCTGATGTCACCCACGAAGAAGTCGATTTGTTCCTCGAGCAACAACCGCATCAACTGGTCCGACGTTTCGATGACGGAGCGCAGTTTGACTTGTGGTGACGAGGTGAGTAACTCAAGCAACATCGGTTTGAGCAGGGTACCGGCAAGCGATGACCCCATGCCGAACGTCAGCGTTCCCGCGCCGCCTGTGCGCATGAATTCGAGTGAGCGCAACCCCTCTTTCTCTTCGAAGACGATCCTTCGCGCACGCTCGGCGAAGGTGTACGCATAGGGGGTGGGTTGCAACCGTCGATCAGTCCGGTCGAACAGCAGTACCCCCAGCGAATCTTCCAACGCCCGAACGCTTCGTGACAACGCCGGTTGGCTGAGGTGAACGCTTTCCGCGGCGGCGCTCAGCGTCCCCGTATTTAACAGGGCCAGAAAATGGTGAAGTTGCCGTGTGTTCATGTCGACGGTCCACTTGCAGAAATTGCATGATAAACAAAATTATTACGCAATTTACGGAATTCAAGCCGCTCACTAGACTGGCCCAGTCAAAACTTGAAGTGCGTAATCGACATGAATCACCCACGCCCTCGCAGGCCGGTCGTTGCAGTAGTGGCCGATCGCTTCGAGCATCATAAGCATGCTGCACATGCCGTTCTTGAGGGGTACGTACACGCCCTCGCGAAGGTGGCACAGGTCCTTCCGTTGATCGTGCCGGCCCATGACGAAGGTGTGGATGCCGAAACGCTCGTTTCCACGATCGACGGTTTCGTGCTGACCGGAAGCCCTTCCAACGTCGTAGCCGAGCGCTACGGCGCAGCGCCCCTGCCGCCATCGACCGTCGTCGATCCGGCTCGAGACGCGGTTTCGTTGCGTCTGCTGCCAGCGATTCTCGAGGCGGGCGTGCCGTTCCTCGGCATCTGCCGCGGATTCCAGGAACTCAATGTTGTGTTCGGCGGAAGCCTTGAGCGTGCGGTCCACGATCAACCGGGGCGACTCGATCACCGGGAAGGCGATCACGACCGGCCGCTCCCGCGCTGGTACGAGGACCGTCATGAAATCCACGTCGCTCCGGGCGGCCGTCTCGAACAACTGTCGGGCGAGGCGACCGTGATGGTCAACTCCTTGCACCATCAGGGAATCGAAAGACTGGGCATCGGCCTGCGCGTCGAAGCGATGGCGCCCGATGGTCTGATCGAAGCCGTCTCTGTCGAGTCAGCCGAACAGTTCACGCTGGGCGTGCAGTGGCATCCCGAGATGCGTGTCGATGACAGCCCGCTCGCGCGTGCAATCTTTACCGCATTCGGCGACGCCTGCCGGACCCGGCAATGCCAGCGCCTGCAACCCGGCTTTCACGCCTGAATCGCTCTATCCCACCGTGACAGAAACCAAATTCAAACAGCTGTTCAGCAACAGCTATGCCGAGGCGCGTGAGAAGTTCCTCATGGCAGCGTCCCGACGCGGCTTGAGCGTCGACTCGTACGAACTGCCGTTGCACGGCGCTGATGGCGAGGCGCTCGCGACCGATGTCGTGCTCGATGGCCCCGCCGATGCGTCGAACCTGCTGCTCGTCATCAGCGGATGTCACGGCGTCGAAGGTTATTGCGGATCCGCGATCCAGACCGGCCTGCTCGAACTCGCCCCGACCGTTACGACACCGCGCGCTGAAAACACCGCGGTGCTGCACGTGCACGCGGTCAATCCCTATGGCTTTTCGCATGCGCGACGGGCAACGCACGAAAACGTCGACCTGAACCGCAATTTCATCGATTTCTCCGCGCCGCTTCCCGAGAACCGCGATTACTCGGAAATCCACGATCTGCTTCTCCCGCGCGAATGGCCGCCGCGACACGAAAACGAAGCGCGTCTGAACGCGTTTCGGGAACGCGTCGGCCCGCGCGGCTTCCAGCGCGCAGTCGCACTGGGACAGTATGCATTTCAGGAGGGCCTGCATTTCGGCGGCATCGCGCCGACCTGGAGCAATATGACGTTCAGGTCCATCTTGCGCAAATACGCTGCGAAGGCGCGCCATGTCGGCTCTATCGACATTCACACCGGTCTTGGTCCGTACGGTGTCGGGGAGCGCATTTTCGCGGCGCCCGACGATCCCGCCACGCTGGCGCGCTCGCGCCAGTGGTGGGGCGACAACCTGACCCACGTCACGACCGGGACGTCTGCGAGCATTCCGCTCACCGGCCCGATCCAGGCGTCGCTCGCGCAGGAAGCGCCGCAGGCAACGCACACGAACGTGTGCCTCGAGTTCGGCACCTATCCTCTAGAGGACGTCATTCTCGCCATGCGAGCCGAGCACTGGCTGCATCGATACAACTGCCCGGATACGTCGAAACGGCAATCCATCAAGGCGGCATTCAAACGCGCGTTCTACCCGCAAGACGACGACTGGAAACTCGCCGTCTGGGTACAGGGACGCGAGGTCTATCTGCAGTCGCTCAATGGCCTGCAAAGAGGTGGCGATGAGTAAGGCGCCCATCCTGGTCCGCCGCGATGGCGCGACGCTGACGAGAACACCAACACGGAGACAGGTGAAATGACGACAACTTCCAGTGCGCTCGAGGCTGGCGTGCAAGACCGCGGCGGCGTGCGTCAGACGCGCCCCGCGATTAGCCGCGCAGCGGTAGCCGGAGCCGTAGCCGGCAACGCACTCGAATTCTACGATTTCGTGATCTACGCTTTCTTTGCCGTTTATATCGGCAAGGCGTTTTTTCCCGTGAGTGGCGAGTACGGCAGCCTGCTGGCCTCGATGGCCACGTTCGGCGTTGGCTTCCTGATGCGTCCGCTGGGCGCTGTTCTAATCGGCCGGTTCGCGGACCGCGCGGGACGCAAGCCCGCGATGATCCTCACGGTCGCTCTGATCACGATCGGCACTTTGGGTCTTGCTGCAACGCCGGCCTACTCGGCTATCGGCGTGGCTGCGCCAATCATCGTCGTGGTCTGCCGCCTCGTCCAGGGCTTCGCCCTCGGCGGCGAGGTCGGCCCGTCGACGGCGCTTCTCGTCGAGGCCGCGCCGTCTCACCGCCGGGGTCTTTACACCAGCTGGCAGCTGGCAAGTCAAGGCATCGCCGTGACTGCCGGTGGTGTGATCGGCGTCGCCATTTCGCTGGTGCTCACCACATCGCAACTCGCGAGTTGGGGATGGCGCGTTCCCTTCCTGTTCAGCCTGGTGCTCGTTCCGGTTGCGATCTACATTCGCCGCAATATCCCGGAAACGCTCGAAGACACGCCCAAAGCCGCAGCGGAAAGAAACGAAGAGAGCCGACTGTCCGGCAACCTGCGCTATGTCGTGCTCGGCACGCTGGTCCTGCTGGCCGGTGCCGTTTCCTCGCAGGTTGGCAACTACATGACGACCTTCGCCATTCAGGTCTTGAAGTTGCCACCGGCACTTGCCCAGATGAGCGTGCTGGCCGGCGGGGTGTTGACGTTCGTATTCGGGCTGGCAGGTGGCGTCATGTGCGATGCATGGGGGCGCAAGGCCGCCATGATCGTGCCGCGCGTCGCCCTGGCCGTAGTGATCGTTCCGATGTTCTGGTGGCTCAGCACTACGCCCAGCGCCACCAGCCTGCTCGCCGCAACCGCCGTGCTTGCATCGCTGACCGCGGCGAGCGCCGCTGCAGGCCTGGTTGCCATTCCGGAACTGATGCCCGCGCGCTACCGGAGTACCGGCATCGCAATCACTTACGGCGTGGGAACGGCAATCTTTGGAGGTACGACGCAGTTCGCCGTGACCTGGATCATCGCCGTGACCCATAGCGCACTCGCCCCTGCTTACTACGTGGTGGCGACCAGTGTGATCAGCCTCGTCGCAATGGCCTTGCTGCCAGAAACGCGGAATCGCCATATCGGCGATTGACCTGCCGGCTGCATAGCCATCCCAATCCAGCAGAAACGATCCAGCGGGCCCATCGCCCGCTAAGGGCACCTGTTTTTTTTGAATTATCGAACGTCGTCAGGAAAACAAATGAAGAGACACCACATCGCTGCAATGTTGATGCTTCAATCGATCGGCGTCGGGGCCTTTGCTCAGTCGTCGGTGACGATCTACGGTAGCGTCGACAACGGCATCAGCTACATCAGCAACGTTCTGGGCCATTCGGTGGTCAAGATGCAGGATGGCATCAACAAAGCCAACGCCCTCGGTTTCACCGGTACTGAGGATCTCGGCGGTGGCTGGCGCTCCTTCTTCAAACTCGAGAACGGCTTTTCGCTAAACACGGGTGCCATGGGTCAAGGCCTGATTTTCGGCAAGCAGGCGTACGTGGGTCTCGGGAAGTCCGGCATCGGCGATGTCTCTCTCGGTCGTCAGTACGACTACACGCTTCAACTCGAGCGATACATGGCGCCGTTCCTCAATGGCGGCATCATGGTGTTCCAGAATGCGGACCTCGATCGCACGTCGGGCGAGCGCCTGAACAACTCAGTGCAGTTCAACAGCGCGAGCTTCGGGGGACTGACCTTCGGCGCGATGTATTCGTTTGGCCAGAACGCCGGCAGCGCATCGACCAATGAAGGGCGTGCGTATAGCGGTAACGTCCAATATAGCTACGGACCGTTTTCCGGAGCGCTCGTGGTGACCGACATCAACAAGGCACCGGTGTACGCGGGATTGACGGGCGCGCCGACGTTGCTCGGGCTGCGGATGACACCGGCGACGGTGCTGCTGGTCGACAATCAGCGCATCCTTGGTGCAGCGGGCATGTACTCGTTCGGCAACTGGCGCGCTTCGGCAATTTATACGAATACCCAGTTGCAACTGAATGGCCACTCGGAGACCGACCAGGTCGTACACCTCGGCGGCGACTATCGGCTGATGCCTGATGTCTCTCTGTCCGCCAAGGTGTCTTACGACAAGCTCGAAGATTCCCATTGGTATTCGATGAACCTGGCTGCCGACTATCAGTTGTCGAAGCAGACCGATGTCTATCTCGAACTCGCGGGACAAAAGGCCGGCGGAGCAACGGGCACGGTCGCATCGATCGCCACGATGGGCCCCTCGTCGACGGATAAACAGTTCGTGTCCCGCGTTGGTCTTCGGCACTTCTTCTGATTCATGCGGCACCTACCCGGTGTAGCCGGGCTGAGCGGCCGATCGTGGAATTCGACTCATTGCTGGTTCTGCTGAGGCAATGGTGTTGAACGGGCGGCGGGATCTGATTGGTCTCGCAAGCCCGATACGCGAACGTGCAGATGGCTGTTGAGCACCCAAAAGAGCCACCGTTGTCACCTCGGACCCAGCGTCCGCAACGGGTCGGCTGTCGCCGGTCACGATCGGCGGACACCGCCTGATCGACCCGGCGAGCCGGAGTGTTACGACGTTTCGGTAGCGCCTGATTGGCGCTGTCCGCGTTTGGTCAGCGGTTCGAGCAAGTGCCTCAGGCCGTTATGGTCCATCTCTTGCATCAAAGCGAGCAGTTGGCCGAGTTCGCCCCTCGGGAACCCTTCTCGCGCGAACCAGTTGAGGTAGTGCCCGGGGAGGTCGGCGATGAGCCGGCCTTTGTATTTGCCAAAGGGCATCGTGACGGTGACAAGGCGTTCAAGGTCTGGGACTTGCATGGGTGGGTATTGTGCACGACTTTCCGTCGCCACACGCCTGGTACGGCACACCGGCAGCGTGCTGACCGATCCAGTACGACCGTAGGTCGTAAAACCGGCTGAGCATAACGATCCGGATGACCCATCGCTGATCTCCGAACCGACGAAATCGCCCAGAGTGGAAAAATGGATTTCCCGGAGCGCGCTTGCGGGTCGATGTCGGCCGGGGCGACCGTGTTCTACGGTCCGTCCACCAGTCGCTGGATAGTGGTTCCGATCCACTGCTTCAATTCATCGGTGTCGCCAAGGTCGTCGCGGAGTACGCGAAGCCGCGCGGAAATCCCGATGACGAGAATGTCGACCGCGCGGGCACGAGCAGTGGCCTCGTCGTCCGTCATGCCATAGCGAAGCAACTGCTGTCGGAACGGTTCGAGCGACTCTTCGTCGAGGAACTTCGCCAGGGTCTCTGCGGCTTCGCGGCGCTCGCCCGCGGCGCGCAGCAATACGAGGAGCGGATCCTCTCCCTCCATCATCGTCCACCGGGTGACGATGCCCTCGGCCATCCGGCGCCCTATTGACTCGCGGGGGCCGTCGGACAGCGTCTCGAGCTTCAGATGGACCTCAGTCGCGGCCACAAAAAGTCCATCCTTGCCTCCGAAGTATCGGGTGATGAGATTGGGTGACACATTCGCCGCGGCGGCGATCTCGCGGACCTTGGTCCCGGCGAACCCGACTCGGGCGAACTCGCGCCGTGCCGCCGCAAGAATGCGCTCACGGGTTCGGACAGCGTCCTTCGGTCGTGCAGTTTTGGTTTTCACGCTAGCCACATCGTCTTTTTCGGTCATGGTACACGCGAATACAGAAATGTGTATTGCTGTACACATCACTTATGTGTATCGTCGTACACATTCTCTTTGTTTGAGCTCGCGGACATGTCACTTCCTCTTCGCCCGATTTCCGACGACGATCTGTACAGAAGACTCGCGGCGACGCGACGGCCAGGACTTCCGCGAGGTGTAGGTTGGGAACGCGGGACCGATGCTGACTTTCTCGCCAATCTGCTCGATTTTTGGCGTCATCGTTACGACTGGCGAACTCACGAGGCTCGCATCCTCAACTTGCCGTGGGAGTCGGTTGGCGCTGGCGACCGGGCGCTTCGCGTCGTGCATCAACGCGCTGCCCTCCCCGATGCTCCCGCCGTGGTCCTGCTACACGGTTGGCCCGACTCGGTGCTTCGGTTTGAGCGCGTACTGCCTCTGCTGGATGATGTGCATGTTGTCGTACCGGCTCTGCCAGGCTTCCCGTTTGCGTACGAGCTGACGAAGCCGGGAATGACTGGCGTCGCAATGGCATCGCTCATTGCCGATGCGATGGACTCGCTCGGGCATGACCGGTACATCGTTTCGGCCGGCGACTTCGGGGCAGACGTCGCTGAACAGCTCGCCGCGATGCATCCGGACCGGATCGCGGCACTGCATCTGACGAACATCTCACCATTGCACGCGGTGTTCGCGGACCGATCGACGCTGGACCCGGAGGCGTTCCGCTACCTCGATGCCGTCGCGGTCTGGCAACGAAGGGAGGGCGGGTACATCGCGCAGCAGTCGACGAAACCCCATACCGTCGCGCCCGCTCTCATGGACTCACCGGCAGGTCTTGCCGCGTGGCTTGTCGAGAAGCTGCGGAGCTGGTCGGACATTCCGTTCTCCGAAGACGATCTACTGACCTGGATTAGCGCCTACTGGTTCACGGGCACGATCGGGACATCTTTCGCGCCGTATGTCGAGTTCACGCCGCCGGCTCCGTACGTGCAGACGCCCACGGTACTCAGCGCGTTCGCGCACGACATCAAGCTCGCACCGCGCGGGTTCGCTTCGCGGTTCGTCAACGTTCAGGAATTCATCGAGCACGAGAACGGTGGCCACTTTGCAGCGTGGGAGCAGCCGGAGCAATATGCGCGGGACCTGCGACGGGCGATCGCGCTGGGGCATCCGTCGCTCGTGCGAGCGTCCTGAATTTTGCGAGGATATCTGGCGTGGCGTCGCCCGGCTCGTCGCGGACACAACGTCGCTCGACGTGATGCAAATGTACGACTGGCAGGCGTCGAAAAAGAGCTACATCTTCGGAGTGGTCAGCATCGAATCGGGACTCACGGATGACGGCGACCACACTGGCTTCCGGGGCGCAATGGTGCACCGGAGATGCCGGAACAAACCCAAGCTTGATGGAAGGCACCCGGTGGCGAACCGACGGCTGCCGGCCATGTGCGGTCGCCGGGTAGTACAACGGCTCAGCCGCTTCAACGTCTCATCGCCTTCGTCAACAGCCGCTCAAACACCCGACACGGCCATTCGCACTCTGCTACTTCGCATTCTTGACATCGTCGCTCGACCGATTTGTCAGGATGGCGCTCGTAATAACGTGAAAGAGATGATCCCCCCGTGGCGCGAATGCGGGTTGGCCAACGGCCCAGCCGAGCGCCGACATCAGGGCGAACAGGTCAACCCCATCCATATCGGCGCGCGCCGTTCCCTCGGCCTGAGCACGGCGCAGTAGTCGCGCGCCCGCTGAACGCAGCGCTGTGCTCGAAGCGTGAAGCGCGGAGTCCGGGTCCGCGTGCGCCGTCGCAAACAAGGCGCAAATGCCGCTATAGGTACGAACGAATGCCATCCCTTCGCTAAACCAGGACACCAGCGCTTCGTCCGGTGGACTTGATGTCTCGAGTTCGGCTGCCTGCTCTATCAGTTCGTCCACCTTCATACGCAGCAGCGCTTCGAACAAGGCTTCTCGCGTCGGGAAGTGGCGAAGCAGTGTGGCCAACCCGACATTGGCCCGGCGGGCGATATCTCGCATGGACGCGTCTGCTCCATGCTCGGCGACGACGTCGCGCGCGACTTCAAGTAGATGGCTGTAATTTTTTCTGGCGTCGGCGCGCATGGATTTTCTTGACAATTGGATCAGTGATCCATATAAATGAACATGTATCTGGATCAGTGATCCACAAGATACAGCACATTTGTGCAAATGGGAACCGAGGCGCAGGACAGCATCACGAAAGGAGCAGTCATGGGAAAGCTGGACGGTAAGGTAGCGGTCATCACGGGCGGATCGAGCGGCATGGCGCTGGCGAGCGCCAGACGGTTCGTTGAAGAAGGCGCCTATGTTTTCATCACGGGCCGAAGGCAGGAGACGCTCGACGAGGCCGTCAAGCTGATTGGCCGGAACGTGACCGGCGTGCGCGGCGACGCGTCGAGGCTGGACGACCTCGATCGCCTGTTCGATACGGTCAAGCGGGAAAAGGGCAAGATCGACGTCCTGTTCGCGAGCGCTGGCACGGGCGAAGCCGTCCCGCTGGGCGAGATTACCGAGCAGCATTTCGATGCGATCTTCGATCTGAATACGCGCGGAACGCTGTTTGCGGTTCAGAAGGCGTTGCCGCTGTTCAACGATGGCGGATCGATCTTCATGACCGGATCGGTTGCGTCGGTGAAAGGTTTTCCAGGTTACGGCGTGTATTCAGCGAGCAAGGCGGCGTTGCGCTCATTCGCACGCACCTGGCTTAACGAACTGAAGGGCAGGAATATCCGGGTGAACGTGTTGAGCCCGGGGCCGATCGCCACACCAATGCAGGACCAGGTTCTCACCGAGGAGGCGAAGCAGATGTTCGAATCGCTAATCCCGCGGGGAAAGATGGGTCGTCCTGAGGAAATTGCGACGGTCGCGCTGTTTCTTGCTTCAGACGATTCGAGCTTCGTGAATGGAGTGGAATTGTCAGTCGACGGCGGCTTCTCGGCCATCTGAAATCGCGCCGAAAAGCGTTTCGAAGGGCCTGCAAACTTGACGAAGATGGTCCTGATTCTGTCTATAAATATGGATTCCTGATCAATTTTTAATGGAGAGTTAGCATGAGCTATTCGATTATTGGCTTTGGCGCGGTAGGCCAGGCACTCGCCCGAGCGTTTGCGAGGAAGGACATCGAGGTGGCCGTCGCAAGCCGGCGCCCTCCGGAGACGTTGATGCAGCAGGCGCAAGCGATCGGCCCCACCGTTGTGCCCAGGACGCTGCAAGACGCAATCGCGTCCGACACGATCTTCCTGGCAGTTCCGTTTTGGGAACATCGCGAAGTCGCGAAGCAGATCACAACCTGGCAGGGCAAGACGATTATCGACACGACAAACGCTTTGGGTGTTTCCGTTGAAGACCTGGAAGGTCAGCCGTCGTCCGCGTTTGTCGCCAAAGCGTTTACCGGCGCCAGGTTCGTAAAGGGCTTTAACCATCTGCCCGCTGCGGTTCTGGCTGCTGATCCGAACGTGAATGGCGGAAGCCGCGTCGTGTTTTTGTCGAGCGATGACGAAAATGCGGTGGCACCGGTCGCAGCTCTGGCCGAACAACTCGGTTTCGCGCCGATCGCGCTAGGGCCGCTCAAGGATGGCGGCGCGCTCGTCCAGGCCAAGGGGAATACCTGGGCTCAACTGATCTTCAAGGATCTCTTCAAGTTCAAATAACGGCACATCACGGCAAAGTCACAGCGGCCATGTAATGCCGACGGATGTCCGTTCGGGCCTGGCGGATTCAACCGGTCGATGCAACACAATCAAAACTGCGTGAGCAGCTGGAGTGTTGCATCGACCGGTTGAATCCACAAACGAACTCCGCCTGTCCTCGATTTCGCCCGATTTTGATTTCGGGGCACCTGGCGCGCGCACCGGTTTTTCTTGAAGAACGGCGCGGTGCTTCGCGTGAAGTCCGCGTCAGAAACGGGTGATCACCATCGCTGAGACACGCACTATCGATGTCGTGTCACGACTCGTTCAAGTGCGGTAGACGAATACCCGTGTCCCTTTGGGGATGGTGTCCCATAGCCGTTTCATGGCGACTTCGGAACCAACCCCCATACATCCGTGGCTAGCCCCGTAGTACCCTTCCGTCTGGAACTGGTACGACAAATGGAAGGCTTCACCAGTAGCAGGGAATTTGTCCCACGCAATGAACATCGCATACGGCATGGGTGTGCCATAGACGGTGGACACGTGATTGCGACTCTTGCTGGCAATACGGCCGTAGCCTTCCCCCGTTTGATACCGGGTACCACGCGTGTCCCCCGGGCGAATATAAAACGACCACTGCGGCTTACCACCTTCGTAGATAGTGGCAATGTAAGTCGTTTTATCGACACAAATAATCCGCCGGGCCTTGGTGCACTCGCTCGGCGAAGTCGCTGGCGGGGTCGCTGAGTTAAAGTCAAAACCCGCCGGAAATGCCGGGGGCCCACCGACCACATCATGCGGCTCAACGGCTGGGTTCATAGCCAGGGCGCTAGCGGCTTGATCCTGGATCAATTTGATCGCTTGAGCCATGGGAGTTCCTGCGGGAGGTATCACCACCGATGCCGACGCTCTAGAAGCGGACGGCGCAGGATGTGTCGCCGCGACATCTAATGCGACAGGCAATGGAGACGTTGTCGCGACTGCGGAGGACGTGGCGACAGGGTGGATACCGTCCGCGCTGCGTTCCGCGCGCGAGTTACCGGCACCGACAACTAAAACG
The DNA here is from genome assembly GCF_021390575.1 of Paraburkholderia adhaesiva. Lineage (GTDB taxonomy): Bacteria > Pseudomonadota > Gammaproteobacteria > Burkholderiales > Burkholderiaceae > Paraburkholderia > Paraburkholderia adhaesiva. The sequence continues at coordinate 461,529 of NZ_JAJEJQ010000003.1, read as the reverse complement.
GCTACGGCTCCTGCCGCCAGGAGCGAGCTAACCACAATACCTCGACGAACCCGTGAGTAACCCGTCATTAATTCTCCGAACGCGGTACTTTCATCACCGCACGTTTTCCACGACCTGACACGTGGCGTGAGCCACAGGGAGTGCCAGCATAGTTGGTTTCCCTCGGCATGCACGACGGCGCATGAAGGAATACCCACTATGCGTCAACGCCCGCTGAAATTTGACCCATCGGGGTTTGGTGAACCACCCCGAGTCTGGTGGATGCTCCAGCTCTCGAGAAAAAGGGTATGTTCCGCAAATTTTCTGTGCGGAAGGTTGCGGACGGTTATCAGGTGACTAACGGTCGCATGCGCCTTCACGCGACACTCGACGCATCTGGAAGTGCTGCGATCGTAGACGGACAGAAAGCGGGAACGTAAGACCCCGATTCGCTTGGCGCAGCATGTTCCCGTTCGACACATTTCGCGACACGCAGTAGGCGCTGTGCTAGTTTTAAAACGTACGCACCGGTTATGTCTGTCAAAACCGATCCCAAAGCGTGCGCTGCACAAGTCCATCGTGCCCGGCGTTTGCTTTCCCGGCGGCGTACTGCCCAATGAAATCGAACTCGCCCGTTCACGCGGCGTGAGCCGCACGGTCGCACGCGAGGTGCTCCAGAAACTCGCGGCGCCCGGACTGGTCGAGGTGAAGCGGCGCTAGCGCACCATGCGCGACCGTCACCCTCGCGGGCGTGGGATCGGAGGAGACATCATGCGCAAACTTCGCTCGCAATCCTGGTTCGGCCGCACCGACAAGGACGGCTTCATTCACCGCTCCTGGATGAAGAACCAGGGCATCCCGCACGACCAGTTCGATGGCCGCCCGGTGATCGGCATCTGCAATACGTGGTCGGAACTCACACCGTGCAACGCGCATTTCCGCGAGCTTGCCGAATACGTGAAGAAGGGCGTGCACGAAGCCGGCGGCCTGCCGCTCGAATTTCCCGTCATGTCGCTCGGCGAGACCAACCTCCGGCCCACGGCGATGCTGTTTCGCAACCTCGCGTCGATGGACGTCGAAGAGTCGATCCGCGGCAATCCCATCGATGGGGTGATCCTGCTGGTCGGCTGTGACAAGACCACGCCCGCACTCTTGATGGGCGCCGCCTCCTGCAACCTCCCCGCGCTTGCCGTTTCCGGCGGACCGATGCTCAACGGGCGTTTTCGCGGGCACGACATCGGCTCGGGAACGGGCGTGTGGCAGATGTCCGAAGCCGTACGCGCGGGCACCATGACGCAGGTCGAGTTCGTCGAGGCCGAATCGTGCATGAACCGCTCGCGCGGGCATTGCATGACGATGGGCACGGCGTCGACGATGGCCTCGATGGTCGAAGCACTCGGCATGGGCTTGCCGCACAACGCCGCCATTCCGGCCGTCGATGCGCGCCGCCAGGTGCTCGCGCATCTCGCGGGGCGACGTATCGTCGAGATGGTTCGCGACGATCTCACGATGACGAAGATCCTCACGCGCGAGGCCTTCGAAAACGCGATCCGCACGAACGCCGCGATTGGCGGCTCGACGAATGCGGTCGTGCATTTGATCGCGCTCGCGCGGCGCATCGGCGTGCCGCTTTCGCTCGACGACTGGGAACTGGGCACGGACGTGCCGTGCCTCGTGAATCTCCAGCCTTCGGGCCAGTATCTGATGGAAGACTTCTATTACGCGGGCGGGTTGCCGGCCGTGTTGCGACAACTCGGCGAACAAGGGCTGCTGCATCGCGACGCGCTGACCGTCAACGGCAGGACGATCTGGGAAAACGTTCAGGATGCCGAAAATTACAACGAACAGGTCATCACGCCGTTCGAGCATCCGTTCAAGCCGCGCGCCGGCATCGCCGTACTCAAGGGCAACCTCGCGCCGGACGGCGCGGTCATCAAGCCATCGGCGGCGACGCCTGCGCTGCTGCGTCATCGCGGCCGCGCCGTGGTGTTCGAGAACGTCGAAGAACTGCACGAGAAGATCGACGACGATTCGCTCGACATCGACGAGCACTGCGTCATGGTCCTCAAGGGCGCGGGGCCGAAGGGTTATCCGGGCTTCGCCGAGGTCGGCAACATGCCGCTGCCGAAGAAGGTCCTGCAAAAAGGCATCACCGATATGGTGCGCATCTCCGATGGCCGCATGAGCGGCACAGCCTATGGCGCCGCCGTGCTGCACGTCTGCCCCGAAGCGGCTGCGGGCGGGCCGCTCGCGCTGGTGCGCACGGGCGACATGATCGAGCTTGACGTCGATGCGCGCCGTCTGCATCTGGACGTGTCCGACGAGGAACTCGCGCGCCGCAGAGCCGCCTGGAAGGCCCCCGAGCTGCCCGAGCGCGGCTATTACCGCCTGTACGTCAAGCACGTCCTGCAGGCGAGCGACGGCGCGGACCTCGACTTTCTCGTGGGCGCCAGCGGCGCGCCGGTGCCGCGCGAGTCACACTGACCCGACACTGACCCGACACTGACCCCGCACTGCCCCCGCATTGGCCTATCACGCGAGGCGTCGCACGCGGCGCCTCGCCGATCCGGCCAACAAGTCACCTTGATGAAAAAAAGTCAAGCCCATTCGAGGCCCGACTCTACAGGAAATTCTCAGCCAAACGTAAAAAAAGGGTTCAGATTGCTCCAAATCGACCGATAAGCAGATTGGCCTGGCGGTTTCCAGCCGCCAGGGTTGGATTTTGAGTAGCGAAAGAGACCAGGAATTCTGAAAGTGAAACGTACATCGTTAAATAGAAAAGCTTGGAGCATCGTCGCCCTGTTATGGATCTCGCTGGTCGTTCTGGTCGTCGCAGACGCGATCATGACGCGCCAGAGCCTGTGGAGCGACCGCGAGGACATGCTCGCCCAGCAGACCGAGACCGCCATGGGCGTGGTGGCCTTCTATCAGAAGCAGGCTGCTTCCGGCCAGATCTCCGCGGACGAGGCAAAGCGCCAGGCCATCGCCACGCTGCGCGGCCTGCGCTATGGCGCTAACCAGAGCGGATACTTCGGCATTTACGATTCGCAGTACATGGGCGTGATGATCCCGCCCAAGCCTGAACTCGAGAACAAGAGCCAGGCCGACATGGTCGACCCGCAAGGCACGCACGTAGCCGTCGAGATCGTGAAGAGCGCGTTGCCGGGCGGCAATCATATTAGCCACTACGTGTGGCCCAAGGCGGGCAACAGCGAGCCGGTCGACAAGATCACCTACGCCGAGGCCGTTCCGGAGTGGGGCTGGGCCCTCTTCACGGGCGCCTATGTCGACGACATTCAGGCCGCGTTCCTGAGCGCGCTGATGCGTAATCTCGCGCTCGTGGCGGTCATCGGCGTGGCGGTCACGCTCGGCATGCTCTGGCTGATCCGCAACATCCGCACGAGCCTCGGCGGCGAACCCGACTACGCCACCGAGATCTGCACGCGCATCGCCGCTGGCGACTTCACCACCCAGGTGAAGCTCGCGAACGGCGACAACGGCAGCCTCCTCTACGCGATGGGCGAGATGCAGAAGCAACTCGTGGACACGGTGCGACGTATCCAGACGTCCGCCGAATCGATCACGACCGGCTCCAACGAAATCGCCACCGGCAATCTCGACCTCTCCTCGCGCACCGAAGAGCAAGCCGCCTCGCTCGAAGAGACCGCCGCGAGCATGGAAGAGCTGACCGCCACGGTGAAGCACAACACCGACAATGCGCGCCAGGGCAACACGCTGGCCGTCAACGCATCCGAAGTCGCGGCACGCGGCGGCGATGTCGTGCGCCGCGTCGTGAGCACGATGCACGAGATTTCGTCCACGTCGGAACGCGTCGAGCAGATCATCGGCGTGATCGACGGCATCGCGTTCCAGACCAACATCCTCGCGCTCAACGCGGCTGTGGAAGCCGCACGCGCGGGCGAGCACGGCAGGGGCTTCGCGGTGGTCGCGAGCGAAGTGCGTGCGCTCGCGCAGCGCAGTGCGACGGCTGTGAAGGAGATCGAAGGATTGATCGCCGAATCCGTGACGACGGTCGAAACCGGCTACCGCATCGCCGGCGAAGCGAGCACGACGATGCGCGCCATCGTCGCGCGCGTGGAAGAAGTGCGCTCGATCATTGGCGACATCAGCGCGGCATCGCGCGAGCAGTCGGGTGGCATTGAACAGGTGAACCTGGCCGTCACGCAGATCGGCGAAGCGACGCAGCAGAACGCGGCGCTGGTGGGCGAGGCCGAGCGCGCCGCTATCGCGCTGAATGAGCAGGCTGCGAGGCTTGCGGGGCTTGTTGCTGTGTTCAACGTCGGCGCCCAGACGCGGGGGTGATCGGCTCGGCGGGGGAAACGCTGCTGTGCGCGGCGCCGGGGGTGCCGTGCCTGTGACGCGGCGTCGATGCGTCATTCCTTTGGCGTCAAGGACTTGGGTGCGATGTCCCACGCTTGCCCACAGCCCTTTCCACGAAATCTGTGGAAAAGTGCGGGGCGCGATGGGCCTTTAATGTGCCTCGATCGCCGCTATGTCGTGTCTTTCCTTGTGCGTCAAGCACTTGGCCGCGATGTCCCAAGCTTGCCCACAGCCCTTTCCACGAAATCTGTGGAAAAGTACAGCGCGCGACGGGCCTCCGATGTGCCTTGATTGCCGCTACGTCGTGTCTTTTCTTGCGCATCAAGTACTTGGCCGCGATGTCCCACGCTTGCCCACAGCCCTATCCACGAATTCTGTGGAAAAGTGCGGGGCGCGATGTGCCTCCGATGTGCCTCCGATGTGCCTCGCTCGCCGCTACGTCGTGTCTTTCCTTCCGCATCAAGGACTTGGCCGCGATGTCCCAAGCTTGCCCACAGCCCTTTCCACGAATTCTGTGGAAAAGTGCGATAAGCCGTGCCTGCTTCGCAACTCCGACGCATCAACCCTTGCGCATCAGGCACTTAGCTCCGCTATCCCAAGCTTGCCCACAAGCCTTTCCACGAAATCTGGGGATAAAGTCGAACGCGACATCCGGCTCGTCGCCCAGACCAGCACAACAGCCCAGCGCGCTACGACATCACTGCCCCGGCTGCTGCTGCACCGGCGGCGTGTACTGCGCGCCGGCAGCGCCCGGGGCGGGCTCGGCATCATCAGGCGTAGGCGTTGGCGCGAGCGCCGGCTCCTGAGGAAGGTGCGGCGGCGTCGCACCCGGCGCGCTAGCCGGAGCGATGATCGGCGGCAAGCCCACTTCGTAAGGCTGTGACGCAGCGGTCGGTGCGGAGGCCGAAGACACCGCCTCGGAAGCCGCCGAAACACCGGCCGCAGCCGATGCCGCAACTTCCGGCGCCGAAGCAGCCACAGGCGCAGTCCGCTGCGCCTGAACCGGCGCACGTTTGACTGGCACCTCGACCGTCGGCTTAGACCCAAACAGCTTCTCGATCCACGCAGTCAGGTTCTGGCGGAACGTCTCGAACATACCGGGCGCCACTTCCGTATCGAAGCGCGCGTGCGGATCGACGACACGCGCACGCAGCGCGCGCTGGAAGAAATCGCCGACAATCGGCAGCGCGCTGCGCGCGCCCTGCCCCCAGTAGTCGTCGAGCGTCACGCGGCCGTCGTCGAATCCCACCCACGAGCCCGCCACGAGCTGCGGCGACATCAGCACGAACCAGCCGTCCGTGTTGCCCTGCGTGGTGCCGGTCTTGCCCGCGACATCCGCGCGGATACCGAAGCGCGAGCGGATGCTCGACCCCGTCCCGCGGTTCACCACGTCGCGCATCACGTCGATCAGCGTGCGGTCGGCGGGAGCGGAGAGTGCGCGCTCGGGCGACGCACTCGCGAATTCCGCGAGCACGTTGCCCTTGCTGTCCTCGATGCTCGTGACCATGCGCGGTTCGATGTATTCGCCATCGTTGGCGATCGTGCTGTACGCCGACACCATCTCCTTGAGCGTCACCGGACTCGTGCCGAGTGCAAGCGACGGCACCGGTTCCAGTTGGCTGTCGCGCACGCCCATCGCACGCGCGAGGCGCGCGACCTTGTCCGGGCCCACTTGCTGCATCAACTGCGCGGTAATGCGATTACGCGACCAGGCGATCCCGTCACGCAGCGTCATCGGCTTGTTGGTCGGCGCTTCGGCGTCGTCGGGGCGCCAGATTTCTGCGCCCTTCACGGGAATCTCGACGGGCTGATCGATGAAAGTGTCAGTCGGTTTCGCGCCGCTGGCGAAGGCCGCGCCATAGACGAACGGCTTGAACGTCGATCCCGGCTGACGCCGCGCCTGCTGGACGTGATCGTAGGGCTCGCCCGTGAAATCGCGGCTGCCAACCCACGCCTTGATCTGGCCGTTCCGCGGATCGATCGCGAGGAAGCCTGCCTGCACTTCCGTCTTCGCCTTGCACAGACCGCGCATGAACGTGCGATCGGAAGCGAGGTGCTTCAGCGCATCCTGGTCGTTCGCGCCCGCGTCGCGTGCCGCCTTGTAGTCCAGCGTCTCGCGCATGAACGTCCTGAAGAGATCGTTGCCCGCGGTGCAGCCGTTGCGTCCACTCCACGCGCCGTTTGCGATGCCCTGCAACTGGTTCGCGTGCTGCGTGAGCGCGGCCGTCGCCATCGACTGCAGGCGCGCGTCGATCGTCGTGTGCACAACGAGTCCATCCGAGTAGACGTTGTAGTCGTTACGGTCCGCCCACGAGATCAGCCAGCGGCGCAGTTGCTGCGCGAAGTGCGGTGCGGGGCCCGGCGGCTCGGTCTGGCGCTCGAAATCGATTCCCAGCGGCTTCTTCGAGAGCGTCGCGTACTGCGCGGGCGTGAGCTTGCCGTACTTCACCATCTGCCCAAGCACCGTGTTGCGCCGTGCGAGCGCGCGCTCGGGGTTGAGCACCGGGTTGTAGTAGGCGTTGCCCTTGAGCATGCCCGTGAGCGTCGCGCTCTGCAGGATGTCGAGCTGATCCGCCGACACGCCGAAGTAAGTGCGCGCCGCCATCTCGATACCGTATGCGTTGTAGAGGAACGGAACGGTGTTCAGATACGTTTCGAGAATCTGCGGCTTGCTGTAGACGGCCTCGATCTTGAACGCCGTGATGGCTTCCTTGATCTTGCGCGTGAGTGTGGGCGCGCGGCCGATCTCGTCCGGATACAGATTGCGCGCGAGCTGCTGCGTGATTGTCGAACCACCCTGGCGGTCACCCGAAAACGTGCGCAGCGCGGCACCCGCCGTGCGCTTGAAGTCGATGCCGTGGTGTTCGTAGAAGCGGTGGTCTTCGGTCGAGACCAGCGCGTCGACCATATACGGCGAAATGTCGCTGAGCGGCACCCATTCGCGATTCGATGGCTTGAACTCGGCTAGCAGCTTGCCATCGGCGGAGAGGATCTGCGCGGGCTTGTCGACGCGCGCCTTGCGGATATCGCCGATGCCGGGCGTGAACGGGATCAGCACCAGCACGTAAAGGACGACCAGCGCGGGGACTGCGGCCATCGCGTAGAGGACGGTGCGCCGCGTGGGATGCCGCAGATGGTCGAGCCCTTTGAGGAGGAGCGGCCGTATCCGGGCGCAAGCGGCCGCGGAAAGCGGTTTGACACCGGCAGCGGCGGCCGCGAGAGCAGGCCTCAGGCGGGCGGACCATTTCGCGAATTGATCGCGAACACACGACACGTAACGCTTCACGCGGGAAAGGGATTGGCTGGCAAAGCGTGCATCGTATCAAAAAATCCCGGACGGTCCGGCGGCGAGCCTGGATCGCCGGGCATGGGCCGCCGAAGTCAACCGCTGCTGGCTACTTTTCTGGCTCTTCAATGACATGGCATGCCGACCGACACCCGCCATCGGCGAGACGAGACCGGTGTTGTGCAAATGCCACTCACGCGCCACCAGACTGCGTGCACCCTTCCACGGGTGGTGACCACTGAAACGTTACCGCGCCGGTATTTGAGACCGATGCTTCATTTAAATGACGCGATTCTTCTCAATTTAAGAAAAGACCGTTCGAAACGTGGAAGGCATTTTAACGAATGCGCTTTTCTATACTCCGCAGCGCTTCAACCCAATATCGCTAAAGAACTGGAGTAGTTACAGTGAAAAAAATTTCCATCGCCGTTGCAAGCGTTGCTGCGTTCGCCGCAGCATCGGCCCACGCTCAAAGCTCGGTTACGCTGTACGGCCTCATCGACGCCGGCATCGCTTACACGAATAACGTCGCCGGCAGCGGTCGCGTCGCGCTTCAGAGCGGCAACATCAGCGGCAGCCGTTTCGGTCTGCGCGGCGGCGAAGACCTCGGCGGCGGACTCAAGGCCATCTTCGTGCTCGAGAACGGTTTCGACGTCGCCAACGGCGGGTTGAAGCAGAACAACCGTATGTTCGGTCGCCAGGCGTTCGTCGGCCTGTCGAGCAACCAGTTCGGCACGGTCACGCTGGGTCGTCAGTACGACACCACCGTCGATTTCGTCACGCCGCTGTCGGCGACGAGCGGCACGTTCGGCGATTCGGGCTTCGCACACCCGTATGACAACGACAACCTGCAGCACACCGTCCGCTTCAACAACGCGGTCAAGTTCACGAGCCAGAACTACAACGGCTTCAAGTTCGGCGGCATGTATGCGTTCAGCAACAGCACCGAGTTCGCCGTGAGCCGCGCCTACAGCGCAGCCGCGAGCTACAACTTCGGACCGCTGAACATCGCTGCGGGCTACCTGCAGTCCAACGGTTCGGGCCTCAAGGTCGGCGCCAACTACGCGAACACCACCGGCGCGGTCGACCAGGCCGAAGTCAAGTCCACCGCCAACGGCGGCAACCTGACGTCCGACGTGCAACGCTCGATCGCTGCAGGCGTGAACTATGCGTTTGGCCCGGCAGTCGTCGGCTTCGTCTATTCGCACGCCCAGTACCAGGGCACGAGCGCGTTCGGCCTGAACAATGGCTCGGCACGCTTTGACAACTACGAAGTCAACGGCATGTACAACTTCACGACGGCACTCAAGGCCGGCATCTCGTACACGTACACCGACGCGCATCTGAACGGCGCGACGACGTTCGGCGCCGATCCGAAGTGGAATCAGGTGAACGCAATTGCGCGTTATTCGCTGAGCAAGCGCACCGAAGTGTACGCAGAAGCCATGTACCAGCACGCTACGGGCAGCCAGAACGTCGCGGTCATGTACAACGCGGGCGGCGCATCGTCGACGGCCAATCAGGTGATGGGCGCAGCGGGCATTCTGACGCGCTTCTAAGCTTGCGCTGACGAATCGCGAGCATCGCGACGGTCCGGCGGTTGCGTTTTTGACGCGGCCGCTGTTTCCGTCCTGGTCACCATTTCGTTACTGAGGTGACTCACGTTTCGCCAGGTGCAGTACGGGGTATATCGACGAATAACGTCGGATCGGGCGCACCGCTTCGTCGTTTTCAGACGCAACGTTGGTGCTCGCACCCATCTCTCACTTCTCGACCTGGGTGAGTCTTTTTCGCCGTCCAACGAGGCGGGCCAATGTGACGACAGGTGACAAACAGCCCGACCGGCCTACGCCGGTCGGGCTGTTTCTTTTTGCGGAAGGCCACTATCGGGACCGAAACGTTGATCCGCCTCGGCCTGAGCAAGCACTGCATTTCCTGCGCATGCTGCAGGACGCGCCTTAGGCGCTTGAAATGCCTCGTGCACCATGCCACTCAATCGCGCAATCAGACCCCGCCCGCATAGTGTCGATCGCGTTCCGCTCAATCCTTCTGCGTGCAATCGACACGCGCGCCCCGCCATCGGCGAAGTGAAGAAGCGTCGACAAACCGCTTGCGATCGCCGCGACCCCACCTACACCGTCGGCCGGATCATCTGGAACATTTCACCGATCTGCGCGTAATCGGCGCTATAACCGGCGCGCATGACGGGCTGTGCCGCGCGCGTGTCGAACGCACCGTCCTTGAGATATTCCTCGCGGATATGCACCCCCACCACCTGGCCGAGGGCGAGCCAGTTGTCCATCGGCGTGCCATCGATCGTATTGAGCCGCACGACCTGGAGCAGTTTGCATTCGAGCGCAGCGGGCGACTCGGCGACATGCGGCACGTTCACGTTGCGCCCCGGCGCGGGCGTGAGTTCCGCCAGCGCGAACTCATCGACATCGGTGGCGACGGGCGCCGATGTGAGGTTCATCTGCGCGGCGAGCGCCTTCGACGTCAGATTCCAGACGAATTCGCCGGTCTCCTCGATGTTGCGGATGCTGTCCTTGCGGCCTTCGCTGCAGAACCCGATGACGGGCGGAAACGTCGCAAACGCTCCGAAGAAGCTGTACGGCGCGAGGTTCAGGCAGCCTTGCGCCGAGCGACTGGAAATCCAGCCGATCAGTCGCGGCGCGACGATCGCCTTGAACGGATCGTGAGGCAGACCGTGACCGACCGCAGGATCGTAGAAATAGGTGTTCGACATGGTGGCAAATCTCGTGGGAAAGCCCCGAGCGGGGCGCTAGCGTCGGGAATCCGCGGACATCAGGAGCACGTCCGTGAAGAACAAGACACTGCTCGTCATATTAACGTGGTGACGAAAGCAATCTTCTTTGGGTCGTCCGCAAACACTGTGGGCGCACAGCTCATGCGGTGAAGGCTGAGCATCGCGCCATCGGGTTGTTGTTTGGCTGGGCGCGACGCGCAACGGTCATGCGCTACTGATATCGTTGTTCGATCGACCATCCGGAAGACTCGAACTGGCGTCAAACGAGGCACACCGGATTTGTCCACAGTTTTCGTGGAAAGGGATGTGGACAACCTGGGCATATCCCGGACAAGCTATTGACGCGCAACGTTTTTCCGTCGCACGGTCAGATTTGTGCAGCGGGGCTGCAGCGGGGCACAACTGCCCGCGATGAGCTTGCGGCATGCTGCCTTCACGCGCACGAGGCTCGCGTTGTCCGAATCGAAGAAGTGAGAGCTTGCGCGAATGCTCAGCGCGAGGCGCCCCACCTGCACTTACTCGCGCAGCGCCGCGAACTGCAGCCAGTTGCCTTCCGGGCCCGTCATTTCCTGGCCATGTTCATGCCGAAGGCACCCTTCGGCACGTCAACTCGCATTGCGTGCGCCGCGCCCGCAGCAGGCGCGACTACAAATGCAACAGGGCCTGCTCTCTTCAGAGAGCAGGCCCTGCATGACAGACGTATTCGATGCGACGACAGTGGCGGCTGACGCCCCCTGTGCCGCTTGCGCGCCAGTTAGTTACGCGGAATGCCGAACGGCACGTAGCGCGACCGGCGAATGCGCTCGGCTTCGCGGTGACGTGCTGCGTACGAGTAATCCGAATCCATCGGCAAGTACGGCGAGACGAAGAACTCGCTCACCCTTTCGAACAGTGCGAGGATAAAGCTCATGGCGACTCCCAGTCGGTTAGTAGATCAGGGTTTTCCCTAGGACGAACCAATTATAGGGTTTTCCCTGACATCCGCCTAGTGCATTGCAGCAAAAAATCTGCGGCAGCGCGTCGCACTTCTGAGTACGTCGCCGTTGCGTTGCGTCAAAGCGACACTTCGGCGACGGCTTAGGGGGTCGAAATACTTTTTATTGACTGGCTGCACGGGCACGGTGAACGTGCGTCGCGGCGCGCTGTACGTGATGCGCAGGGCTCGTCGCCACCGGACGGGCTGTGCTCTGCGAGACGGCTTGCGCGGCAGGCGCCTCGGCCTGGGACGGAAGATGCGCGAGCGCGCCCGCGATCGCGGCCTGCTGGTCCTGCAACATCTGCGCGAGGCGCTGCTGCTGGGCGCTGGCGTCGGCCGCGAGGCGCGAAAGGATAACGGTCTGCGCGGCACCGACAGCCACAGTCACCAGCAGCGCGCCCACCACAGCACCGAACATCCACCTCATGCGGCGCGACAACCCGGCCGCCGCACGGCGCTGATCGGCGATCACGCAATTGAGCGCCTCGATGGTCTCTGCAAAAGCCGCCGCCCGTGCGGGGTCCAGTTCAGCCGGTGCCGGGCGGGCGGCGGACGTCGCGGCATCGGCAACCGCTGACTCAGCCACCGTGCCAGCACGCGCGACATCCCCGGCATCGCGGAATGGCGGCGCCGGGCGATCGCTCGCTGGCGACGCTTCCGCGCTCGGCGCGTTGGCCGGCTCGGAAGGCTGTCCCGGTCCGGCGCAGGGTGCATCGCCAGCGGTAGCGGAATCGGCGTCCGCTGCGCGCGATACCGCCCGGCCACCCTTCGCCGGTCGCGGCGCGGCGATGGCTGGAGTCGAACGCAACTGCGCAAGTGCCTGCCCCGGCAGCATCGGCCTGGCCGCGGCCTCGTCCACCTGAGTCGTGGCAGCGTCCGGGAAAACCACCTCGGCGGCAGTACTCCCCTCCGCCACGGTCAGGTCCTGCGGTCTGTCCGTTACCGGTACGACCTCGCCGGCTGTCACTTCGCTGCCGCCGGACGCATTCGCCGCAGATTCCGGCGCCGCAGCGACTTCGCTCGCTACACCGCCGTTAGCATCGTCGCGCGGCGCGGCATCAGTCGCGTCCCCGGTCACAACCGCCGTCGAAACTTCCGCCGGAGCGCTGTTGCGCGACACCGCAACCACGGCCTTGGCGCCGTCTGTCGTTTCGGTGACTTGCGATGCCTCTACCGGCTGGCGCTCCTGCTCCAGCAGATCGAAACTGCCCGGCACGCCCGTGCGATGGTCGGTCCCGGTCACCTGAACGGGCGCATGCAACGGATCGGCGGCAAAGAGATCAAGCGTGCTCTCGTCGCGCAGCGGCTCGCCCGGTTGTGCGAGCGCCTGCGTGGACTGTGCCGCGCGCGCTGGCTTGTTTTCCGAATCGCGGGAAGCGGACGATGCCCGTCGCTTCGACGGCCCGCGACGCGCCGCGCGCGAGGGGCTCAGGAGATCGTTATCTGCGTTTTCTGCCATGGGGAATCGAGGCTCCCTGAGCCGCGCGCGGACTGGTCCGGTCCGCCGCGCAACATGTTTTATCGAGATCGCATTGTCGCATGACCACGCGCGGCGACAGCGCCGCTCCCGTGGCGCACAGCGAGCGAAACGCGGGCGCGACAAACATCGACAGCAGCTTGCGCGCCGCGCGTCAGGCGGGGGGCGCAGCGTACAATCGCGGACGTCGACACTACGTCGCACCCGTCTTTTGCTACAGACCCTGCTCATGACTGCACACTCCGGCGCAGAAAGGCTGCGCGATCACTTCGACCGCATCGTGTTGCCCCTGTGGCGCGGCCCGGGCTTCAACGCCGCGTTGCGCCTGCCCTACGAGGCCATGGATGCCGCTCGCGCCGCGCCGCTGCCTGTCACCCGCTACAGGGCGATGGCATGCGCCCGCCAGCTTTTCGTGTTCACGCAGATGGGCGATATTGCGCACGCCCATACGCTTTTCGAAGCCTTGCAGCATTACTTTCAGGACCGCGCGCGCGGCGGCTGGTTTTATAGCGTCGATGCGCAGGGCGCACCGCTCGATACAACCAAGGACCTCTACACGCACGCCTTCGTCGTGTTCGCGTGCTCGGTCTATGGCCAGCGCACAGGCAACAGCGCGGCGCTAGACGTTGCACGTGCAACGTCCGCGTTGATCGTCGACCGCTTCGCGGCTGAGGACGGCCTCTTCAACGCATCGCTCGACGCGTCGTTTGCTGCCGTCACCGGCACGCCGCTACAGAATCCGCTCATGCATCTCACCGAAGCCTGGCTCGCCGCCCGCGAAGCGACCGGCGATGCCGCCTTCGATGCCGCGCTCACGCAGCTAATCGAGGCCGTCGCACGGAGCTTCCTGCATGCGCCGACGGGCTGTATCGCAGAGTTGCCGATCGGTGCGGCCGACAACCGGCTCGAGCCGGGGCATCAGTTCGAATGGTTCTGGCTCGCGTCCTGCGCGGGGGAACGGCTGGGCGCGTCGGGGCTCGACGATGCCCTCGCGCGTGCGTTTCACTTCGCCGTGGAGCATGGCGTGGACCCCGAGAGCGGCGCCGTCGCGGCTGCGCTCGACGAACAAGGCCGGGTGATCGACGCCACGCAGCGCATCTGGGCGCAAACCGAGTATCTGCGCGCCATCGCCACGCACCGCGACGCGCCCGTGACCGCTACGCTGCCCGCGCAAATCGACCGTTTCGCGGCGCGCTTCCTGACGCCGCAGGGATGGGTCGAATGCCGGAGCGCTTCGGGAGACGTGGCGCGCGCCGACATGCCATCGACGACGCCTTATCACCTGCTATCGGCCTATCTGACACTGCCGGGCTGAACGACATGCGGGCGGAGGCAGCACGAACGGCGTCCTGCCCCGCACCGTCGACACCGCAAAACCGGAACGACCCGGCACCAACGCGAAGAACACCGCGGCGGCTCGCCACATATCGCCGCGCGGGACGCGTCAACCGCCAGCGCTCGCCCGTTGGCGCGCACTGCGGCAGCCTTTTAGAGGAATTCCCCGCAACAACTGGCGCATCCCAGGTCGATTCACCTTGCGCCGCCGCGAACCGCTTCCTAGAGTGGTTGGGACACCATGCGGGCGTGGCCCGGGGAATCCGACGATGACTGATCTTGTGGATCGTGCGCGCGGCGCCCTGCATGCGCAACCGTTCAGCGTGTTGCTTGGCACCGATCTGATGCACATAGGGGCGGATGAACTGACACTGCGGCTGCCGATACGCGACGAGCTGAGGCAGCAGCATGGCTTCGTCCACGGCGGCGTAATCAGCTACCTCGCCGACAACGCGCTGACCTTCGCAGGCGCTCTCGCGCTCGGGCCGCGCGTGGTGACCGGCGAATACAAGATCAACTATCTGCGGCCGGCACTCAATGGCACGCTGATCGCACGGGCGAAGGTGATCCACGCGGGCCGCCAGCAGGCGACCTGCCAGTGCAACGTGTACGTGATGGAGAACGGCGACGAGCACCTCGTCGCGCTCGCGCAGGGGACGGTGGTCCGGCTCCCGGAGCATGAGGCGCGCAGCGAAGCGGACTCCGCCGGCTGAGCCGCGCGAATATGACGTGAAACGCGGGGCGCGCGGCCCCGCGTTTCACTCACTGCCGACCTGAACGCGCAGAACGCGAGCGCGCGCCGCTTACTCGGCGGCGCGCGTCCTTTGCGTCTGCTCGCCGAGCCCTTCGATACCGAGGCGCACGGTCTGACCCGCCTTCAGGAACACAGGCGACGGCTTCACACCCATGCCGACTCCCGGCGGCGTGCCGGTGGAGATCACGTCGCCTGGCTGCAGGCTCATGCACTGCGACAGATACGAAACGAGCTTCGCGACGGTGAAGATCATCGTGCGCGTGTTGCCGTTCTGATAGCGGTGGCCGTCCACTTCGAGCCAAAGATTGAGGTTCTGCGGATTGGGCACCTCGTCGCGCGTCACGAGCCACGGGCCGGTCGGGCCAAAGGTGTCGAAGCCCTTGCCCTTGTCCCACTGTCCGGCGCGCTCGATCTGCCACTCGCGCTCGGAGACGTCGTTGACGATGCAGTAGCCCGCCACATAGTCGAGCGCGTGCGCCTCGTCCACGTACTTCGCGTGCTTGCCGATCACGACGCCCAGCTCGACTTCCCAGTCGGTTTTCTTCGAACCGCGCGGAATTTCAATGTCGTCGTTCGGACCGACAATCGCGCTCGTCCACTTGTTGAACACCACCGGCTCGGGCGGCACGGGCATGCCGGACTCGGCGGCATGATCCGCGTAGTTCAGACCGATGCACACCATCTTGCCGACATGGCCCACACACGCGCCGATACGCGGATTGCCTTCGACGATGGGCAGCGTCTCCGGGTCGATCGAGCGCAGTTGCGCGAGACCCGCGTCGGAGAGCACGTCTCCGGCGATGTCGGTCACCGTGCCGGCCAGCGAGCGAATCCGGCCTTCGGCGTCGAGCAGGCCCGGTTTTTCATGGCCTTTCGGGCCGTAGCGAAGCAGTTTCATTAGCTGTGTTTCCTCTGAGATGTTCCAGTTAAATCCAGTGTCGCCGGTTAGTGGGGTAGCGAGCACCAAGCGGGCACCAGGCTCAGTTCACCCAGCCGCCGTCGATCACATGTGCCTGGCCGGTCGTGAACGACGATTCGTCCGAGGCGAGATAAAGCGCGAGCGCGGCGATCTCCTCCGGCTTGCCGACGCGCCCCATCGGCTGACGCGCGGCGAATGCCGCGCGCGCCGCATCGACGCTCGTGCCCTGCGCGCCCGCCTGCGTCGCGATGCGTTCTTCGAGCGAGGGCGACGCCACGGTGCCCGGACAGATCGCGTTGCAGCGGATACCGCGCGTGACGAAGTCGGCGGCGACCGACTTCGTCAACCCTATCACAGCCGCCTTCGACGCGCCGTACACAAAGCGGTTGGGCACACCCTTCACGCTCGACGCCGCCGACGACATGTTGATGATCGACCCGCCGCCCGCGTCGAGCATGGCGGGCAGGAACGCGCGGATCATCCGGTACATCGCCTTCGCGTTCAGGTCGAAGGCGACGTCCCAGTCCTCATCGCTCGCTTCGAGGATCGAGCCTGCGTGCACGAGCCCCGCGCAGTTGAACAACACGTCGATCGCACCAAGCTCGCGAGCGAGCGCCGCGATGGCCTGCGCATCGCGCACATCGAGACGCCGTGCGTCGACCGGCAGCGGCGCGAGCGCGTCGGGACGGATATCCGTGGCAATCACGCGCGCGCCTTCTCGTACGAACAGTTCGGCGGTGGCGAAGCCGATGCCCTGCCCCGCCGCCGTAATCAACGCTGTCTTGCCGGCCAGTCTCTGTGCCATCTGTCACTCCGGTTTGAATCTGTTGGAATTCGCTGGAATTGCGGCCGCGCGATACCGCCTGGTGCAGCCGCGTTCAGGGGATGAAGCTTGTATCGGTACCGTCCCGCGCTCAAAGTCGGTAAAAAGCCGCCGCGTTCGCGCCGAATACGGCCTCGCGTTCAGCGTCCGAGAGCGGCGCGAGGAGATGCTGCGCGCACGTGTGCCAGCGTTCATAGTCGCCGTTGAGATTCAGCACCGGCCAATCGCTGCCCCACAT
This sequence comes from Paraburkholderia adhaesiva, assembly GCF_021390575.1. Classification (GTDB taxonomy): domain Bacteria; phylum Pseudomonadota; class Gammaproteobacteria; order Burkholderiales; family Burkholderiaceae; genus Paraburkholderia; species Paraburkholderia adhaesiva. Next base: position 444,634 of record NZ_JAJEJQ010000003.1, on the reverse strand, counting down.
GAGGCGCTGCGGACCGAACGCCGCCAGCAAATGCGCGATCCACGGACGCAGCGTTGCGTCGGTCCAGCCCGGCGCGGCTTCAGTGGCCAGCCCCGAGAGCTTGCAGCACACCTGTGGGAAACGCGCGAGTCGCGTAATCGCGTCAGCCCAGGCGGTCCAGCCCGCGTCACCGTCGCGAATTGGCGGCTTCGCCCCATGGTCGATCACCACACGCAACGCGGGGTGCCGCGCGAGAAACGTGGCAAGCGCGTCAGCGTGGCGCGTGAAAATGAGCGCGTCGAAGGCAAGGTCGTGCGCGATCAGCGATTCGACCGCGCGCGATGTATTCGCGGTGGCGATCCAGTCGTCGGCGGGCAGGTCCTGCAGCATTGGACGCACGCCGCGGAATTTCGGCTCTCGTGCTAGATCGGCGATGAGTTCGGGCGCTTGCGGATCATCGAGCGGGACCCAGCCCACCACGCCCGCAATCGACGCATCATCGCGTGCAAGCGCAAGCAGATAGCGTGTCTCTTCGACGGTTTGAGCCGCCTGCACGACCACGGTCCGCGTCACGCCACAACGCTCGCGCAACGGTGCAAGGTCGCCCGGGCCGAAGGTGCGGTACAGCGCGGTCATCGCAGGCGTGAGCCAGAAGTAGTCGCCGCGCGAGGGGTCCCAGTAGTGCTGGTGCGCGTCGATCTTCGCCACCGTGGCGGTCGTGTCGGGCGTCGTCATATCAATACGAGGGCAGTGGCGCACGCGAATCGATGAGGCCCTGGTCGCGCAGTGCGACCCACAGACCGGCGGGAATGGCCACTTCAAACGCTGCCGCGTTCTCGCGCACTTCGGCCGCGCTGCGCGCGCCGTTGAGCACCGTTGCTATTGCGGGATGCGCATACGGAAACTGCAACGCAGCAGCCGCGAGCGGCACGCCAAACGACCGGCACACGTCATCGAGCCGGGCAACACGTTCGAGTATCTCGGGCGGCGCATCGCCGTAGTTGAACTTGCGATCGCCGCTCAACCCGTGCGCGAGAATGCCCGAATTGAACGCGCCGCCGAGCAGGATGCTCACGTTGCGCGCCACGCACTCGGGCAGCAGATCGTCGAGCGGCGCCTGTTCGAGCAGGGTATAGCGACCCGCGAGCAGCGCACAGTCGATGTCGAATTCGCGCATGAGTTCGAGTATCACCTCGCGCTCGTTCACGCCGAGGCCCACGGCCTTCACGACGCCCGACGCGCGCAATTCGTCGAGCGCGCGAAAACCGCCGCCTTCGGTCAACTGCCGCCAGTAATGCTCGTTACGCTCGCCATGCGTGTACCGGCCAATGTCGTGGATGAGCACGATGTCGATATCGACGATGCCAAGCCGCTGCTGGCTGTCCTCGAACGAACGCAGGATGCTGCCATAGGTGTAGTCGTAGATGGCCTCGAACGGCAGCGGGCGATCCCAGCCTTCGCTGCCATCGTAGGGATGCGTGCGCGGCACGAACCGGCGGCCCACCTTCGTGGAAATCGCGTACTCGCTGCGCGGATGACGCCTGAGCGCCGCGCCGAGCCGATGCTCCGCTTTCGTATGGCCATAGTGCGGCGCAGTATCGAAGAAGCGTATGCCCGCTTGCAGCGCGGCATCGACCGTCGCTTGCGCATCTTCTTCGGAAAGGTCGCGATACAGGCCGCCGAGCGGCGCCGTACCGAGGCCCAGTGCGGTCACGTCGAGCGCCGTGCGCCCGATGCGGCGCCTTTGCGCCACCTGCGGATAGAGCTCGTTCGCCATGCGAGAAGTCTCCCGATGAACGTTGGCGACAACAGATTACGCCATGTGCGGCGCGCGTCAATGCGGGTCGATCTTGATGACCGGAGCGCGAGCGCTCGCGGGCAGGCAAGCCGGACCGACCGGCTCGAAGGTCTTGTACGTGAGGATGAACTCCTGATGCCCGAGCGCCTCCGATTTCGAACGCGAGCCCGTCGCCACCGCGAGCGTGGCGTCGAACACTTCGCGGCCAACATCGTCGAGCGTGGCGCGGCCTTCCAGAATCCGGCCCGCGTCGATGTCCATGTCGCCCGCAAGATTGCGGTACGTGAGCGGATTCGCACAGACCTTGATGACCGGCGAAAGCGCCGAACCGACCACCGATCCACGCCCGGTCGTGAAGAGGATGACGTGCGCACCGCACGCGATCAGCTCGGCGATCTCGGCGTTGTCGCTGATGTTCGGAAATCCGAAGCGCGGTTCGCCGTCGGGCACCACGTCGAGCAGATAGAGACCGCCGGTGGCTGGCACATCGCCCGGTTTCACGATGCCCACGATCGGCGACGCGCCGCTCTTCGCATAGGCACCGAGCGACTTCTCCTCCTGCGTGGTGAGGCCGCCATCCGCGTTGCCCACCGCGAACGAGCCGTGCCCGAGAATCGAGTAATAGCGCGCGGCCTTCGCCACGCACGCGACGATGGCGTCACCCAGTTCGGGCCGCGCCGCGCGGCTTTGCATGTGGTACTCGCAGCCCACGAGTTCGCCGGTTTCCTCGAAGATGCAGGTCGCGCCCTCCGCAATCAGCTGATCGAACGCGCGGCCCACGGCCGGATTCGCCGTGATGCCGCTCGTGCCATCCGAGCCGCCGCAGATCGTGCCAACCACGAGTTCATCCAGTCGCATCGGCACCTTCGCCTGCGCTTCGAGCTGCCGACGCGCACTGCGCACCCAGTCCACGCCGTACTGGATCGTACTGCGCGTTCCGCCTTTTTCCTGAATCGTCAGTACTTCTACTGGTCTGCCGCTCGCACGCACCCGGTCCACGAGGAAGTGCTTGTTCATGCTCTCGCAGCCGAGCGACACGAACAGCACCGCGCCCACGTTCGGATGCGTGGCGAGCCGCTCCATCATTTTCTCGGCGTAGCTGTTGGGAAAGCAGCCGGGAAAGCCGATCAGATGCACGGGTGGATCGTGCGGATCGAGTGACGCATCGGCATCGTCGAACGCATCGAATGGCGCGCGGAACTGCGCCACGATCTCGCGCGCGACGTGATGCGCGCATTCAACGAGGTAAGCCACCGCGACGACGTTGCGGATGCCCTTACGGCCGTCGCTGCGCAGCCAGCCTTCGAGAGGCGGAGTGACAGAGGTGTCGGTCATGGCGAAGTGATCGAAGTGATTTCAGTGATGCACGAACTCGTGGCCCGCGTCGTGCGTGTAGGTAGGCAGGTAGTCGCTTTCCAGGTTGTGCGTGTGCAAATGCTCTCCGCGCGCAACAGGCGCGGTCACGTGGCCGATGCGCGCGCCGTAGCGCAGCACCTTCTCGTCTTTCGCGAGCGCGCGCCGCGCGACCTTGTGCCCGAGTTCGATCGTCTTCGGGAGCGTCACGCGTTCGCCCTCGATGAGGACCGTTTCGCCCGCAGCAAGCCGCGCCGCAGCAATGAGGCAGTTGTCGTCGGGGGTCAGCAGAATGAGACGAGGGTCCGTATGCAGTGTGCCGCTCAAGGTCGTTCTCCGCGTTGGCCGTCAGTTTTGTGCGTCGCCGCCCGCAAGCCGCGCCACCATCAGCGAGCCGAGGATGATCGCGCCGTAGATCGCCTGAATCCAGAACGACGGCACCTGGGCGAGCGTGAGCAGATTCTGAACCACACCGAGCAACAATACGCCCGAAAGTGCGCCGAGCATCGTGCCCTTGCCGCCGTCGAGCGAAATGCCGCCGATCACCGCCGCCGCGAACACCGTGAAGATCATGCCGTTGCCCTGGTTGGCATTGATCGCGCCCACGTAGCCCGTGACGATGAGGCCGCCGAGTGCCGCGAGCACGCTGCCGAGCACGAACACGCCCCACGTGATGCGCTCGACGCGGATGCCGGCGGCGCGCGCGGCGTCGGGGTTGCCGCCGATCGCGTAGAGCGCGCGGCCCACGCGGTGATAGCGCAGCATGAACGCGGCAATCGCAAATGCTGCAGCGGCGAGCCACACCGAAAGCGGCAGGCCCAGCACGAGCGTCGTGGCGAGCGCGAAGAACGACGGCGGCATGTCGAAGAGCGTGCCACCCTTGGTCACGCCAACGAGCATGCCGCGCAGCACGATCAGCATGGCGAGCGTGACGATGAAGGCGTTCAGGCGCAAACGTACGACGAGAAAGCCGTTGACGAAGCCGATCAGCGCACCCACGACGAGGATCGCAGCGAGCCCCGCGAATGCGGGCCACTGAAGCCCGAAGCCCGCGGACGCGGCCGGCATTACGAGCATCGCGCCGAACGCTGGCGCGATGCCGACCGTCGATTCGAGCGAAAGATCGAATTTGCCGGTCAGCACGATGAGCGATTCGGCGAGCACGACGAGCGCGAGCGCCGCCGAAGCGCCGAGCACGCTGATGAGATTCGCCTTCGTGAGAAAGCTCGGGCTCACGAATCCGCCGATCACGATCAGCAGGAGCAACGCGGGCAAGAGCGCGAAGTCGCGCAGTTTCGCCAGTTCGATGCGCGGCCGCGCGCCGTGGCGGGCGGCCGTTGCGTCGGCCCGTGCGGCCGCGAACGCGGACGTCGAGACACTATTCTTCATGGAGACTGACTCCTTCCACCGATGCGATCAGTTCGTAGTCCTGCCAACCCGCCTTGTATTCCGCGACAATGCCGCCGCGGAACATCACGAGCACGCGGTCGCAGGTGCGCAGGTCGTCGAGTTCGCTCGACACCACCAGTACCGCCTTGCCTTCGTCGCGCACGCGATCGACGACCGAAAGCAGCGCTTCCTTCGATTTCACGTCCACGCCCGCGGTGGGGTCGATCAGCACGAGCACGTCCGGATCGCTCGCGAGCGCGCGCGCCATCACCACTTTCTGCTGATTGCCGCCCGAGAGCCCGGACACGACATGCTCCGGCCCCTGCGCGACAATGCCAAGCGACTCGATCATGCGGCGGCCGAGGGCGTTTTTCTTCGCAGGCGGCGCGATGCCCAAACGGCCGAGCAGGCCCGCGATCGTCATCGTCCCGTTCTCCGCCACCGACTGCGTGAGCACGAGCCCTTCATGATGGCGGTCCTTCGGCACGCAGCCCACGCCACTCGCGAGCGCGGCGCTGACATCGCCCGGCTTGAGCGGCACACCGTTCACGCGGATCTCGCCCGTGCGCTGCGCGTTGAGCCCCGCAATCGCTTCGCCCACGCTCGTGCGCCCGCTGCTCGTCGCGCCCGTGAGGCCGACGATCTCCCCTCGCTTCAGCGTGAACGACACGTCGTCATAGTCGCGCCCGCAAAGGCCGCTTACGTCCAGTGCGACGCGCGCGTCGGCGGGCAGCGGCGCACGCGCAGCCGCGTCGGCGACATGGAGTCCGCCACGTTCGCCCGTCATCGCCTCGATCAAGCGCTCGCGCGGCAGTTCGCCCACCGGCGCGCTGACGATGTGACGCGCGTCGCGCAGCACCGTCACCGTCTGGCAGATCTCGTACACCTCCTGCAGGTGATGCGAGATGAAGAGGAACGTCACGCCGTCGCGCTGCAGATCGTCGATGCGCTGGAAGAGTCGCCGGATTTCTTCGCCGTCGAGCTGCGCGGTGGGTTCGTCGAGGATGATGAAGCGCGCGCCATACGACAGCGCGCGTGCAATTTCGACCAGCTGACGCGCCTCCACCGTGAGGTCGCCTGCACGCGCGTCTTCGCGCACGTCGATGCGCCAGTGGTCGAGCAGCGCGCGCGCGTCACGTCGCATCGCGGGCCAGTCGATCACGCCGCGTTTCACCGGCTGACGGTTGATGAACAGATTCTCTGCGACCGTGAGATCGCGAATGATCGTCGAATGCTGATACACGCACGCGACGCGTTCACGCCACGCGTCGCGGTTCGCGATCGGCGGCGCGCTTTGACCGTTGAACTGCACGACGCCCTCGTCGGGCTTGCGCAGCCCGGTGAGGATCGAAACGAGCGTCGACTTGCCCGCGCCATTGCGGCCCACCAGCGCATGCGACTCACCCGCCATCACGCGCAAGCTCACGTCGTTGAGCGCCGCGTAGGAGCCGAAGCGCTTTGTCACGCCGCTTGCTTCGACCACCGGCGGCAGCGCCGCCGGTGGTGAAACTTGCGCGGCCTCAGGTGCCCTGCCGCCCTGCGGCGGCAAGGCACCCGTCCGAACGATCCGATCGCTCATTTGACCGCTCATTTAACCGTATTGCCCCACAGGTTCTTGTCGTCGACGTTCGCCTTCGTCACGAGCGGTGCGGGCAACTGGTCTTCGAGAATCCCGGGCTGCAATTGCACGATCGTGCTGTCGTGGTCGGTTTTCCCCGGCTTGAACGTCTTGCCCTCCAGCGCGGCCTTGATGTAGTAGAGGCCATATTTCGCGTAGAGATCGGCGGGCTGCGAGACGGTCGCGTCGATCTCACCCTTGCGGATTGCATCGAACTCCTGAGGAATTCCATCGTTCGACACAATCACGACGTGCTTCGGATCGCCCGCCGGGAAGAGCAACTGCTTGCGGCGCAGCGTTTGCAGCGTCGGCGAGAGATACACGCCGCCCGCCTGCATGTAGATGGCCTTCACGTCGGCATTCGCGGTGAGCAGGCTGTCCAGCGCGCTCGCGGCCACGTCGCCCTTCCAGGCTGCCGGGATCTCCAGCAACGAGAGGTTCGGATAGTGCTTCAGGCACGCGCGAAACGCCTCGGAACGGTCGCGCCCGTTCACGGAAGCGAGGTCGCCCATGATCTGCACGACCTTGCCCGACTTCACGTGCTCGCCGATGTACTGGCAGGCCTTTTCGCCGTACGCGTGGTTGTCGGCGCGCACCACCATCGCCACCTTGCCCTGGGTCGGCGCGACATCCACCGCGACCACCTTCACGTCCTTCTGCGCAGCGCTGTCGAGCGCACGGCTGATCGCCGCCGAATCGATCGGGCCGACCACGATGCCCTTCGCGTTCAGATTCACCATGTTGTTCATGTCGGTGATCTGCTGCGCAGGGTCGTTGTTCGAGTTGACGGGCGCGAGGACGTCGAGGCCCATCTGCTTCGCGTAGACCGTCAGGTAGTTGTCGTACGACTGCCAGAAGGGCGAAGTGAGCAGCGGCAGGCCGAGGCCGACCTTGCCAATGTCCGCCGCGTGAGCGGGGCCGGTGGCGGCAAGCGCCGCCGTGCAGGCCGCCGCGACGCTCAGCGCCTTCGCGGCAGCGCTCGTCCGTGCGCGGACCAGGCCGACGGCACAGGCCGCCGATTCAGTAATACGGCGGGCCGTCCCGGGCCCGGATGCGAATGCGAACGCCATGTCTGTCTCCTGATTCTGTAGTTGTGAACCATCGATGTTGAGCGCCGCGTCCGCGTGGAACGACCGGACCGCCAGCGCACCGCTGCGACTGCCCCCTTCACATTCCAGACGACTCCGGTGTTTTGAAATTCACCAGTGAACGTATTATTCATATACGAATGAAAGAAGGTCAAGGAATGTGCACCGCAGCAAAGACCGGTGATTTCCCTGGGGCTACGCCCGCGCGAGGCGCGAGCGCCCGGATAATGGAATGACAACGACGGGGAGAGATCAGATGGAAGCCCAACCGAAAAACCAGGAGCCGGACGAGAAAGACGACGCCGACCGCTACCGCGCGCCCGCGCTGGACAAGGGGCTCGACATCCTCGAACTGCTGGCCGAGCAGCGCGGCGGCCTCACGCGTGCGGAGATCACGAAGGCGCTGGGCCGCAACGCGAGCGAGATCTACCGGATGCTGGAGCGGCTCGTTGCGCGGCAGTACGTGATGCGCTCGGAGGAAGGCGACCGCTACATGCTGAGCCTGAAGCTCTTCGCGCTCGCGCATCGGCATCCGCCGCTCGATCGCCTGATCGCGCAAGCGCTGCCGCTGATGCGGCACTTCGCCGACGAAGCCGAGCAGTCCTGCCATCTGGCCGTGTACGACCGCGGCAACCTGCTCGTGATCGCGCAGGTGGACGGTCCTGGCACATGGGGGATCGCGGTGCGGCTCGGCTCGCGCGTGGGGCTCGTCGATACGAGCTCAGGACGCACGATCCTCGCTTACCAGACGCCGGAGCAGCGAGCGCACATGCTCGCGGAGCATACGCAGGTGAAGGGCGAAGTGACGATCGACCACGCGGCGCTGGAGGCGGCGTGCGCGCAAGTGCGCGAGGTGGGTTTCTCACGCAAGGACAGCCAGCAGATCTTCGGCGTGACGGACGTTACCTTTCCGGTGCTCGGACCATCGGGGCAAGCCATCGCGGCACTCACGTGCCCGTTCCTGAAGCGGATCGACGAATATGTGGCCCCATCGCTCGATGAGGCGACCCGGATGCTCGGTGATATCGGGCAGGCGTTGTCGATGTTCCGGGACGAGGAAAGCTGACGCAGGCGTGCGCTTCGGTTACGGCACTGCCACCGGTTCGCGGCTCGCGCCTTCGCCGCGCGCTTCGCGCTCCACGATCGCCACGTAGAGCCGTTCGAGATCACGCGTGAACTGTTGAGCGTCGAAGAGCGGCGACTCGTAACGCGCCCTCGCGAGGTGCTCACGTAATTCGGTGCGCCAGCCCGGATCGGTTGCGATCGCAAGCGCAAGCTGGAAGTACGCGTCGAGATCGCGCGCGACGAGCGCCTGAAGCCCGACCGTGTGCAAAAGGCTCGCGCCCACGCGTCCGGCGAACAGATCGCCCGCGACGGTCACCATCGGCACCCCCGCCCAAAGCGCGTCGCTGCCAGTGGTATGCGAGCCCACAGGCAGCGTGTCGAGCGCGCAATCGGCCAGTTGCAGGCGCGCGAGGTGCGCATCCTGCTTCACGCGCGGCGCGAAAATCACTCGCGATGGATCGACATTCTGTGCCTGAACGAACGCCCGCAGGTTCGACTCGGCGCGCTCCGAGCCCGGCGCGAGCAGCCACAGCACGCTGCCCGGCACTGCTGCAAGCAGCCAGCACCAGATCGCCATCATCTGCGCGCCGAGCTTGAACGTCTGGTTGAAACTGCAGAACACCACACCGTTCGCGGGCAACCCGGCCTCGGCGCGCGACGGCGCCTGTGGCACGAGGCGCCGGTGATCGTTCGGCTGATAGCAATGCGGCATCAGCGCGAGCGTCTCGCTGTAGTGTCCAGCCGTTTCGGGCGGCGTCACCACCGCGTCGCCGATCAAGTAGTCCGCGAGCCGCGCGTGGCCAAGCGAGCCTGGGTAGCCAAGCCAGCTCACGATCACCGGCGCGGGCCGCAGCGCCGTGATGCCCAGCCGCGTATCGGTCGTGTAGCCCTTCAGGTCGACGAGTACATGCACGCCGTCATGCGCGATCTGCGCTGCGGCCTGCTCGTCGCTCATCGCGCGAATGTCGTGCAGCGTCGCTGGCAGGGTCGCGAGTCGCGCGCCCCACGCATCGCCGGCGCTGGGGCTCCACGAATACAGATGGACGTCGAAACACGCCGGATCGTGCAGTTCGAGCACGCCGGCGACGAGACGCATCGTCGCGTGGTCGTGAAAATCCGACGACAGGTAGCCGATGCGCAAGCGGCCGCCCTGTGCAAACGCTGCGAGTGCCGCAGCAAGGCCCGCACCACGCGAAACGAGCGGCACCGCTGCGAGTTCGCCGCGCCAGCGGCTGCCTGCGAAGCGCCGCCCGGCGTCGCGATGCAGCGCAGGCGTTAGCGACGGAATGCCGAGGAGGCCCCACGGCGTCAGATTTTCGGCCTCGCCGGACGCGACCATCGCCAGCGCCGCCTCGTCGATCTGCGGGAGTTGATGCCAGTGCGCTTCCCGCCGCCGCACGTACTGCGCCGACTCCCATCGTCCGCCGCGGCAATAGGCTTCGTCGGCCTCGTCGAGGCGGTTCAGACGCTCCAGCAGGCCACCGTAGCACTGCCACAGGTGCGCCGACGTGGAATTGATCGTGAGCGCCTGGCGCAGGCTCGCTTCGGCCTCATCGACGCGTCCCGCGTCCTGCTGCAGCATCGCGAGATTGCCATAGGCGAGCGCGTAGGCCGGATCGGCGGCAATGGCTTCGCGGTAACACGCCTCGGCCTGTGCTTGTGCGTTGGACTTTTTGAGCAGGTTGCCGAGATTGTTGAACATGCGCGCGTCGCGCAAGCCCGCGCCGATGGCGCTGCGATACGCTGCGATCGCGTCCGCGTCGCGGCCCTGCCAGAGCAGCGCCCAGCCGAGATCGCGCCAGTACGGACCCGTCTCGCGGATCGCGAGCGCCGAGCGGATCGCCTGCTCCGCTTGCTCGTAGCGCGACTGCCGCGAGAGCGTCACGCCGAGTTGATGGAGCGCGTCGGGATGAGTGGGGTCTTGTGCCAGCAGTTCGCGAAACATCGTTTCGGCGAGGGCGAGTTTGCCGGCGTCCAGCAGGTCGATGCCGCGAGTGAGGAGCGTTGCTGAGCGCGCGGAGGAAGAATGGGGGGCGGTGTTTTTCATCCCGCGATGATAGGAAGCGCCGCCGCGCGCGAACATCAGACGCTTCCGACATCGAGGCGTGACACGTTCAGGCCCCCTCGATGCGGCCCCGCCCGACTGGAACGCGTGCGCGCGAAACGTTAGAATGGCGGCCCTTTCAAATTCCAGCACGCCGCGCCCGTCTTTTCGGGCACGCGGCCACCGCGCACGCACTCCACATGGCGAAACTTCTGACCGATCAAGAATTCCAGCGCTTTTCCGAGCTTCAGCAGAAGCAGGCGAGCTTCACGATCACGAGCGACGAGGCCGACGAATTGCGCGACATCGTCGCACGCGCGCAGAAGAAGCGCGACGACCGCGCGAATGCGATGAAGACCGTCGAAACCGCGATCGAACAGTTCCACATCACGCCTGACGAACTGTTCTCGCCAGAGCAGATCGCCGAAGCCGCGCGCAATTTCGGCCTGATTCCGGCGACGAAAAAGGAGCGCGTGCTGCCGCCGACGCTGACGTTCAACGGCAAGACGCATCAGTGGACGCGCACGCTGCCCGAAGAAGTCCGCGCGCCGCTCTTCGAAGCGTTCCAGGGCGGCCAGTCCGTCAAGGCCTTTATCGCGACGCCGAAGGACGCCGCGCGCTGCGCCGCGACCATCGCGCGCCTCGAAAAGGAAACCGGCGCGCAGTACAGCGATACCTGGCTCGAAGAGCTCGCGCTCAAGCGCGCCCAGGTGGACGACGCACGCGCGAAGCTCGCTGCCTGATTTTAGGCGGCTGCGTTTCGCGACTGCAGCCATGATGCCGCCTGAACCGGCTTGAACCCGATTCAGGCCATCAGCGTCAAAACTTCGTCAATCAAGCGGCATCCGGAAGCCAACCACCCCGGGGTCCTCAGTCGGCGTCACGGTGAAGCCGACTGAACGCGCAAGGCGAATCATCGGCGTGTTCTCGCGCAACGCCTCGCCGAGCATCCAGTGCGTACCACGCGAGCGTGCATACGCGATGATCCGCTCCATCAGCATGTGTCCGAGGCCGCGCCCCTTGAGGTTGGAGAGCACGGTCACCGCGAACTCCGCGGTCTCGTTGTCCGGATCCGTCACTGCGCGCACCACGCCGAGGGTGCGCGGCTTGCCGTCTTCGTCCTCGACCGTCGCGATGAGCGCCATCTCGCGGTCGTAATCGATCTGCGTCATGCGTGCCAGCTGCGTATGGTCGAAGCTGCGCACTGCCGAAAAGAACCGCAGACGCAAATCTTCAGGCGTCATCGACGCGATCAGCGCGCGATGCGGCTCTTCGTCCTCGGGGCGAATCGGCCGGATCGTGAGACGCTGGCCGTACCAGTCAAGCGTCTCTTCGAGCCGGCGCGGATACGGCATGATCGCGAAGCGGCTGCGCTTGGCGGCGAGCTTGAGGCGCGGCGCCGCGAGCAGCGTTTCGGCGGGCAAGATCCGCAGCGTCAACTCCATGCCGACGATCTCGTGGACGTCGCACACGGCCTGCGAAAGTTCGGTAAGCGCGATGAGCGGCGGCTCAGGCGTGTCGAGGCGCTGCGCGTGCGGCGACTGTGTGACGATGTCGCGCGCCAACGTCGGATTGAGCGGGGGCAACCCGTAAACGCGCAAGGGCGGCGAACTGCCGTCCATGGACGGCGCGACGAAGTAGAACACCGGACCGAAATTCTCGTCGTCGCGAAACTCCACGGCCACCTCGACCACCGGCTCGACCGCGTCCAGCGTCTTGCTTTCGCCGGGCCTCCAGGTCCGCAGGCCGAACAGGCCCAGCAGCTTCGACGCCGCCCCGCCGGTCAGCTCGGACTGGCCCGCCGCCAGCGCTTCGCGCGCCAGCACCTGCGCGGCGTCGATCGCATCGGCGCGCTGTGCGGGGGTGCCTTCGGGTGTCTGCATCAGCAGTGCGCGGCCAAGCCTGTAATCGACGAGACGCGTGAACGCGCGCGCGAGCCGCCGTGGCGTCGTATGCACCGGGATGCCATGCGCGTGCAACGCGTCGCGCATGGCGGCATCCACGCCGCCGAAGAAGCACGCCAGCACCCCGCGATACGCCACGCGCTGATTCTCGATGAGCGTGCGGGCCACGTCTTCGACCGGCGCGCTATGCGTCGGCCCGTGCACGACGAACACCGTGCCCGTCTTCGGATACGGCCCGAGCGTCTGCAGCGCGAGCGCGAAATGCTCGGGCGTCGCCGTTTCGCCGAGTACTAGCGGATTACCGGGCTGCACGTGCGGCAGCGCCGCGCTCATCGCCGCGCGCGCGTCGTCGTGCCAGGCCGCGAGCGTGTCGCCCGCCATGTTGAACGCGTCGCGCGCCAGCGTCGCGACACCACGGTCGCTCGTGATGAGCGTGGCCGTGTCGCTCGCGGCAACCCGGCCCACGCCGAGCGTTTCGATTTCGTCGAGCAGGTCGTCGAGCGTGTCCACGCGCACCATGCCCGCGCGCCGGAACGCCGCGGTATAGAGCCCGTCGCCCGGATCGTCGCGCCCGCTGCGCAGCGCGAGGACCGGCTTGTTACGCGCCGCCGCGCGGGCCGCCGACATGAACTTGCGCGCCGCGCGCACCGAGTCGAGTTCGAGCAGGATGGCGCGCGTCGACGGATCGCTCGCGAGGTAGTCGAGGACGTCCCCAGCGTCGACGTCCGCTTCGCCGCCGAGCGCGATCGCATGCGAGAAGCCAAGTCCGCGCCGGTCGGCCCAGCGCAGCACGGCGTTAGTGAGTGCGTTCGACTGCGAAACCCATGCCACGCCACCGGGCCGCGCGACCGTCGCCGCCGCGCCCAGTTGCGCGTTGAGCGCAGGCGTGATGACACCGACGCTACCCGGCCCGACGATACGCAGCAGGTGCGGCCGCGCTGCGGCCAGGGTGTGGCGAAGGTGGGCGTGGTCGTCGGCACTGTTCACTTCGCCGATGAGGATCGCCGCGCGCGTGCCCATGCCGCCGAGGCGATGCACGAGCGACGGCCACGTAGCGGGCCGCGTGCAGATCACGGCGACCGTGGGTGCTTCGGGCAGATCGCCCGCGTCGGACAGGACGGGGCGCCCATCGAAGCCTTCGGCGTAGTTGGCGTGGCGCGGATTGACGGCCCACAACGGACCGGTGAATCCCCCTTCGATCAAGCGCCGCCACACCATTTCGCCGACGCTGCCGGGGCGCCGCGAAGCGCCGATCACGGCAATCGATTTCGGCTGAAATATCGCATCGAGATTGCGTACTGTCACAGTCTCTCCTGACTTGTCGGATGAACGTCACAGACGTTCTTTCTGTATCCGCGTCAGGATATGCGAATCGTGGAGTCGGCGCGCAGACTTCGCGCAAGGTATTTTCAGCGCGAAAGACGAGTTGTTGCCCGCCATGCGTAGAGGATTCGTGGGGATTCCATGCCGGCAAGCGGCATGGCAACACAGCTCAGGTCGCCGCGCGCGGCGCGGGAAAGACGTCCGCGCGCGAGGACAAAACCTGCGCGCGGAGTGAAGCGGGCTATTACAGCCCTTTGCGGAACGGCGCGCCCGAATGCTCGCGCAACTCGTTGAACACGATCTTCGGCCACGCCTTCTGCGCGACTTCGATTTCGGAGATGTGCGAAGCGAGGTAAGTCGGCGCGTTCGACGCGTCGTAGGCCATGCGGGCCGCGTAAGAATCGGTGAAGCGGCGCAGTTCGGTGGCGTCGTCGCAGGTGACCCAGCGCGAGAGGCGGTAGCGCGCGGGCATGATGCGCACGTCCACCTTGTATTCCGCGGACAGACGGTGCGACACCACTTCGAACTGCAGTTGGCCCACGGCGCCCAGAATCATCGAACCGCCGTGCAGCGGGCGGAACACCTGGATCGCCCCTTCCTCGCCGAGCTGCTTGAGCGCTTCGCCCAGCTGCTTCGCGCGCATCGGATCGACCACTTCGATGGTCTGGAAAATTTCCGGCGCGAAGAACGGCAGGCCGGTGAACTGGAGATCCTCGCCTTCGGTTAGCGTATCGCCGAGGCTCAGCGTGCCATGATTAGGAATACCGATGATATCGCCAGGGTACGCCTCTGCCACGGTCTCGCGACGCTGCGAGAGGAAGCTCACCACGTTGTTCGCGCGGAACGTCTTGTTGTTGCGCGTGACCTTCAGTTGCATGCCGCGCTCGAAGCGGCCCGAACACACGCGGATGAACGCCACGCGGTCGCGGTGCGCGAGGTCCATGTTGGCCTGGACCTTGAACACGACGCCCGTGAATTTCGGCTCGCTGGGATCGACAGGACGCTGAACGGCCATGCGCGGCGACGGCGGCGGCGCGAGATCGACGAGGGCATCGAGAATCTCTTTCACGCCGAAGTTGTTGATCGCCGAGCCGAACAGCACCGGCGACTGCTCGCCGGCTAGAAACGCCTCGCGATCGAACGTCGGCGTCGCGCCGGTAATCAGTTCGACCTCTTCCTTCGTGCGCTTCCAGTGATAGCCGAAGCGGCGCTCGCCTTCTTCGTCGCTGATCGCCTGAAGCGTTTCCACCGCACCGCCGAGCGATTGCTCGCCCGCGCGGAACACGCGCACCTGGTCGCGCTGGATGTCGTAGACGCCCTGGAACTCCTTGCCCATGCCGATGGGCCAGGTGAACGGCACCGCCGCCACACCGAGGTGCTGTTCGATCTCGTCGAGCAGGTCGAGCGGCTCGCGCACTTCGCGGTCGAGCTTGTTGATGAACGTGAGAATCGGCGTCTTGCGGCTGCGGCAGACTTCGAGCAGCTTGAGCGTCTGCGCTTCCACACCGTTTGCACCGTCGATCACCATCACGGCGGCGTCCACCGCCGTCAGCACGCGGTAGGTGTCTTCCGAGAAGTCCTCGTGGCCCGGCGTGTCGAGCAGATTGATGACGGCGTCGCCATACTCGAACTGCATGACCGAACTCGCTACCGAAATGCCGCGCTGCTTTTCGATCTCCATCCAGTCGGACGTCGCGAAGCGGCCGCTTTTCTTGCCCTTCACGGTACCGGCGATCTGGATCGCGCCCGAGAAAAGCAGCAGCTTTTCGGTCAGCGTGGTCTTGCCCGCGTCCGGGTGAGAGATGACCGCAAACGTGCGGCGGCGTTCAAGTTCGGAAACAGAAACTGACATCGGGCTGGGTATCACAGATGAAATTCAGGCAACCGGGCAGCACGAGGCATGGGTTGCAGCATGGGCGGCGGTGTGGGCCACCAGCCGGGTCCGCTCAGCAAACGGCAGCGGACGGCATCGCAGGGCAGCCACGGCATCCGGCGCAGCGCGCAAATAGCACGAACGGTCCGGAAATCAGGACTCACACCGGCGCGAAACGACGCAAAGCGGCGCCGGGGACGAATGATACACGGCATTGCAGCGCGCGACGAAAATTCGATACGGGCATATGGGTGGCACGGCTACATGCGGCGCGCAAACGATCTCCGTACGGGCCGCGGGAGCGGCTCAGGGCGAGCTTTTGCGGGGAGTGTGGCATCTGCCAGCCTGAAACTGCACGCCCCCGCAAAACGCGCGCGGGAGGCGGCCAGTCACTCCTTGATGAGGAAGCGCTCGCGGTTCTTGCCGGCGAGCCAGCCCGGCGCACGGCCGCGGCCGCTCCACGTCTGGCCGGTTTTCGGATCCATATAGCGGGCCGGCTGCGGTTTCTTGTGCTTCGCGGCTACGCGGCTCGTAAAACCGAGTTCTTCCGGCGTGATGTCGTACTCGGCAATTTTCTCCTTGATGTCCGCGATTGCCTGCTCGATTTCTTTTTCACGGGCAGCGGCAACTTCCTTGTGAAGCTTCTCAAGTTGGGCGGTCAATTGCTTGTAGCTCGGCATGGAAGGTGTTCTCCGGTTCGGTCACACGACGACATTGTGACCGTTCTGAAGTGAAAGCGCGCCGGATTGCGCCTCTTTTTCGCAACGCGTGGGCAATCCGTTTCGCGATCGCACAACCCGGCACAACCCGGCACCACCTGCCACCGCCTAGCGCCGCCGGCTTTCGTCGACGCGCTGCTCAAGCTCGCTCAGTGCCTCTTTGAGCCGCTTCACACGCTGCACCTGTGACGGTACGAGATCCGCGCTCATCACCGATTCGACCCGCTCTCGCCAATATGAAAGCGGAATGCGATCCTGCCCAGAAAGCCGTGCAATGACATGTTCCAGATGCTCGATATCTTTCTCGAGTTGATGGTGATTCACTGTGGTCCCCGGTAATGACAAGCCATTTAATGACGCGCGGGCCGGCGCATCTACGTAATTTCTGATTTTTTACAAATACCCGAATATCGTTCTTGATTCTTTTTATCCGGACTCGTGCCGGATATTGCCACGCACACCGCAATATATAGGCCCCAGGTACCTCTGAACAATAAATTTCGTACGCGCGGCTATCCGTTGGTTGCCGCACGGAAGCCCCGACCAACCCAGAAAAAACGGATGGTGCATTCACTTCAGACTTCAACGGGATAAACCGCGGTTATAACGCTCGAATATTACTGAATTGTGGAGCGGTATGCTCGCTGCATTTTCTGGACGGCAGAAAGCGTCGGATTTCAGCCACAAGAACACAGCAGAATTGAGCGAATCAAAATATGGCGGCGTGTTGCGTGCCATTTACGAAACAATCGATTTCTTCGGGTTCTGGAAGGTTTTTACGCCGAACGACTTAGGTCGATAGATACGGCGTCGATTCATCTGTTCGTATTCGACCGGCACGTCAGACGGACGCTGGCCGGCCGGCGAAGTGCAGCGACTTATTTGGCGCGGCAGGCAAAGACGAGGTTGAAGTTGTCTCCCTCGATGGACGAGCCAACCGTGTCATAGGCGCCGCCGCAACGCGCACGCGCCTGCTGTGCGCAGGAGTCACGGTCGCCCGCTGCCGGACATTGCACCTGGATCGTCGGGCGGCCGTCGGAGAGAAACAGCGGCGGCGTGCTGCTGCCGCACGCGGACAAAGCGGCGAACACCATGCCCGCGCTCAGCGCGACCGGCAGCCTGAGAAAACGGAACAACGGCGACGAATCTGGACGTGTCATGGTGGACCCGATGGGTTTTCTATTTATTCGACCTGCAATTGTGCCACGCCGGCCGCCGCCTGCGCGGCTTGCAGCCGGCAACGCGGGCGTGCTCACTTCTATGGAGCCAGCGTTTTGTAAGGCGGCGCGGCGTGCGGATCGGCCCTCACGCGCACGAAAACCTGCTCGACGTCGGGAATCGCTTCGAGGCTGCGCTGCAACGCGGCCTGGTCGAAGGATGCGCTCGCGCATCCTTCCGCGTAGACAAAACGGCGCTGCACGGTGATCCAGAGACTCGTGTTCGCAAGCGACGTGTCGCCCTTGAACCGCTCACGGATCGCGGTGGCAATGTCCGCGTCATAAAGGTACGAATTCGGCTTCGAGCACTTGTGCGCGAGCCAGCACGTCGTGCCGCGCTCCACACGGTAGTGGGCATCGTCTTCTGCTTCCGACTGGGTCATCAGCGGCCCGAGCGGCATCGGGCACGCGCTCACCGCGCTCGATAGCGCGAAAAACGGATCGTTGTACCAGTTCTTGCGCGGTGCCTGTGCGTCTGAGGCCGTCTGCGCGTGCGCGGCAGCGCTTATCGCAAGACAGCCCGCGAGCGCCACCCATACGCCACGCCGCACGATCGTCCGCCTAAGGATCTGATCCGGTTCGAAGCCGATCATCGCCACCCTCCAGAGCGTCGCCGCCCCCATGTCGTACATGCGATCCGCCTGCGGCAAAACCAGGACCGTACAGCGGCGCTGCAACGGTGATACGTTTCGGTAGAATCGGCGCAACACACCACTATGCATCCCACTATAACTATCACGGGAGGCTCAATGTCGTTCGTTATCGTTATCGCTGCGCTCGTGTTTCTCATGCTCGCCGCCTACCGCGGCTACAGCGTGATCCTGTTTGCGCCCATCGCCGCGCTCGGCGCCGTGCTGCTCACCGAGCCAACCGCCGTCGCGCCGGTGTTCTCCAGCATCTTCATGGAGAAGATGGTCGGCTTCGTGAAGCTGTACTTCCCCGTGTTCCTGCTCGGCGCCGTTTTCGGCAAAGTCATCGAACTCTCGGGCTTCTCCGAATCGATTGTTATTGCCGCGATCCGCTACATCGGCCGCTCGCGCGCCAACGCCGTGATCGTCGCGGTGTGCGCCCTGCTCACCTACGGCGGCGTGTCGCTATTCGTCGTGGTGTTCGCGGTGTATCCGTTCGCCGCCGAACTCTATCGCCAGAGCAACATCCCGAAACGGCTGATGCCCGGCGCCATCGCGCTCGGCGCGTTCTCGTTCACGATGGACTCGCTGCCCGGCACGCCGCAGATCCAGAACATCATCCCGACCACATTCTTCAAGACGACCACGTGGGCCGCGCCCGCGCTCGGCATCATCGGCTCGCTCTTCATCGTCATCGTGGGCCTCACGTACCTCGAGTGGCGCCGCCGCGGCGCGATGGCGTCGGGCGAGGGCTATGGCACGTCGCTTTTGAATGAGCCCGAGCGCGTCGAAACGACCAATCTGCCGAATCCGCTGCTCGCAATCGCTCCGCTCGTGCTCGTGGGCGTGGCGAACTTTCTGCTCACGCGCTGGATTCCGATCTGGTACGGCGAGACCTTCACCGTCACGCCCGATGTGCTGCCCGGCATTCACGCGCCCGTCACGACCACCATCAAGCAGGTCGTGGGGATCTGGGCCGTCGAAGGCGCGCTCGTGCTCGGCATCGTGCTCGTGATCGTCACGGCGTTCCACCGCGTCAGTTCGCGCTTCGCCAACGGCACGAAAGCGGCCGTGGCAGGGGCTCTGCTGGCTTCGATGAACACCGCGTCCGAATATGGCTTCGGCGGCGTGATCGCAGCGCTGCCGGGCTTCCTCGTCGTGAGCGACGCGCTCAAGAGCATTCCGAACCCGCTCGTCAATGCGGCGGTGTCCGTTAGCGCGCTCGCGGGTATCACCGGGTCGGCATCCGGCGGCATGAGCATCGCGCTGGCGGCCATGTCCGATCTGTTCATCAAGAGCGCGCAGTACGCAAACATTCCGATGGAAGTGCTGCACCGTGTGGTCGCGATGGCAAGCGGCGGCATGGACACGCTTCCGCACAACGGCGCGGTCATCACGCTGCTCGCAGTAACGGGCCTCACGCACCGCGAATCGTATCGCGACATCTTCGCGGTCACGGTCATCAAGACGCTCGCCGTGTTCTTCGTGATTATCGTGTTCTACACAACCGGAATCGTTTGACGGTTTGGATCTGTGGGGACGATGACCGTGATTTCGTCGCTTCGCTTCATCAGGCCGCCCGCCTCGCGTGGGCGGCTAACGCCTTCCTCATAGCGCAATCGTCGTTCGCCCTTCTGTGATCGCTGCGTCAGCGTCCGCTGATCGCGATCGCATTCATCGTCGTCGTTGCGAGCGTATAGACGACCTTGACTCACTGACGTCGCAACCGGATCGTCCGCGCGCCTTCACGCCGCCCGTCCCGCTTCGCGTGGATAATCCGTGAAGCTGCTTCGCCAGCAAGAACCGATGGGCGGGGCCGCAGCATCGCAAGACTCATGCAACCTGCAGGAGACGAGATGACTGACTGGTCCGCCATACAGCACATCGTTGTGCTGATGCTGGAGAATCGTTCGTTCGATAACGTCCTCGGCTATTTGCGTCCGGCGGACCCCACTTTCGACGGACTCGAAGGCGCCGACTGCGCGGGCAACGACGGCATCGCACCATGGACCACGCCGCCTGACACCGACTGTTCGACGACGCCAGATCCCGACCCCGGCGAAACGTTCGACGACATCAATGCGCAACTCTTCAACGGGCCTGTGACGGGCGTACCGACGATGAGCGGCTTCGTCGCCAACTACCGGAACAAGGGTGGCAACGGCGCGGACATCATGCACTGCTTCACACCCGCCGAGCTTCCGGCGCTGACCCAGCTGGCAAATAGTTTCGCCGTCTCGGACCGCTGGTTCGCCTCGGCGCCGTGCCAGACCTGGCCCAACCGGTTCTTCCTGCATGCGGGTACGGCCAACGGCTACGAAAACAATACGCTCGATGGCTTTCCGTTTCCGATGCAAACCATCTTCAACGAGCTGCAAGGCGTCGTGCCGTGGAAAATCTATTTCCACGATTTCCCGCAGGCCGCGCTGCTATCGCGCCTGTGGCCGTACTTTGGAAACTTCCGGTTGATCGACGAATTCATCAGCGACGCCGCGGCAGGCCAACTACCCGCGTACGCGTTCATCGAGCCGAGGTACTACCCTGACGCGCAGAACCTGTCCAACGATATGCACCCGCCACACCATGTACCGTTCGCGGATGCGCTCGTCGCGCGCGTGTATAACGCCGTGCGTGCGTCGCCGAACTGGGCCAGAACGCTCATGATCGTGACCTTCGACGAACACGGCGGCTGCTTCGATCACGTTGCGCCGCCCGCCGCGACGCAGCCCGAGCCGCCGAGGCCGACCCAGCGCTTCACGTTCGACCGCTTCGGCGTGCGCGTCCCCGCGATCATCGTCTCGCCGTACACCGCCGCGGGCACCGTTGTGCGCGCGGCGGGACCCGTGCCTTATGACCACACTTCGATCATCAAAACCATTCGCAACTGTTTTGGCATCGCGGGACCGCTGAGCGCACGCGAAGCCGCCGCGCCCGACCTCTCCGCAGCGCTGAATGCGCCGTTTGATCCGCAACGCAGCCCAACGTCGATCGAAGTGTCAGAGCCCACGATCGACCCCGCCACACTGCAGGCCGCGAGCGGACGCGACGTAACGCACATGCAGAGCCTGCTCGCGCTGGTCGCGAAACACCTCGCGCCGCTGGGCGAGGACGCGACCGCGGCCCAGCACATGCAGGACCTCATCCAGTCGAAAACCGCGCCAGCCAGTCCGGCGGACGACACGCCGACGACGGCTGGCGCCGCAGGCGACATCGTGCGCGATGTCATGCAGAAGATCCTCGCGCGCTCTGCCGCTCCGGAGCCGCCGCCCGCAACGTCGCCTGCATCGACGCTCTATCGAGGGCACTAAATTTATCGTCTGGACTCCCAGGAGAATGCGATGCCTGCACCCGCTGACAATAACGCGCTGTTCGCTCCGGCTGCGAATTACTGGGCTTCGATGATGCGCTCGTTCTTTCCCTTCATCGCCGCGCCGCAATCGCTCAACGAGCCCATCCTGCCGTGGACCTTCGCAGGTGTCGTCGTCAACAACGAAAACTCGGGCGATCCGGCCACCGAACAGGCCGTCGTCAACAGCGACAGCTATGGCCGCCAGTTAGGGCGCATTTCCGACGCGCTCGAAGTCCTGATCAGCACGCTTACCGACGAAGAAAAGAACGACAAGCGCATTAGCGATTTCGTCGAAATGAAAGCGAAAATCGACGAAATCAAGGGCGACCGGGCGACCGCACGGTTTAACAAGGTGGTGTCCGATCTCGAAGACCTTCGCGAACGCAACAAGGGTGAGTTCGACAAACGGGTCAACAGGATCGACGCACTCGCGAAAAAGTAACGTTTGCCGGGCGTTTGCGTGAAAAGCGGGCTCGATATCAGCAAACGGCGCGAATACACCCGCCGTCTTCGATACGGTTGACGTGCAACGGCTCGACGCGTGAACAGAAAACCAGACCCGCGCCCTCAACTCTTCCTTGAAGTCTTCGGAATGAATGTTGTAGGCACGTGCTGAATCTTTTCGCTACCGCAGTCAGGACAGTGCGGATGAGCAGCTTCATGTTCAGCGAGGTGTTCAACGCTCTCGAACATTTTTCCGCACTTCTCGCAGCGGTATTGGTACGTCGGCATGGCAGTCCTCCGAAGTCGACTCTGCTCATGGATATTAGTATGGTCGGTCGTCGAGGGAACTCAAGATCGAACTCGACACACGCCGTGTCGCCAGATTTAGAGTCTCGCCGAAGCACGAAAAAAAGGCGACGTGCCGTTACGCACGCCGCCTTTTCCGGTCCAGCACTCGCGACGTTGCCAACCCGCCATCGCGAGAAACCAACTGATCAGTGTTGCAGGAAGTCCAGCACCATACGGTTAAACGCGTCAGCATGCTCCCACTGCGCCCAGTGGCCGCAACGGTTGAACA
Organism: Paraburkholderia adhaesiva; assembly: GCF_021390575.1. Classification (GTDB taxonomy): domain Bacteria; phylum Pseudomonadota; class Gammaproteobacteria; order Burkholderiales; family Burkholderiaceae; genus Paraburkholderia; species Paraburkholderia adhaesiva. The sequence goes on along the minus strand of NZ_JAJEJQ010000003.1, from coordinate 422,265 downwards.
CGTGAAGCTGCGCGTTCTGCATTCCCGCGAGCAGTCGCAGACCCGTATCCATCGGCACGAAACGATCGTCGCGGCCCCAGATCACGAGCGTCGGCGCGGCGATTTCGCCAAGGCGCGGACCGTAGTCGGTGAACTGTTTCGGATTCGCCGCGAGGCTCTTCACGAAGTTCTCCAGATGGTCGCGACGCGCGAGCATGTTGTCGAGGCGCGCCTGCATGAGTGCGTCGGTGAGCGCGCTCGCATCGTAGACGAACACATTCATCATGCGCTTGAGGTTCTCGATGGTCGGCTCGCGATAGAGACCCTGAAGCAGCTTGATGCCTTCGGTCGGCATCGGTGCGAAATTGCTCGGACCGGCGGTGCCGCCACCCATCAGCACGAGCTTGCCGACGCGCTGCGGGTTCGCGAGCGCGAACGCCACGGCGCTGTGGCCGCCCATCGAATTGCCGAGGATATGCACGCGCTCGATGCCAAGCACGTCGAGCAGGCCCTTCAGCGTGCGGCCATTGAGTTCGGAGCGCGAGCCGGTGCAGACGATCGGATCGCTCTTGCTCCAGCCGAGGCAATCCATGAGGATCACGCGGTAGCCCGCCGCGACGAGCGGCTCGACGTTGCGGTTGAAGTTCGCCCAGCCGCTCGCGCCCGGACCTGAACCGTGCAGCATCACGACCGTTTCGGCGCCCGCACCCACGTCGTTGTAGTGAATCTGCACGTCCTGATCGTCCACCTTTACGCGGGCGAACTTGCTCGTCGACGCTTCCGTGATTGCCTGTGCAGTCATGATGACCTTCCTCTTTAAAACCTGGTTAATCGCCAGGGAGGAACCATTGGCTCCTCCTGCTTATTCGGATCGCAAAGACCGTGCGCGGTGCCGCTGTATTTATTGCTGTCCGGCTTCAGCGCGCTTCTTCAGATCAAGCGCCACGTCAACAATCATGTCCTCCTGACCACCCACCATACGGCGCTTGCCCAGTTCCACCAGAATGTCGACGGTCTTCAGACCGTACTTCTTCGCAGCGACCTCTGAATGGCGCAGGAAGCTCGAATACACCCCCGCATAGCCCAGCGCGAGCGTCTCGCGATCGACACGCACCGGACGGTCCTGCAGCGGACGCACGATGTCGTCGGCTGCGTCCATCAGCGTGTACAGATCCGTGCCGTGATTCCAGCCCATGCGCTCGGCCGCCCCGATGAACACTTCGAGCGGCGCATTGCCCGCGCCCGCGCCCATCCCCGCGAGCGACGCGTCGATACGGTCACAGCCCTCTTCCACCGCGACCATCGAGTTCGCCACGCCCAGCGACAGGTTGTGGTGCGCGTGCATGCCCGTCGTCGTTTCGGGCTTGAGTACACCCTTGAGCGCACGGAACCGGTCGCGCACGTCGTTCATCGTCAGCGCGCCGCCCGAATCGACCACGTAAATGCAGGTCGCGCCGTAGCTTTCCATCTTCTTCGCTTCAACGGCGAGATTCTCCGGCGTGGTCATGTGGCTCATCATCAGGAAGCCCACCGTGTCCATGCCGAGTTCGCGTGCATACTCGATGTGCTGCTTCGAGATGTCCGCTTCGGTGCAGTGCGTGGCCACACGTACCACGCGCGCGCCTGCGTTGTACGCGGCCTTCAGGTCGTGAATCGTGCCGATGCCCGGCAGCAGCAGCGTCGCAATCTGCGCGTGCGTAACGACGTCGGCCACCGCCTCGATCCATTCGAGGTCGCTGTGCGCGCCAAAACCGTAGTTGAAGCTCGAGCCCTGCAGGCCGTCGCCGTGTGCCACCTCGATGCTGTCGACCTTCGCGCGGTCCAGCGCACGCGCGATGTCCTGCACGTTCTGGATCGAGTACTGGTGGCGGATTGCGTGGCTGCCGTCGCGCAGCGTCACGTCGGAGATATAGAGTTTCTTGCTCATGTTCGTGGTTCTCGCGTTGTCGTTCAGGCCGCCACAGCGGCGCTGGCGATGCGCTCCGCGGTGGCCAGCGCCGCCGAGGTCATGATGTCGAGGTTGCCCGCGTAGGCCGGCAGATAGTGCGCTGCGCCTTCGACTTCGAGAAACACCGAGGTCTTCAGGCCGCTGAATTTGCCACGGCCCGGGATGTTCAGCGGTGCGCTCTCGGGGATCACATCGAACTGCACCTTCTGCTTGAGGCGGTAGCCCGGCACGTAGGCGTGCACGGCCTTCGCCATTTCCTCGACCGACGCTTCCACCCGTGCCTGGTCCGCAAGTTCGGACAGCACGTACACGGTGTCGCGCATCATCACCGGCGGCTCGGCCGGATTGAGCACGATGATCGCCTTGCCCTTCGCCGCGCCGCCCACCACTTCGATGGCCTTCGACGTCGTTTCGGTGAATTCGTCGATGTTCGCGCGCGTGCCGGGGCCCGCCGACTTGCTGCTGATCGACGCCACGATTTCCGCGTAATGCACCTTCGCCACGCGCGAGACCGCGGCCACCATCGGGATCGTCGCCTGGCCGCCGCAGGTGACCATGTTCACGTTCGGCGCGTCGATGTGCGCGTCGAGATTCACGACCGGCACGCAGTACGGGCCGATCGCCGCGGGCGTGAGGTCGATCACGCGGATGCCAGGCTTGTGCTGGCGCAGGAACGCGTCGTTCTTCACGTGCGCGCCGGCCGAGGTGGCGTCGAACACCACGTCGATGTCCTTGAAGACCGGCAGGTTCACGAGGCCCTGCACGCCTTCGTGCGTGGTCGCGACGCCCAGGCGCGCGGCGCGCGCGAGGCCGTCCGACGCCGGGTCGATGCCGACCATCGCACCCATCTCCAGATGCTTGCCGTGCCGCATGATCTTGATCATGAGGTCGGTGCCGATGTTGCCCGATCCGATGATCGCGGCCTTGAGTTTTTGCGTTGCCATTTACATCCTCTGATCAGGCGGTGAAAGTCGCGCGGACGCTGCCGAGCCCTTCGATCTGCGCGGTATAGATGCCCGCTTCCTTGACGGCCACCATCGGGCCGAGCGCGCCGGTGAGCACGACGTCGCCCGCGCGCAGCGGTGTGCCGAGTTGCGCCATGCGGTCAGCGAGCCACACGGCTGCGTTCAGCGGATTGCCGAGGCACGCCGCACCATTGCCACGCGAGAGCACTTCGCCGTCACGCGAGAGTTCCATTGCGCACGCGGTGAGGTCGATCTGCGAGAGCGGCACCGGGCGGCTGCCCACCACGAAGCGCGCGCTCGAGGCGTTGTCGGCCACCGTATCGACAAAACGGATGTCCCAGTTCGCGATACGGCTGTCTACGACTTCGATCGCGGCGAGCGCGTAGGCGCTGGCGTTGATGATGTCGACGAAGGTGTGTTTTTCGTGCGTGAGATCGCGCTCGAGCACGAGCGCGATTTCCGCTTCGACCTTCGGCTGGATCAGCTGCGAGAGCGGGATCGGTTCGCCGTCGCCGTACGCCATCGACGCGAACAGCGCGCCGAAGTCGGGCTGGTCGACGCCGAGCTGCTTTTGCACCGCCAGCGAGGTGAGGCCGATCTTGCGGCCCACGATGCGCTCGCCGTTCGCCACGCGCAGGTCCACGTTGGCCTGCTGCACGGCGTAGGCGGTGGCCATGTCGTCGAGGGCGATTTCGCCGCGTACCGGCGCGATCGTGTCACGCGAGGCTTCCGCGGCGCGCAGGCGCGCGGCGAGCGTCGTGACGAGGTTTGAATCAGACATCGCGTTCTCCTTGATGCGGTCCGTCATGCCACCGGCGTGGCGTGCATGGTGGCAAAGCCCGCGATCCACTCGGGAATCGCGCGGTAGTAATCGAGCGACGCGCGATACGGGCCAGACGCAGCAAGCGCCCCGAACGCGGCCACCCAGGTGCGGATCTCATGCGCCGACTTTCCGCCGTCGCGCGTGATCGCGTCGTTGGTCATGCCGTCCACGGCGGTCAGTTCGCCCGAAGCGAGCATCGCGAGAAACGCGCGATCCCATTCGGGATTGAGCGCATGCAGATGGCTGTCGCCCGCCGTGAACGACTTCGCGGCGGCCACCGTGCGAGCCTGGCGCGCGGCACGCGACTCCGCAGTCGGATTGCGTCCGGCGATGAGCCGCTCCTGGACCTCAGGCAACGCGCCGGCAAGTTCAGGCACCGGTGGCTCGTGCGAAATACCGCCCGAACCGACGAAGAGCACGCGCTTGTCCGTGCGCGAGAAGAAGCGGCCGATCGCGTCACCGAGCAGGCGCGCGCGACGCAGCGTCGCCATGGGCGGCGCCACCGAATTGATAAACACCGGAATGACCGGATAGCGATCAAGCCCGCCGGTGAGCACTTCGAGCGCCTGCGCGCAGCCATGATCGACCTGCATGCGATACGAAAGCGCAACATCGATATCCGCGGCCAGCACGTTTTGCGCAAGCGCTTGTGCAAGATCTTCCGGCACCGGCAGCGTGCCGGCCATGCTCTTGAAGTCACCGATCGCTTCAGCGCGCGCGCCGATGCAGAACGGCGGCATCACGTCGTAAAAGAAGCCGTTGTAGTGGTCGGGCGCGAATGCCACGATCAGGTCAGGCGCAAACGCTTCGACGCGTGCGCGCGCTGCCCGGCCCACGCGTTCGACTTCCGCAACCACTTCCGGCGACGGATCGAAATAACCGTGCAACGGCGTGTGCGAAAGACATTCGAGATGAATAGGCATACTAATTTATGCTCCTGCTGCTTGTGTAACGGCAACCTGATCCCGCTCGGGACGCTGCGACGACGGCGATGGCGAAACAGCGGCGGCGCGCTGCGCAACAGCGCTCACACCGAGCTTGCCCGCGAGTTCGACGATGGCGCCCGAGACCTGCTGCGGCGTGCACACGCCAGCGACAAAACGGTCCGGACGCAGCAGCACCACCGATTCCGGAATACGCGTGAACCAGTCCTTCAGCCGGCCCGTGACGTCGCCGATGGCGAGCACGCCTTCGGGCACGTCGTCGGTGTAGTTGAGTTGCACATCCGGCTTCGCGATCACGAAACGCGCACCCAGACGCTCCCACAGCGCACGCGCCTCTGGCGTGAGGCCGAAGGTCGGGTCTGCGCCCCAGGCGAGCACGGCGAAACCGTTGCCGATCGCATCATCGAGCAGCACGACGCGGCCATCGGCAAGACGCACACGCGGCTGGATAAACATGCGGCCCACGGGGGAAGCGGCGAGCGGATCGGGACCGTACGCGAGGCGGCCGATCAGCGAATCGCGCTTCTGGCTCATCAAACCGAGCAGACGGCCCGGCGCCGAATTACCCGAGCGTTCGAGCAAGCGCGCGAGCCAGCCACCCGTTTCTTTCGGCGCAGGCAGCAGCACGACGCCCGCTTCGTAGCGCGGCATCGGCTTGAATCGCATTTCGACGAAGTAGCGCTTGACCGACGGGAAATAGTTCAGCGACTTCACGAACACATCGCGAAACCGCGCGCCAAAGCGCGTGGTCGGCGCGAAGATGTCGCCCGCGACTTCGGAGAGGTGAATCATCGAGCGCGCGTGCGCCCGGCGTTCGACGGTATAGGAGTCGAGCAGGCTGCCGTCGGCGAGCCCCTTCGCAACCATTGCGAGCTTCCAGCCGAGGTTGCTCGCATCGCGAATGCCGCTGTTGTAACCCTGACCCTGCCAGACGGGCATGATGTGCGCGGCGTCGCCAGCCAGCAGGACGCGGTCCACGCGGAACGTCGACGCGAGCCGCGCGTTGTGCGTATAAACGCGCTTGCGGATGTAATCGACGCTCTCCGGATCCGCGACGACCTTGCGGATCAGCGCCGCCATGTTTTCGGGCTTCGAGAGTTCTTCTTCCGTCTCGCCAGGCATCACCATGAATTCGAAGCGGCGGATGCCGTGCGGCAGCGCGGCCGACACATAAGGCCGCTTGTGATCGCAATGCATGTAGATGTGCGGCGAGCCAACCGGATCGTTACGTACGTCCACGACGATCCACTGATTCGGCTTCGTGCGGCCTTCGAACGGCACGTTCAGCGCGCGGCGCACGAAACTGTTGCCGCCGTCGGCGCCGACCATGTACGCTGCGCGAATCGTGCGGCGCTCGCCATCGGCGCCCATGACGACGATGCTCACGCCGGTTTCGTCCTGCGTGAACGAGTCGACGGAGTGCCCCAGCAGGACCTGCACGTTCTCGAAGCGCTTGAGGCCTTCGTAGAGCACCTGGTCCGCGGTCGGCTGAAGAAATGCGTTGCGGCGCGACCAGCCGAATTCGTCGGTGCGCGGCTCGATCGACGCGAAGCAGTCGCCGTCTTTCGTGACGAAACGCATCCAGTGGTCGGGCGTGGTGTGCGGCAGCAGTTCGCGCACGAGATCGACCGACTGGAACACGCGCAATGCTTCGTCATCCAGACCAATGGCGCGCGGGTAATCGATGATCTCGTCGAGCTTTTCGACCACCGTGACACGCACACCCTCGCGGCCGAGAATGTTGGCAATCATGAGGCCGACGGGGCCCGCGCCGATGATGGCGACATCGGTCGCCTCGACGCGGGAACGGGCGGAATCCGCCGTCTGATCGATGGGGGTATTCATGTGTCTCCTACCTCGCTCGGCTCGGCGGCCGCTGCGGATGCTGAAAAGTCCCGGCGGGGATTGGCTGCCCAGGTGAGGCGTTGTGCCGCAGGGCTGGAAATGTTCAGCGAGTCTAGGTCTGACCTGGACCTGGCTCAACATTTTCAGAAAAATGTGCATAGAATGCACATCGCTGATTTAGCAGGAAAATTTGATCTATGACAAAGTATGCAAACGTGCGTGGCCTCGCGCGCGGCCTGCAGGTACTGCAGGCGCTCAACGCGATGGAAAACGGCCGCGCGACGAGCCAGCAACTGAGCGAGACGACGGGTCTGCACCGCACGACGGTGCGGCGTTTGCTGGAGACGCTCGTGGAAGAAGGGTTTGTGCGGCGCAGCGATTCCGACGACAGCTTCCGCCTCACGCTGAACGTGCGCGCGCTGAGCGAGGGCTTCACGGACGACGAGCACATTGCGACGGTCGCACCGCCGATCATGGCGAAGATGCTTCAGCGCATCGTGTGGCCCTCGGACCTGACGACGCCCGACGGCGACGCGATGATCGTGCGCGAGACGACGCACCGCTTCAGCCCGCTTTCGTTTCACCGCGCGATGGTGGGCCGCCGTCTGCCGATGCTGCTGACGGCGGCAGGACGCGTCTACTTTGCGACCTGCCCCGAACCCGAACGCGAGGACATTCTCGATGTGCTGCGCTCCGGCGCGGGCGGCGAACAGCAACAGAAGCTCGCGCTCGACGACGCGTTTATCCGCAACCTGATCCGACAGACGCGCGCGGACGGCTTCGGCTCGAACCACGGCGACTGGTCCGACCAGCGCAAGATTGGCGCGCTGGCCGTGGCGATCTCGGCGCACGGCCGCGTGCTGGCGAGCCTGAACGTGGTCTACCTGGAACAGGCCATCAACCCAGCGGAGGCCGTGCGCCGGTTCCTGCCTGAATTGCAGCGCGCGGCCGGGGAGATGGTGACGGCGCTCGAAGCGCCGGAAGACAAGTTAGCGGCGAAACGCTGAGCGCGCCGCGCCTCAAGGCGCGGCAGCGTTTTCACGCACGATGTCGAGTAGCCCCTGAAGCTCGGCCCCATGCGGTTCGTTGCGCGAGACCATCAGCAGGTCGATCGTGGGCGGCTCGCTTTCCAGTTCGCGCGTGCAGATCGCGTTGCTCGTCAACGAGCCGACATAGGCAGGCAGCAGAGCGTAGCCGAGCCCCATGCCTACGAGGTTCAGGTTCAGAAGAATATTGGTCGCCACCTGCGCGACCTTGCGATGCAGCCCGTGTGCGTCGAACCAGCCTTCGACGACGCTATGCAGTTCCCCCGAGAACGATGGATTCGTGCTGATGAACGGCTCGCCGCCCAGCTTCGCGGGCGGAATGCGCTCGAGCTTCGCGAGCGGATGCGCGCTCGGCAACACCACCACGAGCGGTTCGGTCAACACGATCTCGCTCTTCAGCAAAGGCGAATGCACAGGACGACGCATGAATGCCACGTCGATGTCCCCGCGCAGAAGCGCCTGCTCCTGATCCGCGGTGGGCAGGCTGCGCAGCTCAATGTTCACATCGGGGAAACGCAATCGCAGACGCGGCAGGATCGCGGGAAAGATGCGGATTTCGGCGGCGGGCACGAAGCCGACCGTCACCGTCGCGAGCCCCTGCTGTCCCGCCTGGCGCGCTCGCGCCACCGCGCGATCGGCCTGCGCCACCACGAGACGCGCCTCGGCAAGAAACACTTTGCCCGCCTCAGTAAGTTCGACTTTGCGACGCGTACGTTCGAGGAGCGGCGTGCCGACTTCGTCCTCCAGATTGCGTATCTGCTGGCTAAGCGACGGCTGCGCGGTGTGGAGTCGAAGCGCGGCGCGCGTGAAACTCAACTCGTCGGCAACGGCAATGAAATAGCGCAGGTGTCTCAGTTCCATGCGTAATTATCGTTCAAACGTCTAACTGACAACAAACAAAATATTTCACTTTGAGTCGGTCGGCAACGATGATCCGGTTGCATTCCCCACCGGGAAGCAATGCAACGGAGCGTTGCATGGGCTGGAACCAGGCGCTAAAGCGCCAGGCCCCATCGACAGGAGACTCGCATGTCCACAAACATCGACATCGACGCATTGGTCGACGCACGCAACGGTCGCGTCACGCCGTCGATCTACACCGATCCCGCCATCTACGAACTCGAACTCGAACGCGTGTTCGGCCGCTGCTGGCTCTTTCTCGCGCACGTCAGCCAGATACCGAAAGCGGGTGACTTTTTCAACACGTACATGGGCGAAGACCCCATCGTCGTGGTCCGTCAGAAAGACGGCTCCATCAAGGCCTTCCTCAACCAGTGCCGGCATCGCTCGATGCGCGTGAGCTTCGCCGATTCCGGCAATACACGCGCATTCACGTGCCCGTATCACGGCTGGTCGTACGGCGTGGACGGCGCGCTGATCGAAGTGCCGCTGGAGCCGCGCGCCTATCCGCAAGGCCTGTGCAAAGAGAAGTGGGGCCTCCAGGAAGTGACGCGCGTCGCCGTATACAAAGGCCTCATCTTCGGCAACTGGGATGCCAACGCACCCGACCTCGAAACGTACATGGGCGACATCGCATGGTATCTCGACGGCGTACTCGACCGCCGCGAAGGCGGCACCGAGATCGTCGGCGGCGTGCACAAGTGGGTGATCGACTGCAACTGGAAATTCCCGGCCGAGCAGTTCGCGAGCGACCAGTATCACGCGCTGTTTTCGCACGCATCGGCGGTACAGGTGCTCGGTGCGAAAGAGAACGACGCGGACAAGGCGCTCGGCGCGGGTCAGACCGCACGCCCCGTCTGGGAAACCGCGAAGGACGCGCTGCAATACGGCCAGCGCGGCCATGGCAGCGGCTTCTTCTTCACCGAACAACCCGACGCGAACGTCTGGGTGGACGGCGAAGTTTCGCAGTACTTCCGTGACACGTACGACGAAGCAGAAGCGCGTCTTGGCAAGGTGCGAGCGCTTCGGCTCGCGGGCCACAACAATCTGTTCCCGACGCTTTCATGGCTCAACGGCACGGCAACGCTGCGCGTGTGGCATCCGCGCGGACCGAACCAGGTCGAGGTGTGGGCGTTCTGTATCGCCGATAAAGATGCCTCCGACGAAGTGAAAGCCGCCTTCGAACGCAGCGCGACGCGCGCGTTCGGCCCGGCCGGTTTTCTCGAACAGGACGATTCGGAGAACTGGGTCGAAGTGCAGAAGGTGCTGCGAGGAAGTCGCGCGCGTAAATCGAAGCTTTGCATGGAGCAAGGCCTCGGCCAGGAACGCATCCGAGAAGACGGCATTCCGGGCATTACGAACTACATCTTCTCCGAGACCGCCGCACGCGGCATGTATCGCTACTGGGCCGACCTGCTGCTCTCCGAAACGTGGGACGAAATCAACGAGCGCACGCAGCGCTATGAAGCGGAGGTGCTCAAATGAGTGAAGTGGCCCAACGCGAAACCGGCAAGGACACACGCGTCGCGCTGGAACTGCATCACGACATCGAGCAGTTTCTTTTCCACGAAGCCGCGCTGCTCGACGAATGGCGCTTTCGCGACTGGCTCGACCTGCTCGCGGAAGACATTCACTACACGATGCGCACGACCGTGAATGCCCAGACGCGCGACCGCCGTCGCGGCGTGCAGCCGCCCACCACGTGGATCTTCAACGATTCGCGCTTCCAGCTCGAACGCCGCGTGGCGCGGCTCGAAACCGGCATGGCATGGGCGGAAGAACCGCCCTCGCGCACGCGCCACTGCGTTTCGAACCTGCGTGTCACCGCGACGGACACGCCGGGCGAATTCGAAGCATGCGTGAATTACATCCTCTACCGGTCGCAGAAGGAACGCGACGAAACGTTCTACGTCGGCTGCCGCCTCGACCGCGTGCGCCGCGCCGACACCGCCGCAGGCTGGCAACTGTGCCACCGCGAGATCACGCTCGATCAGGCGGTGTTGTCCTCCCATAACCTGAGTGTGCTTTTCTGATCATGGCTCGAATCTTTGTCTGCCAGGACGACGCGTTGTCCGATGGCGAAGCGATCAAGGTGGACGGCCCGTCCGCCGCTATCGCAGTGTTCAAGGTGAACGGCGAACTGTTTGCGCTGAACGACCGCTGCTCTCACGGTAATGCTTCGATGTCCGAAGGTTATATCGAGGACGACGCGACCGTCGAATGTCCGCTGCACGCCGCACGTTTCTGTCTCAAGACCGGCAAGGCGCTGTGCCAGCCCGCCACCGATCCGCTCGCGACGTTCCCGGTCACGCTGATGGACGGCGCCGTGTATGTCGACGTGCCGGAGGCATGAGTATGAAAGACGCCAGGGGCTGGCTCGACAATGACGTCGCGCTGATCACAGGCGGCGGCTCGGGCCTCGGACTCGCGCTCGTCGAACGTTTTCTCGCGGAAGGCGCGCGCGTGGCCGTGCTGGAACGGTCGGCGGAAAAAGTCGCCGCGCTGCGCGAGCGCTTCAGCGCGAGTGAAGTCGTCGCGGTACAGGGCGACGTCACGTCTTACGCCGACAATGAACGCGCCGTGAACGCCGCCGTTGAAGCATTCGGCAAGCTCGACACCTTCATCGGCAACGCCGCGATCTGGGATCATGCGTCGAGCCTGGTCGATCTCACGCCCGAGCAGCTCGACAGCGGTTTCGGCGAACTCTTCTCGATCAACGTGAAGGGCTATCTGCTCGGCGCCAAGGCGGCGGCACGCGCGCTCATCGCGTCGGAGGGCAGCATGATCTTCACGCTGTCGAACTCATCGTTCTATCCCGGCGGCGGCGGCCCGCTCTACACCGCGAGCAAGCACGCAGCCGTGGGCATCATCCGCCAGCTCGCCTATGAACTTGCACCGAAGGTGCGCGTGAACGGCGTCGGTCCGTGCGGCATGGCAAGCGACCTGCGCGGCCCCGCTTCGCTCGGTCAGCAAGATCTGCGCATCATGGACTCGCGCTCGCCCGAGGCCATCGCAAGCATCCTGCCGCTGCAGTTTTTCCCGGAACCCGCCGATTTCACCGGCCCTTACGTCATGCTCGCGTCGCGCGCGAACAACCGCGTGCTGAGCGGCGTGATGATCAACGCCGACGCCGGTCTCGGCATTCGTGGCATCCGTCACGCGGCGGGCGGCCTGCATCTTTGATGGAGCACGCACGATGAACGCATCGACCATTGCCATCGTCGGCGCGGGCCAGGCCGGCGCCACCGCGGCGGCGGAACTGCGCCGCCAGGGTTACACGGGCCGCGTCGTGCTGATCGGCGACGAACCGCACGCACCCTACGAGCGCCCGCCGCTCTCGAAGGACGTCCTGTTGCAGCCGGATACCGCGCGCTGCGCGATCCACGCCGACGACTTCTATCAGCAACAATCGATCGAACTGCGTCTGGGCGTGCCGGTCGTGGCACTCGATCCGCACGCGCGCACGCTTGCGCTGCGAGACGGCACGACGATCGTCTTCGACAAGGTCCTGCTCGCCACCGGCGCACGGGTGCGCCGCCTGCCGATGCTCGACGCGCTCGGCGACGGTGTCCACACGCTGCGCACGCTCGACGACGCACGCCGCCTGCACGCGGTGCTTAAACCGGGACGCCGCGTGCTACTGGTCGGCGCTGGCGTGATTGGCCTGGAACTGGCATCGAGCGCCGTCGATCTCGGCGCCGAGGCGACGGTGATCGAACAGGCCCCGCGGGCGATGATGCGCTGCTCGCCGCCCATGCTGAGCGAGCACCTCTGCGACGTTCATCGCGCGCGCGGCGTCTCGCTGCATCTTGGCGTGCCGATCGTTTCGGCCACGCGCGAAGGCGGTGAAATCGTGCTGACGCTGCAGGACGGCACGCGTTGCACAGGCGATGCGGTGATCTACGGCATCGGCGTCGAACCGGAGACGACGCTCGCGCGCATGGCAGCGCTCGACATCGACAACGGCATCGTCGTCGATGCGCAGTGCCGCACGTCGCATCCCGACATCTACGCGGCCGGCGACGCTGCGTGCCGTCGCGCCGCCAACGGCCACGCCGTGCGCGAGGAAACCTGGGAGAACGCGAACCGCCAGGCCGTGACGGCTACACGCGCGATGCTCGACTTAGCGCCTGAATCCGCCGACGCACCCTGGTTCTGGACCGACCAGTGCGGCCTGAACATCCAGTTCGCAGGCGACATGGCTGCGCCCGAATGGCTCGCGCGCGGCTCGCTCGCCGCGCCGCCGTGCGTGCTGTTTGGCCTCGACGGCGAAGGCGCCGTGGTGGGTGCGATCACGGTGAATCAGGGACGCGACATGCGCAGCGCCAAAGCGCTGATCGGCAAGCGCGCACGCATAGCGCGCGAGGTGCTCGTCGACTCGACGCGCAACCTGCGTGACCTTGCACGCGAAGCGGCCTGAATGGCGATGCTCGAAAAGCGCTTGCAAGCGCACACGAGTGTCTCTATAATTCGCGCCTCGACAGGCTCGTAGCTCAGCTGGTTAGAGCACCACCTTGACATGGTGGGGGTCGTTGGTTCGAGTCCAATCGAGCCTACCAACGCACAAGCAGTAAAAAAGAAACGAACAAAGCAGCACGTTCGACAATGACGCACTCCCTCGCGGGAATGCGTCATTTTCTTTTTGAGGGTTGTTTTTCTACGGCGGTGATCAAGCATCGGCACCATGGCGCTCAGTCGAGCACCGCATCGTTCGGATGCCCGACCACGCCCTCATTTCCGCTCAAAGTTCCAGGCACTTCGTTCAGCCCGCCACAGGCGACTTGAACGTCACCTGGTCCCGCGCATCGCGTCGCTCACCTTGAACACGGCCACCGCATCGCGCAGCACTTCCGCCTGTGACTCGAGCGACTGCGCCGACGCCGCCACCTCTTCAACAAGCGCCGCGTTACGCTGCGTGGCCTCGTCGATCTGCGCGATCGCGTGATTGACCTGCTCGATGCCGTCGCTCTGTTCGAGCGTCGCCGCTTCGATCTCACGCATGATGTCGTTCACGTGCGAGACCGCGGTGCGCGCTGCGTCCATCGTATTGCGCGCATCCTCGACAAGCCGTGCACCCGATCCAACCGTCGCCACGGAAGCCGAAATCAGTTCCTTGATCTCCTTGGCCGCAGTGCCCGAGCGTTGAGCGAGGCTGCGCACTTCGCTCGCGACCACGGCGAAGCCGCGTCCCTGCTCGCCCGCGCGCGCCGCTTCGACGGCCGCATTGAGCGCGAGAATGTTCGTCTGGAACGCGATGCCCTCGATGATGCCGGTGATCTCCTCCACCTTGCGCGACGACGCCGAGATCTCGCTCATCGTCGTGTTCACGCGCGCAACGACGTCCGCGCCGTGCGAGACCGTGTCGAGCGCGCCCTGCGCAAGACCGCTCGCCTCTTTCGCGCTCGCCGTGTTCTGGCGCACCGCACCCGACAGTTCATGGAGACTCGCCGCCGTCTCCTGGAGCGCGGCGGCCTGCTGCGACGTGCGGCTGGACAGGTCGGCGTTGCCCGCCGAGATCTGGTTCGCGCCAAGCGCGATCTCGTGCGTGCTGCCGCGCACGCGCGAAACCGTGCCGGTCAGACCGTCGCGCATCTGCACGAGCGCGCCGAGCAGCTGGCCCATCTCGTTGGTCGAACGCACGCGCACGTCCACGCCCAGATCGCCTGCCGCAATGCGCTGGAAATGGCGGATCGTCTGATTCACAGGCTTGATGACGGCCGTCGCGAGACCCGCGCGCGCAATCAGGCCGAGCCCGATGCCCACTACACCGATCAGGCCGAACACGATGAGCGAGACCTTGAAGCGCTGCGCGGCGGTGTCGGCTTTGTGCTGCTCCTGCGTGACGTGCCACTGCTCGAGCGCTTCGATCGCCGTGGCGTAGTCGGCGTAGTAACGGTTGGCCGTTTCACCCTGGATCGTGCGGAAGGTGCTGAAGTCATCGTCGACGAGTGCCTTGTGCTCCGGTTCCAGCGCCTTATCGACGAGGGCCGCGCGCGTCTGCGCGACCGCCTGCACGAGCCGCGCTTCGTCGCCGGCAAACGGGCCCGCGCTGTAGCTGCGGAACTGGTCGTTCGATTCGGCGAGCACGCGATGCGCTTGATCGAGCATTTGCGGCGTGGCCTTGCCGACATTGAAGAGCGTCTCATAGCCACCGAGCGCGAGACGCACCTGTAGCAATTTCTCGGAACTCGTCTTGAGCGCAACGAGCGACTGCGAATCCGCACGGATTTCAGTGAGGCTGTCGTTCGTCAGCTTCAACGAACCATAGGCCACGCCGATCATGATTAACAGGAACGCGATAAAGCTGCCGATAACAAAGGTAAGTCCACCGCGGATGGTGACGTTCTTTAGCATGACGTGTCCGTAGCGTTACGAGTGAGCGCTGCGCGCAAGAGAGCGCATCGTTACCGGTAACGGCATTACGGACGCCCGGATGCATAGGGACTATCCATGAGGGAATATCCATAATAGCGGTGTGGGCAATGCGGTCCGGCTTGCGGGCGTACGCGTGAACCATGCGGACATTCAGCCCGACGCGTTGGCGGACAGTCCGTTATCCGAAGCACTCGCGGACGGCACCCTCGTGCTCGCAACCGTACCGACGGCCGAGCGTCCGCTTTCGCCGCGCTTGATCGACGTCGTCAGCGGCCCCGAACCACATCGGCTGCGGCGACGCCAGGGTGCAACCTTGCGGTTTCACTGCAAAAAAATGACGATTTCAAGGCAGATTCGAAATATCACTATTACGAGGGGTTATTAAGGGATCAGCCTTAGCCGGCGTCGATTCCCGCAAAGCCCCGTGCGGCGGGGCTCTCCGGCTCGCGGCGAGGCGTGCGGGCGCCCCCCCCATCGAGGGCCGCCGGCCTTGGGGGACAGCGGCCGCAACGCGGTACTTAGGTATACTCGCGGCCTTTCCCTCCACGATTTTTCGCGCCCGCACCCGCTCATCATGTCCGATATGTCCACGTCGTTCAGCGGTACGCCGCGCCGTCTCGACTTCATCAATCCGAAGCCGCTCGCCATCGCGCTCGCGCTCGTCGTGTTCGGCGCGATCTATCTCGCGCAGACCGTCAGCGTGAAGCAGGCCGCGTTGTACGTCCTCGGCGCGTTGCTCGGCATCACGCTCTATCACTCCGCGTTCGGCTTCACGTCCGCATGGCGCGTGTTCATCGCCGATGGCCGCGGCGCCGGCCTGCGCGCGCAGATGCTGATGCTCGCGATCGGCGTGCTGCTGTTCTTCCCGGCGCTTTCCGCCGGCACGCTGTTCGGAAATCCGGTCGTCGGCGAAGTGTCGCCCGTCGGCACGTCGGTCCTGATCGGCGCGTTCATGTTCGGCATTGGCATGCAGCTCGGCGGCGGCTGCGCCTCCGGCACGCTGTTCACGGTCGGCGGCGGCAGCACGCGGATGGTCATCACGCTGATCGCATTCATCCTCGGCTCGGTGATCGGTACGGCGCACATGCCGTTCTGGTCCGCGCTGCCGCATCTCCAGCCGATCTCGCTCGTGAAGACGCTCGGCGTCGGCCCGGGCATCGCGCTGAACCTCGTTGTGTTCGCTGCCATCGCCGCGCTGACCGTGCTGATCGAAAAGCGTCGTCACGGCCGTCTCGTGAACGACGTGGAGCGCGCACCGAACGCGTCGCCGTGGCTGCACGGCCCGTGGCCGCTCGTCGTCGGCGGCGTCGTGCTCGCGATCCTGAACTTCGTGACGCTCGCGCTTTCCGGCCATCCTTGGGGTATCACGTCGGCGTTCGCGCTGTGGGGCGCCAAGGCGTTCTCCGCGATGGGCATCGACGTCGCGAGCTGGCATGTGTGGAGCACCGGCCCGAACGCGGCAGCCCTCGCCGCACCGCTCAGCCACGACATGAAGTCGGTCATGGACTTCGGCATCGTAGTCGGCGCGATGGTCGCCGCTTCCCTCGCTGGCCGCTTCGCACCCGTGTAGCGTCTGCCGCTGCGCTCGCTGATCGCGGCAGTCGTCGGCGGTCTGCTGATGGGCTACGGCGCGCGCCTCGCGTACGGCTGCAATATCGGCGCGTACTTCAGCGGCATCGTGTCAGGCAGCCTGCACGGCTGGCTGTGGGTCGTCTCGGCATTTTTCGGCAATGTGCTCGGCACGAAGCTGCGTCCGCTCTTCGGGCTCGCCGTGGAGCGGGTGAAGAACACCGGCTGCTGAAGCACCGCCCTCACGTCTCAACGAAAAAAGGCAAGGCGCTCGCGCCTTGCCTTTTTTCTTGCGCGTTCAAAGCGTGCAGAAGCGGGTCTAGATGTTCAGGCGCGTGACCTTCGTGCCCGCCAGCGAGACGTCGCCCATCAGGCCCTCGTTCGTCAGCACGAACACCTGGACCGGGGCCGTCGCGGTGGTCGTATCGATCAGGCCGTTTGCGCCGACCTTGACGAGCGCCACCGACGCATCCGCGCCAACCGACCAGCCGTCCGACGCGCGGAAGCGGTTGAGCGCGTCCTGCGTCATGAAGCAGAAGATCATCGCCTTCGACTGCGCGCCCGCCTGGAATCCAAACGAGCCCGACACGGTGTTGAAGTAGCCGACCGTCTCCCCGCCTACGCGTAGCGCGCCTTCGCCATACTGCCCACCGACAATAAACCCGGCCTGCAGCACGGTCGGGAACACGAGCACGCCGCGCGCCTTCGCGAGCAGTTCACGCGAGCCCGGAACGGTGGAATGGAGCTTGTTCAAGGTGGCGTCGACACTCGCGTCAATCGACTGACGCTTCGATGCGTTGTCCGCCGCAGTGGGAGTCGAGCCCGGCGTCGTGGTGCAGCCTCCGAGCCCGACACTACCCGTAGCGAGCGCTGCGGCCGCCGTGAGGATGAAAATTCGTCGTTGCATCGTTATCTCCACACGAATGGGAAACGAGGATGGAAGCGCAAGCTGTGTTCCTGGTTTGGGTTGCGTGGAGACGATTTGGAGAGCCACACCCCTTTTCAGTTTTTCCTGGATTTGCTGCGAGTGGATGACGCCTGCCGCCCACAATGCAACAGTCGACCTTACCTATACCGGTCACTCGAAGCGCTGGTGGAAGCCAAAGGATTTCAAAGCGACCGGTAAATCTAAAATCTTGATTATGGAACCGGCGGTGCCAATCGCGGATACCAGGCGAATGAAGTCTTCATAAACGCCACAAAACGTTGCCAAAGCTAATAGCCTGTTCAGGCCAGGAGGGCCGTCGTGGGCCAGCACGGGTGACTCCGGATGGAATTCAAATACCTTGCAACCTTCGCAAGTTGCCAAATGTTATGGTGTCCGAAGTTCGTCGTAGGGCAACGATCGATTCAAGCGACTCATCCCTGAACTTCCGTAGCCTTCCCTATGGGGACGTTCGTTGCGTTGTCCGCCGAATGGTAACGCTCAGGTGGCATGCTGCCGCTCGTGGCGCCTTCGCGAACGCCGTTCTTCTGCAAGCGACTACATGCAGATTCCGCCGCCGTCACGCGCAAGCGCCATGCCACGCCAATAGGGGTGGCCGCCCCGCGCAATGCATGGACTTCTGTAACAAATAATCCATGCAAATGTGCACGCAACGACCTATTTTCCAGGTGCAGAGTTCGGCGGCAGCGAGCGCTGTTTTTACGGTCGGGCCAGCCGAGTGCAAAAGCGGTTTAACCCTTTTCGCGAGGCGCACATGACATCCATGTTCAAACGACTATCCTGTTCTGCTTCCCGGGGCTTTGCAGGTAGCAGTGTCATCGCGCTCTGTTGCGCGATCGCCCCAGGCGCCCAGGCGCAAACGCTCGGCCCGCTCGTCCAGGTGGCCGCGGGTGATCCGTTCAGCGGATGTACTGCCGACCAGCTCAACGCGCAACAGGCCGCATTCGGGAGCGTTCTTTTTCCAGCCACGTCGATCGAGCCATGGGTGGCGGTCGACCCGACCGACACGTCCCGCCTCCTCGTCGGCCACCAGCAGGACCGATGGAACGACGGTGGCGCACGCGGACTCGTCGGCGTCATTTCCACGGACGCGGGCGGCAGCTGGACCAACTCGATCCCGCCCGGCGTGACCAGGTGCTCTGGGGGTGCATTCCGTCGCGCCTCTGATCCGTGGGTAGACTTCGCGCAAGACGGTACGGCCTTCTTCATGTCGCTGGTGCTGGACCCCATGAAGGCGACGACTCCGTTTGGGGCACGCAACAGCGGGATGCTGGTCAGCCGTTCCCTCAACCACGGTGCGACGTGGCAAGCTCCGGTGACGCTGATCCGCACCAACTCGCCGCACACGCTCAATGACAAGGACTCACTCACCGCCGATCCGACGGCGAACGGTTACGTCTATGCGGTGTGGGATCAACTGAGCGTTTTCCCGCCGACCCAGGCTGGCGATCAGTTGCTCGCCGGAAATGATGGTGTCGAAATCGCGCGTCAATTGCGTAACGGCACAGCGGGTGGTGCCCCGCTCTTCAAGTTCAATTTCACCGGCCCCAGCTTCTTCTCGCGATCCACCGACAACGGCGTAACCTGGAGCACGGCCGCGCCGATCTACCAACCGGGCACGGGTGCACAGACGATCGACAACATCGTACGGGTGTTGCCTGATGGGACACTGCGCGACTTCTTCACTGCGATCAATGTCACACCGTCGGGTCTTAGCATCGGCTACATAACGTCCACGGATAAGGGAGCAAACTGGAGCGCACCGACCTTCGTCAACGATATTCAGGTGAACGCAGTCGTTTCCCCGGACACGGGCCAGCCGATACGCGATGCGTCGATTCTCTACAGTATTGCCGTGAACCCGGTCACGGGGGCAATCTATCTGGCGTGGCAGGACAATCGCTTTTCGACCGCCACCTGCACTACACCCGCTGGGTCAGTCCCGATCGACGGGATCGTCTTCAGCGAGTCGGATAACGGTGGGGCGACCTGGTCAACGCCTGTGATGATCAACAAGACGCCGGCCAATGGTGCAAACCCGTGCCGTCAGCAAGCCTTCATCCCCGCAGTGGTGGCGTCGGGCGACGGCAAGACGGTCGTGGTGACCTACTACGACTTTCGTAACGACACGAATACGCCTGCCGGCTTTGAAGGCACGGACTATTTCGCGCTCTTCTGCCCGACCTCTTCCGCGTGCACGAACTCCGCTAACTGGGGCAATGAGCAGCGCCTCACCACGGCCTCGTTCAACATACTCAATGCTCCCGGGGCGCCTGGCCATTTCCTCGGCGATTACATGGGTCTGGCCGCTAGCGGGCCCACGACCGTGTACCCGGTCTTCGGCGTAGCAACGGGTCTCAACGTGACGGACGAATTCACGCGCAAGATCTCCGGATTGCCTTGAGCACAATCGGCGGCGACCCGAGGGTCGCCGCCTCGTCCTGCTGCACTGCACGCGAATATCGTGATCGCCTCGGCACCACCGTGCCTAGATGAGCCGCACGACCAGCGGCGCTGCAAGCACCGTGAATGCACCGCCAAGCACCATCGTCAAACTCGCCATTACGCCATTCGGCATGCCACGGTCGTGAGCACGCAGGGTCCCAGCCATCTGCGCTACTGCGCCCAGCGTCGCGCCGTGCGCCTGTGCCGACTTCACTCTGAAAACCATGAGCAACAGGTCGCCAAGCACAATCCCGGCGACGCCGCTTGCCACCACAAACAAGGTGGTCAGGTCCCGAGCCCCGGAAAGCTCGTCCGAGACGACGAAAGCAAACGGCATCGAAATGGAGCGCCCCACCAGGCTGTGCTCGACAATCGCCGGCAAGTCGAATAGCCGCGCAAGCACCACAGTAGAAACCATCGCAGTCGTTCCCGACACGATGGTACCCACGAGCAGTACCGGCCACCAATGCCGAACGAAATGACGATTCTGGTAGACCGGGACCGCGAGTGCCAAAGTCAGCGGGCCAACCATCCAGACGAGCATATGCGTCGACTGCAGGTAAGCGTCGAACGGCACATGCAGCAGTGAAAGTCCTGCGATGAGGACGACCGGCGCGAGAAGCAGCGGCGACGTCAAGACATTACGCCAGGCCCTGTGAAGGCGAACGTTGAGCAAATAGACGGCCAATGTCGCGGCCATACCCACGACGAACGCCATCATGCTCGACCTCTCTGAAGTGCGCGCGTTGCAAGCTCTACCGAAAACGACGTCGCAACCACGCAAATCACCGTGCCGCCGACGACAATCGCAGCGATCGGCAACCAGTTCGCTACGAGCAAGTCACGTTGACGTGCAACCGCGACGCCCGGTGGAATCAGGAATAGCGCGCTTTGGGAAATGAGAAGGCGCGCGCCGCCCTCCACGGCAGACACTGGAACAAGCTTCGCGAACAACCCGGCGAGCACCGCGACGAAGCCGGCCAGCGCCGGGTTAATGGACGTGCCGAGCCATTTGCCTGCGAACGTCAAGACGACGAACACCGCGATCAGCCCGCCCGCCTGGAGGACACTCCGGATCGCGAAAACCGGCACCGTCTTTTGCATTTCTGTTTGAGCTGTCATAAGTTGACTCGACTTCATATCGCCTGGCGTCTATGCTAGTCTCAATAACATGCAAAGTTCATGCATTTTTAACGAAGCATACGGCCATCCTCGTCGATTTGTTTCGTCTGATCACAGCGCTCTGAATAAATTATGCAAATCGACCAGTTCGATCGAAAAATCCTTGCAACGCTCCAGATGGACGCGACGCTTCCGATGAGTGAGCTAGGTGAGCGCGTTGGCCTGTCTCAATCGCAGGCATGGCGGCGCGTCGAGAGACTCGAAAAAAACGGGGTCATCGTGCGAAGAGTTGCCGTCCTGGACCGCGCAAAGCTTGGACTGAGCGTGCAGACGTTCACGCAGGTAAAGCTGAACAAACACAGCGAGCGGGCCGG
Organism: Paraburkholderia adhaesiva; assembly: GCF_021390575.1. Lineage (GTDB taxonomy): Bacteria > Pseudomonadota > Gammaproteobacteria > Burkholderiales > Burkholderiaceae > Paraburkholderia > Paraburkholderia adhaesiva. The sequence goes on along the minus strand of NZ_JAJEJQ010000003.1, from coordinate 400,984 downwards.
TGAGATTTTCAGGGCGACGGTTGAGCAGTATCCGGAAATCCTCGAGATACACACGGTCCTCGGCGAGTATGACTTTCTTCTGCGGATCGTCACCATCGACCTCGATGCGTACAGCCGTCTCCTGGCAGACCGGCTTTCCACGCTTCCGATGGTGCAGGAAGTCCATACCCTGATTAGTCTGTCGGCTGATGCGGGCAGCCGGCCGTTGCCCGTGTTTCTTGCGCCGTAGAGCGGAATGGGATTGGTGATATTGCCGAATGCGGTGCGGAGGATTTCTGGCGACAAGGCGTGCCAGGGACAGCGGACGTATCGCATGCGTGACTGATCGACCCGGAAGGAACACTCAGTCTCAGTCGTCCCGCGACCGGTCACTCCTCGAACGAGGCAATCCCGTCCTGTTCGTCCTTGATGCCAGGGCGAGGCCAGCAGTCCGAGCAGCCTGTATCAACGTGCCGGACATAAGCACGCCGCCTTCACGTGCAACTGATTGGAGAACCCGCTTGCCATCCGTGATGGCGCCCACGTAAGTGGCTCTGGATGGTCTTCGGGGTTGTTTGGAGGCGACCACTCATTCAGTTGTCGGCCATAACCTTGAAAAATCTATACGAATCAAAGCTCCTGGAAGATGGAATGGAGAACGAGGGTTTCTCTTTTTGCGCTGTCCGCGGGGTAATTCCAAAACGTGCCTTGAATGCCCGCGTGAAATGCTCGTAGCTGGAGAATCCGCAGTAGCCGGCAATAATCGTGATTGATTTGGTGCGGGTCTCAGAAGTGGATCCAGACAGAAGGCGATAAGCCAGATCAAGTCGCTTTTCGCGAATGAGGCGGGCAATTCCCCCATCGGTTTCGAATATTCGATATAAATTGGATCGCGATATATGGGAATATCGCATCAAGAAATCGACGTCCAATTCCGGGTTGGTAATATGCTGGTCGATAAGATCGATAATTTTCTGTCTAAGCGACAGGGCTGCAATTGCAGTCGCATCGGCATATTCACTGCCTTTGCCTGAGAGGCCACCCGCCAGTAGCGAATACATTCCATCTTGCGCGCCGGCCAATTCGTCACCGGTCATCTGGCCGATGAGCGTCTGCAGCCCCTTCAGATAGTCGGTTATCAGTGTCGTCATGGGTTGCCCGGCCTTTAGCACGACACCATGCAGATTTCTTCTTCCAATCAGTTTTTCCAGCGGTGCCCGCGGCACCACGGCGACGAGACGCTTGCCCGCATCGACGCGGCTGCGATAAGGCTGCGTCGAGTCGACAATGACGATATCGCCGGACTGTGACGCAATATTTGTATTGTTGAAGTCGCCGGCACCGTCACCCGAGCACACGACAATCACCACGTAAGTGTCGGCATCGCTTCGCGCAATCGTGCGCAAATCGCGCTGGTACTGCTGCGAGTTGAACTGTGTCTCCCAGAGTTCGAGCGGACCACGCATTTGCGCACGTAGCGTTATCTTGAGCCCCGGGTCGTCGAGTGGCGCACTCATGTGCAACGGCCTGAATACTTCGATGCAGTATTCGGTGCGCTGCCGGGGTTCGATGCTCTCCGAGGAAATTAGTATTTCTTTCATCATTACGCTAACCTGGGCACTCAAGGCATCCCTGTTTGTGCGGCCCTCTCGCGGCGGAATCCCGTCCGGTTCCGGACGATAGAAGGCGTTAAACAAAGCTAGACGGAACGAATGATCAGCTTTTCGGGACGGGCGGTCAATTCCTGAGCGTTACTTTATGTGATCCTAGCGGCAAATCGAAAGCGCGCAGGAATCAGCCCGGAAACGGCAGCAGGTAGTACTGCGCGGGTCTAGTCTGGATGAAACGCGCGTGAAATTCACGATAACGGCAGATGCGTTTCCAATTCCGGGGCGCCCAACCCGAAGCGGTCAATTGAACTCAAGAGGCGAATGACCGCTACCTGCCGGATTCGAGTCGGTGGTCGTGATTGGCTTCGCCGGATGTATCGGTGCGAGCCCCTCTGTTCGCTACCCGCTGGATCGTCGGTTACTTTTTGGCAGTACCGGGCTGGCAAATAAAGATCGCTTTAACGGCAAATCAGACCGGGAAAACAAAATTGCGAAAACGCGACGAAACCGCGCACACCCGTAACGCCAGATTCGACAGGTTTCGTAGCCTGGGTGTCGCGTACGTATCGGTAATGTTTAACGGGAAAGTCGACATTGGATTTTCCCAGAAAGAACGGAAGATAGTAGGCAGCGTGCTCCCTTTCCTCGCTGGTCGACAAATCAGAACCGGCCCTTATGTCTGGGGTAAAGACATCGATAGGTGGATCGACTTGTTTGCTGGCGATAACGAACTGTGCGCCGCGCTAAGCGTTTTACTCGAAGGGTACGCGTACTCAATTGAATGGGCTGGTTCTCGACTTTCTGCCCGCGTCAGTGTTTATGATCGTTCAATCGATGGTGACGCGACGAGAGGGGAGCTTTTTTCTGCAAATCTCGCTGTTGTTGCGGCACGACTTACGGCACTCGGAGAACGTGGGAGCTTGCCTGGACGCTCAGAAGGCAGGATGGCATGGGGGCCCGCGGCTTTAAGAAAATTCGCGCGAGTAGCTGGATTTATTCTCCCTTTTGCGTTGCTGATGGCAGTGCTTCATCTAGTTGCCCGCTAGGATCAATGCAGCGGACAAACCGCTTCATCCAGGTTCTTCAATAGAGTCTTTACGGACGACCGCTCCGGGCGGACCTGTTGCCATGCAATACGGTAGGACAGCCGGGGGTTCCTGGCCGCACGCGGTCCTGTGCACCGGATCCGGTTCGTCGGTTGCGAAACATGTACTGTGGATCCGGACGTTGGGCGACGTCGGTCGTGTCTTCACGCGGATTGGACTACGCCGCGTCGACATGCTTGCTGCAACTGGGCATCTGTATCAAGATCAAGTCGCCCCATCAGAAACAGGCGACTCCCATGACAGACGATCCTGATCTCGATTCCACTTCGGATCCCGATAAGCTGAAGGGCCCAGGCGGAATGACGTTGCGGCAGATTCACGAACAGGTGCAGAAGTCCGTCCGGCGCGACCGCGAAGCGCAGGCTGCGCACAACTCGTCCGCTCCGCCGCAAAGCCGGTGGCAACGGTGGGTGCGCTACGTATGGGGCCGCAGCGGACGGCGCTAGCCGCGATTTGATAAGAGCGTGCTGGTCAGCGGCCGCGCTTTGGGGATCGACCATTCGCGGCGACGGATTCAACCGGCGGCAAGCTGCCAAACGCTACAGACCCCCAGACATCTCGCACGACGCACATTCAACGGCGCTCGGTAACCGGCCCCTCGGCATGCACGCGCCCGACAGCACCGGCAGGGCCACCGACGGTAATCGGGCCATCCACTTCCAGATCGCCGTGCACGATCAGCGGGCCGTGCACTGTGAGCGGACCATCGAACATGTTTTCTCCCCCGCGCCTGCGTACGGCGGGATCGTTGGGCGGAATCCGTTCAATCCAGTCCGCCGTGATCGGCCCGCGGGCGTAGATGTCACCAGCGACTGTCAGCGAGCCATCGACGGTCAACGGCCCGCGGACGACTGCCGACCCGGCGATGCTAAGTGGACCCGTGGTAACGGGCTGGGCATACGCTGACGGGAAAAAGACGGAGGACACCAGCAGAACCGCGCCTGCCGCGGTGCCCCGCGCCAGCATCGGGGTAATGCTCATTCCGAGCCTCGCAATGAAACGTTTCATGTTCCCTCCTGGTCGGCGCAAGTTGCGCGCCCGTCGGCCGCTCGCGAGATTCGCGACAGATCAGCGAAGCTTTTGTGCGGCGCATCGTATGCGTACCGTATGCGGTATCGTCGAGGCCAATCGATGTGATCCAGCGATGTACCAGCCGGGCGTATTGCCGCGTCGACAGATGCGGTGACGTATGCAACCGGCTCGCGAATAGAAAGTCCGCAGACGTCAGTCCTCGCGCTTCGATCCACGCTTCGAGGCTCTCACAGGTCTGTTCCGTAATTTCGAATTAGACCGGCTGCCGGGTCTTTTGCTGCATGACTGTGGCCCTGAAGGCCACGTGGCTGCCGCGATGGACGTCCTGCACCTGCAACCGCGTAAGGTCACACGCTCGAAGTTCGCTATCGATTGCAGGATTGAACATCGCGAACTCACCAACGTTCGAAGCCATCTGAAGCCTCGTCCGGATCGCCCGGATTTCCCGGAATTTCAATGGCAGCGTTTGCCCGGTTAGTTTGCCCTTGTTCCATGGCACACGGTGGCCAACGACTACGTTCCCGGATTCCATGACCATCGCCTCTCAGGCGAAGGGAGACTGAGTGTGCGCCTCCTCGGGCGGTCGCTACCCGAACCGGAGCGGACCCCGACGGTCTTCCAGCGAAAGTCCGCTTCAGATCCTCTCGCGGCCACCTGCCGACTGTCCAAAATCCGGAGCGGTTAAAGCCTTCACGTTGCCGAAGTGTTGAAAATGCCGTCGAGAAAGATGTCCACCAGGTGGGCAACACGCGATTTCGATGAGCCGCCGTGTTCGATGGAGAGAGAGATCGCCGTGACCATACAGACTAGATCGTCGAAAGAGACGTCCTTGCGGACAGCTTCCGCCTTCTGGGCACGCTGGAGCAACCGGCGTCCTTCTTCACGCCCCGCGTGACAGCCCGGCGTATCTTCCTGGAGTACCGTTCCCAGCAACGCAGCCAGCCCGCGATAGTGGCTCGCGTGGTTCACGAGTTCCTTGACGAAGGCGCGTATGGAAGCGCTCGGCTCAAGTTTTTCATCCCTTGCACGACTCGCCTCGGCGAGTGACAGCAGGCGCTCATCACTCGTCGCGGCGAGCAGCGCGTCGCGCGTCGGGAAGCGACGATAGAGCGTACCGATGCCAACCTTGGCACGCTTCGCAATATCGTCGAGTGAAGCCTCAGCGCCGCGTTCGAGAAACAGCTCGTCCGCCGCTTCGAGGATGCGTTCGCGGTTGCGGGCTGCGTCGGCACGCAGCGGCGCTTCGTCGGTCGCGGAAAGCTTGCTCTTCATCTTTGCCTGGTTCCTCTTGAAAAGTGGATGATGCCTCCATATACTAAGTGGAGCAACACTCCACTTAAACAGAGGCTGATATGACAAGGCGATTCGAAAACAAGATTGTGGCAATCACCGGCGGCAGCGAGGGCATCGGCCTGGCGACCGCCAGGCACTTCGCGACCGAGGGCGCGCTGGTCTACATCACCGGTCGCAGGCAGGATCGTCTCGACGAAGCAGTAAGAGAAATCGGCAACGGTACCGTAGGCATTCAGGGGGATGCCAGCAACCTCGCCGACCTTGATCGACTCTATGAGCGCATCCAGCGCGACCACGGCAAGCTCGATGTTGTTTTCGCAAACGCCGGTGTCTCCGAAGCCGAGCCGCGACCGCTGGGCACGATTGACGAGGAAGGCTTCGACCGCCTTTTCGGCCTTAATGTGCGCGGTCTGCTCTTCACCGTGCAGAAAGCTTTGCCTCTACTTTCATCGGGTGGGGTTGTCGTCCTTAATGGCTCGGTCGCTGGCAGCAAAGGTTTTCCCGGTCAGTCGCTCTACAACGCGAGCAAGGCGGCAGTGCGCTCGTTCGCACGAAGCTGGACAACCGACCTGAAGGAGCGAGGCATCCGCGTCAACGTGGTCTCGCCGAGCGGGACCGAGACACGCCCGATGCGGACCTACCTCGACTCGCGCCCCGGAGTTGAAGACGTGCTGAAGCAGCTCGTACCGCTGGGGCGTCTGGGGCAACCGGATGAGATCGCGCGCGCGGTGCTCTTCCTGGCGTCAAGCGAAAGCAGCTATATCGCGGGCGTCGAGCTCTTCGTGGACGGTGGCTCACTCGCCGTTTGAACCGTTAATTAATGCTACTGTCGCGCCGATTACCGCAGCGACCAGGCGAGATTTAGCGACTGTGTCGGGTCGCTGTTGCCTGGCCTTTTGTGCCTTCTAACGTGAAGCGCCGGGCGTCCGTTTGTCTGCGACTTGCGGACGCTCAAATCAGGAAGACGGGAGCCGGCTTCTGGCCGAACACGGAAATTCGACAGCAGTCGAGCGGACGCACAACACATGTGCCGTGTCGAACTTCCGTAGGCAACCCGGAGCAGGCTGCCCGCTCTCGACTATGAGTGACTCCGCCAGTATGGAACGTACCTTCATGGAGCGAAGCCTAATGAGCGGATCAAGCCCACGACTGCGATACCAGGCACGCTAATACGCTGCGGGCCACGTGCCCCACTCATAATCGAAAGATGAGAGCAGGTTCGTGAAAAAGACATTGAACCGTCGCGGTTCCACCCATGGCCTCGGGCTATTCTTGCGGTTACCGAAAACAAGCCTACTCTGCGCGCGACCTAGTCGGCGCATTTCGTTGCTCGCTCCACCGGTACCTGATCGTCTGAGCCGCGAGCGTCAATACGGCGAACCGCGACCCAGCAGGAACGGTCCTTCCAGTCTAGAAATGCGTCGTAATCCTGACCAGCCTGCGGAATGAACGTCGCTTTAGGCGGACTGCATGAGACGTACCCGTTTCCGTATGCTAGTTGCAACGTGAGTGGAACATTAGCATCAACGACGTACTCCTTGATAAAGTCCTTGAAATCGAGCCCATCTGGGCGCATTCCTTTGCGCGGACTGGGCGGCATCCCGATCATGACGCTAGTGGATGAATATTTCCACGCGGCCCAAAAACCGTCATTCACGCGCACCAGATTTTCCGGATCGTGAAGGGAGTTTGTATAACAAGTACTGTTCTTCCAGATGTTAGCCACGCCAGTGCCATTCCCTGCGAGGATACGAACACGTGCCTGCGTAGCCGGATCATAGGGCGGGTTGGCCTGCGTCACATTGTGGGCTGGTTGCAGGAACGAGCATGCGGACAACACTGCTACGGTGCTGGCCACTGTCGCGACGGACTTCATGGACATTCGCTTTCCCCCGGTACTCAAATTCCTGGTATGCGCTCGTCGATACCCGGCGTGCAACGAGTTCCTGTCATTCGTTGCACGCCCATGTACCAATTGGAGCCTCATTGTTTATTCGCGTCACAAAACCATGCCGCCATTCGGCGCCGCGAGCTCGCGATCAACCGTGATGGGATTCAAATTCGATCCCCTTGAGAAGCCCGGTCTTTTCGTCAAAATAAAAAGTTGCCGTCTTTGTCGTCCCAACGGGAGTGGCAACCACAATAATGGCAACGGCTGCACGCCTGACGTAACGATAGGTCCAGATTTCGAAACTCCCGGCAGTCGCCTTCGAATCCGGCGCACCGAGTTTCGACGCCACGTCATCTCTCGACGCAACTCCCACTGCAAACTCGCTCTGAAGCGATTGTTGGGAAGCGTCTGCAAGCTTGGCGTTACCCTCGCCCGGCCCAAATGACACCGCACATCCGGCAAGAGACGAAGCAAACAACAGCACAAGGAAAGATTTTTTCAAAAGTGTTCTCGGAGATCTGGTTTGAAATTACATCTCCTGCCGCTAACGAAGTGAGCGACCGGTCGATGAGGGTAGCCACGCATCCACTGGAACCGCGCGCGACCGTTGTACAAGATGTCGAACAGGGCAGCTGAGGATGCAACGCGCATACGCGGATCTCGCCGTCCGCCAGGAAGCCTGGGCCGCGCCGCGATACAGACATAGAACGATCCAGTCGTTACTTACTACGGCAACTGAATTTCAAACTTGAGAGACCGGCTGGACGGCTGCTGTCCGTCGCGCTACCGACATTCGAATGTCGTGGCATACCCTCCCGCAGATGGCTCATGATGGCCGGCAACTGCCCAACGTCGACGGCCGTAACCGCCTGCAGATTCAACCGGTCAATGCAACAACCTGATGGAATCGTTCAGCCGGTGTATCGAAGTTCAGTGTTTTACGTGGGCGATCGTTGCGCCGTCTGTCACCCCGAATTGCTGATACGCTGTCGGATTTTCTGCCAGATGCAACTCGGCGTGGAATAAATCAGCGTTGCGTTTGCGCTGTTCCCCTGTTAGCGCTCGATGGCCATGTGCTTTGTCTCGGCGCGGGCTATTCAGCCAGTCGAGACTATTTAGGGTCTGGCATCGAGCGCGTTCGACTGAGGGCATGCCTGTCCCGCTTCAAGCAAAATCGCAAAATGGATTCTTTAGCCCTGCATCGTCAGTTTTACAACGTGCTGACCCAGAGTCAGTATTGATCGCCAGATCGGATGCTGGCGTATCAGCGCAATCAACTGTCCCAATTGTTGCTGCACGCCAGGAGCCGAGTGCCCTTCCATGAGCACCGGCTCGATTCCGTATTCCGGGCGGAAGACAGCATTGACGGGGACAGGTGGCGTGAAATCCCGCTCGTTGCCCGGCACGATTTGCAGACGCGGCATGACGACATGCAGGCAACCGAACTACCACCTGGTCATGGCGCAATCGAGGCGACCAGCAGTTCCGGCTCAACCGGTCGCCCGATCGTTACGTCGCAAAACGAATTAGTGTCGATTGCGGCCAGCAGTGCGACCGCGCGCTCGTACGATTGGCATCGGATCGACGTGCGGTGTACCCAAGTCTGCATTAATGCTCCGTCAAACGGCGCGCGTCGAATTTGATGAACGTGTCCGAACCATTATCGGCGTCTACCCAACGGCATTTCGAGGGAGGGAAACAGGTCGCCATTTACTCCCACTGCGTCCCTTTTCATCGGCGCGCGTAGAATCGTCGAATACCTTCAAGCAGGCGTTCATCAAGAAAGAGACCGAACCTATCCCTCGTGAGCAAACGCGCCATGAAGCTTTATTTCAGCCGCAACTATAATCCGCGCCTCGCCGTATCCGTGGCGCGCCATTTGAACTCGCCGGTCGAGTTTGAATTCGCTTCCCCGTTCGCGCCGGGCGAGCGCGAGAAGTTCCTCAAGCTCAATCCAAACCAGCGCGTTCCGATTCTGGTCGACGGGGAGACAACGCTGTGGGAAGCGGACGCGATCGCCTGCCGGCTCTCGTGTCTCGCCGGGTCGGACTTCTGGCCGACAGGTAGCACGATGCCGGACCTCATTCGCTGGATCAGTTGGGGCTACTGGAACTTCGTGCGTGCCTGCGACATGGTTCATTTCGAACGGGTGACCAAGCAGCGTTACGGCTTGGGGCCGATCAGGCGCGAGGTCGTCGATGAGGGATTGAGCGAATTCGCTTCCTCGGCCGCGATTCTGGAGCAGCATCTCGCGGAGAGGGACTGGCTGGTCGGCGACGAGGTCACCTACGCCGATTTTCGCGTCGCTTGCGTGCTCCCGTTCGCCGAACCTGCCGGCCTGCCGCTCGCCGACTTTCCTCGCGTCGAAGCCTGGCATGCGCGCCTCATGGAGATCCCCGCCTGGAGGGATCCATTCGCGGGGCTCGAGGCGCCTGAACTGCCCCCGGTCAGCTCGCAATCTGAATGACGCCGGGCGGCATTCACCCTCGTTTCACTCAGTGCGTCACCGTCTCATTCGCAACCAGATGCGCCCGCACGAAGCCAATGTGCTCGCGCAGCACATAAAACGTATCGGCAAAAGCAAGCGGCATCCGCAGGGTATTCAACGATCGCTCGATTTCATTAAGTTCCTCGACCAGCTTGCGCCGCTCTTCCTCGCTCTTGTGCTTTAGCGCATCGCGTTCGATGGCAATGAGCGCGCCATAGTAGCGATAAATACGCGAACGCACGCGCCAGCTATAAAGCGCGGGAATCGTGCGCAGCGCCGGGATTACGAGCACGGCGAGCGGCAGCAGCAGCACGAGTAGCCGGTCCGCGACGCTGGCCAGCCAGAATGGCAGCGAGCGATAAAGAAAGCTCTTGCCCGAGCGGAAGTAGCGGGTCGCATCCTCGCCGATGCGGAAGTCGTGTACCGACGTGTTGGGAAATTCGCCCGCACGTTGCAGCAGACCCGGCGCGCCATTCACCTCACCGGCAGCTTCCAGCAGCAGATCGGAGATCGCCGGATGCAGCGTATCGCGCGCGACAATTTCCACGGTCGGACCAACCAGGTGCACCACGTCGGGAGGAATGCGATAGCGCAGGTCGAGCACACCCGGCGGCAGGTCAAAGCTTTCGAGGTACGGAAAGAGCCGCGTATACGCGGACGATTCGTCGAAGCTCATCACGGCGATGCCGGGAATCGTCAGCAATCGCAACATCAGCGCGCGCGTGGCGGAGTCGCCGCTCAGCATGGCGGCGTCGATGTCCCCGGAGACGAGTTGAGTCGCCGCCTGCAGGCCGTCGAGCGGCAAAAGCGTGGTATTGCCGCCGGGGTCGATGCCGTTCGCGTCGAGCAGCTTGAGAGAGAGAAGCCGCGTACCGCTGCCTTCGCGGCCGATGGCAATCCGCTTGCCTTCGAGTTGCGACAACTGCGTGAGGCCCGAGCCGCGATAGAACACCACCAGCGGCACATACGTGACGCTGCCGAGCGACATCAGCGAGCTGACGTCCTTGCCTTCGGCCACGCCGCCCTGCACGAACGCGACATCGACGTTCCACTTCGGGTTGAGCAACCGCTCGAGGTTCTGCACCGAGCCATCCGATTCGATCACGTTGAGCTTCACGCCGTTGCGCGCGAGGATCGTCCGGTAGGCGTCGGCCATCTGCATCAGCGAGCTGTCCCGCGGTCCAGCGCTGATCGTGAGCGTGCGCGGCGGTGCGGGATTGACGAGCCACACTACAAGCGCGATGACAATCGCGCAAAAGAGGGCAACGGGCAACGTGGTGAGCGCGAGATCGCGCCAGGCGGGATGGTCCTGGTCGCGCAGGAAATGCGGCGGCAGTCGATGTCGTTTCATGAGAACCCGGCGGCGATGCGTCAGACTCAACCCTGGATGGGACCGAAGCAAGCGTTAAAGCACTCACTCCGGCCGACAGTGGAAACGTCATGATGCCATTTTCGCGCCAGATCGGACGGTTTTTGGCGCTGCGCCGTGCGCGGGTCGTGGCGCAAGCAGCGCCACAAGCTGCACTTCAGGCAGTCGACTTTGTCAGCGCAAACAGTTCGGCGCGCAGGGCCTTCGCACGATCGCGCTTCAAATGCTGCTCGAACTCGGCCTGAGCGTCCTGCCACAGCACACGCGCCCGTTCGTAGCGCCGCTGGCCGTTCGCCGAGAGGCGATAGACCAGCATGCGTGTATCCTGCTCCGATGCGCTCGCGACCACCAGCGCGTCACGCTGCAACGGCTTCAGTGCGCGCACGAGCGTGGTGCGGTCCATGACGAGGTCGTCGGCCATTTCTGCGGCGCTCGTGCCGGGCCGGCTCGCGAGACGCGAGAGGATCGTGAATTGCGCGGCAGTAACGCCCTCCTGCGAGAGATGACGCTCGTACAATTGCGTAACAAATCGCGCAGCCTGCCGCAGCGCGAAACAGTTGCACTCCTCGCGAATCGTCCGCTTCGTCATTGCCTTCACCTCCCTTCACTTCATCGATCGCGCGCCACGCGGCGCGCGTTCATCATACTTTCTCGAGTGCGAGCGCGATACCCTGCCCGCCACCGATGCAAAGCGTCACGACGCCACGCCGGATGCCATCACGCTGCATCGACCACGTGAGCCTTGTGGTGAGAATCGCACCCGTCGCGCCGATGGGGTGGCCGTGCGCGACCGCGCCGCCTTCCACGTTGACGATGTCCTCGGGAATACCGAGTTGTGCGATCACCGCGAGCGGCACGGCTGCGAAGGCCTCGTTGATTTCGAAGCGTTCGACGTCGGCAAGCGACCAGCCCGCACGCTCCAACGCGAGCTTCACCGCCGGCACGGGACCCAGGCCGAACATGCCGGGCTCGACTGCCGCGACGCCCCACGACACGAGCCGCACCATCGGTTCGATACCCTTTGCCTCGGCGAACGCCCGGTCGGCCACGAGCATCGCCGACGCTGCGCTATTCAGTCCCGGTGCGTTGCCCGCCGTAATCGTGCCGTCCGGGCGGAATGCGGGGCGCAGCTTCGCAAGTGTTTCGAACGTCGTGTCGGGGCGCGGCGCTTCATCCACGTTGAAAATTTCGACACCCTTTTTACCCTTCATTTCCACGCCGACGATTTCTTCCTTGAAGCGCCCCGCGGCCTGCGCGGCCGCGAAGCGCTGCTGCGAACGCGCGGCAAAACGGTCCTGTTGCTCGCGCGTGAGTTGCGCCTTCGTCACGAGGTCTTCGGTGTGCCAGCCGGAATGCTCGCCCGAAAACGCGTCGACAAGGCCATCGCGCAACATGCTGTCGTGGATTTGAGCGTTGCCCATGCGATAACCCCACCGGCCGCCGTCGAGCAGATACGGCGCACGGTCCATGTTTTCCATGCCGCCCGCAAGCGCGACATCGGTAAAACCGAGCAGCACTTCTTGTGCCGCGCTCGCCACCGCCTGCGCGCCCGATCCACACACGCGATTCACGGTGAGCGCGGGCACCGACACGGGCACACCACCGCCTAGCTCGGCCTGGCGCGCGGGGTTCATCTTGTTGCCCGCCTGGATCACGTTGCCCATCACGATCGAACCGAGCAGCGCTGGATCGAGCTTCGCGCGCGCGAGCGTCTCGCGCACCGCCACCGCTCCCAATGCCGTCGCCGGCGTGCCTTTCAACGCACCGTTGAATCCACCGATTGCCGTACGCACCGGCTGACACAAGACCACTTCACGCGTGCTCATCTTGCTACCCTCCACGAAACAAAAACTGCGGATGTCGATTTCATTCTATGTATGCATATGCACACATTCAAACGCTTTGGTCGAAGCAAACTTCGTCCGGTGTGGCACGTTTTATGTCGTCGACGCCCGCAGGTTGGCAAATGCGCTTACGCCACGGCCGGAAAATCCAGCGTCGTATCGTTCACGCGGTTCACGAGGTTTGTGAACGTGATCGAAGCCACTGCCAGCGCAATTTCGATGATCTGGCGCTCGGTGTAACCGGCTTCGCGAATCGCGTTCACCTCGTTCTCGGGCACGGTGCCGTGCGTCGTCACGAGGACGCGCACGTAGTGCACCAGTGCATCGCGCTTCGCGTCGCCAGTAGGCGAGCCTGCGCGAATCTGCTTCATCGTCTCCGGCGCGAGACCTGCGAACTTGCCCGCCAGCGTGTGCGCGGCGACACAGTAGTCACAACCGGCCACCTCGCTCACGGCAAGCTTCACGGCTTCGACATCGGCCTTGGAAAGCGTGCCGGCCGCGATCACGGCTTCGACACCGAGCATCGCGCCGAGCGCTTCGGGGCTGTGCGTGCCGATAGTCGCGTAAGCGTTCGGCACCTTGCCGACGGCCTTGCGGATCTTCGCGAAGATTTCGGCTGCGGCGCCGGTGGCGACTTCGGGCTGGATGGCGGTAAGACGGGACATGTTCGACTCCTTGCTGTTGAGAGAATTGGCACAGCCATCGTCGATGGCGTGATGGCAGTCTAGTCGTGCACGTCGACGTTTTTAATGCCAGAATGACGCGAATTCATGCCCATTCGTCTCACGCCAACCGCCCCCGCCATGGACCTGCTCAGCCGATTACTCGCGCTCATGCCCGTCTCCGGTCGCCTCGACGTGCGCTGCCATTACGGCGCGCCGTGGCGCATCGAACAGGGAGACGCCGACGCGCGAGAAATTCCCTACCACGTCCTGCTCGCCGGCGAGGCCGTCATCGAGGATGCGCACGGTGCGAGCGTCGCGATGCAAGCGGGCGACATCGTGCTCTTTCCGTCCGGCGGCGCGCACGCCCTGCACGACGGCAGCGGCAAGGCGCCAGCGGCCACTGAACAGCGAATGCAGAACGGCCTCGCAGTCGAAACGAATCACGGAAGCGGCGCCGTCGCCGATCTGCTTTGCGGCCGCTTCCTGCTGCCCGCCGTCCCGCAGCGCCTCTTGCGCGACAACCTGCCCGCGCGACTTATCGTGCACAGCGCGCGCGAAGGCGGTGACGCGCCCGAGCGCCTCGTGCGCCTGATCGCTCTGATGCGCGACGAAGCGCTCGAAGCGGGCCCCGGCAGCGAATCGTTCGTGAACCATCTTTCGGGTGCGCTCTTCGCGCTTACGCTGCGTTACGCGAGCGACGCGAAGACGCCGCCGCGCGGGCTGCTCGCGCTCGCGCAACGTCCGCGCCTGCAGCCGGCCATCGACGCGATGTTCGAAGCCCCAGGCCGCGCCTGGACGCTGCCCGAACTCGCCGCGTTGTGCCACATGTCGCGCGCGACGTTCGCACGCCACTTCGACGAGGCGATCGGCCGCTCGGCCGCCGATGTGCTCACCGAAATCCGCATGACGCTTGCAGGCCGCCTGCTCGCACAAGGTAACCAGCCCGTCGCCGAGATCGGCGAATCGGTGGGCTATCAGTCCGATGCCGCATTTCAGCGGGTATTCAAACGCCAGGTGGGCATGACGCCCGCACAGTGGCGCGCGGCGGCTCGCGCCTAAGCGCTCGTTCACCGCTTTTACACGTTTAGCTGCGCGGCGCATCGTCGGTCCTGGCGATCACGTCGCCGCTCTGGCTCCAGCCGCCACCCAACGACCGGTAAAGCGCCACCGCCGCCAGCGCGTGGTCGCGCTCCGCTTCGTTGAGCAGGTCCGCATCCGCGAGATAGGTCTGTTGCGCCGTGAGCACGTCGAGAAAGTCGGCTGCCCCGCCCTTGTAGAGCTGGTTCGCGAGCTTGAGCGCCTGCGATGACGCCGCGACTGCATCGTTCAGTTGCTGCGTCTGGCCCGTCGTGCTCACGAGGTCGGTGCGGCTGTCCTCCACTTCGCGCAGCGCCTGCAGCATCGTCTGCTGCAGGTTCAGTTGCGACTCACGCATGCGGCTTTCGCTCTGGTCGATTTCAGCCGTGATACGGCCTGCGTTGAAAATCGGACTCGTCGCGCCGATCGCCGCGCTGAAGAGGTTGTCGGTCAGCGCCGGCATACCGAGGTACGACGCGGCCAGCACACCGTCCGCGAGATTCAGCGAGAACTTCGGATAACGCTCTGCACGCGCGACGCCCACTTCGGCGGCGCGCTGCTCGACGGTTGCATATGCCGCCTGCACGTCCGGGCGGCGCAGTAGCGCTTGGGAAGGCAGCAGTTGCGGCGCGCTCGCCGGCGCGGCCGGAATGGACGCAGGCGCCGCCAGAGCAAGCTGCGCGACGGATTCAGGTGTGCGCCCCGTATAAACGGCTATCAGGTTCAGTTGATGATCGATGCTCGCCTGCGCACGCGGAATGCGCGCCTGCAGTTCGCTTAGCTGCGTCTGCGCACGCGTTACATCGAGTTGCGTAGAGAGGCCGTATTTCAACCGATCCTGCGTGAGCGAGAGTGCTCTTTGCCTGATCGATACGTTATCCTGAAGAATCTTCAGTTCGGCCTGTGCCCAACGCAGATCGACGTAAGCCGATGCCGCATCGGCTGCGAGCGCGAGTCGCACTGCGTCCAGCGCGTGTTGCTGGCCCACGAGATTCGCCTGGGCAGCGAGCAGGTCGAGCCGCTCGCCGCCGAACACGTCGGGAGTCCAGCTTAGCGCCAGGCCCGCTCCCGCCTGTTTCACGTAGCCGAGCGGCGGCGGCACGTTCTGCCGCGTATACGCGGCGTGCGCCGTGAAGTCGAGTTGTGGCAGCAGCGCCGCGTGCTTCTGTGTCGTAATCGACTGCGCCTGCTTCACGCGTTCCGCTGCCGCCTGCAGATCGAGATTGCCTTGCAGCACCGTGGAAAGCAGCGCGTTGAGCGTCGGGTCGCCGAACTGCGCCCACCACGCTTGCGCGTCGACGGCGTCTTGCGGCGCCTCGATGCGCCACGCCACGGGCGCAGTCTCGCGGACCGCGCCCTGCAGGTCCGCGTGCTGCGCGGGTTGCACGGCACAAGCCGCGAACACGGCTGTCACGAGCGACGCGATAAGCGCGCGCGCGACGCGTAACGGCTTGATATTCGAAGACGATTGCATGATTGACCTCAGTGGCTCAGTGAGCATCAGGGGGCGGACCGCCGGGCAAGATCGGCTGCGAGAAGATCACACTCGCGAGCGCCACCACGAAACACAGCGACAGTACAAAGAAGGTATCGGAGAACGTCAGCACGAGCGCCTCGCGAAACACGAGCGCATGCAGACGCGCAAGGCCCGCCGCGCCGCTGTTCAGTGCATCGCCCGCGACCGACGTCCAGTACGACGCCTGCTGCGCGAGCAGCGATTCCACCTGCGGCTGGCCGTGCGTGACGCTTTCGTTCAGGCGCAGATAGTGAAAATTCAGTCGGTCGTTGAGCATCGTCGCGCTCACGGCAATGCCGATGGCGCCGCCGAGATTGCGCATCAGGTTGAAGAGGCCGCTCGCCGATTTCAGGCGCGAGGGCGGCAGCGAGCCGAGCGCCATCGTCACGATCGGCGGTATCGCGAACTGCTGGCCGATGCCGCGCAGCGCCTGCGGCAGCAGGAACTGCTGCCAGCCCCAGTCGTGCGTGAGCGGCACGTAGAGATAGCACCCGAGGCCGAACAGGCACAAGCCGAACACCATCAGCGCACGCATGCTGAAATAGCGCGTGGCGAACGCATAGACGCCGAGCGCGAGTAGCTGGAATACGCCCACCGAGAGCAGGGAAACGCCGATCTGCAGCGAACTGAAGCCACGCACCTCGGCGAGAAAAAGCGGCGTGAGAAAGACGGCGACGAAGATCCCGATGCCGGTCACGAACGAGAGCAGACTGCCGATGCCGAAGTTGCGCACGACGAGCGCACGCAGATCAACGACAGGGTCTTTCGCGGTGAGCGCGTGCACGATGAAAAGAAAGCCGCAGATCGCCGCAATCCAGGCGCAGGCGACGATGACGTCGTCGCCAAACCAGTTCTTGCGCGGGCCTTCTTCGAGCACGTATTCGAGGCACCCGAGAAAACCGCACATCAGCACGATGCCTAGATAGTCACCGCGCCTGAGGAGCGAAACATCAGGCTCATCGACGTGCACGTAGCGCGGCACGAGCGCCGCTACGGCGATGCCCGGCACGAGATTCAGATAGAACAACCAGTGCCACGACCACTGGTCCGTGATCCAGCCGCCGATCACCGGGCCGATGGTCGGCGCAAGCGATGCGAGCGCGCCGATCGTCGTCGAAGCCACGATGCGCTGCCTGCCCGGAAACAGCACGAAGGCGGTCGTGAACACGGTGGGAATCATCGCTGCCCCCAACGCGCCTTGCAGGCCACGAAAGATAATCATCGAATCGATATCCCAGGCGAGTCCGCAAAGCATGCTCGTGATCGTGAAGCCCACCGCCGATGCAACGAAGAGCCAGCGCGTGGAAAACACCTTGGAGAGCCAGCCCGACATGGGAATCACCATGATCTCGGCGATCAGATACGCGGTCTGCACCCACGAGAGTTCGTCCTGGCTCGCGGACAGCCCACCGCCGATGTCGCGCAGCGAGGAAGCGACGATCTGGATGTCGAGCGTCGCCATGAAAAAGCCAATGCACATCAGCCCGAACGCAAATGCGCGCTGGCCGAGCGGCTGAAGGTGCGGTGCGAGCGGCGCGTCGTGCGTGGCCGCGGTCTGCGTCGTGTTCATGTCTGCCTGCCGTCTCAGTGGGTGGTCGCCGTCTCTTCGGCGCCGGCCAGATGGACCTTCACCGTCGCCGAGAGGCCAGGCCGCAGCGCGCCTTCCATCTGCTTCGGCACATCGAGGCGAATGCGCACCGGCACGCGCTGGACGATCTTCGTGAAGTTGCCCGTGGCGTTCTCGGGCGGCAGCACGCTGAAGGTCGCGCCCGTGGCCGGCGCAACGCTTTCCACGTGGCCGTGCAGCACGCCGCTGGCCGCGTCTAGTTCGACGTCGGCACGGTCGCCGGCATGCATCTTCTTTAACTGGTCTTCCTTGAAGTTCGCGTCCACCCACAGATCGGATGCGGGCACGACGGTCAGAAGCGACGCGCCGACGTTCGCAAGCGTGCCCACGCGCGCCGAGCGATTGCCGATGTAGCCATCGACGGGTGAGCGAATCGTCGTGTACTCGACGTTCAGCGCCGCGAGCCGCTGGGTCGCCAGAGCGGTGGAAACGCGAGCCTGTCCGTTCGCGATCTGCGCGCCCAGCACCTCAAGCTCGCGCTGCGCAGCCTGCACCGCTGCGCCGTTGCTGGCCAGTCCGGCCTGAGCTTTCGCATAATCGGCGTCCGCGCGCTCGACAAGCTGATTCGACACCGCGTCGTCCTTGACGAGTTCGCGATAGCGCGTCTGATCCTGCGCGCTGCGCGTCACCTCGGCGTTCGACGCACGCACGTCCGCCTGATGCTGGTTGATGACGGCTTCCTGCAACGTGCGGCGCGCCTCCAGTTCGGCTACGGCGGCGCGCGCGCTGTCCAGTTCCGCGGTCGCTTCGGCGAGCTTCGCGTCGTAGTCGCGCGAATCGAGGCGGATCAGCACCTGACCCGCGTGCACGCGCTGGTTGTCCTGCACGAGAATCTCGTCGACGAACCCGCTTACGCGCGGCGCCATCACCGTCACGTTGCCGCCGACGTAGGCATCGTCGGTCGTCTGCACGAAGCGCAACACGAAGAACCAGTAGCCGCCCGCCAGCGCGAGCACCACCGCGACGGCGCCGACGGCCAGCGCCATCCACGGCACCCGGCGCGGCTCGGCACGCACGGCGACCGGCCTGTCTGTTACGGGAGTAGAAGGACTCGACATTGCGCTCACCTGTGTATATGCACTATTGAAGACAAAAAAATGTCGCTGCTACACGACCTTATGTGTTTGCTGCGCGACGAAGCAGCGTTATTCAAAACACGCTTCAAAGCGCGCGCGTGACGCGAAAGAGTTCGCGCCGCAGCCACGCTGCCCGTTGCGAACCGAAGCGGCGCTCGAATTCATCCTGCGCCGCCCGCCAATGCGCACCCGCCTCGACGAGCCTCGCGCGCCCTCCCGGCGTCAGGGCCAGTTGACGGCGGCGCATGAGCGCGGCGTCGGCGACAAGACCGCCGCGCAGCAAAGGCCGCAGCGCGCGCACCAGGGTCGTGCGCTCCATCACCAGAGCAGCGGCCAGCTCGGCCATCGTCAGACTGGAACCGCGTCCGAGCATCCCGAGAATGCTGAACTGCGTCGGCGTAAGCCCGGCCGCCGAAAGATGCCGCTCGTAAAGCTGCGACAGATGACGGGCGGCCTGGCGAACGGCGAAGCAATCGTCGTGTTCGGGAAGCTGCGTGGACGGGTAAGTGTGCATACGCACAGATTAGCGGGCGCCAACGGCAGATACAACCGCCAGCCGCGGCATCAAATTGTGAACGCGCCGACAATAATGGCGTTCAAACCTTCATTTTGCTTTCGCCGCAACGGACACCGGCGCGGCAGGCATCATGTCGTCGAAAAACGCAGTGGCGTGGTCGATGAACGCGCGCACTTTCGCGGGTAGCAGCGTGCGCGTCGTGTAGGCAAGGCGGATCTCGATCTGGGCGTCGACGATGGGGTACTCGTCGAGCAGCGTCACGAGCCGGCCCTCTTCGATTTCGGCACGCACGAGCGCCGCCGGCAGCACGCCAATGCCGAAGCCCTCCAGCACCATCTCGCGGTTGAATTCCGGGTTGTTGGAGACAACTTCATGTTTTAGCGCCACCGTCACATCCTCGTCGCCAACACGGAAGGTCAGCGAAGGCTTGCGCAGTGAAGGCGGCATCAGCACGAACACATGCTGCGCCAGCTCGGCAGGATGCGTAGGCATCGGGCGCGTCGCGAGGTAACCCGGCGTCGTCACAAGCGCGAGCGGGATGCGTTCGAGCAGACGCGTCACGGTCGTGTCGCTGTTGAGCATGAACGGCAGCACGAGGCCGAGATCGTAACCGTCCGCGACGAGATCGACGGGACGTTCGGTGAGCGTCACGTCGAGGTTCACCTTGGGATGCGCTCGCTTGAAGCTCGCAATGAGCGGCACGAGCCGGCTCACCGTCGCCGTGGTGTGCGCGACGAGCCGCAACACACCGTTCGCCTCGCGCGTCTGCTCGGAGGCGCTGGCCTCCAGCGTGTCGAGGTCGTCCAGTATCTGGCAGCAGCCCTCGTAAAAACGCTCGGCGGCTTCGGTGAGCGACACCGCGCGCGTGGTGCGGTGAAAGAGCCGGCAGCCGAGGCGCTCTTCAAGCTTGGCAACCGTACGCGACACTAGCGGTGTCGTGACGCCGTGCATGTCGGCGGCGCGCGTGAAACTGCGCGCCTCGACCACGGAGCGGAAGATGCGCAGACTGTCGATATAGTCCATGGCGTGGCAGCGATAGAAAGGATTGCGGCTAGCTTAGCGCCAGCCGGTTCCTTTTGTCCTGGGGTATGCCCGCATTGGCGCGCGCCGCTGCCGGATCGTCTGCCCAATCCGGCGTGCCATCCTCTGCCACCATGATGCCCGAGCAGTTCGGGCGCTGGAGAACGCGCGATATCAGCCCGCCAGCTTGCGGAACGTCTCGAGCACCGCGTCGCCCTTGAACGGCTTCACGATCCAGCCGCGCACACCGGCCGCCTTGCCGCGCTCTTTCATCGCCGGGCTGCTTTCCGTCGTGAGCATGACCACATTGACCGCCGTGTTCGCGAGTTCGCTGCGGATCTTCTCGACCATCGTGAGGCCGTCCATGTTCGGCATGTTCACGTCGCTTACCACGAGCTTGACGCCAGGATTCGCGCGCAGCTTCGTGAGGCCGTCCTTGCCGTCCACTGCCGTGTCCACATCGAGGCCGTTCTTGCGCAGGAAACCCGCCACTTCGTCGCGCACCGTGCTCGAATCGTCCACGATCAGAATTTTCGCCATTTTTGATTTCTCCTTCGCGTAGCGTAAAACAACTTTTTTTATTAAAACAATTCCAGTTCGCCGGTGCTTTCGCTCGCCGTTTCGGTGTCGGCCGCGACGAAGTCGAGCGAGGTCTGCGAACAGACGCACACCGTCGCGCCGAGCCGCACGCTGCCGTCGATCACGAGCGCATACGACGAAAGGTAATCGGGCTTCAGCTCGTGCAGATGCGGCAGACACTCGCCGCTGAGCGTATAGGGCGTCGACATCCCGAGGTCCGGGAAGTGCGCGACGAGCTGCTGGTTCATCGCGCCACAACAGAGATTGCCGAACTCCATGAATGCTTCCGCGAGCGTGCGCTGGGCATCCGCCGCGTAGTACCGGCGCATGGTTTCGTTATCGTCGAAGTGCAGCAGCAACAGCAGACGGAATTGCATCGATGAAATCGTGAGCACCACCACCTGCGCGCCCTGCGCTGTGTGGCTCGCGTGCGGAGCAATTTCGCAAACGTGCTGCGCATCGGTGACGAGTCGCGTGCGCGCAGCCGCAAAGAAAATGCGCTCGATGCTGTCCTTTGCACGCGGGCCGATCATGCGGGCTCCCCGGCGCGCGTTTCCTTGAGCTGAGTCTTGAGCTGGTTCGACAGCGATTCGACGCTCGCAAGCGACGCCGCGATCATCTTGCCGCCTGCCTGGATGTCCTGAAACGTCGCAGCAGTGATGAGGTCATTGCGGTTCAGGCTGTCGCGATAGCTCTTGGAGAGTTCCTGCGAACGTGTCGCCAGCGCACGCACTTCGCCTGCCACGATCGAGAAACCACGGCCCGCTGCGCCCGCGCGCGCCGCTTCGATCGACGCGTTAAGCGAAACGATCAGCACATGGCTCACGATCGACGACAGTTCCTGATTCTTCTGGTGCATGTCATGGTTCTGCGCCATGAGCGAGGTCATCTGCTCGTGCCAGCGCTCGAACGTCGCCGACATGAGGCGCAAACGCGTGGCCTCTTCGGCAATGCGTGCCGCGCGTTGCTGCGCGTCCTCACACCGCGCGTGCTCGGCAGCGAGTGCGCCTTCAAGCGCGTCGGCGACCGATTTGCGCTGCGCCAGTTCGGCGCGAAGCGTGTCGACCTGCGACGCGAGCGCGTCGATTTCGCTCGCGCGCTCGGCAAAACGCTCATTCGCTCGCGCCTCGGCCTGCGCGATCGCTTCCTCGTGCGTGACGATCTGCGCTTCGCCCTCGCGGCGCCAGCGCGCACGCAACGCGCCAATCAAGCCTGCGGCCGCGAGGGCCATGAGCGCGGCGCCTGCCACCCCTGCAAACACTATCGACAACACCACTACCCCCCGAAATACGCTAGATCGCCAGCGCCTGCTCGCGCTCGGCTACGGCACCACCCACTACCCACTGTCCGGGCAAATAAACGACCGTCTCAAAGTGGCGATAGTCCGCACCGCGACAGTTGTCCGTGAAGCGCAATTCGATCCGGCCGCCTTCGCGTTCGAGGAATGCGCGCACCGCATCCATGCCCACGCCACGTCCCGACACTTCGGTCACGTCCTGAGCCGTCGAAAAACCCGCGCGGAAAATGAAGCCGGAAATCGTCTCATCGCTGGCTTCCTCGTTCTCCGCAAGCCAGCCGCGCTCCACAGCGATGCTGCGGATGCGTGCAAGCGCAAGACCGCGGCCATCGTCTGCGAGCACCAATTGCAGCGCACCGCCGCTCACGTCTGCTTCGACGGCGATACACCCCGCTTCGGCCTTGCCTTGTGCGCGACGTTGCGCCGGCATTTCAATACCGTGGTCAAGCGAATTGCGCAGCAGGTGCGTGAACACGTCATTCATCTTCGAGGCGGCACCGCCACGCAGTCGATAACCGTTGTCGTCGATGCGCACGATGGGCGCGACCTTGCCCAGTTCGGCAGCCAGCGACGGCAGTGAATCGATCACGCCCGCGAGCGCGTCGGCCATCGCCTCGGTGCCGACGCGAGAAAGCGTCCCGCGCACCGTCTCGCGCATCGCACGCAGCGACGCGAGATCGTCTTCGTCGGCGGCGTCGATCGCGCGCAGCGCCGTATCGATCTGCTCGCGCGCCACGCTCAAGCTGCCGTCATCGCTCGCAGCGCGCGTGCCGCGGCCGAGGCTCACTTCGTTGATCGTGGCGTAGTGTTCGAGCGACGCCTTCACGCGTTCGAGGTCGTCGATCAGCGCCTGCTGATCCCACTCGTGACTCGAGTCCTCGCGGCGCAGCGCGTCGTAGCGCTGCTCGACTTCGTGCACGACGCCCGTGAGATGCTGCAGGCTGTACGTGCGCGCATTACCCTTCACCGTATGCATGTTGCGGAACAACGCGGCGATGGCGCTCACGTCGGCGCAATCGTGCTGGCGAATAATGCGCTCGTTCTCGTGGATGAACCCCTTCGAGCTTTCCACGAACCGATGAAACTTCTCTTCACTCACCGCGAGAATTTCACCGATCATCTGCAGACGCCGCTTCTGCTCGCCCGCTTCGGCCGCGAGTTCGCGCAACTCGGTCACGTCGCGCACGCACAGCATCAGGCGCACGACAATGTCGTTCTCGTCCATGATCGCCGACCAGCTGAGGTCGAGCACCTTCTCGCGTCCATCGGGCATCGTGCGCGTGATTTCGTTCACGAGCAGATGCTGGTTGAACGCGAAATTCACGCTGTCCTCGCCGAGGCACGCATCGACGGCCGCGTCGATCTGCGCGATCGTGTCTGCGTCGAGGCTCGATTGCGAGAACACGAGGTCCATGAGCGGACGCCCGGCGATCTCGTTCGTCTCGAAGATCGCTTCCAGATACGCCGAGTACTCGTTGTGAATCGTCGCGCCTTCCACGACAGTGAGAATGCCCTGCTGCATGTTCTGCAGCATGGCCTGAATGTCGGCGGTCTTTCGGGCGAGCTGTGCAGAGCTTTGCTGGATCTTCTCGATCATGCCGTTGAACGCGACGATCGAATGGCCGATCTCGTCCATGCGGCCCACCGGCACGCGCCGCGTGAAGTCCTGATTGGATGCGATTTCGCTCATCATCGCCTGCATGCGCGAGAGCGGACGCGTGATCTGGCGGTAGAGCAGCAGGCCAATCACGGTGAGCAGCAGGACCGCGCCGCCCGTCACACCGGCGATGGCACTCGTCGTGGTATCGAGCGTGGCGTTCAGCGCGCGGATTGCGTCGTCTTTCTGGCGGTTTTTCTCGACACGCATCGTGGTGACGATGCCTTCCAGCTCATCGCGATACTGCGCAACGTTCGCGAAGAGATACGCCTGTGCGAGTTCGGCCTTGCCCGCGGCCTTCATCTTCGCGGTGTCGTCGATCGCGGCGAAGTAGTTCGCGACGCTCTCCTGCGCCTGCGCGACGAGGCCGTCCTGAGCGTGGCTCGCAGCGGCCTTGCGCTGGACATCGAGCGCGGCGCGCAGCGCGGCTTCCTTGGTCTTCAGCTCGTCCTGTGCGAGCGTTTCCGTGTTCGCATCCGGGGCGTAGATGAGCGTCATCGTCGCCAGCTGCACGTCTTTCACGAGCGAAACGAGATCGGAAGAAGCCAGCGCGCTCGGCACGACGCCTTGCGTGACCTGGCGGACATCGGCTGCGCTGTGCCGCGTCTGATACACCGCGTAGCCGCCGATGGCAGACAGCGCGACGAACATCAGAACGATGAGCAGCGTAATGCGGTGACGTATGGTCATGGTCAAAACCCCCGGCCGTATCGCGCCGGCCGCGCTATGGTTGCGCGACTCGTGACGCAAAGGGCAATTGTTCGTGCCCGGAATTATTGCGAGGGGTTGTGACCAATTTGTGAATGTCACATGCATGCAAGACAAACGTGGTGACCATAAGACGAGGCGCTCGGTAGCCGCCCGGCAGAACACCACAGCCTTACGATTCAAGGAGTTACACCCTTGAGGTAATATGGGGCAAACGTTTTATTCGAGGTATTGCCCGTGCCCTCATTGCCGATATCCTGCGACGCCTCGCCACAATTCTGGCGCGACGCAGCGCTCCCGTTCATCGAGGTCCGTGCGATCGCCGATGGCCGCAAGGTGCGCTACGGACGCCACGCGCACAGCACGTTTTCGATTGGCGCGGTGACGGGCGGGCGCAGCACTTATCTCAACGGCAACACACTGCAGCACATTGGTGCTGGCGCGGTGGTGGTCGTCAACCCAGAAGTCGTGCATGCGTGCAATCCAGCCGAAGCGGCGCCGTGGGCCTACCGCATGTTCTATCTCGATGTGGACTGGCTCGCCCAGCTTCAGCAGGATCTCGGCTTCGGTGCGAACCACAGCTTTCACGCGTTCGAACAGACCTTGAGCACGCAGCCCGAACTGTTCGCCGGTCTCAATCAGCTCTACGCGCTGCTGATCGATGCACGCGAAGACACGCTGCGCAAGGAAAGCGCGATCGTCGCGTACTTCTCGGCGCTGCAGCAGGCGCTGAATCCCGCACCCGCGGCGGGAGGGCGCGAGCCGAACCATCGCCTCGCGCGCGCAGCCGGATTCATCGACGATAACTACACGCGCCCACTCAGGCTCGACGAGATCTGCGCGGCGGCAGACCTCTCGCCGTCGTATCTGATTCGCGCGTTCAGGCAGCAGTACGGTATGACGCCGCACGCGTACATCGTGAACCGGCGCATCGAGTTCAGTCGCGCGCAACTGCGGCGCGGCCATGCCATTGCCGACGTCGCCGCCGAAGCCGGCTTCGCCGACCAGGCGCATCTGCAGCGCGCGTTCCGCCAGTTCGTCGCGGCAACGCCGGGCCAGTATCGCGGCAATGCCTGAGCGCGGGTCACGTAGTCTTCACGTCATCGAGAGATACAGCGCCGAAGCCGCGAGCAGCCCGGCCATGCTCCGATTGACGAGCCGCACGCGCGCGGGCTCCCGCATTGCGTGACGAAGCGACGCGCCCGCCCACGCCCAGCACGCGATCGACACGAAGCAGATAACGAAGTAGATGACAGCGAACTGCCACACGAGCGCCTTGTCGCCCGACGCGGCATAGGCGCCCATGCCAGCCACCGACGCGAGCCAGGCCTTCGGATTGAGCCATTGCATCGTCGCACCCATCAAGAGCGACGGTCCGCGCGCGGTGCCCGTGTCGTCGATGCAGCCATCGTCGGCAGCCAGGCGCCACGCGACGTAGAGCAGAAAAGCCACACCGGCCCAGCGGATCGCAAGCGTTAGCACCGGCCACTGCGCGAGCAGTTCGTGCAAGCCCAGACCGATCAGCAGAAGCAGCAACGTGAATCCAGCGGTTGCGCCCCACACGTGGCGCAGGCTCGCACGCAGGCCATAACGCGCGCCGGCCCCGAGCGCGACGACATTGACAGGTCCAGGGGTGATCGACGTGGCCAGCGCGAAAGCGGCCATCGAAAGCGCGGTGCTCACAGGTATCCTCGGTACGCCCGGTGGCGATGAATGACTGACCGAGCGTACTGGGGCCGCGCAAATGCGTATTGAAGAAAATTGCCCTGCGCAACGGCAGGGCATGGCGGTGCATGACGGCGAGTGAGCAGGCTGATGTCGTCGCGGCGTGCTTCGCATGCGTTGCGACGGAACGAAATCAGTTGCGAACAGCACCGTGACGCTGCACGTCGCGTAAATTTATTACGCACTACCAGGCGTATAGAGTCATCGTGGTCGTGTCGAGTTGGTTCGCGCGCGCGACCGCTTTTCGCCGACTCCATCTCGATCGCGCGCGACACTTGTGCGGTCCGACTGGACAGCATCGTTCTGCCGACTGACGGGCGGTGAGCCGCTGCATCGACGCGAAAGACGCCGTGATCATCCGCATTGTGCGGACAACTTCGATTTGCGTGTGCCCATACGCGTGCGCCGTTTCGTGATCGCTTCGAGGAACCCGATTGCCACCGTTCCCGACCGCGATGTCGTTGCTGGCAACTGCACATCCAGCGACGAGGCATGACCCAAGTCCGCGCTACACACCCCCACGCTTGCCCCACGAGTTACCCACAGAAAACGTGGACAAGCCTGTGAATATCTATCGCAAAAATGCGTCAAGCCCTTGAGCGCAAAAGAACTATGCAAAGCGCAAGCAGCGCGGGCTACGTCTGGAAACGTCCGCGTAAAACGCGTGGAGTTTTCCACAGAAAACGTGAGCAACCCTGTGCATATCCTCATGGCATGTATGCCAAGGCATTGAACCGAAACGGAATTTTCATTCGCCTCGGGCGCGGGTCAGCATCGATCGCTGAATAGCCCTAAATTTTTTGTGGGAATTGCCGATATGTCTATTCAATGACAGGCCAGTCCACAGGCCCGCCAGCAAGGAATTTTTATGCGCAATAATCAGCCCGTCACGCAGCAGGAATACGACTATCCCGCCTCGCAGATGCTTGTCTCGGCCACCGACCTGAAAGGCCGCATCCAGTACTGCAATCCCACCTTCATCGCTGTCTCCGGCTACACCCGGGAAGAGTTGATCGGAAAGGCGCACAACATCATCCGCCATCCGGACATGCCGCCGGAAGCCTTCGCCGACTTGTGGAAGACAATCGGCGAAGGCCGTCCCTGGACCGCGCTCGTCAAGAATCGCCGCAAGAACGGCGATCACTACTGGGTGCGCGCGAACGTGACGCCGATCGAAGAACGGGGCGCGGTGGTCGGCTACCTGAGCGTGCGAGTGAAGCCGTCGCGCGACGAAATTCGCGGCGCCGAAGCGCTCTACGCGAAGATGCGCGAAGGCACGCTGCGCGGTGTGCGACTGCGCCGCGGCACGATCGTTCGCACCGGTATCGTGGGCGCGTTGCAAGGACTCCTGCGTGTGCCCATCGCCACACGCGTTGCGATCGGCTATGTCGGCGTGCCCGCGGTAATGGCCCTCGCCGCCTTCGCAACCTGGCAAGGTCTGCCGCCGTTGCCCTTCTGGGGCGCATTCGGCGCAGCGTGCATCTGCGGCGCCATCGCCTGGTGGCTCACCACGAGCCACCTCGGCGCGCCGCTCGAACAGATGACCACCACCGCGACGCGCATGGCCGCAGGCGATCTCACCGCCACCCTGCAGATCACTACGCACGACGATCTCGGCGAAGTGCTCCTCGCGCTGAATCAGTTGCAGGCCAACCTCACGGCCATCGTGCTCGACGTGCGCGTGCAGATCGATGGCATGCTCAACGCCGCACACGAGATTTCCAGCAGCAGCGCCGATCTCTCGCGACGCACCGAAGTGCAGGCGGCGTCACTCGAAGAAACCGCCTCGACCATGGAGCAGCTGACCAGCACCGTCCAGGCCAACGCCGACGCAAGCGCGCGTGCGCTCAGCCTCGCGCGCGAAGCACAGAACGCCGCAGCCGAAGGCGGCTCGATCGCCAGTCAGGTCGAGCGCACGATGGCGGGCATCAATGAGGCATCGCTGCGTATCAGCGATATCGTCGGCGTGATCGACGGCATCGCGTTCCAGACCATTATTCTCAGGTATTCCGAAAACGCTTGTAAAACAAGGGTTTCCGGTTTAGGTCTGGTGCCAGCCCCTCACCCGGCCCCCCGCCGGGTTCACGTTGGCGGTAGTCCCTCAATCCTTCGCAGACTCGCACAAAAGGCGGTGTTTCTCCCTCATTCGGGCCATGTGCGGAATGTTTGCCGCTTGCCTTCGGGCCAGCGCTGGACAAACCCGGACAGACCCGGACAAAGCGCGCTAGCGCTAACCCTGCCTTTGGGCGATATCTTGCGCGCCGTTCGTTTGCCCGGCGTCGCAGTGTATCGCACCATGCGCCATATATGCGAAGCCATACGGCGCGAGGCGCAACACAACCACGCGACGCGGAGGGGTACAAAATGGGCGACCGTCTTTTGAGGGTAACTGAAGTAACGGCGAAGGTTGCGCTCCAGCAATCGACCCTGTTTGAAATGGTGAAGGACGGAAGATTTCCCGCGCCCATCCGTTTATCCAGTCGTGCCTCGCGCTGGTCCGAAGCCGAGATAGACGCATGGATTGATGCACGCCTCGCCGAGCGCCCAGGCGTCGCACAATCCGCGTGAAACGCGAACGCGTCGCCTGTTCGCAAGTAATCTGGCGTTCTCCTTACGTCTGTTGCGGCACTTGTTTACGACCCGTTATCGTGGATTGTCATTCGTCGGGCAAATGCCTATTCTTTCGAATTATCTGCCGGGAATATCCGGTGCTATGTGCCGCAGCAATCCATTAATTACCCTGTTACTTTCCGCCGACGAGCGTGCCGGAATGGTCCGGTGAGCAACCACGCAAGCAACCAGAGGGAGACATTCGAGGCGAGGCGATGCACTCGCGACGCCACCCGCCGCAAGACACAGGGAACGACCCGGAGCAGTTCCAGCCGTCCAGGCGAATTGCTCCCGGCACGCTTGCGCGCGAGCTATGGGACCTGGAGCCGGGGGAGTTTATTTCCCGGCCCGAAAGTAATACGTTCCGGCGCGCGGTCGCGCGCGCGATTGAAGTTGTGACTAGCAGGAATTCGCAGCGTTCTTACGAATCTGATTTGTGGTTCGCCATGCACCACAGCGGACGCGGCCAGAATAAACGGCTGTTGATAGTCGAGCGCAAGGCGTAACGCCCAGTATCAATCGCGGGGCCTTATGCCGTTATCGGCGAGAATGTCGCCATGCTGTGCCCAGGCCGCGAACGCGATAGTAAAGTTAAGAAACACTTCGAGGGGCGCGGCGTAGCGATGTACGAGAATCGAAACACAGATACCCGCCGCCATCGAGGCAACCAGGGTGCGCGCTATCACCATGCGTAAAGAGAGATGCCGCCCCGGCCGCGCGTGCGGAAAGCCCACGAACCAGGCGATTGCCGCGCACGCAATCGCGTTCGCGATTTCCCACAAACCGCTAACGTGGTTCATGGTCATGGCCCGGCGTGTCGCCGCCCGTAATGCGTCGCTTGGCTTCGTCGCCGATGCGGTTGGCGAGTGACGGAAACAGTTTTTCAGCCTGCCTGAATGCTGCAATCAGTGCGCCGACAATCAGCGCGCTTGCGAGCGCCCCGGCAAGCATGTTCGGCATGATTGGTACACGCTGGTGGACCCACGGCGCGACGCCATAACCCAGCACTGCGGAAATGACGGCATACGCGTATTTGTGCATGCGTCGCGATTCGGTCGTTTCGAGCAGATAGACGAACGCGCCGCACACGTTGCCGACCGCAATAGCGGCGTGTACTTCGTCGCCATTCCACAGGCCGACAAGCGCTTCCCACATGGTACGTCACCCTTGCACACGACGAGGCTCAGGCAAGGCCAAGCGCGGTCTTTGCGGCGGCGTAGTACGTTTCGCGCTTGGCCTGTTGATCCATTGCCGGGCCGTTGATAATGCGCGTCGTCTTCGCGAAGTCGCCCGCGTCCGCCGCTTCGTTGCAGCCGTTCGCGCTCCAGTACCATCCGGCCGAGCGCGCGGCCAGCACGTCATCGGTCGCGAGCAGGTCGGGATTCGCCAGCAGGTCCACGCCGAGCGCACGCCCGCAAGCTGCGTAGTTGTCGTGAAACGTGATCTGCTTCAGGCCACGGCCCCGGAAGCGCCAGCCGTCGCCGCTGTTCGCATCGCCGTTGCCGTAGCGTCCGCCATACGCGAGATTGGCGATTTCCTGCTGGCGCGCTTGCGGTACGGTCTTTTCGTCAGGATGCCTGCCGAGATACGCGCGCAACGATGCGGGAACGCGCGAGAAGATCGCGAGCGCGGCGGGCGCATAGTTGAACGATTCGACCAGTTGCGTAAAGCTCCCGGATTCATGGCGTATCTGCGCAATGAACGCAGCCCGCCGCGCAGGCGTCGAAATACCGAATTCGCGCATCGCGTCCGATACGGGTGCATACCATCGCGCGGTGAGTGCATCGGAAAGCGCGGCAGCACGCCGGAATGTTTCGCGGTCCATGATGGATTGACTCCCGGTAGAAAAGCGGTGCGAGCAGAATGCCGCGCGGTTGCATGGCGTGACGCCATGCTGCTAGACCGCCATGCCCGCGTTGTAGTGATTGCGGACCTGTCGCGCGGTGAGCGCGTAGCCGTAGACGGCGACTTCGCCAATCAAGCCTTCAAGCGGCCCAAAGTTCCAGCCGATCGAGCCGATCTGCAAGGTCGCCTGAATGGTTGGCGCATTCAGCAGGTTGGCGTTGCCCGCATTGGCGACCAGTTGGCTGTTGACGTAGATCGAGGGAGGATGCGAAAGACCCGTGCCGTTCATCACGTAGACGTAATGCGCGACAGTGCCCACAGGCGCGGCGGTGTAATTGGCGGAAAAATACTGCGCGTTGTTCCCCGTCCAGTAGTAAATCGCGTCCGCCTGGCCGCCCTGGTTCTGGTGCTGGATACCCCAGTCGAGTCCGCCCTGGCGGTTACTACCGCCCGTCCACGTCGTGTTGCCGAGAAAGCGCGCGCCCGTGCAAGGCGGATAAGCCCCGTTTGCGCCAGCGTTCGTGTACGCGGCGAGGTT
This sequence comes from Paraburkholderia adhaesiva, assembly GCF_021390575.1. Taxonomy (GTDB): domain Bacteria; phylum Pseudomonadota; class Gammaproteobacteria; order Burkholderiales; family Burkholderiaceae; genus Paraburkholderia; species Paraburkholderia adhaesiva. The sequence continues at coordinate 369,915 of NZ_JAJEJQ010000003.1, read as the reverse complement.
GACCCAGCATTCAGCGGTCCAGATTGCGCCCGCGCAAAATTGCACGGCAGCGCTGATATCGATATATGAATTGGACGCGCCCGCAAGGCTCGCGTAGGAACCCGCGCCGTTCGGCAACAGCAGGCCCGCCGCCAGCGTGACGCCCGCCTGATACGTGCCATCCAGGCCGTGGCCTGAACTGTCGGCCGCAACCGTGCCGCTGGTTTCATTGAGCCGGTAATACGCGAAAGGACAATCGGCAAGCACCAGCGCCGGGTAGGATGGTCGGATGCCGCCCGCCATCCGCAACCGGCGTGCAAGGTTGCTCATTGATTTTGCCCCGCGACGAAGCCGTAATACGTCGAGCCGCCGTCCTGCGTATAGAGGACGAACGTGTCGAGCTTGCCCGCCGCGCCGCCCAGTGACGGTACGATGTCCTGCGGCCAGTGGATGTTCGACGGCCATGTAATTGCTGAGCTTGCGGCGTTCTGCACGACTAGCACGAATTCCGCGAGCGTGCCCGAAGCGGGCGGATTGCTGATGGTAACGGCACAGTTTGTACCCGCCGCAACGGGCAGATTGAAGAGGATTTCGGGCGCACCTTCGGATAGCGGCGTGAGGTCGAGCGTCACGCTTGCGCCCGCCGTGAGATTGACAATCGCGGTAGCGGTCGCACCGGTCGAGAGCGTGCCATCAGGCGCAATCATGGTGCCGTTTCCGGCAATGATGCCGCCGAGTTTGGAAGTCGTCGCGGGCGGCAGGATATAGGTCGAAGGAATCGAGGGCTTGCCGCTCAGGTCTGCATAACTGCCGCTGGTCGCCACCGTGGCAAGGTTCGGACGGTTAAGGATCTGTGCGATGCCGGAAGTTGCGTTCCAGTCTGAATTGACCTGGGCGGCAGGTATTGAAGGCTTGTTTAGCAGATCGTTATAACTACCGCTGGTTGCTACGGCCGCGAAAGCAGGCAGGCCCGACAGGTCACTGTATTGCCCGCTTGTGGCGACCTTCGCAAGCCGCGAGAGAATGGCCTGCGTAGTCTGCGCAAACTCGTTCGCGAGTACCGCCGCAAGCTGGTTGACCTGGGTGTAATCGGGCGTGCCCCCTAACGAAACAATGACGTTACGCAGTTCTTCGGAAATGGCGTAATACCACCATTCGCCCGGCACGGTGCCGTTGATGCCCGCCGCCGGATTGCCGTTAGCCGGATAGCCGCCCGCATTGCTCGCGGGCACGGCGGGGGCATCCGGCACCGCGCCTGATTGCCAGTAACGATCCATCATGCCACCCGCACGCAGAGCGAAAACGTGTCACTGCCGCTTGAGAATTCGCCACAGCCCATCCATGTTCCCGCCAGGGTCGGCCCGCCAGGACGCACAGAGGGATTCGTAATCATCTGTCCCGCGCCCAACGCGCTACCGATAATGATGAAGTTACCGACGCCGCCCAGCGTCAACGGCTGAAGATTATTCGGCGTCCATGCGTTGCCCACCGCGCTGTTGATTTCGTTTTGCAGGTTGGCAACGTTGGCCTGCAGTTCGGCTTCGAAAACAAAATGTCCTTCGTCGCTGCTATCAATCGTTGCCCGCAGCCCGCCGCCGTCCCAGCCGATATAAACCTTGTTGGTGACCTGGCCGATGCCGCCGCCCTGTTGTACGGGAGTAAAGCCCAGCGGTGCCTGCACGGCGGGCTTGTTGAGAATGGCCGCGACACCCGACGAGGCATTCCAGTCCGAATTGACCTGCGCCGCAGGAATGGCTGGCTTGTTCGAAAGATCGTTATAGCTGCCGGTATAGGCGACTTTCGCGAGCTGGTCCGTAACGTCGTGGATGGCCGATGCAATCGACGTAACCAGCGCATTCGCGAGCTGGTCAACCTGCCTGAAATCCGGCTCGCCGCCAAGCTCAACGATGGCGTTTCGGATTTCCTCCGTAATCTGGTGATACCACCACGCGCCAGGCGTGGACGGCGCAACCGCTGCGGGCAGGTGCCCGTCCGTGGGATAGGTTCCCTGTGTCGAGCCTGGCGCAGTCGGCGGGTCCTGCGCGCCATTCGCTTCCCAGTAGTGATCCATGGTCAGGGCTCGATATCGTCAGTGGGGTTGTAGTAGAAACATACGACCGTATGCGCGGGCGCGTAGCGGCGCAGCAGGCACTCAAGCGCCTTTTCGTTTGGTGTCGAAATATATTCGGATAACGGATCGTCCACGGGGTCGCTGACTACGTGCCAGTGAGGCGGCGGGGTATCAATCACGTTGACAAGCCATGTATAAGGCCAGTCCATGCCATAGATAGGCACCGTTACGTCGCGAATCACCGTATGCGCGAAATACTCCGTTATGGTGATCGTGTAGCTGAGCGACGCGGCCAGCGCTTCAAGATACGGAATGGACTGGCCGCCCGTGCTGATGAATTTGGCGACGATCTGCTGCTGGTTTTCCTGCACGCTGGAGAACGGCCCGAAGCACGGATCGGGTAGCCCCAGTGTTTCATTCCATTCCGGCAAAAACTCCGTAGCGGTAGCAGGAAACGCCGCAACAATCAGCGTCAACGCCGCGCTGTCGATACCTTCAGCCGTGATGCCGAGCGCCTCGAGTGTTGCCGCCTGGGTGCCTTCGTCTTCGCGTGTCCACACGCGCCCGCGCGGAAGCAGTTTGCGCAGTACGTCTGCGTAATCGTCAGCACAGTTGCGCGCGGGAATGATTACCGGCGCGGCTGCGTCCGTTTCGGTGCTCACGCGCCTAGCTCCACGCAATCGCGCCCAGCGTGGGCAACGCCCCGGCTGGTAGCGGAATATCCTGCACTGGCGAGAGAATCAGAAAATCATTCACGCCCGGCACCGAAGAAACGGTGCTCCACAGGTGCGCGAGAATCACCTCGCCGCCTGGCTGGCCGTCCGTCTTTAGCTGCGCATCGAGTGCGGCCGATACGGCGGCCTGATACTGCACGGCCACGCCGCTAATGCTGATATCGACCGGGTACGGTATCGGCGAAACGACATACACAAGCGCTGTCACGGGCCGTAGCGGATAAATCGTATTCGCAACCGTAAGCTGGTCGCCCGTTGCGGTCGGCCCGCGCGTTTCGTCTGTCGCGCATCCGTCCATACCCTGCGGGAACCCATCATAAACCGCGTTGGCCGCGTCGAGCATGATGTAGACAACCACGGTGCCTGCGCCGTATCCGCAACCTACGCACCACGCGCGCGTAACGCCCGGCACTGCCAGCGCCCATTCGACGTAATCGGCCGCATCGCCGCCCTGTGGCGGATTCTGATAGACCAAAACAACGCGGTTACGGTAGTCGGCATCGCTTTCAATGTCGGCACCGCCGACGAATGCCGTAACGGCGGTGCCGGTCGAGTCGATACCGGCTACAGCGCTTGCGAGCGTGAATTGCGTTCCGGCCGCGCCGTCGCCATTAGCGCCGGTTAGCCCCTGTGGATCGGGCACTGCCGAAGCCGTCACCGTCACGGTGCCGCCGCTCACTTCGGCCGCGCTGGTCGTGACATACGCGAGGCCGTCACTGCGCGTTACGCCCGCGCCCAGTGAAATAACCTTTCCATTCGTGCCCGTAAAGGCAATCGAGCCGGACGCCTGCGCGCAGGGTTTGCGCGTGACGCCCTTAAGCGCGCCCCAGGCTTCGAGGTATTCGTCGGTCGCGGTAAATGGCGTGCATTGCAGCGCTATCCAGTCGAGATAGCCGTACAGCATGCACGCGAGCGCCGCGTCGATATCCGCGATTACGCGCAGGTTCGAAAAGCGCAGCAGCGCGTCCGCGCCGGGTAGCTCCGCGCTAAGCTGCTGCGCGCTCGCGTTGCGTAGCTGCGTGAGCGTGGGACGCGAGAACGGCATGACAAGGGAGCGCGGCGGACGCGCGGCGAATGGCTCAGTGCGGGTTCAACGTGTCCAGACCTGCGGGAAGTTCATGGCAACGCGCGAGCCGTCCGAACGGTTCGCGGTTATGGTGAGGTCAAGCCGGTTGGGCGTTATCCACTGCGGCGCAATGTCGAATGACGCCACCACACCGTCATCGATCAACCATCGCAGCGCTTCTGCTGCGTAGTCCTGCGCACGTTGCGGTACGTCCTGCGGACCCTTGACGCGATTGAGCAACCACAGGCGCGAACCAATCGGATACCTGGCATCGTCGCCCCACCATCCGCGCCTGTCGCCGTCCGGTGTCGGATCGCCCGGCAGTGCGAGGCGGTCAGTAAATAGCGATATCAGGACGGCAGTTTGCAGGTCGCCGCCCGATTGCAGCGAAGGCCCGGATAAAACCCAGTCGCCTTGCATGCGGTCGATATCCCATCGGGTCGTGATATCGGGCATGGTCTATTCCTGCGGCGTAGGCGGATTGCTCTTGATGGTCGATTGCCCGCCCTGAACCTGGGTCACATCGTGCGTGTGAATGTCGTATGTCTTGCGGCCTGCGGCCATCGTCTGCGCATTCGTGCCGCTGTTGTCGAGTATGTCACCGGCCGCAGCGATGTTGCCGTCACATTCGATGTTGCCCGTGCAGTGCATGAGCGGAGAATCTGCCGTAATTTCAGGGGTATTCGTGATTTTCAGCGGCAGGCCGCCGCCGTTTATCACGATGCCCGAAGCGGACAGATAAACCGATTGCCCCCGGTTGTCACTCACGCACACCTCGCCGGATGCGAGGTTACGCACGCGGTATTCCTGATGCCCGCAAGCAATAACAACGCCGTTTATCCGGTTGCCTGCGAGAAACACCGCCACCGCGTCCGCGCCTGCGGGCGGATTCGACGAAAAACCATAGTCACAGAGTCGCGGTGTCGAATCGCGTGTTTCGTTTTGCGATAGCTGCATCTGCACAAGCTGCACGGGGCCGCTATCATCAACGCGCGTGAGGCGTCCGCGCCCGAGCGAGCGGACCAGACTCCAGAATTGCGATTGCACGGTTAGACCTGCTGCGCGGGTTGTCCGTAGCCCGGTCCGAGCGCGGCGGCGGCATCCTGCGGCAACGGCATGTAGAGAATGGGTTCCGGCTGGAAGGCCTGCGGCGGCATAAGCGTGATATCGCAACCGGTGCCGTTCATGTCGCGCCGGTATGTCACCTCGCCGATAGTGAATTTCTGGCCGTCGATCAATTTAAGCTGCGACATGTGGAGCGCCGCAAGCGTGTTGGGCATGTAGAGCGCGCCCGCGCTGTCGCGCCACGTCGAGCCCGTCACCGTTACCACGTTGCCGCGCCCGATGCGGCGGTTACATTCCCATAGCGCGTGCTGGTTCGATACGGTCGCGCCTGCATCGCCGGTTTCCGCAATGAATGCCCTGGGCCGGTAACGCGGCATGGTCGTATCGTTGACGGTGTATTCGTCCAGGGGCTGCTGTCCGGCATCGGTAAATAGCCCGGTTCCGACGAGATAAACGCGGTACTCGCTGAAGCGCTGCGAGATATCGCGCATATAGCCCGCGCGTTCGACATTGACGCCCAGCGCGAAGCCGCCCGCCGCTTCGTTTGTCGAGAGTGGTCCAATTACGAGGTCGCCGTCCGCGTCTTCGTAGCACAGCAGTTGCGCCACCTTGCAGAGGCGGTCAATTACCGAATACGGCGTTTCGCCGACATTCAGACAGACCTGGGGGTGAATCATGCCGGGAGAAAGCGCCTTGACGTTCACACCAAACGGCTTGCACAACAGCGCGGCAATGTCGGCGGTGCTGATGTTCTGGAACTGGAACGAATCGAACTGCGCCGAGCAATCGACTATGTCTTCGCATTTGCCACGGCCCGAAACTGAAAGAATGTGGTTATGCGCGTCGATCTGTTCGCTAACGCGGTCCACGTAGCCGGTTATGACCGCATCGCCCCCAATCGAAAGCACGCAGGGGTCACCCTCCATAACGCTTACTTCGGTCGTATTCGGGTAACGCTCAGTCAGACCGATATCGAAATCAGCCGGTATGCGTTCCATTCCGCGAGTTACCCGGATCGTTGTCCACCCGGCGATACGCTGGCCACCTACGGTCAGGGTTACATCGTCCAGCATGACAGCTTGCGTATCTCGCCCGTTTACCTATGCTGGGTGTCCGTAGGGCAGTAATCAGACGAGAGGCCGAAAATGGACGAACGTTCCTGCTATCGGTTGACGGTTGGCAACTACGAAATCCGCCCCGACCCCGAACCAGTGGACATGGGAGATGAGGAAGTGTTTGGCGATGCCGTTGTTATCACCTGGTACGGTCGGCGAACCGCACAGAAGACTATTCTGGCCGCGCGAAAATATTTCTATAACGAGCTACATGCACGCGAGGAAGCCATGGATCGCGGACTTGCCTACGTCTACACGCGCGATCCAGACCTGAAGATATAGTGCCGTTCGCAAACGATTAGGATACCGGCGCACGGAACGCTGCGGGTGCGAAGGCCGGATTAACGGGGACTATCTGCTGCACCAGTTCGTCGTAGCGTGAAACGTCCTGATAGAGGCGTTGCGCAATCACGATAACCGGCAACGATGCGCCCATGGTGATTGTCTGCATGGTCGCGAGCGATTCGCCGCGCGTTGTGAGGTCCTGGACTACGGCAGTTTCGAGCGCGCCGAGCGCCTGGAATGTCGCATCGTCGCCCGTATCGGCCGCAATCAGGATTTCCGCGTCGAGCGCTTCGCACACGGTCGAGCGCAATTGCTGCGCATCGTCGTAAGAGGTGAGCGCGTAATTCGTCGTGCTGTCCGCGAGCGCCGTTACCGCTGTACGCCTGAGCATGGCCGTTACGCCCGCGTTCGCCATCGTGAGCGCGGCCGTGGCGCATACCTGCGCGGGCGTATCCTGCTGGAGCAACGCGAGCGATTGCACGGCCTGGTGCGGGTCCGGGTTCGCGGTCTGCACGGCTTCAACGAGCGATTGCGCGGCCGTTGACATGCCCGCATAGTCGGCAGCCGATGCCGCCGCAATGAGCGCGTTTCCGCTTTCCGTCACCGCCTCGCGCGCCTGCGCGCCCGCGCCGACTAGCTGCTGCACGGTCGTAAGCGGGTTCTTTACGGTCGCCGTGAATTCGCCCACGAATCGCCCGTATTGCCCCTGAAGTGTCGCGACCATGGCAACAAGCGAGGTGGCGCGCTGCGTGATCGTCTGCGCGTCCACCACGAAGGCCTGCGCGGTGCGTTCGATTTCGCCCACAAGCGGCGGCGTTTGCAGCAGCGCGCCCAGTCGGTTCGCGAAGTCCTGCGCGGCGGCGGCATAGGCCGCCACTACGGATAGCCCAGTTTGCGCCTGCGTGGCAATCGAAAGCGTGGGGAACTGTTCCGTTCCCGCTTCGATTAACGTGAAGCGCAGTTCGAAACTGCGCCCGCGCTCGCCGCGTTCCTCGCATTCGAATTCGAGCAATGATGCGGTGACGCGTCCGAGCGAGGGGTGTACGAGTTCGCCGTCGCCCTGGTCGGGTGTCTCGCATGCCGCAATCATGGCGGCGCGCTGCGCGAGCACGTCGCCGCCACCATAGGCCGCGTCCTGCAACAGGAACCCGGTTAGCGAAATCCGCCGCCCGGCGCGGCCGATATCCTCCACCCAAACATCGTCACGATAGGGGTATTCGTGCAGCGCGACGCGGCGGCCTGCCTTGAGCGTGCCGCCCGTCACGGCAAACGGCACACCTCGCCAGCTAGCGGTCTGGAGTGCCGAGAAAAACGGCCGTCTGATTGCGCCCATGGTTACGTCTGCGGTGCCATCGGATAAGCAACGCTAAGGCCTGTCGGTGTCTGCGTGCGAACGCTGGTGCGTCCGTCGCGCTCGACGTGGACCTGCGTATTCACGTTCACGACGGGCGCGGCCGTGGTCGCCTGTTGCGGCGACGGGGCATTCAGCGACGGCATGGGCGCGGCTGCGTTCGCGTCCGTGTCTTCGTCGCCGGGTGCGTCGCCATAGGCGCGCAGCGCGGCCAGCACCTTCGGCGCATACGCCTGTGTTTCGGCGGGTGCATTTGCGAGCCCGCGCCGGTCGACGTTACCTTCGCCCCAGTTGTAGGCCGCGAGCGCCGCAGAGAGGTTGCCGTGATAATGCTGCATGAGGCCCGCCAGTTTCTTCGCCGCCGCGCCCGCCGCCTGTGTCGGATCGAGCGGATTAATTCCGTACTCGCGCGCGGTCGCGGGCATGAACTGGAACAGGCCCGCCGCGCCCGCACGCGACACGGCCGAAGCGTTGCCGCCTGATTCAACCTGGGCGACGGCGGACAGCAGGCCGGGCGTCAATCCATACTGTTTTTCGAGGCCCGCGAAATTCAGGCTTTTGGCCCATTGCGTCACGGTCGCATTTTTCATTGCGTCCGTAGGCTGGAAGTTTGCCCCGGTCCATTGCCCGCCTGATGCCGCTTCGGCGGCGCGAATGCGCTTTAGCGTGTCGGCTTCGCTCTGGCCGCCCAGTTCTTCGCTATGCAATCCAAGGTATGCGCCCACGGTCAACGGGTTCACGAAGCGCATAACGCCGCCGAGCATGCGCGCGAGCAGGCCACCGCCAGCTGCGGCGGCTGCACCCGCACCCGCTGCGCCTTCGGCGGCCGCACCGGCACCCGCTGCACCGGCACCCGCTGCGCCCGCGCCTGCGGTCGCCGCTTCGGCACCTGTTACGGCTTCGGCGGCGGTCGTTGCCGCCGTGCCCGCGCTGGTGAGAGCCGCCGCAAGGCCGCCGAGACGCCCCACAAGGCCCGCGATACTCCCCACGGCCGAGAAAATCGACGTGACGAAGCCGCCCGCCATGTACAGCGCAACGCCTATGGCTACGGACTTGAATCCGCCCATAGCTTTAACTGCGTTGAGCAACCAGGTTACAAGGCGGCTGATTGAATCGACCGTATCGCCGATATCGTCCAGAAACGAATCCCAGTCCACCCCTTCGAACAGGCGTTCAAGTGCCTTCGCGATGCGTTCGACAAGCGCGGCGACACGCTGCGAAATGAGGTCGCGATTTATGGCAATCCAGTTCGAAAATTTTTCAATCATCGGACCCAGCACGGGCGCGAGCTTGTCGGCAATCGACACCTTGAGCCCGTCAACGGCGAGGCCCATTCCAGAAAGTGCCTGGCTGAATGCCTGCGCGCGGTTTGCCATGTCCGGGGTAAAGTCGCCGCGCAGGCGTCGCGCTTCGGCTTCGTATCGCTGCATCGCCGCGCGCCCCTGCACAAGCACGGGCAAAAGTTGCTCCACGCCGAGCGAGCGCGCGAGATTGCGCGCGGCGGCCGGGTCGCGTTTCTGGATACGCTGCATGCGGTCCGCGAGGTCGTACATGGCGGCCTGCGTGTCAATCGCGCCGCTCCTTGTCGTGCGTAACCGGATGCCGAGCGCCTGGAGCGTGGCGAACGCTCCTTGATTGCGGCCCCAGCGCGCATCCTGCAACGTGTCCTGCAGGGATTGAAACCCCGAGGTCACGGTGTCCGCAGAAACGCCCATAAGCGTTGCGGCGCTGCGCATCTGCGTTAGCTGGTTGGCGGTAATGCCGAGCATGCGCGAAGTGCGCTCCGTTTCGGCTCCGATGCGCTCCCAGTGCGCCACCATTTCAGACAGACCGGCGAGCGTGCCGCCGCCGACAATCGCGAGCAACGGCGCGGCCATTTTCGTAATGCTGCGCGCGGCCTTGTCCGCCTGCTTCGCAACGTTGCCCAGGTTGTTTGCAACTTTGGTAAGCCCGGACGCATCGGACAACGCCTTCGCGCTTTGCGCGGCCCGCCTGAATGGCGCGGTCATGCGGTCAATCTGTTTGTTGACGCGCTCAATCGTTGCCGTTGCCTTGTCTACGGCCGATATCGTGTAAGTAAAGGTCTTACCGGCCATGGCTCAATTCTCCCGCGCCTGCATGGTCTGCAGGATGCGCTGCGCCTGCGCGTGCCACTGCGCTAGCTCCGTCCATGTCAGCGCGCCCGCGTCGCGCGGTCCCCAGTGGTAGAAATGCGTTACGTCCGCGATAACGTCGCGCAGGTTCGGCGGGGCTAATCGAAAAAAGCGGACAGGTATTTGTTGCACGCGTTGAAATCGCGCGCGCCCATCTTGCCCACCATCGCGACTTCAATGTGGGCCATCGAGGCAATCAGGTTTTTCATGGCACGCACCGCGCCGAATTTCTGTGAATCGTCGTTGACTTTCGCGATTTCATCGACGGTCGGCTCGCGCAGCATGATTTCCGTAAGGCCGTCGATTGGTGCAAGCAGTGTGATGGATTCGCCCATGGCGCGCCTCTCACTGTTCGGTTACGGAACCGCTGAAGCCTTCGAATTTGGCTTCGAATGTCGCGTCCGGGGTCTTCACTTCCTGCGCTTCGACGGACCACATATTGCGGCCGATAACCGTTTTTCCGTTCGCCAGTTCAAGCGTTAGCGTCACGTTTGTCATGTTGTTAAAGTCGGCAACGGTGAGTGTTCCCGCGTCGCGGAAACTGCCGGAAATGAAGGGGGCGCGCGGCTTCTCTCCGTAGCCGTGTACGCGGTCCTGGCCGATGAGGCTTTCGCGCTCCACGTCGCCCGGCGAATACGTCAGTTCGCCCGCGAGCATGTAGTTCTGTCCGTCAACGGAGATATACGCGATACCCGCTAACCTGTTCGTCGTGTCAGGCATGATTACCTCCTATGCGGTTAGCGCGGTCAACCGAAACTGAGCGAGAAGCGCAAAGATTCGGAGCTGGTCAATCAGTACGCCAGGCCATAGCACGTCAACGCGGTTTGGATTCGTCGCGTTGCGCTCCACGACGAGCGCTTTTGCAAATACGTCGCTGTCCTGGACAAGTCCGCCTGCTTCATCCTGCTGATAGGCGGCGATAAGGTCGGCGCGAATCACATTGGGCGTTACGACATTGGCACCGGCAGAAAAGCGCGTGCCATCGTCCGCGAGCTTGACGCGCCCGTACTTGCTGGTTACGACGATTGCCAGATGCCGCAAGACGGCCGCGAGCGTGAACAGGGTTTCGACTTCCAGATAGGAGTCGTCCGGTTGCCCGTAGGCGTTTTCCTGATAGGTCGTAACGAGGTTTTCAATGGCGACCGTGCCATCGTCACCGACCGTAAAAGTTGCGATGCCGTCATACAGCAGTGAGTTACGGTCAGAGAGAGGGAAGCGCGATTGCACAGGCGGCGCGAGTACGCCCGGCAAAGGCAGCGTTTGCAATGGCGTTGCCGGGTCCGCGCGCAGACTTACAGCCGACGCGCCCGCAAGACTCGCGGCCCAGATCCACGCGGGCGTCGGCGAGTCATGGAAACCCATGATCGAGGCGTGTTGATCGTTGCGCGCCGAGCCGAGCGCGACCAACGCGCCGAGCGTGCCACGTGCCGCCGCGAAAGCATGGCCGTACAGCATTTGTTGCCACGACCAACGGCCATTGATATCGTCCAGAAACGCCTTGATTGCATCGAGTGAGGTCGGGTCTGTGTACGGGCACACGATGAAATCGAAGGCCATGTCGCCGAGACCATCGAGGGCCGCTGCAAGGTCAGGCGCGACCGCGCCGCCCGCCATCGGCGTGACGGAATACGTCATGCCTTGCGGCGTGACTTGACCGCCTGGCGTGCCGAGATAGTTCACGCGCAGGTCTATCTCGTTGCCGCCCGGCCCGGCATTGATTGCGGTGAGTGTCACTTCGCCGCCGCTCGCCGTGGCCGTGACCGGCAGGCCCTGCGTCTGTCCGATGGTCGCGACTAGCGCCGCCGCGATATCGCTGACGGTCTGTGTAGGCTGCACAGGTTGCGCGATGCGCACGCCCGCAACGTAGAAATAGAACATCCCCGCGGCCGTGGGCGCTGCGGTAATGTCGAGCGTGCCCGTGGCCGCCGTCGAGCCGGTCGCGTCGGACAGCGGCAGATACCACACTTCGCCGAAGGCATCCGCTGCACGGTACGCCGTGAGCATGAGCGCGAGCATGGAACCCACACCGCCCGCGCTGATGGCGTCGCCGCTGCCCTGGCTGATGGCGGGCACGCCAGGCGCTGCGCTGCCCGCTGCGGTTATCTGCGCGAGGATCAATGCGCGCTGCGTGGTCTGCGCCGTGTTCGCCTGCGAGTTATCGACTTCGGCGTAAAAGAGTGGGACGCGGATATTGGCCGGGATCTGTTTAAACGGGATCATGATTTATCCCCCGTGGTGTGTGCTGGATCGGCGGCGCGTCTAGTTGCAGCGCTCGCCGTTGCGGGCGTCGTGCGGGCGGGCGAGTCCTGCGCTTGCTGCGTGGACGCAGACGCGGCCCGTGGCGCGGTCGGCGGCGAGAGGTCGAGGGTTACGTCGCCGTCGCGCACGCGACGCCGCCAGAACGGCGAATCCGGCACCGTGCGCGGTGCGGTGATGAGGTCGTGCAGATCGGGATCGCGCACGACGCGGCCCGCAACCGGGCGGATGCGTAGCGTTTTCATGGCGGAATGCCCTGGCGGCTATTCGCCGTCCGGGTTCGGTGAGGGGAAATCGAGGGTTCCTTCGTCGCGCCCATCGGGGCCACGCCCGCGAGGTGCAGGCGTGACGGCATCGGGAAACGGCGGCTTCGGATAAGTGCCGGTCCTGTCGGCGGGCGCGATGGTGTCGGCGTGAATGCCGATGGCTTCGAGCGGCACGGCGGCTGGTTGCAGCGCGGGCGGTGTATCGGTCAGTGGGTCAAACGCGATGAAATACTGGAGTTCAAGCGACATGCGCAGGTCCGCGATATGCCTGCGGCCCGTGGCGCTCAGTTCCATTACCGTTTCAATGCCTGAGCCCTGCTGGATATGCTTGAGCAACGGCTGGCAGGTCAGTAACGCGCATTCGATCTGGTCGCACAGGTCTTCGCATGCGGCGCGCGCAGCGCCCGCTGTGTCGGCTTCACTTCGCGCGTTGACTTCAAGCGTTGCGGTTGCCGTGAATGCGGGCGGCTGCTGGCCTAGCGATTCTTTCCGGTCATTCAGGCAGTCAACGAGAATGCACGGGTAACACTGCGTCGTCGGCCAGTCGCGGGGCGTATAGACGCGTTCGGCCGCGAGCGTTTGCGCACGCCGCAACACATCGGCCGCCATGTCGCGTAATCCGGCGCGGTACAGCATGGGCGATATGCCTGTTTATGGCGTCGCTGCTTCAACCCAGTTGAGCATGAGTTTTGCGGCCCCGTGTCCGTCGAGCCGCACCTCCTGCACTTCGTACACGTTGCCGGTACGGTTGACGGTCAGCACGTCGCCCTGGTGCGGCGGCGTATCGCCGAATTCGACAAGCCGCACGCCGCACACCGGGCGCTCTGTCGTATAGGCCAGCACGCCACCCTGCGGGACAAGTTCCCTGTAGGCTTCGTCAAAGATGCCGTTGACTGCGAGCGTGTCGCCGTCTGCGGGCGAGTACGTGACGGGCTCCGAGAACTGGGCAAACAGTGGCGCGAGGATTTGCCCGTCGAAGTCATCGGGAACGGCAAGCGACACGGCAGACAGCGCAGCTAGCGGCGTTGCTTGACGGACGGACCGGTTTTCGTTTCGAAGGTCGGCCCCTGCGTGCGGGCCTTTTCTTCGTCTGCGGCCTGGGAGGGGTCGTTCGGCTTCGCAATAAATCCGCGTGCGCGCAGTCGCGCCGCATCGGCGGCCGGTAGCGTGACACTCTGGCCCGCTGAATATGTCTTGCCATCGTGGCGTACCGAATGGCCGCGCGCGATGGTGACGGTTTCTGGTGTCAATAGCGTAGCCATGGCTCAGTCCTCCACCGGGTCGCACACCGTCGCGCACAGTGCCGCATTGACGCGTGACGGGATAACGATAGGCGCGGATTGCATCATGAGGAAACGCTGCGGCGGATCGTCTGCAATCCACATTTTCGGCGCGTAGGGAAGCGCCTGATAGTTGAAGCGCGGGTCCATAATCATGCCGAATGCGCGCGTGCCCATGAGGTCAGGCCCGGCCAGAATAACGGAGCCATCGGGCAACATGGGCTGTTCAACGTCGTTATCATCGACATACCAGTCGTTGTAGACCCACAACGAGTATTGCCCCCAGCGCCCCTTGTACACCGCGCCCGTAGAGATCTGCGCGCCGGGGTCAATCGCGTTGCCGAAGTCGGCGAGCTTCGGGTAGTACACGGCGGCCTTAACGGTTTCGTCAGCAATGAAGCATTCAAAAGGCGTCGTGGTAAAAATAATGTCCGTTACCTGCGCGCCTGATTTCTTCAGGATGAGCCGTTGCCATGATTCGATATCACGCGTTGGCGTGCCGCCGCTTTGCCCCCATTGCGATGAACCGGAAAGCGCAACAGTCAGCAGCGGATCGCGCCCGAAGTCCACAAGCGCGGACGGGAAGCCATCGCCCTCAATCAGCACCGTTCCCGATTGCAGCGCCTGCGCGGCCATCCATTCGAGGCGGCGGTCGAGCAGGTCGATCTGATCGGTCATTTCGGCCGCGATGTTCGCGGCGGCGCGTTCCTCGCCCTTGAGGTCGCCCCCGATGCGTTCGCCGATCATGCGGCGAATCGGCTTGCGCAAATCGGGCGCGCGCTTGTCCTTGATGTATGCAGGCTTGAACGTGTTGGTCTGGTAGCGGCGCTGTTCAACCAGGCGGCCTTCGAGCAGCGGCGAAACGAACGGCGACATGCGCCGTTTGCCTACGTCCACGTCGATGCTCACCATTTCCGTATCGCTGGTTACGATGTTCGGAAAGAAGCGGTCGAGCAGGAATTTTTGCGGGCGCTTCAGGTTGGGCACAACCAGAATAAGCGCGTTCGTGTCGTAGATGTCCATGGTGCGTTACTCCTTCGCGCGCGCAAAAGAAAAGCCCGCACCGGTTTTCACCGGGCGGGCTTCAATGCCGCGAGTGCGGCGGCGGCTGCGTGATAGCGGTTACGTGGGCTCTGTAGTCAGGTGGGGTCAGCGGCCGAAACGCTGGGCTTGACGAAAATCGACCATGAGCGAAGCGCGAGCGTTGCGGCTGCGAGCGTGAGCGACGGATCGAGAATCAGCGCACGCGCGTTGAATTCGCCAGTCAGATACACGCCGCCCGTTACCGGCCCGGCCGTGCTGTCCACGTTGTCGGCGAGGATGGCATTGGGCGAACCGTTGCCGGAAGTCGCCACGGCATAGGTTCCATCGGTCTGTTGTGCAAGCACGGTGCCGCGCTTGAGCTGGAGCCCGGCCGGGAATTGCGCCTGGCCTTCCGTTACCAGTTTGAAATCACCGGCGATAAGCTGGTCAGGGATATAGGTTTCAGACACCATGCCGGGCTGGAACGGGTTATCGCTGATGGGAGTAACTGGGGTAGACATGGCGGTTTCTCCGGTAGGGTTGCACGGGTGCCGTTATTCCTCGCCTCGCGCGCGACGCGCGGCGGCCAGAATCATTGCGGCGGCGGCCTGTGGCCCGTCGCGGTCCTGCACGCCGCCGTCCGTGCCGATGGTTGGCAGCGGTACGCCTGCCATGCGTGCGCGTAGCGTGGCAGCCTTGCCGCCGTGGCGGTCTTCGCCTGAAGCAATCGCGGACAGCAGCGCAACGGCGACAGTCGCGCGCATGTCAGTTTCAAAGGCGAGATGCGCGGCCACATCGGGGCGGCTCGCGGCAGCGCTACAGCGGAAAATTGCGGCGCAGCGCGCACGCTCTGCCATGCGCGCGGCTTTCGCGCGGCCCTTGTCTTTGTCCTTGCTGTCGTCGTCGCCGTTGTCGTCTTCGCTTTCGGCGCGCGCGTCGTCTTCGTCGTCTTCGGCCCGTGCGTCATCTTCGGCCCGTGCGTCGTCTTCGTCGCCCGTGTCTTCGTCGCCCGTGTCTTCGTCGTCGGCGCGGGCCTTTTTCGCGCGCTTCGCCTTGCGGGATTTGCGGCCTTCGTCCTTGTCGTCGTCGCGCTTGTCGTCGTCGCCTTCGCTGCGGGTGTCGTTACAGGCTTCGTCTTCGTCCTTGTCCTTGTCGTCTTCAGCGCGCGCGGCGGACGCGGCCGGACGCGCTAGCGGGCCGAGCAGATGCGCGAAGCGCGTAGCAGTGAGATTCAATCCCATGATTTCCCCCTTACTGTTCGAGAGATTCAAGCAGCGCGGCGAACGCTTCGTCGGGTGCCTGTACTGCATCGGCGAGGCCCACGGCGACACTACGCGCGCCCGCGAACGTCGCGGCCTGCATCGCGCGCACTGCATCGACGGACAGCCCGCGATTGCGCGCGACGGTCGCGGCGAACAGTTCGCCGGTCGCGTCGATATCGGCCTGCGCGCGCTCGCGCGCTTCAGGCGTAAGCGGCAATTCGGGGTAGCCGTCGAGCTTGCGCTCGCCCCACGTTATGAACGTCACCTTTAGCCCGGCATCGGACAACGCGCGCGACCAGTCAACGTGCATCCACACAACGCCAATCGAGCCCGCGCCGCCCGTGCGCGGCACCGTGATATGGTCGGCCGCGCTCGCAATCGCATAGGCTGCGCTGTACGCGCTTTCGCTGAGAATGGCCCATACCGGTTTTTCGCCGCGCGTTGCGTGGATCGTGTCCGCAAGATCGAACGCGCCCGATACTTCGCCGCCCGGCGAGTCGATATCCAGCGCAATCGCGCGCACGCGCGAATCTCCGAGCGCGGCCAGATAGTTCTGGCGGATGCCGTCATAACCCGTCATGCCCGATTCGGGCTGAAGCGTGCCGAGCCGATGCACCAGGGTTCCCTGCACGGGGATTACTGCAACGCCTGCCAGCACGTCATAGGCCGATGCGGGCGACGCGGCCCGGCGCGGGCCTGTGTCATCGTCCGCGAAGGCATGCGGCGGCGCGCTGCGGTCGCCGGTCACTATCTGCACGATGCCCAGGCGCTCCGCGAGTGCGGCCACAATGATTTCGGCTTTCGCGGGATGGATCGCGAGCGGCACATTAAAGAGCCGCTGCGCGAGAAACGCGAAGCGCGGGGGCGTGGCGTTCATGGCGTGACCGCCGTGTCAGGTCGCACTATCCGGCGCACTACTGCGGCGCGGGGCGTGTCTGCGGCTGCGCGGCCGTGTTCGCGGGCAGCATGCCCGCCCATTGCGGCAACGGCAGGCCGCGCTGGTTGAACGCGTCAACCTCGCGTTTGCGCTGGTCGAGCATGTCTTCCCAGTCTTCGCCCGTGTTTTCTGCACACTCCATTTCGAGTGTCGAGAGCCCCGCATCCATGCCCAGCACCGCGCCTTGCTTCTCTGCTAGCGGGTCAATCCAGCCACGGCCGGGGCCGATCCACGTACAGCGCGCATACGCGCCGCGCGCTTCGATGAATGCGGGCGCATTATCGGGCAATGGCAGGTCATCGACTTCTAACGATTCTTCCACGAAGGCCGAGCGGATCGGATACGCAAAGCCGTTCGCGAAGTCGGCACGGCGGCGCGTTAGCGTCTTCCACGCTTCGAGCAGGCCCGCGCGTGCGCTGGAGTAATTCACGTCGCTCCAGTCCTGCGAAAGCTGTTGCGCACTCACGCCGAGACACGCGGCCACATTGCGCAGCGCTGCGCCTTCGAAATCGCGGAAGTTCGATGTAGGCCGCACCGCGCTAACGGTGTTGATTTTCTCGCCCGTGAATAGCGCAGGAATCCGCACACCGCCGAGCAGGAGGCGGCGCTGGTCGTGAAACTGCGTGCGCAATTGCTGGTAGCCCTTGAGTTCGACACAATCGCCCAGGGCGTCTTCAACGAATGACGGATCGAACGGCGATTCGATATAGGCCGAAAAAATCGCGTTGACAATGGCGCTTTCCAGTTCCGTTGCATCGTACTTGATGAGCATTTTTAGCCGGTCAATCACGGGCGTAAAAATGCCTGCGCCGCCCCTGTGCTGGTCGGCGCGGTCGTGTTCGAAGTCGTGGACGATAACGGGGCGGCCCCATGAGGTTTCACGCTGCACGCGTTGCCATTTCATTACCTTGTCGTATTCGAACCATGAGGATTGATGTGCCTCGCGAATCCAGTACGCGATGGCTGCGCCGCGCGTGTCGATTTCCACACCGCCGCGCGTGTGTTCCTGGTCGAATTGCAGAAAAGGATTGCTCAGGCGGTCCGGGTCGATCAGTTGCACGGCGGTTGCATACTGTGCGCGGCCGGGCTCCACGCGGTCCGGCAACCAGTGGAGCATGGCCAGCGCGTCGCCGTCGACGAGCTTGTGCCGGAACGCAAGGCGGAAAATCTGCGAAATAGTCAGATTGCGCTGCACGTCGCAATAGCGCGCTACGTCATTGGCCCATGCACGCCAGCGCGCGTCGAGCGCACGGCCGAATTCGTCGGCCCATACGCTATCAAAGGCCTTGTTACCGCTCAGGTATGCGAGCGCGCGAAAATCCGGCTTCGACACCGGGCGGAAATTCGCGCCAATGGCGTTGTCGAGAATCCGGGTAACGCCGCCGCTTGCCCACCCGTCATTGCGTACCAGGTCGCGGATACGCGAAACAATCCGGTCCCTGTACGGGTTTAGTTCGATATCCGGCGAACCTAGCCAGGGCGTCCACAGCGCGAGGTCTGGACTGAGCGCGTCCGCCGCGTCATACGGCACGTTACCCGCGAGCATGGACACGACGCGCGAGCGCGGCGGGAATGGCCGTCCGTCAGGGTCGAGAATCTGAACGGCGGACATGGTTCGGGTAAAGTAATGACGCAGTACGCCTGCGTAGGTATTTGTTAGCTACTCGTAAGGATGACAATATGTCTGATTATATTTATGTCGATAATTCAAATCTGTACATTGAGGGGCGTCGAGTAAGTGCCGTAAATCAGGGACTAGCAGATAACATTCGCCAAGCCATGGACGATGGAATTTTTGACCATGGCTATACAATCAGTTTCGGTAAGCTGTATCAATTTCTTACGGGTAACGACTTTCCCAATATCAAGCGTGCGGCACTGTTCGGATCGCGCCCCCCGCCGAATGATTCGATCTGGCAATTTGCACAGAAAGCTGGATTTGAGTTGCATTTGGAAGACCGTAACATTCGAAACAAGGAAAAGAAGATTGATACAGGCATCGCGACACTCTTAACGAAAGATGCATATAAACATGGTGACCCGAAGTCCGACACCTTCGTGCTAGTTGCTGGCGATGCGGACTATGTACCTACGATTCACGAACTGAAATCAGACGGATATATTGTTCAAGTTGTATTCTGGAAGCACGCAGCAAAGGAGTTGATCGCAGCGGCGTCGAAATTTATCGCGCTTGACGATTACCTGGAGACTCTGCGCATTTGAACTTCTGCTGGGGACGAGCGCCTAGCGATAGATGAGCCGGACCGGCGCACGGCCACGGCACACGAGGCCCAATTGCGCTTGCAGTTGGCGGATGAAGGCCGCGAGGTTCGCGGGGTTCGCTGCGGTGTACGTCACGCTGCGCGTGCCGTCGCCCTGCGTATAGCTGAATGACACGCCCTGGCCGCCCGTCATTAGCTTCACATAAGCCGCCTGTGCGGCTGCGAGCGCGGCCTGCAGTTGCGCGGTTGTCATGCCCGCAAAGATGGACTGCGACGGGTGATAGCAATCGCACGCCCGGAACGGGAATGTATGGGGCGTGTTCATGGCTGGAATTTGGATCAGGTTTGATTGACGGCAAACCGCTTAGGATTCTTTCGCGCTAGTTTCGTGACTCCATTCAACCAGGGAGACACAGCAATGGCGGTTGCCCATCCACGCACGCACTATAAACTGCATCCACAGCGCGGCGGCTGGCATGAAAAGCCGGTTAGCGTCGTGCCGCTCAGTTCGCAGATGGCCCTTAAGGATGCGATGCAAAAGGAAGGTGTTTCTTCAGCAGACTATGACGATCTTTTATGGATCATGGCCCAGGAATCAGCAGGCATCGTCAATGCAAGAAACGGCGGTTCCACGGCACGCGGCCTGTTCCAGCTTCTACACGCACAGTACGAATTGAACCCGAACGGTGAGGCGTCCTTCGGCAACGCGGTCGAGGAATGCCAGGGCGGAATCCGGTACATTTACGGGCGCTATCACACGGCATCGCGTGCGCGCGATTTCTGGAAACGCCACCACTGGTACTAATCCATGCGCAAACCGTCCATATTCGTTGCGCTGTCCGTCCTGTATGCGGTGTCGGGCATCGCGCATGCGCAGCGCCCGCCCGCTTTCGAGGATTGCCCGACAACGGTTCAGTCGAAGCATGCGACGCCGCGCCTTGTCTTTGATTCGCGCTCGCGGGAGTACCGCAGCGCTATCGCGGACGCGGCGCGCGGCCCGATCAATTTCGCAGGGCGGTACATACTCGCCGAATGGGGGTGCGGTGCCGGTTGCGTGATGGCGGCGGCCGTCGATACGAAAACCGGCCGCGTTACCTCGCTGCCTTTCACCGTTTCAGACTGGCCGCTGGACGTGACAGAGCCGCTAACCTATCGCGCGAATAGTTGCATGCTGGCTGTGCAGGGAAGCCGCAACGAGAGCAAGGAACAAGGTACATACTGGTACGCCTTCGACGGCAAGGCATTCCGGCTACGCGCAACGGTTTCGCAACCGGCACACTAGGCCAGTTGTGAAACAAGCGAGGCGCGGCGCGAATCGCTGGATTGTGCGGACGTGTCCGCGTCACCATAGGGCGCGGCGGCGCGCTGTGTGTGGACGTTCAGGCGAAAACCAAAGTGTAAAAGTCCAGCCAGTGCGCTATACGCATAAACGCGGCAGTCAAGCGCTTCATTGGCACGGCCGGGCGGCAGTTCCCACACGTAAAAGCGGTGCCCCGCGAATTCGCGAACGGCGATGCGTTCAGAAACCAGTTGCGCGTAATAGTTGCGGTCACGGTCGGCGGGAAAGTGCATGTAACCCGGTCCCGGCGCATCGAGCGCGAGCCGTGCGCGTATCGAATCTTTGGCGGCGTTAACACCGAGTATCACGGGGCGATAAGTCGATTTTGTGCGGCGTGTCGGTTTCTTGTTCGGCCATACGGGCGAACGTTGTCCGGCGCGCGCCGCCTCGCCTTTGATCGCATATACGCGGCGGCCAATGCGTTCCTTGCAGAATTGGTAAACCGCCTGCGTATGATGGCCGCCCGAATCAATGCACGCAGCCATAATGGAGAATGGGCGGCCGTCTTCGCGGCGGTATGTCCGCAACAATACGTTATCGACTTCGCGCCATACGTCAGGCGTAGAGGGGTCGCCTTCGATTACTTCATAAGCAATGTTCCACGATTCCTCGTCAATACCCCAGCCGACAATTTCCATTTCCACGCGGTCGCTTTGAACGTCAGCGCCACAAGTCAGCGCGCCAACGCCTTCGGGCACTTCGCCCGCCCAGCGTTCCGCACGCGCGGCCAACACTTCGACCTTGACTTCCTTACCGGCACGCAGGCGATACGCCTGACCTAGTTGTGTGTTCCACCAAACCTGTTTTAAAACTTCGTCGCGATACGAGGCCAGCCACTTCGCGGCAATCTCCGAGGGCCTGTCTTTCGCCCACGGAGAATAGAGCTTCGAGGCTGTAAATCCCGCATGCCGGTTATCGACGGCCCATGCGCCGCACTTCGGACACTTTACGCGATAGACGGCGTGTAAATCACTAGCCCACCAATCCCAAACCGAATCAATCGCTGTTTCCGCGTTCGCGTCCGCATCGAGCGCGCGCCATGCCCGCGCGTAGTCTTCGAGCGGTTCATGCCGCACACCGCAACAGGTATAGGGCGCGCATTGATGCCAGCGCGCCGTCTGCAATGCGCGCAGGCGTTGCGCTTCGGACCATCGCGAACCGCAGCATTCGCAATAAACGGCGGCGGTTCGCGGTAAATGCCGCGTTTCGTCTTCAGGTGCGCGGCTCCATTTAACGTCACGAAAAAAATCCAGAAACATGCGGTGTCCGCAATGCGGGCAGACAACGGACGCGCGGCGCTGGTCCGATTCTTCGAAAGACGCTGCAATACGGCTTTGCCCTTCGATGGTCGGCGAACAGGCGCGGATGCTTAACGCGTTTGCAAATGTCGCGCATCTTTCTTCGGCCAATGAAATTGGGTCGCCTTCGCGGGTTACGATATATTTATCGCACTCATCGAATAGAACAATTCGCACAGGCCGCCGCGCGAGGTTATCGGGTGAGCCCGCACCCGAAATTGCCAGAAAACCGCCTTCAAAAGGTTTAAACGATATTTTTTCGTCGGAATCACGCATTTTTCGCGTACCGATCAGATCACGCAAAACTGGCGTTACGCGAATCATCGTACTGACACGTTCTTTGCTGAATTCTTCAGCACTTTCTGATTTCGGTTGCAGGCATAAAATGGGGCATGGATCGATATGCGCGAACCGGCCGATGGTATTCAGCAATACTTCAGATTTGCAAAGCTGGGTCGCGAACATCAAACTCACAATATGCGTGCCCGGTTCCGTTATTGCCAGCATCGGCCCGCGCGCGATTTCTACGCGTGATGTCTCCCATCGCCCCCCAGTGCTACCACTTTCGCGTGCCAATACTCTGTAATCGTCGGCCCATTGAGCAACCGAAAGACGCTGCGGCGGGCTCCATGCGCGCCGGACGGTTACCCAAAGGCTTTCGATTTTGGCATTGGGTGTAAGCATCGCCGCCTATAATCGAAACGCGCTTGGACTAGAGACGTTTGGTTTGGCGAGGTCAGGCGTGGCAAGACTGGGCGCGGCAGGGAGAGGCCCGGCAAGGCGCGGCAGGTCCGGCACGGCAAAGACTGCAATTGCAGCGGGCAACGGCTTTTAACAGGCCGCTGTCCGATGCAATCGCGCTATCACTTCGTTGTGAATCCTTCGCCCGATGGTTCCCCGAGCGCGCTTAACTGCGCGCGAACATGGTTGCTTAATGCGTCTGCCAACGCTTCAATATCCTCAATCCCCATATCCGCCGCAATCAGCGGTGCAACGCGCGCAGGCCAGTTAATCCAGCTATCGCGCTGCAAGCGGAACGACTCAAAAAGCACATTCTGCGCGACACTCAATTCAATCAGCGAACCGGCTCTGGTCGCGTATTCCAATTGTTTCAATAGCGCGTTATAGCTTTCCCGAATTCGCAAAGCATCTGCATAACTCGCGCCATTTAATACGCGCTCAGTGACGGCTGCGGCCTGCGCTTCGAACAAACGCAAGGCTTCGTCGACAGTTGCCGCCGCGTCGTCGTCGCTGTTCGCATTTTGGCGCGAACTGTTCGCGGCAGTCTGCGCATTACCTTTGCGCCACGCCGTGCCAACCAATGCCGGATCGAGCGAGCCATCGGCCAGCACGGACAGGCGGCCCGCTTCAATGGCGCGACGTACAAGCATGTCCGAGCAGCCGTCACGCCTGGCGAACTGGCGGCGCGATAGTCCGAGTGAGGCCATAAGGTGCGAACTGCGAACAGTTTTAAAAATTCATAGCTGGGCGAAAACCGCGAGTCTCCGCTCCGCACTGCATCGTTCGTGCCAGAAGGACCCGCGCGAGGCCGTCCAGGGGCATGCCGTTCGTGCGTGCGTCAGGAGGTCCCCGGCGTGCCGCGACATTGACGCGCGCGCTAATGCTGAAGCCGTGAGATTTCATGCGCGAGGATTGCAGGAAACTTTGTTTCGAGAAGACGCGTCATGGCCTTTTCAACGGTGCTATTGGCGAGCGCGTCAGGAATCGACGGGCCAAACAGTTCGCGAATCGGTAAGCCGCTCCAGTACGTCTTGCCGTTCTTGCTGACGCGCCTGTGTGCGGTTTTGCTCACGCGCTCGAATACGCCTTTGTGCCCGCTTTCCATCGTTGCAATGAACGCATGCCGTAGTACGGTGCGGCCATTCTTCACGCGCACGGATACGCCGTTTTTCGTCTGCCTTGCGCCGTAGTCAATCAGCGGTACGGGTCGGCCGGTTGCCCTGAGCGTCGCGGCCGGTTTTGCCGGATTCGCGCGCCGCAATGCAAGTGCCTTGCGGATGGTCGAGGCACGCAGGTTATAGCCTTGCTTGCGCACGTCGCGTGAAGCAGAGGTGCGGGCCTGCGTGGCGGTTTTGTTGACGGCGCGAGCCGTCGCGCGTGCAAGTTCCTTCGGGTTGAGCGAAGCGCCCGCGCCCAGGCCTGCGCGTGCGGTTGCCACACTGACATTGACGGATAGCAAGATCGAGGGTGTTAAAATCGGTCAGACGCTGCGATCTGGCACGCGTTTGGCAGTAGCATGAGTGCGCCAGTCGTGTTATTTGCGGTTGGCATCTGCCGGAAACACCGGCACCAGGCGCTCAAACCTGGTCACGCTTCACCCCGCACGCCCCACAAGGGTGTGCGGCTACCTCTGCACGTCTGTTGCTTTCGACAATGGGCGGGCCTTGGTAGGGAAACCTTCGGGTTTGCCGGTAAGTGGTGAAGCGCCGGATTTGAGCCCCTGCCATGTGCCCGCTCACCCTCACGCGTAGGGCGGGCCGTTCGTTTCCCAAACGAGACTACGGACCCATGCCAGATACCAACACAAGCACGCCCGGCATTACCTCCCCGCAAGACCGTATCGCCATCCTTGAAGACCTGGTTGAATTCCACCGCGAACGCGCGCACGAGAGTTCGCTGGAAATCCTGCGTATCCTGGCTGAACTGCGCTCTGCAATCGAGCTGGACGGTTCAACCGATAACGTGCGCGCGGCTCTCGTACTTGCGTGCGCGCAACTGGCGGCGCTTGGCATGCAGCTTTCATCCGGCAACCTCGTAACCGAAGAAACGCACCCAGCGTTAAAAGGCTGGCCGTTCATGGCACCGTCCGCGATGCTGTCATGAGCGCCGCGACGCTCACAGGGCTTGCCATATGGTGCGCTGGCGCGCTGGTCGTTGTGCTGTTCACGCGCGGCGCTACCGCATAGGCCGCGCCATGACAGGACGAACCAAGCCGCGCCGAAAGAAACCGCGCACGGCCGCGCAACTGCTGCCGTTACCGCCGGGGCAGCGACACCTTATCAGCATGCAGCAGCACTGCGCGCTCGCGGCGTTCCGCGACGGACACGGTACCGCTGACCAGATACGGGTCCTGGCCCGTGTGGTCTATCTGCCGCTCATGATGCTGCGCGCCGAGACCGGAGGCCGCGCCGATCCCGGCCCCTACCGCACTGCCGAAGCGATGCTGTACCGCTGCTATCTGCACGGCCAGGCGGGCGAAGGCTGGCGGCTCGAAACCGATGAGGCCGCCCATTTTGCGGGACTACTCACGCATTTCGACGGGCAACTGGCAGCATGCCGCGCGCACTGCTATCTGGACGCGCTCGAAAGCCTGGTTCACTTTGAACGTTCCGGCTGTTCGCCGCTGGCCGATCCGCGCGCACCGGCCGCACAGGATGCATTGTTCAGGTGGCTCGTTGAAAAGACGGCGACGCCGGGTACGAATGGTTAGGCCGCTTCGGCGCGCGTTTCGTCGGCGACGATGCCCGCTTTGCGTAACAGCGCGTCAATGTGCGTGCATTCAACCGTAGACGACTGGATAGTCCCCATGAGCCGACCAATACAGCGGGAACCACTGCCCGTTTTTCTCGCTAACCGGGTGTCGAGGGCCTATCATGATTCGCTCGCGCAGTTGTGTGGCGGTCAGGGTTCGCCGGATCATCTGACGACACTTGCGCGCCTGGTCTATGTTGCCTTTCTGATGGAGTGCATTGAAACCCGGACGCGCCCGGATCCCGAACCGTTCCGCGCGGCTGATGTGGTGCTCTCGCGTTGCTGGGAGCGCGCCCAAGGCGGCCACGGATGGACCCTGGACGAGCACGAAGCGGCGCTCGTCGCGCCCGTGCTGGCGCTGCACGATACCCAGATTGCCAGCTATGCCGCGCAGCACTTCACCGATGCCTGGAACCGCCTAACGAGCGCGGTCGCCGGGCAGATTTCGCCGCTCGCGGATGGCGACGCACAACCCGGACATTCCATGCTCTTTGCGCGGCTAGTCAAGATGCACGCCCCACCTTGCGCGCATGCTTGATCAGGTCACGGTTGCGCGACCACTTCAAAACCTTGCAGAAAACGACATGACGATTCAGAACATTATCGCGGTTATGGTATCGGGCAAGCGCTACAACGCCTCCCAGATTGCTCGCCTGTCCGGGTGCACAACCGGCGAAGCCGACCGGCTACTGATAGAGGCCCGAAGGGCCGGAAAGGTCGAATGCCGGCACAACGGGCACCGCACCATGTACTGGCTCAGTGAGCGCGTCGAGCGGGACAGGAACGCCCCACGGCAATCGCTCTATGAGCGGGATGAACTGCAGGCCGCGCACACGCTGTGGGGGCAGTTTCGCAGGCTGTGCGAGGTTTCACGCCCTTCGGCTCGCCCCGATCAGGTGATACGCCACGGGCTGCTTTCGCAATCCATGATCGAAGGCGAACGGCCCGGCGAATCGCCGTCGAATGAATAGGACTTCGCATGGATCTGGTGATCTGCGTTGCCTGCATAGAACTGGGTTGCGCGGCGGTCCTGCTGGTTGCATGTGGCCTGCTTGCGTGGCACACGCGCCAAACGCTCCCAACCCGCTCCATGCAGTAGCGAATCCGAACGTTAGGCGGCCTGCGGCTGTCTGTCG
Source organism: Paraburkholderia adhaesiva (assembly GCF_021390575.1). Classification (GTDB taxonomy): domain Bacteria; phylum Pseudomonadota; class Gammaproteobacteria; order Burkholderiales; family Burkholderiaceae; genus Paraburkholderia; species Paraburkholderia adhaesiva. The sequence continues at coordinate 343,585 of NZ_JAJEJQ010000003.1, read as the reverse complement.
TCGGCGACGATGCCCGCCTCGCGTAGCAGCACATCGACGCGCGCGAAGGCGGTATCGAGTTCGCCCGCATGCTGGCGCGTGCCCATCAATGCCGCTTCGAGTATCGCCGTGTGTTCCGCGATGGTCTTTCGATGCACACCGCAGCGCTGCGCGAGGCTGACGGCGGTTTCGTGCGTGCGCGTCAGCAGGTTTGCGACGAGCGCCGCCCGCAGGCGCACATTCGGCGCATGCCCGGCCATGAGCGGCGCAGTGTGCGCGACTACAAGGTCGAGCGCGTCGCGCCATTCAGGATTGGGATAGCGGCCCGAGCAGCACGGCGCACGGCAGTTACAGGCAACGTCACGCGGCGCGTAGGCCACAACGAGCAGCGCGCGCGGTACGGGCGCGAGCCGGTCTAGCTGTCGGCGGATGCGTCCGGCCTGCGCCGTGGCCGCGTCGCCGGTCAGCGTCGATATGGACGGCACGCCCTGGTGCAGCACGCCGAGCGACGACGCGCCGCCACGTTCAACGGCATGGCGTAGCGCGTCGCGCAGGGCCGCAGCGGTGCCCGCGTAACAGTCGCGCATGGTGAGGAAATCCGGGAGACGTACAAGACAAAAAAGCCCGCATTGCGCGGGCTATTGGGGTCAGGGACAAGAAGGGAGCGTCCTGATTAACGGCCATAGTAGCCAATTTTTGCGACTTGTCAAATTTTCCGAGGATTATCTGCTGTTCGTTGATATGACATTAATTGACGAAAATGTGACCCTTTTTAGATTTGTTCGATTGTATTTTCGGGGCGTTTGAACAAGCATCACTAGATTTGGGGCGCGCTTTTGTTGCGTCAGTCGTTCGCCTGCATTGCAGGCGCTTTTTTAGAGGACTGGAAATGTCAGAACAGGAACGTAAAGGAACGCACTACCGCTTCGCAACGATTGCCGCACTCACGGAGCGCGGTGGCCGCGTTAGCACTGCTTCGAATTTCAGGCTGTGCGGCCTGGGCATTGCCTGCGTTGGTGACGTTGTGACGTATCCCGATGGAAGCGAAGCGGTCATCGTGGACGGCGCGGGCTACGCCTCAGTCATTGGCGACCGGCCCGCCGCGCTGGTCGGTTCGCACCTGAGCAACGGCGACCGGATCATCGAAACGCCATGGGGGAACCTTGATAAGGGGCTGTTCATTGAAGACGGGAAAAAGGTTCCCGGCCTGTTCGATGCAAGCTGGACGCCCCCGCCGCGCGAGCCGGTCGCACGCTTCGCAGTCTTCGGCGCAACCACCGCACGCGGCGGCATGGTGCGCGAGGTATCAAGCGAATGGGATGTCGAGGGAACACACCGCAAGGCCGCGAGCATTGGCGATTTTGTCGAGTACGCGGACGGAACCCGCGCACGCATCATTACTGGAATCGGCATGCCAGGCAACGAGCGCAACCGCTATGCGGTCGTTGGCAGTCTGCTGGATAACGGCGACATGATTACGGACAGCCCGCACCGCGAGCCGCGCACGTCCACCATTTTTGTCCCCATTGATGAACACGGCGTCGCACTGACGCGCCAGTAGCCCAAGCTGCACGACGCGGCACCGAACAAACGGCGCGCAACCCGCCGCCGTTTATCTTGGACACCTGGAGAAGTAATGCGAATTCCTGTAGTCAGATTCGGCGACCCGACTACCACGGGCGGAAAAGTGCATGCACTGCACGACAACATGTGCGACGACGGAAAAGCGATTGCGCTGCACGGAGAACGCGCAACGTGCGGTAACTGCAAAGGCACCTGGCCCATTGTCGGCACCGGATACAGGATGCGAAATGATGGTCAGCCGGTCGTACTTCAGGGCGACAGGGTTTTATGCCCCTGCGGCAAGAATCGCGTTATTTCACTGTCGAAAGGCTGCTTTTATCATCGCATCCCTGGCGAAGAAGAACGCGCGGCTAACGCTGTTTCGCCCGCGAACGTTGCCACGGAACCCGCGTCGTCTGTTGCCATCTACGACGAACAGGTGCGAGCCGTCGCGACTCGCGCCTCACTTGAGGGTTATCCGTACTACATCGAAACAGCGTCCGGCGACGTATATAGCGGACGCGTTGATTCGCGCGGTCTTCTCCCGCGAATTACAACGGATGGAGAGGATCAGTACACTGTCTATTGGGGCGATGAAGCGCTCGCACAATCCGTATTCGGCGAAGGCTAATCAGGGGGCGTTATGTTGCGACTTTATCTATGTATGGGTGACGAGCCGGAAACAGGCGGAACAATCGCGCCTTACCCAAGCCGCCCATTTACCATATCGGGCCATCAAGTGGCAATTATCGGCGGCAAGGCGTTCTGTGCTGCTTGCAAGAGTACGGGAATTATCGCGAAGGCTGGCGGCCCGCGCCGACATAAACATGGCGATAATGAAGTTGCGCTTGATGGCGATATCCTGCTGTGCAAGTGTCCCCGGCCGCCCCGTATGCTCGCCACGAAGCAAAGCACGGCAAGACATGAAGACATGGGGGGCGGTAATGGCAAATACGCGAGCGCCCAGGACATTGAACCTGTCCCATGTGCGCTGTTCTATGACGAACAAATACACGCGACGGGGAAAGGTGCAACAGACGGTTATCCGTTCTTGATCGAAACGGCAGACGGGCGAACCGTATGCGGGCGCATTGATAGTTCCGGTCGCTTGCCCCGTATCTACACCGACACCGCCGCAACTTACACAATCCATTGGGGCGATGAAGCCCTGGCCCATGAGGAATGGCAATAATGCCGAACAAGAAAACACACGTTCAGACGAACTCGACGAAGGGCTCCATAAAGGAAGTCATACTAAAGGCTGTGACCTTTGCGGAACTATGGGCAGCGTATCCACATTCAGACCCCTGCATCGACCCTGCAACGGGGAAAAAAGCCTTTGAGGACGAGTGCGCGATTCGTCTAGGAACTTGTCTCTATGGTGTGGGTATCACGAACAATTCGTTCAAGGGCGAGACGTGTTGGTTTCACGGCCATCCGCGCAGCCATATGCTTCGAGCAAAGGAAGTAGCAGAATGGCTGCACTCGCAACCATTCGCCGGGTGTCAGAAACCCGAAACCATTACAGGTAGTGACTGGGTGGACAAGATCAAGGGGCGCACCGGTATAGTATTCTTTGGTAGCTACTGGCGGCGTTCGCTTAAAGAAAAGCAGCCTAGTGGAGATCATATCGACTTGTGGAATGGAGATCGACTTACGCCAAGCACTGAAACCACCTTGAGATTCGACTTAGGAGTTTCGCATGTGTGGAACCCCCTTTCCGCCATCGGCATTGGCCCCGAAAATTTCTATTCGGATCTATCCCAAGCAAAAACAATTCTATTTTGGAAGATAAATTGAAAGCGGCACTTATATATGCCGGGCTATTCGTCTCTGGCGCTATTGTTGCCGGGCTGGTGAGTTTGTATCTAGTCTTACCTGATTCCAGCATCCCGTGCGGTGATGAATGTGGTGGACGAGCTTTGGCGACGGCATTCCGTAGCGCATTGGGTGGAGCGTTCATATTTATGTTTATCGGATTTTTCGTAATGCGGAATCGACGCCAGAAGAAGGAGAACGAGTGAAAAGACTTGCGGCGCTCGCGTTGTTCGTGATTGCGGGTTGCGTGACTGCTATAGCGGTCGTGCGTATCGTTGGGGCCTTCGTCCATAACCCCGGATGCGGGCTGGATTGTGCCAGTCCTGACTTGAGCGCCGCTCTACTTTCGGGCTTCGTCACCGTATTAGCATTCCCGATAATCGGCTACATCTTCACCCGAAGGGAACGTCTTACAGCACGTCGCGCGCTAGTAGTATTGGTCGCCTTGGTTGTCGCCGCAATTCTTGCTGCTACTTGCCGCTATGTCTTCGAGCTTCACTCACAGTACATTGAAGCTGAAGCGGCAAGGCCCGTGCAACCCGACTTTGATTTTATGTATATGGCAATCGCTACCCGCGATGTTCAAACATACACCAACGCAGAAAATGGCGTACTCAAACCCCAAAGCGTTGTCCCGCAATGGCAACGCTGCGTGATTGACGGCGCATCTTGCGACAAGCAACCACGGCAAGCGCATATGTTTTGTAAGAGCGGTGTTGTATATGTTAACGAGCCTGACTGGAAGGCGTTTTCGTTGATTCCGAAGGAAAATTTAAAAGACTCTATTCCGATGAAGTCGATGAATCTATGCGCGCCGGGGAATATTCCGGATCAATAAGACGACTAAGAAACGCTCCGCAAACTAAGTGATTGTTCCCGCTTCGGCGGGGCTTTTCATTCGAGCGTCAAACGCGTCTGTTCCTGCGCTTCGCTGGCGTGATCGAATAGCAGGCCTTGCCTGTACGCATCATGGATGCGCTCACAGGCGTTATCAAAATGTACCGGGTCCAGTTCGATGCCAACGAAGTGCCGCCCGGTCTGGATACACGCAACGCCCGTAGTTCCTGAGCCCATGAACGGGTCAAGCACGCAGCCGCCCACGGGCACCACGCGCAGCAGTTCGCGCAGCAGTTCAACGGGTTTCTGCGTGACGTGGACGCGGTTACGCGGCGCGATGCACTCATAAAAGCCCGGTATGCGGCCTGCCGTATCGTCGGCGCACACCGCGCCCGCCGTGCCCCATATCACGTATTCGCACTGCGCTGTAAAGCGTCCAAGCTGCGGCCGTGCATCGGGCTTGCACCACGGCACGATGCCACGCCATACCCATCCGCCCGCCTGCATGTAATCGGTTGACGCGGGCAGTTGCCGCCAGTCCGTAAAGAACATGCCCACCGCGCCGGGCCTGCACGCGTGTAGCGCCGCGCCGGACCATAGCGCGGCCCAGTACGCGAACGCGCGCTGGTCGCGGTTGTCGCCGCTGAAGTCGGGCAGGTTGATACTGGACGAACCCGTGACAACGTACTTTTTGCGCGTATCCTGCACGCGGTCGGAGCGGAACTGTCCGCCCGATGAGTAAGGCGTATCGGTAAGAACTGAGTCGAAGCCGGAGCCCTCCAGATGCGGGAGTATGGCGAGCGCATCTCCCCGATATAGGGTAGCCGGGCCGATGGTGACGGGCGTGTTCATGATTGCGCGCTAGAACGCCAGTGTTAGCTGTTTGTCTTCGAGATGTTCTCTCGTCTGGGAAATCTCATGCAACGCCGCGTCAAACGATAACTCTGCAAATGTCTTAGTCGTTTTCCCGTTGCGCGCGCGTCGCTCGCCAAGTTCATTCCAGCGTATGTGAATCGTCTGCCGCGAACGACTTGGCGGCAAGTAAGCGATCTTTTTAACGTCAAGCGCAACGAGTGCCAGCATGTCAAATTCATTTTCCCCATACGTGCGCCGTCCGTGCTTTCCGGCCCGGCGCACATTCCATTGATATGCAAACGGGCGGTGTGCATTCTGCGCGATTAGTTTGGGTGCGCGCGTTGCCTTGACCTGAATTCTCACAAGCCGTCCGTGGATTTCCGCCGCCACGTCATAGGCGCAAATCTGGTCAGTAAGAAACGCCTTGTAACCGCTGAGCAACAAATCAGCACAAACGAGGTGTTCGGCAGCGTGGCCTGCAGCGAGGTCGGTAACAGGGCCGCTCACCGCTGCAATGCATGGTGTTTCAGGTAGATCGAGGCCGGATAGCAGCGGCAGCACCGCGAGCGCATCCGCGTTGTACAGCGTCGCCGGGCCGATGGTAACGGGTTCATTCATCAATGCCGCCAAGTGCGATTTTCGGCGGCCATTTCGAGCGCGATAAGGTCACCGCGATGTTCGCCCGTGAGATAGCGCACGCCGATCTTGTGCGGCTCTATCGTGAGGATTTCGGCAGGCGTGCGGCGTTCGCCTTCAAACATCGCGATTTCGATAACGAAGACGATATCGCCCGGTTTCATGTCGGCGCGCTTCACGTTGTTTCCCCTGCATGTTCGCGTATCCATTCGAGTGCGGCGCGGTGCGCGTCGAGCCATGAGCGCGTCGGGTGCGTACCGGCTTCGAAGCCTGCGCGATACGAGCGGCCGATCCACGCGCGCAGGTTGTTAGGCAGCGCGTGCCAGTGTTCGCGGCAACCCCAGCGGCCGGGCGGCACCATGCGCGGGCAGTTGGGCCAGCCGCAACGGTGCGCGTGATTCGCAATCATGGCGCGTGCCCATCATTCAGCGCGGAAGACTTCGCCGAAAACGAGCGCGAGGTCTTCGCCCTTGCATGGCAACCGCCCATACCATGCCTCTGCACGGCGCGCGCACTGGTCCGCCTGCGTGGCCCACTTGCCGCCACGGCGCAACGCCTCGCGCCGTACCTGGTCGCCAAGCGTCACACGTCGCGTAGTTTCGCCTGTCATGCGGTTATGTATCGTGATGTTCACGGTTTGCCCCTTTCGTGTTCCTCGCCCTGCACGAAGGCCGGATCAGGCGGCGTTGTGCCTACCAGTGCCGCACGTGCGAGGCGTGCGATATTCGGCAGGCTGTCCGCCACGGGTGCAGATTCGGCAATGTCGCGAATCAGCGCGAGCGCTTCGCGGGCGCGCTTCAGGTCGTGCAGCGCTCGCGCGCGTATCTGGTCGGCGTGCATGACGCGGCTATCCCTTTCCTTGTGGTTCATGGTTCGCCCCCCGTTGCGAGGTGCGCGTTGTTGACTGCACCTCGCCGAACAGGTCGCCTTGTACAGGTTCCCGCGTTTGCGCCGCCCTGCGGCGGCGGTCGGCCGCCCAGCGCAGGAACATTGCATGAGCGCACGGTAGATGGCGCGTAACGCGTGCCTGCGCGAGAAACACGCGGGCCATGTGGATATGCAACGCGCGGCCGTCAAGCGTGTTCATAGCGGCAGGCCAGTTTGTTGCGGTGTCAACGGCTCGACCATGATTTCCGCGCGTGGGTTGGCGCGGTCGATACCGTGCCAGATATGTTTTTCGCGTATCTGCCTGTCGTTGCGTACTACGCCCGCCTGTACGAGCACGCGCGTCTTTCCCGCCGCCGTTTTTACCCATGTCCAGCGGTCCTGTAGCACGTCGAGAATGACGCTTTCGTCCAGGTCGCTGCGTTCGCTTGAATAGAAAACCTTGATCGTCACGCGACATGCACCGGTTAGCCGCACGCGACATGCGACCGGGATTTGCAGCAAGGCCGCCTGTTCATAGGCGCGCGCTTCGTCCGACTTGATGAACTGCGGGCGTGTGTGAAGCTCGCCCGCAGCGTCGCGGAAACGCAGCGTAACGGCCTTGCGGCGGTTACTCTTGCTGTACGGTTGCCCGCGAATCACGAAGGCGATAGCGGGGCTATCCGCGCGTTTCTGGAGCAACGCGGGAACAGGCGCGTTCACTTGCGGCCCCGCGTCGCCTTTGCCGGGGCTTCGGCCCGCGCTTCGGCCGCCCACTGGTCGGCGAGCGCGTCGAGAAACGCGACGAGCGCTTCAGCACGGCGCACCGTGAAACATGGGGCGTCAGTGGTCAGCCATTCGAGGTAATCGCCCACGCCCTGCATTGCAGGCATGCCCCGTTCGCTGCGCATCGAGCACCACACTGCATAAGCCCACGGCGTGATGCCGTCCGCCATAAGGCCCGCCGCGTGGCGGAAAATGCGGCCGTGCAGGTCGTGCGCGAAGTCGCAGGGGCGCAGCGCGTGCCAGTCGCAGCGCGCGAGCGGTCGCTCTTCAAGCATCGCGCGTAACACAAGCTGTTCGCCGCGCGTGCGTTCGTCGGATTCAAACGTAATCACGTTGCCACCTCGCTTTCGATGGGTTCGTCGTCTTCGCCCGGTTCCCGCGACGGCAGTTGTTCGCCGCGTGTCAATAACGCCGCCGCGAAAACATCGCGATACTTCGCGCGTAGTTCCGCCGAACCGTTCACGTAGTACGCGCGGCCAGCAGGCGAAACCATGGCGTCGATCGATATGCGGCGAGTTTCGTAGGTAAGCGGCGCACCGTTCTTGCCGTACCCGCGCAGCATCATGTCGAAGGCCCATTGCGGCGAAGGCTTGCGATTCTTGATCGCGTCAATGGCTTCGTGAATGAGCTTCAGGTTCGCTTTTACGACTTCAGGCGAGGCGCGCGTCAGCGCTTCGAGCTTCGGCGCGGCAGTCGCTACGCGTTGCGCGCGCGACTCGCGGCACAGTTCGAGGAATTCCGGCAGCATTGGCGGATGCGTTACACCGGCGAGCGCTTCAACGCCTGCGCGCAGCGCTTCGGGCGAAAGCCCGCTCAGACGATGCGTCCACGAGCGCTTCAGGTCATCGGGGTCCACGTCGCGCCACATGGCGAGAAACCGCGAGCCGTAGAGCGTCAGCATGTGGCGAAACAGCCATTCGCCGCGCGTTTCAGTGTCGCCGGTCGGGAACATGGCGAACATCCTCAGGGGCAAGGTCGAAGACTTCGGGCGGCGGTCCCCACGGGTCGCGCCCCGTAAGCACCGTCACGACTTCGCGGTTACGCGCTTCGCGCAGGTCGCGCGCAGACGGTGCATACGGCGGCCCGTGCGTTTCGCGGCCCAGGTCGCCAAGGCACCAATTGCGCCACGTCGCGAACCAATCGCACTTGCGCGCTTTCGCGCCGGGCAATCCGTGCCAGTAGTTCGCGAAGCGTTCCGCAACCTTGCGGGCCTGTGAGGACGAAAACCCACATCGATTCATCGCCCATGCGGCCCATTCGTCGGGCAGCGTCCAGCCTTCGGGCAGGCGAGCGCCGCGCGAATCGCATTTTTCGCGCGGCTCTACCCCTGGTTCTAGCGATAACGCTAAACGCAAGTGCTTAGACTCCGACTTAGAAACCGACTTCCTTAAAGACTTAGAAACCGGCAGACATGCCGACTTTTTCTGTCCTTGCATGTCGTTCGTGGTATTGCTTGGTTCGCCAATGTCACGGCATTGCTTACGGATTGCTTCAGGCGGGCAACGCGGAATCTCGCTAGCCGCTTCGTGCGGGTGCGGGCGCTGATGTTTCGTCCACTTGATTACTTCGACATAGCGCTCGCCGTTGATCGCGTAGCGCGCAATGAAGCCCGCGTCGTGGAGCTGGTCGAGCAGCGCGTCAACATCGGTATCGGGTTCGTACGGGAAGATTTCGGCACGTATGCGTGCCGGGCGGTCTTCGAGTCGCCCTTCGCGATCTGCAACTGTCCATAGCCCCGCGAACAGCAGACGGGCAAGCGGTGGTAAGCCGCTGAGAAGTTCATTCGTGAAAAACGTTGGCTTAAGCATCCGTGACCGCGCCATGATGGCCCCCGCTATGTGTGGGAGCGCGAGCTAGCGCGCTGGCGCGGTCGCGTGAGAGGAAACGGCGGGCGTGCTGTCGCGAACGTCATTGCGACGCGCGCGAGGCGCACCGCCGCCGTGTCAGTGCCGCGCAATGGCGGCGGATAACCTGCGTAACCTTTGCGCCCGTTGCCTGGCGCGTAACTCTCGCGTGCGTGTTGCATGGCTCGCCTCGCCTGGTTCGCATCTGTCGCGGAGTTAAAAGATAGACCTGCTGATTTCCAAATCAATTAATCGAAAACACTTAGAAAAGCCCGAAATCGCGCTTTCGCTTGATGGCGGCGACTTTCAGAAAAATCAAGACAACTGGATTTATCGAGAATGCGCCATCTTTTATTGCAAATCTGCCAGTTTCTTATTGTGAAATGTCGAGCGGGAGTAATTGCCCGTAGTTACGCGGTTCTGCAAATGTCAATTGTGAAAATAAGCCGCTAAACGTCGAATAAGGGTTTTCCATATGCGGCAGGCAAAAACCCTGAATTTTCAATGCTGCACCTGCGTTCGCGTAACTCTTGTAAACGGCAGTTTAATGGACACGCGCCTGCGCGACGGTACGCCGCTATGCGCTATTTCACTACGCTACGCGGCGATTTCCAGTGACTGTAAATTGGTGCCTGTCCAGGCGCGTTGGACAGATTTAACATTGATGCACCGCACCCAAAATACATAATCATTCGCTTATATCTTTACCGGTATGGACAGATGCGGAGCGCGAACTATTCTCCAGTCCATCGCGACGCAAACCTCAGCGTTCGAATGCGAAGCGCAAAAAAATGGCGCACGCCAATTCGCGAAACAGACATTACGCATTAGTCGAAAAGGCTATGCATAGCTATGTATGGCTATTCATGGCTATAGCGAGGTTTTGTCCGCGCTTTTGATGAAGTGGAGGCGTTGCCGTGCGAATCGTGATTGAAAAGCGCGCGCGAAGTGTGGCTACGGTCGCGTCGCTAGCAGGCGGGAGCGTCATCTGGAGCACGGACAATGACCGCTAACCAGATAGTCCTGCCTGCCCTCGGCTCGCTGCCATCGCCCGCTACCGCGCGCCTTCCTGAACTGTACCGGGGAGCCGTTACCGCGCTTGAACGCGCCGCAAGCATTGACGAGTGCAAGGCATGGTCGGACCGAATGCAGGCGCTAACCAGTTACGCACGCCAGGCTGGCGATGACCGGCTCTACAAGATGGCAATGCGGATACAGGCGCGCGCGTCGCGGCGTTGCGGCGAACTGCTTGCGCAGATCGAACCCGCGAACGGCTTAAATCAAAACATTAAGGACGCCGACGGCCCTAAAGTTGCGACGCGCACAATTGCAGCGCGTGAGGCGGGAATGAGCGAGCGCCAACGGAAAACCGCGCTACGCGTGGCGGCCGTCCCGCGTGAAACCTTCGAAGAACAGGTCGAAAGCAATAATCCGCCTACGGTTACTGCACTTGCCGAACAGGGCACGAAGAAACGCGGCCAGGTTGTTGCCGAAGGAATCCCGCACGAAGACTACCGCGCAGCAACCGAATTGCAGGGCGCACTACGCCGCCTTGCCGAGTATTGCAGTACGCATGACGCCGCCCGCATCGCGGCGGCATTCCAGACGCACGAGCGCCCCGAGTTGCGCGAGTTTATCGCGGCATCCGGCGAGTGGTTACGCAGCTTCGCCCACCATTTGCCGGAGTGATCGCCATGTATAGCCGAATCGATCTGTCGGCCGAGATTTCCAAAGTTATCGCCGAAACTACCGGGCGCAAACACCCGGACTGGATAACCGAGGCAGTTATGCGCATGCACAAGCCGCCTGAAGGGAGCGACGCTGACTTTTATCGCTTTGGCGCACGCGCGTATGTTCGCGAGGCTGTAGCGGCGCAGTTGCGCCGGGTGAAGTTGAGCGCCGATGTAGTACCTGATTCGCAGCTAGTGCTCGAGGGCTTCGAACGCCTGCAAAAGGAGTATCTGGTCGAGGAAGACGGCGCGAAGGTTTCGATACCCATCGAGGAAATGACAGATGCACAACTGATGGACAAGCACGCCGAGTTGCGCGCGATGGGTGCCGGGTGCTACCTGCACGCCGACGAAATCGTGCGCTACCTCGCGTGGCGGCATGAATCGGACAATTCACGCGCGTCCGGCTCGCACCCGGAGAATTGATATGCGGATCGTGATCGAAACAACCGGCGAACTGGCGGACCTGGCGCGCGCACGTAATGCAATCGATGCGATGCTCGCACCGCGTGCGGTGCGCGTTGAGTCGCCGGAAAGCATTAAAGCGCGTGGCGTTTCAACGCTCGCGCTGTCACCCCGCACATTCAACCTGCTTGCGCAGAGTGAGGTGCTTTCGGTTGCCGACCTGTGCCGCCGCACGCGCGCGGACCTGCTGCGAATACCGAATTTCGGTCGTGGTGCATTGAACGAAGTAACCGCCGCGCTTGCCGCGCGGGGGCTTTGTCTCGCGTCTGGAACAGGCGGACGCGACGAATGAGGCCCGCGCTTTCGCGGGTCAAACGTGAGCGGAGATTACTGAAATGAGGACGAGTACAAAGAAGCAGGATGCGCCGCAAACGCTGGATATCCTGCGCATTCAGCGCGGCGAACTGACGGTCGCAATCCTGGGCCGCACGCCGCTTATCATGAATCGCCTGAGCGAGAAGGCAAAGCAGCAGTTGCTATTTCCGCCGCCGCGCAAGACGGCCGCCGACAAGGCGCAAACGCTGAAGCATGACCCGCTCGCGGAGTTTCGCGCCGCGGCGCATCGCATCGAGGACCCCAAATCGCCGACACTTCTAGCCGTGCCGTCCACGGCAGTCAAAGGCGCTATGCGCAATGCAGCGCTGGAAATTCGCGGCGTATCGAAGGCACAGATTGGCCGCCTTTGCTTTATCGAGGCCGCCATGGTTCCGGTTGCAGGTATTCCGCAAGTGCTATGCAGTGTAACCAGAATGGCGGACGTTGATCGAACGCCGGACGTTCGAACGCGCTGCATCCTGCGCGAATGGGCCGCGCTGGTCACGGTCGAATTCGTTGAACCGCAGCTAAAGAGCATTGCCGTTGCAAACCTGCTGGCAGCGGCAGGCGTGATATGTGGCCTGGGTGACTGGCGATGTGAAAAGGGTTCGGGCTCCTATGGACAGTTCGACATCGTGGACCCGGACAACCGGGAATTCCTGCGCATCATGAAAACGGGCGGACGTGCGGCGCAACAGACCGCGCTCGATAACCCTGAGCCATACGACGCGGAAACGGCTGAATTGCTCGCGTGGTTCGATATCGAGCTAAAGCGGCGCGGCTTTACCGGCGAGGCCAGGCCGTCGCCCGAAATGATCCACGCAGCGAAGACGGCGAAGCGCGCGACGGCTAACCATGCGGTGCGCAAGTCAAACGACAAGAACCGACCCGCGCTTGCCTGCCCGGAGTAAGTCATGACAACACGCGAACAAACCGATTCCGTCCGCGACCATCTACAGGCAATGTGCAACCGCGCGCGCGGCAATCTCACCGCCGAGGCCGTGGTGCGCGACGCCACGCGCAAGGAGTCAGTCTTGCATCCCTATTTCGAATGGAACGATGGAAGGGCCGCGCACCAGTACCGGATTGAGCAGGCGCGCGAACTGATTCGCGGCGTGCATATCGTTTATGAAAGTCACGCCGAAACGCTGCGCGTACCCGCATACGTGCGCAATCCGTCCGCCTCGCGTGGATATGTGCCGGTTACGAAGCTGCGCACGGATCGCGAGCGGGCACGCGAAGCGCTGCTTACGGAAATCATGCTTGTCCATGGGGCTCTGGATCGTGCGCGGCGGGTAGCGTGCGCGCTTGATTTAAGCGACCAGATAGAGTCGCTTCTGCGTGGCGTGCTGGACGTGCGCGCGATTCTTTCGGGTGCCGAAGCATAAGGCAGGCAGTGAACGGCCAGATGCGTTTCGGCATGGCCTGGCGTTGATGGGTCAGGCATGGGGCGGCAGGCGTTGCGTGGGCGGAAATGGCGCGGCGAAAACCGGCAAAGAAGGGAACGGTCCGGCGAGGCATGGCAGGCGGAATTAGGGTTGGCACGGTAAGCCCCGGCGTGGCCTGAGATGGCGAGGCAGGCGCGAATAGCTGAGGCGATATGGGTGTTGGCGATGCGACTAACGGATTGGACCGGCAGGCAACGCTCGTTGTGGACGAGATGGGCTAGGCGCTTCGCTATCGGCACGGTTTGGCAGGCTGGGACTGTCGCAGTTTGGTTGGGCCCGGCGCGGTACAACCCGGCATGGCGGGGCGTGGCAGGCGCGGAATGTTCGGGTTCGTCTAGGCATGATGCGGTGTTTCGGGCTGGGAAGCGTCCGGCCTGGCATGTTTCGGCGATGCAGGCGCGGCCAGTTGAGCGCTGGAGGGGCCAGGCTGTATGTGGACTGTTCAGGCGAGGCAGGCGACGATGGGCCAGGGCTGGTGCGGCGCGTTTTTGCGTGGCGGTATGGCGCAAGGTCGGAACTGGCACGGCAGGTTCGGCAGGACACGGCCCGGCTAGGTGAGGCGTGGCAGGCGAGGCGTAACCCGTCGTGGCGAGGCTAGGTGGTGCGCGTACAGGGTTGGCATGGCACGGCAGGCACGGGCAGTAAAGACGGGCAGTTATCAGGGAGATAAAACCATGAGCGACGCGACAAACGCGGACGCTCAGGCCGTTGACCGCGCAACGTTCGTAGGCGGTTCGGACGTTGCCGCGATTCTCGGCGTGAGCCCGTGGCGAACGCCACTAGACATATGGCGCGAAAAGACGCGCCGCACGCCCCGCGTGGAAATTACCGAAGCACAGCAAAAGCGCTTTGACCGTGGGCACCGGCTGGAGCCCTTCGTGGTCGATATGCTGATAGACCGCCTCAAAGACGAAGGCCACACGGTTGAACTGCTGTGCCGGAACGCCCGTTATGTCGATCAACAGTATCCGTTCATGCAATGCGAAATTGACTTCGAATTGATGCTGGACGGCACGCACACCACGGGCGACGCTAAAACGGTTCACCCTTTCGCCGCGAAGCAGTGGGGCCAGGAACAGACCGACGAAGTGCCAACTTATTACGGACTCCAGTTCATGCACGGCCTAGGCATTACAGGCCGCTCCCGCTGCATCGTGGCGGCCCTGGTCGGCATGGACGATTTGCTGGTCTATTGGGTCGAGCGCGACGAAGAAACGATAGCGGCTATACGTGGGCGCGTTTCGCAGTTCTGGAACGAATGTGTACTGGCCGATGTTGAACCCGATCCTATCGACTTTGACGATTGCTATGCAATGTATCAGCAATCGAACGGCGGGCGCATCGAGGCAACGAGCAACATACGCGACGCGGTGTTCGAGCTGGCCGATGTAAAGCACAAGCTAAAAATACTGACGGATCGCGAAGACGATTTGAAATATTGCATTGCTGAATACATGCGCCCGAATGCGTACCTTACGGCGGGCGGGCACGATCTGGCAACCTGGAAGAATCAGCCGTTCTTATGGCTTGACGAAAAGGCGTTCGCCAAGGATTTCCCGGAGCTATACGCACGCTACCGGCGCACAAAGCAGATACGGGTCTTACGTTTGAAAATTCGTTCTTAGTTGTCGCTGTCCATGGGAGGGGCACAACATGAACACTAACGCCGCATTGCGTGAGGCGGCAACCGGCGAAAAGAAAAACCCGGTTGTCGCGTTCAGCAATTTCCTTGAACGCTACAAGCCGCAGATTGCGCTGGCGTTGCCCAAACATCTAACGGTTGATCGTGTCGCGCGCCTCGCCGTAACGGCGTTCAGCACTACGCCGAAACTCCAGGAATGCACCGCCAAAAGCATCATTGCAAGCGTAATGACTTCGGCCGTGCTGGGGCTTGAAATCGGCGTTGACGGCCAGGGCTTTCTCGTTCCCTACGGTGAAATTTGCCAGTTCGTGCCGGGCTGGAAAGGCCTTGTCGATCTTGTCACGCGCAGCGGCCGGGCGACGGTTTGGACGGGCGCGGTTTTCGAGGGTGACGAATTCGATTATGCGCTGGGCGACTCGCCATTCGTGCGCCATCGCCCCGGCGTTGAAGACGACCCGGACAAGTTGACCCATGTTTATGCAATCGGGCGCGTCAACGGCTCGCACTTCCCTGTTATCGAAGTGTGGCGCATCGAAAAGATACGGCGGCACCGCGACAAATATAACAAGGTCGGCGCGAAACATTACTCGTTCCGCGATTGGGAAATGTATGCGCGGAAAATTCCACTTTTGCAGGTTTTGAAATACATGCCTAAATCCATCGAATTGCAAAACGCAATCGCAATTTCGAATGCGGCGGACGTGGGAGACCGTGCCTATATCGACGGTGACTTCGTGAACGTGTTCGACGCTGAAACGGGCGCGGCCGTTGATCCAGGCTCAGGCAAGGCGATTGACCCGCAACCGGCAGCGAACGAACCGGCCGCCGATCCTGCGGCGAGTACAAGTAGCACGCGCCCGCGTGGCAGGCCGCGCAAGGGTTCGCATGCGAGCGCGCGCGAAAGAGCGCCGACATACGCGGAGATTGCCGAAGCAATCAAGAGCGCGAAGACGCTGGACGCGTTGAACGAGGCGGC
The DNA here is from genome assembly GCF_021390575.1 of Paraburkholderia adhaesiva. Taxonomy (GTDB): domain Bacteria; phylum Pseudomonadota; class Gammaproteobacteria; order Burkholderiales; family Burkholderiaceae; genus Paraburkholderia; species Paraburkholderia adhaesiva. Next base: position 327,827 of record NZ_JAJEJQ010000003.1, on the reverse strand, counting down.
GGACCTGGCGCGCGGCATCCGCGACGCAACGCAGCGCGAGGAAATCGCGGAGCTATTGAGCATCCGCGCCGACGAACTGGGAAAGGGAGATTAGCGAAATGGGCTATCTGAATGAACGATTGCAACGCCTGGACGGGTTTCTCGCGATGTGCGATACGCCGCCAGAGTTGCGCGAGGCCGCGCGGACGTGTTTTTTCATCGGCGCACATGCGCAGTTTGACGCCATCGTTACGGCGTGCAGGCTGAAAAACGAGGACGAGCGAAACGCATTCATGAATCAATGCCGCGAGGAAATCGTGGAGGCCAAGCGCGATGCGCGCGAATGTCTTCACGAGATGTTCGGCATAAGGACGTAATTGCAGTAAGCAGTTTGCCCAAGGCAAGGGAAGGCATGGGCGGGCATGGCGAGGCGAGGCCAGGCGGGGCGACTTCAGGCGAGGTGTGTTATGGCGCGGCGTGGCGTGGCAGGCACGGATACGGGAGGTAGATATGCTGGACTTCAGGCGGCAAACGGTGAGGATTGCGCATTTAAATTTGCGAACCGAACAGCACGGCCCCGACGAAGTAATCGCCGTGGATTTGAAACTCGTTTTTGAACTGGGCGGCGAAGTGCTGGACAGTCTCAGTCCGTCGCTGCGCGCTTCGCTGTTCGAAGCGGCGAACGACCCGGACATGTTCAACGGCGAGGAAGGCCCGCCACTAGTACGCGTGCGCCATCCGCACCTAGGCACCCTGCACTGGTCGGAGACATGGCGCGCAATGCGCCTGTGTCTGCATACCGGCAGCAAGCCGCGCGACGATCTCGCGTTCGATGAGGTCACGTTAGGCCGCGTCACCATGAAGCCGCGCGAAGGCGGCACGGTTGCATTCGGCGCGCGTGCCCAGGTGCATCCGCGCAACGAAGGCGTAACGGCAAAACTGGTGACGTTGCTTAAACATGAAGTGCCCGCAACGCTGGACGCGAGCGAGGCAAGCGACGAAAGCGAGGCGGACGAAACATAAGGCATGTTGTGCGGCGATGCCGGGCCGCGCCTCGCGCGCGAGCCCGGCCGCGTCGCTGGAGGTATCGCAATGTCTGCGAAGAATACGAGGCTGCACGAAAAGTTGCGCATGCGCCTGTTACCTGAGCAAGGCGCGGACGGCGACGAAGACCGGATCGAATGGCGGGAAGACTGGGGGAATCAATGCGAGGTTTGCGGGCAAACGCCTTGCCTCGCGGCCGTGCTGGATGGCGTCATTGTGGTTGAGGCGCAGCGCTGCGGCGAATGCCTGGACGCGGAACCGGTGCGCCTCGCCATCGGTAGCGGGTATTGAATAGAGCGCGGGGGCAACCATGATTGAAGACGGCCCGCCGCCCGGCTGCTGCGAAGACCTGAAAATCGTTGGTCTGGACGAACTGCGGGCACTGCTGAAAGTGAGCGCCCGCACGGTGCGGCGACTTGAACGGACGGACCCCGATTTCCCCAGAGGCTTCAGGATCGGCGGGCGCGCACATAACTGGTTGCTCGCGGACGTGCGCGCGTGGCTATATAGAAAGGCCGGGAAATTCCCGGTCGTGTAGTATGTACATTACGTTCGCATCTGAACATCTTCAGTTTTAACGTTCAATGATGTTTTTTCTGAGGAACATTGTCAAAAACCAATTTTGGAATATCTGCAAACATGAGTGAGATACAGAAGGCTGTGAATTTGTTAAGAGAGCTTTCCGATGGCGTAACCCCGGTAGCAATGATTGGCCTGGAAAAGACGGGTTTTGAACCGCCACTGGCGGTGATGCATGGAACGATCAACAGCTATTCCGGACAACGCTTCCAACTAGAAGGGCCACGGATCTTTCTAGATTCCCAAACGCGGGAAAACGACGAATCGTTTGAAGTAATCAGACTCGGAACCCAGCTTCTGGCGCGCATACTCGATCATCACGTTTCACGCGAATTTCCGGCATCCCAGGATGTCGTATACATGTTCCATGAAGTAGCGAAACAGATATTTGATCTGATGAATACGTACTTCAACGTAAATCAGCAAGAATACGACAAGGCCCAGTTAGCAAGTCTCAGACTGCGTGCCGTCATGGCGTGCGGCATTACCCCTCCTTTTTACCCGGAACCTATATTCAATCGTCACAATGACCCCAGCAATAAATCGATGGATGCGGAAGCATTAAAATATGCAACCGATAATATCGTTGAATTTACCAGGTTTGTTTTTAATTTGGCGGCCAACCAGAGATTTATTCCAGAGCCGCTTGGAATTGGGCAACGGGCCGAGGTATTCAAATTTTTCATTCAGCTGAAGGGATTGGCATTTCCGTCAGGGATACCGATCACGCATCAATGAATGTTCAGAGAAGTAAATTAGAACGCCCCTTTCGGGGCGTTTGCTTCAGGCGGCGGCAGGAAGTTGTATCACGTTCGTCCTGCCGTGCAGGTAGTCCGCCCAGGCGCGCATAAGTTGCGCGCGGCGTTCAAACTGCGTTGTCCGTTCGTAGGCCTGCTTTACCTGTCCTTTTACCTTGTGGGCGAGCACGCGTTCTGACGTGCTTTCGCTGTGACCGTTCTCAATCGCCCAATCCTTGAACGTCGAGCGGCAACCATGCGGCGTTGCAGCCCGGCCCGCCGTGTCGCTTGGTGCATCGGCATCCTGTAGCCATTCCTGGAGCCGCACGTCTGCAATTACGTTTTTGCCCTGCGTGTTCGGAAACACGTATTCATCATGCAGTTTCATTTCAGACATGCGGCGCAGCAACGTAACGACTTGCGGAACGAGCGGCACGCGGTGTTCGGCCTTGCCTTTCATGCGGGCGGCGGGAACCGTCCACACTGCGCCGTCCAGGTCGAGTTCGGCCCAGCGCATGCCGCGCACTTCGCCGGGGCGGCAGGCAGTATGAATCAGCACGAAGACGGCGGCGCGGTGTACATCGGTTGCGGCGATATCGCCGAAGTGTTGCGCGACGAACGCGGGAGCATTGCGATAAGGCAACGCGGGATGGTGTTCAACGTCCGTTTTCTGCTTCGCCAGCAGGGAGCGCACAAGCGAGGTAGGGTCGGCCGTAACGAAGCCCTTTGCGAAACACCAACGCATGATGACGCTGGCGCGCTGGAGTACGTCCGCCGCCGCGCGCGGGTGGACGAGCCATTCGGCGCGCAGCGCGTCGGCGAAGTCGGCAGGCGTCAGCGTTTCAACACGGCGCGCGAGGATCGGCGCGAGGTGCTGTTCGACGCTCGCGAGCCAGCGCGCAACATTCTTGGTCTGCTTCCATCCGCCTTTCAGGTCGGCGTGGACCTGCTTTGCGGCTTCGCCGAAGGTCGGAACGCTTGCCTCGCGCGCAGCGGCGGCGCGCTCGCGCTTCTGTTCTTCAATCGGGTCCTTGCCGTCCGCAATGAGTTTGCGCATGGCTTGCGCGCGCTCGCGCGCCTCGCCGAGCGAAACCTCGGGATACGCGCCCGCGCCCGCGTCGCGGCGCTTGCCAGTCACGGGCGAGGTGAAACGAAGAATCCACTTCACGCCGCCAGGGGTCGGGGTTGCACGAAGGCCCTTGACAAGATCGTCGGTCAAAGGCGAGTCTTCGGCCTTGAGTGCGCGAAGGGTCCGGTCGGTCAGCTTGGTCATAGGATTTGCCCTGTTTTCAGCCCCCCGCGTGGCCCCCCAATTCAACGCGGATTGTCGCGGACCGGGCGAAAGCGTAGCGGAGTCAAGTGGAGTGTAAGTACTTGATTTGCCATGATAATTTCGTGGCTAGGCGTAGTTTACGCCAGCCACGCGGAGAAAGATGGGATATCAGACCAACATCCTCGCGCTCAACGCCGCCGTGGAAGCAGCGCGTGCGGGCGATCAGGGGCGCGGTTTCGCTGTCGTCGCCGCCGAAGTCCGCAGCCTCGCGCAACGCAGCGCCAGCGCCGCGAAGGAGATCAAGGAACTGATCGGCCAGTCGGTTGCGCAGGTGGTGGAGGGCTCGAAGCTCGTCGACGAAGCAGGCACGACCATCGATCAGGTTGTTGTGTCGGCCAAGCGCGTCGCGGACCTCATGGGCGAAATCGCAGCGGCTTCCGAAGAGCAGCACTCGGGTATCGAGCAAGTCAACAAGGCCGTCTCGCAGATGGACGAGATGACCCAGCAGAATGCGGCGCTGGTTGAACAGGCGTCGGCGGCAGCGCAGGCGATGGCCGCGCAATCGCAAGGCTTGCGCGAAGTGGTGGCGGTGTTCCGGATCGGCGGCGGAAACACGTTTTCGGCCCCCACTGCCGCGAAGCCGGTAAGGTCCGCAGTCAAGCCCGCAGCTAGTTCGATGGCGCCGCGCGAACCGAAGCTGAAGCCAAAGGCTAGCGCAGTTGCCGCCAGCCCGCGTCAGACGCAGGCACCTGTTGCACCGACTCCGGCTCCTGCGCCCTCCCCTGCATCGGCGTCGAGCGACTGGGAGACCTTCTAACGTTTCCTGCGCCACGCAGCAAACGTTGGCTGCCCCGGTTCGAGCGACCACGCATCGAGCCGGGGTCAGTAGCAGTAGATTTCATGATCCTCAAGACGCATGACGCGGACGGTGTGTTCGAGGCATTCGCACACGACGCGAGCGCCAGTTCACGCGCGGCCGCTACTAACGGGATAGTCACACGCTAACCGCAGGCCCGTCACCGATGGCTCATTGCAGCAACGTGACGGGCGTATGTGTCAGGCGCCGCAGCCGCGAGAGCACACCCCATCTGCGGAAAACGCCGAGGTGGCTCGCATCGAGCACGACGATGTCCGCGTGATCGCGCTCCGCGCAGGCTGCGATGATGTACTCAGGCCGGCCAAAAACGCGCTTCCACGTGTAGGGCACACCCGCATCGTCGAGAATCGCGCGCGTTTGCAGTAGCGCATCGCGCATCGCCCGTTTTTCGGAGATCCGCAAGTCAGCCGGCGAATGAAACGCCGCGCTCCGGTCACGCCCCATCTCGTCGAGTACTTCAACGATCTCGACCTCCGATACGCAACGCTCAGCAAACAGGAACGCGCCGTGATGCGCCGCTTCGAGCGCGCCATTGCGGTCGATGATTGGAATCAGCAGTTTCAACATCTGGAACCTCGCTGGGCCACGGCCCGTTCATATGTTCGGGTTCGGACAGAATGACGCCTACTGCGTCTTTCAACACGATATCGCTCGACCGGGCAAAAGCGTGAAAAGATAGCGCACGGCGGCGCAAAGATTGCGTAAACGCATGGTAAGCCGCGCACTACGGCTTGAGACCAGGAATGAGTTCGGCATGCAGTCCGACGAGCCAGCGCAGTGGATACTCGCGTGTGATCGCGATTCCCGGCAGCGGCCCATGCGCGCTGCTTGCCCGAGAGCGCGCGCTGCCGCGTGACGATGCCAGCCTGGTCCGCACACGAACAGTGCAGGCCGAGCGCCGCGAGCTTCGCGAAGGCACGGTGCAGCAGCTTCGTGAGATGTTCCCAGGAGTCGTGTCGCGGATCGAAGCGCCGAAGTACGAGAGGCACGGCACCCGGTTGTCTGCTGGTAATCCGTTCTCCGCTGACCGACGCTGCACTGCGTTTCAAGACGGCTTCTCCAGTCCTTTCGATGACTGGAGTCCAGGGTTCGCACCAGACCACTACAAGAAAAAATGTCGTAAAAGCAGGGGCCGTTTTACGTTATTGGCGCGTCATGCCAGCCGGTTACGTGATTGGGGTCCTGCATGCGTACGCAACGACATACGATTCCCCATGCCTTCCTGCAATAATATGCGGCTGTATTGTGTTCGAAGCCACCTTTCCCGATCGAGAATAAAACCTCAATGACGACGCTGTTCTATTACCCCAGCACCGCGAGCATGGCGCCCCACATCGTGCTCGAAGAAATCGGCCAGCCTTTCGAACTGAAGCTCGTCGATCGCATGAAGGACGAGCACAAATCCGACGAGTACTTGAAGCTGAATCCGAACGGCCTGATTCCAGCGCTCGTCGACGGCGACCTCGTCCCCTACGAGTCGGCCGCGATCTGCCTGCATCTCGCCGATACGCATCCAGAGCGTGCCCTCGTCCCCGCTCTGGGTACGCCGCAACGCGCCGAGTTCTACAAATGGCTCATGTGGCTCACGAACACGCTGCAGGCTACGTTGATCGTCTACTTCTACCCGGACCGCTGGGTCGAAGCCGGAAACGCCGATGGCGCCCGGCAGGTCCAGTCCCATGCCGAAGCGAAGATCGCCACGCTGCTCGATCAGCTTGAGGCGCAACTGGAAACGTCTGGCGGCCCGTGGCTGCTCGGCGATGCCTATACCGCGCTCGATCCCTACGCGCTGATGCTCTGCCGGTGGACACGCGGCCTTCATCGTCCGGCGCGGACGTGGCCGCGGCTTGGCGCGTATCTGCAGCGCATGCTCGAACGTCCGGCCGTCGCGCGCGCATTCAAGACCGAGGGCATCGCTCAGCCGTTGGTGTGAGGCCATCGCAGCATCCAGGCGGCGTCCGGCCGATCCATTTTCCCCAACTAACGAAGTGATTTGAATGATTCAACCAGGCACTGTATTCAAGGACAATCTGGCTCAACTGCCCACCATCGAGGGTATCGCACGCATCGATCTCGTTGACGGGCAAGGCACGGTGGTGGCAACCATCGAAAACCAGCCGGGCAAGCAAGGTTCGCTCGCCGTCTACCACTATCTGAAGCAGACGTTCGGCACGCTCGACGCACGTGCCGCCGAACACGGTCTCGCCGTATTCGCCGAGCACACCATCGACGCCCGTAACCGCCCCGGCGCGCATCCCAACGTCGACCGCCTGCTCGCTATCGTTGCAGGCGCCGAAGCCTTGCGCATCGACGTCACCACGGCCTGATAGTCGCGACGCGGTCCGGTGCTTACCGGGCCGCGTCATTAGCGGCACATCGCGCTCTCCTACCGTGCTCAGGCACAGCGCAATACTCAGCGATCCTCAATATAAATCGCACAGACTCGGCTACTGCTGCCGCGTCTGAACCGCGCACTACCAGACGACGACGCCCATCCACACGTCATGCCGTCTTCTGTACATACGCATCCATGACGCGCGCGGAGTACACAAGCGCCGCACCCGCATTCACTGAAATTGCCACGCCGAGTGCCTCCGCGATTTCCTCGCGCGTCGCACCATGCTTGATCGCAGCGCTCGTGTGAGTGGTGATGCAGCCGTCGCAGCGCAGCGTCACTGCTACGGCCAGTGAAATCAGCTCGCGAATCTTCGGATCGAGCTGGCCGGTTGCGCTGCCTGCGGTCGCCAATTCCTGGTAACCGTGGAGGGTCTTCGGGCTGAGCTTGCCGATCTCACCGATCGTGGTCTTCAACTGCTGAAGGTAGTCGTCCCAGTCGAGCATCATGCTATTTCTCCCGGTGGATTAGTGCCGGACGAATCGAGGTGCAAGACCTCACGGGACGATCACGAACCTGCTCGCGTCCGCAGCGGGGCCGGAAGCCTTCGAATGGACCAGTCGGGAGAAAGTATAGGAGAGGTCACGCTGGCCTGAGCCGCAGCAGTGCGACTCAAGCCGCGGCGCCTGCATCCGCCTGGTGCGCCTCGACGCGGTTGCGACCGCTGGATTTGGCAAGTTGCATCGCACGGTCGGCCTCCTCGATCAACGCATTCGCCGTGTCGGACGTGTCGGTGCTGATCTGCTTGATGGCCCGCGCGGCCACACCGATCGAAACCGTCAGGTGCAACGGCGCGCCGCGGTCGTCGTGAATCACGAGCGCTTCCACGGCAGCACGCACGCGTTCCGCCGCGATACAGGCCCGGCGCGTGTCACCCTGCACGAGCGCGACAAACTCCTCGCCACCATAGCGCGCCACCGTTTCGCCTTGCCGCACCGTGCGACGGATGCAGGAACCGACCGCCATGAGCGCGCGGTCGCCCGCGTCGTGACCGAAGGTGTCGTTGAATTGCCTGAACAGATCGATATCGATGACAAGGCACGCTACCGGCCCCGCCACACGTGCTGCGCGCTGGATTTCCTCGCGCAGCCGCGCGTCGAAGTAGCGACGGTTAGGGAGTGCGGTCAGCGCGTCGGTCACGCCCTGGCGCCTGAGCCGCTGGCGATGCACGACATTCACGAGCCCGGCACTCACGAAGACCGCGAAGCGTTGCAGCAAATCCGTGGCCATGTCGGCGGTGAAGCGGGTGGCATCCGCGCTGCCGAGGCACAGATAAGCGCACACGCCCGCGCCGCTTTCGATTGGCAGGATCGCGGCGCTTCGCGGCTCATCCACGGGGTCGAAGAACTCGGCGCGCAACGCGGGCGGCAGATCCGTGGGCTGGCCGAGCCACGCCGCGCCGGGCTCGCCGGGCAACACCAACCCGCGTTCGTCGGCGTGGCCGCCGCGCAAGTTGCGAGAGTCCGCTACGGGACCGGAGTCGCCGTGCAGCAGTTCGCCGATATACGGTACGCGCGCGTCGAGCCAGAGGGTCACCACCGACAGGTCGAACGCCCGCGCGAGATCGGTCACGAGGGTGTCGAGCAGCGCCGCGAAATCGTCGACGCTGATGAGGCGGACTTCGATCTGCTGAAAACGCTGGAGGGTGCGCTCGTTGTGCTGGACGGTATCGATCAGCTTGCGCAGACGCTTGGACAGGGTGTTCGGCTCGGTCACGGGTCGCTCGGCGAGGGACAATAGACGGGATAACGACAGTTATGCGCTGCGATTTAGGCTTTTGTGCGCGGCACGATTGTACATTCGCGACGAACCGCATCCACCGCGCACGACAACGCCGTCATGCGAAGCCACCCGCCTTCGCGAGCATGACCCCGCCCGCCGCCAGCAGGCAACCGCCGACGATCCGCGCCACGCGCGCACCATTGCGCGCGAAACGCTCGCCGCTGATCGCGACGGCGGCAAGCGCCATGGCACGCAGATCCATGACGCCGACCACGAGCACCATCGCCGTGAGCCCCGCACAGCAGCCGATGCAATACCAACCGAGCCGCGCGCCGTGACGCCACGCCGCCCCCATGGCGCCATACCGCGCAAAGCTTTGCGGCGATGCCGCGCGGCAGCACGCAAGAAAACGCGCCTTCGCGATGCTCAACTGAAACGCACCGGCCAGCAGCACGATCACGCCGGCCATGAAGGGAACGGCGCGCGAGAAAGCGCTGACGCACAACGCCAGCGCGGCCAGACACGCGCCCACCGGATACAACGCGACACCCAGCGCGACCCACAACGCGAAATAGCCCAACGCGACCTGCAGCACGAACCATCCCGCACGCGCCGGCCCCTGACCCGTCGCTGCCGCGCGGTAACGCGAGAGCGCGGGCATCAGCGCGGGCAGCATCATCGCCACCGTCATCGCGGACCACATGGCGATGAACGAAGCCGCCGCGCCCGGCCAGGTTTGACCGCACAGGCGCGCCCAGGCCATCGACATCGTCCAGCCGCCCGGCATCGGCATGCCGCCCTTCGACGACATCGACGTGCAGATCGCGATCGTCAATGTCGTGGCCACGCAGAAAAACAGCGCGGCGACGCCGATCCAGGCGCCTGCGTGCACGCGCTTTCGCATGCGCGCGCAGATCTCGGTGACGGGCTGGGCGCGCATCACACGTCACCGCGCGCTGTACTCGTCGTGACGGCGCCACCAGATGCCCGTCTCGTTGCGCCCGAGCGGTGCGCGGTCGAGCCACTGATACATGCCCCAGATCGCGTCCACGCCGCGCGCGTAGGCCGAATACGTGTGATAGATCTCACCGTCCTCCATCACGAACGCGCTGATGCCGGGCCGGTCGCGGCGATAGGTCTGGCCATCCGTCCCGCAACTGGCCGCGAACTCCTCGACGGGCTTGGGGACGGGCGTCATATCCATCGCGTGACCGCCGCGCTGGTAGTTGTATTCGACGCTGCCCTCGCGCTCCTGAACCTCCGAGAACGACACGTTGTAATCGAAGTTGAAATCGCTATCGGACGAGGACGCCCACGGAAACGTCCACCCCATGCGCTGCCGGTAAGCCAGCAGTTTCGCGAGCGGCGCGCGGGACACGGCCATCAGCGTGACATCGTGATTCGCGAGGTGAATGAAGGCGCCGTTCAAGCCGTCCGCAATCGACGAGCACGACGGGCAGCCCGCTTTGTAATCCGGCCCGAACATGAAGTGATAGACGAGCAGTTGCGAGCGGCCCTTGAAGAGATCGGCGAGCGTCGCGGGCCCGTCTTCGGTGTCGAAGCGATAGGTCTTGTCGATACGCACCCACGGCAATGCCTGGCGTTGGAGCGCGACTTCGTCGCTGCGATGCGTCAGCGCCTTTTCGGCGGCCAACAGTTCGAGGCGCGCAGCCAGCCATTCTTCGCGCGTCCCGGTCGTATGCTTCGTGCTCATGCTTCCCTCCTTGCGATGGTCATCGTCGAAACATCCGGCCCGCGAGATGAGCAAGCGCGCCGGTACTCGTGTGCTAGATTAGTTGCCGGCCTCCGACCCTGGGAGTGACAAGTGTGGCGGGATTCCGATGGACTCGAACATCTCAGCCGCCGCGCGCGCGCTCGCGGCCGGTGATCCGTTCGGCGCGCTGAACCGCGTCGCGCTGCGCGACGATGCGCCTGCGCTCGCGCTGCGCGGCATCGCGATTGCGCAGCTCGGCGACTTCGAACGCGCCCGCACGCTCGTGCGCGATGCGGCGCGCGCGTTCGGCCCGAAAGCGCCGGTGGCCCGCGCGCGCTGCGTCGTCGCCGAGGCCGAGATCGCGCTCGCCTCGCGCGACCTCGGCTGGCCTCAGCACTCGCTCGATGCCGCGCGCACGACGCTGGAGATGCACGGCGACCTCGCGAACGCCGCGCATGCGCGACAACTGGAAGTCCGCCGCCTCGTTCTGATCGGCCGCCTCGACGCCGCCGAGGACCACCTTGCCGCGATCGATTCCACCGCTTTGCCGCCCGCGCTCGCCGCGGCCCACGAACTGGCCATCGCCGGCATCGCCATGCGCCGTCTCCAGACACAGGCGGCCCGCAGCGCGCTCGCGCAGGCCGCGCAAGCCGCACGCCGCGCGGGCATCCCCGCGCTCCTCGCCGAGGTCGACAGTGTTAGCGCCGTCCTGCGCGCGCCCGCGGCGCGCCTGCTCGCGAACGGCACGGAACGAACGCTGCTGCTCGCCGAAGTTGAAGCGCTGCTGATGTCGAAGACGTTCGTCGTGGATGCGTGCCGCCATGCCGTGCGCGAAGCGGGCACCGTGATCGCGCTCGCGCGGCGCCCGGTGCTCTTCGTGCTCGCCCGAGCGCTGGCTGAAGCGTGGCCCGCCGACGTACCGCGCGACGCGCTCATCGAGCGTGCGTTTCGCACGAAGCACGCGGACGAAACGCATCGCGCACGTCTGCGCGTGGAGATGGGCCGTCTGCGCACGGCGCTGCGACCGCTTGCGGGCATACACGCAACGAATCGCGGCTTCACGATTACGCCCCACGTCGCGCGCGAAATCGTGGTGCTGGCGCGCCCGATCGAAGAGCCGCACGCAGCCGTGCTCGCGCTGCTCGCCGACTGCGAGTCCTGGTCGAGTTCGTCGCTGGCGCTCGCGCTGGGGGCCAGTCAGCGCACCGTGCAGCGCGCCCTCGATGCATTGGCGGCAACGAACAAGATCCAGTCGTTCGGCCGCGGACGCGCGCGGCGCTGGACCACCCCGCCCGCACCTGGATTCGCGACGACTTTGTTACTCCCCTCCTCACTCCCAACCGACGAGGATTCACCATGAAGCCAGTACCCGCGGAAGTCGTCCGCGAATACGGCCCGTTCGCGGGCATCGACAAAGTCAATGGCGTCACGTACGACGGCCATCACGTATGGTTTGCGTCGGGCGACAAGGTGAACGAACTCGATCTGGCAAGCGGCGAGACTGTGCGCTCGATCGAAGCGCCCTCGCACGCCGGCACGGCCTTCGATGGCCAGCATCTCTATCAGATCGACGGTGCCGCGATCCAGAAGATCGATCCTGCAAGCGGGCGAGTCGTTGCGACGATTCCCTCGCCCGAAGGCGGCGGCAACAGCGGACTCGCGTGGGCGGAAGGCAGCCTCTGGGTGGGGCGCTACCAGGAACGCAAGATCCATCAACTCGATCCGCAAACCGGGGCGATTCTGCGCACGATCGAATCGAACCGGTTCGTTACGGGTGTGACCTGGGCGAACGGCGAACTCTGGCACGGCACCTGGGAGAATCAGGAGAGCGAGTTGCGCCATATCGACCCCGCCACGGGCGAAGTGCTCGAACAGCTTGTCATGCCTGCGGGCATGGGTGTATCGGGACTCGAATCCGATGGTCGCGACCGGTTCTACTGCGGCGGCGGCGATAGCGGCAAGGTGCGGGCCGTGCGGAAGCCGGCGCGTGAAGCGGCTGTAGCGGACGCCGATTCGACTACGGAGTGAGCCGGAGCGTTGTGATACGTCGCGCTAGTGAGAGCGATGAACGTTGCAGCTAACTGCATCGGTTGAAGATATTGCGCGGCGCGCTGGGTGTTTCCGGTTGTTTGAATACGCCGGGTCGAGCGTCAACGGGCTATGTCATCGCGCCGGAGACGAACCGTCATCTCGCGTGCCGCCTCAATCAGCCACCTGCGATATACGCGCTCAACCCTTGCGCCAGCGCGTCGAACGCCGCCCTGCAACGCGGATTGCCGCGCAAATCCTCGTGCATGGTGATCCACGTGTCGAGACCCAACGCGCACGGCTTCGCCAGCACGCGAACGAGCCGCGCATCGCGCCGCGCCACGCCTGTCTGGCAAAAGCCGATGCCACACCCCGCGCGGATCATGGCGAGTTGCGCGACATCGCTGCTAGTGCGGATCGCGAAAGCGTCGCGACGCCAGAGTGGCAACTGCTTCGTCGCGGCGCGCAGGTACGGTGTTGCTTCGTCGAATCCGATCAGCGCGTGGGCCGCGAGGTCGTCGACGGTCGACGGCGTGCCGCGTTCCGCGAGGTAATCGTCGCGCGCGAAGAGACCCACCTCCACTGAGCCGATACGCCTCGCAATCAGCATTTCCTGTTTCGGCTGCGTCATGCGAACCGCGATATCGACCTCCCGTTGCAGCAGATCCTGCACGCGATTGGTCGCCACCAGTTCGACGACGAGCCCCGGATGTGTGCGCCGCAACTCCGCAATCACGGGCGGCAACACCTCCACGCTGATCACCTCACTTGCCGAAATGCGCACCACGCCGCTCGTCGCCGCGCCGTGGCCTGCGGCCGCACGCTCCAGCGCCGCCGCGGTACTGCGCATCGCCTCGGCGTAGCCGCGCAATGCGCTCGCCGCTTCGGTGGGCAGCAAGCCGGTCTGCGATCGCGTGAAAAGCGGCTGCCCGAACGCCGCTTCAAGCGCCTCGATATGCCGCCCCGCCGTTGGCTGCGTGATGCCGAGCGCACGCGCAGCGCCCGACAGTGAGCCTTCCGTCAGCACCGCGAGGAAGGTCCGGTAGAGTTCCCAGTTGAGGTTCGAGGCCATACATAAATGTATAGCTGATGTCGTCATTTCGCCAATTTCTTGTGTGCCGTCGAAGGCGCAGAATGCCTCCATCGCAGCATTGAAACCGGAGAATCGACGTGGCACTCACTTCCCTTCAAACGACGGACAAACTGGCGCTGGTACTTGGCGCGACGGGTGGGATCGGCGGCGAAGTCGCGCGCCAGTTGCTGGACGCTGGATGGCGGGTGCGCGCGCTTCATCGGCATCCCGGGAAGGCAGCGAAGGCCGGCGACGGCATCGAATGGCACGAGGGCGACGCCATGGATCGCGAAGCGGTCGTGCGCGTCGCGCAGGGTTGCACGGTGATCGTCCACGCAGTCAATCCGCCGGGCTACCGCCGCTGGCCGCAACTCGTGCTGCCCATGCTCGGCAACACGATCGCAGCGGCGCAGGCGGCAGGCGCGACTATCGTGTTCCCCGGCACGGTTTACAACTACGGGCCGGATGCGTTTCCGCTTTTGCGTGAAGACGCGCCACAACGGCCGCGCACGCGAAAGGGCGCCATCCGCGTCGAAATGGAGCGGCAATTGCAGGCCGCCGCGGAACACGGCGTGCGAACGATCGTCGTGCGTGCAGGCGATTTTTTCGGTCCGCACGTTGTGGGAAATAGCTGGTTTTCGCAGGGACTGATCGAAGCGGGCAAACCGCTTCGCGTGGTCCGGCTACCGGGAAAGCCCGGCGTGGGGCATGAATGGGCCTACGTGCCGGACGTCGCGCGCACGATGGTCGAATTGATCGCGCGACGCTCGACGCTGGCGCCGTTCGCGACGTTTCACCTGGCCGGACACTGGGACGCCGACGGCACGCAGATGGCCGCAGCGATTTCCCGGGTAGCGCACCGCCACGGTCTGGAAGTCGTGAAGCGCCGATTTCCGTGGCCCCTCGTCTTCGCCGCTGCGCCCTTTGTGACGACGCTGCGCGAAATGCTCGAAATGCGCTACCTGTGGCGCGAACCGGTCCAGCTCGATAACGCGCGGCTCGTCGCAACGCTGGGCCGTGAACCGCACACGGCGCTCGACGCGGCGGTCGAAACAACGCTGGCGAGCCTCGGCTGCCTCGGATCACCCGAGGGGGTCGCTCCGACGCTTCAGGGGAAATAGTCTCGCGGGCGTGGGCCGGTCAGCGAGGACGGTTCCAGCGGTGCGTGCCTGGTGTGGTTGGCGCGGTTGGCGTGCTTGGCGTGCTTGGCGTGCTTGGCGTGCCTGGCGTGCCTGGCGTGCCTGGCGTGCCTGGCGTGCCTGGCGTGCTTGGCGTGCTTGGCGTGCTTGGCGTGCTTGGCGTGCGCATGCGAGCCGTCGCGACCGCCACGCGACTCACACGCGCAAATCAAAGCGCTCAATCATCCGCGACCGGCGCCGCGTGCGCCACAACCACGCGATCGCGCCCAGCCACTTTCGCGGCATAGAGACTCGTGTCGGCCTTCTGCAGCCATGAGATGTGATCGCGCATGGCCTCGTCGCACTGCGCCACGCCGACGCTGGCCGTGCACGGGCAGACCGCGTCGTCCCTCGACGCATACTCGCGCACCGTGGCGACCAGCCGTTCGGCGACGGCCCGTGCCTGCGCCAGCGTCGCGCCCGGCAGCACAATGCCGAACTCCTCACCGCCGTAGCGGCCGATGTGGCCGCCGTCGCGAAAGTGCTCGCGCAGTATCCCGGCGAACGCCTGCAACGCGGCATCGCCTGCCGTGTGACCGCGCGTGTCGTTGAGGTTCTTGAAGTGATCGAGATCGACGAGCAACAGCGACGACGCATAGCCGCTTGCAAGGCTGCGCTCGAATTCGTGGGCGAGTACGCCCTCCCACGTGCGGCGATTGAGGATGCCGGTAAGACCGTCGGTGCGGCTCAGGCGCTCGAGCGAACGACTCTGGTCCGCGAGCTTGCGCGAGATCCGATAGGTGGACCAGCCGAGCGCGATCGGATAGATCACCATGAACGGCAGGCAGGCGAGAATGGTCGGCATGCTCGACATCGGCTCGAAGGCAAAGCCGAGCAGGAGCAACCCCGCCGCCAGCCCCACGACATGCGCAACGACGCCCCAGTTGAAGAGCATCAAGCCGCCAGCCGCGATGTTGTCCATGCTGAGCATCGTGAGGATCAACACGGACGGAAGCACGTTAAAGCGCATCGCGGCAACCCAGAAGCCGCCGAGAACCGAATCGATCAAGAGGTTCACGCGCTCGCCGCGATACGGCACCGCGCTGGCGAGCGCGGCGCGGCGCGCCACGTGCGGCCATACGAAACCGTGAAATACCAGCAGCGCCCACATCAAAAAGCCGCGATCCTGCTGCGCGAGCACCGAAGCAACGCAGAAGATCCCCAGCCCGAGCCCGGCGACCCGCAAGCGGTAGACGCGTTCGACGAAACGCCGTCCCTTGCCGGATTCTTTATTCGCTGCAGCGTTCATTCTTGCTTTTAGGCCGGTCGCGCTGCGCCGGACGAAGGGATTTTGGGATAGGACATATTGTGCCATCGGTTGGCGGCTCCGTCTGCTGCAAGGCGCTTGTGTGCACAACGATCTGTCGCACATGATCTGGCCCTATCAGCGCGCGGCGCGACGAAGTAAAAGGCGCACCCGCGCGCTTCCGCTAAAATCGCGGCACGCGCGAACTTTCTTCGCCTCCCGATCCACCCAACGCCCCTGCGCAACGTCGGCCACAAGCAGCGTTGCCGCGACTCACGGCGCGAGACCCCGAATGACGAACTCATCCACCGCCACGCCCTTCAGCGCGCTACCGCTCGCGCCCGCCATGCTCGAGAACCTCACCCGGCTCGGCTACACGGAAATGACGCCCATCCAGGCCGAAAGCCTGCCCATCGCGCTCGCGGGACACGATCTCATCGCGCAGTCGAAGACCGGCAGCGGCAAGACGGCGGCGTTTTCGCTGGCGCTGCTGTCGCGGCTCGATGTGCGCCGCCTCGACATACAGGCGATGATCCTCTGCCCCACGCGCGAACTGGCCGACCAGGTCACGCAGGAAATCCGCCGCCTTGCGCGCGCCGAGGAAAACATCAAGGTGCTGACGCTCTGCGGCGGCACGCCCATGCGCCCCCAGACGGCGAGCCTCGAACATGGCGCACATATCATCGTCGGTACGCCGGGACGCATCATGGATCATCTGGAGCGCGGCAGCCTCGCGCTCGAAGCGCTGAACACGCTCGTGCTCGACGAAGCGGACCGCATGCTCGACATGGGCTTCTTCGACGACATCGCCAAAGTGGTCAGCCAATGCCCCAAAGAGCGCCAGACGTTGATGTTTTCGGCGACGTATCCGGACGGCATCGCGAAGCTCAGTCAACGATTCCTTCGCAATCCGAAGGAAGTCAAATTCGAAGAACATCACGACGATAGCAAGATTCGTCAGCGCTTCTACGAGGTCACCGAGGACGAACGTCTGCACACGGTCGGCATGCTGCTGAATCACTATCGCCCGGTGAGCACGCTCGCGTTCTGCAACACGAAGCAGCAGTGTCGCGACCTGCTCGACGTACTTCGCGCGCAGGGCTTTCATGCGCTCGCGCTGCACGGCGAACTCGACCAGCGCGAACGCGACCAGGTGCTGATCCAGTTTGCCAACCGAAGCTGCTCGGTGCTCGTTGCCACCGACGTCGCCGCGCGCGGTCTCGACATCGCGCAGCTCGAAGCGGTGATCAACGTGGACGTGACGCCCGATCCCGAAACCTACGTGCACCGCATCGGCCGCACGGGACGCGCGGATCAGGACGGCTGGGCGCTTTCCCTCGCGACCATGGACGAGATGGGGCGCGTGGGCGGCATCGAACAGGCGCTCAAGCGCGAAGTCGAATGGCACCCGCTCGCCTCGTTGAAACCCGCCAGCAACACGCCCCTGCTGCCGCCGATGGAAACGCTGCAGATCCTCGGCGGTCGCAAGGAAAAGATCCGCCCGGGCGACGTACTGGGCGCGCTGACCGGCGAAGCCGGATTCAAGGGCGAGCAGATCGGCAAGATCAACGTCACCGATTTTTCAACCTACGTGGCCGTCGAGCGTGGCATCGCGCGCGATGCGCTGCGCAAGCTCAACGCGGGCAAGGTCAAGGGCAAGAAGATCAAGGCGCGTTTGATGGACGAGTGAGATTCGCGCCATCGAGGCGAGGCGCCGCTCTGCGCGCCGGGAATCGAAGGCATCGCAAAAAACTTGCGATGCCCGACGGCAACACTTAGGCTTAGGCTCGTGTCTGCAGGATCCAACCCGAACAACCGCTCGCGCGAACCTTTCCCCGAGGCGCGCATGTTCAAAGGGAGTCTTGTAATGCCATGTTCACGTCGCCAGTTCATCGCCATCGCGGCCACGTTCGCGTCGACGTCGATCCTCCTCGACGAAGCACGCGCCGATGCCCCGCCGGTCTCCGAAAGCGATCCGACGGCTCAGGCGCTCGGCTACAAGGCCAATGCCGCGCAGGTCGATAAAGCCAAGTATCCGACGTTTCAAACCGGCCAATCGTGTTCGAATTGCCAGCTGTATCAGGGCAAGACGGGAGCGGCGAGCGGCCCCTGTCTGCTTTTCGGCGGCAAGACCGTCAATAGCGGCGGCTGGTGCAGCGGATATACGAAGAAGGCCTGAGACCGGTCACGACGCGCGTCGCGAGCGTGAGGCTCTTGCGCGCGTGCGGCGACGGTGGCGACATGCGCATGTTCGCCCACGCCAGTCGGCGTCGATCGAAATAGCCGCCCGCGAGCCTGGCACATATCCGGGCGTAACCCTCCTTCGCCGTGATCCGGCGCCACGCTGCGCCCTCAGCCGGGCGTCATATCCGGCCCTCGCGGCCGTATTTTGCCCGGCTCAGCGCCAGAACAAGGCAAAATAACGCTTTTGAGCCCTCACCGGGCTCGGCTTTCCCACGCTGGCCACTGCCTGCAATGCTCGCTACGAGCAACGCCAGGCCCGGCTGGCCCGCTCGCCTCTCAGGCGACTCCAGGAGCAGTTCTTCATGACCGAATCGAATCTTTCGTTCGTCGGCCGGCTTTCCGTCGCCGTCGGATCGTTTTTCGCCATCCTCGGCGACAGCACGCTTGCCGCGAACGTTCGCCGTTTGCGCGAAGGCACGCTGGCGCCCATCGCCGCTCCCGTTCCCGCTTCTGCCCCTGTTTCTGCCCCTGTTTCCGCACCCCAACCGGCACCCGTCGTCGCGCCAGCTCCGGCGCCCGCCATCGAAGAAGCGAGCCCCGATGCAGCCCTTCAGCTGCTGGGCCTGCTTCAGCGCAACGCGCGCTTCATCGACTTCGTCGAAGAGGACATCGCGAGCTATTCCGATTTCGAAATCGGTGCTGCGGCGCGCCTCGTTCACGACGGTTGCCGCACGACGCTGCGCGAGCACTTCACGATCCGCCACGTGCGCGACGAAGCCGAAGGCAGCCGCATCACGATCCCCGACGGTTTCGACGCCACCGCTGTCCGGCTCACCGGCAACGTGGTCGGCAAGGCGCCCTTTAACGGCAGCATCGCGCACCGCGGCTGGCGCGCCGTCGAAGTCAAGCTGCCGAAGCTCATCAAGTCCCACGACGTGACGGTGATCGCACCCGCCGAGGTGGAGCTATGAGCGAGCCGCGCTTTTCGATCGGTATCGACCTGGGCACGACGCACAGCGCGCTGTCTTACGTCGACCGCACGGCAAGCGATGGCGAGAAGACCAGCCAGGGCGTGCTGCCTATCGCGCAGCTCACGGCGCCCGGCACGCTCGAATCGCCCAGCCTGCTACCTTCGTTTCTCTATCTGCCGCATCCCGGTGAACTGACGCCCGGCGATCTGACCTTGCCGTGGACGGCAAGCCGCGACTACGCGGTAGGCGAACTCGCGCGCAGCCGTGGCGCAGGCACGCCGATCCGCCTCGTGTCGAGCGCCAAAAGCTGGCTGTGCCATCCCGGCGTGGACCGGCGCGCGGCGATCCTGCCGAACGACGCGCCACCTGAAGTCGCGCGCGTTTCGCCGCTCGAAAGCTCGGTGCGCTATCTCACGCATCTGCGCGAAGCCTGGGACCACGCGCATCCCGACGCGCCTTTCGCCGAGCAGGACATCACCGTCACGATTCCGGCCTCGTTCGATCCGGCCGCGCGCGAGCTGACCGCCGAAGCTGCGCAGGCAGCCGGCTACGCACGCATGACGCTGCTGGAAGAACCGCAGGCCGCGCTCTATAGCTGGATCCAGAAAAGCGGCGGCGCGTGGCGCAAAGAGGTGAAGGTCGGCGACATCATTCTGGTCATCGACGTGGGCGGCGGTACGACCGACCTCTCGCTGATCGCCGTCGTCGAGCGCGAAGGCAATCTCGAACTCCATCGCGTCGCGGTCGGCGAGCACATTCTGCTCGGCGGCGACAACATGGATCTCGCGCTCGCGCACGTCGTCGCGCGCAAGCTCGCGGCCCAAGGCACACAGGCCGATCCGTGGCAATTGCGCGCCCTCACCTACGCGTGCCGCGCGGCCAAGGAAACGCTGCTCTCCGACCCCGCCGCCGACGCCGTGCCGCTCGTCGTGCCGAGCCGCGGATCGAAGCTGATCGGCGGATCGATCCGCACCGAACTCACGCGCGCCGAACTCACGCAGACCATTCTCGAAGGCTTCTTCCCGCAGGTCGATGCCGCAGCGCGACCCGTGAGCCGCGCACGCGCGGGCCTCACGCAACTCGGCCTGCCTTACGCGCAGGACGCCGGCATCACGCGGCACCTCGCGGCATTCCTCGGCAAGCAGGTCGGCGCGCTGGCCGAACTCCAGGGCCTGACCACTGCCCCGAACGAAGGTGCGAGCTTCCTGCACCCGACCGCTGTGCTGTTCAACGGCGGCGTGTTCAAGTCGGCGCTGCTGGCCGAACGGATTCTCGGTGTCCTCAACAGCTGGCTCGCCGCCGACGGCGCCGCGAGCGCTCGTCTGATCGGCGGCGCGGACCTCGATCTCGCCGTCGCACGCGGCGCCGCGTACTACGGCTACGTGAAGCGAGGCAAGGGCGTGCGGATTCGCGGAGGCACGGCGCGCGCTTACTACATCGCGATCGAATCGGCCATGCCCGCCGTGCCCGGACTGGAGCCGCCGGTGTCGGCGCTGTGCGTCGCGCCCTTCGGCATGGAAGAAGGCACGGACGCCGCGCTGCCGCCGCAGGAATTCGGACTCGTGGTCGGTGAACCGGTGCACTTCCGCTTCTTCGGATCGTCGGTCCGGCGGCAGGATCAAGTGGGCACGATGCTCGACTACTGGTCGCCCGACGAACTGCAGGAACTCGAAGAAATCCAGGCGACGCTGCCGCCCGAAGGCCGCACGCCCGGCGACGTCGTGCCGGTGAAGTTGCACGCGCGCGTGACCGAAGCGGGCACGCTCGAACTCGAAGCACTGTCGAGCAGCACGAACGAGCGCTGGAAAGTCGAATTCGACGTGCGTGGCAGCGCCAACGCCTGAGCTTGATGAAGCAATACCTCGTCGGCATTGATCTCGGAACGAGCAACACCGTTGTCGCCTACGTCGAGGCAGGCGGCGCGGCGAACAACAGCGAGATCCGCGTCTTCGACGTCGATCAGCTCGTGGGCCTCGGCGAAGTGCATGCCGAACCGCTCCTGCCGTCCGCACGTTATCACCCGGCGCCGGGAGAACTCGCTGCGGACGATCTGCGCCTCCCATGGAGCAGCGCGCAATCACGCGTTGAGGGCGATGCGCACGAGGCGGTGATCGGCCGGCTCGCGCGCACGCTCGGCGCGCAGGTGCCGGGCCGGCTCGTGAGCAGTGCGAAGAGCTGGCTTTCGCACGCGTCGGTCGACCGTCTCGCGCCGATCCTCCCCTGGGGCGCGAGCGACGACGCGCAGAAGGTTTCGCCTGTCGCCGCGAGCGCAAGCTATCTCGTGCATGTGCGCGACGCCTGGAATGCCCGCTTCGCGCATGCGCCGCTCGAAGATCAGGATGTGGTCCTCACCGTGCCGGCCTCGTTCGACGACGGCGCGCGTGCCTTGACGCTCGAAGCTGCACGGCTCGCCGGATTGCCCGCGTTGCGCCTGCTCGAAGAACCGCAGGCCGCGTTCTACGACTGGCTGTATCACCATCGCACGACGCTCGACACCGAGCTCGGAAAGACGCGCCTCGTGCTCGTCTGCGACGTGGGCGGCGGTACGACGGACCTCACGCTCATCAAGGTGCATGTCGAAGACGGCGAGCCGCGGTTGACGCGCATCGGCGTGGGCAATCATCTGATGCTCGGCGGCGACAACATGGATCTCGCGCTGGCGCATCTCGTCGAAGCGCGACTCGCTGCCGGGCAGCCAGCCGGTACGCGGCTAACGGCTGCTAGCCTCTCGCAGCTTGTTGAGCGCTGCCGCGGCGCGAAGGAACAACTGCTCGACGAAGCGGCACCCGATAGCGTCCCGATCACGCTGCTTGGCGCGGGTGCGCGGCTGGTAGGCGGCGCGCGCACGACGCAGCTGCGTCGCGAGGAAGTCGAACAAGTTGTCGTCGATGGCTTCTTTCCGAAGGGCGGCGCGCGCGACCTGCCGCGACGCTCGCGGGCAGCACTCGTCGAGTTCGGCTTGCCCTACGCCGCCGATCCGGCCATCACGCGTCACATCGCTGCGTTCCTCGACCGGTTCGCCGCGCAGTCGCGCGACGCGTTGGGCGACGCATTCGCCGAAACCGAAGCGCCGTCCGTGCCGGTGCCGGACACACTGCTGCTCAATGGCGGCGTTTTCCGCGCGCAGGCCCTTTCGTCGCGCCTCGCCGATACACTCGGCACATGGCGCGGGCAAGCGCTGCACGTCCTGCAAAACGACCAGCCGGATGTCGCCGTCGCACGCGGCGCGGTGGCCTATGCGCTGGCCCGCACGGGCGAGGCGCCGCGCATCGGCGGCGGCTCTGCGCGCAGTTATTTCCTCGTGCTCGACGGCGCCCCCGAAACGCAGCGAGGCGTATGTCTGCTGCCGCGCGGCACGGAAGAGGCGCACGAAGTGCGTCTCGACGATCGTGTGTTCGCGTTACGGCTCGGACACCCCGTGCAGTTCCATCTGGTCTCCACGGTCGCCGATACGGCATGGCAACCGGGCGAGATCGCCGATCTCTCCGGCGCCGACTTCGTGCGCCTGCCGCCGCTCGCCACCATCGTGCAACGCGTGGACGCAAACGCGCCGCGCGAGCGTGAGGTCAAGCTCACGACATCGCTAACGGAACTCGGCACGCTCGAAGTGCGCTGCATCGCCACCGACGATCCATCGCAACGATGGCTGCTGGAATTCCAGCTCCGGCGAGACGACACCGGAAACAACGCCGAGGCGACGCAGCGTCATCCGTTGCTCGACGAAGCGATCGGCCTCATCGACCGCGTGTTCGGACCACGGTCCGCGAACGTCGATCCGAAGGAAGTAAAGCGTCTGCGCGCGCAACTCGAACAACGCCTCGGGCCGCGCGAAACCTGGGATAGCGCGCTGCTGCGCGAACTGTTCGGCGCACTGTGGGAGCGCTCGGGCCGGCGTCGACGTTCCGCCGATCACGAACGGCTGTGGCTTAACCTCGCCGGCTACTGCGTACGGCCAGGCTTCGGCTATCCGCTCGACGAATGGCGCGTCGAACAACTGTGGACGCTGTTCGACGACGGCATCCAGCACGTCAACGATAGCCAGGTGTGGTCGGAGTGGTGGACGCTCTGGCGGCGCGCGGCGGGCGGGCTCTCCGAAGCGGCCCAGCAGCAGGTGCTCGAAGCGATGGACTGGCTCGAAGCGGCAGCGGGCGCGAAGCGCCACAAACTGCCCTTCGATCCGTCGAAGCTGGGCCAGGGCGACATGGTTCGCCTGTACGCGTCACTCGAACACATCGACGTCGATCGCAAGATCCAGATTGCCGAACGCCTGCTTGCGCGGCTTCAACAGTCTTCGGAAAACCCGCAGAGCTGGTGGGCGGTCGGCCGTATCGGTGCGCGCCGGCCGTTTTACGGCAGCGCGCATGGCGTCGTGCCGCCCGACGTGGCGACGCGCTGGATCGACGTCATCCTTGAACTGAACTGGCGCAAGGTCGAGCCCGCGATGTTTGCCGCCGTGCAGATCGCAACGATGACCGGCGACCGCTCGCGGGATCTCCCGCAGACGGTGCGCGACACCATCATCCGGCGGCTCGAAGCGGCGAATGCGCCGCTTGCGTGGGTCGAGATGGTCCGCGAAGTGGTGTCGCTCGACAATGCCGATACAGGACGCGTATTCGGCGAATCGCTGCCTGCCGGATTGAAGTTGATCGGGGGATGAGGCACGCACGGCCTCATCGTCCGGCCAATTACGCAGCGTGGCCCTTGTCGCGGTCGCGTAGCGCCACTAGCGACGCACGCTGACGCCCCTCTTCATCGAAATTTTCCGGCACCAGCCACGCCGCGAACGCGCGCTTGATCGACGCCCATTCCGTATCGATGATCGAGAACCACGCCGTGTCGCGCGTGCGTCCCTTGTACATCACCGCCTGGCGGAAGATTCCCTCGAAGGTGAAGCCCAGACGCTGCGCCGTCTTGCGCGACGGCGCGTTGAGGCTGTCGCACTTCCACTCGTACCGGCGATAACCAAGCGTATCGAAGGCATAGGCCATGAGCAGGTACTGCGCCTCCGTGGAGAGCGGCGTCTGCTGGAGCAGCGGCGAGAACGTCACGCTGCCCACTTCGATAACGCCGTTGGCCGGGTCCTGCCGCATCAGCGCCAACGTGCCCACCGCACGGCCCGTCTTGAGGTCGATCACTGCATAGTGCTTCGGGTCCGCGCTTTGCGCCGCGCCTTCGGCGTAGCGGCGGTAGTCGTCGACTGTCTCGAACGGGCCGACGGCCAGGTAGGTCCAGTTACGGCTATCGGGCGCGGCACGGTAGGCAGCGTGGAGATCGTCCGCGTGGCGCGTCGCGTCGAGCGGCTCGAGGCGGCACCAGGTGCCCGTGAGGGTGACGTCGGCGGGGCGCTCGCGCGGCGTCCAGCCTGGGACCGGTTCTCCGATGGGTTGGCCGAATTCGTTAAGGCGCTGTGTCAAGGACTGCTCCCGCGAGTGTGATGGGTGATTGCAGAAGACTACGTCTTTCGTGGCTCCTCTGGAAGGTCCACGCGATGGCAGTCTTGTGGGGCCACGGTCATCGCGCATGCGGGATCGCCACCTTCATTCAGAACTGCGCCGTGACTTGAAAGCCCAACGTCACGCTCGGCGCGGAGAAGCCCGGAGGCGCATGGACCGGCGTACGCGCAAATACGTCATAGCTATACGCATCCCACCGTACCGTTTTCCAGCTCATCGCACCTCAGTCGTCGTGGTGCACATCGCGGCTATTTACACGACAACACCACGACGCCGCCGATAGCCTCCGCATTCGGCAACGTGGCCGAGTAGCCGAGCGCCACCAGTGGCTGCGTCGCGTCATGCCCCACGACAACCGACTGGATCGATAGTTGTCCGGTTGTCGAGGTGCCGTTCAACGGTGCCTGTGTATTTGTCAGCGTGTAGTTGGCATTGTCCAGATTGATCGACATGCTCAGGTTATCGAGCGTGCGCGTTCCGAGATCCAGCGCCGCCGAAGTCGTGCCGAGCGTACCCGGGGCATAGCCGTCATTGCTGGTTACGGTATCCGCGATGACCTGCGTACAGGCCAGCGTACCGCTCGTCGCGGTCAGCGACAACGGCGTGCCGACGGCGTAGTGAACGCCCTGCTGGGGGGTGTAGGTATTGCCGTCGGTATCCATGGCCGCGTTCCACCGACCGATCGCCACGTCGCTACCGACACCCTGAATATCCGAAACCGTTCCATGGTCGAGTCCGAGACAGTCTGTCTGTGCGCCCGATGACGCCAGCGTCGTGAATGCGCCGCTCGCCTGTTGTACCTGACTCGAAGCGGGAGCGGCAGGCGCAGTGAAATTGCGGTTCTTCTGATAGTCGGCAGGCAAACTCGGCACGACCACGACCGCCAGCGTGCCATTGCTGGCCGCGACCTGGGCGGCCGAGCCCGAGTAGGTGAAGCTGCCGTTCGGTCTACACGCTACCTGAGTTGATGACTCTGGGACGGTACCCGACGGCGATGCTATCGGGGGTGTTGACGACGTAGACGATGTCGCGACTGACGGACGCTTATCGCCGCCGCCACACGCGGAAAGTGAAGCGGCGACCAGCACAACAGCGAGAAAATTGCGCCTGCGGAAAAGCTTTTGCATCGTATGGCTCCAGGTATCACGATTCATCGGACTGACGCTTCAAAACTGCCCGGAAACGTGAAACCCAATCGTCACACCCGGTGCAGGAAAATCGGACGAGACTAGTGGACGGATTGCATCGTGACGATCAGACAAATCTGGAATTTTTGGTCGGTTTCCTCAACGTTGTGATCTTGTATTTTTCAGTTGAAGCGTCGTGTATAACGCATCACCCCGCACCCTCTCCTTCCCGTCTGCGCCTTTTCAATGCTCCTCACTTCCTCACTTTCAGCGAGGCCACATAAACCACACGTGCCCATGCGAGGCTTGCGACGCATGTGTCAATTCATCGTGGCCCAATGCCCATGGAGCCACGCACAGGATTCGCCGGTGGAGAAGTCCGGCTGGTGTGGTCGTACCAGACCATCACGCACCCGTTGACCGCAACCACCGTCATACATCTTCAACACAACACGCAATATTGCCCACCTATACTTCACGCAATCCCCATCACCCCAATCGACATGAGACGAATCACAGTGCGGCGGTCCCCAGTGCATGGCCGAGGCGTCTTCGCCTTATGCGCCCTGCGCGCGGGAGAACGGATCTTCGAATACCGTGGCAAGGTGACCACCTGGCGCGAGGCCTCACGTCACTGCCAGTCGCGCGTGGACTGCGCCCACACGTTTCTGTTCGGTCTCTCCGACGGCCGCGTGATCGACGGCGGGCGCGGCGGCAACGGCGCGCGCTGGCTCAATCATGCGTGCAATGCGAATTGCGAAACGGTCGAGATCGACGGGCGCGTGTTTATCGACGCGATCTGCGATATCGACGCGGGCGCGGAACTCTTCATCGACTACGCGCTGGAACTCGAAAGCGATGCGAGCGACGAGACGCGTTTGATGTATGTATGCCGATGCGGCACGGGCGGCTGCCGTGGCACGATGCTGGGCGTCAGCGCGTAGAGGACTACCGCGAGGCGAGCGCCACCAGCTTCCAAAAACTCGACGTACACACGATGTTCGCGAAGGTCGCGAACCGTCGATCACTGAAGCGCATCGACACAGTTATTTCGACCAAAAACTCAATCAAATACATTAGAAATAACTGCCTGAAGATCAATATGATTGCGCAAACCACTCCTCCAGACTAACCGCGCAGTCCGCGATACGGGCAGCGCAGGCCAGACATCCCGGATCAGGAACCGCCATGCCGCGTCCCATCATCGCCCGCATTCATCCCGAAGCCGTCCGCCACAACCTCGGACTCGTCAAGCAAACGGCGCCCCACTCGCGCGTCTGGGCAGTCATCAAGGCCAACGCATACGGCCACGGCATCGAGCGAATCTATCCCGCACTGGCGCAAGCCGACGGCATCGCCCTGCTCGATCTCGACGAAGCCGTGCGCGTGCGCGAACTGGGCTGGACGAAACCGATCCTGCTGCTCGAAGGTGTATTCGAACCGGTCGATGTCGAAGTCGCGGATAGCCATCGCTTAACCGTCGCCGTCCACTGCGACGAGCAGTTGCAGTTGCTGGAATCGGCAAAGCTGCGCCAGCCCATCGACGTCATGCTCAAAATGAACTCCGGCATGAACCGGCTCGGCTTTCGTCCGCACGTGTTCCGACGAGCGTGGGAACGTGCGTCGGCGCTGCCTTCGATCCGCTCAGTGGGGCTCATGAGCCATTTCGCCAACGCCGACGATGGCGCGATCGACTGGCAACTCGATCAGTTCGACGCCGTCACACAGGACATTCCCGGCGAGCAGTCGCTCTCGAACTCGGCGGGCGTGCTCTGGCATCCGCGCGCGCACCGCGACTGGGTGCGGCCCGGCACGATCCTCTATGGTGCTTCGCCCACGGGCGCGACGCGCCACGTCGCGGGTTTCGGGCTGCGCGCGGCGATGACGCTCACTAGCCGCATCATCGGCGTGCAAACGGTCACGCCACAGGAGACCATCGGCTACGGGCGCACGTTCCAGGTCAGCCATCCGATGCGCATCGGCGTCGTCGCCTGCGGCTACGCAGACGGCTATCCGCGTCACGCGCGCACGGGCACGCCCATTGCCGTCGATGGCGTGCTCACACGCATCGTCGGACGCGTCTCCATGGACATGCTGACCGTCGATCTCACGCCGTGCCCTCAGGTGACGATCGGATCGTCGGTCGAACTCTGGGGCGACCAGGTGAAGGTTGACGACGTGGCCGAAGCGTCGGGCACGATCGGCTATGAGCTGATGTGTGCGCTCGCGCGCCGCGTGCCGGTCGAAGTGGCAAGCAGCGTGGCCACAGCCGGGCGCGAGCGACAAGCCGAGTGCGTGACGACACTTTGAGCGAAGCGCATCTGCTGCACGCAAGCGGCGGCCATTGCCTGTTTTGTGCTGACGCTAACGCAGATTCTCTTTGAAGAAGTCCACGACGGCAGCATTGAAGCGCCGATGAAACGCCGCGCGATCGAATCCAGGCGCCGACGTGCAGATGTCCGGCACTCGCTGCGCCAGGGCGGCGGAGCACGGCGCGAGAAAATCGTAGTGGCCCGCATCGGGCACGACGAAGTATTGCGGCGCGACCGGAAGGGCGTCATAAACGGCCTGCGCGTAAAAGGGCTGCGGCAGGATCTCGTCGTCCGCGGCACGCCAAAGCTGGAGCGGAATGCGAACATCAGCCAGCCCGGCTTTCCCGAACGTATAGCCGAGCGCAGGCGCGGCAACCACCACCGCCTTGATGCGGGGATCGGTATCCGCGCCGTCCCCGCGCGGCACGGCGAAGTTCACCGGCACCGGACTGTTTGCAACGTATGTGCAGGTCCACTCGGCGGGATGGTCGGCGCAATGCTCACTGACGAGAGCAAGATCGTAGCGACCGCCGGCTAGCGCAAGCACCGTGAATCCGCCAGCGGAGAAACCAAACGCGCCGACTTTTTGCGTCGAGAGGCTTGCCCGGCCGCTCCAACGCTCGAGCATGAAGTCGAGCAACTGGCTGACTTGCTTCGGTCGGTCGGAGATGAACAACGCGCGACTGTTGTCTTGGTAGTTGTCGCCGGGATGCGTCAGTGCGGCCACCACGAAACCTGCCTTCGCGAGCGCGATCGCCGTATCGTAGTGCCCCGCGAGCGAGCCACCCGTTCCGTGCGAGATGACGACGAGCGGCAGATCGGTGCCTCGAATGGCACCGCCAGTGACCACGTCCTGCTCGTTCAGACTCATCGGTTCAGGCTTCTCGGTCCCTTCGCTCGGATACCAGATGCCTGCTTCGACGTGACCGCCTCCGGGGGCGGCATAGGTCAGCCGCTGGAACCCCACCGCTGCTTCGGCGGGCGAACTAGCAATGGCGAACAGGCCGCACACGGTCGCGAGCGCGGCAATGCGGACAGCAGCAAATCGAAAGGTATGTCTCAGGTTTCCCATGCGATCCCCCCAATGGATTGCATGGATTGTAGTGAACCGGAATCAGGGGCACTTGATCGAACTTGCTCTCATTGCCGGACGTGCGATCGTGGCGATGTTCGTGTCACTAGCAATTGTCGGGCGGCGGGTAAGGCGCACGCCCTGCCGGCAATGCGTAATTCGCATTGGCAACGAGCACAGCCCGCGATCAGCGCGTACCGCCCCGTTCAATGCGAATGCCGCGGCACCTCAGCTCCCCGGCAACCGACGAGGAAATCGAAGTCGCACCCTTCATCAGCTTGCAGCACGTGTTCTACGTACAGGCCACGATAGCCGCCGCGATCCTCCGGTATTTCCTCCCGCGCATCCGCCCACTGTGCAAGACGCGCACGAATCTCCTCATCGCTGATATCGACGTGCAACGTCCCCGCCTCGCAGTCCAGTTCGATCCAGTCGCCGTCGCGCACGATGGCAAGCGGTCCGCCCGCGCGCGCCTCAGGCGCCACGTGCAGCACGACGGTCCCATACGCCGTGCCGCTCATGCGCGCGTCCGAAATGCGCACCATGTCGGTGATGCCCTGCTCGAGCAGTTTCGGCGGCAAGCCCATGTTGCCAACCTCCGCCATGCCCGGATATCCCTTCGGCCCGCAGTTCTTCATCACGAGCACCGAGTCCGGCGTGACGTCGAGACCGGGCTCGGCGATACGGTTCTTGTAGTCGTCGAAGCTCTCGAACACCACCGCGCGGCCGCGATGCTTGAGCAGCGCGGCCGTCGCCGCCGATGGCTTCAGCACCGCGCCGTTCGGCGCGAGATTGCCGCGCAGCACGCACAAAGCACCGTCACGCACGAGCGGATTGTCGAGCGGGCGAATCACTTCGGCGTCGTAGATCGGTGCTTCACACACGTTGTCCCAGAGCGACTTGCCGTTCGCCGTGAGCGCATCCGGATGCGGCAGCAGTCCGGCTTCGCCAAGCCGTCGCAGCACGGCGGGCAGGCCACCCGCGTAATAAAACTCTTCCATCAGATAACGGCCCGACGGCTGCAGATCGACCAGCGTGGGCGTCCCGCGCCCGACGCGCGTCCAGTCGTCGAGTTCGAGCGGCACGCCGATGCGTCCCGCAATGGCCTTCAGGTGAATGGCCGCGTTGGTCGAGCCGCCGATGGCCGCGTTCGTGCGGATCGCGTTCTCGAAAGCCTCTCGCGTGAGCAGCTTTGAAAGCCTCAGATCTTCCAGCGCCATCTCGACGATACGCATGCCCGAGAGATGCGCGAGCACGTAGCGGCGCGAATCGACGGCGGGAATCGCCGCGTTATGCGGCAGCGTCACGCCAAGCGCCTCGACCATGCACGCCATCGTCGACGCAGTGCCCATGGTGTTGCAGGTCCCCGCCGAGCGCGACATGCCCGCTTCCGCCGACATGAATTCGTGAATCGAAATCCGCCCCGCCTTGACCTGCTCGCTCAACTGCCATACGACGGTACCCGAGCCGATGTCGCGTCCCTCGTGTTTGCCGTTGAGCATCGGACCGCCGCTCACGACGATCGCGGGTACGTCACAGCTTGCGGCCCCCATCAGCAATGCAGGTGTAGTCTTGTCGCAACCCACGAGCAGCACGACCGCATCGACCGGATTGCCGCGTATCGCTTCCTCGACATCCATCGAAGCGAGATTGCGCGTCAACATTGCCGTGGGCCGCAGATTCGACTCTCCGTTCGAGAAGACCGGAAATTCCACGGGAAAGCCGCCCGCTTCGTAGACGCCGCGTCGCACGTGTTCGGCGAGTTTGCGAAAGTGCGAGTTACATGGCGTGAGTTCCGACCACGTATTGCAGATGCCGATTACGGGTTTGCCCTCGAATTCGTGATCCGGGAAACCCTGATTCTTCATCCAGCTTCGGTACATGAAGCCGTTTTTGTCCGCTGTGCCGAACCAGGCTGCCGAGCGAAGCTTTTTTGTGCGTGTGCTCATGGCGATACCATTTTCGTGGTCGATGTACTATAAATAGCATGACTATTTGATCTTGTATGACCGGGAAAACGCTAATCGCAACCCTTAATTAGCCTGCATATAGTTTTCCTATTGAAGTCAGCAGTCGGGCGGCCACCAAAGCATCCGGTGGTTAGAAATGGCGCGAACTACTCGTGACAGTATCCGGCCGTGGTGGACAACGAGCGTAGCGCCGTGAATTAAATGACTACAACGCAAGCTACATCGGAGACACGCATGAAACTGGCAATTCGCATGGTCGCGGGCGGACTCATGGCAACCGCCTTCGCGTTCGCGGCTGGCACAAGCCACGCCGAAGACAAGCAGATCACGCTCGGCTTTGCCCAGGTTGGCGCGGAAAGCGCATGGCGCACAGCCAACACAGTGTCCGTCAAGCAGGCGGCGAAAGACGCCGGCATCAATCTCAAGTTCTCGGACGCCCAGCAGAAACAGGAAAACCAGATCAAGGCCATCCGCTCGTACATCGCGCAGAAGGTGGACGTGATCGCGTTCTCGCCCGTGGTCGAATCAGGCTGGGAGCCGGTGCTGCAGGAAGCGAAACGCGCGAAGATTCCCGTGATCCTCACGGACCGCAACATCGACGTGAAGGACACGTCGCTCTACGTGACGATGATCGGCTCCGACTTCCTTGAGGAAGGCCGCCGCGGCGGCAAGTGGCTCGAAGAGCGTTACAAGAACGACGCGGGCCCGATCAATATCGTCGAGTTGCAGGGAACAGTGGGCTCCGCGCCCGCCAACGACCGCCATGCCGGCCTGATCGAAGTGATCAAGAACGATCCGAAGTTCAAGATCATCGCGTCGCAGAGCGGCGACTTCACGCTCGCGGGCGGCAAGCAGGTCATGGAAGCGTTCGCCAAGACCTACGGCAACAAGATCAACGTGGTCTACGCGCATAACGACGACATGGCGCTCGGCGCGATCCAGGCGATGGAAGAAGCCGGCATGAAGCCTGGCAAGGACATCGCCGTGGTGTCGTTCGACGCGACCAAGGGCGGTTTCGAAGCGATGATCGCCGGCAAGATGAATGTCGACGTCGAATGCAGCCCGCTGCTCGGACCGCAACTGATGTCCGCCGTGAAAGATGTCGTGGCGGGCAAGGAACTGCCGAAGCGCATCGTGACGACCGAGACCGTGTTCCCGATGAGCGTGGCCGCGCAAGTGCTGCCGTCGCGCAAGTACTAACTATTGACGACTGATTCGCAGACGGCGGGTGGCGCGCGTTTCGCGTGCCGCCCGCCGCTGCGTGCTAACTACGCTATGAGCGCCACTCCGCTCCTCGAAACTCACGGCCTTTCGCGCACGTTCCCGGGCGTGCGCGCACTCGCCAACGTCGATTTCCGGCTTTACCCCGGCGAGATCCATACCTTGATGGGTCAGAACGGCGCCGGTAAATCGACCCTCATCAACGTCCTGACCGGCGTGCACCAACCCGACGCGGGCGAAATCCTGCTCGCTGGCGCGCCGGTGCATTTCTCGACGCCGCTGGAAGCGGAAGCGGCCGGCATCCAGACGCTCTACCAGGAAGTCAACCTCTGTCCGAACCTCTCGGTCGCAGAGAATATATTCGCGGGACGGCAGCCGCGCCGGCGTGGACTGATCGACTGGAAGACGATCCACCGGCGCGCCGAGGAAGCGCTCGGCGAACTCAATCTCGCGCTCGACGTCACGCAGTCGCTCGACACCTATCCCATTGCGATGCAGCAAATGGTAGCGATCGCGCGCGCGATGTCCGTCGATGCGCGCATCCTGATCCTCGACGAACCGACCTCGAGTCTCGACGACAGCGAAGTCACACGGCTCTTCGAAGTCCTGCGCAAGCTGAGGGATTCGGGTATCGCGATCCTGTTCGTCACACATTTTCTCGAACAGACCTACGCGATTTCCGATCGCATCACGGTGATGCGCAACGGCGAGCGCGAAGGCGAATATCTCGCAGCAGACCTGCCCGTGCAGACGCTCGTCGCGAAGATGGTCGGGCAGCAGCTCGCGCGCGAACGGCTCGAACCAGGCAATGAACAGCCGGCACCGGCGAGCG
This sequence comes from Paraburkholderia adhaesiva, assembly GCF_021390575.1. Taxonomy (GTDB): domain Bacteria; phylum Pseudomonadota; class Gammaproteobacteria; order Burkholderiales; family Burkholderiaceae; genus Paraburkholderia; species Paraburkholderia adhaesiva. The sequence goes on along the minus strand of NZ_JAJEJQ010000003.1, from coordinate 294,841 downwards.
CGGCGAACGCAGCACCCTGGCTCAGCGCGCACGGCGTCGCGCGGCGCGGCGTGCTTAGTCCGCTCGACCTCGACGTCCAGCCTGGCCAGATACTCGGACTCGCAGGCCTCCTCGGCTCCGGGCGCACGGAAACCGCGCGTCTCTTGTTCGGCGCTGACCGCGCGGACGAAGGCGCAGTGTCGATCGCCGGCGAGACGGTGAAGCTTTCCTCGCCACGCGATGCAGTGCGGCACGGCATGGCGTACTGTCCCGAGGACCGCAAGAAGGAGGGCATTGTCGCGGACCTCTCGATCCGCGAGAACATCGTGCTCGCCCTGCAGGCGCGACGCGGCTGGTGGCGCATGATCAGCCGCGCGCGCTCGCGTGAACTCGCGAACGAATACATCGCGCAGCTCGGCATCAAGGCGCGCGACGCGGAACAGCCGCTCGGCCTGCTCTCGGGTGGCAATCAGCAGAAGGTCCTGCTCGCGCGCTGGCTCGCGACTGAGCCCGAATTGCTGATCCTCGACGAACCCACACGCGGCATCGACGTCGCCGCGAAATTCGAAATCATGGATCGTGTGCGCGCGCTGTGTGCGAAGGGGCTCGCCATTCTGTTTATTTCGTCGGAGATCAGCGAGGTGGTCCGCGTGAGCGATCGCATCGCCGTGTTGCGCGACCGCCGCAAGGTGGCCGAGCTGAACGGCCACGGCCATTCGGAGGACGAAGTGTATGACCTGATCGCCGGAGGTCACCGATGATGCGCTTGTCCACGCTCTTCAAGCACCCGCTCATGTGGCCGGTCGCGACGCTCGTGTGCCTGTTCGCCATCGACGTCGCTCACCGCGCGAATTTCCTTTCGATCACCCTGCTTTCCGGTCACATGTTCGGCGCACCCATCGACATTCTGATGAACGCCGCACCGCTGGTCGTGGTGTCGCTCGGGATGACGCTCGTGATTGCAACGCGCGGCATCGACATTTCGGTTGGCGCCGTGGTCGCCATCGCCGGGGCCGCGGCCGCGAGCGTGCTCGAAGGCGATCCGACGCGCGTGGGTACCGCCTTTGCCGCAGCGCTCGGTGTGGGTCTGCTCGCGGGAATGTGGAACGGCATGCTCGTGGCGTTCGTCGGCATGCAGCCCATCATCGCGACGCTCATCTTGATGGTCGCCGGACGCGGCGTCGCGCAACTGCTCACTGGCGGGCAGATCATTCCGATCGGCGCGCCGGGCTATCTCTTCGCGGGTGGCGGCTACTACGCGCTCGTGCCATGCGATGTGTGGATCGCTATCGCCGTTACGATCCTCACCGCCCTCATCGTGAACCAGACCGCGCTCGGGCTATTCATTCGATCGATCGGCGTAAACCCGGTGGCCGCGCGCCTCGCCGGGCTGTCGTCGCAGGCCGTGGTGTTCGGCACTTACGCGTTCTGCGGATTGATGGCTTCCGTCGCGGGCATCCTCATTAGCTCGAATGTGCGCAGCGCCGATGGCAACAACGCAGGCTTGCTGCTCGAACTGGACGCGATCCTCGCCGTCACACTCGGCGGCACGTCGCTCGCGGGTGGACGCTTCAGCCTCGCGGGCACCGTGCTCGGGGCGCTCATCATCCAGACCCTGACCTACACGACCTATTCGATCGGCGTGCCGCCCGAGGCGACGCTCGTCGTCAAAGCCGTCGTCGTATTGCTCGTGACCCTGATCCAGTCGCCGGCGGCCCGCTCGCTCGCTGCGCAGCGACTACGCCGCCTGGCGCTCGCGCGCCGCGCGCGAGAAAGCGCCTGAGAGAGGAACCGAACGCATGAACCACTCCCTCCCGCACTTCGCCCCGCTCGCCGCCGTTCGCCGCGGCGCCGCACGCTTCGGCGATCCGCGCGTGCTGCCCATCGCCGTCACCGTGCTGTTGTTCGTCGCGCTGTTCGGCTTCGGGTCGGTGATGTACACCGGATTTTTCTCGTTGCAGGTATTGTTCGGATTACTTGTCGATAACGCTTTCCTGTTGATCGTCGCCATCGGCATGACGTTTGTGATCATTTCCGGCGGCATCGATCTTTCGGTGGGTGCGGTAGTCGCGCTCACCACGATTCTCTGCGCGGTCATGTCCGAGCGGTGGCACTGGCCCGTCGTCGTCATCGTGCCTGTGGTGCTCGCGTGCGGCGCGCTCTACGGCGCCGGCATGGGCGCGCTGATCCACTACTTCCGGCTCCAGCCGTTCATCATCACGCTCGCGGGGATGTTCCTCGCGCGCGGCACCTGCTTTCTCATCACCACGCAATCCATCCAGATCAACAGCGCGGATTTTCACGCGCTCTCGCAGTTCAACGTCACACTCGGCAGCGGATCGCTGAACACCGGTGCGTTGATCGCGCTCGCGATGCTCGCGGCAGGCATCGTCATCGCCCACTTCACGCGGTTTGGGCGCAACGTCTATGCGATCGGCGGCAACGAGCGCTCTGCGCTGCTCATGGGCTTGCCCGTCGCGCGCACGAAGATCGGCGTTTACGCGCTTTCGGGGTTCTGCTCCGCGCTCGGGGGCGTCGTGTTCACGCTGTATGTGCTCTCCGGATACGGGCTTCAGGCGCAAGGCATGGAACTCGACGCCATCGCCGCCACCGTGATCGGCGGCACGCTGCTCACGGGCGGCGTCGGTTACGTGATCGGATCAGTGTTCGGCGTGGGCATCCTCGGAACGATCCAGACGCTCATCACCTTCGACGGCACGCTCAGCTCATGGTGGACGCGTATCGTGATCGGCGCGCTGCTTTGTGCGTTCTGCCTGCTCCAGCGCGCCAGCGAACGGCACGCGGCGCGGCGCAAGTCGACCGGTACGGGCATGGGCGCGCCGATGAAGAAAGATACACACACGCAAACCACCGCGCCGCTCGATCAGGCGAAGCTTGCGGCAGCGCCGCCGCGGGCGTGAGGGGCATGGGACTGCAAGCGTGAAACGGCTTTACGCGGAGCAGTGGGGAGAAACACTTGCACTCTTGACGACGACGTGAAAACGACCAGTCTTCTGGCTGTTTTGACGACGTTAATCGCCCCGATTGGCCGCAAACAGAAGCGGCTACGTAACCGATTTCGAATCGGCTTTGCTTTGGTCTTCAATTTTTCTTCGCCCGATCAAAAGAAGATTGCTAGGCCAAAACAACAAGCTCACGGATTCAACCCAGACTTCAAAATTCGGTAAGTTCCGAGCGAGCAACGTCAGTTCCGCATTGGTAAGCAGGTTCAGATTTGCTTCGCTCGCGAAGAAGTTCATACCTAGCGATCGAAGGATGGCTCGAAACCAACGCTTTGGCAGCCAGTGAAGCAGAGGAATAACCGTATGGAACTCGACTGGAAACCATCGATTTGGGGTGGTGATAAAGAACCCCTTCCTGCTTACGCGAGCGCACTCCTCAATCATTTTGCGCTGGCTGTCAGCGTTGCCGACGTGCTCAAGTACCGCTGATGAATGCACAAAGTCCATGGATCGTTCTTCAAAAGGCAAGTTTGTTCCGTTGCCATTGATGAAACGAACTCCCGGAAATTTCTGTTCGAGAAACGACGCGTCGTCAATACCGAGTGCAGTCACACGATTCTTATGGGGATACCAGGCCTCGAAGTAATTCGACGACTCATAAGTCTCATCACTCGTCGCTCCAACATCGAGAATGAAGTCGTCTTGCGTCGGTTCAAAGCGCTGCAAAAACCGCACAAACATGCGCTTGCGCTGATACGTCGCCAGACGAACCGGCACGCTGTCTGGCGCCGCGACGTTGTATTGGCTATTCGGCGTCTTTCGAGGCATTTGCGAAGGCCCACCTGGAAGACAAAATAAAGCTGATAGAGGCCGCAAAGACCGTCGCCCCCGCAGAAATTACCATCGCCGATGCCCCCTGGAATCTGAGGGTGAATAAATGCACGATCATCATCGTGAGCAACAGCGAGATCAATTGAGCCACGGCGTATTTCGGAAGCGCAGTCGCGTGTGCTGCGGAACTCCTGAAAGTCCAACCGCGCTGCAGCAGGTACGTACCGCCGAATGTCACGACGTAGGCGACGCCACTTGCCACCCACGGTGCCATTCCGCCCGATCGCTGAAGCAAAAACGTTAGCCCAAGATAGCAGATAGCACTGGATACGCCGATTACAATAAAGCGCGACAGAGGATTGGCAAACAATCGCATTCTTCAGTTCGGTGCTGATTCGATCTCGAGAACTTCCGACAGGAAGGCAGTGAAAGCGATCTGGAGCCCAATTGCGATCGCGGCTCCGGACGTGACCAGGGTTCGGATCAGCGAGCCGTAGGGCAGTGCCCCAAGGTTGACACGGGCCCAGGAAAGCAAGCAAAAACCCACGCCGATTACTCCACCGAGAATTAGCACACCGGCGAGAAACAGCGCTCTTTCAAGCGTAAAGGCCGTAGTGAATCGTTTGAAAGTGTAGGTGTTGGACAAAAATCCGCGAAATGCCGCGTACCGCCGGGCGACGATCGCAAATGACATGCACTGGGTACCGATCAGCATCGTCATACAACCGGCGACAACGCTATGCACGTCTAGCGATACACCGGGAGCAACTTCAATCGGACCCGGCAGCGCTGCCAGGGTAACAAGCGAGCCAAATGCAAGGAAGATGAGACCGGGGTAAAAGAACAGCCACCTCGGACTGAAAATCAACAGGAAACGCAGGTGACGCCAACCGTCATGCCAGGTACGCAAATGGGGCGGCCGAGAACGGCCGTCTTTCGACAGCGTAGTTGGTACCTCGTCGATCGTATATCCGGACAGCGCCGCCCGCACGATCATCTCACTCGCAAACTCCATCCCTGTAGTGGTCAAGCCTAACGCGACGAATCGATCGCGGTTGAGGCCCCGCAAGCCGCAATGAAAGTCCCGCACGGGAATCGAGAAGAACAGTCTTCCTATGAAACTGAGTACCGGGTTTCCGAGGTATCTATGCAGCGGCGGCATCGCGCCTTCTGCAATTCCACCCCGAAACCTGTTTCCCATCACCAGGTCAACACCATCGCGAAGGCGCTCGATAAACGCGTCGAGTTCGGAAAAATCATAACTGTCATCCGAGTCGCCCATTATCACAAATTTCCCCTGAGCAGCCTTGATGCCGTGAAGCAAAGCGGCCCCATATCCGCGGCGCGGCACATGTACGACGCGTGCGCCATGCGCATGCGCTAGATCGACCGATCCGTCCTCGCTGCCGTTGTCAGCGATCAGGACTTCTCCGTCAATGCCGTTTCGCATCAAAAATGCCTTGGCTTTTTCAATGCACGTAGCTAGTGTCTCAATCTCATTCAGGCACGGCATTAAGATGGTCAGTTCCATTTAAGCCAACTTTTCTATCAATTTCCGCTATGTAGCGGATCTTTTTTGCAGAAAAGAATCACGTTTTGCCCGGTCATTGCGCGCGAGAACGCAAATTCTATATTTTTCGCATATTCAACCGTTATTACATTGGGATCGGAATTTGTATATTGTACGGGAGGTTTCGAATCGACGTATCTTGCGTCCCATATGTATCCCACTGAACTCCCAATACCCATGGCAACAAAAGGGATCGCGATGGCCAGCGTGCCGCCGAAGCCAGCACCAACCAAACCCAGAAAGCGCAGTGTGACTACGTTCCAGAACAACGGCAAATATAGCCAGTATCGGAGCTCGTGTGCTTGCGGCATCAGCGACGTGATCACCAGACTTGCAGCGAACATCCAGACAAGTATCTTTTGCTTCCTGTCGAGGCTTTTCCAGAATACGAATTGCGCAATGATCAGCGAGAGCGAGGCAATGACGTATGCTTGACCGAAACCACCAGTCCTCCCCACTCCGAACGTGCGCGCACTGTCTCCGGTTTCCATGGAGAGCGAGTACAGCGCGACAACGCCTCGCTTAACCCAATCGAATTCCGTCAAGGACGTCAGGAAATAGAATGCGCCAATGTGTGGGCCGTATTGCGGGCGAAGCGAATAGTCAGGCTCCGGACCTGCGAAAAGCACGTGCCCCGCTAGATTCACGGTCACCGGATAGAACGGATTGCCATGCGCTATTAGATTTCGGATCTCCCATGCATTGACGGAGATGACGGCAACGACGAGCCAGCCGAAGTAACCGGGCTTAAGCCGCCTCTGCACAGCGAGCGTCACAATGAGGAGCGCGAGAACAGCAGACACTACAAGCGTGGCCTGGAATTTTGTCGCTGACGCAAGAGCGAAGAGGACCACGAGTTGCAGCCAACTCGATGTCGTCAAGTCCTCTGGGCCGGCCACGATTTCCATTACGATGACCAATCCCCAGGCAATCAGGATTCCAGCGAATAAGTCATTGTTGGTCGCTACCGCATGAATGATCAGCAGCGGGCTCATACAGAAGGCAGCCAAAGTCAGCGTCGGAGACACCCCTAATCGACGCTGAACGGCAAAAACAAACCCGGCGAGTGCAATCATTTGCGGAATGACGACCGAATGAAAACTCCCCGTTATCTTCCACAATACGCCCTGCAAAAATTCGAATAACTTTGGGAACCCATAGTAGCGGTTCGCCATTGCCCAACATGGATGAAACGCACTTTCTCCACCGCCAATATTCAAGAGATACGACGAAAAAGGCAGGTGATATGCAAAACTGTCGTAGCTAACAACCGGGAAAACGAGAGCATAAGCTGACAGGCAACATATCAACAGCAAAGCGCAGGCGACGTCTAACCGGCGCAGGAATTTCGATTCGCAAGCAAGTGGCGCCATGGGGTGATGACTGTGATGGGTTATAGACTTACGGGGGGAACCCTGACAACCCGCTGTAGGCGCCCCAATAATACAGAAGACTGTCCTACCAGAATCGTCGAGATCGTCACCTGTGTGTGCTAGCGCTCGCGCCAGTCAGCAGTGCAGACTCGTCGTTTATCAATATCGTCACAGGCGATATCCATTCGGATTTCGAAGGAGGATCTTAACGTATATGCCAAGCGCCTCACTATGGGTTCACCTCCGCCGCCCGTGGCGTTGATCAGAAATACAACGGGCCTCAATCTTATGAGTTGCGGATAGAGGCAATGGACGATATCAAGGTTCTCGGGGGGCGGCCGTTCCCGAGAGGTTGAAACTCACGAGTTCACCAGGGTATCCGCATGCGAAGTACGCCCCCCGGAATAAGTTTCCCGAAAATATAGGTACGGAAACGCTTGACGCTTGATGAATGATTTGCTGCTTCGCAGCATCGGTCAACCGTGGATTCGGATACGCAATAAATAAATGTGTGCCAGACACCCCCGGCCTGCCTGACAATAGTCCGACTTATTACGGGTTTACATGTACTAGGTCCCGTCAAATCGCTGCATTACCATTTTTTAGGTACCGTCCCGGCACGGTCTCCACGTTCGACCCACGGCGTCCCGGTTTAAGGACGCCGCCGCGCCGCCCGGTGCTGTCGCGAATGTGCATGCCCCATCTCCACCAATACAAACGGAGGAAAAAATGGCGCAAGAACGGGATGAAGAGCAGGACCTATTACAGCAGGTAAAAGCGGGCCGTCGCGGCCTGTTGCAGGGTGCGGGACTCGGCGCCGCGCTCTCGCTGCTGGGCACGCTGGGTGCGGGCGCAGGCGGACTGATCTCGACGGCGCAGGCCGCCGAATCGGCATTCCCCAACCACAAGAAGTGGAAGATCGTGTTCGTGAACCACGTCACCACGAATCCGTTCTTTGTACCGACGCAATACGGCATTCAGGATTCGTGTTCGCTGCTGGGCATGGACTACCAGTGGACCGGTTCGGCTACGTCCGACGCGGGTGAAATGGTGCGCGCCGTCAACGCCGCCATCGCCGCGAAGGCCGACGCCATCGCTGTCCCGATCGTCGACCCCACCGCATTCGACAAACCGATCCAGGCCGCGCTCGACGCAGGCATTCCGGTGTTCGCATACAACGCCGACGCACCTCGCGGCAAGAGCAACCCGCGCCTCGCTTACATCGGGCAGGACCTGTATCTCTCGGGCTACCAGATGGGGCAGCGCATCGTGAGCCTCATCGACAGCGGCCTCGTCGGCCTCTTCATCGCAACGCCGGGCCAGTTGAACATTCAGCCGCGTCTCGACGGCGCGAGCGACGCAATCAAGAAGTCAGGCAAGAACATCCAGATCCAGACCGTGGCGACGGGCGCGACGGTCAACGAGGAGCTTTCGAAGATCAAGGCGTTCTACCTCGGCCACCAGGACCTGAAGGGCATGTTCGCCGTCGATGCGGGCAGCACGCAGGGCGTCGCTGAAGTGATGAAGGAAAACAACCTGCCTTCGAAGGGCGTACATGGCGGCGGCTTCGACCTGCTGCCGACTACCGTCCAGCTGATTCACGAAGGGTATCTCGACTTCACGATCGATCAGCAGCCTTACGTTCAGGGTTTCTACACGGTGATGCAGGCGTTCGTGACGCTTGCGTCGGGCGGTCTCGTGGGACCGGCGGACGTCAACACGGGTCTCAAGTTCGTGACGAAGGATACGGTCGAGCCGTACCTCAACACGTCGACGCGCTATGAAGGCAAGAGCACCAAGGCGCAGATCCTCCAGATGAGAGGCCCGATCAAGTAGTGATGAATACCGTAGACGATCCCCGCAAGGTCGGAGCCCCGGCGCGGAACGCGCGGCCGCGCGGGCTCCTGCTGGCCCATTGGTCCGCGGAATTGCGCATTCTGCTTGTTGCGGTACTGCTCGCCGCGTACTTCGAGTTCGCCAATCATGATTTTCTTCTGACGAATGCGAGTCTCGTCAACCTCTCGCAGTTCGTCGCGCCGGTCGCGATCATCGCGTTCGGCGAAATCATGCTCATGATTGGCGGCGACATCGATCTTTCAGCGGGCATGGTGTTCGCGTTCGCGCCGTTCATGATGGTGTTCGCCAACGACGCGGGCGCGCCCATGTGGCTCGCCCTGATCGCGGGACTCGCCGCGGCGGCGCTCGTCGGATTCGCGAACGGCGCGGTGACCGTGTGGCTGCGGCTGCCTTCGTTCGTGACGACGCTCGGCACGCTTTTTCTGATCAACGGGATCACGCTCACGGTTTCGCGCGGTACGCCAGTCGAGGCACCGGGGTCAACGGCATTCGCCAACGTCATGGGCGCGTGGGGCTACAGCGAAATACTCTGGACTTTCGGGCTCGCGTTCGCCATGCACGTCCTGTTGCGGCACACGCGCTGGGGGCTGCATACGCAGGCCGCGGGTGCGAACCCGCTAGGCGCGAGCGAAGCGGGTATTCATGTCAACCGGTTGCGGCTGGGCAACTTCATCATCGCCGCGATGCTCGCGGGCCTGACCGGCATCCTCGAAGGTTTTCGCATCACGTCCATCGATCCGCAAGCCGGCGGCAACCAGATCACATTCCTCGCAATCGCCGCTGCGGTGATCGGCGGCACGCCGCTCACGGGCGGCTCCGGCACGATCATCGGCGGGCTGATCGGCGCAGCAGTGCTCGGCATTCTCAACGACGGCTTCACGCTCATCGGCATCAACGCGTTCATGTTCAACATCATCCTCGGCGCCGCGATTCTCGCCGCGATGATCTTCAACATTCACGTCGGGCGTATCGGGCGCAGAGGGGGCCGATGATGGTCGAGCCGCGAACCGACGCCACCACATCTGCGAGCGCCGCTTCCGGCGCGCCGCTCGCGATGCGCGGCGAACAACTCGTCAAACGCTTCGGCGCTGTGACGGCGCTAGACGGCGTGTCGTTCACGCTCGGGCCAGGCGAGATTCTCGGCATCCTCGGCGACAACGGCGCGGGCAAGTCCACGCTGGTGAAGATCCTCACGGGGTTTCATCAGCAGACAGCCGGCACGCTCTACGTGAACGGTCAGGAGATGCTGCTGCGCTCAGTCGATCACGCGCGTTCGCTCGGCATCGAGTGCGTCTATCAGGACCTCGCGCTCGCGAATTCGCTGAGCATTTACCACAACATGTTCCTGAACCGCGAGATCGTGCGGCGCGGCCCGTTTCGCCTGCTCGATCACGGAAAGATGCGCGAGCGCGCGGCGCAGTGTCTCGACGACATCGGCGTGCATGTGCCGTCGGTCGATCTGCCCGTCGAGCGGCTTTCGGGCGGACAGCGCCAGGCGATCGCCGTGGCGCGCGCTGTCAACTCGGATGCCAGGATACTTTTGCTCGACGAACCGCTCGCGGCGATGGGCGCGCGCGAAGCCGCGCTTATCATCGACCTCGTTTTGCGCCTCAAGGAAAAGGGTGGGCTTTCCATTATTATGATCATGCACAACTACGCGCAGACTCTCGATATCGCCGACCGCATCATGCTGATGCAACGCGGCCGCGTGACGTTCGAGCAGCACAGCGCGCAAACCTCGGTGCCGGAACTGATGGACATCGTGCGGCGGGAGTACCGCGCGATGCGCGCGAACGAAACGAATTGACGACAAACGAGGGCGTACCCGACCGGATCGCCCCACCGCAAAAACATGGATTATCGCAATCTGCCGAACCGCAAGAGCATGCACGGCCGCATCGTGCAGGAACTGGGCATGCAAATCGTCAGCGGACGATTCGTGCCGGGGCAGCGACTGCCGCCGGAGCCCACGTTATGCGAGGCCTATGGTGTGAGCCGTCCGGTGTTGCGCGAGGCGACGCGCGTACTCGTGGCGAAAGGACTGGTGGTGTCCAAGCCACGCGTGGGAAGCGTCGTGCGCAAGCGCGAAGAATGGCACATGCTCGATCCCGATGTGCTCTACTGGACCGTCAACAGCATTCCCGAAGGCGAATTTTTTCAGGCGCTCATGACGGTGCGCCAGATCATCGAGCCCGCCGCCGCCGCACTCGCCGCGATTTCCGCCAGTGACGACGATGTCGCGCGCATCAGCGCTGCCTATGCGCGCATGGAGCGTGCGCGCACAGCGAGCGAACTGCTCGAGCCCGATCTGGAGTTCCACCGCGCGATCATGGCGGCCACGCACAACGACATGCTCGCTTATATCGGCAACATGCTCTCGCTCGCGCTCTCCGAGTCGATCAAACTCACGAGCCGCCATCCGAACACGCACGCCCTTTCGCTGCCACGGCATAAGGCCATACTCACCGCGATCGAGCATCGAGACGCGTTGGCTGCACGACAGGCGAGCGTCGTGCAGCTCGATAACGCGCGCGTCGATGCGAATTCGATTCTCGGTGGTGCAGCGCTCGCGCCGGAGCGGTAGATGGATGGTTGACGGGCGCGCCGGCTAGCGTAGAACGTATTCAATTCGCTCTACATCCGCCCATCCCATTCTCACCCGCGCTAGCGTCCAAACGGTTCAACCTCGACGTGCCGCCCAAGCAGAAACGCATCGGCGACGAGACGCAGCGGACGCACATCGACGTCCTCGGCACCATGCGCGATCAGCCAGTGAAATCGCTCGTAGAGCGCCGGATATTCGCGTTCGGGCGCGAGCGCAACGTCCTCGCCCGCGATCGAGAGGCGCTCGCCGCCTTCACTCAACGCCAGCAGTCCATCCGTCGTCTGAACGTCGATCTCCCATTGCTCGACGGGGCCATGTCGCCAGTCGAATTCCATGCGCACGCCGACACCATCGGTATCGATGCAGTCGAGTTCGGCAGCAATGGGCGTAAAGCAATCGGCGGGTACATGCAGGGTCGCACCGCGCAGCAGCACTTCGCGCGGCAGCATACGCGTGACGATGGAAAGCGCGTTGATACCGGGATCGAATACGCCCAGGCCGCCCGGCTCCCATATCCATTGCTGCCCCGGATGCCAGCGCCGCACATCCTCTTTCCAGCGAACGTGCACCGCGCTGATGGTCCGCGTCGCGAGCCATGCGCGCGCGGGCTCGACGGCGCTCGCGTAACGCGAGTGCCACGTCGCGAAAAGCGTGCGCCCTTGCGCGTGGGCCAGTTCGCGCAACGCTTCCACTTCAGTCACGCTCGCGCCCGGCGGCTTTTCCAGCATGACGTGCTTGCCCGCCAGCAGCGCGGAGCGCGCCTGCGCATAACGGACCTGCGGCGGCGCGCAGAGCGACACAGCGTCGAGTCCGGACACGTCGGCGAGCAGCGCATCGATATCGGTGAAATTGCGCACACCCTCAACCTGCGCGTTGCGACTCGCGCTCGCGACGAGCGCAAAGCCCGGATTCGCAGCGATGGCGGGCAGATGCTGGTCGCGTGCGATCTTGCCGACACCCGCAATGGCCAACGTATACGGCGATGCGTTCATCAGGATCTCCTGGTTGGTATTGGTTACACTTGAATCATCAATGCGCCCACCGCAGCACGAGCGGATCGAGACGGCGTGCAATGGCGATAAGTTCGGCGCGTGTATCGGGATGCATCGGTGGCAACGGATGGCGCGGCAATTCACACGCGATTACACCGCCCTCCTTCATCAGCGACTTCGTGGCAAGCAACCCCGCCTGGCGATTCTCGTGATTGATGAGCGGCAGCCAGCGCTGATAGAGCGCGAACGCCTCGTCGGTGCGGCCTTCGCGGTGCGCCACGATGATCGGACGGATACCGTCCGGGAAGCCGCCGCCCGTCATCGATCCGGTTGCGCCCGCATTGAGGTCCGCGAGCAGCGTGATGCCCTCTTCGCCGTCCCACGGGCCGGCCACGGCTTCCCCACCCAGGCGGATCAGTTCACGCAATTTGTTTGCCGCTCCCGGCGTTTCGATCTTGAAGTAGGCGACATGCTCGATGTCTTTCGCCATGCGCGCGAGAAACGAAGCAGAGAGCACCGTGCCCGCCGCGGGCGCATCCTGGATCATGATCGGAATGTCGATGGCATCGGAAACACGCGCGTAGAACTCATGGATCTGCGTTTCCGGGACGCGGAACGTCGCGCCGTGATAAGGCGGCATCAGCATCACCATCGACGCGCCCAGATCCTGCGCTCGCCGGCTGCGCACAGCGCTGACGTGCGAGCTGTAGTGCGTCGTGGTCACGATCACAGGCACACGGCCCGCGACATGTTCAAGCACGGTGCGCGTGATGAGGTCGCGTTCGTCGTCGGACAGCGAGAATTGCTCCGAGAAGTTCGCGAGTATGCACAGTCCGTCTGAGCCTGCGTCGATCATGAAATCGACCGCACGCTTCTGGCTTTCGAGATCCAGTTCGCCGGTTTCGGTGAACGTGGTTGGTACGACGGGAAAGATGCCCGCGTGGCGGGGTACACGGTTCGTGGTCGTCATCCTGTCTCCTGTCGGCCGCACTTAGTGCTTTAGCACTTAGTGCGGCCCCATGCAGAGCTGTCGGCCGCACCTGGTGCTTTAGCACTTAGTGCGGCCCTGCGCAAAGCTTCGATTTTTCGTCGTGCTCGCGCGGTGATCCCCGCTCATTGCGATCGGCGCGGCGCCGGCTACCCCGGCGTAACTCGCCGATCCCCGCAGGCACAAAACATCCACTTTGGCGCAATTGAGCGCCTTCCGATATCGAAATCGACATGGTATTAACCCCTAATACCGTCCGCGATAAGTGCCCCTCAACCACGCGCGCGAGTCCGAAGATGAGTCTGTTGCTCATCGACATCACAAAACTTCGCGGCTAAGCTCGATCCATCGCGCCTGTGCGCCACAAGCCGACAAGGACGGTGCTACGTCCATGAAAGCACGCGATTCGAACCTCTCCACGAAGACCGCGCCTTTTGCGTGGAGGCGCAACTTGACTGCCCGATGGCGCAAGACTCTGGGCGCATGGCTGCTTCTACTGGCATCGCTCATCCACGCATCACAAGCGCACGCGCAGCAGGAACCTCAGCCGTTGCGCGTCAGCACGTTCGTGATCGCGCCGTTCGTGATGCAGTCTCACGGTCAGCTCACCGGATTCTCCATCGACTTGTGGAACGAAATCGCTGCGCGTCTGCACATCCAGACGCACTACGACGTGGCACCTGACGTGAACGCACTATTCCAGACGCTGCGCGATGGTGACGACGATGTTGCTGTGTCCGGCCTCTTCTACAGCGTCGAACGCGATCGCGAATTCGACTTTTCGTATCCGATCATGGAATCGGGTCTGCGCGTGATGGTGCGCGACACGGGCGAAACCGCATCCGTCTTGCCGCTACGAAGATTCGGCGAATTGCTGATCTCGCGCACGACGCTGCTCTGGTTCGCCATGGCCGCACTGCTCACGCTGATTGCAGCGCATGTGGTGTGGTTCGTCGATTACTTGCAGGGCTATAAGTCCGGCAAGTCCACGCGCTACTTTCCGGGCATTTTCCGCGCGATCTATTGGGCGGCGTCCACGTTGTTCACGCAGGAAGACGAGCCTCGCCGTCGAGCGCTCTCGCGTGCGATAGCGTTGGTATGGATGTTCGTCGGTATCGTGTTCGTGGCGTCGTACACGGCGCAACTCACCTCGAAACTGACCGTCGAGCATATTCGTGGTTCGATCAACGGCCCCGACGACCTCGCGGGCTTGACCGTCGCCACAGTGGCCAGCGGTTCGGCGCTGCCGTGGCTTCGGAATCGCGACGTGCAGGTGCGCGAATACGCGAGCGACCATGCCGCCTTCGACGCGCTCCTCAAAGGCGACGTGGATGCGGTCGTGCTCGGCTCCGCAGGACTTGGGTACTTCGCGGCACACGAAGGCAAGGGCCGGGTGAAGCTCGTGGGCCCCAGCTTCAACGAGAACGACGTGGGCTTCGTCTTCCCGCTCAACAGCGCGCTGCTCAAACGCGTGAACGGCGCCCTCCTCGCAATGCGCGAAGACGGTACGTACCAGCGCATTTACGACAGATGGTTCGGAACGCGATAGCAGGCCGTTGTCACAGGCGCCGCGAAACCGGCCTATTGACGCTCGTCGCACAGATGTGCAACGCACCGCCAGAACATATGTTCGAAGGGCTGCCCGTCGAAGAATAGCGGCGTGGCTTGCCACAGCGCCGCGTTCTGTTGCCTTCCTTCCGGCGTTTTGCAGTCGGCGAGCGCCTGCTCAACCGACGCTACTGCACCTTCAAGACAACGTGGATCGCCACTCGAGCAGAGTCGTGACGCTTCTTGTTCACAGGCGGCAAGAGCGGGGCCGCTACTCATGAGCAATACGATTGCAAGCATATGAGGCATTGCTTTCGAATGCATAGCCGTTCCCCTTTGCTGCCTCCGATCAGGGAGCCAGCCTGCCGGTTGGTTTTGCGGCACTGACGAAGGGACAATAAAGTCATACGCTCCGGCGCTTCTTGCGCGGATCGCCGCACAACGATTTGCACTTCGCCAGTCGGCGGTCGGGCAACCCGAATGACGCGTGGCACCCGGAACCGTCACGCTGATAGTACGGCATCGATATCTGAATCAGTGTTGGCTCTCTCACGCCCCGGCGTAGCATGTCTTCGTTCTTTCGACTAGCCGTGATTCTCCACCCTTAACTTCGCGCGGCTGCTGCCGTTAAAACAATCATGGAACGAGGCGACGGGTCGAATGCGTCGCTCCCGCGCGCCACGGGCCATACCCTGTCCCATGTAACAGCAGTTGGGACCACACGCAGAGCCAACCTTGGGCGCCGGGACCCCTGTTTCCGGCGCTTTTTCTTGGCCCCTGCCGTATCGTTGCGCGACCCGCATAATGCAAAATGCGGGAGCAGGCTGCTGCCCGCTCCCGCATTACATGACTTCCGCCAGCTGCACACAGTCGGCCGAAACGTCCGCTTAGCTCATGTGCAAACCGCCGTTCAACGAGAAGTCGGCGCCGGTCGAGAAACCCGACTCCTCAGACGCGAGCCACGCACAGATCGACGCGATTTCATGCGGTTCGCCGAGACGACGCACCGGAATGCTCGCCACGATCTTCTCCAGCACTTCGGGCTTCACCGCGCGCACCATGTCCGTGCCGATATAGCCGGGCGAGACCGTGTTGACGGTCACACCCTTCGTCGCGACTTCCTGAGCGAGCGCCATCGTGAAGCCGTGAATGCCGGCCTTCGCGGTCGAGTAATTCGTCTGGCCGAACTGACCTTTCTGCCCGTTCACCGACGAAATGTTGATAACGCGTCCCCAGCCGCGCTCGACCATGCCGTCGATAACCTGCTTGGTGACGTTGAAGAGACTCGTGAGGTTGGTGTCAATGACTGCGACCCAGTCCTCATGCGTCATCTTGCGGAACACGACGTCGCGCGTGATGCCAGCGTTGTTGACCAGCACGTCGATTTCGCCGACTTCCTTCTTCACCTTCGCGAAAGCAGTAGCCGTCGATTCCCAGTCAGCCACATTGCCTTCCGACGCAACGAAGTCATAACCTGCCGCCTTCTGGTCCTCGATCCATTTCGCGCGACGCTGGGAATTCGGCCCGCAGCCGGCGATGACGGTAAAGCCGTCTTTGTGCAGCCGCTGGCAGATTGCGGTTCCAATGCCGCCCATTCCGCCGGTTACATAGGCAATGCGCTTCGCCATAACTCCTCCTTTCGTTTAGGGGTATAAGCAACTCGATAAAAGCTGCGGAGGGTGGGGTCAGTTTGAACACCACCCTCGCGCCATACGATGGGTATAAACCCGGATGCAGTAACGATGATTGACGGAATCGGTGCGTAATGCGCCGCTGACCAGCCGGGGCAGGCGCGCGCCGAGCGCCACCTTCACCTGATGCTTGCCGCCGCTGGGTATCGCGCCGCGCTAGACCAACGGCAGCAGCCGCAGCGACGCGTAGCCGAAATCTCAACCAGCGGGGAGCGTCTTGTGATCATGCCCGGCTGGGAGCTCGCCAACTGGATCGAAGTCGATTCAACCACTCTTGGGGCAGTGAGCACAGGCTCATGCATTTGAGGCGGGCGCAACGAGCGCCGCGTCCGAAGTCTCGTACGCAAGATCCGCGTGAATGCGGCACATCCGATTGATGGCGCCTCGGGTAAGAGGCAAGCCGGGCGGAAATCCCGGTGACACGCATGCACATAGTGCTGAACCCGGCACGATCTTCGGCAACGCAGACCAAAATTCGGACTCCATATAAAAAGGCACCCTGCGCAACAGCACGGCCGTTCGTCCACCTGCTATCAGCAGGTGACGTTAATAATCGTATCGCGGCTATGGTGACAGTTCTACGACAGGGGAATTCGTCATACGACAGCGTTACTCTTCATACGTAACGCATATTGCGATGTGTCACATGACAAGTAAAACACGGAGATGCCGAACCCGTCCAGACCGTTTGAAAAAAATACTCGTGATATGTATCAATTCGTTTCTGCAAACACGGAAATTACGATCTGGCACGGCCGTTCGTACACTTCGACAAATGAAACAATATTTCCGCTTGCATAGATGGCGAACAGTTAATCGAGCGTTAACATAACAGGCCATCACAGAGCGACGTCTCCGCTCAACATTTAGTTTTACGAATTAATCACAGCCGCGTCAAAACTTTCAATTTCGATCACGACTTCGATGGTTTTTCTCGTTCACCAAGACAGCATCCGATTAATCTGGATAGCCAGCGCGTAACGCGTCAACACCCCGAAGATCGGGCGAAATCACATTCGCATTTTCGAACGATCAGGCGTGGAGCGCACCGTTACCGAATCAGCTCCAATTTAAAATTGAAGTAAATAGATACTTATAGATTCGCTGCAAGACGCCCGAAGCCGTTGGCTTCATTCGCCGTCGGCAAAGTCGGGTCTATACGCCCGACCGCTTCAAGCAACTGACGGCCCGTCATCGTCAACGAGAGCCGCCGGTGACCGCCTTCGCGCTGCTCCAGTGCGATCAGTCTGCGTTCGAGCAGCGTGTGGAGTTCACTGCGATTCATGTCGATCTGTTCCGCCGAATGGCGGACCAGCATCAGCGTGGCAATTTCGTGTGGACTTAGCAAGACTTCGTCTCCCAGTAACATTAATGCCGCAACCAGGGGCACAGAACCTCACATATTGGCGGTCAAATATGACACCGTCATGACTGTCACAATCGGTCGGGGGCGAGGTGCAATCAAGAGCGGTTTTGATCGGCACCGCCGCGCGCCACGCTCAAACCACGCGCGTCCGCGCGCATTCCTCGATCAAATCCTTTAACGCCGCCGCAATCCGCACGTTCGCATCGTCGGTGTTGAGTTGACCTTCCTCCTGTTGTGGTCCACCGATACCAACGATGATCAGCCCCTGCGCAGTCCGCTCACGCAGCCGTCGCACGAGATTGCGCAAATACGGCGGTGATTCGGGCGCATCCAGCGATACCACACAGATCACTCGCGTATCCTCCCCATCCACCATCCCGGCTCGCGTGCCGCGCATCTGCTCATAGCTTGTCGTCGTGCAATCGATGCCGCGCCGCGCGAGCAGTTGTGCAACGATCGCTGCGACAACCGTATCGAACGCGCCACGCCCCGGCACGCACAGCACCGGGCCCGGCTCAACGATCTCGCGACCAGTAGCTTGCGCACCGGCTTCGCCAACGCTTTCGTCAGCGTCGGCATGTCGTGAATCATCGACGGATTCCAGGTCCTCCACGATATCGAGCAGCGCCTGATTGATGCGCGCAACCTGTTCGGCAGGCAGCACTCCGCGCAACGCGTCGTTGCGCGCGAAGCGCAGGCCTTCGAGCACCACTTGCTCGTAGTAGTCGATGAGCGGCATGCCCGCGAGCAGTCGGTCCGCCTGCAGCAGCGCTTCGTGTGGATCGTCGGCAAGCAGGCGCTGGTAGCACATTTGCGCGGGCGTAAGCGCTGGCTGGTCACCCAGCAGAATGGTCAGAAAATTCAGCTTGTCTACATAGCGTCCGAGCGTGACGAGGCACAACGTGAGCGGCGTCGAGAGCACGAGCCCGATCGGCCCCCAGAGCCAGGTCCAGAAGATCGCCGCGACGACGACCGCGAGCGGCGACAGACCCGAGTGGCGCCCGTAAAGCAGCGGCTCCGCGAACTGCCCGGCCGCTATGTCGACGACGATAAAGAGAATCAGCGTCAAGACTCCCATCGTCCACTGCGGCTGGATGGCGGCGGCCAGCACGGTCGCGAGCCCCGCCGCGATCCAGATTCCGATGTACGGCACGAAGCGCAGCAACGCCGCCATCGCGCCGAACAACAACGCGCCCGGCACGCCGATGCCCGCAAGCCCGATCGCAATGATCGCCCCCACTGAGACATTCACGCCCAGTTGCGCGACGAAGTAGCGCGAAAGCCGCCGGGATGCGTCGTTGATAGCCGTGGTGGTGCGATGCAGGTCGTCCGAGCCGAACAGACTGATGAGGCGGTCACGCAAGTCCTCGCGCTGGAGCAGGATGAAGATCGTGACCACCAGCACGATAAGGCCAGTTTCGAGCGGCGCAATCACAGGCGAGATCGCTCGCAGCGCGAGCTGCATCGGCGTAGGCGGAGGCGTGCGGACCTCGACCGGCGTCGGCTGGGTGGGCGCGTTGCGTGCGGCGCGACCGTGCAACGGCAGCGGCGCGGGCGGCGGCGCGGGCGACATGCGCTGAAGCGCCGTGGACGCGCGACTCATCAGCGAATCGGCGCGGCCAACTGTCTTTTCCTGTACCGTCTCCAGCTTCTGCTCGATCGCCTCCTGATATTGCGGCAGGTCGGCGGCAAGCTGGACGATCTGCGCCCCGATCAACGTACCCACGCCCCCCAGCGCTAGCACGGTGGCGAGCACCGCAAGAAAGATCGACAGAAATTGCCCGAGGTGCAAGCGGCGCAACGTCGTCACGAGCGGTGCGAGCAGGAAGCTCAACAGCACCGAGAGCGTGATCGGAATCAGCACCGCACGTCCGAAGTAGAGGCCGCATACCAGGATCGCGCCGATGATCACCGACGCGAGAACATGCAGCGTCGGCGGGCTCGGCGGAAAGACGCGGTTGTTCCGGCCCTGCGGCGGCACCGGAAAATTCATGTCGTAGCGAGGAAATTTCATGAGTCGATCGGGCTAGCGGCGCAGGGACGGCACACGGCCTTCCTCACGATTTGCCCGAGGTGATCTCCTGGTTTCGCGCGGTGAGGAACTGGATCAGGCCATCGATGCCGCCCTGCTGGATCTGTACGTTGAACTGCTCCCGGTAGGTCTGGATGAGCCACGCACCCAGCACATTCAGGTCGTAAAGGCGCCAGCCCTGTGGCGTCTTGTATAGACGATAGTCGATCTCGACTGGGTTGCCGCTCGTCTGCGCAAGCGTGCGCACGACGGCATCGGTGTCGTCGGGTGACGAGCGCATCGGCAGATACTCGATCTGCTGATCCGGCTTCAGTTGCGCCAGTGCACCGGAATACAGGTGGATCAGCAGCGACTGGAACTCCGTCTCGATTCTCTGTTGCTGCTCAGGCGTGGCCGTACGCCAGTGACGGCCCATGGCGAGCTGCGTGGTGCGTTTGAAATCGACGTAAGGGAGGATGTGCTGGTCGACAATGCTGCGGATGCGCGCAATGTCGTCCGGTGCGATCGACTTTGTGCGCACTTCGTCCAGCACCTGCTGGGTCGCGGTCTTGATGAGCGCCTGCGGATCCGACTGGTCGACGGCGGTCTGCGCAAACGCGCTCACACCCGGCGCCAGCCCTGCGAGCAGCGCGATAAACAGGAATAGCCTTTTCATCGAGGTCTCAAAAGGTGAATCGTGCGGTCGCGCGCCGATTTGCATACGGCTACCGCACCCGCGCGAGTGTGCCGGATACCCTTCAGTCTATAAGTTCAGGCCGGGCGAGGTAGGTCCACTGCACCGGCCGCGGCGCACACGTATCGGCGCCACCGCTCAGTCGAACAGACCCGTGCGGTCATGCGCCGCCGTTTCAGTGGTATCGCGGGGAAAAGAAGGTGTATCCGTTGCTTCGGCGCCGCCCCGCGATGCGTGCGACGCGCAGAAGCACGTCAACGAGAAGCAAGGCCCGTACCACACTGGAAAGCGCCTGAAGCGCCGTCTCGCCACTTCGCAGGGTCTGCAAAATCTACAAAACCCGACGCCTGGCCAGCCGCGACACCCGCGTCAGCCCATCGCGCGAGACCCCATTCTCAAGCAGCCGCACGAACGTGCCGTAAACGTGCTGAGGTATCCACCATCGTGACGGAGTCTTGCTTGAACCGTAAAACGCTCGCCCTCAGTGCCCTGGCCACCACGCTGCTGCTGAGCGGCTGCATCAGCGACAACCGCGTCACTGCCCCCCCTGTCCGGGCCAACGCGGTCGTCGCCGCACCGCCGCCACCGCCGCGGCCGGCGGTTGTCGTCGCGGAGCCGGTCTACGTGCCCGAGCCTCACGACGCGTATATTTCGATCGCCCTCGACAGCGACATCGTCTTTGCAGGCGGCAACACGTATATCTGGTATCTCGGCCACGATGGCCGGCGCTATCGTCACTTCTACGGCCATGGCGATCTGCGTGGCGAGGTCATGCACCGGCGCGCGAATTTGCGGCTCGTCATGGCGCATCACGAAGGTCATTTGCCGATGCAGAAGGTGCAGATGGCGCCGCCGCCCACAAGGCGCGCCCCGCCGGCGCCGCCGGCCCGCCCGGCACAACTGGCACACCAGCCCGCGAAGCATCAGCCATCGCAGGCGCGCCAGGCGCAGCCGACGCAGCAGGCACATCAGCCGCACCAGCCGCCGTCCGGCAAGCCAGCGCCCGCCGCAAACCGCACAGCCGACGAGAACCATCAGGTGCAACCGCACAGCTGAGCCACGCCTGAGCCGCACGCGAGTCCGGCACGACCGGACGCCCGCGCGGCTCACGCGCATCCTCAGGCGCCGCTCAGCTTGCTCGCGTAGACCGAAGCGGCAACCGGCCGTCCGAACAGATAGCCCTGCTGACGCTCGCAGCCGAGCGATTTGAGGAACGAAGACTGTTCGGGCGTTTCCACGCCTTCGGCTGTGACATGCATCCCGAGCGAATGCGCCATCGCGACCACGGCCTGCGTGATTGCCGCCGAGTCGCGGTTATCGGGCAGGCCCATGACGAACGAGCGATCGACCTTGAGATGATGAAGCGGAAAGCGCTTCAGATAAGAGAGCGACGAGTACCCGGTTCCGAAATCATCCACCGAAATCCGCACGCCGAGATCGCTGATCGCGCGCAGCATCGGCAGGACGGACTGGCTGTCATTCATCAGCAGTCCTTCCGTAATTTCGAGTTCGAGACCGGAAGGATCGAGCCCGGCCTGCGTCAGACAGCGTTCGATCTGCTCGACGAGTCCTTCGGTGAATTGCCGCGGCGACAGGTTCACGGCCATCACGAAGTCCGGTGCGATCAGGCGGCGCCACTGCGCGGCCTGCCGGCAGGCGTGCTCGAGTACCCATTGGCCGATGCCGATGATCATGCCCGTGTCCTCGGCGATCGGAATAAATTCGGCGGGCCGGACCGGGCCCAGTTCGCCACTCTCCCAGCGCAGCAGCGCTTCGGCGCCGATCGTGCTGCCCGTCTTGCCGTCGACGATCGGCTGGTACACGAGCCGCAATTCCCCCGACGCGAGCGCGCGCCGCAGCAACTGCTCCAGCAGGTAGCGGCGCTCCAGACGCTGCCGCAGTTCGGCCGTGAAGAACTGGAACTGGTTGGTGCCGCGCTGCTTGGCAACGTACATCGCAGAATCGGCGTTGCGCATGAGCGCGGCAGCGTCCGTGCCGTCGTCGGGATAGCGGCTGATGCCGATCGATGCCCCGAGGTAATACTCGTTGTCCGCCACTTTGAATGGCACGGCGATGGCGTCGAGCACCTGCTGCGCAAGCGCGATCAGCTCGCTGCCGCCCTCGTGCCGGCGCACCGCGATCACGAATTCGTCGCCGCCCACGCGCGCTAACGTGCCGGCATCGCG
This sequence comes from Paraburkholderia adhaesiva, assembly GCF_021390575.1. Taxonomy (GTDB): domain Bacteria; phylum Pseudomonadota; class Gammaproteobacteria; order Burkholderiales; family Burkholderiaceae; genus Paraburkholderia; species Paraburkholderia adhaesiva. The sequence goes on along the minus strand of NZ_JAJEJQ010000003.1, from coordinate 272,187 downwards.
CACACATTGCGTGAGCCGCGCCGCGACTGCGCGCAACAGCGTGTCGCCTGCCTCGTGGCCACCTGTGTCGTTCACCTTCTTGAAACCGTCCAGATCGACGAACAGCAGCGCGGGGCAGGTCGTTCCATCCTCGCTTTCGAGCAATTCGCGCATGCGGTCGGCGAGCCAGGTGCGATTGTAGAGACCGGTCAGCGGATCGCGCGTCGCCAGGTAGAGGAGCTGTTGCTGTGCCTCGCGCACCGCGCCGATGTCGGTGAACGACACCACGACCGACGACGCCTCGGTTTCGCCGGGCCGGAAGATGGGCAGCACGTTCTCGCTGACCCAGACGATCTCGCCGTTCGCGAGTTCCAGCCCCGTCGTGCGCCCGATGATGGACTTTCCGGCGCTCTGCGCAAGCATGCTGGGACGACGCGGCAGGCTCATGGGCTGCCCATCTTCGTCGAGCACACGCGGAATCACGGTGAGGATGCTCTGGCCGATCACGTCGTCCGGCAAGCGCAGAATGCGGCGCGCGCTACGGTTGCACGCGAGGATGGTGTTGTCGCGCGATTGCACGACGATGCCTTCGTTCAGGTGATCGACTACGAGCCGGTAATGCTCTTCGCTCTCGGCGAGGCGTTGCGCGATGTTCGCCTGATTGACCAGCGCCGCGACGCTCAGCCCGATTTCGCGCAACAGTCTCTCGGTCGCCGCGTCTGGCCGCCACGGCACGCCCCGATACACCGCCAGCGCGCCCATTACGCCGCCGGCGTCATTTTCGAGCGGCGTCGTCCAGCACGCGCACACGCCGCTCTTCGCGGCGCCATGCGCAAAGGCGGCCCACGCAGGATCGGCGAGCAGGTCTTCGACGGCCACCGTCCTGTTCTCGTAGATCGCCGTGCCCGACGGCGTGCTGTGCGGACCAACAGGCGTCCCGTCCACATTGCGGCGATAGTAGTCCGGAAGCGAAGGGGCGCTGCCGAGACGGATGTGCTGCCCGTCAGCGTCGAGCAGCAGAATCGAACAGATTGCGCCGTCACCCAGCAATCGCTCGGCATGGCGGCACAGTTCCGCCAGCAGTTCGGGCATAGGCATGCCGCGTGTGATGAGCTTCAGCACGTCGCGCTCGAAGGCGAACGCATCCTCCGCCGAACCGGCCCGGTGACCGGCGCCACCCACTGGCGCCCCGCCCATGCCTCCGATCTTCCAGGAATAGCTCATCCCCACGCTTTCTCCTGATGTAACGGCAAATCCGCGCCATCGCGCGCTTTTTTAATGCAAGCGTTGGTGTCCGGATTGCCGGACCGGGCTGAGGACGTATTCACATCCGCAGGCCTTCTCTTTGTGATATCGGCAGTAATTGCGGCTTCTTGACGCACCCGGCGTGACTTGATGCGTTCTCCGCGCGAGCAGCGCTGTTTCCGTGAGGACCGCTGCGATATATATCACGTTGCGATATAATTCGCGGCTTGCGGCTTTTTGCCGCCTCCTCATACAAAACCGGGACGCCGTTTCGCTCCTTCCAGAAAGCTTTCGATCGTGTCACGTCTGAACCTTACCCGTTGGCTCGCCGGATTCGCCCCCGCCCGTATTTCCATCAGCTGGCGCGAGCGCGCGCGCTCGAGCGGCGGCGCGCTGTTCGGTATCGCGCTAACGGGCTTGCTTGCGCACTGGCTGCTCGGCACGGATGCGACTGTGCCGTTCCTGATCGCGCCGATGGGCGCCTCCGCGGTACTCCTGTTCGCCGTGCCGGCAAGCCCGCTCGCGCAGCCGTGGTCGATCATCGGCGGCAACCTTGTTTCTTCGACGGTGGGCGTGACCTGCGCGCTTCTGATTCACGATCCCGTCGAGGCAGCAGCGGTCGCCATCGCGCTCGCGATTGCGGGAATGTTCGCGTTGCGCTGTGTTCACCCGCCCTCAGGCGCGGTTGCGCTTACGGCCGTGCTCGGCGGCCCTGCGGTGCGCGCGCTCGGATACGAATTCGTGTTCGAGCCCGTCGCGCTCCAGTCCGCAGTGCTGTTGGGCTCGGCGCTCGTCTATCACGCCGCGACGGGGCACCGTTATCCGCATGTGGCCGTCAAACCGGCGGATCGCAATGCGCCCGCGCAGCGCGGCTTTTCACGTGACGACCTGGAGGCGGTGCTGCGCGGGCGAGATGAAATGCTCGACGTCGATCCTCGGGATCTCGAAGCGGTTCTGCGTGAAGCGGAAATCCGTGCATATGCACGCACTTTCGGCGAGCTGACCTGCGCCGAAGTGATGACGCACGACGTCATCAGCATCTCGCCCGATACAACCGTGCGTGAGGCACGCCGCCTGCTGCGGCGACACGATATCAAGGCGCTGCCCGTGGTCGATGCGCAGCGTAATGTGAAGGGCATCGTCACGCGCGCCAATCTCGCGGACGGCGAACGCAATGCGCATCCGGGCCGTCGCCTGGCCGCGCGCGCTGCGCGCTGGCTCGCGCCGCTGACGGGAATGGACGAGCCCGTGCATACGCTGATGAGTGCGCCCGTTCGCACGGTCGCGACGACAACGCCGATCGCGGATCTGCTGGCGATCTTCGCGGGCCGCGGCCACCACCACGTTCCGGTCGTCGACGCGCACAAGCGTCTCGCGGGCATCGTCACTCAGGCGGACCTGATTTCAGGTCTCTACCGGCAGTCGCAAAGCGAACTACCGCTCGCCGCCTGATTTGAGCAACCTTATGTAAGCGCTACAAGCGCTATCGCCATTGCCTTCGCACGCAACAATATATCATATTGTGATACATTTATGAGCTTCCCTGTCCCACCGGATGATCTGATGAAAAGAGGCACGCGTGCGCTCGCCAAGAGCGATTACGAGCAACTGTCTGCGTTCCGCTACCAGATGCGGCGCTTCGAGCGCTTCTCCGAGCGCGCGGCACAGGCCGAAGGTATCACGCCGCTCCAGTATCTCCTGCTTCTTCACGTCAAGGGATATCCGGAGCGCGAATGGGCCACCATCGGCGAACTGGCCGAGCGGTTGCAGTCGCAGCATCACGGCGTCGTGGCGCTCGTATCGCGCTGCGAGGTGCTCGGCCTCGTCGAGCGCCGCGCCAGCGAACGCGATCGCCGCCAGGTCGAAGTCCACCTCCTCCCCGACGGCGAAAAACTGCTCGCGCGACTCGCCGAACTCCATCGCGCCGAACTGCGCTCGCTCGACAGCGCCTTCACGGTTCCGCAAATCGACCTTTGACTGCCATGCACGCCGATTCCCACAAGCGCGATTTTTCCGCCAACAAGCGCCTCCCGGGTGTCGCCGCGCTGGCGGCGGTGATCGGCGTCATCGCGACGCTCGCCGCCTTCGCGCTGCTGAGCTTGATTCATCTCTTCACGAATCTGTTTTTCTTCGGCCGCTTTTCATTCGCCGATCATTCGCCCGCGCTCAACACGCTCGGCCCATGGGTGATCCTGATTCCCGCCCTCGGCGGGCTGATCGTCGGCATGATCGCGCGCTTCGGTTCCGAGCGCATTCGCGGTCACGGCATCCCCGAAGCCATCGAAGCGATCCTGTTCGGCAAGAGCCGCATGTCGCCGAAAGTGGCCGTGCTCAAGCCGCTTTCGTCAGGCATCGCGATCGGCAGCGGTGGGCCATTCGGTGCGGAAGGTCCGATCATCATGACGGGTGGCGCGCTGGGCTCGCTGCTCGCGCAGTGCGTGAAGCTCACCTCTGCCGAACGCAAAACGCTGCTCGTCGCAGGCGCGACCGCCGGCATGACCGCCGTGTTCGGCACGCCCGTCGCCGCCGTGCTGCTCGCCGTCGAACTGCTGCTGTTCGAATGGCGGCCCCGCAGCTTCCTGCCCGTCGCGCTCGCGTGCGCTGTCGCGGGATTCGCGCGCGCCGCGTTCTTCGGCGTCGAACCGCTGTTCGCACTTCAAACTCCGCCGCCCCATGCGCTTGCGCTCGGGTCGTGCGTTATCGCAGGGCTGTTGTCCGGCGCGCTGGCGTCGGGGTTGTCAGCCGCGCTCTACAAGGTCGAAGATTTATTCGGACGCCTGCCTGTTCACTGGAGCTGGTGGCCAGCGCTCGGCGGCCTCGTCGTCGGCATCGGTGGATTCTTCGAGCCGCGTGCGCTCGGCGTCGGCTATGACGTCATCGGCGATCTGCTGAATCTGCACATCGTCTGGCAGGTTGCGATCGGCATCCTCGTCGTGAAGGCCATCATCTGGGTCGTCGCGCTTGGTTCCGGCACGTCGGGCGGTGTGCTCGCGCCGCTCCTGATGCTCGGCGCAGGACTCGGCGCCGTGCTCGGTCACGTGTTGCCCGGCGCCGATCCCGCGCTGTGGCCGCTCGTCTGCATGGCGGCGACGCTCGGCGCAACGCTTGGCGCGCCGCTCACGGCTATCGTCTTCGCGTTCGGACTCACGCATGACAGCAACGCGCTGCTTCCGCTGCTTGGGGCCACGCTGATCGCGCATGGCTTTGCCACCGTCGTCATGAAGCGCTCGATCATGACCGAGAAGATCGCGCGCCGTGGGTATCACATCTATCGCGAGTACGGCGTCGATCCGCTCGAACGTCACTATGTCGATGAGGTGATGTCGCACGACGTCGAGACGATCGACGCCGACACCAGCGTGGGCGATGCCCTCGCGACCCGCTTCGGCGCAGCGCAGACGCGACGCGCGTGGCCTGTCGTGCGTGACGGCGCGGTGCTTGGCGTGGTGGATCGTGCGGCGCTCGAAAACCTGCGTGGCGATGGCGCCGACAAGACGCTCGGCGCGCTGCTCGCGTCCCGCGTGCCTGACGTCGCGATGCCCGAGGAGACGTGCCGCCAGATCGCCACGCGGCTCGCAATCCATGGCCTCGAACGACTCCCTGTCGTCACCGACCGCACGACGATGCGCCTCGTCGGCATTGTCTCGCGCAGCGATCTGGTCAAGCTCTCGCTGACCCACTTCGAGGAAGAGCACAAGAAGGAGCGGTTTCGTCGTATTCGCATCGGCAACGGCAAGCGAAGGTTTCCTCCCGTGCATAAAGCGGGGTGAACGCATACGTTCGCCCTCTTTCTGCTCGACGGTGCCAACGCATGGCCTAAAGCGTGCCGCCGCTCGGCAGGTAGGGTGGCGCGGGTTGGACCGTTAGCTTCGAAACGACGCAGCACTTCGCCGGGGAATCACAAACGCCTGGCCCGTCCCGCGACGACGCGAGAGCGCCGTCGAAATCGAACGCGCTGTCCAAAACGGGACGGAACTAGCGGATTGCCAGAGCGAGGCGGCCGCCCGCAGTCGGATGGCCATATTGAGGCCCACCCGCCGTCGAACTTCCGTTTTGCGCTGCGTCCGCTGATTAGCGATCCTGATCGATACGGAACACCGCCACCGCACCCCGCAGAACATCCGCCTGCGCTTCCAACGATTTCGCTGCCATCGCGGCTTCTTCGACGAGCGCGGCATTGTGCTGCGTGACTTCATCGATCTGGCTGATCGCCTTGTTGACCTCATCGATGCCAGTGCTTTGTTCCAGCGCGGCGGCTTCGATCTCGCTCATGATGCCGCTTACCTGGCCCACCGACTCCATCGCCTCCAGCATCGTCCTGCGCGCTTCCCCTACGAGCGACGCGCCCTGTTCCACCTTCGCGGCCGAGTCGCCGATCAGTTCCTTGATTTCCTTCGCAGCCGCGCCCGAGCGCTGCGCGAGGCTGCGCACTTCCGATGCGACCACCGCGAAGCCGCGCCCCTGCTCACCCGCACGGGCCGCCTCGACCGCGGCGTTCAAGGCAAGGATGTTGGTCTGGAAAGCGATGCCTTCGATCATGCCGATGATCTCCGTGACCTTGCGCGACGACTCCGTGATGCCGTCCATTGTCTCTGTCACGCGAGTCACGACGTTGCCGCCGCGCGTCACCGTCTCCAGCGCGCCCTGCGCGAGGCGGCTCGCCTGTTTCGCGTTGTCGGTGTTCTGCTTCACCGTCGCGGATAGCTGTTCCATGCTCGCCGCCGTCTGCTGAAGCGCCGCGGCTTGCTGCTCGGTACGGCTAGAGAGATCGGCATTGCCCGCGGCAATCTCGTTCGCGCCAGTGGTGATCGCGTCCGTGCTGCCGCGCACCTTCGACACCGTATCCACCAGACCGTCGCGCATCTGCGTGAGCGCCGACAGCAGCTGGCCCATTTCATTGCGCGAGCGTGACCCGACTGAGATCGTCAGGTCACCCGCAGCGATGCTGCGAAAGTGGGAGATCGTCCGGTTCACTGGATTGACCACCGCCGCTGACACGCCTGCTCGCGCCATCACCCCGACCATGACGCCAATTGCGCCGATCGCGCCGAACAGCAGCGTCGAGGTGCGCAAGCGCTGCTCCGATGTTTCGGCCTGACGTTGACTTTCGATGGTCTGCAACTGGTTGAGCGCGTCGAACGCCTTCGCGTAGGCCGCGTAGTAGGTGCTCGCCGTTTCGCCCTGGATAGTGTGGAAGGTGTTGAAGTCGTAGTCCTTGAGCGCCTTGAATTCTGGTTCGATCGCGCGGTCGACGAGCGCGGCGCGTGCCTGCTCGACGGCCTGCGCGAGCTGCCTTTCCTCGTCGCTGGCAAAAGGTCCATTTGCGTAACGGCGGAACGCAGCCGTGGATTCTTCCAGCACCGCGTGCGCCGCCGGAAGTAGCCCGTCGTTCTGCTTGCCGGCGCTGAAGAGCGTCTCGTAACTGCTGAGCGCCAGCCGCACCTGAAGAAGCTGTTCAGAGCTGCCCCTCAGTTCCTCCAGCGTGGACGCACGGTGCCGGACGTCCTCCAGCCCGCTACTCGTGAGCTTGAGCGCACCGTAGCCGACGCCGATCACGGTAAGCAGAAACGCAACGAAAACGCTGATGACCAGCGTCAGGCCACCGCGAATGGTGAGGTTGTTAAGCATTGGGTCTCCGGAATGTCGGAATCAGCCTTTGGCGGCGCGTGGTTCTTCCAGGCTTCGAGGTTTGTCGTTCACGCCTCGCCTCGGTGACGTGTTCATGTGATAGCGGCAGAGCAGAGATACAGTGCCTACCTGATCGTGAATTGAAGCGAATCGATGCAGTTAAAGGCGCGGACTGCCGTGACGACCATCCTCTGGTGCGATGTCAGCGCGAGCGACAGGGTGATCGCGCGCAAACGTGGTCTCGGCGCCCAACAGAGCCATCCGTGCGCCCTCCATTGACACGACCGCGGAGAGCCCCGGTTCCGCGCGTCCATCGACGGTCCGAGTCTGCCGTCCTTGACTAGCTCCGCGATTTCGAACCCGCTGATCGTCAAGGTCAGGACCTGATCGCCGTCCGGTTCCCGATCTATCGCATCGCGTGCAGCCTGGGTTGGCGCCTTCTGCCTGCTCAGCCAGCACACTGGCGCAGGTGTGATCAGCGGTCGCCTTGCTCCAACGCCACTTGAACAGACGAGTGCATTCCAGACACTGCAGCGACGGTGACGTTGATGCTTTCACCGTCGTTAGCAAGCGATTTGTCGATGCGGCATGCATTCACCGCAGTGCTCTGATCGGGTGGGTATTTACCCCTGTTGCGACTTTGAATTAAAACAACCGAAGAACGTTAGCCTTAACGTTAGCAAATGTTAGTTTCCTGGTGAGAAAACCACCATGCGGGGTTTACCTAGTTTTTGGGGCACGCCTCTTCGGGCTGCCAATGGCAGGATATCGCGCCGCCAGGGCGCAATAATGCTCATACAAGCCCGGCAATATCCGGTCGACACCGAAGTGGTATCGCTAGCGTTAAAGGAGCGATAGCCGCTACGGACATTAGCGGCTGTTTCCGACGTGAATATCGAGCGTCAGTGTTCATAAGAAATCGAGTCGACATTCGTGAAGCACTCGTCGGACTAGCGTGCGCGCCGGCCTGTTGGAACAGCTTCGACCGTCCTGAACAACCGTTTTGAACTTGCCTCAAGGTAACGTGGGCAGCCAGGAATAGTGGCAGGACTCAAAAGGCGCAGGCTATCTTTGACTTGAAGTCAAACTGAAATCCAACGCATCGGGGCAGCGGACCATGTACTGGCAGAACGGATGACGTCGATTTGGGATCCAAATGATGGGTGTCCGCTTTTCAACACGTAAATCGAATCCATGAGAGTCGGCTACGGATCGAACAGAGCCCTTCCCCTGAAATCTGCGAAGGGCGGGGAATTTTCCGGTCTCCATCACAATGCACCGCGCTCGAAGGGTTCACAGCACTCAATCACTGGAAATACGACATCCAGAACCGGCGCTGAATACCCAATCAACTGCAGTCACCCGCCAGCAGTGACCGCTGCTTTCGCGTGCGATTACTGCGCCAGTTAAGTGCGGCAAAACGCGCGCCGCACTGCTGCGGTGCACCAGCCAGATACCCTCCATTTCCCGTACAGCCCCGTCCAGCAACGCTTTGCGCCGTTGCTGCGAGTTGGCACAGTGTTTGCGAAAAGGCTCTCGGGTCCCGCAATGACGTGGGAACCTGAGAGCGGCGAGCACGAACTTCGCGCACCGCTCAGCATCGCGGCAGCGCGTCCCGCACGACGCTCGAAACTGCCAAACCTTGTCGGGCAATGACGTTCGACGTTCGTCGCAACCGGTATATCTCGAACCGGTGCGATCCAACGACGGAGCCGACATGGACCGCAGCTTCTGGCGCAACGGCCATACCCCGACGCTGTTTTCCGCTTTCCTCTACTTCGACCTGAGCTTCATGGTCTGGTATCTGCTCGGACCGCTGCAGATCCAGATCGCTCAGACGCTCGCGCTCACAACACAGCAACGCAGCTTCATGGTCGCCACGCCCATTCTGGCGGGCGCGATTCTGCGCGTATTCATGGGCATGCTCGCGGACCGCATCGGCGCAAAACGTGCAGGACTCCTCGGTCAGGTGTGCGTGATCGCGAGCCTGTTCGTGGCGTGGCGGGTCGGTCTGCACTCGCTGCCGCAAGCGCTGTTCTTCGGCATCTCGCTCGGTGTTGCAGGCGCTTCGTTCGCCGTCGCACTGCCGCTTGCGTCGCGCTGGTATCCGCCGCAGCACCAGGGCACGGCGATGGGCATCGCCGGCGCGGGCAATTCGGGCACCGTGCTCGCCGCACTTTTCGCACCCGCACTCGCTGTCGCGTTCGGCTGGCAATCCGTGTTCGGCATTGCCTGCATTCCGCTCGTCGCGACCCTCGCCATTTATATGGTCTGCGCGAAGGACGCGCCCGGTTTCGTCGAGCGCAAGCGCTTCTCGGACTACGCACGCATGCTGCGCGGCGGCGATACATGGTGGTTCATGTTCTTCTACTCGCTCACGTTCGGCGGCTTTTCCGGGTTCGCGAGCGCGCTGCCCGGCTTTTTCCACGATCAGTTCGCGATCGACGCAAAGCTCGCCGGTTGGGCCACCGCCGCGTGCGTGTTCGCTGGCTCCGTGATGCGTCCGTTCGGCGGCCTGCTCGCCGATCGCATCGGCGGCACGCGCTCGCTGCTCAACGTTTTCGCCGCCGTGACCTTGCTCATCGGCGCGGCCGCGTTTCATCCGGGCGGACCTGTCGTCACCGTGCTGCTCTTCATCGCCGCGATGCTGTGCCTCGGCGCAGGCAATGGCGCCGTGTTCCAGCTCGTACCGCAGCGTTTTGGCAAAGACATCGGCGTGATGACGGGGCTCGTCGGCATGGCGGGCGGCGTCGGCGGCTTCGCGCTCGCAGCGAGCCTCGGCGCGATCAAGCAGGCCACCGGCAGCTACGCGTGGGGGCTCGCGCTCTTCGCACTGCTGACCGCGCTCGGCTGGGCCGGGATGAGCAACGTGAAGCACCGCTGGCGCAATACGTGGTCGCTGGCCGCGGCGCGCGTCTGAACACACTACCGACTACGCACGAGGAACACTCCATGGATACGCAACCGAAGCTCGTCGTCATCGGCAACGGCATGGCCGGCATCCGCACGCTCGAAGAGCTGCTCACGATCGCGCGAGGCCACTACGACATCACTGTGTTCGGCGCCGAGCCGCATCCGAACTACAACCGCATCCTGCTGTCGCCGGTTCTCGCTGGTGAGCAGAACTTCAACGACATCGTGCTCAATCCGCTCGACTGGTATGCGGAAAACGGCATTCATCTGCATCTGGGCAAGCGCATCGAGCGTATCGACCGGATGCGCCGCGTCGTCGTTGCGGAGGACGGCACCGAAGCGCCGTACGATCGCCTGCTCATCGCAACCGGTTCGACGCCGTTCATTCTGCCCGTGCCGGGCAACACGTTCAAAGGCGTTGTCTCGTATCGCGACATCTACGACACGCAAGCGATGATCGACGCCGCAGCCGTCAAGCAACATGCGGTGGTGATCGGCGGCGGTCTGCTCGGGCTCGAAGCGGCAAACGGACTCAAGCTGCGCGGCATGGACGTGAGCGTCGTGCATCTCGCCGACACGCTGCTCGAACGTCAACTCGACGCGACCGCGGGCAAGCTGCTGCAACGATCGCTCGAGACACGCGGGCTGCGTTTCCTGCTCAACAAGTCGACGGCCGAAATCACCGGCAACGACGCAGGCGAAGTGACGGGCGTGCGCTTCGCCGATGGCGAATCGCTTCCGGCCGATCTCGTCGTGATGGCCGCGGGCATCAGGCCGAATACCGCACTCGCTGAATCGGCGGGGTTGTATTGCTCGCGCGGCATCGTCGTCGACGACGCCATGCAAACCTACGATCCGCGCATCTACGCCGTGGGCGAATGCGTGAACCATCGCGGCGTCGCGTACGGTCTCGTTGCCCCGCTGTTCGAACAGGCAAAAGTGTGTGCGAACCACCTCGCGCTGATGGGTATCGGCAGTTACAAGGGTTCGGTGCTCTCGACGCGGCTCAAGGTGACCGGCATCGAGCTGTTTTCCGCGGGCGATTTCGTCGGGGGTGCCGACACCGAGGAAATCGTGCTCTCGGACCCGGCGGGCGGCGTGTACAAGAAGCTCGTCATCAAGGACGACAAGCTGGTTGGCGCCTGCCTTTACGGCGATACCGCCGACGGCGCATGGTACTTCCGCCTCCTGCGCGAGGAACGCAAGCTGGGCGAGTTGCGTGAGCATCTCGTCTTTGGGGAAACGGGCATCGGCGACGCCGGCGTGCAAGGGCAGAGCCGCGCCGCCGCGATGGCGGACACCGACGAGGTCTGCGGCTGCAACGGCGTGTGCAAAGGGACGATCGTCAAGGCGATCACCGAAAAGGGCCTCTTCACGCTCGACGATGTAAAAAAGCACACGAAGGCATCGAGTTCGTGTGGTTCGTGCGCGGGTCTCGTCGAGCAGATTCTGATGAGCACGCTCGGCTCGAACTTCCAGGAAGCGCCGAAGACGAAAGCCATCTGCGGCTGCACCATCCACAATCACGGCGAGGTGCGCAAGGCGATCCGTGAACATCATCTGCTCACGCATCGCGATGTCTACGATTTCCTCGAATGGAACACGCCGAACGGCTGCGCGACCTGCCGCCCTGCAATCAACTACTACCTGCTTTCGACGTGGCCTCGCGAAGCCGTGGACGATCCGCAAAGCCGTTTCGTCAATGAACGTCTGCACGCCAACATCCAGAAGGACAACACGTTCTCCGTGGTGCCGCAAATGAAGGGTGGCGTGACGAATCCATCCGAACTGCGCCGCATCGCCGATGTGGCCGACAAGTATCACATCCCGATGGTCAAGGTCACAGGCGGTCAGCGTATCGATCTGCTCGGCGTGAAGCAGGAAGACCTGCCCAACGTCTGGCACGATCTCGGCATGAAGTCGGGCCACGCGTACGGCAAATCCATCCGCACAGTGAAGACCTGCGTGGGCAGCGAGTTCTGCCGCTTCGGCACGCAAAACAGCACGCAGATGGGCATCGACCTCGAAACCATGCTCGCCAACATGTGGTCGCCGCACAAGGTCAAGCTCGCGGTCTCGGGCTGTCCGCGCAACTGCGCCGAGGCGGGCATCAAGGACGTGGGCGTGATCGCCGTCGATAGCGGCTGGGAACTCTACGTGGGCGGCAACGGCGGCATCAAGACGGAAGTGGCGCAGTTCCTCTGCAAAGTGAAAACGTCCGACGAAGTGAAAGAGTACAGCGGTGCGTTCCTGCAGCTCTATCGTGAGGAAGCGTATTACCTCGATCGCACGGTGCACTACATCGCGCGTGTGGGGCTCGATTACGTGAAGCAAAAAGTCGTCGAGGACGCCGCCAGCCGCCGCGCGTTGTACGAACGTCTGCTGTATTCGCTCGACGGTCTGCAGGACCCGTGGGAGACGCGCATCGGTGGTGCTCAGCGTCATCAATACATTCCGCTCAAGGTCATCGCCTGAGGTTACGCACATGGATATGAAAGCCACTCCCGTCTGGACGCGTGTATGCGAAGTCACGGACATTCCGCGCCTCGGCAGCCGCGTGCTCGAACGCGACGACGGTAACGTCGCGATCTTTCGCACTGCACTCGACACTGTCTTCGCCCTGCTCGACCGCTGTCCGCACAAGGGCGGTGCGCTCTCGCTCGGCATCGTCCACGGCGAGAGCGTGACGTGCCCCCTGCACGCATGGAATTTCGACCTCGCGAGCGGTAAGGCCCACGCGCCGGATGAGGGTTGCGCGCGGCGCTTCCCAGTGCGCGTCGAGGACGGCGCCGTGTTTATCTGCCTGGACTGACGACCATGAAGACCGTGACACGCTCCACCTGCTGCTATTGCGGCGTCGGCTGCGGCGTGCTGATCGAAGCCGGCGAAGGTCGCATCACCGGCGTGCGCGGCGACCCCGACCATCCCGCGAACCGTGGCTTGCTCTGCAGCAAGGGCATGGCGCTGGCGGACACAGCGCGAAGCACGACGGGCCGCGCGCTGCAGCCAGAGTTACGTGTCCATCGCGACTTGCCGCGCGAAGCTGTCGAGTGGCCGGTCGCGCTGGACACGGTTGCGGAGCGCTTCGCGCGCATCGTCGAGCAGCACGGTCCGGACGCCGTTGCGTTTTATGTCTCCGGTCAGCTTCTCACTGAGGATTACTATGTTTTCAACAAGCTCGCGAAAGGTCTGATCGGCACGAACAATATCGACACAAACTCGCGCCTTTGCATGTCGAGCGCCGTAACCGCGTACAAGAAGGCCTTCGGCGCGGACGGTCCTCCCACCTGCTACGACGATCTCGAGCGCGCCCGCACTGTGCTGTTCGCGGGAAGCAATGCGGCGTGGGCGCATCCGGTCGTGTTCCGCCGGCTCGAAGCAGCGAAGGCCGCGGACCCGTCGATCCGCTGGATCGTCATCGACCCTCGCCGCACCGATACGGCCGCGATGGCCGATCTGCACCTCGCGATCGAACCGGGAACCGATGTCGCGCTCTTCAACGGCATGCTGCATCACCTGATCTGGGAAGGGCTTGTCGATCGCGCGTACATCGACGAACACACCGAGGGTTTTGAAGCGCTCAAGTCGGCCGTGCGGACGTTCACGCCCGCGATCGCGGCCGAATTGTGCGGTATCGCCGAAGAAGACCTGATTCAGGCCGCCGTCTGGTTCGGTGCGAGCGACGCGGCGTTGTCGCTCTACAGCATGGGCCTGAACCAGTCGAGCCACGGCACCGACAAGAATCTCGCGCTCATCAACCTGCATCTGGCCACGCGGCAGATCGGCAAGCCAGGCGCCGGGCCGTTCTCGCTCACGGGCCAGCCCAACGCGATGGGCGGACGCGAAGTAGGCGGCATGGCGACGATGCTCGCCGCGCATCGCGACATCGGCAACGCAGCGGACCGTGAAGAACTCGCGCGGCTGTGGGGCGTACAAGCGCTTTCGGCGCGGCCTGGCCTGCCCGCCGTCGAGATGTTCGAAGCGCTGCGCGCGGGCACGATCAAGGCAGTGTGGATCGTCTGCACGAATCCGGCTCATTCGATGCCCGACAACGCTCGCGTGCGCGAAGCGCTCGAAAAGGCGGAGTTCGTCGTCGTGCAGGAAGCGTTCACGCAGACCGATACCGTGCCTTACGCGGACGTTTTGCTGCCTGCCGCCTCATGGGGTGAAAAGGACGGCACGGTGACGAACTCGGAGCGCCGGATCTCGCGCGTTCGCGCAGCGATCGACGCCCAGGGCGACGCGAAGCCCGACTGGTGGATCGCCGTGCAAATCGCGCGACGTATCGAACAGCGGCTCGGCGGCTTGCGTGAAGCGTCGCTTTTTGCATTCGAAACGACGGAAGCCATCTTCAACGAACACCGGCGGCTCACCGAAGACCGCGATCTCGACATCAGCGGCCTGAGCTACGCGCTGCTGGACGAGCGTGGCCCGCAACAGTGGCCATTTCGTGCGGGCACCGAACAAGGCGAGGCGCGCCGCTATACCGATGGCCGCTTCGCCACCGACGATGGCCGGGCCCGCTTCCACGCACCGCGCTATCAACCGCCCGCCGACGCCATCAACGCGCGCTTCCCGCTACGCCTCACGAGCGGCCGCCTGCGCGACCAGTGGCACGGCATGTCGCGAACAGGCCGCATCGGCAGGCTCTTTATGCACGCGCCCGAGCCGACGCTCGACGTCCACCCCGGCGACGCTGCGCGACGCGGTCTGAGCGATGGCGACCTCGTGCGCGTCATCAGCCGACGCGGCGAACTCGTGCTGCCCATCAGGACGAGCGACGACGTGCGCTCCGGCACGCTGTTCGCACCGATGCACTGGAACGCGCAGTTCATGTCGAGCGGCGGAATCAACGAGGTCACCGATCCCGCTGTCGATCCTCATTCGTTGCAGCCGGAATTGAAGCACGCGGCGGTACGCATCGAACCTGTCGCGTTGCCATGGCGCGTGGCCGCCGCACGGCGAGGTGACGCGCTGGCGCTGCAGGCGGCGGTTCAACCGCTGCTCGGCGCGTGCCGCTACGCGGCGCTCGCCATCGAAGACGACCTTCTGATCGTACGCGCAGCCAATACCGCCGCGCCGGCCGGTTGGCTCGACAAGCTTTACGCCGCGCTCGACCTCCCCTCCGGCGACGACACGCTCGAATACCGCGACGCGCGCCGAAGCCTTGACAAGCGCGCGCTCTGGCGCGAAAACGTCATACGCGGTTTCGTGCTCGCGGGCGACGTCAAAGAGGCCGATACGCTTTTCGCCGCCGTGCGCTCGGGCGAACCGTGGCACGGAACGCGGCTCAGCGTGTTCGCCGCGCGCCGTGCCGGAGAGACCGCCAGCACGCCACGAGAGCGCATCGTCTGCAGTTGCATGCAGATCAGCGAAACGCAAATCCAGGCGGCGATCGCGCGCGGCGCTTCGGTGCCTGAGTTGAAAGCGTCGCTTGGCTGCGGCACGGTTTGCGGATCGTGCGTGACCGAACTGCGGCGCATGTGCGAGACCGCCACCGTCGGCGGATGAATAACAGCTACGACAAGACACCTAACCCGCCATCCGACATGCTGCGTGTACTGCTCGTCACCGACACCGACAAGCCCATCGGCGATCTGCGCGAAGCGCTCGCGCGACTCGGCTATGAGATGCTGCCCGACCCGGCCACGCCGCAGGATCTGCATCGCGTGGTCGAGCACGCGCGGCCCGACGTCATCATCATCGATACCGAATCACCGTCACGCGACACGCTCGAACAACTCGCCGTGATGAACGCCACCGCGCCACGTCCGGTGGTGATGTTCAGCAACGACGCAAACCAGCAACTGATCCGCGCGGCCGTGCACGCGGGCGTGACGGCGTATCTCGTCGAAGGGCTCGCGGGCGAGCGGATCGCGCCGATCCTCGAAGTCGCCCTCGCGCGATTTGCGCAGGAAACGCAGTTGCGTGAGCGTCTCACGCAGGCTGAGAACGAACTCGCCGAACGCAAGCTGATCGACCGCGCGAAGCGACTTTTGATGGAACGCCAGAAGATGACCGAGCCTGACGCGTACGCCGCGCTGCGCAAGCACGCCATGAACCACAGCGTGAAGCTCGCCGAGGCGGCCCGCCAGATCGTCGACGCTGCCGGATCGAAGGAGTGAAGCGAAACCCATGAACCCGAACGCGCTCTCCCAAACCGCATCCGCGCTCGCGCCGCCCGAGAAGTCGCATCTGAAGATCGGCTTCGTGCCGCTCTCTGACGCCGCGCCGATCGTCGCCGCAAAGCTGCTCGAATTCGGCCACGCACACGGGCTCACGCTGGAACTGTCACGCCAGCCTTCCTGGGCCGCACTGCGAGACAAACTGGTGGCCGGCGAACTCGACGCCGCGCACACGCTCTACGGACTCGTCTACGGCCTGCAACTCGGCCTCGGCGGACCGCAGACCGACATGGCGCTGCTGATGGTGCTGGCGCGCAACGGCCAGGCCATCACGCTCTCGAACCGGCTCGCCGACGCCCTTGCCGCGCACGGCACGCTGCCGCGCGCGCTGGCTTCGCTTGGACGCAAACCCGTCTTCGCCCAGACCTTCCCCACCGGCACGCACGCGATGTGGCTCGCCTTCTGGCTCGCCGCGCAAGGCGTGCATCCGTTGCGCGATGTCGAGAGCGTCGTCATTCCCCCGCCGCAGATGGTCGCTGCGCTCGCGGACGATCGGCTCGACGGCTTGTGCGTCGGCGAACCCTGGAACGCGCTCGCGGAGCAAAAGGGTGTGGGACGCACGGTCGTCTATAGCGGTGAGATATGGCCGGATCATCCGGAGAAGGTACTCGCCTGCCGCCGCGATTTCGTGCATGCGTATCCGCGTACCGCGCAGGCGCTCGTGCGCACGATGCTGGAAGCGTGTCGCTGGCTCGACGGCGCGGGTCATCGGCGCGAAATCGCGCAGTGGCTTGCGCGGCCGGAATTCCTGGGCGTCGACGCTGCCGTGATTGCATCGCGGCTAGAGCAAGGTATGCGCTCCGAGGTGCCGCCAGTGCGCTTCTTCGATGATGGCGCCGTCAACTATCCGCGCCCTTCTGAAGGCGTGTGGTTTCTCACGCAGTTCGAGCGCTGGGGCATGCAGGCGCGGCGCGACGACTATCGCGAGATCGCGCAGGCGCTCAATCAGACCGCGCTCTACCGCGAGGCGACGCAGTCGATGCAGATCGATACGCCCGCCGAAACCCCGCCTCAAGTGTTGATCGATGGCCGTCGCTGGGATGGTGGCGATCCGCACGCGTACGTGGACGGGTTCACGATTCGGAGCGCGCACGCCTGAGCCCTCGGGCGTGCGCGGTCTGCGGTTGCGTATGGCGGTCAGGCGCGGCACTTACGCGTAACCGCCACCCGATGCAACCACGCCCGCCATTCACGCGCGACGCGACAGCTCGTGCGCATCTTGCAGCAAGTCCGCTTCACAGGAAGCCTCCCCGATAGCCCCGCCCACGAGGATCACCGCCGGACTCGCGATCCCAGCGGCGTCGGCTAGCTGCGCGATATCGTCGAGCGTGGCGACCACGCGCCGCTCCCGCGTCGTGCCGGCCCACTCGACGATGGCGGCAGGCGTTTGCGACGGCAACACGCCAATCAAGGCCCCGGCAATGTCGGCGAGCCGGCTCGCACCCATGTAGATGGCAAGCGTCATGCCCGTGCGCGCGAGCGCGGGCCAGTCCGGCGATGAACCGTCGCGTAGGTGTGCGGTCACGAATATCACTCCGGGACAATGATCGCGATGCGTGAGTGAGACACCGAGCCCGGCCGCCGCGGCGAAGCCCGACGAAATCCCGTTGATCACCTCGACCTCGACGCCCGCGCGACGCAGCTCGCTCATCTCCTCACCCGCGCGCCCAAACAGCAGTGCCTCGCCGCCCTTCACGCGCACAACGTGGCGGCCTTGTTGCGCATACCGGCGCATCAGTCGGGTAATAAAGGCCTGCGGCGTCGACCGGCACCCGCCGCGCTTGCCCACCCGGATCGCGTGCGCGCGGGGTGCGAGCGAGACGATCTCGCTGTTCACGAGATCGTCGATGAGCAGGACATCGGCCGCCGCAATGGCCTTCGCCGCGCGAAACGTCAAAAGATCGAGATCGCCTGGACCGGCGCTGACCAGCGAGACTTTGCCTGGTTTCAATGTAGCTCTCCGTATGAGCGGGAGCCGGTGAAAAACGGCGTGCCGCCCGTGCATGCACTGGGGACGCCGTTGTCCTGAATGACTGCGCGTAAAAGAAGCCGCGTACGACCTGAACCGGCCTCGTTGCCGGTGGCATTCTTTAACGCAAGAACGAGGCCAGCGTGCGCCAGGCGCGTCGACGGCGTGTGCGGGACGCGCTGCGCACGCAGGACGAAACCCGGTCCGGTTACGGGAACCCTGCCGCGCACGCGTGGCGTGCGCGCGAGCACCGCGCTGGTGCCGCCCCGCCCGCTTTGCGCGACACGCGCGCTGGATACCCGCCGGTACCACAATGGTCAACCCCGGATGCGGGAAAACCGTTGACTGTCCAGTACAATGTCGTGCCCCAAGGCACGCCGGGCGGACACGTAAACGAAAGAAGCAGGTATAGAACGATGCGAGCAAATCTTCCGGGCCACGGATTGACCACGATACGATCAGGACTCTGCGCCGCCGCACTCTGCGTGCTGACGGCCTGCGCCACCCGGCTCGATCCTGCGCCCGTCGTGGACATGACCGGTCGTGGCGCCATGTCCGCGCCGGTGCCGGCGACCAATGCTCCCATCGCAAGCGCGCCCGCCCCGCTCCCACCTGTGCCGCACGGTTTCTATCGCGTCAAACCCGGAGACACGCTCTCCGGTATCGCCCGGTCGAATGGGCAGAGCAGTCGCGACCTCATCGCCTGGAACAATCTCTCCGATCCGAACCACATCGAAGTGGACCAGACGCTGCGTGTAGTGCCGCCGCAAGCGGCCGGCACTGCCGTGACGCAAGCATCCGCATCCGCGCCGGCGCCCGTCAGCACCGGGCCCACCGTCGCCTCAACCGGCGCGCCGGCCGAGCCGGTCATGCCCGCCGCCAGCGCCATCGCCCTGGGCTGGCCCGCGCGTGGCCCGCTGCTCTCCCGCTTCGACGAATCACGGAACAAGGGCATCGACATCGGCGGCACCGCCGGCGAGCCTGTGCGGGCGGCCGCCAACGGCCGGGTGGTGTATGCGGGGAATGGCCTGCGCGGATACGGCAATCTGATCATCGTGAAAAGCGACGCGAGCTTTCTAACCGCTTACGCGCACAACCGCGACCTGAAAGTTAAGGAAGGCGATTCCGTGACGAAGGGCCAGCAGATCGCTGAAATGGGCAACTCGGATTCGGATCGCGTCAAGTTGCACTTCGAAGTGCGGCGCGACGGAAAGCCGGTCGACCCCATGCGGTATTTGCCGCCGCAGTAAGCTCGGTTGCGCTGGCGCTTGCGGCGCGCTGCTGGCGAGCCGCATTGAGCGGCCTTTTTTTGCGATATGATAAATTCGCCTCGCGTTCTGACGAGGCGCGATGAAGCATGCGTTTTCAGCGGGACCTCCGGCCGCCTCCAGCGTAAATCCTCGCAAACGGACTGTCCGAATGAACAGGGCCTTTTCTGTGCTTTCCGACGAATTCTCATTGACCGGACAAGGCCCCGCAAGCAGCACCACTGAGGGCGCTCACCTCGACCTCGGCTGCGGTACCCGTCCTCATAATCCGTACGGGAAAACGAAGGTTTACGGCGTCGATGTAAGGCCGCTCTCTGTTCCCGGAACAGTTGAAATCAAGTGCGCCAATCTTGCTGTCGAGACAATACCGTTCGACGACAATCAGTTTGATTCGGTGTCGGCCTTCGACTTTCTGGAACACATCCCAAGAATA
Source organism: Paraburkholderia adhaesiva (assembly GCF_021390575.1). Lineage (GTDB taxonomy): Bacteria > Pseudomonadota > Gammaproteobacteria > Burkholderiales > Burkholderiaceae > Paraburkholderia > Paraburkholderia adhaesiva. The sequence goes on along the minus strand of NZ_JAJEJQ010000003.1, from coordinate 252,567 downwards.
CTATCAAGCGCCGACGGGAAATCCACGATTAACCCATTCATCAATTTGATGAATGAAATCTGGCGCGTGCTCAAACCCGGTGGACGACTCTATGCTCTGACGCCTTGTTATCCAGCCAAAGTCGCGTTCCAGGATCCAACCCACGTTAACATCCTGACCGATACGACGCACCACTATTTCACGGGTGCAGAGCCGCTGGGAAGAATGTATGGATTCGCTGGTTCTTTCCGTGCGATCAAGGCTGAATGGACCATTCCAGAACTCGTTCAAACCGCTACCGAACTGAGCTGGCGTCAGGAAATGTCCAGAAAACGTCGTGCAAAACGAGGGGCGCTTTCGTATTTTCTCTGGGATTTTGAAGCGCAGAAATAACGATTCAAAACACCGGTAGACGTTCGTTTCCAATGTGGCGCGTATGGGTCCGTTGGCGTGCCATCGCAACGCTAACGATCAATGCCTGATTGAAGAAAAGCGGAAAGACGGAGATCAATTGAAACCGAAAGCCAGTCTTTTACTTCTCACCTATAACCAGGAAGCCATCGTCAAAGAGGCAGCGCTTGCGTGCCTCAGCCAGGACTATGAGCCCCTTGAGATAGTGTTTTCCGACGACGCGTCCACGGACGGCACTTTCGCGACTCTGGAAGAAATCGCTCGATCGTACGAAGGTCCTCACGAATTGGTCGTGAGGCGAAACCATAAAAACGCCGGAATCGGGCAGCACTACAACGAGGCCATTGCCGCATCGACAGGCGAACTCATCATTACGGCCGCAGGCGATGATATTTCTGAACCGGGTCGAGTCACACGGCTAGTCGAGGCCTGGGAGTCCGCCGGAAGAGCGCCCGACATGCTCTCCAGTCATTTCACCATTATCGACAGCAACGGTCGCAAGTGGGACAAGGTGGAGACACAAGATCTCGGACTCGCATCCCTGTCGTCCTGGACGAAGGGGCATCCGTTCACGGTGGGCGCAACGCATGCGTTTACGAGGCGTCTATTCGACGAATACGGTCCACTGGGTGTGGACGTATGGTACGAAGATCCGGTCATTCTGCTTCGGGCGCTGATGAGCGGAGGCGCGATAACGGTAAAAGAGCCTCTTGTTCTTTACCGCGTAGGCGGCACTTCACAGCAGCCCATGTTCGAGTCGGCTTCAGCGCTAAAGAAATGGTACGGGACTCAGAGCAAACGAATTCTCGCCGGCATTACGCAAATGCAAAACGACGCATCGCATAAGGGGAATTACGAAATCGTCCGGAATGCCTTATCTGACCAGAAGCGGAAGGAAGAATACATCTACGCGATGGTCACAGAGCAGACCATCGCGGGCCGATTCAAGGTGCTCATGGCCCAGGCAGATATTCGCGCCGGATGGAAGACGCGAAAGCTATTGACGTTTAGCTTCCCGGGCGTTGCTATCGGGTTTAAGAAACTCAAAAGCAAGATCCGGCGTCCGCGCAAGTATCTAGGCAATGTCGATATTTCCTTGATCCGATAGCGCGTCGCGCGCGTGTCCCGGGAGCCGTGCCCGAGACACTGACCAATCAGGAATGAGCGCGCCGTGATCCGGTGAGGTGTCACTCGGACGCGCCCACTTTTCCGCGCTTACTTGACGACGACTTCGGTGTGCCCAACCACCGGCGGCTTTTCGAAGTACGGGCCGACGAGCCGGCGCCACTCCTGGAAATCCGCCGACTCGCGGAAATGCACCATATGGTCCTCGACCGTATCCCATTGCACGACGAGAACGTAGTTGTTCGGCTCTTCGACGGAACGCTGCAACTCGATATTGCGGCAGCCGCGCGCACGGTTGAACAGCGGAATCGCTTGCGCCACCCCTGCCTCGAACTCGGCGTTCTTGCCTGCCTGCACCGCGATGTGTGCCATTTCGTAGACCACGAGATTCTCCTCTTCTATCAGCCATCTGTTGCGGAACCCGCTCACGTCGCGCCGTCATGGGCGCGTGACGCAGCAGCCGACCGCCACGTTAGCACGGCAGCGTCTTGATCCGCGCGATTTCGACAATTCCGCACAAAAGATCGACGTTTCAAATATGACGATTCCGCCCATAGCGAGGTTCGCGGTCATGACTGGGCGTCCGCTCTGAATGGCAGCACGCATTCAAGCTTTTCCCGCTGCAACGCGCCGAATCGACGCATCTGCGCCCCCCTGTCAGCACGTGGGGTGCGTGGCATAATTTTCGCACCTGTTGGCGCCACATGGCGCCCGAACTCAACGCACGGCATCTGCCGTGTAATTCAACGGCGCATTTGAAGCGCCCGTTCGCACCACGCGCCACATGTCACGCATTCGACCAGGGAAAATCGGCAGCTTGCTCGGCTTGCTCGCCATCCTGATGAGCGTGTTAGCGCCGACCATCTCGCAGACGCTGGTCACGCAATATCGACATGGTCACGCACATACCGCGTTCTGTATTGCCGAGGCGGCATCTGCCGTCCCCACACGAGACACCCCGAACCATTCTCTTGCGCAGCACTGGCAGGCCTGCGCGTATTGCAGCCTGCTCGCACACGTGCCCGTGCTGCCAGCTGCGGCCGCGAAGTTCGCTGTTGCACTTGCCATCGCATGCGTAAGCGCGGCGCCCGCTGTCTCTGAAGTTCACACACTCGTCGTCCACACGGCGGCACAGCCGCGCGCACCACCCGCTTTCTCCTGACCGCATCCGCTGCGCCTCGCGCGCAAACGAACAAAACACCGCCACTGCGCTCATCGTGGCGGGCCGCCGTCATGCTTGCACTTGACGGCGAGAAAACACATCCGGAGAAAATTCATGCGCAACCTCTTGCTGCGCCCGATCGGGGTATCGCGCGCGGCCTTGCTCGCCTCGACCGCCCTCGCCTGCGCCATCGCCACACCCGCCGCGCACGCTCACGCGATAGTCGGCGAGCGTGCCTTTCCCGCCACGCTCGCCGTCGACGATCCCGGCGTCGGTGACGAATTCGACACGCAGTTCGGCCACATCAAGTCGCCCACCGACGACGGCGACAACATGAACGTCAACACGGTCTCATACGCATGGAGCAAGCTCATCACACAGAACCTCGCGTTCAGTGTGTCGAGTCAGTACGTCAACCAGAACGCGCCAAACGGCAATTCAGCGAAAGGCTGGGACAACGTCACGCTCGGCGTGAAATACCTCGTCTACGCGAACGCGAAGCACGAGTTCATGGCGTCGATCGGACTCGCAACGGAGATTGGCGGAACGGGCGCGAAATCGATCGGCAATCCCTATTCGACCTTCACACCCGCAGTCTTTGCCGGCAAGGGCTTCGGCGACATCCCCGCGAGCCTCGGCTATCTGCGGCCCTTCGCGGTGACGGGTGAAATCGGCCCGAACATCACGACGGCATCGTCCGACAACGGCCCGAATTCGCTCGACTGGGGCGTGACGCTTCAGTACAGCATTCCGTATCTGCAGAGCCAGGTGAAGGATCTGGGCCTGCCGCAGCCGTTCAGCAACATGGTCCCCGTGGTCGAATTCCCGATGAGCACCTGCACCGCTGGCGCGTGCGCAGGACACACCACCGGCACGATCAATCCCGGCGTGCTATGGCTTAACCGTTACGGCCAGTTCGGCATCGAAGCACAGATTCCGGTCAACCGCGCGACGGGCAACCATGTGGGCGTGCTCGTTGACGCACATCTTTATTTCGACGACCTTTTCCCGCACTCGCTCGGCAAACCCCTCTTCTGACCGAAGGACACGACTCATGAAACTGCACACCACCGCTCGCGCCGCCGTCGCTGCGCTCTTTATCGCCGCTTGCCAGTTTGCCTTCGCGCACGCGCATCCGACTCACCAGGTACCGTCCGCGGGCGCGACCGTCACAACCGACCAAAAGAACGTGGCGATCGACTTCGACGACGCACTCGAACCCGCGTTCAGTTCGATCACCGTCACCGACGCGCAAGGCAAGGCCGTCACGAGCGGCAAAGCCATGGTCGATGCGTCGAACAAAAAGCGTATGTCGGTGGATCTGAATCCGCTGACGCCAGGTGTCTATACGGTCGCGTGGGTCGCTGTCGCCGCGGACGGACATCGCACGCAGGGACACTACACGTTCACGGTGAAGTGATCGAAGATGGGTTGCCGGTGTGTTAAGAGCGCGCTGAGCAGACCGATCGCTCGATCGGCATGCAGGTGAGCGCGCTGCCGGTTGGCTTGATGTAGCGCCGCGCTAGCGTTTCTGGCTCCGGCGCTTAGCTCACGCGCCATCCTTAGGGCGCGAGGAACGCGGGCAGATCTGCGGGATCGATTCCGAACCGCCAGATTCCGCGTTTCGCCGCGAAACGGCGATAGAGGGCGTCCTGACCGTCGAAATGACGGCCCGCCAGAAGGTCCCGGCAGCACCGCGAGTCATGACGCCGCTTTAATCAGGTATCCATACGATCCGGACGGTGCCCGCGTCCCTGCACGCGAATCACAGAATCGAAAAGCGCCTCAGCACGCGCAAGTTCGTCGAGCGCACGCTCCAGACGAGACTGCGCCGCTCCATAGGTCATCGGCGAGGCCGCTTCCTCCGACTCGCCGCGAACGGCACGAAAGGCCAGATCGACGTGACGGCTCGCCTCAACGAAGCGCTGCGCGGCCTCGGCTTCTCGTGAACGGGTGATGATCGCCATGAAAGAGTTCCATCGTTAGTTGCGTCCAGTCCGCTACGCCCTGAGCGCTGCGGATACGTGAACGCGCGCCGCCGTGCCCGACTGATATCGCGGATTCGGCCGACGACGTATCAAAGAGATCGCGCGTGACGCCGCGCACCTGCTGGATGGCCGGCTGGTTGCGCAGACGTTTCGTGAGTTCGGCATAGGCCTCGAAATTGCCGTCACGCGCTGCCTCGTGAATCGCGGCGAGGTTGCGCGCCTTCACGAGCGTGGGCTGCGCGAGTCGCACGAAATAGGGCGCTTCGAGTTCGACAGCCAGCGCGATCGGGTAAGCCTTGCCCGTCGCGTCGCCCGCACGCTCGACGCGGTCCACCACGGTAGTGGCCCGCGAAGCGCACGGCGCCTTGCCGGTGCCCACGCTGCGCAGGCGTTCGGAATACACCTTAAGACTGCTGCCAATGCTGAGTTCAGTTGGCGACGCGCAGACCAACGCGTAGTGCTGCTCGCGCGCACGACCCGAAGGTAAGGTCGTGCGGCTCGTCACGAACGCATGCTGGGGCAGTTGCCGGATCTGTCCGGAAGTATCGACCCAGGCATTCCACACCAGTGCGTCTTCGCTCTTGCGTTGCTGTACGCGCCCACGGCTGGCCGCGGGCGAAAACAGCGCGAGCAGCAAACCCGTGCGCAGCGCCGCCACCTGCGCGCTGCTGCCGAGCGACTGGCTGATACCCCACAGGAAGCGCCCGCCGCCCAGCCGCCGCTCCCACTCCTTGCGAAGTATGAGCGTAGCGAGATCTTCGCTGGTCTCCGATCCGATTCGAGACCAGCAAAAAGTGGGCGGTAAGTTTTTCAGTGCCATCGACTTCCTTGGAATACATCAATCTGCCCGATTCGACGAGCAATTCAATAACCGTTACTGTATAGGTATAATGCATGACATGGAAGCCCCAGACCGACATTTTCCCGTACGTACGCTAATGAGCCGGCTTACGTCCGATACCCGCTCATCTAGCGAAATTGCGCGGCTTTCCGGCGTTAGCCAGCCCACCGTGTCGAGACTTCGTCTCTCGAATGGAAGGCGGCTGCGCCGGAGTGCGTCATTCAATAAGCTATGCAGTTTCTATGGTGTCGAGTCAACGCCCAACGTGCGGCGCGACGCTGCCTATAGCGAACTACTGCGCAACGCGATCGTCGAGGCGTGGGACGGCTCGGAAGAGCACGGCCGCGCGCTACTCGTCGTGATCAATGGATTGAAGGAGATGAGTGGTCGGACCCGATGAGCGTCGCGCACGGAAGAAGGGGCGCGTTGGGGTACACAGGTCACCGGGTCAGTAGCGTTGCAGCGCGCAAAGGTAACGCTTTATGGGAAGTCGACGCTCTACCTAGCAGCGAACGCGCGTATAAAGGCCGTAGGAAGCGCCCCTTATGGTCTGCGGAAAGCCGCGCGGGGCGCGCCGATACGGTGAGTTGGGGCCCCAGACCCCAAATCCGGTTACCTTGTGCCATCACGTCGCGGCTGACGTGAACCCACGGTCGATTGCAGGTCCCTTGAGGGAATTACGATGCTGGCGTCCCCATCTGCGAACACCACCTCGACACTGCGCGGGCAATGCCTGTGCGGCACGGTGCATTACGCCGTCGACGATGCCTTCGTCTACGCGCTCAATTGCCACTGCACGAAATGCCGACGGGCGACCGGTTCGGCATTCAAACCGTTCGCAGGCATCGAGCGACAGAAACTGGTCGTGACGCGAGGCGGCGAAAGCCTGCTGACGTTCGGCGACGCGCAGGCCAATCACGACGTCCATTGCGCCCTATGCGGCTCACTGCTCTTTTCAGTCGTGCGCGAAGGGGGCTGGGTTCACGTGACGCTGGGTACGCTCGTCGACACTCCCGCGATCCGCCCGAGCGCCCACATTTTCGTTGGCTCGAAGGCGCCCTGGTTCGAGATCACGGACACCTTGCCGCAGTACGACGAATTCCCGTGATTGGACCTCACGGGAGGCGGCAGGCGCCGGGACCGGAACAACCACTCGCCCCCCTGAGCGGGTGCCTGACGCGAGGCAAACACTTCCGTGACACCGCAGGACGCGCTATTTGCGCGCTCGATACATCAGTCGTCAGGGACACCCTGCGTGGCACCGCGCTCGCGTGCGACGAAACGGCGGTCAACCAGTCGTCAGGTAAACGCGTTCAACGTATTGTCGCCATTTGCAATCGAGCGGTGAAAAGCGGCTTGTAACGGGGCACGATCTGCGCGGGTCATTTCGACACGCAAACGTCCTCCTGCTGGCCGCGTCACGTATTCATCAGACGATTTAGAGTCGCGAACCAATTATTTGTTTTCGCGCCGAACAGCGCTCGTGGCGAAGTACTGTTGAGCAGGTGTTGTGATTCGATCTGGCGGTTGCGTGAAACTGTGCGTTGCAGACGACGATTCCGGTTGCCTCCCATGCCGGAACGCACTACCATACGCGATCTCTCTGCATTGCACGAAAATTCAGGCCGCCTTTCGCCTTGTGCGTCTGGTGCCCGCTCGGCGGGACCGGCATTCGCCCCCGCCAATTCCCCTGCAATTTCGTCATCGCCAGGACGCAACGCCGCTGGCGCGTGACTCTTTTTGCCCTTGTCAGGCCCCCCTTCAAGGAGAACGTATTGACAAGCCATGACCGGGACGACGTGCTGGCCTCGTCTGCCCGCCCTGCACGCCGCGCATCGAAAGACAAGACCGGCGATACGACTCAGATCGACGCTAGCGCACAGCTGGAAAAACGCCAGCACCAGATGCGCGCGCTGATCAAGCTCGGCCGCGAACGCGGCTACCTCACGCACGCCGATATCAACGACCATCTGCCCGACAACTTCGCGCAGACGGCCGCGCTCGAAACGATCGTTGCGACGTTCAACGACATGGGCGTGCAGGTCTACGAGCAGGCCCCCGACGCCGAGACGCTGCTGCTCAACGACGAAACGCGTGGCGAAGCTCAAATCGACGACGAAGCGGACGAAGAAGTCGAAGTCGCGCTCTCGACCGTCGATTCGGAATTCGGCCGCACCACCGACCCCGTCCGCATGTACATGCGCGAAATGGGGTCAAGTGAACTGCTGACGCGCGCCGGCGAAATCGAAGTCGCGAAACGCATCGAAGACGGTCTCCAGGAGATGATCCAGGCCATCGCCGCGTGCCCGTCGATCGTCGCAACGATCCTCGCGGACGCGGATCGTATCGCCGCCGACGAGATGCGCATCGACGAGCTGATCGACGGCATCGGCAGCGACGAGCCCGTCGAAGAACCCGCGATCGCCGCTAGCGACGAAAGCGAAGAGATCGAAGCGCAAGCCGACGACGCCGACGAAAGCGACGGCGGCGAAGAAGACGACGGCGATGCCGGAGATTCGAGCAAGGCGAACGAAGCCCTGCTCGCGCAGCTGAAGGCCGACGGCCTTGCGATCTTCGCTCGCGTGCGCACGCTCTTCGAACAGATGGCATGCACGACCGATTCGGATGCGCGCGCATCGGCAGCCGAAATGAAGATCTGCGAAGAGATCCAGCGCGAACTCGCGCCGATCCGCTTCACGGCGCGCACCATCGACCGGCTCTGCACGTTGCTGCAGGGCCAGGTCGCGCAGATCCGCGCGATCGAGCGCAATGTGCTGACGATCGTCGTCGACCGCTGCGGCATGCCGCGTGATGCATTTGTCGAGCAGTTCCCCGGCCACGAAACCGATCTCGACTGGGCCGTCCGCACGGCTGCGAAGTCGAGCAAGTACGGCGCCTCGATGGAACGCAGCCTGCCGGCCATTCAGGCGGAACAGCGCAAGCTCGCCGAGATCGAAGCAGCCGCTTCGTTGTCGCTGCAGCAGATCAAGGCCATCAACCGCCGCATGACGGTCGCCGAATCGAAAATGCGCAAGGCGAAGGGCGAGATGGTGAAGGCCAACCTGCGTCTCGTGATCTCGATTGCGAAGAAGTATGTGAACCGCGGCATGCAGTTCCTCGACTTGATCCAGGAAGGCAACATCGGCCTCATGAAGGCCGTGGACAAGTTCGAATATCGCCGCGGCTGGAAGTTCTCGACGTACGCCACGTGGTGGGTACGCCAGGCCGTGACGCGTGCGCTCGCGGACCAGGCGCGCACGATCCGCGTGCCGGTTCACATGATCGAGACGATCAACAAGCTGAACCGCATTTCGCGCGAGATCCTGCAGCAGACGGGCATGGAAGCGCATCCGGCGGATCTCGCCGCGCGCATGGGCATGACCGAAGAAAAGGTGCGGGGCATCCTGAAGATCGCGAAGCAGCCGGTTTCTCTGGAGAGCCCGGTCGGCGACGACGGCGACGCAACGCTCGGCGACATGATCGAGGACGCCGCATCGAGCTCGCCGGCCGATGCTGCGATTCACGCAAACATGCGTGCCGCCATCGATGAGGCGCTCAAGGCGCTTTCGCCGCGTGAGGCAAAGGTGCTGCGCATGCGCTACGGCATCGACACGACGTCGGATCACACGCTGGAAGAAGTCGGCAAGCAGTTCGACGTGACGCGCGAGCGTATTCGCCAGATCGAAAGCAAGGCGATGCGCAAGCTGATGCACCCGAGCCGAGCCGACAAGCTGCGGCCGTTCCTCGAGCGTTAAGCCGTATTGATCGCGCTTTCAGGCATCTCGAAGCTGCGATAAAAAGCCCGTCACTGTGTGACGGGCTTTTTTGTTTGTGTGGTAATTGGACTTGCCGATAGAAGCGCCTCGGCGAGTTGCATATCGAGTGGGAACTACGCTTAATCCGTGTCGTACTTCGGCGAGCGGGGACCGTAAAGGAGCCCCGTCGGCGGACCGGCGTGCAGCAGACGATAGCTCGTAATACCGGCAATATCGTGGCTCTTGTCGGTGAGCGAGTTCGCGATCTGCTTGACCGCCGCCGTCACCAGCATACCGATGATGCCGCCGCCGCCGTTGTTGCTACCCTCTTCGCTGTTGGCCGTCGCAGCACCTTGCCAGAGCACGTCGCCGCTTTTCAGATCGACGAGTTTCGCCGACACCGTGACCACCGTCGCGCTGGCAAGCACGCGATACTGGGTGCCGTATTGCGTGATCGTCGAGTACAGCACAGCATCCGCGCCGAAGATCTCGCGCAGCTTCGCAGGCGTTGTCTGCTGGATATCACCCGCCGTCGTGAGTCCGTTCTGCTTGAACGTTTCTTCCATCACGGCGACCGGGATCACGTAGTAGCCCGCTTCGGCGAGCGGCATCGTCATCTGCGAGAGCACGCTGTTCGACGCGTTCACATCCGTGGTCGAGTTGTCGGGCGGCAGCACGATGATCGAGTGCGGACGCGCATTCTTAAATGCCGTGTAATCCATGTGCTTCACAGGCTGGGCACAAGCCGCGAGCAACGCGACCGCGGACAGCACCAACAAGAGCTTGAAAGAAGAGAATCTCGACATATCGGTACGCTCGCTTATTGTTGTTTCGGTTTCTTCATGAGGAAGTTCATATAGGTCGACGACTCCGGAAAGAGCTGCTTCTCGGCGTCGAACTCCTGCATCGCTTGCGTGTCGTTCCCAAGGTTCGCGTACAGCATGCCCAATTGGGCGTGGAAACCAGGCGGCGGCGTGTTGCCCTTCGCGCGTATTTGCTGCTGCGCCTTTTCGAGCGCATCGATCTGTTCCTGCGGCCCCTTTTCACCCTTCAGGTAGTCGTACACGCCCGGCTGATAGCCGGTCCACTGGTAAAGCGTCGGCGTCGTGTTCGCGCAGCCCGCGAGCAGCAGCGCGGCTACCGTGACGGGCACGCAAAGTCCCCGAAACATTCCGATGTGTTTCATGAAATCTCCCTGGTAGTTCTTGGTTTTTCGGGCGAATAACGTAGACGACGCGCGCTCAGTGCGCGGTGCGCAATGCGCCGGCGTCAACCTGATCGGCCAGATGGTTGACCGCTTCCTGGATCGCGAGGTCGAGGACCTTGCCATTGAGCGTCGAGTCGTAGCTCGCGGTGCCGCCAAAGCCGATGATCTCGCGGTTGGAGAGGCTGTACTCGCCCGCGCCTTGTGCCGAGGCGACGACTTCCGAGGTCGTGGTATCGACGACATTGATGCTCACTTTCGCGTATGCAATCTGGTTCTTGCCGCTGCCAAGAATGCCGAATAGTTGGTGATCACCGACTTCCTTGCGCCCGAACTCGGTCACGTCGCCAGTGATGACGTAATTTGCACCCTTGATCGCCTGGGCCTTTTTCGTGAAGCCGGCTTCCTGGCGGATTTCGTCGAGGTTGTCGCGGTCAAGTACGTTGAAACGGCCGCTCTGTTGCAGCGATGTGATCAGGATGGTCTTGGCCTGGCTACCGAGACGATCGATGCCGTCGGAGAAAATGCCTCGCATATAGCTCGACCGGTTGTCGAACTTCCCGACCGAGATCTGCACGGGCTTGCCGACTGGCGGGCGCTGCGCACTTGCGACCGGCGCTACGGGAAGTGAACGCGACGACTCCGTCGTGCAACCGCTCAGGGCCGCGATCGTGGTGGCAGCGACGACTGCGCAACAGGTTTTGGACAGTTTCACGGGTTCTCCTTTTTGTTGGAACGGGAACGTCAGTTAGCACCGGCGGTGTGTAGCGGTGGAAGCGGCAGGAGAATGGGGGGCGGCGAGAACTGGCATCGGATGGCCACGGCACGGTTGCGCATGGCGTGAAACGTCCGGTCGCGCGTACGTGAACGCGGCTGACGTAGAAGACGCGGCGCGGCGCTACGCGCGATGGTTATTCCGTCGGCGTTGCACGTTTATCTCTTTCCGTACGCGAACGTATGTGCGGAAGCCTCCCGGCTCTTGTTGGTACAGCGTGTCTTTTAAACCTGCATTTAAGTTTACACGCGGGTGTATCGGCTGGTACAACGTAAACTTGGGGAAAGCTACGATTTCGTCATATTGCCTGCGACTGGCGACAAGATTTCTTGTACAGGAATAGTGTGTCCTGGTTCCAGAAGCGGAAGCCGTCCTTCGGGACGGCTTTTTATTGCGGCTTCCGTTTCCGGTTTCACGGCGCGACCGGCAGGCCCAGCGTCCCGGGCTTGCGCCGCGGTACGTCCGCTACGGTCTTGCGCTTCAGCGTATCGCTCCGGAGTGGCTTCACCGGCGCATAAACGCCGAAACCCCGGCGCTCTTTCGGAGACACCGGGGTTTCGAACTTTACAGCATAAGGAGCCTGACGATTACCTACTTTCACACGGGCAATCCGCACTATCATCGGCGTGGAGTTGTTTCACGGTCCTGTTCGGGATGGGAAGGGGTGGGACCAACTCGCTATGGTCATCAGGCATGACGGGTTGCTGCGTCGCGGTGTTATCGCGCCACAGCCAATCGGGAAGAAGCGTAAAGAGTGTGTGTTGCTGAATTGGGGTTGTGTTGTTTCAGGCACAACACGTGATCTCAACCTGTACGCGCTTCTCTCCATCAGGGGAGGGAGGCATACCTGTTATAGGATCAAGCCTTACGGGCAATTAGTATCAGTTAGCTTAACGCATTACTGCGCTTCCACACCTGACCTATCAACGTCCTGGTCTCGAACGACCCTTCAAGGGGATCAAGTCCCCGGGGAAGTCTCATCTTGAGGCGAGTTTCCCGCTTAGATGCTTTCAGCGGTTATCTCTTCCGAACATAGCTACCCGGCGATGCGACTGGCGTCACAACCGGTACACCAGAGGTTCGTCCACTCCGGTCCTCTCGTACTAGGAGCAGGCCCCCTCAAACTTCCAGCGCCCACGGCAGATAGGGACCAAACTGTCTCACGACGTTTTAAACCCAGCTCACGTACCTCTTTAAATGGCGAACAGCCATACCCTTGGGACCGGCTACAGCCCCAGGATGAGATGAGCCGACATCGAGGTGCCAAACACCGCCGTCGATATGAACTCTTGGGCGGTATCAGCCTGTTATCCCCAGAGTACCTTTT
>NZ_JAJEJQ010000003.1:0-235000 GCF_021390575.1 Paraburkholderia adhaesiva | reverse complement strand
CACTGCCTGCGGGCCTATTTATTCTTGAACGCCGGCTTGCGCGGGGGTGAGAATTCATCATCGCCAACACTGGTGTGCGGCTTCGTGCCCTGAGAGATCGTGTCCCTATTCGGATGCTCACCCGCCGCCGTGAGTCCTATTCGTAATCGCACCCCGGCACACACGAAGCGCCGCCGACATGGTAAGTGCCCGCTGAGCGCTCAAACTATGCGGCGACGCTCATGCGCCGCAATCCGGCCGTCAACGTGCTTACGTTCATTAACGAGCATCTGTTGTCCCCCTTCTAGTGGCTCGTCCTTGCGACGTGCTTCCTCGACTCCTTCGATACAGCGGCGATTGGTTTTATCGCGCCTTCGCTGCTCGACGAATGGTCCCTCACCAAACCAGACCACGCTCGGCGTCACTTCACGTTCACTGGTATTTTCACGACGGTTGCCATCGTCGGCACGATCGCTTGTGTCGCGCTGCTCCTCGAGCGGATCGCGCAACCGCGCTTCGTCACAGTAAGCGCGACGGCTTCCCGGTAGTTCGGACATTGAGCTGCCGCGCCCTCTTCGCCATATAGAGCGGCGTTACCTCCGGACGTACCGTCGGTGCGGACAACGCGAAGCGCCCGCAAAGCTGGCAGGTGCGCCATTGTTTGGCGGGACCAAACTCAGTAGTTGCTAAATAAGGATTTATCCGACGCAGCCTCACAGATACGATTCCGGCGACATCGCACAAGCAGCGGAGGAATTCGACGTGAGCCAGCTACGAACAACGCAAACGACGCATTCGGCACCCGCGTATCCGCTATGCGGACAAGCTCACAGGGCAGCGTCCGTCCAGCAGGGCGATCCGTGGGCCGCGACGATCTCGCAACTCGAACAGGTCAGCGACCATGCGGACACCGACCAGATCGTCGATCAGAGCGATGAAACCGATACCGAAGCGCTTCCGGACAAGAGCCGCCGTGTCGACGCCGCGGCATCGCTCGCGTCCGGGTACGGCCGCAATGCGGTCGTGACCTTCGTGGAGCGTATCGGAGCGAAGGCGGTGTCCATCTCCTGGCGCGATTCGACGGGCGGCAACTATCGCGAGCAGCGCTGGGTGCTGCGCGCCGCGCGCACGCGCGGCGTCTGCGCGCTGACCGGCAAGGCGATCGTGCGCGGCGACAACATCTACCATCCGGTGAGTGGGTCGCGTGGAACGCCGTCGAACCTGTCGCAGATGATCCGCGCCGAGGCGCTGGAACGCTTCGAATAAGCCTGCTGCATGCCGCGTCGGGTCGATGGGAGTCGAACGCGGCGCGCACCATCAATCATTCAGATTCGCGAGATACGGCGAGGTGAAGGTCCTCGGCGGGAACGGCTGCAAACCGTACTGGGGCGAGAAGCTGTAGCGCACATACACCGCTGCAAGCCACTCGCGATACTGATACGCATTGCCGAGCGACGCCATCGCGCCCACGGCCAACTGCGGCGCCAACTGATATTCGCCGCTCGCGAGGAGCGAATACGCAAAGCCCGTCTTGCTCAGCCCCGGATAGACCGCGTTGGCATCGAGCGTGGCCGTGGTCACGCTGTTCATGTTGGCCGCGGCGTTCGTCTGGCGGCCCGGATCGAGCGGGAAATACGGCACCGCATCTTCGCGATAGTGCTGCACACCGATCGAGCCCTTCACATCGTAAGTAAACAGACCGTAACGTCCTGTGTATTCGATGGGGAAATTCAGGATCACGAACTGCTGTGGACTGAAGTAGCCGCCCTGGCCATAGGTAAAGTACGACTGGTTCTTGCTGAACGACATCCACGTCACGTTCATGCCTGCGATAAGCGTCTGGTCGGCATCCTTGTACAGATGCGTGTACGCCCCGCCTCCGCCCTTGCCTTCGTAGTTGCTTTCTACGTGATGGCCCTCGTAGTACTGAAACTGACCGTTGACGTAGAGACCGCTCGTGCCGTCGTCCCAACCGAGCGCTGCGCGCCCGCCCGTCTTCGTCACGCCGCCCCATTGGAGGCCTGCGCCCTCATCGCGTGTACCGGCGTAGGAGAGCAAGCTGTCGGTGACGGCGCGGCGTGTTACGGCGAGTGAGTAGGAGACTTTGTCATTGACGCCTCCGTCATACTCGAGGCCGCCCACCACGTTCTGATAGCGGAAACCGATGGGCGTCGTGCCGATGCTCGCCTTGATCGACGGTGTCTCATAACCGATCGAGAGCCCGACGCCACTCGCCGTCTGCGAGCCGAAGTTGCTGCCCGCCGGGCTGTTCGATAGACCCGAGCCAAAGCGCGCGAGCGTCGGCAAGTCGGTGTTCGCTGTGCCCGCGTCGAGCGTGACGGGCGTAGCGGTCACAACCACGTGGCCGTTTCCCGCCCTGATGCGGCCTTCGATCGGCGCTTCGATGTCCGTGAGTTTCGACAGTCCGTCTTCGCCTGCGCGATTGCGGAACACAACACCACCCGACACCGTGCTCGCCTGCTCGCGATTCACCTCTGCCAGTTCCTGTGCGACGGCGAGCGTCTGCGTGCTCGCCACCTGCTGTGGCGCGGGCGCTGTGCCCGGCACCGCTGGCGCATATGGTTGAGCGTAGCCCGCCGGCGGCTGCGGAATGTACTGCGGCGGCGCGTAACCCTGGTTCGGGTAAGGCGGTTGTGGCACGTAGGGCTGGCCGTAGCCTTGCTGCGCGTAGATCTGTGGCGCGTAGGGCGGCGGATACGGCTGCTGCGGATAAGGTGCCGGCGCGTAACCTTGCTGCGGATACGGCTGACCATAGCCCTGCGCATAATAGGGCTGCTGCTGCCCGTAGGCCGGAGCGTAGCCCTGCTGCGGATACGGTTGCCCGTAGCCCTGCGCATACGGCTGCTGTCCATACCCCGGCGGATAGCCCTGCGGTGCGTTCACCTGGCGATTCGCGTTTGACTGCTTGCGCGACTGAGCGGTCGTGCGCTTGCTGTTCTGTGTTTGCGTCGCCTGCGGCGGGGCGTTGTATTGGCCCTGCGCCTCGCGTGCGGCGGGCGACATCGGCCAGGGTGCCGCGACGTAAGGCCCTTGCTGCGCATAAGGCTGCGCGTTCGACGGATACGGATTCGCCTGCTGGGGATACGGCGCCGCGGGCGCCAGCTGGCCATATGGTTGCGCGTACGGCTGCGCCGCCGGCGCGTACTGCGAATACGGCTGCAGAGGCTGAGCCGCAGAAGGAACACCCGAGGCGCTGGAACCAGCCGTGTCGGGTCCGTAGCTATCAGAGGGCGTGGGGTCCGGGTCGCTCGCGAGCGTGTTCGACGCGGGCAGCGGCTGGTACCCCGATACAGCCCCGGCTGGCGCCACGTAAGGCGTGACGTACGGCGCGGGCAGCGCCGGCGGGAGGGTAGTAGGCACGGTCGTAACGGGAGACGGAGGTTGGGACCACGAAGGCACGGTGGGCGCCGGCGCCGCGTGGCGGCCGGCGCTCGTCGACGACGGGCTGACCGTATCGATGGCGGTCTTGCCTTCGAACGGGTTGGTGCCCGGAAACGGATTCGCACCGAGGGGCTGGCCGAGTGCTTCCCAGCCGCGCGGCACGTTCGACGCGACCGTGGCAACTCGAGCACCCACTGGCGTCGTGCTCGCCACGAGCGAGCGCCGCAGGTACTGCTCGGCGAGTGTGTTCTTGCCCTGGTTACGGTACATGCGGCCCACAGCGGCCAGCAGGTCGGGGTCGTCCGGCCAGGTGTTGAGCGCCGCGGCGGCGGTCTGTTCGGCAAAGCGCCAGTCCTTCGCACCACTTGCCGCGTAGATCGCAGCGATCTGCAAACCGAGGTCGTCGGGGCGGCGCGCGAGCGCAATACGATACGACTTGAGCGCATTCGACGGATCGCCCGCCGACGAATACAACCGAGCCAGCGCGGCCTGCAGGTCGGGGTTGTCGGGCATCGCCGCGAGCCACGGCGCGATCACTTCGTAAGCGCTCGCGAGATCGCCCGTCAGGCGAACCTTGTCGGCCTGACGCACGACGATCGCGAGGTTCAGATTGTCGAAGTCTGTGCGTTGCTCGGGTGTGAGCTGCATCGTCGACAGACGGCGCATCACGTCACCGAGCTGCGCATCCTCGTGACTCTGGAGCAGGATGCTCGCGTACTGCAGTTGCAGCCCGGCGTCGTTTGGCGCCGATGCCATCGCGCCTTGCACGAGCCACTTCGCGCGAGCCGGATCGCCCGCGGCCACATAGCCGCCCGCGAGCTGGCCGACGAGCGAAGGCGTCTGTAGCGCAAGGGGCTCTGCATTGCGCAGCATCGCAAGTGCTTCCTGGTTCTGCCCGCGCTTCGCCATCTGCGTCGCCAGATCGACCTGCTGGCCGAGCCACAGCCGGTGCTGCAGTCCGGTCATGGCCGCGCTTCGTTGCGCGACCGGAATGCGATCGAGCAACTGCAATCCCCGTGACCAGTCCTTCGTCTGCTCCGCCAAAAGGGCGCTCGCGTAGAGCGCATCCACCATGTCGGGATGCGCGGCGAGCAGGCCATCCATCATGCCGCGCGCGGTGCCGACTGCGCCCTGCCGCACGTAGATGCGCGCGAGATCGAGGCGTAGCCACGGATCATCAGGATTGCTGACGAGTGCGTCTTCGAACAGGCTGCGCGCACGCCCGAGGTCGCCCTGGGCTTCGGCCTGGCGCGCCTGCGCCGCTTCGGCCGTGCCGCGCAGGCGGTTCAGGCCGCCCGCTTTCGCCTGCTGTTCGGCCGTGAGCTGGGTCGCGAACTGCAGCGCTTCGTCGCCGCGCCCTTGTGCGGCCAGCGCGCCGACGAGGCCGCGGATCGCATCCGGATTGTCGGCCTGGCGGCGCAGCGCCATGCGAAAGGCCTGCTCCGCGCCCTGCGGGTCGTGGTTGTTGAGCAGCCCCTCGCCGAGCATGACCTGCGCCGTGACGTCGGACGGATTGAGCGCGATCACGCGTTCGAACAGCGATTTCGCCTTCACGAAATCGCCGTTGCTCTGGGCGCCGAGGGCCTCGCTTATGTACGTCCAGTAAGTCGCGCTCGTGAGCGCCTCGCGCCAGCGTGCGGGGTTGCCGGCACGCGACGCACGTTCGAGGTAGTCGCGCGCCGCCGCAAAATGCTCCTGTTTGAGTTCGATGATGCCCATGCCGCCCAATGCGTCGCCGTCGTTCGGCGACGTCGATAGCACCGACGAAAACTTCGCGCGCGCCGTAACGAGGTCACCACGATCGAGCGCAGCGAAGCCTTCGCCGATTACGCGGCCGCGAATGTCGTTCGCTGCGTTTTCCTGCGCACGCAAGCGCGCTTCCCCGCCCTCCTTGACCATGCTTTCGTAGCGCGCCTTCACGGCCGGATCGTCGGGGACGATCTTCAGATACGCATCGTAGAACGGCTGATCCGAAGGCCGCGCCGCGAGCCACAAGAGCGCCTGTCGCCAGCTCGCGCGTGCCTGCTGGCCGACCTGGCTGTCACCGGCGAGTTGTTCGAGCCGGGCGATGCCGTCGCGACGCGTAGTGTCGCGATACGTGAGGTGCTGCGCATAGGCGAGCGCGAAGCGCGGATCCTGCGGATTTTCGCGCGCAAGGTCCTCGAGGCCCTTGCGCGCCTCGTCCCAACCGTTCGGCGTCGCGGAGAGCGCCTGGTAGTACTCGAGTCGCAACTGGGGCGTGCCGGGTTGGCCCGCGAGGGCCTTCCTGTAATCCTCGACCGCCGACGCGCTCTTGCCCGCCTGCGCCAACTGCCGCGCTTCGGTCACCACCTGGTCACGCGGGCTCGTCTGGCCGAGCCGGTGACCCAGTTCGTCGATGCCGGGATAGTTGGGCGCCACCTGGCGCAGTTGTGCGAGGTACTGTTCCGCCGCGCTGCCGTTCTTGCGGTCGGCCATGACCATGCCCATGCCGAACAACGCATCGGGCTGCTTCGGATTGATGCGCAGCACCTTCTGCCACGACTGCTCGGCGAGGTCGCCTCGACCGTGCGCCTGCCAGTACTTGCCTTGATCGATCAGCGCCGCGAGCGGGTCCGGTGTCACCGCATGCGCGACGCCCGGCAGCGTCAGCGCCACGCCGCCGGTCAGCGCAAGGCACGCAACGAGCGCGCGCGCCCTGCCGCCTTGCGGCATCGCCGAAAGCAGCAAGCGCGGCGGGTCGTGGGCGGATCGCTTCGTCAATGGCATGCCGCTCTCCACGCCGGGATCAACTGACCGTTCACGTCGAAGCGATAGCGGCCGTCGATCGCACCCGTGCCGAAAAGGCCGAGAACACGGTCGTAGTAGACGGGTTCGCGGCCCGGGGTGCCGTTGTCGAGCGCCGCAAGGCGCGTGCGCGCGAGCGCGAGGTTGCGTGTGTCGCCTAGCGCGGCGAAATACGGTGCAAGTGCGCCCCAATAGCTGAGGGGACCTTCGCCCGTGCCGTTGCCGGTCGTCACCGCGACCTTCTCGGGCGGAACGCCGGTTTGCGTAACGCGCTCGTTCATGCCGCGCACGGCGTTGAGCCAGGGCTTGGCGAGCGGATCGGACGGCGCGGCCAGGCCGGCCCAGAGATAGACGCGAATCGCATCGTAGCTGCCGAGGTCGCCGGTCTTCGGATCGACGGCAAATTGCCCCTGATGCCAGGCCGCCCAGTCAGGCGTGAAGCCGTGCGGCGACGTTGCGATCACCATCTTCAGCGAGTTCTGCGCGAGCGCCGTCCACGGGCCGCCGCGCAAGTCGTGTGCGAGACCGCGCAAGAGCGAAAGCGGCAGGTAGCTCGGATTCAGCCGCGTGACGTCACCGTTGATAAAACCCTCCGGTCCTGGCAGCAGCATCGGTCCGAGACCTGCTAGATCGGTCACCGAGTGGGACACGATCTGCGCGGCGAGCGCCGTGCCGAGCGCAGTGTAGTCGTGCACATTCCAGAGCCGCCCGGCCTGCAGCAGGTCGTAGGCGATCCAGAGATCAGAATCGGACGCCGGGTTCGGGTCCATCACGCCCCACGATCCGTCCGGCTTGCGGCCCCACTGCCAGGCCGGCAGCCGCACGTTGTTCGCGTCGAACTGGCCGCCCGCGAGATTGTGGCGGGTCCACTCGAGCGCGCGGTCGAACGTCGCGCGGTCGTTCGCGACGAGCGCGAAAAACATCACATAGGACTGGCCTTCGGAGGTCGACTGTTGCGATGGCACCGAGAAGTCGACCACGCGCCCGTCGGACTGCACGAAGCGCTCGACGAACGTGCGATACGACGGCCAGTCGCCGCACGGCGGCACGGGGGTCGTCCCGCCGGCGCCCGCCGCTGCGAACGCCGCGCTGCCGAGCGTCATGCCGCACACGAGGCGGCTCAGGAACACCGCAAGCGGTGCACGCGTGGCCCGCGTACGGGCGCGAGACAGTCGGCGCGTCGCGATGCCGGGCTTTGCGGAGGGCGTCATTTCAGTCCTTGAGCCGGCGCACGGCAGCGGCACGCAGGAGCCGGTAGAAAAGCGACGCGATCACGATCGCCGCAATCACCCCGCCGAGCAGGAGCAAGAGCGGGTGGTTCGAAAAGATCCAGCGCAGATACATGATGGGCGAAAGCGCGCCGATGAAGTAAGTCTCGCCGCTCGACGTCACCGTGACCGAGCGGCCGTGGATCACGTTCATGCCCCCCTGGATCGACGGCAACATGTCGGCATCGAGCAGCGCGGCCGTCATTTCGGCATCCGAAACACCCGGCGAGGTGATCAGCGCGACCACGCTGCGGCCAGGCTGTAGCGGCGACTCGAAGCCAGCAATCAGTGCGCCGCCGCCGGAGCTCACGAGCGAGAGGTCCGCGCGCGCGGGCGCACGCTCGAGGCCGTGCGGTCCGTACCACCAGTCCCGCAGCCTGAACGCGAGATCGGCAAGCCTGAAGGTGTGCGTGTCGCCGTCGCTCGAAAACGGCATCGACTTCGCCCAGCTTTGCAGCAGCGACTGCCGGCCGGGGCCGCCGATCATCAGCAGGTCCTTGTCGGCGAAGTGGCTCACGTCGGCGGCATTGCCGACCGTCACGCCTGTCACCGGATAACCCGTCGATTCGCCCATGCGGCCCATCGCGAGCAGGTAGACGCTGTAGTCGGCCGGCGTCGGATCGTCGGGGAGGATCGCCGCCGTCTGGGAGAGATCCGCCATCCGCGTGAACGGAAAGCCGCTGTTCGCGAAGGCCGCGAGGTCCGGCAGCGCCATGTAGTGCGGGAACGACGACACGTCGATCGTCGAGTCCTGATCGATCGCGCCGCCCACGTTCTGCATCAGGCGGCCCGCGCACTCGCCCGTGTTCGGGATGTCGTAGAAGAAGTACATGCGCAGCGTCGAGCGCGGCGTAAGCAGCAGCGGCGGCACGCGCACGATGCGCCGCGCCACGCCCGCACTCGCCGTCTCGACGCCAAGGCGGTCGAGCAGGTTGTTCAGGCTGAACCGCGACGGCGACACGGCGGGAATCGGCAGCGCCTGCACGAAGTTGTTGTTCACGCTGACGTTCATCGACGAGCGATCCGGGCGCGGACGTACCGAATACCGGTAGCGCAAATCGAGCGGCGCGCCCTTCGAGTTCCACATGAACAGGTCGGGCGGCACACGCAGGTTCAGCGCGATCGGGCCTGCGAAATAGCCGGTCACGCTCAGGTCGCTCGCCTGCACGAGTTCGCCGAAACGCACCGGGCGACTGGTCGGCAGCCACTTCGGCGCGTCGTACGGAACGCGCGGCTTGAGCGTCGTGAGCTGGCTGACCGTGACGCTCGTCCCGGAGAGCGTGTTCTCGCCGAGCGCGAGCGCACTCGCGGCCGTGCGCAGTTCCGCGCCGTTGCGTCCCAGCACGAGCAGTAGCTCGCCGCGTGCCGGTTCGCTGCGCGCTACAACCGCGACCGTTGGACCGGAGATGTCCGGCAGCGTGACGCCTTCGGTATGCGAGTCGGCGAGCGCGAATACCACGGCGTTGCCCGATAGTGGGACGTTGCCCACCTGCGCCGGAAAGAGCGCGCCGCGATAGCCCGCGAGCGAACCGAACCACGACGCAACCGTGCCAGCGGCGGCGAGCGTATCGGCGTCGGGCTTGCTGGCGAACACGAACGGCAGTTCGAGGCGACGTACGTCGCGGCGATCGAAGAACGGCTGCGGGAGCGCGCCCAGGTCGGGATTCGTCGGCAGCGATGAGTACGTCATGTCGAGCGAACTCGCGTTGCTGATCGTCGCCCATAGCGACGTATGGGCCGGGTCCTCACAGCGGTGCGTGTAATGGCCGATCAACTCGAGGTTCAGGTGGTTGAATTCGGTGATGAAACGCGGATCGAGTGTGATGTCGCGCGCAACCGTGATGCCCGCCTGCTCATGAGGCAAGGGTAGTGTCGCGGCCACTTCGCCATTCACCAGCACGTTGAGCTGCGAGACATCCGGCAGAAGCGCGGGCGAGTAGCTATAGATGAGATGCAGCACTGCGCCCGTCACCACTTCGTCGTTGCGCACCGAGAACGGCACGCCGTTGATACCGTCGGTACCGCGAAGCTGCAGCGGGTCCTGCGCACCGAGATCGGCGAACGTCAGCGTCTGCCGCCGGCCACCGGATACGAGCGTCCCGGGATTCGCAGTGGTCGGCACCCGCGTGCCGAGCAATTTCTGTTGCTGTGGCGTAAGCGCTGGCACGGGCAATCCGAGTGGCGGCTGCTGGGCGGCTTGCGGGTTGAAGACTTCGGCGGGTCCGGGCGGCGGCACCGCGCCGACCGCCGTCGCGCCGTCCGCCGCGCGACCGGCAACGGGCGGAGACGCTGGCTTGCCCGCTGCGCCCACGGCTCCTGGTCCACTCGCCGCCTTTGGCGCCGCGGCCTCGGCGTCGACCGCCAACACGAACGGCGCGAAGAGTAGTTGCGCGGCGAGGCAATACGCGAGCGCGCGAGCGAGGCGCGATGCGCCCCACGTCGCCGCTTCGCCGTGACGCTCCACCGTTGCCGGACGCACAGTACATCCCTCGCCCGAGTTGCCGCGCGAGCGCATACACCTGGTCGAGTTCTTCATGTCCTTAGCTGTCTTTTTGCGCGGCCTGTCTGGGGCCGCGCCTCAACAATGCGCGAACATCAGCGTAAAGATGTTCGAAAACGCCGCGGATACCGCGCGCGCCGACCCGCAGCACTTGCCAGAGCGCGCGCAGCGGCTTGTCGGGCTGCCGGCCTTCGGCCCATCCCGTCCACGCGTCGGCGCGCGAGAACGTCGTCTTCACGAATTCGAATTCCTGCGCCTTCGTCATCCCGACGAATTGCAGGCCTGCACGTCCCGGCGCGGAAAAACTCACCGTCGCCGCGAACGCGTATTCCTCGATGCCGTGAAAGAGCGACACGGTCACGTTCTCGTGCATCGGCACCTGGATGCCGTTCGGCAACGCGACACCCACACCGCCCTCGGAGTAGTCGATCGTTTCGCACGCGAGCGTGCGGCCGGTGCCAAAGCGCAGCGTCACCGGTATCTTCATCGCGACGCGCGGGTCGGAGCGGACCTGCTTCTGTTCGTTGGCGGCGGCCACGGCGGCCCCGAGAATCAGCATGTTGTAGGCCGTCCACGCCAGATTCAGAAGGGTAGTATTCACCTCGCTGCGCACATGCAGGTTGTGATAGATGTGCACGAAACCAATCGCGAAACCGAGCAGGTTAAGCATCATCAGGATCAGGTAGGGTCGCGAAATCGCCCAGTCGAAGTAAGTCTCGGAGATCTTGCCGCCCTTGGCCGTCACGTTGAACTTGCCGAGCTTCGGGTTGACGAGCGCAAGCATCGTGGGCCCGGTAATGTATGACGCGAGCACCGACTCGTACACCTCCGCCCAGAACGAATGGCGAAACGCGCTTTGCATTCGCGAGTTCGTGACGTTCGCGTGGAACATGTGCGGTAACGCGAAGAGCACGATCGCCTCCGCCGACGCCTGAATCACGTGCGCCCCGAAGAACAGGAACGCGAGCGGCGCTGTGAGAAACACGAGACGCGGGATGCCATAGAAGAAGTGCATCATCGCGTTCAGATAGCAAAGGCGCTGGCCGAATGCGAGGCCCTTGCCGGTGAGCGGATTATCGATGCGGAAGATCTGCGTCATGCCCCGCGCCCAGCGGATACGCTGGCCGATGTGGCCCGAGAGACTT
This sequence comes from Paraburkholderia adhaesiva, assembly GCF_021390575.1. Lineage (GTDB taxonomy): Bacteria > Pseudomonadota > Gammaproteobacteria > Burkholderiales > Burkholderiaceae > Paraburkholderia > Paraburkholderia adhaesiva. The sequence continues at coordinate 223,940 of NZ_JAJEJQ010000003.1, read as the reverse complement.
TCCGTCGCGAGACCGGCGGCCTGCGGGATCGCGAGATAGGCCGTCGTGTAGCCGAGGCGGTGTAGCTTGAGCGCAGTGTGCGCGTCCTCGGTGACGGTCTCCACGGCAATGCCGCCGATCTCTTCGACCATCGACCGGCGCAGCACCGCGCACGAGCCGCAGAAGAACGTGGCGTTCCAGAAATCGTTGCCGTCCTGCACGAGTCCATAGAACAGTTCGCCCTCGTTCGGCACCTTGCGGAACGTATCCAGATTGCGCTCGAACGGATCGGGCGAGAAGAAATGGTGCGGCGTCTGCAGCATCGACAGCTTCTTGTCGCGCAGGAACCAGCCGAGGCAGATCTGCAGGAACGAACGGGTCGGGATGTGATCGCAGTCGAAGATCGCGAGGTATTCGCCGTTCGTGATCTTGAGGGCGGCGTTGATGTTGCCCGCCTTCGCGTGAAAGTTATTCGCGCGGATCGTCCAGTTGACGCCGACCTCCTCGCAAAACGCCTTGAACTCCGGGCGGCGGCCGTCGTCGAGCACATGGATCGATATCTTCTCCTGCGGGTAGTCCATCGCAAGCGCTGCGTAGACCGTCGGTTTGACGACCGAAAGCGGCTCGTTATAGGTGGGAATGAACACGTCGACCGTGGGCCACAGCGCACGTGACGCAGGCAACGGCACCGGCTTGCGGTGCAGCGGCCACGCCGTCTGGAAGTAGCCGAGCATCAGCACGACTGCCGCGTAGACTTCCGCCGCGACGAGCCCCACGCCCCACGCAGCATCGACCGGATGCGTCCAGGAAGTCGTCTCGGTAAGACGCCAGAACATGTAGCGGCCTGTGGCGATCACCGAAAGCATGATCATCACGAGCGTCGCGTAGCGCCCTGCCACGCGCCGGAACAGCAGCGCGAGGATGAAGCAGCTCATCGCGAACGCTAGTTGCTCCGGGTTCCCCAGCGGCACCGTAAAGACGAAATAGAGGGCGCAGAGCGAAAAGAGCGTGAGTATCACGACGATCACGCGGCTGTTCCAGATGCGCGAATCGGCGATGCGCTCCAGCCGGGAAGACGCAAAACGTGCAGCGCCGGTCGAGGTCGCGTCAGCATCGGGTTGGGCAGTGCTCATGCAACGCTCCTTCGCGGCTGTGCCGGAGTGTCGAGCGCTTCGAGCAACCACGCCGCGCATGCACGCATGTCTGCCGAGGCCTGGCAGAGCGGGTCGTAATGCATTACGGTGGTGTTGCACGCGAGCGCTTCGCTCACGCCTTCGTCGGTATGAATCGCACCGGGAAACATGTGTTCGCCGAGCATGTCGCGCAGCACGCGCAAGACGTCCTTGTTGAGCTGGCGCGAAGGGTCGACCTGATTGATGACGTAGCCTTCGCCGATGAACTCCGGCCGCGGCACCGCATAGGTGTCGATCACGCGCTGCATCTGCGGGATCGCCGCATAGGAGGCGGCGTCCGCGAGCACGACGTTGGGCGCGAAATTCGCCGCGCTGAGCGCGGCGCGCGTGTAGGCCGAAGCGCCTGGCGGCGTATCGACCACGACGATGTCCGCGGGGCCAAGCTGCAGAGCCTCAAGGCCGTGAGTGAACCACAGCGGGTTTTCGTCGAGATGGTGCTCGAAACGCTGCTGCTCTTCGACGGTAAGCGTGCCGAACGCGAGGACGGTTACATCATCGATGCCATTCACCATCGCGTTCTGCCACGGCGCACCGTTGAGCGTGGTGCGCGACACGCCGTCGACGCTGTCGAGCGGCACACCGAAGTGAAGCCGCAGTGCATTCTGCGGATCGAGATCGATGGCTACGACGTGCCGCCCAGCAGTAGCAAGCACGGACGCGAGATTGGCGGCGAGCGTCGTTTTGCCCACACCGCCTTTTGCCGACACCACACTGACCACTTTCATGGCCCGCTCACTCCCTTGGAAAGCCAGGGACTAGCCGGCGCTGTCGTCGGATCAGGAGCGCCTCCCTGAACGGGTTTTGCATTGCCACCCTCGCGCAGCCGATCGAACAGCCGATCGAGGTGCGGCTCCACACTCGCGGGTGGCGTGGATGTTGCGCGCCGCTCCTGTTGCACGGCAGGCGCCGAAGCCGTGCCGAACAACTTCCTGAGTGGTGCCCCACCAGGTACCACTGCGGGGCGCGTGGCTAAAGCGGGTGACGCCGCGGGCACGCTAACTGCGGGAGGAGCGTTCGCTGTATTCGCCGCAGTCGGCGGCACACCCGGACTGCGTGGCACGGCGATAGCCTCATCGGTCAACTGCGTCGCCGCGACCGGACTCGCCTTCGCGCCGGGCGGCGGCGAGAAACGAAACGCGCTGCTTTCCGGCGCCGTGTAGGCGGGTTTTTCGATGTCGCTCGCCAGGTCACGGCGCAGCGAACGGGCGAAAAGCGGCGCCGAACGGCGCAGTGCCGCCTGCGAACGCGCGGGCGGCGACGCGCTGCCACCCGCCGGCATCGATCCTGGCGCGACAACACCCGCGGACCCCGGTAGGCCTCCCGCGTCGGCAGTACCCGCCGCCGGCTGACTGCGCGACTTCTTCGTCGCGCTCACGTCGACCCTGCGTGGATCGATCATGCCGAGCAGCGGCCAGCGATCGCGCGCCTCCTGAGCCTCGCTCTCCATGCGGATCTCCCGATAGTCGGTCGCATCGCCAGCAAACCGGCCGTAGAGTGATTTGATATCGCTCGAGGTATACATAGGCGGACCGACAAACAATAACGATCACAGACTGCCGTCGAACGGCAGCGCCCGCGCGACGGTCAAGTCGTCGCGCGCACCAGATGAAACTCGATGGCAAAGCCATCATCAGGAATGCCGGCCTGAACGACCGTGAGTTGCTTGGCACCCATTGCATCGAGCCAGGCCTGATAGCAGCCCTGGAGAAACGCCGGCGTCCAGGCCAATGCCTCGCCACCGAACGCATGAAGCGGTGCACCGTAATGAACGATACGCAGATGGGTGCCTTCATCGGATAGCTCCACGCGGCCCCATTGAATCGGCGCCCAGCGTGCGTTGAGCGCGTCGGCGAGGTCGGCCATCGAGTCGGAGGCTGCAAGGGGCTGCTCTGCGGCGAAACGCTCGCCGACGCGGTACATCAACTGCCGCAGGTCGTCGCGATCGAGCTGTGCTTCAAACTCCGCTGCGAGCGCGTGCAGCACGCCGCGCCATTGAGGTGAGAGATGTTGCTCAATCAGGGCATCGACGACGGTCGGCATGGGTAGCAGGTCCGAGTATTGATGCTGGATCGACTTGAGACGACACGGCGGCGGGTGAGACGGCACGCTGTACGCTCAACTTCGAGCATTGCTTTGCGCTGTGTAGCCTATGGAAATTTTTTTCTAGAGCTTCCTGCAATTATTAACGCGATTTTTTCATCCAATCGACGGCAAACGTTTGCCTCAATCACGCGAAAATTATAGCGCCGTAAATTTTTGCGAGGCGGCGCGGTGGAAAAGTAATAATCCGCAACATGTATTGATCGGCGCCGCGTCCGAAAAAAGCGGTACGCGGGATACATGGCACGAGCGCGTTGTGAACGAATGAGCCGTATTCTGGGGAGGCGTCAGGTGTTTTTTTCCGCCCTCATTGCCCAGCGATTCGTGGCGCGACGCTGGCCCCTGGAAGGCTGGAACAGCGTGCTTGCCAGTCCAGTTTGAATCGCCAATGCACAACCCACTTTTGCGAGTTTTATTGCGCGGCATTGACGAATGAATCAGACGATTTGTTTGCAAACCGATTTGTCGTCGTGCCCTTTTTCAACGTCGGCATAAGCGACGAATGCACTTGCCGACATTGCGCCAGATTAATTGCCGAAGTCGATTCTTGAACACTTCGAAGATGGCATTCGCGTGACGCTGCTTCGCCGGCGTTATTGATGCTCAACCGGGCAATGTCACGCGTCACTGACGCCCGCGGCGTTTGCCTGCAAGTTGCCCGTTGAATGATCCGATGAAAATAGACACGTGCGGGAGCGCCCGCGCGCGTGGACGCACGTTGCGCGTCAGCCGGAGAAAACGGCCAGATTGAGGGTGTGCGAGTGCCCGATCCACAGAGCGGAATCGCGATGATCGCGCAGCGGATTGGACGTATTCGGATGCAAAAACACGTCGAGCGCGCCGTGATTCAACGCGAGCCACTCGACGATCTCAGTGAGTCGCTCACGCGCGAACGCGAGTTGATACGACCACATGGGATGCGGCCCGACGGGACGTTCGTGAAAGCGCCCCATCTGCAACACGGAGCCAAAGTGTGCCTCGATGGCGACACGCAACGCCCAGGCGGCATCACGCGTCGCCGCGTCGAAATAGACGTGGGCGTGCCAGCTTCCGATTTCTGCCGGATCGAGGTAATTCATAAAAGAAGGCGCAGACGCAATGCGATGAGCAAGCCAACATTCTGCCGCGAATCGCAACCGTCTGCGACTGCGTCACTGAAGAAACAACCTGTACGCCGGATTGTGCGTCTCTTCCCAGTGCGGATAGCCGAGCGTGGCGAGAAAGCGGCGGAATTCGGCATCGTCGGCGGTGGGCACCTGGATGCCCACGAGGATCGAGCTATAGTCCGCGCCCTGGTTACGGTAGTGGAACAGGCTGATGTTCCAGTCCGGCGCCATCGACGACAGGAACCGCATCAGCGCGCCCGGCCGCTCCGGAAACTCGAAGCGGAACAGCCGCTCGTCATGCGCCAGCGGCGAGCGCCCGCCCACCATGTAGCGCACGTGCTGCTTCGAGAGTTCATCGGCGGTAAGGTCCACGCTCGGGAAGCCGTGCTCGACGAACGTCTGCGCGATCTGCTGCGATTCGCCCCGGTGGCGGATCTGCACGCCCACGAAGATGTGCGCACGCTCGGCATCCGCGATGCGGTAGTTGAACTCCGTCACGCTGCGCGTGCCCACCAGTTCGCAGAAACGTTTGAAGCTGCCACGCTCCTCGGGGATCGTCACCGCGAACACCGCCTCGCGCGCCTCGCCCACCTCCGCGCGCTCGGCCACGAAGCGCATGCGGTCGAAGTTCATGTTCGCGCCCGAGGTCACCGCCACCAGCGTCTGGTTCGCGATGCCCTCGCGCTCCACGTAGCGCTTGGCCGCCGCCACGGCCAGCGCCCCCGCCGGCTCCAGCACGCTGCGGGTGTCCTGGAACACATCCTTGATCGCCGCGCACAGCGCGTCCGTGTCGACCGTGATGACCTCGTCCAGATACGCGTGGCACAGCCGGAACGTCTCCTCGCCCACGAGCTTGACCGCCGTGCCGTCCGAGAACAGGCCCACCTCCGACAGTTCGACACGCCGCCCCGCCGCGATCGACTGCGCCATCGCGCACGAATCGTCGGTCTGCACACCGATCACGCGGATCTCCGGGCGCACCGCCTTCACATAGGCGGCCACGCCCGCGGCGAGTCCGCCGCCGCCGATCGGCACGAAGATCGCATGAATCGGGGCCTGATGCTGGCTCAGGATCTCCATCGCGACCGTGCCCTGGCCGGCGATCACCTCGGGGTCATCGAACGGATGCACGAAGGTCAGGCCCCGCTCCTGCTGCAGACGCACGGCGTGGGCGTAGGCGTCGCTGTAGGATTCGCCCGCCTGCACGACCTCGACGGTCGGGCCGCCATGGGCGCGCACGGCGTCGACCTTGACCTGGGGCGTCGTCACGGGCACGCAGATCACGGCGCGCACGCCGAGTTTCGCCGCCGACAGCGCCACGCCCTGCGCGTGATTGCCCGCCGAGGCGGTGATCACGCCGCGTTCGAGCTGCGCGGGTGTGAGGTGCGCCATCTTGTTGTAGGCGCCGCGCAGCTTGAAGGAGAACACCGGCTGGTTGTCCTCGCGCTTGAGGTAGACGGCGTTGCCAAGTCGCGCCGAGAGGTTCGGCGCGCGCTCCAGCTCGGTCTCGCGGGCGACGTCGTAGACGCGGGCGGTGAGGATTTTCCGGAGGTAATCAGTCTGCTCGGTCGTGCGGACTTCGACTGGGGTGTAACTCGGGTTGGCCGACATGGGCGCTCCTACGCTGCAGTTCATTTAGCCAGGAGGCGGAAACAAAAAACCCGCCTCTTTGGGGCGGGTTTTTGACACTTCGTGATACTGCGATCGACGCGCGCTAACCCACCATTCCTGGAATGGTGCTAATAATCAGCGCGATCGAAAATTGGCGGCAGTTCATAGCGGGTAAGGATCGCCTGGCGCCGATTGTTTGTCAATCCTGCCACATTTGGGCGATTCGTATAAAAAATGCTTTTAACGTATCAAACAGTACATGTTGGCGCTGCACCTGGGCTTTGCGTGCGTGATCCCGTGATTTCGCCCCAAAAGTGGCCGTTTACCGGCTCCACAACGGGTTTAATCGTGAAACATTCTTGAAAACCTATCGTATCTCGCTGATTTTTAAAACTTATTTCGCGGAATGAATCATCTTATCCTTGTTTCACGGATTCGACCCTATGCCCTCTTCGGGAGCATGCGGTGAGGTATGAAACGCCCCGCGCGGCCACTTGAGCTCCCGATTTCCTGCAGCTGAAGCCGGCCAGAGACTACACGGTCTCCGGCGTCTCCATTTCCGATGCCCATTCGTCGATCACGGCTTTAACGCGTTCAGCGAGACGCTGCTGATCCGCGGGGGCAATGCCTTTGAGACTGAGTTCGGCTCGTCCATCGCCGAAGAGCTTCAGTTCGCCGAGCGCTACACCATCGGGACGATTGAACTGTACGCGCGACTGGTAATGCGTACGACGCGGGCCGATCCGGCGCGCGCCTGCTTCGGCAGATGCCGCAGCTTCGAGCTTGCGAACGGTCGCCTTACCTTCGATGACCTGATCCAGCCAGTGCTCCGCGACGCTCGCTCCGGCGCGGTCGAAAATCAGCTTGATGTTGTAGGCATGTCCAAGTCCGACGTCCGTTTTGTTCTGCGCCATGCGCTGCAGCAGCAGCGGCGGAAGCGACGTGAGCGAAATGACCTTGCTGATATGCTTCGGGTCCTCACCGACAGCTACCCCCAGTTCGACCTGGTCGACATAGACCCGGTCGTCGAGCAGTTTCTTCCACGCCAACGCGTCGTCGAACACTGTCTGCTCCTCGCGCTCCTTGTTCGCGTGGTACGCGCGCAGGTAGAGGTTCTGGCTGTCGAGCCCCTCCCGCACATCGGCTTCGATCGTTTTGTCGCCGCGCGAGCGCGCAGCACGGATGCGACGTTCACCGTCGACGATAACGTATTTGCCCGGGAATTCAGCGAGATGTGTGACCAGAATCGGCGTGATCTGACCTTGCTTCTCGAAACTATCGGCGAGTTCATCGATAGTTTCCGCACTGTAGAAAGCGCGCGGGTTATACGGATTCGAAACGACGTCTTCGACCAGAATCTGTCTGACCGCATGCGATTCCGTTTGGGCACTCCCCTCTTCCGGCTGGGTGACGACGGACGCCTCGCGCTGCGCGATGTTGACGACATCGGCTTCAGCGAGACGCTCCCCGGCAGAGACACGCTCCACCGCCATACCCGCACGAACCTTGCTGGTGAAGTTGAGCTTAGCGGCCATCGACGATCTCCTCCTCTTCCTGAACCAGTGCAATGATTTCGTTGTAGAGCGCGTTGATTTCGTCTTTTGCGACCTTGGCCCCCCGGACGCCGCGAACGTCGAATACCGTTCGACCTAGCGCGGCGGTCTGCCGGTAGAGTTCCCGCTGTTTGATCGTGGACGACAGAACACGCACATTGCTCTCGGCGAGGATCGCGCTCATCTGTGTGTGCAGCAGCGTCTTCGAGTTCGACTTATTCAGCAAAATTGCGAACTTTCCGGCTGGATTGGCGACACGTGTGCGTTCAACCAATTCCATCATCCCTTCACTACTCCAGATGTCGATCGGGGAAGCGTCGGTGGGGATAACGGTGGCATCCGCAACGGCCAGCACGCGCGCAGTCGTGAGATCGTTGATATTGGGAGGGCAATCGACAATCACTACGTCGTAGTCGTCGGCAAGCGCGGCGACTTCGGGGCCAATCATCTTTTCGAGCTTGTGAATGCTACCGACCCGGAATGGAAGAGGGGTATCTGGACCGGCTGCAGCGCACCAACTCATACATGACTGCTGGCCGTCAGCGTCAGCGACATAGACTTTATATCCCTCAGACTGAAACGCCCCGGCCAGATTCATGGTGGTGGTGGTTTTGCCCACGCCACCCTTTTGATTCGCTACGGCTATGACCAGTCCCATTCGGTTCTCCATGCAATGTTCAATCTCTGACGATCACCCTCGTGCACTCTCCACGTGGAGACGCCAGCTCACCAGTTGGGAGTCTAACGGCACGTTAAAGTAAATTCTAGGTTTTCCGCCAAATCCGTTGCCGACTCACAACCGTTTGGCCAAAAGGATAGGTCGCGAGTGGCCGCGGACGGCAAAGAGGCGGCAGCGCAGTGCTATTGCGGCGCAGATTTTAGTTAATGCGCGATCTTCACGTGGAGAATTCGCGCCTGCCGATGCGGTTGCAAACTGGAGCGAAAGGAATACGGGCTGCGGGCTGCGGGCTGCGGGCTGCGGGCTGCGGGCTGCGGGCTGCGGGCTGCGGGCTGCGGGCTGCGGGCTGCGCAGCATATCTACAAAATTTACGGATCAACGTGTCTTGAGTTGGATCCAACGGCGTGCTCGTACAGACTCATGGCGCTAATCGCCTTCCGATTCACGACGGATCGATAGACACTCAACACAAGTCGCAACACCACGGGTCCATGTTGATCTCCACGTGGAGATATCTCCGGAACGCTTTGATTCCGCGACCGACGCCTTTACCCGGCACAAAATTGTCAGAAAGGAAAATCTTCACGTGGAGATCCGACCCAACTCGAACACGTCTAGCAGCACAGCCGCCCATGACGAAAACGCGTCAAATCGAGACTCGTTTGATCACCATCGACGAAAAAATTGTCGCGCGCGGTCAAGTTTCATCGGATACTGGACTACCGATTTCGATCTCCACGTGGAGATCGCGGTCAGATTGGAATGTAACGAAGGTCTCGCTCAGACTACATCGGACATAGTCAGAGCGAGATCGAAAAGTGCAGGATCAAAGCCGGAGTTGGCCAAACGCGAAGCCAACTGGAAGGGGACGAGCGGTGCAAATTAACTTACAACCGCTTATTCGTAGAATTTAGGCAATTCGCGGCACCGCGTACTTGATCTCGCATACACAGTCGCAGCGCGCCACTACCAGTGCTTATTCAGCGCGCGCCTTCAGGGCGAGTTCGATATCGGATGTGGACTGACCATCCACGGCACCTGGTCCCTGTTGGCCACTCAACAGGAATTCGAGCAGATCCGCGGCCGTCGGTTGCCCCCAGGTATCGAGGACGACCCAGCGGAAGAAGTTGGTCGATGCCATCTTGCTCGGCACCTTCGTCGTCGAGACCTTGAGCTTGTCCATGCCGACCGTCTCGTTGTAGCGCTTGATCAGCGCGGTCTGGTCGTCATATTCGAGTTCGTTGAAGTAAGCTCGCGCCTCCGTGATCTTCGCGGCGATGTAGCGATCCTTGACCTGATCCTGGCTCTCGCGCGCCTTCACCGATTCAGCCATCGCGCCTGCCGCGTTGGCGCCCGGCAACTCGTAACCCTGCATGAGCGCCTTGCGGAAGTAGGCCGCCACGTTCGCAAGCGGCGCCGCGTTCTTCTGCGCGATACGCGCCGCAGTATAGGCGACCGCCGTCCGGATCTTTTCGTCGCCGTACTGCTTCAACAGGCGCCTTGCCTCGGAGACAGGAATGCTGAACTTCGACATTTCGCCGATCAGCACGGTCTCGTTCCCACGCAATTCCTGCGAAGGGTCGGTCTCGGGCTTGCGCGTCACCCGAAACTGAAGGGCGACAACCGAGCGTCCAACCTTGTGTTCGATGAGTTCGAAGATATGATCCGAAATCTCGTTCACTTCCTTGATGCACGGCACGAGCACTCGACTCTTGAACTGTTTGTACAGCTTGTATGACTGTGCCGAGGTGTCCTGGCCAAGGATCAAATCTCGCAGCGTCGCGAGCGGAAAGCGCGCAGTCATTCCGACCGCCTCGTAACGCACGACGTTTTCCCAGAGCGCGAGCGAATGCGCCTTTCTGAACTGACGCGTGATCCGCATATCGATCATCGCGTAGATTTCCGGGTTGAGCAGTTCACCGCGAATCTGTTCGGAAAACGTATAGCGCAGCACCGAGCGCTCGAGTTCCGCCCCGGCGAGCAGGCCGGACGCCTTCCAGATGCTGCGCTTGTCCTGCGTAAGATAGTCCCAGTTGACGACCGTACTGATCAACGAGTTGATCGTCTCCTTGACGTATTCAGTGTTGTTGCTGTTCAGATCAACATCCTGCGAGAGCGCGGAGATTGTGATCTCGAACGACGAACGCCCCTGCTCAAGCGAGTCCTGCCGAATGGCATTCTTGATCAGCGAACTGAACATCTTGCGCTGCTGAAGGCTGATGGACCCGGACTTCGGCGCAATATGAATTGCCGGAACGGCCTTGCGGAAGAGATCAGGCGGCTGGCCTTGCTGAAATATGAGTGCGCCTTGCTTGTCGGCATCGCCGGCATCGGCCTTTTTTCTTGCCATGTGACCCACGTTAGAAGGGAACCTGATCGGTTGGTAACTGTATACCAAGCGAACAGGTGACTCAAGAACGCAATCAACCCGTGCCACGCAACAACATTGTCGAGTGCCCCGGTTGACATCCCGCCGCTGCACGGTGTGGCCCGCAGCACGGGCGGAACGTGCGACTGGCAATCCCATAAGCAGATACCTTTGCTGGGTAATCGATCCTGCCTGAGTCCCATAACCAGCAACCATTTCTACAGAGGTGAGTACTTACTCTCCACCAGAACGCCGTTAAGGTATCCAACTATGGGAAATTCCCCGTGTCCCGGTTGTCCACAGCTACCCGACGTGCGTCACCCAGAATCTATCCCATGAATAGCGACCTTTCAGCTATCCCATAACACGCTACCTAGTCAAAGCGAAAATCGCTCAGAACCACGAGCGATCACCGCGGAAACACCATATCTGGGTACCTTCGACTGATCCCATAACCAGAGACCTTTGATTACTACACGACGAGGCGCTCAAGCGGAGTGAGGCGGCGATCCAGGCCACCGGATGGAACGCTTGAAACCGCACGAATTAGCGCCCCCATAATTGGTGACCAACAGGAACTCCCATAACAGGCAACCTATTAGACTGCGAAGACCCGAAAACACGTCCCTCGAACCCGCCCGTGACACCATAGATAGTGACCTTTGGTGCATCCCATATCACGATACCTTGGCACTTCCAGTACGTTCACACCATAAAACGAGACCATTCCCCCATATCCACAGCCCCGATAACCCATACCCGGATACCGAGTTCCCATATCCACAGCCCGAAATACCCATAGCGCGTACCCGAAATCCCATAACGCGCAACCAAATCGCCCGCAAAGCCTTGCCAGGTAAGGCTTCCAGACTGCTAAAGGTTTACTAAAGTTGTTAAAGCGTTATAGGTAAACACTGAAACACGTGCAGAGAGATAAAAACGTCTCCCAAAACCGGGACCCTGTCGACAAGTAAGTGGTCACCAACCGCACAGGTCCCATTTCTAGCTACCTTCCCGTCTCTACGGCTCCGAATCGTCCATAGCCGAACCACAAACCCGCCCCATTTCTTCAGGTTCTACCTTCTGAATCATCGCTAACCTCAAGATTTTAAAAACCAAATGTCCGAATGGTCACGACCTATGGGAAGCTTGAAGCATCAAAGGTAACCCCTTGTGGGATGAATATCGCTCTCCAGAACCCGCCTTCCTAATACATTCCTGGGTGACTGCCTCGTCGAGGAAGACCTTGCTGGTCAGCTGATGAACTTGATGCGGCGATCCGACGACGCCGATCACAGTAATCGAGGTCACCGGGTCCCATATCCGGTTACCGACTCCAGGTCACCCGAAATGGGACGGAATACGGCCAAAACACTATTAAGCGGGTGAACGTCAACGCTCAAAGGTCCACTTCACCGAGATTTGCGGTGACCTGGCGTACGCCAAACGGATGTCGCAGTCCTGAGCCATCAGCGGATTACCAGGCGTTTCGGGCGAACGCTTCGGCAACTAATCCAGTCGACATCTGCTTGCGAACCGTCCCACGGAAGTGCACCTTTCCGCGTAGGTCAGTACTTCGAGTACCGCTGAACTTACACCGATGCCGCGTGGCACACGGCCTCGACGCGGTTGCCCGCAGGATCGAACAGAAACGCCGCGTAGTAGGTCGCGTGATAGTGCGGACGCAGTCCCGGCTCGCCATCGGACCGTCCGCCACTGGCGATGCCCGCCGCAAAAAACGTATCGACCTGCGCGCGCGTCTGCGCCTTGAAACACCAATGCCGCTTGTTCACACTGATGTCGCTCGCGTCGAGATAGACCGCGAGAAATGTCGACATCGTGTCGGTTTGCGAGCAGCGCTCGCCGTAGCCAAGCGCCTGCGGCCGGTCGTAGACCTTCGATGCGCCGAGTGCCGCCATGATCGCGTCGTAGAATGGCCTGGCAGCGTCGATGTCGGGCACACCGATTGAAACGTGGTCGATAAGTTGCATGCGAGTTTCGCCAATGGGAGTTGAACGCACTTCATTCTAGCGACGACGGTTGCGCCGCCCGTACCGAAAAAGGACGAGATGATTTCGCACATCTTCATCGGAATTAACGACTTCGATCGCGCTTTCGAGTTCTATTCCGCCATCATGCAAGCGCTCGGACACACGTTGAAGTTCTGCGAGCGCGATACCCCATGGTCGGGTACCTGGGCGGGCTGGATGGCGCCGGGCGTACCGCGTCCACTTGTCATCGTCGGAACATCCTACGACGGCGATCGTGCACAGCCCGGTAACGGCCAGATGGTGGCGCTGCTGGCGCCGGACAGGGGGTGCGTCGACGCGGTGCATGCCATTGCGCTCGCCGGTGGGGGGACATCCGAAGGCCCGCCTGGCTTGCGACCTCAATATCACCCTCACTACTACGGCGCATATTTTCGCGATCCAGAAGGCAACAAGATTTGCGTTTGCTGCCATGATCCGGCGCACGAATAGCGGTTCCACAGTTACAGCGTTCGCCGTGGTGACTGATTGCCGGGCTCGACACCGTTTCGTCGTTCGTACGACGCGGGGCGTTTGTACCATCCAAGCCGTCCGGCGAGCGATTCGTGCATGCGCGGTAATGGCATGCGCCGCGCGGGTCGCGTGCGGCACAACCAGGCGGTTTGCTTCGACACAACCGCCGGGCGTGGTCATACACACGCGCGCCGCGTTCATCGAATGAACCATGGGCGCAGACCCGAACTGCAGCTCGCCCCACCAGAAAGCCGATCGCACCGTTGAGGTTTCTGCCGTCTCGCCCGCGCCGCGTTACGTGCTTTCGCCTGCGGGAAGAATCCGGCAAGATCGGCCATCAACGTTCCGTCCTATGGGAATCCGGTGGATCGCCTCGAATCGATGTCCGTGCTGGTGGCCGTGGTCGACGCGGGCAGTCTCTCCGCCGCGGCACGGCAGCTTGGTATGCCGCTCGCCACAGTGAGCCGCAAAGTTGCCGAACTCGAGGCGCAGCTCAAGACGCGCCTGCTCACCCGCACGACACGCCAGCTCTCGCTGACCGAAGCCGGCGTGTCGTACGTGGCCGCATGCCGGCGCATTCTTGAGGACGTCGGCGAGGCCGAGCGCGCTGCGACCGGCGAGTACACCGCGCCCAAAGGTGACCTCACGATCACTGCGCCGGTCGTGTTCGGACGCTTGCATGTCGTGCCGGTGGTGGCGGACTTTCTCGCGCACTATCCGGAGATCGACGTTCGGCTTGTGCTGCTCGATCGCGTGGTCAATCTGCTCGAAGAGCACATCGACGTTGCGGTCCGCATCGGCGATCTGCCCGATAGCGCGAGCGTGGCGATCGGTTTAGGCGCGATTAGGCGTGTCATGTGCGCGAGTCCCGGTTACCTCGCCGAGCATGGCGTGCCACAGGTACCGCGCGATATCGCTGGCCATCGGTGCATCACGGTCGAGGGGTTGGGGACCGCGCGCCACTGGGTGCTGCAGGTGGACAAGGCACCCGCGCAGGTCGCGGTGCATTCGCGGCTCGTCGTCAACACGGTTGATGCCGCAATCGAAGCCGCGATGCTGGGTGTCGGGCTCACTCGCGTGTTGTCGTATCAGATCAAGGACGCGCTCGAGGACGGCAAGCTCGACATCGTGCTCGAAGCCTTCGAGCCGCCGCCCTGGCCGATCAGCCTCGTGCATGCGGGCCAGGCTCCGCTGCCGCTCAAGCTGCGCGCATTTCTCGATTTCGCCACGCCGCGCCTGCGCTCGCGCGTCGCGCAGACGCGAGCCGGCAGCAAGGCGTAGCCCGCACGCGCGCCGATCAGGGTTCGAGCAGGCGCTGTAGCCTGAATTCCTCGAGATCGAGCTCGTTTTCAATACGGTGCAAGACGGCATCCTGAATGCGGTTTTCGTCGTGCAGCCTGAGCAGCGCCTCGCGTGACTTCGCCACCAGCGCGAGCTCCAGCCGCAGATGCTTTGCGCGCCGTTCCACATGTGCGGCGCCGGACGCATGCGCGTTTTCATTGGCACGCACGCGAAGGCGGTATTCGTCGAGCAGGCGTTGCACGATTTCGCATTCGTCTTCCGTTGTCGTTTCCGAGATTTTCTCGAGTTCGACCAGCGCCGCACGGAACGCAAGCGAGCGCGCTTCAAGTTCGGACATGCTCGCGTGTTTCATCGCGTGCAGATGCAGCAGTCGGATCAGTGGGGCGAGCGAGAGACCCTGAATGACGAGCGTCGCGAAGATCACGATGAATGTGCTGAAGATGATGACATCGCGGCCCGGAAAGCCGTCGGGCAGGGCGAGCGCGGCCGCGAGGCTCACGACGCCGCGCATACCCGCCCAGCCGAGCACGCACGTCTCGCCGAAGCCCCACGCACGCACCCGCAAGCCGCGCCGCGCGGCGATCCCCGACGGCAGCCAGATCGCAAGAACCACCCACACGATTCGCGCGACGATCGCGGCCGCGGTGGCGGCAAACGCGACCCCGAGCCCGGCGGTAAACAGTGCGCTTTGCGCTTGCATGCGCGTGAGAATGCCGTGCAGCGCGAGGCCGATCAGGATGAAAACGAACGCGTCGAGCACGAACACGATGACTTCCCACGACGCCTCCGCCTTGATGCGAGTGGACGCGTCGAATGACTGATGCTGGCGAATTCCGAGTACGAGCCCGCAGGTCACGACCGCGAGCACGCCGGACCCGTGCAGTGCCTCGGCGATCGCATAGCTGGCCCAGGCCATCACGAACGTCAGCATGATGCTGAGCATCGGTTCGCCAAGGCGCTTGATGAGCCACGTCATGCCATACCCGCAAAGGGCGCCGACGGTCACGCCGATCAAGGTGAGCATCGAGAACACGACGGCCGCGCGGGGCGCGGTGAACGCGCCGGCGACCGCTGCAGCGATGGCCATCTGATAGAGCAGCAGACCCGACGCATCGTTGACGAGGCTCTCGCCCTCCAGCACGGTAACGAGTCGTGTGGGCAACGGGAAGCGTTGCAGCATCGCTTTGGCGGCGACGGCGTCGGGCGGCGAGACGATCGCGCCAAGCGCGAAGCATGCGGCCCACGGCAGCGCTGGCTCGACGGCGTGCACGGCAACGGCCACCGCGACGGTCGTGAATGCCACCGCGCCCAGCACGAGTGAGGAAATGGTGCCGATCTCGCGCCGGAAATCCTTCCACGCGGTGTAGAACGAACTCGACATGAGCAGCGGCGGCAGGACCGCCGCGAGCAGAAGGTCGGGGTCCATGTCGGGTGCGGGGCCGCCCGTGAGCGCAATGGCGGAGCCGCCCAACAGCAGCACCACGGCGGGCGCGATGGCGAGGCGCTCCGCGAGCCACGTCAGCACGCCCGCGCCGGCGATGAGGACCAGCAGGGTGTGAAAGAACTCGACATTGTTCATTTCGTCGGCCCAGCAATCGAGGCGCGGCTGCACATGTCGGTGCCTGTCGGGTAACGGAAAACGATTCGGATACTAACGCGGCTTCACGACCGGTGCTGGCCGCCTGGGCGTGGACGCCGCGCGAGTTTGCCCGGCACGCCGAAGTTTGTGAGCCGCGAGCCCGGCGCGATGCACATCGCGAACACGCCGTTGGCGAACGGGTCGCAAGGGTGTACGCCGATCAGAGCCAGGAGGCCGGACAGAATTTAACCCGGCGCACTTTCTCGATGGTTATCCAGGTATCCGTTTTACTTATCTGTCTACCGGCGATGGGTGGCATGAACCACACAGGCAAGAGCGGGGCGGGCTTACGCGCTGTGCCCCTTCGATAGACGGTTTGCGCCATTTCGAGCTGGCAGCCTGCGTGCGCGAGCCATCCGATGTACTGCGCTTTCGCCAAATTCCAGGGGATAACCCTAGCTACCAGCAGCAGGGTGCCAATTCGTACCGTAGCGACGGTAACCAATCATGGGCGATGCGTTCGCCACCCGGCA
This sequence comes from Paraburkholderia adhaesiva, assembly GCF_021390575.1. GTDB lineage: Bacteria > Pseudomonadota > Gammaproteobacteria > Burkholderiales > Burkholderiaceae > Paraburkholderia > Paraburkholderia adhaesiva. The sequence continues at coordinate 207,436 of NZ_JAJEJQ010000003.1, read as the reverse complement.
TTACCTTGTTCGCGCCGCACAGTTTTGCGCACGGAATCGCCAGCGCGCCACATCAACGCGCCACATCAACGCGCGGCGGCCGACGGCGCGACTGCGGTTTTCGGCGCTTTGCCGGACGATTCATCAATAGCAGGAAGCAGGAGTATCAATGATCATCGATATTCATGGCCACTACACCACGGCGCCAGAAGCGCTTGCAAAGTGGCGCAGTCGGCAGATTGCGGGCATCAACAGCCCGGCCGAAATGCCGAAAGTGTCCGAATTGCGGATCAGCGACGACGAGTTGCGCGAATCGATCGAACTCAATCAGCTAAAGCTGATGCGCGAGCGCGGCCTGGATCTCACGATCTTCAGTCCGCGCGCGAGCTTCATGGCGCATCACATCGGCGACTTCAACATTTCGAGCACGTGGGCCGCGATCTGCAACGAGCTTTGCTATCGCGTCAGCCAACTGTTCCCCGACAATTTCGTGCCGGCCGCGATGCTGCCGCAGAGCCCCGGCGTCGATCCTGTGACGTGCATTCCGGAACTGGTCAAATGTGTCGAGCAGTATGGCAACGTCGCGATCAATCTGAATCCCGATCCATCGGGCGGCCACTGGACGAGTCCGCCGATCTCTGACCGCCAGTGGTATCCGATCTACGAAAAGATGGTCGAGTACGACATCCCGGCGATGATTCACGTGAGCACGAGCTGCAATGCGTGCTTTCACACGACCGGCTCGCACTATCTGAACGCGGACACGACGGCGTTCATGCAATGCCTGACATCGGATCTGTTCAACGATTTTCCGACGCTGCGCATTGTCGTTCCGCACGGCGGCGGCGCGGTGCCGTACCACTGGGGCCGATTCCGCGGACTGGCACAGGAACTGAACAAGCCCCAGGCAGCGGAGCGCCTGCTGAACAATGTGTTCTTCGACACATGCGTCTACCACCAGCCCGGTATCGACCTGCTGACACGCGTCATTCCGGTGGACAACATCCTGTTCGCAAGCGAGATGATCGGGGCAGTGCGGGGTATCGATCCGCAGACTGGCCACTATTACGACGACACGAAACGCTATATCGAAGCAGCGCATGTCAATGCTGAGGATCGCTACAAGATCTACGAAGGCAATGCGCGCCGTGTCTATCCGCGTCTCGACGCGCAACTCAAATCGAAGGGACTTTGAACATGTACGAAATGGGCGTGGTCTACCGCAATATCCCGCGCGCTGATGGCGCCGTCGCGGAAAAACTGGGCGAACTGGGCTCGGCAACCGTGCACGAGGCCATGGGGCGAACCGGTCTGCTCAAGCCGTATATGCGGCCGATCTATCGCGGTGCGCGTGCGTCGGGCACCGCGGTGACGGTGTTGCTGCATCCGGGCGACAACTGGATGTTGCACGTTGCCGCTGAGCAGGTTCAACCTGGCGATATCGTTGTCGCGGCGGTCACGGCCGACTGCACCGATGGCTATTTCGGTGACCTGCTCGCCACAAGCTTCAAGGCGCGCGGTGCGAGAGCGCTGATCATCGACGCTGGCGTGCGGGATGTCGATGTCCTCGAGACAATGCAGTTTCCGGTGTGGAGCAAGGCGATTTCCGCGAAAGGCACGATCAAGGCGACGGTGGGATCGGTGAACATTCCCGTCGTTTGCGCAGGCGCGCTCGTCAATCCCGGCGACGTGATCGTTGCGGACACAGACGGTGTGGTCGCGGTTCCGTCTGCGCTCGCCGCGAAGGTTCTCGATACGGCCGTCGCCCGCGAGGCGAACGAGGCGATGAAGCGTGAGAAGCTCGCCTCGGGCGTGCTGGGCCTCGATATGTACAACATGCGTGAGCCGCTGCGCGAGGCAGGGCTGCGCTATATCGACTAAGCGGGACGCAATCGGCAGTGGACGATCTAAAGTTGGAAGACGCGTTGACCGGCGTGGGATCGATGGCGACGCGCAAGTTGTTGGTAGACCTGATCGAGCAGTACCAGCGCGTATCGGGTTGGGGTTGCCGCGTGAGTGTTACGTCGATTGGCGGCGTCGATGCCGCGCGTCGCGTGCAGGCTGGCGAGCCATTCGACTTCGTGGTGCTGGCGTCCGGCGCTCTGGAGCGCCTCGCAGTCGACGGCCATGTTGCCGCTGAGCGCACCGAAATCGTGTGCTCGGGCATGGCCGTCGCTGTTGCAGCCGGTGTGCCGCATCCGGATATCGGATCGGCGGCGGCGTTGCGCGACGCGATACTGCGTGCGTCAAGAATTGGCTACTCGACAGGCCCGAGCGGTGAACACTTGTTGAAGTTGATCGCGCGTTTCGGCATTGCACAAGCGATCGGCTCGCGTATCGTTCAGGCGCCGCCGGGCGTACCCGTCGCCAGTCTGATTGTCAGTGGCGACGTCGAACTCGGTTTTCAGCAATTGAGTGAACTAACGGGCGCACCCGGAATCGAGGTGGTCGGGCCGTTACCGCCAGACGTCCAGCTCACCACGGTCTTTTCGGCGGCGATCTGCTCCACATCGCAGCGAAAGGAAGCCGCTGCGCGTTTTCTCGCGTTCCTGGCGTCGGATCAGACCGATGCGGTCAAGCGCGCACATGGCATGGAGCCGGCGAGGGGCTGCGCGCCGCGATAAGTGAGCGGCAGATACCCGTTGTGCAGCTTTGAGCACGGAGCACAAGTAGTGCACGGGCAATAAGTAAGTCGATCTCACACGCGCCGACCATGCATAGCCTCGACAGCTTCGGCAATCACGACGCGAGCTTCTACCCAAACTAGCTGCACGCCAATCACCCGCATCTACGACGCAACCAATCACGATCTGTCCGCGTTCCAGAAAGCCGGCAGTACGCTGATTCTCTGGCACGGTGGGGTAGACCAGCGCATCTCACTGCTGGTCGCGTTTCAGTACTACGAGTCCATGCAAAACACAATTTGCACTTCGAACTAATCCACCGAAGTCTGCATGTTGAATGAAAAAACCGGCACATATCGACGATATGTGCCGGTCACTCGCACCGCGTTAGAAGCGGGTATGGATACCTACGCGGGCAACAGCTTGCGTGGCGTTGGACGAAGCCCCGTCAGCACTGTTGAAACCGTTGATCTGCGCATTCGCGCCTTCGTTCGCGCGCTGGTACACGCCGATGAGATACACGGACGTCCGCTTGGACAACGCATAGTCGACGTTGGCAGCAAGCTGATGCGCGTGGTTGTTGTTCACCACCTCGTTGCCCTTCATGTACATGTAGGACGCACCAGCGCTGAGTGCCGGCGTGAAGTTATAGTGCGCGCCCGCAGAACCCTGGAATACAGAGCCGCCATTGAGCGAGTTGTGGACGGTCGTGAACAGGGCGTTCGTTACCCACGCGCCAAAACGGTAATGCGCGCCCACGCCCCACGTCCGCACGCTGATCTGCGGCGATCCGGCGACGTAGGTCTTGACGTTCGTGTACGCGGCGTTCGCGCCGAAGTCGCCGGCGGCGTAGTTCAGGCCGAAGCTGTTCGCATTGCCAGCGCCGATCGATCCTGCGACGCCACCGAAGGCATACATTGCGCCAGCGCTGAATCCACCGAATTTCGGCGTGACGTAGGCGACCGAGTTGTTGAGGCTTTCACCGGCCATGCGGTCCCAGTCGAATGCACCCGTCGGGTTTTGGGGCAGTGCGAGTTTCTTGAAAGGACCGGCACGGAAATCATAGAAGTGACCGGAAAGCTCCGACGGGTCATTGCCGCCGAAGTAAAGCGAGTTGGTCATGAAGTCGTACTGATTACCCAACGTCAGGCGGCCGAACCGGTCGTTCGTCAGCCCGACCAGCGACGTGCGGCTGAACAGGCTCTTGTTCGGCATGAACTGGCCGTTATCAATCTGAAACTGGTTGACCAGTTCGAAGATGGCTTTGGTGCCGCCGCCGAGGTCTTCAACGCCCCGCATGCCCCACAGATTCGGGCCGTTGACGCCGTCGTCCATCTTCACGTTGGAATGCCCACCCTGGTTGTTCACATACGTGACGCCAGTGTCCATCATGCCCCAAAGCGTTACGCTGCTTTGTGCGTGCGCAGCCGGCGCGGCACAGACGCAAGCCGAAAGTGCCAGCGCGATTCCCGTTTTTTTCATTGGAAAAGTTCTCCTTGGTTATATTCGTGTATCAGGCCCGTAGCACCCGCTATCGCGATGCGTAGCGCCGTGGCCTGTGCCGTTTCTCCTGGTGCCTTCGCGTTCGTTATGGATCGCTGCTGGGCGCCCGGTCCATCGATGAACGCGGCAGAGGAAGAAAACAGTTCCGCGACACGTTCGTAGTCCAGATGGCGGCGGAGCCAAATATAGAAAATGAAATTGCGCGGCGAAAGACGTGCTCAGTACTCGCGATCACGCGAATTCGCAGGTGACAACCTGTTGTTCGACAGGGTTATTACGGATTGTTAGCGGGCGTGGTTCGAAAGGGGTGGTTCGTGGAGGTGCGTCGTAGTGCGCTGATTATTAACCGTATTTTCTTGTTTCTGAGTTGATGGTCAATAACGGCATTCGTGAGCGCGCAACGTTCACTTCAAGACTCGTCGCGAGTCCAGCGATAATTAAATTAGATGTTGCTTGAGGGGACGTTGCAATTCTGTAGCGAAAGAGTCGTGTCGCGAAGGATACCTGGTTGGGTGTTTCGTCGATCCGGGTTTGAGCGAACTGGTCCAGACTGCGAACAGTATTCGCAAGTTGATGCGGCCATGTAGCCGCCGACGATGCGTGAACGAACTTGTCTGGCCGCGCTCGTCAGGTCTGGCGAGCAGGGCCATCGTGTGTCGTTCGGTACCACGCGCATCACAGCCGTTCGAGACTACGTGAATGAGACATCTTTCTTCGGGCACAGGCCGTGAAGCGCTGGATAACGCTACCGGCGGGGCTGGTGTCGAACGGTGGCGTTTGGGGCGCTACGATCATCAATCGCGGGCTGCCAATACAGTGCGCGTGGAAACGGCACAAACGGGCGTTTGCGAATCCTTTCGAGCGGCATCCATTTTACTTATCCCGCGGGATGCGATTCCAGGCGCAGTGCGATCAGGACGCCGCGGGTAGGGCACCGACGACAGCCTTACAGGACGCGGCTTCCGGGGATTCAGCACTACGCGTCGAACATGCATTTGGCGTTGCAGCATGCGCATGCACGAACCCTATATGTGGTTAACCCGCACTTCTTACCCGTCTCCCAGTTGCTTATCGTGCCGACGTTGAACACAGGCGACGGACGTGTCGAAACCCCAACCGACAAGCCGTCATCTGCGGGAAATCGGACCAGGTCACGGCGGCAATCATCGGAGGCTTGCCGCGGTTCATACGCCCCCCATCGCATTCGCGTGCGAGAAGGGCGGTAACGCTTGATCCGGCGAGGGGACGTCCATTACGACGGCGTGCCGGAACGCGCAGAGAAGCGAATAGATGACCAGCATGCCGCCGCGCTTTTCCGTATCAGCGCAGCGGTAGTGCGCCACTAGCAGCGGACCACAGTACGCACAGGAGACTACACATGTCTGGCAGCAAGACAATTGACATCAAAGCGTTCATTGATGAACGCCATATTTCGGCCTACCAGTGGTTGGTGGTCGCGTTGTGTTTTCTCGCGGTGACCGCCGACGGGATGGACGTGGCCATCATGGGTTTCATCGCGCCATCGATCATTCATCAATGGGCCATTTCGCGCCCGGAATTCGGGCTCGTCATGAGTGCGGCACCCATCGGCCTCGTGATCGGCGCGCTCGTCGCGGGACCCCTGTCGGACAAGATCGGGCGGAAGACGGTGCTGATCAGTTCGGTGTTCCTCTTCGGCGTCTTCACGATCCTGACTGCGTTTACGGAGTCGCCGGTGTCGATGGCCGTGCTGCGCGTGCTGACCGGTATCGGTCTCGGCGCAGCGATGCCGAACTCGACGACACTGCTCTCCGAGTACTCGCCGCAACGCAAGCGCGCATTGCTCATCACGATCATGTTCACGGGCTTCAATCTCGGCTCGGCCTTGATCGGCTTCGCTGCCGGATGGCTCGTTCCGAACTATGGCTGGCGTTCGGTGTTGATTTTCGGCGGCACTATTCCGCTGGTTCTCGTTCCGCTCCAGATCTGGCTGCTGCCTGAGTCGGCGCGTCTGCTTGCGGTACGCGGTGCAGCGTCCGCGCGCATCAGTGCGATTCTCAACCGTGTCACGGGTGCACAGTTCACCGGACAGGAGACCTTCGTATCGACTGAGCCGTCACTGCCCACCCGCAAGCCGATTGGCATCCTTTTCTCGCAGGGCTACGGCGTAATGACGTTGGCCTTGTGGGTGACCTACTTCATGGGCCTGCTCGTCATCTATCTGTTGACCGGCTGGCTCCCGACGCTGATCAAGGACGCTGGTCTTTCGATCACGCAGGCCGCCAACGTCACGGCCATGTTCCAGATCGGCGGCACGATCGGCGCTGTGCTGGTTGGATGGTTCATGGACAAGGTTCGTCCCGCACGCGTCATCAGCCTCGCGTATCTGGGCGGCGGAGTCTGCGTGCTGGTGCTCGGCGGCCTGGGTGCTTTGTCGTCGTCGCTCGCGCTGCTCGTATTTGCAGCCGGCTTCTGCATGAGCGGTGCGCAAACGGGCCTCAACGCTTATGCGCCCGGTCGCTACCCGACTGCTGCACGTGCCACGGGTGTGAGCTGGATGCTGGGCATGGGCCGTTTCGGCAGCATCTTCGGGTCCGCCATCGGTGGTGCCTTGCTCGGACTTGGCTGGCAATTCGGTGCCATTCTCGGCATGCTCGCCGTGCCGGCTGTTCTCGCGGCAATTGCCATTCTGGTGTCGCAACGCACGCGGTCTGAAGAGGCGACGCCTCAGGTTAGCGCTGCACATTGATGTTCGCGGGCGCATGTCGCAATCGCGCGGCTGCGCCCGGCAAATGGAAATCGCCCAACAGGGGGGCGACCGTCGTATCCGTGGTCACTGCAGACCCGCGTGAAAATCGCGGGGCGCGTTGCGCAGTTGCGGGTTGAAGGATTCATCGAATCTTCGAGGATGTCGAAGGCATTAGAATGGCGGACCAGTATGGGCGAGCGGCCATTCGAAGAGTCGATGGGCCACACGAGGCGCGTAGCGTCTGAGTGAGTCGATCCGCAAATGAAGGGGGAAGTGCGCTCGCCCGTGCATTGCGGTGGAAGTGCCGGCCGGCCCAAGACGGCTACCGGCGTGACCGGATACGTGGCGATGGACAATCGAGACCAACTGAACCTTTCTCATCTGCGGGCGTTTCGTGTGGTCGCGCAAACGGGCAGCGTCACGCGCAGCGCAACGACGCTCTTTCGTGCGCAATCGGTGGTCACGCGTTCCTTGCAGGAACTCGAGACTGCCATTGGTGAAAGTCTGTTCGAACGGCGCGCGGCGGGCATGCTGCCGACCCCGGCGGGACGCGTCGTGCTGCAACGCTGCGAGCGCATCTTCGCGGAACTGGAAACGCTGGCCGGTTGGTGCGCGTCGCAGCAGACGGGGCGACGCGCCACGAAGGTCGGTGCAATTCCCTCGTTTTTGCTGAACACCCGACGCCTGCAACTGGTCGTGGCGCTTGCGCGCCACCGCCACATGCCGACCACCGCGCACGCCTTTGGCATCAGCCAGCCTGCGGTGAGCAACGCCATTCGCATCCTCGAAGCCGGTGCGGGCACGCCGCTCTTTCATCGCAGTCCACGCGGTTCGTTGCTGACGGCCGAAGGCGAGACGTTTGTCCTCCACGTTCGTCGTGCACTCAACGAATTGCGGCATATATCCGACGATATTGCCGCGCTGCGCGGCACGATTCAGGGACAAGTGACTGTCGGGGCCTTGCCGCTCGCGCGCACGCTGATTCTGCCGCAGGCCATCGCACGGGTTGCGGCCCAATATCCCGGCGTGAAAATCACCACGGACGAAAGTGCGTATGAAACCCTGGTAGCGGGTCTGCGTGCGGGGGACATCGATTTTGTGCTGGGTGCGCTGCGCCCGACCGACGCTGGCAGTGGACTCGTCAACGAGCGGCTCATGTCAGAAGACCTGGTCGTGCTCGTGCGTGCTGGCCACCCGCTTGCGCAAGTGCGCAACGTCACGTTTGCGCAACTGGCGGGCGTGCAATGGATTCTGCCGCGCAGCTACGCACCGACGCGCCTGCTCTTTGAAGGACTCTTCAAGCGTCACAAGCTCAAGGTACCGATGCCGACCGTGGAGACGGCCGACCTCGCCGTCATTCGTGGACTGTTGCTGCAGACGGATATGGTTGCCGTGTTGTCGACCCAGCAGCTCTACTACGAATGCATGACGGGGCAGCTATCGATCATCGACATTGCGATGCCGGATACGCGGCGCGACATTGGCATCATCATGCGTGCGGGCAGCGTACCGTCGCCGGCTGCTCGGGCGATGATCGACGCGGTGCGCCTGACCGCCGACAAGGTGCGTACCATGGCCGGCGTTGCGAAGGCACAGGGGTGAGGTCGCGCGCGCCTCGTGCGATCGGCGCGATTCATCCCTTACGCTAACACTTCTCAGATCCTGAACATACCGACTGTTTCGATTACGGCCTGCGCGTTGTTTGCGAGCTTGTCGGCGGAGATTGAGAAGTTGTTCACGAGCGCCGTATCCTGGTTCGTCAAATCACCGAGGTGATCCAGAGCCTGTTTGATCTCCGAGATTCCGGTGCTTTGTTCGGCGGTGGCCGAATTGATCGCGTCGATCAGCGTATTGACGTCGCGCACTGCCTGAACGGCTTGTTGCATCTTCTCTCGTGCGGATTCAGTGAGCTTGCAGCCCTCTTCGACCTGATGGGTCGAATCGACGATGAGACTGGCGATTTCCTTGGCAGCCGTCGCGGCACGGCCTGCAAGGCTGCGTACTTCGCTGGCGACAACCGCGAAGCCGCGTCCGTGCTCACCGGCTCGCGCCGCCTCAACCGCCGCATTGAGCGCGAGTATGTTGGTCTGAAATGAGATCCCTTCGATAACCTGAATAATCTCGCCGATTTTTCGTGATGCCTGGGTAATGCCCTGCATCGTTTGCGTCATGGCGTCTACGGCGCGACCGCTGTCCTCGGTGATGGCACGAGCATTCCCGGCGCTATTGGCGGCCTGGCGCGCGGCTTCGGCGGTTTGCCGAACGTTGGCGTCCATATGCTCCATCGAGGCTGCCGACTGCTCGAGACTTGAGGCCTGCGATTCGGCCCGCGCCGAGAGTTTGCGGCTGCCCTCGGACACGGTCGTTGTCGCGTCGCCCATTCTTGCCATCTGGTTGCGCGCGTCGCCGACAATCGCGCGCATATTGAGGCTCACCTGATTCACGGACTGCTCGAGTTTGCCGACCACGCCGGTGGGCTTCCAGCTATTGTCGATAGTGTGTGTGAGATCACCCCTCGCGAGCCGGGTGGCCACGCCCAGCAATCGGCGTAGCGGGAAGATGAACATGTAGCGCATGCGATATTCGGCGAGAAAGCCCAATGCGATACAGGCCGCGAATCCGATACCCGCACGTGGCAACGTGATCGACGAGACGCCGCCAACGATGAGTACGCCGATCGCCATGCCCAGTATGGCGAGACCGCACGTCAACAGGTAGGTTTGCGTCTTCATGGTCGGGTGCACGAGGCGTCCGAGCCGCCCGGCCATGTCCGTGCGGACGATTACCCCGGATTGAAGGTGATGCGCGTGCCGGCCGGTGTTTTGCTCGTTCAGCAAGGTGCCGTATACGGTTTCGGCAGCCCGGACCTGTTCGCGCGAAGCGGCGGTCTGGACCGCGCGATACGCGACGATGTCGACTCCTTCGAAAACGGGCGTGATGCCGGCCTGAACCCAGCAATGGTGTCCGCTCCTGACCTGGTTCTTCAGCACACCGATCCAGGACTCTCCCTTCTTCAGGGTTGCCCACATGTCCCGGTACACCTCGCGTGGCATGTCGGGATGGCGGACGATGCTGTGCTGCTGTCCGAGAAGCTCCTCTCTGGAAAAGCCGCTTGCCTCAGCGAAAGCGTCATTGCAGCTTGTGATTACTCCCCGAGTATCGGTCGTCGAAACGAGCATCGTTCCCGCGGGAAGAGAAACTTCTCCCTGGGTGGTGAGCAATTCAGGGTGCACTCGTGGTCTCCGCTTGCGTTCTTTTAGATCGTTGTCATTTGCTCGGGTGAGCCGGAGGTTCGTTTCGCTCGCGAGTCTGTTTGTGAGCCGGAGCATCGACGCCGCTCGGGTGACCATTATCGAACGACGTTTTCAATTCTGGTGCGGGTGGCGAATAAGCAAATCTCGCGGACACAGTGGGATTTCGCGCTATCGCCAGCGGTCCTTCCGTGTTGCCGCCTCATAGAGACTGCCGGAATGCCTGAAACCAGTGGCTCGCAGTTATGACGCTCGACGGCACAAACAATTCGTCCGCTCGAATTGCGGTGCCGTGGTCGATAACTTATTTGCAACGCTCTAAAGCCATATTCGATAGGCCAAGGTCGCGCGTCCTGATGGCGAAAGCGTGATTCTTCGGGGATTTCCGGGGGGAGATAGCCAGTTACGGCCGTTCGTACTGGCACGGCAATCGTCCGGACGAGGATGCAGATCGGTCAGATATCTCCACTTCAGACTTTCTCTCGATTCTCCGGCGTCACACTGGACGCTTCGCAATCCTCGCTTTCAACTCGTCCAGGCGCGACAGGAACAGTCTGACAATCGGCGCTGTATTGCCTGGACTGTAGCCCACCACCAGTTCGATGGTCGGGACTTCTCCACTCAAAGGCCGGCTGACGACAGACCACGGCATCAGGTTTTGCACATAGGCCGGTATCAACGTAATCGCGCGCATCGAAGCAATCAGCGACATCACCATCGCCGGATTGTCGACGCTTTGCGCGACGTCCACTTCGACGCCCGACTTCGCCAGATAGGCGTCGATGACCTGCCTCAGCACCCTGGCCTTTTCCGCCATCGTGATGAACGGCTCGTGTCGGAGTTCCTCCGGGCGCACCGCTTTTCGCGCGGTCAATGGATGATCGCTCGGCATCAGCACGACGAGTGGCTCCTTGCCGACGACCTTGTACTCGAGACCGTATCCCGGCTCGGCGCGCATAAACGCCACGTCGAGCTTGCCGTGCGCAAGTGCTGCGGCCAGTTCCGTCGAGTAGTCACTTGTGACGGTGACCTCGATATTAGGTAACTCCTCGCGCAACAGGTGCATCGCGTCGGTCAGCCAGGTCATTTCCTGGCCAGTCAGAAAGCCCAGCGCAAAGCGCGGTTTGGCTGGCTGCGCCGCGCGCCGTGCCGCTTCGACTGCTGCATCGACCTGAGCCATCGCGAGCCGCGCGTGATCGAGGAAGACTTGCCCCGCCTCGGTCAGTTCGACGCCGCGCGCACTGCGCAGCAACAACTCCACGCCAACCTGATCCTCGAGATCCCGGATTTGCCGGCTCAACGACGGCTGTGAAGTGTGCAACCGGTTCGCGGCCGCTTCGGTCAGGCTGCCGGTTTCGGCGACCGCAATGAAGTAGCGCAAATGACGTAGTTCCATCGGCTTTCGCTCCATGCCTGTGAGGCATGCCCACCCACTTACAAAGTCTTTTTCATCGACGCGGCGGGTGCCTAAATTACGTTCTGTACCACTCATCCACAGCAGCGAACGCCAGCAAGGTCATGCGTCGCAGCGATACATTACAGGAGTTTGTCATGAGCAGCCCCGTCGTTCTGATTACCGGCGCACTGACCGGCATTGGTCGCGCCACCGCCATCGCTTTCGCTCGCTCCGGCGCGCGGCTCGTCGTGTCTGGCCGTCGCCCGGCCGAAGGTGCAGCCCTCGAAGCCGAATTGCGTGAACTGGGTGCCGAAGCCTTCTTTGTCCAGGCCGACGTTCGCCGTGACGACGAGGTCCGTAATCTCGTCGATCAGGCCATTTCCCGCTTCGGCAAGCTGGACGTCGCAGTCAACAATGCCGGCACGGAAGGCACGCCCGGTCCGATCACCGAGGTTTCCGCAGACAGCTTTGCAGCGACCTTCGACACCAATGTGCTCGGCGTGCTGCTGAGCCTCAAGCACGAGTTGCGAGTAATGACCGCGCAACGCTCTGGCAGCGTGATCAACATTTCGTCCACCTATGGCCACGAAGGCGCAGCCTATGCCGCCCTCTACGTCGGCAGCAAGCACGCGGTCGAAGGGATTACCAAATCGACGGCGCTCGAAGTCGCCAGCACGGGTGTACGCGTCAATGCGGTAGCGCCTGGCCCCACGGACACCGGCATGCTCACCCGCTTTACCGGCACATCGGAGAGGAAAGCGGCGTTGGTGGGAACTGTGCCGCTCGCCCGGATCGGCAAGCCTGCGGACATCGCTGCCGCGGTGCTCTATCTGGCGTCCGAAGGCGCTGCTTTCGTGACCGGGCAGATTCTCACGGTCGATGGCGGCAAGACCGCGGGCTGATCCATGCGTCGTTCACTACCAACAAGCCTGAAGTAAGGAGCAACAGATCATGAATACGCTAACCGGCAAGACCGCGCTGGTGACCGGCGCATCGCGCGGTATCGGCCGCGCCAGCGCGCTGGCGCTGGCCAAAGCGGGTGCCCAGGTGCTGGTGCACTATGGCCGCGGCGAGCAGGAAGCCGACGCTGTCGTCGCAGAGATACGGCAAGCGGGAGGAACCTCGGAGAAGATCGCGGCGGACCTGCGCGCGGCCGATGGGCCTCATCTGCTTGCACAGCGCACGCGTGCAATCGTCGGTGGCCGGCTCGACATACTGGTTGCGAATGCCGGTATCGCCGAGGCAGCGACGCTTGAAGAGACGACAGTCGAACAATTCGACAACCTGTTCGCAGTCAATGTGCGCGCACCGTTTTTCCTCGTGCAACAACTGCTGCCCGTGATGTGCAAAGGCAGCAGCATCGTGCTGCTTTCGTCGCTGGCCGCACACGCGGCGATCGGCACGCTGGCGGCCTACGCCGCAACCAAAGGCGCCATCGATACCCTGGTTAAACATTTCGCGACCGAGCTCGGCGAACGAGGCATCCGCGTCAACGCCGTCGCACCCGGGGTGGTGCCGACCGATATGTCCAGTTTCGCGAAGACCGATGCAGGGCGGGATTTCACGCTCGGCATCCAGGCGCTCAAGCGAATGGCCGAACCCGACGACATCGGCGCGGCGGTCGCATTTCTCGCCTCCGACGAAGCCCGCTGGATCACCGGCGATACTTTGCGCGTGGACGGCGGATCGAAGCTCTGATCGATAGACACATTCCAGTCTCTGATGGAGAACCCATGAAGCTTTATCACGCCAGCGGGTCGCCGAACTCGCGCCGCGTTCGCATCCTGATCGCGGAAAAAGGTCTCGACGCGCAGCTCGTTCCAGTCGATCTCGGGACCAGAGAGCAGTTTTCGGACGCCTATCGCGCAGTGAATCCGCGAGTGGTCGTACCGACTCTCGTGCTCGACGACGGCACGGCGATCGGCGAAACGCCGGTCATCATGCGCTACCTCGACGACGCATTTGCGCAGACACCGTTGTTTGGAACCACAGCACAGGAAAAGGCCGTCGTCGCGATGTGGGAGCGCCGCGCGGAGATCGAAGGATTTGCAGCGGTGATGGAAGGCGTGCGCAACGCGGCGGCGACGCTAAAAGGCCGTGCGGTTTCCGGACCGCACGGATACGAGCAGATCCCTGAACTGGTCGAACGCAGCAAGCGGCGTGTAGCGAACTTCTACGACGATCTCGAGGCAAGACTGTCGAGCGTCCCGTTCGTTGCTGGCAAACACTATACGGCCGCCGACATCACGACGCTGGTCGCAGTGGATTTCGCCACCCGCGCTTTCGCGATGCCGATTCCTGCTCATCACGACGCCGTCATGAAATGGCACGAACGGGTTTCGGGCCGCCCCAGTGCAACGGCGTGACGTCTCTTTTGCTGCATGCGGTCGCACGTGAAGCGGATATGAATGTCCGCTTCACGTTTTTTCGCGGACGACTGGGACAGAAATGCGAGCCGCTCTAACGGGTCGGACAGAGCCTTTCTCCAGAAATCTGCGAAGCACAGAAAATTTTGCGCTGACGAGTATGTATGGCGACAGCTATTTCGTCGGAGCGGAGCGTACAGGCTGCACTTTTTACCGCAATGCCTGGATCGTTTCCCGACGAAGAGCGGAGCGAATGCGTGAGGGCGAGTTTTTATGGAGGCAAACTCCCGTAACACGGGGCTGAAGCGTCTGAAAGTGTCAGATCGTACGAGGCGTAATAATTTCAGGATGACAACGTGCCACGCAATTCTGGTGTGCCCGGAGGTTGATGTTGATCGCCCCGCTCAGTAGAATCACTGAAAGCTAAACGTAATTGTGTTCGCAAGCAATTGATTCGGTTGCGGATATACACGTCATGCTTGGCGTAACGAACTTGAAAACGGTTTGCTACATTTCGTCATCCTATTTAATGGAGAGAACCCATGAAAGTCCCTGCTATCAAGCTGAGCGCCCTTGTTTTCACTCTTGGTCTGCTCGCGGCCGGCCCCGTAATGGCACAGCCATCGGCTGTTGCACCTGAGCAATCTCCAGCCACGACCACGCACAACGATCCTATCGTTCAAAAGCGCATGGAGGTTCGTGCGGCCAACCAGCAGCATCGAGCGAACAGATCTGAAGCGAGAAGCGTCCAGCGAGCCGAAGTTCGCGAATCCAGAGCTGAACGCAACCAGTCCGTGCAAGAGGCCCGCGGCCGTGCAACGGAAGCGATCAATTCGGCCAATTAAGGTCGTTCGTTCCGGATACCCGGTGCATTCGCACCGGGGTCCGGTACGGAATCCATTTCACCTACACACCGAAACGTCGCTGCTTGAGCGTCCGTTCGCCTGGAAATAAAAGAGAACGCGTTAAACGCCAGCGATTACGACCGCCACGCGGGTCCCTCCGGGAACGCGTACTGATCGAGCGAAGCCGCATGCATTTCAATGCTGTATCCGGGACGTTGTGGCGGCATGTAATGACCGTTACGAATCACGACCGGATCGATGAAATGTTCGTGCAGATGATCGACGTATTCGAGCACGCGGTTTTCCAGCGAACCTGACACGCAGATGTAGTCGAACAGCGAGATATGCTGGACGTACTCGCATAGCCCGACTCCGCCCGCATGCGGACACACGGGCACGCCGAATTTTGCGGCCATGAGCAGTACGATGATCACTTCGTTCAGTCCACCCAGGCGGCAACTGTCGATCTGGCAGAAGTCGATCGACTGCGCCTGCAGCAGTTGTTTGAACATGATGCGATTCTGGCAATGCTCCCCCGTCGCGACACCGATGGGCCGGATCCGCTCGCGGATTGCAGCATGGCCGAGTATGTCGTCGGGGCTCGTGGGCTCTTCGATCCACCACGGGTCGAATTCGGCAAGGCGCCGCATGTTTGCGACTGCCTCATCGACGTCCCACACCTGATTCGCGTCCATCATGAGCTTCAGGTTCTCGCCGATTTCCTCGCGCAGAATGCGCGCACGCCGCGCATCTTCCTCGATATTGCCGCCCACTTTCTGCTTGAAATGCGTCCAGCCGTTCGCGACGCCTTCGCGCGCGAGCCGGCGAATCTTGTCGTCGTCGTAGCCAAGCCAGCCTGCGGAAGTCGTATACGCGGGATAGCCGTGTGCCAGCATTTCCGCTTCGCGCGCTCCCTTCGTCTTTGCGTGACGATGCAGCATTGCGATGGCCTCTTGCGGAGTGATCGCGTCGGTGACATAGCGGAAATCGAGGCAACGCACGAGTTCTTCCGGACTCATGTCGACCAGCAGCTTCCACACAGGTTTGCCCTGTGCTTTCGCCCACAGATCCCATACTGCATTGACGACAGCGGCCGTCGCGAGATGAATGGCCCCTTTATCTGGGCCGATCCAGCGTAACTGGCTGTCCGAGGTGATCGCACGCCAGAACGCACCCATGTTTGCCGCAATATCCTCGAGCGTTCTGCCGACGACGAGCGGCCCGAGCGCGTGCGCAGCGCTCACGCAGATTTCGTTGCCGCGTCCGATCGTGAAGGTGAGTCCGTGGCCCGTGAGCGGTGTCGGCGAATCGGTTTCGAGCGTCACGTAAGTCGCGGAGTAATCCGGTGCGGCGTTCATCGCGTCGGAGCCGTCGAGCGAACGCGACGTTGGAAACCGGATGTCCTTGACGGACAACTTGGTGATCGTGGTCATTTCGGCATCCTCATCCCGCGACGCGCAGGAGCGAAAAAAGAGGAAGGGCCGCAGCCCTTCCTTTCGTTGCACCGTGTCGGCTGCGGGTTAGTCGTAAAGCACGGCGGCGATCTTCGGATCGGTCATATTGGTTTTGTCGTACCAGAAGAAGCCAGTGTCGACCTTCGTCGGCAGTTTCTCGCCCTTGAGCGCCTTCACCGCCGAGTCGACGACACACCTGCCGATACCCACCGGGTTCTGCGTGATGGCGCCCAGCATCAGGCCGGAGTTGATGTCTTCTTTTTGCTCCTTGCCGGAGTCGAAACCGATCAGCACAAGTTTCTTGCCCGACTCCCTGACGCCGATTGCTGCGCCTTCTGCAGAACCTTCATTGGCGCCGAAGATGCCCTTGAGATTCGGGTTCGCCTGGATCATCGCTTTGGCGATTTCCGCCGACTTCAGGTGGTCGCCGCCGCCATACTGGACGGAGACGATCTTGACGCCCGAATGCTTCGCCTTGATCTGGTTCACGAACCCGTCGCGGCGATCGATACCGGTCCGGCTGGTCTGGTCATGAACGATCACGCCGACTTCGCCGGAGTTGCCGATCGCCTCAGCCATCTTGTCGGCCGCGAGCGCGGCGGCAGCAAGATTGTTCGTTGCGCACGTCGTGAGCGGAATGTCGCTGTCGACGCCGGAGTCGAAGGCAATCACCGGAATCTTGTTGCTCTGCGCGCGTTTCAGGAGCGGAATGGCCGCTTTGCTGTCGAGCGCGGCGATGCCGAGCGCCTGCGGATTCTTCGCGAGCGCGGCCGAGAGCATGTCGATCTGCTTGTCGACCATGGCCTCGGTTTCGGGACCCTCGAATGAGATCCTGACGCTGTGCTCCTTCGCCGACTGTTCGGCACCAGATTTGACGGCCTGCCAGAACTGGTGCTGGAAGCCCTTCGAAATGAGCGGGATATAGGGTTCGTCCGCGTACGCCATCATCGTGCCGCCAACGAGTGCACCTACGCCAACCACGACACCGACAAGTCTCCGTTTCAACATGAGGTTCTCCTCTTTGAGTGGACATCAACCTTCAGCCGATGGGGAGCGTTTTTTGTGCTCCCGTCCTTCTTCTATCTGTCGTCGTGTGCAGGATCAGAGCTTCCTGCGTCGCAAGATGTCGGCGTAGACCGCCAGAATGATGATGAGACCGGTCACTACGATCTGCCATTCCTGTGCGACGGACATGATGCGCAGCCCGTTGGTCAGCACGCTCATGATGAATGCGCCGATGATGGTCCCCAGAATCGTGCCGGCCCCGCCGCTGAGCGAAGTGCCGCCGATCACAACCGCGGCGATGGCTTCAAGCTCATAACCCTGGCCGAGCGCAGGCTGTGCGGAATTCAGCCGCGATGCGATGAGCAGTCCGGCGACGCCGCAAATCGATCCGCCGAGTGCGTAAATGGCGATCTTCCAGCGATCGACGTTCACGCCGGAAAGGCGCACCGCTTCTTCATTGCTGCCGAGTGCGAACGTATAGCGGCCGAGCGCCGTGCGATTGAGCGTGATCGAACTCGCGATGGCGAGAACGAACAGGATCAGCACCGCATTGGGAATGGGCAGGCTCGGAATGAAATAGCCGATCAGCGAATCCTGCGAAATCATGTAGAAGTTTTCGGTGTCGTTGAAATAGATCGGCTTGTCGGCCGACACGACGAGCGAAAGTCCTTTCAGCAGCAGCATCATGCCGAGGGTGGCAATGAAGGGCGGTATTTTCATTTTCGCAGTCAGCGTGCCCGATATCGTGCCGCAAAGCGCGCCCGTTCCGATCGCCGCAAGAACGCCTGTCCACATCGGCAGACGCCAGTAGGTGAGAAACACACCGCAAATGACTGCCGTGAAAGTCATGAGCGTGCCGACCGATAAATCGATGCCGCCCGTGATGATGACGAACGTGCAGGCGATTGCGAGCACGCCGTTCACCGCCGTCGCCTGCAGAATGCCGAGTATGTTGTCCACCTGCATGAACGCGGACGAGGCAATGCTGAAAAACACCAGCAGCAGGATCAGGCTCACGAAGGCAAGCAGCTTCTGTAGCGTTGCCGGGGCAAAGAGGCGAGCCTTGAGGCTCGTGGGCCGTTCCTTGTTCCCCAGTACCGAAGTATCCGATCGCAGTGTCATGAAGTGGACCTTTCGAAGATCACGCTGCTTTTAAGGTTTCGCGCTGTGTCGCCAGTTGCATGATGCGCTCCTGCGTTGCTTCCGATGCCCGGAGTTCACCGGTGACGCGTCCTTCGCACATCACGACGACGCGGTCGCTCATTCGCAGAATTTCGGGCAGTTCCGACGAGATCATCACGATCGCCTTGCCCTCGTCGGCGAGCGCGCGCAGCAGCTTGTAGATCTCGCTTTTGGCGCCGACGTCGATGCCGCGTGTCGGCTCGTCGAAGAAGAGCACGTCGCAGTCGCGCTCGAGCCACTTCGCGACGACGATTTTTTGCTGATTACCGCCCGAGAGCAGGCGCACCTGTTGCGTCGTGGCGGGCGTGCGTATGGCGAGCAGCTTGATGAAATGCTCGGCGGTCCTGCGGATCTGCGCGCGACGCAGGAAAAAATTGAACGCGAGGAACTTGCCCAGATTGGACATCACGATGTTCGATTCGACATCCATGCCGGTCGCGAGGCCAAACTGCTTGCGATCTTCCGAAAGGTAGCCGATACCACGCGCCACCGCGTCGCTCGGTTGTTTGATCGTCACTTTCGCGCCGCTCACGAATATCTCGCCGGAATCGACGGGATCGGCGCCGAATACAGCGCGCGCGACTTCGGTGCGGCCCGCGCCCATCAGGCCTGCAAAACCCAGTATCTCGCCCTTGTGCAGCGCGAAGCTCACATCCCTTACGAGCGGGCCCGCGTTGAGATGCTTCACTTCGAGCGCGATTTCGCCTTTGCCGCTGTCGCGGTGGTCGGGCGTGGCATCCGTCAAGACTCGCCCGACCATCATGCTGATGATCGTGTCGACACTGGTCTCCCCGGTATCGACGGTGGCGACGTATTCCCCATCGCGAAGCACGGTCACGCGGTCCGAGATCTGCTTGAGCTCGTCCATCTTGTGCGAGATGTAGATGACACCGACGCCCCGGCTCTTGAGTTGCCGGATGATGCGGAAAAGCTCGGCAATCTCGGCGTCGTTGAGCGCGGAAGTCGGCTCGTCCATGATCAGGACGCGCGAATCGAAGGACAACGCCTTGGCGATCTCGACCATCTGCTGCTTTGCGACCGTGAGCGTACCGACCACGGCGCGCGGGTCGATCTTGACGTGCATGCGTTCGAGGATGTCGTGCGCCTGCGCGTTGAGCTTGTCTTCGTCGAGAAACACGCCGAAGCGTTTGCGCGGTTCGCGGCCGATGAACATGTTCTGCGCGACGCTCAGGTGATTCATCAGTTGGAGTTCCTGATGAATGATGCCGATGCCGGCAGATTGCGCTTCGCGTGGATTCTGGAAAGCGACGGTCTGGCCGTCGTAGACGATATCGCCCGAATCGCGGGTATAGACACCCGCGAGGATTTTCATGAGCGTCGACTTGCCGGCGCCGTTTTCGCCCATCAGCGCATGGACTTCGCCCGCCATCAGTTCGAACTGGACGTCGTGCAACGCCCTTACACCGGGAAAGCGCTTGCTGAGCCGGCTAACGGAAATGAGCGGGGCCATGGCGCAGATTTCACGACAAATTCCCGGCGGGCGGCGGCCTCGTCAGGAAGCGTTGGTCGAAAAAGCGTCGGACGTCGGTACTTCTGGTGTCAGTGCGTTGGGCGTCTCCGGCGGGTTTCTCCGCCATTCTGGGCTGCTATTTCAGCGAGACGCCAGAGACATTACCGGGGCCTGCAAAATCGATGTATGACGATTCTACGACGCCGGATAGCCGACGCTCAACCTAAGGTAATTGCCGATGCCGCAGCCTTCGTATGCCACGCAATCCCACTATTTGCGCTTTTGCGGCGTAATTCGGGCACACGAGTCGCGATTGTGCAGCGCGAGATGAAAGGGGAATGCGAACGCGCCAGGCGGACGAGCGTTCTCCTGGGTCGCGGTTGTCGCTGCGGTAGTTATCGCGTACCGCCCATGCCGACGCGCGGACGCACACGGGCTTTGGCGCCGCGCGGCCAGGATTCGGCGAACTGCCAGGCAATCAGACCAGGCACGTAAAACAGCAGGTCACGGATGCGTCGGGCACCTGCGAGCGCGAGACACGTCGGCGCATCGAAACCCAGCAGAGCGCCGATCAGCACGAAGCCGCCCTCCTGAACGCCGAGGCCGCCTGGCACGAGAAACGCCGCACTGCTCACGATCTGGATCAGCGCTTCGATCACCATGGCCTGAACGAAAGTCGCGTTCGCGCCGAGGACGTGCAGGGCCAACCAGATTTCAGCCGTGTAGCCCAGGAATTGCAGCACCTGCCAGACGAAAAGGTAGCGCACGACCACGCCGGTCTGCCGCCAGATCAGTTTGACGGACTGGTCGATCCGCGCAGACTTGCCGACGAGCTCATAGACCTTGCCGCTCGTGATGTGATTGAGTGTGCGTGCGGCACGCTCGAACGGCCGCGCGTGCTGAACGAGCGCGAACAGCAGCAGCACGGGCACGAGCGCCGCGATGGCCCACGCGAGCTGCCCGACGACGCGCGCCGTATCCGACGATGTCTGTTCGAGCAGATAGCCGACTGCCACGAGCGCGAACAGGACCTGGCTGATGACGGTGAGCTGCATGTCGACGACGAGACTCGCCGCCGCCGTTGCCGGCCGCACGCCGTGGCGACCGAGCAACCGGAATGAAACGAGTTCGCCGCCGACGCGCGCGACGGGCAGCATTGAATTGATCGATTCGCGGATCCAAACGAGCCACAGCATCGTTCCGAGTCCAGGGCGCTGTGCTGGCCGGATCAGCGTGCCCCAGTCCCAGGCGTTGGCGAGCATCGGCAGCACGTGGACCGCCGCAGCCAGCAGCAGGCCTGCGCCCGCGCCTTGCAGCATGTGGAAGATTGTCGCGGGGTGTTCGCGCCAGACCAGCCAGATCGCGATTACGAGGCCGACCAGGGCCGTCGCGCGTCCGAGGTGTTTCATTGATGGGTAACAGTGAGAACGGTGAGACGTGGGTTGTTCAATCGACGCTCAGTCATCGTGCAGCGGCGAGAGCATGCCGTTGCCGTCGACGCTGAAGCTGAAGCCGCGCCAGACGACGCGCGAAGACAAGAAGCTCGCGGCGAAAATCATGAACTGCACGATATCCCACATTGGCACCAGCCACAACCCGCGGCAGCGTTCGCCAATGGCGCGATCGGTCTGCCATTTGAGCGCTGCGCGCGCGACGAGCGCCGCGAACATCAGCGCGAGAGCGGGGCTCGAGCCGCCTGAAGCCAGCACGGCGCCCAGCGCAAGCACGAACGGATGCATCAGCGTCGAACTCAGATGACCGCTGCGGTCAGCGGCACGGATCGTGCGGCTCCAGCGCAGTTCGTGCGTGAAGAGTGTCGTGAAGGTGGTTTCCACACACGCGTGCTGCACCGTGAACGGCGGGATGGCGACGCTCGCTCCCGTGCGCCGCACCGCCTGGCCGAGAGCATGATCTTCGGCAAGATGGTGGGCGAACTGCGCGAGTCCGCCAATGCGCTCGAGCATCGCGCGTGTCATGGCGATCGTCTGGCCGAAGCAGGGGCGCGCGCGGCCAATGGCGAGCCCGGTCACGACGCCCGGCAGGAAGTGATAGTTCGTTGACGCGGCCGCGCCACGCGGCCAGAAGCCGGGCGCACGCAGGCCGCGATACAGGCAGGTGACGAGCCCCACGCCCGGTTGCTCCAGCGTACCGACGACATGGCGCAGGTAATTGCGCCCAACGGTGACGTCGCTGTCCGCGAAACAGAGCACGTCGTGTTCGGCGCGTTCGACCATGTTGACCAGATTCGCGATCTTGCGATTCGGCCCGTACAGCCGCGAATCCGCCACCACGGTGATGTGCGCGTCCGGGTAGCGTGCGCGCAGCGCCTCGACGGTTTGCAGGGCGTCATCGCCCTCGTCGTGAACGCCGAACAGATACTGGATTGGGCCGGGGTAGTCCTGCTCGAAGAAGGTGGCGAGGTTGCTGGCGAGATTCCACTCGTCGCCGTGCAGTGGCTTTACGATGGTGACGCCGGGGCAGTCGGCTGGCTCGTTGCAGGGCTGCGCGAAGAAGCGGCGCACGAGCACGGCGGCGACGCAGCAGTAGGCGATACCGAGCGCTGCTCCGATCGCGCAGGCGATGGCGAATAGCGCAAGCAGCACACGTGCCAGATGCAACAGCATGAGCGGCGACTCGGCCCAGAGCGCGAGCGCAGCGACGGGTAGAGCCCACAGGACTGCCCAGGTCGCCCCCGCATATCCCTTCGGTCTTCTGGCGCGCGGGACGTCCATCATGCGACGCGCCGAAGTGGCATACCGCGCCGCGCTGCGGTCGCCCGGGCAGCGAAAATATGACGGCCGTGACAGCCAGCCTGCAGATACAACCAGTTCATGAGCAGAATGTCCCCGTGACGCGTGTTGCGACCCGGCCAGGAGTGTAGGGGCCAGACTTGACGCTAGTATGACCGCTGGTATGACCGGTGGGATGGCGTTACCAAGCCTACAGCGACCGGTTTCGCGCAGCCGTTTCAGTATAGCGCCGGATCGAGACTCTGCCGATTGACGCGGACACGCAGGAGGACGAGAAATCGCCGCGGGCAGTGTGGTGAAAGCGCCACCGTGCGCTGCTGACCGCCGACGAAGCGGACGTGCCGGCTGGCAAGCGCGCTGTGAAACGCGCTATGCGCGAGCCGGCGGACGGCGATCACGGAGCACGCGACAAGCGCGACGACGCCGAGCCGGAACTGCGATGAAGTGAAGACGTCCTGCGGGATGCGCCAGACGAGGATTGCAAAGAAGACGGCGATCTGGATCAAGGCGGCTGCGAGCGAAGCGACAAACAAGTGCGCGCGCCAGAGTTCGATGGTCGACGGCTTCATTTTGAGGTCCGCTCCAATGCGTTGCGCCAGGACAAGCGATCGGCGAATCTTTCGGTATGTGTTCCTGCAGCCTGCAAATGTCTTTCTGTCTGAATCTGCGGGAACGAGACGGAGCGCGACGCTGGAGCAATTCTGGCGGTTGAACATGAAGAGAACCTTAAGCAGTTGCATTCCGCGCAGTCGTGATTCTGCCCGTTATATTCGCATTCCTTATTTATTGGAAAGCGATGCAATTGCGTCGATGACGTTGCGTGTCGGAGATACCCAGCGCGCGGCACAAAGCGACAGTGAGCGAAGCGCTTCGACGTGCCCAGGTTCTTCCCTCGGTAATATTGGCCACTGCCCGAACGCTGCAATACTTGCAGCTTTCAACGACCGCAGATTGCGACACGAGGGGAGCGAGACATGGCAGGCATTTCGGGCATCGTCGATATCGGTGTGGACCAGGGCGAGCGATTCGAGTACCGCGTGGCGCCGGAAAAGCTGATATCAGGCGATCCGGTGCAGACGCTCACGCAGGGCTTTACGAGTCCGTGCGGACAGTTCAGCACCGGTGTCTGGGCGAGCACGCCCGGGCACTGGCGCGTGAACTACACCGAAATGGAATACTGCGAAATCCTTAAAGGCGTTTCGGTGATCCGCGATGAAGCGGGCAAGGAGAAGGTGCTTCGCGAAGGCGACCGGTTTGTGATTCCCGCGGGGTTCAAGGGCACCTGGGAAGTCGTGGAGCCGTGCGAGAAAATCTACGTCGTCTACGAGAACGAGACGGCACGCACCTGATGCACCTCATGCATCTCACGCGCTAAAAGAAAAACGCCCTTGCGGTAAGAAACCGCAAGGGCGTTCAGGACATCGTGACGAGGCAAGACCCGCTTACGCGTTCCCTGCCTCGCTTGTCACTTACTTTGCAGCCGCTTCAAGCGCCGCGTTGAGCGTCTTGCTCGGACGCATAACGGCGGAAAGCTTCGCGACGTCCGGCATGTAGTAGCCGCCGATATCGGCTGCCTTGCCCTGCACGGCCGACAGTTCCGCGACGATTGCCGCTTCGTTGTCGGTCAGCGTCTTCGCGAGCGGCGCGAAGTGGGCAGCCAGTGCCGCGTCGTCCTTCTGCGCGGCCAGCTCTTGCGCCCAGTACATCGCCAGGTAGAACTGGCTGCCGCGGTTGTCCAGCTCGCCGGTCTTCGGCGACGGGCCCTTGCTGTTGTCGAGCAGCTTGCCCGTAGCAGCGTCGAGCGTCTTCGCGAGCAGCTTCGCCTTCGCGTTGTCCGTCTTGATCCCGAGGTCTTCGAGCGACACGGCCAGCGCGAGGAATTCGCCGAGCGAGTCCCAGCGCAGGTGGTTTTCCTGCACCAGTTGCTGGACGTGCTTCGGCGCCGAACCGCCTGCGCCCGTTTCGTACATGCCGCCACCGGCCATCAGCGGAACGATCGACAGCATCTTCGCGCTCGTGCCGAGTTCCATGATCGGGAACAGGTCGGTCAGGTAGTCGCGCAGGATGTTGCCGGTCACCGAGATCGTGTCGAGGCCGCGGATCACGCGCTCGAGCGTGTAACGCATCGCGCGGACTTGCGACATGATCTGGATGTCGAGGCCGGTCAGGTCGTAATCCTTCAGGTACGTTTCGACCTTCTTGATCAGTTCGTTTTCGTGCGGACGATACGGGTCGAGCCAGAACACGGCCGGCGTGCCCGAGTTCTTCACGCGATTGACGGTGAGCTTGACCCAGTCGCGGATCGGCGCGTCCTTCACGAGGCACATACGCCAGATGTCGCCTTCTTCCACTTGCTGCGTCAGCGCTTCGAGGACTTCGCCCGTGGCGTTGTCGACGATGCGTGCCGTGCCGTCCTGCGGAATTTCGTACGTCTTGTCGTGCGAACCGTACTCTTCAGCCTTCTGCGCCATCAGGCCGACGTTCGGCACCGTGCCCATCGTCTTCGGATCGAACGCGCCGTTGGTCTTGCAGAAGTTGATGATTTCCTGGTAGATGCGCGCGAACGTGCTTTCCGGAATCAGGCACTTCGTGTCGGCCGGACGGCCGTCGGCGCCCCACATCTTGCCGCCGGCGCGGATCATCGCGGGCATCGATGCGTCGACGATCACGTCGTTCGGCGCGTGCAGGTTCGAGATGCCCTTGGCCGAATCGACCATCGCGAGCGACGGACGGTGCTCGTGGCATGCGTGCAGGTCGCGGATGATTTCTTCGCGCTTCGATTCCGGCAGCGTCTCGATCTTCGTGTACAGATCGACCATGCCGTTGTTGACGTTCACGCCGATCTCTTCGAACAGCTTTGCGTGCTTCTCGAACGCGTCTTTGTAGAACACCTTGACCGCGTGGCCGAACACGATGGGGTGCGAAACCTTCATCATGGTCGCCTTCACGTGCAGCGAGAGCATGACACCGGTCTTGCGCGCGTCTTCCATCTGATCTTCGTAGAACGCGATCAGGTGCTTCTTGCTCATGAACATGCTGTCGACGATCTCGCCGGCCTGCAGCGCGACCTTCGGCTTCAGCACGATGGTTTCGCCGCTCTTCGTGACGAGTTCCATGCGGACTTCGCGAGCCTTGTCGTTCGTGATCGACTTTTCGCCGTGATAGAAGTCGCCCTGCTTCATGTGCGCGACGTGGGTGCGCGAAGCCATGCTCCACTCGCCCATGCTGTGCGGATGCTTCTTCGCGTAGTTCTTGACGGCGGCCGGCGCACGGCGGTCCGAGTTGCCTTCGCGCAGGACCGGGTTCACCGCGCTGCCGAGGCACTTCGAGTAGCGCTTCTGGATGGTCTTTTCTTCGTCGTTCTTCGGATCTTCCGGGAAGTCGGGGATCTTGTAGCCCTTGCCCTGGAGTTCCTTGATCGCGGCGACGAGTTGCGGCACCGATGCGCTGATGTTCGGCAGCTTGATGATGTTGGTGTCCGGCGACTGCGTCAGACGGCCCAGCTCGGCTAGGTTGTCAGGCACGCGCTGCGCTTCGGTCAGGAATTCCGGGAACTCGCCGAGAATACGGCCCGCCACGGAAATATCGCTGGTCTCGACGTTCACGCCGGCAGGCGCAGCGAAGGTGCGGATGATCGGCAGGAACGCGCTGGTGGCGAGCAGCGGCGCTTCATCGGTCAGGGTGTAGATGATGGTGGGTTGCTGAGTACTCATCGGCTTCTTGGCGGGGGTTCAAAAACGGGGTTGGAACACCACCGGCTGCGCACAGTCGGCGTAAACACGGGGATTTTGCCTGATTTTACGACGCGATGGGGCCAAAGTCCCGCGAAATTTCATATTGCAAAATGCCATATCGCAGTTTTTTACAGGATCTGATGGAAATCAGGGTGCCGAGTGTCCGTACGTTGCGCCGTGGGGGTGGGGCAACGTCGTGCCAGGACGATGTTGGACAAGTCTTATATAAGGGGTACGATCACCACCGGAGCAGAACGGTCGTTCGTTTACGTCGCGATGTGGGCTCCGTTGTCAAGCAGGATCGACCCGGATCAGACGGGCTCGATGTGCGCGCGCGGCGACTTCAGCGTGCGGGCACACCGTCACGCCAGTCGCTCCAGTGAGTGACGATGGTCTGCACGACAGGGTTGCCCGCGCGAAACAGGTTTTCGAGTGCAGGCGCGAAGCCGCCCTGGCCTGCATAGCCGAGCAGGTTGTCGGCGTTCGATTCGCCTCGATACGGACGGTCGAAGTCCGAGCCTGCCCGCAGTACCGCCACGCGGTCGAGATCGACGCGCCCGGTGGCCGCGGCTCGCTTGAGCGCCTCGAAGGTTGCGTTGTCTTCCTGCTGCGTCATGCAGTAGACGCCCTTGTTGCCGGTGAGTTCGCGCGTCCAGTCGCTCGCCCGCGCGCCGAGCGCATTGCCGGACCACCACGTGTCGTCGGAGACCGAGTCGCAGCGGATCACCATGGGCGGACGGTTCGCCGGCGCATCACGATACTTCGCGCGTGCTGCCTGCATCCCGGGCGTGTCCGCGAGCGCGATGTCATGCGAGAGCATCCAGGCGGCATCGGTCAGCCGCGGATTGAGCCGGAAGACTTCAGTGTGGTAGTCGAGCGCTGGTGTTTGCGTCGGGTCCTTTGTGTTGATGCCCAGATAGCCAGTGCGCCAGCCGGCCGGTCGACCGTCGCCGTCGATCTCCCATTGCAGACCGAAGTCGACCAGATAGTCCGACCATGCCGTCGAGCCGAGCGTCCCTTGCTCGGGGTTGACGCCCGCGATGCCCGCTATAAGAAAGTACGCCCGACGCAGATCGAATTGCGGTGCGAATGCCAGCGCCATGGCCGAGGCGGCGGCGTTCGTGTGACCCATCCCGGTGGTCATCACGCAGACGCCGTCACGGTTGCAGTGCACGTCCGGATAATCGGGCGAGAGGCCCGCCACTGCGATACGGTCCCAGGGGCCGAGGCGTTCGAGCCACGTCTTCGCTTCGGGACCGAACATCGTGACGATCATCACCTTCACCGGTCGCGCGGCGCGCCTCGGTGTGCCTTGTTCGAAGGTCGTGTCTTGCGATGTTGGCGTCGTTGCAGTGGGTGACCACGAAGCACACCCCGCGAGTGCGAGTGCCGCGAACAGGCTGGCGAGACGGATCGGCATGCGGCTTCTCCTTTGTTATGGACTCGCAGAAGGGGCGCGCCTGGCGATCCAGCGAGAGAACGTGCAATCCGCACTAGCTGACGGTATTAACGCAACTAACGGTCCAGCGCGCCTCGCGTGGGCAAATCATCGTCACGCGTCGCGCCAATGAGCATCGATATCGCTTCTTTTTATCTCGTTTTGTAGTGACATGGCCGCGCGAGCCAGTTGCGGCGTTGGGTCACTGTCGTGTGCAGTTGTGAAGTCTATATTGATTTAATTGCCGACACGCCAGATTCCCAATCGCCATGGCCCGCGTCTTTCCCATTCATCCCAAGCATCCCGAACGCATTTGCTGGGGCTGCGACCGTTATTGCGCGGCTGATGCGCTCAGTTGCGGAAACGGCAGCGGCCGCACGCCGCATCCTATCGAAATGCTCGGCGACGACTGGCTGGAGTACGGCGACTGGGGCATTGAAGCGCCGAAAGCGGCCCCAGCGGCGGCACCGTCACCGGCAGTAGCGACTGCGGCGGGCCAGGGCGAGCTCCAGCGCTGACGCTCGTTCAGCTCGCGACGTTACGCGCAAACGCGGCGCATCCCGCGTCCATCAGCGGTTCCACTACTTCGCGCCGCGTGTCGGGCAGGAAATCGGTTTGCCATTTGAAGCGGCAGCGGCCGGAGCCTTCCGGCACGATCTGCATCGTCGCGTGGTGATGCTCGAACCTGTTCAGGATCGTGTAGGCGATAAGCATTCGCGCCTCGTCGATCGCGACGATGCGTTCTTCAATCACATTCCCGTTCGCAAACGTGACAGTGCGTAGATCGCCGTTGAGCGTGCAGTCGGTGACCACGCCCGCAAAAGTGTGCGCGATGTTCGCGGGGTCGCGTAGCGCATGCCACACGTGGGCGGCGTCGGTGTCCAGGGCGAGTTCGCGGTAGATCGAAGTCATTGCGGCTTCTCCTTCGTGGAACGGGCTTCGAATGGATAACGCGCATTGTGCGCGTTATCGGGGGGGCGGGGCTTGGGAAAGATCGGGTATTCGGATTCAGCGGTTGGTTCCTGCTTAGGCGGTGCAGCAGTCGCCACGTAGAGCGCTCGTTGAACCCGCTGGCGTAGAGCGGCCAGAAACGGACGGTCAATACGAGGCTCCGGATTGTTCACAATCTTGCGCGGTCGCTCCAGATGTAGCCGCCGGAGCATGCGCGAGAGCATCCGTTGGTGGCGATTCGCGAACACTTTGAATATGTGTGATAGAGCACCAAATTGCACCCACTTACGAGGGAGCATTGTCGGGCGCCTGGACTATGTCCCATGGCGCGAATCCAATGGAGGTAGTCATGACAGACGCCAGGAGTGTCCTTGTGATCGGCCTGGATCCAGCGCTGATGGATTTCTCACAGCCGGGCTACGCGCCGGGCATGGACGCACCGAAGGTGCTGGCCGGTCTCAAGTCTTCTGAAGACGAATTGACTCGACTTGGGTACAGCGTGCAGATGTGTTTAACCGACTTTGGCGAGACTGCGGAGGCAGTTGTTCAAAGCAGACTCGAGCAGAAGCGTTTCGATTGCGTGACCTGCCCGGCGATTTTCGGACCAGTTGAAACTTGAGAGAATGGCTTCCAACCGAGAGAAGGAAGTCATGAAAAAGAGCCGGTTCACGGAAGAGCAGATGGTCACGATGCTGCGCGAGGCGGACAAAACGTCGGTCGCGGAGGTATCGAAGAAATACAGGGTAAGCGACCAGACGATCTACAACTGGCGCCAGCACTTTGGCGGCATGGATGCGGCGGACGTCAAGCGCCTGAAGCAGCTGGAGCAGGAGAATGCCCGGCTTAAGAAGATGCTGGCCGAACGCGATCTCGAACTGGACGTGATGAAGGAGATCAACGCAAAAAAGTGGTGAGCGCGTGCGCACGACGCCAGCAGGTTGCCTATGCGAGGGCACGGGGCCTGTCGGAGCGACGAGCGTGCGCGCTGATGCTGGTGGCAAGATCAGCGCTGCATTACCAGTCGAAGCTGGCTGAGCGGGATGCGCCCGTGACGGCGGCCATGTGCGTGCTATCGGCGCAATACCCGCGCTACGGCTACCGTCGCATCCAGATTTTTCTGGAACGGCAGGGCTACCCGATGAGCGCCGACCGAGCATGGCGACTGTGGCGGCTCGCCGGATTGCAGGTGCCACGCAAGCGTCCGCGTCGGCGTGTGTCGGTTCGTCGTCCCTGGCCGACACCAGCCACGGCAGCACGACACGTCTGGGCTTACGACTTTGTGTTCGATGGATGCGCCAACGGTCAGCAGTTGAAGTGCCTGACGGTGATCGATGAATACACGCGCGAATGTCTGACCATCGATGTTGCCGGGTCGATTCGCTCAGGGCGGGTAATCGAAGTGCTGTCGCAATTGATCAGCCTGCATGGCACACCGCGTTACCTGCGCTCGGACAACGGCCCAGAGTTTGTGTCCCGCGCCATCTTGAAGTGGGCCGCACAGAACGGAATGGACATGGCGCTCAGTGATCCCGGCAAGCCGTGGCAGAACGGTGCAGACGAGAGCTTCAACGGCAAGTTCCGTGACGAATGTCTGAGCCTGGAATGGTTCCGCTCACGGGTCGAAGCCAAAGTCGTGATTGAGCAGTGGCGGCGTCATTACAATGCGATTCGGCCGCATTCGGCGCTGGACTACCTGACGCCCAACGAGTTTAAGCAGCGGTATTGTTCAACTGAAGCAACCGAGGCCGTTCTCCAAGATTGAACCGGTCCGAAGAAATCAGGCAGGTCAGAACGGCCGTTTGCGAGAAACCCGAAGGTCGGCTTCGGGTAGGTATGCACCGCATGTTCCGCAGACGCACAGGACGCACGATTATCGCGATGCAGCATGGATGGCGAACGTCAACCGCTGAATCCGGATACCCGAAAAATCGCGGCCGTGCCGACGCAACCGGCGCGCTATGCGAGCGCGCGGCCAGAAGCGATCGAGCGATTCAGTGCGAATGCCGGTGATGCACGTCCGGGAAATGCGCGTGACGGTGGGTGATGGGCGCGTGGTGATGCGGGTGCGTATGCGGCTCGGTGCCGTCCCAGTCGAAGTCGTGCTCGTGCTGATGGTGCTCGTCGTGGCGGTGACTGTGCGTGTGGTCGAGCGGTTCGTGCGTGTGTTCGTGCTCGTGCCGCTCGCGGACGTGCAGCCACGCGCCGAAGCCCATCAGCGCACCTGCGACCCAGAACGTTACCGTCGGGCGTTCAGGCCAAAGCAGAAATGAAAGCGTTACGCCGAATAGCGGCGCGACTGAAAAATAGGCCCCCGTTCGCGCCGTTCCGAGATGGCGCAACGCCACCACGAAGAGCACGAGACTCACGCCATAGCCCGCGAAGCCCACGGCCATGGCACCGCCCATCCTGCCTGCATCGGGCCAGTGCGCACCGAGCACGAAAGCAATGGCGAGATTCACCGAGCCCGCAACGAGCCCCTTCAGGCACGCGATGACCATCGCGTCGTTAGTGGAGACCTTGCGGGTGAGGTTGTTGTCGATGGCCCAGCACAGGCACGCAGCGGCTACGAGCAGCTCGCCGGGCGCCACGCCCGCATGCGACGCTGGCCACGAAAGCAGTACGCCGCCGGCGACGATTGCGACCATGCCGAGGAAGATCTGTGTATCGACGTTCTCGCGAAAGCACAGCCATGCGATCAACGCAGTGAACACGCCTTCGAGGTTGAGCAGCAGCGAACTGGTGGCCGCGGGAGCGGTGCTCAGGCCGAGCATCAGCAGTGCGGGTCCCGCTATGCCGCCGGCAGCGATTGCGCCGAAGAGCCAGGGCAGTTCAGCGATCTGTAGCGGGTGTTCCGCATGGGGTTCGTTTGCCTTGCGGAGCGCATGCCGCACTGCGATGGCGACGGCGAGGCCGACGCCGCTGCCAAGATAAAAGAGGCCCGCCACCATGAAGGGCGGCAGCGTTCCGAGCAGGGCTTTCGCAAGAGGGGTCGTTGCGCCGAACAGGGCAGCGGCGAGCAGTGCCGTGAAGATGGCGCTCTGGTGGAGCTTCATGGTTGGGGACAACGACGATCGATGAGCGTGATTTTAAGCGCGGGGCCGGGTTTCCCATGCGCGATCGCCGAAGACGCAAGCGCCGCGCGTGCGGCGCTTACCTTACTACTGGCACTACTGGCGCATGAGCGCCATCACCGCCCCGAAACCGACGAATACACCGCCGGTCAGCCGATTGAACGCTTTCGCGACGCGGCGGCTCTTGAGTGTCGCGCCGATGCGGGTGCCGAATCCCGCGTAGACGAGATACCAGCTCACCTCGATGACGGCGAATGTCGCGACGAGGATGCCGAACTGCGGCAGCGTGGGCCGGCTCGCATCGATGAATTGCGGCAGCAGCGCGGCGGCGAACAGGATCGCCTTCGGGTTGCTGCTCGCCACGAGGAAGCCATTGCGAAAGAGCGCGCCGGGGCGTCGCACGGGAGCCACCGCAGGCGATTGAGCTTCACGAGCATCGGTGCGGGGTACAGGTGCGGTCCACGCCTTGATGCCGAGATAGACGAGGTAAGCCGCGCCGATCAGGCGCAGCGCGTTGAACATGGCGGGCCAGGCCTGCAGGAACACGCCGAGTCCCGCAGCAGAAACCGACAGCATCAGCACGAGCGCGGACAGGCAGCCGGCCATGCTGGCGCCGGTGCGGCGCAGGCCGTACTGCGCGCCATGCGACATGATGAGCAGCATGTTGGGACCGGGGATAGCGGATACGACGAAGACGGTGGCAAGAAAAAGCCACCAGATATGCAGACTCATGACGACGACGGGCGAAAGGTGAACCGAAAGGAAGAATTATGCCAGTGCGCAGGCGGACTGCCCGTCGGCTCGGACAAGAAAAAAGCCCGCAGCGAGGCGGGCTTGAACCATGCCACAGTAGACATGGAGGTAACGCGATCGCGAGTAGTCTAGCGCTTGGTGCGCTGCAGCAATTGTGAATCGTCGAAATCGTTAAAAATTGTCAATTGCAACGGAATCAGATTGATCCGTCGGACTCGGGCGCACAGAATGGAACGACACGCGTGCCCGAGAAAGGCGCGCGGCTAGTGGCTGGCGGCTCGCGTGCAGTCCGTGCGCAGGCGCTTTTCGACGCGATGGCGGGTGAGAACTGGAGGGTCGTATGGGCATTCTGGACAAGGTGGGCGAGGTTGTAGGTGCAGTGGCCGCGGTCGAAGCGACGGACAAGGTGGATCCGGGCGCAGGCTTCCTGACCAAGGCAGCCGCGGCCGTCGCGGGCTACGAAGGCGCGGAGAAGCTGGAAGAGGTCGTCGAAAAGAAAGAGGATGAGAAGAAGGAAGACGAAAACGCCCAGCAGGCCGGTAGTTCCGATTCGCAGGCGTGATTTTCTTCGCCCGGGCACCGCGGGCGTCGCATGCCCCGCGTGTCAACCGGTCAAGACCGAAAGCCGCGGTTGAGCAACCGCGGCTTTTTTATTTTCAGTTCTCGATGGCGTAGCTCGCCGCGCGGTGCCAGGAGCAATAAGTGCAATCGCACCGCGGCACATCCGCAAACTTATTTCGCAGCAGGCTCACTGCTCCACGACTCGGTCTTCTGCGTGTTGCCCGCCACCGAATACATTGCTTTGGTCTTGCGGGTCTGCAAGAACGCCTCAAGCGTTTCGCCGCGCATCGCCGCGTAGATGTGGAGGTTCGATACGCCAACCACCGCGCCCAGTTTCTCGAGCATGAAGAAGATCACGCCGTAGTGGATGAGGCCGCGCCAGTCGCGCCGCCGCACAAGATCCTTTTCCTCTTCGGTCAGACCCGCCGCCTCGAACGAACGCTCGGGGTCTTCCAGGAATGCACGTCGATGACCCTCGTCGATCATCGCGTGCAGGTACTTGTTCAGCCGATACGCCTTGACGCTCGCCGCGAGATCGAACGGGTACGTGCCGCTCAGCTTCTCCGCGCCGACGAGTTGCTCCGCCATACGCGCGCGATGGCGTTCGTGCGCGGCGCCCGGCAGCGGCGCGGCGGTATTTTCCAGCACGAGCGTACCGATGCCCGTCATCGACGGCAGATAGTAGCCGCTGTGCACCTTCTTCACGTTGCCCGCAAGCGCACCGCGCATGATGAGCCACATGATGACCTCGGCGCCTTCGAGTCCGCCCAGTTCGGCGAATTCGGCATGCGTCATCTGCGCAAGGGCTTCGGGGTCGTTCGTGAGCGCGTCCATGAACTGATGGTCCCACGGGGTATTGTTGAAACCCGCGCGTTCGCCGTGCACTTGATGCGAGAGCCCGCCGGTCGACATCACGACCACGCGAATATCTTCAGGATAACTTTCGATTGCGCGGCGCAGCGCCTGACCGATGCGGTAGCAGCGGCGCGCGGTTGGAATCGGAAACTGCAGCACGCCGACCTGCAACGGCACGACGCGCGTCGGCCAGCCCTGTTCGTCGCGATCGATGAGCGCGGAAATCGGCGAGAAAAAGCCGTGATCGAGCGGCTTGTCCTGGAAGAACGACATATCGAATTCGTCCGCGGACAGGCTCATGCCGATGTGGCGCGCGAGTTGCGCGTCGCCCTTGATTGCAGGCAGATCGCGCGCGCCGCCGCCTTCGTCGGCTACGCCATACTCATCGCCGATGCCGAGAGCAAACGCCGAGTAGTGGTCGAAAAAGAACGACGTCACGTGATCGTTGTAGACGTAGACGATCGCGTCGGGTTTCTGCTCGCGCAGCCAGCGCTTGACGGGCTCAAAGGTCTCGAAGATCGGCGCCCACGCCGGATCGTTCTGCTTGTGCGCATCGAGCGCGAAACCAATCGTGGGGGTGTGCGAAACGGCGATGCCGCCAACGAGTGTGGCCATGAGTCTCCTCCTTGGGCGATTGAACGATGTGTTTTGCGCTAATTTAATGTTCACGAAAGATCATGTAAATTGACTTCTTTTGGAAAATTCAATAACGTGAGGTTATGGAAAAGCCGGAGCCGACCTCATTGCCGAACCGTCAACGTCCGGGTGCGACCGATGACGCGCAACTGAACGATCTGCGCGCCCAGGTCAGGGATCGGCTGCGGCTGCGGCATCTGAACTGCATCGTCGCGATTGCGCAGGAGCGCACGCTTGCGCGCGCTGCCGAGCGTCTGCATCTGAGCCAGCCGGCGATCTCGAAGACACTCGCCGAGCTCGAACAGTGGGCGGGCGCGCGCCTCGTCGAACGGGGCCGCAACGGCGCGGCGCTCACGCCTGCCGGCGAACATTTCCTGCGTTATGCGCTCGACGTGCAGCGCGCTGTCGATGCGTCCGCCGCCGCGCTGGCGCGCGAGGACGCGCACCAGTCGCTCTCAGTTCGCGTCGGCGCGCTGCCGACCGTGCAGACGGCGGTGCTGCCGAAAGCCATCGTGAGCATGAAGGCGCTCATGCCGGGCGTCGGCGTCCGGATTCAGGTGGCCTCGAACACCGAGTTGCTCGGCGCGCTCAAGGCGGGCGACCTCGATCTCGTCGTCGGGCGCATGGCTGAACCGTCGGCCATGAAGGGCATTTCGTTCGAGTATCTGTACACCGAGTCGCTAACCATGGTGGCGCGAGACGGTCACCCGCTCGCCGAACCAGGCGCCAGGCCATCGCTCGAAGACGTGCTCGATTACCCGCTCGTGATCGCGGGCGTTGACACAGCGCCGCGCCATCACACGGAGGCCTTCTTCGAATCACGTGGGCTGGTATTGCCGCAGGGGTGTGTCGAGACGCAGTCGTCGCCGGTTGCGCGGCTCGTGGTGGGGACGTCCGACGCGATATGGATCGTGCCGCAGCGCGTCGCGCAGGACGATCTCGACGCGGGCGTGCTTGCGCTTGTCAGCGTTCCCGCACCGAGGGGTGTCGAGCAGATTGGGATCTTGCGTCGCAGCCAGGACACGCTTTCCGATGCGATTGGCACCTTCGCGGAACAACTGCGGCGGTTCGCATCGTCGTAACGCGACGATTCATTTAAATCGCTCACGGCGTGTTGACGTTCCGTGTCGCGCCGCTTGCACGCGTCGGCTGTGTGAGCATTAGCTCCCGCGAGCGGCGCCGCTCCATCCCGATTCGACGAAGACGCGGCACAGCGCTTCCATGCCCTTTGCGTCTTCGTCGTCGAAGCGGGCGAGTTGCGGGCTGTCCACGTCCCAGACGCCGATCAGCGCGCCATCGGGCGCGATGAGGGGCACGACGATCTCCGATTGCGAAGCCGAATCGCACGCGATATGGCCAGCAAACGCGTGCACGTCACGCACCACCTGCGTTTCACGCGTCTGCGCAGCGGTGCCGCATACGCCTTTGCCGATTCCAATCCGCACGCAGGCCGGTTTGCCCTGGAAGGGGCCGACGACGAGCTCCTTGCCGTCGAAGAAATAGAAGCCGGCCCAGTTAAGCCCTTCGAGCGAGTTGAATACGAGCGACGAGAAATTCGCCGCGTTGGCGACGATATTGGACTCGCCTTCGAGCATGGCGCGCGCCTGGGCGGCGAGTGTTTCGTAGAGATCGGCCTTGGCGGCCGGGAGCGTGCTGGCGGGCGAAAACATGGAAAGGTACCGGGTTATGGGCGACGCACGGGCATCGCGCCGAGTGCACAGTTTAGGCGGCATCGGTCGCGATTGCCGAAAGCCGGGTCGACGTCATGGAAGTTATGGACGCAAGCCGATTGCCCACGCCTCGTGCCGAACGGCACAACGCCGGCGGAGTTTGTTTCCACGGCATTTTCAGGCATGCTGGCGCTCACGAAGCGCGGATCAATGCCGATCCGCGCCAGCAATGGAAACAATGGGGAACGAAACATGAGCAAGACATTCCGGGTCGCGGCCATCGCAGGTGACGGCATTGGTCAGGAGGTGATGCCGGAGGGCGTGCGTGTGGTGCAGGCGGCGGCGAAGCAATTCGGTCTGTCGATCGAATTCACGCACTTCGACTGGGCAAGCTGCGATTACTACCTCGAGCACGGCAAGATGATGCCCGACGACTGGTTCGCCACGCTCAAGGACTTCGACGCGATCTACTTCGGCGCGGTGGGCTGGCCCGACAAGGTGCCCGACCACATCTCGCTGTGGGGCTCGCTACTGAGGTTCCGCCGCGAGTTCGACCAGTACGTGAACCTGCGTCCTGTGCGTCTGTTGCCCGGCGTGCCGTGCCCGCTCGCGAACCGCAAGCCCGGGGACATCGATTTTCTCGTCGTGCGCGAGAACACCGAGGGCGAATACAGCTCGGTGGGCGGCAAGATGTTCGAAGGCACCGACCGCGAGTTCGTGTTGCAGGAGTCGGTGTTCACGCGTCACGGCGTGGATCGCATCCTGAAGTACGCGTTCGACCTTGCAAACAAGCGTGAGCGCAAAAAGCTCACGGCCGCGACGAAGTCGAACGGTATCTCGATCAGCATGCCGTACTGGGACGAGCGCGTTGCCGCGATGGGCGAACAGTTTCCGGACGTGAAGTGGGACAAGCAGCACATCGACATCCTTTCGGCGCGCTTCGTCCTGCAGCCGGACCGCTTCGATGTGGTCGTGGCTTCGAACCTGTTCGGCGACATCCTCTCCGACCTCGGTCCTGCGTGCACGGGCACGATCGGCCTGGCGGCGTCGGCGAACCTGAATCCGGAGCGCAAATTCCCATCGCTGTTCGAGCCGGTGCACGGTTCCGCACCCGACATCTTCGGCAAGAAGATCGCCAATCCGGTCGCGATGATCTGGTCCGGCGCGATGATGCTGGACTACCTCGGTAACGGCGACGCGCGCTGTACGCAGGCACACGACGCGATCATGCGTGCTATCGAAAAGGTACTGGTCGAAGGGCCGCGCACGCCCGACATGGGTGGAACGGCAAACACGGTGGCCGTGGGCGAGGCTGTTGCCGCAGCGCTCGAGGCGGCAGCGTAAGAGGGGGGACTGGGAGGCGCGCCGCAATCGCGGTGTCGGCGGCGGGCTCAGTCGGTGTCAGTGCCTTCGAGTTCCTTGCGTTCGCGGCGTGCTTCGTTACCGCGCCGCGCGCGCATGCGCTGACGCGACAGCACAGTGATGACCTCGCTGGTGCTGGCGTGCGCGGGAATTTCGTTGCGGATCACGTTGGCGAGCATCGGCAGGCCCTTGCGATGGCGCTGCAACGCCCGCGCGATGGCGGTACGGCAGGCCTGACCGTGACAATCCCATTCGTCACGAACTTTTCCGCAGTAACGGCATTTGTCCATCGAAGAAGTGTAACCGCAAACGCCATGCCGATTCAGGGCGCGATCGCACGCTGGAATTCCGCTTTCCCAGTGACGTTGGGCTAGCGGGGCCGCTTGATACCCAAATGGTTCGGGCTGAAGTCCCGTCGCGTGGTAGTGGTCATCGCTCGCCGGTCCGTCAGGCCGGCGGCTAACTGTGACGCGCAGCGCATTCGCCCGCACGACGTGGCGTCCACCGTCAGGCCGACGTCGACGATCCATCAAGCGAAATCCCCAGCTCCGCCGCCATCCGCTCGACCAGCGCGCGCAACTGGACCACCTCATCACTCAAACGGTCGTGCTTGCTCTTCAGCGTTTCGAATTGCGCAAGCGAAACACCATCCTGGGCGCTCTCGTAACCGCGTTCCCCGGCATTGCCCGCTGCAACGCTCACATCCACTTCGCCGCACAACAGATGCATCCAGCGATTTTCGCGCTCGCCCGGCGAGCGCGGCAGCTTCACGACGAGCGGCGGTTCGCGTCCGGCGAGTTCGCTGAGGAACGCCTCGACCGACGAAACATCAGCGAAACCATGCAGTCGCGCGGAATTCAGCCGCAATTCCGCGGCGGTCTGCGCGCCGCGCAGCAGGATCACGGTGAGCAGCGCAACGGCCTGGCTCGGAATGCCGAGCACCCGGTTCAGGTTGTGCTCGAAGCGCGGGACACGGCTGCTGCTGCCCTCGAATACGAGACTCAGATGTTTGAGGCTCTCGATTGCGCCAAGCACCTCGGTTTCGGTGACGTTCATCACCGGCGTGCGCGCGGTCTTCTGATTGCAGCCCGACGTCAGCGCGTTCAGCGAAAGCGGGTACGTATCCGGAACCGTATGCTGCTTCTCGATCAGTACGCCGACGATGCGCGCTTCAAGCTGCGTGAGCGCCCGGATCGGGCGCGGCGAGGAACTATCGGCAGGAGAATTCATGAGGAGTTTCGGCTTCGGGAGATCGATCGTGGGGCTCGATGATACTCGCGTCGAACGCGTGCACCGAACATTGCGATCGTGACAGGTTTGAAGAATGTCCGTCACAATGACGCCTCCAGACCGGACCGGTATGCCGTCAAGCGTCGCAGGCCCGCCGTCCGCGTTCAACACGTCGTTTTCATGGGAATCGTCGATGGCACACGGTCAGCACAAGTACCACGTCACGGTGGAGTGGACGGGCAACAAGGGCAGCGGCACATCGGGATACCGCGACTACGGCCGCGATCACGTCATTCGTGCCGGCGCCAAGCCGGACATTCCGGGTTCGTCGGACCCGGCGTTTCGCGGCGACGCGGCACGCTGGAATCCGGAGGACTTGCTGGTGGCGTCGGCATCGGCGTGTCACAAGCTGTGGTATCTGCACCTGTGCGCCGAGGCGGGCATTCGCGTCGTGGCGTATGTCGACGAGGCCGAAGGCACCATGCAGGATGGCCCGGACGCGGGGCGGTTTACGGAAATCATCTTGCGTCCGCGCGTCACGATTCGTACCGGCGACGACCGCGATCTGGCCGAACGGCTGCACCA
Source organism: Paraburkholderia adhaesiva (assembly GCF_021390575.1). GTDB lineage: Bacteria > Pseudomonadota > Gammaproteobacteria > Burkholderiales > Burkholderiaceae > Paraburkholderia > Paraburkholderia adhaesiva. The sequence goes on along the minus strand of NZ_JAJEJQ010000003.1, from coordinate 168,036 downwards.
TGCCGCCCACGAGCAATGCTTCGTGGCGAATTCGCTGAACTTCCCCATTCGTTGCGAGCCTGTGTTCGAGTTTGCCGCAGAGAAGTAGCAGGCGATGCTAATGGCGCCCGCTTCCGCTTCCGGTAGTGCAGCGGTGAGCGCCATGGCGGTTCATCAATGGTGGTGGGTAATTCCACGGTTGCCCTGCCGCGGATGTGGCCCGCGACGATTACGCCGTGATGCGCTTCACATTGGAACAGCCGGTTGACCGGATCGGACTTGCCCGATCTGCACGCGGGCAGCTGACGGCCACTGCGCTTCGGCACGAATTTCCCGAACCACTCTCCCAGGCCGCGCGAAGGTAATACGCGCCCAGTTCGCGTGGGCGGTGCCTGTGGTCGTCCGCCTCGCCGGCCTGCCTTTCCGTATCCCGTTCACGCAGACGTAGCCGCTCAGCTTGCACCGGCAGATCGAGCCGATGCCCACCCGTACCGAGTCAATCCAGCGCCGATGATGCCTACGCGCCGAGGCATGCGACATGCCGTCGCATTCGATGGCGCCTAAAGTTATTTCGCTCATTGCCGTTGACACTAGACGGACACCTACAAACGGGTCCGGTAATTCGCGGGCGTCGCGCGCGCCCGCCAACAGATGAAACCGTGGTCAAGCGCGCGTCAACCGCGCGCGACCCGCCGGAGATCTAAATGCTCAGCAAGCTGTCGATTCGCACAAGCCTTACCTTGATGGTCACGTTTATTGGCGTTGTGCTGGTGATCGGCGCCGCAGTGGGACTTCTGTCTATCCGGCAAAGCGATTTGTCGCTGCAGGCCATGTACACGATCGACGAACCGGCCGTCGCCGATCTGGAGGGCAGCGCGGGTCAGCTCCTGCGTATGCGCCTCGCGCTCGCAACGTATGCCTCGCTCCTGGACGCCGGCGACCAGCCGGGCGCGAACGCCGTGCTCGGACGCTTCGACCAGTATCTCAAGACCTCGAACGACCGCCTCGACCACTTCCGGTCCATCGTGACGGGCGACGACGAGGACCAGCGCCTCCTGAAGGACATGCTGGACAAGCGCGATTCGTTCCTGCATCAGGGTATCGATCCGGCGCTCGCCGCGCTCAAAACCGGTGACCGCGCAACTTTTTCGGAGCTGCAGGCGCACAAGCTGCCGCCGCTCTACGCTGGTTATGACCAGGCGATGGTCGCAGTCGAAAAGCGCGAGCTGGCTAACGGCGCGCGGCGTTTTGACGACGCGCACGCACGCTTCACCGTGGTTTGCGTGGCGGTTGGCGTTGGCCTCGTGGGTGCGCTGGTGCTCGCATGGTTTGCGCGCATCGCGTTGATGCGCGCGATCGTTCATCCGGTCGATACCGCAGTCGAGCAGTTCCACCGCATCGCGAGCGGCGACCTCACCACGCCGATCGCCGTGACGAGCCAGAATGAGATGGGCAAGCTGCTGAGCGGCTTGCAGCGCATGCAGGAAGCGCTCATCACGATGGTCAGCACGGTGCGTGATGGCGTCGCGTCGATCGACACGGGCGTGAGCGAGATCGCGACCGGTAACACCGATCTTTCGCAACGCACCGAACAGCAAGCCGCATCGCTCGAAGAGACCGCGGCCAGCATCGAGCAACTGACGTCGACGGTCCGGCAGACCGCCGGCAACGTCCAGCAAGCCAGCTCGCTTGCGCAGGGCGCATCGGGGCTCGCGGGCCAGGGCGGCGACCTCGCGCGCGAGGTGGTGGGCACGATGCATAACATCGTCAGCGACTCGCAGCGCATCGGCGAAATCGTCGGCGTGATCGAAGGCATCGCGTTCCAGACCAACATCCTCGCACTGAACGCGGCCGTGGAAGCGGCGCGCGCGGGCGAGGAAGGGCGTGGTTTCGCGGTCGTCGCGGGCGAGGTGCGTTCGCTCGCGCAGCGCAGCGCGGCGGCGGCCAAGGAGATCAAGGAGCTGATCGGGACTTCGACCGCGCGCGTGCAAACCGGCGCGGGGCTCGTGGAGCGTTCGGGCGCGACGATGCAGGAAATCGTCGATGCCATCGCGCGCGTGAGCGCCATCATGGGCGAAATCGCGACGGCTGCGTCGGAGCAGAGCACCGGCATCGATCAGGTGAATATCGCCGTTTCGCAGATGGATCAGGTTACGCAGCAGAATGCTGCGCTGGTTGAGCAGTCTGCGGCTGCGGCTGCGTCGCTTGAAGACCAGGCGCGGCGGTTGACCACCGCGATTTCGATTTTCCGTACGCGATGAGATGGTACGGGCGCGTGTGCAATGCCGCGCCTGTTTGAACGTAACCGATCCTTTATCGACGTTTGCCCAACGCGACGCTGAGGGAGGAGCACAAGTGTCCACCTACGTTTTGAACTGAACCCCGAAGGTTGGACATCAACCCGAGGGGTTTATGGGAAAATATACGGAGCAAGCCAAGCTGGCTGCGGTGAGAGACTACCGTTCAGGCGAGGGCGGGCTGAAGGCTATCGCTCAGCGGCACAACGTCGACGTTTCATCGCTACGCCAATGGATCGCTGGTTATCGCACGCACGGTGAAGCCGGTGTTGTCGAGAAGAAGCGGGAGTTCTATGGCGTCGAATTGAAGCTTTCGGTATTGAAGCGAGTGCGTGAGGAGGGGCTGTCGCATCGACAGGCCGCCGCATTGTTCAATATCCGACGTTTCAACATCATTGGCCGCTGGGAGCAGCAATATAACGAAGGTGGACCGGAAGCCCTGTCGTGGGGTTCCAGGGGGCGTCGCAGGAAGATGACGAAGAACGCTGCGTTACAAAACAAAGCGCAACAAGCCGGTGATGCGAGAAGCCACCAGGAATTGCTGGACGAACTGCACCGTCTCCGTATGGAGAATGCATATCTAAAAAAGCTGAAGGCCTTGGTTCAAGCGAGCGAGCGGTCAGCGCGAGAGAGCGAACGAAAATCGTGCTTGAGCTAAGGCAACAATATCCGCTTGCAGGCCTTCTGAAGGTAGCGGGACTTGCGCGCAGCACTTTCTACTACCAGCAGAAGGCATTGCAGATGGTCGACAAGTATGCTGATCTAAAAGTGAAGATTCGCATGTTGTTCGATCAACACAAGGGACGGTATGGCTATCGGCGGATCACGGCCGTCATCCGGCGAGACGGGCACTTGGTCAATCATAAGACCGTCCGACGATTGATGGTTCAGCTGCAGTTGAAGTCCTGTGTTCGGGCGAAGAAGTATCGCGCCTACAGAGGGCAGCTCGGCCACGTAGCGCCGAATGTACTCGAGCGCAGGTTCGAGGCGAGACGTCCGAACGAAAAGTGGGTGACTGACGTCACGGAGTTCAACGTGGGCGGTCAGAAGCTGTATCTGTCGCCAATCATGGATCTCTACAACGGCGAAATCGTGTCGTATGAGATTGCCAGACGTCCCTTGTTCAATATGGTGAGCGCAATGCTAGGGAAGGCGTTCAACCGGCTGCAATCCGGTGATAAGCCAGTCCTGCATTCCGACCAAGGCTGGCAGTATCGGATGCCAGAATATCGACGTCGCCTCGAAGAGCGTGCAATTACCCAGAGCATGTCTCGCAGAGGAAACTGCCTCGACAACGCTGCCATAGAGAGCTTCTTCGGTACGCTAAAGTCGGAGTTCTACTATCTCAATGAGTTCCGAGACGTCGAGGAGTTACGAACTGGCATTGAGAGCTACATCAAGTACTACAATCACGACCGAATCAAGATCAAATTGCAGGGGTTCAGCCCGGTCGAGTACCGAGCTCAATTTGCGAAGGCATAGTCGTTCACAGTCCAACTTCTTGGGTTCAGTTCAGTTTGAGGTGGACACTTATGCCGACGAAGACGCGGAGTTGAGAGTCGTTCGATAAAGCAGGGGCGGCCGTCGGCGCTACAACGAAAAAGGCAAACGCGCATTGGTCGAGGCTGCATTACGCCCGGGCGTGTCGGTGACGCGCCTGGCGCAAGAGCACGGGGTCAACGCCAACCTGTTTCGCAAGCGGATGACGAAATACCCGATGGAGCGCGAGAGATGCATCTCGCCAGCGACACAGGACGGCCGTGACGAAGTGCCGCCTTCCGGTGCGGTGACTGACGGCGTAGCAGTCAATCTTCCAGGTTCTCACAAGCTCGTCGTTGCCGCGGCAACACCACGCGCGTTCGTGCCAGTCGTTTCGGAACCCGTAGCGTCGACCATGAAAAACACGCCGTTTTCCGTGAGGAAGGACGGCGCGTGTCTCAAGGTTGCAGCCTGGCGCCAGGCCGCAAGGCTATGCTCAGAAGCGGTGACGCAGTCCGACTGCAGCGCCAGCCTGATTTGCTGTTGTCGACGGGGACAGAATACCCGCGATCGATGTTGTGTTGCTGATCGCGGAGCCCTGCTCGTTGTTGTACATGTCGCCCGATGCGTGCTGATAAACCCCGGCGAGGTACACATCAGTGCGCTTGGTGAGCGAGTAGTCCAGCGCCAGCGTGACCGAATGCCATTTCGGATCGCTCGACGTCGTGCCGGAGCCCGACGTCTTGCCGAAGGTGTACGTATAGGCACCCAGCATGGCAAGTGCAGGCGTGAGGTTATAGATGCCGTTCAGCTCGACATTGTCGAAGCGGGCGTCCAGTGGAAGCGCCACGCCTGCGAAATGTGTTTGCTGGAGCTTCGTGTGCGTCCAGAGCACGCCGACCGTCGCCGGGCCAAAGGCATACTTTGCGCCTACACCGAAGACGCGATGCACACCTGCGGGCAGCGCGTCATCCGCTGCGGCACCAGCAGAATTCAGTGAACCGGGATCATTGTTTAACTGGTCATAGGCTGCGGCAACCTTGAGCGGACCATTCGAATATCCTGCGCCAACACTCCATGCGCGTCCGTTGGCGAACTGGCCGGGGTCATTGCTGAACCCATAGAGACCACCAAAATGGAAGCCCGAGTAGTTCGCGCTCTCAAACTTGACAGCGTTGGCGATGGAGCGCTGGGTGCCCAGATTGTCATTGTTCAGCGGATGCCCCGCCACGTTGACTCCCGCTCCGCTTCCAGAGAGGGAAAGCGGAGAGAGGTAGTCGACCACTGAGTCGAACTGACGGCCAAGGGTTAATGTGCCGTAGGTGTCGCTCTGAAGTCCGACGTACGCCAGCCGGTTGAATAGCGACTCGTTCCTGGCGAATCCGCCATTGTTGATGTTGAAAGCCGACTGCAGCCTGAAGATTGCCTTCGTGCCGCCACCCAGATCTTCTGCGCCGCGCAGTCCGAAATAGGTATTCGACAGTGCACTGCCGCTCTGTTGCCACAGACTGTGGCCACCCGCGTTATTCAGGTACAGGATACCGGCGTCGATTGAACCGTAGAGGGTGACGCTGCTCTGTGCATGCGCGGATGCGCTGAATACGCCCAGTACGCCAATGGCGGCCAGGGCTTTCTTGAAAATGATCTTCACGTTCTTCATTCCTTTCCCCGGCCTGAATCGGCCAACTATCCGCCGATTGAAATATGGGAAGTACTTCTTTTGCCGAGGCAGGGCGACTATAGACATACCGCTGCTCCGGGCCGTTGTTGACGGGCAACGGATGGAATTCAATTCTTCAGGACCGTGAGCGAGAACAGATTTCGGACTGCTAGCGTTAATTTTGTTGACCTTTGTCTGTCAGAGCGCGTCGTCTGCTCTGCGCGCTTTCGTATCGGTCAAGCAGCGCCGGCTCGATTCGTTTCTCACGCTATTGAGTTTGAGAAAGCAGGTATCGCCTTCGCATTGCGATAAACGGCGCTCGGGCGTTCTTTCCCGGCCAGATCGACACGCTTCCGTTGTCTGGCGCTAGCGTTGTAGCGAATCCCGACTCCTTGTGCGAGGCTACCCACGACAGAGCCCGATCCCGGCGAGTCACTGGCGATCGACACAACGCCACGACGTTCGTCATCGAGCCGGCTAATACGGGAAAGCACAGGAAGCGATTCAGCGACGATCCTTATCGAAGGGCTGCTCGCGGCTCCCTCCAGCATCGCACCAAATAAAAATGGCGCCGCAGGCCTTCAGCCTGGGGCGCCATTGCGTCTCGCTAGCTACGACGCAAACAACACGCCGCAGCCGGACAGCACTTTTACATCGCGACCGTATCCGCCACTTCCTTGAAGTCTTCGATCTGGTCGAAGTTCATGTACTGGTAGATCTTGTCGCTGCTGGCGTTGAGCACGCCGATGTCGGCCATGTACTCGGCCTTGGTCGGGATCTTGCCCAGACGCGAGCAGATTGCCGCCAGTTCCGCCGACCCGAGATACACGTTCGTGTTCTTGCCGAGGCGGTTCGGGAAGTTGCGAGTCGACGTCGACATGACCGTCGCGCCTTCACGCACCTGCGCCTGGTTGCCCATGCACAGCGAGCAGCCCGGCATTTCGGTGCGGGCACCGGCCGTGCCGAAGACGCCGTAGTGGCCTTCTTCCGTCAGCTGCTTCTGGTCCATCTTGGTCGGCGGGGCGACCCACAGCTTGACCGGGATGTCGCGCTTGCCTTCGAGCAGCTTCGACGCGGCACGGAAGTGACCGATGTTGGTCATGCACGAGCCGATGAACACTTCGTCGATCTTGGCGCCAGCGACATCAGACAGCGTCTTCACGTCGTCCGGATCGTTCGGGCAAGCAACGATCGGCTCGTGAATGTCGGCGAGGTCGATTTCGATGACGGCTGCGTAATCGGCGTCGGCATCCGGCGACAGCAGTTGCGGGTCGGCCAGCCACTGCTCCATCGCCTTGATGCGGCGCTGCAGGCTGCGCGGGTCCTGGTAGCCCTGGGCGATCATCCACTTCAGCAGCGTGATGTTGCTGTTGAGGTATTCGATGATCGGTTCCTTGTTCAGGTGAACCGTGCAACCGGCGGCCGAACGCTCTGCGGATGCATCCGACAGTTCGAACGCTTGCTCGACCTTCAGATCGGGCAGGCCTTCGATTTCGAGAATGCGGCCCGAGAAGATGTTCTTCTTGCCTTGCTTGGCAACCGTCAGCGTGCCTTGCTTGATCGCGTACAGCGGGATCGCGTTGACGAGGTCACGCAGCGTCACGCCCGGTTGCATCTTGCCCTTGAAGCGGACCAGCACCGATTCCGGCATGTCCAGCGGCATCGTGCCGGTGGCGGCCGCGAACGCGACCAGACCCGAACCTGCCGGGAAGCTGATGCCGATCGGGAAGCGGGTGTGCGAGTCGCCGCCGGTGCCGACGGTGTCGGGCAGCAGCATGCGGTTCAGCCACGAGTGGATCACGCCGTCGCCCGGGCGCAGCGCGATGCCGCCACGCGTGCTGATGAAGTTCGGCAGGGTCTGGTGCGTCTTCACGTCCACGGGCTTCGGATAAGCGGCCGTGTGGCAGAACGACTGCATGACGAGGTCGGCCGAGAAGCCGAGGCACGCCAGGTCCTTGAGTTCGTCGCGGGTCATCGGGCCCGTGGTGTCCTGCGAGCCGACCGAGGTCATCTTCGGTTCGCAGTAGGTGCCCGGACGGACGCCCTGGCCTTCCGGCAGACCGCAGGCGCGGCCGACCATCTTCTGGGCCAGCGAGAAGCCCTTGCCGCTGTCGACCGGCTGATGCGGATGGCGGAACAGCGTCGACGGAGCCAGACCCAGCGCTTCACGCGCCTTGGCGGTCAGGCCACGGCCGATGATCAGGGGAATGCGGCCACCGGCGCGCACTTCGTCGAACAGCACGTCGGACTTGACCTGGAAATCGGCGATCACTTCGCCGTTCTTCAGTGCCTTGCCGTCGTACGGGCGCAGTTCGACCACGTCGCCCATTTCCATCTTCGACACGTCGAGTTCGATCGGCAGGGCGCCGGCGTCTTCCATCGTGTTGTAGAAGATCGGGGCGATCTTGCCGCCGAGGCACACGCCACCGAAGCGCTTGTTCGGAACGTAGGGGATGTCTTCACCCGTGAACCACAGCACCGAGTTGGTAGCCGACTTGCGCGAGGAGCCGGTGCCGACCACGTCGCCGACGTAGGCGACCAGGTGACCCTTTTCCTTCAGCGATTCGATGAACTTGACCGGGCCGCGCTTGCCGTCTTCTTCCGGCGTGATGCCGGGACGCGCGTTCTTCAGCATCGCCAGTGCGTGCATCGGGATGTCCGGGCGCGTCGTGGCGTCCGGGGCCGGCGACAGGTCGTCGGTGTTGGTTTCGCCCGTCACCTTGAACACGGTGATGGTCAGGCTTTGCGGCACTTCCGGACGGCTCGTGAACCATTCGGCGTCGGCCCAGCTTTGCAGCACGGCCTTTGCGTTGGCGTTGCCCTTGTCGGCGAGTTCCTTGACGTCGTGGAACTGGTCGAACATCAGCAGGGTTTTCTTCAGCGCGTCAGCGGCAACGGTGCCGACTTCGGCGTCGGACAGCAGCTCGATCAGCGGCTGGATGTTGTAGCCGCCCAGCATCGTGCCGAGCAGTTCGGTGGCGCGTGCGCGCGAGATCAGTGCGCAGGCGGTCTGGCCCTTGGCCACGGCGGCGAGGAAGCCAGCCTTCACGCGGGCGGCTTCGTCGACGCCAGCCGGCACGCGGTTGGTGATCAGATCGACGAGGGTCTGCTCTTCGCCAGCGGGCGGATTCGTCAGCAGTTCGACCAGTTCGGCGGTCTGCTGAGCCGTCAACGGCAGGGGGGGAATACCGAGCGCGGCGCGGGCGGCCACGTGATCACGAAAGTTTTCAAGCATGGGGAACCTGCTCTTTTTGCGTTTCAGGGGGAAGGCTTTTCAGGCACTCCGAGGCTGTGCCGGGCGCTACTTCGGTCGCGATTTTAATGGGAAAACACCTATGAGGTCAAATGTCTTATGTCTTATATAAGAGTCAAGACGGTTGAGATCAGGGTTGTGGGGGGAGGTCGCAGTGTTTGTGTGGCGTCTGGCGGTTCGGCCGACAGCCTTGTCGCACGCGGCATGCGGGTCAATTTTTGGCTTTCGTCGGCAGGAGCCAGGAGGATCCGGGCAAGCTACAAGAACAGCGTCGCGGGATCGTCTTCTGACATGAGGTGGGTCATTTTGAGACCGGATTCTGGATTGTCGTGGGTTCAATCGGCCGGCATTTATTCAGTTCAGGCTTCAATGCTTTGGCTGATCTACTCCGTGACCTTGAACTGAATCAGCCGTTGCGCATTCTGCGGCGGTCACGAACGCGGCGGGACGCGGAACCACGTGACGACCACGACCAGCAGGAACGCTGCGTAGGCCGTCGTGAACACCCAGCCGGGCAATTCGTAATACAGCCAGTAGCTTACCCAGCGCTGGATGAAGCCCTCTGGCCCGGCCCGCCCGGTACGTAGCCAGTCCTCAAGGACCGTCAGCGGACACTGTATGTCAAGGACAGCGAGAATCGCGACGACACCTATCGCAATGAGATGTGAGAGCCGGAATACGCGGTTGCGTACCCAACCGCGTTTCAGCCATGCGCCCGCCCAGATCGCGAGCAATCCACCGACGATGAAGAGTACGACCAGCGCGTGCGCCACCAGGACGGTATTGGCCAGCCAGTTCATGACGCGCCTTCATGGTTGTGCCGGATGCGCCCGTAGCGCCGCAGGCTGAGGGTCACGGCCGCACGCTGCAGCAGCAGGCACAGGGGCATGACCGGGGTGGCGACCAGTACATCGTGCAGCATGTCTGACTCCTTCTTCGAACCGCCCCGATCCTGCTGCGCGACTGCATCACTGACGAATGACCTGAATACTTCCCGACTTGACCGCTGCCTTTAAAACAGTCCAGTCCGCTTCATTCTGTTCAGCATAGGCGAGTGCGAATCGCTCGATGGCTTCGTCGAATGCGCCCGACTTTCCGATATACCCACAGATAAGCCCGGGATCGCCCGCTTTTGCCATCGCGTGGGCCAGCGCATGAGCACAGGAAACCGCGTATTCGCCGAGATCTTCAACATCGAACGAGGTGAAATCGAATGCACCCTTCATGTCGCGCAGTTGGCGCACGTAAAAATCGTTGCCCGTGTGCCGCATCTTCGACCACCCGAGAAAAATATCGCTGGCCGATTGCAGCAGACGCTGCCCGTTCACCACACGCTGGCCGTGATTGGGAAAGCGGCTCGGCGGCACGTAGCCCTCGAGCACGGAACTTCTCGCCTCCTTCAGTTGGAGGAACAAGGGGCACTCTCCATCGGCCATGAAAAGTGCCTGGTAGCAGCGCGTCCCCACCGATCCGACGCCAACGACGCGAATGGCGACATCCACCAGTTCATAGCGGTCAAAGAGGGCACGCCTGTCGTCGGGTAGCGTCAACCGGTAGTCGGCGAAGAAGCGCCGGACCATTGCCTGGTACTGCTTTTGATCATGCGGACTTGCGAGGGGGACGTGATACACCAGCGGCGGCACATCCTTGATGCGCAGCTTACCGTTGACGACCTCAGTTGCATGGGTCATCACCGATTGCGATGATTGCAGGCTTGCCTTGGTAATAACGGCCTGTTCCTTTCTTTTTTCCTGCTGCGAATCTGCAATCGCCAGCATGCTTGCTGCCGTGAACTGGTAGTACCAGACAGCGAGCGTATCCATCCGGCTGAACTCGGCGATGCTTTGCCGAAACGTATCGCAGAGCCGGCGTACGACGGCGCGCTGCTCACGCATCGCAAATCCGCGCTCGCGCGCTTCAATCACGAACGATGCGGCCAGCCTGCGCACATCCCAGTCAAACGGACCAGGCAGCGTTTCGTCGAAATCGTTGGGCCCGAAAAGCATGCGTCGTTCGGGGCTGGCGAACAGTCCGAAATTCGCGAGGTGCGCATCTCCGCCGAGTTGCACGTTGACGCCCGAATGCGGCAGTTTCGACAAGTCATAGGCCATTAGCGACGCGGCGCCGCGATAAAACGCAAAGGGACTCGCAACCATGCGTCCATAGCGAATGGGGATCAGCTCGGGCACCCGCCCCACGTTGGACGCGTCGAGCAACGCGAGGGGATCCCGGCCGTCTGTCCTGCATTCGGCCAGCTTCGCACGCGGCACCTTTCTGCGCGCCGCTTTGCCCTGCTGGATGCGCGATGCGAGCGTGCCACGTCCCGCAAACAGAATGGACGGATCTTCGTGTGCTGCCAATGTTCCCGGATCTGCGGGCTGCGTTGCAGGTTCGTTGCGCCTCGGTGAAGTGATATCGGACACGTCGGACTCCTTTTCCTGTTCATTGCCAAAAATGCTTGACGTCATTTCGCTCTGCCGTCGAGCGGCGCCGCAGGAGCGGTTGACGACAGTTTGCCGAACGCATCGATCGCGGCGTCGACCGTTTAAAGAATCTCACGATGGATGTCTGGCCAACGCAATGTCTTATATCGTTCGAACTCATGCTCCCGCTCAATCCCTCGACGCGACAAAGCCGACCAATAACGGCAGGTAGCCGGTCACTAGACTTCGCCTCACCGGTTAGCAGCAAAAGCATCAACTCATGCCAACGCGCTGGTTGTTGCTTGTCAGCTCGACAACGAAATCAATAAAAGCTCTCGTCTTTGCCGGCACGTGATGCCGCGATGGGAAGTAGGCGTACAAGGGGAATCGCTCGTCTGCCCAATCCGGAAAGAGATTGATCAATCGGCCTTCGGCAATCAGTGGCTCGGCAACAAGAAGAAGCATCTGCGCAATCCCGGAACCGTCGAGGCATGCGTTGACAAGCGCACCGGGGTCGTTCACCGTGAGACGGCCCCGCGTGTCGACCACAATGCGCTTTCGCTTGCGATGGAATTCCCAGGGGAACGGCTTGCCCGTCTCCGGGTTGCGAAATTCAAGGCATCGGTGGCTTCGGCTTTCGAGGTCCTCGGGTTTTGCCGGGCGTCCCCAACGCGCGATGTACGAGGGCGCCGCGACCGTGACAATGCCGGTATTGAGCAGCTTTCGCGCGATCAGGGTGGATGCTTTTGGCTCGCCGAATCGCACGGCGAGATCGAAGCCATCCATGACGAGATCGCCCAGATTGTCTCGCGCGATGAACTCGATTTCGAGGTCGGGATGGGCATCCATGAATCCATCCAGCTGCTGACCGATGATGGTCCGGTAGAAAGCGGGATCCAGATTGATTCTCAGCTTGCCGCGCACAGCGGACGCGCCACTTGTAGCCGCAGCAGCTGCTTCCTCGAGCCCTGCGAGGTGGGGCATGACCTGCTCGTAAAAGCGGCGACCCTCTTCGGTCAGTGAGACAGAGCGCGTCGTTCGATTGAAGAGCCGGATCTTGAGCCTCTTTTCCAGTCTCGCGATCGCCCGGCTGACGCCCGGTGGCGACATTTCCAACGCTTCTGACGCGGCAGCAAACGTCCCCGCATCAACCACGGCGGCGAACACGCCAATACCACTGGATAGTTTCTCGCTACTCGATCTCATGGTCGCGGAGTGAATACGCGCAACTGATTGCAATCGATCAGATGAGGGCCAACACATTGATGCCGTACTGGGCAGTCATGTGGGTCACCGATGCACAGCATGCCTCATTGGTGATTCGAAGTCACTTATTCGATGCCATCCATGTCATTTAATTTCGATTGGCGTTTCTCCAGAATTCACCTCACCGAGACATCCCGTCTTGCTGATTGAAAGGAGATTGCCATGAACATCCGTATTCTCATCGTTGCCATTGCTACCGCGGTTGCTCTTCCCGTTACCGCACATGCGCAGAGTGATGCACCGGGCACGACACGTGCACAGGTTCGCCAGGAAATCGTGCAACTTGAGCGTGCCGGATATCAACCCGCACGTATCGACAACGCCAATTACCCGGATGACATCCTCGCAGCCGAAACGCGAATTCGCGCGGCTGGCGGTGCCAATTCGTATGCCGTCACCGCAGTAGGCGGCGCGACCGATGGCCGGTCCGAGTCGGGGAGTCGCCTCGCCGCGAATGGCTCGCAGAGCGCGTTGTTCGCGCATCACTGAGACACCGTGACGCCACGATTTATTCAGTCGTAGAGGAGCACAAAATGACGGTATTTCTGAATCGCCGTCGGCTTCTGAAAGGTGCGCCGAGCCTGCTGGCCGTCGCGACGCTCGGCGCGTTCGCAAGCCGGAACGCGCAAGCAACGCAGCAAGGTGCACCGGAAGAAGCAGTGCGGGCCCGGCACCCCGCCAACGCATCGATCGATCAATGCCTGCAACGGGCGGTCGACGACGGCACGGTGGTCGGTGTCGTGGCCATGGGTGCCACGCCGCGCGGGCTCGTCTACGAGGGCGCGCGCGGGCTGGCGAATGTTCACAATCGTGACGCCATCAGCCCCGACACGATCCTCTGGCTTCTGTCGATGACCAAGGCGATCACTGCAACCGCGTGCATGCAACTCGTCGAACAGGGCAGGCTGCGCCTCGATCAGCCCGCGGGCGAGATCCTGCCGCAGTTGAAGTCGCCACGGATTCTCGACGGGTTCGACGCTTCGGGGCAACCGAAGCTGCGTCCTGCGCGCAATACGATCACGGTGCGTCATCTGCTCACGCACACCTCGGGCTTCACATACAGCATCTGGAGCGGCGAAATCGGTCAGTACGAGAAGGCGACGGGCATGCCCGATATCGGCTACTCGATGGAGGGCGCATTCGCGGCGCCGCTCGAATTCGAGCCGGGCGAACGCTGGCAGTACGGCATCAGCATGGACTGGGTCGGCAAGCTCGTGGAGGCCGTGACCGACCAGTCGCTGGAGGTCTATTTCCGCGAGCACATCTTTGCGCCGCTAGGCATGCGCAATACTGGCTTCCTCATCGGCAGTGCGCAGAAAGAGCGCGTCGCAACCATGCACCGACGTCAGGCGGATGGCTCACTGGTGGCCGAGCCGTTCGAGATCAACCAGCGGCCTGAATTCTTCATGGGCGGTGGTGGACTGTTCAGCACGCCGCGCGACTACATGGCGTTCCTGCAGATGTTATTGAACGGCGGCACGTATCGCGGCGAGCGTGTTCTGCGCGCCGACACCGTGACGACGATGTTCCGCAATCACATCGGCGATCTGCAGGTTACCGAAATGAAGACGGCGCTGCCGTCGTGGTCGAACAGCTTCGATCAGTTTCCGGGCACGGTGCACAAGTGGGGGCTGTCGTTCGACATCAATACACAGCCCGGACCCAACGGGCGCAGCGCGGGCAGCGTGAGTTGGGCCGGACTGCTCAACACGTACTACTGGATCGATCCGGTCAAGCACGTCACCGGATCGCTCTATACGCAGATGCTGCCGTTCTACGATGCCCGCGTCGTGGATCTCTACGGACAGTTCGAGCGCGCGCTTTACGACGGCCTGAAGCGTGCCTGAGCGCGTGGCGGCAGGTCTAACCGGAACCGGCTGGTCGATGCAGTCGTCTGCGCGTCGATCAACCTTTGCATGACATACCGATTCACAAAGGAGTACACGATGGAATACAGCACGCTTGGCAGAACCGGCCTGCGCGTCTCGCGGCTAAGTCTGGGTGCAATGACGTTCGGCGCCGGCTCGGGCATTTGGGGCAACATTGCCGGACTTGAAAGCGATCAGGCCACCGGGCTCGTCGAGATGGCCGTGGACCGCGGTGTCAATCTGATCGACACGGCGGACGTCTACTCGCAGGGTCACTCGGAAGAAGTCGTGGGGCAGGTGCTGGGTGCGCTGGGGCTGGACGAAACTCGAATGCTCGTCGCGACCAAGGTGCGCCTGCGCACCGGCCCCGGCCAGAATGAAGTTGGGTTGGGCCGCTCGCATATCATGCGCTCGGTCGAGACCAGCCTGAAACGAATCGGCCGCGATCACATCGACCTGCTTCAGTTGCACGACCGCGACGCGCTGGTTCCGCTCGACGAGACACTTCGTGTCATGGACGACCTCGTCACGCAGGGCAAGGTCCGCCACATCGGCGTGTGCAATTTCAGCGCAGCCGATCTCGAGCGCGCTCACGGCATAACGTCGCGCACCGATCGTGTGCATGTGGCGAGCAATCAGGTGCATTACTCGCTGACATGCCGTGATGTGGAGCACGAAATCATGTCTGTAGCAGCGACAAACCATATTGGCCTTATGGTCTGGAGCCCTCTGGCTGGCGGCTACCTGAGCGGCAAGTATGGTCAGAATGACGAAGCTGGCGGGCGTCGTGCGAAGCTCGACTTTCCTCCGGTCGACTTCGTCAGGGCCGAGCCAATCGTCGCCGTCTTGCGTGAAGTTGCTGGCGAACTGGCGGCCACGCCGGCTCAAGTCGCACTGGCGTGGTTACTCGCGCGCGAGCAGATCACTTCCGTCATCGTCGGAGCCCGCTCGTCCGGACAGCTCGCGGCCAACCTCGACGCGCACAATCTCACGCTGACCTCGGAACAGATCGCGCGCCTCGATACGGTTTCCGGGACGCCAGTTCCGTTCCCGCACTGGATGCAACGCTTCCACGACCGGGACCGGATTCCCGGTTGATTAACGGGACGTTGTAGATATTGCCGGACCGCGAACGCGAAGCACGCCGACGATCGACACCAGGCGCGCTTCGCTTTTCCACTCATCCCCGATGCGGAATATCGAGCGCCCGTACAACGGCCGGACGCGCGAGGAAAGCGCCCAGCACGCGCGTGACGTGCGGGAAGTCGCCAATGCCGACCAGATCGCCCGCCTCATAGAACCCGACGAGATTGCGCACCCACGGGAACGTCGCCATGTCGGCGATGGTGTAGTGCTCGCCCATGAGCCACGCGCGGCCTTCGAGACGGCCGTTCAGCACGCCCAGCAGACGGCGCGATTCGGCAACATACCGGTCGCGCGGACGCTTGTCCTCGTAATCCTTACCTGCGAAACGGTGGAAGAAGCCCAACTGGCCGAACATCGGACCGATGCCGCCCATCTGGAACATGAGCCACTGGATCGTCTCGTAGCGCTCGTTGCCGGCGCGCGGGAGGAACTGGCCGCACTTGTCGGCGAGATAGATCAGGATCGCACCCGACTCGAACAGCGCGAGCGGCTGGTCATCCGGGCCATTGGGATCGAGGATCGCGGGAATCTTGTTGTTGGGATTCAGCGAAAGGAATTCGGGCGACATCTGGTCGTTTGCGTCGAAGCGAACGAGATGCGGCTCGTAGGCGAGGCCCGATTCTTCGAGCATCACCGAAACCTTGACGCCGTTCGGCGTAGGCAGTGAATAGAGCTGGATGCGCCCGGGATGCTGCGCGGGCCACTTGCGGGTAATGGGAAAAGCGGAGAGATCGTTCATGCGGGCGGTTCCTTTTGCCGGGCGACGTGTATGCGTTTGCAAACGCCGCCCAGTTTAGGGGAATCCGCGGGCGGCGTGTTTTTACCGCCCGCGTTCCTGCGTGAATATCGCGCGTGCCGCGTTACGCCCAGAGCGTCTTGCCCCAGAACGTGAGCGAACGGTCCCACGCCAGTTGTGCCCAGACCGGATCGTACTGCGTCGCGGCGATGCGGCCCGGACCGACGGCGGTTTCATTCGCGAAGGCGTGGTGCGCGAGATAGCGGTGGAATTCGACGCTCACCTTGTTGTCTTGCAGTTTCTTTTCAAGCGCGTCGACGGCTTCGGGCTTGAAGAACTGGTCTTGCATGCCCCAGTGGCCGAGCACGGGCGCCGTGATCTTCGTGGCGTCGATGTATTCGAGCGGCGGCAGGCCGTACCACGCCACCACGCCGGAGAGTCCCGGAATCTGGGTCGCGGCGAGCAGCGCCAGCGCGCCGCCCATGCAGTAACCCGTCACGCCGACGCGGTTGGTGAGCGTCTTCAGGTGATCGACGGCGCCGCGCACGTCCTGCGAAGCGGCGTCCGCGAAGTCGAGCCCATTCATCAGGTGGTTCGCTTCTTCTTCCTCGACTGTGGCCTTGCCGCGATAGAGATCGGGCACGAGCGCCAGATAGCCCGACTTGGCGAGGCGGTCGGCCACGCCGCGAATCTGGTCGTTCAATCCCCACCATTCCTGGATCACGACGATGGCGGGCGCGCCGGCGACCTTCTCCGGCTTCGCGAGATAACCCTGCAGCGCCTGGCCGTCGGGGCGGTTAAAGGTAATCATGGATCCGGCGTGCTGTGTCATGGTGTTCATTCCTTTCTGTGCGGAAGCTCAATTGGGCGGAAGCCGTAGCATAGCGCCTGCGCGGCAGCTTTGCTGGACCGCTTCGCCCAACGCGTATGTGTCATTCGCCGATCAGATGCAGCACGATATCGCGTACCTGTGCTTGCCGGCGATGCTCGAACAGATAAACCCCCTGCCACGTGCCGAGCACCGGCTCGCCGTGTTCGACCGGTATCGAAAGCTGCGTCTGCGTGAGCACGGTGCGCAGATGCGCGGGCATGTCGTCGGGGCCTTCCGTGTCGTGTTCGTAGCGCTGCGGATCTTCGGGGGCGAGTTCATCGAAATAACGCTCGATGTCGCGGCGCACGGAAGGGTCCGCATTTTCCTGGATCAGCAGCGAAGCCGACGTATGGCGGCAGAACACGGTCAAAAGCCCCGTGCCGATGCCCTGTTCGCGCACGAACGCGCGCACGCCCGCGCTGATGTCGACGAGGCCGCGCGTGCGCGCGTTCACGCGCAGATGATGAATCGCCTGGCGCATGGGCGTAACTCCTTCATGGTCGTCGTCTGATGGGTGTGATGGCTCAGCATAGCGGATGCCGCGGCGCCCCGTGGAGCGCCCGGCACGCGCGAGTGCTTGCTGGTAGGATGTCGCCTTTGCCGCGGCGACGGCGGCGCGAAAGCGCCCCATCAACGGGCGGCAAACACCGGATACACCCAGGAGAACGTATTTGAACCTTACCCGCTTCGCGAAGGGCCGCCATGCCACGAAGGCATTCGACGCCGCCCGCAAGATTCCCGCATCCGTCATCGATGAACTGAAGGAGCTGGTTCGTTTCAGCCCGTCGTCGGTGAACTCGCAGCCGTGGCATTTCGTGATCGCATCGAGCGACGCGGGCCGCGCGCGTGTCGCGAAGGCCATGCAGGCGGGCTACGCCTATAACGAGCCGAAGGTGCTGAACGCTTCGCACGTCGTCGTGCTGTGCGCGCGCACCGATATGGACGACGCGCATCTCGCCGCCGTGATCGCGCAGGAAGAAGCGGACGGCCGCTTCGCCAACGCCGACGCGAAGGCAGGGCAGCAGAAAACGCGTTCGTACTACGTGGATCTGCATCGGGAGCGCAGCACCCTGTCCACGTGGATGGAAAAGCAGGTGTATCTGGCGCTCGGCACGCTGTTGATCGGCGCGGCTACGCTCGAGATCGACGCGTGCCCGATGGAAGGTTTCGACGCGAAGACGCTCGACGCCGAACTCGGCCTGACCGAAAAGGGCCTGACGTCGGTGGTCGTGGTGAGCCTCGGCTACCGCAGCGACAGCGATTTCAACGCGAAGCTGCCGAAGTCGCGTCTGCCTGTGCAAACCGTGTTCACCGAACTCGCGTAACGTTTTCTCGCAAGGCGGGCGGTGTTGTCACGCGCCTGCCTTGCGCAGTCTGCATCTCTCTTCGCTTACCCACTCGCGCTGGAAAAGCCCGCCCCACGTCGCTATAGCAACGTGCCTGGCGTTCATTGGCTTTGTGTCGCCGCTGGCATGTGGCTCGCCTGCTCGGAGGCCGCATTCGCCGCGTTGGCATTCGGGTCCTCGCGGTCCGGATGCCCTGCATCGTGCAGCGCGCCGGACCATCCTCCCCCCAGGTCGCCGATCAGCGACGTCGCCGTGAGCAGCCGTTGCTGCTGCACGCCCAGCGCTGTCTGCTGCTGGACCAACTGCGTGGTCTGAGCCGTCGCGACAGTCGTGTAATCGACGGTGCCCGCTTCGAACTCGTCCTGGGCGATCTTCGTGCCGTGGATGGCGTCGCGCACGGCAGCGTCGAGCGCGTCCGATTGCTGCGCGAGGATACGCAACCCCGACAGATCGTTCTCCACGCTCGCGAACGCACTCAGTACCGTGGCGCGATAATTCGCCACCGCCGCGTCGTAGGTTGCGTGCGCCGCGGCCACCTGGCCTCCACGCAATCCGCCATCGAAGATCGTTTGCGATGCGTTCGCACCGAGCGACCACACGTAGTTGCTCATATGCAGCAAGCCCGAGAGCGGCGATTGCGTGAAGCCGGCGAGTGCCGAGAGCGAGATCGCCGGGTAGTACGCCGCGGTCGCTACGCCGATCGACGCGTTCGCGGCTGCCATGTTCCGCTCCGACGCCGCGATGTCCGGGCGGCGCTGCAGGATCGTGGAGGGTACGCCAGCGGGGGTCGAGGGGAGCGTAGGCAGCTTTTCGCTGTGCGCAATGGTGAGGTCTTCGGGATTGCGGCCCACGAGCACCGCGATCGCGTGTTCGTTCTGCGCGCGCGCGACGCCGAGCGCAATCAGGTTCGCCTGAGCCGTCTCCAGTTGCGTGCGCGCGAGAACGAGACTGGACGGCGGGATTGTGCCCGCGAAATCCTGATCGGCCACCACACGCAGGAACGCCGTATAGGCGGCGACCGTGTGCGTGAGCAGGTCGATATTCGCATCGGCGACGCGCAGGTCTATCACGGCGTTGGCAAGCAGAATCTGTTCGGACAACGTAGCGTTGGCGAGCGTCGCCTCACTGGCCTGCGCCGTCGCGGAATTCTGTTCGACCTGGCGGCGCACCTCGCCCCACACGTCGATGTTCCAGCTCGCGGTGCCTTCAAGCGAGCCCGCGTTATTGATGCGCGCGAAGCCACCGCTGCTGCTGAGCGAGCTGACCCCGCTCACGCTGCTGAGCGTGCCGATGGCCGAACGCTCGCGTGTGAGCGAGCCGGTTACCCCGAGCGTCGGAAACAGGCCCGCACGCGCGATGCGCACTTCGGCGAGCGCCTGCTGATAGTTCGCGTAGCTCTGCCGCACGGTCTGGTTCGACACCGCGACGAGCGGCTCCAGTTCGTCGAGCAGCGGGTCGTTGAACGTGGTCCACCAGTCGCCTTTCGGGCTTTCGGCGGCGGGCTCGGCCTGGGTCCAGCCGGGCAACTCCTTCCAGGTGGTGGGCACGTTCACCTGCGGACGATGGTAATCGGGGCCGACCATGCAGCCGCCGACGAGCATCGCAAAGGCGAACGGTGCGAGCCGCAGCGCGGCGCGCGTGCGCGCCGGGGAGTAGCGGCGGCGCGTTGGCATGTGGATAGGCTTCATCATGATGCGCTCTCATCGGCCTGGCGGTTCCAGGGCAGGCGCTCGGCCCAGCGCGCGAGACGAGCGCGCAGGCGGTCGAGGAACAGGTAAATGACGGGTGTGGTGTACAGCGTGAAGATCTGGCTCAGAAGCAGGCCACCCACCACGGTCACGCCGAGCGGCTGGCGCAGCGACGCACCCTGGCCGATGCCGATCGCGAGCGGTACCGCGCCGAGCACGGCGGCGAACGTCGTCATCATGATTGGCCGCAGACGCACCACGGCTGCTTCATGAATCGCGCGTCTCGCGTCCATGCCCTCGTAGCGTTGCAGCTGGATCGCGACGTCGACCATCATGATGCCGTTCTTCTTGACGATGCCGATCAGCAGGATGATGCCGATCATCGCGATGACCGAAAACGGCGTGCCGAAGATCAGCATGGCGAGCGTCGCGCCGATGCCGGCGGAGGGCAGCGTCGAGAGAATGGTGAGCGGGTGGATGGTGTTCTCGTAGAGCACGCCGAGCACGATATACACGACGGCGAGCGCGGCGAGGATCAGAAGCGGCACGGTGCCCATCGACTGCGCATAGGCTTGCGCCGCGCCCGCAAATGAGCCATGCACTGAAGCGGGCATACCGATGTTGCGTTCGGCTTGCTGGATGATCTGCTCCGCTCCGCTCAGCGAGCCGCCCTTGGGCAGATTGAACGAGATGGTGCCCGCGACCAGGCCGCTCTGGTGATTCACCTGCGTCGCGGTGTGGCTCGTCACCCACGTCATGAGCGCTTTCAACGGCACCATGGTTTCGGCGGCGGTGCTATCCGGGCTGCCGGTCGCACTGCCGCCTTTGCTGTTGGCAATCGCATTGTTGAGCTGGTTCGCTACGGCGTTTGCGTTGAGCGCGTTCGTGTTCAACGTTGTGCCGGACGTCGTGGCCACGGCCACGTGCGACGTTACGCCGGAGATGGTGCCGGAATGCATCTGCGTCTGCGCGGCCCCGCTCGCGTTGCCCGCCGCCGTGGAAAGCCAGATCTGGTCGAATGATTGCGGAAACTGCCAGTACTTCGGCGCGACTTCCATCACGACGAAATACTGATTGATCGCGTTGTAGATGGTCGACACGGTGCGCTGGCCGAACGCGTCGTAGAGCGTGTTGTCGATCTGGTTCGGATCGAAGGTAAAGCGCTTCGCGGTGGGGCGATCGTAGGTCACGTCGGCCTGCAGGCCGTTTTGCTGCAGGTCGGAGTTCACGTCGAGCATCTGGGTACGATGTTTGTTCAGTTCGTCGACGAGCCGTGGCACCCAGGTGAAGAGCGCGTCGGCGTCTTCGCTTGTGAGCGTGTACTGGTATTGCGCCGCTGACTGCCGCCCGCCGATCTGCAGATCCTGTTGCGCCTGGAGGAAGAGTCGCGCGCCGGAGACTGCATTGAGCTTCGGCCGCAGCCGGTTGACGACTTCGGTGGCTGAGAGATGGCGTTCGTTGAGCGGTTTGAGTTCGATGAAGACATTGGCCGAGTTGAGCGCGCGCCCGCCCGTGAAGCCGGCCACCGAGGCCACGGCGGGGTCCTTCTGCACGATCGACTGCAGCTGCGCGAGCTTTTTCGACATCGCCTGGAACGAGATGCTCTGGTCCGCGATGATCTGGCCAATCAGGATGCCGGTGTCCTGCTCGGGGAAGAACGTGGCGGAGAGCAGGCGCGCGACGAATACATTGGCGACTAGCAGCCCGATCAGCACGAAGATGACGAGCGCCGCATGGTCGAGCGCGGCTTCGAGCGAGCGTGAATAGGCCGCTTTGAATCGCCCGAACTGGGCCTCGATCCACGCGGAAACGCGTCCCTGTGGGCGCGCGTTTTGCCGGGGCTGAAGCAAATACGCGCACATCGCCGGCGTGACCGTGAGCGAGACGACGAGCGAGATGAGGATTGCGATGGAGAGCGTCATCGCAAACTCGTGGAAGAGCAGGCCGACGATACCCGGCATCAGCAGGATCGGCAGAAACACAGCGATGAGCGAAAGGCTCATCGATATCACGGTGAAGCCCACTTCGCCCGCGCCGCGTATTGCGGCTTCTTTTGGCTCAATACCAGCCTCGATGTGGCGCACGATGTTCTCCAGCACGACCACAGCATCGTCCACGACGAAGCCGGTGCCGATGGTGAGCGCCATCAGCGAGAGATTGTCGATGCTGTAGCCGAGCAGATACATCGGCCCGAAGGTGCCGACGATCGAGATCGGCAACGCGACGGCGGGGATCAGCGTGGCGCGCGGCGAGAGCAGGAACACGAACACCACGCCGATCACGAGCAGGACCGCGATGAAGAGCGTGCGCTCCGTATCGGCCACGGAGGCACGCACCGATTCGGAGCGGTCGATCGCGACGTGGACCTTGATAGACGCGGGCAGCGCCGCTTCGATGGAGGGCAGCCGCGCCCCGATCTGCTGCACGGTTTTGACGACGTTGCTGCCCGGCATCGGATAGACGATGACGAGCACCGCCGACTTGCCGTTGTAAAGGCCCGCATTGCGGATGTTTTCGTTTGAGTCGAGCACCTCGGCCACGTCTTTGAGCAACACCGGCGAGCCTTCGCGATACGCGATCACGATGTCCTTGAATGGCGCGGCCTTGCTGATCTGGTCGTTCGACATGACCTGGTAGCGCTGGTCGCCCTGATCGATGTGACCTTTCGCGCTGTTCGCGTTGGCCGCGCCGATCGCGGCGCGCACGTCCTCCATGCCGATGCCGTAGCTGTTGAGTTTGCCGGGCTCCAGTTCCACGCGTACGGACGGCAGCGCGCCGCCCCCCAGCGTGATCTGGCCCACGCCGTTCACCTGCGAAAGCTGCTGCTGGATCACCGAATCGGCGGAGTCGTAGAGTTGCGCCTTCGTGAGCGTGTCCGAGGTGAGTGCGAGCACCATGATCGGCGCGCTCGCCGGGTTGTACTGGCGATAGGTGGGGTTGCTGCGCAACGTGGTGGGCAGGTCGGCGCGGGCGGCCTGGATGGCCGCTTCCACGTCGCGTGCCGCGCCGTTGATGTCGCGCGTCAGCCCGAACACGATGATGACCATCGACGAGCCGACATAGCTGATCGACGTGAGCTGGCTGACGTCCGCGATGGTGCCGAGGCGGCGCTCCAGCGGCTCGGCCACCGTGGCCGCCATGATGTCGGGGCTCGCGCCCGCCATCGTGGCCTGTACGACGATCACGGGATACGCGATATTCGGCAGCGGTGCGACGGGCAGCCGGAGAAACGCGAGCGCGCCCGAAATCAGGATCGCGATCGCGAGGAGTGAGGTCGCGACCGGTCGCCGGATAAAGAGCGCCGAGATGTTCACGGCGTGCCCTCGGGAGCGGGCGGTGTGCCGCCGTCCGCGCCGCCGTCCTGATTGCCTGCACCGCCGGCGCCATCGGCGCTACGCTTGCGACCGAAACGCACGGCAAGACGGTCGAAGAACAGATAGATCACGGGCGTCGTAAAGAGCGTGAGCATCTGCGAAAGCGTGAGGCCGCCGATGATCGCCAGACCGAGCGGTCGCCGCAGTTCCGACCCGGTGCCGGCGCCGAGCAGCATCGGCAACGCGCCGAGCATGGCCGCGAGCGTGGTCATCAAGATCGGGCGGAAACGCAGGATCGACGCCTCGAAGATCGCTTCGCGAGGCGGCTTGCCGTGCACGCGTTCGGCTTCGAGCGCGAAGTCCACCATCATGATGGCGTTCTTCTTGACGATGCCGATCAAAAGCACGATGCCGATGATGCCGATCACGTCGAGGTCGTCGCCCGCGATCATCAGCGCGAGCAGCGCGCCGATGCCGGCGGATGGCAGCGTCGAGAGAATCGTGACCGGATGCACATAGCTCTCATAGAGCACGCCCAGCACGATATAGACGGCCACGAGCGCGGCGATCAGCAAATACACTTCGCTCGTGAGCGAATCTTCGAACGCCTGCGCGGCACCCTGCAACGACAACGTGATCGACGGCGGCAATTGCGCGTCCGCTTCGGCCTTGCGGATATCGCGCACGGCGGCGGAAAGCGATCCGCCCTGCGCGAGGTTGAACGAGATCGTCACGGAAGGAAACTGCGCGAGGTGGCTGATGACGAGCGGCGAGCGCATGATCTGGATCGTCGCAATGCCCTTGAGCGGCACCTGGCCCGTTTCGCTCGTCTGGCTGGGCAGATAGATGTTGCCGATCGAATCGACGGTGGCCAGCGTCTCCGGTTTCGCGACGAGAATCACGCGATACTGGTCCGACTGCTGGAAAATCGTCGAGACGATGCGCTGGCCGAGGGCGTCGTAGAGCGCGTTGTCGATCGTTGCGGCTGTGATGCCGTAGCGCGCCGCGAGCTGGCGGTTCACTTCGACATTGACTGCGAGGCCATCCGTGTTCAGATCGCTCGTGACGTCGCTGATGGCGGGGATCTGCTTCATACGCGCGATCAGCGCGGGCACGTACTGATTGAACGCCTCCTGATTCGGGCCGCGCAGGACGATGTTGTACTGGTTGGGCGAGACCGTCGTGTCGAGCGTGAGTTCCTGCTCCGGCTGCAGATAGAGCCGGATGCCCGGTACCTTCGCCACCCGCTGCTGGATGCGCCGCCCGATTTCCGCTGCGGTGTCGGAGCGGTCGTCGTGCGGCTTCAGATTGATGAGGAAGCGCCCGTTGTTGAGCGTCGTGTTGATGCCGTCGATGCCCACATACGAGGTGAGCGAGACCACGTCGGGGTCCTTGAGGATCTCGTCGGCGAGTGCGGACTGGCGGCGCACCATCGCGAGGTAGGACACCGAATTGTCAGCCACGCTGATGCCCTGAATCACGCCCACATCCTGCACCGGGAACAGACCTTTCGGGATCACGATGTACAGGACCATCGTGAGCACGACCGTGCCCACGGCCACGAGCAGCGTGAGCGTCTGATGGTCGAGCACCCACTTCAGGCCGCGCTCGTAGGCGGCAAGCAGCTTGTTGAAGAGCGATTCGCTGATGCGTTCGAAACGGCTCGGGTGGCGTTCGGCCTGCGCGCGCAACATGCGTGCACAGAGCATCGGCACGACCGTGAGCGAGACGACCGCCGAGAGCACGATGGTCACGGCGAGCGTCACCGCGAATTCGCTGAAGAGCCGCCCGATCACACCGCCCATGAAAAGCAGTGGAATCAGCACGGCAATCAGCGAAATGGTCAGCGAGAGAATGGTGAAGCCGATCTGTCCGGCGCCTTCCAATGCCGCGTCGAGGGGCTTCTTGCCCTCCTCGAGATAACGCACGACGTTCTCGATCATCACGATCGAGTCGTCTACGACGAAGCCCGTCGCGATGATGAGCGCCATCAGCGAAAGATTGTCGATCGAGTAGTTCAGCTCGTACATCAGCGCGAGCGTGCCGATCAGCGAGACCGGCACCGAAATGCTCGGAATGATCGTGGCGGGCACGTTGCGCAGGAACACGAAAATCACGGCCACCACCAGCATGACCGCGAGCACGAGTTCGAACGCGGCATCGGCCACCGACGCGCGGATCACGCCGACGCTGTTCGACACCACCGTGACGTGCATGCCCGCGGGCAGCGCCGCTTCGAGCTGCGGCAATTGGCGCGTGATCTGGTCGACCGTCGCGATGACGTTCGCGCCCGGCTGGCGCTGGACGTTCAGCACGATCGCGGGTGCGTGGTTGTACCATGCGCCGCGCTCGACGTCCTGCGGCGCCGTGCTCACGCGCGCGACGTCGCGCATGAACACGGGCGAGCCGTTCTGGTAGGCGATGACCGTGTTTTCGTAGTCCCTCGGGTCCGAGATCTGATCGTTCGAATTGATCGTGTAGTTGAGCTCGGGGCCGTCGAAGTTGCCCTTCGGTGCGCTCACGTTCACGTTGGCGAGCAGCGTGCGCAGGTCGTCGAGATTGAGGCCGTAGGCGGCGAGCTTTTGCGGATCGGCTTCCACGCGCACGGCGGGTACGTTGCCGCCCGCCGTCGTGACGAGACCCACGCCCGACACCTGGGAGATCTTCATCGCGAGGCGGTTGTTGGCCGCGTCCTGCAACTGCGTGAGCGACATCGACTTCGACGTGATCGCGAGCGTGAGGATCGCCTGGTCCGCGGGATTGACCTTCGCGTAGGTCGGCGGCGCGGGCAGGCCCGACGGCAGGAAGCTGTTGGCCGCGTTGATGGCCTGCTGGACGTTCTGCGCAGCGACGTCGAGATTGAGCGCGAGGTCGAACTGCATCGTGATGACCGACGCGCCTTGCGAACTGTACGAGATCATCTGCTGCAGGCCAGGGATCTGGCCGAGCTGCACTTCCAGCGGCGCAGTGACGGTGGTGGCCATCACCGAGGGGCTCGCGCCGGGGTAGAAGGTCTGTACCTGGATGGTCGGATAGTCGACCGAGGGCAGGGACGACACCGGCAGGAACTTCATCGCGACGAGGCCGACCAGCACCATCGCGATCATCAGGAGCGACGTGGCGACTGGCCGGAGGATGAACAGACGGGAGATATTCATCTGCACCAGGTCCGCGGCTTACGATGCCGGCGATGCCGGCGATGCCGCGCGGGGCGTGCCCGGCGCAGCCGACGCCGCCTTGTCGTGGTGCGCTTGCGCGCTACCGGCCTGGCCCTTGCCGCCGGGGGCTGGGCTGCCTCCTTCGGCCGCCGCGGGGTGCGCTGCGGCTGGCTGGATCTTTGCACCGTCCGAGAGGCGGTCGAGGCCGTCGGTCACCACGCGCTGACCCGCCGAGAGCCCCGAGACGATCACGGTGTGCCTTCCATCGCCGGGCCCGAGCGTGACCTTGTGGACCGAGACGGTGTTGTCGGCGTTCACGAGATAGACATAGTCGCCGGGCGCGCCGGTCTGAACAGCGGGCGTGGGCACGAGCACGGCATTCTGCAGCGTGTCCACGAGCAGGATCACGTTCACGAATTCGTTGGGGAAGAGCGCTTCGTCGTCGTTGGGAAGGCTCGCGCGTAGCGTGACCGTACCGGTGGCCGTCGCCATCTGGTTGTTGATCGCGAACAGCTTGCCGGTGGCGAGCTGCTTCGTGTTGTTGCTGTTGTAGACCGCGATCGGCAGCGTCGCCCCCGAGTTGAAACGCTGCAGCACGTCGCCGAGCGTGTTCTGCGGAATCGCGAACTGGACAGTGGTGGGCTTCATCTGCGTGATCACGACGATGCCGGGCTGGCTCGACGCAGTCACGAAGTTGCCGGGATCGACGAGCCGCAGTCCGACGCGCCCGGCCACCGGCGCCGTTATGTGGCAATACTCGATGTCGAGCGCGAACTGGGCGATGTTCGCGAGATCGGCCTTCACGGCCGCCTCCGCCTGCTGAACGACAAACCGCTGGTTGTAATAAGTCTGTTCGGCGATCGAATGCCGCTCGTTCAGCAGCGTGAAGCGCGCGAGGTCCGCGTGGGCCTGGTCGCGCGCCGCCTCGTCTTTCGCGAGTTGCGCCTCGGCTTGCTGTTTGCCGATCTCGTACTGGCGCGGGTCGATCTGCGCGAGGAACTGGCCTTTCTTGACGTCCTGACCTTCTTCGTAGCCCACGGCGGTCAGATATCCGCTCAACTGCGGAAGCACCGTGATGGTGGCGATGGGCGTGATCGTGCCGAGTGCGTTGAGCGTTTCGGGCATCGGGCCGAGCGTGACGGTGGCGACCGTCACGACCTGCGCGGCCGGGCCGTGTTCGGGCTGTTTGCCACGCAGCAGATGCGCGATCACTAACGCAATCAGGATGATCACGACGAGAGCGATCAGCAGCGGGCCGCGGCGTTTGCGCGGTGGCTGGGCCGGCGGTTGCGGCGTTTGCGGCGTTTGCGGCGTTGGCGCGGTGCTCACGCTTGCCTCCGTGGGAAAGCGGTCTCGGTACGGTTGACTGCCTGTGCGCACGCCAGGGCGAGAGACGCCCCAAGTGCAGCTTCCCCGATGTGCGTTGCACGCGGCGGCCGCGCTGTGTCGACGGCATGCCGGAAGCTTCCGGATGGCTCCATACGCATTCTCTTGTGGTTGTTATGCCGTCGACGCGCAGCGACGCAAGCTCCGCAGCGAAGGCCGAGAGTTGAAGTCTAACCAATGAAGACGCGGAAATCGAAACGTCAGGGTAATGAAAGGTTCAGGCGCGTTATTTCTGTGAGTTCTTGTTACGAGCTGTGGCCAGGCTGACGCGGGGTTGGTGCATGTGTCAGCGGAAGGGGTTGTGTGGGTGTTGCCGTGGCCGACAATGCGACACTGGCGGCCTGGACGTCGCCCGCTTTGTGGTCAGCCGGCGTTACTGGGAGGATTGTTTCCGTCCACTTCCTGGGGGGAAATGTCGGAAATGCAGGAATGCAGCGCTAGGGGCTCTGCATGAGGCGCGCAAAACTGAAGCTTGGAGATGCAACCGCGGCCGAGTGGCACGTGCTTGAGGGAGTCGATACCTGCACGCACGCTGGCACCGACCCACCACGAACACAACGCATCAACCCGGCTTACCATCGACCCGCGGTTTCGCGAGCCATCCAGCGTAGCGGGCGAAATACCCGGCAAACGCGATGATCCAGCAAGCCGCCGAAACATCGATCGCAACGAGCGTCAGCTGCGGCGCAAGCGCAGGAACAACCACACGAACGAGCGCCGCGAGCACGAGCAGCGCGTAGCACGCGACATCCATATATCCGGCAACGAGCGGCCGCCTCGTATGCCCGCGCGCCGTGCGCGTCATCATCGCGATGATCGCGCCTCCGATCGCACCCACCGTGAACGAATGAATTGCGAGTGAATGCGCAACGACACCCAAAGCCGCGAGTGCGAGCATGACGAAACCGACCGGAATCCACGCGTAAGCGATGTGCAGGATCGTGAGAATCGGCCGGTTACCGACACGCCATGAACGCCATCCGAAAACCCGCATCCCCTGGACGAAGGCGGCTGCGGCCGCCGCGGCAGCGAGGAAGAAACCCGTCACGCCGAACCCGTCGAGCAGGAAAGGGAGCAGGGTCAACAGCATGATGCTGGACTCGACGAAGCGCCACTTCTTGATCTCGAAGCCGGGAATCGCGTTGACGGTGAAAGACGGGATGATGCGTCCACCGATGATCGTCACGAACAGCACGATCAGACCGACCGCCACGTAGGCGCTGCGCACGGCCAGGTCCACGCGCCCAGTCGCCGTGGCGAGGTGGAACACGAGATTGGTCGTGGCCAGCAGTGCGAGCGCGATGGGCAGAAAGACGTTGTGACGGTTCTTCGCGTGCACGAGCACGCGCAGCAGAACGATTGCACACACAGGCAGAAACGCGATGTCGAGGGTTATGGCGACCGGGGCACTCCCGTACGCGACGGCCACGCGGCCCGCAAGCCACAGCCCCCACAGCGCTGCGAGCGATTTCCCTTCCGCGGGCGTCACCGTGGTCCATGCCCGTACGGCGGTAAGCAGGAAGCCCGTCACGATTGCGGCAGCGAATCCGAAAATCATCTCGTGAATGTGCCACAGCATCCCCGGCATATAAGGGTGCAGGGCGGGCAGCGGATGCCCATCGAGTTCGGCTAGCCACGCCAGCATGGCGGCGGTGGCGAAGAGCGCGCCGCCCAGGTAAAACGGGCGGAAACCGAGTGCCCACAGGGCGAAGCCGCGCTGGGGGCGCGCTGGCGGTTCGGCAATCCGATATAGGGTCATGCTGGTTCTCCGGCACAAAAAAGGTATTTAACATGCATCTTATATGGGATCGACAGAACACGCTGATGCGGCATTTCCTCGCACGCCGCGACGGGTGCGACACGGCGCCGCTACGGCACGTTTTTTGATTTATATCAGCACACGAATGATCCGAACCCGGCAACATTTAAAAAGATTCATACAAAAAGCATGTTAATTGCGTTTGCGCCGCACCTTAACCGAAGCGACGCATGCCAACTCCGCGCAACCCACGCGCAACCGTCGAAATAGGAGAAGTACTCGTGTTTTGCTACCAGTGTGAACAGACTGACCGCACCCAAAGCCAGCCGGGCTGTGCCTCGGCAAAAGGTAATTGCGGCAAGGACGCGACGACCGCCGACCTGCAGGACCTGCTGGTGTACGCAGTCAAAGGCATCGGTCAGTATTGCGGTCTCGCCCGCCGTCTGGGCACGCCGGATCGTGAAGCTGACCGGTTTGTCCTCTACGCTCTGTTCACCACGTTGACGAACGTCAACTTTAACGCGTCGCGCTTTGTCGTGCTGCTGCGCGAAGCGGCCGAGACGCGTGACCGCGTGAAGGCCGCCTGCGAAGCGCAAGCCAAGTCGCAGGGTGTCGCGTTCGAGGAGCAGACGGGCCCGGCGCAATGGCAACCGGCCGAGTCGATGGCGGGTCTGCTGGAGCAGGCGAAGCATGTCGGCATCCAGGCGGGCGCAGCCGAGGTGGGCGCCGATATCGTCGGTCTGCGCGCGCTCGTCATCTACGGTTTGAAGGGCGTGGCCGCCTACTCGCATCACGCCTGCATGCTCGGCTATGAAAGCGACGAGGTCTACGCGGGCGTCGAAGCCGCACTGACGTTCCTCGCAAGCGATCCCACCGATGCCGACGCGCTGCTCGGCCAGTCGCTCGAACTCGGCCGCGTCAACCTGAAGGTCATGGAATTGCTCGATGCGGCGAACACGGGCCGCTTTGGCGAGCAAACGCCGACGAAGGTGCGCGTTACGCCGGTGGCGGGCAAGGCGATTCTCGTGTCGGGTCACGATTTCGGCGACCTGCTGGCGCTGCTCGAGCAAACCGAAGGAACGGGCGTCCAGATCTACACGCACGGCGAAATGCTGCCGGCGCACGCTTACCCGACGCTCAAGCGCTACACCCATCTGGCCGGTAACTACGGTGGCGCGTGGCAGGATCAGCACGGCGACTTCGCGAATTTCCCGGGCCCGATTCTGATGACGTCGAACTGCATCATCGAACCGCAGCCCCAGTATCGTCAGCGTATCTTCACGACCGGTCCGGTCGGCTGGCCCGGCGTACGCCACCTCGAGCATCACGACTTCGGCGTGGTCGTTCAGGCCGCCCGCGCGTTGCCCGGCTTCGCTGAGACGGCACCCGAAGAGACCATCACGGTGGGCTTCGGCCGCCATGCAGTGCTCGGCGTCGCGGACAAGGTCATCGACGCAGTCAAGGCTGGCCAGATCAATCACTTCTTCCTGATCGGCGGCTGTGACGGCGCGGCACCGGGTCGCAACTACTACACGGACTTCGCCACGCAGGCCCCGAACGATACCGTCGTGATGACGCTCGGCTGCAATAAGTACCGCTTCAACCGCCACGAATTCGGCGACATCGGTGGCATTCCGCGTCTGCTCGACGTGGGTCAGTGCAACGACGCCTATTCGGCGATCCGCATCGCCATGGCGCTTGCCAGCGCCTTCGATTGCGGCGTGAACGACCTGCCGCTCTCGCTCGTCATTTCGTGGTTCGAGCAGAAGGCCGCTGCCGTGCTGCTGACGCTGCTGGC
Organism: Paraburkholderia adhaesiva; assembly: GCF_021390575.1. Lineage (GTDB taxonomy): Bacteria > Pseudomonadota > Gammaproteobacteria > Burkholderiales > Burkholderiaceae > Paraburkholderia > Paraburkholderia adhaesiva. The sequence continues at coordinate 136,609 of NZ_JAJEJQ010000003.1, read as the reverse complement.
ACTCGGAATCCGCAACATCCGCCTCGGACCGACGCTCCCCGCGTTCCTCACGCCGAATGTCCTCGGTCTGCTCGTCGAGCAGTTCGGCATTCAGCCGATCGGCAACGCAAGCGACGATCTCGCTGCCGCGCTCTCGCGCAAGGCCGCCTGACACGCTGCAAGGAACGCCCAAATCATGAATTGTCGAATCGAGATCACCACGCGCGACGGAGCGCAGTTCGACTTCGCGTGCGAGCCAGGCCAGGACGTGCTGTCGGCGGCCGCGGCGGCAACGATCACGTTGCCGTCGCAATGCCGCCAGGGCAGTTGCGGTGCCTGTCACGCGACGGTCTCAGCCGGCGACTACGCTCTGGGCGTTCACAGCCCCGACGCATTGCCGTCCGGCGAGGGCTCCATCCTGCTTTGCCGCACGATGCCGCGCAGCGACCTTCGCGTGTCATTGCCTTACGACAGTGCGAAGGTGCTGTTGCACCCGGTGTCCGCGCGGGCTACGCGGATTACGGCGCTCGAAACGATCGCGCAGAACACCGTGCGAGTCGAGTTGAGCATCGATCCCGATGATCCGCTCGGCAGCGCGGTGGAGTTCGAACCGGGCCAGTTCGCCGAGCTGGAGATCCCCGGCACCGACGTGCGACGTCCTTTTTCGATTTCGAACACGAGCAATTGGGAAGGACGGTTTGAGTTTCTGATCCGCTTGCAGCCGCAAGGACAGTTCTCCGCGTGGCTGCGCGATAGCGCAAAGGTTGGCGATGCGCTGACCGTTCACGGTCCGCAGGGCGGCTTCGGCCTGATTGCGGGCAGTCTGCGGCCACGCTGGTTCGTTGCGGGCGGCACGGGTCTCGCGCCCGTCATCTCCATGCTGCGACGCATGGCTGAGTTTCAGGAACTGGACGACGCGCGGGTCTTCTTCGGCGTTTCGCATGAGGAAGAGTTGTTCATGGTCGACGAATTGCGCAGCCTTCAGGCGCAATTGCCGCAGTTGAAGGTGGAACTGTGTGTCTGGCGTCCCCGTGACGACTGGTCCGGGTTCCGCGGTACGCCTGTCGATGCGTTGGCCATGGCGCTCGCAGAGGCAGACGCGGCACCGGATATCTATGTCTGCGGGCCGCCTGCGCTCGTGACCGGTGCGCGTGATGCGGCGGCTGCCGCGCGCGTGCCGGCCGATCAGTTCGTGAGCGAGCGCTTTTCCAGCTGAGCGTAGCTGAATTCGCCTTGCCGGTTGGCGGAACGGCAAGGCGGAGTACTCCATGCGACATATTGTCTTATTGCGTGGCCTGGCTCATTGACGGCCGGGCCGCGCCAATTATGTTTTCGTGAATGCGACAAATGGCGTGATTTGTGGGCGGTGTGTTTCAGGTACTTTGTAAAGTAATAAACATAGCTAACTAATTGCAAAAATGTACCGTAAAACACGAGGTAATTAATCTAATGGCATGAGGATCAACGCCGCTCATGTGCGTGGCCAGTGGTGGTTTGGAGAACGGTGCGCGCGCAACCGGACGCCCATCAGCGTTCGTCCACGCGGTTGCAGAAAGGAGCTACTCCCAAAGGACTAGTGTCCGGTTGTCACACGATCCCTATGAGTAATGGAATCGCGCGAAATAGTGAGTAAGCTGACTGTTATCCACTAAACTACCAGGCCATAGAAATGGACGGGGAAAATAGAAGCATCAATAGCGGGGCAAACGCCGCGTGGCGCGTGCTCGGATCAAGCACATTTGCTTTCACGATCTGTTTCGCCGTCTGGATGATGTTCTCCATCCTCGGCATTCCGTTGAAGTCACAACTTCATTTGAGCGATGCGGAGTTTGGTCTCATCGCCGCAACACCCGTACTGACCGGCTCGCTCATTCGCGTCCCGCTCGGTATGTGGACCGACCGTTTCGGCGGCCGGATCGTGTTTTTCCTCACTATGCTCTCGACTGTCGTGCCGATCTGGCTCGTGTCGTATGCAACTCAGCTTTGGCAGTTTCTGCTGCTCGGCCTATTCGTCGGTGTGGCGGGCGGGTCGTTTTCGGTTGGCACCCCTTACGTCGCGCGCTGGTTTCCGAAGTCGCGACAGGGTCTCGCGATGGGAATCTTCGGCGCGGGCAATTCCGGCGCCGCACTCAACAAGTTCGTGGCGCCTGTGCTGATCGTCACCGCCGGTACGTGGACGATCGTACCGAAGGTCTACGCCATAGCCATGCTTATCACCGCATTCGTCTTTCTTGCCCTTTCGGTAAGCAATCCCGCGCATCGCGTCCCGACCCGGGCGAGCGCCGGGAGTCAGTTCAAGGTGCTCGCCGACCCGCGCGTTCTGCGCTACGCACAGTACTACTCGGTGGTATTCGGCGGCTACGTCGGGCTCGCGCTGTGGATGCCGCAGTACTACGTGCAGCAATACGGCTTCGGAATCGAGAGCGCGGCACTGCTCGCGGCATGCTTCTCTCTGCCGGGTGGCGTGGTGCGTGCGCTCGGCGGCTGGCTCTCCGACCGTTTCGGCGCATATCGCACGACGTGGGCCGTGATGTGGGTCGCGCTCGCGGGCTTCTTCGTGCTGAGCTATCCGCCGACCGATTTCGTGATCCACAGCGCACATGGGCCGCTTGCGTTCACCATCGGTGCCGGTCCGGTGTTTTATACGGTCGTCATGTTCATCATCGGCATTGCAGTCGCGGTCGGCAAGGCGTCGGTTTTCAAGTTCATCGGTGACGACTACACCGACAACATCGGCGCGGTCTCGGGCGTCGTCGGGCTGGCTGGCGGCCTTGCCGGTTTCATCCTGCCGATTATGTTCGGGTTGCTGGTCGATCTGACCGGCGTGCGCAGCACGTGCTTCATGCTGATGTTCGGTGCAACTGTTGTCAGCCTGCTGTTCATGCACTTTTCGTACCGCTCGGAGGCGCTGGGCAAGGCCGGTGCTCAGAAAGAGAGCAACGTGCAGGTGCGCGAGACCGTGGGCCACTGATTTCCTCGCACGCCACGTATGTGGCGTGCTTTTTTTTGATTGAGCAAACATCATGTCTAAATATCTGTTGACTGAATGGGAGCCGGAGAATTCGCGTTTCTGGAAAGCGAGTGGCGAGCAGGTCGCCAACCGCAACCTCTGGATCTCCATTCCCGCGCTGATGCTGGCGTTTGTCGTGTGGTCGCTGTGGAGCGTCACCGTCGTCAATCTCGACAAGGGCGGTTTCCACTTCACCAAGGACGAGCTCTTTTGGCTCACGGCACTCCCCGCACTGTCGGGCGCTACGCTGCGCATCTTCTACTCGTTCCTCGTGCCCATCTTCGGCGGTCGCCGTTTTACCGCGATCTCGACGGCCACGCTGCTGATCCCGGCGCTCGGCATGGGCTTCGCACTGCGCGATCCGTCGACCTCGTATCAAACACTGCTAGTGCTCGCACTGTTGTGCGGTCTGGGTGGCGCGAACTTCAGCTCGTCGATGGCCAACATCAGCTTCTTCTTTCCGAAGCAGCGCAAGGGCTTCGCGACCGGCATGAACGCTGGTATCGGTAACCTCGGCGTTTCGGTGGTGCAGTTCGTCACGCCGATCGTCATCTCGACTGCCGTGTTCAGCGGCGTGCTCGGTGACGGCCAGACCTATGTCGCGAAGGGTGTCGAACACAGCATCTGGTTGCAGAACGCGGGCTTCATCTGGGTTCCGCTGATCATTGTGTCTTCGATTGCAGCCTGGTTCGGCATGAACGACATCGCCGATGCGAAGGCGTCGTTCAGCGAGCAGGCAGTGATTTTCCGCCGCACGCACAACTGGTTGATGTGCTTCCTGTATGTCGGCACCTTCGGTTCGTTCATCGGCTTCTCCGCGGGCCTTGCGCTGCTCACGAAGGCAGAATTCCCAGCGATCAACCCGACGGCCTACGCGTTCCTCGGGCCGCTCGCCGGTGCGCTGACACGTCCTATCGGCGGCTGGATCTCGGACCGTATGGGCGGCGCGCGCGTCACGCTCTTTACGTTCCTCGCGATGATTGCAGCGGTGGTCGGTGTGATCGCCTTCCTGCCGCATGACGGATCGGCTGGCAACTTCGGCGGCTTCCTCGCGATGTTCATCGTGCTGTTCGCCCTGACCGGTATCGGCAACGGTTCCACGTTCCGCATGATCCCGGTGATCTTCCTCACGCAGCATCAGCGCCTTGCGAAGGCCAAGGGCGCCTCTACACAGCACCAGGTGCTGGCCGAGGCCGGCAAGGAGTCGGCAGCGGTGCTCGGTTTTGCGGGTGCGATGGGCGCATACGGCGGCTTCTTCATCCCGAGGAGCTTCGGTTCGTCGATCGCCGCCACCGGGTCGCCCGTCACGGCGCTCGTGTGCTTCATCGGTTTTTACCTGGTGTGTGCAGCGGTCACGTGGATTTTCTACGCACGCCGCAATGCGCCGATGCCTTGCTGATGCGTCTGCAGTTCGCTTCCGCTGGCAACCGGGCGCGCTAGCGCGCCCGTCACACTAAGCTTCACGAATACCCCACGTCCACGCAATCACACAGTGCAGGCTGGACGCAGCATCAGTCCCGGAGAATAAGATGAGTCACTTTCTGGACCGTCTCAAGTTCATGTCGCGCGTCAAGGCGACTTTCTCGAACGGTCACGGCGCGGTCGTCAACGAAGACCGCAAGTGGGAGGACGGCTATCGCAGCCGCTGGCAACACGACAAGATCGTCCGCTCGACACACGGTGTGAACTGCACCGGTTCGTGTTCGTGGAAGGTCTACGTGAAGAATGGTCTGATCACATGGGAGACGCAGCAGACCGACTACCCGCGCACCCGCGCCGACCTGCCCAACCACGAACCGCGTGGTTGTCCGCGTGGCGCGTCGTACAGCTGGTACGTGTATTCGGCGCAGCGCGTCAAACATCCGATGATCCGCGGACGGCTGATGGACATGTGGCGCGACGCACGTCGCACGCTCGGTCCGGTACAGGCGTGGGCGTCGATCGTCGAGAATCCGGAAAAGGCTGCGCGCTACAAGAAGGTGCGTGGTCTTGGCGGCTTCGTGCGCGCCGACTGGGATACGGCGACCGAGATGATCGCCGCAGCGAACGCCTACACGGTCGGCAAATACGGCCCTGACCGTGTGATCGGTTTCTCGCCGATTCCGGCGATGTCGATGGTCTCGTATGCGGCTGGCGCGCGCTACCTGAGCCTGATTGGCGGCGTGCCCCTGTCGTTCTATGACTGGTACTGCGACCTGCCGCCGTCGTCGCCTCAAGTGTGGGGCGAGCAGACGGACGTGCCCGAGTCCGCCGACTGGTACAACTCCACCTATCTGATGGTCTGGGGCTCGAATGTGCCGCAGACGCGTACGCCTGACGCGCACTTCTATACCGAAGTCCGCTACAAGGGCACGAAGACCGTCGCCGTGTCGTCGGACTTCGGCGAAATGGTCAAGTTCGGCGATATCTGGCTCGCACCGACCCAGGGCACCGACGCGGCGCTCGCAATGGCGATGGGTCACGTCGTGCTCAAGGAATTCCACGCGAGCGGCAAATCCGCGTACTTCCGCGACTATGTCAAGCAATACACCGACATGCCGCTGCTCGTCGTGCTCGCCGAGCGTGATAGCGCGATTGTGCCGGACCAGTTCCTGCGCGCGTCGCAACTTGCTGGCAATCTCGACGAAGCGAACAACCCGCAATGGAAGACCCTCGCGATCGATGCAGCGACGGGCGACATCGTCGCGCCGAACGGCTCGGTCGGTTTCCGCTGGGGCGAAGCGAACCACAACGACGGCGAGAAGGTCGGTCGCTGGAATCTCGAACTGAAGGACGGTGGTAGCGGCCGTACGATCGATCCGCGTCTGTCGCTCATCGATGCGCACGACGAAGTTGCCGACGTGAGCTTCCCGTATTTCGGCGGAGAGCACGGTGCGATGTTGGCGCGTCGCGTGCCGGCAAAGCGTGTTGCGCTGGCGGACGGCACGAGCGTGCTCGTCGCGACGGTGTACGACCTGCAGATGGCGAACTACGGCGTCGATCAGGGTCTCGGCGGCCCGAACGTCGCGCAGTCGTATGACGACGACGTTCCCTGCACGCCGGCGTGGCAGGAAAAGCACACGACGGTGCCGCGCAAGCTCGTGATCCAGGTGGCGCGTGAATTCGCGGACAACGCGGATCGCACGCACGGCAAGAGCATGGTGATCCTCGGTGCCGCGCTCAACCACTGGTACCACAACGACATGATCTACCGCGGCATCATCAACCTGTTGATGATGTGCGGCTGTATCGGCCAGAGCGGTGGCGGCTGGGCGCACTACGTGGGTCAGGAAAAGCTGCGGCCGCAGTTCGGCTGGACGCCGCTCGCGTTCGCGCTCGACTGGGTGCGTCCGCCGCGCCAGATGAACGGCACGTCGTTCTTCTACAACCACACGAGCCAGTGGCGTCACGAGAAGGTCTCGCTCGACGAAATTCTCAGCCCGGGCGCGGATCGCGAGCGCTACAAGGGTTTGAGCATGCTCGACCTGAACGCGAAGTCCGAGCGCATGGGCTGGCTGCCGTCGGCACCGCAGCTCGGCGCGAATCCGCTCGACGTCGTCGAAGCCGCGAAGCGCGCAGGTCGTGAGCCGATTGGCTGGGCAGTAGAACAACTGAAGTCCGGCGCGCTGAATTTCGCGTGCGACGACCCCGACAATCCCGTGAACTTCCCGCGCAACATGTTCGTGTGGCGCTCGAATATTCTCGGTAGCTCGGGCAAGGGTCACGAGTACTTCCTCAAGTACCTGCTCGGCACGCAGAACGCGGTCTTCGGCGACGAGGACGACGCCATCAAGCCGTCGGAAGTGAAGGTGCGCCCGGCTGCAGAGGGCAAGCTCGACCTGCTCACGGTGCTCGACTTCCGGATGAGCACGACCTGCCTCTATGGCGACATCGTGCTGCCGTCCGCGACGTTCTACGAGAAGGACGACCTGAACACGTCCGACATGCACCCGTTCATCCACCCGCTTTCGGAAGCAGTGCAGCCGCTGTGGGAGAGCAAGACGGACTGGGAGATCTACAAGGCCATCGCGAAGAAGTTCTCGGAGATCGGCGGTGCGCATCTTGGTACGCGTACCGACCTCGTCTGCACGCCGCTCTTGCACGACACGCCGAACGAACTCGGTCAGGCGTTCGAGCCGAAGGACTGGCGTCATGGCGAGTGCGACCTGATTCCCGGCAAGACCGCGCCTTCGATGCAGGTTGTGGAGCGCGACTATCGCGAGATCTACAACAAGTTCACGTCGGTCGGGCCGCTGCTCGACAAGCTCGGCAACGGCGGCAAGGGCATCAACTGGAACACGGAGCACGAGGTGGGCGAACTCGCGCACCTCACCGGCATCACGAATCGCACGGGCGTGACGGATGGACGTCCGTGTCTCGACACCGCAATCGACGCGGCGGAAATGATCCTCACGTTCGCGCCGGAAACCAACGGTCACGTCGCGGTGAAGGCGTGGGATGCGCTCTCGAAGATCACGGGCCGCGATCACGTGCACCTGGCTGAAGGACGCGAGCACGACAAGATCCGCTTCCGCGATGTTCAGGCGCAGCCGCGCAAGATCATCTCCGCGCCGACGTGGTCGGGTCTCGAATCGGAAGAAGTCAGCTACAACGCGGGCTACACGAACGTGCACGAGCTGATTCCATGGCGCACGCTCACCGGCCGTCAGCAGTTCTATCAGGACCACCGCTGGATGCTCGACTTCGGTGAGGCTTCGGCGAGCTACAAGCCGGCCATCGACACGAAGACCATCAAGCCGATGCTCGGTGCGAAGCCGAACGGCGAGCACGAACTGGTGCTGAACTGGATCACGCCGCACCAGAAGTGGGGTATCCACTCGACGTATTCGGACAACATCCGCATGCTCACGCTTTCGCGTGGTGGTCCGCACGTGTGGGTTTCGGAATCCGAAGCGAAGGAGGCCGGCCTCAAGGACAACGACTGGGTCGAAGTCTTCAACGTGAACGGAACGCTGACTGCGCGCGTGGTGGTGAGCCAGCGTGTGCCGCGCGGCATGTGCCTCATGTATCACGCTCAGGAAAAGATCGTGAACACGCCGGGCGCCGAGACGAGCGGATTTCGCGGCGGTATCCACAACTCGGTCACGCGCACGGTGCTCAAGCCGACGCACATGATCGGTGGCTATGCGCAGCTTGCCTATGGTTTCAACTACTACGGCACGGTCGGCAGCAATCGCGATGAATACGTCATCGTCCGCAAGATGAACAAGGTCGAGTGGCTTGAAGGCCCGCTCGTCGAAGGAGCAGCATCATGAAGATTCGTGCCCAGGTGGCAATGGTCCTGAACCTGGACAAGTGCATCGGCTGCCATACGTGCTCTGTTACGTGCAAGAACGTGTGGACGTCGCGTGACGGCGTGGAGTACGCGTGGTTCAACAACGTCGAAACGAAGCCAGGCATTGGTTATCCGAAGGAGTGGGAGAACCAGAAGAAGTGGAACGGCGGTTGGGTCCGCAAGCAGGACGGCCATATCGAGCCGCGCCAGGGTTCGAAGCTCAAGGTGATCGCGAACCTTTTCGCGAACCCGAACCTGCCTGCCATCGACGACTACTACGAGCCGTTCACGTACGACTACGAGCATCTGCAGAAAGCGGGTCTCTCGCAGACGCCGCCCACCGCGCGCCCGGTGTCAGTGATCACCGGCAAGAAGATGGACAAGATCCATTGGGGTCCGAACTGGGAAGACGATCTCGGTGGCGAGTTCGAGTCGCGCGGCCGTGATGCGCTGTTCGAGAACGTGCAGAAGGAGATGTATTCGACGTTCGAAAACACCTTCATGATGTATCTGCCGCGTCTGTGCGAGCACTGCCTGAATCCGGCGTGCGTTGCATCGTGCCCGTCGGGCTCGGTGTACAAGCGCGAAGACGACGGCATTGTGCTCGTCGACCAGGACAAGTGCCGCGGCTGGCGTATGTGCGTGTCCGGTTGCCCGTACAAGAAGATGTACTTCAACTGGAAGACCGGCAAGGCCGAGAAGTGCGTGTTCTGCTACCCGCGTATCGAGGCGGGTCAGCCGACCGTGTGCTCGGAAAGCTGCGTGGGCCGTATCCGCTATCTCGGCGTGATGCTCTACGACGCGGACCGTATCAGCGAGGCAGCAAGCGTCGAGAAAGAGACGGATCTGTATCAGGCTCAACTCGATTTGTTCCTCGACCCGAATGACCCGGCGGTGGAAGCCGAGGCATTGCGTCAGGGCATCGCGCAGAACTGGCTCGACGCCGCGAAGAAATCGCCGGTGTACCGGATGGCGGTGGAGTGGAAAATCGCGTTCCCGCTGCACCCCGAGTACCGCACGCTGCCGATGGTCTGGTACGTGCCGCCGCTCTCGCCGATCCAGTCGGCAGCGGACGCGGGCCACATTGGCCACGACGGCGTGATCCCCGACGTCGCGAGCCTGCGCATTCCGATGCAGTATCTCGCGAACCTGCTGACCGCAGGCGACGAGGCACCGGTGATCGACGCACTGCGCCGCATGCTGGCTATGCGCGCATACAAGCGTGCGCAATCGGTCGATGGCATCGAAGATCCGTCGCTCTTGAGTACGACGAACCTCACCCCGGAACAGGTCGAAGACATGTACCGGATCATGGCGATCGCAAACTACGAAGACCGCTTCGTGATTCCGTCGTCGCACAAGGAAATGGTCGAGGACAGCTTCAACGAGAAGGGCAGCTGTGGCTTCTCGTTCGGCAACGGTTGTTCGGGCGGTGTGACGGAAGGTTCGCTGTTCGGCGCGAAGCAGCAGGGCAGTGTCGTGTTCGCGGATATGCCGAAGTCGCGTAAGGCGACGTCGAACACGTAAGCGGAGGAATACACGATGTCGATTTATCCGATCCTGGCGGGCCTGCTCGATTATCCGGAGCAGGACCTGCTCGATGCCCTCGAGGAAATCGATGATGCGCTGCTCGCGTATCCCGATGCGGCGCGCGATCTGGCGCCGCTCATCGGTGCGCTGCGTGGCCGTTCGTTGATCGAGTCGCAGGAGGAATACGTCGCGACGTTCGACCGTAATCCGCGTCACTCGCTGCATCTGTTCGAGCACGTGCACGGCGAAAGCCGCGACCGCGGCCAGGCCATGGTCGATCTGCTCGAGGAATATCGCAGCTTTGGCCTCGACGTGGCGACGAACGAACTGCCCGACTATGTGCCGCTCTTTCTCGAAGTGCTCGGGCTCATCAGCAGCGAAGATGCGTCGACGCTGCTGGGCGAAGCGATTCATGTGATCGCCGAACTCGGCAAGCAGTTGAAGCGCTCCGAGAGTCCGTACGCGTGTGTCTTCACCGTGTTGTGCAGCATGTGCACGGTCGAGCCGAAGCCGCTGACCGTGGCACCGGTGCGCGACATGGATGAAGCGCTGGAGATGTTTGGCGTCGGCGCGGACGGTGTTGAGCCTCTCATTACGCGCAATGCACCGCAGACCGTCCATTTTCACCCGCCGCGTACGCGGCATGACGCGGCAGGCCATGCAAAGGATACGCAATGAACACGTTTAACCAGTTTCTGTTCGGGACCTATCCCTACATTGCTTTAGCCATCTTTCTGTTTGGCAGTCTCGCCCGCTTCGAACGCGAGCAGTACACGTGGAAGGCGGATAGCTCGCAGATCCTCCATCGCGGACAACTGAGGATTGGTAATATCCTCTTTCACGTCGGCATTCTGGGGCTGTTCTTTGGCCACCTGTTCGGTCTGCTCACGCCCGTCGCGGTCTGGGATTTCCTCGGCGTGCCGCACAGCGCCAAGCAGATGGTCGCGATGGTCGCGGGCGGCGTGATGGGCTCGATGTGTCTCGCCGGGCTCGCGATCCTGCTGCACCGTCGTCTCTCGAACGTCCGTGTGTCGGCTGTGACGCGCACTGCTGACAAGATCCTGCTCCTGTGGATTCTCGTCACGCTGCTGCTCGGTCTTTCGACGATCGGCGAATCGGCAGGTCACATGGACGGCGCGATGATGGTGAAGCTCATGACGTGGGCGCAGCACACCTTGACGTTCCGTGGTGATGCAGCAAGCTTCGTGGCCGACGCACCGCTTATCTTCCGCGTGCACCTCTTCATGGGCATGACGCTTTTCGTGATCTTCCCGTTCACGCGTCTTGTGCACGTGTGGAGCGGTTTTGCTTCACTCGGTTATCTCGGCCGCGCATGGCAGCTCGTGCGTAGCCGGTAGTCCCCGTTGGTCGGCCCGGAGGATCGTGGCCTGATCACCTTCGGGCGACCGTGTCTGGCGGTCGCCCGCTTTTTTTTTGCAGGAGGATGCGTGTCATGGCACGACTCTTTGGCATTGCAGGCCGCTCGGGTCAGGGCAAAACGACCCTGATCGAGGCGCTGCTCGCCCATTTCGGCGCTCAGGGCCTCGTGGTCAACGTCATCAAGCATTGTCACCATAAGCTCGACCTCGAGCCGCCGCACAAGAACAGCGCGCGCTTTCGCGCCGCAGGTGCGGGCGAGGTGCTGGTCGTGTCGCCGACGTCGTGGGCTATCTTGCACGACGGACCGGAACCGTCATTCGACACGATGCTCGCCCGGCTTTCGCCTGCCGACCTCACGCTCGTCGAAGGCTACACGACCGCCGAGATTCCGCGGCTCGAAGTCGTGCGCAGCGGGAGCGGCTGCGAGGTGCTTTATCCGCATGACCCGCGCATCGTGGCGATCGCGTCCGATATGGACCTCGATACCCGTTTGCCCGTCCTGGCGCTGAACGACGTGCCAGCGATTGCCGCGTTCATCGCGAAGACCGTGGGCGGGCTTTCGGCGGGCGGCGCACAGGCGGATAATCGCACCTGAGCCCCACACCGACCGGTCAAGCCATGTACACGCCCTCCGACTTTTCCGAACAGACCGACGTCGTTGCGTCGGCGGCGCCATTCGCCCGGCGCCTGTCGACTCGCATCATTGTGCTTTCGGCGGTGGCGCTCGCACTCGTGCTTTCGATGATTGGCGGCACGCTCTGGCTGTCGTGGCAGCTGGAAGGCGCGGGCGCTGCGATCAACGACGCGGGCAGCCTGCGCATGCGGGCGAACGCGGTGGCGATCGCGCTGTGGGAAACGCGTCTTGGCGAGCCCGCCGACCTCGACGACCAGCTCAAGCTACTGGACGACACGGTGCGTCGATTGCGTCAGGGCGATGCGGCGCGTCCGCTGTTCCTGCCCAACGACCCGGCGATTCACAAGCAGTTCGATCGCGTCGCCGCGGTATGGGACGAGCAGCTCAAACCGGCTGCGCTGAGCGAACGCGACGCGGGGGAAGGCGAGCCGCCGAAATATCTCGCGCTGCTGCCGGGTTTCGTCGACGAAGCGGACCGTCTCGTCGGCATGATCGAGCGCGAGAACGCGCGCAAGACCGCGTGGCTGCGGACGTCGCAGCTCGCGCTGGCTGCGCTGTCGTGTGTCGGGACGGCGGCGATAGTTTATTTGCTGTACCTGTGGTTCGTCGTACCTGTGCAGCGCCTGCACGAAGGGGTTTCTCGCGTCGAAGCGCGAAAGTTCGACACGCGCCTGCCGGTCGATACCGAGGATGAGTTCGGCTATCTTGCCCAGGGTTTCAACCGAATGGTTGGCGAGCTGCAGACGCTGTACCGCGACCTCGCGGCGCTCGTCGATGCGAAGACCGCGCAACTCGCGGCGCAGAACCGCGAACTGTCGCTGCTCTACGAAATGACGGCGTGCCTCAACGGAAACGAGCCCGCCGAAGTGCTGTGCGGTACGTTCCTCAAGCGCCTCATGCGCGAGTTCGATGTCGATGGCGGATCGGTGCGCCTGGTATCGGCGGAGGACAGCAAGCTGCATATGCTCGTGTCCGAGGGATTGTCGGAGGAGCTGGTGAACGCGGAGCGGTGCATGGGTGTGAACGATTGCATCTGCGGCAGCGCGACGTCGTCGGAATATGCGGTCATGCGCAATCCGCGCAGCATGACGGGTCCGGACCGTGAATACTCGAAGTACTGCATTCGTGCCGGCTTTGTTAACGTCGCCGCGTTCGGCATCGTGTCACAGGGGGAAAAGCTTGGCATGTTCTCGCTGCACTTCCGGCGCGAGCGGGCGATGTCGCCATCCGAGGTTCAGTTGCTGCGCACGCTTGGGAGGCATCTGGGCGTCGCGCTCAAGAACCGGCGGCTCGCTACACTGGCGCGGCAGCTTGCCGTGTCCGAGGAGCGCAATCTCGTCGCGCAGGGCTTGCACGATAGCATCGCCCAGGGCCTGAGCTACCTGAAGATGCAGGTGCAATTGCTCAACAAGGCCGTGCATGCGCGTGATCTCGACGAAATCGGCGAGCTGGTGCCGCTGCTCGCAGGGGGTGTCGAGGAAAGCTATGAGGACGTGCGCGAACTGCTGCTGAACTTCCGCACGCGGCTCGGCCCGGGCGCGCTGCGGCCCGCGGTCGAAGATACGGTTGCGCGCTTCCAGCGACAGTCGGACGCCGACGTGACGCTCGACTATCGCGACGAAGGCGGTGCGCCGCTGCCGGCCGATCAACAGCTACAGGTGCTGTTTATCCTGCAGGAGGCGCTCTCCAACGTGCGCAAGCATGCCGAGGCGCAATCGGTTCACATAACGGTAGTCAACGGGCGCGATTTCCGGCTGCTTGTCGAGGATGATGGCATTGGCTACGATCCGGCCGATCTCGACTCGGCAGGGGAATCGCACGTGGGGTTCCATATCATGCGCGAGCGGGCGAGGCACCTCGCGGCGACGCTGAAGCTGGACGGCCGCCCCGATCATGGTTCGCGCGTGGAGCTGGTGCTTGGCGCCGAGGCGCGCATGGCCGCGTGACGTAACCGAAGTAACTGAAGTAGCCGAAGTCACCGAATACTCCTGTATCTACGCTCACATGACAATTCGCATTCTGCTCATCGACGATCACACGCTCTTTCGCTCGGGCGTCAGGGCGCTATTGCTGCGACAGCCTGATTTTGAGGTCGTGGACGAAGCGGCCGATGGCGTCGAAGGGATCAAGCGCGCGAAGCAGCACGCACCGGATGTTGTCCTGCTCGACCTGAACATGCCGGGGCTTTCTGGCCTGGAAACGCTGCAACTGCTCGTGCAAGACTTGCCCGGCACGGCGGTCGTGATGCTGACGGTCTCGGAGGATGGCGACGATCTGACCGCTGCGATGCGCTCGGGCGCGTGCGGATATCTCTTGAAGGATATCGAGGCCGAGACGCTGGCCGACGCGATTCGCAAGGCGGCGGCCGGTCAGCCCGTGATCACCGAGCACATGATGACGAAGCTCGTGGAGCGGATGCGCAGACCGACGCTGCAGCCACCCGTGCCGCGTACCGGCGGCGATTCAGGAGAAGCGTTGACCGCGCGCGAGCAGGAAATCGTGCAGGAACTGGGGCGCGGAGCGAGCAACAAGGAGATCGCGCGTGCACTGGACCTGGCTGAGAGCACGGTGAAGATCCATGTGCGCAATATTCTGCGCAAGCTGAAAATGACGAGCCGTGTGCAGGTCGCGCTCTACGCGAAAGAGCGTGAAGGTTTTCTGGGTGGCGGCACGAGCCAGGGGGCAGCGGACGAATAGTGCGTTGCGCACATTCGATCGCCCGCTGTATTGCTATCCCCCCGATCCTGAGCGATTGCCGCGCCATAACCGCGCGACAACCGCGAGTTCAAATGCCGACGGCCAGATTTTCGTGCAGCATCCGGACGCGCAAAAACTTGAACGGGAAGTCGCGAAGCCCCGGAATGGCCTTGCGCAGCCGGTCGATTGCGAGCGAAAGCGGGCTTTCGTTGCTCCCTTGCTCCAACGCATGCGCGAACCGGACGATTTCATGGCTCTTCACGGACGCTTCGGGATTGGCGCGTAGCGATTCCAGCGTGCGCGTGATGCCGTTTCTCGGCATGTCACCGCGGACGATGCACAGCATATGAATGGCGTCGTAGAGGTCCGCGTTGAGCCCGCTCATGCACGAACGAGGGTCGCGTTCGGTGCTGTGCTTCGCATAGGACCGATAGAGCGGATTAAAGACTGGCAGCGGGAATTTTCCGCCGCGAATCAGCAGCTTTTCCGCGTAGCGCCGCTCGGCGACGAACGTGATGGCCCGCCCGCCTTCACGCGGCAATGCCTCGAGAAGGTAGTAGGTGTCGCTCGGCTGGAGTGGGCCACACGGTAGCGTCCGGTGGCGCAGATTTCTGAAATGGGCCAGGGGGGTCACGTAGTGCGTTTCCCAAACGCAGGGTACGTGGTGTCGGCCGCTCAATTGCCTCATAACTCATACTCCCGGCAGCACATTCTATTAGTTGAACTATCCGCCGATATAACACGCCGCTCGACAGCGGCAATCTGAAACGCCCCAACCGGCAAGGTCTCTCGGCTTGCTTCGAGGGCGAACCTCATTTCATCTCTGGCGTCCGTTACGAACCCGGTTTGCCAATGGATTGCGCAAGCACGGCCACTTCTCCATAACGAAGATCCATGACCTCGGCCAGTCGGGCGCGCGAGAATGATCCGCGTATGACCGTGGCAAGGCCCGATGCTGCGCAGTACAGCGATACATTCTGCGAAATGGCCCCGATAGTGATCAGCTCAGGCGTGGAAATGCGGTCCGGCTTCGTTGCTGGGTCTTTCGGGGGCAGTGCGACGTAGACCAGGGTCAGCGGTGCATCCGCGACGAATGCTTGCTGGCCGGTCAGATGGCGTGCGTCTTCCGCATTTCTAAGGAGCAACCTGTGCGAAAGGGGGTCGTAGCGGTATATGCCACGACGCAGGAAGGCGTAGATGTCGATGTCACGAGCGTCGTCGTGGCGGGGTGCTGTGCGCCCGCCGGTGATGACACGGTTGACACCAAAGCCGGCCCAGAGAATTTCGCTGATCAGCGTCGTCGACAACGCTTCCGGGCTGACCTCGCGACGGCTCGCGCGGTCGCCGAGTGCTTTCATCAGCGAGCGTTTGCGCTCCAGGTTCGGTGCGGGAAGCTCGACGATACCGAGGATATCGTCCGGCTCCGGCGCATAGCAGCCAGGCGCTTCAAGAAAAGGGGCATCAGCCATTATTCGATTCCGCGATGGTTGCCGGAAAATGCGTGCGTTGGGCGGCAGATCACAAGATCAGTTACGGTTTAAAAAGCACTATATTCAAAGCAGAAAGCCGAGGAAATACGCACGTGGAATTAGCCTGGTGTAATTAGCCCACTGTGCGTAGAGGCGCTTTGTCGCCTCCTCCTTTTGGGTGATGGACAAAGGCTGCGCTGGCATCCGGCTTGATTTACCCATTGAGGCGATGGGTGAATGCGTCGTATGACGTTTCTTTGTGGTAGCGAATATTATCGCGACTGCGGAGGCGACGAAATAATACAAGTCAAGAAAGGGAGAATCGGATTTTACGGTTAATTCGTGCTATTGGGGTGTGTGAATGAACTGTGCATCGTGCGCTGCGCATCGTGTTTCCCGGAGATGCGATTCTCACTGCGCGGCGTGTATTGCGATGAGTCGCGACGATTAACCGCGGAATCCGAAAACCGGCAAAAAAAACGCCGCTCGCGGCGCGAGCGGCGTCCAGATAATTGCGGGACCCGCAGATCAAGCAGGTCTACTCTCGAGACGACCGGTCCTTTTCTCGAGAACGGGCGTGCGTTGTACCTCGGACATATACAGCAGGATCAGCGACACCCAGACGATGCCGTAAAGCAGCATGAAGCAGGTTGACCGGACCCTGAAGACGTCGAGCAGCGCGCCGAACAGGATCGGCAGCAGGAAGCCGCCCAGCCCGCCCGCAAGCCCGACGATTCCCGTCACGACACCCATGTTGGTGGGATAGAAGTCGGCGACGTATTTGAACGTCGACGCCATTCCGAATGCGAACACCGCGCCGAGCACGAATGTCAGCGCGACGAAGCCTGCGATGGGTAAAGCGACGTGCAACGTGACCGTGCCGTCGATCGTGTGGATGACGAAGTCGGTGGATGGGTAGGAAAGGAGGAAGAGGCAGACCCACGCGACCCATAGACCCCACCAGGTCACGCTGTGCGCACCGAGCTTGTCGGCGAGGATGCCACCCACGGCACGCAGCACGGAGCCCGGTAGCGAGAATCCGGCCGCGAACGCTGCGGCCATCACGATCGACATGCCGTATTCGGCCTTCAGGTATTGCGGAATCCACAGCGAGAGCGCGGTGAAGCCGCCGAAGGTAATGGAGTAGTACTGGCACAGGCGCCATACGCGTGGGTCGCCCAGCACCTTGAAGGAATCGACCCAGGAGCCCTTTGACTTACCAGCGCCTGGATCGGGCGCGGACGCAAACCAGAAGATCAAGGCCGTCACGAGCAGCGCAATAGCATAGACCCGCGGCACGAACCGCCATCCGAAGTTCGCGAGAAGTATTGGCGTGACGAACAGGTTGACCGCGGCGCCTACCGTGCCGGCTCCAAAGAATCCCATGGCGAACCCGCGTCGTTCGGGCGGAAAGAAGCGCGCGACATAAGGTGTGCCCACGGCAAACGAGGCGCCCACGCAGCCGAGGAAGAGCCCGATCACGAGGAACTGCCAGAGTTGGTTAGCAAAACTAACGACAAAAACGGGAATAGAACAGACAAGGAGCAGGAGTGTCATGACGATCCGGCCGCCGAATCGATCGGTCCAGGCGCCGAGCGGCAGCCGCATCACGGCGCCAGTGAGCACGGGCGTCGCAGTGAGCAGACCGAATTCGGTGCTGTTCAAGCCAAGCTCGTCGCGTAGTCGAATGCCGAGCACGCCGAACATCATCCAGACCACGAAGCACACCAGAAATGCGAGCGTGCTGGCAAACAGGACCGACCACGCCTGAGCGCTGATCGTGGCCGGTGCAGCCGGACCCGGTCGGCTGGATTCGCTACGCAGATTCATGGCGTCTTCCTCGCGTTTGGATCATTGAACCAGTGGACTGGTCGCCGCATCGAGTGCGGCGTTTTCAAGTGATGCCTCAGATGCAAGAATCGATACGTATTGCTGAACAGCTTTGTGGCGCACGCGCTCGCTCAGATAGCGCGCGATCGTGTCGGCGGCGTCTTCGAATGAGACGGGATCGCCCGGAACCCGTTGGTCGATGCGCACGAGGTGAAAGCCGAAGCGCGTTCGCACAAGGCGCGGCAATATGCCGAGGTCGGTGCTATCGAACAGTGCCGTTTCGAACTCGGGCACCGTGTCGCCGCGCGTAAGCTGGCCGAGACTCCCGCCGACACCTGCCGAAGGACAGTTAGACAACTCACGCGCAAGTGCCTCGAAGGTGTCGGGTGCGTGAAGCAATTGGCCTAACGTTTCCTCGGCTTTCTGTCGAAGGAGCGCGAGCGGCACGCGGTCGGTCACGGCGAAGAGGATGTGGCTCGCGTACACGAGTTCATTGCGTACAAAGCGCGACGGATGTTGCGCGTAATAGCGTGCGCAGTCCTCGCGCGTCGGCTCAGGAACGCGCATTTCACGTGAAAGCAGCGTGTCGAGCGTGGTGTCGTCGATATCGGCATCCGGCTCGATCAGTTCGAGGGCGACAGCGCGCTGGCGCAGCAGTTCGTGAACGACGAGCGCACGGCGAGCGGCGAGAGACGGGTCCGGCGCGTTCGCGTAGTGGCGGCTTTCGGCGTCGATCGTAGCGGCGCTGATCTCCACATTGTTCACGCGCGCGGGCAACCCGGGCGCTATCGTTTGCGAAGCTGAATCCATCGGTGGTGTTCCTGTTTGTTTGAAGTCGTTTTAGCGCTTGCGCACGAGCTGGTACGGCCGGAACAGATACGCGATGGACGCGATGCCGCTCCAGATATGCACCATCCGCGTGAACGGCGACACGAGGAAGATCGTGAAGCCAAGCGCGATGTGCATCTGATAGACGAATGGTACGCCGTCCAGCAGTCCGGCAATGTTCGGCCGGAACGTGACGACGCCCTTCACGTAGTCGGTGAGTTGCTCGAACATCACGCCGTCCATGTGGTGGGCCGAAAGCGCGACCGTACCTAGGCCGAGCGCGAGCTGCAGCCAGAGCATGAACACGATGATGATGTCCCACGTCCTGCTGTTGCGGCGAATACGGGTGTCACCAAGACGCCGGGCGATCAGGATCGTAAGGCCGACGATCGCGAAGGCCCCCGCGATACCGCCCGCGACCATCGCGAGCAACTGGTGGACCGACGCCGACATGAACGGCGCAGTGAGCCAGTGCGGCGCGAGAAATCCGACGAAGTGCCCCAGCACCACGACCAGAATACCCCAGTGAAACAGATTGCTGCCGAGGCGCAACGACCCGCGCCGGAGCAGCTGCGACGTGTCGCTTTTCCACGTGTATTGCTCGCGGTCGAATCGCGCGAGCGAGCCGAACAGCAGCACCGCAAGGCAGATGTACGGGTAGATGCCGAACAGGAACTGATGGAAATAATGGTCCATGACTGCTCCTTACTGGGCGCCCGGTCGGCGCATTGCGGTTATTCAGCTCGTTTTGCGTCGCGGATGAAATTCGACGTTCGCCGTAGCAGGCTGTCCGGCGCCCATGAAGCGCACGGGTTCTTCGGTCCACGCGTCGTCGAGTGCGCGCAGATGGTCTTTGTCGTGCGGAGCACCGGCGTCGTCGTCGTGCGCGGACTCGGGCAGGCGGCCCTCGTCTGCGCCCGCCAACGGCAGCAGCGCGCCAATCACATACGCGTAGTGGCTGTTGCGCTTGCTCAGTTCGGCGGTGATCGACTGGAGGATTGCCGATGTTTCGCCGAGCAGCGAGCGCGCTTCACTGGCATCGAGCATCGACAGATATTCGAGGAACACGGGGAGATAATCGGGCAACTGGCCCGAATGCAGCAGCATGCCGTGCTTCTCGTAGACCTGCATGAGGTCGATCATCGCTTGACCGCGATCGCGCGATTCGCCGTGTACGTGCTCGAACAGATGAAGCGACGTGGCGCGGCCGCGGTCGAACAGTGCGACGTAATTCTCCTGCAATGCAATCAGCTCGCGCGAACCGAGATAGTCGACGAAGCGCTCCAGCTTTTCGCGCACGTCGGCGCCGAACGCGCGTTCGCTGCGCACCATCGCCCGGATCTCGTCGGCCGCTTCAATGAGCGCGGGCTCCGGGTACTCGAGGAGCGACGCAAGGAGCCGGTAGGTCATGGGCTGTGTCTTTACTGCAAACATCTCAGACCTCCTGGATCGGAATCTGCCGATGACCGCTTTTCGGCGCGAACAGGCTCGCTTCCGTGCGCCCGTCCGAGCAGCCGTTGCCGAACGTGAAGCCGCACGACGAACGGAGATCGAACGCGTTTTCGGCGTATTCGCGGTGTGTCGTCGGGATGACGAAGCGGTCCTCGTAGTTGGCGATCGCGAGGTAGCGGTACATGTCCTCGACTTGCGCCAGCGACAGCCCGACCTGCTGAAGTATCTGCGGCGCGTCAACACGATCGACCTGGCGCGCGCGCATGAACGCTCGCATCGCGAGCAGCCGCTCCAGTGCAACCTGCACGGGTTTTTCATCGCCTGCGGTCAGCAGATTCGCGAGATACTTCAGTGGAATGCGCAGCGCGTGGACGTCGGGCAGCCAGCCGTTCATGCTGAGTTCGCCGCTGTTGGCGGCCGCGTTGATCGGCGAAAGTGGCGGCACGTACCAGACCATCGGCAACGTGCGGAACTCCGGATGCAACGGGAATGCGATCTTCCAGTCGACCGCCATCTTGTAGACCGGCGAGCGTTGCGCGCCTTCGATCCACGCATGCGGAACGCCGTCAAGCGCGGCTTGCTCGATGACGGCCGGATCGAACGGATCGAGGAAAACATCGAGTTGTGCCTGATACAGATCGGTTTCTTTCTCGACGCTCGCGGCTTCGTGAATGCGGTCCGCGTCGTAGAGCAGCACGCCGAGATAGCGGATACGCCCCACGCACGTTTCAGAACACACAGTCGGCTGGCCGACCTCGATGCGCGGATAGCAGAAGATGCATTTCTCGGCCTTGCCGCTCTTCCAGTTGAAATAGATCTTCTTGTACGGGCAACCGGAAACACACATGCGCCAGCCGCGGCACTTGTCCTGATCGATGAGCACGATGCCGTCTTCTTCGCGCTTGTAGATCGAACCGGAAGGGCAGGAGGCCACACACGATGGATTGAGGCAGTGCTCGCACAGGCGCGGCAAATACATCATGAAGGTGTTTTCGAACTGACCGTAAATCTCCTTCTGCACGTTCTCGAAGTTATAGTCCTTCGAACGCTTCTCGAACTCGCCGCCGAGAATCTCTTCCCAGTTCGGCCCCCATTCGATTTTCTCCATGCGCTCGCCGCTCACGAGCGAGCGTGGTCGCGCGACCGGCATCGCGTTCGTGTTGCCCGCTTCCTGCAAATGGGCGTAGTCGAACGTGAACGGCTCGTAGTAGTCGTCGATTTCAGGCAGATGCGGATTAGCAAAAATCTGCGCGAGCAGTCGCCATTTGCTGCCTAGACGCGGCTCGATGTCGCCGCTTGGCTTGCGCACCCAGCCGCCACGCCAGCGTTCCTGGTTTTCCCAATCCTTCGGGTAACCGATGCCCGGTTTTGTTTCGACGTTGTTGAACCACGCGTACTCCATACCTTCGCGGCTCGTCCACACGTTTTTACAGGTGACCGAGCATGTATGGCAGCCGATGCACTTGTCGAGGTTCAGCACCATCGCAATCTGCGCACGGACTTTCATGAGTTCTCTCCTTCGCGAACGGCCTGGGGCAGGGTGCCTACCGGCGTCTCTTCATCGAGCCAGTCGACATGCTTCATCTTTCGTACGATGAGGAATTCGTCGCGGTTCGAACCCACCGTGCCGTAGTAATTGAAGCCGTAAGAGAGCTGCGCGTAGCCGCCGATCATGTGCGTGGGCTTGACCGCGATACGCGTGACTGAGTTGTGGATGCCGCCGCGCGTGCCTGTGATTTCCGAGCCCGGTGTGTTAACGATTTTTTCCTGGGCGTGGTACATCATGCACATGCCGCGTGGAATGCGCTGGCTCACCACGGCACGCGCGCAGAGCGCGCCGTTCGCGTTGTAGCACTCGATCCAGTCGTTATCCGCCACGCCGATCTGCGCCGCGTCCTTCTCCGAGATCCAGACGATCGGCCCGCCGCGCGAAAGCGTGAGCATGATCAGATTGTCGGTATAGGTGCTGTGGATGCCCCACTTCTGGTGTGGCGTGATGAAGTTGAGCGCGATCTCGGGATTGCCGTTCGAGCGTGCGCCGGCCATCTTCTCGTAGCTGCCTGTATCGATGGGCGGCTTGTAGACGCACAGCGCTTCACCGAAGGCCCGCATCCACGCGTGGTCTTGATAGAGCTGCTGACGTCCGCTCAGCGTGCGCCATGGAATCAGCTCGTGGACGTTCGTGTAGCCCGCGTTGTACGAGACGTGCTCGGACTCGATACCGCTCCACGTCGGTGACGAGATGATCTTGCGCGGCTGGGCCTGGATGTCGCGAAAACGGATTTTCTCATCGGCACGGGCCTCGGCCAGGTGCGTGTGGTCGATGCCCGTGAAGCTGGAGAGGGCCTGCCACGCTTTCATCGCCACTTCCCCGTTCGTTTCGGGCGCGAGCGAGAGAATCACTTCGGCCGCGTCGAGTGCGGAGTTGATGCGCGGGCGGCCCTTCGCGTCGCCCGCTTCCGGGCCTTCGTCGCGATAGTTCAGGTCGCCGAGGTGGTCGACTTCGGTCTGTGTGTTCCAGGAGATGCCCTTGCCGCCGTTGCCGAGCTTGTCCATCAGCGGGCCGAGCGACGTGTAGCGGTGATACGTCTCGGGGTAATTACGCTCGAGTGAAACGACGCCCGGCATCGTCTTGCCCGGAACCGGCTCGCAATCGCCGCGTTTCCAGTCCTTGACGCCGAAAGGCTGCGCGAGTTCGCCGGCCACATCATGGGAGATTGGCGCGAGCACCACGTCGCGCTCGACACCGAGATGGCCCTGACTCAATTCCGAAAAACGCTTCGCTATGGCCTTGAATATTTCCCAGTCGCTGCGGCACTGCCACGGCGGATCGACGGCGGCGGAAAGCGGGTGAATGAACGGGTGCATGTCGGACGTGTTCATGTCGTCCTTCTCGTACCACGTCGCGGTGGGCAACACGACATCCGAGTACATGCACGTCGTCGACATGCGGAAGTCCAGCGTGACGAGCAGATCGAGCTTGCCGCGCGGTGCCTCTTCGTGCCACGCGATTTCTTCGGGGCGGGGCAAACCCTGTTTCGCGACCTCTTCGCCCTGCACGCCGTGCGTCGTGCCGAGCAGGTGCTTCAGGAAATACTCGTGCCCTTTGCCCGATGAACCGAGCAGATTCGAGCGCCACACGAACATGTTGCGCGGGAAGACGGCGGGATTATCCGGATCTTCGCATGCCAGTTTGAGGCTGCCGTCCTTGAGCCCGCGCACGACTTCGGCACCAGCACTGGACGGGGCCGCGAGCGAGCGGCCGAGATCGAGAGGATTACTCATGAACTGCGGTGCCGAAGGCAGCCAGCCCATGCGTTCGGCGCGCACGTTATAGTCGATCGGCAAGCCGTGGTAAGCCGATTTGTCCTCGAGCGGCGAAAGCATGTCGGTCGGATTCATCGGATCGTAGCGCCACTGGTCGGTGTGGGCGTAGAAGAACGAGGTCGCGTTCATCTGCCGTGGCGGCCGGCTCCAGTCGAGCGCGAATGCGAGCGCCGTCCAGCCCGTTTGCGGCCGCAGCTTCTCCTGACCAACATAGTGCGACCAGCCACCGCCGGACTTGCCGATGCAGCCGCACATCACCAGCATGTTGATGATGGCGCGATACGCCATGTCCATGTGGTACCAGTGATTGATGCCCGCGCCGATGATCACCATCGAGCGTCCTTCGGTCTTGTCCGCGTTTTCCGCGAATTGCCGCGCAACGTTGATGACGTCGGCGCGTTTGACGCCGGTTATCGCTTCCTGCCATGCGGGCGTGTAGGGCACGTCGTCGTCGTAGCTCTGTGCGATGTCCTTGCCGCCCAGACCCTGGTCGAGTCCGTAGTTTGCGACGAAGAGGTCGTAGACGGTGGCGACGAGGCGTTCGCCGTCGCGCGTCGCGACGCGTCGCACGCCGATGCGCCGTGTGAGTACCGGGTCATGCGTGGTGTGCGGAAAGTGCGGATGCGCGACGTTGCCGAAGTAGGGAAAACCGACATCGACGACGTCATCGTGGCCGGACACCAGCGACAGCGTGGGTGTATACGATTTGCCTTCGGCAGTTTCTTCACGCAGGTTCCACTTGCCGCGATCGCCGCCTTCCTGTTGACCCCAGCGAAAGCCCACCGAGCCGACTGGCACCGTGAACGTATTCGTCGCCGAGTCGATAGCGACCGTCTTCCACTCGGGATTGTTGGTCTGCCCAAGCGAATCGGCGAAATCGCTGGCGCGCAGATAGCGATCCGGCACGTACCGCCCATCGCGCTCGGTGAGCGTGACGAGGCACGGCATGTCGGTGAACTGGCGGCAGTAATCGGCGAAATAAGCGCTCTTGCCCGCGAGATGAAATTCCTTGAGGATCACGTGGCCCATCGCGAGCGCGAGCGCCGAGTCCGTGCCCTGCTTCGGATGCAGCCAGATGTCGCCGAATTTCGCGCCTTCCGCGTAGTCGGGGAAGATGGAAACGATCTTCGCGCCGCGGTAGCGGGACTCGACCATGAAGTGTGCATCGGGCGTGCGCGTTTGCGGCACGTTGGAGCCCCACATCACGATGAACGACGAGTTGTACCAGTCGGCGGATTCCGGCACGTCTGTCTGCTCGCCCCAGGTCTGTGGCGAGGCGGGTGGCAGGTCGCAGTACCAGTCGTAGAAAGAGAGGCACACGCCGCCGATCAACGAGAGATAGCGCGAGCCGGCCGCATACGAAACCATCGACATGGCGGGAATCGGCGAGAAGCCGATCACGCGATCGGGGCCATGGCGCTTAATGGTATGGACGTTCGCGGCGGCCACGATTTCAAGCACCTCGCTCCAGTCGGCGCGTATAAAGCCGCCGAGGCCGCGACGTGTTTGATAACTTTTGCGTGCCGCTTCGTCGTCGACGATGGCCTGCCACGCGGCCACCGGGTCGAGCGTGCGACGCTTCTCGCGCCACAACTTGACGAGCGCGCTGCGCACGAGCGGATATTTGAGTCGGTTCGCACTATAGAGGTACCACGAATACGATGCCCCGCGTGAGCAGCCGCGCGGTTCGTGGTTGGGCATGTCGGGGCGCGTGCGCGGGTAGTCCGTCTGCTGCGTTTCCCAGGCGACGATGCCACCTTTCACATAGATCTTCCAGGAGCACGAACCGGTGCAATTGACGCCGTGCGTCGAACGCACGATCTTGTCGTGCTGCCAGCGCGTGCGGTACGCCTCCTCCCATTTTCGGTCTTCGTCTGTGACGGCGCCGTGACCGTCGGCGAATTGGGGCCGCACGGTAGTGAAATAACGCAGACGATCCAGAAAATGGCTCATGACATCTCCAGGTTTCGGTTTCGCGTTCGATCAGGTACGTATTAAAGGGGAAGGCGTGGCATTAGTAAAGGACATGGACCCAACGTGCACGCTGAGCATTCATCGGGTTTCCACGCGCGCCAAATGCATGTCGCATTGATGGTGACGCGCTGAATTGTCAGTGCAGAATCTAGCGTATTGCGTACGAGTTTGTATTGAAAGCGAACCGTCGGTAGATCCTGCGAACACACCGCTCAACTTGCGCAGTCCATTTCGGAGCGCATTTGTTACCGCACTGCGGTCACGTGAAGCCAGCGACGGCTGTCGCAACAGAAACGTCGGCTCGCAGTGCTCGATACGATTGATCAGTGTGCCTGAATGTATAAGTTGTTGATATAAGAACGGCCGTGCAGCCGCTATCGACAGGTGAGCGCGGCGAGCAGACCCGCACCAGGTTCGCATTTTCAGGCGACCATCGAGTGGTCTCCACCAAGGCGGACTCTGCGCGGTGTCGTCTTTCATGGCCGTCTCCGGCTTGCGCATCCTGCGTGGATCCAGCGAGCTGCAATCGGACACGGGAACCGCCGTTTGAGTGTATATCGCAACGCCAAATCGGCCATAGTGAATATCCCTGCACGGTGCTTCTGCTATTGCCTCGGCGTGGGAGGAGCAACAGCCGTGCGCGGTTCGTCGCGCTGCAGCAAACGCCAGCCTGAATGAAAAGGGAGATCCTGGTAATTGAGACCAACTGCGAAGCCAACTGAAAAACCAGCGACGGGCAGGAAATTGAATTGTCTCGCTCCGGCAAGGGATTACGCGCTTGAAAGCATCGCAGGCGGAGCCGTTGACACGCGATTGAGGCGTTTTGTTTGAATCTTGCTTACCGCGTCTCGCTTGAATGCATCATAACATGACATAAAATGAAGACAAGCCCACAGGTGGGATGTGACCAGATCAGGCGTGGTTCGACACCGTACAGAACACAGACATGACTGGTCCGAGCGGTGCGAGTTCTCCAAGAGAATTCGTACGCGCGCCTTTGTGTGTTCGCGTTCCACCTTGGGCCTCAATTTTTCGACGCGTGCGGGCGAGGTTTTAACGGGCGGAAAACAAAGGGTACCCAACCGGGGAGGACGGATATGCTGGTTACGTTTCAATCGCGGGCAGCGCCAGACGTGGTCATGCTTAGGGATCTCGCCGAATATCTGCTCGGACTCATGGGGCGAAGGCTCGACGCGCGTGGCGTCATTCTGCATGACGAACTGCCCCATGCAATCGAACGCATGGAGGCGGAGATTGCAGCAGCCGGGCGCAATGAATTGGCTCTACAGTATTCGCGCGATGGCGATCACGCGCCTGCTAATGAGCTTTCGCAGCGCGCATGGCCTCTGATCACCATGATGAGAGCGGCAGAATCGCTCGACGCTGACATCATTTGGGGACTGTAGTGCTGCGGTAGACCGCGTAGATGTGAGACCAGCAGCGGCTGGCGAAGTCGCTGCGTATAGGCGCGCTAGCGGGCGACGCGCCTGAGTCAATGCCGCGATGGAACCACTCGCGATTTGTGGCATTCAGGCGTCGATTTGCGGAATCGTGAATGTCCCTTCGAGCGATCGCAGTTCTACGCGGTGCATCTCTGCAAGGCGCGAAAGAACCTGCTCCCCTGCATCGAGCAGATGGACTTCGACTTGCCGCCGGTCTCTTTCGCTAATCTTGCGCTCGACCAACCCCAGCACCTCGCAGCGCGAAACCAGCGCGACGACGCCATGATGCTGCGCCTGGAGGCGTTCGGCCAACTCGCCGATCGTCGCCCAGTCGCGGCCCGGATAGCCCTTGATGTGCAGGAGCAGCAGATATTGCCGCGGTGTGATGCCTTCGTCCTGGGCAGCTTGTTCGGAGAAGCGCTCGAAGCGTCGCATCTGATAGCGGAACGCCGAGAGCTGTTCGAAATTCAATTTGCTCAGGTCTCGCCCAAACGTGTCCATCGATCATCCATACAGGAATCGTGTGAAAACAATATCATGGAATGATATATCTCGGCGACACGCTTCCTGAGGCGAAAGCGCGCAGCTTTTGCGTAGGGATTTGGCCGTGCTCGCGTGTGACCGGTCGATCCGTTCAAGTCTGCAAGCGGAGCACGGCGATGGGGATCGCTACAGGTGTGTCGAGATGTGCTGAGCGCGGGTTATTTGCCCGCGCCGGTGGACGGCACACAGGTCAGCACGAGCGTGCCACTGTGTTTAAGAGCGGCGCGAACGGTCGCGCGATGAAATACGCCCGGTCCGCACGACCATTCGGCCACGAGATCGGCGGCGCATTGCCCCTGGCGTGGGGCGGCGACTATCGGGTCGATGTCATAGCGGCAGGTTTCGAGCGCGTTGCAGTGCGTAGCAAGGTCGCGCGTAGCGTTGCCCTCACGCGCGCCGCAATTGGCACCATAGCTGCCTGACTCGATACGAATGGATTGAGCGAGCGCGCCCGTGCCAGCAGCGGACGCGCAAGCGAAACAGACTAACAAACCGATTTCCCGAAACATGGCTGCTCTCCATGGCTCGCGTCGCCGCGCATACCTATTGCGGCGATTCAATCTCCACGCCCGCTGCCGACGGTTGATGCTTGAGACGTCGGCAATTGCGGTGAAGGGTCGTCAGCCCATCCGGGAGATCGGTCTAACTGCGCGGTCTCACTGCGACGGCGTGGCCGTTGTGGCGCGCGCGGCGCGTTCGCGCTCCACACGCTCCGTTACATCCCGTGCCATGGCCACCGAGCCGACGATCTGTGCCGCGTCGTCCTTGACGAGCGCAAAGGACATCTCGACGTAGAGCTTCTTTCCGGTCTTGTGTACGCCGCGCGTGAGCGTCGGATGTCCGCCGAGCCGCGTTGTCCCACTCGCCACCGCGGCGTCGAAGCCCTTCCAGTGCGGTCCGCGAAGATGTTCGGGGATGATGAGGTCAAGGCTTGCGCCGAGCGCTTCATCCTTGCCGAAGCCGAACAATGTGGTCGCTGCCTCGTTCCAGCGGACGATTTTTCCTTCGCGATCCGCGTAGATCAGTGCGTCAGAAGTCTGCTCGATGATCCATTCTGCAATCATGGTAATTTTAGAGTTGATCCAGAAGGGTTCAGTGTATCCGCAAATTTCTCGCATGCGGTGCCTTGCATGTACTTCGATTGCGAAAAGAATGACACATGCTGGGCCTTTTAATTCTCGTCTTGAATCGCGTACTGGGTGATAACCCCATAGCGCTCGGGTCGCCGATCACGGAACACACCCCAGGCACGTCGCTTGAACGCGAGTGCATCCAGATCGAATTCCGCGGTGATGATGGCGGTTTCGGTGCGATTGCATTCGACGATCTTCTCGCCGTCCGGCCCCGCGATGAACGAGCTGCCATAGAAGGTGATCGCGCCCGTTTCGCCGTTCTCGGTGCCGACGCGGTTGCTGGCCACGAGCGGCATCAGGTTGGCGGCAGCGTGGCCGCGCTGGACGTTCTGCCAATGTGTGCGCGAGTCGATCGATGCATCGTGCGGTTCGCTGCCGATAGCCGTCGGGTACAGGAGAATTTCGGCGCCGGCCAGGGCCATCGCGCGCGCGCATTCGGGAAACCACTGATCCCAGCAGATGGCCACGCCAATTCGTCCGTATGCCGTGTCCCATACCTTGAAGCCAGTGTCGCCGGGCGAGAAATAGTATTTTTCCGTGTAGCCGGGTCCGTCCGGAATGTGTGACTTGCGATAGAGGCCGAGGGCTTTGCCATCGGCGTCGAAGATCACAATCGAGTTGAATTGCGTCTCGCCCGCGCGTTCGAAGAAACTCACAGGCAACACAACACCCAGTTCGCGCGCGAGCGCAGCGAAGCGGCCAAGCCACGGGTGGCCCTTATAAGGCTGAGCCAGCGCGAGATGCGCGGGATTCTGGTCGATGCAGAAGTAGGGCGTCGCAAACAGTTCCTGCAACAGCACGATATTCGCGCCCGCGTGAGCGGCTTCGCGCACGGTTCGCTCGGCTTGGGCCAGATTCGCTTCGATATCCCAGCTTGCCGCCATCTGCGTGGCAGCGACCACGACCTTTCTCATCGTCTCACCTCTCGTTATGAATTGCCCGGCTGGCCCGAACGAATTGCCTGTGATAATAAGTCAATAAACGCAGCTAGTTTTGTGCCTGTTTTGCACACCACCTGTGCTTTAAAGGAAATGTCCAAGGAGAGGATAAGAAACCATGGCGCGTATCGACCTGCTCGTCGCGATAGAAACGTTCGTGTGCGCCGTCGAGGAAGGCAGTCTGAGCGGCGCGGCGCGCCGGCTCACCAAGACGCCCTCGGCCGTCACCAAGGCGATCGCCGGACTCGAAGCGACGCTGGGTACGCGTCTGTTCGAACGCACCACACGTACGCTCGTGTTGACCGAGGGCGGCAGGCAGTATCTGGCGACCGCGACCGATGTGCTGCAACGCCTCGCGGACGGCGCACGCCAGCTTTCCGAACATGACGATGAGCCGCGCGGCCTGCTGCGCGTGACGGCTGCGCATTCGTTCGGCCAGGCGGTACTGGCCCCGCTCAGCGCGTCGTTCAGTCAGTCGTTCCCGCGCGTTCAACTCGACATTGAATTGTCGGATCGCTATGTCGATATCATCAGCGAGGGCTTCGATCTCGCGCTGCGCATGGGCAACTACGATTTGCCGAACCAGATCGTCAAGCCCATCGGCTCGAATCGCAGTCTGCTTTGCGCGAGCCCCGCGTATCTCGCGCAGCACGGCGTGCCTGCATCGCCGCACGAACTTGCGCGGCACGCGTGTATTGCGTACCGGCATCCGGCGCTTTCCAGTGTCTGGCACTTTAGTCGCGAGGGCGCGATGCATGAGGACGTCGCGATCGAACCGCGCGGCGCCATCGCCACGGACAGCTACGATCTCGCCCGCGCAGCGGCCACGGGCGGCGCCGGTATTCTGCCGTGCCTCTACTGGAGTGTCGTGCCGGAACTGGAGAGCGGGCGTCTCGTGCCACTCCTCACGGGCTGGCGCTTCAGTTGTCCGTGCTTCGGCGAGGCGCACATCTGTGCGGTGTATCCGGAAAGCCGCCGTGGGTCGACGAAGATCCTCAAGCTCATCGAAATGGTGCAGACACGCCTCGCCAGCGACGAGGCACACGTGGCTGCTGTAACGGCGGCGCTGCGGTAACGCGCTCAGCGTGCGAAGCTTGGGAAAAAAGACTGTTTGTGAATGCGCGCGATGACGACTAGATTAAAGGCCAGGGACTAACAGCCTGGAGCAAGCGATGTCGAGGTTAATGGCGTTCTCCCTTCAAACGGCGGTTCACCCGTTCGAAGCGATTCGGCGGCGAAGGCACGAACACGCGCCGGAGCAGCCGGAGGGCCACGGTGAGCCCGAGCAGGTCGAGCGCATCGCCGCCTATGCGCGGGCGGGGTACTTCAATATGGGGTACACGTTCGAGATGTTTCCGCTTGTCGGCGATCTGCCGCCTTATTAAGCGTTGCGCCCGCATTTCTGGCGCGCCATCACCACTATTTGTCCGACTCTTCCGGGTGTTTCATCTGGAGGGAACGCGCTGGGCGGCCCGCCCAGTTCGCGTCAGCACATGTTGTCGAAGCTGCCTGGCAGATAGCCAGATTCCCGCGCAACGACGCTCACCGGCTCGCTTTCGGGAAGCCGCGATAGCTCAACCGCCTGTCGTTTCTGGCGATACCATTGCGCAAAGCCCATCCCCAGTTCCTGCGTGACGAGACACGAAAGCGTCCGTACGCTGCGCCCGCAATTCCTGCGTGCTACACGAAGCTGTTATCAAGCAATGGATTTCCGTCCTGGTCGGGCTCGTTATCGAGTTCGGAGGGGGCGCGGCTCGGAACATGGCGCGAAATCCCGCGATCTGGAAAAAGCGGGAACGCCGAATGCGGCGTGGCGGCAGACGTTACGCCAGTACATCTCGTGGCAGACGCTCAGCGAACGCGCCGCACGTCAGGGCTGCGCGTCTGGCGCGCGTTCCATCGAAACAAGTTGCAGCACGGCGTCGCGCTTTTCAAGCAGATGGTGCCGCAAGATGGTGGACAGGCGCTTGCCGTCGCGCGCGTCGAGTGCTTCGAGCATCGCCTCGTGCTCCTCGATTGCGCGATCCCACTTGGGGGTCTGATAGTTCGAGCGGAACCGCAGCGCCTGCAGACGCCGGTTGATCGAGATGTACGTCTGACGCAGCGCCGAATTGCGCGCGGCCTCGTTGATGCGGTCGTGAATGGCCTGGTTACGGCTGTAGTAGCCCGCGAGATCGTTCTGCGCGCGGCACGCGACCATTGCGTAGTGGAGCGATTTGATTTCGGCGATCTCAGCGGGTGTGATGCGCTCGCACGCCAGCTCGCCCGAGAACGCTTCGAGCCCGCTCATCAGCTCGAACGTTTCGCGGATCTCGGCCTCGGTCATCTTCGCCACGGTGGCCCCGCGGTTCGGCGAAATCTCGATGAGCCCTTCGGCGGCCAGCACCTTGAACGCTTCGCGCAGCGGCGTTCGCGAGATGTCGAGGGTCTCGCACAGTTCGCGCTCGTTGAGTTTCCTGCCGGGTTCGAGCAGGCCTTCGACGATGAACCGGCGCAGGTGCTCGACCACGGTGTCGTGCAGGCGCTGGCGCTCGACCTTCGGAAGCCGTGGTGCGATGACCTTGTCGTCGTCGATATTTGCGTTTTGCATGCAAAAGACTCTTGATCAGATTGTGCTTATTTTAACTCATGCGGGATAAGTACTGAAAAAGCAGGGGTTAACACTGAAGAAATTACGCTTGGATTCGACTGCTTTTACATCTTATAGTTTTTTGCATGCAATATTCAAACGGAGATGCACCGATGTTGAAGCTCGACTTTCACCCCTCTGGCCGACATTTTCTGCAGATTCCAGGGCCGAGCCCGGTCCCCGACCGCATTCTGCGTGCGATGAGCTATCCCACCATCGACCATCGGGGCCCTGAGTTCGGCGCGCTGGGGTTAAAGGTGCTCGACGGCATCAAGCGCATCTTCAAGACGAAGCAACCGGTGGTGATCTATCCCGCTTCCGGTACCGGCGCCTGGGAGGCCGCGCTCGTCAACACGCTTAGCGCAGGCGACGCCGTGCTGATGTACGAGACCGGCCACTTCGCTACGCTCTGGAAGAAGATGGCCGAGACCCTCGGCCTGAAGCCCGAGTTCCTGGGGCTGCCCGGCATCGAAGGCTGGCGGCGCGGTGTGCAGCCCGACCTGATCGAAGCGCGTCTGCGTGCTGACCCCCAGCACACGATCAAGGCCGTGTGCGTCGTGCACAACGAGACGTCGACGGGCGTTACTTCGGACATCGCCGCCGTGCGCCGCGCCATCGACGCCGCCGGACACCCCGCGCTTCTCATGGTCGATACGATCTCCGGCCTCGCGAGCGCCGACTATCGCCACGACGAATGGGGCGTGGACGTGACGGTCTCCGGGTCGCAGAAGGGCTTGATGCTGCCGCCTGGCATCAGCTTCAACGCGGTGTCGGAGAAGGCGCGCGCGGCGAGCAAGCGCGCAACGTTGCCGCGCAGCTTCTGGGGCTGGGACGAAATTATCGAAATGAACCGCAACGGCTACTGGCCGTACACGCCGAACACGAATCTCATCTACGGGCTCTCGGAATCGCTCGACATGCTCGAGGAAGAAGGGCTCGACAACGTGTTCGCACGGCATCAGCGTCACGCCGAAGCTTGCCGCCGCGCAGTGCGCGCGTGGGGCCTGGAAATCCAGTGCGCGGACCCCGCTGTCTACAGTCCGGTGCTGACCGGCGTGATGATGCCTGATGGCATCGACGCCGATGCGGTGCGTAAGCTGATCTACGAACGTTTCGACATGTCGCTCGGGACGGGGCTCGGCAAAGTGAAGGGGCGAATGTTCCGCATCGGACATCTGGGCGACACCAACGATCTCACGCTGCTCGCCACGCTCGCGGGCTGCGAAATGGGCCTGCGGCTTGCGGGCGTGCCGCTTGCTGCGAGCGGTCTGCCCGCCGCGATGGCATGGCTCATGGAGCAATCGAAAGATACGCCGCTGAAGGCGGCAGCATGACCTGACGCCGCAAACAAAAATCGACGCGTCATGCGGTTTCGATTTCACGCATCGACGTGCCCATCGCCGCCGGGTACACCGCGCTTCAGAATGCGGTGGCCCGTGGAGCGCAACGGCGGCGCAGCCGGGTTCCCCACCACACACGATACCCGCCCGAAGCTGCCCCCAACCGGAGAGAAACGATGAAACGGCTTCGACTCACCAGCGCAACGAGTGTCGTGCTGATCATGCTGTGCATCATGTACTTCATCACGTACCTCGACCGCGTGAACGTCAGCACGGCAGCCGCTGGATTCGGCAAGGAGTTCGGGCTTTCGCACACGCAGATCGGTCTCGTGTTTTCCGCGTTCGCTTATCCCTATCTGCTGTTTCAGGTGAGCGGAGGCTGGGTCAGCGACCGCTTCGGCGCGAAGCGTACGTTATTGTTCTGCGGGGCACTGTGGGCTGTCGCGACGCTGCTCACCGGTTTCGCGACTGGTCTCGCGACGCTGCTTGCTGCGCGGCTCCTGCTGGGCTTTGGCGAAGGCGCGACGTTTCCGGCCGCGACCGCCGCGATGTCGCGCTGGGTTGCGAAGGAGCGACGCGGTTTCGCGCAGGGCATAACGCACGCGGCGGCGCGCATCGGCAATGCGGTTGCGCCGGGCGTGATCGTGCTTGCGATGACCGCCTGGGGCTGGCGTGCGTCGTTCTATGTCTGCGGGGCGATCAGCCTCGTGTGGGTGGCGGTCTGGTACTTCACGTTTGCCGAGCGCCCAGTCGAGCATCGCCGCATCACCGAAGCAGAACTCGCCGTGCTGCCGCAGCCCGTGCCGAAGGCCGGCAAGGTGCCGTGGGGCCCGCTGCTGCGCCGCATGGCCCCGGTGACGATCGTCTACTTCTGCTACGGCTGGACGCTTTGGCTCTTTCTCAGCTGGATTCCGCAATACTTCCTGCACAGCCATAGTCTCGACCTGCGCAAGTCGGCGGTGTTCGCGTCTGCGGTGTTTTTCGCAGGCGTGATTGGCGATACGCTCGGCGGTACCGTGACCGACTGGCTCTATGCGCGCACAGGCAACCTCAACCGCGCGCGCAGTCTGATGGTGTCTGTGTGCATGCTGTTGACGCTGCTTTCGCTCGTGCCACTCATGTTCACGCACGATCTGACCGTGTCGGTGGTGTGCCTCTCGGCGGGCTTCTTCTTCGCGGAGATGACCATCGGACCGATGTGGGCGATTCCGATGGACATCGCGCCGCAATACGCGGGCACGGCAAGCGGCATCATGAACACCGGGTCGGCGCTCGCGGCGATCATCTCGCCTGTGCTGTCGGGGTTCGTGATCGATTCCACGCAAAACTGGCAACTGCCGTTTGTCGGCAGCATGGTGCTGATGGCGGTGGGCGTGGTACTCGCGTTCCGCATGCGTCCGGGCGATCGCTTCGAGGCGGCCAGCACCGTGGGCGAGATCGCGGCTTCTCAACAGCGCGCCTGATGCGTCGAGAGGCTAATTAATTTCGCATTGCTTATGACTCAGTCGACTTCCAGTTTGCTTGTCAAGCCAGTGCGTCTCGTGCCGAGTGCCGCGCATCGCGGCTCGCCGCTCGCGCGTCGTCTTCGCGAGGCGCTGCGCGGCGATGTCTTCTTCGATGCGGCGAGCCTCGGCCGCTACGCCACCGATGCGTCGATCTATCAGATCATGCCGGTCGGCGTCGTGGTGCCGCGCGATCAGGACGATCTGCGCGCGGCGCTGGACGTCGCGCGCAGCGAACACGCGGCGGTGCTCGCACGCGGTGCGGGGACGAGCCAGTGCGGCCAGACCGTGGCCGAGGCGCTGGTGATCGATACGAGTCGCTGGCTTAACCGCATCGTCGATTTCGACGCGAATGCGCGTACCGTCACGGTCGAGCCTGGCATCGTGCTCGATCACCTGAACGCGTGGCTCAAGCCGCACGGATTGTGGTTTCCGGTCGATGTTTCGACATCGGCGCAGTGCACGATAGGCGGCATGGCGGGGAACAACTCGTGCGGCTCGCGTTCGATCGAATACGGCAACATGGTCCACAACGTGAGCGCCATCGACGCCATCCTCGCCGACGGTGCCGAGGCACGCTTCCAGTCGCTGAAGCTGCCCGTTCCGGGTGACAACGCGCGGCTCGCGCAGATCGTCGGAGGGGTGACACGCATCGCGCAGCGCGAGCGCGCGGAAATCGCGGAGCGCATGCCGAAAGTACTGCGGCGCGTGGCGGGCTACAACATCGACCTGTTCGATTGCCAGAATCCGCGCGCCTATACCGACGATGGTTCGGCCAATCTCGCGCATCTTCTGGTTGGGTCCGAGGGTACGCTCGCGTTCAGCCGGCAGATCACGCTGAAGCTCGCGCCGCTGCCGGCGCATCGCGTGCTCGGTGTGATTAGTTTTCCTACGTTTTATCAGGCGATGGAATCCGCGCAGCACATCGTCGGACTGCGGCCCACCGCGGTGGAACTCGTCGATCGTACGATGATCGAGCTTGCGCTCGGCAATCCTGCGTTCGCGCCTGTGATCGGAAAGGCACTCGTTGGTCGCCCCGATGCGATTCTGCTCGTGGAATTCGCTGGCGACGATCGCGACACGCTATTGCAGCTTCTCGATCGCCTCGAAGAATTGGTCGGCGATCTCGGGTTGCCGGGAAGGGTGGTGAAGATGCCCGACGCAGGCGAGCAGAAAGCGCTGTGGGATGTACGCAAAGCTGGCCTGAACATCATGATGAGCATGAAGGGCGACGGCAAGCCGGTGTCGTTCATCGAAGATTGCGCGGTGCCGCTCGAACATCTGGCCGAGTACACACGCCATCTGACCGAAGTGTTTCATCGGCACGGCACCGAGGGAACCTGGTACGCACACGCGAGTGTCGGGACGCTGCATGTGCGGCCCATTCTCGACATGCGCCGCGACGGCGCGGCGAAGATGCGTGCCATCGCGGAGGAGGCGGCCGAACTCGTGCGCGAGTACAAAGGTGCCTATTCGGGCGAGCACGGCGACGGGCTGTGCCGCGGCGAGTGGGTCGCATGGCAATACGGGCCGCGCATCAACGAAGCTTTCGGCGAGATCAAAAAGTTGTTCGACCCGGATAACCGCTTCAATCCGGACAAGATCGTGCGCCCGCCGAAGATGGACGACGCGCACAACTTCCGCTTTGCGCCTGGTTACCGCGAACGCGCGATGGACGCAGCGCTG
The DNA here is from genome assembly GCF_021390575.1 of Paraburkholderia adhaesiva. Lineage (GTDB taxonomy): Bacteria > Pseudomonadota > Gammaproteobacteria > Burkholderiales > Burkholderiaceae > Paraburkholderia > Paraburkholderia adhaesiva. Next base: position 100,011 of record NZ_JAJEJQ010000003.1, on the reverse strand, counting down.
GACTGGTCCGCCTGGAACGTCGTGCGCGATCCACTCACGGGCGCGGAACGCGAGCCGGGCAGTGGCGGCGATCTGAGTGGCGGGCTCGCGAAGGCCGTGGAGATGTGCAACAACAACGGCCACTGCCGCAAGTTCGACGCGGGGACGATGTGTCCGAGCTATCGCGTGACGAAGGACGAGCAGCACGTCACGCGCGGGCGCGCGAACACGCTTCGTCTGGCGATATCGGGGCAGCTCGGCAGCGACGGTCTCGCGAGCGACGACGTGAAGGCAACGCTCGATCTGTGCGTGTCCTGCAAGGGCTGCCGGCGCGAGTGCCCGACCGGTGTCGATATGGCGAAGTTCAAGATCGAAGCGCGCGCGGCGAGGGCGACGAAGTACGGCGTCGGCTTGCGCGAAAAGCTGATTGCGTTCATGCCGCACTATGCGCAGCGCGCGGCTCCTTTTGGTGCGTGGCTCGCGGCTGCAGAGCGCGTTCCGCTAGTCGGAGCGTGGATGAAGCGTACAGTCGGGTTCGCGCCGCAGCGTGCGTTACCACGTTTTCACGAGGCGTTTTTGCGGCGCGCGTCGAGCAGCGCCGGTCAGGAGGGACGCGAGGTCCTTCTCTTCGTCGATACGTTCAACAACGCTATCGAGCCAGAAAACGCGCGCGCAGCACAGCGCGTGCTGGAGGCGGCGGGCTATCGCGTCCACTTCAATACGCGCGAGGGCGAACGGCCGCTTTGCTGCGGACGCACGTTTCTCGCCGCGGGCCTCGTCGATGAAGCGAAGCGCGAAGCGCGGCGCCTGCTCGATACGTTGAAGCCTTATGTCGATCGCGGCGTCGCGATCGTGGGTCTTGAACCGTCGTGTCTGCTGACGTTGCGCGACGAGTTCCTGCAGTACGGCTACGGCGAAGAGGCGCGTCAGCTTGCGCAATCGGCTTTGCTGTTTGAGGAATTTCTCGTGCGCGAAAAAGCGGCCGGCCGTTTTGACCTGGCGCTCAAGCCGCTCGATGCAAAGCGCGCGTGGCTGCACGGGCACTGTCATCAAAAGGCGTTCGACGCGTTACGGCCCGTACAAACCGTGCTCGGATGGATTCCCGGGCTGGAAATCAAATCGATCGAGTCGTCGTGCTGCGGAATGGCAGGCAGTTTCGGCTATGAAGCGGAGCACTACGCGGCTTCGAAGGCGATGGCCGAACTGTCGCTGTTGCCGGCGCTGCGCGAGGCAGCGCCGGGTGATCTAGTGGTCGCCGACGGCACGAGTTGCCGCCACCAGATTCGCGACGGTATAGATGCCGAGCCGCTGCACGTTGCGCGTGTGCTGGAGATGGCGCTTTCCGGCGCGCGCCGGTGAACGTACGCAAGAGGCGGAACGGATCGTCGAAACGCTCGATCCAGACGCTGTCGTCGTGCACAAACTGCACGAAATGCTGAGCCGTATGCTCACGGGCCGCGCGCCATCGAGCGCATGCCCGTGTGCATCGCAGCCTTGCAGCAAGCAGGCGAGTGAACTAACTTGTCTTAAGCGTTCGCTTCCATCCTTGCGCGCGCGGCTATTCACCTGAAGAAAGACTACGGGCATGGCGATCCGCGATCCCAGCCATCACGTCGACTACGACCGGCTCTACTATCAGCTCGACCTGGAGCCAGGCGCGTCCGCGGCCGAAATCACGCGCAAATACCGGCAGCTTGCGCAGATGCTTCATCCCGACAGGTGGCGTCATTCATCGCCCGCGCAGCAGCATTGGGCCAACGAGCAGTTCAAGAACATGAAGCACGCGCGGGAGGTGCTCGAGCATTACTGGTCGGAGCATCACGAAGCGCCGTCGAGCCGTCCGGCGCTCAGGCGCGAGCAGATCGAGGCGCTGCACGACTCGTTGCAGCATTTGCAGGCGCAGCGCGAGCGCGTGCAGGCAGAGATCGGCGCGCTACGGACCGAAAAGACACGCGGACTCGACGAACTGCTTCGCATGAAGACGGAACGCGATGCCTTGCTGACCGAACTCGTGGGCCTGCGCGATGAGGCTGCACACGCACGCGCGAACTCGACGCAATTGCGTGAGCGGGTCATGGCGAGTGCGGGACGTAGGCTCGATGATGCTGCGCTACAGTGGCGTGGCACCATGGGCGAGCGCGTGTTTGCCCTTCTCGACGATTCGCAGCGCGGCTGGATGATGCGTCTCGGCGCGATCGTCGTTGCGTTTCTGCCTATCTATGCGATCGCGCACAAGATCGTCGCGGTGGTGCTCGGACCGTTGCATCTCACAGCGCATTCGCACTGGATGGTGAGCCTGCTGCAATGGGCGCTCGTGATTGGCGGCGCGTTGCTGGTCTATGGCAATGGCTGGGCGCTCTACGCGATGCATCGGGCAGCGCGTGCCGGGCAACAGCGGCTCGTGCCGTTGCCTGCCGATCAGGTTTGGCACCGCGTGAGCACGGCGTTGCGCAGTCAGCAACGTCACGGCGCGTCGTGGTCGTTCGAGTCGTGCGAGATCTCTCCGGTCGATTCTGCGCTCGAACTTCGTGCTGTCATGCGATTCTCGCCGCGCGCGCAGGGGGACGCGACCGGTGCATATCGCAATGTCGTGACGTTCCGATGCCGTGCGCGCGCTGCGGGCGCGTCGCAGACTGCGCTTCAATTTGGCTTTGGGGTGACCGCGCCTTTTTGGTGGCGTGTGGGCGCGGCTCGTGTTGTCAGCGGATTGTGCAAACGGCTCGCGGATGGTCTTTCCGGCTAACGCGTAGTCGCTCTAGAAAGCTGCTCTCGGTGCGCGGTGGCGTACGGCGAATTCCGCGTCAGCTCAAAAAGTTTGCCTGAAACTCAAGCCCGCGAACTCGTTAGCTCTGCGGGTAGGAATTGACGCGTATCAGGGAATTCATACTGCTCTATGCCGGACGCCCCGCAACGATCAAATGCGAGTCCAGCGTTTCCATTCGCAGCGTAGCGTCAAATGCCGCTTCGTCCAGTGTTGCGATGCTGTCGAGGAACGCAACGGCAAAGCTGCCAGGCGCTTTGGCAGTCAGCGCGGCAAGCTCGCCCGCCACCGACATGAATCCCACCGCTGCAACTGTCGCGTCAAAAAATGCCGACGGATTGCCGCTCGCGCCGAGGAACGCCGCCACGACGGCAGAAAGGACACAGCCTGTTCCCGACACCCGAGGCATGAGCGGCGAGCCGTTCGAGAGTGCAACGGTACGCGCGCCATCGGTCACATAGTCGGTCGCGCCGCTCACGACCACAACGCCCTGCGTCGTTTTGGCCAGTTCGCGCGCCGCGGGCAGTGCGACGTCGGACAACTCGGTGCTATCGACACCTCGTGCGCTCGGTACGCCGCCGGCAAGGCAGATGATCTCTGACGCGTTGCCACGAATGACCGCCGGCCGCTCGCGAAGCAACTGCTTCGCGAATCCGGTCCGCAAGGACACCACGCCGACCGCTACGGGATCGAGTACCCACGGAACATTGCACGCATTGGCTGCTGCAACGGCGCGCCGGATCGTATCCATCTGCGGCAAGTCGAGCGTGCCGAGATTCACGGAAAGGGCGCTCGCGAGCGGCGTGAACTCTTCTGCCTCTTCGGGCGCCGTCACCATGGCCGGAGCGGCGCCAAGCGCCAGCAGCGCGTTCGCCGTGAAATTCGTGGTGACGCTATTGGCCAGGCAATGAACGAGCGGCGAATGTTCGCGCACGAGCGCGACATAAGAAAAAAGCGGAGTTGAACGCATGATGCCCGATGGAATAGTGGACAGGAAGTATAGCGGTCACATGACCTGCATGGAGCCGACACACGCGGGTCAATTGGTCGCTGGTGTCCGGTATGTATTCAGGAATAGATTACAAAAATTTGGTCGCGCTCGCTCGCACGCTGACGGACTACGCAAAGTGGACTAGCCAGAAGGGACCAGTCGTGCGTTTCTCGTCCCACTTTCGCAGTATGGACAGAAACATCGGCTGTCACCAAAGTCCTCGTCTGTCGACATGATTTGATTTTGATGATGTTTGTTCAGAAATTCGCGGTGAATGCGGACATTGTCACGGGTGGTGCTGGCGAGGCGGGTCTCACCGAAGACGTTCTGTTGCGGACCGGCGACCAGCTGGTTTCATTCAAACGCGGTGTTTCAATTAATCTGGCCAAAGGACTCTAAGGCATGCTTAGTGGCAAGACGGATTCACAACTTCAACCTACACGTGCGGAAGACAAGCGCGTCGTCAACGGTCGCGGAGATATCAACCAGCTCGCGCCATTCCGGTATCCGTGGGCGTGGGAATGTTTTCTGAACGCAAACCGCAATCACTGGACGCCGCTCGAAATATCGATGAGCGATGACGTGCATGATTACCAGCATCGCCTCACCGCAACGGAGCGCCACGTTTTCGAAAACGTGCTGGCCTATCTCACCACGTCCGATATCCTCGCCATGCGCAACATCGGGCTCGCGGTCATGGAAAAGATGACGGCCCCCGAGTTGCAGATCTATCAGGCCCGGCAGGTTTACGAAGAGGCCTTGCATACGTGGACGTATCAGCATTGCATCGAGAGCCTGGGACTGGATCAGCAGGAGGTCTATAACCGCTATCGCGTCGTGCCTGAGATCCACGCCAAGATTGCCATGGCGAACAGGCGTCTCGAACGCATATTGACTTCCGGACTTGATTTGACCGACCGGGACGCGCTTCACGAATTCGCGCTCGCGTATCTTTTCTTTGCGGCGGTGTTCGAGGGTTGCTGGTTCTATAACGGCTTTACGCCGGTGTTCGCGCTACAGCGGCGCGGCTTGATGAAAGCGACCGCACAACAGTTTCAGTACATCATGCGCGACGAGGTGCTTCATTGCGGCTTTGGTATTCGCGTCATCCGGCAATTGCTGGAGGAAGAAAACCTGAGCCTCGATCCGCGCGCCGTACAGCAGATCTGGGAAGAGGCGGATGCCGCTGAAGCCGCTTACGCGCGCTATATTCTGCGCGAACCCATTCTGGGCTACTCAGCTGATCTGCACTGCGGCCAGTTTCGCTACATCGCGAACCGGCGTGCGGGGCAGCTGGGTATGCCTGCGCCGTTTCCCGGAGCGGAAAATGTGCTCCCGTGGCTCGACGAGCAGGCCAACTTGCGCAAGGAAAAGAATTTCTTCGAAACGCGCGTGACCGACTATCAGACCGGGGGAGCGTTGAACTGGAGTTAGCCGGGCGGAAGTTCAGGCGGCGAAGCCCGGTGTGTCCAGGCCAATAGCTAACGCGGCGGACACGCGTTTATTGGATGGGCGAGCAGGAGGCGTGCGTATGCGCTGTAGCGCATACGCACGCTTTTTTATTGGTTTTCGGCAGATTTTTGCGGAAGGGCTCTGTTCGACCTGCTCCCGCCGGTCACGCTGTCGGGGATAAACGGCGGAAAAACCGAGTGGTACAGATATCCAGCCCGTTTTCTCGGGGACATCAGTTCAGCTAACGCGGAGGGTCGGCTACCTCCCGTCTGCAAATCGTCAACTGACGTTTCTCGGCTTGTGGCAGTTTGGCGGAGCGCGCCATGTGCTGCACCAATTCGCCTATGCTGAAGGTAGCTGCAGTGCAGGGTCTGCCCCAGGCGCAGTCGAACCCGTTACGACTGGCGTCGTTCACCACGATTGCCAACAATTCGTGAGGCCGCCGGATGCGTGCGAGATCGTACCTGCCGGTAGTCGTCGTATTGACGGCCGTGCTCGCAGGCTGCATGACGCCAGTGGGCAACCGGGATCTGCTGGCGTTCCTGCAGGATGGCTCGACGACACGCGAGGATGTCTACCTGCACCTGGCGGAACCCAGCTCGACGTTTGAGGGAGGGAGCATCCTGACCTATCTGCTGGATGAGGATCAGGCTGGCTACATCTTGATGCGGCGAAAAGAAAAAGCATGGAACGGCAAGTTCAGTCTGGTACTGGCCTTCGACGAGCACGGCGTGCTGCGGCGCCACTCCCTGGTCAGAATCCGGGACGTTCCGAACTCACCTTGATCGGTGACTTCAACGATGTGTGCACGCTTGCTCAGGACGATCGGGTTTGCCGGTGGTGCCGCGTTGCTGCTGGTTGCTTGCCCGGTGCCGATTCCACCAGGCTATTACGATTCACGCGCCAACGTCCCCGCGACCGTCCCGCAAACAATCAAGAAGGGCGAGTCCACCCGCGAGGACGTTTTAATGCAGTTCGGTGAGCCCGACGCCGTGGCGGTCGATGAGTCCTGGGTGGAGTATGGCAGCAACTACACGGTGGGTGGATTGGCCCTTGTCATAGTCGCGGGTGCGGGAGGCGGTGGCGTTGGTACTGTGGACATGCACGACCGACGAATGATCGTCGAATTTGATCAACTGGGCGTCACGACGGAAATAGTCCTGGAATCGAAGAATTGCTTCGAGTCTGCAATGGGAGGGACTAACCTGGGCGTAGTCGCGACCAAGCCCTGCCTGGATAGATTGGGGCTGGACGTTCCCGAGGTGTTTCATTTGCCTTCCGTCCGTGAATGACGGCAGTTCAGAGGCATCGGGGCCAACAGGAATCCGACCGCGAAGGTACAAGGTTAGACGCGAGTCGGCTGCTCGAATGGCACCGCGATGGAGATGTCGAACGACCTCTCCTGGCCGAACCGGGAAATCGAAGTTGGCAGTCGGGGGCGGCGCACGTCAGTCTCGAACTTCCGCAGCCGACTCTGAGCGGTCTATCGATCGCAGAAAATCGGGTGGCCGGTATGCGAACTCAACCGGCCACTCGGCCCAGATCAGAAACGATTACCCATGCGGAGGTTACGCAAGACACCGGCTGGGCACGAGACGGCCGCTCCAGCATGGCTGCCCGGTCAGTACCGCTTTTTCGGCGGCAACGACCGTTTGATCTGCTTGCGCACGCGTGCCACTGCAGCAGCTTTTTTGCGCTTGCGTTCTGCGGTCGGTTTTTCATAGGCTGTCCGGGCACGCAGCTCCGGAATCAAGCCGGTGCGCTCGATCGCGCGACGGAAACGGCGCAATGCAACTTCCACAGGCTCGTCGGGTTTCAGAATTACGGTAGTCAACTTTTTTCCTTTGTTGGAATCAGGAAGCAATGGCGAATGGTGATGTGGATGTGCGCGCAGCGTCGTGGCACAGGTAAGGGTCACAGCTAACGGTCGCGTATCGCGCCATCAACGACGGCGAAATGCGCCGTTTTGCGTTGCGCCGCCGCTCCGTTCATCCTTATGCCGAAAATTGATTCGTCCTTTCGTCAGGTCGTACACAGAGAGTTCCAGCGTTACCCGATCGCCCGCAAGGATGCGAATGTGATTCTTGCGGATACGACCGGACGCATACGCTCCTACCACCACGCCATTGTCGAGCGTAACGCGGTAGCGGCTGTCTGGCAGCACTTCCTCAACGATACCGTCGAGTTCCAGCAGTTCTTCTTTGGCCATTCAAGGTTCCTGATCAATTGGCGGGACATGCGCTCGGATGCCGCGTGGAGGAAGAAGCCGCGTGCGTCGTTCGACACGCGCTCGCGCGGTAGCGGGAAGCATGAAATTTGCTGGGCAGCCCTCACGTCCTGGGAATCATGGACACCGCCATGTCCGGTCGGCGAATCAGGTACGCGAGGGGTTTGGTCGGACGCGGCGGCTCGCAATACCGGTCCGATGTGATTCGGGGCGTGCAGTCCAGCCAGCGCTGTTATCGCTGGTCTCTCTGGACTAACAAACAAATGAAGATTCGCGACTAACCAACACGCGTCTTTTCGCGTGCTGTGCGAAGCGGGTTAATGCAGCATTGTAACCGAAGGCCGCCATCTGCCCCGCCGATAGTGGCGGGGCCAGAAGGAAGGGGCGTTGTCAGCCATCCGTGCAGACGATGCGCAGTTCGGGATCGCGCGTGATATTTGGGCGCGCTTTGTCGCACCCGCCCTGATGCCTCAGAGGCGCTGGGACTTTCGAACTGCAGCGTCGTCTTTAACCGCGCGTATCGACCCAGTTGCGCGCCCAGCGGGTCGAATGCTGCAACGCTTGCTCTTCACTCTTGAAGTAATCGAGCGAATAGAACCAGTAGCGGCCTTCGGCTCGCGCGCTGTCGATGCGTTCGAGCAGAACGTTGGATGAAAAACTACCGTCGGGCAAACGATGCGTCGAGGGTTGGACGGCATAGCCGTTGTATTGTTGAACTGGTTTGTTCTGCATTTTAATTTTAATGATATTTAAGTGCGCACGTCCCGCGCGAAAAGTGCACGGGTGCGCCGATTCAATGCCATTCGAGCCGAATTCTGAAGCGGTCGAAAAGCGAAAAATGGCGTTGAAGCCTGAGGGGAGAATGAGGTGCAACGAGGCGTATGGCGCCTGGCAAGCTGCTCAATAAACAGATGCCAACCAGGAGTGGTCGCGCCAACTGAGGGAGCCAAAGCTCCGCGAGGGTGTCGCTGCAACCCGGCGTCCATCGCTGGAGGCCGGGCCCTTCAAATTTACAGCGGCTTGATGTTAGCCGCTTGCAGCCCCTTCGGGCCTTGCTTCGTTTCGAAGCTCACCTTCTGATTTTCAGCCAACGTCTTGAAGCCGTCGCTCCTGATTTCGGAGAAGTGAGCGAACAGGTCGTCGCCGCCCTTGTCCGGGGTGATGAAGCCAAAGCCTTTGCTGTCGTTGAACCACTTAACGGTGCCGGTATCCATGAAGAATCCTTGAGAAAAAATACGAAGATTTACTCTATTAAAGAGTGCGTGAAGCTTCAAGGAGGGAGAGGACAACGAATACCGCTGAGGAGCGAGCAATTGATGAACAGCAATCGAACTTCTTGAACTTCGGATCGAAGGGTACCCGCGGTGCGGACCAGCGTCAATAGGTTTCTTGTAACTGTTTCACCAGTCGGCCCGTTCTGCGGGCGAAGCGATGCGGCCCTGTCTGGCTGCGCCCCCTTGCCTGGAATAGCGGGCAGGTTAGACAGAGTTGGCGGGCGGGCACAAGCATCGGGCGAAAACGCACCTACTGCGACGGGATCGCACGGATGGAGCTGCGCACCGCAGCCCCAGAATTTGTACCAGATCAGCCGATAGACTGGCCGTTTCCAGGGCGCTGCCGCCGGAATGACTGGGCTGCGTTCCAGGTGAAGGGCGCTTACTGGCCGTGGATTCAACCGGTCGATGCGGTCGGCCTCGATCGATCCTATGCCGACGTTCGATCGCGCAACGTATTGACGGCAGATCTGAAACTGAAATCGGCCATTCGCTTAATGCACCGAACGATTTCGCTAGAAACTTTCGCAAAACAACCTGGATGCGCTGCCCCTTGCCGGGGCGCTACTCGCTGCGACGAAAATTATCGCCGGGACCGAATAGCACAAACCGCTTTGGGGCCGCGATGCGGAAAGTAGCATTCGCCGTTCAGACCCACGGGTAGATTGATTCAGATGTTTGGTCTTGCGTCTGAAGCTCGGTTTCCAGTTCGAACGTGCATGCATTTTCAAGGTGCCGCCATCTATTTTCTAATTTTTTCGTTGCAGGTCAGGCGGACTGTCCGGCAGCTTCCAGGATGAGTCCACTGATCTCATCGGGATGTGAAATCAACGACAAGTGGCTTGACTTCACCTCGATTGTTCTGGCCTCCATACGCTTGGCCATGAAGCGTTGAAGATCTGGATTGATCGTACGATCTTGCGTGGAAACAGCGTAAAAGCTGGGCTTCGATCTCCATGCGGCATTAGTCGTCTTTCCCGCCAGTAAGGCCTTGTGGAACGGCTCCTGAACCGCGTACAGCGTCCGGGCCCGTTCTTCCGGAAGGTCGCCGGCGAAGTCACGCAGGAATGCGGCCTCGGTGAGGCGCCCCTCATCGCCGTCAAAGACAATGCCGGCTGACGCCGGTGGCGCAGGGTAGGTTTTTGCAAGTGTCGTATAGTCCTCGCCGGCATCCGGTGCTCGTGCCGCCACGTAGACCAGCGCGGAGACCGTTGGATGAACGCCGGCCTCTGTGACGATCATCCCGGAGAAGGAGTGGCCTACGAGGACCGTCGGACCGTCCTGTCGATCCAGCACGCGGGTAACGGCGGTCACCGCCTCGGGCAAGGTCGTCAGAGGATTTTGCACGGCTGTGCAATTCATTCCTTTAGCTTGTAGCCGGGCAATGACATCCAGCCAGCATGAGCCGTCCGCAAACAGGCCGTGCGCGAGAACAACATTGCGTGCTTTCACCGGCGCAGAGCGGATCGCAATCGCGCGTGTTGACACGAGAACGCTTGCGGTGCCCACAATTACGGCGGTCGAAAAGGTACGTCGGTTCATCGCCATGTTTTGTTCTCCTGTAGTGAGCGATTGGTACAGAAGTGGTGGACTGGGCGGTCAAAGCGTTTGGTGGGGTGCAGTTGGATGATGTTTGCCCGACGCAGCGCCTTGCTCATCTTGTCTGGCGATTGATGCACAAGACCATCCTGAACCGCCGTTCAGACGCGGCCCACTGCGACCCGCTACACAAAGTTAGTCGTCGTCCACCCGGTCGAGTTGATCGATCAACAATCGATTGGCCATCCTCCCGACCGCCGCCCCATGCGGGGCATCGTGCCGCGCAATTGTGCAGCTCACCCATCGAGTTCGTTCAGGAAGGAGAGTAGCAACCGGTTCACTTCCGGGGCGCGTTCGCGCTGCTGCCAATGGCCCGCGCCTTCGAGCACGTGGGCACCGCGCAACCCCGGCAGCACTTGCTGCAACGTAGCGACGCGCTGCTGCATGCCGGGAAATTTGAGTACATCGTCGCGCGAGCCGCCGATAAAGAGCGATGGCTGACGAATCGGGCAACCATACCAGGGGGCGAGCAGTTCCGCGCTCCTGCGGATCGCGCGGTACCAGTTCAACCCACCACGGAATCCGGTGCGTCGGAACTCGTCGACGACATAATCGAGGTCATCCTGAAGAAGCCAATCCGGCAATACATCGGGGTCGACGGTGGTGTCGAGGAAGCGGGCGCCCGGCGTGAGCACGCCTGCGACCATGCGGCCCGGGCCGTCGCCCGACATGCTGAACGTGACGCGGCGCAGCGTCGCCGCTACATCGGCCTGAAGCTCCTCCTCCGCCACACCCTCCTGCTCGAAGTACTGCATGTAGAAGGTCGTCACGCCCTGCCGCTCGAGTGCCGTCAGCACGTCGGTCTTCGCGGGCGGAACATAGGGCACGCTCATGCCGACGACGGCTCGGAAAACATCGGGCCGTAGCAGCGCACTGGTCCAGGCTGCGGGCGCGCCCCAGTCGTGGCCCACGATCACCGCCGAACCGGCACCGAGCACTCTGACCAGTTCCACCATGTCGCCTGCGTGGTGCAGCATCGTGTATTGGGCAGGGTCGGCCGGCGCGTCTGTGCCGCCGTAGCCGCGCATGTCCGGTGCCGCGGCGCGGTAGCCCGCATCGGCGACCGCGGCCATTTGCGCGCGCCAGGATACCCACGACTCCGGAAATCCATGGCAAAACACCACGAGCGGCCCATCGCCCTGCAGCGCGACACGCATGCGGATGGCGCCGACCTGTAGCGTTTCGAGTTGCACCTCACGGGGGGCGCTCACGCTGCCTCCGCTGCTGCCAGCAATTGAGGAATGCGCTGCGTCGCATCGAAAGCTTTGGCGCTGACGGCCTTGAGAAGGTCCTGCGCGGCAGCGTCCACCGCCACGCCTTTGAGCACCACAACCTGCGCGTTGAGGCGGCACTGCCTGAGCCAGGCGCTCAGGTTGGAGTTCTGCTGCCAGCGCGCTGCATTGGCGAGAGTCGGCAGCCACATGCGCAGGAAATCGATCGGCAATTCGGGAATGGGCACGGGCGTGCACATCGCGTTCTGTTCCTGCAGATTCTCCAGGTGCGCTTCGACCCAGGCGATCACGCTGCCCGAAAAGAGCGGCTGGCAAAAGCGGACCATCAGGAGGTTGATCGCTTCATCCTGAAACACCGGCACGTCCGGCGGCGGCTGGATCGCGCAGGCGGTGCAGTCGATGTACAGCGTGTCACGATCGGCGGCGAGTTCACCCTTCTCCAGCACGATGCGCGACGGCTCGATCGCGCGCACGCGGCCCAGCCGCACGATTTCACCAACCTTGCGCAATTGGGCCATCTCGCCGCGCGAAACGAGTGCGCAGCGGTAGGTCGTGGGTTCGACGGCAGCGTCGATTCGCATTAGCGCGCCGCCCGCTTCGAGTCGCCGGAACAGGTCGGGGACGTCGCGTGCCTCGCGGATCGCATCGAATTGCACCACGTTGTTCTGGAAATAGCGCTGCCAGCCGGTCGGGCCGGGCTGCATGTTGGCACGGTCCATCACCCAGGCGTCGCGCGGCATGATCCAGCGGATGCGCTCGTGCGGTACACCGTTCTCAATCAGCCAGATGCACGCATCCATGCCGGTCTTTCCGGAGCCGACGACGGTATAGCGCGAGTAGGGCCGCGTTACCTTCGGCTGCTCGTTGCAGGGAATGCATTGCACACCCGCGGCCACGCTGTATTTTGGCGGGTGAGTGGACGGAACCTCGGTTCTCGCGTGCGTGGCGTTGACCCATTTGCGCCGCACGCGCACCTCGTGCTCGGCGCCGGTCAAGAGCGAGCGGAAGCGGTGCGTGCGGCCGTCGCTCGCGACGTGTTCGCATTTCGGGAACCACTGCACGCGGCCAGAGGGAATGAAGCGCTGTTTCATCACCTGTTCGAAATGCGCGAGAACCTCGGGTCCTGAGGAAAGCCCAAGCATGCCTTCGTTAAAGCCCGTCGCTTCATGCGACCAGTCACTCAGTTCGCGCGATGCCACGCCATACCAGGCGGACGGCTGGTGCAGCCGCACGTAAGGATAGGCGTCGTTCCAATGGCCACCGGGACGGTGGTGGCGATCCACCATCACGACTCGCGCATCGGGTGACTCGGTGAGCAAGGTGTCGACGAATGCCATGGCAGTGGCACCCGTTCCTGTCACGAAGTAGTCGGACTCAATCCATGCCATGTCACCCTCCTTAATGGGAGACTTTGACGCCGTGCCATAACGATTCCATTGCTTTACACGGCCGCTGCATTTTTACGGTAACCGCTTGCGCGCTTGCGCGTCGCGTCATTTTGAAACGGTTTTCAGTGTCAAAGGCTTTCCGCCGGGAGTCAACCGACTCAGTCGAAGACGTGGGACACACTCGGCGTCCGGCGTAGGGGATTGCGAATACTGGATTTTCGGCAACGCGAGCGGTCAACGAGAGAGCGCGCTGAAGTTTGAAAACGGCGGTGCTTTGGCTACTACTTTTGCTAACGGGACTATGGCCGCATCACAATTCCGCAACTCAGAGTTACATCGTGTCTGTACGCTGCCGCTCACATTTTTGAAGTGCCAGCGGTCATTCGTTGGTCAAGGAAGGAGCTCGGGCGAATGGCGGGAGATGGCCGAACCCGGAAATCGAAGTTTGCAGTCGGGGGACATGCCGCACGTCGACCACGTATTTCCGCAGTCGACCCGACGCAGACACAGGCACCGTGTGGCCGTATGTCTGCCGATATTCGCAAACGTTACGTTGGTCGGAGAATGTAGCTCGATCTGCCGCAGCTTCAGGTCTGACCCGACGTAACCTCCAGTTCGTCGAATCGCTTCCAGCGGTAGACGGCAACGGAGCAAAGCCAGCACACGATAAACACACCGACGATTACAAAACCGACCAATCCGAAGTTGTCGTTCAGCTTGCCCATGGCATCCCAGAACGGGCCAGAAAATTGAAGCTGCTTGCCAACCAGCCCAAGCCCTTCTATGCCGCCTACGACCAGCGCGACGATGACCGAAATCGAAGTGATCGTGATGTTGTAGTAGAGCTTGCGGATAGGCTTTACGAATGCCCAACCGTAGGCACCGAGCATGAGGATGCTGTCCGTCGTATCAATCAGGGTCATGCCTGCCGTGAACAGCACCGGGAACACAAGTATCGACCAGATCGGCATGCCCTGAGCAGCGCCCGCAGCGGATATGCCGAGCAGTCCGACTTCGGTCGCCGTGTCGAAGCCCAGACCGAACAGGAAGCCGAGAAAGTACATGTGCCAGCTTCGCGTGATGAGTCCGAACAGCGGACGGAAAATTCGGGAAAGGAAACCCCGGCTGGCGAGCAGCATGTCGAGGTCCTCGTCGACGTAGGGCTCTCCGCGCCGCACGCGCCGGAATGCTGCGATCACGGCTTTCAGGATGAACAGGTTCATGATGGCGATCGCAAACAGAAAGAACGTCGATACCAGCGTGCCAATCACCCCGCCCACGTCTTTGAAAGCGTCCATACGGCTCTTCATTGCAAGCGCTGTCGCAGCGATGCCAATGGAGGCGAGCACGACAATCGTCGAATGGCCCAGAGAAAACATGAGGCCCACCGAAATCGGTCGCCGTCCGGCTTGCATCAGCTTGCGCGTCACGTTATCGATGGCGGCGATATGATCCGCATCCACCGCATGACGCAGACCAAATGACCACGCAAGCAGACTAGTCCCCATCAGCAGTGGATAGTGATGGAAGGCAGCAAAGGCCCACACCCACGCGCCGACATTGAACGCCACAAGCAGCGCATAGAGCGAACCGATTTTCTGCTTCATCTGCCCCTGTTCGTCGCCGAACAGTGCCCTGGTCAGGTTTGTCATTTGTTCTCCGGACAGATCACATTACAGAATCTCTTTGCGGACGCATGAAACTCAGCATCGTCCGCATCCATCCAGATCTTATCTTTTCAAAAAACCTCATACTTTTGGCGGCGTACCACTGGCGACCACGGCCAAAATTGCTGTGCAGGAGCCGCATGTGACTGGAATAGAACCCCCCACCGCGTGTTAGCCCACTATCCCAACCACGCACGGTCGAAAGATCATGATTCTCAAGGGGCCGCTAGAACACCCGCCGGTGTCGGAGGCAGATATCCAGGCATACACTGACGGTTCGGTCGTGGGCGAGCGCGCTGCCCATGTGCGGCGCTATCTGGCGATGCAGCCGGGCGAATGGCGGCGCATCCTCTTCTATCGTGACCTGAATGTCCTGATGCGGCGCGTATTTCCGCGTTTCCAAGCCGATCCGACGCCAGCGCCCACGTTCCGGCGCCCAGGCTGGCGGCGTGCCTCGCTTGCGGCCCTTACGTTGGTCACGCTGGCCGGCGTGGCAACAGCGTGGCTCGCGACGTCGGAGGCGACGTCGCAAATGCTGAACGACGCCGCGGTCATGGCGTTGATCGAGGCGACTAGCGTCCCCGCCGGGGAAGCACTCACGAGCACGGCGGGCGTACCGTCGACGCCCTTCGATTTGAATGCAGCCGGCCTGCGTCCCATTGCGCGCGGCGCGCCGGATCTCGGGCCGCTGGCGCTTGCACGACGTTACGTCTACGAGAATGCGCAAGGGCAGAAGATCGTATTGCTGAGCGCGCGAGCGTGGTTCGCCAAAAACGAACCACAGTGGAGTGCGCGGCGGATCGGTGCGCTGCGGCTGATCGGCTGGTCCGCGCACGGCACGCGCTTCGTGCTCGCGGGCACTGCGGGCACGCGCGAACTGATGCGCGCAGCGGACATAGCGACGATGGCGGGCGCAAGCAGTGGCCGCCGTCACACGAACGGCGTGGAGCAAGCTGGCGGGAATGGAACATGGACATCCGTGACGAACTGATAGACCACGTGCCGCGCTTGCGACGCTACGCACGTGCGCTGATCAACAACCGGGAACTGGCCGACGATCTGGTGCAGGACACGCTCGAGCGTGCGCTCGGGCGCACGGAACTGTTTCGCTCCGGCACCGATCTGCGCGCCTGGCTCTTCACGATCATGCACAACATCTTTGTGAACCAGGTGCGCAAACTGTCGACGCGCGGTGTGCATGTGTCGGTCGATGACGAGGGCGTTCCCGAGACCGAATACGCTGTCCCGGCGAACCAGTCGGCCACGCTGGAAGTCCGCGATCTCGAGTACGCGCTGCAGCGCTTGCCCGCGGAACAGCGCGAAGTCGTGCTGCTCGTGGGCCTCGAAGAAATGAGTTACGCCGATGTGGCGCTGGCCCTCGACATTCCGGTCGGCACGGTGATGTCGCGTCTGTCGAGGGGGCGTGAGCGGCTGCGCGCGCTCATGGCCGGTGCTGTCCCGCGAGCGAACCTGAAGGTGGTGCGATGAGCGATCAAATGAATCCTGTCACGGAAGACGAAATCCACGCCTACGTGGACGGTACGCTGGCCGAAGAACGCCGCGCGAACGTCGAGCGCGAACTCGAGCGCAATCCCGATCTCGCTCAACGCGTGAGCGGCTATTTTTCGCTGAACACGCAGCTGCACGAGCGCTACGACCGCGTGCTGGACGAGCCCGTGCCGGCGCGCTTGCGGCCCGTGCCCGAGGCCAGCCGCAAGCGCGAGGCGGCGAACTGGCCGCGTTTCGCCGGGTTGGCGGCGGCGCTCGTGATTGGCGTTGGTATCGGCTGGGGTACGCACTACGGGGCGAACGTGATGTCGTCTTCGACGGGCGGCGCGGATATTCGCCCGGTTAGCGCCGACAGCAGCGAACTGTTCGCACGCCATGTGGCGATCGCGCACGTCGTCTATATGCCCGACGTCGTGCGCCCGGACAACATGAGCAGCAGCGCGCGGGAGCAGGACTTCGTTAAGTGGCTGGCGAACCGCCTCGGCACGGACGTTCATCCGCCGATGCTCGAAAAGAGCGGCTTCACGTTGGCGGGCGGGCGGCTGATGCCCAGCGACGACGGCGGCCAGGTCGCGCTCTTCATGTATCACAACGCCCGCGGTGAGCGGATCACCCTTGCCATCTCGCGTCGTCGGGTCAGTTCGAACACCACGGCGTTCAAGCTGTATCAGGACGGCCCGGTGAACGTGTTCTACTGGGTCGACGGCGACTTTGGCTATGCAGTCTCGGGCGGCATCGACCGTAACGTGTTGCTGCAGGTGTCGCACGATGTCTACGCGCAGTTGACCGCAGGCAAGGGCGGTTGAGCCAGAGCGTCGGCATCCGGGTGGGAAGCCGCGGCATGGATACGGGCGCGATAGCGCTAACGGCAATTCGTCGTGCTGCGTGGCTCACGCGTTCGCAACGAGCGTGCAGCCGTGAGCGTTTCGCCTGCCGCGCAACACTGTCGAGGCACCATTCCACGAAGTGCCATCTTTGAGCGATATGTGCGCTATATACTAGGCGCTCGTTCCCTCTGACAGATACCCGGCATGCCCGTTACCCCGTCACCCGTCGACGCACAGGCCGATTCGCCCGCGCCGCGTGCCGCCCTCGCGGCGGTGGCGGCCGGACCCGACTCGCAGCTCGACGGGCTGATGAGGCTGGCCGAGCGCCATTTCGGCGTGGCGGCAGCCTGCGTGATACCGGGCGAATCCAGTGGGCGCTGGAGCGGCGCGGGACTCGATGCACCGTTGCGCGACGCGCTGCGCAGCCTGCAGGACGCAAGCGGCGCGCCGTGGCTGAGCGAGCCGCTCGTCGTGGCCGACACGAGTGCTGACCCGGCATGGCACACCTTCCTTTTGACAGCGAGCGCCTTGCCGTTGCGTTTCGTCGCCTCGTGGCCGTTGCGCCGCGCAACGGGGGAAAGCATCGGCAGTCTGTGCCTGATTGACTACGCACCGCGTGAACTTGGCGAGGCCGAACGTGCGAGCCTCGATGACTTCGCGCGCATCGCCTCGGCGCTGGTGGACCAGCAGGTGTGTGCCGCAACCCAATGCGATGAAGTCGATGCGCTGCGCACACGAGAACGTTTGCTTACGCTCGCGATAGCAGGCAGCGGCACGGGCATCTGGGATCGTGACGTCGTGACGGGCGAAATCCAGTATTCGACGGGCTGGAAGGCCATACTCGGCTATACCGACGACGAGCTCACGAGCCGCATCGAGGACAGCTACAAACGTTTGCATCCCGATGACGTCGACTACGTGAAGGCGGCGATGCAGGCGCATTTCGAAGGCCGCACCGAAAGTTACGAAGTCGAGCACCGTATCCGCTGCAAGGACGGTCGCTACAAGTGGATCTGCAGCCGCGGCAAGGTGATGAGCCGCGACAACGAAGGCCGCGCGCTGCGCATGGTCGGCACGACGACCGACATCACGTCAATGCGCGAAATGGCCGAGCGGTTGCGCGAGAGCGCGACGCTTGTGACGAATCTCACCAACGAAGTGCCGGGGCTGGTGTTTCAGTGCTGCCGTTTGCCGGACGGGCGTTTGTCGTTTCCGTATGCGAGCGCGGGGATTGCCGAGATCTACGAACTGACGCCGGAAGCCGTCGCGCAGGACGGATCCTGCATCGACGCGCTGATCCATCCCGACGACCTCGACGCATGGCACGCATCGTTCGCGCATTCCGCCCAGTATCTCCAGCCATGGCACCTCGAATACCGTGTCCAGTTGCCGACGCAGGGTCTGCGATGGCGTCAGGGCGATGCAAAACCGCAGCGGCTCGCGAACGGTGTCACGGTTTGGCACGGCTTCATCACGGACGTCACCGAGCGCAAACGCATCGAAGCGGAACTGCACGAGTTCGCGACGACCGACGGCCTCACGCTCCTCTCGAATCGCCGGCACTTCATGACCCGACTTGAAGCGCAGCTTTCGCAGTTGCGCCGCGTGGGCGGTGCACCATCGGCGGTGCTGATGTGCGACCTCGATCACTTCAAGTCGATCAACGACTGCTGGGGTCACGCGGTCGGCGACCAGGCGCTGCGCCACTTCGCCGATATCCTGCGCAAGTACCTGCGAGCGGGCGACGTGGCTGGCCGTATCGGCGGGGAGGAGTTCGCGGTGCTGATCGGTGCGGCGAGCGTCGAAGGCGCGCGCGTGGTCGCCGAGCGAATCCAGCGCCATGTTGCGGAGCAGCCGCTCGCGAGCAACGCCGGGCCGGTCGCGCTTACCGTGAGTATCGGCATCACCGAGATGACCGCCGAGGACGCGAATGCCGAAGCCGCCCTCTCGCGCAGCGACTTCGCGCTCTATCGTGCGAAGAAGAATGGGCGCAACCGTATCGAGTGTGCCTGACGGGGGCATGCCGCATGTTTGCAGACGATGGTTGGCAGGACCGGCTCCCAGCCGGAGCGTTCGCGGGCGTTGGTGTATGTTGGCACTACTTCGCAGCAATGGCCGCGGACGCGCACACGGAAACGAAAGGCGTCTGATGGCGACCGTAATGACCCCGACCCGTTGCGCGCGGTAGCGGTTACTTCGCGATACCGCGGGCCCGATGTGGAGGATGGCTTGCCCGATGCGTCGTCCGACCTGCGGTCCCCGCTGACGCGCAGGGAACGTCTGCTGGTGCTGACTCTCGCGGCTCTTGCACCGCTGCTGGTGTGCGTTGTGATCTGCTACTACGCGGCGGAGCGCAACGTGCGCCGCGAGGCCGCCATTGCCGCGAATATCATCGTGAGCGAGGTGAGTGCGATCGTCGAGGTGGCACGTTCCGCCACGTTCACGGTCGTGCCTCGCGCGGACTATCCCTGCGAGAAATTATTTCCCGAACTGACGGTGACGGCGGCTACGGCGCCGTATGTGCGCTCGATCATCATCATCGCTGGCGACGTCGTTACCTGTTCCTCTGCGCGTGGGAAAGAATCTATCCCGCTTGCGACGTTGGTGCCAGATATCCGGCGCACACCGGGCGGCGAATGGATGGCACTGGTGGGCACGACGCCGGTGGTGCCTGAGCGCCAGGCGCTCATTGTCGGTGAGCCGGCAGCGGGCGGTCGCACCGTTGCGGCGGTGATCGACGGCCGCTATCTGCTAGATCTGATGCACGCTGCTGCACCGCTCGACATGTATCGTCAAGTAGAGCTGCGATTCGCAGCGAGTCCGCCGCTCAACGGGGCGGAGTTGACCACGCCGCTCGACGAACGTTCGTTGCTGGTCAACACGCGAAAGGTGTTGGCGAGCGGTGCTTTCGAACTGCGTATATACGGACTGCGGGAGCGGTGGCGCGAGGCGCTGGTCGAATTGATCTTGAGGAATATGCCGTGGGCGATCGCGCTATCGGCACTGCTCGTCTGGCTCGTCTGGCGCTTGCAGAATAGCCGGGCGTCCCGGCGCGAGCAGCTGTTACGCGGTATTCGGGCGAACGAATTCCACGTCGAATATCAGCCGCTCTACGGCGTATCCTCGGGTCACTGCGACGGCGTGGAGGCGTTGTTACGCTGGGTGCGTCCCGGGATCGGCGAGGTGCGGCCCGGCGAATTCATCGCCGCCGCCGAGGACGAGCATGTGATCGTGCCGCTCACGCAGCATTTGCTCAAGCTGATTGCGCGCGACTTTGCGACGATGAACGTGCCGCCGGGATTTCATCTTTCGATCAATTTATCGCCGGAACACCTGTCTTCAGAAAAGCTAACGGATGATGTGTACGCGCTGCAAGAAGCCGTAGGCAAAAACCGGCCACAGATAATCGTGGAAATCACCGAGCGCACGTTAATCAAGAATACTGAGCAAGCACAGTGCAATCTGGAGGCGCTGCGCGACAGAGGCGTGAAGGTCGCAATCGACGACTTCGGCACGGGCTATTGCTCACTCACGTACCTCGAGCGTTTTCCCTTTGATTTTCTCAAGATCGACCGCGGCTTCGTTCTCACGATCGAGCCGGGGACGACCCGCGCCGTCGTGCTCGACGCCATCATTGATCTCGCACTTTCGCTCGACGCGCAGCTCGTGGGCGAGGGTGTCGAAACAATGGCGCAGTTCGACTATCTGTGCGCTCGCGGCGTGGCATTCGTTCAGGGCCATCTGTACGCCAGGGCGATGACCGCCGACGCGTTCGCCCAGTGGTATCGAACGCTCGGCAGCCAGCCGTTTCCGGGGGCGACAGTGACCTCGGCGCAGTGAGGCGGGCCGCGGCCCGCCGTGCGCCGGTCACGCGGTTTCTCAGTGCGGCGACGACCAGCCCTTATAGCTGTTCACATTGTCGCGGGTGATGAGTTGCGGCGTCATCTGGATCATCGGATTGGCGGGTTTCTTGCCGTTCATGATGTCGTGCCCCACGGTCACTGCGGTCTGTGCCATCTTCCACGGGTCCTGGCTCGCCGAAGCCTGAACGAGTGTCTCGGATTTGAGCGCCGTTTCGATGTCGGGCGCACCGTCCACCGACGTAATCACGATGCCGCTGCGATGCAGTTGCTTCGCGGCGAGATCGCTGCCGATCGCCTGCGGGTCGTTGATTGCAAAGACGGCGTCAACCTTCGGGAAGCGCGTGAGGTAGCCCAGCATCGCGTTCATGCCGCCGTCGCGCGAACCCTTGCCGTCCTGGTCGTCAGAGAGAATCTTGAAGCCCGACTTCGAGAGCACGGATTTGCAGCCGTTCACGCGATCGATCACCGCCGACACCTGCGGCCCGTTTTCGATGATCACGTTGCCCTTTCCGTTGAGCTTCTTCGCAATGTAGTCGCAGGACAGTTCGCCCGCTTTCACATTGTCGGTCTGCACGGTGGCGTCCGCGCCGGCGGCGCTCACATCCACGGCCATGACCACGATGCCGGCCGCACGCGCCTTGCGCACGGCGGGCTCGATGGCCTTCGGATCGACGGCGTTCAGCAGGATCATGTCGACGTGCGCCGAAATGAAGTTGTCGATCTGCGTGAACTGCTTGTTGAGGTCGTAATCGGAGGACACGGCCGTGACCTTCGCGTTCGGGTTGATCTGCTTTGCCTTCGCTTCGGCGCCCTGGACGATCGTCACGAAGTACGGATTGCCGAGCGAACCTACGGTGATGCCGATGGACTTCAGCTCCTTGTCGGCGGCGTGCGCGACTTGCAGCGCGCAGCCGAACGTGAGCGCAACGACGGCGAGGACGGCCTTCTTCTTGAACATGGCGGATGTCTCCTGAGAGGTCCTGTTATCCAACGCGGGCGCAAGAGGACCGCTTGCGCCCGTCTGTTGCGCTGACCGGTCAGCGGGCAGCATGCTTTGCGAGTGAAGAAGTGTGCTTGCGTGTGTTCAAGTGCGCGCGGATCCGCGTTGGCGATACCGGTCGAGCGCTACGGCGCCGACGATCACGAGCCCCTTGATGATGTATTGCCAGATGTCCGAAACACCCAGCAGCACGAGACCGTTCGTGAGCACCGCGATGATGAGTGCACCGATCAGCGTGCCGATGATCGAGCCGACGCCACCGACGAAGCTCGTGCCGCCCAGAATCACTGCGGCGATGGCGTCGAGTTCGTAAGACTGACCCAGTTGCAGGCCGTTGGCGGCATAGAGGCGGGCGGCGGACATTACGGCGCCGAGGCCGGCGAGGAGGCCTGACGCGGCATAGACGAACAACTCGATGCCCCACACCTTGATGCCGGAGAGGCGCGCGGCTTCGCGATTGCCGCCCACGGAATAGATGTGCAGGCCGAGCACGGTGCGGCGAAGCACAAACCACGAACCGGCCACGACGACGAGCGCAATGATGACGAGCCACGGGACGCCGAAGAGCGTACCGTTGCCGATGAACGCAAACGACAGTTGCGGATTGAAGATCGTCGTATCGTGTGCCATGAGGCGCGCGACGCCGCGCACGGCGGTCAGCGAGCCGAGCGTGACGATGAACGGCGGCAGACGCAACAGCGAGATCAGTGCGCCGTTGACTACGCCGAACGCGAGACCCACCGCGAGCGCGGCCGGCACGCCGAGCCAGCCCCAGCCCGGAATATTCGAGGCCAGCATTGCCGCGACGGCCGCGGCGGAGAGCACCGAGCCTACGGAAAGGTCGATGCCGCCAGTCAGGATCACGAACGTCATGCCGGCGGCCAGAACGATGTTGATGGACGCCTGCTGCGTGACGATCGACATATTCTCGAGCGTGAAAAAGCCGTCGTTGAGCAAGCCGAAGCCCACGCACAGCAGCACGAGAACGGGGAGCATGCCGGCGGTCCGCAAGAAGGACTTCATGCGTGCGCGATGGCCGTCGAGCGCAGTGGCGCCCGGTTGCGCCGGTGCAGCAGCGATGCCATGGCGCGGAATGAGGTTTCGCATGTCGTACTCCTGAATGAACGTCGCTCGTGTTCGGGTGAAATCAGGCTGCCTCGCCCAAGGCGGAATGCGAGCCGGTGGCCAGCTCGATGATGGCTTCCTGCGTGATCGGCTTGCCGGTATAGCCGCCCAGCTCGCCAGCAAAGACGCCTTCGCGCATCACGATCACGCGGTCGGCCACACCGATGATCTCGGGTAGCTCGCTCGAAATCACGATGATGCCGACGCCGGACCTCGCCAGTTCGTTGATGATCCGGTATATCTCCGACTTTGCGCCGATATCCACGCCGCGCGTCGGTTCGTCGAGGATCAGCACGCGCGGGCGTGTTTCAAGCAGGCGCGAGAGGAGCACTTTCTGCTGGTTTCCGCCTGAGAGGGTGCCCACATTCACGCGCGCATTGGGTACGCGGATCGATAGAGACCGGATCGCTTCGCTTGCGCGTGCGGCGCCTCGTGCGCGGTCGAGCACGCCGAAGCGCGCGTCGCGTCCGCACACGGCGACGTTGACGTTGTCGCGCACGCTCATGTCGAGGAAGAGGCCCTGATGTTTGCGATCCTCGGTCAGATAGACGACGCCCGCGTCGATCGCATCGCGCGGCGTGTGGCCGGGCAGCGTTTTACCGTCGACGGCTATGTCGCCGCTTACGCGCGGTTCAGCGCCGAAGATCAATCGTGCGAGTTCGGTGCGCCCTGCGCCGACGAGTCCCGCGATGCCGAGCACTTCGCCAGTATGCAAATCGAGGCTGCAGCCGCGCACGCGGCGACCGTCCGCCACGTCGCGCACACGGAGCACGACCTCGCCCGGATCGTAGGGTGCGTGCGCTTTCTTGTAGAAGCCGGAGATGTCGCGGCCCACCATCATGCCGACCAGACGCTCTGCGCTCAGTTCATCGCGTTCGAGCGTGCCGACATACGTGCCATCGCGCAGCACGGAGACGCGGTCGGACAACTCGTAGACCTCGGCCATGCGATGGCTGATGTAGATGATCGCGATGCCTTCCTCGCGCAACTGGCGGATCAGGCTGAATAGATATTCCGTCTCACGCGACGAAAGCGGCGTGGTCGGTTCGTCCATCACGATGATGCGTGCCTTCGCGTGAACGGCGCGAGCGATCTCGACAAGCTGGCATTCGGCAATCGAAAGTGAGCCTACGAGCGTGCCGGGTCCAAACTTCGCGCCGAGACGCTTGAGTACATCTTGGCAGTCGCGCTCCATTGCCTTGCGATCGACTGTGCCCCAGCGGTGCCGGCCGTGGCGCAGTTCGCGCCCCGCGTGGATGTTCTCAGACACGCTCAAATTGGGCGCGAGGCTCAGTTCCTGGTAGATCACAGCAATGCCGAGTTCGCGCGCGGCGAGTGGTCCGTCGATCTGCGCCTTCTGGCCATCGATCAGGATTTCGCCGCCGGGATCGGCCTCATAGGCGCCCGAGAGGATCTTCATGAGCGTCGATTTGCCCGCGCCGTTTTCACCCATCAGCGAATGGACAACGCCTGGGCGCACGGACAGGCTCACGTTGTCCAGCGCGCGCACGCCAGGAAACGTCTTGCTGATGCCGCGCATTTCCAGTATTGGACGCGGGAGTTCAGGGCGCGACATGGCTCACCTCCTGGGTCTGCGCGCTGGCGCCCATCAGGATGCCTGCGCGCGGCGAAAAGTTGTAGAACATGGGCAACGTGGCCGCGCCCAGCGCGCCCGCGTCGCGACCGAACGTGCCGCGCACGATCGTCGGTGTGCCACGCGCCTCGGGCGCTGTCGCGGCCACGGCCACGCGCAGGCGTTGCATGAGCGTGTCGATGAGGCCGGCGTCCACGTCTGCGTCGAGCACGACGGCCGGCACATCCAGCACGCACAGCGATGCGCGCAGGGCGGGCGCGAGGGCATCGACGCAATCGTCGAGCCACGCCTCGATTGCCGGATGGCCGCGCGCGATGAGCACCTCCAGATCGGCGAGGCTCTCCACCGTTTCGCCGCAGTAGCGCAGATGCCGCCGCAGCGCGATCAGCGACGCGCGTGAAAGCAGAATGTCCCACTGACCCGGTGGTTGCGGTGCGGACGGCAGGCGGCTCGGCGGCACTGGCATCACGGCGAAATCACCTGCGTTGCCGCTGAGGCCGCGCACGCAGTCACCATCGATGGCGATGCCGCCGCCGATTGCGGGACCGAGAAACAGATAGATGAAGTCATCGCGCTGGCGGCCGCAGCCGTAGAACAGTTCGGCGATCGCGGCTGCGTTCCCGTCGTTCTCGCTGAACACGGGCAGCGAGAGCGCGTGGCTCAGGTCGCCCGCGAAATCGACATCGTTCCAGGCCCGGAAGGTATCGGTGGGCAGGTCCAGCTCACGCAGCCACGCACCGAGGTTGTACGGCTGTGCCACACCAATGCCCGCGAGCCGGCTGCGTTCGTCAGCATCGAGCCGCGCGAGCAGATCGTGGATATCGCGCTGTACGATTTGCTGCGCCACGGCGGGCTGGGGCAGCAGCATGTCGTGTGAGCGGCGCTCGATCATGTGGCCCGCGAAATTGACGAGCACGGTTTCGATGCTGGTGCGATCGAGCCGCACGCCGATCGCAAACGCGCCGCGGGGATCGAGCCGCAGCAGCGAGGCAGGCTGACCACGCTGGCCTTCGAGGCGGCGGCCGGTGACCTCGATAAGTCCGCTGTCGATGAGGGACGTGATGATGCTGCCGACCGCCGTGCTCGTGAGATTCGCGAGTCGCGCGAGGTCCGCCTTCGATGCCTGCCCGGCGCGACGCAACGCCTGTAGCAACAGGCGCTCGTTGAAGCGGCGGACATTGGCCGAGTTGCTGCCCTGGCCGAAATGCGGACTTCTCACGTGTCTCCTCCAGACGAGGGTGCTGGCGTTGCTTCCAGCATTAAATAAATCACGTTGATTTATTTAATGCTGGAAACCGGGGTGTGTCAGCCTGGGGAAATCCCGCGATGTTGCGGGGGCGCGGCTTGCTGCGAAGCCGTTTAGCGCTGATGTTTTCTTTCATCTGGGTGATACGCATCGGTCGGCCGTCCACGGCCGGGCAGGGCGTTATTTGCCCGACGCTGCCTTGCATCTATTTCCCGCACGCAGTTCACTACGGAGCCGCCCGATCGGCGGCGGCTGCCCGTGCATTTCTCATCGTCAGCAAAGTAGTTTGATTCCGGATGTCGACCCACACGCAGCTCGCGTGTTGAGATGTTGACTGCACCGGACGGTGTCACCTGGTCGAACTTCAAAACGAAGAGATTGAGCGATGCGATTCATGATCATGGTGCGTGCGAACGCTCTGAGCGAATCGGGCGAAATGCACAGTGGCGATCCCATCTTCGCGGGAATGGCCGCGTACCACGAGGAGTTGGCGAAAGCGAGCGTGCTGCTCGATGCGTCGGGGCTCAAGCCGAGTTCGTGCGGCTGGCTCGTGCGGTATAGCGACGGCAAGCCCACGGTCATCGACGGATCATTTGCCAAAACGAAAGAACTGATTGCGGGCTATACGCTTATTCACGTGCGATCGCGTGAGAAAGCGCTTGAATGGGCGCTGCGTTTTCCTGCGCCGTTCGGGAAGCACGCGGGCTGCGAAATCGTATTTTGGCAACTCTACGAACTGGAGAACTCTGAGCAAAGTGAAAGCATCGAACTGAGCGGACGAAGCGCGTTTCTTAACCGTGAACTGATCTGCATGACTGATTGCGTCGAAGCGCACGTATGGTGAGATGGGCGACACGCGGTCTCGCAACGCGTCGGGCTGTCGAGGCGATCGAATGCATCGAATCGACGAAGGTTGATACATACGCCGCGCGCGAAAACGCGTGACCCCGAGGTCAAGCTGGCGCGTGCAAATGCTGCGCGCGGGGGAGAAGCTGACGAGAGTGGCCTCTGGCGCTTCCGGTCTGCAAATTGAATAAATCGAACTTATGTTTTTGCAGGCAGAGAGACTCGCTGTGAATTCATCGTGCTTATCGCGCTCGATTATGCGCGGGGAATTTATCTCGCGTGCTTCAGGAAGTGCAGTTCAGGCTGGCGGCCGACTTCGCACGAGCTATCTTCCGGAAGACCGCGATCTGCAGAGGTTTCGACAGCACGTTGTACGTCCGGCAATTAGAGTCGCGCAGCAATTGGCGCGCCTGGTTGTGCGCCATTTATTTATTGATCTGGCAAACAACGAGTGGCGCAGGCATTGCGGAACGCGGGCGCTGAGAAGGGCATAACGCAATTGCCGTAGTCTTGTCACACGTTAATGCATACAGCCGCTCTCGTACGATGGCAGGCGAGTGGCATTCTTGTCGATCTGCTTGGCGGTGTTGTCGGATTCGACTATAACCAATAACAAGTACCCGGCATTGCCACGGCATGGGTCCGCTGGTCGTCGTGCAGACGATCGCATTCGTGGACCGCAGCCTTTCCGTCGCCAGGCACGGTATACCCTCTCAAGAAGTGTGATGTTTTTATTCCTTGTGGGATGGAAATCATGCTTTCGATAGGTCGGCGCGAACCGCGTTTGTTAGCGGGCGCGGTATGCTTTGCCGTGAGTGGTATCGCCTTGGCGGGTGGGGCGGATGGCGCGTACAGCAATCTGCTTATTGCCGCCATTCCGCCGATGGCACCGATCGAAGTCGTTCCGCCCATCCCCGAGCCCAGCCAGTACATCTTCCACTACACGATGCAGTATTCGTCTTTTCGCGACGCCGAAGCTGCATTTAATCCGTCCGACTTCTACTCCGCGCCAGTCGCGGCAAGTGAGCCTTTCAAGCGGCAGGCAGGATCATCCTATGCGGGATACCAGCAGCCGTTCAAAACGGAGGCGCAAGCGGCACTTTCCGCAAGCCGCGGCCTCGGTAAGGTGGCCCCCACTATCTCCCTGCTCGACCGGTTCCAGCTGACCGACGACACCGCGCCCGAAGCGGAGCACCCCCATCGCCGGCTTGCCATGTTGATCAACGACTGGCGCGTTTCTGCCAGTGCGCGTCTACCAGTGCTGAGCCACTCGCACGACGTCGGCGCGTCCGTCAATCTCCAGCACAAGTTCTGATCCGCTGGCGCCTTGCCGCGCGATCGTGAAAGCAGCACGCGTTGGCTGCGCAAGCGCAAGTGGTGGATGAATGCCGCGCCGAACACCAGCGCGACGCCACAGAGAGAAACGTCAGTTTATTCCGCAGTCCATTCAGCCAGTTTGGCGACGGTATTCATATTGCGCGCGGTTCCCGTCCTGGCGGCAGCGATTTTCAGCTTCGATCGTCCGATTCCCTCCGGATAGTGCACGTAGATTTCGCGCTTGCCGAGCGCAATTTCTTCGGTCGTGGATCCACTTACATTCGTGAGCGTATCTGCAGGCGGTGCTTCGTCGAGAAAGATCGCAACGGTCCGGTCTGGAGGCGCAGCGCCGAACGGATTGGCCTTGAGAATCCCGGCCATTTCCGCTCCGGTCCGAACCATCACGCCAACCGGCTTCCCTGCGTACGCCTGAAGCGCGCGTTCGAGTGTGACCTTGACTTTGGTTTCCGGAAACGCGCTCTGGAAGACGACATTCCCACTGGCGACATAAGTGCGAACACGATCAAACCCGGCACGTTCGCACATGGCGCGAAGCTCGATCATGGGGAGTTTGCCCGTACCACCAACGTTGACGGCACGGAGAAAGGCTACATAGGTTTGCATCGTGCGATTCTACTGTTTTTGACTGACGTGAATCCGTGATCCGGCTGTTTGGCGAAATGGGTAGAGCGAATCGCAGGGGAAAGGCAGCGCTGGGTCCAGCGCGTGACGCACCGCGCATGTCAGACGACCTTGAACGTGGTGGACGAGGCGCAGTAGCTCAGTTGAACTGGCATTCGTATTACGCTCGCCAACATGTTCGCGAACGAAGCATCGTTTGTGGACGACGGCGTTGCATACGCGATTACGTTCGTATCCGTTGCGCGGTTTATCGCCGGTGAAAGTGTGCAGCGGCGAGTGCTCGTCAAGGGTAGAAATTACTTGCGTGTGAGAGAGATTGTATATACGGTATATACTGTTTTCATAACCGGGTTAGCAAACAACATGACCACGCCGAAGGTACATAAGCCCACGAAGAGTGCTTTCCATTTCCCCAAATCCGCTGAAGCCAGCGATGAGACGCCCGCGACGAAGGCTGTCAAGCCTCGCCAGAGCGCCACGCGTGTCAAGCGTGTGGATGCCCAAACGAAGGCGGCCGAAATCGTGAAGAGGGCTGCGGAGGCCGTTGCCGAGGAAGTCGCCGTGAAGGCCAAGCCCAAACGCGAGAAAAAGGAAGGCGTAAAAAAGGTCAGCGCGAAGAAAGAAAAAGTGGTGCGCGACAGCTTTACGATGCCTAAGACCGATTATGAGAAGCTTGCGATACTCAAGAAGAAGTGTCTCGATGCCGGCGTCGCTGTGAAGAAGAGCGAACTGCTGCGCGCCGGTCTGAAGTTGCTCGAATCGACGTCGGAGAAGCGCTTGCTGGCGGCGATTGCAGCGGTTGAAACGGTCAAGACCGGTCGCCCGTCGAAGTCGGTTTGAGATGCGGGTGTACGGAGTCCGCATGCTCTGGCGTGGCGGACTCCGGAAATGCGCGGGAGGGCTCGATGTTTCGTCATCTGAAGCCCTCAGGCGCGTAACGTCGCGAATCGATGCCTCGGAACGAAGCGTCGCGCGTTTTTTTGTTTAATTTAATTCGGAATCCTGATTTGAGCGTGGTGTCGTGCCGCCACACTACGTTCAACACCACACGACCCGGTCATAGGCGACCGTGCGCCGGTAGACGTTCTTGCCGCGCCAGCTTGTATATTCCATGTAAGCGCAGTCCAGTACCACGATCCAGTTGGTCACTCGCATAGCAGCCCCCATTCTGTCCGGCCGGGTTGTTGTGCCCGGTTCTTGTCCGGTCTCGATGCCAATCCTTGGCGTGAGGCCCTGGCACGATGTTCCGTGCGAATACGGTGATCGCAGCCCGTCCCCGTCTTCGACGCGTAGCCGGTACAGTCGGCAGGCTCGCGCGTCGCAGGGTGTGGGGATAAACAGCGTCCCGTTATCCGGTTAACCACTCTGAAGCATCGTGCATTCCAGCGTATGCGTTTTCCGTGTGGTTTTTCGTCTGTGCACGCAGAAGCAGCACCGCTGGTGAGATCAGACCACAACCCCACGAATCGTCAGTGCGTTGCCGTACGCGACGAACGGAATGCCGCGTACAACCCGGCGAAAGTTACAAAGATTGCCGGTCAGTGGGCCAGCGGGTCAGCGTCGCGAAAGCGCTCGAACAGAATGGGCGCGGCTAGAGGGGTGGATTCGCTCGCCAGATGGAAGTTCTTGTCGAGGTGGCGCTCCGAGGCAGTGAGCAGGCGCCGGTAGATTTCCTTGCACACGAGACGGGCGTGCTGGCCTGGCCAGTCGGCAGGCAAAAGTACGTCGGGCAGAGCGGGATCGCGCAGCAGCAGGCGACGGTAATCGTGAATCAGCAATAGTCTGAGCAGAAAGGCGCTTTCGTCGTCCAGTGCGTCGTGGCTGTCACGCAATTGGCCAAGTATTGGCTGATACCGGGACACGAACTCCGTATACATTCCCGACAGGTTCTCCAGATCCCAGGCCTCGTGAACCATGCGCTGATCATTGGCCGTGCCTTCAAGCTGGACGTCGGCGGCAATGAGTGGTTTGAGCTTGTCCAGCACGCTCCCCAGACCTTCGGCGATCAATGCATCGAATGCCGCGCTCATATCGGCGCCAGGATGCACGAAGCAGTCTCCTCCCAGCAAGCCGAAACCCTGCCAGAACATGGCGCGCCGCAAACCGTCGCGGTCCTTTTGCGTCAATTTGCCGACAGTCATGATCAGTCGCCAGCGCTGATCCCACTGCGGCGCGGCCGACGCGTAAATGTACCGGGCTGCGTCTTCGAAGCGACGTTGGCCGGACGGAGAGAGCGCGTAGTTGGAACGGCGGCCCGAGGGTTCAGCGAGCAGCCATGCTTCTTTGGTCAGGCGGAAAACGGCGGTACGGATCAGGCGCTCGTTCAGTTCGAGCGGCGCCAGGAGGCGGATCAGGCTGCCGAGCCAGATCCGCCCACCGCGAGGCACCACGGCGTCGCCGAATACCGAAATGACCAGGGAGCCTGTCTGTACGCGGCCCTGATGGCGAAAATCGTCGATGCGTTGATGGATCCTGGAAAGCACTTTTCTGCAGGGAGGTTCTGGATCGAATTGCGCAGTTTAGCGATTTGCCTTCGTTCCCGGTAGGTCCACGGTCATCTTCGCAACACGGACTAGTTCGCGCCGGCGGTTTCGGGTTGCTGCTGGGCGAAGAACCCCTCGGAATAGATACGCTCCGGTGCGGCCCCAAGTGCCTTGACAGTGGCCACGCAGCTACTGACGAACTCCGGACTGCCTGCCGCGAAGATCGTGTGCTTCGACAAATCCTTGAACATCTGCGGCACAACTACGTCCACTCTGCCGTGAAGGTGAGCGTCGTTGCGTTCGCGGGTCAGGGTGATCTTGTAGTCGAAATTGCGGTGTTTGGTGCGCCACCAGGACAGCAAGCCGCGCGCATACAGATCGGCTGCGGAGCGGGCGGAAATGACCATGGTCACCGGTTGGCGGAAGTTGCGCCGCAATGCGGCCTCGGTCAGCGCGAGGATGGGTGCGAGCCCGGTGCCCGCAGCGAGGCACAGAACGGGCGTATCGACACCCGGGTCACCGATGAAGGTCCCGTACGCGCCGGAGAGCTTCACGCTGTCGCCGATTGCGAGCGTATCGTGAACCCAGGCACTGGTGACACCGCCTTCGGCCCGCGCGATCTGCAGCACGAGTTCGCCGTCCGGGCGCGGTACGTTGGCGATCGAGTAGGCGCGTGAGGGAATACCCGCGCCGGGATTGCCGAGCGTGACGTACTGGCCGGGCCAGAAGCGGATCGGCTGGCCAACCGGCCGCAAGCGCAGTTCCACGACCCGCGCGGCGACGGTATTTTTCTCGGTGACGACGAAGAGCGCATTCTCGCGAGGCGGAAAGAGCTTGGGCTTCGCATCCTCGGTTCCCCACTCGATGGTCAATTCGTCGGAAATCGGCTTGGCCATGCACATCAGGCCGTATCCCTGGCGACGTTCGTCCTGGGACAGGGCCATATCGAGGACCATGCCCTGGTCGAACTGACCGGACGTGACCTTGATCTTGCACTCGCCGCAAGCGCCGGCTCGGCAATTGTTGGGCAGCGCGTAGCCGGCCTTTTCGAGGGCCATCAGGACGGTGTCGCCGTAGGCGCACTCGACCGACTTGCCCGAGGGTTGCATGATGATGCGGGACATGAATCTTCGAGGAATTGAATACGTAAGGGCAAGGCAGCCTGGCGGGTGGGCGGCACACCATGAAGGGGCCGCCCACCGCCGGCTCAAGCTGTATTAGCCGGAATCAGAACACCGGGATGATGTCTTCCATCTCGATGTCGCTGATTTCCTGACCGGTGATGCCAACTTCAGGAATCGCCGGGAACGGAATGTTGTAGCGGTCGAGCACACCCTTCAGGTTGATCATCGCGTTCTTCCAGTTCTCCAGCTTCGCCTCATACGAGGGGATGCCGAAACCGGCGCGACGGGCCACTTCTTCAGCTTCGCGTTGAGTGGCGATGAAGTCGCTCGGGAGATCCCAGAATTCCATCGGCGGCTCGAACAGCACGGCGGACAGGAACAGGTAGCCAGCGCGGATCTGCTTGGTGACGATGCTCTTCGTTTCTTCCTTCAGACCCGGGTAGTCGCGTTCCATCACGGCCATGCAGATCGCCATGTGGCGGCCTTCGTCGCGGCCGATGTTCTTGAAGCCTTCCTTGAACACGGGTTCGCGGCTGTTTTCGTACATCTGCTTGAAGATGGTCGCAGCGGCGATTTCACCCATCAGGAACGAGCTGAACAGCACCGCGAGGTCGTACTTCGGCACGGCCTGCTTGTAGCCGGTCCAGTAGCGGCCGCCGTTGTAGTACAGCCATTGCGCGTTCTTCTGCAGGCGCTTGCCGAGTTCGGTCTTCGGTTGGTACGTGAGCGGGTCCGGATGGCCGAGCAGCTTCGTGATCGCGAGGCCGCACATGATTTCGTGATTCTGCTCGTCGCGCGTCACCGAGAAGAAGCACTTGCGCACGGGGTCTTCTTCGTGGACTTCGTACGTCTTGATTAGGGCTTCGGCGAAAACCGGGGGCGCCGAGGCGTCGAACACCGACAGAAGCGTCCACCAGTAGGCGATCGACTCGCGCTCTTCCCAGCTATAGCTGTCGAGGTCGAGGGTGTCCCACGGCAGTTTTTCCGGATCCCAGTTCTCGCGAAGTGCTGCTTCCCAGACTTCCTGCAGTTTCTTCGTCCGGCTGTTCCACGACAGCGGGTAGACATTGGGCTGCTGGGTCTCAGGTGGGAATTCCATCTTGTCTGAGAGGCGTTCCTTGAT
Organism: Paraburkholderia adhaesiva; assembly: GCF_021390575.1. GTDB lineage: Bacteria > Pseudomonadota > Gammaproteobacteria > Burkholderiales > Burkholderiaceae > Paraburkholderia > Paraburkholderia adhaesiva. Next base: position 66,742 of record NZ_JAJEJQ010000003.1, on the reverse strand, counting down.
CGTGGCCATATCCTTCCTCCTGGTTGGGTAATTCGGGTTCAACAGATCTAGTCATTTCGGATGACGTCTGAAGTGATACGAGAATACAAAAAATACGTAGATATCTGTATCGCAATTGGCGTGAAGTCGAGTTTCCATGCGTTGCGACAAATATTGGTGGAAAATCGGGGTTTCCACTTATTGATGCGGAAATTCGTCGCATGCGACGCCTCGTGTTAACTGGTGAGACGCGCTGGGGTTGCGCAGGGGCACGTCGGGTCGCCGACTGATTTGTGATACGGAAAATTCAAAGAATTTGTGCGAGGCGTTTAATCTGGTCGGACGACCTCGGCGGACGTGCATCGATATGAATGGAGGTTCGGGGGATTTTGGCGATGGGTTGAATCACGTCGCTGATCGCTGGGCTCGCGCCATCGCAGCAAAAAGCAGGGGATGATGAGGCGCTGGCGGACGCGTTCGCCGTCCCGGTCGGCATCGCCCTCGCGACACTGACGCCTGCAAGGTGGCTGTCGTGGTGAGGTTGGGAATTTAACGTTTTACGCTATATTATTTACGTTCATCGCTCTGATCACCGACTCATGTCCGATCCCCTTTCTGATGAAGCCCGCCTTGCCGCCGACATCGACCGGCTCAAGGCGGAATTCCCGAAGACCCGCGAGCTCTATCGCGAAGTTTGCGCGCTGATGTTCTTCCGTTTCGGCATCACGCCTACGGCCAACCGGCTCTATCAACTGGTGCATCGAGGCAGCATGGGCACACCCACGGCCGTGCTCGCGGAGTTCTGGTCCGATTTGCGTGAAAAGAGCCGGGTGCGAATCGAGCACGCAGATCTGCCCGAGGACCTGCAAGGCGCGGCCGGTGAATTCATCGGCGCGCTATGGACGCGCGCAACCACGGCGGCGCAGGCGTCGCTCGTCGTGTTGCGCGATGAGGTTGAGCAAGCGCGCAGGGCGGCCGAAGCATCAGTCGCCGCGCGCGAGGCCGATCTCGCGCGCACGGAAACGGCGCTGGAGCAACGGACTAGCGCGTTGCTCGCTGCGCAGGTTCGCATCCACGAACTGGAACAAGCACAGGCGAGCGCCGAGTCCACGCGAGGTTCGCTGGAGGGCGAAATTGCACGCCTCGAGCAGGAGGCCCGCGAACGCGAAGCCGCGCTCGCGCAGACGCGTGCTGATTTCACGTCCCAGCTCGAAAGGCAGCGGGCGAGCACCGAACTTGCCGAAACGCGTCTTCAGGCGTCGGAAAAGCGCGCGTCGCTGGAAATCGAGCGTGAGCGCACAGCCAATGCACGGCTGCAGCGCGAGTTCGAATCTGCCGCAAAACGTGCCGCCCGGTTCGAAGAGGGGGCGCGCGCCGAAATCCAGTCGTTACAGTCGCAGCTAGGCGATCTTCGTCATCGGGCGGGCGTGCTGGAAGGACATCTGGACGCCCTGCGGGCGAGTCACGGCGGGCAGACGCAGGAACGCGAGCCCCTTCCCCAGAAGTTGCCCGACACAGGTGCGGCTGCGCCACGTACGGGCCGTGCAGTGAAGTCATCGTCCGGTGCCCGGAAGCGCGCAGCCAAGTCATGAATGACCGGCGCGCTGATGCGGAGCAGTCAACGCGTCGTGCGTACGCGTGATCAACGCTTCAATCAAAGAGCAAGACGGGACGCTCGAATCCGCGGTAACAGGAGTGAACACGACGGATCTTGCAGTCCGGATTTTCTGATTTGCGCTGCGCGTGAGGAGATGTACCTGTCGTGGTGCGTCGGTTCGGCGGCGACCCGCCGCGTGCCCACAGGCATTTCTTGAATGGGATCTTGCTGCGGTCATGCGAATGCTCCGGAGTGCTCGCATAGCGGGGACGCCGTTGGAACACGCTCGATCGCGTGAATCGCACTCAAGAGCCTTGTTTTGCGGATGGCGGACGTTCGTGCTGCCATCACACCGCCTCAACAGACCTTCTACGCTAGTTGACCTCAACCCGGTTCCGGCCATTTTCCTTCGCGCGATACAAAGCCTCATCCGCACGCTTCACGAGCGCCGTGACGTCTCGCTCGCCGGGTAGCCGCTCCGTGACACCGATGCTAACCGTGAACGGAATCGGCTTGCCGAGTCTCCAGTTGTGTTCGAATTGATGCTGTTCGATCACGGTCCTCAGGTTTTCCGCAACGGCCTGGGCTTGTTCGATTCCCAGACCCGGCAACGCCGCAACGAATTCTTCGCCGCCCCAGCGGGCGAAAACGCCAATGCGATTGTCGCAACTCATGGCAACCTTGGCCAGAACGCGGAGCACCTCGTCGCCGATATCGTGTCCGTAACTGTCGTTGATTTTTTTGAAGTAATCGATGTCGAGGATGAAAACCGAGAGATCCTTATCGGTGTAAAGGATGTTGTCTACGGTGTCGGTAAATTCCCTGCGGTTCGGCAGGCCGGTTAGTTCGTCCGTCACGGCCTGCTTTTGAAGCAGATCCATCAATCGGACACGATCGGCGATGTCCCGGATGACCGCAGTGAATTCGATCAATCCGCCGACATTGATCTTCGATATCGCAATCTCGACCGGCAGCAGCGTACCGTCCCGGTGCAGTCCGTACACCCGGTTGCGCTCATCCATCTGCCGTGAACGCACGGGAGACCGGGCGAACTGCATTACATATTGGGAATGATTGGCCCTGTAACGCTCGGGGAGAAGATTCGTAATGGGCTGTCCCAGCATATCTGCGGACGTGTAGCCGAAAAGATGTTCCGCGGCACGATTGAACAGTGTGATGCAGTGCTGCTGGTCCATCGTAATGATCGCGTCATAGGCGGCGTCGACGACAGACCGGAACCGGGAGGTGCTGACTTCAAGTTCATGGGTCAGCAGCATCTTCGAAGTGATTTCGAGGCCTGTCACGAGGATCTCAAACTTCGTCTGATCGCCTTCGACGTGCCTGAACGGTTTCAACGACAAGCGCCACCAGTGTGTCCCGTCCCTCAAGTCATAGGCCTGCTCGAGTTCCCGGGCGACGCCGGTGTCAAAGCACTCCTGGATTAACTGTCGAAACTCGCTGCGGGCATAGTTAGGGAGCAGGGTATCGAGCGGTGCTGGTAGCGATTTGACAGCGCCGGGTTGCCTGCCACCCGTCATCTGAATGAACTGATCATTGCAGGCAGAAACGGCGAGTTGCCCCCTCTCGTCGCGTGCGATCACAGCGACGCTCGCTGCAATTTCATCGACGAATTCCCGGATCCGGGCGGACAAGTCGGACATTACGCCTCCGTCATGAAAAGTTCTGCGATTTACGCAGATGTTTCCGAACGCTTACCGCACGCGGATTGCGAAGAATGCATTGCCCACTCAAATTTTCATTCTATACAAGGCGGAGCAATTGCATTATGTGCCCGGTGCCGCGTCGTTCGCCTGTTTTGGCGAATGATGCCCGGTAATATAGTTGCGGATCGACGCATGGCCAAATGTATGGGCGCGATACGATTTCGAACCGGCACGCCCCTGATGTTAAGAAAGGTCTTTGACTATTCGACCGAACCGGAATTCTTTCTTGCTGTTCGGTGGGCACGTATTTTCTGCAACCGAGGACACGGGGTCTCCGCGACAGCGCCGTATTGGGGCCGCGTTCGTAGTGCTGTAATGTCAAGGCCATCATCGGGGCACTGCTGCGGTTCTACAATGGCAACGCAGAGTTATGGTAGTTATCGTCACGCGCCTTCGCGGCCTGCCTGACGCGATTTGACCGAGAGCGCGCCGGTGTCACAGTGATTGCCAGAATAATTTTTGAAACGGCTAATAGTCCAATTGCGCACAATGGCTAATTAATATCGCGGGACTTCATTGGATTTGCGGCTATCATTCGCCAGAGTGCAGATGATCTGCTGAAGATAAATTTATTTCTGACGTATGTAGTGCGGGGGCACGGAATAATTTGCCGATCAGCAGTGCTTTTTATTGTGTTGCCAGGAATTTTTTGCGGGCCTGAATTGAAATTTAGCGTGCATTCCTGCTATCAATTTCTTCAAGTAGATCGGTAGCCGATACCGGCACGACAAGTTCGATCGGCATCTGCGAAATGGTGCGAGTGCGCAGCGAACGTGACTTTGCGGCTAGCCTGACGCATGTTGATGAGGCTCTATTTCATAAGGGGGCAGGCAAGAGCGGTTTGAAGTTGGCTAACGTTGTGCGTGGGAGGGCAGTTCGGCCGTCGGTTGGCAGGTGTGGCGAGGCTGCAGTGTCACAGATCCAGGCGATGCTCGATGCCGTTTTGTTCCCCCGACCTGATAGGGTGAGTTCATCATGCTTGGTGTTCATAAAGCTGTGTTCCCGGTGGCGGGAATCGATACGCGTTTTCTGCCGGCAACCAAGGCGAGTCCGAAGGAAATGCTGCCGGTCATCGACAAGCCACTCATCCAGTACGCCGTTGAAGAAGCGATAGCTGCAGGCATCACTGAACTGATCTTCGTTACTGGCCGCGGCAAACGCGTCATTGAAGATCATTTCGACAAGTCCTACGAGGTTGAGCATGTGCTGAGAGCACGTGGAAGCCAGAAGCTCGTCGAACTCGTGCAGAGCATCAAGCCCCCTGAGGTTGAATGTGTCTACGTCCGACAAGCTGAACCGCTCGGTCTCGGCCATGCTGTGCTGTGCGCGGAGAAATTGATCGATGGGGAACCCTTTGCGATCATTCTTGCTGATGATCTGCTTGCGGGACAGCCGCCGGTCCTCGCGCAGATGGTTCATATTTTCAGCCACTACGATTCGTCGGTGCTGGCAGTCGAGGAGTTCGATTCGCATGAGTCATCGAGCCATGGAGTGATCGACGGACGGCATTGGGATGAACGCGTGATCAACGTTTCCAGTATTGTCGAAAAGCCGTCGCCGGAGGTCGCGCCATCGAGCTTCGGTGTTGCCGGGCGCTATGTGTTGATGCCGAGCATCTTCGACCATTTGCGCGCTTTGGGGCCTGCCGAGAACGGAGAGATCCAGCTAACCCCCGCGATTCATTCGATGCTCAAGGATGAGCAGGTGCTCGCCTATGAGTTTGTTGGCAAGCGCTATGACTGCGGCACCAAGCTTGGTTACCTCCAGGCAACGGTTGACTTTGCGCTGCGGCATGCCGAAGTGCAGGACGCTTTCGACGCGTGGCTGCACAATCGCCTCCGCGGCCTGCATCCATCCGTTGGCGAATCGGGGCTGTCTGGCGGTCAGGCAGGACCAGGCATTGCTCCGCCTCATTGACGGACGAAGGGTCGACGCCGCCGGAAATACGCGGAAGCCGGATTTGCCGGCTTGTTTCCTTGTTTCCGCTTGTTTCCGCTTGTGTCCTTTAGTCGCTGGTCCGGGGCAGGCAGACGCCTCGCTTGCCCGGACTGACCCGATGACAAAGCATCCGGTCGTGTTGCAGCGCGAATGCGTCGTTACTAACGCTGGTATCGCTGGCTATGCGGCGCCTGGCCGCCTTGCGAGTCTCGCCTTGCGAACTGCGGTATATCTTCACGGTCAGGGTGAGTAAGTGACCGGACCGATCGAGCAACGAGCTGTCCTGACGGTTGGGGCCGATGCCCTGGACCGAAACCCCCTGCAATCAGGAGAGGCGAATGAACTTGTCTGAGATTGCGGCTTCAGGCGTGGATGCCACGGCGTGGCACGCGATGCCGGTAGACGAGCTCGAGCGGCAGCTCAACACCGATCTTTCGCAAGGCCTCGATGCCGGGGAAGCGGCCAAACGGCTCGGCACGTACGGATCGAACCTCCTGCCAAAGGGCAAGAAACGTGGGCCGGTCATACGGTTCCTCGCGCAGTTTCATAACATCCTCATTTACGTTCTGTTGGTGTCCGGCTTCGTCAAGCTGATGCTGAGTCTGTGGCTCGACGCCTCGATCATCTTCGCCGTCGTCGTGCTCAATTCGCTGCTTGGCTTCATCCAGGAGGGACGTGCTGAAAAGGCGCTCGATTCGATTCGCAACATGCTTTCTGCGGAGGCGCGCGTTTTGCGTGACGGGGCGGTTCGCCTGATCCCCGCCGAAGACGTTGTGCCGGGCGACATTGTGCTTCTGGAATCGGGCGACAAGATTCCCGCGGACATCCGCCTTGCCGATACCAAGAACCTGCGTACGGAGGAAGCGGCGCTCACGGGCGAATCCGTCCCGTCCGAGAAGAGCCCCGCTGCGGTATCCGCGAAAGCCACGGTCGGCGACCGCGAGAACATGGCTTTTTCCGGCACGATGGTGGTGTCCGGACGGGCGACCGGTATCGTCGTGGCGACCGGGAGCCAGACTGAACTCGGCCGGATCAATCAGATGCTCGCCGAAGTCAGCGTGCTCGAGACGCCGCTGCTACGCCAGATCAAGAAATTCGGCTACGTCATCACCGTGGTGATCGTCTGCGTCAGCGCACTGCTTTTCGCGTGGGGCCACTGGCTCGGACACATGACGTTCGTCGAACTTTTTCAGGCGGTCGTCGGCATTGCGGTGTCGGTCATTCCGGAAGGCCTGCCAGCGCTGATCACCATCACACTCGCCATCGGCGTGCAGCGCATGGCTCAGCGTAACGCCATCATTCGCCGCCTGCCGATGGTCGAGACGCTGGGTTCCGTCTCGCGCATCTGCTCCGATAAGACGGGCACGCTTACCCTGATGGAGATGATGGTGACCTCCGTCGTGACGGCGGAGTCGGCGTATGAGATTACCGGCGACGGCTATGCGCCAGAAGGCGAGATTCACGAGAGCGGTACGCGGCTCGGCGCAGCGCCCGAGGTGCTTTCGCTGATGGGTCGCGTGTCCATTTTGTGCAACGACGCCGGACTCTTCGAAGATGACGGCAAATGGAAAGTCGAGGGCGACCCAACCGAGGCCGCCCTCTATCCGTTCGCGACCAAGCTCGGCATGGACCGGACCGCCGAGACAGCCGCCGCACCGCGGATCGACGCGATCCCTTTCGAGTCCGAGCACAAGTTCATGGCGACGCTGAATCGCTCGACGGACGGCGAGATGTTGCTGGTCAAGGGCGCGCCGGAAGTGATCCTCGAGCATTGCGACCGTCAGCAGACGGCGCAAGGTCCAGCGCCGCTTGATCGCGACCGTTTCGCGAGGGAGGGTGACCGGCTTGCCGCGCAGGGTAATCGCGTGCTGGGGCTCGCGTGGCTGCCGAACCCGGGGCTGCAAGCGGGCGGGCTCGGTCCGCAGCATTTGCCGAAAACCCTCGTGCTGCTAGGCCTCGTGGGCCTCATGGACCCGCCGCGCAAGGAGGCGATAGAAGCCGTGCGTGAATGCTACGGCGGTGGTATTCGCGTCACGATGATCACGGGCGACCACAAGATTACTGCAGCCGCGATCGCAAGAATGCTCGGGATTGGCGACGGAAAGACTGCCGTGGCCGGCACGGAGATCGAAGCGATGAACGACGCGGCGCTGCAGGAATGCGTGCGTGACGTCGATGTCTTTGCCCGTGCAAGTCCGGAGCACAAACTGAGGCTGGTGAGGGCCATTCAGGCCAACCGGCAGGTCGTGGCCATGACGGGCGACGGCGTCAATGACGCGCCGGCGCTCAAGAAGGCGGACGTTGGCGTCGCAATGGGCATCAAGGGCACCGAGGTTACGAAGGAGGCAGCGGGGATGATCCTCGCCGACGACAATTTTGCCTCGATCTCCGCAGCCGTGAAGGAGGGGCGCACCGTCTACAACAACATCGAGAAGGCGATGTTGTTCGTTTTGCCGACCAATGTCGCTCAGGGCGTCGTGATCGCGGTTGCTATCCTGTTCGCCTTCACGCTGCCGATTACGGCGCCTCAGGTGCTGTGGGTGAATATGGTCACGTCCGTCGCGCTCGGTCTCGCGATTTCCTTCGAGCCGCATGAGGCAGACGTCATGCGCCGGCCGCCGCGTGAAGTCGACCGGCCCATCGTCACCCGTTTCGGTATCTGGCGCATTCTGTTCGTCGGTGCGGCGCTCGTGATCTATACGCTCGCGACTTTCTTCTGGATGAAGGCCCAAGGAACTTCGGATCAGATGGCGCGCACGGCTGCGGTCAACGCCATCACACTTGGCCAGGTCTTTTATCTTTTCAACAGCCGGTACCTGCTCAATTCATCGCTGTCCTTGCGTGCACACATGGGTAATCCGTACATGTGGTATGGAATAGCCGGTGTCGTGGTGCTGCAGCTTCTGTTCACCTATGCACTACCGTTTCAAGCAATCTTCGATACAGAGGCTCTGCCCTTGTCGGCGTGGCTCTGGCTCGTCGCCGGAGCATTCCTGTTCTTCCTCGTGGTTGAGCTCGAAAAGCTCATTATCCGGTCGATACCATCATTGAAAGGATCCGTGGCGCCTCAGCAGGAGGTGGTGGTCATGCCCAACAGTTGAACTCGCATGCGTCGTAACCGGTCGACTTTTCGCGAGCCGGAATTGGTGCAGGGACGATGTGCGCCAATCCGGAAATCGGCCCGGGAATTCACCCGGAATCCAGGCATTAGTAACGTGTGAAATGGGGCGACGTGGATATGAACCTATCGACAACTCCCAAACCGGTGAGTACTGACACTGCGGCCACAGCGGTCACTACGCCGGAAAATTTTATTCCGGCTGTCTGCGACATTTCAGTTACCAACGTATGTAACGCTGCCTGCGATTTCTGTGGCTTTTCGCGCGACAAAAAACTGGCAGGTCCTCGACGCTACCTGGACCTCGACGAGTTTGCCCGCGCGCTGCCGATCCTGCGCCGACGCCGCATCAAGTACGTCACGTTTCAGGGTGGCGAGCCGCTTGTTCATCCGGATATAGATGCGCTTGTTGCATCGGCTTCGCAGGCCGGCATGGAGTGCGCACTCATCACCAACGGCTGGTTTCTTCCCCGCCATATCGAACGTCTCGCTCAGGCAGGGCTCAAGCGTTTGCTGGTTTCGATCGATAGCCCCAACATCCACGAGCACGAACTGAATCGAGGACTTAACGGACTCGGCCCGCGTATCAGCGCAGGCCTTGCTGCGGCGCGCGCGCATGGCATCTTCACCTGTGCTTCTGTGACGGTTAGCCGGCTCGTCCGTTATGAGGCGCTTCCCGACACGCTGGCGGAACTCGGTTTCGACGCCGTCTCCTTCTCATACCCGCGGCGCGCACCGTTTGGATCCACGTCGCTCGTCTACGATGAAGAGTCGAAACTAATCGACCTCGATACGCAGGAGTTGCTTGATGCCTTGCGCGCCATTGTTCGTATGAAGCGCCACTTTCGCGTGCTTGATCCGTCTGGAGCGCTCGCCGAGGTGGAGCGATTCGTGCGTGGCGAAGAACAGCGCGTGCCGTGCATAGGCGGGAGAAAGTACTTCTATATCGACTGGAATCTCGACATCTGGCGTTGCGAAGCATGGCCCAAGGCTATGGGTTCGGTTTTCGACCTGGATCACCTCCCAGATGAAACGGAGCCCTGCAACGCCTGCATGATGTCGTGTTATCGGCACGCCAGTGTGCTGATGCACGGCGCAATAGCCGTGGCCGATGCGCTTCAGGCATTCCGGCGCGGCAACGTGCAGGCAGCGGTCAACGCGCTGCGTCAGCAAGGCGTGCTGTATTCGATATGGTCACTCTCTCGCGAGACGCTTCCACGTCAGATGCTACGGCCAAGGGCGAAGGTGGCGCCTGCGCCCACAGCTCAAGTGGATGGATAAGGGAGGTCCTGGGACGTGAGCATTCGTCGAGCCAGTGCGCTGCTGCACGTTTCGTGCTGCGGCCGGTCTTGTCCGACGTTCCCATGAAAGGCGTGGGCGGTCTCGCTGCGCTTGCGGGTGCCGGACTTGCACTCTGGTTGCTGTGGCGCGAGGATCCACGTGCTGTCCTCGCGGCGCTGCATGCTGCTGGTTGGGGACTCGTCCTTGCCGCGCTGATTCACGTTCTGCACATATTGAGCAACGGACGGGCGTGGCAAATCCTTTTCGAGCGCGTGAACCGGCCGTCGTACAGGTTCCTGTTTCTGCTGACCTGGATCCGCGAGTCCGTAAATAGCCTGCTCCCCGTGATACGCGTGGGCGGCGACATCGAAGCCTTTCGCCTCCTGCTGCGACGCGGCGTGCCCGTTCCCCTCGCTGCCTCCAGTTTGATCGTCGATACGCAGCTAACCGTAATCAGTCAGCTGATGTTCACGATTGTCGGCATCGGCTTTCTGTTTGGTCACGGGAAGTCGGGCAACTTTCGACTTGCGGGCGAACTCGCCCTGGGCGTTGCCGTTCTTGCTCCGCTGCTGGCGGCGTTCGCACTAATCCAGCACGCCAATCCGTTCGAGCGGGTGACGCGCGTGCTCAACCGTATGTTGAGCGGCAAGCTTGTCGGCACTGTGACTGCGTCGTGGAAAGTGGACGAAGCTATCAAGGCGATCTGGCGTCGTCGCGGGGCGGTTATTCGCTATCTGTTTTTCTGGCAACCGCTGCATTACACGATTACTTCGCTCGAAATCTGGACAGCGCTATTTTTTCTCGGCGCGCGCGTCACGTTCGTGGAAGCACTCGTTATTGAATCGCTGATTCAGGCACTCAGCAGCGCGGCGTTCTTCGTGCCCGGCGCAGTGGGTGTGCAAGAAGGCGGATTCATCGTGATCGGCGGGGCGCTCGGACTCGACCCCGCGATATGTCTCGCATTGGCCGGGGCGCGGCGTATCCGCGACCTGGTCATCTTCGTACCCGGCCTTCTGGCGTGGCAGGCTGCCGAAGCGCCGCAGGTTCCTGGCGGGTTGCGGTACCTGTTCTCGCGTACCCTTTTCCCGCGCAAGCGCCCTTGACGCTTCGCCTGCCGTCTCGCCGTCACATCGACGTAATCGATGTGTGGCGCGCTCAACCCTCGCGCGTGTTCGCGAGTTGTGCCTTGAGCGTCAATTGCTGGCCGTCGCGATAGACCACGATCGACACCTTGCCACGCGCCTCGGCAATGGTCTGCTGCAACTGCTCGACGTTACTCACTTCGACGCCATTGACCGCGAGGATCACGTCGCCGACGCTAACGCCCGCCGCTGCCGCCGGACCCGACGCGCGCGCGACGAGCACGCCGCCATCGACACCGATCTGCGCCGCTTCGTCGTCCGAGAGCGGACGCACGGCCACGCCGAGTCGCGGACGCGGCGCTTCGCCTTGCGCGCGGGCTTGAGGCGCTGGGTTGCCTGTTGCATCGCCGCTGGCAGCGAGCGTGAGCGTACGTTTTGCGCCATTGCGCAGCACGGTCACTTTGGCATTCGCGCCGGGGTCGAGGTGCGAGACGCGTGCGCGCAGATCGGCAGGCGATGCGATTTCCTGGCCGTTGAGCGCGACGATGACGTCACCTTGCTGGACGCCTGCAGCTTGCGCGGGGCTGCCATCCTCGACTTGCGCTACGAGCGCACCATGCGTCGAGTCAAGTCCGAGTTGGTTCGCCGTGGAAGAGTCGAGCGCCTGAACGGCAACGCCGAGGCGGGCATGCGACGCGTGTCCGGACCCGACAATCTGGTCTTTGATATGCATGGCTTCATCGATCGGAATGGCAAACGAGAGCCCCTGGAAGCCGCCCGTGCGCGAGTAGATCATCGAATTGATGCCGATGACCTCGCCGTTGAGATTGAAGAGCGGTCCGCCCGAATTGCCGGGGTTCACGGGTACATCGGTCTGGATAAACGGCATCGGGTTGTCTTCGGACATCGTGCGCGATTTCGCGCTGATGATGCCGGACGTCACGGTGTTGTCGAGGCCGTAAGGCGAGCCGATTGCGACGACCCAGTCGCCGACGTGGCTATTCGCCGGGTTGCCGATCTTGACGGTCGGGAATCCACTGCCGGCGATTTTCAGCACGGCGACGTCGCCCTGCTTGTCCGTGCCAATCACCTGTGCCGGAAATTTGCGCCCATCCGTGAGCTTGATCGTCACTCGGGCCGCGCCTTCGACAACGTGATTGTTCGTCAGTATGTAGCCGTCCTGGCTGACGATGAATCCCGTTCCCAAGGCGCCGGAATGACCGCCGTCCGAAGTTTGTTCATCGCTTCTGGCCTCGACGTGCACGACCGCTGGGCCATACTTCGCCACGATCGCCGAAAAATTCGGGGCCTGATTGTTGCCTGCGGCAGGACTCGACAGAGTGGTTTTTGCGCTGGGGTCCTCTTCTGCGCGGGCACGTTCGTGACCCACGAGATAGGCCCCGGCGACCGCCACTGCAACGCCGACGATCAATCCGCGGCTCCGATTTTTACTTGTAGTCATGGCTATGATGAAAGGGAGTTTGGCTAATGGTGTGTAAGGTACTCATAGCCGCTTAAACGTGACTTAAAAATAACGACGAAACAGCGCATTTCAGCGGTACACAGGCGAATTCAAAGGGGTCGGTTCATCGTCTGCGGGCTGGCTTCAAGGTTGCTGATGAGGCAACCTTTGCTGGCGCACGCATTGAAAATCCGTCGCCCGAGATTTGACGCGGAAGAAGCGAACGCGGCTTGTGAGCCGGCGATGATTTTGCCGCCGCCAGATCGCACGCTGCCGTAGATGAGTCAACGCGGTGGTGCCGCTAATCGGAGGCTTTTGCCAGCCGAGCTGGAAAGACAGCGTGTGCTTTGCTGCTGCGGTGCAGTGTGCAAGCGCGCCGATGAAGTCATCGGCAATTCCACTCGAACTGGAAGACACCGTGGCCGATTCAGGTTCACGTTCACGTGCCGGACACAGGTTTTGCACGGGTGAGCGGCACGCAGTTCGACGGCGTAGTGATGGTGCCTGGCAGGTGCATGACCGGGATCCGCCCCGTTTTCCCGTTTTGAAACAGAATAGGCGGGTTGACGGTCGCGATCCGGATCAACGGGGCTATCGTCGTGCCACTAAAGAATCGGACGGGCACGAGGTCGCGTGAACATTGAAGCGGGCAGACAGGGTGTGTACGCAATGACACGAGGCGCAAAGACATGACTCCCGATCCCTCGGCTATCGAACAGGCAAACCTGAATCTGGTTCACATGTCCGGCCTCCTCGTCGGCGGACTTGCGCTCTTCTTGCTGGGCCTGCAATTCATGACCGGAGGCTTCAAGGCCATCGCGGGCTCAAGACTGCAGGCATGGCTTGGCGAACTCACGGCCAACCGCTTCCGGGGTGTACTGGCCGGTGCAGTGGTGACCGCGCTGCTCAATTCGTCAACGATCACGACCGTGTTGATGGTCGGCTTCGTTTCCGCTGGGTTGATGACGTTGACGCAGTCGGTGCCGATGATCATGGGCGCGAACATCGGCTCGACGGTCACGGCTCAAATCATTGCGTTCGATGTTTCCAGGCTGGCGCCTTTCATGCTGGCGGCCGGGTTCGTCATGTACGCATTCGGCAAGCGCATGTTGATTCGCCGGGCCGGCGAAATCGTGATGGGGCTTGGGCTGCTGTTTATTGGCATCGAGTTTATGGGCGACGCCACGCGTCCGCTGAGAACATTCCCCCCGTTCATCGATGCGATGCAGGACATGAAGCATCCACTGCTGGGTATTGTGGTCGGCGCGGTCTTTACCGCGATCGTGCAAAGCTCTGCCGCTACGTTGGGCATTGTCATCGCGCTCGGCGCGCAGGGGTTGATGCCGCTTGAAGCCGGTATCGCTTTGATTCTGGGCGCGAACGTGGGCACTTGCGGAACGGCGTTGCTTGCTTCGATAGGGAAGTCGGCGGAAGCCATTCAGGTGGCTGTCGTACACCTCATATTCAATGTCCTTGGCGTCGTCGTCTGGGCGTTTTTCATTCCGCAGATGGCCGAGATGGGCCGGTTCGTATCTCCGTCGTTTCCTGAACTGGAAGGCGTTGCCAGACTGGCCGCCGAAACGCCGCGGCAGGTCGCCAACATCCACACGATTTTCAGCGTGAGCAATACCCTGGTGCTGATCTGGTTCTCGGACTGGATTGCCCGGTTCGCGCGCATGATCGTCCGTCCGCGCGCGCGGGAGATGAAACGGATCGGCGACCCCGTCTATCTCGACAAATCGTCCCTCGAGATGCCTTCGCTCGGGCTTCAACGCGTCCGGATGGAATCGAGCCGGTTGGGCAATGAGGTCGTCGATATCGTGCGTAGCGGCGCACACGTCGTCGTGGGCGGGTCCATCGAAGAGATCAACCGGCTGCTGGATCGGGACAAGGAGGTGGACCGGCTCGCCGCCGAAATTCTTCACTACGTCGGGCTGATTTCGCAGGATGAGCCATCAGAGCAGGAAGGCGTGCAGATAGTCTGCTTTACGCAGATCGTCACCTGTCTCGAGAACATCAGTGCCACTATCGGGACTAATCTGGTGTCCATGAGTCAACAACGGCTGACGCAGAATATTGAATTCACGCGCCTGAAAGGCGTCGCGAATTCGCGATTTGCTGAAGTCGTGATTCAGAATCTGGCACAGGTCGTCGAGGCGATCGGCGACGCGCAAACAGACGCAGACGTGGATGCAGAGGGCGATACGGATGCGAATGCGCGTCCCGCTTCTCGAAGCTTTGGCTCGAAGCCCGAGATCAAGGCGCTCGTCGCACAGACGCGGGAGAGCATTCTCGGTAATGTGCAACTGGCGCAGAAATCGGACGTGCTGGACTATCAACTGGCCGTTGATCTGATCGAGCAGTACAGGCAGATTGCGCGGCTTTCCCGGGCGATCGGCAAACTCGTTGGACAGATGCGCAAGCGTTAGCGATCGCGAGAGCAAGCGTGGTTCATTTGTGTTCAGGTTCGCAACGACAATGCCTGCGTGCGTCGTTCGGCCTGAAAGCATTGCGCATCGACAGAAGCACGCGATGAGGTGCGGTGCGGGTTAAAGCGTGCCGCCGGGTGACGGACAAGCTCCGCGCCGCGAATGACCAACAGAAGAGGCGTACAAAACCGGGTGCCGCTGAGCAACCAGCCGCACCCGATACTGCATCACTGGCCAGAATTCCCGACTGTGATCCAGGTGTGATACTGCGCGGACCAGAAGCGTCGCGGAGCCGCCGGAGCCGAAGGCGGCGGTGCTTCTGCGGAGGCAGTCTGTATCGCTGGCTGGGTGTCAGCCTGGGAGTCGTCGCTTCGCGACATCTCCCGCGCGTAGGCCTGCGCATCGGCCTCGAACTGCTGGGGCGTGACGGCCTGCGCCTCGGTGTCATCTTCCCCATCGGCGGGAACCTGATCGTCGCGTGCCGTTACAGCGGCTGGGCGAGCGGGCTGCGGAGCCGGACTTCCCGAGGCGTGAACCGATGTCGCCGCCGAACAGAATTCGGCGATCAACTGGTCTCTCGAAGGAGCATGCGCGGCGGCTGCAGCGGGGTGTGGCGCCTGGGCGACTTTCGCCACGCGGGGCGCTGGCGCCTTTTGCACGGCCCGTGTGTTATCGGGCAGCGGAGCGCTCGAGACCGGAATCTCCTGTACCGTCTCACCATCCCCCGCATCGCTGTACGTCTCCTTCATATCGACGATGGTGCGTCGAGGCGGTGCGGCCGCCGCCTCCTGAGTTGCGCCGCCGGACTGGCTGGCCGGGACCTCGGCATGTGCGGCCTTGTACCCGGCCTCATACGCCTCCCGGACGGCCTTCAATTCCGCCGGTGTCATCGTGCCGGAACTACTGGCCGCGATGGCGGACACGGACAACGAACCACATACCGCCATCAATGACACGACCGCAAGAGGCTGTAAGCGTAGGTTCATATTGTCGTGCGGGCACCCGCCCGACCGGACGGGGAGGGATAGCACGCCGGCGTATCGCCAGCCAGGCCCGCGTCTCCTTGTACGAAGCTATCCTTTTACTGGAACGGCGTCCGGGCAGATCGCAACGCGCCCGGGATCGCTCACGCAAACATCGCTAGCGCCACCGGCGATAACCTCCGCCGTACCACCAGGGCGCCCGGTAGTAGCCGGCCTGCACCACGGGGTACGCACTTGCCACGGCGACGACCGGCCAGCCGGGCGGCGCCGCGTACGCGGCTTGCGGGTACGGTTGATAAACGGGCTGCGCCGGCGGATACACCGGCACGTACTGAACCGGCTGAACGGGGACGGGCGGTTCGGCGTACATCGGTTGCGCATACATCGGCGGCGCATACGGCGAAGACGGCGGCGGGGCGTCCGCATACGACGATGGCGGCGGTGGTGGCAAGTACCGTCGCACTGGCTGGGCGGGTGCCACCGGAGGCGGCTCGCTCACCGGCCGGGCGGCCGTGCGGGTGGCAGCCATGTTCGCATCGTGCTGCTTCTGGATGAGTTCCTTCAGGATCCGGTCGTCCGTGTTGCCGCGATGAATCCAGCCATTGCGATACGCCCGGGCGATGTCGCTCATCCTTGCGTTCGGATCCTCCTTCGCGCCGTCGGCATTGACGAGGTAGTCGTCGGGCTTGAGGTTGCGTGCAACCGGCGCGCCGTTGTCGTATGCCTCGGGCGGACCGTCCGCATACGATGCGCTTCCGTAGAAGAGCGTGGCGAATGCCATGCCAGCCAGACTCCGCGAAATCAGTTTCTGCATGGCTTCCTCCGTGCAGAGTGGGGGCGTGGTTGAGCGGGCCGCTCGGCCCGCCGGCGGCTCGCGAACGCGGCGCGGCCTTACGTAACATGGCAGCACCTGGTTGCGCTGACATCTAGCCAGGGCAAACCCGCGCGATGCGACTGCACGCGAAGGCACCAGTAGACACACTACCGCGATTGCGATTTTGGGTTGTCTGGTTTGTCCAGCGCCTCAAGGGAGCCGATAAGCCTTGCTCCCAAACCCTTCACCTTTGGCTAAGGCGTAGGGGGCCGCCAACTGCGATGCCAGGGACGCCCACGATCGCGTCCATCGCCGCCATGTACAGAATGATTTCCCTGACGCGGGTCTTGTTCTGTGGCCGACCACACGTCCCTTCACAAAATACTCAGGTATACGGAGCGCGACCGGTCAGGCGGCGCTCGAGCGGGTCGGCGAGTGCGCGGACTTGCTTCCGCTTGCGGCGATCGACAGCTCGTGCGGTATCGAACACGGTGCGCGCCGGCCCGCCGCGTACCGTCATGTCGGCGAACGGATTGGCGACGACCTGGTGCTGCCCGACGAGCGACGCAGACCGTGCGGCAGGGCGGGCAGCGACGTACGTCGCGCAGCGCGCTGAGTCCGCGCGCAAGTGGACGCCACGCGGGTGAGCTGCGCGGGCAGGGTGCTTCGACCCAGCGTGCAGACGGCGCGGGACGTCGACCGAAGGCGCGGTACGCGATGGGTTCTACGACGAGAGCGGCTGGTGGCGTTCGACAAGGGCCCATAACAGCAGGCGTCAGGTCTCAGGGCGGTCAACACGCCGTGTGCGGTGAGTCGTGCAGCGCCGGCCACGCGGAGATCGCTTCGCTGACGGTCATACCGTTGAGACCGCACTTCTTGTGCGGGGCGCGGAAGCGCCCCTGCGCGCCGTCCAGCGTCCCAGGCAGCGACGCGACTGATCAGGTCGGCAGCCAGTTGGCATTCGGTGCGGCATTGGATAGCCAGGCTTGTTACACGGGCAGCGTGTGCGGTCAGTTTCGGGTGCGCGTGGAGGCACGCCGTGACCGCGTGCGCGCCGGCTCGCACCGAGCCTGGATACCGGTTCCCACCAACGGCGGCACCGACGCATGCGGAGCATCAGTGCTGCAGGCGAACCGACGCCGCCCACATCGACCGCGCGAGGTGATGCACGGGCGGACGGGGGGGCGGCCGGCTGCAACGCGGGGATCCGGGTGATGCGCCGCACCTCGAGTGCCGCCGCGACCTGTGCGGTATGGCGGGTCCGGTCCGTGGCCGGTTGCGTGAAGAGCGGGATGAAGTTGTCGCGCTGGTGCGCCCGGGACGCAGGCGGTGAACTGTCGGCCGAAACTGGCGATCACCTTACGTGAGGACTGGCCGTCGTCGCGAGCGTGAACGAGGTGGTGCCCGCCCGCCGCGCGCACGGAGAACCCTTCATGGCCGCTCCGAGAGCGCTGAGGTTGAACTGGTCCTTGCGAATGCGAGGCATCAGCTCGATGCCTGAAAGAGTGGTCGCGTCATGCCTGAACCGTTTGAGACCGGGCATCACATCCGTTCTCGACTTGATGTGTCAGTGATCCTGATCGGCCAGATCGTTCAGCTAGTTCGAGGAACTGACCTTCGTGTCCGCAGGTAGCAGGCTATCGGCCTTCGTCTCACGCACGGCCCGATGCGAGGAGCCATACCCATCAAGCGTGATTGTCTCCGGCGGCCGGCCCTGATATTTGATTGATTTTCTTAAAAAGGGCTCTGGCGGTTGCTACATCGCGCTTTTCCGGGAGCACGAAATCCACAATTTGACCATCTTGATTTTTTGTTCGGTACAGGTAAGCGCTTTCGCCGCAAATATTCACGTAGGTATACGAAGCGTTCAGCGACCGGCGAGCAGCCGCGTAAAAGCGATTGCGGCGCGTGGAAAACTCCGGTGTGAAACGCGTGAGGAAACACGTAATCCTCCGTGCGCCCGAGAAAGACCGCCGTTCGGACCTCAAGACCTGTCTTGTAACGCTGGTACCAAAGAACGCACAAGGAGGTGACTTCACGATCGAAATGCCGATCTCCTAACAATTTTCAATATATTTTCTCTTGCTTATTTTTTCAGAACGATTTGCAAACCTGATTCTGACTAATCGGACTCCATACATTCAGAAGTGTCCTAATTTCCATAAACGAGTGTGTCTTTAACAATGTTTGATTTGGATGGCTGTCTTTCTGCTGAGAAAATCGCGCCGAACCGCATATATTTTTCAGAACCGTCTTTGTCTTGGCAATATCGAGAAAGGAATCTTCCATGTCTTCAAAAAAAATGACCCTCGTATCTAATAGTAACGGTCACGCGAATGCGACATCGGTCGAGGCTGGGGGACGATGGCCTGTCAAGGTGAAAGTCCATCATGGCGTCAAGTACCTGCTGGTTGATGAGAATGGCCAGGTCGCGCCGGAGGATGTCACGCTGACTCGCGTGGGTGAGGACTTGTGCGTAACGATGGAAGGCCAGTCGACGCCGTCGCTGGTGCTGGAAGGCTACTTCTCTCCATCAGAAGCGCCGGCCGGGCTCTACGGTATTGCTGAAGACGGTCAACTCTATGCGTACGCGCCAACGAACGGGGCGTCTGGTATTGCTGCGCTCGCTGACGGCGGCAATATGCCTGTCGCCCTTGGTGGCGATTCGCTTGGTGCGGGTGCTCCCTATATTGCTAACGCGGAATCCGATAAGGGCGTCAGTTTTCTGCCGCTCTTTTTGCTTGGTGCCGGTGCTATCGGAGGAATTGTCGGGGAGGTTACGTCCCATGACTCGAAACCGGCTCCTGCGCCGGTAGCGACGGTGGAAGACAAGCCGACGGTGGAGGTGATCGATAACGTCGGGCCCAAGCAGGGGGTTCTCGCATCCGGAGACGTGACCGACGATTCCACACCGACGTTCACGGGTACCGGCAAGGCTGGCGATACTGTGACGATCTATGACGGCGGTTACGCGATCGGTACGGCCACCGTCGGCGACGATGGTACCTGGACTTTCGTTCCTTCCGAGGCGTTGTCGGATGGCGCGCACAACCTCACCGTCACTCAGACGGGTCCTGGCACGCTGGTAAGCGATTCGACTGCGTCGATCACCATCACCGTCGACACGGTAGCGCCCGACACACCGAGCCTGGGCAACGGACTCGGCGCGGTGATCGACAACGTGGGTCCGATCACGGGTCCGATTGCAGCGAATGGCGTGACGGACGATCCGCGTCCGGTATTCCAGGGCCAGGGCACGCCGGGCGACACGATCACGATTTACGACAACGGCGCGGCGCTGGGCACGGCTGCGGTGGGCGACGACGGCACATGGAGCTTCCAGCCGTCGAGCGATCTGAACGAAGGTTCGCATGCGATCACGGTCACGGAATCGGATCCGGCGGGCAATGAGAGCGCGCCGTCCGATGCGTTCAACTTCGGTTCGGACTACACGGCACCGGACACGCCGAGCCTGGGCAACGGACTCGGCGCGGTGATCGACAACGTGGGTCCGATCACGGGTCCGATTGCAGCGAATGGCGTGACGGACGATCCGCGCCCGGTATTCCAGGGCAAGGGCACGCCGGGCGACACGATCACGGTTTACGACAACGGCGCGGCGCTGGGCACGGCTGCGGTGGGCGACGACGGCACGTGGAGCTTCCAGCCGTCGAGCGATATGAACGAAGGTTCGCATGCGATCACGATCACGGAATCGGATCCGGCGGGCAATGAGAGCGCGCCGTCTGACGCATTCAACTTCGGCTCGGACTTCACGCCGCCGGACTACTCGAAGCTGTCGATCGGGGGGGTGTACGACGCCGTGGGTCAGGTGCAGGGCAACGTGGCGCAGGGCGGGTCGACGGACGACAGCCGTCCGGTGATCAGCGGCACGGGTACGGCGGGCGACACGATCATCGTGTCGGTGACGGACGTCACGGGCACGCACGAGGTGGGCACCGCGACGGTGGATGCGAACGGCAACTGGTCGCTGGAGCCGTCGACGCCACTGGTGTCGGGCAACAACGAATTCACGGCAGTGGAACAGGACCCGGCGGGCAACCAGACCCAGCCGAGCACGCCGTACGCGGTGGTGCTGGACTTTGTTCCGCCGAACCCGCCGACGATCGAGACCGTGCTCGATGACGTGGGCACGAAGACGGGCTTCCTGCAGAAGGGCGACGTGACCGACGACAGCCAGCCGACGGTGTCGGGCACGGCGCAGGCGGGCAGCACGGTGAACCTGTACGACGGCAGCACGCTGATCGGCAGCACGACGGCGGATGCGACGGGCAACTGGGCGATCACACCGGACGTGGCCCTCAAGGACGGCACGCACAACCTGACGGCGACGGCGACGAACGCGATCGGCGAGGTGAGCGACGCGACGGGCGTGTGGAGCTTCACGGTCGATACGACGGCACCGGCCGGAGTGACGAACCAGGTGGCGCTGGACGACGTGGGCGCGAAGCAGGGCGCGCTGGCCAGCGGTGACTCGACCGACGACAGCACGCCGACGCTGAGCGGCCAGGCGGAGCCGGGCAGCACGGTATCGGTGTACGACAACGGCACGCTGATCGGCACGGCGCCGGTGGACGCGTCGGGCAACTGGAGCTACACGCCGGGCACGCCGCTGGTCGACGGCAACCACGCGCTGACGACGACGGTGACGGATGCGGCGGGCAACAGCAGCGCGATGAGCAATCCGCCGCTGAACCTGACGGTGGACACGTCGAACGTGGCGGTGCAGATCACGTCGGTGTATGACGACGTGGGCAGCATCCAGGGGAACCTGACGCAGGGCGGGGTGACGGACGACACGCGTCCGTCGATCAACGGTACGGGCAAGGCAGGCAGCACGGTCACGGTGTCCGACGGCTCGACGGTGCTGGGCACGGCGACGGTGGACGGCACGGGCAAGTGGACGTACACGCCGACGGGCGATCTCGGCCAGGACACGCACAGCATCACGGCGACGGCGACGGACGCGGCGGGCAACGTGAGCGATGCGACCTCGGCGTTCACGTTCAGCATCGACACGGTGGCGCCGTCGGCGCCGGTCGTGGGTTCGGTGACGGACGACGTGGGGGCGGTGCAGGGTGCGCTGGCCAATGGCGCGGTGACGGACGATCCGACGCCGACGCTTGCGGGCACGGCGGAGGCGGGCAGCACGGTGTCGGTGTACGACAACGGCAAGCTGCTGGGCACGGTGACGGCGGATGCGACGGGCAACTGGAGCTACACGCCGACGACGCCGCTGGCCGAAGGCGCGCACTCGTTCACGACGACGGCGACGGACACGGCGGGCAACACGGGCACGGCCTCGAGTCCGTTCACGGTGACGACGGACTACACGCCGCCGGATGCATCGATGCTCAAGATCACGGGCGTGTACGACGACGTGGGCCTGGTGCAGGGCAACGTGGTGCAGGGCGACACGACGGACGACAGCCGTCCGGTGATCAGCGGCACGGGCACCGCGGGCGACACGATCATCGTGTCGGTGAAGGACTCGGCGGGCACGACCACGCACGAGGTGGGCCGCACGACGGTCGGTGCGGACGGCACGTGGTCGCTGGAGCCGACGACGGCGCTGGCGTCGGGCGAGAACACGTTCACGGCAGTGGAACAGGACGCGGCGGGCAACCAGACCAATCCGAGCACGGGGTACATGATCAGCCTGGATTCGGGCAAGCCGAATCCGCCGGTGATCGGGAACGTGCTCGATGACGTGGGCGCGAAGACGGGCTTCCTGCAGAAGGGCGACGTGACGGATGACAGCCAGCCGACGGTGTCGGGCACGGCGCAGGCGGGCAGCACGGTGAACCTGTACGACGGCAGCACGCTGATCGGCAGTGCGACGGCGGATGCATCGGGTAACTGGACGATCACACCGGCGACGGCACTGACCGACGGCACGCACAGCCTGACGGCGACGGCGACGAACGCGGTGGGCGTGGTGAGCGACGCGACGGGGGCGTGGAACTTCGTGGTGGACACGACGGCACCGGCCGGAGTGACGAACCAGGTGGCGCTGGACGACGTGGGCGCGAAGCAGGGCGCGCTGGCCAGCGGTGACTCGACCGACGACAGCACGCCGACGCTGAGCGGCCAGGCGGAGCCGGGCAGCACGGTATCGGTGTACGACAACGGCACGCTGATCGGCACGGCGCCGGTGGACGCGTCGGGCAACTGGAGCTACACGCCGGGCACGCCGCTGGTCGACGGCAACCACGCGCTGACGACGACGGTGACGGACGCGGCAGGCAACAGCAGCGCGATGAGCAATCCGCCGCTGAACCTGACGGTGGACACGTCGAACGTGACGGTGGCGATCAACACGTTGATGGACGACGTGGGCAGCGTGACGGGCACGATCCAGCTGAACGGGGTGACGGACGACACGCGTCCGACGATCAACGGCTCGGGCAAGGCGGGCAGCACGATCACGGTGTACGACGGCGCGACGGTGCTGGGCACGACGACGGCGAACAGTGCCGGTTCGTGGACGTTCACGCCGACGGGCAACCTTGGCGATGGCACGCACAGCATCACGGCAACGGCGACGGACGCAGCGGGCAACGTGAGCGATGCGACCTCGGCGTTCACGTTCAGCATCGACACGGTGGCGCCGGTGGCGCCGGTGATCGGCTCGGTGACGGACGACGTGGGTGCGGTGCAGGGTGCGCTGGCCAACGGTGCGGTGACGGACGATCCGACGCCGACGCTTGCGGGCACGGCGGAGGCGGGCAGTACGGTGTCGGTGTATGACAACGGCAAGCTGCTGGGCACGACGACGGCGGATGCGACGGGCAACTGGAGCTACACGCCGACGACGCCGCTGGCCGAAGGCGCGCACTCGTTCACGACGACGGCGACGGACACGGCGGGCAACACGGGCCCGGCCTCGACACCGTTCACGGTGACGACGGACTACACGCCGCCGGATGCCTCGATGCTCAAGATCACGGGCGTGCACGACGGTGTGGGCCTGGTGCAGGGCAACGTGGCGCAGGGCGACACGACGGACGACAGCCGTCCGGTGATCAGCGGCACGGGCACGGCAGGCGACACGATCATCGTGTCGGTGAAGGACTCGGCGGGCACGACCACGCACGAGGTGGGCCGCACGACGGTCGGTGCGGACGGCACGTGGTCGCTGGAGCCGACGACGGCGCTGGCGTCGGGCGAGAACACGTTCACGGCAGTGGAACAGGACGCGGCGGGCAACCAGACCAATCCGAGCACGGGGTACATGATCAGCCTGGATTCGGGCAAGCCGAATCCGCCGGTGATCGGGAACGTGCTCGATGACGTGGGCGCGAAGACGGGCTTCCTGCAGAAGGGCGACGTGACGGATGACAGCCAGCCGACGGTGTCGGGCACGGCGCAGGCGGGCAGCACGGTGAACCTGTACGACGGCAGCACGCTGATCGGCAGTGCGACGGCGGATGCATCGGGTAACTGGACGATCACACCGGCGACGGCACTGACCGACGGCACGCACAGCCTGACGGCGACGGCGACGAACGCGGTGGGCGTGGTGAGCGACGCGACGGGGGCGTGGAACTTCGTGGTGGACACGACGGCACCGGCCGGAGTGACGAACCAGGTGGCGCTGGACGACGTGGGCGCGAAGCAGGGCGCGCTGGCCAGCGGTGACTCGACCGACGACAGCACGCCGACGCTGAGCGGCCAGGCGGAGCCGGGCAGCACGGTATCGGTGTACGACAACGGCACGCTGATCGGCACGGCGCCGGTGGACGCGTCGGGCAACTGGAGCTACACGCCGGGCACGCCGCTGGTCGACGGCAACCACGCGCTGACGACGACGGTGACGGACGCGGCAGGCAACAGCAGCGCGATGAGCAATCCGCCGCTGAACCTGACGGTGGACACGTCGAACGTGACGGTGGCGATCAACACGTTGATGGACGACGTGGGCAGCGTGACGGGCACGATCCAGCTGAACGGGGTGACGGACGACACGCGTCCGACGATCAACGGCTCGGGCAAGGCGGGCAGCACGATCACGGTGTACGACGGCGCGACGGTGCTGGGCACGACGACGGCGAACAGTGCCGGTTCGTGGACGTTCACGCCGACGGGCAACCTTGGCGATGGCACGCACAGCATCACGGCGACGGCGACGGACGCAGCGGGCAACGTGAGCGATGCGACCTCGGCGTTCACGTTCAGCATCGACACGGTGGCGCCGTCGGCGCCGGTCGTGGGTTCGGTGACGGACGACGTGGGGGCGGTGCAGGGTGCGCTGGCCAATGGCGCGGTGACGGACGATCCGACGCCGACGCTTGCGGGCACGGCGGAGGCGGGCAGCACGGTGTCGGTGTACGACAACGGCAAGCTGCTGGGCACGGTGACGGCGGATGCGACGGGCACCTGGAGCTACACGCCGACGACGTCGCTGAGCGAAGGTGCGCACTCGTTCACGACGACGGCGACGGACGCGGCGGGCAACACGGGCCCGGCCTCGACGCCGTTCACGGTGACGACGGACTACACGGCGCCCACTGCGACAGTCACGATCGATTCGATCACGGATGATAACGGTCCGTCCGCGCACGACTTCATCACGAACGACAACACGCTGGTGTTCCGTGGCTCGCTCAGTGCACCGCTCGCGACGGGCGAATCCGTGCAGATCAGCCTGGACGGTGGTCATACGTGGCAAGCCGCGTCGTCGTCAGTGACGAGCTGGACCTACGACAACACGTCGAACATGCTCACGGACGGCACTTATGACGTGCAAGTCCGGGTCGCGGACACGGCAGGCAATATCGGCAGTACGGTGGAGCAGAGCGTTGTAGTGAGCACGGCGACGCCGACGCAAACGGTGGCCATCGATACTTACTACGACGACGTTGGTTCGCAGCAGGGCAGTTTCGGTTCGGGTACGACGACCGACGACCGGACGCCGCTTCTGCAGGGCCACACGCAGGCGTTGTCTAACGGTCAGCAGATCTATGTGTACGACGGTTCGACGCTGCTGGGTGCTGCAACCGTGGACTCGGCGACCAACCAGTGGACGTATCAGCTCGACGGTCTGCAAACCGATACCACTCACACGTACACCGCTCGCGTGGCCGACGCGGCCGGTAACCTCGGTGCAGTGTCGAATTCGTTGGAGTTCTCTGTCGCGCTGAATGTCACGGTGACTTCGGAGACGACGCTCGACACCACGCCGATTATCACCGGCGCGACCAGTTTTGCGCTGATGCCCGGCGAGTACATGCAAGTCACGGTAAATGGCGTGACGTACAGCTCGCAAGACGGCGCGGTCGTGATCGATCCGCTCAACAACACCTGGTACGTCCAGGTGCCTGATGCGAACGCGCTTGGGCAGGGTGTCTACGATGTCGCGTCCGTCATCAAGGATGCCGGCGGCAATACGGTTGTCTCCGATCACACGACGGGCGAACTGACCATTGCGGCGGCGCCTGCGGCACCGGCGGTGCCTAGTGCGGGTGATCCGAACCAGAAGGCGACTGCCGTTACGCTGAGCGACGAAGGTCAGTGGCGGATCCTCTCGAACCAGGTCATTCTGGATTCGACGGCGACTGATTCCTCCACGCTCGGAGCATTCTCGGCCACCAAGCTCGTCAGCAATTCGGGCACGGGTTACGCCGCGAACAACTACGTCCAGAACGCGACCTTCATCGACTACAACCGTGACGGGCAAATGGACATCTTCAGCGTCGACAGTAACTATGACGACGGCCAGCAGATGTTCTACTTCAACGGCACCACCTACACGGCCTATCAGGTGGGTGCATTTACGTATGCACCTCAGACGGGCGACTTCGCTGGTAACGCCAATACAGCGAACAGTGCTAACACATGGAGCTGGTATGGCGGCGTCATTGCGATCGACAAGGGAGGTGATGGTTACGTCGACGTCGTCAACGGCGACCAGACGCCGAACGATAGCGCTATCCGGGGTGGCTATGGTTCGCAGATCGTTCTGAACAACAACGGCACCGTCGCAGGAATGACGAAGGACGGCACCTTCGCCGACACGTACGCGACGGATGCAAGTCACCAGCCTATCGGCGGAGTCACGCAGTCGCAACCCGACCAGGAACTCTCGGGTGTCGACCTGAATAACGACGGCATGGTCGATATCGTGATGCACAGCACGAACATCGTCGCGCCGAATGGTTCGGTCATCACGGCGAACGGGGCCAACAGCACCAACAACTCGCGTCTCGTGGTGGTTAGCCAGACCGCTGATGATTCGTGGGCGGTGACGCAGATCGTCAACAACGTCTTCCAGATGGGCGGAGGCGACGTCGACCCAGGTGTCGGCAATGGTGTTTCCATGACCTGGGCCGATTTCAACGGCGACGGCTACATGGACCTGTTCCTCGGTCGCGGTAACGAAAGCACCACGACGGAGTCGCAAGCCAGCGGCAATGCGGGCGAATATGCAAGCCGGATCTACTTCAACGACGGAACCGGCAAGCTCGTGTTCGACGATCCCAACAACGACGGGATCGGCAACCCGACGGCTAACGGGATGTACACGTTCACCGACAACCTCGCAGGCGGTGCGTCACTGGCGGTGGACTGGAATCACGACGGCAAGATGGACGTGATCGAGACGCCGGGGATGGCTGGCGCATCGACCGCTGCTGGTGGCATCAGCACCGCAGCGCAGACCGGTCCGGTCAACCTCTATACCAACACCACGGAGAATGGCGTTGTCTCGTTCACCACGAACGCGCTGATCGCATCGATCGGCTCGAACAGCGATCCTGTCACCGGGGCGCTGGCGATCGACATGGACTGGGATGGTGCCAAGGATCTGCTCGTGTTCACCCTCCAGGGGAACACGCAGTACATCCACAACGACAATGTCGTTGCCGACGGTACGTCGTTGCACCTGCGGATTCTGGACACCGATGGCATCAACAGTTTCTACGGCAATACGGTCCAGCTGTTTGACTCCACAGGACACCTCGTGGGGACGCAGATCATCAATCCGCAGTCGGGCAACCAGACGAACGACAGTACGGCGATCGTCGACTTCTACGGCCTCGACGCGAACCAGACGTACAGCGCGGTGCTGTTGAATTCCGTGAACGGCGTGTCGGCCGACGTTGGCGGCGCTGAAAACCTCGGCGGCAATACGATCGAGAATGTCAACGTGGCGTGGACGGACCTGGCGCCCGCGGCGGCCAACCACGCTTACGTCTTGACAGCCCAGGCGGGAGACACCGCCAGCAACGCCACGACCGGTAACGGCATTGTCGGCACCGGCTATAACGATACCTTCTTCGCAACGGCCGGCGCGGCCGCGTACGACGGCGGTGGCGGTACGACAACCGTTTCTGGCGTGGAGTCCTGGAGCAACACCGGAGGCATGGACATCGTCGACTACAAGCTTGCCGGTTCGACGGCGCTGAGCATCGATTTGAGCCTGACGACCGCGCAGAACACGGGCTTCAATACGGCCACCTTCGTCAACATCGAAGGGATCGCCGGCGGCTCGGGGAACGACCGGTTCATCGATGGAAGCGGTGCGTATGAGCAGTTCGAAGGTCGTGGCGGCAACGACTATTTCGATCTGGTCCACGGCGGTCATGACACGTTGCTCTACAAGGTGCTGGATAACTCCAATGCGACTGGCGGAAACGGCGCGGATACCGTGGATCACTTCATGGTCGGCACCTGGGAGGCGACGGCGAACGCCGACCGCATTGACCTGAAGGACCTGCTGATCGGCTACCAGGAGGGAGCGGGTGCGAAGTACATCAACGGCGTTGCGACGATCGACGCGTCGGACAACATCGGCGATTACCTGCAGGTGACGCACAACAACGGCAATACGATCGTTTCTATCGATCGCGATGGACACGGTGGTGCGTTTTCCTCTACGGCGCTGGTTGTGCTGAACGGCGTGGAAACCGATCTGCAGACGTTGCTCGCGAATCACCAGATCGTCGTCTAACGCGGTTGCCGGGAAAGCGGCGAGGCGGGCAACGGGGGGAAGACCACTGTTGCCCGCCACCGCGACGAACACGCCATTGATCTTCAACCCAATTTTTCGCGGAGTGCGTGCCGTGGCGCGCACGGGTAATGCCTTATGAAAACATCCAACACTTTTAATTTCGCTCGACGTATGCGTATTCGCGAGAACTTGCTTGTTCTTGCCGCCTCCGTTCTGTCCTTGACAGCGGCAACGGCAGCATTCGCTCAGGCGAATGCCCCTTCGCAGCCGCGCACGCAAGGCGGACTGTATCGTCCGGTTCCGTCCGTGGCTTCAGACCAGGCGCAAATCATTTTCTTCCGGCCTGCTAGCGAAATTTCCATGGGGACCGGCGCTGCGCACGTCTACGTCGATGGCGAGCTGGAAGGTGCGTTGATGCCGGATGGCTACACGCGCTTCTGCGTCACAAAGGGCGCGCATTCGATCGAGGCTTATATCGGCGATGCGCCGCTGTATGCGGGCAAGTTCGATCCGAAAACGCAGGCAACCCTTCAGGGCGGCGCCACCTATTTCATCGGCGTTTCCAAAAACGGCACGGGCGGACCCGTTCCATACCGTCGTGACGACGCGGAGCGTCTGCTGCAAACGAGCCACGAAGCAACCTACATCATCAACCGGGCCAGTGCCGTTGTGCCGTGCCGGTATCGACCCGCACCTGTAGCACCCGTGGTGGAGGCTCCGACCCGATTCGAACTCAACGCATCGGTTCTGTTCGACACGGACCGCGGCGATGTTTCGTCGCTCAAGCCGGAAGGCCGCAACGAACTCAAGAAGATTGCTGAGCAGATTCTCTTGTTGCCGCCCGGCAGCGTCGCTGGCGTGACGGTGGTCGGTCACGCGGACCCCATGGGTTCCCGGTCTCACAACCAAACGCTGTCCGAACAGCGGGCGCGAACAGTGGGTGCGGTGTTGAGCCAGTACGGGCTCACGCGTTCGATGATCCGCACGGTGGGGATGGGGAGTGACGAGCCGGTCGTGAACTGTCCGTCGAAAGGCGCGCGTTCGGAAGTGGCTCTCTGTAATGCGCCCAATCGCCGGGTTGAAATCAAGGTGGAGCACGCGCGGCCGGTCAACGGAACGAACGGGACGTAACGCTGACGCGAGCGGGGGCGAAGTTCTGCCCCCGCGATTCGTTTGGGTGTGTAGATTTTTGCGCTGATCAATTCATCAGCAAAACAAGTTAACAGGAAAGTATATGGAACCGGGTATGACACCGGGCATGGTAGTCGGGGAGCAGAGTGCTATTCCCGTTCAGGACGAGCAGGACACGCTGCTGCTGGCAGTCAAGTGGTTATGCGTCCATCACGGGGTGACGGTCAGTCTTGCGGCCTTGCAGGCGGGCTTGCCGCGAAGCAGGCCATTTTCACCTGCGCTTGCATTGAAAGCGCTGGAACATGTCGGGATTGGCGCTGGGTGGGTCAAGCGCGATATTGGCAGCATTCTGCCGTATCTGTTTCCGGTCATCGCACAGCGCGTGAACGGTGGCGCTTTCATCGTGACTGCCCGCAAAGGCAGCGGCGATTCAGCCCGCTATGAAGTGATTTTCCCGGAGGCGGGAGGCGGAAGCGTCAATCTCGACGCCGCAGCGATGAAGGAGATTTACGGCGGGCATGCTCTGTTCGCCAAGCCGCTGCCGCGACTCGACGATCGCGCCGGTCCGGTACATCAGGAAAGTGAGGGTCACTGGCTTTTCTCGACGCTGTGGCGTTATCGCCGGTATTACTACAGCGCCGCCGTTGCTGCAGTGCTGATCAACATTTTGACGCTCGCCAGCACGTTCTTCACCATGAACGTGTATGACCGCGTGGTGCCGAATCGGGCCTATGCGACCTTGTGGTCGTTGGCCGTCGGCGTCATCCTGGCCATGCTGTTCGAGTTCACCACGCGTCATATCCGTGCGCATCTGGTTGACGTGGCTGGCAAGAAGGCCGACCTCGTTCTGGGTGCTTTGCTGTTTCGCAAGCTCCTCGCGACGCGCATGGAATACCGGCCGCCGTCGGCGGGGTCGCATGCGAATCAGTTGCGCGAGTTCGAGTCCGTACGCGATTTCGTGACCTCCGCAACGGTCTCCTCGCTTTCCGACTTGCCGTTCTGCTTGATGTTCGTCGGCGTTATCGCGTTGATTGGCGGGCCGCTTGCGCTCGTTCCGTTGTTGTCGCTGCCCGTCGTCGTCGCGTTGAGCGTCATCATCCAGTGGCCGCTCGCACGCGTCATGCGCGAGAACCAGCGCGAATCGTCGCTCAAGCAGGGCTTGCTGATTGAAGCCATCGAGGGGATCGAGTCGCTGAAGGTGACCCGCGGCGAGGGCGTCATGCAGGGGAAATGGGACAACTTCAGTGCGCTGGCCGCGAGCAGTTCGATGAAGTCCCGCGCCTTGTCGAGCCTCGCCGTGAACACGGTCACCCTGATTCAGCAATTGCAGACGGTGATCATCGTGGTCTGGGGCGTCTACCTGATTCATGAAGGACAACTCACTCAGGGTGCGCTGGTCGGTACCGTTATGCTGGCCTCGCGGGCAATATCGCCCCTTGCGGCGGTGGTCGGTCTCGCCATCCGGTTCCAGCAGGCCAAAGTCGCGCTTGCCTCGTTGAACCGGCTGGTCGCATTGCCCGCGGACCGCTTGCCGGACCGGCGATATCTGGCAAAACCGGAGTTCACTGGTCACATCACCCTGAAAAACGTCAAATTCACGTATCCCGCGCCGCCGATGCAGGTGTTACCGCCTGCCCTGCGCGACGTCAGTTTCGACGTCCGGCCTGGCGAACGGATCGCGGTACTTGGCAGCATCGGTTGCGGGAAGTCGACGCTGCTGCGCGTGATGGCGAATCTGTACACGCCGGGCAGCGGCCAGGTCCTGATGGACGGCATCGACGTTCAACAAATCGATCCGGCCGACGTACGGGCCGCCGTCGGCATGCTGGGGCAAGACTCGCGTCTCTTTTACGGAACGCTCAGGGAGAACGTGATCATCGGGAAGCCGGCGGTCACGACCGAGGAGTTTCTTCAAGTCGCACGCCTGACAGGTCTCGATGCGATCGCGGCGCGGCATCCTCGTGGATTCGACATGTCCATTGGTGAGGCCGGGCAGGCCCTGTCCGGCGGACAACGCCAACTGGTGGCGCTCGCACGGTGCTTGCTGCTGCGGCCGCACATCCTGCTCATGGACGAGCCGACCAGCTCGATGGACCTGCAAACGGAACGCTACTTTCTCACGCGAATGGCGGCGGCCACGAAAGGGCAGACGGTGGTTGTTGCGACACATCGGCTGTCGGTCCTCGATCTGGTCGATCGCGTCATCGTCATGAATGACGGGCAAGTCGCCATGGACGGTCCTAAAGACGCTGTGCTGGCGCGGCTAGCAGCGCCGCCGCAACCCGGTCCCGAGAAAGGTTCGGCGTCTTCGGATGCTGGTGAGCGGGCAGGCGCGCACTAAAAATAAAACGGCTTTGCCCGAATCGACCGGCAGTGGTCCGGGCAAAGCGGAACACGAGTTAACCAGGAGTGCGGCCTGGAGGCGAACGTGATGGTTTCGGGCGCGGGCAGACGTCTTCAAGGATCGGACACGCAAAGATTGTTATGGATGAAGCAAAAAAAGACGACGCCGCCAAGGCGAGTCAGCGCACAAGTGTGCAGGTTGTGAAACCGGCTGGCGACGCCGCGAAGGCAGGGGCGCCAGCGGGTGAGGCAAAAAATGAAGATCTCGCGTTCATGCAGGATCTGAAAGAGGCCATGCTGGTACAGAAGACGCCGCACAGCGTCGCGATTCTGTACCTCATTGCCGCGATCCTGGTCATCGGTTTGCTGTGGGCGCACTTCGCCAAGGTCGAGGAAATCACGATTGGGGAAGGCCGCGTCATTCCCGCCAGTCGCGAGCAGGTGATTCAGAGCCTGGAGGGCGGCATCCTCGCCGTGATGAATGTTCACGAGGGCGAAATCGTCGAGCGCGGCCAGGTCTTGCTTGAAATCGATCCGACGCGGGCCACGGCGTCCTATCGAGAGGGACTGTCGAAAGTGCAGGCACTCGAAGGTTCCGTTGCCCGCCTGCGGGCAGAGGCCTACCAGCAGCCGCTGGTTTTTCCCGATGACGTCAAGGCTGTGCCGGGCATCGTTCGCGATGAAACGCAGGCGTACAACGCGCGGCGTCAGGCGCTCGACGAAAGCGTAGCCGCGTTGAAGCGCAGTCTCGATCTGGCAAACAAGGAAATAGAGATGTCGGAACCTCTGTCGCAGCGAGGACTCGTTTCCGAAGTGGAAATCCTGCGCATGAAACGGCAGGCGAATGAATTCCGGCTGCAGATCGCGGACCGGGAAAACAAATTCCGCACGGACGCCAATGCCGATCTGACGCGCTACGAAAGTGATCTCGCCCAGGCAAAAGAAAACGTCGGCGCGCGCGAGGACATCATGCTACGCACGGTCATCAAGGCGCCGCTAAAGGGAATCGTGAAGAACATTCGTGTCAATACGATCGGCGGCGTGATCCAGCAGGGCGGCGACATCATGGAAATCGTGCCGCTCGAAGATCAGTTGCTGGTTGAGGCCCAGATCAAACCATCGGATGTGGCGTTCATTCGGCCATCGTTGCCCGCGACAGTGAAAATATCGGCCTACGACTATTCGATCTACGGTGGACTCAACGGACACGTCGAGCTCATCAGCCCCGACACGATCAAGGATGAAGAGAAATCGCGGCAGGGGCGCGGGGACGCTTCGTACTATCGCCTCCTCGTCCGGACCGACAAGTCGTGGTTGACCGCGGGCGGCAAGAAGTTTCCGATTATTCCGGGCATGACCGCCACTGTGGAAGTCCGCACGGGTGAAAAGACCATCCTCAGTTATCTTCTCAAGCCGGTTCTCAAGGCGCGCGAAGCATTCCGGGAGCGATAACTGTGTCAGTGCGAGGTAAATCAAAAGTTGGGAAGCGCAGTTATTGCCAGCATCGTCTTCTTGCGGCGTGTGCGTTGCTCGGATTGTCGACCTTGGTCCATGCGGACGAGTCGGTTGAGGGGAACGTGGCCAATGCCCCGTTAGCGATTACGCAGCGGAGCGCGGCGAGTGCGGTGTCTGCCGGGAATGACGCCCGCGAATGGCTCGCGATGATGGTCAAAAAGGCACTCACGCTGAGTCCCGACGTCAACTCGGCCAAGGCAAGCTGGACGGCGGCTGAATACGACGTCGACGAGGCGAAAGGGGCACGTTGGCCACAGGTACAGTTGGGCGGATCATCGCCGTCGCTGACATTTGGCAGCGGCACGAACGACTCGGCCAATAGAACGATCGGCAATGTTTCGATGACGACGCCGTTGTTCGACTGGGGCCGTATCAGTGACACGGTCGACAGTCGCAAGGAAACCTCCAACGCGAACTACCAGCAGTTCGTGCTGGCCCAGTACAAAGTGGCGGCCGATACCGCGTCCGCGTTGATCGAACTGAGGCGCAACGTCGTGCTCCTCGCGCAGAGTGACGCCTATGTGAACCGGATGGACGAACTGGTGAACATGCTGAGCGAGATCGTGAAGAGCGATCAAGGCCGCTTTAGCGAGTTGACCCAGGCGCGCGCACGCCGTCTTCAGGCGGTGTCGAGCCGCGATCTCATCGTTGCGAAGCTGGGCGAGATTCAGGTCTCCCTGGCGAAGCTGGTCGGTGCGAAGGTCGAATTGCCGCCGCAATTGAAGTGGGACGTGCCGGTTCTGGATCTTGACAAGGCGTTGTCGGCCTATCCGGCAAATCCCAGCGTGCTGCAGGCTCGCGCCGAGGCGAAGGCGGCGAGTCTCTATGCCCAGTCCGTACGCGATTCGCGCTGGCCGCAATTGAACTGGGTGGTCCAGAAAACCACGCAGCAAGACACTTACGGGAACTCCCAGCCGTGGGCGACGGGCGTCTCCGTGCAGTGGAATGCATTTTCAGGGGGATCGTTGAGTGCGCAGGAACGGGCG
Source organism: Paraburkholderia adhaesiva (assembly GCF_021390575.1). GTDB lineage: Bacteria > Pseudomonadota > Gammaproteobacteria > Burkholderiales > Burkholderiaceae > Paraburkholderia > Paraburkholderia adhaesiva. Next base: position 32,389 of record NZ_JAJEJQ010000003.1, on the reverse strand, counting down.
GCGAGCGCCCGTGCCAATGCGGGTGACGAGAAGGCGAATTCCATTGCGAGGGATCTGGAATACACGCTGCGGTCCCAGGCCGAGCAGCGTGACATGGCCATGAGCCGCGTGCAGCTGTACGGCGATGTTATCCAGGAGTCTGACCAGGTCCGGAAAATGTACTACGAGCAGTGGTATCACCTCGGCAAGCGAACGCTGCTGGATGTCCTGATCGCCGAAAGCGAGCATTACAGCAATCAGGTTGCGCAGACCAACAGCCGCTTCGACGGCGAAGCGGCGAACATGCAAATGTATGCCAATTCGGGAATGTTGATGCAGTGGCTTTCGGGAAAGTCGTAATCGTCTATGAGCAAGCTTTGTCGCATTGCCTGGAATGCCAGGTCCGGCACCTGGGCCGGGGCATCCGGAGCAGTACGGGTCGGCGGTAAGGGATCGTTTTGCGTAACGCTTTCCGGTATTGCCGCGGCAGTTTCGCTGGGTGTCCCCTGTAGCCGGATCGCGCAAGCCGCGCCCTCGGCAAGCTATATGGTCGCGGGAATGCGCGACACCGGTGTCTCAGCGGACTCGGTGCATTATCGTCCGGGCGTTGACACGGCCGGCATCGCTACGCAACGTGTAGCGATGCTTACGGTTGACAATGCGACATCCGTGTCAGCCAATTTCTGGCGCATCGCCGGTGAGCGGCCGGACGGGGCAGCCGCTAACGGTCTCATTGCCGATAAGCGTGGTTTGCCATGGCGCTCGCCGGTCGTGCAAGCGAGCAGTCCCGTTGCTGCCCGGGCGCCTGTGGTGGAGCGCTCGAAGGAAACGGCGACTGCGAGAACGAAGGGACAGCGCAAAGGCGCGGCGTCGGTGAAGGCCAAGCGCAAGACCCACACCAGGGTACATCGCAGCCAGGCTCGCTACGACTCGCCGGGCGGCGCAATGTCCGGGCAGTTTTACGAAGTCACACGTCGGCCGGATGCTCGACCGGCAGGGATCGGCGACTGGACAGCGCAACGCGCGATTCCTGCATGGATGGCCGGCGCTGGGTCGTATTACCTCGATGGCGTCGCAAAGCCGGGTAGTTACACCGGCAGGATGGCCTTTGATTCGCGCCTCACCGAAACGCTCACCCCGGAAACGCCGCAGACTGTGACGTACGCGGAGCAGATGCGGTCGCGCGTGAGCGGTAGTTCGCGTGTCAGCACAAGGGCTACGGTTGAGCAGCCAGCCACTGGCAGCCGATCCTTTGCGGATGTACCGGCAGCACGCGATTTGGGCGATGAATCCGATAGCGGCCCTCTCTCGACTGTCCTGTCGTCACCAGGCGATGTGCCTGCGCCCAAGGGCGTCCAGCAATCGGTTGCCGACACGTCATCCGCCACGCCGACTACGGCGGAACGCTTGTCAACGGCGTCAACGGGCGCCACGGATGCGAGTCACCCGCGGACGATCGTCAACCTGATCGCCGCGAACGACTCTGAACGCGGCGACGAACAAGCGCCGCTGCCCGCAATACCCCACGGCACGGGTGGCGAAGAGCACATTGTAGACGTCGCAAGCGCGGGCGACGAAGCAACGACGAAGGTGGTCACGCAGGCGACTACACCAGCGGACACCACGGGATCTTCCGCAACCGATCCCACGATCTACACATCCACGCACGACCGGGTTGAAACGCCCGCGGATACCTTACCGCCCGACGGCACGAAGATCGGCTGGATTCGCTTCGACGGCAATTCCGCAGTCAGTTCGGACATCCTGCGCCGCGAAATGACGCTATCGGCGACGAGCTGGACGTCGTGGTACACGAAAGACAATGTGTACTCGCGAGACCGGTTGGCCGAGGCGCTCGAATCTGTCCGTCGATACTATCTCGATCGCGGCTACCTCGAATTCAGGAACGATTCGGTAAGAGCATCAACGACCCTGGATGGCCACGGTGTCGCGCTGGCCGTCTCGCTCCATGAGGGGCCGCAGTATTCGCTTTCGGCCGTGCGGATCGTCGGCAGTCCGCCTGAACTCGAAAAGGAACTGGAAGCGCTGGTGCAGAGCCAGCCTGGGGTGCCGGTGGCGATGAGCAAGCTGCTGAACACCCGATACGCGATTCTCGACAGGCTCGGCGCCGAGGGCTACGCATACGCTACGGTCAATCCGTTGCTGCAGCCGGACGCAACTAACCACACCATCGACCTGACGCTGAAGATCGATCCCGGCCCGCGCATTTCGGTACGCCGCGTCGAGATAACCGGTAACACCACCACTCACGATGAAGTCGTGCGCCGTGAAATGCGGCAGTCGGAGGGTGAGTGGTTCGACGCCAAAAAGGTTGCGCAGTCACGCAAACGCCTCAATCGTCTCGGGTATTTCTCCGATGTCGATATCAAGACCGTGCCGGCAGACAACGCACCCGACAAGGTCGATCTTCAGGTGAGGGTTGGCGAAAAGCCGAGCGCGCCGATTTCGCTGGGCGCGGGTTACTCGTCCTCGGAGCGATTTGTGGCGTCGGCAAATGTCGCCTACGACAACGTGCTTGGAACAGGAACGAGCCTTGGCGCCGCCTTTACCACAGGCAAGTCGTTCCGCTCGGCGACGCTGAGCCAGTCCAATCCCTATTTCACCTCTAATGGCGTTCGGCGCACGACGCGCGCCTACTATCGCTCAAACGAGCCGCTTTACTATTCGGGAGACTCGAGCTTCAAGATCGAGACCGCCGGAATCGATACGCGATTCAGCATTCCAGTTGGGGAAGCTGACCAGGTCCACGTCGGTGCCGCACTCGAACACAACCGGCTCGTTCCTGACGGGAGCACCCCGGCAGCGTACGTCGATTACGTCGCGAAGCACGGTAGCGAATCGGGCAATATCCCGATTACGTTCGCCTGGTCGCGCGATCGTCTCGACGGAGCGGCGCAACCCAAACACGGTTACTTCACGCAGGCGAGCGTCGAATACGGCACGCCTGTTGCGGGCAACCACTATTACAAAGCCGACGTCAACGCCCGCTGGTACCACGCGTTCGCGCCCGGCCTCGTGCTTCGTGCGAGCGTTCAGGGCGGGTATGGAAACGGTATCGGGGACCACCCTTATCCGATATTCAAGAATTACTACGCCGGCGGGATAGGTTCGGTGCGGGGTTATGAAGCGGGGACGCTGTCTCCACGCGACGCGAAGACCAACCAGCCTTTGGGCGGTTCAAAAATGCTGGCCGGCAGCATCGAGTTCAATGCTCCGCTGAAGACACTGGGCCCCGAATCGCGGTTGGGTGCCGTGGCGTTCCTCGATGGAGGTAACGCATGGGGTGCAAGCGGTTCGACGGTGGGATCGAATGGGATGCGTTTTAGCTATGGGACTGGCTTTGCCTGGGACTCGCCGATAGGCTCGTTCAGGGTCAGCCTGGGATTGCCGATAACGAGACACCATTTCGATCGTTATCAGAAAATTCAGATGGAGTTTAAGACTGAGCTTTGAGCTTGAGACGCCAGCAAGCCGGCTCGTGCAGAACAACGATGGTCGGAGCGAGTGGAACCAGATTTTGTGAATTCCACACAATGGAAACCCTCGCTGGTTGTGAAAAGCGGACACGCAGTCCGTCACTTCGTTGCGCCGCTCGTCGGCGTGCTTTGCGCGAACATGGTTGTCGCGGGGATCGATGCCGGTTGTACCGCCCACGGCGTGGATGACGCGTTATGTTTCACGTCCCGCGCAGGATGACCGTTTCACGCAAGCGGCACAAGCGCACTATCAGGCGATCGCCAGCGCGGCGAGCCCTTCGTACCCGATGAACAGGCCAACGAGCATGATCAGCGCGCCGGAAAAATACGGGGCTTTCCGCGCGAAGTCGCCAAATCCGTTCCAGCGCTTCGACACATGCTTGACGCTGATTGCAGCCAGCGTGCCCGAGGTCACCATCGTCAGCGCGAGACCAATACTGAAGCACAGCACAAGCGAAGCGCCGAGTGCGAACTGTTTCAGTTGCAGGCACAGCAGCAGCACCGTGATAGACGCGGGACAGGGAACGAGTCCACCCGTGAGTCCGAACATCACGATCTGGCCAGTGGTCACCTCCCGGTTCGCAAACCGGCGACGGATGTCGTTCGCATGTGCGCGCTCGTGCGCGTCCTGATACTCCGGCGACGCGACATCGAGACCCGCGTGATCGTGACCGTGTTCATGCCCATGATCGTGCTCGACGAACTCGATGTCGTAGTCGTGGCTGTGGCGGTCATGTCCAAGCGTCAGGCGAGCCGCGAACGCATGCGGCTCGGGAATGGTCTCAAGCGATTCGAGATATCCGTCGCGTTGGGCAAACAAGAATGTCTGGCGGCTGCCGTCGGGACGTGTGGTTTCGATTCGAACCTCGGCTGCATTCCAGCTGTGTCCCCGGCCGCCTTCCGTGCGCAGGCGAAAGCGTGGCGGTACGCCGTCCTCGAAGACCTCGAGCCGCACGATGCCGTGGCCGGTGTCGATCAGCTTCGCTTCTTCAACGTGATCGTGGTCATGATCATGATGGTGATGATCATGGGCGTGCGAGTGCTGCTGCTGACGCCACGTGCGCCAGATCATCCACGCAGCGACACCAACGATCAGCACTGCCGACGCAACCTGGAAATACGGCTCGCTGGTCGCGGCATTCCAGTTGCGTCCGAAGTACATACCCGCGAGCGCAATTGCCCACACGACCGCAGTGTGCGAGAGCGTCGCGGACAGGCCCAGCAGTACTGCCTGCCACACGGTCCCGCGAATCGCGACGATGAACGCCGCCATCATCGTTTTTGAGTGGCCGGGTTCGAGGCCGTGCAGTGCGCCCAGCATGATTGCACTGGGAATGAACAGCCATGCGCTGGACGTCCCCTGCTGGAGGAGAGTGGAGAATTCCGTCATTGTTTGTCTTACTTGAAGTAACTGTGAACGACTTCGATTAGCTGCTCGGTAGCGCTGCCGTGCCCGTCGTCGGATTCCACATCGACGAGATGCGTGCGGATATGGTCTTCAAGCACCACGGCGAGCAATCCATTCATCGCGCCACGACTGCTTGTGATGAGCTGCAGCACGTCCATGCAGCCCCGTTCCTCCTCGAGCGCTCGCTCGATGGCTTCGACCTGGCCCTTGATGCGGCGCACCCGGTTAAGCAGCTTCTGCTTCTCGCGGATTGTATGGCTCACGGCTGATCCCCTGAATACGGTAGGGGGCTATATTACCTCGGATAGGGTAAGGGGGTATACATTCGGGTTGGCACGGCTTCGTTGAAACGTGGCCGGTTTGCGCGGCAACGGTTGCCCGGACTTATGTGTGGGTTCGAATACCCTCGCTGTCGCCGAATCTGCCACCGGATTGCTCCATTCGTCACTTTGGTCGGCGGACGCTCCGCTGACTTTGTGCGGCGAATTTTCTGACAAACGGCGTACAACGCTGAGCAGGATTTCCGTCATAGCGGGAGCGGGATACTGACGCTAGACTGCGATTTCTCATCGGATAGGAGTAGTCCATGCAACGCCCTTCAGCCGCTGTAGTCGCGGCATCGACCGTTGTTCTGCTCATGGCTTCCGCGCTTTCGTCGTCCGCGATCGCCGACGACACGGCACACCAGACGGAGGCGGCACAACACACCGCGCGGATGAGTTCCAGTGTGCACGCCCACGGAAATGATGAGGGCTCGTCCGTCGGCAGACCCGGCGACGCAAAGAACGCTACGCGCACGGTCGCGGTCACCATGCTCGACACCATGCGCTTCGACCCGCCGACTATCGCCGTCAAGAAAGGCGAGACGGTCCACTTCGTCATCAAGAACGTTGGCACGGTACGCCACGAGATGACGTTGGGCTCCAGGCAGGAACTGAAGGAGCACGCCGACATGATGCGTGCGATGCCAGACATGGCGCATCAGGACGCCAATAGCGTGACGGTCGAGCCTGGGCGGACTGGCGATCTGGTGTGGCAATTCACTCGTGCTGGCACCTTCGATTTCGCTTGCCTTCAACCCGGACATTTCGAGGCCGGAATGAAGGGGACGATCACTGTCAAGTGATGCAGCTAGTTTTTGCAGGCGTTTCCACGGTCATTCATGACGACCATGAACATGCTTCCGCTGGGGACAATGGAAAGGAAGCAGGGTATCGCTATGACGTAGGGCGGCGTAAGGGGTGCTGATTCTGGCTGCTTCTTACGCTGTTCTGTCGAGCGAGGAGCGGGCCGTCGCGGACGCGATGCACCTGCTGACCGAAACAGGCGGTCCGGCCTCGGGGGACGGACCGCACAAGGCGTCTTGCAGCGCTCAGTAGCCGCCGCCTGACGAATTCGCTGAACTGCCAGACGCGCCGTCGGAGCTACGATTCATGTCGCTGCCCGCAACCGCCGACCCGGACATCGCGACCATGCCAAGGCAGACGAGACACGCAAGAACCATCCGAAACCGTTTCATGCCGATCTCCTGGTGGGAAGCCCGCGGGAAATTTCGCGCAGAGAATTCGAGCGAGCCATTCACTTCAAAATTTCCGGGGTGTCGAACTCACAGCACATGGCGGGCGAACGCCATGCATCGACATTGATATAAACGCGGCGCACCGGCGCGGTATTCCTGATCCTCTAGCAGCGTGCGGAACTAAATCGAGCCGAGAACTCAGGAACGCACAACACATTCGAGCTAGTTCCTCGCGCTGCAACACGATGAGTTGCGTTCGTGAAATTGTCGTGGTATTTTTTCATGAAATTCCACTAACTAATTTTCACGGATGTCGGCATGTTCGTCGAATCGGCTCATCACGTAGAGAGTTATTACGCCGGCAACTGGCCCGGCTCGCTGCCGGTGCGTCCGGCATTAGAGGGCGATTGCAGCGTCGACGTCCTGGTCGTCGGCGGTGGGTTTAGCGGCCTGCATTCAGCGCTCCGGCTCGCACTCGCGGGCAAGCGCGTCGCGTTGCTCGAAGCGAGCCGCGTGGCCTGGGCTGCTTCGGGCCGAAACGGTGGGCAGGCAATCCTCGGCTGGTCCTGCGATATGGGTCCGCTCGAACGCTCATTGGGCGTCGAACGCACGCGTCAGCTCTGGGACAGCATGTGCTGGGCCGCCTCCGAGGTGCGCGAATTGCCCCTTCGGTACGGTTTTGACGTCGATTACCGGCCCGGCAGCCTGTGGGCAGCCGTCAAGCGCAACCGTGTGAGCATGCTGGAAGAGGCGCGCGACGAAGCCGTGCACAAGTGGGGTTACGACAAGCTGCGCTTCATTCCCGAAGAAGAGATGCCGGAGTGGATCGGTAGCCGCCGTTATCGCGCGGCACTTTACGATCCCGAGGGCGGGCATCTGGATCCGCTCAAGCTGGCGCTCGGACTTGCCGACGCCGTCGAGCAGGCGGGCGGCCGCATCTTCGAACAAAGCCGCGTGCTGGCGTGGCATGAAACCGATAGCGGTTTTATCGCTAACACGAACCGGGGGACCGTGCGCGCGGACACGCTCGTGCTTGCCTGCAATGCGTATATCGATCGGCTCGATCGGCGGCTGGCGAACCGCGTGCTGCCCGTGGGCACGTATCAGGTCGCGACGCGGCCGCTTGACCCGCAACTCGCGAAATCGCTGCTGCCGCGCAATAGCTGTGTCATCGACAACCAGTTCGTGCCCGACTATTTCCGTCTGAGCCCCGATCATCGCCTGTTGTTTGGCGGTGCATGCACGTATCTCGGCGGCATTCCGCGGGACATCGCTGCCGCGACCCGGCCGAACCTCGAACGTGCGTTCCCGCAGCTGCGCGGCATTGAATTCGATTACGCGTGGGGCGGTCACATCGACATCAGCATGCGACGGACACCGGACGTCGGGTGCGAAGGGCAACGTTACTGGCTACAGGGCTTTTCCGGGCACGGTGTGCTGCCCACGCTCGCTGCGGCGCGCGCCGTTACCGACGCGATCCTCGGCGATAACCGCTTGCTCGCGCTTTACCAGGCCATTCATAATCCGGGCTTTCCGGGTGGCGAGCGGTTCGCGGCGCCGCTGGAGGCGTTGGGCAAGCTGTGGTATCGCCTGCGGGACGTTGTGTGACGGAGTACGCAAGCATGGACAAGGACGAAGAAATAGAAGGACTCGCGATCCTGATTCGCGATTTGCGAAAACACAAAAAGGTGACGCTGAGCGAGTTGTCGAAGCGAGTCGGCCGCTCGGTCGGCTTTCTTTCGCAGGTCGAGCGCGGATTGTCGCGACCGAGCGTGGCGGATCTGACCGCCATCGGCGAGGCGCTGCAGACGCCCACTACGTATTTCTACAGCTTGAGCAAGCCGCGCGCGCTACCCTGGGTGACGCGTCCAGGCGAGCGGCGCATTCTGTACTACGCGAGCGGCATTACGGATGTGCTCGTATCGCCCACGATGTCGTCGCGATTTTCGATGCTGGAGAGTCTGCTGGAGCCGGGCGCCACGAGCGGCGATCGCCCCGTGGACGATAGCGACGAGCAGGGTGGTTTCGTGCTGGAAGGCGAGTTGACCATCTGGATCGACGGCGAGAAGGAACCCGTCACGCTCAAGCCAAACGACAGCTTCCAGTTGCCGGCGCGTTGCCGGTTCAGCTACGCAAACCTCGGCGACAAGCCGGCACGGGTGCTCTGGGTATTCACCTGATATCGCGTGTTTTTTGCACCGATGCGTGCAATGCAGTTTTAGCAAAAAATAAGTTGTACAGAACGTCAGGCTATCAACTGTTTCCAATTGCGCAACCAAGGACTCTACCGTGACATCTCCCGCAGCCGGTCTCGTCAGCGAAGTGCGTGCGTTTCGTGAAGCACATGCCGATGTACGCTACGTCGATCTCATCTGCCTCGACATTCCCGGCCATTTCTACGGCAAGCGCTGTCCCATCGAGATGCTCGAAAAGCTTGCTGCCGGATCGATGCTGAAGTTGCCGCAGAACACCATACTGCTCGGCACGCAGGGTGGCATTTATCCGATTGGCGACTATTGCCTCAATGACGGCGACCCGGATGCGGTGCGCCGCCTCGTGCCTGGCACACTCAAGCGCGTGCGTTGGGAAAAGCAGCCGCTGGCGCAGATGCTGATCACCTCCGACGGTACCGACGCGCCGATCGGCTTCGAACCCCGTGAGGTCCTGGCGCGCGTGCTCAAGCGACTCGAGCGTCGCGGCCTTCGGCCGGTCGTGGCCTTCGAGCTGGAGTTTTATTTATTCGACGGCAAGCTCAAGGACGGCCTGCCTCAATATCCGCGCGATCCACTGTGCGACGACGAGGACGATCAGGCGAACATGCATATCGAGCGCATTTCGCGTTTTTCGGACGTATTGCATGAGATGGTGGACACGGCGCGCGAGCAGGGCGTGGACGCGACCGTTATCACGGCAGAACTCGGGCCGGGCCAGTTCGAAATCAATTTTGGTCATTGCGACGATGGGCTTCGTGCCGCCGACTGGTCCGCTCTCTTTTGCCGAAGTACGCGTGGCGTGGCGATGAAACACGGCTATCGTGCGAGCTTCATTTCAAAACCGTGGCTCGACGCACCGGGAAGTGGGATGCACGTACACGTGAGTCTCTACGATGAGGCGGGAAAGAATGTGTTCGCTGCGAATGGCAAGCGTGCACTCCGTCACGCTGTGTCTGGATGCCTCGCGTTGTTGCCGCACTGCATGCCGATATTCGCGCCCAATCACAACGCGTTCCGGCGGTATGGCGCGATGGTGAATGCTGCGAGCCGGGCGAGCTGGGGTTTCGAGGATCGTGACGCGTGTATCCGCATTCCCGAGTCCGACGACGCGAATCTGCGCATCGAGCACCGTCTCGCAGGTGCGGATGCAAACCCTTATCTCGTGCTAGCCGCGATTCTTACGGGTATCGAACACGGACTCGACGCGGGGCAAGAACCCATTGCGCCGCTCAACGAAAACCGGTCGAGCGGCGTCGATTTCCCGGGCGACATGCTGTCGGCCGTGGCGGCCATGCGACAGCATCCGGCGGTGGGCGAGGGACTTGGTGACGATTTTGTGATGGTTTATTGCGAAAATAGACGCCAAGATCATCTCGACTTCATGAATTCGATCAGTAGCCGGGAATATCGCTGGTTCCTGTGACGCGGGAACGGCTGTATGTAAATGCGCATAAATCGTTCCCGGCCATGTACTTAGCGCATCTGGATGGTTCGTTCACGCTCCGGTTTGGTGTTGTGTCATTCATCTGAACCATCCCCGAAACGGTGCGCAACGTCCATCCCTGACCGATGAAAGACCCGTATCGACGTGAAACGTGATTTGCCTGTTTCGCCCTTGTGCGGTAGGGTATGCAGGTTTTCTCAACTCAACACAGGTAGCAGATGAACAAACAGGAACTCATTGACGCAGTCGCCGCAAGCACGGGCGAGACCAAGGCAGCCACCGGCGCAGCCATCGACGCGATCCTCGAAGTCGTCACGCGCACGGTTACGTCGGGTGATTCCGTGCAACTCGTCGGCTTTGGCTCGTTCTCGACCGGCCAGCGTGCTGCCCGCGTGGGCCGCAACCCGGCAACGGGCGCGGAAATCCAGATCGCTGCTGCCAAGACGGTGAAGTTCACCGCCGGTAAGGCTTTCAAGGACGCCGTCAACGCGTCGTGATATGCGCATCGAGGTGCGGTGCGCGTGACGCATTGGGAGATGGCCGCGCCGTCTGGCGCGGCGTCTGATCGTCTTCGATGCTGCCCCTCTCGACGCTCTAGCATTGGCGCGCCGGCCGCATTATCGCGGCGTTGCGCCGGCACGGCGAGCAACAGAAGGTCCCTGGCTTTTTGTTGCTCGCGCGTTTTTCATCTATTTATATCGTAGTCCGAATCAATCCGGCATGGCCGCGAGAAGCGCGACATCGCGTGTTTAATCTATCAGGCCTTGTTTGTGTTTCGCCGTATTGAGCACGATGCGCGTGATAAAGACTTGCGCCCCCACGTCAATATTCGGATGAGGCAGACAATCGCCGCCGATTGTTTTTCTCCAACGCGGCGTTGAAGGCGGCACACTTGTGCCGCGACTTCGCAACGTGTCGTCCTTATGTGGTTGCCGTGCATCGCACGTTCCAGCACCGTACGGCGCGTTCTTCACGATCGAAGCCCAATACGCTGACTGATGCGGTATCGAGATACAGATGCGCGCCCAGCGCCGCGTCGCCACTCATCCAGCAACCGGCAAGCGCACGCAGGAAATGGGCGTGCGAGAACAGGGCCACGCGTCCTTTCATCATCATCAGCCGCTCGATCACGGAGCTTGCCCGTAACTGAACCTGTTCGAGGTTTTCGCCTTCGGGAATGGTCGAGTGCCACACACTCCAGTTGGGCTCGGTCGCGCGAATGTCCGCGGTAGTTCGTCCTTCGTAGATACCGTAGTCCCACTCACGCAGATCGGGCATTTCGGTCATCTGGTCGCCGAATCCAGCCAGCCGGCAAGTCTCGACGGCGCGAGACATCGGGCTCGACAGCACGGTATCGAACGGCTGTTCGCCAAGCAACGGTACGAGCGCGCGCGCTTGCTCGCGGCCGCGATTGGTCAGCGCAATATCAGTGCGGCCCGTATGCTGGCCCGAGAGGCTCCAGGCAGTCTCGCCGTGACGGATCAGCGATATTTCGCGCAGCGCGTGCGGGGTATTCGCGGGTTGGGCTGGCATGAGTGACTCCCCAATGGTCCGGGCGCGCGTGTCCGGTTCGGGGCAGTGATGCCCGCAGCCGGCCCAACGTGTGCCACTAGTGGTCGTTCCGGGCCGGGTCGGCATGAAAGCCGCTGTGCCGTGACGCGCTCAAGACGAGGACCAATGGTACCGGGATGCCTCAGGCATTGCTTGCCACGAGCAGCACCGACCAGGTCAACAATGTAACGCCGAGTGGCGCACTGAGTCGTTTGCCCCACGAAATGTTCTTCTCGACCGCCATCACGGCCGCAAGCATGAGCATCCAGCCGAGACTGCCTGCGCCGACCACGAACATCAGCAGCATCAGCGCCCAGCAACAACCGACGCAATACAGTCCATGATGTGCGCCCAATGTGAACGCGTTGCGCTGCGTTGCACGGCCGCGCCAATGCGTGATCACGAAACTCAGCGGCGTACGGCATTTTTCGAGGCAGCGGTACTTTAGCTTGCTGAACTGGAATGCGCCCGCGCCCGCGAGCGTTGCCGCTCCGATTAACCAGCTGTATTCGCTGATCGCAGGCACGCGCGCGATTGCGTTCAGCAAGAGCGCATGCAAGCCATGCGCGAGCAACCCGAACGCGCTCCACGTCACGATGTAGCCCAGACAGAGCAAAGAAAACAGGCGCAACTGGTCGGACCGCCCCGCGACCACGCGCTCAAATGCATTGAACAGAGGCAGCGTGGTGGGGAGCATCATCGCCGTGATCATCAGCGTCCACGACAGCGCGTACAGCACGGCCTGCACGACCGGAGACCCACCGGGGACGGCCCGGCACAATACCGCCGCGGGCCCCGACGATGCCCAGTCGCCGTGATCCAGATAGCTTCCATAGGGGCTGCGCGACCAGAGCCACAAGATGATCCACGCGAGCATGACTACGCTGCCCACCACGGGCAGGAAGATACGTCGATGACGCGACATGCCGCGCATGTTCAGCTCCGCTGATCCAGGCTGTGACGGTGCCGCCATCGTGGATGGCTGCACCCGGGCGCGGGTCAGGCATCGAACTGGAAGGTGCTCTGCAGCGCGTTATGGTTCTTGAGGTTGACGTCGATCCCCAACGCTTCGTTCTTCGAGCGGTAGACAGGAGCTTTGCCGACGAATACCGGGGCCCCAGGTACTGTAGAGAATATGGTATCGGACAGGGTCGTCGTTGCGCCGGTAGGTCCCAGATACGGCTCGAGATCGGCGTAATAGTCTGCGCCGATTTTGAGCGTGCCCTTTCCGCCGACGACATCGAAGCCGATGGGTGCGCGTTCCACCGACACCACCGTGCCGATCAATTTGGCTAGTTCCGCAACAGGACCGCCAGCCTGCCCCGTAAAGACGTTCAGCAGTGCCTCTTCCTGTTCCTTCGACGCGGTGTCGCTAATGTAGACCGCCACCGACCAGTTGCCCTGCATGATGTTGCCCGGAATGTGGCATACCGTGGCAACCGTATTGCCGGCGACATCGACACCGTTGATTGTGCCTTGATCCATGTGCCACGCGACGATGGAATCGCACGTTCCGAAATCGGCATCTTCACCGATCCAGCAAGGACAGAGTACGCGGCAGTTGCAGACTTCAAGCAGACGACCTTCAAGGTGATAGCTCATCGCGTCCTCCATCGAAACGGATAGCGCGCTTCATAACCGTTGTCTGGTCAGTGCGCTATGTGTGGAATTGTAGAAAATCGAAACGGACACTCAAGGTCTTTGAAGGACTAACGGGCGGTCACACTTGGCTTGCTGTTTCTGCTGCATTGAAGCGATTATTGGCTAACGCGGAATCGAATCGACGTTTGCCTACGTCTCGTTTATCTGTTTGGTAATACCAATTAGTGTATATACACAATAAAGGAACTACGTCGGCGTGGTCGCATCGTGTGCTTATGCTTCGGTTGACTGCTGACCCCTCATGTCGTCGAGAGATATCCGGCGGGGCACAGGACGCCCTTGATCGCGATTGCGAGCGCCGTTCACTCCCCGTGCAAAGTCCCCGCAAGAGTGCGTTGAGGCAGGTTGCGTGCGTTTGGACCGGTCGAGCAACCGGTGCGGCCACTCGGTGAGAATGACGAAGCCGTCCGTTGCCCGTGTAACTCCTATCTGGTTATTCGTGTCAGCGATATTTTCGGTTTATTACTGTGAGAGATATTGGCGAATTATTGCTGACAGGCATATACTTGGTTTATGCCTCACAGGAATATTGAATGAAAATCATCGTTCATACGCCGGCAGGCCTTGCCGAGATTCTCCAGTCGGCCAGAAAGGCCAGCGGGATGACCCAGGCTCAGGCGGCGGCGCGCGTCGGCATCGGACAGCCGCGGCTCTCCGCGCTCGAGACCATCGGAACCGCCAGCATCTCGCTTGACCAGATGCTGGCGTTGCTCGCGCTTTACGGGCTCGAGTTTTGCGTACAGTCGCGCGGCACCGGTGCCCCCGACAGTACCGATCGGCCGGAGTGGTAGCCGATGGGGCGCAAATCGCATTCGCGCGCTCTGTCGGTCTGGGCCAACGGCGAGCGCGTCGGCACCTGGGTCGTGACGCCCACGGGCGACATGGAACTGCGCTACGACGCCGCCTGGAAGCAGTCCGCCGCCGGACGGCCATTGTCGCTTTCACTGCCGTTCGGCGTCGGCGAGCGACCGTTGCGCGGCGAACGCGTTCTCAACTACTTCGACAACCTGCTGCCAGACAGCCCACAGATCCGCCGCCGCATCGCAGCCCGCTTCAGCACCGAGACCGTGGAAGCGTTCGACCTGCTCAAGGCGATTGGGCGCGACTGCGTTGGCGCTGTGCAATTGCTGGGTGAGGACGAGTCGCCGGAAAACGTCGGCGCGATCGAGGGGACGCCGTTGACCGACGCGGCCATCGAGCGTCTGCTGCTCGAAACGTCCGGCGCCGTGTCAGGTGCGGGCGAAACCGGCGACGAGTTGCGCATCTCGCTGGCGGGCGCACAGGAAAAGACGGCACTGCTTTACCACGATGGCCGGTGGTGCCTGCCGCACGGCGCCACGCCAACTACGCACATCCTCAAGTTGCCGCTCGGCCTGATCGGGCACAGGAAGGTCGACTTCCAGACGTCCGTCGAAAACGAATGGCTCTGTCTCGCCGTGCTGAAGGCTTATGGGTTGCCGGTGTCGTCGGCGCAGATTCTTCGCTTCGGCGAGCAGAAAGTGCTATGCGTCGAGCGCTTCGACCGCGCGTGGTCGCGCAACGGTGCCTTGTTGCGTCTGCCGCAGGAGGATTTTTGCCAGGCGCTCGGCGTGCCGCCGCACCGCAAGTACGAGTCGCAGGGCGGGCCGGGGATGCGTGACATCGCGGATATCCTGCGGCAATCGCAGCGCCCGCAGGAAGACATCGAAACCTTTCTCGGGGCGCAGATCGCGTTCTGGATGCTTGCGGCACCGGACGGCCACGCAAAGAACTTCAGCATCCGTCTGCTGCCAGGTGGACGTTTCCAGCTCGCACCGCTCTATGACGTGATGTCGATCTGGCCGGTCGAGGGCGATGGCGGCAACCAGTGGTCGTGGCATAAGGCGACGCTCGCCATGGCCGTCTGGGGGCGGGCGCGTCATTACCGGATGCGCGATGTGAAACGCGCCCATTTCGACGCGACGGTGCAACTCTGCCACTACGGGCAGGACGTCGAGCCGCTCATCGAACGGTTCACTGGACGTACGCCGGAAGTGATCGAGCGGGTTGCTTCGTCGCTACCCGCAGGCTTCTCGGAGCGCATCGCCGAACGTTTGTTCGATGGGCTGAGGCTATCCGCGCAACGGTTGGCGGCTGGATAAGAGGGAAGAGGGAAAAACGGCGCGGCGCGCAGGACGCGCGCCGCTGTGCCTCGTGTCCGGCCGCGACGGTTGAAATCCGCCGCTGGCCGCCAAACTGCACGTCCGCAGGCCGTTTGCCTCAGGCCTGCTTCGTCGACTTCACTTTCCAGACCCAGTTCGACGGATCAGCTTCCTTGCCGCGCTGGATGCCGGTCAGCACAGTGCGGATGCGGCGCGTGATTTCACCTTCGCCGCCGTCGCCAATCTTGAACTCGCCGCCCGCGTGGCGCACTTCGCCGATCGCCGTGACGACCGCTGCCGTGCCGCACGCGAAGGCCTCTTTCACGCGGCCGCTCGCGGCGTCTTCACGCCACGAGTCGAAAGCGTAGGGCGCCTCTTTGACCTCGATGCCTTCCTTGCGCGCAAGCTCGATGATCGACGCGCGCGTGATACCCGGCAAAATCGTGCCGGAAAGCGGCGGCGTGACGAGCGAGCCGTCATCCATCACGAAGAACACGTTCATGCCGCCGAGTTCTTCAATCCAGCGATGCTGGGCCGCGTCGAGGAATACGACCTGGTCGCAGCCTTTCGCCGACGCTTCGGTCTGCGCGATCAGGCTGGCAGCGTAATTGCCGCCGCACTTGGCTGCGCCCGTACCGCCGGGCGCCGCGCGTGTGTACTGATCCGACACCCACACCGTGACAGCCGATTTGCCCGACTTGAAGTACGGGCCAACCGGGCAGGCGATCACGCAGAAGATGTACTCCGACGAGGCACGCACGCCGAGGAAGCTCTCGTTGGCGAACATAAACGGGCGGATGTACAGGCTGCCGTCGCCGCCGGGCACCCAGGCCTGGTCGATGTCGACGAGTTCCTCGATGGCCTGCAGGAACAACTCTTCCGGCAGATCAGCCATCGACATGCGGGCCGCCGACGTACGGAAGCGCTTCGCATTCTGATCGGGGCGGAACAGCGCGATCGAGCCGTCTTCACGGCGATACGCCTTCATGCCCTCGAAGATTTCCTGCGCGTAGTGGAGCACCGCGCAGGCCGGGTCGATCTGGAACGGACGGCGCGCCTCGACTTTGGCGTCATGCCAGCCGCGCGCTTCGCTCCAGCGGATCGTGACCATATGGTCGGTGAACATGCGGCCGAAGACCGGGCTCTCCAGACGAGCGGCGATCTGTTCCGCGGGCGTGGGATTGGGGTGCTGTTCAACGACAAACTGCATGCGACTGCTCATATTTCACGGTCTCGAAGTTGTTGATGGCGGATATCCTGCTATTTTCGGCTCTTTTCGACATTTCGTGCAGATTTTCCGGCAGTTCGCCGGGGCGGCGGCACTTTCGGGACGGGGGTATGGGCGCGCGGGAGGTGGCCCTGCCCGTCTGACGGCGCGTCGCCCGTCATCTCCAAAACCTTGATTGGCCGCGCCTTGCATCGCGTCGCGCTGCGTTATCCGGGCGCTGCGGGCGACTGTCTATCGACGACGGCCACGCGAAACTGAGGATACAGCGCGCGCCGTAGCTCGTGCAAACCGCGTGTGGGCCCTGCAAGCCCGGTGTGAAAAACAGGGCCCTGCTATTTAGCCGGGTCTGGTCCTGTTATTGAGCCAGTTATTATCTGTGGAGGGCGTACCGGACGAGGCGGTCGCGATCGTTGAAGCCTATGGTGCGTGGCTCGCCGCGAGCGAGACCCCGAAGCTGATCGTGAGCGCCATGCCTGGCTCATTGCTGATCGCTCGCGCCCTGGCTTTCACCCGGCCATGGCCGAGTCAGCGTGAACTGAGGGTCGAGGGCGTGCACTACCCGCAGGAGGATGCGCCGGATGAAATTGACGCCGCGCTTCGCGAATTCATGCAGACGCTGCCCACATGACCGCGCACCGACGGCTTGCCGCCGGAGCATCGCCGTTTCGCGGCCGCCGACGTCCGGAGCGAGGCGAGAGGTGTGGCGTCGCGGTGAGCTGCGCAGCGCTCGCCTCCACGTGATATAACCGCGCGGCGAGCACACAGCCGTCGAGTCCGCCGGCGAATAAAACTACTGCGCAGACCCTCGACGTCCCGCTGCCCAACCGAACATCGAACAACCCGACCTGGCAGCGGCCACCTGCCGGCCAGGTCTGCACACCGAGGCACCGTGAACGCCCATACCGCCTATACCGTACTCGACCTCGTCGGCACCTTCGCGTTTGCGATCAGCGGTGCGGTCGCCGCCCGCCAGAAGCGGCTCGATCTGTTCGGCATCGCGTCCGTTACATTCCTGGTCGCGTGCGGCGGCGGCATCATTCGCGATATCTGCATTGGGGCCGTGCCGCCCGCAGGGCTCTCGAACTGGCGTTATCTTGCCGTGTCGCTGGCGGCTTCTGCGATCACCATCGTCGCGTATGCGCCGGTGCGCCGCCTGCGCCAACCCGTCCTCTTCTTCGATGCAATCGGCCTCGGGCTCTTCGCTGTTTCGGGCGCGGACAAAACACTTGCCTACAGCCATAGCGCCGAACTTGCGATCCTGATGGGCATGGTGAGCGCCGTGGGCGGCGGCGTGCTGCGCGACATGCTGCTTTCACGCGTGCCTGCGATTCTCGAACGCGAGATCTATGCTTCGGCGGCGCTGCTTGGCGCAGCGCTCGAAGTGGGTTTGACCGAGGTCGGTTGGTCGTCGATCTGGACCGCCTGGGTTGCGACCATCGGTTGCGTGCTGCTGCGCCTCTCTTCCCTCTATTTTGGCTGGCGACTGCCGGTGTTCCATGCGCGTGAGAATGGTAATCGCGGAGAGCAATGACTGGATCGTGTGCTGGTCCGAAGCGGCTCGTGCATCCTGTCCGGTCGAGTTAATTCTTTTCGCAGAATGACGTAATCCGCGCGACTCCGACGTCGGCGGATCCACTTCTTTCGCGTCAGGTCCAATCGCCATCCGAAGCGACGTGAGGGCATCTGAATCGCAGTATCGAAGCCGAAATGTGCGCGAGCCTGTTGCGACGCTACTCGTCCGGGACCTGCCGGGCCTTGTGCTGTGAGGCCAGCCGTTCCTGCTGCGCTGGAGGCACCGGGTCGTAGTGGCTCAACTGGATGCTGTAATTGCCGTGTCCGCCTGCAAGGGCATTCAGGCGCGACTGATAGTCGTCGAGTTCGGCGAGCGGGACCTTGCCTGCGATGACCATCGCGTCGCCACCCAGCGCGCGCGTGCCGTGGACTTGGCCGCGCCGTGAGGACAGATCGCCGATGACATCGCCCATTACCGCTTCCGGTGTCATCACTTCGATGTCGACGATCGGTTCGAGCACGATGGGCTGCGCTTTCATCACGGCATCGATGAACGCTTTGCGGCCCGCCGTGACGAATGCCACTTCCTTCGAATCGACGGGATGGCTCTTGCCGTCGAACACAACGACGCGCACGTCCTGCATCGGAAATCCGGCGAGCGGTCCGTTCTCGATGATCTGCTGAATGCCTTTTTCCACCGCGGGAATGAACTGCGAAGGAATGGCGCCGCCCTTGACGGCATCGACGAACTCGAACCCCGTGCCACGCGGCAGGGGCTCGACACGCAGCATCACTTCGCCGAACTGTCCGGCACCGCCCGTCTGCTTCTTGTGGCGGCAATGTCCTTCCGCCTTGCCGCCGATGGTTTCGCGCCACGCAATCGTCGGCGGCCGCGTCGTGACTTCCAGCTTGTACTGATCGGTCAGACGCTCCAGCATGTACCGCAGATGCAGCTCGCCGAGTCCGCGAACCACCGTCTCGTTGGTGCCCACCGGGTGCTCGATCACGAGGCACGGGTCCTCGGCGGCAAGCTTCTGCAGGATTTCCCATAGACGCTGTTCGTTGCCCCGGCGCGCGGCCTCGATGGCCAGACCGTAGATCGGCTTCGGAAAGTCGAGCGGTTTGAGGTGGATGTTGCCGTCCTCGGGTGCGTCGTGCAGCACAGCGTCGAAGCCGATGTCCTCGGCCTTCGACACGGCACAGAGGTTGCCGGGTCCCGCCCGCTGGATCTCCACGTGCTCCTTGCCCTGCAGCATCAGCAGATGGGTGACCTTGAACGGCTGGCGGGCGTCGCCGATATACAGCTGGCCGTCACGCGCGACGGTGCCTTGATGAATGCGAAACACCGCCATCCTGCCGATATACGGATCCATCACGATCTTGAAGACGTGCGCGATGACGTGCTTGTCCGCGTTCGGCTCGGCACGAACGGCTTCCACCTTCGAGTTGACATCGCGGTAGAAAAGCGGCGGGTTGCCCTCGGTCACATTCGGCAGGAGATTGACAAAGACATCGAGCAATTGCGCAATGCCTGCACCTGTGGCCGCGGAAGTGAAGCAGACCGGCACCAGATGGCCTTCGCGCAATGCGCGCTCGAAGGGTTCGTGCAACTGCTCCGGGCGAATCGCTTCACCCTGCTCGAGGTACAACTCCATCAACTCAGGGTCTAGTTCGATCACCTGATCAATGAGAGCATTGTGCGCGGATTCCACGGACAGAAAATCGGCGTCACCTGCAGGATTGAAGAAGCAGTCCACCACTTCGCTACCGCCCTTCGCCGGCAGATTGATGGGCAGGCAGGTCTTGCCGAACATCTCCTGAATTTGCGCGAGTAGCCCTGGTAGATCGATCTTTTCCCCATCGATGCCGTTCACGACGATCATCCGGCACAGCTTGCGATCCTGCGCATACGCCATCATTCTGCGCGTGGTCATTTCGATGCCGGTGCGCGCGTTGATCACGATGGCCGCCGTTTCGACGGCGGGCAATGCGCTGATCGAAAGGCCTGCGAAGTCGGGATAGCCGGGTGTGTCGGTGAGGTAGATGCGGGTGTCGCGGTAATGCAGGTGGGCGATGCAGGAACTGAGGGAGTGGTGATACTTGCGTTCGAGTGGATCGAAGTCGCACACGGAGGTGCCTCGATCCACACTGCCTTGCGCTCGCAGCGCGCCGCCCTGGTATAGCAGCGCTTCAGCAAGGGAGGTCTTGCCACATCCGGCGTGCCCGACCAGAGCGATGGTTCGGATGGCTTCGGGACTGTAGTAATCCATGTTCGCCACCGTTGAGTGGGTGTTCGGCAATTATTGGCGAAAATCCGACGTTCTGCCAGATTCCGTCGACGAAGCCTGCTGTACCGGGGCGCCGCGGTGGCCGTTGAGAGCGTTGCGGCCTCGGCGCTAAGGGTTCCCGCCAAGGTACGTTCTTCGTGCCGGAAGGCTACCCGCACTGCACAAAACGAAAATCACGGACTGGCGTTTTCGACGATGCGTTCTTCCGCCCGCCAGCGCAGCATCCCGCCCGCGAGATTGGCGATCGCCGGAAAGCCGGCCTGCCGCAAGATCGTCGTTGCCTGTGCGGAGCGGCCTCCTGCCCGGCAGACGGTCACAGTCGGCCGGTCACGTTTGATCTCGCCGGCACGCTGCGCAAGCTCGCCTAGCGGGATGAGCACGGCGTTCGGAATCCGTCCGAGCGGGCCATCGAATTCGTCCGGCTCGCGAACGTCGACGATCTGCACGTCGGCAAGTTGTTCTTCAAGCGACTGCGGGCTGATCTCCCATATCCCTGCGAAGGTGTAGGTCAGACCGGGCCAGTCGGGCTCGGCGATCTGTGTCGGGTCCTTTGCGGCAGCGCCGCATTTCAGATTGGCGGGCACCGCAATATCGATCTGCCGTGGATGCGGCAAATTCAGGTTCCGCATGTAACCGGCGAAATCGTCTTCGCAAAGATCGCCGCCGAGGCGTGGATTGAAGCGCCGCTCTTCGCCGACGCTCGTGACCGTCAGTCCGCGGTAGTCGTGGGCCGGATAAAGCAGGGTGGACGTGGGCAGGGTAAATAGCTGGTCGTGGATTGATCTGAACATTGCCCGCGAATCACCTTGCTGGAAGTCCGTCCGGCCAGTGCCACGGATTAGCAGGCAGTCACCCGTGAACGCGATACGTTCGTCGTCGAGCACGAGACTGATGCAGCCACCCGTGTGGCCTGGCGTCGCGCGCACCGTGAGATGACGTGTTCCGAAATGGCAGCGATCGCCGGGAGTCAGGTAGCGGTCGGCGCCCTCGGCTCCGCTGGTGGCCGATATCGCGATCGAGCTTCCGGTTAGCCGCTTGAGCATCCAGGCCCCGGTGACGTGGTCGGCGTGAACGTGCGTGTCGATTGTCTGGACGAGGCGCAACCCAAGTTCGGCGAGCAGAGCCGTGTCGCGGCGCGCCTGCTCGAATACCGGATCGATCAGGATCGCCTCGGCCGATTCGCTATCGGCGAGCAGGTAGGTATAGGTGGACGACTGCGGGTCGATCAACTGGCGGAAAATCGGCATGATCCCACTCCCTTGTGGCGGCCCGCGGCCCGTGATGAGCGTACACGGGCGAACTCGCGGGCGCTCGACGCCTGGTCTTATGTACCCGATGCGCAGACCTTCGCTGGCTGGGTGAACCGGACGAGCGCCGGATGGCGTCGTTTTTTGCGCTGCTGTTTTCGCAATTCCCCGCGTCGATTCTCGAACCACCTCGAACCAGCCCGAGCAGCTACGCACGCGTTCGTACGACCGCCGATTTCGTCCTTGTCCGATTGATGCCTGCGGGTGTGCGCCGGTAGCTTAACAAGTTTTGAGATTGGTTGGCTTCTCGCGGTTTCTTTGGACCATGAGTCTTGAGAACCGCCGCGAACGCACATACCACCGGCCTTCAGCTAGTTTGAACCGGCATCGACATGCGATCGCGCTCACGTCTTTACCGGTCATCACACGGCGGACGAACCAGCCGCTGGTCGGGAACGCAACGGGAACGGGGACATGCAGGATCAATTCCGGAAAGCAGGCGTAGCTGCAGTGATACTCGTCGCGTCGAGCCTCGCAGGGGCAACTGACGAATTACTGCCTGTCATCAGCGACATCGACACGCCTTCAGGCTGGCAACTGAACGGGACGAGCAGCAAAGCGAAGCGTTCGTCCAATTGTGTGCTGACGAGCATACGGTTGCCGTTCGACGCGGCGCCAGGCTATTACCTCCACGTCGGCGGATTGCGCAACGCCGGTTCCGTTTCGGTGTCGTTTTCCATCGACGAAGTGAATGGCGATGACATTCACGACGCAACGTATGAAACCCTGACGTTCACTGACGAGGCCGGCCATGCCGCCGTCTATGGACAACCCGTGCCTGACGCACTCCGGAACGTGCGTATCAACGACTTTCGTTTTAGCCTCACTCTCGATCATGAAGCACGGGACACGTTCCTCAAGCGTCTCGGTGAGGCAGTCAGCGTGACAGCCACCGTGGAGGCGTCACCGCCTCGCACGTGGACACTGAATCTGGAAGACAGCACGCCGGCCGTTGCGGCATTCGATCGGTGCCTGACGACCATTCGGGGTCGAGGTTAGTCAAGTCGGGCGCTGATCGGCGGCCCGGCCAATTCACCGTAGGGGACAAGCAGAATGCATTTGTTGCGCCGTACTCGATTGAAAGTGTTTCGCCTTCCGGACTATGTCTTTTGTGCTGCTGCATGCGGTCTGCTGGTCAGCGCATTACCCGCATCGGCAGCAAACTGGAAAACGCTCTCGAAAAATGCGGCGTCCGTGATGTCTGTCGACATGGCGTCCGTTGTGAAGGAGGGCGCCATACGGAAAGTGTGGGCACGTTACGACTATTTCGCGCCGCTGCGCGAGCCGAGCGGTGCGGAGACCGTGAACATCACGACGCTTCATGTGCTTGACTGCAAACGGCAGATGGTCGGGACCGAGCGGGAGACTCACCGGAACCTGCAAGTGATCAACCTTGAAGCGGCTCCACTGCCAATGACGGAAGTCACGCCAGGCACATTCGATGCCGTGCTGATAAAAACGGTCTGCCATTCCTGACCGCACTTCTACTTTGTTCGTCCCGCGCTTCACCACCTCCGGTGGACGAGGTGCCCCATACCGAATGCCCTCTCAAGCCGCAAGCGCCGCATCGACTGCGGCCAGGTAGTGTCGAAAGCCGGTTTCCTGCAGCGCGTTTCGCACTTGCCCCAGTTCGCGCTTTGTAGCTTCGTCGGCGCGGCCCTGCAGCGCCCTGGCGAGCGCGCGACCACGCGCCGTGAACAGGTCGGCCCACGGCAAGGGCTCTCGCCGCGTGTAGTTTTCGAGCGCCGCCGCGTAGCGCAGCACGCCCGCGACGTCGCCAACTGCGAGCATCGCTTCGATGGCGTCGCGGTAAAACCAGAGGTGGTTGTGACCGACCGCGCCGAGGCGCAGTAGTTCTTCGCCTTCGGTCAGGTTCCGCATGCGTTCGACGGGGTCGTCGAGCGCCCGGCTCAGTGCACCCATGGCCTTTGGCGCGCAGAACTGCATGCCCACTTCGCGCGACACCGCGAGCGACTCGCAAAGCACTTCGATCGCTTCGCGACGAGATCCGCTTTCCAGCAACAGGCGTCCCTGCATCTCCAGATTCTGCGCCTCGAAGCGGCGCGCGCCCAACTGCCTGATCAACCGCATTGCCTGCGCGAGATGGACCCGCGCAGCCTGTTCATCGCCGAGTTCATAGCAGACGAACACACCCAGCGTTTCGCCGAGCAATTGCGCGCGCGGCTGCCCGATCAGCTCGGCTGCGCGTGCCGCTGCGTCTGCGTCCTCGCGCGCGTGCTGGGCATCGTTCAGATACATGCGGCTAAAGCCTTGCATCGAACGATTTGCGACTTCGATGCGACCGAGCCCGTGTTCGCGGCTCAACTCGACGCAATCGCTGAAGTGGTGGAACGCTGTCCGCATGCGTCCTTGTGCGTACGCGGCATCTGCCAGCCCGCCGAGTGCGCGCGCCTGTGCCTCCGGCAGGCCGAGGCGCCGCGCGTATTCCAGGCCTCGCTCGTGTTCGGCACCGCAAGCGTCGATTTTTCCGAGAGGAAAGAGGATGTTGCCGCGCAGATGGTGAAGGGTCGCGAGGTCGGCCACCCGGTCGTCGCGCTCGGCGACCGGCTGGGCGGCCGCGAGCAGATCGAGTGCTTCATCGAGTCCTTCGCTCACGCGCAGGCCTTCCGCGAGCCCGAGTTGACAGCGGCACCGGGCGGCATCGTCCGGCGCGGCCGCCAGCGCGGTGCGGTACGTGGCGATCGATCCTGCGATATCGCCCAGGTCGCGTTGCAGTTCGCCCTTGCAGCAGATCAGTTCGTGGTGGTCCTTGTCCGTGCGCGCGAGTTCGAGGCCTCGCTCGGCGAGGCGCAGCGCCGCCTCGATGAGGTGGGCCGCGCGCTGCGCGAGCGCGGCGGCCAGATAGGCCCCTGGTGCGCGCTCGTCCTCGGCGCGGTCGAGATGTTGTGCGTGCAGCGTGGGGTCGCTGTGCGCGAACCACTCGGCGGCGCGCTGGTGCAGCTCGCGACGGCGCGCGCGCAGCAGTGTGGAATACGCGCTCTCCTGAATCAGCGCGTGGGCGAACAGGTAGTCGTCGCCTTCCGGGACCACGAGCGCGTTCGCGATCAGACCGTCGCACACGTAATCTTGATCGTCGACGAGCCGCCTCAGCAAGTCGATGCCGAAGCGTTGGCCGATCACGGCGGCGGCCTGGAACGCCACGCGATCGCCCGGCGCGAGCCGGTCCATGCGCGCCAGCACGAGGCTCCGGATCGAAGCGGGCACGGCGCTGCTGCCTTCCTCGGCGTTACGCAACAACTGCTCGAGGAACAGCGGATTGCCGCCGGCGCGGTCAATGCACGCTAGGGCGATGCGCTGGGTTGCATCGATGAAGTTGCCTGCGAGACTCAGGGCTTCATCGTTGCGCAACGGCCCGAGATCGATCGTCGCGAATGGGGTGCTCCGACAACGGGCCCGCCACGCCGCGTCCAGCGGATCGCCTTCCACGCGCGAGGTTGTCACGAGCAGGCCAGTGCCGTCGGCGATGCCCGATGCGAAGGCCACGACATAGTCGAGCACTTCAGGGTCGGCCCAATGCAGGTCTTCGACGACAATCATCGTTGCAGTCTGCCCGCACGTGTGTGCGGTCAGCCTTGCGGCGAGCTTTTGCTTGCCGCGCTTGCGAGCGCCGTGGTCCATCGCGTCGTAAAGCGATTGCCATTCGCCCTCCTGCGGCAGGTCGAGGAGGTCGTGAAGAAACACGAGTTGCTCGGTATTCAGGATTCCTTCTGAAGCAAAGCGCGCGGCGGCGGCTTGCCGCATATCGATCGATGCGTTGTCCGGCAGGCCGAGCAAGCTGCCGACTATTGCCCGCACCGGATCCTGGCCCTTGCCCACGCCGAAGTCGAGCACGAGGCCCCGATGGATCGTGAAGTCCTGCGTCTGGGCATGGCGGCGCATCTCGTCGACGAGGCGCGTTTTGCCAATACCCGCTTCGCCGCGCACGTGGATGACATGACCGGTTCGCCGCGCGACGCAGGCGTGGACGATACCGCGAAACTGCTCGAGTTCGGCATCGCGTCCGACGAATCGGCTGCGGCTCGCCTTCGGCGGCTCGTTCGCGACGGAGCAGAGGCGCCACGCTCGCACTGGTGTGTCGATGCCCTTGAAGTGATGCTCGCCGAGGGGTTCGCAGACCGCCGCGTCGCCGAGCACGTGTGCCGCGTCGTCCGAGAGCCAGGTCTCGCCGGCACCTGCAGCCGCCACGAGTCGCGCGGCCAGGTTCACCGGATCGCCGTGCACCGTGTAGTCCTGTGCGTCGGCGCGGCCGAGTGCGCCCGCGACGACCTCGCCGCTCGCGATGCCGATATGCGCACGCAAGGGCCGCGCCGACTGCACGCTCAATTGCGCGAGCGCGTCATGAATGTCGAGCGCCGCGCGGGCCGCGCGCAAGGTGTCCGTTTCGTGCGCGCGAGGGGCGCCGAATAACGCCATCACGGCATCGCCGATGTGCTTGTCGATCGTTCCGCCATAGGCCAGTACGATGCCGTCGACGAGCGTCGTGTAACGGCCGATCAGCGCGCGCAGCTCTTCCGGATCGAGCGAGTGCGACAGCGCCGTGAATCCGCACAGATCGGCAAAGACGATCGTGACCAGTCTGCGTTCCTGCGTGTCGGCCACCGCCTGCGATGTCTGGGCTGCGGGTGTTGCGGCGGCCGCCAGAATGCGCTTGCGATGGCCGAGCGACAGCACGCCAAGCTCCTTCAGGTCCGCATCGGTCAACTGCGCGATCAGCGACACGTCGATGTCGTTCGCGACAAACGCACTGACGTACTGGTCAAGGCCCAACCCGTGCAGCCATTGCTCGATGTTCATAGAGGTTGCCTGCATCCGATGTTGTGCGGTGCATCGATTGTTGGTCCGTGCGTTTTCAGTTCGAATCGCAGGGGCCGAAAAAGCAGACGAAAAGAATTCAAATATTGCCGTTGCGAGCGGCCCGGAGTCTGTGCAGGACCGAACCGCGCAAATTTCCACAATAGCCAGTGTAGGCCGCCGTCCGATGTGTCGTATGGCGTTTGACAGGATTTCGGGCGTGGACGGATACTGGATCGCACCCCACCGCGCGAACGCATTCCTCTGGGAATTCAAGTGAAGCCGGGCAACCCTGTCTCCGTCTCCAGCGCCGTTCCATTGCGCTCGCGCGTCGCCGACCTTTCCGGCGACCTCGCGGCGGGCATGGTATCGACGCTCGTCATGCTCTGCTACGCGATGAGCCTCGGCACGATGATCTTCAGCGCCGATCTCGCCCGCTACACGATGCTCGGCGTGCCGACTGCACTCGTCAGTTGCGTCGTCACGGCGCTAGTGATCGCCTTGACGAGCTCTATGCGCCTGAACATCGGCGGCCCGGACAGCAATGCGGCTGCGTTTCTCGCGGGCGTTGCAGCTGGCGTCGCGAGCAGTGTGCGCGCGGATGGCGGCTCCGCCCAGACCGTCCTTCTGACCGTGCTGTTGGCGATCGCGCTTTGTTCGGTCGTGACGGGGATCATCCTCTACGCGATTGGATCGTCGAAACGCAGCCGCTCGCTGCAGTTCCTGCCTTACCCGGTACTCGGCGGATTTCTCGCGGGAACGGGCTACCTGCTCCTCGCTGGCGCATTTCGCGTAATGACGGGCGAGTCCCTGCACTGGGACTCGCTCGCGCTGCTGACGCGTCTTCACTGGCTCGCGTGGATGCCCGCTGTTTGCGTCGGCGTGCTGTCCACGCTTCTAATGCGCACCTGGAAGCATATCGCCGCGCTGCCGCTCACACTCGCCCTCGGCATCGTCATGTTCTACGTGCTCTTGCGAGTTGCCGGCCTGTCGATCGATGACGCGCGCAGCATGGGGCTCTTGCTGCCGCGTGTCACGATGCATCTTGTGGGGATTCCGGAGTTGCACCTGACCGCACGGCTCGTGCAAGGCGGCATCGACTGGCAGGCGATTGCCGCGCACCTTCCGGAGAGTCTCGTGGTCACGTCCGTTTCGGCGGTCACGATCCTGATGAATTCGACGGCGATTGGCGCGGCGACGGGAGAGGAGGTCGATCTCAATCGTGAAATGCGGGCTGCAGGTCTCGCCAATCTCGCAAGCGGGTTGCTCGGCGGGATGGTCGGCTATCAGTCGTTCAATCGCTCGATGCTAAACGCGCGCGCGGGAGCAACGAGCCGGATGGCGGCCGTTTTTGCGGCACTCGCGTGCCTCGTCGTGCTTGGCGCGGCGCCGGGTCTCGTCGCGCTCTTTCCCGTGCCGGTGCTCGTCGGCCTCCAGCTGTTCATGGGGCTGCGCCTGCTCGTGCATTGGCTTATCGGCGCCTACGCGAAGCTAAACTGGTACGAGTATCTACTCGTGCCCGTCATTCTCGGTGCGATTGCGGCTTATGGCGTGATCGTCGGGGTGGGGGTCGGTGTCATCGCCGCGTGCGTGATGTTCACGTTGCTTTACGGCAGGGTCAGTTGCATACGCATGGCGTTCGATCTTCGTAACCGGACCTCTAATGTCGAGCGCAGCATAGAGGAAACCGAGGCACTGCGTGCACGCGGCGCGCAGGTATGCGGAATGTGCCTGCAAGGCTTTCTCTTCTTTGGAACGGCCAGTTCGATACTGCAACGACTGCACGCCCGGCTTGCCACGCACGATCCGTTGCCGGTGCGCTTCGTCGTGCTCGACTTCGCATCGACTCATGGCATGGACGCGTCGGTATCGATCAGCTTTGTCAAGCTGCGGCAGCTTTGCGCGACGAACAACGCCGACCTCGTGCTGACCGCGCTGCCGCAACGCTCGCGCGAACTCCTCGTGAAAACCGGCACGCTCAACCTGCGTATTCGCGAATTCGACACCCTCGACGCAGGTCTGGAGTGGGTTGAAGATCAGCTGCTCGCGTCCTCGACGCTCGCTTCAACGCATAGCGACACCCTGAACACACTGCTTGCGCCGCACTTCACGGCCGCCGCGCTAAACGCGCTCTCGGCTCGCCTGGAGGTGTGTGACCTGCTCGCGTCGCAGCCACTATTTCTGCGCGGCGAGCCGGGTGACGCGGTGTATATCGTTGAGCGCGGTCGGGTCGCCATCTCGCTGCCGCTCGGTAACGGCAAGGCAGTCAGATTGCGCTCGTTCGGCCCGGGTACGGTTGTCGGTGAAATGGCCGTGTACACGCAGCAGTCGCGTAGCGCAAATGTATTCGCGGAAATGCCGACACGTGTGCACCGCTTGTCGATCGCCGCGCTCGCGGCACTCGAGCGGGACGATCCCGTCACCGCGCAGCAGTTCCATCGTTTTATCGTCAAGGTGATCGCGTCACGCCTCGCGGTTGCGAACGAGGCGTTGCGCGCTGCGTATTGAGTTGCAGGAAGACTCTCTCGATACGAGACGCCCGCATATCTGCGAATTTGCGCGCCGACGCTTTAAGGTTCCGGGCGATGAACCTTATGGTTGCGGGATGCTCACCCAGGCACCCGATTGAGCCGAGCGGAAAACGGCATCGATCACGCGCATATTTGAGTGCGCGTCTTCTAGCGGAATAGCCTGCGTACCACCGCTCAATATCGCTTCTGCGAACGCTGTGGCCGCTACGCCGTATTGATCGCACACCGGAAGCTCCAGCCAGCGTTCCGTATTTTCGCCCGCGCTCGTTCGTTCGCTCACCAACAGACGTGTCGGTCGATCATTTGGCGCGTTGAACGGAATTTCGACTTCGATCCGCCCCTTCGTACCGTGAAATTGCATGCGCTGGTAATTGTAGATTTGAGTCGAGTAAAAGAAGCTGGCCTGGACCAGGTCAAAATCCATTATCACGGAGCCAAGCCGGTCCACCTCTGACGCAGGGTCGCGCTCCAGCGTGGCGACCACTCGCCGTGGCTCATGTCCGATGACGAAGCGCGACGTCGTGATCGGATAACAGCCGATATCCAGCAGCCCGCCGCCGCCCATTTCGCTATGGTTCCGGATATCGTCCGGGTTGGTGTTGAAATAGGTAAATCCCCCCGTCACCGCGCGCAATTCACCGATGACGCCTTCTTCGATCATGGCTCGCACTTTCAGCCATTGCGGATGGGTGCGAACCATGAATGCTTCCTGTATGTACCTGCCGTGCTTGTCGCGCGCGGCGATCAGTTTCTCAGCCTGTCCGGCGTCCAGACCGATCGGTTTTTCGCACAGCACGTGCTTGCCGGCCTCGACGGATTTGATTGCCCATTCCATATGAATGTGATTGGGCAGCGGGATATACACCGCGTCAATTTCTGGGTCTGCAAGCAGTGCCTCGTAGCTGTCGTACGCAACAGCCAGGCCATACTTCGCGGCGGCTTGCCGGGCCTTCTCCGGATTTCGTGACGCGATGCCCTTTACTCGGCATTTTGGCGCGTTGTGCATAGGTACAACGACCTTGTCGTTGATCTTCGCCGCGCCGAGTATTCCCCAGACAATCGCATCCTTCGCCATGACTTACCCCTCGATTTCCGTATGTGAGTAGTGGACTGGACGAGCGCACCCGAACCGTCTAATCGCGCCAGTCTACACGTAGTCATGGAAGGCTGTTGAAATTGGGTCGGCGCCAATCGGACGCCGGATCGTCCCGAGGCCGTGAAGTGTTTAAGGCGGTAAACGAGCCACCATGTTGGCGCGGCGGGGACTCGTCCCCGCCGCAAAAAATGCAGCTAGATAGCGTCAGTCAAATCGATCGCAATCAGAACGGAGGCATGCCAATCGCCCCTCGAATATCGTCGTCCGGATCGGAGTGCTTGACTGGATGGAACTGGAAAGCATCGAAGAGATCGCCAAGCGCCGGAGCATTGGTTGGAACATAAGGATTGGACGGATGCTGGACCGGGTCAGGAAGATTGTCGCGACTGCGCGACGTAATCGGCGGGAGCGACCAGTTGCGTTCGATGAACTTGACGAGTGACACGTGATCCGAATACTGATGATCAACGTGGCCGCCGCGCGAGTAAGGCGACACGATAATCAGCGGAATGCGCGGCCCGTCCCCGAAGAAGTCCACGGGCTGAATGTAGCCGGAGTCGTAGTAACCGCCACCCTCGTCGGTCGTGATGAAGATCGCGGTCGATGCCCACAAAGCCGGATTCGCCTGAACCGAATCGACGATCTTGCGCACGAATCCCTCGTAGAGCCCGAACTTCGAAGAGTCAGGGTGTCCATCGAGTAATCCTCCGGGCTTCACGAATGAGACCGCCGGCAGCGAGCCGTTCGCGATGTCGGAGTACAGGTTCGTCGTATCCTGGAGATGGTTCGCTCGCAACGTCGAATTGGTCATGATTGCCGTTTCATAAAGAAACGGGTTGCAGATGTTGCAGTAGACAGACGTTGGAGAATTGGCCACGAATGTCGTCCACCCCTCACCGTAGTATTTCCACGAAATATTGCGCTGGAGGAGGGTGTCGGCGATCGTTCGCACCGGCGAAGGCGGAATGGTGAATGTGCTCGTGTTGACGGTGCCGTCCCCGTTGTAACCGGGGTTGTAGTTGTTCAGAAGGTAGTACGTGTTCGGCGCGCAATTCGCATTCGGGTGATACGGCAGGCTGCCCAGGTACTGGCGGATTGCGCCCACGCCGGGTTGCGTGGGATCGGAACAGTTACTGTACGTTCCGCCGGAGTAACCATCCTGGGCGTACCAGTTGTTGGTCCCTTTCTGCGGCCGGGGGTCCTCGATCTGGTTCGTCGGCGGTGTGGCCGTGTGGCCATTGCCGTCCGTGTAATAGAGCGCGTCGGCCGTCCCGATCATGATGCTGTTCGCGCCCGTGCCACCCATCACCGGCTGGTGGTAGTTGTCACTGATCGTGTATTGGCGTGCGAGCTGCGTGAAATACGGCATGTCGCCGGTATTCACGTTATAGAACCCAAGGGCCGTTGAGCCCTCGTGGGTTGACTGGTCGGTAAAGCCGGCCGGCTGCGCGTTGCCGTTCGATCCGGCGCCTTCCGAGACTTCTACCCACGCAAAAAGGTCCATCTTGCAACCGCTCGGGTTGTCGTGCGTTGCATGCGCCACGTTGCAGTCGGATTGCTGCCAGTTCTGGTAGAAGCGATGCACTGGACTATTCATGTACTGGTCGTAGTTCGGACCAACACGTGAGATTTGATAGGGACCGTTCGGCAAGTTGAACAGGTTTGATCCGAAACGCGTATCGGGCACATCCTGGGCGATTCCCGATGCTCCGGTAGTCAAATGAACGAGGTCGTTCGGTTCGAGCGCGTTACCTTCGAACGCCGTTGCCGCGGCGAGTGTGGCGAACGGTGGCGGATTCGTATCGCTCGCAGCGCTCGGTGTGGAGCCGGTATTCGGTGCCGGCAGCACCGAGTAGGGTTGTTTCGAAACAGGGCTTGCGGCGAACTGTGTTGGATCGCTTGCAGTCGCCATGTATTGCGCAGCGAGCGCAAAGTTGGGCCCGGGAGCGCCATTTGCTCTGATGATGCCCCTGGACAGCAGGTTCGATACGGTTTCACCCGGGCGAGGCTGATACGTACCGAACACGTGATCGAACGTGCGGTTCTCGCCGACGATGATGATCACATGCTTGATCGGCGTTGCTGTTGCCGAAGAAGGATTTATTGCGGGTTGAACCTGGCTATCGGCAGCAGAGCAGTAGAGCGCTCCAGCCGCTAGAGAAACAGTCGCAAGCAAGGCCGGAACTGGATGAAATTTGCGTCGCGATGTCGATATCTGACTC
>NZ_JAJEJQ010000002.1 GCF_021390575.1 Paraburkholderia adhaesiva | reverse complement strand
GCGTCGAGTCGAGGAGAGATTTTCGCGAAAGGATACCGTCTGTGGTGATAGGCGTCTATAGGGGCACTCTCACCATTGCCGGTGATGTGCATGCGACGAACGTGGCTCACCGCGAGACGCTCCCGAACAAGCTCACCCTTCGCTACAAGCAGCACCCGGCACAAACGTTATAGGTCGCACTATCCGCGTGGATGGCCCCGATCCTGCAGTTGGACAAGTTCGCCACCATGCTCCCGTATCGCCTCACCTTAAAAAATTTTGACGAATCTCCGGTTCACCGCGAAATGACGCAACGGCACTACAAGGGGTGGCGTGCGGGGAGATCATCACCGGGGAAAAGTCGTCAGGTGGCTGTGGTCGGATCGAAAACACCGTGTCGAAATGCACGAAACGGCACGACAAGGCCGCCGACACTGCACCGAATGCTCCTTTGCTGCCATACCGATTCAACTGGCATAGGCCTACATGTGAAAAGTCGCGGCTCACTGGACTCGCGTAAACCCGCGCTACGAGGACAGAAAGCTGTTTCGTCCTTCAGTGATGCCAATACGATCCGCTCGCATCTCCCCCGAAAAATCTCACCTACCAGGCGCGAGCGACGCTGACGCGGTGCCGTTTCCAGGCTTCAGGACCCTAAAAAGCACCGAACAAGACTCCTGAAAAGCCTCACCTTTGACGCATAGCAACGTCTCGCCAACGTTTGACAATTCCCAGCAGAGCACCTCCCGGAAAAGCTCACCGTACGCGATCTCGTGTGGAAAAAATCAATAGATTCCGTGACTTATCCACATGTCCTCGCGCACAGCATCCATACCGCCGAGGTCCTGAAAAAGCTCACCATATCGTCCACACCCAACGAACTGACTGTCGTACCCATCTCAGTCGACTGATCCCGAAAAGCCTCACCTCAGTGAACCATGAACACCCGATCGCCCGGTCGCCAGGCCCGCTTTGTCGGTGTTTTCACGTTAGTGAACACCAACTAGCTCCCGAATAAGCTCACCTTGAGCGAAATCAGGCGTCTCATCGGATCCCGAAAAGGCTCACCACAAGCGCCTGTGAGCCCAAACTGCCATGCAGCCGGCCTCCGTCACTTCAGATTCCCGAAAAAGCTCACCTCGCAGCCCCAAACACACTTTTGAGGTCGAACTGACAGGCAGTGCTATGCCGGCCCGCACATGTCGAGCATCCCGAAAACCCTCACCTGAAGGGCTTAAACGTCATCTCCGGGCCGCAAATGAGCGCCCAGCCCCTGAAAAACCTCACGTTACACGGCCGATTTTTCCCGTTTCGGCTCACCTCGCGCTTCGCACCGGCGTTTTTTCACCTGAAAGTCCAGCAAATCGGAGGTCCCGAATCCGCTCACCGTTACAAATCGAGCAACTTTCAAAGGACTCCCGGTAACCCGCAGGCTTCCGGGTTGTCCACTCCCGTAATCGCTCACCTGTGCGGAAAAGTCAAAAATGCCCCCTTCCCCGAACCCGCTCACTTCCCTTCCTGAACTGACTCACCAGCATCCCCGAACCCCATCACTCGACCATCCCGCAGCTTCTCACCCGACATCCTGTAAAGCTTCACCTGACTCCGCTGAAAGCCTTGCCAGGTAAGGGTTTGCCGTGGCGTTAACGTTTTTAACAGGTATCAAGGGTGTTTACTTTTATTACTCTCAAGCACAGCCAACCCGCGCGCCTCCCGAAACATCCGTAGAAAACCACGCAATGTTGAAAGACTGATCGGTACAAGAACCGTGAAACATCCGGCGAAAAATCCACCACAACGGAAAATCGAGCATTTACAATAATTTATGGAACGAACTTCGCTTTGTTTCACGGAGTCGCGACAAAAATTGACGCCAGAAGCAGTACGGGCAAGCTCAGTAGGTCCGACTCGAACGTCTTTCAGGCACTTCTGTGAAAAACGTAGCAGACGTTACGTAATTTGTTATTATTTTCATATCGTGCCCGAGTCCCGAGACCACAATGATGCAAGAAGAAAACCGCCAGAACCTGCGCGACGAGCTTGAGGCTTTGCGTAACGACGGAGCGCGACGGCAAGACCTCTCGTTACACGCCTGCAAACGGCTCTTTTTCGATTTCGGAATCCGTCCGTCGATGGCAGCCGTTCGAGATCTGACCCAAACCGGTAGCGCGAGCGACATCCCGAAAGATATTGAACTGTTCTGGCAACGAATTCGCACCGCGTCGCGAGTACGTGTCGGCACAGGTTCTATCCCTCCAGAACTGGAAGAACGTGCGGGCGAACTGCTCGGTGCCCTGTTCCAGGAAGCGCAGACGCTCGCCCGCCAGGCGCTCGAGTCCGAGCGAGCCGATGTCGAAAGCGGCAAGAATCAAGCCGAGCAAGCCGTTCAGAATGCCGAAGCGCGTCGCGCGGCCGTCGATGAGATGCTTCAGCGCAGTGAAGCCCGGACCGAAGCGGCCTGGACAAAAATTCGCGAGCTGGAAAGCCAGATCGCCACGTCGTCGGCTCACGGGGCCGTGCACCACGATAGCCTTCAGGGCGCGATACGGCGTCTCGAGGCGGAAAACGACATCCTGACAAAGCGGCTCGAAACCGAGCAGGCGACCAACGCTGGGTTGCGTGATCGCATCGACGCACTGCATGAGGATCTGCGTACGAGCACAGAGCACTATGCCCAGCAGATCAAGGACGCGCTCGCCGAAGCCGAGCGCCGCGTGAAGCCAATGCTGGTCGAACTCGATTCGCTGCGCACCACGTCATCGACGTGGCAGGCCGCGCAGCGCGAAGCCAGCAAGAAGGAGTTCGATTTCATCCAGCAGCTGGCAACGGCGAAAGCCCGCTCGGATCGCCTCGACGCGCTGCTGCGCGAGCGCTCCGACGAGGTCGATGTCCTCACGCGAAAGATCACAACGTTGCGCGGTCAGCAGGGTGTCGATGCATCGGTGGCGCAAGTGTTGTGTACCCTTGCCGAATCGGGGCGACTCAGCGACGGAGAACTCACCCGTCTAGGCACGCAAGTCGACGGGTACATCAGCTTGCCGGTTCGTTGTCCGAAGTGCCAGGAAGGTGAGCCGGAACTCTCCGAGGTCGATGACCACTATGAACTGTCGTGTCCGGAATGCGAACACACTTCCGGCCTGGGCGGTTCGCGTCTTGAGGCCGTCAGCCGGTTTATGTCAGGAAGGCCGGCATCCGGCGCAACGTGAGGTGAGATGTTTCGGGATCCGTTGACGTGATCCGAAGTGAGCTTCTACGGGAGCCGATGTGCGGCCAGCGTAGCACCGGCATGCGTTCAGGCCCTTTCAGGCACGACCGACGCTTCACGATCCACCCACATTTGCCATGCGCGATGCAGTCGGCCGGCCGAAATCGGCTGCATGAAACCGAGCCACTGTCCGACTAGCTCTGCGTTCACACCTTGTTCGAAGCGATCCGCAGCGAAGGTGTTGCGAAGTGTCTGCGGACTGGCACGCTGCGCGCGCGTTTCGGAAATGCCTGCTGACGCGACGATCGCGTCAACAGCGCGAAGGATCGTGGCCTTGTGCATCGGCCGTCCGGACGGCGAGCCCGGAAAGACAAGTTGTCCCGGCAATCCAGCTGCGCGTCGCGATTCGAGCCAGGCGCCAAGTACATCCACCGCAAAAGGCGCGAGCCGCGTGACGTGTGTGAACATCGGGTTCGTGGCCTCGATCGTCAACCATTCCGAGCCGGGCGCCGTGGCGTCCAGAGTCAGTGCGATGGCGTCGCCCGTCTTCAGTCCGCCGCCGAGAAATACGGCGACCAGCGCGCGGTCCCGGTATTCGCGCCAACGCTTCGCCGCCGAGTATTCCGTGAGCGGCGCAAAGAGCTGGGCCAAAATCGCGGTCCTTTCAGCCGCGTCCAGAAAGCCTGTTGGTTCGTTTTCGCGTGCGTTGCGCCAGGCCGCTTCCCCGTCCTGCGCGATAAAGCGCGCGGGGTTGGTCGAAGCTAGTTCGATTTGCCGGACATGATCGAGAACGCGTTCAATCAACCGCAGGTAGCGCAGACGTTGCGGTTTCTTCACGTCCAGCCCAGCGACGAACTCAGCGATGGTTCCGGTGTCGACCGAAAGTATCGTCTTGTGGCGCATCGCCATCCACTCGAGAAAGCGGCCCCACTGGACACGGTAGACGTCGGCCGAGGACTGACGGAATTGCTGGGAGGCGAGCCAGGCATCGAAGGCACCCGCCGGATCCCGCTGCCAGTCAGCGCGTTGCTGGTCAAAGAGGTCGCGTGATGTTTGGGAAGACGTCATCGCTCTCATTCCGTTAGTTGCGTTCTTGGTGCCCATTCTAGCTGCCGGTTCACTGGGCGCGGTGAATATTCATTTACAGCCGGCTCCGCTTACCGGTCGAGCCGCTAGCCGCCCCAGGCGCGCAGACTTCGAAATTTGCCTTTGTCTCGGGCCTTCCGGCCCGCCTCCTCTGCGCTTTGCGCGGCGTGTTCATAAGCGGAAACCGCGAAAGCAAACACGGCGGGCAATGCATTCGAGTGGCCGAAATCCACACGTTCATCGGTTTCCGGATAAGCGAGTTCGCCCGGACGTTGAAAAAGACCAAGCATGATGACGTCGTGCCGACCCGCGAATCCCAGATCCGCAAGGGCCTCGGCCTCAATCGCATGCAGCAGCCTCCACGTGAGCGGGACCTGCTGCGCGATGTACCGCTGGGCAATATCGCGAACGACGTGTTCGAGGTCACGCGCGGCCGCCTGAAAACGCAAGGCGGCCAGATCCTGCTCATTAGGGGTCTGCATGGCTGCTCCGGAAGATCAATCGCACTGTATGAATATACAGTACTTGGGGCAACCATGTCGCGCTCGGTGCGCGCTCAGCCGTGGATCACAACGAGCAGCGCGCGGGCGTCGCCTTTACCGGCGTTGCGTATTGCGTGCGGCTGGTCGGCGACGTAGCGCGCCGTGTCCGCGGTTTTCACGCGTTGCGCCGAGCCGGCCGCTTCGATATCGATCGTTCCCTGCAGCACCGTCAGGTGTTCGCGCGTGCCGGGTTCGTGCGCATTCGATACCAGTGCACCACCCGGCTTTAGCGTCAGTTCATACCATTCAAAGTGACCCGCGAGCTCGATTGGCCCCCAGACGCGCAACTGGTACCCCGCGTCGTGACCGAGCAGCGTCGGAATGTCGTGCGGACCGGCAACCGTGATCGCGTCAACAGCTTTGGGCGCGGTGAACAGCGAATCCAGCTTCACGCCGAGCGCATTCGTGAGCCGCCACGCCACGGCAATGGTCGGATTCGCCTTGTCGCGTTCGATTTCCGATAGCATGGATTTCGATACGCCCGCCGCGCGCGACAGGTCGTCGAGCGTCATCTTGCGCTCGTTGCGCAGCCGCTGGATCTGCTCGCCGACACGCGGCGGCGTCACGCCGGGAACGGCCTGTGCGCTCGCCGGGTCTGGCGGCGTGGTGCCGGACGCGCGCGGTTTTCGGGTACTTGCCATTTGCTGCCCCATCGTTTAGAGTTTGTTCGACATATCGAACTTAGGTTCGAAAAACCGAATATTTCCGGTAAGGCTAACGGCGACTATAGCAGGCCGCAGCCCGCCCTGTCAGGAGCAAGACTCATGCGAACCCCCTACCTTGCGCATCTGCGCGCGACGCTCGACCAGATTCGCGCCGACGGTTTTTACAAGAGCGAGCGTGTGATTGCCACGCCGCAGTCGTCGGCTATCCGTCTCGCGGACGGAAGCGGCGTGCTGAATTTCTGCGCGAACAACTATCTGGGCCTCGCCGACGATGCGCGTCTCATCGCCGCCGCGAAGGAAGGACTCGATCGCGACGGGTTTGGCATGGCGTCGGTGCGTTTTATCTGCGGCACGCAGACGGTGCACAAGGAACTCGAAACTGCGCTCGCGCAATTTCTGCAGGCCGAGGACTGCATTCTCTATTCGAGCTGTTTCGATGCGAATGGCGGTCTCTTCGAAACACTGCTCGGTGAAGAAGACGCAATTATCAGCGACGAGCTGAACCACGCGAGCATCATCGACGGGATTCGTCTTTCGAAAGCGAGCCGCTACCGCTACAAGAACAATGATCTCGCCGACCTCGAATCGAAACTCCGCGAAGCCGACGAAGCCGGGGCACGTTACAAGCTGATCGCAACCGACGGTGTGTTTTCGATGGACGGCATCATCGCCGACCTCAAAGGCATCTGCGAGCTCGCCGAACGTTACGACGCGCTCGTGATGGTCGACGACTCGCACGCGGTCGGCTTTATCGGCGAGCACGGCCGCGGCACGCCCGAACATTGTGGCGTCGCGGACCGCGTGGACATCGTCACGGGTACGCTCGGCAAGGCACTCGGCGGCGCCTCGGGTGGTTATATCGCGGGGAAGAAGGAAGTGGTCGAACTGCTGCGTCAGCGCTCGCGCCCGTACCTCTTTTCGAACACGCTCACACCGAGTATCGCTGCCGCCTCGCTCAAGGTGCTGGAGCTGATCGCGAGTGACGAAGGCGCGCAACTGCGTGCACGCGTGCGTGCGAACGGCGCGCATTTTCGCCGCGAGATGAGCGCGCTCGGCTTCACGCTCGTGCCCGGCGAGCATCCGATCATTCCGGTGATGCTCGGTGACGCACAAATCGCCTCGAAGATGGCGGACGCGTTGTTGCACGAAGGCGTGTACGTCATCGGTTTTTCGTTTCCGGTGGTGCCGAAGGGCCGCGCGCGCATTCGCACGCAAATGAGCGCCGCGCACACGCCGGAACAGATTGAACGCGCGATCGCGGCGTTCGCACGCGTAGGCACGAAGCTTGGCGTGATTTGAAAGGAATTCTGAGAGAAATGAAAGCACTTGCGAAACTCGAACGCGCACCCGGTCTCACGCTGACCGATGTGCCGAAGCCCGAAGTCGGGCACAACGATGTGATGATCAAGATTCGCCGTACGGCGATCTGTGGGACCGACATTCATATCTGGAAGTGGGACGACTGGGCGCAGCAAACCATTCCTGTGCCGATGCATGTCGGCCACGAATACGTCGGCGAAATCGTCGAAATGGGCCAGGAAGTGCGCGGCTTCAAGATTGGCGATCGCGTTTCTGGCGAAGGTCACATTACCTGCGGATTCTGCCGCAACTGCCGCGCGGGGCGCCGCCATCTTTGTCGAAACACGGTGGGTGTGGGTGTGAACCGTGAAGGCGCGTTTGCTGAATATCTCGTGATTCCGGCGTTCAACGCGTTCAAGATTCCGCCGGAGATTTCCGACGATCTGGCCGCGATCTTCGATCCGTTCGGCAACGCGACGCACACCGCACTTTCGTTCAACCTCGTCGGCGAGGACGTGCTCATCACGGGCGCGGGGCCGATCGGTATCATGGCGGTGGCAATCGCGAAGCACGTGGGCGCGCGCAATGTTGTCATCACCGACGTCAATGACTACCGCCTCGAACTCGCCCGCAAGATGGGCGCGACGCGCGCCGTGAACGTGTCGCGCGAATCGCTGCGCGACGTGATGAGCGACCTGCACATGACCGAGGGTTTCGATGTGGGCCTCGAAATGTCGGGCGTGCCGAGTGCGTTTACGGCGTTGCTCGAAGCGATGAATCACGGCGGCAAGGTCGCGTTGCTCGGTATCCTGCCGTCGCACACTGCGATCGACTGGAATCAGGTGATCTTTAAGGGCCTCGAAATGAAGGGTATTTACGGCCGTGAGATGTTCGAGACCTGGTACAAGATGGTCGCCATGCTGCAAAGCGGGCTCGATCTGACGCCCATCATCACGCACCGTTTCGGCGTAGACGACTACGAAAAGGGCTTCGCCGCGATGCTCTCCGGCGAGAGCGGCAAGGTCATTCTCGACTGGACCCGCGCGGCGGCTTGACGGCCTGGGCGATTCAGTTCGCCTTGGCCGGCTGTTCGAATTCGGCCTCGATTCGCACGTTGATATCGTCGCCGACCGCCGGATACCAGGTCGTCAGTCCGAACTTCGCCCGGCTGAAATGACCCGTAGCAGTGAAGCCCACGGTGGGCTGCTTCGTGAGCGGATTCGGCGCGTAACCATTGAAGGTGACGTCCAGCGTGACCGGCTGGGTGACGTCCCGAATCGTCAGGTTCCCGGTCAGTGAGCCACGCGCCTTATCGGTGCGCTCGAACTTCGTGCTGACGAAGCGGATCTGCGGATAGCGCGCCACGTCCAGCATCTGTGTTCCTTTCACCATCTGGTCGAGTTGAGGCACGTTCGTGTCGAGACTGGATGCGTCGATGGTTGCTTCGACTGTCGCATTGTCGAGTCCACTTGCGCTCAGGTCGAGATGCGCGCTGGCGCGGTCGAAGCGCATCACAAAGCGCGAGTAGTGCAGGTGATCGACGTCGAACACCACGCTCCAGTGATGTGCGTCCAACTCGTACCGGCCGGCCGGCGCGGCCGTCTCCGTGGTGTTCACGCTGTGCGTGACAACGCGCAGTGGCGCGCACGCCCAAAGCAGGCATGTTGCCCCGAGCGCCGCACAGCAAGTGCGGCGCCTACTGCCGGTAGTGCGTTTTTCTTTCATATCGTCTCCCTCGCTGCCTCGATGTTAACGCTTCGGGGTGGTCGTCTATTCCATGCCGTACCCGGACGAGGATAATTCCCCGCTTGATTCGGGAGAATGATCGTTCTACACTTGCGCGATGGAGAACGATCGTTCTCCGTCAACGCAAAGCTCAAAGCCGCCGGCCCGGCGCGGCCTCGCGTGTAGTCACGGAGATTGCAGCATGAACCCGACCACCGCCCCGCCGTTCGACGCCCGCGAGCGCCTGCTTGATGCCGCCGAAGCGCTGATCTACGCAGGCGGCATTCACGCCACCGGTGTCGACGCGATTGTTCGCGAGGCGGGCGCCGCGCGAAAGAGCTTCTACAACTGGTTCGAGTCGAAGGATGCGCTGGTCGCCGCGGCATTGACGCGCCGCGACGAGCGCTGGATGCGCTGGTTCGTCGATGGCACGCTCAAGCGCGCCCGCACGCCCGCCACGCGGCTGATCGCGATGTTTGATGTTTTGCGCGAGTGGTTTGCGTCCGACGATTTTCACGGTTGCGCGTTCCTGAACGCGGCAGGAGAAACGGCATCGCCTGACGATCCCGTCCGGGTCATCGCGCGCGAGCACAAGGCGCGGCTGCTCGCCTTCGTGCGCGAGCAGTGCGATGCCCTCGTGGCCGCGAACGAAATGGATCGACGCCACGCCGCCGGTCTCGCGCGCCAGTGGCTGATCCTGATCGACGGTGCGATCGGTGTCGCCTTGGTGAACGGCGACGCCGATGCCGCGCTCGATGCGCGCGCGGCTGCGAGGCAGTTGCTCGAAGCGTTCACCCGTACCCGCACGTTCCGCAGTCGTTCACCATCGCGGTCGCCGGCCCGGCGCGCCGCTCATTCAGAGGAGAAAGATCATGAGTGACACCGCCGAAGTCCGTCCGCCGCTCCCGCCGTTCACGCGCGAGACCGCAATCCAGAAGGTGCGCGCGGCCGAGGACGCGTGGAATACGCGCGATCCGAAACGCGTGGCGCTGGCCTACACGCCGCAGAGCGTCTGGCGCAACCGTGCTGAATTCGTCACGGGCCGCGAGGCGATCGCCGAATTCCTTTCGCGCAAGTGGGCGCGCGAACTCGATTACCGGCTCATCAAGGAGCTGTGGGCTTTCACGGAGAACCGCATCGCGGTGCGCTTTGCCTACGAGTGTCACGACGATTCTGGTAACTGGTTTCGCTCGTATGGCAACGAGAACTGGGAATTCGACGAGAACGGCCTGATGGCGCGCCGATTTGCGTCGATCAACGACTTGCCGATTGCCGCCAAGGACCGTCTTTTCCACTGGCCGCTCGGTCGTCGCCCCGACGATCATCCGGGCCTGAGCGACCTCGGTTTGTAAGGCGCGTCACGCCGCGTTCATCGTGCTGACTTTCGGATCGGGTGCAATCGCGGTCGACGCGGACTGTCCGCGCGGACCGATCCGGGCAGATTCTCCATTGCATATGCGACGGGTTGCGGTACAGTGCGCGCAGACCTGAACCAGACGACCCGAAGCGGATCGGCGCAAGAGAGGATCAATACGCATGCGTTTTTGGCAGAAACACGGCGGCAAGGCGAAGATAAAAGCAATCAGCATGACGGCGTGCGGTGCGCTGGCGCTCGGCGCGGCAACCGGTGCGTGCGCGGCCGACTGGTGTAGCGGCGGTTTGTGGGTCGATGCGATGGTGGGCTCGTACCACATCCATCCCGACAAGGACTTCGAGCAGTTCAATCCGGGGCTCGGTATCGAATGCTGGCCCGGGCAGACGTGGGCGCTCACGGCGGGCGGCTTTCGCAACTCGCTGCGGCGGCCTTCGTATTATGGTGGTGGGATCTGGGCGCCGGAGTTGCTGAACTGGGGTTATGTGCGGCTAGCCGCGATGGGCGGCATCATCTCCGGCTACAACTACGGCAACTGGGGGCTTGGACACAATCACAGCGTCGGTCCGGTCGCGGCCCCGGTCGTGATGGTGGCGTACAAGCGCGTGGGCGTGAATTTCATCGTGATTCCCCCGATCCCTTCCGACGATCTTCCGTTCACGATCGGGTTTCAGTTGCGCTTCAAGTTCTGAGCGTGACGTCGTCGCGTTGCATGGATGCAGGGGGATGAAGCGCGGGTATCCCGCCATCGGCGCGCGGGCGATGTGGCCAGCAACCCGAGGACGCCGATTGCCTGCCACCGACCGGGTCCGCTACCGGTCAATCTTCCGGCGCAATCTGGACCAGCATCCCGTCCATGCGATCACCCAGCACGACCTGGCATGAGAGACGCGAATTATGCCGACGGTGCGCGCTGCACTCGAGAAGATCATCCTCGTATTCGGCCATCTCCGGCATCTCGCTGACGCGGCGTTCTTCGACATAAACATGGCACGTACCGCAGCTGCAACAGCCGCCGCAAAGTGCCAGCAGTTCGTGTCCTCCCCCATCACGTATTGCTTCCATCAGGGATTGACCGTCTTTTGCCGTGACGCTCCGTCGATCTCCGTCACGCAGGAGCAAAGTGATCTGAACCATTGCGTAGCTTTCTCGTTGAATTGCTGTTGTGCGATGACACGCGCCGCGGGCTTTCCAGCACCCGCAACGCGCGTTCCGGTCAAGCGTCTGCGTTCTTGAGTTGCTCGTCGCGAATGAGCTTTGCCAGTGCCCGGCGTGCATAGACCGCTGCAGCGTCGGTTTCGAGGATTACCGGTTTGAGTTCGAAGAGGTCCTTGCCGCCCATCCTGTCGAAGCACTTCTGGATCATCGGCGCGTCTTCCTCGACGAAGGCGTGTCGAACGAGTTCTTCCATTCGTGCGGTGATCCGGGCGTCTTCGATACGCTCATTGCGGAAGAACGCGAAGAAGTAGTGGCATGACGTCTCCGTCTCCGGCGTGATGAAATGCGCGCTTGGCAGGCGGCTACCTGACGATTTGGGCGCGCCCGGGTCGGTGGTCGCGATGTCGAGAATCAGATTAGATGGAAGATAGAGCGACATGGGCGCATGAATGTCGCC
Organism: Paraburkholderia adhaesiva; assembly: GCF_021390575.1. GTDB lineage: Bacteria > Pseudomonadota > Gammaproteobacteria > Burkholderiales > Burkholderiaceae > Paraburkholderia > Paraburkholderia adhaesiva. The sequence goes on along the minus strand of NZ_JAJEJQ010000002.1, from coordinate 1,899,917 downwards.
GAGCGGGCGGTCCTGAAACAGCCTGAAAATAGGCGCGGGCGGTGTGTCGCGTCGGACGGCATCAGAATGAATGATGCCGTCCGCCGTGTGAAACCGGTATTCGCGCCGGTCGCGGCCCTCGGCTGTCTCCTGCCTTGGCGCGCCCACGGTCTTCGCGTGGAGATAGGTTGAGTGCGTCAAGTCCAGCTGGTTGTCGACCACGACCTGGTAATCGACATCGAGATGTAGATAACCGGTGAAACCGGTCCATGATGAATCGGTTACGTAGTCATACTGAACGATTTCGTTTTCATCTGCGAGCGCGGGATCTCCCATCCATGCCCAAAGTGCACCAGCCCGCTCGACCAGCGGCCACGATTGCAGTCGCGCGTTCGGCGCGATCGTGCCACTGCCGTGCGGGTTCAGCGAGCACGCACCCGTTCTGTCGAAACGCAATCCGTGATACGGGCATTCGATCTGGTCGTCGACGATGCGTCCGCAATCGAGCGGGGCGAATCGATGCGGACAGACATTGCTCACCGCCACAGCGGTACCGTCCGCACAGCGATATAGCAGCAACTCTTTCCCAAGTACCTTGATGGATTTCGGTTTGTCCGCGAGGTCCGAGGACCAACCGACGCAATACCAGGCGTTTTGCAGGAATGCCATGGGAACGCTCCTTTTCGTTTCCTTAGTGGCTTCCATGATCGGGCGCGCCCAAACAATAGTAAACTAGGTTTACTATCTAAGCCCGAAAAAACCGGGATTGCTAGAATGTCTGGCGCTTGGCCGAACGAAGCCTCGATACCGGGGTGCCGCCCGGGCCTGCCATTTTGAGGCGGTATCCGACCATGAACAGGACGAAATTTCTGGAACAACTAGACCATGCCCGGCACCAGGGTCTCGGGCGTTTGCTGCTGCTCGCGCACAAGCGCTTCGTGACTCAGCTCGCGGACCGGGTCGAGCAATCCACGCCACGGGGAAAAACGCTCCCGGCGCCGGGCCGCTCGCTGCTGCCGTATATCGATATCGAAGGCACGCGCAGTACGGAACTGGCGCGTCGCGTCGGCGTCACGAAGCAGGCGATAGGCAGAGCCGTGCGCGAACTGGAGGATGCCGGCCTCGTGACGCGCCAGGATGATAGTGCAGACGGGCGCGCGTATCTGGTGACGTTCACAGAGGAGGGGTTGGAGCGCCTGTCGAACATTGTGTCGGCAGTCGAGGCGCTTGAGCGCGAGTACGAGAGCGTTCTTGGCGCCAGCACGATGCGGCATTTGCGCCGCGCACTCGCTGAAATCGCAAACGGCTAACGGCAAAGCGCCCTTCGCTGAAATCACACTCAGGGAAGGGCGCTGTTTTACGGCTTGACGAACTTAACGCGATTGATGAAAGACCATCACACGTTGACCACCGTTTCGGTCTGGTGCAGTTTTCGCCAGATCGGCATCGCTGCCACTTGAAGGAACGCGGCCAGTGCAATAAACGCGATCCGCAGCGTCCATCCGCCCGTCTGGAAACTCGTGAAGATGGCCGGCGGTCCGAGCAGCACGCCGATATAGCTCGCCTGCGACACGAGTCCGCCCGTCGCGCCGAGGGTGGCCGTGCTGGGCGCCACGCGAGGGATCAGCGTCCAGATCAACGCATTGACGCCGCCGATGCCAACCGAAAATGCGCAGATCGCCACGGCTGCCCCAACGAACGTAGTGTCCGGCATATAGAGCGCGATACCGGCGACAAGCGTGAGGCCGCTGCCGGCGACGGACATCAGTCGCACGCTCCAGTTCCTCTTGAGCAAGTGTCCGACGCCGAGGCACGCGAGCACCACGAACACTTCCGCGAGTGTGCCGACCCCGGCTGCGGCGGATACGGTGACGCCGAACGTATGCGACATATACACCGTCAACGCCGCCATTACCCCGGTCTGAATGAACGCCGATGCGCCGGCGGCCAACGCCACCCGATAGGCGCCACCGCATTTCAGCACGCTCCAGATGTCCACCATCCTCCGCATTGCTTCGTTTTGCAGAACATCTCTACCCGGCAGCAAGATCGTGCCGAAGAGCAACAGGACCATCAGCATGGCGTGGCCACCGAATGCCCAGCGCCAGAGTTCGCCGTGCTGCGCGAGCGGAGCCACGATACTGAGTGTTAGGCCGATACCGACCGCCGTATGGGCCGTCCACAACCCGAGCGCAACGCTGCGGCGAACGCCGGCCGTCGTGCGCATGATCAGCGCGAGGGCGCCAACGGTCAGAGAGAGATAGGCGAACCCTTCGAGCAGACGTCCTGCGAGCAGGGTCGTGATGTCCTCCGACCAGAACACGACGAGATTGCCCGCGAGGCCGAATAGTGTCCCGGCCACGATGACTTTCTTGTCACCGATGCGGTCCACCAGCCAGCCCCCGAACAGCGATCCTAGCGCGGTAATTAACGACGGAAGCGAAATGACCCACCCAGCCGTTGAGTGTGCAAGCTGGTAGTGGCGAGCGATGTCGCCGATGACCGGCACCGACTGGGTGACGAGGGATGTGGCGGCTATGCCGTAGAGAAACAACAGCATAAGGCTCAGCGCGCTTCCTGGGCGTAGCATCATTTGTCTCCTGAGTTCGCGAGGTCGACGCGGTGTCGCTACGCGGACTTACGTCTGATTGGAATTTATGAACAGCAAAACCGCTGGTTGGTATCACGAACGTCTCTCTGCGCTACGCCAGACCGGCAAGCCATTATAGGTAGCGCAATTACGACGCTCACTATAGGAAATGAGTCGGCCGCCATATATTTTTGCTGTTGTGCGCGTCAAGCCGCGTGCGTTGTTCCATTACCCCGCCCCGCTTTTAGCGTGTCGCCCGCGGTAACCAGCGACCGCTGCTCTCGTGCGAACTTCGTCCCCTTTTAGTCGCTCAGCAAAAATCTATGACGGCGGCGCATTTCGAATGACAAAGCGTAGCCCAGCCGCCCTACACTGCCTCCCGTTGGTTGATAACTGGCGACATGCACCGCCCTGCTGAATCGGCAAACAGCCGGTGCGAGACACGCCACAGCACGATAACGATGGAGGCTTTATGCGCAAATTGATGTTGGTCGGGACGGCGACGACGCGGCCTGAAGCGATCGGTTCCATGTTCAAGCTCGAACCCGGCGGCGAGTGGCAGCACGTGAGCGACATTCCAGTTGACGCATCGGTGCAGGCGATTACGCCGCACCCCACCCGCGAAAATGTGATCTACGCGGCGGCTCGAAAGGGTGTATTTCGTTCTACTGATGGTGGTGCTTCATGGCATCGCTTGAATGTGACCGACGAAAATGTGCAGTTCTGGACGATCGTGGTGCATCCGCAGAAACCCGATGTGCTGTTCGCGGGCTCGGGCCCTGTCGGCGTGTATCGCAGCGACGACGGCGGCGACACCTGGCGCAAGTGCAATGCGCACCATCCCGAACGTTTCAAGATCAGCTTCGGTAATTCGCGCGTGATGCGCATCGCCTTTCATCCGACGAAGCCGTCGACCATGTACGCGGTGGCTGAAATCAACGGCTTCCTCGTCAGCGAAGACGAAGGCGAGAACTGGCGTGGCGTGGAAGACGGGCTCGTGGCGCTGTCAAAGGAGCCGCATCTGAAGAGCAAGATCGAAACCGACGACGACGCCGAAGGCATGTTCGACGCGCACTCGGTCTGCACGACGACGGCCGCGCCGGATTCGCTGTTCTACATCTGCAGGCTCGGAATTTTCGAAAGCAAGGACAAGGGCAAGACGTTCCGCGACCTGGAAGTCGGCAAACACGCGCCGTTCCAGTACGCACGCGAATGCCGGATCGTCTATGGCAGTCCAGAGAAAATGTACGCGTGCTTCAGCATTTCGTCGCGTAGTGCAGCGGGCGCGCTCTATGTGAGCGACGACCTCGGCAAATCGTGGTCGCGCGCAGATTCGCAGGTCGAACCGCGCAGCACCATGATGGGCTTTGGCACGCACGTCAGCGATCCGGACGGCGTGATCACCGTGACGCGTGGCGGCCAGGTGTTCTTCACGACGGACGGAAGCAAGAGCTGGACTGAAAAGCAACTGCCGGCGAATGCGGGCGACGCGTTCTGCGGCGCGATTCTTTAAGACCGGAGGGTCGATCAATATGTCGCAACGACTCAACGGCGTGATCCGGGCGCTCGAAACCGGACGAGGCATCGCGTTTACTTCCTTTATTCAAGCCGAAATCGAAAACGCCGTCAGCTTCGCGCAGTCGTCGAACGACGGCGTGGTGTTCGAACTCGAACACACGCCATGGGATATTTCCGCGCTGCGCAATGCCATGCAGTTCTTGCTGCTGCGCCAGCGAATCGCGCAGGCTGGCTCGGTGGCGTGTCAGATGACGCCGCTTGTGCGTATTCCGCCGAGCGGCAGCGAGATGAACCAGTGGTTCGCCAAGCAGGCACTCGATCTCGGCGCATACGGCATTGTCTGGCCGCGCATCAGCACGCCCGAGCAGGCATACAACGCGGTTGCGGCTTGCCGCTATCCGCGCCTCGCGAACAAGCCGCTTTACGAGCCGGCCGGACTGCGCGGCGATGCACCGATGCCCGCCGCCCGCTACTGGGGTCTCTCGCAGCAGGAGTACTACCGCAAAGCGGATGTGTGGCCGCTCGCACCCGAAGGCGAAATTCTCGTCACGCTGATGATCGAGGACGTCGCCGCTATCGAGAATCTCGAAGAGATGGTCAAACGCGTGCCGGGTATCGGCGTGCTGTTGATCGGCGAGGGCGATCTTACGCAGGAACTGGGTTGCCCGCGCGACTATGACAATCCGGAACTGCTGCGCCTGATGAAGCACGTACGCGAAATCGGCAAGGCGTACAACGTTCCGGTCGGTCATCCGCACGTCAACGAAGGGAATGTCGCGCAAGTGATCGAAGAAGGGTATCGATTCCTGATGACCTTCCCGAAGCGCGATTTTTCGGCACTCGACAAGGGCCGCCAACTTGCGGGCCGCGTTTGAGCGGACGGCATCGACGCATTACGGAAATATCGACATGACAGAAAAACTGTCCATCGTGCTTGGCCGTCATGGTCAGGTTGAAGATCTGCGCAGCGGCACGGTACGCGTGGAGGGGGTCGATCTCGACTTCATCGAGATCAAGCGCATGCCCGACGCCTATCGCGCCATGGCGCGAAGCCAGCCGTACGACGTGTGCGAAATGGCGCCCACCTCTTATTTGATGGCCGTGGCGGCAGGTGCACCGATTACGGCGCTCGCGCTGCCGATGACACGACGCTTTCGTCACGCTGGCCTGCTGCGTTTGCGCGAATCATCGATTCGGCATCCGAAGGATCTAGAAGGAAGGCAGGTCGGTGTGCGCGCGTATTCGGTCACCGCTGCCGTATGGACACGCGGCATTCTCGCAGAGGAGTACGGCCTCGATCTCGACCACGTGACGTGGCTCACGGAGGAGGACGAGAACGTCGAGAGCTTCGCGACACCGGTGAACGTGCGCCGTGTGGCGAGCGACACCTCACTCGCGGCGATGATGATGGCGGGTGAACTGGAAGTCGCGTTCGGCGGCCTTGCGGGTGTGGGAGCCGATCTCGATGACCGGCTCGTCGATCTGGTCGAGGACGCGGCCACGAAGGAAGCCGACTGGTATCGCCGTACCGGCATTTACCCGCTGCACGGCGTGATCGTGGTGCGCAACGACGTGCTGGCGCGTTATCCCGATCTTCCGCGCCGCCTGTACGCAGCGTTCGTCGCGGCGAAGGAGAACTATCTCGCACGCGTGGCGAGCGGCGCGGCGGACGGCGCGGAGGACAAGCGCTATCGGCGTCTTGCTGAACTGGTCGGTGATCCGCTGCCGTATGGCCTCGACTCCAACGCGAAATCGTTCGAAGCGCTGGTGCGCTACGCGCATACCCAGCTCCTGATTCCCGAGCGCCCCGCAATCGCTTCGGTTTTTCTCGACCCAACTGCCGCTGCATAGGCCGCCGTATTCTTTTCGAGGCAGACGATGAATACCGTTCAAACCCTCTCGGTCCCGACGATGTTGGGGACCTATCCGAAGACCCAGCCGCTAAAAGATGGCACGCTCACATCGCCGCTCGTGCGTCTGGATTTTGCCGACGTGGATACCGCGCAAAAGGCTTTCAAGGCGGTGGTGCGCGAAGAGAAATACGATGTCGCCGAACTGGCGATCATCACGTTCCTGCAGGCGTTCGATGCGGGCACGCCCTATGTGCTGCTGCCATTCGTGATGAACGGCAACTTCCATCACAGGAGCATCGTGTGCCGCGACGACGCCACGTTCACGGCGAGCGAACTGGCCGGCCGCAAGGTGGCGATGCGCGCATACACGCAGACCACGCCCACGTGGGTGCGCGGCTTTCTGTGTGACGACTACGGCGTCAATCTTGCCGGCGTGCACTGGTTGAGTCAGCAGGGTGCGCACGTCGCGAACTACGAGGAACCCGAATGGGTGTCGCGGATCGAGTCGACGTTGAGCCTCGAAGACATGTTGCGCGCGGGCGAGGTGGACGCGATCATTGCAGGCAGCGGGCTTTCCGGCGAACCGGGCATCCGGCCGCTGATTCCGTCACCGGCCGATGCCGCCGCTGCCTGGCACGCGCGTACCGGTGCGGTGCCGATCAATCACATGGTGACGGTCAAGCGCTCGTTGGCGCAGGCGCATCCCGAAGCCGTGCGCGAGGTGTATCGCCTGCTGTGCGAAGCGCGCTCGCTCGCGCAGCAGGGCAAACCCCAGGGTGCGATCGACCTGCAGCCGGTAGGCTTTGACAAGGTTGCGCCGGGCATCGAGCTCGCAATTCGCTACGCTTTCGAGCAACGGCTTATTAGCCGTCGCTACACGCTCGAAGAGCTGTACGGTCCGGTGCTCGATATCCTCGGATAAGCCCCGCGTCCGCCATTGCGCGGCACGACAAAACAGCAACATAGAAAGACATGGAGACTCACATGGCTTCGATAATTTCAGGCATGGCCTACGTCCGGCTAAGCGCCCCCGATCTGGGGCGCATGGAAGCGTTCCTCGAAGACTTCGGCATGGTCAAAGTCCATCGGGACGACAAGCGCCTCTACATGCGAGGCGTGGGCGAGGCGCCCTTTCTGCACGTGACCGAACTGGGCGATGCGGGCGTCATCAGTTGTGCGTACGAACTGCGCGATGCGGCGCAACTTGCCGATCTCGCGAAGCTGCCCGGCGCGCGTGGCGTTGAGCATATCGACGAACCCGGCGGCGGCCAGCGCGTGCGTGTGCAGGACCCGAATGGGTTCTGGCTCGAATTCGTGACCGGGCGCAAGCAGGTCGAGCGCCTGCCCGCGCGTTCGCTGATGCGCGGACCCGACGGCGAAAGCCGCGTGCTCGGCCCGTCGCGCGTCGAGCGTATCGCACACACGGCGTTCGCCACGCCTCAACTGCAAACGTCGATCGAGTGGTATCAACGCACGCTCGGCGTGATCCCGACCGACGAGCTGTTCGTTGGCGAGCCCGACAACGTGATCGGCCAGTTCAACCGCATCGATCTCGGCGATACGCCGGTCGACCACCACATCGTGTTCTTGCTGCGTGGTCCGCGTGCCGGTCTGCATCACGTGTCGTTCGAGGTGGAAGGCGTCGACGACATCTTCTTCGGCTATGACCACCTCACGCAGCGCGACTACGACCACGTGCGCGGCATTGGCCGCCATGCGCTCGGCAGCCAGATCTTCGATTACTGGATGAGCCCCTTCGGCCAGATGCACGAGCACTGGATCTCGCAGGAGCGCATGACGTCGAAGAGCCGCTTCAACCATATCCGCATCGGCGACGGCATGAGCTACGACACTGGCGAAAAGCCGCCCGAGCGCTTCGTCAAGCAGGCGACGCCGCTCGTGGCGTGGCAGGACTGACCGGACGTCCCCTTTTCAACGAACCAGGTTGCGCAACATGATCATCGATTGCCACGGTCACTTCACGACCGTTCCCAAGACGCTGCACGAATGGCGGCGCCGACAGCTTGAACACACAGGCGCTGTCTACGGCGCGCCACTCGAGATCAGCGACGACGAACTGCGCGATTCGCTCGAGGGCGGCCAGCTCAAGGCCCAGCGCGAGCGCGGCCTCGACCTCACGCTGTTCTCGCCGATCGCGGGCCAGATGGGCCATCACCTCGGCACGCTCGAACAGGGCATCGAGTGGGCGCAGGTCTGCAATAACCTCATTCATCGCGTGGTTCAGCTGTATCCGGAGAATTTTGCCGGCGTGTGCCAGTTGCCGCAGTCGCCGGGCAAGGACGTGAGCGCCTGCGTGACCGAGCTTGAGCGCTGCGTGAAGGAACTCGGCTTCGTCGGCTGCAACCTGAACCCGGATCCTTCCGGCGGCTACTGGACCGATCCGCCACTTACCGATCGTCACTACTATCCGCTCTACGAGAAGATGGTCGAGCTGGACGTACCGGCCATGATCCACGTGAGCGGATCGTGCAACCCGTGCTTTCACCACGTGGGCGCGCACTATCTGAACGGCGATACATCGGCGTTCATGCAGTTCCTGCTCGCACCGCAGCTCTTCAAGGATTTCCCGACGTTGCGCTTCGTCATCCCGCATGGCGGCGGCGCGGTGCCGTACCACTGGGGTCGCTATCGCGGCCTCGCGCAGGATCTGGGCTTCAAGGCGCTCGAAGACGGCCTCATGAACAACATCTTCTTCGATACCTGCGTCTATCACCAGTCGGGCGTGAACCTGCTCACCGAAGTCGTGCCGCACCAGAACATCCTGTTCGGCTCCGAAATGATCGGCGCGGTCAAGGGCATCGACCCGCGCACGGGTCATCACTACGACGACACGAAGCGTTACGTGAGCGCCACGCCGCATTTGTGCGATGCGCATCGTCACGACGTGTTCTGCAATAACACCCTGCGCGTGTATCCCGGCCTGAAGTACCGCTGCCAGGATTGATCGAACGAGAGAAAGCACATGGAACTTGGAATCGCTGGAAAGACGGCGCTCGTCTGCGCCTCGTCGCGCGGACTCGGCCTCGCGTGCGCCACGGCGCTCGCACGCGAGGGCTGCCGCGTCTACATCAACGGACGTCATGCCGACGTGCTCGAAACCGCCGCGCATCAGATCGAAGCGGCGACGGGCAACCGCCCGCAGATTGTCGTCGCGGACCTGAACACAGAGGCGGGCCGCGCCGCGATCCTCGCGGCTTGCCCGGAGCCCGACATTCTCGTGAACAACAATGCCGGTCCGGAGCCGGGCAAGATCGGCGACTGGACCCGCGAGGACTGGCTCAATGCCGTCGAGGGCAACATGCTCGCGCCGATCATGCTGATCAAGCACTACGTGCCGGGCATGCGCAGCCGCAAGTTCGGCCGCATCGTCAACATCACGTCAGCGATGGTGAAGTCGCCGAGCGCGATGATGGGTCTCTCGGCCGCCGTGCGTGCGGGCCTCACCGCGCTCAGCAAGTCGGTGCAGCGCGACTCCGTGGTCGACAACGTGACGATCAACAACATGCTGCCCGAGCGCTTCGACACGGATCGCCAGCGCTACATGGCCGATCGCATGTCGAAGAAGGACGGCATTACGGTCGCGGAAGCGAAGCAGCGCATTGCGGCCACGATCGCCGCGAAGCGTCTTGGCGACCCGATGGAGTTCGGCGACGCGTGCGCTTTCCTGTGCAGCGCGCAGGCCGGTTATATCTCGGGGCAGAACCTGCAACTCGACGGCGGCTCGTATGCCGGCCTCGTTTGACGATTGGAGAGGAGTTTCTATGAAGTACGCGAGCTTTCTGGTGGGCGGGCGCGAGACCTACGGCATCATCGACGGCAACAAGGTGATCGATCTTGGCAAGCGCATCGGCGACCGGTATCCCACGCTAAAGGCGCTCTGCGCGGCAGACCTGCCCCGCGAGGCGGTGGCATCCGTGGCCGGTGAAGCTGACTACGCGCTCGGCGACATTACGTTTCTGCCCCCGATCGCCGATCCGATGCACATCTGGTGCCTCGCGCTCAACTATGTCGAGCACCACAACGAAGTACAGAACGCGGGCCGCGTGCAGGAGTTGCCGAAACAGCCGGCGCTGTTCGCGCGCGCAATCGACTCGCTCGTTGGCCACGGCACGCCGCTACGCCATCCCGGCGTGAGCGAGCAGTTCGACTATGAAGGCGAACTGGTTGTCGTGATCGGCAAACCGGGCTATCGCGTGAAGGCTGAAAACGCGTTCGAGCACGTCGCGGGCTACACGATCATGAACGAAGGTTGCGTGCGCGACTGGCAATTCCACACGCGCCAGATCACGCCGGGCAAGAACTTTTATCAGAGTGGTTCGATCGGTCCGTGGATCGTGCCGCGCGACGAAATCGGCGACGTGGACGCGCTGCGTATCCGGACGTTGCTCAACGGTGAGCTTATGCAGGACGACATCGTGGCCAGCATGGTGCACAAGATCCCTCGCTTCATCGAGTACGTTTCGACGATCGCGCCCCTGTGCCCCGGCGACATTCTCGCTACCGGCACGCCGAGCGGCGTAGGGTTTTCGCGCACGCCGCCCGTATTCATGAAGCCGGGCGACAAGTGCGAGATCACCATCGAAGGAATCGGCACGCTGCACAACCGCGTGGGTGAGTAGCAGTCCTGGTCGCGCGCTTCCGGGGCCGTGTGCTATATAAAACGGTCGTCTTTGTCACGTTTTTCACGCACTAAAAGCCGCAATATGGTCCCGGTCGTCGCGCCACCCACCGAGCAGAAAGAAACCATCACCGAGCTGCCAAGCCTCTGGCAGCTTCGCGTGTTTGAAACGGTGGCGCGTCACGAGAACGTCACCCAGGCATCGCAGGAGTTGCTGCGCTCGCAGCCCGCAACGACCTCGTGCCTCGCAGCGTTCGAGGCGCTGCTCGGCGTAAGCCTGTTCGAGCGCTCGACCACGGGCACCTGGCTCGCGCCAGCAGGCGTCGCGGCGCTCGTGCGCGCGCGCAAGATCCTGCAGGCTGCGCGGGACGCCGTTGCGCAGTTGGAGAGCACGCGCAATGTGTCGCCGGACGTGCTGGTGGGCGGCATCACGCGCACGCAGATGCGTTGCCTGATCGCCATCGCGGAGTGCGGCTCGTTCCGTGCGGCTGCGCGCCTGCTAGGGATCACCGAGGCGTCGCTGCAGCGCGCGGCACGCACCCTCGAGCAGAATCTCGGCGCGCCCCTCTACCGGCAATCGGCCTCGGGCGTGACGACGACCGCCATCGGCCAGACCTTCGCGCGCCAGCTTCAGACGATTTCCAACCAGATCGCCGCGATGGCCGACGCGCTGCGCGCGTATCAGTTTCCGGTGGAACGCAGCGTGACGGTGGGCGTGCTGATGCTCGATCCGTCGATCCTGATCGTCAGCGCGATCCGCGAACTTACCGCGCACTTTCCCGACGCGCGCGTCGTGATCATCAACGGTACGTACGATCAGTTGCTCAACAAGCTGTTGCGCGGCGAGATCGATTTCATGCTGGGTGTGCTCAAGAACCCGGACCAGTCATTCGATTTCGTCGAAGAGCCGCTTTATCACGAGCGCTATTGCGTCGTCGCGCGGCGCGATCATCCGCTCGCGCGCGAGAGTGCCGTGACGGTCGATGCGTTGCGCAGCTATCAGTGGATCCTGCCGCCGCGCGGCTCGCCACGCCGCGAGGCCTACGAATACGTGTTTTCGGAAAGCGCACCACCGCTCGCGAGCATCGAGACGTATTCGCTCTCCACGATCCGCATCACGCTCTTCGACAGTGACACGCTAACCGTCCTGAGCTGGACCGAGGTGCTGAGCGAGCGACGTTTCGGGCTGCTTGCTCCGCTCACCATCGACGTGCCATGGGACGGTCCTGTCGTGGGCATCACGGCGCGCCGTGACTGGCAACCGAACGACGTTCAGCAGACCTTCCTGCGCAGCGTGCGCCGCAACGCGCAGGCGATGGCGGGCGGTTAGCGCGCGCGAATCCCGACGCGTTCGCGCCAGGAAAGCGGCCGAACGCCGCGAGCCAGAACGATGCTCGCGCACAGCAAGAACTGATGACGAGCCGCTCTTTTTCTATGCCGATGAAAGTCGGCGGCCCACTAGAATCAGGTCTCCTGATAATGATATTGGTGCCCCGCACTTGCTGCGAGCGACGCACCTCGAAGGAGACAGATCCAAATGCAACTCATCCAGAGCGGGCAAAGCCCTTTCCAGGACCAGAGCGTCCTGAGCAGGAATCAGCGCATGCTGCTCGTGCTGATCGGCGTCGGCAGCATGCTGGAGTTCTGGGACGCTTATCTGATCGGCTTCATCATGGCGTTTCTCGTCAAGCCGTGGGGCATGACGTACGGGATGATGGGCACGGTGCTGCTCGCATCCGGCGCCGGTGCGGTCGTCGGCGGGGGAGTCTGGGGCATGCTTGCGGACCGCATTGGGCGCAAGCCGGTGTTCGTCGGGTCGCTGCTGCTGCTCGCGGCCATGAGCCTCGGCCTCGCGTTCACGCCAACTGGCGGCTGGATCTACATGGCCGTGTTGCGCGTCGTGATCGGTTTCTGCACCGGCGGCTACTTCGTCCAGATCGCGCTCGTGCACGAATTCATTCCGCCGCGCCGGCGCGCTGCGTTGACGGGCGTTGTGTCGGCGATTACCACCGGCGGGCTTTTTCTCGGCGCATTTAGCGGCGCATTTCTCATTCCGGCTATCGGGTGGCGCTTTACGTTCGCGCTTGGCGCAGCGCCCGCGATTATCGCGCTGATCGGCGCGTTCTATGTGCCCGAGTCGCCGCGGTGGCTCAGCCTGCAGGGTCGCCGGGAAGAGGCACGTCGCTCAGTGAAATGGGCGCTCGGCACGGACGTCGAATGGCGCGACGCCGATACGCCAGTGCGCAACGCACCGGTCGCGCGCTGGTCGGAAATCTTCGGGTACCCGCGCAGTGTGTTGACGGCGGCGCTCGTCAACGTCGGCCTGATTTCGGGTTACTACGGTATCGTGATGTGGGCGCCCACGTTGCTTGCCCAGGTGCTGCAGGTCACGCCGGTCGACGCGTCGCGATTCATGATCGGCTTCAGCGTGTGCGGCATCGTCTCGCGGCTGGTCGCGGCCAACCTCGCCGATCGCATCGGGCGACGGCGTACGGGCGGCTATTTCGCGCTCGCTGCTGCTGTCGCCGCGCTCGCTGCGGGTTATGTCGGACACGGTGACCTGTTGACCCCGTCGTTGTTCTGGCTGCCGCTGTTGCTCGCGTTCGTGTTCGCCGATGGCAGCTTCTCGGTCTGCGCGGTCTATTCCACCGAAATCTGGCCGTCGCGCGTGCGCGGCAGCGGCGCGGGCTTTGCGGGCCTCACGGGCTCGATCGGCAAGATGATCGGACCTGTTGGCCTCGCGCTCGTGGCGGGGTCGTCCAACATGGTGATGCCCGCGGCCACGCTCGGCGTGATTGTGCCGGCATTTCAGTTCCTCGCGCTGTGCCTCCTCCTGTGTGGCGTGACGTATCTCTTCATCGGCATCGAAGCGCGCGGCAAGACACTCGAATCGCTCGACGATAACTTCGCACAACAACGCGAGGGCGTGCGCGGCATGCAGTCGGCCAACGACCATACCGGTTCGTAACGGCGCGCACTGTTAAGCAAAAACCAATCGCGCCAGCCGTTTTCCGATTGGTGACGCAAAAGCCTGAAAAATACACTGGTTCAAACTCGCAGCGCCGTCCTGGCGCTCGCGATACACACAAGTCGTACCTGGTATCGGTAGAGGATTGAGATGAAGAGATTGCGCGTGGGCATGGTGGTGCCGTCGTTGAACACGATTGCCGAAGACGATTTTTTCCTGTTCTGCCCTGAGGAGGTCTCGTATCACGTTCACCGTATCCGCCTGAGGAAGGAGGGTGGTCGTGTGACGATGGAGAGCCTCCTGCGGGCCTGGCTCGAAGCAGGCGAGGAATCGGAATACCTGAAGGACCTGTCGCCCGATGCCGTCGTCTTCAACTGCACGGGTGCGAGCGTCGCCAATGGCCCCCACGGCGATGCGCTCCTCGCACGGCGTATGACCGAGCGTCTCGGTCTGCCGGCAACGAACACGATGGTGGCCATCAAGGAAGCACTCACGGCGCTGAGCGCCAAGCGTCTGCTGCACGTGTGCCCGTTCGCCGATGAGTTCGCGCGTAGCGAGCGCGAATCGCTCGAAGCATCAGGGCACACCGTGGCGCGTACCGTTTCGCTCGGCTTCACCGACGCAAAAGAGGCCGCATTGATGACGCCGCAGCAGATTGCCGGCATCGTGCGCGAGCAGATTGGCACCGATATCGGCGCGGTATTGCTCTCGTGCGCCAACGTGCGTGCGTTTGAGGCTGCGGACGGGCTCGAAAGCGCGCTTGGCATGCCCGTCGTGACGAGCAACCAGGCGACGTTGTGGGCGGTGCTGCGCGCTGCAGGCTGGCATGGCCGCATTGCGGGAGCGGGCAGCCTGTTCGATGGAAAGTGAGCGCGTGCGCAACGAACGTCGCCAGGCAAATCAATACGAAATCGAAGAGAAATAGCATGCAAATTGTCGATGCCCAGGTGCACGCGTGGGTAAGTGGAGAGTCGACGGGACATCACCGTCGCGCGCCGATTACGCGCGATGTACTCGTGGACGAGATGGAGCGCGCCGAAGTAAGTCGCGTCCTGCTGGTGCCGCCGCTGTGGGATCCCGAGGGTAACGCCTATTCACTCACGCTCGCGCAGGCCGAGCCCGAGCGCTTCGCGGTGATGGGTCTTCTGCCGGCAGGCGCCGAGGATCCGGCCGCGGCCATCGCAACATGGCGCGATCAGCCGGGCATGCTTGGCGTGCGCTTCCTGTTCAACACGCCCGATCGCATCGCGCCGCTGCGCGAAGGGCGCTATGAAAGCGTGTGGCCGGTGGCGCAGGAAACCGGGCTCGTCGTGGCGCTGCATGTGCCGGGCGCGCTCAAAGAGGCGGCTGCCATCGCGCGGCGCTTCCCTCGCCTGCAGCTGATCGTCGATCATCTGGGCGTGCCGCGCGGTTCGAGTGGTCCGGCCGCTTTCGATCATTTGCCGTCACTGCTCGCGTTGGCGCGCTATCCGAACGTGCACGTGAAGGCCGCTGGCGTGGGAGATTACGCGCTCGACCCGTACCCGTTCCGATCGCTTGAACAGCCGTTGCGTCAGGTGTTCGATGCCTTCGGCGCAGAGCGGATCGTCTGGGCCAGTGACCTGTCGCGCCTGCACCACCCGTACCGCCAGTGCGTCACGCACTTCAGCGAAACGCTTGGCTGGCTTTCCGACGCCGATCGGGCGGCGGTCATGGGCGGCAACCTGTGCCGCCTGCTCGGCTGGCATCAGCGTAGTACCGATGGGCGGGGTCGTACGGGATAAACGACGGGTCGCCAGCGCGAAAAAAGGTGTGAAGCAAACAACTCAAGCGATATCGGATGCAACCCATGCTGACCCGTGGTCGCTCCGGTAGCGAGTGTGCCAGCTAATACGGCAGGGTTCGCGACGAAGTGGAAGTATGAGAAAAAATCAAGATAACTAAATTAAAACTCAACTAAAGACAACGGAAGGAGACAAGATGAACCGCAAGAATTTTTCCGCAGGCCTCAAGCACATCGCATGGGTATGCGCCGCAATGACGCTGGGGGGCGTGGGCACGGCCGCACACGCACAAAGCAGCGTGACGCTTTATGGCGTGATATCGACGTCGCTGGAATACGTCAGCAACGCCAGGGGTAATCACCTTTTCGCGCTGTCCAATGCGGGCATGATGCCGCCGCGTTTTGGCCTGCGCGGCGTTGAGGATCTCGGCGGAGGCACCAAAGCCATCTTCACGCTGGAAAACGGCTTCAACATCACGAACGGTGCGATGCTCAACGGCGGTATTTTCGGTCGGCAGGCGTATGTGGGCCTCAGCAACGACCGCGCCGGTACGGTGACGATGGGTCGTCAGTACGAGGAAATGACGAGCACGTTGTGGTTTGCCACCGCATCGAACGTCTTCGCGGGGTATGGCGCGCACATCGGCGACAACGACAACATGTTCTTCACGAACCGGTTCAACAATGCAGTGCGCTACGCGTCGCCGAACTTCTCGGGCTTTTCGTTCGCGGGCAGCTACGCGTTCTCGAACTCGACGCAGTTCAACAATAACAACGGCTACAGCGGCAGCGTGACGTATTCGAGCGGACCACTGAAGGTGGCCGGTGCGTTCACGCAGTTCAACCGGCGCAGCGCAGCCGTGCCGTCGAACCTCGCGAGCGGGGCGGTCGACAACACGGGCTGGGGCTTCAGTTCGCCGTTCATCAACAGCCTCTCGGGGGCGGGTACGGACCAGCAGCGCATCTTCGGCGTGGGCGGTAGCTACGACTTCGGAACGTTCCACGTACTGGGCAACTATACGAACGTGCTGTTCAACTACGCGGATTCGACGGGATTACGCCTGCAGAACCTGGAAGGGTCGGCCTATAAGTACATCACGCCGTTCGTGATACTGGGGCTCTCGTATGTCTACACGCACGGCGAGTACTCGGTTGGCCGTTCGACGCACTACAACCAGGTCGATCTTGCAGGCCACTACCTGCTGTCGAAGCGCACCGAGCTGTATCTCATCGGGATCTATCAGCGCGCAAGCGGTCAGGGCACCTTTGCACAGATCTATACGGCTTCACCTTCGTCGGGGAAAAACCAGACGCTGATCGAGTCGGGGATCATGCATAAGTTCTAACCCGAGTCGGTGTACGGCGGATCGGAGCCGTCACGTCGCCAAATCGCATCTGGGTTGTTGGCGGCGTGACGGTACCTGTTGCGAAGGAAAAGCGGCGGCCTGCAGGTTGCGCTTATGCCAGTCTCGCAAGTCATTTGCGCCGCGCAAAAAATTTTGCCTTGCCCCGGTTTGCTGATTGAGCTTCCCGTGGTGGACAAAAGGCGTCACGTGCTGCGGTACCCAAACGCGCGGACTTTATAGTCCATACGCGCGATAGCACGAAACCCGTCCACGCTGTTCGGTACGATTGACAGCCCGAATTGCGCCAAGAGGTGGCCTCACTCGTTCGGACAGTCATCTGAGATTTTTAAGTGGAACGTCCGAGGCAATCATGCTGCCGATTTGATCGCAGGCAGCGTCGCGAAGTATGCCTCATCCGGGGTCTGATCCGCCAGGCTCGAATGGGGCCGTTTCCGGTTGTACAGCTCGACGTATTCGCCGATGGAGCGCCGGGCATGGCTGACCGACTCGTACGCTTTCAGGTAGACCTCTTCGTACTTGATGCTGCGCCACACCCGTTCGACGAACACGTTGTCGCGCCAGGCCCCTTTGCCGTCCATCGACAGCCGCACGCCCCGGCTCAGCACCGCCTCGGTGAACGCGCCCGCCGTGAACTGGCTACCCTGATCGGTGTTCACGATGTCGGGCAGTCCGTAGCGGGCGAACGCCTCTTCCAGCGCCTCGACGGCGTGCGTGGCTTCCAGCGTGATGGCGACCCGGTACGCGAGAATCTTGCGGCTCGCCCAGTCCACCACTGCCGTCAGGTACACGAAGCCGCGCGCCATCGGAATGTACGTCGTGTCGAGGGCGAACACCTGATTGGCACGCTCGATCTTCATGCCGCGCAGCAGGTACGGCCAGATCTTGTGCTGCGCGTTGCGGCGGCTCGTGTTCGGCTTGCAGTACAGCGCCTCGACGCCCATGCGCTTCATCAGCGTGCGTACGCGACGGCGACCCACCTCATGGCCTTCCCGGCGCAACAGGCGCGCCAGCATCCGCGCCCCTGCAAATGGGAACTCCATGTGCAGTTCGTCGATT
Organism: Paraburkholderia adhaesiva; assembly: GCF_021390575.1. Classification (GTDB taxonomy): domain Bacteria; phylum Pseudomonadota; class Gammaproteobacteria; order Burkholderiales; family Burkholderiaceae; genus Paraburkholderia; species Paraburkholderia adhaesiva. Next base: position 1,882,185 of record NZ_JAJEJQ010000002.1, on the reverse strand, counting down.
CGCCGCATCAGCAACTGATCGACCTCGCTGACCGGCTGCGCCCGGTAATATGCGCTCGATCTCGCGATGCCAACCAGTCGCGTCTGTCGCGAAACCGGCAGCGCATGCGTACAGTCAATCATCGCTTTGCGCTCAGCAGTCCGGCTTTGCCGAGCGCTCCTGACAAAAAATCGTTCTCCAGCGTCAACTGCCCGATCTTCGCGTGCAGCGTTTTCACGTCCACCGGCGGATCGCTCGACGGTGCACCTGTCGCACCAAACACGTCTGCCGCACGCTCCTGCAACTGCCGCTTCCATTCCGTGATCTGGTTCGGATGTACATCAAACTGCTGTGCCAGTTCGGCCAGCGTGCGCTCACCTTTGACCGCTGCCAGTGCCACTTTCGCTTTGAACGCCGCTGAGTGCGTCCGTCGGGTTCTCTTCGTCATTTCCTCGGTTCCTTTGCCAGCATTATCGCTGGCTCAGGCCCCGGCCAAACCACTTATCCGACTGTCCGAATTTGCGCGGCCACCTCTCCAGCCCGCTCTGAGGTGGCTATGGCTGCGTTCAACGCCGCGATCATCACGGCCAATACTCTCGGTCAGAGGCTCGGGAACACGGGGTGCCAGCCGGTCGGCGTCGTCCGAAGCAACTTCGACGCGGTCACTGACGCAGCGTCGAAAAGGGCCCGTCGCACACGAACAGCAGGCCGCAAAGCGATAACGGGATCGACGGGCGGTACGTGGATGTCACGGCCATCCGCTGGCGGACCCGCCGCAACTCTGGGCACCCCGATGCGTCCGACTCCTTTTCGAAAGCACCCGTGACAACTCGTGAGGCCCACAGTGACGCCTTCACTGCTCGATCATCGTTGTGTCAATGCGCGTGCCACGCTTGATGAACAGCGTGACAGGCGTCTTCTCACAGACCTCCGCGAGTCGAGTCCGTTGCGCGGCGTCGAGCGGCGCATTCACAGCGACCGTACGGCGGACGTACTGATTGCCATCGTGGTCGACGTGCAGGGTCGTGGTCACATCGATGTCGCCGTCGGGCCAGCCCTTGCGCTGCATGTACATGCGCAGCGTCGCAGACGTACACGCCGCGAGTCCCGCCAGCACGAATTCGAACGGAGCAGGCCCGCGATCCTGACCGCCTTCGTGCGGGCCCTCGTCGCCCGCTAGCGCATGGCGGCCGGCCTGGAGGGGGACGAGGTAGTTGGGTGCATCGGCGGCAAGTCGCGCAGACGCGGTGGCGAGCGGCATGGTGTCTCCTCGGGGTTGGACGTCCGCAACGACGGCATTGAATTGCGGCGGAACACGTCTATTTTCGCCGACCACGTGCGACTCGGCGCTGGCGTTAACGATTGTGCCACCGCCTGCGAGGCTGCGCTAAGCGCAAGTCGTACTATCTCGGGCTGCCTCGCGCCATGCGTCCGTTGCCGCCGTGCAATCGCACGGCGAATTGATCGGTGCGATGCGTGCGTGCTCGACGAAGCCGCGCTGCTCGCGCGCGGCTAACGGACCATGCGGATGTACCGTGTGGATACATCGGCTACCCATCCAGTGCGCGCTCAAGTCTTTCGGTTATGGCCGCCGGACGGGCGTCCCTGAAGAACCAGAAATAGATCGTGCCGACGACACCCGAAGCTGCGTTCCGCGACGTGAATTCTGGTCGGGACAAGCCGAGAGCGGGACGTGCAAACTGCGACGGACAGATGCTGCGCCGGAACCATGGCGTGGATGAAAGCGCGGGACACGCCCGGTGGACGGATGGCGCGGCGATGTGCTCGCAGCACGCGAGGCCGACGCGAATCAAGCGCGCGCGGGCGCTTTCCGTGATCGTTTCCGTGTACCCGCTTCGTTGCGCGAGCGCAGCTGCTCCAGTTGGCTCGCGATCATGCTTGCTACCGTACGGGCTACCGCGGCCGTGTCTTGACGCTCGTCGAACAGCATCTCGACCGTAGCGTAAATCAGCTCGACCGCGATGCGGCAGGTGAGCTCCAGTTCGGCCTTGGGCGCATCCGGAAGTACCTGCGACAGCAGCTGGGTCTGCATTTTTGTGACCTTTGCGTGCGAGGTGAGACGCACGTCCTGCAGGACCGGAACCGCACGCATGGCGCGCATGATCCACACCCCACCCACGGCTTGCTGGGTTGCGGCGTAGGTATCCAGGATCAGCCCCTCCAGAGCATGCTCGAGGTCCGCGACCGTGCCGTCGAACAACCCCCGCGAGATCCAGCGCTCGATCCGTTCGTTTTGCCGCTGCATCAGCCGGTGGCCGAGTTCGGACAGTAGCGCGTACTTGTTTGGGAAGTAGCGATACAGCGCCGGAGGCGTCAAGCTCGCGCGCTCGCAAACCATGTTCGTCGAGAGGCGTTCGATTCCAACATCGGCGAGCGTCTGCGCGGCCACTTCGAGTATGCGCTCGTATGTTTCGGCGGCCCGTTGCTGGGCAGGTTGCATCTTCGTCGCGAGCGATGGCTTCTGTTTGCGGTCGGTATTCATTGCATGCATGTCTGTGCGCCGCGTCCGGGATTGTCCCAGGGAGCGGCGTGCACCAAAAAGATAGTGATCACTATATACTGCGTCAAACGATAGTCATGGCTATATATTAGTGATGACTATCGTTTTGGTTGAAGCATAACCTTCTTTCCCCCGGACGGTTCTTTCCCTGCCAAGGAACTTCATTGTGAAAGTCAGGATAGCACTGCTTCTCGCTGGCACTCTCGCGTTGGTCTCGACGGCATTCGCAGCCAACAGCGCCGACGACGCCAACGGCCTCTGGATGACTGCGGAGCACGACGCCGTGATCGAATTCAAGCCGTGCGATGCCCCGGGCGGCGCGTTGTGCGGGAGTATCGTCTGGGACAGGGATGCCGGCACGCCGACCGACACGTGCGGCATCCGCATCGCCCAGTTGGGGCGATACGACGACGGTGCGTGGCGCGACGGCTGGGTCTACGATCCACGCGACAAGAAAAAATACAAAGGAGTTGTTCGTGTGAAGTCCGGGAATCTATATCTGCGTGCGTTCGTGGGTGTCGAAATGCTTGGAGAGACCGAACAACTCACGCATGTTGCTGCGTTGCCGGCTACGCCGGTTTGCAAGTAATCACGCCCATCGGAGCTAGCCGTGCTACTGCGCGCCATCGTTCCAGCCTGAACGACTCAGTCAGTTTCCGTGCAACGGACAACCCGGCTTGCCTGGGTGATCGAGACAATACGAATGGAAGCTAAAAGCGGGTTGGTGCTGGCCGTCGATCTGGGAACGTCCGGCTGCAAATGTGCGTTGGTCGACCTTGACGGAGACGTGCATGGATGGTCGTTTCGCTCCGTGCCGTTGCATGTCGAGGCGGGCGCGGCCGAGCAGGACCCGAACGCGTGGTGGGCGGCCTTTCTGGAAAGCGCTAACGAACTGTTCGCCACGGAAGCCGGATTGCGTCGCCGCGTGCTGGCCGTGTGCTGTTCGACGCAATCGGAAGGAACGGTTTGCGTGGACCGCGATCACCGAAGCATCGGCCCCGCAATGACCTGGCTCGACTCGCGCGGCGCGGCGCCGATGGCGCGGCGTGTGCGCGGACGCGGGCCTAACATCGAGGGCTATGGCCCGTTGAAACTCTGGCGCTGGCTGCGCCTGACCGGCGGCGCACCGTCGCTCTCCGGGCGGGACAGCGCCGGGCACATCGCCTGGCTGCGCGACCAAGAACCGGAACGGTACGACCGAACCTACAAGTTCCTGAACGTCCTGGACTTCATGAACCTGCGGCTGACCGGCCGGTTCTGCACGACCCGGGATTCGATCCTGACCACGTGGGTCACGGACAATCGGGACGTCGATCATGTGAAGTACGATGACGGCCTGTTGCGCATGCTGCGTATCGATCCGGACAAACTGCCGGAAATAGTACGTTCTACTGATGTTATCGGAACGCTTTTGCCGGATGTCGCGGCCGCACTCGGGCTCGATGCCGGGACCGTCGTCGTGGCCGGCGCCGTAGACAACTCGGCAGTCGCGGTCGGCGCGGCCGTCGACGACTTCGAGACCCATCTGTATCTCGGCACGTCGTCGTGGCTCGGAGCGCATGTTCCGTCGATGAAGACCGACGTCCGGAACAAGATCGCCGCGGTGCCCTGCGCGCGCGATGGACGCTACCTCGCGATGGCGCTGCAATCGACCGCGGGCGCGAATCTTACGTTCCTGCGCGAGCGCATCCTCTATCACCCGGACGAACTCGCGAGCGACGAAGAGCACCCGGCCGTGTACGAGGTGTTGAACCAGATCGCGGCGCGCGTACCCGCTGGCGCGCGTGGGCTGATCTACACCCCGTGGCTGCAAGGCGAGCGCACGCCGGTCGACGATCCGTGCCTGCGCGCGGGGCTGATCAACCTGTCGCTCGAGCACTCGCGCGAGGACATCTTCCGGGCGTTCCTTGAAGGCGTTGCGCTGAACACGCGCTGGATGCTCGAACCCTTCGCACGCTTTCTGGGCCGCGACGCCGGAACCATCACAGCCGTGGGCGGGGGAGCGCAATCCGACGTGTGGTGCCAGATTATTGCGGACGTGACCGGACAACCGGTTCGTCAACTCGCGAGGCCGATCCAGGCCAACGCGACCGGAGCGGCGTTCATCGCCGGTGTGGCGTTGGGCGCGTTGCGTTTCAGCGACCTTTCCGCGTTACGCAGGATTCGGCGCACGTATGAACCGGCAACCGCCCTGCGGCGCTTGTACGGCGACAAGTTCGAGGCCTTCAAGGAAGTGCGCGCACACCTCGCGCCCCTCTATCGCCGCCTGAACGCACCCACGGTGACGACCGCATGAGCACCTTCCACGTACGCCAGGCCGTAGTCGAACTCTGCAACGAACTTTCGCGTCGCGGCTACCTTGCGGGCACGGGCGGCAACATCGCCATCCGGATCGGCACGGACCGGTTCGCCGTGACCCCGTCGGCGACGGACTACGCCACGATGAGCGCCGCCGACGTCTGCGTGCTGCGCCTCGACGATCTGAAGCCTATGGAAGGCAAGCGGGCCCCGTCGGTGGAAAGCGGTCTGCACGCGCGCGTGCTGCGCGCTCGCGCCGACGTTCAGTGCAGCATTCACACGCATCAGCCCGTGGCGAGCGCATGTGCGTTGCTGGGGAAGCCGCTGGACGTGCCGGAAGGTCCCCTGCGCCGATCGCTTGGATCGCAGGTTCCGGTGATCGGCTACGCGCCTTCGGGTAGCGCGTGGTTGTCGTCAAAGCTGGCCCGCGCACTGCGCGAAGACATTCAGGCGTACTTGATGTTGAACCATGGCGTGCTGTGCTGCGGGGCGAGTCCGACTGCCGCCGTCGAAGCGGTCGAACATCTCGAGACCCTGACTCGCATGCATCTGATGCACATGATCGAGGCGCGCGCCGCGCGCGAACCCAAACAGCGGACCATCTTGCTGCAAGTGGCGAGCGCGCTCGCAGAAACATCTCCATTCGATCGGACCGACACGTTATGAGTAACACCGTCATCGCCCATTCGTCCGGCAACGCAGCCGCCGACGCCAACGCCGCTTTACCTGCGATCCCGACGTGGCCCGACGTGGATAACCTGTACCGCCGGTTCGACGCGCTAGTCCGGCAACCGATGCGGCCCATCCGGGCCGACGCGATGGACCAGGTGACGCGTTACTTCAATGAGCGTTGCAGGCGTTCGAAACAGTTGGCGGACGAAGCAAAAACCGTCATTCCCGGCGGCGTCCAGCACAACCTCGCATTCAATCATCCGTTTCCCCTTGCTATCGCACAGGCCGAAGGGGCACACATGACGGACGTGGACGGAAATCGCTATATCGACTTCCTCCAGGCGGGCGGGCCGACGCTCCTTGGCTCCAATCATCCGACCGTGCGGCAGAAAGTGAACGAAGTGCTGGACACGTGCGGCCCGGTCACCGGTCTGCTGCACGAATATGAGGTGAAGCTCGCGGAACTGGTGTGCCAGTCCATGCCGGGCGTCGAGATGGTGCGGTTACTGGGTTCCGGCACGGAAGCCGTGATGGGGGCGGTTCGTCTCGCCCGCGCCTACACCCGGAAAAAATGGGTCGTCAAAATCGGCGGCGCGTACCACGGCTGGAGCGATCAACTGGTGTTCGGCATGCGCTTGCCCGGAACGGGCCGCATGGAGGCGGTGGGCATTCCGCGCGGCGCGACGGCCCACACCCAGGAGTGCCATCCCAACGATCTCGACGCGCTGCGCCGCAAGCTTCAACTCAATCGCCTGCGTGGCGGGACGGCCGCCGTGCTGGTCGAGCCGTTCGGGCCGGAAAGCGGAACGCGGCCCGTGCATCGCGACTACAACCGCCAGGTCCGCGCACTGTGCGATGAATTCGGCGCGCTGCTGATTTTCGACGAGGTGGTCACCGGCTTTCGCGCCGGAATGGGCGGCGCGCAAGCCTACTTCGGCGTGACCCCCGATCTGACCGTGCTCGGCAAGTGCCTGACCGGCGGCTATCCGATGGCGGGCGCGATCGGTGGGCGCAAAGAAGTGATGATGCTGCTGGTCGGCGGAATCGGCACTACGTCGCGCCGTGCATTCGTCGGCGGCACGCTGTCGGCGAATCCGCTCTCGTGTGCTGCGGGCTACCACGCGCTGCTCGAGGCGCAACGCGTGAATGCGGCCGGCGTCGCCGGGCGTGCAGGCGAGCGCCTGTGCCAGGGTCTCGCTGAAATCATCGAACGCCTCGGGCTGCCCTACGTGACGTACAACATGGGCTCCATCGTGCACCTGCAGACATCGGGCGTGCTCCTGCTGGATACGAGCAACATCGTCAAGCTGCTGCGTGTGAAAAATGAAGCCAGGGCGCGCAAAACCATGATGGAGGAGATGGGCGCGGCCTATACGGCACACGGTTTGATCACGCTCGCCGGAAGCCGGATCTACACCAGTTTCGCGGATACCGACGAGGTCGTCGACGACGCGCTGAACCGCTTCGAAGACGTTTTCAGGCTGGTTTGAATCATGTCGATCGAACAGATGATCGAGGCACAGTGGGTACAGACGCGCGACCGTCTTGTCGCGAAACAGTTGCTGGGACTGTCGCACGCGAGCCTTTCACTGCGAATCCCGGGGACGAACACCATGTGGTTCGGTGCCGCTACCGACAACGCACCCCGCAGGATAGCCGTGGACGATACGGCCACGGCGGTTCCCGGCAGCGATCTTCATTTTGCGATCTATGCCGCGCGAAAAGACGTGGGCGCGATCGGCGTCGGCGGCGGGACGTTCGGCCGCTTGCTGGCTCACTCGGGCGACGCGATGCCGGGCGTATTCGATGAGCAGGTACGTCATCTCGGTCGCATGTGTCCCGCCGTCGGGCACGTTCGCGAGGTCAAGCGGGCGCTGGGCGGCGGGACCAATGCGCTAATCGCGCAAGGGGACCCGGTCTGTCTGGGCATGACAGCGTCCCGCCTTGCGCTGAATGCCGAACTGTTCGAGAAATGCGCCAAGGCGTTTGTGCTCGCCATGGCAGCCGGCTCACGCGTGAAGCAGTTGCCATGGCTCGTGCGCACCGTAGCGAATGGACGTCTGATGAAGGACGAGCGACGTGCGATGGAGCGCATCCAGCAGGGAATGCTGCCGGAGGAAAGTCGGAGTTATTGAGGGCACCAAAAACGAAGGGGAGACCACATGAAAACGACAAATACCGCAAGCGGATTTTCCGCGGTGCAAGTGAGCGCCGCGCTTGCGATCGGAACCATTGCGCTTCTGATGATCGGGATCCAGCCGATCCTGCTGGGTGAACTGGTCGACGCGAAGCGCGTGACGCTCGAGGGTGTGGGTCTCGTGGCGATGGGCGAGATCGTGACGCTCGGCCTCGGCGTGGCGCTCGGCGATCTGCTCGTGCCAGTGCGGTGGCTAAGACGAGTTGCGATTGTTGCGGGCTTGTCGAGCGCCGCGTTCGATCTGCTGACGACGCACGCTTCGGGTGACGGTCCGATGCTCACCGTGCGTGCGTGCGCTGGCCTGGCGGAAGGTTTGCTGGTCTGGGGCACCACTGGCGTGGTGGTGCGCAGCGCCAATCCAACCCGCGTCGCCGCGATCTTCTTCGTCGTGCAGACCCTCGCTCAGGCGCTGGTCGGTGCGGTCCTTGCCAACCTCGTCATCCCGCGCGCGGGTTGGCAAGGCGGTTTCGAGACGCTGGCCGGACTATCGCTGCTGACCTGCGGCCTGGCGTTTGTCCAGCCCGCCACGTTGCCCCCGCTCGCGTCCGGTTCCACAGGGGACTTCCGCTGGTTTCCAGCCCTGTTGCTGCCGCTCTTCGTCGCATTCCTGCAACTCGCGGCGGTGGGTGCCTTCTGGGCCTATATGGAACCCTTGGGCAAGGTCGCCGGGCTGGATGGCCGCTCGTCCCAGACCTTGATTTCAGGCGTATTGGCGGCGCAGGTCCTGGGCGGCACCGCGGCGTCGCTGCTTGCTCGCCGCGTCGGAGCGAGGCCGGTGCTGTTCTGCGCCTCCCTCATATTCATCGCCGCCTTGACGACGGTGCACTGGATGTCGGCGGGACACGCACTGACGTTTGGCGTCGCCAGCCTGCTGTTCGGTTTCGTCTGGCTTTTCGCGCTGCCGTTTCATGTCGCGCTCGCGTTCCAGGCCGACCCGAGTGGCCGTCTGGCGAGTCTCGTTCCCGCCGCGCAGTTGATCGGCAGCGCGTTCGGACCGCTCGCGGCGTCGCTCCTCGTGCAGGGCGACAACGCAACGGCCGTGCCGCTCGCAAGCATCGTCTTCGCCGTGCTCGCCACACTGCCGCTGCGAAGGATGCGCGAGCGACGGGTGTCCGCCGCAGCATAGGGCATCCTCAAGATATGACGAACCGTCCGGATCAGATCGGTCAAGCGTCGCGCTGCCGGGAGGGGCCATGCGAAATCCTGCTCGCTGCTGATTTACGGTTGCTTCGAGCGATCCATGCATAGCCAGCGTGTCGTGACTGCCGCGCGTGGCGTGACCTGACACGCTGGCGGCGACGCAGTCTGGAGCGACGGCGTGAGTTGGGGGTAAAGAAGCTCTTTTCCATAACAAGAACTTTATATTTCGGAGACCAAAATGAATAAACGAAAAGAAAGTATCCGGGTGGCGTGCTGCGCGGCGATGACACTCGCCGGTGTAACAGCACACGCACAAAGCAGCGTCACGCTGTATGGCGTGCTCGACGCAGGCATTCGCTATGAAACGCACGGCGTGAGCTACGGGCCAGACGGCATGCCGGTGTCGACGGGCAGGAAGGTGTCGATGACCGACGGGGGCGGACTGACTGAGAGCTACTGGGGTCTCAAGGGCCAGGAGCAGATCGATACCGACCTGCAGGTCCAGTTCCAGCTCGAGAGCCACTTCGGGCCGAACACCGGCAGCATCGTACCGGCGGGTTCGGACAACTTCTTCCAGGTTGCCTATGTGGGACTTGTGTCACAGAAGTTCGGCGAACTGATGCTCGGTCGGCAGTACAACGTCGCGTTCGAGACGGTGTCGCTCGCGTATGGATCGAATCTGTGGGCCGGTCCGCAGGATCCGTACTTCAACCTGTTCAAACCGGAAATGACCATGCTGGCAGCCGCGCGCACGAGCAACATGGTCCAGTATGGCGCGCAGTTCGGCGACCTTTACGTGCTCGCCCAATACGCGCTCGGCGGGCACGCGGGCAGCGGCACGCAGGGCAGCCAGACAGGCGCGGGCGTCGCCTATGCACCCGACAAGGGACCGTTCACGTTCGGCGCGTCGTTCCTGCGCAGTTGGGACGACAACAGCCATGCAAAGTTCGACATCTACACCGTCGGCGGTTCGGTGACGCTCGGCAATGCAACCTTCAACGCCGGCTATATCGAGAACGCACGCGACAACAACTTCACTTCGTTCTCGAACGGTCCGTTCAGCCCGATCGATCTCGCGGGGCTCGGCATCATCTCGCCGATACAGGTCGTCGATCCGACGCAGCCTGGTGGATTCAACAAGCGAAAAATGGGGCTGTTTGGACTCACCTACAAAATCTCGCCGACGCTGACCGCCGCGATCAACACCTGGTGGACCACGCAGTCCGGCTATACGTCGGACTTCGACGGCCACGCGCGGCAATTCCAGGCGATCGCCGGCTACAGTCTGTCGAAGCGCTCCATGCTGTACGCGGAAGTCGACTATGCGGTCTACCGCGACGGCCTCGTGGGCGCGCAGCTCGTGGGCGTCAACGGGCAGGCGCCGACCATCAGCACTACACAGTTCGGCGCGACAGTGGGCTTCCGTCACTACTTCTAGAGGTTTTGCCGCGATAGCGATCGTGGCTGGAGTAGCGTTCGATATAACCAGAAGCGCTTATGCCGCCAACGAATGCAGAGCCCGTCGTCACTCGCGGGCGGACGACCCGCGAGCGTGGCAAGTTGTGGCAGCCTGATTCGGGAAGCACGTCACAGGCGGAAGTCCGCACGCCATAATCCTCACGACGTCAGAGCGCATCGAAGCCGGACAACGCGCGTCCTGGCGCGTGCTCGCCGTGTTGCCGCCCGTCAGCAGTGCGATGGTCAGCCTCAAGCCGCAGGTCGCGCCATAGAGCATGCACGCGATGATTGTTGGCGAGCGGTTCAACACTCGCCGTTTCGGCGGGATATTCTCGATCGACGCGGACGCAGGGGATGAAGCATGGGACACCAGCGCCGTAGATGCGGCAAGCATTTGCCTTCCCCCGGTTTGCTGACTGAGCTTCCCGTGGTGAACAAAAGGCGTCACGTGCTGCGCTACCCAAACGCGCGGATTTTATAGTCCACACGCGCGATAGCACGAAATCCGTCCACGCTCGCGCGCGTCACGCATCATCGACATTACTGCGCGCTGCGCACCGCTTCTTTCGCGTTGACATCGACGACATCGGCGTGCACCAGTTCGCCGTGCTGCGCCGGCGCCTCACCCTCGCGCATTCCGTCCTTGAAGCTCTTCACAGCGCCGCCAAGATCGCCGCCTATATTGCGTAGCTTCTTCGTGCCGAACACCAGCGCCACGATCAACAAGACGATAAGCCAGTGCCAGATACTGAATTCACCCATGGAAACTCTCCTTTAATTCACACGATTACGCATTGCGCCGACTGATCCTGCGCACGACGAGCCAGCCCGCCGCGATCAGACAGGCCGCGAGTGTTGCCACTGAGCGTGCCGGCGGGACTACGAACTGCGTTGTTAAAACCCCGCGCATCAAATCGACGGCATAAGCGGCGGGGTCGAATACGGCGGCAAGCCGGATCCAGTCGGGCGCGAGATCGAGTGGGTAGAGCGCGCCCGAAAGGAAAAACATGGGCAGCAGCAGCGTATTCGACACGACTGGAAATACGATCACCGACTGGAACGGCAGCGCGAGCGCGAGGCCGAGTGCCGAGAAGGCGAGTGAGGCAAGCGCCATTGCCATGACAAGGAGGACGAGGTGCGGAAAAGTTACACCGATGCCGACCGTCGGCGAAAAGGGGAGCAGCAGCATGCTTTGCACCCACGCGACGACCGCACCGGCGCCGATCTTGCCAGCCGCGATCTCGGAGCGCCTCACCGGTGAGACGAGCAGAGCGTTTAAAAGACCGGTTTGCCGGTCGTGCACGATGCCGACTGCGGCTGAGATGGCCGTGAACATCAACGAAAGGCCGACCACGCCCGGAAAGATGTACGCCTGATAGCCGCTGACCTCCGCGTATGTGCCGCTCCTGAGCGCGGCGCCCAGAACGAACAGATACAGCAGCGGTTGCGTGAGGCCGAACGCGATCCGCAACGGCGACGCCCAGAACCGCTTCAGGTCGAACCACACGATCGCGAGCACGTTGCTCATGCGTATGCCCTTCCAGTCGCGTGGGTCATGCGGATTGCGCGGCGTGGTTCGCTATGGCGCACACGGCTCCAGTGTTCGACGATGTCCGTGAGCCTGGGCGAGTCGACTTCCGCGCGGGAGACGCTGCACGGTATGCGTTGCAGCAGTGCGGGCAGTGCGGCCTGCGGGTTAGCGACCGAAATCTCGACGCCATCTTCGCGGACGGTTGCTGCATACCCTTCATCGCCAAGCCAGCGGCGCGCGTCTTCGCTGTTGGGCACGTCCAGCCGGATCGTGCCGGGAATATTGGCGCACAGTGTCCGCCACGGGCCATCCGCGAGCACGCTTCCCTGATGCATCACGATGACGCGATCTGCGTCGCTTGCCTCGTCGGCATGGTGTGTCGAGCACAGGACGGTATGGCCGTCGCCGACGAGCGTTCTGATTTCGGACCAGAAAGCATGTCGTGCGGAGGCATCGAGGCCAAGCGTAGGTTCGTCGAGCAACAGCACACGCGGCCGCGCGATAAGTGCGCGCGCGAGTTCCAGTCGACGGCGCTGGCCGCCGGAGAGGCACTGAACCCGTGTTGCCGCGAGCGCTTCGAGCCCGAGTGACGTCAGCAACTCATCGACGCGCTGCCGCGCAGTCCGGCCCCTCAATCCCTGGCATTGCGCGATGAAACGCAAATTGTCGTGTGCGCTCAGACGCGGTTCCAGCGCGGATTCCTGAAACACGACACCGATCTTCGAACGCACTTGCGCTGGCGTTGCGATGGCGTCGATACCGTCGATGAAGATGCTCCCACTGTCCGGTGCGGCGAGCGTGGCCAGAAGCGAGAGCAGCGTTGTTTTGCCCGCGCCGTTAAATCCAACGATCCCCACGAGTCCGGCGCTCCCGACCGTCATGCTGACGTCGTTGAGAATGGCGCGATCGCCGCGGCTGAAGCTCACGTTGCGCAGGTCGATGCTGGGTGCGTCCGCCATGGTGGAGATACTGACCGTTCAATTGAGTAGCGTGGGGCGCAGCGATGGATCCGCGAAATGCACTCGCGCCATCATTGGCGCGGACGCCCACACGCGCCCCTGAGAGTCGACCATCAGCACTGCCTCGACGCCGATCTTGTGCGCAAGCGACATCGCCGCCGCAGAACCGGCTATGAACGGTGGCTTGCTTGCGCCATCGGACAAGGCACCCGCATGCGGACCGGGCTTGACGAGCACCGTGACCGACTCGCTCTGCGTGGCGGGAAAACCAGTGCGCGGATCGAGGATGTGGCAATAGCGCACACCATTGGACTCGAAGAATCGTTCGTAGTCGCCGCTCGTGCCGATCGCTTCGCCGTCGCGCAGGTCGAGCGTCGCGAGTGAACCCGGCTTGCGCGGGTCCTGGATGCCGACTTGCCAGGGCGTTCCGCCCTTGCTTCCGAGCGCGAGCAGGTTGCCGCCCACGTCGATCAATGCATTTTCCACACCGCGCTGTTTCAGTATCGCGGCGGCGTCATCGAGAGACCAACCCTTTGCGTATCCGCCGAAATCGATCGCGACATCACGGTTTGCACTTCTGATGACACCGGACGGCGAGATATCGAGGTCCGCGATGCTGGCGTGACGGGCCGACACGCGCTGCACCGCGTCGCGCGACGGCGGCTTCACGTCGAATTGATCGGCCTGAAATCCCCACAGCCGAATGAGCTTGCCGATACCGGGATCGAACAATCCGTTTGTATCGAGTGACAGCTGCCGCGCCGCGCGAAGTATCTGCGCCAGGTCCGCCGACGCCTGGAATGGCTCACCCATCGCGATGCTGTGGTTGAGCCGGGTGACCTCCGAGGGCTGCCACGCGTGCATCTGGCGATGCATGGTCTGGAAGTGCGCGAAGACCGCGTTGGTGTCCTGCTGCGCCTGATCGAGCGGTACGCCATAGAGCGCCAACTGCACGCGAGTGCCAAAAACGTAAGTGCCTTGAACGTAGACCGCCGGCGCCCGGAGCGTTGCCCAGAGTCCGGCGGAGATGGCAAAAAATACGGCCAGCGAGATCAGGAGGATTCTTCGGTGAGTGAACAATTTGCCAATACTCCAGACAGTTTTACGCTCGGCAGACTGGCAATCTGATTCGCTGCTCTGACTCGTCGTTACGATTTTCGGGATGGTTATACACCCGTTTGATTCACATCAATCTGGGCGGATTGACGCACTGTTGGATGGGTGTCGCGACGGATCGCCACAGGGCTCATAAATGTCGCATCTAAGGCGCATCTTTTATTAAGATAAGTCAAGTCGTGTCGACGGTCGCTACGCCACACTACGTGCCTGCAAGATATTCTTCCGCCCGTTAATGGGATAACGATGGCCCTTACTTGCAAGGGAGGGTAACGAAACAGAGTTATCAATCTGCATAGGTTTGGAGTGTGGATAGGTACCTCGACGCTGAGAAATCCTTCTTCTCTGGTGTCGAGACGATAGGTCGAAGTTGAAACGAATTGATGAGTGAGAGCGTTATGACATTCTCAAAAGAAGAATCTGAAAAGGCAGCAATCCCGGGGCGTCGTCGATTCCTCGCTTCTTCCGCGGTTGCGGGTCTGGCGGGCGCGAGCCTTTCACTGGGTCTGGCGGCCTGCAACAAGGGCAGCGGCGACACCGCGGCCGCTGCGCCGGCCAATGCCGGCAGCGGCGCAAGCGGCGCGAGCGCTGACTCCTCCATCAACTGGGATAAGTACGAAGTGCATCCCGGCAAGCTCGATACGTACTACGGCTTTTCGAGCGGCGGGCACTCGGGCGACCTGCGCGTCATCGGCTTCCCGTCGGGCCGCGAAATCCGCAAGATTCCGGTGTTCAACATCGACTGTATGTCGGGCTGGGGCATCACGAACGAATCGCGGAAGATCATCGGCACGCGTCCGAACGGTCAGCTGAACTACATGACCGGCGACACGCACCACGTGCACATGTCGTACACGGACGGCCTGTACAACGGCAAATACATTTTCGTCAACGACAAGATCAATGCGCGTATCGCGCGTGTGCGTCTCGACACGATGGAATGTGATGCGATGACGACGCTGCCGAACGTGCAGGGTTTCCATGGCATTTTCCCGGACAAGCGTGACCCGGTTGACGACAAGATCAACTACACGACGCGCGTGTTCTGCGGTAACGAATTCCATATTCCGCTCCCGAACAACGGCCACGATCTCAACGATCCGACGAAGTACGGCTGCCTGTTCACCTGTATCGACGCTGAAACGATGCAGCCGCGCTGGCAAGTTCGCGTCGACGGCAACATGGACCTCGTCGCCACCTCGTATGACGGCAAGCTCGCCTGCTCGAATCAGTACAACACGGAAGGCGGCGTCCACTACGAAGACATGATGTCGGCGGAACGCGACGCTTGCGTGTTCTTCAACATCGCGCGCATCGAAGCAGCGGTCAAGAACGGCAAGTTCTTCCACGTCGGCGATTCGAAGGTGCCGGTTGTGGACGGCACGAAGGCCGGCAACCCCGACCCGAAGACCGCGCTCACCGCCTACGTTCCGGTTCCGAAGAACCCGCACGGCGTGAACATCTCGCCGGATGGCAAGTACTACGCCTGCGCCGGCAAGCTGTCCCCGACGGCCACGGTGATCTCGCACGAACTGATGCTCAAGTGGTTCGACGGTGGTCTGAAAGAGCCGCGCGATGCAGTCGTCGCCGAGCCGGAAATCGGTCTCGGACCGCTGCACACGGGCTTCGACGGCAAGGGCTTCGTCTATACCACGCTGTTCCTCGACAGCCAGATCGTCAAGTGGGATCTCGACGCGGCGATGAAGGCGTACAAGGGCGACAAGGACGCGAAGGTGGTCGTTGACCGTATCGACGTGCACTACCAGCCGGGTCACGGCTTCACGTCGATGGGCGAAACGAATCAGCCGGACGGTCAGTACTTCGTTTCGGACAACAAGTTCTCGAAGGACCGTTATCTGCCGGTCGGCCCGCTGCATCCGGAAAACGGTCAGCTGATCGACATCAGCGGCGACAAGATGAAGCTCGTGGGCGACCATCCGATGTATCCGGAACCGCACGACACGATCATGGTTCGCCGCGACATCATCAAGACGCGTCAGATCTATGACCTCAACGAGTTCCCTCTGGCCGTCAAGAGCCCGAAGGACTGCCGCGTCGAGCGTAACGGCAAGAAGGTGACGGTCCATCTGACGTCGCAGGCACCGACGTTCGGTCTGCGTGAGTGGACGGTGAAGAAGGGCGACGAAGTCACGATCATCCTGACGAACCTGGATAAGGTCGAAGACTTGACGCACGGCTTCGCAATCCCGTTCCACAACGTCAACTTCGTCGTGCACCCGCAACAAACCCAGTCGGTCACGTTTATCGCTGACAAGCCGGGCGTGTACTGGTGCTACTGCACGAACTTCTGCCACGCGCTGCACCTTGAAATGCGCTCGCGGATGATCGTGGAGGCGTAACGCGTCAACGCAGTTGTTGAGGCGCTGGCGGGCCAGGGAAATGGTGTATGCCCTGGCCCGCCCGACCGGCCTCGTTTGAACATTGAAATACACCTTTCGCCGGTAGTTCAGAATGCTGCAGTTCCGACTAGTCGTGGTGCCCGCGCTTGCAATGCTGCTCGTACGCGCTGCCGCCGCCGCCACACTCACCGTGCATCCCGGTGAGCGGATTGGTGCAGCGATCGATGCGGCCAAGCCTGGCGACACCATCGTCGTCTCTGGCGGACGCTACGCGGAGAATCTCAAGATCGGCAAGCCGCTCACACTGCGCGGCAAAGACCTGCCGATGATCGACGGACACAACACAGGCGACGTCATCCGCATTACGGCGCCGGACGTGACCATCAGCGGTTTCGCGGTCGTGAACAGCGGTGCCAACCTGACCGCGCAGAACGCCGGTATCTATGTGCAACCCGGCGCCGACCGTGCCCAGATTGACCATTGCGAGCTCGTCTACAACCTGTTCGGACTCTGGATCGAACACTCAGCAGACGTGCGCGTGCTCGACAACGTTATCGTCGGCAAACGAGACCTTCGTTCTCCGGATCGCGGCAACGGCATCGAGCTTTACAACACGACTGGCGCCCAGATCGTCAGCAACTCCATCAGCTATTCGCGTGACGGCATTTATGTCGATGTGTCGCAGCACGCGCTCTTCAAAGGTAATTCGATTCACAACGTCCGCTACGGAACGCATTACATGAATTCGTATTACAACGTATGGGACGGCAACGAGGTGTATCACAACCGGGGTGGCCTCGCGATCATGGAGTCGCGCAACCAGGTCGTGAAGAACAATCGCGTGTGGGGTAACACCGACCACGGAATCATGCTGCGCACGCTGCAGGATTCGGTCATCGAAAACAATGTCGTCGCCGGAAACCAGCGCGGCTTGTTCATTTACGACGCTGAATACAACACGTTGCGCGGCAACCTCGTTGTGGACAACAAAGTCGGCGTGCATCTGTGGGGCGGGTCGTACGAGAACAATGTAAGCGGCAACGACTTCATCCGTAACCAGGAGCAGATCCGTTACGTCGCGGCGAATGACGTCGCGTGGACCGGCAACTACTGGAGCAACTATTACGGCTGGGACAAGCGCGGCCGCGGCATCGGCGACATTCCTTATACCGCGAACGATCTCGTCGACCGGCTGACCTGGCGCGTGCCGGCGGTGAGCGTGCTGATGAACAGCCCCGCCGTGCAGTCGCTGCGCCTGATCGCTCAACAATTCCCGCTTGTGGCCGTGCCGAGTGTGGTCGACAGCGCGCCGCGCATGCAGCCGTCCCACACGGCTTGGTCGCAATGGGTCGGGAGGCAACATGATTGAACTTACTGGCGTTGCAAAATCGTACGGCGCACTGCTGGCGCTCCAGGGTGTCGACCTTGCGGTTCGCAAAGGTGAAATGTTTGGCCTGATTGGCCGCAACGGTGCGGGCAAGAGCACGCTGTTCCAGCTGATGCTCGGCCTTCTTCACGCCGACGCTGGACGCGTGCAGGTCGATGGTGAAGTTGTCGGCGGTTCGCGTTTTCGTGCGGTCAAACGCAGGATTGGATACCTGCCCGAAAACATCGTGCTTTACGACAACCTGACCGGCGTCGAAACCCTGCGCTTTTTCGCGCGGCTCAAGGGTACCGACACGGCAGAGTGCATGCCGCTGCTCGAACAGGTCGGCCTCAGCGGCGCTGCGGGTCGTAAGGTGCGCGAATACTCGAAAGGGATGAAGCAGCGACTTGGTTTCGCGCAAGCGCTGCTCGGCAATCCTGCACTGCTGTTTCTCGACGAGCCGACGAATGGCCTCGATCCAGAGGGCATCCGCGAGTTCTATCAAATCCTGAAGACGCGTCAGGAAGCAGGCGCGACGATCGTCATCACCTCGCACATTCTTGCCGAGATCCAGCAGCGCGTGGACCGTCTGGCGATCCTGCAAGGCGGGCGAATCCGCGCGGTCGGCAGCGTGCCGGCACTGCGCGGCGAGGCGAATCTGCCGCTCTCCATGGAAGTCGTCGCGCATTCGGACGATACGCGTGCGCTCGTGGACGCATTGAAGAGCAAACCGTTCGAAAAGCTGACGATCCGCGGTCGCCACATCGTATTCGAATGTCCGCGCGAAGCAAAAATGTCGGCCATTGCAGCGCTGTCGCCGCTGTCCGGCCATATCGCGGATCTGCAAATCCAGGAGCCGTCGCTCGAAGATGTGTTCCTGGGCTGTATGGGGGTTGACGCATGAGCCTGGCCATTTTCTCGTCATGGACCCAGATCCGAGTGATCGCAGGCAAGGAATTCCGCGATCGCATCCGTAACCGCTGGGTGCTTGCGGTGTCGCTGGTGTTTGGCGTTTTTACGCTCGCGACGTCCTACTTCGGAGCGGCTACGCAGGGCGCCGTCGGCTTTCACGGCGTCGAGGCACTGATCGCGAGCCTCGTCAGCCTCACGATCTATCTGCTTCCGCTGATCGCGCTGATTCTCGGTTTCGATGCAATCGTTGGCGAGCGTGAGCGCGGCACCCTGAACCTGTTGTTGTCGTATCCGGTCACGCGTGTCGAACTGTTGCTCGGCAAGTACGTGGGCCTCGCAGCGGCGCTGAGCTGCGCGACGCTTGCCGGCTTCGGTCTCGCCGGCATCGTGATCGCCGTGCGTGCGCCCAACGCTGACTGGTTTCAGTACGCGGGCTTTGTTATCAGCGCAGTGCTGCTCGGCTGGGTATTCCTGAGCCTCGCGGTCACCGCATCGGTATTTTGCGCAAGCCGGACCTCGGCAAGCGGCGTTGCGATCGCACTGTGGTTTTTCTTCGTGCTCGTGTACGACCTCATGTTGCTCGGCGCGCTCGTGCTGACCGGCGGTGCGGTGCTCGGATCGCTGTTTCCGGTGCTGCTCATGCTCAACCCCGCCGACATCTTCCGGATCCTGAACATCTTCGGTCCCGGCGATTTGCGCACGATGTATGGCCTCGTAAGCGTGTTTCCGGCTGCGCTTGCACAACCGTTTGTTCTCGGCCCAGTGATGCTCGCCTGGATTGCGGCGCCGCTCGGCCTTGCTGCCTGGAGATTCAATCGATGAAGCACCATACCTTGAAGAGCATCGCCGCGCTTGCGGTCACGGTGCTTGCCTTCGGCCTTGCTGCCGGATGCCACAACGAATCCGGCGCGCTGCCCGCGCCGCATGAGATTACCGATTCGACGGTCAGCGTACTCGACGGAATGAGCCTCAAAGAATATCCGGGACCGAAGGCCCAGATGCTCTATGCGGACGGACATGCGGACTTCTTCTGCGACACGCTCGGGCTCTTTTCGGTCTATCTGCGTCCGGAGCACGACCGCAAGGTTAGCGCGATGTACGTGCAGGACATGGCCACGGCCGACTGGGATCACCCGGAGGGCCACTGGATCGACGCGACCCAGGCGACCTACGTAGTCGGCTCCAAAAAGGCTGGCGCGATGGGTCAGACCTTCGCTTCGTTCGCCAAGGAAAGCGATGCTGAGCAGTTCGTGAAATCCCAAGGCGGCAAGCTGTATCACTTCAACCAGATCACAAGCGATATGGCGACGACCGATGGCGGCGTGGTCAAAGACCAGAACATGTGAGGACACTGAGATGACGCAATTCTTCTACAACGTGCCATCGGAGGCGGCCCAGCAGATCGAGTCGCTGAGCCGCTTGCTCTACGACCTGCGCGAGGACCGCAAAACCATTCTCGCGAATTACCGTGCCGAAAACGAAGAAGCGCTGCTCGCGCTGATTGCCGAGGGCAAAGTTGGCGAACACCCGGCCTATGAACACTACCTCAGCGCGAAGACGCTTCTGGAAACGCGCGAAGTCATTCGCGAACAGTTGCGCGAAGTGCTGGCCACAGGATTCTGATCATGTTGCACATTGAACTGAAAGAGCAGATCGAGACGACGTTCAACGCGACCCAACTGGAGTCGGTCACGCTTTGTCGCGATGCGATCGATGTGAATCTTGCCAACGGCGTCGAACTGACGCTACGTATCGGCGGCCCCGCTGAGTACGTGATGAGCTGGCGCTGGGGCGAAGTTGGAATGTGCATCGATACCGCGCCGCTGCACGAGACGCTCGGCACATTCCCGAACCATCTTCACACGCCCGATGGCCGGACCGTTGACGATCCCGTCAGCGAGATCGGCGCGGACCCGTGGCGCAACGTCAGCACGCTGATCAGTCGGCTGCTCGAACAGCCGCTGTTGGGTTTTGAAGCTACGTTTGCGCACGATCCGGTCGAAGCGCGGACTCATCAATCCTGAAACTCCTACTGAGGAAAGATCATGAAAAATCGGAAAGTTTTGCTCGCAGCCTTTGGATTTGCCGTTGCAGCGGCCAGCGTAGCGCCGGCCGCGAATGCTGCGGATGGCGAAAAGGTGTTCAAGAGCGTCTGCTTCATGTGCCACCAGACGGGCGCAGGCGGTGCACCTATTTACGGCAACAAGGCGGACTGGGCACCGCGCATCAAGCAGGGCAAGCCGACGCTGTACAAGCACGCGCTCGGTGGCTTCACCGGCAACAACGGCACGATGCCCCCGCGTGGCGGTGGTTCGAGCCTGAAGGACGACGAAGTGAAAGCAGCCGTCGACTTCATGGTTGCAAAGGCTCAGTAATGTGAGTGGAAGCGCTGTGCCGCGCCGGGGTCTGGTGAGCGGTGCGGCGTCTAGTAGTAATCGCCATTGGGGCGCGCTTCGTCCGCGTAATCGCGTTGAAGCTGCGCCCTTCCTGGCGGCCCCCTCAAAGCGACAAAAATGAAAGTAACGTTGCGGTTCTTGCTGTTCGCGCTCCTGGTCGCAGTGACCCATCCGGTCTTCGCTTCGATTTACGAGCAGGAGTTACCCGACGCGCTGTTCAGCCAGCCCGAGATGTGCAAGTGGACCGACTGCGCAGGCGTACTGCCAGGTGCAAACGAATTCTCCGCGCGCAAGGGCGCTCCGCCCTACGTCGAGGCCTATGCCAACGACGGGCACGCGCGTACCCTCAAAGGCTACGTATTCCTGTCGACCGATATCGTCGACATACAAGGTTATTCCGGTAAACCGATCGTCACGCTGATCGGCATGGACACCAAAGGTGTGATCACCGGCGTCCGGGTGCTCAAACACAGTGAGCCAATCCTGCTGGTCGGTATTCCCGAGAGCAAGCTGCTCTCATTTCTTGGCCAGTACGTAGGCTTGTTTGCGGGCCAGCGCTTTGAGATCGGCCAGAGCAGTTCGGGCGAAAAGGGCCTCGACGCCATTTCGGGCGCGACGGTCACGGCCATTGCCGAAAACCAGTTGATCTCGCGCTGCGCCGTTGCGGTCGCCAGCCAGGTCGGTATCGTGAAGGAAGCGATTCTGCCGCAGGCAAAACTGGTGCAGTCTGATACGCGCTACGGATGGAACAAGCTCGTGGACATGGGGGCGGTACAGCATCTCGTGCTCCATGCCAGCGACGTTGGCGCGGCAGACACTGGCTCGCCCTATCTCGATCTCTACTATGGCTACCTGAACGCCCCCGCGATCGGCAAAAGCATTCTCGGTGACTACGGTTACGCGCAGCTTATGAACCGTCTCCAGCCTGGAGACCACGCGATTTTCGTTGTGGCGAACGGCACGGAGTCGTTCAAGGGATCGGGCTTCGTGCGAGGCGGCATCTATGATCGCATCCAGGTCCAGCAGGGAATCAACGCGTTCACGTTCAAGGATTCCGATTATCTGAATCTCTACTCGCTGGAGGCAGCCGGCACGCCCGCCTTCAACGAGACCGGCATCTTTATCATCCGCAACACGAAATTCAGTGCGGCCTATCCGTGGAAGTTCGTGTTCCTGGGTCACAAAGAGGATAAGGAAACGGGCGCAAAGAGCTTTTCGGCATTCAACTCACCGTACTGGCTGCCTGCGACCTTCCTCGAGGGTGGCCGTCCGAAGGTCGAGGAGGAAACGCCCTCCTGGTGGAACGCATGGAACGGCAAGAAACTGGAAATCGGCCTCTTCATTGGCTGGGCCGTTGCCGTCATGGCGTTCTTTGCGACTCGCGACCGTTGGGTACGCAAGGCAAAGCGCGCGAATAAGCGTTGGGTCTCCGTGCCGAAAACCGCAAGCTGGTTGATCGCGGTGGGCTTCGCAGGCTGGCATGAGATGGCGCAGCCATCCATCACGCAGGTGCTGACGTTCATCCATTCGCTGTTCGGCGGGTGGAAGATGTCGCTCTTCCTTTCCGATCCGTTCATTTTCGTCTTCTGGATCGTGATCGCGATCACCGTGATCATTTGGGGACGCGGCTTGTTCTGCGGCTGGATGTGCCCGTTCGGCTCGATGTCCGAGATGCTTTACAAGGTGGCACGTGCTACGGGCCTGAAGAAGCTGCAGACCAAGCTGCCGATGCGCTGGCACAACCGGCTGCGCAAGCTCAAGTACGTGGTGTTCGCGGTGTTGCTCGTGGTGTCGTTCTTCTCGATGCCCTGGGCTGAAAAACTCGCGGAAATCGAACCGTTCAAGACGACGTTCCTCGTTGGCGTGCTCAACCGATCGTGGCCGTTCATGTTGTTCTGGACCGTCATTGTCGGGGCATCGATTTTCATTGAACGGCCGTTCTGCAAGTATCTGTGCCCGCTTGGGGCAAGTCTTGCACTGCCGGGCTGGCGGCGCCTGCTCAAACTGCGACGCAAGCCTGAATGCACGAGTTGCCATGCCTGCGCGGTCGGTTGCGGCTCACAGGCGATCGACGAAAAAGGCCGGATCGACCAGATGGAGTGCATGCTCTGCCTCGATTGCATGGTGATGTATTACGACGAGCACACCTGCCCGCCATTGTCGAAAGAGCGGAAAAGGCGCGAGAAGGAAAAGCTGCCGCTGACTCGAGTTGGCAAGGACGGATATTTCATTCCGATCAAGCTCGAAACCACGGGGAGCGCGAACACGGGGGCCGTCAAGGCTGCGCCGGCGGCGTCGCGTGTTGCGGAATCTCTTTCCACTACAGAACAAAACAGGACGGTTGAATGAATCGAATGCGCAAGGTTTGGGTGGCCCTACACATAACCGCGGGCCTCTCGGGGTGGGCAGTGCTCACGCACGCGGCACAGGTGAGCACGCCGGATGCCAGTCGAGGACAGGCCGTCGTGGCGCAGGTGTGCGCGGCGTGCCACGCTGCCGATGGCAACAGTGCGGCCGAGACCTTTCCGAAGCTCGCGGGGCAGCATGCCGGTTATATCGTCAAACAGCTAGGGGATTTCAAGGCGCAATCCGCCGGCGGTCAACCGGTCCGAGCCAACCCGATCATGGCGGGAATGGCGGGCGCGCTTTCCGATCAACAGGTCGTGGACGTCGCCGCTTATTTCGCGTCGCAGAGTCCGAAGCCCGGCGACGCGCAAAACAAGGACACGTTCGCGCTCGGACAAAAAATCTATCGCGGCGGTATTGCCGACAAGGGCGTGCCGGCGTGTGCGGGCTGCCATGGTCCGACGGGTCAGGGCATTCCCTCGCTGTATCCGCGTCTTTCGGGGCAATGGGCGGCCTATACCGCAACCCAGTTGACCGCGTTCACCCAGGGAGCGGGCGCGCGTGACAACAGCGTGCCGATGCATGCGATTGCATCGCGTCTCTCGGACAACGAGATCAAGGCGGTGGCCGACTACATTTCAGGGCTGCGTTAAAGACTCCATTCGCGCGGGCTCGCGGCCCCAGAAATGGCGTTAAAAAATCAATTTAGAAACGAGGAATGTCATGCAAGTCCACGAAGACGAAAATGTCGACAGCGGCCGCCGTACATGGCTGATTGCGGCATCGGTCGCAGGTGGCGTCGGGGGCCTGGCCGCGGTCGTGCCTTTCGCGGGTTCGTTCGCGCCGTCCGAAAAGGCGAAGGCCGCTGGCGCACCGGTTGAAGTCGATATCAGCCACCTCAAGCCCGGCGAAATGATGACCGTCGCATGGCGAGGCAAGCCTGTGTGGATCTTCAACCGCACCGATCAAATGCTCGCCGATGTCCAGAAGGCCAGCAGCGATCTCGCCGATCCGCTGACGAAGAATCCGTTCTCGATGCCGGAGCCCGAGTATTGCAAGAACGAATTCCGCTCGCGCGCCGAACACAAGAACATTCTCGTGACCGTCGCGGTGTGCACGCATCTGGGCTGCACGCCGACGGCGCGGTTTCAGGAAGGCCCGCAGCCGAACCTGCCCGAAAACTGGCCGGGCGGCTTTCTGTGCCCGTGCCACGGTTCCACCTACGATCTTTCCGGCCGTGTGTTCAAGAACAAACCGGCGCCGCAGAATCTAGACATCCCGCCTTACATGTTCACGTCCGCGACGCAACTCGTGATCGGCAAGGACGAAAAAGGAGAAGCATAAATGGCGACTGTCACTGAACATAAGGTCGAAACAAAGGGAGTCGTCGGCTGGATCGACAAGCGTTTCCCGTTGACAGCAACGTGGAAGGCGCATCTCTCCGAATACTACGCGCCGAAGAATTTCAATTACTGGTACTTCTTTGGCTCGCTCGCGCTGCTCGTGCTGGTGAACCAGATCGTCACCGGCATTTTCCTCACGATGAACTACAAGCCCGACTCGACGCTCGCGTTCGCGTCGGTCGAGTACATCATGCGCGAGGTGCCATGGGGCTGGCTGATCCGTTATATGCACTCGACGGGCGCCTCGATGTTCTTCGTCGTCGTCTATCTGCACATGTTCCGCGGACTGATGTACGGCTCGCATCGCAAGCCGCGCGAACTCGTGTGGATTTTCGGCTGCGCGATCTTCCTGTGCCTGATGGCCGAGGCGTTCTTCGGCTATCTGCTTCCGTGGGGCCAGATGTCCTACTGGGGCGCCCAGGTGATCGTGAACCTGTTCTCGGCGATTCCGGTCGTCGGCCCGGACTTGTCGCTCTGGATTCGCGGCGATTACGTTATCTCGGACGTCACGCTCAACCGCTTCTTCGCGTTTCACGTGATCGCGATTCCGCTCGTGCTGCTGGGGCTGGTGTTCGCGCACATCGTTGCGCTGCACGAAGTGGGTTCGAATAACCCCGATGGCATCGAGATCAAGGAGAAGAAGGACGAGAATGGCAAGCCGCTCGACGGCATTCCGTTCCATCCGTATTACTCGGTGCACGACTTCATGGGTGTGTGCATCTTCCTGATGGTCTTCGCGGCGATCATATTCTTCTCGCCGGAAATGGGCGGTTACTTCCTCGAAGCGAATAACTTCGTGCCCGCCAATCCGCTGCAGACGCCACCTGAAATCGCGCCGGTGTGGTATTTCACGGCGTTCTACGCGATGCTCCGTGCCACCACCGATCCGTTCAAGATCGTGCTGATGATTGTGATCGCGCTGCTCGGCCTGCTCGCGCTCGTGCGCGCACGCGGCAAGTGGCGGTTGGGTCTGCCGGTGCTGGCGGCTCTCGTGGTTCTCGCGATGGCCTATACCGAATCGAAGTTCTGGGGTGTTGTGGTGATGGGATCGGCGGTGGTTTCGCTCTTCTTCCTGCCGTGGCTCGATCAGGCACCGGTGAAGTCGATCCGCTACCGTCCTTTCTTCCACAAGGTGTTCCTCGGGATATTCGTGGTGGCGTTCTTCATTCTGGGGTTCCTGGGCACACGGCCGCCGTCACCCGTGGGCACGCTTGTCGCCCAGGTCTGCGCGCTCATCTATTTCGCATTCTTCCTCGGCATGCCGTTCTGGACGCGGCGTGGCACCTTCAAGCAGCCGCCTGAGCGCGTGCACTTCAAGGCCCATTAACTGACGAGCGAAGAGAACACGACTATGAAGATAAAGCTGCTTTCGACACTCGCCCGCAGGGCTGCGGCCCTGGCCACGCTCGCTCTCGCATTTTCAGTAACGGGAGCGCCGGCGTGGGCTGAGGAAAATATTCCGCTCGATCACGCGCCCGAAAGGGCGAATGATCTTGCCTCGCTCCAGCATGGCGCCCAACTGTTCGTCAACTATTGCCTGAACTGCCATAGTGCGAACCTGATGCGCTATAGCCGGCTAGAGGGTCTTGGCATTTCGCAAAAGCAGATCGAGACAAACCTGATGTTTGCCTCGGACAAGGTGGGCAGCACGATGACCGTCGCGATACGGCCGGACGATGCTAAAAGCTGGTTCGGCGCAACGCCGCCGGATCTTTCGGTGGAGGCGCGCTCACGCGGCCGCGACTGGCTTTATACCTACCTTCGCAGCTTCTACACCGACGACACGCGGCCGACCGGCTGGAATAACCTGGTGTATGAGAACGTGAGCATGCCGCATCCGCTGTGGCAGTTGCAGGGTACGCGGAAGGCGAAGTTCGAAGACACGGTTGACAAGGCAAGCGGCGAGAAGATCCATCGCTTCGCGGGTTACCAGCAGGTCACGCCCGGGAAGATCTCGCCGGCGGATTACGATGCCGACGTGGCCGATCTCGTGGCGTACCTCGGCTGGATGTCCGAGCCGGAACAGACGACGCGCAAGCGACTCGGCGTCTGGGTGCTGCTATTCCTGGGGGGGATGACGTTTATTGCGTGGCGGTTGAATGCCGCGTACTGGAAAGACGTCAAATAACCGGGTCGGCAATCTGCTGGATTCCTGAGAGATTGCCGAAAACCGGATTATCTTGCTGCAGAGTGGCGTGGTTCAGGATGCAGGCAAAATTCTGAACCATGCCTCACGGCGTGGATTGCTGCATCGCCGGATGCGAGACGAGGTTGCCGATCAGAAGGCGCGTCAATTCGGTTTGTTCGGAGGCGAGATCGGCGAACGTACACCTGTCGAGCACATCGAAATACGCACGCGCGGCCGCGGAAAATGCGCAACGAAGTCCAGCGGCTGCGGTAATTGCGCATGCGAGATCTTCAACATCGAAGCGTTCGCCCACGTCCAGATTTCGCTCCATGACGCGAACGATTTCACCGATAGTAATGCGCCCTGCAGGGCGGCCAAGGCGCAAGCCACCCGCACGGCCCCTTACCGTACTCAGATAGCCCGCTTTACCAAGCGCATGAACGACCTTCGTCAGATAGTTGCGCGAGATACCGAACGCGTCGGAAATCTGGCCGACCGTGATGACTTCGTCGGCGTGAACCGTGGTGTGGAACAGCACCAGCAGACCGTACCTGGTAAAGCCTGTGAGCCGCATAGTTATTTGCTTTCGTAAATTGGCGATAGAAATGTGCTTTGCTTACGGCTGCATTGCACCGGATACATTCCGGATGAATTAATCGCACATCGATAGTACGGCTCTACTTATTGCCCAAAAAATGTTACGGCTCAATATTTTTGCGAGTCGGTTCAGTTAAACGTTTGCGATTGTGTGCGCGTCGATATACAGAATTCGGCGCACGCAAAAAACAGCCTTGCTGAAGCCGCCGGAGTTGCGTGAATGGGTGCGACATAAGGCTCGAAATGGCAGATCACTGTTTGACCGCGGGCATATCTATCCATACTTTCGCGCGCGACAATTGGCGGATCTGCGGCTAACGCATCTGTCCAGTTCAATCCAATACAAAGCCGCTAACCAGTCGGAGCAGCCAAATGCGGGTAGGTAAGATTCGATTTCAGGAATTCCTCTCGAAGATGCCGTTGTTCAACGACATGTCGCCGGAGGAACTTGACGTTCTTGCGCAGGGAACAACCGAGGTGAGGGTGGCGCGTGGCGCAACGATATTTCGCCGCGGCGATCCCTGCCTGGGTTTCCATACTGTCGTGTATGGTTTGATCAAGCTGAGTTTCAGTTCTCCCATTGGAGAAGAGAAGATCGTGCGCCTCGTGGGGCCGGGCGACGGCTTCGGCGAAGCATTGATGTTCATGGACAAGGCCTATATCGTGTCCGCGCAGGCGTTGGCTGACACCTTGCTGTTACATGTGAAGAAAACAGTCGTCATTACCAGGCTCGAGCAGGATCCTGTCTTTGCTCGCAAGATGCTGGCCAGTCTCAGCATGCGTCTTCACAATCTGATGCGTGACGTGGAGGCGTATTCGCTCCAGTCTGGAACGCAGCGAGTAGTCGGCTATCTGCTGAACCTTGTGGACGGTACTTCGACGGCTCCCCAGCAAGTGCGTCTGGAATCCGGCAAAAGAACGATTGCTTCGCGTCTCAACATAACGCCGGAACATTTTTCGCGCATCTTGCGCGATCTGCGCGTCCGGCAACTCATCCAGATTAAAGGTCGGGAAATCACGATTCCCGATGTCGCGCGTTTAAGAAACGGTTGAGCGAGTAGCCGGGATCTTCCGTACTCGAACTGATCAATATCGGGCTACGCGTTCTCGCACCGCCGAGACAAATGCCGGATCGACTTTGCCGATGACCGACGTACGCGCGACGATACGGCCGTTCTCGTCCAGAAGCGCGATAACTGCGTTATGGCTGAAATCGGCGTCCGTGCGACGGCGGTATGCGACGCCGAGCGTTGCGGCGAACGCCATCGTGTCTCCGGCTGTCGTGCGTGTGAGCCGCCAGTGCGCCGGGTCGAGCTGATGCGCTTTTGCCATGGCTGCGAGATTGACGACATCATCATGTTCCGGATCCATGCTGACTAGCAGCACGGAAGGCTCTGCGCGGTCCGGCACGTTCAGTGCGTGGCGAATCTGGTCGATGGTGTCGACCGTCAATGGGCAGGCAGCGGAGCAGGCCGTATAAAACATGCTGACAATGACGGGCCGTCCGCGCATCGACGCGAGATCGAACTGTCGTCCTTGCTGGTCCTGCAACGCAAGAGGCAACTGGTACAGCGAGTCGCCCGGTAGCGAAATGGATGGCGCGGCGGCGACGAGCGCTGGACAAACCATCAGGAGTGCGTAGAGGAAAACTCGAATGCGCTTCATGTCGCGTCCTTGTTGTTGATGACCTGATCCCCGTCGGGATCCTTGACGCAACGGAAGCCCACGCTGCTACTGCTGTCGGTCGGTGTCATTGCGGCGAGGGCCGAGACGCGCATGATCAGTGAGAAATCGGTGCGATCGGAGAATGCAAGCGCACCGCCGCCGCAAAGACGGAGCTCGTTGCTTCCGCCCGGACTACGCCCATCTGCGTCTGCAAATAGCGAGGCATAGTCGTCCACCCATTCGCCGACCAGCGTGTGCATGCCGTATAGGCCATACACGTTCGGTGCCTCCCGTACGGGCGTTGCAGCTGGCCTGCTGAAACTGTCCACCAGGGCAGTGAGTATGCGTGCCTGGCGTACGGTGTCCGCGCGTGCATCGCGATGCTGCCCGTCTGCTGCTGCCGCGTACTCCCATTCAATCCAGCGCGGAAGGCGCGCCTCTTCCGAGGCGCAATAGGCGCGCGCCGCAAACCAGCTAACGCCTGTTACCGCCTGATTGGGAGGAGCGTCGGGACCGAGGCTCAATGGTCCGCTCCAGCGCGACAGATAATCGCGCGTGGCGAACAGAGCAGCGATACGATCGCGGCGCCAACGCGCATCCCGGTTGACGAAGGCGAGGAACTCGGCGTTCGTCACGAATCTCGACCGCATGCGAAACGGTGCTACGACAAGCTTATCTCCGGGCTCGTCCGTCAATTTGAGCGCGCTACGGAGGGACCCACCCGTTACCTCTACATAGGGCGCTTCAGCAAAAGCACACGAAGCGGCCATCAACAGCGCCGCTGCGAGCATGAGCAACCGGAATCGCCTAAACACGCTTCCTCCGAACGAAAACTCAAAGACAACGAATCACTGCGTTGCTGCGCCGAAGTGCAGCAGTGTTGTCATCCGCCCGCGTGCGTCTGGCCGTTTTGGGCCCGCATGGATTCCATCACAGTGCGAATGATCGATAACACTCTCGGAGGACGCATACGCCGCGTCAAGGGAGATGGTTGGAATGCTTAACATCTCTTCAGAAATTAGCGTCGTGTGTTCGATGTTTATTCAGGTGATCGCTACGCAAAGTGTTGTGCGTTGTGTTGCACATGCCTAACTGTGTCGTGCCAAAAAGACGCGGAGAATGAAGCGAGATTTCCCTCCGACACGAAAGAACATCACCGAAATCGCGAGGAAGACTTTATATGCGGTGAAGTGAATTCAGACCGGCTGGGAGGTGTTAGGCGGGATTGTCTCGAGCGATCAGCGAGCTACGCTGTGTATTTTTCAAAGGCCTTGAGGATCACAGAAGATCGTGTGGATAGAGACGCACGCCGCGAAAAACTGCCGCACGTGGCAAATCGAAACAATTCGGACACCCTGTGCTGAGAATCACACGAGCGATTGTCCGATCACCTTTCCTGACCGTACCGAAAACGTTTCCGATCAATGATGCTGCGCCGCTCAAGCTCGCGAAATGTCGGCACATCAGCACCAGAAATTTCGGTGGACTGGATTTACGTGTAGTGCGTCGTCCGGTCTGCATGCGACAACCTGCCAATTAACCGGGTTTGGATAATTAATTCATGTTAAGGCGTGCAGCGGTCTCGCGCGGCAATCTTGTTTTTGTTTTGTAAGCGCTCTTGAGCTTTAGATGCGTATGCCCCATTCGTTGAATTTAATGGGTAGGGCTAACTGTGCCAATGTGACGCGGAATATATCACTACGTGATGCATTGGAAATGAAGGCGAAGTGGTTGGCGTTGAAAAAATATCCTTTAACTAGCGAAGACCAAGTTTTATCCGCTTCGGCGCATTGCGCATGAACTTTGTCGCCGGGCGGCGGGAACCCGTAAGGAGAATAACGATGACAGGAAGGTTGTGTACCGCACTTGCTAGCCTCGGTCTGCTGGCGAGCCTCGCGTATCCGCTCGCTGCGATGTCCGCGACTGCGCCGGTTGGCGCAGTGCCCGGTGATTTCGGGCCGCCGCAGGGGGACCCGATTCATGCCGTGCTGACCAGTCCGCCGAATGTGCCGCCGCCGATTACGCGCGACTACCCTGCGCGAGTCATCGTCGATCTCGAAGTCAAAGAGGTGAAGCAGCAAATCGCAGATGGCGCCACGTACGACTTCTGGACGTTCGGTGGCACGGTGCCGGGTAGTTTCATCCGCGTGCGTCAGGGCGATACGGTGGAACTCCATCTGAAGAATCCGTCGAATTCGCACATGCCGCACAACATCGATCTGCACTCGGTGACTGGCCCGGGCGGGGGCGCAGCATTGACACTCGCGTCGCCGGGGCACGATGCTACGTTCACGTTCAAGGCGCTGAATGCGGGTCTTTTCGTCTATCACTGCGCAGCTGCCCCGGTGGGCATGCATATCGCCAATGGTATGTATGGGATGATCGAAGTCGATCCGCCAGAAGGATTGCCGAAGGTCGATCGCGAATACTACGTCATGCAGGGTGACTTCTACACGAACGGCAAGTATCACGACAAGGGCTTGCAGTCGTTCGATCCCGAGAAGGCCGTCGACGAGCGTCCGACCTATGTCCTGTTCAATGGACGCGAAGGCTCGCTCACCGGCGACAACGCGCTGAAGGCGAAAGTCGGCGAAACGGTCCGGCTGTTCGTGGGCAACGGCGGTCCGAATCTGGTGTCGAGCTTCCACGTAATCGGGGCGATTTTCGACAAGGTGTGGGACGGATCGTATAAGCACTATGAGGAAAGCGTGCAGACCACGCTGATTCCGGCGGGTGGCTCCAAGGTCGTCCAGTTCAACACCGTGGTGCCGGGCACTTTCCTCCTCGTTGACCATTCGATCTTCCGTACCTTCAATCAGGGTGCGCTGGGGATGATCAAAGTGGAGGGTCCCGCCGCGCCGGACGTTTATTCGGCTGCCGCACCGGCGAAATGATGGGGTGTCGCTTGCGAAGGTGATTTAGCGCCTTCACACTCGACGGCCAGCGCTACTCTGCTGCCGCCCGGCATCGAGGCATCCTCGTTACGCCGCGCGGCAGCGCTTGCTTTTTGCGGCGCTGAACGGGACGGTGGGCGGTTTGCGTGGATCTCCAGAATTCGCTCGTGTTCGTGTGCGATTGGCCGCGATGCGGTCATCGGATGCTGGACGCGAATCCAGTAGGCCGTGATCGGTTCTGTAACCCCGGTGTCGATTGCATAACGGCATGGTGAGGATTTCCAGGAGTTGTCAGGGCAGGGCGAGGGATTGATATAGCCCTGTACCTTCGCGCGGTCGAACTGGCGCCTCGCAAAGCGCGAGAAGCCAATTGCGCGGACCCCACTGAGCCCCTGGCCGACAGGTGAGCCTCTAGGGCGTGCGATGGCCGGCAATCGGTGAGTATTTCCGGGAGTGCGGGCTATCAGATGCCCGATCGAATGGCGCACGCCGAGGACGGACCAGCAGTGCTCGCACGGTAGACGGTTACCTGGCGCTGTGATGGCGAGCGGTGGGTCATAACGAATCACCACCGGTCGGCTATACCGGAGCCGTCGCAGTGAGGATGCTCGAGCGCTATTTAGTTCGTTATGCATATCAAAGTGGCTGGAGAGCCTTCGGCCACGAAGAACGGTGAGAGCTTTCGGGAGCATAGCGATCGCAATGGTGAGCGCTTTCGGGAGACGCTTGTGCAAATGTAAAAGGTTGCGCAGTTGCACGATGAATCGATCTTTATTCCCTCGGTGGCTGTCAAACCAAACTCAGAAGGTGAGAATCTGCGGGAACGGGCGTTAATTGTGCACGTGCCAGCGCGCGTTTTGATCAATAACGGTTATGCGCGACGCCACAAAAATTTCACCGACGAGCGTTGTCGCGCACACCGAATGGTGAGCTTGTTCGGGATGTGCGCCCCGAATCTGGCCGCTCGAAAATTCGCGCTATAGTGCTGTCTCCTGCGATGCGGCAGGGGTGCTCCGCGATCGCCTCTACGGATCGCGTGAGACACCCGATTCCGGCCACGCCCCGCGCGCGGCCCGCAACGGAGTCCTGATATGGGCATCTTCGACAGACTATTCGGAACGCGACCGAAGTCGGTGCCGGAAACGCCGCAGATCCGCGCGTTGATCGAGCGTCTACTGGTGTTGAGTCCGTCGCTCAGGCTCGCGGACGGCTTTCGGGAGCGCGTCACGCCAGCGCTGGCGCGCTCGATCGACCACGTGAGCCGCCTCGTGAGCGAGCTGCCGCAGGCACGCGAGGCGAGCGCGTCAACCTGGCTCGACGACCCCTACATTCACGCCTTCTTCGCAGCCGCCGACGAGGTCGCGCACATTCTCAGCCGTTCGCCAGACCTGCATGCGTGGTTCGAAAACCATTCGCTCGCGCGCGAGACCTTTGCTGTGCTCGGCATGGCGATGACCGAGCGTCGCGTGTTCGGCGTCGAACAGGTCGGCGACACGGTTCACGCGGACGTCGTGCGCACGACGCTGAGTTTCGACGATCATCAGGTGCGCGTCTGCGGCGAAACGGAAGCCGATCTGCGCGTGCAGATCGTGCAGCGCGTCGTCGAGCAGATTGCGCTGGAGGGCCTGGCGCAGATCAGCGCCGACGAGTCGCGTCGCGATGCACTCGTGCAGGAGCGCGCGTTATTGAAGACGCGGCTGCAACTGCTGACACGCCACGGCGCGGGGACGCACAAGATGCTCGGCGAGCACGCTTTGTCGAATGCGGCTGAGCGCATTGAACTGGAGGCCGCGATAGAGGCCAACGAGCGCGATATCAGCGCGCTTGGTCTGAAGACCGATGCGCTCGCGCACGAACTCGACGTCATCTGTGATGTGCTGAGTCATCCCGAACGGCACACGAATGTCGAGATGAAACGCTACCGGCTGAATGCGATGAACGTGGTGATCGACGGGAGCGCGGCGCCAGATGGTAGCGAAATTGTCTTTCCGCTTGCACAGCTACCCGCGAGTCCGCTCGTCGAGCGGGCGTTTTCGCTGGTTCGTTTCGCACGCTCGGATCTCGTGCCGCTGCCCTCTGTGCTCGACAAAGACAGCCGCTTCGTGATCTGAGTGGCGCCGTAGTTCGGTGAATGGTGAGGGTTTTCGGGAGCGGTGAGGGCGCGGACCTCGTGTGAAGCACACGTGAGGCCGGTAGCCGATAGTGCTTCACCGACGCACTGAATGCTCGCGCCGCCGCACATCGGGAAAATTTCCTGGCAGTCCCAGGTTGGGCGAAGGAAATTTTGCACAAATTCGCGCAAATAGACGGGATTCGTCGCGCGCGAGTGCGGTCCTGGTCGAAGGTGAGAACTTTCGGGAGCCGCTCGGAAAACGCGTTCCAGCCGCTTGCGCGGTGCCGCTATGACGCTCAGGCTGAAGGTTCAACGCGAGCCGGGAACGCGAAAGGTGAGCCTTTTCAGGAGCACGCGATCAGGAGTACAGCTAGGCACACGACGATGCCCACGCTGAAACGCCATCGCGTTCGATCGAGAAGCGCTGCACGTCGCCGGCCGCGTGTGGCGCGTCTTCGCTGGCGATATCGAACGTCTCGCCGCCGATCTCGATTGTGACGTAGCGGTCGCCATGCCTGAGCGCGTGGCCCGCGAGCGTGCCCGTCCACGTGCCATCGGGCGTCGCGCGCAGCGCGCGCGGCGCGACGCGCCACATCACACGCGTGCCCGCGGCGAGCGGCGCGTCGGCGAACGGCAGGCGAAGGCCGCTCGCGGTTTCGATAACGCCCGCAGCGCTCACGATGCCGATGCCAACGTTACGCAATCCGAGCAACTCGGCCACGCGTAGCGATGCCGGCCGCCGGAACACATCGTCGACGGGTCCCGCCTGCAGGACGCAGCCTTGTTCGATGACCAGCACTTCGTCCGCGAGCAGTGCGGCTTCGTCGGGGTCGTGCGTGACGATGACGGTCACCGCGTCGATTTCACGCTGCAGTGTGCGCAACGACTGCTGCAGACGGCGTCGGCGCGGCGTGTCGAGGGCCGCGAACGGTTCGTCGAAGAGCAGCAATTGGCTGTGTCGCGAGAGTGCGCGCGCGAGTGCGACGCGCTGGCGCTGGCCAAACGATAGCTCGTGCGGCAGGCGCGCCGTGAGCTTGTCGAGTCCGAGATGCGCGAGCCAGTAGCGCGCGTTGGTGGCATCGGCGCCGACTGGAAACGCCAGTTGCTGCGCGACCGTCATGTGCGGAAAGAGGCCGTAATCCTGCGGCATGTAGCCGATCTGCCGACGCTCGGGCGGCAGCGCGCCGAGATCGGCGTCGCCGAGCGTGACCGATCCCGCGTCGTTCTGCTCGAGCCCCGCGATGATGCGCAGGGCGAGCGACTTGCCCGAACCGGACGGCCCGATGATGGCGAGCCGACGCGTGCGCGGTTGCCACGCCACGTCGAGGCTGAACGTGCCGAGCTTGCGTTTCGCGTCGAAGGCGAGACGCAGGACTTCGCCGGACTGCACTGGTGCTGCGGGTGTGAAGCCCGCGGGTTCGTCGCCATTCTCGGTGGGCGCGGCGAGCGAGGCGCGCGCGCCGCGGCTATAGACCGAGAGCACGGCGCAGACGATCGCGATGGCGAGCGTCGGCAACAGGAGCGGCATCATCGCGGGCAGCCCCTGGCCGCCGAACACGACGTAGGTATAGACCGGCAGCGAATACGGGTGATAGGCGACCATCACGGTCGCGCCGAACTCGCCGAACGCGCGCAGCCACGCGAGTGCGAGTCCGGCTCGAATGGCCGGCCACACGATGGGCAGCGTGACGCGAAAGAAGCGCGCGAGGGCGTGATGGCCGAGCGTGGCGGCGACATCGTCGTAGACGGGATCGACGGCTGCGAACGCGGAGCGCGCCGCGATGATCAGGAACGGTGCGGAGACAAAGGTTTGCGCGAGCACGATCCCCGCGAACGAGTCGGTGATCCTGCCGTCGAAGAACTGGCCGATGCCGCTATACGGACCGACGAGAAACAGCAGCAGCACGCCGCTCGTGAGCGGCGGCAGCGCGAGCGGCAGTTGCACGACGAAGCCGAGCAGCGCGACCGCGCGCGAGCGCGAGCGGGCGAGCCAATAGCCGAGCGGCACGCCGCCCGCGAGGATGATGAGCGTGGCGACGCTCGCGCTCATCGCCGACACGGCCACCGCGGACCACGTCGCGCGCCAGTCGACGTTCGCCCAGTCGGCCTGGCCGATCTGCGGGATGCTGGCGGCGAACGGCGCGCAGAGATAGACCGCGAGCAGCGCGCCGAGCCACAGAAGCGGCCGTGCCGCGGTCTGCTTCACGGTTATTGTTGCGCGGCGTCGATCACGGCCTGCACCGACGGCGGAATTGCCTCGACGCTACCCTGGACCGTCGGCTTCGTCACATCGACGCCATGCTCGGCGAGCAGCTTGCGGCCTTCGGCGCTGAGCAGGAAGTTGACGAAGCGCGTGGCGCCGGCTCGATTGGCGGCGTCATTGAGGATCGTGAGCGTGTAGTTGGCCTTGATCTTCAACTCGGGCGCGGGGTGGATCGACGGGATCTTGAGGTCGGTCGTTTCGGTCGAGTAGAAGAAGCCGGCGTCGAGCTGGCCCGACTGCAGGCGACCGACGAGCGTCT
The DNA here is from genome assembly GCF_021390575.1 of Paraburkholderia adhaesiva. Lineage (GTDB taxonomy): Bacteria > Pseudomonadota > Gammaproteobacteria > Burkholderiales > Burkholderiaceae > Paraburkholderia > Paraburkholderia adhaesiva. The sequence continues at coordinate 1,845,612 of NZ_JAJEJQ010000002.1, read as the reverse complement.
CTTCAGGCAGGACCTGCTGGGGATTGTCCAGCGCACCGAGCGTCTTTTCGACGAGATCCGGCTGGTGATAAGCCTCGGCGGCCTTCGTCATGAGTTCGACGGTAAACGCGCCTTTCGGATCGAGCTTCGGATCGGTGCGCCCAAGACGTAGGCCCGGCTCGCGGAGCACTTCGTCCCACTTCTTCGTTTTGAAGGCGGTGGCGAAGCGGCTCTTCGGGTTGTAGCCGATCAGCAGCGGCGATTCGGCGAAGTTGACGTACCACGAGACGTGATTGCCGTTCGCGTCACCCGTGAGGCTCGTGTTGACCTTCGGGCTCGCGCTGATGAATACGTCGCCACGGCGAAGCTTGCCCTTGATCTCGTTGGCGATCTTGTTGGAACCGGCGGCGTAGCCCTTGAAATGCAGGCCCGTTTCCTTCTCGAACGCCGGACCGACGCTCTTCTCCATCAGGTTCACGAGCGAACCGGCGTACAGGACGTTGACGTCGGTGTCGTCGGCGGCAAGGGCGTTCGCGCTGGCTCCGAACACACCGGACAACACCGCAACCGAGGCAATCAGCTTTCGTATCATTGTTGTTTTCCCGTGGCGTAATAAAGAGCGATATATTACGCCGGACTTGGCCCTCAATGGGATTGTCCGAATGGCCAATTGTGCTCGTGGTGACGTTCCAGGGCTCGCGCGCTCAGTTACACTGGGGTTTTCTCAATAACCGGTGTGTGCGTAGCGACGGCATGCCACAGGAAACCTCTATGCGTACAAGTGCACGGAATCACTTTTCTGGTCAGGTCAGCGCTGTGAAGGCCGGCGCCGTCAACGACGAAATCACGCTGCGCACGGACAGCGGGCTCGACATCGTTGCGATCATCACGCACGGTAGCGCTGCGTCGCTGGGTCTCGCGGCAGGCAAGCCGGCGTTCGCGCTGGTGAAGGCATCGTCGGTGATCGTGATGGTCGATGGAGACGCGGCCAAAGTGTCCACGCGCAACGTAGTGGCGGGCACGGTCGAATCGGTCACGAAGGGCGCCGTCAACGCCGAAGTCGTGATTGCGGCAACGGGCGGCGGTGCGAAGATCGCGGCGATCGTGACCAACGAAAGCGTCGGGAACCTCGGCCTCGCGGTGGGCAAAGCTGCTTCGGCGCTATTCAAGGCGTCGAGCGTGATTGTCGGTGTCGACGCGTAACGACACATAACGCGCCATTCCCTCCGACGTCCGCGGACTTGTGTCCGCGGGCGGTGCGAGGTGTTGGTTCGCGGCCTGGCTTTGCGGCCTGGCTTCGCGGCGGCGCAACTCAACACAGCGCGTGCGTGACCTTGCGTACGCAACGGGCTTCGCGCATGGCCGTGTGTCGTCTGCACTAAAATGTGCGGTTCTGCACGATTGTGCGCAACCGGCCTTCGCCTTTCCCGCAGTTCATGAACACTCCCCCCTCTCCAGCCGGGGATGCCGCCGCATCGCCCAGTCTCGCGCGCAGTCGCGGCTTCCAGCGCTTCTGGGGCGCGCGCGTGCTGTCGTCGGCTTCGTTCCAGATGCTCGGCGTGGCGATGGGCTGGCACATCTACGCGCTCACGCACAGCGCATTTGCCCTCGGCCTGGTCGGCCTCGCGCAATTCGTGCCGATGTTTCTGCTCACGCTCGTCGTCGGCCATGTCGCGGACCGCTACGACCGGCGCAGGATCGTCGCCGTGTGCCAGGCGATCGAATGCGTCGCCGCGCTGATCTTTGCGTTCGGCACGTTCGGCGGATGGCTCGGCGCGCCGGTGATCTACGCGCTGGCAGCGTGCATCGGCGCGGCGCGCGCCTTCGAGTCGCCGGCCTTGTCGTCGCTCCTGCCGGGCGTCGTGCCGCGCGTGCAACTGCCCCACGCGACCGCGTTGTCCGCGTCGGCGAACCAGACCGCGCAGATCGTCGGTCCGGCGCTCGGCGGCCTGCTCTACGGCGTGGGTGCGGGTGCCGCGTATCTCACGTGTGCGTTGTCGTTCGCCGCGGCCGCCGCGCTGACGAGCGCGATTCCGCTTCAGACGAAGCCCGTCGCGCGTGCACCCGTGACACTCGAATCCATGTTTTCGGGCATCGCTTTCATCCGCTCGCAGCCTGTGATTCTCGGCGCGCTATCGCTCGATCTCTTTGCTGTTCTGTTCGGCGGCGCGACCGCGCTGCTGCCAGTGTTCGCGCGCGACATCCTGCATGCCGGTCCCGTCGCGCTCGGGCTGCTGCGCTCGGCGTCGGCGGTGGGTGCGCTCACGGGTTCGATCTGGCTCGCGCATTTCCCGCTGCGGCGGCGCCCTGGGCTCGCGATGTTCGGCGGCGTGATCGTGTTCGGGCTCGCGACCGTCGCGTTCGGGCTGTCGCATAACTTCGTCGTCTCGCTGATCGCGCTCGCGGTGCTGGGCGCCTCGGACGTGGTGAGCGTGGTCGTGCGGCTGTCGCTCGTGCAGTTGCGCACGCCGGAGGAGATGCTTGGGCGCGTCAGCGCCGTTAGCTCGCTTTTCATCGGTACCTCGAACCAGCTCGGCGAGTTCGAGTCGGGCCTGACCGCCGGATGGTGGGGCGCGCAACGTGCGGTGCTGATCGGCGGCGTGGCCACGATCGCTGTCGCATTGCTCTGGATGAAGCTGTTTCCGGGCTTGCGCGATACGCGCTCGCTTGAACGCGAGGAGCCGCGCGAGACCGCAAAAGCGGCGTGAGGGGATGGAACGGGGCGCTGGCTGTGGCTGTGGCTGTGGCTGTGGCTCTGGCTCGGGCTCGGGCTCTGGCTCTGGCTCTGGCTCTGGCTCTGGCTCTGGCTCTGGCGCGGCCGCAACCGGAGCTGCGGTGATCTGAAATGACGCATCGCCATGCAACTCGGCGTTAACCTGGCGCCCCGAAAGACCGCCTCACCCCCCCATAACCTCAAGCACCACGCCGCCGTTTCCCGTTATCCTTTCGCGACTGCAGTACCCTTTCCATCCCCCGTTTACATATTGATTTCACCGCCCATCATGGCGATCAGGAGCATTCGATGCGCGTAGGCCGTCCCGTCAAGGCGCTGCCGCAGCCGCTGTGCGACTACTGCGGCGCGAAGGCGCTGCTCGCCCGTTACGGCGACGAAGCGTATCCGTATCGCGACGACCACGGTCCGCTCTGGGTCTGCACGGCCTGCGAGGCGTGGATCGGCGTGCCGGCTCGCAGCACGCGCAACGTGCCTCTCGGGCGCCTGGCCAACGCCGCGCTGCGCGACGCGAAGAGCCGGCTGCACGACGCGCTCGAGCCGCTCGTCGCGGCCAAGGTGCGGCGCGACGGCGTGAACGCCTTCGAAGCGCGCGGCAGGGCGATGCGCTGGCTCTCGGATGAACTCGGGTTTGACCTGCCCAATCCGTCGATCCACCATCTGACACTCGAACAGTGCGAGCAGGCCATCCGCCACATCGAGGCGTTCGTCACATCGCGGCGCGGCCAGGGATCGGCCGCAGAGAACTGAACGACCGTTCGCATGATTCGGTCACGTCTGGTTACATAGATGCGACCGCGTGTGTCTCAACCTTCTGCGCGGCCTGCCGTTATTGCACGAGAACAGTTTCTTTCGTGTGCTATGGCCAAGACCATTTCCTTCCCGACCCGGACGCAGGCGGCCCGGTCCCGCCGCAACAACAAGCAGATGCTGCTGCCGATGCCACGTGCATGCGCGGACGATCTCGCGCTCCAGGTGCATCTGGCGCTGGCGGCGCTGCGTCGGGGCGGCGCCAGTCACGACGCCCAGGCGCTGCTGCACGTGCATGTGCTCGCGACGATGATCGCCGACGCCGGTTACGGCGTGCTGACGCAGGATCAGGTCAACGACGCGGATGCGGCGCTGCTCGCCTGCTACCAGCGCGGACAATCGGGCGGCGGCTGGCAACTCGATAAAGCGGGCTTCGACGCGGTTGCCGCGATCCTGAACGTCTACGACGAACAATTGCAGTGCGCGCCGCTCTGGGTGCTGACGGAGGCGAGCGATCGGCTCGACCGGATGGGCGCGCCCGGTGCCGGCCAGTCGGCCATGCGCAAGCTGGCTTGAGTAGCGCGGGGGCTGGCGGCGCTGCGCCGGGCATGAGGCGTGCGGCCATCCAACGTGAATCGAAAGCAGTAGTAGATGTGATGTAACTGACGGGCCCCTGGAAGGAAGACGAACCGGGAGCCGGCACGGGGAGCGACGGGCAGGATCGAAGGCGAGGCAGGCGTGCGTCGGTACGGCGGAACCGGACTATCCGGCGACTCCGCTGGCCATCGTCGCCGTGAACGCCCGCGATCCGTCCCCCGACTGCGCTGCGCGCCACGTGCCGAGCTATGGCGCCGCAGTGGTGCCGTTGGCACGAGATTTGACGCGGCGCGCAATTCGTGTTGACTTCCGGCGGGCGGCGTGACTAAAATTCGCCCGTCTTAACAAAAGGGGCTGACGCCTTGGACAGTAGCAGTTGTCGATCTTCGAAGAGTTTCGCTGCCTGACCGGCAGGACGTCCGCGCTCCCTTTTTCCAAAAGCCGCCGTCTTGCCAGCAGGCAGATGGTGCGCGTCCAGCAGTAAATCCACGTGCATCCTTGTTAGCGTCATTCAGGCGCCGTTCGCATTCATGCGCGCAACGCCTGGCTGATATCGCGCCACGAACGGTCTCGCGTTCGCGGCACGGCGTGTTCGCTTCGCCTTGTGTTCGCGAAGCGCGCGCCGCTACAGGCGACGTCTGCGCGTCGCCGCGCAATAAGGAGTTCTGATGTCAGACAGTGACAGTTATCCGTTATGCCGCTTCCTTTCGACCTTAACTGAGGAAAGCGGGCAGACGTGAGCCGCTTCGCGCGCATGTCGCGCAATGCCTGTCTGCTGGCTTTCCTCGCCAACGCGTCCTCCTGGACGCGAGGAGATCCAGCATGAACTTCAGCCTTCTTTTGCCGCACCTGCCACACCTGACGCAAACGTCGCAACCGCTTCATCCCGATGTAGACGGCGCCCGCCTGCGCGCGGACGTTTCGCCGCCGCGTAGTCAGCCGACGTTCGCTGCACGCTGGCGCGAACTGCGCGCACGCGTGTTCCGGATCTGAAAGACCGGCCCGGCGCGCATTCACGCGCCGGGGACCTGCACATCGACCAGATTTCAGTGTTTCAACATGAATCAGCTCATCCGCTCAATGCGAACGACTAACCGTACAGCGCGCGGCGTCCGGCGTACAACCGGCACGGGAGGCCAGTGATGGAATTCGGCTTCAATCTGAACCGCACGGCCAACGCTTCGGCGTGGCGCGTGCTGCCCAATCGCTGGGACTTCATTGCGTTCCCGCTGATAATTTGCCTGATCGCGATGGGGGCCATCGGCTTTCACGAGACGATGGCGCCCATTTCGACGCTCCAGTCCGAGGCGATTTGGCTCGATCCGCGGATGTTGCCCGAGTACGCCATGCGGACCACGCTGCGCATGCTCGCGGCGATGGTCGCGTCGCTCACCTTCACGCTGGTTTACGGCACGCTCGCCGCAAAGAGCCGCCGCGCGGGCCAGGTGCTCGTGCCGATCCTCGACATCCTGCAGTCGGTGCCGGTGCTCGGGTACATCTCGTTCACCGTGACGTTTTTCCTCGCGCTGTTTCCGTCGCGCGTGCTGGGCGCCGAACTCGCGGCGATTTTCGCGATCTTCACGAGCCAGGCCTGGAACATGACGTTCAGCTTCTACCAGTCGCTGCGCACGGTGCCGCGCGATCTGGATGAGGTGTCCAAGGGCTTTCACCTGACCGGCTGGCAGCGCTTCTGGAAACTCGAAGTGCCGTTCTCGATGCCCGGCCTCATCTGGAACATGATGATGTCGATGTCGGGGGGCTGGTTCTTCGTCGTGGCCTCCGAAGCGATCACGGTCGGCAACAAGACCATTACGCTGCCGGGCATCGGCGCGTACCTCGCGCAGGCGATCTCCGATAAGAACCTCGCCGCGGTCGGCTGGGTGATCCTGACGATGACGGTCGTGATTCTCGCGTATGACCAGTTCCTGTTCCGTCCGCTCGTTGCATGGGCTGACAAATTCCGCATGGAAACCACGAGCTCTGGCGATGCGCCGGAGTCGTGGCTGCTCGACCTGATTCGCCGCACGCGCCTGATTCACCGCCTGCTCGTGCCGATGGGCATGCTGCTCGCCACACTCGCGCGCATTCCGATCCGCGTGCAACTGCCGAAAGCCGTGCCGGTTGTCAGCGCGACGCGCACCAAGCGCTCGCGTGTCGGCGATGTGGTTTGGGCGATCTTCGTGATCGTGCTGACCGTCTATGTGGTCTGGCGTGTCGTGGCCTACGTGCGCACGGGCGTGTCGCTCGACGAAGTCGGCCACGTACTCGTGCTCGGCCTCATCACGCTGTTGCGCGTCGTTTTGCTGATCGCGATCGCTTCGGTGATCTGGGTGCCGCTCGGCGTGCTGATCGGCTTGCGTCCCGCGCTCGCTGAAAAGATCCAGCCGCTCGCGCAGTTCCTGGCCGCGTTCCCGGCGAACCTGCTGTTTCCCGTCTTTGTGATTGTGATCGTGCGCTTCCATCTGAACCCGGATATCTGGCTCTCGCCGCTGATCGTGCTCGGCACGCAGTGGTACATCCTGTTCAACGTGATCGCGGGTGCCACGGCCTATCCGAACGACTACAAGGAAGCCGCCACGAACTTCCGCATCCGTGGCTGGCAGTGGTGGCGCCAGGCGATGCTGCCCGGCATCTTTCCGTACTACATCACCGGCGCGATCACGGCGTCGGGCGGCGCGTGGAACGCGAGCATCGTCTCCGAATTCGTCCAGTGGGGCGACACGAAAGTAGAGGCGCACGGGCTCGGCGCATACATCGCGCAGATGACCGCTGCTGGCGACTTTCCGAAAATCATTGTGGGCATCGCCGTGATGTCCCTGTTCGTCACGCTGTTCAACCGCGTGCTCTGGCGTCCGCTGTATGCGTATGCCGAGTCCCGGCTGCGGCTCGATTGAGAGTAGACCGCGATGCTGAATCCGAAACTCGTTACCCCCGATCTGATCGCGCCGACGCGTCCCACCCGCGGCGCGGAAGTGCTCTCCGTGCGCAACGTTTCGCGTGGATTCGCGAAGACCGACGACGAACGACTCGTGCTCGACGACGTGAACCTCTCGCTGCGCGAGGGGGAGATCGTCGGGCTGCTGGGCCGCTCGGGCTCGGGCAAGTCGACGCTCCTGCGCATCATCTCAGGTCTCATCGAGCCGACTGGCGGTGAAGTCGACTGGCTCGGCAAGCCGCTCGAAGGTCCGGCCGAAGGCGTCGCGATGGTGTTTCAGACCTTCGCGCTGTTTCCGTGGCTCACCGTGCTCCAGAACGTGGAAGCGGGTCTCGAAGCGCAAGGCGTGGGCGCGCGCGAGCGCCGCGAACGCGCGCTGGCGGCGATCGACCTGATCGGTCTCGACGGCTTCGAGAACGCTTATCCGCGCGAACTCTCGGGCGGCATGCGTCAGCGCGTGGGTTTCGCGCGTGCGCTCGTCGTCGATCCGACGCTGCTGCTGATGGACGAGCCGTTCTCGGCGCTCGACGTGCTGACCGCCGAAACGCTGCGTACCGACCTGCTCGATCTCTGGACCCAGGGACGCATGCCGATCAAGTCGGTGCTGATCGTCACGCACAACATCGAGGAAGCGGTGTTCATGTGCGACCGCATTCTCGTGCTGTCGTCGAATCCGGGCCGTGTCGTCGCTGAGATCAAGGTGCCGTTCAAGCATCCGCGCAACCGTCTGGACCCGGCGTTCCGCAAGCTCGTCGACGACATCTACGCGAAGATGACCGCGCGCGAGGCGAGCGCTGCGTCGCGCGGCGGGCTCGAAGTGGGTAGCCGTCTGCCGAACGTTTCGACCAACCTGATGGCCGGTCTGATCGAAACGCTGGCGGCCGCGCCGTACCACGGTCGCGCCGACATGCCGGAAATCGCGCGCTCGCTGCATCTGGAAGTGGACGACCTGTTCCCGATTGCCGAAATGCTTCAGTTGCTCGGCTTCGCGGACGTGCGCGACGGCGACCTGCTGCTCACGCCGCCCGCGCGCGTGTTTGTCGAGATGGGAACGCAGGCGCGCAAGATGATGTTCGCGGAACACCTGCTGCGTCACGTGCCGCTCGCGGCGCGGATCAAGAAGGTGCTGGGCGAGCGTCCGGGCCACCGCGCACCGCGCGTGCGTTTCGAGCAGGAACTCGAAGACTTCCTCTCCGATGTCGTCGCCGAGGAAACGCTCGATACCGTGATCGACTGGGGCCGTTACGGCGAGATCTTTTCGTACAACGACCAGTCGGAAATCTTCAGCCTCGAAGACGTCGAGGTGTAAGCGGCGAAGGGCAAGTGCCGGTGTGTTGCCGTCGCTTGTCTGCCCGCACGATGTGTGGCTCGCGCCCGGGCGTTCGTCCGGGCATCTATTCGCTGGCGGCGCGCAGGTGCGCCCGCTCTCTGCGCATTCAAGACTTATCGATCCCAGACCGGGCGGCTCGCAGCGGGCCTTCTACGCGCACGCATGCTTGCTGAAACTTCGTGTTCAGGCACGACGATGTACGGTGAGCTTATTCGGGAGGCCACTCCATACTTGAGCGCCGCATCGTGACGCCACGCGCAGGTCATTGATTGGACTGAAAAGTCCGCCGCACCGATGGATCGTTGGGGCGGGTCCGACCAGCTTGAGGTGAGTATTTTCGGGGGCTGTCAGGGTGAGTGTGGCGCGCGTGCGGTGCGCACCGACGTACGGATTCCTTCGTAAAAGCCCTCGCCGCTGTCAGGCGCAGACGAGGTCGTCAGGATGGCTTACGGCCCGCGCCCGGCGAGCCGTGGCCGTCGCCGGACTGGCCGTTGCGAGGCTTGCCCTCGTGTGCGGTCCGTCGCGACGCGCGCGCCGTATCGCCGGAGGCACCATCATCGTCGGCGTTGCTGGTCTGTCCTTCGACGTCCCTCGCGCCCGGCAGTCCCACCACGAAGTTGCGTTGCGGATTCGCGAGCGCGATGCCGAGCGCCGTGAAGCGTTCGAGCAGCCGCCGGTTGAATTCGCGCTGCACCGGCCAGCGCGCGGAGTCCTTGCACTGGATCTGCCCGACCAGCGTCACGCTCGCACCATCCACCTGATCGACACCCCAGTAGGCAAAGTCGCTCAGGATGCCGTCCTTGAAGTTGTCGTCGGCGCGTAGTTCGGCGCCGATTTCCTTCATGGTATCGACGGCGCGCTGCACGTCCGCGCCGTACGCGATCACCGCCTTCACGGCCGCGTTGCCGATACCGCGATTCGTGTTGTTGACCGTCGTGACCGAACTGAACGGCACGGTGTAGAGCGAGCCGTCGCCGCCGCGCAGGCGCACGGTGCGGATCGACAGGAATTCGACCGAGCCCGAGACGCCCGCCACCGTCACCCAGTCGCCCACCTGCATCGCGTTTTCGGTCAGCAGGAAGATACCCGTGATGAAGTCCTGCACGAGCTTCTGCGAGCCGAACCCGAGCGCCACGCCGAAGATGCTCGCGCCCGCGATAAGCGGTGCCGTGTTGACGCCGAGCTGCGACAGCGCGGTCAGCCCGACGATGATGAAGATCGCGACGAAGAGCGTGGTGCGGAACATCGGCAGCAGGGTGCGCAGGCGGGCGGCGCGTACGTAGTCGCCGGCATCGGTCCACGCCTCGAGGCGGCGTTCGGCGGCGCCGTTCGCGGCTTCCCAGATCACGAGGGCGACGACGATCGCCACGACGATGGTCGCGAGCGCCGAGCCGAGCAGGTGACCGATCGGCGCGCTCACGAGCACGCGGCCCGGGTGCAGACCCCAGACGTGTAGCAGCACATCGAGCGTAATGAGCCAGACGGTTGCGGTCGCGACGTGCCTCAGCGCCGGGTAATAGCGGTAGGCGCGGCGCTGCGTGACGGTGATGTCGTCGCGATTGCCGAGCGGATCGAACACACGGCCGACCGCACCGAGCACGACGATGGCAGTCACGCGCGCAATGAGCAACACAGCGAGCGAAATTCCGCCCGCGCGCAGCAACTCGCTGTAGCCGCCGCGCACGTCGAGTGCCCACACGAGCCACAGCGCAACCACGACGAATACAGCGACACCGGCCCAGATATCGGCGAACCACTGAACGAGGTACGCGAGCGAGCTGCGCCCGGAGGCCGAGCGGCGGATTGCATCGGCGACGGGGCGGCGGCACTGCAGGATCATGACGGCGAGCGCAAGGTGGCCGATCAGCGTGATGACCTTCACGAGTGCGAGATGTGCGTCCTCGGTCATGCCGATCGGCACCGCCGCGGTCAACGCACCGCCTACGCCGCCGATCACGACGATGCGCGTGGTCCAGCGCTGCGCGAACGCCGCCGCCCAGTCGGAGAGCGGCATCAGGCGCAGGGCGTCGGCGTCGGGTGCGAACAGCAGCGCGCCGACCGCGATCACGATGCGGCATATCACATACGTATCGACGAGTTGACCAACCGACGCCGCGAACGGGGCGTCGCTGGCGCCAAAGAGCGAGAGCACGCCGGCCGCGCACAGCCCGAACGCGATCACGGGCAGGAGTTCGAGCGAGGCAACGAGCAGTGCGGCAGGCAGGCGTTGCAGCCGCTTCCAGTGGTGCACGCTGCGATGGCCCAGGCTCATGACGCTTGCCAGTGGGCCGGTCGTTTGCTCCGCTGCTTGCCGCGCAGTTTGCCCCGCAGTTTGCCCGGGTGTTGCGAGCGTGGCGGTGCTCGCTTGCACGTTGGCATGTGGATTGGCGTTCGCGTCGTTGCCCGTCACCGCGGACGGCCCGGCGCTCTCCATCCCTGCGGCGGTGCGCAGGGCTTTCGCCTGGTCTTCGCTTGCGTCTTCGTCGTTCTCGGGCCGGTTAGTCGCCGGCGCGGCATCGCCGAGCGTGGCCGTGGCGTAGGCGACGATCGCGCGATGTGGCCGCGTGATGGCGCGGCGCATCAGCGCCTCGACGATCAGTGCGGGCGCGAGCGTGAGCAGCAGGACGCGCAGCAGCGCGAGCAGCATGGCGTGCCCGGCGGGCGTGCCTAGCCGCTCGGTCCACCAGTCGCGAGCCGACGCGAGATCGAAGAGTGCCGTGCGTGAGTGCAGCAGACGCGCGCCGAGAATCTGCGCACTGCGGGCGGCGTGATCGGCGATTTGCAGCACGAGGCCGTTCGAGCGCAGTGCATGGCCGTGGGGCGCAGACGCGGGCGATGCTGCTGCCGGTGCGCTCGCGGCTGCGGGCGCCGGGGCAGGCGTGGCGAGCTCGCCAGCGGCCGCGATCGCGCGCAGCGTGTCTTCCACGTGGGCGCGCTGCGTCGGATCGTCGAGCACCTGCAGTGCGGCACGCGCCTGGGCGGGCGTCAGCACGACGGGGGCGGCAGGATTTGCTGGGGCTGCAGCGCCCGCCTGGTTCGCGGGTTGCGGCGCGGCATTGGCGGCACTTATGCAGAGCGTGCAGGCGAGCGCGGCCAGGGTGGTCAGAAGTTGCTTACGCAGGGCGCGGAACGCGCAATGACGGAAGATCCTTTGCATGGGAACGGGTCGGATGTCGATGGCTTCAATGGTGGCGGGATCGGGCGGCAAGGACGCCACGTGATCCGGACGGACATTCGACACGTCGCCGCAAAATTCGTGCCCTCTATCGCGCGGACTGGTGGGTGCCAGGCGAAAGGCGCCCGGACGGCGACGGTGAACGGCCAGTATGCACCGCCTGGCGAAGGCCTGCGTCGTGCTGACGTGTTTCATACTGCCTTTGCCGCGGCTTGACGCGCGAGCCGTTCTACCTCCGATGCTGGTTCGGCGAGAAATTTAAAAAGGATTGCAGATTAAAAAAGACGCAAAGGGATTTTTTTGCGATAGCTGTATGTAACCGGTCTGTACCATGTTGCGCCCAACGGGTCATCACCGGAACAGGATCGATCATGCGGCGCAGAACGCATCAGGTAAGTGAAACAAACGCCCGCGTATTTCAATGCGTGGCAGCGGCATCTGCTGCTGCGGCAATCACATTTACCGCGCTTATGTGCGCGATGTATCACCTGTGCACCACGTCCGGCAGCACCTGCAGCATGATCACAACACCTTCGATGGCGTTGCTCACCGTCGGACCGGGTGCACTGATTGGCGCCGTGTCCGGTTGGATTCGCGCCGCGCGCAAGGTGCGACGTGAGGCGGCTTGATGAGCGCCAATCCTTACAGTGTGTTCACTGATACGGCCAGGTGTTATGTACATTTCGGCGGGCTTACGAAATGGACGCGCATTGGAGCCACGAAAATCGCGAAATGAAGCCCTGCGCGGAACCTGGGTGGACACGTGCGAGCTTGCGAAGGCGGCCGCAAGTGCGTTCCACTGCGCGTTAAGTGCACATTTACGCCATTCGACGACACTCTGCGACTCAAGCGCGAGGGCTTTGTCGCGAGGGCGAGTTCCTGGCGACGATGTATCAAGCTTTGCGTAACGCCTGGATAAGGAAACCATAAGAATTCTTCCCTAGCATTAGTGGTCAGTTACCCTGGCGCGGGCTCGTCAGTCCGACACCGTTGCGGGTAACGATTGCAAGGGACGGTGATATGACGCAGGTGATGGATCCGCCGCTGCACGAGCATACGTGCGTTGGCAAAACGCAATCCGTCGATCTACGCGAAGCGGAAGCGAAGGGCGGGAATCACGTCTGTCGATTCAAATGCTACGGGCGAGGGCGCAACGGCGAACCGCACTTCCAGTGTGTCGTATGCGGCGTCTACATGATGCGCGGCGTAACGTACGGTCCAGACTGATTGTCGAACGATGCGGCGAATCGCGAATGACGGTGAGGAACGTCCGCGATCTAGCCGCTAACGGCGCGGCGCACGGCGACGCGAGACGGTGAGGATTTACGGGAGCATTGTGCAGCCCCTGGCCACTTCACGTGGCAGCAGCGCGGGTCAGCGGAGCACGGCGAAGGCTTCGTCGAGTTCGTGCGCGCTTGTCGGGCGCACCACACGCGCGACTTCCACGCCGTCACGCAGAAAGATCAGGGTGGGCCACAACTTCACGCGAAACGAGCGGCCGAGCGCACGGCCGGGACCGTCTTCCACTTTTAGATGCCGCACGTGGCCGTGCTGCGCGAATGCAGCCCCGATCAACGGCTGCGCACCCTGGCAATAGCCGCACCAGTTGGTGCCGAATTCCAGCACGGCGGAGCCGGTCAACGCGTCGATTTCCTTGCGCGCGGGCGCATTCGTGGCATAGCTCATGATGTTTTCCATTGACGAGACAGTCACACGATACCGCAACGTACCGAGGCGTTCAGGCGCGTGCTCGCGTGGCGATGGTTGCAGTCGACTCGATTCGCTCGATCAGCCAGTCGTCGGTGGCGTGCTCGGCGATAAGAGCGTCGATGCCTTCGAGCAGCGTGTCGAGTCGGTCGCCGAGGCGCTCGCGCGAGAGACTCGACATCGAAAGCGGCCGCGCCTTCAACTGCTCCGCACTGACACGTCGATATTCGATCACCGAGATGCGTTCAATCGCCGCAAACGCGGAGCGTGCCAGCACGTCGGTGTGGCTTTCCCAGTCGGCCGACTGGCGCAATTTGCGCGCGGGATCGAGATTCGCGTATTGGTCGAGCAGCGTGCGATATTGCGCGGCCCACGGGCGCAGCGGGTCGTCGAGATGCGCGGTGTTAAAGAGCGCGACGGCGCCGCGTTCCGTGATGAGCGTGTCGAGGCGGGCGAGCGTATCGGCGCGATCCATCCAGTGGAATGCGCGACCGATCACGGCGAGATGAATGGGGCCGAGACTCGCGTCGAGGTCGTAAGAACTGCCTTGCCGGTATTCGACATTCGGTGCGATGCCCGCGCCGAGTTGCGACGCGACTTCGAGCATTGCGGGTTCGGGATCGATCGCGATGGCCGTCGCGACCCAGCTCGCGAACGCGAGCGAGATCTGGCCAGGGCCGCAGCCGAGGTCGAGCAGGCGCTGCGTGCCGTCGAGCCCGGTCAGCTGCGCGACGCGGCGGATCAGGGCGGGCGAGTAGGCGGGGCGGCCGGTCAGATAGTGCTGGGCCGCGTTGCGAAAGCGGTCGGGGACAAAAGGCGTGATCGAACTCATGGCTTCTCGGACGTGTGCGTGGGTCAGCGAGGGAGTAGGGCTTCGACAGTCTGGAGACGCTGCGTGGCTGCGTCAAGGTGCCGTGCGCCGCTATAGGTGAGCTTTTTCGGGAGTGAGCGGGCCGCGGTCTCAAGTCGCACCGTCGCGGGCGCGGCGGGGAGCGGACGTTTGGGCGATTGGAGAGAAAGTGCCTTGAAACAAGGGGTAAAGTGAGTGAGCCGAGTTTTCAGTGACGTGCGCCGTGGCGTCGGCGCGTCGGTTGAAACGGCGTCACGCAGCAAAAGGTGAGCATTTGCGGGAGTTGCAGACGGATGCCGCCGACGCACCCGAATCGGCTCGCGGCATAGCACTTCGGAATTCGGGAACCGAATTTTAGCCTTGTTTTCAAGGCATTTTTGCCGCGCAATCGATTGCGCGACGAGTGGCTGCGCGCGGCGTAGTCAAGCGGAAGTCGCAAAGGTGAGAGGATTCGGGAGCCGCATGCCGGGCCCATGGACGGGCACATGGGAATGGGTATATAACAGAATCACGAGTTTTCTCGATTCGTTGATATCCAGGAGAGACCCATCACCATGACGAGTGACGATATGCACAAACGGGACGATCAAACACCGGGTGGCGAGCCGGCGCAACCCGATCTGGAACATCTGAACGCAGCATTTGCCCACGTCGACGAAGGCGTGAAGTCCGGCCGGATTGCAGCGGGTGCTGCGAAAGGCCTCGTGTATAGCCTGGTCGAAACGCTCGGCGCACTGGTGGGCGATCCTGACCTGCCGGAGCACGCTCGCTCGGGCTACCAGGGTTTGCTGGAAGCGGCGCGAGAACTGCGCGCGAAGCTGGAGCGCTAAGCGACTCGTGAGCGGCGCGCGGTGTTCGCGGGCCGCTCGCGTTGCGCGTCGTTATTGCTTATGTGGACAGTGGCGCGTTGGCCAGGACGTGTTCCACCATTGTTGATTGATCCCATTCTTCGGCTTGCGTCCCGTCGTTTCGCCCAAAAGCAATCGCCTTGAACCGTGGGAATAGGCTCGGAAAATGTACAAGCGCAGAAACAAAATTGAGCGCCTGTTTCGCTGCCTCAAAGCCCTCCGCCACATCTTTCCGGTTTGAAAAACTGGACGTGATATTCCTCGCTTTCATCAATTTCGTGTTCGTTCGTAGATGGGTTTAGATAGTCTGAACACAGATTGAACAGGCATCCTGAATGAAAGCGTCTGCCTCATTTCATCACGCATGAACAGCCGCCACCTGCGCAGGCATGTCGGCGAGCAACTGATGAATCTGCGCGACGACGGCGGCGCCTTCACCCACCGCTGCCGCAACACGCTTGGTCGATCCCGCACGTGCGTCTCCGATCGCGTACACGCCTTCAACGGAAGTCGCCAGACTGCACGACGAATCGTTGTCTCCGGTGACGACGAAGCCGTGCGGGTCGAGCGTCACGCCACACGTGCGCAGCCATTCGGTGTTGGGGTCCGCGCCGGTGAACAGGAACAGATGGCGCGCGTCGAAATGATCGATGCCGTCTGCGCAAGGCGCTTTCAGGCGGATCGACGTGAGCCCGCTGTCGTCTTCGCCGAGCGTGCCGATCTCGCTCGCCGGATGCACGGCCACATTCGACAGCGACGCGATGCGGTCAATCAGGTAGCGCGACATCGTCGATTCGAATCCCGGCTTGCGGATCAGCACGTCGATGTGGCGCACGTGTGTGGAGAGATAGACGATCGCCTGACCTGCCGAATTTCCGCCGCCCACCAGCACGACGTTCTCGTGCTTGCAGAGCTTCGCTTCGACCGGTGACGCCCAGTAATAGACGCCGTGCCCTTCGAAGCGGTCGAGTCCATCGATGTGCGGACGCCGGTACACCGCGCCACTGGCGATCACCACGGTATGCGCGCGCACGTCGCCGCTGCATGTTTCGAGCCGCCTCGGCTGCTCGTCGCAGTGCAGCGTTTTGACCTTCACGGGAATCGCAATGTGTGCGCCGAACTTCTGCGCCTGCACGAAAGCACGGCCCGCGAGCGCCTGGCCGGAGATACCGGTGGGAAAGCCGAGATAGTTCTCGATGCGGGAACTTGCACCGGCCTGGCCGCCGGGCGCACGCGCGTCGAGCACGATCACCGAGAGCCCCTCGGATGCCGCATAGACCGCCGTCGCGAGCCCGGCGGGACCCGCGCCGACGACGGCCACGTCATACACGCGGTTGCCATCGAGTTCGGGCAACAGGCCGAGACACGTCGCAAGCTCAGGTGGGCTGGGATGGCGCAGCACGGAGCCATCGGGGCAGATCACGAGCGGGAGGTCTTCGCTGGACGCCGCGTAGCGCTCGACGACGCAGAGCATGCTCCCGTCACGTTCGTCGAGCACCTTGTACGGATGCGCGTTGCGCGAAAGGAAGCCCTGCAGGGCGAGCAGGGTCGGGTCGTCGTGCTTGCCGACGAGGATCGGGCCGCCCGCGCCCTTTTCGATGAGCGCGACGCGGCGCAATATCAGCGCGCGCACGATGCGCTCGCCGAGCTCGGCTTCGGCGACGATGGCCGCGCGCAGATGCTCCGGCGGGATCAGCAATGCCTCCACGGGTTCGAGTGCGACTCCGTCGACAAGCGCCGGCCCGCCCGAGAGCTGACCGACTTCGGCCAGGAACGAGCCCCGATGATGTTCGTTGATCACTCTCTCCTGCCCGAGCCCGTCGCGCTGGCGCACCTTCACGGCGCCAGACAGCATCACGAACATGCCAGGGCCGGTCTCGCCCGTGCGGAACAGCAGCTCGCCCGGAGTCCAGCTACGCACGACGCCGAAGCGCCGCAGCCGATCGATTTCCTCGTCGGTCAGGATGGGAAACATCTGGTGGTGCCGCGTGGCGAGCGTCGAAAACGGCGCGTCGGCCGGCTGCGGTTGAGTGTCGGCGTGTCGAGCTTCGGCTTCGGTGACGGTGCCCATCTGGCAGTTCTCCTCGAGCAGTGTGCCCGGCAGCAGCCGGGCCAACGGATGCGGACATCCTGCAGGCGACGCGGGACTGGCGTGACGGCGCGACCGGAACCGGTCCCGGGGCCGATAGTCCGCTCGTCGCCGCGGGCCGATCGCGCGTGGTGCAGGAATCAGACGGCTTTCGGCGTGATGTGAGGTGGGACCTCGTCGGCCGGTGCGTGCTGCAGCGGTTCGAGCGTGCGGCCTGAGTCACGCCACGCGTCGAGGCCACCGAGCAGCGGCAGCACGTCGGTGTAGCCGGCCTCGGCGAGTTGCTTTGCCATCCAGGCCGCGGAAATTTCATTGGGGCACGAGCAGTAGATCACGAGCTTCTGGTCGTGCGGATACTTCGCGAGAATTTCGCCGAGTTGCCGTTCATCAGCGAACTGCGCGCCCGGAATGATGTACGGATCGAGCTTGCGCTTTTCATGTGAGCGGATATCGAAGACGACGGGCGGGGGTGTCCCGCCCATCGCGCGATACAGGTCGTCCACGGTGATGCGCGCGTGAGCGAGCTTTTTGATCAGCTGGCGGCGGCGTTGCCAGCGATAGAGCGCGTAGAGCACGAGCAACGCCGCAATCACGACCGCAGTAAGCCGCCCGAAGCGGCTTGCACTCGCGAACAGCATGTCGATTTGTGGCGCGAACATCACGCCAATCAGGAGGCCCGTGCCGGTCCACAGCGCCGCTCCAATTCCGTCGAAGCTGAGGAACTGGCGGTACGGCGTGCCCATGGCGCCGGCCATCGGCACGGAGACGATCGACAGACCGGGGATGAACTTCGCGACCGCGAGCACGCGCACGCCCCAGCGTCCGAAGAAGCGTTCGGTCTTCTTCACGCAGGTGTCGCGCGAAAGCGAGAGCTTGCAGAGCGTCTTGAGCGTGTTGCCGCCATAGAGCCGCCCAGCGAGGAACCAGACGCTGTCGCCGATCAGCGTGGCGAAGACGGCGAGCACGAGCACAGGTGCGACTTGCTGGCCGATGGTTCCCGGATGCATGGCGGCCATCGCGCCGAAGAGAACGAGCGCTGGCATCGCGGGCACAGGTAAGCCTAGCGCCGAAGCGAGCACGTTCGCAAACACAATAGCCGGTCCGTACTGCTGGATGAGATCGTGTAGCATCTGCTTACTTCCGTTGTCGCGGTTTGCGAATGGAGGAAGAGTAACGCAACGATTATGAACGCAATTCGAAGTCGTTCAAGTGAGGGGGTAAATCTGCTCGCGGGCGTCGGTTCCAGTCAGCCTTCGCACCGGCTGCTGGTGCCGCGATGTTGTCTTTGTGTGCCAGTTGCAATCGGCCGACGATGTTGGCAGACGTTCTAAACCGTCGCCTTCACGCCTTACGCGCGGGCTGTGCCGGGATTCGCGTGTCGATGGAGGGCGCAAGCGGGGAGCACAGGAAAGGGCGTGCGACGTATCTTCATTGAAAATTAGCATTCCTGTTCATTTTCGAGTGATTACGATTGAGTCGGATGCCTGTAACGTCTGACCTTCGGCGAAACGCACGCAAAACATTTGCGCGATTCTGGTTGCCCGAGGCTCGGGCTCGGCTCAATCGATGTTGCCGGATCGCCGCGCTGAATTTAGCGGCGCGCCATGCGATCTCCGGAGCCGTCCGGCCCCCATTCTGACTGTCGATGCGTACCCCATACCGCGGCGTCAGACGTGCAGCCGCTGCCAGTGGATAGCGCATGCAATATTTGTGTTTTGTCAAAAAGATGGAGATTTTGAGATTTGCGATGACAGATATCTAACGATATTTGACAGTGCGCTCGGGGTGCCTGTGCAATTCTTTCAGCACTTACAGAAAATTGAGAAAGAGATCCGTCTTGAGCACTGACACTTTGCCCGCACAAATCGGTACTGACCTTTTGCTCGTTGCGCTTCTCGAGGTATGTGTGGCCGCGGTTGGCACCGTGTATGCCAATGGCGTCCTCGATCGCTTTGCGGGGGACGGTTACCTTGATATTTCTCTGGCGGTCGTTGCCGCAGCATCGGTGATTTGCGTTGGCGTAAGTCTGTCAGCGCTCTGGCGCTCGCGTCGCGGCGATGCCGCACTCCGCAGGCGGGTCTACCTGGCGCTGGTTACGCATGGTGCGCTTTCGATGCCGGGTCTCGTCGTGATCTGGCAATTGCTGAGGGCGTAACCGCCACTCCGTCAACGCGCCAACTTGTGTGCGACGAACCTGTCGCGCGCAATCGCTAACCATTAATAGCCGGGCGGGACTTGCGCCTGGCGCCGCACTTCTCGAACCGCCCACCCGGCGAGTACGGACGACACTCCGCCGTTTCAGTACGTACAATTCTCAATACTCCTTACCATCATCCAGCGGAAAACGATGAGGAGCGGACGTACGAATGCGCCTCCGGACGCAGGCGTGCGTTTCCTGTTCGCCTTACTCGTGAGCACGAACTCAGCGAACCACCATCGTTTCTCGTCGAATCACACTGGACCCACGGCGTCACGTCACGGCTAGCTTACAGAACGCATCCAGAATGCTTGCCGATTGAAACTGGATACCGCAGAGCAAGACGTGGCGATCGTGAGGTTGGTGAAAAACGACGCGACGCAGACAGGTCGAGGAAACGGCGGGGAACGACTACGTTTCGAAGGCGTTCAAGTGGCGTGCGATGGGCGCGTTCGAGATCCGTTCGTTCGATCGCGCAATTCGCGACACGCAGCGCAGGCGCGTGAGGACAACAGGAAAGCGCGGATCGGGACAGATCACGTGACGCAGATGAAGCGCCGCGCAGGTGCACCCGCGCGGCAACGCACCGCGCGACGACGGTGCGTGCGCGGGATGGAAGACGCGCTCAAACGGCGCGCGTGTTATCGGCTGTGTGATTCCCCTGGTAGCTCAGCACCTTGCGCGCGAATAGCGGCGATCAGTTCCGCAGGCGTGATTTCATAACGCACTTCGCGGTGGACGCCCGGCTTGCGCTCGTCGACTTCGATCAGCAGCAGGCTCTTGCCGTCTGCACTCGATTCGAGCCGCAGCGTACGCACTTCGCGCGCGTTTGCATCGTCATGCTCGGTGAGCAGGGTCATGGTTCCAGAAGACCCGGTCGTGCGCATTGATATTGTCCTCGTGCGTTGGGTGGTCGAGCCATTGTACGGGGCTGGCCGCGCAGCGTGCTTTGCGAATGCGCGCGGGCGCACACAGCATGGTGTGCCGCAGAGTCCCGGCAAGCCAGTGTAACGCGACTCGCAGATTTGCCGCGGGTTTTTGCGCATCTCACAACAGCCTCATGGCGCACGCGTTTGTCGCAACGCGGGTGCGTACGGGCGCATACGGCGCGCGGCGCATCCCTGAAGGGTTCCCGAAAGCGCTCACCCTTGGCACCAAAAAAAATCGGCTCACCCGGTATGGCCGGGTGAGCCGCTGAAACGCCGTTGTTACTCGGATCAGCAGACCCACTTAGGACGTGCTGATGACCAGATGGTGTGCGACGCGAATCTGGCTGTCGAGATGGGACTTACGCCGATATTTCAGACCAATCGGCCTTGGTGGTGCGATTGATTTGATGCGGACCGAGCGTCAGTCGTCACGCGTATTCCGTTTCGTCGAGCGGTTGCGCCTGCGTCGCCCGCACCGGGTTGCGCCGCGCAGTTTGAGCACCGCCCACGGTGAAGAGCCGCACCGCTTCGTCGAGCACGTCAGCCTGATCGGCGAGGAGCATCGCGGTAGCGGCCGCTTGCTCGACGAGTGCCGCGTTCTGCTGCGTGGCGCTGTCGAGATGAGTGACGGCCTGGTTCACCTGGCGGATCCCTTCCGCTTGCTCGCTGCTCGCGTTCGCCACGTCGACGATGATCGACGACACACGGCCCACGGCCTCGTCGATCGCGCGCATTTGCGCTGTCGTGCGCGAGACCAGTTGGGTGCCTTGAGCGACTTCGTTCACGCTGGCGTCGACAACGTCTTTGATCTCCTTCGCCGACGCCGCGCAGCGCTGCGCAAGCGTGCGCACTTCGCCCGCGACGACCGCGAACGAGCGGCCCGCTTCGCCCGCGCGCGCGGCTTCGACAGCTGCGTTCAGCGCGAGGATGTTGGTCTGGAACGCGATGCCTTCGATCACGCTCGTGATGTCCGTGATCTTGCGCGACGCCTGGTTGATGTCGTCCATGGTCTTGACGACGCGCTCCACGGCGCGGCCGCCATCGAGCGCCGCGTCAGCCGCGCCGGAGACGACGGTGTGGGCGCGCGTCGTGTGATCGGCGTTCTGCTGCACCGTCGATGTGAGTTCCTCCATGCTCGCCGCCGTCTGTTCGAGGGAGGCGGCCTGGCTCGCGATGCGCGTCGAGATCTCGCCGCTGCCGGAGGCGATGCGTGAGGTGTCGTCGCGCATCTGCGCCGACGCGCTGCGCACCTGCGAGACGATCTTGGCGAGCCCTTCGCCGATGCCGTCGATCGCGTGCGTAAGGCGGCCGATTTCGTCGGCGTCTTCGGAGTCCGTCTGCGCGGCCTGCACACCGTGCGCGTTGCGGACGCGCACGCTCAGGTCGCCGGCTGCGAGGCGTCCGGCCGCTTCGGCGGCGGCGTCGAGCGGACGGCTCACGAGGCGGCGCGCGGCGAGGATCGACAGCACCGCGAACGCCACAACGAGCGCGAAGCCGATCGCCGCGAAGCGGTTACGCGTAGCTTGCATGTCGGCCATGATTTCGTTGCGCGCCGCTACGCCGCCCACAAGCCATTTCCATTGCGGCACGGTTGCGAAGGCAACGACTTTCTCGCGCGCGTCGTGCTCGCCGAGCGTTGCGTCGGCGGATGCATAGTCGAGCGTGCCCTCGTGCGCCTCGAGCATCTGTGAGTACGGCGCGTTGGCGTCGTCGTAGTGCTGGCCGACGGCGCCTGGATGGACGAGGAAATTCCCGCGCGACGGCCCGTTCGACGCGTCGAGCACGAAGTAGTAGCCCGTATCGCCAATCTTGAGCTTGGCGATTTCGGACTTGATCGCGTCGATCTGCGCGCCGACGTCCACGCCGACGAAAAGCGCGCCGATCACGTGCCCGTTCGTATCGGAGACCGGCCGGTACTGCGTGATGTACTGCTTGCCGAAGAGCGGGGCAATCCCCGTATAGGTACGGCCCGCAAGCACGGTCGCGTAAGCCGGCCCCTTGCGGTCGAGCAGCGTGCCGATGGCGCGCGAACCGTCCTGCTTCTTGAGCGAGGTGGTGACGCGCACGAAGTCGTCGCCGCGGCGGGCGAACACCGTGGCGATGGCCCCGCTGCGTTCGAGGAACTGGTCGGGAATCGAGAAGTCGAGGTCGAGCACGCGATCGCCTGCCTTCATCGTCGGCGCGGCGACGCCCGCGATGTCCACGGTCCGCGTTTCGTCGAGCGAAAAGCCGCCTGGCAGGAAGCTCGCGAAGAGCGTCGTCGCGCGGTCGACTTCGGCCTCGAGGGCGCCGTCGATGAGAGCGATCGTCGAGGCCACTGAGCGGTTTTTCTCGGCAATGCGTCCGAGGACCTCGTCGCTGAGCTGGTTGCCCGCGGAGCGCGTGAGCGTCCACGTGAAGCCGGCGAACGCAAGCGCCACGAGCACGCAGGACAGCAAGGCGAGACGCACGCCGACGCTGGTGCGGCGCGGAAGGAAAGGGATCATGGAATCGGGTGCCTTCTGGTGAGCAAAAGGGAACCAGCGCCGGACGACGCGGCATCCGGCATTACGGCTCGCAGCGGAAAATCTTGAGGAAAATCAAGAAAAACGCTGAAATCCGCGCGACCAGATGGCCGCGCGGACGCGATACGGCTTCCACGATCGTTTGGCCTGGTCCGGTTCGACCGGACCCAAGGCGACTCCCGGGCGATTCCTGGGTGACTACGAGACCGGCTCAGCGCCGCTCGTGCCAGGTCCGCAGCAAGAGTGCGTTGGTGACGACGCTCACGCTGGAGAACGCCATCGCAGCGCCCGCGAGCATCGGATTGAGCAGGCCGAACGCCGCGAGCGGAATACCGATCAGGTTGTAGACGAACGCCCAGAAGAGGTTCTGCTGGATCTTGTGCCAGGTCCGCCGCGAGATATCGATCGCGGCGGCGACGAGCGAAGGATCTCCGCGCATCAGCGTGATGCCAGCCGCGTGCATGGCGACGTCGGTGCCCGTCGCCATGGCGATGCCGATATCGGCGGCGGCGAGTGCGGGCGCATCGTTGATGCCATCGCCCGCCATCGCGACGATGCCGCCCGTGCGGATCTTGAGGTCGCGAATCGTGCGGGCCTTGTCGTCGGGCAGCACTTGCGCGTGGACTTCGTCGATACCCAGCTCCGACGCGACGGCCGCCGCGCTGCCTGCGTTGTCACCGGTCACGAGCACGCTGCGGATGCCCATCGCTTTCAGGCGCGTGATGGCCTCGTGCGCGGCGGGCTTCACGGTGTCGCCAAAGGCGAGCAGGGCGAGCACCGCGTCGGGTTCTCCGGCGTCGGCGGGGCCGCTCAGCCAGGACACCGTGTTGCCGGCTTCTTCGAGCGCCTTGGCGCGTGCCGCGAGCGCGGGCGGCACCGCGAGCGCAAGCTCATCGAGCCAGCGGCCGCTGCCAATGGCGAGGCGTCGTCCGCTGACTTGCGCCTCCACGCCGCGGCCCGGCACGGCGCGCGCATGGACGGCAGCGGGCAGGGCGCTGCCGGCCGCCTGCGCTTCGAACGCCTTCACGACCGCCTTCGCGAGCGGATGATCGCTTTGCTGCTGCACGGCCGCCGCGAGCGCGAGCGCATCGGCACGGTCAATGCCATCGGCCGTCTCGAACGCCGTGAGCGACGGCTGGCCGAGCGTGAGCGTGCCGGTCTTGTCGAACGCGACCACGCTCACGTTGTGTGCGGTTTCCAGTGCTTCGGCATCCTTGATGAGCACACCATGGCGCGCGGCGACGCCGGTTCCCGCCATGATTGCTGCGGGCGTCGCGAGACCGAGCGCACACGGGCACGCGATGACGAGCACGGCGACGGCGTTGAGGATCGCGGTTTCGGCATGCGCGCCCGCGAGGAGCCAGCCGGCGAGCGTGATCGCCGCGATGACGAGGATCGCGGGCACGAACACGGCGCTCACGCGGTCGACGAGGCGCTGGATCGGGGCCTTCTCCGCCTGCGCGCTCTCGACGAGCCGGATGATGCGCGCGAGCGTCGTTTCCGCGCCGATGGCCGTGGTGCGCACGGCCAGCGCGCCTTCGCCGTTGATCGAGCCGGCCGTGACGGGGTTACCGGGCTCTTTCGGCACGGGCAGACTTTCGCCCGTGATCAGCGATTCGTCGATGTGGCTGCGGCCTTCGAGCACGACGCCGTCTACCGGCAGACGCTCGCCCGGACGCACGACGACCACCGTGCTCACGCGCACGGCGTTGAGCGGGACTTCACGCTCGACGCCGTTCTCCCGGATGCGCGCGCGGTCGGGACGCAGGGCGTTGAGGGCGCGGATGGCGTCGGTGGTCTGGCGCTTCGCGCGCGCTTCGAGCCACTTGCCGAAGCGCACGAGCGTGATGACGACGGCCGACGCTTCGAAGTACAGATGCGCGTCGTCGCCGGGATGCGCGAGCATCGCGTACACGCTCACGCCCCAGGCCGCCGACGTGCCGAGCGCGACGAGCAGATCCATGTTGCCCGCGCCCGCGCGCACGGCGCGCCATGCGGCGCGGTAGAACCGCGCGCCGAAGCCGAACTGCACGATTGACGCGAGCACGAATTGCACGCTCGCGGGCAGCATCCAGTGGACGCCGAGCCCATGGCCGACCATCGGCAGCACGAGCGGCACGGTCAGAACGGCCGAGATCAGCACGGCATGCCATTCGCGACGCGTGGCGTCGCGGGCCGCGACGTTGCGTGCGGCTTCATCGTCGCTGGTTGCAGCGGTGGCTTCGTCGGCGAGGGGTGTCGCTTCGTAGCCTGCCTTCTTCACGGCAGCGACGAGCTGGTCGGTCATATCGCCGGTGAGTGGCGCACGCAGGTTGACCGTGGCGCGCTCGGTTGCGAGGTTCACGCTGACGCCCGCGACGCCGGGCACGCGCGAGAGCGCACGTTCGACACGGGTGGCGCACGACGCACAGGTCATGCCGCCGATGGCGAAGGTGGCCGTTTCGGTGGCGATGGGCGCCGCTTCGTAGCCGGCTTTTTCGACCGCGCCGGTCAGCGCTTCGGGCGCGACGTCGTCGCGGACCTCGACGGTGGCCTTTTCGGTTGCGAGATTGACGGACGCGCGCGTCACGCCCGGCACTTTGGCAAGCGCTTTTTCAACGCGGGTGGCGCACGACGCGCACGTCATGCCGTGGATTTCGAGTTCGGCGACGTGGGTGGGGGCGCGGTCTTCAACGACGGAATCGTTCATGCTGTGGGCCGGGACGCTGTGAATGTTGTGACGTCAGGCAGTATCTACGTTCCCATGATGGGAAGGTCAAGGCTGTTTTCGACGCATCCTCGTGCGAAATCCGCACGTTAAAGCGGGAAATGCGCCCAGAGCACGGGGAGCACGCCGAATACGCGAGTGCCTTCGTGCCCGCGCACCTGGCAGGGCGCCAGCGCCTGCACGAGCCGCAGCACCCCGGCGCTACATCACTTGCTGGCTGGCGCCGACTCCCGCATGGCCTTTCCGACCGCGCGCTGCGCATCACCCTCGCGGCCGAGGAGCGTGCTGGCGGCGCCCTCGATGTCGGCGGCCGTCTTGTTCTGGCTGAGCTTCCACTTGCCGACGAGTTTCGTCACCTCGATCTCGATGCCGACGATCGCGCCGAGCATCTGCGTCAGGTAATCCTCGGGCGCGTCGCCCATCTTCCAGGGAACGCTCTCGCCAGCTTCCATCTTGCGCGTGAGTCGCGCGACCACGCCGCGCACGTAATTCACGTCGTCGTGGACGACGATGCGACCGTGCGCGTGGACGACCATGTAGTTCCACGTGGGCACCTGACGATGCGTCTCGTGCTTGCTCGGGTACCACGTCGGCGAAATGTAAGCCGCCGGGCCCTGGAAGATGACGAGCGCTTCGGGCGCGTCAGCGACTTCCCGCCACACCGGATTCGCGCGTGCAACGTGCGCGCGCAGCGTGCCGAACGGGCCGTTGGCCGGCTCGAATTCGAAAGGAATATGGTTCGCGTCGAGACCGGCGGGACCCCGTGTGACCAGCGAGCCGAAAGGCTGTGCGGCGATCAGCGCGTCGAGCACGTCGCGCCGATTTTCTTCGAAATGTGCGGGAACATACATGTGAATGGTCTCCAGAAGGCGCGTGGCGCTCTGCGGCGAACGCGCGGCCAGTGTCGAAAGCCGACCTGGTGTTTGGTCTTGGTGTGTGGCCTCGGTGTGTGGTCTGTAACGCAGAATTCCATTTAGACTGCTTTTCACGCCGTGGCGCGAGCGATACGATACCACTCGGCAGCATTGTCACAACACAGCGCGAATGCCACGGCCCAGGGGGGCCTGCGCGCTTTGTCGGGGTTTGGTGACGTCAATTGCTGCACCGCCTGCATCGCACACAAGATCCACAAATGACAAAAAAATGTCGTGAATTTCCGTTTTACCGGACCTGCATCGCGCTTGCAGGCGTCGTCCTCATGGCCGGATGTGCGTCCGTGCCAGGCGTCGCGCCGAGCGACACCGGCTGGGTAAAGGACGAAGTCTCTGACTCCTATGTTTTTGGCTTTCCGCTCGTCCTGATGGACGCCGCACGCGAAGCCGGGACCGGCAACGCCCCCGGCAAGTCCGAAGCGAACACGCTGCGCCACGCGCAGTCGCTGCCCCCGGTGGGCGCCTCGAACCCGCCCGATCCCAATCTCGACACGCTCGGCTCGACCGGCTGGCTCGATGTCGGCAGCGAACCGGTGCTCGTGGCCCTGCCCGATACGCATGGCCGCTACATGGACGTCCGCGCGCTCGACATGTGGACGAACGTCGTGTGGTCGACCGGTGCACAACTCGGCGATCGTGTAAGCGGCCTGAAAGCGCAAACGATTGCGTTCGTGCTGGCGGGCTGGAAAGGGACGCTGCCCGCGCATGTGGAGCGCGTGGAAGTCGGCACGCGTTACGTGTGGTTCCTCGCACGCATCCAGACGCGCGGCGGCAGCGACCTCGCGCCGGTGCACAAGCTGCAGCGCGCGATGCGTGTCGCGCCGCTTTCAGCGTGGGACGAACATGGCGGGCGCGGTGTCGATCCGTCGGGCGCGGGAGCGAGCCAGAGCGGCGATCCGGTCGTGCCGGGCACGCCGGCCTCGCAGGTCGCTGCGCTCGACGCCAGCGGATTTTTCGATCGCCTTTCGCGGGCACTGGCAGACAACCCGCCCGCGCCTGAGGACCCGCACGCGCTCAAGATCCTCGCCGACATCGGCGTGCGTCCCGGCGACGCGGTGAAGTTTCCGCGCAGTGCGAAAAATGCCGTGGCCGCCGGCTATGCGGACGGCCGCACGCGCGTCGCGACGGCGCCGTCGAATGTGCTGGCGGGCAACGGCTGGCAGTGGGTCGGCGACGACGCGGGCAATTACGGGCCGGACTACGCGCTGCGTGCCTACACCGCGTATGTGCAGCCGGGTCTCGCGAAGAATGCGGACGAGGTACGTGCGCGCGTGACGGTCGACAGCGAAGGCCATCAGCTCAACGGCGCAAACCGCTACGTGATTCATTTCACGGCGAAACAGCTGCCGCCTGCGCGCGGTTTCTGGTCGATCACGGCGTACACGACGGACGGCGCGCTCGATGCGGACGCGCCCGTGCGCGTGGCATTCGGCGACCGCAACGGCGCGCGGCGCAACCGCGACGGCTCGCTCGACGTGCACGTTGCAGCGCAGCGTCCGCGCGGCAGCGCGAACTGGGTGCCCGTGCCGCGCGGGAACTTCCGGCTCGTGCTGCGCATTTACGCGGCGACGCACGCCGCCGTCGACGGCAACTGGCAGCCGCCTGCGGTTCAGCGTCAGTGAAGCGCGCGGCGCGCGCCCGGTGCACGCCGGGCGTGCAGGCGCGGGCGTCGCCCTTAATAAGTCCGTAACAATTCAGTGACGTGATACGCATGCAGCGGACGGGATGCTTCGCGGCATCGGCTTGACACAGCAGGACATTGCGCCGTCATCTGCCAGTCACATCCCGGCACGCCCACCGTGCCCGATCACCGCTTCCTTGCGGGGCATTCGTATCTCACGTCGTACTTTTGCCGCGAGCGTGGCCATCGGGCCTATACTTTCCGCTGTCGACCTCTTCGACCGTCATCCCAGTCCCACTACACGCGGCGGGCCTGCTGCCGCGTCACCCGCAAGTGAGCATGGCAAGCCTCGACAAAACATCGCTGAATTCTTCGCTGCAGACGGTCCGCGCCGTCGCCCGCGCGCCCCGCACCCGGCACATCCTGACCGGCGTGCTGATCTTCCTCATCGTCGTCGGGCTGCTCGGATTTTTCGCCGCGCCGCCGATCATCCGTCACGTTGCCGCCCAGCAACTCAGCAAGCAACTGGATCGCCCGGTCAGCATCGGCAGCGTCGCGCTCAATCCTTATACGCTGCGGTTGGAAGCTAACCGCGTCCATATTGGCGAGCGCGGCGGCGAAGGCAATTTCTTCGATGTCGAGCGGCTCGTCGTACGGCCATCGTGGACGTCGATTTTCCGCCTCGCGCCCATCGTCGACGAGATACGTCTCGACTCGCCGCGCGTCACGATCGTGCGGCTCGATGCGCAGCGCTTCAACTTCACCGACCTGATCGAGAAGTTCTCGAAGCCTTCGCAACCCGGCAGCAAGCCGACGCAGTTTTCGCTCTCCAATATCCGCATCGAAAACGGCCAGATCACCTTCGACGATCGTCTGCTCAACGAAAAGCACCTGATCGACCGCATCACAGTCGGCGTTCCGTTCATCGCAACGCTGCCTTCGAAGACCGATATCTTCGTCGAGCCGCT
Organism: Paraburkholderia adhaesiva; assembly: GCF_021390575.1. Taxonomy (GTDB): domain Bacteria; phylum Pseudomonadota; class Gammaproteobacteria; order Burkholderiales; family Burkholderiaceae; genus Paraburkholderia; species Paraburkholderia adhaesiva. The sequence continues at coordinate 1,816,763 of NZ_JAJEJQ010000002.1, read as the reverse complement.
CCTGCGCGCGCGCATCGACGGCAACAGCACGCTCGCGTTCGACGGCCGGACCAAGCCGTTTGCGACGTCGCGCGAATCCGAGGTCTCGCTGCGGCTTGACTCGCTCGACGTGCCACGCCTCCTGACCTACGCGCCGACGAAACTGCCCGTGCAGGTCAAGAACGGCAAGCTCTCGACCGACCTCAAGCTCGCCTTCGTGATGTCCGGCGACAACCCGGAACTGCACGTCTCGGGCACCACCGACCTGAACGACATCGACACCGCAGACACAGCCAACGCGCCGCTCTTCGCCGCGCGCAGCCTGCATGTCGCGGCGGCGTCGCTGGCGCCGTTCAGCAATGCGTTTCACTTCGACGAAATCCGCCTCGATGCGCCCACCGCCTGGATTGCGCGCGACAAGAACGGGGTGCTGAGTGTCGAGAAGCTGGCGAGCAGCCCGAACGCGGCGAGCGGTGCGGCGGCTACGGCGGCACCAGCACAGCCCGCTGCGGCGAAGGCCGTACCGCTCGACCTCTCGATTCGCCAGTTCGCGATCAACGGCGGCACAGTGCACTTACACGACGAAACCACGTCGCGCCCCGTCGACACCGTGTTCACGGACGTCAACACCACGCTGAGCGATTTCTCGAGCACGGCGAAGACGCCCGCGAAATACACGTTCGCCATGGCGACCCAGGACGGCGGCACGGTGAAAGCCGCGGGCTCGTTCGGCATGGTCGCCAAGGTCGCCGACGCGAAGATCGAAGTGGCAAACCTGCCGCTCGTGCCGCTGCAGCCGTACATCGACAATCTGACCGCCGCGCAGATTATCGACGGCAAGCTCGGCCTCGACTCCATGGTGACCGCCGACTGGTCCAAGTCGCCTGCCGCGGTGCAGGTCGGTGATAGCACACTGAATCTCGACTCGCTGAAAGCTGCGGGGCGCGGCGAGAAGACGCCCGCCATCGCGCTCGGGCAGGGCGTCGTGAAGGTGACGCAGGTCGATCTTACGGCGCGTACCGCGCAGATCGCTTCGGTGGACGCGACGGGCCTCGTCGTGAACGGCGAGCGCGCGAAGAACGGCACCATCAACCTCATGGAGCTCGCGGGCCACCACGAGGTTGCGCAGGAACGCACGGCGATCCGTGCGGCACAGAAAGCGACGGCGGAAGGACCGGCCTGGCACTACAAGATCGACGTGCTCAACCTGCACAACGGCACGATCAACTTCACGGACAGCACCACGCCGCAGCCCGTGAAGCTCGCGATCACGCCGCTCGACCTGAAGGTGCAGCAGATCAGCGACGACCTCGGCCATGCGCTGCCCATCGACCTGAAGGCGACGCTGAACCGCAAAGGCACGCTCGCGCTCAACGGCAACGTGAACCCGACGCCGCTGAAGGCGACACTCAAGATCGACGCGAACCGGCTCGACGCGGCCGCGTTCGAGCCGTACTTCGGCAGCGAGCTGAACGCCGTGATTGCGAGCGCGCTGCTCAACATGAAGGGCGATCTGGCGGTGGAGCAGGGCAAGGCGATGAAGGCGAACTATCGCGGCGACGCGGCGCTCGTCGACGTGCGCATGCTCGACAAGGCCACCTCGGGCCCGTTCGCGGGCTGGCGCTCGCTCGCGCTGTCGAACCTGAAGGCGAACTACGACGAAGCGCACGGCACGGACGTCGATGCAAGCCGCGTGACGTTCGCGGGTTTCTACGGCCGCGTCGTGCTGGACTCGCAGGGCCGCCTGAATCTCAAGAACGTGGTCGCGCAGCAGACGGGCGAAGCGCAGTCGCTCACGCGCGACACGAGTGCCGCCACGCGCGGCGGGCGCGAACCCGTGCCGCTTACGCCGCAGCCAGCGAGCGCGCCGGCCGCCGCACCGAAGAGCGCGTCGGCGCCGGCCATGGTCACCGCGGCGCAGCCGTCGAAAAATCCGACGAGGCTGCACTTCGGCCAACTGGTGCTGCAGGACGGCAGCGTGACCTACACCGACAACTTCATCAAGCCGAACTACACCGCCGACCTCGTGCAGATCCACGGCACGGTAGGCGCGTTCGGGACGCAATCGACGACGCCCGCGCCCGTCGACATCTCCGCGAAACTCGCCGCCAATGGCCCGATCGCGATCAAGGGCACGGTGAATCCGCTCATCGACAAACCGTCGCTCGATATCACCGCGAGCGCGCGTGGCATCGAACTCACGAACCTCACGCCGTATTCGGCGAAGTACGCGGGCTACCCGATCACGAAGGGCAAGCTCAACGTCGATCTGCACTACCAGCTGGCGAACGATCTGCTGACGGCGAATAACCACCTGTACATCGACCAGTTGACGTTCGGCGATCACGTCGAGAACGACACCGCCACGAAGCTGCCCGTGCGCTTCGCGATTTCGCTGCTCAAGGACCACAACGGTGTGATCGACGTGAACATTCCCGTGTCGGGCTCGCTCCAGAATCCGGAGTTCAGCCTCGGCAGCCTGATCTGGACGGCGGTGTTGCACCTGATCGAGAAGGCTGTGACGGCGCCGTTCACGCTGCTGGCGAATGCCTTTGGCGGTGGCGGCGAGGATCTCGGCTACGTCGAGTTCGAGGCCGGCAAGGCCACGCTCAGCGATGCGGATATCAAGAAGCTCGACATGATCATCAAGGCGCTCACCGACAAGCCGTCGATCAAGATCGACCTGATCGGCCGCGTCGACCCGGCGGTCGATACGCCGGCGCTGCGCACCGCGTATGTCGATAACCAGGTGCGCCTGCAGAAGGTGAAGGACACGGCGGGCAAGGGCGAGAGCGTGGACACGTCGCAAGTGACAGTCGACGACAAGGAGTACAGCAAGTACCTGGAAAAGGCGTACAAGTCGGCGGATTTCAAGAAGCCGCGCAACATGATCGGCCTGACGAAGACGCTGCCCGACGACGACATGAAGCAGGCACTCGCCGATCACGCACCCGTCGACGATGCCGCCTTGCGCGACCTCGCGCAGAAGCGCGCGCAGGCGGTGCAGCAGTACCTGGAGGGCAAGGTCGATGCGGGCCGCGTGTTCGTCGTCGCGCCGAAGCTCGACGCGAAGGGGATCGACGACAAGGGCGCCACCACGCGCGTCGACTTCGGGCTCAAGTAACGCGCATGGCGAGGTGCCGCGTCATGCTGCATACCTCACGCGGCGCGCCGCTTCGCGTGCGGCGCGCGCGCGAACACCTGCTCTTCGATCACGCGCGCGAGCGTCGCGAAGGCCGGTTCGATCTCTTCATGCGGCACGCAGGCATAGCCCGTCAACAGACCCTGGCGCTTCTGCTCGCCGTTGTAGTACCCCGTGAGCGGACGCACGATCACGCCAGCGTCGAGGGCGGCCGCCGTTACTGCACGGTCGTCGGCGTGCTCGGGCAGACCGAGCACGAAATGCAGACCGGCTTCTTCACCCATCACGGGCAGGGCATCGCCGAAATGGCGCGTCACGGCGTCGATCAATAGCTGGCGGCGTTCGCCGTACAGCGTGCGCATGCGGCGTACGTGCGAGGTGAGATAGCCGTCCATGATGAATTCCGCGAGCACGGCCTGCTGCATGAGCTGCCCTTCGCGGTAAAGCTCGGCGACGCCCGTGCGGAAAATGGGCGCGAGCCGCTCGGGCACGACCATGTAGCCAATGCGCAGCCCCGGAAACAACAGCTTGCCGAGACTCCCCACGTAGATCACCTGGTTCGCGTCGTCGAGGCCCTGCAGGGACGCGAGCGGGCGGCTGCCGTAGCGGAATTCGCTGTCGTAGTCATCCTCAATGATCCACACCTTGTGCTGGCGTGCGTATTCGAGCAGCGTGCGCCGGCGCGCGAGGCTCATCACCATGCCGAGCGGATATTGGTGCGATGGCGTGACGAGCGCGATACGCGGCGGATCGCGCAGGTCCGCTTCGCTGGGGTTCAGTCCTTCGTCATCGATCGGGATCGGCGTGAGCTTGAGCCCCGACGATTGCAGCACGCTGCGCGCACCCCAGTAGCACGGCTCTTCGACCCACGCGCGTTCGCCGACGTCGGCGAGCAGGCGCACGGTGAGATCGATCGACTGGTGGATGCCGGTCGTGATGATGATCTGGTCGGGCGTGCAGCGCACCGAACGTGCGACCCGCAGGTAGTCCGACAACGCGCGGCGCAGCGGCCGGTAGCCGCCTCCGGGCGCGTAGGTAAGCAGGCCGTGGCTCGCCGACCGCCACAGCCGCGATTGCAGGCGGCTCCACGTGCGCGCCGGAAATTCGGCGACATCGGGCACGCCCGGCATGAACGCGCCCCATTGTTTGGCCGATACCCCGGCCTGGTCGATGAGCCGCTGGCCCCGCGACGACATGTCGCCCCGCGGCGAGGCGGCCGCCGTCGTCTCGGCCGCCGGGTCCGCGCCGTCGAGCGGAGGCAGGCTCACGGCGGCGGAATCGGGGCGCGTGTCGGCGACATAGGTGCCACTTCCCGTGGTCGAGAGCACATAGCCTTCCGCGCTCAACTGGTCATAGACGTGCAGCACCGTGTTGCGCGCGACGTGGAGGTCGCCCGCGAGCGAGCGCGAACTGGGCAGCTTCGTCCCCGGCGCGAGCCGGCCGGTGAGGATGGCCTGCTGCATGAGGTGCAGCAACTGGCGGTATACGGGTTCGGCGCTCTCCTGCTCGAGCTGCGCCGAAAGCCATTCAGACAGGATCTCCATGCCCAAGTGGTTCCATCAATAATTATGAAATGGCTCCATAGGATAGAGCCGGAAGCGTCTATAGTAATCGCGATGTCAGATCCGGTTAATGCCCCATAAAGCATATTTAATCGCGCCGGATCGCCGAGGGTGGCCCGAAAGGGGCCGCCGACTCGTGAGAACAGATACAAGGATGGAGACTGGGCGATGAAGAATTCCGATGTGATCGTCAGCTTTCGCGGCGTGCGCAAGACGTACGACGGCGAAACCCTGGTGGTGAAGCAACTCGACCTCGATATTTACCAGGGAGAGTTTTTGACTCTGCTCGGACCGTCCGGCTCGGGCAAGACCACCTGCCTGATGATGCTCGCGGGCTTCGAGTTTCCCACCGGCGGCGAAATCCGCCTCGACGGAAAACTGCTCAACAACGTGCCGCCGCACAAGCGCGATATCGGCATGGTGTTCCAGAACTATGCGCTCTTCCCGCATATGACCGTCGAGCAGAACGTCGAGTACCCGCTCGGCGTGCGCAAGGTGCCCAAGGCCGAACGTGCACAGCGCGTGAACGACGCCCTCAAGATGGTCCGCATGGAAGGCTTCGCCAAGCGCTACCCGGCGCAGCTTTCGGGCGGCCAGCAACAGCGTATCGCGCTTGCCCGCGCACTCGTGTTCCAGCCGAAACTTGTGCTCATGGACGAGCCGCTTGGCGCACTCGACAAGCAACTTCGCGAACATATGCAGTACGAACTGAAGTCGCTGCACGAGAAGCTCGGCGTTACGTTCGTCTACGTCACGCACGATCAGGGCGAGGCGCTCACGATGTCCGACCGCGTCGCCGTGTTCGACAAGGGCATCGTCCAGCAGCTCGATACGGTCGACTCCCTCTACGAATCCCCGTGCAATGCGTTCGTCGCGAACTTCATCGGCGACAGCAACCGCCTGCGCGGCACCATCTCCGCCGTTGACGGCGAGTTCTGCCAGTTCGAACTTGCCGACGGCACGCGTCTCACGGGCCGCAACGTCGCGGGTGCGAAGGCCGGGGACGGGGCCGTTGCCTGCATTCGACCCGAGCGCATGAGGCTCGCCGCGAATGGCTCGGCGCGCGCAGGCGTGAACGCGATCGCCGGTGAGGCGCGCGGGCTCATCTATTTCGGCGACCACGTGCGCATGCGCTGCGGTCTGCCGCACCAGGACGAGTGTTTCGTGAAGGTGCCGCTCGGCACTGAAGCGCTTGAAGGCTTTGCGCCCGGCCAGCCGGTCGCGCTCGAATTCGCGCCGGAGCATCTGCGCGTGTTCGCCTGAGCGGGTAATCCGCTCGGGTCTGTCTGTAGTCGTTGGGAAGACCGGGCGCAAAGCCCGGGATAAAACACCACCTTGGAGAAGAGACTTAACCATGAAGAAGATCGGCAACATGCGCGTTGCAGCGGTCGCGGCCGCGCTCGCACTCTCGCTCGGCGCGGCGCACGCTGCGGAACTGACCGTCGTGAACTTCGGCGGCGCAAACGGTGATGCACAAAAGGCGGCGTTCAACGGCCCGTTCCAGACGCAAACCGGCAACAAGATCACGGCTGTGGAATACAACGGCGAGCAGGCCAAGGTGAAGGCCATGGTCGAAGCCAAGCACGTCAACTGGGACGTGGTTGAAGTCGAAACCGGCGACATCGCGCGCGGCTGCGACGAAGGCACCTACGAGAAGCTCGACTGGTCGAAGCTCGGCAACAAGGCCGACATCATGAAGGCTGCGCAGCAGCCCTGCGGCGCTGGCATTTTCGTCTGGTCGACGGCGCTGGCCTATAACGCCGACAAGCTCAAGACCGCACCGACGGGCTGGGCCGATTTCTGGGACGTGAAGAAATTCCCGGGCAAGCGCGGCATGCGCAAGGGCGCTGAGTACAACCTGGAATTCGCGCTGATGGCCGACGGCGTCGCGCCGAAGGACGTCTACAAGGTGCTCGCGACGAAGGAAGGCCAGGACCGCGCGTTCAAGAAGCTCGACGAGCTGAAGCCGAACATCCAGTGGTGGGAAGCCGGCGCACAGCCGCCGCAGTTCCTCGTTGCGGGTGACGTCGTGATGTCGACCGTGTACAACGGCCGCATCGACGCCGCGCGTCGCGAAGGCAAGAACCTGAAGGTGGTCTGGAACGGCAGCATCTATGACCTCGACTACTGGGCGATTCCGAAGGGCTCGCCGAACAAGGCGCTGGCCGAGCAGTACATCGCGTACACGATCTCGTCGAAGCCGCAGCAGAGCTACTCGCAGCACATCGCCTACGGTCCGGTGAACCAGGTTGCGATCAAGTCGCTCGACGCGAAGACGCTTGAGGACCTGCCGAACTCGCCCGCGAACGCCAAGAACGCGGTTCAACAGAATCTCGCATTTTGGACCGACCACGGCGACGAGCTGGAACAGCGCTTCGCTTCGTGGGCCGCGAAGTAAGCGAGCGCATTCACGCAGGCTCGTGCCTGCATGAATGAACGGAGGAGAGGCCGCGCGCGTGATGCGTAGCACCGTGCGCGGCCTGTTGTATGGGTAGGAGACAGGCTGTGACAACGATGACCACCGTGACCCCCGTTGCCGACACCGGCAGCGAATCGACGGCCCGGCTAAAGCGCGAATTGCGCGTGGCACAGGCGAAAAAACGCACGATGGCGCTGATGCTGATCGCGCCGCTGGCGATTTTTCTGCTGCTGATTTTCGTCGTGCCGATCGCCGCGCTGCTCACGCGCGCGGTGCAGAACCCCGAAGTGGCGACGGCGCTGCCTCAGACCATCACGGCGCTGCGCGGCTGGGACCGTAAGAGCGCGCCGCCCGATGCGGCTTTCACGGCGCTCACGCAGGATCTCACGGCGATCCAGGATGGCGAAGCGATGGGTGCGCTCGCACGCCGCCTGAACGTTGAAATTCCCGGCTTTCGTTCGCTCGTTGCGAAGACCGCGCACGCCATGCCGCTCTCGGACGACGACGGCCATCCGCTCACGCTGACGCCCGCGCAAACGCGCGCGAAGCTCGTCGAACTCGACGACCGCTGGGACGACGTGAGTTACTGGCAGGCTATCGCGAAGAATAGCTCGCGCATTTCGCCGTTTTATCTGCTGGCGGCGCTCGACCATCGTCAGGATGCGTTCGGCAACATCATCGCCGCCGATCCCGACCACCAGATCTACCTCGACGTATTCGGCCGCACGTTCACGATCAGCGTGTTCGTGACGCTATTCGCGCTGTTGCTCGGCTACCCGCTCGCCTACTGGATCTCGACGCTCTCCGAGCGCCGCGCGAATCTCGTGATGATCCTCGTGCTGATTCCGTTCTGGACGTCCATCCTCGTGCGCGTGGCCGCGTGGATCGTGATCCTGCAAGGCGAGGGCCTCGTCAACAAGGCGCTGATGGGCACCGGCCTGATTTCGCATCCGCTCGCGCTGCTGTTCAACCGCGTGGGCGTCTATATCTCGATGACGCACATCCTGCTGCCGTTCATGGTGCTGCCGCTCTACAGCGTGATGAAGTCGATTCCGCCGACGTATCAACGCGCAGCCGTCTCGCTCGGCAGCCATCCGTTCGCGGCGTTCTGGCGCGTGTACGTGCCGCAGACGTATCCGGGCGTGGGCGCAGGCGCGCTGCTCGTGTTCATTCTCTCGATCGGCTACTACATCACGCCCGCGCTGCTCGGCGGTCCTGGCGACCAGATGGTGAGTTATTACGTGGCGTACTTCACGAATATCTCGATCAACTGGGGCATGGCCTGTGCGCTCGGCGCGCTGCTGCTCGCGGCGACGACGGTGCTGTACTTCATCTACGGGCGCCTCACGCGCACGCAACTGAGCCTCGGCTGATGCCGTCGCGGAGATCCATTCGATGAAATTCGCCAAGCCCTTTTTTGCGCCGCATACCTCGGGTATCGAGCGCGTGTGGTACTTCGTGCTGCGCGGCCTTGCCGTGCTGACGCTGCTTTATCTCGTGCTGCCGGTGCTCGCCATCGTGCCGCTGTCGTTCTCGTCGAGTACCTTTCTCGTCTATCCGATTCCCGGGTGGTCGCTGCGCTGGTACGAGAACCTCGTGATGTCCAGCGAGTGGCGCCTCGCCGCGAAGAACAGCTTCATCGTCGGACCGGCGGCCACGGTCGTCGCGACGGTGCTCGGCACGCTGGCCGCAATCGGTATCACGAAGGCCGATTTCCGCGGTAAGTCGGTGCTCATGGCAATCCTCATTTCGCCGATGATCGTGCCGGTCGTCGTGGTCGGTGTTGGCATGTACCTGTTTTTCGCACCGCTCGGCCTCGCGAATACGTACACCGGCCTGATCCTCGCGCACGCATCGCTCGGCGTGCCGTTTGTCGTGACCACGGTGGCGGCGACGCTGCAGGGCTTCAATTACAATCTCGTTCGCGCGAGTCTTTCGCTTGGCGCGAATCCGGTGAAGACATTCTTCCGCATTACGCTCCCCGTGATCGCGCCGGGCGTGATTTCGGGCGCGCTGTTTGCGTTCGCGACGTCGTTCGATGAAGTGGTGGTGACGCTGTTCCTCGCGGGCGCCGACCAGACGACGCTGCCGCGCCAGATGTTCACGGGCATTCGCGAGAACATCAGCCCGACCATCGCCGCGCTCGCGACGATCCTTATCGTGTTCTCGACTTCGCTGTTGCTCGCGCTTGAATGGTTGCGCGGCAGGAATGCCGCGCGGGCGGTGAGGGCTTGATGTAAAAAAACGGCACCTGCGGGTGCCGTTTTTGTTTGTGCGTGTCACGTGCCGCGAGGCTAACGTGCCGCCTCGTTCGGCAGTGCAGCCCCGCCCAACGCCTGATAGAGCGCAGCTGTATCGGCGAGGCGGTCTGCCTGGGCGCGGGTCCGGTCGAGCGAGGTCTGCAGCACCGTGCGTTGCGTGTCGATGAGGCCGAACTCGCTGACACCGCCTGCCTTGTAGCGCGCATACGCGATTGTCACATTCGCCTGTGCCTCGCGCGCGGCCTCGTCACGCGACTGCAGTTCGAGCGCATCGTCTTCAAGCGCGTGCAGCGTATCGGCGACCTGCTGCAGCGCCTGCAAAACAGTCTGTCGATAGTCGGCAAACGCGGCATTCCAGGCTGCCTCCGATGCACGCTTCTTCGCCCGCAATTCGCCACCGTGAAAAACCGGCTGCGTGAGCCCGAGGCCGAAATTCCAGATGTTCAGCCCACTGACGATGTCTGCGATACGTGTGCGCTCCGAGCCTGCCTGTGCGGAGAGCGAGAATTGCGGATATAGATTCGCCGTTGCGACACCCACGTTTGCGCTCGCCTGATGCAGCATCGCTTCGGCGGCGCGAATATCGGGCCGCTCGCGGGCGAGCGTCGACGGCAGCGTGAGCGCAACGGTGTCGGGCAAATGCAGCGCATCGAGCGTGAGTGCATCGAGTTGTGCTTCGTACTGCGTGCTCGACGGCGTGACGCCCAGCAGGATCGCAAGCTGATGATCGGTCTGCGCAAGCTGCGTGGTGAGCGGCGGCAGCGTCGCGCGCGTTTGCGCAAGCAGGGTGCGTTGACTGCGTACGTCGATTTCAGCGGCACCGCCTATCGCGAGCCGCTTCTCCATGATCGAAAGCTGGCGCGACTGCGCGTCGATCAGTTGCTGCGTGACTTCGATCTGGCGACGCAGCGACGCGCGCCGCACCGCGGCCGACACCACGTTACCCGCCACGGAAAGACGCGCCGCTTCCAGTTCGTAACCCTGATAGTCGACCTGGGCGCGCGTGGCTTCGAGCGCGCGGCGATTCGCGCCGAAAATATCGAAGACATACGACACGCTGACCGTCGCCTCGTAGAGCGTGAATGGTGGCGGATTCGGCACGGCGGTAATGCCGAACGCAGCAAGGTCGACTTTCTGGCGTGTGCCTGAGAGCTTCGCATCAACGGAGGGGAAGAGCGTAGCGCCCGCCTGCGCGTTGTAGTTCTCGCGCGCCTCCACGAGTTTTTCGCGTGCGGAATCGAGCGTGGGGCTGGCGTTCAGGGCGGCGTCGACCAGTTGGTCGAGCGCCGGGCTGCCGAACTGCGTCCACCATGCACGGGGCGCGCCCGGCGCCGCGAGGAACGTCTGGGCGCCTCCGCCCGGTCCATCCGGTGCGGCGGTCGCGGTGGGTGTACCGCCACGTGTAAAAGTAGCGGTATCGGGCGAGGCAGGCGTATGAAAGTCCGGGCCGACCGCGCAGCCCGCGAGCATCAACGCACACGCGGTTGCGGACAACGAAAAAGCACGCATCGTCGAGCGCCTCCGCCTAGTCGAGCGTGCGCCGGTAAAAGCGCACTGCAATCGCCATCACGATGACCATGAACACGGCGAGCGGCCACACCGAGGGCCACAGGTCGGTCCAGCCGTTGCCTTTGAGCAGGATGCCGCGCACGAGCCGGTTGAAGTAGGTGAGCGGCAGAAAGTTACCGATGACCTGCGCCCAGCCAGGCATGCCCGCAAATGGGAACATGAAGCCGGAGAGCAGCATGCTCGGCAGAAAATAGAACACGGTCAGCTGCATGGCCTGCAACTGGTTTTGCGCAACAGACGAAAGCGTGATGCCCACCGTGAGGTTCGCCGCGATAAAGAGCAGCGACGAGAGATAAAGCGCAATAAGGCTGCCCTCGAACGGTACATTGAACACGACGCGCGAGGCGAGCACGATGATCGTCGCCTGCACGAGACCGATCATCACATAGGGGACGATCTTGCCCGTCATGACCTCGATGGGGCGCACCGGCGTCGCGAGCAGGTTTTCCATCGTGCCGCGCTCACGCTCGCGCGTGATCGCGAGACCGGTCATCATCACCATCGTGATCGTAAGAATCGTGCCCATCAGGCCCGGTACGACGTTGTATTGCGTGATGCCTTCGGGGTTGTAGAGGCGGTGGACCTGCACGTCGAATGCGGCGGGTGTGCCGTTCAGGTGTGCGAGTGGACCCGTGAGGTCCTTCGCGGCTACCGGACCCACCAGACCTGGCAGTGCCGCGAGCGCGGTGTTGATGGCGGTGGGATCGGTGGCGTCCGCCTCCACGAGCAGCGACGGCCGCTCGCCGCGCAACAGCCGCCGCGAAAAATCGACGGGAATGCTCAGCACGAACTGCACCGTGCCGCGCGCGAGCGCCTGACGGGCCGCGGCTTCGTTGGGCAGCGTCTCGACCACATTGAAGTAGGCGGAATTTCTCATGCCCGCGACGAAGCTGCGCGAGAACACGCTGTCTTCGCCGATCACGATCGCGGTGGGCAAGTGTTTCGGATCGGTGTTGATCGCGTAGCCGAACAGCGTGAGCTGGATGATTGGTAATCCTACGATCATCGCGAATGTGATGCGGTCGCGCTTGAGCTGGAGAAATTCCTTGAGCACGATGCTCCACCAGCGCGCCATCGAGAACCCAAAACGAAGCTTCACTTTTTCGCCCCGCTTTTCGTCGCGTAATTATCCTCGACGTGGCTCATCAGATAGATGAATACGTCTTCGAGTCCTGTGTCGATACGCTCCGCGCGCAGCGGCTTGCCTGCCGTAACACGTTCGACGGCGGCAGCGAGCGCCGCGTGATCGCTTCCGCTCGCATGCAGTGTCGAACCGAACACCACGGTCTGGTCGACGCCGGGCATCGCGCGCAACTGCGCCGAAAGCGCGGTGAGCTGCTCGCCGTGTATGGACCAGGTCTCGAGATCCTGCGAGGCGATGATGTCCGCGGCGGTCCCCTGCGCGAGCAGCTTGCCGTAGGCGATGTACGCGAGCTTGTGGCAACGCTCGGCTTCGTCCATGTAGTGCGTGCTTACGAGTACCGATATGCCGCGCGCCGCGAGCCGGTGTAGTTCCTCCCAGAAGTCGCGGCGTGCGGTGGGATCGACGCCGGCCGTGGGTTCGTCGAGCAGCAGCAGCCGCGGTTCGTGCAGCATGCACGCGGCGAGCGCGAGGCGCTGTTTCCAGCCGCCCGAGAGCGCGCCAGTGAGCTGATTCGCGCGGCTCGCGAGGCCGAGCGTTTCGAGCGCGTGGTCTACTGCTTCACGCCGGTTCTGCATCTCATAGATGCGCGCGATGAAGTCCAGATTCTCGCGGATCGTGAGGTCTTCCCAGTAAGAGAAGCGCTGCGTCATGTAGCCGACGTTTCGCTTGATCTGCTCGCTCTCGCGCAGGATGTCGTAGCCGAGGCAGGTTCCGGAGCCGGAGTCCGGCGTGAGGAGGCCGCACATCAGCCGGATCGACGTGGTCTTGCCGCTGCCGTTCGGGCCGAGAAAGCCGAAGATCTCGCCGTGCGCGACGCGCAGCGTGACGTCGTTGACCACATGCTTGTTGCCGAAGTGCTTGTTCAGCTTGTGGACGTCGATCGCGTAGCCGTGTTCTGCGGAATTGCCGCCGTCGGGTATGCCGGATGTGCCGGGTGTGTTCATCGCAGCCGCACCTCGACGGGTTGGCCCGGATGCAGCTCCATGGCGTCGTCGGCGGAGGGATGCGCCTCGATCATGAAGACGAACTTCTCCCGGTTCTCGTTGCTGTAAATGACGGGCGGCGTGTATTCGACGGAGTTCGAGATCCAGGTGATCGTTGCGGGGATATCGGCGCGGCAGCCGTCGCAGTGGATCACGACGCCCCGGCCCGGCGCGAGCGTGCCGACTACGTTCTGCGGCACGAAAAAGCGCACTTTCACGTTTTGTGGGGGCAGCATCTGCACGACGGGGTTGCCCGCCTGCACCCATTCGCCGACGCGAAACAGCGTGTCGTGGACGAGCCCCGTATGCGGCGCGGCAACGCGTTTCTGGTCGAGCCTCCACTGGGCCTGCGCGAGCGCGGCGCGCGCCGCTTCAACCTGGGCTGCCTGCGCGGCGAGCTGAGCGGTGCGGCCGGGGAGCTTCGCGACCGTCACCTGGTTCTGCAATTCGCGGACCTGGGCCGCCTTCGCGGCGGCGTCCTCGCGCGAATCGTCGAGTTGCGCGCGGGCGATGCCGCCCGCGCTGAATTGCGCTTCGTCGCGAGTGAGCTGCAGTGCGGCCTTGTGCGCGTTCGCGATGGCCTGCGCGAGCTGCGCCTCGGTCACGTGTACTTCGGGCGGGCGCTTGCCGGTTTGTATATCCGCAAGTTGCGATTTCGCGACGGCGAGCTGATGCTGCGCCTCGTCGCGCGCGGCCGTTTCGTTGACGGATTCGAGTCCGAAGACGCTCGCCCCGGCGGCGATGGTCTGGCCGCGCTGAACGTCGAGCTGAGTCAACGTGCCTGATTGCGATGACGATAGATAGACGTATTCGCCTTCAACATAGCCCTGCCAGGCAGGCGCCTCGTGCCGTGAGCAGGCCATCAGGGCGCTTGCGGCGCACAGGGCGAGGCCGGTCCACACGCGGTTCATGTCGCACTCCGTGGCATGCGGCGCGTTGGCGCCTTCGTTTTTCCAGGCGGCACGCGCAGCGCTGCCGAGAGCAGCGCGCTAACGTGCCGATGCAATACCTCACGGTCGATCTTCGGCAGGCCGCTCGCGCTCTGCCACGTTGTTGCGGTGGCGAGCGGCAGCATGATGAGCGCGAGGATCGACATGAACAGCAGCGGCGCTTCGAGTGCGGGATTGACTGTACCGTTGAGCTGCGCCGCGCCGATGCGTTCCGCGAAACGCTGCAACTGTCCGAAGGGCAAGCGCCTGAGCATCCGCTCGCGCAACAGGCCGCCCTCGTTGACGATCTCGCGCAGCCAGAGCGGCGGCAGCCACGGCATGCGCGCGGTGACATCGAAGAGACGCGCGATGAGGCCCTCGACGAGCGCCTCCGGGTCCTGACTGCCGTCGTTCTCGACGCTGGACCAGACAAACTCGATCGATCGCGCGATGCGCTCGTCGACGACGGCGTCGAGCAGCTTCTCGCGGTTGGTGAAGTAGTAGTGGACCATCGCCGACGTCACGCCCGCTGCGGTGGCGATCTGCGCCATGGTGGTGGCCGCGATGCCGTGCTCGGCGAAGAGCTGGGTGGCACAGGCGAGCAGCCGCTCCCGCACGTCAAGTTCGGCGTCGGCGCGACGCCGGCCACGCGGCCGGGACGGCGCACGCTCGGACTCCGATGCAGGGGGCCTGGTAGTCGTGACGGGGCGCTGGACCATGCGTTCCAGTCTAATTCACGCATTAGTTAATTTCAAAGCATCGCTGCGGAAACTTGATCTCGGTTCAATCGTTCCCCATTCGATTCAGACACTTCCTATACCCAAGCGTCGCTCCGTCGTTCAGTCTGTAAGTTTTCTTCCCACAGGCTTTCGAGTGCAAATCCTAGGAAATATGGATCAAATAATGAAGCGCATCGTCGTCATCGACGATCATCCCATCGTGCTCAAGATGCTCGTCAACGTGCTGCATACGGAATACGAACTCGTAGGCGAGAGCGGCGACGGCGAGGAAGGGCTGCGGATGGTGCAGTCGTTGAAGCCGGATCTGGTGATTCTCGACCTGGAACTGCCGAAACTCGACGGCCTTTCCGTGATCCGCGGCGTTCGCTCGACGCAGCCGGACACGCGAATTCTCGTGCTCTCCGCCAAGCCCGAACTGGTGATGGCGAACCACACTCGCATGGCAGGCGCGAACGGTTATGTGAGCAAGAGCCGTGGCGTGGAGGAACTGTGCAGCGTCGTGAAGGCCGTGCTGCTGGGTTACGACTGCTTCCCGGCCGGCAGTTGTGGCGGCGGGCGCGATGTCGCACTCAACGGGCTTTCGCCGCGCGAGGTGGAAGTGCTGCAGTATCTTGCGCGCGGCATGAGCAACAAGGGTATCGCGGCGCGTCTCGGGCTCTCCGACAAGACCATCAGCACGTACAAGACGCGCGTGCTCGACAAGCTTGGCGTGTCGTCGCTGGCGGCGCTCATCGAGTTCGCATCGCTCAACAAGCTCATCGAATAATTTTCGGTGCCGATGGGTTGCCAGAGTACGTGCTTCGTTCCTTCCGAAAGTGGTCTGCTCGTCGACTAAAGCGCGGCCCTGCCGCAAGGCAGGGCCGGTTCCGCGCGCTCACTTCTTGTGTTCTTTGCCCTGCGGGTAAATGTTGACGATCACAACACCCCGCCTGTCTTCGTCCTCACATTCATCGTCCCCGCCATCGTCCTTGCCGCCCTCGTGAAGCACGGGGATATTACCGTCGGGCGTCGGCGGAACGGTGTGTGGATTACCGCCGAGCGCCAAACCCTTCAGGATCAGTAGTTCAAGATAGTAGACCATGGTTGGATACCACGGGCTCTTCGGATCGAGATGCTCGACGCGCCAGCTCATGATCGACAACAGTTGCAGATGGTAGAGCAACATATCCTCTTGTGTGGATACGGGAATGCCGATCTGAAACGCGCCGATGGGTTCGCGCCATTGTCTCGATTCCAGGCTCGCCGCTTCCAGCAGTTTGGGGGACGGCTGTGTGAGGACTATTGCGTGGTCGCCCGCCGAATCGAACACCGATAGATCGGTCACCAGCGTTCGACCGTCGCCGAGGCCGAACACGCCGCGAGGCACGCCATCCGCCGAGCGCGCAATCCCCGTTTCTTTCGAGGCAGTGGATGAATTGCCTTCGATCAGTTTCCGGGCTTCCTCCAGCGTGATCTGCTCGCCCTGCCGTGGCGGCGGTTCGGTAATGCGCTGGCGGTTGGTAATTTGTTGAACCGACACGTCGAACCTTTGGCCCTTGCGTATGCCGAGAGGGAACTGCACGGACAGGACGCCTGTCTGGCGGCTCAGGCACTTCGGGATCGGGACGTAGCGATCTCCGCCGGCAGGAAGCTCGATGGTATGCGCATCGATCGCGCGGATATCGTGGCGCGCATAGAAGCGTTTCGCGAGATCGACCACATCCTGGGCGTTCCATGTCGGGATATGAAGATTGAGCAGGGTGCCACTCGGGATCGTTCTGGACCACGCGAAAAGCAGCTCGTCAGGCGGGAAGTCAGCCGAAATTGCACCCGGCGTCGCCTCGATCTCGAACGTGTGCATGGCGACGCGCGACGCACTCAACCCCGGATTGGCGACCGCGCTGATCGCCAGATTGCGCTGGGATATCTTGTCGGACTTGGACGGGGTAGCGCCGTTCAAGATCGGTGCGCCCATGTAAATGACCTCGGTGACAACGCACAGATGCTCCCCCATCAGTATGGTTGGTAAGGATTCCTGCGGGCCGCCAGATACCGGCGTCGAGGTGAGATACGGGTCGTTCAGATTGTTGTCGATCAGCGCTCCGTAAAACTGGTAGCCAACGCTCGCCTGAACGAGTTTGGAATTGTCGGAGTCGGTTTGCGCGCTGGGCGGTTGCACGCGTATCGCCGAAAAGTACGGGAACGATAGCCATTGCGTCCCGCCATTCTGCGTGCCCGGAAGATCGATGGGCGGCGTGCCCGATGTCTGGAGGTACCCCTCGGTCGGCATGCCGCTGCCGTCGAGCTGGTACGTCAGCGCAGCCGTGGTTTGAGAAATAAACGTCCTGAAGAAAACTTGCACGGGATTGGCGTCGCCGCCCGCAGGGCTCAGTCGAACGCGGGCCAGTGCGAAGTTGTAGACCGGCTTGGGCGGATTGCCCGTGGTCACCGCCGCCACGCTCAGCACGGAGCCGGATTCCGTCGAAGGCAACTGCGTGAACTGGCTTGGGGTGATGCTGGACACGACGCTTCGCAGAAAATTCAGCGCGTCAGCACGGGTCGCATTCGCGGGAAGTGGGACGCCCTGAAACGTGTCTCCGGCTACGACATGAAAGACCTTGATATCTGAACTGAGCCATGACGCTGTATTTCCGTCCGCGAGGTCGAGCATATACGGGTTCGCGTCTTTGATGAGTTCGAGTAACCCGGAGTCGGTGAGTGGCGTAGTCGCCGCACTCGTCGTCAACGATGCGCTGACCGGCACCGTGGCGACATTGCCGGTGAAGCCGAAAGCGTTGCCGGTGAAATTGACCTGATAGGTGAAAGTGAACCGCTGCAGACGATCCGCTAAAGTGGGATCGTCACTCGCCACCCCAGTCGGGACGATGGTGATGGGTGCGCTGCCGCTGATGATGACCGTCGGTGCCCACTGTGTCAGCTGTGCCATGGACGGCGAGAGTGTGTTGATGCCGCCGCCGGGAAACTGGGTTGGCTTGAGGCCGTCAACCGTCACGTAAATCGCCGCGGGGAAATTCGGCGTGGCTGTTACCTCGTTCTGGCTGAAAGTGCTTCGATCGAGGATGAGGCCGATGGCCGGGCGCGGGCGCGCGAGCCAATTTGTGATGTTGACGTAAACGGCTTGAATGTCGGCGAAGGCCGCAGCATTGGCTGAGAGGCCCTGGCCTTGTTCAGCGTCGCCGCCGACCATGTTGTTGAGCGTCGTCGCAGTGGTGGCGAGGACGCCGGTCAGATTGATGTCCAGGTAATGATGAAACGTGGAGCCGGTGACGATCCGGCCAACACCCACGTTGCGGCCGTCGTACACGCTAAGCGTGTTGACCGTTGACGTGCCGGCGTCGCTTGAATCGACTGCCACTGGGCCGGTGGCGTTGACCGAGTAACTGGCTTGCTTATGGGACTGGCCGGTGGCGATGACCGTCGGCATCTCTGCGGGAGCAGAGGCGATTGTGCGGAATTCCCGCTTCGATGTATCGCCGTAAGGTGATAGCTGCGTGTAGTCATAGCTGGGCACGACGCCCAGCGCGTTGCCTTCGTGCATATGGTCCGGATAGACCGTGACATCGTGCCCGTTGTTTCGCAGGATCGGATGAGCCGGCGACGAAGTCGGCGTGATGGTTTGCGGCAATGCATCCGACTGATTTTCAAAGTAGGCGTAGGGCTGGGTGATGGTATTGCCCATGTAGTCGGTCGTGGGATATGTCCCGCTACTGTTCTTGACCGTGGTATCCGCTCGAGTTGAGCCGAGCGCCGTGAAATTGAACGGCGCGTTCGCTGGGACCGGTGGATTCGTGGGGTCGTTCAAGCCGTACCAGCTCCGCATGATCCGGACTCGCGGGATCTGGCCGCACATGTCCGAGCCGAGGCTGTAGTGATCGCCGACGGCAAAGACGCCTCCACCTTGCTCCATGTAATTCGCTATAGCGTTGAGTTGATTCGCGTCGACGGGGCCTTTTGTGCCCTCGGGTCCGGACGGTGGGGCATCGTTAATGCCCCCGTCTGCAATCATCCAGATCATGTCGAAATCGAGCAGATTGATACTGGGATCGCCAAAAACGAAGTTCTGATGGTCTGCGCCGGGATCGGCTTCGCGATTGGCCGTCGTGACCTGAAAGCCCGCGCCCTTCAGCGTGCTTACCAATGAGTTAAAGGTGAAATCCGTGACTGAATTGGTTTGAAACTGGAACTCGCCGTCGATAACGATCAGGACGTTGATGGCCATCACACACCTCCTCGGACTCGCAAGGTAGGGGTCTTCAGGACGCGGGCGAAATCGTGTTTTGGCGGCAACGTGCAACCATAAAGCGCAATGGACTCCCTTTCACCGGCAGCAGTAGCCACTCCACGCAAAAGCTGGAAGTGCACCGACGCAACGGCAAAAAAGTTTCCTGGCCACCAGCGTACGAAGTCTTCCTGATCGTGAGGACTCCAATCTAACTCAGCTTGATGTCGACGGACACAGGAGTAGCGACGTCACGCTGCGTCGACAGCACGACGTTCCATTACGTACGGAGTCGGAAACGTGGTCCTTTAGGAATTCTTCAGGGGTTTGGGTTTGTTATAGTCACGGCCCCGATGCAAGTCAATGCGCGTCGATAGCGTATGCGTAGTGGATGTATTTCGCCTTATTGCGTCGATTCAGGAAGACAACGCAACGGCTTCGCGGCGTCATCGACTGCCCAGTAGCATCGAGCAAGCCGCATAAAAAAAGCCCGACTTACGTCGGGCTTCCAGATGTAACCCGCATCCGTTGCCAGATGCGGTTTCGGTAAAGCGACCCGCTTACGCTGCCAGCAGCGAGCGCAGCACGAACGGCAGAATACCGCCGTGCTTGTAGTAGTCGACTTCGATCGGCGTGTCGATACGCAGCAGCACCTGGATGCGTTGCTCCTTGCCGTCCTTGCGATGGATCACGAGCGTCAGATCCTGCTGCGGCTTGAAGTCGTCGGTCAGGCCTTCGATATCGAACGTTTCATCGCCGGTCAGGCCGAGCGACGTCACGCTATCCGAGCCCTTGAACTGCAGCGGCAGAACGCCCATGCCGACGAGATTCGAACGATGGATACGCTCGAAGCTGCGCGCGACCACGGCCTTCACGCCGAGGAGCTGCGTGCCCTTGGCTGCCCAGTCACGCGACGAACCCGTGCCGTACTCTTCGCCAGCGAACACCATGGTCGGCGTGCCGGCGTCGATGTACTTCATCGCGGCGTCGTAAATCGACATCTGTTCGCCGCTCGGCTGATGGATCGTCAGGCCGCCTTCGACGCGCGTGCCGTCGGCCTTCGCCGGGATCATCAGGTTCTTGATACGCACGTTCGCGAAGGTGCCGCGCATCATGACGTCGTGGTTGCCGCGACGCGAGCCGTAGCTGTTGAAGTCGGCCTTCTGCACGCCGTTTTCCTTCAGCCACTTGCCTGCCGGCGAGTCTTCCTTGATCGAGCCAGCCGGGCTGATGTGGTCGGTCGTGACCGAGTCACCGAAGATACCCAGTGCGCGGGCGCCCTTGACTGCAGCCACTGACGACGACGGTGTCATCGAGAAGGTCGAGCCGAAGAACGGCGGTTCGGCGATGTACGTCGACTTCGGCCAGTCGTACACCTGACCTTCTTCGCCTTCGATCTTGCTCCACAGGTCGCCCTTCTTCGTGAGCTGGCTGTAGTTCTTCTGGTAGACGTCGGCGTCGAGCGCGTACTTGAGCAGTGCGTTGACTTCGTCGCTCGTCGGCCAGATGTCGCCGAGGTAGATGTCACGGCCGCCCTTGCCCTTGCCGACCGGCTCGGTCATCAGGTCGCGCGTGATGTTGCCCGCGATCGCGTAGGCGACGACCAGCGGCGGCGAGG
The DNA here is from genome assembly GCF_021390575.1 of Paraburkholderia adhaesiva. Lineage (GTDB taxonomy): Bacteria > Pseudomonadota > Gammaproteobacteria > Burkholderiales > Burkholderiaceae > Paraburkholderia > Paraburkholderia adhaesiva. The sequence continues at coordinate 1,796,198 of NZ_JAJEJQ010000002.1, read as the reverse complement.
CCAGGAAGTTCGCACGGATGTTCGGGTGAATACGCGCTTCGAAGTTACGGTTGCCGGACAGCACGGCTGCTGCAACGACATCGTTCTTCGTGATGGCTTCGTTGAGTTCCGGCGTGAGGTCGCCCGCGTTGCCGATACAGGTCGTGCAGCCGTAAGCCGCGAGTTCGAAGCCGAGCTTCGACAGGTACGGCAGCAGACCCGTTTTCGTCAGGTATTCCGTGACGATGCGCGATCCCGGGGCGAGCGAGGTCTTGATGTGCGGCGCGACGGTGAGGCCGGCTTCCACCGCCTTCTTCGCCAGCAGGCCGGCAGCGAGCAGGACGCTCGGATTCGACGTGTTCGTGCACGACGTGATCGCGGCAATCAGCACGTCGCCGTTGTGCAGCTTGACGCCGTCGGTCGTCTTGTACTCGGTCGTGAGGTCGGCGGCCTTCTTGTTGAAACCGTTATCCGCGACCGGCTTCGAGAACAGGTCCGTGAAGGTCGACTTCACGTTGCCGATTTCGATGCGGTCTTGCGGACGCTTCGGACCTGCGAGCGACGGCGCGACCGTGCCGAGGTCGAGCGTGAGCGTCTTCGTGTAGTCGATTTCGCCGGCCTTCGGAATACCGAAGAGGTCCTGCGCCTTGAAGTAGTTCTCGAATGCCGAGATTTCGGCTTGCGTGCGGCCCGTGCCCTTGAAGTAGTCGATTGTCTTTTCGTCGACCGGGAAGAAGCCCATCGTTGCGCCGTACTCCGGCGCCATGTTGCCGATCGTCGCGCGGTCCGGCAGCGACAGCGAGGCCGTGCCTTCGCCAAAGAACTCGACGAACTTGCCGACGACCTTTTCCTTGCGCAGCATTTCGGTGATGGTCAGCACGAGGTCGGTTGCCGTGCAGCCTTCGCGCAGCTTGCCCTTCAGCTCGACGCCGACGACGTCCGGCGTGAGGAAGTACACCGGCTGGCCGAGCATGCCTGCTTCGGCTTCGATGCCGCCCACGCCCCAGCCGACAACACCGATACCGTTGATCATCGTGGTGTGGCTGTCGGTGCCGACGAGCGTGTCCGGGTAGTAGACGGTGTCAGCGCCTTCGGCCTTCTTGTGTACGCCGCGTGCGAGGTACTCGAGGTTGACCTGGTGCACGATGCCGATGCCGGGCGGCACGACCTTGAACGTGTCGAACGCCTGCATGCCCCACTTCATGAACTGGTAGCGCTCGTTGTTGCGCTGGAATTCCAGCTTCATGTTGAGGTCGAGTGCATCCTTCTGGCGGAAGTAGTCGATCTGGACCGAGTGGTCGACGACGAGATCCACCGGCACGAGCGGCTCGATCGCCTTCGGGTCCTTGCCTGCCTGCTTGGCGACGCCGCGCATCGCGGCGATGTCGGCGAGCAGCGGCACGCCCGTGAAGTCCTGCAGCACGACGCGCGAGACGACGAACGGGATTTCGTCGACGCGCGTTGCCGTCGGCTTCCAGTTCGCCAGCTGCTCGATGTGCTCTTCCGCAATTTTCTTGCCGTCGTAGTTGCGCAGCACGGACTCGAGCACGATACGGATCGAGACCGGCAGGCGATTGATCTTGACGCCCAACTGCTTGCCGAGCTGCGGCAGCGAGTAGAACTTGCCTTTGCCGGAGCCGCTGTCGAATTCCTTTAGCGTTTTGTGGAGATTGTGGGCCATGGTGTTTTCCTTCGTTTAATCGCGGAAATAACGCTTTGCTACACGGTTGCTACGGATGCCTGATTATTGCCTGAATGTTACCTGGTTGCTCAGATTACGTACAAGTCGACGTATTCGTTGACGGGCATGGCGTGAAGCCGCGCCGCATCGAGCGAGACGTCGAGAATCGCCTGCTGCTGCTTCGCGGGGAAGCGGCGCGCGAGGTTGGTCCGGAACTTCTCGATCAGAAGCGGGATGCCTTCGTCGCGGCGTCGCATGTGACCGATCGGGTACTCCACCACGACTTCGTCGAGCGCCGTGCCGTCGTTCAGCTCGACGGTCAGCGCGTTCGCGATCGAGCGCTTGTCGGGGTCGTGGTAATCCTTCGTGAACTGCGGGTCTTCGACACAGACCATCTTTGCGCGCAACGTGTCGATGCGCGGGTCGCGCGCGATATCGTCCTCGTAGTCGGCGGCCGTGAGGCGCCCGAACAGGAGCGGCACGGCGACCATGTACTGGATGCAGTGATCGCGGTCAGCGGGATTCGCGAGCGGACCGGTCTTGTCGATGATGCGTTTCGCTGCTTCGTGCGTGCGAATGGTGACCCGCCTGATGTCCTCCGCCGTCTTCCCGTTTTGCGCGAGCATGCCGTGCAGCGTCATCGCGGCTTCGGCCGCGGTCTGCGCGTGGAATTCAGCGGGGAACGAAATCTTGAACAGCACGTTTTCCATCACGTACGTGCCGTAGGGGCGCTGGAAGCTGAACGGCTGTCCCTTGAACGAGACGTCGTAGAAGCCCCACGTTTTTGCCGTGAGCGCGGACGGATAACCCATCTCGCCCGTTTTCGCGATCAACGCGAGGCGCACCGCGCGCGCGGTCGCGTCACCGGCGGCCCATGACTTGCGCGAGCCGGTGTTGGGTGCGTGCCGGTAGGTGCGCAGCGACTGGCCATCCACCATCGCAAGTGAGACGGCGTTGATCAGCTCGTCGCGCGTGAGACCGATCAGTTGGCCGACGACTGCGGTCGAGGCGAGCTTCACGAGCAGCACGTGATCGAGACCGACCTTGTTGAACGAGTTCTCCAGCGCGATAGCGCCCTGGATTTCGTGCGCCTTCACCATGCCGACGAGCACGTCCTTCATGGTGAGTGGTGTCTTGCCCGCGGCGACTGCGGTGCGCGAGAGCCAGTCGGCGGTCGCGAGGATGCCACCGAGGTTATCCGACGGATGGCCCCACTCGGCGGCGAGCCACGTGTCGTTGAAGTCGAGCCAACGGATCATCGCGCCGATACAGAACGCGGCCTGAACCGGGTCGAGCTGGAATTGCGTGCCCGGCACTCTGGCGCCGTGCGGGACGATCGTGCCTGGCACGATCGGTCCCAGCAGCTTTGTGCAGGCAGGGTAGGAGAGCGCCTCGAGCCCGCAGCCGAGCGTGTCGATCAGGCAATGCCGCGCCGTCTCCAGTGCTATCGCACTGTCGACTCGATAGCTCAGGACATAGTCGACGATATCGACCAGGACCTGATCCGGCTCAGGCCGGACGTGGGCGATCGCAGCGGACATCGAGGCGTTCCAGGCGTTACGTCAAGCGTTACGCGTTGGGCCGGCGCTTACTGGCCCTGTGACGGGGCGGACGCCGGAGCGCGGTTTGCCGGGTTCAGCGCTTCGGCTTGCGTCGGTGCCAGTGCGCCTTGCTGCATTGCAACAGTCTTGCACTCGTCGGCGAGACGCGAGCTGTCCTTGTCCGAGAACAGCATCGCCTTCGTCGGGATCACGACGAGGTCGAGGCCCGTGGCCGAGTCGTGGAAACGGTCGGCACCGGTGGTGGTGACCTGACGCGGCAGGTTGTAGTTCTTGTTCGCCCAGTGGACGACCACGATCTGGTCACGCGCCATATCGCCCTTCAGGTCGAATGCCATTCCTTCAGCACAGTTCCAGTGTTCCGAGCCCGCGGGGATAGCGTCGACTTTCGCTTCCTTGGCCGGGTTCGGTTTGCGCTTGATGATGCGGTGGCTCGGGGCCGGCTTCGCGGGAGTCTTTTTGGCCGTGCTCGACGTAGTCTGGGCAGCGGCGTCGGTAGCCGCGAGCATCATCGACGAGGACAGTGCGCCAACAACGGCGGCGATCAGCAGTTTCTTCATGGAGTCAAACCTTTATGTCTAAATCGGTTGATCAGTGCGCGGCCGCTGTTGCGGCCGCTGGCTAGCACTGCGCGCGCCCCGAGAGCGCGCAGCGGACGCTATTTTCACCTATTTATCGATACAGACTGCAAATTGATACAGACTGCAATACTTGCGGCCGGCCGCGCGTCGCGCCGGGCCCGATGTTCTTGTTCTTGTTGAATTACACCACGCCGTTCACGACGTGGTTTCCTGCGCAAGCTCGCCCGGCGCAAACAGCGGCGCGGCCTCGGCGGGTACGGCTCGACCCGTCGCGCGGGCGCGGCGCAAAACGGACCAGTAGTAGCGATAGCTCGCGCGGTCGTGCAGCGAGTCGGCGTGGCGCGTCGGGCCCCACTGCGCCGCCTGGGCCGCGAGCAGGATCTCGGTGGCGAGGGTCACTTCCTCATCGCGCGGCGCGAACGCGGCCACGATGGCGCTCACCTGCGCGGGGTGGATGCTCCACATGCGCGTATAGCCGAACTCGTTGCGGGCACGCATCGCGTCGCCGGCGACCACGCTCATGTCGCGCACTTCGGTGCTCACGTTGTGGGAGGGCACTTTGCCGAAAGTGTGGCAGGCCGCCGCGATCTCCAGCTTCGCGCGGCGGACGAGCGGGTGGTCGAACTGACCGGGCGAGCGCATCGCGGAGTCGGGAATCGCGCCGTCGTGGGCAGAAACAAAGTCCATGAGGCCAAAGCTGAGCGACTCGACGCCGGAGAGCGCCGCGAGATCGAATACACGCGCGAGCGCGCCGTGCGTTTCGACAAGCAGGTGAACCGGGATCGGCTTGCCGATGCCCATCTCCACGCGCGCTGCCTCGATGAACGCGACCATTTCGGCGGCGTCGCCGACGGCGCGGATCTTCGGCAGTGTGATGAACGCTGGCGCACGCTTCGCGGCGCGCAGGATCAGGCGCACGTCGTCGCGCCAGTGGGGGTGATGGAAGTCGTGAATGCGAACCCCGACGCGCCCATGGCGGTCGTGCTCGCTACCGATGAGCGACGCGACGAGTTCAGCGTGCTCAGCCTCGCGGCCCACCTGCGCACCGTCCTCGCAATCGAGCGTGATGTCGAATACTGGCCCGAGCTGCTGCTGCAGCGCGAGTGATTTCAGCATCAATTTCTCGCTGCCCGCGTAGTGGTCGCACGCGGGCAGGAGGGTCGGCGGCGCTTCGCCGTCAAATAGCACTTCGGCGGGAAGGATGGCGCGCATCGTCGGCGTCAGGGGTCGAGTGTTGGAGATGAAACCTGATTCGGATGCGTCCTGCGTGTGCCGCAAGGCGCGTCCGGATCAGCGGCAGCGCGCGAGGCGGGATATCCCGCCGCACGCGTACACATGCCGCTTTTATTTGCGCGCCGTCAGTGTTTCTGCGCGCAAAAAAACCGGAAACCGTTACGCGAACGGAGTCCGGTTTGCCTGCTTCGGGCTTAGCCGAGCAGGTGCGAGACGCCGTCGCGCTCTTCGAGCAGTTCGTTCAGCGTGCCGTCCATCTTCTCGCGCGAGAACGCGTCGATTTCCAGGCCTTCGACGCGCTTGTATTCGCCGTTTTCGCAGGTCACCGGCACGCCGTAGATGATGTCTTCGGGGATGCCGTACGAGCCGTCCGACGGGATGCCCATCGTGACCCACTTGCCGTTCGTGCCGAGGACCCAGTCACGGATGTGGTCGATTGCTGCGTTAGCCGCCGATGCCGCCGACGACAGGCCGCGCGCTTCGATGATCGCCGCACCGCGCTTGCCGACGGTCGGGATGAACGTGTTGCGGTTCCATTCGTCGTCGTTGATGAGCTTCGTCAGCGACTGGCCGTCGACCGTTGCGACACGGAAGTCGGGGTACATCGTCGGCGAGTGGTTGCCCCACACGGCGAGCTTTTCGATCGACGCAACCGGCTTGCCCGACTTCGCGGCGAGTTGCGACAGCGCGCGGTTGTGGTCCAGACGCAGCATGGCCGTGAAGTTCTTCTTCGGCAGATCCGGAGCCGACTTCATGGCGATGTAGGCATTCGTGTTGGCCGGGTTGCCGACAACCAGGACCTTCACGTCGCGGCTGGCGACGTCGTTCAGCGCCTTGCCCTGAACCGTGAAGATTTCGGCGTTAGCCGAGAGCAGGTCCTTGCGTTCCATGCCCTTCGAACGCGGACGGGCGCCCACGAGCAGTGCGACGTCGGCGTCCTTGAACGCAACCTTGGGATCGTCGGTGACCACGACGCCCGCGAGCAGCGGGAATGCGCAGTCTTCCAGTTCCATCACGACGCCCTTGACGGCGGCTTGCGCCTGGGGCAGGTCGAGCAGTTGCAGGATGACGGGCTGATCCTTGCCGAGCAGGTCGCCGTTCGCGATGCGGAACAGCAGGGAGTAACCGATCTGACCTGCGGCGCCGGTGACGGCAACGCGCTTTGCGGGCTTAGCCATTGAAAATCTCCAGGAAGGTGCGTTAGACGCCAGGGTAAAACGCCATTCTATATGCGTGTTACGCGAGACGTTCGTGAAACAGGCGGACGGACTGCCGGACTCGCGCCTGCGGCCTGCGAGGCTGCGGCGGCGCGTCGCGGCAGGGCCGGCTTGCCGGTAACCTGTGCGACAAAAAGCGAGGGATGGATGGGGTCGCCTCGGGTGAAGCCGCCCTCTGCGCCGCGACCTCGACAGGGGCGCCTGACGCTGGCCGCATCAAGTGTGCCGACTCCTGCTACAGCTCGCTTTGGCTGGTCCGCGAGGGTGCGGCGCGAAGGGCGCCGGCGGGGCGGAGAAACCTCTACTGCGGTGAGGGAACAGCATGATGCGAAGGCGGCCTGCGGCGCGTTGCGCCACGAGGTGGATGCTGCCGGCGGTTCCCGTTCACGTTGACGCAAACCCACCCGCAAACCCTTGCTCGATCGGCAGTGTAGGAGTCGTGGGGGTCAAAGTCAACACTATCATATGTCTTATATAAGACATATCTATTGCCGGGAAATGCTGGACGCCGAGGGGGCCTTTATGTTGAAATGCGCGCCATGAGTGCGAACCCGGCCAGCAACGCGAATTCCCCCGCTCCTGAGAGCGGTACGGCTGCGTCTGCGCCTGCGGCGCCGTCCCCCACTTTCAGTCCGCTCTATCAGCAGATCAAGGGGCTCATTACACAGAGTCTCGAGTCCGGCGAATGGAAGCCCGGCGAGATCATCCCCAGCGAAGTAGAACTGGCCAGCCGCTACAAGGTAAGCCAGGGGACCGTGCGCAAGGCGATCGACGAACTCGCCGCCGAGAATCTCCTCGTGCGCCGCCAGGGCAAGGGCACCTTCGTCGCAACGCACAACGAAGAGCGCGCCCAGTTCCGCTTTCTCAGATTGCTGGCCGACGACGGCGCAGAACACCCCCACATCAGCAAACTGCTCGAATGCCGGCGCCTGCGCGCGACGGCCGAGATCGCGCGCCAGCTCGAACTGAAGCCCGCCGATCCGGTGGTGCAGATCCGCCGCCTGCTGCAGTTCGACGGCGAAAACACCGTGCTCGACGAGATCTGGTTGCCGGGCGCCGTATTCCGTGGCCTCACGATCGAGCGGCTCGCCGACTATAAAGGACCGCTTTACGCCATGTTCGAGGCGGAGTTCGGCACGCGCATGATTCGCGCGACCGAAAAGATCCGCGCCGTGGCCGCCGAGCCTGCGGTGGCTGACTTGCTCAGCGTGCCGACCGGCTTTCCATTGCTTTCCGTCGAGCGTGTGTCCTATACCTATGGAGACCGCCCCGTCGAAGTACGCCGTGGTTGGTATGTCACAACGGGGTACTACTATCAGAATGATTTGAGCTGAACGGGCGGCCGCGCGGTGCATCGCAAAAAAGCGGCTTCCGTCCCAGGCGCCTTCATTGCGCACGCAAGCAGCAGTCCCCGGACACCAATTTCGCTGCAGCGCGATATGAAAAGGCGTTAAAATTGTGAGTTAGTGTAATTACCAAGTAGGGGTCTAGCATGGCAGAAGCCGCAAAAAAACCGAGGCCGGAATTCCGGAACATCGGGCTTGGGCAGATATTGTTCGCATACCGCCTGCCGCTCGCGGGTCGCGTATCGATCGGTCACCGCATCAGCGGCATACTGATGTTTATCTTCCTGCCCTTCCTGTTGTACCTGTTTGACCAGAGCCTCACCTCGGAACTCAGCTTCGAGGTCTTCAAGGGCTTCCTCTCCAGCGGCATCGTCAAGCTCATCGTGCTCGTGCTCGGCTGGGCCTTCTTCTTCCACTTCTGCGCCGGCGTGCGCCACCTGCTCATGGACTTCAACCATGACCTGGTCGGCAAGCAGCAGGGCAAGTCGACCTCTCTCGTTGTCGTGATCGTCTCGACGGTCATCACGATCGCCTTCGCGGCGAAACTCTTCGGAGCGTTCTAAAACATGTCTGCCAAAAACGGAATCGGTCCGAAGCGCCTCGTTGTCGGCGCTCACTACGGCCTGCGCGACTGGATCGCGCAACGCGCCACCGCGGTGATCATGGCCGTCTACACGGTCATCCTGCTCGCCTGGTTCTTCGGTGCGCACGATTTTTCCTACGACGGCTGGGCGTCGATCTTCGCCACGCAATGGATGAAGCTCGCAACGTTCGTCACGCTGCTCGCGCTGTTCTATCACGCCTGGGTCGGCGTGCGCGACATCTGGATGGACTACATCAAGCCGGTCGGCCTGCGTATCACGCTGGATGTGCTGACGATCGTCTGGTTGCTCGCGAGCCTCGGCTATGCCGCGCAGATTCTCTGGAGAGTGTAAAGAATGGCTGCAATCAAGAATTCTCTGCCGCGTCGCAAGTTTGACGTGGTTATCGTCGGCGCGGGCGGCTCGGGTATGCGCGCGTCGCTGCAACTCGCGCGTGCGGGCCTGTCGGTCTGCGTGCTCTCGAAAGTGTTCCCGACGCGTTCGCACACGGTCGCTGCTCAAGGCGGCATCGGCGCCTCGCTCGGCAACATGAGCGAAGACAACTGGCACTACCACTTCTACGACACGATCAAGGGTTCCGACTGGCTCGGCGACCAGGACGCGATCGAGTTCATGTGCCGTGAAGCCCCGAACGCCGTGTACGAGCTCGAACACTTCGGCATGCCGTTCGACCGTAACGCCGACGGCACGATCTACCAGCGCCCGTTCGGCGGCCACACGGCTAACTACGGTGAGAAGCCTGTCCAGCGCGCGTGCGCGGCGGCTGACCGTACCGGCCACGCACTGCTGCACACGCTGTATCAGCAGAACGTCGCGGCGAAGACCCAGTTCTTCGTCGAATGGATGGCACTCGACCTGATCCGCGACGCCGACGGCGACGTGCTCGGCGTGACCGCGCTCGAAATGGAAACGGGCGACGTCTACATCCTCGAAGGCAAGACCACGCTGTTCGCCACGGGCGGCGCTGGCCGGATCTTCGCAGCATCGACGAACGCGTTCATCAACACCGGTGACGGCCTCGGCATGGCGGCCCGGTCGGGCATCGCGCTGCAGGACATGGAGTTCTGGCAGTTCCACCCGACCGGCGTGGCCGGCGCGGGTGTGCTGATTACCGAAGGCGTGCGCGGCGAAGGTGGCATTCTGCGTAACGCGAACGGCGAGCGCTTCATGGAGCGCTACGCACCGACGCTGAAGGACCTCGCACCGCGTGACTTCGTTTCGCGTTCGATGGACCAGGAAATCAAGGAAGGCCGTGGCGTGGGTCCGCACAAGGACCACGTGCTGCTCGACCTGTCGCACATCGGCGCCGAGACGATCATGAAGCGTCTGCCGTCGATCCGCGAAATCGCGCTCAAGTTCGCGAACGTCGACTGCATCAAGGAACCGATCCCGGTCGTTCCGACCATCCACTATCAGATGGGCGGCATCCCGACGAACATCCACGGCCAGGTCGTGGGTACGCCGAAGGGTCACGAAGAAATCGTCAACGGCTTCTACGCCGTGGGCGAATGCTCGTGCGTCTCGGTGCACGGCGCGAACCGTCTCGGCACGAACTCGCTGCTCGACCTCGTGGTGTTCGGCCGTGCGGCCGGCAACCACATCGTCAAGCACGTCAAGGAACTGCGCGAGCACAAGCCGCTGCCGGCCGATGCAGGCGACTTCTCGCTGTCGCGTCTCGCAGCGCTCGATAACTCGACGTCGGGTGAATACGCGCAAAGCGTGGCGAACGACATCCGCGGCTCGATGCAAAAGCATGCAGGCGTGTTCCGCACGTCGGCGCTGCTGGAAGACGGTGTCAAGGACATCGCGCAGATTGCCGAGCGCGTGAAGCACATCCACCTGAAGGACAAGTCGAAGGTGTTCAACACCGCGCGCGTCGAAGCGCTCGAAGTGGCGAACCTCATCGAAGTGGCCCGCGCGACGATGGTGTCGGCAGAAGCGCGCAAGGAAAGCCGTGGCGCCCACGCCCACAGCGACTACGAACACCGCGACGACGAGAACTGGCTGCAACATACGCTCTGGTACAGCGACGACAACCGACTCGAATACAAGCCGGTTCACATGAACCCGCTGACCGTCGAGTCCGTGCCGCCGAAGGCGCGTACGTTCTAAGGCACAAGCCAGTCAAAAGGAATCGGAAATGGCCAAACGAATTTTTGAAGTCTACCGCTACGATCCGGACAAGGACGCGGCGCCGCGCATGCAGACGTACGAGCTCGAGATCACGCACGAGCGCATGCTGCTCGACGCGCTCCTCAAGCTCAAGGAAATGGACGAGACGTTGTCGTACCGTCGCTCGTGCCGCGAAGGCGTGTGCGGTTCGGACGCGATGAACATCAACGGCAAGAACGGCCTCGCGTGCCTGACGAACCTGAACGATCTGCCGCAAAAGATTGTGCTGCGTCCGCTGCCGGGTCTGCCGGTGGTTCGCGACCTGTTCGTCGACATGACGCAGTTCTTCAACCAGTACCACTCGATCAAGCCGTTCCTGATCAACGATGCGCCGCCGCCCGAGAAAGAGCGTCTGCAGTCGCCTGAGCAGCGTGACGAACTCGACGGTCTGTACGAGTGTATTCTGTGTGCGAGCTGCTCGACGTCGTGCCCGAGCTTCTGGTGGAACCCGGACAAGTTCGTCGGCCCGGCAGGTTTGCTGCAGGCTTACCGCTTCATCGCGGACAGCCGCGATCAAGCCACCGGCGAGCGTCTGGACAACCTGGAAGACCCGTACCGCCTGTTCCGTTGCCACACGATCATGAACTGCGTCGACGTTTGCCCGAAGGGCCTGAACCCGACGAAGGCGATCGGCAAGATCAAGGAACTGATGGTTCGCCGCGCCGTTTAACGCTGCGCTTGACACTGCGTTTGACGCTGCAATATCGCGCTGTAATCGCGTTTTAATCGAAATGGAATCGCATCAGTCCGATCCCCTCCGCCGTGCGCGCCTCCGCTGGCGCTCACGGCGCGGCTTGCTCGAAAACGACCTGATTTTCGAGCGTTTCTTCAGCCGCTATGAACATGACCTCAGCGACGCCGATGTGGGCGCACTCACGCGCCTGCTCGAGCTGAGCGATAACGACCTGATGGACTTGCTACTCGCACGCAAGGAACCTGAGGGCGACCTTGCCGACCCGGACGTGAAACGGGTGCTGGAGTTGCTTCGCAACGTCTGAGATGCGGCGGTGCCAGGAGGCGCCGCGCCAGGCCTGCAAACTGTATTTATCTTCGATTGAGGATGTGCTATGACCCCGTCTGATGTAAAAGCCACGCTATCGTTCAGCGACAACTCGCCGAGCGTCGAACTGCCGATCTACAAGGGCTCGATGGGCCCGGATGTGATCGATATCCGCAAACTGTACGGCCAGACCGGCAAGTTCACCTACGACCCGGGCTTTATGTCGACGGCGTCGTGCAACTCGGCGATCACGTACATCGACGGGGACAAGGGTGAACTGCTGTACCGCGGCTACCCGATTGACAACCTCGCGCAGAATGCCGACTTCCTCGAGTCCTGCTACCTGCTCCTGAACGGCGAACTGCCGAACAAGGCGCAGAAGGACGAGTTCGTGAAGACCGTCACGAACCACACGATGGTTCACGAGCAGATGCAGTTCTTCTTCCGTGGCTTCCGCCGCGATGCTCACCCGATGTCGATTCTCGTTGCCGCGGTGGGCGCGCTGTCTGCGTTCTATCACGACTCGCTCGACATCAACAATCCGAAGCATCGTGAAGTTTCGGCGATCCGCATGATCGCGAAGCTGCCGACGCTGGTCGCCATGGCGTACAAGTACAGCATCGGCCAGCCGTTCGTGTATCCGCGCAATGACCTCTCGTACAGCGCGAACTTCATGCGCATGATGTTCTCGAACCCGTGCGAAGAGTACAAGGTCAACGACGTGCTCACGCGCGCGCTCGACCGCATCCTGATCCTGCACGCCGACCACGAGCAGAACGCGTCGACCTCGACGGTGCGTCTGGCGGGTTCGTCGGGTGCGAACCCGTTCGCGTGTATCGCGGCCGGTATCGCGTGTCTGTGGGGCCCGGCGCACGGTGGTGCGAACGAAGCCGCGCTGAACATGCTCGAAGAGATCGGCTCGGTCGACAAGATCCCCGAATTCATCAAGCAGGTGAAGGACAAGAACTCGGGCGTGAAGCTGATGGGCTTCGGTCACCGCGTGTACAAGAACTACGATCCGCGTGCGAAGCTGATGCGCGAAACGTGCTACGAAGTGCTCAACGAACTGGGCCTGCACGACGATCCGCTGTTCAAGCTCGCGATGGCGCTCGAAAAGATCGCGCTGGAAGACGAATACTTCGTGTCGCGCAAGCTGTACCCGAACGTGGACTTCTACTCGGGCATCGTGCAGCGCGCGCTGGGCATCCCGACGTCGATGTTCACGTGTATCTTCGCGATGGCGCGTACGGTGGGCTGGATCGCGCAGTGGAACGAGATGATCGCCGACCCCGAGCAGAAGATTGGTCGTCCGCGTCAGCTGTTCATTGGCAATACGCCGCGTCAGGCGAAGCCGATCGCGCAGCGTTAAGCACACGGCTCCGCCGGGCGCGTCTGTTGTGACGCGCCCGGCACAAGCTCAAACGCCCCGACGGGTTCGCTCGTCGGGGCGTTTGCTTTTGCGTCGATCGTGTCGTCGACAGATAATTCGGATACCCAGGCATATATGCCGCATCGGGTATCGCCGTTAGTGTCGGTGCGCGGAGCCTGCGGCTAATCGACGTCCATACTCCGTCGACCCGACCTGCCGGGTAACACCGATACAGGTATCGCCACTACCACCCAACTCACTGTTTTTTATCGGTTTTTTCTGGGCGAATCAGCAAGGGGTGGGGTTCGCGTGGCATAATCGCGAAACACCGTATTGCCCCGCAGTCATTCATTCCCCGCATATCATGGCAAAGACGCTCTACGACAAATTGTGGGACTCCCACGTGGTCCACACGGAAGACGACGGCACGACGATTCTCTATATCGACCGTCATCTGCTGCACGAAGTCACCAGCCCGCAGGCCTTCGAGGGCCTGAAGATGCACGAGCGCCCGGTCTGGCGCATCAGCGCAAACCTCGCGGTTTCCGACCATAACGTGCCCACCACCGACCGCAGCCACGGCATCGCCGACCCCGTTTCGAAGCTGCAGGTCGACACGCTCGACGCAAACTGCGACGCCTTCGGCATCACGCAGTTCAAGATGACCGACCAGCGTCAGGGTATCGTCCACATTGTCGGTCCGGAGCAGGGCGCGACGCTGCCGGGCATGACCATTGTTTGCGGCGACTCGCACACGTCCACGCACGGCGCGTTCGGCGCGCTCGCGCACGGCATCGGCACTTCGGAAGTCGAGCACGTGCTCGCCACGCAAACGCTCTTGCAGAAAAAGAGCAAGAACATGCTCGTGAAGGTCGAGGGCCAGTTGCCGCGCGGTTGCACTGCGAAGGACATCGTGCTCGCGATCATCGGCAAGATCGGCACGGCGGGCGGCACGGGCTACGCGATGGAATTCGGCGGCTCGACGATTCGCGCGCTCACGATGGAAGGCCGCATGACCGTGTGCAACATGGCGATCGAAGCCGGCGCGCGTGCCGGCATGGTCGCCGTGGACGACACCACGATCGAATACCTGAAGAACCGTCCGTTCTCGCCGCAGGGCGCGGAATGGAACCAGGCCGTCGAATACTGGAAGACGTTCCGCTCCGACGAAGGCGCTCACTTCGATCGCGTGGTCGAGTTGAACGCCGCTGAAATCGTGCCGCAGGTTACGTGGGGCACGTCGCCGGAAATGGTCACTTCGGTCGATGGCCGCGTGCCCGATCCCGAGCGCGAGAAGGACCCGGTCAAGCGCGATGCGATGGAACGCGCGCTGCAATACATGGCGCTCGATCCGAACACGCCGATCGAGTCGATCAAGGTGGACAAGATTTTCATCGGTTCGTGCACGAACGCGCGCATCGAAGACATCCGCGCCGCCGCTTATGTCGTGAAGAAGCTCGGTCGCCGCGTGGCGTCGAACGTCCGTCTCGCGATGGTCGTGCCGGGCTCGGGTCTCGTGAAGGCGCAGGCCGAGCGCGAAGGGCTCGACAAGGTGTTCGTCGATGCGGGTTTCGAGTGGCGCGAACCGGGCTGCTCGATGTGCCTCGCCATGAACGCCGACCGGCTGGAGCCGGGCGAGCGTTGCGCGTCAACGTCGAACCGCAACTTCGAAGGCCGTCAGGGCGCGGGTGGGCGTACTCACCTCGTGAGCCCGGCCATGGCTGCGGCGGCGGCCATCGAAGGTCATTTCGTCGATATTCGCAAATTGGGGTAAAGCCATGAAAGCAAGCATTATTCTGCGTCGCGTGGCGCTCCTTTCGCTGGCGGGCGCACTGCTCGCGCTGACGGGTTGCAACACCGTGGCCGGTTTTGGCCAGGACATCAGCAGCTCCGCTCGCACGGTGCAACGCGCGCTCTAATTGCGCCTGAAGCAGCGGCCGGGCAACGCGGACGGCGTCCGCGGCCCGGAACGCCCAGCATCCTTCTGGATCACGGATCATGGAAAAATTCATCGTACACACCGGCGTAGTGGCGCCGCTCGATCGCGAGAACGTGGACACGGACGCGATCATCCCGAAGCAGTTCCTCAAGTCGATCAAACGCACCGGCTTCGGCCCGAACGCCTTCGACGAATGGCGTTATCTCGACCACGGCGAGCCGGGTCAGGACAACTCGAAGCGTCCGCTCAATCCGGACTTCGTGCTGAACCAGCCGCGCTATCAGGGCGCATCGGTGCTGCTCGCACGAAAGAATTTCGGCTGCGGCAGCTCGCGCGAACACGCGCCGTGGGCGCTTGAGCAGTACGGCTTTCGCGCGATCATCGCGCCGAGCTTCGCGGACATCTTCTATAACAACTGCTTCAAGAACGGCCTCTTGCCGATCCAGCTGACCGAGCAGCAAGTGGATCAGCTCTTCAACGAGACCTACGCTTTCAACGGCTTCCAGCTGACGATCGATCTCGACAAGCAGGTCGTGCGCACGACCGACGGCGCACAGGAGTTTCCGTTCGAAGTGGCAGCGTTCCGCCGCTATTGCCTGTTGAACGGTTTCGACGACATCGGCCTCACGCTGCGCCACGCCGACAAGATCCGCCAGTACGAAGCCGAGCGCCTCGTGCGCCAGCCGTGGCTGAACAACCGCGTGCTCTGAACTGACGCGCGCGAACCAGCGAATAACGAAATAACGCGAGGAAAGACAGGATGAAGATTGCAGTGCTGCCGGGCGACGGCATCGGTCCGGAGATCGTCAAGGAAGCCGTCAAGGTGCTGAACGCACTCGGCGAAAAGTTCGAGATGGAAGAGGCGCCGGTCGGCGGCGCGGGCTACGAGGCGAGCGGCCATCCGCTGCCGGAAGCGACGCTCGCGCTGGCGAAGGCCGCCGACGCGATCCTGTTCGGCGCCGTCGGCGACTGGAAGTACGACTCGCTCGAACGCGCGCTGCGCCCGGAACAGGCCATTCTGGGTCTGCGCAAGCATCTGGAGCTGTTCGCGAACTTCCGTCCGGCGATCTGCTATCCGGAGTTGACGGGTGCGTCGTCGCTGAAGCCCGAGATCGTGTCGGGTCTCGACATCCTGATCGTGCGCGAACTGAACGGCGACATCTACTTCGGCCAGCCGCGCGGCACGCGCGAAGCGCCGGACGGCCTCTTCAAGGGCGCGCGCGAAGGCTTCGACACGATGCGCTATTCCGAGCCCGAAGTGCGCCGCATCGCGCATGTCGCGTTCCAGGCTGCGCAAAAGCGCCAGAAGAAGCTCACGTCGGTGGACAAGGCGAACGTGCTGGAAACGTCGCAGTTCTGGAAGGACATCATGATCGATGTCTCGAAGGAATATCCGGAAGTCGAGCTGTCGCACATGTACGTCGACAACGCGGCAATGCAACTCGTGAAGGCACCGAAGGCGTTCGACGTGGTGGTCACGGGCAACATGTTCGGCGACATTCTCTCGGACGAAGCCGCGATGCTCACGGGTTCGATCGGCATGCTGCCGTCGGCCTCGCTCGACAAGAACAACAAGGGCCTGTACGAGCCGTCGCACGGTTCGGCACCGGACATCGCCGGCAAGGGCGTGGCCAATCCGCTCGCGACGATCCTCTCGGCCGCGATGATGCTGCGCTATTCGCTGGGCCGCGCCGAACAGGCCGACCGCATCGAGGCCGCCGTGAAGAAGGTGCTCGAACAAGGCTATCGCACGGGCGACATCCTCACGCCGGGTTGCCAGCAAGTCGGCACGGTGGCGATGGGTGACGCAGTGGTCGCCGCGCTGTAATTGCAGGGTGAAGGCGGGCATGTCCACGGACATGCCCGCTGCGTTTCAGGGGTGCGCGGAGCACCGTCGAATATTGAGATGCGGTGTCTGGTCGCATGTCTCGCTGCAAATGGCGAGACATGCGGTTCTTTACCGTGCGAATTGAAGGTTTTCGTGTAGACTGTGCCGATGGCGACGATCCCTCAGATCAAGACTGTTTCGAAAATCCACGGCACCGCCCGTGCGATTTCGCTCGCCAGCGCGACGAAAAGCGCCACGATTACCACGAAAACGATTATTAAAACGATCACCACTCGTTGATCGCTCGTCGTGCCCGCTCATCTTCCCCGCGCGGCCACGCCGGGCGAGCGAAGCGGGGAAGTGTCCATTTCAAGGGTAAGTCATGAATGTAGGTCTCGTAGGTTGGCGCGGCATGGTCGGCAGCGTGCTGATGCAGCGCATGCAGGAAGAACGTGATTTCGACCTGATCGAACCGGTGTTTTTCAGCACCAGTAACGCAGGCGGCGCGGCACCGTCGTTCGCCAAAAACGAGACGAAGCTCAAGGACGCAAACAGCGTCGACGAGCTCAAGAAGTGCGACATCATCATCACGTGCCAGGGCGGCGACTACACGAACGACGTGTATCCGAAGCTGCGCGCGGCGGGCTGGAAGGGCTACTGGATCGATGCGGCGTCGTCGCTGCGCATGAAGGACGATGCGGTCATCGTCCTCGATCCGGTCAACCTCGACGTCATCAAGGACGCGCTCATCAAGGGTCAGAAGGACTTCATCGGCGGCAACTGCACGGTCAGCCTGATGCTGATGGCACTCGGCGGTCTGTTCCGCGAGAACCTCGTCGACTGGATGACGGCCATGACCTATCAGGCCGCTTCGGGCGCGGGCGCGCAGAACATGCGCGAGCTGCTCTCGCAGATGGGCGCGCTCAACGGTGCGGTCAAGGACGATCTGGCGAACCCGTCGTCGGCGATCCTCGACATCGACCGCAAGGTGCTCGCCACCATGAACAGCGACGCCATGCCGACCAGCCACTTCGGCGTGCCGCTCGCGGGCTCGCTGATCCCGTGGATCGACAAGGATCTCGGCAACGGCATGTCGAAGGAAGAATGGAAGGGCGGCGCCGAAACCAACAAGATCCTCGGCAAGCCGGCCATGGGTCAGCCGGGTTCGATCCCTGTTGACGGGCTGTGCGTGCGCATCGGCGCGATGCGCTGCCACTCGCAGGCGCTCACGATCAAGCTGAAGAAGGACGTGCCGCTCGACGAAATCGACGGCATCCTCGCTTCGGCCAACGACTGGGTCAAGGTCGTGCCGAACCAGCGCGAAGCGTCGATGCGCGATCTGTCGCCTGCCGTGGTGACGGGTACGCTCACGGTGCCGGTCGGTCGTCTGCGCAAGCTGGCGATGGGCGGCGAGTACCTGTCGGCGTTCACGGTCGGCGATCAGCTGCTTTGGGGTGCCGCAGAACCGCTTCGTCGCATGTTGCGCATTCTGCTTGAGAAGTGAATGAATTAAACTACGCGGCTAATGACGCGTAGCACGATGGAAAAGCGCCGCGCCAGTCGCGGCGCTTTTTATTTTGACCGCGCGACCGGTTTTTCATCTTGCAGTCCGTACCCGATTCGTCGACAGCCGCATGAGCGGTATGCCAGGACATCTGATGATCGTTCGATTTGATTCTGTTCCCGTTGCCATGAAGCGGCGGGCAGCACGCGCTGCCATCGCAGCAGCGTTTTTTGCGTTGAGCGGTATTGCCAGCGCGCAGGGCGGTAAAGCGCCGGCAGCCGTCTCGGAGGCGGTGCCGGCCTTTCAAATCGTCGGCCGGTATACCGTCAAGCCTGGCCAGTCGCTGCACGACATCGCCGCCGAACTCACGCAGTCCAACGACAAATACGTGCTCGCGCACGTTAGCCGGGCGCTCTTTGAGGCCAATCCGACGGCGTTCACCAAGCACGATCCGAGCCGGTTGAAGATTGGTGCCGTGCTCGACGTGCCCGGTGTGCCTGGTGTCGTGGTAAACGCGCCGCACGCGGCGGCACCAGCGCCTGCGTCGGCACCGGCAACTGCTGCGAAGGTGACGGCGGCCTCCGCGCCGGCTGCGGCGAGCGCGCCTGCTACGGCGGCTGCGCAGGGTTTGCCTGCCGCTGCAGCGGCGAATGCGCCTGCCAAGGCGGCTGCGCAGGGCGCTTCTCCCGTCGTGACGGCAAGTCCCGGCACTGTTGCAACTGCAACGGCGAGCGCCGTCGCGCCATCCACCGCGCCTTCTACTGCGTCCGCACCTTCTGCGATAGCCGGTGCGACGGCCAGCGCCACCGTTGCGGCAAGCGTTCCGGCCGCTGCAAGCGGCGCGAGCGCGGCAGCGGTTGACGCGGCCTCGCAGGCAGCGGCGCTTGCAGCCTCGGCCGGCGCGGTGGCGAGTCAGCCCGCCGCGGCTACGTCGCCCAGCGACGCCCACGTGTGGAGCGGCGCTGTTCAGGCGGCACCGGCGGGCGGCGCGGCATCGGGCGCGTTGGCGCAGGGTGCATCGGCGGTAAAGGTGCCCGTGACCGTGTCGAGTCTCCAGCAGTTGCTCGCACTGAAGAACCGCGTGCTCATGGCGTTGCAGCAGCACGGCATTGGCCAGTCGTCGCAAGGGCTGGCCAACGGCAGCGGCAAACCGGCGAATGTGGCCGGCGCGCCGGGCGCGAACGTCCCGGGGGGCACCGCGGGGTCTCGCGCAACGGGCGGTCAGATTGAGTTGTCACCGCAGACGATGAGCATTGCAGCGGCGATCGCCGCCGCAATTCTGGTTCTGATTTTCGGTTTGCTGCTGCGCAAACGCAAAAAGCGCGCAAAGACGGCGGTTGAAGCGGCACCCGAGCACGTCGAGCCACCAGTTCTCGACACGCCGCTGCGCGCGGTCGAGACACCTGCTGCCGAGCCCCGTGCAACAGCTGCCCCGGCGACGGCAGCGGCTGTGTCCGCTCCGGCGCAACGAGATGAAATTCTCGATCACGCGACCCGGACAGCGGGCATTTCTGCCGCTGCGGTGCTGGGCGGCGAAGCTTTGCCGCCGGCGCAATTCGACGCTCCGTCGGATGAGCTGACGCAGACCAGCCCGGTCGCACGACAAGATCGCGTGGAACACGGCGTGACGGCGCGTGGCGTCGAACGAGGTGAGCCCGAAACGCTCGCCGACGCGAGCGAGGCGGCCAGCTTGGCGGCTGCTGCGGAACTGGGCGCCTCGGCGCTGCCGATGGCGCCTGCCGAAGCGCAGCGCACGGAGGGCGAAGCCGAAAGACTGGCGCGCGAGGCTGAACTGGAGCCGGTGTCTGACCAGCATGAAGCTGAAGCGGCTCGCGAGACCGATACGCCGGTTCATGCCGAACCGGAAAGCGCCGTACAGCACATTGCGACCGAACCGGAAGCACTAGCGCCGCAACCGGCTCATTTCGAAGAACCGGCCGCCCCTGCCGCACCAGTAGAAGCCGAAGTCGCGAAAAAGGCCGAAGTACCCAGCGAGTTCCCGCAAGATGCCATCAATGCGCTCGGTGGCATCGACATGACGCTGCCGCCGCGCGTGGCTGAGCCGGTCGTACAGAGTGCGCCACTCTCAACGCAGCCGGTGGCGTCGCCGGAAACGACTGTAGCGCAGGCGGTGCCGTTGTCCGAACCTTCGGCGCCGCGTGTGGCCGAAACCCTCGCGGCGGGCATGGCAGGGCTGGGGGCGACCGCAGGCCTGGGAGCACCACGCTTCGGCGCGCTGACACTCGATTTCGACCTCAATCTGCCGCCTGATTCCGCCGAGCCGTTGCCGGTCTTTACGCCGGAGCAACTGGCGCGGATCGCGCGCAACAAGCTCGAACTGGCGCACGAGTACATCGCGCTGGGCGACCTTGGCGGCGCACGTGCACTGATCAACGAGGTGATCGAGTCAAACGATCCGGCCACCCGCGCCGACGCGCAGTCGCTGTTGTCGACGCTCGCGCCGCTGTCGTGATCGAGGCACCGCAATCCGTATGCGTATCGCGCTAGGAATCCAGTACGACGGGGCCGCGTTTTGCGGCTGGCAGTCGCAGCCGCACGGCAAGACGGTGCAGGACGAACTCGAGCGGGCTCTGCGCGAGTTCGCGTGCGTGCCGCTGCAGACGGTCGTGGCAGGGCGTACGGATACCGGCGTTCACGGCCTCGGTCAGGTCGTCCATTTCGATACCGAACTCGACCGCGCACCGTTCTCGTGGGTGCGCGGGACCAACGCGTTCCTGCCGCACACGGTGGCCGTGCAGTGGGCGCAACCGATGCCGGAGGCGTTCCACGCACGCTTTTCCGCGTTCGAGCGCACGTATTACTACGTGCTGTACGTCAACGCCGTGCGCTCGCCGATGCTGGCGGCCCGCACCGGCTGGATCCACACCCCGCTCGACGTCGACGCGATGCGCGAGGCCGCTGCATACCTGATCGGCGAGCACGACTTTTCGGCGTTTCGCTCGTCGGAATGCCAGTCGAAGACGCCGGTCAAGCACCTGTACCAGATCGACATCCGGCCTCAGGGCGACTTCATTCACTTCCGTTTTCGCGCCAATGCGTTCCTGCACCACATGGTCCGCAACCTGATGGGCTGCCTCGTGGCGGTGGGGCGTGGACGCTATCCGGTGTCGTGGATGGCAGAGGTGCTGGCAGGCCTCGACCGCACGAAGGCCGCGCCGACGTTCATGCCCGATGGCCTCTACCTTGCTCAAGTAGGCTATCCTGACGAGTTCCTGGTACCCGCGCCGCATACGGCCAGCGTCCCGTGGAGCGCGATCTGGTCCGACGAGTCAAACGCCGCCGCCTGATGCGCGCAACGCGGCGCACGATCAGAACCATCGAGAACCATCGCAAGAGCAATCCGCTTCCTCAGTCATGACTTCAGCCGATCTATCAGCCGTGCATCGCACCCGCATCAAACTGTGCGGCCTGTCGTCGCCTGAGGCGGTTGCGCATGCCATCGACCTGGGCGCCGACGCGATCGGTCTTGTGTTTTATCCGCCGAGCCCGCGATCGGTGAGTGTCGCGCAGGCCGTTGAACTCACCCACGACATTCCTCCGTTCGTCTCGGTCGTGGGGCTCTTCGTGAACGCCACGCCGCAGTGGATCGGTGAGGTGGCGAGCAATGTCTCTCTCACGATGCTGCAGTTCCACGGAGACGAAACGCCCGGTCAGTGCGAGGCGCTCGCCGCCGTTGCCGGTTTGCCCTGGTTGCGTGCGTTGCGGGTAGCGGCAGATACTCGCGAGGCCGATTTGGTAGAATCGGCAAATAGTTATTCATCAGCCAGCGGCCTGCTGTTCGACACGCACGTCGACGGATACGGCGGCGGTGGAAAGGTCTTCGATTGGTCACTTATTCCCGCAGGGCTCGCGCGTCGGGCCGTTTTGAGTGGTGGCTTGAACGCGCAAAACGTCGGTGATGCGATTCGCCAGGTGCGTCCGTATGCCGTCGATGTCTCCAGTGGCATCGAGGTTCCGGGCGCGCGGGGCGTGAAGGATCACGCCCGTATGGCGGCGTTCGTACGCGCAGTGCATGAAGCAGATGCGGCGGACGCGGGATGAACCCAATGGCCGACGCCCGTCCTGCGCAACGCAGGACACTCCGAGGCGGGCCGAGCGAGTGACTTATGTACAACTTACCCGATGAACGGGGCCACTTCGGCCCATATGGTGGCATCTTTGCTGCCGAAACCCTCATGCAGGCGATCGACGAACTGCGCGACGCCTACGCGAAATACAAGGACGATCCCGACTTCGTCGCCGAATATCAGCGCGAGCTGAAGCATTTCGTCGGCCGTCCGTCGCCGATCTATCACGCGCAGCGCTGGAGCGAAATGGTCGGCGGCGCGCAGATCTACCTGAAGCGCGAAGACCTGAACCACACCGGCGCGCACAAGGTGAACAACGTGATCGGCCAGGCCTTGCTCGCCAAGCGTATGGGCAAGCCGCGCGTGATCGCCGAGACGGGCGCGGGCCAGCACGGCGTCGCCACCGCCACGATCGCTGCGCGCTTCGGCATGGAGTGCGTGGTCTACATGGGCGCCGAGGACGTGCGCCGCCAGGCCGCGAACATGTACCGCATGAAGCTGCTCGGCGCGAAGGTCGTGCCCGTGGAATCGGGCTCGCGCACGCTCAAGGACGCACTCAACGAAGCCATGCGCGACTGGGTCACCAACGTTGAGAACACGTTCTACATCATCGGCACCGTGGCGGGCCCGCACCCGTATCCGATGATGGTGCGCGACTTCCAGCGCGTGATCGGCGACGAATGCCGCGTACAGATGCCCGAGATGACGGGCCGTCAGCCCGACGCCGTGATCGCGTGCGTGGGCGGCGGTTCGAACGCGATGGGCATCTTTTACCCGTATATCGACGATAGTTCCGTGCAGTTGATCGGCGTCGAACCGGCCGGCGACGGCATGGAGACGGGGCGCCACGCAGCCGCGCTTACGGCGGGTACCGTCGGTGTGCTGCATGGCAACCGCACTTATCTACTGCAGGACGAGAACGGCCAGATCATCGAGACGCATTCGGTGTCGGCGGGCCTCGACTATCCGGGCGTCGGTCCGGAGCATGCGTGGCTCAAGGACAGTGGCCGCGCGCAGTACGTGACGATCGACGACGAGGAAGCGCTCAAGGCGTTCCACGACTGCTGCCGCATCGAAGGCATCATTCCCGCGCTCGAATCGAGCCATGCGCTCGCGTACGCGGCGAAGCTCGCGCCCACGTTGCCGAAGGACAAGATCCTTCTGGTGAACCTGTCGGGCCGGGGCGACAAGGACATGCACACGGTCGCCGAGCGATCGGGCATTCAGTTCTGAGCGCCCACACGATGCGTGACGAGTTCGACGAGCCTCAAGCACCGGCCCCCGTCATTGACCGTGCGGCTAAAGTTGCCGTTCAGGTCGCCGAAGACACGCCCCGCGCGCAGCCTGCCAAGGCTGCCGCGCCGGGCGCGGTCGCCACGGTGCCGGACAGCATCCGGCTCTTGAACCGCGATTTTCTGACCGATGCAGCGAACCTGCCCGACGCCTCGATCGACCTGATCGTGGCCGACCCGCCGTATGGGCTCGGCAAGGACTACGGCAACGACTCCGACATGCGCTCGGGCGAGGACTTCCTTGCCTGGACGCGTGAGTGGCTCGATCTGGCTATTCCCAAGCTCAAGCCGAGCGGCTCGCTCTACGTGTTCTGCACCTGGCAGTACGCGCCGGAAATCTTCGTCTTCCTGAAGTCGAAGCTCACGATGATCAACGAGATCGTCTGGGACCGTCGCGTGCCGAGCATGGGCGGCACGACGCGCCGTTTCACGTCGGTGCACGACAACATCGGTTTTTTCGCGGTGTCGAAGAATTACTACTTCGATCTCGATCCCGTCCGCATCCCGTACGATGCCGTCACGAAGAAGGCGCGTTCGCGGAAAATATTCGAAGGTAGCAGGTGGCTGGAGCTCGGCTACAACCCCAAGGACGTCTGGTCGGTTTCGCGTCTGCACCGGCAGCACGCGGAGCGCGTCGATCACCCGACCCAGAAGCCCCTGGAAATCGTCGAGCGCATGGTGCTCGCGAGCTGCCCGCCGGGTGGCCGCGTGCTGGACCCGTTCATGGGCAGCGGCACCACGGCAGTCGCCTGCGCACGCCAGAAGCGCGAATTCGTCGGCTATGAAATCAACGAAAGTTACTGCGCGATCGCGCGCGAACGTGTGAGCGCGGCAGCTGCCGCGCCGGCGTCAGCCGTACAGGGTGTCGCGGCGGGCGCCTGACGCGCCGCCGCCAACCACACGCAGTGACGTTCCAAATTTAGAGGACCCTGCCATGTCCCGTATCAAAAGCACGTTTGACGCGCTGGCCGCCCAGCGCAAGAAAGGCCTCATTCCGTTCATGACCGCCGGCGATCCCGATCCCGCGCGCACCGTCGAATTCATGCACGCGCTCGCCGCCGGCGGCGCGGACGTGATCGAACTCGGCGTGCCGTTCTCGGACCCGATGGCCGACGGCCCCGTGATCCAGCAGGCCTCCGAGCGGGCGCTCGAAAAAGGCGTCTCGTTGAAGAGCGTCCTCGCCGACGTCAAGCGCTTCCGCGCAACCAACGACAAAACGCCGGTCGTGCTGATGGGCTACGCCAACCCGATCGAGCGCATGGGCGCCGAGGCGTTTGCCGTCGCGGCAAAGGATGCGGGCGTCGATGGCGTGCTGGTGGTCGACTATCCGCCGGAAGAATCCGTGGAATTCGCTGCGAAGATGAAAGCGGCCGCCATCGATCCGATCTTCCTGCTTGCGCCCACCTCCACCGACGAGCGCATCGCCGAAGTCGGCCGCGCCGCGAGCGGCTATGTCTATTACGTGTCGCTCAAGGGCGTGACGGGCGCCGCCAATCTGGACGTCGCGAGCATCGCGAGTAAAATGCCGGCGATCAAGTCGAACGTGCCGCTGCCGGTCGGTGTCGGGTTCGGCATCCGCGACGCGCAGACTGCCGCCGCCGTCGCCGCTGTGAGCGATGCCGTCGTGATCGGCAGCCGTATCGTGCAGCTGCTGGAGCAAACGCCGCCGGAAGCCGCGGCGCAAACCCTCACGCAGTTTGTCGCGGGCATTCGTGCCGCGATTGATGCACCGGCTGGCGGCAACCGGTAGCACGTGCGGTAAAATCCACTTTTCGCCATGCGCGGTCGGGGTCAGAACCCGGTCAAATTTACCGGATTCGTCGTCCGCCCGCGCCGCGCGCGCATGAAGACATCGCGAAGGTCAAGGAAGGAAACTAAATGAGCTGGCTCGACAAACTGCTGCCGCCGAAGATCAAGCAAACCGATCCGAAAAGCCGGAAGAGCATCCCGGAAGGGCTGTGGATCAAGTGCCCGGCGTGCGAAGCGGTGCTGTACCGCAACGACGTCGAGGCGAATCTCCACGTCTGTCCGAAGTGCGATCACCACATGCGCATCGGCGCGCGCGAGCGGCTTGATGGCCTGCTGGACGCGGAAGGCCGCTATGAGATCGGTCAGGAGATCGTTCCGGTCGACGCCCTGAAGTTCAAGGACAGCCGCAAGTACCCGGATCGCATCAAGGAAGCGATGGACGACACCGGCGAAACCGACGCCATGGTCGTGATGGGTGGCGCGATCCACACGCTGCCGGTCGTGGTGGCGTGCTTCGAGTTCTCGTTCATGGGCGGCTCGATGGGCTCGGTGGTGGGCGAGCGCTTTGCGCGCGGCGTGCAGAACGCGCTGGAGCAGCAGGTGCCGTTCATCTGCTTCACGGCCTCGGGCGGTGCGCGCATGCAGGAAAGCCTGCTGTCGCTCATGCAGATGGCCAAGACCACAGCGATGCTGACGAAGCTCTCCGAGGCCAAGCTGCCGTTCATCTCCGTGCTGACCGATCCGACGATGGGCGGTGTGTCGGCGAGCTTCGCGTTCCTCGGTGACGTCGTGATCGCCGAGCCGAAGGCACTGATCGGCTTCGCCGGCCCGCGCGTGATCGAGCAGACCGTGCGCGAGAAGCTGCCGGAAGGCTTCCAGCGTGCGGAGTTCCTGCTGCAGAAGGGCGCGGTCGATATGATCGTCGACCGCCGCAAGCTGCGCGAAGAACTCGCGCAACTCATGGCGATCCTCTCGCGCCAACCCGCCGACGCGGTCGCCTGACGCCGTGGGCCTTCCGGTACGTGCCGGAGGCCCTCGCGACATCGCGCCGCAGGCCGCATTCCCCACGCGCCGCAAGCGTAAGCATGCGGCGCGTTGTCATTTCCGCGATAATGCCGTATTTGCAGCGGACATTTCACATGACCGGCGCACACGACCGGCGTCTCGCACCCGGCCCGCGCGCCGCATGCCACGAATCATTTGATGAGTACCTTTCCCTCCCTCGACGCGTGGCTCACGCACCTTGAAACAGCGCATCCGGTCGGCATCGACATGGGGCTCGGCCGGATCCGGCAGGTCAAAGACGCGCTGCAACTGAATTTCGAGTGTCCGATCTTCACGGTCGGCGGCACCAACGGGAAAGGCTCGACCTGCGCGATTCTCGAAACGATTCTGCTGAAGGCCGGTTATCGCGTCGGCTGCCATACGTCGCCGCATCTGCTTTCGTTCAACGAGCGCGCGCGCATTGGCGGCGCGCAGGTCAGCGACGCCGACCTGCTGCCGCATTTCGAGGCCGTCGAAGCGGCCCGCCTCTCGCTCGCGCAGCCGGTAACGCTGACGTACTTCGAATTCACGACGCTCGCGATCATGCACCTGTTCGCCTCGCGCGCGCTCGACGCCGTCATCTTCGAAGTGGGCCTCGGCGGCCGTCTGGACGCCGTGAACGTGCTCGATACCGACTGTGCGATCGTCACGAGCATCGACATCGACCATACCGAGTACCTCGGCGACACGCGCGAGAAGATCGCCTTCGAAAAGGCCGGCATCTTCCGGGCGGGCAAGCCCGCGATCTGCGCCGATCCGATGCCGCCGAAGACGCTCATCGACCATGCCGAGGCCATCGGCGCCGATCTGTGGCTCTTCGGCCGCGATTTCCGCTATGAAGGGCAGGCGGGCAGCGAGCGCCAGCAGTGGACCTACGCGGGCCGCTCGCAGCGCCGCCCCTCGCTTGCGTACCCCGCACTGCGCGGCGCGAACCAGTTGATCAATACGTCGGCGGCGCTCGCGGCGCTCGAATCCATGCGCGACCGCGTGCCGGTCTCGGCGCAGGACATCCGCCTCGGTCTTGCGAACGTCGAACTGCCGGGCCGCTTCCAGGTGCTGCCGGGCAAGCCTTCCGTGATTCTCGACGTCGGCCACAATCCGCATGCGGCGGCCGTGCTGGCGCAAAATCTCGGCAGCATGGGCTACTTTCCTTACACTTACGCGGTGTTCGGCGCGATGCGCGATAAGGACATCGCAGGCGTGCTGCACAACATCTCGGGCGAGATCGACCACTGGTGCGTCACCGACCTGCCGGGCGCGCGTGCCGCATCGGCCGGGGAACTTGAAGCGGCGCTGCGCGCGGCGGGCGTCAAGGACGGCCCCGACAGCAGCGTGACGCGCTACGAATCGCCCGCCGCCGCGTTTGAAGATGCGCTAAAACGCGCAGGCGAAAATGATAGAATTATTGTTTTCGGAAGTTTCCTGACTGTCGCTGGCGTGATGGCCTGGCGAAAGTCAAAACAGCAGCACTAAAGCACGGCACCCTGCACGCCGCCACGCAGATATCAGGTCAAAACCAGGCCAAACGCGCAGCCATACATGGGACTTTTCTCGTTCGGCAAGAAAGACGACACGGCGCCGCGACGGCGCGGCGCTGAAGTGGGCTCGGAACGGCGTAGCAGCCAGGGCACGCGTGTGGAACGGCGTAGCCGCCGGCCGGACCGTTCGGGCGACGCCGAAGCGATGCTTCTCGATCCCACCCTGCCTGAAAAACAGCGTGCGCGGCGGCGCCTCGTCGGCGCGATCGCGCTGGTGGTGGCGGCCATCGTGATTCTGCCGATGGTGCTCGATTCGCACCCGAAGCCCGTCACCGACGACATCGCGATCGATATCCCCAGCCGCCCGACCGCGGCCGCTGGCGGGCCCGCCGCTCGCGACGACGCAGCGGACACGCAGGCCGGCGTCGCGCCGGATAATCCTGGCGCGTCGGACCTCGCAACGGCAGCGGCGCCTGGCGCGTCGGCAATCGCTCCGGCTGCACCAGCCGCGCCGACGCAAACCGCGCAGAAAACGGATAGCACGCCTGCCGCAGCCGCTTCGGCGACGCCGGGCAAGACGGCGCAAACCGCGCAGACCCAATCTCAACCGCAGCCTTCGCCTACAAGCAAGCCTGCCGGGCAGCCGCCGGCCAATACTGCGGCAGCGGCGGCTGGCTCGCACAGCGCGCACTCTGACGCGACGAGCCAGTCCAGCCCGCAGGGCCAGAAGGGTGTGTCGAGCGCCGACAAGACTGTCGTCGCCTCCGGCCCCGCCACGCCAGCGACACCGCCGGGTGCGCGCTACGCGGTGCAACTGGGCGCGTTCTCGAACGAGACGACCGCGCACAACTGGGTAACGAAGTTGAAAGCCGCCGGCGTGCCCGCATATACCGAGCAACGTAAGCAGCCCGACGGCTCGACGCGCACGCTTTTGCGCGCAGGCCCGTTTGCGGATCGCGCAGCGGCCTCGGAGGCGATTGCGAAGGTTCGGGGCGCGGGGCTGATGGCCGGTTCCAACGGCGCGGCGGAATAACCCGCGTATGTTCACAGCATTCGACTACGCTGTAATGGCGGTAATCGCTGTGTCGGCGCTGCGCGGGGCGTGGCGCGGATTCATCGGCGAAGTCTTTGGATTGATAGGCTGGATCGCTGCGTTTCTGGTGGCATGCCGCTACGTGGAACACGTGGTGCCGTGGATGCCGGCACACTGGCCGGGCGGTACCCTGACGCAGTGGGGGCTTGCTTTCGTGCTGATCGTGATCGGCGTCGTTTTTGTTGCCGGCATGGTCAATGCGTTGCTGGGCCGGCTGGTGCAGGTGAGCGGACTGTCCGGTGTGGACCGGTCGCTCGGATTGATGTTCGGGCTCGTGCGAGGCGTCGTGCTGGTGCTGATTCTGGTTGTCCTTGGCGGACTGACCGAGCTGCCCCAGCAGGAATTCTGGCGCGATGCACTGCTCTTGCCGTATGCCAAGCGTGGTGTGCTCGAACTGAAACCCATGTTGCCCGAGCCGCTCGCTTCATACGTCCACGTTTAACGTCATGTAACGTTGCGTGGCGATGGCGTCCCGGCGCGGCAGCCCAGCACCTTTGCGGCACAGGATCGGCTCTTGCCATCCGCCGCTATCGATTTCGCTTTTTTGAAGGACCTGCCATGTGCGGCATCGTAGGCGTAGTTTCCCGCTCTCCCGTCAACCAGCTCCTCTATGACGCGCTGTTGCTGCTCCAGCACCGCGGTCAGGACGCGGCCGGCATCGCCACCGCGAACGGCAGCACGTTCCACATGCACAAGGCCAACGGCATGGTGCGCGACGTGTTCCGTACCCGCAACATGCGCAGCCTGCCCGGCACGAGCGGCATCGGCCAGGTGCGCTATCCGACCGCCGGATCGGCGTCGAGCGAAGAGGAAGCCCAGCCGTTCTACGTGAACGCGCCGTTCGGCATCATCCTCGCGCACAACGGCAACATCACGAACGTTCCGCAGCTCAAGGATGAGATGTTCCGGATCGACCGCCGGCACATCAACACCCACTCCGACACCGAAGTGCTGCTCAACGTGCTCGCGCATGAAGTGCAGACGGCGACCTCGGGCCTCGAACTCGATGCCGCGGCGCTCTTCAAGGCCGTGTCGGGCGTGCACCGGCGCGTGCGCGGCTCGTACGCGGTCGTTTCGCTGATCTCCGGCTATGGCTTGCTCGCGTTCCGCGACCCGTTCGGCATCCGTCCGATGTGCATCGGCAAGCTCGAAACGCCCGAGGGCACCGAGTGGATGCTGGCGTCCGAATCCGTGGCGCTGGAAGGCATCGGCTTCGAATTCGTGCGCGACGTGGCGCCGGGCGAGGCGGTGTTCATCGATTTCGACGGCAATTTCCACTCGCAGCAGTGCGCGGTGTCGCCGAGCCTCAATCCCTGCATCTTCGAACTCGTGTACCTCGCGCGTCCGGACTCCGTGCTCGACGGCGTGCCGGTCTACAACGCGCGTCTGCGCATGGGCGACTACCTCGCCGAGAAGATCCTGCGCGAGCTGCCCGACGTGAAGATCGACGTCGTGATGCCGATTCCCGATTCGTCGCGCCCCGCTGCGATGCAGGTTGCTGCGAAGCTCGGCGTGGAATACCGCGAAGGCTTCTTCAAGAACCGTTACGTGGGCCGCACCTTTATCATGCCGGGCCAGGCCATGCGCAAGAAATCGGTGCGCCAGAAGCTCAACGCCATGGGCATCGAGTTCAAGGGCAAGAACGTGCTGATCATCGACGATTCGATCGTGCGCGGCACGACCTCGCATGAAATCGTGCAGATGGCGCGCGACGCGGGCGCGACCAAGGTGATCTTCGCCTCGGCGGCGCCGCCCGTGAAGTATCCGAACGTGTATGGCATCGACATGCCGACGCGCGGCGAACTCGTCGCCCACGGCCGCACGGACGAGGAAGTGGCGCGCATCATCGGCGCGGATCACCTCGTGTATCAGGATGTGGCTGACCTCAAGCAGGCGGTGCGCGATATCAATCCGGAGCTCAAGCACTTCGAGGCTTCGTGCTTCGACGGCGATTACATCACCGGCGATATCACTACGGCGTATCTCGACAACATCGAGAGCGCGCGCCTCGCGCCGCAGGCCCAGTCGGACCGCGACGCAGCGAGCGAAGCACTGGACGGCGGCATGGCGCGTTCGCAGCTGCACCTGCAGCTCTCGGTGGAGTGACGCGTGCGCAGCGCGCTTGCCCGTGTTAGCATGAGCGCTTGCGTCGATTTGATCTCAGCTTGCGGACGCGGGGCAACCCAAAACAGCTAAAGCGAAACGGGCGAAAGGTCAGAACACATCGAACCGCAAACGCCCGATTTTCGATACGCTGCGCTGCTGCCCCGAACACCCGAAAGCCCGCTTCTGCCGACGCAAAGCGGGCTTTTTTGCGCCCGGCATTTGGCTGATTTGTGCCCGACGGTCTCGCGACCGCATGGCCAGTGAACGTGAAACGAACAGGAAACCACGCGAACATGGACGACACCTTCAACTTCGATACGCTCGCCGTGCGCTCTGGCACGTTGCGCAGCGAGTTCAACGAACATTCGGAAGCGATCTTCCTCACCTCGAGCTTCTGTTTTTCGAGCGCTGCCGAGGCGGCCGAACGCTTCAAGAACGCCGAGACCGCGTACACCTACGCGCGCTTCACGAACCCGACCGTGACGATGTTCCAGGACCGGCTCGCCGCGCTCGAAGGCGGCGAGGCGTGCATGGCGACGGCCTCGGGCATGTCCGCGATCCTCTCGGTCGTGATGGCCGCGCTGCAGGCGGGCGACCACATCGTCAGCTCGCAGAGCATCTTCGGTTCGACGGTCGGCATGTTCTCGCAGATCTTCGTCAAGTTCGGCATCACGACCACCTTCGTCGATCCCAGCGATCTCGACGCGTGGAAGAACGCCGTGCGTCCCGAGACGAAGATGTTCTTCCTCGAAACGCCGTCGAACCCGCTTACCGAAGTGTCGGACATCGAAGCGATCAGCAAGATCGCGAAGTCCGCGAATGCGCTCTTCGTGGTCGACAACTGCTTCTGCAGCCCGGCGCTGCAGCAGCCGCTCAAGCTCGGCGCGGACGTCGTGATGCACTCGGCCACCAAGTTCCTCGATGGCCAGGGCCGCGTGCTCGGCGGCGCGCTCGTGGGCTCGAAGGAATTCATCATGGGGAAGGTGTTCCCGTTCGTGCGCAGCGCGGGCCCGACGCTCTCCGCGTTCAACGCGTGGGTGCTGCTCAAGGGCATGGAGACGCTGTCGTTGCGCGTCGAGAAGCAGTCGGCGAACGCGCTCGAAATCGCGCGCTGGCTCGAAGCGCATCCGGCCGTCAAGCGTGTGTTCTATCCGGGCCTCGAATCGCATCCGCAACACGCGCTCGCGATGCGTCAGCAGAAGGCGGGCGGTGCGATCGTCTCGTTCGAGCTGAAGGGCGATACGCCCGAACAGCAGCGTGAGAACGCCTGGCGTGTCATCGACAACACTAAGGTCTGCTCGATCACGGGTAATCTCGGCGACACGCGCACGACGATCACGCACCCCGCGACGACCACGCACGGCCGCATTACGCCGGAAGCGCGTGCGGCGGCTGGCATCACCGAAGGGCTGATCCGTCTTGCTGTGGGGCTCGAAAACGCGCAGGACATTCGCAGCGATCTCGCGCGCGGACTCGACGCGGCGGCCTGAGCGTCCGATTTGCCGTTCAGTTTGCGTAGTATTCTTGCAGTTCGGGCCGTGTGAAACGGCCCGTTTTTCTTCATCTCACAGGTGGACCGTCATGGCCGTCATTCGCGCGTTGTTCGTCTATCCCGTCAAGTCGCTCGGTGGCATCGCACTCGATCAGGCGCAGCTCCTCGCCGAGGGGCTGAAGTGGGACCGCAACTGGATGGTGGTGGACGAAACGGGCCAGCTCGTCACGCAGCGCCAGAACGCGGCGCTGGCACGTGTCGTGTGCGCGTTCGTCGAAGGCGGTGTGCGCCTTTCGACTGACGGTATGGCGTCGTCGCTCCTGCTGTCGTTCGAGCCGCAAGGCGACGAGCGCCGCGTGCGCGCGACGGTCTGGAATGACACGGTCGACGCTTTCGACGAGGGCGACGAAGCCGCTCAGTGGATCTCGAAGGCGGTGGGCGTGCCGCTGCGGATCGTGCGATTCGCGCCCGACGCCACGCGTTTTGCGAACAGGAAGTGGACGAATGGAGAGGATGTTCCGACCCATTTCGCCGATGCCTTCCCGCTGCTCGTGACGAACGAGGCATCGCTCGCGGACCTCAACGCGCGGCTCGCCGCAAAGGGTGCGCCGCCCGTGCCGATGACCCGCTTCAGGCCGAACGTCGTGGTGGATGGCGAGGAGGCGTTCGACGAGGACTTCGTCGAAACGATGTCGATCGACGGGACAGACGTGGTGCTGCGTTTCGCGAAGCCGTGCGATCGTTGCCAGGTCACGACAATCGATCAGCGAACGGGCGAGCGCGACGCGCAGTGGCCCGACGAGCCGCTCGATACGTTGATGACGTTTCGCGCAGACCCGCGCGTGAACGGGGGCCTCACGTTCGGGGTGAACGCCACGGTCGTGTCAGGTGCGGGCGAGCATCTGGCTGTGGGGACGTCGGCGGAGTGGGAGTGGCGTTTCGACGAGTGAGCGTCCGGCCTCACGGCGGTGAATTCGTGGGGTACGTCCACACGTTCGACGTACACGCGTAACAGCAGGCGCAGGCATGAACAGCAAACCCGCGAGTCTGGAGCTTCCCTCGGGCGCACGTCTTGTTGCCGAGCCGGAGCGTCTGAATTACTTGCATACGGCTTGCCGGCGCTTGAGCCGGAACATGACGGCATTCGAAGCCTATTGTGCGTCGACTGCGCGTCCATCGGTTCCGCTTCAGGTGGCATTTCTCGTGCGGGACAAGATTTCCAGTTTGTTCGGTGTGCAGACGATTCGCGGTTTCAAAGGGGCGAGGCCGCGTTCCGCGCCAGCGGTTGGACAGCGCCTCGATTTTTTCACTGTCGAGGTGGTCACGGACGATCAGCTCGTTCTGACTTCGAGAGACACGCATCTCGCGGTCATGATATCGATCGACATGACGTCTTCACCCTCCGATCCGTCTGGGCGATGGTGTCATATCACGGCTTCGGTGGAAACGTATAACGCCTTCGGCAAGCTGTACATGCTGCCCGTCGCGCCGGCGCACAAGCTCATCGTGTGGAAGATGCTGAAATCGCTCGATGCAGCGTCGGCTTGATTCGCGATTGGTGAATCGCGCAATCGCTTGAACCCCGCTTGAAGCGATCATCCAGCGGCCAGCCGGCATGACACGTCAGTAGTTCGCGTGATCCGGCAACGCCCGCCATTGTCCCGGTGCGAGCCCAAAGCGACGCGTGAATGCGTGCGTGAATGCGCTCTGGTCGCCAAACCCCACTTCGAGCGCAACGTCCACGAGTGTGCGCCGCGGATCCGCGAGCAGCGTGATCGCCGTATCGAGGCGCAACCGCTGCAGATAGCGATGCGGCGTTTCGCCGAACGCATCGATGAAAAGCTGATGGAAACGCCGCATACCGAAACCGCAATGCGCGGCGAGGTCCGCGATGCGCAACGGCTCGGCGAGATGCGCGCGCAGCCAGCCGTCGATGCGCGCGAAGTCGAGACCTGCCGCCGCATCGGACGATGCACTGCCCGCGATGCCGGTTTGCGCGATGAAGGCGGCGCACAGTCGCGCGGATGCGTCCCAGTGAAAACGACGCGCGCGCGCGTCTGCGTTTGCGTCTGGCGGCGTCGCTTGTGCAGCGCGTTGCGCGATCTGCTTCACGAGTTGCGTGAGCGCGGGATCGATGCGCACGGCGCGCGCGGCATCGAAGAGCCGCTCGGGCACGGCAAGCGATGCGGCGGGCAGATCGAGCACAAGCTGGCGGTTCTCGCCGATGCCCGCATAGTCGTGCCGGTCGCCGGCGGGAATCAGCCAGGCGGAGTAACAGTCGATGCGCTCGCCGACGCCGCCGACCGTCATCTCCATCGCACCGTCGAAACCGAGCACGATCTGGTGAAAATCGTGCAGATCGGTTTCCTCGACCGCGCCGTAGCGGCGCAGTTCGACGCCGGGCGTAGTGACGGGTGCGTGGTGATGCGGATTCATGACGGCAAATGAACGTGAGACGAGCGTGCGACGTTTCAGACGTCGAGCAGTTCCACTTCGAACACCAGCGTGGCGTTCGGCGGAATCACGCCGCCCGCGCCGCGCGCGCCGTAGCCGAGTTGCGGCGGGATCGTGAGACGGCGCACGCCGCCCACTTTCATGCCCTGCACGCCTTCGTCCCAGCCCTTGATGACCATGCCGCCGCCCAGCACGAAGGCGAACGGATCGTTGCGGTCCTTGCTCGAATCGAACTTCTGGCCGTCGGTCAGCCAGCCGGTGTAGTGCACGCTGACGGTCTGGCCCGCACGCGCTTCGGCGCCGGTGCCTTCGGTCAGGTCCTCGTATTTGAGGCCGGATGCGGTGGTCACCGCCTTGTTCGCGTCAGACATGAAAGACTCCTGGATCGGAAGGAAAAAACGCTATTGTAGGGGTTTTGTACGGCACGCACGCGCGCGAGGCGCGCCCAGTACGGGCGATTTTGCGTCTACCTATAATTGGCCACTGACCCGGCACGCCGGATGCTAATCAGAAATACCCGCAGAAATACCCGCCACGAGCGCAGAAGAGGACACCGATGGCGCCAACTCCCGATACAAGATCCGAACGCATTGCGCGGCTGTGCGCGGAGACCGCGCTTTTCATGCGCGACCATGTGCTGTCGCGCGTGTCGCATGACCTGCGCAGTCCGCTCAATGCGATTCATAGCTGGGCATACGTGCTCGAGCGCAAGATCGATGCCGTGGATGCGACCGCGCAACGTGCGCTGGGCGGAATCCGCACAGGTGTCGAGCAGCAGGTGCAACTGCTCGAAACGCTGGTCGACAAGACGCGTGCCGAGACGCGCACATTGCACATCGACCGTGCGCCATTCGCGCTCGATGCGTTGATCGACGAAACGATAGACGACGTACGCGTGGCGCTCGCAGACGCGCGCGCCGTGACGCTGACCGTGCATGGCGTGCCGACGGGCGCGACGCTCGACGGCGACCGCGAACGGATCGCGCAGGCGCTGTGGCTGATGTTGATGTTCGCGGTGGAGTCGAGTGCGCACGGCGCGGGCGTGACGCTCGACGTGAGCGCGACGGCCGCTTCGCCCCATTTCGACGTGAAGTGGACGGCTGCACCGCAGGCGCTGACCGACGAAGCGTTACCGCATCTGCTTGAACCGTTCGCGCGTGCGCAGGCGTGCGAACCGCTGGAGGCGGGGCGTGCGGCGTGGGTGCTGTCGCTGTGCCAGCGCGTGGCCGAGGCGCACGGCGGTCGCTTCGAACAGCAACCGCTGACCGAAGGCGCGACCACGGCGCTCGTATTGACGCTGCTGCTCGCGCCCGCGTGACGCGCAAACGCGTCATGCCCTTTCGCCGTGAGCGAATTCAGATGCGCGAGACAGCATGAGGTCGTCGCCGTTATTGCTTTCATCAGCCTTTCACCGCTTATACTGACCGCTTCGCTTTATCGGAGCCTCCCGTCTTGATTCAGGTTTTTGCCCTTGTCGGCGCACTGCTGCTGGTCGCCCTCAACGGATTCTTCGTGGCCGCCGAATTCGGCTTCGTCAAGCTGCGGCAGACGCGCGTGCAAAGTCTCGTGGCGCAATATGGCCTGCGCGGCAGAGTGCTCGCGAAGGTGCACGGCCAGCTCGACGCCTATCTCTCCGCGTGCCAGCTCGGCATTACGCTCGCGTCGCTCGGCCTTGGCTGGATCGGCGAGCCCGCTTTCGCGCGGCTGCTCGCGCCGCTGTTCGAACTGCTAGGGGTGCAGTCCGCGAATCTGATTCACAGCATTTCGCTCGTGTTCGCGTTCACGCTGATTTCGTTCCTGCACATCGTCGTGGGGGAACTGGCGCCGAAGTCGCTCGCGCTCCGTCAAGCCGAAACGATTTCGCTCTGGACCGCCGTGCCGCTCTACGGTTTTTACTGGGTCATGTACCCGGCGATCTGGACGCTCAACACGAGCGCGAACGCGGTGTTGCGCCTCGCGGGCCTTTCGTCGGACCACGGCTCCGACGCGCACTATTCAACGGAAGAACTGAAGCTGATCCTGCGCAGCCGCCGCGCCGCCGCCAGGGCTGCCGCGGCCCAGGCCGCAGCGCACGACGTGCCGGGAACGGCCGCCGTACGCCAGCCCGCCGCCGCGAATG
This sequence comes from Paraburkholderia adhaesiva, assembly GCF_021390575.1. Lineage (GTDB taxonomy): Bacteria > Pseudomonadota > Gammaproteobacteria > Burkholderiales > Burkholderiaceae > Paraburkholderia > Paraburkholderia adhaesiva. The sequence goes on along the minus strand of NZ_JAJEJQ010000002.1, from coordinate 1,759,273 downwards.
CGTACAGCCCCGACGAATGGAACACCCTCGCGCATTCGCTCGACTTCTCACGCATGACCGTCTCCGACCTGATGCGGCCCGCGCACGAGATGATCGCCCTGCGGCGCGACCTGCCGCTGCACGAGAACATGCAGATCGTCGCGCAGCACCGCTTCAGCCGCTATCCGCTCTTCGAGGACGCCACGGGCGAACGCATCGCGGGGCTCGTTCACCTGAAGGACGTGCTGCTCGCGCGCGAGGCCGGTCACGCGCTCGACGATCTCGGCAAGTTCGCGCGGCCCGTGCAGTACGTGCTGCCAGAGACGCCCGCCCTCGTGCTGTTCCGGCGCTTTCGCAAGGGTGCGCCGCATTTCGCGCTGGTGGGGCGCAAGGGCATGCGGCCCAAGGGCTTCCTCACGCTCGACAATATGCTCGGCGCGCTGGTGGGCCAGATTCGCGACGAGTTTCATCAAGGCGGTACCGGCGGCTGGACGCGGATGGACGACGGCACGCTGATGGGCCGCGGGAGTCTGCCTGTGGTGTCGCTGGAGCAGGTGCTCGGGATCGACATCGACGAGGGTCGCGCCGAATCGGTGGGGGGTCTCGTGATTCACGCGCTCAACGATTTACCGTCCGAAGGCCAGCGCGTCTCGTTCGAGCGCTTCGATATCGTCGTGAAGAAGATGAAGGGGCCGCGTATCGTGCTCGTGCGGATCTATCCGAAGGATCTCGAAGACGAAGGCGGCTGAGCGCCGGGCGCTGCCTTCATGGCCATCACGTACCCGTGCGCGAGAGATTCGACAGCACCGCGACCGGCATCGCCGCGAGCACGTCGCGCAGGGGCAGCGTGTTTTCGCCGTCCGTGGTCCGGACGGCATCGCTGAGCCAGTCGTGCCATTGCGGCACGTTCCAGTCTTTCGGCAACACGATCGCCGTATCGCCCCAACGCGCTGATGCGACGAGCGGCGCTTGCCCTTCGATGAGCGTCGCCGCCAGTCGCGTACCGACGATTACGGCGCAGGCATTACCTCGCCGGCGAGCGAACGCGATGGCGTGTTGCGCGAGTGCGCCGCGCACTTCGAGCGGCAGATAGCTGCCTTCGCGCAGCAGTTCAGGCGCCTGCGAGCGCAGTGCGAGCAACCGGCGAACGATGGCGAGTTTCACCTGCGCGTCGCGCCAGTGCGGCAGTTTTGCGGCGGGCGGCGCGTCATCGAGTGCCGCTGCGCGCGCCGCGTGGTCGACAGGCCGGCGGTTATCCGGCTCGACGAGGCTGAAATCCCACAGTTCGGTGCCCTGGTACAGATCGGGTACACCCGGCGACGTAAGGCGCAGCGTAGTCTGCAGTAACGCGTTGAGCGCGCCAGCAGGCGCGACGCGTGCGACGAAGCCAGCGAGCGCGTCCAGGAATCCGTCGCGTCGTTGCGGCGCGAGGATATCGAACAAAAATGCCTGGCAGTCCGATTCATAGGATTCGTCGGAGGCCAGCCAGTTCGTGCGCAGTTTCGCTTCACGCAGCGCTTTCAGTTGCCATTGCGCGACCCGCTCGGCTAGTGCGCGAACGCCCGCTTCGTCGCCAGGATCGAGATCGGGCGGCCAGCAGCCGACCAGTGTCTGATACAGCATTGCCTCGGCCGTGGGGCCCGGCGCCCAGTCCGCCGCATTGGCGGCGCCCGCGACGTCGTTGCGGCGGTGCGGCTGGTTCAACGTCGACCATGCCCGCAGTGCCGCGCCCCATTCCGTGGGTAGTTCGCTCAATACCGCGAGGCGCGCGCGCATATCCTCGCCGCGTTTGTGGTCGTGCGTCGCCGTGGCGAGCAGCGCGTGGGGAAAACGCCGCTGACGCTCCTGATTCGCGGCGTGAAAGTCATCGACGCTACGCGCGAAATCGTCGGGATCGGAGCCGACTTCGTTACGCGACAGCAGGCGGCCATAGCGGTAGTACGCCGTGTCTTCGGCGGCCTTCGCCGCTAGCGGTGCGGTGAGCTGCGAGAAGAGCGCGAGCGCCGTACGTTGCGCGATGAGCGCGTGACTGAGCGGCGCGTTGGGCGAACCGTTTTGTGTGCCATTTTGTGTGCCGCTTTGCGTACTGCCTTGTACACCACGCACCGCCCGCGTTGCCTTGTTGTTCGTGGCCTGCGCGTCGGCGTCCGGCGCCCGGCCGCCTAGCCACGCATCGACCTGTTCCAGCACGGCGCGGTTTGCACGCGGCAGGGCGTGCCGCGCGGCATCGCGTGCGATGTCGAAATAGCGGTTGTCGAGTGGCCCGCGCAGCCCGTTCACCGGATAGATGCGATACACGGGGAAGTGAATGGCGAGCTGCGCCACGGTGCGATGTACGCTCGCGTAGGTGAAGTCGCGCGTGGCCGTCTGTTCGCGCGCGATGCGGTGCAGCGCGCGCGCTGCGTGGTCGAGTTCGGCGCACAGATACGCGGCCAGCACTTCACGTCGCGCATCGAGCTGCACCTGCGCGAACGATGCGTGCGTTCCCGCGATGCCAGCCCACGTCTCCGCAAGCGGCTGTGCGCCCGCCGGGTCGTGCAGCAGGGCGCCCACGTCGTTCATGAAGTCATAGCCGGTGGTGCCCTGCACAGGCCAGTCGTCTCGCAGCGCTTCGCCGCGCGCCAGAATCTTTTCGACGACGATATAGGGCAGCGCCGCGCGCAGCGGCACGAGCCGCTGCCGCAGGCGCTCGCAGTACTCGCGCGGATCGGCGAGGCCGTCCACATGATCGACGCGCACTCCATCGATCACGCCATCGGCGTAAAGCCGGAACACGAGCTTGTGCACGGCCTCGAATACATCGTGCCGCTCGACGCGCACGCCCGCGAGCGCGCTCACGTCGAAAAAGCGCCGCCAGTTCACTTCGTCGGTCGCGGTGCGCCACCACGCGAGCCGGTAATGCTGGCGTTCGAGCAGCCGGTGCAACTGGTCGCGCGCGGCTGGGTCCGCGCCCGCATACGCTTGCAGCACGTAGTCGATTGGAGCGGTGCCTTCGCGTTCGACGAAGGCGAGGAGCGCCTTGCAGGCGGCCGCAGCGCGCTGCTGGTCCTCGGGCTGCGTCGTGAGACCGTGGAACGGTGTCGCGAGCGCGTCGAGATCGGCACGGTTGGCCGACTGTAGTAGCGCCGCGTAATCGGTCGGGCAGATCGGACACACGTGCGGACCATACGCGATGTAAAAGCGCGCCTCGCGCGCGTCGAACTTCAATTCGATGCGGCCTGCCGCGAGTTCTTCGCCATATTGCGCGTTGAGAAACGGCATCAGCACCTTGCCGCGCAGCGCGGGGTCGGGCGAGTGCCAGTCGACGTCGAAGTGCCGCGCGTAGGCGCTGTGACGGCCCCATTCGAGAATGTCGCGCCACCAGGCGTTGTGCGCGCCGCCCACGCCCATGTGGTTCGGCACGATGTCGACGATGAGGCCCATGCCGCGATCGTGCAGTTTCGCGGCGAGCCTGCGCAGACCCGCTTCGCCACCGAGTTCCGCGCTCACCGTGCCGTAATCGACCGTGTCGTAACCGTGCGTCGATCCGGGCTGCGCCGTCGTGATCGGCGACGTGTACAGATGACTTACGCCGAGCGCCGCGAAATAGTCGAGCTGCGCGAGCGCGTCGTCGAATGTGAAGCCGTTATGCAGCTGCAGCCGCAGCGTCGCGCGGGGAATGGTCATGGCGTCGGCGCTGCGGGAGGTACGGCGGGTGGCACGACAGGCGGCACAACGCGCACGCCTGGTTCGGATGACTCGCCCGCCGCGGACCCGTGCGTCGCGGCAACGCGCGCGCGAGTCACGGCTTCGACACGGGCGGCGAACGCCGGATCGGCGTAGAGCGCATCGACGGGTAGCGGCAGGCGCTGGCGCCAGTTCGGGTGTTCGTCGATCGAGCCCGGCAGATTCGGTTGCTCCACGACGGCGAGCAAGTCTTCGAGTGGGCACATCACGAGCGGGCTTGCACTCGCCGCGACGTAGCCAAGCGCGCCTTCCACAGGCGCGTGATTGCGTGGCGGTTCGCCTGCGTTGCGCGGCACGCAGCCGTTTTCCTGCAGCGCGTGCCATAGTGCCGTGCGTTCGGCCGCACGCTGTGCGTGTTCGAGCGCGACGGGATCGCGCTTGTCCGCGCGCGGCAGGGTCTGGCCGATGCGGTTGCGCCAGTCGATATCGAGCCCGCGCCACCAGCCCGCGATGGTTGGCAGATCGTGCGTCGATGTCGTCGCGATGCCGTGCGTGTCCCAATGCCGTGGCGCGAGGAATGCGTCGCCTTCGCGCTCGAACCACAGCACGCGGATGCCGTAGAGTCCGTGCTTCGCGAGCCGCTCGCGCAGGCCGGGCGGCACGATGCCCAGATCCTCACCGATCACGATCGCGCGATGGCGCCACGATTCGAGCGCGATGAGCCGCACGAGGTCCTCGAACGGATAGCGCAGATACGCGCCGTGCTTCGCGCTTTCGCCTTCAGGCACGAGCCACAGCCGCCGCAGGCCGAGAATATGGTCGATGCGCACGCCGCCCGAATGCACGAACGCAGCGCGCAACATGTCGATGAACGCGCGAAACCCGTTGTTGTGCATCGCACGCGGCGAGAACGTCGTGAGGCCCCAGCTTTGGCCGGCCTGATTGAAGATGTCGGGCGGCGCGCCCACCGATACGCGCTGCAGCATGTCGTGCGGCAGCGCCCACGCATGGCTGCCCGCGCCGTCGCAGCCCACGGCGAGATCGGCGACGAGACCGATCGACATGCCCGCTTCTCGCGCGTCGCGTTGCGCGCGCGCGAGGCCTTCAGCCGCGAGCCATTGCAGGAATCGATGGAAATCTACTTCGTGACGGTGTTCCGCTGCGAAGGCTTCGACCTCGGGGCTGCGCGGGTCGCGCACGCTGGCGGGCCAGTCGCGCCAGTGACGCGGACCGTCTGGACTGCGGAGTATCTCGGCCTGCAACGCCTCGAAGCGCGCGTGATCTTCGAGCGATTCGCCACCTTGCGTGCAGAACGCTTCAAACGCAGCGGCACGCGGCGAACCACTTGCGCGTTCGTCCTTGTCGAAGCGCTCGAACAGTGTGCGCAGCACCTGCAGCTTGAGCGGAACGACGCGCTTCCAGTCGATCAGCGGCAGCGCTTCGAGTTCGTCCCAGGCGGCTTCGGCGTGAACGGCAGCGATCGCTTCGCGGGCCGCCTGCGCACCGAACATCGCAGCCGGATCGATATGGATGACATTCAGCCAGAGCCGCGACGAAGGCGAATACGGGCTGAAGTGACCCGCTTGCGCGCTGAACATGGCATGCGTCGGACTGACCGCGAGCGCCTGCGCGCCATGCTTCGCGCTGTGTGCGGCGAGTGTCGCGAGCGCGGTGTAATCGCCGATGCCGCCGTCGCCTTTGCGGCGCAGCCCGTAGAGTTGCGCCGCGACACCCCACAGCGCGGGCACGTGCGCGTGCTCGCCGTGGGTGGTGCGCCACGCGTCGGCGACCGTATGGCAGCGCGGCGGCGCGACGGCGAGCGTCAGTTGATGCTCGTTCACCGTGAGCGTGTGATAGCCCGGCTCGGTGAGCGGCGCGAGCAGCGCGGGGGCGCATTTGGGCGCGGTAACGCGCCCCTCTATGTGCTCGCCGCTTTCGAGGTCGATGCGATAGCGACCGCCCGCACGTACCGCGGAGACGGGCAGCGCAATCGCGCTTTCGTACTCGGCGGTGATGAGCGGCGGCAGGTGCCGCGCCGAGCGCTCCGCGTTGATCATCGCCGCGCTCTGACGCAACTGCGCGGCGCTATTGCACGGCAGTCCCGCGCATTCGAGCAGCATGGCAAGCGTGCTGTCCGCCACGCGCTGCATGTTGCCGTGCGCGTCGATCCATTCCACCTCGAAGCCCACGCGTTCGGCGAGGCTCGCGACCGTTTCCGTGCGGCGCGCCGTGCTCATGCTTGCGGCTCCTCGCGATGGACGACGCGCGCGTCATGATGAATCGCGTAGTCGGGCACATCGCCGGTCAGCCACGCGACGCAGGATCGCGCGGGCAGCACGCCGTTGTCGATGCGATCACGCGCGCGGGCGGGCGTTTCGAAAACCACCATGCCGTCGGGCTCGTGATTGAGCGGCACGCCTTCGTGGCCGAGATTGAGCGCGAGCGTGAGGATCGCGCCATCGTCGAGACGCCAGCGCGCGACGAGCGCCGCGAGATCCTGGCCGGCGTCGTCGGCGAGTACGGTCGCGCCGAGTGCGCTCGCGCGGCGCAGGCGCGGTGTCAAGAGACGCGCGCGCACCGCAAGCGCCGATTTGTAGAAGTGCATCCATTCGAGCCGGTCGCCGTCCTGGCGCGTGTCGAGTGGCGGCGAAGAGTTCGCGAACGTCGTCGCATCGTTGGGATCGGGAATCCGATCGCGTCGAGCCGGATCGCTGAACGCGCTGAACGCCGCGAATTCGTGCCTGCGTCCTTCGCGCACCGCATCCGCGAGGTCGCCCGTGTAAGCGGTGAAGTACTGGAACGGCTGTGTCGAGCCGTACTCCTCGTCCATGAACAAGAGCGGAATCTGCGGCGTGAGCAGGTGGAGCGCCGTCGCGGCGCGCAACACGTCGTCGTCGTTGCAGAGCGTGCGCAACCGCTCGCCGAACGCGCGGTTGCCGATCTGGTCGTGATTCTGCAGGAACATCACGAATGCACTCGGCGGCAGATGCGCACTCGGTTCGCCGCGCGGCTGCCCGGCGTGCGCGGGCGACGCTTCACCCTGGTACGCGAAGCCTTCGGCAAGCACGCGCGCGAGCTTGTGGATCGGATGCGCTGCATACGAACGGTAGTAGCCCTCGTTTTCGCCAGTCAGCAGGACGTGCAATGCGTGGTGGGCGTCGTCGTTCCATTGGGCGTCGAAGTGCGACTCCAGCAGATTCGCCGCGTTGCGGTCGTTCTCCAGTACGAGATGAACGTGCCGGCCGGTCTCGATGCGCGCATGCACGTGATCGGACAGTTCGCGCAACCAGGGTGCGTTGGCGATGGCATGCGCGGCATCGATGCGCAGGCCGTCGAAGCGGTATTCGGTGAGCCAGTACAGCGCGTTGTCGCAGAAGAAGTCTCGCACTTCGAAGCGATCGAAATCGGGGGCGACGCCCCACGGCGTTTCAACGTCATGGCGGAAGAACGGCTTCGCATACTCGCCGAGCCAGTTTCCATCCGGGCCGAAATGGTTGTAGACCACATCGATGAATACTTGCAGGCCGAGTCCGTGCGCCGTGTCGACGAGCGCCTTGAGTTCGTCGGGCGTGCCGTAAGCCGCGTGCGGGGCATACAGCAGCACACCGTCGTAGCCCCAGCCGCGCTCGCCCGGATAGTCGTTCAGCGGCATCAGTTCGATTGCCGTCACGCCGAGTTCAGCGAGTGCGGGCAGGCGTGCACTCACGCCGCGATAGCCGCCGAGCGCGCCCACGTGCAGTTCGTAAATCACCGTCTCGTCCCACGGTCGTCCCATCCAGTGCGCGTGCTGCCACGCGTAGGCGCGTGGATCCAGCACGGCGCTTGGGCCGTGCACGCCCTGCGGCTGGAAACGCGAGGCAGGGTCCGGAACCAGCTGCTGGCCATCGATGCGGTAGCGATAGAGCGTGCCCGGCCCGCACGGCGACTGCGCCTCGAACCAGCCGTTCCCGGTGGGTGTCATGTCGAGCGGCGCGACAGGTACGTCCGCAGCGCCGCCATCGGACGTGGTCTCGAACACCACTTGCACGGCCTTGCACGACGGCGCCCAGAAGCGAAAGCGCGTTTGCGGCTTCCCGCGCGCCGCGCCGCTCAACTGCGCGCCGAACGGCAGGCAATGCATATAGCGGCGGGCATGCGGATCGTGTGTTGGCGAGGACATGGCGGATTCCAGTGGTTTCCCGTGTCGATGAGCGCCGGTCAGTGAGGGACGATGCGCGCGTCAGGCGGCGGCCCTGGATCAGGCGGCGACGGTACTGCATCGTCTGAAGGCGCGGCCTCGCGCACGCTTTCGCGCGTGGGCCACGCACACAGCACCACGAGCGCGTGCGCGGCCACCTCGAACGTGATGCAGGGCAGCGCGCGCGGCGCGCCTTCGGGATGCGCGCTGTCGAGCAGCACGTCCCACTGCATGCGCGGCTTGGGCACCGAAAACGTGATGGCGTCCGGCGAGGCGTTCAGCATCATTAACAATACTTCTATTTCGCCATCGAGGCCCGGCCCTGCGCGCCGTAGCGCGAATGCGCGCGCATCGGGGTTTTGCCACACCGCGGGCGAAAGCCACTCGCCGCGTTCATCGAACCACTCGACGTCGCGGATGTCCGGCAGCACTTCATGCTCGCCATACAGGAAACGCGTTTCGCGCAGCAACGGATGATCGCGGCGCAACGCGATCGCGCGCGCGGCGAATGCCGTCATCGTTTCGCCCTGCGGCGAGGCCGCCAGTGTCCAGTCATTCCACGAAATCTCGTTGTCCTGGCAGTACGCGTTGTTGTTGCCGCGCTGCGTGCGGCAGGCTTCGTCGCCGGCGAGCAGCATCGGCGTGCCGAGCGCGATGAAAAGCGTCGCAAGCATCGAGCGTGCCACGCGAGCACGTATCTCGTTGATCGCCGGGTCGTCGGTCGGGCCTTCGACGCCCCAATTCGCGCTGCAGTTTTCGTTGTGGCCGTCGCGGTTCTCTTCGCCGTTGGCCTCGTTATGTTTGCGTTCGTAGGTGACGACGTCCGCGAGCGAGAAGCCGTCGTGCGCCGCGATGAAATTGATCGACGACCACGGGCGCCGCCTGCGTTTGTCGAACAGATCCGCCGACCCGGTGAGCCGCGCGGCAAGTTCGGCGCGCTGACCGGCGTCGCCGCGCCAGAAGCGGCGCACGCTGTCGCGAAAGCGGTCGTTCCATTCGGAAAACCCGGGCGGATGATGGCCCAGTTGATAGCCGCCCGGCCCCACGTCCCAGGGCTCGGAGATCAGCTTGCACGACGCGAGCACCGGGTCCTGGCGCAACACGTCGAAAAAGCCGCCGTTCGGATCGAAGCCCGTGGCCTCGCGCCCGAGCGTCACGCCGAGGTCGAAGCGAAAACCGTCGATGCGGTACGACGTGGCCCAGTAGCGCAGCGAGTCGGCCACCATTTGCAGCACGCGCGGATGCGAGAGATTCATCGTGTTGCCGACGCCGGTATCGTTGATGTAGTGGCGCGCGTCGCCCGGCACGACGCGATAGTAGCTGGCGTTGTCGAGCCCGCGCCACGAGATCGTGGGGCCCGTTTCGCCGCCTTCGCAGGTGTGGTTGTAGACGACGTCGAGGAAGACTTCGATGCCAGCCGCGTGCAGTTGGCGCACCGCGATGCGCATCATGTCGGGATCGTAGCGGCCGAGGTACGAGGGCTCGGGTGCAAAAAACGAGACCGTGTTGTAGCCCCAGTAGTTGCGCAGACCGCGCTCGACGAGAAAGCGCTCGGTGACGAACGCATGTACGGGGAGCAGTTCGACGGCGGTGACGCCGAGCCGCTGGAGGTGCTCGACGAAACGCGGTGTGGCGAGCGCGGCGAACGTACCGTGCGTGTGTGGGCGCGGGTCGTCGCGCTGGATCGAGATGCCGCGCAGATGCGTTTCGTAGATCACGGTCTTGTCCCACGGCACGTTGGGACGCACGTCATGCGACCAGTCGAAGCTGTCCGACACGACCATTGCCTTCGGCATGGCCGGTGCCGAATCGCGCCGCTCGATCGAGAGGTCGCCGCGCGCGGAGTGGGCGCGAAAGCCATAGAGCGTGTCCGACCAGCGAAACCGGCCGACGAGACGCCGCGCGTAGGGATCGAGCAGCAGTTTGAATGGATTGAAGCGATGGCCCGCGTGCGGCTGATACGGGCCATGCGCGCGCAGGCCGTATACCGTGCCCGGATGGGCGCCGGGCAGATAGCCGTGCCAGACTTCATCGGTGCATTCGGGTAGCGTATAGCGCGCGTATTCTTTGCGGCCAGTTCGATCGAAGAGGCACAGCTCGATACGCCAGGCATTGGCGGAGAACACCGCGAAATTCGTGCCGAGCCCATCCCACGTCGCCCCGAGCGGACAGGGCGAGCCCGGCAAGAGCTGGTCGGGCATGCCGTTAACCATGGCGATGCTCCTTGTGTTGTTCTTCGTCGTGCATCGGAGTCCTGATGTTTTATGTTCTCGTCCACGCTATCGCCGCAGGCGGAAGTAAAGCGTGCCGAGCGGCGGCAGCACGAGCAATGCCGACTGCGGCTTGCCGTGGCTCGCCACCGGCTCCGTCGAGATCAGGCCGCCGTTGCCCATGTTCGACCCGCCGTAGACCGACGCATCCGTGTTCAGCACTTCGTCCCACTGGCCTGGCTGCGGCATGCCGATGCGGTAGCCGTGGCGCGGCACCGGCGTGAAATTGCAGACCGCCACCATCTCGCGGCCCGCACCGTCCACGCGGCGCCATGCGAGCACGCTGTTTTCGGCGTCGTCGCCGACGAGCCATTCGAAGCCGGCAGGCTCGGCGTCGAGCGCGTAAAGCGCGGGCTCGGTGGCATAGAGGTGGTTGAGGTCGCTCACGAGTTTCTGCACACCGTGATGCAGCGGGTCGTCGAGCAGGCTCCACTGCGGCGTGCCGTCGTGGTCGAACTCGGCCAGTTGCCCGAACTCATCGCCCATGAAAAGCAGCTTCTTGCCCGGATGCGCCCACATGAAGCCGAAGTACGCGCGCAGATTGGCGAAGCGCTGCCAGCGGTCGCCGGGCATCTTGCCGAGCAGCGAGCCCTTGCCGTGCACGACCTCGTCGTGCGAAAGCGGCAGCACGAAACGCTCGGACCATGCGTAGACCATCGCGAACGTCATCTGGTGGTGGTGATAGCGGCGATGGATCGGGTCTTCGTGCATGTAGTGCAGCGTGTCGTGCATCCAGCCCATGTTCCATTTGAACTGGAAGCCGAGGCCGCCGTCCTCGATGCGCGCGGTGACGCCGGGCCATGCGGTCGATTCCTCCGCGACGGTCATCACGCCGGGGCGTTGCGGTACGTACTGCGTTTCGTGGTTCAGACGCTTCAGGAATGCAATCGACTCGAGGTTCTCGCGGCCGCCGTAGATGTTCGGTATCCACTCGCCGGCGTCGCGCGAATAGTCGCGGTAGAGCATGGAGGCGACGGCGTCCACGCGCAGTCCGTCGATGTGATAGCGCAAGAGCCACGCGAGCGCCGACGCGATCAGAAAAGCACTGACCTCGCGACGGCCGAGGTTGTAGATCATCGTGTTCCAGTCGGGGTGATAGCCCTCGCGAGGATCCACGTGTTCGTAAAGTGCGGTGCCGTCGAAATCGATGAGGCCGTGAGCGTCGTTCGGGAAATGCGCGGGCACCCAGTCGAGGATCACGCCAAGGCCTGCCGCGTGCGCACGATCGACGAAGGCCGCGAAGTCGAGCGACGATCCGAGGCGTGCGGTGGGCGCGAATTGCGAAACCGGCTGATAGCCCCACGATCCGGTGAAGGGATGCTCCGACACCGGCATCAATTCGATGTGCGTGAAGCCCATGCCCTGCGCGTAGGGGATCAGGCGATCGGCGAGCGCGGACCAGTCGCGGACGGGGGCGTCGGCGTCCTGCGTTGGCAGCCATGACGGCGCGTGAACCTCATAGACCGCCATCGCACTGCGCGCGCTCTGTTTTTCGCCGCGTGTTTGCAGCCAGTCGTGGTCGTGCCACGCGTAGTGGTCGATCGCGTCGACGTCCGCCACGATGGACGCCGTAGCGGGAGGGCATTCGGCCTGCAGCGCGCAGGGGTCCGCTTTGTGCGGCAGCACGTCGCCGCGTGCGCCGAGGATTTCGTATTTGTAGCGTGCGAGTGCTGCCAGGCGCGGGATGAACAGCTCCCACACGCCGGCTTCGTGACGCACGCGCATGGGATGGCGGCGGCCATCCCATGCGTTGAAGTCGCCCACGACGGAGACGCGCCGCGCATTCGGCGCCCACACGGCGAAGCGCACGCCGGGCACGCCATCGCAGATGACCGGTCGCGCACCGAGGCATTCGAGCACGGCATACGGATCGCCGTTCGCGAGCCGGTGCAGCGGTTCCTCGTGCAGTTGCGGGCCGAATGAGTAGGTATCCTCGATCTCCTGGGTCACGCCTTGCCAGTCGATGTCGAGGCGATAGGGCGCTGAAGCGGTGAGCGGTCCGGCGAAAAGCCCCGCCGGATGAATAAGCGAGAGTTCGCCAAGCGCTTGTGCACTTTCGCGCGCCACCACTTGCACACGCGACGCGTTGGGCAGCCACGCACGCACATACGGCGTGCCGTTGATCTCGTGCGGGCCGAGCAGCGAAAACGGATCGGCGTGCCGCGCGCCGACGATTGTGTCGATGTCCTGTTGCGTGAGGCCTGCGTCCGGCGCGTGTTCAGCCATGAGCGCCTCCTGCCGGGGGCGTGGTGGACGCGCTGGATGTGCCCGTCGCACCGAGTACGCGTCCCGCGATCGCCGCGAGCCCACGTACGGGAAGCGCGAGCCACGTGGGCCGGTTGGCGGCTTCGTAGCGGATTTCGTAGGCGGCCTTTTCGATCAGGAACAGGTCGAGCAGATCCTGTTCGTGCGCGGCGCTCACGAGCGCGTACGGCGCGTCGGCGACGGCGGCGCGATAGTGGCTGAGGAATGCTTCGACAGCGTAGCCGCGAAAACGCTCGAACAGCGTGCGCTTGCGATCGGCGGTTTGCTGCGGGGCGCTTTCGGTCGTCGATTGCGCGGCCGCCGCTGCATAAGAAAGCGAGCGCAGGAGACCCGCCACGTCGCGCAACGGGCAAGCCTTCGCGCGGCGATACTCGAGCGTCCGTGCAGGCTCGCCCTCGAAGTCGATCAGATAGGCGTCGCCCTGGGCGAGCAGCACCTGGCCCAGATGAAAATCGCCATGTATGCGGATACGCCACGCCGAGACGTCGAGCGGCACGCGATGCTCCACGGCCGCAATCAGTGCATCGCGGCGCGCGAGCAGCCCGAGCGCGAGTTCGCGGGCGTCATCGTCGAGTTGATGCAGGTCGGTCGAAGTGTGCCGTGCGAGGATGTCGAGCGCTTCGGTTAGCATCGCCTTCGTGTCGGCGATCCAGCCGCGCACGTCGGCACGGGTCGCCTCTACCGGCGCGAAGGCCTCATCTTCGGTTTGCGTGGCGAGCGCCACATGCAATTCGCCGAGCCGTTTGCCGATCGCGCCGATCACCGTGCAATAACCGCGCTCCGCTTCCTCTTCCTGGGCCTGATCGGCAGCGGCCTCGTCGTCGCTGCCGGAGAGCGCCAGCTCGTCGACCACGCGCCGCAGGTAGTCGAGCGCCCAGTCCCACGCGTTGCCTTGATTGTCGACATAACCCTGCAGGATCGCGAGCGTGTGTGGCACGCCTTGCGGATCGACACGCACCACTTCGCCTACTAGCGGTGCCGTGTTCGCGTAGCCGAGCTTCGTCAGATAGCGGCTCATTTCCACTTCGGGATGCACACCGGGCATAAGCCGGCGCACGAGCTTGAGCACGAGCATCTCGGCGATCACAAGCGAACTGTTGCTCTGCTCCGCGGCGAGCCAGCGTATTTCGGGCGTTTCGCCTGGATCGAGGGTTTCGAAGCGTTCCGTGGGCAGGAAATGGATCACGCTAAGCTGGACCGTGGGTACCGCCGCACGTTCGCGCAGCTTGAGCAGGACGCCGTGGGCGAACCATGGCAGCGAGAACGCGTCGGTGAGGTAGCCGACGTTGCGTCCGCGGCGCACGCGCGAGAGTGCGAGCTGGATATGCAGCGGCGTCGTTGTTTCGGTTCCCCAACTAATGGCGAGCGGGAGCACGTAGCGTGCGCTCGTGCCGTCCCTGAATTCGGCTTCGACTTCCGTGAAGGCGAAGCCGCCGCCCTGGATCGTCGTGAGCGCGGCGAGTCGCACGCCCTTGAGTTGCCGGTCCTTCGACGCGAACCAGCGTCGCCGCGACAGCCACGACGGCAGCACTTCCGATTCGAGCAGCCGCACGTTCTCCGGCGTGGGGCCCAATTGTCCTTCGCGGATCACGACCGTGACGAACTCGGGCAATTGCTCGGAAGTGGGCTGGCTCCATGCGGGACGCTGGGTGCCCGGACACAGGAGGAACCACAGAAAGCCGTAAGGCGGGAACGTGAGCAGATACGGCAACTGGCCGATGGGCGGGAACACCGAGTCGGCCGTCATTTCGATGGGCGACGTGCCGATGTATTCGGAAAGATCGAGTTCGACGGCCTGCGGCGCACGCGAAAGATTCGCGACGCACAGGATCGCCGGTTCGCCCGGCATTTCGCGCAGGTACGCGAGGATCTTGCGGTTCTCCGGGCGCAGGAAGCGGATCGTGCCGCGCCCGAAGGTCTGTTTCCCGCGACGCGTGGCGAGCATGCGGCGCGTCCAGTTGAGCAGCGAATGCGGATCGCGGTTCTGCGCTTCGACGTTGATGGCGTCGTATCCGTAGAGCGAGCCCATGAGCGGCGGCAGCACGAGTTGTTCGGGATCTGCACGCGAAAAACCGCCGTTTCGGTCCGACGACCATTGCATCGGGGTGCGCACGCCGTCGCGGTCGCCGAGGTGGATGTTGTCGCCCATGCCGAGTTCGTCGCCGTAGTAGATCACGGGCGTGCCGGGCATCGAGAGCAGCAGCGAGTTGATGAGTTCGATGCGGCGGCGGTCACGCTCCATGAGCGGCGCGAGGCGGCGGCGGATGCCGAGGTTCAGGCGCGCGCGCCGGTCGCTCGCATACGTGTTCCAGAGGTAGTCGCGCTCGGAGTCGGTGACCATTTCGAGCGTCAGTTCATCGTGATTGCGCAGAAATACCGCCCACTGGCAACTGGGCGGCAGATCCGGCGTCTGCTTCATGATGTCGATGATCGGGAAGCGGTCCTCGCTCGCAATCGCCATGTAGAGGCGCGGCATCAGCGGGAAGTGAAACGCCATGTGGCATTCGTCTTCGCTACCGAAGTATTCCTGCACATCCTCGGGCCACTGGTTCGCTTCGGCGAGCAGCATCCGGTTCGGATAGTGCTCGTCGATGGTCTTGCGGATCTGTTTAAGGATCTCGTGCGTCTCGGGCAGGTTCTCGTTGTTCGTGCCTTCGCGTTCGACGAGATAGGGCACCGCATCGAGGCGCAGCCCGTCGATACCCATGTCGAGCCAGAAGCGCATGATCTGCAGCACTTCGCGCAGCACGGCGGGATTGTCGAAGTTCAGGTCCGGCTGGTGCGAGTAGAAGCGATGCCAGTAGTACGCGCCCGCGACGGGATCGTGGGTCCAGTTCGACGGCTCCGTGTCGATGAAGATGATGCGCGTGCCAGCGTATTTCGTGTCGGTGTCGGACCACACGTAGTAGTTGCGATGATTCGAGCCCGGCCTCGACCGGCGCGCGCGCTGGAACCACGGGTGTTGATCGGACGTGTGGTTGATGACGAGTTCGGTGATCACGCGGATACCGCGTGCGTGCGCTTCCTGGATGAAGCGGCGCACGTCCGCGAGCTGGCCGTAGTCGGGGTGAACGTTGCGGTAGTCGGCGATGTCGTAGCCGTCATCGCGGCGCGGCGACGGGTAGAACGGCAGCAGCCAGATTGCGGTGACGCCCAGTCCTGCGATGTAGTCGAGCTTGGCGAGCAGGCCCGGAAAATCGCCTACGCCGTCGTTGTTGGCGTCGTAGAACGATTTCACATGCACCTGGTAGATCACGGCGTCCTTGTACCAGAGCGGATCGTCGGAGAGAAACGACAGCTTGCCGCGCCGCTGCGTCGCGTTCAGTACGCCGGGTTCGCTGGGCTCGCCAGGCTCGCCGGGCGCCGCGGTGTCGTGCGTGACGTCGTGTGTGGACGGTGCGTGATTGGGGGAATCGCGTTTCATGTCGCACCTGCGAGCGGGAAATCCGTATCCAGTTCGGGGTGGCCCGCGACGTGCGCGTCGGGCGATTCGGGGAGCGGCTCGTCGCGCGGCAGGCCGCGTGCGGGCTCGATGCGCCAGATCGCAAAGGGCCGCGTGTGCGGATCGAGGTGCATATGCTGCCAGCGGCCGCGCCATTCGAAGCGCTGGCCCGTATATTCGTCGGTGACGGTGAGCGTTGCACCATCGTCGATCTGCCAATGGTGGAACGTGTGCCACGAGAGTTCGAAATCGGCGCGCTGATCGCTGTACGGATCGAGGCTGATCGCGACGACTATGACGTTGTCGCGTGCGGGTGTGGCCTTTTCGAAGCAGAGAATCTGATCGTTGTGCACATCGAGGAACGTGACGCCGAGGTGCGTTTGCAGTGCCGGATTCGCGCGGCGGATGCGATTGAGCGCGGTGATTTCGCCGACGATGTGGCCATGGCGGTTCCAGTCCCATGCCCGCAACTGATATTTTTCGGAGTCCAGATATTCTTCGCTTTCAGGCAGTGCGCGGCCCTCGCAAAGCTCGAAGCCGCAATAGACGCCCCACACGCCGGAGAGCGTCGCGGCAAGCGCCGCGCGGATCATGAAACTCGCGCGCGTGCCCGTTTGAAGATGGCGCGGATTGATGTCCGGTGTGTTGACGAAGAAATTCGGGCGATAGAAGTCGCGTACAGGCGTTTGCGTCAGTTCGGTGAGGTATTCGGTGAAATCGCGCTTCGACTCGCGCCAGGTGAAATACGTGTACGACTGCGAGAAACCGAGTTTCGCGAGCCGGTACATGAGGCGTGGCCGCGTGAAGGCTTCGGAGAGGAAGAACACGTCGGGATGGCGCGCACGAACGTCAGCAATCATCCATTCCCAGAACGGCAGCGGTTTCGTATGCGGGTTGTCGACGCGGAAGATGCGCACGCCCGCGTCCGCCCAGAACAGGATCGCGTCGCGCAGCGCGAGCCAAAGGCCCGGTTTCGAATCGTGCGCGTAGAACTCGGGATTGACGATGTCCTGGTACTTCTTCGGCGGATTCTCGGCATAACGCAGCGTGCCGTCGGGACGCCACGCGAACCAGCCCGGATGCGCCTTGAGCCACGGGTGATCGGGCGAACACTGGACTGCGAAATCGAGTGCGATTTCGAGGCCGTGCTCGTGCGCGGCGGCCAGCATGCGGCGGAAATCGTCGAGCGTGCCGAGTTGCGGATGTACCGCCGTGTGCCCGCCATCGGCCGCGCCGATCGCATACGGGCTGCCCACATCGTTGGGCCCCGCAGTGAGCGTGTTGTTGCGGCCCTTGCGGTTGGCGAGGCCGATCGGGTGGATCGGCGGGAAGTACAGCACGTCGAAGCCCATGTTGCGAATGCGCGGCAGCTTCGCGATGACGTCGTCGAAGGTGCCGTGGCGCCCTTCGTCGTCGCTCATGGAGCGCGGGAAGATTTCGTACCAGCTCGCGAAACGCGCGGCTCGGCGTTCGGCGTCGACGCGGCGCACGTGAGCGTCGCGAGAGAGGAATGGTCGATGACGCGCGGCGCGCACAGCGGCGGCCGTTGCGGGGGCCGCGAGCAGGGCGCAGCGCGTGTCCGTGTCCGCGCCGACGAAACGCTTCACGATCGCGTCGAGTGACGCGTTCACCGCGCTGTGGCCGCCGTCTGCTTGATCGGGTGTGTCGGAGGTTTCGGCCGTCGCCAGGACGAGCGCGAGAAGACGGCTCGCTTCTTCCATCTCCAGATCGACGTTCTGGTTCACCGCGCGCTTCTTTTGAACGTGATCGACAAGCGAAGCGAAGTCGTCGCGCCACGCGATGACGACGAATTCGTGGCGCCCAATGCGATCGAGCGGGAAGTGTCCGCTCCACATGTCGGTGCCCGGCGGCAGCACGGGTGCCATCGGCGACTCGTGCCACGCGGTTTCGTCGGCGGCGCGCCACAGCACCGCTGCGTCGATGCGGTCGTGGCCATCGGCGAAGATCGCCGCGCGCACTTCGACACGTTCGCCGACGATGCGCTTCGCCACGAAGCGGCCTTCGTCGACCGAAGGCGTCACGCTTTCGATGGCGATGCGCGGGGAGAGGAGCGCATCGGCCACGGTCTTGTGACCACTCGTGCGGCCCTTGGCGACGTCCTCGCGCGGCGCGAGCAAGACCGCCGGAGCGGCCAGCGCGCGGAACATCCAGCACGCGCCTGCGGGCAGCGCGAAATGGTCCGGCACCGCGCTTGCGTCGCGAGCGGGAGCGCCGTGCGCGCCGCGTAATGTCTCGGCGTCGAGCGGTGAAAAGCGCGTGAAGCCGCCGGGCACGGCGTCGAGCAGATGCGCCATGTTCACGCGCACGGGTGCAGCGAGCGCGGGGTTGATGAGCGTGAGCACGGCATCTTCGGCGTCGCGCAAGTCCGCGCGATCACCGCGCAACAGCGCGACAACGGGCGCGCCCGGTCCGTTCAGCGCGCGGAGTTCGCCATTGCACTGCAAGGCCCACGTCTCGCGCTGCAACGCATTGGCGTGCGCAATGTCGGCGGAGAGATCGAACGGCGCACGCGCCCTGGCGGCTTCGAAGTCCGCCGGCGCGCCGCCTGCGAACTCGACGGCATCGGCCACGCCGTATTCGAAGCCCATCGGCACGAGCCAGCCCGTGCCGAGCGCCGCGGCCGCGCGCAGCATGCGCCGGTACGCGCGCTCGATCGCCCGCGCATCGGCGGCGCCCTCCTGGTCGTGGACAAAACGCTTGCCGTAGGGCGCCTCGGGAAACGCCACTGGCGAGCCCACGCGACGCACTATGTCGTGCTCCTCGATCATCCAGCTCGACGCAAAGTCCCACCAGCGCAGCGACGTGAATGCGGCATCGAATCCCGCGCCCTCCAGCCCGGCAACGGCCGAGCGCGAGAGCCCAGGTGTCGCGGCGAGCCAGCGTGCGTCGTGATGACGTTCGCGCACGACATCGAAGATGCCGCGCAGGACGTTCGCGGGCGTGCGATGCGGCGACTCGACGCGAAAGCCGCCGAGCCCGGCCTGCACCAGTTCGATCATGCGCTGCGACCACCACGCGGCGAGCGGCGCGGCCGCGCGTTCGAAGTCGGCGTAGGCGACGTGCGCGTCGCTATGGCCGTGGCGCGGATCGAGCCGCGCATCTTCCGGCTCGAACGGATGAAACCATTCGCGGTGCGCAGCGTAGAGCACGCCATCGGCGGCGGCGCGGTCGAGCGTGAGATCGGCGAGCAGCGTGATGCCACGCTCGCGTGCGGATTGCGTGAGCGTGCGCAACGCAACATCTGCGGATTGTGACGTTCCGAAGGCGGGATTGAGACGCGCATGATCGGCGACGATACGACCGTCGCCCGAAACACCCGGCGCGAACAACGCGCCGATCAGCACATGATCGAAACCGAGCGACGCCGCGTGCGCGAACAGGGCTGGCCACGCGTCGAGCGGACCGACATGGACGGAATGGACGAAGTAGATCCGCGGCGCATAGGCCTGAGGCGCTTCCATCGGTCGTCTTCCAGATGCGTCGGGCAAGTGGATGCGGACCTGCCGCGATCACGTTGCCCGGAGAGTGCCGGAACGTGCCGCGCTGCGCTCGTGGCGGCGCGTCCTGTTCAATGTAGTGCAGAAGCAGGCCGGAGCCAAACTGCGAACGCAGCCAGGCATCTCGCGGGCTGGTTCAGCAAAGGCCATGCCCGAAGTTGGGGCGAGAACGGTCGCGATGGACGCGACGTGAAAGGTCGACGGCGGGGGACGGAGGCGGGGAACGCAGGGCGGTCAGTTTCCAACCATGCTAGCGGCGATGTTCACGCACAGGCCGAGCACCGCGACGTTGAAATAGAACGAGAGGACGGATTGTGCGAGGACGCTGCGTCGCGCGCTGCGTCCTCGCATGCCGATGTCGGCCGTCTGCGACGCAACGGCGATCGTGAACGAGAAGTACAGGAAGTCCCAGTAGTTGGGCGTGAGATCGCGATCCGGGAAGACGAGCGCGGGCGCGTCCGGTTCGGACTCGTAGTAGACGCGTGCGTAGTGCAACGTAAAGATGGTCGGGATCAGGAACCACGCGCCGACCAGCGTGAGGCCCGTAATGACCGAATGCAGCACCTTGGATGCGATGCCGAGGTCCTTCGTCGTGCCGAGTTCGAGCACGATGGCGACAATGCTCGCAACAGCCGCCACGCAGATCACGAACAGGACCGTGACGGCGTTTTCGTCGTCGCGCTGTGCGTGGCTGCGCACGCCTTCCTCGGTGGTGAAGGCCATGTGAAACCAGATGAGGACGAGATAAACCCAGACCGCGGCATCCCAGCCGAGCAGGATGCGCGCGGTAGGCGTGAGCCTGGCCGGCGACAGCAGGGCGACCAGGAGGCCTGCGGCAAGGCCGAGCGTCATGTGTGGACGGTTGCGAAGCACCTGCGGGTAGAGGTTCATGTCGTCGGGATGTGAGGCGTTGGCGGGTGGCGGCGATTCTACAGCGCGCATCCGGTGATGCGGAGCGATATATCTCGCTGTGTGGCGCGTCCGGTCAGGATAAACCTGCGTTCGATCATGACCTGCGTGCGCGCGCAGCGGACGATTTGTGCTGGTGCCCCCGTTCGGCACCGAACTGACCAACGATCGGATTGCTGCGATCTCGAATACGTGGCGAAACAGTTGGTCAATCCGCGGGCGACGATCATGCCCGACCAGGTCGGCGCGCTGCGTGCAGGGCGCAGTAAGGGTGCTGAAAACAGTCGCGAACGCTCGTGCGCCGAGAGCGGCGCGGCGCGCATACGGGCGTCGCGGGCCGGACTATTATGAAGAAATGACACGCGTTTCTGTCCCTGTCGTGCAGCATCACGAGAGCAACCGTGCCGGCCGCGATTTTGTGATCGGCGACCTGCACGGCTGCGTGGATGCGCTGCGCTATCTGCTTCACGACGCCGGCTTCGACGCGTCGCGCGACCGTCTCTTTTCCGTCGGCGATCTCGTCGACCGCGGCGACCAGAGCGAGGAGGCGCTCGCGCTCATCGACGAGCCGTGGTTTTTTCCGGTGCTCGGCAATCACGAGGACACGTTGTGCGCCGTCGCCGAAGGGACCCTGCCGCGCTACCGCTGGTACGGCATCGGCGGCGCCTGGGCCGAGGCGTTGCCCGACGGCGAACTCGTGCGCGAGGCGGAGCGGTTGCGTCGATTGCCGCTCGTGCGCGTGGTGGGCGAGGGCGCTGAGCGCTTCAACGTGCTGCACGCGGAATTCTTCGGCGACGACGACGACCTCGACGCAGGCCGCTTCAGCGACACCGTGCGCGAGCAGATGCTGTGGGGCCGCGAGCTGGCGCTCGGCTCGGCCAAGCCACCGAAGCGTGCGCTCTCGCTCACGTACTGCGGGCATACGCCCGTGCATGAGGTGAGGCAGGTCGGCTCGCATATGTTCATCGACACCGGTGCATTCATCGCCGAGGGCCGGCTCACGATGGTCGAGGCGCTCACGACGCGGCGCTGGTCCGTGTCCACGGTCGACGCGCGCAAAGCGGGCGCGGCGGGCTTCGCGCTGCCCTGAACGCGCGGTTCGGCGCAGTTCAGCGCGGTTTAGACCTCCGGCTTCAGACGATACGGTTTAACTCGAACACCATGTCGATGGTGTGACCGTTCCAGTTGTATTCCAGATACGCAGCGTGATGGCACGCGCGCACGAGCGACGTGCGCAGCGCCGCGAGACATTCGCCGCCCGCGTCGCGCACCGACGGATACGCGATGCCGGGCGCCCCCGCCTCGCGTGCTGCGCGGCCAAGCGCCTGGCCCGCCGAATAGTCGTCGGGGGACAGCACCGTGGGATCCAGCGTGGGATCGCCGCGCAGATCCACCACGTCGCCTTCAGCCGCGACGGTGTAGAGACGCATCTGCTGACGCAGTGGCGGCTCGCTGGTCGCGGCGAGAAACAGCCCGGAGTGATAGCGCGTCTCCGCGATCGCGGTTTCGCGCGAGCGAGCGCAATAGAACACTCCGTAGGTGCCGTCCGAAAAGCGGCTGCCCAGCGGATTCAGGTGGGTGAACGCCGCCATGATCGGTCCGTAGCCGGGCCCGAAGCGGCGTTCTTCGCGCGGCACGAGATCGAGGTCGCCGGTTTCGGTGCGCAGCCGGTCGTTGGTCAGCGCTTCGAGCGCGTAGAGGGCGTCGAAGTCCTCTGGCGACGCCACGCGGTCGAACAGGTTCACGGCGGGAAAGCGGGTGGGAATCACGCGGTACGCGGGCGTCCACGCGAGCGGCGCGCTGCGCCAGCGGTCTTGCCAGTTCGCCTGCGTCACGCCCATGAGCCCCGCATCGCATCGAGGTACTGACGCACGGCCACGAGATCGCTGATATTGCCCGCCAGCATGCGGTCGAGCGCGCGCCGCCCGCCAAACGGCGGTGCGCTGTTGGGACGCTTGACCCAGGCATCGGCTGCGGCGGGCTGCGGCAGCAGGATCTGCAGCGCCTTGTAGATGCCGAGCAGCAGCGACAGACGCTCGAGCGTGTCGCGGCCAAGGCGCGCGCTTTCCGGCGCGTGCTTCCACTTGAAGAACGTCGAGCGGCCCGGCGAACCGAGCAGCACGATCTGCTCGTCGACGCCCAGGTCCCAGTCGTGCGCGATTTTGAAGAAGGCACGCAAGCCAGCCGCGGACATCTCCGTGAGCGAGGGTTCTGCGCCTGGTCGTCGAGCAGGCGTGGCTGACGAAGCGGCGGACGCGTGCGGCATGATTGAGTCCTAATATGAACTTTTGATAAATATTAGTCCATATATGGATTATTGCAAGATTGGGCTGGGTATAATCGCCGACCTGTAGCTGACAGACTTTGACGGGTGTTCAGGAGGGCGGCGTGCGGGCAGTAGCAGTGTTGGTCGCGGCAATGTGGATGTCGACGGCGATGGCAGCCGGGCAGGTCAAGGAGACCTGGAACCCGCCTGAGGCTCGTCAGGGGGCGGCGCATGCAGGCAAGCATGGCGCGCAGGTTCATGCACGGAGCGGCAGTGCGCATCACGTGACGCATAGTGAACGCAGCCATGGCGCGAAGTCGGCCAGCAAGGCGAAGAGCAAGGCCGCGGGCACCGCCACGATGACTGCGAAAAAGGCGGGCGGGCACAAGTCACCGCGTTCCGGAGAGCGGAGCGCCGCTGCAACGCACGGCGATCCGCATTCGCGCAAGGCTCACGCCTCGGCGCGACACACGCAGCCCGACGCAACCGCACGGCACGCCGAGCCTCACGCGAGCACAACGCGGGCGAGCGTACAACACGCGCCTCAAGTCCACGCCAGCACGGCGCGTTCAACCCGACAACAACCGGCCGCGAGCTCGGTGCATTCCGTGCCCGCACACGCCCCGGCTGCGAACGCGTCAAAGCCTACCGAGGCGCTCCCTGCACCGCATGACAAGGTTGTCGCCCAGACGCCTTCCGCACCGGCTGTCCAGCCGCATAGTCCCGCGATTGCGCAACCGCAGGCACTGCCCCCGATTCTGCACTGACGATACGAGCGCCGGCGTGCGCTCACCCTGCCTCCAGACTGGCTGCAAACAATTGCAGCGTGGCCGCAGAGCGCGGCTCACGGACCCGCGAGTACATCAGCACGCGCGAAGCGGGCAGCGTGGGCAATCCGAACCGCGCTCCCACGTCGACGAGCCCACGGGGCGCCACGCGCCGCGCGAGCGGCGAAATCGCCAGCCCCGCCTCCAGCGCTGCGCCGACCGCGGCGACCCCACCGCCCACGAACACCTCGCTCCAGCCGATTTGCGCCGCGTCGAGCGCGCGGATGGCGGTCGCGCGCACGGCACACGGCCCCGCCAGCAGCGCGAGCGGCAGCGGCGTGCCGTCCGGTTGCCACTGGAATCCTGGTGCCGCAAGCCAGACAAGCGGCTCGGCGAAGAGCGGCTGGGCATCGGCGCGCGGCATCTCGCTTTCCTCCTGGCGCACGATCACCGCGTCGAACCGGCGCTCGTCGTATTGCGCGACCAGCGCCGCCGAGAGGCCAAGATGCAGTTCGATCACGAGCCCAGGATCATGAGCGCGCAGGCTCGCAAGCTGTCGTGCGAGCTGCGCGTCGGCGACGTGCTCGCTCAGGCCCAGCGAGAGCCGCCGCTCGTCATCGGCCAGCATGCCGAGCGCTCGCTCGTGCGCGCCCAGCAGATCGCGCGCCGCGCCGAGGAACGCGAGTCCATCCGCCGAAAGCCGCACGACGCGAGGCGTTCGTTCGAGCAACCGCCTTCCGAGGTGGCCTTCGAGGCGCTTGAGCTTGAGACTGACGGCCGATTGCGTGGTGTCGAGCGCGTCGGCGGCGCGCGTGAAGCTGCGCAGCTCGGCGACCAGCACAAAGGCTCGCACCGCATCGAGGTCGAGTGTTTTCATTTCAAACGTAAATGGATGAAATAGGCAATCATGGCTGTTTATTATGATAGTGCTTGCCTAGACTCCTGTCATGTTCAGTTACCCGAAGGAGAACGACATGCCATTTACCCGGATTGCGGTTCGCGCCGGCAAGTCAGCCGAATATCGCCAGGCGCTCGCACAAGGCGTGCACGGCGCACTGATGGAAGTGTTCAAGGCGCCCGAAGACGACATCTTCATGCTCGTGAACGAGCACGACGCCGATAACTTTTTCTTCGGCCGGCATTACCTCGGCATTGAGCGGAGCGACGACCTCGTGATGATCCAGATCGCGGTGAGCAACACACGCGGACAGGATCAGAAAAAAGCGCTCTTTGCGCAGATCGCGCGCAATCTCGCGGAAAGTCCGGGCGTGCGGCCCGAAGACGTGTTCGTCAATCTCGTGGACGTGGCGCGGGAGAATTGGTCGTTCGGCAATGGCATCGCGCAATATGCCACTTGAGAGTGAGTGGGGCGCTGCATCGTCGATGCTTCGCCTTTGCGCCTAACTCAGTCGATCGAAATGGTTGACTGTAGCCGGGCGGCGCTGTCGCGCCGCCCATGTGTCTCACCGCGCGACGGGCGACGAGTTTGCGGTCGCGTTGTCCGCATGCGACGAATGAGCCCATACCCCGCGAATTCGCCACAGCCCTCGACGCCACGCGGAAGCGGCCGGCGGCCGAACTTCGATGACGGCTTGCGCCTCGCCGGTGATTTCGAGCCACCCACTCGCCTCAATGACAAGTACGTTGCCAGCCGACATCGGGTGCTCGGGGCGCCATGCTGTCTGCGCGAGCCATTGGAACGGCAATCGCACGTTGATCCGGCCTGACTCGACATGCACGACGGTGCCTCGCGCCATGCGTTGACGCAGCGCCTGTCCGGCTGGCAGAGTCAGTCGTTGCGATGCCGGAGCTGTGACGGGGGATGACATGGTCGTCTCCTCGGGAGCGGTGGTAGGAGCCTTCAGGCTACCGCCAGCGCAAGCCGTCGGACCGGCACAGGAAATCGGGACCCGGATCGGAACAGAGCAAAATAATCAGATCTGTTCCGGTCCAATACGTCGATTACTGCATCTGTACGGGCGTCCCTGAATACGTGATCATGGCGCATGGATTCCGTCCCGCTCTACCAGCAAGTCGCCGATCATTACCGCCAGGCCATTCGCGCCCGCGCACTGGCGCCGGGTGACCGGATGCCGTCTGTACGGGTCTTGATGCGCCAGCACGCGGTGAGCCTGTCCACCGCGCTACAGGCTTGCCGGCAGCTCGAATCCGATGGTCTGCTGGAGGCGCGTCCGCGCTCCGGCTACTTCGTTTGCGTACCCGCTTCCTTGCGTTTGGCGCCGCTCGACGAACCGGTGTCCGCAGTGCCCGACTCCGCCCAGTACGTCGGCATCCACCAGCGTATTGCCTCGGTTCTCGCGCGCAGCCATGGCGCCGCCATACGTTTCAGTCTTGGCGGCGCCCGCGGTGCACCGTCGCTCTATCCGCTGACTGCGCTTAATCAGGCTACCAGCCGGGTGCTGCGCGGCGATCCGGACGTCCTTGGTCGGGCCGTCACACCCTCGGGAGACCCGATACTGCGTGCGGCGCTGGCCAGGCTCGCGCTGCAACACCGCATGACGCTGTCGCCCGACGAGATACTGATAACGCACGGTTGCACCGAAGCATTGCAACTGGCGTTACGCGCCGTGGCCGCGCCCGGTGATGTCGTTGCCGTGGAATCGCCCTGTTACTACGGATTGCTACAGATCCTGGAAAGCCTGAATATTCGCGCGCTCGAGATCCCTTGCAGCCCGACCACGGGTATGTCGCTTGAGGCGCTTGACCTCGCAATCCGTACCGAGCCGCAACTCCGGGCGGTCGTGGTCGTCCCCACGCTGCAGAATCCGCTGGGCAGCATCATGCCGGATGCAAATCGGCTTCGGCTGATGCAGTTGTGCGAGGAGCACAGTGTGGCGCTGATCGAGGACGATTGTCTGTCCGGCACCGTGGACGACGAAGCGCCGCCCGCCATCAAGTCCCACGACCGAACCGGCAACGTGATCTTCTGTGCATCGCTCCACAAGCTGCTGGCGCCTGGCTTGCGCATCGGCTGGCTTTCGGGCGGCCGGTGGCATGGCCGGATAGCCATGCTGAAGTTCGCGCTGTCACGTCCCAACGAAATGCTGTCGCAGCGGGCAGTGGCCGATTTTCTGGCGACGGGCGGCTATGACCGGCATATGCGTCGGCTGCGCACCGCCTTGCGGGCGCAGCGGGAATGGACAGCCCGGTTCATTGCAGCGAACTTTCCGGCCGGCACGCGTCTCACACTGCCGCGCGGTGGGCTATGTCTGTGGGTGTCGCTGCCCGACGGCGTGTCTTCCGAGGCGGTGTTCGAAGAGGCGCTGGAGCAAGGGGTCTATGTGGCGCCGGGATTCATGTTTTCGAATTCGAATCGATTCGATCGTTTCCTGCGCATCAATTGCGGCACGCCGCGTTGCGAGGAGCTCGAAAGCGCCATGGTGACCGTTGCGTCGATAGTGCGGCGACTCGCCCGGGCGTAAGCGCTCTTTCAACCGCTGGTTCAACAACGGCCACTGCGAAGCGCGACGGACGAGTCATGCCGTCCATTGGATTGTGCCGTTGCCGATGCGGTGTCCCAGTCATATTCAACCGCGCGGAATTCGACTTTCCAGTCCAGTCCGGTTTTGGCCACAAAGGCATATCGCGCGTGCGGTGAACCCATTTCCACGCGATGAGGAAAAGGCTGGTCATCCTCGTAAGCCTGAAGGCCGACACTGCCGGGATTCACAATCAGGCGTCCGTCATCGAGTTTCATCGCGCGCTGCACGTGCGTGTGACCGCAAAGAATCAGCTTCGAATCCGTATCCCCTGCGCGAAGTTTGACTTCGTCGTGTGTCGCCTTCCTGCATCCGGCGTCCGTTACGGTTTCCAGAAAGTAGGTCAGGTCGTCTTTCGGTGTCCCGTGGACGAGGAGAATATCTTCGTCAAGCGACAACGTATCAGGCAATCCGGCGATCCAGGCAAGTTGATCCGGACGCAGGCAATCGAGTGCCCAGCGGTCGGATAGCCGCATACGTTCGCGATTGACCGTTAGCACCTGTCGTTCATGATTGCCCCGGATAGTCGGAAGATCGAGAGGCATTAATCGATCAGCGGTTTCGCGTGGATGCAGCGCACCGGAAAGAATGTCGCCGAGATTGACGATCAGGTCTGCGCCAGCGGAACGAATATCTTCCAGCACGGCGTCTAGCGCAGCGAGGTTACCGTGAATGTCGGATAACACAGCGATTTTCATGGCGATAATGGGTGTAGTCGAAGGCAGTTGTATTGCTGGAAAAAATCGGCGGTTAGCTGGCGACCCGACTAAAACGTTGTTCGATCACTTCAGTGCCCCATTGCGTACCCGCAAATTCATCGGTCAGCGTAAAACCAGACAGCTCGTACAAATGGCGCGCGGCATCCAGTCCTTTGAATGTCCAAAGGTACGTCTCGCGAAACCGCTGCTCGTCCACGAAGCGCATTGCCCGCGTCATGAGTTGCCGACCGATGCCAGTGCCGCGCAGTGAATCGTCCACGATGAACCAGCGCAAACGTGCGATTCCAGCCCCGACATCTCCATCGATGGCGAGAGAAGCGAGCGCGCGGCCGTTCTCGAGATAAAGCCAAAGTGCTTTGCCTTCGGCGGGGAGTGCGTCCGCGAACTCCGCAAGTTCAGTTGCGACCTTCTTCTCAAAGTACGAACCGAACCCCCAGTGCTCTGAACAAAAACGCGCATGCAGGCTCGCAATATCGCCGATGCAGCCGGGTTGATAACCTTCGACGATGGGCGTCGGTTCCAGCGTCGTACCCGTCGCCGTGATGTCGTTGTCTTTCGCCAATGCATCGGCGTATAGCGCGAGGGAGCGGAGCAGGGCTTGCTGGTCGGAGGGAAGCATGCGTCGGAGGGCGTTGGACACCTGATCCGTCGCAAACTGGTCAATCTTCTTCCGGAGTTTCTTTCCTTCCGCCGTCAGGTACAACTCGGACGCTCTCGCATCGTCGCTGGATACGCGACGCTCCACGTATCCGTCCGCTTCGAGACGCGCAACTTGCCGGCTGGTATTCGATTTGTCCAGACGCAGGATGTTGCCCAGGTCCTTCGCGTTAATGCCTGGCGTCATGCCGATTTCAAGGACAGCGTGAACCGCTGAAGGTGCCAGATCACTATTGGCAAGGGTCGCGCGCATGAAGCCTAGTTCGCGAACCAGCTTGCGGGAGAAGTCGCGGAGTTCGAGGATTGTTGTGTCGCGGGGCTTCGCGGGAGCGTCGATGAAATCCATGGCTCGTCCAGAAAAGTTGCGATTCGCAATCAATATTAGTTGCGAGACGCAACCCGGTCAAGGCGGGTTTCACTGGCGCGTGAATCGACGGCATGACGCCGTTCGCGTCGTCGAGGATGTGGGGTCCGGAGCACTCTGGCGAGTACCGTTTTGACAATTCCAGGTATTCTTCAATTCGATACTTGCGTACTGCTTCAATCGCACGCAAGGCGAAACGCACAACGTTGCTTGCTTGTCGACACTTGTCGACGCATACCATTTTCCCCTGCCAGGCTGGCAGAGCCCAAAGGAGGCAGCATGAAAACAAGCGGCGCGGGCGGAATAATCGGAGCAATGTTCTTTGCGGCCATCGCGAGTTGTGCAACGTATGCGAACGCTCAAACTAGTGCGAGCACACCGGCCGGGGCGGGCGTGCAAAGGGTGGCGGCTTCGACGTCGCCGCCTGGCACGAGGCCAGACACGTCGATCATTCGCGACGTTCGCCGTGCCATCAGGCGCGTACCGGATCTGGATGATTCGGAGATTCACATCAGGGCGCGCCTCGGCGTCGTTACGCTAACCGGATGGGTGCCGGAGAGCTGGCAGATCTCGCGCGCTGGCATCGCAGCGCGAAACGTGCTCGGAGTCAGGGCCGTGTCGAACAGATTGAAAGCGCACGATGAGGATGCAGGGAGTTGAGCAACGTCCTGTTGCATCGAACCATTGAACCGGCGGAGAGACGGAATCGATCGAGTACCCGTATTGCGGTGATCGCGAATAGTGGTGCGTGGGCATGATTCATATCAGGCCTTAACAGACGCTTAAGAATAGCGATAAACGAAAAAAATATACTTCTCAAGCGTTATAAATCGAGGCCGATAGATAGAACGCAGTACCCACATCTTCTATCGGGAGAATCAGATGTCCATTCAGGCGATTACACAAAATAACGCCCAGGCGACCGGTCAATCTGTCGCATCGAGTAAGGGTTCAGCGTCGACGGCCGCAACGTCCAGCACCAGCAGTTCTTCGAAGTCGGGATCGAGCACCAGCGCACCCACGTCGTCGTCGACGGTCACCATCAGCAGCGAGGCGCGTGCATTGCTGGCGGAAGCCACGGAGACCTCGGTTCAAACCGCACAGGAAGCCGCCAAGGGGGATCGGCAGGCGCAGCGTCTGCTTGCAAAGGAGACGGCTAACAAGGTGCAATAAAGGTGCAATAAGCGCGCAAGACTGAACGGCACGTGGTGTCTGCAATCGTCGATAGCTGACTAGATTCCATACCAGTGCCGTTGTGGTTGTGGTGCCCGCCGTTACGGCGGGCACCCATCAACGCTTGAATATCACTTGTGTTGTATCGAGTGCGATAGGCGCGGACGAATGCTGGTGGATGATCTTCCACGCGTCGTCCTTTTGCCTGAGCGTGACGGTCAGCCGGTTGTCCATAGAACGCAAAACCGCGCCGTCGCCAGTAACAGCTTTATATGTCGCGAATGTGTGAACAACGGCGAGGTCCTGAGAGACGATCGTCTGCGCTTCGCTGAAATCCACGACAACGCTTTCGGCGCCCAGCGAACCGAACCAGCCCGCCACCATGCTGCGCCACGCCGCGATGCCGTTGTATGACCAGACACCCCACATGTCGAAGACCGATACGTCACGGTCGTACAGGGCGACAAAACCATCGACGTCTTTTGCGAAAACCGCAGCTTTGTAGTCGTGCAGGACCTGCAGTATTGGATCGGCGAGTTTGTCCACAGTGTTTGCTCCTGGATCAGATTGCGATGGCGGTTAGGACCCGGTTGGCACAGCAAACGTTCGTCAAACGCAAATCAGACTACTGCAAAACACGGCTTAACGCTCGCTTTGTCGAGGCGTTGCATGAACAGTCCCGTGTCGAACTGTAATTTCAGAGCGACAGCTTATGCATGACTCATACTGAGGGGGCATCCTGCAGACGTTTGCAGGCACAACTAGCTGAATTGCCGTTCAGGTCCCGGATGTCACTGCAGGCAGGGCATGCTTCCCACGCAACAAGAGTGGTCGCCATTGTCAGGAGCGGCAGTACGCACAGGTAAGCGTCGTGGGACCATGGCGCGCAGATCGTCCGCCGCTGCAATCATGACGCATGACGGAAACGCTGCGGTCATGGCGCTCGACGCACGCAGCGTCAGGAAATCGCGTCGTTTCACGGCAAAACGTTGAAGAGCGCGGACAATCGCATTACGCGATCCGGCTGCGCGGTCGCAGCAAGAATTACGACGCGCCGTGTCCGCATCCGCTCCGGCACACGGCGCGAGTGCGCGCTACAGCGCGCGACTCACGAGCAACGGATCGACGGATCCAATCGCTTTGCTATCGCGGCTCGTGTAGGGCAGCTTGTGCAGCACGTAGCGCATTGCGTTCAGGCGTGCGCGCTTCTTGCAGTCCGAGCGGATCACGGTCCAGGGCGCGTCCGCGGTGTCGGTCTGCGAGAACATGGCTTCCTTGGCGACCGTGTATTCGTCCCACTTGTCGAGCGACGCCAGATCGACGGGGCTCAACTTCCACTGCTTCAGCGGGTGAACTTTGCGCTCCTTGAAGCGGCGTCGCTGCTCGGCGCGGCTCACCGAGAACCAGAACTTGATCAGATGAATGCCGCTGCGGATCAACTGGCGCTCGAATTCCGGTGCATGCTGCATGAACTCGGTGTATTCGGTGGGCGTGCAGAAGCCCATCACGCGCTCGACACCCGCGCGGTTGTACCAGGAGCGGTCGAACAGCACGATCTCGCCCGCCGAAGGCAGGTGCTGCACGTAGCGCTGGAAGTACCACTGGCCGCGTTCGACCTCGGTGGGTTTCTCCAGTGCGACGACGCGCGCGCCGCGCGGGTTCAGGTGTTCCATGAACCGCTTGATGGTGCCGCCCTTACCGGCCGCGTCGCGGCCCTCGAACAGGATGACGACGCGCGCACCCGTTTCTCGCACCCACGCTTGCAGTTTGAGCAGTTCGACCTGCAGTCGGTATTTCTGGCGTTCGTACGCGCGTCGCGACATCAGGTTGCGGTACGGATAGTTGCCTTCGCGCCAGCCTGCCGCAAGTTCGTCGTCGGGATGGCGCGAGCGCGCATTGACCAGGTCGGCGGGATTTCCCTCGAGAATCAGGCTGCGCAACTGGGTGGCTTCGTCCGGCGACATGCCTTTCATCAGCGCCGTGATCGACTCGATCACCGAAGCGGGCGGCGTGTGCGCTGCGTTTTCCGCTGCGACGACATCCCCCATCGAGCCTGCATTGACCTGCGTGGCCGCTTCCACGGCATCGTCGACCGCGTCCTTTTCTACTTCCTCTGCCGTGACGGACACGAGCCGTCCACCTCGGCTGGTGTTGCGCTGCGTGCGGGCGATGGTGGGCTCGTTGGAGTCTTTCGAGGCAGAGGATGTTTCCGTGGCAAGTTTTGGCATAGGTATTTTTTTTGAGATTACGGAAAGGCAAAGAAGCCTGGAGGCGGCATCGTCCCTTCGTTGTTGCAGGCGTCGATGGTTGGCACAGGAGCGGCAAATCCGCCCTTTAATGCCGGCCACCGCGCCAGCCACCGTACCCGCTACCGCGCCAGCGGCCCTGCTGGCGCGGCACAGGATCGAGCAAGCGCGTGTTCACGCGCTTGCGGCGACCGTGTAGTAAGTACACCGTGCTCCGGCACACGGTGAAATTCAGGCATTCGAAGCTTTGCGGAGGATCTGGTAGAGCGAGTCCTTGAGCTGAAGTTTTTCCTTCTTCAGGTTCTCGATCATCACGCCGTTGGCCGGGACGATACCGGCCTCCATGTTCTTGATCTGCTGATCGAGCTCGTTGTGGCGATCAAAGATATGTGCGAAATGCTCGTCCTCGATTTTGAGGCGAGAAATCAGGTCTCTGTATTCGGGAAACACTCGACACTCCTTGCAAACGTCAGATTTGTACGAACAAAGTTGTAAGCATTTTTTCACTGCCGCCTAATTGCTGACTTGATAATAGTCAAGATGTCAGAGCAGGGAAGAGTGAGTGCGCGCAATCGGCGTGTGTGGCACCCAGACCTGGCAGACAGCCGTATAGTATTGGGGACAATAGGTCGGCTTCACGTCGGCTTCACGCCGTTTCGATTTTTCCCGGTCCTTGTTTCGCGCGTCCGTTCGTTTATGGAGCGTTCATGGTTCGTGTTCTCGAAATCGCGCTGGAAATCGTCCTTCCCGTGTCGCGTGACGGGACCGCCGATATCCGGCCTCCCCGTGACAGAACCGCCACGGCCCTCGCGAAGACACTGGCTGATGCGCTGCCGCAACTCATTGCGGCGTCGTGTGAAAACGAGCGCGTGACGACCATCACGTTCGATCAGGATGCCAGATTGACCCGCGCGGGCTGGCGGGTCGCCGTCGAGACCCGGCGCGACCGCCAGCAGGTCGTCGTGTCGAATCGCCAGCGTTGTACGCCGGGTATCACGGCGCTCACGTCCATCTTCGAAGCGCCGCTTGACGCAAGCGGGTTCGCCACTTCCCTGTTCGACGCGGCACCCGAGCCATTTCGGGAAGTGCTGGCTGTAGCAGGCGTGCCTGTGCCTGTCGCCGAGCTGCACGGCGAGCACAGTTGCTGGCGGTGGACGCGGGATGGCATCGACGTTGAGCTCATGCTGGACGCCGGTCTTCACGATCCGAACCACGCGGGCGACGAGATTCCGTCGCTGAATGAGCTTCGCGTGCGCGCGCCGTGGCCCGAGGGGACTGACGACGCACCGGTCGTGGACGCATTGTTCGCCTGTGCGCACGATCTCGTCGATGCGCTTTCTCCCAGCTTGCGTGCCTTCGTCCGGATGGCTGATGCACTTGAGCGCACGGCCGATCGCCGCGAACGCGGCCTCGCCGGTGACGACGAAGCCGTGCGTGCCGAACCCGTCGATCTGGTCGGCGTGAGTACCGCCGACGCCGCGCTAGTGGTGATCGGCCGCAACATCAGCACGCAGTGGTTCGGCAACGACGCGTCCGTGCGCGACTCGGCCAGGACCGAGTTCATCCATCAGATGCGCGTCGCGCAGCGGCGGCTGAGCACCGCGATGCGGATCTTCTCGCACTGGCAGGATGAGACGTGGGCTGAACGTATCAAACCGGATCTGAAGTGGCTGGGCGGCCTGCTGGGCGACGCACGCGATCTCGACGTGTTCGTCGAGTCGACCTTGCCCGCGCTGGCCGCCGCCGACACCGACGCCGCGCGCTGGGACGCCGTGCGCGAAGAGGCGGAAACAGCGCGGCGCGCGGCGCGTGAGCGGGTGCGCGAGGCACTGGCTTCACCGCGCTATGCGCACGTCGCGCTGGCGTGGCTGCAATGGCTGGCGGCGCTTGCGCGACGCACGCGCGCAGGCGGCGAAAACGCCCGCCCGCTGCATGCGCATGCGGCCCGGCGCGTGCGCCGGTATTACTCGCGCCTTGCCGGGACGCAGAAGCTCACGGCAATCGACGAATCGAGCCGCCATCGCGCGCGCATCAATGCCAAGTATCTGCGTTACACGCTGGAGTTCTTCGAGTCGACCACCTCGCGTCGCACGCGCACGGAGACCGTGCGCACGCTCACCCGGCTGCAGACGGTTCTGGGCGACGGCAACGACGCGGCCGTCGCGCTGCGCTTTCTTCAGATGATCGAGGTCGAGCCGTATCAGATCGGCTTCGCGCGCGGGTGGTGCGAAGCCGTCAAGCGCTACACGGCGCGCGAGGGCGAGCGACTGCTGCGCGAATTGCACAAGCCGAAAGTCTCCGGCGGCTGAGTCGTCGTTGCCCGTCCTCTCTATAATCGAACGCCCGACCTCCATCAGCCCTGCACCACGCCACTCCGCGATGAATCCTTCCTCACAGTCCTCTTCAGACACCGGGGCCGCTGAGCACGACCTCGGCGTCGGCGGCTCGGTCTGGCTTCAGTCCGGCCAGCAAATGCTCGGTGGTGCTGCGCGTATCGCGCTTCTCGCCGCGATCGGCGAAACGGGCTCGATCACGGGCGCGGCGAAGGCGGTCGGCATGAGCTACAAAGGCGCCTGGGATGCCATCGACGCAATGAACAATCTCGCGGGCGTTCCACTCGTCGAGCGCGCGACTGGCGGCAAGGGCGGCGGCGGAACGACCCTGACGCCGCGGGCGCTGCGCCTCATCGAGACCTGGCGGGCGATCGAACGCGAGCATCAGCGTTTCCTCGAACGGGCGGCGGCGGCCAGCGGGCTCGGCGGAGCCGATTCCGCGCAGGCGTTCGACAGCGACTGGGCGCTGCTCAGCCGCTTCAGCCTGCGCACGAGCGCACGCAACCAGCTCTACGGCACCGTGGCGGCAATCGTGCACGGCGAGGTGAACGACGAGGTGTCGATGACACTGCCGGGCGGCCAGACGGTGGTGGCGGTCGTGACGCGCGAGAGTACGGAGGCGCTCGGGCTGGCTGTTGGCGCGGCAGCGGTTGCGCTCGTCAAGGCTTCGTCGGTAGTGCTGGTTGCAGGGGAGGAGGCCGCCACGCGGCTTTCGGCGCGCAACCGTCTTGTGGGTGCGGTCGGTCACGTGCGGCGCGGGGCGGTGAACGCCGAGGTGACGCTCGATCTTCCGGGGGGCACGGTGATCGCAGCCGTGGTGACTGACGCGAGTGTCGACGCGCTTGACCTGGCCGCCGGCGTACCCGCGACGGCTGTATTCAAGGCTTCGAGTGTGATTCTGGGTGTGGGCGGCTGAGTCCGCTTTCAGGCGTGACCAGGCACGGGAAGCGCAACCGTGCGGCGCGTCTGCGAGATGGGCGAAGCCGGTGAATGCGGCGCGCGGTTGGCCTTCCAGCGGGCGCGCACATAGGGCCGCTCGTGACCAGAGACGGTTAGTGCGATATCCGTGACCCAGCGGTGCGTCGGCACACGCACATCGTGCAATGCGATCGTGAGCGCGGCGAGACTCAGGGCGACCACCGACGCTGTCAGACGACCCGACTGCGCATTCCACCAGTAAACAATGAACGCCAGCGCCGTCGACGCGCCGACCAGGCAACCGGTGACGGACTCGGACGGCGAATGCGCTTCCAGCACGACGCGCGAGCAGCCCACCGCAACCCCCACAGCCAACCCGACGAGGACGCCTGCGATCCGCATCGGCGTGCGCGCGCCTTGCAGCATCAGGAAAAACGCAACCGGATAGACGGCCGTGGACAGCACGGCGTGGCCGCTGAAGCCCGTGAAGTCGAGATCGCGCACGCCCACGCCCCAGCCGAGGAACGCGACCTTCGTGGCGGTCACGAGGACGACGGCTCCGCCAAGCAGCAGCAGCCAGCTTGCCGCCATGCGCCAGGAGTAGCCGGTCACAAGCCAGAGGGCGATCGCGAGCGCGAGCGGCAGGGTGAGGCCCGCGCCGCCGAGGTTCGTGATCGCATACCACATGTGAAGGGGTAGGTCTGGCATGAGTCGGCGCCGTGACGACGCAGTGGAAAGGGTTACTTGTTTAACGCACGAGCGAGTGGAGGGACAGACACGCACCTCACATATTTTTGCAGTATAGCCGCGCACGTCGGGCGCGGCGGTTCGCGTCCCGCCAACATCCAGGATGCGCTGCACGATCGTCCGGCAGGGTTTGCGCGCACAGCTCTGCAACCTCGTTCGTTTGATGCTATGGTGCAATGCACAACGAAGCGGCGCGGTGGATTGCCGCACCGTATCCGACCCTCTTTCGTGAGGATGACGATGACGAACAATCTGACGAAGTTGTGGGCCACTGGCGTGCGACGTCTGCTCGCCGTCCAGACGCGGGCTGCCCGCACGATGATGCGCGAGGCGGCCCGTCACACGAAGCATCCCCCGCCGCCGTGGCGGGACGCGCAAACCGGAACCGCACAAGCGCCCGGTACAGGCGCCCCACGTGCCGCCGCGGCACGCGCCGTAGCGTCGCATAAGGCGACATCCCGAATGGCAACTCCGGCAACGCCTCCGCGCGAATCTCGCGTAGGCCCGCGTGCGGCTGCCTGGGCCGCCGGTGAATGGCGCCGCGCCGAACACATCGTACCGGCCACGCCGCAACGCGCATCGCGCGCACTGCACCACGGCCTCTACCTGCCGGCGAACCGGCGTACGGCGGGAATGCCGCTCGTCGTCATGTTGCATGGCTGCAAACAGTCGATGGACACATTCGCCGAAGGCACGCGCATGAACCTGCTCGCCGACCGGTACGGCTTTGCCGTGGTGTATCCCGAACAGTCCGAACTCGCCCACCCGCACCAATGCTGGCACTGGTACGACGCCCGCGACGAGGCTGGCGGCGGCGAGGCGGCGGCGGTCGTCTCGCTCGTCGATGCGCTCCTCGAGGAGTATGGCTTCGACGCCTCGCGCGTCTATCTCGCGGGGTTGTCGGCGGGTGCCGGTCTCGCGGCGCTGCTGGCGGTTCGTGCTCCCGGGCGGTTTGCCGCGGTCGCGCTGCATTCCGGGCCGGCATTCGGTGAGGCCAGCTCGGGTGTCACCGCGCTCGATGTCATGCGGCGGGGGCTTCACAAGGATCCGGTCGAACTGCTCGAACGGCAGCTCGGCGACGAGGCACACCCCGGCATGCCCGCGATCGTCGTGCAGGGCGACGACGACGGCGTGGTCGCACCGATCAATGCCGAGCAGCTTACGGTGCAATTTCTGCGATTGAATGGCCTCGCCGACTCGGACGGAGTACGGCCTGATGTCAGGTCGCGCGAAGCGGAGCGTGAGGGGTTCGTCGTGCAGGACTACGCACGCCGGGGCGCGAGCGTGGTGCGCCTGTGCCGTGTGGCGGATCTCGATCACGCATGGAGCGGCGGCGACGACGCCGTACCCTTCCACTCGGCGACGGGGCCGGACGCCAGCGCGATGATCTGGAGCTTTTTCGAGGGCCACCGCCGTGAAGCGGCCAACGATGCCTGGTGCGTCGAACCGGCCAAGGGGACGGGCTAGCGGCGACCGATTCGAAGTGTTATTCGACTCCGATGGCTGACAGGAGCTTAGGGTTTACCCTATAATTCTGTCATCCCATCGGGGCGAATATCTTTTCGAAGCAGGTCTGAATCATGCAATTCCTGAGCCGTCTTTTCCTGTCCATCATGAAGCCTTCCGCCGTGGTCGAAAGAGAGCGCGAAGAGGCCTACCTTGCAGACGCGGTCGATATCTACGATCTGGAATTCCGTCTGCGCAAGCTTGACCGCGAGAAGGCGACGCGTCATCCGGCCTGGATGAGCCAGCGCTGATTCTGGTGCCTGGACGGCACACATGTAGCGCACGTGGTGCTGGCGGGTAACGCCGTTGACCACGCACGTGGCTTCGCACTAGACCTGAGAGAGCGGACGGCGCGCAAAACGCCGCCCGGAGCAGGATTTCAGCGGCTGGGGTCGGCTGGATCGCCGGCCTGCTGCTCCTGGACGCCGAAGCAGCCGCGATAAGTGGCGTAGAACGAGCAGTAGAGCATCGTCACCACGACGATGAGCGCCGCCATCAGCAGAGCCGGGGCGAATTCGCCAGCACCGAGCGCCTGTGCCAGCAGCGTGAGCACCAGCGAAACGCTGATCGACACCGCCATCCACAACGCCCAGTACACAACGAAGGCGCCCTTGTTGCGCCAGCAGCTCACCAGGCTGAAGAACATCGCCTTGGCAGGCGGCACGTCGTGCCATGCCGTCAGCACGGGTGCGAACCAGAACAGCATGGCTACCGGCACGTACAACACCATCGACGCGAGCAGCGCGAGCGGTGTCTCGCTGTTTCCGAACGACTCGGCATCCATCGAACCACCGACGGTCATCAACTGCAGCAGCGTGCCGCCATCCACGAGCGCCGATGCCGCGAGCACGAGCGCCATCGCCGCCACATAGATGCCGCCGAGCGCGAAAAGGCGCTTCGCCGTCGTCTGGCCATAGGCGCGGAAGCCGTCGACGAGAATGGTCGGGAAAACCGGCTTGCCCGCAATCGTGTCGCGGCAGGCTGCCATGAACCCGACCGCCACGCCAGGCACGAAGATGAGCGGTAGCACGGCGCCCACGACCGGGATGGCGGAGATAAGCGTCCCGACAAGCAGATACGTAAAGAACAGCGTGAGGAACGCGAGCGGGCTGCGGCGGAACAGCCAGATTCCCTGGCGGAACCAGACGTAGCCCGTTTTCGCGGGAACTTCGATTAGTTGCATGAACCTGGCTCTGCGTGATGAAGGGCATCGGATGCATCGCCGGCGCGGCGCTCGCGCAGGATGCGTTCGAAGTGGCCGGGATCGTGCGGCTTGAGCAGTTCCGCCGAGCGCGGCAGGTAAAAATCATACAGGCGCGATACCCAGAAGCGGTACGCGCCTGCACGCAGCATATCGTTCCAGTGGCGCTTTTCGGCGGGCGTGAACGGGCGCACTGTCTGGTAGGCGCGCAGCAGCGCAACGGCGCGTGCGTGGTCCAGTTTGCCCGTCGCGAGGTCCACGCACCAGTCGTTCACGGTGACCGCCACGTCGAACAGCCACTTGTCGCAGCCTGCGAAATAGAAGTCGAAGAAACCGCCGAGGCGTACCTCATGACCCGGCGCCGGATTCGCGTGCGCAAACAGGACGTTGTCGCGGAAAAGGTCGCAGTGGCACGGGCCGCCAGGCAACGCGGCGTAATCCGGCGAGGCGAAAAGCGCGCGCTGGTGCGCAAGCTCGCCCGAAAGCAGGTCGCGCTGTGCTTCTTCGAGAAACGGCAGCACAGCGGGCACCGTTTCTTCCCACCACGGCAGGCTGCGCAGATTCGGCTGATCGCCCTTGAAGTCGCGACCGGCGAGGTGCATGCGCGCGAGCATCTGGCCCACTTCCGTGCAGTGCTCCACGCCAGGCGCGAGTTCGGGCACGCCGTCGAGCTTCGTCACGATCGTCGCCGGCTTGCCGTGTAGCAGGCCGAAGAGGGCGCCATCGGCGCGCGGCATGGGGTCCGGCACCGGCACGCGATGCGACGCGAGGTGGCGCATCAAGTCGAGGTAGAACGGCAACTGGTCTGCCGACAGCTTTTCGAAGATCGTCAGGACGTATTCGCCGCGCGTCGTCGTCAGGAAGAAGTTGCTGTTTTCGATGCCGGACTGGATGCCGCGGAATTCGACGACGTCGCCGAGATCGTAGTCGCGCATCCATGCGCCGAGCTGGGTTTCTGTGACAGCGGTGAAGACGGCCATGCGGGAAGTAGGTTGGTTGTGTTGTCAGGCGGCCGGCGCTGGCACGTGCGGCCGACGTGTTTTATCGGACTTTCAGCAGACTTGTGGCCGGCTCAGGGGCGAAGGGCGCTTAGTGACGCCCGGCCCCTGGGCGCAGATTCGCAGCGAATCCGTGGCCCGGTGAAACGCGCCGTCTGCCAGGCACCTGGAGCGGGCGGACGGCGCTGCTTATCAGGTATCAGGTATCAGTAGCGCAGGTTGACCGACGGCAGCCGCGTACTGGGCGTACCGTTCGGGCGCACTTGCGGCGACGTATCCGCGGGCGCGCTCATCGTGTAGCGCGTACCCAGGTTCGAGCGCACGTTGATTTCGACGGGCTTGCCCTTGTCGCGGAACTCAGTGACTTCCGTCCCGGACGGGGTCACCAGGTGGAAACTCGGCGTGCGCGGCACGTTGACATCGACCTTCGACGTGACGTTCGCGGCCGGCTCGTTGTTGATTGCCGCGAGGTCTGGCAGACCGGCCCGTTCGTTCGCGGACTGGGCTTCGACGGCGGTTTTCGCGTCATCGGCGGGTGCGGCCATGGCGGCGCCGCAAATCGCGAGTGTGACTGCGGCGACAACGGGAAGGAGCGACTTCATGATGATTCTCCGGTTCGATCCTCGAATTTTAGCAAATCCGCCGCTGCCCCGCCCCTCGCCGCGAGGCACCGTACGGCGGCGAGGGGTGTCGTCAGAAAGCCGGAGTTCCGTGGTAATGTGGTTTGACCGACCGGA
Organism: Paraburkholderia adhaesiva; assembly: GCF_021390575.1. Taxonomy (GTDB): domain Bacteria; phylum Pseudomonadota; class Gammaproteobacteria; order Burkholderiales; family Burkholderiaceae; genus Paraburkholderia; species Paraburkholderia adhaesiva. Next base: position 1,718,915 of record NZ_JAJEJQ010000002.1, on the reverse strand, counting down.
GGCGAATGACGATGAACAACTACACCAACGCGCGGCCGCTCATGATGCCCGCGCACGAATTCCCGACCGCGTCTTACGAGGACGCCGCCGATGCAGTCGCCCAGCTCTCCACGATCTACGAGGCGAACACGTCGTTCCTGCGCGACGCGTTCGCGCGCTACCGCCGCGGCGAGGCGCTGGAGCGCCGGGTGCGCGCGTGCTATCCGACTGTGCGCATCCGCACCGAAGTCAACACGCACATCGACTCGCGCCGCTCGTACGGTTTCGTGGCGGGCCCCGGCGTGTTCGAAACGACGGTCACGCGGCCGGACCTCTTTAGCGACTACTACCGCGAGCAGTTGCGGCTCCTTGCGAAGAACCATCACGTGTCGATCGACGTGGGCGTGTCGGATCAGCCCATTCCGATTCACTTCGCCTTTGCGGAGGGCATCCACCTCGAAGGCGAACTCGATCGCGAGCGCCTCGTGGCGATGCGCGACGTGTTCGACACGCCGGACCTCGCGCTGCTCGACGACCGCATTGTGAACGGCACGTATGTGCCGGGACCGGGCGAACCGCATCCGCTTGCGCTCTTCACCGCGCCGCGCGTGGATTTTTCGCTGCACCGGCTCAAGCACTACACGGCGACATCGCCCACGCACTTCCAGAACTACGTGCTCTACACGAACTACCAGTTCTACATCGACGAATTCGTGAAGCTCGGCCGCGCGATGATGGCGCGCACCGAGGACGCCGACTTGCGCACCTATCGCAGCGAATACACCTCGTTCGTGGAGCCCGGCGACGTCGTGACGTACAACGCGAATCTCGGCAAACAGGACGACGAAGGCACGCCGCCCGCGCGTCTGCCGCAGATGCCCGCGTATCACCTCAAGCGCGCGGACGGCAGCGGCATCACGATGGTCAACATCGGCGTGGGGCCGTCGAACGCGAAGACGATCACCGATCACATCGCGGTGCTGCGTCCGCACGCGTGGATCATGCTTGGCCATTGCGCGGGGCTGCGCAACACGCAGCGTCTGGGCGACTATGTGCTCGCGCACGGCTACGTGCGCGAGGATCATGTGCTCGATGCGGATCTGCCGCTATGGGTGCCGATTCCCGCGCTCGCGGAAGTGCAGGTGGCACTGGAGCGCGCGGTCGCGCAGGTCACGCAGCTCGACGGCCCGGAACTCAAGCGCGTGATGCGCACGGGCACGGTGGCGAGCGTCGATAACCGCAACTGGGAGTTGCGCGATCACCGTGAGCCGGTGCAGCGTCTCTCGCAGAGCCGTGCTATTGCACTCGATATGGAAAGCGCGACGATCGCGGCGAATGGTTTTCGCTTCCGGGTGCCGTATGGGACGCTGCTTTGCGTCTCCGATAAGCCGTTGCACGGCGAGCTGAAACTGCCCGGTATGGCTGATTCGTTTTATCGCGCGCAGGTGGACCAGCATTTGCAGATCGGCGTGAAGGCGATGGAGATTCTGCGCACAAACGGGTTGCATAAGCTGCACAGTCGTAAGCTGAGAAGCTTTGCGGAGGTGGCGTTTCAGTAGGAAACATGAATGCTTTTGCTGGCGGGCGATTCAGTCATTTCGGATCGCCCGTAGTGCCTAAGTAAAACCGGACTGTCTGACTTGCGTGCCGCTTCGGCACGGGAGTGACACGTCCAATCTCCCGCGACGTCGTGTAGTGGGCCGCCGTCTATGGCTTCGAGCCGCCCACGTGAGTCCCGACATCGGCGCACGCGCTGCTCTCAAAGGTGCCTGCGGGGCTATAGTCGCTGGAAACGTCGCTCAGGCGTACCCGCAGACGCATGAGTTTTGAACACCATCCTTAAGCCCCTTCTGACGCGAATCAGAAGAGGTTTCTCTTATAACGGCGAAAAATACAAAAAATCAAACAAGGTATTAGACTTTTTTCGCATCCAAAGCCAAAGCCAATTCGCGAGCAACGGTCGTTGGATCTATTTCGGAAACATCTCCCGCACTTCTTATGAACTTGCAGTTAAAGTGCTGATTATCAATGTATCGCGCCCTTGGGTCGACTTCTCCGCTAAACAATGCCAATGTGGGCGTGCTCGTCGTGTGCGTTACGTGCATCAAGCCCCCATCCGCCCCCATGAATAGTATCGAATTACCAACCACCTCACGCGTCTGGTGAAGTGTAAGCGTATTCACATATGAAATCAGATTAATGTTCTCGAATTTATGACTAAGTAAAGACTGCGCCTCGGATAAACCATTCCGCGATCCAATCAATGCATATTGATACTGCGATAACTTTTTGTCTTGATCCACAAGGCGCAATACCTCTGACCATCGCAGATATGTCCGATCCGCTTCCTTGCCCCCGATCGCAATCACAATCTGAGATAACCCTGCTCTCGCTATCGGCGAACCCATCACCACACGCGCTTCCGCTTGTAATTCTGCGTTGCTGCGACTAAGACCAAGTATCCGCGACCACGAGTAATAGCTGAACTGTATTTTATTGTAGAAGCGCCGATCTATGAACCAGCCAACAAGGCTAGTGAAAGGTAGATCTCGCAGAGAAGAGTGAGCCTTCTTTTTTATTACGCGTCGGTTTAGCGTATTCAAAATTACGAACGCGTAATCTTCCGCTTGAACTTGACTAATATCCGTATAAATTCGACTAAACCATGGATCAGATTCAAACACCGGAAGGAGAGCCGGATCAAGCACCACGTCCATCTTTACCGAATGACCCTCCAAAAGCGCACGTCCCGCCAAATCCATTAGGGCGTCGCCAATATGGACTATGCCATCATAAACCAATAACACCCTCGATCCGGACGCGAACCGTGGTATCTCATCAAGTTCATGGTAGATCCTCATCTGACGAGCACGAGTCATAGTGAAAATCTTATGAATCTGCGACTTCATGATCTTAAACCACGCACGATTGTGTTGGGCAATCGGCTGCTGGAAGATCCAGGGATCCGGTACGGATAAAATTTTATTAACAAAAGATTTTAATTTCATAAAAAACTAGACCAATCTTCCTTAACAAGAGATGCAATCTGGTACTTTCCAGTCTGCCCCCGAATGCTGATACTGAGTTATCGACGTCCAAACCGCAAAACGCAAAACGCGAACATGCGCCGATCCAGAAATTCGCGCCACGGCACGGCGTGCTCCATTTCGTCGAGAAATACACGCTTGCGCGTGCGCCAGTTGCTCAGGTCCGGGCCGAGGACATTCACTGAAGCAGTCTGAAATCAGGTCGCGTAATTGGAATCCGATGTCGAAAGTGTATTGTGCCTTGATTCTGTCATAGGCTTCGCTTAGGCGCAGGCGATCATGCAGGTTACCTCGGCGTGCTCAACAGCCTGTTTATTTCCTTCGCAATGGAACCATTTGCAGCATCAGAGATATGGTCGCTGTAGCTGTACAGAAATTTGCCGCCGACTGTCATCGGGCAAACATCACGTTGCTTGTCGCAAAGGACGTCAGCAGGGTCGTAGACAAGTAACTCGGGGTGCCGCTGCTGAAGCTGATCGACCAGGGCCCGGTATTGCCGTGTCTCTCTAATGTGCGTTTGATAGCTGATTGCACAGCGATCATTGGGGCTGCGCGGGGTGATATTGAACGCACGACGCAGCAAGGAGGGCGCGAGCGCGCTCCGGTCCATGCATTGGGCTGGGTCCTGCAACGTGGGGTTATCGATGAGCATGACAACGCGTTTTCTGGCTTGATGCAGTGCCGTGATAGTCGCATCAAGTCCTTGCATTGCCAGTGAGCCGTCTATCGAGGCGTGGCCATCCAATTCATAGGTCGGTCCAATCAGGATACGGCCTGCTGTGGCGATGACCACGGTATGGATCGAGGGATTTCTCACCAGTGTGTCGAGGGCCACCCGTGCTTCTGAATTGCAGGCTTCCGGGTTGTCGGAAAGATATGGAGTCTTGCGGGAGACGTGACTCAACGGGGCACAGCTGGGGCGGGAGAGCAGCATCCAGCTTTGACCGGGTGCGGACTCACGCACGAGGCCCCAGTAGAGCGCTTCCGCTTTACTGTCACCCCATAGCGCGTATTGCGGTGTAGTGCGCCGGTCAGAATAACAGAAGCTGAACACCTTTTGGCTGGCTGGCTCAACACCGCAGCTTTCAGTGACGAGTTCATGACCGGCACCGTGACTTGCGCTGCTGAGGTTCCATTGACTGAGGAGCGTGCGTGCCTCGGCGATGTCCTTGTGACGAAGTGCCCAGCCGGTGCTGCCAATAGCGAGCATCAGCACGCAAGGGACCGCAACCTTGAGCCAGTGATCAGGGCCTTGCCGGATTGGCTTCTCAATCAATGCGACCGTGCCCCAGGACAACAGCACGCTGATGGCCACGAGGCTCGCACGCGTGGTTGGTGACGGGACGCCACCGACCTCGATGTTCGCAAAGGACAGCAGCGGCCAATGCCAGAGATAGAGCGGATAGCTGATCTTCCCGAGCCAGACCGCGGCCGGGTGAGCGAGCCAGCGGCGCGACGGTGCTGCTATGTCGTCACCGGCAAGAATCAGCAGACAAGCGCCAAGCACTGGCGCAACCGCCCAGATTCCGGGAAACACAAGGGAAGCGTTCAGCCACAGATAGGCACCGCCGCATAGCGCCAGTCCGGTGACGGCTAGCGTCAGGTTGCTGGCTCGCGGCGTTGCGGGCGCCCCGGCGCGGGACAGCGTCCAGACTGCCACGGCCGCACCAGCCAGCAGTTCCCAGGCGCGTCCGCCCGGCAGATAGAATGCAGCGGACGGTTGTGACTGAACCAGCCAGAGATTCAGTGCGAACGATGCCGCAAGGCAAATGGTGAGCCACCGCCAGATGTGCCCCCGGCGGAAGGCCAGGGCCAGCAGCGGTGGCCAGACGATATAGAACTGCTCCTCGATGCCGAGCGACCAAAGGTGCAAGAGCGGCTTCATCTCGGCCGCCTTGTCGAAATAGCCGGTCTCGCTCCACAGGGCCACGTTCGACACGAAGCCCGCGCCCGTCAGCAAATGCGTGCCAAGATTCTTGAACTCGTCATTGAAGAGGCAGAACCAGCCTATGCCGAATGTGGCGATCATCACGAGGCCCAGCGCCGGGAAAATCCGCCGGATGCGCCGGGCGTAGAAGTGGGCGATGCTGTGCCGGCCCTGTTGCAGATCGGCAAGCAGGATACGCGTGATCAGGAAGCCCGAGATGACAAAGAACACGTCCACGCCGAGGAATCCACCCGGCAGGAGAGTTGGGAAGGCGTGGAACAGGACTGTGCCGAGGACGGCCAGGCCGCGCAAGCCGTCAATGTCGGGGCGATAGAGCAGAGCTCGCAGCGTGCCGACTGGCAAGTTAGGTGTGTTCTTCATGGGGTGCAAAGCCCGCTACGGCCAGGTTGGGAAGCGGCCTGTGGCGGTAGTCCGCATAGGGCATGCGGGAAATTATTCTTGTAGGTTCTTGTGGCCGTAGCGTGTTCGAACCCATCGCGCATGTGGACAGGTTGTCGACCGAAACTCGGACCACTTAAATATTCAAAACGTTGGAAATTAAGATATTGGATAGGTTTTGTCAAATTAATGAGATAGTTCGGGCGCGTCGCCAATAGACGATCCACATGCGGGGGTGAGGCCGGCTTCAGCATTCATGGTGGTCCGCGACGCCGCTAGCTGCACTTGGCTGAGCGTCTCTTCCGATCCTGAATGTCGAGGATCATTTCACTGAACGGATGAATACGGCGCTATATGTTCACCCGGGGCGCGTTCAACGATCCGGTCGATGGTGGCTTGCTGGCGCGGTATTGGTTCGTCCGTGAGACGCAACTTCGCTTCGAGTTGACGGCAATGGCGGCGAAAACATCACAGAGATGTTGACGACTATGCCACGGCGGTGCGGGTGGTCATTCAGCGAATCTGACCTGCACGGGAAACCGTCGCGCGAGATCGGCGAATATCCCCCAGCAGTCGGAGCACGATTGGCTCCGGTCGCCAGATCGTACAATTTGCAATCCGAATTATTTCCGTCGCCGGAAATCGAAAACCCTCATTGCCCGAACCCCGTCAATCCGATCAGGCTCCCCGCAGCAAGCAGCCACAGCGGATGAATCCTCGTGCGAAAGGCCTGCGTCGCGCAAACACCAGTGATTCCCCGTGCGATCCAGACGGGATCGGAAGCCTTCGCGATCAACACAGCACTCGCTGCGACGAGGCCCGCAGTAACCGGCACGAGTCCGCGCTGCGCGACGCGCCGCCACGGCCGGTCCTTGAAGCGGTCCCACGCATGCAGCACAGCCGCCGTCACGAGCGACGACGGGCCGAACTTCGCCACCGACGTCACGAGCATGCCTGCCCAGCCGGCCACGTGCCAGTCGATCAGCGTCACGATCATCATGTTCGGACCGGGCGCGGCCTGGGCGAGTGCGAACAGCGCGCTGAATTCACGGGCGGGCATCCAGTGATGCACGTCCACGACCTGTCGTTGCATCTCGGGCAGGATCGTGTTGCCGCCGCCGAAGCCGAGCAGCGAAAGCTGGCTGAAGATCGCGGCGAGTGCTGCGAGCGTTGCGCTTATTGCGTGCCTCCTGCGCGGCGGGCAGCACGAATCGCCAATGCTATCCCTATCGGCGTGAGCACGAGCATGGTGGGCAGGAGCGGCGTGCGCAGAATTGCAATGGCGACGAATCCGATGAGTGCGACGAAGGCAGCGGCCGGGTCGTGGCGCAACGGCAGGACGATCGTGACTCGTCCTTGCGGGGGCTTTCGGCACTTCAGCGCGCGACACGCCGCTGCGGATAAGTCGCCCGCGGGCGGCAGCTTCGCGGACCACAACGTCCGTGTCGTGCAGGCAGGGTGCAAGAGGATCGCCGCGTCAATCGCGGCAGAAAGTGCCTGCACCCAAATCTAGTTCGACGAAAGCAGTGAGGCTTTGTTTGGTGGCGGTGCCGATGTGAGTAGATGCTGACCGCGTTCAATCATCAAATTTGCTAATTCGCCGGAACCATAGGCATTCAGGTGATTGTCGTCGGCGTAGGCTGTTCGCCCCATATAAAAACCGTCCGGAGAAAACGCCTGAGCTTCCGCCGATAAATCTATCCAGTGAACGTTGGGAAGCGATTCCACGAGTTGCCTGATCTTCTTGTTCGCCTCCTGTGTCTCCAGCGGCTCCGGACGCTTGATGTCTAGTCCAAGTCGCCGAAATCTGATGAGGCGCGCTGCGGGAATGGGGAGCCGTTGGATGTCCGAGAAAACGTAGATCGGACGGTCACGTGCTATTACTCGAAGAGTTTCGTTCAGTTCTTCCAAATAGTTTGGGCCAAACGGCCGATTGGTCATGTTCAACTGAAGCGCCCAATATGAAGCGAACAGGACGGCATCGTATTTCTTGTAGTTGTTTTTCAGGTACGCCTTAAGGTCGTCGCATCGCATGGGTAACTCGCTTAGCCGCGTATCGAAGCCAAATACAGGTGAGCACGACCTAACTGAGAGCACATCTGCAGACCATCCCTCGCGCTTACCCACGACATCAATAAAGGCGTTAAGCATCGCGGCATGCGAATCACCCACCAACAGGTAGCGCGGAGCGACGCCAGACGCGCCCCGCGAGCACTGCCCAGCCAGTGTGTCATGGCAGATATTTCTGCCGAATGAAGCCGTCGCGGGATCAACCTGAATTGCACTGAGTACTTTGCTGGTCGGTACGCTCACGGCAAGGAGCAACACAAGCGGGGCAACGTAGCAGCCAGAAAAGGCCTTCCAGAATCCCGCGTTGAGTCGTTTGGCGGGCACTTCGACCAGGTGATAAGTCAGTGCCGCCAGCGCGAGCGAGAGTGCAGCGGCAAGTACGGCCCACGTCGCCGGCAACGCCACCTGCCCATACGTGTAGTGCATGTATGCAAGAATGGGCCAGTGCCAGAGGTAGAGGGAGTACGACAGCAAGCCAACGTAGCCCAGCCAGCGTGTGCAAAGGATTCGCGCGGCTAACCCGGAAGGCCCGTTATGGCTCTGCCCGGAATAGAGGACCAGCGCGCAGCTCGCCGTCGGAAGTAGTGCTCGCCAACCCGGAAACGGCGTATCGCCGCCGAAGCCGAACAGGCCAATTGCTATGCCTGCTACGCCGAGTGCGGCCAGCCATTGATTGGTGCGAGGGCGGTCGACGAATGGCACGATTGCCGCCAGTGCGCCGATCAGCAGTTCTCCCGCTCGCGATAGAAGCGAGTAATAGGCTTCCCTGCTTCCGGTATGCAGAAGATGCTCGCTTACAGAGAAGCTCACGATGAGCAGGAGTACGGTAACGACGAGTGCGGACATGCGTCGATGGTGAGCCGCGATCCGGGACGTCAAAGCAAACGTTGCCAGGAGCAATGCCGGCCAGACGAAGTAGAACTGCTCTTCTACGGAGAGCGACCAAACGTGAAGGAGCGGCTGTTCGTCGGCCGACGGCGCAAAGTATCCCTGCCGCTTTCCAAAGAAGATGTTCGCGATAAACATGGCCGCTGCCCGGGCTGAGCGGAGCATCTGAAGCATGTCTCCGGGTTGCAGGACGACGTAGCCGACTACGACGGTTGCACACAACACCACCCAGAAAGCCGGAAGTATCCGCCGGACACGGCGCAAGTAGAATGTCGCAAACGAGAATCGGTCCTGCGTCATCTCGTCCACAATGATCTTGGTGATGAGAAAACCTGAGATCGCAAAGAAGATGTCCACGCCGGTGAAACCGCCGGGGACTATGTGCGCGTTTATGTGAAACAAAACGACTGCAAGGACTGCTATTGCGCGCAGGCCGTCGATGTCGGCGCGCCATGAAATGTGCGATTGAGAATGCATTCGGAGTTTTACACGGCAGTGCGCGGCTGTTTTGGGAACTTTGGTTTTTAACGCCGTACCGCAGAGCGGCTTTTCCAAAACATCAGCCAACGGAAGCGCGTCGAGCTGAAAGTATTGTTAATGTTCGGAAACAATTATATGTCAGAACGATGCAAACCGGTCAGCAGCTCGGTATGGCGCACCCTGCTGTGACTCGGGACTGATAGTGCGCGTGCAGGACATCAGCGTTCAGTGTTTTTTTGCGAGCGCCAGCATCTGTCCTTCGCTTACCGCATCACACGATCTGCAATCCGAATCATCCCCGCCACTCGCAATTAAAACCCTCATTGCCCGAACCCCGTCAATCCGATCAGGCTCCCCGCAGCAAGCAACCACAGCGGATGAATCCTCGTGCGAAAAGCCAGCACCGCGCAAACACCGGTAATTGCCCATGCGATCCAGACGGGATCGGAAGCCTTCGCGATCAACACAGCACTCGCTGCGACGAGGCCCGCAGTAACCGGCACGAGTCCGCGCTGCGCGACGCGCCGCCACGGCCGGTCCTTGAAACGGTCCCACGCATGCAGCACAGCCGCAGTCACGAGTGACGACGGTCCAAACTTCGCCACCGACGTCACGAGCATGCCCGCCCAGCCGGCCACGTGCCAACCGACCAGCGTCACGATCATCATGTTCGGACCGGGTGCGGCCTGGGCGAGTGCGAACAGCGCGCTGAATTCACGGGCGGGCATCCAGTGATGCACGTCCACGACCTGGCGTTGCATTTCGGGCAGGATCGTGTTGCCGCCGCCGAAGGCGAGCAGCGAAAGCTGGCTGAAGATCGCGGCGAGTGCTGCGAGTGTGGCGCTCATTGAGTGCCTCCTGCGCGGCGGGCAGCACGAATCGCCAACGCTATCCCTATCGGTGTGAGCACGAGCATGGTGGGCAAGAGCGGCGTGCGCACAATCGCAATGGCGATGAATCCGATGAGCGCGATGAACGCAGCGGCCGGGTCGTGGCGCAACGGCAGGACGATCTTGACGGCCATCGCGATGAGCAGCCCCGCGGCGGCGGCGGCGAGGCCGACGAACAGGTGCTGCACGTGCGGATCGTTTTGCGTGCGCTCGTACGCTACCCCGAGCGCGATCACCACGAGCGACGGTCCCGCGATCAACCCGAGCAATCCGGCGAGTGCGCCGCGCCAGCCGTGGAAGCGCATGCCGATCGCAACGGAAAGATTGATGACATTGCCGCCCGGCAGGAACTGGCACAGGCCGAGCAGATCGGTGAACTCGGCGGCGGAGAGCCAGCGGCGCTGTTCGACGATAGCGCGTCGCGCGAGCGGCAGTGCGCCGCCGAACGATGTGAAGCCGAGGCCGAGAAAGCCGAGGAACAACTCGCGCACGGTGGGCGCGTGCAGGGCGGCGGTTGGCGCCGTGGAGGAAGACTGGGTCATGCCGGGGCGATCGGTGAGGGAAGGCCCCGAGGTTAGCGCCGAACGGCGCCGCCACGAAGCGATTTTTACGGCAGCGTCTCGCGACCGGGATTCATGAGGCACGCGACCCGGCGCAGCGCCCTGCGCGGGCGCGCGCCAGCCGCGGTGCTCCGGATGGTCTGAGGCAGAACCTCAGAGGTAGAACATCCGGTCGTCGTCGGATTCGAGCCGCGCGGACCGTTCCTTTTCGACCTCTTCGCCGCTGTCCTCGTAGAACTTGAGGACAGCTTCGAGCACCTGATCCGGGTCGTCGATCACCTGTACGAGATCCATGTCTTCCGGATTGATCAGGCCCATCGGCACGAGCGCCGAGCGGAACCAGTCGAGCAGCCCCTTCCAGAACTGGGAGCCCACCAGAATGATCGGCACCTCGCGCGACTTCTTCGTCTGGATCAGCGTAAGCACTTCAGCGAGTTCGTCGAGCGTGCCGAAGCCTCCGGGCATCACGATCACAGCGTCGGAATTCTTGACGAACGTGACCTTGCGCGTGAAGAAATGGCGAAACCGCAGCGAGATGTCCTGCCACTGGTTGCCCGACTGCTCGTGCGGCAACTCGATGTTCAGGCCCACAGAAGGCGACTTGCCTGCGTGCGCCCCCTTGTTGGCCGCTTCCATGATGCCGGGGCCGCCGCCGGAGATCACGGCGAAGCCTGCGTCCGACACCTTGCGGGCGATCTGCGTGGCGAGCTGGTAGTACTCCGACTCCGGTTTCAGGCGCGCAGAACCGTAAATGCTGACCGCCGGACGGATCTCGGACAGGTACTCGGTTGCCTCGATAAACTCTGCCATAATCGTGAACATCTGCCACGACGCGCGCGCCTTCTTGGCTGTAGCGCGCTCTTGATCTGCGAGCGAACGCAGACTCGGAATCACTTTTCTCTTGTCCATAATGCCTGATGATCTTCGCCTGGAAACCAGGCCAAAAACTGAACTGGAAGGAAAGACCCTGCTGCTGGTCGATGGTTCGAGCTATCTCTATCGGGCCTACCATGCAATGCCGGATCTGCGCGGTCCTGGCGGAGAGCCGACGGGTGCGCTATACGGGATCATCAACATGCTGCGCCGTATGCGCAAGGAAGTTACAGCAGAGTATAGCGCGTGCGTCTTCGACGCGAAGGGCAAGACGTTCCGCGACGACTGGTATCCCGACTACAAAGCGAACCGGCCGTCCATGCCCGAACCGCTTGCAGCACAAATCGAGCCCATCCATACGGCGGTGCGCGCGCTCGGCTGGCCGTTGCTGATGATCGAACGCGTCGAGGCGGACGATGTGATCGGCACGCTCGCGCGCCAGGCGGAACAGTACGGCATGAAGGTGATCGTCTCCACCGGCGACAAGGACCTCGCGCAGCTCGTGACCGACCACGTCACGCTCATCAACACGATGACGAATGAAACGCTCGATCGTGAAGGGGTGATCGGAAAGTTCGGCGTGCCGCCGGAGCGGATCGTCGATTATCTCTCGCTGATTGGCGACACCGTCGACAACGTGCCGGGCGTGAACAAGTGCGGCCCGAAAACAGCGGTCAAGTGGCTCACGGAATATGGCACGCTCGACGGCATCGTCGAACATGCAGACGAAATCAAGGGCGCCGTGGGCGGTTATCTGCGCGATGCGCTGGACTTTCTGCCGATGGCGAAGCAGCTCGTCACGGTGGAAACCGCGTGCGATCTTTCGCAACACATCGAGTCGATCGAAGGCTCGCTTGCCACACGCCCCGAAGCCCGCGAGGAACTGCGCGACATCTTCGCGCAACACGGGTTCAAGACGTGGTTGCGAGAAGTGAGCGAGACCGGCGCGAACGACACCGTGCCTGCGGCGACGGGCGGCAACGTAAAGCCGCAAGAGGCCGAAGTGCAGCCTGCGCTGTTGCTCGACGTGCCACGCCACTACGAAACGATCCAGACGTGGGATCAGTTCGACGCGTGGCTGAAGAAAATCGAAGCTGCGGACATCACGGCGTTCGACACCGAAACCACATCGCTCGATCCGATGGTCGCGAAGCTCGTTGGTATGTCGTTCGCGACGGAGCCGGGGCACGCTGCGTATCTCCCGCTCTCGCATCGTGGACCGGACGCGCCGGAGCAATTACCGCAGGGTGAAGTGCTCGCACGTCTTAAGCCGTGGCTCGAAAGCGCGCAGCATAAAAAAGTCGGCCAGCACATGAAGTACGACGAACAGGTGCTCGCAAATTACGGCATCGTTCTCGACGGTGTCGAGCACGACACGATGCTCGAATCGTACGTGCTCGAATCGCATCGCAGCCACGACATGGACAGCCTTGCGCTGCGCCATCTCGGCATCAAGACGATCAAGTACGAGGAAGTAGCGGGCAAGGGCGCGCAGCAGATCGGCTTCGACCAGGTGCCGCTCGACAAAGCCGCAGAATACGCCGCCGAAGACGCCGACGTCACGTTGCAATTGCATCTCGCGCTCTATCCGCAGGTCGCGGCGGAGAAGGGACTCGACTACGTGTACCGCGAGATCGAGATGCCGACGTCGCGCGTGTTGCGCAAGATGGAGCGCAATGGCGTGCTGATCGACACTCAGCGGCTCGACAGGCAGAGCGCTGAAATCGCTGTGCGACTCGTCGAACTCGAACAGGAAGCCTATGTGCTAGCGGGCGGCGAGTTCAACCTCGGCTCGCCCAAACAGATCGGCCAGATCTTCTTCGAGAAGCTGCAATTGCCGGTCGTGAAGAAAACGCCGAGTGGCGCTCCGTCCACCGACGAAGAAGTGCTGCAGAAGCTCGCCGAAGACTATCCGTTGCCGAAGCTGCTGCTCGAGCATCGCGGGCTTTCCAAGCTCAAGTCCACCTATACCGACAAGCTGCCGCGCATGGTCAACGCGCAAACGGGCCGCGTTCACACGAACTACGCGCAGGCCGTGGCGGTGACGGGGCGGCTTGCGTCGAACGATCCGAATCTGCAGAACATTCCGGTGCGCACGGGCGAAGGGCGGCGCATCCGCGAGGCGTTCATCGCGCCGCCGGGTCACAAGATCGTATCCGCCGACTATTCGCAGATCGAGCTGCGCATCATGGCTCACATCTCGGGCGACGAATCGCTGCTCGCCGCCTTCGCGCGCGGCGACGACATTCATCGCGCCACGGCCGCCGAAGTGTTCGGCGTGACGCCGATCGAAGTGGGCGCCGACCAGCGCCGCATCGCGAAGGTCATCAATTTCGGCCTGATTTACGGCATGAGCGCGTTCGGGCTCGCATCGAATCTCGGCATTACGCGCGACGCGGCGAAGCTTTATATCGACCGCTATTTCGCGCGCTATCCGGGCGTCGCACGCTACATGGACGAGACGCGCATGGACGCGAAATCGCGCGGCTACGTCGAGACCGTGTTCGGCCGCCGCCTGTGGCTGCCCGAGATCAACGGCGGTAACGGTCCGCGCCGCCAGGCCGCCGAACGCGCGGCAATCAACGCGCCGATGCAGGGCACGGCGGCGGATCTCATCAAGCTGTCGATGATTGCCGTCGAGAAGTGGCTCGACGAGGCGGGCATGCGCACGAAAATGGTCATGCAGGTGCACGACGAACTGGTGCTCGAAGTGCCCGACGACGAACTGGGCGAAGTGCGCAAACGTCTGCCCGAACTGATGTGCTCGGTTGCCTCGCTCAAGGTGCCGCTCGTCGCCGAAGTGGGCGTCGGCGCGAACTGGGAAGAAGCGCACTGACGATCCCCGGATGCCCGAGCGCGCTGCAGCGCGCGGGCACACTGCCGTAACGAACACGCAATACCCGCGCACGCAGTGGCGTAGAAGCGCGCGGCGCGCATGCCGTTCATGCGTGCTGCGGCGCCTTCCGCCGTGCGCTCCGTAAGCCGACAAACACCGGATGGCCGGCGCCCATGATCGCCGGCGGATCCAACGATTTTCGACACGCACGGAGAGTCTATGCATCGCTTTATCGTTGTGGGAGGAGGAGCAGGCGGGCTGGAACTGGCGACACGCCTCGGCGACCGTTACGGCAAGGCGCGCAAGGGTAGCGAGCCGCGCGCGAGCGTGACGCTGGTCGACCGGTATCCCACGCATATCTGGAAGCCGCTGCTGCACGAAGTCGCGGCGGGCAGCCTGGATCCGTTCACCCAGGAACTTCCGTATGCGGCGCAGGCGCGCTGGCATGGCTTCGCCTTTCAGCAAGGCGAGCTGGTCGGACTCGACCGGGCGGCCAAACGCATCCGGCTCGGCGCGGTGAAGGACGACGACGGCGGCGAACTGCTGCCGCCGCGCGAACTCGAATACGACACGCTCGTGGTGGCAATCGGCAGCACGACGCACTTTTTTGGCGTGCCGGGAGCAGCTGAGAACTCGATCGCGCTCGATACCGTCGAACAGGCCGAACGCTTTCGTAAGCGGCTCATCGCGGCGTGCGTGCGCGCAGAACATCAGGCGCCGGAGTCCGCGCCTGCGGGCGTCGCGACGAGCGGCGAACCGCGCGTGCAAGTCGCGATCATCGGCGCAGGTGCAACGGGTGTGGAGTTGTCGGCCGAACTGCGGAACACGGCAGAGGTGCTGTCCGCGTATGGGCTGCACCAGCTCGATCCGCGTCACGATATCGGCATCGTGCTGATCGAAGCGGGGCCGCGCATCCTGCCCGCACTGAGCGAGCGTGTGTCGTCAGCGACGGCGGAACTGCTGCAGAAAATCGGCGTGCAGTTGTACATCGCCGAGCGCGTGACGGAGGTGGCGCCAGGCGTCGTGCGTATGGCAAGCGGCAAGTCCGTGCGCGCGGACCTCACGGTCTGGGCGGCGGGCATCACCGCGCCATCGGTGCTCGCGCAACTCGACGGCCTCGCGGTCAACAAAATCGGCCAGCTGATCGTTCGCCCCACGCTGCAGACCGAAACCGATGACAGCATCTTCGCGTTTGGCGACTGCGCGGCCTGCCCGTGGCCCGGCAACGAACGCAACGTGCCGCCGCGCGCACAGTCCGCGCATCAACAGGCCACGTTCCTGTTCCGTTCGTTCGGCAACCTGCTCGATGGACAGCCGCTGCCGGAGTTCACGTATCGCGACTTCGGTTCGCTTGTGTCGCTCGGTCACTTCAGCGCGGTCGGTAATCTGATGGGCGGCGTGATCGGCGGGAGCATGCTGATCGAGGGACTCTTCGCGCGCTTCATGTACATGTCGCTGTACCGTTTGCACATCGCCGCGTTGCACGGTTACGCGCGCATGGTGCTCGACACCTTTGCTCACTGGCTGCGCCGCACCACGCTGCCGCGCGTGAAGCTGCATTGACCGTTGCGCCCGCGCTAGTTGTGAGGCGCGGGCGTTGTCGCCTGGTTTGACGGCCCGGTTTTTGCGCACTGGCGTCAATGCCCGGCGTCACCGATCAACGAGGAAATTTTCATGCTGAAACCCGAAATCGATTCCCTTGTCCCACACGTACCGTTCGACCGCCGTACCTTCCTGAAGGCCGCGCTCGGCAGCGGATTCGCCGCGGCAGTGCTGCCGGTTTCCGCGCAGACCATCCATACCGACGCCGAAGGACTCGACGCGGGCGAAGTCGGCTTCGAATCGAACGGCACGCTGATACCCGCGTATCGCGCGCAGCCGCGCGGCAAGACGCATCTGCCTGTGATCGTGGTGGTGCATGAGGCCTTTGGCGTGCATGAGCATATCGCCGACGTGTGCCGACGCTTCGCGAAGCTCGGCTATCTCGCGATCGCGCCTGATCTCTTCGTGCGCGAAGGCGATGCATTGGCCTACCCGACGATTCAGCAGATCGACCAGAACATCTTGAGCAAGGTGCCGGACGCGCAGGCGATGTCCGATCTCGATGCGACCGTCGCGTGGGCCGCGCAACACGGCGGTGACCCAAAGCGTCTGGGCATCAACGGATTCTGCTGGGGCGGTCGCATCGCATGGCTTTACGCCGAGCACAATCCGCGCATGAGGGCGGCGGTGTCGTGGTACGGGCGCGTGGCGGGGCAGCACACGCAGACCATGCCGAAGACCCCGCTTGATCTCGCGGGCGAGCTACAGGTGCCGGTGCTTGGCCTCTATGGCCGCGAGGACCTGAGCATTCCGCAGGACACGCTCGAGCAGATGAAGCAGGCAATCGCACAAGGGCCGCAGGGCGGACGCGGTTCGGAATTCGTCGTGTACGACGACGCGGGGCATGCCTTCTTCGCGGACTATCGCCCGAGCTATCGCAAGGCCGACGCCGAGGATGGCTGGCGCCGCACGCTCGCGTGGTTCAGCGGACACGGCGTCGCGTGAGGCGGCGCCGCGGCCGGGGACCGGAAGCCGCTCAGGGATTCGGACCCGTCGCAATCGGGCGCGACGGGTCAGCGGACCATTCGCTCCACGAACCGGCGTAGAGCGCCGCACCGTGCAGCCCCGCGATCTCCATCGCGAGCATGTTGTGGCATGCCGTCACGCCTGAGCCGCATTGCAGCACGGCATGCTCGGGTGTCTTTCCACCGAGCACCGCAGCAAAATCTTCACGCAGCGTATGCGCCGGTTTGAAGCGGCCATCGGCGGTGAGGTTGTCCTTGAAGAAGCGGTTGCGCGCGCCCGGGATATGGCCGCCGACTGGATCGATCGTCTCGTTCTCGCCGCGATAGCGGTCGGCTGCGCGGGCGTCGATGACCACGAGTTCGTGTGTCGAGAGATTGCGTACAACGGCCTGCGCATCGATCGTCACCTGAAGTGGCGCGCCCGCCGTGAAGTTGCCCTTCGTGGTTTGCGGCGCGGCGTCCTTCGACAATGCGAAGCCAGCCGCCTCCCACGCTTGCAGACCGCCGTCGAGTACGGCCACCGAATCGTGACCGAGCCAGCGCAGCAGCCACCACAGACGCGCCGCATACGAGCCGCCTTGCGCGTCGTAAGCGACGACCTGCTGACCTGCGTTCAGGCCGCGGGCTGCGAGCGTGTTCACGAGCGCCGCACGTTCGGGCAGCGGATGGCGGCCGTTCTTGCCGGTCTTCGCACCGGAGAGGTCGCGATCGAGGTGCAAATACTGCGCGCCGGGAATGTGGCCGGCCGCGAAAGCGGATTCGCCCGCAGCGGGGTCGGCGAGGTCGAAGCGGCAATCAAACACGAGGACACTGCCGGGTGCGGCTGCGAGGCGTTCGTGGAGATTTGCGGCAGAGATCAGCGTGGTGTAGTGGGAGTGGGGCATGGCGACGGCTCCTGATCAGGTGCGACCGGCAGCGTTGCGTAGAGCCGGTCCGATGTCTTCAGTCTAAACAAAAAAACGGGCCGAAGCCCGTCTTTCCTTGATGCCTGTGTGTCCCTTGCGGCCGAAGCCGACGCGCTCAATCGGTGAGATTCAGCTCGCGGCGCAGGAACTCGTGGAAGTGCTGCATGCCGTCTTCCATCGGGCTCTGATAGGGGCCGACCTCCGACACGCCACGATCGAACAACGCGCGGCGGCCGGCGTCCATGCGCTCGGCGATCTCGTCGTCTTCGATGGCCGTTTCCATATAGGCGGCGCGCTCGGCCTCGACGAACTCGCGCTCGAACAGCGTGATTTCCTCGGGGTAGTAGAACTCGACGATGTTCGTCGTCTTCTGCGTGCCTTGCGGAACGAGCCACGACACGACGAGCACGTGCGGATACCACTCGATCATGAGATTCGGGTAGTACACCATCCAGATCGCGCCGAATTCCGGCGGCACGCCGTTGCGATAGCGCAGGACCTCGTCGTGCCACTTGCGGTAAATCGGGCTGCCCGGCTTGCCGAGGCGGTTGTGCACGCCCACGGTCTGCACGCTATACCACTCGCCGAACTGCCACTTCAGGTCGTCGCACGACACGAAGTTGCCGAGTCCCGGGTGGAACGGCACGACGTGGTAGTCCTCGAGATAGACCTCGATGAAGGTCTTCCAGTTGTAGTTGCACTCGTGGATCTCGACGTGATCGAACATATAGTCCGAAAAGTTGAGATGCTGGGCTGGGCCGAGGCGTGCAAGGTCGCGCGCGACGTCGCGGCCGCCGGTTTCGAAAAGCAGGCCGTTCCATTTCTGCAACGGCGTGCTGGTCAGGTTCAGGCAGGGCTTGTCCGCGAAGTGAGGCGCGCCGAGCAGTTCGCCCTTGAGGTCATACGTCCAGCGATGGAGCGGACAGACGATATTGTCGGCGGTGCCGCGGCCGTTGAGCATGATGGCCTGGCGGTGGCGGCAAACGTTCGAGAGCAGCTCGACCTCGTTGTGCCTGTTGCGCACCAGAACGCGACCCTCATTTTCGCTGGGCAGGGCAAAATAATTCCCCGCCTCTGGCACCATCAACTCGTGCCCGATATAACGGGGACCTTTCTGGAAGAGTGTTTCGATTTCGCGCGTAAGAAGCGCATCGTCAAAATAAGCGGTGACTGGCAGCTGGCTGTGAATGGACTGCAGCTGCAATGCATTGCTCAGATTGGACATTCCCACTCCCGATGAAGACGTGAAAGCAGTGAACAACCCAACCATCGAAGATTCGATTTTGGGGAACCGGAGATTGTACCCGCTTAGTTCCCCCGCGGGTAGTTAAGTCACTGATTTTTGTCAAAATTGCATCGGCGATACGCTTTAACTGCACGGTGACTGCGCCGTTGGTCTCAATTTCGTTCAGGATCGCATCGTGTGATTCTTGCGTGACGCCAAGGGGAGGCGAGCCGGCGAGCGGGTCGGACCGGTCGCTTTTGCCGTAGAATGTCCGCCTTGTTTCAATATTGCGACGACTCATGGCGAAATCCGCATCGAAAGACGGTGCCCCGGCGGCCGAAAGCCCCAGTGATGCCGATGGTGGCAAGGGCGGCGGCAAGGGTGGCGCTGACGGTCTGGCGCAGCCCGAGAGCTATGAGGCCGCACTGGCGGAGCTCGACGCACTCGTGGCGCGCATGGAAGGCGGGAGCCTGAGCCTCGAGGAATCTCTGGCCGCCTACCGGCGCGGTGCCGTGCTGGTGAGGTTCTGCCAGCAACAGCTGGAAAAGGTTGAACAACAGGTGCGCGTGCTCGATGGCGAAACGCTTCGGCCTGTGCCCCTCAATACGACAAGCTCCGCTTCGGGCGGTGACGACGATCTATGACATTTGAACAATGGACCCGGCTGGTGCTGGACCGGGTCGAAACCGCGCTCGAACACTATTTGCCGGCAGCCACGGTGCTGCCCGCGGGGCTGCATGACGCCATGCGTTATGCGGTGCTCGGCGGCGGCAAGCGCGTGCGGCCGCTCCTGTGCCACGCCGCGGGCGAGCTGACCGGTGCGACGCCCGAGGCGCTCGACGCGGCAGCCTGCGCACTGGAGATGATCCACGTCTATTCGCTCGTGCACGACGACATGCCGTGCATGGACGACGACGATCTGCGGCGCGGGAAGCCGACGGTCCATGTGAAGTACGACGAGCCGACGGCGCTGCTGGTTGGCGACGCGCTGCAGTCGCAAGCTTTCATTACGCTGACGTCGGATGTGCTGGACGCACCGCGTCAGGCCGCGCTCGTGCGCGAACTCGCGCTGGCGAGCGGCTCGATTGGCATGGCGGGTGGCCAGGCCATCGACCTCGCGAGCGTGGGCCGTGCGCTCACACGCGAAGAACTCGAAACGATGCACCAGCTGAAGACCGGTGCGCTTTTGCGCGCGTCGGTCCGCATGGGTGCGGTGGCCGGTGACGCACCGTCCGCCGACACGCTGCGCGCGCTCGACGTGTACGCGCGGGCCGTGGGTCTCGCCTTCCAGGTGGTGGACGACATCCTCGACGTCACCGCCGACTCGGCGACGCTCGGCAAGACCGCTGGCAAGGACGCGAAGGACGGCAAGCCGACCTATGTGTCGATCATCGGTCTGGATGCATCGCGTGCCCTCGCACAGCAATTGCGCAGCGACGCCCATGCCGCGCTCGAACCGTTCGGCGCGCGCGCACAGCGCCTCGCAGAACTCGCTGATCTGGTTGTCAACCGGCTCAGTTGACTGTGCTTGATTGCGTCAACCCGCCCGCGCGCATGAAAGGGGAGTAATGCGCGCCAGAAGTGCGGGAGCGCCCGTTTTCCTACAATGGAACGATGATGTACGACTTGCTGAAAACCATTGACGACCCGGCGGATTTGCGCCGCCTCGATCGCCGACAGTTGCAACCGCTCGCGGACGAACTGCGCGCCTTTGTTCTCGACAGCGTCTCGCAAACGGGCGGCCACCTGTCGTCCAACCTCGGTACGGTCGAACTGACGATCGCGCTGCACTACGTGTTCGACACGCCGCGCGATCGCATCGTCTGGGACGTCGGTCATCAGACCTATCCGCACAAGATCCTGACCGGCCGCCGCGACCAGATGCACTCGTTGCGTCAGCTCGGCGGCATCTCGGGTTTCCCGCGCCGCGACGAGTCGGAGTACGACACGTTCGGCACCGCGCACTCGAGCACGTCGATTTCGGCGGCGCTCGGCATGGCGATCGCCAGCAAGCTCAAGGGCGAAAACGCTATGGGCATCGCCGTGATCGGCGACGGGGCGATGACGGCCGGCATGGCCTTCGAGGCGCTGAACAACGCGGGCGTCGAAGATGATGTGCCGTTGCTCGTCATTCTCAACGACAACGATATGTCGATCTCGCCGCCGGTCGGCGCGCTGAATCGCCACCTCGCGCGCCTGATGTCGGGCCGCTTCTACGCCGCCGCGCGTGCGGGCGTGGAGCGCGTGCTGCGCCATGCGCCGCCGGTGCTCGACCTTGCACGCAAGCTCGAAGAGCACGCGAAGGGCATGATCGTGCCGGCCACGCTGTTCGAGGAGTTCGGCTTCAACTACATCGGGCCGATCGACGGTCACGATCTCGATTCGCTGATCCCGACGCTGCAGAACATCAAGGAACTGCGCGGCCCGCAATTCCTGCACGTCGTGACGAAGAAAGGTCAGGGCTACAAGCTCGCCGAAGCCGATCCGGTCCTGTACCACGGCCCCGGCAAGTTCAACCCGGCTGAAGGCATCAAGCCGTCGACGACGCCCGCGAAGAAGACCTACACGCAGGTCTTCGGCGAATGGCTGTGCGACGCCGCTGAACTGGACGCACGCGTGGTCGGCATTACGCCGGCGATGCGTGAAGGCTCGGGTCTCGTCGAGTTCGAAAAACGCTTCCCGGATCGTTACTTCGACGTCGGTATCGCCGAGCAGCACGCGGTGACGTTCGCCGGTGGTCTCGCGGCCGAGGGCCTCAAGCCCGTCGTCGCGATCTATTCGACCTTCCTGCAGCGTGCCTACGACCAGCTGATTCACGACGTTGCGTTGCAGAACTTGCCGGTGGTGTTCGCAATCGACCGCGCGGGCCTTGTTGGCGCGGACGGCGCGACGCACGCGGGCGCTTATGATCTCGCGTTCATGCGCTGCATCCCGAACATGATGATCATGGCCGCGTCCGACGAAAACGAATGCCGCCAGATGCTCTATACGGCGCTTCAGCAGGACTGCCCGACGGCCGTGCGCTATCCGCGCGGTGCGGGCACCGGCGTCGCGACCGTCAAGCAGATGGCCGCGCTGCCGGTGGGCAAGGGCGAAATCCGTCGCGAGAGCAACGCGCCTGCGGGCAAGCGCATCGCGATCCTCGCGTTCGGCACGATGGTGCCGCCGTCGCTCGCTGCAGCGGGCGAACTCGACGCCACCGTCGCGAACATGCGTTTCGTGAAGCCGCTCGATACGGAACTCGTGCTCAAGCTCGCTGAGACGCACGATTACCTCGTGACCGTCGAGGAAGGCTGCATCATGGGCGGCGCGGGCTCGGCCTGCGTGGAAGCCCTGCTTGAAAGTGGGGTTGTCAAGCCCGTACTACAATTGGGGCTCCCCGACCGCTTCATCGACCACGGCGATCCGGCGAAGCTGCTGGCAAGCGCGGGGCTCGACGCGGCAGGGATTGCGAAGTCGATTCGCGAGCGCTTCCTCGATCACGCGGCGAACGCATCCGGCAAGTCTGTGATGCGCGTCGCGTAAGCGACTCGTGCCACGCCGGCGGGGCTCATGCCCGACGCCGGCGGCTGCGACTACCCAGTTTAAGTATGTAACGGCGGTTGGGTTATCGACCCCGACCTGCCGTCAAGCGCCGGCTTATGCCGGCGCTTGTCATTGTGCGCCGTGTTGTGCGCACCCCGAAGGATAAGAACATGAACCAGATGAACCCGGCTTTCCTGATGCCGGACGTGCAAAGCTCCGTCGATGTGCGTCAGATTCCGATTCAGCGCGTGGGCGTGAAGGCTGTGCGCCATCCGCTTCTCGTTACGACCGGTAACGGCGACGTGCAGCCTACGGTCGGCACATGGAACCTCGACGTGCATCTGAGCGCGGACCAGAAGGGCACGCACATGTCGCGCTTCGTCGCCTTGCTCGAAGAGAACAAGACGCCGCTGGAGCCCGCAACGTTCCGCGCGCTGCTCGCAGAGATGCTCGCGAAGCTGGAATCGCAGGCCGGTCGCATCGAGGTCTCTTTCCCGTACTTCGTGAAGAAGGTGGCGCCGGTGTCGGGTGTGGCGAGCCTGCTCGACTACGAAGTGACGCTCACGGGCGATACGCGCAACGGCGCGACGCGCGTGTACCTGAAGGTGCTCGTGCCGGTGACCAGCCTTTGCCCGTGCTCGAAGAAGATTTCGGAGTACGGGGCGCACAACCAGCGCTCGCATGTGACGATCAATGCAGAACTCGCGGGCGATCTGCCGGTGGAAGATCTGATCCGTATCGCCGAGGAAGAGGCGTCGTGTGAACTGTGGGGCCTGCTCAAGCGTCCGGACGAGAAGTACGTGACCGAGCGCGCGTACGAGAATCCGAAGTTCGTCGAGGACCTCGTGCGCGATGTGGCAGTACGCCTGAACGCGGATCCGCGAATTGCCGCCTATGTGCTGGAAGCCGAGAACTTCGAGTCGATCCATAATCACAGCGCGTATGCCGTGATCGAGCACGACAAGCGCGCACGCGGGTGAGCGCCGCGGGATAACCGCGCAGACATTGCAGATGTTTCAACCGGTTTGCCCTGTGCGGCTTTCGCCGCGCGGGCAAACTCGCGATTCCCGGTGATTGAGGGAAGCGCGACGCGACGAAGTCAGTTTCGTCTGTGCAAATTGATTCGGATTCCGTAGCGTATTGCTAAGGTCACTCTGGCGCCGACTCCTGGAACGCCTTGTGTGTTTGAAGCCCGTGAGCCACGAGCCGGGCAAGCAGTCGATCATGCGTGACACGGTCGAGCGCGCTTGAAAAGATCGCCGTGTTCCGAACGTGGAGCGGAATGCCGGAATAATCGCGTGACATCGCCGGGAGCGGCAGTGCGGCACGGCGTGTTCCCGCCGTGCCAGTCAGGGGGCGATCGTAATCGCTTCGACGCTCAGCGCGCGAGCGACGACAAATCCCAGCGCGGCTTGACGGTAAACGCGTAGTCGCGCGTCGCCTGCTCCGGCCAGCGTTCGAGCCGCATCGCACCCGCGAGCGCGATCATCGCGCCGTTGTCGGTGCACAGCGAGAGGTCCGGGTAATGCACTTCGAAGCCGCGCTTTTGCGCAGCGGCCGAAAGCGCTTCGCGCAATTGGCGGTTCGCGCCCACACCGCCCGCAACGACTAGCCGCTTGAGCTTTGTGCGTTTGAGCGCGGCGATGGACTTCGCCGCCAGTACCTCGACGGCCGCATCGACGAAGCCGCGTGCGATATCCGCCTTGCCCTGTTCGCAGATGTTCGTGCCGATCCGCTTCACCTGCGTAAGCACGGCAGTTTTGAGTCCGCTGAAGCTGAAGTCGAGATCGCCCGAGTGAAGCATGGGCCGCGGCAGTTCAACGGCGTCCGGCGTGCCGAACTCCGCGAGCCGCGACACTTCCGGCCCGCCCGGATACCCGAGTCCGAGCAGCTTGGCTGTCTTGTCGAAGGCTTCGCCGGCAGCATCGTCGAGCGTTTCCCCGAGCGTCTCGTATTCGCCTACGTCGGTCACGCGCATCAGTTGCGTGTGGCCGCCCGATACGAGCAGCGCGACGAACGGAAATGGCGGCGGTGCATCGACGAGCAGCGGCGAGAGCAGATGCCCCTCGAGGTGGTGAATGCCGACGGTCGGCAGGTTCCAGGCCATCGCGAGTGCGTTCGCAATGCTCGCCCCGACGAGCAGTGCGCCCGCGAGCCCCGGTCCTTGTGTGTAGGCGATGGCGTCGATGTCACCACGTGCGGCGCCGCTCTTCTCGAGCACTTCTTCGAGCAGCGGCAGCGCACGGCGGATATGGTCGCGCGAGGCGAGTTCGGGCACGACGCCGCCGTACTCGCGATGCATGGCGATCTGGGAGTGCAACGCGTGGGCGAGCAGGCCACGCTCGGTGTCATAGAGCGCGAGGCCGGTTTCGTCGCAGGAGCTTTCGATGCCGAGAACAAGCATGGTGGAGCGTGCAACGGTGCCGGTTGGACGCGCTGGTCCGGCCAATAACCGTTGCAAATTCAAAGTCGTGGGGAATCTTGAAAGTATAGCAGTGCGGTCGACCGCCGGCTGACCGGCCCGTGGCCAGGCGCAAGCGGCCACGAGCAGCCGCAAGCGGCCCCAAGCGCCGCGACAGACCGCCCTGGACAGGTAGAATGCGCGCCATGGAATCATTCGACATCGCCGTGATCGGCGCAGGGGCAGCCGGCATGATGTGCGCGGCAGTCGCCGGGCAGCAGGGGCGCCGTGTGGCGCTGATCGATCACGCGCCGCGCCTCGCGGAAAAGATCCGCATTTCGGGCGGCGGGCGTTGCAACTTCACGAATCTGCACGCCAGCCCGGCCAACTATCTTTCGAACAATCCGCATTTCTGCCGCTCGGCGCTTGCGCGCTACACGCCGCGCGATTTCCTCGCGCTCCTGCGCCAGCACCGCGTGACCTGGCACGAAAAACACAAGGGCCAGCTTTTCTGCGACCAGTCGAGCGAGGCGATCATCGACGTCCTGCGCGCAGAATGCGACGCGGGGCGCGTGGCCTGGCGCCGGCCGCTGCCGGTCGAAACGGTGAGCCACGCGGACGGCGCAGGCTTCACCCTCGGCACGCCGCAGGGCACGATCGCCGCGCGCTCGCTGGTGATCGCGACGGGCGGCTTGTCGATTCCGGCGATCGGCGCGACCGATTTTGCGTACCGCGTCGCGAAGCAGTTCGGCCACAAGCTCGTCGACACGCGTCCGGCCCTCGTCCCGCTCACGTTCGCCCAGCAGGACTGGGCGCCTTACGCGACGCTCTCGGGTGTATCACTCGAGGTCAACGTCGCGACCGGCGAGCGCAAGACGGGCGGCGCATTCGACGAAGACCTGCTCTTCACGCATCGCGGGCTGTCCGGTCCGGGCGTGCTCCAGATTTCGAGCTACTGGCAGCCGGGGCAGCCGATCCGCGTCAACCTGCTGCCTGAGCGCGACGCCGCGGCCGCATTGATAGAGGGCAAGAGCGCCAGCAGGCGCCAGATCGGCAACCTGCTCGCCGAGTGGGTGCCAGCGCGACTCGCACACGTCTGGCTTGAGGCTCATCAGGTGCCGCACGAAGCACGCCTTGCGGATTTGCCGGACAAGACGCTGCGCCGCGTCGCCGAGGGGCTGTCGCAATGGACGCTCACGCCCACCGGCACCGAAGGCTACAAGAAGGCCGAGGTGACGCGCGGTGGCGTCGATACCCGCGAGTTGTCGTCGGCCACGATGATGAGCCAGCGCGTTCCGGGGCTGTACTTTATCGGCGAGGCCGTGGACGTCACTGGTTGGCTCGGCGGCTACAATTTCCAGTGGGCCTGGGCCTCGGGAGTGGCGGCTGGAGAGGCTGCATCGGCGTTCGTGAGCGCACTCTAAAGCAGGGCTTGACGTCCCGCCGTCTTTGTGAAATCCGTCTGCTATACTCGTTTCTCTTTACCCCAGATCCGTTATTGGAAAATGACGACCATCCGTGTAAAAGAAAACGAACCGTTTGAAGTAGCCATGCGCCGCTTCAAGCGCACGATCGAGAAAAACGGTCTTCTGACCGAGCTTCGTGCGCGCGAGTTTTACGAAAAACCTACGGCAGAACGCAAACGCAAGAAGGCTGCAGCGGTCAAGCGCCACTTCAAGCGCCTGCGCGGCCAGATGCTGCCGAAGAAGATGTACTGATTCCGGCGTCGCCACGGCTCGCATTCGGGCTTTGCCCTCGGGATAACCCCGCGGGCTCAACCGCAGCACCTTGTGCAGCCGGTAGTACTACCGCCGGCCAGGTAGTCCGTGTGAAGCTGTCGTGGCCGCCCCTCTGGTGTGGTCGCAACCGTCGAGAATATGCGCCGACCCGCCTGGAAGCGTTTCCAGGCGGGTTTTTGTATTTGATATGATGTATGCGCGCTGAGCAAGGTATGCGGCCCCATCGCCTGGGTTTTTTCCAGGTATTTGAAACCCCAACGTATTTCAGGTGAATGATGAGCCTCAAGGACCGGATCAACGACGACATGAAAGCCGCGATGCGTGCGCGCGAAGCCGAGCGCCTCGCCACGATTCGTCTGCTGCTCGCCGCGATCAAGCAACGTGAAGTCGACGATCGTGTGACGCTCGACGACGCAGGCATCACGGCAGTCATCGACAAGATGATCAAGCAGCGCAAGGATTCGATCAGCCAGTTCGAGGCGGCGGGTCGCACGGACCTCGTCGACAAGGAAAACGCCGAACTGAAGGTGCTCGCCGACTACATGCCCGAGCAGCTTTCGGAAGCCGAGATTGCGGCCGAAGTCGCCGCTGCGGTGGCTCAGGTCGGTGCCGCTGGCCCGCAGGACATGGGCAAGGTCATGGGTGTGCTGAAGCCGAAGCTGGCAGGCCGCGCCGACATGACGGCCGTGTCGGGGCTGGTCAAGGCGGCGCTTTCGAAGTAACGGCATGCGGCTCGCACACGGCGCGGCTGGGCGTTTCTGCCCGTGCCGGTCCCCCGGCAACGGGCCGCGGGCCTTTGCCGCTCACGCAGCCGGAGTGCATCCGTCCCGATGATTCCGCATTCGTTTTTGCAGGATTTGCTGAACCGCGTCGATATCGTCGACGTGGTGGGGCGCTACGTGCAGCTCAAAAAAGGCGGCGCGAATTTCATGGGCCTCTGCCCATTCCACAACGAAAAAAGCCCTTCGTTTACGGTTAGTCCAACGAAGCAGTTCTATCACTGCTTCGGTTGCGGTGCGCACGGCACCGCCATCGGCTTCCTGATGGAGCACGCCGGGCTTACGTTCCCCGAGGCCGTCAACGAACTCGCGCAATCGGTCGGGCTGACGGTGCCGCAGGAACCGTCGCCAATGCGCGGCGGCGGCGCGGGCGGCTCGGGCTACGCGCCGGGGCCGTCGAAGGCCGTCACAACGGCGCTGTCCGACCTCATGCTGACGGCGTGCGACTACTACCGCAGGCAGTTGCGCAGCGCGCCCAATGCGATCCAGTATCTGAAAAAACGCGGCCTCACTGGCGAAATCGCGGCACGTTTTGGTCTCGGCTATGCGCCCGACGGATGGCAGAACCTGGAATCTGCGTTTCCCAGTTACCGGGACGACGCGCTGGTCGAAGCCGGGCTCGTGATCGTCAGCGAAAAACAGGACGCCCAGGGACAGGCGCGCCGCTACGACCGGTTCCGCGACCGGATCATGTTCCCGATCCGTAACGTCAAGGGCCAGGTGATCGGATTCGGCGGGCGCGTGCTCGACGGCGGCGAGCCCAAGTATTTGAATTCCCCGGAAACGCCACTATTTAACAAGGGCAGCGAACTGTATGGGCTGTTCGAGGCGCGTCTGGCGATCCGCGAGCAGCAATACGTGCTGGTGGTCGAGGGCTACATGGACGTCGTGGCGCTCGCGCAGCTGGGATTCCAGAACGCCGTCGCGACGCTCGGAACCGCGTGCACGCCGATCCACGTGCAGAAGCTTCTGCGTCAAACCGACACGGTGATCTTCAGCTTCGACGGCGACTCGGCGGGCCGCCGCGCCGCGCGGCGCGCGCTCGACGCGTGCCTGCCCCATGCGGCGGACAACCGGACCATCCGGTTCCTCTTCCTGCCGACGGAGCACGATCCGGACAGCTATGTCCGCGAATTCGGCACCGAGGCGTTCAAGGAACAGGTCGATCGCGCGATGCCGCTGTCGCAGTTCATGTTGAATGAAGTGCTGACGGGCAAAGAGCTGGACCAGCCGGAGGGCCGCGCGCGCGCGCTTTTCGACGCCAAGCCGCTGTTGCAGGCGCTGCCGGCGAACGCTTTGCGTGCACAGATCATGCACATGTTCGCGGACCGGCTCGACGTGCCGTTCGAGGAAGTGGCGGCGCTGTGCGAGGTGGACGCGCGAATCGCCCGGGCGGCGCGTTCAGCGCCCGCGCGCAAGGATCGGCACCTCGTGACCGGGATCGAGCGCAAGGCGCTGCGCAACCTCGTGATGCATCCGCGGATCGTGGCGCAGCTCGAAGACGAGGCCGAGCAGGCGCTGATCACGCTCACGCGGCACGGCGAACTGTTCGAGGAAGTGACGACGCATGCCCGGGCGCTGGGCGACGCGGCGGAGTTTCAACTGCTTTCGGACCTCTTGAGAAACGGGGCTAACGCCCCGACTTTTGAAGAGATTTTTCGTGAAATTCTGGACTATGATGAAAACGTCCGGGATTTGCTGATGAAGAATCCGGATGACAGCGCGGTGGCTGAAGAACGGCGCGAGCAGGAACGGCTCTTGAGTGAGGAACTGACGGCAGCGATCCTCAGGATGCGGTACGACGCCTGCTGCGACCGGCTCGACGTGCTTTCGCGGCAATCGCGGCATACGCCGGAAGAACTGGCGGAATACACGAAACTGAGTCAGACGCGTGCTGACATGAAACGTCAGCTCGGCTTGTAAGGGAGGGCCGCCTGGGAGGCCAGGTGACCCGCGTGCTATAATAAAAGGTTTTCAGCAGTTTGTTTTTGTTTTTTTCCGGGCGGATACCCAGTTCCCAGCAAGGACGGAATGGCAATGGCAAAGACTACGGGCGAGAAAGGCGAAAGAGGCGAGAAAGCGGTCGAAAAAAAGGCGACAGGCAAAGTAACGACTGAGCCGATCAGCACGGTCGCAGAGTCCGTCCAGGCATCCTCGGCCACCCCGGCCGGTGCCGCCCGTTCCGCCAGAAAGACGTCGGCGACCAGCGCCGAGCCTGTTGCCCGGCAGAAAACCATGGCCGCATCGGCAACGCGCGTGGTGCCACCACGCGCCGCGAAAGCTGCAACCCAGCCGGCCGCAAAGCGGTCCGGTTCGAGTAGTGCAAAGCAAGTGCCTGCTGTCGCAGACGATGCGGCAGAGCACGAGGCGCGAGTATCCACGGTGCAAGAGGCTGCCGTCCAGCAGCCGCGAGTCGAGACTATGGCAGCTACGGCGAACTCCATGACGAAAAAGCTGAACGAAGTATCCGTCGATGACGACGCGACCCAGAGCGAAGAAAGCACGCCCGTCACGGGCAAGGTCGAAAAGGCCCGTGCGCGCGATCGGCGAGCGAAGGAAAAGGCGCTGCTGAAAGACGCGTTCGCGTCCTCGCAGCCTGGCACCGTCGAGGAACTCGAGGAGCGGCGCGCGAAACTGCGAGCGCTCATCAAGCTTGGCAAGGAGCGCGGCTTCCTCACGTACGCGGAAATCAACGATCACCTCCCGGACAACTTCACCGAGACCGAGGCGATCGAAGGCATCATCAGCACGTTCAACGACATGGGCGTGGCCGTCTACGAGCAGGCGCCCGATGCAGAAACGCTGCTGCTCAACGACAACGCACCGAATGCCTCTTCGGACGACGAAGTAGAAGAGGAAGCTGAAGTCGCTCTTTCGACCGTCGATTCGGAATTCGGCCGTACGACAGACCCTGTCCGCATGTACATGCGCGAAATGGGTACGGTCGAACTGCTCACGCGCGAAGGCGAAATCGAAATCGCAAAGCGCATTGAGGACGGGCTGAAGCACATGGTCATGGCGATCTCCGCGTGCCCGACCACGATCGCTGACATCCTCGCGATGGCCGAGCGTGTGGCGAACGACGAGATCCGCGTCGACGAACTCGTCGACGGCCTGATCGATCCGAACGCCGAGGACACGGACGGTTTCTCAGCGCAGGAAGCGGAAGAAATCGAGAACGAGGACGAAGAGGCGGAAGAGGAAGAAGAGGAAGAGGAAGAAGACGAGGGCGCCGCACAGGCGACGGCCAACGCGGCCCAGCTCGAAGCGCTCAAGCGCTCGTCGCTCGAAAAATTCGCGCTCATCAGTGAATGGTTCGACAAGATGCGCCGCGCGTTCGAGAAGGAAGGCTACAAGTCGAAGTCCTACCTCAAGGCGCAGGAAACGATCCAGAACGAACTGATGTCGATCCGCTTCACGGCTCGCACCGTCGAACGTCTGTGCGACACGTTGCGTGCGCAAGTGGACGAAGTGCGCCAGGTCGAACGCCAGATCCTGCACACGGTCGTGGACAAGTGCGGCATGCCGCGCTCGGAGTTCATCGCGCGATTCCCGGGCAACGAAACGGACCTCGACTGGACGGACAGGATCGTCGGCGAAAGTCACGCCTACAGTGGGATCCTCTCGCGCAATATTCCGGCCATTCGCGAACAGCAGCAGCGCCTGCTCGACCTGCAGGCGCGCGTCGTGCTGCCGCTGAAGGACCTGAAGGAAACCAACCGGCAGATGGCGGCCGGCGAACTGAAGGCGCGCCAGGCGAAGCGTGAGATGACCGAGGCCAACCTGCGTCTCGTGATCTCGATTGCGAAGAAGTACACGAACCGTGGCCTGCAGTTCCTCGACTTGATCCAGGAAGGCAACATCGGCCTGATGAAGGCGGTGGACAAGTTCGAATATCGTCGCGGCTACAAGTTCTCGACGTATGCGACGTGGTGGATCCGTCAGGCCATCACGCGCTCGATCGCGGACCAGGCGCGCACGATCCGCATTCCGGTTCACATGATCGAGACGATCAACAAGATGAACCGCATCTCGCGGCAGATCCTGCAGGAAACCGGTCTCGAGCCGGATCCGGCAACGCTCGCCGAGAAGATGGAGATGCCCGAGGACAAGATCCGCAAGATCATGAAGATCGCGAAGGAACCGATCTCCATGGAAACGCCGATCGGCGACGATGACGATTCGCATCTGGGCGATTTCATCGAGGACACCAACACGGTTGCGCCTGCTGATGCCGCGCTGCATGCCTCGATGCGCGATGTCGTGAAGGACGTGCTCGATTCGCTCACGCCGCGCGAGGCGAAGGTGCTGCGCATGCGTTTCGGTATCGAGATGAGCACCGATCACACGCTCGAAGAAGTGGGCAAGCAGTTCGACGTGACGCGTGAACGGATCCGACAGATCGAGGCGAAGGCGCTGCGCAAGCTGCGTCACCCGAGCCGCTCGGACAAGCTGAAATCGTTCCTCGAAGGCAATTGATGTGCGCCATGGCATACGCACGTTGTGCGTATGCCATGGTCAGACCGGGCCTCTTTCGTGTAGTATGTCGGCCTGTCGTCGAGTAAGGCCCGGCCTTTTTGCAGACCGGGCTTTTTTGTTGGTGCTCTCACTGTAGCGTTGTGAGCATCGTGGGCCGGACGCCGTGCTGGTTGCAGGCAGCGGACTCATAATCCGCCTCCGAAAGGACACCGTGGGTTCGACTCCCACCCGGCCCACCAAACCCAGTAAGGGTTTGTCGGGTTTTACCCTCGATCGCTTTTGCGGAAAGGGCCGCAGAATTTACGGAGCGGCCCTCAGATTCTCTCTGCGCGAAATTCCGGACAGATCCTCTCAGCCTTATCCCATCTGGTGTCACCGCTGCGTTTGCGGCGGACTGTATCTCAGGCGCGCAGTGATTCCACGGCTGGCGGATCGGGCGCCAATGCGAATCAAATGTCCGCGGTGTCGCGCTGCCGCCATCGGGCTGTAGCGGGCCATATTGAGACGCTCACCAAAGCCGCATAAATCGTCAGCAATGCAATGCTGGCCCGAACGCACCAATTGCATCCAGTTCGAAGTAACGGATCGCATCGTTGCGGCGGGTTTGCCGAAAGGCGATTCGAGGGCTCGACGCTAGCGATTTCATCTGAGCACCTGATCAAGCATTTTCAATGCCGGTGCTGCCACCGCCGCAGCCAATCAAACGGCAATCCTGGAGTTCGAAGCGCATGGTTGAACGAGAGGCCGTGGTCGCTCGTTCTACAATGTAATAGCAGGAAAATCGAAGTCAATTCTGCGTCAACGGCGACTACTGCCGAATCAAGGACACGGAGCGCAATGATCCCACGATGGAATGAGGCCGCGCTACACGCGCTGAAAAGCGTCAGGACACTTGGGAAAAAACAGGAAAGGAGGAGCACATGACGAAGCGAGTGATTGTGACCGGCGGCAGTGGCCTGGCCGGGAAATGGGTCGTCCAGAACCTGGTCGCGCACGGTTACGAGGTGATGAATCTGGATCGCGTACCCATGGCAGCGCGCACGGCGCGCACGTTGATCACGGACATCACCGATGCGGGCCAGGTATTCAATGCGCTGGCATCGAGCACGGCGCCGGGAGAATTCGTCGACGACCTCGAGCCAAAGCCGATCGACGCGATAGTGCATTTTGCGGCGATCCCTCGCATCATGATAACGCCCGACAACGAGGTCTACCGGATCAATGTGATGGGCACGTACAACATTCTCGACGCAGCGTCGAAGCTTGGCATCCGCAAGGTGATCGTGGCATCGAGCGAAACCACATACGGTATGGTGTTCGCGCACCGGGATCGCAGTCCAGAGTACTTCCCGCTCGACGAGGAATACCCGGTGAACCCAATGGACAGCTATGCAACGTCAAAGGTTATCAACGAAGTGACGGCGAAGGCGTTCCACGCGCGCACCGGCTCAGACATTTACTGCTTTCGTATTGGCAACGTGCTCGAACCCAACGATTACGCGAAGTTTCCGGCGTGGCTCAAGGATCCAGCACTGCGCAAGAGGATTGCGTGGAGCTATATCGACGGCCGCGATCTCGCGAACGCGTGCCGGCTCGCCATCGAAAAGGACGGCCTCGGTTTTCAGGTCATGAACGTCGCGTCAGACGACGTGTCGTCCGATGTACCCACCGCGGAACTGCTGCGACGCTACTACCCCGGCGTGTCGCTCAAAAAACAACTAGGCGAGTTCGAGACCCTGCTCAGCAACGAGAAGCTCAAGCGCCTGCTTGGGTGGAAACAGCAACACTACTGGCGCGACGAAGCGAAAAGAATCGTCCAGTAGGCATGCCGGCCCGGCATCAAGCATGGCCAACCATGCCGTGCAGGTCTTTATGGACTGCGTTGCAACGAAGGGGACCGGCGCAACGGCGTCGGTCTCTCAGTGGGGCGGTGGGTCTTTGCGGTCGTTCGTCGCCGCTTTTCGGCGAGCGACCGGTGTACAGCAGTGAGCGGACATCCACGCGCAGATGTGCGAGCGGCTGCATTGGGTCGGCCACGGAAGTTCGACACTGCAAGGGTGTCAGCGTCCGCTTGACCGCTGTCGGATTTCCGGGTTCGGCCATTGAGAAACGGTCTGCCTCTCTCCTCCTGAAATAATTCCTTGCGAATCTCACACGTCTCTTGTCGTCTGCGCTCGTCGTCCCCGCGTTAAAAGACGCAAGCGGCATGAAGCCGCCCTTACCCCGACAGGAGAGAAAAATGAAGACCGTCTTTCGTTTCGCCGCCGTCGCCGCCTTGGCCTTCTCGTTTGCTGGCGTGGCTTCCGCGGAGACGCACTGGGACGCGGCCCATCCGCGTCGCGCCGAAGTCAACCATCGACTCGCCAATCAGAACCACCGCATTCACCAGCAAGTGCGCGAAGGTGACATGACGCACACTGAGGCGATGACGCTGCATCGGGACGATCACGAGGTCCGCCAGGAAGAGCGCCTGATGGCAAGCCAGAACGGCGGCCACATTACCAGGCAGGAACAGCGCACGCTCAATCAGCAGGAAAACCAGGTCAGCAAACAGATCGGGCATTGAGCTAATCAGTCAGCCGGGCGCGCCTGCGATAATCAATCTATCAGCCACAGTTTCGGCAACCAGGCGATATCACGGAAGCGCCCACCAATCCGCCGTATCTACACATCGGAAGCCGGGATATTGTGCCGGCAATGTCCCGTCAATCCTGCGCATTGAGGTCCCGTTACGGCAGAGCGAAAATCTCTCCGTCTATTCCCAAGCCAGGCTTAACGCTGTGGCCAGGCGATTCAACGAAAGTCCCCGAAAAACACCAGGCTTCGGCACGGCCCCAATGCCTGTCGGGGTCTAGAAGGCGCTCTTTATAACGCCCCCATCGGCTCGCAATGCAGCTCCCGTCGTGACAGACGAAAGCGGACTGGCGATATAAGCCACGAGGGACGCAATCTCCTGCGGCGAACCAAATCGCTTGATGAGCGATGTGGGACGTACTTTCTCGAAAAATTCCTTTTCGAACGCTTCAAACGTTTTGCCATCGGCCTTTGCGAGGATCTCTACGAAGTCGCTAACTCCTCGCGATTTCGTCGGCCCCGGCAGGACGCTATTAACTGTAATACCCGTGCCGGCTACGGCTTCGGCTAGTCCGCGCGAGACCGCGAGCTGCGCGGTTTTCGTCATCCCATAGTGGATCATTTCGGCCGGAATCTGCACCCCGCTTTCGCTCGAAATGAAAATAATGCGCCCCCAGTTGGCCTGCCGCATCGCGGGGAGGTACAGGCGAGCAAGGCGTACTCCACTCAGCACGTTGACGTCGAAGAAACGCTGCCAGTCCGCGTCGGGGATCTCCTCAAACGGCTTGGGCTCAAATATGCCGAGGTTATTCACCAGAATTTCGACACCCGGATAGCGTCGCGCGACCTCTTCGGCTGCGGCGGCCGTACTCAAATCGCCCGCAAATCCATAGACATCGCCGCCGGTATCTGCTTTCAGCTGCATTACGACGTCATCCACAGATGCCTGCGCGCGGCCGTTGACGACAACACGAGCTCCCTCCTGCGTCAATGTGC
Source organism: Paraburkholderia adhaesiva (assembly GCF_021390575.1). GTDB lineage: Bacteria > Pseudomonadota > Gammaproteobacteria > Burkholderiales > Burkholderiaceae > Paraburkholderia > Paraburkholderia adhaesiva. Next base: position 1,683,776 of record NZ_JAJEJQ010000002.1, on the reverse strand, counting down.
TGGCGATAGCCCGGCCGATGCCTGCCGTGCTTCCGCTGACCAGCGCGAGTTTGCCTTTCAGATTCAGGTCCATGCGTGGTTTCCTTTTCCGTGGACGAAGCAGCGATGACGAGATCCAGTCTTGAACAACGGTATGCAAACAACGGCTTCATGTACGCGTAATTAAGGCGCCGCCGTTGGTCAGTGAAGCCGTATCGGTCAGCTACGGACAAACAACGCCACTGCGCCGCCGCAGCTTGTGTCTTCTTTCGCCCGGATCATGTCAGTGGCCTTCGACTGCGAAGAGGATATCGGCGAAGCCAGGAACCGTTTTCTCACGATTCCAGTCGCGCTGCAATTCGCAGATGAGCTGGACCCACGACGTCGGCTTGCCGCCCGCCTGAATCAGTCTTTGCAGGCCCGCCTGATGCGCCTCAAGCGAAGTTCCTCCAACACAATCAACAACAGGATAGACCTCAAAGCCTTCGCGGATTGCGTCGAGCGCGGGATGCACCAGACATACCTCCGTCCAGAGGGCGGCCATGATGAGCTTCTTGCGTTGCGTGGCCTTGACCGCCCGGTTGAAATCCTCGTCTTCCCACGCATTGATAGAGGTGCGATCGAACGGTTCGATATCCGTCAGCACGTCGGTGATCTGATGAATCGTGGGTTGGTTCCGGCCGGTTTTCACATTCACCGACGTCAGCACCACCGGCAGCTCGTACAGCTTCGCGATCCGGGCCAGCGCGACAATATTGGCGACGAGTTCGCGCTTGGGCCTGGAGGCAATGGAAGACACCTGAACGGGCTGAAAATCGATGATCAGGACCGCAGCGTTTTGCGGCGTGATCAGATGGTCGTCTACGGGCTCGCGTGGCCTGGCAAAAGAACTCATCGTGCTCTCCTGTTGGCGTCAAGGAAAATTGTCGGCAGTCACTGGCACTGCAGCGATGGTCGATCTATGAAGGTGCGAATGGCGGCGACGGTTTGCTCGGGCTGTTCTTCCATGAGCCAGTGCCCGGAATCGGCTATCACCACCTGATCCACGTCGTCGGCGGCGAAGCGCATGATGTAAGCCATGGTCGCGCCCAGCGAGTGGCCGCCGCCTATGGCCAGTACCGGCATTTGCAGACGTCCACGTGAGACTGATAGCCGGTTGTCCGTCACGTCCTGGTCAAATGCGGCGAATTGCAGAAAACCCGCGTGCATGCGACCTGGCTGGGCATAGAGAGACGCATAATGGCGCCGCGACGCTTCGGGAAAATGCGCCGGATCGGCGGCGAAGTCATTCCAGAACCGGTCGAGGTAAATACGCTCACGTCCCGCAACCAGCCGCTCCATATCGGGGCCACCAAAGCGGAAATGCCAGAGCAGCGGGCTCTTGAGGATGTCGTCCCAAGGGCCGACACCGGGAACCGGTGCATCCATCATGATGAGGCGGCTAGTACGGTCTGGGTGCGCTTCAGCGAATGCAAAAGCAACCATATTGCCGATGTCGTGACCGACAACCACCGCTTGTTGCACCTTGAGTGCGTCCATCACACCCGCCACATCTTCGGCTTCGTTCTTCTTGGTGAAGCCCTCCGTAGCGACCGCGGACAATCCCATACCACGTAAATCCGGGGCGATTACGGTGTGATCACGCATCAATTCCGCGGCCAGCGGCGCCCACATGTCACCCGTGTCGGCGTAGCCGTGCAACAACACAACAGCCGGGCCACTGCCGCCCACACGAACGTGAATGGTCGTACCGTTCGACACGATCTCCTCAGTGCGAAATCCACCCGGAAAGGTCGTCTGGTCCGCCAATGCCGCCTTGCTGAGTCCCATCAAGGCGACAAGAAGCACTAATGCCTGTTTCATCGCGATCGTCCGTTTGTCGGGTGATTGCATGAGAGCATCGGCAAAGCACGGGCGTCTTGATTGATATGCGCGTTTTTTGGCCAAAATGTGCGGTTTAGCCCTTTCCCGTCGCGTTCCGTGTGCCAGCATCTGGAACTCGACAATTTCAATGCCGCAAATCGCTGATTTATCGAGTTCCAGATGATTGCGATTTGTTCGCCCGGCTACAGGATTCGTCAGACCAGATTGGCGCTTCTAAATGAGGAGCTAGGCATGCAGTCGGATCTCAGCTACAGCCGGAACTTCGTCGAGCTATTCAAGGCCGACTCGGTGTCGCAACTGACCACCAGGGGCCCGAAAACGTCACGCCTGCTGGTGTCGCGCTTGCGCCGGGATACGCCAGGGCACGGACTTGTGACGCCGCCCCAATGCGATGCCGTCTTTTCGGTGATGCTTCAATTGCGCGAGCAGACGCAAAGAGAGCTTTTCCTTGATGGCAGGTGTATCCACCGCGGCGCCTATCTGGCGCGAACAACCAGCGTGGTTAACCACCTTGAACTGCCGTGTGCGAACTTGATCAGCCCGTTCGACAACCTGATGTTCACGGTCCCACAAACCGCGCTGAACGAGATAGCCGATGAATCTGGCGTGGCGCGTATCGATCATCTCTACTGCCAGCCAGGCGGGGTGCTGGACGAGACGATATGGCACCTTGGAAATTCACTTCTCCCTGCGCTGGAGCGACCATACGAAGTGAGTTCGATGTATGCCGAACACGTCATGCTTGGTGCGTACACCTATTTCGCGCAACGGTTGGGCGGTATGCGCATCCCAAAAGAGCGGCCGGGGATGCTTGCCCCATGGCAACTCCGGCGCGCCAGGGACGCCATGGCGTCGCAGATTGACGCCGATGTATCGCTGAAAACGCTTGCCTCCGAAAGCGGACTGTCAGTCAGCCATTTTATTCGTGCATTTAAGGCAAGCACCGGGGACCCGCCGCACCGCTGGATGTTGCGCCATCGCGTCGAACGTTCAAAAGCACTTCTCAGGCGCACCGAGATGTCCGTCGCCGAAGTCGCAGCCAGTTGCGGATTTGCGGACCAAAGCCATTTCACCCGCGTGTTCAAATCATTCGTGGGAGTCAGTCCCGCCGCATGGAAGCGCAGCATCCGATGCTGAATATGCGCACCTGTCGTTCGAGTAGTCATCCCTCACTGATGATTGAGGTCGCTGCGGCGACTTCGACGAGTTCCGACATGGCGGGAAATTTCTCTTTCGGGTCGGCATTCCCGCCACGAGCATCAAACAAAATACCCCGCATTTGAACGGAATCCCAATAGTTGGATCGGCGTCCAACTTCGTGGAGTCAATTCGCTTGTCGGGGTACTTCGCTTTCCAGCCGCGCGTCCGTACCAGATCAGCCCCGCAATGCCGCCTTTACCGCCTGGACCAGCGTCGTCGTGCTCCGTCCGAGAAGCCTGGAAAGATCGCGAGAGGCGCTATCCAGTTCTCCTGCCGACGCCTTCAGGTCGGCGTCGACGACGACATCGGCAATCATCTTCGGCAGACCGAAGCCCAGCAGCGCGGCCTCATAATCGGCGGCGGACAGGTGGTTATACACGATCGTTCGGCCCGCCTGCTTCGATACTTCCTCGGCCAGTTCCGCCAGCGAATAGGCCTCATCTCCCGCCAGTTCATAAGTCTGGTTGATATGACCGGGTTGAGTGAGGACCGTCACCGCCGCATCTGCATAATCGGCGCGAGATGCAGAGGCAAATCGGCCTTGCCCTGCGCTGCCGGTGATTGCCGAATTGGCGAGCGCCGCGGCAAGTCCGCTGGTGTGGTTCTCGAGGTACCAGCCATTGCGTAACACCACGAAGTTCACGCCACTGGACTTCAAATACGCTTCGGTCCGGTTGTGCTCGTCGGCAAGAATCAGATTGGACGTGTCGGCGCGTAGCAGGCTGGTATAGGCAATCAGCTTGACGCCCGCTTGCCTGGCAGCGTCAATCACAGCCCGATGTTGCCGGAATCTTTCCCCTGGCTGCACCGCCGAGATAAGCAACAGCTTCTCCACACCCTTGAACGCTTCGACCAGCGTATCGGGACGATCGTAGTCTGCCTCGCGTATCTGTGCGCCGAGGGCGCGCAAGTCATCGGCCTTTTCAGGGCTCCGGACTGCCGCGACGATCTGGCTGGCAGGGATGGATTGCAGAAGACCTTTGACAACCAGTCGGCCAAGATTTCCATTGGCCCCAGTAATGGCGATCATTTTGTTTTTCCTTTTTTCTCGAAACTGACGCTGAATAAATTCTGGATTACTACTTATTTGATACAAAATGGGAGGCTTGACGTTTCCCGATTCAGGCGGCAATCATCCGCGCCGTACGATCAGTGCGATCGGCAGACCGAGGCCGAACATATGGATGAGCAGGGCGGCCAGGAAGGGCATCGGCGATACCGATCGAGGAGTGATGAACGCGCTGTGCGGCAACACGACGAAGCCCATGAACAAAAATACGATGATGCCGAGTAGCGGGCCGCCCAGCCACGCCAGGCGGTTCACGACCGGCAGGCGCGACGCAACCAGAGCGTAGGCGATTGCCGGAACGATCGATACAAAGAAGTGAAGCGCGGTACCCAGAATAAGGCCGGTGGTGCCTCCGTAGGCGGCCATGCCAATCAGGCTGCTGGCCGCCAGCTGCATTTCCGGAATGACGCCGATGCCTCGCGCCAGTTGCAGGATTAAAACCGGGACCAGCACGATAACGCCGGCGGCCAGCCCGGCGTTCGTGCCACGGGTCAGCGCGGGAGGGAAACGGCCTTGCGAATTTGCCGGCCGCGTCGATTGTAGATCCGGCGTTGTGTCTGTCGTTTTCATGATCTGCTTCCGCATAAAACTGGGTGGAATGTGGACACCGGAGCGTTGCCCCGTCGTCGAAAGCAGTCTAAAAAACCTGGACCCGTCTGAGAAACTCCTGCTTTATCAAAAGATTGTTGTCGAATACCCCCCTGAATCGAACCAGAATTACGACGACTTCTGCGACGGATGCCGCGCGAATAGCTCGATGACCCAGTCCGCGAAAACACGCACTTTGTTGCTGATATGCCGATTCGGCGGATAGACGATCGATACCGGCATAGGCGGAAGCTGCCAAAGCGCGAGGCAGCTCTCCAGTTCGCCCGAGGCAATCAGCGGTGCGGTCATGAACGTTCCGCCACTGATGATGCCCAGTCCGTTTCTGGCAAGGTCGGTGCAGGTCGACACATCGTTGCAGAGGAGGGCTTTCCTGCCCTGAATATCGACGGTTTCGCTGCCGCGACTGGCTATGATCGGGAATGGTCTGGCCGTTCTCGCCGAGATCATGTGGATCACCGTGTGGTGAAGATCGATCTCGCTCGGGTGCTGTGGCTTGCCGTGCTTTTTCCAGTAATCCGGCGATGCGCAGAGTTCGAAATGGCTGAGAGCAATCCGTCTCGCCACCAGCGATTGATCTGTTACGGTTCCGATGCGGATTGCGCAATCCACGTTGTCCGCGAACAGGTCGACGGGTGTGTCGCTGGCACCGATCTCCAGGTCGATCTCCGGGTATCTCGCGAGAAAATCGGACAGGGCAGGCACGACCACCGACTGGGCCAGCGGACGCGGAAGATTGATGCGCAGTCGGCCTTTTGGATTGGACCTGGCGCCGGTCATGGAGTTTTCCAGCTCCTCGAGGTCAGCCAGCAGGCGCACGGCCCGATCGTAATAGGCCGAGCCATCGGGCGTCACGGTGACGCGCCGGGTCGTGCGATTGAGCAGTTTCGTAGCTAGATCGTCTTCCAGCATCTTTACCAGCCGCGTGACGGTCGCCTTCTGGAGGTTGAGGGTTTCGGAGGCTTTCGTAAAGGTTCCCGATTCCACCACGCGCACAAACACGCGCATTGCGTCGAATTTATCCATTTTTCTTCCAGACGACTGACAGGCACTAAAGCGATACGGCTGTTGGGCACGAAGCAGTACTCAATCTGCGCCGGATTATCGCATCGTCGAGATAAGCGAATGCTTCGTTTGTTTCGCGAGCCTGTCTGTCTGCCTGGCGTCCGAAAACAGACCGTCTTGGCGACGTATTGGAGGGCCACTTCGGGTCGCACCCGGCCGGTCGTGGTATTACACAAAGGCTTCGACTCATGCGAATTGCGCGAGTCGGCACGCGGCCACAAAGAGCCATTCAATTGCGTCATAAGAATGGCCGCTTGGTGCTGTTTTCCGTTCAATTACTACGATGCGTCGTCGTTTCCGCCGAAGCGTTTGACCACAAAGTCGATGAAGCTGCGCAGTTTTGGCGACGTGTGCCGCTCGCGCAGATAAAGCAGATTTAGTTGCCGCTCGGGCGCGGCATAGTCCGGCAGCACTTCCACGAGCTGCTTCGCGCGCAGATCGTCGTTCACCAGAATCTCCGGCAGCATCGCGACGCCCAGGCCCCGCACTACGGCGCGACGCAACGCTTCGGAGTTGTCGATTTTCAGGCGCCCATCCACACGCACGACCACGCGCCCTTCTGCGCCATGCAGCACCCACTCGGGCTGCGCCGCGTACCATTCGGAGCGCGGCGGAAACGCGTAAGTCAGGCACTGGTGCGTGCTCAACGCGTCGGGCGTCGCGGGCGTGCCGTGCGCTTTCAGGTAATTGGGCGAAGCGCATAGCACGAGCCGATACGGCTTGAGCGGCCGCGCGACCAGATCCGGATTGCCCAGCGGGCCTATGCGAATCGCGGCCTCAAAGCCGTCGTTGACGAGATCCGAGATTGCGTCGGTCGCGACGATATCGAGTTTCACCTCGGGGTAGCTTTCGCAGTATTCCGCGATGGCCGGAATCAGGCACTCGTTGGTGAACATGACAGGCGCCGTCACGCGCAACCGGCCGCGCGGCGTCGCGAGGTGATCGTGCGCGAGCCGTTCCGAATCGTCGATCAGGCCGAGTATCTCGACGCAGCGTTCGTAGTACGTCTGACCGAACGCGCTAACCTGCTGCTTGCGCGTGGTGCGATGGATGAGCCGCGTGCCGAGTCGCGCCTCCAACGCCTGAAGGTGATTGCCGACCATCGTCGGCGACAGGTCGCACGCCACCGCCGCCGACGTCAGGTTACCGGTTTCCACCACGCGTACGAACACCGTCATCGCTTTGAGAAGATCCATTCCTCAATACTACTGGGTTCTGTGTCTAATTGCGCTTCATTTATCAAGTGCCGCTTATGGAATACAGTTCGGGCTTCGCAACGACCTGCGCAGGTCGATTCGGCTCGCTCGCGTCATTTCCCGCACGGACATCATGCACATACGACACACCAGTACGCCGCGGCTCGCCTTACTGGCGACGAGCCTCGGTTTTGTCATCATCTGTCTCGATGTAACGGTCGTAAATGTCGCACTCGACCGCATGCGTGCGGGCCTCGCGATCGACGCAACGACGCTCGAATGGGTCGTCAACGCGTATACGCTGGCGTTCGCCTGCCTGCTGCTCACGGCAGGCGCGCTCGCTGACCGCTTCGGCGCGCGTCGCATTTTCATCGGCGGCTTCGCGGTGTTCACCTGCGCGTCAATCGGCTGCGGGCTCTCGGGTAACGCGGCGGTGCTCATCGCTTCACGCATACTGCAAGGCGTGGGCGCGGCTCTGTGCGTGCCCTCATCGCTGGCGCTGCTCGGCGCGGCATTTCCGGATCCGCCTGCGCGCGCCAACGCAGTCAGCATCTGGGCCGGCACCGCAGCACTTGCGCTCGGCGCGGGCCCGCTGGTCGGCGGCGTGTTGGTCGATAATTTCGGCTGGCGGTCGATCTTCCTGATCAACGTGCCGATTGGCGTCGCCGGCATCTGGCTCACGCTCGCTCATGCGCCTCACACCGTGCGTCACGCTGCGCGCCGCATCGATCTGGCTGGACAACTGCTCGCAATCGTCACGCTGGCCGCGTTGACGTATGCCGTCATCGAAAGCGGCCGGCTCGGCTGGACGAGCGCGACGGTCATGACGAGCCTTGCGGCTGCGCTGGCGGCGGGAGCGTTGTTCATCGCCGTCGAGGCGCGTCACGCGCAGCCGCTGTTGCCGCTCGCGCTATTTCGCAACGCCGTGCTGAACGTAAGTTCGATCACGGGCCTCACGCTTAACTTTGGCTATTACGGATTGATGTTCGCGATGAGCCTGTTCTTCCAGAATGCGCGTCACGACACGCCGCTCGAAACCGGCATCGCATTCCTGCCGATGACCGCCGTCGTGACCGTCGCAAACGTCGTATCGGGCCGCCTCACCGCGCGCTTCGGTCATCGCTTGCCGATGGTCGTAGGCCAGTCGCTGGCGGCGCTCGGTTATGTCTCGCTGGCGTTTGTCCGAGCGGACAGTAACGCGCTCGCCATCGCGTTGCCCTTGCTGGCCGTCGGCACCGGCGTCGCGCTCGCGGTGCCGTCGATCAATACCGCTGTGCTCGCGCATGTCGAATCGACGTCCATCGGCATTGCTTCGGGCGTGCTGAATACCGCGCGACAGATCGGCGGCGTCGTGGGCGTGGGCGTGTTCGGTTCGCTCGTGCACCCCGAGTCCGGCGATCTCGCCGCGGGACTGCATGTCGCCGTGATGCTCGCCTTCGCCGTGACACTTTTGAGCCTTATGACAATATGGCTTGGCCTCGCAAAATCTGGATCGCCGATCAAGGCATGTGCAAATTGAAGCGTTGTTACAACAGGTGCATGCGCGCCAGGAGGCGCGGCGTTGGTGGCGTTCGTATAGCGGCAATCGGGGGCAAGTGTGGGTACTTGAGCGGTCATTCGTGAAGTCCGGGTCAGATGTCTCATTTTGGTCGGCAACGGTCCGATACTCTGGGCGCCATGCTTGCAACGCAACGACGACGACCGTGGACTCGCATCAAGACGAATTCCTGAATCTCGTTCCCGCCAATGCCATGCAAGCCGAGGCGTTTGTGGCGCCCCTGCACAAGACGACCTCGAACTAAATTTCGTCGCGAAATCCGGTCTCCAGACCGCTCCGCAATTCGGCAGGGCATCCCACTGTCATGCGCTCGCCTTTCTTGTTAACTACGAGCGTCGCTCTGGCGATCTTCCGTGTGGTCTTCCGAGCGCGAATGCGATCGATGACCGCCTTCAGCTCTCCAGTCAAATTTGCCACGATCCGCGTCCAACCTTGCCATTCGACCGGCAAGGTTCAGGCCATTGTGGCGTATCAAACCAACGCCCCTTCGAGTGCTGCGCAGCGGCCAACGTCATACCACCCGTAGGCCCAGTTCGGTCACCAGGGCTGCTGCCTGCTGGGATGAGATCGTTGCGCCTCGAAACAGTCCGGCGTCGACGAGGCGCACGCCACTCAGATCCACTCCGCGCAGATCTGCGCCGTCAAATCGGGCATCCGTTAGTTGTGCGTTTCTGAGACTGCCGCCCTCGAATATAGCGTCGCGAAAATCTGCGCCGGCGAGGTCGGCATCTGAGAAATCGAGATTCTTGAGCGTCGCTTTGCGGAAGGACAACCGCCGTAAATGTGCACCGACCAGCAGCGTCTCCACGAATTCGAGGCCGAGTGTCGCGCAGTCCTCGATATTGGCTCCCGTCAGCTTGCATTCTTTGAAGCGGGCCGATCCCAGTTTCGCGCGCCTCCAACTCGTATTGTTGAGATCACTCGACTGGAATGTGGCGTCGACGAGGTCCGCTGACCCAAAATCGGCCTCGCGCGCACGGCATCGAATCCAACGGGTCTGGGCGAGCGATGCGCCAAAAAACGATGTCTCGACGATCACGCATCGCTCAAACGTCGCACCGCGCAATTCCAGCCGTGCGAGGTCTGCACCTTCCAGATCGCAATCCTGGAAGTGCAATGGTTCGTCCGACTCGCCGATTAGTCGGTGAATATCGGCACGACTGAGTGTCTGGTTCGACAGGGTTCTACTACCGATTGTCGTTGCGGTGTGATCCAGTGTCATCGGGTAGCTCCAGTCATGTTTGGCGGGTGTTATTCGACGCGAAGTGTACCGGACCGGGGCGTCGTGTCGGTTCGCTCCCCGCATCTTTTGAATGGTGACTCAAACCGGATCCGTCGCACCCGATCGTTGCCTGGCACGCCACCTCCCAGCCGTCATCGGCCCTGTCCGAACCCCAGGATAATAATCATTAGCCAGGGAAGAAATATCGAAGCGTTAATTAACGCGAAGCGCGCCCGCAAAATCGATTTCACGGCTCCACATACGGCCGGCCCCCATTTCTGACTGACCTATACTCCATTTGTCTTTGCCTCGCATCCAGGACACACGCAACTCGTCCCTGGAGCGAAAACCGGCTGTCATGGTCCGATCTGGTCGGGTGACGTTCACCTGGCCAGCCTTGTCGCGTCCCTCGATCGGATCGCGCCGCCGCCGGGCGGCCACAGCCGGCTCAGGAGGTAACCACCATGAAAACGGGCATGGGCCGCCGCCAGATCCTTTTTACCGGCGCTGCCGCCATTGCGCTTTCCGTTTGCAGGGATGTTGCGTTCTCCGCCACTGCGAGCACAACCTCGCACGCGAGGGATCTCTATGACGCTGCGAAGAAGGAAGGGGAGTTCACCTGGTACACCTCGCATTCAGACGACACGACCGCGCAAGCCGTGGGCCATGGCTTCGAATCGGCATGGCCGGGAATCCGCGCGAATGTCGTTCGCACCACTGCGCAGGTGGCCTTCCAGCGCGTATCGGAGGAGCTCAAGGCTGGCGCCGTACAGGTCGATGTGCTGAGTTCCACCGATATCGGGCACTACGTTTATCTGAAAGACCATAGGGCACTTGCGCAATACACCCCGGAGAACGCGGACAAGGTGCTCGGGCTCTACCAGCACTACGATCCCGACGGGTACTACTTCGTCACCTCGGCGGGGCTGATCGGCATGGTGCACAACCCCTCCCGGCTCAAGCTCGCCGACGCGCCGAAAAACTGGACCGACCTCACCGCGCCGAAATGGAAGGACGGTATCGCACTCGGCCACCCTGGGTTCAGCGGCTACGTCGGCACATGGGCCGTGATGATGCGCAAGCTTTACGGCTGGCAGTTCTTCGACAGCCTGGCAAAGAACAATCCGCAGATCGGTCGCTCGATCAACGATGCCATCACGATGATCAATGTTGGTGAACGTCTGATCGCAGGGACCGCGCTGATGGCGACCGCGGCCGAAAGCAGGCAGAAGGGCAATCCCCTCGCGATGATTTACCCCACCGATGGCACCGTGCTGATCCTCGCGCCGTCCGGCATCATGAAGGGTTCGAAACACCCGAACGCGGCGAAGCTGTTCATGGAGTATCTGCTGAGCGTCGATGCATCGAAAATCTGGGTCGATCATTTCTTCGAGTCGATACGTCCGGAAGTCGCTGCTGCACCGGACATCAAGTCTGCCAATGAACTCAAGGTCATACGCCCGGACAGCGACGAGATCGTCAAAGGCATTCCCGAGGTGATCGAGCAGTGGCGCAACACGTTCGGTGTGTAAGCCTCGCTTCCACGATGGGCTGACAAACGATGCGCAAACCGGTCGAAACGCGGATTGATCGATCGACGGCTCTTGCGCGGGCAGACAGGTTGCGCCGCATCGAGCCCGGCATGCTGCTCTGGCTTGCCGTGGGAGCGGTGCTCGTATTTCTGGTCGCGTACCCGTTGCTCCAGCTCGTGAGCGCGAGCTTGCAAGACCCGCAGACCGGGCGGCTTTCGTTTGCCAACTATCGGCTCGCCTATGGAAGCATGCGCAACTTGCGTGCCCTGTTGAATTCGCTGGAGCTCGGCGTCGGCGTTGCCCTGTTGTCGGCCGTGCTCGGCGTGCCGCTCGCCTGGGCGAATTCGCGCACCGACATGCCCGCCAGGTCCTTTGTGCGGCTGATGGTGCTCGGCGCCTTTGTCACGCCGCCCTATCTCAGTGCGATCAGCTGGATTCTGCTCGCAGGCCCGAACTCGGGATGGTTGAACCGGACGTGGATGACGGTGACGGGAACCCCGCACGGTGTTTTCAATATTTATTCCATGACTGGTCTCATCGTCGTGGTGGCGGCAGCATCGTATCCCTATGTGTTCGTGTTCACGAGTTCAGCGCTCGACCTGGTGTCATCTGAAATGGAGGATGCCGCGAACATTCTCGGTGCTGGAATATGGCGAACCGCGTTTCGTGTGACCTTGCCGCTGGTGCTCCCTGCCATCCTTGGTGGAATCATCGTCAGTTTCCTCGAGGCCATTGCGCTTTTCGGGGCACCCGCGATGATCGCGCTCCCCGCACGCTTCCACGTCGTCTCGACCCAGTTGTGGCAGTTCTTCGAGTACCCCGTGCGGGTCGAAGAGGCAGCGGCTTATTGCATCCCGTTGCTGCTTGTCACCATGCTGATGTGCTGGCTGCAACGACGGCTCGTCCGCCGCAAGGGATTCATGGCGGTAACCGGCAAAGGCGGCGAGCGACGGCCAATCCGGCTCGGACGATGGCGTTGGGTGCTGCTTGCCTATGCCGTTTTCGTCGGTGGAGTGTCGCTGATCCTGCCGGCCGTCACCCTGTTGCAGGCGGCGTTCACCAGGGCGTGGGGACGCGGCCTCTCACTCGACAACCTCACCCTCGCGAATTTTCGCTATCTGCTTTACGAGCAGACACAGGCACAGCACGCGATCGTCAACACACTGCTCTATGCAGGCGCAACCGCGTTTGCTGCGATGGCGCTTGCGCTGATGACTGCCTACATGGAAAGCCGCAAACTGTTTCACTGGAGCAGTGCGTTGGGGTACCTGTGCATGACGCCGTTCGTGATTCCCGGCGTAGTTCTTGCGATTGGGTTCTATGCGGCGTATGCGGCGCCTCCGCTTGCGCTTTACGGCACGGCAACGATCCTGATTCTCGCGTTCACCACCCGCTTTCTTCCGATCGCGTATACGTCGAGCGCCGCGGGCATGCATAGCATCAACCCCGAGATGGAAGAGGCCGTTCGCATTCTTGGCGGCAGCCGCCTCACGGCTGTGCGCAAAGTGGTAGCACCGTTGCTCAAGCGCAGTCTTGCGGGCGCATGGATTCTCGTATTTATACCGGCCGCCCGCGAGTTGTCGGTGGCCATCTTTCTGGTCGGGCCTGACACGAGGGTGATGTCGGTGATGTTGTTCGACCTCTCCGAGGAAGGTAATTTCGAAGTGCTGTCGGCGCTGGGCGTCATCCTTCTGGCGGTGTCGATCGGGATTGCCGCGCTCGGATGGCGCATCATCGGGCGCGATTTCATGCTGCGGAGCCATTGAGTGAGTAAGCTGATCCTGCGCGGTATAGCGAAGCGCTTCGGTGGAGCGCCGGCTGTCGAACATCTCAATCTGATGCTCGATGAGGGCGAGTTCGTAGCCCTTCTCGGTCCTTCGGGCTGCGGCAAGACGACGACGTTGCGGATGATCGCCGGCTTCATGGCGCCAGACGCTGGAACCATCGAAATGGACGGTAGTGTGTTGTCCTCTGAAACCGGCGTCGTTCCTCCGGAACGGCGGCAGATGTCCATGATCTTCCAGAGCTACGCTGTGTGGCCGAATATGACCGTCGAGGAGAATGTGGCATTCGGGCTCAACCTGCGCCGCCTGGCTCGCGACGATGTGCGCAAGCGGGTCGGCGAGATGCTCGATGTCGTTCATCTGAGCCACCTGGCGCACCGCTATCCCGCTGAACTCAGCGGTGGGCAGCAGCAACGCGTCGCGCTCGCGCGCGCCATCATCATCCGGCCTTCCGTGCTGCTGCTCGACGAGCCACTTTCGAATCTCGACGCCCATCTGCGCGAGGAAATGCGCTTTGAGATCCGCAGACTCCATGACGAATTCCGCATTACCACGATCTACGTGACCCACGATCAATCAGAGGCGATGGTGACGTCGGACCGTATCGCCGTGATGAATCAGGGGCGGCTGGAACAGGTGGACGATCCCCACACGCTATACACCCGTCCAAAAACGCGCTTCGTTGCAAGTTTTGTCGGGCGAACCAACTTTCTCGAAGGGGCATGTCGTGGCGATGAGATCCTGTTCGAGCGCTTCAGCGTTGCGCGTCAGGCACTGCCGGGCGGCACGGCGCTGGCCGGCGCTGTCACCTTCTCCGTGCGGCCGCAAAGCATGCGGCTCTCGAGGGACGCCTGGCAATCCAGCGGGGGAGGTCCGCGTGTTGCGGTCAGAATTGTTCAGCGTGCCTACCTCGGCGAGTACTGGGACTATTCGGCAGCGCCAGTGGAGGGCTCAACGAGCCTTCATGTGAACGCGCCGCCATCGGACCGTTATGACGTTGGCGAGGTGCTCTGGCTTGAATTCGACCCCGCGCAGATGGCGGCCATCACATAAGCACACACTCACGATAAGGCCGACGTGCTCGAACGAATACAGAGCGCAGATCGGTTCTTCGTCATTGCGGAACTGACATGTGAGGGACTCAATGAATAGCTCATCGATGGAAACGCGTGTTGCTGCCCTCGAAGCACTGCTAAAGGAAAAAGGCGCACTGGCGGAGGACAGCATCCCCACTTACGCGCATCGGACGAGCGAAGAGTGGCTGCCAGTTAACGGAGCAAGGCTGTGCGCGAGGGCGTGGTGCGACTCCGGGTTCAAGCGCTTTTTGCTGAGTGATGGCAAGGCCGCAGCGGCGTCGATGGGCTTCACGATGCCTGAGCATCACCGCAAGCTCGCGGTCAAGGAAAACACGCCGTCGATTCACAATGTCATCTGCTGCACATTGTGCTCCTGCACCGCTTTCACGATCATCGGCATGGCGCCTGGCTGGTACAAGGACTTCGAATATCGTGCCCGGATTGTGCGGGAAGCGCGGACCGTACTGGCGGAGATGGGATTGGTCCTGCCCGATGAAATACACATTCGCGTCTGGGACACGACAACCGATACGCGTTACATGATATTGCCGTTGCAGCCGCCCTATACCGCGGGCTGGAGCGAGGAACGGCTGGTGCGTCTCGTTACCAAAGAGTCCTTGATCGGTGTGCAGCGGCTCGAACCGCCTTTCCTCGCCGTTCAGGACCAGGACACGTTGCATGGATAGAGGGGATCGATATGGATGGCCTTCACGACATGGGCGGGCGACAAGGATTTGGCCTGGTGGTGATGAGCGGCAGGCGAGAGCCATTCCATGATGAGTGGGAGGTCCGCGCGGCGGCTATCAGCGCTCGGCTCATCGGTCAGCACGTGTACAACATGGATGAGTTTCGTCATGCGATTGAGCGTATGGCTCCGCGGCACTATATATGTGCATCGTATTTCGAGCGGACTTTCACCGCGGCGGCAACGCTGTGCGTCGAGAAGGGGGTGATCAGCCACGCGGAACTCAACGCGCTCAGTGGCGAGATGGTGCCGCTCGCCTCGCCCGCGAGGCCCGGCAGAATAGCGCCCGCGGACCTCCCGGAACTGAGGATCGGTGATTGGGTTACGGTAAAGAATGAGTTCGTCGGCGGTCATACCCGAGTTCCCGCGTATGTTCGAGGCAAACGCGGCCAGATCGTGGATATCTCGCCGGCGTATCCCTTTGCGGACGCAGCGGCTCACGGCCTGGAACCGGCGGCGCAACGTACGTTCGACGTGCGCTTCAGAAGTGCTGATCTCTGGCCGGACTGCTGCGATGACGCCGAGGTCCATGTCGGGCTTTTTCACTGCTACCTGGAGATTGCATCTCCGCCAGTCTGATTGCAGGCGGTGATAACCCGCTTTTGCCCAACGAACGTCGTCGGGACGCCGGTGGCGCGTACTTCACGCTCTGATTCGAGTCGAAGCACGCAGCAGGGCCATCTGCGTGCGCAACAGATCCATCAGCACCTGTTGCGTCGGCGTCGTCGCGCGCCTTGCCGAAGGCACCAGCCAGCCCTGCTCCGTCGGCCCCGCGCCGATGCGATGCAGCATATAGCGCCCGGGCTGCGGCGCGCTGCGCACCACGTGCTCCGGCAGCACCGCGAGGCCGATCCCTTCGGAGACCAGTTCGAGGATTGACGACACACCAACGACCTCCATGGCGATGAGGGGCCGGCAGCTTGCATCGACCATATGTCGTTCGAGCAGCATCCGCAGCGCAGTCGGGCGGCTGGGCGTCACCAGCGGACGTTGTGCCAGTTGCGCGATCGACAGGGCTGGCGCCGCCTCCACGCCGATCCCGGTGCCGGTATCTGGGCGCGGGGCGACCGCGAAAGACGCTAGCCCAGAAACCCGTCCCGTTCGAAACTGGGATATTCCGGGTCGCCCATCGAGAGGGCAAAGCCAAGGGGTGACACGGCGAACGAAACACGCGGCATCGTGATCTGGTGGCCAGAACAAGACGATAACGGGCTCGTGTGCCGACACCCGGAGAACGCGAGCGTGCGGGTTTCTCGGACCGATTGCCGCTGGCGAACTGGCCGCGACGAGTCCCGTACTCCGTTTCTCAGGCAGCTCGGGTGGACGCCCGCAGCGACAGATGAGTGCCTGGTGACCGTTGACCGAGTCTTTGTGAAGTACAGCTACGCTCCTTCTGCCGAGACCATTCAATATCCCCGTCAGCAAAAGCCCGAACGCGTGCTTGTCAGCGGCGCACAGACGGAGACTTGTGTACTGGCTGCGGGCTTTGCTTTGTTTGACGCAGGGCTGAGTCCGACGCTTGTGACCGACCGCGCGGTGGGTTCGAGCCTGGACCGATCAGCGCAGCCAGGTATTTCCCTGTGGAAGCATCATTTTCGCGACACTACCGCGGCTGCCGAGGTGCTCGCGACTCTTTAACCGGCGGTCTGATATTCGGATGTCGAAGCTTGGCAATGTCGGACTGATCCCGGCCAGCTCCAGCGATCTGCTGCGTTAGCACACGGCCGTTTGAGCGACCGTCTAACTTGTCGCAATGAATTTGATAGCGTCTACGGTAGTCGTGTCAGACAGAGTGGCCCGCCTGCCTCGCCGGAAAGAGCAAGGCAGGTTCGCAATCCGGTATGAGCGCTTCATCCCCTTTGTAGAATGTCAATTGCCTTTTCGGCATCGCCCAACGAGTCGACCGCAAGATACGCAATGAACTGCGTGCCAAGTACAGCGGCCGAGACGCCGCGGAGGTTGATCCCCCCATCCGCCAGCATCTGGGTCAATAGTGCGATGATGCCCAGTTGGTCCAGACCCATTACACGGATGGAGTGAAGGCTCGGCGTGACGCTGAACCCCACTTGGGTGGCGGCACGGATTGCACTGTCTCCCTGAAGCGGAGCGACAAACACGACCCCTTTACCCAATGCCTCCGGCGTGCGACGTGCCACGACGAACTGCAAGTCGACACCAGCATCCCGCAAGACGCTTAATACCTTCGCAAGGCCACCCGGTTTGTCGTCGATGGTAGCTGCCCAAACATCGACACGTTCCACGCTCAGTTCCATGGCCGTCCCTCCCGCCTCGAACCTCACTAGAAAAATCTACTTCAGGAACGGCGTACCGGCAAGGCAGGTAACGTAACGCGACGACCAACACCATTTTTTGTCCCAGCGACTTCAATCTAATTGCACTGTGACGAGGTCAAACGGGCTCGTACGGTGAGTCGGGTGTTCACCGCACGCGATAGGCGCTATCCGTCCAATCGCCTCAATCTGGCTGATTCCGGTCCAATGATGAAAGGACAAAGCCGCGCGCCGTCACTCGGACCGTGACTGGCGCACGCTGGCGGATTGCCGGGCGCGGCGCTTTCTCTGCCAGTATCCCCGTTGTGCAAGGACGAAGTTCTACAGCGAAGAAGCACCAAGGCTGCTGTTGCCCGCATTGCGCAAATGTGGGGCCAGGCAGCCGGCGTTGCCACTCCGGCCTCGATTTCGCATCTTGCGGGCTTCATACTGGGAACTGTTCTGCCAGGCGTCGGTACAGCAATGGTCCAGGCGTGTTGCTCTGGCGAGAACTTGATGAATCGGGTTCGAGGCGATGAAAGTTCCGGGGATATTCGCGGGAATGCGACTGCGATGCGCCTTCGCGAGTCGATCCTTCTGACGGGCGTTGCCATGTTGCAGGAACGTTTTATCTACTTTCCTGAGAAGGCTGCAATCGAGGACGTCGTTTCCGATCGACTTGCGGCCTGGCCGACTATGGACGCGTTCCTGGGGCTTATCGCCGAACCGACCGGAAGCGTGCGCGGCACAGCCATTGTCTTTCATGGCAATGCCGGGCACGCAGGACACCGTTCCTTCTACGCCGCGGCACTCAACCGGCTGCAACTGCGCGTGATTCTCGCCGAATATCCGGGCTATGGGCCTCGCGGGGGCGCGCCAGATGAACAAAGTCTGGTCGCCGACGCGCAAGAGACCATCGCGCTTGCGTATCGTCTCTACGGCGCTCCTGTGCTGCTCATCGGGGAATCGCTCGGGGCCGGCGTGGTCGCCGCGGCCGGCGCGCGCGAACGCAGAAAGATTGCCGGTTTGCTGCTCATTACGCCGTGGGACAGGCTCGAGCACGTCGCCGCTTTCCACTACCCGTGGGTGCCCGTGAAATGGCTGGTGCATGACCGATACGACAGCGTGACCCACCTGGCAGCGTTCGGCCGCCCGGTACTCGTCGTGGTTGCTGAACGCGACAGCATCGTCCCCGCGCGCTTCGGCGAGGCGCTTTATAACGCGCTGAACAGTCCGAAGCAACTGACGATCGTGGAGACGGCGGAGCATAACGACTGGACTAGCCACGTCGACAATAGCTGGTGGCGGGAGGCGATCGACTTCCTGCTCGCGCCTTCACAACAATGAAATCCCGCTCTATCCCGCCCCGGGGTGAACGCTTCTACGTACTCGATGCGAAGAACACGCCTGTCGAGGTGTTCAACCGCAACGAGTGGTCGCGCTGGATGGCGGAGAACGAATTGGTCTTTCGCCGCACGCTGCTCGACGAGTCTGGCGTGACGGTCACGACGCGCTTTCGCGGGGTGGCCGACGCGAGGGCTGGAGAACCAGCGCTTTTCGTGACGCGCATCACCGGAATGAAAGCGCGAGATGACAACGAGAGCTTTGGCACAAGCACGCTCGATGAGGCGCTCGAGCGGCACGAGTGCATCGTGCAGAAAATCCTTCAAATGCTGACCGGGCGGTGATCGGTGCGCAATTGTTAGCCTGCCAGGCACTACGGACGCTTGCTGGTTTGCGCTATCC
Organism: Paraburkholderia adhaesiva; assembly: GCF_021390575.1. Taxonomy (GTDB): domain Bacteria; phylum Pseudomonadota; class Gammaproteobacteria; order Burkholderiales; family Burkholderiaceae; genus Paraburkholderia; species Paraburkholderia adhaesiva. The sequence goes on along the minus strand of NZ_JAJEJQ010000002.1, from coordinate 1,664,844 downwards.
CGCCAATACCAGCGGCTTCACCGAGCATTTCGGCAAGTGTGACCAATCCCCGCAACGGGGTTGCGACGCTTTCAGCCCGTCTAAATGCAAAGGACTGCTTTGTAAATGCCGGCGACGTATTCCACGATTAAATCAGTGCCCCGTGGCTAGCGGTGATTTTTGGACGCGACACGGTACAGTCTGCAGCTGCATTTTCCGCTTACGTGGCCGCATCCTTCATGCTCTGACTGCGCAGCGGCACTTTACTCGCAGTCGCAAATCGCAGCACTCGTTTCGTCGAGCCTGTGTCACACCTGCTGGCTCTTCACGTAGCAAGCGCCAGGGTGATGCCGGGGCGCTGCTCGTCGGCTGTGGCACTGATTTCGTCGGGCCCGGTGCGGACCGGTGCAGGCGAGCGATTGTGACCTACACTGGAGATGCGTCTTTCGCGTGCAAGGGGGCTGCCTTGACGCAATGCAACGTCGCTGGCCGTCGACTGAAGCAGGCGGATGGCGACGGCACGGGCGACACACCGTCATCTGCTGCCTGAATACATAGGGAACTGATGTTCAAGAAGGGGGACATCATGTTGCAAACGAGCGATCTCCAAAAGCGCTTTACTCATCTTCAGCAAACCGTCAGCGAGGTATCACGTGCCATGCACGCCGACGCGACGATTCCGAAGCACTTGATGAACTGGATGAATGAGCTCGAAAAGGAGTGCAAATCGGCAAAGAAGATCATGTCGTCCAAGGACGAGGATCGCATTCGGCAGTGCGTTGACGATCTCGAACGGATCGGTGATCGTACGGAGCGCGCTTGCCAAAACGCCAGCGGCCTCGCCGCCGGAATCGTGGACACCGTCAGTTCAATGCATTCAGAACTTTCCAACCTGAAGCGACAACTGCATTGACCTGGCTGAGAGCCCCAGTCCAATCGGCCGGGGGTATTTACACATCGGCGCGTCAGGACGCACCGCAACGCTTCTGCTTGACGCGCGGCTGCCTGCTTCCGTGCGACTGCCGTGCCCAATAGCGGGGCAATTCTTCGCCCGGAGGTATGCCATGGCTACGTACGTCATCCTGAGCCGTCTCGCTCCTGACGCATTCACGGATCCAGGCGAACTGAAGCAACTCGCCGCCACAGTGGCCGAAAAGATCAGGACCGAATGCCCTGCCGTCACCTGGAAGGACAGCTATCTGACCCTCGGGCGCTTCGATGTCCTGGATATTGTCGAGTCGAACGATCTGAAGCAGGTCGAGTTGGCGGCTTTAATCATCCGCGGCTACGGACACGCTGCCACCGAAACACTGCAGGCCAAGCCGTGGAACGAGTTCATCGCGGCCCTGTAGCGCAGATCGACGGATCGGGCACGATGCGACGAAAACCGCCGGGTTTATGCTGCTTCTCAACGTCGCGTGTCGGATCGTGTTCGTAGGAGTCACCATCAGGCAGGAGTGTTTTATTTACTTCCCTGAGAAAGCTGCGACCAGGAACTTCGCTTCCGCAGACTTTGCGCCTGGCGGGCACCTCGGCTTTCGGATCCGCATCTTCCGCCGACGGGAGGATGGAACACACGGCCACTTTAGGCGCTCATCCGCGGCGGAAAATGCTGCGCGGACGTCGTTGCGATCCTGAGCAAAGGGATGGATGCCCCCAGGCCGGGAAGACAGCCGGAATCGACTGGGCTATGCTTGTTTACGACCGTCAGTTAACGAAGACTTCAACGCGGCGGTGTCACACCACCGATAGCATCTTCACGCGTGAGACGGGTTATTTATGCCAATGGGGCGGTCTGGAGGTCGCATTCGTTGGCAGTCTTCATTGCTGCGGTGCCATGGATTCGAGAGCGACGCCAAGGACGGCGGACCGACCTGGATGAAGTTTGGTGCGGGGCGCGATGATCGACCGCTTCTACCGTAGTGTTTCCTGATGTTGGCCGCACCTGTAGTTCACGCGCACTCGGCTTCGGATGCGAACATTGCAGGGTGTTTCGGAATGGTCGCAAGAGATCCGGATGGGTGTTTGGAGGTAATCATGCACGACATTCTCGCGGGTTACGATGGCTCGGTTTCCGCACAGGAGGCAGTCCGCTTCGCGAAAAATCTTGCTGAAAAGGAGGGGGCACGGCTGCACATTCTCACGGTTGCTCGTCCGCCCGACTGGGGAAAACTGGCCCATGAGCGGCCTGAACTGATTGAGATCGAAAAACGCCACTGCCAGGACCTCATCACCGAGCTCAAGGGAGAACTCGGGTTAGCCGGAGTAGCTGTCCAATATGAAATGGTTGTCGGGCAGCCGGCCAAGGAACTGGTGCTGTATGCCGAGCGACATAATATCGACCACGTAGTAGTAGGACATCGAGGACATACTGCCTTCGATCGTTGGCTGATCGGTTCCGTCGCGAGGCAAGTGATCGCATATGTGCCGTGCTCCGTCACGATCGTGCGCAACCGGCTGGATGTCGCAAAGGAGCATCGATGACACAGGGACGTTCGAATGTGTCATCGAGGGTGTGCACGATTGAAAAACCAATTCGTAGACGTGGATTTTGTGAACGAGCTTATAGCGCTGAATGATCTCGCCGGCCCGGTCGATGCGGCTGATCGCTTATCGAGGCACGCCGGGAATTTGCGCGGCCTCGGTGGCGCTCACCCGTTTTCCTTTTGCGAATTCCATGTGATGCCCCTGTGTTCTCTCGTGCGATCTGCTATGCGTAGTGCTGCTCCGATCATCGTTGCTCCGGCCAATCCAGGTCTCCGTCCAGGAGAGAGCGGTTACCGTTCTCTTCAATAATCACGCGGATCGCCTAAAATTGTCGTTTATGCTGTTGCCGGAGAATGAACATGGACCTGAAAAAAGCTGAGCACGTTTTGATTGAGGCTGACGAAGTGGCCGACCTCGTGATGCACGGCTTCAACCTGACGATGGACACCGCAGAAGGCCGCGCGCTATATGGCCGAGCTTTCACGGCGTACGTGCACAGTGAGGTTGGTGATCTGCCCATGTCCGAGCTCTACGACGCATTACAGGTAGCACCTGGCTAACTACATCGTTCGAGGTGCAGCGTCGAGCGGTGCCTGGTTCTCTGGATCCACCTTCAGACACAACGTTTCGGGGTGGACAACGAGCATGGTGGCCGCCTGCGCGAGGGTGATTGTGTTCATTCTCAGACCTCTCTCGTTGATAACCAGAAGCAGCCAGGATCCTGGTGTAGTGGTCTTATCAGGTCTGCTCCGGTGATACACGTACGTCTGGGCGCGAGGCCGTTGGCATTATCTGGCGGTGGTGCTCGACCTGTTCACGCGGCGAGTTGTTGGCTGGGCGTTCTCGACACGTCCGAATGCGGATCTGGTCGTGCAGGCATTGGACATGGCCCATGTGCAGCGTGGCCGACCACAAGGGCTGCTGTTCCACTCCGATCAAGGCGGGCAAGGCGTATTCAACGGACCGTCACCACACTCAAATCACTCAATTCCCAATTCGCCGGAGCTCACGATATGGTCGCCCAGCTCAATCACACCATTGTCTGGTGCTCGAACCAGAGCGCCTCAGCCAAATTTCTGGCCGACATGCTGGGCCGGGCAGCGCCGAAACGCTTCGGCCACTTCGACGTCGTCGAACTGGACAACGGTGTCTCGCTCGACTTCGCCAAAACTGAGGGCCAGATCCAGCCGCAGCACTACGCCTTCCTGATCAGCGAAGCTGATTTCGACGCTGTCTTCACCCGCATCAAGGATCGCGGACTGGAATTCTGGGCCGATCCGAGGGGTAGCCGGCCGGGCGAGATTAACCACAACGATGGCGGGCGCGGTGTCTATTTTCACGATCCTGATGGCCACTACCTCGAAGTGATCACCCGGCCTTACGGAAGCGGCGGGTGAGCGAGGTTATGCCATCGACACCGCATGCGCCTGCGACCTCTATGTTCTGCGGACACAATCGCAGTTGCAGTTGTTCGCTTTAGGCACGCTGAAGTCCCGGGATGCACTAGAGAAACCTTGATTGATCGCGTTGTCCGTCGGTCCGTGCGCAGCGAGCGATGGTATTGGCCGCGCTGATTGGTGAACGTCAAGTCAGACTTCCTCATTGGAGCATGAAGTTGCCTGCGCAAGCTGCACCGTTGTCCCGAACAGTGGCCGGCCATCGCGGCCGCGCTTAGCCTGGATGACCGAAACGGTCGACAAGCAGCAGACGACTATGCGTAGCAGAATGTCTGCTGAATCTCGAGAGCAGTCGTAGCCGCAGTGCGCCCTCGATGACAGCTTCGTGTCGAGCAGGGGCACAAGCGTCCGACCGTCATCGGCCATGACGCGACGCTCGGCGTGCGGAACCAAACGTCCGTAGCCTCGTATGAAGGAGGCGTTCGCGGCACACGAGCGCCGCCAGGCACCAGAACGGAACGCAGTGCTTGTAAGCTAACCGGGCGCCTCGAAAGGGGTACCATGAGAAGTCACCGAACGCCAGACTCATCCACGCCTGAGCGTGTAACGTCTCCCTGGTTAGGATTCCCACCATGATCCTGTATCACACCACCCCTGATTCGTCGGTCATCGAAATATCCGTCGAAGGCAAAATCACCGACCTCGAACTGCGCGAAGCCATTGAGCGCATGCGTGGTGATCTTGAACTGAACGGAAAGACCCGTGTCCTCGAACGCATTGAGCATTTCACCGGTATCGAGCCGAAGGCGCTGTGGACGGATCTGACGCTCGGCGTCTCCGTCGCCCGCAAGGTCACGCGCGCCGCCGTGGTGGCCGACGCGGCCTGGATTCACGCCTCGATGCATCTGGCGCGGTTCTTCACAAAGGCTGAAATCAAGGCGTTCCACGTTAGCGAGCTGGAACAGGCGCGAGCCTGGATCAACGCCTGAACATCGCATCCAGACGACCATATCGGGCAGAGGTCGACCACTTTCGGACGTCATCACCTGACGGCTTTTGTAGAAAACCGGTCGCTGGTTGTTCTCTTTCGCCGACCGGTTTACCCAGCGTACGGTAGCGTCGTCAGGGACATGCGCGCTCAACCGGTTCGCGTTGAATCAACTGACACGTTGATCATCGCTGACGTCATGCTGACCAATGCTGCCGCAGTAATCGCGATGGCGGCCACGACCATCATCACGCCCCATTCCGCAACTTCGACGAGTATCCCGGCCACCACGGCGCCACAAGCTCCGGCCGCGTAATAGAGCGTCAGGTATGCCGCGTTCAACGCACCGGCGCGAGCTGGCTGAATCGCGACGACACTCGCCTGATTCGCGACCTGAGCGGCAAAGCAGCCCGCATCAAAGGTTGCGAGCGCAACCACTAACCAGATCGGGCGACCGAGCGAAACGCCGAGTACCAGGGCTGAAATTGCCGACACAGCCAGCCCGCAGCAGATGACAGCACGGCCGCCGTATCGATCGGTGAGTCGTCCCGCGATGCGCGTCACAGCAAGACCGAGCACACCGGCGAGGCTATATGAGCCAATTGCCGCGGCATTCATGCCGTACGGCGGTTGAGCGAGACGGATGGCGAGGCCGACCCACACCAGGTTGAACGCGAAAAACCAGAGCATGCCGGTGCAGGTGCGGCGCCTTAACTGGACGTACTCGCGCAACAATGAAGGGATGGCACCGACGGTTGTCGAATAGCCTCGATGTATCCCGGCACCGCCGCCTGGTAAAAACGCACGCACCGCGATGGCCGCGAGAGCAACAAATCCGGCCAGTACGAGCAGCGCGCCTCTCCATCCACACCAGTGCGACACGAGACCGCCAACGAATCGACTCAGCAGGATCCCCGCAGAAATGCCGGCAGATACCGTCCCCATACCGCGCGCACGTGTCTGTGGATCCGCATATTTTCCGACGACAGCACTGCATTGCGCCGCGACTGTCGTCGCCGCGCCAACGAGAAAGAAACCTATATCGAGTGCGACCGGTCCGGCCGCAACGGACGCGCACACGAGCAGCAGGGCGAGCGCACCCATCTGCGCGGGAATGAGCCCGCGCGGACTGAACCGGTCAACCAGCGGAACGAGCAGCGCAAGGCCGGCCAGATAACCGAGCATCGTCATCGACGCAAGTGTCGTCATTCGCGACGCCGAAACGCCGAAGTCTCTCGCGATGTCCGACAACGAAGGCTGTAACGCGTAGCCGTTGGCGATCGCCACACCGGATGCAAGAGCAAGCGTGGCGACCGCGGCACCAGACAGCCGCGCGCTGTTGTCGGCGACGATCATGCTCCCGGCCTGACTGCGACCGCCTCGACCTCCACGAGTATCGATGGATCGACGAAGGGCAGCGAATGCACCAGCGAAAACGCTGGACGAATATCGCCGTAGATCTCGCCGTGCGCGCGCGCGGCAGCTTCCCAGTTTTCAAAGTCCGCAACCACCAGCCGGCTCTGGACAACATCGGCCAACGCGAAACCGCTGTCCACGAGAACTTTTTCGATCGTCGCCAGCGCGTCGCGCGTTTGTGCGTACACGTCTTCTCCTTTACCAGCCGTTCCCGAAATGTAGATGGTGTTGTCGGCCACCACTGCGCGCGAGTAGCCAACTTTCGGTTCCCACGGCGAGCCCGTGCTGATTCGATGATGCATGGTGTAAGTCCTTTTCGATAAGGTGGTTGGCGACACTTACTACTTGGGTAGTAAGTGTCGTGGATTGTATACTACTCAAGTAGTTAATCAAGCTATCCAATTACGGATCGCGTTGGACACAAGGGCGAGCACACATGAACGAAGACGCGGAACTGATCACGTCGTTGATCCGTCTTGGATTTACCCAATACGAAGCGCAGGCGTACGCGGCCCTCGTCGGACAAGCCCCGCTGACGGGTGCCGAGGTTGGTCGGCGCGCAGGAATGCCGCCGTCAAAAATCTATGAAACGTTGAACCGCCTGGAAACTCGCGGCGTTGTGCTCGTCAACCGGTCCGAACCTGTCCGCTACGCGGCCGTGCCTCACCGGTCGTTGCTGGACGAACTGCGCACGCGATTCAATGCTGATCTCGAGCTGGCGGCGACTGCGCTCGATCGGCTGCCGGCGCAGCAAGAGCCGGGGTTGGTGTGGTCGCTGGGGGGGAGGGATGCGATCAATGGCGCGTTCGCACGCACCATCCTGAATGCGAAGCGGCAGATTTTTGCCGGCATCTGGGATGAGGAACTCGACGATCTGGGGAGCTTGCTCGAAGCCGCCGCAGCGCGCGGTGTGGATACACACGTTGCGATTTATGGAAAACGCGTCCTTAACGGGCCGCGAACCTACGACATGGCCAAGTGCGGCGCCAGCGCGAGGCTCAGGCTATCGGGACGCCGGCTTGCGGTCGTGGTCGCGGACGACACCGATGCCGTAGTGGCTGAATTTGGTGACCACTCTCCTGATCAGGCGACCTTGACGACCAATCCGGTCATTGCCCTGCTGGCGGTCGAATACATCAAGGCGGACGTGAGCGGGCGGATATTGATCGAGGCACTGACCCCGGCAGAATACAAGAAGGTCCAGAAGGATCCCGACATGCAAGCGATGCTTGCGCCGCTCGACAAGAAGAAGTGACCGGCGACGCGATAAGGGTCCCCGCCAGTCCAGACATAGGCTGATTATCTCGGGAGACTAGGGCAGTTGCCATAGTCCAGCTAAGCGCCTATAATTGAGCGCGTACTCACTCTATATCGATTCAGGCGCGATGGCACGTCCCCTAAGCCCGGAAAAACGTAATGCCCTATTGCTTTCTGCAACGCACGCCGTTGCAGAGCAGGGTGTGCTGGCCACCACGGCGAGCATTGCCCGGCGCGCAGGGGTCGCCGAAGGGACGTTGTTCACCTACTTCGAGAACAAGGACGTGCTCTTCCAGGAGTTGTACCTGCACCTCAAGCACGAACTGGCTGAAACGGTGATGCCTGACTATCCTTACCAGGCGGACTACCGGCTTCGCATGGCACACATCTTCCAGCGCTATGTGAGTTGGGGGCTGACCAATACAGCTGGGCGGCTCGCCATTTCCAGACTCGCAGCGTCGGGACAGTTGCTGGATGGAACCCGGGCACGAGGCACTGAGCCGTTCCAGGCTGTGTCCCGCATGATGGAGGACGCGGTCCAGGAGGGCGTACTGTTGAATGCACCGATCGCGTTTCTTTATTCCATTATCGAGCGTATTGCCGATACCACGATCGAGTACATCGACAAGCAACCCGCCGATGCAGAACGTCACCGCCAGCTGGGGTTTCACGCTGCATGGCGGGCAATCACGCCGTAATTTTTTACTTAAAAATTGAGCGCGCACTCACTCAATATTTGGAGGAAAACACATCATGTCGAAGCAGAAGTGGTTCATCACAGGAGCGTCCGGCGGTCTGGGGCTTGCCCTCACAGAGAAAGTGCTGGCCGAAGGGCATCACGTGGTTGCAGCGGTGCGCCGCGTCGCGGCACTGCAATCGCTGCAGGAGTCATGTCCGGATCTCCTGGAAGTGGAGTCGGTCGATGTAACCAGTCCCGAGCAGGTGACGGCCGTCGCGGCACGCCATCTCGATGTCGATGTGGTCGTCAACAATGCAGGCGGCGCAATCATCGGCGCGATGGAGGAGTTGAGCGAAGCCGACATCCAGCAGCAAATTGCGCTGAATCTGCTCGCGCCCATCCACGTCACACGCGCCTTCCTCGGCGCGATGCGTGCGAGAAAACACGGCACGTTCATCCATGTCACGAGCGTCGGTGGACGCGCAGCCTTTCCGAGTGGCTCGATGTATCACGCGGCGAAGTTCGGCCTTGAAGGTTTTGCTGAAGCGGTGAGCCAGGAAGTGGCCGAGTTCGGAATCAAGACCATCGTCATCGAGCCAGGCTCGATCAAGACGGACTTCGTGGCCAATATCCGCTGGACCGAGGAACTCGACGACTACAAGGACGGCGTAGTCGGCAAGTTGCGCCAACAGATCAAGGCAGTCGGTGATGAATATGCTTCGGGCGATCCTGTGAAAATGGCCAGCGCCATCTATGCCATCAGCCAGTTGGCGGAACCGCCGCTGCGTACCGTTCTCGGTGGGGACGCCTACGCGGTGCTCGAAGCCAGTTACACCCGGAGTCTCGCCGCGCTGCAGGCTCAAAAGGATCTCGCCGGTTCAGTGATGTTCGAAGGCAAGGCAGGATTCAATCCCCAGTGAACATTGAAAGTCTGGTTCTACGAGTACCTGAATTCGCAGGCGACGCACAGTAGTCCGCCAATCCCCACCGCGCCAATGCCGGCGCACAACGCAGGTTGAAACGATCATGTCAAAAGTCTGGTTGATCACCGGCGCGTCCCGAGGTTTGGGCCGCTCCATTCTCGAAGCCGCTTTGCAGGACGGCGGAAAGGCGCTGGCGACCGCGCGCGACACTTCGCGACTCGCCGATCTGAAGGCGCGCCACGGTGAGCGCCTCGCGACGTTCGAACTCGACGTCACCAGCGAGCAGCAGGCAAAGCAGGCCGTGGCCGAGGCGGTACACAGATTCGGACGCCTTGATATTCTGGTCAACAACGCAGGCTACGGGCACATCCAGCCATTCGAGTACATGCCAGCCGAGGATTTCCGCGCGCAAGTCGAAACCAATCTCTTTGGCGTGGTGAATCTCACACGCGCGGCCATCCCCGTGATGCGTGCCCAGGGCGGCGGCTACATCTTTCAGGTTTCATCGGTCGGCGGGCGCATCAGCAGCCCGGGACTTTCCGCTTATCAGGCAGCCAAATGGGCCGTCGGCGGATTCAGTGATGTCGTGGGCAAGGAAGTCGCGCCGTTCGGCAACCGCGTCTGCACGCTGGAACCCGGCGGCATGCGCACCGAATGGGGAAACGAGGCTCGCACGACGCTACATGCCCTTCCTCAGGACTATCAGGCATCGATGGCCGGATTCAAGGCGCTCATGGACTCGTACGTGGGACATGAGGTGGGAGATCCCGAGCGCATTGCGAACACGATCGTGTCACTCGCCTCGCGTGACGCGGTGCCTGCGAGGCTGGTGCTTGGTTCGGACGCCTGGCAAGTCGTTGAGGCCGAGGAGCAGGCCCGCCGCGAGACGATGCAGCGCTGGAAAGGCGTGACCCTCGCGGCCGACTTCGACTCGGCGTCACCCGTGTGGCCGTCGGAGTGAAATCATGCGAGTAGTACTGATCGGCGCGACCGGCATGGTCGGACAGGGTGTCTTGCTTGCATGTCTCGCGGCGAAGGACGTCACGGAAATCATCGTTGTCGGCCGGCGCGCGTTGGAGGAACGCGAGGATCCGCGACTCAAAGTCTTCGTCGTGCCGGATCTTGCTCGTTTTCAGGCTGGGGACCGCACATTCTCCGACGTCGACGCATGTTTTTTCTGTGCGGGCGTTTCATCGTTCGGGATGTCCGAGGCCGCGTATCGGGCGATTACATACGACCTCACGCTGAATGTAGCCAGGGAATTGCTCCGCGTGAGCCCTGATATGACGATGGTTTATGTATCCGGCGCCGGTGCTGACAGCAGTGAGCAAGGCAGGAGTATGTGGGCTCGCGTTCGTGGACAGACCGAGAACGCTTTGCAGCGCCTGCCATTTCGACAGGTGGCTATTTTCCGGCCGTCCGCCATAATTCCGGAGGACGGCATCCAGTCACGCACTGCTGCGTATCGCTGGATGTACGTCGGACTCAAGCCGCTGCTTTCATTGCTCCGATGGATCTCACCAGAGAGTGTGTTGACCACCAGGATCGTTGGCGAAGCGATGCTCAATGCTGTGCGCCGCGGCGTGCCTCAAGCCGTTCTGAAGCCAGCCGATATCTATCGACTCGCGAGTGCAAAGGCGTGATCCGCTGCGTGCGCAGGTACAGACTGGCGGCCGACCCTGGCGGGTCGATGAAGCAACGCCTGTCGTCGCGAATCGAGTGACCGCTGTGTCGCGCTACCGCCATCCTGCAGTAGACGTCCATGAACCGCTGTTCACGTCCGTCGTCGGTCGAAGGTTCAGGTGTCGGCTCTGGCTCGTACCGGCCATTCAGTCATAACGAGACCACGTCACGGGTTCGCACCCAAGCGCGCCGAAGACGAACGGCGTGGGTCACCCTCTCTGGCGATACGGTCATACGGTCGCGAGGACGAAACGACTCCCTGGGGCATAGCGCTACGCACCCCAGGAAGTCCCGATCACACTCAGGCGTGTGCCACACCCAGCCTGGCGATCTGAGCGGCGTTGGCCAGCTTTTCCACGTTCCAGCACGCATTGATCAACTCGTGCGCCTGGCTGTCGGGAAGAATGCCTGCCACCAGATCGAGGAACTTGGCCTCCAGCTGCTGGTTGCTCATCGGCACTTCAAGGCTGCCAATGGCGTGCTCGATGAACTTGTGGTACTTGCGGCCATCCTTCATCGTGATGGTCATATCGACCTGCTCGGGCTTGATCTTCGGATCGATGGTGGTGCTTACGCGGTCGCGCAGGGCGATGACGGCCGGGTCCTGCACCGCACGGTCGCTGTACTGGCGCTCGCCGGCCGCGCCTTCGATGATGGCCACGGCGACCGAGTGATAGACGCTGAACTTGCCTTCGAGGCCGATGCGCGGCGTCTTCTTGCCGGTCAGTTCGATCACCAGCGGATGCACCTTGAGGTCGATGCTCGCGATCTGGTCAGCCTTCAGCCCATATTCATTGCGCAGCTGGATGGCTGCATCGATGGCCGGGTGGATGACGATGCCGCAGGCAAACGGCTTGTAGGTGTTCAGCGCGGCTTCATAGCGCTGGCCGAGACCACTGGTGATTTCGTTGTAGTCCTGCTTGGTGCTGATGGTGTTCGCCCAACCGCGCTTCGCTTCGATCATGGCGTCCGAACTGGTGTAGCCCTTGCTCGCGAGAATGGCAGCGAAAAGGCCGTTGCTGGCTGCCCGGCCCGGGTTGAAGCTCTTGTTCATCGAGCCGAACGACTCGCGCAACCCCACGGGCTGTGATGCCGCGAGGCCCAGCGCCCACACCATCTGCTGTTCGTTCAGCCCCAGCACCTTGCCGGTCGCAGCGGCCGCGCCGAACACACCGGCCGTTCCGGTGATGTGCCAGCCCACGTCATAGTGATTCGGGTAGACCGCATTGCCGATACGGCATTCGGTTTCCACGCCGAGCACCAGGGCATTCAGGAAGTCCGTGCCCGACACCGGGTGATATTCCGACAAGGCCAGCAGCGCTGCGGTCACCGGAGCGGCGGGGTGGATGATGGTCTTCAGGTGCGTGTCGTCGAAGTCGAAGATATGGCTCGACACGCCGTTGATGAATGCCGCATTCAGGATGTCGAAGCGTTCGCGGCGGCCCAGCAGGCCAGCCTGTGCCGGACCCGAGAAAGGCGTGAGGGCGGATACCGCGCGATCGACGGTCTCGTGATGCGAGCCGCCCACGGCCACGCCGATCCAGTTGAGCAGCGTGCGGGTGCCTTCGCGGCGCACGTTCTCGGGGAGATCCTCATAGCGTGCGCCGACGATATAGCGCGCCAGGGTGCGGGTCACGCCCTGTCCGGAGGACGAAGCGCCGGCGGATGCGCCGCTGGCGGGTTGGCTTGCAGTGTCTGTAGCGGCCATAGCGATACGCGAGATGCCTGCCGTCGTGGCGGCAAGCGATGCAAGGGCACCCGCCTTCAGGACGGCGCGGCGGTTGAACGAGGTCATGCGATTCTCCTCCGTGGATTGTGATTGTTGTCGTGCGGCCTTTCTTCCGGAAACGGATGTTCAGGCTCTACTGGCCGTGATAATGCACGGGAATCGGCTGCGTTAGAATTGCAGATATCACACTTATTGATGCACCGGACGCATGAATCTGGAAATCAGCGATCTTCGCGCTTTTGTCGCCGTGGCCGAGCGTGGCAACTTCCGTGCCGCTGCGGAGGATATCCACCTCTCGCAGCCGGCCTTGTCGCGTCGCATCTCCAAGCTTGAAAGCAATCTGGGCGTGCGTCTGCTGGAACGTACCACCCGGCGCGTGGACCTGACGGCCTTCGGACGCGATTTCGCCCGCAAGGCGCGCGACGTGCTCAACAACTTCGAGGAGTCGCTGCTGGGGCTCACCGAGGTGGCCACGCGAATGAGCGGCGAGGTGAGCATCGCGTGCGTGCCGTCCGCGGTTCGCCACTTCATGCCCGAGGTGCTGCGCGATTACCACGAAAGGTTTCCGGGCATCCATATCCGCCTGTCCGACGAAGGCGCGAGCGAGGTGCTCTCCAGCGTGGCGCGTGCTGAGGTGGATTTCGGCCTGAACTACATCGGCGCCCAGGAGGAGAACATTGCCTTCCAGCCCATCCTGAAGGAGCGCTTTGTGCTGGCCTGCCGCCGCGACCATCCGCTCGCGCGGCGTCGGCAGGTGAGCTGGGCCGAGCTGCGCGCCTATGACTACATGACGGTCGCCAAGGCCAGCGGTAATCGTTTTCTGCTGGACCTGGCGCTGGCGGACGCCCCTGATCTTCCTCGCTCGTTCTGCGAGGTGCGGCACGTGATGAGTATCGTGAGCCTGGTGGAAGCGGGCGTTGGCATCGCAGCGGTGCCAAGCCTCGCCATGCCGCCGGGCGAGCATCCTGTACTGGCGAGCGTGCCGCTGGTGGAGCCGGCGGTGACGCGCACCATCGGGCTGATCCGCCGGCGCGGGCTGGTCTTGTCACCGGCCGCGCAACAGTTCTACGACACCATCCTTTCCTTCGCGCGGCAACGCGGCAGTGGCGCGCGCGGCGGCGTGACCAGGGCCCAAGGGACTGCTCGCAATCGTACCGATGGCGCCAGGGCGCCGGTAGGCGAAGCCAGGACTGATCGCACCCGTCAACGAAAAAAGCCACTGAATGGCGCTGGCTGAACGCGAGTTTTCGGCAGCGAGGATCGTTCAGAGCGAAACTTGTTGTGCGGCCCTGTCACGCCAACCGTTGCGATGCCTGTCAATGAACCGATACCCTTTACATCCGGTCGTCAAACGGATCGGCTCACGTGCCAGCGGCGAGAAGAAGGAGCCGGCGATGCTGTTCGACTTCGACAATGGCGTTACGCGGTATTCGGGGAGCGGGTCTGCTCCGTCGCGCGAGACGGCGATCTTCAAGCTGTAACCGGACCGGTAGACGGGACCTCATCCATTTTCCCTGTGGCGAACGGTTCGTTTTTATACGGAGTCCGAATGGATGAGGTGTTTCGTCTGAAGCAGTCCAGACATGTAACGAAGTCACCGTACAGAAGCGACGTGCTGGCCCGCTCACTATTTCGGCCGGCGATCCTTCATCCGCCGAACACTGCCGCCATCTGTGCATTAAAGCCATTGACGAAAGCGTGTTCACGGGGTCCGGGGTTTTCGCGAAACTGCTTTGCACGCTCAACCAGAACCTCATTCGCGTCCGTTCCGAGAGCAGCGATCGTTTCGTCGATGAACGCGTCAAGCGGCATCGCCTGTTCGGCCTCACGGCTGTTCATGAGGTCCGTGCGCACCCAGGGCGGTGCAATCTCCAGTACGCGAACCTTCGTGTTGCGCAGCGCAAATCGTTGTGACAGAACGTACGAATGCAGTGCCGCCTTGGTCGACGAATACACTGCCGTCGGGGCCAGCGGAACGAAGGCCAGGATCGAGCTGGTATAGGCGACGACAGCATTGTCCCGGGTCTTGAGGTGGTCGATCAGCGCCGACGTCATGCGGATCGGCCCCATGACGTTAGTCGTTAAATGGGCGACCATCTGCGCGTCGTCGATGTGCCCGCCCGCGTCGTCAGGCAGCATGATTCCCGCGTTGTTGATCAGCACGTTCAGATCGGGATAGTCCGCGATCAATTGGGCCGCTACTCTGGCAATGCTGGCTGGGTCTTCAATGTCGAGCTCGATTGCCGCCATACCGGGGTTCGCCGCCACGACCTCGTTGAGAAAGCTACGGCGGCGGCCGCTAATGATGACCTTGTTGCCGCGCTTGTGGAGTGCCTCGGCGAGCGCGCGGCCAATGCCCGAAGTGCCGCCCGTGATAAAGACCGTGTTTCCGGTGAGTTTCATGATCGTTTTCCAGTTGAAGTTGCTGTACTTGTACTGCGGTGGTCAGAGGTGGCCTCACTCGTTCGGACAGTCATCTGAGATTTTTAAGTGGAACGTCCGAGGCAATCATGCTGCCGATTTGATCGCAGGCAGCGTCGCGAAGTATGCCTCATCCGGGGTCTGATCCGCCAGGCTCGAATGGGGCCGTTTCCGGTTGTACAGCTCGACGTATTCGCCGATGGAGCGCCGGGCATGGCTGACCGACTCGTACGCTTTCAGGTAGACCTCTTCGTACTTGATGCTGCGCCACACCCGTTCGACGAACACGTTGTCGCGCCAGGCCCCTTTGCCGTCCATCGACAGCCGCACGCCCCGGCTCAGCACCGCCTCGGTGAACGCGCCCGCCGTGAACTGGCTACCCTGATCGGTGTTCACGATGTCGGGCAGTCCGTAGCGGGCGAACGCCTCTTCCAGCGCCTCGACGGCGTGCGTGGCTTCCAGCGTGATGGCGACCCGGTACGCGAGAATCTTGCGGCTCGCCCAGTCCACCACTGCCGTCAGGTACACGAAGCCGCGCGCCATCGGAATGTACGTCGTGTCGAGGGCGAACACCTGATTGGCACGCTCGATCTTCATGCCGCGCAGCAGGTACGGCCAGATCTTGTGCTGCGCGTTGCGGCGGCTCGTGTTCGGCTTGCAGTACAGCGCCTCGACGCCCATGCGCTTCATCAGCGTGCGTACGCGACGGCGACCCACCTCATGGCCTTCCCGGCGCAACAGGCGCGCCAGCATCCGCGCCCCTGCAAATGGGAACTCCATGTGCAGTTCGTCGATTCGCCGCATCAGCAACTGATCGACCTCGCTGACCGGCTGCGCCCGGTAATATGCGCTCGATCTCGCGATGCCAACCAGTCGCGTCTGTCGCGAAACCGGCAGCGCATGCGTACAGTCAATCATCGCTTTGCGCTCAGCAGTCCGGCTTTGCCGAGCGCTCCTGACAAAAAATCGTTCTCCAGCGTCAACTGCCCGATCTTCGCGTGCAGCGTTTTCACGTCCACCGGCGGATCGCTCGACGGTGCACCTGTCGCACCAAACACGTCTGCCGCACGCTCCTGCAACTGCCGCTTCCATTCCGTGATCTGGTTCGGATGTACATCAAACTGCTGTGCCAGTTCGGCCAGCGTGCGCTCACCTTTGACCGCTGCCAGTGCCACTTTCGCTTTGAACGCCGCTGAGTGCGTCCGTCGGGTTCTCTTCGTCATTTCCTCGGTTCCTTTGCCAGCATTATCGCTGGCTCAGGCCCCGGCCAAACCACTTATCCGACTGTCCGAATTTGCGCGGCCACCTCTGTCAGGCAGGGAAGGTGTCGCCGAACATCGGCAGGCCGCTCGCGGATTCCGCTTTTTTCGCTTCGTCCTGAAGGACGTCCCAGTGCTCGGCGAGCTTGCCGTTTTCAAAGCGGACGACGTCGGCTGCAATCCACGCAGCAGGCCGTCCGTGTCCCGAGAAGCGCCCATGTGCAATGACGTAGTCACCTTCGGCGAGGATCAACTGGTTCTCGTAGCGCAACGTGTCGGGCAGCGTGCGGACGAGATCGAACAGGCCAGCGCGTCCTGGTGCAATGTGGGCGCTGTGCTGAATGTAGCGGTCGGACCAGAAGCGCTCGGCTGCGGCGTAGTCGCGCTTGTTGAACAGCGTATCGAACGCTTCGAGCACCAGCGCCTTGTTCTGTTCAGGGGTTGTCTTCGTCATGTTCAAGCCTCTTTCAGGATTCGGGTTACGACGTGGCGCGTCAGATAGCCCTTGCGCCTCGACATCTGGAAACGTCGGGTTATACTTAAGACAATGTTGAGTGACATTGTCATTGAGGTGGATTCTGGTCGCCGCCCAAGGCCATGTCAATGGTGATCACCATTGTATTTATCAATGGGGCTGATTGGGCCGTTATTGGCCGAAGGGGGCGTAGTGGGTGTTTCCAGACAACAGGCGGCTGAAAACCGGGTCGCGATCGTGGCAGCCGCCGAGAAGCTGTTCCGCGAGCGCGGTGTGGATGCGGTGGGGCTCGCGGAACTGATGAAGGCGGCGGGATTTACACAGGGGGGGTTCTACAACCACTTCAAATCCAAAGACGCGCTGGTTGCCGCAGTGATGGAAAAGGCGATAGAAGAGGGCGGGAAGACTTTTGCCTCCACAATCGAGCACGCCAGGTCAGCTAACGTCGACCCAGTCATGCAATGGATCGAGTGGTATCTCTCACCCGAGCATCGCGCGAATATCGATGCGGGGTGTCCGCTGTCGGGGTTTGCGGGCGACGCCCGACGGCTCGGCGACGTGGCGCGCGGCTCTTACGCGGAAGGTCTCGCGGCGAACCTCAAACAATTCGCCAAGGTCATCGAAGAGGCGGAGGGGATCAGCGAAGGCAGCCGCAGGAAGGCAATCACTTTGTTCAGTCAGATGGTCGGAACGTTGCTGCTTTCCCGGGCTATTGCAGACGTTGACCCCGCGCTCGCTGATGAGATTCTTGATGACGGTCGCGACCATATCGTCACCGCCGCAGATACGCGACGAGAAAGTCGATCACGTGGAAGTTCGCGCCGAAAGTAGGGCGATGTCATTTTCTGCGCGCAGAGCCGGTCCACGCGGATGCGGGCATCCTTCGCCAAATTGAACAGAGCCACGGACGTTTCCTTCAAATCGGAGTCGCGTCCCGTGTCTTCGGCTATTTGGCTCACAGCCACGCACTGCCTGCAGGCTCGCACTTAAGCGCAGGCCGACCTGGGTCGCCTGCCTCATTGTCTGTGCCGCGACTTTAGCTCAACATGGTAGCCGCACGGTTGGACGGCGTTGCCGCGCGCCTCATTGGGTTGCGCGTGCTGTGCGTCATGGCCGCGTTGTCAGCGGTGTCGTTGATGCGAAACACCGCGACCGCTTCCCGCAGCGCCGTCGCCTGCTCGGCCATCGACTGCGCAGCCGCCGACGCCTGCTCGACGAGCGCCGCATTCTGCTGCGTCACTTCGTCCATCTGACTGACCGCCATGTTGACCTGTTCGATGCCGGTGGTCTGCTCGTCGGAGGCTGAGGTAATTTCCTCCACGATCGCCGTTACCTTCTGCACCGACTGAACGATATCCGCGATGATGCCGCCTGCGCCGCGCACGAGCTCATTGCCGGTATCGACGCGGCTCGCCGACTGCTCGATCAACGCCTTGATTTCCTTCGCGGCGGCGGCGCTGCGCTGCGCGAGCGTCCGCACCTCGCTCGCGACGACGGCAAAGCCGCGCCCCTGTTCGCCTGCACGCGCGGCTTCGACTGCGGCGTTGAGCGCGAGGATGTTGGTCTGAAACGCGATGCCTTCGATGACGCCGATAATCTCGCCGACCTTCGACGAGCTTTCCGAAATACCTGCCATCGTTTCGATCACGCGTCGCATCACATCGCCACCGCGCGCGGCCGTTTCGGAGGCGGTGCCCGCGAGCGTCGATGCGTGGCGGGCGTTGCCCGCGTTCTGCCGGACCGTGCTGGTCAGTTCCTCCATGCTGGCTGCGGTTTCTTCGAGCGACGCCGCTTGCTCTTCGGTCCGTGCCGACAGGCTCAGATTGCCCGCCGCGATTTCGGAACTCGCTGTCGCCACCCCTTCCGCGTTGCGCCGCACATTGCTGACCACACTCGACAGACTCGACTGCATTTCCTTTAGTGCGGCGAGCAGGTCTCCGATCTCATCCGATCCCGCCACGTGAAACTCAGTCGTCAGGTTGCCGTGCGCGACGGTGCGCGCGACGTCCAGCGCCTGATTGAGCGGCCGCGTGATCGAGCGACTGAAGATGACCGCTCGACCCGACCCCGCAATAAACGCGACCAGCATCAGCACGATGCTGATCACCGACGCCTGCCTCGCGTCGGCAGCCGCTTTCGCCGATACGGCCGCGCTTGTCGCCGCGATTTCCTGCGCGGCCTGGGCCAGCAAGCGCGCTGGTTCGCGATCGACGCCAGCGACAGCGGTGTCGCCGACGGTGGGATCGAAAGCCGCCGCCTTGAAGGCTTCAAAACCCTTTCGATAGCCGACGCCCATCGTCGAATGTGCAGCCGCGAACTGCTCCACCAACGCGCGGCTTTTGCCTGGGTCGAGCGTCGTTAGCAGCGTGCGGGTCTGGTCGTCGACGGAGCGCTCCTGCTTCTCGAAAGCGGCCCATCCGTGTTCGAGTTTCGCCGGGTCCTTGCCGCGCAACAGGATGTCCTTCCACTCCTGAACCTGTAGCTTGAAGGTCACCAGCACGCTGGACACTGCCCGCTCTTTTGCGACGTTGTCGCTAACCACCGTGTTGTATTCCGTAATCGAGTGGTTCAACGAATAAAGCCCATACATTGCGCCGATGAACATCAGCAGAAGTGCGGCGCCAAAGGCCAGAGGTAGCTTGATAGTCAGTTTCATCGGGAAGGAGCCTTAACAAAACGTCGGAGGTGCTTGACAGCGCGGCATGCTGGCGTAAAGACGCTCATGTCGGCGTTTACGGCACGACGTATGAGAAATGAACCCCTACCTAAATAATCAGTTGCAGCCGTTGATCCGATCGACACGCATGCCCCTTACATTCCTCCCTGAGATTGGCGTTTTTTGCATTTATAGAAGGCCTTTTTGAGCACCATCTCTCACACGTCACACCGCGCAGCCATATTTTCCGCGCTGAATGCCGGATGCTGATCTGGGCCGTTTGCGCGCGAACACTTTCGCCGTCACTACGGCAGGATCATGGCGCGCACCAGAATGTCGCGCCTGGCTATCAGGAAATACGAGGGTTCGATGGGCTTATTGAAGGAATAGAATCAACCGGTCCAGGTACTGGACTTCCTGCAAATAGACAAAAATAAAAAGACCTATGAACATTGCCCAATCCGCGGCTCAGGCCCAGGCGCTGGTACGCGACCCCAGTCACTTTCAGTGGTACGTCATTACCCTGTTGCTGGTTGTGCTCTATGCCTATGGCGAACAAGTCGCAGAGCGGCGTTGGAACGTTGTGCTAGCCGGTATCGCTTTCTGGCTAATGGACTGGGTCAATGAAATCTGGAATGCGCTGCTATTTCACTTTTCCGGATTTGCGCCGGCGTGGGGAACGCCCGGGGGCTCGGCCTATGTAATCCTGATCGGCCTCAACATCGAGATCAGTCTGATGTTCCTGCTGATGGGTCTCTTTGCGGTGCGAACACTGCCGCGCGATCGTGCGTGGCGCATCTTCGGCATCAACAATCGCTGGATTTTTGCCAGTGTGAATTCGGTGTTGTGCGTGCTTGTGGAGGTTGTTCTTAATCGTATCGGCGCGCTGACCTGGGAGTGGCGTTGGTGGAACCTCAACGCACCGTGGCTAATCTGGTTGATCGGATATATGCCGTTCTTTATGGTGGCCTACTGGGTGCACGACATGCCCTCGCTCAAGCGGCAGATTGGCGTGGTCAGTACGCTCGGTGCATTCGTGCTGGCAGGGCTCGGCTTATTTGCGGGGTGGCTGCATTGGATCTGAAGCCCAGTGTGCGCGCTTCGTGACCCTCAACCCGATTGGGCAGCCAGCTAAACGCGACGCAGAATTCACGGCGATGGCTGGCCTGTTCCGCACGTTCACGCTTGAACGTTGACAGGCCTATAACCGTTCCCCCATCAACGCACCGCAGACAGCGGTGCCGCGAAAGTCTCTTCGCCACGCCGCGCGGCACTTGTTTCGCCCGACCAGTGTCCGGCGTTGCGCGATGACGTCGTCGGCACTCGTATCGCAGCAGTCAAATCAGAAGTGCAGGATGAATGGAGCGGGTTACTGCGGGGCCGGATGAACCAGGCCCGCTTCCTCGATAATCTGCTCGTATTTTTCCACGCCGACTAAGTTGCGGAACTCCTGCTTCATCCGGATAAGCGCCTGCGCCGTCGTGGAAATCACGCCATTGACTTCCAGTTGCTCCGCGTGCACCAGGGCCTGTCCCAAAGTCATGGACACGTCGGTCTCCTTATTGCAGTTGAACAGCGATCAAGTCGTCGGCGAGCGTGGGTAGGGCAGAGGCGAACTCCATCAGGTTGAGGAAGCCCCAGCTGGCCGCAAACTCTTCCAGCGCATCCTTGCCACTCACAGCCGTGATGCGGCCGTAACTTTCGACCATCTTCAGGTCGGTAATCACGTACACCATCTCAACCTCATTCTGTCCGCAGATTCCCTGAGTGGTCCTGCGTGTGGATAGCTCGACGGACTGGGCGTGCTATCGCAGTGGAGAAGTCGCACGCCGCTGGGGCGTTGTCCTCTCAACGTTTCAATTGAAGAGTACGTAGCGTCTCTTAAATGAATCTTAACCAACGCCGGTAGCACGAAAGCCTTGTGGGGAAGGAGGCTCTGAAGCATGCGCTACCGCGACAAGCACCGTAATCACGTACGTGAAAATCCGGAAGCGGGTCGCGCGTTTGGTCCTGCGCAGTTGATCCTGTCGAATCAGGCAGCGTGCAACGTCACTTGAATGCGTACGCTCCCCGGGGAAAGCAGCGTAGAGGCGCAAATCGGCGGGGCGATCACAACTGTTTCACCTGAATCAAGGACCCGGCATCAAATCGACACGAACCAGGCCGCCGCAGCGGCTCCGCTTACGCGGCAGCGCATCAAAAACAACAGGCAGCTTCAGATCGAGGAATCGGATATGCATCGCGTGGATGGCCTGTACTAACGGCATCAGCTGGATGTCGTGCACTCAGGCGCTCGATCGCTAGCGCAAAGACAGATACCGGCTATCCCCGTCCCGGCATCGACGTGGCGCGCTCGCGACGTTACGCCGAATGCACGGCTTATCAGGGCCGAATTCCGATGCGTGATAGGATCGAAGCCGGTCTCAAAATTGGCAATCAAATCAGGCACCTGGAGCCCGCAGCGCAAAGCTGGCCGCACCTCCAGCCTGATGCAGCAGTCGTAACGCAGATTTCCTGAGTTCGATGCGGGCGGCCCTTTGTCTCGGCCTCGCCCGCGAGAGGGCACGCATGAGCCGGCGCGCATGCGGCCCGAGCCGCCAGTGGCGGAACAGCGAGGAAACCGACGATGCAGCTGGCTATGCAGTCGGAAGCGAGCCGCTTGCGCAACGCGCGTGCCCCGCGAGGAGACTCGAGGATGGCCGGGCGTTATGCGCAACGGTTTTTCGCGTCGGTACTGCGGGTGATGCCGCGTGTCGTCTTCGTCGTTCTGCTCGTGTTGCTTGCGCTCCTCGCGCCCTTGGCGTCGGCGACCGGCGCCGATCCGGTGCCGCAGTCTCAGCCGCAGCCGTCGTTCGCGTTTTATTACGGCAACGATCCACCCGTCGAGCTGCTTTCCGCCTACGACGCCGCAGTCATCGAACCGGAGAGCGGCTTCGATCCGCGCGCGCATGCGCTGCCTCACACTACGTGGTTTGCCTATGCGAGCGTGGGCGAAGTGCAGCCGTCGCGTTCGTACTACACGGCGTTGCCGAAGTCCTGGCTCCTCGGCCAGAACGAGGCATGGGCGTCGCGCGTGGTCGATCAGAGCCAGCCGGGTTGGCCTGCGTTCTTCGTCGAGCACGTCATCGACCCGCTCTGGGACAAAGGCTATCGCGGCTTCTTTCTCGACACGCTCGACTCGTTTCAGCTCGCAGCCAAAACCGACGCCCAGCGCGCACAGCAGGAGGCGGGGCTCGTCGCCGTCATCCGTGCGATCAAGGCGCGCCATCCGGACGCGAAGCTGATCTTCAACCGCGGCTTCGAGATCCTGCCCCAGGTGCACGATATCGCGTATGCGGTGGCGTTCGAGTCGCTGTTTCGCGGCTGGGATGCCGGCGGCAACCGCTACGTCGAAGTGAAAGACGCCGATCGTGACTGGCTACTCGGTCAGGCGCGCACAATCCGCGAGCAATACGGTCTGCCGGTCGTGTCGATCGATTACTGCGCGCCGGCGGATCGTGCGTGCGCGGTCGAGACGGCCGCGAGGATCCGCGCGCTCGGCATCGTTCCGTTCGTGACCGACGGCCAGTTGCAGACCATGGGCATCAGCGCCATCGAGCCGCAATTGCGCCGCATTCTCGTGGTTCAGGACCCGCAGCCGCGCAGCGATCTGACCACGTCGGACGGCGTGCGCTATGTGGCGACGCCGCTCAATTATCTCGGCTACACGATCGATTACCAGGACGTGCGCCAGCCGCTGCCGCAGGGTGACCTGCGCGATCGCTACGCGGGCATCGTCATCTGGCTGAACGACCAGGTGCCGCGCGTGGGCGAATATCGGGCGTGGCTCGCGAGGCAGATCGACTCGGGCATGCATGTCGCGATCTTTACGTCGTTCGGCACGGAGATTGACGGGCAGTTTGCGCAGAAGCTGGGGCTGCAGGCGGTGGCGGGCAAGCCGGCGAATGGCATGCTCGCGGTCGAGTCGTCCGATCCGCAACTGATGGGCTTCGAAATGGCACCGCGTCCGGACCCGGGCAACTACGTTGGCGTGCGCGTAGGGCCGGACAGCCGCTCGCTGTTGCGTCTGCATTCGGGCAACTTCACGATCGACGCGGCGGCGCTTACGCCATGGGGCGGCTATGTGATGCGCCCGTTCGCGGTGTTCGAGCTTCCCGAGGTGGAGCAGGCGCGCTGGGTCGTGCAGCCGATGGCGTTTCTGCGCGCCGCGCTGCGGCTGCCGACTGATGTGCCTGTGCCCGACACCACCACCGAAAACGGCCGGCGCATCCTGATGACGCACATCGACGGCGACGGTTTCGCGTCGCGCGTGGAGTTCCGCGACAGCGGGGGCACGGCTACGCCGCAGTCGCCGGAGTATGCGGGCGACCCGCTGTACCGAATGCTGCGCGATATCGGCATCCCGACCACCGCATCGCTGATTGAAGGCGAAGTCAGCGACGAAGGACCTTATCGTGCGTTTGCGCCGCATCTGCGCGCGATCGGCAGAAAGATCTTCGAATTGCCGAACGTCGAAGTTGCCACTCACACGTTTACGCACCCGCTGCAATGGATGTGGGTGACCGGGCTCGGCGATGCACCCAGCAAGGAAGCCACCACAGAAGGCGGCGGGGTGGCCAACTATCATGGCCTGTCGATCCCGATTCCCGGCTACCAGTTCAGCATCGACCGCGAAATTGCCGGCTCGATCAAGTTCATCGACACGCAGGTCGCGCCGCCGGGCAAGCCGGTGCGCGTCGTGTTGTGGAGCGGCGATTGCCAGGTGCCCGAACCGGTGCTGAAAGCGGCATATGAAGCTGGCGTGATGAACCTGAACGGCGGCGACACGCTGATCACGAAGTCCAATCCGAGCTGGACCGCGATCGCGCCGATCGGCGTGCGCAAGGGCCGCTACTACCAGGTGTTTGCGGCGAACCAGAACGAAGAGCTTTATACGCAATTGTGGCTAGGGCCGTTCTACGGTTTCAGGCGCGTGCTCGAAACGTTCGAGATGACCGACAAGCCGATCCGCTTCAAGCCGATCGATGTGTACTACCACATGTTCAGCGGTACTAAGTATGCATCGATGAAGGCGCTCAGGGAGGTGCTGCACGCGGTGCTCGCGCAGCCGGTGACGCCGGTGTTCGTCTCCGACTATTCGCATAACGTGCTCGACTGGCTCGACACCAGCGTGACGCGCGATGGCCGCTTCTGGGTGGTCCGCAACGGCGGGCAACTGCGCACGGTGCGGCTGCCGGTGGGCAAGGTGCCCGACATGACGACGGCCAGTGGCGTCGTCGGCTATTTGCCGGGGCCTGGCGGCACGTATGTGCATCTGGCGGGCAGCGAAGCACGCTTCGCGGTGCTGGATGCGAGCGCGGCGCCTCACGTCCCGTATGTTGCGCAAGCGAACGGCCGCATCGAACATTTCTCCCGTACCGGCAACGGATTTTCGTTCGACCTGCGTGCGCGCGTCGCGCCGCGGTTCTGGCTGGCCAACGTGGGGGCATGCCGCGTGACGCAGCATGCCCTTTCCGCCATGGATAGTCTGCATGTCGACGTCGCCTGCGGATCCTGACCGTCAACGGCTCTTTTCGCCGACCGTGATCGCCGTGTTCGGCGCGCTGGTCGCGCTGATGCTCGTCCTCGCGTTTCCGCGCGAAAAGCTCGAAGCGCGGCTGCTCGGCGGGAACGATGCGGGCAGCCTCACGATCGCGTATCTCGAAGCATGGCTGCGCGCCGATCCCGACAACGCAGACGTACTCGCCGAACTGACCAATCAGTATCTGAAAGGCTCGCGCATCGCGGACGCACAGCGCACGTTAGAGAGGCTTGCGCGCTCGAAGGCGCCGGGTGCGCCGCAGATGGCGCTCGCGATCCGGCTGTCGATCGCGCAGCGCCAGGTGTATGAACTGGCGCAGGACGATCCGAAGCGCGCGGCGCGCATCGACGCGTTCGACACGCTATTGCGCAACGCCGCGGGCTTCAAGTGGAGCAACGAGCAACTGGCGACGCTGGCCGGCCAGGCGCGCTCGTTGAACGACGGGACGCTCGCGGCGAAGTTCTATGAACAGCTTGTTTCGGCCGATCCCGCGAATGCGAAAGCGTGGCGCGTGGCCGATGCCGAAGTGCTGCTCGGGAATGGCCAGTATCAGGAAGCGGCCGACGCGTGGTTTTCCGCGCAAGCCGATGCGCCTACGCTCGGTGAGCGCCGGACGCTCTTTCTTGCGGGCCTGCGTGCGCTGCAGTCGGGGAACCTGCTGCCGCAGGCGCTCGAAGCCGCGAATCGCCATATCGGCGATCTCGCCGACGACCCCGACACGCTCCGCTATCTCACGCGCCTCGCGATGGCGGCGGGCCGTCCCGACGTGGCCGAGATTTACGTCAAGCGCCTTCTGAAAATATCGTTGCGCCGCCGTCGTCGCGAGGACGACGACATCGAAGCGCCGCGCGTCATGCTTGCGTCGTTCAGGGCCGGGTACGTGGGGCGTCTGTTGCGGGTCGTAGCGGCGTCGGCGCCGGGTGCTGCCCCAACTGCGCCGCCCAATACTGCCGACGAAGACCTCGCCTACAGCGTGTTCCTCGCGAATGGCGATGTGGCCAACGCCGAGCGCGTCGCGAAGCGCGCGCTCGACAAGGACCCGCAGTCCAACCTCTGGCGCAAGCGCCTCGCGCAAGTCGCGGAGTGGAATCAGGATCCGGGTGTTGCGCTGAGCAACTGGCTCGCGCTCGCGCAGTCGAGCGGCGACGAAGACGCGTGGAAACAGGTTGCGCGCCTTGCACCCGGCCTCAACGACGACGCCGCGACGCTCGCGGCGATGCTGCATCAATCGGAGCTTTCGCCGACCGATCTGAAGCTCGTGGATCAGGTCGTCGCCGCGTATGAGCGTCTCGCCGACCCGGACGGCGGCTTGCGCTTCCTGATGGCCCACGCGCGAGGGACGATGCGCGAGCCGCTGCTCGTACGCTATGCGGTGCTCGCCGAGCGCAAGGGCGACGACGATCTCGCATTGGGCACGTGGCGCACGCTCGAACATGACTACGGCCCGAAGGCGGAGTATGGCCGGAAAATCGCACTGATTCTGTACACACGCACCCAGTTCGAAGCTGCGCTGGCAGCGATGCAGGAAGCGCAGCGCGGCGCGGCGAAAGACGACGGCGAATTCTGGCGCTTCAATGCGAAGCTCGCGATGATCGTCCAGCAACGCGACGCTGCGAGGGCGGCTTACCGGACGCTGATCGATTCGGGCAATCTCGCCGCCGGGGACTACGACGCGATGATCAGCTTCTTCGACAACTCGCCGATCGACGCCGGACGCATCGCGGAACTGGCTTACCGGCAAAGCGGCGACCCGCGGATGCTGCAGCAGGCGATGTACTACTACCAGCGTGCGCGCGCATGGGGGCGGATTGCGGCGATGCTTGATGCGCTGACGCCAGAGCAGCGCGCGGCGGCTGAAAAATCGGCGGCGTTCCTGCTCGCGCGCGCCGAGTACCGTCGCCAGTTGGGCGACATGCCGGGGGCGGCCCGCGACGTGCGCCGCGCGGTGGCGCTCGAACCCGACAATATCGAAGCGGCAGCCGCGTACATCTGGGACCTCAACGATCGCGGCACCTCGGTCGAACTGCGCCGCGCGCTGCGCAGGTATGCGTCGGAGGCGGACGGCAATCCGTCGCTGTGGGGTGCGTATGCGGCGGCGTACCAGCGTCTGGGTGACGGTCGACATGTGCTGTACTACCTGCACAAGCAGGCGCCGACGTCGATCAAGGACCCGCTGTGGCGGCTCACGTGGGCCGATGCGCTCGAACTGAACGGCCGCACCGACGACGCGTGGCGCGTGCGCCGTGGCGTGTGGATCGAGATGGCCCTGCATCGCGACGCACCGCTGTCGACGGCGTCAGACGACGACACGTCCGGGACCGACCCGGAAGAACGCATGAGCCATATGGTGTCGCTCGCGCAGCTGTTTTCGACGGGCGATCACTCGCGCGCGCTGCTGATCGAGTTGCTGCGCGCGGACCGCAAGCACATCACCGGTACGGCTTCCCCGACCGAGGCCGCGTCCGAACTCGGCGATATGAGCGAATTCAGCAAGCTGCCGCCTGCGAAGCAACAGGCGTTGCGTCGTGAACGCATGCTGTATTCGTCGATCGCGCGCGAGGCGGCGATTTCGTGGGCGCAGGATCTGGGTGAAAGCGACATGGAGCGCGCATGGCTCACGCGGCAGTATCTAGTGAAAAGCGCGCGGCCGGTGTATGCCGAGGCGCAACTGGCAATCGAGGAGGGCGACGTGAATACGCTCGAACGCCTGCTCGACTCTGTGCCCGACCAGGTGCCGCGGCAAAACAAGGTCGATGCCGAAGCGCTGACCGGCCGCTACACCTACGCGCAAAGCAACGCGTTCGATTCGCTGACGCGTCTTCCCGACGACGAGGTCATGCAAAGCCAGTTGAGCGACCAGGTGATGCGCAGCGCGCAGGCGGTCGGTGCGGCGTTGCGCTACGTGGATCAAGGCCCGCTGCGGTTCACCGAGGAATCGGTGACGGGCAGCCTGCGTCTCACGCCCTCGCAGTCGCTGCAATTGCGCTACATGCAGCGCGACCAGTGGGCCGATGCGCTCGAGATGCCGAACGTGCCGAAGTCAGACCGGCTGTTCGAGGGGATCTATCGCCATCAGGGTCAGTACGACGAAGAGCGGATCACGCTCGGGGGACGCCAGGCGTTCAAGGATTTCGTGACTGCGCGCGTCGAAGGCGAGTACACGTGGTCGCAGTCCCTCACGCTCAACTGGGCGCTCGGCTACAACCAGGCCGCAACCGAGACGACGCAATTGCAGGTAGGCGGCACGAAAGACATCGCATCGCTAGGCTTTAATTACCGCTACAACTCGTACTGGTTTGCCGGCGGCCGCTACGAGTACGCGCGCTTTCACGGACAGGACCGGTCGACGCTCGGCGACGGTCATCTGGTCGAGCTGGAGGGCGGCTACAAGATCAAGGTCGATTATCCCGACTACACGGTGCGCGTCGTGTTCGCGCACGGCCAGTACAACGCGAACGGCACGCCGGGCGACGCGCTGCGCCCGCTGATACCGCCCACCGTCCCCTTCAATGCGGCGGCGTTCATGCCGCAGACCTTCACCCAGGCCGGCCTGTTGTTTTCGTTCGGCGACGACCTGCGGGAGCCGTACCACTACTCGAAGGGCTGGCGGCCATTCTTTTCGGCGGGACCGCTGCACGATTCGCGCCAGGGGTGGTCGGGGCAGGTCCTGGTCGGCGCCGCCGGCAGCGTGTTCGGCGGCGATCAGGCGGTCATTTACGGCTCGTACGAGGGCGTGTCGGCGACCAACGCCACCTCGGTCAAGGAAGTGGGTATCCGGTATCAATGGTTCTACTAGCGAAGGCGAATTGCCATGAATTGCCAGAAACTGCCAGCACGGAGAGAAAAAATGAGTGATCTGATCGGTTGCCGTACGAGGATGCGCGCCGCCTCCGTGGCCGGCGCGCTGTTGATCGCCGCTGGTGTGCTCGGCGGTTGCTCGGTGACGGACCGCGGCGGCAAGGCGGCCTTCACGAAAGAAGACAACTGGGTAGTGCTGCCGCTCGCGAACAACACCGAAACGCCGCAAGCCGGCCAGCGCGCCGCGTCGATCGCGCACAGCCTGATGGTGTCGTACGGCTACACGAACGTTACGCGTTATCCATCGTCGGCCGATGACGAAACGCTGTTCGATCCGGCGAAGCCGGACCAGCAGCAGTCAGGGCTAGACTGGGCGCGGCAGCAGCACGCGCATTACGTGCTGACCGGTGCGGTCAACGAATGGCGCTACAAGGTGGGCGTGGACGGCGAGCCGGCCGTCGGGCTCACATTCAATGTCGTCGAGGTGGACAGCGGCAAGGTGGTCTGGAGCACCAGCGGCAGCCGGACGGGATGGAGCCGCGAATCGGTGTCGGGCGTCGGACAGAAGCTCGAACGCGAGCTGCTCGGGCCGCTTGCGCGGTGAGGTGGCGACCATGAGCGCAGAGCGCCGCAGTACACGGGTACGCGCATTACCGGCCAGGTGTGGACGATGAGCACGCAGGCACAGAACAAGACCCCTTCGCGCGCAGGACGCAAGCGCCGTCCTTCGCAAGGCGCGGGCGCTGGGCCGCGCTGGGCGCGTTTTGTTGCGCCGCCGCGCGGCGGTGCGCGGCGCGTTGCGGTGGCGCTCGCGGAAACGGTCGTCGCGACTCTCGCGTCGATCGCGCTATGCGCCGCGTTTGCTCCGCATGATCCGTTGTTGATCGGCACGGGCGGCCCGTGGATCTGGATCGTGCCGATCGTGATCGCGCTGCGTTACGGCACGATCTTCGGCGCGTTCTCGGGCATGATCGTGCTCGCGTCGTGGTACGCGCTGTATCCGGGCGGCATCTCCACGCAACTCGTCGGGCGGCTGCATATTTCCGTGGCCGCGGTGGCTCAAGGGGCCTTTCCGATCGGCTTCTTCTTCGGCGGCTTCGTGCTGACGATGCTGTGCGGGCAATTCGGCGACATCTGGATCACGCGGCTGCGTCAAGGGCGAGCGGCGAACGAGTATCTCGCCGAGCAGCTTTCCATCCTCACGCGCAATCAGTTCATGCTGCGGCTGTCGCACGAGCGGCTCGAACAGGATCTGATGAGCCGGCCCGCGACGCTGCGCGACGCGCTGCTGAAACTGCGCGAGGTCGCGCTGGCGCAGGACCCGCCTGCCGACCAGGGGGATGTGCCGCTGCGCGGCGCGCAGTTGTTTCTCGACACGGCCGCGCAGGCCTGCCAGCTAGAGCGCGCAAGCGTGTACGGATGGCGCGGTCATGCGCCGGTGGCGCAGCCCGCGGCGTCGATCGGCGCGCCGTTCGCGCTCGATCCGGACGATCCGCTGATCCGCGAGGCGCTCAGCACGGGCACGCTGGTGCACGTCGGCTCGATCGAGCAGCAGCAGGCGGCGCGTTCGGCGTATGTTGCGTGTGTGCCGCTCGTCGATACGCAGAAGACGCCGGTCGGAGTCGTCGTCGTGCACAGCATGCCGTTTCTCGCGCTGACGATCGACAACCTGCAGTTCCTGCTGGTGCTGTGCCATCACTATTCGGACGGCGTGCGTCATGCGGCCGTTACTCAGGAGATCCTGCAAGCGTTTCCGGGCTGTCCTTACGCGTTCGCGCTCGACTATGTGAGGCTCGCGCATCTCGTGCGCGAAACGCGGATGCCGTCGTCGCTGGTCGCGCTGGTCTTTCCTACCGGCGAGCGCAGCGAGGCGCTGTTCGAGCACGTGCTGCGCACGCGGCGTGCGCTTGATTCCCAATGGGCGATTCGCGATGGTCAGCATCTGGCGATGCTGACGCTGATGCCGCTTTCCGGTGAAGGTGCGGTCGACGGCTATCTGCTGCGGATCGAAGAGAACATGCGCGCGCGCTTTGGCATCGATTTCGAGTCGGCGCAGGTGGCCGAGCACGCGATCGCCGTTCCTGGCGAGCAACCGGTCGCCGCGCTGCGGCGTCTGCTGGAGTTGTGCAATGTCCGCGCCTGACGAAACCGAACGCGGCGTGCTGCGTGTCGTGACGGCAGTGCTTGCGGGTCTTGCTATCGCGGCGGGCCTCGCCGTGCAGATCGTCGCTGTCGTGGTCGCAGCACACGGCGCCGCCGATACGTCTGCAAACGTGCTCGCCGGGCAACTGGTCACGCAGTCGGGCGCACTCGCCGCGAAGACGAACACGCAACTGGTGCTCGTGTGCCTTGGCCTGCAGGCCGTCGCGGCGCTGCTGATCGCCGCGGGCAGCGCGCGCCTCATGCTGGCGCGTTACCGCAGGCCACGCATCACGCTGTTCGGCTATCTTTGGGTATTCAACTTCGCGGTGCCGTTCGGCGGCCTGGTCTGCACGCTTTGCGCAATCGCCGTGGGGACGAAGCTGCCGCGCCGCGAGCGTTATCTGCCGATTCAGCAAGTCTTCGAGCCGGAGTTTACGGCGAACATCAGGGGCACAGTGTCGTACGGCCGCGGCGCGCGGCTGAAGGCGGAACTGCAGAACGCGGACCTCGACACGTCGTTCCGGATGACCGCGCTGATCGCGATGCAGTCGATGCCCGCGCGCACGGTGTCACCGCTGCTGCAAAGCATGCTGGCCGATCCGCTCGACGACATCCGGCTGCTCGCATACGGCATTCTCGACAACCGCGAAAAGGGGCTCACGCAGCGCATCCTTGCCGAGCGCGCGCGGATCGATGGCAAGTCGCAGCCGGCCGCGACCGGAGACGAGCTGCGTCTCGCGAACAAATCGCTTGCCGCGCTGTACAGCGAGCTGATCTACGAGCACCTCGTGAAGGGCGATGTGTATCGCAATGCGGCCGACCAGGCCGACGCGTACGCGAGCACCGCACTGGAAGCCGATCCGTCCGATGCGTCGCTGTGGCGCCTTCGCGGCCGGCTCGCGCTGGACCAGCGCAACCTCGATGCCGCCGCCGACATGCTGCAGCGTGCGATCGATTGTGGTTTTCCGCGCGAGCGGATGCTGCCGTATCTCGCCGAGGTCGCGTACCAGCGCCGCGACTATGCGCGCGTGCGCGAGTTGCTCGCAGAAGTCGAACAGCACGGTTCGCTGCCCACATTGCAGGCGGTGCTCGACTATTGGCACGCGCCGTACGAAACCCCGACCCTTTAGCCACGATGCCATGACGTCTCCAGCCAAATTCCCGCAGGCCGAATCGGCGGACATCCTGCTATTGCTCGAAGGCACGTTTCCTTACGTTAGCGGCGGCGTTTCGAGCTGGGTTAACCAGATGATCCGCGCGTTTCCGGAATACACGTTCGCGCTGTGCTTTCTCGGCAGCCGGCCGGAGGACTATCCGAAGATGTCCTATGCGCTGCCCGACAACGTCGTGCATCTGGAAGCGCACTATCTATACGAGTTTCCGCCGCCGCCTGCGATCGCGGCCCAGCATGGCGACCCCGACGCTTTCGCGCGTGCGGCGCAGCTGCACGATCACCTGCGCGATCCCGCGCAGCGCGCCGAGGCAGGCCTGGTGCTCAAGGGCATGCTGGACGATCTGCGCCCCGGCGGCGCGCTGGCCGAAGACGCGTTCCTGTATTCGAAGGAAGCGTGGCGCTACGTGAGCGCGCAGTTCCGGCAGTTCTGCACCGATCCGTCGTTCGTCGATTACTTCTGGACCGTGCGGATCATGCACAAGCCGTTGTGGCAGCTCGCGCGAGTCGCCGAAGGGCTGCCCAGGGCGCGCGTGCTTCACACGGTATCGACCGGTTTTGCGGGCTTTCTCGGCGCGCTTGCGCATTATCGTCACGGTCGGCCGTTGCTCGTTTCGGAGCACGGGATCTACACGAAGGAGCGCAAGATCGACCTGTTCCAGAGCCAGTGGATTCGCGACAACCGGACCATTTTCGAACGCGACGTATCGCAAGTCGGTTACTTCCGCGAGTTGTGGGTGCGCTTCTTCGAGACGCTTGGCCGCGTGTGCTACGAGGCGGCAGACGACATCACTGCGCTCTACGAAGGCAACCGGCTACGTCAGGTGATCGATGGTGCACCGGAGGAAAAAACGTCTAGCATTCCTAACGGTGTCAATCTCGGGCGACTCACGCCGCTGCGCGAGAAACGCGCGCCGGGTGTGCCGAAGACGCTGTGCCTGATTGGCCGCGTCGTGCCGATCAAGGACATCAAGACCTTCATCCGCGCGATGCTGACCGTGGTGCGCGCAATGCCTGAGGCGGAGGCGTGGATCGCAGGCCCCGAGGAAGAAGACCAGGAGTACGCGTCCGAATGCCATGCGCTCGTCGAGAGCCTCGGTCTGCATGACAAGGTGAAATTTCTGGGGTTCCAGAAGATCGACGAATTACTGCCGAAGTGCGGCGTGGTGGTGCTGAGTTCGATTTCCGAAGCGTTGCCGCTCGTCGTGCTGGAAGGCTTCGCGGCGGGCGTGCCTTCGGTGACGACCGACGTCGGCTCGTGCCGTCAGTTGATCTACGGCCTCGATGGCGACGACGCGGCGATCGGCGCCGCCGGCCGCGTCGTGCAGATTGCCGATCCGCGTGCGCTTGCTCAGGCCGCGCTCGATCTGCTCGACGAGCAGAACTGGCACGCGGCGCAGCGTGCGGGAATCGAGCGTGTCGAGCGCTATTACACGCAGGACCAGATGATCGGCTCGTACCGCAATCTGTACACGAAGCTGACCGCGATGCCCGACCGCGCGCCAGCGCAGCCCGCAACAGCCAGCACAAGCGCGTAAGGAGAACGACGTGGCCGGAATCGGTTTCGAACTGCGCAAGATGCTTCGCCGTGACACGCTGCTCGGCCTCATGCAGGCGTATACGTACGCGGGGCTGATCAGCGCGGGGCCGTGGATTCTGTCGATCGTCGGCATCCTGATGATCGGTGCACTGAGCCTGCCGCTCGTGTTGCCCAACGAACTGATCACGCAGTTCCAGGTGTCGGTGACCTGGCTCATTGCGCTGTCGCTCGTGCTGACCGGGCCGCTGCAACTCGCGTACACGCGCTTCACGTCAGACCGTCTATTTGAAAAGCGCGACGAACTCGTGCTGCCGAATTTCCATGCGGTTGCGCTGGTCGTAACCGTCGCGGCGACGCTGTTGGGCGGTGTCTCCGTATGGCTGCTTTTTCCCGGACAGACGCCCGGCTACCGGTTGCTGATGCTGGCTGGTTTTGTGGTGGTGTCGAACGTGTGGATCGCGACGATTTTCCTGTCCGGCATGAAGCAGTACGTGGCGATTCTCGTGACGTTCGCGGTGGGTTACTCGCTGACTACCGGCATCTCGATCGCGCTCAGCCATCACGGACTCAACGGCCTGTTGACGGGTTTCGTGGTCGGCCAGACCGTGCTGCTTGCGGGGCTTCTGCTGCTGATCTATCGCGACTTCCGCAGCGATCATTTCATCTCGTTCGAGGTGTTCGACAAGCGCTACCGGTATCCGCTGTTGATGATCACCGGCTTCCTGTACAACTTCGGCATCTGGGTCGACAAGTTCATGTTCTGGTACACGCCCGGCACCGGCCAGCAGGTGATCGGGCCGCTGCGCGCATCGATCATTTACGACATTCCGGTGTTCCTCGCGTACCTCGCGATCATTCCGGGCATGGCGGTGTTTCTGCTGCGCATCGAAACCGATTTCGTCGAGTATTACGACGCGTTCTACAACGCGGTGCGCGAGGGCGGATCGCTGCAGCATATCGAGCGGATGCGCAACGCGATGGTCGAGGCGCTGCGCAACGGACTGTGGGAAATCATCAAGGTGCAGACGATCGCAGCGATGATGCTGTTCGCCGCCGGACCGGCCTTACTGTCGTGGCTGCGCATTTCGACGCTGTATCTGCCGCTGCTTTACGTCGATGTGATTGCCGCGAGCCTGCAGGTCGTCTTTATGGGCGTGCTGAACGTCTTCTTCTATCTGGATAGGCGCGTGATCGTGACAGGCTGCGTCAGCGCGTTCGTGGTGCTCAACATTACGTTCACCGCGTTCACGCTCGCGCAGAATCCCGCATGGTACGGCTACGGTTTCGCCGCTTCGTTGCTGGTGGTGGTGGTGGCGAGCCTTTATCTGCTCGACCGCAAACTCGAAGTGCTCGAGTACGAGACGTTCATGCTCCAGTAATCTGGTGCCTGCGGCATGGCGCGATTTGCGGTTCTTGAAGAACGAATCGGGGATTTACCGGCTTAATTTTCGGAGGGACTCGAGATGACTCAGGAAGACAGCAGCGCAGCGACGAACATCCGGGGCACGATTCTTGTCACGGGCGGCGCGGGCTTCATTGGATCGCATACGTGTGTGGTGCTTCTCAATGCAGGCGTTGACGTGGTCGTTGTCGACAATCTCACCAACAGCCGCCAGGAATCGCTCGCACGCGTTCAGCGGATCACCGGCAAACAGTTGGCCTTCTACGAGGCCGACGTGCGCGACGATCAGGCGCTCGCGCGCATTTTCGAGGCGCACAAGATCGCGGGCGTGATCCACTTCGCGGCGCTCAAGTCCGTAGGCCAATCGGTGGCCATGCCGATCCAGTACTACCGCAACAACCTAGGTGGCCTGCTCACGGTGCTGGACGTGATGCGGCAGTTCGGATGCAGGCAGTTCGTGTTCAGCTCGTCGGCGACGGTGTACGGCACGCCGGATCACTCGCCCATCGACGAGAGCTTCCCGCTCTCCGCCACCAACCCGTACGGCCAGTCCAAACTGATTTCCGAGCAAATTCTGCGCGACGTTGTGATCGGCGATCCGTCGTGGCGCATCGCAGTACTGCGCTATTTCAATCCTGTGGGCGCGCACGAAAGCGGGTTGATTGGCGAAGATCCGATTTGCATTCCGAACAATCTAATGCCCTTCGTCGCTCAAGTCGCGGTGGGCAAGCTGAAGCAACTGCGCGTGTTCGGCGGTGATTACTCCACGCCGGACGGCACGGGCGTGCGCGATTACATTCACGTGGTCGATCTGGCGCGCGGACACCTGAAGGCGCTCGACGCGCTGATTGCCCGTGACGCGGGTTTTACCGTGAATCTGGGTACCGGGCGTGGCTACAGCGTGCTGGAAGTTGTGAAGGCGTTCGAGCAGGCTTCCGGACGACCTGTCCCGTATGAGATCGTGGCCCGCCGCCCCGGCGATGTCGGCGAGTGCTACGCCAATCCAGCCGCGGCGCAGTCGCTCATTGGCTGGGCAGCACAATACGGCATTGAGCGCATGTGTGTCGATCACTGGCGCTGGCAGGAAAATAATCCTCGGGGATATGAATAGCGAGCGAATCAAGGTGCGGTGTTCGGCACGCGATTCACAACGTTGTCCGCAGCATGCTTCATCCACGCACGCGAAACACGAAAGCTGTAATCTGGCTCGGCGTGTCTGCGGATCTGATCAAGGCCGGAGCGTCCGTCTCGCCGTCTTTCGGTTGGCGAGGAAAGCACGCAAACGTCGCCGGAGGGATTCAACATGGCATATAGCTCATTGCGAACTGTCCCAGTCGAAGTGGGGAAAGTCGTCACGGCGGCCGATGCGGTCCGTCTGATCAGAAGCCGTGACACGGTTGCCACCTCCGGATTCGTCGGCATCGGATTTGCAGAAGAGGTTGCGCTGGCGCTGGAGGAACGGTTCCTGTCGCAGCACGATCCGCTCGATCTGACGCTCGTTTACGCGGCGGGGCAAGGGGATGGCAAGCAGCGAGGCCTGAACCACCTGGCACACGACGGCATGTTGCGCCGCGTGATCGGCGGCCACTGGGGGCTTGTGCCGCAACTCGGACGGCTAGCGATTGAGAATCGTGTCGAGGCGTACAACCTTCCGCAAGGCGTGATTTCATGCCTGTTCCGTGACATCGCCGGGGGGCGGCCCGGGCACCTGAGCCGCATTGGACTCGGTACCTTTGTCGATCCGCGAAACGGCGGTGGCAAGATGAACGCCCGGACGACCGAGGACCTCGTGGAGCTGTGCCATCTCGGTGGCGAGGAAAGCCTCTTCTACAAAGCGTTTCCGATCGACGTCGCGATCATCCGGGCGACCACGGCCGACCTCGACGGAAACCTCACCATGGAGCGCGAGGCGCTGACGCTGGAGTCACTATCGATCGCAATGGCTGCGCGCAACAGCGGCGGCATTGTGATCGCACAGGTCGAGCGCATTACGGACCGCGGATCGTTGCATCCACGGCAGGTGAAAGTGCCCGGGATTCTGGTCGACTGCATCGTGCACGCGCGCCCGGAAAATCACTGGCAAACCTTCAGCACGTCATATAGCCCGGCGTTCACAGGCGAGATCCGGGTACCGTCGGGCGCCCGGAAAACGATGCCGCTAGACGAGCGCAAGATAATCGCGCGCCGCGCAGCAATGGAATTGAAAGCGAACAGCATCGTCAATCTCGGCATCGGCATGCCCGAAGGTGTTGCGGTCGTCGCTGCGGAGGAACGGATTGACAGTTTGCTGACGCTGACGGCCGAACCCGGTGTAATCGGCGGTATTCCGGCTAGCGGGCTGGACTTCGGCGCAGCCATCAACTCGCAAGCCGTCATCGACCAGCCGTACCAGTTCGACTTCTACGACGGCGGGGGGCTGGATGTCGCCTTTCTCGGGCTAGCCCAGGCCGATCGCCACGGCAACCTCAACGTCAGCAAGTTCGGGACACGCGTGGCAGGCGCGGGCGGTTTCATCAACATCAGTCAGAGCGCACGGAAGGTCGTTTTCGTCGGCACGTTCAACGCGAGCGGACTCGACGTGGAAGTTCTGGACGGAAAGATCGCGATTCGCCGCGAGGGGGCCGTGTGCAAGTTCGTCGAGCAGGTCGAACACGTCACGTACAGCGGCGCGGTGGCGTTGCAGCGCGGACAGACGACGCTCTACATCACCGAGCGCTGTGTGTTTCGTCTCACGGATCACGGGCTTGAGTTGATCGAACTTGCGCCAGGCGTCGATCTCGAGCGCGATGTGCTGTCGAAAATGGCGTTCCGGCCTGCTATCGCTGCACAGGTCAAGACCATGGATGCGGCCATCTTCTCGCCCGCGCCGATGGGGTTGCGCGAGACCATGCTGCGGATGCCGCTTGAGGAGCGCTTCATGCTGGACACTGTGCAGAACATCTTCTTCGCGAACTTCGCCGGCTTGACGGTACGTAACGTCGACGATATTGCGGCGATTCGGGCGGCGATTGAAGAAAGGCTTGCGGGGGTGCAAGGCAAGGTGCCAGCGCTAGTCGATTACGACAACTTCGGCGTGCTGCCCGATGTGCTCGATGCGTATACCGATATGGTGCGCGACGTTGTCTCGCGCTACTACTCGAGTGTCACGCGCTATACGACGAGTGCTTTTCTGCGAGCGAAGCTGCGGGATGCGCTACAGGAACGTGGCGTGTCGCCACATATTTTCGAAAGCGAGGCCGAGGCGAGAAAACATCTGGAGACGCTCGGAAAGAAAGATCAGGGCGCGTGATATTTGCATACATCCTTACCCATGGCCGCAACGTCGCCGGTTGCGGCCCCATCCGCGGACGATGTTCTTCAAAATCGACTAGTCTCTTTTTAGGCGCGTAGCGCAGTTTCTCGCCCCACGCGAGGATTCGGACCTCGGGGCAACCGATTTCAGTAACGCAGTATGCGGATCAGCAGTTCATTCCGTGCGACGGCGTGCGGGAGCTGCACGGGAACAATCCGGCTAGCGTGATGCGATGAAGCTGAAGCGCGCAGCCACGCCGAAGCGTTGGCGTCTCCGGCCAGGATGACGACGTGCGATGCCCGACGCCGGTGAGGTTGGTCTCTCGACAAAGCGAAGTTCAGACAAAACGAGGAAACCGATGGCCGATACCGAGCAGAAGATGAGTCGCCTGCAACTGACAGCGATGGTAGTCGGAAGCATGGTCGGCGCCGGGATATTTTCGCTACCGCGGACCTTCGCCCATGCAACGGGGCCAATCGGTGCGGCCATTGCCTGGCTCGTGGCGGGGGTTGGCATGTACACGCTGGCACGGGTGTTCCAGTCATTGGCGGAACGCAAGCCCGAGCTCGACGCCGGTGTGTTTGTCTACGCAAAGGAGGGCTTCGGCAACTACCCCGGCTTTCTTTCAGCCTTCGGATACTGGATCGGCAGTTGCATCGGTAACGTCTCGTACTGGGTGCTGATCAAGTCCACGCTGGGCGCATTTTTCCCGGTCTTCGGAGACGGCAACACGGTGACGGCCATCGCCGTCGCTTCCGTCGGCATCTGGCTGTTTCATTTCCTCATTCTTCGCGGCGTCAAGCAGGCGGCGTTCATCAACACCATCGTGACGTTCGCCAAGATCATCCCGATCGTGGTGTTCATCGTCATTCTGATTTTCGTGTTCGAGTACGGTACCTTTCGGCTGAATATCGAGTCCGCGGCGGAGGAAGGGGGCATCATCGGGCAGGTGCGCGCGACGATGCTCGTGACCGTGTTTGTCTTTATCGGCATAGAAGGCGCGAGCGTGTATTCGCGCTACGCGAAGGAGCGCGCGGACGTAGGGCGCGCGACGATTCTTGGCTTCGGCGGCGTGACGGCACTGATGGTGCTCGTGTCGATGCTGCCGTTCGCCGTGCTGCCGCGCGGGGACGTCGCGGACATACGCCAACCCTCGATGGCGGGCGTGCTGGAGAGCGTGGTCGGTCCATGGGGCGCGGTCTTCGTGAGCATCGGTCTGATCATATCGGTGCTCGGCGCTTATCTGGCGTGGTCGCTCATCTGCGCGGAGGTGATGTTCGCTGCGGCGCGCAATGAAGACATGCCCGCGGTGTTTGCGCGCGAAAACGCCAACAACGTTCCGGCCAACGCGCTGTGGATCACCAACATCGTCGTCCAGTTGCTCGTTGCGAGCACGTATTTCTCGTATGACGCATTCGCCCTGATGCTCAATCTCACCAGCGCGATGTCGCTGATCCCGTATCTGCTCGTCGCGGCCTACGGGTGGATGGTCTCGAATCGCGGCGAGAGCTACGAGGTACGGCCCGAAGAACGCAAGCGGGATCTCGCGCTCGCGTCGGTTGCCGTCATCTACACGCTTTTCATGATCATTGCCGGCGGTCTGAAGTTCATCCTGCTTTCGGCAATCCTGTATGCACCGGGCACGGTGCTGTACTTCATCGCCCGACGCGAGCGCAAGCTGAAAGTCTTCGAAAGCGTGCGCGACTGGGTGATTTTCGTCGTGGCCACCATAGCCGCCGTCGTGGGCGTCATCGCTCTCGCAATGGGGCTCATGGCGATCTAGACAAAACGATCGGAGCTCGATATGGCAAAGGGAAAGTCTAAGGAAAAGGAAAAGGGCGGTGAAAAGCAGGCGGCGGCCGAAAATCCATACGGCGTTTATTCGGAAGTCGGGAAACTCCGGAAGGTGATGGTCTGTGCGCCGGGCATGGCACATTCGCGTCTCACGCCGAGCAATTGCGATGAGTTGCTCTTCGACGACGTGTTATGGGTCGACAACGCGAAGCGCGACCATTTCGACTTCGTGGCGAAGATGCGCGATCGTGGCGTCGACGTGGTCGAGATGCATAACCTGCTCGCCGAAACGGTAGCGGTCCCTGACGGCAAGAAGTGGATTCTCGATAACCAGATTGTCCCGAACCAGGTCGGACTGGGTTTCATCGACGAACTGCGAAGCTATCTGGAAGGCCTCGACAATCGCGCGCTCGCCGAGACATTGCTTGGCGGCCTCTCGATCTACGACTTCCCGGAAAAGCATGGCGGAGCCGCGCTCAAGGTCGTGCGCGAAGCGGCCGGGGCCACCGAATATCTGCTGCCGCCGCTGCCGAACACCTTGTATACACGCGACACCACGTGCTGGATCTACGGCGGCGTGACGCTCAATGCGCTTTACTGGCCCGCGCGGCACGAGGAAACGATCCTTGCCCAGGCGATCTACCGGTTTCATCCGGACTTTGCCGGCAAGGTGAACGTCTGGTGGGGAGACGCAACGCAGGATCACGGGCTCGCGACGCTCGAGGGCGGCGACGTCATGCCGATCGGCAACAAGACGGTGCTCATCGGCATGAGCGAGCGTACGTCGCGTCAGGCGATCAGCCAGCTTGCCGCGACGCTGTTCCAGCAGGGTGTGGCCGAACGCGTGATCGTCGCTGCGATTCCGAAAATCCGCGCGGCCATGCACCTCGATACGGTGTTTACCTTTGCCGACCGTGATTGCGTGCTGATTGCACCGGATTTCCTCGCGCGCACGCGGACGTTCTCGTACCGGCCCAGCGATCATCCGGCGGGCCTGGAACTCCATCCGGAGAAAAAGGCCTTCGTCGATGTGGTGAGCGAGGCGCTTGGCGTCAAAAAGATGCGCGTTGTCGAGGCGGGCGGCAACGACTATCAGCGCGAGCGCACGCAGTGGGACAGCGGCGCGAATCTGGTTTGCACGTCGCCAGGCGTTGTATTCGCCTACGACCGCAACACGTACACGAATACGCTGTTGCGCAAGGCCGGAATCGAAGTCGTGACCATTGACGGTGCAGAGCTTGGGCGCGGGCGCGGCGGTGGCCATTGCATGACATGTCCGATCATTCGTGATGCGGTGGACTTTTAGTGCTGCGGGCGTAGTAGTGTTCGGAAGCTTTCGCCGCAGGTTCGGAGAAAGGAAGGCTGGTCAGGAATCCAGAGGAAAGTTCCAGTGTTTGCCAACCATGAAACGGGGCGAGCTTTTTCTCTCTCTTTGATCGTGACGCTGTGTGCGTTGGCGGCAGGCGCAGTGCTGGCGGGTTGCCGCAAAGGCGAGGAGGCACCGGCGACCGAAGTCCGGCCGGTACGCGTCGTCACGATAGAAAAGCAGGCTGCAGGGACAACCATCGCTTTGACCGGAAGGTTGCAGGCGCAGGCCGAGATCAATCAATCGTTCCGTATCGACGGAAGAATGATCTCCCGTAATGTCGATGTCGGGGACCGGGTCACTGCGGGCCAGGTGCTGGCACGGCTCGACCGGATGAACGAAGAGAGCAACCTGCAGTCCGCCCGGGCCCAGCTGGCTGCTGCCCAGGCTCAGGCTCTCGAGGCGAACACCATGTTCAACCGCATGCGCAATTTGCTGGCGGAGCGTGCCGTGTCGCGCGCTTCTTACGAGCAGTCCGAGGCGATGGCAAAGATCACGCAGTCGCAAGTCGATTCGGCGCAGTCGCTGGTCAAAATTGCACAGAACAGGCTGAGCTATACCGATCTGGTGTCGGACGTCGCTGGCGTGGTGACGGCGCGAGGTGCCGAGCCGGGCGAGGTCGTCGCGGCGGGCCGCATGATCGTCCAGATCGCGCGCGAAGGGGCAGTGGACGCCGTCTTCGATGTGCCCGCGGCGATCAAGGACATCGCGCCGTCAAATCCCGACATTGTCGTCGCGCTGGCCAGCAATCCGGCGATTACCGCCAACGGCAAGGTTCGCGAAGTATCGCCCCGCGCAGATCCCGTTACAGGGACGTTTGCGGTCAGGGTCCGGGTGCTCAATCCACCGGCCACCATGCGCCTCGGCAGTACGGTGGTTGGCCAGATGAAACTCCAGCGCCCGCCGGCCATCGAGATACCCTCCAGTGCCCTGATCCAGCCCGGCCAGACATCGTCGGTCTGGGTGGTCGATACGAAGACCGGAACGGTTTCGGTGCGTGACGTGGAGCTTCAAGCCTACGCCGAGGACCGCGTACAGGTATCGCGCGGGTTGGCCCCAGGCGACGTGGTCGTGACTGCCGGCGCGCAGGCATTGCGACCAGGACAGAAGATCAACTGGACCGAGGCACCGAGGTGATTGGCCCGAATCTATCGGAATGGGCGCTATCGAAGCGCCCACTCGTCGTGTTCCTGATGATCGGCGCACTTGCCGCGGGGACCCTGTCGTTTATCCGGTTAGGGCGTGCCGAAGATCCGGTCTTCACCATCCGCACGATGGTGGTGTCAGCGGTATGGCCGGGAGCCACGATCGACGACACGCTTTCCCAGCTAACCGAGCGGCTCGAGCGCACGTTGCAGGAGACTCGCCACGTAGACCGCATTCGCAGCTTCACGACGGCGGGCCAAACAACGATCTTCGTCGATCTGCTGCAATCGACGCCACCTCGCGAAGTCCCCGACATCTGGTATCAGGTTCGCAAGAACGTTGGCGATATGCAGCAATCGCTGCCGGCGGGGACCGTTGGCCCGTTCTTCAATGACGACTTCGGCAACACCTACGGCATCATCTACGCGTTCACGGCAGACGGCTACAGCATGCGCGAGTTGCGCGATCACGTCGAAGCCATTCGCTCACGTTTGCTGCTGGTGCCGGACGTTTCGAAGATCGAGGTCCTCGGCGCGCAGGACGAACAGATTTACATCGAATTCTCGACCAGCCGTCTGGCCGGGCTGCGTCTGGACTACCCGACCATCGTCGGGGCATTGACCGCGCAAAATGTCATCAGGCCGGCCGGCGTACTGCAAACCGGGCAGGAGCGGGCGTTCTTCAGGGTGAGCGGTGCTTTCGATTCCGAACGCGACATCGAAAATGTGAATCTTGTTTTGGCGGGCCGCATCGTTCGCCTTGGCGATATCGCGACTGTGAGGCGCGGTTTCTCGGATCCGCCGCAACCGATGTTCCGTGTCAACGGCAAGCCGGCGATCGGACTTGCAATCGCCATGCGCGATTCGGGCGACATCCTGGCGCTCGGCCGCAACCTGAAGGCCGAAATGGCCGACATTACCGCGAACCTGCCCGTGGGCATCGAGCCGTCCCTGGTCGCCAATCAGGCCGATACCGTCGATGTCGCAATCAACGACTTCATGGCCTCGCTCTGGCAGGCCATTGCGATTATCCTGGTGTGCAGTTTCGTGAGTCTGGGCATACGGCCGGGGATGGTGGTGGCGCTGTCGATCCCGCTCACGCTGGCTATCGTATTTGCGATCATGGACCTGGTGCACATCGACCTGCACCGGGTGTCGCTGGGTGCGCTGATCATCGCGTTGACGCTGCTGGTCGACGACGCCATGACGACGGTCGACGCCATGATCAACCGCCTCGCGGCTGGCGACAGCAAGGACCAGGCTGCGACTTTCGCTTACCGGACACTGGCGGCGCCGATGCTCGTCGGCACGCTCGTCACGATTTCCAGCTTCGTGCCGATTGGCTTCGCGAAGAGTTCGGCGGGCGAGTACACGTTCTCGATCTTCGCCGTGGTCGCGATTGCGCTGCTCGTGTCGTGGTTTGGCGCGGTGGTTTTCTCGCCGCTCGTCGGTCAGGCCATCCTGAAGGCGCCCAAGGCAAGCAAGGAGCCGGCGAAGCCCGGCAAGGTACTCAGGGCCTATAACCGGTTCCTGCGCGCGGCGCTGCGGATGAGGTGGCTGACGATTGCCGTCACGCTGGCGGCGTTCGTTGTATCGATCTTCCTGCTTCGGTTCGTGCCTCAGCAGTTCTTTCCCGCGTCCGACCGCTCTGAATTGACGGTGGACCTCACGTTGCGCCAGA
Source organism: Paraburkholderia adhaesiva (assembly GCF_021390575.1). Lineage (GTDB taxonomy): Bacteria > Pseudomonadota > Gammaproteobacteria > Burkholderiales > Burkholderiaceae > Paraburkholderia > Paraburkholderia adhaesiva. The sequence continues at coordinate 1,620,583 of NZ_JAJEJQ010000002.1, read as the reverse complement.
ACGCATCGATCCATGCCACCGAGGCGCAGGTCGCGCAGATCGAAGCTATTTTGAAGGGCGATCCCGATGTCGATCACTTCAGCAGTTATGTGGGTCGCGGCGCCATTCGCTTCATCCTCACGCTGAATGTCCAACTGCCCAATCCGTTTTTCGCGCAGATCATCGTAGTCGCCAAGGATGTGGCCGCACGCGACCGGCTGCAACTGAAGCTGGAGAAGATACTGAGCGAACGGTTTCCCGGCGTGATTGCTCGCGTGTCCCCGCTGGAACTGGGGCCGCCAGTGGGATGGCCGCTTCAGTATCGCGTGTCGGGTCCCGATCCCGCGCGAGTGCGTGGCATCGCGCTCGATCTCGCCGGTATCGTGGGTTCCGACGAGCGGAGTCGCTACGTCAACTTCGACTGGATGGAGCCGGCCCGGCAGATCCGGATTCACATCAACCAGGATGAAGCGCGCCAGCTCGGCGTCAGCACTGCGGCGCTCGCGACGGTTATGAACACCATCATTACCGGCACGCCGATCACGCAGATCCGTGACGACATCTATCTGGTCAATGTCGTAGCGCGGGCTGCGCAAGAGAGTCCCCTCACAGTACAGACGCTGGGCACGTTGCAGGTGCCGACGCCGAGCGGCCGAATGGTTCCGCTCAGCCAGTTCGCGACGTTTACCGAGGACCAGGAGTCACCCCTGATATGGCGGCGCAACCGCATACCGACACTCACTGTGCGCGCGGACGTGACACATGGCGTGCTTCCTGACGAAGTCGTCGCGAAACTCGCGCCGAAGATCGCCGGGTTCAAGGCGAAGCTGCCCAAGGGCTACAAGATAGAAACCGGTGGTCTGTACGAGGAAAGTTCGGCATCCCAGGCATCGGTGTTTGCCGTCGTGCCACTAATGATCGTGCTGATGCTGACGAGCATGATGGTGCTGCTGGTGAGCTTCAAGCGCTTGGCCATGGTGGTTTCGGTGTTGCCATTGGGGCTGATCGGCGTCGTGCTGGCGCTGCTGGTCTCGAACCGGCCGCTTGGCTTCGTCGCGATTCTGGGCATTCTCGCGTTGATCGGCATGATCGCCAAGAACGGGCTGATCCTGATCGTGCAGATCGACACCAATCGCCGTGAGGGCATGGGCGTGCTTGAGGCCGTTGTTGCCTCAGGCACTTCGCGCATTCGGCCGATGATGCTGACGTCGATCTCGACCGTGCTCGGACTGATCCCAATCGCGCCGACCGTGTTCTGGGGTGCGATGGCCTTTGCGATCATGGGTGGACTGCTGGTCGCGACGCTGTTGACGCTGGTGTTTCTGCCGGCGCTGTACATGGTGGTGTTCGGCAAGAGTGATCGACCGGCGTTGCCGGTTTCTGGTGCGGCTGGCGGATCGACGTAAGCGCTGTGGCCGGCGCGCTGCCCTGGCGACGACCGAAGTGGTTACGGTCGCCGGGTATTCGATAGAGGAGGCGTGCGTCTCTCATGTGGACAACATCGCTCCGGGCGTTCCTGCTCGATTTGCGTTCGCGATGGCGCATCGTGCTGTCCCGCGCGCTGTGCTTTCTGACGCTCTGGATCATCTTGATGCCAAGCGTGAATCCAGCCGATCTCGCGTGTGGCCTGATCGCGACCCTCGTCGCGACGCATATGAGCCTGCGTCTTCTCCCGCCGCGCGAAGGGCAGTTGCGCCTCGGCGCGTTGCTGGTCTTTGCGCCGCATTTCCTCGCGCAGTCGCTGCTGGCGGGAATCGACGTGGCACGACGTGCATTGCACCCACGCCTGCCTTTGCAGGCGGGCACCGTCGTTTATCGAACCGGTTTTCCGCCGGGCATGGCGCGCAATGTGTTTGCCATCATCACCAGTCTCTTGCCGGGCTCCCTTCCCGTTGACGACACTGCGGATGGGCTCGTTTACCACTGCCTGGACGTTGAGCAACCCATTGCCGAACAGATGGCGGACGAAGAGCGGCGCCTGACTGGCGCATTGACCAAGGGGGAGCGAGATGGCTGACGTGCTGATAGCCGTGTCCGGCGTGGTGCTGTTAATGGTTGCCGTGGGGTTGTTGAGCGTACTGCGCGGTCCAACGCGAGCCGACCGCATGATGGCCGCCCAGCTGTTCGGTACGGGCGGCATTGCGGTCCTGCTGCTGGTAGGCACCGCGAGTGGCGTGGACGCCGTTGTCGACGTCGCATTGACGTTGGCCCTGCTCGCGGCGTTTGCGTCAGTTGCCTTCGTCAAGTCCGACCGGCCGGCAGAAGGCGTCACGCAGAACGAGGACCGGAAATGAAAACCTTCGCCGATGTCTTCACGATCGTGGCCATGCTTGCGGGCATTTTCTTCCTGGTGGCGGGCACGGTCGGGTTGTTGCGGTTTCCTGATACCTATACCCGGCTGCACGCGCTAACCAAGGCCGATAATCTCGGGCTGGGAATGGTGGTGTTAGGGCTGTTGCCGCAGGCCGGTCATGTCACGGTCGCCCTCAAGCTGATCGTGGTCTGGCTGCTGGTACTGCTGACGTCGTCCGAGGTGTCGCAGCTCATTGCGCGCGCCGCGCGCCGGCAGGAGACACGTCCGTGACTTTCGCAATCTCGGTGGGCATTGGCATCCTGTTACTCGTGCTCGCGACATGGACCGTTGTCGTGCGCGACACCTTCGCCGCGGTAGCCGGGTTCATTCCTTATGGCTTGCTGCTTACGCTGGCCTGGCTGGTGCTTCATGCAGTCGACGTAGCGTTGACCGAAGCAGCCATCGGTGCAGGCTTGACCGGCGCGTTGCTGATCGACGCGGCGCCTCGTTTGCACCCGACGGAAGCGGCGGCCCGCGCCGAAGCGCCAGGCCTCGCGATGCGTGTTGCGGCGGCCATCGCCGCCACGGCTGTCGCCGTTGTCATCGCCGCGTGCCTTCTGCATTTGCCGGAACCGGCTCCGACGCTGGCGCCCGAAGTGGCACAGCACATCGGATCGATTGGCGTCGGTAACCCGATCACCGCGGTCCTGATGTCGTTTCGCGCGATCGATACGTTGCTCGAAGCGATCGCGCTGCTGTTCGGTGTGGTCGGTGTCTGGTCGCTGACGCCGGACCACTGCTGGGGCGGCAGGCCACGACCCGCGCAGGTGGTCGGTCCGAACGACATTCTGGTGTATCTGGCGCGCGTCTTGCCACCCGTTGGCGTCGTGATCGGCATCTACATTTTCTGGGTAGGCGCCGATCATCCCGGCGGCAAATTCCAGGGCGCCACGGTGATCGCGGCGATGTGGCTGCTCGTCATGATGTCCGGTTTGCGCGATGCGCCTGCCATCAGTCGTCGCCGGCTGCGTGTGGTGTTGATTGCCGGACCGGCAGTCTTCATCGCGATTGGCCTGCTCGGTGCCGTCATGGCGGGGGCATTTCTTGCGTATCCGGAAGGTTGGGCGAAACCGTGGATCATCGTCATCGAAGCCGCGCTGCTGCCATCGCTCGCCGTAACCCTGGTACTCCTGCTGATCGGGCCGCCCCAACGACCGGAGGTTCGCACATGAACGTATCCCAGTGGTTCGCCTTGACCGCCGCCGCTCTGGTGGGTCTTGGCCTGTATGGCCTGATCGTCAACCCGCAGCCCTTGCGCAAGGTGCTTGCCTTTAACCTCACGGGCAACGGCGTTTTCCTGGTCTGTGGCGTTATCGCACAGCGAGGGGCGGCTGCCGGCATGCCCGGCGATCCGGTGCCGCAGGCGCTGTTGATCACGGCGATTGTCGTGTCGTTCGCCGCTTCCGCGTTGGCGGTCGCGCTCATACTGCGCTGGTTCGCGCAGACCGGCTCGATCTCTCTGTCCAGCGATGGCGATGCCACGTCCGGGCAAGACGCCGCCGATGTGGGGGCCAGGTGAGCGTGCTGGCGCTCACTGAGCGGGCAACACCAGGCGGCCTGCTATTGGTGCTCGCCGTGTTGTTGCCCGTTGCCGGCATGCTGTTCGGGTTGACCTTCGGTGGTCGCCGTGCGCAACGCGCATCGTGGGTGACGATCGTCTGCGGTTTTGGCGTCGTGCTGGCGATAGCGCGAAGGCTGGTCGTGTCAGGCGACGCATTGCAGTATCGGCTCGGTGGATGGTCTCCGCCGCTGGGTGTCATGCTTCGCGCAGACGGATTGTCGGTCTGCATGATGCTGGTGGTTGCCGTGGTGATCGGCGCGGTGGCGATCTACGCCAACGGCAATTTCGGCACGCCGGCCGGCAAGACCGAAGCGCGCGGTCCGTTCTCTTTCTGGCTGTTGCTGCTCGCGGTCTGGGGGGCGCTCAATCTGGTGTTCGTAAGCGGGGACATCTTTACGCTTTATGTCGCGCTCGAACTGCTGACATTCGCGGGTGTTCCGCTCGTGTCTCTCGATGGACGGGCCGAAACATTGCAGGCAGCGTTACGTTATCTGCTCTTCGCGTTGATCGGTTCGATGCTTTATTTGCTGGGCGTATTTCTGCTCTATGGCGCTTATGGCACCCTGGACATCGCGTTGCTGGCCATGCGCATTAATGCTCAGCCAGTCGCCTTTGCTGCGGTGGCGCTGACGACAGCCGGCATGCTCGCCAAAACCGCACTGTTTCCGCTGCACCTGTGGTTGCCGCCTGCGCACGCTGGCGCGCCCGCCGCCGCGAGCGCGCTACTTTCGGCGCTGGTCATCAAAGGATCGTGGTTTGTCGTCGTGCGGCTTTGGTTCGATGTATTCGCTGGCATCATGAGCAGCCCCTTCGCGCAACTGCTTGCCGGTCTCGGTGCCATGGCGATCGTAGTCGGCAATGTGGTGGCGCTGCGCCAGGCGCGCCTGAAGCTTTTGATCGCTTACTCGACGGTCGCCCAGATCGGCTATCTGTTCCTGATGTTTCCGCTCGCTGCGGCTCAGCACGGCAGCACCCAGGCGGTCACGGGCGGCTTGTTGCAGGCCATCTCGCACGCTACCGCCAAGGCTGCCATGTTTCTCGCTGCGGGGCTGATCTATGGCACGCTGGGTCATGACCGCATGGCCGACCTGCGTGGCGCAGGGCAGGCCTTGCCGATGACAGTGACGGCCTTCGCGCTGGCCGGCGCCACGCTTATCGGCTTGCCGCCGTCGGGGGGCTTTCTTGCGAAGTGGCTGCTGCTGTCGAGCGCGTTTTCGACGGGGCAATGGTGGTGGGCGCTGGTGATGTTGCTTGGTGGCTTGCTCACCAGCATTTACGTATTCATCGTGGTAGTGCGCGCAATGGAGCCCGCGGCACCCCGCTGGTCGCCGAAAATGCAGGTGCGCCGTTATCAGCAGATGGCGGTGCTGGCGCTCGCACTGTGTTCCTTCCTGTTAGGGTTGGCGGTGCTGCTGCCGGTCAACGTGGTGCAGATCGGCCGCACGGCGATGCCGATGACGGGGATGCCGTGAATACCACCCAGGTTCTGATGGCCACAGCCGTTGGCTTGCCGTTGCTGATGTTGCTGGCTTGCGCGTCGGCGCGTGTTCGCCGACGGTTGCCTTCATGGTTCGCGTTCGCTCCGATGCCCGCGTTGGCGACGGCGATCGGCGCTCACCGGGGCGAGCCGCTGGTGCTGGGACAGAGCCGTTTCGCCTTGTATTTCGCACTCGATTTACCGGGCGCGTTGTTGCTCGGCACGGCGGCGCTGTTATGGATCTTCGGCGGGATCTTCGCCTTTCACTATCTGCGGGGCCGCCGGAATATCGATGGGTTTGTCATCTGCTGGTTCATGGCCATGACCGGTTGCATGGGCGTATTTCTGGCAGCGGATCTGATCGGGTTTTATCTTCTGCTCGCCGTCTTGAGCGTCGGCGCGAGCGGCCTGGTGCTGCAGGGCGGCGGCCCCGATGCACGCTATGCGAGCGCGCTTTATCTCGGCGTCGCGTTGCTTGCCGAGGCGTTCCTGCTCGCAGGCTTGATCCTGCTGGCACAGGCCACGCCAGGCGGCAGCCTCCTGATACGCGATGCAGCTGCCGCTTTGCCGCATTCGCCCTCGCGCGATACGACGCTCCTTTTGCTGCTGGTTGGCCTCGGCATGAAGGCCGGGCTCGTGCCGATGCATTTCTGGATGCCGTATGCCTATGGCGCAGCGCCGACTCCCGCGGCTGCCGTGCTGAGCGGCGCGGTGATCAAAGCCAGCGTCATTGCATTGCTGCGCTTGCTGCCGTTCAACGACGCGTGGCCGCACATCGGCATCCCACTGGCGGCGCTGGGCATGTTCGGCGCGTTTTACGGTGTGGCGATCGGCATCACCCAATCCACGCCGAAGATCGTCCTCGCGTACTCGAGCGTCAGCCAGATGGGCTTCCTGATCGCGGTGATCGGCATGGGGCTGGCCGCTGGCGATCCTGGCGCCGTCGTTGCGGCGGCTTACTACGCCGCACACCATCTGCTGGTAAAGGGCACGCTATTTCTGGCCGTGGGCGTGGTCGCGCTTTCGGGCGCTCGCGTGCTGCGACTTGTGCAGGTGCCCACGGCTCTCGTCGCCCTCGCACTGGGTGGACTGCCACTCACGGGCGGCGCACTGGCGAAATACGCGACCAAGGACTTGCTGGATAGTGGTCTGGTCGGGGCGTTGGCTTTGGCGTCTTCAGCCGCGACCACACTGCTGATGCTTCATTTCGTGCGCCGCCTGAACGCAATGTCGATTGCCGATTCCGATGTACGCACTCTGGCACCGCTCACAGGTGCATGGCTGGCGATGGTGCTGACCTCGCTGATCGCACCATGGGTGCTGTATCTGGAGATCCCGATTGGCACGCTATCCGACGCACTGGCGCCCGCAGCTTTATGGTCCGCGCTTTGGCCTGTTATTGCGGGCGTGGCGCTCTTCATCGGCTGGAACCGATGGGGCACGTCGCTGCCCTCCGTGGCAGCGGGCGACGTGGGTGGCCTCTTGCAGGGACTGCAACGCGTCTGCAGGGCGGCAGGGCGGGTCACTGGGATCACCGATGCGCTTGTGCGGCGATGGTCCGTGTCGTGTCTGACCTTGCTGCTGGCGGTGCTGCTATTTGGTGGTCTGCTGACGGTGGCGGGCTGATGTGCGCGACGCAACGATCGCGCTTGCTGTCGTGCATGGCGGATTGGAGAACATGGAGTACGTCATGAGAACGCTGACGCTTGCGACACTTGCCGCCGCGACCGTTTGCCTTGCCGGCTGCATGACGGTGGGACCCGATTACCATCGCCCCGACGTGCAGGTGCCGGCAACGTGGCGAATCGATTTGCGCGAGGCAGAAGGGGTCGTCGATACGGCATGGTGGGAGCAGTTCGACGATCCAGTGTTGACCAATCTGATTCAAACGGCACTACACGATAATCGCGACGTGCGCATCGCGGCAGCGCGCGTCGACCAGTTCCTCGGCGTGCTGCGCGCTTCGCGTTCACAGGCGCTGCCGCAGATCAACTATGGCGCCAACGTGAGCCGCAATCGCACGAGCCAGGTCGGGATGCCACCGCTGCCGCCCGCGCTCGATCCTGTATTCGATCTCTATCAGGGTCTGTTGTCCGCTTCCTGGCAAATCGATCTGTTTGGTCGGGTTAGACGCCTGAACGAAGCCGCGCAGGCGCAGGTCTATGCAAGCGTTCAGGCGCAGCGTGGCGTCGTGCTATCGCTGGTGACGGGCGTGGCAACGAGCTACATAACATTGCGCGGACTCGACAGGCAGCTCGAGATCGCGCAGGGCACCGCGAATAATTTCCGCGAAACGCTACGCATTTTCGAGTTGCGCGAAAGGGATGGCCTCGTGTCCGAAACGGAGCTTTCGCAGGTGCGCTCGCAGTACAAGCTGGCGCAAACCACGATACCTGTCATCGACCAGCAGATTGCCATCGTGGAAAATGGCATGTCGGTTCTGCTGGGGCGTAATCCCGGGCCGATACCGCGAGGCAAGTCGGTCAGCGAACTGGTGCTTCCCCTCGTTCCGGCGGATCTACCTTCGACGTTACTGGAGCGGCGCCCCGACATCTTGCAAGCCGAACAGAACCTGATCGCCGCCAATGCGAATGTCGGCGCCACGCGCGCGCTCTACTATCCCACCATTTCGCTGACCGGCGCGCTGGGCTCCATCAGCACTGCCTTCGGCGATTTCCTTTCTGGACCGGCCCAGGCGTGGTCGCTCGCAGCCGGTGTAGCCGGGCCGATATTCACATCAGGCGCAATTGGCGGCCAGGTGCAGTCGGCAGAGGCGCTAAAGCGCCAGGCAGAACTGATCTATGTGCAGACCGTTCTGGGAGCGTTCAACGACACCAACAATGCGCTGATCAGCTCACAGAAAACTGTCGAGCAGACTGATCTTCAGCAGGAGCGTGTCAATGCGCTACGTGAATATGCGAGGCTGTCGCGGCTCAAATTCGAAGATGGGTTGATCGGCTATCTCGAAGTGCTGGTGTCCGAAAACGATCTGTTCTCCGCTGAGCTTTCGCTCGCGAATCTGCAGGCCTCGCGCTATAACCAGGTGATCAGCGTGTATCAGGCGATGGGCGGCGGCTGGGTGGATATGGCCGCTTCGCTTGCGCCAGTGTCGCGGATCGACGAACGAAAATGAGCTTCGGGCTGTCCGTTGGACGCGGCAGCGATCGTGAGCGTCATACGATCGATTTCAACCGGATTGGCGCGAGCTGACCGAAGATCCTGGGTGAAATATTTTCGAGGCCGTTGGATGTAGACCAGAATATTGGTGGAGAGAGTTCACTTTAGACAAGCAGGGTAATTGCAGATATTTATAAACATGACGACGCATTTTTAAGCGCACTGCATCGATGCCGTTCATGCCCTGATTGTTTTCCGATTCAACGTGCTCGCATGCCGTACGTGAGGACACACGGGCTTGGAAATCACAAAAAACGCAGTAGACTCGAAGCGTTGGCAAAGGCGGCGAAGCCAACGCAGCATCTTTGTTTGAACATGGAATTCGCTTCAGTCATTCCGCTCAATCCATCAAGGATTTTCGTCATCGAGGGCGTTATTCGGGCGCGAATCATCTGGCCGATGAGCTACGCCGATCCGGCGAACCGGGAGGTAAATTCCACGAGTCGCAGAGTCTACTTTTCCACATGGCTCAATCGAAACCGTCGGAAGCAGCCGGCGGCACGCAGTTGAAGAACACGACTTTCCACGGAGTATGCGATGGCAATCAAACCACAATGGCGAATGCTCTTGTCTATGACTTTCTTGTCGCTGGCGGTGATGGGCAATGTCGCGCGCGCGGAAGGCATTCCGATTGTCACAGGCGAGCAATGGATAGCGTCGTCCGATGCAGAGAAGAAAGCGTATCTCGTCGGCATTGCAAATCTGCTCGACGTCGAGCGTGCCTATGCCGGCACCACGGCGGGCAGCGAGGATATCGCGCAGCGTTTCGGTAAGGGCATGCAGGGCCAAACGCTCGACAGCGTGCGTCAGGGGCTGGATAGCTATTACGCAGCCAATCCCACGATGGTCCGGCATCCGGTGATTGAGACTCTCTGGTTTCAGATGGTCGTGCCCGGTCTGAAAAAGAACCCGTGAGGAAAACGATCATGAAGCGACTTGGATGGATCATTAGCATTGGCGCTCTGGTTGCCGTGATCGGCTGCACGAACATGACACCACAGCAGCAGGGAACGGTGAGCGGCGCGGGACTAGGCGCGGCCGGCGGTGCGGGCATCGCGGCGATCGCAGGCGGTAATGCGTGGACGGGCGCGCTCATCGGCGGCACGGCGGGCGCCGTGGGCGGCAGTATGCGTGCGGGTCACTGGTAAGCTCGCTGGCGAATGTGCGAGGCTCGGGTGACCGCGGCGACTGAAGCGGGTGGCGTGGCTTGAGCACGCCGATCGCTTGCGCTCTCGCGCAAGCGATCGTTCAGTCACTCGGCCGGATCAGAAGCGTCCGTTGAGATCGGTGCCCGGCGCGAAGGAAACGCCTCTAAGCACTTCCGCATAACCCGCGGTGCGCAGCGTGACGAACTTTTCCTGCGACGCACCTGCAGCCGTTGCGTTCTTGACAATATCGCGAATCGCAACAAGCTTGTTCGGGTCTGCGCCGACATCGCCGTTGCCGCTGACCGTCGACGTGATCGCCCAGATCGTCGCCGTGCCGTCGTTGTCGACGCGACCGGTCAGGTTGCGCAGGCCATCGGTGGCGGGCGCCCATGGCAGTCCCGTTGCCGGATTGGCACCCGACGGATAGTCCTTGACCGTGTATTGCGTGCCAAGGCCCAAGCTGGCCTGCAACGTATAGGCGAGCGTCCAGGTTTTCGTCCCCGCGTTGTAGATCCACTTCTGCAGTCCGGCGTGCGGTTGCGCAGCGGCGTGCGTGTAAAGATCGGCACCGCCCGTGTAGCCGTCGCCTTCATCGGCCACGTACAACGTATTCGCGTCGGCAAACCAGAGTCCGAACGGGTACGAGAGCGTGGTCGCCGACTTGTTCGGCGTAGTCGGGAAGCCAGCCAGGATACACATGTTGTTCGGAAGGCCGCTGGTCTGAAGCGTCGCTGCGTTGTACGCAAGCGGGGTGGTCGGCAACGTTGCGTGCGCAGCCGGCACACCGACACCATTGGGACACGCCGTGCCGGTCGTATCGACGAAGTAGACGGTATTGACGCCGTTGCTACCGCTTCCCTTCGTGAAGTACAGCACGTTGTTGAAGACGGTCATGCCGCGGAAATTGTCGTCCTTGCCGAGCTTGTCGGCTTTCGCGCCCAGTTGCGTGACGGAGAAACTCGCCACCGGTGCAGGCGTGCCCGGATTTTGCTGGCCTTCATGCAGTTTCGAGGCGTCGACGATTTGCGCGCCCGCACCGAGAATGACGCCATCCGGCTGCGGGTTTGCCCCGTTGCCCGCGTTACCCGCGGTATAGATGATGTCCTGGCCGTTGCTGTCGTTGAGAATCGCAGCGCGGCCGTTGTTGCCGCTATATGCATTGGTTTCCGTGAAGCGGAAGTGTCCGTTGCGATCGACGCGGGCGATTGCGCGATAGACGTTCTGGCCGACAGGATTGGTTGGATCGGTGACGCCTGGCGTGTTGGAGTTGGAGACGTCAACCGTATTGACGGGCGCAACATAGCCCATGAACGTCAAATATTGGCCATCGGTGGACAGATTCAGCGCAAGCTCCGATTTCGAACTGAAGCTCGTCACCAGTTGATCGTGTGCAAAGCCGTGCTGCAAGCTGTTCGGCACTTCGAGCGTTCCAACTACTGCACCGCCTGGCGTCGTCTGGTCGAGAAAGATTCGCGACGTGATGCCGAAGCTGGCATCGTAACCATCGTTATTCCAGACGTACGGGTAGCGGCCATCGGACGGCGCGCCCGTTGATGCGCTGCAGCCGCCCTGCGTGTTAGCGCAGTTGGGCGGCAGGACAGTGCCAACCTGCACATTGCTCGGGAGATTGTCATACACGCTGCGGCTGACAACCAGCAGACCGGGTTGAAAATGGGTGTCGTCGCCACGATCGGACGGCTGCGCCAGTGCTGCCGTACTCGCGGCGATGAGCGTGACCGGGACGAGGGAAATGCTTGCTGCAGATATCAGATTGCGGACCAGCGGGCGAAGATTTTCTGTTTTCATTTGCGTCTCCGGAGGGGGATCTGACAAAACCTGATTTGGCGGAACGGCGGAGCAAAGCCGTCTGAATCTAGCGGCGTTTGATGACCACTCAATGGCGCGCGGCTTTCTACAGGCTGTCAATCTGTTCGCGAAGACACATTCGAAAGATTCGTAAATATCTCCTTTAACTAACAGGATCCAATGTGGGATTGAGAGCCGGAGAAAACCTCGGCCGTTGTGCTTGCACGCTTGACCCCGCAATGAAAATGAACGCGTGACTGTCCGCGCACGAGCTGCAATAAGACGCGCGGCTCAATTCGGTGAATCGGCTGGCTTTGCGCGATCGCCAGTCGTCGCGTCCCGCCCACCACCCAAGGCGACGTAAAGCGACACGCCATTCTGCAGCGCAGTCGACCGAAGCACGATCAACTGCTGCTCGGCGGCGAACAGGTTGCGTTGCGCATCCACGACCTCGAGGTAGATCGAGATGCCGTTCAGGTAGCGAAGCTCGGCGGCCTCGGCAAGCCGCTTTTGCGCATCGACCGCTACTTCCTGCGCCGCGATCTGCTCCTTGTAGCGTTGTCGTCCGATCAGCGCATCGGATACTTCGGCGAACGCGGTCTGCACCGTGCGCTGATAGGTTGCGACGAGTTCGTCACGTTGCGCCTGTGCGAAGCCGAGATGCGCGCGACGTTGTCCCGCGTCGAAGATAGGCAGGCTGATCGCCCCAGCCAGCGACCACATCTGTTTTGCCGGCACGAACAGGTCGCTCAATTCGGACGACACGTAGCCGTAATTGGCGGTCAACGCAATACGCGGGAAAAAGTCCGCGCGCGCGGCGCCGATGTTGGCGTCGGCGGCACGCAGTTGTTGTTCGGCTTGCTGAATGTCGGGGCGGTTCGTGAGCAGTGACGAAGGCAATCCCGCATCGAGTTCGCCGAACTGGCCGGGATCGTCGATCGGGCGCGCTTCAGGCACCGGTCCTTCGAGCGGGCCACCGACAAGAATCATCAGCCGGTTGCGCTGCTCTCCGGTGGTCCGGCGCAGATCCGCGAGCTGCGTTTCGGCCTGCGTGACGAGAATGGCCGCCTGCTCGTAGTCGACCGATGAAGTCACGCCGGCATCAAGGCGAAGCTTTGCGACTTCAAGCGCGTATTCGCGGCTCGTGACGGTACGCTCGGCCAGCGCGATGCCTTCTTCGCCCGCGCGGATCGCGTAGTAAGTGGCCGCGACGTTGCTGATCAACGACAGGCGGAACGCGTGCTGCGCTTCCACGCTTGCCAGGTAGCTGCGTCGTGCCGATTCCGCCAGATTGGCGACGCGCCCCCAGAAATCCAGCTCGAACGACGTGACGGCGACCTGAACGTTGTACTGGTTAAATTGCAGCGACGTGTTGCTGTCGGCAAACTCCGGATCGACCGCGCCGAGCGGCGTGCGGGTTCGCGTAGCGCTTGCGCCTGCGTTGACCTGTGGCAGGCGCTGCGCGTTCTGGATCCGGTAGAGCGCACGCGCCTGCTCGATGCGAGCGATGGACGCGGCGAGGTCGCGGTTGCGTTCGAGCGCCTCGGCGATCAGGTACTTGAGCTGCGGATCGCCAAAAAAATCCTGCCAACCGATTTCGGTGGCAAGCCGGTCTCCGCCGGGCCGGATGACGTCGGGCCCTTCGAACGTGCTGGCCACCGGCAGGTCCGGCTGACGCCAGGGCGGGGCGAGGTTGCATGCGCAGAGTGCGCAGCAGACACCGAAGGCGAGCGCATTACGCATCGTCGGGGCCTCCGCTTTGCTGCGGCGGTTTCGCTTGCATCGACGGGCGGTTTTCCTGGTCGTCCTCTTCGCTGATGCGCTTCTTGCGGCTCAACCACTTGCGTGCGGCCACGTAGAACAGCGGCGTGAAGTAGATGCCGAAGATCGTCGCCGTGAGCATGCTGCCCATGACCCCGGTGCCCACAGCGCGCCGGCTCGCGGCACCCGCGCCCGTCGCGAGGACGAGCGGCGCCATGCCGAGCACGAAGGTCACGCTCGTCATCAGGATGGGGCGCAGGCGTTGCTGTGCGCCGTTCACCGCGGCGGTGATCGGGTCAGCGCCGGCAGCCTCTTCCTTGATCGCGAATTCGACGATCAGGATCGCGTTCTTTGCCGCGAGCCCGATGATCGTCACGAGGCCGATGTTGAAGTAGACGTCGGCGGAGAGTCCGCGTGCCATCGTGAACAGCACCGCTCCAGCAACCCCAAACGGAATGATGAGCAGCACCGCCACGGGAATCGCCCAGCTTTCATAGAGCGCGGCGAGCAGCAGGAAAACGACGACCAGTGACAGGCCGAGAAGTGCGCCGATCTGTCCGGCCGCCTGTTGCTCCTCGAACGCGGTGCCGGTCCATTCGTGGCTCAGGCTGCCGCTCAGCACGCGGTTGGCGATGCGCTCCATTTCGGCAATGGCGGCGCCGCTCGACCGGCCCGCCGCGGCCTGACCCGACACGGTGGCGGACGGGAAGCCGTTGTACCGCTCGAGTTGCTGAGGGCCCGAAATCCAGCGCACGGTCGTGAAGGCGGAGAACGGCACCATCTCGTTGCGGTTGTTGCGCAATCTCAGCGCACTTACGTCTTCGGCCCGCATGCGCTGTGTCGCGTCGGCCTGAACGAACACGCGCAGCACGTTGCCTTCGAAGACGAAGTCGTTGACATAGTTCGCGCCGAATGCGAGCGAAAGTGCCTGGTTTACCTGACCGATCTGCAGGCCGAGCGCACGCGCCTTCACGCGGTCGATCTCGACGTACAACTGCGGCGCCGGCGGCAGCCCCTCGCTGCGCACGCCGGTGAGCACGTTGCTTTGCGCCGCTTCCGCCATGATCTTCTGCGCGGCCTGCTGCAGTGCTGCACCGCCTGTGCCGCTGCGGTCCTGGATCTTCATCGTGAAGCCGGTGGCATTGCCGAGCGACGGGATCGCCGGAGGATCGAGCGCGAAAATCAGCGCCTGCGGGATTTGCCAGAAGGCCCCATTGGCGCGCCGCACGAGTGCGCTCGCCGAATTCGCCTCACCTGGCCGCTCGTTCCAGGGCTTCAGATCCACGAACGAAAGCGCGGCCGACTGCCCCTGGCCGAAGAAGCTGAATCCCGTCACCGATGCGATATTGCGCACCTGCGGTTGTTGGCGCAAGAATGCCTCGGCCTGATCTACGGCCTGCTGCGTGCGTGCCACGGTGGATCCGGGCGGGCCCGTGTACGAAACGAAGATGTATCCCTGGTCCTCGGTGGGCAGGAACCCGCCCGGTAACTGCACGAACAGGAAACCGATGGCCACGCACGCCACCGCGAAGACAAGCAGCCAGCGCACGGGTGCGCGCAACATCGCGGCGACGCCGCGGACGTACTTCTCGGTTCCGGCTTCCATGCCCCGGTTGAACCAGTCGAATATCCAGTGGAGCACTTTCGCAGGACCGCGCCTGGCGGGCTGCGCGGCGTCGGGTCCGGGCCTCGCTTCGGCGTCGAGCAGCGTAGAGCACAATGCGGCGCCGAGTGTGAGCGCGAGCACCGTCGAGAGAAAGACGGAGACGGTCAGCGTGACTGAAAACTGCCGGTAGATGCCGCCGGTCGACCCGGGGAAGAACGCCATCGGAATGAACACCGCGACCAGCACGAGCGTGCTCGCGATGACCGCGCCCGAGATTTGACCGATCGCCTTGACCGTAGCCTGGCGCGCGCTGAGACCTTCCTCGCGCCGGATGCGCTCGACGTTCTCGACGACCACGATCGCGTCGTCGTTCAGAATGCCGATCGCCACGACCATGCCGAACAGCGAAAGGATATTGATGGAAAGGCCGAACAGCAAAAGCCCGACGCAGGTGCCGATCAGTGCGACCGGGACAACGAGCGTGGGAATCAGCGTAGCGCGCCAGGTCTGCAGGAACAGGAACACCACGACGGTTACGAGCAGTAGGGCCTCCACCATCGTGCGCAATACGCCCTGAACCGACGTGGTGATGAAGGGTGTCGTGTCGAACGGAACGGTCCAAACCACGCCGCGCGGGAAGATGGACTGCAACTCGGTCATGCGCTTGCGTACGTTGTTCGCGACTGCAAGTGCGTTTGCACCGCTCGCGAGCTGAACGGCAAGTCCTGCGGATTCCTTACCGTTTACCGTCAGCCTGAAGCCGTAGCTTTCATTGCCGAGTTCTACGCGGGCGACATCGCCGAGGCGCACGGTGGACCCGTCCGGGTTTGCGTGCACGATGATCTGGCGGAACTGCTCGGGTGTCGAGAAACGGCTTTGCGTAATGATCTGCGCGTTGAATTCAGAGCCGATCGCAATTGGCTGGTCGCCGAGGCCGCCGCCGGCGGTCTGACTGTTCTGCTCCTGCACGGCGGCGACCACTTCGCTCGCCGATAGTCCGAAGCCACTGAGCTTGCGCTGATCGAGCCAGATCCGCATCGCGTACGACGAGCCGAACAACTGGACGTCACCGACGCCATCGATGCGGCGCAGTTCGTTGACGATGTTCGTTGAGGCGAAATTGCCCATTTCGAGGGCACTTGTCGCGCTGTCCTTTGACTGCAGAGCGATCATCATCAGGAATCCAGATGATGCCTTCGTGACGGTGACACCCAGTTGGCGAACCTCCTGCGGAAGGCGCGGTTCAATGCGGCTCAGGCGATCCTGTACCTGTGAGCGTGCGACGTCGAGATCCGTTCCAGGCTTGAGCGTCACGGTGATCTGGGCCGTGCCGTTCGCGCGGCTGATCGCGGACATGTACAGGAAATTGTCGATCCCGTTCATCTCGTTCTCGATGATCGAGGTGACGGTCCTGTCGAGCGTCGTGGCGTCGGCGCCGTTGAAACTGGCCGAAATAGTGAGCGAGGGTGGCGCAACGTCCGGATACTGCTCGACCGGCAGCAGCGCGATCGCGATCATGCCGAACAACAGGATGAACAACGCAATGACCCACGCGAAGACCGGTCGGTAGGCGAAGAAGCGGTTCATGGACGCCGGCTGGTCAATGCCCGGCGTCGGGCGCGGGCTGGGCGTTGACGCGTTGCCCCGGCTGGACGCGGCTCCAGCCGTCGACGATGACGCGCTCACCGGACTTCAAACCATCGCGCACAACCCACAGGCCGCCTTCCTGTTCGCCAAGCTGGACGTCGCGGCGAACGACGGTGTTGTCTTCGGCGACGATTGCGACACTGGCTGTCCCGCGGTCGATCTGCACGGCCCGTTCGGGCACGAGTATGCCGTTCGGGATCGTCCCTGTGACGACTTCTCCGCGCACGAATTGCCCGGGCAACAGCACGCGCGATGGATTCGCGAACTGGGCGCGTACGGTCTGCGCACCCGTGGAGGGATCGACGACAAGATCGGTGAAGTCGAGGACGCCGGCCTCACCATACGCCTGGCCGTTTGCGAGTATCAGGTGGACCTCAATATGTTTCGCGTTCGGCATCTTCAGCGCGCCGGACTCGATCTGCTGCCGGAAATCGAGCAGCGACGTGTTCGACTGCGTGAATACCGCGTTGACCGGTGACAGTTGATTGACCTGCGTGAGCAGCGTCGCCGCGCCTGCGCTAACGAGTGCGCCCTCGGTGACCAGCGCGCGTCCGACGCGGCCGGCAATCGGCGTGCGGACCGTGCAGCGGTCGAGTCTCAACTGGGCGAGCGTGACGGCAGCGGCGGCGTCGGACACGTTTGCGCGCGATTGCTGGAGCGTGGCGAGTGCAGCCTCATATTCCTGTGCGCTGACCGCCTGGCGGGCAACCAGCGGCTGGAAACGCGCGGCCACCGATGCCGCATTTTCTTCGACGGCCTGCGCGCGTTTCAATGCCGCCTGCGCCTGCTGTAACTGGGCTTGATAGTCGCGCGAATCGATCAGGAACAAGGGCGCGTTGGCGGGTACATCGGTGCCTTCTTCATACAGCCGGCGCTCGACGATGCCGTCGACGCGCGCACGTATTTCCGCCGTGCGAATGGCTTCGATCCGGCCGGGGAGTTCGACGACCTTCGGAATCGATTCAGAACTGACCGTGGTGACGAGAACGGGGAGAGGCGGCGGGCTCGCCGCCGACGTCTGCTGCCGTTCGCGGCAGGCAAAGCACGCCAGCGACAATGCCAGTGTGGCAATCGACGCGAGACGGTGGCGCTGTCTGGTTGCACGGAGATGCAATCGAGCCTCCCCTATAACGCGTTCTTTTCGCTCCTGGAGCCGGGTGCGGTTCGAGGAGAGGTCCGCCAGTTCGTTCGTTCAGAGCGGCATGGCGCGGGTGATCTATCGATGCAGCGTCAGGTCCAGGGAAAGTTACCACATCCTCAATTCAGTCGCGGCGAGTCCGCCGGATGCACGAGGAGCGGGCGCGTGCGACGCAATCGGATTGGGTGACGGCGGTTTCACCGGGCGTCTGCTGGCATCATCGGGATCATTACACGCCTTTCAGGTTGCGAACGTAGCATGAATGCACCAATGAAATGCGATCAGATAAGGGCGATGCGAACGGAATAGCCGCTGGCTTACCGCATTAGTTGTTTCATCAGACGAACGAGCGCGTGTGATAGCAATTCCGAACGGTGAATCAGTCTGGAATTCGATATCTCGTTTGAAAACATCTAGCCCGTGCGAAGGATCTCGTGATCTGCGTAACCGCGTCTGCATTGAAGCGGCAGATGGTGATGGAAGTAGCGCTTAAATGCAGCGTTCAACGCGGTCCTGTAACAGTACGCGACAACCTGAACCCACACCGCGTTGGGATGGGCTGCAAAGCGTTTGCCGTCGCAAGCGGCGAAATCGATATTGTAGAAATTGCAGTACAAAACCACCTGCTCGCCGTTTCCGTTCACGCTCGTCGGTAGTCTTTTCCAGACCGGCCGCCATGGCATAGCGGCAGATTGATCTTCATGCCACGGCAGTCCATATTCGAGTGGACGCTTTCGTGCACCGCCCATTGATCCGCAATATCCGGCACGGGTTTTGCAATTCCCCATCACCTGCTGCGACGTGCACTCTGGCGGCGCAGTCTGTTAGTTCAATCAAAACCGTAGTGTCCCTATGCTCAACGAACCTGGCCAATTCGACAGGCGTCCGCGTCAGTGTCCCGCCTGCGGGACCTGGGTCAACGGACCCATGAAATTTTGCCCCGAATGCGGTGCGAACCAGTTGTCCGCGGCTTCTCGCGCAGCAGATGCGAGGGAAACGGCAACGCGTCACTTGCGTCCGCAGATCTTTGCGGTCGCAAGTGTGGCGGTGTTTGCGATTGCGTTCTCCGCTTACGGGATCTTCCATCGCAGTGAACGGGAACAGACCGCAGGCGTTCAGACGCATGGATCAGTGCTCGCGCCACAGAATACGTCTGCGGATGCCGCTCCGCACGATGGGTCTACGCCGTCAGTAATCAGCGTGCCCGTTCAGCCCGAAGTACCAGCAACGGTCGCCTCGTCGGCCGCGCCCGACGGCGCCGTCACGGCCGTTACACCTGCAGCACCCGCAACAAAGACCGTAGTTGTGGATGCACCGCCGAAGCAACCGGAGCCGCGGGGGGCCGGTGCAACACCCATCAATACCGCTCAGCGCGACACGGCTTCGCAGCGACGGGTTGCCGACGAACGCGTTATCGCCCGGCGAGCCGATGCGAGCGTGCATGCCGACGTCGCGAGAAATCTGGCGATCGCACGCGCAAGCCTCGACAAGAACGATCTGGCGCCGGCACATCGGTCGCTCATGAACGCGCTTGCCGAGCAGCCCACCAACGGCGAGGCGCAGCAGATGCGGACTGAACTGGCTTCACGAGAAGGGGAGCGTGATTCCCTGCTTGGCTACGCACGGCTATGCGCGCGCAATGGACAGTGGGTTTGCGCGTGGCATAACGCAGGTCAGGCATTGACTGTCGACGCATCGAGTCAGGAAGCGCGGGCGTTGCTTTCCCGCGCTATCGCCGAGCAGGGCGCGCACGCTTCGCGGACCTTTGATCCGTCCTTGCCAGACGCTGATAACCAGTAGTGTTTTTCCGCTGCGACGGCGCACCGTGCACTCGGAGAACGCATAAGCGCCTGACTCCATCGAAACAGAGCAGCGAGCGTCGTGTTGTTTAACTACGTTAGCCGATGATAAGGCGCCCCTATATCGGGGCGCCTCAAGGGCCATTGCCGATCGGCAATTCAAATGCCTCAGAAGCGTGACGAGACCTGACGGGTCGTTCACGCTACCGGATTCGTGTGCGTGCTCTGGTGGCCTGCCTGCGCGATGATCGCTTCACAGGGGTACGGCAAAAGCTCGGTCATCTCTTCCGCAGAAGCAGGAACCGCCAGGAGATTCCCTTGCCCGTGATGGCAACCCGCTTCCCGCAGGAACGCGAGTTGATCCGGCGTTTCTACGCCTATCATCACGACACATAGCTCAAGTGCGCGTCCCATCGCCACGATCGCGCGAATGATCGCCCGATCCGGACTTTGCGGGTTGGCGCCGCTCAGAAACAACCGGTCGATCTTCAGCGTGTGGACTGGCAGATCCTTTAGATACGCGAGCGACGAGTAGCCCGTGCCGAAGTCGTCGATCGTGACGCTCACACCGCGTGCCGCAAGCTCCCGAAGCAACGCGCGAATTTCATCGCGGCTGTTCATCGTCATGCCTTCGAGGATCTCGAGCTGCAGTCGATCGGCGGGCAATGCGGTTTCGCTCAGAATCGTGGTCAAGCCGGTGAGGAACCCTTCGGTGTTGCACAGCCGCGCCGACACGTTGACCGAGATGCGGCCAAATTCCAGCCCGGCGTCGAGCCAGTCTCGCGCTTGTCGGCAAGCCTCGCGCAGGACCCAGCGGCTGAGCGGCACGATCAGCGCGGACTGCTCGACGACGGAAATGAATGCGTCCGGCGAGAGGAGCCCGCGCTGCGGGTGACGCCAGCGAAGCAGCGCTTCGACTCCGACGACTTGCCCACTCGAAAGGTCATACCGCGGCTGATAAAACAGGCAATATTCGTTCTGTTCGAGTGCGCGGTGTACTTCGCCGAGCAGATCGAGCTGGGCCATGGCCGACGATGTCATTTTGCTCTCGAAGAACTGGAACGCGTTGCGTCCGTGACTCTTCGCGCCGTACATCGCCTGATCGGCGAGCGCCATCAGTTGCCCGGCCTGGATTCCGTCGTCGGGATAGACGCTGATGCCGATGCTTGGCGTCGTGAAGATATCGTGGCCATCGAGATTGATGGGCTGTCCGACCGAGTTGAGCAGCGCTTTCGCGAGACGGCCTACGTCACGGACATCGCTGAAATCCTCCACCACGAATGCAAATTCGTCGCCGCCGAGCCGTGCGACGGTATCGCTGTCGCGCATATTTTCCCGCAGCCGCGCAGCCACTACCTTTAATACTTCGTCGCCCGCGTTGTGCCCGAGCGTATCGTTGATGAGCTTGAAGCGGTCGAGGTCGAGATACATGACCGCGACCTGGCGTTTGCGTTGGCTGGCGTGAACGATCGCTCGTTCGAGTCTCTCCTCGAACAGCGCCCGATTGGCCAGCCCGGTCAGCACGTCATGTGTTGCGAGGTAGCGTAGGCGCTCTTCGTTTTGTCGTCGCTGCGTGATGTCCGAGAAGATGCCCGCGTAGTGCGAGATGTTGCCTTCGCCATCGTGAATGCTCGTGATGGTCAGGTACTCGAGATAAAGCTCGCCGCTTTTTCGGCGGTTCCAGATCTCGCCTTGCCAGTGTCCGTCGGTCACGAGCGAGCGCCACATGTCCTTGTAGAAGTCCGGGCCTTGATGGCCCGAGTTGAGCAGGCTCGGACTGCGTCCGATTACCTCCTCCTCCGCATAGCCGGTGAGGCGCGTAAACGCCTGATTGACGCGTTCGATTTTCCCGCTTCGATCGGTCACCATGATGCCTTCGAGCGCGGAGTCGAAGACGAGATCCGCCATGCGCAGGCTGAACCGCGCGCGTGCGAGCGCTTCGTCGCGCTCGATCAGCGCACTCTGCAGCTCGCTAACGTACTCCTCTTCGATGTTCTGCAGAATGTCCGCAAAACTCAGCAACCCGTTGAGGTTGCCTTCGCGGTCGCGCACGCCGAGATGCCGGATATGCTCCTGCAACATGAAACGCTGCGCAGCGTAGAGGCTTTGCGTTCCTGAAAGCGCCTGAAGGGGGCGACTCGCATGCTCGCCGACCGTGCCGCCGAGCGCATCGTTCGCGATCAACCACACCACGTCGCGCTCGGTCAGGATGCCGAGATCGCCATCCTCGTATTTCACGACGATTGCGTCGATCTTCTGTCTGCGCATCCCTGCTATCGCATCATGCAGGGCGAGATGCTCCGGCACGACAACGGGCGGGTTCAGGTGTATCGAGGCCAGTGACTTCAGGCGCAGAAAAAACTCCGCGCCCTGATTGACGACGACGTCTGTCTGGGTGATGACGCCAATGCACGCGCCATCGCTGACGACGCCAAAGTGCCGCACGCCCGACTGCTTGAAGCGCACTGCCGCTTCACCGAGCGGGGTTTGCGCATCCAGCGTCAACAGTGGCGCGCTCATGGCGGTGCTGATCGGAAGATCGAGCACACGGGGGTCTTCGCCCGCGGAAAGCGCGTCTTTTTCAGTCCAGATGCCGAGCGCTGTGACGTCATCCATCACGACGATCGAGCTGCAGCTTTCGACAAGAATGCGCCGGACGACTTCACGTACTGAGGTGTCCGGCGCGCACGCGACTATTGGCCGTGTAATCAGATTCGAAATGGGAACGTGGTAGCTGCTTGTATACATTCGTACGCGGACCCCGAGCGGTGAAACCCGGCATTTGTTAGAGATAAGTTGCTTGCCGGTGTTTTAATCCCAGATCGGTTTAGCGGTCAGCGCAGACTTCGTCTTGAGAGCCAAATTGTCGCACCGCGCGAGAATCCTGATTCGCCGCAATTGCATGAGGAATTCAAAACTCGCGATCGGGTAAGCGGGAACCGATAAATGACGCCCCCCAGTATCTCCAGACAAATTCCGTTTGCACATCCAGATGCCTCCACGATTCCGCGTCTCCGAATGCGTTTGACGCAAATCAATAGCGGCAGCGCTCCAGCGTACAGACTGTAAGAGCGACCACAACCGCTTCGCGCCTCGACGCGCGACCGTATTGCGTCGCGCCCATCCCAGGTTTTCGCGAGACATCTCATGGATACGTTCGAGTTGCGCCGCGCCACCCAGATCATCGTCCGCGAGCATCAGCAGCTCACGATGGTAGTCGACGGCCTGCTGAGCTTTGTGCACCTGCTCGGTACGGAAAAGCACGCACCGGGTACGGGGCTATTTCGCGCGATGCTTTACTACATCCGCGAATTTCCGGAGAAAATTCATCATCCCAAGGAGGACCGCTATCTGTTCGCTCATCTCCAGGAACGTACCGATACGCTCGACGACGTGATCGACGAATTGCGGCTACAGCATGTCGACGGAGAAACACATGTACTCGAACTCGAGCGTGCGCTGACGCGATTTGAAATAGAGGGGCGGCCGGCGCTTGCGGATCTGCAGCAGCAAGTCGAGACGTATGCCGCGTTCTATGTCGCCCACCGGAAACTTGAGGAGGAAGTCATCCTGCCGGCGGCTATCCGCTATCTGACGAAGGAGGACTGGCGCGACATTGATGCGGCCTTTGGCGCTAATCGCGATCCCATGGAGGGCGTGAAGGCCGAAGAGGATCTGGGCCGGCTCTACGCGATGATCGTGAATACGATCCCGTCGGCGGATGATTGAATACGTTAGTGAGCAGTTGGCGCAGGAGGGGTCTTGGAGGGGGCTGGGTTTTCATTGGGGACATTTTGCCGGTATGCCTTCGATAAACCCAATTTTGTATTCGTTTAATCCACGCCGATAAGAAGTGCGGTAGTGACCGGCTCCCGCAAGTCGAGCGCATCGGCAAACGATTTTTGACGTACAGACGTTCACGCGCTGTTTAGCGTGATGAGCACGACTATCATGTTAGGCGGAAACTCCCGAGCGCTCCGTGACCGCAGTTGGCGCCTCAATGTCTGATCCACGCGAATGCTATTGGCGTGGATCGATGGCGGCGCGGGTCGACAACACAAAGCTCGATGGCATGTTGCTGGCGCAGTGTGCTTCGCCTCTTCTCAACAGGAGTGGACGATGAAGACCGATCTGGATCTGAAGCATGACGTCGAGGAAGAACTGGAGTGGGAGCCCGCGGTCACCGCGTCCGATATCGGTGTCGAGGTGAAGGACCGCGTGGTGACGCTATCGGGACATCCTTCGAGCTACGCGGCGAAGCTCGCTGCCGAGCACGCTGCCCGCCGCGTCGACGGCGTGCGTGCGGTCGTCGTCGAGATGCAGGTGCGTCTGGCCGGACACGATGTGCGCACGGACGAGGACATAACGAACATCGCGCGCTCGATACTGCGCTGGACGGTCGGTCTGCATGAGGATTCGGTGGACCTGCAGGTCGATCGCGGCCACGTGCTGTTGACGGGCGCGGTCGATTGGACATGGCAAAGCCAGATGGCTGCACGCGTGATTGGGCAGTTGCGCGGTGTGACCGGTGTGGTGAACCACATCGACGTGCGCCATACCCTCGAGCCTGAGACCATCGGCAGGCAGATTCACAATGCGATGCAGCGGCACGCCGAGCGCGAGGCGAGCCATATTCGCGTGACGGTGCACGATGGCACGGTCAGGCTCACGGGCAAGGTCCATTCGTCCGCAGAGCGCGCGGTAGCGCGTGGCGCGGCATGGTCGGCGCCAGGCGTGCGCGCCGTGATCGACGATCTGATTGTGGAATGAAGGAGAGGGCGACAGCGTGGCGCGACATTAAGGCAACGACTTTGCGCGCAGGAAAATAACTGTCACCCGCTCCATATCAATACCGCGCGTCCTTCGGTTTTCCACCATTCGGCCAGTCGTGGATCTTGGCCGGAAAATCCGAACGCCATTGCGTCGTGAAGTAGCCAGCCACGTCGACAGCATCCTGATCGCTCAATCCGCCCTGCGCAAGCGGGAAGCGATTCTGCGCCCCAATCGGCATGTTGTTCTTCACGAAGGCCGCCGCAGTATAGAGCCGCGCCATCCCCGCCCCGATGTTGAACGACTGATTGCCCCACAGCGGTGGATATATATACGAACTATCGGCACGTTTCGTGCCCTCCCCATTGGCACCGTGGCACGATGCGCACTGCGCCGCGTAAATATCCTTGCCGTGGGTGAGGTTCGGCTTGAAGGTGTTGTCGATCTTGCCAGTGCCGCGTCCGGGGATCTTGTCGTTCAGGTGGCAACCCTTTTCCATCCAGTTGAAGTAGGCCACCATCGCCTTCATGTCAGCCGAATCGACAGGCAGCGCCTTGCCATTCATCGAACGCAGGAAACAGCCATTGATCCGGTCCGCCAGTGAGATCACTTTGCCCGCACGTGCTGCGTAACTCGGGAATTGAGAGGTGGCCTCACTCGTTCGGACAGTCATCTGAGATTTTTAAGTGGAACGTCCGAGGCAATCATGCTGCCGATTTGATCGCAGGCAGCGTCGCGAAGTATGCCTCATCCGGGGTCTGATCCGCCAGGCTCGAATGGGGCCGTTTCCGGTTGTACAGCTCGACGTATTCGCCGATGGAGCGCCGGGCATGGCTGACCGACTCGTACGCTTTCAGGTAGACCTCTTCGTACTTGATGCTGCGCCACACCCGTTCGACGAACACGTTGTCGCGCCAGGCCCCTTTGCCGTCCATCGACAGCCGCACGCCCCGGCTCAGCACCGCCTCGGTGAACGCGCCCGCCGTGAACTGGCTACCCTGATCGGTGTTCACGATGTCGGGCAGTCCGTAGCGGGCGAACGCCTCTTCCAGCGCCTCGACGGCGTGCGTGGCTTCCAGCGTGATGGCGACCCGGTACGCGAGAATCTTGCGGCTCGCCCAGTCCACCACTGCCGTCAGGTACACGAAGCCGCGCGCCATCGGAATGTACGTCGTGTCGAGGGCGAACACCTGATTGGCACGCTCGATCTTCATGCCGCGCAGCAGGTACGGCCAGATCTTGTGCTGCGCGTTGCGGCGGCTCGTGTTCGGCTTGCAGTACAGCGCCTCGACGCCCATGCGCTTCATCAGCGTGCGTACGCGACGGCGACCCACCTCATGGCCTTCCCGGCGCAACAGGCGCGCCAGCATCCGCGCCCCTGCAAATGGGAACTCCATGTGCAGTTCGTCGATTCGCCGCATCAGCAACTGATCGACCTCGCTGACCGGCTGCGCCCGGTAATATGCGCTCGATCTCGCGATGCCAACCAGTCGCGTCTGTCGCGAAACCGGCAGCGCATGCGTACAGTCAATCATCGCTTTGCGCTCAGCAGTCCGGCTTTGCCGAGCGCTCCTGACAAAAAATCGTTCTCCAGCGTCAACTGCCCGATCTTCGCGTGCAGCGTTTTCACGTCCACCGGCGGATCGCTCGACGGTGCACCTGTCGCACCAAACACGTCTGCCGCACGCTCCTGCAACTGCCGCTTCCATTCCGTGATCTGGTTCGGATGTACATCAAACTGCTGTGCCAGTTCGGCCAGCGTGCGCTCACCTTTGACCGCTGCCAGTGCCACTTTCGCTTTGAACGCCGCTGAGTGCGTCCGTCGGGTTCTCTTCGTCATTTCCTCGGTTCCTTTGCCAGCATTATCGCTGGCTCAGGCCCCGGCCAAACCACTTATCCGACTGTCCGAATTTGCGCGGCCACCTCTTTGCGACGAAAGTCCAACGTAGGGCGATGCAAACGCAACGGTCCCGCCGTTCAGGTGACAACTCGCGCAGTTCAGCGAATCGCCGACGTTGAACGGCAGGAGTGCCTTTGTCTGCATGTTCAGGCGCATTCCGTGCACGAGTTGCTCCGCATTCGGCTGATCGAGCATCGCGGCGAAACGCGGCGTTTCGAACGGTGGTGTGCGGGGCTGATTAGCCACAAGTTCACGGCGCAGCTTGCCCACTTGCGACGCGGTAATTGCATCGTTGTGACCGCCCCAGGTCTTGCGCACGAACGTCAGAATGTCGGCCAGCTCCCGATCGGATAACGCGTCGAAGGACGGCATGGTATAGACCCGCGGATATGTTGCGGTTTGCGCGGACTTCCAGCCGGTCAGCGCGATGTGGATCAGCGACTCGGTATTGTCCGCAATCACGGCCGGATTTTCAGCAAGCGGCGGGAAGGCCGACGAGACACCTCGGCCGTCCGTCTGGTGACAGGAAGCACAAAACTGCGCGTATCCGAGCCCGCCCTTCGACGTGAAGAGCCCGGCCGGCTCGGCAGCGGCAGTAGTCGTTACCGCTTGCGTGTGCGCTGCAGCCGGACTGCGCTTTCCCGCAGGCAGCGACTTCATGTAGACCGCCATTGCTTTCAGGTCGTCGTCGGTCATGTATTGCGTGCTGTGGTGAATCACGTCGGTCATGCCGCCGGCCGCCGACGCATAGCGGTTTTGTCCGGTCTTCAGCAACGTGACCAGATCATCCACTGTCCACAGATTGCGCAGATCGGGCGCGTGCCATGATTCAACCTTCGCGCCGGACAGATAGAGGCCGCCGTAGTGGCCTGCATCGGACATGGCCTTTTCCTGGAACCAGATGCCCCGAGGCGTATGACACGCGCCGCAGTGACCGAGACTCTGCGTGAGATAGGCGCCTCGATTCCAGGTCGCGTCATGAGCTGGACTGGGCGTGAAAGGTGTGTCATCGAGGAAAAGCCCGTTCCAGACGGCGAGACCCCAGCGCATGTTGAAAGGCCAGCTGATGCCGAGCGCCTTGTTGGCCTGCTGAACCGGCTGGACGCCATGCTTCAGGTAGGCAAACAGCGCATGCAAATCCTCGTCGCTGATCTTCGCGTACGACGGGTAAGGCATGGCGGGATAAAGGTTGTGCCCGTCGGCGGCCACCCCTTTGCGCATGACCCGATCGAATTCCGCAAACGTATATCGCCCAATGCCGGTTGTCTCATCCGGCGTGATGTTGGTCGAATAGACCGCGCCGAACGGTGTGTTCAATGCAAGCCCGCCCGCCATCGGTTTGCCTTCGGGAGCAGTGTGGCAGGCGACGCAATCACCCACGCGGGCGACATACGCGCCATGGGCGACGAGATCGGCGTCAGTGCTTGCGGCCGGGACAGCGGCAGCGGCCCATTGTCCGGGTATCGTCAGGGCAGCCAGAATCCAGATCTGGAACTTCCTCTGATTCCGGTTGAACCAGTTCTTCAATTGATGATTCATGGTGGGAAATGATGCGAAATTTTCCGGGTACGTACGTCGCTGAAACACTAATTCGCTGCGGCTAACGAAGATGGATTCAATATTCGAGATGGGGAGTAATAGTGTGGATCAGGCCGATGCTGATAGTAGCTTTGCTGTTCTGGACAAGTAGCTATTCAATTTGCTCAATATCAAAAAAACAAACTGCGGATTGGAGTTAATTCTGGACGCGGTCGTAAACGTGATTGTCCAGGTGAGCTGAAAGCCGCGTCAAACCGTCATGTGTCAGCTTTGGCTATTAATCTTGCATAGCTTGGATGATTACGTTTCCGGGTCGTGAATGTAGAAGCGACAATGCATAAGCATGTCGCAATGATGGAGTGCGTCGGTCGAATATGAGATAATTTTTAGCAGACCGGGTATCGATACGAATCCGCAGATAAAGTTGCGCATGCAACCAAATGAAAGGTGCATAGATTGAATCGGCCATCGCGGGCACGCGGGGCGATAGCCTGGCTGTCGAACAAAAAAATGAATTTGCTGCCGCCGCGGTGAATCAATCAATGAATAATTGCTCCCTGGGACAGTGAGAGAGCCGGTGTGGCATTAAAAGCACGCAGAGCGGTGCCGCACGGCTTGGGCAAATTGCTGTGGAATCGGAAAATCTGACGTTGGCGGTGAATGCGCTCGTCGTGTTTCGTTGAGGCCGCCCAGCAAGACAATCATTTGAATGGCGTCGCAGCAAGAAAAGCACGCCCGGGGAAAGTGCCGTGATTGAGAAGAAGCTGTGCGCGAAGATAAGGGCGTGACGCGACGAGTTCCCGGGTATTGGGGAAAAGGTCGTCCGGCAATAATCCGGGAGGATCAGGCGAAGTGGAATTGACCTTGCTGGCGTTACAGGACGTCATGCTCTCGGCGATGACCGCCAATTTGTCTCTGTCGGAGACGATGTCCGCGCTGTGCTGCGAAGTGCACCGTATCGCGCCCGAAATCGTCGTATCCACACTCAGGCTGGACAGCGACGGTGTGATTCATACGCTCGCGGCCCCTGGTTTGCCGTCCGGCTATAACGAGGCGATCGATGGCAAGCAGGTCGCGCCCGACTTCGGAACCTGCGGTCCCGCGATGATGTTTGGCCGCCCCGTCCTTACGCGCGATATTCACGACGACCCGAACTGGCATGCGCTGATGCATCTGGCGAAGCTGCTGGGTATGCGTGCTTGCTGGTCGCATCCGATCAAGGATCGAACCGGGCGGGTGCTCGGCAGTCTGGCGTTCTATTTCAGGCAACCCACGGAGCCGACCGACTTCCACGGAAGGCTCGCCGAAGCGTGTCTTCGCCTGTGTGTGCTCGCTTTCGAACATGAGGAAGCACATAGCAGTCTGCAGCGCCTCGCCTGGTTCGACTCGCTGACCGGACTGCCGAACCGCGCCATGCTCGAAAGGGAAGCTGATCGCATTCTGGCTCGGGCACGCCGGGCGGGTTCGAGCGTTTCCGTTTTGATGCTCGATGTCGACCATTTCAAGCAACACAACGATACCCTCGGACATCTGGCCGGCGACAAGGCGCTGCGCGTTATCGCGAACTGCATCGCGGACAGCCTGCTGCGCTCCGAGGGTATAGCGGGTCGCTACGGCGGCGAAGAATTCTGCGTGGTGCTCCAGGATGCCGGCCAGCGCCAGGCCATCGAGGTCGCACAGGCCATCCGGCGTTTGGTCGAGGAAGTACCCGGCGCGAGTGTCGCGGGCGTGCAGGGTGGGTTGACGGTCAGCGTTGGCGTATCGACGTTCGACGGGCGTTCCGATGATTCGTTCGAGGATCTGATCGGACGGGCAGATCAGTGTCTGTACGAGGCCAAGCGTACAGGACGAAACAGGGTGGTTGCGCCCCAGCCCTGTGCTGGCGACGATTCGCGAGGCCCGTCCAGCACAACGGGTTCACGCGACAATCTGGTGACGCCAGGGGTCGTCAAGCTCGAAGAACTTGCCCATCTGTATGGCGACGATCTGGCGCCCGAGATGGCCGCGTTGACCGATGTACTGAGAC
This sequence comes from Paraburkholderia adhaesiva, assembly GCF_021390575.1. GTDB lineage: Bacteria > Pseudomonadota > Gammaproteobacteria > Burkholderiales > Burkholderiaceae > Paraburkholderia > Paraburkholderia adhaesiva. The sequence continues at coordinate 1,590,896 of NZ_JAJEJQ010000002.1, read as the reverse complement.
CCATCGCCGGTAAGGTTGTTGATGAGTTCCATGAATACATTCAGGGTCTGCCGGGCGTGGGCAAGTTTATGCGGAACCTGGCGGATCCCGAGTTGTATGACCTTAAAAGGCGTCAGATAGAGAACCTGATGCTGGTGGCTTCGCCCGATTTGACCTCCGCCAGGCATCGTACCGTTAGCCTGAAAGCAGGACGCGTTTATGCCATCTTTGGCGTGAGTTCCCGGGATCTCGCGCATGCTCAGGAAATCCTGCACGCCGTGGTGAGCCGACATGTCGATGCGACGGCGCATCATGCCGCGCTGGCGACGCTGTCCCGCCGCTTGACCCGCGAGCTCACCTGGCAGATCGAAGCGGCGAGACTGGTTCATGAAACGTCCCAGGATGTACTGCTTCGCATCACCGAACTGGCATGGAGCGCAACGAGCCACGCCGATCTGATCGTCAAAGCGGCATCTATCATCGGCGCGTTGGACGGCTGCGCCGGCTGCTCGTTTGGGCGTCCGGCGATTGACGGCGCTTTTCGCTTCGAGTCAGTGTCCGGCGAGCGGTTGAGGGCCTATCTGGCCGATATCGAGGCCAAAGAACTCAGCGTAATTACCAAAGGGGAGCAGCCGCAGGGGCAGGGGCCGACAGGGCGCGCGTGGACAGGCGGGCAAGTCGAGCGCTGCATGAATGTCGAAACAGACTACCGGATGGGGCCGTGGCTCGAAATCGCGCGGCGATACGGAATTCGCTCCAGCGTCGCGATTCCGCTGTCTCCGCCGAATCGCACGCCGGGCACGGTGCTGACGTTGTACAGCAAGCTGCCGGGGGGCTATGCGTCCGCGGAGCAGGTTGGCTTCATCCGGCAGATGCAGGCCTTGCTGACGTTCGCCATTGCGCGTCTGGAGAGTGGCTCGCGAACGGTGCATGCCTTGCCGTGGTCGACGCGACAGCGCTGGGCGAGCCTGATCGGGACGTCCGCGCTCGAAATGCACTATCAGCCGATCAGGCATCTGGTGTCTGGCCGGGTGAAGCGAGCCGAGGCGCTGGCCCGGTTACGGGACGGCGACGAAGTACTGGCGCCCGGCAAGTTCTTTCCCTGCCTGTCACGTGAGGACTTCGTCGTGGTCTATACCCGGGGACTTCATCAGGTACTCGAGCAGCAGAATCGCTGGTTGAGCGACGGGCTCGACATGGAGTTGTCCATCAATCTTCCCGCCGAAGCCATTCACGATCCGCGCTTTTACGAAATTACGCGTGAGGCGTTGCGCCGATATGGCAACCAGCCGCAGCGATTGATGCTTGAAGTGCTTGAGACGTCGGATATGGTCTCGGGCCAGAGTTTGCGCCACGGGCTCGATCAATTCAGGGCGCTCGGCATCAAGCTCGCGGAGGACGACCTGGGCGCCGGACACAGCAGCCTCGATCGTCTGCGTTCGCAGCCATTCGATGTGATCAAGCTTGACCGCAGTCTGGTGCTGGGCGTCGAACGAACCCCCATCGACGTGCTGAGTTCGATCTACCAGCTGACCAATCTGTGCCATGCGCTCGGCAAAACTGTCGTGGTGGAAGGTGTTGAGAGCGTCGACCTGATCGATGCGATCGCGCTGCTGGGTGCGGACGCGGCTCAGGGTTACGCAATTGCGCGTCCCATGCCCGCAGCCGGACTCACGGAATGGATGCGACAGCATTGCGAGGCTTGGGAAGCTCCCGATCGGGCGAATCCGGAAGGGCACCTTGCGAGGCTCGCGAAGCTGCTAATCTGGGAAACTCATCTGCGATTGCTATTTGGATCGTCGCGTTCACGGGTATTTGAAATTCAACCTGCAGATGTGCCGATCCTGCCGTTCGAATCGGTCGATGCGGCTTTACAGATGTCGCTACTGGACGCCGCGAGGCATCACGGCACGTTTGCCCCAGAGTATCTGGCTGCTCGCGAAAGGTTGATTGCGGCATTGATGTGACGATGACGACGGCGCCGCGTGTCGGCATGTCATATCAGCCTCACGCCTCAGGTTCGGATTTGCGGAGCGCGTAGCTTCGATTCAGAGCGTCGGTGTAGTGCTTCGAATGCCACGAATTGGCCGCGCCCGGCCAGGATTCCCACGGCGTTGGCAAATACTGCACTTCCACACCAAAGCTGCCGCTCAAGAAAGCGCTCGTACGGTCGTTATTCCTCGATGGATCGCCGCCAGTTGGCGTCCTGAGTCGGGCGCGGGCTCAAAACAGATCGGGCAATCGCCTTCATCTTGTTGTTCTCCTTTAAAATCCCGGGTGCCTGCCGTCAAGGCACCCGTGATCACCTTCAGAACTCCGGCGATCTCGTGCGAGGTTGTGTCAGGTGACACATTCCGTGAATAACTAACGGCCAGTCCCGGCGACGGGTTGGAATACTCAGCGGCACGTGACGTGCCCTATCGTCTCGATGTTAAAACGGTTGCTCTGCATTATTAGCCTCGCCGGATTGATGGCAGCGTGCTCGCATGATGGTCCGGACAATCTGGTTGGCACCTGGGGAGAGTCGATTCAGGGACAAACCTATCCCTTGTTGAAGATCGAGAAGACCAGCGGGCGTTATGTACTCTACACAAACGCCAACGGGCACTGGTACCGGGCGAGCGAGTACATGTACGTCGCCACGAAGGCCGATCTGGAGCAATTGGTCCACCGCCCGGTGAGAAACAGCGTGACGGGGCTGAGGGGTGGCGTCGCAGCGGTTTTCATGGTGCCAGCCGGCTGGGCCGAGGGAAAGTTTTCCACGCATACTGGATTCTTCGCCGTGACGTGGTTCGGCCCGATCGAATTGGTCCGCATTTGAGCGATTGGATCTTCGATCCGGTTGTGTTGAATTCACACCGGCAAGCGAGTCAGATCGTGATGTCGCCGGAAAACCTGGCATAAGCGAATACGCCCGCCCTGGGTGTGTCTCGCATATTCTGGTTTGGGAGCGGGAATGTATGCCGCGGTTCCAAAATACTGCTATTGATGGAACGTTTCCACCCGGAAATGTCGAGGCCGACAAGGAATAGGTCCGAAAGGGTCGGTGGTTCACCGTATAAAAAAACCGATCTCGCTTAACCACATACCAGCAATGATCTTGACCGTCACGTCGTGGACTCGCATCCACACGACGGCATTCGGCATTTTGCTGACCGTCTAATCTACGCCGTAGATAACCGGTTATACCGAAGCGCTGCGACAACTCTGTCTGTCGGATTCGGCGGGTTGAAAGGACGGCTAATTGCCTTTTTTCGTCTTGCATAAAAAAACGCGCACAAGCGTTACGCAGTAACGAAATAGAAGGAAATTGAAAATATATAGGTGAAACACCTAAAGATTTCTTTGCGCGGGCCGAAATGAGATCTAGAACAGGTGCGGACGCTTTAGCCCGCTAAAAAAAGTTGATGCGACCGTGTGCTCGACCGGTGCACTCCCCAATACAAAATGACACGCCAACTCATGAAGTACCGCACAGGCGCGCTATGTCGATGCTTTGACACGCTATTTGCCCGCAGCGTTGTATTCGTTCACGGTGCCCTCGGGGCGGCCATCGTCACGTTGAGTGGCAACGGTATCGACGCAAAAAAGCAATCGTGAGTCGCGTAACTAGCACGAACCTTCGCCTCACAGGTAAGGATGTGCCAATCTACGGTCCGTATTCGGATGTTGTTCTGGTCGAGCAAAACACGGCAGTGTCGAAAAACCGGCAACAGCAGGCGACACTACTGGTTGATGCTGTCGAGGTATTCCACTGAGGCCATGAGGCAGGACGTTGTTTATGAGAAGTGTTCGAGAAGGCGCCGCATGATCGGGAATGGCGCGGTGGTTGATAAAGAGTCGCAACCAGAGACGAGGTTAGCCCGGGCAGCGCTCAGGATGCTGGCTCATCATGCGATTGTGAAGGCTTGCGAGGCAGCCGATGCCGCGAACGGCGATGCACTCGAAAGCGTCAGGCAGTCCGTGCTCAACGAAAAACTGGCCGCCACAGTGCGCGTGGAGTTTCCCGCCGACGCTGATGTTTTCTTCGAGGAAATCGAACGCATGTTGATAACGATCGACCGGATGCAGGGGGAAAGTCCGTCTGGAAGTAGTCGTGACGCTCAGAAGGAATAGAGACAGCTTTGATGGGCGATCGTTGACGGGCACGGTCTGCCTGAAGTCGCAAAGTGCGAAGCGGGCCAGCATACTGACGGCGAACGCATCGGACGTTGCCGTTCGTGGAAGCGGATTTCGCAATTCTGTGCTCAGTCGGGCGACGACTGCGAGACATTCTGATCGTCATCGATTTTCGGGTGACACGCTCGAAAGTTGAGTGTCGTAGATAGACAGGGTGATCACGTCTCCTGCGTGGCCCGAACTCGATCTGGAAATATCTTGTTCGCCATTGCTTGAATAAATATCCATAGAGTGAACGTGGATTAATTCAAAAGACGTACGCGGGATACGAGTGCCGCGGCCAGTCGGCAGGCGAGGAGGAATTTCGTCCACCCATGATTTCCGGCGGGCTAAACGGTACTCATCAAAAGCCTAAAGAAATAGTGCGACCGTGCCGTAAACGTAGGCAGCCTGCGTACTCGCAAGATCGAATTACAGACGGAGTGATCGTGAAACTTTCCTTTTCCCAGAAGCTTTGGACGCCTCTTATCCTTAGCCTTGCGTTCTTTGTCGTGATGTCGGTTGTCGATGCTTACCGGATTCGGGAAGTTCGCTACGACGAGCGAAAGACGGATCTGATTCACGCGACGGAACTGGCAATCGCGACGACCAAGGCGTATGCAGAGCAGGCGACAGCCGGAACCATCACTGTCGACGAAGCCAAAAAGCAGGCGCTGGCAGCGATCCGCGGACTGCGTTATGGGCAAGGCGGGACCGGATATTTCACGCTGATGAATTCCGAACCCGTCATTCTGATGCACCCGATCCATCCGGAAATGCAAGGGCGCAACATGAACGACTACAAGGATCCGAACGGGGTTGCCTTGTATCGCGACACCGTTGACGTCGTGAAGAGGGATGGCCGCGGCTTCGTTCGCTATTCGTTCCCGAAGCCCGGTACCAATGAGATCGGCCCGAAGGTGTCGTTTGCGGCTCCATACGAACCGTGGGACTGGATTCTGCAGACCGGCGCTTACACCGATGACATCGACGCCGCATTCCGCACCTCCCTCTATCAGAGCCTCGGTGGCCTCGTTATTGCCGCCGCGGTGCTGGCTGCCGTTGTGATCTGGCTGAACCGGAGCATCCTGGGCACGCTTGGCGGCGATCCGGCCGAGGCGGTCGAGATTGCCAGCCGTATTGCGAATAACGACCTGTCTGTCGTTGTTCACACGGCTCCGAACGACCGCAGCAGTCTCATGCATTCGATGAAGCAAATGCAGGAGCAGTTGAGCACGATGATCCGGACGATTCGCAGTTCGAGCGAATCGATTGCGTCCGCAACGGGGCAGATCGCCGCCGGCAATCAGGATCTGTCGCAGCGCACGGAAGAGCAGGCCGCATCGCTTGAGGAAACCGCCGCGAGCATGGAGGAGCTGACCTCCACCGTCAACCACAATGCGGACAACGCGCGTCAGGCGAGCAATATCGCTTCGCACGCGTTGGACGCTGCAAAGCGTGGTGGCGGCGTCGTGCAGCAGGTGGTCGAAACCATGAACGGCATCAACGCGAGTTCGGACCAGATTGCCAGCATTGTCGGCACGATCGAAAGCATCGCGTTCCAGACCAACATCCTCGCGCTCAACGCCGCTGTGGAGGCTGCGCGTGCCGGAGAGCAAGGGCGTGGTTTCGCGGTCGTTGCTGCCGAGGTGCGCTCGCTTGCACAGCGTGCTGCGTCTGCATCGCGGGAAATCAAGGACCTGATTCAGGACTCGGTCGGTCGCGTGAAGTCGGGCGCCGAGTACGTCGATTCGGCGGGTACCACGATGGGCGAGATTGTCGAGGCCGTGAAGCGCGTCACGGACATCGTGAATGAGATTTCGGCGGCGTCGGCGGAGCAGAGCAAGGGCATTTCGCAGGTCAGCGAAGCGGTGACCCAGATGGACTCGGTGACCCAGCAAAATGCCGCGCTCGTCGAGCAGGCTGCTGCTGCTGCGCATTCGCTGCAAGCTCAGGCTCAGGACCTTCGGTCGAACGTTGACCAGTTCAGGCTCGCCTAATCTCGCCCTAAAGGCGGCTATTTCGTCGACCAGAGAATCCGTGCGGTGAAATCCCGCTTGATCGACGACGTGCCGCCTTGAGCGCCACCGCGATCGAGGCGCTTACTTCCACCCTTCGAGCCGAAGGGTGGCCCGCACGAGGCGCTGCTCTTCGCTTTCGATCTCGCGCAGATATTCAATGACGTTGCGGATATGCTCGCTCGCCGCCTTGCGTGCCTGCTCGGGCAACCGTCCGGTGACGGCGTTGTAGAGGCGCGCGTGCTGCCGGTCGATCTGCTTCTTGAGCGGCTCGCGGTGGTAGAGGTTGTTGACGGATGCGAAGACCGAACTCAGCAGCAGGTCGGTCAGCGACTGCAGCGTGTTGACGAGCACCGGGTTGTGCGATGCCTCGCAGATCGCGCGATGAAACGCGTGGTCGAGCTTCGCACGTGCTTCCGGCGGCAGGTCCTGCGCTTCGGGCGCGATCATCTCCTCATAGCGCCGGGTGATCAGGACGAAATCGGCATCGGTACCGCGCCGTGCCGCGAGACGGGCCGCCTCGGCCTCGAGCATCCCGCGCACCTCGAACAGGTCGTAGAGCGTGCGCGGCTGCGATGCGAGCAGGTGCATCATCGGCGTGATCTGCCCTTGCTCGGTCAGGTCCGCGACGAACGAGCCTTTGCCGTGCACGGTGTCGATAACGCCGCGTGCGCGCAGCAGTTTCATCCCCTCGCGCAGCGCGGTGCGCGACACGCCAAGCTTTTCCGTCAGGCGCCGCTCGGACGGCAGCGCCTGACCGACCTTGAGGATGCCCTCGACAATGAGCTTCTCGATGCGCTCGGCCGCCACGTCGGCGACGCGCCGCGAGAGAGGCGGTTCTGCATGCATTTTCATACTGGTATGACCACTTTTGCGCGACATGCGTGATTGTCGCATGAACCGTTGAATTCATTGGCTTTTGCGGGCGCGCAAAGCCCCCAGGGAAGAGCCTCTATAAAAAACTGGTATGACCACGGCTGCAGGCACTGGACAACAGGTCGCACACCCAGAAAAATCGCCGGATTCATGGAAAAGGGCGCCATGCGTCGCTCGCATGGTGGAGACAAGGCAATGAGCTTCATGTACGACGAAGCGATCGACGGCCCGCTGCCGACGGTCGATCGCGCAGAACTCGCGGCTGCGCTGCGCGCGGGCGCACCCAGGCTTGAAATCCTGACGGATCGTGAGGACCTGCGGCCGTTCGAATGCGACGGCCTCGCCGCCTATCGCGCGGTGCCGCTCCTCGTGGTGCTGCCGTCGACGGTCGACGAGGTCCGCGCCGTGCTGAAGATCGCAGCCGCACGCGGTGTGCCGGTCGTGGCGCGTGGTGCGGGCACGGGCCTGTCCGGCGGCGCGATGCCGCTCGAGAAGGGCATCCTGCTCGTCATGGCGAAATTCACGCAGATTCTCGAAGTCGATACGGACGCGTGCATCGCGCGCGTGCAGCCTGGCGTGCGCAACCTCGCGATCTCGCAGGCTGTCGCCCAGCACGGTCTCTACTACGCGCCGGACCCCTCGTCGCAGATCGCCTGCTCGATCGGCGGCAATATCGCCGAGAACGCGGGCGGCGTGCACTGCCTCAAGTACGGTCTCACCGTCCACAACGTTCTGAAGGTCGAGATTCTGACGATCGACGGCGAGCTGATCACGCTGGGCAGCGATGCCTTCGACAGCCCCGGCTTCGACCTGCTCGCGCTGTTCACGGGCTCGGAGGGGATGCTGGGCATCGTCGTGGAGGTGACCGTGAAGCTGCTGCCGAAACCGCCGAGCGTCAAGGTGCTGATGGCGAGCTTCGACGACGTGGTTGTCGCGGGCCAGGCGGTCGCGAAGATCATCGGCGAGGGCGTGATTCCCGGCGGCCTCGAGATGATGGATAACCTGTCGATCCGTGCGGCCGAGGACTTCATTCACGCCGGCTACCCGGTCGACGCCGAGGCGATCCTGCTCTGCGAACTGGATGGTTCGTGCGATGACGTCGACGAGGACGTCGAGCGCGTTGGCGCACTGCTGCAGGCGGCGGGCGCGTCGGACTTGCGCGTTGCACGCGACGAGGCCGAGCGGCAGCGCTTCTGGGCCGGGCGCAAGAACGCGTTTCCGGCTGTGGGCCGCATCACGCCGGACTACTACTGCATGGACGGCACGATTCCGCGGCGCGAGCTGCCGCGCGTGCTGACGGGGATCGCCGCGCTGTCCGACCAGTTCGGCCTGCGGGTCGCGAACGTGTTTCATGCGGGCGACGGCAATCTGCATCCGCTCATCCTCTTCGACGCAAACAAGCCTGGCGAGATGGACCGCGCCGAGGCGCTCGGCGGCCGGATCCTCGAACTGTGCGTCGAGGTGGGCGGCAGCATCACGGGCGAGCATGGTGTGGGTCGCGAGAAGATCAACCAGATGTGCGTGCAGTTCAAGCAAGCCGAGATCGAGTTTTTCCACGCGGTCAAGGCTGCGTTCGATCCATCGTCCCTGCTGAACCCCGGCAAGAACATTCCGACGCTGCGTCGCTGCGCCGAATTCGGCAAGATGCACGTCCACATGGGTCAACTTAAATTTCCCGAACTGGAGCGGTTTTGATGCGACGCGAACTGGATTCGATGGACGACAGCGCCGCATTGATCGCGCAGGTTGAGGCGGCGCGCGCCGCACGCACGCCGTTGCGTATCCGCGGCGGCGACAGCAAGGCATTCATCGGGCGCGTGGTTGATGCGCCTGAAATCGACACACGCCGTCATCGCGGCATTGTTCAGTACGACCCGACCGAACTCGTCGTGACCGCGCGCGCGGGCACGCCGCTCGCCGATGTCGAAGCCGTGCTCGACGAAGCCGGCCAGATGCTGCCTTTCGAGGCGCCCGCGTTCGACGGCCTGGCCACGATGGGCGGCATGTTCGCAGCCGGCGTGTCCGGTGCACGGCGTCCGTGGGTTGGCGCGGTGCGCGACTTTGCGCTCGGTTGCCGTGTGATTACCGGCGATGCCCAGCACCTGCGTTTCGGCGGCGAAGTGATGAAGAACGTCGCGGGCTATGACGTTTCGCGACTGATGGTCGGGAGCTTCGGCTGCCTCGGGCTCGTGACCGAAGTGTCGTTCAAGGTGCTGCCGAAGCCGCGTGCGTCGCGTTACGTTGCGCTCGAACTCACGCCGGACGCTGCGCGCGAGCGGCTCACCGCCTGGCGCCGCACGGGGCTGCCCGTCACTGGCGCATGCCACGCCGATGGCGTACTGCAAGTGCGTCTCGAAGGCGGTGTGGGCTCGGTGCGCGGCGCGCGTGAAGCGATCGGCGGCGCCGATGCCGACGAATCGTTCTGGACCCAACTGCGCGACTTCACGCTCCCGTTCTTCGCCGATGCACGCCCGCTGTGGCGCCTGTCTCTGCCCGTCGCGGCGCCCAATTCGGCATTGCCGGGCGACGCGCTGCTCGACTGGGGCGGCGCGCAACGCTGGCTCAAGACCGATGCGGATGCGAGCGAAGTTCGCCGCATTGCGCGCGAGCTCGGCGGCCACGCAAGCGCGTTCACGCCGGGCGCGACCGATACGCCGTTCCAGCCGCTGCCCGATCCGCTGATGCAATTGCACCGGCGCCTGAAAGCGCAACTCGACCCGCTGGGGATCTTCAACCCGGGCCGCATGTACGCGGATCTCTGACGCTGACTGCCTAATCCGATGCAAACCAATCTTAGCGAAGCGGCGCAGGCCCTCGAACGCGCCGAAGAGGCGGAATCGATCCTGCGCGCCTGCGTGCACTGCGGGTTCTGTAACGCGACCTGCCCGACTTACCAGTTGCTCGGCAACGAACTCGACGGGCCGCGCGGCCGGATCTATCTGATCAAGCAGATGCTCGAAGGGCAGCCCGTCACCGAAAAGACGCAGCTGCATCTCGACCGCTGCCTCTCCTGCCGCAACTGCGAAACGACGTGTCCGTCGGGCGTTCGGTATCACTCGCTGCTCGACATCGGGCGCGCCGAGGTCGAGCGCCGCACGACGCGGCCGCTTGGCGACCGCTTGCTGCGCGCGGGGCTGCGCCACACCGTGCCGCGGCCGAAAACATTCGCTGCGCTGCTCGGCGCGGGCCGCGCCGTGCGCGGTCTGTTGCCCGAGTCGCTGCGCGACAAGATTCCAGCAAAGGCGCCGGCAGCGAGCCCGCGTCCGCGTGCGCGGCACGCACGTCGCGTGTTGATGCTCGAAGGCTGCGTGCAGCCGTCGCTCGCGCCGAACACGAACGGCGCCGCCGCGCGCGTGCTCGACCGGCTCGGGATCAGCGTGACGCCCGCGCCGCAGGCCGGCTGCTGCGGCGCCACCGAATACCACATGAACGCGCAGGATGCGGGTCTCAATCGCGCCCGGCGTAACATCGACGCGTGGTGGCCCGCCATCGAGGCAGGCGCCGAGGCGATCGTGATTTCGGCGAGCGGCTGCGGCGCGTTCGTGAAGGAATACGGCGACCTGCTGCGTTTCGATAAGGCCTATGCGGACAAGGCACGGCGCGTGAGCGCGCTTGCGCGCGACCTCGTCGAAGTGATTACTGCCGAGCCGCTCGAAGCACTTGCGCCCGTTACCAGCAAGCGGATCGCATTCCACTGCCCGTGCACGCTGCAGCATGCGCAGCGCCTCGGCGGCGCAGTCGAAGGCGTGCTCACGCGCCTTGGCTTCGATCTGACCAGCGTGGCGAATTCCCATCTGTGCTGCGGCTCGGCGGGGACGTATTCGCTCACGCAACCTGAAATTGCGAAACAATTGCGCGACAATAAGCTGGATGCGCTCGAAGCCGGCAAGCCGGATGCGATCGTGACGGCGAATGTCGGCTGTCAGTCGCACCTGAACAGCGCGGGCCGCACGCACATCACGCACTGGATCGAGCTTGTCGATTCAATGCTGAACCCCGACCTGGAGAAAAACTGAGATGCAGATGAAACCCGTACTCGGCATTGCCGAAGCGACCCGAATCCTCGATGCAGCACGCGCCGAAGCCGAGCGTAACGGCTGGGCCGTCGCAATCGCAGTGGTCGACGACGGTGGCCATCCGCTCGCGCTCGCACGCCTCGATGGCACGGCGCCGGTGAGTTCGTACATCTCGCAGGAGAAGGCACGTACCGCCGCGCTTGGCCGTCGCGAGTCGAAGGCCTATGAAGATATGATCAACGGCGGCCGCACTGCGTTCCTGAGCGCGCCGCTTGTCGCGACGCTCGAAGGCGGTGTACCGGTCATCGTCGATGGGCAGGTGATTGGCGCCGTCGGCGTCTCGGGCGTGAAGTCCGACCAGGACGCGCAGGTCGCAAAGGCCGGCGCAAACAGCATCGCCGCGTAAGCGCAACAGCGTATTCAGTTAAGCACGAAGGAAGCGAAATGATCGAACACCACGGACTTAAGGTCGACGAAGGGCTTGCCCGGTTCATCGAAACGGAAGCATTGCCCGGTACTGGCGTCGACACCGGCGCGTTCTGGAGCGGTTTCTCGGCGCTCGTGCACGAGCTCGCGCCGCGTAACCGCGCGCTGCTCGCCGAGCGCGACCGCATGCAACTCGAACTCGACGCATGGCATCGCGCGAATCCGGGCCCGGTGCGCGACCTGCGCGCCTACCGCGCACATCTGACGCAAATCGGCTATATCGTGCCGGCGCCGGAGCGCGTCGTTGCAACGACCGCAAACGTCGATAGCGAGATCGCGTCGCAAGCGGGTCCGCAACTCGTCGTGCCGCTGTCGAACGCGCGCTATGCGCTCAACGCCGCAAACGCACGCTGGGGCAGCCTGTACGACGCGCTGTACGGCACCGATGCGCTGCCGGAAGACGGCGGCGCAACGCGCGATGGCGCGTATAACCCCGTGCGCGGCGAGCGTGTGATCGCGTTCGCGCGTGACTTCCTCGATCGCGCCGCACCGCTCGCGAGCGGCTCGCACCGCGCCTCGACGGGCTACACGGTGGAAGGCGGCAAGCTGTCGGTCAAGACCGCTTCGGGCTCCACGCAACTCGCCGACCCGGCGCAATTCGTCGGCTATCAGGGCGACGCTGCCGCACCGACCGCGATCCTGCTCAAGCACCACGGCCTGCACGTCGAGATCCAGATCGACGCTTCGACGCCGATCGGCGCGAGCGATCCGGCCCACGTGAAGGACGTGATCCTCGAAGCGGCCGTCACGACGATCATCGACTGCGAAGATTCGGTCGCGGCCGTCGACGCCAGCGACAAGGTCGAGCTCTACCGCAACTGGCTTGGCCTCATGCAGGGCACGCTGGTTGAGGAAGTCTCGAAGGGTGGCCGCTCGTTCACGCGTCGTCTGAATGCCGACCGCGAATACCACGCACCGGACGGATCGACGGTTACGCTGCATGGCCGCTCGCTGCTCTTCGTGCGCAACGTCGGCCATCTGATGACGACGCCCGCCGTGCTCGACCGCGACGGCAACGAGATCCCGGAAGGCGTTCTCGACGGCGTCATCACGACGCTCTGCTCGATGCACGACCTGAAAGCGAAGCGCAATTCGCGCAAGGGCTCGATCTACATCGTGAAGCCGAAGATGCACGGCCCGGTCGAAGTGGCCTTTGCCGCCGATCTGTTCTCGCGCGTCGAAGACCTGCTCGGCCTGCCGCGCGAGACGATCAAGATGGGCATCATGGACGAGGAGCGCCGTACGAGCGTGAACCTGTCGGCGTGTATCGCGGCTGCGTCGTCGCGCGTCGCGTTCATCAACACCGGCTTCCTCGACCGCACCGGCGACGAAATGCACACCGCGATGGAAGCGGGCCCGATGCTCCGCAAGGGCGACATGAAGTCGTCGGCGTGGATCACCGCGTATGAACGCAGCAACGTGCTCGCCGGCCTGTCCGCAGGCCTGCGTGGCCGCGCGCAGATCGGCAAGGGCATGTGGGCGATGCCGGACCTCATGCACGCGATGCTCGAACAGAAGATCGCGCATCCGCGCGCGGGCGCGAACACGGCGTGGGTGCCGTCCCCGACTGCGGCGACGCTGCACGCAATGCACTATCACGATGTCGACGTTCAGGCCGTCCAGCAGGAACTCGAAAAAATCGACTACGCGCAGGAACGCGATGCGCTGCTCGACGGGCTGCTCACGGTACCTGTTGTCGAGCGTGCGCAGTGGAGCGAAGAGGAAATCCGCCGCGAAGTCGAGAACAACGCGCAGGGCATTCTCGGCTATGTCGTGCGCTGGGTCGAACAAGGTGTCGGCTGCTCCAAGGTGCCCGATATCAACAACATCGGCCTGATGGAAGATCGCGCGACGCTGCGCATCTCGAGCCAGCACATCGCGAACTGGTTGCGCCACGGCGTGATCACGCGTGAGTTCGTGCTCGACGTGTTCAAGCGCATGGCGGCCGTCGTCGACCAGCAGAACGCCGGCGACGCGAATTACGTTCCGATGGCGCCGAACTTCGATGCGTCTTACGCATTCAAGGCAGCGTGCGCACTCGCGTTCGAAGGCAAGGAACAGCCGAGCGGCTACACCGAGCCGCTGCTGCATCAGTATCGACTCGCGTTCAAGAAACACCAGCGAGCAGGCTGATTATCGAAGGCGGGCGCCACGGCGCCCGCCTTTTTTTTGTCGCTTCGACGATGGGCCGCGCGTGCTGCGTGCGGCGCCTGGCTTCGATACGGCAGCGTGTGGAAATAAATCCCGTCTACGGGACAATGGAGACTAGATGAACCCCGTAATACAGCTACCAGCCGGTACGCTATTTGCCCAGCCGCTGACGCCGGTGGGCAACTCGCTTGCCCTTTCGTTTCTCGTTGCAGCCATTCCGATCGCCGTCGCGCTCGTGATGCTCGGCGTGCTGCGCCGGCCGGCCTGGCAGGCGTCGCTCGCAGGACTTGTCTCTGGCCTCGTGATTGCGATCGCCGTCTGGGGCATGCCGGCCACGCTCGCGTTCGACTCCGTCGCCGCCGGCATGACGCTCGCGCTGGTTCCGGTGATGTGGATCGTCGTCAACGCGCTGCTGCTGTACAACATCGCGGTGAAGACGGGACGCTTCGACCAGTTCCGTCAATGGATGCTCGACCACTTGCCCGATGACCGGCGCCTCGTGCTGCTCGTCGTCGCGTTCTCGTTCGGCTGTCTGCTCGAGGGGATTTCCGGCTTCGGCACGCCGGTGGCGATTACGAGCGCGCTCCTGATCGGGCTCGGATTCCCGGCCCTCGAAGCACTTACCTTCACGCTGATCTTCAACACGGCGCCTGTCGCATTCGGCGCGCTCGGTGTGCCGATTACGGTGCTCGGCGCCGTCACGTCGCTGCATACCGAGACGCTTGCCGCGATGGTCGGCCGTCAGTTGCCGTTCTTCGCGTTCCTGCTGCCGTTCTATGTCGTCGGCATCTACGGTGGCGTTCGCTCGATCGGCAAGCTATGGCCCGCACTCGTGGTGTCGGGCGGCAGCTTCGCGCTTGCGCAGTTCATCACGTCGAACTTCCTTGGCTACCAGTTGACGGACGTTCTTTCGTCGATGGCTTCGCTGATCATCACGATCGGCTTCCTGAAGGTCTGGAAGCCGGAGTTCGATCCCGCGTTCTCGCTTTCCCGCACGGAGAAGCGCGCGACGAATCACTCGGAACGCGTCGGCTACGGCGGCTGGTTGCCGTGGATTCTCGTGTCGATCATCGTGATCGTCTGGGTTCATGCGAACATCGCATCGATCGGTCAGGCGAACATCAAGTGGCCCGGCCTGCACAATGCCGTGTACATGACGCTCTATAACAAGTCCTATGCGGCGGTCTGGACTTTCCAGCCGCTCGGCACCGGCACGGCCATTCTTCTCGCCGCCGTGGTCACGGGGCTCTGGACGCGTGTCGGCTTCGGCGGCTTCTTCTGCTGCGTTGCGCAGACCTGGAAGCAAACGCGTATCGCAATCGCTACCGTGATGATGATCGTCGCGCTCGCGTACCTGCTGAACTACTCGGGCATGAGCTACACCCTCGGGATGGGTGTTGCATCGACGGGTGCGCTTTTCCCGCTCGTGTCGGCATCGCTTGGCTGGATCGCCGTGTTCCTGTCGGGCAGCGATACGTCGGGTAACGCGCTCTTCGGCAACCTGCAGGTCGTGGCTGCGAAGCAACTCGGGCTGGATCCGGTGCTGATGGCAGCGACCAACTCGTCGGGCGGTGTGATGGGCAAGATGATCTCGCCGCAGAACATTGCAACGGGCGTCGCGACGACGGACCTGAAGGGGCAAGAGGGCGTCGTGTTCGCCCGGACGTTCTGGCACAGCGTGTTCCTGACGCTGCTGCTCGGCGTGCTCGTGTTCGCGCAGCAACACTGGCTGAGCTGGATGATCCCGGCGCTGCCGCATTGATCTAGATCCCGGCGGTTGCCGGGAGCGGCCGGATGGTTGGGTTGTCCGGCTGCCTGGTTCGATGAAAAGGGCCTCGCTACAGAGATGTAGCGAGGCCCTTTGTCATTACTGAGCGGAGAGAGCCTGCTGCGGTGTGCCGCAGCAGGTTCAGTCGATCAGGACTCCAGCGGTTTGCGCCAGTCGTCAGCGGCTTCCGTGCCGGCGATGCTGATATGGGCGGGTGTTGGCATGTGAGATCCTTGATGGGTTTGTTGCAGAGCAATTTAAATTTCGATTCCTGATAATTGCTCAGGTAGATGGCAGGATGGGTAGCTTAGTAATCGTGCCACGTGCGCTGAGGCTTGCTGAATCTGCGTAAAAATTGATGTTAGGAATGCATAGTGTTTCTATAGTGCGTGAAGACGCGCGAATTTGCTTGCACCGCCCAGAGTTTCTTGGGCAATCACGGGCGAGACAATGACGACTACAACGGAAATGAGTGCGTCACCGCCGCGTTTGTTAGTTGCGACCGGCGCATGATGTTGCGCGTTCAACGGTCGACAATATCCCGTTCCTGGTGCGCTTAGGTCCAGAAAGCTCGAACTCGCGGCCCTTCTGCGATAGGCTTTTCGTCTTTAAGCGATGAACCTGCGACGATCGGTATTAGCGTGCAGGCTCCCGAAGCCCCTCCAATTGCAAGTTGAGGCTCTGCAAAGGAGCCTTGATGTTTCGGATCACGCCGGCGCGACCTATTTGTCTGAAGAACCTCAATTTTTCGCGAGCGGGGCCGTTAAACAAGCGGGTAGATGTCGTGGTTAGCATCTGCCTCTTTGCAATAGCGTGTTCGCCGCACCAGTCCTAACTGGTGCGGCTTTTTTCCGTAGAGATAGAGCGTAGAGCGCGATTGAGTGACCTTCCTACACAGGAAGGGTTGACCGCAGCCTCGCGGATCAAGCGTCCCGGACGGCATCCACACCGATTATCCATCCCTCGACTAGAGCCACCGCGCGATCCGATGCGCTCAACGATGGATGCAACGCCATACAAAGGCGCTGTTCCAGATCAGCATGCCGCAGCCACTCGGCAATCGTGTACGCATCAAACTGGTCATCAGTCATGCCGGCGGGTGCGACACATCCGCGCCTCCACATCGACGGATACGCTTCCACAATCGCCGAGCGTCCCACCGGAATGTCCCAGCCGTCGAATGGCCAGAAGTGAACCTTGTCGCCGAGCTGTCGATGCAGGTAGAGGAGCTGACCTGCCCCCGGTATTAGTACGAAGCGCCGTTAGAGTCCGAGGTTAATAATTCCTTCGTTTCGTGCGCCTGCGCGAACTGCGCTGGCGCCAGATACCCGAGCGAACTGTGAGGGCGCTCGGTGTTGTACTCGATACGCCAATCTTCAATCAACCGCCTGGCGTGACGCATGGAAACGAACCAGTGCTCGTTCAGGCATTCGTCCCGGAATCGCCCGTTGAAGCTCTCGATGTAGGCGTTTTCCACCGGCCTGCCGGGCCGGATGAACGACAGCGTTACGCCCACTTCGTAAGCCCATGCATCCAGCACCTTACCAGCGAACTCCGGGCCGTTGTCCACCGTGATGGACCCGGGCAAGCCGCGCATCTCGCTTAACCGTTCAAGCACCTGCTTGACCCGTTGACCCGGCAATGAGGTATCGACCTCGATAGCCAGGCACTCACGCGTGTAATCGTCGACCACGTTCAGGCAGCGAAAGCGCCGACCATAAGCCAGCCCGTCGCTGACGAAGTCCATCGACCAGCTCTGGTTCGGCCCCGTTGGCACCGGCAGCGGTTTGCGCTCGACAGCGGCTATGCGCTTGCGTCGCCGCTTGCGCACGCTCAGTCCAGCCTTGCTATACAGCCGCCAGATGCGTTTATGGTTTGCCAGCCAGCCCTCGCGCTGCAACAGAACATGAATCCGGCGATAGCCGTAGCGACGCTTTTGCGCGGCGATGGCCATCATCCGGCCAGTCAGCACTTCGTCGTCGACCCGGCGGCGCGACTCATACTGAAACAGCGAGCGCGAAATCCCTACCAGCCCGCAGGCCCGGGTGACACCCATGGCGCGTTCGGTCATCAATATCTGGACCGCTTCGCGTTTGGCCTGCGGGCTTGCTATTTTCGCGACAGAAGGTCCTTCAACGCAGAATTGTCGAGCATCGACTCGGCCAGCAGACGCTTGAGCTTGCTGTTCTCCTGCTCCAGCTCCTTCAGGCGCTGCGCATCGGAAACCGTCATGCCGCCGAATTTCGCCTTCCAGTTGTAGTAGGTCGCTTCCGAGATGCCGTGCTTGCGGCACAGCTCTGCTGGCTTCAGGCCCGCCTCGCCTTCCTTCAGCACGCCAATAATCTGTTCTTCGGTGAATCGCTTCTTCATGACCGCTCCTTGTCGGAACGGACTCTACACCGTCAGCGTACTAATCTCGGGGGGCAGGTCAGAGCCACGGAATACCGGAATGCGTCGACTTGGCGACTGAGCCCTGCACATCAAAGTGGAATACGGACTTTGCTCTGCAGCATTCTTCGGCCATGCGACGCCATCTCGGGTTACCCTGGCGCGCCTTGCCATTGCCGACCCTGCCGTCGCGCACGAAATCGACATAGACATCTGGCTCATCTGTCGGCCAGTGTTCGCGGAAGTCCTCCAGGAACGCATACCAGTCTTGCGCGAGTTGATGGGCTTTGAAGTAGCGCAGGGGAAAAGAGAAGCTATGGTCAATGCCGATGATCGTCGGTACATCGTCGCTCAGAAGTTCGGTCAACCACAGTGCTACGCCGCGTCGCGTCCAGTATTTGCGCGGACTGGGCGGGGAAAGCGCTTCGACGGATACATCGTTTGGGGTAGGCGCGATATACACGCGCAAGCCCTTCAAGCTGTCATCTGGAGTTCGGGCGCCCGAATAGTCGATTCCCACATAGCGACGAAAGGCCGTCGACATGCTGTTATCCGGATCGAGACTACGTTGCAGCACCGAGCACGCGGACGACGTCAAGGCGACCGCTCCGGCGTTTCCGGGGCAATCGCGCCTGTACGGCGAATCAGGTCGCCCCAGCCAAGCGGCACGTAGACCGTGCCACCAGCCAGCTCCACCGATGGGACAAATTTCTCCAGCGTAACGCCAGCCATGATGAATACCTGCTTCGTCCCGAGATAGCTTTCCGTGCGTAGCCACGGGACGCGGCCGTTGTTGATTTCTTCCACGCTGTACGCTGCGCCGTGCGTGCCTGCCTCGGGCCGCAACAGGGGGCCGTCAAATGCCAGTTTCAGAATCTGGTCAGGTTCGCCGGCGTACGGTGCGCCGGCATACCGTTCGTAGGGCGTGCGTTCCCAGTTGTCACCCCATTGGCGATCGAGCGCGAGCCTGGTGAAGAACGCCCATGTGTCACGTACGAAGCAGAGTCGATATCGGTTTTGCACGCCGCTCAGATCAACATGCATGGTCATGGCGTTGGCTCCTTCCGTCGAAAACAGAATCGCCCGCGGCGGCACACTTCCTGCAATTGCGGCGTGTTGCCCGCGCGAACGCTGTTCACTCGATAGAGGTCAGCTGCGAGTTCTGCGTACCTTGATTGGCTGATTTGATATATGTCAATCGTACGCTTCCCGACGCGGCTATTCTCCATTCAAGGGTGTTCCTACAGACAGGATGCCGGAACGCCCCGCGATCAAGTCGAGTTGTCTGCTACGGAGCGTCGATCATGTCACTGAAGGGAACCATCAACGGGGCTACGTGGACGGTGATTGCGGAAACCGTGCCAGCACCACTGGGCGGGTACGGTTGCAATATTCACGTCTCGTACGCGCCGCCCGAAGCGGAGTTCACTCGCGAATTCACCCACCACAGCACGTTCGAAAGCGAAACGGCGGCGGTTATCGAGGGCTTGCGCGAGGGAGCCCTGTGGGTCGAACTCAAGACCCGTCGCGCGTTCCACATGTGAACGAAATCCGGCGTTGCGATGCGGTGATGTGCACGCGCGTCGTCTATCGGCCTTCGTCGGCGAACAGGCTGTCGGCGGGATTGGACTCGGTCGCGTCGACACACTGAACATGCCATCGTCCTTCCGTCGACGCTGCCCTGTCTTGCGCCAGCCAGCGAACGGCGCCTGTTTCGCCTTCGAACGGACCGTCCGGGGACGCGAGGTCGAGTCCTTCGAGGAGACACAGCGGTTGCCGGTCGTCGCCCGCTAGCAGGCAAGTGCCGTCCAGCGTTTGGCCGGCAAGTCCCCATGGCGGTACACCGGCACCAACGTGAGCTTCCCGCGACCACTTTCCAGCCTGCTTGTCGAGCCAGATGATGGCGCACGCGTTGGGGTCGAGCGGATCGTAGTGGTCGAGATGAGCGGTGATGCGCATGGCGGCACTCCTGAAGGGAGAAGTTTCAGCTTACTGACTCAAAACCCACTGGACAAGCACGTGGGCGTCCTCGCGGGAGAGCGGGCCGCCCCGGTCCGCGGCCAGCGGCATCGGCGTGTCGCCCCAGTGTGCCGGGCCGCCGAGTCGCAGCTTCTTTTCCAGCATGGCGTCTGCGTGCGGCGTATTGCGATAGCGCTCGGCAATCTGATGGAACGATGGCGCGAGGAAGGGCGCGTCGGTGGTGTGGCAGAACATGCAGTGCTGCGCGTCGACGAGTTGGGTCGGCTCGGGCAACTGCGCATGAACGAAGGGGGATCCGAGGGCCGCGGCAAGTGCTGCGGCGGCGAGCGCCAGCCTGCCATTCGCAGACGGTGCCTTCAGGCGAGTCAGTGAGCGGTCGATCTCGGAAGCGGCTCGGTGCATCTGGGTTCTCCGTTTTTCGAGGATGCGGATCTCGTTGGGGCTGAGGGGCCCCATGCGACCGCAAAGTTTCTGTGTTATTTCGCCGATCGTCTGCGCGGCAGGGAACATGCCGCTATGCGTCGGCGCGTTGTTAGCTGGCGCCGCCTGCTTCGAGCGCGGCGTCCTGCGCACGCGAAGGCACGAGCAGCACTGGCAACGTCGCGCTACGCACCACGCGCTCGGCGACACTGCCGAGCACGAGGCGCCGCAGCCCGCGACGCCCGTGCGTGCCCATCACGATGACGTCTGCCTTGCAGTCCGCAGCGGCGAGCAGAATGCGCTCAGCGACGTCCTCGCCGGGCCCGGCGACTTCTTCGATCCGTGTGGTGCCGGCTACGCCGCGCTCTTTCATGCGTGCCTCGGCCTGTGCTGTCACGCGCCGTCCTTCTTCCGCGAAGGCGTCGCGAATGATCGTCGGGTCGAAGCCGGGGGAATCGAACGCCAACACCGGCACGTCGACGACGTAGATCGGCCGAACCTCAGCCTTCATGTCGACGGCAAGCTGCAAGGCGGTCTCAAGCGCGCTCGAGGCGGTTTCGCTGCCGTCCAGCGGAACGAGTATGCGTGTGTACACGATGTATTTCTCCGACAAGATTGTTTTGCGCTCAGGCCCGTCGGCGTGTCGTCGACGGTGGCGTGGCTTCTTGTTAGCCTGGTTTTGATTGTGCGCGCACTGCCCCTGATTTTAATGCGACATGAGGACCGGGAGCGTCGCGGAGTCGAACATCGTGCGGGTCACGCCGCCTACCACCTGCTCTTTCCAGCGCGCGTGGCCATAGGCGCCCATCACGACGAGGTCGTAGGCTTCATCGGCGGCGAGGGAGAGCAGCGCGTCGCCGCAGGTTTCGTCGATATCGTTCGAAATTTCGACGATATCGACATGCGCGCCGTGCCGTGCAATCGTCAGTGCGATGTCGGTGCCCGGTGCGCGAACCGGCGCTGGCGAACTGGGAGTGTTGATGCGCACGACCGTGACCCGTTCCGCGCGGGCGAGGAACGGCATCGCGTCGTGGACCGCCCGCGACGCCTCGCGGCTGCCGTTCCAGGCAACCAGCGCCCGCGAGCCCACTGCTTCGTGGCGTCCCGCGTAGGGCACGACCAGCACCGGACGGCCCGACGTCAACACGACAGTCTCAGGAAAACGGTCTGCGACATAGGTTTCGGGGTCGTCCGGGTCGCTCTGTCCGACGATGATGAGATCGGCGTAACGGCTGTGCGTAATGACCGATTGCTCGGCGTTTTGCGACGCTGCGATCCACTCGCCCTCCACCCCGGCGCGCAGCAACTCGGCGC
The DNA here is from genome assembly GCF_021390575.1 of Paraburkholderia adhaesiva. GTDB lineage: Bacteria > Pseudomonadota > Gammaproteobacteria > Burkholderiales > Burkholderiaceae > Paraburkholderia > Paraburkholderia adhaesiva. The sequence continues at coordinate 1,569,342 of NZ_JAJEJQ010000002.1, read as the reverse complement.
GAAAGATGCGCTCGGCCGCGCCGCGCTGCTCTTCGCGCAGCTTGCGATGGGTTTCGAACCAGCTGGCGGAGCCGGCCATGACGCGGAACTCGCGAGGATCGGGCACGAAAGTCGCGAACAGTCCCGTGAGGTGTGCGTCGAACCGGCGTGCGAGGCGCAACGCGAGTTCCAGCCGCGCTTGCACGCGATTGCTCGTGTCGAGGTGGACAAGCAGGGTTTTGTAACTCATCGCTGCAACGTCTCCGGAAGTGCCCGAAACGGGCGAAAGGGCGCTCAACGCGCCGTCACGTGATTCGAGTCTAGAAACGCTCGCCCTTCAAATATTGATGTAGATCAATATTTGAAGGGCGAGCGGGGCTGCCTGCGAGTTCAGGCGGCGGGCATCGGCTCGCCTGCGGGATAGGGACGATTCAGCTCGCCACGCTCCGGCAGGTCGAACGATTCCAGCCAGGTCGGCACATCGCAGCGCCAGCCCAGCTTTTCGGCGATGCGTCGCCGCAGCGCGTCCGCAGCTGCTGGTTCGCCGTGCGTGACGATGGTGCGCTCCGGCGGACAGGTCATGCCGTCGAGCCAGCGCAGCGTCTCGGTGTAATCCGCGTGTGCGGACAGCGATGAAATCGACGCGACTTCGGCGCACACCGGCACATATTCGCCGAGTAGCTTGATGCTCGGCTCGCGTGCTTCGAGCGCCGCACCGCGTGTCCCTGCGGCCTGATAGCCGACGAGCGCAATCGTGTTGCGCGGATCGGGCGCGTAGAGCGCGAGGTGATGCAGCACGCGGCCGCCGGTCGCCATGCCACTGCCTGCGATGATCACCTTCGGTCCGCGCCGTCCGGCGATGGCCTTCGATTCGTCGATCGTGCGCGTCATGAAGGCGGTGTGGTCGATGGCATGCAACTGCGAGAGCGTGAGCCGGTGCTCGCGCATATGGCGGCGGTACAGGTCGGTGACGCTGATCGCCATCGGGCTGTCGAGATAGACCGGGATGGCAGGCATGCGTCCGGCCTCCTTGCGCCGCGCGATGTAGTACAGAATCTCCTGGGCGCGTCCCACGGCGAAGCACGGCATCACCACGACGCCTTCTCGCGCGAAGGTGCGTGCGAACACCTCGGCCAGTTCGTCCTCGGGATTGAGCGCCTTGTGCAGGCGGTCGCCGTAGGTTGACTCGATGACGAGATAGTCGGCGTGCGCGGGCGGTGCGGGTGCACGCATCAGCGGATCGTCGGGGCGGCCAAGGTCACCCGAGAACGCGACCAGCGTGTGGTTGCAGGACAGCACCACGCTGGCGGCTCCGAGAATGTGCCCGGCGGGCAGGAGCCGGAAGCCGAACTGGCTATTGAGCCACGCGGGCGCATCGAATTCGCGCGGACCGATGAGGCGGAGCGCGCGTTCCGCATCCTGGAGCGTATAGAGCGGCAACGCCGGATGATGTTTCGAGTAGCCGTGAGCATTGGCGAACGCCGCTTCCTCTTCCTGCAGCCGCGCGCTGTCGCGCAGCATCACTTCACACAGATCCGCCGTTCCGGGCGTGCAGTAGACCGGGCCGCGAAAGCCGTCGCGTGCGAGGACGGGCAAGTAGCCGCAGTGGTCGATGTGCGCGTGCGTGAGGATCACGGCGTCGATCGACGCGGCGGGGACCGGCAGCGTTTCCCAATTGCGCCGGCGCAGGTTCTTCGTGCCCTGAAACAGCCCGCAGTCGATCAGCACGCGCTTGCCGGCCGCTTCCAGCAGAAAACGGGACCCTGTCACAGTCTCCGCCCCGCCCAGAAAAGTGAGCTTCATCGTCGTCTCCACGACCCGCGCAGTCACCGCGCCACGACATGAATTGGAGCATGTATCGGCGCGGGTCGTTTGACGTGGATCAGTCTGACAGACTACGTGGCGCTTTGTGCACGTTGGTGATCTCCCGATATTTATTGTCTGAGGAAAACCGGGGGAGAAGCGACGATTGTTTTTGAGTGGAGACGGCGCAAGCGCTCAGGCACGTGGTGCGTAGACGTTGCACCAGCCGTCGGCCGAAACCGACTTGCCCGGAAACATTGGGCACGGTCCCGCGGCATCTTGTGCGCCGCCGGTGTAGAAGCGGCAGTTTGCGCAATGCTGGCCAGCGTGAAATTTCGGGAACTGCGCGGAATCGACGGTGCTGGCCTTCGCGCGATAGCCAAGCGGCTTCACGGCGGCGTCGTTTTCGTCGACGAGCGGCGCAGTAGCGAATGCCCGGTCCGCAGTTGCGAGCGCCGCGCAAAGACTCGCAGCGTGGATGATGAATGTTCTGCGATTGCTGGAAAACATTATGTATTCCTTAGTGATTTAAAAGGCGGTCGGTTTGCACCACGCGCCCCCCGTGGAAGGGGGCGCGTTGCCTATGCTAATGGCGAGGTCCGGCGTTCAGCGGCGTCGTCGAAGCAGCCGCGTCCGAGGCGGTCAGCTTCGCACCGCCGGACTCGTAGCCGTTCGTGTAGAGGAGGAATGCCATGACGTCGGCGTATTCGTCATCGGACAATTTTCCGGGACGGTCGGCGGGCATGTTCGTCGACATGTATTGATAGATGGCGCCGATCGTCAGATGTGAGTTTGACGCCGGCGCAAATGCCGGGCCGCTCAGCGCGGGTCCCGTGACGCCATCGAGTTCCACGCCGTGGCATTTCGCGCACGCGCCGGCGTAGATATCCTTGCCGTGTGCCACCTGCACATCGTTGAAAGAAGGCGCCGCGCCGCTACTGCTTGCCGAGACCTTGATGAAGCCACCGCCTTGGTGCGCGGCGTGCTGTGTGCCGTTTACGGGCCGCTCCGACGTGTTCGTCCACACCGCGTTCATGATGAGGGGATTGCGGGCGTGAACGGGCGCGGCGGCTGCATGCAGGACGGAGTCGGGCAGTTCCCAGCTACGCGTGAGCGAAGCGAGGCGACCGTCGGCGGTCATTTTCGATAGCGCACGATTGATCCGCGTCTGCAGGTCGTCGGTATCCGGGCCGGACGCGAACACGAGGCTCCAGTCGGCATAGTCGGACTGCACGGGCGCAACGTTGAAGTGCAATTGCGGATGCGCGCGTTGATACGCGACCACCGCCGGATACCACACGATCGCACGCTGCGCGCGGCGCTTCGCGACGGCTTCGACGGTCATCGCGGACGTGTTCTCCAGATCGAAACGGGCGTTCTTCTGCTGGACCGCAATCAGTTGCGACGGGCTCGACCAGGTGGCGGCGACGGTCTCCTTGCCATCGACTGTCGCAACCGGGCGGGCATCGCGCAGTGTGACGTTGACGTATCCGGAGCGCAGATAGCCCTGTGAGAAGCTCAAATGCGCGTCCGACGCATCGGCTTGAGCCGAGCGCGGAAAGCCGGCAATCACATCGCAGTTGCGTCCGAGTGATTTCATAAGCTCACGGGCGGAGATGCCGTCGTCGTCATTGCCGTCGTCGATGCCGTGCGCAACGAACGTGGCATTGATGCCCGCCGTGCGGAACACGGCACGTGCGACGGCTTGATCGAGCGCTGTCGAGGGGCTGCCGGGCATCGTGCAGACGCGCACGCCGGCCGACGCGTGCACCGGCACCAACGCAACGCTTGCCGCGAACGCGCCCGCTGCGGCGATCTGGGTGAGTCGAGTATTCATGGTCTTGCGTTCCGGGAAAGGCTGGGGTGTCGCGCCCGGCACGAAGTGCAAGGGCGCGACGCGGTAGAGCAGGGAAGTCGCGATCAGCTGCGATCGAGCGCGAACACGTAGAGCGTGCCGCCGCGCGGGACGTCCTTGGCGACTTCGGCCATCGGGCCACCCCAGATCGGATTGGCGCCGCCATATCCCGCGAGCACCGCGACGTACTCCTTGCCGTCGATTTCGAACACCGAGGGTTGCGCGACGATGCCGCTCGCGAGTTGCGGGCTTTCCCAGAGGACCTTGCCTGTCGAGATGTCGAACGCGTACAGATGGCCATCAAGCGAGCCGCTGAACGCGATGCCGCTCGCAGTCGTTGCGACGCCGCCATTCCACGGCATCTTCGTCCAGTGGCCCCACAGCTTCTTGCCGGTGTCCACGTCGATGGCCTGCAGTTCGCCATAGCCCTGACTGCCCGGTTCGGGCTTGATCTCGAAGCCTTCGCCGAGATAAGGCAAACCTTCCATGTAGCTGACCGACTTGCCCGAAAGGCTCATGCACGCGTGCAGTGCCGGCACGACAGCAATGTGGCGTTCGGGGTCATACGAGACCGACCACCAGTTCTTTCCACCGAGGAAGCTCGGGCAAGTATCGATCGTCGTGCCAGCCTTCGGAAACTTGCTTTCGTCCTGAACCGGGGCGCCGTCCGCCGTGTAACCGGTCACCGACGTTGCCTTCACGAATGGCTCGGCGTAGATCAGCTTGCCGGTTTCGCGATCGATGGCGTGGAAGAAGCCGTTGCGGTCTGCATGAATAATCGCTTCGTAATCCTTACCGTTGTGCTTGATCTTGGCGAGAATCGGCGTGTTCACACCGTCATAGTCCCAGGTGTCGTTACGCGTGTACTGGTAATGCCACTTCAGATTGCCGTTTTTTGGATCCAGTGCGAGCAGCGAATCGGAGTAGAGATTGTCGCCGGGACGCAGCGCAGCGAGCCACGGGCCCGGATTGCCGACGCCCCAGTACAGCGTCTGGGTTGCGGCATCGTAGGTGCCGGTCAGCCACGCGGCGCCGCCGCCGTGTGCCTGCATGCCGTCGGGCCAGGTCTCTGCGCCTTTCTCTCCGGAGCCGGGAATCGTGTAGCGCTTCCACAAGATCGAACCGTTCTTTGGATCGAGGGCAGCGATGTAACCGCGGATTCCGTATTCACCACCCGACGTACCGACGATGATCGCTCCGTCAAGCGCGAGTGGCGCGAGGGAGAACGCGTAGCCGAGGCCCGGTTCGAACATCTGCTTCTTCCAGAGCAGGTTGCCGGACTGTGCATCGAGTGCGGCAACTTCGCCGCTCAACATGGCGACGTACACGTTCTTGCCGTACAGGGCGACACCGCGGTTCACGACATCGCAACAAGCCGTCTTGAACGATTCCGCGCCGAGCTTCGGCTCATATTTCCAGAGCTGCTCGCCCGTCTTCGCGTCGAACGCATAGACATTATCTTTCGGCGTGCTTACGAAAAGATAATTGCCGTTGACGATCGGTGTCGCCTCGAATCCCTGCTTCAGTTCGGCGGGAAACTTGTAGCTCCATGTCTGCTTCAGTTGGGCGACATTGGAAGCGTCGATCTGTTTGAGCGGCGAGTGTGACTGGCCGCTGTAAGTCCGATAGTAAGTGAGCCAGCCGGGATCGCTTTGCGCGTTGGCGAGGCGGTCGTAGGTCACGGGTGGATAGTCGGCGGCTGCATTCACCGAAACAGTGGTTAGCGTCAACACGGCCGCCATGCCGATGCCGCATGCCGCCAACCGGCTGCCCGTTCTCGAACGTCGCTTCATAGTTGTCTCCTTGATATTTGTGTTTGCACTGCCGCTATGCGCGCGTTGTCGTGCGTCCGGACGGCGCCGTGCCGCGAGCGTGCGCATTTACGCAAGTCGTATGCCACTCGCCCGGGAAGCACAGCAGACATGGCTTCCAGTCGAAAACGCGGATTCGTCCGTCATGTGTTCGGTGTGATCGATCTGTTTCATTCCGGTACACCTCGACTCGCATGGTGTTGCCGAACATGACAGTGGTTGCGCTCCGGACATCGAGCGTGCTCGCGCCGACACTTCCCCCGGCACATCGCCCGCTATTGATCTAGATCGAAAGAGCGTGTTGGCAGGGATTTCTGCGGACGTGCGGTTTTGCACGCAGTTACTGGCTGAGCAGCACGCAGGGCAGCGCTTGACGGCTGATGCCTTGGGGTGAGTCCGAATATCGAGATGAGGGCGATTCAAGTAATAAAGACGCAGCCAGCCGAGAGTTCCGGCTGCGCGATTGCCGATACGAACCGGCATCGCGATCGCTTTTACCGGGCGCTGTGCGCCGCGCACGCCCGGCGCCGATCATCGGGTCCGACGATTGTGTGACGTGGACCTTGCGTGTATCGACAACATACATCCGGCCGGACAGCGGACCACCTGGAGAAGACAATGCGCAATGACGTTCAACCGGCCGACGCTGAGGCGGCCGTGCGGGCCGTTGGCTGGCCCGCGCCGTCGCTCCGGAAGGCGCACGAACGTTCGGAAACGTTCGGACTGAGGGCGTCGGCGCGGCCGGACTATGACGTCCTCACGGGTGCCGGACTCACGCTCAAGCGCGAACAGAACCGCGTGTTGTGCGCGCATGCGATGCCAGTGATGGAAACGCTGCACGAGCAGATCATCAACACGCAGAGCATGATTGTGCTGACGAATGCCGAAGGCCTGATACTCCACTCCGTCGGCGACGACGATTTCCTGCAGCGTGCGGAGAAAGTGGCGTTACGTCCTGGCGCGAACTGGTCCGAGAACCGGCAAGGCACGAATGCGATCGGCACGGCGCTTGCCGAAGGCTGCGCGATGGTGGTCCACGGCAACCAGCACTATCTGTCGGCAAACCAGTTCCTGACATGCTCGAGCGTGCCGATTATCGATCCGTATGGCGATGTGATCGGCGTGCTCGACGTGACGGGCGATCATCGCAGCTATCACCCGCACACGATGGCGCTCGCGAAGATGTCCGTGCAGATGATTGAGAATCATCTGTTCACAACGACCTTTCACGAGACGCTGCAAGTGTCGTTTCATAGTCGTCCTGAGTTTCTCGGGACACTGATGGAAGGCATCGTCGCGTTTACAAACGATGGGCGCTTCCTGTCGGCGAACCGCAGCGCGCAGTTTCAGCTCGGGATCCCGCTTGCCGGATTGCGAGCGCACACGTTGTCGTCGCTGTTCCAGCTCACGACCACGCAACTGATCGATCGCGTCCGTGCGAGTCTCGACCCGTACACCATGCTGAATCTGAGCAACGGCACCGTCGTCTGCGCGCGCGTGCAATTCAGGCGAGCGTCGGCCGCGGAAGGCAGCCGTCCCGCCGACGTGCACGACAATGCACGGCGACCCGTCCGCACGAGTGCCCCGCAACCGGCCGCGGGCCTGTCGCGGCTCGGGTACCTCGACACGGGTGACGTTCAGGTGGCATCGGTCATCGCGAAGGTCCGCAAGGTGATCGGTAAGGACATCCCGATTCTGATCACCGGCGAAACCGGTACCGGCAAGGAACTGCTCGCCCAGGCGACGCACAATGATTCGCCGCGCCGCGACGGGCCGTTCGTCGCGGTCAACTGCGCCTCGATTCCGGAGACGCTGATCGAATCCGAATTGTTCGGCTACGAAGAGGGCGCGTTTACCGGCGCGCGGCGAAAGGGCGCCGTTGGCAAGTTGCTCCAGGCCAATGGCGGCACGCTCTTTCTCGACGAGATCGGCGACATGCCGTATCCGCTGCAGGTGCGCCTGTTGCGCGTGCTGCAGGAGCGGGTCGTCAATCCGCTCGGTTCGGCAAAGACCATCCCTGTCGACATTGCCATCATTTGCGCGACGCACCGTGATCTGCGCGAGTTGATTGCGCAGCACCGTTTCCGCGAGGATCTCTACTACCGGCTCAACGGCCTCGTAGTTCGGCTGCCGCCCCTGCGCGATCGCACCGACCTTTCCATCGTGATCCAGAAGATGTTGCAGCACGAATCGGCTGCTGGCGCGGGCCATCGGCCGCTCAGCGTCGCGCCTGATGTGATGGCGCTGTTCGAGCGCTGCACGTGGCCGGGAAATTTCCGGCAGCTCGGCAACCTGCTGCGCACGGCGGCGGCGATGGTCGACGACGATGGCGAGATCCGGCGCGAGCATTTGCCAGAAGACTTCTTCGAAGACCTGCGTGGCGACGATGCGGCGGATGCAGTGGCGAATGAACTGCATGCAGGCGGCGTGCCGGTCCCGCAAGGCGGAAGTCTGCAGGACGTCGCCACTTCGGTTATCGCGGCCGCCCTCGCGCGCCACGGCGGCAACGTGTCTGCCGTGGCGCGTTCGCTTGGGGTGTCGCGAAACACGATCTATCGCAGGATGCCGGCTGCCACGCCTTTACGCGACGATGATTGACGTGCGACTTCGTTTGCTTGCGTAACCGCGTCGGCGTTTCCCAACTTGCCGCTCATCACAGGGGGTGTTGCATGCTGCAACACCCCCTGTGTCGTTATTCGGCAGCGTTTTCGCATCCGGCGCGCCGCTGACCACGGCCGCGACTGAGCGGCAATAACGGGCTAAATCCGGACGACTGCAAGTGCGAGATGCGTGGCCTGCGTTAGCTACTCCGGGAGTCGGAATGGGTGAGCCGGATACTCGATGTCGCCGGCGTCCCGCGGCGCAATCGCCAGAAACCAGCCAGGCAAAACCCCCCAGAACTTCATAAACTTGATGCAGCCGGTCCGGATCAAGGGCAGCCTTGGTCCGGGCAAGCTTTCATCGACCCGAGGGCGCTAATCCGGACCGGTCAGGATTCTCGAGGTAATCATCATGAATGGGCGCAAGGTGTGCCAGCTATTGCTGATACTGGCGGCCGTAGCTTTCAGTGGCGCGGCGATGGGAAGGGGGCCTGGAGGCTATAGCGGTGGCGGTTTTTACCACGGCGGCGGCAGTGACGGCTGGGGCAGTTTTCACCACGGCGGTTTTCACCACGGTCACGGTTGCTGCGTCTCGTTTGGCGGGGTCTTTTTTGGCCCGAGCTTCGTCTGGGGCTATCCGTGGCCCTGGTACGGCTATCCGGTGGCCGGCTGGCCCGTGGTCGTCGGCGCGTCTGAGCAGGAGCCGGTTCAGTACGTCGAGCGGGAGCCGCTCGAGCCGCAGCAATCCGGTGGCGGCGGGGTGCCGGAACCGGGTTACTGGTACTACTGCGCGATGCCGGAAGGCTACTACCCGAATGTCAGGTCCTGTCCTGGCGGATGGGAGCGAGTGCCGCCCCGGCCACCAGGGACCTGAGCGTCAGGCGCTCGTCTGCCGGGAACCCGTTGGCGGCAGGGGTTCTTGCATGTCCCGCAGGTTTCCGAACCTGGCAGCCGTTCGAATAGCCGGTTCGTCGAACCGACGTGGGTCAGCTGCGGGCTGAATCTGCTTCACTAGCCGGTCAAGGAAGCCGCCACGGCCTTCCTGAACGGCATGAAGTGTGACGCAGCACGCAACATGATGTCTCGCGCCAACCGTGCTGGAGCTGTGCTGTTTGTGAAGACGTCGGTGATGAACCGGGTCGCGAGATAGAGCGGCTTTGTAGCGCGGCGGTGCCGGCTTTCGTACCGTGCCAGGACAGAGTCAGCTGCAATGTCGAGGCCATTGAGTCGCGCGTCGAGGATTTCTTTGCTCAGCGTTTCGACACCCACGAGCCCGAAATTGAACCCGTGCGCGGTCACCGGATGCATGCCGACTGCAGCATCGCCGACTGTCGCGAAACGTTGCCCGACAAACCGTCCCGGATAGACGGAAACCAGAGGGTAGACGTGACGCGTGCTCACCAGCTCCATGGACCCGAGCCGCCGCGCGAATCGCTGCTCGATGTTCAAGCGGAATTCTTCCGGGTCGAGACGTGCAAGTTCCGCGATCTCGCGCCCAGGTAGCGTAAGCACCACAGAAGACCGATGCGCATTCGTCGATGGATCGGGATTCAACGGAAGCAGCGCGAGCGTCTGGTCATATCCGAACCACTCCCACGCCGTGTGATGATGGGGCTCGTCGTGCGTCATGCGGCAGACCAGCATGGATTTGCCGAAATCGCGCATTTCGGCCGCAATGCCCATCATTTTGCGCGTAGTAGAAAAACGGTTATCTGCCGCGACGATCAAACTGGCCGAGATGGTCAGTCCGTGTCCCGTTGTCACGTTGGCGGAAACGCTGTCGGTTTTGATGCCGGTTACCGTTTCCGACGTGAGCAGCGTGACGTTACCGTTCTCGGTCATGCCGCCGCGTAGCGCATCATAGGCGGCCTTGCGGATCACGCAATTGGAAACGAGCCAGCCCAGTTCGTTGTGGCCGCCCAGTTCGTGTCCGATCTCCAGCGCGCTCGGCGACGATCCGTTGAAGACCTTGGCGGCGGAAAGCGGCGAGCGCTCGTCTGATTCGATTCGATCCCAGAGGCCCATTTGCTGCATGATTCGCGCTGACCGTTGGGTGAGCGCGATCTCGCGGCCGTCAAATTTCGGATTCTCGATTTCGTCGAGCGATTGCTGTTCGACCACGACAATCCGAAGGCCAGATCCACTCAGTGATCGCGCGAGGCACAGCCCGACGGGCCCGGCGCCAACTATAACGATGTCTGTTTCCATGGTGCGCGGACGACTTGTCCAGAAGAGGGTGGTGGGAGTCCGTGAAGGCTCACGCGTAAACGCTGAGTCATATCGCAGACCGGGCGGTGAAGAGGGCCGTCATGTCATTTGCGTGGCGCGGCGGCTGGCGGTGGATTCGAATCGACAGGCTACTCGACGATTCACGCGACATGAGCCATGCCGTGTTCTCGCAAGTGATTGACCATCATCGCGTCCATTGTCGCTACATGATGTGCGAACCACTCGCGCGCCTCGCGGACCAGTTGCCGTCCCAGGTCGAAGCGGCCCTCGTCGACGATTTTGGTGCGCACGAGGCCGGCCACCTGCAGCACATGGCGATGGTGACCAGCGTGGCAGTGACGCGGGCCAAAGTCCGTCGCTTCCATCCAGGATTCTTCCTGCGCGAAGTGCTGCTCGGTGTGAGCGATCCAGGCATCCAGCGCGGCAATAAACGCTTCGTCGGTGGCACTGTCTGTCAAGTCGAGCAACTGGACAAACTCAGCGTGGATGGTATCGACCTCAGGGTGTCCCAACTGCAGATCGGGAGCGAGTGCGGGAGCGCATTGGGGTACGGACAGGGTCATGGCAGAAACTCGAAGCAGCCGATTTGGCTTTCTTGACGCAAATTATCAAGATAACAAAATGACCTGGTTTTCTCGCTGATTTCGCGCAAACGTCTCGTCATTGAACATTTATTTGATATTTGGGGATTTCGCGGGAGGGGGGGCTGGTTGACCATGGAGCGCTCGTTTCCTCGTTGTCTGTCGAAAGGATGTCGGCCGGCAGCGATCGGGCAGTGGCCGGTGGGCGGCCACGCAATCGGGCCATATTCTGTACAGGCAAGCGAATAGCCGAAGAAACGGGGAAAGAAGGCGCAGTGGCTTCGGTGGCCAGATGATCCGGAACGCGAAGCGCGAGACGGCCCCACGCTGCCGATGCGGTCCGTGCCTAGGCTCCAGGAATTCCCACGGCATGGGCTCTGGCCCCTAACAGCTTGATTTAAGGTCACTTTTCTGTCGTTTGCCCGCCCTTACGAGCATTGCTGCATGTAACGAACTGTCATAAAATATTAGGATTCGGGGACTGTCCCATCCTGCCAGCCGACACCGTTGCTCAGGCGCAAAGCCAATAGTGTAAAGAAAATGAAATTGCAGACGAATTCCATCGCGGTGGTTTTGGCCCCTCCTATTGGCGATAGCCTGATTGGCATGGTTCTCGTCAACAATCTGATCCGGAACGGTCACAATCCGATTGTTTTCGGTTGGGTGGCAGAACAATTGTCGGAGTGGTTTCCGCACGTCACGATTGGACGACTGGACTCGTATCGAAAGTCGTTCGACACGGTGATCGAATTCAGGGCCACCGGTGAAGGGAAAGAGCTGAGCCAGTCAGGCCGGACGATCTGCATACCCGAATTGGCCGAGTTTGGTCGCTCCAGGCACATGATCGATCGTGTCGCGGACGTTGCAAGCAACTTCTTCCAGCTTCGGGACGTCACGCGATCAAACGGGATCACGATACCGTCGCGTGTCAGCCGCGGTCGCTATCCGGACCGAGTTGCAATTCACCCGACGGGAAGCCATCCGGAAAAGATGTGGAGTCAGCGAAAATTTATTTCGCTGGCGCGATCGCTTTCTGCATCCAACCTTCAACCGTGCTTTCTCGTTGCTCCAGGTGAGTTGTCCGCGTGGAGCGAACACGCGGCCTCCGGTCACGACATCAAAGCGCACGCGAGCCTGAGCGATGTAGCGACGGTTATTGCAGAATCCGGCTGGTTTATCGGAAACGACTCCGGACTCGGCCATATTGCGTCTTCAATCGGTGTCCCGACTCTTAGCCTCTTCATGCGGCGAGGTCTGGCACGCGCCTGGCGCCCGGGATGGGGGCCTGGAGTAGTGGCACTGCCTCCTGATCTCGTACCTTCTTCCGCGCTGAAAGAGCTCCTGTGGAAACGGCTGCTATCGGTCCGTCGAGTGTTATCCAGGTTCCACGCTCTCCGGGCTGAGAGTGCGTCGGCAAAGAGTTCTTGAGCCAGATCCGTCCTCGGGGAGGTCGGTGCGTTACCACCTGTGAGCGCCGCGCTCACGGATATCAACTACATAAATATTCTTAACTACGATGCGATCAATCGAGCGCTTCCACCTGGAGCCGAATCACTCGGACGTTGTGTCTGGTCGGCAGCGCTCCCGCTTATTCATCGACAATAGCGATACTGGTCTTGCCGTAGTCGGAAATTCAATTCGATACCAGTTCGAAACGCGGCTTTTCTTTATTCTTATTACGTCTTGTGGTAAATCGTTTAATGAGTCTTTTGCAATTGCGCTACTCGATAAAGGACTGAAACGTGTCATCGCTGAGCGCGTAATTGCCACAGGTCACCACGGTGGATGGCTTCGGAATGCGTCACCAGATGACGAAGATGGTCTTGTACTATCGCTGACTTTAGACGGAAGCGACAGAGAGGACGTCTACTATCGAGCCTCTATCCGGGCTACTGGAATTCCACTTATCCGACCCAGGATTGGTCTACGGCGTATCGCTGAAGGGAAACATCAAGTGCAAAAACTGGTCGAGTTGGAGCCGACTGGCGAAGCACTGGCGAGTATAGAAAAGTGAGAGCGATTTCTGGGGTGCGCCAGAAACTCTCGCGTTAGAACTGCACGCGTTCGCCCCAGGTTCTCAGAAAAAATAATCCGGATTTCTCGCACTGAGCGTGGCCCCTGGGGCGCGCGTTACAGCGGGGTTCTACATCTATCTGCCGGATAATGCTGTTCGATACGCACCGGCTCCTGAAATAAAGCTGAGGGAAACGCGAGGGGTCATTGGCGAATCTGCGGCTTGCAGTACCGGTCGAGAAGTCGGCGTAATGCCCTGTCGTCGGGCAATATATCAGACAGCCGTTAGAATCTCCATTAGACAGCGGTTTTAGCGCACAGCTGAGATCTTTGCGGTACCTGGCGAAAACAGAGACTGAAACATGAAGACGCTGCTGATCGTCTATCACACGATGACCGGCGGAACGCAGCAGATGGCCGAGGCGGCCGCGCAGGCGGCCCGTGAGCAGTCGGGAATCGACGTCCGGTTGCAGCGCGCAGACGCAACGGGCCCCGATGACGTACTCGCAGCAGACGGCTATCTGTTCGCGACGCCCGAGAATCTCGCGGCGATGTCCGGGATCATGAAGGACTTTTTCGATCGCACCTATTACGCGGCGCTCGATCGCGTAAACGGGCGCCCCTACGCGGTGATGATCTGCGCCGGCAGTGACGGGCAAAACGCCTTGCGCCAGATCGATCGCATCGCTACAGGCTGGCGGCTCAAAAGCGTGGCGCAGGGAATCATCGTCTGCACGCACGCACAAACGCCGGAACGGATCCTCGCGCACAAGACCATTGGCGCCGACGATCTGGCGCGCTGCGCCGAACTCGGCGCGGGCCTTGCTGCTGGTCTTGCACTCGGCGTGTTTTAACGTGAGCGCACGGCGTGCTTACGCGACGCGCGGATGCAGATTGATGCCCGGCCCGATGCGCGTGACTTTGAACTCGGTGACGGCATAGGACGCGATGCCCTGGGTGGCAAACGGGTCACTTGCGAGGATCGCGTCGAGCTGCGTGCGCTCGACATTCGACGCGACGATCACGCCGCCATCGCGCGGTACCTTCGGTCCTGCGGCCACGAAAATCCCGGCGGCGAAGTGCTCGTCGAGAAAACGCCGGTGGGCTTCGAGCGCCTCGTCGACCTGGTCGAGCGATACCTTGTAAGTGAGGTGGACGATAAACATTCAGAACTCCAGAATAAATTTGCGCGAGTCGATCAGATGAGGACCTCATGCCGCGCAGACTGGTCGTCGGCCAGCAGGGCAGAGAGTTTGCGCAACGCCGCCTGCAGTTGACCACGATTCGTCGTCGTGCCGAGCGAAATCCGGATGGCGGCGCCGCCGTGTTCACCGACCTTGAACGCCGTAGATGGCGCGACCGCCAGGCCTTCGGCGCTGGCGACCGCGGCCAGTTCGCCCGGTGCCCAGTAGCGCGGCAACTCGTACCAGAGATGGATGCCGTCGCCTGCCGACACGCCGAGCGTCTGCGCCGCAATGCGCTGACGTTCTCTCGCTTCGGTCCGCACCTCTTCGAAAAGGCGCACCGCGGTTCCGTCGCCGATCCACTGGGTGATGAGCGCGTTCGCGATCGGCGCGGTCATCAGCGAAAACGAGCGCAACGCAGTGATGAAACGCGCGCGCGATGCCTCGTCGGGCAATGCGACGAACGCGGTCCGCAGACCCGGCGACAGGCATTTCGACAGCGTGCCGATGTAACAGGTCTCGGTGGGTGCGAGCCGCGCGAGTGGCGGCGGTGCGTGGCGCGCAAAGAGCCAGTACGGATCGTCCTCCACGATGCGCGCGCCGTGACGCGCCGCGACCGCAATGATCTCGCGCCGCCGGGCTTCGGGCATCGTGACGGTCGTCGGGTTATTCAGCGTCGGGTTCAGATAGATGAAGCGGGATCCATGCGCGAGGCACGCCTCGTCGAGCGCGTCGGGACACATGCCGTCCGCGTCGGTTGCGACGGCCTCGACGCGCCGTCCGAGTTGCGGCGCAGCGTGCAGCAGGCCTGGGTAAGTGAGCGGCTCGCTCAGGATCGCGTCGCCGGGTTCGGTGAACGCGAGGATCATCGCGGCGAGCGCTGCCTGCCCGCCGGGGCACATGGCCACGCGCGATTGAGCGACGCGTCCCAGTATCGGGTTCAGCCATGCCGCGCCCGCTTCGCAATCGGCGGGGCTGCCGCCGCCCACGTGATACGTCATCAGCAGATCGACGTTGCTGCGCATGAGCACTTGCGACATGCCCTCGCGCAGCAGCGCTTCCATGTCGATGCCGGCGGGCGGCGGCGGAATGTTCATGCTGAGGTCCACGCGCTGCCGCAGTTCGGCTTCCGGCGCGGCGATGAACGTGCCGAGCGCACCGCGCGCATCGACCAGCCGTCGCCGGCGCGCTTCGTTCAGGCCGCGCGTGATGGTGGTCAGATCGACGCCCAGCCACGCCGCGAGTTGGCGTTGCGCCGGCAACCGGTCGCCTGGGCGCAGGCTGCCGGCGGCGACGCTGCGTTCGATGAACTCGGCGATCTGGATGTAACGCGGGCCTGACTCCGTGCTGAGTGCCGACTGCCAGGCGGCCATCTGGGTCTCGGGGCTGGATGTGCGTTGCGGTGTCATTTTGTCGCACTTGTATGGATGATGTCTTACAATAGCATGCCACTCCAAGCGCATCAATCCATACATAAGTAAATTGTATGTATATCGTCGCAGGGTAGGCTGGGCGGCGGGTTGGGGTGGTTCGGGGAAGTTTCCGCGTGCCTCGTCGTATGGATGGATTCATGCGCTTGTCCCATCAGGAACCCGACATGCGCCATCCACTATTTCAGACTCTGGCCGCCTCGCTAAAGCGGCCGCTTTCCTCCATTCCACCCGATTCACCGCAACCACGCGGTAGTGTGCGCCGTGTCGCAAGCACCGTCGCCACTGGCGCGCTGATGCTGCTCGGCGGCTGCAGTTCCGCGTTGCTCGACCCCAAGGGTGACATCGGCGCTCAGGAGAAGCACCTCATCCTCGTCGCGCTCGGCTTGATGCTGCTCGTTGTGATCCCCGTGATCGTGCTGACGCTCTTCTTCGCGTGGCGCTACCGCGCTTCGAACACGCGCGCGACCTACGCGCCGAAGTGGGCGCATTCCACCGCGATCGAAGTAGTGGTGTGGTCGATACCCTGCGTGATCATCATCACGCTCGGCGTGCTGATCTGGAAGACAACCCATACGCTCGATCCGTACAAGCCGATCGAGTCGCAGCAGAAACCGCTGCGCGTGGACGTGGTCGCGCTGAACTGGAAGTGGCACTTCATCTATCGCGACTATGGTGTTGCCTCCGTGAACGAACTTGCGATTCCCGTCGATACGCCGGTCGAATTCCGGCTGACCGCCGAATCGCTGATGAACTCGTTCGGTAATGCCCCCGTTTTCCACGGTGGGCAGAAGTAGAAACTAAGCGGCCATGGCCAGCCGCTGCTTCGGGGTAAAACCGCCCAATGCCATATTCGGGCGCTCGTGATTGTAAATCCACATCCAGTCGGCCGCCGCTTCGCGAACCTGCTCCAGGTCTTCCCACAGATACTGCGACAACCATTCGTACCGAGCAGTCCGGTTGAACCGTTCGATATACGCATTCTGCTGCGGCTTGCCCGGCTCGATGTATTCCAACCGGATGCCTTGCTTCTGCGTCCACGTCACGATGGCCGCGCTCAGATATTCCGGGCCGTTGTCGCACCGGATGACCTTCGGCTTGCCTCGCCATTCCATATGCTGCTTCAGCGTGCGAATCACCCGCTCGGATGGCAACGAGAAATCCACCTCGATGCCCAGCGCCTCGCGGTTGAAATCATCAATCACGTTCAGCGTCCGGATACTGCGCCCGTCAACCAGCTGGTCATGCATGAAGTCCATCGACCACACTTCATTGATGGCCTCCGGTACCGATAGCGGCTGCGGCGTTTCCCGCACCAGCCGCTTTTTCGGCTTGATGCGCAGGTTCAGCTCCAGCTCGCGGTAAATCCGGTAAATGCGCTTATGGTTCCAGCCGAATCCCTTCACGTTACGCAGGTAGAAGTAGCACAGCAGAAAACCCCAGTTGCGATGGCAACCCGTGATACGCAGCAGCCAGTTGGCAATCTCTTCGTTCTCCGTGTTCAACTTCGCCTCGTACCGGTAGCACGACTCGCTGATGCCAAACGCCGCGCACGCCACACGAATTGACACGCGCCGCTGTTGCACAACCCGCTTTGCCATCTCGCGCCGACGAGATGGCTTCAGAACTTTTTTTGCAGTGCCTCCGAGGCAATCTCAGCCTTGAGCTTCTCCTCGATGTACATCTTGCGAAGCCGGGCATTCTCCGCCTCCAGTTCCTTCATGCGCGACATCATCGACGCGTCCATGCCGCCGTACTTCGAGCGCCATTTATAAAACGTCGCCGAACTGATGCCCAGCTCCCGGCACAGCTCCGGCACCGCCAGTCCGGCCTCCGCGCGCTTGAGCGCCTCCAGTATCTGGCTGTCCGTGAATCTCGACTTCTTCATCTGCAGAACTCCCTCTTAACGAGAAAATTCTACTTCTCCCGACGATGGATTTGCGGGGGCATTACCGTTCTTCATCCCGCAACTGGGCAGTCAGGTCTACGCGATGCCCGCCATGGAGACACAACTGCATCTGATCGCGAACGCACCTGGCACGTATGAGGGGCGTTCAGCGGCGTTCAGCGGCCCGGGCTTCGCGGACATGCATTTCGACACGCTTGCCACGAGCCGCAGCGACTTCGACGCGTGGATCGCACGTGCGAAGGCCACGCCGCGCACGCTCGATACCGCAACGTATGCGGCGCTCTCGCAGCCTGGCCCGAAAGTGCCCGTCACGCTGTATTCGGACGTAACGCCTCATCTCTTCGACGACGTCGTTCAACGCTACATGCGCGGCACCGCCCGCGATCCGATGTGCGGGACCCGTGCGCCCGCACTCTCTCTCGAATCTACCGGCGGGCAAGCGTCCGCCACTCTGGCTGCGGAGTAGTCATGTTTGGAAAACTTACCCTCGATGCCATTCCATGGCACGAGCCGATCATCATGGGCACCGGCGCAATGGTGGCGCTCGGCGGCCTCGTGCTGCTCGCCGCCATTACGCTGGCAGGCAAGTGGACGTATCTGTGGCGCGAGTGGATCACGTCGGTCGACCACAAGCGCATCGGCGTCATGTACATCATTCTCGCCATCGTGATGCTGCTGCGCGGTTTCGCAGACGCCATCATGATGCGCGCCCAGCAGGCCATCGCGTTCGGCGACGCGGCCGGCTATCTGCCGCCGCATCACTACGACCAGATCTTCACGGCGCACGGCGTCATCATGATCTTCTTCGTCGCCACGCCGCTGATTCTCGGCCTGATGAACGTGGTCGTGCCGCTGCAGATCGGCGCGCGCGACGTTGCGTATCCGTTCGTCAACTCGCTGAGCTTCTGGCTCTCCGTCGTGGGCGCGGTGCTCGTGATGGCGTCGATGTTCGTCGGCGATTTCGCGGCGGTGGGCTGGGTCGCGTATCCGCCGCTGTCCGAACTCGGCTATAGCCCGACAGTCGGTGTGGACTACTACATATGGGCGCTACAGGTGTCGGGTCTCGGCACGACGCTCTCCGGCATCAACTTCATCGTGACGATCCTGCGCATGCGCGCGCCGGGCATGAATCTCATGAAGATGCCGGTGTTCGTCTGGACCGCGCTCATCACGAACATCCTGATCGTCGCCGTGTTCCCCGTCCTCACGGGCACGCTCGCGCTGCTCACGATGGACCGCTATCTCGACATGCACTTCTTCACGAACGAGCTCGGCGGCAACGCGATGATGTACATCAACCTCATCTGGGTATGGGGTCACCCCGAGGTGTACATCCTGATTCTGCCGGCGTTCGGCGCGTACTCGGAGATCATCGCGACGTTCTCGGGCAAGCTGCTTTTCGGCTACAAGTCGATGGTCTACGCGACTTCGTCGATCGGTATCCTCTCGTTCTTCGTGTGGCTGCATCACTTCTTCACGATGGGCTCGGGCGCGAACGTCAATGCGTTCTTCGGGATCATGACGTCGGTGATTTCGATCCCGACGGGCGTGAAGCTCTTCAACTGGCTCTTCACGATGTATCGCGGACGGATCCGCTACACCACGCCCACGCTCTGGACCATCGGTTTCATGGTCACGTTCGCGGTGGGCGGCATGACCGGCGTGCTGCTCGCGGTGCCCGGCGCGGACTTCGTGCTGCACAACAGTCTCTTTCTCGTCGCGCACTTTCACAACGTGATCATCGGCGGTGTGGTGTTCGGCTGTCTTGCGGGCGTCACGTTCTGGTTCCCGAAGGTGTTCGGCTTCACGCTCAACGAATTCTGGGGCAAGGTCTCGTTCTGGTGCTGGCTGATCGGTTACTGGCTCGCCTTCACGCCGCTCTACATCCTCGGTTTCGACGGCATGACGCGCCGCATGAACCATTACGACGTGGCGAGCTGGCATCCGTGGCTCGTGGTCGCGCTGATCGGCGCGGTGTTCGTGGGTCTCGGCATTCTCTCGTTCGTCGTGCAGATCGTGGTCAGCGTCCGTGCGCGCGATGCACACCGCGACCTGACCGGCGATCCGTGGGATGCGCGCAGCCTCGAATGGTCGACGGCATCGCCCGCGCCGTTCTACAACTTCGCGCACCTGCCCGTCATCACGTCGATGGAGCAGCACTGGACGAACAAGGAATCGGGCCGAGCCTATGTTCAGCCCAAGTCGTACGAGGACATTCACATGCCGCGCAATACGGGCGCAGGCTTCGTGATTTCGGCGTTCGGCCTGCTGTTCTCGTTTGCGCTGGTCTGGCACATGTGGCTGTTCGCGGCGGTCGGTCTCGTCGGCATGATCGTGACGTTCATCGCACGGAGCTATGACACCGATGTCGACTACTACGTCCCGGCGTCCGAGGTCGCTCGGATCGAAAACGCACGCTTCGCGCTGCTCGGCATCAAGCGCGTTGAACAACGCGAGCAAATCGAGGAGATGGCTTAAACCATGGCTCACGCTGCTACTACTCACCACCACGCACACGATCACGGCCACGACGATGGCGGAACCAAAACCACGCTGGGGTTCTGGATCTACCTGATGAGCGACTGCCTCATCTTCGCCACGCTGTTTGCGACGTTCGGCGTACTCGCCAATGCGACGGCGAATGGCCCGAACGGCCGCGAACTATTCGATCTGCGGTACGTGCTGGGCGAAACGCTGTTGCTGCTCGCGAGCAGCTTCACCTTTGGCCTCGCGATGCTCTCGTTGCAGGCCAACCGGCGCAACAACGTGATGGCCTGGCTCGCTGTAACGTTCCTTTTCGGCGCCGCTTTCATTGCGATGGAAGTGAACGAATTCGCCAAGCTCATCGCCGATGGAGCGGGACCCAGTACGAGCGCATTTCTTTCAGCGTACTTCACGCTGGTCGGAACGCACGGGCTGCACGTCACGGTCGGGTTGCTCTGGATTGCGATCATGATCCATCAGGTCTCGAAGTTCGGCATGAACGGCTTCGTGCGCCGGCGGCTCGCGTGCCTCAGCCTCTTCTGGCACTTCCTCGATCTCGTCTGGATCTGTGTATTTACTTTCGTTTATCTGCGTGAGGTTCTATGAGCAAGCCGCATTCTCATTCGCTCGACACGGCCGGGCACGGGGCTGCGCACGGCAGTCTGCGTAGCTATGTGGTCGGTCTCGCGCTGTCGCTGCTGCTGACGCTCGCATCGTTCGGCGCCGTCATGGCCGATATCCTGCCGCACGATGTCAGGCTTGTCGTCATCGTCGTGCTGTGCGTGGCGCAACTGATCGTGCAGCTCGTGTGGTTCCTGCATATCGGCACGGCACGCGATCAGCGTTCGAACACCGGCATCTTTCTTTGCACGGCGTTTCTTATTGTCGTGATCGTCGGGCTTTCGCTCTGGGTCATGCACAACGCCAACGTGAACATGATGCCGACGCACATGTCCGTCGAGCGCGCCATGGCGCACGACTAGCAGGGCGGATCAGCCGAACGTGAAGGAATTCGCGCGCACGCCCGGATCGGGAATCCGGATTTCAAAGGTGCGTCCGGCTGATTAATCCACTGATAAAGCCGCTGGCCAGTTACGACGCCGTTGCCGTTTGAATCGACATCAGCATCGGCGTCGTGACTCGCGCCTGCGCACTCACGCGCAGCATGCAGTGAGTGAATTGCCCCGGGGGAGTCCGGAATACCGGACTGCCATTCAAAAGGGCGATTCACGCCACCTGACCACTCTCCGCCTGCAAATACAGATCCCGCAATGACTGCCCAAACGCGGCATCCACGTCACGAGTCACGCCGGCGCGCGTGAACATGGCGACGGGCGGCAACGTCCAGTCGAGCGTATAAGGCACGATCGCCACACCCGCGAAATGCACGAGTTCCTCGGCGATATCCGCGGGCACGATCGACACTGCGTTTTCGTTCGCGACAATCATTTCGCCGATCAAACGCGACGAATAGCTCTCGACGATCGGCACAGGCGGCGCTACGCCGGCCTGCAGAAAGATATCGGCGATCTGCTCGCGCACGGGGGTGTGCGGGGCGCCAAGAATCCAGTCGAGTTCAACGAGCTTGTCCCACGGGAGACGTGCGCGCGCGAGCCGCGCGGCTAGCCGCCGGCTCGCGATGAACCGCGGCTTCTGCTGATGCAGCACCTCGAAACGCAACTGCGCGAGATCGACCGTCGCCGATGCTCGCCCGATCACGATATCGAGCGTGTGATCGCGCAACAACGGCATGAGCATGTCGCTCGTGCCTTCGTGGATCGTCATCGTGAGCCGATGCGGCAGGCGCGCTTGCGTGAGCTGGATCGCCGAGGCCAGCGTGCGCCCGGAAATGAACGGAATCACGCCGATGTGCAGTCGTGTCGCGTGGCCGGCGACCACCGCCTCGATATCGCGGGCGAGATGGTCGAGGTCGTGCAGCATGGCCTCGGCGCGCGCGAGCACAACATTGCCGAGCACCGTAGGCACCATGCCGCGCGACGAACGCTCGAAGAGCGTGCCGCCGAACATGCTCTCCATTTCCGCCAGCGCGTTCGTGACGGCCGGCTGGCTCGTGGCGACGAGCCCGGCCACGCGCGTGAGCGAGCCATGCTCGCGGATCTGCAGCAATAGCACCAGATGGCGCATTTTCAGGCGCGTGCTCAGGCGCCGGGTGACTTCGTCAGTGCTTAAAGTAGACACGGGGACAGATCAAATTTCGGGATATTTGGTTGCGGACATGCTGCGACATCACAAGAAAGTTATACCCCTATACTAAATCAAAATTATGGGATTATGGCGGCTGCCTAGAATCGCCTCATTCGACCCCGCCGGGACGCTCCCGGCGCCAGAAACACCCGACACGAGTGAGAAACATGAACCAGATCGATCGCCAGGCCGCTCTCGACTACCACCAGTACCCGACCCCCGGAAAGATCTCGGTGACGGCGAGCAAGCCGCTCGTTACGCAGCGCGACCTCGCGCTCGCCTATACGCCGGGCGTCGCGGAGGCCTGCGGCGAGATCGTCACGGACCCGCAAAACGCGTTCAAGTACACGAGCCGCGGCAACCTGGTGGGCGTCATCACGAACGGCACGGCGGTGCTGGGCCTCGGCAACATCGGCGCACTGGCGTCCAAGCCGGTGATGGAAGGCAAGGCCGTGCTGTTCAAGAAGTTCGCGGGCATCGACGTCTTCGACATCGAAATCACCGAGTCCGACCCGGACAAGCTCGTTGAAATCATCGCGAGCCTCGAAGCGACCTTCGGCGGCATCAACCTCGAAGACATCAAGGCGCCGGACTGCTTCACGGTCGAGCGCAAGCTGCGCGATCGCATGAAGATTCCCGTCTTCCACGATGACCAGCACGGTACGGCAATCACCGTGTCGGCGGCGTTCCTCAACGGCCTGACGGTGGTCGGGAAGGATATCCGCGAAGTGAAGGTTGTGACCTCGGGCGCGGGCGCCGCGGCGCTGGCGTGTCTCGACCTGATGCTCGATCTGGGGCTGCCCATCGAAAACGTCTGGGTCACCGACATCGAAGGCGTGGTCTACAAGGGCCGCAAAGAACTGATGGACCCGGACAAGGCACGCTTCGCACAGGACACGTCCGCGCGCTCGCTGTCCGACGTGATCGAAGGTGCCGATGTGTTCCTCGGCCTCTCGGCGGGCGGCGTGCTCAAGCCCGAGATGGTGAAGAAGATGGCGGCCAAGCCGCTGATCCTCGCGCTCGCGAACCCGACGCCCGAGATCTTCCCGGAAGTGGCGCTCGCCGCGCGCGAGGACGTCGTCATGGCGACGGGACGTTCGGACTTCCCGAACCAGGTGAACAACGTCCTGTGCTTCCCGTATATTTTCCGCGGCGCCCTGGACGTGGGCGCGACGACCATCACGCGCAACATGGAGATCGCGGCGGTGCGCGCGATCGCGAAGCTCGCGCAAGAAGAGCCGAATGATTCGGTTGCCGCCGCGTATGGCGCGTACGACCTGCGCTTCGGCCCGACGTACCTGATTCCGAAGCCCTTCGATTCGCGTCTTATTCTGCGCATCGCGCCGGCGGTGGCGAAGGCCGCGATGGAAGACGGCGTGGCGACGCGCGCCATCGACGACTTCGAGGCCTACACGAACGAGCTGCAGCAGTTCGTCTACCACTCGGGCGCGTTCATGAAGCCGGTGTACTCGACGGCGAAGCAGTTCGTTCGTGAGGGCGGCAAGTCGCGCATCGTGTTCGCCGAGGGTGAAGAAGAGCGCGTGCTGCGCGCGGTTCAGGTGATCGTCGATGAAAAGCTCGCGCGTCCGATCCTGATCGGCCGCCCCGAAGTGCTGCTCGCGCGCATCGAGAAATTCGGCCTGCGGCTGCGTCTGGGCGAAGACGTCGAAGTCACGAACCCCGAGTACGACGAGCGTTTCCATCAGTACTGGACGACGTATTGGGAAATTCGTTGCCGCGACGGTATTTCGAAGGAAATGGCGCGCGTGGAAATGCGCCGCCGCCTGACGCTGATCGGCGCAATGATGGTGCGCCTCGGCGACGCGGACGGCATGGTGTGCGGCACGGTCGGCGGCTATCACGACCACCTGCGCTTCGTCGAGGAAGTGATCGGCAAGGCGCGCGGCGCGAACACCTATGCGGCGATGAACATCCTGCTGCTCGACAAGCGCACGGTGGCGCTCGTCGATACGCACGTCAACGACAATCCGGACGCGGAGCAGATCGCCGAGTTCACGATCGCGGCTGCGAAGCAGATGGCGTGGCTGAATCTCTCGCCGAAGGTTGCACTGCTTTCGCGCTCGAATTTCGGTTCGGGAAGTTCGGCTTCGGGAACGAAGATGCGTTCGGTGCTCAAGCTCGTGAGCGAGCAGGCGCCGGATCTGGAAATCGACGGCGAAATGCATGGCGACTGCGCGCTCGACGAATCGCTGCGCGAGCGCATCCTGCCGCATTCGCGTTTGAAGGGTGCTGCGAACCTGCTCGTGTGCCCGAACGTCGATTCGGGGAACATTGCCTACAACCTGCTCAAGACGGGTGCGGGTAATAACGTGGCGGTGGGGCCGTTCCTGCTCGGCGTGAATGCGCCGGTGAATATCCTCACGTCCAGTTCGTCGGTGCGCCGGATCGTTAATATGACTGCGCTGACCGTGTTGCAGGCTAATCGCGATTGAGCGTTGTTGGCTTGATGTTGGCCTGAATCGGGCTTGAGGGACGGCGGTGCGCGTTAGCGCGCCGCCGTTTTTTATTGGCTCATGGCGGAGGTGTCGGCGAGTTACCGCGTCAAGAACGTGCTCTTGGAGAATGACTTCGCAGACGATTCTGGACCGCTCTAACTTACCGTGCAGGCAGGCGAGGACCACCACGGCCAGTTTTCTCGCTGACTTGTGAAAGCCGTTGCGTGATTGAACGGTCAGTTGATCGTTGGCGTTTTCGTGGCGCGGATGCGGATCACCACCGGAACGGGCGTTTCCTGGTTGTCGACGTCACGTTGACCGGCTGCGCCCGGACAGCCGGCCGACGCATCCTCAACGTAAGCAAGCCGGCCTCGGCGCGAGCCTGAAAGTCGTTAAGGCGGTAATGGCATGGCTCGCTGTTATGCGGCGGCTGCTATTTACGTATACCAACGGCAGATTAAAGCTGAAACTGGCTCGTTTTGACGCAGTTGTGGTCGCATTGTTTCGATTTGGGTAACGACAGATTAGACTTCTGGTATTAACCCTTAGGGGTTTCTGGGTACCAATGCTGCCCGCATCGGCTGCACACAAGCAGATACATACCCCACTGAAGAAAAAATACCGGAGGTTGTCATCATGAAGTCGCTCATCAACGCTGTCATTGTTGTCGCTGTCCTCGCTGCTCCCGCCATCACGTTCGCTCAGCCCAACCAGCCGCTCACGCGCGCCGAAGTACGGGAAGAACTCGTGCAACTGGAAAAGAGTGGCTACAACCCGAGGGACGATGTGCACTATCCGGCCAACCTGCAACGCGCAGAAGCCATCCTGGCTGAGCAGAAGAACGGGGTTACGGCTTACGGTCCGGATGAACAGGGCGGATCCCAATCCGGTAAGTAAGCGGCCTGCTCCAGTTCTAGTCGACGTACCTATGTAACGGGCTCGATCGCATTGGCGATCGGGCCCGTTTTGGTTGCCAACACAACGTTTTCCTCTCCTCTTACAGCAAACGAGATTTTCATTACGGAGGGCGCGGAACTTCTTGTCGTACCGTCTGTCTTGAAAACTTCTCCGCTGTTCATCTCCTGGTAGCCATCTTGGCTGGCCGGGGCCTCAAGCACCTCTCACGCGTTCAGACGTCCGTGACAGTTCAAGGCACGGCGGACCGTCCCCATTCTGCTCATGCTCTGCGCGGACACGCTGGTCTGTCGACATTGAGCCGAAGCCACACGGCGCATCAGGGAAGGCAAGGGGCCCAGGCCGCTTGCAACGTCGCACAGCACAATCCGGCCGTGCTCTGCGACGTTTTGTCTGAGGTATCACCCTAGTGAAAACGATGATGCGTTTCGCGACGGTTATTCTTGCGTGACGAAAAGTTATGCTAGAGAATCTATAAAAAATTCCACAAGCAGCATCGTGGCATACACAAGGCGGCGAGACCGCTGCGTGTTCGTCAAACTGGAGACACCACAATGAACGAATTGACAGCCCAGAGCGGGGTAGCCAGGTCGAGTAGCGGCTTGTACCGCAGCTGGTTCCTGTTGCTGCTGGTTCTGATCTACGCGTCGAGCTTTGTCGACCGGATCATCATCGCCGTCGTCGGTCAGGCGATGAAGGTGGAGATGAACCTGAGCGACCTGCAGCTCGGACTGCTGAACGGCCTCGCGTTCTCAATTTTCTATTCCCTGCTCGGACTGCCCATCGCTCGCCTCGCGGAACGCTTCAATCGCGTTGCGCTGATTGCCATCTCGATCACCGCGTGGTCGGTCATGACGGCGCTGTGCGGTACGGCCGGCGCGTACTGGCAGTTGCTGCTTTACCGCCTTGGCGTTGGCATTGGCGAAGCGGGCAGCACGCCGACCTCCCACTCGCTGATCGCGGACCAGTTCGGTCCACGCCGCCGAGCAAGCGCGCTGTCGATCTATGCGCTTGGGCCGCCCATCGGCGTGCTGTTCGGCGCGCTCGGCGGCGGCTGGGTGGTGCAGCACCTCGGCTGGCGTCCGGTGTTTTTCGTGGTCGGATTGCCGGGTCTCGTATTTGGTCTGCTGGCCTGGATCACGCTGCGTGAGCCGAAGCGGGGCGGTTCCGAAGAAGGCGCCGCGCGCAATCTGGAGACGGTGCCGCCGCTTCGCGACGTGCTCAAGGTATTGCTGAAGAGCCGGGTGTTCGTACAGATGCTGTTTGGGACGATCATCGGCGCGTTCGGCCAGTACGGCATCAATCTGTTCATCCCCGTCTATCTGAATCGCGTCTACGGTTTGAGCTATGCAGAGGCCGGTCTGATCTTCGGTCTCGTGATCGGCGTGGGTGGTCTCATCGGCAACCTGCTCGGCGGCCCGCTGGCCGACTGGGCGAGTGCAAAGGACCGCCGCTGGTATGCCTGGGTCCCCGCGATCGGCACCGGGATTGGGTTTCCGCTCGTCGCGACCGCGTTCATGCTGAACCAGTGGCCGGTTGCCGTTGCGCTGCTCTTCGTCGCCACGATCGCGCTCAGCATGTGGAACGGTCCCACGTTCGCGATCGTGCATAGCATCGTCGAACCGCGCATGCGTGCCACGGCATCGGCGTTCGTGTTCCTCCTCATGAATCTGGTCGGCCAGGGCCTCGGCCCGGCAACGGTTGGCATGTTGAGTGACCGCTTCGCCTCGCGCTTCTTCACGGAGGGGCAGTTCCACCTGGCGTGCTCAGTCGCTGGCCCGCACGGTGCGCATGGTCCGGCGGTGCAGATGCAGGGGCCGCTCGCTGCAGCCTGCCACGACGCGTCCGCCAATGGCATCCGCTACGCGATGCTGGCAGTGAGCATTGCGCTCGTCTGGTCGTCAGTGCACTACTTCCGGGCATCGCGTCATTTTTATATCAATAAGCAATCCTAAGAGGCAGACGTAGATCAATATCAATAAAGCGGGCTCGATAGCCCGCGGCACATGGAGATCGTAAAGTGAAGAAGAAGTTTGTTCTGGGTGCGATGGCGGCCGCATTGGCAGGCACCGCACATGCACAAAGCAGCGTGACGCTGTACGGGATCATCGACAACGGCCTCACCTATGTGAACAACGCCGGCGGACACTCGCTGTTCCGCATGGATGACGGCATCAATCAGGCCTCGAGGTGGGGCTTGCACGGGGTCGAGGATCTCGGCGGCGGCCTGAAGACAATCTTTACCCTTGAAAACGGCTTCTCGCTCAACACGGGGCAGGCCGGCCACGGCGGCGCGCTTTTTGGTCGTCGTGCATACGTAGGACTGCAAAGCGAGACGTTCGGTACGCTGATCGCCGGTTACGACTACGACTTCATTTACGACTACGTGTCGTACTACACGAACGTTGCGCAGTTCGCGCCGTCTTACTCGTTCCATGGTGCATACGACATCGACCGTCTCGCGGGCGAACCGGTCAGCAACATGGTGCGATATGAAACGCCGAACTGGCACGGCTTTGGCGCGGGCGTGATGTATGGCTTCAGCAACATCCCGGGCGCCTTCGCCGGTACGCCGTCCGGCACCCCGCGTGTGATCAGCGCCGGCGTCAAGTACAGCCCGACCGGCTCGTTCAACGCGCCGTACTCGATGGCGGCGGTCATCACGAAGACCGATGGCGGCAACGCCGCACGCGGCGTCGGAACGATGGCCCAGGTCGCGCTCGATGCTCAATCGATCTATACGGTCGCGGTCGGCGGCATGGTGAGCCTGACCGACAAGCTCGCGCTGAACGGCGTGTACACGTACACGAACGCTTCGAAGAGCCCGCTTGGCGTCGTCGTGGTCAACGCATACGAGGCCGGCCTGAGCTACAAGCTCTCACCGTTCCTCACGTTGGGCGGCGGTCTCACGTATGTGGACCAGCGCAAGCTCGGCAAATACAACCTCTACAGCGCCGGGATCGACTACCGCCTTTCGAAGCGGACCGATGTGTACACGTTTGGCACCTTCCAGCACGCCTTCGCGGGCCAGAAGTTCGCTGACAACTTCCTCGTCTCGACGCCGTACTCGGTGCCGGGCCCGGGCGGTTCGCTGTTCGGCAACAACGCTTCGACAACGGCTAACCAGCTGGCCGTCCAGGTGGGTATCCGCCACACCTTCTAAGCGCGCCTGCGCTTCGGGTGCCGGTGCCGGGTTGCCCGGTACTGGCATCCACTGGTACCCGCGACGCAGCATGCTCGGTGTCGCGTGATATGGACAGGATTGGGTCGCGTTTGGGTTGGGTATACCAACGCGGTATCATATGGACTTTCAATATCCCTGCGGGCTACTGGCTGGCCTGCAGCCTACTTAAACCCAATGTCCGCCATTCGATGAGTCAGCCCCCAAAAATGAGCCGTTCGGCCGAAATCAAGGTGCTCCTGGAATCGGAAATCGAGCGAGGTGACCTTGTTCCCGGCGCGGCACTCGACGAGCGCGCGCTCGCGGCGCGTTTCAACGTGTCGCGCACGCCCATCCGTGAGGCGCTGCAACAGCTTGCCGCGCAGCAGTACGTCCAGATCGTGCCTCGCCAGGGTGTGTTCGTCAGCAAGATGACCGTGCCGCAGTTGCGCAACATGCTTGAGCTGCTCAACGAGCTGGAGGCCGTCTCGGCGCGTTTCGCCGCGCGGCGCATGAGCGATTCGCAGCGCGTCGAACTGCAACGGACCATCGAAGAAGGCGTCGACGCCCTTAAACAAAGCGACGCGCGTCGCTTTGCCCGCAGCAACGCGGAATTCCATGAGGTCATTTGCCAGGCTTGCCATAACGAATATCTGGCCGATCAGATCCGTTCGATCCGTCGCCTGATCTCGCGTTACCGGCCCAAGCCGTTTCTTGCGCCCAGCCGGCGTGAGAAGGTGATCGCGGACCATCAGAAGCTCGCCCAGGCGCTGGTTTCGGGCGACGAAGCTACCGCCGAGGCCATCATGGCCGAACATTCGCCGGGCGGCGATGCCGGGTTTTCCGAGTTTCTCGCCACCTTGCCTGCCGAGTTCTTCAACGATGCGCCGGTCACGATGCCGCGCGAGATGTCGACGGTAGACGGCGACCACGAAAATAACGGGTCGCACGTGAATTGACTACGCGGATGATTGCGCGAACCCAACAAAAAACCCGGCATTGCCGGGTTTTTTCATTTGGAGTCGCCAGATGTGAGTCAGGTCTTCGCCGCGGAGAGAGGGCGGCGCAGACTGTCGCGCACCCCCGGCCGCGTTTCGATGCCGGAGGTGCGCGAGGTGCCTAGAGATCGGCGAAACGGCCGTTTTCCGCGGCGAGCTTCGCGAGTAGCGGCGCCGGCTTCCACCAGTAGCCGTACTCTTCGTACAGGCGCTCGATGTCCGCATAGACATTCGCGAGGCCGATCTGGTCCGCGTAGTACATCGGGCCGCCTTTTTGGGCCGGGAAACCATAGCCGGTCACATAGACGATATCGATGTCGCTGGCGCGCAGCGCGATGCCCTGTTCGAGCAGCTTCGCGCCTTCGTTGATCATGCCGTACATGCAGCGCTTGATGATCTCTTCCTGCGAGATCGGACGGCGCGTGATGCCCATGCGCGCCGATTCCTCGACGATGTACTGCTCGACTTCCGGATCGCGATGCGGCGTGCGGTCGCCGGCTTCGTAACGGTACCAGCCACGGCCAGCTTTCTGCCCGAGGCGACCCATTTCGGTCAGCTTCATGATCAGGTCGTTCCAGCGGCGGTCGGTCGGGCGCGTGGCCACCTGGGCCTTGCGCGTCTGATAACCGACGTCGTTACCCGCCATGTCGTGCACCGCGAAAATACCCATCGCGTAGCCGAAATCCTTGAGCGCGGCATCGACTTCGTGCGGCAGGGCGCCGTCTTCAACGAGGAAGTGGGCTTCGCGGTTGTAGTTGCGGAACAGCGCGTTGCCGATAAAGCCCGGATATACCTTCGCATAGACCGACACCTTGCCCATGCGGCGGCCGAGTTCCATCAGCGTGACCACGGCTTCGTCCGAGGTCTTGTCGGCCTGCACCACTTCCAGGAGACGCATCACGTGAGCCGGGCTGAAGAAGTGCGCGCCGACCACGTCCTGAGGACGCTTCGTGACACCTGCGATCTCATCGATGTCGAGACCCGAGGTGTTGGTCGCGAGGATCGCGCCGGCCTTTGCGTGCTGGTCCAGCTCGCGAAAGATGCCTTGCTTGAGGCCCAGGTCTTCGAATACGGCTTCGATGACGATGTCGGCGTCCCTTACGTCGGCAACCGCGGTCGTGCCGGTGATCAGCGCCATGCGCTGGTCGCGCGTGGCCTCGTCCAGCTTGCCGCGCTTGATGCTGCCGTCGTAGTTGTCGCGGATTCGCTTGAGGCCGCGTTGCAGGCCTTCATCGTTGGCATCGACGAGCACAACCGGAATGCCGGCCGCCACGAGTGCCATGGCGATGCCGCCACCCATGGTGCCGGCGCCGATCACGGCGGCTTGCCTGATTTCAAGCGGCTTGACATCAACGCCTACCGGAATCTTCGCGGCGGCTTTTTCAGCGGCCTTCACATGCGCGAGCGCGGCGGTTTCTTGCGGAGTGAGTTCTGCGGGTGCGTTCATGCGTGCGTCACTCCGGCTTGACGAGTTTGGCGTTGCCGTCCACGAAATTCTGCAGACGCGCGGCGGTTTCGGGGGAGCGCATCATGTTCGAGCTCATGTACTCGAGGAACAGGCCGTCCTCGTGCGAAAGATCGTTGACGCGCGGCAGCAGGTTGGTGATGCGCCAGTTCGTGTCGGGCACGTTCTGGGCGATCTTCGCGGCGATTTCCTTCGCCTTCGCGAGTGCACCGCCTTCCGGCGTCACATAGGTGATGATGTGCTCGCGCTGACCTTCTTCGGCGTTGAGCAGACGGCCCGTCAGCATCATGTCGGCCATCACGGTGTAGCCGACCACGCGCTGGATGCGCACGGAGCCGCCGCCGCCCACGAAGATGCCGCGCTGGCCTTCGGGCAGGCCGAAGAAGCTGGTGGTGTCGCCGACGCGCACATGCGCCGCAGTCGCCAGTTCCAGGCCGCCGCCGACCACGGCGCCGTGCAGCGCCGCGACGAACGGGATCGGTCCGCGCGCGATGACGTCGAACACTTCGTGCCACGAGTGGCGGCGGCGCTTTTTCGGGGGCGCGGTCTGGCCGGTGGCGCGCGATAGCGCTTCACGCAGGTCGAGGCCTGCTGAGAAATTGCCGCCGTGGCCGAAGATCACGCCGCACATGGCTTCGTCGCCGGCGCGGTTGACGGCGTCGCGCAGTTGCGAGATCACATCCTCGTTGATGGCGTT
The DNA here is from genome assembly GCF_021390575.1 of Paraburkholderia adhaesiva. Taxonomy (GTDB): domain Bacteria; phylum Pseudomonadota; class Gammaproteobacteria; order Burkholderiales; family Burkholderiaceae; genus Paraburkholderia; species Paraburkholderia adhaesiva. Next base: position 1,537,568 of record NZ_JAJEJQ010000002.1, on the reverse strand, counting down.
GCGCTTGTCAGGGCGGTTCAGCCCGATCATCGCGACGGCGCCGTCGAGTTCATAGGTAACCAGGGTGTCGCTCATTCTGAATTCCGTTTGCTGAATGCGTGGGGTAGTAGCCGGGCGTTACAGGTCGAGCACGACGCGACCGCTCTTGCAACGCGACACGCAGACCTGCATGACCTTGCCGCCCGCCTTGTCCGCGTCGGACAGGTACGTGTCGCGGTGATCGATCTCGCCGCTCGAGACCTGGACCGAGCACAGGCCGCAATAGCCGGAGCGGCAGTCGTACATAACGTCGGTGCCGTTTTCGATGAGCGTGTCGAGCAGCGATTTGTCGGCGGGCACCGTGAGCAGCTTGCCCGACGACTTCAGTTCGACTTCGAACGCGGTGTCCCCTTCCTGCGGTGCGGCCTCGGTGAACAGTTCGTAGTGCAGATCGCACTCGTGCCAGCCGCGCTTGCGTGCACTAGCGAGCACGGCTTCGATCATCCCCGCCGGGCCGCATACGTAGATCGGCTGGTTCACCTGCGCGCCCTCGAGCAGCGCGTCGATGGACAGGCGCGTCGCCGCGTCGTCGTCGGCGTGCAGCACGAGACGTTCGCCCGCGAGCTTGCGCAGTTCCTCGACGTACGGCAGCGCGTCGCGCGTGCGGCCGCTCAAATGCAGTTCGTAGTCGCGTTGCTGTGCAGCGAGTTCGGCGGCCATCGACGCCATCGGCGTGATCCCGATGCCGCCCGCGATGAGCAGCACGCGCGGTGGCGCGGCGAGCGGGAAGTGGTTGACGGGCGCGCGCGCGTTGAGCGTGGCGCCGACTTCGAGGGCGTGCATGTGGCGCGAGCCGCCGCGCCCGTCGTCCTCCAGCCGGATGCCGAGCCGGTACGCTGGCACGCCGGCGCGCGGATCGACGGACGCGTCCAGATTGATGAGCGAGTACGAGCGCCATTGCGGCACGCCGCCCGCGCTCGCGGGAATCTCGACCTGGAGGTGTGCGCCCGGCTCGTAGCCGGGCAACGGTGCGCCGTCCGCCGCTTCGAGCGTGAACGACTTGATCAGCGAAGTCGTCGTGTCGACCGCGGCGACGCGTAGCGTGAGCAACAAGGGGGCAAGCATCGAAGTCATTCCCGATTACACGTTTTCGGTCAGGACGCGCCAGTCGGTGCCGGTTGGCAGTACGCCGCCGATCGAAACCGCGCGCGAGTAGTCGAGCTCGGGGTTGTCGGCGAGCGTGGGCGTTTTGCCCGCCATGAACTCGCGCGCCGACTTGAGCAGGAGCGCGCGCACGCGCAGCACCGCGCCGTCGGCGGAGCAGAGCTGTTCGGTGGTGCGGTCCGCAATCGGGCCCTGGCCGAGGAACATCGCGAAGTCTTCCGTCCCGAGGTGCTGGTAGAAGCCCGTCGCGTGGCCGCGCTTCATCAGATCGCGGTTCTGGCCGAAGTTCTCGGCACGCGAGCCCGGCGGCAGCGGCGGGAAGTTCCACACATCCGGCGTCGCCGACATGACGGTCATGCCGAGCTTGCGCGTCGGGTTGAAGTGCACGAACCACGCTCGGTGCGTGACGTCGTCGACCGGCGTCGAGAAGAACACCGTGCTCGGGCTGGTCGCGTCGGGCGCGCAGATGATGCCGTACCACGGCATCACGAAGTTGTTCACGCGTGCATAGGTCTTGCCTTCGGGCAGGTCACGCAGCGCGGCATAGCGATAGCCGTACGGACGTTCCTCGAATTCGAGGCGCGGCGCAAGCGCCTTCGTCATGTGCATGCGCTCGTTGCCGCCGCCCGCGGTGATCTGCGTGGTCGATTCGTGCAGCACGCCAACGTGCGACGAATCCATCGACGCTTCCACACCCTGCACCCAGTTCGTCGGCACTTCGACGCTCGTCACCGAGCGCTGTTCGGCGGGGAGGTTCGTGAACGGCAGGTCAGGGAAGCGCGGCGGCGTGTCGCCCTTGCCGAGCCACACCCAGACGATGCCGCCGCGTTCCTCGACGCGGTACTGGCCCGTGCGCACGCGCTTGCAGAACTGTTCCTGGTCGCCGACCTGGTTCGGCGCTTCGACGACCTTGCCTGCGACGTCGAGCTTCCAGCCGTGATAGATGCAGCGCAGACCGTTGTTCTCGTTGCGCGCGACCATCATCGACGTTCCGCGATGCGGGCAGCGCTCGTCGATCACACCGACGCGGCCGTCGGTGTTGCGAAACGCCACATAGTCGGTGCCGAGCAGGCGCACGAGCACGGGCGCACCGTCCGCGACGAGCTTCACCGAGGGCACAGCCGGAATCCAGTAGTGCTGGCGGAGCATCTCGCCCATCGGCGCGCCGTTGTCGACGCGGGTCAGCAGTACGTTGTCTTCAGCGGTCATCGCCATGATCACGCTCCTTTGTAGTTGCGGAACGCGCGTGTGTAGACGCGTGTGCAGTTGCATTCGAAGATGTTCTTGCGCTGCTCGTCGGTCAGCCATTCGATGCTGTCGATCACCGGCTTCATGTCGTCGTAGTCGCGGCCCGAGATCGGGTCGCGCGCGCTGCCCGTGCCCGGCTTTTCGGTGCCGAACAGCACGTTGTCGGTGCCCGCTACCTTCAACAGCAGTTCGATCGAATCCTTCGAGTAGTTGCAGGTGTCGAAGTAGAGCTTCTTCAGCTGCTCGTCGAACGTCACCGGGCTGTTGCGGCGCACGGACCACGAACGGAAACGGCCCATCTGGTAGGGGATCGCGCCGCCGCCGTGCGCGACGACGATCTTCAGGTTCGGGAACTTCTCGAACACCGTCGATTCGAGCAGCGAGATGACCGCGATGTTTTCTTCGTTGATGAACTTCAGCGTGTACGACTCGCGCGGGTTGCAGCTGCCCGCCGAGTGGATCAGCGCGGGCACGTCGAGTTCGGTCATCGCTTCGTAGAGCGGATACCAGAACGGGTCGCCGAGACCCGCCGGCGCCGGGCCATCGCCTTCGGTCGGGTCCGGGTTCAGCAGCGTGCCGACGAAGCCCAGTTCGTTCACGCAGCGTTTCAGTTCGGCGACGCACTTTTCGGCCGGCGATTCGTGCATGTGTTGCGGCAGGCCCGCCACGCCACGGAAACGGTCCGGGAACATGTCGACGAAGCGCTTGATCAGGTCGTTGCAGTGACGCGTCCACAGTTCGGTCACGCGCGCCGGCTTCACCGAATGCATCTGCAGGTACGGGCGCGGCGAGATGAACTGGATGTCGGTGCCGACCGCGTCCATGCTGCGCACGAGTTCCTCGGCCTGCTTGCGCACGGCCTCGTCGGGGATATTCGGGTTCGTCGACGGGTTGGCGCGGCCGCCGACCAGTTCCGCCATGTAGCGGAAGCTTTGCGGGGGCATGACGACGTGGGCGTGGGAATCGATGATCATGGTTGAGCCTTGGGTATCGTGAAGGGGATGTTCAGTGGAGAGATCGATCGCGCCGTTCAGGCGATGACCGCGAGGGTTTCCAGTTGCAGGGCCATGCCGTGCTGAAGGTCGTGCACGACGATGTGGCGCGCCGGCCGTTGCGCCGGGTCGGGCCAGAAGGCGAGCCAGTGCGCGTTGATGTGTTCGCGCACCGAATCGTCCTTGACGTAGACGGTGAGTTTCACCACGTCGGCGAGCGTCGCGCCTCCTGCTTTAAGAAAGCGCTTGAGGTTGTCGAACGCGAGGCGGGCCTGGTCGGCGGGGGCGGCGCCGAGCTTGCCGGTTGCCGGGTCCTTGCCGGCGATCGCCGACGAGCAAAGCACATTGGCGACGCGCGCACCAACCGGGATCGGGGCGTTATGGGCGAGGCCCGGGACGTCGATGGAGCGGGGCATGGTGTCTCCTCCGTATCTATGTTTGTTCAGGACAGCCTGGAATCGCGATCCACGCCGAAATCGAAAAAGTGGCGCGGCACGGCCGCGAGGAATTCGGAAAAGCCGCTAGTGCCGGCGGGTACGTGACGCAGCATCACCTCGGCGGCTTTCTTTTCGTCGCCGGCCTGGATCGCGCGGGCGATCTCGAAGTGCTCCTGCAGCGAGCGGCTGATCTGGCTGCGGTTGCGGAAGTCGGCCACGCGGTAGCGCTCCGACAGGCGGCGCGCTGCGCGGATCTGGTCGGCGAGACACTCGTTGCGGCTGCCGTCGTAGATCGTGTTGTGGAAGAGCGCGTTGGCGCGCGCATACTCGGTGGCGTCGCCCTCTACTGCAGCCTGCTGGCAGGCCATCAGCGCGCGGTCGAGCGCTTCGCGCAGGTCATCGCTCGCGCGGCGGGCGCAAAAGCGCGCGCAGAGCGCTTCCAGTTCGCCGATGTATTCGAGCATCGAGCGAACCTTCGCGATGGAAAGGCGTGCCACGGTAACGCCCTGACGCGGCGAAATCACGACGAGATCGCGCGCGGCGAGATGCTGCAGCGCCTCGCGCACCGGCGTGCGCGACACGTTGAAACGTGCCGCGAGCGCGCGTTCGTCGATCGGTGTGCCAGGCGCGAGGAGGCCCGTTTCGATCTCCGTCTGCAGCGTCTCGCGGATGTCGTTCGCAAGGTTCGCGCGGATGCGCGGCGCCGCTGCCGGCAGATCGGTCGTTTCGCTGTCGCGCTCGACGGACAGATCGTCTACAGGTTTCATGGAAGGCGGGTTTGGTGTTCTGATGGCTTAAATATACCAATGTGACTTACTGGTATTCAATAGCGGGTTTTTCTTATGCACCGGGATTCTGCGTAAAGAGACCTCGGCGTTTGCGATGAAATCGTTGTAAATCAATCGGATAGCGACGATATTCGCGATCGAAGAGTTGGGGATAGGGGAAAACGCTAACCACCAAAATATGCCTCTGGTGTATTGAGAACACGCTTCTGGTATGCCAGAATGCTCCTCATTCGACGTGATCCTGGTATGCCAACGCCGGGGTCCCAATCAAGTCAAGAAGAGGCATGTTCCGATGAGCCAGTCATTACCCGATACCGCAGGCGTGCAATCCGTGGAGCGAGTCCTCAAGCCGAAATCGATCGCGATCGTCGGCGCTTCCGCCGATCCGCGCGCGTTCGGCAATTTCGTGCTGCAAAACCTCGAACGGTTTGCTTACGCTGGTGAGATCCATCTCGTTTCACGCAGCAGCCAGGACATCAACGGCCGTCCGTGTGTCAACAGCGTCGAGGCATTACCCAAGGGCATCGATCTGGCGGTGCTCTGCATTCCGGAAGCGGGGGTGCTCGATACGGTGCGCACGCTCGGTACGCTGGGCGCAGGCGCCGCGGTGATCTTCGCGTCGGGCTATGCAGAAGCCGGCGATGAAGGCCGTGCCAAACAGGAAGAACTGGCGCGTGTGGCCGCCGAGGGTGGTGTTGCGCTGATCGGCCCGAACTGCATGGGCTTCACCAACTTTGAAGCCGGCGTGCCGGTGACGTTTGAAGCGATCAACCCATACCCGGCCGGCGGACGCCGCGGCGTGGGCGTGGTGGCGCAGAGTGGCGCGATGGCCGCCAACCTGCGGGACGCCTTCATGGGCCGCGGCCAGTTGCTCACGGCCACGGTGTCGACCGGCAACGAGGCCAACCTCGGTATAGAGGACTATCTGGCCTGGTTCATCGCCGACCCGCAGACGAGCGCGATCGCGGTCTACGCCGAGCAGATCCGCCGTCCGCAGTTGTTCCTGCAACTGGCGCGCGAAGCGCGCGCGGCCGGCAAACCCATTGTGATGCTGATGCCGGGCAAGAGCGCCCGCGCCCGCGAAGCCGCACAGTCGCATACGGGCGCGCTGGCCGGCGACCACGCCACCGCAAGCGTGCTGCTCTCGCGCGAAGGCGTAGTGGTGGTCGATTCGCTCGACGAACTGTTCGATACCACGACCATCCTGGCGCGTTTTCCCGTGCCGCCCGCAGCCGGTACGGCCGTGATGACGGCCTCAGGCGCAGTCAAGAACATCACGCTCGATTTTGCAGAGGATATCGGCCTCACGCTGCCGACCCTGACCGAGCCGACTATCAAGAAGCTGACCGAACTGCTGCCCGACTACGCGGTGGCCGACAACCCGCTCGACTACACCACGATCGGCGTGCGCAATCCGGGTCTCATTGGCGAACTGATCGATACGGTGCTCGCCGATCCGAATATCGGCAGCCTCGTGCTGTCGATCATGGGTGGTCCGTCGATTGCGCAGCGCGACAAGGCCGACCACCTGGTGCCGGCGCTCGCTCGCGCCACGAAGCCGGCTGTGCTGGCGGTGATGGGCGACAACAATCAGCTCGAAGATTTCTTCACCGAAGCGATTGCGGCGAGCGGCGTGCCGTTCTTCCGTTCTCCTGATCGTGCGCTGCGTGCCTGCGCTCGCGTGGCCTCCTACGGTGAATCGCTGGCCCGCACGGCGCGTGCCCGCAAGGATGAGCCGAAGGCGATCCCGCTGCCCGGCGCGGTGCCGGCCAACGGCATCTTCGCCGAATACCAGGGCAAGGGCTGGCTCGCGGCTGCCGGTCTGCCGGTGCCGAAGGGTGGCCTTGCCACCTCGATCGACGAGGCGCTCAAGATTGCCGGCGACATCGGCTATCCGGTCGTGCTCAAGGCGCAGGCAAGCGAATTGCCGCACAAGAGCGACGTGGGCGGCGTGGTGGTGGGACTCGCCGATGCGGCCGCGCTGCGCGCCGGCTGGGACAAGCTGCACGCGAGCGTGTCGTCGCATCGTCCCGAACTGAAACTCGACGGGGCGCTCGTCGAAGCGATGGGCCCGCGCGGTCTGGAACTCGTGGTCGGCGCGAAGCGCGACGCGGACTGGGGCCCGGTGGTGCTGGTCGGCCTCGGCGGCATCTTCATCGAAGTGCTGAAGGACGTGCGCCTGATTCCGGCCGACATGGCCGAGGCGGACATCGTCGTCGAACTGGGCCGTCTAAAGGCCGCTGCGATGCTGCAAGGCGTGCGCGGTGCGGCCGGTGTCGACGTGCACGCCGTGGCGAAGGCCGTGGCCGCTATCGGCGACCAGATGCGCGCCAACCCGGAGATCACCGAAATCGACGTGAATCCGCTGGTCGCCTATCCGGATCGTGTGCTGGCGCTCGACGCACTGGTCGTGTGCGGCGCACAAGGTCCGGTGCATCACTGAACACTGCAGAGAGAGGGGACACAAGAATATGAAGCTCGAATACTCCGCAGAGGATCAGGCTTTCCGCGCCGAAGTGCGCGAGTTCGTGAAGCACAACCTGTCGCCGCGCCTCAAGCGCAAGGTCGAACTCGGCCTGCGCATCGAGCGCGAGGACTATGTCGAGTGGTACACCAGGCTGTACGAGAAAGGGTGGATCACGCCGTCGTGGCCGAAGGAGCACGGCGGCCCGGGCTGGACGCACGTGCAGCGCTATATCTTCGACGAGGAGACGCTGCTGGGCGGCGCCCCGCGTATCGTCGCGAGCGGCATCAACATGCTCGGACCGGTGCTTAACGCGTTTGGCACACCTGAACAAAAGGCCAAATACATTCCGGCGATCCGCCGCAGCGAAACCTGGTGGGCGCAGGGCTTCTCGGAGCCGGGCGCGGGTTCGGACCTCGCTTCGGTGCGGACCACGGCTGTGCTCGATGGCGATCACTTCGTCGTCAATGGCCACAAGGTCTGGACTTCGTACGCTCACTGGTGCGACATGATGTTCGCGCTGGTGCGCACCGATCCGGCCGCCAAGCCCCAGGAAGGCATCTCGTTCCTGCTGATCGATATGCATGCACCGGGCGTCGAAATCCGTCCGATCAAGATGCTCGAGGGCGGCACCGACCTCAACGAGGTCTATCTCGACAACGTGCGCGTGCCGAAGGAGAACCTCGTCGGCGAGCTCAACAAGGGCTGGACGTACGGCAAGTATCTGCTCGGCCACGAGCGCACCGGTATCGCGGGCATCGGCTCCTGCAAGCAGCAGCTCGCGCGCGCCAGGCACCTCGCGAAGCAGCAGGGTCTGGAAAACGATCCGCTGCTTCAGTCGCGCATTAGCCGTTTCGAGGTCGAACTGATGGCGCTCGAATGCACGGGCCTGCGCATGCTCAGCGCGAATCAGGCGAGCGGCGTGCCGGCTGTCGAGGCGCCGATGCTCAAGGTGCGCGGCACTGAACTGCGTCAGGGCATCTATGCGCTGCTAACCGAAATCGCCGGTCCGTATGCGCTGCCGTTCGACGAGCAGGCGATGCAGGACGAGGCCGGCTACGAAGGCCCGAGTCCCGATGAACTGATTGCCGTCGCGGCGAACTATTTCGACGCACGCAAGGTGTCGATCTACGGCGGGACCAACGAAGTGCAGCGCAATCTCATCAGCCGCGCGTTCTTCAATGCCTGATTCGGAACACGGAATACGAACATGGATTTTTCTCTGACTGAAGATCACGTCGCCCTGCAGGACGCGGTGCGCCGCTTCTGCGATGGCGAATATCCCGCGCATCTGCGTGGCAATGCCGAAGACCCGGCGCTTGCGTCCCAGCGCCGCAAGGGTCTGGCCGAACTCGGCGTGACGGGCCTGACGATCGATGGCGAGTATGGCGGCAGCGGCTATGGCGCGGTGGAAACCATGCTGGTGGCGCAGGAGCTTGGCCGCGCGCTCGGCGGCGCGGGCTGGCTCGCGAGCGGCCTGCCGGCTGCGGCGCTGATTGGCGCGGCTGGCAGCGATGCGCAAAAGGACGCGTGGCTGGCGGCTGCCGCAGCGGGCGAGAAGGTACTGGCGTTCGCGGTCGGCGAGGCCGATGCGCGTTATGACACGGCGCGTATTGCTGTCCCCGCGACCGAAACTGGCGACGGCTGGAAGATCAGCGGCACGAAGACCATCGTGTTCGACGCCGCAATCGCCGATGCATTCGTGGTCGCTGTGCGCACTTCGGGGCAGAGCAGCGACGAAGAGGGCCTGTCGCTGTTCCTCGTGGACGCGAAGACGCCGGGCATCAGTCTGCGCCACTTCGAAACAATCGACGCACGCGAGGCCGCGCACGTCACGTTCAACGACGTGGCTGTGAGCAACGCCGACCTGATCGGAGAAGCTGGTCAGTCCTACGAACTGATTGAAGCCGCACTCGACCGTGCGAACGCCGCGCTGGTCGCGGAGTCGGTTGGCGCGCTCGAAGCGTTGCTCGATCACACCGCCGAACACCTGAAGACGCGCACGCAGTTCGGTGCGCCGCTCGCGAAGTTCCAGGGCCTCCAGCACCGCGTCGCCGACATGCTGATTTCGCTCGAGCAGAGCAAGTCGATGGCCTGCGCCGCTGCGATGGCCATCGACGAGAACGATGCGCAGCGTCGCCGCCGCTTTGTCTCCGCTGCGAAGGCCTATGTCGGCGATGCTTGCCGCACCGCGGGCGAGTGGGGCATCCAGTTGCATGGAGGCATGGGCATGACCGAGGAATGCCGGGCGGGCCATTACGTCAAGCGCATGTTTGCGATCAACATGAGCTACGGCGACGCGAACTGGCATCTGCACCGCTTCACCGAGCAGCGTCTTGCTCAGCGGGAGGCATCATGAGCCTGAACGGAGCAGCCTACATCGTCGGCGCCTACGAGCACCCGACGCGCAAGGCCGATGACCTTTCCGTGCTGCGCCTGCACGCCGACGTGGCAAAGGGCGCACTCGAAGACGCGGGCCTGACCAAGGACGATATCGACGGTTACTTCTGCGCCGGCGATGCCCCGGGCCTTGGCACCACCACGGTGGCCGAGTACCTGGGCCTCAAACTGCGTCATGTCGATTCGACGGAATGCGGCGGCTCCGCGCCGATACTGCACGTCGCGCACGCGGCGGAAGCCATCAAGGCTGGCCGTTGCAATGTTGCGCTGATCACGCTGGCGGGCCGTCCGCGCGCGGCCGGTGCCGCACTCTCGCTCAAGGCGCCGGATCCGGACGCCCCCGAAGTGCAGTTCGAACTGCCGTTCGGCCCGTCCACGCAGAACCTGTACGGCATGGTGGCGAAGCGCCACATGTACGAGTTCGGCACCACGAGCGAACAGCTCGCCTGGATCAAGGTGGCCGCTTCGCACCACGCACAGCACAACCCTAACGCGATGCTGCGCAACGTCGTGACGGTCGAGGACGTCGTCAATTCGCCGATGGTGGCCGACCCGCTGCATCGTCTCGACTGCTGCGTGATGAGCGACGGCGGCGGTGCGCTGATCGTCGCGCGCCCGGAGATCGCGAAGAAACTCAAGCGTCCGCTTGTCAAGGTGCGTGGTACCGGTGAGGCGCCGAAGCACGCCGCTGGCGGCCGTATCGACCTGACCTGGTCGGCGGCGAAGTGGTCGGGCGCTGCGGCGTTCGCCGAGGCCGGCCTGACTCCGCAGGACATCAAATACGCGTCGCTGTACGACAGCTTCACGATCACGGTGCTGATGCAGCTCGAAGACCTCGGCTTCTGCAAGAAGGGTGAAGGCGGCAGGTTCGTGATGGACGGCAACCTGATCTCGGGCGTCGGCAAGCTGCCGTTCAACACCGATGGCGGCGGTCTGTGCAACAACCACCCTGCGAACCGTGGCGGCGTCACGAAGGTGATCGAGGCGGTGCGCCAATTGCGTGGCGAGGCCCATCCGGCCGTGCAGGTCAGGAACTGCGATATCGCGCTCGCGAACGGTATCGGCGGCGCGCTCGCGTCGCGCCATACCGCGGGCACGCTGATTATGGAGCGGGAGTAATCATGAGCACGACGACTCAATCGACCGCAGGTGCGCCGGCTCAGGGCGCCACGCCCGCGGCCAGTGCGAAACCCGCCGCGAAGCCGGCTGGCCCGCGCCGCATTCCAGCGCCGCGCGTGCTGCCTGAGGCGATGCCGTTCTGGGAAGCCGCAAAGGAAGGCCGCCTGCTGATCAAGCGCTGCAAGGACTGCGGCGAGACGCACTACTACCCGCGCGACATCTGCCCGCACTGCATGAGTTCGAACACCGCGTGGATCGACACGAAGGGCGAGGGCACGGTCTATTCGTTCAGCACGATGGGCAAGGACGAGGCGCGCTACACGCTCGCATACGTCACGCTCGACGAAGGCGTGACGATGCTGACCGATCTCGTTGACTGCGATCCCGCCGCACTGGCGATCGGCCAGCGCGTGAAGCTCGTGTTCAAGCCGAGCGAGGGCGAGTATCCCGTGCCGATGTTCACACCGGTCTGAGAGTCAGGGAGGAGACAAGGCATGCCTGCCGATTTCACGGAACAACATAGCCGGCACGATCCGAAGAAAGGTCCGTTGTCGCGCTTCACGATCATCGATGCGTCGCGCGTGCGCGCGGGCCCCACGGCCATGCGCGTGTTCGCCGACATGGGCGCCCGCGTGATCAAGCTCGAAATCCCGCCCGGGGCGCCCGGCGGTGACGACATGATCGGCGGCCGCGACCACAATCGCGCCGACTACGAGAATCTGCACCGCAACAAGGAGAGCCTGACGCTGAACATGAAGGACCCGGCGGGTCTGGAAATCCTGCGTGAGCTTGTCAAGCGCGCGGACGTGTTCATCGAGAACTTCCGCCCCGACGTGAAGGATCGGTTGGGCATTGGCTACGAGGCGCTGCGGGCGATCAATCCGCGTCTCGTGTACGCAAGCATCTCCGGCTTCGGCCAGGACGGTCCGTATGCGCGCTGGCCCGGCTTCGATTCGATCGCACAGGGTATGGGTGGTCTGATGAGCGTGACGGGCCAGCCGGGCGAAGGTCCTATGCGCGTGGGCATTCCGATCGCCGACCTGTGCTCGGGCCACTTCTGCGCGCAAGCGATCATGACGGCGTTGCTCGAGCGCGAGGCGTCGGGCGAAGGGCAGTGGGTGCAGACGTCGCTGCTCGAAGCGCAGATCGCGATGCTCGACTTCCAGGCCGCGCAATGGCTCGTGGACGCCAAGGTGCCGCAGCAGGTCGGCAACGAGCACCCGCTCACGGTGCCGACCGGCGTGTTCCCGACGAAGGACGGTTATCTGAACCTGGCCGCGATCGGCAACTCGATGTTCGCGCGTTTGTGCGAAGCGCTGGGACTGCAGCATCTGGTCGGCCAGCCCGGTTACGAATCGGATCCGGCGCGCGTGGAGAACCGCGATGCGGTCAACAAGGCCGTGAGCGACCAGTTCCTCACGCGCACCACGCGCGAATGGACCGATGTGCTGATCAAGGTCGGCGTGCCGTGCGGGCCGATCTACACGATCAACGAAGTGTTCGACGATCCGCAGGTCCAGCACCTCGGCGTCGCGTGGCCGGCCTCGCTGCCGGGCAAGGGCGACGTGGCGTTCGTCGGCACGCCGTTCCGTCTGTCGCGCTATCCGCGTGCAGAACAGCCGCGTCTCGCGCCGGAGCAGGGCGAGCACACGCAGGCGATCCTGAACGAGCTTGGCTATTCGGATCAGCAGATTGGCGAGTGGCGCTCGACCTGTGTGGTCTGACGCGCATTCACGAAAGAAGATCAACAGGAGATAGACGAGATGGCACGACTGGTCGCCGGTTTCGGTTCGTCGCACAGCATCATGCTGGTTTGCCAGCGTGAGGATTGGCAGCACGGTTTCAAGCAGGTCGATCCGAAGAACCCGTATTACTTCGATCGCCTCGGCAATCCCACGACCTACGAAGAACTGCTCAAGATCGCACCGGCCGACTCCGAAGCGATGGTGACCGCCGAAAAGATGGGCGAGCGCTACGACGAGGCCGAGGCCGCGATGGACGAGCTGGGCGAGCGCATTCGCGCGGCGAAGCTCGATGTGCTTCTGGTCGTCGGTGACGATCAGACCGAACTGTTTCGCACGACGAATAATCCAGCCTTCGCGATCTATTACGGCGAGACGATCCGAAACGCGAAGCGCGTGAACAGTCCGAACGAAAGCTGGTACGCGCGCGCCCGCACGATGCGCCAGGAGCCGGACGCCGACGTTCATTACCCGGTCAAGGCCGACATGGCGAAGTGGTTGATCCGCGAGCTGTGCGACCGGGATTTCGACATCGCCGCGATGGACGGTCTCGAACGCGATCAGTACGAAGGCCACGCGTTCTCGTTCGTGCACCGTCGCCTGATGGGCGGCGCGACCGACTTGCCGGTGATTCCCGTCATCATCAACACCTTCGATGATCCGAACCAGCCGACGCCGCGCCGCTGCATCCAGCTTGGCCGCGCGCTGCGCGAGCTGATCGAGGCGTATCCGGAAGATCTGCGTGTCGGCGTGCTGGCTTCGGGTGGCCTGTCGCACTTTGTCGTCGACGAGGAACTCGACAACAACATCATCGACGCGATCCGCCGCAAGGATAGCGACTGGCTCGCCGCGCTCGATCCGAAAAAACTGCAGGCCGGCAGTTCGGAAATCCGCAACTGGATCATCGGTGTCGAGACACTCAAATCGCTCGACCTCGAATGGGTCACTTACGTGCCGGGCTACCGCACTGCGGCGCTCACTGGCACCGGTCTCGCGTTCGCGTCGTGGAAGACGCTGGACTGAGCGCTGGACCGAACATCACATCGCATTCAACGGAAAGAAAAATCCCATCATGGCTGACCAAAACGTACACCGTCTGCGCCGCCTCGATTGCTGCGCCGTGTCGGACGCGCTGGATAAACTGAAGAAGACCGGCGTTGTGAGCGGCCTGCCGCAACGCGCCGGTGCCGGCCGCGTCGCGGGCCGTGTCATCACCGTCAAGCTCGGCACGGGCGAAGCGCCGCCGGGACCGCCGGTCCACCTCGGCTGTACGGCGATCGAACAGGCCGATGGCGACAACGTGATCGTGGTCGAGCAGCGCAGCGGCGTAGAGGCCGGCTGCTGGGGCGGCCTGCTCTCGCTGGCGGCGAAAATGCGCGGCGTGGCAGGCGTGGTCGCCGACGGTCCGGTGCGCGACATCGACGAGGCCATCGCCTACGAACTGCCGGTGTTCAGCCGCTCGACCACCGCGCGCACCGCGCGTGGCCGCGTGGTCGAGAAGGGCACCAATGTGCCGGTCGAGATCGGCGACGTGACCGTACAAGCGGGCGATTACATGGTGGCCGACAACAGCGCGGTGATCTTCATCGGTGCTTCCGATATCGAAGTCGTGCTGGAAGCCGCCGAAATGATCGTTGCGAAGGAAGCCGCGATGGCCAAGGCGATCCAGTCGGGCACGCCAGTCGGCAAGGTGATGGGCGGCAACTACGAGCACATGCTCAAGTAATCGCTCTGAGAATAGTTCGGATCACTACACGAATTCAAGCAGGAACTGACACCATGACCACTCAGGACAATAACGTCGAGCGCGCATCGAAGCTCGATACCGCGACGCTCTCCGACGCGCTGGACAAGCTTGGCGTCGTCGGCCAGTGCTACAAGATCAAGCCACGCAGCACCGATTTCCGCGCCACGGGCCGCGCGTTCACGATCAAGTACGGCCCGCCGTCGACCCCGGTGGGCACCGTCGGTGACTTTATCGACGACGTGCCGGTCGGCAGCTTTGTCGTGCTCGACAACGGCGGCCGCGAAGACTGCACCGTGTGGGGCGACATCATGACCGAGATCGCACATCGCCGCGGTATCGCAGGCACGGCGATCAACGGCATCTGCCGCGATGTCGCGCTCTGCCTGAAGCTTGGCTATCCGGTGTTCAGCCGCGACCACTGGATGCGCACGGGCAAGGACCGCGTGCAGATCGAAGCGACCAACATTCCGGTCAACCTCGGCGACGCGCGCGTGGCGCCGGGCGACCTGCTGCGCGGCGATGCCGACGGCATCGTTGTGATCCCTCGCGAGCACGAGGACGCGGTGCTCGAAGTGGCCGAGACGATTCACAACACCGAAGAAGCGATTCGTGAAGCGTGCCGCGGCGGAATGCGGCTCGACGAAGCGCGCAAGCAGTTCAAGTACCACCAGCTGCAAACCAGGGGGAAATAATGGGCGCTGCCAACTACGTCAAAGAACACGATTCGTCGACCACGATCCGCGCGGACATCGAGCGCCTCGACGCGCGCGTGATTGACGCCGCGCGCGGTCTGCCGGCTGCGTCGCTGCATGAAGCGGGCGGCAAGATCGGCGCACTGCCGATGGCGCTCAAGCCGGTCGCGCAGAATTTCAGGATCTGCGGCTCGGCCTTCACGGTTCACTCGCCGGGTGGTGACAACCTGTGGCTGCACCGCGCGATCGACCTCGCGCAGCCGGGTGACGTGCTCGTGGTCTATGCGAGCGGCGTGTATGAGCATGGCTACTGGGGCGAAATCATGACGACGGCCGCGAAGGTGAAGGGGCTTAACGGTCTCGTGATCGACGGCTGCGTGCGTGACGCGGATCTGCTGGAGCAGATCGGTTTTCCGGTGTTCTCCCGTGGTTTGTCGATTCGCGGCACCGGCAAGGACTACGGCGCGATCGGCTGGCTCAACGCGCCGGTGATGATCGGCAACGTGGTGGTGTCGCCGGGCGACCTGATCGTCGGCGATCGTGACGGCATCGTCGCGGTTCCGCGTGCGCGCGCTGCCGACGTAGTCGAGAAGGCCGCGAAGCGCGAGGCGGACGAGGCTGCGATCTGCAAGCGTATCGAGGCCGGCGAGACCACAATGCAGATTTACAGCTTCCACTGAGCTACGATGACCTCGAAACCCTCCGCACATTCGGCAGGTCTTGCGCCGGAATTGATCGTCGCCGGGCCGGTCGCGACGATCACGTTGCGCCGTCCCGACATGGCGAACCGGCTCGAACCTGAGGACCTCCATCGTCTCCGGGCCTTCATTCATGACGTGAACGCGCGGCGCGAAGTGCTCGTGCTGCGGATCTGCGCCGAGGGCCCGCAGTTTTGCGCCGGCTTCAACATTGGCCGCATGGCGGACGGCAACGTGGGGGCGAGCTTCGAAGCGCTCACGAACGACCTGGAGCAGGCGCGCCCAGTGACGATCGCCGCGATCAACGGTGGTGTGTACGGCGGCGCGACCGATCTCGCGCTGGCTTGTGACTTCCGCGTCGGCGTCGAAACGACCCAGATGTTCGTGCCAGCCGCGCGGCTCGGTCTGCTGTTTTATCGCGGCGGATTGCAGCGCTATGTGTCACGGCTTGGCTTGAACGTTGCCAAGAAGGTGCTGCTTCAGGCGGCGACCTTCGATGCTGCACAAATGCTCGCATGCGGCTTTCTCGACACGGTCGTGGCGCCATCGGCGTTGCGCGAGGAGACAGACCGGCTGACCGGTGACCTGACCGGGATGGCGCCGCTCGCGCTGCTCGGCATGAAGAAGCACCTGAACCGGATGGCGGTGGGCACGTTCGACGCGGCCGAGTTTGAACGCGACATCGCCGAGGCGGACGCATCGGACGATCTGCGTGAAGGCGCGCTGGCCTGGAAAGAAAAGCGCAAGCCCGTGTTTCGCGGCGAATAAGCCGCCTGCAAAAAGAAAGGGAAAGCATAGGTGGAGACCAGCGAAAAGCCGACACTTGCGCGCCTGTACGGTGAAAACGGCGCACCGCCCATCACGACGACGCTTGGCGCCACGTTTGTGTCGCTGAGCGATGACACGCTCGAAGCTGAGTACGTCGGCACGCCTGCGTTTCTGAATCCCGCGGGTCAGGTACAGGGGGGCATGCTCTGCGCGATGCTCGACGACGTGACGGCAACGCTCGTCACTTCGACGCTGGCCGTTGGCGAGCATTGTGCGACGCTGAACCTGAGCACATCGTTCCTGCGGCCCGCGAAGTCTGGCGCGCTGACTGGCCGCGCGACGCTGGTGCGCCGGGGGCGTGGCGTCTGCAACGTCAACGGCGAGCTGTGGCAGGACGGCCGCCTTCTCGCAACGGCAACGGCGGTGTGCATGATCGTCACACGCTGAGGTCGGCGCGCGCAGTGCAAAGCGCCGGGGTCATTTTACGAAGTAGTTTCGTCATCCTTAAAAAATAAAATATGACGTTAAACCGCAAACTCATTTCGATGATCGTCGTGCTGTGGATTGGCCTCGGGGTAATCGGCAGCTTCGGCGCGTGGAAAACGCGCTCGACCATGCTCGCCGACCGCCATGAACAGTTGAAGACGCTCGTTCAGCAGGCACAGACACTCACCACGCACTACTACAATCTCGCGCAGCAGGGCGCTCTGAGCGAATCGGAGGCGCGCAAAGCGGCGCTCGCGGCGCTTTCCGAATTGCGCTATGGCGAGGATGGCTATATCGGGATCATCGACTCGCATCTCGTGATCGTGATGAATCCGTTTTTGCCGCAAATGGTCGGCAAGGACGTGAGCCACATGATGGACGGCGCCGGGCAGCCGCTGTTTCCGAAACTCGTTGCGGCAGGCAACGAGCCCGGCGGTGGCTTTGCCGACTACGTGGGCCGCAAGCCGAACACCGACATTCACCCGCTCAAGACCAACTTCGTCGTGCATTTCGAGCCGTGGGACTGGTACATCGCGACCGGCATGTACATGGACGACATCGACCGTCAGTTCTATCAAAGCCTGCTGATCTGGTTCGTCGTCACCGCGTTGCTCGCCGGCAGTTGCACGCTGGTGATGGCGTTGGTGGTGCGCAGCGTTTTGCGGGCACTGGGCGGTGAAATGGAAGTGGCTGTAGCGGCGGCCGCGCGCATGTCACAAGGCGATCTCGTGGAGAGCGTTCCCGTGCGCAGCGCCGGGCGGCCCAGCCTGATGCTGGCGCTTTCCACCATGCGCGACGGGATCGTCGAGACGGTTGCGCGCGTGCAGGCGAGCGCGGAGAACATCAACGTAGGCGCCGAGGAAATCGCCGCTGGCAATACCGATCTCTCCAGCCGCACCGAAAAGCAGGCCGCGGCACTGGTGCAGACTGCATCAAGCATGGATGAAATGACGGCCAACGTGAAGCGTAATGCGGACAGCGCCGGACACGCGGCACGCCTCGCGAGTGACGCCGCCGACGTGGCGAAGCGCGGCAGCGAGGCCGTGGATGGCGTCGTGCTGACCATGGGTGACATCACGAGCCGCTCACGCGAGATCGCCAATATCGTCGGCGTGATCGACGGCATTGCGTTTCAGACCAACATCCTCGCGTTGAATGCCGCGGTCGAGGCGGCGCGCGCGGGCGAGTCCGGGCGCGGCTTTGCGGTGGTCGCGGCGGAGGTGCGCAGTCTCGCGCAGCGCTCGGCGGCGGCGGCGCGCGATATCCGGGATCTGATCGGTGCATCCACACATGCGGTGGAAGTCGGCGCCGAGCAGGTGTCGAATGCGGGCGCGAGGATGGGCGACATCGTTCAGTCGGTCACACGTGTGCACGCCATCCTCGAGGAAATCAGCAGCGCGTCGCAGGAGCAGAGCGCGGGTATCGAGCAGGTAAGCCGCGCGATCGGCGAGATGGACCAGGTTACGCAGCAGAACGCGGCGCTCGTCGAGGAGGCCGCTGCGGCCGCGCACTCGCTGCGCGATCAGGCTGCGAGCCTGCGCGTGGCTTTGGCTGGTTGGCGAACGTAGACCGGCCGCGTGACGGCAAAGTAAATATCGTTCCCGGAAGTCGGGGCAACGCGGAGCGTTGCCCGATTCCAGCGCCGCAACGTTCGCGGGTATCTCTCGATCGCCGCTTAGCCGTTTCGACGGACATCCTCCCCAAACCGCAATGCAACACCGCTCGCCACGCGAGTTTTGACCGCGTGCTTGTTCGCCAACTCATGGGCATGGCGGTGTTTTCCCAACCATTTCATGAATACGCCACGCGCATCTATCGTAAATATGGCGTCCGTGGTCGAGTCGAGTTTTCGAGTATTTTGGTAAATGGAAGCTTCTGAAGCCAAATCGTAAGAATGATTCGGGTTTGATGTCCGGCGGTGCGCGCAAGCGGCTTTTTTTATCAAGGATTAACGGGAAATTCAGCGGCGAGAGCAGTTAAGGTTTTCTTCAGGTTCACACAGTACGATCCTCGGCTCATCAAATAAGTTTGATTAACGCCTCAAGGTTCCTGTGCACGATACCGCATCCGATATCTGGTCAAACTGGCTTCTCAATCATCGACACGGCGGTGACGCCAGGTACGAACCGCGGTTGCGCGCGGAAATGACGGGATACGCGGATCGGCTGCTGGATTTCGTGGGGCTCCAGCCCCACATGGTGCTCGCTGACATTGGAACCGGCGACGGCCTGGTAGCGTTTCGAGCCATCGAGCGCGCGGGTGACGCTTTGCGGGTGCTCATGACGGATATCTCCGCGCCCATGCTTCGGCATGCCAGTGAGCGCGCCGGTGCCCTCGGCATCGGTGGCCAGTGCGAATTCCTTCAATGTTCCGCCGAGAAACTCGAAGGGATCGAGAGCGCGTCGGTCGACGCTATCGTGATGCGCGCCGTGCTCGCCTACGTGGAGGACAAGCCTGCGGCCATGCGGGAGCTATTCCGGATACTCAAGCCCGGTGGACGCCTGGCGATGGCAGAGCCGATCCTTCGTGACGAAGCGCTGGAGGTTTGCGCGTTAAAGAATGTCGTCGATGCGCAAGGCGAAAATCCGCAGGATCCATTTTTCTCGCTGCTGCTTCGCAGCCGTGCCGCACAGTTTCCCGATACCGCCGAAAAAATCCGGTCTCTTCCGATCACGAATTACGGCGAACGCGATCTCGTACGATTTGCAATCGATACCGGGTTTACCGATATTCACCTCGAACTGCATATCGACGTGTGCAGCAGTGATTCGCCTTCGTGGGAAACGTTCCTGCGTACGTCGCCTCATCCGCTCGCGCTCCCGCTCGAGTCGATACTCGAAACACAATTCACCCCTGAAGAGCGGCATTACCTGGAATCGCGGCTCCGTCCTGTATTCGAAAGTGGACAACAGTTTGGTGCTTCGCGCTTTGCGTACCTCACGGCTCAAAAACCGCAGTTGTCGGACATGCCCCGACGTCCCTGAGACATCCAGCGACCGATCCGGAGCATGTCCTGGGCTGGACTATTAATTGCCCGTGCGTAACGTCCAGACCGTCGCCGTGTTCGTGTTGTCGTCTACCGCCGTGAACTGTTGATGGTGCTGGCTATCGAGACCGAATGCCAGACCAAACGCGGATCCTGCCGCGGCATCGACCTGCAATTGCGCGATGAATTGCCCCTCCGGCGTGAACTCGACGATTTCACTGGGTTGTGCCGGATCGGGATTGACCGCGTCGCCGTTTGCGGTAACAAGGTGCCCGTTGGGTGCGAGCGCCAGCGCGAGCGGACCATGGAGGTGGATGTTGTCCTGATAGATCATCCTGCCGATTCCGCCGTCATGCGTCGCGCCCGCCGCGCCGAAAACGGCGAACACTGCGTTGTCTCCGGTCGACGCGACGTAAAGCACATCATGCAGTGGGTCATAAGCGAGCCCGGTCGGCCCCACGACGAGCGCCGCAGGATCGGTGCGGTGCATGTAGCCTGATGCGATGATGGTCGAGGTGGGTAGCACTTGCACACCGTGAGCGCCGATAGTCAGATCGAGGCGCGCGACTTTTCCGCTCAGCACATCGGAGACGAAGACTTTAGCGGTTTGCCCCATGTCGATCACGGTGAGATCCCAGGGGCCATCCAGCAGGTTGGGATCCTTCAGTTCCTTGATCAACCGGCCCTGCGGATTGATCACGAGTAGCGAACCCGGCGCGATGACGTTCTTGCCGTCCGTGGTCGGGACATTACCCACCAGCACGAATCCGCTTCTTAGCACGCCGAGCGCCGTCGTGAGGCCGAGATGGCTTCCTTCGAAGAAAGTCACCGGGTTGCCGTTGGGTACGAGTTTGACGATGGTTGTACCGGTGCCCTGCAGATTCGACTTCGCATTGAAATTCGATACCACTACGTCGCCGGGTTTGAGCGTGCTAAAAGATGGCACACCAGCGGGTACGAACGCCATGCCGTATGGGTTGACATCTCCGTTGGCCGGAACGGTCGATGAGGTGACCGACTGCGGCGGCAGGATCGTCTCCTGCGCATCGACCCAGGAAGTTCCTGCCGATAAAACCAGTAGACCGGTTCCACACACGGCGCGGCGCACGAAGCGATATGTGCGTGCAGCTTTTGCCCGCCTGTTCGAGCGGGTGTATGAAATGAATGCAGATAACGAACGCGAAGCTTCCACTTGACACCTCCTTCTCGCGCGGACAGCGCGAGTCGCCAGGATGCATCGCATAGCCTCACCGCCGGCGCTGCTTCACAGCGACTCGCATCCTGCGTAAACGAGGAGGTGCTTCGATTATTCCCTGCAGAGCTTGACGTTTGTGTGTTGCGGAACGCCGCGATATGCCGACCGCCTCAGGGGTTTCGCGATGCGTCTCGACCGGACAATGCGATCGACCTGGAACAGGTCATGCACGCCGTCGCGCGTGCTCGTATTGAAGCGCGAAGTGCTGTTTGTGTCTGAAGATCGCCGATAGCTGAAATCACCCGGAATCGCGTCCGAGCCGCGCCGCTTCAATTGCGGCGATGTCGATTTTCTTCATGCTCATCATTGCATTGAATGCACGCTTCGATGCTGCGCGATCGGGATCGGATATCGCCGTCATAAGCGCGCGCGGTGTGATCTGCCAGGACACGCCCCATTTGTCCTTGCACCAGCCGCACGCGCCTTCCTGGCCGCCATTGCGCACGATCGCGTCCCACAGGCGGTCGGTTTCTGCCTGATCGTCCGTTGCGATCTGAAAGGAGAATGCCTCGTTGTGTTTGAAATGTGGGCCACCGTTCAGCCCGAGGCAAGGAATGCCGATGACAGTGAACTGGACAGTCAGGACGTTCTCGTGTTTGCCGCCGGGGTAGTCGCCCGGGGCTTTGAACACTGTTCCCACAGCACTGTCGGGAAATGTCGCGGCATAGAAATTTGCTGCATCAAGAGCTTCGCCGTCGTACCACAAGCAGATGGTGTTCTTGCTGCTCATTTCGTGTCTCCAGAGCGGAATCGATGAGACGAATCGTCATGCTAGCGCTGCATCTGCATGCCGTATACCGCGGCGGAATTACGTTCCGCATCCCATGCGGTATCTGGAATGAACGGCCCCTTTCGGAACTCGCAATTGTCCCTTTCGGATCGGCTACAGCCGCCCCCTTCGAATGGCGCTTCGAACGCGGCTGACCGGCGGCCCTCAAACCACGCCGAGCCACTCCTTCAACTGTGCCGCTCGCGAACGGCTCACGGGCACGACAGTGCGCTCGCCGTCGTCCATTACGAGGTTCACGCTGTCATCGGCTTTGACGAGTTCTACGGCGTACTGCAGGCTCACGATGTGGCTGCGATGCACGCGCAGGAAAATGCTGCTGTCGAGGCGTTGCTCCAGATCGGCGAGCGAGAGGTTGGAGAGGTAGCGATCGTCCTTCGTTGCGATCGTCGTGTAGTGGCCATCGCCCTGAAATCGCACGATATCTTTCAGGTCGATCAGGATTACGCGGTTCTTGCGATAGACCGGAATCTTGAAGAGCCGACGCGGCGGCGAGGGCGTGCCGGCAAGCGACTCGCGCGACTCGGACGAAGGCTCAGTCGTGATATCGGTGAGGTCGTAAAAAATCATGCAGGTGCCGCACGTGCCGTTCATGTCCGACATGCGCGACACCTTGAGCATGAGAATCCGGTCGGGAATATTGATCATCATCGCAACAGGCGGCGGCGATTTCACCGGGCAGCCGCTGGCATCGCGCGACTCAATCAGGAAGCGCAGCTTTTCGCGGCTTTTCTCTGGGTGCAACTGCACAACGTCGATACCGAACAGCTTGTCCTGAGCAACACCAAGCGATTGTTCTCCAGCGGGGCCGAGAATCTGCAGCGCGACGTCGTTGAATGCGCTGACACGCCCCTGTGCGTCCAGCCACACCACACCCGGATTGAATTGTTCCAACCGGTGCTGGAAGGTCTCTGCGCGGCGCGCTTCGGTGGTCGGCATGGTGTGCTCGAGCGGTTTCATTCAGGGTTCTCCCCGATGTGTCCGAGGCTTTGTGCGTAGCATCTAACGCGCCAGGACGCTGCCTCCGTTTTAGGTCCTTTCCCCCTTTCGCGCAAGTTTTCCGGCTCCCGGCGCAGTCAGTCCGCCGTTGGCGAAATACCGTTGAATTGCTGCGTTGCATTGTGAAATCCTGAAGTTCAGGACGATGACAACCGCAGTGTCTTTTTGGATCCAGAGGAAGGCGTTATGGGACCAGAATAAGTGCTCTGAAGCACTCACTCTGGTCGACAAGCCAATTCGGGTTAACAGGAGACCAACGTGATTCCGCGCCCATTCGAATATCACGCGCCACAAACGTTGCCCGAGGCGTTCGCGCTGCTCGGTGCGCACGGTGACTCGGCGAAGCTGCTCGCAGGCGGCCACAGCCTGTTGCCCATGATGAAACTGCGCTTTGCGCAGCCCGATCATTTGATTGACCTCGGCAAGCTCACAGAACTCAAGGGCATTCGCGAGGAAAACGGCGCGCTGTGGATCGGCGCGATGACGACCGAGAACGAGCTGATCTGGTCCACGCTGCTACAAACGCGCTGCCCGCTGATCTGCGAAGGCGCACGGCAGATTGCCGATCCGCAGGTCCGCTATCGCGGCACGCTCGGCGGCGATCTTTCGCATGGTGACCCCGGCAACGACCATCCTGCGTTGATGGTCGCGCTCGATGCTTCGTTCGTGCTGCAAAGCGCGGCGGGCGAGCGCGTGGTGCCGGCCGACGGCTTTTTCATCGGCACCTATGCGACGCTGCTCGAACCGGGCGAAATCATGACCGGCATCCGCATTCCCATGCCGCCGCCCGGAACCGGTTATTGCTACGCCAAGCTCAAGCGCAAAACCGGCGACTTCGCGACCGCCGCGGCGGCCGTAACACTGCGTTTAGCGGGCGCCAATGTAGAACACGTGCGCATTGCTCTGACGAATGTCGGCGACACCGTGATTCGCGCGATGGACGCCGAGCAGGCTCTGATCGGCAAGCCGTTCGACGCGCACGCGCTCGACGAAGCAGTGCGGCTCGCGATGGCGGCGTGCAATCCGGTGCCGGATCTGCGCGGCGACGAGGACTACAAGCGCGCGATGGCGGGCGAAATGACCCGCCGGGCGCTCAATACGGCCCGCGAAAGGGCCGCTAACCCGGCTCGCCCCTGATCCCCCGGAGAACGCGAAATGGCCAGCAAAACCATGGTGACGTTCAGCCTCAACGGCAGCGAGGTCGATGTCGTCGTCGAGCCACGCGAATTATTGATCCACACGCTGCGCGAAAAGTGCCAGCACACGGGGCCGCATATCGGCTGCGAGACGTCGCATTGCGGCGCATGCACGGTCGATTTCAACGGCACGTCCGTGAAATCCTGCACGCTGCTGACCGTGCAGGCGCAGGGCGCGGAAATCCGGACGGTTGAAGGTCTCGCCGAGGGCGGTGTATTGCACGCGCTGCAGGAAGGTTTCATGCAGGAACACGGCCTGCAATGCGGCTTTTGCACGCCGGGCATGTTGATGCGCGCGTACCGCCTGCTGCAAGAGAACCCGGACCCGACGGAGGCTGAAATTCGCTACTGGATGGCGGGGAACCTGTGCCGGTGCACAGGCTATCAAAACATCGTGAAGGCCGTGCAATATGCCGCGCGCAAGCTGCGTGGCGAAACGGCCGAAAGCTCGCACCCGCTCATCGCGGCGGATGCGGCTCAAACGAACTGAGCGACGGGAGACAGGTCATGGGCAATCTCGACGCCAATCTCGACCGTGTTGCCGCGCTCGAAGGCATGGGCTGCTCGCGCAAGCGCCGCGAGGACCCGCGCTTCATCCAGGGCAAGGGCACTTACGTCGACGACATCAAGATGCCGGGCATGCTGTTCGGCGTGATGGTGCGCAGTCCCTACGCGCATGCGCGCGTGAAGCGAATCGACAAGTCGCGCGCGCTCGCGCTTCCCGGCGTGCACGCCGTGCTCACGGCAGACGATCTCAAGCCGCTCAAGCTGCACTGGATGCCGACGCTCGCGGGCGACGTGCAAGCGGTGCTCGCCGACGAAAAAGTCTGCTTCCAGAATCAGGAAGTCGCGTTCGTCGTGGCCGACGACCGTTATATCGCTGCCGATGCGGCTGAACTCGTCGAAGTCGAATATGAGGAACTGCCGGCGCTCGTCGATCCGATGAAGGCGCTCGAACCCGATGCACCGGTTATTCGCGAGGATATCCGCGACAAGGCAAGCGGCGCGCACGGAGCACGCAAGCATCCAAATCATATTTTCACGTGGACGATGGGCGATCGCGACAAGACGGACCGCGTGTTCGAGAGCGCACCCGTTACGGTCAAGCAGGACATCGTGTATCCGCGCGTGCATCCGTGTCCGCTCGAAACCTGCGGTTGCGTTGCGTCATTCGACAAAGTGCGCGGCGATCTCACGGTCTACATCACGTCGCAGGCGCCTCACGTCGTGCGCACCGTGGTTGGGCTACTTTCGTCGATTTCGGAATCGAATATCCGTATTATTTCGCCCGATATCGGCGGCGGTTTCGGCAACAAAGTCGGCGTGTATCCGGGCTACGTCACGTCGATCGTGGCGTCGATCGTGCTTGGCCGCCCGGTGAAGTGGATCGAGTCGCGCAGCGAAAATCTTTCCAGCACCGCGTTTGCGCGCGACTATCACATGACCGGCGAACTCGCGGCGGATCAGGACGGCCACATCAAGGCGCTGCGCGTGAATGTCGTCGCCGATCACGGTGCATTCGACGCGTGCGCAGACCCGACGAAGTGGCCCGCCGGCATGTTCCATGTCTGCACCGGGTCATACGCGATTCCGAATGCGTTCGTGTCCGTAGACGGCGTGTACACGAACAAATTTCCCGGTGGTGTCGCTTACCGCTGCTCGTTCCGCGTGACCGAGGCGGTGTATCTGATCGAGCGGATGGTGGACGTGCTCGCCCAGAAGCTCGGTATCGATAAGGCCGAGATCCGGTTGCGTAACTTCATTGCCAAAGACCAGTTTCCGTATTCGACGCCGCTCGGCCTCGAATACGATTCGGGCGACTATGAAACCGCGCTGAAAAAAGTGCTGGCCGCTGTCGACTACGACGCGCTACGCGCGGAGCAGGCACAACGGCGCGCCGATCCGGATGCGGAGTGGCTCATGGGCATCGGCGTCGTGAATTTCACCGAAATCGTCGGGGCAGGACCGTCGAAGATGTGCGACATCCTCGGCGTCGGCATGTTCGATTCGTGCGAAATTCGCGTGCATCCGGACGGTTCGGCCATTGCGCGCATGGGCACGATCACGCAGGGCCAGGGGCACCAGACCACCTACGCGCAAATTATCGCGTCGGAGGCCGGCATACCGGCTTCGAAGATCACTGTGGAAGAGGGCGATACGGCAACGGCGCCGTACGGTCTCGGTACGTACGGCTCGCGCTCGACGCCCGTGGCGGGCGCTGCGGTGGCGCGTGCCGCTCGCAAGATCCGGGAAAAGGCGCGCCGGATCGCCGCGCATCTGCTTGAAGCGAGTCCCGACGACGTCGAGTTCGACCTCGACCGCTTCGTGCTGAAGGGCTCGCCTGATCAGTTCAAGACCGTCAAGGATGTAGCGTGGGCCGCGTACAACAACGTTCCCGAAGGGACGGAAATGGGCCTGGAGGCGGTCGACTACTACGATCCGCCGAATTTCACCTTCCCGTTCGGCGCGTACGTGTGCGTGCTCGACGTCAACCGTTACACCGGCGAGATCCGCGTGCGACGCTTCTATGCACTCGACGACTGCGGAACGCGGATCAACCCCATGATCATCGAAGGGCAGATCCATGGCGGCTTGACGGAAGGTTTTGCCGTTGCGCTCGGCCAGGAAATGCCCTACGACGAAACGGGCAACCTGCTTGGCGCGACGCTGCTCGATTACTTCGTGCCGACATCGGTTGAAACGCCGCATTGGGAGACCGATTTCACGGTCACGCCTTCGCCTCATCATCCGATTGGCGCCAAGGGCGTGGCCGAATCGCCGCACGTCGGATCGATTCCGTGCTTCACGTCGGCGGTGGTCGATGCGTTTGCGCACCTCGGCGTCACGCACATGAACATGCCGCACAACGCGTATCGAGTCTGGCAGCAATGCCGGGAACTGGGGCTGACGCGACCCGCATGAGGCGAGATGATTAAAACATAGGAATCCACAATGAAAGTCGTACTCGATAAGGCCTTCCCGCTTTCAGCCAGCGCTGAGAGCGCGTGGCAACTCATGCAGGACATCGAGGCGGTGGCGGGCTGCATGCCGGGCGCGAAGATCACGGAGCGCGTGGACGATACCCACTACAAAGGGACGATCACGGTGCGGCTCGGTCCGGCGACCATGTCGTTCAAGGGGGATATTGAAGTGCTTGCGCTCGATGCCGCGTCGCGCAGCCTGCATCTATTGGGCAAGGGCACCGATACGACTGGCAGCTCGGCGGCAACGATGGATCTCACGGCCAGCGTGCAGCCAACCGGCGAGACCTGCACCCTGGCTGGCAAGAGCGAGGTGACGATGAGCGGCAAGGCCGCTGCGATCGGCGGGAGGCTCATGGTGCCGGTGTCGGAGCAGTTGCTCAAGCAGTTCGTCGCGAACTTCGCGGCGCGACTCGATGCCATGGAGACGCCGCAAGCCGCATCCGAATCGTCGGGCATCGCGCAAGAAGGTGCATCGCCCGACGCGACGGTTTCAAAGGCCGCTGCGGCGCAGCCCTCGCAAGCCGCCGAGCTAAATGGCATTGCGTTCCTCTGGGCCATGATCCGCGACTGGCTGCGCGGACACTTCCCGCACAAGGCGCAAGGCCGCTAAAGGCAAGCCGTGATGCCGACCGATCGCATGCCGGACGTCCTTGCGCTACAGGCGAAGCTCGCGGGCCATCGGTTCATCGTCGAGCGCAGTTTCGCTGCCGCGCTGCTGTTGACGATGGAAATGCGCCGCCCGTTGCTGCTGGAGGGCGAGGCGGGTGTCGGCAAGACCGAAGTTGCGAAGGCGCTTTCGCGCCTCCTCGACGTGCCGCTGATCCGGCTGCAATGCTACGAAGGACTCGACGCGCACACGGCGCTCTACGAGTGGAATTACACGCATCAACTGCTGGCAATCAAGCTCTTCGAACAGGACACGCGGTCCCTGCGCGACAAGGAGCATGACATCTTCTCCGAGCGCTATTTGCTGAAGCGCCCGCTGCTCGAAGCGATCACGACCACGCCCGCGCCCGTGCTGCTGATCGACGAAATCGACCGTACCGACGAGGCGTTCGAGGCCTACCTGCTCGAACTGCTTTCGGATTTCCAGCTCTCGATTCCGGAGCTTGGCGTGATTCGCGCGATCGAGCGGCCCTATGTGATCCTGACCTCGAACGGTACGCGCGAAATTTCCGATGCGCTGCGCCGCCGCTGCCTTTATCAGTACGTCGACTACCCGACGTTCCAGCGCGAACTCGTGATCGTGCGGACCCAGGTTCCCGAGGTGCCGGAGGAACTGGCACGCCAGATCGTGGAATTCGTGCACGCGGTACGTGCGATGGCGCTGCGGCGCAAACCCGGTCTTGCCGAAACGCTCGACTGGGTGGCCGCATTGCTGCGCCTTGGCGTGAGCGCGCTGGACGAGAGTGGAGTCGAACGTGTGATGGATTCGCTCGCCGCGCTCGTGAAAACGCGTGAGGATCAGGCCGCGCTCACGCGGCCGATTGTCGAAAAACTGGTGGCCTCATGCTGACCGGCATCGACAGCACGCGATCTGCCGCACCGCAGCAGGATCTCGCCGATACGCTCCTCGCGCGCTATGCGGGCTTCGCGCACTGGCTGCGTGCGAACGCGTTCAGCGTAACTAACGCGGATATTGCCGCTTCGATGGACGTGGCGCAGCGTATGGGCCAGACAGACAGCGATTTGTTGCGCTGGAGCCTGCGGACACTGCTGTGCTCGCGCGCGGAGGAGTGGCGTCGTTTCGATGAGTTGTTCGATGCCTATTTCCTCGCGCCGAACCGGCGCAAGCTCGTCGAAACTCGCGCGGGCGGCGCCGGCCCGCTCGCTC
This sequence comes from Paraburkholderia adhaesiva, assembly GCF_021390575.1. Classification (GTDB taxonomy): domain Bacteria; phylum Pseudomonadota; class Gammaproteobacteria; order Burkholderiales; family Burkholderiaceae; genus Paraburkholderia; species Paraburkholderia adhaesiva. Next base: position 1,508,803 of record NZ_JAJEJQ010000002.1, on the reverse strand, counting down.
GCGACGATGCGGGGTCCATGCCGCCCGATGCGAGCGAAGGCACGCCGGTTTCAATCGCAGGATCCGGCGACGGCGCGCCGGGTGAGGGCGCGGTCGCCAACGAAGGCGCCACGCGCGCCGAGTCGCGCGAGCACGCGGATTTCCGGCACTTGAACGATCGCACGGAGATATTCGCAATCGACGCCGCAATTCGCCGCTTCGCTCAGCGCCTTCGCGGGATCGAAACGCGCCGCGAGCAGCGCGCGAGCCATGGACGTACGATTGATCTGCGGTGGACGCTGCGACGCAGCGTCTCGCGTGGCGGGCTGCCGGTCGAGCTTGGCTGGCGGCGCAAGCGGCGGCAGCGCCCGCGTATCGTACTGATGCTCGACGTGAGCCGTTCGATGAGCCTCTACAGTTTTTTCTTCCTGCGGCTTGCGCGCGTGCTGGGTTCTCGCTTGCGCGACGTTCACAGCTTCGTGTTCCATACGCGGCTCGTTTGCGTCGATGAGGCGCTGCGCGATCCCGATCCGTGGTGCGCCCAGGAACGTTTGCACCTGATCTCGGAAGGCTGGGCCGGTGGCACGCGCATTGGCGAGAGCCTCGCCGACTTCAACCAGCACTACGCGCCGCGTCTGCTGCATGCACGCACCACCGTCGTGATCGTCAGCGACGGCTATGACGCCGGCGATGTGTCCCAGCTCGGCGAGTCGCTGGCCGCGATGCGGCGGCGCTGCCATTCGATCGTCTGGCTCAATCCGCTCGCCGATCGTCCCGGATTCGAGCCGGTCAGCGCGGGCATGCAGGCCGCGCTGCCGCATCTCGACCTGTTTGCGGGCGCACGCGACCTCGCGGGCCTCGAACGGGTCTTCCCTCAAATTATCGAGGCGCTGCAATGAATGTCCACGACGAAACCGCCGAGACCGGTTCGGACGCCGCGAGTCTGCTGCTGATCGAGCAGCGGTTGATCGAGGCAGGCGCACCGTTTGCCGTCGTCACCGTTATCCGTGCTGCACCGCCCACTTCGACGCACGTCGGCGCGCAGGCGCTGGTGGAAGCCGACGGCGCGCTGCACGGTTGGGTAGGCGGTGGCTGTTCGCAGGCGATCGTGATCGAGGCTGCACGCCAGTCGATTCGCACGGGGCAGCCACGGCGCGTGCGGATCAGCAACGAGCCGACTGCGGCCGACGCCGAAGTCGAGGCGCACGCCATGCCATGTGCAAGCAATGGCGCGCTGGAGCTGTTTATTCAGCCCACCTTGCCCGCGCCGCTCGCGGTCGTGTTCGGCGCAACGCCTGCGGCGCATGAAGCCTGTGTGCTTGCACGGCGCGTCGGCTTTCGCGCGATTCTCGCGCCGAGCGCTGCGAGAGCAGGGGAGCCGCGCTTCGACGCTGCCGCATTGGACCGCGCCGGTGCATCGTTCGTGCTGATCGCGACACAAGGCGACGGCGACGAAGACGCGCTCGAAGCAGCGTTGCGCAGCGCCGCTGTGGCTGTGCTGTTGATCGCGAGCCATCGCAAGGCCGATCGGTTGCGCGCGGCGATGCTCTTGCGCGGCATCGAAGAAACCCGGCTCGCGGCGTTGCACGCACCGGCCGGGCCGGCGATCCACGCTCACACGCCACAAGAGATCGCGTTAGGCGCTGTAGCGGGACTTGTCGCCGTGCGGCATCAAATGGAAGAAGCGGTGGCGCTCGCTCAGGGTGGGGTGCCGCAGACCACCGTTGCTACGGAAACCGTGCCGCCGTTGCCGCCGTGTGAGGCGCTCAATGCGCCGGTGCCCGAGGCGGGTTATTACGTGAATCCCGTGTGCGGCATGCGTATCGAAATCGCGACTGCGAAGCATGTTGTCGAACATGGCGGTCAAAAGGTGTACTTCTGCTGCGATTGCTGCAAGACCGAATTCGAACGTGCTCCCGAGCGCTACATGACCACCGCGTCGAATCGACCCGATTACCCGGACAACCGACCCACGGATAAGCGATGACCAGAGCGCGCTTTTCGGCGGTTGTGCTGGCGGCCGGTCTCTCTACACGTATGGAGGGCCGCCACAAGTTGCTCCTGCCGATATGCGGCGAGCCTGTCGTGCGACGCGTTGTGCGCGAGATCGGCGCGGCGCGGCCGCAGGAGATCGTCGTCGTTACCGGATTCAATGACAAGGCCGTCGTGGAAGCGCTCGACGGTTTCGACGTCCGCTTTCAGCACAACGCACGCTATCGGGAAGGGCAGCCGACTTCGGTTGCAGTTGGAGTTGCCGCGCTGCAGGCACCGTGCGACGCCGTGATGATCTGCCTCGCCGACCAGGTGTTGCTCGAAGCTGCTGACTATCGCGAACTGATCGACGTCTACACGAGGATGTCGCACGGGTCGATCCTGGTGCCGATGTTCGACGGCACACGCGGTAATCCGGTCGTGTTTTCGTCGAGTCATTGCCCGGAGGTCGTGGGCGGCCGCATGAATCCGGGTTGTCGAAAGCTGATCGCCGAGCACGGCGATGAGGTGTTTTTCCACGAGGCGGCACACGATCGATTTTGCGTCGACATGGATACGCCAGCCGATTACCTGGATGTTGTCGAACGAGTCGAGCGCGGGGTGCGACTGTCGGCGAAAGGAGCGTGAGGCCGGGGCGGATTGAACGGTTGGGGGGGGAAGTGGTTGTGCGACTGCCGTTTGTGCGCCCGTGCGGGCGGCGGTTCACGATCCAAAGCGGTCCGCGGCCAAAGCAGCCAGCAGCCGGAAAGGTCCGTCACGGCGGCCACGCAACGTAGTGCATGCGTCAATTAGCAAATAAAATTTGCCCCAGGTAGCAGGCGGCATTCGTTAGAATCTGCTTTCGTCGAGGCAGAAAGCATATTTGCATTGTTGCGGCGGTATCAAACCACGAATGCTGCTCGCCACGATACTGGTATTCATCTTTTAACGGAGGCGAGCGTGCCAGGTTTACTTCCCAATGTCGATCGCGAGGGGCTCCTCGAATATTCGGTGGTCTACACCGACCGATCGATCAATCATATGTCGCAGCTCTTTCAAGGCGTCATGCGCGATATTTCGGGCGCCCTGAAAAAAGTCTACAACGCGAAGTCGGCCGTTATCGTCCCGGGCAGCGGGACGTTCGGCATGGAAGCCGTTGCGCGGCAGTTCGCGACGAACAAGAAGTGTCTGGTCATCCGCAACGGCTGGTTCAGTTTCCGCTGGTCGCAGATTTTCGACATGGGCGGCATTCCGTCTGAATCGACGGTGTTGAAGGCGCGCCCGGTCGAACAAGGAAGGCAGGCCGCCTATGCCCCGGCCCCGATCGAAGAAGTGGTCGCCGCGATCAGGGAACACAAGCCGGATCTGGTCTTTGCGCCGCATGTCGAAACTGCGTCCGGGATGATGCTGCCCGACGACTATTTGCGCGCGGTGTCCGACGCCGTGCACGGGGTCGGCGGCATGTTCGTACTGGATTGCATCGCCTCCGGCACGATCTGGGTCGACATGCAGGCCACCGGCGTCGATGTCCTGATCAGCGCGCCGCAAAAGGGATGGAGCGCGTCGCCCTGCTGCGCGATGGTCATGTTGAGCCCGCTCGCCCGCGAAAGAATCGATGCGACAACGAGCACCAGCTTCGCCTGCGATCTTCGCAAATGGCTGCAGATCATGGAAGCCTACGAGAACGGCGGGTTTGCGTACCACGCCACGATGCCCACGGACAGTCTTGCGACGCTGCGCGACGTGATCAAGGAAACCGAGGCGTACGGCTTCGACAAGGTGAAGGCCGAGCAGCTTGAACTCGGCACGCGCATTCGCTCGCTTCTGGCTGACAACGGTTTCAGAAGCGTGGCGGCCAAAGGATTTGAGGCACCGGGCGTCGTGGTCTGCTACACGGACGACGACGGCATACGGTCCGGCAAGAAATTCGCCGATGCCGGATTGCAGATCGCGCCTGGTGTACCGCTTCAATGCGACGAGCCTGAAGACTTCAAGACCTTCCGCATCGGGTTATTTGGCCTCGACAAACTGCGTGACGTCGATGGTGCCGTCACCAGATTCGCCGCGGCGTTGAAGCGTATCCTCTAAATTGTTTCTTTGTGGCCACCCTCATCTTTCAGAGGGTGGCATTTGCTCTAAGTCGCAACCCCACGTTCAAATCGGCGCGCGAAATGCTGAGGTCTGATCTACTTGAGACCACCCACGCGCGCCTCTTGAATTCCGCTTACCGGGGCGACTGCCTGCGCGCTCCGTTACGCGGGGCAAATACCAGAAATCATCACACACGGAATCGCGACCTTCCTGCTCGCGACTGTTAGCGTGCTGCTGCGCGCAATGTTTACACGCACGTCCAGGGGTGCACTGCGTGGCGAACTGGAGGCACTGGCGCGCCAGGAGCGAAAGATGCTCGCATGGCGGCAGTCCAGATCGATCCGGTCAAAATCGCTCTTGACCGTAACCGCTCGGTTAACCTTCCGGCGCACACCCGTCACCGCACTCGGAGCTGACACTTCGCACTGCCTTTGCAGGATCAATGAGCGCGCGAAAGAAGGAATAGACGCCGCGCGGAATCGTTTAGACCACATGCGAACCAACGGTGGTCTGTGATGAGCATTCGAAATCAGCGCATCTTCCGTTTTGTCAGCGCAGGGCTGCAAATTGGCTCTGTCGCGTTGCTTGTCAGTTGCGGCGGCGGTGGTGGCGGAAGCGGCGGCACCAGCGCAAGCAGCATGTCGACGATGTCCATCGCGGGTACAGCGGCGACGGGCAAGGCACTCGCGAACGCGGCGATTACGATCAACTGCGTGCAGGGTTCAATGTCTGTCGCAGCGGATGCGAACGGAAACTTCCACGCGTCATTTGGCGCAGTGACGCCGTGCTTGATCACTGCGACTTCGGGCGGGACGACACTGCACTCCGAGGCGTTCGCTGGCGGTACATTCAACGTCACGCCGGAGACTGATCTGTTGTTGTCGTTTCTGGCGGCGCAACTCGGTACGAATGAAAGCGGGCTAATCGCGGGCTTCGCGACGAACACGCAATTTCAGCAGACGCTGCAGAATCAGGCTGAAGTGTCGACTGCGCAGACGGCGGTTGTCCAGAATCTGCAGCAAAAGTTCGGTGTTACGCTTTCCACCCCCAGTTTTCTGACCACCGCATTCACGGTCGGTCAGCCAGGTGTGGACAGCGATCTTGAAGCGCTTCTCGCGCGCGGCGCCATCGACAGCAACGGCGAGCCGGACGCATCCGCCGTCACACTCATGGCGACGACGGGGGCCGCAAATCCGATTGCGATTTCGCCAACGACCGGCACAACCGGCACAACCGGGACCGGTGGAACAGGGACGGGCGGTACGGGAAGCACGGGCGGCATGATGTGAGGCGACACGCGATACTAGCGCCGACCCATACCGCCGAACCCGCCCATACCGCGGAATCCAGTCATACCACCGGACCCACCCGGTTCGCGGAATCCGCCCATACCACCGGCTCCGCGCGGACCACTGAACCCATGCATGCCACCACCGGGGAACGGTGCGCGATGAAAGCCCCCTCCGACTGGTTTGAAGCGGCCGCGAAAGACCGGGCGAAAGTGGGTGAAGTGGTGAAAGCGATGGAAGCGATCGACAAAGATGAAGCTCACACCCACGCCAATGAATACTGGCGGCCCCCACCACCACGGGTCAGGATAAGGATAGGACGCGACGGGGAACCACATTGGGCTGCCATCCGAGCCTTGCACGATCTGCCACGTTCCGTCACTTTGCAGGCACGCGCGCTCGGCGACGTCCTGCGTCACGCCGTCGATTTCGGCCTGCCCGACAACTTCCCTGCAATTCGCGCTATCGGCGTACCCCTGCTGCTCATCGTAGGTTTGCGCGAGTGCGGGTGCGGGCGCGGCGAGGCCGAGACAGACGAGCAATGTCTCTAAGTGAAGCAGTTTGTTCATGATGCGCGGCTACTTGAATCCCCGAGGTTGTCGACCCGTATCGTCGACGTCGCCCCGGCATATCGGTGTGCTTGCGCACTACCACGCCATGGGGCGTGCGGAGGGGCTTGCCGTTCGGGATGCGTTGCCCCAACGAGTAAACGACACAGCGCACGGGCCTATTCCAGCAAAATGGCACGCTCCCGGCGACTCCAGCGGGCCGGACCGGCTGCAATCCTTCTGGCCTGCTAGACTGAATATTCCCCATGCAAATCATGGAGGGAGACATGACGACCGTCTATGTCGTGAAGACCGGTCAGCAGTTCCTCTGCACCGCCGAGGACGGCGACATCGGCATGGCGCCGGTGATTAAGGAGGCCACGTCTTTTGTCTCGTATGAGGAGGCGCAAAAAGCCGCGAACGCGCACGCCGACCCTGGATACGAAATCGTGGCCGTCGACCTTGTCGGACGCTGATGCTCGGTCCGCCGCTGCGCAGTCAGCGGCGCAGGGCAGTAGCCATTGAGCTGGCGCCATGCAACATGGCGCTCCGGTTGACTGCGTCCGAAATCATCTTTGCTCTCTGCACGTTCGCTCGGTGCTGTGGCGGCGCGGGACATCGTGGATCTGCCGCCTTCGCGCAAGCGATAGCGGCGCTTCTGCGTGCGCGTGAAGCTCCACCCACAACGCGGCATGCGATCCGCTTTTGCTATCGCCTCATGCGCCTTTCGAATTGTTCCGCTATCGCGGTCCACCTATATTGATTGGGCAACGCCCGATTCCAATATCAGGAGACGCCGCATGAAGCTGACACGCTGGTGCAGCAAGAAAGTGGAAAGGGCAGTCCTGTGGTGCGGCGCAGCGAGATTTTCCGGGCACACCCAAAGCGTGACCGGTACGGCGCAAACGGAGGCCCAATGAACCAGCTCGATCTCAAGGACCGTGTGATGGTCGTCACGGGCGGCGCCCGCGGCATCGGCTATGCGGTGGCGCTTCGCGCGCTGCGCTCGGGTGCGCATGTCGCGCTCTGGGACATCGACGCCGAAAGGCTCGAACGCACACGCGGTGAACTCTCGGCGCTCGGCCTCGGACAGGTTTCGGTCGTGACGGTCGAACTGACCGACGAAGCCAGCGTCGAAGCCGCCACACGCAAGACCATCGAGGCGCACGGGGCGATTCACGCTCTCGTGAACAGCGCGGGTATCACGGGCGGAAATGGACTCACGTGGGAACTGCCGGTCGACGTGTGGCGACGCGTGATCGAAGTAAACCTGATCGGCTGCTACCTCACCTGCCGCGCCGTCGTGCCGCGCATGATCGAACAAGGCTACGGGCGCATCGTCAACATCGCTTCGGTTGCGGGCAAGGAAGGCAATCCGAATGCTTCGCACTACAGTGCATCCAAGGCCGGATTGATCGGGCTCACCAAGTCGCTCGCCAAGGAACTCGCGACGAAGAACGTGCTCGTCAACGCGGTGACGCCCACGGCGGCAAAGACTGAGATATTCGATTCGATGCAGCCGCAGCACATCGAATACATGCTCTCGAAAATTCCGATGAATCGCTTTCTGTTGCCCGATGAAGCGGCTTCGATGATTGTCTGGCTCTTGTCCGAGGACTGCGCATTCAGCACCGGGGCCGTTTTTGATCTTTCGGGCGGGCGCTCGACTTATTGATCGGTTGAACGCTGCACGCGGCTTCGGCATGCGGACGGCCGCGTCGTTCGAATCACGCCCAGGGCACGAGCAGCAAGCCACTTCAAGGAGCAACGCCTCATGGCAATGCCAACCATCAAACACGTGCGCGCGTTCACCGTGCGCGGTGGCGGCGCTGACTATCACGATCAGGCCGAAGGCCACTGGATCGACGATCACATCGCAACACCGATGGCGCGCTATCCGGAGTACCGCCAGAGCCGGCGTTCGTTCGGTATCGACGTGCTCGGCACCCTCGTGGTGGAAGTGGAGGCGAGCGACGGCACCGTGGGCTTTGCGGTGACGACGGGCGGCGAGATCGGCGCGTTCATCGTCGAGAAGCATCTCGCACGCTTCCTCGAAGGCCAGCGCGTGACCGATCTCGAGAAGATCTGGGATCAGATGTATTTCTCGACGCTCTATTACGGGCGCAAGGGTGTGGTGCTCAATACGATCTCGGGTGTCGATCTCGCGTTGTGGGATCTGCTCGGCAAGCTTCGTGAGGAGCCTGTGTACCAGCTGCTAGGCGGTCCTGTGCGCGACGAGCTTGTCTTTTACGCAACCGGCGCACGCCCGGATCTTGCAAAAGAGATGGGCTTCGTCGGCGGCAAGCTCGCATTGCAGCACGGACCGGCCGAAGGCGAAGAAGGATTGCGCCAGAACATCGAACTGCTCGCGACGATGCGCGAGCGCGTCGGCGACGACTTCTGGCTCATGTACGACTGCTGGATGAGCCTCGATGTGCGCTACGCCACGCGGCTCGCGCAGGCCGCTCACGAATACGGCCTTAAATGGCTCGAAGAATGCCTGCCGCCCGACGATTATTGGGGCTATGCCGAACTGCGCCGCAATGTGCCTCGCGGCATGATGGTATCGACAGGCGAGCACGAAGCGACGCGCTGGGGCTTTCGCATGCTGCTCGAAATGGGTTGCTGCGACCTGATTCAGCCCGACGTCAACTGGTGCGGCGGCATGACCGAACTCATCAAGATCTCCGCGCTCGCCGATGCGCATGGCGTGCTGGTCGCGCCGCATGGTTCGTCGGTGTACAGCTATCACTTCGTGGTCACGCGTCATAACTCGCCGTTCGCCGAGTTCCTGATGATGGCGCCGAAGGCCGATCGTGTCGTGCCGATGTTCACGCCGCTGCTGCTCGACGAGCCGGTGCCGGTGAATGGCCGCATGAAGGTGCCGGACACACCCGGCTTCGGCGTGCGGCTCAATCCGGATTGCGCGCTGGCGCGGCCTTATACGCATTGACCTCACCGCCACGAGGAGAACGACGTGCTGCTCAAGGACAAAGTGGTGATCGTTACCGGCGGATCGCGCGGCATCGGGCGTGCCATTGCCATCGCGAGCGCCCGCGAGGGTGCTGATGTCGTGATCAATTACTGGGGCGACAATGACGCGTCGTATGGCCGGCGTGCAGCCATCTCCGAGGTGCTCGACGAAATTGCGCGGCTAGGGCGGCGCGCGATCGCAGTGGAAGGCAACGTAGCGGCGCCGCAGACCGGCATCGATCTCGTGCGCCAGGCCGTCGACAAATTCGGCCGCGTGGACGTGCTCGCGAGCAATGCGGGCATCTGTCCGTTCCATTCGTTCCTCGACATGCCGCCCGCCGTGCTCGAACGCACGATCGGCGTAAATCTGAACGGTGCGTTCTATGTGACGCAGGCCGTCGCGCGGCAGATGAAGGAGCAGGGCACGGGCGGTGCGATCGTCGCAACGAGTTCGATCAGCGCGCTGGTCGGCGGCGGCATGCAGACGCATTACACGCCGACCAAGGCCGGCGTGCATTCGCTCATGCAGTCTTGTGCGATCGCGCTCGGGCCGTATGGGATCCGCTGCAATTCGGTGATGCCTGGCACGATCGCGACCGATCTGAACGCCGAAGACCTCGCCGACGACGCAAAGCGCGCGTACTTCGAAAAGCGCATTCCGCTAGGACGACTCGGTGCGCCGGACGACGTCGCGGAGTGCGTGGTGTTCCTCGCCTCCGACCGCGCGCGCTATGTCACGGGCGCTGCGCTGCTCGTGGATGGCGGTCTCTTCGTAAACCTTCAGTGACCCTCAGTGAGGAGGAAGCGCCCTGGCGCTGGCACGGTCATGAACGGCTTCGTCCACTTTGAACGGTTGCGAGAACCGGCGCAGCAAGCTGACGAAATGCTCGGCGGGTTCCGCGAGCGGCTCGTTGCTGCGCGTGAGCACGCCGAAGCCGGGCAGGCTTTTGCCGATCTCGAGCGGCAGCACGACGAGCAGTCGCCCGCGGACGTGATCGCGCACGACCGACTCGGGCAGCATGGCGACGGCATCGAAGTTTTCGAGCAATTGCAGCGTCGCGAAGATCGACGCGGACTCCGTGAGGTTGACGGGCGTGCCGAGGCCAGCGCGCGCGAGTTCGCCTTCGAACAGCTCGCGCGCGGGGCTCGTGATGGGTTGCGCCACCCACGGCCAGTCCATCAGTTCGGCGAGCGTGATGTGGTCGCGGCGCGCGAGCGGGTGCTGCGCGCGAACTACGAGGACGAGCGTTTCGCGCGCAAGCGGCTCGAAGCTGAAATCGTTGTGCTGCAGCGGCGTGGTGAGGCGCCCCAGTGCGAGTTCGACTTCGCGGCGATGCAGCAATTGCACGACCTGGTCGCTGGTTTCGCCGAGGATGCGTACGTTGAGCAGCGGGCGTTCGGTCTTGAGCATGGCGACGGCCTGAGCCAGCAGGTCGGGCGCGGCGCCCATGATCGCGCCCACGGTGAGCTGGCCGTGGCCGCCGCGGCGCTTGACGTCGAGGTCGTCGGCGAAGCGCGTGAGGTCGGCGAGCGCGCGCCGCGCGTAAGCGAGCGTCACGACGCCGAGCGCAGTGGGCTCGATGCCGCGCGCGTTGCGATCGAAAAGCCGGAAACCGAAGGCCTCTTCGATGTCGCTGAGCATGCGGCTCGCGCTCGGCTGGGCGACGTTGATGGTGTCGGCGGCGTGATGGACGTTGCGTGTGTCGTCGAGCGCGACGAGCAGGGCAAGGTGCTTGATTCGGAGCCGGTTGACGAGTGCGACGGCCGAGGTCTGACGATTCGTCTGATGGTTCATGAGTGCATGACCTTCTGCGATCCGGTTTAGGTATCGCTCGATTGGCTGTCGATGCCGAAATTATAGTCAGTTGAATCCGCAGGGGAATCCACGAAAACCAGAGGGCAGAACGGAGATTTGCTCATGGAGACGATGGCGTTTCGAATGAAGCTCAACCCGGGACAGCGCGATGAATACGCGCGCCGGCACCGCGAAATCTGGCCCGAGCTGGCGGCGGCGCTGCGCGATGCCGGCGTGAGCGACTACTGGATCTTCCTCGACGAAACGACTCATCATCTCTTCGCCGTGCTCAAGCGCCGCGACGATCATTCGATGGATGGGCTGGCGCATCTCCCCGTCATGCGCAAATGGTGGGATTACATGGCGGACATCATGGAGACCGGCGAGGGGAATGTGCCCGTGCAGCAGCCGCTCGTGCCGCTGTTCCATCTGCCTTGAGCACAGGGAGCCGCCATGCAGATTGTCGATCCGCACGTCCACTTCTGGAACCTCGATACGCATCACTATCCGTGGCTCGCGCACCCAGGCATTTCGTTCGTGGGCGACGCGCGCGCAGTGCGCTTCAACTATCTGCCGGCCGATCTGCTGGATGACGCCCGCGACGTCGACTTGCTGAAAGTCGTGCACGTTGAGGCGAATCATGATCCGGCCGATCCGGTGGAAGAAACGCGCTGGCTGCAAGGGCTCGCGGATGCAGGCGGTGCGCACGCGTTTCCCGATGCGATCGTCGCCGCCGCCGATTTGAGTGCGCCAAACGCGCAGGCCGTGCTTGAAGCGCACGCAGCCTTTCCGAATACACGCGGCATCCGGCAGATCCTCAACGTGCACACAGATCCGCTCTACAACTACGTGAACCGTCACTACATGCGCGACCCCGCATGGCGTGGGCATTTTGCGCTGCTCGCGCGTTATGGCCTGTCGTTCGACCTGCAACTGTATCCGTCGCAGATGGAGGAGGCTGCCGCGCTGGCGCGCGAGCATCCGGATGTCCCCCTGATCCTCAATCACACGGGCATGTTCGTCGACCGCAATTCCGTGGAGGGGTATCGCGCCTGGCGCGACGGGTTGCGTGCGTTAGGGGCGTGCCCGAACGTTGCCGTGAAGATCAGCGGACTGGCGATGTTCGATCACGACTGGACCGTCGAGAGCCTGCGTCCCTATGTGCTGGAGTCGATCGACGCGTTCGGCGCGGAGCGCGCGATGTTTGCATCGAATTTTCCGATCGACCGGCAGTTCGGAAGCTATACGGACCTCTGGCATGCGTTTGCGCGGATCGTCAGCGGTGCGAGTGAGGACGAGAAGACCGCGCTATTTCGCGGCAATGCCGAACGTATTTACCGCATCTAGCGCGGGCAGTCGCGCACCACGAACATGGAGACGCGCGTGGAACTGAATGCAAGGGCAGGCGGCACGTCCAGGCTGGAACCCAGGCTCGAACTGCGGCACGCAAGCAAGTCGTTCGGACGCGTGCGCGCGCTCATCGACGGCAGCCTGACGCTGTGGCCCGGTGAGGTGCATGCGTTGCTCGGCGAAAACGGCGCGGGCAAGTCGACGCTGGTAAAGATACTCGCGGGCGTGTATCTCCCGGATGGCGGCGAGTTGCGCATCGACGGCGCCGCGTGCCAGTTCGCAACGCCCGCACAGGCGCGCGATGCGGGCATCGCCGTGATCTATCAGGAGCCGATGCTCTTCTTCGATCTCTCGATTGCCGAGAATATCTATATGGGACGTCAGCCGCTCGATCGCTTCGGGCGCATTGACTACGACGTGATGCATCGCGATGTCGCCGCGCTGCTGACGTCGCTTGGCGTTGACCTCAAGCCGGAGCGGGTCGTGCGCGGCCTGTCGATCGCGGACCAGCAGGTGATCGAGATTGCGAAGGCGCTGTCGCTGAACGCGAACGTGCTGGTCATGGACGAGCCCACCGCCGCGCTTTCGTTGCCCGAGGTGGAACGGCTCTTCACGATTGCGCGCAAGCTGCGCGATCGCGGCGCGGCGGTCCTCTTCATCACGCACCGGCTGGAAGAGGTGTTCGCGCTCGCGCAGCACGTGACGATCATGCGTGACGGCTCGAAGGTCTTCGACGCGCCCACCTCTGCGCTTACGACGCGGGAGATCGTCGCGAAGATGGTGGGCCGCGACCTCGCGACGTTCTATCCGAAAGCCGAGGTGCAGCCCGGCGAGGTGCTCTTGCGCGTGCGCGGCCTCACGCGGCGCGGTGTGTTCAAGGACATTACGTTCGATGTGCGCGCGGGCGAGATCGTTGCGCTCGCGGGTCTCGTCGGCGCAGGGCGCAGTGAAGTGGCGCGCGCGATCTTCGGCATCGACGCCAGCGATTCCGGCGAGGTGCAGATCGCCGGCAAGCCGCTGCGTATGGGCGAACCCGCGGCCGCCGTGCGGGCCGGGCTTGCGCTCGTGCCCGAGGACCGGCGTCAGCAGGGGCTCGCGCTCGAACTTTCGATTGCCCGCAATGCTTCGATGACCGTGCTAGGCCGGCTCGTGCGCTTCGGGCTCATTTCGGCGGGCCGCGAATCGCAGCTGGCCGGGCAGTGGGGCGCGCGTCTGCGTCTCAAGGCCGGCGACCTCAACGCGCCCGTTGGCACGCTCTCGGGCGGCAATCAGCAAAAGGTCGTGCTCGGCAAGTGGCTGGCGACAGGACCGAAGGTGCTCATCATCGATGAACCGACGCGCGGCATCGACGTGGGCGCGAAAGCCGAGGTCTACGGCGCGCTCGCCGAACTCGTGCGCGGCGGCTTGGCCGTGTTGATGATATCGAGCGAACTGCCCGAGGTGCTGGGCATGGCAGACCGCGTGCTGGTCATGCATGAAGGCCGCATTACCGCCGATATCGCCCGCGCTGACGCGAACGAGGAACGCATCATGAGCGCCGCGCTCGGGCAGGCCAACATCCATCTGGGGCACGCGGCATGATGCGCCATTCGACTACTCATCACCCGTCGCTGCCACGTGACGATGCGCCTGCCGCGCGCCGCAACGCAGGTGCGTTCGTTCAAACGCTCGCGAAGAGCCGCGAGACGACGCTCTTCGTCGTGCTGCTGCTGATCGTGGGCGGCACCGCGCTCGCACGGCCGCAGTTCCTGAACCTGCAGAATCTGCGTGACGTGCTGCTCAATGTCTCGATCGTCAGCCTGCTCACTGCAGGCATGACGATCGTGATCCTGATGCGGCACATCGATCTTTCAGTGGGCTCGACGGTCGGTATCAGCGCCTATTCGGTTGGCAGCCTATACGTAGCGTTTCCACACATGCCGGTGATTGTCGCGCTGGGTGCGGGGCTCGCCATCGGGTTGGTCGCGGGTTCGATCAACGCGTTGCTCGTCGCCGTTGGCCGCGTGCCATCGCTGGTCGCCACGCTCTCGACGCTCTATATATTTCGCGGTGCAGATTACGCGTGGGTTCGCGGCGGACAGATCAATGCGACGAGCCTCCCCGACGCATTCTCACGGCTCGCCACCACCACCGTGATTGGCATTCCGCTGCTCGCGCTGATCGCGATCGTACTGCTGACCGGGCTCTCCGTGTACCTGAAACAGTTCAGGCCCGGTCGCGAGTATTACGCCATCGGCTCGAATCCCGAGGCCGCGAGGCTCGCGGGCATCAACGTGAACCGGCGCGTCGCCACCGGCTTTCTGATCTGCGGTGGTATCGCCGGGCTCGCGGGCGCGCTATGGCTCGCGCGCTTCGGCACCGTCGAATCGAGCACCGCGAAGGGGATCGAGTTGCAGGTGGTCGCGGCGGCCGTGGTGGGCAGCGTCGCGATTACGGGCGGCGTCGGCACGATACTCGGCGCAACACTCGGCGCGCTCGTGCTGGGCGTTATCAGCATCGCGCTCGTCGTGCTGCACGTCTCGCCGTTCTGGGAACAGGCCATACAGGGTGTGCTGATCGTCACGGCCATCGCCGTGGACACGCTGCTCGCCCGCTCCGTTGCCAAACGCATGATGAGGAAACGCGATCATGGCTAAACCCGATTCGGCGCTGCTCACACGCAAGGCCAGCTTGCCGCTCAGCTGGGAATCGCTGCTCGTCGTGATCCTGATCGCCTCGCTGGCGTTGGGCCGCGTGCTGTCGCCCGTGTTTCTCACCGGTGACAATCTCAGCAACATCCTCGCCGACCTCACGGAAGTTGCCCTGATGGCAATGCCCATGACGCTAATCATCGTCGCGGCCGAAATCGATCTTTCGGTGGCGTCGGTGCTGGGCGCGTCGAGCGCGCTGATGGGCCTGCTCTGGCACATGGGCCTGCCCATGCCCCTCGTTATCGTGCTCGTGCTGGCGGCGGGCGCTCTCGCGGGGCTCTTCAACGGACTCGTCATCGTACGGCTGAATCTCCCATCGCTGGCGGTGACGATCGGCACGCTGGCGCTCTTTCGCGGGCTCGCTTACGTGCTGCTCGGCGACCGCGCGATCGCCGACTTTCCCGCCGCGTATACCGCGTTCGGCATGAACACGCTCGGCGGCACGTTCTTTCCGCTGCCGTTCCTGATCGTGGTCGCGTGTGCCGTGGTGTTCACGTTACTGCTGCAGGCCACCGCTTTTGGCCGCAGCCTCTATGCCATCGGCGCGAACACGACGGCGGCGCTGTTTTCCGGTATCCCTGTCGCGAAGCTCAAGATGCGTCTCTTCGTCATGTCGGGCGCGATGAGCGCGCTCGCGGGCATCGTCTACACGCTGCGCTTCACCAGCGCGCGCGGCGACAACGGCGAAGGGTTCGAGCTATCGGTGATCGCAGCGGTGCTGTTCGGCGGCGTGAGCATTTTCGGCGGGCGCGGATCGATGTACGGCGTGCTGCTTTCGCTGCTGATCGTCGGCGTATTGAAGAACGCACTCACGCTGGCTGACGTGTCCAGCGAAACACTCACCATCGTCACCGGTGCGCTGCTGCTCGCCTCGGTGTTGATCCCCAATCTCGCCGCGCGTTGGCGCATGGCGCGCGAGAGGCGCGCGCTCGCGCGCTCCGCTTGAATGTCATGGGTAGTCTCGCAGAACGCAGGAGGTAGTCGGGCATCAGTCGGACACAAGCATGCAGTTAAACATCCGGGCGGACGTCCGGTATCCATCGAGGAGACATTGCTATGTTCAAGCCAGTACGTCACGGGTGCACAGCTTTGCTGTGCGCGATGCTGCTGGGTGCCGGCGTGGCCGCGCACGCTGCCGGCATCAAGGAGGGGCTGAAGATTACCTTCATCCCGAAGCAGATCAACAACCCTTACGAGGTCATCGCCGATAACGGCGGCATGGCGGCGATCACCGAAATCAAGGGTGTGGGCAAGGTGGTCGGGCCATCGGACGCGGGCGCGTCGTCGCAGGTTCCGTACATCAATACGCTGATTACGCAGCACCAGGACGTGATCGTCATTGCCGCCAACGACGCGAACGCGCTCGTGCCGTATCTGAAGAAAGCGATGTCGCAAGGCATCAAGGTCGTCACGTTCGACTCCGATACCGCGCCCGAAGGACGGCAGATATTCGTGAATCAGGCGGACGCAGAAAGTATTGGACGTGGCCAGATTCAGCTCGTGTCGAAGTTGATGGGCGGCGAAGGCGAATTCGCGATTCTTTCGGCGACGCCGAACGCGACGAATCAGAACACCTGGATCAAGTGGATGCAGGACGAACTGAAGAAGCCCGAGTACGCGAAGATGAAGCTCGTGAAAATCGCGTATGGCAATGACGACGACCAGAAGTCGTTCGTCGAGACGCAAGGTTTGCTGCAGGCATATCCGAACCTCAAGGCGATTGTCGCGCCGACTTCGGTGGGCATTGCGGCGGCGGCGCGTTATATCTCGTCATCGTCGAGCAAGGGCAAGGTGGTGGTCACCGGCCTCGGCACGCCGAACCAGATGCGCGCGTTCGTGAAGGACGGTACCGTGCAGGCGTTCCAGCTCTGGGACCCGGGTGCGCTCGGCTATCTGGCGTCGTATGCAGCGGCGAATCTCGCTTCGGGAACCATCACGGGCAAGGAGGGCGATTCGTTCGAGGCGGGCAAGCTCGGCAAGCGGACTATTGGCAAGCAGGGTGAAGTGATCCTCGGGCCGCCGACTACGTTCGACGCGAAGAATATCGATAACTTTAATTTCTGAGCGGGTGGTGCTGGATAGATGGCACCGTGCATGTGACGAAGGAGAAAGCCCGTGCTGTTTGCACGGGCTTTTTTGATTCTTCTCAGACGTCGCCGAACAACATGCCAGGACGGGCCTTGATCGGCTGCGGATTCAACCGGTCGTTCGCCATCGGGGGCGCGCCGTCATTCGAGTGGCGGCTCCGTCCGGGTAGAAGGCGCTAAGAGCGTCAAATGTCGCGCGAAAAAGGGGCGATGAGCGACACGAAATTCTCTCGACAGGGTCACTGTTAGAGGAGCTTCTGGGGTGAGACAAGCAGCAAGCCACACGCAGCACGTTCAAGTCTAATTGGGGTTGGTGCTGCCGGCAGTGCTGCTCATCGGTGTCTCGTAGTGCAGCTTGCCGGCGCGGCGCAATCAGCGCGGTAACCGCTAGAATTATGGTTTTAGCCCGGAATACGTCCATGTCTTTTGCCTCGCTTGGCCTGATCGATCCGTTGCTGCGCAATGTGCAGGACCTCAATTACCAGACACCTACGCCGGTGCAGGCCAAGGCGATTCCTGCTGTGCTCAGTGGCAAGGACGTCATGGCTGGGGCGCAGACCGGCACTGGCAAGACGGCGGGTTTTGCGCTGCCGCTGTTGCAGAGGCTGGTGCAACACGGCCCGGCGGTGTCCAGCAACCGAGCGCGTGTTCTGGTGCTGGTGCCCACGCGTGAGTTGGCCGAGCAAGTGCTGCAAAGCTTTATCGCTTACGGCAAAGGCCTCGACTTGCGATTCCTGGCCGCGTACGGCGGTGTGAGCATCAACCCGCAGATGATGAAGTTGCGCAAAGGCGTGGATGTGCTGGTTGCCACGCCGGGCCGTTTGCTGGATCTCAATCGCCAGAACGCAGTGCAGTTCGATCAAGTTCAGACGCTGGTGCTGGACGAAGCCGACCGCATGCTGGATCTGGGCTTTGCGCGCGAACTCAACGCCGTCTTTGCTGCCTTGCCCACCCAGCGCCAGACCCTGCTGTTCTCCGCCACGTTTTCCGATGAAATTCGCGCCATGGCGGCGAACATTCTGCGCGGCCCGGTCAATATCAGCGTCAGCCCGCCCAATGCCACAGCCAGCAAGATCAAGCAGTGGGTGGTTACGGTGGACAAGAAGAACAAGCCTGACCTCTTCATGCACCTGGTGGCCGAGAACAACTGGGAGCACGCGCTGGTGTTCGTCAAAACCCGCATTGGCGTGGATTACCTGGCGGCCATGCTCGATGATGCGGGCTATGCGGTCGACACCATCCACGGCGACAAACCGCAACCCGCGCGCCTGCGTGCGCTGGAGCGCTTCAAGGCGCGCGAAGTACAGATGCTGGTAGCCACCGATGTGGCTGCGCGCGGGCTGGATATCGACGATCTGCCGTTGGTGATCAACGTTGATCTGCCGATCGTGGCGCAAGACTATGTGCACCGTATTGGCCGTACCGGTCGTGCGGGCGCCAGCGGCGTGGCGGTGTCCCTTGTGTGTGCCGATGAAGCGCCGCAACTGGCCGCGATTGAAGCGCTGATCCGGCGAACGCTGCCCCGTGAAGAAGAGCCGGGTTTTGAAGCCGAACACCGCGTGCCGCAAACCAGCGCGACGGGCGAGATCATCAAGAAACCCAAAAAGCCCAAGAAGCCCAAAGCGGCGCAAGCTGCGCCGGGCGCAGTACAGGCGCCCAGCAAAAAACCGCGCCCGCATAGTGGCGAAAACAAACGCAAGCCTGCGGCGCAGCGCGCAGTGGGCGCGGGTAAAGGCGCGAGTTTGTCCAGCGGTAGCCCATTCAGCGTGCAAAAGCCGCGCAGCAAGCCCGCAAGCAAGTCAGCTGCGGGTTCACGCAAGCCGGCTGGCAAACCCGCTGGTGGCCGCGGCTAACGCCAACCATGATCCGTGGCGGTGAGTAACGCCAGCCCTGGACTTCAGGCCGTGGCTGAATTCGCCCAATACCGGCGTGACACACCTGCGCCAGATCGGCTTCGATGCAATCCGGACGAACCGCGCTCCTGCTCGATCGTGACGTTCCCGCAGCCGGAACGCATTTCGTCTATCCTGAAGTCGAGTTACGAGAAGCTCTCGTGCGTCGACTCGCGAAACGACAGTCAGGTCATCTTCTACGATCAGATTGTGCCCGGCAGCACGCTGCTCGCCTACGTCAATGCGGATCACTGGGCGCTGGCGATACCGGTTGCCCGGACGCATCCGACGATCGGGGCGCTCTTCGTGACGCAGAACGCTTACCCACGTGAGGCTCTGGTGGAAGCCATCCTGCGCTTCCTGGAGGAGGATCTGGCAGAGCCGACCCGCTAACTTCATGCGCACGCATCGGTCCAGCCTTTTGGCAAGCGCGTGGTCATCGAGTTGGGTTAGTCTGAAAGCCGTAACGCATCATCTGTGGTGTCGTGGCGTCCGGCATTGCAACCGGGCCTTGCGAGAAGGCAATTGTCGGTGGAATAACTCCTTTCAACCATTGCAGCAACACGGTCCGACCGTGAACCACGATGGAGACAACCATGAGAAGAAGAAGCTTTATACAGACGGGCACCGCCGCACTCACCGTCGCAGGCCTGACGTTGGCGGGTTCCCCGTTGACAGTGACTAACGCGCTTGCCGCCGAGTCCAACGCAGCGAAGCGGCATGAAATCGATGCCAAGGTCCACGCAACGCTATCGCGGCTGTTCGAGACAGTCAAAGGTTCGAAGGAACTCGTTTCGAAGGCGAACGGCGTGCTCGTGTTCCCGTCGGTGATCAAGGCCGGCTTCATTGCCGGCGGCGAGTACGGTGAAGGCGCACTGCTCGTGGGTGGAAAGCCGGTCGGCTACTACAGCACAGCGGCGGGCTCATTCGGTTTGCAGGCAGGCGCGCAATCGAAGGCTGTTATCTTTCTCTTCATGACGCATGAAGCACTCAACGACTTTCGCAATTCCAAAGGCTGGTCAGTGGGCGGCGAAGGATCAGTCGCGTTGCTGAAGGTCGGGGCGAATGGAGAGATCGATACGACAACGGCCACCGCGCCCGTCGAAGTGATCGTGCTGACCAATGCCGGCCTGATGGGTGACGTGTCGCTCGCGGGCACCAAGATTACGCGCCTGAAAATCTGATGACGCAGCTTGCGGCGTTTGTCTGTCCAGGTTTCAACGGATCGTTACGATCATGACCGCAGCGCCTTCGACCGTACCCGATCTATGACTGTCGCAGCCGTGCGAGCACGGCTGCGACGATACGATCGCAATACCTGCCGCCAAACTCGAACAGTTCCGGACCCAGCCGCTCGACTTCTTCCGCCAGTGACTCGCGCAGCATCTGTCTTGCCCTGAAATGTCGGCTGCGGACCGTTGCTTCGGGAATGCCAAGGCTCTGCGCCGTTTCTTCGATCGTCAGCTCTTCAACCGATCTGAGCACGAACACCGTGCGAAAGCCCACGGGTAGTGCATCGACCTTGCGCTCCAGCAGCGCCCGGATCTCCGCGCGGGAAGCCGACTGGTCGGGCGCGCAATCATTGCTGCTATTCGTCGGGTCCATATCGAAAGACATCTCGTCGTCGTCGGGACAATCTGGCAGCATCGGCACGACGTTCTGGCGGCGACTCTCCCGGCGCATTCTGCCGAGACATTCGTTGAGTACGAGGCGCGAGAGCCACGTAAAAAGCGCAGCATCGCCGCGAAACTGCGCGAGCGCCCTGAAGGCCTTCAGATACGCGTCCTGCAACGCGTCTTGCGCTTCGGCGTCGTTGCGGAGCGTCGCGCGGGCCAGCCGGTAGAGGCGCCGGTTGTGGCGGCGCATCAAAAGCTCGAAAGCCGCCAGATCGCCCGCCAGGATGCGGTGCACAATATCCCCATCGGGATCCGTCAACCCGCTGGCGTACACGTCCCTCATTGCAGCGCCTCGCTCTGTCATGGTGCCGGCCCGACGATCAGTGTGCCATGCATCACTGGATGAAACCGGCACGCGTAGGGATGACGACCGGCCCCGTCCACGACGTAATGCCAGGACGCTTCGGGCGCAATGCTGCCGGAGTCGAAACCCTTTGCATCGGTACTCACCGTATGCGCCACGGGATCCTTGTTGACCCAGACAACACTGTCCCCTCTATGCACAGTCAGGGTTGAGGGTGCGAAACGCATCTGCTCGATCGTCACGACCCAGGTACGCGCGGCCGCCGGCCCGGCGCCGGTCACGCACAGGATTGCGCAGAGGATTGCCCAGATGCCCGCCGAAACAATCCGCAAGCCGCTCATTGCATCTTTCCCAGCGATGCCTGCACGTGTTTGGCGTGGTCCAGGTGCGCGACGAACGCAGGCCGGACTTTCACGAGCAGCGCTTTCAGTTCGGCGTTTTGCGCGCTCGGGATCAGGGTCTTGTCGAGCGCATCGATCACCTGCTCGTGATAGGCCACTTCGTGGTCGATATACGCGCGATCGAACTGCGCACCTTGCAGTGGCGTGAGATTCGCGATGTTGGCCTCGCCGCCCTGCTTGAGGCTGTCGCTGGTCGGATTGGCCTCGGGCGTCACGCCAAGCTTGTGGACGAGATTGACGGCCGCCTGGTTGACGCTGGTATGGTCGGCGACCATGCGCTGCGCGAACGCCTTGACATCCTTTGACTGCGTTTTCGATTCGGCGAGCTTGCCGGCATCGATATCGGCCTGGTTCGCCACGACGACGATGGCGGCAATCTGGGGATCGGTCGGGCCAGAGCCTTGTGCCAACCCTGTAGCGCTCGAGAACGCGAGCGCGGCAAGCAACAGCCCATGGATGGTCTTCATGTGAGTATCCTCGGTCGGTGGTAGGGGCGCGCTTCCGGGTGAGCGTTTAGCGCTTTCCGTGCGTTCGAGGAAATAGATGTCACGAGTCGGGAGGCTGTTCCCGTTCTCGTACCGATTCAGTCACGATTTATGTATGTCGCGAAGCGGAAACCGCCGACCGGATGCGCCGCCGTTCTAAAATGTCGACTTCATAAGCCAACGGCTCACCCCTTCACCTGAAACCCGCATGCAAGCGCCGAGCGCAACCGTTCCCATCTCTCTGGTCAATGGCTTTCTCGCGGCCGCGGGCGCGAAGGACGACGTCATTCACCGCTATCTGAAGCAGGCGGGCGTGGCGCCCGAACTGCTGGGCGAACCCGGCGCGCGCGTCACAGAAGAGCAATTTTCGGCTTTCTATCAAGCGCTCGCGATTGAACTCGACGACGAAATGCCCGGCATCTTCAGCCGGCCGTTCCGTAGCGGCACGCTCAAGTTTCTCTGTCTGAGCCTGCTCGATGCTCGCAACCTCGACACGGCACTGCACAGGTTTGGCCAGTTTTTCCATATCGTGCTGGACGATTTTCGGGTCGCGTCGCGACGCAGCGGTCCGCTTGCGCAGGTCGAACTGTGCCCGAATCCCGACTACGGGCCCATCGGCCCGCTCGGGCAGGAGTTGATGCTCAAGCTCGTCCACGGCGTCTGTTCGTGGCTGATCGGGCAGAAGATCCCGCTCTTGCAGGTTGAATTCGCCTGCCCGCAGCCGCCGCACGCCCGCGATCACCGCTATTTTTTCTCCGGGCCCGTGCGCTTCGGCTGCGAGACCACGCTGATGCGCTTTGGCGCGGCGTATCTCGACATGCCGATTCGCCAGAGCAAGCGCAATCTGCGGACCTTTCTCGCGCGTTCGCCGGGCGACTGGATCTTCGAATCGTTCAGCGAGCAGCGCGTCGGACATCGCGTCCGGCAATATCTCGCGGGGACGCTGCCCGATATACCGACGATCGAGGATGCCGCCGGGAACCTGCATTGCTCGGTTCGGACGTTGTGCCGGCACCTCGCTGCTGAAGACACGTCGTTTCAGTCGCTCAAGGACGAACTGCGCCGTGATATCGCCATCCAGCGGCTCATCGATACGCAGGACACGATTGCGGCCATCGCGGGCGACATTGGTTTCGACGATCCGAGCGCCTTCCATCGCGCGTTCCGTCACTGGACGGGCAGCACGCCGGGCACGTATCGCGCGCGCGGTTGATCGCCGTGGTCCCTTTCATCGGGGCGCCGCACGGCTGCGGCAGGCGAAAGCGCCCGAAAGCGTGCGCAATCGCGCGGCCCGGCGTGGCCATATTTGTCACCAGGTGGTCCGGTTTGGACAGTCCGTAGAAGCGCCTTTGGCGATACGATCTGCTGCAATCCGCCCGCGCGCTCGTGCCTTGCCGGCCATTGACTGCCGCGGCGTTTCCTCTATTACCGCACCACTGGAAGGACCGTCATGAGCTATACCGCCCCCGTCAAGGACATGCTGTTCGTGCTGAAGGAACTGGCTGGCATGGACGCCGTTGCTGCGTTGCCGGGTTTCGAGGATGCGAACCTCGAAACGGCGCAGGCCGTGATCGACGAATCTGCAAAGCTGTGCGGCGAGGTGCTGGCGCCGCTGAACGTGGAAGGCGACCGCGCGCCGAGCACATGGCGTGACGGCGAGGTCACCGCGACCGCAGGTTTCAAGGGTGCATTCCGCCAGTTCGTCGAGGGTGGCTGGCAAGGTCTGCAGCATCCGCTGGAGTACGGCGGCCAGGCGCTGCCCAAGCTGATTGCCACGCCGTGCATCGAAATGCTGAACGCGGCGAACCTCTCGTTCGCACTCTGCCCGCTCCTGACCGATGGCGCCATCGAGGCGCTGCTCACGGCCGGTACCGACGAGCAAAAATCGCGCTACGTGCCGAAGCTGATTTCGGGCGAATGGACCGGCACGATGAACCTCACGGAACCACAAGCGGGTTCCGATCTCGCGCTCGTGCGCTCGCGCGCCGAGCCGCAGGCGGACGGTTCGTACCGGATCTTCGGCACCAAGATTTTCATCACGTGGGGCGAACACGACATGGCCGATAACATCGTCCACCTCGTGCTGGCCCGCACGCCCGACGCCCCGGAAGGCGTGAAGGGTATTTCGCTTTTCATCGTGCCGAAGTTCCTCGTTAACGAAGACGGCAGCCTCGGTGCGCGCAACGACGTGCACTGCGTTTCCATCGAGCACAAGCTCGGCATCAAGGCGAGCCCCACGGCGGTTCTGCAATACGGCGATCACGGCGGTGCGGTGGGCTATCTGGTCGGCGAGGCGAATCGCGGCCTCGAATACATGTTCATCATGATGAACGCAGCGCGTTTCGGCGTCGGCATGCAGGGCATCGGCGTGGCCGATCGTGCATATCAGAAGGCCGTCGCGTATGCGAAGGAACGCGTGCAGAGCCGTCCTGTCGATGGTTCGGCGTCGAAATCTGTCTCGATCATCCATCATCCCGACGTGCGCCGCATGCTCGCGACGATGCGCGCGCTGACCGAAGGCGCACGCGCGCTGTCGTATGTGGCGGCCGCGCACAGCGACCACGCACACTGCAATCCCGACGCAGCCGAGCGCGCGCGCCATCAAGCGATCTACGAATATCTCGTGCCGATCGTGAAGGGCTGGAGCACGGAGATGGTCAACGAGGTGACGAGCCTCGGCGTGCAGGTGCACGGCGGCATGGGCTTCATCGAAGAGACGGGCGCCGCGCAGCTCTATCGCGATGCGCGGATTCTCGCGATCTACGAAGGCACCACGGCCATTCAGGCCAATGATCTCGTCGGCCGCAAGACCGTGCGTGACGGCGGCGCGGTTGCGCGTGCGCTGCTCGCGGAAATCGCCGGCACGATCAAGGCGCTCGGCAAGGTGGACCGGGCCGCAGCGGAGTCGATGGCCGTGCAACTGAAGAAGGGCGCAGAGTCGCTCGCGAATGTCGTCGAGTATGTCGTGGCGAACACGAAGCGCGATCCGAACGCGGTGTTCATGGGCAGCGTGCCTTACCTGAAGCTCGCAGGCGTCGTGCTGTGCGGCTGGCAGATGGCGCGCGCGTTGCTGGCGGCCCACGCCCAGCGCGCAGACGATCCGGCGTTCCATGATGCGAAGATCGCGATTGCGCAGTTCTACGCGGAGCATATTCTCCCGCAGGCGGGTGGTATCGAAGCGTCGATCCTCTCCGCACGCAATGGCGAAAGCGCGCTTGCGATGAGCGAAGATCAGTTCTGATGCAGCGTTACGCACGCCTTCATTCGCGAGGCGCGCGTTTCCTGACAATGAGGCGCTACCGTACGGGGGCGCCTCGTTGCGTTTACAGGGCAGTCGAACCCACGAAGTGCCTGCAAACGCGCGTTCCTGAGCGTAGTGGGCCTGAAGCGTTGGCATCGCCTTGCTGGCCGCATCCTTCAACTACCCATCGCGGCCCGAAGCGATCTCCGCTAACAACACCGATCGCGTCGGGCGTTCCCCAGCTAGCGCAAACCGCTGCCCGGTGCGAGACTCGCGCGATACCGTAGCGTGTTGGGAGGATCCGATGGTCGCTTACCTTGATGAGTCGCGCGTGCAGGCGGTGCTTCATTGGGATGAACTGATACCCGCGATGGAAGCCGCGCTGGCGAGGTTCTCCACAGGTCGCGTGGTGCAGCCCGTGCGTAATGTGTTGACCATCGAGGAGGGCAGGCGCTATCTGGGCGTGATGCCAGTCGCCGACGACGATGCGATGGGGGCAAAGCTCGTCAGCTTTTATCCCGCGAACGCGGGTAGCGCGGTGCCCACGCATCAGGGCGTGATCGTGCTGTTGCGGTCCGACACCGGCGAGCCACTCGCCGTCATGGACGCCCGCCTCATTACCGAAATGCGCACGGCAGCGGTCTGTGCGGCGGTGACGCGATGCGTTGCGCCTGCGGATGGCGGCGTGCTTGCGCTACTGGGCAGCGGTGTTCAGGCGAAGGCCCATCTGGAGGCGCTTTCACACGTGCGCCAGTTCGAAGAGATCCGAGTCTGGAGCCCGACGCCCGAGCATGCACAGCGCTTTGCGGCGGAACACGGAGCGCGGGCGACACCGGACGCCGAGTCGGCGGTCCGCGAAGCGGATGTCGTGGTGACTGCCACGGCGGCGCAGCAGCCCGTGTTGAAAGGGGCCTGGCTCAAGCGCGGGGCGCATGTGAACGCGGTGGGCGCTACGCGCCCGAACTGGCGTGAACTCGACGACGAGGCGATGAAAGCCGGCACGCTGATCGTCGACTCGCGTGAGGCGGTGCTGCTGGAATCGGGTGACGTGATCCACTCAGGGGCGTCCGTTTACGCAGAAGCCGGGGAGATTTTCGCCGGCGTGAAGCAAAAACCCGCCGAGGGGATCACGGTGTTCAAGTCGGTTGGACTTGGGGTCGAGGACATCGCGGCGGCGAAACTCGTCTATGACGCGATGTCCAGGTCCTGATTGACGCTAGATAGACTGGAATGTCGGGCAGTTCATCAGAAGGTGTACGTGATCTTTCCGAACGCGGTCCGACCCAGCGTGTTGTAACCGTAGGCGGTCATGTAATCCCGGTTGAACAGGTTCGACAGCGACGCGGATATCGTGAGATGCGGATTGACCGCGTACGCAGCACGCAGACTGA
The DNA here is from genome assembly GCF_021390575.1 of Paraburkholderia adhaesiva. Classification (GTDB taxonomy): domain Bacteria; phylum Pseudomonadota; class Gammaproteobacteria; order Burkholderiales; family Burkholderiaceae; genus Paraburkholderia; species Paraburkholderia adhaesiva. The sequence continues at coordinate 1,482,640 of NZ_JAJEJQ010000002.1, read as the reverse complement.
CCGTCGTATATGCCGGCAGATAGAGCGTATTGAACTGGTTGTCCCAGGTCGATCCGCCATACAGCACCGAGAAGCCCGTGCTGAGCGCGTGCAGATGCAACGCGTCCCACGTGTGATCGACGTTCAGGCTGACCGTCTGCCGCGGGCGCCGTGGGAGCCAGGTCTGGTTGGTGACGTCCTGCGGATTCAGAATGCCGATCGCGAGACTCACGGGCGTCGATTTGCCAAGCGAGCCCTTGTACGAGAGATCGATGCCCTGGATGTGAGCCTGCCCCACATTCACAGGCTGAAGAGCCAGCGCGTCGAACGCGATGAGATCGTGAACGCGCGTATCGTAGACGGCCGCCGTGAACGTGCCGAACGACGTCGTGGCATCGAGCGCCATTTCGACGGAATCGCTGCGCTCGGGCTGAAGATCCGGATTCGAAAATCCCGGATAGTACAGATCGTTGAACGTCGGCAGACGGAACGCGTTGCCATACGAGACGCGTGCCGTGTAGACCGGCGTAATCGCCCACGCGAGCGCGACATTGCCCGTGTTGACCGATTGCCCCTGCACGATCTCGTGGCGGCCCGCGAGGAAAAGCGTCCACGAACCCAGCGTGGTCGACTGATGAAGCGATACAGCGGAATCGTTGCGCGCCGGGACGCCGTTGGGGATATCCACTGGCAGGTATGCCCGCTCGCGTGTGAAGTCGTAAGCGAGCTTCGTTTCCCCGGTCAGCCGCTCGCCGAAGAGCGTGTGGCCGGTTTCCTGATGCGTGATCGACGTCGATGTGGAAAAGCGCGTCGAATTGATCTGATCCGTGGCAATCGTCGGATCGTTCGCATACAGAAACTGGCGGTCGTTCGCGTAGCCGACTGACTGGTCGAACTGCGTGAACGGCGTGATGTCCAGATGGAACGCAACGCCGGTCGTCAGCTGGGTATCCAGTTGCCGGTCGGGGTAGCTCATACCGAAGGAGGGCGCATCGTCGTAAGACAGGTCGGAGCGGTGGTAGAGCGCGAAGGTGGAAATCGACCAGTTTTCGCGCGCATAACCGAGCCGCGCATCGACGTTCTGTGCGTGATACGGGTTGCGTCCGTCCTCGTGAAGGGAGTTCCAGGGCTTCGTCGCGTCGATGCCTGCCGTGTTGTAGTCGTGCAGGCCGAGCGAGTACGTGAGCCCGCCCAGCGCGGCGAGCGATCCGGTCGACGGGATCGTGCCGGAGGTTCGGAACTGCGTGTCGAACGTCTTGTTGGAACCCCCTCCGAACGACACCGTGGTCTGGTTCGGCAGGTTCGACGCGTGGCGCGTAAAGAGCTGCACGACTCCGCCGATAGCGTCCGCGCCGAACGAGGCCGCCGCCGGGCCGGAGATCACCTCGACGCGATCGAACGCGGACGTCGGCAGATCCGCCCATTCGGCCTCGCCGGTGGTGACCGAGCCGATGCGGATGCCGTCGATGAAAACGGCGACCTGGTTGCCCGCCGAGCCGCGAATGCTGACCGATGTGAGCGAACCCGGCCCGCCGCTTTGCGAAACGGTGACGCCGGGCAGCGTCGTCAGCGCCTGCGCGATGCTCGGGTCTGCGGGAGTAAGACGGTCGAGATCCGTGCGCGTGAGGACCTGCGTGGTCGCGTAGCGCTGGTCGAACGATTGCGGCAAATGCTGCGCGTCGCCGACGACGAGGATGTCCTGCGGCGGGGCGTCGGCGCCGGGCGGGTCCTGCTGGGCGAGTGAAGCGGTGTCCGCGGCCTGGGCGCTTTGCCAAGCGCAGGCGGTCATGGCGGACGTGACGATGAAACGGCGAAACTTCATGTGTGGCTCTTCGAATGCGTTATTGATCTGGCTCGATTGCGGCGGCTGGCAGGGCCACGAAGCACACGCGCTGGCGGCACCATCCCGAGTCGGAATCGGGGCGTGGCGGCCATGCGGAGCGCGGCCCTGTGCGGCTGGGCGGCTAGTGCGGGGCGCAGCCGGGCGCGGCAGATGAGGCAGACAGAACGGATCGGCGAGCGATTCGAACGATGCGCGCGATTCCTGAGCTTCGCGCGTTGTGTGAATGCCGGCCGCTGACGCGGCGGCGTAACGCTTCCTTCCGGGAAGCGGTTTCCAGATGGGTGGACATGTGACAGATCCTGAGGTCGGGCTGTCCTTGCAACTCGCAACCGCGCAAAGGCGGTGCTTGCGCATCGGGAAACCCCGCCCGGTGCGGCTGCTTGGACCTCGGTCGATGGCAGGTCTCCTGGCTTGCGGGTCGCCGTCCGATGCCGACCTTCCCGGTCACCCAGTGGTCATGATTGGCACGGACTCGCCGCTTACAGTTGCGGGCACAGCCGCAGACTCGAAGCGCGTACGCCTCTACTGCGTTCCCATTTGATCCCTGTGACGGGAACCATCAGCGCGGAGGGTACCGAATCCGGTTTGCCGCCGTCAACTTTTTCTGGCGAACGCTGTTGTAACTTTGACGGCGGTGCAACGGTCCGGGTGCGCGCGTCCCGCACGCGCGGGCCCTGGCGGATTCACATTTGGCGGAACAGGTGCGCGTATTGCTTGCTGACCGCAAGCAGAACCGCGTGGCCGCGCAGTTTCAGCGTCATTTTGCCGAGCGCATTGGTCGAAGCGCTGTCCACCTGGTCGACATTCACGACCGTACTTCGATGAACCTGCCAGAATCGCGCGGGATCCAGTTGCGCGCACAATTCCTTCAGGCTCGTGCGGATCAGCAGTTCGCCGGTACGCGTTGTAACGACGACGTATTTATCGGCGGCCTCGAAGAACAGCACTTCGTCGACCGGCACCATGCGGACTTCGCTGCCGCTCGACGCGCGCAGATAACGCAGCGGCGCGTTGCGCTCATCGCTTAGTGTGCGGTTTTCCCGCGCGACGGTGCGCGTGATCGTATCGAGTTGGCCGAGTACGCGTTGCAGATCCGCGTGCAACTGCGTGTCAGGCGTGCCTGCCGCGCGAGGCTCGTCGAGACGCGCACGCAATCGCTCGATCGTGCGCGCGAGCCGGGCGGAATCGACGGGCTTCAGGAGATAGTCGATGGCGGCCGCGTCGAACGCGTCCAGCGCATATTCGTTGTAAGCGGTCACGAACACGATCTGCGGCGGCGCGGCGAGCGCAGCGCATGCGCGCGCAACGTCGAGTCCTGTCGCACCCGGCATCGAGATATCGAGGAACGCGACGTCCGGATGCAGTGCCGCGATGCGTTCGATGGCGTCGTGACCGTTTCCGACCGTCGCCGCGATGTTCAGCGCGGGCCAGGCGGCCGCCAGTTCCCGCTTGAGCGCGGCGGCGATCAGCGGCTCGTCTTCAGCGATCACGGCGGTGCGGACGCGCGTGCCTCCGGCGCTAGCGTGCCGGTTGTGCCGGTCGTCCTGGTTCGGTGCCGTGTCGGCAGGCGGGTGGAGTTTCATCGGGCGGCTGTCTCTGTGTTGATGCTGTCCGCCTCGGCCAACGGCAGACGGACTCTCGCGACGACGCCATGCGGCGCATGCTCGACGAGCGTTAGCGTGCCGCGATCGCCGTAGAGCACCGCGAGCCGCTCACGCACATTCGCGAGCCCGATGCCGGTGCCCTGCGTGTCCGGCGTTGCGCCGAAGCCGGGGCCGTTGTCGGTGACCGTCAGTTCGACGTCCGGGCCGTCACGTTTCGCGCTCACGTCGATGCGGCCGCCCACGACCGTGCCCTGGATGCCATGCTTGAGCGCATTTTCGACGAGCGGTTGCAGCAGCATCGGCGGCACCGCGAGGTCCGCGCAATCGCCCGGGAGATCCAGTGAATAGGCGAGCCGTTCACCGAGGCGCATCCGGTGCACGGCAAGCATCGCGTCGAGCACCGCAAACTGGACTGCGAGCGTTTCGCTCCCGGTTCGCGATGCTTCGAGCGTGGCGCGAAGGAAGCGGTTGAGGCGCCCAAGCAGTTCGCGTGCGCGTGGCGGATCGGACACGATCAGGCTGTCGAGCGTCGCTAGTGTATTGAACAGAAAGTGCGGCTCGATCTGCGCCTGCAACGCCTGCAAACGGGCACTGATTGCCGTTCGTTCGGTGGCTTCTCTCTGCCACGCGGCGCGCGCGACCTGCTCGCTCAGGACTGCGATCCGCGCACGCGACCAGCCGTACCAGGTCGCCAGCAGCGTGGCGATGAGCGCCACCCAGCCCGTCGTGGCCAGATCACGCGGGGCGAACGTCTTGCTGACGTCGAGGCCGAGCAGCAGGCTCGCGATAGCGCGCCCGATCAAGGCGCCGACCACCAGCGCGATCACCATCACCACCCCGAGCCGGGGGGCAGTGAGCGCGTTTCTCCGCTCCAGGAGAAAGCGTCCGACGTCGAACAGCAGCGTGATCGACAGGCCGATGGCCTGGCTGAAAACGAGGTTTTCGCCGAGGCTCTTACCGATACCGACCGCAGTCAGTCCGACCGCAATCAACGCGTTGCCGATGACGACGATGACCGCCTCGCGCGCGTATCGGGCCAGCAGTTGTCTCGCCGAGACTGCGGAACAGGCGACAACGTCGGTGAATTTCATGCTTGTGCCAGGCATCATGCGATCCAGCGGGTCACGATGAAGTTGAGTAGCCGGTCCGGCGTCGCGACGGCGGCGATGCCGGCGATCACGAGCCCGGCGAACGTCCCGCGCATGGCGAACCGGTGGCCGCGTACGTTGCCGTGCCGGATTGCCCAGATGGCGCGTGCAAGGCTTGCCAGCGTCAGCAACGAGAGCCCGTGTATCCAGGAAAAATGCCCCTGATTCAGTTCGCGAATATCGAACGAACTTAGCACGGTGACGATCATGGCCAGGACCCACAGGCGCCCGAGCCACCGGTGGTTCGGGCTTCCTTTTCCGGCGAGGGACACGGCGGTTCCGAGTATGACAGAAAGCGTTGCAGTGGCGAGATGGATAGCGACGGCAGCAGGCATGGTGGCGCTCCAGAAGAGGGCGAGCGAACTCGACGACTGCAGTCTGTGTGGTGTCCGGGCTGTTTTCGAGGTGCTTGCGACGAAGCGGCTGGTTTTCGTCGCGAATGACGACTTTGATGGCGTGAAGGGATGCGGGAATGGTTTCAACCCGCGCGCGCCAGACGCAGTCGCGAGCGCGGGAAACCGCGTTCGTGCCTCGCCCGGGCGCGTCGGACGGCGCTTTAAACGCGGGGGCAACGCATTCACCTGGCTCTGTGCGTTCGCCCACATTTGAGGGGAATCGCCGCGCCTACGATGCCACTTGTCGTTTCAACCCGGCAAGGAGGAGACATGAACCAGAACAAAGCGCTGTGGGAAAAGGGCGATTTCACACGTGTTGCTGCGAGCATGCGCGAGAGTGGCGAAGCGCTCGCGAATAGCCTCGGAATTGGAAGTGGGAACAAGATTCTCGATCTCGGATGCGGCGACGGCACGACGGCTCTGCCCATGGCGAGACTTGGCGCCGACGTGCTGGGCGTCGATATCGCGAGCAATCTTGTCGCCGCGGGTAACCGCCGCGCGCAGGAGGCGAACCTCACCAATTGCCGCTTTCAGGAAGGCGACGCATCCAATCTGCACGACCTGCAGGACGAATCGTTCGACCTCGTCGTAAGTATCTTCGGCGCCATGTTTGCGCCGAATCCCGCCGATGTCGCGCGGGAGATGGTGCGCGTGACCCGGCCCGGCGGGCGGATCGTCATGGGGAACTGGATTCCGAACGATCCGACGTTTGTCGCACAGGTTCTCAAGATCAGCAGTGCCTATTCACCGCCGCCACCGGAAGGATTCATCAGCCCGATGACGTGGGGCAATGAGGCGATTGTCAGGGAACGGTTCGGTGCTGCGGGGATCGTGCCGGACAACGTCAATTGCACCCGGGAGACGTGGCTTTTCAATTTCCCCGCTCCTCCGACACAGCTGCTCGACGTCTTCCGTGATTTTTATGGGCCAACCATGAACGCCTTCGCGGCGGCGCAAGCGAACGGACGGGCCGACGATCTTCAGCGTGAGTTGGGCGAAGTGTTCGAGGCTGGGAACCGGAGTGATAACCGCGATTTCACGTCGATACCGGCTACATTCCTGCGAGTCACTGTTACGCGCAACTGATGCGACGACTCGAAGAATCGGGCTTCTTCGGCAGGATGGGCGCCCACCCATTTGATGATGTCAGGTCTGGCAATCGCGCCCGTTTTTTGCGTGCCAGACCCGCTAATACTGTACGCAATGCGCTACGGAATCCGAAGGGGGAGTTAAGCGTCTGTTAACACTCGAGCGTTTATATTCGGAAACTCATTTGTCTCGTCGGTCTACGACACAAGGAGTTTCCCAATGCATTCCAGATCCCGAGATCTGGTCGAGCACGCTGTCACGAAAGTACCCGCGGTGACGCTCGGCTTCTGGATCATCAAAATCGCCAGCACCACGCTCGGTGAAACGGGCGGCGACTGGGTGAGCATGTCGCTGAATCTCGGCTATTTGATTGGTTCCCTTATTTTTCTTGCGGCGTTTCTCGTGCTGGTTTCGGCGCAAATCCGTGCGCGCAAGTTCCATTCGACGCTTTACTGGGCCACCATCGTCGCCACGACGACGCTCGGCACGACGCTTGCTGACTTCTGCGACCGCTCGCTTGGCCTCGGCTATCCGGGTGGTGTCACTATCATTTTCGCGCTGCTGGCCGCCAGTCTCGCGATCTGGTATCGCGTGGAAGGTACCGTTTCGGTCGAAAGTGTCGTGAGTCCGCGCGTCGAGTGGTTTTACTGGGTCACGATCCTGTTTTCGCAGACACTCGGCACGGCACTCGGCGACTGGGTAGCCGGCGAAGATCGGGGCGGTCTCGGTCTCGGCTATGAAGCGAGCGCGGCGATTTTTGGCGCCGGGCTGGTCATTATCGGTCTGCTGTGGCTTTGGCCTCGGGTTTCGCGCACGGCGCTCTTCTGGGCTGCGTTCGTCCTGACGCGCCCGCTTGGTGCGACCCTCGGCGACTTTTTCGACAAACCCATTGCACAAGGCGGCCTGGAGTTCAGCCGGTTTTACGCGTCGGGCATTCTGGTTGCGTTCATTGCGGGTTGCCTCCTGCTGATTCCGCAACGCGCTGCACGTCGTGCACCTGGCTTGCCGCGCGATTAGTGCCGCCATTCATTCAGGTCGTTACGCCGATCAGCCGCGCAAGCAATGTGTCGTACCCGGCAATCAGCGCCGGGTTGCCGGGCGTGTAGCGTCGCAGGATTTCGCGCTGACGCCGCGCATATTCCTGCCAGTTCCCGTCATGTTCGCGCAACACGTACAACAGCAAGTCGGCGCCTTGCTGCACGTCGTTGTCCTGGTAGTAATACCCCAGTTCCGGCGCCAGTCGTGCGTTGTGTACGAGCGGATAGCCCTGCCAGCACACCTCGAAATAAAAGTAGCTCAGCGGATTTTCCCACTGATGCGATATGACGACGTCAGTCAGCTCGGCGAGGAAAACCGGCGTTTCGAAGCGTCCGACGAAGCTCGCCTTACCAGCGCGCACGACATCCAGGTAGTTCATCAACATGACGAACTCGGGGCTTGTGTTAGCGAGCGTTTCCGCGTTCGTCACGTGCGTGAACCCGATCGCGTCTGGCTCGCTTCGAAACGCTTCGTCGATGATCAGCATGGGGTAGATGCAGGATTTCACGACGTCGTGATTGGGTTCCATCACGGTCAGGCGTTTCGCGCGCACGCCGCTCGGCCGGTATTCGCCGTGATTGCGCAGCGCTTGTGTGCGTTCGGTCAGGCACATCGGATCCCAGACGAACGGCACGACACGTCCTGGGCAGCGTCGCAAAGATTGCAGGAAAGGCAGCGACGACGGCGCGATCTGCGGAATAGCCCAGATCTCGTCATAACCGCGATTGATGAACAGCGAATCCCACAAGCGCCGGCCAAACAGAATGGATTCAATCGCGTTGATGTACTCGACACCGCAGCAATAGCTGACGATTTTCGCGCCACGCGCCTTTAAATACGCGGTCTGTTCGGCGTCGATTTGCCCGCCCAGTTCGATCAACACGTCCAGTGCGTCTTTTACCTCGCTAAACGAGCGGGTGGCGTACACGACGCGATTCCACGGCAGCGCATCGGTCAGCGGCACGTCCGTCGTGTTCACAAGCGTCACGCGATAGCCGTGCGACGACGCCATCAGCAGCTTCGCAAGAAACAGCGCGTTCTGCTTGATGCCGTTGATCCAGAGGCTTTCGTCGGGAGTGCGAAGGCCGATTGTGATGCCGATGCGAAGGCCGTTCAATTCGACAGGGGACGTCATCGGGGGCAGGGTCGTGAGAATTTCGAGTGTCGCCTCGTGTTAACTGCAGATTACGCGTCAACGTAGAGCGCTGCGATGGCGTCCGAGTACGCCGTGACGTTGTCCGGGTTGTCGATGCTGACCGAATCGAGCACACGCCGCGACCGTTCGCGGTACGCGTCGAGATTCGCATCGTGTTCGGCAAAGGCTTTTAGCAGTGCACGTCCGCCCGCCTGACAATCGAAGTCCGGATAGTAATATCCTGCGTCACCCATGAACGGCGAGTTGTGGATCAGCGGATAGTCGCCGTGCAGCAATTCATAATATAGATAGTTCTGCGCGTTTTCCCACGTGTGCGATACGACGGCGTCACCGTAGGCAGCCATTAACTCGTACACCGCGTGGCGGCCCTCGAATGTCGCGATGCCATGCTCGACGATGTCGAGACGTTTTGCGAAATGCAGGAAGGTCGTGTGATCCTTGACGTGCAGTGTGTTGCATACGCGCACGATTTCAAGGAAATCGGGTTTCGCCCGATACGCTTCCTCGACGACCAGCATCGGGATAATGCTCGTCTTCACCATGCAGATGTTCGGCTCGAACATCGCTACGCGCCAGCGTGGTTTGCCGGGTTTGTACCCGTATTCGAGGTCCGGGCCGCGCGCCGCGCGCGCCTTGTCGAACAGCATGGGATGCCAGATGTGCGGAACGATTGTCACCGGCGCGCGCAGCCCGGTCTGGAAATAGTGCAGACACGAGCGCCTGAATTCCGGAATCGTCCACACACCGTCGTAGTGCGCGCCGGAGAACAAGAACCCCGAGGGTTTGTCGAACATGGCGCGCTCGATGTCGATGACGTAATCATTGCCCACGCGAAGGGTCGCCACTTTGCCGCCGCGCTGTCGAAATGCGGCGATCCAGTCCGCGTTGAGCTGTGCGCTCATCTCGATCAGCAAGTCGCAGCGTTGCATCGCTTCATCCATCGACCACAGCGGCACATTCCAGTCGCCGAGCATCATCTGCGGATCGATGATCTGATCCCCGCCATTCACCATGACGGCTTGCGCCACGAGCGGCGATTGGCGCAGCAGCAGAATCAGCAGCAGGCAGTTCTGGAAGATCCCGTTTTCCCACAGCGATTGCCCGGCGCCGCGCACGAACAGCGAAACGCCGACGACGAGACGCTTGTCTGCATTGGGCACGCGGAGGGAACTGGCGTCGGGCATGCATGTCCTCCGGGTTCAGGCGATGAGGCGAACCACATAGGCGTCGAGATTCGCCTGATGTTCGATGGAAACCGATTTCAGCAGGGCGTTGGCCTTTGCGCGGTAATCGTCGAGTTGCGCGTCGTGATGGCGCCATGCGTGCGCAAGCGCACGGCCACCTGCGGCTGAATCGAAGTCGGGGTAGTAGTAGCCGGCGTCGGCGAGCAGCGTGGAATTGTGGATTAGCGGATAGCCGCCGTATAAAACATCGTAGTAGAGATAGTTCTGCGGATTTTCCCAGTGGTGAGACACGATGGCGTCGGCATGGCGTGCCATCAAACCTGGCAGGTCGATGCGTGGGTCGAACGTCGCCTTATGCTCGCGCACGAGATCGAGACTGTTTGCGAAATGCAGGAAGGTTGGATGTTCCTTCAGGTGCATCGCGTTCACAACGAACAGATGCTCAACCGCTTCCGGTTGCGCGCGGTAAAACTCGTCGCACGCGAGCATCGGATAATGGCACGTCTTAACCACCGAAATATTCGGCTCGAGCGTCGCGAGCCGCCATGCTTTGCGGCCCGGCCGGTAGCCGAACGCCCCGCCCTCGCGTGCGAGCGCGGCGATGCGCCGCTCGAGAAAATACGGCGACCAGATGTGCGGCATCGTGTAGACCGGCGCGCGTATCAGCGTGCGCAGCAGAGGCACGTCGGTCTTCGCTGCCTTCGGCAGCACCCAGACCTCGTCGAACGGCGCGCCATTGAAGATGTGCCCGGACGGCTTGCCGAATATCGGCGTCTCGGCCAGGCTGCTATAGATGTGGCCGACGAAGCACGCGATGAGCTTCGTATCTAATGCCTTGACGTGCCTGAGCCATTCGAGCGGCAACTGCGCACCCATTTCGATCGCGATGTCGATTTCGTGCGTGACGTCGTTCGGTTGAACGAGCGGCACGTCGAGGCCGTCGAGATCGAGACCAGCGGGCAAAGTGCGCGCGTCGCCGCCGTTCAGGAACCAGACCGGACCGATCTGATCGGAGCGCTTGAGCATCATCGCGAGGAACGCGATGTTCTGGTGAATGCCGTTTTCCCAGATCGCCTGGCCATCTCTCGCGAACAGCGAGATGCCGACCGCCGGACGGTGCCGGCGGGCGCTTCGAGAAGAGAGAGGTACGGTGTGGTTGTCGTCGGTCACCAGCTATATCCATATCCCGCGCCGTAGGTCTTGTTGCTTCCGGCGACGCCGATACCGAGTTTGATAATGCCGTTGGTCGTCACATGCGCGCTCGCGGCCAATGCCATTCCGGACTCACCGGCGAACCGGGCCACGCCGACACCAACATTGATTATCTTGCCCGGTTCGACCTGCGGAACCATCGTCAAGGCAGTGGCGGCGGCGATCCCCTGGCGGGCCATCTGGTCGGTTTGTTGCAGCGCACTATCCAGCGAGTTGATCTGCAGTTGCTGATTCTGCATCGATTGCGAAACCGATGACGCCAGGATGTTGAGCTGGTTGACGTTGACCGCATCGGTGCCTTGCGTGCCGGCCGCCACGTTGACGATCTGGCGCTGCTGCGTGTCGCTGCCGACCGAAACGACGTTGGAACGCCCGCCGTCATTCGAGTTTGCGCCGACTGCAACGGAGTTCGAACTGGGTGAGACCGTTGGAGGCGCGGCACTGGTTCCGCTCATGTCGGCGGCGATACCGCTCTTGTTGCCGGAAATAGCCGGATTGCTGTTGATGGTCGTCGACAGCTGGTTCACCGTGGCCGCAATGCTGGTTTCGCCGGTCGATAGGGCGGCAATCGTGCTGTTGGTCGTGCTGAGTCCGGTGGACAGCGACGCCACATTGTTGTTGGTGCTGGCAAGGCCGGTGGACAGCGAACTGAGCCCGGTCGACAGCGAGCCGATGCCGGTCGACGTCGCTGCGGACAGGCTGTTCACGGCCTGGTTCGTCGCGTTCAACTGGCTGCCGTTGACTGCATCGGTGCTGGTCGATGAGAGCCGACCGGCGGCGACGTTCGTGACCTGGCGTTCCGCGCCGGGCGCGCCGACGCTCACGACGCTCGTCGGCGAGGTCCCCGCGAACGGGTAGACGATCCCGCCGATCGTCGCACTCGTCGTCGGATTCGGCGCCGCGGTTACGGAGCCCGAGCCGAGCGCGACGTCGTTGGCGTTGTTCGCGACGGCGTTCGAGCCGAGCGCGAGCGAGCCAGCGCCCGCTGCATTCGACGCGTTGCCCAGTGCGACCGAACCCGTGCCTGTTGCGCTGTTGGCGTTGCCGATCGCCACTGCGCCTTGACCCGTTGCCGTGTTGGTGCCGCCGAGCGCGACTGCCCCTGTGCCGGTGGCGACGTCCGGATCGCCGATCGCCACTGCGCCGTTGCCGCTTGCGGTATTGCCGACGCCAACGGAGACGGCCTGGCCGCCCGTTGCCGTCGCTTGCTGACCGATTGCGACGGCGCCGCCGGCGCCTGCGCTGGCGCTGGTGCCGAGCGCCACGCTGCTGCTGCCGGATGCCGATGCGTTGACGCCGATGGCCATCGCGTTCGCGCCGGTTGCGCCGTCGCCGTTGAAGTTGTTCTGCTGCGTGCCCGTGAAGTTGATGCCGAAGTAGGCCGGTCTGGCGGCGGCGATTGCGGTCGACGTTGACGTGGAGAGTGAGGCGACGTTGCTGTTGGTGGTGCTCAGGCCGGTCGAGAGCGAAGTGACGTTGGTGTTGGTGGTGCTCAGACCGGTTGACAGCGAGCCGATGCTGGCGGACGTTGATGTGGATAGCGAAGTAATCGTGCTGTTAGTCGACGATAGGCCGGTCGATAGCGAGGTGACGTTGCTGTTGGTTGTGCTCAGGCCGGTGGACAGCGAGTTGATGCCGGTGGAGGTTGAGCTCGAGAGTGATGTGACCGTGCTGGCGGTTGTACTTAATCCTGTCGACAGTGATCCGACGCTGGTCGAGGTCGATGTCGAGAGTGAAGCGACGTTGCTGTTGGCCGTGCTCAAGCCGGTTGATAGTGATCCGACGCTGGTCGAGGTCGATGTTGAAAGTGAAGCGACGTTACTGTTGGCCGTGCTCAAGCCGGTCGACAGCGAGCCGACGCTGGTCGAGGTCGATGTCGAGAGTGAAGCGACGTTGCTGTTGGTCGTGCTCAAGCCGGTCGACAGCGAGCCGACGCTGGTCGAGGTCGATGTTGAAAGGGACGTGACGTTGCTGTTGGTCGTGCTCAAGCCGGTCGACAGCGATCCGACGCTGGTCGAGGTCGATGTTGAAAGTGAAGCGACGTTGCTGTTGGTCGTGCTCAAGCCGGTCGACAGCGAACCGACGCTCGTCGAAGTCGATGTTGAAAGTGAAGTGACAGTGCTGTTGGTCGAGCTTAACCCCGTCGACAACGAGCCGATGCCAGTCGAAGTCGACGTCGACAGCGAGGCAACCGTGCTATCCGTTGACGACAGCCCGGTCGACAGTGATGTGACGTTGCTGTTGGTGGAGCTCAGCCCCGTAGATAGCGAGCCGATACCGGTGGACGTCGACGTGGAGAGCGATGCCACCGTGCTGTCCGTTGACGACTGAGCGGTGGACAGCGACGTGACATTGCTGTTGGTCGTGCTCAAGCCGGTCGACAATGAACCGATGCCGGTCGAAGTCGACGTAGAGAGCGATGCCACCGTGCTGTCCGTTGACGACTGAGCGGTAGACAGCGACGTGACATTACTGTTGGTGCTGCTCAACCCCGTGGAAAGTGAACCGATGCCAGTCGAAGTCGCTGTCGACAGGGATGTAATCGAGCTATTGGTCGACGAGATCCCAGTTGACGCGGAGGTCGACAGTGATGTGACATTGCTGTTGGTGGTACTCAGTCCGGTAGATAGTGAGCCGATGCCAGTCGATGTCGATGTGGAAAGCGAGGCTACTGTGCTGTCGGTTGACGACTGAGCGGTAGACAGCGACGTGACATTGCTGTTGGTGGTGCTCAGCCCGGTCGACAACGAACCGATGCCGGTCGAAGTCGACGTAGAGAGCGAGGCAACCGTGCTGTTAGTCGACGACAGACCAGTCGACAACGAGGTAACGTTGCTGTTCGTGCTGCTCAGTCCTGTGGACAGTGAACCGATGCCAGTCGAAGTCGATGTCGACAGGGATGTAATCGAGCTATTGGCCGACGAGATCCCGGTCGACGCGGAGGTCGACAGTGATGTGACGTTGCTGTTAGTCGTGCTCAGTCCAGTGGACAGCGATCCGATGCCAGTCGAGGTCGACGTAGAGAGCGACGTGACAGTACTATTCGTCGTGCTCAAAGTCGACGACACGGACGTCGATAACGAGTTGAGCTGATTGACATCGACTGCGTCGGTGCCGGCAACGCCTGGCGCTACGCCCGAGAGCAATACACCGCCGCTCGTGTTCGACATGGTCAGCACGTTTCCGCTATCTCCACTGACGCGAAAGAAGATGTTCCCCGTTGAGCCGTTCACGACAATCTGGGTATCGTCAGCGGACATGCCAACCCAGTCAAAGCTGCTGCCGACGGTGACACCTCCAACCCAGGAATTAACGCCGCCGCTGCAGGTTGATGATCCACTTCCACTGGCCCCATAGCCGGTGTTACTTACGCCGCCAAACAACCCAGTCGAGAAAAAATTCGCGCAAAAGACGGAGTTCGCCTGCGCAAATGCCGGCGATTCGGGAAACGCCATCAATCCAAATACAGCCGCAATCGCCACCACGCTACTGCGCGGCGCGGACCACATCGATTCCAGCGCCACGATGCCTTCGTGAGTCGATGCACCACGTGTTTTTACCGAAGCAAGTTCTGATACCGCGACCCAACTGCGAGTGGCTTCGCACCAGATTGTCCTGAAGATCCTGTTCATAGTCACGGCACTCCCACTGCAACGGAACAACGAAAATGACCAATACGAAAATCGGGATACCTAACAATCAAGAAAAGCTAATCACAATCTCACCACAGCCGAAGACGTCGGCAAACAATTCAATACGGACAGGCGCCAGAGTCGTGGTGACTTGGGCCTGGTTCGGAATCGGCAGGTCGCAAGGGAAGTCAGAGGCTGGCTGACCACTACCGGCAGTGCCAGGCTTTAACTCCTGCAAATGTTCGGCGTCCGGGCACATGACGGAGCGGCTCCCTGGCGCTCCAGATGTAGTCAACGGACCGGCTAACGGAAGGCATACAACGGTGTCGCCTACTAACAATAGCCAAAAAGTGATGGAAGTGCTGAAGGGGTCGGACCGCCCGCGTTGGTGCGCAGACAAAGAAGCGAACGCTCGACGTCGCGCCTGTTAGGACAATCGAAACGGACCGCATGATGATCGACGCTGCCCCGGCAGGCCTGCTCCAGGTGGTCGAATAGGGTCTGCCGGATATTCGTGTAGCGGTTATCGATTCTCCCGAGAACGTCGGCAGACACTGCATTGAGTTTTATTCGAATCAGCCAGTCTATGCCGTATCGTCGGTGACTTTTAAAACAAGTATCGTTGTTCTTCGTTTGATTTCCGCTACCACCGGAATGCGCGCGTAAAGCGCCTTGCTAAAAGCCCCATCGTGCACTAAAAAATTAGCTACCAGGTCTCTATGTCGTCCAGTCGTCCGGCCACAAAAACGGCGCTCCCACTGGGGCGAGCGGACAGTCCATGAGTCTTCTTGAACTCAAAGGTGTTTCCAGACACTTCGGCGCTATTCACGCCCTGACTGACGTGACGCTGAGTCTCGAGCCAGGCGAGGTGCTCGGGCTAATGGGGGACAACGGCGCCGGGAAATCGACGCTGGTGAAAGTCATTGCGGGTAACTTTCCTCCGACGCACGGCGAGATATTCATCGACGGCAAGCCAGTGCATTTCACGAGGCCGATCGATGCGCGCGCCCGCGGGATCGAGGTGGTCTATCAGGACCTCGCGCTTTGCGACAACCTGACGGCGGCTGCCAATGTATTCCTCGGTCGTGAACTGAGGTTCGGTTTCGGACCGTTCCGCATTCTCGATCACGCGACGATGTATCGGCGCGCCGGCGAGCTATTCAAACAACTGAAATCCGAAACACGGCCGCGCGATCTCGTCCGACAAATGTCGGGCGGCCAGCGGCAGGCCGTGGCGATTGCCCGCACGCGCCTGTCCGACGCGCGGCTCGTTCTCATGGATGAGCCGACCGCTGCAATCAGCGTCCGGCAGGTAGCGGAGGTGCTCGAACTCATCAAACGCCTGTCCGAACACGGCATCGCGGTCATTCTCATCAGCCACCGCATGCCTGACGTTTTTGCCGTCGCTCACCGTGTGGTCGTCATGCGGCGCGGGCGCAAGGTCGCGGACAAGAAGACTGAATCGTCCTCTCCGGAAGAGGTGACCGGCCTCATCACCGGGGCCATCGCCGCCGCCTGAATCTGCTTCGTCCGGGAGCCACGAAATTGAACGACGCGCCCCAAAGGCCCACTTCCATGCCGACATCGCGCGATGATCCGCAAGCCGAGAAGACGCATACGCGCTGGACGGGCCTTGTCGCAAGCCAGGTGTTCTGGGTGGTGCTGGCGACGTTCATCGCGTGCATCGCACTTTCGATTGCGACCTCGACCTTCGCGACCTCGGAGAATCTTTTCAACGTCACGCGCAACTTTGCCTTCGTCGCCATCGTCGCGCTCGGCATGATGGCGGTCATCGTCACGGGCGGCATCGACATTTCGGTCGGCTCGACGATCGGCATCAGCGGCATCGTGCTCTCGGTGGTCATGAATGCCGGCTATCCGATCTGGGCCGGCATCGGCATGGGGCTCCTGACCGCAGGGCTCGTCGGTCTCGTGAACGGTGTGCTGATTGCCTATCTCGGCATGCAGCCTTTTGTCGTGACGCTCGCAATGTTAAGCGTTGGCCGCAGCCTCGCGCTCGTGATTTCCCGCAGCCGCACCATTTTCGAATTCGGCCCGGACGGAAGCAAACTTCTTGCGCTCGGCGGTGGCTCGACACTGGGCGTCGCCAATCCCGTGTGGTTTCTCATTCTCTTTGTCGTGCTGTTCTGGTTCGCGTTCGGCTGGACGCGCTGGGGCCGCTATGTCTACGCCATCGGTGGCAACCGTTACGCGGCGAATCTCACCGGCGTTCCGGTGCGCCGCATCATCTGCTCCGTCTATGTGCTCTGCGGCCTCATGGCGGGCGTCGCGGCGATCCTCGAAGTCGGCTGGCTCGGCGCGGTGACGACGGGCCTCGGCACCGGCGACGAACTGCGCGTGATCGCGGCGACTGTGGTCGGCGGAACGAATCTCGCTGGCGGCGTTGGCAGTGCGTTCGGGACGGTTGTCGGCGCGGCGCTCATCGAAGTCATCCGCAACAGCCTGATCCTGCTCGGCGTCGATGCGTTCTGGCAGGGGACGGTTTTGGGTACGTTCATTGTCGTCGCCGTGCTTTTCAACCGGCTCGGCGGCGAGCGGCAGGGAGAGTGAAATGGCTTCGGGCGCATCGGCCGCGACGCGGACAGTGCCGCACGGAGCGGGCGCGGTCGGGCGAGACGCGGAACTGCCGGATGCAAGGCTTCACGAGCCCGCGAGATTCCGCAAAAGGGGCGAAGCCCGATGGCGGGCAATCCCCAGGGATCGTCGTGAAAATTGAGCGGGCAGACATTGGCGCCGTCGAAGCGGTGCCGAACAGGAGGCAACAATGAAGAAAAGGTGGATGTGTCTTGCTGCGATCGGAAGCCTCGCGATGCTGGCTTCTGCGGCCTTCGCAGCCGATAAGACCCTGGCGCTGGTGGTGAAGGGCCTTGATAACCCGTTCTTCGACCTCATGCATCAGGGATGCGAGCGGGCGAACAAGGAACTCAGCAAGCAAGGCTTCAACTGTTACTACACGGGTCCGGCGACGGCGGCGGACGAGAGCGCGCAGGTGCAGATTATCGACGACCTGCTGACCAAGGGCGTGGCGTCTATCGCAATCTCGCCCGCGAATGCGCCGGCGGTGGCGGAAGTGCTGCGCCGCCGCAACTCGCCGATCCCGATCATTACTGCGGACGCCGACTTGCTGCCCAAGGATGCGTCGCTGCGCAAGACCTACGTCGGCACCGACAACTACGAAATGGGCGTCAAGCTCGGCGAGCAGTTGAAGGCGCTGATGCCGAAGGGGGGGAATGTCTGCCTCGTGATGGGCAACCCCGCGGCCAATAACATTAACCAGCGGGCCCAGGGCGCGCGCGATGCGCTTTCAGGCAAGAAGGGGGTTGCAAAGCTCGCAGGCGAGAACGGCTGGCATGAACTCAGTGCGTGTCCGCTCTACTCGAACGACGACGCGGCGAAGGCAAACCAGATGATGCAGGACACGCTGACCGCCAACCCCACTGGTCTCGATGCCTTCCTGCTCGCGGGCGGTTGGCCGCTTTTTGCCCCGCAGGCCTATGCGCAGGTCGTCGCGCCGATCATGGACAGGATCAAGAGCGGCAAGTTCGTCATCGTTTCGGCTGACACGCTCGGACCGGAACTGCAGGCGCTCAGGGATCACAAGGTGAATGTCCTCGTGGGTCAACGGCCGGAGGAAATTGGCTATAAGGCCGCGATGGTCATGCATGAAATCGCACAGGGGAAGACGGTGCCTCCGGTCATTCATACCGGACTGGACGTCTGCACGTGGCAGAACGTCGACACTTGCCTCAAGCATTGAGAGCGGCGTGGGCGTGGCAAAGGCCGATGCTGGAACCGGGGCAGGTTTTAACCGGCTCCAGCATGCCTCGCGATTTATGTGATTTGCCTTGTCGCGGGATCCTCACTGCCTCCTGGTGGCAGTGAGGCCCGTCGCTTCTTAGCCGCGCTGTACGGGAAAGTTAATCAGGATTGCGAAGCGTACGGATTGCCCGCTTTGTTCACCCAAAGAGAAAACGGTTGCTTCTGACCGTCCACGGAAGGCCAGTCATCCGGCGTTTGACACCACCGCTCCGCCGAGAAGGCCCATCAGCGTCCTCGCGTTACGTTGTCCTTGATCTTCGTAATTGTTGTTGAAGAGCACATGCGTTTGCGCGACGTAAGCGGCGATCTTTCGAATTTCCTCCGCGAGCCCGGCCAGCTCGTCATCGCTGTAGTCATAGTTGAAACGCTCACTCGATGCTGCCGCGCCCTTGATATTCCACGTTTCGTGATTGCGCCCGTGCAGACGAACCAGCGCGAGGCTGTCGCCCGTGACTTCCCATACCGCGGGAATGGTATTGGCGCCCCCCTGCGGCTCGTCGACTACGACGTGCACGAGGCCGCGCTCGCGCTCGAATGCAAGCGTTGACCCGGTGTGGGCATCATCGAACCATGAACGGTTGCGAAATTCGACCGCCATCCGGTAGCCGGCCGGCAGCCGGTCCGCGCAGTGCGCGACGTGTGCGTGCCCGTCCGGTGCAGACGTGACCCACGGCGCGAACTGGAAATGCACGGCGCCCAGTTTGCCCGCATTGTGAAGCGGAGCGATGGCTTCGAGGTAGCGCCGCCAGAGTTCGTCTCGGACCTCGTCGGGTATGTCCTTGTAGTAGAGATTTGCCTTGCCGTTCTGTGGCAGCGCGGCCTGCATGTCTTTCGGGAACATGTCGCGCGGCGTCTGATGACCGGTGAAAAGGCGGAACGCCTTGATGTTGAAGACGAAGTGCGGCGGCGTACGTTCAACCCAGAGCACGGAATTCGAGCCGTTCGGCATCGAGTAGTAGCTGGAGTCCACCTCGACGATGGGGAACTGGCTCGCGTAGAAGCGCAGGCGCGCCTCCGCGCTGTTGCAGCCGCTCGGGTAGAACCGCTTGCTCTTGATGAGCGTGGGGTCGGTCCAGGATGCGGTGCCTACCAGAATGCTCATGGCGTTTCTCCGTGCCAAAGGGGCCGGGTGGCGGGGCGCAATGTGCGCCGTAGGCGATATTTTGCACGCGATCGGAGCTGGTCGCGCCGTGCCCGGGGTGCAAATGGCGAACAGCGCTGTGAGAGGGTGTACTCAGAAATAGCAGTGAAATGGGCGGCCGATTCGCTGACACGAGGTCAAAAATCCGAGCAATCGCTGCGAATTTGAGGGGGCGTCTGGAGCGCGAGCTGAAAACGCAATGTAATCGTATGAAATGAACTGGCATGTTTTCCTGACAATTCGTAGGCTTTTATGAAATTTGGTTGTAAGTCGCCGTTGCTAGAGTCGGTCCAGGCGTTTTACCGACTGCCGCCCCGGCTGTACCGGGGCGCAGAGGCAGAAAATGACGAGAGCGACCTTTCATGAATAAAGCCCGCGCATTCTGGCTCGTTTTGGCGCTGCTCTTTTCCACTCCCGTGTGGGCGTTCCAGTCCCGGGTCGTGGCTATTCCGAGCGCCGCGATGCGGCAATCGTTCGCCGCGACTGTCGTGCTGCCCGACGACTACGCGCGCGGTGACCACAAGCGGCGCTATCCGGTGATTTATGTGCTGCACGGCTCGGGCGGCGATTACACGGACTGGACCTCGAACTCGCGCATCGGCCGACTCGCGGATCGTTATCACGTGATTCTCGTGATGCCGGACGGCGGTCATGAAAGCTGGTACATCGACAGCCCGTTCGAACGGGACAGCCAGTACGAGACCTACGTGGGCACCGAAGTGGTCACCTGGGCCGACACGCATTTGCGCACGATCGCCGCGAAACAGGCGCGGGCCATCACGGGCCTGAGCATGGGCGGTTTCGGTGCGCTGCGTATTGCACTCGACCGGCCGGACACATTCGGCGCCGCGGGTAGCATCAGCGGCGCGGTCGATCCGCGCACGTGTGAAGACGAGCCGGGCATCGCCCACGTGTTCGGCGATCCTGCGCGGCACGCGTCGTTCTGGAACCGCAATGCGATCATCGTGCGCGCGCGCGACTTCGAACGCGACCATATCGACCTGACCATCGACTGCGGCGTGAGCGATGATTTCGTCAAATCGAACCGCACGCTGCACGAGCGGCTTGTCGAACTCGGCGTTCCGCATGACTACGCCGAGCGTACCGGCGGACACACGTGGGCTTACTGGTCCAACGCGATTCGCTATCAGGTGTTGTTCTTCGCTCACGTGTTCCGGCGTAATGGCGGGTATCAGCCGTCCACGCAGGCGTGATTGTGATTTTTCGCGCTCGGCTTGCCGGTTGTATCGTTCGAATTGACTGGTAACGCGAATTGACCGATGCGCGCGCTTTGCGCGCGCCAGACGCGCGTTTGGAACGGCTGATACGAAACGAACAAGCCAGAAATGAGTGCGCGTCGCTCACTGTGTTTGCACCCGGCGCAGGATGGCGAGCAACTGCGAACGGGCGAACGGTTTGCGCAGAAAGCCCGCTAGCTGGGCATCCGGCGGCGGCGTCACCAGCGCGGACACCAGCACGAGCGGCACGTTCGCCAGTACCCGATTGCGGCGCATTTCACGCATCAATGCAAGGCCGTCCATGCGCGGCATCGTGCAGTCGGATATCACGATGTCCGGCGGATTGGCGAGCGCGCAGCGCAACGCATCCCTGCCGTCGGCTGCGGTCGTGACCTTGTAGCCTTCCTGACCGACCAGTTCCCTTAGTGCACTGAGCGTGTTCGCGTCATCGTCGACGAGCAATACGGTAACCATTCGTCTTTACCTGAGGTGGCGAGGACGAGCATTTCGACTGCGTCCCTGTTCGTCGAATATCCGACGCCGGCGGTTGGAGGCGTAAATTCGTGCCGGGTCCGGGGTTCGTCAGTGGAATTGCAAGCGCCGTTCCTGCTATTGAACGTCGCTGTGGAGGAGGCACAAATCTCGATGTATTTGCGCCGTTTGCTAACGAGAGAAATCGGGGGGGGAACACGTCGATCGCCGCAGATCGCGAGCATGCGGCCGATGCGTCCAGCGATGCCAATCTGCCGCGAACGGGCGCGATCGCGCGCGTCACCAGCGCAGCAGCTTTGGCCCGAGCCACGCACCAATGGCTGCCGGAATTGCCATCCCGAGCAGATACCAGACGGCCCAGAATGGCACGGCCATCTCGGGACAGTGCAGGCAGTAGGCGAGCGTGGCCGTGGCGCTCGCGAGCAGCCCGCCTGCGAATCCGGCGGCGCGAAGGCGTGTCGGCGCGAGTCCGCGCAGCGCCCAGATAACGGCGATGAACGATGGCACCGAAAGCAACGTGATGTTGAGCGGGCACCCGCGCCATGTCTGTCCCATGACGAGCGGCAGGCGCGCATCGGGCGGCGCGAGCCAGAGGAGCACGAGCGCGCCGATCCACACGGCGGCCACCGGCCACGCCATGGCGGCCCACGCGACACCTGCCGTGCCGGCGGGACGTGCGAGGCGAGCAGTGGCCAGAAGCGCGCCCAGTGCGATGAAAAACGGCAGCGCAACCTTGAACCAGAATATCGGCGTAGCGGCTACCGTCGCGATGTCGCTGCGCACGCCGAAGACGAGCGACATCAGCAGGGTAGAACCCGTGCCGCCCGCGATCAGCGCCCAGCCGAAGCGGCGCGCAACCACGTGACGATCCACGGGCGCCGCGCCCGTGGCAAGCAATGTGATCAAGTCCTCTGTTTTCATGACGCGTTCTGAAACTTCATGGCGAGCGCCTTGAGTCCGCGGTGCACGCCCACTTTCACGGCCGACTCGGAAAGCCCGGTCAGTTTCGCCGTTTCCGTTACCGACAGGCCTTGCAGTTTCACATGCACGATCGGCAGACGCTGGCGGTCGGGCAACTGTTCGAGCAGCTTGCCGAGATCGCGGCTCGCGTCGGCGGCCTCGGTGTCGCAAGTCGCGAAGATCTCCAGCTCTTCATCGAGCGGTGTCTGCAGCGCCTCACGTCGCGAGCGTGCGCGGAAAAAGTCGGCCAGCTTGTAGCGAGCAATGGCATGGACCCACGCCGTAAGCGGCTCGTCCGGCCGCCACGTCGCCCGCCCGTTGTGCACGGCCAGCAGGATTTCCTGCACCAGATCCTCGACGTCGTCCTGCAGACCGTAAAGGCGTTTGCGCAGGAAGCCGCGCAGGTGCGCGCTCAGATCGGCGAGAAATGCGTGATAAGCGCCCGCGTCGCCGTTGAGTCCGCGCACGAACAGGGCCTTCAGCCGTTCCTCTGTCCGGCGCGCAACCTCGCTATCCGTAGTTCGGTTCATTGCGAACTCCGGTTACAGCGCGGTCGAAACAAAGTGCGGGTGCGAACGCAACGCAGCGCAACCCGGCGCAGCGCAACGCGCGTCAGGCTGGCAGCTTGTCCGCGAGGACATCGGCGCGACGGATCTGCGGCGCTTGCGCGAGCAACTCCGCCGCGTTCGCCATCAGCGCGGCGGCTACCTTGCCGCTCAGATGCGCGTCGCGGCCGGCTTCGTCATCGAAGGCGTCGAAGATTGCAAACGTCTGTTCGTCGAAGCGTACCCCGAACCACGCGCGCGTCGCGGGTTCGGCATCGACGAGCGGTTTTGCACCAGCCAGAAAGGCGGCCAGTTCGTTTTCCTTGCCGGGACGGGCTTTCAGCTCGACGTATAGCGCGCAGCGGGTCATGGCGATGCTCCGGTGACGGGGTGGGGAAACATCATCATCAATAGTCGCGGCCATTCGAGTCGTTCGTCAAGCGCGCGCTGCTCAGCTTTTTCTTTCCGATGGCTTTCGGTCGCGGCGTCAAGGTGCTTGCATGTCGTTTGTGAGTCGCTTGGGCACGCAATTCGTTCGGCAATTTCTTTCGGTTACAGCGCGCCGCAAAAATAAATCGTGACCAAAAGGCGCATTGCGATGTAACCGCCGCGCGCGCGGCACCGTATTTACAGGCAGATCGCTCGTGCAACGATCACGAAGCCGAGGACGATCTGGAAACTGTCCGATTTTCAACGCGATTTTCAATCGATGGAGTTCACATCATGAGCACTCTTAAAGTGTCTGCAGCCGCCATGATTCTCGCAACGCTCGCCTCGGGCGCCACCGTTGCACAGGCTCAGGGTGGCGGCGTCGAAAAGTGCTACGGCGTCGCTATGGCTGGCCACAACGACTGCAAGGCGGGCGCGGGGACGACCTGTGCCGGTTCGCAGAAGATGGACTTCGACGGCATGCACTGGAAGAACGTCCCGGCCGGCACCTGCACGACGATCACGACGCCGAAGGGCCACGGCTCCCTCTCGCCGATGGAATCCTGACGCACCGCCGCCCGACGATCATGGAAACGTCAGCCGAATGCGGTGCCGGACTCGGTCTCAAGCCGCAGCACTTCGACGAAGCGCGCGAGTGCGATGCGCCCGGCTTGTGGTTCGAGATTCACCCCGAAAACTACATGGTCGCGGGCGGCCCCCGAATCGCGTGGCTCGACGCGGTGCGCGAGCGGCATGCACTGTCGTTGCACGGCGTGTCGATGTCGCTCGCCGCCGATCGCGCGCCGGACCCGGCGCATCTGCGGCGCCTGCGCGCGCTGGTGGATCGCGTGCAGCCCGCGCTCGTTTCGGAGCATCTGGCGTGGTCCGCGTGGGGCGGCCACTATCATCCGGACCTGCTGCCGTTTCCGCGAAACGGCGCAGCGCTCTCGCGTATCGCGGCGAACATCGCATGCGCGCAGGACGCACTGGGGCGGCGCATCGCCATTGAAAATCCTTCGCACTATCTGCGCGTCGAGGGTCACGAGTGGAGTGAGCAGGCTTTTCTCGCCGAACTGGTGCGGCGTACGGGGTGCGGATTGTTGCTCGACGTGAACAACGTCTACGTGAGCGCAAGGAACATGGGCTTCGATGCCATTGAATGGCTCGACGCCTTCCCAGGCGACGCCGTAACGGAGATTCACCTCGCGGGTCACAGCGTCGATGAGCATTCGCAGCCGCCACTCTTGATCGACTCGCACGATGCGCCCATAGCCGAGCCTGTATGGGCGCTTTATCGGCACGTAATCGACCGCATTGGGCCGCGACCCACGCTGATCGAGCGCGACGATCACATCCCCGCATTCGCGGCGCTGCTAGCCGAGCGCGCACGTGCGCAGGCGACCCTGGCGGGCGCGGAGGTGGCGGCATGAACACCTCGCTTGCGGCTTTCCAGGAGGGCTTCGTTCGCGCGCTGTATGGCGTCCCGGCCAACGATCCGCGTGTGGCCGCGGTCGCCTCGCAACCCGGTTTTGCCGTCTATCGCAACACGGTGATCAAAGGTTGCGTCGATGCCTTGCAGGCAAATTTTCCGACCGTTCAGCAACTCGTCGGCGCGGATTTTTTCCGCGCGGCGGCGGCCATCTATGCGCGTGCCACGCCACCCGAAGATGCGCGTCTGCTGTTTTACGGCGCGACGTTCCCAGCGTTTCTGGAAGCCTTCGAACCGGCGCGCGAACTGACTTATCTTGCCGGTGTCGCGCGCCTTGACCGTCTGTGGATAGAGGCGCATGTCGCGCGCGATGAGACCGTGCTTGCGGCTGCCGACGTCGCGTGCCTTCCGCCCACGGCTTTCATGCGCACGGTCCTGCGCCCGCACGCGAGTGCGCGCTGGGCATGGTTCGACGCGCAACCCGTCTATACGCTTTGGCGCGCGCACCGCGAAGCTGTGACGTTACCCGATGAACTCGACTGGCGCGCCGAGGGGGCATTGCTCCTTCGCACGGAAGGAAACGTGACGTGGCGAGCGCTAGGAAAGGGCGGCTGCGCGCTGCTCGACGCGTGCGCAGCGGGGGCTCCAATGGGTGAGGTTCTTGAGCGCGCGCTCGGCATCGAAACGGATCTCGATCTGGCGAGCCTCATGGCCGCATTGTTTGCCGATGGCGCGTTTGGCGCCGCCATCACTGACCCGGATAACGAGCGTTTCGAAACGAACGGAGACTGAAATGGACACGACCCGCATCACCGCTGCTTCACCGCTCATGCGTTTGCGCGCGGGCTGGAATGCCGCCGCCGACCTGGCAAACCGTTGCATTGGGCACTCGCTGCTTGCACTGATCTGCCGTGTTTCCATTGCGGCGATCTTTTTCATGTCGGGCCGCACGAAGGTCTCCGGCTTTCTGACGATCACACAGGGCACCTACGCGCTCTTTCGCGACGAATACAAAATCCCTGTGATTCCGCCGGAGATTGCAGCACATATCGCCGCGTACTCGGAGCACCTTTTCTCGTTGCTGCTCGTGCTGGGCCTGTTCACGCGCGGTGCGGCGTTCGCCTTGCTTGGTATGACAATGGTGATCGAAGTGTTCGTCTATCCCGACGCATGGCCGACGCATCTTTCGTGGGCCGGTCTGCTGCTCTACATGATCGCTCGCGGCGGCGGCTGGCTGTCGCTGGATCAGGCGCTCGGTATCAAATAGGTGGGGATTCACCCTATAACAGGTCGCATTGAACCGCAGATATATTGCAGTGCGAAATAATTGAAGAGTGCGCTGAAATATATGTCATTCGCGTGAATTCAAGGTTCTCGATTGTGGCGAGACGCGTTTCGCGCGTCACTGTGCGCGTCGCTAGTTCATCAAAGACTGGCGCGTGCCGAACCGCATGTTATGCGTAATGAATCACTCGATGTCGCTAACTGCGACTCGAACACGTGATCCGAGAATTTCCTCGATGCGTCACGCATAGTTCCGGGCAAGAAGTCCATGGTCGTATCTCATTTTTCACGGATAATTATCAAACTTGCATCTTGCGCGTTGCCCGGCGTTCCGCTCGGTACGTAGTGCTTCGCGCTTAGCTGGCGCAGCTATGCCGGTGTACCCGTTGCATCGTCAGTGCGCATCTTCCTACGTCAACACTGGCGACCACGAGAGGCGGGATTCGTGCGGATGTTGGGGCGTCCGTTCATGGTGGCCAACGGCCGCAAGCGATATCGCCGTTTTCGCGCGGCCGGGCTGGCTTCATGACGCCGGTTCGCGGCCTCGCGCACGTCCGGGCCGTCATTGCAAACGCACACTGGTGCTGCAGGCATGAGTCCTGTCTGTCGCGCGTCGCGATGGACGCTGTCGTAAGTCTTCGTTTTATCCGTTTTTTTTCAGCCTGTGACCGGGGCGCCACGCACGATGTTTCATCGTGCGTGGCGCTGCCGCATGGGCAATTTCTCGACCAGCCATTCCCAAAAACAACCAACGAAACGCTTCACCTGAGGGATGGCGGTCTTTAACCACAAGGAGAGTGAAATGAAAGTTGGCAACAATTGGAGTCACGCACGTAACAACGACGCAGCACTGCCGGCGTTTGTCACCACCCGCGTCGAGCGTTATTACAGGGAACGCGTGCAGCAGACCTGGGCCGGCGGGAACATCATGCGGGGACGCTTACCGGGGGCCGATGCGCTGCAACTTTCGAGCAACGACTACCTGTCGATCGCGCGCCATCCCGAGATTATCGATGCGGTGTGCGCAAGCATGCGCGCCGAAGGCAACGGTATTCTGATGTCGGGTGTGTTCCTCCACGGCGACGAGTGCCCGCAACTGCAGCTGGAAAAGCGATTTGCCGCGTACATGCAAGCGCCGGCCGGTGTGCTGTGCCAGTCGGGTTATGCAGCCAATACGGGGCTCATCCAGTCGATTGCGAACGACAAGACGCCGGTCTACATCGACATGATGGCGCACGCGTCGCTGTGGGAAGGCATTCGCAGTGCAGGCGCGCGCGCGATCAGCTTCCTTCACAACGACGTCAATCATCTCGAGCAACGCATCCAGCGCAACGGCCCCGGCGTCGTGATCGTCGATTCGGTATACAGCACGAGCGGCAGCATCGCGCCGCTTGCGGCTATCGCAGACCTCTGCGAGCAACACGACTGCGTGTTCGTGGTCGACGAATCGCATTCACTCGGCACGCACGGGCTGCATGGGGCGGGGCTCGTCGTCGAACTCGGGCTCACTGACCGCGTCCACTTCCGCACCGCGAGCCTCGCCAAGGCGTTTGCGGGCCGCGCCGGTTTCGTCGCCTGTTCAGAGCGTTTTCACGAGTACTTCAAGTTCGAGGCGCTGCCCGCGATCTTCAGCTCGACGCTGCTGCCGCATGAAGTAGCGGGGTTCGCGGCAACGCTCGACGTGATCGAACGCGACGACTGGCGGCGCATGCGGCTTGCCTCGAACTCGCACTATCTGCGCACGCGGCTCGCTGAACTCGGCTACAACCTCAACGGCAGCGAGGCCCAGATCATCGCCCTCGAAGCGGGCCCCGAGCAGCAGACCATTGTGTTGCGCGATGCGCTCGAAGCGCGCGGTATCTTCGGTTCGATATTCTGTGCGCCCGCGACGGCGCAGAACCGGTCGATTGTGCGGTTTTCGGTGAATGCCGCGCTTTCGGATCAGGAACTGGATCGAATCGTCGATGTGTGCGACGAGATCCGCGATGAGGTCGATATGTGGAACTGGCCGTCCACGCGGCGTCTGGCTACGCGCGGTGCGTCGCGCGTGAGGGTACGTCAGGCGCAGCCTGCGGTGGGCATGGCGATGGAGGCCGTGCTGGCCTGACGGCAGCGCGGCGTGGGACCGCACTGCGCGAGTCTCACGCCGCCGGAACTTCGCCGTCCAGCTGGTGCAGGTACGTGTCGTAGGGGACGACCGTATCGAGCGCCAGCCCCGCTGGCTGCTTCACGATCGCGTAGGTATAACGGCGCTCGCCGTTGAATACCGAGGCCGGATGCATGTACGGCTGCCACTCGGTGCACTGCGCCGGGTAGTAGCCTTCAGTGCGCCAGAAGTAGGGCAGGCTGCGATGGCTGTCGAGTTCGGCGAGGAAGCTTTCCGGCGCGCCCTGTTCTACGGCGATCTCGCGCACGCCGCGCAGTGTTTCGTCGGTGTGGATCACGAGCAGGTACGCCGTGCCCGCTTCATCGAACATCAGCAGGCCGTGCGGCTGATACGTGAGGTAGTGCTCGACAATACCAAGCGACTTGAATATGTCGTTCACATGCGCGGCCAGCGCGCTGTCCTTGAGAAAGCGGTATTCGGCAACGCAGAGCGCATCGCGAACCGATGCGCCCGCGTGTTCGAAATACGCGTCCTGCATGTCGCGGATCGCCTGGTTGAGCGCCTCGTCGGCATCGACTTCATGCTTGCGGATAAAGCGGTCGATGAGTCCCTCGTTGAAGCTGCGCACTGCCACGCGCTCGTCTGCCTTGCCGGTGAGCATGATCTTCTTCACCGTTGGATCGGTGATGCGGCGGCAGAATTCCAGTCCGTTCAGCTCCGGCATGTCGTAATCGACCACCACGACCGATACGGATTCGAAGCGCCCAGGCTGATGCACGAGGCTGCGGATCGCATCCACGCGCATCGCGACGACCTGGTGCGCATCGTTTTCCTCGGTCCGATCGAGATACGGGCTGAAGATGTGTTCGGTCGCGTGATGCTGTGCGGGGCGTTCATTCAGGAATTTCAGCGCCTCCACCGGCGAACCGAACATGCGGAATGCCAGCAGCGGATCGAGCTGGAGACTCAGGTTCGCCAGAAACGCCGTGCTGTCGTCAACGAAGGCGACAGTGGTGGGGTACGCGAATGGTTTGATGGCTTTCGTCATGGCGCTGGGAATGTCAAAACGAATTCAGTGTACTCACCTTGCACCGAAGAACACGTAATCGCGCCGCCGATTGCCTGCATGACGTCGCGGCAGAATGCGAGTCCGATTCCTGTACCGAGCGTGACATCCTCGGTGGTGCCCGACGAAGTATAAAAGCGGGTGAAGATATGCGGCAAGATGTCCGGCGGGATTCCGCTGCCCGTATCGCTGAAAATAAGGCGATTTTCCGTCGATTCCGATTCAAGGCGAATCGAAATATATGCCGTTTCACTATTGCCCATATGCCGGAACGCGTTTTTGAGCAAATTGAAAAGAACGTGCACGGTCAGCATTTCCGAGCCATTGAACGAAAAATCGGGCCGCAGATTGCAGTGCACGCGGCGACGGTCGCCCTCGCGAAACGGATAGCGTGAGAGTGCCGTTTCAACGCAATGCACGATCGAACATGAAGTTGCGTTTTGCATGTTGCCGCCCGTGAAGCGCGCGGTGGCGAGCAGCATGTCGATGATTGCGTTCGAGTAGTTCGCTTCCTGTTCGATGCGGCCGGCGACTCCCTGAAGCGAACGCAGATGTGCCGTGCGGATGCGCGGCACCGGCAGACGGTGGCGTTGCGCGAGCAGGTAGGTATCGAGCAGGCCCGGCAAAAAGCGCAGGAGGCCGGCAGCGCCCACGCGGATCGCCACGAGCGGCGTGCGCAGTTCGTGCGCCACGCTGCCCGCCGTGGCGAGCATCGCGCGCTCCTGTTCGATCTGGATGCGCTCCTGGTCGTAGTTCGACACTGCACCAAGCGCCACCGCGAACGAGAAGATCGTGAGGTGCGTGAGGTAATTGGCGCCCAGCACGATGGGGTCGGCGGTCAGGCAGTACGCGATGATGCCGAGGCCGATGCCGGTCACGAAATGCAGGACGAGCATGCTCCAGTCGTGCAGCAGGACCATCACGAACGCGGCGATCAGTGCGCTTTCTACCCACACGTCATTGCCGTTGTTCTTTAGCAGCATGAACGTGAAGAAGAATGGCAGCGCGTAGAGCGTGATGCCGTACCAGTACCATGGCAGCAGCTTCTTGGCCCAGGCGGGCCATCGTTCGAACGCGAGCGCCGGCACGAACAGCACCGAGCCGATCAGCCGCAGCGTGAGATTTTCGTACGGTTGCGGAAAGAGGTCCTTCCAGACGTAGTAGTAAAGCGGAAAACCGACGATAGCCACCAACGCGATTGCCCGCATCCGCCGCTTCACATACAGCAGGTTGCGCAACGCGGGCGCGAAGGCGCGCAGGATGCGCGGACGTATCGACGTCCATGCGTGCCGCAGCCGCATCCGCAGCCGCAGCGAAACTCTCGGTCCATTCATCTGCGTGAAATCGTTCATTTGTGAAGCCAGCGGTCGTGTGCCGTCAGGTCATCGTCGCTGCGTCGTTGCTGGACTGCTTCGCCCCATGCCGCGATACCCCGCTCGTTGCTGGCATGGTGCTTTCCGGCCGCGCGCTGGCCGGTGCAGGCCGCCGTGACATAAACACGCGGCAGCCAGTTCAGACAATATCATTAATGCGTCGCGATGGAACGGGGCTAATGGCACGTGGAAGCCAGTGCCTCTATCTGACAGTGCATGTTTTATGCGACATGCATTGTTTCGGTCGCAATGAACCTGTGTCGTGCGTGTTTACCCTCCGGTACGACGGGTCTGCGAGGGTACTTAGCCAGTCCGGGCGGGGCGCCGCGGTGTTGGTTTCGTTCCTCCTCGCTCGGGCGGATTTCGACGCCACGAACGCTTATTCGCTGCTCTTGCCAGTGACGGCGACCGTGGTGCCACCGGCTTTGCAGTTCAGTTTTGCGATCGACGATCGGGCCGCGGGAGACAAGGAGGCGCCGTGTGCGGCATCAGGGCGAGCGGGCCCCGCGCCGCGCGGTTGGGGGACTTATAGCGGCGATTTCATGCCGAAACAGCATGTTGCCGCTGTTCGAGCACGAATTGAGCGATGACGTCGTTGAGCGGCTGCGGGGCGTCCCGATGCGGCGAGTGGCCCCCTTCTGCGAGCGCATGCACGCGCGCATGCGGCACCGCTTCGCCGATGGTTTCGATCTGCGCCATCGTTCCGTAGTGATCGTCGAGCGCCTGCACCGCGAGGAGCGGCGCGCGGATCGTGCCGATCTGATCGACGATGTTCCAGGTCCGGAACGCCGGACTCAGCCAGATGTCGCACCAGCCGTAGAACGCCGAATCGACGTCGTCGTGATAGCGCGCGAGCTTGCTGCGAACATTCGTCGTTTCGTAGGCGAGCTTTGTTTCAGCGATGCCTTCGACGGAGATGTCCTCGACGAACACGTGCGGCGCGATCACGACCGCGCCAGCCAGCGCATGCGGGAAAAATGCAGCATAGTGCAGCGCGATCGTGCCGCCATCGCTATGGCCGACGAGCCACATGCGTTCGCATTGCCGCGCGCTTACGCCGAGCGTGTCGAGCAGCGCGGGCAGCACGTCGCGCGCTTGCTGCGCCAGGTAGTCGACAGGCCACTTCACATCGTGCGGACGCGGCGTCGAACGGCCGTAGCCGGGGCGCGACCAGACGAGTCCGCGCATGCCGAGCCGCTCGCAGAGCGCTTGCGGCCAGTCCTTCCACATGGCGATCGAACCGAGGCCCTCGTGCAGGAAGACCGCAATCGGCGCGTCGGCGCGTTCGGCACCGATCCAGCGGTATTCGATCGAGAGGGCTCCGCGCGTCGCGGTAGCGGGGAGGTGGGCAAAATCGCTCGGTGTCATGGTTTCAACGGCTCGGCTGGAACGGCTCGCGCAGACGGAATCGATGGATTTTACCCGTTGCGGTCTTCGAGAGGTCTTCGATGAACGAGATGTCTTGTGGGGACTTGTGAGGTGCGGCACCCACGCCAATGGTCTATTTCGGCACGCGTAGGGCGTTTCATTAATTCGTATAACTGATGAATTCACCAAAGAATTACATCGAGACGAATCTCGCATTTTCACGCATGGCGGGTGAGCCGAGGTGCCACGTGCAGGATGCCGTGTGTGAGCGCGCTGTGGACGTCGGGCAGTTGCTCAAGGGCGCCAACACGTGCGTCTCCACTTGCGAACCAAGGGGTATGGAGAACGGCGCGCTGCAGGAGATTGCCAATATCCACGGTCGTGACACGGACGAACGCGAGGCGCGCCTGGAGCGCGGAGGACACTCCGAAGTAGGCTACTTCGCCGGCCCGAGACAATTTTTAGCACGATCGTTCGAAACGCGGTAGGATGCGCGAATTGCCGGAACATGCATCGTCCAATCGCGCGAACTGCGTGTGTTGACCGGCGCGACCCAATGGAGCCAGAACGCCATGAACCTCTTGGCAGAATTGCCGCCGGGCCTGACTGGCCTCGAACAGCTGCAGCACATGATCAAAATCGGTGGCGTCGCGCCGATCGGCCAGACGCTCGATTTCCAGCTCGTCGAAGCCGGGGAGGGACGCGCGGTGTTCACCGGCACGCCGGGATTGCATGCCTATAACCCCATCGGCACGATCCACGGCGGCTACGCTGCAACGCTGCTCGATTCCGCATGCGGCTGCGCCGGACATACACGGCTCAGCCCGACACAGGGATACACGACGCTGGAACTCAAAGTGTCGTATCACCGCGCGATGACGGTCGATACTGGCCCGGTGCGCGCCGAAGGCCGCGTGATTTCGTTCGGCCGCCGCGCGGCCTTCACCGAAGCCACGATCACCGATGCGGCGGGCAAGGTCTACGCGTCGGCCACGTCCACGCTGCTCGTATTCGAACGCTGACGCCCGGGACGTTTCCAGACGTCCTTTGTATCGGAGAACACGAAGCCGATGCCCTCGGGGCAATCTGGCCGGGGTCGGGCGCTGCTATCGCTACACGGTCTCGCGCGCCTTGTCCTCGATGAGACGCACGAGTGTGTGCAGCAGCCGGTTCGCGGGCACAGGCACGCCGAGCGCCGCGCCGCGGCTCGCAACGTACCCGTTGAGGTGGTCGATCTCACTGCGCTTGCCGCGCGCGAGGTCCTGTGCGGTGGACGAGTATTGCCCCGGCATGGTCTCGGCGATGCGGCGCACGGCGACATCCACGTCGGGCGGCAGCGTCACGCCGTCGGCCTGCGCGACCGCGACGCATTCGTCGACGATGTCGCGCATCGAATCGCGTACGCCTTCTCCCGTGACGAGTCGTCCATAGGGCAGCTGCGTAATCGCCGAAAGCGCGTTGTACGCGCAATTGAGGATCAGCTTGGCCCACAGCGCGCCGCGCACATTCCCGGAAATCTCTACAGGCACCTGCGCTGCGGCGAGCGTCTGTGCGACGGCCGCGCTCTGCGGCGACGGTTCGATCACGAGTTCGCCGCGCCCGTGGTGGCGCACGTGGCCGGGACCGGCCATTTCGGTGGCGACGTAGACGACCGTCGCAGCCACGTCCTGATCGATGACTGAGCGCAGGCGCTCGGCGTTGTCGACGCCGTTCTGCAGCGTGAGCACGAGCGCATCGGCGGCGAGATGCGGCTTGATGGAAGCGCCTGCGCTTTCGGTATCGGTCGACTTCACGCAGAACAGCACAAGGTTTGCCCCGGTCACGGCGGCCGGATCGACGCTGGCGGTGAGATGCGGGCGACCGATTCGCTCGTCGAACGTCTGCGTTTCGAGGCGAAGGCCTTCGCGCTCGATGGCCTCGACGTGCTGCGGTCGGCCGATCAGCACGACGTCGTGTCCCGCGCGCGCGAGCATGCCGCCGTAATAGCAGCCCACGGCGCCTGCGCCCATGACGGCGACTTTCATATGCGTTTCTCCCATGTGGAATCAGGGTGTTGTTTATATCGGTGCGCGCGCGTTCACTCATGCGGCGCGGCATGCCGGCACGCGGGCGCCGTTCACGACACTATGCGGCCGGGCGCGTTGGGTGTATCGGGCGCTTCGCACAGAAGCTCGCGGCAAGGCGCCACTTCGCGGCCGTACCAGCGAGCGAGGCGACGTATGGTACATGGGCTCGTGCTTTGCCGCTGCAGTCCATGCGCCGGGAGGTGGAAACGCCGGAGTGGTTGTCGTCGCGTGGATGAAACGAACCTGCTACGAGCATCTCGCGTCTTTCATGCCGCCGCATAAGGCGGCGATGTTAGCGCTCGCCAGTGCGTACGCGCAAACGCTGGTTATGCAGATTGCGCGCCCGATGCAATTCGGGGTCAGCCTGTCGCGATCACCAGCGTCCCGGTCGCCACGAGTGCGCCGCGCCAGAGCCAGTCGAAGTTGATCCAGCCGCGCCGTAGCAGCTCGAGTCCGAAGTACTCGTAAACGGCGAGCGCGATGGCGGCAGTCGTGGCGAGTGTCGTGACTGTGTGAAGCGCGGTGAACTGCAGCGAGACGCTCAGCGCGTTCGCCGACGCTGCAGACGCTGAACTGCCGCCGCACAACGGCAGCATGGCGGGCATCAGCATCAGGCCCGCGCCGTGCAGCATCGCCATGAGCGCCGACCATGCCGCGAGTCCGGCGAACCCTGCCGTCATGCCTACGCGCACCCGATGCCGGTGCCCAAACGCCTGCAGGCACGCGGCCCAGCCGATCAGCAGCGCACCGAGCAACCAGTGCAGACCGGGAGCCGGCAACCACGCGCCGAGCGCGGCCGCCGAACTCGTGAACAGCAGGATCGCTACCGCGTGCCCGAGAGCGATCGGCGGCAATGCGGTGAGGAGCGCCGTGCGGCTGCCGCGCTGCAAACCGAGCGCAGTCGCGAAGAGCCAGCCCATCGCGGGATTCAGGCCGTGAAAGACACCGCTGCCCACGACCGTCGCCCAGGCGCTCCAGTGTGTAGCGAAGAGACTGTTCACGCTGCACTCCGCGTTCAGGGGTAGCAGTACGAATCCGACGACGCGTCGCCGCCTTCGAGCCGGATCTGATGCGGCCGGTGCGACTTCGGCCATTCGACAAAAAAGCGCTCGTCGAACGTGACGCCACCGTCAGGTGCTGCGTCGAGCTTCACCATCCACCCGTCGACACCTTCGGGATAGAACTGCGGGTCGATTGCGCCGTAGAGCGAGTTCGTGAAGTAGACGCGTTGTCCGTCGCGGCTCACTTCCACCATCTGCGGACCGCCGTTGAGCGCGCTGCCCGGCGCGCGTGGATGCGCTGCATGCGCGGCGATGCCGCCGATACGCACGCAGCCCGTGAGGCGAGGGTGCTCCGGATTGGAGACGTCGTACTGGCGCATGTCTCCCGTACCCCAGCACGAGACGTAGAGAAAGCGGTCGTCGAGCGAGAGCGCGATATCGGTGACGAGCGGCGGCACCGCCGCGAAGCCCTGGAGCATCGGCGGCAACTGCGCGGGATCGGCTGGCTCGGCGGGAATCTCGATGATCTTTCGCGCGGCCCACTCGTCGCCGTCGAGATACCACTGCCAGATCGACGCGGAGAGGTCCCTCAGGCTGATCACCGAATTCACGAAGCCGTAAGGCCGCGTGGGATTGTGTGCGGGGCGCAGTTCGAAGACGAGCTGGTTTTCGGCGCCGAAATCGAGCACCTGCTTGTGCTGACGTGTATGCAGATCCCAGAAGTGCAGTCTGTGCCCGTATTGCCCGCCGAGAAGCACTTCGGGGACGAGGCCGTTCTCGAACGCGGCGGGCAGGCCCCATTCGCTCGTGATGGCGGTATCGAAGCCGAGATGCCACCAGGCGTCGTAAGCGAGTTCCTGCGGACCGCGGTCGATTTCCCACTGACCGCGAATGTCGAAGGTCTCGTGGTCCATCAGGAAGAGGCCGCCGGGCGCATCGCCCGCCGCGTTCGCGAGGGCGGTGACGTAGATGCCTTCCGGGCCGCAGTGCACGGTGTGGAGCCGCGAATAGCCCGCGCGGTGGGCGACGGTCTCGGGCTCGTGCACACGCACGATGTGCGGACGCCTCGGGTCGGGCTTCGTATCGACGATGTGAATGCGCGACGAGCGCAGTCCCGGCACGACGAGATAACGCCGCTCCGAATGCGGGTGTGGGGCGTCGGGGCACAGGCACGAACTGCAGGCGTTCCAGCCGAAGTGATGGAGTTCGTCGCCGGCGTTCGGCATGGACAGCCGATGAACGACGCGCCCGAAATCCGCGGAGGCGGGATTCAGATCGACGACGTCGAGCGTATCGGGCACGTTACGGGTGGGGTCGAAACACGCAACGTACGCGAGCGTTTCTTTGGGCGCGTCTGCCGCCATGCGCGCGGACGGATAAAAGGTCGGATCCGGTTTCCAGGTGGCCATGGCGCTCCCCTTCATCGGTGAAGGCTTTTATGATGCTCCACCTGGCCGCGTACTGCTTGGCGAGTATCCCTTATTACGTTGTGGATGAAACAAATAACCGCAAGTGATACACCACGCGGCGGCGCGATTGTCGTGCTCTGCAAGAACAGTCATTTCAGATAGTCGGCATTTATCTGTGCGCCTCACCTTCTTAAACTGTATTCAACGGATGCAGAAATACACTGCACCGGCATTCAGATTTTTGGAGGTTTATTTATGAAGTCGCTCGTCAAAGCTGTTGCACTCGCGGTCGTGCTTGCCGCGCCGGCCATTTCTTTCGCGCAAGCGCAACCGGCCAACGGACCTGTCACGCGTGCCCAGGTGCGTGAAGAACTTGTTCAGCTCGAAAAGGCCGGTTACCGGCCGAACATGAACGAGCAGAACTATCCGGACAACATCCAGGCCGCAGAGGCTCGCGTTCACGCGCAGGACGGCGGACAGGCGAGCGGCTATGGCCCGGCGACGAGTGGTGCGTCGCAAGCCGGTGGCCCGGCCACGAGCTATTCAGCCCCGGTGTCGGTGTATAAGGGCGGCCACTAACGGGCCTGATGCGTCGATGGATTGATGTATTGACGTCACGGGTCGGTACGTCGACCCGTGACTTCTTGAGTGCCGCGCGGATCGCAGTTCGTGCGGCACTGCGTTTTTCGGAAGATGGCGTCCCGACGCTTCACAACTCATGTGACGCCCGCGTTGCGCGGGCATGCATCCACCTTCATCAGCAAAGCAGGGCGGCGTGATTCGATCGTCGAACCGAAGCCGACCGCCCGCGTGCGTCACTGCGCTTGCGTCTGCTCCCATCCGCCGCCAAGCGAAAGGAACAGCTTCACCTGATCGATCGCCACCTGGCCCTCCACCGCTGCAACTTGTGCACGCGAGGACGTCAGCGTGCGGGTGGCGTCGAGGTCCGAGAGGAACGAGTCGCGTCCCGCCGCATAGAGCTTGTGCGTCTCATCGGCGGACTCCTTCGCCGATGCGTAGGCCGCGCGCAGCGCCTCGGCGCGCTGGTCGTCGGCGGCATAGGCCGCAAGGTTCGTCTGCGTTTCGCGCAGCGCGTTGAGCACAACGCCGTCGAAGTGAGCGAGCGCGCCGTTCGTCGCCGCTTCGGCTTCGCGCACGCGTGCGCGCTGACCGTTGATCGGGAATGACCAACTGATCAGGGGTCCGAATGACCAGTGATTGGTCGCCGGCGTGAACAGGTCCTCCGCGACGCCGAGCGTCCCTGCACCCGCGCCGATGCTGATCGACGGATAAAGCGCCGCCGTCGCCACGCCGATGCGCGCAGTCGAGGCCGCGAGCTGGCGCTCGGCAGCACGCACGTCAGGGCGGCGCTTGAGCAATGCCGTGCCGTCGCCGACCGGGATCGGCTGCGTGAGCTTCGGCAGGTGCGCGCACGTGAGCGCGCCTTGCGGCAGGTCGGCGGGCGAGCGCGCGAGCAGCATCGCAAGCTGGTATTGCGCGATGCGGCGGCGGCCCTCGAAGCGGGGGATGTCGGCAGCGATCGTCTGGACCTGAGTCAGACCGCGCGTCACGTCGGGTTGGTTGCCACGGCCCGCGTCGCGCAGCCTTTTCGTGAGCGCGACGCGTTCTTGCGTCAGCTTCAGCGAATCCCGCGCAATGGCGAGTTCTTCGCCGGCCGAGCACGATTCGACGTAAGCCTGCACGACGTCCGCGACGATCGTGATGCGCGCGAGATCGGCTGCGGCCTGCACGGCGTCGTCATCGGCGCGTGCCGCTTCCACGCCGCGCCGCAGCTTGCCGAACAGGTCGATTTCATACGAGATGTTCACGCCGAGCGCGCCTTCGTTGACGACCGGCACCTTGCTGAAGAGCAGGAACTGTTCCGCCGATTCCTGCGCGCGCTGGAAGCCAACACTTGCGCCGCCGGAGAATCCACCCTGCTCGGTCGCGACCTGAACCGCCGCGCGCGAGCGCGCGAGATTCGCCGCCGCCACGCGTAAAGACGTGTTCGACTGCAGAGCGTCATGCACGAGCGTGTCGAGCACCGGATCGTCGTAGAGACGCCACCAGTCGGCGGGCATGTCACCCGACGCGACGGGGGCGTTCTGCGCACCCGCGATCGGCCCTTGCGCCAACGAGGCGTTGACGAGCGCGTCGTCCGGCACTTTGTAATTCGGGCCGAGGGTCATGCACGCGCCGAGCGCGAGCACCATCGGCGCGAGCGCGAACGCGCGCCAGTTACGGCGGCGTGTCATTGCGAGGCTCCTGCGGCGCTGGCGCCTGCCTTGCTGGCGGCCGCCGTGGCACCCGCGCCACTTGCACCGTTCGCTGCCGCACCGGCTGCGGCCCGGTTGTTCTCATTTCCGGACACGCGCACCGCAACGGTCGCCGTGCGGCCGGCGATCATACGGAAGTCCTCGGGCACTTCGTCGAGCGCCACGCGCACCGGAATGCGCTGCGCGAGGCGCACCCAGCTGAACGCGGGGTTCACGTTCGGCAGCAGATTCTGGCTTTGCGTGCGGTCGCGGTCTTCGATCGCGGCGACGATGCTCAGCACGTGGCCGCGCAGCGCATGCGGCTCGCCCATCACCGTGATGTCCACCGGCTCGCCGATATGGATGCCACGCAGCTTCGTTTCCTCAAAGTAGCCTTCCACGCGGAACGAGTGCATGTCCACGACAGACAGCACCGGACGGCCCGCCGACACGTATTCGCCCACACGCGGTGCGCGGTCGTTCAGGTAGCCGTCGACAGGACTCACGATCGTCGTGCGCTGCAGATTCAGGCGCGCGGTGTCGACCTGGACCTGCGCGTCCGCGACGGTGGCCTCGCCTTGTTCGACGCGCGTGCGACTCTCTTCGAGCGTCTCGCTCGCGACGAGATTGCCGAGCGCGCGATTGCGGGCGTACTCGCGCTTCGCCTGGGCGAGCGTCGACTGACGCTGTTCGAGTGCGGCCTGCGCGAGCCGCAGTGTCAGCGCGTAGCGCGCCTGGTCGATCACGAACAGCACCTGGCCTTGCTTGACCTGCTCGTTGTCGGCCACTTTCACGGTGGTGATGAGCCCGCCCACGTCGGGCGCAACCTGGATTACGTCGGCGCGCACGCGCCCGTCGCGTGTCCACGGCGAAAACATGTAGTAGTTGATGATGCGCCACAGCACGAGGCCGGCGACGACGACGACGATGAGCGTCAGCAGGATCTTGCCTGCGGAGAACAGGGTCTTTTTCACGTTAATTTGGCATGTAGCGATGCGAGACGACAATGACGGCAGCCAGCACGAAGACGTAGATGCCAAGATCAAAAACAGAGCGGTGCCAGACGAACCGGTAGAAGCCGATCAGTGTGAGCACCTTGCGGACCACGATGTTGATGAGGTACGCGATCAGCATGAGCACGAGCACGGTCGGCACGAACACGCCGAAGATATCGATTTCGCCGATCATGGTGCGAGCCTTGAAAGAAGAACGGAAATGCAGGGGCTCATGCCTTGGCCTCCCCAGAGAGTTCGGGCGGCTGTGCGCCGGCGTGCGGAAAGAGCGAGAGCCGCAGGCCCACCAGCGCGTGCCGCGTGTCGCGCAGCCAGCGCTGCGAGGCGCTGACGTGTTGCGCTTCCCCGGGGGGCGTGGGTGCCTCGGGCGCAGGGTGCGTCGCGATGAAGGTGCGCGAAGCACCGGCGATGCGGCCGAGCGCGTCGTCGATGGTGTCGCGCAGCGCCTGGGGTGCATTCTGGCGCTCGCTGGCCTCGGCGCACTGCGCGTAGTGGGCGCTGACACCTGCCAGCACGCGGTCGACGGCCGCGGACATGTCGCCGCTGAGCTTGTGACGCGAGCGGCGCAGATCGAGCGCGTTGAGTGCAATGCGCAGATCGCGGAAGCTCTCGATCGAAGGCTGACGATGCTCGTCCGAGGCGGCAAGACGCGGGATCAACTGCATGAGGCGGTCGAGCATGCGCGAGGCGAAGTTGCGCTGGTCGGCGATCGGCGTCGAGGATGCCGCGAGCGCGACGTCCTGCCAGCTCGAACGCAAGAGCCGTTTCGCAGCGAGTTCGGCGCCGAAGGGGCGCGCCACGCGCGTCCAGACGAACGCGAACAGGAGGCCCGCGACGCCCGCGAGATTGCTGTTCAGGAATACGAGGAAGTCCGCCTCGTAAGCGCCCTGGATGCTGATGAAGGTGGCCGTGTTCACGGCGACGAGCATCGTCACCATGTTGAACTGGGGACGCGGAATCAACGTGCCGACCAGAATGAACGGCACCGCGAAAATGACGAGAAGCATCTCGAAGTCGTGGACGTGCGGCAGCACCACGAACACATAGAGGCCCGCGAACACCACGCTCGCGCAGGTGGCGAGGAAGAAGCGGAACACCATGGGCGCCGGTTCGTCGAGCGCCGCGAAGAAGCAGCACGCCACCGCCGCGAGCGAGACCGCCCCCGCGCCGTCATGCCAGCCCGAGCTGATCCACAGCATGCACGCGACGATAATCGCGCTCACCGGCACGAGGCACGAAATGAGCATCATCCCGCGGTCGAAGAATCGTTCGGTGCCGCCGAGGCGCCAGTGGCGGTAGCGGGGACGCCACGTGCCCGCCTCGTGCGCAATTAGCGCGCGCAGTGCCCGGCAGTCCTGCCAGACGTCGATCACCTGATGAAGCCGCCACAACGCATTCGAGAACAGCGCGCCTTCCCAGCCCGTGATCGCTTCGCGCGGGGGCTGCAAGGCGGCGATGCGCTCGCGCAGGCGGTCGGCTACGGGGTCGCCCGCGTCGTCGTGCATGTCGGCCGCGCGCGTCGGCAACGGCGAGTCGATCCACTTCGCGGTATCGGCGAGCAGCGCGTCGAGGCCCGCGGGGCGCACCTGCAGGTCGCGCATCAACGCGATCAACGGATCGGCGAGCGCTGAGATCATCGGCAGGAAGAGCAGCATGCGGCCGCGAAGCGCTTCGGCGCGCTTGAGTATTTCCGGATGCGTGTGGTCGTACGCCAGTTGGCTCAACAGGAATTCGAGGCCGTAGACCGTGCTCGCGAGCCGCTGGCGAATGGCGGAAAGCCCCGTGCCCGCGAGGTGGCCCGATAACGTTTCGCGACCGTAGAGGGCCGCGTCGCGGAACCACATGTCGGCGCGTTCGACGATCGTGGGCGCGAGACGGCTCGGCAGCACTACGCTGCCCACCACGCTCGCGCAGACGATGCCAAGCGTGATTTCCTGGGTTCGCGTGATGGCCACGTCGAAGATGGTGGAGGGATCAGTGACCGTAGGCAGCGCGATGAGCGGCATCGTGTAGCCCGCGAGCATGAACACGTAGCTGCGCGCGGTCCGGTCGGACATCGCGAAGAAGAGCAGCGTGCCGGTCCACACCGCGACAATCACGCTGAACGTGAAGGGCATTTCGACGAATGGCGGTACGAGCAGGACCGCGGCGAATGCGCCGAGCGCGGTGCCGAGCGCGCGATAAAGCGCCTTAGAGCGCGTCGCGCCGACGAATGGATTCGACACGATATAGACGCTCGCCATCGCCCAGTACGGACGCGGCAGCTCGAAATAGAGCGCGAGATAGAGGGCAAGCATTGCCGCGGCGAATGTCTTCACCGAGAACAGCCAGTCGCGCATGGAGGGGTAGGTCATGGCGCCGTTCACTCGCGGGATGCCGTGTTGAACGGGTCGGACGCATCGGACGTGTTGAATGCGTTCAGCACGCGCAGCGTCGCTTCGAGGTCGGCGCGCGTCACGCCCTTGAGCACGCGCTCGCGCAGCGCGCGCAGTTCGTCCTCCATTTTCGCGGTGACGGCGCGACCTTCGTTGGTCAGCGAAATGGTTTTCGCGCGGCGGTCCTCGGGATCTTCGTCGCGGCGCACGAGGCCCGCGGCGCAGAGCTGGTCGAGCAGGCGCACGAGCGATGGCCCTTCGATGCCGACGTGCTCGGCGAGCGTGACCTGGTGCACCGCTTCGCCGAGCCGGCCCGCGGTCAGCAACGGCGCTGCGCAGGCTTCCGAAACGTTATAGGCAGAGAGTGCGCCGTGCGTGGTCCGACGCCACTTGCGCGCGGCGACGACGAGCGTACTGCTGACGGCACGGCGTAAAGTATGAAGATTAGACATCGGCGGGATGATAGCCCAGAGCGATTCGGTAGCAAACTATCTTTTCTGGCTGACGACGCGATCATCGGATGGTATTCGAGTCAGCCTTCGCGCGCTTCGCAGGTGAGCAGCGCGCTTTTTACGAGCCTTGCGCGCCGGTCATGCAGCGCCTCCATGCGTGCCCCAGCGTGCAAGTAGACCGGGTAGGTCGGACATGTCCGAGAACACGTGCGCGACGCCCGCTTCGCGCAGCGCCGCGGCGCTGCTGTGACCCGGTCCGGACGGGCTGTAGCCGAACACCGTCGCGCCCGCGGCGAGACCCGCACGCGCGCCGGTTACGGTGTCCTCGATCACTGCGCAGCGTGCGGGCGCGACACGCAGACCGGCCGCCGCCGCTAGATAGACGTCCGGGTGCGGCTTACTGCGCGGCATTTCATGGCCGCTGTAGATGTGGGCCTCGAAGCAGTCGAGGAGGTCCACCTTGCGCAGTTGCAGTTCCACTTTGCGACGGTCCGCGCCCGAGGCGACCGCAATGCGCCCGCCCAGTGCCGCATGGACGGCGCGCACGGCGGCGGGGGCACCGGGAATTTCGACGAGATCGCGCGCGAGGGCTTCGTTGCGTCGCGCGCGAAAGTGCTCGAGCCAGGCGTCGTCGATCATTACGCCCGTGTGGGCCTTGATACGCTCGGCCTCGTCCTTGACCATTTTCCCGACGAAGATCTCCATCGCGTCCTCGACGGAGACCGTCCAGCCCAGCTCGCCCAGCATCTGCACGAGCACGACGTGCGTGATGCGTTCGGAGTCGACCAGTACGCCGTCGCAGTCGAAGAGCACGGCATCGAAGGGAATGTGGGACATCGTCAGTCTGGAGTGTCGGGGTGTGGTGCGAGGCCAGAAGCGCCCGCTTTGCGCAAGAGCGCGATGATAGCCTGAGTGCGTGCGACGCGTGGCGCTCGGCTGCAAATGGGGCCGTTGGCAGTGGTGATGGCGGTGGAAGGAAATTGAAAGTTTTTATTTCGTTCTGGCAATAAGTCCGCGCGCCAGGAAATCGTCGGCCTCGTTCGTTTGCCGCTGTGGGATGGTCTGGCGTGTGCCGCACCGGGCTCACTCGCGTAAGCGGCCACGGCGTCGCCTGGCACTTATTTCAACCGTGCCAATCTTTCGGATTCAGATACGTGCGGTCTCATGCCCGCGTCGCACAGTTTTAGCAAAGCCTGGAACAACGCCCGGAAAACGGCGGACAATAGCGTTCCCGCGAATTACCGCCACGCTCCAACCCCCGATGCCCGACGAAAAGCCAATTCCCAGCGCCGACTCTAAAGAGCTTCCAGGCCGCGCGAACTACACGCAGTTCGCGGACCGCTACGCGCAACGCGTGCCGGAGAAGCCGCATAACGCCCTTTACGAGCGGCCGGCCACGGCCGCGCTCCTCGGCGATGTGGCGGGCCAGACGGTGCTCGATGCCGGATGCGGCCCGGGCATCCTCAGCGCGAAACTGGCGGCGCAAGGGGCGCGCGTCCATGCATTCGACGTGACGCCCGCAATGGTCGAGCTTGCGCAGACGCATTGCGAAGGATTGCCCGTCGAAATCGCGCTTGGCGACCTGGGCCAGTCGCTGCACTGGCTCGAGAAAGAAACGTTCGACCGTATCGTCTGTTCGCTCGCGCTGGACTATGTGGAGACGCTCGCGCCGGTTTTCGCGGAGTTTCACCGCGTGGCGAAGCCGGGCGCGCTGCTGGTTTTCTCGATGGCGCACCCGATGCGCGACTGGATCGACACGCGCACGCGCGGCTCGCGCAGCTACTTCGAGACGACGCGGTTTGGTTTGCGGTGGGGTGGTTTTGGTGAGCCGAAACCGTACGTTGAAGCGTTCCGGCGGCCGCTGGCGGAAATCGTCAATGGATTGACGGAAAGCGGCTGGATACTCGATCGGCTGGTCGAGCCGAGGCCGTTGCCGGAGATGAAGACAGTCGCGCCAGCGCTCTATGCCGAACTGGAGCAGTCGCCCGCGTTTATGTGCGTGAGTGCGCGGCGCGCGTGAGACCTGCGCGCCGCATTCGCAGCGGTTTTTAACGCCGCGTCGCGCGCGCGCCGGCCAGAAGCGATTCTTCGAGCGCCGCAACGCCGGCAGGCAGATCGACCTTCGCGCCGAGATCGCGGATCGTGCGTCCCAGCGCATGCACGGTGCGGAACAGGTTATGTTCGCGGCACTGCTCACCCATCTGGCCGATACGAACGATCGGCAGGCCGAACGATCCGGAAATTTCAACCTGATATTGCTGCGAAATGCGATCGCACACGTCGTGTGGCGTGAGGCCATGCGGGAGGGCGATGCCTACGACGGAGTTCAGTCGGCAGTCCTCAGGCGTGTAGAGCGCGAGGCCGAGTGCGCTTACGGCGCTTTGCAGCGCGAGTGAGCAGCGTTGATGGCGCGCGAAGCGTTTCTCCAGCGTTTCCACGCACACGAGCCGCAATGCTTCGTGCAGCGCGAGCACACCTGAAACCGGCGCCGTGTAGTGATAGCCCGCCTTG
The DNA here is from genome assembly GCF_021390575.1 of Paraburkholderia adhaesiva. Taxonomy (GTDB): domain Bacteria; phylum Pseudomonadota; class Gammaproteobacteria; order Burkholderiales; family Burkholderiaceae; genus Paraburkholderia; species Paraburkholderia adhaesiva. The sequence goes on along the minus strand of NZ_JAJEJQ010000002.1, from coordinate 1,438,006 downwards.
TGCCAGAAATTCTCGGCGAGCGTAGCGTCGAGGCACCAGTGCGTGTTCGGCACCGTGCGCGTGCGCACGCGTTCCCACGCGGCGTCCGAGAACGCAATCAGCGAAACGCCAGGAATCGACGAGAGCCCTTTCTGGCCACCCGTGATCACCACGTCGATGCCCAAGGCGTCCATTTCGAGCGGCATCGTGCTCAGCGTGCAGACTGCATCCACGACGACCAGCGCGCCGACTGATTTCGCGACCTGCACGATTTCCTTGAGCTGCCGGTTCCATACCGTGTTCGAGGTCTCGCCGTGGACGACCGTGACGACCGCGGGCCGCGTGCGCTCGATGACCTGCGCCAGCGCTTCCAGCGAGGCAATTTCGCGGTCGGGCACGTCGAACGTCGTGACGTCGGCCCCGACGCGCCGCGCCATTTCGGCCATGCGATTGCTGAAGAAGCCGTTCACGATCGACAGCACACGCGTTCCGGGCCACGCGAGATTCGATACAGCCATCTCCATGGCGGCGGATCCCGGTCCCGCCACGCCGAGCACCCAGTTCGAACGCGTCTGGAACACGTAGCGCGCCATCGCCTTCACCTGGTGAATCACGCGTGCCATCGTGTCGCCGAGGTGATTGATCACCACCGAGTTCGCCTGGGCGACCGCGGCGGGAATGGGCACGGGGCCGGCGCCCATCATCAGGAGCGGCTCGTCGGGCAGGATGCCGTCGAGCGTTTCGACGACCGGGCAGGGGACCGGTGCCACTTGCATGGAAGGCGTCGCGATGGAGTCGAGGTGGAGCGGGGTGTCGTTCATGTGGGTACCTGTTTGCGGCGGTTCTCGCGAAAGGTGCGGGCGCGATGGCGAAAATGCAGTGTCAACCCGGATGTATACGTATGGCCATATACAGTTGCGGCAAGTTTGGCCGAACAGTAGTGCGACTTTGCGCCGCGTCGTGTTCGGGGCAGGGGTGGTGGGGCGGTCCGCTGCGCGCGAAAACGTGGGCTTGCGACCGGCTGGGCGCCGCACTTAAAGCCGCCGATGGCGGCTTGACACGGCGATTCAGCCAAGCCGTCGAGGCTGTTCGTTACGGGTGAATATAGTTCGTAATGCAAATCAAATTGCTGAAAAGAAAAAGCCCGCCGGCAGCGATGCCGGCGGGCTTGTCCATGTCAACGCGCGACGCTCAACTGAGCAGCAGGCCGTCGTCGTCGAGCTTTTCGTGTCGCGTCTGTTCGAACATGCGCAGCAGGTCCGGCACGTCGAGGCCGCGCCGCTCGTCGCCTGAAACATCCAGCACGACCTGGCCCTGGTGCAGCATGATCGTGCGCTGACCGTAGTCGAGCGCCTGGCGCATGCTGTGCGTGACCATCATCGTCGTGAGCTTGGCTTCCTCCACGATGCGCGCAGTCAGTTCCAGCACGAACGCAGCCGTTTTCGGATCGAGTGCGGCCGTATGCTCGTCGAGCAGCAGGATGCGCGAGGGCTGCAGCGAAGCCATCAACAGGCTCACGGCCTGGCGCTGGCCGCCGGAGAGCAGGCCAATGCGGTCGGTCAGCCGGTTTTCGAGGCCGAGGTTCAAAAGACGCAGCTTGTCGCGGAAGAGCTCGCGGTCCTGCTTGCGCAGCGCCGGGCCGAAGCCGCGACGCTTGCCGCGCGCCATGGCGAGCGCCATGTTTTCCTCGATAGTGAGGGCTTCGCAGGTGCCCGCCATCGGGTCCTGGAACACGCGTGCGACGAGGTGCGCGCGATCCCATGCGTGCTTCTTCGTGACGTCCTGGCCGTCGATCGTGATCGAGCCTTCGTCGACCATCTGGTCGCCGCTGACCGCGTTGAGGAAGGTCGACTTGCCCGCGCCGTTCGAGCCGATCACGGAGACGAACTGACTAGTCGGGATTTCGAGCGTGAGCCCGCGCAGCGCACGCATTTCGATCGGCGTGCCGGGATTGAATGTGAGCCTGAGGTCCTTTGCGCTGAGCATCGCTTATGCCCTCCCGTTCTTGCGGCCGAAGAGTTTCTTGCGCGTCGCAGGCAGCACGAGTGCGATCGTCACGAGGGCGGCAGTCACGAGATTAAGGTCCTGCGCCTTGAGTCCGATAAAGTCGCTGTTGAGCGCGAGCGCGATGAAGAAACGATAAAGAATCGCGCCGAGCACAGCGGCGAGCGTCGTGAGCACGAGACGGCGCGCGGGCAGAATGCTTTCGCCGATGATCACGGCCGCAAGACCGATCACGATCGTGCCGATGCCCATCGAGATGTCCGAGCCGCCCTGGGTCTGCGCGAAGAGCGCGCCGGCCGTTGCGACGAGCGCGTTCGACAGCGCCATGCCGGCCAGCGTCGCGCGGCCCGTAGCGATGCCCTGGGCGCGCGCCATGCGCGGATTCGCGCCCGTGGCGCGCAGCGCGAGGCCGTATTGCGACGAGAAGAACCAGTCCACGCCGCACTTCGCAACGATGACGATCACGAGCAGTGCGACCGGGCGCAGCACGTAGTCGGGCATCCAGGTGGGCTGAATCATCGTGAAGACAGTGGCTTCGGAAATGAGCGGCACGTTCGGCGCACCCATCACGCGCAGGTTGACCGAGTAGAGCGCGATCATCATCAGGATGCTGGCGAGCAGATCCATGATTTTCAGGCGCACATTAAGCCAGCCCGTGACGAAGCCGGCCATCGCGCCCGCGATCATCGCGCAGGCGGTCGCGAGAAACGGATCGTGACCGGAGGCGATCAGCGTCGCCGCGACGGCGCCGCCAAGGGGAAAGCTGCCGTCGACGGTGAGGTCGGGAAAATTCAGGATGCGAAACGAAATCAGCACCCCCAGGGCGACGAGACTGAAGATCAGGCCGATCTCCAGGGCGCCCAGAAGCGAGTAAAGAGACATGGGAACAAAAATCCTGTTGCGGTCTCCCGCCGGGGTGTATCGGACTTGCCGACGGAGGACGCGCCCGGGCGGGGAGACTTCGCGTCCGTGCGTGCCCGAAAGGAGCACGCCGGTTTTTCTACTGGCCTGCCAGCCGTTCGCAACACGCGCCCGCATGAGGCGGGCACATGTCGCGACGAAGCGGCTTTACTTGACGACCGTGGTCGCTTCCTTGAGCAGATCGGCGGACAGCGTCACACCTTGCTTCTGCGCCGCAGCCGGGTTCACGAACAGTTGCAGGTCGTTGCTCGTTTCCGATGCGATCGCGCCGGGCTTCTCGCCCTTCAGGATACGCACGACGACCTTGCCGGTCTGATGGCCGAGGTTGCCGTAGTCGATACCGAGCGCAGCAATTGCGCCGCGCTTCACGCTGTCCGTATCGGAGGCGATGAGCGGGATCTTCGCGTCGTTGGCAACCTTCACGAGCGCCTCATAGGCCGAGACCACGTTGTTGTCCGTGTTCGTGTAGATCACGTCGACCTTGCCGATCAGGCTCTTGGCGGCCGGTGCGATATCGACGGTGCGCGGTGCGGCGGCTTCCTTGAGCGTCATGCCGTCTTTCGCGAGCAGTTCCTTGAGCGCCTTCACGACCACGACCGAGTTTGCCTCGCCCGGGTTGTAGACCATGCCCACGGTCTTCGCATTCGGCACGACGCGCTTGATCAGTGCGACCTGCTTGTCGAGCGGGAGCTTGTCCGAGACGCCGGTGACGTTGGTGCCGCTCGCCGTCCAGCCCTTCACGAGTTGTGCGGCGACCGGGTCAGTCACGCCCGCGTAGACGACCGGCACGGTCTTCGTCGCGGCGACGACGGCCTGCGCCGAAGGCGTTGCGATCGCGACGATTGCGCTCGGATTGTCGCCAACGAACTTGCGGGCGATCTGCGCGGCGGTGCCGGTATTGCCCTGCGCGCTCTGGTATTCCCACTTCAGGTTCTTGCCTGCGTCGTAGCCGGCGGCCTTCAGTTCGTCGCGCACACCGTCGCGGATCGCGTCGAGCGCGGGGTGCTCGACGATCGACAGCACTTCAACGGTGGCGGTTTGCGCGTGAGCGGCGCCGGAGAACAGCGACAGTGCGATGGCGCTGCCGATGAGGGTTTGGGTGGCGGCCTTGCCGGCCAGCTTGAACGACTTCATGCGTGGGATCTCCCCCGAAACTTCAGGTCTGGATGATATTGCCGCGTGGCGCGGCGTCGCCGTCATCCCGCGCGCGGCCCCGATTGTTCTGCGGCGCGCGACGTTATGGTGCAGTGGTCCGACGGCGAGGGTGCGAGGATACCACTTTCGGATGGGCTATCGGGGCGCTGGAAGGTCATTTTGCCGCGGCGGTGCGCCGCTTTGTTTGCGCCTCGCGAGCGTGTATTCCGGCTTGTTTTTCAGAAAATCCGGCATGGGAGTGGAATTTTTCCGGGTTTCGTTTCGGAAGGTTATGGCGATGTTCAATGGGGGGATTATCGAGTTGGTTTGACGTTCAATGGCATCATGGTAGCAGGCTTCATGGGGTGATTTTCTTTGTGAATCAACATGATGGCGTGGTTTGCATTTAGGGTTTTCCATAGGTTTATTTTGCGATATGACGGATGATCTGTCAGCTATCGAAAATATGCTGGGAGGCCGAATATAATGTAGCCATTAAGAGAATCCAATTATCTTCAATTAATTCGCGATATTCAGCCAGAAAGGTTTTGAAAACATTCTCTGGAGAGCCGCACCAGCCGGTCGTCTTCGGCCTGCAGATCCGCTCCGGCCGCATCCGGGCGCGATTTTTCGTGCATTTTCAACAACTTTCATCCTGTCGCGCCCCATTTCGCGCCCATTTCGCGCCCGTTCAATGCGACCCCATATTCTCATCAAAGTTTGAAAACCTCATGGTTGCGTTCACAACTCTTTGTTGTTAGTATCCGCCCGTCGCTGATTCAGGCTGGACCACCTTTCCAGTACGAAATGCAGCGGACGGGGCAGGCGGATCGCTTGCGCATTAGAGGTTGTATTCCGTGCAATCTCTCCGAACTCGGTCGCGACAAGGCGGCCGGTACATGCCGGGCCCCGTCACGTCTTTTCTTTGGCCCGTCATGGTTGTTCTCCATGGCAGGTTCCCTGGAGTGCTGTTCGTTTGCGCACGTCAACCCGACTGTCCGGTTGACCCGAAAACAAACGAGGAGCTCCTGATGATGTTGTCTCGCCTTACTTCCCTTTCTGTCGCTGCCGCGCTGCTCTCCATGGGTGCAGCTGCTGCGCACGCCGACACTGTGAAAATCGCCATCGCCGGTCCGTTCAGCGGCGCGGTCGCCCAGTACGGCGACATGGTCAAGGCGGGCGCACTGACCGCTATCGAGCAGATCAACGCCGCTGGCGGCGTGAACGGCAACAAGCTCGAAGCCGTCCTGATGGATGATTCGTGCGAGCCGAAGCAGGCCGTCGCCGTTGCCAACAAGATCGTTTCGCAGCACATCCAGTTCGTGGTCGGCCACGTCTGCTCGGGCTCGACGATCCCCGCGTCGGACATCTACGAGAACGAAGGCGTCGTGATGGTCACGCCGTCGGCCACCGCACCGCAGCTCACCGAAGGCAAGAAGCGCCAGTTCATCTTCCGCACGATCGGCCGTGACGACCAGCAAGGTCCCGCAGCCGCTGCCTACATCATCAACAAGGTCAAGCCGAAGAAGGTTGCGATCCTGCACGACAAGCAGTCGTATGGCCAGGGCATTGCGACGTCGGTGAAGGGCGCGCTCGACAAGGCGCACATCCCGGTCGTCGTGTTCGAAGGCATCAACGCAGGTGATTCGGATTACTCGGCAATCGTCACGAAGCTCAAGTCGCAGGGCGTGGACTTTGTGTACTTCGGCGGCTACCACCCGGAAATGGGCCTCCTGCTGCGCCAGTCGCGCGAACAGGGCGTGAAGGCCACGTTCATGGGACCTGAAGGCGTGGGCAACAAGGACGTGACGGCCATCGCCGGCGCGGCTTCGGAAGGCATGCTCGTCACGCTGCCGGCCGACTTCTCCGCTGATCCCGCGAACGCGAAGCTCGTGAAGGCATTCGCCGACGCGAAGCGCGACGCTAACGGTCCGTTCCAGATGCCGTCGTACGCCGCGGTCGAAGTGATCGCCAACGGTATCGCGGGTGCGAAGAGCACCGACCCGACCAAGGTCGCTGCTTACATCCACAAGAACGCGTTCAGCACGCCGATCGGCAAGGTGGAATACGACGCACAGGGCGACCTGAAGGCGTTCCGCTTCGTCGTTTTCACGTGGCACAAGGACGCCACGAAGACCGCCGCTAACTAATCACGGCGCGTCAACCGGACGCCCCGCTCCTCGTTGCGACGGGCGGGGCGTTTTCAAATCCGGCGGTTTCAAATCCGGGCCTGACCGCTGTGAGCGGTCTTGATCGGTCTTATTGCCGCGAGGTGTTTGCATGAATGATTTTCTTCCCCAGTTTACCCAGCAGCTCGTCAACGGGCTCACGCTGGGTGCGATCTATGCGCTGATCGCCATCGGCTACACGATGGTCTACGGCATCATCGGCATGATCAACTTCGCTCACGGCGAGATCTACATGATCGGCGCCTATGTGGGCCTCGTTACGCTCACGGCCATCGGCGTCTCCGCGGGTTATCCGCTGCCGCTCGTGCTGGGCGCGGCGCTCATCGTCTCGGTGCTCGTCACCGGACTCTACGGTTTTGCGGTCGAGCGCGTAGCGTATCGGCCGCTGCGCGGCGGGCCGCGCCTCGTGCCGCTCATCTCCGCGATCGGCATGTCGATCTTCCTGCAGAACTATGTGCAGATCGGGCAGGGCGCACGCGACGTGTCGGTGCCGCAGCTCATCTCCGGCGCGATCGAATTCAACATGGGCGGCAACTTCGACGTGACGATTCCGTATGCACGCATGCTGATCGTCGGCGTGACGCTCGTGCTGATGATCGCGCTCACGCTCTTCATCAGCCGCTCGCGTATGGGCCGCGCCTGCCGCGCCTGCGCCGAGGACATGAAGATGGCCAATCTCCTCGGCATCGACACGAACCGTGTGATCTCGTTCACGTTCGTGCTCGGCGCGATGCTCGCCGCCGTGGGCGGCGTGCTGATCGGTCTCACGATCGGCAAGCTCAATCCGTATATCGGCTTCATCGCGGGCATCAAGGCGTTCACGGCGGCGGTGCTCGGCGGCATCGGCAGCATTCCGGGCGCGATGCTCGGCGGCGTGCTGCTCGGCCTTGCCGAAACGTTCGCCTCGGGCTACATGCCGGCGGAGTACAAGGACGTCGTGGCGTTCGGCCTGCTCGTGCTCGTGCTGCTGTTCCGTCCCACCGGCCTGCTCGGCAAGCCGGACGTCGAAAAGGTGTGAGGACGTCATGAGTCAACCCATTCCGGTTTCCATCGGCAGCAATCGCGCCCATGGCGCTTCCTCGACGCAGACAGTGAAGGGGGCATTCGCCGCCGCACTGGCGACGATCATCCTCACCGCGCCGGTTCTCGGTCTGCAACTGACGCTCGACGGCTATCAGGTCGTGCTGCAGCAGCACTGGCGACCCGTCTGGATCGCGGCTGCGGTCGTGTTCGTGTTCCAGCTCGTCAAGCCGCTGTTCCAGCGTGCAACGAGCGGCGTGCGTTTGCCTGCGCTGCCTGTGCCAGGCGCGCGTGGCCAGCGCGTGGCGATCTGGGTGCTGCTCGCATTCGGCCTCGGCTTCGGCTTCGTCGGTTCGCGCGGCGCCGTGGACGTCGCCACGCTCGCGCTGATCTACGTGATTCTCGGCCTCGGCCTGAATATCGTCGTCGGCTTCGCGGGTCTGCTCGATCTCGGCTATGTCGGTTTTTACGCGGTCGGCGGCTATACGTATGCGCTGCTCAATCAGTACTTCGGCCTGACGTTCTGGGAATGTCTGCCGCTTGCGGCGCTCGCCTCGGCCACGTTTGGTTTCCTGCTCGGCTTTCCGGTATTGCGTCTGCGCGGCGACTATCTCGCGATCGTCACACTCGGTTTCGGCGAGATCATTCGTCTCCTGCTGAATAACCTCACGAGTATCACGGGCGGTCCCGACGGCATTTCAAGCATTCCGAAGCCGACCGTGTTCGGCTTCGAGATGGCGCGCCACGCGAGCGTGGAGGGCGCAAAGACGTTCCATGAACTGATGGGCTGGGAATACAGCGGCGATCACGTGGTGATCTTCCTCTACCTGCTCGCGCTCGTGCTGGTTGCATTCACGCTCTTCGTCACGAGTCGCCTGTTGCGCATGCCCATGGGCCGCGCGTGGGAAGCGCTGCGCGAGGACGAAATCGCCTGCCGCTCGCTCGGTCTGAACCCGACGCGCGTGAAGCTTTCCGCGTTCACGCTTGGTGCGTCGTTCGCGGGTCTCGCGGGTGCGTTCTTCGCGGCGCGTCAGGGGCTCGTTACGCCCGAGTCGTTCACGTTCATCGAATCGGCGCTGATTCTCGCCGTGGTGGTGCTGGGCGGCATGGGCTCGCAACTGGGCGTCGTGCTCGCCGCGATCCTGCTGACCGTGCTGCCGGAAATCGCACGCGGCTTTGCCGAGTACCGGATGCTGATCTTCGGTCTCGTGATGGTGCTGATGATGATGTGGCGTCCGCAGGGCCTGCTGCCCGCGAGCCGTCCGCATGTGGAGTTGCCGCGATGAGCGCAGAACAGTTGTTGAAAGTATCGGGTTTGCAGATGCGCTTCGGCGGCCTGCTCGCCGTGGATGGCATCGAGTTCGATGTGCGCGCGAACGAAGTCTTCGCGATCATCGGCCCGAACGGCGCGGGCAAGACGACTGTGTTCAACTGCGTCGGCGGTTTCTACAAGCCGACCTCGGGCGATATCCGTCTGCAGGGTCACGCGATCACGGGGCTGCCGAGTCATCAGGTGGCGCGGCGCGGGCTCGTGCGCACGTTCCAGAACATTCGTCTTTTCAGGCAGTTGACGGTGCTGGAAAACCTGATGGTCGCCCAGCACCTCAAGGTCAACCGCAACCTGCTGAGCGGCCTGTTCACGACGCCCGCGTATCGCCGTGCCGAGCGCGCAGCGCTGGAACGCGCGGCCCTGTGGCTCGACCGCGTTGGCCTCACGAGCGTCGCGAACCGTGAGGCTGGCACGCTTTCGTATGGCCATCAGCGCCGGCTCGAAATCGCGCGCTGCATGATCACCGAGCCGCGTCTTCTGATGCTCGACGAACCCGCGGCGGGTCTGAACCCGCAGGAGAAGATCGAGCTGCAGCAGATGGTGGACGGATTGCGAAACGAGTTTGGTATTTCCGTACTCCTGATCGAACACGACATGAGCCTCGTGATGGGCGTGTCCGACCGCATTCTCGTGATGGAGCACGGTAAGCCGATCATGATCGGCAAGCCTGACGAAGTGCGCAACGACCCGCGCGTGATCAAGGCGTATCTCGGAGAGGACTGATGCTGAAGCTGGAAAAGGTCCATACGCACTATGGCGCGGTAGAAGCGCTGTCTGGCGTATCGATCGAAGTGAACAAGGGCGAGATCGTCACGCTGATCGGCAGCAACGGCGCCGGCAAGACCACGCTCATGATGACCGTGTGCGGCACGCCGCGCGCGTCGTCGGGACGCGTGACGTTCGAGGGCGAAGACATCACGCGTATGGCGACGCACGAGATCATGCGGCTCGGGATGGCGATTTCGCCCGAAGGGCGTCGCGTGTTCCCGAGCCTCACGGTGCTCGAAAACCTGCAGATGGGCGGCTTCTTCGCGTCGCAGCACGAGATCGAAGCGGGCGTCGAGCATGTGTTCAAGCTGTTTCCGCGCCTCAATCAGCGTGCGAAACAGCGGGCCGGCACGATGTCTGGCGGCGAGCAGCAAATGCTGGCGATCGGCCGCGCGCTCATGAGCCGTCCGCGTCTCTTGCTGCTCGATGAGCCCACGCTCGGCCTCGCGCCGCTCGTGATCGCGCAGATCTTCGACATCATCCGCACGATCCGCGATGAGGGGGTGACCGTATTCCTCGTCGAGCAGAATGCGAACAAGGCGCTGCACGTGGCCGATCGCGGCTATGTGCTGGAGACGGGACGCGTCGTGCTCGCCGACTCCGCGGACAATCTGCTCGCCAACGACGACATCAAGCGCGCCTATCTCGGCGGCTAGTCCGGCTTACCGAAGACCCGCAAGCCGCTCAAAAGCGGCATGCCTCCGCCCGCGCAATCGTCGTTCTATGAACGGCGGTTTCGCGGGCGGTTTCGTTTGCGCTCGACTGGCACCGCGTGGTGAAAGAAGTGGATGTGCTCGCCTGCGGCTGAATCATCGCATCGGTGACGAGTGCGCTGGCTGCCGCGCGCCTCACCACGCTCACGTGCAGAACAATCGGATTCAGGCCTCCATACCGGAATGGTCCGAGGACCGGGGTAAAGGCGAACGCAGAATGAGCAGGACCGACGGTTGCAGCAAATGCTGCGATGCGGGGTCTTGCGCCATTTAACTAGCGCCTGAGCCAAATCTGCAGGCGGTTGAACCGCGCAATGCAACGCAACATTCTTGTTTTTCATAATTTAATAAACAGCCGATAAATCCAACGTTTTGCTTTCTAAAGTTGCAAATCGCTTTTCGTTTTGAAACGATGGAAATCGACTACTGGACAAGCGGGCCGTACTCACGATAATGGAGCGTCCTGAAATCGGGTCGCGTGCCAAAAACGGCACGCCATGCACAACACGCGACACGCGACGCAGTCAGCCTGCCAGGCCATGCAAGAATCGCGGCGCACATGAATAAGCCTTACCGGAGAGTTTTTGCATGTCTGAAGAGTACGAAGTGCACGGGCCGCACGATCACGCGGTGGAGCACGCGGCTGCTGGCCACGGCGGCCACGGGGAGGGCGATCCGTTTGCTGGCCGCATGGCGGTGATCACTGCGATCCTCGCGTCGATCGGTGCGATCTTCGCGTACCAGAGCGGGACGAGCGAAAATCTGGCGCTCTATTACAAAAACGAGGCGGCGATCCGCAAGACCGAGGCTGCGAACCAGTGGGCGTACTACCAGGCCAAAGGCGAGAAACAGAATCTTGCCGAACTGGGTGCGGCGCTCTCGGCGAATTCGAGTGAAACGCAACGCCGCTTCACCGCCGATGCCGAGCGCTATCGCCAGCAGAAGGAGCCGATCCGCGAGAAAGCCGAATCGATCGAAAAGGCCGTGGCGCTAGACGATGAACGCAGCGAAACGCTCATGCACGGTCATCATCGCTGGGCGCAGGCCACGACGGCTATCCAGATTTCGATTGCGCTTACAGCGATCACACTGCTGACGCGCCGTCGCTGGCTGCTTTATGTGTCGATGGGAATGGCGTCGGCGGGCGTGGTGCTCGGCGCTCTGGCGTTCTTTTCAATCTGAATCGGGCCGTACCTGTCGCAGCGCCTGTTATCCGCACGGACAGGCCGCGCCGCCTCACGTGATCGCGGCAAGCGACTCAGCCGCCGCAGACAATTGCTGTCAACAGCAACGGTACGACGGTTTCGACCGTCGCGTCGCTGTTGGCCTGGCGCAGCCGCAGCCGCACCGAATCCTCCGGGGCGGACACAATCACGCCGTAAAGCGGCGAATCGATTTCCTTTCCCGAGCCGCGGTGAAAGAGCGTGTCGTCGCGCTCGTAGCCAAGCACCATATAGATCGGGAAGCCGAACGCGCTTAGCTGGCCCTTCTGAACGGGCCGGAATGCGTTGACCGAATTGGACTCCACCCGGCTGGGCTTCGGATCGATCGATCGTTCGTTGATAAACGATGAAACGAACGCATGGGGATTCGACGTGCAATCGAACTGCTCGTCATGAGACTCGGCATGCGCGAGTGCCGGGACCAGCATTGCAGCGATGCCTGCAAAAAGCGTGACGACAGGAGTTTTGTGCTTGCTCATGTCCGTGACAACCGAATCACCCGGAAAACCGTTCGACACCCGAATGGCGTTCCCGTTCAACCGGACACGGCACGTTCCTTGCGCAGCCTGTGTGTTTCCGTACTTGCGGGGTATGCGGCATGCGGTCGCCGGGCCGCGCGACGAAAGCTGGCGCGGCCGGAGATGGCGTCAGAGCATGGACTTCGCCTGGGTGAGGATCTTGTCGCAGACTTCGCGCGTGGCGGCTTCCTTGAGCCCGCCGCCCGAAAGATCGATATGCGAGCCGTTGCCTGCGGTGAGAATGCCGCTGCTCCCCTGCTGGTAGCCGGTGTCCGTGGTGTTTGCGCCGCCGGGTAACTTGCTGAGCAGTGAGTTCTTGATGCCGCTCGCGGAATCGGTGTTCAGATAATTGTTCTTGATGCAGTAGGTGAGCACGCCGGTGACATTGCCGAGACTGTTCGACGTGACCGACGCCCCGGAGAGCGAACTGCCGAGGCTGCCGAGTGCATTTCCGGCGGTGCCGCCGGTACCGCCCTGATTCAGCAGATTACCGAGCTGGGCTTGCGCGGCGCCAAAGGGCAGGAGCAGGCTAATGGCGACGACGGCGGCGCGCGAGAGAGACGTTTGCATACACGGACCTCCGAGGTGGGCAGGGGCGTTTCTACTATAGATGTATTCGCTTTTGCGGCTCGCGAGGATGACCGCTGCACAAGGCGGCACGCAATGCGGAATGCGAGGTGCAACCCTGGCAGACGGTGATGTAACGGACGTGTCATCGCCACGTCATTTGTTGCGGCAACAACGGAACCGCGAGATTTGATGCTCTGAAAGAGGCGTATTGCGCGCCGCGAAACAAGGCCACTTGCATACCGCAAGCGCTGGCGATCTATTGCGCGTCTGGAATAAAGATCGCAGATTCAGGCGCATTTGCGCAAAATTCGCACCGTTCGATGCGCAATTTTGTTTCCAACCGTAACACTTATTTCGGTCCGCCTCAGTGACTGGTTTCAGGTGGTATGCTTCCTCAACAAATTCTCCCCTGCACGAGTGAGACCACGGTCCTTGCGTCAATTTCGTGACGCGCGCACCGCCTGAGTGCGACGTCCGACGCAAATGAACCAGGTAGAAAAGCATATGGTGAAACGGGTATTCCAACGCGGGCAGACACGATCCGCGCGTGAATCCTCAGTCACAGCAGCCACGGTCCGGCTGTGTGGAGAACAACATGAATTTCGAAGAACTGAACGATGACGAATGGATGTTGGTGTCGTCGCTCGTATCCGATGATCCGCCCATTCGACTCAACCGCCGCGGTCGCCCTCGCGCGGAGCCGAGAATCGTTGCCAATGCAGTGCTATGGATTCTCACCACAGGCGAATCGTGGTCGCGTCTGCCCGCGCGTTATCCTTCCGGGCCTACATGCCGCCGCCGTTTTGACGACTGGCACGTGAGCGGCACGCTCATCGAGATCGTTAGCCGGCTCACGCAGGTCGGGCGTAGTTTCGTCTATGTGCCCGAGCCGGTTGATGCCGCATTGGCCACATCGTCCAATACGTCTGCATCGTCGGTCGGCCAGGCCACAGCGGTCGAGGAAAAGGCGGAGGACGACGGCCTGCCTAACGTTTACTGGAAGAGCCCGGAAACGTGGCAGATGTCCGCAAGCGTCGCCGATGCACCGCCTGCCGCCGATCCTATCGAGAGCATGACGCGTCAACTCGCGAGCCCGAGCGTGCCTGCTGTCGCCCAGAAAACGGTGTCTGCGTTGCGTGCGCGCGCGATCTCATCCACGGTTGTTTCAGTGTCTGCCAGTTCGCAAACGCCGCGCGATGAGAGTCCTTTGGCGTCGCGTAGCGCGCTGTGGACGAGCGATGGTCTGCAGTCGGTGCAGATTGCCGAATGGCGTGGCTATGCGATCAACCTAACCGTGCAGCCGGTTCGCAATCGCATGTATCGCGCGTCGGTGGAGATCCTCAAAGACGGCCAGCGCGTGGAGCGCTCCGGTTTGATTGGTCCGCGATTCCAGGACCGCGACTCGGCTAAACAGTTCGCTTACGACTGGGCGCGTAAATGGATCGAGCACGAGTGCCGCGGCGTGCCTGCCGCGCCGTCGACGCAGGGCAGCCAGTGTCCGGCGAGCACCACTGTCACGCGCGCGCACAACGCGGTCATCGCGCGTCCTGCGCTTGCATCTGCTACGAGTGCGCCCGGCAACGTGCGCCTTGCCCCGTTGCAGCGCTACACGGGGGCAAGCTCGCTGCGGCCGGGCAATGATAGCGATACCGCGACCGGTACCGCCGAACCGCAATACAGACCTCATTCGAGAACGCACGCCGGTTGACGTGCGCCCCGATGGGGCGCGTCCCACACGCACCGCACAGGCGGCAGATCTGCCGCCCGCGTTCATTGCCGCCCGTATTGATCGTCGAGGCGAACGATGTCGTCCTCGCCGAGATACGAACCCGACTGCACTTCAATGATTTCGAGCGGCATCTTGCCGGGATTTTCGAGCCGGTGAGCAACGCCGAGCGGAATGTAGGCCGATTCGTTTTCGGACACGATGAACCGTTCTTCTCCGCGCGTAACGAGCGCGGTGCCGCGCACAACGACCCAGTGTTCGGCGCGATGGTGATGCATCTGTAGCGAAAGACGCGCGCCCGGCTCGACGACGATTCGCTTCACCTGGAAGCGTTCGCCGCCGTCGATACAGTCGTAGTGCCCCCACGGACGATGCACGAGCCGGTGTGTGAGGACCTCGCTGCCGCGCTGTTCACGTATGCGTTGCACGACTTTCTTCACGTCCTGCGCGCGCGAACGATCGGCGACGAGCACGGCGTCCGCCGTTTCCACGACGACCAGATCCTGCGTGCCGACGCAGGCAATCAGACGGCCATCCGAGTGCACGAACGTGTCGCTCGCGCCTTCGAGCACCACGTGTCCCTGTGCGACGTTGCCTTTGTCGTCTTTCGGCGAGACCTGCCATACCGTGTCCCACGAACCGAGGTCCGTCCAGCCTGCAGCGAGCGGCACGACCACACCTGCGGCCACGGATCGATCGCTCGTGAGCGATTCCATGACCGCATAGTCGATCGAGTTCGACGGCGAGCGCATGAAGGCTTCACGCTCGACGCGGAAGAAGTCGCCGTCCTGGCTGCCGGTTTCCGTTGCGCTCAGGCATGCCTCGTAAATCGCGGGCTGGAAGTGGCGGATCGCCTTGAGCCATGTGGACGCACGCACGATGAAAATGCCGCTGTTCCACCAATAGCGTTGTGACGCCACGTATTGCTTTGCGAGTTCGAAATAGGGCTTTTCGACGAAGCCGCTGAGGTGCCGCGCGCCGTTGGGCTCGTCAGCGGCAACGACGTCGCCGATATGGATGTAGCCGTAGCCCACTTCAGGGCGCGTAGGCACGATGCCCATCGTCACGATCTGCCCCGCTGCCGCGTGGCGAACGCCTTCGGCCACGGCGGACTGGAACGCGTCGAGGTCTGTGAGCGCGTGATCGGCCGGCATGACCACGAGTATGCCGTCCTGCTTTTCCGCTACGACCGAAAGCGCGGCGATAGTGAGCGCGGGCGCGGTGTCGCGGCCTGCTGGTTCGAGGATCAGGCGGGCGCGTTTGCCTTCGCGCCGGACCTGCTCGGCGGTCGTGAATCGATGCTCTTCGTTGCACACGATTAGCAACTGATCGGCGAGCGTAATGCTCTCTGCAAGTGCGTCGAGGCGTCCGGCCGTATCCGCGAGCAACGACCGCTCGCCGACGAGGTTGATCATCTGCTTTGGGTACTGCTCGCGCGACAGGGGCCACAGCCGCGAACCCGCGCCGCCTGCCAGCACGACGGGGCAGACCTGCAGGGCGCTTTGCAACCCGTTGCCGGTTGCCTCCGTGCGCGCCGATGCTGTGATGGAGCCCGTATCCGTCATATCGCTCTCCTGTGAAGGGGTTTCGGTTCAGCGATTTGTAGCATGCTTAAATTCGACAATAAAACGAAGGCAATTAAGAAACGCGAAAATAATATTTTTAGAATTCGCTACGATTTATTGATTAACCGGATCAGCCTTTAAAAAACGAAAGAATAATTAGTGACTGGAGCGCAAGACGATGCGTGGCACGAACGCCGCGCTGGTGCGAATCAGGAAGAATGTGCCGGAAAAGGCTTCGTGGATTGACTCTATCGACGTCCAAGGTGGGAAAAATTTGCCGAAAAAATTCGATAAAAAACGCCTCTCTCCGCTCGATACATTTGGAGATATTTTTGTGCCTTGCGGAATGAATTTTTATCGCGCCTTATTAGGGTTAATTCTGATGCGACTTCACGGTGCTGACGTGTGAATGGCACCGAATTCCCCTGATCGACGACGTCGTAGCCACGACAACGGTGCGTGGCTGTGATCCATTTTTAACCCGAGGTGCCGGACATGCTTAGCGTTCTAGCCAGAATCATCGACATCGTCGCGATCGCTGCGGGCGCGCTGATCGCGGCTGCTCTGCATCACGGAAAGTTCGTTGCGCTCGGCGACGAAGAAAGTGTCGCGCTGGCCTTTAACTGTCTTCTTGCGATCTGGATGTTCCCTGCGTTGGGAATCTATCAGTCGTGGCGGGGCAAGTCGCTCCACGATCTGTTCGCACGCGTGTGCATTGCGTGGATCGCCGTGGAAGCCACGGGCGTTCTGCTCAGTTTCAGTGTGCACCGCGCGGATTCGCTGTCGCGGGTGTGGCTCGGCTGGTGGGCCGTTGCTACGGTTGCCCTGCTGATCGTCTCGAAGGCGCTCGTTTATATGGTGCTCAAGGGCCTGCGCCGCGAAGGCTATAACCAGCGCGACGTGGCCGTGGCGGGCGGACATCGCTACGGACGCTTTCTGATCGAACAGATGCGCCACCATCCGGAAGCGGGATTCCGCCCAACGTTGCTGTTCGACGAGGACAACGACGCGCATGGCGAAACGACCGTAGACGGCGTGCCGGTGGAGCGCAATCTGGAGGCCTTGCTTGCGCGCGTGCGCGAACACGGCATACGCGAGTTGTGGCTTGCATTGCCGATCTCCAAGGAACGCACGATTCATCGCATCGTGACGGAATTGCGCAACGACTTCGTGAATATCCGTTTCATTCCGGATGTGCGCAGCCTTTCCCTTTTCAGCCAGCCGGTGGTGGATCTCCTCGGCGTACCGGCCATGAACCTCGCGGCGTCGCCGATCACCGATCTGCGTGTGTTGCCAAAACGCGTATTCGACTGGCTCTTCGCCGCGTGCGTGCTTGCTTCGCTTGCCCCGCTTCTGGCTGCAATCGCCATCGCAGTGAAGTGCTCGTCGCCGGGGCCGGTGATGTTTCGCCAGCGGCGCAAGGGCCTCGACGGCAACGAATTCGAAATCTACAAGTTTCGCTCGATGAAGGTCCACGCCGAAACGGCGGGCCAGGTCACGCAGGCGCGCCGCAATGACCCGCGGATCACGCGTGTTGGCGCATTTCTGCGCCGCACGAGCCTCGATGAGCTGCCGCAGTTCATCAACGTGCTCAAGGGCGAAATGTCGGTGGTGGGCCCGCGTCCGCATGCGCTCGAACACGACGACATCTACAAGAACCTCGTGCGCGGCTACATGCAGCGCTATCGGATCAAACCCGGCATTACGGGCTGGGCGCAGGTCAACGGTTTTCGCGGCGAGACGGATCGCGTGGAGAAAATGCGCGACCGCGTCCGCTTCGATCTGCACTACATGCAGAACTGGAGCTTCATGCTCGATCTGAAGATCGTCGCGATGACGATGTGGAAAGGCTTCGCAGGACAAAACGCATATTGAGTCGCTCGGGCGCGCGGTGTGCTGCCGCGGTGTGCTGCATTATGCAGCGCGGCTCGCGCGTGGCAACAGGTAATCACTATTGAGGTGGGCATGAATCTGACGATCATTGGCAGCGGTTATGTGGGTCTCGTAACGGGCGCGTGTCTTGCGGACATCGGCAACGACGTGTTTTGCCTCGATGTCGACGAGCGCAAGATCGAACTGCTCAATCAGGGCGTCGTGCCGATTCACGAGCCGGGCCTGAAGGAGATCATCGAGCGCAATCGCCGCGCGCGGCGCCTCACGTTCTCGACCGACGTGGCTGCCGCGGTCGCGCACGGCGACGTCCAGTTCATCGCCGTGGGGACGCCACCCGACGAGGACGGTTCGGCCGATCTGCAATACGTGCTCGCAGCCGCGCGCAATATTGGCCGGCACATGAACGGCTTCAAGGTGATCGTCGATAAATCGACCGTGCCCGTGGGCACCGCAGCGCTCGTGCACGAGGCTATTGCGGGCGAGTTGCGCAAGCGCGGGCAATCGCACATGTTTTCGGTCGTGTCGAATCCCGAGTTTCTGAAAGAGGGCGCCGCAGTGGAGGACTTCGCGCGGCCCGACCGCATCGTGCTGGGTTGCACCGATGATGTGCCCGGCGAGCGTGCGAAGGATCTGATGAAGCGCCTGTATGCGCCGTTCAACCGCAATCACGAGCGCACGCTGTATATGGACGTGCCGTCTGCCGAATTTACGAAGTACGCCGCGAACGCAATGCTGGCGACGCGCATCTCGTTTATGAACGAACTGGCGAATCTCGCCGACCGGGTGGGTGCCGACATCGAGTCGGTGCGCCGTGGCATCGGATCTGACCCGCGCATCGGTTACGACTTTCTGTACGCGGGTTGTGGTTATGGCGGCTCGTGTTTCCCGAAGGACGTGAAGGCGCTGATGCGAACTGCAGAGGATTTTGGCGAGTCGTTGCAGATTCTGCGCGCCGTCGAATCGGTCAACGGCGCGCAGAAGCTCGTGCTCGCACAGAAGATCGTTACGCGTTTCGGTTCGGATCTAAGCGGGCGCACGTTCGGTGTCTGGGGTCTCGCGTTCAAACCGAACACGGACGACATGCGCGAAGCACCGAGTCGCACGCTGATCGCCGAACTGCTCGCGCGCGGCGCGAACGTGCGCGCCTACGATCCGGTAGCAACCGTTGAGGCACAGCGCGTGCTCGCGCTCGATCTGGCGAATGCGCCGGATTGGCAGTCGCGTCTCACGTTCGTCGACGAGGCCGTGGATGCCGCCGACAGCGCTGATGCGCTCGTTGTCGCGACGGACTGGAAGGTTTTCAAGGCGCCAGATTTTGAAGCGCTGATGGAGCGGCTGAAATCGCCGATCGTGTTCGACGGGCGCAATCTCTACGAACCGTCCGCGTTACAGGAGATCGGCATCGAATACCACGCCGTGGGCCGCGCGAGTGCAACGCAGGCGAGCCACATGCGTGCCGCAGCCGCCGTGCGCACGCAGGCCGTTGCATAAACGCGGCCATTAGCGAAGAAAGGGTGCAGCCATGTTCAAGGACGTGCTGATTGTCTGTCACGCAAATGTCTGCCGTTCGCCGACGGCGGAGCAACTGTTTCGCGCACGCCTGCGCGAATGCGCTCCGGCGCGCAAGAGCGCATTTCATTCGGCGGGCCTGCGCGCACGCGAGGGCGCGGACATGGACCCGGTCATGCAGCGGCTGCTCGCAGAACGCGGCGTTGCAGTGGGAGAGCACCGCGCGCGGCGCCTCACAGGCAAGCTCGTGCGCAACGCTGACCTCGTGCTCGTTACGGAGCGCCAGCAGGTGCAGGCCGTCGAGCGCATGGAACCGAGCGCGCGCGGCAAGGTGTACGCGCTCGGCGAATGGGAGAACTCGGATGTCGTCGATCCGTATGGCCTCGATGAGGGCGCGTATCGCGACAGTATCGAGTTGATGGATCGTCTGGTGAAGGGATGGTTGAGCCGAATATGCTGAGAACGAAACTGACTGCCGTACTGGCGCTGAGCGCCTTCATATCCGCGTGCTCGACCGCGCCCGGCAATTACCTCGACACGTCGAGCCTGCATGAAGAGCCGTCGAAGCAGCCGCAGCAGCAGTACACGGTGCATCTGATCGACGCGCAACTCGTGATGCAGCAGGCTGCGGCGCAGGAGGCGGCGGCACACGGCGCGTTGCCGCCGTCGCGTTACGCCAATGCTTCCAGCTACATTTATCACATCGCGCCGCAGGACATTCTGGGCGTGACCGTTTTCGACCATCCCGAACTTTCGACGCCGCAGGGCTCGACGTTCTCGGCTGGCGGCACCACCACGCAGACGGTCGGTCAAGCGCTGACGCAGCCCTATACGACCGCGTTGCCGGGCGAGGCCGATCCATACGGTCAGACCGTTGCCTCCGACGGGACGATCTACTTTCCGTTCGTCGGGCGCATTCACGCGGCGGGCAAGACGCCGGCCCAGTTGCGCGACCAGCTCGCGTCGGGTCTCGTGCCTTACGTGAAAAACCCGCAGGTGGATGTGCGCGTGCTCGCGTATCGCAGCCAGAAAGTGCAGGTCACCGGCGATGTCAAGACGCCAGGCCCGCTCGCCATGAGCGACGTGCCGCTCACGCTCGTCGATGCGATCACGCGTTCGGGCGGCACGACCGATAACGCCGACATCGATCGCGTGCGTCTCACGCGTGAAGGCAAGCTCTATGTGCTCGACGCGAATCGCCTGCTCGATGCGGGCGATGCGAGCCAGAACGTCATGCTTCAGGACGGCGACATCATCAACGTACCGGATCATCTGGATAGCAGGATATTCGTGCTGGGCGAAGTCAAGACGCCGACGCAGACGAATATGGTCCGCGGAAAGTACACGATTGCCGACGCGCTCACGCAGGCCGGCGGCATTCTCAACACCGATGCGAACCCGCGCCAGATCTTCGTGATGCGCGGCATGAAAGACAACCCCACGCAGCCGGAGATTTACCGGCTCGATATGACGCAGCCGAACTCGATCGTACTGTCGTCGCAATTCCAGCTTAAGCCGCTCGATGTCGTGTACGTCGGCACGGCAGCTTCCGCTACCTTCAACCGCTTGTTGCAGCAGGTGCTGCCGACCATCCAGACCGTTTTCTATCTGAAGCAGATCACACGCTGACGCGCGTGTCGATCGACTTTCAAAGAGGAAGACAGTCAGGTGCAACACTCACTCAAGGGGAAAGAAACGTGAGCATGCAAATCACCCCGCAGGCGGCCCCGGCGGCCCGCACCGAAGAAGAGGACGTCGTCCTCGGCCAGTTGCTGCGCGTCATTCTCGACGACATCGGTTGGCTGATCGCCATCGCAGCGGCCGTTATTGCCATTGCCGTGTTCTATTGCTACGTGGCGAAGCCGGTCTATACGGCCGATACGCAGGTTCGCGTCGAGCCCGCCGACTACACGTCACAGGCGCTCACGCAGACACAGACGGGCGCGTCGATCAACAGTGGGTCGTCGGCTTCGCTGCCCACTGACGCCGAGATCGAGATGATCAAGAGCCGCAGCGTGGTCGAGCCGGTCGTCAAGCAATACAAGCTGAATTTTTCGGTCGCGCCGGTTTCGATCCCGGTACTCGGCAATCTGGCAAACCGGCTGGCTACACCTGGCACGCCCGCGAGGCCATGGTTCGGGCTCGATACGTTCGCGTGGGGAGGTGAAGTCGCAGAGGTCGATTCGGTTAACGTGGACGCTTCACTCGAAGGTAAAAAGCTCACACTGACCGCGCTGTCGAACGGACGCTATGTGCTCGATGGCCCGAACGGAGAGCGGCTGCTCGAAGGGGTAGCCGGGCAGACCGCGCAGGGTAACGGCGTGACCATCCTTGTGAACGAACTGGTCGCACGTCCGGGCACACGCTTCACCGTTGTCCGCATGAACGACCTCGACGCGATCAGCGCGTTCCAGAACGCGATCCAGGTGCAGGAGCAGGGCAAGCAGACGGGCGTGATCGATATTTCGCTTTCCGACTCGGATGCCTCACGCGCGGCCGAGATCGCGAACGCAATCGCACAGTCGTATCTGCGCGTTCACATGGTCACCAAGCAGGCCGATGCGAACAAGATGCTCGATTTCCTGCGCAGTGAGCAACCGCGCCTGAAGTCCGACCTCGAAAACGCCGAGGCCGCGCTGACCGCTTATCAGAGCAAGTCGGGATCGATCAACGCGAGCGACGAGGCGAAGATTTATCTCGAAGGCAGCGTGCAGTACGAGCAGCAGATTTCCGCGATGCAGTTGCAGATCGCTTCACTGGAACAGCGTTTCGGCGACGCGCATCCGCTGCTCGTGGCTGCGCGCAGGCAGCTTGCTGAGCTTCAAGGGGAACGCGCCAAGTACGACACGAAATTCAGGGACCTGCCCGCAACCGAAGTGAAAGCGGTGCAGTTGCAGCGCGATGCCAAGGTGGCCGAAGACATTTACGTCCTGCTGCTCAATCGTATTCAGGAGCTTTCCGTTCAGCGCGTGGGAACGGGCGGCAACGTGCATATCGTCGACGCCGCAATGCGTCCTGGCAACCCGTCGAAGCCGAAGAAGCTGCTGATTATTTCGGCGGCGTCGCTGCTCGGTCTGATTCTCGGCACCGGTTTTGTGTTGATGCGTCGGAACCTCTTCAAAGGCATCGTCGACGCAGACCAGATCGAGCGCGCGTTTCATCTGCCGGTTTATGGCTTGGTGCCGTTGTCGACGGAGCAAATGGCACTGGAAAAACGCGCTCCAGTGCGTGGTGGTACCCGGATGCGCGAAGTGCTCGCGAACGCGTACCCGAAAGACCTTACCGTCGAGAGTCTGCGCAGCCTGCGCACGTCGCTGCAGTTCAGCGTAATGGATGCGCGTAATCGTGTGGTGATGCTGACCGGCTCGGTGCCGGGCGTAGGCAAGAGCTTCCTCACCGCGAATCTGGCCATGCTGCTCGCGCACTCGGGCAAGCGTGTGCTGATGATCGACGGCGACATGCGGCGCGGCGCGCTGGAGCGACACGTGGGTAGTGCGCAGGAAAACGGTTTTTCCGAACTGCTGTCGGGCCAGATCTCACTCGACGAGGCGATTCGCGCGACGGAAGTGGACAACCTGCACTTCATCTCATGCGGTCGGCGTCCGCCCAATCCATCCGAGCTGCTGATGTCGCCGCGTCTCGGTCAATACCTGGAAGGGCTTTCAAAACGCTACGACGTGTTGCTCATCGATACGCCGCCGGTGCTCGCGGTAACGGACGCCGCCATCATCGGCGGGCATGCGGGATCGACGTTCCTCGTGCTGCGTTCGGGCATGCATTCGGAAGGTGAAATTGCCGATACGCTCAAGCGGCTTCGCAATGCAGGTGTGCGCGTGCAGGGCGGTATTTTCAATGCGGTGCCGCAGCGCGCGCGCGGAAGCTACGCCTATGGCTACACGGCGGCGCAGGAATATCTGAGTGCCTGATTTATGCATCGACATTATTCAAGCGGAGAATGAACAATGAGAGTGAGCGTGATCGTGCCGACGTATCGTCGTCCTGATGATCTTGCTCGATGCCTGTCCGCGCTGTTGTGCCAGGAGCGCACGCCGGAGCAGATCGTCGTAGTGGCGCGGGCCGACGACATGGCAACGCACGCGTGCCTTGCCGACCACGTCACGCCACGTGTGCTGAACGTGGATGTCGCACTGGTCGACGAGCCGGGACAGGTCGCCGCCCTCAATCGCGGACTCGAAGCCGCGACGGGCGACGTGATTGCGATCACCGACGACGACGCCGCTCCACGCAGCGACTGGGTCGCGCGGATTGCCGCTGCGTTCGAAGGCGACGCCGAACTCGGCGCGCTGGGTGGGCGAGACTGGGTCCACGAAGCGGGTCGCGTGCTCGACGGTGAGTGCGAAATGGTCGGCAAGGTTCAGCGTTCGGGCCGCATCGTCGGGAATCATCATCTCGGGGTGGGTGACGCGCGCGAAGTCGATCTGCTCAAGGGCGCGAATATGAGCTATCGCTGCGCGGCCATCGGCGATCTGCGCTTCGACCGGCGTTTGCGCGGCACAGGTGCCCAAACGCACAACGATATGGCCTTCAGCATGAGCGTGAAGCGCTCGGGCTGGAAGCTCGTCTATGACCCGCTCGTCGCCGTCGATCACTATCCTGCACCGCGCAGAGGTGAAGACCCCCGCAATGCGCAGACGCTCACATCGACGCGTAATGCGGCGTTCAATCTGCATCTGATTCTGCGCGGACATCTTTCGCCGCTGCGTCGCGAGATAGCGTGGTGGTGGTATGCGCTGATCGGCACGCGCGTCTATCCGGGGCTCGTGCACGCGGTGCTGAGCGCTCTGCGAGCGGGGCCGCCCAAGGCTGCCATCGAGCGCTGGCGCGCGGTGCGCATTGGCGCACGCGAGGCGCGCCGGGCGCTGGCATAGATGATGCCCAGGTTTTACACGGAGGACCCTGAATGAGCAGCACGCAAGTCCACGTTCATCTTTTTTACGGTGCCGATCCGCGACGCTATCGCAAGGGCGAAAACATCGGCTGCCTGTATGGTTACCATCACGCTGAATCGTCCGAATTCGCGCTCGACTACTCGCGCGACCAGCACGAAATCGCTCCGATGCGATTCGCGCGACGTGCGCTGAAGACAATGCTCGGCTTCGATTTCATCCATACGTGGCGCAATCGCCGCGCAATCCTGAGGTCGGATGTGATCTGGACGCACACGGAACAGGAGCATCTGGCCGTGGCGCTTCTCTTGCTGATGAACGCACGCAAGGGTGGCGAGCGGCCGCTCCTGCTCGCACAGAGTGTGTGGCTGCTCGATCGCTGGGCGGGTTACGGCGCACTGCGTCGCGCACTCTATCGCAGGCTGATCGCGCGCGCCGATCTGCTCACGACGCTCGCTAGCGAGAATGCCGCGCTATGTGAACGCTATTTCGGCCGCGACGCCCACCGGGTGCTTTATGGATTGAACACGGGAGATTTTCCGCTGTGTCCACCGGCTCGCTGGCAGCCGCATGAACCGTTGCGCGTTGCCGCCATCGGCAACGATCGGGACCGTGACTGGAATACCCTCGTCGCGGCATTAGGCGACGACGCGCGCTATCAGGTGCGTATCGCCACGCGCCGGCGCATGCCGGCTTCGGCGCGCGCATCGAATGTGGAAGTCGTACGCGTGTCCGGTATCAAGCAGCAGCACGCGCTTTATGAATGGGCCGATCTCGTCGTCGTGCCGTTGCGGCCTAACACGCACGCCTCGGGCATCACGGTGATGCTGGAGGCGGCAGCGCTTGGCAAGCCGATGGTCGTGACGAAAGTCGGTGCCCTCGACGATTACTTCGACGAAGCGGCCGTCTCCTGGATCGAGCCGTTCGATCCGCAGCAATTGCGCGACGCTGTGCGCAGGCTGGCTGCGAACCCGGCGCAGGCGCTCGATCAGGCGCGCGCGGCATGCGAGCAGTTGCGCACGCGCGATCTGACGACGCAGCACTTCGCCGAGCAGCATGTGGAACTTACGCGCGAAATGCTGCTGGAGCGCGAGGCGCAGTGTGCGCGTGCGGCGGCGGCTGGCGGGGCGGCAACGGGCCGCGAGTTGCCGCGAGGGATGTGACGATGCGTTTGCCGTCCGCTATGCCCAGTCCAGTTCCAGCGCCAGTCGCGCGCGTTTCCCCTGCAGCTAGTGGGCGCTCGGGTTTGCGCCGCGCGTTGGGTCGCGACACGCTTCCTCCTTTGGCACTCTGGCTTTTCACGGCGTTGCTCGTGGCCGCGCACCAGGGAACGGTGCTCACCCTGGCGTTTCCGGTGCTCGCAGTGATGACGGGCCTGTGGCTCTATTTCGTGAATCCGGTGCGTTACATCGGCTTCATGTGGTGGCTGTGGTTCCTGAGTCCTGAAGTGCGGCGCCTCGCCGATTACGGCAAAGGTGGCTTCACGCCGACGAGCATGATTCAGGTGGCGCCGTTGGCGGTCACGATGATCAGCGGCATTTCGCTTCTTCGCTACTACCCGTTGCTTGCGCAGCGTCGTGGTTTGCCGATCCTGCTTGCGCTCGCCGGTATCGCGTATGCGTTCGTGGTGGGCGTGGTGGCAAGCGGGCCGGCCGCTGCTGTCTACGATCTGGCGAACTGGGTTTATCCGCTCCTGATCGGCTTTCACATCATGGTGTTCACGCGACAGTATCCCGAGTCACGCGACACCATCGTCAACACCTTCATCTACGGCATGCTCGTCATGGGCGCCTATGGCCTCGTGCAGTTCTTCGTGATGCCGCCGTGGGACGCAATGTGGATGATCGGTTCGAACATGAACTCTCAAGGCGACCCCGTGCCCTATGGCGTGCGCGTGTTCAGCACGATGAACTCGTCGGGTCCGTTCGCATTCGCGATGATGGGCGCGATGGTGCTGGTGATGGCGGCGAAACACCGGGTGCGCTGGATCGCGGCCGCCCTCGGCTTCTTCGCGTTTGCGCTCTCGCTCGTGCGCTCGACGTGGGGCGGCTGGGCGATCGCGATGCTGATCCAGTTGATGAAATCGAGCAACCGTGTGCGCGTGCGCATCATCGTCAGCGCCATCGTTCTGGCGGGTGTCTGCGTCCCGCTCCTCACAATAGGCCCGGTGGCGGAGCGCATGCAGCAGCGCCTGAACACGCTCGTGAACCTCAGCAACGACCAGAGCTACGCTGCGCGTAACCAGTTCTACGCGGACTTCGCCAAAACGGCGTTCACCGACGTCACCGGCGAAGGCCTCGGCGCAACGGGCGCTTCAACGAAATTGTCGAGCAACAACGGCGAACTCGGCAAGTACGGCAGCTTCGACAGCGGCGTGATGAACATTCCATTCGTGCTCGGCTGGCCAGGCACGCTGCTGTACATGTCGGGCGTGCTGTGGCTGCTTGCGCGCGCGGTGCGCGTCGCGCTTCGCATGCCCGACGATCGCTATGTGTGCGCGTGCCTGAGTCTCGCACTTTCGATATTCGCGATGCTCGTGTTCACCAACTCGCTGGTCGGCACGGGTGGGCTGCTGCTGTTTTCCAGCGTGTTTTCCATACTCAGCGCGGGACACTGGCGCAAGCTGACGCGGCGCTAGACCCGTATCACGGAGGTTACCGATTGAGACTTGCAATCGTCACGCATGTCGTGCGCCATAACGATGGTCAGGGCCGCGTCAATCACGAGATCGCGCGCGCGGCGCTGGATGAGGGATTCGACGTCACGCTCGTCGCCTCCCATGTCGCGCCCGAACTGCTGGCCCATCCGCGCGTGAAGTGGGTGCGCGTACAGGCCTCGCGCGCGTGGCCGACTAATCTGTTGCGTCAGCAGGTATTCGCGCTGAAAAGCGCACTTTGGCTGCGCCGCCATCGCGCGGAACTCGATGTGCTCCATGTGAACGGCTTCATTACCTGGGCGCAGGCCGATGTGAACACCGCGCATTTTGTGCATGGCGGCTGGGCGCGCAGCAAGTACTACCCTTTTGGCCTCACGCGTGGCTTGTGGTCCGCCTATCAGTTCGTCTATACGCGCGCGAACGCAGTGCTCGAACGCTGGGCGTATCGCCGCTCGCGCGTGATCGCGGCAGTGTCGCGCAAGGTGGCCGACGAGATTCGTGCGTCGGGCGGCGAGCCGATCGAGCGGCTTGACGTGATTTACAACGGCGTCGATACGCGCAGTTTCGCATCGGCAACGGCTGACCGGGCGAAGTTCGATCTGCCCGCCGACGCGTGTCTGCTGCTCTTCGTCGGCGATTTGCGTACGCCGCGCAAAAACCTCGGCACGGTGTTGCACGCGTTGAAAATCTTGCCGCAACGTGTGCATCTCGCGGTGGCGGGCTATTTGCCCGGCAGTCCTTATCCGGCTATGGCGAGTGAACTGGGCATCGCTTCGCGTGTGCATTTTCTCGGCCTCGTGCGTGAGATGCCGACGTTGATGCGCTCCGTCGATGCCTATGTTTTTCCTTCACGCTACGAAGCGATGAGCCTTTCCTTGCTGGAGGCGATGGCAGCGGGCCTGCCTGTTGTGACTGCGCGTACGGCAGGCGGTGCGGAGATCATCACACCCGAATGCGGCATTGTGCTCGACGATCCCGATGATGTGAGCGCCCTTGCGCGGGCGGTGCAGCAGCTCGCCGACGACACTGCACGGCGGCAAGCAATGGGTGAAGCGGCGGCACGGCTCGCCGGGCAGTTTGGTTGGGCGCGGATGGCCGCGCAATACATCGCGCTGTATCGGCGGCTTGCGGGAGACGCGAACGAAGGCACTGGCAGTGCGCAGGATTTAGCGCACGCCGCCGTGTCAGGTGGTCATTCGCTGCAGCATGCAGACACCCCCTGAACCCCTGAAACATGGACTCAAGTATTCGAGCATTAAAAGGAAACACGCAATGACGACTCAATCCATCCAATCGCTTCAGATCGGCATGCACTGGTTTCCGGAGCGCGCGGGCGGCCTCGACCGTATGTATTATTCGCTCGTGGGTGCACTGCCGGGCGCGGGTGTGCAGGTTCGCGGTGTTGTTGCTGGCTCGCCTAACGTGGCACACGACAGCGGCGGCGCGATCCACGGCTTCGGTCTCGCTTCGCGTGCGTTGCCGCTTCGCCTCCTGGCCGCGCGCCAGGCGCTGCGACGCGAAATCGGCCGGCATCGGCCCGATGTCATTTCATCGCACTTTGCGCTCTATACGTTCCCGGGCCTCGACGTGACGCGCGGTATACCGCAGGTTTCGCACTTTCAGGGGCCGTGGGCCGACGAAAGTTTCGTTGAGGGCGCTGCGTCGCTGAGCCAGCGGATCAAGCACTATCTGGAGCAGTCGGTGTATGAGCGCTCGTCGCGGCTGATCGTGCTGTCGCGTGCGTTCGGCGACATTCTGACCAAACGCTATGCAATTTCGCCGGAGCGCGTGCGTGTCGTGCCCGGCTGCGTGGATACATCGCAATTCGATCCGCCATGCACGCCGGCAGAAGCGCGGCTGCGGCTGCAACTGCCACAAGGGCGGCCAATCGTGCTAGCGGTGCGACGGCTTGTGCGCCGCATGGGCCTCGAAGACCTGATCGATGCCGTCAAGCAATTGAAGTCACGCCATCCCGACGTGTTGCTGTTAATCGCAGGTCGCGGCCGACTGGAGGCGGAGCTGCAGCAGCGTATCGACGACGCTGGTCTCGTCGATAACGTTAAATTGCTCGGTTTCGTGCCGGATGCCCATTTGCCCGCGCTTTATCGCGCCGCGAATCTGAGCGTGGTGCCCACTGTAGCGCTTGAAGGATTCGGCCTGATTACGGTGGAGTCGCTTTCGGCGGGAACGCCCGTGCTCGTGACGCCGGTAGGTGGCCTACCTGAAGCAGTCGCGGGGCTTTCGCAGGATCTAGTGCTGCCTTCGACGGGTTCGGGCGCTATTGCGGATGGCATCGACGCAGCGCTTTCGGGTCGGTTGAAACTGCCTGATGAAGAGGCGTGCCGGGCATACGCACGCAATCATTTCGATAACGCGGTGGTCGCGAAGCGGGTCGCACAGATCTATGGTGAAGCGATCGCCGCTGCGAACAGCGGCGTGCATTGACACGGCGGAGGTGCCTCGTTACGCGAGGCGCCTCCGTGCGTCTTCGAACATCCAGCGCAGCGTGTCTTCCAGCGCAATGCGCGACGTTTCGCCGATCGTTGCGCGCAGTTTCGCATTCGATCCGACGAGTTTCCGGACTTCACTTTTGCGAACAAATTGCGGATCGACTTTCACGTCGATGTTGTAACCGGCGATGCCAGCGAGCGAGTCGAGCACCAAGTGCAGCGTGCAGCCTGTGCCGGAACAAACGTTGAAGGTTTTGCCGTGTGAGTTCGCCTCGATGAGTCGCGCATAAGCATCGACGACGTCGCGCACATCAGAGAAATCGCGGATCACGTCGATATTGCCAAGCGAGATCGTACGTGCGCCGCGTGCATAGTGGGCGACGATTTTCGGCAGCAGGAAGTCGTCGCACTGACCGACGCCGGTGTAGTTGAAGGGCCGTGCGATCACGATCGGCAACTTGTCATCCCAGCGCTTTGCGACGTACTCCATCGCGAGTTTGCTGACCGCGTAGTCGTTCGCGGGCTGCGGTGCCACGGTTTCGTCGAGGATACCTTCGGTCGCGTTGCCATAGACGTTCGCGCTGCTCGTGAGCAGAACCGCGCGCGGTGGTTTTCCCATGCGCGCCACTGCCTCGAGCAGGTTGCGCGTGCCGACTACGTTGACGGTATAGATGCTGGCAACGTCGACGTGCGCGACGTTTGCAACGGCGGCCAGATGCACGACGACATCGGGCTGGATGGTTTCCACGGCATCGGCGAGCGCGCGTTCATCAAGCAGGTCCGCAGCGATGGGCGTGGTGTCGGACGGCACGCGGTCCTCGCCGCGAACCGTACCCCACACGCGATAACCGCTGGCGGCAAGACGCGCCGCCATGTAGCGGCCAGTGAATCCGCCCACGCCGGTGATGAAAGCGCGTGGCGCGCGCGTCGCATCAGAACGTGTCATTGCGTTCGTTGCGTGCGAGGTCGGCGGCGACCATCATCTGGCAAAGCTGCTCGAGTGTCGTGCGCGCTTCCCAGCCGAGGTCGGCGCGCGCCCGGCTCGCGTCGCCGATCAGCAGGTCGACTTCGGCAGGACGGAAGAAACGCGGATTCACGCGCACGAGCGTCCGTCCCGTCGAAATGTCGATGCCGGTCTCGCGCTCGTCCCGGCCCGACCATTCGAGCTGCGTGCCCGCCGCGGCGAACGCCATCGTCACGAAATCGCGCACGGTTTCCGTGCGGCCGGTGGCGAGGACGTAGGTGTCGGGGCGACTGGCCTGGAGCATGCGCCACATGCCTTCGACATACTCGGACGCAAAGCCCCAGTCACGTTTTGCATCGAGGTTGCCCAGTTCGAGCATCTGCTGCTTGCCGAGCTTGATCTTCGCGACCGCATCCGTGATCTTGCGCGTCACGAATTCGCGGCCACGTAGTGGCGATTCGTGATTGAAGAGAATGCCGCTTGTCGCGAAGAGATCGTATGACTCGCGATAGTTCACCGTAGACCAGTGCGCGAAGAGCTTGGCGATGCCGTAGGGGCTGCGCGGATAGAACGCCGTTTCTTCGTTTTGCGGGACGGCGCGCACCTTGCCGAACATCTCGGAGGTGGACGCCTGGTAGAAGCGGATGCGTGGATTTATGACGCGGATCGCTTCTAGCAGGTTCAGCGCGCCGATACCCGTGACTTCGGCAGTCGTGACGGGCTGGTCGAACGATACGCCGACGAAGCTTTGTGCCGCAAGGTTGTAGATTTCGTCGGCTTTTGAACGCTCGATCAGGCGAAGCGCGGAACCGGCGTCGGTGAGATCGTGTTCGACGAGTTCGAGGGCAGGATGTTCGAGTACGCCAAGTTCGTTCATACGCCAGAAATTGACCGAACTGGTGCGGCGGTACGTGCCGGTGACGTGATAGCCCTTGTCCAGCAGCAGGCGGGTCAGGTATGCGCCGTCCTGGCCGGATACGCCGGTGATGATGGCTTTGCGTCGTGCATTCATGGAATAGCCCTCTGTGAAATTAACGGGGATCGGGAGACCGAGTGGTCGGACGTTCAGGGCTGCGTGCCGGATGCACTTGCCACGGGGACGCTGGGTGTTTGCGTCATTCGCCGCGCGTGCGGACCGCGAGTCAGGCGCTTTTCGAAAAGGAACCAGCTTGCGCTCGCATAGGCGAGCGTTAATGCGAGCGCAATGGCGGCGCTCTGTGTGCGGCTATGAACGAGCGGCCACACGGCGTAGAGGATCGTCAGGTGAATGAGGTAGATCGTGTAACTGATCGTGCCCAGATAAACGAGTACTGGATTGCAGAGGACGCGCCGCAGGAGACCGCTGGACTGCAATGCCATCACGACAAGCGACGTGCAGAGCACGAGCGAGATGCTATAGAGCAGTGCGTTTGAAAGCGGCGTGTTTTCGGCGCGAAACCGCGGGTAATGCAGATGCAGCCAGGCGAGCACGGCAAGCGCTGCGAAGAAGAGGAACGCGGCGGGGACCTTGAACGGTTCGAGTGCTTCGCGGTCGCGTCGCACAAGTACGGCGAGCAGGGCGCCTGCGGCGAGCAGGTCCATGCGGAATGGCGTGAGGTAGTAGATTGGCCAGAACGAGTCGAACCATGGCGTCGCGATCGCGCGCAGTACGGGCACGATCGCGATCAGTGCAACCGCTACGATGGCCAGCAGCGCTTCGGGGAGCAGCAGGACGATGAATGGCCAGACGATGTAGAACTGCTCTTCCACGGCGAGCGACCACAGGATATTGAGGCTGTCGTGGCCACTCTGGCCGATCGCGTCGCCGATATTCGTGGCGAAGAATGCATACCAGCGCCAGAAGTGCACCCAACCGAGGCCGAACAGCATCGACGAGACAGCCAGCAATAGCAAATAAGGCGGCAGGATACGGCGTACGCGGCGCGCGTAGAAATAGCTGAAATACGATTGGCCGCGCGCCTTGCGTTCGAGCAGGATGCCGGTGATCAGAAAGCCGCTGAGCACGAAGAACAGATCGACGCCCATCCACAGCGGCGCGTGCAGCGCGTGTTGTGCGAAGACGGCCATCACGGCGAATGCGCGCAGGCCGTCGAGCTGAACGATACGGTGTGAAGGTGCGGTTTGACTTGCGGGGCTCTTTACGGTCATCAGGTATCTGGTGGGTGCATGCGCGGAAAGTCCAGATCATTCTAGAAAGAATTAATTGAGACAAAACCGCGAAATATATCCGTCATTTAATCTGGCTTTAAGAGCGACAAAAAGACGAAAATGCGCTGGCGTATTCAATGGAATACGAGCGCAATGGACGCGGGTGCAGGCGAGTGCCGGAAAAAACGCCCTGATTCGCCGGGCCGGTGGTACTTATGACCGCATTTTCTCGATTTACTGAATACCAGTAAAGATGTCATGTCGACGATAAAGCATTGAATATTTTTGAATTATTTTCGGTTTTTGGGGGGTGATTTTTCTCCGCTGTTGTACGGCATGATCCGGACAGATTGCCGAATAGCCAACGGAGGAATTGCCTTGCCGTCATCGAGTCGCGGTCACCGCCTGTGCAGACCGCTTGTACTTTCCGCGCTGTGCGCGTTCGTATGCACGTCGTCGGTCCAGACTGTGGCCGCGCCGCAATTGAACGTGACCACGTCGTGGATCGGCAATACGTATGGTTATGGGCAGGGCACGTGGACGCAGATCAATATCACCGCGATCGCGGTTACGCCTGAAGGCAAGGTGTTCACGAATGCGCCGTGGGACGAAAGCGGCGGCGAAATCAGCGCGTATCAAGACGGGAGAATGCTCGGCTTCGCGGGCGGTACGCACGGTTGGGGCGGTAGCGGCGGCAATGCGGTCGCCGTGAATCGCCAGTATCTGTATGCCGCTGTGGGTGTCGGAAACGAAAAAGGGCACCTGGTCGGCAACGGCATCTGGCCGCCGAAGGGCCATCAGTGGATCGGTGTCACGCGGCGGCCGCTCGACGAACCGAAGCGCGCGGCAGCCTTCCAGCCGCCTGCCGATCCGCTCAATCCGCACGCGCAGCTCTCGGGCGCATTTCTCATGATCAACGATGTCGCCAGCGGTGCGCACGCGGATATCGGCGGCCTCGCTGCATCGGATTCGACGCTTTACGTGAGCAACACGACGGCGAACCGTGTCGAGGTCTACGACGCGAACACAATGCAGCGCCAGTCGCAGTGGGATGCTCACGAGCCTGGCCGCATCGCACTCGCAGGCGACGGTTCGGTGTGGGTACTCTCGGGCACACTCACCGACCACGCACCACGCGTCGCGCATTATTCCGCACAAGGAAACCTGCTGAGCGACGATGCGCTCACACTGCCGACCGATACGCAGGCCGTCGATATCGCCGTCGATCCTGCGCAACGCATCCTGATCGCCGACAACGGACCGCGTCAGCAGATCCTCGTCTATTCGCGCAGCAGCAAAGACTACACGCTCAGCGGCATGCTTGGCGAACGCGGCGGCATTTTCTCCGGCGCGGCGGGCCGTCCCGGTCCGGGGCGTTTCAACGGCCTGACCGGCGTGGCCGTCGACGCGCGCGGCAATATCTACGTCTCGACGAACGGCATCGGGCCGCGCTACGAGAGCATCGGCGCAGGCCTTGGCGCGTCGCTCGAAAGCTATACATCGGCGGGCAAGCGTAACTGGATCGTGGAGGGACTGCTATTCGTGGATGGCGCGTGGATGGATCCGTCGCGCCCGAACAGCGTCTATACCGGCAATAAGCGCTTCGAACTCGATCTGTCGAAGCCGCCGGGTCAGGAATGGAAATACGCTGGCTTCCTGACCAATCGATTCCGCTATCCAGACGATCCGGTCTTCCACACGGACCAGTGGCCCGGTTTGCCGACCGCGCGCCAATTGAACGGCCGCACGTTTCTCTACCTGACCGACATGTACGCCGATCATCTGAAGATCTATCGCTTCGATGGGCAGCGTGACAGCGAAACGGCGATTCCCTCGGGTGTCATCGCTGGCCGCGAACGGGGCGTATTGCACGTACCGAACGCGCCGACCGGCGGCGACTGGATCTGGCGCGACGCGAACGGCAACGGCGCGTTCGATGCCGACGAGTTCACGCGCAATCCAGGCCCGGACAAGCTGCCCGGCGGCTGGGGCTGGTGGATCGACACGCGCGGCGATATCTGGCGCGCGCGCGATAACCGGGGCATCTGGCGTTTCCGCTTTGGTGGCCTCGACGCGAAGGGCAACCCGATCTACGCCTACGACAAGCTCGATAAATACGCGGTACCCGCGCCGTTTATCGAAGTACACCGCGCGATTTATGAACCGGATTCCGATTCGATGTACGTCACGGGCTACACGGCTGACGCGCCACACGATCCGGGCTTCCCGAAAGAGGCTGGCCGCGTGCTCGTGCGATACGACCACTGGTCGAGCGGGCAGCCGGAACAGCGCTATTTGCTGCGTCTGCCGTGGGATCCGAAAGCGAAGCCACCTGCTACTCCCGCCGGCCTCACCGTGGAGGGGCAATACATCTTCGTTGTCGAACCCGCGGGGACCGTCTGCGTGTACGACAAATCCAGCGCGAAGGAGATCGGCACCTTCGGGCCTGGCCCTGAAGTCGGTAATGCGTCGGGCTGGGTCGACGTGCCGTTCGGCATCAGTGCGCACCGGCAGCCCGATGGCGAATACCTCGTCTTCGTCGAGGAGGATGCGCGCGGCAAGGTACTCATGTATCGCTGGAAACCGGCTTAACGCCCCGTCGCAACCGCCGCCACTGGAAACTGCATGGACAAGGCAATACTGCGTAACGTCGCGATCAATCTATTCGGCCTCGTGCTGCCGACCTTCGTGTCGCTGGTCACGGTGCCCTCGTATATTCGCCTGCTCGGCGTCGAGCGCTATGGCGTGGTCGCGCTCGTGTGGACGCTGATCGGCTATTTCAGCGTGCTCGATCTCGGCATGAGCATGGCAGCGCAGAATCACATTTCGAAGGCGCATGCGTCCGGCGACGCCGAGGCTTGCGAGCGCGTTTTCTGGAGTGCTTTCTGGCTCAACTTCACGACCGGCGTGATCGGTGGATTGCTGATCTATTCGGGCGGCGCGCTCTACACGGCGTATTTCTCGCATGTTTCGTCCGCGTTGCGTCACGAGGTGTTTCTCGCGCTGCCGTGGCTCGCCGTCGCGATTCCTGTGGCGAATGTTTCGTGGGTGTTCGCGGGCGCCATCAATGGCGCCGAGCGCTTCGGCATCTACAACACGAATCAGACGCTCGGGACATTTCTGTTTCAGCTGCTGCCGCTCGCCGCCGCGTGGGCCATTGCGCCGAACCTGCAAACCGTGCTTGCTGCCGCCGTGTTCGCGCGAGTCATCGCGGGCGTGTTGCTGGGGCGCTCGGCGCTGCGGGTGCTTAGCATCCATACGTTGCGCGGTCCGCGCTTCGATACGTCGAAGGCACTCTTCAACTTTGGTGGCTGGATGCTGGTCGCGAGCGTCATGGGCATGGTGGCCGATTCGCTCGACCGCCTGATGCTGGGTGCGGGTCTCGGCGCGCGTTTCGTTACCTACTACACGGTGCCGCAAAACCTCGTCACGCGCCTTAACCTCGTGCCGAACGCGCTCGTGCGCACGTTGTTTCCGCGTCTTTCCGCGCTGCGCCGCGACCATGCCGACGAGATCGCCGCGCAATCGCTGCAGTTTCTCAACGCGGTATTCACGCCGGTAGCAATCGGCGCGATCGTCGTGCTTGAACCGTTCCTGCGCGCGTGGGTCGGGCCGGTGCTCGCGGAACACGGCGCACCCGTAGGCCGCGTGCTGATCGTGGCTGTCTGGCTGGTCGGGCAGGCCAGCGTCACCCGCGTGCTGATCCAGGCGCAGAACAATCCGGCGGCAACAGCGCGTGTCGGGCTCGTCGAGTTGCCGTTGTTCGCCGGGCTGCTGTGGTTCGGTATCGATCACTACGGTCTGCCCGGTGCGGCTGCAGCGGTGCTCGCGCGTGCGCTCTTCGACTACCTCGTGTTGCTACGTCTGGCACGCATTCGCACCCGCACGATTCTCGTCGATATGTTCGCGCATCTGAGTTTCCTCGCGGCTGCGCTTGCGATGGCGTGGTGGTTGCCAGCCGCGATCTACGCCATCGGCGCGGGCGTGGTGTTGTCGGCGGCGAATATTGTGTGGTCGGTGGCTAGCACGCCGATGTTGCGTGGCTACGCCCGTTCTTTTTTGTTTCGTTTGAATTCACGGAAAAGCGCATGAGTCACGAACTGATTGACGAAGCGGCGACGTCCGAACGTAACGCCGCACCTTCAATGCGGCGCGTAACATCCGCATCGAAACGCGGTGAAGCCGCAGTTGTGACGGCGCTAAGGCCTGCGCGCTTGAAGCAAACGCCACGCGTGGCGATCGTGCATGACTGGCTGGTCACGTATGCCGGCGCGGAACGCGTGCTTGAACAGATCATCGACTGTTTTCCCGAGGCCGATCTCTTTGCTGTCGTCGATTTTGTCGACGATAAAGACCGCGCGTTCCTGCGCGGCAAAAAGGTCACGACGTCGTTCATCCAGAAACTGCCGTTTGCGCGCAAGAAGTATCGTGCGTGGCTGCCGCTAATGCCGTTGGCCATCGAGCAACTCGACGTCTCAGCCTACGACGTGGTGATATCGAGTAGCCACGCCGTGGCCAAGGGTGTGTTGACGGGACC
The DNA here is from genome assembly GCF_021390575.1 of Paraburkholderia adhaesiva. Classification (GTDB taxonomy): domain Bacteria; phylum Pseudomonadota; class Gammaproteobacteria; order Burkholderiales; family Burkholderiaceae; genus Paraburkholderia; species Paraburkholderia adhaesiva. The sequence goes on along the minus strand of NZ_JAJEJQ010000002.1, from coordinate 1,401,282 downwards.
GGACCAGTTTCATCTGAGCTACGTCCACTCGCCGATCCGCTACGCGTGGGATCTCCAGCATCAATATCTGCAGGAATCGCAGCTCACACATGGACCCAAGTCTGCGATGGCGCGGCTCATCCTTCACTACATCCGCAACTGGGACGTGCGTACTGCGAATTCGGTTGATCAATTCGTCGCCAATTCGCAATTCATCGCGCGCCGTATTCACAAGGTGTATCAGCGTGAGGCGGCTGTCGTGTATCCACCCGTCGCCATCGATGCATTCGAACTCGCGATGCAGAAGGAGGATTTCTATCTAACCGCGTCGCGACTCGTACCGTACAAGAAGATCGATCTGATCGTCGAAGCGTTCGCGCGAATGCCGGAGCGCAAGCTTGTCGTGATTGGCGATGGCCCCGACATGGACAAGATTCGCGCGAAAGCGACGCCGAACGTCGAAATCATGGGGTATCAGCCGTTTGCGGTGCTGCACGATCGAATGCGGCGCGCGAGGGCTTTCGTGTTTGCGGCCGAGGAGGACTTCGGCATCTCCGTGGTCGAGGCGCAGGCGTGCGGCACGCCCGTCATCGCTTACGGCAAGGGCGGCGCATTGGAAACGGTGCGCGACACTTCACGGCCCACCGGTCTCTTTTTCGCGGAGCAAAGTGCGGAGGCGATCATCGCAGCCGTCAATACATTCGAGCGCGATCCCGGCCGTATCCGCGCGGAGGATTGCCGCGTGAATGCGGAGCGCTTTTCCGCCGCGCATTTCCGCGAGCAATTGCTGGCGCGTGTGAGAGAGGCGGTGCCGGAGATTTCGGCCCGTGATGTTGCGCGTGCCATTCCGGCGCCGCCGACGCGCTCCGACGATACGGCCGACGACGCACCACGTGTACTCGCCATCGACCAGAGTGGCGTGCTCGGCGGTGCGGAGCTTTCGCTGCTCGAAGTGGTGAAGGGGCTGCGTACACGCATCGACGTTTTGCTGTTCAACGATGGGCCTTTCCGCGAAGCGCTCGCCGCCGCTGGCGCGCGCGTCGACGTGCTGGATTCCGGCGCGTTGCGCCACCTGAGGCGCGATGGCGGACCGGCGCCACGGCTTGGCGTGCTGGCTGGCATCGCGTCGCTTGTGCGTGAGACGCGGAGCCGCGCACGCGACGCGGACGTGCTCTATGCCAACACGCAGCGTGCAATGGTGATCGGTGTGCTCGCCGGACGGTTCGCGCGCAAGCCGGTGGTCTGGCACCTGCGTGACATCGTGAGCGCGGAGCACTTCGGTCGTGTCCAACGCTCGGTCATCAAGGCCTGCGCGAAGCTCGGCCTCGCGCATGTAATTGCGAACTCGCACGCCTCCGCACGCGTGTTTCAGCAACTGACCGGCTTCGATACTCGACGTATCGACGTCGTGCACAACGGCGTAGACGAAGCCCCATTCATCGCTATCGAACAGGTTGCGCAGCGGCAGTTGCGCCAGGAAATCGGTCTGCCAGAGGACGCCTTTCTGGTCGGTGCATTTAGTCGCCTTGCGCGTTGGAAGGGGCAACACATCCTGCTTGAAGCGCTCCTCATCGACACGCGCATGCATGCGGTGCTGGTTGGGGCGCCGCTCTTCGGCGAAGACGCCTATGAGGCGGAGCTGCGCGCGTTCGTCGAAACGCATGGGCTTTCGGCGCGCGTGCACTTCCTTGGCTTTCGTCGCGACATTGCGGCCTGCATGCGTGCCGTCGATGTGATTGCCCACACGTCAATCACGCCGGAGCCTTTTGGCCGCGTCGTGGTTGAAGGTATGTTGGCGCAGCGCCCGGTGGTGGCTTCACGTGAAGGCGGCGTGACCGAAATCCTGGAGCATGGCGAGAGCGGTCTGCTGTGCACGCCCGGTGACGCCGCCGAACTGGCCGCCACGCTCTCTTCGCTGCACGACGATCCCGCATTGCGCGCGCGGCTCGCGGCTGGCGGGCTGGCTACGGCGCGTGCGCGTTTCGGCAAGGTGCAGTACGTCGGGGCCGTGGAGCGCGTGCTGGACGCGGTCGCGAAGCGCCGCCGTCGTCAACGTTAAGTGCGTACCGCCTTGGGGCGGCGCGTCAAGCAGTGCGCCGCCGCAGCCGCGCAGCAGCGTTCTGAGCTGGCCGTTCGAACAGGCGATAAAAGATCCACGCGACGGGCAAAACACTCAGCGTGAAGCCAAACGACGGCCAGATGGAAGGCTGCAGTGCAGAGCGATAGAGCAGCGAGGCGAGCAGCACGAAGAGCGGCAGGTGGATCAAATAGAGCGAGTAACTGAAGTCGCCGATCTTCGAGAATATCGGCGTCACGATTCGGCCCGGCACGAACGGACGCGACAGCGCCTTGACGAGATAGCACGCAAAGGCAAGCGACCAGAGCTGGAACGCGCCATATTGGCCGAAGTGGAACGCTACGCACCCGGCTGCCGCGAGCAGCGTGGCGGTGGCGTAGGCGAATGGAATGCCAGGGGAGTTGCGCAGGCGCGCTTCAGCAATCCATGCGCCAAGAATCCACGAAAACCAGTACGACGTGAAGAACGTGAGGTCGTGCCGCTGCAGCGTCAATGCCGATACGACGTTGATCGCCGCGATGCCCGCGACGATGGCAGCGAGGCCAAAGCGGCGGCGCAGTGCGAAGACGAGCGGGTAGAGCAGATAAAACTGCACTTCGAGCGATAGCGTCCAAAGCGCGCCGTTCGAGCCGTACGTCTTGCCAGCCACGCCTTGCAACGAGAACAGATTGATGAGAAATGCACGCGGCCCGATATCGAGAATTTTGTGGCTAACCGGCGACAGCGTGAGGCTGATCGAGTCGGCGGCGAACGTCAGCAGTAGCGCTGCCAGCAGCACGGGATAGATGCGCACGAGGCGGCGCAGCCAGAATTGCCGCGCATCGAGACGGAAATCCGGATTCGCAACGAGGCGAGCCGCGCCGCTGCGATGGATGCAATAGCCGCTGATGACGAAGAAAATCGGCACACCCGCCGATCCCCATGCTACTGGCAGCGTGAGCCAGGCAGCGATCGAGCTGGGTTCGGCAAGGCTCGCGTGCGAGTGGTGGAAGGCCTCCATGCCGATCCACGTGACCTGGCGGCAATGGAAATACGCGACCAGCAAGGCCGCGAAGCCGCGCAGTGCATCGATCAGGTGCTCGCTGGCTATTACTCCGGCGGTCCCGGCGACGTGGCGTGTAGGCGCGGCGGGCACGGCGGATGCTGGCAGCAGGGCGGATTCGAGTACGGGATCGCTCATCGGTGTGCAGTTTCCTCAAGATACCTCGCGATCATAGGGATGCCGCACGCCGAAATTATGCGAAAGATTTTCAAAATGTATTCTACGTCGTCATGTTGAATATCGATCTGGAAAATTAAAATATGGAAATAAATGGTTGTTCTGTAAAACAGGTTTATTTGAATAATTTGTGATGCTATTTTGGATGCGGCTTCTATGGTCGCTGGAGATTTCGATGAATCTGCATTTGCTTGCCGGCGTTGCCGTGCTGTTGATACTGGCTGCGGTGTCTGCGTACCGCGAGGCCCTGAGAAATGAGCCGATTCGGCGTGTTCGTGCGCGCTCTGGCAAGTTGCCGACCGTCGATGATGTCGAGTAGACTCAACATCTTGACCTTTGACTTCATTCACGCGCGATTTCCATCTGATCGCCATCTGACCGCGGCAATGAATGTGGCAATTAAGCAGGAAATTCATTCCGTCCATACGGGGTGAAAGGAAATAATTGCCGCTGACCGCGTTGTCCACGTTTAATTGAATTACCTGTGCGTCTCGTGATCGGTTAGCTATTGGCTATCACCGATCGAGGCCGGGAATCGACCCTTTTCAATACAAAAAACGTTGCGCCATCATCATTACAGTTTTCGGGGACGCCGGGCTTGCCTTGCTGCGAGGCCGTTACTCAAACGATCGATCTGGGAATGAACATCATGCTGAAAGTAACCAAAGCGGTATTTCCTGTTGCAGGCCTCGGAACGCGCTTTTTGCCCGCGACGAAGGCCAGCCCCAAGGAAATGCTGCCGATCGTCGACAAGCCGCTGATTCAGTACGCGGTGGAGGAGGCGATCGCGGCGGGGATCACGGAAATGATTTTCGTGACCGGCCGAAGCAAGCGGGCAATTGAAGACCATTTCGACAAATCGTACGAGATCGAGGCCGAACTCGAAGCGCGCCGCAAGGACAAGTTGCTCGATCTCGTTCGCAGCATCAAACCATCCAACGTGGACTGCTTTTACGTTCGCCAGGCAGAGGCGCTGGGCCTTGGACACGCGGTGCTGTGTGCGGAAAAACTGGTGGGCGAAAGTCCGTTCGCCGTGATCCTCGCAGACGATCTGCTGTACAGTCCGACGCCGGTCATGAAGCAGCTCGTGAATACGTTCAACCACTATCACAGCTCCGTGGTGGGCGTGGAAACGATCGAGCGCGCGGACAGTGCCTCGTATGGCGTGGTCGATGGCCGCGAATGGGAGGAGGACGTATTCAAGCTCTCGGGCATCGTGGAGAAGCCCGCGCCCGAGGCGGCGCCGTCGAATCTCGGCGTGGTGGGGCGTTACGTGCTGATGCCCACGATCTTCGATCATCTGCGCGCGCTCAAGCCGGGTTCGGGCGGCGAATTGCAGCTGACCGATGCACTGCAGTCGCTGCTCACCGATGAGCAGGTGCTGGCCTATCGCTACACTGGCACGCGCTTTGACTGTGGCAGCAAGCTCGGTTACCTGAAGGCGACGGTGGAATTCGCGCTGCGTCACCCCGAGGTGAGGGACGAGTTCGAAGCGTATCTGCAGAGCCAGTTGCCTGTGGCATTGCCCGCAGCGGCCTGATAACGGCACGCGAGATGCAGCCTTCGGTGCGCGCACCGGGTTGCATGGGGCTGCACGCGGCGCAAAGCCGCAGTCTGGCCGCAGCGCCCGGGCGCTTCCCGCGCGCACGATGTCTTTTCACGGCACAGAAAGGGCCCGAACCGACGCGCCGGCTCGGAACGGGGCGTCGTGTTACCGGTCACAAAATTTTTCGAATTCAAGGGTTTTCCCTCGTTTGAAAGCGCTTTCACGCCGAGTATTCTCCGTTCCATGTTATCCGACGACCCCACTCCGCCCAACGTCACGCTCGAAGAGATCGCGCGCGCTGCCGGCGTTTCTCCGAGCACGGTGTCGCGGATCCTCAATGGCACGGTGCGTGTTTCGTCTGAGAAACGGCAGGCTGTCGAGCAGGCGATTGCCCAGTTCCGGTATCGCCCGAACGTGCTGGCGCGCAGTCTCGCCAGCGGCCGGACCGACACCATTGGCGTGCTGACGCAAACCGTCGCGAGCCCGTTTTACGCAGAGTGGCTGCGCGGCATTGAAGAGGCGCTGTACGAACCAGGGCTCACGCCCGTTTTCGTCAGCAGCCGCTGGAATGTGGAGGAGGAGCGCACGCGCGTCGAGCAGTTCATCGCGCGCCGTGTCGACGGCATCATCATCCTGCATGGTCAGCTTGATGAGAGCCGCCTAGAGGAATTCTCGCGGCAAACGCCCATTGTTGTGCTGGGGCGCTCGCTCGAGGCAGGGCCGTCGCTGGCGGGTTTTCCTATCGACAACGTGCAGGGCGCGTTCGATGCAACCAGGCATCTGATCGCGCAAGGTCACCGCAAAATTGCTTTTATTGCAGGCCCCGCAAACCACACTGACGCGCTTGAACGCCTGGTCGGTTATCGCATGGCACTCGAGGAGGCCGGTATTCCCTTCGACGCAATTCGTGTCGAGCAGGGCGACTTTGTCGAAACCGGCGGCGTAGCGGCCATGGAGCGCCTGATCGAGCGTGGAGTCGGCTTTACCGCCGTATTCTGCGCGAACGACCAGACCGCTTACGGCGCACGTCTCGTGCTCTATCGACGCGGCCTGCGCGTGCCGGAAGACGTTTCGCTAGTCGGGTTCGACGATGTGCCGACTTCGCTGTACACCACGCCGCCGCTCACCACGGTGCGTCAGCCGATCTATGAACTCGGCCGCCAGGCTGCCGATGCGATCGTGGCGCTGATCCGCAAGGAGCCCGTTATCTCGACTCCGGCGCCGTTGAGTTTGATCGTGCGCGAAACCACTTGCGCACCGCGTTCAGCTGAATCCAGAGCAGCATCATCAGGTTAATTTTGCGGTGGTTCAGTCCGCCGCGGGCGATAGCCGCCCAGTCGTGAAAGCGCTTTCAAATCTTTCATGTGATTGTTATGAAAGCGCTTTCATAAAAGCTGTACCAAGAAGAAGCAACTCGTCAACGACAGGAGACAGTCAATGAAATATCGCTTTTCGGTGCTTGCTACCGCTGCATTGCTTGGATTTGCTGCGGCGAACGCCTACGCCAACACGACCTTGAAGGTTGCGGTCTTCCCGAAGCTCGACCAGGAAATCAAGGATGCGCTGCCTGCGTGGAAGAAGCTTCATCCGGACGTCGACGTCCAGGTGTCGGCGCTCGCGATCGGCGACCACCACAACGCCATGACGACCGCGCTCGCGACCGGTTCCGATTTGCCGGACGTGATGGCCGTCGAAGTGGGTTTCATTGGCCGCTTTGCCGCTGGCGGTGGTCTTGAGAATCTTGCGAAGGCGCCCTATAACGCGGGCCAGTACAAGGATCAGTTCATCCACTACACGTTCGCGCAGGCGACGACGGAAGACGGCACGATCGTCGGTATGCCGGCTGACATTGGTCCGGGCACGCTGTTCTATCGCAAGGACATTCTCGACAAGGCCGGCGTGACCGAGGCCGATCTGACGCGTTCCTGGGATTCATATCTGGCAGCTGGCCAGAAGATCAAGAAGGCCACGGGCGCGTATCTGCTGGCTTCGGCGCGCGACATCGAAGACATCTACATCCGTGCCGACCTCAAGGAAGGCGATGGCGTGTACTTCGACAAGAAGGGCAATCCGGTGGTCACGTCGCCGCGCTTCATCAAAGCCTTTGAGCTTGCGAAGAAGACGCGCGAACTCGGCCTCGACGCGAAGATCACGCCGTGGTCGAACGAATGGGCAGAGGGCTTCAAGCGCGGCAGCATTTCGACCCAGATGATGGGCGCATGGCTCGGCGGCCACCTGTCGAGCTGGCTCGCACCGGACACGAAGGGACTGTGGCGCGCGACCAATCTGCCTAACGGCGCTTACGCTTCGTTCGGCGGCACGTTCTACTCGATCCCGGCGAAGGCTTCGCAGAAGGCGCTGTCGTGGGAATTCATCAAGTTCCTGACGACCCGTCAAGACATCCAGCTCGACTCGTTCCAGTCGATCGATGCCTTCCCGGCGCTCCTGTCCGCGCAGAAGTCCGACTTCTTCGCGCAGCCCGTGGCGTTCCTCGGTGGCGAAAAGGCTCGCGTGATCTGGCGCGATGCCGCTTCGCACATCCCGTCGATCCAGCGCAGCAAGTATGACCAGGTGGCGGAAGAAGCAGTCCACTCGGCGCTCGACAAGGTGGTCGACAACAACGAGGACATCCACACCGCGTTGCAGGAAGCCCAGGACGAGATCGCGCACCGCGTCCGCCGTTGAAAATAGCCGCGCACTAAGTGCATTTTCCGATGGGAAACTCGCGCGGCCGGCGTATCGAGCCGGCCGCGCCAGTCAGGTTGGAGTCGTAAATGAGTGACTTAATGTCCGAACCCGAAGCAAACGTGCTGCAGCCCCGCGAGGCGCTTCAATTGCCGGTCGCCGGCCGCCGCCGCCTGTTTGCTGACCCGCAGAAAGTCGCGCCATATTTCTTTCTCGCGCCGTTCTTTCTGCTGTTTGCGACGTTTATCGCATTTCCGCTGCTGTTTTCACTGTTCCTGTCGTTCCAGAGTTGGGACGCGACGTCGGGACTCGCCGGCATGAAGTGGGTGGGCCTGTCGAATTTCGCTTTCACGCTGACCGACCACTGGTTCTGGAAGTCGCTGTACAACACGGCGTTCATGGCGATCACGTCGGGCTTGCCGCAGCATCTGATCGCACTGCCGCTGGCGTTCTTTCTGCAAACCTGTTTTCGCCGCTGGCGCAATCTGGTCGTTGGCCTGTATTTTCTGCCGTTCATCACGTCGAGCGTGGCGATTGCGCTGATTTTCTCGTCGCTGTACTCGACCGACTTCGGCATGATCAACCTTGCGATTGCCGAAATCGGGAAGCTGCCGGGCATGCACTGGATCGTGCCCGAGCATCACATCGAATGGCTTTATAACGCGGCGAATGTGAAGCCCGCAGTTTCGATCGTGATCTTCTGGCGCTATGTCGGCTGGAACACGGTGCTCTATCTGTCCGCGCTCCAGACGATTCCGGGCGAGCTCTACGAAGCCGCGAAGATCGATGGTGCGAACGGCTGGCAGCAATTCAGGCTCGTGATCCTGCCGCTGCTCAAACCGATGATTTTCCTTGCAGTCACGCTGTCGATCATCGGCGGGCTGCAATTGTTCGAAGAGCCGTTCATCCTGCTGCCAAACGATGGCATGGGCACCGGTCAATCCGGGTTGACCACGGCGGTCTACATGTATCGCACGGCCTTCCACGATGGCGACTTCGGCACCGCGAGTTCGATCGCATGGCTGTTGTTTATCGCTATCACCGGGCTCATGTGGATCAACACGCGTATCTTCAATCGCGGCGGCATGAAGGAGGCCGGGAAATAATGAAACAACCACGCAACCGGGCGCGTTTTGTCGGCTATGCCGTTGTGTTGGCAGGCGCCGTACTGATGTTCTCGCCGTTCTACTTCATGTTCGTGTTCGCCACGCACAGCAGCTCCGAGATTTTCTCGATGCCGCCGCCGCTCTGGTTTGGCAACGCGTTCCTGGACAATATGGCGTCGCTGATGCGTCATATTCCCTTCTGGCGCAATCTGGGCTGGAGCTTGTATACGTCGGTGCTGCAGACGCTGCTGACCTTGCTGGTGACGTCCATGGCTGGCTATGCGTTTGCCATGTACGAATTCCGCTTCAAGAAGACGCTGTTTGCCGTGGCACTCACGGGCATGCTCGTGCCACCGTTTCTCAGCATGATTCCGACGTTCATGACCATGGACCTGCTCGGCTGGATCAACCAGCCACGCGCACTGTATGTGCCAGGCGCTGCGGCCGCGCTCGGTGTCTTCCTGATGCGTCAGTACATCTCCAGTGCGATTCCGTCCGAGCTTGTCGAGGCAGCGCGTATCGATGGTTGCAGCGAGTTGCGTATCTACTGGACCGTCGTGCTGCCGCTGCTTGGGCCGGCGCTGGGAACGCTGGGGCTGATCAGCTTCATTCAGGCGTGGAATAACTTCCTCTCCGCGCTCGTGGTGCTGCGTTCGCCGTCGATGTACACCTTGCCGCTCGCTTTGCGGATTCTCCAGAGTCCAACCAACTCCGACTGGGGTGCGGTGATGGCCGGTTCAGCGATCGCAGTTTTGCCGCTGCTGATCCTGTTCGCTTTCACCTCGCGCCGCTTGATCGACGGGATGACGGCGGGTGCCGTGAAGGCCTGACACCGCGTGCCTGAATTCATTCAGATTGCCCATATAGTTAGACAACTTTGGACTACGAATTTAATGAAAAGCTACAAATTCAGTGATGACTTCGTTTGGGGCGTTGCCACGAGCTCTTATCAGATCGAAGGCGCAGCCAGCGACGACGGTCGTGGCCCCTCGATCTGGGATGCTTTCTGCAAGGTTCCCGGCAAGGTGGTGAACGGCGAAAACGGTGACGTGGCCTGTGACCACTATCATCGGCTCGAACAGGATCTCGACATGATGGCGGAGCTGGGCATCAAGGCCTACCGCTTCTCGATCGCCTGGCCGCGTGTTCAACCGGACGGCAAGGGCGCGTTCAACGAGAAGGGGCTCGCGTTCTACGAGCGCCTCGTCGACGGATTGCTCGAGCGCGGCATGCAGCCGTTCGCGACGTTGTATCACTGGGATCTCCCGCTTGCGTTGCAGGAGACCCAGCAAGGTTGGGAAAATCGCGACACGGCGTACCGTTTCGCGGATTACGCACGCAAGATCGGCAGCGTGCTGGGCGATCGGGTCGCTTCGATTGCCACGCACAATGAACCGTGGTGTACCGCGTGGCTTGGTAATGCCACGGGCTATTTCGCCCCCGGCAATGCAAACCTGAAGAAAGCGGCGAATGTCGCGCACCACCTGCTGCTTTCTCACGGTCTCGCGTTGCAGGCGTTGCGCGCCGATGGCCTGAAGGCACCGCTTGGTATCGTCCTCAACCAGTCGCCCGCGCACGGTGCGACGGATTCGCCGGAAGATCAGGCCGCCGCGTCGCTCGAGTACTCGAAGTTCGTGAGCTGGTACATGGATCCGATCTTCAAGGGCGAATATCCGGCAGAAGCCTTGAAGTGGTATGGGGAGAATGGTCCGCAAGGCGTGATTCGCGACGGTGACTTCGACATCATCGGCACGCCGATGGATTTCCTCGGGATCAACTACTACACCCGTATTTTCGCCAGCGCTTCGGGCGAAAAGCGGCCGCCGGGCGAACTCGGCTTCACGGACATGGACTGGGAAATCTATCCGCAGGGTCTGACTGAATTGCTGACCCGACTGAATGCGGACTACAAGCTGCCGCCGGTTTTCATTACGGAAAACGGCTGTGCCGCGAAGGATGTCCTGGAGAACGGACGCGTGCGCGACAACGATCGCATCGACTTCTATGACCGCCATCTCGCCGCGCTCGCGGATGCCGCTAGTCAGGGCGTCGACGTCGCCGGATATTTCGCCTGGAGTCTGATGGACAACTTCGAATGGGCGTCGGGATACGACAAGCGTTTCGGCATGGTGTACGTGGACTACGCGACCCAGCAACGTACGCCGAAAGACAGCGCTCTGTGGTACAGGGACGTTATCGCGAAGCACGTGGCTCAAGCAAACGCAGTACAGGCGTGACCTGAGCGCCGGCCCGACGCGCAGGCGTCTGGCCGGTGCCACTGAAGATGGCCGTGGCGGCAGCCCGTACCGGGAACGGCAAAGAAAGTCTAGCGGGCTGCAGCAGAGGAACATGAGGAGAAGACAGAGATGGGCGAGCTTGTATTGCGCAATGTCGAAAAGACATATGGAGAGGGACCGCGGGTGATCCACGGCATCGATCTGCATGTGCCGGATGGTCAGTTCACGGCGTTCGTGGGCCCATCGGGATGCGGGAAATCGACCATGCTGCGGATGATCGCGGGGCTCGAATCGGCAAGTGCGGGCGACATCCTCATCGATGGTGTGCGGGTCAACGATCTCCAGCCGCGAGATCGGGGCATCTCCATGGTGTTCCAGAACTACGCGCTGTATCCACACATGACCGTTGCGGAAAACATGGGTTTTTCGCTGAAGCTGTCCGGAACGGGAAAAGCCGAGATCAAGCAGGCGGTTGGACGCGCGGCCGAAATTCTGCAGATCACGCATCTGCTCGATCGCAAGCCGAAGGCTCTCTCGGGCGGACAGCGGCAACGCGTGGCGATCGGCCGTGCCATCGTGCGCAAGCCGCGCATCTTCCTGTTCGACGAACCGCTGTCGAACCTTGACGCCTCGCTGCGTGTGCAGACGCGGATCGAACTGGCGAAGCTGCATCGCGAACTCGGCACGACGATGATCTACGTGACGCACGACCAGGTCGAAGCGATGACGCTTGGACAGAAGATCGTCGTCTTCAACAAGGGCAGCATCGAGCAGATCGGTGCGCCACTCGATCTTTACGCCAAGCCCGCGAACCTCTTCGTTGGCGGCTTTCTGGGCTCGCCGAAGATGAATCTGCTGCCGGCGCGTCTGGTTTCTCAAAGCGATACGCAGACCGTCATCGAACTGGCTGAATGCCGCAAGTTCGTCTCGCTGTGGGGACGGGCCGGGGGCAGCATCGGAACCGAATTGACCCTCGGTGTGCGCCCCGAGCACATCACGATCACGCCGCCGGGGCAGGGCATCGGCGCGACCGTGGACCTGATCGAGCATCTCGGCGATGTGTCGATTCTGCACGCCCGCTTGCCCGATTCGACCAGAACGGTTGCGGTGCGAGTCGACGGTCGTGCGCCGAATCTGGATGTTGGATCGCAGATTGGACTTTCGTTCGCGATCCCGGCTGTCACGCTGTTCGATTCGGAGGGTAGGGCCATCGCATTTGTGCACGAAGAGCAGCAGGCAGTGGCAGCGGGCTGAAAGATGTTGGGAGTTCGCACTACATAATAAATCGGCAACCTCGCATGCCGTCCGGTTCATATAACGAATAAATCAATTCTTGTGGGTGGAGATGAGCAATGGAAAAGAGGGTATCGAAGGCCGCGTTCAAAGCGCATGCGTGTGAGCTGTTCAGACAGGTGGAAATGCTGGGGGAGAGCGTCGTGGTCACTGACCGCGGACATCCCACCGTCGAAATCCGCCCGTATCGAAGCAAACGCCGGGACCCGCTGCAGGTCGTGCGTGCATCGATCGTGAATTTCAACGCAAAGGGCGTTCCTGAGGGACTGCGGGAGCCGCAGGAAGTCCTATGATCGCCGTCGATACACTCGCGCTGATCTACTGGCTGAGTGACGACAAGGCTCTGACGCCCGCTGCCCGATCTGCCATCGACGAAGAACAAGACGGCGGCGAGATGCTCGTTTCGACGATTAGCGTCCTCGAAGTCATCCGGTTCGTCGATGAGGGTCGTCTTGAGCTTTCCATGGACACGCGGACGTGGTTGTCGACCGTCGTTTCGGTCGATTACGTGACGATGGTGCCGCCGGATCTTGAGATCGCTTTCAGGGCCGCCTCCCTTTCCCCGGAACTGTCTTGTGAGCAGCGGCTGATCGTTGCCACTGCCCGCACGTTTGGTACGAGGCTGGTTACGCCGGACGCCAGATTGCGCGAGCTAGCGCACGTGGAGACGGTCTGGTAATGGGCTTGCGGTACCCGGTTGTTGGCGCTGTTGCGTATGAGAAAAAGGCCGGACGCCTTTGGGGGCTGATCCGGCCTTTTGCCGTTGTGGCCGCTGCACGGCCGTCACGCGTGGTAGGGCTAGTGAGAGCCGGCGCTGCTACCGGTGCGCCCACCGCCGAGGCCCGTGAGCTGGTTATTGACCGACGTGACGCCCGGAACACTGTGTGCCGCTTCGTCGGCCAGTTGCACCTGCCGGAGTTCCGGCAGCCGGCCCACGAGCGTCACATCGCCTCCCTGTGTCAACACAAACATGTGGGAAGTGGTGACGCCGTTATTCCCCATGGCACGGTAGATCTGATTGGCGAGACTGGAGTCGGCGTGTGCTGTGGGGACGATCGAGCATGAAATGGCCAGTGCGAGAGACGATGCAAAAGCAGTTTTCATATTTACCTCCTTATCGACAAACCGGGGTACCGGAGCATTCCGGCACCCATTCTTTCCGCGTAACCGGAAAGGCGGGTTCCGCGGAAGTCGATGCGCGCACAGGTTTGTGTTTTGACCGCCCGGACAGGGACGGAGAAACGGCGTCTGCGGCGGACAACGGGACCGCGCATCGAGCCGCTTGCTGTCTTTATAGAGGGGTGTGGTTTTTCGGCAACGCGAGAAATATTTTTTTCTTGTGCTCGTGCACGGGAGCATGCGGGTCATTCTCGCACAACCACGAAATACCTGCGCGGCGCCGGACGAATCCTTTGGGAGTCGATGGCGATATGACCACTGGGTCATGGCTACAAGACAGGTGCTACTGCATGATGAAAGCGCTTGCAAGTGTATTTGTTGGCAGCGTTTTCCCTGCCTCCGTTATGCGCGTTGGCATTTTTATAATTGTCTCGAAATGTGACGAGAACATTTCGTTGTTTAACTAAAGAGCTGCGGTTGAGATACCAACAAGAATTGGCACTCAAAAAAGCGGTGAGATCATTTGACAAAGGTTAGGAGGACGAATGAAGAAGAGAGTTCTGGCGCTTTCGCTGTTCGCAATCGCGGCAGGCGCACAAGCGCAAAGCAGCGTGACGCTGTATGGCCGTATCGACAACGGTCTGAGCTACACGAACAACGTCAACGGCAACAGCCACTCGTTCGGCATGGGCAGCGGCCTCTGGGGTCAGTCGTGGTGGGGCCTTCAGGGCGCTGAAGACCTCGGCGGCGGCACCAAGACGATTTTCCAGTTGGAAAGCGCAATTATCACGACCAACGGCTCGCTCGCGAACACGAGCTCTCTGTTCAATCGTCACGCGACTGTCGGCCTGAGCAACGACAAGTACGGTACGTTCAAGATGGGTAACATCGGCGACGGCGAAATCACGCAGGATACCTGGGGTGCTGACCCGCAGGAAATGCAGGATTTCTCGATCTTCTCGATGGTTCGTGGCCGTAACTGGGCGAAGTCGACGAGCGCAGCTGAATACTCGTCGCCGACGTGGAATGGCTTCAGCTTCAAGGCTCAATACTCGCTGCTCGGCAGCACGGGTGGCTGGAACGTCGGTACGGGCGTCAACACGGCTGGCGTCTCGGCTGGCGGCCGCACCAACGGTATCGGCGCGTACTACACGTTCGGCATGGGCGACGTCCGCGTGATTTATGACGAAGTGCGTGACGTGAACGGCCAGTTCAGCAACGTCTTCTCGACGTCGCGTATGGCGATGGTTGGCGGCACGCTGACGTTCGGACCGGTGCGTGCGTACTACGGTTATGAACACCTGAGCGCACCGCAAGCAGCACAAAACACGGCGACGTTCAACGCGACGACTCTGGCGCCGGGCGCGTCCGCACCGACCGCCGTCAACTACGGCTGGATTGGCGCGAACTGGCAAGTCAACGCTGCTACGGCTGTGACGGCTGGTATCTACCACTCGAACGTGAACAACGGCAACGGCAACGGTACGCTGTTCACGCTGGGCAGCACGTACAACCTGTCGAAGCGTACGTTCCTCTACGTGGAAACCGGTTACGCCAAGAACAGCTCGACGGCTAACTTCTCGGTCGGCGGCAACCCGAACGTCGGCGAAGGCAACGGCAACCCGAACTTCGGCCAAGGCCAATTCGGTGCGATCGCCGGTATCTTCACCCAGTTCTGATCGTCTCGTAGTGGTCTCAGGTGTAATTCTCCAGCGGATTTAAGTTGTTCCCGTTTGACTCTTCAATTGAAGAGGCCGGTGTGTCACTCCTCCACCCTGTCACACCGGCTCTTTTTTTCGTCTTGCGACCGACGTCTTCAATAGTTTGTTTTAAGTAGTTAAGTGACAATATCCCAGCTTGTCAGTCGCTCATCACGTTGCACTCGCAACAAATACCCGAAACGAAACCCGTCGCTAGATGAGAAGGTGCCTTGCTGCATACTTTTCGTGCAGCGCGTCGATCGCATCGTGCCCGGCACCTGCACGGTCCCGCTTTCGCTCGGCACGTACGGCTCGTCGTTTCACGTCAAAAGGCGCGAGATCATTTTCATGGCCGAGCCTCGCGGTCCGCCGGTTTTGATTCCACGGTTTTTCCTCGAAATCGGCCGGCAGGTCCCCCAAAACAACGTGGGGTACTCGGAGTGCCGCGCAGGATGAAACGCGTCGCGCAGTCGGAACCGTTGATCTGGCAGCTCAGGGTTGATATGTTCCCGTTCACATCAATATGGGGGAGCCGGCGCATGTCGAGACGATTACTCAGAGCACGAACAAGTTTGAGCCTGGGTGCATAGCTGGCAGGGGCCGCCAACGTAACCAGAAACGAAAAACCGGAAAACAAAACGCGGTTAGCGCACCAATCGTGGCATCCCGGGTATTCACTTATCTTGCGACGAGCGCATGATAAATTTGGCAGGAGTCTTTAACTTCGTTACTCTTGAGGCGGATCGAGGTGACGATGGCGCTTTTGTACTACCTTCAGCCCACACTGCAGTCTCTTTGCCACTGACACAAGAGGAACCTCATGAACCTCCAATGCCGTCTTTCGTCAAAGGCTCTGTTTCTCGCTGGCTTGTCTGCGCTAATGCTGTCTCCTGCCTTCGCGCAGGCCGGTGACAAGTTCATCCTGTCTAGCCCCGACATCGCCGCGGGCGGCAAAATTGCGGATAAGTTCGTGCTGAAAGGTTTCGACTGCAAGGGCGAAAATGTATCGCCGGCTCTCGTGTGGACGGGTGCGCCGGCCGGCACAAAATCATTCGCGCTACAGGTTTACGATCCGGATGCGCCTACTGGCAGCGGCTTCTGGCACTGGACGGTCTATAACATTCCCGCGAGCGTGACGCATCTGCCGCAGGGGGCCGGTAATTCCGCGTCCGGACTGCCGGCTGGTGCCAATGGCGGTATGAACGACTACCAGGATACGGGTACGACTGGTGGCAATGGCAACTACGGCGGCCCCTGCCCGCCAGTGGGCGACAAGCCACATCGTTATGTCTTCACGTTGTTTGCCCTGGCTGTGAGCGATCTGTATGCGGCAGCCGGCATCCCGAAGACCGGTACCGCTGCGCTCCACGGTTTCGCCTTGAACAAGGGGCTGGGCGACAAGTTGCTGGGTAAAGCGTCCTTTACGGCGCACTACGGCCGCTGATGACTGGCCGGAGACTGATGGACCGGTGGACCGTATTTGCGATGTGTCCAGCCGCAGCGTGGGAACGCGGCGGCTGGACCTGCAGTGACCGGCGCCGCCGCTCGACGAGAAGCATACCGATTTGCGTATTCTCGTTGGCTATCGGGGTGATGTGCTGATTCTGGCTGATACGCGGATTTACTGGAAACCGGAAAACGTACATGGATTTCCACGGCCATCGGTATTCTGTAGTCGCTTTATTTCAGAGCACAAACCGGATGGCATAATCTGCGTCGCGATTACGCTACACCCGGCACATTTTTTTGCGCTCGTGCCGCTGGATATCCGCTCCCTATGCGCATCATTTCAAGCGCAATGGGGAAAATGCGCATCGACGCGAGCCGAATACGTTCGGTGGTTGACGGCTCATTGACTGGTCCACAAGGCAACGACGGGGATTTGACCACATTCCTATGGCTACCAAACGTGCTCCTACTCTATGATGAGATCGATTGCAAGCTAGTGATTCAGCCGCATTTTCCCTGCCCCGCATCGCGCGGTTTACATTCTTATAATTGGATCCGGTCAATAATTAGCGTGGCTTCGTATGAACTGTGCGAGGAAATCGAGCGGGACTGCCGCTCGCTTGCGCAAATGGACACGTTAACGCGAAAGATTGCGGCGCTCGCCGAGCGCCGTTTTTGTCGTGCGGATTTTTCGTAGTAAATGGTGTAGTTCACCGGGTGTAGCGCACCGGCTCGTTGGTGGGTTAGCAATAAAACAGTAACAACAGGAGAAACTGCATGAAGGCTATTCAGGTATTCAAGCTGGCCGCAGCCACGGCTCTTGTGGCTGCTTCGTTTCAGGTCTATGCCCAGGGCGATGCTGCGCCCGCAGCTAGCGGTCCGACCGCGGCCGCGCAGCATCAGGTCAACCAGTCTCAGGCGCAACTGAAGCAGGCCAGGGCGGCTAACCGCGCGCTCAGCCGCAAGGTCCGCGGTGTCCTCGCCAAGGACAAGAAGATCGACGTGGCGAAGATCACCGTGCGTGCGCGTGACGGCGCCGTGGAACTGCAGGGCTCGGTGCCCGAGCAGGCGCAGATCGATCACGCCGCTGAAGTCGCCAAGGGCGTGCAAGGCGTAACGTCGGTCAAGAACTCGCTGACGATCCGTCCGAACCAGTCCTGAGCATCGTCGGCCGCGCCGGCGTCGCGCCCACCGGGGCGTTGACGCCGGGAGACGTGCCGCCGGCACTATCCTGAAGACCGCACCTGCAGTTCCATTCGTGGACTGCAGGTGCGGTTTTTTCTTGCATGCTGGACGCAGTGAAATGGCGTCTCGATCCGCGAGCGTCGCCAGCGAGTCGACTAGTGATGAGCATCGTCGCTAGCGTGAAATTCCGGTTTTCCTGAGCAATCACTGCCCATTCCGCGGATTTGGCAGCGCCACTGCAATCTCTATGTCACGGGTTGCTGACGTCCGCTGCGTGAGATCTATAGCGCAGCAGATGATCGGTTCCGGATTCAGACAGCCAGACTTCGCTCGGCCGGCCCATCATCTGGCGAACGTTCGCGTGCGGGCGCGGCAAGGTGAACACGTCGAACCGCTCCGCTCGCGGATCGAAGCGCACAAGCGCGTTGGCGCCCCAGTCACTGAGCCAAACGATGTCACGGTCGTCGACGAAAATCGCGTACGGATGTGGGTCCTGGCCAGGCAGTCGCCATTCGCGCCATTGACGGCTCGCCGTGTCGAACATGCCGACTTTCCCCGCGTTCCACTCGCTGACCCAGACGCGCCCCTTCGAATCGGACCATACGCGGCGTGCGCCTTGATCCGGCGTCGGTGGCTCTATGACCTGAACCGCGCCGCTCGCGGAATCGATGCGGCCGAGATAGCTGCCAGCCAGGGAGGCGAAGTACAGGCTGCCGTCCGGCGTGACACAGATGCCGTAAGGGCCGGGCCCGCGAGGTGCATCGAAAACACGCATTCGCGCGGTCGCCGGATCGAGTTCGCCGAAGATACCGCTTTGCCCGGTAAACCAGAGATGTCCGTGCTTGTCGAAGACCGCTGTATTCAGATTGGCGCCCGGACGGTTTTTCGGCAACGCGAAACGCGTGACGGCGAGCGTCTTCCCGTCGACGCGCACGATTGCGTTCGAGCCGCCTTCTGTGATCCATGCCGCGTGGTCAGGACCGATGATCACGCCGTGCGGCGCCGCGCCATCGCCGAGGGAAATCACGTCGATCTTGCCGCTGCGCGGGTCCAGTCGCCCGACTGCGCCGCGTGCCTGTGCCGTGAACCATACGTTGCCGTCGGGTGCCGGGGCGACGTCGTGAGGTGCGCTGCCGGCGGGAAGGGTGAACGAATCGAACGATGGTGATTGCGCCTGCGCGGAGCCAATGATGAGCATGGTGCTCATCATTGCCGCCACGATTCGTTCCCTCGCGATCTTCAGCATGTCCGCCTCCGCCTGCCAGGATGCGTTTCAAAGCGCGCGACGGGTCAATTGTTGCACTTATCCCGACTCAGAGCCGGGTGTGGCCATCAAGCTTCAATCGGTTCACGTGCGCGTAATCGAAGCCCCGCCGTCGACCAGCGAAGCCGTGCCCGTCACGAACGACGAATCGTCGGACGCGAGATAGAGCGCCGCGCGTGCGAGCTCTTCCGGCTTCGCGACTCGCTTGAGCGCGTGGAGGCCGGTCACGAATGCTTGCGATTCGGCGGTGTTATTCATACCGCGATACATGTCAGTGTCCACGGCACCCGGAAGGATGGCATTCACTCGCACACCTTGCGGCCCGAATTCGGACGCGAGCGCCTGTGTCAGTCCAATCAGACCGGACTTGCTGGCGGCATAAGCAGCTGTTTGCGGAAAGGCGAACGAATAGCCGACGAAGGTCGACGTAAAGATGATCGATCCGCCGCCTTGCTTGATCATTTCAGGAATCTGATGCTTGGCGCCGAGAAATGCGCTCGTCAGGTTGGTGGCTAGCGTAGCTGACCAGCCCGCTTCCGAGATCTCCGTTGACGGGCCCATTTCGCCGAGCGTCCCCGCATTGTTATAGGCGATGTCGAGACGGCCGAAGCGCTCGACCGCGCGTGCAACCAGCGCTTTCGCGAAGTCTTCGGATTGCACGTCCCCGGCAAGCGATACGGCCGTGCCGCCTTCACGGGTAATTTCGGTCACGAGCGAATCGAGTTCGGATTCGCGGCGCGCCGCCACGACGACCTTGGCGCCCTCGGCAGCGAACAACTTTGCAGCGGCACGGCCAATACCTGCACTGGCACCCGTCACTATGGCGACTTTTCCTGTCAAGCGTTGCATGTCTATCTCCAGCTTCAGTTGTGGACCGATGCCCAATGCGCCGGCTCCGTGAACCTGACTATAGGGTTTCCATACTGCTTGAAAAAGACGATATGAATGGCGGTATCATTCAGCTTTTATGAACGATCGGGGCTCGAAATGGACCGCCTGCGTGCCTTCGAAGTCTTCGTCACCGTGGTCAACCGGGGCAGTTTTGCGCGTGCTGCCGATGCGCTGGAAACGTCGCCCGCCAACATCACGCGCTATGTCAATGAACTCGAGGCGCATCTAGGCACACGGCTGCTCAATCGCACCTCACGCAAGCTGTCTCTCACCGAAGGCGGCGAGACTCTTTATTCGCGCTGCAAGACGATTCTCGAAGACGTCGCTGAAACGGAGGGGCTGGTGTCGACAACGTCGATCGAACCACGCGGACGGCTGCGCATCAATGCACCAGTCAGTTTCGGCATCCGGCATCTGGCGCCGTTGTGGCCGCAGTTCATGCAGCGATATCCCGATGTCGAACTCGATATTGCGCTGATCGACCGCGTCGTCGACATCGTGGAGGAGGGCTTTGATCTGGCCATTCGCATCTCGCGCGCGGGGACGGCTGACCATGCAGCCCGCAAACTGGCGACGTCGAAAAACTTCTTGTGCGCGTCTCCCGACTATCTGAACGCGTGGGGGCATCCGGAATCACCGGCCGACCTGATCAGACATCGATGCATCGGATACACGTACGCTGCGACAGCAGACAAATGGCAATTGACGGACAGCCACGGCAAGGTTCGCGCTGTCGAAGTCAACTGTCACATGCATACCAATAACGGAGATACAGCGCGAGCGGCGGCGCTCGCCGGGCACGGCGTGATCTGGCAACCGACGTTTCTGATCGGAGACGACCTGCGCGCCGGCAGACTCGTTCGGGTGTTGCCTGAATACCGCTTGCCGGATATCGATGTGCTCGCACTATATCCGAGCCGTCGTCACGTGAGTGCGAAGGTGCGCGCGGCAATCGATTTTCTGGTCAATGCGTTTGCGGGCGTGCCGCCCTGGGACAGGGCGTGAAAGGGCATAACCGACGCGTCTCGCGCGTCTGGTAGCGCAGATCTGGCGGCAGGGTCACCACGGCTCGCCAGCCACAATCTGCGAGTGCGTCACACGGGGCGGCCGATCCATCGCGCGACGCGTTTCTGATAAGCGCGGTACTGTTCCCCGAAGCGTTGGCCAAGCGCCTGTTCCTCGGGAATGATCTGCACGGCGGTGATGAGAACCACGAATATCGGCGGAATGACCCATGGACTCGCACTGCCGAGCCAGATTGCCCAGCCGATCAGGAGCAACGCCATACCCAGATAAATCGGGTTGCGGCTGATACGAAAAACGCCGTCCGTCACGAGCGATGAGGCCTTGCCCGGATCCATCGGAGAGGTCGTGGTATGCGCCTGATGCATACGCACGACAGCGGCCACCCCAATCGCGATCCCGATGGCAGCCACAACACTGCCGAACTGGTGCCATGGAGGGGCGACCCACACAGCGAGCGGAAATCGGCGGTGCAGAACCCACATGATGACGGCCGCTGCCAGCATCAGGATGGGTGGCGGAATGCGAGGCTTCATTGATGAGATCCCCAGAATTTTGTGAATGACGTGTAGCGCTAATAGTGAAATGAATATACGCGATGCGCGCTGCGTTGCGTTTATTTCCAGGAACGTCGCTTGCTCGGCGCCAACGACCCGGCATATGCGGCCTCGCAACGCACGGTGGACCTTGCACGATAAGGCATGAACCGACACCGGAAATGCGACGGCGTGTGCCAGCAAAAGTGTGAGCAATCCGGAACTCCGGCAAACTGTAGCGTGTGTGAAGCCCAACGCAAGCGCTGGAGCGAGGAGAAAAGCCATGACGAGGCGGCCCCTGGCAGGCAGCAACCACCCGGCACCGGCCAATGCAAAGTGCGTGGGCGCGTGCGATCCCGCAGAGCGTTTTGAAATCGTGGTGATGCTGCGCCGCCAGAACGGCGACGGCTTCCGCGATCTGGTCGAGCGGCTCGAGTCTGGCGACGCGTCGGCGCAGCCGGTGTCGCGCGAAGAATTCGAACGCCACTTCGGCGCTTCCGTCGCCGACGTCCAGTGCGTCGAGCGATTCGCCGCGTCGCACGGGCTCACGGTCGTGAGCACGGACCCGGCCGCGCGGCGCATCGTGCTCTCCGGCACGGTCGAGCAGTACAACGCCGCGTTCGGCGTCGATCTGCAGCACTTCGAGCATCAGGTGGGCAATGCCACGCATCACTTCCACCAGCCGGGCCACCCCGTGCATCTGCCCGAAGACGTTCACGAGGTCGTCACGGCCGTGCTTGGCTTCGATAATCGTGCGAAAGCGCGTCCGCACTTTCGCACCAACCCGACGATCCGTCCGCCCATTCGCGCCGCGCGAGCCGTGACCAATTCGTTCACGCCGCTGCAGATCGCACAGCTCTATGACTTCCCGTCCGGCGATGGCCGCGGTCAGTGCATCGCGCTCGTTGAACTAGGCGGCGGTTACAGCGAGACGGACCTGCGGGCCTATTTCAGCGCGCTCGGCGTGCCGTTTCCGATAGTGGAATCGGTGTCCGTCGATCAGGCGAAGAACGCCCCCACCGGCGATCCGAATGGTCCCGATGGCGAAGTCACGCTGGATGTCGAGATTGCTGGTGCGCTTGCGCCCGCGGCGCGAATCGCCGTGTATTTCGCGCCGAATAGCGAGGCGGGTTTTGTCGATGCCGTGAGCGCAGCGTTGCACGACAGCACGCGCAATCCTTCGGTCATTTCGATCAGTTGGGGCGCGCCCGAATCGGCCTGGACGCAGCAGACGCTCACTGCGCTCAACGACGCGCTGCAGACGGCTGTGGCGCTCGGCGTGACGGTGTGCGCTGCGTCGGGCGACAGTGGCTCATCGGATGGCGTGGGCGACGGAGCCGATCACGTGGACTTCCCTGCGTCGAGCCCGTATGCACTTGGCTGTGGCGGTACGCGCGTGACGGCGGCCAATGGCAAGATCGAGCGCGAGACGGTGTGGAGCAGCGCCAACGATGGGGCAACGGGCGGCGGCGTAAGTTCGACCTTCGCGCTGCCAGCCTGGCAGAAGGGCCTGTCGGTCGCGGGCAGCGACGGCAGTACAAGCGCGCTCGCACGTCGCGGCGTCCCCGATGTATCCGCGGATGCCGATCCCGCCACGGGCTATGTGGTGCGCATCGGCGGAAGCGATACGGTGGTGGGCGGCACGAGCGCGGTCGCGCCGCTTTGGGCTGCGCTGATCGCGCGCATCAACGCCACGCGCGGCAAACCCGTGGGCTTCGCGAATGCGTTGCTGTACGCACAGCCTCGCGCATTCAACGACATTACGACCGGCAACAACGGCGATTATTCTGCCGCGCCCGGCTGGGACGCCTGCACGGGCCTCGGTACACCAGTGGGCACTAAAGTGGCCGGGGTGTTCGCGTCGGCGTAGCATGAGGCGGCGTCGCGCGCGCGGACAACGGCGACACGCGGAAGGATTCGAAAACGTCACACACTGCACGAGCAGGGAGACGATATGACCGGTCAGGCTCGATCCACGCGTGGCAATGGCCATGCACCCAGTGGCAACGGCAAGCACCGCAGCCCCGCGGATCGCCCATGCTTCGATCCGACCGCATACGGCAACGGTCCGGACGACTTCGTCACCGACATGACCGAGAACGCCGCCATTACGCACCATGCGATGCAGATCGGCCGCGAGGTGATCGCGTATACGGCGACGGCGGGGCATCTCGTGACCGTCGATCCGGGCAACTCGCAGCCCAATGCCAAGATTTTCTACGTGGCGTTCACGAAGGACGGCGTGCAGGCGCAGGATCGCCCTGTCACGTTCTTCTATAACGGCGGGCCTGGTTCGTCGTCGGTGTTCGTGCTGCTCGGCTCGTTTGCGCCGAAGCGCATCAAGACGTCGATGCCGGGCTTCACGCCGCCCGCTCCCTATACGCTCGAAGATAACCCGGACAGCCTGCTCGACAAGAGCGACCTGGTGTTCGTCAATCCGGTGGGCACGGGCTATTCGGCGGCGATCGCACCGCATCACAACCGCGAATTCTGGGGCGTCGATCAGGACGCGGACTCGCTCAAGCAGTTCATCAAGCGCTATCTCACGGCGAACGATCGCTGGAATTCGCCGAAGTTTCTTTACGGAGAATCGTATGGCACGGCGCGCAGTTGCGTGCTCGCGTACAGGCTGCACGAGGATGGCGTCGACCTGAACGGTATCACGCTGCAGTCGTCGATTCTCGACTATGCGCAAAGCGGCAATCCGGTGGGCGCGCTTCCCACCGCTGCCGCCGATGCGTGGTATCACGATCGCGTCGGCGTGAAGCCGAAGCCAAAGGACCTGCAGGCGTTCGCGGAGCAGGTGGCGCAATTCTCGCGCACGGACTATCGCGAGGCGCTGGAAAATATTTCCAATGCGAAAAACCCGGCGATCGCGGCCGCGCTCAGCACACTTTCGAAATATATGGGCATCGACACGCAGACACTTACTTCCTGGAACCTCGACATCGCCGCCTACGACAGCCGGGGCAATTCGCTCTTTCTCACGACGCTGCTCAAGGATAAAGGCGTAGCGCTTGGTGCGTACGATGGCCGTGTGACGGCAATCGACACGGGTATCGCGGGAAAGATCGACCCAAACTCGGGCGGTAACGATCCGACCATGACCGCCGTGACGGGTGTCTATACGGCGATGTGGAACAGCTACTTGAACGAGCAGTTGAAATTCCGTTCGAATTCTTCGTTCACGGATCTCAACGACCAGGTATTTCATAACTGGAATTTCAGCCACATCGACCCGACGGGCGCCCAGAAGGGTATCGACGTGCAGGGCAATATCGTGCTTTACACAGCGGGCGATCTGGCTGCCGTGATGGCACTGAACCCGGATCTGCGCGTGCTATCGGCAAACGGCTACTACGACTTCGTCACGCCGTTCTATCAGACCGTGATCGATCTGCAGAAAATGCCGCTCGTCGATCAGAAGGTGCGCAACAACCTCAGTGCACGCTTCTACCCTTCGGGGCACATGGTCTATCTCGACAATGGCTCACGCACCGCGCTCAAAGCCGATCTCGCGAAGCTGTATCAGGGCGCGGTGACGGACCGGCCAGCCGTCGCGCGCATTCGTGCCCTGCAGCGAATGAGCACGATGAGCGCCATGCATCACTGATGTTCCGGCATTGCGTCCGGGTTGTCGCGGTCCTGTGCCATGGCCGCGAGGCACGCACGCGCATCGCCGTCGATGATCCGTGCGGAACACGCGATCATGAGATTCTTCTGGAGTCCGAAGTCTTCGACCAGAAAACCGCGTGCGCATGTGCGTCCTTGAGGGACCGGCTGCGACGGCACGCGATCGATCAAGGTTCCCGCATCGGTCGTATACGCCCAGATTTTCTTTCCTAGCGCGGCTGCAAAACCGATTTCGAACGCCGTCCCGGAATCGGGCTCGCCCGGGCCGCGAAAGTCGTCGACGTTGGCCATCACGATATCGGCGGAGCGGATCGCTTCGATGTTGGCTCGATAGATCCAGGCGGCCTTGTGCGGGCCGTCGAGGTCGTCGGGTACTTCGGCGTCGAGCGGATAGACGCCTTCGAAACCGTATTCGGCGCAGGCGGCGCGCAGGCGATCGCCGAACGCGCGAGCGTCGAGGCGGAACACGTCGAAGCCCGCGAGATAGACGCGCGGCGGGCGGGGAACTGAAGCGTGGGACATGGCGGTATCCTGGGTTTTTGTTATGTGACGCGGAGCGATTGCGCGATTCTAGCCGCGTCACTCACACGGCGCGCAACTCTATGAAATGGGAGGCTGCGCTGCGCCACCAAGAACGCAAGCGTTCGATAAGGACAATGGACAGCGCCGGGGCCAAAGCATGCGATGATCGCGTTCCTGGCCAGCGCCGCAGGGGCATAGCGGGCCACAGTGGGGCCGGAGCGACGATCGTTGCGATAGATGTATGAAACGCCACAATAGATGAGCCAGATGCACAAGCGAACGGGAGGGGACATGGAAGGATCGAGCAGCACGGTGGTGATCGTCGGGACAGGGCATGCGGGCGGCAACGCCGCCGCGCTGTTGCGGCAATACGGTTTCGACGGACGGATAGTGCTGGTCGGCGCTGAGCCGGTGCCGCCGTATCATCGTCCGCCGCTCAGCAAGGGTTACCTGTTGGGCGAGGCCGATACCGACCGCCTATGGCTGAAGCCGCGCGCGTTCTACGACGACAACCGCATCGAACTGAAGCTCGGCGCGGCGGTCCACTCGATCGACCGCGCGTCCCACACGCTCGCGCTCGCCGATGGCAGCCACCTGCAGTACGACAAGCTGATTCTCGCGACCGGTTCTACGCCGCGCGTGCTTTCCATCCCCGGGCACGACCTGGAAGGGGTGGTGGCACTGCGCACGCTCGCCGATGCCGACGTGCTGCGCGCGCGCCTGCAGCCCGGCGAAAGGCTGGTCGTGGTCGGCGCGGGCTATATCGGCCTCGAAGCGGCGGCTTCCGCGCGCAAGCTCGGCCGTGAGGTCACGGTGCTCGAAGCCGCGCCGCGCGTGCTCGGACGTGTGACGAGCGAAACCGTCTCGGCGTTTTACGCACACGAGCATCGCGCGAAGGGCGTCGATCTGCGCCTCGACGCGAAAATCGAGTCGTTCGTGGGCGAGGGCGGCAAGTTGAGCGGCGTGAAACTGGCGTCGGGCGAGGTCGTGCCGGCCGGGCTCGCGCTCGTCGGCGTCGGCGTCGTCCCGAACGTGACGCTGGCGCTGGAGGCGGGCATCGCCTGCGCAAACGGCGTGCAGGTCGACGACGACGCCCGGGCGTCCGACCCCGATGTATTCGCGATCGGCGACTGCTCGAACCGGCCGCTCGCGCACTATGGCCGCTCGGCGCGCCTCGAAAGCGTGCACAACGCGGTGGAGCAGGCGAAGCTCGCGGCGGCGGCCATCACGGGCAAACCGCGTCCCGTCTGCGACGTACCGTGGTTCTGGTCCGATCAATATGACCTGAAACTGCAGACCGTCGGCCTGCTGGAGGGCTACGACCAGGCCATCGTGCGTGGCGATCCCGCGGCGCGGCGCTTCGCGGTCTGGTATCTCAAGGACCGGACGCTGCTCGCCGTCGACGCCGTCAATTCGATGCCCGATTTCCTTTGCGGCAAAAAGCTCGTGGGGTCTGGAGCGAAACTCGATGTTGATGCGCTGCACGATCCCGCGACCGACCTCGGCAAGTTTGCGGCGGCCGCGCTGACCTGACGCGCGGCATATCTCACAATCTCTTGATTTGCGTAGCCGTGCGCGCTCGCACGGCGGACTATCATCCTTGGCGGCGCCGCCCTGTATTTGGGGTCGCGGCGCAAGCCCGATGCGGCAAGGCTGCGTCGGTACGACCATAGATGAAACGAGTCCCGCACGATGAACACGACCGACCGGCGTCTGACCGCTACGCCTGCCCCGTCGCCCAACGCATTACTCGAGCGCGCACTGCTCAGCCGGGAGGCGGCCTCGTCCGCCTGCCCCGACGTGCCTGCGCTGCTCGGCCGGGAGGGCGTGCGTTACGACTTCAACTACGGCTGCCGCGTGCAGGTGCCGGTGGCGGGCTGGCGCGTCCGGATGCGCGACCTCGACACGAACAACGTCATCTTGCACGACACGCTCGAAGCGGGTGAACTCGCTTCGAGCCGCCGCAAATATTTCGTGCGCTTCCAGTTCGACGTGTTCGATGGCGCGCGCGTCGTGTTTTCGCACGCGTTCGATGCGACGTGGCGGCGCGTGCTGATCGAGGTCGGCTCGGGCGCGCTCGGTGATGCAATTGCGTGGATGCCGGCGATCGAGGCGTTCCGGCAGCAGCACGAATGCCAGGTGACCGTGCAACTGAGGCCGGGTTTGCGTCCGCTTTTCGAGGACGCCTATCCGGCGCTGCAGTTCGTGGACGGTCTGCCCGGCGAGATCGAGGCTGAAGGCGAGCCGTTCTACGCGTCGTACCGGCTCGACCGCTTCCTGCCGTACACGGATCGCGATCATCAGCCAACCGATGCGCGCGTGAGCAGTGTGCAGGACTTTGCCTCGTACATGCTGGGCGTTCCCGCGATCGAGCGGCGCCCGAATATCGTCGTGGCCAACCGGGAGCGCACGATCCGCGAGCGTTATGTGTGTATCGGCACGCAGGCGTCGGCGCAATGTAAATACTGGAACAGGCCGGGTGGCTGGTCGGCGCTGATTGCGCTTTTGAGGGCGTGTGGATACCGCGTGCTGTGTATCGACCGTGACCGCGAACACGGCGTGGCGGGCGCGCTGAACACGATACCGGAAGGCGCCGAGGATTTCACCGGCGATCTGCCGCTAACGGAACGGGCCAGTTTGCTTGCGAACGCTGACTTCTTTATTGGGGTCGCTGGCGGTCTGTCGTGGCTTGCGTGGGCAGTCAGGACGCCGGTCGTGCTGATCAGCGGCCATTCGCATCCGAAGGCGGAGTTTCATACGCCGTGGCGGGTGATTAACTTTCGCGTGTGCAATAGCTGCTACAACGACACGACAGTCGAATTCGACAGCAGCGACTTTAACTGGTGCCCGCGCCATGGGGGCGATGACCGGCGATTCGAGTGCACCTCGGCGATTACGCCTGAGCAGGTAATGGGCGTGATCGGGCCGCTTATTGCGTCGGGTGGGCAGTAGGGTGGCGACGGTCAGCCGCGGTTCCGGCTTGAGTGCCAACGCGGCTGAGCGGTGCGCAGTGGCGGGTATTCCAGGGGCTTTGCGGATTTCTGGCGGCGCCGGCATCAGGCAATATATGCGGTGCCTGAATGTGGCTGCGTTTCCGAAATAACCATCGGTTGCACTCCGACCTCAGGCATGCCAGATCCATGAGGTTTGAAAAGCGCTGGCTCGCCGATCTGGCCGCCGCTTGACGCACTCGGCCAGGGAATGTGCCCAATGTGCCAAAGGAAGGCAAGGTCATTGCTACCTTCCTTATCGTGACCACGTAATTGGCCACGGCGATTGAACCGGAAATCAAGGTGCATTTTCCGGTCTTCACAAGAAGTTTCAGAACATGATTCAAGCCGTCCTGTACACCTCGATTTTTCCCATCCTGTTGATTGCCGCATCGAGCAATCTCGACAATATCGGGGTAGGTACCTCGTACGGCTTCCGGAAGATCAACATCCCCATCTCCTCTAATGTCCTGATCGCGGCGGTTACCGCCACCGGTACCTTTCTGTCTATCCTTCTCGGGCAAAGCGTCTACCGTTTCATAAGTCAACGAATGGACACCTTGCTCGGTGGCGGCGTTATTGTGCTGGCGGGGCTCTGGGTCATCTACCAGGAAAAGTTCATGCGCTGCGTCGGGGAGCCGCGGGAAGCAGACCTCGTCACGAACAACGGGCGTTCCACATACGGCTTTCACCAGATCGCCGAGATTCTCAACAATCCTGTTGTCGCCGACAGGGACCGCTCGGGCCATATCGACTTGAAAGAGGCTCTGGCGTTAGCTCTTGGTCTAACGATCAATAATGTTCCCAACGGCGCCGGGGCCGGGATGTTGGGCTTGAATATTTACGCGATGACCGCGGTAGTTTTTGTCGTCAGCATTATCACCATCTCGTTCGGCACTTACCTCGGTAAATTGGGCGTGCATCGTGCGGGGAAATCTGCTGGCGTGCTCGCCGGCGTTCTCCTTGTTTGCGTGGGTTTCTATGAGATCTTTTTTTGAGGATCTGCTAGCCGGCAGTCAAATATCTCTAGCGCGTCACTAGCGAGCGTCCGCCGTTGGAATAGCAGGTGGGCGTTCGGTTATCGTCGATCGGCCGAAGTCCCCGCCGTGATCGCCTCTTCGATAATCGCCAGGGCATCCAGCATCTGCGCGGGCGTGACGGTAAGCGGCGGTGTAAGCGTCAGCACATTGCCCATCGTCGTCTTGAAGGACAGGCCGCGGTCGAGCGCGCGATACAACACGGCCTCGGCCAGTTCGTTATCGGGTGTTTTGTCCGCTCGACTCTTCACGAGTTCGATACCAAGCAGCAAGCCGCGCCCGCGCACGTCGCCAATCGCGCCGAGCCGGTGCTTCATCTCATCCAGCCGTTCGAGCGCGAGCGCGCCCACGCGCGCCGCATTCTCCACGAGACCTTCGTCCTCGATGATCTGGATTGTCGTGAGCGCAGCGCGCGTCGTAACCGGATTCTTTTCGTGCGTGTAATGACCAAACGCCCAGTCACCGGCCACGTCCAGATCCGGGCGTGCGATGCACGCGGCAATCGGGAGAATTCCGCCACCCAGCGCTTTGCCCATCACCAGTATGTCCGGCACGACGCCGTCGTGGTCGCACGCGAACATTTTCCCTGTCTTCCCAAGTCCGGTCGGGATCTCGTCGAAGACGAGCAGTGCGCCGTGGCGACGGCATGCCTCCTGCACGCGCCGCCAATATCCCGGCGGCGGCAGGTAGGGCACGCAGCGCGCGGGTTCGGCGATCACGGCGGCGACATCGCCCTCGCGCGCTAGCACGTAGTCCACCATATTCGCGCACGCCATGTTGCATGCTTCGAGCTTGGGCGCGCCGTGCTCGTGGCAGGCGTGCCCGTACGGGCACCGATAACACGCAAATGGCGCGACGTGCTGCGCGCCCGCGACGAGCGGCGCGGCCGGCCCCGCGCGAAACAGGGCTTCTCCCGACAATGCCGATGCGCCGGTCCCCGCACCGTGAAAAGCATCCCAGAATGACAGCGTCTTGAAGCGTCCGGTCGCTGCGCGAGCGAGTTTGATCGCGACTTCGATCGCATCGGAGCCTCCAGTCGTCAGGAGTACTTTCGATAAATCGGCAGGTGCGATCGACGCGAGTTTTTCCGCCAGTTCCACTGCGGTCTCGCAGGCGTATCGGCGCGGTGCGAACGGCAGTGCGTCCATCTGCGTCGCGATTGCCTGCTTGAGGCGCGGATGTCCGTAACCAATGTGGTGCACATTGTTGCCGTGGAAATCCATGTATCGGCGTCCCTGGACGTCTTCGATCCAGATGCCTTCGGCCTTTGCAATCGCATTCAGGCACGGCGTGGACACGGACTGGTGAACGAACGCCGTGGAATCGCGTGCGAGGAGCGCGCGAGTGTTTGCGTCGAGCGCGCGGTCTTGCCATGCGCTACGACGGCCAGTGAGATTCGTGTCGCTCTCCGATTGAGCGACATTGCTGGCGGGCAGGGAACAGGCGCTCATGAGCGTACCGTCTCATGGACGGCGATGCAGGGTTTGACGGTCGGTGTGGCTGGCGCGGTCGCTGAGACGGGCGCATGCCACGGGCCGTCCGCTGCAAATGTGATCTCTTTGAAATGCATCGGCGGGGTCATCTCCGATTTCTCCGGGACGCTCAATTAGCGCGTGGGGTTCGACGAAGGCACACTTTACGCGTTGCCACAAAAACGGTCAATATGACACAAAACGCCTCATGCCGCCCGCGACAGTCTGGCGATGATCCGTGCACACGACTGCAGGTCGGTAGTGGCTTCTTCCAGTTGCCGGGTGGAAATCGGGATCGGGGGCAATCGGCTGGCAGGATCACGGCAGCAGGCTCGGCGTCGAAGGAGTGGAGCGCTCGCACGCACTGGCTGGCAAAAGTCAAATCATCACTGCCGTTGGGAGGGCCTCAACTAAAAAGTCTGGTGACACTCCATCTCGGCTATTGCCTCGCACGAACTGAATGGCGACTTCCGGGGATACGCCAATCGTTTCACCCAATCCCGTATTGCAGCGGAATACGTGCCTTTGGAACCGCGGCGCTTCCGCATTCAGCCCGTTGCATGCTGCAGCCAAAACGCATAACTCAAGCAACGCTCGCGTCAATAATGCAGACCCAACATGCCAACCCGAGATTTTTCTTGCGGCATAACAAAGATTAAACACCCACTTTGAAGATTCATGCCGAATTGCCGATATTCGGATGGCGCCAATGTAGAACACCCGACGCTACTTGCCTAAATCCCGTTAGGCAGAAAACTCAACGACTGAAAAACCAAAGAACAATAAGCGAGGAACCATGGAAGTCAAATTGATGGGGGCTGCAGCCTTGTCGCTGCTTTTTCTGGCCGCATGCTCCGACATGCAGATGGGTGCAACGTCGGCGAAAACGACCGCGACTGGCTCGGCAGCCGGCTCGACATCGCAGAACGCCAATGCCGGCCTGTCGCATTGCGCCGCACCCCTCGGGACGGTTTCGATCGTAGAAGACACCACTGCCCCCTGGTACGGTCTGGTGACCGGGCAATATCAGCTCGGCAGCACGGTCCCTGTTCTAAAGCTGCTTGTGCAGCAATCCAACTGCTTCGTGATTGTCGATCGTGGCCGTGCACTGGCTGCAGCGATGGATGAGCGCGCACTCAATGCAACTGGCGAGCTTCGCAAAACTTCGAAAATGCACAAAGGCCAGATGGTCGCCGCCGACTACACCATCAGCCCCAGCATCACCTTTAGCAACGCCAACGCAGGTGGCGGTGCAGCGGGACTGCTCGCGTTCGTGCCAGTCGTCGGCGGGGCGCTTGCCGGTGTCGCCGGCACGATGAAGACTCAGGAAGCGTCGACATTACTCACGCTGGTCGATAACCGTTCGAGCGTCCAACTGGCCGCCGCCGAGGGATCGGCCAAGAACGTCGACTATGGTGTGCTCGCCGGCCTCGTTGCCGGAGGTGCTGGCGGCGCAGGTGGCGGCGCTGGGGGGGCATACGCGAATACGGCGCAGGGCAAGGTAATCGTGGCCGCTTTCACGGATTCGCTAAATAACCTCGTTACATCCGTGAAGCAATACAAAGCACAAAGCGTGAAGGGTGGCCTCGGCGCCGGCGGGAATTTGCAGGTGAATTGATCACTGCTCGTGCGAATCTGCACCACGGTAGTTTGATCAAGCAGGCGGAATATCGTCATCTTCCGCCCTGCATTGCAGCACTCTCGCAGCCGCAGACCGGTTTGCGTCGGACAGAAGTCCGTCCGCACTCGCCTTATTGCACGGTATCTTCGCGCGCTGTGAGAACGCGAGTCCAATCTTCACGTTTACAACGCGCGCCATAACGCTTGATTGGATCGTCGGTTGCGTATCCGCATCAGCCCCGCTGCGGGGGACTGATGCGCGATTACGCGCTACGAAATTAATAAATAGCGATCCCTTAGCGGCCCCCGGAGTCGAACGTATCGATCTCGCAATCTGGATCGTACGTGACCTGCGTGGGGAACTGATTGCACACCCTTGCGCCGCCACACCCTCGTATACGGGGCGCCGTCCTGTCTGAAGCGCGCGGGCCGCGCCGCGACGCCGAAGCCGTTGGCGGAGCGCGATTGCCTGTGTGCGTCGCCCAAAGACGCGAACGTTGCCGGCCAGGCGCTCTGCCCACGCGATGTATTGCCGGTTGAATTGATTGAAAACGCCGCCAGGCGACCGGGCGAAAGGCACTTCTCCGCCTCAACGCTGCATCCTTGAACCATGCGCCGATGTCCGACCGCGTTGCCTCAGTCATTTCAAATTGCACGGACCGCAGCGTTATTCGCCGAACCTGCAGCGCCCGTTGCAACACGTGATTAGCGTCAGCAACCTCGCGGTTTTTCTGTGCAGCCACACAAGCTACCCAACGTTCATTTTTGACCTGCATCAAGACGCCAGGGGCATGCGCAACGACCTGTCCCAAATGAGAAAGTAATTGTCCCAATCGAGAAAGTCTATCCGAGCAGAAAATCTTAACTTTCTTCCACGCGAATCAAACACGCGCCCAAAACGAACGGAGACAAGGAGCCCACATATGGCCTTCACTGAGGAGCTGCATTCACCGATTCGCAACCTGATCCCGAGACCCTAGGAGGAACACGATGCGAATCGAACAATTGACCTGTGCGATCGGCGCCGAACTGACCGGTGTCAATCTGGCCGATGCAGTACACGACAACGGCCTGTTCGCCGAAATCAAAGCTGCGCTGCTGCAACACAAGGTGCTGTTTCTGCGCGATCAAAACATCAGCCGCGCCGATCACGTCGCCTTCGCCCGCCGGTTTGGCGAACTCGAGGATCATCCGGTGGCGCCGTCTCATCCGGACGCGCCCGGCCTCGTGCAGATCTACAAATCGCCTGACCAACCGATTGACCGCTATGAGAACGCGTGGCACACCGACGCCACGTGGCGCGAGGCGCCGCCGATGGGTTGCGTGCTGCGCTGCGTAGAAGGACCGAGCGTCGGCGCTGATACGACGTGGGCCAACATGGTGCTCGCCTACGAGAAGCTGCCGGAAGAGATCAAACGCAAGATTGCCGGGCTGCGTGCCCGCCACAGCCTCGAGGCCAGCTTTGGTGCTGCGATGCCGATCGAGAAACGACTCGCGCTCAAGTCACGGTATCCGGACGCTGAACACCCGGTGGTGCGCGAGCATCCCGAAACCGGCGAGAACATCCTGTTCGTGAATGCGTTCACCACGCACTTCACAAACTTCCACACGGCGGCGAACGTGCGCTATGGGCAGGACGCCAACCCCGGTGCGGGCGATCTGCTGCGTTATCTGGTGAGCCAGGCGTTCATTCCCGAATATCAGGTGCGCTGGCGCTGGAAGCCCAGCAGCATGGCGATCTGGGACAACCGCTCGACCCAGCATTACGCGGTCATGGACTATCCGCCTTGCCATCGAAAGATGGAACGCGCCGGGATCATCGGCGACCGCCCCTTCGCTCCCGGCGAGCGCCCAGCGTGATTGACGCGGGCTGATCGAAAACCCCCAAAAAACCTAACTCCGGCCCGCGCACGCGTCGGGCCGATACAAGGAGACAGCCGTGAACTTCATGGACGATTCGTGGTTCCCCGAGAATCAACAAAAGCTGTGCATCTGCGCCGCGCCCTACGGGCCCGAGTGGCTCCCCTCGGATTTCCCGGAAGACATTCCGGTCAGCATCAAGGATCAGGTTCAGAAGGCCGTCGATTGCTACAACGCCGGCGCAACCGCGCTGCACGTGCATGTTCGCGAGGACGACGGGAAGGGCTCCAAGCGCCTGTCCAAGTTCAACGAATTGCTTGCCGGGCTGCGCGAGGCCGTGCCCGACATGATTCTGCAGGTTGGCGGCTCGATCTCGTTTGCGCCTGAGAACGAAGGTGACGCGGCGAAGTGGCTGAGTGACGATACCCGTCACATGCTGGCCGAACTGCTGCCGAAGCCCGATCAGGTGACCATTGCGATCAACTCAAACCAGATGAATGTCTGCGAGAAGATGACCGCGGCTGACGTCGCCGGCACGTCGCTGAGCGAGCCGAAGATGTACGAGGCGTATCGCGAGATGACCATTCCAGCCGGGCCTGCGTGGATGGAGGAGCATCTGCGACGTCTGCAGGCAAAGCGCATCCAGACCGAATTTCAGCTTGGCGACGTCTCCCAGCTCGAGACGGTCGAGCGCATGATGCGCCGCGGTATCTACCGCGGGCCGCTGAAACTGACCTATGTGATGATCGGCGGCGGCTTCGACGGCGCCAATCCGTACACGCTGATGAACTTCATCCGCCACGTGCCGGACGGCGCAATCCTGACGCTGGAGTCGTCGATGCGCCACGTCCTGCCGATCAACATGATGGCCATCGCGATGGGCCTGCATGTGCGCTGTGGCATCGAGGACAACATCTGGACGCAGGACCACAAGAGCAAGATGAGCACGGTCAAGCAGATCGAGCAACTCGTACGCATCTCCCGCGAATTCGGACGGGAGATCGCGACGGGCAAGGAAGCGCGCCAGATCTACAAGGTCGATGAGTTCTACGACGGCGTCGACGAGACGCTGGCCAAAGTCGGTTTTGCGCCGAATCGCAAGCCCGGCCAGCGCGGCTTCACGCTCCACGCCTGACGACATCGCCGACCATCCCGACGCAGGGCAACGCGTCGGGACGTGTCGGCGTTCGCTAGCGGTTCCTCCGCCACTGCGAGGGGCTGCTGCCAAATGTCCTCGCGAACCAGCTGGAAAAAGCGCTAGGTACTGCAAACCCGAGGAGTGTGCCGACCTCCGATAGCGCGAGGTCGCTTTCTGCCACGAGCCGCTCCGCCAGTTCCATCCGGGTCGATTGAAGGAGCCCCCGGAACGATTCGCCTTCGGTCATCAGATGTCGGTGGACCGTCCGGCGATCGACGCCCAGATGCTCGGCGAGTTGCGCGGCGGTGCAGCGGCCGCTTGCCAGCATGGCGGCAATAAATTGTCGGGCCGTCGCGCTGGAGCTTGGGCGTTGCTGCGCCAGGACTTGATCGAGGTACCTAACCGCGAAGCGGGTCGCGTCACGCTTGCCACGCGGCAGTGGCCGGCCGAGGTCAGCCGCGCGACACACCATGCCGTCGAATTCGGCGTTAAACGTGACGGGGATGCCAAAGAACTTGCGATGAGGCCTGCTGTCTCGCGGAGCCCTGTGAGTGAAGCACACCTGTGCGGGCTTCCAGGCCGAATCAAGCAGTTCGGCGATGATCAGAGGTGGCCGCGCAAATTCGGACAGTCGGATAAGTGGTTTGGCCGGGGCCTGAGCCAGCGATAATGCTGGCAAAGGAACCGAGGAAATGACGAAGAGAACCCGACGGACGCACTCAGCGGCGTTCAAAGCGAAAGTGGCACTGGCAGCGGTCAAAGGTGAGCGCACGCTGGCCGAACTGGCACAGCAGTTTGATGTACATCCGAACCAGATCACGGAATGGAAGCGGCAGTTGCAGGAGCGTGCGGCAGACGTGTTTGGTGCGACAGGTGCACCGTCGAGCGATCCGCCGGTGGACGTGAAAACGCTGCACGCGAAGATCGGGCAGTTGACGCTGGAGAACGATTTTTTGTCAGGAGCGCTCGGCAAAGCCGGACTGCTGAGCGCAAAGCGATGATTGACTGTACGCATGCGCTGCCGGTTTCGCGACAGACGCGACTGGTTGGCATCGCGAGATCGAGCGCATATTACCGGGCGCAGCCGGTCAGCGAGGTCGATCAGTTGCTGATGCGGCGAATCGACGAACTGCACATGGAGTTCCCATTTGCAGGGGCGCGGATGCTGGCGCGCCTGTTGCGCCGGGAAGGCCATGAGGTGGGTCGCCGTCGCGTACGCACGCTGATGAAGCGCATGGGCGTCGAGGCGCTGTACTGCAAGCCGAACACGAGCCGCCGCAACGCGCAGCACAAGATCTGGCCGTACCTGCTGCGCGGCATGAAGATCGAGCGTGCCAATCAGGTGTTCGCCCTCGACACGACGTACATTCCGATGGCGCGCGGCTTCGTGTACCTGACGGCAGTGGTGGACTGGGCGAGCCGCAAGATTCTCGCGTACCGGGTCGCCATCACGCTGGAAGCCACGCACGCCGTCGAGGCGCTGGAAGAGGCGTTCGCCCGCTACGGACTGCCCGACATCGTGAACACCGATCAGGGTAGCCAGTTCACGGCGGGCGCGTTCACCGAGGCGGTGCTGAGCCGGGGCGTGCGGCTGTCGATGGACGGCAAAGGGGCCTGGCGCGACAACGTGTTCGTCGAACGGGTGTGGCGCAGCATCAAGTACGAAGAGGTCTACCTGAAAGCGTACGAGTCGGTCAGCCATGCCCGGCGCTCCATCGGCGAATACGTCGAGCTGTACAACCGGAAACGGCCCCATTCGAGCCTGGCGGATCAGACCCCGGATGAGGCATACTTCGCGACGCTGCCTGCGATCAAATCGGCAGCATGATTGCCTCGGACGTTCCACTTAAAAATCTCAGATGACTGTCCGAACGAGTGAGGCCACCTCTATCCGGTAGAGCATCCCCACGGTCAGTTCCATCGCCTGCTTGCGGCGGGTGGAAGGCGGCAACAGGACGTACGCCCGAATCGCGACGAGGTCGTTTTGATGTTCGATGCGCACCATCAATGAAGCGCTGATCAAACACAGATACCGGCAGACCGTGTCGAGCGCCTGCATGGCCGTCGTTGCCTCTCGTGCCACGAGACCAATGGGACCGAGGTTGGACAGATCGCGCAGTGCCGCGAGCCGCAGCCCGAAGTCCTCGACGCCGCACGCCTCGGCGCTTGCTTCGAGCAACTTGCAGGCCGCCTCCAGACCGACCGAAGCCTCCGGATCGTTGAGGACATGCCTGTTCAGCCCGGCAGACCGCAGCATGACGTTGGCGTCGAGGCCAACGCTGCGTGCGAGCTCCGCATAACCGGCCAGACTTGCGCCGTGGGTGACGGGTAATGGTGTGGTTTTGAGGTCTCCAAACATGCCGTGAAATTAATTCGGTTCATTTTTGGAAATCCTACCATTGCACCGCACGCATTCATCCCGGTGCAATGAAGCTCGTACAGCTGTAAAACGAAAGTCCAGCGAATTTCTGCAAAAACCTTCACGCGGCCAACTTCGGTTCATGCTGCGGATCTTCGGTGGTCGGCTTGTGAGGCCATTCCGCGCGCGTGAGAGGCAAGCCTGCGCGAAGAGCGTCTGGACTGGCATTTCAGTGAACCGTGTGATCCATCGTTCCATGGACCGTCACTACGGCCGACGCCTTGGCACTACGCGCGCAACTGGCCACCGGGGTGATTTTCCCTCAGGGATCACTCCGTACGTCAGACCAGTTCATTCCCGACGCCGATGTCGTAAACTGTGACACCGGGCCGGCTTACCGGCCCGCGTTGCATCGTCACCGTACAAACCCTCGCGACATGGCCGCACATCACATCCAATCCACCCCAGCTTCGCGCGTGCCTGCGCCGCGAAGGAGCCTCGCTTGAGCGCACGCGAACTGCCCACGGGGCTGATGCTCGTCCACGGTAATCAGCCCGAGCGGATGCGCGATCTGATTGTGCAATGGATCGGCCAGAACCCGGTGGCTCCGCTCGAAAAAGAAGTGATGCTCGTGCAAAGCAACGGCATCGCGCAGTGGCTCAAGCTGGCCTTCGCCGCCGATCCCGAGGAGGGCGGTTGCGGCATCGCGGCGGCGCTCGAAATGTCGCTGCCTTCGCGTTTTCTGTGGCAGGTGTACCGCGCGGTGCTGGGTACCGAGGCAGTGCCGGCCGTCTCGCCGTTCGACAAATCGCGGCTCACGTGGCGTCTGATGCGCATGCTGCCGGCGCTGCTGGACGCACCCGGCTACGCACCGCTCAAGCGCTTCATGGCGCAGGACGACGATCAGCGCAAGCGCTTCCAGCTCGCGCAACGTGTGGCCGATCTGTTCGACCAGTACCAGGTCTATCGCGCGGACTGGCTCGCCGCATGGGCCGCGAACGAAGACGTCGTGATCGACGCGCGCAACCAGCGCATCCCGCTGCCCGACGATGCGCGCTGGCAGGCGGCTTTGTGGCGCGCGCTGCTCGACGATGTGGGCGCGCACGCGCAAAACGGAATCGATCTGCGGGAGACGGGCCGTGCGGCCGTCCACGAGGCGTTCATGCGATTCGCCGAAGGCTGGCATGAAGGCGACGAGCGGCCGAAGGCCCTGCCGCGCCGCATCGTCGTGTTCGGCATTTCGAGTCTGCCGCGCCAATCGGTGGAAGTGTTGGCGGCACTCGCGCGCTGGACCCAGGTGCTGCTGTGTGTCCACAACCCGTGTATGCACTACTGGGCCGATATCGTCGCCGACCAGGACCTGCTGCGCGCGCGTCACGCGCGTCAGCACCGCCGCGCGGGCGCGCCCGCCGTGCTCGACGATTCGCAGCTGCATCTGCACGCGCAGCCGCTGCTCGCAGCATGGGGCAAGCAGGGGCGTGATTTCATCGGTCTGCTCGACGAATATGACAGCGATGAAGCGCGCGCGAACTACGCGCCGCATTTCACGCGCATCGGCCAGCGCATTGACCTGTTCGACGGCGATGACCCGCTCACGCTGCTGCAACAGTTGCAGGACGATATCCGCGATCTGCGCCCGTTGAACGAAACGCGCGAGCAGTGGCCCTCGGTCGATCCGGACGCGGACGAATCGATCCGCTTTCACATCGCCCATAGCGCGCAGCGCGAAGTGGAGATTCTGCACGACCGGCTGCTGGCGGCGTTCGAGGCCGATCCGGCATTGCGTCCGCGTGACGTGATCGTCATGGTGCCCGACATCGAGGTCTACACGCCCCACATCCAGGCGGTGTTCGGGCTCGTCGATGCGGACGATCCGCGCTACATCCCGTTCAGCGTGGCGGACCGCGCGCAACGCGCTTTCGATCCGCTGACCGGTGCGCTGGAGATGCTGATCGCGCTGCCTCAGTCGCGCGTCACGGTGAGCGACGTGCTCGACCTGCTGGAAGTGCCTGCTGTGCGCGCGCGCTTCGGAATCGACGCCGATGATGTGCCGACACTGCGCAACTGGATCGACGGCGCGAACATTCGCTGGGGCCTGCACGCGCAGCAGCGTGCGAGTCTCGGGCTGCCGCAGACTGATGAGCTGAGCGCGCCGAATAGCTGGAGCTTTGGTTTGCGACGCATGTTGCTCGGCTATGCGGCGGGCGAGAGCGCGAGCGCGTGGCAGGGCATCGAGCCCTACGCGGATATCGGCGGTCTCGATGCGGCGCTGCTGGGTCCGCTCACGCGTCTCGTGGATGCGCTCGATTCGGCGTGGCAAACGCTGCGCGAGAACGCGACGGTCGACGACTGGTGCGAACGCCTGCGCGCGCTGAAAACGACGTTCTTCGCCACCGATGACCCCGAAGATGCCTACACGCTCGAACGTCTCGACGCCGCGCTCGAAACCTGGCGTGAGGCGTGTGCGGAGGCAGCGCTCACGGACAAGCTGCCGCTTGCGATCGTCGCGGAAAACTGGCTCGGCGTGCTGGATGGCGGCGGTCTGCAGCAGCGTTTCTTCGCGGGTGCGGTGACCTTCGCAACGCTGATGCCGATGCGCGCGATTCCGTTTCGCCGCGTGTGCCTGCTCGGCATGAACGATGGCGACTATCCGCGCAGCCGCACGCCGCTCGACTTCGACCTGATGTGCCGCGACTACCGGCCCGGCGACCGTTCGCGTCGCGAGGACGACCGCTATCTGTTTCTCGAAGCGCTGCTTTCCGCGCGCGACCATCTGCACATTTCGTGGATCGGGCGCAGCGTGACCGACAACACGCCGCGTCCGCCATCGGTGCTGGTGGGGCAATTGCGCGACCATCTGAAGTCGGGCTGGCGCCTCGAAGGCGATGAGGATCGCCCGAACGCGCTCGTCGATGCGTTGACGATCGAGCATCGTCTACAACCGTTCAGCGCCGACTATTTCCCCGTGCGGCCCGCTGCATCACCGCTCTTTACGTACGCGTCGGAATGGAACCGGCCCGCGCCTTTGCGGAGCGCCGCGGCGCGGACCGCGTTGCTGCCGCCGACCGAACGCGATGAACCCGTCTCGATTGCCGAACTCGCCGAGTTCTTGCGCGATCCGGTGCGTAGCTTCTTCCGGCAGCGCCTGCGCGTTGGGTTCGAAGCTGAGGACGCGGCAAGCGAGAATCAGGAGCCGTTCGAAGTCGATGCGTTGCAGGCATGGCAACTCCAGGGCGAACTGATTCGCGCTCAGGTCGCGGCGATGGAGCGCGGCGAGGACGATCTCGAACCGGCCGCACTCGAACGACTTGAACGGATGCACCGTAGCGGCGATCTGGCGACGGGCGGCTTCGGCGAGGTGATGGGTCAGGAATTGCTCGCGCCGATGGGCGAGCTTTTCATCGAATATCGCAAGGCGCTCGCGCGCTGGCCGGAACCGCTCGAGCATCAATATGAAATCCGTCTCGATGCGCAGGTAGAAGGGCGCACGCTGACCGTCGACGACTGGATCGACGATCTGCGTGCGGGGCCCGACGGCGCGCGCGGTCGCGTGATTCTCGATGCGGGCACGCTCATCAAGGCCAACAAATATCGAGGGGAACGGCTCGTCGCTTACTGGGTGGCGCACGTCGCGGCGCAACTGGCAGTGGGTGAAGTGACGACGGTGATCGTCAGCAAGGCGGGCGTGGCGGAATTTTCGCCCGTTGCGCACGACACTGCGCGCGCCTGGCTGATTGCGCTGCTCGGCGCGTGGGACGAAGGCGCGCGCAGGCCGCTGCCGCTCGCGATCAAGACGGCGTTCGCGTGGCTGCGCCGCTTGCCCGATACGTTCGATGGCAGCCGGTCGGCCGTTCCGGATGAAGCATGGGGCGATGCGCGCACCGCATTCAACGGTGCTTTGCGTTCGCCCGGCGAGTGCGAGACGAACCCGTGGTTGCGCCGCGCATTTCCCGACTTCGAGACGCTCGTCGAAAACGACGAATTCATTACGTTGGCGACGACGCTGCTCCTGCCCGTGCAGCGCGCGCCGCTGGCGGCCTCGCGCGCGAAGCGCGACGCGGCCCCTGCTGGAGAAACCGCATGAGCCAGGTGCAGGACGTTACGGCCGAAGAACTGGAGCCGCTGCGCTTTCCGCTCTACGGCAGCCGCCTGATCGAGGCGAGCGCGGGCACCGGCAAGACCTTCACCATCGCGATGCTCTACGTGCGGCTCGTGCTCGGTCATGGTGCGTCGAACGAGTCAGGCGCGCAGGGTACGTGTATGCGGCCGCTCACGCCGCCTGAAATTCTCGTCGTCACGTTCACGGATGCCGCGACGAAGGAACTGCGCGAACGTATCCGCGCGCGTCTGATCGAAGCGGCCGATGCCTTTCGCGCCGATCCGGACGAGGTTCTGTTTGGCGACGCGGGCGGCGACCTTCTGCACGAACTGCGAGAGGACTATCCGCCCGAGCATTGGCCCGCGTGCGCGCGGCGCCTGCAGCTCGCGGCGGAATGGATGGACGAGGCCGCGGTGTCGACGATCCACGGCTGGTGCAACCGCATGCTCAGCGAGCACGCATTCGACAGCGACAGTCTTTTCTCGCAGACGCTCGTCACCGATCAGACCGAATTGCGCGCGGAGGTCGTGCGCGATTACTGGCGCACGTACATGGCGTCGCTGGACGTGCAATCGGCGCAGGAAGTGCGCGAGTGGTTCAGGAATCCAGATGAATTGCACAACGCGATTCGTGGGCTGCTCGCGCATGTGGACCTGCTGCCCGATGCGTCCGAGCCCGCCGCGTCGCTGCTCGATGCGCGCGTGAAGGCTCGTGCGCAACTCGAAGACCTCAAGGCGCCGTGGCGCGTGTGGATCGACCAAGTCAAGGCGCTGCTCGACGACGCCCGCGCAAAGAAGCAGTTCGACGCGAGGAAGCTGAACACGCGCAACTGCGATACGTGGATCGAAAAGTTGCGCACGTGGGCGCACGATCCAGAAATGGAGCACCCCGGCTTCGATGAGAAGGCCGCCGTCTGGACGCGTCTCACGCCCGCCGGCCTCAAGGAAATCTGGCAGCTTGGCAGTGAGCCGCCCGCGCATTCGGCGTTCGTTGCGATGGAAACGCTGCGCGAAGCGCTCGACGCACGGCCGCAAGCGCGGCAGGCGTTGCTGTGCCACTCAGCGCGATGGGTCGCGCAGCGCTTCGAAGAAGAGGAAGCGCGTCGCTCGCAGATGGGTTTCGATGACCTCCTCACGCGTCTCGAGGCTGCCCTCAAGAAGGAAAACGGCGCGCGTCTTGCCGAAATCATCCGCAAGCAATATC
This sequence comes from Paraburkholderia adhaesiva, assembly GCF_021390575.1. Classification (GTDB taxonomy): domain Bacteria; phylum Pseudomonadota; class Gammaproteobacteria; order Burkholderiales; family Burkholderiaceae; genus Paraburkholderia; species Paraburkholderia adhaesiva. Next base: position 1,358,040 of record NZ_JAJEJQ010000002.1, on the reverse strand, counting down.
CGGTAGCGCTGATCGATGAGTTTCAGGACACGGACCCGGTTCAGTACCAGATCTTCGACAAGGTCTATCGGATCGAGGAAAACGACGCCGATACGGCAATCGTCCTGATCGGTGATCCGAAGCAGGCCATCTACGCGTTTCGCGGCGCCGATATCTATACGTATCTGCGCGCGCGGCGCGCGTGCGAAGGGCGGCTTTATACGCTCAAGACGAACTATCGCTCCACGCGCGCGATGGTGGCCGCGGTCAACCGATGTTTCGGCGCCGCGGAGTCGCGAGCGGAAGGAAGCGGTGCCTTCTTGTTCCGCAGCGCCGGGGGGGAGGCCAATCCGCTTCCGTTCGTTCCCGCCGATGCGAATGGCCGCCCCGAAAGGCTGGTGGCGGGCGACGTCGAGGTGCCGGCGCTCACCGTCTGGTGGCTGCCGCCAGGCGCCGACGGCAAGCCGCTCGCCAGCAAGGGCGCCTACCTCGCGAGCATGGCCGAAAGTTGCGCGACGGAAATGGCGCGTCTCTTGAACCTCGGCGATGCGCAAGCGGCGGGCTTCGAGGGCGCGGACGGTCTGCGCGCGTTGAAGCCGTCCGACATGGCCGTGCTCGTGAACAATCGCGAGGAAGCGCGCGCGATTCGCAAAGCCCTGGAAGCACGCGACGTGCGCAGCGTTTATCTCTCCGATCGCGATTCCGTGTACCTCGCGCCGGAAGCCCAGGAACTGCGCTACTGGCTCGCCGCCTGTGCGGAGCCTGACGATGGCCGGCGCGTGCGCACGGCGCTGGCGACGTCGTTGCTCGGGCTCGGCTGGGATGAACTCGATGCGTTGGGCCGCGACGAGATCGCGTGGGACGCGCGCGTGCTGCAGTTCCGTGGCTATCGCGATTGCTGGCGCAAGAAGGGCGTGCTGCCGATGTTGCGACGCCTCTTCAACGACTTTCACGTGCCACAGCAGCTGCTCGGCGAGACGGCGGGCGCGCTCGCCAACGGCGAACGCGCGCTCACGAACCTGCTGCATCTGGCCGAGCTGCTGCAACAGGCCAGCACGCAGCTCGACGGCGAGCACGCGCTGATCCGCTATCTCGACGAGCAACGCGAGGACGAGAGCGCGGGCGGCGGTGGTGACGCGCGGCAACTGCGGCTCGAAAGCGACGCGGCGCTCGTGCAGGTGGTCACGATCCACAAATCGAAGGGACTCGAATATCCGCTCGTATTCCTGCCGTTCGCGTGCGCGTTTCGCGCGGTCAAATCCGACGATGTGCCGCTCAAATGGCACGACGCAGACGGCGAGCCGCACGTTACGCTCGAAGCGGACGGCCGCGTGCTGCAGCAGGCGGATCGCGAGCGGCTCGGTGAGGACCTGCGCAAGCTCTATGTCGCGCTCACGCGGGCGCGTTACGCGACCTGGGTCGGCTATGCGCCGCTGCAGGGCGTGGAGTCGAGCGCGTTCGGCTATCTCGTGAGTGGCGGCGAGCCGGTGCCAGCGGGGCAAACCGAAGCGCGCCTCGATGCATTACGCGATGGCTCTATAGACATCGATATCGCGCCGGCGCCAGAGCCCGGACACGAACGCTTCGCGATGCGCGAGAGCGCGACGACGCGCGGCGGCGCGCGCACGTTCCCCCATCGCGTGCGCGAACGCTGGTGGATTGCGAGCTATTCGAGCCTTAAGACGGTCGAGGCAGCGCCGGGCGCTTTCGCTGCGCTTTACCCTGACGGCACGCGCGCGGCGCCCGACACGCGCAGCGAGGACGTGTTCCTCGAACTGCTCGACGCTACGACGCCGCCAGAAGAAGACGCAGATCTCGCGCAGACCCTGGCTCCTGCGGGCGAAACGATGCACGGATTCGAACGCGGCGCCGACGCGGGCAGCTTTCTGCACGACCTGATGGAGTGGGCGGCCGACGAAGGGTTCGAAAAGATTGCACAGGATTCCGAACGGATGCGGGTGCGCGACATGGTCGCGCGACGCTGCAGTGTGCGCGGCTGGTCACGCTGGGTCGATCCGATCACCGAATGGATGGTGCATCTCGTGAAGACCCCGCTGCGACTACCCTCCGTGGCGGGCGAGGCGGTGCCGCCGGTCGCGTTCGCGAAGCTCTCGTCGTATATGGCCGAAATGGAATTCTGGCTGGCGGCGCACACCGTCGACACGCTTGAACTCGATGCGCTCGTTACGTCGATGACGCTTGACGGTCAGGCGCGCCCCGCGCTCGACGCCACGCGTCTGAACGGGATGCTCAAGGGTTTCATGGACCTCGTGTTCGAACACGAGGGGCGCTACTACGTGGCCGACTACAAGTCGAACTGGCTCGGTCCCGACGACGCCTCGTACACCGCCGCGAAGATGCGCTCGCAGATTCTGCATTCGCGTTACGAACTGCAGTACGTGCTGTATCTGTTCGCGCTTCATCGCCTGCTAAAGGCGCGCTTGCCCGACTACGACTACGACCGTCACGTGGGCGGGGCCGTCTATATTTTCCTGCGCGGCACGCGCGCGCCGGGGCAGGGGCTGCATATCGAGTGTCCACCGCGCGATCTGATTGAACGACTCGATGCGCTGTTCGCGCGTCACGACGCCGTAGAGGGCATGGCATGACGAGGCGACGCACGAAGGACACGATCGGCGTGACCGGCGACCTGTTCGCGCAACTTGAGATCGACGCAGCCGCTGAGGACACGCCGCGGCGAGCGGTGAGTGAAGTCTCCGAGACGCGCGAATCGACGACACGGATGCTGGCTTTGCTCGACCGCTGGGTCGAGCGCGGCTGGCTACGCGCACTCGATGCCGCATTCGCGCGGTTTCTCTGGACCGAGGCGCGAGAGGCCACGCCGCTCTTGTTGCTCGCGGCCGCGCTTGCGAGTCACCAGCTCGGGCGCGGTCATGTGTGTCTCGACCTCGCGGCGACGCTCGACGATCCTGCGTTCGCGCTGTCGTTGCCGCCCGACGGCCCACCCTCACCTGACGCGGAACCCGCTCAACCGCCTGCCGAAATCCTCGCGGGTGTGACGCTCGCGCAATGGCGCGCGGCGCTCGACGCGCCCGGACTCGTCAGCACCGGGGCCGGCAACACGCCGCTCGTACTGGCGGGCACGCGGCTTTATCTGCGGCGTTACTGGCAATACGAACAGGACGTGCGGGCCGCCATCGTGCGGCGGCTCGCGCGCAGTGCCGAATTCGAGGCTGCGTTGCCGCCCGGCGCGGCGCGGCCCGCGCTCGATGCTCTGTTCCCCGCGCGTGGCGCGCAGGCGGGGGAGCCGCTGCGTGCGGACTGGCAGAAGCTCGCGTGCGCGCTCGCGGCGCGAAGTGCGTTCGGCATCGTCACGGGCGGGCCCGGGACGGGCAAGACGACGACCGTTGTGAAGCTGCTGGCGCTCTTGCAGACGCTCGCACTCGCACAGGGAGGTGCAAGCGGCAGTGCGCGTGCGTTGCGTATCCGGCTTGCTGCGCCCACGGGCAAGGCCGCGGCGCGGCTCAACGAATCGATCGCGGGCGCCGTTGCGCGTTTGCCGTTCGATGATCTTTTGAATGGCGATGCGCTGCGCGCCGCCATTCCCACTGTCGTGACGACGCTGCATCGCGTGCTCGGCACACGGCCTGGCAGCCGGCGCTTTCGCCACGACGCGGCCAATCCGCTGCCCGTCGATGTGCTCGTGATCGACGAGGCATCGATGGTCGATCTGGAGATGATGGCGGCGGTGCTCGATGCGTTGCCGCCCGGCGCGCGGCTTTTTCTGCTCGGCGACAAGGACCAGCTCGCTTCGGTGGAGGCGGGTGCGGTGCTGGGCGAACTGTGTGACCGCGCGCGCGAAGGGCACTATACGGAGGCCACGCGTGCGTGGCTCGAAGCGGCGACCGGTGAGCGCATCGACCCCGCGATGCTCGACGCGCGCGGCACGCCGCTCGATCAGGCGGTCGCGATGTTGCGCGAGAGTCATCGCTTCGCAACGGACAGTGGCATCGGCGCGCTCGCGGATCTGGTCAACGCGGGCGATGCCGAGGGCGTCGGGAAGATCTGGGCACGCGGTCACGCCGATCTCGCGCGCCTCACGTGCTCCAGCACGGACGACGCGCCGCTGCGTGCGCTGGTCGTCGACGGCAGGGCGGCAGACGCTGCGGCGGACCACGACGTTGTTTCGCAGCGTCACGGTTATCGACACTATCTGGAGACGATGCGCACGTTGCGGCCCGCGGCTGGCGCGTTGCCAGAAGCGCTCGCGCAATGGGCGGCCGACGTGTTGAAGGCGCACGGCGAGTTCCAGTTGCTCTGCGCGCTAAGACGTGGTCCGTGGGGCGTCGAAGGTTTGAACCGGCGCGTCGCGCGGCTGTTGCACGAAGAAAACCTGATCGATCCGCGAGGCGACTGGTATGCCGGGCGGCCGGTGCTCGTCACGCACAACGACTACGAACTGGGACTGATGAATGGCGATATCGGCATCGCACTCGAATTGCCGGTGCGCGACGGCGAGCCGCCGGTGCTGCGCGTTGCGTTCCCGGCCGCCGATGGAACGGGCGGCGTGAAGTGGGTGTCGCCGAGCCGCCTGCAAGGCGTGGAAACCGTGTTCGCCCTTACGGTACACAAATCGCAGGGTTCCGAATTCACGCATGCCGCGTTAGTGCTGCCCAACACGTACAGCCCCGTCCTCACGCGCGAACTCGTCTACACGGGCATTACGCGCGCCCGGGCGTATTTCACGCTCGTGCTGCCCGAAGGGCGGCCGGTGCTCGAACGCGCCGTGAAGGCGAAAGTGCAGCGCGCAAGCGGTCTGATGGCGGGACTCGCGCAGGATGCCGGTGCGGCGTGACGCAGGGTTGGCCGAAGCACGAGACGAACGGGCGGGCTGCGTGAGCACCCCGCCCGTTGTCGCGTAACGGCCAGGCGCAGCTTAGACGAGGGTAAGCGTCACGTCGATGTTGCCACGCGTCGCGTTGGAGTAAGGGCACACGATATGCGCCTTGTCGACGAGCGCCTGCGCGGCAGCACGGTCCATGCCGGGCAGCGAGATCTTCAGTTCGACCTCGATGCCGAAGCCGTTCGGAATCGGTCCGATACCGACGCTGGCGTCGATGGCAACGTCGGTGGGAATCGCAATCTTGTCGCGCGCGCCGACGAACTTCATCGCGCCGATGAAGCAGGCGCTGTACCCCGATGCGAACAGTTGCTCCGGGTTCGTGCCCGCGCCGCCCGCGCCGCCGAGTTCGCGTGGGGTGGTGAGTTTGAGGTCGAGGTTGCTTTCGGGCACGACGGCACGGCCATCGCGGCCTCCGGTGACGTGGGCGTGAGCGGTGTAGAGCACTTTTTCGATCGACATGACGGACTCCTGGTGGGTGTTGCTGTAGAAAGGGACTTCAGCGGGAAAATGATTGGCTATGCAGATCGATATCGATCGCTTGTGGGGTGCGTTTGTTTCGCGCAGTAGTAGATCGGCGCCGGAGCGGGCGCGTGACGCGAGGCTTTCGCCAATCCACTCGTCACGACAAATGCCTTAATCCGTTTCGGGTACATGATCCTCGTCCTCGAAAGAAAATCTGGCCGCAATCAAATACTGATACAAAGTGACGGCCGGCGCTCTGTTTCTGAATTTCGCTGTTTATCTATCAGAAGATAGATAACTTGCCCCAAAAAGAAGACGGAGCACCGCCTTGCATCGTGTTCCAGACGGGAAGATCAGGCCGCGCGTTTTCTCCACATCGCGTCCACGTCTTCCAGTCGCGACTTCGCATGAAACAGGCGGCTCGCCAGCGCGCTGCCCTGCAGGGCAGCGAACAGCGCCCGCGCCGAACTTTCGGCGCTGCCGTTGATCACGAGTGTCCCTTCCGACACGCCGGCGGCTAACACCTTCGCCAGCCAGTTTTCGTTGGCGCGAAAGAATGCCTGCACCGCTTTGCGCACGCCGTCGGGCAGCGAATCGATGTCCGCGGCCAGCATGCCGCACAGGCAGATCTGATTGCCGTCGCCGAGCGTCTTGCCGAACGCCTTCGTGTACGCAGTGAGTTTTACGTTCGCCGGCAGTGCAGCATCGACCGCTTGCAGGCCAGCCATCACTTCGTCGCTGTATTGGCGCACTGCTTCGAGCGCCAGATCGTCTTTCGAAGGGAAGTAGTAGTGGATGCTCGACGTCTTGACACCGACCAGGTCTGAAAGATCGCGGTAGCTGAACCCGTTGTAGCCGCGCCTCATCATCAGCGCAATGGCGTGATCCAGGAGTTGTTCGCGAACAGTCGATTTCGTTTCCATGGAGGCTAATTTATCTACTGGAAGGTAGATTGTCAAGGACGATGCGAAAGAAAATGGTTCTTCGCAGATTTCCGGGGAAGGGCTCTGTTCGATCTGGAGCGGACTATCAAGCAAATCGACAGCAGTCGTTCAAAGTACTGGTTACGAGGGAAGTGCTGAACGTCAGTACGATTGCGAACATTTTGGCCATGTGTGTTCTGTTATCCTGGCCGACAAATCGTCGCCGCCAATGGCACGTAAGAACTGTTGCGACAGCGCCGCGACCATTGAATACGGTTTCTCAGAGTCATTTGCCTATTGCGGGGGACAGCATGGTGATTTCCGGTATTGGTCGCCTTGTATTACGGGTAACGGCCGCTATTATTTTTGTGCTTCAAATAGCCCTTATTGCACACCTGAACTGGGCGTCAACTACGGTAGCCCTGATCGTAGCGGTGCCAGTGGTGTTTGTTCTGATGCAGTTGATGCAGAGGAAACCAGGGGACGGCGAGCAAGCACTGGCATCAGGAATTGGATCGAACGCGCCAGTTGACGGAGCAGCTACAGCGCAAACTCAAAAGGCTAGTCCGGCGACGATGAAAAAAATCGCAGTCTATTTGTTCGTGATTGCTTGCTTCGCAACCATACCTCCATACCAGACGCTCCGTATGGCCTTGAATTTGCATGACGAGCAGGCTTGGCCCTCAGTAAAAGGGCAAATTCAAGCAGTCCGGGTCGGCTCGACTACTTCGAAAGGCCGTACCGACTGGTATCCGGTCTGGTCCTATTCGTACGTCGTCGAAGGCAAACCGTATAGCGCAGGAAATAGAGACCTGACGGGGCGATTCGAGGTTGCAGGCTTCAATTCAGAAGACAGTGCTATTGCTGCCGCTGCCAACAGACCGACCGGTGCTGATGTCACGGTTTTTTATGATCCGACTGCCCCGCAGCATTCTGTATTGGACCGGCGGAAGATGTCTGATCTGGACTGGGAGGTGTTGCTAATGACTTTGCTTTTCCCGCTGATACCTATTGCGGCAGCCGCGGTAGTTTATGGGCGAGTTTGCGCAATTGATAAAGCTAGAAGTGGTCTTTCGGACAATTAAGCACCGGGAAGCATAAGCGAGGTCTGCTGCCCGATCAGACGCTATGCAGATGCCATGTCCACGCCACGCGTCGCCGGGCACGTTTCCTAACCAGCGTATCTGCGCAGCCAGAGCGGAATGGCCGAGACAGTCAGCCGATCCGAGACGTAAGCGGGAAGGTTGGTTCAGCCGCGGAAATAAGTCGATCACCCGCTGTGGCAACGCGAAGAGAAGACACGCAAGCCATCACGCGCTCGCCGCTATTTCTGGCTGATTTTTTCGCCATGCGACCTAAGCTGATAAAAGTGAGCGAGGGTCGAATCCATGCGTTCAAGGCAAGTCGAAACCTGCGTGCTGCTACTTGCTGCGATGCTTGCTGCGAGTTGCAGCAATGGTGATGGAGGCGTCAAGAGCACGCCACTGACCGCACCGGCCGGATTGACCGAACGCGACGTCGAGGTTGTCTACACGCAGGGCACTGCAATTATTCCCAATACGCTCAGCAGCAACAGCCCCATCACGCAGTGCAGCGTGTCGCCGCCTCTGCCCGCTGGACTATCTCTCGACCCTCGTACCTGCGCGATCAGCGGCAAGCCAAACAGCGTCTCTCCCGACACCACTTATACGATCAGCGCCAGCAATGCTGCGGGCAGCGAGTCGATCAAGGTCGAAATCGAGGTCAAGGCCCAGGCGATCGCCCCGGAAACCCTGAATTACCTGAACGCCGTTGTGATTTATACGACCGGCGCGCCGATCATTCCCAACACACCGATCGCCACAGGCGGAGAGATCACGCTGTACAGCATCTCGCCGGCCCTGCCGGCGGGGCTTCAGTTCGATCCGCAAACAGGCATCATCTCGGGCACCCCCGAGGCAGTAAGCCCACCGACCGTCTACACGGTGATCGGCAGCAACAGCGTCGACTCTGTCGAGACCCAGCTCACGATCGAGGTCCACGCTGTAACTCAGCCACCGACGAGCCTCAGCTATTGGGATCTGGCTCCCGTCTATCTAGTGGGCCATCCGATCTCATACGACGAGCCGCTGTCCACCGGCGATGAAATAACCTTCTTCTCGGTGTCGCCAGCGCTACCTGACGGATTGAGCATCAATCCGCAGACAGGCGCGATCAGTGGTACACCGACCACGGTGCAGCCGCCGACAACCTACACGATTACCGGCAGCAACAGCGCGGGCAGCGTCTCGGTGCAGATCGTCATTAGCGTCGACAACCCGGTGACCGGACAGTGGACACCTGCAGGCTCGATGAATCAGGCACGGTTCCAGCACACGGCCACGCTCTTGCTCAATGGCCAGGTCCTCGTCGCCGGGGGACGAAGAAAGCAAACCACTGCCTCTGCCGAACTGTACGATCCGGTTGCCAACACCTGGACATCGACCGGCAACCTGACCCAGGCGCGGCAAGCCCACTCGGCGACGCTGCTCCCGAACGGCCGCGTGCTCGTGGCCGGTGGATTTAAAGCGGGCGCCGGCAGTGAACAGTCGTCGGCGGAGTTGTACGACCCGGCCTCGGGTAGCTGGTCGTCGACCGGCAGCATGATTAATGCGCGTGATAGCCACACGGCCACGCTGTTACCCAACGGCCTCGTGCTCGTAGCGGGCGGCGAGGGCAAGGCGGGAGCGCTGTCGTCGGCCGAACTGTACAACCCGGCGACGGGAAGTTGGTCACTAACGGGCGCCATGACGCAAGCGCGCTTTTTCCATACTGCCACGCTGCTGGCCAACGGCCTTGTCCTGGTCGTGGGCGGGACGAGTGATTCAGGCGTCCTTTCTTCTGCGGAACTCTACAATCCGGCAACGGGCACCTGGTCACCCACGGGCAGCATGAGTCAGGTGCGCACTAACTTCGCCACCGCGTTACTGAGTGACGGTACGGTGCTTGCCATAGCCGGAACGGACGGAAACACAGAACTCTCGTCAGTCGAGCGGTACAGCCCTGCCACAGGCACGTGGACATCGACCGGCAGCCTCATCCATGCGCGCGACTTCCTGACTGCCACGTTGCTGCCCAACGGCAGGGTGCTTGCAGCCGCCGGTCTGTCCGGGAGCGATCTCTACTCGGACGAGCTCTACGATCCCACCACGGGTACCTGGACGCAGGCCGCAAGCCTGAGCTGGGCGCGCGAGCAGCATACGGCTACGTTGCTAGGTGACGGTAGCGTGCTGATAGCCGGGGGACTCGGTCGCGGCATACTGGCTCACGCCGAACGGTTTCATTGATACGCGGATGCAGATCGCGATTCGGCAGTTAGTTAACGACCAGCGTCGATACAACACGCCATCTCGGCCGCGACGCAGAAACACACTCGACACCAGCATTTCACGTCACGCGAAAAAACGTCGTAACTGAAAGCAGGTGAGATGTATCTCGTGATTTCCCCGCGATTTCGCTGCGGATTATGGCGGCCGCATGGTTGGGACGCAAAGAGATCGCGGCGTCTGCGATCGTAGCCCGTAACCAGCAGCCGGCGCCCTGGAGGTGGCGGAGCAAACCGCCGTTTGATAATTGAAAGCTGTGGCCGCCTGGCGAACGGCCAGGCCATCCATTACGTCTGGTGCGATGCGGCTGTTCAAGCTGTGAGATGCAATTGGCTAACCGTTCCGCGAGGACGCGCTTGCCTTGTATTGCAGTCAATAAATGCCATACTCAGACCACAGCAATCGGCGGGGAGGAGGACTGTGACTTCTGCCCGGCTATTCAGGATCGGTCGTCCACGCCACGCGCCAGCCCAATCGAAGGGACTCGCCGCGGAACCTGATGCGATATCCTCGTCTGCAAACGACGCGCAACTCTTGAGTGAGTTTATCGCCGTCGCGCGGCTCTCAAAGTCCTATGAGAGGGGGGGCGAGTCCGTTCTAGCGCTTGACGATATCAATCTCACTATCGCCGACGGCCAGTTTGTCGCTGTTGTTGGGCCCTCCGGCTGTGGTAAGTCAACGCTGCTCAAGATCCTGGCTGGGTTGATGCCAGCCTCCCGCGGCGAGGCGCGCCTTCGCGGCAGGCCGATCGAAGGCCCGCGCCGCGACATTGGAGTTGTCTTCCAGTCACCGGTGCTCTTCCCGTGGCGTAGCGTACTCAATAACGTGCTGCTTCCGGCTGACGTACAGGGGCTCGCGCGCGACCGAATGCGGAGCCACGCCCTCCAGCTTCTTGCCCTCGTCGGATTGCAGGGTTTCGAGCACCGCTATCCGTGGGAACTGTCCGGTGGTATGCAGCAGCGCGTTGCCCTCATCCGCGCCCTCGTGCACGATCCCGCCATCCTTTTGATGGACGAGCCATTTGCCGCGCTCGACGCGATGACGCGCGAGCAGATGAACCTCGAGTTGCAGCGCGTGTGGCTGGAGCGCAGGAAAACGGTGCTCTTCATCACACATTCGATCACTGAGGCCGCATTTCTGGCCGATCGCGTAGTGGTCATGACACCCAGGCCGGGCCGCATCAAAGACGATGTTGCGATCAACCTTCCTCGTCCGCGCACCCTCGACGTCATGACGTCGTCTGAATTCGGCGCGCACATACGTCGCATCCGCGCCGGTGTGGAGGCGAAAGGAGTGATCGCATGATGCCTTTGCGCTTGTCTATTCTCCGTCTGCTGCTAGTCGTCGGAGTGCTGGTGATCCTTGAGGCGACGGTACGTATTCTCGCGATCCCGAAGTTCATCCTGCCAACACCGTCGAGCGTACTGATTGCGCTGTGGCACGGTCTGTCGAGCGGCCTCTATATCTCACATCTGGGAATCACTTTCGCCGAGACGCTGCTCGGCTTTGTTGCTGGCTCGGTCCTGGCGCTCGTCGTGGGCGCCGCGGTCGCGATGAGCCGGCGCGTCGAGTATTTCCTCTATCCGTTCATCGTGATGTTTCAGGCCACGCCGAAAGTCGCACTGGCGCCATTGATCATCATCTGGTTCGGCCTCGGCATCATGTCGAAAGTGGTGCAGGCGGCGTTGACCGCGTTCTTTCCGCTGATGGTCAACACCATTGTCGGACTGCGCTCGGCCGACGAGGATCGGGTCAACCTGATGCGCTCGCTCGCGGCAAGCGAGTTCCAGATTTTCTGGATGCTGCGCTTACCGACTGCGTTGCCGTTCATTATCGCGGGAGTCGAGATCGCCATGATCTTCGCCCTCATCGGTGCGATCGTCGCAGAATTCGTCGGCGCGAACGCAGGGCTGGGAATGTTGATACAGAGCATGAACTTCACGCTCGACGTTGCCGGCCAGTTTTCCGTGCTGCTCATCCTTTCGGTAATGGGCCTCGCTCTTAACGCGTGCATTCACTTTATCCGACGTCGGGTACTGTTCTGGGATACGTCCGAAAAAACAATGCATCCGATCTCAGGAGGCAAGCCATGAATCGCGTCCTCCTGGTTGCAGTGGCAATGACGGTTATGGCTTCCCTGTCGCTACGCGACGCCGCGGCGGACGATACGATCAAGGTCGGTTGGTGCGCCCGGACGGTGTCCTCCGCAGTGGCACCCTTCGCGATAGCCACCAAGCTCGGCTGGTACAGGCAATCGGGGATCAAGGTTGAACTCGTGCCGCTGCCTGGCTCGACCGAGTGCGTAAAGCAATTGGCCAGAGGCGAGGTGGTCTTTGCGCTGGCCACGGTCGATCCGCTTGCAATTATTCACCCGCAGGGCGTCAAAGGAAAAATCTTCTATACCGCCTACCAAAGCAACATCGACGGTATTGCCGTACCAAAAGAAAGTTCCATCAGAAGTGTTGCCGACCTCAAGGGCAAGAAGATCGGCGTCAGTTCGATGTCGGCGAACGGCGTGATCGAAGCTCGAGCGATAGCGGCGACGAACGGGATGAACCCGGACACCGACATTACCATCGTGGTTGTGGGAGAAGGGGCACAGACTGCGGCGTTGGTGCGCTCGAAACAGGTCGACGCCCTCAGCCAATACGATACGCAGTACGCACTGGTCGAGAACGCGGGCGTCAAACTCCGGATGCTTCCCACCGGCGAGATCGAACATTTCCCGGCGAATGGCTTGATGGCTCTCGATGAGACGCTGCGGAACCGTCGTCAGGAGGCGGTGGCCCTCGCCGAAGGCTATGCGAAGGGGACAATATTTGCTATCGCCAATCCGGAGGCGGCGGTGCGGATTGTGTGGGACGTCTACCCGCAGACGAAACCGACCGGCAAGGATGAGGCAACGGCACTTGCCGATGACGTCAAGGTATTGCAGGCGCGCGTCGTCAACTGGAAGCTTGACAAGGCGGGGGTCCGGAAATGGGGTGAAAGCTCCGAGGCGAACTACGCCGCCTTGGCTGATTTCCTTTTGAAATGGAAGGTGATACCCGAAAGGGTCGACGTGAAGGACATCGTCACAAACGAAATCATTGGCGAGATCAATCGCTTCGATCCGGCGGCGATCGAAGCTCAGGCGAGAGCATATAAGTTCAAGTAAGCTCGGCCGGCTGGCCTTTGCTGCAGCCATCAGACAGGCGGACTTGCGCTCCCGGACTGCGGCCCGAAGTCGGTCACAATACTGTGCCAGTGCGCCCGCGAACTGGTTCCGCTCTGGCCGACTTCCAGAACAGAAAGTAGGCTGCTGGGACAAAATAAAAGAGCAACCAGTGACCGGAGAATCCTCTCAATTCGTTGGCCTTGAACGCGGTGAACTCGGAGGGAGTTAACTGCCGGATAAATTTACCGTGATTCAAGAGGACGTATTTACCATCCTGAACCGCAGGCATTCCGCCTTCAGTGTGAAGCATGAACAGGAGAAAGTTCATGACCACGTAGACGAAAATCATACCGCCCAGTACAGCAACCCAGTTTGGTACGCCTTTCCACAAGAGCCACAAATTGCCTTTGCCTCCCAGTTCCTTCCGACATAGAAAAACAAACGGAGCAAAGACGACAAAAACACCAGCATGGAGTGCCCAGATGGACGGAATGGTCGCTGCGAGATTGAAGCCCATCAGCGCACTTACATGGACAACGAGCGAAATTACAAAGCCAGTCAGCGCGCTGACGCCCAATGCATATCGCAATTTTTGGTTCATGAGTAGGTGAGTCGCCCGAAAGCTCACCTACGCCAACGAGCGTTGCCGCAATGAGTGAGCGGCAGTCACAGTCCGCGGTGTCCCGCAGTGAAAATGAGCCGCAGACCGAGCGCGGCGATGGCGCCAGCTGCAGCGCGGTCGATCCAGCGCTTGGCACGCAGATAAAGCTCGCGCGGACGCTGGCTCGAAAAGCAGAGCGCGACCACGGTGTACCACCCGGTTTCGATCGCGAACACGAATGGCGGCAGCGCGAAATAGCACCACAGCGGAGGATTGTGCGGCAGGAGCGCGACGAAGATGCTGCCGTAGGCGATGGCCGTCTTCGGGTTGCTCAGTTGCGTGGTCAGGCCGACCCAGAACGACTTGCCCGGACGACTGACCGTCGAAGCGGTACCGTCCATCGAGATCGGCTGCGCCGCGCCACGCCAGATGCGCGAGGCGATGTAGAGCAGGTACGCGCCGCCCGCGATCTTGAGCCCGGCATAGAGCCATGCGACGGTGGCGAGCACGGTGTAGAGGCCGGCGAGCGCGATGCCTGCGAAGCAGATCGCGCCAGTGCCCATGCCGAGCGCGGTGGCGACGCCGTCGCGGCGCGACAGTCCGATCGAGTTGCGGGCGACGAGCACGAAGCTCGGTCCCGGGCTCATGGCGCCGAGCAGGACGGCGGCGAGGATGCTGACGACGGCGGCAAGTGGGGACATGGCGGGGCCTCTTTGGGGATTTGCGCGCCAGAATAGCACGAGGAAAAGCGTCCGTCCGGGCACGGCATGCGTCTCCTGCCCACTATCAAATGCGCGGCCCGGCGTGCGCTTCAGGCGCGCGTCGTTTGAGTGCGAGCCTCGCCCCGCAGCATGCTCGCGAGCACACCGTCGCGGCGGATCAGTCCATGGAAGAGCGCGGCGCCCAGATGCAACAGCACGATCGAGAAGAGCGCCAGCGCGAACCAGGTATGGGCTGCGCGTAGCCACGCATACAGCGCGACGTTGTGTGGCGCGATGGGCGGCAGGTGAACGCCGCCGAACATCACGACCGGATAACCTCCTGCCGAGAGCATCGACCACCCGATTAACGGCATCGCCATCATCAGGACGTAGAGCGCGAGATGCGATGCATGCGCGGCGGCACGCTGCCAGGCAGAAAGATCGCGAGGCAACGGCGGCGCACCGCGCACGAGACGCACGACCGCGCGTACGATCACGAGCCCCAGCAGCGCAATGCCGAGCGGCCGGTGCACTGCGAGCAGCGTCGTGTGCAGCCGCGAAACGGTCGACACCATTCCCACGCCGACGAACAGCATTGCAATGATCAGTACTGCCATCGACCAATGAAGCAGGCGCGCAAACGCGCTGAAGTGATGTTGCGGCTGCTTCATGGCTGCGCGTCTCCGTGCGATGCCGCGGACTTCGCTTCTTCTCGCGTGCGGCGGTTGAACGAAACGGCATAGGCGGCGGAGCGGGCGGCCAGCAACGGGTCGTCCGAGGGCGTCAGGCCGGCCGGGAGAATGGTCGGGTCGAAGTTCACGTCGCGGCATACGCCTTCGCTCTGCGCCGAGGCGCGCTGAAGTACGAGCGTGCCTGCGTCGATCTGCTCGCGGCTGGCGGGCCATGCTTGCGTCGCGTCGTTCGTGGGGTCGCCGGGCTGCGCGACCGTGAGCACGAGGTGCCAGCGCAGCGGGCCTTGCGCGAGGCGTGCGTCGAGATCGTCGGAGAGGAAGTCGGGCCGTTCCGCTGCTTCGGCGGATAGAGGGGCGTAAGGCGTTTCAGGAACCGTCTGCCAGCGGATCGCATGGTGCTGTCCGCCTGCATCGGTCGCGATGAACGCGTTGATGCTGTAAAACGCGGTATTCGCGAAGCTCGACGAAGGCGCGTGCGTCTTGACCCATTGCCGGAATGGCAGTGTCTCAGGGTTCGCGCGATTGAACGCATCGAGCTTCGCCGCGTCGGGCTTGCCGGTGGCCGGATCTGGCTTCGATGCAACGAGTTGCCCGTAGAACTGCTGCGGCGTATGCACGGGAAACACCGGCGTCGAATTCATCCCCGTGCGCCATTGTTCGCCATCTTGCAATTGGAATAGCAGCGCCATGCTGCGCACGGGGACGCTACTATCGGGTGCCGACGGGTTGCTGCCGGGAATCGCGAAACGCCCGACAATGGGCGTGCGGCCCGGCGCGAATACTTCGGCGCTCGACACCTTTGCACCATTGCCATTGCTTTCGAACTGGCCCTCCACGCAGATTCCCTTCGCGTGATTGCGACGGTAGCCCGGATGCGTGCCATAGTTTGCTTCGAACGTATCGACGATATGGGGCGCATTGACGCGTCGGGGCGTGAGCCATCCGGCGGTCCAGGCGAACGCGAGCGCGGCACAGCCTGTCACGGCTGCTATGGCTGCGAGCCGGCAGGGGATGCAGATGGTTGGACGATTCATGATCGGGCCCGGTGTCGTGCAGGGTTGGGCGCGAGGCAAGGCTGAATCGAAAGTACGGACGGGAGTTGTGCGAAACGGGAAGACATGATCGGTCCAGTCAAAGGCCGCGGTGGCCGGTACTGATGCGAACAGTCTCTCGACGCGTTCTATTCCATGTTTTTTCGCTGCTGTCCGGCGCGTATTCTGCCGGTTCGAAGGCGCTCGATGACGGCCAGTGGCTCGTTGTCAGCGCGCGCTGATTTGCAATACGTCTGCAAACGGAGGAAGTAATGATGACTGGCGGCTGTCAATGCGGAAGGATTCGCTACGAGATCGCTGGCGAGCCTGTGGACTGCACGGCGTGTCACTGCAACGATTGCCGGCGCGCGTCGGGGGCGCCGTTTACGGCGTGGCTGAGCGTGCGCTTAGCCGCTTTTCGCGTCGTCACGGGAACACCGCGCATCTACGAATCGAGTCCGCGAGTCGAGCGTGCCTTTTGCACGGATTGCGGCACGCCGCTGACTTATCGGCACGCTATGTTTGCGGATGAAATCGATGTCGCGACGGGCAGTCTCGATCGCCCCGGTGACGCGCCGCCTGCGCATCATACGTGGACGTCCCAGAAGCTCGCGTGGGTGCAGATCGCGGACGGGCTACCTCAACATCCGCGCGCGTGGCCAGAGTTATGACGGGTCGTGCCACTGCGTGCATATGCACGCAGTGGCACATCGAGATCAACGATGTTCGGTGACGAACTTCGTGACCAGGTACGCATCCATCGCTTCGCTGCCGCCTTCGGAGCCGTAACCCGAGTCCTTCACACCACCGAATGGCGTTTCAGGCAGTGCGAGGCCGTGGTGGTTGATCGACAGCATCCCCGATTCAATGTCCCCGGACAGCGCTGCGGAAGTCGCGCCCGAACGCGTATACGCATACGCGGCGAGACCCCACGGCAGCCGGTTGGCTTCCGTCACTGCGTCATCGTAGGTCGAGAAACGCGAGACCGGCGCGAGCGGGCCGAACGGCTCTTCGTTCATGATGCGGGCCGAAAGCGGCACGTCGGTCAAAACGGTCGGCGCGAAGAAATAGCCTTCGCGGCCGATGCGTTCGCCGCCAGTCAGGATTTTCGCCCCGTGCTCGCGCGCATCGGCGACGAGGCGCTCCATCGCCGCGAGCCGGCGGTCGTTGGCGAGCGGGCCCATTTGCACGCCTTCGTCGAATCCGTTGCCGACCTTGACGGTGCGCAGGGTGGCGACGAAATGCTCGACGAACTCGTCGTACACGGCGTCCTGCACCATGAAGCGGGTGGGCGAGATGCAGACCTGTCCCGCGTTGCGGATCTTCGCCAGCGCGAGGAGCTTCGCTGCGCGCGGCACGTCGGCGTCCGCGAATACCATCGCGGGCCCGTGTCCGCCCAGCTCCATCGTGACGCGCTTCATATGTTCGCCGGCCTTCGCGGCGAGCAGCTTGCCCACCGGCGTTGAGCCCGTGAACGAGATCTTGCGGATCGCCGGATGCGCGATTAGATACGACGACACTTCAGCAGGCACGCCGAACACAAGATTCAGGACGCCGGCGGGCACGCCTGCGTCGATGAACACCTGCACGAGCGCCGCGCAGCTCGCAGGCGTTTCTTCCGGTCCTTTCAGCACGACGGTACAGCCCGACGCCAGCGCCGCCGACACCTTGCGCACCGCCTGATTCAGCGGGAAATTCCACGGCGTGAATGCCGCGACCGGACCGACGGGCTCGCGCGTGACGATCTGGCGGACCGCGTCGGCGCGCGACGGAATCACGCGGCCATAGGTACGGCGGCCTTCTTCGGCGAACCAGTCGATGATGTCGGCGCCCGCGAGCGTTTCGACTTTCGCTTCGGCGAGCGGCTTGCCTTGTTCGCGCGTCATGACTGCGGCGACGTCGTCGGCACGTTCGCGCAGCAATTGCGCTGCTTGGCGCATGAGCTTGCTTCGCTCGAGCGGCGAAACCTTGCGCCATTCGCGGAACGCGCGCGCGGCGGATTCAGCGGCATCGGAGAGATCCGCCTCGCCGGCGAGGCTCAGCCGGCCGATTTCCGCTTCGGTGGCGGGGTCGACCACGGCAATCGTGCGCGCGCCAGCGCGCCACGCGCCGTCGACATAGATCTGGGTATCCGGATAGGGTTTCACGCTGGACGTCATGATGGGGCGGTCCTCTTCAACGGTGGAGTGAGGCGGGCGCACGCGGATAGCTGCGCGTGCAAGCTTCGCCGGAAACGGCAGACCGGTCATTTTGCCATCGGTTGGCGTGTGCTGCTGGCGTCGCTGTCGGCGGGGGCGTCGCGCGTGGACGGTGTGCGCCGCTGCATGTTCGTTCGCGGCGCGGCGAAGTCATGCCGCTCCCGGGAGGCAAGCCGGCGCGCCAGCTTGTGACGCGAACGCGGTGCGCGGTACGATGCGTGCGAGACGCACACGCTGCGTTGCTGATCAAATCCGCGGTCAAAACCCGCGATCAAACTCGATGGAGGCGACGCCGTGCTGAAGAATCTGGATCCGCTGCTCAACGCCGATGTGTTGCACGCGCTGGCTTCGATGGGGCACGGCGACGAAGTCGTGATCTGCGACGCGAATTTTCCCGCCGATGCGCTCGCACGCGAAAGCGTGCTCGGCCGGTTGCTGCGGCTTGACGGCGTGGACTCGCCGCGCGCCGTGCGCGCGGTGCTCTCGGTGTTGCCGCTGGACAGTTTCGTCGATCATCCGGCGCTGCGCATGGAAGTGGTGGGCGATCCGCATGCGTTGCCCGCAGTGCAGCAGGAGGCGCAACGCGAAGTCAATGCGGGCGAGGGGCGCGAGGTGCCGTTCGCGTCGCTCGAGCGCTTCGCTTTCTACGAGCGTGCGCGGCGCGCGTACTGCGTGATTGCCACCGGCGAGCAGCGCGGCTATGGCTGCTTCGTTTTCAAGAAGGGCGTGCTGCTGGCGGCGGACGAGCCACGTCAACCGGCGTAGCGGCTACGTCTGTCCGACCTCGCGCAGACGCAGTCGCGATGGCGTGGGTCGTCCGGTTGCTGTCTCCGTGGGCATGCGAAACCCGTGAGGGCGCATTGCGCGGGGGAGTAAAATGTGCGCGATTGAAGGCCCGGATCAAGACGCTTTTGCCAACACCCAGAAGATGAACCCCGCACCGAAGAACGAACCTACGCAAGGGCCCAAGCAAGGACCCAAGCGCAAGCAGCCGCCCAAGTGGTTGCTGAATACCCTCACCGCGCTGGTGGGAGTGGCTACGCTCGGCGCGGGCGTCGGCTGGCTGGTCTACAGCTGGATCGTCGATCTGGAGATCCCGTACTTCGCGATTCCGTTAGTGCTCTGCGTGCCCGTGATCGTCGCGGTGGCGTTTCGCAACTTCTGGGACTAGGGTTCCGTTCAACTTTCGCGCTTTCGTGGTTCAGCACCCACTCACGGCACGAGCACTTGCCGTCCGACGACGCGGCCTTCGTGCAACGCCGTTAGCGCATCATTGACCTCGTCGAGCGGTCGGCTCGACACCGGCACAGGACGGATCTTGCCGTCGCGCATCAGCGAGACGAGCTCGCGCAACTCTGCCAGCGTCCCCACGTAGTTCCCTTCGATCCGCAGCGGCCGCATCGGGATGGTCGGCAATGGCAGCGTGATGTCGCCGCCCATCAGCCCCACGATCACGATGTGCCCGCCACGCGCGCACGCGTCGAGCGCGAGCGTCACGGTGGGCGTCGCACCCACGAGATCGAGCACGGCGCGCGCGCCGCCGCCCACGGCATCGGCAATCTGTTTTGCGGCGTCGCTCGCGCGGGCGTCGATCGCGGCGAGCGCGCCTTCCTTCAAGGCGGCCTCGCGTTTTCCCGCGTCGATATCGACGACGATCGCGCCACGGCCACCAAGGGCCTTGAGCACTTCGATGGCCATGAGCCCGAGGCCGCCCGCGCCGATCACGACCACCGGCGTTTCATGAATGCGCTCGCCAAACTTCTTGATGGCCGAATACGTGGTGATGCCCGCACAGGCGAGCGGGGCGGCTTTCACGGGATCGAGACCGCCCAGATCCACGAGGTAGCGCGGGTGCGGCACGATCACATAGTCGGCAAAACCGCCCGCGCGCATGATGCCGAGCGATTGCGGTTTCAAGCAGATGTTTTCTTCGCCACGCAGACAGGCCGCACACGCGCCGCAACCGATCCACGGATACGCGACGGCGACCATGCCGGTTTGCACGGGACCCGCATCGGGGCCGGCGCTGACGACTTCACCGCATATTTCATGGCTGGGCGTGAGCGGCAGCTTGATCCCACGATCGGCGAGCGAGAGTTTCTTGCCGCCGCCCATATCGTAAAAGCCTTCCCAGATATGCAGATCCGAATGGCACAGGCCCGCCGCCTTCACGCGCAGCAACACTTCCGTGCCCTGCGGTTGAGGGATGTCCTGGTGCATCAGTTCGAGCGGCTGGCCGTGATGGGTCACGCAAAAACAACGCATCTGCATCGATGTCTCCGTGATTGAGGGGACGACGGGTAAGCGATGAGGATCCGCTCGCATCATAACGGATACCCGGCCCTGAATTCGCGCGTTCAGTCTTGAGCCAGGGGAAATCCCGCATGTGCGCCATGTGGCGTGTTGGTGTCCTCACGTCAGTTCGAGTTCGTCGATGAAACTCGTCGTGTTTCCGCGCGATGCTGCGCTGCCGCAGTACGCGGCCGTTTCAGGCGGTGAGTCGTGAGAGGGCGCGCCGTGCGGCACGCTGACGGCACGGCTGCTCAAGGAGTGGGCAGCAGCGCTCGCGCTGGCAATCCTGGTCATGGACGAATGGCGGTGCCGGCAACATGCGCTGTGGCGCGCTCCGCAGAGCGATGCGAAGGCGCTTGGGTGACCGCTGCTTTTGCCGATCGAAGTGCCCGCGGCGTTAGCGTGACTTGCTGCGCGTGCTTTTCCTGCCGCTGGCGGTGCGCGGTGTTTCCTTGCTCGCGGGCGCCTCGCTGCCGCCGAGTTGTTCCAGCCAGGACAGCGTATCCACGTAGGAAAGAAAGTGCTGCAGGTAGCCGGGCGAAAGTTCGCGCATCAGCGAAAGTGATCGGTGCACGAGGCTGTTCGAATTGAGCGGACCGGCGTTTTGCGGAACCTGTCCGAGTGACTGGCGCAAATGGTTCTCGGTGCGCAGACTTGCCCAGATCTTGCGGAAGTAGTCGAGCATCTCAGGCGCCGACGGCCGTGCGTGGCCGGCCACCGAATCAGCCAGTTCGCCCAGCGGACCGGGAGCGGGTTTGCGCTCCGCCATGTCCTCGGTGGGCGCACGGAGGACAGGTCGAACCGCGTGCTGCGCATTTAGTTCGGATAACCTGGCATCCAGCAACGCTCGCGCTTTTCCGCCGTGATCCGCGCTGCGGCGCTCCAGCGCCTCGACGAAGCGCAAACGCATGGGGTTGGTCTGTTTCATTTCGCACGCTCGCGACGCGCTGGCTTGAGCCTCATCCGCCGTCGCTTCGTCACTCACTGCGCTCTCCGCCAGAAGCCGTCGATCGCGGGACCGGCGCGATCTCCACGCGCCGGTTCTTCGCGCGTCCGTTAGCGTCGGCGTTCGAACTCACCGGCTGCTGGGAGCCGAATGCGGCCGCGAACACCGACGACGACGGCACGCCCTGGTCGATGAATGCGCGCGTCACCGTCAACGCGCGCTGTGCCGACAGCTCCCAGTTATCCGCGAATTGATGGTTGCCTGAGCGCACCTGCTTGTCGTCCGCGAAGCCGCTCACCATCAGGATCTCGTCGTGGGCTTTCAGGTAGGCCGCGAGCGGTTCGGCGAGGCTCTTGAGCAGGTCGCGGCCTTCGGGTTGCAGCTGATCGGAGTTTTGCGCGAACAGCACGCTTCCGCTGATGCCGATGCGTCCATTGACCAGCGTGACGCGTCCCGATGCGAGCGGTCCCGCCAGCGCGTCTTCGAGCGTCTTGCGCCGCTGCGATTCCAGTTGACGCTGCTTGACCGCATCGTCCAGCTTCGTCGAGAGTTCGAGTTGCACGCCGATCACAGCCACGAGTATCAGCACGAACGCGCCCAGAAGCACCGACATCAGGTCGCTGAAGGCGGCCCAGATTGGCGTCGTCGGCTCTACGCCGCCGTCGATATCCTCGCTCATTCGGCGTCGGCTCCCGCTGCGGCGCGCACGTCGGCGCGCCGATCCGCAAGCTGTTGCAGGTCTTCCATGATCTGCCGTTGCGACAGCATGCTCAGGTCGATCACTTCGCGCGCCTGCGCGACGTAGTAGGCAAGTTGCTCGTCGCTGCGTGTGAGCGACTTGTCGAGTGCGCCTTCGATACGCTCCAGATGCGCGACGAGCTTGTCGTTCGATTCGCCGAATGCCTGTACGGCGGCGCCGAACGCGTCGCCGAGGCTCGCGACTTCAATGGCGCCGCTCGTGACCTGCGCGGCAATACCGTCGAGTTGGCTTACTTCGGATTCCACACGATCGGTGAATCGTTTGCCGACGCGTTCGAGCAGGTCCGCCGACGTGCCGACGAGCGCATCGATCGCGCCGCGCTGTTGCGTGGACGCGTGATTCACGGCGTCGAGCAGGGTTTCGAGTGTGGTGAGCAGGCGGCTGCGTTCTTCGAGCATCGCGTTGTCGCGCGCCATGCTGTCTGAGAGCTTCTGTCGTAGTTCGGCGACAACCTCAGCGGCGGCGCGCGGCGCTTCCGATGCCGCCTGTACGAGCCGCCCGATCTCGTCGATCGTGTCGCGCGCCTGGGCCTGCGTCTGCGCCGTGATTGCGTTTGCGGTGCGCTCCAGCGTGTCGCAGATCGCCTGTTGCCGGTCGGCCGTTTGCGCGGCTGCGCCGTCCAGGTGCTCGCGAAGCGTCGCGCTCATCGAAGCGACGCTCTCGATCGTATCGCGTGCTTGGGCTTGCGTCTGCGCCGTGATGGCGCTCGCGGTGCGTTCCAGCGTGTCGCAAATTGCCTGCTGCCGTTCGGCGGTTTGCGCGGCTGCGCCGTCCCAGTGCTCGCGCAGCGTCGCGCTCATCGAGGCGACGCTCTCGATCGTGTCGCGCGCCTGGGCCTGCGTCTGCGCCGTGATGGCGCTCGCGGTGCGTTCCAGCGTGTCGCAGATCGCCTGCTGCCGGTCGGCAGTTTGCGCGGCTGCACCGTCCCAGTGTTCGCGCAGCGTCGCGCTCATCGAGGCGACACTCTCGATCGTGTCGCGCGCCTGAGCCTGCGTCTGCGCCGTGACGGTGCTCGCGGTGCGTTCCAGCGTGTCGCAGATTGCCTGTTGCCGGTCGACGGTTTGCGCGGCTGCGCCGTCCCAGTGCTCGCGCAGCGTCGCGCTCATCGAGGCAACGCTCTCGCGCCATGCGGCGAGCCGCGCCTCGTCGCCGGACGCGAGGCTCGATTGCAGCTTCGTGTGCGATTCGTCCACGGTGTGCAGCAACGCCGCCGCGCGTTGCTCGAACGTCGCAGCAACCGCGGAGAGCGCCTGCTCATGGTTTGCAGCGAGTTTTTCGCTGGTGCTCGACTGCAACGCCAACGCCTCGCTCCATTTTTCCGACACCGTACCCGCCGCGTTGTCGAGACGCGCGGCCACACCGTCGAGCAGACCCGCCGAACGTTGCTCGAAGGTTTCGGCGTAGCGATCCAGCGATGTGCGCAGATCGGCGGCGAGCGCATCGTTCGACCGGCGGTGATCCGCGAGCGCGTCGTGCCAGAGCGTCGATACGGCGGCGGTCGTCGTTTCGAGGCCGCCAGAGAGTCCGGCAAGCTGGCGCTCGACCGCTTGCGTCACGACGCTGTGCAGCGCGGCCGTTTCGGCTTTGAGGCTTGCCATCGTGGTCTCCACGACGGGCTGGATTGCGGCGCTCGCGGCTCTAGCGCCGTCGGCGGCGCTTTCCTTGAGCGAGCGCGCGACAAAGCCGGCGAGTTCCGCATAAGTCGCCTCGGTCTTGCCGAGGAACTGCTGCTGCATGGCGATCTGACGTTCGTTCAGGGCGAGGCTCTGTTGCTCGATGGCTTGCATCATCGCCTGAAGGCGATCGACGAGAACGGGCATCGCCTCGGCCTGCCGCTGCATCAGCTTGAAGCTCGCGTCGCGCTGATGCGCATGCGAGAACACACGCAGGGTCGTCGCGATCTTTGTGTCGAGCGGCTCCGCAGCCTCGCTGCGTTGGCGGCGGGCAAGCGCCGACATCAGGCCGAGCATGGCCGACGTCGCCACGCCCGCGATGGATGTGCCGAAGGCGAAGCCAAGGCCCTTGACCGGCGCGGCGAGCGACGCGCGGATCGCAAGCGGGTCCGTCGCGCTCTGAAGCGCCGCGCCCGTGCCCTTGAGCGTGGCGACCATGCCGAGTAGCGTGCCGAGCATCCCGAGCAGGACGAGCAGGCCGACCAGATACGGCGTTAGCGCGGGGCCGGGCAAGGCGACGCGTTCACCCATCACGCGCAGGCGCACCGCCCCGCGCAGTCCGGGATGAAGCCGGTCGAGCCAGGCGTCGAGCGTCGCGGGCGGTTCGGAGAGCGACGCCACGGCTTGCTGGAGCGTAGCGGTCGCTTGCGAATAGCGCCGCAGTTCGAGCGCGCCCGCGACATAGCAGGCGCCGATCAGTAACGTGACGGCAAGCGCCAGCGGATTCGAGCCGAGATAGCCGAAGGCGATCCAGCAAACGGCGGCCAGGCCGGCCAGAAAAACTACGAGGTCGAAACGGAATCGGGACATAACGTCTTGGTTAGCGGGCGCGAAGGGCTGCGAGCAGTCCTTCCACCGGTTGAAACCGAACTTCGAGTTCGGCGAGCAACACGCTCTGCATTTCCTTGCGGAACCCGTCGAGCCACGCGCCGGGCGTGGACGCTGCGGATTCCCCGTCGGCCTGCGCGGCGGCCAGTGCCTCATCCGCTGCGCGCAGGCGCTCGAAGCGCGCACCGAGCAACGCGGGCACCGAAGCCAGCAGACTCCGCTCACGCGCGCCGAGCGAACGCTCCATGATCGCGTCCACTGCGGCGAGGCGGGCGAGCGTTGGCGTTTTGGCGGCCAGCATCACGCGCAGACGGGCGCGCAACTGGCCGATATCTGTTTCCATCGCCTGCTGGAGGGACAGATAGCGCTGGCGATATTCCGCGTAGTCGGCGCGCTCGTCCGCCGGGGCGGCCGGGGGCGCTCCACGGGCGTCGCGCCGGGTCGGGGCGGGCGCAAGCTCGCGGGTGATCGTCCGCGTCAAGGCGCTGCGTACGCTCGCGCAGAGGGTCGCGTCATCGCGTCCGAACGCGCGTGCGCCAGCCGCGACACCCGGCGGCTCGCCGTTCAGCGCCGCGGACAGCGCGATGGCATCGGTCCAGCCGAGCCACTGGCTCAGGCGGTCCGGGAGCGATTGCGACGATTCGGCAACACTGGTGTCGGCCAGTTGCGCGAGCAGGCGCGCGAGCGCCGGTGCGTTCAGCGCGGTACGCTGGGGGGCTTGCACCATGCTACGAAAGGAAAAAAGGCAGCAGTTTACACGCTGGCGCGTTTTCGACCTAAAGAGCGTCGATTGCGGCGGGCGGACGTCGACTCAGTTGACCCGGCCGATGCGCCTCGCACACGCGTTGTAGAGCGGGATGTCCGTCGTCGGGAAGGGCGATGCGGGGCACGTGTACCGCCGCCGCCCGCCGCCCGCCGCCCGCCGCGCGACAGAGGCGGGCGGGCTTGAGCGCTTCAGCATTTTGCCCGACGCTCGTCCATCGTTCGCGCGAACGCGTCGAACCAGGCCAGTGTTTCCGGGTTGGCCATCGTTCCCGGATTGGCGACTTTATCGAGTGGCTGGCCGAACAGCAGCTTCTTGACCGGCAGTTCCATCTTCTTGCCCGAAAGAGTGCGCGGCACGCCCTCCACCTGAAATATCTCGTCGGGTACGTGGCGCGCGGAAAGTGCGACCTTGATTCGCTCGCGGATCGTTGTCGCCAATTCGGGTGTCAGCACATGATCAGGCCGCAGCACGATGAAGAGCGGCATGTACGATTCGCGGCCCAGGTATTCGAGGTCGACCACGAGACTGTCCAGCACCTCCGGCAGGTCCTCCACCGCGCGATACAACTCGCTCGTCCCCATGCGGATGCCGTGGCGATTGATGGTCGCGTCGGATCGGCCGTAGATGATCGCGCCGCCGTGCGCCGTGATGCGCAGCCAGTCGCCGTGGCGCCACACGCCGGGCCAGACGTCGAAATAGCTGTTGCGATAGCGCGTGTCGTTGGTGTCGTTCCAGAAGCGCAGTGGCATCGACGGCATCGGCGCCGTGCAGACCAGTTCGCCGACTTCGTCGATCACCGGCTTGCCCGCGTCGTCGAACGCTTCGACGCGCGCGCCGAGGCAGCGGCACTGCATTTCGCCGAGCCAGACCGGCAGCGTCGGCACGCCCGCCAGGAAGCATCCGGCGAAATCGGTACCGCCCGCTATCGTGTCGATCCACACGTCGCCGACATGATCGAGGATCCATCGGTAGGCTTCGGGCGGCAGCGGCGAGCCGGTCGAGCCGACCGCGCGCAAATGCGACAGTCCGGATACGTGGCGCGGTTCGACACCCGCCTTCAGGCACGATTGAAAGAACGCAGCGCCCGCGCCGAAGAAATCGACGCGCGCATCGCCGATGAAACGCCAGAGCGCGCCGAGGTCGGGGTAGCCCGGACTGCCGTCGTAGAGGCAGAGCGTCGCGCCGACGAGCAGGCCGCCCACCTGGAGGTTCCACATGATCCAGCCGGTGCTCGAATACCAGTTGTAGCGATCACCGGGGCGCAGATCGAGATGCAACGCCGCGATCTTCACGTGCTCCAGCACGATGCCGCCATGCGAGTGAACGATGGGCTTGGGCAGCCCGGTCGTGCCCGACGAATACACGATCCACAAAGGGTGATCGAAGGGGAGCGAGACGGGTTCGAGCCGCGCATTGCCCGCGATGGCGTCGGCCCAGGCGACGGTGTGCCTCGAATCGGTGGTGTATTCGCTGGCATTCGCGTTCGTATCGAGATTCGGCACGAGCACGACGTGGCGCACGCTCGGCAGTTCGTCGAGTAGCTCGCGCAGCAGTGTGCGGCGGTCGTATGACTTGCCCGCGTATTCGTAGCCATCGACGGCGATCATCACCATGGGCTCGATCTGGCGGAAGCGGTCGAGCACTGCGAGTCGGCCCATGTCGGGCGCACAGACCGACCAGATCGCACCGACGCTCGCGGTCGCGAGGAACGCGACCACGGTTTGCGGGATGTTGGGCATGAACGCCACGACGCGGTCGCCGCGCTGCACGCCCATGCCACGCAGCGTGGCGGCGAGGGCGGCCACCTGGCGCTCCAGTTCGGCCCAGCTCATCTCGCCGTCCCGGCCGGCCTCGTTGCGATGAACGATGGCTGGCCACGCGGGCGTGGCGTGGCGGAACACCTGTGCGACGTAGTTCAACTGCACGCCGGGAAACCAGCGTGCGCCGGGCATGGCGGCATCGGCGAGCGCCTTGCCGCGAGGCGTGTCCGATGCGATGCCGGCCCAGTCCCAGATCGCCGACCAGAAAGCGTCGATATCGTCGACCGACCAGCGCCAGAGCGCGTCGTAGTCGTTGAACGAAAGATCGCGCTCGTTCGCGAGCCACTGCGTGAATTCGATGACGCGCGCGCGTGCGACGGTCTCGGGCGAGGGCGTCCACGCGGGCTGTGAATGGGCGTCGTTGGGCATATTCACGTTATTGGTTTCTCCAGCAAGGCGGTGAGCGGCGATCAGGTACCGTCCCGTGACAGGGCGGATTTGCCGCGTTTTTTCCAGGTGGGCCATTTGGTACCATTTTTCGTACCCCCCACACCACCCGGTTAAACGCCGACTCGCTGCGCTCGCGGCTGCGCGTGATGGTGAACCGGGGAGATAATGACGCGTTACAGATACGGGGTTTCATCATGCGGCGCATCGGCGCTTTTTGCCTTTCCACCTGGCTTGCGGCAGCCATCCTGTTCCTTGGCCGGCATTCGGTGCCCATGATCGCGGTGAGCGGCGTGGTGGCGTTTGCGGGTCTGGACATTTTTCGTCCCTGATTTCGGCGGACCATTCCGGCACGTTCAAGCGCAGCGCGATGGCGAGCTGGCGGACTTTGCGTAGGTCCTGCGCGGGCCGTTAGACTTCACGCTTCGCCCACTGCCGGCCCGCACGACGCGGGCATGCCGATGACCGACGCTCTGCTTTCCGCCTTAACCGATACACCTTCCCAGCATCGCGACGAGGCGCAACGCGCGCGTGCCATCGGCGACGAACTTGACGCGCTCGCGCATCTGATCGCCGCCGAAGCACTCGACGCGCACTCGACAGGCACCGCATCGGACGGGGCGTCCCGCATCGCCATGGTGGCGACGGGCTACTTCATGAAGGGCGATCACGCGAGCGCCCAGCGCTGGTACGAACTCGCGCTCAATCTGGACGCAGCGCAGGCCGCTGCCTGGCAGAATCTCGCGGCGATTCACGCGACGGCGGGCCGCTACGACATCGCCGATCGTTGCCGCGACCGCGCGTACGCGTTGCAGCGCGTCTACGTGGAATCGTCGGGCGAGCCGGTGCGCCGGGTGTTGCTGTTGTGCGCGGGGCGCTCTGCCGGTAACGTGCCGTTCGATCTGCTCGTGCCGACACCGCACAACGCGCGTATCAAATACGCCATCGACTACGCCCAACCGCACGAAGACGCGCTGCTGCCGCCCTTCGATCTCGCATTCAACGTCATCGGAGACGCCGATATCGCTTCGCCACTGCAGGCGCGCGTCGAGCGATTCACGCTTGCTGAATCGCGCCCGGTGCTTAACGTGCCCGAACGTGTGGCGGCCACGCGTCGTGATCGGCTGCCTGCGTTGCTTTGCGGTTTAACTGACGTGCAGACTGCGCCCTGCATCCGTATCGAAGCCGCAGACGCACACGCGCAAGCGCGCATCGACTCCGCCGGTCTGAAACTGCCACTGCTCGTGCGCCCTGTCGCGACGCATGGGGGAGAAGGGCTGGTTCGTTGCGACACGCCCGTCGAACTCGAAGCAGCGCTCGCCGGGCAATCCGGCCCGTTCTACGTAAGCGCTTTTCGCGACACGCGCGACGCCGACGGCTCATACCGCAAGTACCGCGTGGTCTTCGTCGATCGCGAGCCGTATCCCTACCATCTAGCGATTTCACCGAACTGGATGGTCCACTACTTCTCCGCGGGCATGGAAGGCGTGCACTGGAAGCTCGACGAAGAAGCGCGCTTTCTCGCCGATCCCGCTGCGGCACTCGGCGAGCGTGCCGCGAAGGCGATCGCCGCCATTGGGCAGCGGCTCGATCTCGATTATGCAGGTGTGGATTTCACGCTGTTGCCGGACGGCAGCGTGTTCGTGTTCGAAGCGAACGCGACGATGCTCGTGCATCGCGAGCGCGCCGGCGGCGAACTCGCGCACAAGAACGATTACGTGCAGCGCATCGCCGACGCATTCGAAGCGATGATGCACGCGCGCGTGAGTGCCCCGAGCGGGGCGTGACGCGCGCGATGCGGTTGAGGTCGATGCAGCCCGATCAGGCTTCCTCGGCCCACGACATCCCTTCGCGCGCCAGCAGCGCGGACGAAGCGGCCGGTCCAAACGTGCCTGCCGTGTAGGTGCGCGGCCGGTCGCCGAGCTGTTCCCAGCCGTTGAGAATCGGCTCGACCCATGTCCACGCCGCTTCGAGTTCGTCGCGGCGCATGAAGTGCGTGAGACGGCCGCGGATCACGTCGATCAGAAGACGCTCGTAGGCTTCCGCGCGGCGCTCGGGGATAGCCTGCTGCAGATCGAGGTTCAGGTTCACCGGCACCATGTTCATACCGCTGCCGGGCTCCTTGGCCAGCATCTGCAACTGGATCGATTCCTCGGGCTGAAGCTGGATCACGAGGCGGTTGCCGTAGTTGCGCGGACCGCTCGGGAAGATCGAGAACGGCAGATCGGCGAATTCGATCACGATCTCCGACTGACGCGTTTGCATGCGCTTGCCCGTGCGCAGGAAGAACGGCACGTTGGCCCAGCGCCAGTTGTTGATGTGTGCGCGCAGCGCGACGAAGGTCTCGGCACGGCTGCCGGGCGGCACGTTGTCCTCTTCGAGGTAGCCCTTCACCGGCCCGCCGTCCACGGCGCCTGCTCCGTACTGGCCGCGCACGGTGTCGCGTGCGATGTCGGCGAGCGACATCGGGCGCAGCGAGCGCAGTACCTTGAGCTTTTCGTCGCGCACGGCATCCGGGTCGAGCGAGACGGGCGGCTCCATCGCGACGATGCACAGCAATTGCAGCAGGTGGTTCTGCACCATGTCGCGAAGCGCGCCGGTGTGATCGTAGAAGCCCGCGCGGCTGCCCACGCCCACGGTCTCAGCGACCGTGATCTGCACGCTGCGAATGTACGGCGCCTGCCACAACGGCCCGAAGATCGGATTGCCGAAGCGCAGCACCATGAGGTTCTGCACCGTCTCCTTGCCGAGATAGTGGTCGATACGGTAGATCTGCGACTCCGCGAAATGGCGGCCGACCGACTCGTTGATCTCCTTCGCCGACGCGAGGTCATGGCCGAGCGGTTTTTCGAGTACGACGCGCGAACGTTTATCCAGCAGATTCGCAGACTCGAGGTTGTCGCAGATCGTCGTGAAGAGCTCGGGCGACGTCGAGAGATAGAACACGCGCAGCGCGTCCTTTCGGGAAGCTTCCAGCAGGCGGGCGTAGTCGCGGCCATTGTTCACGTCGATGACCACATACTGGAACAAGGCCAGAAAGCGCTCCCATGCCTCCTTGTCGAAAGCCTTGGCTTCGACGAAGGGGCGCGACTGTTCCTCCATGAACGCGCGGTATTGCTCGATCGTCCAGTCCTTGCGGCCCACGGCGATGATGTGCGTCTCCGGGGGCAGGTTGCCGTGCAGATGCGCCATATAGAGCGCGGGCAACAGTTTGCGCGCGGCCAGATCGCCTCCGCCGCCGAAGATGATCATGTCGACGCTTTCGTCGGGCGTAGCTTGGACAGGCTGATTCGTCATGGCAGGTCGAATTTTGCGCCTGGTGGTACCTGGTGATGCCAGGTAGTACCCGGAAGCGCTTGGTGGCTCGCAAGTGGCGTGCCGGTTGCAAAAAGCGTCGCAGCGGTGAGGCGGCGCGACACGGCGAAAAAAGCTAATGGTGCATGGTTTCCCGTGATTTTGCACGCGTGCGGTGTGTTCATCCGAGGCCGGGCACCGCGACGCCGAAGGTATCGAGCAGCAAAACCGTGTTCAACGCGAGAACGATAGCCGCGCCGGTCACCGCGAGCCAGACCGTGACGGGACGGTTGCGGTACGGTCCCATCACGTCGGCGCGGCTCGTGAACCAGACGAGCGCAGCCATTGGCACCGGCAGCGCGAGGCTCAGCACGACCTGGCTTGCGACCAGCGCCTGGGTAGCGTTCACGCCGAAGCCCACAACGGCGAAGCTCGGCACCATGGTCACGAGGCGGCGCAGCCACACGGGGATCCGGAAGCCGATGAAGCCCTGCATGATCATCTGCCCGGCCATCGTGCCGACGACCGAACTGGAGATTCCCGAGGCAATCAGCGCGAGCAGGAACACACCCGCCGCGCCAATGCCCAGCAGTGGCACGAGCGTTCGATAGGCTTTTCCGATTTCGGCGACATCGGGAAAGCCTTGGTGAAATGCACCGGAAGCCATGATGACCATGGCGATGTTGACGAGTCCCGCGACCGTCAACGCGATCACGACCTCGATGTTCGAGAAGCGCAACAGGCGGGTGCGTTCGGTATCGTTGCGCGGCACGACGCGCGCCTGGGTGAGGCCGGAATGCAGGAAGAGGGCGTGCGGCATGACCGTCGCGCCGACGATGCCCACGGCGATCATCGCGGCCGGTGCATCGGGAAGTCGCGGCCTGACGAGATGGCGGAGGACGCTCGGCCACGCGATTGGCGCGACGAAGAGTTCGACCAGATAGCAAAGCCCGATGATCCCGACGAGCGCGCCGATAACGAGTTCGAGCGGCCTGAACCCCGCGCCTTCGAGCAGCAGCAGACCGTAGGTCACTAAAGCGGTGATCGCCATGCCGGCGAGGAGCGGCATGTGAAAGAGCAGGGCCAGCCCGATCGCGCCGCCGAGGAATTCGGCGAGATCGGTCGCCATCGCCGCGATTTCGCTCACGCCCCACATCGCCCAGACAACGGGCGCGGGGAAGCGTTCACGACACAGTTCGGCGAGATTGGATCCCGTGACGATGCCGAGTTTGGCTGAGAGCCCCTGAAACAGCATCGCGATGATGTTGGCGAGCACTACCACCCAGAGCAGCGCATAGCCGTAGCGCGCGCCGGCCTGGATGTTGGTGGCGAAATTGCCGGGGTCCATGTACGCCACCGACACCACCACAGCCGGCCCCGCAAGCGGCAGCAGCAGCGCGGCTCCCCGGCGGCGTCCTTCGAGCGCTTCTCGCACCGCCGCCGTCGTGCTTTTCGTGAGGCCCTCGGGCAACTGGTCTTCGCGGATGCGCTGATGCATGCACGGCTCCTCGAAGTTGGGGGCAGAACGACGCGGGGTATTGCGCGGCGAGGCATCACGATGCGACAAAACGCGTCATCGGATCGGGGACCTCACGCGTTAATGAGACAGTCCGTGCACGAGCCGCCGGCGCATCTGCCTATCTCAGCACAAACCGGCCGCTCGCGCTGCAACTCGCTTTTCTCCCTTACGAAATGCCTGAATTCCCGATTATCCGTATGACGAAATCCCGCGTCGCTTCGGCGCTGCTGATGGGCGCGCTCGCGTGGGGCACGCTCGCCCACGCCGACGACAGGGTCATCGTGCTCGATTCCGGCGAGGCGCAGCTTTCGCTCATCGATCAGGCGAGCCGCACCGTGGTTGGCACCCAGCCCACCGGCAAGGAGCCGCATCACCTGATGATCACGCCCGACGGCCAGTCGCTGATCGTCGCCGACTCGGTCTCGAACGACCTGATGTTCCTCGATCCGCGCACGGGCAAGGTGCAGCGTCGCGTGGAGGGCATCGAGGACCCGTATCAGCTCGGCTTCTCCCCCGATCACAAGTGGTTCGTGACGACGGGCCTGCGCCTCGATCGCGTGGACATCTACAGCTATAACGGCCACGACGTCACGCTCGTGAAGCGCATTGCACTGGCGAAGACGCCGAGCCACATCACGTTTGCCTCGGACAACAAGACCGCATTCGTGACGTTGCAGGAAACGGGTGAAGTGGCCGCGATCGATCTGCCGACGCAGACCGTGCTCTGGAAACTGCCGGTCGGCACCACCCCCGCCGGCCTGTGGATGACGCCCGGCGACAAGTATCTGCTCGTTGGCATGACGGGCGAGGACGACGTGGCCGTGGTGGACTGGCACAACCGCACGATCGTTAAGCGAATCCAGACGGGGCGCGGCGCGCACAACTTCCGCAATCTCGACGACGGCAAGCACGTTGCCGTGTCGAATCGGGTTGAAAGCACGATCAGCATCCTCGACTACACGACGCTTACGAAAGCGGCCGATATCACGGGCCTGCGCCCCGGCCCCGACGATATGGAACTTTCCGCAGACAAACGCTATCTGTGGGTGACGTTCCGCTTCGCGCGGCACATCGGGATCATTGATCT
The DNA here is from genome assembly GCF_021390575.1 of Paraburkholderia adhaesiva. Lineage (GTDB taxonomy): Bacteria > Pseudomonadota > Gammaproteobacteria > Burkholderiales > Burkholderiaceae > Paraburkholderia > Paraburkholderia adhaesiva. The sequence goes on along the minus strand of NZ_JAJEJQ010000002.1, from coordinate 1,324,716 downwards.
CACGACGCGCAAGCTGATCGACACGATCGCCGTGGGCCGCTCGCCGCACGGCATCTATTTCGCCAACCGGGCGCCGGTCTCTGCGCCGAACCCCGACTGAGCGCACTGGCCCTGATAAAGCCCAACCAACGTCCAACAACTGCAAAGGAATCGTTCGAGGGACTCGATGATTGACACCCTGATCTCGCAACTCGACAACGCCGTATCCTGGCTGCAGACGCTGGTCTACGTGGACGTGATCCAGCCGGTCTTCTACAAGGTCGGCCTGATGGGCTACGACGACGATACCTACGACGCGCTCTACTGGGTGATCGTCGGTCTGCTACAGGCCGGGCTCAGTTACGCTGTGCTGCGCCCGCTCGAAGCGCTGCGGCCCGTCGAAGCGTGGGGCGACCGCAAGGCGGTGCGCGCCGACATCTGGTACACGTGGATCGCGAAGCTCGGCATTCTGAATCTCGCGTTCTTCTTCGTGCTGCAGCCGGTGTTCAGCCACTTGCAGAGTCTGATGGCGATCCACAACGTGCCGAACATCGACGTGGACAGCCTCTGGCCCGGCGTGACCGACAACTCCATTGTGTCGTTCCTGATCTACCTCGTCGTGCTCGACTTCGCGGGGTACTGGTATCACCGCTGGCAGCATCGCATTGGCATCTGGTGGGAACTGCACGCCGTCCATCACAGCCAGCAGCAAATGTCGCTCTGGTGTGACGATCGCAATCATTTCCTCGACGACATCATCAACGCAGCGTTCTTCGCGGCTCTCGCGCTCTTCATCGGCGTGCAGCCCGCGCAGTACGTCGTGCTCGTGGCCGTCACCAATTTCATGCAGAGCGTGCAGCACGCCAACGTGCGGCTGCCGTTCGGCCCCGTGCTGGAGCGCATCGTCGTGAGCCCGGCGTTCCATCGCCGCCATCACGCAATCGGCTACGGCCACGAAGGCACGCGTTACGGCTGCAATTTCGGTGTGCTGTTTCCGTGGTGGGACATGCTGTTCGGTAGCGCTTCCTGGAACAAGGCGCTGGAGCCCACCGGCATCCGCGACCAGCTTCCCACGCCGCGAGGCCAGGGGCTCGACTACGGCGATGGCGTGATCGCGCAGCAGTGGCACGCGCTCGTGCGTATCGCGCGGCGCTTGCGCGGCAAGCGTGATCCGATGGGCGCAGCGTCCTGACGCGTGGCTTGTGCGGCAGGCGTTGCCGTCGATCGTCCGGGTTGCGCAGTTCAATGCATTTCAACGCTCTTCAACGCCTTTGAACGCCCGTTCGCGGGGCGGCGCGACGCCGCCTTGACCGGCTTCCGGGCGCGCCACGCCGCAGCGGGCCGCCGGATGCGATAATCCTGCCTGTTCCTGGCATCGCCCAGCATCGAACCGCAAGACCCGCGCCATGCGCGAGGCAGGAGAGCATCTTGAGCCGCATCGACAATCCGCAGCACGACCAGGAAGTCGGCTTTGCCGACGCCACCGTTGACTCCACCCGCATCGACGACGTGCGCATCGGCGCCGTGCGTCCGCTGATTTCTCCCGCACTGCTGCTCGACGAACTGCCGGTGCCGCAAGACAAGCAGACGCTCGTGGAAACGAGCCGCGCGCAGATCGCCGACGTGCTCAAACAACGCGATGACCGCCTCATCGTCGTTGTGGGGCCGTGCTCGATCCACGACCACGACCAGGCCATCGAATACGCAAAGCTGCTGAAGGAGAAGGCCGATTCGCTCAAGGACGATCTGCTCGTCGTGATGCGCGTCTACTTCGAGAAGCCGCGCACGACCGTGGGCTGGAAGGGCTATATCAACGATCCGCGTCTCGACGGCAGCTTCCGCATCAACGAAGGCCTGCGCGCCGCGCGACAACTGCTGCTCGACATCAATGCGCTCGGACTGCCGACCGCCACCGAATTCCTCGACCTGCTGAGCCCGCAATACATCGCCGACCTCGTCGCCTGGGGCGCGATCGGCGCGCGCACGACCGAAAGCCAGAGCCACCGGCAACTGGCGTCGGGGCTGTCCTGCCCGATCGGCTTCAAGAACGGCACCGACGGCGGCGTGCAGGTGGCCACCGACGCCATCGTGGCCGCTCGCGCGAGCCACGCGTTCATGGGCATGACGAAGATGGGCATGGCTGCGATCTTCGAAACGCGCGGCAACGACGACTGCCACGTGATCCTGCGCGGCGGAAAGACGGGTCCGAATTACGATCGGGCGTCGGTGAGCGCGTGTTGCGAGGCGCTCGCGAAGGCCGGCTTGCGCGAGCAGGTCATGATCGACTGCTCGCACGCGAATTCGAACAAGGCGCATCAGCGGCAGATCGAGGTTGCGAGCGACATCGCCGGTCAGCTCGCTGGCGGCGACCGGCGGATCGTCGGCGTCATGATCGAAAGTCACCTTGAGGAAGGGCGCCAGGACCTCAAGCCGGGCGTGCCGCTTAAGCGCGGAGTGTCGATCACCGATGCGTGCATCAGCTGGGCGCAGACCGCGCCGGTGCTGGATACGCTGGCGCAGGCCGTGCGCGCGCGCAGAAAGGCCTGAGACGCAGGCGGGCGGCGACGTTTTAGCTCGCTGCCCGATGTCTCACGGTTTCGGTAGTACGCTCTTGCCGCGCCGCTTACGTGCGGGCGGTTCGACGCCGACGCGCTCGTCGCGCGCGAGTACAAGCGCCGTCATTTTTTGCACGATGTCTTCGAATGCCGCATCGCCTTGCCGAACATACAGCCATTTTCCGAGCACCGGATGTGGCTTCAAAGCAGGCATTTCCTCGATGAGCGCAGCGTGGCGATCGCGCGACGTGCAGACGAGCAAACCGTTGAACGGCTCGTCGCGATCGGCGACGACGAGATACAGCAGGCCGTCGATGTAGGCGGCGTCGCAGCCGAACATCCGTTTGCGCAAGTAGCCGGCGTCGCGTTCGAGGGCTTCGAGTATCCAGTCGAGCGAGTTGCGTACTGAGGAAGGCATGGGCGTGGCGTCCGTGAGCGGAATTGGGCGATAACTCAGATGCGATGCTATACGCGGCGTCGCATGCGTGCCGGATCCGCTGAAGACGCCATGGCATCCCCTGCAAACCGTCGCGCCGATGGTCGATACATTCGGCACGACGCGCGCACGATGAAACGCTGCTCCCGCTCGCTTCACGCTTTTTGCGGCTCAGTCCTCGATTGCTTCGTGCGCCGCCTGCGCGCCGCGCCGCCAATAGGCCGATGCGCGAATGCCCTTTTTGTCGACGCCGCGTTCGTTCACGAGGTGCGCCCGCACGGCGCGGATCACCGACGCCTCGCCCGCCGCCCACACGTGGCCGACGCCGGGCGGCAGCCAGATTTCGCGGACTGCGTCGAGTAGCGGATTTTCCGACTCAGCTTCGTCGCGATAGCACCAGACCGCGTAGCAATCGGTTTCGGTCGGCAGCTCGATGCGGGCGGCACGGTTCGCGACTTCAATGACTACCGCCACGCGCGCATCCGCGGGCAATTCCGCGAGGCGCCGCTGGATTGCGGGGAGGGCGGTTTCGTCGCCGATCAACAGATGCCAGTCGTAGCCGGACGGAATCACCATCGACCCGCGCGGACCACCGATGCCCAGAAACTGTCCCGGCTGTGCCTGCGTTGCCCACGTGGTTGCCGGCCCGGCTTCGTGCAACGCAAACACCAGGTCGAGCTCGCCCGCCTCGAGGTCGAAGCGCTGCGGAGTGAAATCGCGCATGACGGGGCGCTCGGCACCCTCAGGGAAGATCGGACCATGCGGGCCGGCCGTAGGTAAAGCAGGTTTGGCGGCGCCTGAGGCCGGGAAAAACACCTTGACGTGATCGTCGAACGACGCGGAAGCGAAGTCGTTCAAGTCGCCCGTAAGGGTGACGCGAACGAGCGAGGGCGAGAGCGGCACGACGCGCGCGACGCACAGCAGCCGGAACTTCAGCGGATGACGCACACGGACGACTTCGAGCGCTGACGGGTTTTGCATAAATGACTCTCCGGTTGAGACGGCCTGTCCGCGCAGGATCAGGCGCCGCCCTGTTCAATTTCTTGCGTGGCGCGCATCAGGATTGCCGCGAGTCGGCGCTGCTCATCGGGCGATGCGTCTGTGCGGCGCAGCAGTGCATGCTTGAGCGCACGGCGCGCTTCAATCAGCTCGCGCACCCAGCCACCTTCTGTTTCGTCGGCAAGTTCCTGTCCCGCGAACGCGCGGCGCATCAAATCCATCTTGCGTCCGAAGTGGGTGAGCCTCGCGAGGATCATGTCGGCGCGTTCGCGGTGGGCATCGAGATGTGCGCGCCCCTCGGGCGACAGCTCATAGCGCTTGCGGTTGCCTTCCACCGTGACGCTCACATAGCCGACTTCTTCCAGCCACGTGAGGGCCGGATAGACCATGCCGGGGCTCGGGCTGTAGAAGCCGTTCGAGCGGGCGTCGAGGGCCTTGATGAGCTCGTAGCCGTGGCTTGGGCGTTCGGCGAGCAGCGCGAGCAGCATGAGTTGCAGGTCGTCCGACGTGAACTTGCGGCTTCGGCCGAAACCGTCGCCATAGCCATCGCCGTCACCGAACCCTCGGCTGTTGCGTTCGCCCCAGCCGCCGGGTCCTTCGCCATGTGAACGATGCCGGCCCATGGCGTGCCAAAACGCGTGCAGGGCGGAAATACGGCTCGAAGCGCCGCAGCCGTTGCGGCCGAAATAATGAGGGTGGCGCATGTCGCCTCCTGTTGGATATCGTAAAACATGTCTTAAGATATATATCGTAAGAGTGTTTGTCAAAGTGATTTTTGGGGGGCGAATGGGTGATGACCAAGGGGCAGCCGTAGCGGGCCGGGCTTGAAAGCCGACGGGTCACCCGCACGGTTAGCCATTCGGCAGCTATTGGTCTCGCGCCTGGGGCGATAGACTTCGACGATGGAGCGATTCGTTCTGGCACCCAGAGCGGATGTGTCCTCCGCAGTCAGGACAGGCGGCGTTTAGTTTTTGTTTTCGCCGGAGCCAGAAACCATTGCGAAAGTCCTAATTTGGGACTACCATAACCCATGCGTATCGTTGCCAAGAAAGCCTTGCTGGACTTCATCAGAAATCACGCACGAGCCGAACAGGCGCTGTTGTCGTGGCACGCCGAAGCAGTCAAAGCTGCCTGGCAAACGCCCCAGGACATCCGGAATGACTACGCTTCGGCGAGTTTCGTCGGCAAGAACCGGGTGGTGTTCAACATCAAGGGCAACGATTTTCGACTGATCGTCGCTGTCGCTTACCGGATTGGCGTGGTGTACATCAAGTTCGTTGGCACCCACGCCGAGTATGACAAGGTAGATGCGGCAACCGTGGAAATGGAGTAATGGGAATGGATATTCGTCCGCTGCGCACTGAAGAAGATTACAAGGCTGCACTCGCCGCCGTATCCGCGCTTGTCGATGCCGACCCGGCCCCCGGCACGCCGGAGGGCGATCGGCTTGAAATTCTGTCGCTGCTGGTCGAGCGGTACGAAGACTCGCACTTCCCGCTCGCGAGCCCCGATCCTGTCGAAGCGATCAAGTTCAGGATGGAGCAGCAGGGGCTGAAAGCCTCCGACATGAAGCCGTATATCGGCAATACGAATCGCGTCTACGAAGTGCTGAACGGCAAGCGCGCGCTGAGCCTCTCGATGATCCGTCGATTACACGCGGGTTTGCATATCCCCGCGGAAGTGCTGATCGGCGCGATCTGATTCGGTGAGCCCCGGCGCGCGACTGCATCGGAAGAACCGGAAGATTGGGTGCGCCGTGCGGGTAGTCAGCGGCGCCAGCGCACGTCAATGCGCGCCCGCCGCGCCGCCGCCGCCCGCACCCTTCGTCGACTTCGTGACCCAGATTAGCGGGATGATGGCGAGGAAGATGATCGCCGAGATGTAGAAGATGTCGTTCAGGCCCATCATCGCGGCCTGTGTCGTCACGTTGAAATCGAACAGCGCGTGCGCGGACGACTCGCTCATATGCAGAAGCTTCTGCGCGTTCTCGATCGACTGGTTGAACACGGGGTTATCCACGGAAGCCTGCTCCGTGAGCCGCGCGTGATGCAGGATCGTGCGGTTGTTCCATGCGTTCGTCGCGACCGAGGTGCCGATCGCGCCGCAGAAAACGCGCACGAAGTTTGAGAGGCCCGCAGCGGCCGGTATGCGATGTTGCGGTTGACCCGCGAGGATGATTGCGGTGAGCGGCACGAAGAAGAGCGCCATCGGGATGCCTTGCAGCAAGGTCGGCAGCACGAGGTGGAATGTGTCGATTTCGATCACATATTGCGCGCGCATGAAGAAAATCATCGAAAAGAGCACGAATGCGATCGTCGCCATGACGCGCGCGTCCGAGCGCGGCAGGATGCGACCGACCACCGGCGCGAGGATCACCGCGAACACGCCGAGCGGCGCGGTGACGAGGCCCGCGTCCACCGAGCGGTAGTTCAGATACTCCTGCATCCACTGCGGCAACAACACGAGGTTGCCGAAAAACACGCCGTAAGCGACTGAAATGGCGATCGTGCCGCCGAGAAAGTTGCGTTGTCCGAAGAGACGCAGATCGACGATCGGATGTTCCTCGGTGAGCTCCCAGATGAGGAAAAAAGAAAAGCAGATGAGGGCGGTGACGCCAAGCGCGACGATCAAGGGCGAATTAAACCAGTCGAGGTCCTTGCCCTTATCGAGCAGGATCTGCAGCGACGCAACCCACGCGACGAGCAGCCCGAGGCCCACGACGTCGATAGGCGGCTTGCGTGTCGGCGATTCTCGGTGGCGGTAGATTATCCACGTCACGAAGCCCGCGAACAGACCTACCGGAATATTGATGTAGAAGATCCACGACCAGTTGTAGCTGTCGGTGATCCAGCCGCCGAGCGCCGGGCCCGCGATCGGCCCGACGGTCGTCGTCATGGCCCAGAACGCAAGCGCCGTGGCCGATTTTTCCCTCGGCCAGGAACCGAGCAGGATGGCCTGCGACAGCGGAATCAGCGGACCCGCGACTGCACCTTGCAGGACGCGCGCAACGAGCAGGAAGGGCAGACTCGGCGCAATGCCGCATAGCCACGATGCCAGCACGAACGAGAGGATCGACGCGACAAAAACGCGGACCTGGCCGAAGCGCTGTGTGAGCCAGCCAGTGAGTGGAATCGACACGGCGTTGGCGGCCGCGAATACGGTGATGACCCACGTGCCTTCATCGACGGAAACGCCGAGGTCGCCTGAGATCGTCGGGATTGCGACATTGGCGATCGACGTGTCCAGCACGTTCATGAATGTGGCGAGCGCGACGGCGATGGTCGCGAGGATCAGGCGAGCACCTTCGAGCGGCGGCGGTGGTTGCGTGGCTTGGTTTTGCACGGTTTGGGTCGCGGTAGGCGCAATCTGGGCGTCGCGGGTCCCGGTGCGGCCAGGGACGATTCGTGTGCACTTTGTTCTCCATGCCCGGCTAAAGCCGGTCGCACACGGCAGGCGACAGAATAACGCGTTCAGCCCGAACCCGTACGACGTTGAAACTGAAACGGCGCAGCGGCGAACGCCACGGGCGCGTACGGCGTATGCTTGCGCCTGCCGCACGGTCATCGTATGGCCCAATGCGCGGCTGCAACGGCCGTTTGCGCCGCATACATGATCACGAAACCAACAGGGAAGGTTTTTCGATGAGCTGGGAACCGTTTGACGGAGGCTGGCGTCTCGCGCCGGCGCAGGGCGCGGCTCGCGCCGTAGTCGTGTTGATGCACGGTGTCGGCAGCAATGCGAAAGATCTGATGCCGCTCGGCGATACGTGGTGCGATGCCTTGCCCCACGCCGCATTCGTTTCGCTCGACGGTAGCGAGCCGTTCGACGGCGGGTTCGGCGGGCGTCAGTGGTTCAGCCTGCGTGACATCAACGAGAGCAATCGCGAAGAGCGTGTCATCGCGGCGGCAGAGGTGTTGCGCCGCCGGCTCGACGCCGAACTGGCCCACTGGTCGCTCGGCTACGACGCGCTTGCGCTCGTCGGCTTTTCGCAAGGATCGATCATGGCGCTCTTCCACGTCGCGACCCAGTCCGAGGGCGTCGCCGCCGTGGTCGCCTACGCGGGGCGGCTCGTGGCGCCGGTTGTCGCGAAGAGCCATACGGTGCTCACGCTCGTGCACGGCGAGGACGACGAAGTGATTCCGGTGCAGGAACTGGAGCGCGCCGCCATCGCGTTCAGCGATGCGGGTTATGCCGTGGCCGCTTACACCCTGCCTGGCGTGGGCCATACGCTCACGTCGCAGGGTGCGATGCTCGGCCGTGAAGCCCTCGTGCGCGCGCTCGAGTCGCACGGATAAGGGGGCGGCGCTCCGGATCTCCCGGCCGCCGCGGCCGGGTTCATTTCGGCCTGCGGCCCGCTCCGGCCCGCAGGCCATTTCCTTGCGCAGCTAAAGTCTTCGGCGGCCGCTGCCGTAAACACTGTCAATAGGCCGAAAAGGCCCGATTCACCCGGTGTTCGGCCAGCGCGACGCGCCCCCGGGTTCGATGTCTGGCGGTATCCCGACGGCTGGCCGCCCGTCGCCGCATAAATAGAAGAAAGACCAAAATGGCCTCAGCGACGTCGCATTCCACCTTTCTGAAAAGGCTGTCTCGCCACGACGTGGCGGTCGATCTCGGTACCGCGAACACGCTGATCTATACGGCGGACAGGGGCGTCGTCCTGAATCAGCCGTCGGTGGTCTGTTTCGAGCGCCGCGCGGGGGCCAGTGAGGGAACGGTGGCCGCAGTCGGTAACGAGGCGAAAGAGATGCTCGGGCGCGAACCGCTGCATCTGGAGGCCGTGCGGCCGTTGAGTCACGGTGTCATCGCCGATTTTCCAGCCGCCGGGCAGATGATGCGCCGCTTCGTGGAGATAGCGCGTTCGAGCCGCCTGCTCGGCCGGCGTGCGTCGTTCACGGTCTGCGTGCCAGGGGCGGCGAACGAGGTGGAGCGGCGCGCGGTCCGCGAGACGGCGCTCGCGGCAGGCGCGATGCATGTGAACCTGATCAGCGAATCGTTCGCTTCGGCGCTTGGGGCGGGGTTGCCGGTGTCGTCGGCGACTGGCTCGATGGTCGTCGATATCGGCGGCGGCACGACCGAGGTCGCCGTGATCGCACTAGGCGGCGTGGCCTGCAGCGGTTCGGTGCGCGTGGGCGGCGAAGAGTTCGACCGCTCCATCATCAACTATGTGCGTAGCCTCTATGGCGTCGTGCTCGGCGACCAGACGGCAGAGCATGTAAAGAAGACGATCGGCACTGCGATGCGTGGCGAGCCGGTCGAAACGCTGCGCGCCACCGGACGCAGCATCGAGGACGGCTTGCCGCGTACCGTCGAACTGACGAGTCACGATATCGTCGACGCGCTTGCCGTACCGCTGCGCCGGGTGATCGGCGTGGTGCGGGATGTGTTCGAGACCACGCCGGCCGAACTCGTCACCGACATCGCCGATGCCGGCATCGTGCTGACTGGCGGCGGGGCACTCCTTGCGCGGCTCGATGAATGTCTGGCGGCCGAACTCGGCGTGACCGTGCGCGTGGCCGACGATCCGCTGACTTGCGCCGTGCGCGGCGCGGGTATGGCAGCGGCGTATCTGGACGGGAACGCATTCGGCTAAGCGGCATTATTCAGGCGAATAGCGCGTTGCACGCGGCACGCGCTGCCGTGGGACAATCACCGTTTTTTCCTGTGCCACGCGTGCGAAGCCACATTGCGGCTTTGCTGCCGCCGCCTTCTTCATTTTCACTGTGAATCGAGCCGTTTTTCCCGCGCCCGCGTCGTTCGTCGAACTGCCTGGTGGCCTGCCCATGCCCTTCGTCGAACGCGGCGAGGGTGCGTTGCTGTTGTTCGTCCATGGTTCGCTTTGCGACTACCGCTACTGGCAGCCGCAACTTGCGGGGCTCTCGAAGCAATACCGCTGCGTCTCCGTGAGTCTCACGCATTATTGGCCGGCACCCGATGCGGCGCGTGACCAGCCATTCAGCTGGAGCCGCCATGCGGACGAAATCGCTGAATTTATCGAAGCGTTCGGCGCGGGCCCCGCTCATGTGATCGGGCATTCGCGCGGCGGCAGCGTGTCGTTTCAGTTTGCCCGGCGCCATCCCGAACTCGTGCGCTCGCTCGCGCTGGCGGACCCGGGCGGTCCGCTTCAGTTGCCGGGGCAGACGCTCGCGCAACTACCCGAGACCGCCAATGTGCTGCGTGCACGTGCCGTTCAGTTGATCGAGTCCGGCGACGTGAACGCGGGGCTCGAACTGTTCGTCGACTCGGTGAGCCGGCCTGGGTCCTGGGCGCGCAGCACGCGTGCGTTCCATACGATGGCGACCGACAACGCGCATACGCTCGGGCCGCAATTGCGCGATCCGTTGCCAGCGTATACGCGCGAACAGGCCGGCGAAATCGCGTGCCCTGTATTACTGATCGACGGCGAAGAGAGCCCGGAGGTTTTTCATCGCACGGTGGCCGCGCTCGATGAGTGGCTCGGCGATGCGCGGCGCGCAACCGTGAACGGCGCATCCCACGGGATGAATCTCGCGCGGCCGGCCGCGTTCAACGCACTCATAGATCAGTTCGTGCGCGAGCGTAGCTGATCGCCTGTTTTACGCGTGCGCTGTTGCGGCTTCCCGCAGTCGCCGGTTTTTCACCAGCATAAATTGGTGATCCTTAGCATGCTTTTTGCGCGCGGCAACGTCGTTTCTTCAGCGCCATCGCATATAGCGCGATAAAAAAACTGCGAGACGGCCCGACAGGTCCGCCCCACGCGCTGCCGAACCGCGCAACTTAGTCGCGGCCGTGCGCGTGCGCGTCGAGCTTACGCTCCGCGGCCTCGCCGACGAGGCCCGCATAGTAGAGATGCACCCCAATCGCAAGCGAGTCGTTGCGGATCTCATGGAATGCCTTCAACGCCTTCACCGGATCCTTGAACAGGAGGTAGTGCGCTTCCTGCGAAACCAGGCGTGCGACCTGATGAAGGCCGTGGCCGTGCAGCACGTCCACGAGGGAGTCCAGGCTGCGGTGCGTGCGCGAGTCGGTGCGTGGGTAAAGCATGTGCAGCACGGCGACGCGTTCCGACGCGAGCGCGGCGGAGAGCGCCACGACGATGTCCTGATGATTGAGCGCCGTGACGACGGCGTTATTTTCGAGTTCGTCTTCGGCGAATAGGGAATCGATCGAAATATTCATCTGCTTTTCCTTACGTTTTGCTTCGGGCGCATGTGGCCGGAAAAAAACGGCCCACCGTGACGGCGGGCCGCGAAGCGTTATGCAAAGATGGGGGAGATATCGATGCATGCGACGAAGTATCGCAGAGACCGGAGCCGTTTTGCTGCACCGCACAGACAACATATTGTTGCGAAAATCGCCGTTAAGGAAGCTGTAGGGCGCGAATGTTGCATAACTGAAGAGGCATTGTTGCTGTAGGCGGTGTCAATTATTGCCGCGCCGCGCCGTAGAATGCGGCGCGTAGTCGCAGCGAACTCGTCCGCAATTCGAGGGCCCGCGCTGTGGCATGTGCGACGTCAAAGCCACTCAAGGACAAGACATGATTGATTCGAAAACACACGCGACTCTCACGATTTCCGGCCGCGCGGAGAGCATTGAACTGCCGGTTTACAAGGGCTCGATGGGCCCGGATGTGATCGACATCCGCAAGCTGTACGGTCAGACCGGCATGTTCACCTACGACCCGGGATTTATGTCGACGGCGTCGTGCAACTCGGCGATCACTTACATCGACGGCGATAAGGGCGAGTTGCTGTATCGCGGCTACCCGATCGACAACCTCGCGCAGAACGCCGACTTCCTCGAGTCGTGCTATCTGCTCCTGAATGGCGAGCTGCCGAGCCAGGCGCAGAAGGACGAGTTCGTGAAGACCGTCATGAGCCACACGATGGTCAATGAGCAGATGCAGTTCTTCTTCCGCGGCTTCCGCCGCGATGCTCACCCGATGTCGATTCTCGTCGCCGCCGTGGGCGCGCTGTCCGCGTTCTATCACGACTCGCTCGACATCACTAACCCGAAGCATCGCGAAGTGGCGGCGATCCGCATGATCGCGAAGCTGCCGACGCTGGTCGCCATGGCGTACAAGTACAGCATCGGCCAGCCGTTCGTGTATCCGCGCAATGACCTCTCGTACAGCGCGAACTTCATGCGCATGATGTTCTCGAACCCGTGCGAAGAGTACAAGGTCAACGACGTGCTCACGCGCGCGCTCGACCGCATCCTGATCCTGCACGCTGACCACGAGCAGAACGCGTCGACCTCGACGGTGCGTCTGGCGGGTTCGTCGGGTGCGAACCCGTTCGCGTGTATCGCGGCCGGTATCGCGTGTCTGTGGGGCCCGGCGCACGGTGGTGCGAACGAAGCCGCGCTGAACATGCTCGAAGAGATCGGCTCGGTCGACAAGATCCCCGAATTCATCAAGCAGGTGAAGGACAAGAACTCGGGCGTGAAGCTGATGGGCTTCGGTCACCGCGTGTACAAGAACTACGATCCGCGTGCGAAGCTGATGCGCGAAACGTGCTACGAAGTGCTCAACGAACTGGGCCTGCACGACGATCCGCTGTTCAAGCTCGCGATGGCGCTCGAAAAGATCGCGCTGGAAGACGAATACTTCGTGTCGCGCAAGCTGTACCCGAACGTGGACTTCTACTCGGGCATCGTGCAGCGCGCGCTGGGCATCCCGACGTCGATGTTCACGTGTATCTTCGCGATGGCGCGTACGGTGGGCTGGATCGCGCAGTGGAACGAGATGATCGCAGACCCGGAGCAGAAGATTGGTCGTCCGCGTCAGCTGTTCATCGGTAACACGCCGCGTGAGGCGAAGCCGATTGCACAGCGCACGGCGGCGATGTCGTAAATATTGCGGCCTTCGCGGCAAGCCGGGCGGGGATTGCAGTCGTATTGCCCGCATCGGCTGTAAAGCCGTTCTCGCCGATAAAAGGCGCCCGCACGCACTAGCGTGCCGGCGCCTTTTTTTGCGCATGTTTTTTGCGCGTGCTGCAATCACTTCGTACGCTGCTGCAGAAGCCTCTACAATCGAGCGAAAGCTAACCGGACAGTCACCCCATTGAAGGGACCGGAGTCAGCGCAAAGGCGCGAACCCCGGTCGACAAAAGGAGCTACGCGATGCAGGATCCTGAAGTACTCGGCGGCGTCACCCACACAGGCGGCGTGGATCATCCGGATCACGACACGGATGGCGCGTTCATCCCGCCCGAAATGCCCGAGCTCGCGAGCGCGGACCAGCACGTGCTGAAGTCGGGCGATACGTTCATCGTCAACGACCCGCTTGGCGACATCACCGGCGTCGACGACGGCCTCTTCGTCAACGACACGCGCGTGCTGTCCTCGCTGCGCCTGACCTTCGGCGGACGCGTGCCGTCGCTGCTATCGGGCAGCGTCAGCAGCGATAACACGGCGTTCACGGCGCACCTCACCAACCGTCCACTACCGCCACTCGGCGGGAAGACCACGCCCGAAGGCGTGATCCACGTGCAGCGCTCGCGCGTGCTCTCGGGCACGATGATGACCGAGGCCATCGAACTCACGAATTACGGCACGACAGAAGCCACGATCCCCGTTTCGATTTCATTCGCAAGCGACTTCCGCGACATGTTCGAAGTCCGCGGCCTCAAGCGCGAAGTGCGCGGCACAGTCACGCCGCCACGCGTGGAGGGCGGCGAGGTGCGGCTCGAATACATCGGCCTCGACAAAGTGGCGCGGCACGTGCGTATCGAGTTTTCGCCGCAACCGAACAAGCTTTTCGCCGATCGCGCGGACTTCTCGGTGGCGCTTGCCGCGCAGGCCTGCGTGTCGCTCTACTTGACGGTCTCAATCGAGGTCGCGCCGATGCCGGGCGCGGCAATCGATACGCCGAGCGCGGCGATCATGCAACCCGATCATTGCCTCGCCGACACGAAAGAGCAGCGTGTGGGGCGCGCGGCTGTGCGCGCAGCGCTCGTGGACTCGCACATCGTGATGCGCGAGCGCCGCCGCGCGACGGCGCGCGTGCGTTCGAGCAATCCGCTCTTCAACGCGTGGATCAACCGCTCGATCGCCGATCTTGGCTTGCTGACCACCGACCTGCCGACCGGCCCGTACCCCTACGCGGGCATTCCGTGGTTTTCCACGCCCTTCGGGCGCGATGCGGTCATCACCTCGCTGCAGACGCTATGGCTTACGCCCGCGCTCGCACGCGGCGTGCTGCGTTTTCTCGCGGCGCACCAGGCACGCGAGGACTCCGCGTTCCGCGACGCCGCGCCGGGCAAGATCATGCACGAAATGCGCAAGAGCGAAATGGCGGCCACGGGCGAAGTGCCGTTTGCGCTCTACTACGGCGGCGTCGACACGACGCCGCTCTTCGTCGTGCTGGCGGGCGCCTACGCCGAGCGCACCGGGGACACCGCGCTGATCGACGAACTGTGGCCCGCGCTGGAACGCGCGGCGGCCTGGGTCGCCCGAGCGTGCGACCGCAATCCGCACGGCCTGCTCGACTATCAGCGCGAGTCCGAGGGCGGGCTCGCGAACCAGGGCTGGAAAGACAGCCACGATTCGGTATTCCATGCGGACGGGCGCATCCCCGAGGGTCCGATTTCACTCGTCGAAGTACAGGCTTACGCGAGTTCGGCGTTCGACACGATGGCGCGCTTTGCGACGCAACGTGGACTGGGCGGCGAAGCCGTGCGCTACGCACAGCGCGCGACGAAGATACGCGAGTACGTGGAAGAAAAATTCTGGATGGATGAGGCGCAGTTCTACGGCATTGCGCTCGACGGTGAAGGCGAACTGTGTCGCGTGCTCGCGTCGAACGCGGGGCATCTGCTCGCGTTCGGCCTGCCGGAATACGAGCGCGGCTGTAGCGTGGCGGGCATCCTCGAATCGGCGCTGTTCCATACGGGCTGGGGCGTTCGCACGCTGGCGGCCGGCCAGGCGCGCTTCAATCCGATGGCTTACCACAATGGCTCGGTCTGGCCGCACGATAACGCCCTTTGCGCGCGCGGGCTCGCGCGCTACGGCCGCAGGGAAGCGGCGGTGCGGCTGCTGCAGGCCCTCTTCGAAGCGGCGGTTACGTTTGACATGCGGCTGCCCGAACTTTTCTGCGGCTTTCCGCGCCGGCGCGGCGAGCCGCCGACGGCGTATCCGGTCGCCTGCCTGCCGCAGGCCTGGGCGGCGGGCTCGCCGTTCATGATGCTCGAAGCGTGCCTCGGCATCTCGATCGACGCGACGCGCCACGAAGTGCGAGTCGAGCAGCCGATGCTGCCCGAAGGCATCGACTGGCTCGAGATCGGCGATCTGCGCGTGGGCAAGTCCGCGGTGACGCTTACGTTCCGCCGTGTGGACGGCAAGGTGATTGCGTCGGCGGATCGCAGCGACGTGAAGGTCGTCGCAATGCTTTAGCGGCCCTGAAAATAACTATTACGCGCGCGGTGTGTTCTGGCGGGCCAGAGCCGCGCGTGAGGGCGACTAGCCGTGAGTGCAAGGCAGCAACGTGACGCTCGCCTTGACGCCGCCTGTTTCCACTCCCTTCGTATTGCGGATTTGCGGTGCGTGGAATTGTTCGAGCGCGGCGCGTTGCGCCGGCGTGCCGATGCCCAGTTGCGTCAGCACTTCCATGACTACGGCATAGAGCGCGGTAGCGTTGCCGTCTTCCATCTTCACCGCGAGGCCGATCGCGCGCCCCGCGCAGTGCGGCACGGCATGGCCGGATGCACGCACGCCGATCGCATAACTGCCGTCGGCGCCGACCTTGCCGACGAGCGCACCCTCGAATGCTTCCATGAGCGCCGTGCAGAAGCGGCCTTCGCCCGCGACCATTTCAGGGTACGACGTCATCGCGCGGTAGATGCGTGCGAGCGCCTGTGTGCGCGGGGAAGTCGCTGCGCGCGCGGGCCCGGTGAGCGCATCGGCGGCATCTGCAAGTTTTGCGTAAAGGCGTGCGAGCCGGTCAAGCGGGAACGCGGGTGTCGGCAGATTGCAGCCGTCGATCGCCCATTGCACGCCGTCGTCGGGCAGGTCGCAGATGTCGGCGACCGTGTGCTTCACGCGTACCTGCAATGGATGCTCCGGCAGGTGGTAGTCGACGACAGGCGCGTCGATGGCGCGCGCGCCCGCGATCATGCCCACGTGCTTCCCCGAACAGTTGCTGCATATCGGGCCCGGCGTGAAGTCGCGTTTGATCCACGAGCGGTACACGGCATCCGACAACGGCACATGCGGGCCACAGCGCATGTCGGACTCCTGCGCCGACACCTTGGCGAGCATCTGGAGGATGCGCTCGATGTGGCGATCCTCGCTGCTGTTCGAACCACACATGAGGGCGAGGTCGGCGTCGTCGAAGCCGAAGCGCTCCAGCGCGCCCGTTTCCGCGACGGCCAACGCTTGCGCCGGCTTGGCCGCCGAGCGTACGAGCGTCACGCGGTGCGGGTCGCCGAATGTGTAGTGCAACCGGCCATCGGCATCGACGACGGCGACGTGGGCTGCATGCGTCGTCTCGACGAGGCCGCCGCGATAGACGGTGGCGGCTGGTACCGAAGCGTGCGTTGCCATGGTGGATCTGCCTTGTCGGGTTTGCGCGATGGGGGAGATGGTACAACGCGGATGGTGCACCTGCTGAAGGCTTCGAGTGTTCGCGCTTTAGCTCATCAGGCCCGCGCTCGTGCGGTCTTGCACGCGGCAGGCCGATGTCGGTCCGTCGAAGCGACGCATGTAGGCGATGCCGCCTGTTTGCCAGCTATGAAGAGAGAAGCGTCGGATGAAACCCCGCATCCTCGATTGCGGTAATTATCTTGCCCGATTCGGTTACCGATTCGATCTTCACTACTTTTGTTGCGACATCGATTTCCAGAGTCGCATGAGGGTCGATAGCCGTGACGGCGCGCGTAATTGCATTGGCGCAGCCGCCACATGACATATCTTTGACTTCAAATTTCATTCTTGCCTCCAATGGCGAGTGGATGGCCCAAGTCTGA
Source organism: Paraburkholderia adhaesiva (assembly GCF_021390575.1). Classification (GTDB taxonomy): domain Bacteria; phylum Pseudomonadota; class Gammaproteobacteria; order Burkholderiales; family Burkholderiaceae; genus Paraburkholderia; species Paraburkholderia adhaesiva. Next base: position 1,307,806 of record NZ_JAJEJQ010000002.1, on the reverse strand, counting down.
ACCTTCCAGCGACGGTAAGGTCAAGTGGCAGCCGCGAGCACGTTTTCCGGCCCCGACTGTGACGCCTGCGCAGACCGCGCTTGTTGCCTGCGTGCGCGAAATTGCCACACGCCGAACCGCTTCTGCGCTCAAGTGACGCGGCGGCCCGGGGCAGGGCGGGTTTACACTAAAAGACGTGATCGTCGTAAGTTGACGCGATTCCTGAAACTTCGACGACAAAGCGGAGGGTGAAACTGAAATGAACCAGCGAGGTAACCAGGCGCAGCAACGAAGGACTTATGCGATGTCGCGCTTGCAGCGGGCAATGGCCAGACTGGTGGATGCCGATGGCCCATGCGAGAGCGTTCTGGCGAAACGCTGGGTCAATGCGTGGAGTGGTGCGATAGGAGAGACGCATTTCGGCGGGTCTGAACGCGCTATTTCGTCGACGCGTAGAGCGAATGTGCGGGGCCGTTCGTTCGGCTAGCCCGCGCACTTCCCGCTTGTACAGGCAAGCGAGATTCAGTTTCGGACCGGGGTGCGCGACACGTCGCGGATTGTCGGCCCTCCGCTGCGGTTTTAGAGCGTGAAAACGCAGAGCGTCTCCACCAGGCGGTCATTCTGCGATTTGAGGCTGCTTGTTGCCGCAGTATGCTCCTCAACCATCGCTGAGTTTTCCTGCGTCATTTCTTCGAGTTGATCGACCGCGCGACTCATCTGATCCACGGCGGCCGCTTGTTCTTGGGATGCATTGGCGATTTGACCGACTAAACCAGTGACATTACGCACCTGAGACACAATCTCCTCGATTGCCTGACCCGCTGTATCGACCAGGCGCGAGCCTTCGGAAATAGTGCCCACATTCGTCGCGATCAGATGCTTGATCTCCTTGGCGGCCTGGGCGGTTCGCTGCGACAGGTTTCGTACTTCACTGGCCACTACTGCGAAGCCCCGGCCGGAATCGCCGGCGCGTGCCGCTTCCACCGCCGCGTTCAACGCAAGAATGTTCGTCTGAAACGCTATTCCATCAATCAAAGCGGTGATGTCCCCGATCTTGTTGCTCGATTGCGAGATCTGATCCATTGTGGCAATCACTCGGGAGACGACCTCGGCTCCGGCCTCCGCCGTTGCGCAAGTCGATTTTGCAAGCTCACTGGCCTGATGAGCTGCGTCTGCATTGTTCTGGACTACTGAGTTGACCTGCTCCATCGATGCAGCGGTCTCCTCCAGATTGCTGGCCTGTAGTTCCGTCCGCGACGACAAACCATGAACGCCGGTGGCGATCTCGGTTGCCGCATGCTGGATCAAGTGCATCCCGTCTCGCACATCCATAACGGTAGCCCGCATATTCACGGTCACCCGGTTCAGGACGTGCACGAGGTCACCAATTTCGTCGATACGCGTACTGTGGGTCTCCCCGCACAGATTTCCCGCCGCAATCTGGTTTGCAAACAGCACCGCGTCTTGCAGTGGCCTCACTACGGCGCGCGAGATGTACAACCCCGTGGCCGCGGCGACGACACCCAGGCAAACCGATGCGGCCCAGAATGCGAGCGGCGAGATAGACGCCGCGAGCGCGACAAGTCCCGTCAGCCCGACAGCAAGCAACACCGCCAGAGGACCCCATATGTGACGTGCGAGTCCGAGTGTGCGAAGCCTTTCGGCAGCATTGCCCCATAAGTGGAAGCGAACAAGGCGCCCCTGTTTCCAACCGATCTTTTTCTGCTGACTAGCGGCCAAAATGGTATAGAACCGCGCGGCCATATTGGCTTCTTCGGAGGATGCCTTGCCAAAGACCATCAACGATCCGATTGTTTTACCGTTGGATACGAGTGGTGAGGCGTTCACACGACACCAGTAGGTATCGCCGGTTCTGCAAATTGCTTGCACCACGCCGTTCCACGGCTTGCCACCGCGAACGCAGGAAGCGGCGTCGATCAGGACTTGTGGCGGCAAACCGGTGACGCAGTCACGGATGCTCATCGCCTTGATCTCCTGCGTCGAGAATCCGGTGACACCCTGATACGTCGGATTCACATAGACCACACGACCCTCCGCGTCGACCCGGATCACCATCAAGTCCTCGTCGGCCAGTTCGTGAGTCTTTCCGAGCGTGCTGCTGTCGCTCCCGTTCATACGGCTCCCCAGTTGTTATCGTTGACAGACCCGTGAGCCCTCAGCCGGAGGGGCCGGCCCGTGATCCGGCTCGGGTTGTCAGCAAGATGCCAACGGACAAAGAAGCGATCGTTCGGCGTGAACACTCCCTTCTCGAAGGCTGAATATGGCGTCTCCGGTAACGGCGGACGGCCGCGAACAAGCACTGTTTATTGCAACGGTTGTTTAGTATTGTTTTTCCCGGAAGTCGGCCCCACGCCTGTCCTTTTTCAGAGTGAAATACGGAAGAGAGGTGGCCGCGCAAATTCGGACAGTCGGATAAGTGGTTTGGCCGGGGCCTGAGCCAGCGATAATGCTGGCAAAGGAACCGAGGAAATGACGAAGAGAACCCGACGGACGCACTCAGCGGCGTTCAAAGCGAAAGTGGCACTGGCAGCGGTCAAAGGTGAGCGCACGCTGGCCGAACTGGCACAGCAGTTTGATGTACATCCGAACCAGATCACGGAATGGAAGCGGCAGTTGCAGGAGCGTGCGGCAGACGTGTTTGGTGCGACAGGTGCACCGTCGAGCGATCCGCCGGTGGACGTGAAAACGCTGCACGCGAAGATCGGGCAGTTGACGCTGGAGAACGATTTTTTGTCAGGAGCGCTCGGCAAAGCCGGACTGCTGAGCGCAAAGCGATGATTGACTGTACGCATGCGCTGCCGGTTTCGCGACAGACGCGACTGGTTGGCATCGCGAGATCGAGCGCATATTACCGGGCGCAGCCGGTCAGCGAGGTCGATCAGTTGCTGATGCGGCGAATCGACGAACTGCACATGGAGTTCCCATTTGCAGGGGCGCGGATGCTGGCGCGCCTGTTGCGCCGGGAAGGCCATGAGGTGGGTCGCCGTCGCGTACGCACGCTGATGAAGCGCATGGGCGTCGAGGCGCTGTACTGCAAGCCGAACACGAGCCGCCGCAACGCGCAGCACAAGATCTGGCCGTACCTGCTGCGCGGCATGAAGATCGAGCGTGCCAATCAGGTGTTCGCCCTCGACACGACGTACATTCCGATGGCGCGCGGCTTCGTGTACCTGACGGCAGTGGTGGACTGGGCGAGCCGCAAGATTCTCGCGTACCGGGTCGCCATCACGCTGGAAGCCACGCACGCCGTCGAGGCGCTGGAAGAGGCGTTCGCCCGCTACGGACTGCCCGACATCGTGAACACCGATCAGGGTAGCCAGTTCACGGCGGGCGCGTTCACCGAGGCGGTGCTGAGCCGGGGCGTGCGGCTGTCGATGGACGGCAAAGGGGCCTGGCGCGACAACGTGTTCGTCGAACGGGTGTGGCGCAGCATCAAGTACGAAGAGGTCTACCTGAAAGCGTACGAGTCGGTCAGCCATGCCCGGCGCTCCATCGGCGAATACGTCGAGCTGTACAACCGGAAACGGCCCCATTCGAGCCTGGCGGATCAGACCCCGGATGAGGCATACTTCGCGACGCTGCCTGCGATCAAATCGGCAGCATGATTGCCTCGGACGTTCCACTTAAAAATCTCAGATGACTGTCCGAACGAGTGAGGCCACCTCTGAAGTGCAGCGTTGCGAATATAAAAAAACCACGTAACCTGCTTTTGTTTTTTTGCGCCAATTTTTTTGTATTTCATGCCAGTAAGCGTAAACGCCGAGACGCAAACCTTGCGCCTATATCTGCTACGGAGCGCTCCTTCGGCATGTACTCAACGACTTCGTTCCCAGCCTGCAACGGAATGCCATCAGGGGTCTCTGCTAGCCGACTGGGTGCGCCCGCGATCGCTAGTACCGCGGGCCAGATATCGTTCGCGACAGGACAGAACTCGTTTGTCAGCCACCAGGGCTTCCATCACCTGCAACAGTCCACAACACCAGTGGTAACATTTGTTGTCGAATTCATCACGATCTTCGCATGCCAGAAAGCTTTGACCAGCTTGCCGCGCTGATCCGCGCGCGCTTCGCGGAACTGAGTCCGCAGTTCCAGACGGGCGCGGCGTTCCTGCTCGATCATCCCGACGAGGTGGCTGTCTCGTCGATGCGCAAGGTCGCAGAGCGCGCCCGCGTGCAGCCCGCGTCGCTCGTCCGGCTGTCTCAACAGCTTGGCTTCCCGGGCTGGAACGAGTTGCGCGGCCTCTTCGTCGCGCGTGTGCGCACGCGGCCTGAACCGCTCGCTAGCCGGGCCCGCTCGCTCGTGGCCGGCAGTGCCAAGGATGGCCTGGCCCGCGATCTGCTCGATGCGCAGCGGCACAACCTTGACGTCGCAGCGGCGCACAACGCACGCACGATCGTCGAGGCAGCGCGGCTGCTGCGCAAGGTGAAGCATGTTTATGTGGCGGGTTTCCGTTCGTGCTACGCCGTCGCGTTCGGGCTTGTCTATGGCTACCGGCTATTTCGCACGTCGGTGTCGCTGCTCGGCGGCGAGGCTGGGACGCTGGAAATGCAGTTGCTCGGCATCGAGCGCGACAGTGCGACGATCGTGATCAGCTTCGCACCGTATTCCGTCGAGGCGGTGCGCGTAGCCGAAGCCGCGCTGGAGAAGGGCAGTCGACTGATCGCCATCACCGACAGCGCGGTTTCACCGATCGCGCTCAATGCCGAGAAGGTCCTCATCTTTACGCATAAGAGCCCCTCGTTCTTCCCGTCGCTCGTGGCGGCCACTGCGCTGGCGGAGTCGCTCGTCGCGCACTTGCTCGCGCTGGAGGGGGCGGGCGCTATCGCGCAGCTAGAGCAGGTCGAGCGCTCGTTCAACGCCAGGGGCGCGTACGTGCCCTGAGCTTGCGACGGTATTCCTGCTTTTTCTCGTTTTCCGATCCGCACTTCTCGCTTCACCACGCAGGCTGCTTCGACGAACGGAGCCGTCGGCCTTCGTGCATGCTCTAATGGCGCACATGTTGTCCAATGTAAATTGTTGACAACATATGTTGATGGAGCGTATAAAGCGAAAATCGCTGGCAGAGACGTCACCGCACGTTTTCTTTCCGATCGGAAATGCCCGGCTGCGGCCCACAGAGTCAACCGGGAGTATCAATGCAGGGCTTGAACGCTCTCCGGGGCGTGGGTACGCCTGAATCGAATGGGCGTGAGGCCGGCGTAGACGGCGTTAGCCTCTGCGTATAGCAGGGCGGCGAACGCGTGTTCTTACCGCTTTATCGCCGCCGGGTCATGCCGCTGAGCACAAGTGAGCGTCCAGTTCCATCTTTCGCATAGAGAGAATCGCATGTCCAAAGTATTTCACCGGATGCCGAAGCAGGCGCTACCTGTCGCGGTGGCGGGCGACGGCATCGAAATCATCGATTCGACCGGCAAGCGCTACATCGACGCCAGTGGCGGTGCGGCTGTCTCGTGCCTCGGCCATAGCAATGCGAGAGTGATCGAGGCGATCAAGCGCCAGGCACAGCAACTGCCCTATGCGCACACGTCGTTCTTCACCACTGAAGCCTCCGAGCAACTCGCCGACCACCTTATCGCCGCCGCCCCCGAAGGGCTCGACCACGTCTACTTCGTGTCGGGCGGTTCCGAGGCGATCGAGGCCGCGCTCAAGCTCGCGCGCCAGTACTTCGTCGAGAGGGGGGAGCGTGAGCGTCGCCATTTCATCGCGCGGCGCCAGAGCTATCACGGCAACACACTTGGCGCGCTCGCAATCGGCGGCAACGCGTGGCGTCGCGAGCCGTTCCTGCCGATTCTGATCGAATCGCATCACGTGAGCCCGTGCTACGCATATCGCGAACGTCGCGAAGGTGAGACCGACGAAGCCTACGCGCAGCGCCTCGCCGACGAGCTTGAACAGAAAATCCTCGAACTCGGGCCTCAGAGCGTCGCGGCCTTCATTGCGGAGACGGTGGTCGGGGCAACGGCCGGTGCTGTGCCGCCCGTGCGGGAGTACTTCCGCAAGATTCGCGCGGTGTGCGACCGCTACGGCGTGCTGCTGATTCTCGACGAAATCATGTCGGGAATGGGACGCACCGGCTACCTGTACGCCTGCGACGAAGACGGTGTCACGCCCGATCTGCTGACTATCGCGAAGGGCCTTGGCGCGGGCTATCAGCCGATCGGAGCGACGCTCGTCAGCAAGCGAATCTACGACACGATCGTCGACGGCAGCGGCTATTTTCAACACGGACATACGTACATCGGGCACGCAACGGCGTGCGCGGCCGCGCTCGAGGTGCAGCGCGTGATTGCCGATGAGAAACTTCTCGCCAACGTGCTCGCGCGCGGCGAACAACTGCGTTCGCGTCTGCGCGAGCACTACGCGGCGCATCCTTACATCGGGGACGTTCGTGGACGCGGGCTCTTCGTTGGCGTCGAGTTGGTGAAGAACCGCGACACGCGCGAGACCTTCGATCCGGCGCTGAGACTGCACGCGGCGATCAAGCGCGAAGCGTTCGCGCGCGGGGTGATGGTGTATCCGATGGGCGGCACCGTCGATGGCAAGCGCGGCGACCACGTACTGCTGGCTCCGCCATTCATCTGCACTGAGCAGGATATCGATACGATTGTGGAACGCCTGGCCGACGCCATTGACGGCGCGCTCGTCACGACCGGCGTATCGCGCGCGGCGTGAGCGCGGCGCCTTTCTCACGGAGCCCGACCGATGAAGCAATCGACTTCCCCGCGGATGCCTGCATTCGACGCCGCGCAAGCCTCGCCTGAGCAGAAAGTCGTGCTCGACGACATTCTCTCTGGTCCGCGAGGCAATCTGAATGGACCGTTCCTCGGCTGGATTCACAGCCCGGAACTGGCTCAGCATGCGCAGCGCCTCGGCGCCTTTTGCCGCTACCGCACGGGTTTGCCCCTGCGGCTTTCAGAGCTCGCGATCCTCGTGACCGCTGCGCGGTGGCAGGCGCAGGCCGAGTGGTACATCCACTATCCGATTGCGTTGCAAGCGGGGGTGCCCGAGGCGCTCGCGGAGCAGATTCGCACGGGTGCCCAGCCGCAGTTCGAAGATTGCGACGATGCGCTGATCTACGCCTTCGCCACCGAGCTGTATGAGGCGAAGCGCGTGTCCGACGAAACGTACGCGCGCACAATGGAGCGATTTGGCCGTGAGGTGACGGTCAACCTGGTTGGTCTGCTGGGTTATTACGCGCTAGTGGCGATGACGTTGAACGTGTTCAACATGCGCGCCGAAGGGCAGGGTACGTTGCCGTTCGAGGAATAATTCCGTCCGACCCCGACTGCGGCTTGTTTCAGACCCGGTTCCGGGTCCGCGTTTGCCGTTGTTAAGACGCCCCATCCGGTTTCATCGGTGGGGCGTTATGCATTTTGGGGGTAATCGGAAATTGCCCGAAAATAATCGGTCTCTTGCCATCCTGTATGACGGGATTATTTCAAATCCACTTTCCGGTAAATAGTAATGCTATACGCAGGAAATGGGTGGCGTTAATGAAGTAGTCGCTGAATTACGGAAAATAAAACGAACGACCGGACAGCAGGACAGGAAACGTTTCCAGCCTCGATACGCGGGTAATCCGGTAGCGAGATTATGCCGATCGGGCAGTCGATTACGTAGTGACTTAATCCGGGTTATTGCGATGCGGCACCATCGGGTAATACTGGCGAATACCGGCAATTTGTCGTGGCAGCGGTGCTGCAAGAAGCTTCTACCGTTCGATTTCGGGCCCAGGTAATTCTTCCGGATGTCATTGCATCCGCAGTCCCTCATCTCATGGAAAATCCTGATTCATGCGGTTTTTATAAAAAACTGCTTGCGCGGTTTAATTCGGGTTGTTAGTCTTGCCAAACTCATAAAAACAGATCGACATTATTTTCAAAGCAACGAGCGAGCGGGGATCGCGAGACCCAGTGGGGTTGCCTTTATCCTTTTTTCGGGGAACCACATGCTTGATACGACCATCGATATTGCCGAAAACCAGCGCGACGCCATGGCGGGCATTGGAGACGTTGTTACTCTCAAGTCCGGCGGACCGCGCATGACCGTCATGTATGCCGGGCCGGTCGGTTTTGCTGCGGGACATTGGCTGATCTGCCAGTGGTTCGACGAGCACGGCGAGCTGCGACAGGACATGTTCTCGGACGATATGGTCCAGATCGAACCGCGTTCCATTTCCGCGGCGTCGGTGAAATTGCGCCTGCCCGCCACTCGCGCGACTGCCGGCCGTCCCTGAAACCGGCTTTGCGCCGGACACGTGTTTGAGGTCCTGACCAGGCAGGTCCGGACCGTTTCCCTCAGCGTTGCCCCTCGGCCGCGATACGCACAGCAAGGCCGGCCAGCACCGTTCCCATCAGCCAGCGCTGGATCACGAGCCAGGTGGGACGCCCATTCAGGAATGCGGCGATCGTGCCCGCCATCAGGGCGACCGTCGCGTTCACGCTAATTGAAAGCGCAATCTGGATCCCGCCGAGCACAACTGACTGTGCGAGCACGCTGCCGTGTTGCGGATCGATGAACTGGGGCAACAGCGACAAATAGAGAATCGCGATTTTGGGATTCAGCAGGTTTGTCACGAAGCCCATCAGAAACAGCTTGCGCGGGCGGTCGGGTGCGAGTTCACGTACCTGAAACGGTGAGCGGCCGCCTGGCTTGAGTGCCTGCCACGCGAGCCATAGCAGATAGATCGCGCCGCCGAAACGCAACGCGTCGTATGCGAAGGGCACCGCCATGAGCAGTGCGGTGATGCCGAAAGCCGCGCACAGCATGTAGAACACGAAGCCGAGTGCAACGCCGCCGAGCGAGATCAGGCCGGCTTTGCGCCCCTGGCAGATTGAACGTGAGATCAGATAGATCATGTTGGGGCCGGGCGTGAGCGCCATGCCAAGCGCGACAGCGGCAAAGGCGTAGAGCGGGGCAGCGTGATGCATGAGGGTCTCCGGTGACGCGCGGGTGAGTAAGGCCGGGTTCGGTGAACGGTGCGATGTCGGGTGATTATTTCATGTGAGCGCGCTGCACGGGCGCAGACGCGGGCCACGTTGGCCGTTCGGACAAGACGAAGTGGTGGAGCGCCGTAGCGCGACTAACGCTCGCGATCGGCCGCACGCGCCGCACGCGCCTCGATGCGCCTGGTGAGTAGACTTGCAAACACGCCCATACCCAGGCGGCGCTGACGTTCCTTCGTTTGCGCGCCGAGATCCTTCGGCGGATTCGGCTGGAGTGCCCAGAAGAGCGCGAGCGTCCAGCCGATACCGGTCCAGCCGAGCACGGCGTTGAAGAGTGCGATGACCAGCAGGTCATCGCGTTTGCGCCGCTCCGCCATCAGCGCAGGCAGGAAATAGAGCGCGACCGCCACGAGGAGGACGACGATCTCGAAGACAGAGTGACTCACCACGTGGATCCTCCGGAACCTGAGCGCGCCGCATGCGGCTAGTGAATCATTGTCGCGCCAAATCGCGGCGCGCGCAGAGCGTGGCCTGGCCGGATGGCCAAATGCATGCTGGCGGGGTACCGGCGCGCGCGGCATCGGGTCTATCATCGGGGTTTTCTTTGCAGGGAAACCCCACCATGAATTCCGCCTCGACCCAGGACACCCGGCAACTGGATCACGACGAACTCCGGACGTTCGTTGAGCGCAAATGGAACGACGAGATCGTCCCCGCGCTGACTGACTACATCGCAATCCCCGCAAAGAGCCCCGCTTTCGACCCCGAGTGGGCGAATCACGGCTATCTTGAGCGCGTTGTGCAGGACGCGGCCCACTGGGCCGAGCAACAGCCGGTGCGCGGGCTGAAGCTCGAAATCGTGAGGCTGCCGGGCCGCACGCCAGTGATCTTCTTCGAGGTACCGGCCACGCGTTCAGGCAGTGACGAGACGATTGTGCTGTACGGCCATCTGGACAAGCAGCCGGAATTCGCGGGCTGGCGAAACGACCTGGGGCCGTGGACGCCCAAGCTCGAAGACGGGCGGCTCTATGGTCGCGGCGGTGCTGACGATGGCTATGCGATCTACGCGAGCGTGACGGCGCTGGCGGCGCTCGACGCGCAGGGGATCGAGCGGCCGCGCTGCGTCGGCCTGATCGAAACCTGCGAGGAGTCGGGTAGTTACGACCTGCTGCCTTATGTCGATGCGCTGCGCGATCGTCTTGGCAGCGTCGGACTCGTGATCTGTCTCGACTCCGGTGCGGGCAATTACGACCAGCTCTGGCTCACCACGTCGCTGCGCGGCCTGGTGTCGGGCGATCTCGACGTCGAGGTGCTCGAAGAGGGCATCCATTCCGGCTCGTATGGTGGCATCGCGCCGTCCAGCTTCCGCGTGATGCGTCAATTGTTCGAGCGGCTCGAAGACGCCGCCAGTGGCACGTTACTGCCCAAGGGCTTTCATTGCGCCATTCCTCAAAAGCGTCTGAACGAGGCTGAAGCCACGGCGAAAATTCTCGGTGATAGCGTGTGGAAGACGCTACCGTGGGCGTGTGGACAGGACGGCCGCCGTGTGTTGCCGACCACCACGGATCCGCAGCAGGCGCTGCTCGATTCGACGTGGCGGCCCTCGCTGTCCGTGACGGGCGCGCAGGGCCTGCCTGCGCTCGCAGATGCGGGCAACGTGCTGCGTCCGCGCACGGCTTTCAAGCTGTCGCTGCGGTTGCCGCCGCTCGTCGAGGCGTCGAAGGCCGTCGCCGATCTCAAGGCGCTGCTCGAATTCGATCCGCCCTATAACGCGAAAGTGACGTTCAGGCCGGATGCCGGTGCCGCTAACGGCTGGAGTGCTCCCGAACTCGCGCCGTGGCTTTCAGACGCGCTCAACGGAGCCTCGCGCACGCATTACGGTGCCGATTGCGCATACCTGGGCCAGGGCGGGACGATTCCGCTCATGAACGTCCTGCAGGCGGGATTCCCGAAGTCGCAGTTCATGGTGTGCGGCGTACTCGGACCGAAGTCGAACGCGCACGGACCTAACGAGTTCCTGCATGTGCCCTATGCGAAGAAGCTTACGGCCGTCGTGGCAGAGGTCATTGCTGCCGCGCCCTGAGGATGCAGCGGTGGCGAAGTTCCGGGCGGTCGGGGCTGGGATTAGCCGACACCCCTGCGCGTGCCGCCCGATCCTGAACCGGCGGCCGCGTGACGTCACCGTGCAGCACGTCAACACGTCCGCCGCGTCACGTCTGCGATCGGTGCAACGGCTGAGCAAGTGACCACGCGATGTATCGCGGCGAAGCGTTCAGCGTTTTTCTCGTTACCCTGTAACGGACGCATCCGCGCGATGGCCGGTGACGTAGGGCCGATAGAGGTGGCCTCACTCGTTCGGACAGTCATCTGAGATTTTTAAGTGGAACGTCCGAGGCAATCATGCTGCCGATTTGATCGCAGGCAGCGTCGCGAAGTATGCCTCATCCGGGGTCTGATCCGCCAGGCTCGAATGGGGCCGTTTCCGGTTGTACAGCTCGACGTATTCGCCGATGGAGCGCCGGGCATGGCTGACCGACTCGTACGCTTTCAGGTAGACCTCTTCGTACTTGATGCTGCGCCACACCCGTTCGACGAACACGTTGTCGCGCCAGGCCCCTTTGCCGTCCATCGACAGCCGCACGCCCCGGCTCAGCACCGCCTCGGTGAACGCGCCCGCCGTGAACTGGCTACCCTGATCGGTGTTCACGATGTCGGGCAGTCCGTAGCGGGCGAACGCCTCTTCCAGCGCCTCGACGGCGTGCGTGGCTTCCAGCGTGATGGCGACCCGGTACGCGAGAATCTTGCGGCTCGCCCAGTCCACCACTGCCGTCAGGTACACGAAGCCGCGCGCCATCGGAATGTACGTCGTGTCGAGGGCGAACACCTGATTGGCACGCTCGATCTTCATGCCGCGCAGCAGGTACGGCCAGATCTTGTGCTGCGCGTTGCGGCGGCTCGTGTTCGGCTTGCAGTACAGCGCCTCGACGCCCATGCGCTTCATCAGCGTGCGTACGCGACGGCGACCCACCTCATGGCCTTCCCGGCGCAACAGGCGCGCCAGCATCCGCGCCCCTGCAAATGGGAACTCCATGTGCAGTTCGTCGATTCGCCGCATCAGCAACTGATCGACCTCGCTGACCGGCTGCGCCCGGTAATATGCGCTCGATCTCGCGATGCCAACCAGTCGCGTCTGTCGCGAAACCGGCAGCGCATGCGTACAGTCAATCATCGCTTTGCGCTCAGCAGTCCGGCTTTGCCGAGCGCTCCTGACAAAAAATCGTTCTCCAGCGTCAACTGCCCGATCTTCGCGTGCAGCGTTTTCACGTCCACCGGCGGATCGCTCGACGGTGCACCTGTCGCACCAAACACGTCTGCCGCACGCTCCTGCAACTGCCGCTTCCATTCCGTGATCTGGTTCGGATGTACATCAAACTGCTGTGCCAGTTCGGCCAGCGTGCGCTCACCTTTGACCGCTGCCAGTGCCACTTTCGCTTTGAACGCCGCTGAGTGCGTCCGTCGGGTTCTCTTCGTCATTTCCTCGGTTCCTTTGCCAGCATTATCGCTGGCTCAGGCCCCGGCCAAACCACTTATCCGACTGTCCGAATTTGCGCGGCCACCTCTGATTGAGCCGCGCCTGTAACGCTGCGCGCGTGGCTTCGTTGAATACGTCGAGGAAACTGGTTCGTTCCGCGATCAGCGTCGCGGCCGGTACGCCGTCACGGAACACAACGCGATTGCCTGCCACAGCGGGCACTTTCTCGCCGGGCAGCAGCGTGCCGACGAGATTGAGCGGATCGGCCGCCGAAACGCAGACCAGCGTGCCGTCGCCTGCGCCACGCCGGCGCACGTCGCGAAGTAGCGCGACGGCTTCGGGCAACGCGAACTGCTCGCCCGAGAGCCCGGTGACGAAACGCCCGCCGCGCACATGTCCGCGCGCCTCCATGCGATGCAGAACACGCAGGAGGTCACGCCACGGCGGCAGCCAGGCCGCCTCGCGGATCAGCAGTTGCCAGCAGATCACGCCATAGCGCCGAAGCAGCACGTTCGCGACATGCTCCAGCAGTTCCGGGTCGGCGCTCGGGCGGCGCAACGCGACGCCGGCGCGCGTTTGCATTGACGCGCTCGCGTTTTGTACCATGCCGTGTTTTGCGACGGATCCGGCTTCTTCGACATGCGGACCATGCGGTGCTGCAGTCGTGTCTCCCGCTCCGTGTGCGCCAACCGCATCGGCCGCGGGCAACTCGATACGTCTGAGCACAGCCCATCGCCCCGCGTCGGCCATACCGCCAACGAGTGGCGCGAAGCCGCGCGGCCGCCGGTGTCCATGATGGACGTGGCGCTTCGCCGCCGGTTTTACGAGTGCGCGAAGTCCCGCGAAGCTGTCTGCGTTCACGAGTCCCGCGGCGACCAGTTCGCCCAGCGCGTTTTCCAGTTCCACGCCGAGCAGATGCGCATCGGCAGCCAATTCGTCGAAGAACATGGCACCGTGCCGCAGCAGCGCGTCATAGACACGCCGCGCGCGCGGTGCAAGGTCCGCCGCGTTCGGCGCATCGAGCAGCGCAGTCCAGCGTGCGAGTTCGCGTCGGGGCAGCAGCACGACGGGTGAACTCCGTACCGTCGAACCCGCCGCTTCGCGTGCGGGGAGTCGTCCCCACGCAAGCCGCCCCGAACGGCACAGTTCGTCGAGCATCATTGGCGTGAAATCGTGGATACGTGCGGGGAGAATCTCATCCTCCCACGCGAGCGCTGACGCTTCCCACCCCTCCATCTGTCCGATCGCCGCATCGAGCGCGTCGCGTCCCGATCCGTGCGACGCGGCGGCCGTGCGTTGCCATTCGAACAGGAAGCGCATGAAATCGTGGCGCTCGACGGGTTCGATCTCGCGCCGCAGCTTGCGCACGGTATAGCGATGAATGCGCGCGAGCAGATGGCGCTCGCACCACTCTTCGTCGCGTGTGTGAGGCGTGAAGCGGCCACGCATGACCGAGCCCTGCGCCTCGAGCGTGGTGAGCGCGAGCGCGACGACGCTCGCTTCCAGCGCGAGCGGCCGAGCGATGTGCGCGAGTGTCAGCGGTCCGAAACCTGAAAGGCGTGCGCGCACCACTTCGACGAGTGCAGCCTCTTCTGTCCACGATTCGTCGTAGTCGGGTGGGGGATCGATCGCCGGTTCGCAGCGCGCCTGAGGATAGATCGCGCGCACGCAGTTCAGACGTTCAGCGCACACCCAGAGCGCATCGTCCTGCGCAATCGCGAGCCGGGTCGCTCGGCCCACGTCCGCCAACGCGTGAAGCCAGGCGAGCCACTGCGGTTCATGTTGCGCTTCGCGTTCGACGATGCAGCCGAGCGTCGTGAGTGCGTCGTGCATCTCGTCGGCGTCGCGCACCTGCGGCCATGCCTCTTCGCGCACGCTCGCGATCGCGTCGGTGTCGAGCGCGCCCAGATCGTCCGCCGATTCCGGATCGCTCCAGCGACGGCTCAGCACGGCCTGGGTGCGGCGCTCTTCGATCGGCGCATCGTCGAGGAACGCGTAGGGGCGCGCCGTGAGGATTTCGGCGGCGAGCGGCGACGGCGAGTTCAGTTCGCGCGTCACGAGCCGCACATCACCCGCCTCGATGCGACGCAACAGCGCGAGCCAGCCTTCGGTGTCCATTGCATCGTGCAGACAGTCGTCGAGCGTTTGATCGATTAGCGGATGCCGGGGAATCTCGCGTTCGCCCGCGAGGTTCTCGAAGCACGCGACCTGATCGGGAAACACCGCCGCGAGCAGGTCCTCGCTACGCATGCGCTGGATCTGCGGCGGCGTCTTGCGGCCGCCCGTCATGCGCGGCAGCGCGAGCGCCGTGGTGGCATTCCAGCGCCAGCGCACGCCAAAGAGCGGGGCGTCGAGGAGTGCCTGCACGAGCAGATGCTCGGCCGAATTCGAGTGCAGGTAGCGCCAGACCTCGTCGAGCGCGAAGCTGTGCGCGCCGGTGAGCGAGAGGATGATCGCGTCCTCGGTGGCGGCGGCCTGCAATTCGAAGTTGAACTGACGGCAGAAGCGCTTGCGCAGCGCGAGCCCCCAGGCGCGATTGATCCGGCTGCCGTAGGGCGAATGGATGACGAGCTGCGTGCCGCCCGACTCATCGAAGAAGCGCTCCATGACGAGCGTGTCGTGGGTCGGCAAGGCGGTGAGGGCGGTGTGTGCGCGAACCAGATAGTCGGCGATCTGACGCGCAGCGGCATCTTCAAGTCCGATCGCGTCGATCAGCCACTGGCTGACGCGTTCGACAGCGGCGGAGGCCGGTTGGGCATCACCGCTTTGCTCGTTCTCGGAAACGCAACTAACAGCCAAGCCCGCTTCGCGCGCACCTTCCGGCCGCTTCATGGCGCTGACCGCGGATTCGTCTACCAACGAAACCGGGTCATTTCGACCCTTGCCAGGCAGCTTGTTTTCTACCTGTGAGCGCAACCGGGCGATTGCAAAGGACAACTCATCGCTGCGCCCCGGCGCTTCGCCGAGCCAGAACGGAATATTCGGCGGCTGGCCTTGTGCGTCCTCGACTCGCATACGTCCCGCCTCGATACGCAGGATCCGGTACGACGCATTGCCGAGCTGAAAAACATCGCCCGCGATGCTTTCGACGGCGAAGTCCTCGTTGACCGTGCCGATCTGGACACCTTGCGGTTCGAGCAACACCGTGTAGTCGGCGTTGTCGGGGATCGTGCCGCCGGACGTGAGCGCGACGAGCCGCGCGCCGCGCCGCCCGCGCAGCAGGCGGTTCACGGCGTCGCGATGGAGATAAGCCGCGCGCGGTCCGTGGCGGCTCGTGTAACCCTCGGCGAGCATGCGCAGCACCGCGTCGAATTGCGCGCGCCCGAGCCGCGCCCAAGGGGTCGCGCGTCGCACGAGGGCGAAGAGCGCATCCTCGTCCCAGCCTTCGCAGGCCACTTCGGCGACGATCTGCTGCGCGAGCACGTCGAGCGGTGCTTCGGGCACGGTAAGCCGGTCGAGTTCGCCGCGCCGCACGCAGTCGAGCAGCGCGGCGCATTCGATCAGATCGTCACGCGATGTCGGAAAGAGCCGGCCCTTCGGCACGCCGCCGACCTGGTGTCCCGAGCGCCCGACGCGCTGCAGAAATCCCGCGATCGATCGAGGTGAGCCGATCTGGCAAACGAGATCGACATCGCCGATATCGATGCCCAGTTCCAACGAAGCCGTCGCCACCAGCACGCGCAGTTCGCCGCGTTTGAGGCGCTGTTCGGCGTCGAAGCGGTGTTCGCGCGCGAGGCTGCCGTGATGCGCTGCGACTGCGTCGCCGCCGAGCCGGTCGGTGAGATGCCGTGCGACGCGCTCCGCCATGCGGCGCGTGTTGACGAACACGAGCGTCGTGCGGTGCTGTGCCACGAGATCGGCCAGGCGGTCGTAGACGCGCTCCCATACGTCGTTGGCCATGATCGCCTCGAGCGGCACGGGCGGCACCTCGATCGCCAGATCACGCGTGCGCGCGTGGCCGGTGTCGACGATCTCGCAGGCGGGCGGTGCATCGCCGTTCTCGCGTGTGCCGACGAGGAAGCGCGCCACCGTATCGATTGGCTTTTGCGTCGCCGACAGGCCGATGCGCAGCAGCCGCCGTCCGCACAGCGCGTCGAGCCGTTCGAGGCTCAGCGCGAGATGGCAGCCGCGTTTGTTGCCTGCCAGCGCATGAATTTCGTCGACGATCACGCTGCGCGCGCTCGCGAGCATGCGGCGCCCTGACTCCGAGCCGAGCAGCACGTAAAGCGATTCGGGCGTCGTCACGAGAATGTGCGGCGCGCGCTTGCGTAGCGCGGCGCGTTCGGGCTGCGGGGTGTCGCCGGTACGCACGGCAGTGCGGATTTCAATGGCCGGCAGCGCAAGTCGCGCGAGTTCGTCGGCGATGCCTTCGAGCGGGCGCTCAAGGTTGAGCCGGATGTCGTTCGATAGTGCCTTGAGCGGCGACACGTAGACGACCAGTGTCGCGTCCGGCAGCACGCCGCCGTTCGCGAGGCCTTCGCGCACAAGTTCGTCGAGCGCGGCGAGAAACGCCGTGAGCGTTTTGCCGGAACCGGTCGGCGCGGCGACAAGCGTCGCGAGGCGACTCGCGATCAGTGGCCACGCGGCGCGCTGGGCCGCGGTTGGTGCGTCGAAGCTGCGCCTGAACCAACCCGCGACGGCAGGATGAAAACGGGTGAGCGGATCGTCGGCGGTGGCGGAAGGGAGCGAAGGCATGCGCGAAAAATCGGTCATGTGCCGCGCGCTGTTCGGGGGCGCGCACGTTTGAAGTCTCGCAGCTTTTGGGCACGGTTGCCACGCGCCGCACCGGCGGGCCGCCGCGGCTCGTCAGGCTCCCGCCCGCGGGGCGTGCATGGGCGTTTGCATGCCAGGCTCGTTTTCTGCAGCCTCGCGTCGCGAGCGGTATTCTCGACGCGTCGGCTTTCCCCTGCACCTACTTAGGACGGAGTTTTGACATGCGATACAACACCTTGGGCAACACCGGCCTGTTCGTTTCGGAACTTTGCCTTGGCACGATGACGTTCGGTGGCGGGGCCGGTATCTGGACCCACATCGGTGACGTTCAGCAGGCCGATGCCGAACGCCTCATCGGACGCGCGATCGACGCCGGTATTAATTTCATCGATACGACGAAAGACACTCTATATATATTGACGTGCGTCAAAGCTTTCGCACCAATGCGCGCGGCGTCACGGGGCCCTGGCGGCTGGACAGCAGTCCGCCGAGCAGCAGGCAGAAGGCAAGGGTGATGGTCGGTTCACCCGGCCAGATGGCGGTGTAATGGAGCCAGATCAGGCCCGTCAGGTTCCAGAGCGTGCCCGCGAGGACCAGCCCGAACACGATACGCCAGAACAGCGGCTGGCCGCGCAGGACGATCATCCACGCGGCGGCGAGCGCGAGCGCGACATGCAGCGCGGCATAGACGGCGATCATCATTTGGGGGTATCCGTATTCGTCGGTTAATTTGGACACGAAAGTGGCGAGATACAAGTGGTCACTGGGATGTACCGAACGGCCACAAACGGCCGAGGCTGTGTAAAAACGCACGCCGAACGCCCAAGTCGAAAAACTCGACCTCTCAAATCGCGCTGTGTTGGCTTGGCGGCCACCCGGAAGGGGTAAAGCGATACCCAAAAACCAAGCGATTGCGCGTTTTCACACAGCCTCGGCCAGGTGCGGACATTTCCAACAACGCCCCGAAGCAGACTCTCGTGCGAGTCGCCAGTATGACGTTCGCAACGCAACTATTGCTTTGGCGTCGGGTCTTGGGTAAGGACGACGTCGTCCGGTATGTTGAGTGCATTGCGAGATGGATTAAAGACAAAAATTAAGCGTTGAAGGACTACCATGATCGTATTTGAAATAGCTACCCCAGGTACTTGGCTCGACTACGAAGATAGGAACTGGGCATCGCGAATTGAGGAGCAGCTTCGATCTCTTGAATCGCAATTTTTCGTAGCCAATACGGCGTTAAACCTGTTTATCGGCACACAGTCGATTCGCCCGTCGTTTGCAGATCGTGAAAACTGGGAGCGCGATTCGCAGCGTCGGTCTGAAATTCGTCGCGCCATTGAGCAAGAGCATGCTGGCATTCACCCTTGGGAAAATTTTGACGAAATTTACTTTGAAACCGAAGTGCGCTTCAAACGAGAAAAGTGGGCAGCCGGAAGTGTGCCACGCGCGTTCGAACATAACTTACCTTTCATCTATGCCCGTGCATTTTTGTATGCACTTGATGCTTTCGATAAATTCCTCGGCGTTCTTGCGAAAGAAGAAAACGTCCCCCGGGAAGTGGCAACTCATCATGCGAAGATCGCAGATGCTTTCCCTCATCTTCGCGGTGTTCGCAACACAGCTCAACACCTTGAAGATCGTGCCCGAGGTTTGGGCGCAGGCCGGAACCCTCAACCCCTTGAGCTTAAGCCAATTGAAAACGGGTTCTTCAATGCGCCAGGGGGCGGGGTTCTTGTACTGAACTGTCTTATCGGCTCAAAGTATGGTTCTACAATGTCAGACGGTCATTATGGGGAGATCGATGTAGCACCTGAGTCAATGCTGCGTTTAAGGGAAATTCTGGAAGCAGTCTTGTCGTCATTTAAATGGCGTGGACCAAAACGACACGCTCCAAATTTGTGATGCAACCCCTGTGCTTAAGAGCTCTACCCGCGGCTTCGCGACCTTACGGGTTCCGTAAGCTCCAGGTCGAAGGTCCGCTTTCCCAAATTCCCTCGGACCGTTCGGGGTCGAAATGCGTTCGCTGTGAGAGAGGGGGGCGTACCCGACTGTTGCGGTACAGCAGAGAGTGCCGAAATCAAGTCGATCTGGAGGATCTCATTTTTCAGGCTCCCTGTGATGGCTGGACGATTCGTCCGGTGTGCTGTGCTCATCGCGCTCCGTGCGACTGTCGAAGCGATCCGCGAACCGGTCAGCCATCCGGTCGGCCACGCTGTCGCCGCGCCGCTGTACCAGATGGATCATGACTTCCGCAATGAGGGGGCCGACTGCGCCCACCGCGAACGCGACGGCCCGCTGCATTTCGACGGTATCAGTGGACAGCCAGTGCAGGTCAATGGCGGGCGCGACGAACAGCGCCATGCAGGCGCCCGTGATGAGATGGACGACTTTCGTAAGCGTTCCGCGCGGTGCGACCACCACGACGCGCACGAGCGCGCCCGAGATACCCGCCGCAAAGATCCACAGGGGCTCATGATAAAGCGCGGGTACGTCCATCATGCAATCGCGAAAGCGGTTTTCGCGGCGGCCCAATATGTTTCACGCTTCGCCTGCTGGTCCATTGCCGGGCCATTGATGATGCGCGTTACCTGAGCAAAATCGCCCTTGTCAGCCGCCGCGTTGCAGCCATGCGCGGACCAGAACCACGCGGCCGAGCGCGCGGCCAGCACGTCATCGGTTGCGAGCAGATCGGGATTTGCCAGCAGGTCCACGCCGAGCGCGCGCCCGCACGCGGCGTAGTTGTCGTGAAACGTGATCTGTTTCAGACCGCGCCCGCGATAGCGCCAGCCATCGCCACTATTAACGTCCCCGTTGCCGTAACGGTTCGCATACGCGAGGTTCGCAATCTGCCGTTGCCGTTCGACGGGAACCGTCGTTTCGTTCGGATGCCTGCCGAGCGTCGCACGCATCGAGGCGGGCACGCGTGAGAAAATCGCCAGCGCGTCGGGCCGGTAGTTAAACGATTCGGTCAGTTGCGTGAGCCCGCCGGATTCGTGCCGGATCTGTGCGAGGAATGCAGCGCGACGCGCGGGCGTGTTGATACTGAATTCGTTCATCGCGGCCGATACAGGCGCGTACCAGCGTTCGGTTATCGAGTCGGAAAGCGACAACGCTTTCTGGAAAGTGGTCCTGTCCATGTCGAGCGTCCATAAAAAAGGCCGCCCAGATGGGCGGCCCATAGAAACCGGAACAGCAGAAACTAGCTGCCAGCGGTGTATTCACGGACAATCAGCAGACCGTCGCCACCCAGCCCGCAGCTGTCCCCCAGGCCGCCACCACCACCCGCACCACGCCCCGTTGCGTTCGATTGGGCTGTCGTGCCGCTTGCACCGTAAACGGTCGCCATCCCGCCGAAACCAAACATCGAATTCCCCCCCGGCGTGGTGCTGGGCGCGTTGATGGCGACGATCGGCAACGAACCCTGTCCGTTGATGATGGTGCCGCCGCCAACCGCACTTCCACCGGGCGAGCCGAGCCGTATTGCGGCGGTACTTCCGCCACTTCCACCCGTTCCGCCCGTTGCATTGGCCGTGCTGCCGAACGAGCTTGTCCCGCCGACCTGTCCAGTATTGCCACTCGCCGGTATCTGTCCGCCACCACCGACCGTAATCGCAGCAGTCGCGGGCAGGAGACTGGCGGCACGACGAAACCGCACGTACCCCCCAGCACCACCGCCAGTTGCAGAACCTGCGTTCGCGGCGCGCGACAGTCCGCCCGATGCACCACCGGCCTGTATCTGCACTTCAACGGTCACGGGGTTGTGATCCGCCTTGACCCATTGCGGGTTGGCAATCGAGTGGGTACCCGTGCCGGGGTCCCCGATTCCGATTGCCGATCCGCGCGGGGTTGTCGCAATGGAAAACGTCGCACTGCCCGGCAGCGCGTTGACGACGTAATACGTCAGTCCCGCCGTGATGTTTGCGGGCAACGTGCCAGTGCTGGAGAACGTGACCGGCGAATCGGTGAGCGGTACGCCGAGTGAGCATGCGACTGCGGTATTGCCGCTGCCTGCGAACGTTACCGTCTGGGCGACGACCGAATAGACCGTTTCCGCCAGCAGGGTCGAGGCAATGACGGGCGTCCCGGAGAGGTCCGCATAACTGCCGCTGGTGGCGACAGCGGCAAGCCCGGGCGCGCCGGCGAGGTCGTCATATGCGCCGCTGGTGGCAACGGCGGCGAAGTCCGGACGGTTGAGAATCCGGGCGAGGCCCGACGTGGCGTTCCAGTCCGCATTGATCTGCGCGGCTGGAATCGCGGGCCTGCCCGTCAGGTCGTCATAGCTGCCGCTGGTGGCGACGGAGGCGAGCGCAGGACGCCCATCCAGGTCGTCATACTGCCCGCTGCGCGCGACCGTGGCGAGTTCCGCCAGTATGTCCCGCGTGGTCTGTGTGAACCGGCTGGCGAGAGCGGTCGCGAGCTGGTCGATCCGGGTGTAGTCAGGCGTACCGCCGAGCGCAAGAATCGCGTTGCGCAGTTCTTCCGAAACGGCGTGGTACCACCATGCGCCCGGTACTGTGCCATTGATGCCCGCTGCAGGATTCCCGTTTGCGGGATAGCCGCCGGGGTTGCCCGACGGCACGGCGGGGACATCGGGCGCGGCGCCCGATTGCCAGTAACGGTCCATGTCAGGCCACCCGCACGACAAGGGAAAACGTATCACTGCCGCTGGAAAATTCCCCGCACCCCATCCATGTTCCAGCGAGCGTCGGTCCGCCTGGACGGACTGATGGATTGCTGACGGTATTCCCGGCCCCCACGTTCGATCCCACAATGATGAAATTGCCGAGGCCGCCGAGCGTGAGCGGTTGCAGGTTGTTCGGTGTCCACGCGTTGCCGGTTACGTTGTTAATTTCGCTTTGCAGGTTCGCAACATACGCCTGAAGTTCCGCCTCAAAAACGAAATGACCTTCGCTGGTCTGGTCCACCGTGGCGCCAAGACCGCTCCCGTCCCAGCCGATATAGACCTTGTTCGTGCCCTGGCCGATGCCGCCGCCCTGCTGCACCGGGGTAAAGCCCAGCGGTGCCTGGATGGCGGGTTTGTTGAGGATCGCTGCGACGCCCGACGAAGCGTTCCAGTCCGGATTGACCTGCGCTGCCGGAATGGCGGGCGTGTTCGAAAGATCGTCATAGCTACCCGAGTAGGCGACTGCCGCAAGCGGGTCCGTCACGTCGCCGATGGCCGATGCAATCGCCGTAATCAGCCCGTTCGCGAGCTGGTCCACCTGGGTTAAATCCGGCACGCCGCCGAGCTTCACGATCGCGTTGCGGATTTCCTCGGTAATCTGGTGATACCACCATGCGCCCGGAGTGGATGGCGCAACCGCTGCGGGCAGGTTCCCGTCCGTGGGATACGTGCCCTGTGAGGACGTTGGCGCGGCTGGCGGGTCTTGCGCGCCATTCGCTTCCCAGTAGTGATCCATGGTCAGGGTCCGATATCGGTTATGGGGTTGTAGCAGAAGCACACGACCGTATGGGCAGGTGCGTAGCGACGCAGCAGGCATTCAAGCGCTTTCCCGTTCGGTGTCGAGATGTAGGACGAAAGCGGATCGTCAACGGGGTCGCTGACTTCGTGCCAGTGCGGCGGTGGTGCGCCGGTCACGTTGACGAGCCATGTGTAAGGCCAGTCCATCCCATAGACCGGCACCGTGACATCGCGGGTGACGGTATGGGCGAAATACTCGGTGATGGTGATCGTGTAGCCGAGCGAGGCCGCGAGCGCGATGAAATACGCAACCGTCTGGCCGCCCGTGCTGATGAGCTTGGCGACGGTCTGCTGGCGGTTTTCGTCGTCGCTCGCGAACGGCCCGAAACACGGATCCGGCAGGCCGAGCGTCGCATCCCACTCGGGTAAAAGCTGGTCGGCGCTCGCGGGGAATCCCGCCGCGATCAGCGTCAGCGCGGCACTGTCGATGCCTTCGGCCGTCACGCCGAGCGCGTCGAGCACGGCCGCCTGCGTGCCGTCATCGTCGCGTGTCCACACGCGCCCACGCGGCAACAGCTTGCGCAGCACTCCGGCGTATTCTGCCGCCGTGTTGCGTGCGGGAATCACGACCGGGGCCGGCATGCGCGCTAACTCCACGTCACCGCGCCGAGCACCGGTAATGCACCGGCCGGCAGCGGGATATCACCGGTCGGCGACACGATCAGGAAATCATTGACGCCCGGCACGGCGGATATCGCCGACCACAGGTGCGCGAGGATCACGTCGCCGCCTGGTTGTCCATCGGCCGCGAGTTGCGCTGCGAGCGCCGCCTTGACGGCGTCCTGGTATTGCAGATCAACGCCGCGAATGCTGATATCGAGCGGCGACGAATCGGGCGAGACCACATACACCAGCGCTGTTACGGGCCGCAGCGGCCAGATTGCATCTGCCACCGTGAGCTGGTCGCCGCTCGCAGTCGGCCCGCGCGCCTCACCGGCCGCGCATCCATCCACGCCCTGCGGAAACCCGTCATACGCGGCATTTGCGGCGTCGAGCATGATATAGACGATGACCGTCCCCGGCCCGTAACCACAGCCCACGCACCAGGCGCGCGTGACTCCGGATACGGTAAGCGCCCATTCGACGTAATCTGCCTGATCGCCGCCTTGCGGCGGATTCTGGTACGCGTAGATGACGCGTTCGCGGTAGTCGTCAGCATCCTCGATATCCGCGCCGCCCGTGAAGGCCGTTGCGGCGGTACCCGTCGAGTCGAGTCCGGCGATGGCGTTTGACAGCGTGAACTGCGTACCCGCCGCACAGTCGCCGTTTGCACCGGTCAGGCCCTGCGGGTCTGCGTTCGCGGTGGCCGTGACGGTCACGGTGCTGCCTGCCACTTCCGCCGTGCTGGTTGCGGTGTACGCGAGCGCGTCGCTGCGCGTCAACGCGGTACCCACCGTAATAACGGTGCCATCGCTGCCGGTAAAGACAATCGAGCCGGATGCCTGCGCACACGGCTTGCGCGTGACGCCTTTCAGTGCGCCCCACGCCTCGAGATATTCGCCGGTCGCGGTAAAGGGCGTTGCCTGGAGTGCGATCCAGTCGAGATAGCCATAGAGCATGCAGGCGAGGCCCGCGTCGATATCGGCGATGACGCGCAGGTTCGCAAAGCGCAGCAGCGCATCGGCCCCCGGCAGTTCCGCAGTCAACTGCTGCGCGCTTGCGTTGCGAAGCTGCGTGAGCGTCGGACGCGAGAACGGCATGGCAGGGAAACAGCAGCGGCGTGCGAGTAGACGCGTTCAGCGGGTCCAGACCTGCGGAAAAGCCATCGCGACGCGCGAGCCGTCTACGCGGTTGGCGATGATGGTCAGGTCCAGGCGGTCTGGATTGATCCACACGGCGCTGATATCGAAGGTGGCGACCACGCCGTCATCCATGAGCCATTGCAGGGCTTCGGCGGCGTAGTCCTGCGCGCGCTGCGGTAGGTCGAGCGGGCCTTTAACACGGTTGAGCAGCCACAGGCGCGAGCCGATGGGATAGCGCGGATCATCGCCCCACCAGCCGCGCCGGTCGCCGTCCGGTACCGGATCGGTGGGCAGTGCGAGCCGGTCAGTGAATAGCGAAATCAGCACGGCAGTTTGAAGGTCATCGCCCGAGCGTAGCGACGGGCCGTCCATCTGCCAGTCACCGCGCATGTCTGCGATGTTCCAGACGGTGGTGATATCGGGCATGGCTACTGCGGCTGGTTCGGTACGTTGCTGGTAATCG
Source organism: Paraburkholderia adhaesiva (assembly GCF_021390575.1). Lineage (GTDB taxonomy): Bacteria > Pseudomonadota > Gammaproteobacteria > Burkholderiales > Burkholderiaceae > Paraburkholderia > Paraburkholderia adhaesiva. The sequence goes on along the minus strand of NZ_JAJEJQ010000002.1, from coordinate 1,282,929 downwards.
TTGCCTGCCCGCCCTGAACCTCATGTACATCATGGTCGTGCGTGTCGTATACCTGGCGGCTCGCCGCCATGCTGCGCGAATTCGTCTGCACGTTGTCCGTGATATCGCCTCGGGCGCGGATCGAGCCATCGCACTCGATATCACCCGTGCAATGCACCAGCGGCGAATCCTCCGTAATTTCAGGGGTGTTCGTGATGGTCACGGGCAACCCGCCGCCGTTCACGACAATCCCCGACGCGCTCAGATACACCGACTGTCCCTTATCGTCGCTGATGGCTACTTCGCCACCGGCGAGATTGCGCATGCGGTACTGCTGGCTGCCGCACGCGATGACCACGCCATTTGAGCGGTTGCCACCGAGAAACACCGCAACGGCGTCGCTGCCCGCAGGCGGGTTCGACTGGAAGCCGTATTCCGCGACGCGCGGCGTGGTGTCCCGTGTTTCGTTCTGCGAGAGCTGCACCTGAACGCGCTGCGCCGCGCCGCTGTCATCCACGCGCCAGATACGTCCGCGCCCGAGCGAGCGCACGAGACTCCAGAACAGCGATTCCATTTCGTACCGGGATTAACCTGTCGTGAGCGCGGCGGTGGCGTCCTGCGGCAGCGGCAGATAGAGGACGGGTTCAGGCTGGAACGCCTGGGGTGGCATCAGCGTGAGGTCGCACGCGGTCCCGCTGCTGTCGCGCCGGCAGGTCACTTCGCCAATCGTGAACTTCTGGCCGTCGATGAGTTTCAGTTGCGGCATCGAGAGCGCAGCGAGTGTGTTCGGCGTGTAGAGCGTACCCGCCGCGTCGCGCCACGACGAAGCGGTGACGGTCACGACATTGCCACGTCCGGTGCGGCGGTTGCATTCCCATTGCGCGTGCTGGTTCGAGACCGTTGCGCCCGCATCGTTTGTTTCTGCAATGAATGCCCTGGGCCGGTAGCGCGGCACGCACGGATCAGTGACGGTGTATTCCGATAATGGCTGGATACCGGTGTCGAGCAGGAGCGCCGTACCGACCAGATAGACGCGGTATTCGCTGAAACGCTGGGAGAGGTCGCGTGTGTAGCCCGCGCGCTCGCAGTTCACACCGAGTGTGAAGCCTCCCGCTGCCTCGTCGGTAGAGAGCGGCCCGATTACGAGGTCGCCGTCCGCGTCCTCGTAGCACAGCAGTTGCGAAATCTTGCATACACGGTCGATCACCGCATAGGGCGTGTCGCCCACATTGAGGATGTACTGCGGGATGACGAGACCCGGTGCGAGCGCCTTGACCGCAATGCCAAACGGCTTCGCCAGCGCGGCCGCGATATCGGCGGCGGTGGCATTGACGAACTGGAAGCCGTCGTACTGCGCCGCGCAGTCCACGAGGTCTTCGCACTTGCCACGGCCCGCGATGGACAGGGCGTGACTGTGCGCGTCTATCTGGTCGATGACGCGATCCACATAGCCTGTGATTACGGTATCGCCGCCGATGGCGAGTGTGCAGGGGTCGCCCGCGCTGACCGTTACATCGGCAACACCCGGGTAACGTTCCGCCATGCCGATATCGAAATCGGCCGGTATGCGCTCCATGCCGCGTGTCACGCGCACGGTCGTCCAGCCCGCCACGGTCGAACCGTTAACGGTCAGCGATACATCGTCCATTTGTCATGGCCTGCGTAACGGTTTGTTGCGCACCCTGCGAGGGTCAAGGATTGTCATGCGGGGGGAGCAAGGGTCAACGTCTGTCGTATGCAGACGTTAAACGGGTGTACGCATTTTTCTTGCGTGCAATCGCTGACAATACAGAGGTGAAAATATGCAACGTCTGACAGTCGCTTTCCTTTTCGCCGGGTTAGGTGCGATCACATCTATTCCCGTGCATGCAGCCGAGTTTGGTGTCAATCAGGCAAACCAGGCTGAAATGCAGCGTGGCGCGGATGCCGTGCGTGGACGCGGGGCGGAAATGCGTAATTCGGAAGCCGTGCGCGGGCGCGAGACGGAAATGCGTAATTCGGATGCCGTGCGCGGGCGCGAGGCGGGAATACGTAAATCGGAAGCCATCCGCGAACGCGGTGCGGAAATGCGTTCTCACACCGAGGGAGATATTCAACGCGGCAACGCGGCACGGGAACGCGCAGGCGCGGTATCCGGCCAGTTACAGGGTGGGCAGACTGGCGATTTCGGCACCGGGATTCCCTCGCGGCGCTAGGCGCATCGTGTGATGCAAACAGTGCGCGGCGTCTGGAAGGGCCGCGCATTTTTTTTGTGGCTATGCCACGGGCACACTGAACGACGCTGGCGCGAAACACGGATTGATCGGGTCGATCTGTTCAAGCAGCCCACCATAACGCGACACGTCCTGATAGAGCCGGTACGCGAGCACGAGCAGCGGCATCGACTGCGCGTTCGTGATGCCCAGCATCGTCGCGAGCGTCGCGCCGCGCGTGGTCAGATCCTGAATGACGGCGGTTTCGAGCGCCACCAGCGCGCGGAACGTCGCGTCGTCGCACGCATCCGCTGCCGACACGATTTCGGTATCCAGCGCGTCGCACACGGTCGAGCGCAGCGTCTGGGCGTCGTCATACGAGGCGAGCGCATAACTGGCCGTACTGCTGGCGAGTGCAATCACCGCGCTACGCCGGTAAAGCGCGACGCTGACCGTGTTCGCGGCGGTGAGCGCCGCATTGGCGCGCGTCCGCGCCACGGTATCCTGCTGCAGTCCGAGCAGCGACTGCACGGCCTGATGCGGGTCCGGATTCGCACCCTGCACCGCTGCAACGAGCGTCCGCGCGGCAACGCTCATGCCGGCCGGATCGGCAACACTGGCCGCAGCGACAAGCGCCGCGCCGTCCTGCTGCGCGGACTCACGCGCCTGCGCGGCCTGCCCCGAAAGCTGCGCGAGCGTGGTTGAAGGGTTCCTCACGCTCGCGGTGTACTGGCCCACATAGCGCCCGTAGTTGCCCGAGAGCGTTGCGACCATCGACACGAGGTTCGTTGCGCGCTGTGTGATGGCCTGCGCGTCGTCGGCGAATGCCTGCGCGGTGCGCTCCAGTTCGCCGACTAGCGGCGGTGTCGTCAGCAGGGCGGATAGCTGGCTGGCGAAGTCCTGCGCAGCGGCGGCGAACGCGGCCACGGCGGATAGCCCGGTCTGTGCCAGCGTGGCAACCGAAAGCGAAGGGAACTGCTGCTGGCCCGCCGCGATGAACGTAAAGCGCAGTTCGAACGCGCGCCCGTGTTCGGTGCTCTCCTCACATTCGAAATCGAGCAGCGAGACCGTGAGCCGCCCGAGCGACGGATGCACGAGTTCGCCGTCGCCCGTATCCGGTGTCTCGCACGCGGCGATCATGGCCGCGCGCTGCGCGATGACATCGCCGCCGCCACTGCTGCCAAGATACGCAGCATCCTGCACCAGAAAGCCGGTCAGCGAGATACGCCGTCCCGCACGGCCCAGGTCCTCCACCCACACATCATCGCGGAACGGGTATTCGTGAACCGCGACGCGGCGGCCCACCTTTGTTGTGCCGCCCCGTGTCGCGAACGGCACGCCGCGCCATGACGCGCCTTGGAGTGCGCTGAAATACGCGGCGGGGAGCGTACTCATTGCCTATGCCCATTCGGGCTGCAACGGTGTCGAGATTTTCAGGCCCGTGGGCGTCTGCGTGCGGATGCTCGTGCGCCCGTCGCGTGCCACGTTGACCTGGTTACTGACGTTGACCACGGGCGCGGGCACTGTGACGGCCTGCGCAGGCGGCACATTCAGCGGCGGCAGCGGCGTGCCACGATAGCCGGATTCCTGAATCGCCATGGCGGCCTGCACGCTTGCATACTGACTTTCCGGAAGAGGCGCGTTCGGGTTGATACCGGTACGCTTCGCGATGGACGCAACGTAGGCTGCCGTCCTGTTTTCGGTGGCGGGAGCGTAGCGCGAAACGATACCAGCAATCGTGTTGATGCCGCGGCTCCGGTAGCCCTTTATCAGCGCCATCATGGCAGCGGTGCCCTGCTGCATGGACGCAAAGATGGCAAACCGGCCGTCCGAACCCGTCGCGCCCATGCGTCGTGCGAATGCGCCGTATTCGATGTTGCCGGGGTTGTTGTTGCGGATGCCGCGCGAAACCCGCTGCGCACCACCTGCGGACGAACCGGGCGCGGCTGCGTACGGTGCGGTGCCTGCCGCGTCCGCTGGCTGAAGGCCTGCGCCGTGCCCTTGACCTGCCGCTGCCGCCGCTGCTTCGGCTGCACGGATGCGCGCTAACTGCTCTTCCTCACTCTTGCCGCCGAGTTCCTCGCTGTGAAAACCCAGGTAGGCGCCCACTGTCCACGGGTTTACAAAGCGCGCCACCGTGCCGAGCGCCCCCGCGAGCAGACCGCCCCCGGCGACTGTCTCCGCCGCGCCTGCGGCCCCGGCTGCGGCGGTGCCTGCGCCCGCCGCGCCTGCACCCGCTGCGGTCGCTCGCGCCCCTGCGACGGCTTCGGCTGCGGTGGTGGCTGCCGTGCCCGCGCTGCCCAGTGTCGTCATCAGCCCACCCAGGCGCGTGACGAGACCCGCGATACTGAGGACGGCCGACGCCAGGGAAGAGACGAAGCCGCCTGCCATGTAGAGCGCAACTACGGTTGCGACGGTCTTGAAGCCGCCCAGGTGGTGGATGACCTTAAGCAGCCACACGATCAGGTTTGAAATCGCTTCGGCGGCGTCGCCGATGTCGGAGAGAAACGCATCCCAGTCCACCCCTTCGAAAAGCCGTTCGAATGCACGGGCGATCCGCTCGACCAGCGCGGCAATCCGCTGTGAAATGAGTTCGCGGTTCGTTGCAATCCAGTTCGCGAAATGCTCAATCATGGGACCGAGCACGGGCGCGAGCCGGTCGGCAATCGACGCCCTGAGTCCTTCGAGCGACAGTCCCATGCTGCTGAGCGCGTGCGTGAAATCGAGCGCGTGTCGGGCCATGTCGGGCGTGAAGTCGCCACGCAGGCGTCGCGCCTCCACTTCGTACTTCTGTAACGCTGCGCGTCCCTGCACGAGCACCGGCAATAACTGTTCGACGCCGAGCGACCGGGCGAGATTGCGCGCGGCAGCCGGATCGCGTGTCTGGATGCGCTGGAACACGTCCGCGAGGTCGCCCATCGCGGCCTGCGTATCAATCGCGCCGCTGCGTGTCGTCCTGAGCCGGATGCCGAGCGCCTGCAGGGCGGCAAAGGCGCCCTGGTCGCGGCCCCAGCGGGCATTCTGTAACGTGTCCTGCAACGACTGGAAACCCGCCGTCATTGAGTCCGACGAGACACCCATGAGCGTTGCCGCGCCGCGCATCTGCGTGAGCTGGTTCGCCGTGATGCCGAGCATGCGTGAGGTGCGTTCGGTCTGCGCGCCGATACGCTCCCACTGCGTGACCATCTCCGAGAGACCGGCAATCGTGCCACCGCCGACGATGGCCAGCAGCGGCGCACCGATCTTCGTCACGCTGCGCAGGACCTTGTCGGCCTCCTTCGCGACGTTGCCCAGATTCCGGCCGACTGCTGCAAAACCTGACGCTTCGGAAAACCGCTTCGCGCTCTTCGCGAGATTCGCATAGGGCCGCGTCATCTTCCCCATGTTGCGGTTCACGCGCTCGATGGTGGCGGTGGCCCGGTCTACCGCCGATATCGTGAAGCTGATGGCTTGGGCGGCCATGCCTTACCCGTTGTGCAGGTTGCGTGCGATCCGCTGCGCCTGGGCGTGCCACGCGGCCAGTTCTGTCCAGGTCAGCGCGCCCGCGTCGCGCGGTCCCCAATGGTAAAACCAGGTCACGTCCGCAATGACATCGGGCAGATTCGGCGGGACTACTCGAAAAAAGCGGACAGGTATTTATTGCACGCGTTGAAATCCCGCGCGCCCATTTTCCCTACGGTCGCGACTTCGATATGCGCCATGGTGGCAATCAGGTTTTTCGTGGCACGCACCGCGCCGAACTTCTGGGCTTCTTCCGCGACTCTGGCGATTTCATCGACAGTCGGCTCGCGCAGGGTGATTTCGCTGATGCCGTCAACCGGTGCAAGCAGCTTGATGGTTTCTTCCATGATGGGCTCTCCGTCATTGCTCGCTTATTGCTCAGTGACCGAGCCGCTGAATCCTTCCCACTTGACCTCAAATGTGGCGTCCGGCGTCTTGACCTCCTGCGCCTGGACGGTCCACATGTTGCGGCCCACCACCGTCTTGCCGTTCGCGAGTTCACACGTCACCGTGTTATTGGTCATGGCGTTGAAATCCGCGACGGTGAGCGTGCCCGCGTCGCGGAACGAACCGGAAATAAATGGCGCGCGGGGCTTCTCGGAATAGCCATGCACGCGGTCCTGCCCGATCAGCGATTCGCGCTCGACCGTGCCGGGTGAATACGAGAGTTCGCCCGCCAGCATGTAGCTCTGTCCGTCCACGCTGATATAGGCGATGCCCGCAAGCCGGTTGGTGTCGTTGGCCATGTCACACTCCCATCAGGCCGTGAGCCTGAACTGGGCCAGCAGCGCAAAGATGCGCAACTGGTCGATCAGCACACCGGGCCAGAGCACATCGACGCGGTTCGGGTTCGCTGTGTTGCGTTTGACCACCAGCGCGTCCGCAAAAACCTGGCTGTCCTGCACGAGTCCGTTTGATTCGTCCTGCTGGTACGCTGCAATCAGGTCCGCCCGGATGAGGTTGGGCGTCACCACGTTCGCGCCGGGTCCAAAGGTTGTCCCGTTGTCAGCGAGCTTCATGCGCGCGTACTTGCTGGTCACCACCGATTTCAGGTGCCGCAGGACGGTCGCGAGCGTGAACATCGTTTCCACCTCGAGATAGCTGTCGTCGGGCTGGCCGTAAGCGTTCTGCTGGTAGGTTGTGACGAGGTTTTCAATCGCCACGGTCCCGTCGTCGGCAACCGTGAACGTCGAAATGCCGTCATAGAGCAACGCGTTACGGTCGGAGAGGGCAAAGCGCGACTGCACGGGCGGGGGCAGCACGCCCGCCAGCGGCAGGGTCTGGAGCGGTGTGGCCGGATCGGCGCGCAGGCTGACTGCGCACGCGCCCGCAAGCGACGCGGCCCACAGCCAGGCGGGCGTGGGGCTGTCGTAAAAGCCCATGATCGAGGCGTGCTGGTCATTGCGCGCGGTACCGGTCGCAACGAGCGCGCCGAACGCGCCGCGCGCCGCCGTGAACGCATGGCCGTAAAGCTGCTGCTGCCAGGACCAGCGCCCGTTCACGTCATCGAGAAACGTCCTGAGTGCATCGAGTGACGCGGTATCGGTGTACGGACAGACCACGATATCGAAGGGCTTGTCGCCAAGCGCATCGAGCCCCGCCGTGATATCGGGTGCCACCGCGCCGCCCGCCATCGGCGTGAGAGTCACGGCCATGCCAGCCGGTAGCGCTTCGCCGCCCGGCGTGCCGAGATAGTTCAGGCGCAGGTCGATCTCGTTGCCGCACGGTCCCGCGTTGCGCGCGGTGACCGTCACCGTGCCGCTGGTGGCTGTAACGGTGGCGGCGACCGTTACCGGCATACCGGGCGTGGCCTGGATGGTCGCCGCGAGCGCGCGGGCGATATCGCCTGCGGACTGGGTCGGCTGTACGGTCTGCGCGATGCGGGTACCGGCGATGTAGAGCGAGAGCGTACCGGCAGCCGTGGGCGGCGCGGAAATCGCGACGCTGCCGATGGCAACCGTCGCTTCGGGATCGTCCGCGAGCGGCAGGTACCAGACCTCGCCAAAGGCATCACTGCCGCGGTAGGCCGCGAGCATCAGCGCGAGCATGGAGCCGTCGCCGCCAGCGGGAATCGCGTCGCCGCTGCCCTGGCTGATGACGGGAACGTTGGGCGTTGCCGTGCCTGCCGCCGTGATCTGCGCGAGAATCAGCGCGCGCTGCGTCGTCTGCCCGGTGTTGGCCTGGCTGTTGTCGACCTCCGCGTAAAAGAGCGGCACGCGGAGGTTCTGCGGAATCTGCCGGAACGGGATCATGACGTGCCTCCGTCAGGGGTGCCGGTGGTCCGTCGCGTGACGCTTTTGGCTGCCGTCGCGGATACCCCTGCGGCGGGCGTAGCGCGCTCAGGCGCCGATGCCGGGTCCGGGTCGGGGCTGACGTCGCCGTCGCGCAGCCGACGCCGCCAGAAGGGCGTATCGGGGACGACGCGCGGCGCGCTGATGAGGTCGTGCAGGTCGGGATCGCGCACGACGCGGCCCGCAGCCGGGCGGATGCGTAGCGTTTTCATCGGGAGTCCTTGACGGTGGGGTTAGGGCTGGCCGTCGTGTCGGGGCGGGAGGACGACGAGCGTGGCCTCGTCGCGTCCGTCCGGGCCGTGGGTGCGCGGTGCGGGTGTCACGGACGCCGGGAACGGCGGGTTCACATAGGTCCCTGAAGGATCGGCGGGCCGGATCGTGTCGGCGTGCAGGCCGACGCCCGCCAGCGCGGGAAAGCGCGCGGCGGGATCGAACATTTCGGGAAACTCGGCGGCAAACGACGCGGCGATACCGGCCAGGTGCCGCGCGCCCTCGGCGCGGATGTCGAGCGCGGTTTCGACGCTCGCGAACTGCTGCGTGATGGCGATCAGCGCCGGGTCGAGCAGCAGCGCATTCTCGATGGCGAACCAGAGCGCTTCAATATCGTCCTGGGCCTGCGCGGCGGTGGGGGCTTTAACGATGGCCTTGACCTCGAGCGCGCATTCGGTGGTGAATTCCGGCAGGCCGCGGTTGAATGAGGTCTTGGTTTCGCGCCCGGTACGCACGAACACGGCAGGCAGCCGGTCGGCGGGCGGATTCCAGTCACCGGGCGAGTGGAGCGTGACCGGTTCGCCGCGCACGGCCAGCGACGCACGCGCGAGCGCATCGACGGCGGCAAGACGCACCTGGCGTCGCCCTGTCATCGTGGCGACAGGGCGGGGTGGCCTCGGGCGCATGGGCGCTAGTCCTGCGGGGCAATGTTGAGCAGCAGCAGGCCCCAGCCGTGACCGTCGACGCGGACCTCGCGCACGACGTAGCGCGTATCGACTGCGGGCGCGCCAGGCGCGGAACGAATGAACAGGGTGTCGCCCTGGTGAGCCTTGACGGGAAGCGCCGCGACGCGGTAGCCATAGACGGGGCGCACGGTCGTCACGGGCGGCGATGCGGACACGTCCACGTCGGTGACCGCTTCATCGAACACACCGTTGAGCGGAAATTGCGTGCCGTCACGCGCGCGGTAGGTGGCAGGCTGCCCGAAGATGCCCTCGACGGGCGCGAGCAGCAGCGTATCCCACGCAATCACGGCTCATCCGTTCAGGAATCCATGCGCCCGGAGAGCAGCACTTCAGGCCGCGTGCAGACAAAGAGCGGATAGGCGTAGGTTTCCATCTTCCACCACATGCGCCGCATGATGTCGAACACGGGCAGCACGTACACGGGACGTCCCGGCGTATTGACCCAGTCCACCGTTTCACCGGGCGCCATCGCTTCGCGGAAAATCCCCGGCGCACCGACCGGAAAGAACTTCACCTTGTCGTCGGGAATCTTGATGGTGGCGTTGTCGTCGCTGCCGCGATAGTTGAACCACGTAATCCCGGCGAACTGGAACGAGTCGAACGCCGCGCCCTGCGAGTCGTCGCGCAGCGCCCGCGCATCGGACCAGTTCAGGAACACGCGGATCACGTCGGGGTGGTTGACGAATGCGTCATAGAACGCATCGCCGCAGATACCGAATACGCGCGTGGTCGCGGTGAATGCGCCCTGTGACTTGCGCGCCATCGTGCGGCGAAGGGCATTGCAGAGCGGACGGATCGTGTTCGGTGCTTCGGTCACGAGGTCGAACGGCGTTTCGGGTGCCTGCGCAATGCCGAACTCATCGAACCAGTTGTACATGACAGAGCCGTCTTTCGGATCGAGCACGAGACCCTGGAGCGCTGCCAGGCGCAGATATTCCTTCGTGTACTCGACCGACGCGAGCAGGCCGGTTGGACCCGCGAGACGCCGCGCGACCTCGGTTTCGATCTGCATCAGTACGGATTCCGTGCCGAATTCGCGGATGCCCTGCAGTTCTTCGGCATAGACCGTATCGTCGTGCATGAGGCGCGGTACGTTGAAATAGCGCATGTCGCGCCTTTCGGTGGTGCGTTGCGTGCCTTCGGCGCCGCGCTGGCTGAACGGAATCAGGATCAGCCTGCCGGTGCGTTCCTCGATGGCGAGTGCCTTGGTACGGATCGGGTTCGGCTCGAAGATGTTGAGCGCGCCCAGGCCCTGCGGCTGGTATGGATTGCGCTGTACCGCATCGGAGAGCGAAATCGCCGTGAACGGGTCCTGGTGGAAGAGGTCGAGAATTTCGCCAGCCATGATCGGTTTCCCCCGAAAAGAAAAAGGTTCATCGAGGAAAACCGTGGAGCTTTAGGGAGCGATTGCGTACCCTGACCTGACTTTATGGAGGTCAGGAGGTGGAGTTGCTCGATCGCAAGGCACTTCAGGCGCTGGGTTGCTGGACGGGTTATCGGCTCGAACGTGTGGAATGGCCGCAAGGCGACAGCCATACGCTCTCGCTGTATCTGAAGCCGGCGAGCAAGGTCATGTACTGCGAGCAGTGCGGGGCGCGTTGCACGCAGATTCATGAGACGTCGGTTCGACGCGTACGTGATCTGCCGTTGTTCGAGTACCGGGTCGTGCTGCACGTGCCGCGCCGGCGGGTCTGGTGCGAACAGTGCGGTGGTCCGCGACTGGAGAAGCTGGACTGGCTGGGCCGTTACCAGCGGGTGACCGAGCGATTTGCCAAGGCCTGCGAGAAGCTGCTGCAGGCGGCCAGCGTGCAGGCGGTGGCCGCCTTCTACGATCTGGGTTGGCATACGGTCAAATCGATCGACAAGATGCGCCTGCGCGCACGCGTGGCCGAACCAGACTGGTCGACGATCCGCTATCTGGCGATGGACGAGTTCGCGCTCCACAAAGGCCATCGCTACGCCACAGTGGTGGTCGATCCGATCGGCCGGCAGGTGCTCTGGATCGGGCCGGGGCGCTCGCGCAAAACAGCCCGGGCGTTCTTCGAACAGCTTCCAGCGGGTGTGGCCGGGCGCATTGAGGCGGTCGCCATCGACATGACGACAGCCTATGAGCTGGAGATCAACGCGCATTGCCCGCAGGCCGAGATCGTCTACGACCTGTTTCACGTCGTCGCCAAGTACGGGCGCGAGGTCATCGATCGGGTGCGCGTCGATCAGGCCAACCAGCTTCGCCACGACCGGCCCGCCCGCAAGGTCCTGAAGTCCAGCCGCTGGCTGCTGCCGCGCAACCGCCATAACCTGAAACCTGAGCAGTCGGTGCACCTGAAGGAACTGCTGGCCGCCAATCAGCCGTTGTTATGCGTGTACGTGCTGCGCGACGAACTGAAACGACTCTGGTTCTACCGCAAACCCGCCTGGGCCCAAAAGGCCTGGGAGCAGTGGATCGAGCAGGCAAATCAAAGCGGAATCCCTGCCCTGCAGCTGTTCGCCCAGCGGCTGCAGGGCTACTGGCACGGCATCCTGGCGCGCTGTCGCCACCCGCTGAACACCAGTGTGGTCGAGGGCATCAACAACACCATCAAGGTCATCAAGCGTCGAGCTTACGGGTACCGCGACGAGGAATACTTCTTCCTGAAGATCCGCGCCGCCTTCCCCGGAAATCGTCGATGAACCAAGAAAAAGGGGCTGCCCCATGACAGGACAGCCCCCGAACGGCACAGGCGCGGATTGAACAGTTAGCGCAGCAGGATACCCACGGACTGCAGTTGCGTACCCGCTCCCGCGATCTGTTCGGGCGTCGCATCGGGAGGCCAGATCAGTTCGGTCGCGTTGACTTCAGCTGCGCGCGTGATGGCGACGGCCGCGCAGTCCGCGAGCGTCGCATCGCGTGTGCCGAACAGGATTGCCGCGGCGTGCTGCGAGCCATCGGACGCAGCCGGGTCCCACGCGCACCACGCGCCGGGTGTTCCTGCCGGACCGACGAGGATTTCGAAACTGTCACCCTTCGCGAAGGCGGTATCGCCCGCCGTGACCACGAACCCGAGGCCCGATGCGCTGACTTCCGCTCCGGGCGACTGGCCCGTCAGCGAGAGTCCACCCGGACCCGTGACCGTAAATTTCGTCGCGGACGTGAACGTGACCGTATAGACGCCGGGGAGCGTGACGTCCGCCTGTGGCGCACTCGTGATCGACACGCTGCCGTTGCCCGTGTTGGCCGCGCCCTCCGAGAGCGAGACGGACAGGCCCACGCCGTTAGTCGTGACCTGGCCGAGCACGGTTCCGGCAAGCACTTTCGCGCCGCCCGTGAGCGTGATTTCATCGCGGGACTGGTGGCCGTTGGCTTCGGAAACGAGGAACCCGCCGTCGTGCCAGATTTCAAAAAGCGGGGGAACAGTCGGGGCATTCATGGCGTTCTCCGGTAAGAGGGTTCAACGGCTGCGGCGCGTGCTGGCCGGTGGCGTCACCTGGGCAAAGGCACGGTCCCATCCTGCCGCGATGGCCTGGTGCGAGTGCGCTTCGGGGGACGAGCCGGGGCCGACGCGCGGATTGTTCGCGGCGCGCTCGCGCGAAGCCAGCACCGGAGCGGGTGAAGCGTTGAGCAGCGCAATGGCTTCGGCACGTGGCAGGCGCGTCGTGAACGCGAGCTGTGCAGCCAGTTCGGGATTGCGCGCGGCGGCGCGTGCAGCGAAGATCGCGGCGCACCGTGCCTGTTCGCGGCGGCGGGCGGCGGCAGCGGGCGACGGGCCGCGCATTTCGGATTCGTCGTCGTCCTCATCGTCGTCGCCGTTGCCATCCTTCGCGTCCTCATCATCGCCCTGGGCGCGCGCCCGCGCACGGCGGCTGCGCTTGCTCTTGCCGCTGTCGTCGTCGGGCTTGTCCTTTTCGTCGCTATCCTCATCATCATCCTGCGCCTGGGCGCGTGCCTCCGTGTCGTCGTCCTCGTCGCTGCGGTCGTCATCCTCGCCTTGCGTACGCTGAGAGCGGCGCGAGTTCTGGTCCTCTCGGTCGCGCTCAGGCTTGTCGTCATCGCCGTCCTGCGCACGCGCGGTATGTGCTGTAGCCTTGCCCTGCGGATTCAGATGCGCAAACGAAAGCGCTTTCGACATGGTGGTGGTCAGTCCCATGGCGGTTCTCCAGTTACGGTGAAAGGGTGTCCAGCAGCGCGAGAAACGCGGCGTCGGGAGCCATGACGGCATCCGCGAGTCCTGCCTTCACGCCTGCCGCGCCCAGATACGTCAGTCCTTCGGTATCGCGCACCTTTGCGGGCGTGAGAGCGCGATTGCGGGCGACGGTCGCGACGAACAGTTCGCCCACTGTATCCACATCGGCCTGGATGCGTGCGCGGGCTTCATCCGATAGCGGCTGCACATCGCTGGCGTCAGCCTTGCGTGCGCCGTAGGTAATCAGCGTGACGGTGATACCCGCCGCCGTGAGCGCTTTCGAAAAATCGACGTGCGCGACGATCACGCCGATGCTGCCTGTGCCACCCGTGCGCGGCACCGTGACCGAATCGCAGGCCGAGGCGAGCGCATACGCCGCGCTGTAGGCGTTCTCGGTCAGGATCGCGTGCAGGGGCTTCGTGCCGCGTGCGGCGTGGATCGCATCGGCCAGATCAAAGCACCCGGCCACCTCGCCACCGGGCGAGTCCACGTCGAGCACGATGGCGCGAACCGCGTCATCGGCGAGCGCCATGGCGAGATTCGCGCGGATGCCGTCATAGCCTGTCATGCCTGAATACGGGTGCAGCGTGCCGAGCTTTGCCACGAGCGTGCCGTGGACCGGAACGAGCGCGACGCCCTCAATCACTTCGTAGGGCGGTTCCTGCGCCGGTTCGCCTGGATCGTAGCTACCATCGAGCAGAATGAGTTCGCCATCGGTGCGCATCAGGCGCGTGAGGCCGAAGCGCTCCGCGAGCGCGGCCATGACGATTTCGAGCTTGTCAGGCGTGATGGCAAGGGGCACGTTAAAGAGGCGCTGCGCCAGATGCGGATAGTCAGGTCTCACGGCTCAGGACGGCTGAACTAGCACGCACGCTGATAAACTGAAAATGCCCAACGTGGCCGTTGGCATTTCACCAATAAAAAGAAGGAAACAAATATGCTGAACGAGTTGCTGGATTTTTTAGGAAATTCACATTTTGAAGGCTGGATTGCGAGTCCCCTGATGGGGCTGATTTTCGCGGCTATCCTTTTCGGGTTGGGAAAGCCGCCCGATGCTAACGACAAGGGCGAGTCTCCGAAGGATGTGAAACACGAAATTGAGGTGTACATCCGGCAGAAGGAGGTTCATCACTATCACGACCGAAATGGAAATTCCGGTACGGGAGACGATAATTTTGTGGTTTTTGTCATCCTGATTCTTGTCGCGGCGATTGGCCTGTTTCTCCTGACAGCGTACCTGCCTGCCGTCTCCTATGCGCTACATATGTTCAATGTCGCAACGGCCGTTTTCTGTCTTGCGACGGTTGTGTTGATGATCGCTGGTGGGCGATTTAATACGCCGCAATGGTGGTTGCGTGGGGTGTTTCCCGCAATCGCTTCGCTTGCGTGCTTCTGGCTGACAATTGAGGCTCGCGAGGGTATCCGCTCAGACGTTGTGGCGTATGCGGGAAGCCTGATCGCTAACGAACCGATGAGCCTTTCGCATGTTCTGAATGCTGCAATCGCGTTCTTTAAAGCGATTGGCGGCGGATACGCTCTCTGGATCGAACTCATTGGCGCAGCGTTTATCTGCATTGCTGCATGTTCCCTGATTGTTCTGCTCCAGTGCGTACATTACGTGTCGCTCTCCAATTTGCGGGCAGGAGGAACCGGCATCTGGATCTGGCTGGCAGTTAAAACGGAGCGCTTCGGTGGTGGTGAAAGTGTTCTTCTCGCTACGACCCTGTTGGTGATTGGGGGCTTGCTGGCTACTGGAACGGTCTACGGCTGGATTCACCCGAGCGTCTCGCCAGTGTGATGTGGGCAGGCTTACTGCGGCGTCGGCGCTTCGGGCGGGGCTGAAAGCGTTGCCGCCGCCGCCGCGCCCGCCCAGTCCGGCAGGTCGAGGCCGAGTTCTTCCATCAGGCGAATTTCCGCCGCGCGCTGGTGCAGGACTTCCTCATAGTCCAGGCCCTGTTCGGCGCATTCGCGCTTGAGCGTCGAGAGTGCCGCATCCATGCCCATGACCGCGCCCGCGCGTTCCTTCGTCGGGTCGATCCAGCCGCGCGCCACACCGGTCCACGAGCAGCGCGAATACGCCGCCCGCGCCTCGATATAGGGCGGTGCGCCAGCCGGTAACGGCACCTCGCCGCGCTCCATCACTTCCCATAACCATGCACCATAGAAGGGGCTGGCGAAGTTCAGGCAGAATTCGTCGCGCCGCCGCTGCAACGTTTTCCAGGCTTCCAGCAGTGCCGCCCGCGCGCTGCTGTAGTTCGTGTGGCTCCAGTCCTGGGTAATCTGTTCGGCGGACAGGCCGAGTGCCGCCGCGATGACGCGCTGCATCTCGTGCGCGAACGCCTCGAAGTC
Organism: Paraburkholderia adhaesiva; assembly: GCF_021390575.1. Taxonomy (GTDB): domain Bacteria; phylum Pseudomonadota; class Gammaproteobacteria; order Burkholderiales; family Burkholderiaceae; genus Paraburkholderia; species Paraburkholderia adhaesiva. The sequence continues at coordinate 1,267,501 of NZ_JAJEJQ010000002.1, read as the reverse complement.
GCCATGCGGGTGCGTGGCTGCGACCGTATCGAGCTGTTCGCCCGGTGCGAGCGTCGAGAGCCGCACGCCGTTCAGGTACGCGGGCCGCTCGTTCGCCCACTGCGCGCGCAACTGCTGGTAAAGCGGCAGTTCCTCGCCTTCCCCCGCGCCGAGCGCATCCTGTACCAGCGCCGGATCGTAGGGCGACGTCACGAACGCGCCAAAGATCGCGGCAACGGTCGCCGCCTGCAGTTCGACGCCGTAATAGCGCGCGAGCATGCGCGCGTGCGTAAGCACCGACGTGAAGACACCAAGGCCTCGGTGCTGGCCTGCGCGGTCGCGGTCGTAGTCGTGGATGACGCGCGGCCAGCCGTCCTCGTCGTTGCGTGCGATGCGCTCCCAGGTATTCGCGTCAATCGCCAGATACCAGTCGTTCGGCTCGGCCTTGCGAATCCAGTAGGCGAGCGGCACGCCGTTATCATCAATCTCGACGCCGCCGCGCATGTGCGCCGTGTCGATCATCTGCCACGGGTTGCAGAGCCGGTCGGGATCGACCAGCAGCAGGGCGGTCGCGTAGTCCGCGCCGCCCGCACCGATGCGCTCGGGCAGCCAGTAGAGCAGGCCCAGGCCCTCGCCGTCGATGAGCTTGTGACGCATCGCGAGACGGAACTGCTGGCCGAGCGTCAACTGCTCGGTGACATCGTTGAAGTGGCACGGATGGTCGGCGTAGCCGCGCCAGAGCGCTTCGACCGTGCGCCGGAATTCGTCGGCCCAGTCCGCATCAAAGGTGGTCATCCCGCTCCTGAATGCCAGCGCCCGGTAATCGGGATTCGCGGACAGGCGCAGGTTCGTCCCGACGGTGTTGTCCAGAATGCGGTTAACGCCACCGACGATCCAGCCATCGTTACGCGAGAGGTCCCGCGAGCGCGCGACCATGCGGTCGCGGAACAGGTTGATTTCAGAGTCAGGGCTGCGTATCCACGGCAGCCAGTTCCCCATCTCCTGCGTGAGCCACGCCGATGCCTCATAGGGGAAGCTGTACGGCGCGAGACCCAGTGGCGTGCCGGGGCGCGCGTTGGGCATCGCGTCGGCCTGCGCCTTCACGGGCAGGGGGGCCGTCTCCAGCGGCCTGCCAGCCGGATCGACAATCAGGCCCACGGTAATGACCCGGACAGCGACTCAGAAAAACGGCACCACGGGCGGACGGCGGTTGCAGCACTGGCCGGTGAGTTTCGCGATCTGCACCTGGACGCCGATGATTCCCTGCACGAGATCGCCCACGTTCGCCCGCGTGAACGTGATCGAGCGGCTGCCATCGGCCTGCGTATAGGACGCGCTCTCGGCCTTCGATCCGGTCATCAGCGCGAGATACGCCGCCTGCATCGACGCGAGCTGCGCACGCAGCGTCGCCAGCGGTACACCGTCAAGAACGCCCGTGCAGCGACAGACCGCCATGATTACGCCAGCCGGCTCACCAGGGATTTCGTCGCGACAGAACGCGTGACCGTCGTCGTGGCCTGATCCGGGCCATGACGGGGTACGGCGGGCGTGACGGGCGCACCCACCGCGTCCGCGCGCCGGTTCAGTTGCAGCCCGAAATGCAGCAGTCCGCACAGTGCGCCAAAGCCATAGACGCGACAGTCGAGCGCTTCATTGGCGCGGCCCGGTGGCAGTTCCCAGATACGATAGCGCCGTCCGCCCTGTTCCCTGACCACCAGACGTTCCGCCGTCAGTTGCGCGTAATAGCCGATATCCCGGTCAGCGGGAAAGTGCATGTAGCCCGGTCCTGGTGTGTCGAGTAACAGGCGTTGCCGGATCGTGTCTTTCGCCGCGTTCACGCCGAGCAGCACGGGTCGGTAGGTTTTCTTCGTGCGCGGCGTGGGGCGCTTCGCGGGCCACACCGGATTGCGTTCGCCGCCGCGTGCCGATTCGCCCTTGATCGCCCAGATGCGCCGCCCGATACGCGCCTTGCAGAATTCGTACACGCTTTGCGTATGGTGTCCGCCCGAGTCAATGCACGCGGCCATGACCTCGAACGGCCTGCCGTCCGTACGCTTCCAGAGCTGCCTCAGATACGTGTCCACTTCAGCCTGTGTTGTGGCGTCGGAGAATTCGCCATCGATGACGTGATAGTTGACGGACCAGCTTTCCTCATTGCGCCCCCATCCCACGGTTTCACATTCAACGCGGTAGTCCTGCACGTCGATGCCGACCGTGACCACCGCGACGCCATCGGGTACCGCTGCGGCCCACACTTCACCCCGCGCGGCCAGCACTTCGGCCTGCACGCGACGGCCCGTATGGGCACGGTAGGGCAATCCCATCTGTGTATTCCACCAGGCCTGCAGACGTTCCTCGTTGCCCTGCGCGGCGATCCACTTGGCGGCAATGGCGGGCGGACGGTCGCGTGTCCACGGGCTGTAGAGCTTCGAGGCCTGGAATCCGGCATGTTCGTTGTCGACGCGCCAGGTGCCGCAGACCGGACACTTAGCGCGGTAGACCGCATAGCGCTGGTGCTCGTCATCGGCCCACCAGTCCCATACCGCCGTAACAGCCTCGTCGCCGTCGTGCTCTCTCCAGGCATTCGCGTAGTCATCGAGCGGGACGTGCCGCGCGCCACAGCATTCAAACGGCTTCGTCTGGTGCCAGCGGGCGCCCTGCAACGCCGTGAGCCGGTCAGCTTCGTTCCAGCCCGCCCCGCATGCTTCGCAGTACACGCGCGCGGTTTCCGTATCGTGCGCCTTCGTCGTTCCGGCCTCGTCGCGCGTCTTGCGCCATTCGACGTGCCGGAAGAAATCGGGAAAGAGCCGGTGCCCGCAGTGCGGACACGCAACCGATGCACGGCGTTGATCCGAGGCCTCGTAGCTGTCCTCGATGCGGCTTTCCTCCGAGACGGTGGGCGAGCACGCCCGCACACTCATCCACGCGGCAAAGGTCGCGGTGCGTTCCTCCGCGAGTGTGATCGGGTCGCCCTCGCGCGTGACGGGGTACTTGTCAATCTCATCGCACAGTACGACGCGGATCGGACGGCGCGCGAGGTTATCCGGCGAACCCGCGCCCGCGAGCGCGATAAAGCCGCCCGGATAGGCCTTGTAGAGCAGCGTGTCGTCCGGGCTGCGCGTGCGCGCGGGGCCGAGCAGTTCGCGCAGGACGGGCGTGGCGCGGATCAGCGGCGTCAGACGTTCCTTGCTGAACTGTTCGGCCGCGTCGTCCTTCGGTTGCAGCAGCAGGATCGGGCACGGATCGAGATGCGCGTGATACCCGAAAATGTTTTCCAGCAATGCCGTCTTGAGCAGTTGCGTGCACACCATCGCCGTGATGACGTGAACGCCCGGTTCGGTCACGGCGAGCATCGGGCCGCGCGCAATCTCGACGGTCGAGGTATGCCACTTGCCGGTCAGGTTGCCCGCCGAGCGCGCGAGCTTGCGGAATTCGTCCGCCCACTCAGGCAGCGACAGGCGCGGAGGGGGCTTCCAGCCCTTGCGCCCGCTTAGCGCGATCAGTTCATGTTTCGCCGCTTGCGAAGTGCGCCTCGGGTTCTCCGAGGTCGGCAAGCTGATCGTGGACATGCGCGGCGAGCGTTGCGGTCAGCCGTTCGAGGTCCGCGATACCGAACTCGATGGCGAGAAACGGCGCGACCTTCGACGGCCAGGCGAGCCACGCGTCGCGCTGCTCGCGGCACAGATCGAACACGACCGTCTGCGCGACGGAGACCTCGACCAGCGAACCCGACTTGTGCTCGTATTCGAGGCGGCGCAGCAGGGCGAGCCAGTTTTCTTTCAGCCGCAACGCTTCGCCGTAGGCCACGCCCCGGACGGTGCCGGACTGCAAATCGGGCGCACCGGACTTTGCACCCGGCTTTGCAGTGGCGTCGCCGCGCCACGCTGTCCCGACCCGCGCGGCGTCCATGCGGCCATCGGCGGCGCGGACCAGCCGCCCCTGCTTCAGGGCCTGATGGACGAGCGTGTCGGAGACGCCTTCACGTCGCGCGAATTCGCGGATCGAGATGGTGTCAGCCATGGCGACGTGCTGATGCGGTATCCGAGCGCAAAGTGCAAAGACCTTTCAGACCCCGGCGCTAGGGCGAAACCGCGCCTCGCGCAATTGCCTCCGGTTTTCGACGCTGGAAAGGACCCGCACCCCCGGTCGGTCCATCTCCTCGGGCCGGTGGACGTTCCCCGGTATTCTTCGGTGTGCGCGCAACGATATCCGTCCAGACAGCAAGAAGGATTCTTCGCGGAATTCCGGAGAGACCGCTTACGGACAGGCCGTAGTCGATTAAGAACCGTTGTCTACTCGATAGCAACAAATGGCGGAAACCCAGCGCGTTTAGGCCGCTCGACCCGCTCGGCATCTGCGCCTTACACCGACCATCCGGCCGACGCCGTCAGCGTGCTAGAACTGCCGCGGCCGTCGAAGCGCCGCCTCGCTGAAGTCAGGCTCGCCGAATATCAACATTCGCGGTGCTATGTGCCAAGAAGCGAGCCTCGGGACTGCCGGGGCTTTTCTTTATACTTCGGTATTCGGGCCAACATGAGGAGCGGCCTGCGCTGTAACCGTCTTCACTCACTAAAACGATCGAGGCAACGACAAGCATGAAACCTACCAATCTGGCGTTCCTACGGATTGCATTGCGCGCCGAACGGCAAGACGATGAGGTACTCAAGAAAACCTTTGTCGACTTTGGCTCGGTATTGACTGCTTTTTCATCGCTCGACCATCAAGTAGTCTTCGGTCGCCGAGGAACGGGCAAGACTCATCTACTCACAGTCCTCAGGCAGGCACGTAGGGCCGCGGGCGAAATGGCGATCCAACTGGATATGCGCAATTTGGGATCGGCTGGCGGAATTTACGCTGACGCTTCGATTCCCCTGACCCAACGGGCGACTCGTTTGTTGATAGACGTGCTCGCAGCAATCCACCAGAGCATGTTTGAGCAAGCTATTGCTCATGACGGGATTGTGAACCTCGGGGCAGTAGGCACACCTCTTGACGATCTTTTCGCTGCTCACAGCACTGTCAAGGTAGTTGGAACAACGACTGTGGAGGCAACGACCACTGCCGAGGACTCGAGCAGTGCTGAAGCGAAACTCGGTTTCAGCATGGGGTTTACTGCGTCCTCGCTGTCCGGCGAGGCCAAAGTGGGCGGTTCAAACAAAGAAACCGTTACGGCGAAAAAAGCCATTTCGGGGCAAGAGATTCCGAGGGTCAATTTCGGGAGTGTGGGCAACGCGCTACGGAGGGTTGTCGAAGCATTGCCGAAAGGCCGTCTCTGGATCCTGATTGACGAGTGGAGCGAAGTTCCTCTCGACCTCCAGCCGTATCTCGCTGACCTGATTAGACGTGCAGTGCTGCCCACGAAAGGCGCGGTTGTCAAGATCGCAGCAATTGAACAGCGCAGTCGTTTGCTTCTCCCGGAAGCGACGGTAGGCAACATCGGGCTCGAACTTGGTGCGGACGTGTCTGCGGCTATCAACCTCGATGACTACATGGTCTTCGATAACGACGAAGACAAGGCGGTCGCTTTCTATAAAACGCTCGTCCTGAAGCATGTGAAGGCGGCATTGGAAGCGGAGGGTATCGACGCCCCGAAAAACGAAGCCGAATTGATTTCGCAAGGGTTCACGCAGGGCAATGCATTTGACGAGGTAGTTCGTGCGTGCGAAGGCGTGCCGAGAGACGCGATTCACATCCTGGGGCATGCCGCACAGCGCGCCGATGAAGATACGATATCGGTAAGCGGCGTTCGAACTGCAGCGAGACAGTGGTACCAAGGATCCAAAGATGCTGCGGTTAGCGCCCATGAGCAAGCTCGCTCCCTTTTGCAGTGGATCGTTGATAAGGTAATCAAGGAACGTCAAACCAAGGCTTTTTTGCTCGAAACTGGGACTAGAGACCGCCTCATCGACTTCTTGTATGACGAGCGGGTGCTACATGTCCTGCGGAAAGGCGTTTCGGCTAAGGACGAACCGGGAAAACGCTACCAAGTCTACGGTATCGACTATGGTTGTTATGTCGATCTAATTAACACAGCGAAAGCTCCTCAGGGTGTGCTTGACTTAGGAGAGACCAGTCCAGAGATAGCTGACTTGGTTCCCAAGACAGACTTTCGATCAATTCGAAGATGCATCTTGAATCTTCCCGAGTTTTACCAACAAGGGGCAACTAGGCTAGCTGAATTTCGATAAGGCAACCCATTCAAGCCTATGTGCGAGCGCGGCATACCCGCGCCCGAAGCATGGATTACGAGCTCGGCGGGCTGCTAGGCCGATGCAATCCGTTGCAAAGAGCGTAACGACTGTTGCCCTGCAGCTAGCGTCTTCTGTCGGCAGGAAAGCGGACCGCCCCAACGCCGACAGAGTGGCCCAAATGGGCCTATTGTGTTGAAAAACCCCCTTCTCCGTGCAGCAGGATCGGTGCACGAAAAATCGGCCTCTCAGATCGCTCTATATGCACCGCCTGTGAGTATCGGGTAGGGGTAAGAGGACGCCTGAAAGCCTCGCTTAAGTTCCTGTCGGGGAGTTTTTCAAAACAATAGATCGAACAGAGCCTTTCCCCCGGAAATTTGTAAAGAACCACAAGAAAGTTCTCCGCGTGCGGGCTTCGGTTACGGTGTGACCGCCCGATCTGATCAAGTTTGCTGTGGATCAATTACGCCTCGCGCGCTGTCGCGATGGCTTTCGCCAGTTGCGCGCCGAATACGCGGTCGAAATTCGCGGTGGCAACGGTGTGTGCCCGTTCGCCAAATCCAAGCCGCTTTCTTGTCTCGACCGGCGTATGAAATGCCACGAGCAGCTTCAGTTTTCCCGATGCGTTGATGGCGCGGTCCTTCGGCTTCGGGCCGTTCCTGCGGCTCCACTTCACTTCAACCACTTTCGCCGGACGCTGCCACAGGCCGTACTGTTCGCCGTGCTTCGTTTTCACGGTGCCGAGAAACACGTCAGGCCGGTTCAGGTATTGGCGGATCGTGTTGCGCGGCAGGTTGCCGTACCGGTTCGCCGCGACGTTCACCGGGACGAGGTCGGCGGGCTTCGCGCCGAGAAACTGCACGCCGCCGTATTCATAGGGTGCGAGATACTGCGCGGCCACGTCGCACACATAGACGCGTGCGACAGGCAACGCCTTGCGGGCGGGCTGCACGGCTACTGAATTGACCGTAAAGGGCGTCGCATCCGGAAAGACCTGGGGAATGGCGGTTTTTTCCGCCTTCGCCGCAAGCTTCGCAAGTTCCGTCACGGTGCGCGATTCGGCATACGGTAACTGCCGGTAGGCGAGCGCAGACAGGTTGCGCGAAATGGCATCGACATTCGATTTAAACGAAATGTCGAGCATGGCACCACACCAGACTGATTTATCCGACCCGGCTGAATGGCTCGTAACGGATCAGCGCAGTCCCCATTGGGGTTTCTCTTGATGCCTGGCCCAGGTGTCACAGGAAAGCGGGAAAGTCAACGCTCTACGCGACCAGGGGGACACGTCACACGGAACGTCTATTGATGGCGGTATCCAGTAGTATCCGTAGTGCCCGGGAAATGAGAACGGAAACGTCGGCCGGTGCGAGAGCGGGCCAACCGGCTGGTCGGCCTGTACCGTCTGCGGGATGGCGAATTCCCAGTCTTTCCAGTGAAGGTCTTCCGCGCCGGCTAGCGCGTAATGACAGGACAGCAATCCGAGATTCAGGCAGCAGATTTGACCAAGACTTCGCATGGGGTGCGCGCCAGGAGGATGAATTTGCGCAGCACCTTATCAGTCGATACCTGCAATGTCCATTGCAGTAGATCATGCTTATTCTGGTACCCATGCATGACCAAAAGTGTTTTTCGCGCCGCGCTCGCCCACCCGGCGCGGCATGCCCGAACGATCTGCGAGCCGGTTGATTTCCTCGCCTTCCATGCCCAGCCCGCGCCCGATGGCGTCCAGCGCGACGCCCGATACGATCATGGTCCGCACGATATCCGCCATCGGCAGCACGGCATGCGTGCCGCGTGCGCGGTTGTGCCGGATCGTGGACATCATCCTGTGCACCGGGTCCGCGTCGATCTGCACGACGGGCACGAAACCGCCGTATCGCGCGACGATCCGCGCATCGTCCGAAACGATCCAGCGGTGATAGCCATCCACGAGCAGCCATGACCCATCGCCGTTATCGAGCACGACCAGCGGCTGCGTGAAGCCATCTTCGAGAATCGAGAGGATCAGCAGTTCGAGTTCGGGCGGTGCGACCCGGTTGGGGTTGTACGCGTTCGCCCGGATGCGGTCACGGTGTATCCACGTCACGCGCGAGACCGGCGCTTCGGCCATCGCGGCACGCACGTCCGCATCTGCTTCACGATCCATCGCGTCAGTAGCGTGTGCCGTCATGGTCGGGGTCCATCGCAATGAGCTGTTCGAGCGTCAGGCCCAGGCGCTTCTGCTGCACGCCTGCGGCCGTCACCAGCGCGCCGATCTTGCGCGCCTTGAAGTCGCCCTTGAGCGCGATCTGCGCGAGTGCGCGCCAGCACACGCCCGTCATCGGGTCCGCTGGTTCCTCGGGGATCGGCCGGCGCGTTTTCTTCTGGTGCAGTTCAATCGCCGTGCGCAGCGAGAGCGCCACGCGCGAGCGCCATGGCTCGGGGTACAGGTCCACGACGCGCCAGGTCCATTCGCGCCACGTCTGCCCGTCAGGCGGCTCTTTCAGATGGTGGCCGTAAAGATCGGTCAGCGCGTAACGCGCCGCCGTCGCCGCGCCCGGTACGCGCGCCGTCATCCGGTGCCACAGGTCGGGGTAGCAGACCGCCCACGTATGGAGCAGCGTGAGCGGTTCCTCGCCAAACGGCGGACAGACGCGCTGCTGTGGGTGGGGCAGTCCCATGGCCTCGAAGCGGTCATAGGTGGCGTTGTAGTCCCAGCCGAAACGCGACGGCGCCACCCACACGTCCTCAAAAGTCCAGTCATAGACCGGATCGCACAACCAGACGTTGCGCGTGTTCGATGACGGGTGAATGTAGTTGTCGATGCGCTTCGTCGTCGTCATGCGCAGCCGCCGCATGGATTCCTGCGTGCGGATACCGCGCAGCATCGCGACAGTCTGCGGGGTCGCGGCGAACGGCAGATGGATACAGTCGGGAATCGACATACCGTGCGCAAAACCGGGTATCGACGCGACGGCGCATTCCGGCATCGGACGCACCCACTTCTCGCGCTCGTCGGGATTCCAGCAGAACCAGTAGGGCTGCGTGCGTGAACACGCATTACGGTGTTTGACCGGGACACAGTACCAGGTCAGCGCGATATCGGGCTGGCCGCGCACGCGTTCGACATAGGCCTCGGTATCCGGTGAAATGCACTCTTCATCGTAGAAATGCACGTCGAGCGGCAGGCGGTCCAGTTCTCGCGCCACGTCGAGCGCGAGATGCAGTACGACCGTCGAATCCTTGCCGCCTGAAAACGACACCACCACATGATCGAAGGCGCGGTACAGGTAACGGATGCGCTCCAGCGCGGCGCTGTACACGTCTGCCTCGACGTAACGCCGGTCGCGCGTTGTACGGACGAGGGCGTTCATGCGGGTGCTCCCGCACCGTGCTCCAGCATCGTATCGCCGCGCGTGCGGATCGCCGCGAGTTCGCGCGCCGGTACGCCGTCCACGAGGGTCCGGTTAATCATGGCGTGGTCGTCGTCGGTGGGACCGCAGTCCGAATCGGGGTGATACGCGAGCACGCGCAGCTCGTCATCGGGACCGGTTGCGAAATGATGCCGTCCGTTCGCCGCGATACGGAAGATCATCCCCGGCAGCAGGGCGATGGTCACGTCTGCGCCATGGTTGCGCGCGATGCAGTGACCGTACCCCGACAGGACCAGACCGAGCCGGTCGGACGGATGCGTGTGTGCTGTCTGCATGACGCCCGGCGGAAAGTAGAGCAGGTTCACGCATGGATCGCCGCGCCGGACCGGCTGGATCAGCGTCGTATCGCTGCACTGGTCGATATAGCGCAGGCGTCCCTTATGCTCGACGGGACCGCCGAGCAGGAAGAGGCCCCGCCAGTCTGCGCGCTTCATGAGGATGCCGCGTCCGTACCGGACCTCCAGTTCAAGCGGACCCGGCGCACAGAAGTAATCGCCTGCGCGCAGCCGCCAGCAGCGGCCCCGATGCCTCAGCCGCGCATGACCTTGATAGACATAGCCGAAATGGGTGTCGTCCGGGCCGTCGACGGTCAGGCTACGGTTCCACGCGACCAGCGAGGGCGCAAGCAGTCCGTGCTGGCAGCGATACGAAACGAACGCTTCGGCGGGGGTGCCGGGTCGATCCGGTGCGCTCATGTCGGGTTCCATTGCTGACTCCATTCGCGGGCGATCATGACGAGTGCCGCGCCGCTGTCCGCCGCGCCGCGCGCTTTGGCGGCGCGGATCGCGTCGAGCAGCGCCGGACGGTCAGTAAGCGCGACCATGCAGGAGAACGGCACCCAGGTCACGCCTGCGGCGTCCTCGACGGTCCTGACGTGAACCACGGGACCGGAGAACGGATCGGCATCGAGCGCGGTCTGGGCCTGCGCGTCGAGCAGCAGCCGGTCGGTATCGTCGGACAGGCGCGCCATGTCGTCCGCCGAAAAGCCGAGCAGTGCCACGTCGATACCTTCACCGGCCAGCGTCGCCAGCGCGTCGTGGAGCAGCGCCGTATCCCATCCGGCATTCAGGGGCAGCTTGTTGTCCGCAATCCGGTAGGCGCGTTTCTGCGCGGCGCTCCAGCCGCGCGCGACCATCACGGGCGCGTCAGTCAGTCCGAGCCGCTGTGCGGCCAGCAGCCGCCCGTGTCCGGCGATCAGTTCGCCCGATTCGTCTACCAGCAGGGGATTTGTCCAGCCCCATTCGCGCATTGCTGCGGCGATTTCGTCAACCTGCGCATCGGTATGCGTGCGCGGATTGTGCGCGAACGGGCGGACACGCGCGAGCGGCCAGCGCTCGACCCGGTCGGCAGGCCAGGGCGGCGAAGGTTGCCCGGTTTTCACGTTCGCGCTCACGCAGGCGGACACAGGACAGCCCGCGCGGGAGGCGGGCTGTCCAGGCCGGAGGGTTCCTCTGGAGTCCAAAAGAACTGGCCCGCGCGGGGCGGGCCTGTGAAACGGGGTAGTGCAGTCAGTCGGGTATCAGTCCGGGTTCAGTCCGGGTTCAGTCGATGGCGCGCAGGATCAGCGAGGCTTCGGCGTGCCCGCAGGCGAACCTGCGCAGCGCGTGATAGAGCCCGGAGAGCGGTTCGGGGTCGCCCCCGCTGTCCGCCATGCGCCAGATGATCGCGTTGAGGACGAACAGCGTGACGATGATGCCGAAGGCGTCCCCGCTGACAACGCCGTCGAACTGGTTGCCAGTGACGCAGACCCGCAGGCGCTCCGGGGTTTGCGGTGCGAGATAGCCGCCGCCGTTCGACAGGCGCCAGAAAGTCCACGATCCGCCGGTATAGTCCTCCGAAAGCGCGCGGGCCGTTGCGTAGATCTGTGCTTCGCCGCGCATCATCCCGCGCGCGCCGAACAGCCCAGGCAGGAAGCGCAGCCGCGAGCGTTCGGGGACGCGCGTCGCCACAATGACCGGTGCGTCCATGTCAGACTCCCGCCGTGCGGCTGGCTGCTTCCGCCGTTTTCGCGTCGCTCACCTTCGCGCTACCCGCTTTCGCGTCAGCCGCCGAAAGCGGTCTGATTGCCGCGAGCTTGCCGCCGAGTTCCGCCTCCATCTGTTCGAGTTCGTAAGCCGCCTGGTAGCTCATCCAGGCCAGCGGATCGTCGCCCAGATAGCGTCCGAGACGCAGTGCCGTATCCGCCGTCAGCCGCCGCTGGCCCGAAATGATCGACTGGACGCGTCGCGGCGCGACGCCGAGGCCGCGTGAAAACACCTGTTCGGTCTGACCGCTCGCGGTGATCTTCCCGGCGAGCAGCACGCCCGGATGCGGACAGCGGGGGCGCACGCCGGACGGAGCGGGCGTCGCGACGGGAGCCGTCGCGGGCGCTGCAACCGGCTTCGCGGCGTCAGCCGGAGCCGGCGCGGCGGACTTCGCCGCCGTGACTTTCATGGCTGGTTTCGACGTTCCCGCTTTCGGGGCGGTCACCTTCGGCGCGGTGGCCTTCGGCGGCGTCGCTTTCGGCGTTGTTCTGGGCGCCGCTGGCGTCCTGCCGGACTTCGGCGCGGTCGCCGTTGTGCCCGATTTCACCGCCGCCGTAGCGGCCATCGTGCGGGTTCGGGGGGCCGTTTTGCGGGTCGCGGGCGTCTTTGAATTGACTGGCATCATGCATTCTTTTGATGGTGGTTGACAGGCGCTACGTCACCACTATGCGAGATGCCACCAGGCCCTACCAGAGGCACGTCGGCGGCACGGTGCCGCAGATATCGGGCAGGGCGCGCCGGACGCCCTGCTGATGCAGAAAGAGTCATCGATGACAGCGAAAGGTTAAAATTCGTCAGACGCCACCAGATGCATGGCATTTGGGGGTAGCATCGTCCGCGCCAGTCGTCCGTTCTGTGACTGGCATCTGCCGGAGACACCGGCAGCCAGGCGCTCAAACCTGGTCACGCAACACCCCGCATGCTCTCGCGAGCATGCGGCTATCTCTGCACGTCTGTTGCTTTCGTCAATGGGCGGGCCGTGGTAGGGAAACCTTCGGGTTTGCCGGGTTGGTGTTGCGCCGGATTTGAGCCCCTGTCATGTGCCCGCTCACCCTCGCGCGTGGGTCGGGTGTTTCGTTTTCCTGACGAGACGATGGACCATGCCAGAGACTTCCACCAGCACGCCCGGTATCACTTCCCCGCAAGACCGCATCGCCATTCTCGAAGACCTGGTTGCCTTCCATCGCGAGCGCGCCCGCCAGGGCTCACTCGGAATCCTCGGCATCCTGGCCGAAATTCGTGGCGCGATCGAGCATAGCGGTTCAGGTGACCTGCGCGCGCTTCTCGTTCACGCGAGTGCAGAGCTGACGGTGCTGGGCATCCAGCTTTCAGACGGCGATTTCATAACCGAAGAAACGCAAGCCGCGCTAAAGCGCTGGCCGTTCATCGCGCCACGTTCAGAGAGACTGTCATGAGCGCGGGTTTGCTTTCCGGGCTTGCTATCTGGTGCGTCGTCGCGCTGATTGTCGTCCTGTTCGTGCGCGGCTGCAGGCGCTAGACCGCCATGAAACGACCCATGCGCCGCAAGCCCCATACGGCCGCGCAACTCATGCCGTTGCGCCGGTCTGTCGTTGAGCATCTTTCCCTGCAACAGCATTGCGCCCTGGCAGCGTTCCGCGACGGCCGTGGCTCGCTGGATCAGATCAGCATACTCATGCGCGCTATCTATCTGCCATTCCTGATGAGTCGCGCCGGACACCGTCGCAAGGCCGATCCTGCGCCGTACCGCGCCGCCGAAGCCATGCTTTACCGCTGTCTCGTGCGCGGCCAGACGGGCCAGGAGTGGCGGCTTGAAGCCGGCGAAGCTGTCCATTTTGCGGCTCTGGTGGTGCGTTACGACACGAAGCTACAGGCGTGCCGCACCCACGTCTACGATGAAGCCGTGCTAGCCCTGATGCGCGCCGAATGGGCGAAGCGCTCGCCACTGGCTAACCGTGACGCGCCGCCCGAAGATTCGGCGTTTTTCGCGTTGCTTGTGGAGCGCACGCCATGTCGCGTACCTCATGCGACCTGAACGCGCGTTTCGTCGGCGACGATACCGGCCTCGCGTAACAGCGTGTCGATCCGTGCGAAGGCGGCGTCGAGTTCGCCCGCGCGCTGACGGGTTCCGGTCAGGACGGCGTCGAGGATCGCGGTATGTTCCGCGACCGTATTGCGGTGGACGCCGCAGCGCTGCGCGAGACTGACCGCCGTTTCGTGCGTGCGCGTCAGCAGGTTCGCGACCAGCGCCGTGCGCAGCCGCACGTTCGGCACGCATCCCGTCAGCAGTGGCCCGGTATGGACCACAACGAGATCAAGTGCATTGCGCCATTCGGGATTCGGATAGCGCCCCGAGCAGCATGGTGCGCGGCAGTTGCACACGATATCGCGCGGCGCATAGGCAACGACGAGCAGCGCGCGGGGAACAGGCGACAGGCGGTCAAGCTGGCGGCGGATGCGTCCAGCCTGTGCAGTCGCCGCGTCGCCGGACAGTGTCGCGGCAGAGGGCACGCCCTGATGCAGTACACCGAGGGAGGATGCGCCACCGCGCTCGACGGCATGACGCAACGCATCGCGCAGCGCCGCAGCGGTGCCCGCGTAACAGTCGCGCATGGTGAGGCAATCCGGGAGTCGTCCAGAAACGACGAAGCCCGCTTTACGCGGGCTCCGGGCGTCAGGGACACCATTAAAGCGTCCTGATTAACGGCCATATTAGGCATTTTTTGCTGTTTGTCAATTCTTGAGGTGTTTCTGCGTATCGCTGGGAGTTCTGACTTTTCCTGAAACTTTCCCGATTGCCGTGTTGATGCCGTTCATGAAACATTGAGCAGCTAATAGGTGCGGATGCGGTTGGGCACTGCGTAACAGGTCGGGCGGAGCCCTCCTTTCAGGACCTCAACGGCTCCGATACGACTGGACCATCACCGCGCCGGAAGAGCCGGTATCGGTGAATGTGCGCTGGAATTCGCGGCTCCGCGCACCCGCACGTGCGATTTACTGAACCGCCATACCGCTTTTATTTCCCTGCATGGAGTCTGCGATGTCATGGTTTGAGCAGTCCCGCATTCTGGAATTATCGGGCGCAGCGCTGCCCACCTGGCGTGAGATGCCGCTCTTTACGGTGTCGCGTGTCTCGGGCAAGGAAAAGCTCGGCCACCTGTATGACTATACGGTCGAAGTGGCGACGCACGAAGACATGATGCTCGGCGTGCGCGAAGCGCAGTCACTGGTCGACGTCGACCAGCTCGTGGGCAAGGAAGTCACCGTGAGCATCGCCATCGAAGGGCGCGGTGACGGCTTTATCGGTATCGCAAACGTTGGCGCCGGTACGCGTACCATCACGGGACTGATTGTCTCGGCGCGCTGTGTCGGGGCAGACGACCGGCGCGCGTTTTACCAGTTCCGTATCCGCCCCTGGCTCTGGCTAGCGAGCCTGAAGATCGATTCACGCATCGACCAGGATAAGACGGTGATCCAGATCACCGATGCGATACTGGAAAAATACCCCTACCCGTATGAGAAGCGCCTGAACGGTCCAGGCTTCAGGCGCGGCTATCCGGCGCGCGACTACCAGCGTCAGGCATGGGAATCGGATTTTGACTATTTGCGCAGGCTATGGCAGGAGTGGGGCATTTCGTTTTTTTACGAGGACAGCACGCTGGTGCTGGTCGATTCGGTCGGTGGCTACAAAAAGCATGGCCCCGCCTATGCCACGCTGCGCTACCTCGCGCCCGAGGGCCAGCGCATCGACGAGGAACATGTCTCGCAGTTCGAGATCGCCCGTACACTGACGACGGGCAAGGTGAGTGTCACCGACTACGACTACACGCGCTCACGCGCGGATCTTGCGGCAAAGGACCAGGACTTCCAGCAGCGCGCGTTCGACAATTACGAGGAATACGCATGGGGCGACTACTCGCAGCCGCTCGCGGGGGCGATGGGCATCGAGGGCGACCCCAACGAAGCGTGGTTTGAAGGCGAGCACCTCGCGTGTGTGCGGCTCGAAGCGCACCGTGCGAAGAGCCTGCGCGGCAAGGGTAAAGGCAACCTGCGCGGTCTCATGACCGGGCACAT
The DNA here is from genome assembly GCF_021390575.1 of Paraburkholderia adhaesiva. GTDB lineage: Bacteria > Pseudomonadota > Gammaproteobacteria > Burkholderiales > Burkholderiaceae > Paraburkholderia > Paraburkholderia adhaesiva. The sequence continues at coordinate 1,251,841 of NZ_JAJEJQ010000002.1, read as the reverse complement.
CTTCCAGCTCGAGGGCTACCCGCAGAAGCTGGGTAATGCCGGGTATCTGGTCGTCTCCACACACATTGATATCCGCAACAACGACACCTCGAGCCAGGCGCCGGGCGCGACCTCACTCTATAGCTGCGAGACACGCTTCACCGTCCAGCCCGCCAACACCCCATTCAGGACGCCACAGAAGGCGAAGAAGCCGCGCCTGCACAGTGAAATCGCCGTCGTCACGGGCTATGACAATTCCCCCGTGTGGACAGACCGGCTCGGCCGCACCCGCCTGCAGTTCATCTGGGACCGGCAGGGCCAGATGGACCAGAATTCGAGCTGCTGGATCCGGGCCGTGTCGCCCTGGCAGGGGGAGAACTACGGCGCGATCTATATCCCGAGGCCTGGGCAGGAAGTGGTAGTGGGCTACTACCATGGGGACCCGGACAAGCCCTATATCGCAGGGCGCCATGTCAACCAGTTCAACACGCCACCGTGGGTGCTGCCGCATAACGATGCGCTCTCGGGCTGGAGGAGCCAGTCGCTCGAGGGCCAGGGTTCGAACACGGTGGTCACCGACGATACACCGGGCAAGCTCCAGGTGCAGGTGTCGAGCGACCAGGCGCAATCAAGACTGGTGCTCGGCAGTAACACGCACATCGATGGCAACCAGGGACGAGCGCAGGCGCGCGGTGAAGGCTTTGAACTGGCCACCGAAGCGCATGGTGTGGCACGCGCCAACTGGGGCATGCTTATCACCACTGAATCGCGCTCAGGCGCCACGCAGCCGGTGAAGGACATGGGCGAGACGGTGCAGCGCCTGACGCAGGCGCGCGAACTGCATGAGGACCTGTCGCAACTGGCCGTGAAGCACAATGCCCAGACTGCCGTGGCGAGCCAGCACGACGCCACGCAGACCATCAAGGCGCAGAACACGGCCATCAAGGGTGGCGCGGCCTCGTCAAACAATCCGTCGCCGGAAATGATGCGGCCCGATCTCGTGCTGGCGAGCGCGGCGGGCATTGCCACAACCGCGACCGACAGCACGCACCAGGCGAGCATTAACGATCACGCGGTGACGGCGGGGCGCGACTACAGCGGCTCGGCGGGGCGTCACTACCACCTCTCGGCGCGCGGTGCGGTCTCGCTGTTTGCGTACCAGGACGGCATGAGGTTCCATGCCGCGAAGGGCAGGGTCCAGATCCAGGCGCAGAGCGATGAAATGGCGCTGGCAGCGCTCAAGGACCTCACCATCAGCAGCACGGACGGGAAGATCGTTATCACCGCCGCGAAGGAGGTCTGGATCGGCGCAGGTGGCTCCTACATCCAGATCAACGGCAGCGGGATCATCAACGGCTCACCGGGGCCGATTCTCGAAAAAACGCCGTCGTGGAGCAAGCAGGGAGCCGATACGCAGCGCCCCCCACTTCCGGCCATGCCGCAAGGCGATCTGAAAACAACGAACCTCTATCCTCAATCGCGCTGACCATGATTATCAGTCCACCCTTCCTGCCGCAGTCCGGCCTCACAGGTGTCGCGACCGATACCGATCCCATGATGACCGCCGTTGAGAGCTATGAGTCGGCTAATCACGGTGTTTTCCCAGTGACGTTTGATCGCCGCTGGCACGGCGGCATCCATCTTGTGCCCGCAACGGATAATGAACCCGTGCGGGCGATTGCCGACGGGGAAGTCGTTGCCTACCGCATTAGCCGGAACCCGATTTCGGACGGACATATCAGCAACGACGGGCATCCGGTCCTGAACACCAATACCGGCTTCGTGCTGCTGCGCCACCAGACCGATACGGGAGACGGGCGCTCCCTCACGTACTACTCGCTCTACATGCACCTGCTGGACCTGAGTGCCCAGCAATCCGTCGCTGTCCCGCAGCCCGCCACGCCGCCCCAGAACAGTTCACCCATTGCACTGGCGGCGTGGCTGCTCGAAGCAGGCGACGAAGTCAAGCCGGGCCGCAACAGGAAGGTGTATCGCAAGGACATTCTCGGCTATCGGGGGCAGTCGCAGGGTCTGTGGCATCTGCACTTTGAAATCTTCACGACCAACGATGATTTCAACAGGTGGTTCGAATCGTCCACTTTTCCGGTCCAGCTTGGCGTGAAGAACCCGGTTCAGCCCACGTCCAAAGACTGGTGGGGGCACGCGTATTACATGATCCCGGCCACAGTCAATCTGGTAGCCCGGCCTGGCACATCGTATGACAATTCGTGGCTTCCTGCGCTGAGCACAGGGAGATTACCCAACGACAACAGCAAGCTGTACGTGGAGGCGTATTTCCACCAGGGCCAGCGCTACATGAATGCGTGGCTGGACGAGAACGGCGACGGCAACTGCGTCCCGCTGACGACAAGACCTGTAATCGATCCGTCGCGCAACGCACAGAACGGCCAGCCGTACAAAAACTACGAATACGAACTTTACAAACGCGCGATGGCGGCGTATCCGGCGTGCCCGAGTGACGGCTACGAACTGCTGCGTTTTGGGCGCATCCTGTCGGACAATCCCACGCTCACCTCCGTCCAGGACAAGGCAACCTGGGTAGCGGTGCCGGTTGATGCGAGTGGCACGCTGAGCTATGTCGATATCAACCAGACATCCGTGATCAAGCTCTCCGACGCGGACTTCCCGGCCGTCATGGGCTGGCGGAAGATCGACAGTGAAAATGCGCCCATCGGCAGTGACGGGCTGTTCAGCTATACCAAGCTGCACCGGCTAGTCGGTGATACGGCGGCCAACGAGTACCCGGTCTCGCTTGACGATCCGAGCTTCAGCCTGAACGACCAGATGGCTTACTACGTCCAGCGCAACGACAGTGTTCGTGCTGCCCTGGGCAAATTCGTGTGTCACACGGTAAGCGAGTGGGACCCGGACAACAACAAGGAGCGCTACAAGGACCTGAACGCCGCGGACGGCTATTTTGGCAAGAGAAAGGACACCGACCCGGACGGGTATAAACGGTTCGTCGTTTTTCTGCGGAATCTCCAGTTCATGGACCAGATTCCTTCCACGGACCAGATTCCTTCGCTGTCGGGTGGACAGACATTCTGGTTCTTCCATCCGCTCGCGTTCATCCGGCATTTCAGGAAGTGTGGATGGCTAACCAGTGTGGAGCTTGCAAGGGCGATTCCTCGACAGGTGATCGAGCAAACGACAGATCATTCCCATCAAACGGTCTATCCTACTTCCGAGTTGAAGTGGAGTGTGGCGCTGTCTAGGAGTCAGCGTTTCATAAATCCGTTGAACTTGGCTTGGAGAAAATACTGCATATCAACCAATGGATTGAGATTGTCCTATTTCCTTGGAAATGCAATCCAAGAATCGACGTATCTAAGTAGAACTGCAGAGGGCAACGGTGCGCATACGACTTATGCTCCTTGGTATGGGCGAGGCGTTATACAGTTGACTTTTGAGGAAAATTACAGGCGCTATGGCGATTTTAAAGGTTGGAATGCCTCGCCCGTGAGTTATAGGGATTCGTTAGAGACGGATTTGTTTAGGGCGTGTGACTCCGCCGGATTTTATTGGGTATCTTGCTCAAAGCCGACTGGCCTTGAGCATAATATCAATGCCGAGGGAGATGAATATCCAATATTTCGACAAATAAATCTTGCTAATATATGTACCGACTACAGTTATCATCCACATCATAGCTGCCAAGTTGGTTTGTCCACGATGGATTTTCGGAGTTGCCATCAATTTGAAAGGGCGGCGCGAGCGGTTAATAATGGCAACCCAGATAGTACGCACGTAATGAACGGTCTGGTTCCTCGGACAAATGTTTTCCTTTCCGCAATGGCTGTCATGTCGGATCAGATAATTGACTACATGGATGCATATAAGCAGAAACCTGATTGATGCCAAAGGCTGCATGCTGAAAAGCGTGGATACAAATAAATCAATATAGGTGCTTTAATTTCATGAAAAAATTAATAATTGTCTTGGTCGCCATATTTCTCGCTCACGTAAATAAGGGTATGTGTGATGACGGGCGGAGGGGGCCGGATATTTCCGTCAAAGGTCATGATCTGGAAATCAAAACTCCGGCTGGGAGAGATCAGGTAATTTCATTCGATCACGATATATCTTATTTTGATGTTATTCTGGAAAATCTTACATTTGGAAGATATATTGACATTAAAGTCATGGACTCCGAAGGCTCTTCGCAGAAATTCTATAAGGTCTACTTATATAATCATGTGGATGGCATATATATTTACAGTAAGGAGTTAAGTGATATCCCTTGTCTGCAAGCTGACCACAAACGAAAGGAGCTGGTTGGTGCGTGCTTCCATGAAAGCGCATGTGAAAACTGGACGGAGCGATATAAAATAACCAAACTTGGGAAGTTGTCTCTTGTAGAGCGCGCGGGCACGTACTGCGATCCCACTGGGCAAGCCTACGCCTATACAGATAAGTTTAAGAATGGTAAGAGAATATCTTCCACTATCAAGCCGACTCAATAATTTTATTTAATTGAAGAATTTCGAATTAATGTAGGATTATTCTGGATCGATTTAATTCAGTTTGGGTATGTTGTTGACAAGAGTTCAAACGTGATTTTCGCGTCTGAAAGATGGAGGCTACGACGACAATTCATTCGCTCGTAAGCGTAATGTAATTGAATGAATTGATGGGGGAATAATGTGAGCAAGGCTCTGATATGTAACGGCGATTCAACGACGACGGGCGGGCACGTGATCGCAATGGTATCCACGATGTTCGATGGCGAGCGGCGCGTCGCGCTGGACCGCGAGATGGCGACGTGTGGCAACTGTCCGGGTGAGTACCCGATAGAAGCGACCGGGACCAACATGGACGAGGACGGTCGCGCGAGCGTGCTCGACGGTGACCGGGTGCTGTGCCCGTGTGGCAGGAATCACGTCAAGGCGAGTCCCGGCGCGGGTTGTTCGGCCTGATGGGGGATGGCCTGGGCGTGACGGTTCAGAAAGGCAGGCAGGGCGTGCGACTGTCCATCGGGGACATGCACGCGATGGCGCAGGCGCGCGGTGGACAGTGCCTGTCTACCGAATATCGCAACACAGCGACAAAGCTGCGCTGGCAGTGTGCCGAAGGTCACATATGGGAGGCCGCGCCTGCGAGCCTTCGAACCAGCGGCTCGTGGTGTCCGCAGTGCGCCTTCGAAAGGCTGCGGCTGAAGATCGGGGACATGCAGGCCACCGCCCGCGAGCGCGGTGGCGAGTGCCTGTCCGAACGCTACGTCAACAACGAAACGAAACTGCGCTGGCGCTGTGCAAAGGGCCACGAATGGGACGCCAAGCCGATGCATATCCGCCTCGGAAAGTGGTGCCCGGCCTGTTCGCTGGACTGGCACAAGATCACGATGGCGCAGATTCTCTCGATGGCGCAGGCTCGTGGCGGGGAGTGCCTGTCGGCGCACTACGATAACGACGGCAGCAAGCTGCGCTGGCGCTGTGCAAGTGGTCATGAGTGGATGCAGACACCGTCGAAGGTCAAACGCGGGGCGTGGTGCCGGGAATGCGTGCGGCCGTCCCGAACGATTGACGACATGCAGGCCATTGCGCACAGGCGTGGCGGAGAGTGCCTGTCCGGGCGTTACATCAACAGCGCGACAAAACTGCGCTGGCGCTGCGCAAGGGGTCACGAGTGGGAGGCCATTCCTGCCAGCGTGATAAAGGGGACCTGGTGCCCGCAGTGCGCGATTCTCGACCGGATCAGGGCCAGGAATGGCTGGAAACGCGGTCGGTACGAGGCGACGGGCAAGCTGGCCGGCGGCTGATCAGGGCGAGGCTATCGGCGTGAACGGTTCGGTACCGCCGCGCCTCGGAGCGTATAGCTACGACGTATTTGCAGGCACGCCGATTTATGCGCCGTCGGGCTTTCCTGCGTCGAGCGTTATGCTCGGTTTCCAGGTCACGGCACAGTTCTAACGTAAGTCACCGCAAAAGCAGCCGACTGGCGGCTAACAGACCTGGGCGGGACCGTGAATGACATAAGGCGCGAGCGCGACGGATATCGTGATCAGCCGACGCGAAAGACTTCCTCGAACACCAGCGCGAGTTCTTCGCCCCTGCACAGGCACCGCCCGTACCAGGCTTCTGCACGGCGCGCACAGTCCGCCGCACTCGATGCCCATGGCGCACCCCGCCGCAGCGCTTCCGCGTAGACCTGGTCACCAAGCGTCGGGCACAGCACCAGTTCACCGGATACTGCATCGCGCATGATCCTCACGGTGTTTCTCCCTCGTGCTGTTCGCCCGGGACGAACGCCGGATCGGTGCGCGTGCTGCCGACCAGCGCGACATGCGCGAGCCGTTCGATGGAGCGCAAAGAGTCGTGCCGCAGGGGCGATCCGGCAATGATCGCAATCAGGTCGAGCGCTTCGCGGGCAAGCGCCAGATTGTGCAGCGCCAGGTCGCGCGCATCTTCGGCCTGGCGTACACGCTGCTCGCGGTGACGTGCGTTCATGGTTGCCTTATAGACGGTTATTGGCGTGCCGCCGTCTTGCCAGTCAGACGGCTGCCGAGTTGCCGGATCGCCTCCCCGATCTGCGCAATCAGGTCGCGCTCCTCGTCGCTGAACACCGTGCGCGCACGCATCGCCACCAGCAGCAGACGCGCATAGGTGCAGAACAGCGGGACGCCGCGCTCGTCCGTTTCCTTGCCCGATACTGCTGCCGTTCGCGCGGGTCCGGCTGGCGTGCGTTTCTGGTGAGGCGCCTGCGGGCCCTCCTGCGCCGCTGCGCGCGGGGCAACGTGTCTCGCGCTCGACCGGCTTGCCGAAGCGCCATGCGCGACCGCCTGAGCCGCCTGGGGTAGCGTGATTTCACCGTGCGCAACTTTTTTCGCGAGAGCAGGATTGGCCTTCGCGACCTTGTCAGCCAGGCGCTGTGTTCGTTCGGATGCGCCAGATTGTGCGGCTCGTGCTCCTACGGTGAGCAAACCGGATGTGTTGCCGGTTTGCTCTTTTCGTCCATGCTGGTTACTGCCGTCCCCCCCGCGCGCATGCGCCTTTTGCCAGTCCGTCGCCGCCGCCACAATCGCGGCCTGCTGGCCTGCCGACAGGTGGCGGCGGTGCAGGTTTGCGGACAGCACGAACGCGAGCGCGTCGCCGTCGCCAAACGGCACCGTCCGGGGTTCGACGCCTGCCTCGATACACGCGCGGTAGCGGTTGCCGCCGTCGAGTATCCGCCCGTCGAGCGTCACGATAGGCTCGCGCAAGCCGTGCGCGCGGATGTCCGCGCACAGTTCGTCGAACCGGTCGCCCTGGAGAACCGGGAAGAGCGCACAGAGCGGGTGAAGTTCCAGCCTGTCCATGAATACATCTCCTTGCTGAAAGATGAACGTACAAGCGGGCGTTCATAAGTGAAATGTGGTCAGATTTCCCCGAACGGCAGTGCAAGCTGTTGCGCGCTCAGCGGCTCGACCTCGGTTTCGGCGCGCGGACTTGCGCGGTCGATGCCCTTGCGGACATGCTTTTCAGAAATCTGGCGATCGTTGCGGTAAATGCCCGCCTGCACCAGTTCGCGCACCCTGCCGCGAGTGGTTTTCACCCACGTCCAGCGGTCCTGGAGCACATCGAGAATCAGTGATTCATCGAGGTCCGGCCGCGCGCTCGCGTAGAACACCGTCATGCGCACGCAGACCGGCCCGGTGAACCGCTGGCGGCATGCCACCGGAATCTGGGGCAGCGCCGCCGCTTCATACGCGCGTGCCGCCGCTGACCTGATCGACATGGGCCGGGTATGAAGCTGGTCCGCCTCGTCGCGGTACCGGCGCACGACCAGCTCGCGCCGGTTGGCTTTACTGAACGGCTGGCCGAGAATCACGAACCGCACGGCGGGACGTTCCGCGTGTTCCGCACGCGGCTGGAGCAGCACGGCAACGGACGCGTTCACGTCCGCTCTCCGGTGCGCGCGGCGCGTGCCGCTCCAGCGAGGCGCGGCGAAACGCTTCAATGGCGGCGAACGGCTCGGGCAGGTCGCGGCAGGCGTCGCCCGTGAGCCACAGGAGATAGGCAGCGACGCCGTCGAGTCCGCGCCCGCGCCGGGCCTCGCGCATCGAGGCGTAGACGGCGCCGGGTCCCGGTGCGATGTGCTGCTCCGCGAGCCGCAGCGCGTGACGGAAGATGCGCCCGTGCAGGTCGTGGCTGAAATCGGCGGCGTCCAGGTGCGCCAAGCTGGAGCGTGCCAGCGGAAAGCCTTCCATCAGGGCGCGCAGGACAAGCTGTTCGCCGCGCGTGCAGTCGTCGTTTTCAAACGCAATCATGAGATGACTCCGGTTCGTTGAGCGGTTCGTCGTCCTCGCCCGGTTCGCGCGAAGGCAGCGCTTCGCCGCGCGTATGCAGGGCGGCATCGAAAACCGCGCGATACGTTGCGCGCAATTCCGGCGGGCTGTTTGCATAGAAGCTGCGACCGGCTGGCGACACCATCGCGTCGATGGAGATACGGCGCGTCTCATGGGGCAGTGGCACACCGTTCCTGGCGCAACCGCGCAGCATCATGTCGAACGCCCATTGCGCCGAGGGCTTGCGGTTCCTGATCGAATCAATGACTTCGTGAATCCGTTTCACATTCGCGTCGACCACTTCGGGGGTGGCGCGCGGCAGTGGCAGCCGCAGATGCGGCGGCGTCATTCCGGCATCCTGGATTCGTGCGGTACGGCACAGCTCAAGGAATTCCGGCAGCATGGGCGGGTGCGTCACGCCCGCGAGCGCTTCGATGCCGACGCGCAGCGCTTCGGGCGACAGACCGCTCAGGCGAAACGTCCACGAGCGTTTCAGGTCTTCGCTGTCCACGTCGCGCCACATCGCGAGGAATCGCGAGCCGTAGAGCGTCAGCATGTGGCGGAACAGCCATTCGCCGCGCGTTTCAGTGTCGCCGGTCGGGAACACGGCATACGTCCTCGGGCGCAAGATCGATCACATCGGGCGGCGGTCCCCATGGATCGCGTCCGGTCAGCACCGTGACCATCGCCCGGTCGCGGTCTTCGCGCAGCTCGCGCGGTGACGGCCCGAACGGGGGACCGTGGGCGCGCGTTTCGCGCTCTAGGTCCCCCAGGCACCAGTTGCGCCAGGTGGCAAACCAGTCGCATTTGCGCGCCTTTGCGCCAGGCGCACCGTGCCAGTGGTTGGCGAAACGCTCTGCAGTCCTGCGCACCATCGAAGGCGAAAACTCGCATTCGTGCATCGCCCATACCGCCCATTCGTCGGGCAACGTCCAGCCCGCAGGCAGGCGGGTGCCGCGCGAATCGCCTTTTTCGCGCGGTTTGCGTTTCGAACTTCGCGACGCGCTCCCCTCTCCAGCAATCAGAGAATCAGTCAATCCAGCAATCAGACAATCAGAGATACAAGGGCCAAGTGCTTGCTCTTTTGGTGCCAAGTCCTTATCACCAAAATCCGAAGCACTTATGACTTTGGTACCAAGTCCTTCGTCCAATAGTCGAAGTTCTTCGTGTTCCTGTCCGTCCGGCCCGGGCGGCGGTGGAATCCTGCTTTCGGGCTCGTTGCCGTGCGGCTTCTGGTGCTTCGAGAAGTTCACGACCTGGATAAAACGTCGTCCATCAACGGCGTAGCGCACGATGAATCCGGTGTTGTGTAGATCGCGCAGCAGGGCAGTGACGTCGGCCTCGTCGTAGGGCAGCGCTCTCGCCTTGATCCGCGCCGGCCGGTCTTCGAGCCGTCCTTCGCGGTCGGCCAGCATCCACAGATAAATCCACAGCAGCCGGTGCAGCGGCGGCAGCGCGGCAAGCGCTTCGTTTTCCATCGTGCCCGGCTTGATGTTGCGTGCCCTAGCCATTTTCAGCCTCCACAGAAAGCATCGGTTCACGGCTGGGAAATAGCTGGGCGAGATGTTGGGTGAGAATCCGCCTTGATTCCGGGGTCGGGATGATCTCGGGCAATCGCGCGAGAATCGCCGAATAGAAGGCAAGGATCACTTCGGTCCATTGCCCGGACGTGAGTTTTGCAGTCTGCGTATAGAAGCATGCGCAACACACTTCCCTTAACAATGCGAAGTGTGTTGCGTTCATTCCTGCGGCTCGCGCTAGCGAGCAGAGGCGTTCATCGCCGGTAGGCATTCCGCCATGGATCGCTTCATGGCACGACTCGCACAGCGTGACAAGCAGCCAGGGAGGATAGGCCCATGGAGGAACGTCGCGAAGGTAGCGAACGTGATGCACGTTGAGCGTCGATGCGTCATCGCCGCACTCGACGCACGTGAAGTTATCGCGCCGCATGATTTCGAGGCGAACGCGCTGCCAGCGTGGGTCTTTGTACTGCCGTGCGTACTCGCTGCCATCCATGGCGCTCTCCCTTGATGTGTGCCTGCAAGGACCGCAGAAATGGCGAGCGGCGCGGTCGTGATGGCGAGGCCATGACGCGCTCAATCGGTCGGTGAGGCGGGGAATTAGAACGTTAGAACGGATACGGCTAATTTTCAAATGGATTGAAAGCCGGAAAATATATATTGAGTACCGCTCGGCAGACCCAATGACACTCTATATATATTTCTAAAATCAACGCGAAGTACGTGCCAGGTGGCGCGAATACTGGCGAAGCGGTAAATGTCGCATTTCTATGCGTATAAAACTGATTGAATCTGGTGCCCCGCGCAAAGGCGTCGATATCAGGGTAAATCCCAGGGGAAAAGTGGATGCGCCGAATTTTCTGTAACCGTTTAGGGTGGGAAGTTCTGCGTCGCACAACAGAAGCGCTTGCGGCTGTAAGCTACGGGTGAATCAGGTCCCGCGGCGGAAAACCTGCAATCTGGTGGTGAATCTGTCTCGTCCCATGCTGCCTGGACAAGGTCTTGTCGATACCCTGCAAAAACCCGGATTGGATAATTACAGCCTGCCGGATGGTGCGTTGCGCCAATTTGTCTGCCCCGAAAAAAAGAGGTTGATTCGCGTAATTCACGGCCTATTATCCGTTCTCGTTCGACGCATAAAACTGACATCGTTGCAGGGGAAATGACCGGTAATGCGTTTTCTGCAGTGCGTTTCATGCCGCTGGCCACAATTATCAAAAAAAGCGTAATGAAATCAGGCAACAGCGCAAATCGGTGTGGAGTGGGTCGCTGGCGCTCACACATGGAGCGTCCATCGTAGAGGACCTGGAGACGTACCGTGAACGACTGCCGTTTTGATCTGCGCGCGCCGATGAGCTACCGCGCGACGCTGCGCACGATCCCGAAATCGCTGCATCGGCCATGGTGGCAGCAGCGCTACCAGTTCCGCGAACCGCGCGTTGCCATTTCCCGGCTGTGGTTGCTGACGCACCGGGAGATGTAGCGATGAATGCGTGTGAAGAGCGGGTCGCGCCGCGAAGCCGGAGCATCGGCGGCAGCAATGCCGCCGCCGCGCTCGGACAGTCGCGCTACAAGACCATGCACCAGTTTTTCCTGGAACTGACCGGACAGATCGAGGCCGATGAGGTCGGGGCCGACGCCGCCGAGCGGATCGCATTCGGCGTCGCGATGGAACCGGTCATTGCGGACATGTACGCACAACGCTACAGGGTGAAGCTGCGACGGCCTCACCAGATCGCCCGCCATCGCCGCTATCCCTGGATGACGGCCAGTTATGACCGCCTCATCGTCGGTCGCCGTGAAGGGCTCGAAATCAAGAATGTCGATGGCCTGGCGCATCGGCTGGGCGAATGGGGAGATGAACATTCGGACGCGATACCGACCGAATACCTGCTGCAGGTTCATCACTACCTGGCGGTCTCGGGCTATGAACGCTGGCATCTTGCCGCCTGCGTCGGCGGCTGCCGTCTGGTCGTCTATCACGTCGAGCGCGATCCCGAGATGATCGAGGAGCTGGTCGAGGGCGAGCGGCACTTCTGGGCGTTCGTGGAGCGTGGCGAAGCCCCGCCGCTCGACTACGAGCACCCCTCCGCAATAGCGCTGCTGAAAAGAATCTATCGCGGCACCGACGGTACCACGATCCGGTTGCCCGCCGAAGCGGAGGCGATGCACTACGCACGGCTCGATTTCGAGGAGCAGGCGAAACTGATGAAGGCAGGCGCGGACGCGGCGCGCGCACGCCTTCTGCAGATGATGGGCAACGCGAGCATCGGCGTGCTGCCGAACGGCGGTTCGTATCGCCGCGCACTGATCGAGCGCAAGGCATACGAGGTCGAGGCGACGCGCTATATCGACTTCCGGTTCAGCCGGAAAGGAGAGCCGCAATGAATGACGTGATCGAGTCCCTGTCCGCAGACAGGAACGTGACCGAGACGGCAGGCGCACGGCTGGAACAGAGCCGCGAACTGGCCGACCTGCAGATCAACTATCTGATGGCGCAGCGTTTTCCGCGCGACGCGGTGCGCGCGATGGACCGGATACTGCTGGCGTTCACACGTAACACGCTGGCGGAACACAGCCAGTACCAGTATGCCCGCGGCGGCGAGGATATCCGGGGGCCGAGCATCAAGGCGATGCAGGAGATCGGTACCCTGTGGAGCAACCTCGACATGGGCTGGCGCGAACGCTCGCGCGGCCGCGACGGGTCCGGCGTTCCGTTCTCGGAGATGGAGGCGTGGTGCATCGACTTTGAAGCGCGCTCGCGCAAGCGCGTCGCGTGGATCGTGCCTCACTGGCGGGATCGCAGCGAAACGCGCGGCGGCGGCTATGTGCTGCATGACGAGCGCGATGTCTACGAGCTGTACGCCAACATGGCACAGCGCCGCCTGCGCGAATGCATCAAGGCAATCGTTCCTTCCGACGTGGTCGAACGCGCGATGGAGCAGGCTGACGCCACCCTGAAAGCGACGGCGGACACCAGTGCCGCAGGCATGGCGAAGATGGTCGAGGCGTTCGCGCCGCTGGGTGTCACGAAAGACATGATTGAGCAACGTATCCAGCGGCGGCTGGATGCCATCACGGCGTCCCAGGTGGTCAACCTCAAGCGCGTCTACGTGAGTCTGCGCGAGGGCATGAGTACGCCGTCCGAATGGTTCGAGGTCCCGGCCACGGATGCCGGTACGACCGGCCCGGCCGGGCCCGAAGGCTCGCGCACCGCCGCGGTCAAGTCACGCATGAAGGCGCGCAAGGCCACGCGCGCCGCAGGCCGCACCAGGAGGCCGGACGAAACTTTCGATGACGTGAAGGCCGCGCTGCAGGGCGCGGCAACGATGGACGCGCTCAATGAGGCGGCAGACCGGATCAGGCATCTGCCGGATGCTGCCCAGCGTAACGAACTGGCGGACCTGTACAGCGTGCGCGCCGCCGATCTTGACGAAGGAGGCCCACAAGATGGGACACCTGAATGACACGTTTGAAATGATCGACACGGTACTGAAGTTCAGTTCGTTCGGCCCGGAATGTCACGATATCGCGAAAGTTGCCTATTTTCTCGGTGCCCGCGCCATGATGGACGCGCTGACCCTGGCCGCAGGACAGGAGCCGGAACAGGCCCGGGCGACGCTGGCTGGGTGCCGCGCGGAATGGCATGCTTTCACGGTGAAAACGGCAGAACGGGCGCTCGCGCTGATGGAGCAGCAGACGTGATCGGGGCACGGACTTTCCACGACACCTGAAATGAGGTCACACCATGAAACTCACGACAGCGATGCTGGCGTTGCTGACGGCCCAGGACGTCTTCGATTTCGTCGCGTGCGAACTGCTGCGGCAGAACGCACGCGCCCTGTCCGGCTCCCGGTGCCGCTACCGCGCGCCGGACGGTCGGCGCTGCGCGGTCGGCTTTGTCATTCCCGATGAGGAATACCGGGCGCAGTTCGAGGGCGGCGGCGTGGTCAACATGATACGGGTCGCGCACCTGCTCGGGTGCAGTTCCGGCTTTACGCGGTTCCTGCTGGCGCACCAGAGTCTGCTGGGCTATCTCCAGCATATGCACGACGAACACCCGGCTGATGCATGGCCGTTGCTGCTGCGCGAGATTGCCAGCCTGTTCGGGCTGCATGCGCGCGAGGTTGAGCGGTGGAGGGCCGGACATGCGGCGCGTGAGTCCGTTACCGTGGACGCGCAGCCGGAGGTCCCCGGGTTCGCCTGTACGCGCTGGCGCGAATTCATCACGGAACTGCTTGCCGGTTCCGTATCAGCGTACATGCTGTTCGATCCGGCGCTGGCGGGAAGTGCCAGCCCTGTTGTCATGCAGTGCGAAGTATCGCGCGAAACGGTCTGCACCTGATCCAGGCGCGCAGGAGGAATGGTGGTGATAACCGTGAAGGATGGCGAGAAGCTGGACGGCGGGAAACTGGAGTACGCCGTTGTGACGGCGCGTATGTGGGACGGCTTTACCGTAACAACGGCGGACGGCGATCCTGCGGTATTTGCTATCCTGGACGAAGCGGGCCGCGTTGTCGAGTCTGGTCCGTATCTCGCCAGACACCTGTGGGAAATCGCTGTGTTGTCCTACCGGTGTTATCTCATACGTGAAAAAGCCCTGAAGGTCTGGTCGGAGCCTTCAGGGCGTTTCGAGGAGCGCGGGGACCCGTGACGCTCAGGCGGCGTCCTTCATGGCCGCTGGCACCCAGGCCAGTGCCGCATGGTTACTGTTTTCCAGCAACACGGGTTCGAAAATCGGGTCCTGGACATATTCGCCAGTCTTGCGGTCGAGCCACAGGACAACCACGATGTCGCGTTTTGAAACGAAACACAGGCCAATCCTTTCGCGATCTGCGAGGCTTATCTCGATGCGCCTGAACGTGTCCATCACAAGCTGGCGTGCTTTCATGCGCGCGTCAGGGTCGAGCGCTTCGACGCCTTCGCGAAGTTCTGCCCAGGCATCGGCGACTGCGGGTCGCGCATGGCGGCTCAATGATTCGAGTTCGTGTTCGTAGTCGGAGACCTTGCGCTGTTCCGCGCCCAGGCGCTCCTGGAGTTCCCGCGTGAATGCCTTCATCGCTTCAGGCGTAACGCTATCGTCCGAGGCGGCGGCCATCATGAATTTCCGTATCTGCTTTTCCGTACCGGCGACGGCCTGGCGCGCGAGCGCGAGCGCATCGGCTATCTTGCGGCTTCGTTCATCGTGGTCAGCGAACAGTGCCGCCAGGTTCATCTGGTCACTGCAAAACTTCATGAGCGCGCGTTCGATCGGAATGATCGAGCAGCCATGAACGCGACAGCGGTTAGCGGCCTTCTGCCATCCGCTGCACAGAATCCGCCGTTGTCCGTCGCGCAAGGTTCCAGTGTCCTTTCTGACATACGGCGCGGAATTCTGGTTTGCCATCGCAAAGCCACAATGTGCGCAAAAAGTAATGCCGATGCCAGTCATGATGCCGGTGACGCTACCCCGGCCCGCGCGCCGTCCACGCTGGCCCCGCACGAACTGGAGGGACGCAAATTCCGCTTCGGTCATGACAGCCGGATAGTAGCCATGGAGCACGAACGTTTGCGTTTCAACGTGGTTCCTCGGGTCGCCTTCGACAGTCACAATCTTTTCGCCCAGGAGACTGCGGTTTTCCATGATCTTGTGCGCGCGGCACGCATCGGACGTACCGGCCGGAATGGGGATGCCCCGTTCGCGCATCACCGCGAAGGCGCGCGAAGGGCCGTAGCCTTCGCGGTAAAGGTCAATCATCGTCCGCACGCTTTCGACCTGTTGCGGGTCGAGGTCGAAGGCGCGGCGTTCGGGGTTGTACCTGACCCAGGCCGGATCACTGCCCGCGTTGAGCCTGCCACGCCATTCACCCGTGACCCAGTTCTGGCACTGGCGCCTGAGTGCGTCGCGCACGCGGCGGCCCTTGGACGCGCTTTCATCGTGGGCGCGGATCATGTACGCAAGCGCCACGAACAGCGGCGAGGGATCGCGTTCCAGTCCTTCCTTGCTGTACACCTGGCCGTCGTCGGCCGTAACGATGGCGACGCCCGAATCAATGATGTCCGAGAACTGCCGCTGCGCGTTGATCGGTTCGGCGCGGCTGAGGCGGTCGAGTGACTCGACCAGGAGCACGTCGCCCGCGCAGACAAGTTTTTTCTGGCGGATGGCGGCAAGGAACGCGCCAAGCGCGCCTTTCCTGACGTGCTCGCCCTTGTAGGCGCTCAGGCCGTGGTCAAACATGGTCAGGGAATCGTCAATGACGTAACCGTGTTCGCCAGCCCAGCGGCGCGCATAGTCCATCTGGCGGGCGAAGCTGTCGCCCTTGTCCTGCCTGGCGCTGGAGAAGCGGCCATATACAAACAGGCGGGGCTGCGTGGTCGCTGCGGCAACGGGCCGTGTATTAAGGGATTTCTTCATGAATCTGCCTTTCAGACGTGAGAGCAGATTCAAATATATATAGACTGTTTTTCGGGACCGCCGATGTCTATTCGCAGGGCGTGTCCGAGCAGATTACCGGTCAGGCGCTCAAGAACCTGAAGATTCCGCGCGAGCAGGTCGTCATCGCGACGAAGGTCTTCGGGCAGATGGGCGACTCGCCCAACGAGACCGGCGCCACGCGCTACCACATCATGAACGGCGTGAAAGCGAGTCTCAAACGTCTGCAACTCGAACACATCGATCTCTACCAGATCCATGCGTTCGACCCGGCGACACCGATCGAGGAAACCGTGCGCGGGCTCGACGCGCTCGTTCAGCAGGGCCATGTGCGCTACGTGGGTGTCTCGAACTGGGCGGCGTGGCAGATCGTGAAGGCGCTCGGCATCGCTCATCATCACGGGCTGGCACGCTTTCAATCTCTGCAGGCTTACTACACGATCGCGGGCCGCGATCTCGAGCGCGAACTCGTGCCGATGCTCAAGAGCGAAGGGCTTGGGCTGATGGTGTGGAGTCCGCTCGCGGGCGGGCTCCTGAGCGGCAAGTACGGTCGCGACACGGAAGGTGAGGCGGGTAGCCGCCGCACGACGTTCGACTTTCCGCCGGTGAATCGCGAGCGCGCGTGGGACTGCGTGGATGCAATGCGCTCGATTGCTGACAAGAAAGGTGTCTCGGTCGCGCAGATCGCACTTGCGTGGCTGTTGCATCAGCCCGTGGTGACGTCGGTGATCGTCGGAGCGAAACGCGTCGATCAGCTCGATGACAACGTGGCGGCGACGAAGGTCACGCTCTCGGCGGAAGAACTTGCCGTCCTCGACGATGTGAGCCAATTGCCTGCCGAGTATCCAGGATGGATGCTCGAGCGCCAGGGTGGCCAGCGGCGCGAGCAGATCAGTCGGTCGGAGCGCGGTTGACGCGTTTTGGCGGATGGTGACCGCCCGCCGTCTGGCGGGCGATGCTTTTGCGCCTTGCGCGTGACGTGCCGCGTCATGCCGTGTCGCGGCACGTCACGCGGTGGTCATTTTCTGTCTGAACAGCTATCCGCAAGCGCGGTGCCGCTTTGCGCAAAATGGCCGACGCATCAGAAGCGGAAACGGGGCGGGTGGACGACACGAGCATTGGCAGGTGATCGGGCCAGGAGGCGACTCCCCTGAAGGCGGCGCCAGAACGGCGCGACAATCTTGCCCGTCGATTGTAAAAACGTCCGGCCGGGTGTCGCGCAACGGCACCGAAGTGATTTCCTCGCAAGTCCCGATCCTGTTTCAAAACAGAGGCTTGTGAAAACTGGCATAAGTGTTGCTTAAGTCCGTTCGTTTCGACCTTCACGACCGGGATCGCCATGCCTTCTATTGCGTTACACGCGCGCCAGCAAATTGCGCTGACGCCGCGCCTGCAGCAGGCTGTGCGGCTGTTGCAGCTATCGTCGCTCGAGTTCCAGCAGGAGCTTCGCGAAGCACTCGACACCAATCCGTTCCTCGAATACGTCCCACCCGCCTCGGAGACGGGCGACGCGACAGAAGGCTCGCCAGGCGGGGTGCCGGGCGCTGAAGCTGCCGCGGCGGTGGCGCCGGTTGGCCCGGTCGAGACGACGGGCGGCAGCATGGATAGTGCAATGGAAGATGGCTCGATGCAGCCGGACTCTCCCTCCTGGACGGCGGAAACGTCGGTGTCCGGATTGCTGCGCCCGTCGGCCCATCGCGACGCCGACGACGGCGACTCCGAGGCCTCCGAGTGGGTCCGCGTGCCGGTTTCGCTGCGCGAGCAACTGCACGACGCGCTGCGCCTTCTTCCGCTCGACGACCGCGACCGCCTGGCGGCGCAGCTCGTGATCGAAGCGCTCGATGACGACGGCTACCTGCGCCAGGATCTGGCCGATCTCGCTCAGGTCGACGGCGTCGGCTACACGCTCGACGAAGACCGCCTGCGCGTAGCACTGCGCGTGGTGCAGACGCTCGATCGGCCGGGGATCGGCGCCCGCTCGCTCTCCGAATGTCTTGCGCTCCAACTCGAAGCCATGACCGACCACGCCCCCGAGCGCGATCTTGCCCACCGGATCGTCACGGATCATCTTGAACGGCTCGCGCGTCGCGAGAGCGGTGAGTTGCAGCGTCAGCTCGGCTGCGACGCGCACGCCCTTCAGGCCGCCTGCGCGCTCGTGCGCCACCTCGATCCGAAGCCCGGCAATCAGTACGGCCGCGCGGACGGCGGCTATGTCGTACCTGACGTCATCGTGCGTCAGGTGCGCGACCGCTGGGTGGTCAGCGTCAATCCGGCGATCGAGCCGCGCGCCCGCATCCACAAGCTCTATGCGGAAATGTTCGCGCGCTCGGGAGAGACGAGCCGTTCGCCGCTCGCGCAGCAGTTGCAGGAGGCGCGCTGGCTGATCCGCAATGCGCACAAGCGCTGCGAGACGATCTTGCGCGTGGGCGAATGCATCGTCGCGCGGCAGAAGGCGTTCTTCCAGTACGGCGAGATCGCGCTGCGGCCGATGCTGCTGCGCGACGTCGCCGACGAACTGGGCTTGCACGAATCGACGGTTTCGCGTGCGACGGGCAACAAGTACATGGCGACGCCGCGCGGGATCTACGAATTCAAGCGCTTCTTCCCGCGCGAACTGGAGACGCGCACGGGCGGCACCTGCTCGGCAGCGGCGGTGCGCGTGCTCATCAAGGAGATGATCGACGCGGAAGACCCTCGCGACCCGCTCTCGGATGTCGTGCTGACGCACGAGCTGGAGAAGCAGGGCGTGCAAGTGGCCCGACGGACGGTGACGAAGTATCGACAGATGATGAAGCTGCCTGCCGCCGAGATGCGCAAGCAGTTCTGACTCGCCGGCGGGCGGGATTCGTCTTCGACGCCTGCCGGGGCGCAGTGGCGACCGGATAGCGATCCGGATTCAGACCGTGCGCATCAAGCGCGCCGTGACCGGGTATCGGCGGCGCGGCGTATAGCGGGCTTCGCGCCGCTCGCGTTGTCGCGGCGTGCAATGCCGCTCGCTCGACGAAATGACATCCTGCGGGCGCGCCTACCTCCTGGCCGCCGATCACACAGATGGACAAATGCGTTGCCTCCGCTCGTTAGCGCGCGCGGCCTGCGTTCGATCGCGACTTAGTGCAGCGTGCCGTGCGAACGGTCATGAGGTCGCCGCGCCGGAAAGGGCCAGATGATCAAAGGTCGGAGCGTTTTCGGTGTTGTCTGATGTTTTCCGACGTCTTACGGCGGTAACGTAGGACGGTTGCTGTCGGTGAAATATTTATGGAAATCCAGACATCCTCTCGTACCTGCCCGGAATTGACTGAAACACAGTGGCAAAGCATCGGGCCCCTGTTTCACGGGGACCATCCTGATGCCACGCGGCGTGGCCGTGGCCGGCCGGCGCACAGCGCCCGCGCCGTGTTCGAGGCCATCCACTGGGTGCTGTGGACCGCGTCGGTCTGGGCAGCCTTGCCTGAGCGCTATCCCGATTTCCGCACGTGCCACCGGCGCTTCAAAGTCTGGTTCGAAGCCGGGCTCGTGCAGCAAGCCATGAAGAGCCTCTACGGCGATGAGGGGCTTGATCTGTGCGCGGCGATGGGCGAGCGCATGCAAGCGTGTCGCCGTTCGCCCGGCTTCAAGCCGCGTTTTCGCACCTCCCCCGGACTTGGCTGGTCCGTCGCTCAGCACAAAGCGGACAATTGACGAACTGACGTCAGCAGATCATCCGTCTGCTGACTCTTTTTCGTACAAACCTTCGATCCGGTCGAAGAGCGGTGTCCACCAGGTCGTGGTGGCGAACGCCGCGACCGGTACGTCCGTGTCCAGATCGACCGAAATGCGCTGCTCCGAGGGATCGAGCGGGTCGGCGCTCGCCATCTGCGCTGCGAGTACTGCTTCGCCCGCGTCCGACGCGTCGCGGGGCCCGCGAGCGCGTGCATTTACGCGTTCGACGAGCCGCGCGGTGTCAGCGTGAAAGTTGAGTATCAGGACCGGTACGCCCAGCTGTTCACCGAGCGCAATGAAGCGCGCGCGATGCGCGGACTTCAGGAACGTCGCATCCACTAGCGCGGTATAGCTCGCGCCGAGCACACCGGCGGTCAGCCCGGCGAGCCGGTCGTAATGCGCTGCGATTGCTTCGGGCGTGTAGGCGCTGGCCGGTAACGCCTCAAGGTCGGGCGGGGCGAACGGCTGCGCGCGCTTGCGTTCGGTATCGCTCGCGATACGTATCGCGCCGGTTTGCTCGGCCAGTGCGCGACTGGCCACCGACTTTCCCGATCCCGACAAGCCGTGGCACAGCAGAAGCGAAGGCGTGCGGTTGCGTGACGTTTTCGCGGCCAGATCGAGATACGGAGTCCAGGCGCCTTCCCGCGCCGCCGCGGTTTGCGAGCGCGGCGGACCTGCCTTGAGCAGCGCCACCATCGCCCGAACGAGCGCCCGGTACACCACATACAGCGGCAGCGCGGCCAGTCCGTCGAAGTCGCCGGTCGCCTCCAGGTAGCGCGCCAGCAACCGGTTAGCGTGGCGGCCGTGTCCATGCGCGCGCAAGTCCATCAGCAGGAACGCGAGGTCGGCGGTGACATCGATCCAGCGCAGCTCGTCGCTGAATTCGATGCAGTCGAACATCAGCGTTGTGCTTGCGTGGCGCAGGAGATTGTCGAGATGAAGGTCGCCGTGACACGCACGCACGAAGCCTTGCGCACGGCGTGCGTCGAGATGGGCGGCCTTGCGTTCGAGTTCGCTTTCGCAGTAACGCCGCAATCCCGCGGCTTGCACGGCCGCAGCCGTGCGCGGATCGTGTTCGAGAGGCGCAAGCGCCGCCAGCACCTGGTCGTGCAGCAACGCCGCCGTCCCAAGCCTCGTGCCTTCACTAACTAGCCGCTGCGCATGGATGTGGTTCGCAGCGAGCTTTTGCGCGGCAGCGTCGATGTCGGCGAAGTCAAGTTCGCCATGGTCGACGAGGCTCGAAAATAGCTGGCGCTGATCGAAGCGCCGCATTCGTACTGCATAGTCGATAACGCGTGCGCCGCCTTTTCTCCGGCCGAGGTGGCATCGTCCTGTATCGATTGAAATCGGTTTCACATCGAGATAAATCGGGCCTGCGAATGGCCGGTTGAGCCGGATCTCGGCTTCGCAGCAACGGCGGCGCGCATCGAGTGAGGTGAAGTCGACGAAACCGAAATTGACCGGCTTCATGATCTTGTACGCGTAGCGTCCGGCCAGATAGACCACCGAAATATGCGTTTCGATGCGCACCACGCGGCCCGCCGGATGCGGATAGGTGGCGGCCCGCCGCAGCGCTGCATCGATCGTGCGGCTATGGCGCCGGCCTGCGCGCAGGCGTTTGACTTGTTGACGTGAGACTGTGGAACGGGGCGTGTCGGACATAAACCGATACGGGATAGGATGTGATGTCCGAGCATACACGGCAGCATGCGAGACCGGCGCGAGCGCGTGAGTTGGGTATGGCGTCGCGCAAAAGATATTTGCAGTCGCCCGACGCTTGTACAGTTGGGCAGCTTCGGGCCGCAGATTGACCCAAATGCCGTGCGCGGACATTGGCACTTTGTCCGAATGGCCTATGGTGCGCGATACTGTGTTGTTTCGTTGAACTCAAACTGACAGAACATGGCGCATTTCGACGTATTCAACGGCGACGCGGACGGCCTCTGCGCGCTGCATCAACTGCGGCTCGCAAGGCCGCGTGAGGCCACACTGATCACGGGCGTCAAGCGGGATACCGAACTCATCGCGCGTGTTCCCGCGCGTCGAGGCGATTCTCTGACAGTGCTCGACATCTCGTTCGATTCCAATCGCGACGCGCTCACGAAGCTGCTCAACCAGGACATCCCGATCGAGTATTTCGACCATCACTACGCGGGCGATCTGCCGCAAACCACGAACCTGGTCGCGCATATCGACACAACTGCGGAGGTTTGCACGAGCGTACTGGTCGACCGGCATCTGGGCGGCCGTTACCGCACATGGGCGATCACGGCAGCGTGGGGTGACAACCTCGGGTCGACGGCGCACTCGCTCGCGACGCAGGCCGGACTCACCCAGGCGCAGGAAGATCAGTTGCGCGAACTGGGCGAGTCGATCAACTACAACGCCTACGGCGACGACGTCGCCGATCTCATGATCGCGCCGCAGGCACTTTACGAGCGGCTCAAACCGTACGCCGATCCGTTCGACTTCATCGCGGCGGAGCCCATCGTGCAGCGTCTGGCTGAATGCCGCGAGGACGATCTCAGGCTCGCGAAGACGATTACCCCGCTGATCGCACTGCAGTACGGCAGCGTTTTCGTGCTGCCCGACGAGCCATGGACACGGCGCGTGCGCGGCCTGTTCGGCAACGTGCTGGCGAACGAGGATCCCACGCGCGCGCACGCCGTGCTGACCACGAACCCGGACGGCAGCTATGCCGTGAGCGTGCGGGCACCGCTCGCGAGCCCGCGCGGCGCCGATGAGCTATGCCGCGGATTCCCGGGCGGCAATGGCCGCGTGGGCGCGGCGGGCATCAACTGTCTCGCGCACGACCGGATCGATACCTTCGTGACGGCGTTCGCGCGCGTGTTCGGACGCAGGCGCTAAGCGCCGCCACTCTACTGCGTTTCCCCCGCGCGTAGCCTTATCCGTTAGCCGTGTTCGGGCTGGGCGTCACCGCGCCCCCCGGACCAGCGCCAGTTGCGGATCTCAGGCATGTCGTCGCCGTAGGTGTCGACGTAGCGGCGGTGCTCCGCGAGCTTGTCGTGCAGCGTTTGCCGCACGTGGGCCGCGCGCTGCGAGAGCCCCTCGACGCGATCGATCACCGCCTCGCACAGGTGGTAGCGGTCGAGCCGGTTCAGCACGGTCATGTCGAACGGCGTGGTCGTCGTGCCTTCCTCGATGAAGCCGTGCACGTGGATGTTCGCGTGGTTCGCGCGCTTGTACGTGAGTTTGTGGATCAGCGTCGGATAGCTGTGGTGCGCGAAGATGACCGGGCGGTTCGTCGTGAAGAGCGAGTTGAAGTCGGCGTCGGAGAGACCGTGCGGGTGGCGGTCGGCGGGTTCGAGTGTCATCAGATCGACCACGTTCACCACGCGTACCTTCAGGTCGGGCAGCCACGTGCGCAGCAGGTCGACGGCGGCGATCGTCTCTAGCGTCGGCACGTCGCCGGCGCAGGCCATCACGACGTCCGGTTCGCCACCTTCGTCGTTGCTCGCCCAGCGCCAGATGCCAATGCCGTGCGCGCAATGGCGGATGGCCGCTTCCATGTCGAGCCATTGCGCCTGAGGCTGCTTGCCCGCGACGATGATGTTGATGCGGTTCCACGTGCGCATAACGTGGTCGGTCACGACGAGCAGCGTGTTGGCGTCGGGCGGGAGGTACACGCGCACGGTGTCGGACTTCTTGTTCACCGCGTAATCGATGAAGCCCGGGTCCTGGTGGCTGAACCCGTTATGGTCCTGCCGCCACACGTGCGATGTGAGCAGATAGTTCAGCGACGGCAGCGGCCTTCGCCACGGAATCTCGCGGATCACCTTCAACCACTTCGCATGCTGGTTGAACATCGAATCGATGATGTGGATGAACGCCTCGTAGCACGACATGAAGCCGTGGCGGCCCGTCAGCAGATAGCCTTCTAGCCAGCCCTGGCAGGTGTGTTCGCTGAGGATTTCCATCACGCGGCCATCGCGCGCGAGCTGGACGTCTTCGGGCAGCATCTCAGCGAGCCAGGTGCGCGACGTCAGTTCAAACACATCGGACCAGCGATTCGATGCCGTTTCATCGGGGCCGAAGATGCGGAAGTTGTGCGACGGCAGATTCACGCGCATCACCTCGCGCAGGAACGCGCCCATCACACGCGTCGCCTCGGCGTTGACGAGGCCCGGCGCGGGTACGTCCACGGCGTGGCGCTCGAACGGCGGCACGCGCAATTCGCGCACACGGCCGCCGCCATTCGAGTGCGGGTTCGCGCTCATGCGGCGCTCGCCGTGCGGCGACAGCGCCGCGATCTCGGGCAGGAGCCGGCCGTGTGCGTCGAACAGTTCTTCGGGGTGGTAGCTGCGCATCCAGCTTTCGAGCAGCCCCAGGTGCTCGGGATTCTCCAGGTTGCCGAACGGTACCTGGTGCGAACGCCACGATCCCTCGGTCTTGAGGCCGTCGACGGTCTTCGGTCCGGTCCAGCCTTTCGGCGTGCGCAGCACGATCATCGGCCAGCGCGGGCGCTCTGTATTGCCTTCCTCGCGCGCGGCGCGCTGGATGTGCCGGATATCGTCGAAAACCTGATCGAACGCAGAGGCCATCAGCGCGTGCATGACGGCCGGATCGTCGCCTTCGACGAACACCGGCTCGTAGCCATAGCCGCGCATCAGCGACGCCAGTTCGTCGTCACCGATGCGCGCAAGCACGGTCGGCCCGGCGATCTTGTAGCCGTTCAGATGCAGGATCGGCAGCACGGCCCCATCCGTCACCGGATTCAGGAACTTGTTCGAATGCCACGCGGTGGCGAGAGGACCGGTTTCGGCTTCGCCGTCGCCGATCACGCACGCCACGATCAGGTCGGGATTGTCGAACACCGCGCCATACGCGTGCGAGAGCGCGTAACCCAGTTCGCCGCCTTCGTGGATCGAGCCCGGCGTTTGCGGCGCGACGTGACTCGGTATGCCGCCGGGAAAGCTGAACTGCTTGAAGAGGGCCGCCATGCCTTCCTCATCCTGCGGAACGTTGGGCCACGTCTCGCTGTAGGTGCCTTCGAGCCAGGTGTTCGCAACGACCGCCGGGCCGCCGTGACCCGGACCGGCGAGGAAGAGCAGCTGGAGATCGCGCTCGTTGATGATGCGGTTCAGGTGCGTATAGAGGAAGTTCAGTCCCGGGGTAGTGCCCCAGTGTCCAAGCAGGCGCGGCTTCACGTGCGCGAGCTGCAGCGGCTCGCGCAAGAGCGGATTCGCGAGCAGATAGATCTGGCCGACCGACAGGTAATTGGCCGCGCGCCACCAGGCATCCATGCGGCGCAGCAGATTCTCGGAGACGGGCGGGCGAGGGGCGGGAGAGGCTTGGCTCATGCGGTGCTCCAGTTGCGCAGCAGACGCTGGACCGGCCGAGGCGGGAGTCGCGCGCGTGCCTCACGGTGACCAGGCGTCTGCGGGTTGGATATTCTTGGTGTCACGCCATGGTGCCACGATTGACGAACGGTGTGCGCTTGCAGCAACAGCGGCAGTGCTGGAGCAGTTCTTTCGCGAAGGTTGTGCGGTGCTGCGCAAATCCCGCTCATGTGCTTGCCGACGCGCGATGAGCTTCGCGCCCCGTGCGCCACCATGCCGCATGGGGCGCAGAGGTCGCGATGCAGGCGCCGACCGCGTAACATGCTTCGTGCGAGCGCTGCGGCACGCGAGGCGCACCATCACGAGGAGGCAGGTAATGCGAGCGATGCTGTTCGATGGCGCGAGCCCGCTGCTGCGCGAAGTCGAACTGCCCGACCCGGTGCCGGGCGCGGGTGAAGTGCTGATCGACGTGCGGGCTTGCGGCGTGTGCCGCACGGACCTGCATGTCGTCGACGGCGACTTGAAGCATCCGAAAACGCCCGTGATTCCGGGCCACGAGATCGTCGGCACGGTCGCCGCGATCGGGAGCGGCGTGACCGGCTTCGAACCCGGCGACCGCGTGGGCGTACCGTGGCTGGGCCACACTTGCGGTCATTGCCGGTTCTGTCTGCGTGGGCGCGAAAATCTTTGCGACACACCAGGCTTCACCGGCTACACGATCGACGGTGGCTATGCGGAACGCACGCTCGCCGACGCCCGATACTGCTTGCATCTGCCGCGCCAGTACAGCGATGTCGAAGCGGCTCCGCTACTGTGCGCGGGCCTGATCGGATATCGCACCCTCGCGATGGCGGGTGATGCCGAGCGCATCGGCATCTACGGTTTCGGCGCGGCGGCGCATATCGTCGCGCAGGTCGCGCGGCATCAGGGACGGACGGTCTACGCGTTCACCCGTCCCGGCGATGCCCCCGCACAGCAGTTCGCACGGCGCCTCGGCGCCGTATGGGCCGGCGGCAGCGACGAGCCGCCACCGGAGGCACTCGACGCCGCGCTTCTGTTCGCTCCGGTCGGCGCGCTCGTGCCCGCGGCGCTGCGGGCCGTGACGAAGGGCGGGACGGTTGTCTGCGGCGGCATCCACATGAGCGACATCCCCGCGTTTCCCTATGCATGGCTGTGGGAGGAGCGGCGCATCATGTCAGTAGCGAATCTCACGCGCGAGGACGGCGCCGCGTTCATGGAGATCGCCGCGCGTCACAAGCTGGAAATCGATGCGACTGCCTACCCGCTCGCGCGAGCCAACGAGGCGCTGGCCGATTTGCGCGAAGGGCGGCTCACGGGAGCGGCAGTGCTGACGATGCGTTGAACGTGTGGCGATGGCTGCGTTCGCGGTGCGCCGTGGCAAGGTAGCGCACTGACACCCTGGCGCACCCATACCCCAATACAATGAAGTGCATCTAACGGCGCGGACGGCCACTTCAGTCCGCGCATCACGCAACGGCCGGCAGGCCGTCGCGCGCGACCCGAGGCGGCGCGTTCGCGCCCGGGCGCTAGTGCGACGCATCATGGGCGACGCCCGGGAGGTGAGAATGTACAAGCAGATTCTGGTGGCGATCGACGGCAGCCAAAGTGGCCGGCGGGCACTCGACGAAGCTGTAAAGATCGCGAAAGCAACGGGTGGCCGCGTACAGGCGCTGTATGTTGTGCAACATCCCGCGCGGCTCGTCGACGTCAGCTCCGGTTTTGCCGAAGAACAGACGCGCGAATCTCCGGCGAGCGACCTGGCCACTGCGGCGTTGCAGGAAGCGAAAGCGGTGTTCGAGCGTGAGGGTATTACGGGCAGCATACGAGCCGCCGAGTCGAGCGGTGAGGAAATCGCCGCGGTGATCTACCGCATCGCGGCCGAAGACGAAGCGGATCTCGTCGTGATGGGCACGCGCGGGCTTTCGGGGATGAAACGCCTGCTGCTCGGAAGCGTGGCGGAGTCGTTCCTGCGCACGGCGGACCGTCCGGTCATGCTCGTGCGCAGCGAGGAGCCAAACGGCGCGTGAGCGCGCACGGTACTTCGTGAAGCGCTTCGTGCGCGTGCGGCCACCTTTGGTAAACAGGTCGCAAAATTAGCGCGCGAGCAATGCAGAAAATCTGCTCGCGCCGCACTCATATCTCAATAAATGATCTGGATCAGCCGGCGCTCGCACATTCGCGGCGCGCCGGTCGATCTTCCTGCCTATGATGGTGACGTGATCAGGCGTCTTCGAACCTGCTGCACTCCGAACCATCGTCGATACGCAATCGCATCCGCGATGTGCAAGCCGCTGTGATCCACCTTGCATCGCGCAGATCGCGCTTCACGTCGCGCCGCGAGCGGCCCGCCCTCCGGCGTGCCTGATGCGGCCCCGCAGCCCATCTGCGTTCACGTTTCACTGCCGGGCTGGCGCCGCATCGGGCGCCGGTCCGGACACTGCAACCACGTGAGGGCACTGAATATGGTCACCGCTTCCAATCCATCGTTCGACGCATGCCGCGTCAACGCCAACAATGCGCTCCAGATGATGAAGCACAGTCAGCAGTGGCGCGAGCAGCTTCTGAAGCTGGAGCAGCATCGTCTCGAACGCGACCGGGCGGCACTCGAAGGCGCGCTCGAGACGCTAAGCCACGCGCAAGACTGGAGTGATCTCGCGGCGGCAAGCCAGTCGGTGCTGCGCGACTATCTCAGCGAGAGTGCTGCGATCTGGCAGGAAGGCGTGGCCGCCGCCATGCAGGGCGCGGGCGCCTGGACCGACACGGCACGCGACATCGCGCAGAACTGGCAGGATTCGCTGCCGGGGTTGCAGCCGGGAGCGGCGACGGCATCGGCGCTGCCGATGCGCGAATGGATGGCGGCCTTCGAGCGCGCGGTAAGCGGGGCGACCCCGAACGGCACGGCCGGCGCGCGAAACGGCGCGGGCAAGCATGCAGCGCACGCGCAAGGAGGCCAACATGACCGCTAAGCGAATCGCGTTCGTGACGGGTGGCATGGGCGGCCTCGGTGAGGCGATCAGCCGGCGGCTTTACGACGCCGGCATGACGGTGGCGGTGTCGCGCTCGGTCGGCAGCAAGCATGCCACTGGCTGGCTTGAGGCGGAGCGCGCGGCGGGCCGTTACTTTGAATCGTACGAAATGGACGTCGCCGACTACGACGCGTGCCACAGCACCGCCGAACGCCTGCTTGGCGAACTCGGTCACGTCGATGTGCTCGTGAACAACGCGGGCATCACCTGTGACCGCTCGTTCGTAAAGATGGCAAAAGCCGACTGGGACGCGGTGCTGCGCACCGACCTCGACGCGATCTTCAACGTGACGAAGCCGTTCGTGCCCGGCATGATCGAGCGCGGGTTCGGACGGGTCGTGAACATCGGCTCGGTGAACGGTTCGCGCGGCTCGTTCGGGCAGACGAATTACTCCGCCGCGAAGGCGGGGCTGCATGGCTTTACCAAGGCGCTTGCGCTCGAAGTGGCAAAGAAGGGCGTGACGGTGAACACGGTGTCGCCGGGTTATCTCGCGACGCAGATGGTCGAGGCCGTGCCGAAGGACGTCATGGACACACGCATCCTGCCGCAGATTCCGGTGGGCCGGCTCGGTCATCCCGACGAGATTGCGGCGCTCGTGGCGTTCCTGTGCTCCGACGAAGCCGCGTTCATCACCGGCGCCGATATCGCCATCAACGGCGGGATGCATATGCAATGAAGCCGGCGACGAAGCGCACAACGACAAAACGCGCGAGGCCAGACGCGCCGCACGCAGATGCCGCGTTGCAGGCGTCGGGAAGGATCGACATCGCAGAAGGGGCGGCGCCTGCGAAGTCGCGCGCGATGACGTTGCAGCCTGAGCCGCCCGCCGCCGTCGGCCTGCACGGCGATCCGCTCGATCTCGTTGCGCACGCGGGTGTCGCAGCGCTGACGGGTGGTCTTTCCCCCGTCTCGGCCACGCTGGCGTGTCTCGACTGGGGCATGCATCTCGCGATCTCGCCCGGCAAGTGTCTCGACCTCGGCATGCGTGCCTGGCAGGATGCGGTCAGTGCCTGGGCCGCCGTGATTCCTGCTGTGGCGACGTTAGCCGGAGAGGCAGCGGACGCACCCGCGGCCGATCCGCGCTTTGCCGCGCCGTCGTGGTCCGTGCGGCCGTTCAGCGCTTATCGGGACGTTTTCCTGCGCATGCAGGCGTGGTGGCAGGACGCTACGACCGGCGTCGCGGGCGTCGAGCGCCATCATGCCGACATCGTGCGTTTCATGGCGCGTCAGTGGATCGACGCGTGCTCGCCGGGTAACTTCATTGCGACCAATCCGGTCGTGCTCGAAGCGACATTGAAAAGCGGTGGCGCGAACTTCGCCCAGGGCTGGAAGCACTGGATGGAGGACTACGCCATCGTGACGAAGTCCATGGGCGGGGCACCCGTGCATGCACGGCTTGCGTACCAGCCTGGCAAGGACGTCGCGGTGACGCCGGGCAAGGTCGTGTGGCGCAACGCGCTGTGCGAACTGCTCCAGTACGATCCGGCGACGCCTGCGGTCGGGCGCGAACCCGTGTTCGTCGTGCCGTCGTGGATCATGAAGTACTACATTCTCGATCTCCAGGCGCACAACTCGCTGATCCGCTATCTGGTGGAGCAGGGATTCACGGTGTTCGCGCTGTCCTGGCATAACCCGCAGGCATCGGCGCGCGATCTCGGCCTGAACGATTACCTGCGCGCCATGCAGGATGCGCTCGATGTCGCCCGCGCCCGATGCGGCGGTGAAGCGGCGCACGCCGTGGGTTATTGCCTCGGCGGCACGTTGCTCGCGATCGCGGCTGCGGCGCTCGCGCGCGACGGCGGCGCTGGCACGCTGCGCTCGATTTCCCTGATCGCCGCGCAAACCGATTTCAGCGAACCCGGCGAACTCGGCATTTTCATCGACGCAAGCGAGCTGGCCGCGCTCGACGCGCTCATGTGGCGCCAGGGCTATCTCGATGGCTCGCAGATGGCCGCGACGTTCCAGTTGCTCAATGCGCGCGATCTCGTCTGGTCGAGAATGATGAGCGAGTACCTGCTCGGCCGCCGCTCGACGGCGAACGATCTGATGTCGTGGAATGCAGACACGACGCGCATGCCGTATCGCATGCACATCGAGTACCTGAACAACCTGTTTCTTCATAACGATCTCGCCGAGGGGCGCTATTGCGTGGACGGCGAACCCGTCGCGCTCTCGGGTATCGAACAGCCGATGTTCGTCGTCGGCACGGAGCGCGATCACGTTTCGCCGTGGCGATCGGTTTATAAGCTGCTGCTCTATACGCACAACCCGGTGACTTTCCTGCTGACGTCGGGCGGCCATAACGCGGGGATCGTGTCGGAGCCCGGGCATCCGCGGCGGCACTACCGCTGCGCCATTCGTGCGCCGGGTACGGCGTATCGGGGGCCGCAGGCGTTCTTCGATGGCACGCCGACCACCGAAGGATCGTGGTGGCCATGCTTTGCGGCTTGGCTGCATGAACAGTCGAGCGGGGATGTGAAGGCGCGCACGGTGACCGGTGGGTTTGAAAACGCGCCTGGGGTCTATATTTTCGAATCGTGACCGTGCGCCGTAGCGCTGCCGGTGCGGCGCCTGGTTTGTACGACTGGTCTGGCAGGATAATTTAGGAATACGATGAATGAGGCAATGGTTTGTACACCGGAACCATGAGTTCAAGGGGGCGATAATGAACTATATCTCGCGTTGCAACCCGTTTGCGCTGGAAGGTGTCCCTGACACGTTTCAGGGGCTGTTCCGCCATCTGCGTGGCACGGGCGGATCGGAGTTGCAGCAAGGCGGCATCCGGATCGATGTGACCGAAGGCGACGCAGCGTACACCGTGAAGACAGATTTGCCCGGCGTCGCGAAGAACGATATCGGTGCGAAAATCGACAGTAACCTCGTTTCAATTGCGGCGAAGATCGAGCGCGTACTGCGCCGCGAGCAGTATTCGGGCAGCGTAAGCCGCTCGTTCACGCATGCAGCCGATATCGGTGAGGCTGCCATCAGCGCGCAGTACAAGGGCGGCGTGCTGACGCTCGAGTTGCTGAAGAAGGCTTTGGGAACGCGAAAGCGCGTCGAATTCAATTGATTTGATCAGGATAACGATGCATATCAACGTCTGATTGAGACGCGCAATTTCACGAAGGAACGCGTGGCGCGCGGGGCGTTATCAATATGGTCCGCGCGCCGTGCTTTTCTCCGTCGCCGGATCGCGCGAATATCGAACCCGTCACCGTTTAGGTCCCGCCTGGGGAAGTGAATGCCATGCGTGCCATCACGACGGCATGAAACCTGCGCAAGTTAAAACCGCAATACCGCCGATGGGGCCAGTGAGGTGTGCGCTCGTAACATCGCGAAACAGGACTGTAGCGAAAATGTACGATTCGCCCGTTATGCTGTGTAGCACCAGACGTTTTGGACAGGAGGGATTCGATGCTCAGTCACCACGAACTGGCGGCGCTGATGCTGGTCCGCGATGCGCAGACGCCGATACACACGCTTGACTCCGACTTTCTTGCATTGCAGCGCTATGAACTCGTAGAGATGGATAAGCGCGGCAGCGATGCGTCATTGCGGCTTACGACGCGCGGTCATGAATTGCTGAGACGGCTTGGGTGTGATGGGGACGGCGAGTAAGGGTTGCTTGCGTCGGGGCAGCGAAGGAGGGGGTATCAAGCCGCAGACATCGGACGCCACGCACGTTACAGGCGCGTAACGAAGAGTGGTGCCATCTGTTTTTCAGTCCCTCCGCTCAACGCAATTACGCTGCCGTTTCAAGGGCCGAAGCACGAGAGCCCTATTTAAATCCGGTGTTCCTATTTCCGCTTTGATCTGCAGCGCCGCTACTCGCTTTTGCCTCGCCGTATCGCACGGTTTGTCACGTCGCTCACCATCATCGTTCTGTGCACGTTTGTCATCGCGTTCGTCATCGCTGAACGCAGTCCGCGACATCGGAACACTGTCGCGTTTCATGACATTTTTTAATGGTGAATGGGTCAGCGTTCTGGATATGCAGATGGTGCGCGCAGGGGAAACGCGCGCGGTCGTCCCGTCAGGCTGCAACGCAGCGCATAAACGCGTCAGAAATTGCATGCCGTCAGGCCACGTTTGACGGCATGCTGTCCGGTCTTGTCTCGTTCTGGGCGTTGCACCGGTTCACGCAGCAATGGGCTGCACGCGCCGCATCGAATCACATTGCGATGTGCTGCGGTTGAGATACCGACGTGATTCGTGGCGGCATCGGCTATCGGTTCTGAGGCGCCTCTACGGCGTGCGGCAAGCGGCGCACCGCCGTGCATCGCCGGCTGGATCAACTGCCACCACCACCGCGTGGCGGCTGGGTCCCGCCGCCACCTCCACCACCTCCGCCCCCACCTCCACCGCTGGGGCCGCCACCAGCACCGGGTGGGCGATTGCCACCGCCAGGCCGACCACCACCCCCACCAGCACCTGGGGGCCGATTCCCGCCACCCGGCCGACCTCCGCCGGC
Organism: Paraburkholderia adhaesiva; assembly: GCF_021390575.1. Classification (GTDB taxonomy): domain Bacteria; phylum Pseudomonadota; class Gammaproteobacteria; order Burkholderiales; family Burkholderiaceae; genus Paraburkholderia; species Paraburkholderia adhaesiva. Next base: position 1,219,129 of record NZ_JAJEJQ010000002.1, on the reverse strand, counting down.
GCCGGAACCACCGCCTCCCGGCGGCCGACCTCCACCAGCGCCTGGGCCACCACCCGGTGGCCGACCTCCGCCGGCGCCCGGACCACCACCGCCGGGGCGATTGGGAGGTCGCGCGCCAGGGCCTGGCCTGTTAGGTGGGCGGCCGGCCATCGGCGGTCGAACGGGACGCGGCGGCGGACGTCGCGTCCAGTGCGCCTGGTTGCGGAACCAGGGCCGGTCGCGATAGAAATTGCCCCAATACGCACCGAGCGAGAATGTCACGATAGGCAGGCCGATCGCGGCGCCATAAGTCACGACCGGTACCGATCTGCCCTGCCACGGAGAAGTAAGGAAGTCGCCCCAGACCCAGCCCCGCAGGTTGCCGAGGCTCACGTCGCACCAGCTGAAGCCCGAAAGACACCCCATCACCAGAACAGATACGCCGCCGGGTACCTGCGCGACGATAGGGTAGTCGCCGGACGGCCCGGCATAGAAGTTCACCGTCATGGTCGTGAACGCCTGGGTCTGTGCCTGGGCAGGGGGCGGGACCGCGAGGCCCCCGACGAGCACGGCGAACACGACACCCATGAATTGCTTGCGCATCGCACCTCCTTCTTGCAAGGGGATCGACCAATGATCGTCGCGCGATTTGGCACTACGGTACGGTAGCAGATAAGACAGTTCGGCCGCTGCTGCGCGTGTAACCGTGTATTTCGCGTGCGTGGCGTGCGGCGCGTGCTCGACGCCGACTAGCGACTACCGGTTGCTGGACACTTCCGCCTGCGTGGGTTTCCAGCTCGCGGCGGTGCTTTACATTGTGTTGCGTGGCCTGTGCTTCCACACAAAGGGCTTGTCGCTCGACATCGACCCGGTGAACCTCGTGTTCCTCGCGGCGGGCGTCGTGTTCGTTGCCGGGATGTATCTGTTCTGAATCCAGCATGTCCGGCCCGTTCGGCCGGGCACGTGGTGTGCGATCCGGCGTTATTTGCGCTTCAGCTTTTTCAGCAGATAGTCGCGCAGCACGATTGCGTGATTATGCTCGGCGTCACGCGAACCATAGAGCAGGGCAACAGGGCCGTTTTCGCACGCTTGCGCGAGCGGTGCCCAGGTGGCTGGATTCGCGTCGAGTTCGGCGACGTAACGCTGCCCGAACTCATCCCACTGTGACAGATCCTTGTGATACCACTGACGCAATGCCGTGCTAGGCGCGGCGTCCTTGAGCCATTCGACCTGGGCGAGCGCTTCCTTGCGGATGCCGCGCGGCCACAGCCGGTCGACGAGGAAGCACGCGTGATCGCCGGTGGGCGGCGGTTCGTAGACGCGCTGGATATCGATCGTTGGCTTGCTCATCTTACGGTCTCCCTTGTGTTGTCCCGCGGCACGCTGGCGAGTCGTAGCCGGTGCCGCAAATGTCATAGGTGCCGCAAGCGCCAACGCGACGCGTTCGCGAAGCGCCGGCAGCACGTCGTGCTCGAACCACGCGTGACGCTTGAGCCACGGCAGGTTGCGCGGTGACGGATGGGGTAGCGGCAGATACTCGGGTGCGTAGTCGCGCCAGGCTTCGACGGTCTCAGTGAGCGAGGTACGGCGTCGCTCGCCGAGAAACTGGCGCTGCGCATAGTGTCCGACCAGCAGCGTAAGCCGCACGTCGGGCAACTGTGCGAGCAGACGCGCGTGCCAAAGCGGCGCGCATTCGGGTCGTGGTGGGTTGTCGCCGCTCGCGCCGCGGCCCGGGTAGCAGAAACCCATCGGCACGAGGGCGACTTTCGATGCGTCGTAGAACGTCTCGCGATCGATGCCGAGCCATGTGCGCAGGCGTTCGCCGCTCACATCGTCCCAGGGCACGCCCGATGCGTGGACCTTCGCTCCCGGCGCCTGTCCGACGATCAAAAGACGCGCATTCGAACCGGCCTGGACCACAGGGCGCGGGCCGAGCGGCAGCGAGTTGGCACATACGCGGCAGGCGCGTATTTCCGCAAGCAAATGGGCTAGCGTTTGAGTGGAGGGCACGGTGAGCGGGCCGGAATCGTCGAAACACTGAATGCCGCCGAGTCTACCAAACGCGGTGGCGCGCGAGGATTCGCCGGCGTCGCACCTCGGCGGAGCGGTTTCGGCTTTTCCTGTACCCTCGTGCATGGTCGAGCTTTCACGGAGCCGCCATGCCCGCCGAAACAGATACGACGTCCCGCACGATCCGTACCGAGCCGCTGCAAGTCGATCTCGCGCTACAAGGTGGCGGTTCGCACGGCGCCTATACGTGGGGCGTGCTGGACCGGCTGCTCGAAGAGCCGTGGCTGCAGATCGAGGGGATTTCAGGCACGTCGGCGGGTGCGATGAATGCGGCGGTGCTGGTGAGCGGGTACGCCGAGGGAGGCGCCCAGGGTGCACGCGTCGCGCTCGAACGCTTCTGGCACCGCGTGGCCAGTGCCGCACGCTTCAGCCCATTCAGGCGCGGTCTATTCGACGCGATGCTCGGACGCTGGACGCTCGATCATTCACCGGTCTACCTCGCGTTCGACGTGATGGCGCGCGTCGTTTCTCCTTACGACATGAATCCCGGCAGCATTAATCCGCTGCGCACGATCCTCGCGGACACGATCGACTTCGCTGCTGTGCGCGATGCGCCCATCAAGATCTTCGTTACGGCGACGCGCGTGCGCAACGGTCAGGCGCGCGTGTTCCGCAATGCCGATCTCACGCCCGACGCGCTGCTCGCATCCGCCTGTTTGCCGACGATGTTCCAGGCCGTCGAGATCGACGGCGACGCCTACTGGGACGGCGGCTATGCAGGCAACCCCACCATCACGCCGCTCGTGCGCGAGACCGTAGCGCTCGATACGATCCTCGTGCAGGTGAATCCCGTCGAGCGGCAGGGCACGCCGCGTTCGGCACGCGAGATCATCAACCGCGTCAACGAGATCGCGTTCAACGCGCCGCTGCTCAAAGAGCTGCGCATGATCGCGCTGCTGCATCAGATGGCCGATGGAGGCAGCCCCGAAAGCCGCCACTGGGCGACAATGCGCATGCATCGCATCCAGAGCGACAAACTGATCACGCTGGGTTCGTCGTCGAAGCTCAACGCGGAATGGACGTTCCTTACCATGTTGCGCGACGAGGGCCGGCACGTCGCCGATGCGTTTCTCGCGCAGCACGGCGAAAGTCTTGGCGTGGCGTCGTCGTTCGATATCGGCGCGCTGCTCGAAGGAATGCTTCAATGAGCGCGCTCGCGGTAGTGATTGGCCTCGCTGGGATGCTCGCGAGCCTTGGTCTGCTCATCTGGCTCGCGTATCGCGGCTGGAGTGTGCTGCTACTCGCGCCGCTGTGCGCCATGCTCGCTGCGCTCATCTCAGGCGAGCCGGTGCTTGCGCACTGGACGCAGACTTTCATGGTCAGCACAGGCCGCTTTCTCGCGCAGTTCTTTCCGCTCTTTCTGCTCGGTTCGCTGTTCGGCAAGCTGATGGAGGACAGCGGCTCAGTCGATGCCGTCGCGCAGTTCATGGTCGACAAGCTCGGCTCGCGTCATGCGCTCGTGGCGGTCGTGCTGGGCGGCGCACTCGTCACGTACGGCGGCGTGAGCCTCTTCGTCGCGTTCTTCGTGCTCGCGCCGATGGCGCAATCGCTCTTCCGGTCGGCCAATCTGCCGCGACGCCTGATGCCCGCCGCCATCATGCTCGGCACCGCGACGTTCACGATGTCCGCGTTGCCCGGCACACCCGCGCTTCAGAACGCGATTCCCATGCCGTTTTTCGGCACCACGCCATTCGCCGCGCCGGGGCTCGGTGTAATCGCGAGCGCGGTGATGGCGGGCTTCGGACTCTGGTGGCTCGGGCGCGCAGCCGCGGCAGCGCGACGCAATGGCGAGGGCTTCGTCGAACCCCTCGGCGACGGCGCGTCGGACCAAGAGGGTGGAAAGTCTGCGCTCGTGCGCGAACGGGCGAGCGTCGCGCAAACCTTCGATCCCGCCGAGATCGGCAGCAGCGCCGAAACACCAGCCCGCGCCGGGCTGCCGCCGCCGGTCATCGCGCTCGCACCGCTCGTCGTGGTGGTCGCCATGAACTTTGTGATGAACATCGCGGTGTTTCCGCGCATCGATGCCGCTTATCTCGCCGAGCCGCGTTGGGGCGAGACGACGCTTTCTTCCGTGGCGGGAGTGTGGGGCGTTTCGGTGGCACTGGCGATTGGCATCGTCGTGCTCGTCGCGCTGAACCGGCAGCGGCTCGTCGCGTTGCGCGAAAGCGTCGACGCCGGTGCGAATGCCTCCGTGCTGCCGGTGCTGAGTGTTGGCAGCCTCGTTGGCTATGGCGCAGTGATCGCCGCGCTGCCCGCATTCGAGGTGGTGCGGGACTGGGTGCTCGGCCTCGGCGGCGGACCGCTCGTGTCGCTCGCCGTCGCGACGAACCTGCTATCCGGATTGACCGGCTCGGCGTCCGGTGGACTGACCATCGCGCTCGACGCGCTCGGCGATACCTACATGCAACTCGCGGCCCAGCACAATATCGACCCCGCGTTACTGCACCGCGTAGCCGTGATGTCGGCGGGTACGCTCGACAGCCTGCCCCACAACGGTGCCGTCGTCACGCTGCTCGCTGTTTGCGGCTCTACACACCGCGAGAGCTATCGCGACCTCGTGGTGGTCAGCATCGCCGGCGCGTTGATCGCGCTCGTCGTTGTGATCGTGCTGGGGACGTTATTCGGCAGTTTCTGACGCGCAGTGTGCGGTGCGCGTTGTGCGTTTCGCTGCGTGCGAGCAGCGCCGGGCGAACGCGCGTAGACTCGCTCGGAGCAGCCGTGTCATGGAGCAGGGCACGCACCTTGCGATACGGACCGGTGTGCCGTACGCGATGCTCGCTCGCGCAGGCACGATATGACAACCGTGTATTACAACCGTGTATGACACGCGCGTATTCGGCCCACCTGGCCGCTCTGTCGCGAAGGCCCGCTTTCAGGCAACGTCAGGTAACACCAGGCAACGTCGGGCAGTGGGCCACGGCATGCGGTGTCGGGCTGGCGCGTCGCAAGGAGGCGTCATGAGATTGCTTGCTGTCCATCCGAGCGGTCTGATGTACACGCGCGTGTTCCTGCGGCTGGAGCCGCTCGGTCTGGAATCGGTTGCCGGGGCTGCGCGCGCTGCTGGCCACGATGTGCGTTTGCTGGACCTGCAGGTTCAAACGCACCGCGATCTGATGCGCCTCGTGCGCGCCTGGCAGCCCGAGGCACTTTGCTTCTCGGGTAACTACCTCGCGAATATCCCCGAGATCATCGACCTCTCGAAGGCGCTGAAAGCGGCGCTGCCGTCCTGCTTCGTGTTCGTGGGCGGTCATAGCGTCTCCTTCACCGCCGGCGAGCTGCTGCGTCATGCGGAAGGCGCCATCGACTGCGTGCTTCGCGGCGAAGGCGAAGCCTCGATCGCCGCGCTGCTGGAGGCAGTGGGCAGCGGTGACCTGCTCGCAGTACCGGGCGTCGTGACGCGCAAAGGCTCCGGGCCGCCGCCGGGTTTCGTCGAGCATCTCGACGCAGTGCAGCCTGCGCGCGACCTGTTGCGGCATCGTCGCAAGTACTTCATCGGCACGCTGGACCCGTGTGCGTCCATCGAATTCGCGCGCGGTTGTCCGTGGGATTGCACGTTCTGCAGCGCGTGGACCTTCTATGGCCGCAGCTATCGCACGCGCAGCCCGGCAGTGGTGGTCGAGGAACTCGCTGCGTTGCGCGAGCCGGGCATATTCATCGTCGACGATGTGGCTTTCGTGCACGCCGAGCACGGCATGGCGATCGGCGAAGCGATCCAGCGGCGCGGTATCAAGAAGGAGTACTACCTGGAGACGCGCGGCGACGTGCTTCTGCGCAACAAGGAGGTATTCGCACTGTGGCAGAGACTTGGCCTCAGATACATGTTCCTCGGCCTCGAGGCGATCGACGAGGAAGGACTCAAGATGTTCCGCAAGCGCGTGAGTCTCGATCGCAATTTCGAGGCGCTGGAGTTTGCGCGCTCGCTAGGCATCACGGTCGCGGTCAATCTGATCGCCGATCCCGACTGGGACCGCGATCGTTTCGAGACGATTCGCCAGTGGTGCATGGAGATTCCCGAGATCGTCAATATCAGCGTGAATACGCCGTATCCGGGCACCGAGAGCTGGCAGCGCGAATCGCGCCGCCTCACCAGCCTCGATTACCGGCTCTACGACATCCAGCACGCGGTGCTTCCGACGAAGCTCCCGCTACCCGAGTTTTATGCGGAACTCGTGCGTACACAGCAAGTGCTCAACCGCAAACATATGGGCTGGCGCGCGTTACGCCGCGCGTCCGGATTGGCTACGCGACGGCTGATGCACGGGCAGACCAACTTCGTACGCATGTTGTGGCGGTTCAATTCCGTATTCGATCCACGCTTGCAACTGGCCGATCACGAGCGCGAAGTGCGCTACGAGATGGCGCCGCCGCCCGCGACGGGCAGCGAACAGCGCATCGATATGAAGACGGTCTACATTCATGGCCCGGCCGGACGCAGCAGCCGCAAGATCGACGATGCTACGGAGTCGTTCGTCGACGAAACGCGCACGGGCACGGGCTGAGTGATGCAGTGGTGTCAACGCCGACGCGGGAGTGCGCGATGGCACGAGGTGTCGGCCACGGTTGGCATTGTGATCGCCGTTGCGCGTATCGTGTGTCAAGTGTTGGGTGCGTCGGCGCGAGTGCCGGGGCGCACCGGCCGTGTTCTAACTTCTAACGGCGGTTCAGTGAACGCACTGATCAAGCCTCGCCGCTACAGCTTCGCGGCGCTTGAAGTTGGCCGTGCGCTCGCGTAATGTGCGCGCGAAGGGCGGCGACGGGCCGCTGCAAAAAACGAGAATGGAACCGACACGTATGGAAACCGGAATCGACGGAAAAGTGGTGGCGATCACGGGCGGATTCGGCAGCCTCGGCATGGCGACGGCCGCGTTCCTGGCCGAGCGCGGAGCGCGCGTGGCGCTGATCGGCCGAGGTGCCGTGCCCGACCCACTGCCGGTCGACGTCGCGGATACGCTGAGCCTGGGCGGTGTCGATCTTGCCGACCTGCAGGCAGCGCATCAGGCAATGAACGCGATCAATGATCGCCTTGGCCGACTCGACGCGGTGCTCAACATGGCGGGCGCGTTCCGGTGGGAGACCGTTGCTGACGGCGACTCCGCAACCTGGGATTTGATGTTCGAGGTGAACGTGAAGACAGCGCTCAATGCTTCGAAGGCCGCTTTGCCGCATCTTTTACGCGCCGGTGCGGGGCGCATCGTCAATCTTGGCGCTGGCGCGGCCCTCAAGGCGGGCCTCGGCATGGGGGCGTATGCGGCATCGAAGTCGGGTGTGGCGCGGCTCACCGAGGCACTAGCCGAGGAACTGAAAGACCAGGGCGTGACCGTCAACGCGATTCTGCCGAGCATTATCGACACGCCGCAAAATCGCAAGGAAATGCCCGATGCGGACTTCACGCGCTGGGTTCAGCCGCGCGAGATCGCGGCACTGATCGCATACCTGCTTTCCGCGGATGCGCAGGCGATTACGGGCGCGTCGATTCCGGTGAACGGACGCGTATGAACCGGGGGCGTACAGCCTGACGCGCGCGACGTCTGGCGCACAAAACCAGGTGCGATGGCAGGGTGGTCGGGGGCGTGTTCAACGCGAGTGCCCGCCGCCGCCCATGCCGCCACCCATGCCGCCGGTGTGACCCATGCTGCCGCCGGGCCAGAATCCGCCTCCGTGCCCACCGCCATGCATGCCGCCACCGTGCCCATGGCCGCCGTGGTGCCCGTCGTGGTGGAAAAAGAAGCCGCCACTACCACCGCCGAAGAACCCTATGGACGCGTATCCCGGGTAAAAGCCATAGTCATAGGCGTAGGGGTACGGATAGTACGGGTAGCCGTACGCATAGCCGTAGCCGCTGTAGTCGTAGTAATCGTAGCCCGGGTAGGGTGCGACTGCGCAGCCGGCCAGAACGGCCCCAGCGCCGAGTGTCGAAATCAGCCGCAACACGATTTTCTCCGTCTGATACTCCTTTGAAACCGACGTGCGGCGTCGGGTTCAAACGCAATTGTGTCTACTGGTTACCGGCTCGACAGGTCGCAGGCAGCGAGCGACGCGTGCCGCCAGGACGCGGAAATCTTCGTCGCGTGGTGTACGCGAGGACCCGCGCGGTCACCGCATGACGAAGCGCGGTGTCGTGCTCGAAGAAAGGCTGGACCAGACCTCGCACGGATCAGTTGACTAAGGATGACGAAATAATGCTCCATGTACAAACGGTCTTTCTGAAACCGTCCGCGACAGAGCACCGTAGCCTTCGTATCGGTTGTCGTGCCCTTCGTGTTCTGAGTTATGAACGATTTTGACTGCGCATTTATTTCATATCGCGCGGGAAATATAAGGACGAGGATCGAGCCACTACGACTCAGTAATCGCCTCACTCGTGATAGTGCCAGCCGACGTGCCACCCAGTGCGGATTCGGTCGTCGCGTAACGGCGTCAGCAGACGGCAACCGTGCCCGGAGCGGGCTTTGCCGTTGTGTCCGGGCGCTGAAAGGATGTTCTCCGACGAAGAGGACCGCGGTCGAGGATGTGCCGCAGGTATTTCGTCGTATCGCCCTCGGCGAGCACGGTGGATTTGCCGCGTCCGGATTGTTCCAGGCGGGCGAACTTGATCTGGAACCTATTGTCGTATACGGGCAGGGAATGGCAGCCGTGGCCACCGGGGCGCCACAAACGCTTGGATACATCTGGTAACCGTGGAATCTGCAACCGCGCGGGCGCACACGGTATCCTGTCTCTATTTTCCATGCGCGGGCGCCCGCTGCTACCGGTCGTCAGAATTCGCGCACGGACACTTGAAGGCCCATATCTACAGGAGCACTCATGCGCCGACGTCAGTTTCTCATCAGTTCCAGTACCGCACTCGCCGCCGGTAGCCTCGCGCTCGCCGGTTGCACGACAACCCCGCTCGGCGGCGGCGATTCCGCCACGCAGAACGCCGCGAAGCGCGCTTCCATCGATGCCGATGTCGATGCCGCGCTCGCACGTCTCTACGGCAAGGTCAACGGGTCGCGTGAACTGCTGTCGAAGGCAAGCGGCGTGCTCGTGTTTCCGTCCGTGCTTTCGGCGGGCTTCTGGATCGGTGGACAGTACGGCACGGGTGCAATGCGCGTGAATGGCCGCACGACGGGTTACTACAGCACCGTGGCCGGCTCGTTCGGTCTTCAGATAGGTGCGCAATCGAAAACGCTCGTTTTCGCATTCATGAACCAGCACGCGCTCGACGAGTTCCTCAGCAGCCAGGGGTGGGCAGCGGGCGCCGACGCGACCGTCGCGGTGGTGACGGTCGGGGCGAACGGCAACATCGATACCTCGACCGCCATGAGCCCGGTCGAAGCGTTCGTGCTGACCAATGCCGGTTTGATGGCGGGTGTGTCACTCGAAGGTGTCAAGGTCTCCCGCCTCGTCATCTGAGGCGCTGGCACCATTCAGCCAGATACGGCCCGATACGTCGGGCAGCAGCAAATTCCCTTTCCCGCGCGCATTCGTGCGCGGTTCGCCGCCTCGCCCCGCGTCATGGGGCGAGCGCGACGCGCTTTCGTCACGTTCCCCATATACGCATGACTATGCCCATCCCGGGCCGGTGTTTTCCCTGAGGTGAAATCGGTTGCAGTCAAAAAGGCGCTGCACTACGATTCGATCAGATAAAAAATCAATGTGATTTTTGATCTGAAACAGCCTGGATGCCGGGTGGTTCGCTGTTCCTCATGACTTACGTCAGGCGCGATTCTCTGTCAGCGCTGCCGATGAAACGTGGCGACTTCGCGCGTAGCGGATTCGTAGACGCGTTCCATCTGTTCGAGACACGCGGTGGCCTGGGCAGCGGCCGATTTGATGCCCGCCGTCGCCTCGGCCATCTTGAGGAGCACCGTTTCGCGCAGGCGTGCGTACTGTTCGCACACGCGAGAGCCCTCAGCAGTCGTCACGTAGTACACGCCGGTGCGCGCCGTTCCGTATTTTTCGACGAGCCCGGTTTTGATCAGCTTACGTAGTTCGTACTGCATATTAGCTACGTCCTGCCGGTTGGTCATGTGAAGCAAGTCGCGAATGGTCTTGGGCCGTTCGCGCATGTGGATGACGTGCACCAGCGCGTTCTCCTGGCCGCTCAGCGTGGTGCCGGTCACGGCAGCCATGCACTCGGACTGCCAGCGCGAGAACGACTGGTCAAGACGCATGACGGCGTATTCGAGGTCGGTGATCTCGACGCCGAATTCGTTCATCGCGAGATGCCAGCGATGTTCGGCAGCAGCGTTGTTTTTCGTGGTTCTGCTTGATGGTTCGTTCATTGCGGAATCGCGCGAATGCGGCCCATGTCGTCGAGTGGGTTGGGAAAGCTGGGACGCTGCGAGGCGGCCCGTCGTGGAAACAAATTTTACTGCGCCAGGACTGACATGAGACGAATTCTGAACACGAAGGATTTCATTCTGGGGACGTTTGCGACGAACTGCTCGGGCGGTATGTCGGTAACGAAGATCGGCGAGCGCTGGGGCAATTCGTGGGAGAACAACGAAAAGCTCGCAATCATGCTGGACGAGGCGGGTATCGATTTCATGCTGCCCATCGCGCGCTGGATCGGCTACGGCGGCGAGACCGATTTCCACGGTTCCGTTCTGGAGACGATGACCTGGGCTGCCGGCCTGCTCGCCAAGACCCGCAATCTCACCGTCTTCGCAACGATTCACACGGCGGCGAACCATCCGGTCGTGGTCGCGAAGCAGATTGCGACGCTCGACCAGATTGGCGCGGGCCGTGCCGGGCTGAATATCGTCGCGGGCTGGAATCGTCCCGAGTACGAAGCGCTGGGTCTGCCGCTCGCGACGGGCCACGAAAAGCGCTATGCGTACGCGCAGGAGTGGTTCGACATCGTGCAGAAGATCTGGACGCACGACGGTCCCTTCAACTGGAATGGCGAGAATTTCCAGCTCAAGAATATCTATGGCCTGCCGCGTCCGTGGAATGGCGAGCGTCCGCCTATCCTGAACGCCGCCGGTTCGGGCGAAGGGCGCGATTTCGCCATCCGTAACGCAAACTTCCTGTTCACCCCGGCGATCGATCTCGACCGCTCGCGCACGGAAGTCGCCGAACTGAAGCAGAAGGGCGCGGCCGCGGGCAAGGACGTGAACGTGCTGACGTTCTCGCACGTGGTGTGCCGTCCGACCGAGGAAGAAGCGCGCCAGTATCTGCACTACTTCGCGCAGGACAACGCGGACTGGGGTGCCGTCGACAACCTCGTCGCGCTTCAGTTTGCGAATGCGCACTCGTTCCCGCACGACCTGCTCGCGCTGATCCGCGACCGGATGGCGGCCGGGCATGGCGGATTCCCGCTCGTCGGTACGCCGCAGCAAGTGGCGGCGGGCCTGATCTCGCTGGCCGAAGCCGGGTTCCGGGGCACGACACTCTCGTTCGTGGATTACGTGAAGGAGTTCCCGTACTTCCGCGATACCGTGTTGCCGATCCTCGAGGCGCACGGGCTGCGTAGCCCGCGCGAGAACCGCCGTGCAGCCTGACGCCGTGGATGACACCGGCGTGCTGAGCAGCCGCTTCGTGCAGGCGATGCGCGGCTTCGCTGGCGCGGTCTGCGTCGTAACCGTCGCGGACGGCGCCGAACGTAGCGGCTTCACCGCGACATCGGTGTCGTCGTTTTCGGCGCAGCCACCGATGGTGGTGGCGTCGATGAAGGCGACGAGTTCGTCGGCCGGGCTGCTCGAACGCACGCGGCGCTTTGGTGTGAATCTGCTGCGCGCCGAACAGCGTGCGATCGCGGAACGCTTCACAGGCTTTCGAGGCGAACAAGGCGAGGCGCGCTACGGCGACGAGGCGTGGACCCACATGACGCACGATGGAGCGCCGCTGCTCGTGGACAGTGTCGTCGCCATGGATTGCGAGGTGGAGGAACTGATCGTGCGGCACGGACACCTGCTCATCATCGGCCGCGTGCGCGCGGTGGCTCGCGACGAGTCCGTGCCGCGTCCGCTGGTCTACTGGCAGGGGCAATACACGGCGCTTGCGGCAGCGGGGTGATTCTCTGCGATGCCCCGGGAAGATCGGGGTTTACGCGCAGTCCATGCAGACGTGCGGTTTCAGATCGTTTGAACACGGTATCGTGGCGGTGCGAAATGCCGCCACGGTGCTGTTTTCGTTCGTTTCGGCACGCTTCAAGAGTGCGGTAAAAAAGGTCCCTTCACAGGGATAACTATGATTTTGGAAATATTCCAAACTAAAATATACTGGCCTCACGCATGACGAGGCATCGTCGTGCGCCACGAAAAGATCAAGCAAGAGGACGGTCATGGCGGAGCGGTCGTTTGTCGAGGAAGTGAAGAAACTGCGCCTCGGCGCAGGTGAGGTATTCAGCGGCGAGGGCATCCTTGCGGTGACCAAGGCGTTGCTGGAGTCCGGCGTGGCCTACGTGGCCGGTTATCAGGGTTCACCGATCTCGCACCTGATGGACGTGCTGGCCGACGCCCAGGACATTCTCAGCGACTACGGCATACGCTTCGAGAACAGCGCGAGCGAGGCCACGGCGGCTGCGACGCTGGCTGCGTCCGTCAACTACCCGCTGCGCGGCGCGGTCACGTTCAAGGCGACCGTGGGCACGAACGTCGCTTCGGACGCGCTCGCCAATCTCGCATCGGGCGGCGTGACGGGCGGCGCGTTGATCATCGTCGGCGAGGACTATGGCGAAGGCTCGTCGATCATGCAGGAACGCAGTCATGCGTTCGCCATGAAATCGCAGATCTGGCTGCTCGATCCGCGCCCGAATCTGCCGTCTATCGTTCAGGCCGTGAAGGACGGGTTCGACCTGTCTGAAGCGAGCAGCACGCCGGTGATGCTGCAGCTGCGCATTCGCGCGTGTCACGTGCACGGCCAGTTCGTTGCGGCGGATAACCGGCGTTCGGCGTTCACGATCAAGGACGCGCTTGAAAACCCGGCTCGCGACGTCAATCGCATCGTTCTGCCGCCCGCGAGCTTCCTGCATGAGCGCGAGAAGATTCACGAGCGTTGGCCTGCCGCGGTGAAGTTCATCGAAGAGCGCCAGCTCAACGAATTTTTCGCCGCCGATTCACGCGATATCGGCATCGCAGTCCAGGGCGGCAGCTACAACACCGTGTTGCGGGCGCTCGAACGCCTCGGCCTCGCCGATGTCTATGGCGAATCGCAGATTCCGCTGTATGTGATGAACGTGGCGTATCCGCTCATCGATTCCGAGTGGGAGCGGTTTTGCGCGGGCAAGCGTGCAGTGCTCGTGATCGAGGAAGGGCAGCCGAACTTCGTCGAGCAGAATGCGGGCTCGATTTTGCGCCAGCACGGCGTAAGTACCGCACTGCATGGCAAGGACATGCTGCCGCTTGCGGGCGAGTACACCGCAGCGACGGTCATGAAGGGCCTGCGTGCATTCCTCGAACGCTACGGCGTGCTCGAACGCGAGGCGGTTCGGCGCAAGATTATTCCTGTGATGGCGGTACCGGCTGACGCACCCGCTGCTGAAGTTGCCGCTGAAGTTACCACTCAAGCACCATCGATCGAAGCAGAGCCGTTGCCCGCGCTCGACGACAGCGTGCACGCACGTCCGCCCGGTTTTTGCACCGGCTGCCCCGAGCGGCCCATTTTCACCGCGATGAAACTGGTCGAGCGCGAACTCGGTCCCCATCATGTGAGCGCCGACATCGGCTGCCATCTTTTCTCGATCCTGCCGCCGTTCAATCTCGGCGCAACGACGATGGGCTATGGCCTCGGCAGCGCGAGCGCCGCTGCGTTCAATACAAACGCCAGCAAACGTGCGATCTCGGTGATGGGCGACGGTGGCTTCTGGCACAACGGACTCACGAGCGGTATCGCCAACGCGGTATTCAACAAGAGCGATAACCTCACGATCGTTGTCGACAACAGCTATACGTCTGCGACGGGCGGGCAGGACATTCTCTCGTCGGCCGCGCTCAATCCGACGCGCAGCACGGGGCACGAGATCGAGCAGGCGGTGCGCGGCGTCGGCGTGGAATGGGTCAAGACGGTTCGACGGACGTATGACCTGAAGACGATGATGGCGACGCTCAAGAGCGCACTCACCACGGACAGCAAGGGCCCGAAGGTGCTGATCGCCCAGAGCGAGTGCATGCTGAACAAACAGCGGCGCGAGAAACCAAAGCAGCGCAAGGCGATTGCTGCGGGCGAGCGTGTCGTGCGCGAGCGCTTTGGTGTCGATTCCGATACGTGTACCGGTGATCATTCGTGCATTCGTCTCTCGGGTTGCCCGTCATTGTCGATCAAGCCCAATCCCGACCCGCTGCGTACCGATCCGGTGGCGAGCGTGATCGACAGTTGCGTGGGGTGCGGCCTGTGCGGCGAGGTTTCGCATGCCGCGGTGTTGTGCCCGTCGTTCTATCGCGCGCAGATCGTCAGCAATCCAACACGTCTCGACAGATTGCGTCAGCGCGTTCGCGACGCAGTGATCGGCTGGCTGCAGCGCCGCACGGCTCAACGTCTTGCGCGTTACACGTTCTGATTCGGGAAAGACAACGATGAAATCACAACCCATCAAGATCGCGATTCTCGCCATGGGCGGCGAGGGCGGCGGTGTGCTGGCCGGCTGGGTCGTCAATCTCGGCGAGCACAACGGCTACTACGCCCAGACCACTTCCGTGCCGGGTGTGGCGCAACGCACTGGCGCGACGATCTATTACGTCGAATTGTTTCCGCGCGACGAGGCCGAAAGCCGCACACCGGTTTTGGCACTGATGCCGCTGCCCGGCGACGTTGACGTGGTGCTGGCGTCCGAACTGATGGAGGCCGGTCGCGCGGTGCAGCGCGGGCTCGTCTCGGCGGAACGCACCACGCTCGTCGCGTCTACGCATCGCGTGTATTCGATTGCGGAGAAGACCGCAATGGGCGATGGCCGCGTCGACAGCGAAGCGCTCATCGCGCACGCGAAAAAGTCCGCCAAACGCTTCGTGCACTTCGACATGGCGCAGGCTGCGCAAGCGTCCGGCAGCGTGATCAGTGCTGTGCTGTTCGGCGCTTTGGCGGGGACGGGCGTGCTGCCGTTCAGTCGCCGCCAGTTCGAAGAGACGATCGAACGCGGGGGAGTGGGCGTGAAGCCGAGTTTGCGCGCATTCGGCGTGGCGTTTGACACGGCGTCCGGGAGCGCGGACTCAGACGCCGCGCAAGCGGACGTCAAGGCAGCGGAAGTTCCGGAACTGGCGCCGCGCGACCGTGCTGTGGCGTCGCTGATCGAACGCGTCCGCGAGGAATTGCCGGTAGCGATTCAACCCATTGCGCTCGAGGGTGTGCGCCGGTTGATCGACTATCAGGACCCGGATTACGCGGCACTCTATCTGAATCGACTCGCGGACCTGCGGCGTGCGCGGCCGGGCGCCGATACGGCGCTACTGCGCGAAACCGCACGCCATCTCGCACTATGGATGTCGTATGAGGACACGATTCGCGTGGCCGACCTCAAGACACGCGGATCGCGTTTCGAGCGGGTACGGAGCGAAGTGCACGCGAACGCCAACCAGTTGCTCGCCATTAACGAATTCATGCACCCGCGGCTCGAAGAAATCTGCGAAACGTTGCCTGCTGGATTCGGTCGCTGGCTCGCGCGGCCGCACTGGGTCCATCGGCTCGTGCGACGGTACACGCAGTCAGGTCGTGTCGTGAAGACGAGTTCGTTGCGGGGCTACCTGATGCTCTATGTAGTCGCGAGTCTGCGCGGCATGCGCCGCCGCACGTTGCGTTACGAACTGGAGAACGCGCGCATCGAGGCATGGCTCGCGCAGATCGTCGAGACGGCAACGTACAATCCCGAACTCGCCGTCGAAGTCGCTCAGTGCCAGCGCCTGGTGAAGGGTTACAGCGACACACACGCGCGTGGACTGAAGAACTATCAGACGGTGATGGCCGCTGTGGTGAAGGCAGGCGCGAGGTTGGCGCCTGCGACGCTGCGCGAGTTGCGCGATGCCGCCCTCGCGGACGAACACGGCCACAAGCTGCGTGCGGCGCTGGCTCGTCACGCGCTGGTTTGACCGCCGGAAAAAGCATGACGGAGACGCAGGCATGGATACCCACACGTTCCGCCGGAAGCACAAGATTCACTTTTCAGAATGCGACCCGGCCGGCATCGTGTTCTTTCCTCAGTATTTCGTACTGTTTAATGATCTGGTCGAGGCGTGGATCGACGAAATGCTGCCCGAGGGCTTTCACGGCTTGATTGGCGCGCGCAGGATCGGCGTGCCAACGGTGCATCTCGACGTCGACTTCAAGGCAGTCAGCAAGATGGGTGAGCACGTGTGGCTTGCGCTGGACGTCGAGCGCATCGGGCAAAAATCGCTGACGCTCGCGTGGACGTGCGTGGGCGTGGACGGAGTGGTGCGCATGTCCGCCCGGCAGACCATGGTGACGACTTCACTCGACACACATCTGTCGATTGCGATTCCGGACGACTTGCGGGCAGCGATCGTACGCCCGGCAAAGACCGCGGATAACGGTTGAAACCGGCGCGGGTGCGCTGCGTGGCGGAATCAGGAACGATCATGTTTGCGCGGTTGACCGCATGACGATACGCAATGCGCGTAAGTCGTTTAAAGCGCGGCCATTCCGGGCATCGATTTCAGGCGGATGGACGGTGCAGATCAATCAGCAGCCGCAGTGTGGCTTTGAGCTCTTCCGATTTTTCCTTGCCGAGTGGAGCAAGCACCTGGTCCTCATGGATCTTCGCTTGCTTCATCAGCGCCGACACGAGCTTCTGCCCCTGCGGGGTGATGCGGACCAGTGTGACGCGCCGATCAGTCGGGTGCGGGATGCGCTTGACGTAACCCTGAGCCTCCATGCGGTCGAGCAACCGCGTGACGGTGGGTTGTTTCGTGACGGAAACCTGTGCGAGCTGACCGATGCTGATCGCCTTGCCGTCCGATAGCGTGGAAAGCACACGCCAATCGGAGATTTCAAAACCGCTGGCCTGAACGATCACATGGAATTCGCCGGAAATAAGCTGGCTGACCTGCGCGAGCAGAGCGGGGGTGTAACTGTCGACGAAACTGCCGGTGGAAGACTGACTCATACGGGGAAATTGCAGCGTAACGAATGCGGGCCTTGCCCGACGACACGCGACGATACCACGGCGCCACGGCCAGTCATTTTCGTCAGGCACAAAAAACGGGTTAACCATGGTTTTGAATTAATTTAGACCTAAAGATAATTGCGTTGTCGCTATGCGGATCTCGCAGCAGCGTGAGGTGGTCCGGCGGGTGCGGAATGGCAGGGGTGCGAATGCGATGCAGCCGAGCTGCGTCGCATTCGCGAGAAGAGAACAGATGGTATTCGTGAGGAGCGCAGGATGACGAGCAGTCTGGAGCAACTGACTTTCGATCTGGCGAGCGGCAACGTACGCATCGTGGATCTGACGCAAACACTTTCACCGGAATTTCCGGCGCTGCAACTGCCGCCGCAGTTCGGTCAGGTCTGGGCGTTCAAAATGGAAAAAATCAGTCAGTACGATGAACAGGGCCCCGGCTGGTACTGGAACAATTTTTCCTGTGGCGAGCACACCGGCACACATTTCGATGCACCTGTGCACTGGATTAGTGGCAAGGATCACGCACAGAATTCCGTCGACACGATCGACGTGAAGAATTTCATTGCGCCTGCGGTCGTGATTGATGCGAGCGCCGAAGTCGGGGCGAATCCGGACTGGCTGTTGACGGTCGGGTTTCTCGAGGCGTGGGAAGTGAAACACGGCCGTATTCCGGCCGGCGCCTGGGTTCTGTTCCGGTCGGACTGGTCGAAGCGCACTGATCCGGCGGCGTTCCTGAATCTGCACGAAGACGGCGCACACACGCCGGGGCCAACGCAGGAAGCGGTCGAATGGCTGATCCACGAGCGTAAGGTTCACGGTTTCGGTGTCGAGACGATCAACACGGATGCGGGGCAGTCATACGCCTGGCCGATCCCGTACCCGTGCCACACGTTGATGCATGGTGCAAACCGCTATGGCCTGCAGTGCCTGAAAAATCTCGACCAGTTGCCCCCGACGGGCGCGGTTATCGTTTCCGCGCCGCTGAAGATCCAGGCCGGCTCGGGTAGTCCGCTGCGCGTGCTCGCGCTGGTGCAGGCATAAGCCTGAATTGGAGTTGTGCCCTCCGGCATCGCGGTGTCGGAGGGCTGCCGGTAGTTCGGGACATATCCGCCCGCGTTGGATGAAAGATGGTTTCTGTCTTTTATTCAGTAATGCGAATTACAAATTGCGAATTCGATTTCGTTAAGTATCAATGGAACGGCCATGCGCGAATGCCGAGGCGATGGACGCCGCAACGCAGATTGCGACCGGGCTGCCATACAATGCACTCGGGTGCCATTTCCGGAACGGTTCGCGTGACGAACTCGAATCCGCCCAGAGTGCAGCAGCGATCGTGCCCGTCGCGCACTCTGTTTCCTATATATTCGTCATACAGATCTGATTCATTTGTCAGTGCGTTGATGCATATCAATGCCGCAACGCGGACGACCACTACGCTTTGAAAGGGGAGCACCTCTGGCACATAAGCGAACTGGGAGAACGATCATGCGTGCACTGGATGTCATGACCACCAATGTCGTCACCGTCAAGCCGGACATGACTGTCCGCGACGCAGCTTCATTACTAGTCGAACGCCACATCAGCGGCGCCCCGGTGGTCGATGCGGGCGGACGTCTCGTCGGTATCATCAGCGAGGGTGATTTGTTGCGACGCGTCGAAATTGGCACCGACAAGACGACGCGCCGTGGGCGCTGGCTCGACTTCTTTGCGGCGCGCGCGGACGCCGATGCCTATGTGAAATCGCACGCGAACCGCGTGGAAGACGTCATGACGCACGAGGTGATCTGCGTGGGCGAAGAGGAATCGCTTTCGAAGATCGCGACGATCATGGAAACGCGCGGTGTCAAACGCGTGCCCGTGCTGCGTGATGGGCAGGTCGTCGGCATCGTGAGCCGGGCGAATCTGCTGCAGGCGCTGGCGAGCAGAGCGCAGGAAGCGGAGACGGTGTCGGCTACCGACCGTGAGATCCGCGAACAATTGATGTCCGAGCTCGAAGGACGGCCGTGGTCGTTCGCCGGGCGCAATCTCGTCGTCGAGAACGGCGTCGTGCACCTCTGGGGCATCTTCAGTTCGATGGAAGCGGTGCAGGCGGTGCGTGTCGCGGCTGAGCGGATTCCCGGCGTGCGCGGCGTGGAAGATCACACCGAGCCGTATCCGGCCATGCCTGGATTTTGATTGCGCTTTAGATGGCACTTCGCGCGGCGACGCATGGCGCGTCGCCGTCGCCGCACCGTGCGCGAGTGCGGCGCACCATCCCTACCGTCTCGCTGTCCCGGCCATTAGCGGCGCCGAATCTGCCGCGACGTCCTGGCAGCGGGCGTGACTCATCAGCCCGCTTCAAGCGCTGCCTGCAACCTTGCGAAAGCGCGTTCATCTGTGCGCTCGAAGTGCAGCGGGGTCACCGACACCCGGCCCGAATTGACCACGGCCGTTTCCGTATCGGGGCCATTTTCACGCGGTCCCCGGTTGAAACGCAGCCAGTGATAGTCGATGCCACGCGGATCGATTTGTGGCACGACATCGATTCCCTGAACCAGCCCGACACCCTGGCGCGTAATCGTCAGCGGTCCCGCCGCGCTGGCATCGATATCGGGGAAATTTACGTTCAGGCAGATGGGCGCGTCATGCGCCACGCGGGCGAGGCGGCGGATCGTATCCGGTGCGAGCGCGTGTGCGGTGTCCCAACGCACACGCTCGCGGTCCCGGAACGTCTGGCTCAGCGCAATCGATGGCAGCCCGAGCAGCACGCCGGTCATGGCCGCGCCGACCGTGCCGGAAAACATCGTTTCGACACCGAGATTGCCGCCGCGATTGATGCCCGAGAGGACGAGCGAGGGTGTCACGTCGCCCATCAGTTGACGCACGGCCATCACGACGCAGTCGCCCGGCGTGCCCATCACGCCGAAACGCCGCTGACCGCGGCGGCTCACACGCAGTGGCGAGTGCAGACTGATCGAGTGCGACGTGCCGCTCTGGTCGTGTTCCGGCGCAACAACCCAGACTTCATGGGCCAGTTCGGCCGCGACGGCCTCCAGCACACCGAGGCCCGGCGCGTCGATGCCATCGTCGTTGGTCAGCAGAACACAGGGCAGTTTCGGATCGGAAACAGACATGGCGGGTCTCTTCGGACGGGACAGTTTCAGGGAACGGCCATTATCCCAGAGTGCCGCCGCGCCCATGACTACGGGCACGAACGATGCAGGCTCGGGTCGCGACGGGACAGCGCGCATCCAGGATAGACTAGTTCGTCTGTGGCCAGGCGAGCGTCGTGTCTTTGGACGCGAGCTTCGGCTAACGTGTTCATCGACCAGCGTGGCTGCTCGCCGCGAGGAAAACGCCTTGAAGCCACAAGAATCTCCGGATATTGCCCGCACCCTGTTCGTCGTCGCGATTCTCTGTGCGTTGACGATCGGCTCGCTCTACGTGATGCGACCGTTTATCCCCGGACTCATCTGGGCGACGACGATCGTCGTCGCGACCTGGCCGGTGATGCTGGCCATCGAGCGCCGTTGCGGCAATCGTCGCTGGCTGGCCACGCTGATCATGTTGCTGATCCTGCTCGTCGTGATCGTCCTGCCGCTCTACGAAGCGATTTCCACGCTTGCGCAGCACGGCAGCGACATCATGAAGCTGATCGCAGCGCTTCCCGACTACGCGCTCACGCCGCCGCCAGACTGGGTCCGCGACTTGCCGGTGGTCGGCAGGGGCATCGCCAGCAAGTGGCAATCACTCTCGGATGCAGGCACGGGCGGTATGCTCGCGCAACTCGAACCGTATGTATCGATCGCGGCGCACTGGTTGATTACGCATGCCGCATCGGTGGGCGTGTTCGTCATGCACATGTTCGTCACCGTGATCATCACGGGCGTGCTCTTCGCGCAGGGCGAGCAGGCGAGCGCGTATGTCACGCGCTTTGCGGACCGCGTATCGCCGAGCTACGGTACCGAAGCGGTGCGCCTTGCCGGTGCGTCGATTCGTGCGGTCGCGCTCGGCATCGTCGTCACGGCGGTGATTCAGTCGGCGCTCGGCGGGATCGGTTTGTGGTTCGCTGGCGTGCCGGGTGCCGGCGTATTGACCGCCGTGCTGCTCATGATGTGTCTTGCGCAGATCGGACCGATTTTGCCGATGCTAGGCGGGGTCGTCTGGCTATTCGTCCATGACGCTCGTCTCGCGGCTGTCCTGCTGCTGGTCTGGTATGTGGTCGTCGAACTGGTCGACAAGCTGTTGCGCCCACTCCTCATCAGACGCGGTGTAAATCTTTCGATGTTGCTGATCCTTTCCGGCGTGCTCGGGGGCCTGTTTGCGTTTGGCATCGTAGGGCTCTTTATCGGACCGGTGATTCTGGCCGTGTCGTCCACACTGCTCTCCGAGTGGATCAAGGAAAGGAAGGCCGAGGCCTGAGCGCGCTTCCTCCAGACGCCCGTCGTCGCACGTTCCCAGCGTGCTTTTCGTTTCGTTTAAGCAACTCGGCAGCGAGTCGGCACGGCTTGCGATTAAACGCTACGATGTCTGCTGAACTTCGCAACGGCGATTGCTTCTGGCTTTCAAGCGCCTGACCGGTACGCTGCGTCGACCGGGGAGCCGGCGACCGTGTACACGGCGCGATGCTCTCAAGGAGACGAAATGGCTCAGTTCAACTGCGACGTTTGCGGCGTGCGTCCGGCGACGGTTCGGGTCGCCGTGTTGCAGGACGGCAGGCGGCGCTACGTCGACGTTTGCGATTATCACTACGCGCAACTGACGCGCCACCAGCGCACGCTAAGCCCGCTCGAAGCGCTGTTTCGCGGCGCGCAGCAAGAAGATGCTGCGCCGCAAGGCGTGCAGCAGGCGATGGAAACTGGCGACAGTGCCGTCGTCGAACGCTATTTGAGCGACGTCGCACGCGAATTGCTGCAGCGCGCCGCCGAACGCGCAATGCAGTTTGGCAGGCGCGAGGTCGATACGGAACACCTGTTGTACGAGATCGCCGGCAACGAGGCGGGTGTCGCGATGCTCAAGCGCCTCGGCATCGAACCCGATGACGTGCGAGCGTATATCGACGCAAACGCGCAGAAACGTGAGCCGCCGCAAGCCGTCGATGAGGGTCGTATTGCTGTCTCTCCGCGCCTGAAATGCGCGATCGACCGCGCGTTTCTCGTCTCGCGCGAACTTGGACATAGTTACGTCGCGCCCGAACATCTGGTGTTCGGGCTTTCGCAGGTGCAAGACAGCTTCGCCAGCCATCTGCTCGGGCGTTACGGCGTCACGCCGCAGAAAGTGCTGCAGCGGCTAGTCGAGGCCGAAGGTGACAAGCGCGAACGACCCGCCGCGAAGAGTGCGAGCCCCACGCCGCAACTCGACCAGTACAGCCGCGACCTGACGGCACTCGCGAGCGAGGGCAAGCTTGATCCCGTCATCGGGCGCTCCAGCGAGATCGAAACGGTTGTCGAGGTGCTCGCGCGGCGGCGCAAGAATAATCCGGTCCTGATCGGCGAACCCGGGGTGGGCAAAACCGCCATCGCGGAAGGCCTGGCTCAGCGCATGCTCAACGGCGATGTGCCGGAATCGCTGCGGGGACGGCGGCTTGTCGAACTGAACGTGAACGGATTGATCGCGGGTGCCAAATATCGCGGCGAATTCGAAGAGCGCGTGAAGCAGGTGATGGAGGAAATTTCCGCGCAGCGCGATACGCTGGTGCTGTTCATCGACGAAGTGCACATGATTGTCGGCGCGGGTCAGGGCGGCGGCGAAGGCGGCGTCGATATCGCCAATGTATTCAAGCCGGCGATGGCGCGCGGCGAACTTAACCTGATCGGTGCGACGACGCTCGCTGAATATCAAAAGTACATCGAAAAGGATGCAGCACTCGAGCGCCGATTCCAGCCCGTGTTCGTGTCGGAGCCGAGCGTCGATCAGACTATCAACATCCTGCGCGGCCTGCGCGACAAGCTCGAAGTGCACCACCGCGTCACGATCCGCGACGATGCGCTCGTCGCGGCCGCCGAACTGTCTGACCGATACGTGACGGGACGCTTCCTGCCCGACAAGGCCATTGACCTCATCGATCAGGCTGCGGCACGCGTCCACCTCGCCGCAACGTCGCGGCCCGCAGCGATCCTCGAACTCGAAGCGGAACTGGCGCAGTTGCGGCGCGAGCAGGACTACGCAGCGACGCGCAAGAATTTCGAGCGGGCACATGCGTTAGACGAGCCTATTGCGAACAAGGAAAAAGCCTTGTCCGAAGCCACCTCGGAGTGGAAGAGCCGTCTCGGCTCCGTGACCTCCGACGTGACGACCGAGCACGTCGCCGAGATCGTCGCGAAGCTGACGGGCGTGCCGGTCACGCAGCTCACCGCCGAAGAACGCACGCGCCTGCTCGAAATGGAGAAACGGCTGCATGAGCGAGTGATCGGCCAGGAAAAGGCGATCGTCGCTGTGAGCGATGCAGTGCGCCGCTCACGCGCCGGGTTGCGGCGCGGCAGGCGGCCGACTGCAGTATTCCTGTTCCTCGGACCGACCGGCGTGGGCAAGACGGAACTGGCGAAGGCGCTCGCGGAGGCCGTGTTCGGCGACGAGGACGCGATCGTCCGCATCGACATGAGCGAGTACATGGAGCGCCATGCGGTGTCGCGACTCATCGGTTCGCCGCCGGGCTACGTCGGTTACGACGAGGGCGGGCAACTCACAGAACGCGTGCGCCGCCGACCGTATTGCGTGATCCTGCTCGACGAGATCGAGAAAGCCCATTCCGATGTCTACAACGTGCTGCTCCAGGTATTCGATGACGGACGGCTCACGGATGGAAAGGGCCGTGTCGTGGATTTCAGCAACACCGTCGTCATAGCAACCAGCAATCTGGGTTCGGACGTGGTTTCCGGTCAGAAACGTTCGGGCCCGGGGTTTCTCTCGAGTGGCGAGGCGTCCACACAGAACGCCGTGCTGACCGAATTGCGCCAGCATTTCAGGCCGGAGTTTCTGAATCGCATCGACGAAATCATTGTGTTTCAGCCGCTCACCGATGACGAACTGCGCTCGATCGTGCACCTGCTGCTCCGCCAGGTGGAGCGGATGGCACATAGCCAGGATATCGAGCTGAAGTTCAACGATAGCGTCGTCGATCACCTCGCGGCTATCGGCTACCGCCCCGAGTTCGGCGCACGCGAATTGCGGCGCCAGATTCAGCAGATGGTGGAAAACGAACTGGCCAAGGCGATGCTAAAGGGCGATGTGAAGGAGGGCGCGAAGATCGTCTGTCGCTACGATGCGTCGCAGGGGCGCATGGAGTTCGTCGGTTCGGGCGGGGGCGCGCACTAGTTCGCACGGTCGACGACGTTTTTTCCTGGTTTCCAGGTGGAAACACGCGCAGGCGCCGCGTGGTCTAGCATGCAAATGGTGAGGACGGCGCCACGCAGCGTTGCGGCACGTGCGCCGGGTTTCGGTTGCGGGAGGCGTTATGAATGGCTACCAGCTCACGTTCTATACAGAACGAAACCGCCGCCATGGGCATCAGGCAATCTGCGACTGGCTGTTGTCGGAAGCGCGCAGGCTGCACGTAAGGGGCGCAACCGTGATCGATTGCGCCGAAGGCACCGGCCACGCAGGTGCACACCATGCGCCTCATGCCTTCCGGGCTTACGACCAACCGGTGCAGATTGTGCTTGCCTTGACTACGGACGAGGCCGCGCGATTGCTGGCACTCGTGCAGGTCGAGGGCGTCCACGTGTTCTACACGAAGATTCCAGTCGAGTTCGGCGTGATCGGTGCGGATGCGCCGAAGCGCGAGCGTCACCTGTTTCTGTTGCGAAAATGGGGTGCGTCGGCGGGTACCGGCGATCGACCAGTCAATTCCGGACTGCTGCCATGACAGCGGGCTGGCGCTCTCCGGTTTCGTCTCGCCGAAAGTCTCCGGCTTTGCCGCTCTCGCTCCTGCGTTATCGGCTCAGGCCGGCCTGGGCCCGTTGCAGCCATTCGCTGTTATGTTCGCGCGCATGGCGCGGCCAGTGCTTCGCGTCGTGCACGATCTCAGCGTAAAGTTCACGCGCACGCCGGCGGTCGGCATCGTCAGGCTGTGTCATTAGCCAGTCGGCGAACAGGCAACGGGGCGCAGCGTCGCTTGCGCTGGCAAGTGCCGTCTCGAACGCGGCGCGCGTGCCCGGTGCGCCGATCGTGGCCAGCGCCCGAGCGTACAGCAAGGCAGACACGGGTTGCCGGCGGGCGATGGGATGGACGGCGAACAGTTTTTCCAGCGTGACCTCTGCAGCGGAAGCGTCGCCGGTCGCGAACTGTGCACGCGCGAGCCCTTCGAGTAGGGCCGGATCGGATGCGAAAGGCCCACTGGCTGCCGCCTAGTAATGCTCCAGGGCTTCGGCAGCTTTTCCTGCATCGAGCAACGCTGCACCAAGCCGCATGCGATGCGCGACGGTCGGCGCGCGATCGAAATCGGTGCGAGCCTCGCGTACGGCCCGGTTAGGATCGACGAGCTGCGAGATGGCCCTCGTCGCGGTCCTTGCCCCACGCGAGTCACGCAGTGACGGCAAGTAAATGGCAAAGAAGTAGACCAGACTGCCGAGGCCCGGGAAGAGAAACAGGATCAGCATCCAGTACATGTTCTGGCGGGTGCGGATGGCATGCACCGCAAAGAACAGGGCGATGATGACGTAAAGGCTTATTCCGAAGAAACGCATCGACGAAAAGGTCAGTTGTGCTGCGTTGCCAGTGGCACGTCAGCGAAATGGCAAAACGCTATTGTGACAGAAGCGCAAATGGCTCTGCGGCCGAGCGGCGCTGAAGTTTGATTCTGTGCGAGGTCTACCTCCGGGAACCAGGGTTGGATGCAGTCGGCAATGGCGCGGTGCAAGTGAGAGCCACACACCGGGCGATGGCGGGCTCGCCGAAGGTAGGGGAGTCGAGTAAAGCGCTCGAATAAGGCGAATACGCGATCCGCGATATTTTTAACGCCACCTGTCCGTCAACATGCGGTCCGAGCGTCATTGTGATGGGCGGCCCGATGTCATCACCCGCCTTAATCCCATGATGGAGGATCAAATGCAATATCTCTTGATGATCTATTCGGACGAAAACCGCTGGAATCAGATGACCGACAGCGAGCGGCAGCAGGGGGTGGCCGCGTACCACGCGTACACCGAATCGCTGCAAAAGGCGGAAGCGCTCGTGGGCGCCAACCGGCTGCAGCACACGAGCACGGCCACCACGGTGCGGCTCGTCGACGGCAAGCCGCAAGTGCTCGACGGACCGTTTTCCGATTCGAAAGAGCAACTCGCCGGGTACTACCTGATCGACGTGCCCAACCTGGACGCGGCGATTGCGTGGGCTTCGCGTTGTCCGGGGGCGGGGCACGGAATCATGGAAGTGCGCCCCGTCTGGACCGCTCCGGGCGATGCGCGGACTGTCGCATGAGTCCATCCGGTAGCGGCCGCGGTAACGTCGGCACCGCGAATGCGGTTGCCGAGGCGGCCGCCCGGCGTAGTTACGGCAAGCTCGTTGCGCTGCTCGCCATGCGCACGCGCGATGTCGCCGCGGCCGAGGACGCGCTGGCCGACGCGTTCGCGGCCGCGCTCGCAGACTGGCCAGTGCGCGGCTGCCCAGCAAATCCCGAAGCGTGGTTAATGACGGTTGCGCGCCGCCGGGCGATCGACGGCGCGCGTCATCGCCATATCGGCGACGAAGTGGCAAACCAGCTCGCGATCCTCGCCGATGAGATCGACGAGCGTGAAAGAGGCGGTTTGCCTGACCGGCGGCTTGCGCTGCTGTTTGCGTGCGCACACCCCGCGCTCGACGTTGCGATTCGCACACCGTTGATGCTGCAGGTGGTGTTGGGGCTTGAAACGAGGACGATTGCGTCCGCGTTCCTGATGTCGCCCGCCGCAATGAGCAAGCGTCTCGTGCGCGCGAAGAACAAGATTCGCGAAGCGGGCATTCCGTTCATCGTGCCCGAACGCGAGGAATTGCCCGGCAGGCTCGTTGCGGTGCTGGAAGCCGTCTATGCGGCGTATGCGGAAGGGTGGGCCGACCCGGTCGGCAGCGATACCATACGGCGCGATCTCGCTGGCGAGGCGCTGTTTCTTGCGCAACTCCTCGTCGAATTGCTGCCCGATGAGCCGGAGCCGCAAGGTCTCTTCGCACTGATGCTGTACGCGCAGTCGCGTCGCGATGCTCGTCGCGATGCGGCTGGTGATTACGTTCCGCTGTCCGCCCAGGATCCAGGCACATGGAACGCGCCGATGATCGACGCAGCCGACGCATTACTGCGGCGTGCGAACGCATTCAACGCAATCGGACGCTTTCAGCTCGAGGCTGCACTGCAGTCGGCGCACGTGCATCGTTGCCGGACGCGTCGACCGAACTGGGACGCGGTCGTGCAGCTCTATGATGCGTTGCTCGCGATTTCAGCGTCGCCGGTGGTCGCGGTGAACCGCGCCGTCGCACTTGCGGAACGCGATGGGCCGCAGGCGGCACTCGACGCGCTGGAGCCGTATGCCGGCGATTCGCGGCTGGCCGATTACCAGCCGTACTGGGCCGCGCGTGCTGACCTGCTCGCGCGAGCAGGTGAGACGGCCGAAGCGCTCAACGCGTACAACCTCGCGATTGGCCTCGAGCGCGATCCGGCCGTACGTCGGTTTTTGCAGCGCAGGTGCATGGAGTTGCAGTCGGTGGGCAGCTAGCTAATGAATTCGATCGGGAGGTGTGCCATGCAGGAGAAACAAATGCGTGACGCCTTGGACGCGCACTGGCACGCGTCGGCGGCCGGCGATCTGGGCGCGGAACACGACATTTACGACGACGGCGCGATCTGCGAATATCCGCAATCAGGCGAACGAATCGTCGGAAGAATCAATTTGCAGGCGCTGCGGAGTCACCATCCGGATGCGCCATCGGGGTTCGATATACGGCGTATTCAGGGTAACGGGAATCTCTGGGTCACGGAATACACGATTACCTATAAGAACCGCGCGTCGTACGTAGTGAGCATCATGGAATTTCACAACGGCAAGGTCGTGCGCGAGACCCAGTATTTCGCAGATCCTTTCGATGCACCCGGATGGCGAGCTCAATGGGTTGAGCAGAGTGCGTGACGGGCGCCCGAATCGTATTGAGTAACCAGTCGCAACCTGTTTTAAATTAAGCGTATTACGTTGGATTATTAACTTGTTTATTTTGTTTCGACACTTAAATCTGGAGAGTGAAAACACCGGAATTCAGTGCGGCCGCCGCATGAATCATCATATCGACTACGAGCAACTGGGCCAGCACACGCCCAAAAAAATGGGGGCGATAAAGCCCCCGCTCACCAATCACATCGCCCGTAGTGCCGCGCGTTTGAGCTTGCCGGTTTCCGTACGGGGTAGCGCACTGATAAAAGTAATGATGCGTGGATATTTATACGCCGCGACGGCGTTTTTCACGTAGTTCTGCAACTCGCTCACCATCGCTTCATCGCCGGCAAAGCCCGGACGCAACACCACGAATGCTTTCACCGCCTGGCCACGCAGATCGTCAGGTGCGCCGATCACGCCGCACTCCGCCACCGCAGGATGCTGTAGCAGTACGGTCTCGACCTCGGGTCCGGCAATGTTGTAGCCGGAAGAAACGATCATGTCGTCGGCGCGAGCCTGATAAAACACGTAGCCGTCTGCGTCGATCGACACGGCGTCGCCGGGCAAATTCCAGCCGCCGCGCACGAATTTCATCTGCCGCTCGTCGGCGAGATAGCGACAACCCGTCGGTCCGCGTACTGCCAGATGACCCGTGACGCCAGGTGCCACCGGCTGGCGTGAGTCGTCCAGCGCCTGCACGACATACCCAGGCACCGCCTTGCCAATCGATCCGGCGCGCACATCGGTTCCTGCGGAGGAGATGAAAATATGGATCATCTCCGTGCCGCCGATTCCGTCGATCATTTCGATTCCCGTCGCGTCTCGCCAGAGATCGCGTGTCGCCTGCGGCAGCGCCTCGCCTGCGGAGACCGTCTTTCGCAAACTGGAAATGTCGTGGTCTTTCGCGAGTGGCGCCATTTGCCGGTAGAACGTGGGCGCAGTGAACATGATCGTCGCGTGAAAGCGTTCGACGATCTGTAGCAGCAAAGCCGGTGTGAGTTTTTCGACCAGCACCGTTGACGCCCCAACGCGCAGCGGGAAGCACAGCAAGCCACCGAGGCCGAACGTGAACGCAAGCGGCGGCGTGCCACAAAATACATCGTCGACAGCGGGCTTCAGCACATGGCGCGGGAACAGGTCGCACATCGCCAGCACGTCGCGATGAAAATGCATGCACCCCTTCGGCGTACCGGTCGTGCCGCTTGTGAAGGCGATGAGGCACACGTCGTCGCTCGCGGTATCGCATGCCGTAAACGCAGTTGGTTTGCCCTTGGCAAGCGATTCCAGACTTTCTGGCGCGTCGTCGTGGAAGTAGCGCACCTGCTGCAGGTCCGCGCAGAAGAATTCATCGGCGGGATCGGAGCAGCGCGACAGTTCGTCGGCGAGCCGCACGTCGCACAACGCCGCAACGATCTGCGCCTTGTCGATGAATTGCTTGAGTTCCTTCGCGCGCAGAAGCGGCATCGTCGGCACGACCACGAGTCCCGCCTTCAGCGCCGCGAGCAACGCCACGCCCATCTGCAGCGTATTCGGGCCGCGCAGTAGCACGCGATTGCCGGGTTGCAGCCCCATGTCTTCGACCAGGACATGCGCGCTACGATCGACGAGCGCACGCAACTCCCTGTAACTCGTGGCGTGCGGTGTGCCGTCGATATCGGACCACACCGCAGGACGGTCGCCGTGGCCGGCTTCGATCGCACGATCGAGCAGTTCCGCAGCGCAGTTCAGGCGCACCGGATAGGAAACATCGGGATTGTCGAGCAGCAGCACGGGCCATTGATTTTCGGGCGGCAGATGATCGCGCGCGAAGGTATCGACATGGGCGGACGGTTGCATAGCGTCTCCATTCAGGGTTCTGGAGCTGTCTGCTGCAGCTTTGCTTTTTGCTTGATCAGGCCGCGCGTGCGGTATCGGGAATGACCGCCGTCGCTTCGATTTCCACCTTGGCCTCGTCCTCGACGAGCGCGACCACCTGGACCGCGCTCATCGCGATGTCGTAATCGCCGATCAGCTCGCGAAACGACGCGCCGATTTCCTTGAGCGAGTCGAGGTATTCGCGTTTGTCGGTAACGTACCAGGTCATGCGCACGAGATGTTCGGGCTTGCCGCCTGCAGCTTCGAGCACGGCGACGATATTGCGCAGTGCCTGCACGGCTTGCGCGCCGAACTCACGGCTCGTGAAGCGCGCGTTTTCGTCCCAGCCGATCTGGCCAGCGATATAGACCTGCGTGCCGGACGCCGCAACGCCGTTTGCGTAGCCACGCGGCTTGATCCAGCCTTCGGGGAGGAGTGCTTTTTTCATGTGTCGTTCAGTTCAATGAGTGACGTTCGGGACCGCGCGCATCACGCCTGCGCGGCGGCGTGTTCCTTGAGCAGATCACGCCCGACGATCAGTTGCTGCACTTCAGTTGCGCCTTCGTAGATGCGTAGCGAGCGAATCTCGCGATAGAGCGTCTCGACGGTATTGCCGCTTTGTACGCCCATGCCGCCCCAAAGCTGGACCGCTGCGTCGATCACTTGTTGCGCTCCCTCGCTTGCGTGCCACTTCGCCATCGCCGCTTCGCGCGTGACGCTCTCGCCCTGATCGCGCAACCATGCTGCGCGATAGACGAGGAGGGCGCTGCTGTCGATCGTCAGTGCCATCTGGGCGAGTTTTGCCTGGGTTAACTGAAAATCGCCGAGCGTTTGCCCGAACATCTTGCGCGACGCAGCGCGCGCGAGACCTTCCGCCAGGGCACGACGCGCAAAACCGAGCGACGCGGCCGCCACCGAGGTGCGGAAGATATCGAGCGTGCGCATGGCAATCTTGAAGCCTTCGCCCGGGACGCCCAGCATCTGGCTGCGCTTCACGCGCGCACCGGTAAAACGCAGGCGCGCGAGCGGATGCGGCGCGATAACGTCGATGCGTTCTGCGATTTCGAGCCCCGGCGTATCGGCGTCAACGACAAACGCGCTGATGCCGCGCGAGCCGGGCGCCTCGCCCGTACGCGCGAACACCACGTAAAAGTCCGCGATGCCGCCGTTCGAGATCCAGGTCTTTTCGCCGTCGAGAACATAGTCGTCGCCATCTACGCGCGCCGCCAGCGCCATGGCGCCGACGTCCGAGCCTGCTTCGGGTTCCGAAAGCGCGAATGCGGCGAGCGCTTCGCCGTTCGCCACACGCGGCAGATAGCGCGATTTCTGCGCGTCGTTACCCGCGAGCGAGATGGCACCCGAACCAAGGCCTTGCATCGCGAGCGCAAAATCGGCGAGACCGCAGTGCTTCGCGAGCGTTTCGCGCAGGATGCACACAGCACGCGTGTCGATCGTATCGCCGTGTCCGCCGTAAGCGGTGCCGCCCACGCCGTAGCGCAGCCAGCCCGCCGCGCCGAGCTTGCGCACGAGCGAGCGGCAGGTCGAATCGACGTCGTCGTGCGACACGTGGGCGAGATGCTCGCGCGCCCACGCTTCGATGCCATTGGCGAGCGCGCGGTGACGGTCCTCGAAGAACGGCCAGGCGAGCGCGTCGTGCAGGTTGATATCAGTTGCGGCGTTCAAATCAGTCTCCCTCGAAAACCGGACGGGTCTTGGCCGC
This sequence comes from Paraburkholderia adhaesiva, assembly GCF_021390575.1. Taxonomy (GTDB): domain Bacteria; phylum Pseudomonadota; class Gammaproteobacteria; order Burkholderiales; family Burkholderiaceae; genus Paraburkholderia; species Paraburkholderia adhaesiva. The sequence goes on along the minus strand of NZ_JAJEJQ010000002.1, from coordinate 1,187,361 downwards.
GAACGCTTCGTAGGCGCGGTCAAAATCGCGTGTTGCCATGCAGATGGCCTGGGCCTGTGCTTCGGATTCGATGGCCTCGTCGATACTCATGGTCCATTCCTGATGCAGCATCGTCTTCGTGATGCCGTGTGCAAACGTCGGGCCTGCGGCGAGATCGGCAGCGAGCTTCTGCGCATCGGCGAGCAGCGTGTCGGGGTCGCACAGACGGTTGTAGAAACCCCAGGCGTGGCCTTCCTCGCCGCTGGCCGAGCGGCCCGTGTAAAGCAGTTCGGCTGCGCGTCCTTGCCCGATGATGCGCGGCAGGATCGAGCAGGCGCCCATATCGCAACCCGCGAGACCGACGCGCGTGAAGAGGAATGCGAGCTTGCTGCGCGCGGTGGCGTAGCGCATGTCGGACGCCATCGCGAGGATGGCGCCCGCGCCTGCGCAAACGCCGTCGACGGCGGCGATGATCGGCTGCGGGCAATGCCGCATGGCCTTGACGAGATCGCCGGTCATGCGCGTGAACAGCAGCAGTTCGGGCATCGTCAGACTGGTTAGCGGCGCGATGATGTCGTGCACGTCGCCGCCCGAGCAGAAATTGCCGCCTGCGCCGTGCAGCACGACGGCTTTGATATCGGTTGCGTACGTGAGCTGGCGAAACAGATCGCGCAGTTCCGCATAGGATTCAAACGTGAGCGGATTCTTGCGCTCGGGACGATTGAGTGTGATCGTCGCGACGCGGCCTTCAACCGACCAGTCGAAGTATTGCGCGCGATAACCGGCGAGTGTGACGCGGTTGCCGGCGAAGAGCGCTTCGGCGTTAGAGCGTGTCGATGTGGTCAAGATAGCTGTCTCCATTTGTCGGCCGTAGTTAGCGCTTTAGCGCTTACTACGGCCCCATGCAAAGCTGTCGACCGGAGTTGCGCTTTAGCTGTCGCCCGGAGTTAGTGCTTTAGCACTTACTCCGGTCCCATGCAGAGCACTTACTCCGGTCCCATGCCTGTCCTGGGGCGTTGTTTCAACCTTGCAGGCTGTCGCGCAGATGTTGCTTGAGCTTGCCGAGGCGGTCATGCATCTTCGACTTTTCGTCGAGCGACAGGCCGCCGAACATTTCGACCACCCATTGCTCATGTGCGACGGCCATGCGGTCGAAGAGTGCGCGTCCTTCGGGCGTGAGGCGCACCGCGATCGAGCGGCGGTCGGCCGGATCTGCATCGCGCACGACGAGGCCTTCTTTCTCGAGCTGATCGGTGATGCCCGTGACATTGCCGCCCGTGACCATCATGCGGCGCGAAAGCTCGGTCATGCGCAGGCCTTCGGGATGTCGCTCGAGCTGCGCCATGAGGTCGAAACGCGGCAACGTCGTGTCGAATTCGACGCGCAGTCTGCGGCGCAATTCCGTCTGCACCATGTTCGTGGTCGTGAGCAGGCGCAGCCACAGGCGCAGGCCCATGTGGCTGTCGGCGCCCGTGCTCATCTCCATGTCGACGACGTTCTCAGCCGGATTGGCGACGCCTTTTCGCGGCGTCTTCGCAGCAGCGCTCTTGCGAGTGGACGCACTCGAGGTCATGTGATTTCTCCACCGGAAACGGATATGGACTGCCCCGTGATCGCGGACGAACCGGGCGCGCACAGCCACAGTACGGCGTTAGCGACTTCGTCGGGCGCGACGAAGCGTTGCTGCGGGTTGTGACGCACGAGGATGCTACGTGCGTCGGCTTCGCTGCGCGACGTCTTGCGCGTGATCTGTTCGATCGACGCCTGCAAAAGCTCGGTTTCCGTGTAGCCGGGACATACCGCATTGACCGTGACGCCCTGTGTGGCGACTTCGAGTGCCAGCGCGCGGGTCATGCCGATCACGCCATGCTTCGACGCGCAATATGCGGCTACGTACGGGTAGCCGACCTGGCCTGCCGTGCTCGCCACGGTGACGATACGTCCACGCTTTTGCCCGATCATCGCTGGCAGCACGGCGCGCGTGCAGAGAAACGTGCCAGTCAGGTTCACGTCGAGCATGCGCCGCCACAGCGCGAGATCCGTTTGAGCGAACGGTGCGGCCTGGGCCTGGCCCGCGTTATTGACGAGGATGTCGATTGCACCGAGGCCCTCGACTGCATGGGCAAACGCGGCGTTCACGGCGGCTTCGTCGGTGATGTCGACGCTCACGCACGCCACGTTTTCGCCGCCGCCGAGCGTCGCCCGCTGGGTTTCGAGGCGTACGGCGTCGCGGCCCATCAGCGTGACGCGAGCACCCGCGTGCAGAAGGGCAGCCGCGATTGCAGCGCCGATGCCGCTACCGCCGCCCGTGACCACGGCATGCTGACCGGAGAGGGATTGGCCGTTCATGTTCACACGGTTCCTTCTGCGCGCTGCGCGCGTTCGAGCGGCGAGAGCTTCGCGCTGGCTACGGCCGTGGCGCGCTCACGCTCGATGTTGCGTTCGAGCTGCGTTTTGGCCGCCGTGTACTGGCGTGGCCACATGACGTCGAAATAACCGATTTTCGCGGCCTCGGTGAGCGTCCAGGACGGATTCGCAAGATGCGGACGCGCAACGGCGCACAGGTCTGCACGGCCTGCCGCGATGATGCCGTTGACGTGATCGGCTTCCGAGATCGCACCGACCGCGATGGTCGGAATACCGGCCTCGTTGCGGATGCGGTCGGCGAACGGCGTCTGGAACATGCGACCGTAGACCGGGCGTTCGTCCTTGCTCACCTGACCCGACGACACATCGATCATGTCCGCGCCCGCTGTCTTGAAAGCACGCGCGATTTCGACGGCATCGTCCGGCGTAATGCCGCCTTCGACCCAGTCGTGCGCCGAGATCCGCACGGAAATCGGCTTGTCCTTCGGCCACACTTCGCGAATGGCAGCGAATACCTGCAACGGGTAGCGCAGGCGGTTTTCGGGCGACCCGCCATATTCGTCCGTGCGCTGGTTCGTGAGCGGCGAAAGAAAACTCGACAGGAAATAGCCGTGCGCGCAGTGCAGTTCGAGCCAGTCGAAACCCGCTTCGGCGGCCATCCTCGTCGAGCGAACGAATTGCGCCTCGATTTCGCCGAGTTCATCGACGCTCGCCTCATGCGACCACTGGCTCACGCCCCGCAAGTACTGCTGCGGTGAAGCCGAGACAAGCCGCCAGTTTCCGTCCTGCAGGGGTTGATCGATGCCTTCCCACGCGACGCGCGTCGAACCTTTTGCGCCCGAATGGCCAAGCTGCATGCCGATCTTCGCATCGGACTGCGCGTGCACGAGATCGACGATGCGGCGCCACGCGTCCCGCTGTTCAGTCGTATACATGCCCGGGCATCCCGGCGTGATGCGCGCCTCCGGCGAAACACAGGTCATCTCCGTCATGACGAGTCCGGCGCCACCCATCGCTCGTGCGCCCAGATGCATGAGGTGATAGTCGCCGGGTACACCGTCGTGTGCCGAGTACTGCGCCATCGGCGACACCAGCACGCGATTCTTCAACGTGACGCCGCGTACGGTGTAAGGCGTGAACATCGGGGGAACTGCACGCTCGCCCATGCCCGCCCGGGCCGCAAGCCATGACTCGAAGCCACGGAGGTAGTCTGCATCGCGATCGCGCAGATTTTCGTGTGAAATACGCTGCGAACGCGTGAGCAGCGAATAGGCGAACTGTTCGGGTTCGAACTTTGCATAGCGATCGACATGCTCGAACCATTCCGTCGAATTGCGCGCTGCGTTCTGGATCCGCAGCACGTCCACGCTGCGCACGCTCGTGTAGTGAGCCAGTGCGCCGCGCAGATCGCCTGGATGCGCGTCCATGCTATTGGCGAGTTCGATCGCGTCTTCAAGCGCGAGCTTCGTGCCGGAGCCGATCGAGAAATGCGCCGTATGAGCCGCGTCGCCCATCAGCACGACCGGCGTCTGGCCGCCGTCCGCGCGCGGCTTCCAGTGCACCCACTCGCGATTGACGACGCGCGGAAAGCGGATCCATTGCGCGGAGCCGCGCAGGTGGTCCGCGTTCGAGCGCAGCGCATGTCCGTCCAGATAGCGAGCGAAGAGCTTTTCGCAGAACGCGATGCTGTCTTCCTTGCTCATGGTGTCGAGGCCCGCCGCGCGCCAGACGTGTTCAGGCGTTTCGACGATGAACGTGGACGTGTTGTCGTCGAAACGATAGGCGTGCGCCTGGAACCAGCCCCATTCGGTTTTTTCGAATGCGAAAGTGAATGCGTCGAAGAGCTTCGACGTGCCGAGCCACACAAAACGGCAATCGCGCAGGTCGATGTCGGGCTGATACGTGGCGGCGTATTTCTGGCGGGTGGCGCTGTTCAGGCCGTCACTCGCAATGATGAGATCGGCGTCGCCGATGTCGTCGTCCGTGCACTGGCTTTCGAACACAAGCTTCACGCCAAGCGCCTCGCAGCGCGCTTGCAGAATGTTCAGGAGACGCTTGCGGCCGATTCCGCAGAAGCCGTGACCCGACGAGCGCATCGTGCGGCCGCCGAAGTGAATTTCGATGTCGTCCCAGTGGTTGAACGCGTCGAGGATTTCGTCTGCGGATTCCGGGTCGGCGGCCTGCAGGTTGCCGAGTGTCTGATCGGAAAACACTACGCCCCAGCCGAACGTGTCGTACGGACGGTTTCGCTCGATCACCGTGATTTCGTAATCGGGGTGACGGCGCTTCATCAACAGGCCGAAGTACAGGCCGGCGGGTCCACCGCCGATACAGGCAATGCGCATGTTCGTTCCCTCGTTCATTCCGTAGCCTCAATGTATGGCGATTTACTTTAGATGTCAAGTAAATCGGCGGCAGTGCGGGAATGTCCTGATGTGCCGACTCGGTCCCGCGGATGAAATAGGGCCGTGGCGAACAACACGTGCGAAACCCACACGCAATGCGGTGCGCCGGACACTGGCGCGATGTCGATGGACAGGGAGTGGCACTCCAGCTCGGTCAGTTCCGCGTTGCTCGCCGTGAAGAACGAAGTGCGGATGTGCGAATCGGAAACATGCGGGTGCAAGTTAGCGCGCCCCATGTCACCGTGAATCGGGCCGATAGGTGCTATGCCGCATTGACGTCAAGTTCTGCGGAGCAGAAGACGTAACAGGCCCTACGCCTTGAATCCCGCGAGCCGGGCGTGCGAGGGGAAACCAAAATCGCGAGTGATTTAGCGGGTTCCCGGTTAGAACGTCGTTGGTTTACAACCTTCAGCGTCAGCAGTTCAACGCTGATACGAAGCGTTGCCGAGCAGCATGATAAGCGCCACTACGCAACCCATGCTCGTGCGCCGTGCTGACGAGTTCGCGCACCATCACCGCATCGTGAACCAGTCCTGTATCAAGGTGCGGGAAGAGACTGCCAAAAAGACCTTCAAGCGAGAACGTTGATGAAAGCGTTTCGTCCATCGGCTCGTGGCGCGAATCGTAGTGCGTCCGCTCCACGTCCGCAAAGTGGCTGTCCCCGCGGACCTGACCTTCGGCGAGGTGCAGTCGCTCTTCCCACATCAGGAGTTGCGCGACCTTGCCCAGCGAACTCGTTGTTCGATGAGCCCCATCTGCCAGCACAGACCGCTTGACCATCCACGCGGTGAGATCGTCCACCGGCATGGGCTTCGCGATCACGTAGCCCTGGGCGGCGTCGACGTTGAGCAGGCGGCACGCTTCGAGTAGCGCCTCGCTCTCGACGCCCTCCACAATCACCGATTTTCCCAGCGAGTGACCGAGACGCGTCAACTGGTAGATAAAACTGAGGACCGTGGCGACATCCTGGCCCGAAAACTTGACGATGCTCCGGTCGATCTTGATCCAGTCGAAAGGCAACTCGCGCAGTCGTGAAAGACTGCTGTGACCAGAGCCGAGATCGTCCTCCGCGAAAATGACGCCAAGCGACATGAAGCGCTCCAGCGCGAACGTAATGCCCGCGTCGCGAGGAAGCGCTTCGCTTTCGAGAAGCTCGAGCGTCAATCTGTGGGGCGGGCTGTTGTGCCTGGAAAGTGCATCCCGTGTCGCCTCGAAATAGCGGATGTCGAGTAGCGCACTCGAGGGCAGGTTAAGCGACACCGCGAGATCAAAACCGGTCCGAAGCCACTTTTCGCGCTGCAATAGCGCGAAATTCAGTCCGTATTTGTAGAGCTCGAGGAAGTCGTCGGGCCTGAGGGCTGGAAAAAATTCGTACGGCGTCAACAGGCGCGATCCTTCGGCAAGACGCGCAAGCATTTCCACCTTGATTACGCGGCCCGTTCGCAGATCTACGATGGGTTGGCAGTGCATCTGAAGCGCGTCGGTTCGCAGTAAAGCTCTCCAGCGTCTGCGTGTCGACTCCGGAATCGCGCTGGCCGTGCCTTCGTCGCTAGCGAAGCGACCAATGGCGAGCGCAAGCAGTGTCTGCAGCAGGTCGATGAATGCCTCCTGTTCGATCGATGAAAAGCCGCCCGGAAACGCGCTGTGCAGCGTAAGAATCGCAAACGGAATCCCTTCGGACAGGAGCAGAGGAATCGACACGCTTGAACGAAGCCCCAGTCGGCGCGCAACAGGACGCAACTCCGCCATGGTCGCGTCAGTCGAGAGGCTTACGCTCCGCACTATCTTGCCGGTATGCCATGCGGCAGTCGGCAGAGGCAGGTCTCGCGGCAAGCCCTGTCCGTCTGCCTCGAATTCGGGTTGTGGGCCGGCGAGAATGCGCCCCTTTGCGGACTCGACTCGAAATACGCCACGACCGTCGGGCCTCGTGATCGAACATCCCGCGACTTCGTCGCACGAACCGAGTATGTCGACAATCTGGGCGATGAGGTCGGCGTAGCTCTCGCTGCTCCATGTCACGCGTGCGATTCTGGAAAGCGCTTCACGTCGTTCGTCCTCCAGCCGCTGGTAGGCTTCCGACTGAAAGGCGAGATCGCGATTGAGCCTACGCGCAAAGATCTGGGTTGCTTCCCGGCTGACCGATCGAGCGAGGTGACGATCGACGGCGGCGGAGAGAATGCCGCGGCACCGGACAAGCTCCTCACGGTTCAGGCCCACCATCGCATGAATGCGCCCCACACGCAGCGCTGTCATGCGGTGATTCTCTTCGGTTAAACCGGGATCGGCCAGAGAGAACAGATTGCGTATTTGCTGCGCTTTCAGATGCTGTAATTCAGATTCGTCCAGCGCGTCGAGAATGCGTTTGCAGTGAGTCAGGCGAGAGAGGCGTCGATAAAATTCCTCCACGATCGCAGCCGCATTGCGCTCAAGCTGAGCCGAGAGCGATGCCATTTCCGGGGCCCAGGACGGATCATATGGATCGGCGCCACGCCTGTCGAAAGCCGAGCGGTGTTCCTGCGTGTCGTCCGACGAAGCCCAACCCCACCAATTCTTATGGTCGCCTGTGTGAGTCTTGACCAGACGCAGGGCCCGGTCAGCTTGAGACAAGGGGTCGCTTGAATTCGCGGCGTCGGGATCCGGCCAGATTGAAAGACCCAGGCTTATTCCACATTGCAGCGACATATGGCCGATTGTGACAGGGCTTGTGAGCCGTGCATGCAACCGTTCCAGCAATGGGGGAAGCGTGTGTTCGGGATCGCGAACACCCTCCAGCGCGATGACAAACTCGTCACCACTGCGGCGAGCGACAAAGTCGCTCGTGCGGATTTCCTCGCGCAAGCGGCTGGCGATTTCTCGCAGCACCTCGTCGCCGACTTCATGCCCGAACAGATCGTTAATGGGCTTGAACTTGTCGAGATCGAGCAAACCGATCACCAGGGGATTTTCGGCGCGCGATGCGCGGGCGGTCGCTTGCTCTAGGTGGAGCGAAAGCGCGGTCATGTTTGGCAACCCGGTTAGCGCATCCTGCAACGACAATTCGCGCAGGCGGCTCTGCTCGATGTTCAGATGCATCCGGTCCAGCGCGACGCCCGCAATCAGGGCAATATGCGCTAGCGCAGCGGCCCATTCCGGCTTTACGAAACGATTTGTCTCCGCGCTGTAAAGACAAAGCAGCCCTACGCACGTTTGCTCGTGTGCCAGCGGGACATAGGCAATCTCGCGCCCTTGAGAAATGGCACTTTCGCTCGGACTACCCGATGAAGAGGCAGTCTGGATCCGTCGAAGTTTCCATGCGCGGTACGCAGGTGCCATGTCGCTCGCGACGGGATCCGGCGCGGCGAGACGCGCCTCGGCGGCGCGGGCCTTTACGTCCTGACCGCGGTACATCACGGGACGCAGAGTGCCAGGCTTACCCTCGGTGACAACGCAAGCATCAGCGAGACCGACGCAATGCGCCCATTTGACCAGCGCGCCGCCAAGGGAGTGGAAATCCGTCGCCTCCAGTATGCTTCGATCAAGCTCGAGAAGACTGACGACAAGATCGCCGCTGGAATTGCCCATTGTCACGATATTCCTTTGCATCAAGAATGTCGCGGCCGGGATTTACTTTATTCAGGCGTTCCGTATTCCGGTCGACCATTCAAAGATATTCCACCTGTCACCGTCAATCGATTCAACCCTGAGGTTGCAGTCGGGCCACGGCGTTCACGTCGCGAATTCAGGCACTTCTTTTAAAACGTAATTTTCGTAATGAAAATTATATGGACAGCACTGGCATTGCAGGAATTCGCGGCCACCGCAACGCGCGATATCCATTTCTGTGTGTGCAGTGTCTGTATTTAACTATGAAAATCGAGGGGCGTGCGGATATGGCCTGACGTCAAACGTTTGGCTTTTATATGCGTTGATACGCATCAAAAACGTGTAAGCGAAATTTCAACAGTGAAAATAGGGCGTTTACACATCAACAATTCAAATATGAATATTCGTTTATATATCTGCAATGTGCTAATTCAACGCTCGTGTACGATATATTACGAAGGCGCTTACATGATATTACCTGGCTAAGCGAGGCTGGGTGCCTCGGGGATATCGCCTGGCGGGACGCTCACGCGCGACATGCATGCAGTGACTTGTTCCGCCGGCTGTGGCTTCGCCAGCAGGTATCCCTGCACCTGATTGCACCCTGCCTCTTGCAGGAATGCGAGTTGTTCCTCCGTCTCCACACCTTCCATCACCACATCGAGATTGAGTGCACGTCCCATCGCCACGACCGCGCGAATGATTGCCCGGTCCGGATTTTGCGCGTCGCTGCCGGCGAGGAACGAACGGTCTATCTTCAGCGTGTCGACAGGTAAATCCTTGAGGTAGGCCAGTGACGAATAGCCGGTACCGAAATCGTCGATGGCGAGGCTCACGCGTCGTGTAACAAGCTCGTGCAATAGCGCGCCGATTTCCTTGCGCGTGTTCATCGCCATGCTTTCGAGGAGCTCGAGCTGCAACCGTTCCGGCGGTAACCCGGTCTCATCGAGCGTCGCGATCAAGTCCGTCAGGAAGCCTTCGTCGAGAAATTGCCGCGCCGATACATTCACTGCGACTCGCCCGAATTCAAGGCCGGCATCAAGCCAGCAGCGCGCCTGCCGGCACGCCTCGCGCAATACCCAGCGTCCGAGCGGAATGACGAGCGCAGATTGTTCGATGATGGAAATGAATTCGCCGGGAGGCACGAGCCCGCGCTGCGGATGACGCCAGCGCAACAGGGCCTCGACTCCAACCATGCGTCTGCCTGCAAGTGCATATTGTGGCTGATAGAAAAGGCAGAATTCGTTTTTTTCAAGCGCCCGATGCAACTCGCCTAACGTTTCCAGTTGCGCCATGGCCGCTGACGTCATGTTGCGCTCGAAGAACTGGAACACCCCGCGTCCGCGGCTTTTGGCACCGGACATTGCCTGATCGGCGCATATCATCAATTCGGCGGCCTGCGCGCCGTCGTCCGGCCACATGCTGATGCCGAGACATGATGTGATGAATATTTCGTGCCCATCGATATGAATCGGGCGATTGACAGCATCGAGCATCGTTCGCGTTGCTTGTCCGACATCGCGAGGGCTGTTGAATTCTTCCAGAATCACCCCGAATTCGTCACCACCGAGGCGTGCGATCGTACTTCCCTGACCGATGGCTTGCCGAAGGCGCTGGGCGACCTCCTTCAACACGTCATCGCCCGTTTGATAGCCGAACGTTTCGTTGACGAGCTTCAAACCGTCGAGATCAAGGTATGCAACAGCAAACCTGCCACTAGTCCGCTGGGCATGAATGATGGCACGCTCCAGACGTTCCTCGAACAACACGCGGTTGGCGAGGTCCGTTAACACGTCGTGGGTCGCGAGATAGCGAAGCCGCTCTTCCGTCTGACGACGGTGGGTGATATCGGAGAAGATCCCGGCGTAATTGGCGACGACGCCATTCTTGTCCAGCACGCTCGTGATCGTCAGATATTCAAGGTATAGCTCGCCGTTCTTCCGTCGATTCCAGATTTCCCCCTGCCAGTGGCCCGAGGTCATCAGCGCGCGCCACATGTTCTTGTAAAAAACGGGGTCCTGACGGCCGGAATTCAGGAGGCTGGGGTCGCGGCCGAGCACTTCCGCTTTGGTATACCCCGTGAGGCGTGTGAACGCCTCGTTCACACGCTCGATCTTCCCGCGGCAGTCGGTCACCATGATGCCTTCGACAACCGACTCGAACACCCGGTCCGCCAGGTGCGAACTCAGACTCGTGTCATAGGGTGCTTCGTCGTGCTCACGCTGAATATATTGCAGTTCGCTCACGTATTCGTCTCTGCCTCTTCGAATCAGGTACGCGCGTCCGCTTTGAGCGAGCGGGTGTGAATAGCGGGGCCGACCGGTTGGGTTGCGGCCGTCACGACGGTCGATCCAGTGCGTTCGGCAAGGATCCGATGAGCGACTTCGCGTGCAGGAATCCCGGAGGTACACGTCGGCATTGAGCGTGCGAATAGATGTGCGATGGGAGTGGGGTGACGGTTCGTGGGCATTAATTTTTCACTCGAAGCGGTACGAATGCGTGCGCGGGAAGACTGGGGCGATTACAGGCGTCTCCATGCGCCACCAGCAGCTAAAACCACGCTATTCGATCCTTTCCTGATCGGCAGGGTGCGACGGAAGCTTGAGAGGCAAAACGTCGCAACGCGCGTCCGCGAGGTCAGGCATACGTGGATCCCGCAACAGACCGCAAGGCACAATCGCTGCAACGCAATTATCTTGCGGTGCGCCAATTGCCGAAAGGGCCCCTTGTTCAATGGAGCGAGTTGCGTCCGTATTTGATCGGAGGCCGTCAACGCTCGCGGCAATGCATTTTAAATACTCGCATAATACGAAATCCCGCGAAAGAAGAGAGTTTCCCAACTCAAGCCACGGAAAATTTCAGCCAACTTGAGGCGATGCTTCCATACGCCTCCGGGTTGTCAGATATATAGGGATTGAACAATTGAAAAATATCGCGAATTTCATTTGCCGGATCCGTCGGAGAATAAATCTGCCATTAAAACGTTTGCGCACAGCGAACCTGCCCTCGGCTACTTGCTAAATAAACCGGAACGTTGGTGCCCCTCATGCGTTGGGCCTGCCGCAAGAGCGCGGCATGGACGTGAATCAAGAGAAATGTTGGGGTAACACCGGGAAAAGATGTTTAATTTCTACCCGGTAGTTGATGCGTGCGAAGAAAAAGTTTGTTATGATCCTCGCGACCGTAGCCCTATAAGCAGGATACCTGCGCCTTCTCGTTGATCGATCAGCGCCGGTAAAATCAATAAAGGCAGTGCATTGGTGATGCAGAATCACCAATACGATTTTCAAAAAAAACCAACACAAAAAATCAATCCGGGGAATATCAAGTGATGCTGCCACCCACGCTGCAATAGCACCCAAAGCGAAGACGCACGGAAAAGTGACCTGCCATGAGCGGGCCGGGCAAGTATTTGCTCGAATGCCGGCGTCAACGTGTGAGAGATCGCGTGCGCAGCCCTAAATTCGCCGCGATATCGTCGACAACTGCTGGACCAATTGCGGTTGTCAATTAACTGATTGCGCACTTTCTTCTGTGTTCCGGGCTGGCCTTATTGATTAAGTTGCCGGCTGGTACAGGCCCATTCGTGGTTGAGTCTTCGCGGACAACACAGAAGCAGAGCGATTGCGCGTCTGCCCGGAAGATGATGGTGCAGGCGATCGCGTCAAGACCTTGAAAATCGCTCATCAACGTGGCATTCGGAAACTCTGATCCTTTGCACATGACAACTCATAGCAATCTAGACGGTTCATCTGGGGGAGGGCCGGCCGTCAACGACGCTCAGTCCACATCGTCCGGTGGCAGCAAACCGCGCGTGTACTTGCCCGTCAAACTCAAGTTCACGGTGGCATTCGTACTGGCCGTGGTCTGGTCCGTTCTCTCGTTTTATCTGGCACAGCGTTGGCTCGCCGACATGACCTCTGAGCTGGGGGCTGTATGGGCATATCTGATCCTGTTCGGCATTGCAATTCTGCCGGGCAGCATGAATGCCTTCCTGATGACGAGTCTGCTGCTGGACCGCCGACCGTCATTCCGCGAGAACATGGACGAACTCCCCGGAATCAGCATCCTCGTGGCCGCGTACAACGAGGAAGCCAGCATTGCACAAACTATCGAGAGCATCGAGAAGCAGGCATATTCAGGTCCACTGCAAGTCATCGTAATCAATGATGGCTCGTCCGATGGCACGGCGGCCGAGTTGGACCGGTTGAATTATCCCTGGCTGGAAGTCATCCACATGCCTCGCAACGGGGGCAAGGCACGTGCGCTTAACGAAGGTCTGAAGCATGTGCGTCACGACATCACCGTGACCGTTGACGGCGATTCATATCTGTATCGCAACGCGCTGAGAAATCTCGTGAGCCGGTACCTCAGTGATCCCGCGAACACGAGAGCTGTGGCGGGAGCCGTGCTCGTGCGAAATTCGCGAAAGAACCTCGTCACGCGCATCCAGGAGTGGGATTACTTCCACGGCATTGCCGCCGTGAAGCGTCTGCAGAGTCTGTATCAAGGCACGCTGGTCGCACAGGGCGCGTTTTCGGCGTACGACACGTCGGTACTGCGCGACGTTGGCGGCTGGCCGACCGCTGTGGGCGAGGACATTGTGCTCACGTGGGCCATTCTGAGGGCGGGGTATCGCGTTGGCTATGCCGAAAACGCCTGCCTGTTCACCAATGCACCCGAGACGTGGAGTCAGTTCATCCGTCAACGTCAACGCTGGTCACGCGGGCTGATGGAAGCGTTCAAGGCCCACTGGCACCTGCTGTTCCAGGCACGCATGATCACGTTGTTTATCTGGTGGAATTTGCTGTTTCCTTATATGGACCTGGTCTATACGCTCGCTTTCGTACCGGGACTCGTATTGGCGCTCTTTGGCATTTACTGGATCGCCGGACCGATGACCTTGCTGGTATTGCCAATGGCGATATTGATCAACGGCATCATGTTCCGGATCCAGTCCCGTATGTTTACCGAGCAGGGGCTGAGGGTACGCCGCAACCCCTTCGGTTTTCTCTTCTACAGCCTGTTTTACGGGCTCGTCCTGCAGCCTGCCTGCGTGGTGGGCTACTTCCAGGAATTTGTCACGCGTGGCAAGCGCTGGGGCACCAAGTAACGCTTAAAAGGATAATTCATGTACGTAAGTCGCACCCGCAATGCGCGGGTACTCTGGCACGCGCTGAGCGTGGCCGGCGCACTGACGATTGCCTCGCTCGCTCACGCTCAATCCGTCGACGGTCCTGGCAGATACGGCGCGTTTACCGGTGACACCTTGTTCAGCGATGACAGCGACCACTTTCGAGAGAGCCGCACGAACGCCGGCTACCTTTTCTCGAACGGATGGGGGCTCGGCGCGTCCTTCGCATACTATGACGCGCCGAATTGGTCCGGTGCCTACGGTCGCGGCTTGTTCGGCCAGTACCACTTGCACGACGTGGCACAGACCGTGGACGCGCGTCTCGGTGTCAACGACACCGATGGGCACACGACGGCTATTGGCGCGCTTGACTACATGCATCGCGTCACTCAAAACACGTCGCTCGGAGTGAGTGCCGAGCGCGATGTGGTCGACTCGGTCGCCGGCATCGAAAAAGGCCTGACGTACAACAGCCTTATGCTCGTGCTCGACCATCAGTTCACACCGCGCTTTACGGTTGGGGCGGTAGCGGGTGCAATGTGGTTCTCGGACAACAATACGCGTTCGATGCTGCGCACCCGGTGGAGCTACGATCTGCTGCCAAACAGCGGTGTGAGCGCCTATATCAAAACGCGCACCTATTACGATAGCAATCCGGATCAAGGCAACTACTATTCGCCGCAATGGTTGAACGAGTACTCAGGCGGACTTTCGTGGCGAACCGCACTCAGTAACAAGGTCGTGTTCTTCGTTAGCGGCGATCTTGGACATCAGAATACGGACAGCGGTGGAAACAATATCTGGGGCGCGCGCATCGGCCTGCAAAATCACCGTAGCCAGAAAGTGCAGTGGCAGGTCGCCGTGGAAACGACGAACAACCACACTGGCGGTTTCTCGGGTGGTGGTGATGGCTATCGCTACACGAGCGTGTCGGGCAAGTTGTTGTTCCCCTTCAATTAACGCTTGAAGTGCCAGATTCGCGAACTGCGGCTGGGCTTTACCCGGCTACCGGAGTATCGGTCGATCTGAGCATCACGCCGCAGGTATTTTGCGCGGCCGTCTGCGCCGGCAGGATGAAATGAATAAGCATTCTGCCGGAGAGCGCAAAGCGCAATTGGCGCTACTCCAAAGGACGCATTTGGAAACCTCGCGCATACTGAGCGTCCTCAACACCCGCCTATCGTCTGCTGCTGCGTAACCACGCGGCGGACCATGCATTGCTTGCCTTCATCTCTCCGGCGCCGTCTCAGGGTGGTTTTTGACACCTTTCATTTCCCGATCGGGGCAGCGAGCTGCCGATGCCAGGGGAACCCACGCAGCGGCGATACGTCAACCAGGTATGTCCACACGAATCTGTATGCGTCCGGCTTACGGATGCCTTGCCGCACATAGCCGATTGTGGGCAGCGGCACGGCACCATGAGCGCGCGTAAGTGTCTTCATTGTGCGGATCGCGCACCGAATTTGCCCCCGTTTTGAAGCACGTCGGACGGACGCACCAGCGTGTGTGAGCGCGGGTGTGTCCGTACTGACTGCGCTCGCGTAATGAATTGCGTGAATCGAAGGGACGGAACGTACTTTATAAGTGCTACCGCTCGTTACGACGGGCCCGTTGGCGCATGCCTGGCATTAAAGTCGCTTAGACTTCACTCGTATCTGTGGCAATTACAGCCGCCTTTCGATGGCTAATGGCTGGAAAGTCTGACGTTTACGTGGAGAAGGAATCAGGAATATTTTCAGTAATCCTTAAATATTGTTTTCCACTCGCTGCATGCTTGATCAAATCGGCGACCTGCGGCTTCTTCAATCGTAATCTTCAGCCCACCCGGGAGATGTCATTGATGAGTCAGACTGCGAAGCGCTCGATCGAAATTGACTTTTTCCGCGGGTTTGCGTTAATCGCGATTGCGGTCGATCACATTCCGGCCAGCGTGCTATCGCACACGATGTTGCATAACTTCGCGTTTTGCGATTCCGCCGAGGTATTCGTGTTCGTAAGCGGATATGTGTCGGCAGCGAGCTGGCTGGCGACTGCGGGGCGCAAAGGCGTCCACGCGGCGAACCAGCGATTCCTGCGGCGCGGCTGGGAGATCTATGCGGCTTATCTTTGCACGGCAGCACTGATGCTGCTTTCCGGTGCTGCAGCGGTGATGCTTCGCGTGGATTCTCCGCTCGTCGGCTTGTCGGGGTTCCTGCGTTTTGCGGCGCATCCGTTCACGATGCTCACCAACGTCGCACTGTTTCGCGATCAGCCCTATCTTGCCGGCGTACTGCCGATGTACGTTGCGCTGGTACTTTCGCTGCCGCTCGTCATACCTCTTGCGTCAAGCAGACCCGATATCGTGCTGGTGGGCAGCTTCAGCATCTGGTTTGCCTCAAGCTGGCTGGTCGGCTATCTGCCCGCGGCGCCGGGCGCGATCTGGCCGTTTAATCCGTTCGCCTGGCAGGCCATGTTCATCGTCGGTTTGCTGTGCCGGCTGTACCCGGTATCGCACAGATTCCAGTTATCCGCACTCGGGCGCTCGATCACGCTACTCGCGGCCGCGCTGGTGCTGACCTTTGCATACCTTCGTGTTTTCGCCGATCTCGATCCGCAGCCCGGTTACATGAAGCAGAATCTTGCGAGCCTGCGCATTGTAAGCTTCGGCGCGATAGCGTGGCTGGCAGCACAGGCTGTGCGCCTCGGCTGGATACACCGGCTGGCGCAGTGGTTGCCAGGCGTGGTCAACATTGGGCAGCAGGCGCTCGTCTGCTTTGTGGGCGGTGCGGTCGCGTCGAACGTCGTCGATACGCTGCTTCGCGCCACCCACGTCACGACGTTCTTCCCGGCACGGCTCGCCGGAGATCTGCTCGCTATCGGCGCGCTGCTCACACTCGCCGGAGGCGCACGCCGCCTGAAGGCTGTCCGTCCGAACATCGCGCTAACCTGATCCGATCGGCGCAAGCGGAATAAAAAGGTGAGTGTTTGCGGGAGCGAGTTTGCAGCGTGTGGGACTGGTCAGCGTAAAACGCCGTTCAAACAACGAGTTGAAGTCCTGTGTCAGCAGTTCAGAAAGCGCACAAAGGTGAGGGTTTGCGGGAACGCAGTCAGGGCTTCACAAGTTCGCGAACATCGGCGGTTGACGTCGATCCGAATTCATCGCTCAGCGCGTACTCGATCAACTGCTGCGCTGCTGCTTCCGGCGTGGTTAGTTCGCCGTCCTGTTTGAGTTGATCGAATCGCTCGCGCAATGGAAACCGTTCAACGCTCGTTGAGCGGATCGTGGCCTGCATGCCCGTATCGACGACGCCAGGCGCCACGCTGCAGATACGCACGCCACGCGGCGCATCGAGCGCCACTGCGCGCGCATGATGGTCCAGCGCCGCTTTCGTCGCGCAGTAGACGCTCCAGCCAGCGTAAGCGTTTCGCGCGGCGCCGCTCGATAGATGCACGATGCGGCGGGAGGTCTGTGCCTTCGCCGTGTCGGGCGCAGCAATCGCGTTCGCAAGCATTAGCGGAGCAGCGACGTTCAGGGCGATGGCGCGAGCGATCACGTCCGCGTCCTGCGCGCCACACGGAGCGATCGGCTCGACCGTGCCCGCGTTGTTGAAGAGGAGTACACAGTCTGCGTCGCCGATAAAGGTGCGCAATGCGCCTGTGGCGAGCCACTGCTCGATGCTCAAGGTATCGGCGAGATCGAGCACGGTCTGCTCGAATGCTGTTGCGTGAAGCCCGGCGAGCGACGGATGATCACCGCGTCCGAGGCCAAGGACGCGAATGCCGCGCGCAAGCAGTCCTTCCGCGAGCGCCGCGCCGAGACCGCGTGTATGTCCTGTGACGATGGCACAAATGGAGGCGCTGGAGGGCGTGGTTAAAGTCATGTCAATCGATCAAGAGTGAAGGCGGCGCGCGTCAAGCGGTGGTCGCACGCAGGTTGTGTGATTGCTCGAGAACACGAGCCGAAGAAGGGGCGATATTCCGTGATCGAACGGCTCTTGATGTGCCGTGCCGGAAATACGGCTCGCGATTCGGTATCATAGCGGCCGAACCCATAAGGAAGAGAGCTGGACGTGAAAGCCGCATCGCAACAACGCCGTACCCTGAGCTTCAAGGAAGGTCTTCTGGAAATCAAGAAGAGCATGGGGAAGGGCTCGGGGCAAACACCCGAAGAACAGGACCAGGCGCCACAGGACAAGCCCGCGCGCAAGGGGCAACCCGCGCTCGCCACGGATAAGGACGCCCGTGCGAAAGACGCGCGCTCACGTCCGCGGCCGCAGCAGCCCGGTGGCCGGCCGCAGGGCGGCAAGCCTCAGCAGCCGAAGCAGGCCCGTCCGCAGAAGCCCGGCGAGCGCCCCGCGCAGCAGCGCCAGCGGCCCGCCCGGGCGCCGGTGCAGCCCGCAGCGAACCTTAGCGATGCCGAAAAGGCGCGCATCGAGCGCAACCGCCAGCTCAACACGGTCTGGAACCTTTTTGCGAAGCACTATCCGGCATTTCGCGACCGGCTGCCGCTCAAGATTGGCGTAGCAGAAGACCTCGTTGCGCGTCACCCCGACTTTGACCGCACGCTGATCGTGGCGGTGCTCAAGCGGCACGTGAACCACCCGCGCTACCACGAGCGCGTCGCGGCCGGCGGTTCGCGCTACGAACTGGACGGCAGCGTGTCGGCAGGTCCGGGCATCGATCCGTCGCATGTTGGCCGGGCAAACGCGGCATTGGCCCGCCAGAAGGCAAAGGCCGAAGCACGGGAGCAGGAAAAGGGCGGTGGCAAGCCCGAATCCAAGCCGCAGGACGCGGTGCAGGCGCCTGCCGCCGATGCGCAGCCTCAGCATCCGCAAGCCGGGGCTCCGGCTCAGGCAGCGATCCCTGAAGGCACCGAGGCTCCCGCACAGACGCCGGCCTCAGAAGGTGTCGAGCCGCCCGCAGCGGGCGCATAAGGGGCATCTCCCGGATCGCCGGGCTTTTGCGCCCGGCGTCACCACGCTCTAACGTGCGCATCGTATGCATATCGCATACGATGCGCTTTCGCGTGGCACGCGACTGATCAAACGGTTTCGCGCTCCGGCGTCCGCAAGCCGCCGACCGACGCAGTCAGCCCCCGTCCGCCCGGACTGTTGCGCAGCCTGATCGCCAACTGGTGACGCTGCGCAATGCGCGCGGCGATCGAAAGTCCGAGTCCGCTCCCCGTTCCCTGCACATGGTTGCCGCGATAAAAGCGGTCCAGTACACGCTCCATGTCTTCATCGGGAATGCCCGGGCCGTTGTCGATGACTTCGAATCCGGCGCTATCGCCGCGGCGCGTCAGTACGAGATCCACCTTGCCACCGTGAGGCGTGTAGCGAATCGCGTTGTCGAGCAGGTTGTTGAGCAGCGTGCTCAAGCCATGCGCGTCGGCGATAACCTCGCAGGGGTCGTCCTCCGTGACCGGTGGTCTCGATTCGAGACCGAGGTCGATTCCCCTTTCCTCCGCCAGCAGCGAGAAATCGCCGACCGCCTGTTCGCCGATCCGGCGCAGGCTCACGACCGCGTCCGGGCCCGCTGGCTGGGAATCCTCGCGCGCGAGCGTGAGGAGTTGCTGCACGAGACGGATGGTCCGGTTCAGACGCGTGGCGATTTTCTCGACGGTCTGTGGGTCGCCCGTCAGGCGGCCGTCGTGGAGCGCGGCCTGCCATTGCAGTTTCAGCGCGGCGAGCGGCGAGCGCAATTCGTGCGCTGCGTCCGCGATGAAGGTGCGCTGCGCCTGCGAGGCGAGATGCAGGCGGTCAAGCAGATCGTTGAGCGCTGTCACCAGGGGACGCAGTTCGACAGGCACCGACTCACCCAGCGGCAGCGGTTCGAGCGAATGCAGCGAACGCGTGGCGAGCAGTTCCGACAAGGCGCCGAGCGGTGCGAGTCCGCGCCTCACGGCGAGCAGCACGAGGAGGATCGCCACGGGGATCAGCAATGCGAGCGGCCACAGCGTGTGCAGGGCGAGCCTGAGCGCCAGTGCGTCACGTACCGAAACCGGTTGCGCGACCTGGACAAACCGGCTTGCCTGCTGCGTGCCAAACACGCGCCAGTGGGTTTCGTCGTGTTCGATGGTGCGCAGGCCCTCCGGAAAACGCGGCAGCGGCGGCGCGGCACGCGAGCGATAGACGAGTTCGCCCGATGCGTTCCAGGCTTCGATCAGGATCCGGTCGTCGGCGATGCCCTGAAAACCGGGGCCAGCCTCCTCGGCGGTGTGGGCAGCCGCCAGATTCGCCGGCATCGAAAGCGCAACCGCACGCAACTCATAGTCGAACAGTTCGCTCGCTTCTTCGCGGGCCGTCTTGAAAATGGCGTAGCCGGCGATCACGGCGGCAGCGGCGAATCCGAAGATCAGCCACGCAAGCAGCTTGCGACGGATCGACCTCATTCGCACCTCTTGAGCCGATAACCCACGCCACGCACGGTGACGATCTGCTCGGCGCCCAGTTTGCGCCGCAAGCTGTGCACATGCACTTCGATCGTGTTGCTGCCGACTTCCTCGCCCCAGCCGTACAAGCGGTCTTCGAGTTCGGCTTTCGTGAAGACGCGCGCGGGCTCCTCGATCAGGATATGCAACAGAGCAAATTCGCGCGGCACGAGCGGGACTGTCGTGCCCGCGAGCGTCACGGTGTGCGAGGCGGGATCGAGCGTCAGATCGCCGTGCGTGTAGACCGGCTGCTTCTGGCCGACGCGGCGGCGCAGCAGGGCGCGCGCTCGCGCTGCCAGCTCGTCGAGGTCGAAGGGTTTGACGAGGTAGTCGTCTGCGCCTGCGTCGAGGCCACCGATGCGATCGGTCACCGCGTCGCGCGCAGTCAGGATGATGACGGGCGCTTTGCCGCCGCGGTTGCGGTATCCGTTGAGCACGTCGATGCCGTCTTTCTTCGGCAGACCCAGATCGAGCAGCACGAGGTCGTAGACGCCGTGACCGAGCGACAGCTCGCCCTCACGGCCGTCGCGTGCCCAGTCGACCGCGTAGCCTTCCCGGCGCAGCGACTCGAGCACGGGTTCGGCAATCATTTCGTCGTCTTCCACGAGCAGCAGACGCATGGTACATTTCCGGAGCTTTACCACCCGATATTGTCGGGCATCGCGGCTTAAGGTTACCTTAAACATTGCAGGGCGCCGAACGGCTTGCGCCGCAGGAATGCGGCAGCGCCAACGAGTCATCGCGCGCGACGACGTCGGCCGATGTGCGCGATTACTGGTTCACGCTCCGGATTCGGTGATTCGATACGGAATGCCAATCATTTTTTCGCGCCGGTGCCTGGCGTGGGTGCCTGGTCATCAGGCTGCGGTTCGCGACTCAGTTGGCGCGGTTAGCGACTGCCGGGACGGCAGAGCTGCCCGATGCAGCCGCTGCCGCCGGGGAAGATGTGTCAGATACGGCAGACGCAGCCTCGTAGGCATCGGGCGATACGAACACGACGGGCGCTGAAGACCCGCTGGCCGCATCCGGGCCCGCCTTGGCGGCGTCGAAGAGAGGAGCGAACTCGACGGCGCGCGACTCGATCGTTTGTGCATAGGCATACGACCCGCCGTAGACCTTCATGGCGGCATCGAGATTGCCGCCCGCGTCGCGCATATAGCCGTACAGGATCGAAGAGCCGAGATCGATATTGACGTCCGGATTGGTGAGGTCCTTCACGTGGCGCACCAGGTCGCGGTGCGCCGACGGTACGACCTGCATCAGGCCCGTCGCGCCACGGGGGCCACGCGCCTTCTCACGAAAGCGTGATTCGATCGAGATGATGGCGAGAAGGACCGCAGGCGGCAGTGAATACTTTTGCGCGGCCGCGGTGACCGCCGCCGAGATCTGCACAGCCTTTTGCTTCGCCACGCCGAAGCGTTGCGTGAGGTATGCGGAGATGGTGTCGGTCGCTGGGCTCTGCTGGGCCCACGCTTGCTGAAGGAGGCCCGGCAGCAGGACGACCAGGCAAAGAAACCGCCTCATGGTCATTGCGTGTCGAGAGGATAACGAAACGGCAAGTATAACTGCATGCCCGGCCGGCATGCAGTAGCGGGACACCTCGCCCATCGCAAATGAGCGGTAGGGCGGGCGCAGGCGCAAAGATCAGGCTTTTTCGACCGACGCCTTCCAGATTTCGTCGATGCTCGCCGCGAGCGCGGCGTCGAATTCAGCGTCGCGCATGGACTTCGTGAGGTCGTTGACGAGCGCTCGCGAGAAGCTTGCAATCATGCGGTGATTGGCCGTGAGGCGCCGGCAAGCGTCGCTGCGTGTATAGCCGCCCGAGAGCGCCACGACGCGCACCACGCGCGGATGCTCGATCAGTGGCAGATAGAAGTCCGGCGTATCGGGAATCGTCAGCTTGATCATGACGTTGCGCGAGTCCGGCAACGCGTCGAGGCCCTTGAGCAATGCCGCGCGCAGGAGTGCCTCGGCTTCGGCCTTGTCGGCGATCTTGATGGAGACCTCGGGCTCGAGAATCGGCACGAGACCGTGTGCGCCAATCTGCGCGGCAAGCTCGAATTGCTGTTCGACAATCGCGGCTATGCCCGCAGGAGAGGCCCCTTCGATTACCGAACGCATCTTTGTCCCGAAAATGCCGGCTTTCACCGCGCGTTCGAGCAGGGCATCGAGCGTCGGAATCGGCTTCATGAGCCGCACGCCGTCGGCCTCGGCGTCCAGCCCTTTATCGACCTTCAGAAACGGCACCACGCCGCGGTCTTCCCACAGGAAAGCGGGCACGGGTTTGCCTTGTGCCGTACCGTCCATCGTGGCCTCGAACAGGATCGCTCCGATCACTTTGGCACCCGTAAACGCGGGCGCCGTGATGATCCGGACGCGCATTTCGTGAATGAGGCGGAACATGTCGGCGTCGTTGCTGTATGCGCTCTCGGGAACGCCATACTGGCGCAGCGCACCTGGCGTCGAGCCACCGCTCTGGTCCAGCGCCGCGATGAACCCGGGTTTCTCGCCCATCTGCGCCAGCATCTTGTCGTTCGCCATGTCTCATCTCCGTAATTGGGCGCTGTTCAGGCGCGATCGTATGACCGCATCCTGCGGCGTACAGTTGGCAGCCGCACGTTGCGTTCCCCTACAGAAAATGTTGCGTTGGCCGCTTAACGATCACCGCTCACCGCGCGGTCCAAAGCGTTCGAGCAGCGAGGTCAGCAGATCGACAGGCAGTGGAAAGACGATAGTCGAGTTCTTGTCAGCGGCAATCGTGGTCAGCGTCTGCAGATAACGCAGCTGCATCGCCTGCGGCTGCAGCGCGAGTCGCTGCGCGGCGAGCAGCAGCTTTTCGGACGCCTGCAGTTCGCCCTCGGCATGGATCACTTTTGCGCGTCGCTCGCGCTCGGCTTCGGCCTGGCGCGCGATCGCACGGATCATCGTCTCGTTCAGATCCACGTGCTTGATCTCGACGTTCGATACCTTGATCCCCCATGCATCGGTCTGGGCGTCGAGTGTCTTCTGGATATCGGCGTTCAACTGCTCGCGCTCGGCGAGGAGGGCGTCGAGCTCGTGCTTGCCGAGCACCGCGCGCAGCGTGGTCTGCGAGAGCTGACTCGTCGCCTCCAGGAAGCGCGCGACCTGGATCACGGCCTTCTCCGGATCGACGACGCGGAAGTACACCACCGCGTTGACTTTCACCGATACGTTGTCGCGCGTGATCACGTCCTGCGACGGCACGTCGAACACGACCGTGCGCAGATCGATGCGCACCACCTGCTGAACGACCGGGATGATAAGCACGAGCCCCGGCCCCTTGACCTTCCAGAACCGGCCGAGCATGAACACCACGCCGCGTTCGTATTCGCGAAAGATGCGGATCGAGGACGCGGCCAGCAGTATTGCCAGCACCAGCAGGACGCTTGAGAAGCCAAACGTGTAGCCGATCATGATTGTTCTCCTTCGCTCGGCACTTCATGTAATGGCGTGACGGTCAGCTTCAGGCCGCTGCGGCCGGTCACGCGTACTCGGCTGCCCGCGGAGAGCGGCGCGTCGCATGCGACCTGCCAGCGCTCGCCGAGCACGCGTGCCCAACCCGTGGCTAACGGCGTCGAACCGGCGACGGTGGCGCGCTGGTTGAGCTGCAAGCCATCGTCGATCACTTCGCCGATACTGCCGACGATCGCCTCCGCGCCGGTCACGACCGGCCGCCGCCGCGCGCGAAGCGCGACGCTCGACACCGTCCCGACGAACGCCGCGCCGCCGAGTGCGAGACCGGCGATCAGCGGCACGGGAATGCCGTAGCCCGGGGTGTTCGTGTCGATCAGCATCAGCGATCCGATGGCAAAGGCCACGATGCCGCCGAACCCCAGTACGCCGAACGTGGGCAGGAACGCCTCGGCGACGAGACAGGCAAGTCCCAGCAGCACGAGAGCGAGACCTGCGTAGTTGACGGGCAATAGTTGCATCGCGAACAGGCCGATCAGCAGACAGATCGCGCCGACGACGCCGGGCAGCACGAAGCCGGGGTTGGCAAACTCGAAGAAAAGGCCGTACACGCCTAGCGACAGCAGGATCAACGCGACGTTCGGATCGGTGATGATCGACAGGAAGTGGCTGCGCCAGTCCGGCTCCACGAAGGCGAGCGGCGCGTTCGCGGTGGCGACGCGTGTTGGACCGGCCGTGGTCATCGCAGTGCGGCCGTCGAGCTGGCGTGCGAGATCGCCCGGATCCTGAGCGATCAGATCGATGACATGCTGATCGAGCGCCTCCGTTGCGGACAGGCTCACGGCGTCGCGGACCGCGTGCTCGGCCCAGTCGGCGTTGCGCCCGCGTAGCTGGGCGAGTCCGCGGATATACGCGGAGGAGTCGTGCATGACCTTGCGGGCTTCCGTCGCTTCCGTCCCGCCTGGAAGTGGGCCCGACTGCGCGCCCGACGCGGCGCTCGCGGGGCCAGCCGGATTGATGGGTCCGGTGGGGCTTCCTCCCCCACCGCCGCCAATACCGAACTGCACGGGCGACGCCGCGCCGAGGTTGGTAGCCGGCGCCATCGCCGCGAAATGGCTCGCGTACACGATATAGGTGCCAGCACTCGCGGCGCGCGCGCCGCCCGGAGCGACGAACGCAGCGACCGGCACCGGCGATGCGAGAATGGCCTTGATGATCTGCCGCATCGACGTATCGAGTCCGCCGGGTGTGTCGAGCTGGAGGATTACGAGCGGCGCGCGCCGTTGCGCCGCGCGGGCGAGTGTCCGGACGACGAAATCGGCGCTCGCCGGCCCGATCGCGCTGTTGACGGTCATCACGACGACGGCCGTCTGCGGAGACGGTGCCGCTGCAACGGCACACACGACGAGCAGCGCCGCAAACACGGCGGCGCGGGCGACCCGCGCTGGCAGTGGGTGGCGCGGACGAAGCGGTGGCGCATCAGGCGCCGCTGGCGAAGTGCGATGAAATAGCATCGGAGCAACCGGGCGGCGTGTGGGACAAGCAACGACCCAATACTTAAAGATTAGGCGGTTTCTGCAAAGGGCGTGATTCCGTCCGGGGAGCGGCTGTGGTGGATGTCGCTGCGGGATCAGTGCCCTTGACGGCGAGGCACTGCCAGGGCAAATTGATAACTGTTATTTCGCAAAAACTAATCAATTGATATATAAATTGCAATGACAAATCACAGCGCCGCTTCCGGCACCCCTGGCTTACGTGTTGCGCCTGTTCGCGAGCGGCGCGCCGCTTATCCCAGTCTCAGTGGCAAAACGGTCTTCATCACCGGAGGTGGCAGTGGCATCGGCGCAGCCATGGTGGAGGCTTTTGCGCAGCAGGGCTCGCGCGTCGCCTTTGTCGATGTGGCCGAAGAGGCCAGCGCAGCGCTGTGCGAGCGTCTGCAGGCGTCGGGACTGCAGAGGCCGTGGTGGAAAGTGTGCGATGTGAGCGACGTAAGGGCACTGCAGGCGGCGGTGGGCGAGGCCATCGCCGAACTGGGCGACTTCGAGGTGCTGGTCAACAACGTGGCCAGCGACCAGCGTCACACGCTCGAAGATGTCACGCCCGAGTACTACGAGCAGCGCATGGCCATCAACGAGCGTCCCGCGTTGTTCGCGATTCAGGCCGTGGTGCCCGGCATGCGCCGGCTGGGGCGCGGCTCCATCGTCAATCTCGGCTCGACGGGCTGGCAGGGCAAGGCTGGCGAGTATCCCTGTTATGCGATTGCCAAGTCATCGGTGAACGGTCTCACGCGCGGACTGGCACGGCCCTTGGGCCGGGACCGGATTCGTATCAATACGGTCTCCCCTGGGTGGGTCATGACCGAACGTCAGATGACGAAGTGGCTCGACGCGGCAGGGGAGGAAGACATCAAGCGGAACCAGTGCCTGCCGGACAAGCTGATGCCGCATGACATTGCCGCAATGGTGCTGTTCCTCGCGTCCGACGATGCCGAAATGTGCACCGCTCAAGAGTTTCTGATCGACGCCGGGTGGATCTGATCCCCCGGACGCGCCGGGTCAGGCGTCTGCCCACTCATGATTGATTTTGCGGCCATAGGTGTCGAGGCTCGCGGACTGGAGCGCGCGCATCATGGCCCGCGCTCCTGGTGACGGCAACTGCTCCCGACGCGTGATGATCCCGAATGCGTCCATGTTGCATTGCATCTCAAGCGGCAACAGGGCGGCCACGCCGTGCGAGGCATAGTACTGCCCGACGGCGGTACTGAGCACGGCAATCATGTCGCTCTCTTCCAGCATCTTCGTGATGAATAGCTGGGACGAGGTTTCGATCAGGTTGATGGGCGGCGCGAGCCCTTTTTCCTGGAACATCAGATCGAAGCGGTGGCGCAGTACGCTGCCAGCGGGCGGGACGATCCAGCCCGCCGAATCGACATCGCGCAGTGTGAGACCCTGAATCGACAGCAGCGGATGGTTGCAGCGCACCAGCGCGCAGACGGGCTCGTCGGAGAGCGGTTCGTAGCGGTACATGGCTTTGTCGTGGTCGGCGTTCAGGCGCGCCACGACCATATCGAGCTTGCCCTGGGCGAGCCGCTCCATCAGCACCGGACTGGTGTCGATCTCCAGCGAAACGTTCAGATTCGGATGGGCCTGTTTGACGTAAGAAACGGCCTGGGGCAGCAGGGCGATGCCCGGGGACGTGATGGCCCCCACCCCGACATGGCCGAACAGACCGGCCTTGATGGCCGATATCTCGTCATAGGCCTGCCCCAGGTTGGCCAGCACCATGCGTGCGTGGCGAATCATCGATTCACCGTACCAGGTGGGGCGCATGCCGCGCGGCAGGCGCTCGAACAGTTCCACTTCCAGCACGTCTTCGAGATCCTTGAGCAGCTTGGACGCTGCCGGCTGGGTCATGTTCAGCACCTGCGCGGCGCGGTGGATGTTGCCTTCCTCGGCCAGTGCGACCAGCAGCAACTGGCGCGTCTTAAGGCGCGCGCGGATGAACCAGTGAGTGTACGCGGGCATGTCCGGAGTGTGATATCAGAATTTGTATCGATACCTGAATATTCTATATTAGACCCATATTCATACCGATCCTAGACTGTCTGCGCAACCTACTCGAGGGCACGCATCAGCATGGGTGAGGCAGCCATAGACGTCAGGAATTACATCAACGGACGTTGGGTCAACGGGGTGACGATTGGCTGTCGCAACAACCCGTCCGATACGCGCGAAGTCGTGGCCGAATATGCCCGGGCGGATCGCACGCAGGCCGATGAAGCCGCGCGCGCCGCAGCCGATGCCTTTGTTCTTTGGCAAGTCAGCGCGACGCAGCGCCGGTGCGATGCGCTGGACCAGATCGGCGGCGAGCTGCTGGCTCGCAAGGATGAACTGGGCCGCCTGCTGGCCCGCGAGGAGGGCAAGACGCTGCCCGAAGCGGTCGCCGAGCTAGTCCGTGCCGGACAGATCTTCAAGTTTTTTGCAGGCGAGGCGCTACGCATTCAGGGGGAGACGATGGCGTCGGAGCGTCCCGATGTGCAAGTGGACGTCACGCCTGAGGCGGTCGGTGTGTTCGGGGTCATCGCGCCCTGGAGTTCCCCGTTCGCCGTTCCCGCATGGGCAATCGCTCCTGCATTGGCGTACGGGAACACGGTCATATTCAAGTCGGCGGAACTGGCGCCGGCCTGCGGCGCGGCACTGGCCGAGATCATCAGCCGGGCCCAGTTGCCTTCGGGTGTATTCAACTTTCTGGTCGGCAGTGGACGCGAGGTCGGGCAGGCCCTGGTGGACAGTCCCCTCGTCGATGCGATTAGCTTCGCAGGATCGCAGGGCATCGGTGTTCAGATCCAGCGGGCAACCGCCGCGCGTGGTGCGAGAGCTCAACTGGATATGGGCGGCAAGAATCCGCTGATCGTGCTGGCCGACGCAGACCAGGATGCCGCGGTGGAGTGTGCAATCCGAGGTGCGTTCGCCTCGGCCGGACAGCGTTGCACCGCGTCGAGCAGCGTGATCGTCGAATCCGCGGTGCATGACGCGTTCGTGCAGAAAATGGCGAGACGCATGGCGGCTCTCAAGGTGGGAAATGCAATGGGACGCGGCATCGACATCGGCCCGGTGGTCGATGAAAGCCGGCTGACGCAGAACCAGCGTTTTCTCGATGTGGCGCGCAGCGAAGGTGCTGAGCACGTGTGCGGTGGGGAACTGATCGAGACGGCATCGCCCGGCCACTATATGCGTCCTGCATTGTGGCTGGCGCGGCCGCAGGACCGGATTGCCCGCGAAGAGATCTTCGGTCCGGTGGCCGCGGTGCTCGAAGCCGACGATTACGACCACGCGCTCGCGCTGGCCAACAATACGCCCGACAGCCGGTGCGCGGGTCTGTGCACCCGATCGCTGTCCCGGGCCATGCATTTCAGGCGTCATGCCGTGGCGGGCATGACCGTCGTCAACCTGCCGACCGTGGACGTGGATTTCCGCGTACCAGTTGGGGGGCGCAAGAGATCCAGCCATGGTCAGGGTGAACGGGGGCGTTATGCCTCCGGGTTCTACACCACGGTCAAGACGGGGTACATGAAAGTCTGAATAAAGAAAGGCCTGCTCACGCTACTAACAGGTCGTGCAGTTCGCAATACAACCGCAGTTATTCAATAAACCCGCCCGCCTGGACTGCGGCCAGAACGGCATCCATGCCTGCATGGAAGGAGACGACTCAATGAAGCGCTTGTTCCTGAAAACCCTGGTTGCGATCATGGCGCTGCCACTGGTCGGCGTTGCCCACGCGCAAGACAAAGGGCTGGTAGCCGTGTCCATGCCGACGAAGTCTTCGGCACGCTGGATTGCCGATGGCGACAACATCGTCAAGCAACTGAAGGCCGAAGGCTACACCACCGACCTGCAGTACGCCGACGACGACATTCCGAACCAGCTGGCGCAGATCGAAAACATGGTCACCAAGAAGCCGAAGGTGCTGGTGATCGCCGCCATCGACGGCACGACGCTGTCCAACGTGCTCAAAAAGGCCCATGACGCCGGCATCAAGGTCATTGCATACGACCGTCTGATCCGCGGCACGCCGAATGTCGATTACTACGCGACCTTCGACAACTTCCAGGTTGGCGTGCTGCAGGCGACGTCCATCGTCGACAAGCTGGGCCTCAAGGACGGCAAGGGTCCGTTCAACATCGAACTGTTCGGTGGCTCGCCCGACGACAACAACGCGTTCTTCTTCTACAACGGCGCGATGAGCGTGCTGGACCCGTACCTCAAGAGCGGCAAGCTCGTGGTGCGCAGCAAGCAGATGGGCATGGACAAGGTGGGAACGCTGCGCTGGGACGGCGCCGTCGCCCAGGCGCGCATGGACAATCTGCTGTCCGCTTACTACGGCAACGCCAAGCTGAACGCCGCGCTGAGCCCGTATGACGGCCTCAGCATCGGCATTTTGTCGTCGCTGAAGGGCGTGGGTTATTGCACGGCGCAGCAGCCGTGCCCGATTGTCTCCGGACAGGATGCCGAAATTCCTTCGGTGAAGTCGATCCTGCACGGCGAACAGTACTCGACCATCTTCAAGGACACGCGCGAGCTGGCCAAGGTGACGGTCAGCATGATCGACGCGATGATGCAGGACAAGAAGCCGGAAGTGAACGACACCAAGACCTACAACAACGGCGTCAAGGTGGTGCCGTCGTATCTGCTCAAGCCGGTGCTGGTGGATGCGTCCAACTGGAAGCACATTCTCGTGGATAGCGGTTACTACACGGCAGCACAACTCCAGTAAGCAGGGAGCGGGGCGGCCGTCTGCCCGGGATTGCAGATCGTCCCCGGGCAGACGGCCTCCGCTACGGTCATTGACAGAACCAGGAGACAGCATGGCGGACGACACGATCCTGTCCATGTGCAACATCACCAAGACGTTTCCGGGCGTGAAGGCGCTGGACAACATCAATTTGACGGTGAGGGCCGGAGAGATCCATGCCGTCGTGGGTGAGAACGGCGCGGGCAAGTCCACTCTCATGAAGGTACTGAGCGGAGTGTATCCGCACGGCACCTATGAGGGGGAAATCCATTTCGAAGGACAGTTGCAGCGCTTCGACGACATCCGCGACAGCGAAGAGCGCGGCATCATCATCATTCACCAGGAACTGGCGCTGGTGCCGTTGCTCTCGATTGCCGAGAACATCTTCCTTGGCAACGAAACTGCGCAGCGCGGCGTGATCGACTGGCACGCGGCTCATGTCGCCACGCGCGATCTTCTGAAGCGCGTCGGCCTCAAGGAGTCGCCCGATGCGATCCTCGGCAAGCTCGGGGTCGGCAAACAGCAGTTGGTGGAAATCGCCAAGGCCTTGTCGAAGCGCGTCAAGCTGCTGATCCTCGACGAGCCGACCGCCAGCCTGAACGAAACCGACAGCGCTGCGCTGCTGCAACTGCTGCTCGAGCTTCAGGGGCAGGGCATCACCTGCATCCTGATTTCGCACAAGCTCAACGAAATCACCAAGGTGGCCGACCAGATCACCGTGATCCGCGACGGCGCCACGATCGAGACGCTCGATTGCGCTTCGGGCGAGGTCAGCGAGGATCGCATCATCCGCGGCATGGTGGGGCGCGACATGGCGCACCGGTATCCGCAGCGTCAACCGAAGATCGGCGAAGTGATCTTCGAGGTGCGCGACTGGCACGTGTACCACGAGCAGTACAGCGACCGCGAGGTTATCAAGGGTATCGACCTGAACGTGCGCAAGGGCGAGGTGGTCGGCATCGCGGGGCTGATGGGCTCGGGCCGGACCGAACTGGCCATGAGCATCTTCGGGCGCTCCTATGGACGGAAGATCAGCGGGCAGGTGTTCGTCGATGGACGCGAAGTCGATGTATCCACCGTCAGCCGTGCGATCCGCCACGGTATCGCTTACGTGACTGAGGATCGCAAAGGATACGGGCTCGTTCTGGAGCAGCAGATGCGCAAGAACGTGACGCTCGCGAATCTGGCCGCCGTGTCCGAGCACAGCGTGATCGACGAAAACGCCGAGGCGCGGGTTGCGCAGCGCTATCGCGATTCGCTGCGAATCCGCAGTTCCGGAATCGAGCAGCCGGTGGTCAACCTCTCTGGCGGCAATCAGCAGAAGGTGGTGCTGAGCAAGTGGTTGTTCACCGAGCCCCGTCTGCTCATCCTCGACGAGCCGACTCGCGGGATCGATGTCGGCGCCAAGTACGAGATCTACACGATCATCGACGAGCTTGCCAGCAAGGGCGAAGGAATCCTGCTGATCTCTTCCGAGATGCCGGAGTTGCTGGGCATGTGCGACCGCATCTACGTGATGAACGAAGGACGCCTCGTGGCGGAGCTGGGCCGGAATGAAGCCAGCCAGGAGCGCATCATGCGTGCCATCGTGAACGCCGGTCAGGCGTGATTTTTGTATATCGAACTGAGGTTGCCTCATGAAAAATCTAGCGTCTCCTGACCTCGCGGCAGACTCGCTGCGTCAACCGTTTCGAGGTCTTATCAAGAACAATTTGCGCGACTACGGATTGTTGCTGTCGCTGATCGTGATCATGGGGTTCTTCCAGATCAAGACCGATGGCGTGCTGATGCAGCCGCTGAACATCACCAATCTGGTCTTGCAGAACAGCTACATCGTCGTCATGGCGCTCGGCATGCTGCTGGTCATCGTGGCCGGCCATAT
Organism: Paraburkholderia adhaesiva; assembly: GCF_021390575.1. Taxonomy (GTDB): domain Bacteria; phylum Pseudomonadota; class Gammaproteobacteria; order Burkholderiales; family Burkholderiaceae; genus Paraburkholderia; species Paraburkholderia adhaesiva. Next base: position 1,155,880 of record NZ_JAJEJQ010000002.1, on the reverse strand, counting down.
CGATCTGTCCGTGGGGTCGGTCTGCGGCTTCATCGGTGGACTGGCTGCCGTGCTGATCGTGCAGTTCAACTGGGGCGTGGTACCCACGGTAATCGTATCGTTGATGGCCGGTGGGTTGATCGGCGCCGCGCAGGGCTGGTTCGTGGCCTATGCGCGCATACCTGCCTTCATCGTTACCCTGGCGGGGATGCTGGTGTTCAAGGGCCTGGAGCTGGCACTGCTGCAGGGCCAGTCGGTCGGGCCGTTTCCCACCGAATTCCAGCGCATCAGCACGGGTTTCCTGCCGGACCCGTTCGGTGGCGAGAACCTTCGCGTGCTTTCGCTGGTCGTGGGGCTCGCTTTGGTGCTCGTGTTGATCGCAGCAGCGGTGCGCCAGCGCATCAAGGCGCGCGCCCATGGAATCGATGTCGAACCCATCGTGCTCTTCGTCGTGAGAAATGTGCTTTTTGCGGGCGCGCTGGTGTATCTGTCCTGGCTGATGGCCATGTATCGCGGCATCCCTAACGTGCTGATCCTGATGGTCGCGCTGATCCTCGTGTATCAGTTCGTCACCAACCGCACGACGATCGGCCGCCGTATCTATGCGCTGGGTGGCAACGAGAAGGCAACGCGCCTTTCGGGCGTCAATACCGCGCGTCTGTCATTCATGACCTTCGTGAACATGGGCGTGCTCGCAGCCGTGGCAGGTCTGATTTTCGCGGCGCGTCTGAACACTGCGACGCCGAAGGCAGGTCTCGGCTTCGAACTGGACGTGATCGCTGCGTGCTTCATTGGCGGCGCGTCGGCGTCCGGCGGCGTGGGCAAAGTGGTCGGCGCGGTGATCGGCGCGTTCATCATGGGTGTGATGAACAACGGCATGTCGATCATGGGCATCGGTATCGACTATCAGCAGGTGATCAAGGGGCTGGTCCTGCTGGCCGCCGTCCTGATCGATGTCTATAACCGCAACCGCGCCTGATCCGGTATTTTCAGCAAACTTAGGCATTCCCTTCATGAGTACAGACACAAAAAAGAAGCTGCGTTCGGCGCAATGGTTCGGCACCAACGACAAGAACGGCTTCATGTACCGCAGCTGGATGAAGAATCAGGGCATTCCCGATCACGAGTTCGATGGTCGCCCGATCATCGGGATCTGCAATACCTGGTCTGAACTGACGCCCTGCAACGCGCATTTCCGCAAGCTCGCCGAGCATGTGAAGCGGGGCGTTCTGGAGGCGGGCGGTTTTCCAGTCGAATTCCCCGTATTTTCCAACGGCGAATCCAATTTGCGGCCGACGGCCATGCTGACGCGCAATCTCGCTTCCATGGATGTCGAGGAGGCGATTCGCGGCAATCCGGTCGATGCCGTGGTGCTGCTGGTGGGTTGCGACAAGACCACGCCCGCGTTGTTGATGGGCGCGGCCAGTTGCGACGTGCCGTCCATCGTTGTCAGTGGCGGGCCGATGCTCAACGGCAAGCTGGAGGGAAAGGACATCGGTTCGGGCACGGCCGTGTGGCGTCTGCATGAAGATCTCAAGGCCGGCGCGATATCGCTGCACCATTTTCTGGCGGCGGAAGGCGGCATGTCACGGTCAGCCGGCACGTGCAACACCATGGGGACCGCGAGCACCATGGCCTGCATGGCCGAAGCGCTGGGCGTTTCCTTGCCGCACAACGCCGCGATTCCCGCCGTGGATGCGCGGCGCTATGTGTTGGCGCACATGTCGGGCCAGCGCATTGTCGAGATGGCGCACGAAGGACTGACGCTGTCAAAAATCCTGACGCGCGCGGCGTTCGAGAACGCGATCCGGACCAATGCCGCCATCGGCGGATCGACTAACGCAGTGATTCACCTGAAGGCGATTGCCGGGCGTATCGGCGTCGAGCTGGAACTCGACGACTGGACCCGCATCGGCAAGGGGACGCCGACGCTTGTCGATCTCCAGCCGTCGGGGCGTTTCCTCATGGAGGAGTTCTATTACGCCGGCGGCTTGCCCGCGGTGCTTCGCCGTCTGGGCGAAGCAGGGCTGCTGCCGCATCCCGATGCGCTGACCGTGAACGGCCAGAGTCTGTGGCACAACGTGCATGACGCGCCGTCCTATGACGACGAAGTGATCCGTCCGCTGGACCATCCGCTCATCGACGATGGTGGAATCTGCGTGCTGCGCGGCAATCTCGCGCCGCGCGGTGCAGTGCTCAAACCCTCCGCGGCGTCGCCGCATCTGCTGCGGCACCGCGGGCGGGCGGTCGTGTTCGAAAATTTCGAGCACTACAAGGAACGCATCAACGACGAAAATCTCGAGGTGGACGCGAACTCGGTACTGGTCATGAAGAACTGCGGGCCGCGCGGTTATCCGGGCATGGCCGAGGTCGGCAACATGGGTCTGCCGCCCAAGCTGTTGCGGCAAGGCGTGAAGGACATGGTGCGCATCTCCGATGCGCGCATGAGCGGCACGGCCTATGGAACGGTGGTGCTGCACGTGGCTCCGGAGGCCGCCGCCGGCGGCCCGCTCGCAGCAGTGCGCGATGGCGACTGGATTGAACTGGATTGCACAGAGGGCCGTTTGCATCTGGACATCAGTGAAACGGAACTGGCCGAGCGGCTCAGTCATTTCCAGCCGCCGGAGCCCTCCATGCAAGGCGGCTACCAGCAACTGTACAGGGACCGGGTATTACAGGCTGACGAAGGGTGCGATTTCGACTTCCTGGTCGGATGCCGCGGCGCAGCGGTACCGCGCCACTCACACTGAAACTCTTACTGCCCGAACCTGGGAAACACATGTCTACGACTGCCTCCGCGCCACGTTACCGCGGCATCTTTCCCGTTGTACCCACTGCCTTCAACGACGATGGCTCACTCGATCTGGAGAGCCAGAAACGTTGCCTCGATTTCATGATCGATGCGGGAGTGGACGGCCTGTGTATCCTGGCCAATTTCTCTGAGCAGTTCTCGCTCTCCGACGATGAGCGCGAAGTGTTGATCCGCACCGCGCTGGAACACGTAGCGGGGCGCGTACCTGTGATCGTGACCACGAGCCATTACGGCACGCGGGTATGCGCCGAGCGCAGCAGACGGGCGCAGGACATGGGTGCCGCGATGGTCATGATCATGCCGCCGTACCATGGCGCGACGTTCCGTGTACCCGAGACGCAAATTCAGGAGTTCTACGCACGGATATCCGATGCGATTCGCATTCCGATCATGGTGCAGGACGCACCGGCCAGCGGAACCGCGCTGTCGGCGGCATTCCTCGCGCGCATGGCGCGGGATATCGAACATCTTGCTTACTTCAAGATTGAAGTGCCCGGTGCCGCCAGCAAGCTGCGAGAACTGATCCATCTGGGCGGCGACGCGATCGAAGGGCCGTGGGACGGTGAAGAAGGCATCACCTTGCTGGCAGACCTCGATGCGGGCGCTACGGGCGCCATGACCGGAGGCGGCTTTCCCGACGGCATTCGCCCGATTATCGAGGCGCACAGGGCAGGGGACGTTGATCTGGCCTTCAGCCTCTATCAGCGCTGGCTGCCGCTGATCAATCACGAGAACCGGCAGGGCGGCATTCTGACCGCCAAGGCATTGATGAAGGCCGGTGGCGTGATTGCCTGTGAAGCGAGTCGTCACCCGTTCCCGCCGATGCATCCCGCCGTGCGTGCCGGATTGCTCGACATTGCGCGCCGACTCGATCCGCTGGTGTTGCGTTGGGGGCGTTGAGATCGCGGGTTGCCGCGTCAGCGGAGATGCACGGCGGGCGGCGCGCTGGTTCGCGCTGGTTCGCTCGTTCGGGCCGGCCACGGCGAGCCTGAATCCCTTTCCTTATCTATTAAGCGCTGGACTCCACGATCATGAAAATCACTCGATTGACTACCTATCTGGTGCCGCCGCGCTGGTGCTTTCTCAAGATCGAAACGGACGCCGGTATCACGGGCTGGGGTGAACCGGTACTGGAAGGGCGCGCCCACACCGTGGCCGCCATGGTGGACGAGTTGTCGGACTACCTTGTCGGCAAGGATCCGCGCCACATCGAGGATCATTGGACCGTCCTTTATCGTGGCGGCTTTTATCGCGGTGGCGGCGTACACATGAGCGCGCTAGCGGGCATTGATCAGGCGCTTTGGGACATCAAGGGCAAGGCGTTGGGTGTGCCGGTGTCGGAACTGCTGGGCGGGTCGGTGCGGGACCGCATCCGCGTGTATAGCTGGATCGGCGGCGACCGCCCGAGCGAAACGGCCGAGGCCGCACGTCAGACGGTGGCTCGCGGCTTTACCGCGGTGAAGATGAATGGCACCGAGGAACTGCAGTACATCGATTCTCATGACAAGGTCGAACGATGCATCGAGAACGTGGCCGCCGTGCGCGATGCGGTGGGACCCAACGTAGGCATCGGCGTGGATTTCCACGGGCGCGCGCATAAACCGATGGCCAAGGTGCTCTTCAAGGAACTGGAGCCCTATAAGCTCATGTTCATCGAAGAACCGGTGCTCAGTGAACACTATGAGGCGCTGCGGGACCTGGCGCATCTGTCCAGCACACCGATCGCTCTGGGCGAACGCCTTTACACGCGATGGGACTTCAAGCGCATCCTGTCCGAAGGCTACGTCGACATCATTCAGCCGGATCCGTCTCATGCGGGCGGGATCACTGAAACGCGCAAGATCGCAGCCATGGCCGAGGCTTACGACGTCGCGCTCGCACTGCATTGCCCGTTAGGCCCGATTGCACTGGCCGCCAATCTCCAGATCGACGCGGGCTGCTACAACGCGTTCATCCAGGAGCAGAGTCTCGGCATCCACTATAACGAGGCCAACGATCTGCTGGACTATGTGTCCAACCCGGAAGTGTTCGCCTACCGTGATGGCATGGTCACGATTCCCGTTGGGCCGGGGTTGGGGATCGAGGTCAACGAGGCCTACGTGCAGAGTCGCGCCGTGGAGGGGCATCGCTGGCGCAATCCTGTCTGGCGGCATGCGGATGGAAGCTTTGCCGAGTGGTGATTGAGGTAGTCGAAAGTGGGGGGGCGATGAAACGATGACTAGTTTTTATTGGCCGTCGTGCGTCCCCCCAGATAATCAGTCATCGAGATCAAGTGCCCCCAGTCAGCCCCTTGCCCGGCACTGCTTTGATGTACCGACGGGATCGTGCCACTCAAGCTCATCCCAAAACGTATTTATTCTCTTTCTGTAACCCATCATTAGACAACTGGAAGTCGTACAGTTGTTGCGCTCCAGAATCCAGTCTTGGCCACGCAGCCGATACGGCCAGATTTTGTGCTGTGCGTTACGGCAGATCATTAGCTGGCGCGGCAAGCCGGCGATGATCCGCTGTGACAACGGCCCAGAATATTTGAGTGTGGCGATCACCGACTGGGCCGGAGGTACGGTATCAAACGCGACTACATCCAGCCGGGCAAGCCCCAGCAGAACGCGTATATCGAGCGCTTCAACCAGACCGTTCGGTACGAGTGACTGTCGCAGTAGCACCGGGAAGACCTCGATCACGTTCAGTGTTTCGCGGCCGACTGAATGTGGACTGAGAATCACGACCAATCACGACCACACCAACATGGCCCTGGGTGGATTTACGCCAGAGCAGCGGCCGGCCACGGCCACCTGGTTTCTACTTCTGAATCCCATGGAAACCGGGGCGATTAATGTCAAGAATTCGCGGCGCCATTTGAATGGAATATTTGCGTTTGCGCAGATATCCCTCCCTCCGCCTTATCGCAAAATTCGGAAAAGATAAAATGCCGCACCACTATTAGATTCAGCAGGCATATTACGTGCGGCACTTCGGTGCTCACCGCACGATTCCTGAAACGATCCATGTCCTGTCCTCCAAGGAGTCTGGCCGGCCAGGCTTTCCCGACGCACCGGCCCATCGTCGTACTGTTCGGGTTGCTGATCGCATTCAACGTGGGTGCCTGGGCATGGGCATTCATGGCGTTTCGCGACTATCCGCTCCTGATGGGGTCGAGCCTGCTCGCGTACTCGCTGGGATTGCGGCATGCGGTCGACGCGGATCACATCGCCGCCATCGACAACGTCACGCGCAAACTGATGCAGACGGGCCAGCGTCCGATAAGCGTCGGGCTGATGTTCTCGCTCGGGCACTCGACGGTCGTCGTGCTAGCATCGCTTGGGATCGTGGCTACGACGGTCGAATTACGGCGCCGGTTCGGCGATTTCCGCGAAATCGGCTCGATGATTGGCACGCTTGTGTCGACGTTCTTTCTATTCGCGATCGCGGTGGTCAATCTCGTGACCCTGAAGGCGCTGGTCGGCGCATTCCGGCGCGTACGCCGCGGAGAGCGGTACGAGGACGAAGACCTCAATCAGCTGCTCGCGAATCGGGGCCTCCTTTCGCGGTTGTTCCGGCCTTTGTTCCGGATCATCACCCGCCCCGGTCACATGTACTTTCTCGGATTTCTGTTTGGGTTGGGCTTCGATACCGCGTCCGAAGTCGCTTTGCTCGGCATCGCGGCGGCGGGCGCGACACAGAGCTTGCCGATCTGGTCGATTCTCGTGTTTCCCGTACTTTTCACGGCGGGCATGACGCTGATCGATACGATCGATAGCGTTCTGATGACGGGCGCTTACGGATGGGCGTTCATCAAACCGGTCCGCAAGCTCTACTACAACATCACGATCACGACCGTCTCGGTGCTTGTGGCGGTGCTGGTCGGAGCGATCGAGGGGCTGGGGCTGATTGCCGAACGAATGCATCTGGGGGGCGGCTTCTGGACGTTCGTCGGCGAGTTGAACGAGAACTTCGCGCTGGTGGGTTACTCGATCGTGGGCGTTCTGGTGATGAGCTGGGTGCTGTCCGCCGCGGTGTATCGCTGGAAACGCCTCGACGATGAGCCGGGCGCGGCTGCCAGCGGCGCCGGGCCGATGTCAGGCTGAATAGAGTCTGGAAGCAACGTACCGTGTGTTGCGCAGCCCCAAGGTATCCCACGCCATCTCAATATTCGTATGGACTACAGATTGTTATGCGAATTGGGTGAAATAGGGGTTATTCCCGGTAACAAATGGCTGTCCAATCCGAACATCGATTTGATTTAGCGCAAACCGAATCAATCGGTGCGAGCCGAATATTCATTTCTTGTCCTTGAGAAATCTCACAAGCAAAGGGGGAAACTTGGAAACCTTTTACGATGCCATGCGCAGTCAGGGCGTGACGAGGCGCAGTTTCCTCAAATTCTGCAGCCTTACCGCCACGGCGCTGGGACTTGGCTCGTCGTTCATCCCCCGCATCGCCCACGCGCTCGAAACGAAGCCGCGCACGCCGGTGATCTGGCTGCATGGCCTCGAATGCACGTGCTGCACCGAATCGTTCATCCGCTCATCTCACCCGCTCGCGAAGGACGCGATCCTGTCGATGATCTCGCTCGATTACGACGACACGATCATGGCAGCGGCCGGCACGCAGGCCGAAGCCATCCTGAACGACATCATGACCCGCTACAAGGGCAACTATATCGTCGCGGTCGAAGGCAATCCGCCGCTGAACGAGGACGGCATGTTCTGCTTTCCTGGCGGAGAGCCGTTCGTCGAAAAACTGAAGCGCGTATCGGCCGATGCAAAAGCCGTGATCGCGTGGGGTGCTTGCGCTTCGTGGGGCTGCGTGCAGGCAGCCAAGCCGAACCCGACCCGCGCGACCCCGATCGCCGACGTGATTCTCGACAAGCCGATCATCAAGGTGCCGGGTTGCCCGCCCATTCCGGAGGTCATGGCGGCGGTCATCACGTATCTCGTCACGTTCGACCGGATTCCACCGCTCGATCGTCAGGGTCGGCCGAAGATGTTCTATGGCCAGCGCATTCACGACAAATGCTATCGCCGGCCTCACTTCGACGCGGGGCAGTTCGTCGAAAGCTGGGACGACGAAGGTGCGCGCAAGGGCTATTGCCTCTACAAGATGGGTTGCAAGGGACCCACCACGTATAACGCGTGCTCGACGGTGCGCTGGAACGACGGCGTTTCGTTCCCGATCCAGTCGGGCCACGGCTGTATCGGCTGCTCGGAGAACGGTTTCTGGGACAGGGGCTCGTTCTATGACCGGGTCGTCGATATCAACCAGTTCGGCATCGAATCGAATGCCGATCGTATCGGTCTGGGTGTTGCGGGCGCCGCCGGCGCTGCGATCGCAGCCCACGCCGCCGTTAGCGCAATCAAGAGCACGGTGCTCAAGCGGCAAGACCTGAAATCGCTCCACGAAACACATGACGACGCGGCACGCGAGGAACACGGCCAATGAGCTACGAAACCCAGGGCTTTACGCTCGATAACAGCGGACGCCGCGTCGTCGTCGATCCCGTCACACGCATCGAAGGCCACATGCGCTGCGAGGTCAATCTCGACAGCAACAACGTCATTACGAATGCGGTTTCCACCGGCACGATGTGGCGCGGTCTGGAAGTCATTCTCAAGGGCCGCGATCCGCGCGACGCGTGGGCGTTCGTCGAGCGCATCTGCGGCGTGTGTACCGGTACGCACGCGCTGACCTCGGTGCGCGCGGTCGAAAACGCGCTGAACATTTCGATTCCCGACAATGCGAACCTGATCCGTAACCTGATGCAGGCGACGCTCTGGGCGCACGATCACCTGGTCCACTTCTACCATCTTCACGCACTCGACTGGGTCGACGTGGTGTCCGCACTTCAGGCCGATCCCAAACGCACGTCTGAACTGGCGCAAAGCATCTCCGACTGGCCGATGTCGTCGCCCGGCTATTTCCGCGACCTGCAGTCCCGCCTGAAGCGCTTTGTCGAGTCCGGGCAGCTGGGCCCGTTCCGCAATGGTTACTGGGGACACCCGGCCTACAAGCTGCCGCCGGAAGCGAATCTGATGGCGGTCGCGCACTATCTCGAAGCGCTCGACTTCCAGAAGGACATCGTCAAGATCCACACGGTATTCGGCGGCAAGAACCCGCACCCGAACTGGCTCGTCGGCGGGATGCCATGCGCGATCAACATCGACGATGTAGGGGCGGTCGGCGCGATCAACATGGAGCGGCTGAATCTGGTGTCGCAGATCATCGACCGGACGATCCAGTTCTGCGATCAGGTGTATCTGCCCGACGTGATGGCGATCGCCGGGTTCTACAAGGACTGGGGCGCGATCGGCGGCGGACTGTCCTCGCAGGCCGTTTTGTCGTACGGCGATTTTCCCGACCACGCGAATGACTACAGCGCGAAGAGCTTGCTAGTGCCGCGCGGGGCCGTGATCAACGGCAACTTCAACGAGATCCACGAGGTGGATCTGGTCAATCCCGACGAGATCCAGGAGTTCGTCGCCCACTCGTGGTACCGCTATCCCGAGGGAACGCACGGCCTGCATCCGTACGACGGTCAGACCGAGCCGCACTTCGAGCTCGGCGGGGCAACCCGCGGAACGAAAACGAAAATCGAGCAGATCGACGAGTCGGGCAAATATTCATGGATCAAGGCGCCGCGCTGGCGCGGTCATGCAATGGAGGTCGGACCGCTTGCGCGCTACCTGATCGGCTATCACCAGAACCGCGCGGACATTCGCGAGCCGGTCGACGCGCTGCTCCGGCAACTCGACGTTCCGATCGCCGCGCTGAACTCCACGCTGGGCCGCACCGCAGCCCGTGCGCTCGAAGCGCAGTGGTCCGCGCACAAGATGAAGTACTTCTTCGACCGGCTGATGGCCAACATCAAGGCAGGCGATACGTCTACCGCGAACGTCGACAAGTGGCAGCCCTCGACATGGCCGTCCTCGGTGCGGGGTGTCGGTTTCACCGAGGCGCCGCGCGGCGCGCTCGGCCACTGGCTCAAGATTCGCGACACGAAGATCGACAGCTATCAGTGCATCGTGCCGACCACCTGGAACGGCAGTCCGCGTGACGAAAAAGGGCAGATCGGCGCATTCGAGGCAAGCCTGATGCAGACGAAGATGGCACGTCCGGACGAGCCGCTCGAAATTCTTCGCACATTGCACAGTTTCGACCCGTGTCTTGCGTGCTCCACCCATGTCATCGGGCCGGCCGGCGAGGAACTGGTCAACGTCACAGTGCGCTAGGACCGGGAGACGACCATGTCGAAAAACCAGCATCTGAAAACCTACGGGTTCGACGGCAACGCCCCCGCGGAACTCGGCGGCAAGCGTGTCGTGTCCGTCTATGTGTACCAGGCGCCGGTGCGTCTGTGGCACTGGCTGACGGTTCTGTCCGTGATGGTGCTGTGCGCGAGCGGCTACTTCATCGGCAAGCCGCTGCCGACCTTGTCCGGCGAAGCCAGCGCGCACTTCCTGATGGGCTATATCCGATTCGCACATTTCTGCGCGGGTTATGTGCTCGCGATCGGCCTGATCTTTCGCGCGTGCTATGCGTTCTTCGGCAACACATTCTCGCGCGAAATTTTTCTCGTTCCGGTCTGGGATTCCCAGTGGTGGCGCGAGATGTTCTACGAATTGCGCTGGTATCTGTTCCTGGCCCGCTATCCGCGCAAGTATGTCGGTCACAATCCGCTCGGACAGATCGCGATGTTCGGCTTTTTCATCGTCGCCATACTGATGAGCTTCAGCGGTTTCGCGCTGTACGGAGAGGGGCTGGGCGCCGATAGCTGGGCTTCCCACCTGTTCGGCTGGGTGATCGCCATGTTCGGCGGCAACAGCCTTTCGCTGCATAGCTGGCACCGGCTCGGCATGTGGAGCATCGTGCTGTTCGTGATGATTCACGTCTACGCGGCGATCCGTGAAGACATCATGTCGAAGCAGAGCATGATCTCCACGATGATCAGCGGCTTCCGGATGTTCAAGAGTTGACGCATGGAAACAACCATGGCTGACAGGTCGCATATTGTCGTGCTCGGCATCGGCAACGTGCTATGGGCGGACGAGGGCTTCGGCGTGCGTGCGGTCGAGCGGCTCAATGCGTTATGGCAATGGCCGGATAACGTCGAACTCGTGGACGGCGGCACGCAGGGACTCGCGCTGCTGCCGTTCGTCGAGTCGGCGGACCGGCTCATCGTGCTTGATGCAGTCGATTTCGGGCTGGAACCGGGCACGCTCGACGTGCGCGAAGGCGACGCGGTTCCCGCTTGCCTGAACGCCCGCAAGATGAGCCTGCATCAGGCCGGATTTTCCGATGTGCTCGCCTGTGCGCAACTCAAGGGGCATTACCCCGCGGAACTGGTGTTGATCGGCGTGCAGCCGGTCGAACTGGACGATTTCGGCGGCAGTCTGCGTCCCGCTGTTCGGGCGCAGATCGAGCCGGCCACGGAAGTCGCGTGCGAATGGCTACGGCGCTGGGGTGCGTTACCCATTGCCCGCGCCGATACCGATACGCCCGCTGCACCGTTGAACGCGAGCGGCCTTTCGCTGTCGCGCTACGAGGACGAGCGGCCTTCGGAACAACGTGCGAACCGGCAAGGCGACACGCGTTTCTGGCATCCACCGGAGCAAACCTGATGTGCATCGGCATCCCTGCACGCGTGTTGCACGCCAATGGTCTGCGCGCCGAATGCGAGAGTCGCGGCGGTCCGTGTACGGTCGATTTGTCGCTCACCGGACCGGTGGCGCCTGGCACGTGGGTTTTGACGTTTCTCGGCGCGGCGCGCGAGGTGATCGACGAGACACGCGCACGCGACATCGAAGCAGCGCTCACGGCGCTCGAAGCCATCGCACGTGGAGAAACCAGCGTCGACAGCTACTTTGCGGATCTGGCCGATCGCGAGCCGGAACTGCCGGAACATTTACGCGAAAAGGTCATGCGATGACAACCCCGGCCACCTCGACCGCGCCGACGCTCGAACGGTTGCGCGGACAACTGCTCGGGCATGGTTTCACGGAGCTGGCGCTCGATACGCTCGGCGACGACATCGCCGCTGCCGCCAGCGCCGCTGCCGCCAGCGCCGCCGAAATGCTCGTCGTGCTTCCGCTCGACAATCCGGCACAGCGTCCTGAATTTTTCGACCTGACGGTCGTTCTGCCGGAAATCGTGCGCCAGTTCGGGCCCGACACGTTCCGTGTCGCGTTTGCCTGTCCGCCGGACAGCATGGCGATTGCAAAGCGATTCGGCGTACTGCGCCACCCGGCGCTGATCTTCCTGCGGGAAGGCCGCTACGTCGGCGCGATCGAAGGGCTGCGCGACTGGGCGGACTACCTGCAATCCTTCGTGCGCATGCGTGCTGAAGCGCCTCAACCGATTCCGATTCCGATTCCGCTTTCGGTATCCGGAGCCCGATCATGAGCCGTCCCTTTCCCGTTCCGGTCGTGACCACCGGTCCGGGTTCGCAGCCCGAACCCGACGACTGGTCCTGTCTGCCGCTGCCATCCACGGTCGAAACCTGGCGCTCGCCTGACACACCCGATCCCGGCGTGCCCGGTACTGGCGAAGTGCTCGCGCTGTTGCGCAACATGGTGAGCGCGCTCGACAGCGATCCGCAGCCGACGCAGCCGCTCGTCTTCTCCGCCGCCGCGCTCGGTGCCGACGCGCATCGGCTGCTCGCGCAGGTCATGGGCGAGGGCGAGGTTTCGGCGCAGGTCATGCCGTCCCGCAACGCCCACGCCGCAGCGGGCACACTCGTTCGCATCCAGGAATCGCGCTATCCGGGCATCTGGCGCGTCATCGTCGACAGTGCGACCGGTGAGCGAATCGATGACCGGATCGAGATCGGCGCCATTCCGGCTGTCGTCCTCGACGAAGCGCAGCACAGTGGTACGGAGCAGGGCACGATTGCGGACACGGCAGCGCATGAGCTGATGAACGCTCCGTCTATCGCCACGGAAATCGTCGCGGCGCAGGAGAGGGCAGTCGCCCGGCACGGTGCGGGCAGCCATGTCATCAACTTCAGCCTGTTGCCTGTCACGCCCGCGGACATCGCGTGGCTCGAAAACATGCTGGGCACGGGGACGGTCGGTATTTTCTCTACGGGCTACGGCAAATGCACGGTCATCGCGACCGGCTGGCGTTACGTGTGGCGCGTGCGTTACTTCGACGGCTCGAACAAGATTCTGCTCGACACACTCGACATCACGGGCATTCCCGAGGTCGCTGTGGCATCGGCCGAGGATCTCGCCGATTCGTTGCGCCATCTGCGCGAAATCGTGGAATGGCTGGAGCAGTCGTGATGTTTGAAGGTAGCTACCTCGGCGACAACAATGCGCTGCATGCCCATAGCCGGCTCGAGTGCAAAATCTGCTGGTACGTGTATGACCCCGCACGGGGCGATTCCGTCTGGAATGTTCCGCCCGGTACGCCGTTCGCCGATCTGCCCGAACACTGGAAATGCCCGGTGTGCGACGGTGCACGCGACCAGTTCATGGTGCTACCGGACTGACATCATGACACCCGCCGCATTGTCGTTCGGCGCCGAGCTGACACACCGGATCGAAAGCGCATTCGGGCATATTGCGCAGACGCGTATGCGTGACCTGCCGCTGCTGAATCCGCGCCTGAGCGTCGCCACTGTCGGCTTTCGGCCGTGGCAGTCCAGCTGGATCGGCGTGCTCGTGACGCCATGGAGTATCAATCTGCTGCAGTTCCCCACACCCGACGCCCCCTTTGCACCGGCGCGCGCCGATGCCATGATCGAAGTCGCGCTGCCAGGCGCGACCATGCCGTTCATGCCGGCGCGCCTGGATACGCTCGGCGAATTCCGGATGTGCTCGCTGTTTTCGCCGGCGCAGCAGTTTGCCGACCAGGAGACTGCACTCGCGACTGCGCACGAGACGCTGCGACTCTTGTTCGAACCGGACGGCACCGCGCCTGCCGACGCAGGTTCCGCCAGCCTGACAACGCGTTCGCCGCAGGATCAGCCCACCTCGTCGCGGCGACGTCTGCTGGGATTGCGGCCATGATCTCTTTGCAGGTTCCGGTTCTGACGCTGACGTTGCGCGGCGACGCCGAACGTGTGCACACAGTTGCGAGCCAGTGGTCGCCGCTGCCCGTCGAGCGTCTCCTGATCGGGCGCGGCGCGGCGGAGGTCCGGGCACTGCTGAACACGACACTCGTCCTGTGCCGCCACGCGCAGTGCGCGGCTTCCGCGTACGCACTCGCCGCAGCGGTGGAAACGCCTTCGCCAGATGCCGCGGACTCCGAGCCGGTCGAGCTGGAAGCGGCGCGCGAAACGCTGCGGCGCTGGCTGATCGATTTCCCCGCCATGTTCGGCGCGGCCTGGACGAAAGACGTGATCGCACAGTGGGCGCGACTCGACTCGCGAGCGCGCATCGCCGATTTCTGCGAGCACCACGTGTTCGGGATGTCCGCGGCCGCGTGGCTGACATTGCCGAAGTCCGACCTCGCGAACTGGGCTGAAAGCACTGGAACGCTGCCGGCGCGCTGGCTGCACGAGTTGCTCGAGCGCGCTGAACGTCCAGTAACGGTCATGCCGGCGAATGTCCTGCGCAACGTGCATGAAAATGCCGCAGCGGTTCTACTCGCCCGCGATGCGAACGCAACCGATACATCCGGTTCCGGCTGGCCCGCCCATGCGGATCTCTGGGACGCCCCCGGCGCGGCGCCTGACCTCGCGAGCGCATTGATGATTTTGCGGCTGCAACACCTCGCCCGTCTTTGCGCGAATCGTGCGTCCCGCGCGGCAGGCAGCCTGCGGCAGGGCGACATCGGCATCGGGTGGGCGTATTGCGCGCGGGGTCTGCTCGTGCATCTTGCACGCGTCGAAAATGGCAGGGTCGCAGCGTACCGGATCGTACCGCCGACCTGGTGGAACTTTGGCCGGACCAGCCTGCTGCCGGACGCGCTTCGCGGTCTGCGATGGAGCGCCGCGCAACCCCTTGCGCAACGTCTCGCGCTGTTGCTCGATCCCTGCGCGCCGTACCGTATCGAGGTCGACCGTCATGCATGAAATGTCCCTTGCACAAAGCATCCGCGACCTGATCGAGGGCGAAGCGCGCCGCCACAGTTACCGGCGCATCCGCGAAATCGAGCTGGAAGTCGGACAACTCGCGAACGTCGATACCAGCGCGTTACGCTTTTCCCTCGACGTGGCGCTGCGCGGCTCGGTTGCCAGCGGCAGCACCGTAACGATTCACGAGCCGCCCGGTCACGCGTGGTGCATGCGATGTGCGGGCACGGTCGAGGTGCGGCAGCGCGGCGAAGGTTGCCCTGCCTGCGGGAGCTATCAGCTTGCGGTGACGGACGGTGACCAGATGCGCGTCGTCGGCATGGTCGTCGACTGACACGTAACGCAAAACAATAACCGGGGCGTCTGGCGAAACGGACTCATCCAACCATCGCGCGACGGCGCGCAAAAACTGGAGGACAACATCATGTGTACGACTTGCGGGTGCGCTACATCCGAACCCCGGATCGAGAGCGACGGTTCATGGACGACACTCCATGCCCACGGGCACGGACACGATCACGCTCACGCGCACACTCCAGCTCACGGGCACACGCACGATCACCACCACGACCATGCACATCCACACGATACCGGTGGGCGTCATGTCCAGCTCGAACGTGAAATCCTGCACGAAAACAACCACTATGCCGCCGCGAATCGCGAGCGGCTACGCGAACGTGGCGTGTTCGCACTGAACCTCGTATCGAGCCCCGGGTCCGGCAAGACCTCGCTGCTGGTGCGTACGGTGTCCGCACTCAGCGCCGAGATGCCGGTCGCCGTGATCGAGGGCGACCAGCAGACCGCCAACGACGCCGAGCGCGTCCGCGCAACCGGCGTACCGGCCGTGCAGATCAACACGGGCAAGGGATGCCATCTCGATGCGCACATGGTCGGGCACGCGCTCGATCGACTGCCGCAAGACGCGCTCGGCCTTCTGCTGATCGAAAACGTCGGCAATCTCGTGTGTCCGGCCTCGTTCGACCTCGGCGAGGCACACAAGGTCGTCGTGCTGTCGGTGACCGAAGGCGAAGACAAGCCGCTTAAATATCCGGATATGTTCGCCGCCGCGCAACTGATGCTGCTGAACAAGACCGATCTGCTGCCGCATCTCGACTTCGACGTGAACACCGCGCTCGAGTACGCACGACGCGTCAATCCTTCCATTGAGATCCTTTGTGTGTCGGCGCGAACCGGCGAAGGTTTCGACCAGTGGCTCGACTGGCTGCGCGCCGGGCGCGCGCTCGCGCAGGCGGTTGCCGATCAGAAACGTAACGGGGAGCATGTCGTATCGTGATCGAGCGTGAGCGTCTCAAGGTCAGCGGCGTCGTGCAGGGCGTCGGATTTCGTCCCTTCGTCTGGCGGCTCGCGCAGCGCCTGAACCTGAGCGGCGAAATTCGCAACGGCACGCACGGTGTGCATATCGACATACAGGGTGAACGGCGCGATCTGGATGCATTCGGTACCGCCCTGACGACAACGCTGCCGCCGCTCGCGCGCATCGCGGCGGTGCAGCGGACGTCGGACACCCCTGATCCGCTTCGGCGCCATTTTCAGATCGCGAACAGTACCGACGACGCGAAAGGCCAAAGCCGCATCCCCGCCGATTCGACTCTCTGCGACGCCTGTCTCGACGAACTGTTTGACGAAGGCGGACGGCGCTGGCGTCACCCGTTCATTTGCTGTACCGACTGCGGTCCGCGCTTTACGCTGACGCATCGCACGCCTTACGACCGCGCGCACACGAGCATGGCGGCTTTCTTGCCGTGTGCGCGTTGCGCGGCCGAATACGGCGATCCCGCCGACCGGCGCTTTCATTCGGAAACGATTGCCTGTCCCGATTGCGGACCCAGGTTGCGTTTCCGATACCCCGGCATGGGCGCAAGTCATGCAGAGCTTGACGGTCAACCGGACGTCGATCCGGTCGCGCTAGCGTGGGCCGCAATCTCCCGTGGCGAGATCGTTGCCGTCGAGGGGCTTGGTGGCTTCCAGTTGATCTGCGACGCAACGAATCCCGCCGCCGTGGCACGGCTGCGCCAGCGCAAGCGCCGGCCGACGAAACCGCTGGCGCTGCTGGTACCCAACCTGGCGTCGGCTGCGCAATGGGTAGACCTCGCCGATGAGACGCACGCGAACCTGCTCGCTTTGGCGGCGCGGCCGATCGTGGTGCTGCCGCGTCTCGACGGCCAGACGCTGACGGGTGTGGCGCCAGGCCTGAACCGGCTCGGCGTGATGCTGCCCAGCACACCGGTTCAATATCTGCTGTTTCATCAGGCGTTGGGCCAGCCAGGCGGTACGCAATGGCTCGGCAAAGCCCAGCCGGCGATCCTCGTCGCGACCAGCGCGAACCGGTCTGGCGAACCACTCGTCGCGGATCCCGGCGAAGCGGGGGACATCCTTGCCGGCATCGCCGACGCGATACTCGACCACGACCGCCGAATCGCAGTGCGCTGCGACGACAGCGTCGTGCTCGCTGCGCGTTCGTCACCGGCGGTCATGCTGCGCCGTGCGCGCGGCTATGTGCCGGAGCCGGTGCCGTTGCCTGCGGATGGACCGTCCGTGCTCGCGCTCGGCGCGCAGAAAAAATGCACCGTCACGCTCACGGCGGGCCGGTTCGCGGACGTATCGCCGTACCTTGGCGATCTTGGCAATCCGAACGTGTGCGAACTGCTCGAAGAAACCGTCGAACGGTATCTGCGCCGCCAGCATTCCGTGCCCGACGCCGTCGCCTGCGACCGCCAGCCCGACCTCTATTCGACCCGCGTGGCCGAAAGGCTGGCCCTGCACTGGAACGTCCCGTTGCTGCGCGTTCAGCATCATCATGCGCACGTCGCCGCCGTGCTCGCCGAGAATGGCCATACCGGTCCCGCGCTAGGTCTTGCGCTCGACGGTTTCGGTTGGGGCGACGACGGCGGCGCCTGGGGCGGAGAGCTGCTGCTCGTCGAGAACGGCCATGCGCGGCGTCTCGGTCATCTGAGTCCACTGCCGCTGCCGGGCGCGGATGCGGCCGCCCGCGCGCCGTGGCGCATGGCGGCTGCGTTGCTGCATACGCTCGAACCGGGCGCGCACCGGCCGCTGCCCACGATCGACGCAACGACTGCCTCGCGGCTCTACCGGCAGATCGAACGCGGCTTTAACTGCCCGACCACGACCAGCCTCGGCCGCTGGTTCGACGCCATCGCCGGACTCGCCGGCATCTGTCCTGCCCAGCAATATGAAGGTGAGGCCGCAATGAAGCTCGAAGCACTCTCGCGCCCGGCGCCTTCGTATGCTCAAGGCTGGCGCATCGACGGCTTCGACCTCGACCTGTTGCCGCTCGCACGCCGGCTTGTTGATGTGCGCGATCCCGCCGAAATCGCCAGCAACTGGCATGCAACGCTTGCAGCGGCGCTGGGCGACTGGCTGTGCCATGCAATGCGCGCAACCGGCATCAGAACGATCGCGCTCGCCGGCGGCTGCTGCGCGAATCCGGTGTTGATATCGGGCTTGCGAGACGTGTTGCGTTACGTCCGCTGCACGCTGCTGCAAGCCCGCAGCTTGCCACCCGGCGACGAAGCAATCAGCTACGGCCAGGCGTGGGCCGCCATCCAGCAACTGCAGTCTCCCGCTGTCCCGGCGCTGCACAACCGTTCGAAGTGAAAGGAATCCGACCATGTGTCTAGCCATGCCTGTCGAAGTCGTCGAATTGTTGGCGGGGGAGTGCGCCCGCGTCAGCGTCGATGGCGTCACGCGCGAAATCTCGCTCGCGCTCGTCGAAGACGTTGCCCCTGGTGACTTCGTGCTGCTGCATGTGGGCTATGCGATCGGGAAGCTCGATCGCGCACAGGCGGACGCGACGCTCGCCCAGCTCGCCGCACTCGCGGCTTCGTGCGACGGGAACGAAATGGACAGGACACCCGCCGTAACATCGGGCGGAGCACCGGCATGAAATACGTCGACGATTTTCGCAACGGCGAGCTCGCGCGCAAGATTGCCTCGCGCATTCATGCAGTTGTCGAGCCGGGACGCAGCTATCGCCTGATGGAGTTCTGCGGCGGCCACACGCACGCCATCGCACGATATGGCTTGACCGCACTGTTGCCGCCTGGCATCGAACTGATTCACGGCCCCGGCTGTCCGGTGTGCGTGCTGCCGGTCGCGCGTATCGACAGTGCGATAGAACTTGCGCTCGAGCATCGCGTCACGCTCTGCACCTACGGCGATCTGCTGCGCGTGCCCGCGTCGCACCGGATGAGCCTGTACAAGGCCCGCGCGGCAGGCGCCGACGTGCGCCTCGTTTATTCCTGCGCCGATGCGCTCGCGCTCGCCCGCACGATGCCGGAGCGGCAGGTTGTGTTCGTCGGCATTGGCTTCGAGACGACGACCCCGCCCACCGCCATTGCGCTGCTCACGGCTCAGGCCGAGCGGCTCGAAAACTTCAGCGTGTTCAGCAATCACGTGCTGACGCCCGCCGCCATGCGTCACCTGCTTGCCGACGGCGACGCGAACCTCGACGGCTTCATCGGCCCATCGCACGTGAGCACGATCATTGGCATGGCACCGTATCGCGCAGTCGCGCACGACTATCGCAAGCCGGTGGTCGTCACCGGTTTCGAACCACTCGACGTACTGCAGGCCGTGCTGATGCTCGTCATGCAGATCAACGAAGGGCGCGCGGATACCGAAAACCAGTTCACTCGTGCCGTCACAGACGCGGGCAACCTGAAGGCGCAGGCCATCGTCGCGCAGACGTTCGAGTTGCGTGACGAATTCGAATGGCGCGGGCTTGGGCTCGTCCCAGACAGTGCGCTCGCTATTCGCGCTCCGTTCGCCCAATGGGACGCGGAAAAGCGTTTTCAGCTGTCTGCGCATCCCGCCGCCGACGTGAAGGCATGTCAGTGCGGCCAGATCCTGCGTGGCCGCTGCAAGCCGACCGACTGCAAGGTGTTCGGCACCGCATGCACGCCCGCAACCCCGCTTGGCGCCTGCATGGTGTCGAGTGAGGGCGCCTGCGCAGCGCATTACCAGTATGCCCGCTTCAACGATGTCGACGTCGCCGTCGCGACCGGATCTGCCCACTGATGACACGCCACTTCTCCCACGGTCACCGTCTCGACCTAAAGCACGGCCGCATTGACATGACGCACGGCGCCGGCGGCCGCGCCAGTGCACAGCTTATCGCTGAAGTATTCGCCCCGGCATTCGACAACGCGTGGCTTGCGCAGGGTAACGACCAGGCCATCATGCCAGCCGTTGCCGGACGTCTCGCGATGAGTACCGACTGCCACGTCGTCGCGCCGCTGTTCTTCCCTGGCGGCGACATTGGCGCGCTTGCCGTCAACGGCACGGTCAACGACCTTTCCGTCGGCGGCGCGCAGCCGCTTTATCTGAGTGCCGGTTTCATTCTGGAAGAGGGCTTGCCTTTCGAGACGCTCGTGCGCGTCGTCGGGTCGATGGCAGAGGCCGCGCGCAACGCCGGCGTGCAGATCGTCGCCGGCGACACGAAAGTGGTTGAACGCGGCAAAGCCGACGGATTGTTCATCACCACGGCGGGCGTCGGCGTCGTGCCGCCGGGCATCGAGCTGGATGGTGCCAACGCGCAGCCAGGCGACGCGGTGCTGGTATCCGGATATCTCGCCGAGCACGGTCTCGCCGTGTTGTCCCAACGGGATGATCTCGGCTTCGATAGCTGCATCGTCTCGGATTGCGCCGCGCTCAATGGCCTGACCGCGCGACTGCTCGAGGCGTGTCCATCGTTGCGGCTGATGCGCGATCCGACCCGCGGCGGCCTCGGCAATACGCTCAACGAAATTTGCCATCAGTCGGGCGTCGGCATCCGCATGCGGGAAGAGGCGCTGCCGATCCGGCCCGCCGTGCGAGCCGTCTGCGAGTTCTATGGCCTCGACCCGCTCTATATCGCGAACGAGGGCAAGCTGATCGCCGTGTGTGCGATGGCGGACGCACCGGCACTCGTCGACGCGATGCGCGACCATCCGCTCGGCCGCGATGCTGCGCTGGTCGGCGAAGTCACGGATGATCCGCACGGTTTCGTGCGGATGCAGACGTCGTTTGGTGGTGAACGGTTGGTTGACTGGTTAAACGGCGAAGTGTTACCTCGCATTTGTTGATGCGCGGGAGTGCTCATTTCTTTTGTGCGGAATTGATGCTGGCTTGTTCTCACGTACAGTGAGTTACACGGCAATTAGCCTTGTCTGGTAGTCGATGGGGTAGGAAAGTCGATAGAGGCGCGCAGGCGTTGCCGATTGTAGATATGCCGTTCGATCTGCGCGATCTGCTCGTCGAGTCCGCGAAGTCGCGAGAACTGGTCCTGCAGGCTGTGAGCCAGCATGGCTCGCAACGGGTCGGCCAGTGACGCCAGCGCGGCTTTGGCGGCGTCCATCGACGCCCGGCGGCCGTGCGGTAACACGACGCCGAGTTCATAGAGCAGTCTACGAAACTGGTTGACCTACATGACGCGAATCCGGACCAGTTGCCGGCGTGTGCGGTGCATCGCCAGCATGGCCTGCTGGTCTTCGGTCTTGACGGCTACGAAGCGCATGCCCGGACGCCAGGCGGCTTCCCAGATTGTTGCGGCGTCGACTGCGTCATTCTTCTTCGACTGCACAAATGGCCGCACGAACTGGGCTGCAATGAGCCGCACGTCGTGGCCAAGCCGTGCCAGGACGCGGGCTCAGTGATGGGCGCCGCCACAGGCTTCCATGACGACACGGCTCGCAGGTCGGTTGGCTAAGAACGGCACGAGTTGGGCGCGCTTGAGTACCTTGCTGTGAATCGTGCCGGTCTCAGGCTCGACATAGTGAATCTGGGAAACGCGCGTGACCAGGTCGATGGCGATGGTCGTGGGTTCCATCTGGTTATCCTTGGCGGCAGGACCTGCCGAGCCAGCAATGTGGCACGCTCTGGACGCGAGTCTGCGCCTTCGGACGGCCACTTAAGGCGGGAGGCGGCCATTCAATCTATTTGGGATCCGCACCTGATGTCATGGCCAGATACAGATGTCCGATCTCCGGCTCAATAGAAATGTCCGGTTTTGAAGGGAGTTGATTCTGTCTTTCCGGGGTTGAACTTCCATCGTGTTGAAGGGTAGAGGATGAAGCAGCAGGGCGCTGACGTCTATTCAGCGGCTCCTTGCAGACCGCGGGCCCGGTTTTGAATCTGACTTTGGGGCCTGCGCCAGCTTCACGATCACCGCGTCCATGTCCGCCTGCGTGAACTCGCGTTGCTTCTTCGTGCCAGGCACGCGTGCCTTTGCACGCACCGGCTCACCCTGATTCGTGCGTGATGGCGAGCCCGAGGCACGCCGATTGTCGCGCTGCGCCTGCAGCGCCTGCGCCACCTGCAGTGCGTGTGCCAGCCGCTTGTGCTCGATCACCGCGCCCTGGTCCACCCCGGTGAGCCGGTCGTACTCGCGGTACGGCAGCACGCGAGCCTGCGCCCGCAGTTCGATGCGCCCATCCGGGTACTCCCAGACCTCGATGTAGCGATGCACGAGCCTGCGGTTCTGGGGCGTATCGTCGAGCAGGTACATCACGCGGTCGTACTGCACCGTGAGCGACTTCGTCACCCGCCGCGTTTCGCGCCAGGTGAGCAGGGCGTCCAGATCCTCGTCCCCGCGCAGCGGCCGGTGCGCGTCGAACGTGCTGCGCGGCGCCTTCGCGAAGCGCATGTTGTAGGCCGCCATGAAGGCGGGGGCATACGCGTTGGCCTTGCTCACCGTGCTGATGCCACGCAGCCGCAGCTCCTTGACGAGCCGGTCCTGCAGCGTCAGGTGTGCGCGCTCGACCCGCCCCTTGGCCGAACTGCTGTTGGCGCAGAACGTGTCGATGTTCAGCTCGTACATTGCGCGCCCGAAGTGCGTCACGCTGTGGCCAGTCTTGCCGGCGCTCACGCTGCGGAACACGCTGGCGCGGTCGCTGTACAGTGCCACCGGCTTGCCGTGACGCTCCAGGTACGCGCGCGTGGCCTCAAAGTAGCTGAACGTCGATTCGGTCTGCGTGAAGTGCAGGTGCATCAGCCGGCTCGTCGCATCATCGACGTACACCAGCAGCGTGCAGGCCGGCGCCCGGTCCTCGAACCAGCGGTGGTCGCTGCCGTCGATCTGGATGAGCTCGCCCAGGCACGCACGCCGCGCACGCGGCTGGTAGACCTTCGGCGGGCGCTGGGCGCGCGGAATCCACAGGCCCGCATCGCGCATCCATCGGCGCACGGTCTCCCTGGCCAGCGTCATCCCGTGGCACTCGCGCAGCTTCTCGCAGGCCAGCGTCGGCCCGAAATCGGCGTAGCGCTCGCGCACCAGCGCCATGGCCCGGGCCCGCAGGTCGATGGACAGTTCCCGGTTGCTCGGCCGCCCGCGTTTGGACGAAACCAGCCCGGCCGGACCCGCGGCCTCATAGCGCCGGCACAGCCGGCTGATCTGCCGTACGCCGAGCTGCAGCCGCTCAGCCGCCTGAAAACACCGCAGGCGGCCTTCAATGACCGCCTCGATGACCTTGACCCGCTCGAGTTCGCGCATGCTTGCCGTGATCAGCTCACGTCCGTTCATGGTTCGCCCCTGGTCGACGCCTCACGCGAGCGTGCGCTTCAACCAGGGCAGGAATCGGACATCTCTAATGAGCCAGAACCGGACATTTCAAAAAAGCCGTAACACCTGTGTCAAAGCCATTCTCAAATGTCCGCCTCCTGGCCACGTTGAAATGTCCGGGTTTACGGGCTTGAGGGTTTGTTTCTCATGGGTTACAGATCACGCAGTGTCGAAGAGCTGATCCTGAACGGGCAGGGCGCTCACGCCTGTTCCACTGTCCCTGGCAGACCGGCGGCCAGGTTTGCGGGGTGGCGGTTGCGCCTGTCTGCGTTGGGCAAGATCCACGATGACGTTCTCTACGTCGGCCTGCGTGAACTCGCGTTGCTTCTTCTTGCCCGATTGAGGATCGTTCCGACTGGTCCGGGTCGTGTCGCCGCGATGTGTTCGTGACGGAGCTTTACCGATCCGGCTGTTGTCACGTTGCGACTGGATCGCCTGTGCGACCTGAAGTACATGACTCAACCGCTTGTGTTCAACGACCGCGCCCTGATCGATCTCAGCGAGCCGATCATATTCCCGGTAGGGCAACACACGTTCGTCCGCGCGGAGTTCGATGCGACCATCCGGGTACTCCCATATCTCGATAACCTGACCAATCAGCTTCCGGTTCCCCGGCGTATCCTCCAGCAGGTACATCACCCGGTCGTACTGCACCGTGAGCGACTTCGTCACTTTGCGCGGCTCACGCCACGTGAGCACCAGATCAAGGCTCTCGTCGGCGCGCAGCGGCCGGTGAGCGTCGAACCCGCTCTTCGGCGGCTTCGCGAAACGAGCGTTGTAGGCCGCCATGAAGGAGGGGGCGTACGCATTCGCTTCGGCTACCGTGCTGATGCCGCGCAGCCTCAGTTCCTTCACCAGCCGATCCTGCAAGGTCAGGTGCGCGCGCTCGACGCGTCCCTTGGCCGAACTGCTGTTCGCGCAGAATGCGTCGATGTTCAGTTCGTACATCGCTCGACCGAACGGCGTCACGCGATTACCAGTCTTGCCCGGCACCGTAACGCGGAACACGCTGGCTTTATCGCTGTAGAACGCTCCGGGCTTGCCATGCCGTTCGATGTACGCGCGCGTCGCCTCGAAATAGCTGAAGGTCGATTCCGTCTGCGTGAAGTGCAGTTGCATCAAACGGCTCGTCGCATCGTCCACGTAGACCAGCAGCGTGCATTGCGGCGCCCGCTCTTCGAACCATCGGTGCTCGCTGCCGTCGATCTGGATCAGTTCGCCCAGACATGCCCGTCGTGCCCGTGGCTGGTAGACCTTCGGCGCACGCTGCCGTCTTGGCACCCACAGCCCGGCGTCCGTCATGAGTCGGCGCACCGTTTCCTTCGCCAGCCGGATGCAGTGGCATTCCCACAGCTTCTCGCAGGCCAGCGTCGGCCCGAAATCGGCATAGCGATCACGGATGATCGAGAGCGCCCGGTCAGCCGTTACGGCGTTCAGCCGGTTGTTGCTGGGCTTCGAGCGCCGGCGCGACACGAGACCTTGGGGTCCGTGCTCCCTCAATCGCCCAACCAGCCGCCGAATCTGCCGTGTCGTCAGTCCGAGTCGTTCGGCCGCGCGCCATGGCTTCAACTTGCCGTCAGCCACGTCCTGAATGACCTTGAACCTGTCCAGCTCCCGCATCGTCATCGTGATCCGTTCCGTTGCTGCCATCGAAAGCCTCCAGCGCTGGATTCCCAGCGGCCGGTCAGCTTACGATTGGCCCGAAAGCGGACATTTGAACTTGGCTAAAAGCGGACATTACAACTTAGCCGCTACAACCTGAAACTTCGATAATTTATCTCTAGTTAAACCGGAAAAATTGCTAACTCTAGCTGACGCTACACCCTCAGAAACCAGTCCTGACGGGCGTTAGCGAGAAGCGCCAGCTGCCGAAAACCCACGGAAATTCTTTCCAGTGCATTTGCCCAGAGATCGCGTCTCTCTTCGTCCTTAATCCGTTCGATATTAACTGTCGCTAAAACTTCAAACGGATTGGCATTAAGTATCTCTGCAACTCGCAGACAAACTTCATTATCAAATGTGCACCTTCCCGTTCGCCATCCACTTACCGACGCGCGGGTAACGTGGAGTGCCTTCGCCGCGGCATAGTCCGACGCTATTCCGAGGCAATCCTTTACCTCGTCTAGCCACTGAACAGTGGTTTTCATCTCAAACCCCTTAATAACAAACCCGACGTTAAGAGTATCCGAACGGACGAGCACTCTCAACGGATAATGCAACCGAACGTATGGTGTAACTTGACGCGTATGGTAGGTCCGAACTATCCTTCGACTGTCGTTCCGGCACCGATGACCAAACCCCATCGGCTCAGGCCCGTACAGCCTGAGAGCCGGACGACCTTGGCGTTCAAAACAGGGTTTGAAGGGGTTTGTCATGCACTACAGCTCGTTACAAATTCAGCAGCCGCGTAATGGTTTCGTAATACAAAACGCTGGCATCTGTTGCGCGCGGCGCGATGCCGCCCCGGTAAAGCTCATCCCGATGGGTAGCTCGAAACATTGCCGGATCTCCCTCGAACAGTGGTCATCGCTCGCTGCAGAGACTGAACGTCTTCGCCTGCGCATTTATCGGCGCCAGTGGGTCGTTGGTGACCGATTTTTCCTTCTCCGGTGCATCAGCGAATTTCGGCAGTGCGGCGAGCTTGAACTTTTCAACGCTTACTACTTGCTGAAGCACCAGATTGGCGACTGGCTTCACCACATGGGCGGCCTCGCAGCTGCTTGGTGATGAGCCGCGGTGCGCAACTCTCCCTCAACCTGCCGCGCGACGAGCTCGTGCCCGAACGCGACGCATTGCGGCAGGCCTACGAGCGGTGCATCGACCCGCGACACCCGATTTCATTTCCTGCTGCGCTCGAGCATCCAGCTCTTGGCCCCGTGCTGCGCATGGCCGCAGAAGCTGCTGCGCGTAAAGGAGGGAGCGGTGGTCACTGAAGCCCGATTTCTGGATCCGGCCTGGCGCTACCGTCGCGCCGCCGACACGAACGTCGGTGAAACGTTCGCCCGTGTTCGCGCCGAACAGGAACGCGAGCGCAGTCAGGATTTCGCTAGAGAGCCGGAGAGCGCGGTAACGCCTCGCGGCCAAGGCAAAGAATCAGTTTCGCGTGCTCCTTTCGTGAAGGGGTAGGGTGCGCGGGGCCCGCTACCTGGGCGGCTTCAAAGGCTCCGACACCTGTCTTTCTCGACTGTGAGCACGCGTCTCACACAAAGCGACCGGCCATGATGCCGGCGGTTCTTCGGAGAGAAGAGCGCGCAACACTGCGCGCAATGAGTAACCCTAAACATATCGAGGAACCCGATATGCAGCGTTATTTCCTTCTCGAAGAGCAGCACAAACTGCTCGAAGTTGTCGGTGGTATCAACACGCCCATCGCACGGCGCGATCACGCTCTCTTCCGTGCTCTGCTGCACAGCGGTTGCCGCGGTGGTGAGTTTCTTGCGGTGACCGTAGGCGCGACCATGCGCGCGCTGGTCGACAACTACCTCTTCATCCCGCGCGAGCACCGCAAAAAGAAAACGGTGGGCGAGGGCAGCATGCGCCGCGTCATAGCGGACGATCACAGCGTCTACGTCACCGTCCCACTGCGCGAAGCGCTCGAGGATCTGTTACGCGCGCATGCGGACACGTTGCGCGCGGCCGGACTCGAATCTGACTCCCTCGACCCCGATGCGCCGCTCGTCATTTCGCGCGAGGGCGGCGCGCTCACGATGCGCGCCATGCAACTGCGCTTCAAGGAATGGCTTGTCACAGCAGGCCTGCCGCGACACGCAACCCCTCATTGGCTGCGCCACACGCGCGCCATGAACATCATGCGCAGCTCGAGCGCACGCGATCCGCGCGGTGTCGTGAAAAGCGTACTCGGCCATCGGTCGATCGAATCAACTGGCGTGTACACCGGCGTGACGCGGGAAGAAGTCGAGTCTGCGCTGAACACGGTCGACGCGGCGCCGCGGCGCCGTCTGTCCCTTTCTGCCAAGCGTCGGGTCTACGACGCAGCGAACGCCTGAGGTTTCTCGCAATGGAAATGTTCACGATCTACATTCGCCGCCCGGACGGTCGGGTCCTGGAGTTTCACGTCAAAGCTGATGACGCGCTAGAAGCCACATTCACCGCGCTCGAGCGCTTCCAGCTCTTCTTTGTCGATACTCCTGCGCGCGTTCGGCAGACGCCATTCACCGATGAGATGCCGAAGTGGTTGCATTGATGCAGTTTGTTTCTGCCTTGTGCGTTCTCGCCGCACCCTGGCTTCTTAACAGTCCCCAGGGTGGACGGCGCTGGGGGGCGCTTCTGGGGCTTTGTGGAATCGTCGCTTATCAGCTCTCGTCGATCGGGACGGCAACGCCAGCTGAATCTCTCATCGGTGTGTTTCTCGTGATTGCGTACGGTCGCGGTGTTTACCACGGATTCATCGCAACACGACCACTTTTCCCCAGTCTCCGTTGAACAAGAAAGGGATAACCATGTGTAAAGAAACGTTCTATAACACACGTCTCATCGAAGTCTCCAACAGTGACGGTCACTCAGACCTCGTCTTCGACTACCTCGGTGAAACTCTGCGCCGCGAAACGTTCCCGGTGATCGGCTCGCGGCCGAGCCTCTGGCTGCAACCGGGCAAGGTTGGCGCCGTGATGCGTGTCCGGACGCCCTCGGCGCCGGGCGCGAAGCTGTACCGGTTCGAGCCGTATTTCGACCAGTCCCTGCGCCGGGCCTTTGAGTTCGACATCTTCGAGCATGACCGTGCGCTCGTCAGCACTGCTGGCAACCTTGAGCGGGTGGGCTGGCGCAACGACACCTATCCGGACGGCTTCCTGGCGCCTGCAGGGCTGATTCCAGGCGACCTCGGTGCCTTCATCGCGGATAAGACGGAACGCATCGAGCTTGACGTGCCCCCCGAATTTGTAGCGCTATGCGCCCAATACGGCCAGTCCGCAGAGGACGTCCTGCGCGCGTTCATCGCGGACTCAAGCGAAATCGAAAGCCTGTTCTTGAATCCGCGCGCCGACGGCTACAGCTCAAATGGAAGCGACGAGCGGCACTACGCGCGGGAATACCTCAATCGTACGTTTGGCATGTTCCCCGCCGCCTGCGCCGCCTGAGACTTCACCGCTATCGAACATCAACGCCATGACCCAGATCCCGATCGCAGTGCTCCATGAGCTCGCCGACGGCGGCCACGTCGCACGCGCATATCAGTACCTCTTCGCAGCGCGCAACGGCGCGACCCTCGCCGTACCCATGCGGCTTGTTTGGGGACCGTTCGACGGGGTTCTCGACCGTTTGCCGGTGCCCTGGGAAGAGGCGTGGTCTCTCGTCAATGCCGACCAGTTGCACGCGCGAACGTTGACTGATCGGGCAGTGCGTTCGCTGGGCGATCGCATCGCGAGATCCAACCTTTCTCACGATGAGCGTTTGCTGCGCATCTTCGTAACGGAGATTTTCCCGACCGATCCTGTCTGGAGCCATCGCCGCATGCGGCTCGATGGATGGGGCGGTCGCTGCAGGGTGTTCTTGGGCGCGCAGGGCACGCGCATGGCGTTCACACACGACTTTATTACCGACAACGAGGTACCAGCATGAACAGCGTTTGCGGCTTCTCGGGAAGCCAGATCGAGTCTATGAACCACGCCGATTTCGCTGCGGTCGGCGAAGCTGCGGAAACCGCTCAGAACAATAGCCGGGCTGAGCAATGGGCGATCGTAGAAATCTTCGGACATCAACGAATTGCGGGCCGTGTGAGCGAACAGACGCTCGGCGGATCCTCATTCGTGCGCGTCGATGTGCCCGCGTTCGATGCGATCGGCAGCCAGCCTGCCACACAGGCTTTTACGAAGCTCTTCGGCAATGGAGCGATCTACGCGATCAGTTTTGTCGATAAGGCCGCTGCGCTGACGGTAGCGCGTGGGATCCGTGTGCAGCCCATCGGGACGTACGAGTTGCGCCGCGCCATTCAGGATCTTCCCGCAATCGGTTGCTCTTCCCACCAGCATGAATTGCCCGACGGCGACGCTGGGGATGACGATCCACCGTTCTGACCATTGCCGTGAATGGAGAGTGTTGATGGTAGTCCTGTACGTCTGTCTATCGTTTCTCGTTGGTGCAGTCACCGGGCTGAATTTGTCAGTGCCCATCGTTGCATGGTGTCAGGCGCGTCAAAGAGAGAACAAAGCCTTCGAGGCGCATGAGGCCAATTGCGCGGAGGGGCAATCGTGAAAGCAATGAAAAAAAATCCTCGCTACAAAATTGAACTGCGTGATGGCGTGACGGTGCGCACGCGTGATCGTGCGGTGCTCGCCGAAGAGCTGGTTGCAGTGTTGGAGAGAACGCCAGGGCTGCCGCGTGGTCGCTTGGCGAAGGCACTGTCGGCCGGCCCTTGTATCGTCGGAGAGACACTGGAATCGCTCGAGCGAGATGGGCGTGTGGCGCGGTACCAGTCATGCGTAGCGCGCGGCCGCGACGACGACTGCTGGCGCACAACTGGTCCCGAAGATACGGAACCGGCGCCTTGTTTCGGGGGCGCCGAGACTCTCGCCGGTTTGCGTGTAGCCGCGCGCGAGATTGGCTTCGGGGTGCGGACATGAGCGAACAATCGAGCATCGAATGGTGCGATGCCACGTTTAATCCGTGGATCGGCTGTACTAAGATCTCGCCGGCCTGCGATCATTGCTACGCCGAATGCAGTACGCCGGCTCGCACACTCCGTGTTCAGTGGGGGGCAAAGGCCGAGCGACATCGGACGTCATCTGTGAACTGGCGTCAGCCAATACGCTGGAACGCACAGCACGAAGCGTTTCATGCGCAGCATGGCCACCGGCGTCGGGTGTTTTGCGCGTCGCTTGCCGATGTGTTCGACAACCACGTCCCGGACGATTGGCGTGCTGATCTGTTCGACCTGGTCGCGGCCACGCCCAATCTCGACTGGCTGATACTCACAAAGCGAATCGGCAACGTTGCAGCGATGCTGCCGTATGACTGGACGTGCCGGCGCAGAGGATGGCCAGCTAACGTCTGGCTTGGCATTACCGTCGTCAACCAGGGTGAAGCGGACCGCGACATACCCAAACTACTGGCCGTGCCTGCGCGCGTGCGCTTCCTGTCGATGGAGCCGCTGCTCGGCCCAGTCTCCCTCAATGCCGACTGGCTTTCACCGGCGCCGTTCTATTGCGATGAGCGCGACGCAGGTATCGATTGGGTCATTGTCGGCGGAGAGAGTGGGCCCGGCGCCCGGCCAATGGGCGCGCGTTGGGTGCGAGAGTTGCGCGACCAGTGCGCACGCACCCACGTGCCATTCCTGTTCAAGCAATGGGGAGAATGGGCGCCCGCGAGGATGCACAGTTCTGGCGATCCCGGCCGCTTCGCGTATGGCGACTACGACTTTGACCCTGTCGCGCTCCATGAGGTTTACGGCTATCCGCGCCAGTTTACGATGTTCGGTGCACGCGCGGTGCTCGAGCGCGTCGGAAAGAAGGCCGCTGGCCGGCTGCTCGACGGTCGCGAGCACAACAACTTCCCGGCGGACTGGTCATGAGCCGCGATCGAGTTATCACGACGCCCCCGGTATTGCTGCTCGCTGCCAGCGCCTCCACGACCGCCGTTTTCTTATCGGCGGTGGCTGGCTGGCAACGCGGTGGCTGGATCGTCGAACGCGCGCTGTGGGTCGCTGTGGGCATCGTGCTGGTGACCGCGGCTCATCTGTTGCCCGCACTCTGCAAGCCGCAGGGCAGGGGCTTGCGCGCTGTCGGCATGGTTATCTGGAGCGGTTGCCTCGCCGCCACCTGCTACGGGCACGCCGTGTTTTTCATCATGGCGCAGAGGCATGCGGGCGAGCTACGTACCGCCGTCGTTCCGGTCGTGACAACAACCGGACGTGACCTTGGGGCGATTGAGCGTGACCGTGCAGATGTATTGGCACGACTGGTTCGCGTAACCGAACGTCGCTGCGTCGAGCCGTGCTCGGCGTTGCGCATCGAGCGCGCGACCGTCACCGCAAAGCTGGAAGCGATCGATGCCGAGCGGGGAGAAGCGCACCGTGCCGAGGCAGAGCAAGACCGCGCGGCGGCTGCGCGCACCGCAGCGCTCGCTGATCCTGTAACCGGCGCCATGACCGCCTTCGGCATGTCGGCCGCCCGTGCCGACCTTGTGACCGGCGTGGTGTTCGCCGGCGTGCTCGAAGCCGTTGCGTGCTTCAGTTGGCTACTCGCCCTGCGTCCTGCGACTGTGACTCGCACTGTGACTGAAATCCCGGTAACGCCTGCCCAGCAAGGGAGTAACACACTACCGGTCACGGCAGCCATACCTATATCCGCCCCAGTCACAGCCGAGTCCGCGCCGTTACTTAAGTTGCCCGTCGTTGAACAAGCCGACGACGTGACGCGAGTCACGGCGGCCGTAACAACTGGCGAGCTGCGCGCGACTGTAACCGAGATCCGCAAGTTCTTGGGTTGCTCGCAGGCGCGCGCAGCGGCAGTCCGCAAGCAGCTTGAACTTCAACCCACTCAGTGAACCGCCAAGCACGCGACCGCAACAGCAATGAGGAATGAACCAATGGATGCGAAGAAACTGGAACAGGTCCGCGCTGATCGCGGCGAGATGGAGAAGTTCAACGAATGGCGTGATGAGTTCAGAGCTGAGCATGGACACGCGCCGGATGTCGTGGACGCTTGGCAGGCTCATGCCGCTCTCCATTCCGATGTAGCGCAAGGGCCGCAAGAACTGGCATTGCCAAAGCTCGCGGAAGGCGAGGAGTTCGTATGCGAAAGAGGATGTGGCACCACGACGCCCGAGCGATACGACTTCGAGTACTCGCGCGAAGAATTCCCGGACGGGCGGGTTGAGACCAAGACTCAGAAGGCGTGGCGCTCGGCATGCTGCCGATCGGACGTGATGGTGTACAGCAACATGGCTGACACCTTTACGCCGATCGAGAACTACGCTGCTCCCGTCGCCCCTGCTGCGGTAGCGCCGCGCGAGCACACCTATGTGAGCACGCAGGCGACTAACTGCGCCCGCTGCGGCGAGCACAAGCACACACCGCTGCGTATCGACTGGATGGGCGGTTACGTCTGCCTCGCCTGCATCGATAAGGAACTGGAGGCGCGTGATCCGGCAGCACAGCCCGACGAGCACATTCAGGCCGCCGCATCCATCATCGCGAACGCAATGCTCGGGCAAGCGAAGATAGAAGATGTGCGCGAGGTCGAAGCGATCCTCTACGAGTACTTCCCAGTTGCCTCAGCGCAGCCCGACGAGCGCGCGGCGTGGGATGGCGACAGTGAAGAAAGCCGTGCGGCGTTTCGTTATTACGATGCCGAATATCCTGTTGCACATCGGTCAAATTGGCAAATCTGGCGTGACGCATGCGCGTGGCAGGCTGCCCGCGCGACATCCCAGCAAGCAATCTCGAGAGACGAGCGGGCGGCAATTCGCCATGCGGCACTGGAGGAAGCGGCGCACGCGTGCGAGCAATTGGCATGTCGGCCCGAGTTTGGGCCCGAAATACAAGACAGGATGCTTCACGCCGCTGCAAAGACGATTCGCAAATTGAGCACCCGTGCGGCAGTACCGCACGCCGGGGCGACGCTCATAGATGGACGGCCCGAAGATTCGAGCACCAAGTCCGCACCTTTAGTTGCGGGCGACCACGACGCGCAACCAGTCGGCGATCGGCTCACCGTCGCGGCGATCAACGCGTTGCGCAGCTACCAGTACGGTAATGCCGCGCCCGATCTTGCGCGTGCAGTGGCCGATGAACTGTCCGCCGCACGCCGTTGCATCCTCGAAACACCCAGAGGCGAATGTTGAATCCCACATTACACGCCGATATCGTCAAACGCCTGCTCATCGATTTTCAGTTTCAATCGAAAGCCGAGGGTGCCTGGTTGCAGCAGGGTGTCTGTCCGCAATGCGGCAAAAAAGAACTGTTCACGCGTGTCGAAACGCCTTGGGTTGTCCGCTGCGGCCGGGCCAACAAATGCGGTTGGGAAGTACATGTCAAAGAACTCTACCCGGATCTGTTCGAAAGCTGGTCAGACCGCTACCCGCAAGCGGAGACGCAACCGAATGCCGCGGCCGACGCCTATATGCAACATGCCCGCGGCTTCGACATAGCGGCCGTTCGCGGCTGGTACACACAGGAGTACTACCACGACAGCAAGAAGAACATCGGGTCAGCGACTGTACGGTTTGGACTTCCAGGAACGTATTGGGAGCGTCTCATTGATCGCCCGGAGCGGTTCGGAAAACAGAAGGCGCGCTTTAAGCCGGGCGGGAGCTATGGCGGGATGTGGTGGAAGCCCCCAACTCTGAATCTCTACACGGCTGAAGAAATATGGTTTGTCGAGGGTATCTTCGACGCGATTGCGCTGTATCTGCACGGTGTTCCCGCCGTCGCGCTGCTCTCGTGCAACAACTACCCGGAACAGGCGCTCGTCGACCTGCTGAAAGGCGGCGAAGGGCGGCGCCGACGCCTCGTTTGGGCGCT
This sequence comes from Paraburkholderia adhaesiva, assembly GCF_021390575.1. Classification (GTDB taxonomy): domain Bacteria; phylum Pseudomonadota; class Gammaproteobacteria; order Burkholderiales; family Burkholderiaceae; genus Paraburkholderia; species Paraburkholderia adhaesiva. Next base: position 1,122,018 of record NZ_JAJEJQ010000002.1, on the reverse strand, counting down.
CGACGGCGATCGTGCGGGGCGCGGCTACACAATGAAATGGGTGCGGCGGTCACGCGAAGCCGGTTGGGAGAGCGTTGCGGCGCAGATTCCGCAGCCCCCCAAGGGTAAGCTGGATTGGAACGACCTACATCAGCGCGATCGGCTCGAGGCAGACGATCTCGATACGTACCGCTACCACGGCTCGCTGCTCATCGCCGATACTCCGCTGGAAAAGGCGCTACTGATCTACCGCCGGCACAACGCTCGCGAATTTGCGTTCGACCACGGGCGCCGCCTGTACTGGTTCAAGCTCGACATGGACCGGTACGACAAGGCGCGGGATATCGCCGACGAACAACCAGGACTGGATGCCGACGGCAAACGTGACTACGCGCTCAACGAGGCGGGCGCTGTTGTGCCGATCTGCAACTGCATGCCGACAGCGCTCTATTTCCAGGCGAACGCGCTTACCGACGAGAGCTGGTACTACTTCCGCGTCGAGTTTCCGCACGGCGGCGCGGCGGTAAAAAACACCTTCACAGGTGCGCAGATCGCGTCAGCGGCCGAGTTCAAAAAGCGCTTGCTGGCGATCGCGCCGGGCGCTTTCTATACCGGCAGCAGTGCGCAGCTAGACCGGTTGCTCGAGCGCCAGATGCGTGAAATCAAGTCCGTGCAGACGGTAGATTTTGTGGGCTATAGCCGAGAGCACAGATGCTACGTTTTCAATGATGTTGCGATCAAGGATGGCCAGATCCACGAGCTCAACGATGAAGACTTTTTCGAGGTCGGGAAGCTGAGCGTCAAAACGCTGAACCAGTCGGTAGCCTTGTCGATCAACCGGGATTTGCAGGCCTTTCACGACAACTGGGTCGAGCTAATCTGGCAGTGCTTCGGCCCAAAGGGTTTCGTCGCGCTCGCCTTCTGGTTCGGATCGCTGTTCGCTGAGCAGATCCGCGCGGAGCACAAGAGCTTCCCATTCCTCGAGGTAGTAGGCGAACCGGGCGCAGGCAAGTCCACGCTCATCGAATTCCTGTGGAAGCTGTTCGGCCGGCGTGACTACGAAGGATTTGACCCGTCGAAGTCGTCGCTTGCCGCGCGTGCGCGCAATTTTGCGCAGGTATCCGGCATGCCCGTGGTGCTTATCGAGGCAGACCGCAGCGAAGACACAGCGAAGGCCCGATCGTTCGATTGGGACGAACTGAAGACCGCATACAACGGCCGCAGCGTGCGCGCGATCGGCGTAAAGAACGGAGGCAATGAAACACGTGAACCACCATTCCGCGGCGCCATCGTCATCAGCCAGAATGCGACCGTCTCGGCCAGCGAAGCGGTGTTGCAGCGGATTGTTCACCTCGACTTCGACAGAAGCGGGCAAACGCCCGCGACGAAGCGCCTCGCGGAGGAGCTTGAGCGCACGCGCCCTGAAGACGTAAGCGGTTTCCTGCTACGCGCAGTGGCGCGTGAGGCCACCATCATGGAAACGTTTGAAGCACGCGCGCCAGAGTACGAGACGCACCTGCAGGAGCACTCCGAGATCCGTAGTATGCGCATCGCGAAGAATCACGCCCAGCTGATGGCGCTCGTCGACGCGCTCGCGCTTGTCGTGCCGCTATCCGCCGAGCGGTTGCAGGCCGTGCACCAGACGATAGTTGAGCTCGCGATCGCACGGCAGCGGGCCATCAGCGCTGACCATCCGCTCGTACAGGAATTTTGGGAAATCTTTGACTATCTCAACGGCGACCCTGATGAGCCGCGGTTGAACCACTCGATAGACCAGAGCCTTATCGCGGTGAACCTCACGCATTTCGTGCAGGAGGCGGGCGACCGTCGACAACAGGTGCCACCGTTGGTCGAACTGAAGAAGCACCTGCGGCTCAGCAAGGGCCGCAAGTATGTCGACGCCAAGGTCGTGCGCTCGGGGCTCCGCACGCGCGATCCAGGCAATAGGCGGATACCGGAGGTGCTGCACTGCTGGATCTTCCAGCGACCGTAGCGCGCGGCGGCGCTCTGCCCACGAAGGGGCTGCACTCGTGTGCAGCCCCTTTTCTATTGCGCCGCTGTGAATTCCATCAATAAATGCGACTAGAACACAACGATCCGCGCGACTGCGATATCTCATCGTCAGAAATGACGATGGCCGCGGTCATCGTCGGAAGTAGCGATGCTGGCCACCATCGGCGTTTCTGACGATGAAAGATCCAGCAGGCATTCCATGATCGCAGCCCGCTCCAGCGGATCGAGCTTGGCTAGCTTCGCTTGCCACCTGGCTTTCTTCCGCTTAATGCGCTCGCGCTCACGGAAGTTGCTGCCCAGGTAGCGCAGATCATGCAGTTGAGCCGGCTCGGGGTAGTTCATCCAAAGCCGTTCGATGGCGATGCCGCCGCGCGTCATCGCATTGAAATCCACGGTTCTCCAAAACGCCAAGGGAGAGCTGTCATAGATCGTTGAGCTGTATCCCGACACCATCACCGCGCAAGGTAGGTCAGCCAGTACATCGAGCAGACGCACATGGTCGTCGTCGTCGTATTCGTGACGATAGATCTTGCCGCCGCGCCGGGCGTCCATCACGTAGGGCGGATCGACGTAGACGAACTCGGAGCCGGTGAACGAGTGGGACGCCAGCCAGGCCACGGCGTCGCCGTGGCGCAGCTCTAGGCCAGGCACGTCGAGCTGCTGCCAAGCCTTGATAACCTCCGGATCAACGTCGATACCGATGCTGCGCGCAGCGGGCCGCTTGCGCTCCAAGATGTTGCCGCCGCCCAAGTGCGTTTCAATGTAGGTGTCGTGAGGCGGGATGTTGTTGATGATCGTCTGGTAGACGCCGGCACCGCCCTTGCCGCCGGGGTATCGCATGGCCTTCTTCCTGAAGTAAATCCGGGGACATGTCCAGCATCGTCAAAAATGACGATGCTGTCAAGGGGCGCGGTGCCCCATCGCTAAAAGCAGCGATGCTGCAGCATCGCCAGGCCTGACGATGGAGGCCTCCGAGCCTCCGGATCTTTCATCGTCAGAAACGCCGATGGTGGCCAGCATCGCTACTTCCGACGATGACCACGGCCATCGTCATTTCTGACGATGAGATCTCGCAGTCGCGCGGATCGTTGTGAAATAGCACTGAACGCTGTCGAATCGCGTTGAGCGTTGGAAACGTCAACCGCCGCTCCGCATCGACGCCGACCAGCAAATGAACATCGCGTCACGATCCGCCGAGCGCCACCGGCTAAAAAAGTTGGCCTCCGGAAAGACCTTACATCTCTAACACGGTAACTGAATCAATCAATTAATCCATGAAATTCAATGGGTTGAGATAATGTCTCAACGTTAACAATTTTCTAACTTCAACCTAACATGTAAGAAAATAAACTTCTTACTCTCACCCGAATACACACCCTTTAAAATCAATGGGTTGCAACATGTAAGATTTTTCGTAAGGTCATGTTAGGTTAGATACCTTACGGAATTTCATTCGAAAATTCAGATGCTTAGAGCCCATGAGACGGTGTCGTTAGAGATGTAAGGCGTTTCCGTTGTCGAACTGCCACGCGCCTGTCCGGAGACGTCGATTGGATATGCAGGGCTGCGCGGATGGCGACCGCCGGTGAGCGACGGCCGCTGTGCCATGATTTGTGCAGGGGGAATCCATGCTTAGTGAGATCCGGCGTTTTGCCGACTACAAACGCCACGTCGAGGGGAGGGCGCAACGTACCGTTGACGCATACTGCGCCGCGCTCACGCGGCTGCAGACGTTCCTTGCCGAGCGCGATTTCCGTCGCGTCACGCGAGATGACCTCGAGCTGTTTTGCGGCCTCTGGCTGCATAAGCAGGGAGTAACGGCGCGGTCGCGCCGGCCGTATATTGCGGCCGTCCGTGAGTTCTATCGCTGGCTGCACCGAGAGGGGGCTTTAGCCGCCGACCCGTCGGCGGATCTCGTCTACCCGCAGACCGGCTATCGCGTGCCGCGCGCGTTCACGCTCTCGAGCGCCGAGCGACTGATGTGGGCACCAGACTTCAACACATTCATAGGCGTCCGTGACGCTGCGATGCTGTCGCTAATGGTGGGCTGCGGTTTGCGGGTGTCCGACGTTATCAGGATGAATGAGTCGCACCTCCTCACAACCGAATATCGCGGCGAGACGCGGATGGTGGTGCGGCCGGTAGGCAAAGGCAATAAAGAGCGGCTCGTGCCTGTGCCGAAGGAAGCCGAACTCGTGATCCGGCTGTACCTTGAGCATGACGGGCTGGCCGAGGTCGACCGAGAGCTGCCGGACGGCGATCGCGTGCTTTTCGTCAGCACGTGCAACCGTGTCGTGCAGGAACATGAGTACTGCGGAGAGCGCCGACGCCTGTCGGCAAAGGCCGTGTGGCGCATGATCCAGGCGTATGGTCAAAAGACGGGTATTCCCGAAGAGCAGTTGCATCCGCACGCGCTGCGCCATCTGTTCGGCACGGAGCTTGCCGAGGACGACGTCGACCTGCTGGTGCGCTCCGAGTTGTTGGGGCACGTAGACCCGAAGACCACGCAGATCTACACCTCGCTCGCGCTGCGCAAGAAGACCGGCGTGGTTGACCAGTCGGGGCCGCTCGCGAAAATCCGGACGCCAGCTGGCGACTTGCTTGCACGCCTTCGGCGCGAGTAGAAATCAAAATATCTCGCAGGGAGCTCCGACCGTGGTCTCAGTCTGCTACCGCAGCCTGCTCAAGAACTTCCGCCGCCCATTGATTAAGGCTGACACCACGCGCCGCTGCTGCGGTCGCTGCAGCGTGGTGCGCGCCTGGCGACAGGCGCATGACGAACTTCCCGGAATATTGCTTGTAGGGCTCGACGCCACGGCGCCTACATTCTTCGAGAAAAACATTCAGCGACTGCTCGCCTTCCCGATGCAGCCCGGCGACGTCCGTCGCATAGAAGTCGGCCCCACCGTTCAGACCGACAAATTCACCGCGGAACATTTCAATCTCAGGGTCGTAGGCGACGATGGCCTTCTGACCACCGATTTGCATGATATTGATCATGGCTTCACTCCATTGTCTTCAAACCACTTTCGCAGCGACGCGACTGCACCTTTGTCCAGATCCGGCGAGGGGTGCGGGCGGTGCATTACCTTCACCTGTTCGAAAAGGAAAATTGCCACGCGTGAACCCTCACGCTCCTCCAGTTCCGCTCCCAATTCGAGCATGAGTGCCACGGCGTCGTTCCACTTGACTCCCGCTGGCGTCGGGCGGGAAAAAATGTGCTGCAGCGTCTTCTGGTGTTTGGCTCTCATGCGAAAGATGATACTAAATTTTAGTATCACAGGCAAGCGCGCGCAGCCCTCCAATCGCGCCTCTCGCCACGCGTTGCGCCATCCAATAGCGCCATACAACGCCTCTTGCCGGGCCCTCGCATTCCCCGGAAACCTTTATGGCGTAAGGCGTTTGTGCATCACCCAAACTTGTTACAATATCAGGCAAACTCTGATTTCCCGCATTATGAAACGCGACCATCCGGCCTGGATTCGGTCCGCCTGTCAGTATTCGAGGCTCCTCAGACCCCTTTCTGAGACCCAACGGCCTCACGTTCCCTTTGCCTTCCCAGTTTCGCCTTCTCGAAGAAAGCGAAACTCGATCCATGTCCTGCCGCACGTAGAGGTCCGTCATGACCGATGAAAAGCGAAACTCAATACCCGAAAGCGCACAGCTCGAGCTGGATCTGGCTGCGAACACGGGTGTTTCAGCCTTACGAGATAGGGTGGGGGGTCGGATGACAGCGCCCCGGCGCCTGCCAGGGGGGGGCGGGTACCAGGATATCTGCACGGGTTTGAAGTTCGGGGCAGAGCCCCGCGATCCGCGCCTCGCCGAACTCGCTGCGATGCGGTTGCCGCCGTTTTGGCTCGAGCTGGCCGACTTGCTCGGCGCGGAGGTGTTTCTCGCATTGTGGCGGCTCGTCGATGCCTCGCCGTACGTGCAGGCGAAAGGCAGCATGCTGCAGCTTCCGGAGATGCGTCCGTACCGCAGCTATCTTCGTTTCCAGCGTAACGCGTGGCTGGCCGAGCTTGCGGAGCACGGTTGCAGCACCACGGAGATCCGGCGCCGCGCGCGCGAACAAATGCATTGGCCGATAGAGGACGTTACCTACCTACGGCAGCTGATCGAGCGTCACGCGACAGCCCGCCAGACTTTTTCGCCACGTGATGCGGCGTGACCACTCGACAATCGGGCCGCCGTCGAGGGGACTCTACTGCCGCGATTGCATGTCCGTCGTGGACGGGAAGTAGTACACCCGCAGAATTTCCCCCCCTTTTTTTGAGGCACATGGTCGCCGCATGATGTGGGCCAGTTCACTCTCTGGCCGTTCCCATGCCTGCGAAATCACGCGCCGCGAAGGCGCCCTCCGAACTAAGCGAGGTCACCTTTCGCTGTGCCCGTTGTCGCCATGAATTCAAGGCGGCGCCGCACCGCGTCGACGATGCTCCAGATCTCGAACACCACCCATACAGCTATTTCTGCCCGTGCCCCATCTGTGACGAGGAGGCACAGCAGGCGCCGTGGGAACGGGGCCTGCTGAAGGCCTGGACGCGAGCCACCGGGCCGCGCACTGCGGAGGGAAAGGCGGCTGTGACCGAAAATCTGGCCGGTCACCCAACGCCGGAAGAGACCAGGCGCACGCGCTTCAATGCGATGAAGCATGGTCTCTACGCGAGGACGGCACGATATTTTCCGGCGAAGCCCGACGGCTACGCTTTCTGCGCGAGTTGCGAGGTGAGTCGCACGTATTGCTCAGCACAGCCAGCCTGCGTCAAGCAGACCGAAATATTTATGCTCCACCACGCCGCATTCGATCAGAAGCGGCCGGAAGTGCTTGGCTCGATGTACGCCGACTTTCAGGCGAGCTTGATGGCGATCCTGCAGCAACTGGTGCAAACCGTGATCGCCGACGGCGTGAAAATCTCGCGACCGTGCTTTGACTTCGATAAGGAAGGCGGTTTTCACCTCGCCGAATACATGGAAGACGGCGAGATGAAGCGGATCATGGAAATCAGCGCCCACCCGCTCCTGAAACCGCTTGCGGATCTGCTATCGAAAAACAACCTTTCGCTCAGCGACATGGGCATGACGATGCGTACGGCCGAAGATGAGCCGCGTCTACTCGGTCAACTGCAAACCGATGCCGCGCCACAGCTTACCGACGCGCAATATCGCGAACGACAGCTCAGCGCGATCGAATCGCTGCGAGAAAAGATGTCGCGCGCGCGTGCCCGCGTTGAATCGGATCCTGTCTATCGGGACGTCATGCGGGAAGATGGTGGCGATGTCATTGACGTTGAGGCCAAAGACGTATGACCCGCATCTCAGCTGCCCAGCGTATCCAGGTATCGAACAATGCTGAGGTCGAGATCATGCGCTATCGCGACGATCACGGACTCTGGCATAAGCACGTTCACGGCGTCGAGCTGGATTCGATGCAGGTACTGAAGTGCCTGGAGATGGATCTACACCCGAACACCATCGACGTGTCGTGTCGCCGCACCGGAAAGACCGCTGTAAAGGAGATGTACGCGTTGCGCTTCAACGCGCTGAACCCGCATCAGGAAGTGGGAATCGTTGCACCACGGCAGCAGCAGTCGCAAACGAATCTGCAGTACCACCTCGACGCCATACGCCGATCGCCGATCCTGAAGGCCTACATCGCCTACCGGAGCGGCCGCGAGCAGTTGAGCGACACGCGCTATCAGTTCGTGAACGGCAGCAAGGCGCTCGCCTACGGCATCATGAGCCAGATCGACGGCGACGCGTTGTCATTCGCGTCCGTCGAAGAGGTCGACGATATGCCCGCCGATCGCCTGCTTTCGCGCTTCATGCCGATGCTTGGCTCAGCGCGCCGCCTCGGTGTATCGCGCGATGTCGCGTTCAAACCCCAGGTACGAATCACGGGAGTTTTCAAGGGCGCCGACGTCATTCAGAGCATGATTGACTCGAAGCAGTACCATCTGCTGCCAGCGGTAGACGTTTACATGGGCATCGAGCTCGGCATCCTCAACGAGCAGTTCATGCTCGATATGCAGGCTCAACTGCCCGAAGGCGAGTATGTACGGCAGTTTCTGTGCAAGAACGTCAGCGCGCGAAACCTCATCTGGGAGACCTACATCCGTAGCGCGCGCTCGGTCGGCCTCAAAGCTTCGCTTGAGATTGCCGAGCCGCTGCCGGGCATGCAATACCGCAAGCGCGGCCTGATTTCGTTCGGCTATGACCACTCGGGCCATGGCGAAAATCCGCACGCTTCACGCTCGGCGCTCGTTGTCTGCGAGCAAATTGGCAACTTCGTCACGTTTCCTTTCGTGCGCAGCTGGGCGGCGGGCACGGACGACAACGTGGTCCGTCGCGATCTTGTCGGTGCGTGGCGCTACTTCCGGCCCGAGTATGCAATCGGCGATGCGTACGGTGTCGGCATGCTCACGTCTGTGAATGATGACCTATACCGCGAAAGCCTTACCGAGATCGATCGCCGCACGATCGGAGACGGCGAGAGTACCGCGAGTACATGGTCGCAATGGCCTTTGGCGCCGTTGCGCTTCGAGGGCATGACGAAGCACTCGATGGCGGGCGCGCTGCGCGCAGCGTTCCACAACGAGCAGGCTGCAATACCGTTCTTCGACGATGACGGCGAGATCATGCGCGCGGCGGCCGACGCCAATCCGCACTGGCGCACAGGCGCGGTCGCCGTCGATACCGCAACGATTGCCGATTTCCGGCTGTTCACCCGGCAGCTCGGCAACATCAAGGCGATGGCCAACCGCACAGCCAGTTACCAGAGCTACAAGATGGCAAACCCCAAGATCGGTGATGACTTTTTCGACGCGGCGTGCGCCGGGGTCTGGGCGCTGACCACGCGAGGCGCGGAGGCTATCCCGCCGATCATCATCGCGCGGGCAGTGTCGCGCGCTGACATGCTGCGCTCAGCGCTCACGCCCGCGGGCATGGGCTCCTACGGGAGAATTGCACAATGAATCCGATACAAGACATCTGGAACCGCCTGCGTGGCCGTAGCGCCTCGAGCGCCATGACTGGCGTTGGCGACACTGGCGACGTTGGTGTGCCTGCCGCTGCGGCACAACGCTCGAGCGGCACCCTGATAGCGCCGGCCGGTACCAATCCGTTTGCGCCGGAGTCTGGCGTTTTTCCAGACGCTCAGCTGGGCGCCGCCGCGACAGATACAACGGAGCAGGGGCTACGCGTCACGCCGGAAAACCGCCTGCGCTATCTCTACCGTTGGATGTACCCGGACCCGTCCCTCCGGCAGGCAATCCTCGATGTGAGACAGATGGACCGTACCGACGGACGGGTAAAGCAGATTCATTCACGCGTCGCGCGCGACATCGTGAAGGGTGGCCTGACCCTGCAAATGGCGGTGCCGTCGCCACGCCTGCAGCGCCAGTGGGACCGTTTTCAGCGTGCCCTACAGCTCAATCGCATGGACAAGCTGAAAAGCGATGCGCGCGGACTGTTGATGGAGGGCAATCTGCCGTATCAGTGGGTTTTCGACAAAGACACGATGAACATCGTCGGTGGCGTGCGGATGCCCAGCGAGACGATTGCGCCAAACGTAGGCGTCAGTGGCCGTTTCATCGACGTGAACGACGCGTATCACCAGATCGACATGGTGACCGGCACCATCTGTGCCCGGTTCGCGCTCTGGCAATTGCTGCTCGTGCGTTTCGATCCCGACAATTTCGACGATATGGGATGCATGGGCAGGCCGTATCTCGACGCCGCACGCACGACATGGCGCAAGCTCGCGATGACTGAAGAGGATCTTGTCATACGTCGCGACCAGCGCGCGCCGCTACGCTTCTCGCATGTGCTTGAGGGCGCGTCCGACGAAGACATGAAGCGGTACCGCGCCGACGTCGAGAGCCGGGGCGGTGAGATCACCACCGATTTCTACCTCAACAGGAAAGGGCAGGTCACCGCACTTCAAGGCGACGCCAACCTCGACCAGATCGGCGACGTGGTGCATCTGCTCGACACGTTTTTTTCAGGTTCACCTTTGCCGAAGGGCCTTGCTGGCTATACGGAAGGTCTGAACCGCGACATTCTCGAAGACCTCACGACACAGTATTTCGATGAGGTCGACGTGCTGCAGGACACGATCAGCTTCGCGTACGAACAAGGCTTCCGGCTGCAATTACTCCTGCAGGGCGTGAACCCCGACAATTTCGACTTCAAGGTCGTCTTTGCCGAGCGTCGCACCGAGTCGCCGAATCAGGCTGCAGATCGTGGCCTCAAGCTGCAGGCGCTCGGTGTACCGCAGGACGTCATTTGGGAACAAGTCGGGCTCAACGCGGCCTACATCAAGTCGCGACAGGCCCCGAGCAGCGCGGATTCTAACGCCCCCAACGGCGCCGCGACGAAAGGCGTCGCGCCGCCGGCACCGAACGCGGTACAACCGACCGCACCGACCGGAAAGCCCGTGGTACGCATCGTGGAAGGCGGAGCATCGAAAGGCGAGAGCGCAACGGCTATTTCCAGCGGGTGATCTACCCAAAATCCCCCCCTTTTTTTCGTGTTGCTGCTCTTCGAAACTCGACGGCGATGACCCCGGTCCGGCGGCGGGGTTCACGCCTCGCACCCGCCTGGCGCCGTCGCCGGATCACTTTTTCGAGGAGTCGCAATGTCACATCGCGCCGCGGCGGAGCCGCGCGTCATCAAGCTGTCCGAAGGAACAGCCCAAACGATTCGCGTGCTCAGCGCCATCGAGGAACTGTCGACCACCTCTGGATCGTGGGTCACGCTCACGCGTACGGGTACCTTCACGGACCCTCGCTACGGCACATTTACCATCACGCCGAAGATGCTGCAGGACATGATCGCCAACTTTGAGGCGGGCGTCGTCGGGCAGGACATCTTTATCGACGTTGCGCACTGTCCGAGCAATGGCGCTGCAGCAAAAGTATTGAAGCTCGCCATCGATGGCGATCGTCTGCGCGGGCAACTCGACTGGACGCCGTTCGGGCGTCAGGCTGTTCGCGAGCGCGGCTTTCGCTATCTCTCGCTCGAGTATTCCGAAAACTGGCGCGATAACGAAAAGGGTGACGCTCACGGGCCCGTCATGCTGGGCGCCGGGCTCACCGTGCGCCCAGTCATCAAGAACCTCGAGCCCATCATGCTGGCCGAAGACGTTGCGAGTGAGCATGCCGGCCCGCTGCTACTGCAGAACGACGCCCAATCCATTCTTCTCTCCGAGATCACGAACATGTGGAAACAACTGATCGAGCGCCTGCGCAAGTTTGCCCAAGAGCGCAAGCTTTCCGAGATCGCGACCGACCAGCTCATCGCGCTCGCCGAAGCGTCGCTGAAGCCCGTCACCGATGAAAAACAGGCTACGGTGCTAATCGAGCGGTTCGAAGGCAGCGTGAAGACGCTCGCCGAGGCGCAGCCAACACCTACTGGCGGCGCACGCGATGGTCAGCCTGCAGCGAACGTGGGAGGTTCGACGCTCACCGAAGAAGACGTGCGCCGAATCCTCTCGGAGACGCACGAGCAGCGCGAAGAAGGCATGCGTCAGCTTGTCGAACGCCGTACTGCGAATGTGCGGCAACTGCAGGAAACGATCGATGGCGCGAACGGAATCGACGAAGCGTTACGTCGCGAGCTGTTTGAAAACATCAAGGATCTCGTCACGGCAGAAATGAAGCCTGAGCAGGTGCGCAAGCTCGCCGAGGCACAGATCGCGAGCGGAAATCGCCTCGTTGCCGCACGGCAGCTTGCGAATATGGGGTTTGTGACGCCGACCGGCAATGTGCGCGTTCAGGTTGTCGACGACAGCTCGCGTCGTCTCGCCGATATATATCGCGACCAGTTGCGCCGCACCGGTAACCGTGACCTCGTTTTCTCCGACCAGTCCTCATCGTTCATCACGAAGGTGCTGGCGCAATTCGACGCGAACCATGCGTCAGAGGTCGATGCAGAAGTCCGCTTACTGTCGAGCGGCGGTCCGCTGCCGTACCAGACTGACATGCAGCGCACAAATCTGCCGGTTGGCTTCCAGCGCGAAGTGATCCGTCAGGCGCTGCAGGATCTCAACATCCTCGAGCTGGTTCAGACGCTGACCGACTTCAACGCGACGGCGACGACGCAGATTCCGTATGAAGAGCGAGACACGAGCGAGCTGTACGGGGACGGGGTCGTATTCGAAGGTTCACCGATTCCGCGCGCGTCGATCAACCAGAAGATGGATCTCGCGTATGTGCTTCCCATGAAGCTTGGCCTGCTGATCACCAACGAAGTGGTCTATTTCACGCGGAATGGCCCGCTCGACTGGGATGCAATGGCTCGCAATATCTGGTCGAATTCGCGGATCATGCGCGAGCGCATTGCACGACGCATCACCAACGAGCTTCAGCGTGCGTCGGATGCCTATCTCGCGGCCGACGTAACGGACGAAGCCGTCCAGCCCGACGCATCCGGGCTCATCAAGACGGCAAAGTTCCCGATCGTACGGCCATATCAGGCCTATGATCTCTCCGGCAACGCCGTGTCGAACCCGCAGAATCCGGTCACGTTGAAGATCGGCGGCGAGGATGTTTCCCCGTATGACGGCAGCGGCACCCAGGATGCCGGGCTGTATTACCGCCTTGTCAACGTGAATCTCGGCTATGTCCAGCTCGTAGATCAAACGGGTGCAGCTGCGGCCGGCGCCGCTGGAACAATGTCGTACTCCAGTGCGACAAACATCGCCAAGGTTGACCTCGACGTGCCGAACGGATCGACCCAGGAAAAGCAGTTGAACAAGGTCCTGCAGACCTTCGGCGCGCGCAAGGCGATGCTCAACTCGCAGCGCTTCGTCACCCCCGACTACTGTCTCATGAGCCCCACGCTCAACGACACGGCGACGAACGCGGAACAGTTCTACGCCTTCATGCAGAAGACGGGCACGGACACCGACAAGCAGGGCGATCTGCAGTCCATCAAGGGTGTGCCGGCCTACGGCACGAATGCGCCAAACATCGATCTCGGAGACGAGCGGATTCTCATCGGCCAGCGCAACCTGCTCGGCTACGTGGTCACTAAGCCGTGGTCGATGACCGAGCCTTTCCAGGCGGTCGATCCCGCAACGGGTCGCGCGGTCGGCAAGCTGCAGGCGTACGGCGAAGAGTACAACGCCATCAAGATTCCGCAGCCGCTGCAGAAGTACATGACCTCTGTGCTCGTCTATTCGTTCAGCAATCGCTGAGCGCCTGACCGAGCACATCTCCGGAGAAAGCCTTGAAAACGATCGCGTACTACAACGATTCGCCGAAGTACGTGCACATCGGTGCGACGATGGTGCCCCCACACGAAACCCGGGAAGTCGATGCCTCGCTCGTGCCCAACGCAAAGGCGGCAGCGGTGCCTGCTGCACGGCCGGCGGATAGCGGCACCGGAACGGCCGACAAGCTCGGCGCGTTGCTTGCGCGCACGGTGGACGACGTGCGCAAGGCACTGTCTGGCCTGTCCGGCGACGAGCTGACCGAACTCGAAAAGCGCGAAGCCGCTGCGCAGACGCCCCGCAAGGGCGTGCTGGACGCTGTCGCCGCCGAGCAACTGAAGCGCGCCGCGGCCTGAGCATGTCGGGAAGCATGAGCCGCGCCGACCTCACCGCCGACTTCGAAGCGGCGCTGCACGATGCGATCTCAATCTTCAACGCGGATCGCACGTCGGCGTTCGACGAGGATATCGCAGCGGCCGTGAAGGCGGCCGGCCCAACCGGATCGACGAAAGAAGAGAATCTGTCGCGGATGCTCAACATCGCCGCGCTCGACTTCTCTCGCTATCGGCAACGCCACATGTATGGACAGCTCGCGCTGCAGGCTGGCGTCAACCTCTACCCGGCACCAGACGACCTCTATCTGTACATTGGCAGCGACTGGGGGCGTCAGGCAGCGCGGGATGAGCCCTGGAACCTGCCGCGCGCGCTGCGTCACCCCATGGTGGTCGAGCTGCTCGAAACGGGCGTTCCAGCGCAACGCTTACTTCGCTTTTCGCCGGGACCTACCTCACAACACCTCATTGTCTTTGGCGTGACCTTCCCTTATTCGTACGATGCCCGTCACGTCATCGGTGACGACGCCACGGGCACGACGATCCGTCCTGAGGACCGCGACCTCCTGCTCCTGCGCGCGGTCACTGAAGCACTGCGCGAGATCTCGCTGCGCGACGCCTGGAAGCCGGGCAGGATGCGCGATGGCCTGAACGCGTCGCCGCGCAACCAGACGATGTCCGCGCTCTATGAGAAGTTCCGCACGGAGTGGGACATGCGCATCAACCGGGTGGCCGCATGAGCAGCACGCTGAAGATCGTGGTCGATGCGCAGCGCACGTTGCAGGAGCTGCGCGCGCTGCCACACGTGGCGCGGCGCGTAGTCGCTTCGGCGCTCTGGGCAGCCGCCCAGGAGACGGTGCGCATCGAGAAAGCCGAAGCGCCCGCCGCCGGGGGCGTCCTGCAGCGCTCGATCCGCGCGCGCCGGGAAACGACACTCGGCTACGCCGTCGCGCCCGAAGCGCCGTATGCGCAGTACGTCCACACCGGCACGCGGGCGGGCTACATGCCCCCGCTTGAGCCGCTGATTGCGTGGGCGCGTCGCCAGCGGCTGAATGCGAGCGGCGGCCGGTTCCGGTCGACAAGCCACGCCGGTGCAGGCGACGTGCTGGCCACCGCGAAGGCGTTGCAGTGGCACATCAAGGCCCACGGCACGAAGGCGAATCCGTTCGCCGATCGCGCAGCCCAGAAGGCGATTCCGCGCACGCATGAGCTCGTACGCCTCGCAGTCGGCCGGCTCACCCTCGGAGGGAGAACGTAATGGCTGTCGAAGTGCGCAGCGCGCAGGGCCAGTACCTGCAGGCGCTGGCTGACGGACTGGCGAAGACATTCCCGCGCCGGATCGTCACGCGCGAAGTGCTCGATTATGCGAAGCGCCCGCTCGACGACATAAGGCGGGGCGTCTACACCATCGTGTCGGCCGGACGCCCGAAGGCCGACTGGCCGATGCAGGCGGTCGAGTTTCTCGTCGTCGGAGAGGTGCTACTGCCCGAGGGCCGGACGGGCGCGGATGTGGAGGAGGTCGAGCTGCGCATGCTCGACGAGCTCGTCGCGTACCTCGAGGGCGTAAAAGGTCTCGGCATCACGCTGGGTGCAGCCGACCAGAGCATGCAGATCGAGGCGCCGTACGGCTGGGTGAAGCTGGCCGGCACGGCGGGGCCGTTCGATGCCACGCAGTGGCTCCGGCCGGACGTGGTAGATCCGGTCGGCATCAATCCGTTCCAGAAATTTTTTACGGACGTCGACATTCCGCCGTTCTGTGCGTCCGTCGTGCATGACGACTGGCTGCGCGAAGCGGGCGACAAACCCGACTACTCGAAAGGTCAACCCGACCTGCAGATGCAGGCCAACATGCCAGGGAGCACTCAATGAACCGGATCCTTGTGAAGCCCAAACCCGGGCGCGTGGTATGGCTGCCGGACGGCTCCGGCAGGCTGCCTGAAGCCGGCAAGACCGTCACGCGCAACGGTTACTGGACGCGCCGCGAGCGCGACGGCGATATCGACGTGAGCGAGCCACCAGCGCAGACACAGCCGGCCGCGAAAGCCGCCGCTCCGCAGGCCGCGCGGGCCGCTTCAAAGAAGGCGGTCACGTCGGCCACACCACAGCCGCCCGACCCCGACAACGGGTAACCCTTCGCCCGCCGGGCGCCAACAGGACAGATCATGGCCGACAATATTTCATTTCGCGAGATCCCGGACGACGTGCGCGTGCCGGGCAGCTACATCGAGATCGACCCGACGCGGGCCGACCAGAGCCTCTCCAGCATGCCGTACGTGCGGCTGCTCGCCGGGCAGATGCTCGACACCGGCACGGCGGATCCTGCGAAGCTGATCCTCGTCTCGAGCTCCGATCAGGTCGCGCAGTTGGCCGGGCGCGGCTCGCAACTGCACCAGATGGCTGTCGCGCTCTTCGCGGCCGACAAGACGTTGCCGGCGTACATCATCGCCGTGCCCGACAACCCGGCAAGCGAGACGGCTACCGGCAAGATCGCGGTCACCGGACCCGCGACCGCCGCCGGCACGATCTACCTTTACGTGGGCGGCCAGCGGCACACGATCGGTGTCGCCGTCGACGACGAGGCTCCCGACATTGCAACCGCGATCGCCGCGGCGCTGCAGGCCAATCTCGACCTCGAGGTGACCGCGCAGGCCGCCGATGCCGCCGTGACGCTCACGGCCCGTCACAAGGGCTTCGCGGGTAACGACATCGATGTGCGGCTGAATTACTACCAGGGTGAGACGCTGCCCGCCGGCATCGCGCTGGCGATTACGCCGATGACTGGCGGCACTGCCAATCCGGACATCGCAACCGTGATCGCCGCGCTCAAAAGCGCGTATTACGTCGTTGTGCATCCCTGGACAGATGCTGCGAGCATGGCGCAGTTCGAAGCCGAGCTCGCCGACCGTTTCTCAGCGATGCGCCAGGAGGATGCGCACCAGTTTGTGTGTCTGCGTGGCACCTACGGCGATCTCACGACATACGGCACCGCCCGGAACAGTCCACACACGACGATCATCCCGGCAGAGTTCCGCATGCGCAGCCCCTGTGTGATTGCTGCTTCGGCGGCCGCAACCGCGACGTTCCGCGGCTCGTCGGATCCCGCACGGCCGTTCCGCGGCATGGTCCTGCAGGATATCGAGTCGCCCGACGAGAACGACCGGTTCACCTGGGATGAACGTAACAACCTGCTGAAGTCGGGCATCTCGACACTCATCGTCCTGTCGTCGGGCGAAACCGCGCTGGAACAGGTTACGACGACGTACCAGACCAACTCATTCGGGATGCCCACCCGGGCCTACTACAAGCTACAGAGCAAATGGACATCAGCATATTTCCGGTACGCGTGGCGCAACCGCATCGAATCGATGTACCCCGACTACAAGCTCGCGAGCGATGGTACGAATTTCGCGGCCGGCCAGGCGATTGTCACGCCAAACATCCTGAAGGCGACAACGCTGGCGCTCGCGCGCGAGCTTGAGACGGCAGGCGTGATCGAGAACGTCGACCAGTTCAAGGAAGACCTGAACATCGTGCGTTCGATCGCCGATCCGAACCGCGTCAACGGCGTGGCGGTTCCGGACCTTGTCAACCAGTTTGACATCTTCGCGGCAGCCATCCAGTTCATCAACTAAGAGGAGCGCACATGTCACAACTCAATGGGCGCGTGATAATGACAGTGGCAAACCAGCGCATCGCCACGAAGGAAGGCAGCGCAAAAATCAACATCGGTGGCGTGGAACGTGAAGCCACTGTGGCCGATGACGGCTCGGTCTATTCGACAGAGAAAGGTATCCCGGGGCAGCTCGACGTCGATATTCTCGTGCCGACCGGTGTGCGCGTCGCCGACATTCAGGCACTCAAAAACACGACTATCGTCGCCGAGGCGGACAACGGCAACACCTACGTGTACCGCCAGGCGTTCTGCGGCAAGGCCAGCGAAATCAGCGAGGGCAAGTGCTCGGCGACGTTCTACGGCAAGTGCGAAGAGCAGTAACCGGACATTTCAACCCTTAACAGCGACGACAATGGAAAACATCACAGGCAGATTCCAGGACGGCATGAAGATCGGCGACACCGTCCACCATGACTTTGAGATGCGCGTGCCGAATACGGGCGACATGATGGCGGCTGAAAACGAGATGCCGGTCGGCGGCTCGTACAAGCCGATCACGTTCAATGCATACCTCGCGGCGGTCGTGCTTACGCGCGTGGGCACGCAGGACGGCCCGATCTCGGTCAACCTCATCAAGCGCCTGTCCCGCAGGGATTTCTTCACGTTGCGCGACCTGCTCGACAACGCGGACGAAGAGGGAAACGTCGAGTCGAGCGATACCGGGCCCAGTTAAGCCAGGTATTGCTCATCGCGAAACATACCGGGTGGTCGCGCGCGGAAATCCTCGCGCTGCCGCCCGCTGAGTTTCTGTTCTACGTGCGCACCATCGTCAAGGCGGACGAACAATGACCGACATCACGATCCGCATCCTCGGCGACCTCTCCCAGCTAAACCAGGTATTGCTCATCGCGAAACATACCGGGTGGTCGCACGCGGAAATCCTCGCGCTGCCGCTCGCTGAGTTTCTGTTCTACGTGTGCACCATCGTCAAGGCGGACGAAACATGACCGACATCACGATCCGCATCCTCGGCGACCTCTCCCAGCTCGAGCGCACCTTCCGCGGCGGCGTCGCACAGATCGACCGCCGTTGCCGCGAGCTGCAGCGCTCGGCTGGCAAAAGCCTGAGCGAGCTGGACCGGCAACTGAAATCGTTCGCAAAGGACGGGCGCGACGTCGCGAGCTCGTTTTCCGCGATCGGCCGCAGCGTGACAGCGGTCGAAAGGGCAACCGGCCGGCTGTCGTCGAGGCGCGGACTTGGCACACTCGCACAGGAGGCCACGCAGCTCAACACCCAGCTTGCCCGCACGCCGGCGCTGGCCTCTCGCGCCGCACACGGTATGTCCATGCACGGGGGAAATGTTCACATAGGCGAGGGCGGCGTGGGCGTCGGGGCGCTCGGCATCGGCATGGGGCGGTTTGGCGTGCCGCTGGCTGTCGGCGCCGCAGCCGTATATGGCTCAAAAGCCATGGTCGACGCGGCTAGCAATTACCAGCTCGCGGCGGCGCGATTCAGAACACTGAAGCTCGGAGACCAGATCAACAAGGATGCCGAGGATTTCGCGCGGGGAACCCATGTATTCGGCATGTCGATGACCGAAAACATGACCATGCTTCGTGACATGCACGAAATCATGGGCAACTATGAGGAAGCCAAGGCGATCACGCCGCTTTTTTCCCGGATGCTTTCGGCAAACCGGATCGTATTCGGCGAAGAGGGGAATCGTTTCGATGAGAAAACGTTCCAGGCGCTTGGCAAGGTCATTGAAATGCGCGGTGGCACGAGTTCCCCGGAGGAAATGGAGCGGCAGGCCGACTATGCGCAGAAGGTTCTCACCGGGTCAGCGGGACTTGTCACGCCGACGGACATGCTCGAGTTCATGAAGACCGGCGGCGTCGCAGCGCGAATGCTATCGAACAAGGCGTTCTACGGAGAGTCCGCGCCGATGCTCCAGGAGATGGGGGGAAGCCGGTTCGGGACAGGGCTGATGAGTATTCAGCAAAATTTGGGTATGGGCCGGGCTTCCGTCCAGAGCGTGAAAGAACTGATGCGTATCGGCGCGATCGATCCGCACATGGTGGAGTTCACCAAGATCGGCACAATCAAGCGAATGAAGCCGGGCGGCCTTAAAAACATGCAGGCGTTCAACGAATCGAAGTATGAGTACCTGAAAGATTATCTGATACCGATGATCCGGAAGGCTGGCGTGGTCGGTCCGGGGGGAAAGCTCTTTTATGGGGACGCGATTACTGATCAGATGATGGTCAATGAGCTAAATACGCTCACGAGTCAGCGCACCGGCGCAAACGTCCTCGCCCAGATGTACCTGCAGCGAGGCAAGATCGACAAGAACGTCGCGGTCACCGAGGGGGCGGCGGGACTCTCCGACCTCGAAAATATGTCGAAGAATACGCTGGCCGGTCAGCAAGCCAATTTCACCGCAGCATGGACAGATTTCAAAACCGTATTCGGCGAGCAGATTCTGCCAGGCGCGACAACCCTGCTCAAGGGCGCGACGGATTTGCTCCGATCGGCACAGGGCCTGAGCCCGGACAAGGCGCTCGGCGGCGGCGCCATCGCTGGTGGGGCGTTGCTCACGGCAAAACTGTTTGGCAAGACGCCAGTCTTTGCACCGGGTGGTACTGAAGCGCCTGGCGGCGAGTTGACGCCCGCGGCAGCGGCGCGGCTCACTGCCGGCGGCAAGATGCTGCGCGGTGCAAAAATAGGCGGCATCGTTGGCACTGCGACCGAGCTGGTCGGTGCAGGCGTCGACGCATGGAATATCTATCACGACAAGACACTTTCCGACCAGGAAAAGAAACTCGGATACGCACAGACGGCCGGCAAGGCGGTCGGTGGGGCGCTCGGCATGGCGGCCGGCGCGGCCATCGGATCGATCATCCCAGGCTTCGGGACCGTGGTCGGCGGCATGCTGGGCAGCATGGCTGGAAGCTATCTCGGCGAAGCTGTTGGGAAGTGGGGCGGCGAGTATGCCGGGGAGAAAATCTGGGGCAAGCCTCCCGAACATAAAGACGCATCGGGCACCACTCCACCTGAAGTTCTGCAGCCGCCGCAGCAGCTCGAGACGGCCGTCAACAAGGGGATGGTCGACGCAATCAAGTCGACCCCACAACAGGTGCAATTGAGCATTACTGGGCACCTCTCGTACGACAAGCCGCCCCAAATCTGGGTGACCGGCAGCGGTCCCGGTGGGAACCTGAAAACGAACGTCGGCATCACGATGCAGCCACAGTAGGCGCAATCGGCTCAGCTATCCGGGGCGATATAATCGCCTCAATCTGGGCGTCATCTTGGGAGCAAGTGCGATGTGGTCACGCAAGCCGCCGGTAAATCGTAACGTCGATCGCTACGAGTGGGAACAAGCTGAACGGATGCATGCGACGTATAAGCGACTTCACGAAAAGCTGCAACGATTGGGGATGGATGCACATGGCGCCGATGCATATCTTGACGCGTATAAGCAACTTGAACGAACCGTCGAGCTGCTGAATCCCACCGAAGAAGACTTTTTCTGGGATGACCACACTTCTAGTTTCGCAATAGCTCTGCAATCGCTGCAGAAAATGCAGGCGCTTTGGAGTAAGGCCAGAGATGGAAACGGGACGGCCGCGATTTAGGAACGTCGGCATTACGATGCAGCCGATGTAGCCAGGCTATTCTTCGACCACCGGTTCCGGAGGCTGCTCGTGCTCCGCTGCAGCCGGTCTTACGCCAGGCCGAGGGCAGGTCGAGCGCAAGCCATCAATGTGTTCCTGAAGGTTGTCCGGGATGCGGGCCCACATGGGGTCCAGGATGAAGTCGATTCCTTCGCGCCGCGCCTGCTTGGCTGCGGGAACAAAATCGGCATCGCCCGCGAACAGCACGATCTGGTCGACCTGATGCTTGAACGCAAGCGAAGAGACGTCGAGCCCGATTCGCATATCTACGCCTTTCTGACGTATATCAAGCGTGACGTCCTCCGGTGTCAGCGCATCGAACGCGAGGCGACCGCGCAGCAGCTCTGAAATCCGGGCAGGTTTGATGGTCCATTGGACGTGGTTCGACAGATGTCCGAGGCGAAGGGCCACCTTGCGCCGCGTGCGCAATCCGTCATGCAATGCAGTCCGAAACGTTGCCTCGTCGGAGCGGGAAAAGTCGATGAGCTGTCCGCTCACCGGGTTATGCATCTTTTTTATGAGCGGCGGACAGTCGTAGAAGAAGATCCGGTAGAGTTCGCGGCGGTTTCGGCCGTTCGGCTCAGTGAGATGAGCGCATGCCCATCGGAAAGCGCATTCGACGGCTCGCTGGGCATCGTGCGCATTGTGCGGCTCGATCGAACGGAACCGCTTGATGAAGAAGGCACCATCAATCAGGATAGCCGTCGGCATTCTGTCCCCTGTACGCGCAAAAAATTGCCCCCGGGTTCGGCACGCCCCGGATAGGGTGGACGCGCTTACTGCCAGGGGCTGGATGAAAATAATACTAACACGATTTGCCGCGAGTTTCGCTTTTACGTTGAGTTTCGCTTTTCATGGGGGTATGATCAGCTTGCCGCTGAAACAGTAGCGGCCGGGTTTGACAGCCCGTGTTTTAGACGGCGGACGCACCGCCTCCCGGCGGTTTTTTTGCGTCCGCGGCCATCGCACGCCTGTATGATTGACGACGGGTGGGCCATGGCGGGGGAGCCTTCGGGCTCGCCGGGTCCGTCTAACCGGTCTGTCAACCCTGTCATGCGCCCGCCCACCCCGATTGACAGCGGGGCGCGGGACTCTGGTTCCTCTTAGACGGAGTTGGCCATGTCCTATCCCTCTGCCCGTACCGGGCACTCCAGCCGTTCCCCTCAAGCTGTCCCGTACCGCCCGGAGGTACGCCATGCGTGAGCGCATCCTCCACACCGCAGTTGCCTGCAGTCCCGGTACGGTAACGATCGTGCACCCTGGATACTCGGCCGTTACCGACTACGTTTCCATGCGCGCGACCCAACTCACCGCGCTGCTCGATCTCGTTCACGATCAGGGGCTGGAGGTCTTCGTGCAGTGCGACGACGACACACAGCGCGGCGTGCTGTGGCTCGCGTCGACGCTGGCCAACGAGGTTTCTGACCTGATCCTGCAGCAGCCCGACGCGCCGGTTTCATAGCGTGCTGGCCTGAAATCCCCCCCTTTTTTTAGGGGCTGACGGGACCGACGATGCGCACATCACACAGGTGTGCGAATGGCCTCCAACCCGTCTTACCGCCGGGCATCCTTCCGGGGATGCCCGTTCTACTATCGCGAGATTTCCGTCGAGCTCGGGCGCAAGACGGTCGTCCACACGTATCCGCTGCGCGACAAGCCCTTTCCAGAGGACCTCGGCCGGAAAGAACGCGAATACACCATAGACGGTTACCTGATCGGCGACGACGTGCTCACACAGCGCGCGACGTTCGAGGCGGCACTCGAGACAAAAGGACCCGGCACGCTCGTGCTGCCTGACCGCGGTGAACTGCGTGCCAGCATCACGAAAAGCACTGTCAGCAACCGCATCGACGAGCGCGGCCGCATCGCGCTCAAGCTCACGTATGTTGAATCCGGCGAGGATATCCAGCCGGATGCCTCGACCGACACGCAGCAGCAGATTTCCGACGCCGTTTCCAGCGCCTACCCATCGCTCCGCAGTGCATTCGCCAGTGCATTCGCCGTGAGCGGTCTGCCTGACTACGCCCTCACCGCAGTCATCAGTGAAGCCGCGTATGTGGTCACGACGGCCCAGCAGATGACGCAGGCGCTGCTGCAGGATTTCGACTCTTACGCGGCCTCGGTCGCTGACGCCAATGCGCTCATTGCGAGTATCGGGTCGCAGTTGACGGCGCCCCTGGATCTGGCCGGCATGCTCGTTGATGTCATCCAGGCGATCGAGGCACAGATCTACCCGTCGGTCGCTACGACGCTTCCAACGCCCTACGGCACCACGTCGACGGCGACCGACGACGACTCCACGTCGCCGACGTGGGCGCAAACACCCGCGCCCGGCCCGCAGGCATATCAGACGATGGCCTCGCTGTGGACGTATACCGGACAGCCGGCATCCACGCCATGGCCGTCGTCGCTGGCAGTAACCCCGACGCGTGAACAACAGACGCAGGCGCAGCAGGCGGTGATCGATCTGGTGCGCGGCACGGCGTTCCTGGAGTCCGCAGCCGCGGTCGCCGCGATCGAGTTCGACAGCTACGACCAGAGCCAGCAGATCCAGCAGCAGTTTTTCGACGCGATCTCCGACTACATGCTGGAGATCGACGATGACAACTGGTATTTCGCGCTCAAGACCGTGCGCGCCGCCGTAACGGACGACATTACGGCGCGCGGCTCGACGCTCGCTCGCGTGCGGTCCGTCACGCTGCCGCAGAGCGCGCCGGCGCTCGTGGTGTCGTACCGGCTTTACGGATCGCCAGACAGCGCGGATGACATCTGCGCGCGTAACGCCGTAGTGCACCCGCTGCAGGTGCCCGGCGGCATTGCGCTGGAGGTGCTTACCGATGGCTGATACAGGCATCGCCGAGCTGAAAATCGGCGGCACGTCCTACGGCGGATGGACCGACGTGACGGTAGAGGCCGGCATCGAGCAGATCTCCGGTGCGTTCAAGGTCGGCGTGACGGACCGGTGGGCCGATCAGCCGGTTGCACGGCCGATCCGGCCGGACTCGGCGGTGCAACTGCTGCTCGACGGTGATCCGGTTGTCACGGGCTGGGTCGACGAGGTCAACACCGACGCCGACGATCGTTCGCACTCGATGCAGATCGATGGGCGCGACAGGACCTGCGATCTCGTCGACTGCTCGGCGATCTACAAGACTGGCCAGTGGCGCGGCGTCACGCTCGAGCGCATCGTGCGTGACCTCGTCGCGCCGTATGACATCACGGTCACCGTGAACGCCGACGTGGGCGCCACCTTTCCCTCGTTCAATCTTCAGGAAGGAGAGACGGTTTTCCAGGCGATGGACCGCGCGGCGCGCATGCGTGCCGTGCTGCTCACCAGCGACAGCAACGGCGGGCTGCTGCTCACCCGTGCAGCCAACGCGCCGATCGCGACGCGCCTGGTGTTCGGCGAGAACATCAAGAAGATCGCTTACAGGGAGAGCCTGAAGGAGCGCTTCAGCGAGTACCGCGTGAAGGGGCAGGGCAAAGGCAACATGAACGTGTACGGCAAGGCCGTGCGCGGCTATGCGAGCGCGACCGATTCGGCCCTCACACGCTACCGGCCGCTCATCATCCTGTCCGAGAAACAGGCAGGGCAGGACTTCTCGCTGCAGCAACGCATCGACTGGGAACGCGATGTACGTATTGGCCGCGGTACGCGCGTGACGATCACGGTCCAGGGCTGGAGTCATGCAGACGGTCTCTGGCGCCCGAACACCCTCGTGTCGGTGCAGGCACCGGAATTTGATATCAGCGACCAGTTGCTGATCGCAAAGATCCGGTACCTGCTCAATGAGCGGACGGGCACGACCTCTGAGCTCGAACTCGCCGATCCGCGGGCATTTGCGCTCCTGTCCGGCGTGTCCGGCACGTCACTGAACCGGGCGATCCGCGGCGCTGATGGCGTGGAGGTACGCCGTCGCAATGTCGCGAATATCGGGCGCCACAAACGGAGTAGCCAATGAATGATCGTCATCTCGCAGATCAGGTCCGGCGCTCGATCGCGCGCGGCGTGCTCGAGCAGCAGTCCGATCCCGTGCTCATGCAGGTCAGCATGTCGGACACGGAAACGCGCGACGCCGTCGAGCATTTCCAGCCGTTCGGTCTGCACGCGATGCCAGTATCGGGCGCAGAAGGTCTGCATCTGGCCGTCGGCGGCGACCGTGATCACGGCGTCGTCGTGGCCATGACGAACCGCGACCTGATCCCGGCCGATCTGCTCAATGCCATGCGCGCCGGCGAGACTGCGCTGTGGGCAGCAGGGGGCTGGTACATGCACCTGAAAACCAACGGCACCCTGCGTATCAACGTACGCAAGATCGAAATCACAGCCGACGACGGCACGAGCTTTGGCGGAGGCGTCGCGATCGGCAAGAACCTCACCGTCGACGAGGGGATGTCGGTGAAGGGCGAAAGCGACTTCGCCGACGACGTCAGCATCCGTGGTCTGAGTTTTTACGGCCATGGACACGACGGCATCGAGCGCGGACTTGGGACATCGAACGGCCCCGTGGAGGCGTCGAATGGGTGATGTCCGTACGGTCTGGTACAACCCGCAGCAGGTTGCCGACTACGTGGTCGAGAACGGGCTGCTCGGTAACGATGACGGGCTTGTGAGCGCTGCGCTCATCTCGCTGTTCACGGACGGCCGCGCGCTTGATGACGACGTCATCCCGGATGCGCCCGCCGGGCAGACGGGCGATCCACGCGGGTGGTGGGCGGATGAGTACTCCTCGACTGCGAACGACGCCATCGGCAGCCGGCTGTGGCTCAACGAAAGCGCGAAGCAACTGCCCATTGTGCTCACGCAGGATCAGGAGCGCGCGCGCGAGGCGCTGCAGTGGATGCTCGATGACGGGCTGGTCTCACAGATCGACGTCACGGCAACCAATCCGCGCGACGGCGTGCGCGTGCTGCGTGTCACGCTGTACGGCCCGGACGATGCGGTGACGCGGCTGCAGTTCCAGGATTTCTGGGAGCGTCACTGATGCCGTTCAACCGTCCCAACCTGAAGACGTTGATCGGCCAGGCCGAATCGGACATCGAGGCCGAGCTGCCGGGCACGACGGCCCGCGTGCGCCGCTCAAACCTCAACGTCCTGGCAATGGTGCTTGCCGGTGCCGTGAATGGCCTGTATGGCTATTTCGAGTTCATTTTCAAGCAGTTTTTCCCGTGGTCTGCGACCGGCTGGTGGCTCCAGCGCTGGGCCGCATGGTGGGGGGTTACGCGCAAGGCCGCGGTCGCAGCGACCGGCTATGTCGTCTTTACCGGTCAGGCGGACTCGGCGATTGCGCTCGGCACCGTCCTGCAGTACAGCGGCGTGGAGTACACGACAACCGCGTCGGCCAGCATTCCGGCTACGGGGCAGATCGCCGTGCCCGTCGTCGCCGGTGTGACCGGCACAACCGGCATCGTCGCGGCCGGTGCCCAGCTCACGCTCACGACGCCGGTTACCGGCGTCGACTCGCAGGCGACCGTCGATGCGGACGGCATCGCGAACGGCTCTGACACGGAGACGGACGACGATCTGCGCGCACGCCTCATGCGCCGCGTGCAGAAACGCCCGCAGGGCGGCGATGCTGACGACTATGTTGACTGGGCGCTCGAGGTGGCTGGTGTGACGCGCGCATGGTGCGTGCCTGTGGGCAACGGTATGGGCACGGTCGTTGTCTATTTCATGCGTGACGACGACCCCGACCCGATACCGAACGCCGCCGCCGTAGCGGCTGTTTATGCATACATCGAGAGCGTACGGCCCGTCACAGCCGAGCTGTGGGTCGTCGCCCCCAGACCGCGCGACGTCGACTACGCGATGAGCATTACGCCCGATACACCGGAGATTCGGACGGCTGTAATCGACGAGCTTGACGATCTGCACCATCGAGACGCCGAGCCTGGTGCCGAACTGCTCATCTCGCACATTCGCGCAGCAATCTCGAACGCGGCAGGCCTCAACGACTACACGCTCACGACACCGGACGGAAACGTCGTGGTAGCGCAGTACGAGATCCCGATGCGAGGGAAGGTCACATGGGCATGACGAAAGAGGGCTACCGCAGCGCCCTGCAGCAACTGCTCCCACGCGGACTGGTTTGGGTACGCGCGCTCGGGACGCGCCTCACAGGGCTGCTCACAGGCTTTGCGCGCACGCTGCTCCGCGTAGACAATCGCCTCGGTGACCTCGCGCGCGAGACGGACCCGACCAAGACCGTTGAAGCGATCACCGACTGGGAGAAGCTCGCGGGCCTTCCCGACGATTGCTGCTGTACACCAACCGTCTCAGACGACCTCGACGAACGACGACAGGCTGTCATCCTGCGACTAACGAACGAGGGTGGCCAGAGCAAGCCGTACTTCATTCAGCTCGCGGCGATGCTCGGATTCCAGATCACCATCAACGAGTTCCGGCCCTTCCGGGCGGGCATCAGCCGGTGTGGCGACCCGCTCAATTCGCGCGAGATGAGCTTCATGTGGGTCGTACGCGAAACGGACTCGACACTGCCGACTGACCTCAGTGAACAGGCGGCAGAAGCCATTGCCTGTGCACGGGCAGCGCTCGTGTGCATTTTTCGCCGCTACAAGCCGGCGCATACCGACGTCGTGTTTTATTTCATCGACTACCTGATCACCGAAGACGAAACGGCATTCATTACTGCCGAGGACGGCACGCCATTCGTCGCCGACGGACTATGGACGCATTGACATGCAGCGAGTTACAGCCCGAAACGCCGTAGCAGTCATGCCGGCCCCCTCACAGGAGGGGGTAACCGGTTATTTTTCGGACGGCGATGAGGAACTCGGCCTCGACGGTACCTACGTGCCGGCAACCTGGATGAACGGCATACAGGAAGAGGTCGCGGCCGTCATTGAAGCGGCCACGCTGGTTCTCAGCGCGAGTGACAACACGCAGTTGCTTCAGGCGTTAAAGAAGTTGTTCGCTGCCGCCGACCGCATCCCATGGGAAGTGATCGTCGACACCCCCGACACGCTTGAGGGTTACGGGATCACCAACGCTGTTGAGCAGGGCGGCGGCGTCCAGCAAGGCACAAACAAGATCTACATCGGCTGGCGCCCGGATGGTAGTGGCCTTGCCGCCACCGTGGACAAGACTGACCTCGGCACCATCGTTTTCGAAGCCGAACTGCAGACGAACGTCAAGAATCTGACCCAGCAGATCACGGCTCTCCAGCAAGCCCTCGATGCAGCCGTCACGGCGATGCAGCAGAGCCTCGCGCAGACCGAAAACAGCCTGCAGGAGGAGATCGATGGGAAACAGCCCACGGGTAACTACGTACAGGGCGCAGACGGGCACACCTACGCGCTTTCGTGGGCCGACCCGATTCCTCACCTGCTTGTTGACGGACAGGATGAGGGGCCGGTCTATTGCCAGAGCTGGTTTCAGCCGATGTCTCTGGGAGGCATTGGCAACACGATCATCGTTGACGGCAACGTACCGGCAGGCACCACCATCTCCGGCGCGACGGTGCGGGGCGGTCCGACCCTGGGCGGAACATGGATGGGGTGCGGCCACTTTTCAAGCGGCAGCGACAATTTTTCCCTTGTAGTGAGGGTTGAGTGATGCCCATTCCCAACTGCCGCGATGTTACGAATATGCGGGCGAACTAATGCACAAGAGGTAGAGAGGCTGACATGCCTGGATTCGTGAAGATCTCGGATCTGCCACTCGCTGGCGATCGCGATGGCCTGGAAGTGACCGCTGCAGTCCAGCGTGGACGTTCGGTAAAGCTGCCTGAGAACGACCTCGCTGCGTCCACTGGTGCTTACCAGATCGGCCTCGCGGACTCGACTGTCGGGGACCTGCTCGCGGGCCGCGTCGACTACGTATCGGGCAGTATCGCCGAACTGCGGCAGATCGACAGTACGTTCGGGCGTGTGCGTGTTGCGAGTTACTACGCGGGCAAAGCCCGTGGCGGCGGATATTTCTGGCGGAACTGGGCAGATACCGCGAGCCCCGATAATGGCGTAACGATCATCGTCGGATCGGATGGTTGCCGCTGGTATCTTGAGCAGCCTGGTGCGCTTGATTTCTGGCAAGCCGGCCCCGTGGGCGATGGGGTCACCGATGACGCGGCAGCACTGGCTACTGCTGCGGCCACTGGCTGGAAAGTAGTGATTTCAAATGGCAACTTTGCGATCGGCATCGCAGACCTTAGCGCACTTACGCCGTGCGATATCGAGGTTGCAGCTACAGCAAAGATCGTGCTCCTGAATACGCAAACGGCTGCTGTCGGCATCACGTTGAACTGCCCGCATTCGCACATCACAGCGTACGGCACGATCGACGGTAACGGCGCAGGGCGCAGTGCAGTTTCACTTGGCACACAGGGTGGTGCGACGGCGGATTTCTCTATCGCACGGCTGTTCGACGTACGCAACGTGACTGGCGAGACATGGTCTGGCACGCACCCTTCTGGCATCGAGATCAACGGTGGTACGGGTCACGATTTCTACATCCGCGGGCAGGACTTCGTGAACAATCTGCCCGGACAAACGGGATCGCCAGCGCGTCTCGCCACCGTGCAGGGCTACGCGGATCGCGTGGTCGGAGAAGCGGACGGCAACAACTGCTGGATTGGTGTTGTGACCGCTTCTACTAGCTGCCATTTGAAGCGCGTGAAACTCACGCAAGGCGGACTTGAGGCGCTCTACAACCTGAACGGTACGACTACGTTTGGCGACATTGAATATGCGGGTCAATATCAAGCGGTCGTGAACGAAGCAAACCTTCGCGGCGGACGCATTGGTCACACTGGCGATAAGCCGCCGACTGGCGCAGCGGTGGCTCCGAACGGCGGCGCAACTATTGCACTCCAGAACGCGGGTTATACGGATATCGGCGTGATCCAGGCCGAACGCGATGCCTCGCAGCCCACTGTGGGGCCGGGCACGCTGCTCGTCGTGCGCTCCGGCAATGAGCTGAGCGGGCCGGTGCGTATCGGCGCAGTGCAGGGGACGATCCGGCCGACATCGATCGTCTCGCTCGGCTATCACGGCAACGTCGAGAAAGTCACGATCGAGAACGTTGATTTGACCGTCGAGTATGACCCGTCGGTCATGACGAACATCCTCGCCTGTGCAGACTTTTCGGGTGCGCAGGAATTCACGCTGCGCAACTGGAACACGAAGATCGTCGACGTGACAGGCGCGAACCCGACAGACGCGGGTAATTACTTCCAGTGGCAATTGCCGCTCTCGACAACCCTGCTGCGTGACAGCACGTTCCAGGACGTGCGCGTCTATCTCTACCAGCAGGACGGTGTAACGCCCATGTCGTATCCAGGCCTGCGCATCCGCAACGGAGCACAGCCGCTTGTGCATACGTGCGGACAGGTGTGGGAGACGGGCATTGCGTGCATGCGAGAGGCAACTGCGTACGGGGGGGCAAAGCCTGGCGTTGACGTTGCGAACGGCAAACCGACAGCCGGCACGTGGTCACAGAACAAGCAACTCATGAACTATGCGCCCACGGTTCAAGGCGCGTCGGGGAGTCAGTACATTAATCTCGGCTGGACCCTTGTATCGAGCGGAACACCGGGCACGTGGGTTCAAAACAATGTGCCGACGGGTACATAGGAGAAGCAGATGGCTTTGAAGTTGAAAATCACAACGTCGGCAGGAGCTGTATTCGATCCGGCATGGTGTCGCGTGGAGAGCGTCACCGTCACGCAGTCGCGGATGACGTTCTCGCTGCGCAAATACGGCCTTCAGGTGGGTGCTCCCTTTTTCGACGAAGAAGGCTTTGAAGCGAGCTATGAGGTATCAGGTGAGAACCCGTTCACGCAGGCCTATGCATACCTGCGCACGTTACCGCAGTTCTCTGGTGCGGAAGACGTCGATGATGCTGCGATTGATCCGGCGGGCGCCGGAATTGGCGAAACGGCGGCCGTCTCCTGAGAGAACGCCGGGATTCACATCGCGTCGGTTGGGACGCGGTGTGCCAATACACGGGCTGGGTTGGCAGTCCACCACATGGAGTCCATCCCATGGACCAACTGACCTTCCAGCGCGCCGCGAGCCTTTCCGCGTCGCTCACCAACCGCTGGTTCACGCCGGTGTCTGCCGCGATGTCGGAGTTCGGCATCAACACGCCAGCACGACAGGCCGCGTTTATCGCACAGATGCGGCACGAGAGCGGCGGTTTCACGCAGCTCGTCGAGAGTTTTAACTACCGGCCAGAGGCGCTCGCAATTTTCTCGCGCGTACCGGTAATCATGCGCGCGAAACTCGGACGGCAGACGGGCGAGACCGTCGTGCCGATTGCCCGACAGCAGCAAATCGCGAACTTGGCATATGGCGGCCGCTACGGAAACGGAGATGCAGCAAGCGGCGACGGCTGGCGATATCGCGGGCGCGGCCTCAAACAAGTGACCTTTCGCGACAACTATGCGGCGGCGGGCAAGGCACTCGGTATCGATCTCGTCGCGAACCCTGATCTGCTCGCAACCAATGACTCGCTCGCGGCCCGATCGGCCGGGTGGTTCTGGTCGACGAATGGATGCAACGCACCTGCAGACCGCAGCGATTTCGCGGGCACGACACGCATCATCAACGGTCCGGCAATGGAAGGGCAGGCGGCGCGCGTCGTCTGCTGGGACTGCGCGAAAAAGGCACTCGGACTTGCGTAATGAGGAGGAATCTTGACGTCTGTTGATGTTTACGACTCGCTGATCGTATTCGCGGCTGGATCCGTCGGTGCACTAGTCCGGGTAATGTTCGTACCGCCGCCGACGCGCATGCTCAAACTCGCGCACTTGTTGTGCGGATCTTTGATGGCGGTGTTTATCGCGCCCGCGATTGTGGAGCACTGGTTTCGCGGGGAGAGTGTATTTGTGCAGGCCGGGATTGCCGTGCTGACCGGCGCAGTCGGCCCGAATCTCGCGGAACTCATTATCCGGCTCGTGCAGCGGCGCGGTGACAGCGTGGCCGACCAGCTCGTCGACCGAGTTACCGGCCGCCCTGAAAACCAAAAACGTGACACGGAGGATCAACAATGATCGCCGCAATTATTTTCTATGGATTACTGAATTGTTTGCTCGGCGCGGCCGTTGGGTGGCTGATCATTGTCCCCGGGCAGGCGCGCGAATGGCGCATCACGCTCGGCATCGTGATGGTCGGCGTACTGGTCAACCTAGCCGGACTGATCTGGCTGGGCTATGCCAATGTGTGGCTCGGCGAATTCGCAGTAACAGGCGGCGTCGGTCTGGCGTTTGCTGGGCTTGTGCTGTTCAAGCACCCGCTCAAGGCACATTGGGGGACAGAAGGATGAATCTGAGTGCGTCCATCTGGACCGGCGCAGTAATAGCCGTCGCGCTCGCGTGCGGTGGCAGCTACATGAAAGGCCGTGCAGACGGCCGGGCGGCCGAGCAGGCCATCGCACAGAAAGCGCGGGCCGATGCGGTCGAGGTAGCGCGCGCTGAGGAAAAACGTCGCACTGATGCTCAAACGGTGATTGCGAATGATGCAAAACAACAACGTGACACGGCGCGTGCGGATGCTGTCGCTGCCGCTTCTGCTGCTAACGGGCTGCGCAACCGGGTTGCCGAACTCGTCGCTTCAGCCCGCCATCCCGCAACTTCCAGCGGAGGCGCGACAACCGGCGACGCCCTCGATCTGCTCGCCGACGTGCTCAGCCGGGCTGACGAAACAGCGGGAGAGTTGGCGGACTATGCTGACCGTGCCCGGATCGCCGGACAACAGTGTGAGCGGAGCTACGACGCGCTGATCGCTGCGCCGCCTGCGAACTGACTACGCGCGAAGCGCAGCGGGTATGCGGTACGCAGGCGCAAGGCGGGCAGGGCACCAAGATCTGGAGGACCGTGCCGTGGCTGATCCGATCATTCCATGGATGGGGGGAAAGCGGCGTCTCGCCGAGATCCTGCTGAGCCGATTTCCTGCTCACGAATGCTACGTCGAACTGTTCGCCGGCGGCGCTGCCCTGTTTTTCCTGCGGCCGCCGGCGGACGTCGAGGTGATCAACGACATCAACGGCGAACTCGTCAACCTGTACCGGGTGGTCAAGCACCACCTCGAGGAGTTCGTGCGGCAGTTCAAGTGGGCGCTGTCGAGCCGTGAGGTCTTCCGGTGGCTGCAGGACACACGGCCCGAAACGCTGACCGATATCCAGCGCGCTGCACGCTTTTTCTACCTCCAGCAAAACTGCTTCGGTGCAAAACCGACCGGGCAGACGTTTGGCACGAGCACGACAACTCCACCCGGTCTCAATCTCCTGCGCATCGAGGAGACTCTTTCCGCTGCCCACCTGAGGCTCGCCGCCACCTACGTCGAGCGCCTCGACTGGCATGAATGTATGCAGCGTTACGACCGACCTCACACGCTGTTCTATGCCGATCCGCCATACCTTGAGACGGCGGGATACGGCGCTGTGTTCGGGATCGAGGAATACGCTGTGCTCGCCGCGGCTATGATGGAACTGCAGGGCAAGGCGATCGTGAGCGCGAATAACCATCCGGCGCTGCGCGAGGTATTCAGGGACTTCCAGTGTGAGGTCGCTCCGGTTGAATACGTCGTTGGTGGGCCCGCACGTCGCGTCGCACGCACTGAGCTGATCGTCTACAGCTGGGACCGCGCGCGGGAGCCTGCCGGCCTTTTCTAGCCGGCCATGACGCCTAGGGCGGTGGCATCTCCATCTGCGGACCGACGCGCCGCCGGAACGCGAGGAGCACACCGGAGCGGGCGTCTTGATGGCCCCGGCCCGCGAAAGGTGTGGCAGTGGGCTGGACGGCGCTGTGAGACGGGAACTGCGGCGCCGTGCTTGTTTTTCGGTTGACCTGCGACATGAAATCGGCAGATAGGTCGACGCCGTCGGCAACCGCCGCCTGGCATGCCGTCTCCAGCGCGAGTACGTCGTCTGACGCGTTGAAAACCGGGTCGTTCGCAGCGCCGGTCGCCTCGAAATCCTCGACAAATCGCGGGTGACGGACGTGTCCAGGCAGATCCTCGAGGCGGATCACCTGGAGGTTATCGGACTGCCGCGGCGGCCTGCGCCCGAACATCTGCCGTAGACGCAGATCAGACTCGATGCGCTGCAGGCGCATTAACTCGGACGGCCACCATGGCATTTTCGTGCGGTAATTCAGCCAGTCCCGAATACAGCGCTCACTACGCCGGAAAAGACGTGCGATCTCATTTATCTCTAATCCCGAGATGTAATAGCGAAATTCTTCCGGATTTCCGTACCGCCGGGTCGGATATCGCATGACTGCCTCCAGGGCAATAAATCGGCAGTTAATAGCGCAGGATGCAAACTATAGAGGAAAGCGTAATTTGGGCAAGATTTGCAATCAAATAGTCAGATCAACCATGCGAGGCAAATATTGCCAGAGAAAGCAAAATTTCCGGTTGATAATTTATCTTATGTAAAATTTGATTCAGTTCCTGCTCAAGCCGTTGCGAGCCGTTGGTCTGAATAAATTCATTCCCGCTCTTTGCAGAGTTATGTCCTTGTCCCCTTGGGCCGGACTCGGTGCGTTCCGTGGCGATGCCACGCTTCACGTCGCCACGATCCCAGGTTGCGCTCACACGGTCCAACGCCCGCTCCGTATCATCCGGGATGCAGCCTTCGATATGGCATGCATGGTCCGCCGTGAACTCCAGCTTGCCACGCCTATTTCGCAAACACGCGCACCCTAAGACAAAAGAACGTGCGTCGAACTACTTCGCGATAACGGCAAATGGACAGCTGCAATTGAAACACTGAATCAAGTCGGTACCCTTCTACGCGGACTATCCAGTGCCGTTTCCCCGACTATTCGAGCCACCATGCCGCACACCGGTTCATGTCGACTCGTCGCAAGTGGCTTTCGATGTTATTCGGCTCAAATTGACGCCACGACGCGAACGTTACTGAGCACCCACATCACGTCCTGTGCCGCATCCCCCCAAGTCCGACAAGTTGACAGACTGACTGTGCGCTTACGCACCAATGCGGCCGGAAGATCTGTCGACAATGGCATGTGTTCACTATGGTGCCGGCGGCGCTCGTGAACATGGAAGCCCTCGCTACGCCGGAGCGTGTCGGGAAAACCAGCAAAACAATGGCACATCAGGAGCATGGGCATGCCGACGACATTCACGTTGATCGATCTTGCCGGGTCCGTCGCGCTTTTGCTGCTGGGCACGCAGATGGTCCAGACAGGCATGCAGAGGGCATTCGGGGCGGGGCTTCAGTCGCTTCTTGCACGCTCGCTATCCGACCGGGGGCACGCTTTCGTCGCCGGGATGGGCACGGCAGCCGTATTGCAGAGCGGCACGGCAACCCGTTCAATGACAGCCGGCCTTGCTGCAACGGGGCGCGCTGACCTTGTTCCAGCGCTGGCCATCATGTTGGGGGCGAACGTCGGTGCGACGTTGATTGTGCAGGTGCTGTCGTTCGATGTAGCGGCTGTCTCGCCGGCACTGATACTGGTCGGTGTGCTGATGTTTCGCAAGGCATCGAAAACACGAGCTCATGATCTCGGCCGCGCGTTAGTCGGGCTGGGCCTTATGCTGATTGCGCTGCACGAGCTGCTCGATCTGATGACCGACTACGAAGACGCACCAAGTCTGCGCGTGCTGCTGGGCGTCGCGTCGACCGTACCGCTGGTGGATGTGCTCCTTGCTGCAAGCCTCAGTTGGGCCGCAGATTCAAGCGTCGCTGCGGTGTTGCTGGTCGCATCCCTCTGCTCCAGAAACGTCGTGCCGCCTTCCACCGCATTCGCACTGGTGCTCGGTGCGAATCTGGGTGCCGCGATCAAACCGGTGCTCGAATCGCCTGTTCCCGATGATCCCGCAGCCAGGCGTCTTCCGGTTGGAAACCTGCTCGTTCTCGTGACCGGGACTGCGCTGGTGCTTGCTGCATTAGGGCCGATCGGGGAATTCATGGTCATCATGGAACCTGACAACTGGCGTGTGGTCGCGAACTTCCACATGCTGTTCAATGTCGTCCTGGCCGTGTTGTTCCTGCCACTGCTGTCCCCGTACGGCAACCTCCTCAGCCATCTGATGCCCGCGCTCGTAAAGGTTAGCACCCCGCCAGGATCCGTTCATGGCGATCAGACTGCTACGCCAGCGCTGCGGGACGCATACGATTCTGCAATGCGTCTGTCATTTCGCATTGAGGCCGATCCAGGCGAGCCCCTGATTGCGGACCAACAACGTTTGCGAGAGCGCGACCGTGTTGCCGGCAGAGACATCCATCGCAGGGACATTCTGGATCGGGTCGGCTCCGCTGCAAGGAGTCGGCTTCCGTCGCGCGACAATGCAGCGGACGAACGGCGAGACAATGCTCATGCGGCGCCTGAAATGTTCGAGTGGGATAAGCCGGGCACCAGGATCAACGTTTCCGAAAGTGGGCGCCACACAGTTGTCAGCACAGCACCCGACGGCGTGCAAACGCGGTACGGCCCTGCCCGATCGATATGGCTGACACTCCAGGACCTTCGGATAGTGCAGCAGGCGGAATCCGCAGGACCAGACAGGCAATCGATCCTTGCGACATACATACAAGGAACCGCGCATCTGGACGACGGAAATCTGTGCGTGATCGGAGAACCCTGGACCAGGCAGCACGTCGTCAGCGTCACGTTTGGGATCCGGGAACTCAATGAAGGCGATCGTCACGGCCTTCGCGAATGGCAAGATGTATTGGGCACCACGTTTTCGGACGTCCCGCTAGGTACGGCCAGGCTTGGCTACAACGCCGATGATCATGAGATTCAGGACGCCGGCCGATGGTGGGCATCGCTCCACGTTCCAGCAAGTAGTATGCAGGGTCTCATCGAGGGTATCGACGCTGCACGACTCAAAGACGTCAAACTCGCGCTGTGCCTGAGGAATCTTTATTCGATTACGCCGGAAGTCTCCGATGCGCGTGGCGGCGCCTGTGTGTTTCTCAGACCAGACAGCGTAAATATCACCGGCTTGCCCGAAGTTGCGACGGGATATGTGACCCATATGGAATTCGAGCAGGCCAGCATCAGGCTCCGCGATCCTGATGATGCACGTTCAGGCAACAATGATGCGCTACCCACCCGCGAGGCCCATCAGCAAACCGAGGCGGTTCGCGTGCTTGATGAGAAAGTGGGAAGTCTCGTGATTCTGGTGAAATGGCTCGCCGCACTCATCGCCGTGCTGCTTGCGGTTTTAGCATTCGTAAGGCATTGACCCTGCGCCTGAATGTACGATTCACGGTGTCCAGAGACATGCTTTTGTGTTCGACCTGCGATTGGACGTTGCGCTGCTGCCCCACGAAAATGAGTCGCTGCCGGAACTGGGACACCCACCGCTCTTCCGGTGCCGGAGCGCCACGTTCACGCTGGCGCATTGATCACATCAATAGACGCCGCAACGGTTACTCATAAAACGCTTCATAGGAAAAATTGCATTCACAACAACTGGAAACCTGCGCGATCGTTCACCTATACTCGTTTGACTCGTCAATGCAGTCACATTTTCCGAATACCAACAATTGCGGAGCGTGAAATGCGAGAAACGATGCGTAATATAGGCTTGGCACTGCTGACTTTCTTTTTGACGAGTGCCAGCGTTCTTGTGCAGGCGGGTTCGACCTGCAGCGGTTTGAGCTGCTTTTTCCGAGGTCAGTTGGTCGAGCAGAGAACGACCCTTCGCATAAGCGCGGGTGACTTCGCAAAACTGCTGAGCACCAGCGCGTCGGGGCAACAATTGCTGAAAGTTGCCGGCACACCGCGCTGCGACATCGAAATCAGGTATCTCCGCTACCTCACAATAGGTGGCGCGGGCGAACCCACGGAATCGAGCGCGGCGCTGATGATTCCTGGTGGAGCCGCATCCTGCACAGGTTTCCGGCCGCTCATGTTGTATGCCCACGGAACGACGACCTACCGCAACTACAACATCGCCGATATTACCCAAACAGACCCGGCCAACGGCGCTGGCGCGGGCGAAGGGACGGCCGTGGCCGCGATCTACGCCGCGCAAGGCTACATCGTGGTGGCGAGCAACTATGCCGGCTACTCGGGCTCCCCCTTGCCGTACCACCCCTATCTGAACGGCGACCAGCAATCGGCCGACGTGATCGATTCACTGCACGCAGCCCGCATTTCGATGCTCCTTCCGGACCCGGGAAACAAGACGCGCGAAAACGGGAAGCTGTTCGTCACTGGATACTCCCAAGGCGGCTACGTGGCGCTCGCCACGCACCGCGCGCTGCAGGCGGCCGGAATCAAGGTGACGGCATCCGCGCCTGGCTCGGGTCCGTATGCGCTGGGCGCCATGGGCGATGCACTGGTCGGGGGCGAGGTCGATCTCGGCTCGACGATCTTTTCGGTGCTGGTGACCACGAGCTACCAGCACGCGTACGGCAACATCTACAGCCAGCCAGGCGATTTTTATGAGGCGGCCTACGCCACTGGCATAGAGAGCCTGCTGCCGAGTGTCGTTCCGTTGAATACTCTGTTCGCCGAAGGCAAGCTCCCCACAACGCAGCTCTTCAGCATTCAGGCGCCTGCACTCCAGTTCGCTTCGGTGACGCCGCTCGCTGTGCCGCCTCTCGAACCT
Organism: Paraburkholderia adhaesiva; assembly: GCF_021390575.1. Classification (GTDB taxonomy): domain Bacteria; phylum Pseudomonadota; class Gammaproteobacteria; order Burkholderiales; family Burkholderiaceae; genus Paraburkholderia; species Paraburkholderia adhaesiva. Next base: position 1,083,639 of record NZ_JAJEJQ010000002.1, on the reverse strand, counting down.
ATTCAGTTGGCGCCGCTGTTCGCGTTGGGATTCGGCATGTCGAATCTGGTGCGCAATGCCTATCGCCTGAGCGTGCTCCAGGACCAGGTCGTCAATCCGGATGGTGCCTATCCCACATCGACTGTCGCGATGGCCCCCGCCGCCAGTCCTGCTCAGCCGCTGCGCCAGGCATTCAAGCGCAATGATCTGCGGAACTGGGTCCCTCGTGCGCCGGTGCTCCTGTGCGGCGGCCATTTCGACCCGACCGTCTTCTTCTTCAATGCGGTGATCGAGCAGGCCTACTGGAAAAACGCCAAAGTCGCGCCGGGCCTGACGAGCGTTCTTGATGTCGATTCCGCCCCTGGCGTGAACGATCCGTTCGCCGCGGTGAAGACAGGGTTCGCGCAGGCCGAAGCGGCGGTCGCCGCGCAGGCCGTTCAGGCCGGTGCCACGGATAACGGGTTTTCCGCGATCCTCCAGGCGTACCACGGCAGTATCGTCGCGCCGTTCTGCATGGTCGCGGCGCGCGGCTTCTTCAGCAATTTTTGATTCAACGCTCGCGTCAGACAGGGACTGAAGACGACGACATACGCAATTCGACGCGATCTACGGACTTCATTGCGTCGAAGATCCGCCTGCTTCGTGGCGCGATGCGAAGTATTGCGGAGACGGAACCGTCTGCACGCACACTCGTAATTTGATGCCGCGATTGTGCGCCCGAGGCAAACTCGGGCGCACAGCGCCTTCACTCGCCGAACCCGTGTTGGCCGTTGCTTGCTGCAACGTCAGTCCCTACCGTAACCGTCCAATATCGCCCTCGCCGTCAGATCAAGACCCAAGGCCGCTTCGAAATTCCTCCTGTTCGCCCACAGCCGTTTACCCCGCACATTCCCAAATACGAGTTCGTTTTCAGCGGGTGGAAGATCATCCGATCTGTGCTCCTGTGATCGCGTGGACCACGCGGCGGCCACGAGTCGTAAAACGCCCCGACTGTCCACGTCATACACGCGAATCCACGTCCGATATTTCCCGACGTACATAACTTGCTTACCGGTGCGTCGCGGATCGGCGGAGTCAGTTTGCCAGCCGATATCCGCGATGCGCATCACTCGTCCATACGGATCCAGCACATACTCGATCAGGACGGTCTTGCGCAACATTTCGTACCGGCATTTGGGAATATGCGATCCAGCGCCGAAGAATTCGGCCACCACCCAATCGCCGCCACTGGATAACGATCGGAACCGTCCGGACCCTCGGCACGGCGTAGACGCTGCTGATCCTTGCAAGCATTTTCCGGTTCAGCACCGATTTGCCGAACCAGTACGTGACAGGCTTGAAGTCAGCCGCCTCTGCCTTGATCGAATTCCCGCTGTTCATGTCGAGCCGCAACGCGCCAGGCGACATGGATACGGACTTCACAGAGCCATCATCACGAATTCGAGCGTAGTAAGCCGGTCGTTGCCCTTCGATCGACGTCGTATGTTCCGCCGATTCAGCCGTTTGCTCGTACGTCATGCACAGCGAACCGATTGCAATCGCTATCAGAGAAGCCGGCCAAAATCCGTCCAGCTTAAAAGGGAAAACACTCATAACTCGTACTGGATGCTGATTCTGCCGCGATACTACCGGGGCAATTCTATGCACCCTCTCCGCCCCGATGCCGACGCCCTCACCGCCCGCTATCGAGCGCGGTGAATATTTTATAGGCCGCCGTCACGCGCGCAGCGATCGGGTAATTGCGGTTCGAGAGAATCACGATTCCGATCCGCCGCGCAGGCACGAACGCGACATACGAGCCAAAGCCGTTCGTTGAACCGGTTTTGTTGATCCACGTAGCGTCGCTCGGCGCCAACGGCGGATCGATCTTTGCGGATGGCGTTGGATCGATCGCTTTCGGCGCATTGCCCTCAAGCAGCGTATCCAGTGCGACCGGCCAGGCGTATTGCTCCCAGATCAGATCCTGCGTCATCGGTCCTGCGCGGAAATAGCCGGTATGTGTCGCTGCGATCGCCTGACGTAAGCCCGGCTCGACCGGGCGCACGCCGAGGTTTACCTCGACGAAACGAAGCACGTCGGCGGCCGTTGCGCGCACACCGTACGACTCGCTGGAGAGCACGTCGCCTTTCATCCGGACCGGCTCGCCGTTTTTCGTATAGCCCTCTGCGTAGTCGCCCATTCTCGCAGGCGGCACGACGATGTAACTCTGCGAGAGACGGAGCGCCGGAAAAAGCCGATGCTCCATCAGTTCGGGAAATGGCTTCTCCAGCACCTTCGCAGTCACGAATCCGAGCGTGCCGACCGAAACGTTCGAATAGGTGCGTTCCGTGCCGGCGGGATACGCCGGCCGCCACGCTTTCAGATACGCGAGCAGGTCCGACTCGCCGTGGATCTCGTCGGGGACTTGCAGCGGCATGCCGCCCGGCGTGTGCGTGCCGAGCTCAAGTAGCGTGACCGCGCCGAATGCCGTACCGTCGAGCGCTGGCCAGTGGCGCGCGACCGGATCCGCAAGTGACAGCTTGCCCTCTTCACCGGCCCACGACGCGAGCGTTGCCGTGAATGTTTTGCTGACCGAGCCGAGTTCGAACAGCGTATCGCTATTCACTGGCTTGCCCGTCTCCTTCGACGCGACGCCGTAATCGAACACGTACGAGTGCCCGTCGACGGTGACGCCCACTGCCGCTCCCGGAATCCCGTACTCACGCATCATCGGCCGGATTGCCGAGTCGACGATGTGCTGGACTTCGATGCGCCGGTCAGGTGTCGCGCGCGAAATGCGATCCCCGGCAACGACCCCGGCTGCCAGGACGGGCGCCATCAGGCATGAGGTGAATGCCGCCAAGGCGATGCGCCTGCGGGTGAACTTCATTGCTTCATGTCCTTTGCGAGAGTTATCGCGTACCTGATGGTCAACGAAATCTTGTTGTTCGAGGCATCGCTGCCTGTCCCGTGTCACGGCCCCGCAGGCCAGGTCCCGTGCCGCGTGCGACGTCAATTCTCAAGGTTTGGCGTACCACGAACAAGCGAGGATAATTTGACGTACCCAAAAGTTTTTCTTTCTTCACAACCATGCGACCTCACCTGCCCCTCAATGCGTTGCGCGCATTCGAAGCGTCCGCCCGCCATCTGAATTTCCGTCTTGCTGGTCTGGAGCTGAAGGTCACGCAGGCGGCCGTCAGCCAGCAGGTGCGCATGCTCGAGGAGCGGCTCGGCACGCCGTTGTTCAAGCGCCTGCCGCGCGGGCTAGGCATGACCGACGAGGCGCGCGCACTGCTTCCGGTGTTGACGGACGCCTTCAACCGGATCGAGGCAGTCGTCCGCCAGTTCGAGGGCGGGCGCGTGCGCGAGGTGCTGACGATCGGCGTCGTTGGCACGTTCGCCGTGGGCTGGTTGATGCCGCGTCTGAAGTCATTTAACGAAGGCCATCCGTTTATCGAGCTGCGGCTGCTGACGAATAACAACCTCGTCGATCTTGCGGCGGAAGGACTCGATTTCGCGATCCGTTTCGGCGACGGTAGCTGGCCCGCAACCGACAACGTCTGGCTGATGGACGCGCCGCTGACCGTGCTCTGCGCTCCGGAGGTTGCGAAGCGGCTAACGACGCCGGCCGATCTGGGTAAGGAAACGCTGCTGCGGTCGTATCGCGAGGATGAGTGGCCTTTGTGGTTCGCGGCCGCCGGGATCGAGCCGTGGCCGGTGAATGGGCCAGTGTTCGATTCATCGCGGTTGATGGTCGAAGCGGCCATGCAGGAAGCCGGAATCGCACTTGCCCCGTCCGCGATGTTCGCGCGTGAACTCCGCCAACGCCTGCTCGTGCAGCCGTTCGCAGCCGAGGTGCAGATCGGGGCGTACTGGCTCGTTTCGTTGAAGTCGAGGGCACTGTCGCCGGGGATGGTCGCGTTTCACGAATGGTTGTCCGGTGAAGCCGATGCTTCGCGGCGCGTTGGGAAAGCGACTGGGACACCTTCACGGAGGGTATGAGGCGTTCGCGCCCGGTTGAGTCGCGGCGAACACATGAATCACCACGACCTGCGTCAGCCGCACAAAGTCGCACGAAGTCGATAAAGCCCCCTTCGCGAGGCGCGCTTTTCCCCTTGCCTGTTGACCCGCTGCTCAGATGCCTTCCCCCTTCCCCGGGAGCCTGTGGCCGCGCCACTGCGCCCATACGACAAAGCCTCGCCGATTCCCGCCACGCGCACGCACCGGACATTGCGAGGACGTAGCATGAGTCAGGCTGTTGGCGTGCGGCCGCCACTGTCCTGTCCCCTTCCGCCCGCAAGGCGAAACGATGAAAGCAGGCGTTTCGACGTTTCTCGATCTGTCGCGCTGGGTCGCTGCGTTTCTCGTCGTGATCAATCACGCGCGTGCGCTCGTGCTCGCCGACTTCGGCGCGCTCGCGCAGCACAGCAGCGCCGATCGCGCCTTTTACCTCGTCACGGGCCTCGGCCATGAGGCCGTCGTGATCTTCTTCGTGATCAGCGGTTTTCTGGTGGGCGGCGTCACGCTCGATCGCTGGCTGATGCGCGGCCCGGATCTACGCGCGTATGCATGCGCGCGTACGAGCCGTATTTACACAACGCTCGTTCCTGCGCTCGTGATCGGAATCGTCCTCGATTTCACGGGTCTGCACTGGTTCGACGCGACCCGCATCTACACGACACTGCCCACGCCCGCGATTGCATCGATCGCGACGCCGTTCGTCACCGGTATGAACGTCACTGCGTTCTTCGGCAATCTCTTCATGCTGCAAGGCGTGCTAACACCGACGCTCGGCAGCAATGGCCCGCTCTGGTCGCTCTCATACGAGTGGTGGTACTACTGCCTTTTCGCGCTGGCGATCGCTGCGCTCACGAGCGAACGCGCCTGGCGCGTTGGCTGGGTCGTCGCCGCGCTGGCGCTCGTCGTTGCGCTGCCGCTGGCGCTCACGCTCTGGGGTTTCGTCTGGATGCTAGGCATCATCGCCCATCGCTGGGTCTACTCGACGGTGTGGCGCCCCGCTCCCGCGTTCGGCGGCGCGCTATTCGCGGCGGCGCTTCTTGCGTCGCGCCTCACCCATGGCATCGCTGCAATCGACGCGAGCCTCGCTGGCTCGTTCACGCGAGACTTCGTGCTCGGCATTGCGTATATGGTTGCACTGGCGAGTGCGAGCCGTCTCTCGCATGCACTGCCGCTCGCCGCGATGCATAGGCGCCTCGCCGATTTTTCGTATTCGACTTACCTGTTCCACTTTCCCGCGTTGCTGTTGCTTTGCGCATTCGCATGCCAGACTTTCGGCCTGCGTTTTTCGCAGCCGCCCGACGCGCGCGGCCTGGTTTGCTTCGGTGTGGCTGTCGCCCTCGTCTACGCGTACTGTTTTGCGGCCTCGTTGCTAACCGAGCGGCACACGGCGCGCGTGCGTCATTGGCTCGATGCACACCTGCGCGCACAAGTGCAACGGCAACGGAGCGTCGAACCGGCCGGCGCACCCGCGCCGAAGACCTGAACCACAAGCGGGTTCAAACGACCAGGAGAGCAGCATGGCGCCAGGCGCATTCCGATTCCTGCTCGCGTCCGTTGTCGTCGTGTTCCATTACACGAGCTTCGGGATCGGCCACGCGCCCGTCTATCTGTTTTTCGCGCTGAGCGGGTACTGGGTCCACGTGATGTGGCAGCATAAATACGCGGCCACGCGCGATCCCTACGTCACGTTCGTCGTCTCGCGCGCCTGGCGGCTCGCACCCGTGTTTCTGCTGTGCAGTCTGCTCGCCCTGGCCATCGTGGACGTTCTCCCGCGTTTCATGTCGCCGCGTGTGCCCGTCACGCCGCTGGACGTGCGGGCGCTCGTCGCGAGTTTCCTGATCTTCGGCTACAACACGGCTGGCGGTGCCCCGCTGGTGCCCGCGTGGTCGCTCGACATCGAGATGGAGTTCTATGTCGTCGCGCCGCTCATCATCCTGCTGATGCAACACAGGCCGCGCGTGGCCCTCTTCGCATGCGCAGTCGTGAGCGCAGTGTCGTTCGCGTTGTTCTACGACCGCGCGTTTACCTCGTATCTGCCGTGGTTTGTCGCCGGGATGCTCGCTGCACGCTATCCGGTGCTGCGGCCCTCCCGCAGCATGGCGCTCGGTTCAGCCGCGCTGACGCTCGCCGTGATTGGCGTGTTTGCGGCCGCGCCTGCGCTGCGGCCCGTGCTGTTCGGCGGCGCGCATCGCAGCGCCGCTTATCTGGCCTGGAATCCTCCATTCAACATCGCGCTCGCGGCTATCGCGCTGCCCTTCGCAATCGGCTCACTGAGCTTGCGCAGCAATACGTTCGACCGGCTGCTCTCCGACGCTTCCTATTCGCTCTATCTGGTCCACTGGCTGCCGCTGCTGTTCATATCCCATTACGTTTCGCAGATTGCAGGCCTGCCGTACGCCACCCGCGCGCTGGTTACCGCGCCCCTCATCTTGCTCGCGTATGCGACCGCTTTCGGGTTGACGCTGTGCGTCGATCGCCCGTGCGGCCACGTGCGCGAGCACTTCGTGGCGCTGCGCCGCGCGAAGCGCGCAACGGCACCGGGCTACGAGATTGCCGCGGAATCGCCGGGACACTAGTCATACGCCGAGACAAACCGGAAGCGCCCCCACAGATTCGGCGTCAACTCGGCTTCGCCCGGCAGATCGCTGACCAGTCCGCCCGCCTTGTTCGACCAGTACACGCGTTGCAGCGTCTCGAAGCCATTGCCCCGAAGCACGCCGATATCCCCGGCGATCGTCGTACCTGGCGAGACGTTCAGATCGAGCAGCTTCAACGGAACAGCGACCTTGTAAGTCACCGTGCCATCGCCGCCGCGCTGGATGTCCAGCACAACACGGTTGCTGAGGTTGTCCACGCGATCGAAACGAATCGTGCGCAGCGGGGAGCTGTAGCTCACCGGCGCAAGCCCCCCCGTCGTGGCCACAGGACGGTAGAGCATCGCGACCGTCGCGCCATTCACGCGCGAGACCACCAGCCGTTCGTCGCCGCGCACCGCGTCTGTGCGGCCTGCACTCGCGCCCGGATCGACGCCGAGCATCAGGTCGATGCCACCACCGGTCGCGAAGAGGTTCTGCAGCGATTCCCCGCTGTTGGCGAGAAGATCGGGATTGTCGGTGCGGACCGTGATCACGAGCTGCTCGCCGAATACCGCGAGTGCGCCACTTGTTACGGAATCCTTATGACCCCAGTCGCCCACCTGGCTACTGCGCGTGTCGATCTTCGCCCATTGCGTCGAGCCGTTCGGCCAGTCCTGCGCGGTTTCGTCCGGGTGCACGGCCACGGTAAGCACGCGCTCCCCATTTCCCGCGGCTGCTTCGCGCTCGGCGTTGGCGCGTTTTTGCTGCTGCGCGGCTACCAGATCCGCAGCGGTCACCGTGATGGTCTGGTCCGGCAGGCGTCGCACGTCTTCGAGCCCGGTAATGCGCAAGAGCGGCGACGTCGAACCGGCCTGCATGTAGACGTGCCCGTCCGGGCCGCGTGTGAGCGTGGGATGGAAGCACTCGAAGCCGAGGCTCGTCGCGCCGAGGTCGAGTCCGTGCGCAGCGTCGGGCGGTGGTGGCGCGGTGTCGAGGCGCGCGTCCTTGAACAGCGTCGCGACGAACAGACCATCCGTCGTGAACAGATAGACGTCGCCTTCGTTGCCGTTGATGGCCCACAGCTGCCCCACATCCGAGGGCGGCGGTGCATCGATCGGGTTACCCAGCACGCGCGTTGTGCCGATCATTTCGCCGGGCCGCGACGGCACCGGTGCCGCATGCGATGCATGCAGGCCCGGCCACAGGCTCGGATACGACCAGCGCGCGCCATGGCTGCCCTGCACGCCGGCCACGCCCTGCGGCGCGAATGGCGCAGGCGGCGTCGTGAACACAGTCCAGTCATTACGGCCCACCAGCACCTGGCCGCCACCCGTACTCACGGGTGCCTGCACGCCGGTTGCCAGCGTGCGTGGGTGATCGGTGTCGTAAACCGGCACGCCATCCGCCGCGATGCCGGTGGCCGGCACCACAATCGCCGATTGCCCGGCGTAGGCAAAAGCGAACGAGAGATCGTCCAGCACCGTCACGTTGCCGAGCATCGCCGCGTTGCCGCGCGCTTCGCCCTGCGGCTGCCAGAAAGTGACCTCGTTCGGTTGAACACGGTGATCGCCGTTCGCGTCGCGCCACAGGAACAGCAGCGCGCGATGCGCCGGATCGCTGCCCGGCGGCATGCGTGCCTTCATCGCGGGATCGGCGAAAACCGGCAGTAGCTTGCCGGTCGCGTCGGACGTGCTGCCCGCCGCGGCGACGGGCCGTGCGATTTCGTCGGCGCCGAGGTGCCAAAGGATGACGCTCGGGCGCCCCGTCACCTGCGCGCTGAACGCATTCGTAAGATAGCGTTCTTTGTCGCGGTAGAGCGGATAGTCTGGCGCGCCACCCGTATCGGTGGCGGCAAAACCGGTGTCGTCGGCATCGGCGCGATAGTAGACCGCAAGCGGCGTGCTCGTATGTGCGTTCCAGTCGAGCTTGAACGTCGTGCCGCCCGCTTCGTCGGCATAGTAGAAGCGCGTCTTGTCGCGTGGATCGAGCGTGCCGCCGCCGCCATAGCGCGGCGGCCCGTAGAACGCGTCAACGAAGCGTCCCGTCGGGCTGTCCCATACACTCACGCGTTTGGGTGTCTTGTCGTTTTCCGCGACCCACAGGCGCCCTTGACCGTCTATCGTGATCCCGGCTGGATGATTCATGTGCGCTGGATCGTAGACACCGGGCGCAGGCGCTCCTTTCTTCCCGATCGTGCGTGCGGGCCGTCCATCAGGCGCGAACACCTTGACCTGGTGGCTGTTGCCCCAGTCGCTCACGTAAATTGCGCCAGCCGCGTCGACACAGAGCGCTTGCGGGTCGTCGAGTCCGTCCGCGATTACGGTCTGGCGGCCCGCGATATGAACCTGCCCCGCTGCGTCGCGCGAGAGGTCGAGTCGCAGCAATTGATGCCCGGACAGCGCCAGTAGATGTCCCTGTGCGTCAAACGCCAGCCCGCGCGGATCGTCGAGCGGCGCGCGACCCAGCACGCGATGCCGTGCGGCATCCACGAACAGGAGTTGATTGACGCTGCGCAGCGCGACGGCCACGAGCGAGTCGCGCACAGCGAGTCCTGCAACGAGCGCGTGTCGCTCCGGATACGGATCGTCGGCTGCCGGTTTCGCGAGGCCCGGCGGCTCGTCGATGCGCAATGGCGGCGAGAGTACCGGCGCGTCGTCGCCGGTGCCGAGACGCGCATCGGCCGGCACCGAGCGCTGCGCCTGTGGCGAGAGCAACGCGTTAAGGCGCAGCTCGCTGTAGTGATCGCCAGGTTGATCGCCGCGCCACGACGAGGCCGCATACGCGTAAGCGTCCGGCGCTCGCTGGGGGCCCGTATCTCGCGCCAGTTGTGTCGCGCCGGTCCACACACCGCCCACCCACATTTGCCCCCACAGCTTGCGCCCATCGGGCGCGAGCCACGCCAGCCCGCTGCCGCCCTCTGAGACATAGCTGCCGACCAGCACCTGCCCAGCCGTCGTAGCCGGCGCATGCGCTCGCACGGGTGCGTCGCTGGACGGCACGAACAGCACGGCCGAAGGCGCCGAGTGATTCGCCAGCCATTCGCTGCGACGATCGGCGGTCTTCCACGGCGGCTGGCCAGGATCGTACGGACTGAACTCGTAAAGCGCCCTCAACGCGGGCCGCACCAGCCCGCGCACGCGGTACGTCCCCGGCGACACGAGCCGGCCTGGAATGCCGTACTGGCCGTGAATCGCGGCATCGGCATCGCGGCCCAGATCGTCGAGGCCGTCCCACCACGCGGTGTTTTCGCCCGCCGGAAACTGCGTCTCGCTCACGAGATTGCGCACACGCGTGCCGTCCGGCTTCTCGATCACGAGCGTCACATAGCCGGGCTGTGCGAGTCTGAAATGAATCGGGATCGGCGGATGCCCCGATTGGGCCGCATTCGCGGCGCTCTGCGTGTTCGCAGCGGACGCGGCGTCGATCGCGCGCGTCGAGCCCCATAGATCGCGCGCAACCCACGCCGCGTACGCGACACCGAGTGCGAGACCGGCCACCACACAGCTGAGCAGCAAAGGATGTCGTGACAGCCGCATATTTCGGCCTGTTGGCATGCGTCGCTTCATTTGAACAAGCGCTGGTAGCGCGTGCTGTAGTTCAGTCCGTTGCTACGCCGTCCGATCGGCAGTGCGGGTACGCCAGCGACAATCGCATACGGTTCGACTGGATTTGTCACGACGGCGCCCGTGGCGACGACCGCGCCTTCGCCGATCGTTACGCCAGGCATGATGACCGCGTTCAGACCGATCCAGACGTAGTCACCGATCACGACGCCGCGCTCGTAGCCCGCGAAGCTCTCGCTTTCGGGATCGTGTGAGGCGGTGAGGATGGTCGCGCGCGAGCTGATCGATACGTTGCGCCCGAGCACGATGCCGCCGCGCGTGTCCATGCGCGCGTCCTCGTTGACGACGGAGTTTTCGCCAATCGAAAATCCGTGCCGCGCGTCGAACGTCACGCCCATCAGGATCGCCGAGGACGACGCGATATCGAAGCCCATGACACGGCGATACCAGACACGCCGCATGAAATGAGACGGCACGTGGTTGGCGAAAACATTGTTGGCATAGAGAACCAACTCGCTGATGAAATATTTCATGGCATCTTGCGGAAATTAGCGCAGGCCGCCGCCACATAGACGGCGATCGACACCACCGGGCTGATCGAAGAGAAAATCACGACGCTTGCGATCGAATCGACGCGCATGAAGCACAGCAGCACGCCCTGCAGCACGAGCGTGATGACGACCTGGATCCACGACGGCATGATCCACGCACGCGACATGTTCAACGAGAACAGCAACGCCTCGATCCCCCACAGCGCAGCCGAGCTCAGAATCAGCAGCAGCTCGCCGTGCAGGCCGGCGTACTTGTCGCCGAGGACCGCGAGCACAGTGCCCGGAAACAAGGCGGCAACACCGAGAAACATGGCGACGAGGCTGACAAATAGCGCCACGACGGCGCAATACCTGCGCAGCATCTCGCGTCGATCCTTGAGCACCGCGAAGCGCGGCATCACGATGCTCGAAAACACCGACTGCATGACGACGAGCAGCACCGAGATCCGGCCCAGCGCACCGAGTTGCGCAATCTGGGGCGCATTGCCGAAATAGCCGAGCAGCAGCACATTGAGCTGGCCCTGGATGCAAAAATAGATCGACGCGGGAGCCTGGCGGCGCGCGACCTTCGCGAACTCCTGCTTGGCCTCGTCGAGCGCGAAGTCGGTGTCCTGTGCCCGCACGCTGTAACGCCGGCGAATAGCGTGCGCTTGCAGCCCGATCGCGACGAGCGCGGCCGCAAGCGCGGTGAGCACGTGCGGCCACACGAGGAGCGCGGCAAGCAGCACGAGGCGCAGCAGCGCACCCGAGATCGTGATTTTCTGCAACTGCTTGAGATTCTGTTCGAGCTTCGGCAGCACGGCCGTGAGATCGAAATTCAACTGGAAAAAGGACACCGCCGCGACCAGCAGCATGATCGCGACAGCGAGTGGCCACGACGCCTGCGCCCGCGCGAGCAGCAATATCCCAGCGATGAAAATCGCCACGCCGAACAGGGCGAAAAATTTCGCGCGTGCTTCGAACGCCACAGTAAACACGCGGTTGATCTTTGCGCGATCGGGCCACAGACGGCCCGCCACGCTCATCAGCGCTGCGCTCACCCCCATGTCGCTGAGCACGCTGCCAGCGCCCATCATCGTCACGGCGATCGTGTACCACGCGTATTCGTGCATCGAAAGGGCGCGCACGACACAAATGCCACCGACGAAGTTGAGTCCCTGCACAACCGCTTCGCGCGACAGAAACCTGGCGACGAACACATACAGGCTGGGCTTTACGCGCAGCAACGCCCACACCCCGGCAGTACGTTTTTGCGCGGCGGCGTCCGACATCGCGTAGCGAGTGCGGCTCATCGGCTGATGCTCCTCGTTCAGTTTGGTGAGTCGATCACCTGTGCCTATAATCGAATCGTCGATTCAATGCTTCGTTAAACGAAGTAATTCGCTCCATTACCCAACGCTCATGCAGATCATCAGGCCCCTCACACTGCTTTTCGTCGCCGCGGCGTGTCAGAGCCACGCGCTCGCGGCTGGTAGCGACACGGGCGGCACCAGCGACTACGCTCGTGTGCCTGCACCCGCTCCCGCTCCGGCCAGCGTGCCGGAAGTACCGGGCTACCAGCTTCCGCGTGAAAACCCCATGCCCGACGAAGCAAAGCTGCTCGGCGCGCCGAGTGAAGTCGGCGCCTCAGCGCCCGACGACGACAACGACAACACGACGCGTGATACAACACGGCGCACCAAACCCATCGTCGCCACGACGCCGCCTCATCGTCACGACGTCTTGCCCAACCCCTGGCCACCCGCCTGGTCGTCCACGAGCGGCCGGCCGGCTTACCGCAACCCGTGGTGAACGTGCCGCATGCGCTTGCAGCAAAGCTAATGCCACGCCAGGCGCTCGACCGCATAACGATCGACCGCATCGATGAGGCCCTGCGCCATTGCCTTGATGGTGAAGCGCTCTTCGTAGAGCGCTTGTGCGCGCGCCTTCATACGCTGCCGGTCGACTTGCTTCAGGCTTAGCCACCAATCGAGCCCTCGCTCGACGCCATCAATCGTGTCGTCGCAGACGAAACCCGCCTGTCCCCTTTCGACCTCCCGCCAGATATTGACCTTGTTCGTGATGAGCACCGGCAACTGGCATGCGAGCGCTTCCGCAATCACCATGCCGAAGTTTTCCTGATGCGAGGGCAGCACGAACACATCGCTCGCATAGAACGCGGCCCACTTCTCGTTGCCTTCGAGCATGCCGGTCCACGTTATACGCTCCGTCACGCCTAACTCGCTGGCCCGTGCACGCAGGCGCTCGCCGAGGTCGTCGCTCTCCGGCCCCGCGACGACGAGTTGCCAGTCCGGGTGCTCCGCCGCGCGGCGCGCGAACGCCTCGATCAGCAAATCGCACCCTTTCTTTGGATGCACGCGGCTCAGAAACAGGATGATGTGCTTGTCACGCAGACGCGGCCACGCGTCGAGAAAGGTGTTTCGCAAGATCTCGCTTTCCACTGGCGGACTCGCAGTGCCGCAAGTCACGACATGCTCGTTCGCGCGATAGAGCCAGAACGAATCGTGCGAAAGCCGCCGCTCCTCTTCGCTCGTGAAGAGCACTGCGTTGGCGTCGCGCAAGAGCCGGTATTCGGTCCACGGCCAATACAACCATTTCTTCAGATGCTTGAGCGGATAGGTGCGCTTGAACCACGGATCGAGCATGCCGTGCGTGAACACGAAATACGGCACGCGCAGCGTGCGCAGCGCTCGCCAGGTTCCGAAACTGTGGTATTGCCAGAGTCCGTTCACGAACACGGCGTCGTACTCGCGCGCATGCAAGTGCAGCCACGGCACGAGGTGCTCGTTATAGCGATAGTGGCCCACCGACGGCCCGAGCGCGTGAACTCGCAGAGAAAATTCCGCGACATGGGCCTCGCGCGGGTCGTCGAGCGACAGCACTTCGACCGCGTGACCGGCCGCACATAGCCAGGCCCCCGTCTGACGCACCGCCTCCACGGTGCCGCCGAGGCGGGGATCGGTCGAAGGCAGGACGTGCAATAACTTCATGCGCAGATCGTTCCTGTCGAAGGCCGTCTCAACGGCGTCGGGCGTTGGCCAGTCATGATCCGACCACTGCAATGAGCTTGCGGATCATTTCGTCCGTGCTGAAACGCGCGGCGTTGCCGAAACCCGCACGGCGCATCGCTTCGAAGTCGGCTGTCTCGATCGCTGCGGCAGCTGCGGCGCAGTCGCCAGGATCGAAGTAGACAGCGGCATCTGCGCCGACCTCGGGAAACGGCGCCCGATTCGATGCGAACACCGGGCAGCCACAGGCTTGCGCTTCGACGATGGGCCAGCCAAATCCCTCGTTCAGCGACGGAAAGATCAACGCCTGCGCCCCCGAATACAACGCGACGAGCAGTGCATGGGACGCGTCCTCGACGGTACGCACGCGCGATGCGAAACCGCCTTCCGCGATTACCTCACGCGTGGGCGCATCGGGCGGCGGGCCGACGAAGACGAGCCGCGCGTTCGCAAAACGCATCCCGCGCAGCAGCGCTGCGAATACCCGTGCTACCGCCACACGGTTCTTGCGCGGATGATTCGAGCCGACGTGCAGGAAAAACGGGGCATCCGCGAGCGCACCGAGCCCGCTCGCGGCAAGCACCTCGCGCCACGCGTGGTCCATTCGGAAGTCGCCATGCAGTCCATTCCGGATCACAGTCGTGCGCGCCGCCAGATCGTTCCGCAGATCGAGCAGTTGCGTGCGCGTAAGATCGGAAACGCAGACGATCCGGCGCGCACGCGCGACGCCGCGCAGATTCAACGCCTGCAGCACCTTGCCCGTGAAGCCCGTATGCCAGCCCGTCACGAGGCCGCGCGCGGCCTGGATCGCGATCACGTCATGACACGTCACACTGCTGCGCGTGCGCGGCAGCCACAAGAGATACATGCCGTTCGAGTGATCGCAGATGTGCGTTCGATCGAATCGCCGCGCCGCGAGCACGAGATAGATCGGGAAGATGACGAATTTGTCGATATACGCGATCCACTTCGCCAATCCAGCCGGCACGATGCCTCTCGGCAGCAGCACGGCGCGCGGCGCGGTCAGTTCGACCTCCACGCCTGCCGCGCGCAGCCCGCGCAGCAGCATTTGCGCGTAGGCCAGCATGCTCTTCTGGCCGTCAGCCGGATAGTTCCCAACCAGCAGGAGTCTCATGGCGTTGCTCCAAGCGGCCACACACGCTCGCCCATTTCGGCGGCGACTGGCCGCGTGCGGATCGAGCAAAGCGCGAGCCCGAGCGCGAGGAAACCGAACGCATTGGCGCTGACCTGTCCGCTCACCGGCCACGACGACATGCCATAGGCCGTGGCGGCCCACATCAGGAGCGGCAGCGACTCGCCAGTGTGCGTCAGCATCATGGCGCTCCTCGCCAACCCCGCCGCGAACATCACGCACTTGATGACGAGCCAGACGAATCCGGCCGCGCCCATTTCGAGCATGACGCGCGCGGGCTCCGATTCGGCCAGCGCGAACGCGTTCTCGCCGGTCAGGAGCACGGAGCCAGCATTCGTGCCCGCGCCGAGTCCGTGGCCGATGAAATCGATATCCTTGCGTGCGGCGGGCTCGCCAATAAGCTCGGTTTCGATACGCTCGACAATGTCCTCACCCTGGCCGGCCGATACGAAGCGCTGGATCGTGTCCTGCACGGCGTCGCTGAACACGTTCAGCGTGATCGCGACGGCGATGAGCCCGACCATGACCTTCGCTGCCGAGCGCATCACCGCACCGCCCGTGCGCGCGGCACCGAAACCGGCGAGCGTCTGCAGCGCCAGCATCCCGGCGAAGAACATGATCGACGCGCGAGAACCGCTGACGAGCGTCGAAATGGCGACCGCGACGTACCCTGCGAGCGCCATCCACCGGCGCGGATAAAGCCGCACGCCGGACCACGTCGTGCTGATCGCGATCGGCGTCACGACCGCAATGAAGCACGCAAAGCCGAGCGTGAACGTGAAGGTGCCGGAGACGCGCACGACGTTCGCGATGACGAGGAATATCTGATCCTCGTCCGTGTCGGGCTGCACGTTGAGCACGGAGGACGGCGGCAGAAAGTGCTGCAGCACGACGAGCGGCGTCATCGCAACGCCGAGCACGATCATGAGCCGCATCACACTGACGACCTCCTTCGTGGAGAGCGAGCAGGCCATCGCCAGCGCGAACCAGAAGTAAAGCAGCCAGAATCGCAATCCGAGCGCGAACAGCACAGGCGGGCCTTGCAGCACGACGATCTGAAACACGCCCCAGCACGTCACACAGAACGTCCACGCGACCAGACACAGCGTGACACCCGGCATGACGCGGAACGCACGGCCCCACGCCGCGCGCAGCACAAGCGTGAACGCTGCCGCGTCGCGCAGCAACAGCAGCGGCGTCGTCAGCTCCGGTGCGAGCCACTTGCGCACGGCCCCCTCGAACACGGCGATGAGGATCACCGTGACCACGAGAAGGAAGTCGAACCGCACCTGCATTCGAGGTTTCGCGATCGGCTTCACTCGGCTGTAAGTGGCTCTACGCATCGCTCACCCCAGCGTATCGGCAATGAGATCGGCGACGCGCTTGCGGTAGGCACGCCACGTGAAATAATCGGCGGCTCTCAGCGCGTGCACCGACGCCGCCTGGATCGATGCGCGGTCCCTCACCTTCTCGCGCATCATGCGGTAGATCGCCTCGCCGGTCGGCTCCACCACCCAGCCGCTTTCGGGAAAACGGGAAATCACCTCGCGCGCGCCCGTCATGGTCGAGACGATGGCCGGCGTTCCCGCCGCCATGGCTTCGACGACGACCATGCCGAACGCGTCGAAGCGAGACGGCAGCAGCAGGCAGTCGGCGGTAGCAAAAAGCGCGTAAAGCTGCGACTGCGGCACGCCGCCCAGGTAATTCACGTGCGGCACCTGCTTCGCGCGCGTCAGCCACTTCTCCTCCTCGTAACCGCCGACGAGCATGAGATCGGCGCAATGGCCCCCTGCGTTGAGGCGCTCGAACGCGTCAAGAATCAGATCGATCGACTTGCGCGACGAGAGCGTGCCCGCGAAGATGAACCGCACCGGGCGCTTTTCGTCGACGTTGCGCGCGACGCCTGCGGGCAGTTCGGCGCCGAGCATCACCGAACGCACCTTCGCGTCGGGCACACCCGCGCGCAAATAGGAGTCGCGTGCCATGTCCGAGCAGGTGATGACGAGGTCGGCAAGACGTACTTCTGCGTCCTTGCGCCGGTTGATCTCCGCGATGTAGCCGTTCGACGGCAGATCGATCAGGCGTCTCGCGTCGTCGTGATGCAGCGAAGGCGCGTCGAGAATGCAGACGGCCCCCACCTTGCGCGCAGCGATGAAGGTGTGCCACGCGGAGTTTTCGTAGGCCACCACGGCATCAGGGCGTAGCGTACGGACTTGCTGTGCGACCCACCAGTCGAACCAGTGGAACACGCGATGCGTGTAGTCGTGGCGTGTGCCGGCGGAGCGCGCCAGCGTTCGTGTACGCAGCAGCAACTGCCACCACACCGGATGTCGCCGCAGCGTGCGCGGTATGGCGGTCGCGCGCACCTTCATGCGCCATTGTGCGGGCAAGAGCGTCGGCGCTTGCCCATCGAGCTCGCGTACCGGTACGCCCGACCAGTACGCGCCAAGCATGTCGCGCTCGTAGAGTCCCCATGCCAGTTGATGCGAATGCTGCAGGCCCGGGTGAAAGACGGCGACGCGTTTCATGGGCTGGTCCCCCCGGCGACGCTCATGATGTCAGCTCCACGATCTTTTCGACTAGCTGGCGGCTTCGGGCATGCTCGACGTACACACGCGCACCGATTTCCGAGGACAGCGTATCGAGTGAATCGTCTGCGTCGGCAAACGCGCCGTGCGTCATAAAATGGCGCTCCGGCAGCGGATACTGCGACGGTGCCGGGTAGCCGAGCGCATCGTCGAAAATCGACACCGGCGCGACGCCGTGACTCGCATACGCTGCGAAAACGCCGGACTTCGACGCCTGCCCCCACGGCGTGTTGAACAGCCCCCACTTCGCGCGCATCAATAAACGCGAAACGTCCTCGGCCGGCAGCGGCCCGGCCGATTCAAACGCGTGTGGTTTGAAGGCGTTGACCACCTCATCAATCCACGGCCCAGGCGATCCGATATCGATCACCCGCTCGATGCGAGCGCAGTCCAGTTGTTTCGCAAGCGCGGGCACGGCTTGCGCGTACACGCGTGCGCGCGTGAGCGGCGAACCGAACACCACGGCGAGATTCTCGCGTTCGCGCCACGGCGTCACCATCGGCGGTTCGCCCACGTTAGAAAAGGTCGGCGCGTAGAACGCCCGCGCGCCTAGCCGCTCGACGCCCCAGCTATACGCCCAGTCGCAGTTAAAAAACGCGTAGTCGGCAAGCGACGCAAGACGCTCGCAGATACGCCGCTGCAACGGCGCGAGCCAGTACGCCGTCGACAGACCTGGCGCGACCAGCACCCATAGCTCATGGAAGCACGCGATTACCCGCACGCCGCGTGCGCGCGCCGCCTCGATGAACGTGGGCAACCACAGCGGCACCCCTTTTCCACTGAACCCGTAGATCGACACCTGGAGGATCCAGACATCGCCGGCAACGACTGGCACCGCGTCGCACGCGTGCCGGTTCGGCACGGCGTAGCGCTCGGCGTGCTTCGCGCTTTCTTTCAGCAAACGCACGAGCACGCCCGAGTGATCGGAAACGCCGCATCCGTGCGCCTTGATTTGCGGCTGGACGATGCGATAGCAGGACATGCGATCTGTTTCCTCCTGAAGGTTTCCGATCCGCAACTAATGCAACTCCACCGTATCCGACGAATAAGTCGGGAATTTAGAGCTATAACCGAACGGCGCGCGCGGCACGTCGGTCATCACGACGCCCTTCACCGCAATGCCGCCGTGGCGCAAGCGGCGCACCGTCTCGGCGATTCCCGACATTGCGTCGTGGCCGTAGCGCACGATGAGCAACGTCGCGCCTGCATGGCGTGAAATCAGCACGGCATCGGTCACCGCGAGGACCGGCGGCGTATCGACGATCACAAGGTCGTAGCGCGAAGACAGCTCTTCGAGCAGCGAACGAAAACGCTCGCTCATCAGAAGTTCGGCCGGATTGGGCGGCACCATGCCTTGCGGCAGCACGTCGAGCCCCGGTAGCGCATCGCGGATCAGCACACTGTCGAGACTGGCGCCTGCGATCGCATCGGAAAGTCCCGGGCGACGGCGGATGTTCAGATATTCGTGGAGGTCGCCGCGACGCATGTCACCATCGACGAGCACCACTCGTTTGCCGCCAAGCGCTTCCACGGCCGCGAAGTTCACCGACACGAACGACTTGCCGATCTTGTTGCGCGGCCCTGTGATCGCGATGATGTTGTTGCTCGCGCCTAGCGAGCCGAACTGCATCGCCGTACGAAGATTGCGGATGCCTTCGATCGCCACGTCGTCGGCGGCGACGGCGGCCAGCACATGCTGCTCGCGCGTGCCGCGCTCCATCGACTCGTAGAGCCGCAATTGCGCGGTGCTGCGCGGCACGACGGCATAAACTGGCACGCCGAGCGCGAATTCGATTTCCTTCGAATGCTCGACGCCGCCGAATGCCGCCTTGCGGCACAGCGCGATGCCGATACCGAGCAGCATGCCGAGGATCGCCGAAAAGCCCAGCACGAGCGGGCGGTTCGGACGGATCGGATATTCGGGCACCATGGCATGATCGACGACACGCACGTTCCCGACCTGCCCCGCCTTCACGATCCGCAACTGCTGGGCATTGTTGAGCAGGTTCGTGTAAAGCTCCGTGTCGACGCGGACATTGCGCATGAGCCGCAGCGCGTTCTGCTCGGTGTCCGGCATTTTGGCCACGCGCCCGGTGAGCTGGCCAAGCTCGGACTGCAGCGTGCCGATCTGCGCGTCGAGCGCGGCCACGACAGGATGCTTCGGCGTGAAGCGCTGGATCATCTCGTCGCGCTGCTGTTTGAGGTCGACGAGCTTGGCCTTGTCGGCGGCAACCTGTTCGAGGAGCAAACGGCTCTCCTCGTTCAGATCGACCGAGCCGTTCTCGTTGCGAAAGCGGTTGTATTTTTCCTCGGCGTTGTCGAGTTCGGCCCTCAGTTGCGGCAACTGCTGTTCGAGAAAGGCCAGCGTGTGCTCGGCCTCGCTCGACTTGCTGTCCACATTCTGCTTCACGTACTGCGCGGTGATCGTGTTGAGAATCTCGGCTGTGTGAGCGGCATCGTCGCCGCGCAAGGTCACGCCGATCATTCCCGACTGCCGGGCCTTTTCCGCCACGGTCAGATGACTTTCCAGATCGCCCGTCGCGTACAGCATCGAATACTTCTTCAGCACGAATTGCGTCTCAGGACGTGCAACAAGCTGATCGACCTGAATCGAGACCGTGCCGTCGCCGAACGCAGCCGTCTCTGGTTCGCCGACGCGTCCGAGCAGAATCGGCTGCCCGTCTTTCGTCACGAGGTTATACGTGTCGTCCGGCTGTGCGATGAGCAATACGCCTTTGTGCGCGAGTTTTTCCGGCAAGGTAAGCGCGCTGACCGAAATCTGCTCGCCGCCCCACGCGTACTGCGCGAGCCCGAAGCGCGGCGGTGCGAGCTGCCCCGGTGGCACGCGCCGCGCGAGCGCTGCGCCGATCAGCGGGAAATAGCGTGGCGTCGCTTCGACATCGAGATGCAGTTGCTGCACCGCCTGGCCCACCACCAGATCGGAGCGGATCAGCTCGATTTCGCCGGCGGCCGTGCCACCCTTGTCGAAGATCGCGGCGAGCTGGCCCAACGAGTCCTTGTCCTTCGACGACATGTCGTTGTCGAGGATCTGGATCATCGACTCGACCTCGTACACGGGCGTCGCGACGAACGCATAAAAGCCGCCAAGCAGCGTGACGAACAGCGTCATCGCGAGAATCAGGCGCCAGCTGTCGGCAATGCGCGAGAGCCAGACCGTGAGCGGCGTCTCGGTCTGCATGCCATCCGAGGACATTTCGGTCACGACATCGACGCCGAGCGCATCGGCCGATGCATTGTGGACGAGTCGGGGAATGGGTGAATTCATTTCGACAACACCGCTGCGGTCAAGGCCGCGTTGATTCCGGGAAGGAGAAGGTTCAGCACGCGACTGAGACGCACGAGCCCGTTGCTGTCGACGTACACGACATCTTCCGGCTGAAGTGGAAACTGGTTGGCGAGAATCATCGACACGGGCGAGCCGGCGTCGAGATGGAACACTTGCGGCTTGGCCGTCGTCGAGCCCCGGATCACATAAAGTTGCCGCGGGCTGGACGTGTCGCGGCTGATGCTGCCTGCCTGCGAAATCGCGTCGCTCAGGTTCAGCTTGCCGTCGCGCAGCGGCACGGCCGTCACAGGCTTCGACACTTCACCCATCACGTAGACGCCATGCTCCTCGCGCGCCACGATGCGGAGCATGTCGCCGTTACGCAGGCGGATGCTGGACGGATTCTCGCCGCGCGCGAGCATTTCGGGCAGGTTCAGCCGATACGACTTGCCCTCGCGCACGAGCACGACCTGGCTCTGATCCGCGTTCTTTGTGAAGCCGCCTGCTCGCGTGATGGCCTGGTACAGCGTCATTGGCACGTCGGTGATGGCGAACGCGCCAGGCGTCGTCACTTCGCCGTCCACGAAGACCTGTTTCGCGCGGTACGAAACGATGCGCACTGTCACCTGCGGGTTGGTGTAGTACTCGGCGAGCTTCCTGTAGACGATACGCTGCACGTCCTCGATCGTCAGACCCGCGACGTGCTCGCGTCCAATGTACGGAAACTGCAGATAGCCATCCTGATCGACGACGAAGCCCGGCGCGGGATCGGACGGATGTGACACGGCCGGTGCGTTCGCCTGGCCTTGCGACTGGATCAGCTCCGGATGATCCCAGACCGTGATATCGACGACGTCGCCGGGCCCGAGCGTATACGGCCCGGGTTTTGTACCCGATTGAAGTTCGGTGTAGATCTGGTCCGGGCCCGGTGTCGTGTTCAGGTCGCGGATCAGCTTCAACGTGATCTCGGTGACGGGGATCTCCTGCTGCCCCTGCGCTGCTGCATTCTCGCCACCCGCGCCGCCGGGTGCGCTCTCGCCGGTCGGCAAGGTGGGCGGCGTGTCCATGCGCATCCCGGGGGCGACGGATGAGCACGCGGCCAGCAGCGTTGCAGCAGCCACGCCCGGCATTGCGTAGCGCAGCGCGCGGGCGGCAGGCGCCATGGCGGTCTTCCGGAATGCGCACGACATGGTCATGTTCATGTGCAACCTTCCCTGTAAAACAGATCCCGCAGCGCTCAATACGCGTTGCGATTGACAAGCCCTTTCACGATGGTCGCGGCGACGATCCGCATGTCGAGCGCGAACGACCAGTGATGCAGGTAATAGAGATCGTGTTCGACGCGGCTCACCATCTTTTCGACGCGGTCCGTCTCGCCACGAAAGCCATTCACCTGCGCCCAGCCGGTGATGCCGGGTTTGATGCGATAGCGATGGATATAGCCACTGACGATCTTGCGATACAGCTCGTCATGCTCGATTGCGTGCGGGCGCGGTCCGACCACGGACATCTCGCCGCGCAACACGTTGTAGAACTGCGGAAGCTCGTCGAGGCTCGTGCGGCGCAAGAGCGCCCCCACTCGCGTGATGCGCGGATCGCCGCGCGTCGCCTGCCGCACCTGACCTGCGGCTTCGGCATGCACGCGCATCGTGCGGAACTTGTGGATGCGAAAAACGCGCCCGTCCGCACCCATGCGCTTCTGCGTAAAGAACACGGGCCCCGGCGACGAGCACTTCACGGCAATCGCGATGACGATGAAAAGCGGCGTCAGCGCAATGAGCGCGATGGCTGCAAACACGCGGTCGAAGACTTCCTTTTTGACCATCGCGTGAGCCGGTAATGGCGAAGCGACCAGGTTGATGGCAGGCATGCCGACGAGGTCGATCATCGCGCTGCCGAACAGCGCGAGGCTGCGTACGTCCGGAATGAAGCGCACGTTCACGAGATCGTCGCGAAACGCATTCACAAAACGCAGCAGCGTCCGCTCCTCGCAAAGCGGCAGTGCGAGCCAGATCTCCTGAATGCCGTTGCGCCGCACGAAATCGACGAAAGGCTCGATCGTCCTGAACGCCGGCACGCCGCTGATCTTCACGCCATCGCTCGGGCGGGCGTCGAACGCGACCGAGGCGCGAAAGCCCGTGGCGGGCGCACGTCGAATCGTCTCGACGATGTCCTGACAATGCTCGCCGCAACCGACGACCGCGACATGACGCAGGTTCATGCCGGCATTGCGTGCACGCGAGAGGGCCGCGCGCACGATGAGTCTCGCGCCGATCATCGCGGCGGCCGTCGAGCTGACCCACGAGGTGAACCACAGACGCGACACGAGATCGGTAATATGGGCCGCAAAAGCCATCACAAGCGTCAGTGCCGCGACGCTCGCCCACGCGAGCGTGACATGGGAGAGAAAGCGCACGACGGAGCGGCCGCGCCATGACTGATAGACGCCGAACACCGGAAACCCGGCCATCGCGAACGCGCACGCGAACAGCACGAACGCGCTCACGACCGCGGGCGAGACCTGCGTCGGCGGATGCAGCCAGATCGCAAGACGCGCACAGGCGACGATCAGCGAGAGATCCAGGAGGCGCGCAAGCAATCCCTGGATGCCGCCAAACGCAGCCGGTGACTCCGGCACGAACTCGACCGCACTCATCGACGCACTCCGGTTGGAACGATCGGTTACGCTCAGATACGGCCATAGGTGTCATCGAAGCGGACGATGTCGTCCTCGCCGAGATAGGCGCCCGACTGCACTTCGATGATTTCAAGCGGCAGCTTGCCGGGATTCTCCAGTCGATGGCGCACGCCGATGGGAATGTAGGTGGACTCGTTTTCGGTGAGCATGAAGTGCTCATCGCCGCGCGTGACGAGCGCCGTGCCGCTGACGACGACCCAGTGCTCGGCCCGATGGTGGTGCAATTGCAGCGACAACTGCGCACCGCAATTCACGACGATGCGCTTGACCTGAAAGCGGCCGCCGTGATCGATCGAGTCGTAATAGCCCCACGGCCGCCGCACCTTGCGGTGCAGGTTGGCCTCGGGTGCCTGCTGCGCCTTGATTTTCGCCACGAGCCCCTTGACGTCTTTCACATGCGAGCGATCGGCGACGAGCACGGCGTCATCGGTCTCGACCACGACGACGTTGTTGACGCCCACGCAAGCGACGAGCCGCCCTTCCGAGTGCGCGTAACTCGACGTCGCGTTCTCGAACACCACGCGCCCGCGCGCTACGTTGCCGTCGCAGTCCTTGTCGAGCGCATCCCACACGGCATCCCATGAGCCGAGATCGGACCAGCCCGCATCGAGCGGCACCACCACACCAGGCGCGAGCGCCGCGTCCGTGCCGAGCCGCTCCATCACGGCATAGTCGATCGAGTCGGACGGCGAAGCCTTGAAGCAGTCCCGCTGCGGCCTGTAAAACGCGCCGTCACGCTGCCCCGACGCGTAAGCGGCCACACAGGCGTCGTGCATGTCGGGTTGCAGGCGCTGCAATGTGTCGAGCCAGACCGTTGCGCGCACGACGAAGATTCCGCTGTTCCACCAGTAGTCGCCGGTTTCGACATACTGTGCAGCAAGTTCGGGCGCCGGTTTCTCGACGAAGCTGGCGATCTCGCGCACGTCGCCGTCGCCCTGCAGCGGCCTGCCGAGGCGGATGTAACCAAACGCGGTATCCACGTGCGTTGGCGGAACGCCGAGCGTCGCGATCGCGCCTCTTTGCGCATGGTTCGCCGCCACGCTGATTGCGTGCTGGAAAGCGGCGACGTCTGCGATGGCATGGTCGGCCGGCATAGCGACGATGATCGCATCGCCGCCTTCGGCGCAGGCAGCTGCCGCAGCAAGCGTCAGCGCAGGGGCCGTGTCACGCCGTTCCGGTTCGACGATCATGCGCACATCGACACCGCACGCATGCATCTGGTCGGCGGTCAGAAAACGATGCTCCTCACCGCAGACGACGATCGGCTCGCGCATAACCTCCCACGGTGCGGGGAATCTCGCTAGACGTCGCATCGTGGCTTGCAGCAGCGAGTCTTCGCCGATAACGCCGATCAGTTGCTTCGGATACTGCTCACGCGACATTGGCCACAAGCGCGTACCCGCACCGCCCGCCAGGACGACGGGCAGGAGGCGCAGCGTCGACGGCAAAGCGACGGACGTACTTCCGCTGGCGACATCGACGCTCACCAGCGCCGAGTGCGCTGCATCCAGCGACACAGTTTCCGATTTGTTGCTTTTTCCGGAATCAAGGCTCATCGCTTCGTACTCCTTTTTTACAAAAGAGTTGAAACTGCACGAACTACGTCCCCTTACGCTGAGGCCGTCGGCGGCCAGCGCTCATTCGTCCAATGCTCTATTGGCAATTGAAACCGGCGGGCATTGCGCTACGCCATAGATTCCTGGCCGGTGCTGCGCCGGCCAGGTCTCGCTATTGGCCTATCACGTTGTCCACGTGGACGCGGTGACGATTGCGATATTCGGTTGGCGATACACCGAGCCGGCTGCGGAAAATCTTCGAGAGACGGTCGCCGTCACGCATGCCGCAACGGCGCGCCACCTTGTCGACCGGCAGGTCCGTGTTGACGAGCAATTGACATGTCAATTCCAGACGCACCTGGAGCAGATAGTCCGAGGGCGTCACACCGAGTTCGAGCTTGAAGCACCGAAGATAATTGCGTTCGCTCATCGCGAAGGTCTGCGCTGCGTCGCTGACTGAAATGGGTCGCTCGCAGTTCTCCTGGAGCCAACGCGCAGACGCCCACACCTTTTCGCCGGGCGTCGCACGCGTGGCATCGGCGAACAATGCCGACAATCGCGTCGAGATGCTCGGCAACGCCCGCTCGCCGACCTTGCGCGCGATTTCGACTCCAAGATCGCGCCGTATCATCGTCAATGCGGACTTCAACGCTTCGTGGTGGTCGTCACCGAGCGGTTCGTCGGAGGCGCTCGCGACGTGCGCGGGCAGCTCGGGCGCCGCTCGCGCGGTCTCTATCCCGGCTGCTTCGAGCAGTCGTTGCCCGTTCCCGATCGCGCGCACCTCGGTGGTGGTCGCCACCACGCGACGCAACCACGCGATCAGGCGGATGTCCTCGATCGCCTGCATGGCCGAGCGGCCGCCGCCGATGTAGAGCGCGTCGAAGCGCAGCTGACTGGCTGCGTCGATGGCGACCGTGGCAAGTTCGAGCGAAGATGAACACGCGATGCCCCCTCCTCTCACGGAGAGCAGCCAGACGCGATAGGTAGGCTCGCCGCCCTCATCGACAGCCGCGATTTCGTTGGCAAGCTGGAGCACTTCGGCCACCATGCCGGTGCCGAGCAGAGAAAAACCATCGAAGAGAACGAGCCCGACCTGACGTGCCAACCCAGGTGCGAACTTTTTCGCCGAATGCCTTGTGGGCAAGTCTCGATCCTCAAAACTGGCGTATGCCATGACAGTTTCCCATCCCGTTATTGAGTGTTCGGTTCGCCTCCCTTTTTTTACGGTATTGATTCCCGTTTTATATATCGGCCCATGTGCACTGCATCATAGGTCGCTGAAATTGCGAATGTGTGTCGTGACGGAAATAGACGAGATGTTGGCGGATGTCAGGACCCTGCAATTGTTTTCTCTAAATTGAGTCGCATCATATATAGCGTGCAAGCATATTTGTCTTGCGGGCTTGTTGCGCATCCGGATCGAAGTGGAAATTCCGTTTGGTGCAATCTGGTCCATTTCTGGTGCACACCCGCAACATCATTGTTGCTTTGTATGAGCGCAATCAATGCGTTGCAGCCGATTATGTATATAAAAACCTGACGTTTTTGCATAACAAGTTCATAAATTTGGTGGTTCAAATATTCATCTGATCTATTGGGTATGGTTTCTGAATTTTCGGTTGCATCTTATATGCCAGCACATTGAACCTGAATCGCGATTAAAGCTTAAGAACACTTAAGTTAAAAGAGATTCAAGCGAAAAAATTCGGTTAGCAAATCGTAAATAATCGGCAATAGCACGGACGAGTAAATCAAATTCGGGTAAAATTTTCCGCGCCGCACCATATAAAAAATACAAATCGGTATGAAACAAACGCCGTAGCGCAGGTAACGAACTGCACCATGTCAGGATTTCCGGTTCGAGTCACGCCGCGATAGCAATAACCGCTCGTCGAGAATCCACCACACCCATCGTCGCGAATCGACGGTCCGGCGCATCACACGATGGCCGATCGTCACGAAACGATGGCGGTTTCCGTTATTTCGCCGCGCTGATAATCGTCTCAGCGATCGCCCACTGACGTGCCGCGAACGGAGGGCCTGTGAAGATCCTGATCTACGGCATCAACTACGCGCCTGAAATGACCGGGATAGGCAAGTACACCGGCGAAATGGCGGTCTGGCTCGCGGCTCGGGGCCACGATGTCCACGTCGTCTGCGCGCCGCCGTATTACCCCGAGTGGCGCGTTGCGCCGGACTTCAACGCAAAACGCTACACACGCGAAAAACGCAACGGCGTGACCGTATCACGCGCGCCGCTTTGGGTACCGACGCGACCGAAGGCGCTCGGGCGGCTGTTACATCTCGCCAGCTTCGCGCTTTCGAGCCTCCCGGTCATGCTTTCTCTCATGGCGTGGCGGCCCGACGTGGTGTTCTGCGTCGCGCCAAGCCTGCTCAATGCGCCGACTGGCTGGATCGTCGCACGCCTGACTGGCGCCCATGCCTGGCTTCATATTCAGGATTTCGAAGTAGATGCCGCGTTCAAACTGGGCA
This sequence comes from Paraburkholderia adhaesiva, assembly GCF_021390575.1. Classification (GTDB taxonomy): domain Bacteria; phylum Pseudomonadota; class Gammaproteobacteria; order Burkholderiales; family Burkholderiaceae; genus Paraburkholderia; species Paraburkholderia adhaesiva. Next base: position 1,056,189 of record NZ_JAJEJQ010000002.1, on the reverse strand, counting down.
TTCTGCAGGGCTTGTGGTTCAAACGCCTCGCCCTCTTTGCCGAACGTGTACTACTCACGCACTTCGATAGCGTTTCGACGCTTTCCAGCAGGATGATCACTCGGGCGATTGCGAAAGGCGTGTCGCCCGCGCGGCTCGCATACTTTCCGAACTGGGTCGACACCGACGCCATATTCCCACTGGCGCAACCGGGCACGCTCAAAGCGGTGCTCGGCTTGCCCGCCGAGGCGATCGTCATCCTCTACTCCGGCAACATGGGCGGCAAGCAGGGACTGGATGTGCTCACGGACGCGATCCTCCAGTTGGGCAACTGTGCCGATCTTGCGTTCGTGCTCTGCGGTGCTGGACCCGCACGGGCAGGCATCGAGGCCGCCTGCGGTTCGCTGCCGAACTGCCGCATCATCGATTTGCGCCCCGCCGAAGAGCTAAACGAGCTGCTCAATCTCGCCGATATCCACGTGTTACCTCAGCGTGCCGACGCCGCGGATCTGGTCATGCCATCGAAACTGACTGGCATGTTCGCGAGCGGACGCACGGTGGTTGCAATGGCGCGTCCCGGGACCGAACTCTACGAGACCGTTGCGCCACGCGGTGTGATAGTGCCGCCGGGTGACGCGGCATCGCTGGCAGAGGCGATCCGGCGCCTTGCGGACGACGCGCCGCTACGCGAGAGACTCGGCCGCGCGGGACGCGACTATGCAGTCGCCATGTTCGCCCGCGACACCGAACTGGCCGCGTTCGAGTCCGAGTTGATCGCGACGCGCACATTCGACCGGAAAACGGCGTCAACTCACGAGGCAAACGAAGCTGGCGGTTTGAGGATCCGGTCGCGGCACTGAACATCTGGGCGGCTGAAACATCGTGCCCGGCAAGCCAAGAATCGATTCCAGGCGTTTGAAAAAACGTTCACACCACACGACACCGCTCCGCAGGGCTCGGCACATTGCGACAATCCCTAGCCACTAGCCGCCAACCCAAATTGACAGTGCCCTGTCTGGCACACAGAATTTTCTGGTGCTCGTCGCATGCAATCCGGACTGTCTGGTTTGAACGTTGCCGTTAAATAAACTTTTGACGCGAGGTTGCAGCGAACATGTACAAGATTTTGAGTCCGATTGGAACCGAGATCGAGATTCCTGAATTTGCCGGTCAGAACTCGACGACGTTCGACATGAGCGATCTCCATAGCGCGGGACGCTACTACGATGAGCACGGCTACATGGTGGTACGCCACGCGGTGGAGCCGGTGCTCTGCGACTCCCTCAGAGCGGCATTCGAGGAAACGGTAAAGCGCTACCCGGGGTACATCTACCGGCAAGCCACCGCGAATCCGGAAAAAAACCGGATCAACGAGTACGGCTTCGTGATGAATCCATTGCTCAATCTTCAGTCGCTCGGCGACACGCGCTTTGCGACGCTCAAGCAGCTTGCAGTCAAGGTGTTCGCGAGCGAGACGATCAAGGCCATCAACCGGGAGATTTTCTCGGAAGATGGCAAGCTCGTGCAGAGTATGTATTTCGAAGGCAATTCGGAAACCTGGCCGCATCAGGACACGTATTACCTCGACAGCGAAAACATCGGTGCGATGGCCGGATGCTGGTATGCGCTCGAAGATATCGATGCGGGTGCGGGTCGCTTTTTCGTGGTCCCGCGCTCTCACCTGATCGACATGGCGAAGAACGGAAAAAATTTCGACGTCGCGTTTAACCACGACCGGTACAAGGAACTGGTGAGGAAGATCCTGGCCGTTAATCAGCTCGAATTCCGGGCGCCGTTCCTGCAGAAAGGCGACGTGCTCTACTGGAACGCGAAGACGATCCACGGCAGTCTGCGTACGACGCGGCCACAGTTCTCCCGCAGCTCACTGACGTCGCATTTCATTCCGCTGTCACACCGGTTCCTGCAATTCCAGGCCAGAATCAAACCGCTGAGCCTGCGCGAGTTCGAAGGCATGGCATTCCATTGCCCAAAGGACATGGAAAAGCTGTCCAACCGGATCGTGCTCGGCGTCGAGACCACATTTCCGAAGACATTTCAGATGGCCAAGAAACTGGCCATCAAGGCACTAGTGAAATGACACGGTTGAACGCAACGAGCGCAACGATAGATCTTGCGCAAGCTGGCAAGGGAAACTACGTGAGCGCGCGCGGCAAGCTTACGCAACTGGCCTGGTTCGTCATCGAAGCGTGCGTGATCAACAACCGGCTCATACCGATCTCCGCAGTGCGCACCGGCCTGCTCCGTCTGTTCGGTGCGAAGATCGGCGTTAATTGCCGCTTTTTGCACGCGATCCGGGTGAAGTCGCCGTGGAATCTCGAGGTGGGCGACAACGCCTGGTTTGGCGAAGACGTCTGGATTCACAACCAGGACATGGTCCGCGTCGGATCGAACGTGTGCATTTCTCAGGGGACGTTCCTGACGTGCGGTTCGCACGATTCCGTCGCGAACATGGATCTTCAGGTTGCGTCGATCACGATCGAGGACGGCGTCTGGATCACGTCGAAGTGCGTAGTCCTGAAGGGCGTCACGATCGGACGGTCAGCGCTTGTTACGCCGCTCTCAGTCGTTTACCGGTCACTCGAAGCAGAAGGCATGTACGGCGGGAATCCATGCCGGTTCATTCGCAAGCGATTCAGCTAGATCGCCGATCCCGCGCGTTTTTCACGAGCAAGGCATTGCCGTTCCGCGCTGGAGTACCTCCACACCACATGAGTCGTATCCCCAGTTATCGCGTCGTTTCAAGCAATCCAGCGAAAAAGCACGACATTTCGTTGGCTCACGCCAGCAACGATTCCGCACCTATTCGACTCCCACTATCGAAGCGTCGCTTCAAGGCGACTGTCATTGCGTGGCGTCCGGGGCACAGCGATCCGACGCGGATGGCGCCACCTCGTCGCGCACGTTGAAATCCGCTTCGCGCAAGCCTGTCGGCGAAAGCGAAACAAAGTGAATGGAGTCGGTTCCGCGCGGCATCCCGATTGCACCCGTGTTTCCCCATGCAAATGGCGCACGTTGCAGGCCGCGCAATTCGATCGTGTTTTCGGTCAGCGCCAGCGCCATCAGGCGTCCATCGCGGGTGGGTACGTAGGCGACGTTGCCGTTCACGCCAATGCTCGCTTCGCGAACGGAAGCCGGCAGACATTCGAGCCGCGCAATCGCGCGTCCATCTTCGTCGACCAGCCACACCTTGGTGCGTCCTGCTGCAAGCGTGGCCTCGATCACGAAACGCCCGACTGCCGGAACCCAGGCCGCGGCGTAAGTGTAGTACTCCACCTTCGCGTCATCCACGCCGGACTCAGGCCGTACGATCTTGCCGGACACGGGGTCCAGCACGGCACACTTGAGTTCGGCGATGGTCTCGCCGGGAATGTACTTTTGCCAGACGAGCAGTGCGCGATCGGGCGAGCCGGCAATCATCGGCCACCACTCGCGCACATGGGGCGCGACGTCCTGGTGCGAAAGAGGCTGTCCCCGGTCGCTATAGACCCTTGTGTAGACACCTTTACCTGTGCCGAGATTGTCGACGCCGCCGCCCTCGACCCAGTCTTCGGAATAAAACACGACAAAGCGGTCCCCCACGGCCGCGACGTGTCCGGAGTGGCCGCCGGATTCGACATCGTTCGGATACGGCTTGATCGGCACGAGGTCGGCGCGATAGACGCCGTAACGCTGACTGACCGTGTTCGGCGTGTTCCAGCCGTCCTCAAAACTGACGAAAATATTGCCCGACGTGCTCTGCGCGACAGACACGGGCTCCTGTGCCTCCGGCCGGCTGATGAAGATGTGAGGATGCGAAACGTGAGCCGATGGCGGCGACCACCCGGCCACGTACACATCGTGCGGCCAGCTGCGGTCCTTGTTCGCGCCGCGCGGGGGCAGGCCCGAACTGCTGAAGAAGACCCAGTTCTTGTCGCCGCCGGCACTCGCATAGCCAATGCCGTGCATGAAGCGACGTTCGTCGCCGAGCCCGGGCGACGGCACCGCAACAACGGCCCCCGCCGGCGCACGCGATGCGCTCACGGCATCCTCTCCGGCACCACGGCTGGATGCTGGACTCGCACTCAGCAACGCAAAGAAAACGAGCGGCGTGAGCGCACGCGTTCGCCCTCGTCCAGCCAGGTGCCGCAAACCGTGCGAGGTGCCGGATAGCGGCTCCATTGCGATCCATCCAGGCACTCAGTAATTCCTGTGACCCGGCCGGAAATCTCTCGGCGCGCGCGGCGGCCTGCCGGACACTTCGGCAATCGAATAGCGTGCGTGCTTCGCTTCGTCATGGGCGTTTGTTTCAGCCCTGCCGTCCGCCGCGCTGTGCCCAGCCGGTGCATGAAGGATGAGCGCATTCAGCGCCGCAATGAGCCCATTCGCGTCGTGCGAAGCGAAGAACACGTGCGATATCGTTTTCCAGTCACGCAGCGTTTCCGATGCGAAAGGCCCCGGCTCGAGAGTCAGGCCCGCCTTGCGCCGCAGCAGCCGTTGCATACGCGACTTCGACGCAAACGGGTGAGCCACGCGCTCAAGAATCATCCACACCGTCAAAACCGATGCAATCGCGCCGATGGCGGCGAGATACGAAACCAGCTCGCGCATGGACAGATCGCCCTCGTCGAACGGCAACAGATACCGGTACGCGTAGACGGTGATGCCCCCCCACATCGAACCGACACACGCGGGCCGGATGAGCCGGAACCATAGAATGAGCAGAATCCCGCGTGCCTTGCCCTTTTCGGCGATGATCTGACGCGCGGAACGCAGGGAGAGATCAATGACGGGCCTGTTGTTCATTTTGAATACCTCGATCGGGGCTAGTCCAGACTGCACGCTCACCACGCCGACGCAGGGTGATGACGGGCAGCGCGACGACGGTGGTGACCATGTTGATCAACCAGAACGCCAGCGGATACCAGACGGTATCCAATATATAGAGCAGCAGCTTTTCGTCGTACCGCCTGTCGATCAGGCAGCCGACAATGATCTGCAGGACACAGGTCGCCACCAGCAACATGCCGTGCCAGTGTGGCACGAGTGCGACGTTCCAGTCCTCCGGCAATGAATAAACGGTGCCGATCGCCGCGAGCAGCAAAATAAAAGACATCGAATATGCCCACGCAATACCGAGCACATACTCGATGAACAGCGGCCACATCATGAGCCGCCTCGCGCTCATGAGCGTGCCCGAATACTTGAACAGCACCTGAATGCCCCCTTTCGCCCAGCGCAGGCGCTGCTTGTAGAGACCTTTCAGCGTCTCGGGCATCAGGATCCAGCTGAGTGCGTGTGGCTCGTACGCCACGCGCCAGTCGTTGCACTGGAGCTTCCAGCTGATATCGATGTCCTCGGTCAGCATGTCCGAGCTCCAGTATCCAACATCGGCAAGCGCGCTCTTGCGGAACATCGTGATGACACCGGACACCGTGAAGATCCGGCCATAAACCTGCTGCGTGCGCTTGATGAGTCCGACAATCGACGAAAATTCACCGACCTGCATCCGCCCGAGCAGTGAAGTACGTGTGCGGATACGCGGGTTGCCGGTCACCGCTCCCACGTTCGGATCGGAAATGAAGTGCTCCAGCATCCATTCGATAGCGTCGTCGCCAAGCAGCGAGTCACCATCGATGCACATCAGGAACGGCGCGTCGGTCACCACGGCGGCCGTCGTCAGCCCAATCGCCTTGCCCTCGTTCTTCGAGTGATGAACCACGGTCAAATGCGGAATCTCGGCCGACAGTTCGTTCAGCACGTCACCCGTGTGGTCGCGGCTACCGTCGTTGACCGCGATGATTTCGTAATTGGCGTACTTGAGCGTCGCCAGATGACGCAATACGCGGCGCGCGTTGGACTCCTCGTTGTAGCACGGCACGATGATCGCCACCTTCGGCATCCCTGCCATTCTCAATGCGCGCGGCGAGCGGGTTCGCCCGTGCTCCAGCGCAAGAAAATGAACGGTCCCGCCGATCATCCAAAGATAGGACATAAAAAACGGGTAGAAGAAGATGAAATCCTGAAGCCGGTTGATCACGATATGCATCATTGATTCATCCCCCCTGGTGTGCTCTTGAGCAGCGCATTAATCGCAGTTGGATCGAGCCGCGATCGCATCGACATGACGTCGCGCATCACGAGCGCGTTCGGTAAGTCGCGTGCGTAGTTGTCGGGGTAGTAGCCGAAACTCACCATGCCGGATTCCCGAAGATGACCCATCTGCTGGGTCAGACGGTCGGCCGGTATGTTCTCACCCGTGCGGAAATCGATCGCTTCCAGGAGAAAGACCGTTCTACGGGGTCCATGCGGCACGGCACGTATGTGCTGGCCGAGCGTGTCGAGCCAGTTGTCCACGGACGAGACGCCCTGTCGCGACGGCATGGCGAGCAGGCCAACGAAATCGTAGTTGTTCAGGAACGCCTGATAGTCCTGCGCATAGTGCTGCCCGGCGTCCGGGTCGAGCACGACATCGGGAAAGATCGTGCGCACGGTCAGCACCTCGTCGCTGTTCTGACTGTCGAGGACGATGCGCTGCAATTCCTTCGAGAATTCCAGAAGATGGCGGGTTTTCAGGTTACCCCAACGCTTCGCGAGTTCAGGATTCGCCCGAATCTGATCAATGTCGTGCGGCAGATTCCAGCTCGCGAGCATCTGGCGACCGTGCTGTCCGGCATCCTCGAAATCGCTGAGCGTCGCGTCTTCGCCGAAGAGCAGCCCGGTAAAAGCAGCGTATTTCCCAAGGTCTTCGTATAGCTCACGCACGTACGCGCGTGCAGTCGGGTCGAACGGACTCAGTCGCCGCACGTTCGACACTCCGGGCGGTACCGTACTGCCCCTTGAGGCGGTCACGAACTCGACGCGGCCGTTAAGCTGCGCGGGCACCGCGAAAGCGAGCATAGGCATCCACGCATAAACCTGCACGTTGGAGCGCGTATTCAACTGCCACGCCGCACGGGAGAACAGATCGGAACGCACGGGCAAATGCCGGTTCGGAAAATACATCGCCTGAGCCACGCCGGTGTGCGCGGGATCCGAGAAGGCCTGCAGGTAAACCGAACTTGGCTGCAAACGATAAATCCGCTCGATCAACTCACCGAGTTTCTTCTCCTGCACATCGGGCGCGGGATCATAGACATCGTCCAGCGAAACCACGACAACGCGTTCCACCGGATTGATCTGCCCGCGATTCTCCGCCGGCTCACGCATCGAGCGCTCCAGACCACCGACGTCGAGGTCATACGTCGCGAGAATCCGGCGCAGGCGGTCGAGCGGAATGTCGCTCGTATTCGGCCCGGACTCGAGCGTGAACTGCGTAGGCATGCCAAGGCGCGACGACACGTTGCGCACGGTCAGATTCTGCGCGCCATACGGCCACACCATAGAGCGAATCGACACGCCTGTCTGATTCTTGACCTGCCGCATGCACCTGGCCAGATCAGTTCGCACGCGCGACTCGAATTCGGCGTCCGTCTCATAGCGCTGCTGATCCTTCAGATACAAATGCGACGTCGCCGCCGGCAATTGATTGCCTTGCGGATTGGCCACGGCGCCGTGATGCAGGTCGTGTGTATGACACGCCAACTCGACGAGCCCCGATGCGGCTACCGCGCGAATCTCGTCCCACGACATGTACGTATTGCGCGGCACGACGACCGTGTCCGAAAGTCGAATGCTTGAGTCCGCGGGCGTGTCTATCCACGCTGTCACGATCCCCATGACAGCCGGATAATCGAATTGCTTGAGAAGCGGAAGCACCTTGTCATGGTGGCTCTTGAAGCCGTCATCGAAAGTCAGCAGCACCGCGCGCGGTGGCAAGGGCTTGCCGCCATGGCGCGACGCTACGATCGCGCCGAACGTGACGGGGTGATAGGCATTCGACTCCAGCCACGAAAACAGCGATGTCAGCGTGCCGGTATCGACCGCATACGGATCGAGCACGTTGTTCGTATTGAATTCGGCTCGCAGATTGTCGCGCACGTCATGAAAGCAGAGCACGCGAAACGTCTTGCCATCCGCGGGATCAGCCGGCGGAAGGATGTCGATCAGTTTGGCCGGCGCGATCGACGGAAACAACGTGCAGCCCGCCATGGCCCCCAGGCAGCTGCATACGAAACGTCGACGTGAATCCATCGCCGGCCTCCCTTCACAATTCAAAGTCAGAACGGCACCGTGAGCGCGGCGTAGGCAGTAACGGACGTTTCTCGCGAACCGTCGTAGGCGTGGCTGAGTACGCCGACGCCATAGAGAAGCGAGATGTCGTGACTGAATGTCCACGCCTGTTCGATGCGTCCACCGTATTCCGCACTCGTGCCGAAGCCGCGCTGGTTATACGCGCCCACGATCAGATAGGTGCGCTGCACCAGGGCCTTTTCGCCGCTGCGCCACATCGCCCACTGGTGCATCGCGACCACTTCGGCCGTGTAATCTCGCGAAGGCGCGAAGTACGCCGCGTTGGTGATCGTGTTGCTGCTCGTGTTGAGATTCAGTGTGAGATTCACCAACTGGTTTGGAGCGGTAAATACACGCTGTGTCCCACTCAACGCAATCTCCTGATTGAAGTTGGAGTCGCTATAGCGCGCGGCGCCGTACGATACGGACGCCGAACGCCGTTCGGTGTCAGTGAAATTCAAGCTGAACTGTGCGGTTTTCCCCCACAGATGCTGGACGTAAGCCTTCCAGGGAATTGCATTGGAGTCGCTGTCGACCCCCGCGCTGGCCGACACATAGTCATTGAACGCAAAGCTGACTTCGCCGTTGCCGCCGGTTCGTCCATTGCCGCCCATCGAACGGGTCACCTCACCGGTCACGGTCAGCGGTCCGTTGCGATAGTCGCCGCCGGCACCGACACGCGTACGGCTGATGTTGCCAATATCCGTGTCCGCATAACCGTAGAACGTATGGGCAAAAACGCGCCAATAGTCGTAGATGGGTGGCGAATACAACGTCGTGTCGATGCTGAACTGGTTGTCCGCCAACACCGAGTTGCCATGTTCGCCACTTGCATCGACAGACAGCACTGGCGCGCGGTATGCCGCGAAGTCGCGCTTGAAACTGCGCACGGAACCGTTCTCCGGAAACGTGTCGTCGAAGGCATCGTTGATGCGGCGTGCGCTTGCATAGTCGCCCAGCGCAAGCGATGCCCGGCCCAGCCCCGCCAGGCTCTCGATGTTGTCCGGGTGGTCCGTCAATGTTGCGGAGTACATGTCGCGCGCGTGCCGCGTCTGGGACATGCCGAGCGTCGCGTCGGCTTGCGCGTTGCGCACTTCCGAGTTGAACGGCACCTGTTGCTCAAGACGTTGCAGTCCGGCCATGCCCGCACTCGTCTGGCCCTCGTAGATCTGAAACTGCGCGAGCAGGCGGTAGTAGCGCAGATAGTCGTCGTTCGCAACGTCCCACGGATGAACCTCACTGGCCGGTGGCAGCGAATGCTGGATGTCGTCGAGCACCTGCTGGGCTTGCGCATATTTGTTCTGGTCAGTGAGCGCGTAAAACAGACCTTCGCGCAAATCAATCAGACGCGTGTGCGTGCCGTACTGATATCCGAGCGTCGCCGCATCGGCGGGAACCGAGGCTGACTGTTCGATCGCGCGGCGATAGACCTGCTCCCCCTTCGCCGGTTGCTGCAGATAGGAATAGGCCTCACCCACCGCTGCGAGGGCTTCGACCGAAACCTCGGACTGCTGCGGGATCGATTCGAACGCGGCGACGGCATCCTCCATCCTCCCGCGCGCCGCGAAGGCGACAGTACGGTCGCCGGCAAGCGATGCACGCACTTGCGCGTATTCCGGCGTTTTGGGCAGTCGCGAGTCGAATTCATCCGCCTTGCGAATGGACGCATCGAGTGCATCGAAGCGATCGGAACTCGTCATCGAACGAACCTTGTCCCGACCACCCCTCACTTCCTGCCGGATGCTGAGTTCCTCGATCTGCGCGATGTCGACCGGCGAGAACACATCGGGTCTCGCCTTGGCCTGTTCAAGTGCGCGAATCGCGCCGCCACTGGTGGCAAGTGCGAGGACGCTTTGGCGCAGCGCGTCGTTAGGTTGAAGGCTCTGCTGCCCAGCAGCAGCTGCTGGAGGGATCTGCCCTAGCGATCCAGGCTGGGGTCCCTGATCCCGTGGATTAGCAGGTGTTGGCGTGCCGGCAGCGGGTGCCGCACTCAACCCGCTCGTCGGGGCGAGCGGCTGCGTACTCATCTGCTCCTTAGGCGCCTGCGCTACGATTTCTTCCGCAGGCGCTTCAGACTCACGCGCAACCGGGGCGGTCACCGGTATGGGCGCGGTGCCTGCCCTCTCCTCGGGAGACGGTGACGCCACGGCCACCGCGTAGATCGTTGTGCCGAACGCATCGGACATCACGGCTCGACTCGGCGGAGACGCGTCGAGAGGTGCGTCGGCCAGCGCGACAACGTACACCACCGGCTTCTCGCCACGCGACTCCATCGCCACTACGTCTTCGCTTTCGAGCGCGGCAAAGGCGGACAAAAGCAGGATGGCTGCGCGCGCGCAACCTGTCAGCTGCCGCTGCGAAGGCGCCGCATATACATGTTTGTTCTCATTCATGTCACCAGTTCCCTGCCGAAAGTTAAACGCGAAAATGCGAGTCCCCTGGCGCAATCGATGTGCCTCAATTGGCACACTAATGCTTAAAAACTGGACGGGATGGTTACATCAATCAGTTGAACGAATACGCAATCGGATGCAGTAAACAAGGTACTCGCGACGGGAACGGGAAAGCTAACCTCAGCTCAGTAAAATCTGTAACGAGACTTTATTCACGCAATGGAGCCGGACGTCCGGCTTTTGTCTGATTGAAGAAACTGCTTGCCCGCGGCGCGCCTTTGCGTGTCTTTGCGTGTCTGACGCCGATGGAGAATTTATTTCGTTTTAAGCCGTTCAACATCCCAACTGTACGGCGACTGGGCCAACGCGAGCAGCTTGCTGCTATAAAGTGAAAGCACCGCCGGAGACTCCTTCAAGCCCGCCAAGGTTGCATTTCGCTCCGTCGATTCCTATCCTTTTGATCATCCGCCAGGGAGATCAATCATGGTGGTCTTCAAGAAACGCGATCTGCTTGCGCTTTCTGGCATCCTGCTCATCGCGTGCACTGACGTGCCGTCTGTAAAAGCACAGTACGCACAGCCAGCGCAACCGCAGAGCATGCAAACCGCCGCACCTGCGGCACCGCGTCCACCCTCGGCAAACCCCGCGCCGCAACAGATGCTCTATTACGTGTGCGGCAAACCCGGGATCGATTCGCACGTCACCTCGCCCGATCCGGACCATCCTTTCAACATGGCGATATCGTTCGTGTCCGCCGCCGATGGTGCACTGCTCTCCGACGTCGCGGTCAAGGTTCGGCGACACGGCCGCGTCCTGATGGATTTCGTTGCAGCAGGTCCTCACTGTCTGTTCTCTGTACCGGAGGCCGACTACCGTATAGAAGGCACATATCGTGGCGAAATGAAGTTCGAGATCGTGCAGACTGGAAACATGAACGCCCGGATAAAGTGGTAGAGCGACCGCGACACATACCGGGCATTACGCGTGCGCAACTGCGTGATACGCAGGGCGACATGACGTTGAGCGTCATTGCGGCTTGAGACCCAGCACCGGAGGGAAACGCGGGCCATGGCGATGCCGAAACACCACGAACGAGAGCCAGACGACACGCCGGCGGACGATGTAGAAGTGTCAGACACCCGCGCCGCTGATAGCGTCGACAATCCCGAGCGCCTCACTGCAGGAGCATGGCTCAGCCTCGGCCTGAGTCTTTCGTTTTACCTGCTCATGCTCGCGATCGGCGCGAAGTACGATAGCGACCACCATGCTCGTGCGAAGCCTGCCGAACCGGATCACTCGACACTCTCGGGTCCGGTAGCGAACGCGCCCGTGGCCGCGAGTGACCAGGCGGCGGCGCCCCGGTTCGACGGGCCCGGTATTCTGCTCGCGCGCGCGCGCGCCTGCGCAGCCGTCGCTCAATGGGATTGTGTGATCGAAGCGACTAGCGGCGTCATCGCCCGAAGGGGCAGTACGCCCGAAACCAGGGCGCTGCTTACCCAGGCCATGATCAACGGGGGATGGGTCCCCGCGAACGCACCAGCCGTGGCGCCAACCGTTCAGCCGCAAGACATTCCTCCGGTCTCTGTCACACCTCCGGGACCGAAGCGAATGACGAAGCATGTGCATCGGCGCGTCCCTCGCCCGCCCGTGCTTCGCTACGCAACAACGACACGCTACGATTTCCCGAGCTATATGCCCGGTATATACCGGCATTGATAACGCTATCGTCAATCCAGAATGGCTGACGCGTGCTTTTCTGAATTAAATTGGTCAGCGTTCTGTATGCAGGCGAGAAACTTCAATTCGGGTCCTGACTTATCGCTCGGCTGAAAAAGCATTTATCGAGGGCTTTCCATTTATCGTCGAGCCTCGGGTAAACGCGATCTTTGACTTTCACACGCTGACGCGAGTGCACCGGGTGCCGTTACGCACCCTACGTGCTACACGACCGCTCACTCATCCGGCAACGCCGAAAGCGGTGTAGCGACATGCTCGAGCGGTTTGCGCTCCGCGTCCACGCCCCATATCGCGGCGATCAGCGCTGCGGCGAGCATCAGCGCGGAGCCGACGAGGTAGCCGATGAACACTTCACTGCGCTGATGCGTATCGACGAGCCGGCCGAAAAAGGCCGGGCCTGCAATCCCCCCGAGCCCAGTACCAAATGCGTAGAACACCGCAATCGCGAGCGCGCGAATTTCAAGTGGGAAAGACTCGCTGACGGTCAAATAAGCCGAACTCGCCGCCGCCGACGCGAAGAAGAAGATCACCATCCACGCGACCGTTTGCGTCGTCACGGTAAGCCAGCCCTGCGCGAACAGGTAGCCGCTTGCCGTCAACAGCAGACCCGACAGCGCGTAAGTCGAGGAAATCATCGTGCGTCTGCCAAGCGTGTCGAACAGTCGGCCGAGCACTAGCGGACCGAGAAAGTTGCCGAGCGCGAACGGCAAAAGATAGAGCCCCACGTCGCCGCCTGGCACGTGATAAAAGTCCGTGAGCACGAGCGCGTAGGTAAAAAATATCGCGTTGTAGAAGAAGGCTTGAGCGGTCATCAGCGAGAGGCCGACGAGCGCGCGTCTGCGATGCCTTACGAAGATCACGTGTAAAACCGTGCGTATCGACGTATGACCCCGCGCGCGCAGACGTAGCGGCTTGGTGGTGGTGGAAGCGAGGATATGGCCAGCCTCGCGAAAGCGCGCTTCGATCGCTTCGACCACAGTGCGAGCCTTGTCATGCTCGCCGTGCGTCAGCAACCAGCGGGGGCTTTCGGGTATCCACGTACGCATCGGCAAGATGATCAGCGCAAGCACCGCGCCAATGAAGAAGCACGCGCGCCAGCCCCAGTCCTCCGGTAGCCAGTGCGGGTCGAGCAGGACGAGCGAGCCCGCAGCTCCGATGCCCGCCCCCACCCAGAACGTGCCATTGATGCCCAGATCGGTCCATCCGCGCACGCGCGCCGGTGTGAATTCCTGGATCGTCGAATTGATGGCCGCGTACTCACCGCCGATACCCGCGCCGGTCAACGCGCGAAACGCCATGAAACTCGCGAAGCTCCACGAAAACGCGGTAGCCGCGGTGGCAAGCAGATAGACCGCGAGCGTGACGAAGAACAGTTTGCGGCGCCCCAGCCGGTCCGTGAGCCAGCCGAAACCGAGCGCACCGCACACCGCGCCCGTGATATAGGCACTACCGGTGAGGCCCACCTGCGTGTTATCGAAATGCAGCGTTTGGCTCGTCTTCAGCGCGCTCGCAACCGCCCCCGCCAGCGTCACTTCGAGCCCGTCGAGCAACCAGGTGACGCCGAGCGCCAGGACGATCAGCACGTGAAAGCGGCCCCATGGCAGACGGTCGAGGCGCGCAGGGAGGTCAGTCTCGATGACGGTGGACATTTCGGTGGTGTTCATCGCACGGGGACATCCACGGTTGCGTGACTATCGCGTAACTATTGCGTGACTATCGCCGCGCCTCGCAAGCACGCGGCGTACCTGGCCTTATCCGAACATTGGCGAGTATCGTTACAATGCAGCCTCCTCCGGATCATGAACAAAACATTGTAGAAGGCAACAGGTATCGCTATGTCTGCGTTGGTCGCCACTGTGGCATTACTTATCGTCGCCTATGTCCACGTGAACATTCCTCGCTTCACGGGTAGAGGCCAGAAACGCTTCATCGCGCACGCGATGCTGCTGATGGTCGGCATCGTGTTCGGCGTGCTGTCAGCCATGCTGGCCGGCACGGCGGCGCCCCCGTGGGCCGTGTTTGTGACCGGCCTCGGCGTGGTTCATGTGCCTGCGCTTTGCGTGCTTGTGATCAAGCGACTGAGGCGTTCGGGACGGAGCTGATCGCTACGCACCGACAATAGCCGCCGTCCCTTTCGTTCGTTCTGTCTGCTGCTCGACGCCCTGGCGGGCACGGTCGTGCTCGTAGAAGACACCGTCGGCAAGAGCCATCGTTCACGACTTCCTGACGAGGCGTAATTCAACGTGTTCATTCCGCTATGAAATTGACGCGTCGAATGATCGACGATCGCCGGCACGGTCGAACGATGCTACGCTCGAAACGTTTCCATACCTGGTAGCGATTTTCCATTTGAGCGGCCGCCATGAAAATACACTCCGATGATTTCCGCGCACCCGAGGGTCAAACCGTCGACCTCAAGAAATGGCCGACACGCGTGAAGCCCCTGTGCAAGACGAAGGACGAGTATCGCGCGGCACTGGCCGAGCACGTCAAAAAGCTGAGTGAACTGCAGGACAAGCTCTATGCGGACAATCGCTTCGCCGCGCTGTTCGTCTTTCAGGCGATGGATGCCGGCGGCAAGGACGGTTGCATCAAGCACGTCATGTCGGGTGTCAATCCGCAGGGCTGTCAGGTGTACAGCTTCAAGCACCCGAGCGCACAGGAGCTTCAGCACGATTTCCTCTGGCGCACTTCGCGCGACCTGCCCGAGCGCGGCCGCATAGGCATCTTCAACCGCTCGTACTACGAGGAGGTGCTCATCGTGCGTGTCCATCCCGAGATACTCGGCGGCGAGGGGCTGTCGCCCGCAGTCGGGTCAGGCAAGTCGCTATGGAATGGCCGCTACCAGTCGATTGCCGGATTCGAAGCCCATCTCTCCCGCAACGACACGCGTATCGTGAAGTTTTTCCTTCATTTATCGAAGGAAGAGCAGCGCAAGCGTTTTCTCGAGCGCATCGACGATCCGTCCAAGAACTGGAAATTCAGCGCTTCCGATATGGCGGAACGGGAATACTGGGAGGGTTACGCCAATGCCTACGAGAAATGCATCTCGGCGACCAGCACGGAACAGGCGCCCTGGTACATCGTTCCGGCTGACAACAAGGACGACGCCCGGCTAATCGTCTCGCAGATCATCGTCGACACGCTGGAAAAGCTGAAGCTGAGCTATCCCATTACGACCGCGGAACGGCGCGCCGAACTGCTCAAGATCCGCGAGCAACTGGTGAACGAAGCGGTGTAGTTCACACTGCATCATTCATTCACCTCGCTTCTGTTTCAACAAAATCCGCGCGTCGAAACCGTCGTCGGTCTCGAACGCGCGGACGCCCGCAGTCGGGTAATTCCCCACGCTAGATCTGGATTTCCCGCATGGCTTTCAGGCACACGCGCATCTCGTCTTCGAGCTGCGCGAACAGCTCCGCAGCCGGCAAGCCACGCGCGAGCGCCGCGGCTTGTCCGGCCCATTGAGCGCCGTAGCCGAACTCGCCCTTCGCCTTCGCCGCCGCATGGAGCGCCTTGCCGGTGTCGTACGCAATCGGATAAGCGGGCGTTTGCGGCGCGCGAGGATCGTCGCCGAGTTGCGTGAAGCGGTTGACCATGCTGCGTGCAAGCCGTCCTGAGATGGCCTTCGTGAATGTCGTGCGGCGCGCGGATTCACCGAGCAGCGCACGGCGATACCCCTCGTCGATCGCCGTTTCCGCGCACGCGACAAACGCGGTGCCAAGTTGCGCGGCCTGAGCGCCGAGTGCCAGCGCCGCGACGATGCCCGCACCGTCCATGATGCCGCCCGCCGCGATCACGGGCAGAGGGCTCGCGCGAACCAGAAGGCGCGTGAGCGCGAATGTGCCGAGGCGATCGTCGGTATCCGGATCGAAGGCGCCGCGATGGCCACCTGCTTCGATGCCCTGCGCGACGATGGCATCGACACCGGCCGCTTCCGCCTGCTTCGCTTCGTCGAGACTCGTCACGCTTGCCAGCAGCTTGCAGCCCGCTTGCTTGAGTTCGGCGATCACTTCGGCCGACGGCAGACCGAAGTGAAAGCTGACCACCGCGGGCCGCTCTTCCACGAGCATCGTCTGCATCGCGCGGTCCACGAGGAAGCTCGTGTAGATTTCCTGCGGCTCGGCCGGAGGCGTCGCACCGTATTGCGCGAACGCGTCGGCAACCCAGTCCGACCATGCGCGTTCCACCGCGCTATCCGCACGCGCGGGCTGATGGCAGAACACGTTGACATTGAACGGCTTGCTGGTCAGCGCGCGCGTCGCACGGATAGCCTTGCGGGCGGCATCGGCATTCATCGCGCCGAGGCCGAGCGACCCAAGCCCACCCGCGTTCGACACGGCCGCCGCCAGTTCGGGCGTGCTCACGCCCGCCATGGGCGCCTGAATGATCGGCTTTTCGATGCCGAGCAGGGTCAACAAGCTTCGGTTTCCTGATGAATCTGTCATTTCGATTTCTCCATGAATCACCCCCTTCCTGCGCGTCGCCGGAAACGGCTACCATCCGCGCGCCCAATGCGCGAGTATGCTACACACCGCCAGCATCGCGGCCAGCGGCAATCAATTAACCATGATATTCCTGCTGCCGATACGGTCGGCCAATACACCAAGCCGCGTTGCGCGCAGCGTCGTCCGGCACGCCAAACGCGTTCGATCGGGGGGGCGGCGAGCCATTTCGGATCATGTAAGGCACGAGACCCAGCGCGCGAGGCCAATGCCGATCAGGCTCGCCCCCGCGCCGGACACGGTGGCACTCCAGACGTTGAACGACGCCTGCGCGGCGGGATTGAGGGCTGCGGGCTGCATTTTTTGCTCTCCATGCGTCAGCGCCGCACGCGGCGCCTCGGGTCGATGGAAACGACTCTAGATTAGTCAGCAAATAGAGAGAATCCACGACATGCGGAAGTCATTCTTCCGCCTGGCGATTCAATCGTGGTCGGTAATGCGCTGCAATTGCGCGAAGGCCAAGCCGCCGACCCGCGCCCGCAAGACTGTTTTCGTCCAGCGCGGCGACGAACACGTCCATCGCATCGATTCGGTCCATTTTTGTCGTGACCGGTGTGATTATGGTGACTGACGCGGCATGGGCCGATCGAGTCTAACGCAAGGCGAATACGTGGCTAGAATCGTGCACATTGGCACACGCTACGGAGCGCACGATGACCGCTGACGAACGCGCGATACACGAATTCGTGAACACCTGGATGGCCGCCAGCCGCGCCGGCGACACCGCGAAAGTCCTGAGCCTGATGACCGACGACGTGGTGTTCATGGTCCCGGGCATGGAACCGTTCGGCAAGGCGGAATTCGCGGCCGCGTCGGCGTCGCAGGCGGGCATGCACATCGACGGCACGGCGCGGATCGTCGAGCTCCAGGTACTGGGCGACTGGGCCTTCATCCGCAATTACATCGACATCAGCGTGACCCCGCCTGGCGCCGTGCAAGCCGTGCGGCGCGCGGGCTATACGCTCACGCTTTTGCGCCGCGACGCTAGCGGTCGCTGGCTGCTTGCGCGCGATGCGAATCTCGTCGATGTGAAGCCATAGCGCAGCACAGATTCACGCCGAAAAAACCGCCATGCCGCCGCCCCGTGCACCGTCTCGCCGATGAGACGATCGCGCATGAACTTGAGCCGGCACGGCATTCAACATCAGGGGCACTATTCATAGACTGTTTGCGTCGCGTCGAGAGTCAGTCGCCTCAGGCGCGCTGCCGCTCGACATCATGCGTCCACATCCATGTCACCGAATCAGCTGAAAAGGCCACGCCCATGACCATGCAAGCCCTTGTCCTCGACCGCTACGACGGCCCGCTCGAACTCACCACACTCCCACGTCCAGCCCCGTTGCCAGGCGAAGTGCTGGTGCGGATCCACGCGGCTGGACTCAATCCACTCGATACGAAGATCCGTGCCGGCAAAGCCGCCCACGCGAAGCATCCGTTGCCGCTCGTGCTGGGCATCGACATGGCGGGCGTGATAGAAGCCGTCGGCGCGGGCGTAACGCGCTTCAAACCTGGCGATGCCGTGTACGGCATGACCGGCGGCGTGGGCGGCATACAGGGCACGCTTGCCGAATATGCGGCGGTCGATGCCGACCTGCTCGCGCACAAACCCGCCAGGTTGTCGATACGCGAAGCTGCTGCATTGCCGCTCGCGTTCATCACGTCGTGGTCCGGCATCGTCGATCGCGCCGGGTTGAAAGCCGGGCAAACAGTGCTTGTTCAGGGCGGTGCGGGCGGTGTCGGGAACGTTAGCGTTCAACTGGCGCTCGCACTCGGCGCACAAGTCTTCGCGACGGCCAGTACGCGCAACCAGGCGATCCTGAAAGAACTGGGCGCCACACCGATCGATTACTCAGCGACAGGCGTAGAAGAGTATGTGCAATTGCACACAGGCGGCACGGGCTTCGATCTTGTGGTCGATACGGTAGGCGGCGTGACGCTCGACGCGTCGTTCGCGGCAGTCCGGCACTTCGGGCACGTGGTAAGCGCGCTCGGCTGGGGCTCGCACGCACTGGCGCCGCTTTCGTTTCGCGAGGCCACCTACTCGGGCGTGTTTACGCTCTACCCGCTGCTGAGCGGACAGCATCGGGCGCATCACGGCGAAATACTCGCGCAAGCGACGCAATTGGCCGAGGCCGGCAAGCTCACGCCGCGCGTGGACCCTCGCCGCTTTGATCTGCGCACGGCCGCAGCGGGCTACGAAGCCCTCGTTGACGCGAGCGCGCGCGGCAAGATCGTCGTCGACATAGTCTGAGTGCAAAAGCCGAGCGCGCTACGTAAAGTCAGGCAAATGGCTGCACGTCGTTGTATCGCGCTGTTTAGTTGTGCCGCCCCTCGTCTTGCGGCTCCTCCCCTCTGCAACGATCGCGCCTGGCCTTTGCCTCGGCAGAGCTCGCGCGTCGTCCGGCACCCGCATGCCGGCGTCGTTAGCTAACGTGATACCGACGCCGGGTACAAACCCGGCGTCGTTCTCTTTTTTTGTACACCTTCGCACCGCTTGCCTCGATTTTTCTCCCATAATGTCCCCCGAGAGGATGCTTACGGGAACGCCAGCTAGCCCATAGCACGGCACGACCCGGCACCTCATCGATACCGGATTGCATCGGGTGTGTGCTGTCACAACCGCAAGAGGGCGTCTTTGAGAAAGCGAATCGTCCTGTTCGTCCTTGTGCTCCTCGGACCGTGGGCGCCGCTCTTCGCGGCACCGCCCGCCACAGAGCGCGCGCCTGACACCATGCAGGCACGCCTGCTCGCCTGCGCCGCCTGCCACGGTGTACACGGCGAAGGCACCGACAACGACTACTTCCCGCGTCTCGCCGGCAAGCCCGCCGGCTACCTGTTCAATCAGCTGATTGCGTTCCGCGACGGCGGACGCAGTTATCCGCCGATGAACTATCTGCTCGCTTATCTGCCCGACGCGTACCTCAAGCAAATGGCCGAGCACTTCGCGCAGTTGCACCCGCCCTATCCCGCGCCCGCCGCGCCGCGGGTCGACGCCGCCACGCTCGATCTTGGCAAGCAGCTCGTCCTGCACGGCGCGCCGCAGCGCAAAGTGCCGGCCTGCGCGGCCTGCCACGGCGCCGAGCTCACGGGCATGCGCCCCGCCATTCCGGGCCTCGTCGGCCTGCACGCCGATTACATCAGCGCGCAACTGGGCGCGTTCCGCTACGGCACGCGTCACACGGCAAGCCCCAACTGTATGCACGACATCTCCTCGCGCCTTGCTGACCGCGAGATCACGGCGATCGCCGCGTGGCTCGCCGTGCAGCCCGCGCCCGCGGATCCGACGCCTGCGGCGCCCGCGCCACTGCCGATCGCCTGCGGCAGCGTCCCCAACTAGCCGAGGCCTCGACGTGCGCAAACTTCGATCCCTCAAATTCGGTATCCCGCTCCTCGTCGCGACGCTGTGCGCGGCCGGCGCGCTCGTGCGCGCCCAGACGGCCACGCCGCCCGCGCCCGGCAGCGCGGCCGAAAAAATCGCGCAGGGCGAATACCTCGCGCGCGCGGGCGATTGCATCGCCTGCCATACGAACCCCGGCGGCAAGCCGTTCGCAGGCGGCCGCGCCATGGAGACGCCATTCGGCACGTTCTATTCGCCGAACATCTCGTCGGACAAGGCGACCGGCATCGGCGCCTGGACCGCTGACCAGTTCTATCGCATGCTGCACGAAGGCAAGTCGCGCGATGGCACGCTGCTCTATCCCGTCATGCCGTTCGCGTCGTACACGAACGTCACGCGCGCCGACTCCGATGCGATCTTTGCATTCCTGCTCTCGACGCCGCCGATCCACCAGCCGAATCGCGAGCACAACCTGCGCTTCCCGTACAACCAGCGCTCGCTCCTGATCGGCTGGCGCACGTTGTTCTTCCGGCCCGGTGAATTCAAACCGGATCCTGCCCAGTCGGCGGAATGGAACCGCGGTGCCTACCTCGTCCAGGGGCTCGGCCACTGCGTGATGTGCCACACGCCGATCAATGCGCTCGGCGGCGTTTCGACGTCGAAGCAGTTCCAGGGCGGGCTGATTCCGATGCAGGACTGGTACGCACCGTCGCTCACGTCGAACAAGGAAGCCGGTCTCGGCGAGTGGAGCATCGAAGAGATCGTCGATCTGCTGCAAACGGGCGTGTGCACGCGCGGCGCCGTCTATGGGCCGATGGCCGAAGTCGTCAAGAACAGCCTCCAGTACCTCAGCGACGAAGACATCCGTGCGATGGCGGTCTATCTGAAGGCGTTGCCAGGCCACGCAAACGAAGTCGACACTTCGCCGCGCAGCACCTACAACGCCGAAGAAGCGGCCCGTCTCGTGCCGCTCGGCAGGAAAATCTACGCGGCGCAATGCGCGGTCTGTCACGCGGCAGAAGGCCAGGGCATGCCGCCCGCCTTCCCGCCGCTCGCGAACAACCAGTCGATCCAGATGAATTCCGCGGTCAACCCGATCCGCATGGTGCTCAACGGCGGCTATCCGCCGGGCACGATCAAGAATCCCACGCCCTATGGCATGCCGCCGTTCGCCCAGCTGCTGTCCGACGAGGAAGTGGCGGCCGTGGTGACTTATATCCGCACGGCGTGGGGCAATCACGGCACGCCGGTGTCCGTGCGCGAAGTGAACGCACTGCGCGCGGCGCCGCTCTTCTGAGGCGCTCACGATGATCGAGTCCCCTGTTCCCGAAAAACCAGGCGAACGCCCGCTGGCTGAGCGCGTCGACGAGATCGTGCAGCACGGGCCGGGTGGCGCGCTCGCGCTGGCGACCGTCTCAACGGCCATCGTGACGATCATCTGGTTCGCGTTCTATTTCCTGGTGTTCCTGCCTCGCGGCGTCATTCAATAAATAAAACGGTCCGATCCCATGTCGAGCCCAACCGATCCCCATGCCAGTGCCGACGTCGCCGCCCGCGTAGAGCGCCGCTGGGCAGTGGCGATGGTCCTTCTTGTGTCCGTACTGGTCGCGATGGTCGTCTTCACCGGCCTGCACTGGGCGATGATGCCGCCGTCACGCGTCGAGACTGTCGACGTCACCTCGCTGCACATGAGCGGCGAATTCGTCGAACCGAACCTCGGCAGCGTTGTCGAGACCGACGGCTCGGTGACAGTGCGCCTGATTGCTCAGGAATACTCGTTCACGCCGCAGTGCCTGCTCGTGCCCGCAGGCGTGCCGATCACGTTTCGCGCGACTAGTGCCGACGTCATACACGGCTTCCTCATCACCGACACCAACCTGAATACGATGCTCGAACCGGGCTATGTATCGACGTTCCGCACGACCTTCGATCGCACGGGCGACCACCTCATGCCCTGCCACGAGTACTGTGGCCCAGGCCACCAGGGCATGTGGGCACACGTGAAGGTCATCGACAAGGACTCGTTCATGCAGATGGCCACACAGGCCGGCAACGCGGGGAGACTCAGCTGTGTTAAATAACAAGCGACTCGTCCTGGCTCACTTCTGGCTCGCGTTCATCCTGTTCGGCGTCGCGCTGCTGCTCGGCGCGTGGCAGATGCTGGTGCGCAGCCCGCTGCATCCGTGGCTGCAGAACCCCGAGTTGTATTACCGGTCGGTCACCGAGCACGGCACCGTGATGGGTTACGCGCTGCCCACACTGGTCGCGATGGGTTTTGGCTACGCGGTCAGCGAACTCGCGCTCAAGCGGCCGCTCATCGGCGTGCGCTGGGCATGGACCGGCTTCATCCTGGTCGCGCTCGGCGGGGTCACCGCGTCCGTGACTGTGTTGCTCGGACTCGCTTCCGTGCTCTTCACGTTCTATCCGCCGATGATCGGCAACGTGTTCTATTACATCGGTGTCGTGCTAGTCGTGGTGGGCTCGTGGGTCTGGGTCGCGCTCATGGCCGTCAACTGCCACTGCTGGAAACGGGATAACCCGGGAAAGCCAGTACCGCTCGCCATGTTCTCCATCACCGCGGGCGCCTACCTGTGGGGCTGGACCGCCGTGGGTGCCGCGATCGAGGTATTGTTCCAGATCCTGCCGGTGGCGCTCGGCCTGCGCACGACCATCGACGCCGGCCTCGCGCGTGTGTTCTTCTCGTGGACGCTGCACGCAATCGTCTACTTCTGGCTGATACCCGCGTATGTCGCCTACTACACGATCGTGCCGCGCGCGATCGGCGGGCGGCTCTACAGCGATGCGATGGCGCGTATCTCATTCATCCTGTTCCTCGTTGTCGCGATGCCGATCGGCCTGCATCACCTCTTCACCGATCCGCACGTGGGTTCCGGCTTCAAGTTCGTGCAGACCGTGTTCACGGCGCTCGTATCGGTGCCGACGCTGCTCACCGTCTTCACGATTTGCGCCTCGATCGAAATCGCGGGCCGCCTTCGCGGCGGCACGGGCACGTTCGGCTGGATTGCGAAGCTGCCGTGGGACAATCCGCAGATGCTCGCCGTCGCGTTCTCGTTCGTCATGCTCGGCCTCGGCGGCGCGGGCGGCCTCATCAACATGAGCTACCAGCTCGACCAGACGATCCACAACACGCAGTGGATCACGGGCCACTTCCACCTGATTTTCGGCGGCGCGATCGTCATCATGTATTTCGCCATTGCCTACGATCTGTGGCCGCATCTCACGGGCCGCGCGCTCAACAACTGGCGGCTCATGCGCTGGCAACTGTGGCTGTGGTTCATCGGCATGATGGTCACGACGATTCCGTGGCACTTCGTCGGCATCATGGGCATGCCGCGCCGCATGGCCTATTTCGACTTCACCGATCCCGCGATCGCGCCGCAGGCCATGCTCGTCGTGATCTCGGTGTTTGGCGGGCTGATACTGGTCATTTCGGGGATCCTGTTCATCATCGTGCTGCTTCAAGGCCATCGCGGCGAGCACATCGCGCTCGAGGAATACCGCTTCAGCACGCCGGTCCATGAGCCGCACACACTGCCCGTCGCGCTCAACAGTTTCGCCTTGTGGATCGTGCTCATGATCGCACTCACGGTCACCAATTACGCCTATCCGATCGCGCAGGCAATCGCGAACAACAACACGTCCGTACCCGCGATCCCCATTGGAGCGCTGCGATGAACGACGATACGCTGTTCTCGTTACGCAATCCGTGGTTCCGCGCCGGGGTGGGCGCGACGATTGTGGCGTTCATCGTGTCGGTGTTGATTGGGTTCGTGTGGCTGCCTTCCGTGAAAACCGATCCGTACTTCACGGGCATCTGGAACGCGATCTGCAGCGCCGCGGGCGTGCCGCGCCAGTGGCATCCGGTCGAATCGGCTGTCCCGCCAGGCAACAGGGTCAGCACGGTCCAGCTCACGCCGCACTTGCTCGACAATCCCACGCAACTCTCGATCGGCCGCGGCGCGACGCTCGCGCTGCGCTGCACGATGTGCCATGGACCGCAGGGCATCAGCGAGGCGAATTCGCCGAATCTCGCGGGACAACCCGCGACCTCGATCTACAAGCAACTGCAGGACTTCCGCAGTGGCGTGCGCGTGAGCGCGGTGATGTCGCCGATGGCGCGCAACCTCTCCGACCAGGACATAGTCGACCTCGCGGCCTACTACTCGTCGCTGCCGCGCCCCGTGCACGTGAACGGCGCGCCACCCCCGATCGTGGCGCACGGCTCGCCCCTGCGTAACATTCCGGCGTGCGCTTCGTGCCACGGCGGTATCGAGCTCATGACGGGCGCCCCGTCGCTCGACGGTCTGCCCGCGGCCTATACGAAGGCACAGATGCTTGCGTTTGCGGACGGCTCCCGGCACAACGACTACTCAGAGCAGATGCGCAATATCGCGCGCAACATGACACTCGCGGAGATCGATGCAGCAGCGGCCTGGTTTGCCGGGCAGCCGCGGCCTTGAGTCGATGCGGCAAGCGCATCCCTTCCCGATACAGCGGAGAAACATCATGCAGAAGACGGCATCGGCCAGATGGCACGGTGGCATCAAAGACGGACAAGGTACGATCTCCACGCAGACCGGCGTGCTCAAAGACGCGCCGTATGGCTTCGCATCGCGCTTCGAAGGCGGGCCGGGCACCAACCCCGAGGAACTCATCGGCGCCGCGCATGCGGGCTGCTTCACGATGGCGTTCTCGCTCTTCCTGACCAATGCGGGTTTCAAGGCCGACAGCATCGAAACCAAATCGACCGTTACGCTCGACAAGGTGGGCGAAGGCTTCGCGATCACGGCGTGCGATCTCGACATGACGGCGAAAATCCCGGGCATCGATCAGGCCAATTTCGAAAAGCTCGCGACGGCTGCGAAGGAAAATTGCCCGCTGTCGAAGCTATTCGCCAACAACGCGAAGATCACGCTGAAAGCAACGCTTGCTTCGTGAGCGTGCGGAGCGCCGCGTTGCTTGCCGGCCATCGGTGCGGGGTGCACATCGTGCATGACCGGCGCGCGGCCGGTGTCACCGGATGAGAGATTTTTATGGCCATTCCCCATGCGTCACCCGGCGAGCCGTTCGACGTCAGGCCGCTAGGCAGCGCGCTGAAGGTCGCAAAGTCTACGACGCTGATCCGCTCGAAACAGCTTGAAGTGATCCGTATCGTGCTGCCCGCGGGCAAGCAGCTCGCCGAACACCACACGCCGGGCGAGATCACCGTGCAATGCGTGGAAGGCGTGGTGCGCTTCACCGTGAACGGCGAGCCGCGGACGATTCACGCGGGCGACATGCTGCTGCTCGAAGCGGGCACGCCGCACGCGCTGGAGGCGCTCGACGACGCCTCGCTGATCGTGACGATCCGTCTCGCGAGCGAGAAGGCGTAACGGCGCGATAGAAACGGGGCAGGCGCGGCTGACGCAGCGTCTAGTCACCTTTCGATGCATGTCGTGACGCGGCGGGCGCTACGCTAGTCTTCCCATCGCGTCGCGTCAGGCACTCAGCACATCGATAACCGTACCCCGGCGTCTCTGCAATCGCGGGCGAACGAGCCTCAGTCCTCCCCCACTGAGCAAACGTTAAACCGGCTGCCAGCGCTTCATCCGAACGAATCACCGAAGTCCCCTGGATCTGCCACACCCGCATTCGCCACGCGCCGGATAAACCGGCTCGGCAACGACGCCCGGGTCGCCCCGCACCGTTAGTCCGTGTTACCACCCGCTAGCGGAATCGATCCGGACTCGCCTCGTGCAAATGCGCGTTCCCCAATCATGACGCGACAAGCGCCGTCCCTCCGCACTCGATCCGCGGCTTCCCGCCACAGCCGGATACCGCGTCGCACGCACAAATGCTTCGAGCGTTTCATCGACGAGCAGCGCGTTTTTTGTTGCGCCCGAAACCGTTAGGTGAGTCTCGCTGGAGACCAGCCCGTGTTGGCCCTGCTTGCCGGTGCACTCGGGATTTTCCCTAACAACGCGAACAGCCAAGCGCAGGGCCCACCTGTCAATTCTTAGCCCAAACCGACACATTTCTTACATAGACCCTTCCTATCATTCGTGTGCGTCGCAATGTCGCGCTCTACAAAAAAACGGTTGTCAATACATCCAACACAGGGTCCCCCTACATGTCATCGCACAACAACCTGCGCCCAGCGCTCTGTCTAACGTCCGTTGCCGCTGCGTGCGTACTCGCAGCTTGCGGCGGCTCCAGTGGTTCGAATAATTCGAATACCGCAACGAGCACGAACTATTCGGGCGTGGTGGCGGCAAGTTCTTTCGTCGCGAGCGCGACCGGCAACCCGACCATGAAGGCCGGTTACTACGCCGGCGCCACCGTGTTCGTCGATACCAACGGCAACGGTGTGCTCGACAGCGGGGAACCGTCCACGACGACCGACAACAGCGGGCATTTCTCGCTGACCTCGAGCGCCTCGGGCCAGCTCGTCGCCAATATCACCACCGCGGCCACGAACACGGCCTCGGGTGCGAAGGTCGCCGGCCACCTCATCCTGCGCGCCTCGACCGCCCAGATCGCCGACCAGGGCGCCGCCAACGTCGTGATCAGCCCGATGTCGAGCGAAGTGCAGCGCCTTGTCGAAGCCAACAGCACCACGTACGCGGCCGAGAAGGCCAATCTGTCGACGCGCCTGTCCGGCCCGGCATTCAACACCGCCTCCGTCACGGTGCCCGCCGCCGACGTCCTGGCCGACCCGAACACACTGACCGGTGCCGAGCAATACAGCGTGCTGTTCGAAGAAAACGCGCTGACCAACCGCTACACCTACGCCACGACGAAACTCGATCGCGGCGACAAGTACCCCGACGCGCTGGCCGTGGCCGGAGGAGACCCCACGCTGACCGGCGTTGCCGGCATCACCGCTGGCGAAACCATCCCGGCCGACACGCGCACGACGATCAACTTCGCGCAGGCCCAGCAGGCTGCGTTCAACGTCGAAGCCGTTCCGCGCTACGACAACATTTTCGTGATCATGCTGGAAAACAGCAGCACGAACCGCGTCAAGGGTTCGACGTCCATGCCGCAAGTGAACAATATGATCACGAACGGCAACTACTTCTCGACCTACTTCGCGACGGGTAGCCCGTCCGAGCCGAACTACACCGCGCTCGGCGGCGCGGACGACTTCGGTATCAGCGACGACGACTGGTGGGGTTGCGCCGCCATCGGCGCCAACACCCCGACGGACAAGGCTTTCGCCGGCGGCACCGCGTCCGACGGCCAGCCCCTGCCGTCTCACGTCGCCGTGACGTCTGCCGACCCGATCATCGGCACCACCGCTGGCGGCGTCACCGTGCCCGTCACGGACCTGCTGTCCAACAGCAACAAGACGACTACGGGCGCGGAATGCGCGACGGACGGCACCGCTAACCACGCCAACCACAACATCATGAGCGCCCCGAACCTGTTCACGCAGATTTCGAACGCGGGCATGACGTGGCGTACGTACAGCGAATCCATGAACCCGGGTCAGGATCCGCGCGCCGACAGCCTCGGTGACACCGCTGAAGTGTCGGCGTACACCGCGACCGATGGGTCGATCTCTACGACGGGCACGGCCATCGCCATGGTCAAGTCGCTCTACAAGACCAAGCACCACCCGGGCATGGCCTACCAGAACGTGCGCAATCAGCCGGAGTTCTTCGCTAACAACCGCACGATTTTCGGCACCCAGTACTACACGAAGGCAGCCGACCTGACCGCCAACACGCTCTACACGGTTCCGACCGGCTACAACGTCGACCAGTTCAGCACCGACCTGGCCAATGGCGACGTCGGCACCCTGAACTTCATCATGCCTGACCAGTGTGACGACCTGCACGGCACCGGCAGCGATACCACCTGTTCGGACACGGCCAGTGCAAGCGGTAGCGTTCCGATCCATTCGCTCTTGACCCGCGCCGACTACTACACCAACGCCGTGGTGCAGAAGATCAAGGCCTCGCCGCTGTGGCAGAACAAGCAGCGCAACGTCGCCATCGTGGTCATGTTCGACGAAGGCAACGGTACGTCGAACGGGGCTGGCAGCTCGTGCTGCGGCTGGGACGTGGGCGGCAAGGCCACGCAGATGCAGAACGCCGATGGTTCCTGGTCGGCTGTGCAGTCGAACTACGGGCTCGGCAACAAGGGCCACGGCAACTCGATCTTCGTTCTGCTGACCAACCAGCAAGACGTAGGCACGGCACCGAAGGGCATCGCGGACAGCGATACGTACAGCCACTTCTCGTTCGTTCGCACGCTGCAGGACATGTTCCAGCTGGCCGACCCGGGTGTTCCGGCTTCGTACGCCAACCGTTCGAAGTACACGGAATCGTATATCGCGCAGAACATCGCCAATCTGCCTGAGTACGTTGGCAGCGCCGACACGCACTACGACTCGGTTCGTCCGATGAACCACGCCTACGCGATTCCGGCCGGTTACACGCAGAAGTTCCAGACGGGTGACGTGACCGACGCGGCGCAAGTCGGTCCGGACACGACCCAGAAGAACCTGTGGGCGATCAAGTAACAACCAGCGTCAAGCACCAGGCACGCGCAGGCGTGCGACTCACCTGGCTGTAGCCGGCGCGGGGGAACGGTTCAACCGCTCCCCCGCCAGCCGTTTTACCGAAAAAGAAGAAAGCGGGAAGGAAAAGCGATGCGCAAGCTTTATGCGGCGGCGTTGGGCGCCATTCTGTTAACACTGGCCGCTTGCGGCGGTGGAGGCGGCTCGTCACAGTCGTCTTCGTCGGGCGGCGGCACGGGGGGCGCGACGCCCGCGAGCACACTGAGCCCTGCTGCGCAGATCGGTGAGCAGGTGTTCTTCGACAAGACGCTGTCCGGCAACAAGAACATGGCCTGCGCCAGTTGCCACGATCCCGCGTTTGCCTACGGCCCGCCCAACAGTCTCTCGGTGCAGCTCGGCTCGGACGGGCTGGCACAGGGCCAGCGCGCGGTGCCTTCGCTGCGCTACAAGCAGGTCACGCCCGACTACAGCGACACCGCATCGAACCCTGACGGCATCACGGCCAACGCACCGGGCGGCGGCCTGATGTGGGACGGCCGTGCTGCCTCGCTGGCCGATCAGGCGGCCATGCCGCTGCTGAACCCGCTCGAAATGAACAACGCTTCGAAGGCCGTCGTGGTGCAGGCGGTGCAGAACTCCTCGTATGCCGCGCTCTTTAAGCAGGTGTACGGTCCGGCCGTTTTTGGCAATACCGATACGGCATTCGCGGACATTGGGCTCGCACTTCAGGCCTACCAGCAGGAAGATCCCGACTTCGCGCCCTATAGCAGCAAGTTCGATCTGTATTCGAACAACAAGATCGGCGGCACGCTGACGGCGGCTGAAATTCGCGGCATGAATCTCTTCAACAATACGGATTCCGGCGCCGGTTGCGTGGCCTGCCATTACATGGGCGCCAATTTCAACGGCTCGATCCGGTTGGGCACCGACTTCACGTACCAGGCGATCGGTGCGCCGCGCAACGATACGTCGAT
Source organism: Paraburkholderia adhaesiva (assembly GCF_021390575.1). GTDB lineage: Bacteria > Pseudomonadota > Gammaproteobacteria > Burkholderiales > Burkholderiaceae > Paraburkholderia > Paraburkholderia adhaesiva. Next base: position 1,026,568 of record NZ_JAJEJQ010000002.1, on the reverse strand, counting down.
CCCAGGCAACCCGGATCCCATCCCGGCCAACCAGGACGCCAGCTATTACGACATGGGTCTGTGCGGCCCGATCAACGCCGGCACGTATACCGACCACACGCCCGGCACGGCATTGAGCGGCGCGGGACCGGATCCCTTCACGGGCACGATCAATCCCGATCCGTTCTGCGGCCGCTTCAAGGTTCCGACGCTGCGCAATATCGCATCACGCAACGCCTTCTTCCACAACGGCGTGTTTCATTCGCTGGAGCAGGTGATCCGCTTCTACAACACGCGCGACACGAACCCCGAGTACTGGTATCCGTCCACGGGCGGCGATTCGACCCAGGTCACGCACAACCCGACGTATGCCCTGCAACCGACCTACGCGGCCGGCGCGGTAGTGAACAAGTTCAACGACCTGCCCTCAACCTACCAAGGCAACATCGACGAGGAACTGCCGATGGGCCAGGGCCAGACCGCTGTGGGCGGCACCACGGCGATCAACGGCGCGATGCCGCGTGCCGTCCATGCGGCGCCGCAACTCTCCGACCAGGAAGTGCAGGACCTGGTGTGTTACCTGAATACCTTGAGCGACGGTTACCAGCCGCCCGCGACGCAGCCCACCACCGGTACCTGCGTGAACTAGGTTGCCCTTATTTATTTTCGACTGACTCTTTTCTGATGAAGCCATTTTCGAATACCGTCCGCGGCGCGGGCGTTGGCGTTACCTTGTCTGCGCTCGTCATGCTCGCCGGCTGCCACGGCAATCCGGCAGAGCCGAACGCGGCGAACTTCACGAAGACCATCAACACCTACCTGGCCGACCGCGGTCACCTGTGCGTGGCGAAATACGACTGGCCCATCCATGTGGCCGATCAGGACGCAGTACTCACGCATTCCCGCGATGCGGTCCAATTGCCGGTGATGGAAAAGCTGGGCCTCGTCAAGAGCAACGCCATGATGGTCGAACGTACCGGCGAGGACGGCATCAAGATCAGGGCGCCCGGACGCGAGTACGCGCTGACCGACGCAGGCCAGAAGTTCTACGTGCACAAGACGATGGTGGTGGCGATGCCCGGGAAGACGGTCACGCACGACGCCGACTTCTGTGTGGCCACGCTGACGCTCGATAAAGTGGTGGGCTGGGAGCCGCCCCAGACCCACGACGGCCAGACCAGGACCTCGGTGCTCTTCACCTACAAGATCGACCCGGCGCCTTTTGCGAGGGATCCTCAGTTCCAGCGCGTGTTCCCGATGGTCGCGCGCGTGATCGAAGGCGCCGGCACGATGCAACTGCGCGAGGGTGTGCGGTTGACCAAAGATGGCTGGGTGGCGGAAGAATATTTCGTTCGATGATCGTCGATTTCGCCAACGAAGTGCGCGACTGGATCGCGCAAAACCTGATGCGCGGCGTCCAGCCCGACGCCGTCGCGCGTTCGCTGATCGATAGCAAGGTCGAGCCCGATCTGGCTGTCGCCATGGTGCAGGCGGTGTCCAACGCGCTGCTTTATGGCGATCCCATGCCGGAAGGCAAGCTCACCCTCGGTGCACCGCCGCCTCAGTACGTGAGCGCTCCGAGTTCGATAGGCGATGCATCGGTGCTGGAGGTGAACGGACGCAAGGTGCCGGTGCTGGCGCGCCTGAAGCGGCCTCTCGTGGCGCTGCTCGGCAACGTCATCGATGCCGGTGAATGCCGACAGCTGATCGATTCGGCCCGCCCGAGACTCGAGGCCTCCACCATCACCGATCCCATTACCGGACTCGACCGCACGGCAGACCATCGCAACAGCTCGGGCATGTTTTTCCGGCGGGGCGAGACACCCCTCATAACACGGATCGAGCAGCGCGTTGCCGAGCTGACCGGCCATCCTGTCGAGAACGCCGAGGGCCTGCAGATCCTGCACTACCCCCAAGGCACGGAATGCGCCCCGCACTTCGACTTCCTGTTGCCCGCCAACGAGGCCAACAAGGCCTCGATCGCCCGCAGCGGACAGCGGGTGGCCACCATCATTATGTACTTGAACGAAGTGGACTCGGGCGGCGAGACGGGCTTTCCGCACGTAGGTTTCTCGGTGCTGCCGCGCCAGGGCCAGGCGCTTTTCTTCGAATACCGCAACGCGCAAGGGCGCACCGATCCGATGTCGCTGCATTCCGGCGCCAGGGTGCTTGCTGGCGAGAAATGGATCGCGGTCAAGTGGATCCGCGAACGCGAATTCGTTCCCGCTACGGCTTAGACGCGCTGCGGTAGCCGGCCTCGATGTCACGGCCGGTCACCGGATCCACCCATGCCACGCGCTCGAGCGCCGCCTCGAACATCGCCGCCGCGGCTCGCGCGTGTTGCAGTCTCACACGCGCAAGCTATAACTGAAGGGCAGTGCGGATAATCTCTGCGCCCTCAGCTCCCCCCATCTTGCGACGCGCCGCGCTGTGCCGCCCCCAGTTGCGTGGGCGCATGCCCGTGGAGTAGTCAGTTAACACGTTCGGCAGCCGGGCCATCGAGCCGGCATCCCGACTTTCTTTCGAATTCGCGAGACACGAGAGCGCGTGCCTCTCGCGTACCTCTCGCGCGCCGTCCGGTATCGCCGCAGGTGAGCGATGCGCGTAGTCGCGCACGGCGCGTCGAAGAAGGAGTGTGGAAATGAAGATCCGTTTGGCGCTGATCGCCTTGAGCCTCGCGGCCGTGGCCGGTGGGGCGCCCGGCACCGCGCATTCCAGGTCGAAGACCGAACCGGTAGCGGAAGAACAAGCCCGTCAGGCCATGACCCAGAATGCAGACATGTCGGCCCAGGCCACCACCGACATGTCGTACGGCGGTGCAGCCGACACACATGGCATGACCGGCACCCGCGTGTCGACCGGCCACATGCGCACAGGCAAGATGTGCTGGCCACACTCGACCTGCGAAGTACCTGCCGGCCAATGATTCGCGAGTCTATGGACCCGGCGGCTGCAACGATAAACAACGAAAAGACGCGCAGCCGCCGGGCCGGACGTCGTAACGAACGTACCGGCGCAGTCTATGACTGCAAGGCGCCCTGCAGCAAAGCTGGCACGCGCTGTAGCGGCGCGAGCAGCGCGGCGTCGAGTCCGTAGTTCGGACCGAGCGTCTGCGTGACATCGGCATAGTCCACGTGCGTGCGCCCTTCGTCATCCTCCCAGACCACGAGGCGCAGCGGTAATTCGAGTGCTGAATGCGGATTCGCGACCATCACCGGCGTGCCCGCCTTCGGATTGCCGAACAGGATGAGCCGCGTGCGGCGCAGTTCGAGCCCGACCTGTGTCGCCGCCTCGCGCTGGTCCACGTCGGCGAAAACAGTGGCACCTGCGGTCGCCAGCGCCGTCTTGAGCTTCGCGATGGTTGTGTCGAGGTCGTAGGCGCTCATGAGCGTCAAGACAGATGAGGGATGTGGCGCATGACCGGTCATGGCGAAGCTCCTTCATGCAGGCCGGCGTGTGCACGGCACGGGGTCGGACGAATCGCGCGGGTGCAAGGACGCCAGGCGGCGCATTGAACCAGACTGTAGACCAGAACGCGGGCGGCTGAATCCCGACTGGACGCGTCATCCGCTGGCGGATCGCGGCCCACGCGCAAATCCAGAGCTGCAGCGCTTTGCGCCGGACACTTCACGCGCATCCGCCCCCGATCCGTACCGCTACATACACTTAAAACCGTACCGGTACTGTACAGCATCCGGAAGATACACTGACCCGGCATCGTTACCCCGGAGTCTTGTGTCATGTCGCCCATATTGCTCAGCGCCCTGCCCGCCGGCATGCTTTACGTCGTCGCGACGTCGATCACGCCCGGTCCGAATAACACCATGCTGCTCGCGTCCGGTGTCAATTTCGGCTTTCGCCGCACCATACCGCACATGCTTGGCATCAGTGCCGGTGTCGTCGTGCTGATGTTGTCGGTTGGCTTCGGCCTCGGTGAAGCTCTCAAGCGCGTTCCGGTGCTCTATAACGTGCTGGAAGTCGCAAGCGTGGCGTATCTGCTTTATCTGGCGTGGAAGATCGGATCATCTGGAGAACTGAAGATGCGCGACGGCGAGCGTCGACCGATGCGTTTTCACGAAGCGATCGCGTTCCAGTGGGTCAATCCAAAAGCATGGATGATGGTGCTCACCGCCGCCACGACGATCCGGCTGTCCGCCGATTTCGGCGTCAACACGGTCCTCATGGCCACGTTGTTCTACGTGCTCGGCCTGCCGTGCATCTGTATATGGGCCGCCTTCGGCACCGGCGTGCGGGGCTTTCTCTCGAATCCGCTGCGGCTGCGCGCATTCAACATCGCAATGGCCGTGACGCTCGTCGTGTCGATGTATCCGCTTTTCGCGCATGTGACCGGTCTGTGATGCCGTTCAACGCACACGCGCGATAAACCGCCATAACGCTTCGTCCGTCGAATAAGGCGCGTTGAACCGGAACCACGCGCTGGCTTCGTCGTCGGGCCGGAAATACGAGCCTGGCGCAAGCCAGATGCCGTCGCGTAACGCTGCCGTCGCGATCGCGCCGGCACGCGCCTCTTCGACCGGAAGACGCGCCCAGACGAAAAGCCCGGCGCGCGGCCGGTGGAAGATCTCGAGACCGAGCGCATCGAGCCGCGCCTCCACGGTTTGATGCGCGTCCTTGAGACGCTCGTTCACGAGCTCGACATGGCGCGCATAGCGCCCTTCCAGCAGCACCTTGTCGACAATGCGCTCGATCGTCTCCGACGACGTGAGCCCCACCGCCATCTTCGCGCGCGCCAGTTCGCGCAGCACGTCGCGCTCGGCGACCACGTAGCCGCAGCGCAGCGAAGGCGTCACCGTCTTCGAGAACCCGCCGACATAGAGCACGCGCTGCAACCCTTCCATCGCGGCGAAGAGCGGCGCGCCCGCGCCCGCGAGTTCGCGGCTCACGTCGTCCTCGACCACCCACATCCGCTGGCGTTCGGCGATCTGCAACAGGCGAAACGCGTTCGCCATCGTGAACGTCGTGCCCGTGGGGTTTTGCAGCGTCGTGTTCACGAAGATCGCCTTGGGCTGATGGGCAGCGGCCTGGCGCTCCAGCGCCTCGATGTCGAGCCCGGCAGGCGTGCGCGGCACACCGTGGACCGAGAGACCGGCGAGCTTGAGAATCTGCAGGAGATTGCAGTACCCCGGGTCTTCCACGAGCACCGCATCGCCGGGACGCAGCAGCGTGCGCACGATGAGGTCGAGGCCCTGCGTGGCGCCCTGGGTCAGCAGTACGTTGCTCACCTCCACCGGCAGGCCGTGGCGGTCGAGCTGCGCGGCGATGCGTTCGCGCAGCGGCGCAAAACCATACGGATGGCCGTAATCGCCTAGACGCGCGGCCGGCACCCGGCTCATCGCGCGCAAGGCGTGGTGAAGGCCGGTTTCGTTGATCCACTCACCCGGCATCCAGCCGCAACCGGCCTTGATCGGCACAGAGTGATCCGCGTAGACGTCCGAGAGCAGCCAGGTCGCCGTGAGCGCGGGCGGCTGCCAGAGCGCCGGACTCGCGTGCGCGACCTGCGTACGCGCGGCTACGCGATAACCCGAACCACGCCGCGCGGTCACAAATCCCATCGAAACCAGACGGTTATAGGCCTCGGTAACTGTATAGGTCGAGAGGTCATGCGTTCGCGCGAGTTGGCGCACCGATGGCAGCAGCGCGCCCGCGCGCAGCGAATGGCCCTCGATCGCCCGGGCAAAAGCGCTCACGACTTGCTCGACGAGGGTGGAAGCCGCGTGGCGGCCGCGTTCCAGTTCGAATTCGATCATTAGGGATGGCCGCGCCAGCGGCGCGCAGCAACCAATACAGTTGACGGAAAAGGTCCAGCACGGTTATCAGCGCAGTATAGAGACTGTCTATGCCGCCGTTCAAGCCGGGACGCTACAGTTTCAGGTACCAACCTCAGGAGGAGACCGCATGACTTCGCGCCCCGTCATCGACGATCTGTCGTCGTTCTGGATGCCGTTCACGGCCAACCGCCAGTTCAAGGCAGCGCCGCGCCTGCTCGCCTCGGCCAAGGGCATGTATTACCGCACCACCGACGGCCGTGAACTGCTCGACGGCAGCGCGGGTCTGTGGTGCGTGAATGCGGGCCACGCGCGCGAGGAAATCGTCGCCGCGATCGCCCAGCAAGCCGGGACGCTCGACTACGCCCCGCCGTTCCAGATGGGCCATCCGCTCGCATTCGAAGCGGCGGCCCGAGTCACGGAGCTGATGCCCGCCGGACTCGACCGCATTTTCTTCACGAACTCGGGTTCCGAGTCGGTGGACACGGCGCTCAAGATTGCACTCGCCTACCACCGCGCGCGCGGCGAAGGCCAACGCACCAAGCTGATCGGCCGCGAGCGCGGCTATCACGGCGTGGGTTTTGGCGGCATTTCGGTCGGCGGCATCGTGTCCAACCGCAAGGCGTTCTCGGGGCAGTTGCTGCACGCGGTCGATCACCTGCCGCACACGCACGACCTCGAACACAACGCGTTCTCGAAGGGCCAGCCGGCCTTCGGCGCGCATCTCGCCGACGATCTCGAACGGCTCGTCACCCTGCACGACGCGTCGACGATTGCCGCCGTCATCGTCGAACCCGTAGCGGGCTCGACCGGTGTGCTGGTGCCGCCGCAAGGCTACCTGCAGCGCCTGCGCGAGATCTGCACGAAGCACGGCATCCTGCTGATTTTCGACGAGGTCATCACGGGCTTCGGGCGCCTCGGCAAAGCGACGGCCAGCGAGTATTTCGGCGTGACGCCCGACATTCTCACGATGGCAAAGGCAATCAACAATGCCGCCGTGCCGATGGGCGGCGTCGCTGCAAGCCGCACGGTCCACGACACGATCGTGAACAGCGGCGCACCCGGCGCGATCGAACTCTTTCACGGCTACACGTACTCGGCGCACCCGCTCGCCGCGGCGGCCTGCGTGGCAACGCTCGACCTGTACCGCCGCGAAGGCCTGTTCGAGCGCGCTCACGCCCTTGCGCCGAAATTCGAAGCGGCCGCGCATGCGCTGCGCGACGCGAAGTATGTGAAAGACATTCGCAACCTCGGCCTCGTCTGCGGCATCGAGCTCGAATCGCGCAGCGGCGCGCCGGGCGCGCGAGCTTACGAAGCGTTCCTCAAGTGCTTCGAGGCGGGCGTGCTGATCCGCTTCACCGGCGATATCCTCGCGTTCTCACCCCCGCTGATCGTGAGCGAAGAGCAGATCGAGCGTATCTTCGACACCGTGCGCAACGCGCTCGCCGCCGTGCAGTAACGCGGTGCAGCGCGCAAACGGCGACGACGCGCAGACGTCACGCCGATCCCAAAACGGCCCGGAAACGGGCCGTTTTCGCTGCATCGCTGGGTTCGCGGCTACGGTTCCCGCCCGAATTCTTATTCAAGGGAGAAGCGCAACGCGCGCCAACGGCGTATCGTTAGACCACTAACGATGCAATGCCGCCCTGATGCGGCTCGTGGAGGAAGTCGAATGAAATCGCCGATCCGCGTAGGGACGCACATCGAAGGCGTCCATTGGGTAGCCGAGTATTTACAGAGCACGGGCGCAATCCGCGTGTTTCGCGATGGCCAGGAAATCGAGACGTTCGACGCGCCGGCTTCAATGTTCGGCGAAGAACGCGAAGCGGGCTCGGCCAGCGACGCCGCCAGCCGCGCCGAAGAAGCCGCCCTGCTCGCCACGCTGCGTCGCTATGTGGCTGAGGGCGAGCCGGAAGAGTGAACGACAACGGACGCGGGTCGCAGACCCGGCGCCTGTCGAACGCGGGTCGCGCGTCCGACGTACCTGAATCGAACGCCGGGCATCGAATCGTACGTACCCCGCAAGCGCTCAGGCCTGCGCACCATCCTCTTCCGCGAAGACGCGCTCGGCGAGGTGGAACGCCGAGTTCGCCGCCGGCACGCCGCAATAGATCGCCGTCTGCAGCAGCACTTCCTTGATTTCTTCGCGCGAGACGCCGTTGTTCTTCGCGGCGCGCAGATGCAGCGCGAGTTCTTCGCTGCGGTTGAGCGCGACCATCATCGCGATCGTGAGCAAACTGCGCGTGTGACGCGGCAAACCTTCGCGCGTCCAGATCTCGCCCCACGCGTATCGCGTGATGAGTTGCTGGAATTCCCCGGTGAGTTCAGTGCGGTTCGCGATGGAACGATCGACGTGCGCATCGCCCAGCACCGCGCGCCGCACGCCGAGGCCCGCCTCGTAACGTTCGTCTTCGGTCATCGTGCCTCCAGCAGGAAATCGACCACGGTCTGCGTGAATGCGCCGGCCAGTTCGACGTTCGAGATGTGCGCCGCATCGAGCTCGACGTAGCGCGCGCCCGGTACGGACGCCGCGAGTTCGCGTCCTTGCGCGGGCGTTGCGGCGAGATCATGCGTGCCGGAGATTACGAGCGTCGGTGCCGTGATCGAGCCAGTCTCGCCGCGCAGGTCGGCGGCGTTGAGGGCGTCACAGTTCGACGCGTAGCCCTCGGCGTCGGTATGCACGAACACGTCGCGCACCTGCGCGAGCACAAGCGGATTGCGCTCGACGAACTGTGTCGTATACCAACGCGCCAACACCGAATCGGCGAGCGCAAGCATGCCTTCGTTGCGCGCGCGTGCCGCACGCGGCCCCCACACCTCGGGCGAGCCGATCTTCGCAGCCGTGTTGCACAGCACGAGGCGGTCGATTCGGCTCGCAAAGCGCGCGCCGAGACCCACGCCGGTCAGGCCGCCCATCGACAGACCCGCGAAGTGCGCGCGCTCGATGCCGAGATGATCGAAGAGGCCGATTACATCGAGCGTCAACTGCTCGATCGTGTACGAGCCCGGCGGCACATCCGAATGGCCGTGGCCGCGCGTGTCGTAGCGCAGTACGCGAAAGTGCTTCGAAAACGCGGCGAGCTGCGGCGTCCACATCGACACGTCGCTGCCGAGCGAATTCGACAGGACCAGCCACGGCGCCTTGACGTTCGCCGCTCCGTCGACGCGGTAGAACAGCTTCGTGCCGTTGACGGCGGCATAGGGCATGCGAATTACTCCTCGTGAGTCTGTAATGAAGAAGTTGCCACGGATTGCGCGTACGACGCGAGCACCGCGTCAACGAACGCTTGCGCCTCACCCGTGTAGTGCGCAGGATCGAGCAGCGCCGCGAGACGCGCGGCGTCGATGTGCTTCGTGACAGCAGGTTCGTCCGCCAGCACCTCGTGAAGCGTGCGGCCAGTCTGCACGGCTTTCTTCGACGCTTGTTCGACGAGATGATGCGCGTCGAGCCGGCCAATGCTGTCGCCGAGCGCGAGCATGACGGCCTCGCCGAGAATCAGGCCGTGCGTAGCGTCGAGATTCGCTGCGAGCCGCTCGGGATTTACCTCGAGCCCCGCAGTAATCTGTTCGATATGCGCGAGCGCACCGCCCGCGAGACGCGCGAGATCGGGCAACGCGTCCCACTCGGCCTGCCAGCCGCCGAGCGCGCGTTCGTGCTCCTGCACCATGCCCGCGAAAACGGTTGCGACGAGCCCTGGCGCACGCGTCGCCGCAGTGAGCACGGCGGCGCAGCCGACGGGATTGCGCTTGTGCGGCATCGTCGAAGAACCGCCCTTGCCCGCCGCCGCGGGTTCGGCCAGTTCGCCGATTTCGGTCTGCATCTGCAGCGAGATATCGCGCGCGATCTTGCCAAGCGTGCCGATCAGCATGCCGAAGAACGAAGCGGCTTCGGCGATGCGATCGCGCTGCGTGTGCCACGGCAGCGTGGGCTGGGCGAGCGCCAGCGCCTTCGCCAGCGACGCACTGACGTCCGGCCCCGCATCGCGCAGGCTGGCGAGCGTGCCCGCCGCCCCGCCGAATTGCAGCACAAGCGCGCGTTCGCGCAGCGCCGCGAGACGCTCGCGGTGGCGCAGCATGGCGTCGAGCCATTGCGCGAACTTCAGGCCCAGCGTGATCGGCAACGCCTGCTGAAGCCAGGTGCGGCCCACGGCGGGCGTCGCACGATGTGTGCGTGCGAGCGCCGCGAGCGTGGTGCACAGCGCATCGAGTCCGCCCTCGATCAAGTCGAGGGCGTCGCGCAATTGCAGCACCGTCGCGGTATCGATGATGTCCTGGCTCGTTGCGCCCCAATGCACGTATTTCGATGCTACGGGATCGGCGGCTTTGACGCGCGCGGTTAACTGCTTGACGAGTGGAATCGCCAGATTGCCGCCCAGTGCCGCATCGCGCGCGAGCGCTTCGGCGTCGAGCTGCTCCGCGTCACACGCGGCAACGATGGCAGGCACCGCGGCTTGCGGAATCACGCCGTGCGCCGCCGACGCGCACGCGAGCGCCGCTTCCACATCGAGCATGCGCTGCAGCGTGGCACGCGACGACCAGACGGCGTTCATCGGCTCGGTTGCGCAGATCAGGCTCGTCAGGCGTTCGGTCATGGTGCTAGAGCAAGGAGGAAAAGGTCATGCGTAGAAACGTGCGCGGTGCGGCGCTCGCGACGCGAGCCGTTCGATATCGTGCCGTGCGGGCGTTCACGCCGCACACGCGGCCTGCGTGGCATCGATGAGCGGCACGCCAGCCAGCTTCTGAAGTTCGTCGAAGCCGATATCCGAATAGATCTCGCGCACGGCAAGTCCGTCGGGCGTCACATCGAACACAGCGACGTCGGTATATACGCGATCCACGCAATTCACGCCGGTCACTGGATACGAACACTCAGCGACAAGCTTGCTTTCGCCCTGCTTCGTGAGCAGTTCCATCATGACGAATACCTGCTTGGCGCCGATCGCGAGATCCATCGCGCCGCCCACGGCGGGAATGGCATCCGGTGCGCCAGTATGCCAGTTCGCGAGATCGCCGTTCGCCGAAACCTGGAACGCGCCAAGCACGCAATAGTCGAGATGACCGCCGCGCATCATCGCAAACGAATCCGCGTGATGGAAAAAAGCACCACCCGTGAGCAGTGTGACGTGCTGTTTGCCAGCGTTGATCAGTTCGTCGTCCTCCTCGCCGGGCGCAGGTGCGGGGCCCATGCCGAGCACGCCGTTTTCGCTGTGAAGGAAAATTTCCCTGGCGGGATCGAGATGGTTGGCCACCAGCGTCGGCACGCCGATGCCGAGATTCACATACGCGCCCTCGGGGATATCCTGGGCCACGCGCTGGGCCATCTCGTCGCGATTCAACCGGGTCATTGCTTGTCCCCGCAGGCTGCCTGAATGTTTTGCTGCACCTGATGCGCCGCCTGCGGCACCTCGATCACGCGCTGCACGAAAATTCCCGGCGTCACGATCACTTCGGGATCGAATTCGCCGAGCGGCACGACTTCCGACACCTGGGCAATCGCGACCCTTGCCGCACTCGCCATGATCGGGCCGAAGTTGCGCGCCGTCTTGCGATAGACGAGGTTGCCCCAGCGATCGCCCTTGTACGCTTTGATGAGCGCGAAATCGGCATGGAGCGGCGACTCGAGCACGTACTGGCGGCCGTCGATCAGGCGCGTCTCTTTGCCCTCAGCCAGCTTCGTGCCGTAACCCGTGGGGGTGAAAAAGCCCCCGATGCCCGCGCCCGCAGCACGAATGCGTTCGGCCAGATTGCCCTGTGGCACGAGTTCGAGTTCGATTTCGCCCGCACGGTAAAGCGCATCGAATACGTGGGAATCGGCCTGGCGAGGAAACGAACAAACAATCTTGCGGACGCGTTTCGCCTTGAGCAGCGCGGCCAGTCCGATGTCGCCGTTGCCGGCGTTGTTGTTGACGATGGTGAGATCGCGCGCACCCTGCTCGATAAGCGCGTCGATCAGTTCGGACGGCATACCGGCCGTGCCGAAACCGCCAATCATCACCGTGGCGCCGTCGCGCACATCGGCGACGGCCGCTTGAAGCGACTCGAAAATCTTGTTGATCATGCCTCTTCCCGAAAGCGACGAACTCGACAGCAGAGGTCTGCCGTTCGATGGCGGAAAGTTCTATGTACGAACACGTATTCGTTTAAAGAACTTTTCGCGAATTATCGGAGTCGTCCCCGCGGGCTGTCAAGGTGGCATCACCCTGAGGCGAAAGGCAATCCTGGAAGCGTCCACGTAAGGGACCCTAAATATATGAATACTTTCGTTATTTGACGCCGGCTGACGCGGATCATCGGTTGCTTACTCGCGCGCTTGCCAAGGCGTGCCCCCGGGCAGTTACAGTCGATTTCATGGGGTACCGGCTCAGGCCTGTTCTTGCGCCGTCCAACCGGACTGCAGCGGCGGAACGGCTCAACGACGCTCTCGCAGCACGACCAACGTAAATTAACCGGCGCCCGACGAACCCGCACAAAACGTGAAACAATGCGCGTTCGTGGTGCGTGCTGCGCAAACGCGCCGACCACAAGAAAGGAGCCGAGGCATGCCCGACGAGAAAAACGCAGGAAAGTCAAAAAAACGGAAATCGCAGTCGGCCCCGGTGGCCGTGGAGCGTCCCTCGCGCGCCGAAGCCGAAGACGCCGTGCGCGTGCTGCTGCGCTGGGCGGGCGACGACCCGTCGCGCGAAGGCCTGATCGATACGCCTGCCCGAGTGACGCGCGCCTACGAGGAGTTCTTCGCCGGTTACGCGGTGGACCCGCGCGAGATCCTGTCGCGGACGTTTTCGGAAGTGGATGGTTACGACGAGATGATTGTGCTGAAGGACATCCGTTTCGAGAGCTATTGCGAACACCACATGGTGCCGATCATCGGGCGCGCGCATGTCGCTTATCTGCCCGAGCATCGGGTGGTGGGCATCTCGAAGCTGGCGCGGCTCGTCGACGCCTTTGCGAAGCGTCTGCAGATCCAGGAGAAGATGACGGCGCAGATCGCCGACACGCTCAACGAAGTGCTCCAGCCCAAGGGCGTGGGCGTGATCCTCGAGGCAGCCCATCAATGCATGTCCACGCGCGGCGTGCACAAGGCCGGTGTGGAGATGGTGACATCGCGCATGCTTGGCACCTTCCGGACCGACCCATCGACGCGTCGAGAATTTCTCGCCATCGTCGGAAATTCCGCGGTGATGTCCGTTCCCAACAGCTGAGCCGGCCGCCAGCGAAGGAAACAGGAGGCGCCCCGTGCGGGCGCCCTCCGCTACGTCAACTGGCCTTCGTCACCGCGTTCGATCTCACGAATCTTGCCTTGGCGCACGCTGCTGCCCGGCGGCACGCTATGCGTGAGCCACACGTTGCCGCCGATCACCGATCCGCGCCCGATCGTCACGCGACCGAGAATGGTCGCGCCCGCGTAAATGACGACGTCGTCCTCGACGATCGGATGGCGCGCGCTGCCTTTCACTAGCGTGCCGTCGGGTTCCGCGGCAAAGCTCTTCGCACCGAGCGTCACGGCCTGATACAGACGCACGCGCTCGCCGATGATCGCCGTCTCGCCGATCACGACGCCCGTGCCGTGATCGATGAAGAAACTCGAAGCGATCTGCGCCCCCGGATGGATGTCGATGCCGGTGGCCGAATGCGCAATCTCGTTGATGAAGCGTGCGAGCAAGGGCACGCCGAGCCGGTGCAGCGCATGTGCGAGCCGATGATGCGTCATCGCCAGAACCCCCGGATAGCACAGCAGGATCTCGGTGGTGTGCTGCGCAGCGGGATCGCCGGTGAAGGCGGCCTGGATATCGCTCACGAGCAGCGCGCGAATGTCCGGTAACTGCTTGCCGAATTCGCGCGCAATCGAAAACGCGCGTGTGCGCAGGGCTTCTTCGGTCGCTTCGGCATTTTCCGGCAGGAAGCGGAGCGCGCGCCGGATCTGTTCCGCCAGCAAACGTAACGTGCTTTCGAGCGTATGACCGACGTAGTAGTCGACGCTCTCGTCAGTCAGATCCGGAGCACCGTAGTGCGTGGGGAACAGCGCGGCACGTAGTCCCGCAACGATGTTGACCACGGCGTCACGCGAGGGCAACTCGCGGATGCCGAGCGGATGGCGCGTGCGATGCAGCTCTTCGCGCGACGCGCGCAGATCGGCGACGATCTGCGCAAGACCCCAGTCGGGGGAAGCGGGGTTTGACATGATGAAGCAGCAGCGACAAGAGCCGCGCGGGAGTGTACAGACCCCGGAGATTACCGCGTTTTGCACAAGTTCGCCCGGGCACCCATGACGCGGTGCCCCACTGGAAACGGTGCGAAACCCACGGCGCGCGCCGCTCTAAAGGGTGACGCTGCTCGCGTCGATCCAGCGCACGGCCCAGTCGCGCGCGTGCGCAATGGCGGCGGCTTCATCACCGAACCGCAGGTCGGCAGGGAAAAAACGGTTGGCAACCAGTTCACCGTCGCTGGAACGGGAGATCACGACATAAGGTTGCCAGCTACCGTCGCCGGCTCGCGCCGGTGCGCAATTGAGCAGGTAGCCGCGATGCGTGAATGCAGCGTCGAAGTGCATGTGAGTCATCCGCCCCTGACTGCCATGTCCGTTTTCGGTGGGCGCGTCCAGGTTCGTGCCGCAAAGCCACAGCACGGCCTTTCGCTCAGGCCGTTGATTGACAGCGCGCCAACTCGATGAAAGAGGATCATACTCCGAGGAAAAACGGCGATCCAAAGAAAAAAAGCAAAATCGTCGGAGTCGTTCTCCTGGCGAACCGCCCTGCATTGGAACCCGGCCCGAGCCCTGCGGGACACACCGCGGGACAAGACTTACAGCGACCGGAGCGTATCCGGAAACTCCCTGGAGGAATCACCATGAACCCCAGCGACGAAAGCAACGAAAGCGTTGAACTTGCGCGTGAGATCCGGGCTCACGCCGCCGACGCGAACATGAGCCCTGACGAAGACACGACGAGCGACGCATCGCTCGATACGAGCGTCCCTGAAGCCAATGACGGGCTGGCCGGATTCGACAGCCGCAAGGGCGGACCTCGTCTCCTCTTTGCGCTGCAACCCGGCTACGAGGTGGTGGACAAGGGCATGGCCGAACCGCAGACGCCCTATGACTTCGACTGGCAGTTCCGCGATCCGCGCTTGCCCGGACAGCGCCGCAGCCCAGGAAGGCTCCACTACTCGCTCAATCACCTGCGACCTACACGCATCGTCGAACTGCAGCGCAAGAGCTGAAGTCCGCTCGCGAAAACGGGCACTCCGATGGGTGGTCGATGGAAGGTTTTGGCGCGGGCGGGATCGCCCTCGCCAGCGCCGCGTGCACGCCCGGCAGGCCACATTTGACAGATTGCGCGAATCTCGTGCCGAAATTTCGAGCAGAGCGGCAATGGGTGCTCGCGTGGCAATGCAGCCCAAAGCGCAATCCGGTCTTATTCGCCTGATACCTGAAGGAAAAGCAAAACCCGAATTACGCTCGAATTGAAGAGCGCTGATGATTCGCCACGCTTGTGCGAATTACGAGCCTCAAATTGCCTGACGCGGCGGATATAACCCGGTTACGCAGAACGCAAGCCCGTCACCCACGTCCGCCTTACAGCGCCCGTGGACGCTGTATTTTTCTTTTCGGAAGGCGACTCGTGCTTCCCGGAATAAACCCGAAATGACGTCGAAATCCCTATTTACTGACAGAGCATAGGGACAGAAAAATAAACGGAATGAAAAATAGTGATAAATTGCTACACCAAAAGAAGCCAGCCCATCGTCGGGACTTTACCCGCGACCTGGGGCGCCGCCGACGGAGAGTGTTGAAGTGCCTCTACATTTCATTGAGCAGATGTCGTCCGTGCTTGACGCGCCCGAAGATGGGGCGTGGTTCGACGCGGTGACTCAGCTCTCGAGTTCGTGGGGATTCAGTCAGGTCATGATGGCATTCCTGCCGCGCCCGGGAATGCGGCTCGAAGATGCGTTCATCCGGACGAACTATTCGTCTGCCTGGAGGGAAAAGTACAACGATCAGAACATGGCGTATTTCGACCCGACGGTCGCACACTCCATGACGCGGTCGGCGCCGCTTGTCTGGTCGCCCGAACTGTTCGCAACGGAACAGCAGCAATCGATGTACGAGGAAGCCCGTTCCTACGGTCTGCGGGCGGGCATCACCCTGCCAATCCACGGCCCACGCCAGGAAGTCGGTCTGCTGTGCTTCGTCAACGACTCAGACCCGGCCGGAGACTTCACGGACGACCTCAACCGTGCGCTGCCGAATCTGGTCTTGCTGCGCGATCTCGTGCTGGACACAAGCCAGCGGCATTTGAACGGTCACGCCCAGTCGCTGATCCCCAAACTCACACCGCGTGAAAAGGAATGCCTCAAGTGGACCGCCTTCGGCAAGTCCACCTGGGAAATCTCGCATATCCTGAATTGCTCTGAGGCGGTGGTGAACTTTCACATGAAAAACATTCGTGCGAAGTTCGGCGTCAACTCGCGGCGCGCGGCAGCCGTGATCGCCACCCAGATGGGGCTTATTGACCCGGGTTAAGCTGCATCGGCGCGTGTGGGTGGCGCAGGACACGCTCGGCGCGGCCGAGGTCGCCATCCGAAACCGTCTTGTTGAAGTACAACCCCAGCAGGATCGACACCGGCGGCGGAATCTCCGCGCCTGACTCGAACCGGCTACCGCGCGACTGGGTGACACCGAAGCGGGCCCAGAAACGGCGCTGGCTTTCCTTCTTCTTTTTGCGATACTCGACGATCGAGAATCGGTCGACTGCCGACGACAGATCCCCTGACGGAAGCGAATGCATTTGCGCTCCCGCCGACCATTGATTGCCCAGAAGTTCCATGGTGTACCTCGCTGTCAGTTATGCCGGATGAGTGACTGCCGCCCGTGTCATTCTCCAGAACTGCCATTCCTTGCGCACCTACCTATGTGGATAGGTGTCTTTTTATATTCATGGCGCATAGGTTTCGATCCACATTGCCGCCGTTTCACGCGGATAAGGGAGAGTTTCCATGCAAACGACAATCCGTACCGGACTCAGCCAGGACTTCGACAAGAACGAGATTCACGAGATGTACCGCCTCAGGGCCCGTGTGTTTTGCGACCGTATGGGGTGGGACATACCGACGATCGACGGGATGGAGATCGACGGCTACGACGCGCTCGGCCCCCACTACATGCTGATCCAGGACCCATCGGGCCGCGTGCTCGGTTGCTGGCGCACGATGCCCACCGACGGGCCGAATATGCTGCGCGACACCTTCGGCCATTTGCTCGAGGACAGGAGCGCACCCGCCGGCCACCACATCTGGGAATTGAGCCGGTTCGCGATCGAGTCGAATAACGATCAGGCGTTCGGTTTCGCCGATCTCACAACCCAGGCAATCCGCACGGCAATCTCCTTCGCGGACCGGATGGGCATATCGCGCTACGTCACGGTGACCACCACGTCGATGGAACGCATGCTCCGCCACACCGGGATGGAGGTCTCGCGGATTGGGCAGCCGCAGCGAATCGGAGTCGAGAACGCGGTAGCGCTGGATATCGCCATGAGTCCGCAAACCCGCGCGGCCATGTTCGGGCCTTTATCGGCCACGGTTTGACGCTGCATGGGGCGGTTCAGGTTCGCGCGGTGCAGCGCGGCTTGCGCCCCTGTCTGATGCCTGGCGCCAGCAGCGAGGCCCGCGACATCGGCGGTCGATATCCGGAAACTGAGGGAACGTCTGGCGGGGGTGTCGCTGGCCCGCCGGGTGCAGATGACCGGACGTCTCGCCCCCTCTACCGCCCCGCCGGCGGCACGGCAGGCAGTCAAAAACTTGACGTTTCTCCTTGCGCCTTCCATCTTTCATCTATATGCGGCGCAATATTTGTCCCCGATCAGTTAAAGTCGTGACCATGGCAGACAGCACGTCGCCTCGCCCGACGCAGTGTCGGGGCAAGGCCGTGCTCTCACCGGGTCCACTCAAGCGGAGGTTCCATGTACAAACGCATTCTGGTCGCAGTCGATGGCAGCGACACGTCGCGCCGCGCCTTCGACGCTGCGCTCGAACTCGCCAAGGCGATGGGCGCGAAGCTCCAGCCCTACTACGTGGTCGAAAACACGCCGATGTATTTCGACGCCCCCGGCTACGATCCGTCGATCCTGCGCAACCAGATGATTGCGCAGGGCAACGAGCTCGCCGAGCAGATGAACAAGGCCATGCAGGAACGCGGCGTCGAGGGCGGGATGGTGACCGGCGAAGCGTCGTCGCTCGACGACGTCCCGACGCTCGTGCTGAACGCCGCCAAAACGGCGAACGCCGACCTGGTGGTGATGGGCACGCACGGACGGCGCGGCTTTCAGCGGCTGATCCTCGGAAGCGTGGCTGAACGCTGCGTACGCCAGTCGACGTTGCCTGTCCTGCTCATTCCGTCCGCGGCTGGCGCGACTGTTGCCGTGTAACACTTAAATATGAGCAACGCTTGACAATAGGCCGCGTCTTCGTTCCCTATGATGTACGCGGCTTCTGACCAGGCTCAAGGGCCCTCATCTCAAAAGCGCGTCGTTTTGCCGCCAATCAAAGTTTCAAAGCCGGTGGACAATGTTCCCGCATAAGTAAATCAGAGGAAGGAGCAGGCAGATGTTGACCCCCACCGTCGTGTCCCATAGCAGCGTGCGCCGCGCAAGCCGTACACCCGTGGCCAATCCGCGCAGCTCTGCGCGCTGCTCCAGTTGTGCAATGCGTCATCTGTGCATGCCACAAGGCCTCGCAGTGGACGACATGCCGAAGCTCGAAGCGCTTATCTGCACGGCGCGCAGCGTGCGCCGCGGCGAAGCGCTCTATCGTGCCGGCGATCAGTTCGACAATCTCTATGCCGTTCGGTCAGGATCGCTCAAGACCGTCATGGCTCACCGCGATGGGCGCGAACAGGTCACCGGCCTGCGTCTTGCGGGCGATCCGCTCGGGCTCGACGGCATCAGCACCGATAGCCACACCTGCACCGCCGTCGCGCTTGAAGATAGTTCGGTGTGCATCGTCCCTTACGCCGCGCTTAAACACATGTGCCGCGAAACGGGCACGATGCAGGACCGCCTGCACCGCCTGATGAGCGAACAGCTGATTCGTGAATCGTCGCAGATGATGGTGCTCGGTTCGCTTTCCGCCGACGAGCGCGTCGCCGCCTTCCTGCTCGACGTATCCGACCGCAACGGCCAGCGCGGCTACTCGCATGCGGAGTTCAACCTGCGCATGACGCGTGAAGACATGGGCAGCTATCTCGGCATGACGCTCGAAACGGTGAGCCGCACCCTGTCGAGGTTCCAGAAGCGCGGTCTGATCGACGCGCAGGGCAAGCTCATTCGCATCATCGACCTCGAAGGCCTGCGCCACCTCTAAGCGTAGCGCCTGCAGTTCCCGCATTTCCCGCAATTCTCAAAGGCCCGCGCGTCAGGAAGCACGACGCGCGGCACCTTGGTGCGGCAGACCCCGTCCTGCGCCGCCTGGCAGCGCGCTGGCACACCTCCTGCGGCAGCGGTAAAGTCTCGTTCACCGCCCAAGCAAGGAGAATCGCCGAAATGACTCTCTTGCCGTCGCCCACGCTCGCCGAGCGGCTGGTCAGTGCGCGTGCCGCCAGCGACGCACTCTTCGACATCGTCAAACCCGATTTCCTCTACGAGCGCCCGATCCGCGAGCGACACCGGATCGTGTTCTACATCGGCCATCTCGAAGCATTCGACCGCAATCTCTTCGATCAGCGGCTGTTCGACCTACCGTCCTCCGATCCCCGGCTCGACCAGTTATTCGCTTTCGGCATCGATCCGGTGGATGGCGCATTACCGACCGACACTCCCGCTGACTGGCCGCACCTCGATACGATCCGCGACTACTGCCGCGATGCGCGCGCACGGATCGACACGCAGCTGGCGGCGCTCGACGTGCCACCCGACGCCTCGAATGACAATGCCGCCGCCCAGTTGCTTAACGTCGCGATCGAGCACCGGCTGATGCACGTCGAAACGCTCAGCTACATGCTGCATCAACTGCCGTTCGAGCAGAAATGCGAACCAGAAAGCACGCCTGCCCTGCCCGATCCCCGCTACGTGGTGACGCCGTCGATGATGCCGGTTCCCGCCGGGCGCACTGCGCTGGGCATGACCGCCGAGCGCGGTGCGTTCGGCTGGGACAACGAATTCGGCGAAGTGCAGATCGACGTCCCGGCGTTCGAGATCGACCGCTTTATGGTCACTAATGGCGCTTATCTCGAATTCATCGACGATAGCGGCTATGTGGATAAGGCCTGGTGGAGCGACGAAAACTGGGCGTGGAAGGAAGCGGAGGGTGTCGTGCATCCCGCGTTCTGGACGCGCGGCGCACAGGGCTGGCGGCTGCGGACGATGTTCGACGAGATCCCGCTACCGCTCGCGTGGCCGGTTTATACGAGTCATGCCGAGGCGAGCGCCTTCGCCCGCTGGCGCGGTGCGCGCCTGCCGAGCGAGGCGCAGTGGCAACGCGCAGCACACGGCGCGTTGCCCGGCCCGGGCGACAACTTCGATTTCCGCAACTGGAATCCGGTACCCGTGGATGCGACTCCGGGCAGCGCCAGCACGTGGGGCGTCGAAGGGTTGTACGGCAACGGCTGGGAATGGACGTCGACGATATTCGGACCACTGCCCGGCTTCAAAGCCTTTCCGTTCTACGAAGGCTATTCGGCGAACTTCTTCGATGGCCGTCACTTTGCGATCAAGGGCGGCTCCGCCCGGACAGCCGGATGCATGCTGCGTCCGACTTTCCGAAACTGGTTTCAGCCGCACTATCCGTATGTCTATGCGGGATTTCGGTGCGTTCGATAGTGAGGAATTAACCGATAGTTTTCCAACCGCATGCGATGATCGGTATCGCGCACGTTTAGCTGAGCGACGAGCAGGACTGAAGCGAAGAAGCAGGATCGAACGGGTTGCGTGGCATGGCGTCGCGCAATATGCAGAAGCCTTACAAAACGCCAATCCCAAATTTATACTCAAGCAATTTTGCGATAACTGCATTCAGTTCGCCTGTTCGTGGCCCCGCTCGTGACTTACCGATTCCGCAAACACCTGACCGCATGGCTTGGCTTGATTGCCATGTGGCTCGTTGTATTCGCGCCGATCGTCAGTCAACTCGTTGAACGGGCCCGCTCGCACGAGTACCCCGTAGTCGTGTGCACGGAAATGAACATGGGCGATATGCGCATGGGCAGCATGCACATGCACAAAGCGCACATGAAAATGGCGGCCGCTGGGGTCAACGACGCTGGCCATCACGCTGCCAAGCCGACAATGGCGGCATGCGACTACTGCACCCTGCTCGCAACCCACGCCGCTATGCCGGCGATCGGGCACACCGCAGAATCGGCGGACATGTTGGTCATGTTCGCCGCCACGCGCGTCCTCTCCACACGATTCACGCCAATAGGCGCGTTCCCAGCCGGGCGCCCACGCGCGCCTCCCGTCCTTTCCTGACTACTTTCGTTTGAAAAGACCTCGATAAACGTGCGTCGTTGACACACGCGATGTCGTTCGTCCATCGATTTCAGGAATTGACATGGTTTACTTCGCATTACGAAGCGTATTTGCTCGTCCAAACAAATCGGCGTGGTTTGCCACGCTGGGCGCACTTCCATTTTCGCTGCTTTCCTCTTACGCCCACGCGGACAACGCGCAAGGCGAAATGACCCTGCCGGCCGTCACTGTTCAAGCGAAAAGTGATTCGACCAGCACGGTCCAGCCCGCTGTCGATCCCAACCTGCCCGCGTCCGTCGAAACGGTCACGCGCGACCAGTTCAACAACTGGAACGTCGTCAATAGCGAAGACGCGCTGAAGTACCTGCCGAATCTCGCGGTGCGCAAACGCTTCGTTGGCGATTTGAACTCGATCATCGCGGTGCGCGGCACGAGCAATACGCAAAGCGCGCGCGGTCTCGTCTATGCCGACGGCCTGCTGCTAAGCAATCTGCTGGGCAACAGCTACTCATTTCCGCCGCGCTGGTCGATGGTCTATCCGGATGCGATCCAGCAGGTCGACGTGATCTATGGTCCGTTTTCCGCGCTCTATCCCGGCAACTCGCTCGGCGCGACGGTGCTCATTTCGACACGCATGCCGACGAAGTTCGAAGCAACCGCAGACGTAAAGGCGTTCACGCAGCACTTCAGCCTCTTTGGCGTCAACCAGAATTTCAACGGCAGTCAAGCCACAGCGACTGTTGGCGACAAGATCGGCAACTTCTCGTTCCGGCTGGGCGTCAACCACCTCGAGAACACCAGCCAGCCGTTGAACTTCGCGACACTCGCGAAGTCGTCGACACCCGCGAAGCCCGGCGATGTGGCGGTCACCGGCGCGTCTTTCTACAATAACCAGACCAATACGCCGACCGCTGTGATCGGCGTGAGCGGCGAAGGCATCGAGCACACAGTTCAGGACCAGTTCACGCTGAAAACGCAATACGATTTCACGCCGACTGTCCAGGGCGCCTTCACGCTCGGCTACTGGCACCAGACTTACAACAGCCAGACCTCGACGTTCCTCACCGACGCGAGCGGCAATCCCGTGTATAGCGGCGCCGTCAGTATCGGCGGCTTCCACTACACAATTCCGGCCGTCGCGCTTGCGCCCAGCCTCGGCTACAACGAAAACTGGTTGTACGGTGTGTCGTTGCGCACGCATCAGGCGACCGGCTGGAATGCGGAAGCAATCGCGTCGTATTACGACATATCGAATAGCGTGGCGCGCACTGCCAACGCGGGTGGTCCAGGCAACGGGCCGGGCGTGGTGACCTTCGGCGATGGCACCGGCTGGAAAACACTCGACCTGAAGGCGACGTGGACGCCGTCGTCACCCGAATCGGGATTGCTGAACCACTGGCTGACGTTCGGCTATCACTACGACAACTATTTCCTCGACAACCAGAGCTACAACACGGCGTACTGGCGCGACGGCGCGGCGAGTTCCTTCGCCAACTCGTTCAGCGGCAAAACCCAGACCCAGGCGCTGTACGCGCAGGACGCATGGCACTTTCTGACGCGCTGGAAGTTCGTCTACGGTGTGCGCTACGAGGAGTGGAACGCGTATGACGGCCAGCAGACGGTCGGCGCGACGCGTCTGCCGTATCCCGAGTCGAGCCAGAACCATGTGTCGCCGAAGGCTTCGCTGTCCTATGACGCAACCGAAGACCTGACGCTGCGGGCATCGATCGGGCGCGCTTACCGTTTCCCGACCGTCAGCGAACTTTTCCAGGGGAAGATCAACGGCTCGACGATCATCAACAACAATCCGAACCTTCAGCCGGAAGACGATGTGTCGAAGGAACTGGCGGCTGAATGGGCACACTGGAATGGCCTGTGGCGCCTGTCGGTGTTCCAGGACGACGTCAGGAACGCAATCTTCTGCCAGACCGACACGACCGTGATTCCGAACGTCACCAGTTTCCAGAACATCGGCAAGGTGCGCTCGCGCGGCGCGGAGTTGAGCTATCAGGGTGAGAACGTCGTCATTCACGGACTCGATCTGATCGCCAGCGTTGCGTACACGCAGTCGAAGATTCTCGAAAATGCGCAGAACCCCGCGACCGTTGGCAAGTATTTCTACCGGATTCCGTTGTGGCGCGCCGACCTCGCGGCGAGTTACCACATCGATGAGCGTTCGACGGTCATGGTCGGCGCGCGTTATTCGGGCCGCCAATACAACACGCTGACCAATACCGATACGAACCCGAACGTATTTGGCGGCACGAGCACATATACGGTGGCCGACGCGAAGTACACGTTCAGGCCAACGAAATCGACCCAGCTTGCGGTCGGAATCGACAACATCTTCGATGCGCGGTACTTCGTTTATCACCCGTATCCGGGACGGACGTACTACGTCGAAGCCAAGGTCGGGGTATGACCGTGAGCGAGCCACTCTCACTTGCATCGCCCCGGTTGCCAGCGCACCGGCCGGCGATGCCGTCTCGCAGGCAAAAGCGTTACGTCGTGGGTGCTGCCTTACTCGTTGGCGGGCTGCACGCCGCCGTGCTCGGTTTCGTGATGTCGAGGCCCGAACCGCGAAGAGAGCCGGCCCCGCTGCATGTCGTCGCGGCCGAACTCATCGCAGCCGCACCTGCGATCTCCGCCCTGCCGCCGCCAGCCGCTCCGCCGCGCCCACAACCGCCAGCACATGAGCGGCCGACGAGCGCGCCGCATCCGGTTGCGCGTTCCGTGGCACCCCCGCCGCACGAGCCAGTCGCAGAACCTCAGCGACAGGCGACACCCGCGGCAGCACCCGCACCGACCGTCACGCCCGCTCCGCAGTCGGACGTTTCGCCCGCTGCGCCGCAGGCGTCATCGACACAACATGCCGTCACTGGCAACGGCGAGCAGCATCCGCGCGCCGTCGCACAACTCGATTGCACGATCGCCAAACCGGCTTATCCGCTGCTGTCACGGCGCAGCAGGGAATCGGGCACGGCACTCGTCGAGTTGCGTATCGACGTCACGGGTCATATCGATTCAGCACACGTTGCCGCTTCGAGCGGGTATCCAAGACTCGACGCGGCTGCGCTAGATGCAGTACAAGCCAGCGCGTGTACGCCTTACAAAGAGAACGGCAAGCCCGTTCCCGCGACCGCGAAAGTACCGGTCGTGTTCAATCTTTCCGAATAAAGGAGTTCGAAAATGCAAACGTATGGTCTGCAACATGTCTGGCATCAGGGCGACCCCGTCACGCGAGCGACCGCGCTTTTGCTCGCTGCGATGTCGATTGCGACGTGGACGGTGATATTGCTGAAGTCCATCGAACTGCGTCGCATGGGACAACGCGCGACTCGAGCCGAGCAACAGATCCGGAACGCGGAATGGACGGAGTCTGGTTCGCCGGTGTTCGGCGCGCCCGGTTCGCCGTTTCACGACGTGGCGGAAGCTGGACGACTAGCGCTTGCCCGCCTTGAGTCGAGCCGGCATCGCAATGCAAATCTCGTCGACGTGACCGACTGGCTGACTCAGTGCCTCAAGGCCGCGACCGCCGATGCTACGGCGCCGATGCAGCGCGGGCTCGCATTGCTTGCGTCGATCGGGGCAATTGCACCGTTCGTTGGATTGTTCGGCACCGTGTGGGGCATCTATCACGCGCTCATCGCAATTGGCGCGAGCGGCGACGCAAGTCTCGACCAGGTGGCCGGACCGATCGGCGAAACGCTCGTCATGACCGCGTTCGGCCTTTTCGTCGCTATTCCCGCCGTAGTCGGCTACAACGCACTCACGCGCACGATGCACGGCGTCGTCGCCAGGCTGAACAGTTTCGGGCACAACGTGCTTGCGGTGCTGCTGACTGGCGCTTCGGCATCCGTCGTGCGGCTGCACACCTCAACGGCGGAGAAGCAAGCATGATTGGCGATCAGTCGAACAGCGGTTCAGGGAGCGGCCTCGCGGCGGAAATCAACATGACGCCACTCATCGACGTCATGCTCGTCTTGCTCGTCGTGTTCATGGTGACGCTGCCCGTCGTTCATCATGCAGCGAAGATTGCGCTGCCTCATGCGAGCAGCCAGCGCGAGGATTTGCGCGTGCCGCATGTGGACATCTCGGTCGATGCGAACGGACAGATTCGCTGGGATGGCCGGACCATGACCGAGCAATCGCTCGAAACAGCGCTGGTTTCGGCTGCGAAACAGAACCCGCAGCCCGAAATTCGCCTAATCGCGGACCACATGGCGCGCTACGGCGAGGTCGCCAGACTGCTCTCGCAGGCAAGCGCTGCAGGCGTCGCCAAGGTGGGTTTCGTCACTGATCCCGTTTCCTCACATTGAGTAGACCGACCATGACGAACTTTTCCATGCGTGCCATGCTTGTCGGTCTCGTGTTGACGATCGGAAACCTCACCGTGGCACATAGCGCCGACACGATGCCGGCGATGCATCATCACGACGCTTCACCGCCTGCTCAATGTGCGAGCCTCGCGCTGCAATGCGCAACCGTCGCGACCCCGTTCGTCGACGCGCACGGCAGGCTGTGGGTCGTCTGGTCGGCGGACGGCGCCGTGTCCGTTGCCGCCTCGGACGATGCAGGCAAGCACTTCAACGAACCCGTCGTGGTCGGGCGTTATGGTGCGCGGCTTGATACCGGCGCGGAGTCGCATCCCCAGATCGCGATCGACGGCAAGGGGCGCATCGTTATTGCCTACAGCGTGTTCAAGGACGACAACTGGAACGCCGAGGTGATGGTGTCGCGCTCTGACGACGGCAAGACATTCTCGCCACCGCACGCGATTACGTCGGACGCAGCGAGCCAGCGCTTTCCGGTCATCGCGTTCGGTGCGCACGATACGCTTTTCGCGGCGTGGCTGGACAAGCGTACGGTCGCTGCCGCGCACGAGCGGGGCAACCAGCAGGCGGGCGCGGCGCTCGCTTACGCGTGGTCGGACGATGCCGGGGCGACTTTCAAGGGAGAAGCGATCGCCGAGGATCATACGTGCGAATGCTGTCGGGTCGATCTCGCGCTCGACGCGAAGCAGAACCCCGCCGTGCTGTTTCGCAAGCTCTACGGCGTGAACGAACGGGATCACGCGGTGCTGGCGTTCAACGACCAACATCTGCCGACGAGTTCACACCGCGTTGCCATCGATCACTGGGCGATAGATGGTTGTCCTCATCATGGCCCTGCCTTGGCCGTGTCATCGGACGGGACGTGGCATGCCGCCTGGTTTACGGCGGGTGAAGCGCGCGAGGGCCTCTACTACGCGCGCTCCACCGACCAGGGGCAGAATTTTTCGGCACCGCAAAGCGTGGGAGATGCAGCGCACCAGCCGGGACGGCCTTCGCTGCTTGCGCGGGAGAAATCGGTGTGGCTTGCCTGGAAGGAGTTCGACGGCGAGCACATCCTCGCCAGGGTACGTCATTCAAGCGACGGCGGTTTGACGTGGTCCGCCGACCGCACGATCGGAACGGCAGAAGGCCAGACCGACCGTCCGATGCTCGTCGCCGATTCGCAGCACGTCTACCTGTCCTGGCTCACTCAGCAGCACGGCTATCAATTGATCGCATTGGACGCGTCATGAAAAACCATTTCCGGCCTTTCTTCAGCATCACCGTTGCGTTCGTATTGGCGTGTTTTTCTGCTCTCGCTCTTGCAGCATCGCCGCGTCCATTCACGAGTCACAGCCTGACCGACATCCGTGCGCATCATGCGGACAAACCGCTCATCGTTCATATCTGGGCGATGAGCTGCGGCCCCTGTATAGGCGAATTGCCGAAATGGGGCGAGTTCACGCGCACGCATCGCGGTGTCGATCTCGTGCTGGTGCGATTCGATCAGGCTCCGTCCGACGCGACCGCTTCGCGGCTCGCACAAGCGGGCCTGAGTGCCGTCGAAAGCTGGGGCGTCGTGTCCGAGCCCGATGAATATCTGCGTGCGAGCGTTGACGCGAAATGGTTCGGCGACGTGCCGAGAACGCTGCTCATCGCGCCGGACGGCGCGGTGACTTCGATTCGCGGTGTCGCCGATCCTCAGAAGGTCTCCGCATGGCTCGACTCGGTGGAGGCGGCCTCGCACCGGAACGCGCACTGACGCAGGCACACGCGCCGTTGTCAAGGTACCGGGTACGTCGATTGAGGCTTTTTTTCGTCATTCATCCGACGAATAGCGCAACCGGCGCGCCCTAAGCGCTTTCGAATATCGCCACGCCTCTCGATTTATTTTCAATTTTTTCTGCGTTTTGATCGTCTACCGTCATGGCAACCGGATGGCGTTGCCATTCCGACCTCTTCCTATTCCGTGAGCAAAAGGGGCAGGCGCATGGCGGCAGAAACCAAAGTCTCGATTTGTTTGCCTACGTGCAACCGTCCGGACCTCCTTATCCGATGTATCGAATCGTGCCTCGCACAGACGCATGCGAACATTGAAATCGTGATCGGCGACGATTCGCCGGACGAGCAGACCAAACTCCTGATCGCGGAGTGCTACCCAGACGAGGCGCGCATCGTTTATCGGCGCAACGCACCCGCGCTCGGTCAGGCGTGCAACGTCGCGAGTCTCTTTGCGCGGGCGACGGGTGACAAGATCCTGCTCATCCACGACGACGACTATCTGGCCACGACCGGTATCGAGCACCTGCTGGCGCAGTGGGACCGCTATCCTGGGCTACAGGTCGCGTTCGGCAATCAATACGAAGCCGACCAGAACGGGGCCGTCGATCTCGTGGCGAGCCGGCGCATGAATATCGCCTTTCACCGCACGCCAGGGGCGGCGGGTTTGCAGGCGTTGCCAGGGCGTGTTGGCATCGTGCAGATGTTTCCGAACAACGGCTGGCTCGCGGATGCCGCACTCGTCAAGCAGATCGGCTACGACGAGCACTATGGCGTTTGCTGCGATTTCGTTTTCGGCGTCCGGTTGTGTCTTGCCGCTCGACGTGTGTGTTACGTCGACGCCTATATCTCGTACTATCGGAAAAGCGATGTCTCGGTTTCGCAGGCTACGCGGCAAACGACGAGCGCAGCTTCACTTGCCGCGTGGCATTTCCTGAACGGACTGGCCTTGCCGCCTGAGCTCGAATCCGCGCGCAAGCTTGCGTTTCGACGGCTTGTGCCTATCGTGGTTTCGCTCTACGCACGCAACGATGATGCCCGCACCGGGCTGAATCTTGTGCTCAGGAATCTCTATGCTTACCGGTTTGGGTTGAGTCCACGGCTTTATTATCACTTGCTCATGATCTGGAAAAGTGCGCGGCGGGCAAGCAAACAGCCGCGGGCACTCGTATTCGAGGCGAATGAACAAGTTTCCGATGTGAATCGTCGGCGTATTCCTTAGGATAACGGTCTTTATTTCAGAGGCATTTCATTTGTCATTCAGCGTCAGCGAGATTGCCTGTACTGGCACCAAGCGGCGAATGACAACAGGCTGGACGACTCTAGCGCCGCCGCGTGGCCGAAGGTACAGTTTGACCATCAACGATGGGAGGTGCCATGAACGAGGGAATCAGCGTCGTGGGCGTGTACGTCGACGACCAGGATGAGGCGCTCGCTTTCTACGTCGACAAACTCGGATTTCGCGTCCACACGGACGTACGCAACGGTCCCTACCGCTGGCTCACGGTCCAGCATCCGGATCAGCCCACTTTCCAGCTCGGCCTGTTCACGCCCGGTGCACCCGTCCACGACGAGGCGACCGCGAAAACCCTGCGTGCCATGGTCGCCAAGGGGGCCATGCCGCCCCTCATCCTCGCGGTGGCCGACTGTCGCGACAGCTACGCCGAGTTAAAAGCGAAAGGCGTGGAATTCACTCAGGAGCCGATGGACCGCTACGGCAGCGTCGATGCCAGTTTTCGCGACCCCGCCGGAAATGGCTGGAAGATGATCCAGTCCCCAAAAGACGCGACATAAACACGAGGACGCGAATTCATCGATAGCGGTTGCCGCGCTCGCGTCGAGTTTCTACGCGGAACGTGTCGACGACCTCGACGTCAGCACGAATCGTCTGCCCACGCCTTCGCAGCACGCACCGCGCGTTGCCAGCCCTTGCGGCACGTATCGACCTCGCGCGCATCCATCGACGGGCCGAAGCGTCGATCTAGCTGCCACTGGCTGCGCAGCTCATCGACACTCTTCCAGTAACCGGTCGCGAGTCCAGCGAGATACGCGGCGCCGAGCGCCGTGGTCTCGGTGATCTGCGGACGCACCACGTCAACGCCGAGAATATCGGCCTGGAACTGCATGAGCAGGTTGTTCGCACTCGCGCCGCCGTCCACGCGAAGCTCGCCGATGCGCATGCCCGAGTCCGCTTCCATCGCCGAGAGCACGTCGAGCGACTGATACGCGATCGAATCGAGCGCCGCGCGCGCGAGATGCGCCGAAGTCGTGCCGCGTGTCACGCCGAACAACGAGCCGCGCGCGTGCGCATTCCAGTGTGGCGCGCCGAGGCCGGCGAACGCGGGCACGAGGTACACGCCATCGGTGTGCTGCACGCTCGCCGCGAGCGTTTCGATTTCCCCTGCGCTCCTGATGATGCCCATGCCATCGCGCAGCCACTGCACGACAGCGCCAGCAATGAAGATGCTACCTTCGAGCGCGTAGTTCACCTCATTGCCGATTTGCCAGGCGATCGTCGTGACGAGGTTGTTCTTCGACTCGATCGGCTTCGTGCCGGTATTCATGACGAGGAAGCAGCCGGTGCCGTAGGTGTTTTTCACCATGCCGGTGGCGGTGCACATCTGCCCGAACAGCGCGGCCTGCTGATCGCCGGCGATGCCCGCAAGCGGAATGTTCGAAGCAAACACCGCGTTTCTCGTCTGCCCGTAAATCTCCGACGACGAACGCACTTCAGGCAGCATGCTGCGAGGAATATCGAGCGCGTCCAGCAGATCGCCGTCCCACTCGCGCGTGTGGATGTTGAAGAGCATCGTGCGCGACGCGTTGGTCACATCGGTCACGTGCAGTTCATGCTTCGTGAAGTTCCAGACGAGCCAGCTATCGACGGTGCCGAATGCAAGCAGGCCGCGCCTCGCCTTTTCGCGCGCGCCTTCGACGTTGTCGAGAATCCAGCGGATCTTGGTGCCCGAAAAGTACGAATCGATGGGCAGCCCCGTCTTCGCACGCACCATCGACTCCAGGCCCTGCGCCTTCAACTGGTCGCAGAAATCCGCGGTGCGTCGGTCCTGCCAGACGATCGCGTTGTAGATCGGCTGGCCTGTCTCCCGATCCCAGACGATGGTCGTCTCGCGCTGATTCGTGATGCCGATTGCGGCGATATTCGCGCCGCTCATGCCGGCGCGCGTGACGGCTTCGGCCGCGACACCAGCCTGCGTCGACCAGATTTCCAGCGGATCGTGTTCAACCCAGCCCGGCTGCGGATAGATCTGCCCGAATTCCTTCTGCGCCATCGAAACGACGTTGCCCTGGCGATCGAACAGCAAGGCGCGCGAACTCGTCGTGCCCTGGTCCAGCGCGAGAATGAACTGATCCTGCATGTCTCTGATCTCCATCCGTTGGTCGTTATGATCGGCGCTGCGTTGTGGCATCGAGTCTTTGGCCTCGTGCCACATCTTATGCGATGCCCGGCCAATCCTCAGTGTGCCGTATGCACGCTCGTCGCGTGCGAGCCGGCGAACCAGCCTTCGATCGCGGCCGTCACCGCGTCAATCGTACCCGGCTCGACATGCAAGCCGAGCTTCGAGCGGCGCCACAGCACGTCCTGCGCGCACGTCGCCCATTCGGCGTCGCGCAGATAGCGCAGTTCCGCTTCGTAGAGGCCCGGCGCAATGGCCTGACCCAAGTCATCCAGCGACGTCGCATTGCCGACTACACGGCTCGCGCGCGTGCCGTAGGCGCGCGCATAGCGGCGCGCGAGTGACGCGGGCAGCCACGCGTGACGCTTCGCGAAGGCATCGGCGAATGGCTCGAAACGCGCGTGTGCGATGTCGCCGCCCGGCAGCGGCACGCCGGCGGTCCACGCGCCGGCGCTCGAACCGAGCGCGTGGCACAACACGTCCGACGCTTCCTCCGCGAGCTTGCGGAACGTCGTGATCTTGCCGCCGAACACGGAGATGAGCGGCGCACCGTCGCCATCGTCCATCTCCAGTTTGTAATCGCGCGTGACGGCGGACGGGTTGTCGGCGTTCTCCTCTTCGAGCAGCGGACGAACGCCGGAATAGGTCCAGCACACGTCCGCAGGCGTGATCTTGCGCTTGAAGTAGCGGTTGATCGACTCGCAGAGATAACGCGTTTCGTCGCCGTCGATCGCGACCTTCGCGGGATCGTCGCGGTACTCCACGTCGGTCGTGCCGATCAGCGTGAAGTCGTGTTCGTAGGGGATCGCGAAGATGATCCGCTTGTCCGGATTCTGGAAGATATACGCGTGGTCGTGATCGAAAAGGCGCTTCGTCACGATATGGCTGCCCTTGACGAGGCGCACGCTGTGACGCGCATCGCGGCCAAGCACGCCGTGCAGCACATCGCCCACCCACGGCCCTGCCGCGTTTGCGATCGCGCGGGCGCGGATTTCGAAGGTCGAGCCCTCCGCGCGCTTGAGCCGCGCGTGCCACTCGTCGCCGACACGCCGCGCCGCCACGAGCTTCGTGCGCGTGAGGATCCGGGCGCCGCGTTCCTTTGCGTCGAGCGCGTTGAGCACGACGAGGCGCGCATCGTCCACCCAGCCGTCCGAGTAGACGAAGCCGCGCCGGATCGAATCGACGAGCGGCGCGCCCGCCGGATGGCTACGCAGGTCGATGCCGCGCGAGCCGCGCAGCAGTTCGCGCTTCGCGAGGTGATCGTAGAGGAAGAGTCCGGCGCGGATCATCCACCCCGGACGCAGATCCGGCATGTGCGGCATCACGAAGCGAAGCGGCCGCATGATGTGCGGCGCCGCGCGCAGCAGCGTCTCGCGCTCCTGCAGCGCCTTGCGCACGAGGCCGAATTCCTTGTACTCGAGATAGCGCAGGCCGCCGTGAATCAGCTTCGTGCTGGCCGACGAGGTGTGCGACGCGAGATCGTCCTGTTCGCACAGGGCCACCGAGAGGCCGCGCCCGGCCGCGTCACGCGCGATACCGACACCGTTGATCCCGCCACCGACCACGAGCAAGTCGTACCGATTCTGTTCAGTCACCGGCTGTTCCTGGAAATTGGAAGAAGGCGATATGTTCGAAATCGAACTTTAATGAACAAATTCGAAAATGTACAGTTCGGTTTGGGGATCGGCTGGATGAGAAGGTCTGACGGGAAGCAGGAGCGCGGCGACTACGCCGTCGATCAACGCCTTTGCGTCACGCTGGACGGCAGAGCGCCCGGGACCCCACGCCGGCGAGTTGCGCGAGCCGACCGGACCGAAAAATGACAGGGCACACGCGGATCGGCGGCTTCGTGCTAGCGCCCCACCTGGCGCGATCCATCCCCGGTAAAAATGTTCGAATGAACATGAATCGCGTACAAACCGAACACGCGGTTTTCAGTCGGCGACGTACACCTGCGTACCAGCCGCGGCCACCGTTTCGCCCATTTCCGGCGGCAGCGGCTTGTCGGTGAAGAGCGCGTGGATCTGTTCCAGATGCCCCTGGCGCACGAGCGCCGGCCGCCCGACTTTCGAATGATCCATCACGAGATAAACGGTGCGCGCATGCTGCATGATCGCCTCGGCGACACGCACTTCGCGCGTGTCGAAGTCGCGCAGCGTGCCGTCGGTTTCAATGGCCGACGTCCCGATGATCGCGTAATCGACCTTGAACTGCCGGATGAAGTCGATCGTCGCCTCGCCCACGATGCCCTTGTCCCACGGCCGCACGATGCCGCCCGTGATCAGCACCTCGCAGTCGGGATAGCCGCTCATCATGCTCGCGACGTTCAGATTGTTCGTGACGACGCGCAGGCCGTGATGATGGTTCAGTGCGCGCGCCACTTCCTCGGTCGTCGTGCCGAGGTTGATGAAGAGCGACGCCTGATCGGGAATATGCGAGGCCGCGAGCGCCCCGATGCGCCGCTTCTCGTCATGGAACATGCGCTGGCGCGCGCTATAGGAGACGTTTTCCGAGCTCGTCGGAAGGCTCGCGCCGCCGTGGTAACGGCGCAGCAGATTCATGTCGGCGAGCCAGTTCACGTCGCGGCGGATCGTCTGCGGCGTCACGTTGAAGTGCGCGGCGAGATCGTCGACGGTGACGAAGCCGTCGCGCTGCACCCATTCGAGCAACTCCTGCTGGCGTGCGTTGAGGGTGAGGCGAGGGTCTCGGGTCATGGTCTCGGGTTACGGACTTGTTCGATGCGGACGTGCAAGAGCTGTTCTATTGTACGGGGAGTCACCCGACACCCGAAACGTCGCGCACGCAACGTGCTGAGCGCCATTCCAGGCACATCGGCGCGCAGCAAGCCTCGCTCGAACTCACCGGAGAGACGATATGAACCGACCGCCCCTTCAGCGCGCACTCGTTGCCGCGTTCGCGGTGCTGGCGACCTCGGCCGTGCTGGCCCGGGGAATCACGCTGGCACCTCCGCCACCGCGTGCCGAGGAGGTGCCAGCGACGCGCGCGGGCTACGTGTGGGACCCGGGCCACTGGAGCTGGGTCCGCGGGCGCTACGTCTGGACGGACGGCCGCTGGCTGGAGGATCGCCCCGATCATCACTGGACGCCGGGGCACTGGGTCAGTGAAAACCGGCTCTGGCGATGGGAACCAGGGAAGTGGGATTGAACTGCTTCGGTTGAACCCCTGCCGGCGAAACCCCGTTCCCGCATGAAAACGCCGCAGCTTCAGAAACCCGCGGCGAGACCATCGCGCCGCGAGTCGCTCGCCGCGACGTAGCCGCGCTCCGGATCGTTGCCGTCGAGCTTCCAGATGAACTGGCCCGAGCCGAAATCCATGTACGGATCGTCGATGCTCTTGATCTTGTGGCCGAGGTCCTGCAGCGCGCGAGTGGTGTCCGGATTGAAGGTCGATTCGAGGTCGACGGTGAAGTCGCGATTGACCTTCCAGCGCGGCGCATCGCATGCGGCCTGCGGCTGCTGGCCGTAGTCGAGCATGCGGACGACGGTCTGCAGATGGCCTTGCGGCTGCATGTCGCCGCCCATCACGCCGAAACTCATCACCGCTTCCTGGCGACCGTCCACTTGCTGCGTGAGGAACGCAGGAATGATGGTGTGGAACGGACGCTTGCCGCCCGCCACCACGTTCGGCGACGCGGGGTCCATCGAAAAGGCGCAGCCGCGGTTGTGCAGCGCGATGCCGGTGCCCGGAACGACCACGCCCGAACCA
This sequence comes from Paraburkholderia adhaesiva, assembly GCF_021390575.1. Lineage (GTDB taxonomy): Bacteria > Pseudomonadota > Gammaproteobacteria > Burkholderiales > Burkholderiaceae > Paraburkholderia > Paraburkholderia adhaesiva. Next base: position 992,111 of record NZ_JAJEJQ010000002.1, on the reverse strand, counting down.
AAACCCATGTAGTTCGACTGGATGAAGCTCACCATCATGCCGCGCTCGTCCACGGCCGACATGTAGATCGTGCCGCCCGACTTCGGCATGCCGAAGTTGAAATGCGTCGAGCGTCTGGGATCGATCAGCTTCGCGCGCGACTTCAGGTACGCGTCGTCGAGCATCTGCTCGGGCGTCACATCCATCGAGCGCGGATCGGCGACGTAGCGATAAACGTCCGCGAACGCGAGTTTCATCGCTTCGATCTGCAGGTGCTGCGACAGCGCACCGTCGAGCGGCAGCGACGCCATGTCGAACTGTTCGAGAATGCCGAGCGCGATCAGCGCCGCGACGCCCTGCCCGTTCGGCGGAATCTCGTGCACCGTATAGCCGCGATACGCCTTGCCGATCGGCTCGACCCAGTCCGCGCGATAGTCGCGCAGATCGCCCTGGGTCATCGCTCCGCCGCACTCGCGCGAAAAAGCCGTGATGCGTTCGGCGATCTCGCCTTCGTAAAAGGCGCGCGGTCCCTGCTCGGCGATGAGGCGCAGCGTCGCTGCGTGATCTGGAAAGCACACGCGCTCGCTGACCTCGGGCGCACGGCCGTGCGGCATGAAGGTCCCGGCGAAGCCTGGTTGATTCCGCAGTTCGGGAATCGCGGCCTTCCATTTGCGCGTGACGATGCTCGCGACGGCATGGCCACGTTCGGCGATCTCGATGGCGGGCGCCATCAGATCGGCGAACGGCAACGAGCCGAACTTTGCGTGCAGCGCTTCCCAGCCCGCGATCACGCCAGGCACGGTCGCGGCATCCCAGCCGCGCACGGGGTGGTTCGCCAGGCCATTCTCTTCGCCGTAGCGCTTGCGGAAATAATCGACGTTCCAGGCAGCCGGCGCGGTGCCGGACGCGTTCAGCCCGTGCAGACGGCTGCCGTCCCACACGAGCGCGAACGCATCGCCGCCGAGTCCGCACGATACCGGCTCGACAACCGTGATGGCCGCTGCTGCGGCAATCGCGGCATCGACGGCATTGCCGCCCTTCCAGAGCATGCGCAAACCGGCCTGCGCGGCGAGCGGGTGCGACGTCGACACGATGTTGCGGGCGAACACCGGCACGCGCGGCGTCGGATACGGGTTTTGCCAGTCGAAACGAGTCATGTAGGGAGGTCGGTCAGCGGTTGAAGGCGAGCCGGTAGTGGTCCGGCGGCTGATCCAATTATGTTGAAATTTAAAACAAGTAGGTATTAGTAGTTCGATCGAGACGATCGTCTCTCCCGTGGGCAGCGGCATCGGCGTGAGCGTGCTGCCCGTGGTGCACAGCGGCAACTGGCAGAACGATCCGAATCTGCGGCTGATTTCCGCTGCCGGGCGCCCCCTTCATGCGCTCGGTCGGCCGGATTCACCGGAAAACACAACGATGCACGCCGCTCGCCGACACCCACACCAGCATGCTGCATGCCGGCCACCTGAACGCCTCCACGTGGCGCGCGGCGGTATAGTGGAACATCCATGCGAATAACCACTTTCCGGTTGCTGGCGTTGCGCGCGACGCCAAAGCAGCGCGCCATCGCGCTGATGCTGCTGTGCGCCACGGCGCTTGCCGGGTGCCAGTTACCGCCGCTCGGCCATCGCACGGAATCGTCGGCGCTGAACGCGCAGGACGCGCAGGCAACGCCACTCGGCCGTGCGGTTGCCGGCGAGCTGGCCGCGCATCCCGGCCTCACGGGCATCGACCCGCTGCCCGATCCGCTCGACTCTTTCGCGGCGCGCGTCGATCTGGTACGGACAGCGCAACGCACGCTCGACGTCCAGTACTACATCTGGCGCAACGACCTCACCGGCACACTGTTGCTCGAAGCGCTGCGCGAGGCGGCGGATCGCGGCGTGCGCGTGCGCCTCCTGCTCGACGACAACGGCACGGCGTCGTCGCTCGACCCGACGCTCGCGGCGCTCAACGCGCATCCCAACGTCGAAGTGCGGCTTTTCAATCCGTTCGTGGTGCGCTCGCCGAAATTCGTCAGTTTTCTCTGGGATTTTCCGCGCCTGAACCGGCGCATGCACAACAAGTCGCTCACGGCCGATAGCGCGGCGACGATCCTCGGCGGCCGCAACATCGGCGACGAGTATTTCGCCGCCACCGATGGCGTGGTCTTCGCCGATCTCGACATACTCGCGATCGGCCCCGCAGCGACCGACGTGGCGCACGATTTCGACCGCTACTGGGCGAGCGCGTCGGCCTGGCCCGTCGACAAGCTCCTCCCCGCGCCTGCGCCGGACGGGCTCGACGCCCTCGACCGTGCAGCGAAGGCCGTTGAGGCCGACCCGGCCGCCGCGGCTTACGTGCAGTCGCTGGAGAAAGCGACGGACGTGCGCCGGCTCATGAATGGCACGCTAGCGCTCGAATGGGCGACCTCACGTCTTGTCAGCGACGATCCTGTGAAGGCGAAGGGAAAGGCCGAGCCGGACTCGCTGATACTCGCGCAACTGCACGCCATCCTGGGCGACCCGGACCACGAACTTGATCTCGTATCGCCTTACTTCGTCCCCGCTGACTCAGGCACCCGCTATTTTTCGGATCTCGCAGCGAGAGGCATCAAAATCCACGTGCTCACGAACTCGCTCGAAGCCACCGACGTCGTGCCGGTTCACGCAGGCTACGCGCGGCGGCGCAAGGCGCTGCTGGAAAGCGGTGTCGAACTGTTCGAGCTGCGCCGGACGCCGGGCGCGCCAACCAGCAAAACCGCGGGCAAGGGCAAGGACTCGGGGGGTGTCGTATTCGGCAGCTCAGGGTCGAGCCTGCACGCGAAGACCTTCGCGCTGGACGAGCATCGCGTCTTCGTCGGCTCGCTGAATTTCGATCCGCGCTCGGCCAACCTCAACACCGAACTCGGGCTCGTGATCGACAGCCCCGAGCTGGCGCTGCGCATCGAATCCATGTTCTGGACGCAGGTGCAGCAGCTTGCGTACCAGGTGAAACTCGATCACGACGGATCGCTCTACTGGATCAAGCGGACCGGCGACGTTACCGAGCGCTACGACACCGAGCCCAACACGACATGGGGCAAGCGCTTCGGCGTGTGGTTCTTCTCGCTGCTCCCCATCGAGTGGTTGCTTTAGATTACGTTGCGCCGTTCAGCGCCTTGACCGCGTCGAGCGCACCGGTCACCATTTCGCGCAAGACCGGTTCCACTGTCGCAGCGAGCGCAGGGTCGTAGTCGAACGGCGCCGCCTCGTGCATGTAGGTCGACTGGCACATTTCAAGCTGGATCGCGTGCACGCCATCATGCGGCGCACCGAAATGCCGCGTGATGTAACCACCTTTGAAGCGGCCGTTCGCAATCGACGTGTAGGCGCTGGCCGCCGCGGCACGCTCGGCGCGCGCCTGTACTTCGGCGGCGGCTGTGCGGCCTTCCTGCGTGCCGATGTTCAGGTCCGGCAGCTTGTTGTCGAAGAGACGCGGCAACACGCTCGCTATCGAGTGCGCCTCCCAAAGCAGGACGTTCGCGTGCTGCGTGCGCAGGCGCTGCAACTCGGCGCGCAGCGTGTCGTGATACGGCTGCCAGTAAGCCGTCACACGGCGCTGACGCTCGGCCGCGTCCGGGGCGTGGCCGTCGCGATAGATCGGCTCGCCGCGAAACGTTTCGGTCGGGCACAGCGATGTCGTTGTCTGTCCCGGGTAGAGGCTTTCGTCGTTCGGCGGCCGGTTCAGATCGATCACATAGCGCGAGATACGCGCGCCGAGGATCGTCGCACCCAGTTCCTTCGCAAACGCGTAAAGCCGGTCGAGATGCCAGTCGGTATCGGCCACGGTTAGCGCGATGTCCGTGTACTGTCCGCGCAAGGCGTCTGGAATGTGCGTGCCGAGGTGCGGAATCGAAATCAGCAGCGGCGCGGTGCCGCGCTCAAGCGTGTAGAGGTCTGTCATGGCGTTGGGCGCTCCAGATGGTGCGCGTGAGTTCATGCGTCGGCGAGCAGGCGCTTGAGCGCCTGGCGATAGTCGGCGTAAAGACGGTCTTCGTCGCGATGGCGGCGTTGGGCCACCACGCGTTCGCCGCCCGTGTAGACATCGAGGACCGGCGTCTCGCCATGCTCGCAAAACACCATGGAGGAGAGCCAGGTCTGCGGAGTCTGCTCGGCGAGATTCGGATGCGCGGCGTCGAGTACGATCCAGTCCGCCCGCGCGCCTCGTTCGAGCGCACCGGTCGCGCGGCCAGTTGCACGCGCGCCGCCCGCAAGCGCTGCGTCGAACAAATGGTCGGCGACGTGTGCCGTGTGCGGGGCGGCCAGCACATTGCGCTGGCGGCGCACGAGCCGCTGCCCGTATTCGAGCAGACGCAACTCCGCGCGCCAGTCAACGCCGATGTGGCTATCCGACCCAACGCCAAACACGCCCTGCGCGTCGAGATAGTCGTGCGCCGGGAAAATGCCATCACCGAGGTTCGCTTCCGTCGTCAGACACAGCCCTGCTACCGCGCCGCTCTTCGCGAGCGCCACGGTCTCGCTCGCATCGATATGAGTCGCATGAACGAGACACCAGCGATGGTTCACATCGAAGCGCTCCAGCAACCATTGCACAGGCCGCGCGCCTTCCGTCGCGATGCACGCTTCCACTTCGGCCGTTTGCTCCGCGATGTGAATATGCACCGGCGCACCGGGCAACATGGCATCGAGCCCTTCGACCAGCGCGCGCAGCGACCCGTGCGAGACGGCGCGCAACGAGTGCGGCGCCACGCCGTAACGCAGCGCACCGTGCTCCGACCGCGCACTGCGCAACGTATCCACGAGCGAGAGCAACTGGTCCGGCGTATTGATGAAGCGCCGTTGATCGTCGCGCGGCGGCAGCGCGCCGAAACCGCTGTACTGATAGAGCACCGGCAGCATCGTCATGCCAATACCGGTCTCGCCCGCCGCATCGACCACGCGCAGCGCCAGCTCCGCCGGATTGCCGTAACGACTTCCGTCCTGCGCGTGGTGCACGTAGTGGAATTCGCAGACGGACGTATAGCCCGCCTTCAGCATTTCGACGTAGAGCCAGCGCGCGATCGCGCCAAGGTCGTCAGGGGTGATGCGCGCCGCAAAGCGGTACATCAAGTCTCGCCAGCTCCAGAAGCTGTCGGCGGCATTCGCGCGATACTCCGTGAGGCCCGCCATCGCGCGCTGGAAAGCGTGTGAATGAAGATTCGGAATGCCAGGCATCACAGGACCCGATGCCTGATCGACCCCTTCGGGTGCGCGCGGCAGATCCGGAGTGACCGCCAGCAGCGTTCCCTTCTCATCCCATTCGAGCAGCACATTCCGACGCCAGCCGCCGGGAAGATACGCATGCGCTGCAAAGAGTGCGCGTGTCGATGTGTTCATGTTCATGGTGTGAGTCATGCGACCAGGTTGCGCCGGAAAACGGTCTCGCCGCCGCGCACCACGCGCTCGCACAACGGGCGGCCAATCCAGTACGCGAGTTCCGCGAGCGATTGCACGCGCCATACCGCGAAATCAGCGGGACGGCCCGTGGCGAGCGTGCCGTGACGATCGACGTCGCCGAACGCGCGGGCCGCGTGCTGCGTCACGCCGAGCAGCACTTCTGGCACTGTCATGCGAAACAGCGTCGTCGCCATGTTCATCATCAGCAACAGCGACGTAGCGGGTGAAGTACCCGGATTGCTGTCCGTCGAAATCGCGATCGGCACTTCGTAGCGGCGCAGCAGGTCGAGCGGCGGCAACTGCGTTTCGCGGATGAAGTAGTACGCGCCCGGCAACAGGACCGCGACGCTGCCCGCAGCTTTCATCGCCGCGACGCCCGCTTCGTCGAGAAATTCCAGGTGGTCGGCCGACAACGCGCCGTGGCGTGCAGCAAGCGCCGCACCGCCGCCGTTCGAAAGCTGCTCGGCGTGCATCTTGACCGGCAGGTTACGCCGCGCCGCCGCCTCGAACACACGCTCGCTCTCTTCGAGCGTGAAGCCGATGCGCTCGCAGAACACGTCGACAGCATCGACCAGCCCTTCGTCAGCGAGCGCGGGCAGCATCTGCTCGCAGACTTCGCGGATGTAGTCGTCCGAACGCCCCGCGAATTCCGGCGGTAATGCGTGCGCGCCGAGGAACGTCGTGCGTACCGTCACCGGATAGCGTTCGCCCAGCCGTCGCGCGACGCGCAACATCTTGCGCTCTGCGGCGAGTTCGAGGCCGTAGCCCGACTTGATCTCGACGGCCGTCACGCCTTCGGCCAGAAGCGGTTCGAGACGCGCCGCCGATTGGGTGAACAGCGCGTCCTCGCTGGCAGCGCGCGTAGCGCGAACCGTCGAGACGATGCCGCCACCCTGGCGCGCGATCTCTTCATAGCTCACGCCCGCAAGCCGCTGCGCGAATTCATCGGCGCGCTGACCGGCGTACACGAGGTGCGTGTGGCAATCGACGAGCCCAGGCGTCACCCACGCGCCGCGAAGGTCTTCACGCGGCCAGGGCGCGTACTGCGCGGGCAGGTCCGCGGCCGCGCCGAGCCACGCGAGCTTGCCGTCCTCGACGGCAATCGCCGCATCATCGACCGTGTGCCGGGGATCGCCCTGTGCACACAGTTTGAGGTTGTGCCAGACAGTTTGCTTCATGACGTCCTTGCGGCGTTCAACGACGCCGCACCATTGGATTGCCCGTCCGGATTCAGGCGAAGCATATCGAGCGCGACGGCCAGCAATGCGCCCTCGCCTTGCGTCTCTACGTTTACTGGCTCGCTCGCGTCGATCCGCAGCGTGTCTCCGGTGACGAGCGAAAACGCAGACTCACCACGGTCCACGCGGACATCGAACGCGCCTTTCGCGCAATAGAGGAGCACGGTCTGCGCCGCGATTTCACGCACCATCGGCGCACGCCACACGTCGAGCGTACCGCGCGCCGCATCGCGACGCACCATCAGGTTGAAGTCGCGCGTGGGCCCGTCCACGAGCCGCGCGTCGATCGCTGTTTCGCCCGCGAAGCGCGCGGTGTCGAGCGGTTGCACGAGGGCGTGCGTCGTCGAGGCAGGCCCTGCCTCGTCGAGCAGCATGCCCGCGCCTTCGAGCAACACCAGCGTGCGCTCGACGCCCTCGAAACGCGAGAACGGCCCCGGCTGTGCGACGTCGGCCACACTCACGCGCCACGCGAATGAATCGAGCGTGGCGTCCTGGGTTTCGACAGAAGCCGCCGCGATCTCACGCGTGACGCCGCCGCCGTTCTTCCAAGGCGACGCCACCAGATCCGCGCCGCGCAGGAGCGCGACGCGGGGGACGTGCGTGCCGCTCATCGCCCGAGCATCGGCAGCTTCAGGCCCGCTTCGCGCGCCGTCTGCTCGGCGAGTTCGTAGCCGGCGTCCGCGTGACGCATCACGCCCGTCGCAGGGTCGTTGTGCAGCACGCGGCCGAGGCGCGCGTGCGCCGCATCCGTGCCGTCCGCCACGATCACCACGCCCGAATGCTGCGAAAAGCCCATGCCGACGCCACCGCCATGATGCAGCGACACCCACGACGCACCGCCCGCCGTATTGAGCAGTGCGTTGAGCAGCGGCCAGTCGCTCACGGCGTCCGAGCCGTCCTTCATCGATTCGGTTTCGCGGTTCGGGCTCGCAACCGAACCCGTGTCGAGGTGATCGCGGCCGATCACGATCGGCGCCTTCAGCTCGCCGTTCTTCACCATTTCGTTGAAGGCCTGGCCGAGGCGATAGCGGTCCTTCACCCCCACCCAGCAGATCCGCGCCGGCAGCCCCTGGAACGCGATGCGCTCACGCGCCATGTCGAGCCAGTTGTGCAGGTGCGTATCATCCGGAATCAGCTCCTTCACCTTCGCATCGGTCTTGTAGATATCCTCGGGATCGCCGGAGAGCGCGACCCAACGGAACGGCCCCTTGCCCTCGCAGAAAAGCGGGCGGATATAGGCCGGCACAAAACCCGGGAAATCGAACGCATTGTCGACGCCCATTTCCAGCGCCATCTGGCGAATGTTGTTGCCGTAGTCGAGCGTGGCCGCACCGCGCTCCTGCAGCGTGAGCATCGCGCGCACCTGATTGGCCATCGACTGCTTCGCGGGCAGCACGATGCTCTGCGGATCGACCTTCTGCGCCTCGCGCCATTGTTCGACGCTCCAGCCGAGCGGCAAATAGCCGTTGATCGGGTCGTGCGCGCTCGTCTGGTCAGTCACGCAGTCCGGCGTGACACCGCGGCGGACGAGTTCGGCGAACACAGCCGCAGCGTTACCCAGCAGCCCCACCGACACCGGCTTGCCCGTGAGCTTCGCTTCCTCGACGATGGCCAGCGCCTCGTCGATCGTCTTCGCCTTGCGGTCCACGTAGCGCGTCTTCAGACGAAAGTCGATGCGCGTCTCGTCGCATTCCACGGCGATCATCGAAAAACCCGCCATCGTCGCCGCGAGCGGCTGCGCGCCACCCATGCCGCCGAGGCCGCCCGTGAGAATCCAGCGGCCCTTGGGGTCGCCGTTGAAGTGCTGGTTTGCCACCGCGTAGAACGTTTCGTAGGTGCCCTGCACGATGCCCTGCGAGCCGATGTAGATCCAGCTGCCGGCCGTCATCTGGCCGTACATCATGAGGCCTTTGCGATCGAGTTCGTGGAAGTGGTCCCACGTCGCCCAGTGCGGCACGAGGTTCGAGTTCGCGAGCAGCACGCGCGGCGCGTCGGCATGCGTGCGGAACACGCCCACCGGCTTGCCCGACTGGATCAGCAGCGTCTCATCTTCATTCAGGTCCTTCAGCGACGCGAGAATCTGGTCGAAGCACGCCCAGTTACGCGCGGCGCGGCCAATGCCGCCATACACGACGAGCGCGTGCGGATGCTCGGCGACCTCCGGGTCCAGATTGTTCTGGATCATCCGGTAGGCGGCTTCCGCAATCCAGGTCTTGCAGACCTTCTCGCTGCCGCGCGGCGCGCGAATCGTGCGGGTGGGATCGAGGCGGGGATCGGTGAAGTTCGGATGGTTCATGGCGTCCGTGCTGGTCGGGAAAGTGTGGGTTCGGGGTCAGCGCCAACACACGCCCTTCAGGGACGGCGGCACCGAGCTGCAATGTGCGCCAAGTCTAACGCCGCTAAGTTGTATATACAACTCGTTTTGGTGATTTCAGGGTAGGGAGTTACCCTGGAGAAATCGCGGGAACTACCGCAATTGATGGACTTCCGGCAGACAAAGCCTCGCCCGCATTGACTAGACAACACTGCGGGCGGCCAATCGCCCAGGCCCGCGCAAAACAAAAGGCTGAGCCCGATACCGCACGAGGCTCAGCCGTTGACCGTTTCACTGCTTACCGACCATCACTGCCCTGCCGCCTTCTGGTCACCACCGCCTGACACCTTCTTCTGGGCGTCTGTAAAGTCCGTCCGCCGCACACTCGTTACATCGCTGTCCCTGAGCGGATTGAGCGGGAAGTTGTAACCCCGGTCCTTCGCGGCCTGAATCAGCTCTTTCAGCTCGGACTTGTTTTGAACAACGGCGATTTCATCAAAACGCCCCATCTTGAACGGAAGGAAGAACGTAGCCGGGAAGTTTGCATCCTGAAGAGCAGACTATCCTCGTGCTGAAGGAAGTCGAAACTCCCATGAAGGACGCGGACGTATGCCGTAACCATGGCATATCGGCTGCGACGTTCTTCACCAACGGATTGTCTCGCGCGTCGCCGCGATGGCGCTCTAAAGCAGCAGATTCCGACATCGTGCAGGTTCAGGTTGAAGCGAAATTACCAGTAAACGGCCCAGTTGATGATTGCCGTCCGGAAGCGATGACCATCGTAAGGCGACTTCGTTTCTTCATCCCCTTGGTTTACCGCGCCGCTTTGGCCATGCTGACGACGCCTTCTCGCACTCAGGCCATATGCAACTGCGTACAGGACCATCCACCGTAAATGCGCTAACGTTGACCGCGTCGAGAGTATGCTCGACGGTCAGTTCTGCAATGAGTTGCGCCGCATGCATCGCAACGCGCACTATGTCGACGAACATCCAGATCGACGCCGTTGTACGCGAATGTCCTGCTGCTGCATCAGAAGTGGCGTATGGCGTACATCGGGTGCGCTTTTTTTTGTTGTCCATGCGCGTGTATGACCATGGCGTGTTCGCGCGCATCGAAACTGATCTCTCATCTCAACGGAGATCGGGATTTACAGGTCAATTTTTCTAGTCATCTATCCGCCGAGATCCAAAACGACGATTCGCCGAACCTTGATTTCTCCATGACAGGGTTTCTGCTGCCGCCTTGCCGCTAACTCTACAGTGGGATACCTCAGAGCGGAAAGGTCATATCTGCCCACGCTTCGTTAATGACTTGCTTAGCCACTCTTATATCCGTCATCGCTGCGATACGCCTGTAGTGCATGCGAGACGTACCCATTCCTTACACTTTTTCTGCCGGCGAAAACGGGGGCAACCCTGACTTTGCCGGATAGATCGAGCCAACCAACAGGATCGACAAGTCAACCATTCAAGGACTCATTCAATGCAAGCCACAATCGATCGCAGCAGTTATGCATCGTATAGCCAGACTGAATCTTCATTTTCGACGAGTAGCGCATCGTATCGAAGCGCGACACAATCATACAGTTCGAATTCGTCGGCGACGGGATTTCGCGGAAATGGCGCGGGGAATCAGCAGTTCTCCGGAGCGAGCTATTCTCAGCAGTACTCGCGGTCACCAAACAATACGTCGGCGTCGGCGTCGATGTGGACGTCCACCTTTCAACAGAACAGCGCCAATACCGGCACCAACAACAAGAGTCATTTCAGCAGCCAAAATAGCGTTTGTAGCAATACACAGGCCAGGGACAGCAAGAGCCGTTGCAGCGGTCAGCAAAGCAATCTGAGCAACACACAGGTCAAGGACAACAAGAGCCGTTGCAGCGCCCAGCAAAGCAACCGGAACAATACACAGGTCAAGGACAACAAGAGCTATTGCAACGGCCAGCAAAGCAACCGGAGCAATACTCAGGTCAAGAACGAGAAGAGCTACTCCAGCAGTCAGCAAAGCAACTGGAGCAATTCACAGGTCAAGAACGAGAAGAGCTACTCCAGCAGTCAGCAAAGCAGCTGGAGCAATTCACAGGTCAAGAACGAGAAGAGCTGCTCCAGCAGTCAGCAAAGCAACTGGAACAATTCACAGTCCTTGAACAACAAAAGCAACAGCACTGGACAAAATAGTAGTTGGAGCAATACTGCAGTCCAGAACAACGCATCGAGCATAAATCTCGGCGATTACTCTATCGCTCTGCAGAAGAGTGATTCGTCGCTCCTTCTGACGAACAATCAGACCGGCAATACGACCAAAGTCTGGGGCGATCCGCATCTGGATACCAATGGCACATCAACCATGTTCAACGGCTCGCTAACGTTCGATTTGCCCGATAACACGAAGGTCACCGTCGGAACGCAGCCGCAGGGCTCAGTCAGTTATGCTGACCAGGTGACGATCACTCAAGGTAACAAGGCCTATGTGGTTAATGGTTTGAGTCAGGTGGACGGCAATCCGCTTACGGTGGAACGCAGCGGCAACGGCCGCCAACTCGATCAACAGACCGCAGACGGCTATACGCTCATCGCCAATAGCGCTGGCACAGGCTGGATCGATCCGCTGACGGGCAAAGCACCGACTGCGGCAGACATCAGCAAGGCCTGACCGTAGCAGCCTAGGTCGCCCTAATACGGCGACCTGGGAGTGCGCCGTTCAAAATAACCGAAGTCTCGCCCGGATGAAAATTCCGGATTTCGATCGACGTTAGATCATCAATCGTCGGGATCGCTATCTTCCTGCTGCGCAGCGACGAGACCGCGCACCTGCTCCCGCGCATAGTCCAGTCCACGCATCTCCCTTTGCAGATCGCGCAGCGCCGAAACGACCCGTTTCTGTGCGTTCTCCTCGGCACGGCATGCAACGGCAAGCGCCGATACCAGCGCGGACTTTCCTGCGTCGTGCCGATGCAACGCCAGGCGCCACAACGCCGCGCCCCTCTCGGCACAGGAACATGCATCCAGGATTGCGCGGCGCTTTACCTCGTGCTCCGCGACGGCATTCCTTTGCGACACAATATCCGCTGCCGCTTGCTGAACGCCAATGCGTGCCTCGTTCAACAGGCGGCGCGCTCGCTCGACTCTTAGCTGCCGCACACGTGCGAGCAGCGTCCATGCGCGCGTCTGTTCCGCCTCTTTCATTTTTCGGCCCCACGGCAAAGCGCGTGCAACGATAAAATCGTGTTGTCCCAGTCGCAGTATTGGTCTTGAGGCTGGCGCAGGAAGCGTTCAATCAATTTATGATGATCGATCGCGAGATCGCTTTCGGAATCGTTGCCACGCCGATATTCGCCCATCTGCAGCAACAGCTCGACTTCCTGATACCGGCTCATCCATCCACGCACGCGATTTGCATCGTCACGATGTTGCTGAGACGTTACGCGTGTCATCACGCGACTCTTGCTCTTCAGCACATCAATGGCCGGATAGTGTCCCGCCGCACCGAGCCGTCCCGAAAGCTGAATATGTCCGTCGAGCAGCGAGCGTGCCTCTTCCGCGATAGGGTCCGTCATTTCTTCGTCTTCGGCCAGCACCGTAAAAAACGCAGTGACCGAGCCCTGCCGCGTCAGCCCCGCTGCTTCGGTCAGTCTCGGCAACTCGGCGAACACTCGCGGTGGATATCCGCGGCGCACCGGAGGCTCGCCCACCGCCAGACCAACCTCGCGCAGCGCGCGCGCGTAGCGAGTCAGAGAATCGAACAGTAGCAGGACCTGCTTTCCCTCGGCGCGCAGTTCGCTCGCGACACTGCACGCCAGCTCGGCAGCCTTGATGCGCTCAGCCGCCGGCCGCTCGGCCGTCGACGTGATCACGACCGATGATGAGCGTCGCGGGCCAAGATGATCGTGAATGAACTCGGCCACTTCGCGGCCACGCTCACCGATCAGCGCGATCACAATCGCGTCGACCACTGCACCGTTTGCAATCATACCTATCAACGTGCTCTTGCCGCCGCCCGCCGGCGCGAAGATGCCGACGCGCTGGCCGACGCCGCAGGACAAGAGCCCATCGATGGCCCGTACACCGGTCGCGAATGGCGTCGAAATCACCGGTCGGTCGAGCGGATTGACAAGTGGCAGCGCATCCGTCTGCTGCCGCGCGTTTGCCGTGGTCGGAGCGGCGCCGCCATCAAGCGGACGCCCAAGTCCGTCCACCACTCGTCCGAGCAGCGAAGAAGACTCGAAGCGACGCCAGTTGAGACCGCAGCCTTCCACCTGGGTAATATTCGACAATCCCTTGAGCCCGTCGAGCGGTACGACAAGTGCCCCGTCGTGCGCGAAGCCGACCACCTCGCCGATCTGCGCCTCCTGGCTATCGGGCCGGGTAAGCCGCACCATTTCGCCGACGCGCAACGAGGCGCCAACCACACGCACGATTACCCCCCGCGCTTCTATGATCCTTGCGTTGAGCACTGGCTTCGTCGAGAGTAGCGGCGTTTGCGGCACAAGCGTTTTCCTTTTGCTGTTCGTTGGTAGCACGGATTAAGCCGGTTCGAGCGTCGCGATCACGTGGACGCGATACGTGTCGAGCGGAATTTCCTCCATCGCGAGCACATCGGTACGAATACCGAGCGTGCGGAGAATGCGCGCAAGATGAGGACGCAGAAGAGCCGTCGTCACTACGAGCCGCGCCGTGTCGCCTTGCGTCGCAAAAGCTTCGTGCAGGATTTCCAGTTGATCGGCGTCGAGCACGCATTGCGGTTCGCCATCGGGGCCGACTTCAATCTGCGCTTCGAGTACGGCTTCCCACGCCGGGTCGAGCACGGCTGCATTGATTACCCAGTTGTTCAGATCGGCAAGGGGGCGCACCACTTGTTGCCCGAGGGCAATGCGTGCCTCCCGCACCATCCGGTCGAGCGACCGTCCCCCGTCCGGTATGCGAAGGATTGCTTCGAGAATGCCTCGCAGATTCCGAATCGGAATTCGCTGGTCGAGCAGACTGCGCAGCACGCAACCAAGCTGCACCGTGGTTATCACCTGCTGAATCTGATTCACGAGTTCACGGAACTCGATGCTGAGCTGATCCAGGAGAAAGCGCGTTTCCTGGGTTCCGATGAACGACGACGCATGCTGCTCACACACGTCTATCAGGTGATCGCAGAGCGCTGCATCGGTGCTCGATTTCATGATGCGTGCGTCGTCGATTGCGGTGGCAGCCTGCTCAGTCACCCACACCGACTTCTCCGCCCGCGGGTGATAACCCGGCACGCCGTCCATCGTCACCAGCGATGCGTCACCGCTCACCAGCACGTGTCCGGCAATCAGCGTTCCCCCGTAGAACGACACGTCGTCGATATCGAAGATATAGCGATCTTCGTCGAGGTTCGGATCGCGCAAGAGCCCGACACCCGGAAACGGAACACCGAGCCGCACCATCAAATCGCGGCGCATTAGCGCGAAGCGGCGGTTAAGCTCGACCGGATGCAGCGAATCACACGCTTTGACGCCAAGACGCGCACGAAGTGGCGAACTCGTGCCCAGTTCGACATCGTCGAGAATGCGTTGTACGTAGGTTCCGCCGTCGCGCGTCATCGCCGGCATTTGTGGCCGCTCCAACCTGGTCGCCGCCGCGCGCTGGCGACTCGTCACAACTGCCAGGCCGATCTGCACGCCCCCCGCAAGGACGAACTGGATGTGAGGAAAACCCGGAATGACCGCGAGAGCAAGACAAGCAACACCCGCCATCATCAGTGCTGCCGGATGCAGCGACAACTGCTGAAAGATATCCCGGCCGAGATTCGTGCTTCCACTGTTCGACGAGACGCGCGTAACCAGCAAACCCGCGGATATCGATACGACCAGCGATGGAATCTGCGATACGAGGCCATCGCCAACCGTCAGGATCGTGTACGTGTTCAGCGCATCGCCGAACGACATACCGCGTTGTCCAATGCCAATGGTAAGACCGCCAACAATATTGACAAGCGCGACGACGAGTCCGGCAATGCTATCGCCCTTGACGAATTTCATCGCGCCGTCGAGCGATCCATAAAAGTATGTCTCGCGCTCCAGCTCGGCGCGCAACCGTCGGGCGTCGGTGGGCGTAATCTGGCCGCTGCGCAGATCGGCGTCGATGCTCATCTGGCGCCCGGGAATGCCGTCGAGTGTAAAGCGTGCCGACACCTCGGCGACGCGGTCAGCGCCTTTCGCCACGACGATGAACTGGATCACCGACAATACGACAAACACCACAATGCCAACCGCGACATTGCCCCCAACCACCAGTTGACCGAACGCGCTGATGATCTGTCCTGCGTGCGCATCAAGCAGAATCATTTTCGTCGACGCAATTGCGAGGGAGAGTCTCAGCAATGTCGTCACGAGGAGCAGCGACGGAAAACTCGACAACTCCGCCGGCTTCGCCGCGTATATTGTTGCCGCGAGCATCACGAAGCTAGTCGTGAAGCTCACACTGATGAACAGATCGAGGATGAATGGCGGTATAGGTACGATCAGCAGCACCAGCACGCAGAGCAGGCCCACCCCCACGCCAAGATCCGCGTAACGCGTCAACAGCCCAGGTAAGTCAATACGGTTCAATCGGTTTTTGTCGAACATCTTATTGGCTCAGCTCCCTGTGCATGGCCAGGCGACGCCCTTTGACAAAGGGATCGCCTTCTTCGTCGCGGTATTCGCGCTTGATTTCGTTCTTGTCCATTCTCAAACGGCGGCGCCACTGGAAATCCTGCAACTTGACATCAACAACTGCCGGCACAAGTTGCGAAATTCCCATCATGCCCAGCAAACGCGCAAGCGACTGGCAAGTGACGCTCAGTTGCCCACCGAACGAAAGCGCAAACGAAGGCAGCAGCTGCGCACACCAAACCTCGAACGCATAGCCGAATATGAATAGCAACACTGAAAACTGCGCCAGCGTGATTGCAGTCTCCACCAACGTCTTGATCCCGAACAGGTTCTTCAATCCGGACATCGGGTTCAAGCGTTTAATGTCTGGCGCCGCACGCTTGAATGCGATCAGACCTCGGGTTTGCGCCACTTCGGGCACGATGATCGCGATCATGCTGACACCAAGCGTTACGAGCACGACCGGCAGCATCGCGGTGAGCGCACTCGCCAATTGCATGAAGCGCTCATCGAACGGCAGCGCTTGATCGATTCGCGTCGCGGAATCCACCACGTGAGCGCAGACCTGAAATATGTGCGGCGCTTCGGTCACCAGAAAAAGCCACCAGAAAATGCCACTCGCCGCAACAGTCATATGCGCGCTCTTCGCAATATCGCCGTCTTTGCGCGCGCGTCGCAGCCGGTGAGGAGTTGGCGCTTCGGTTTTGTCGCTCATCTCAATATCGCGCCAGCAATAAAAATAGCGTGGAGTCGTTCCAGCAGAATCGGCACGCAGAAAATAACCGTGAACGACAAGACGATCGCCTTGACGGCAGGCGCGGTCATGAACGGATTGATCCGCTTCGCGTAGCGGGACATCAACCCAAGCGAAATATCGACGAGGAACAGCAGGCCGATGAGCGGCATCGCCAGTTTTATACCCTCCACGATCGACAGCGCCAGTCTGGTCTCGGCCAGTTCCTGCATCACTCGCATGTAATCGGGACGTGGCGCACCGGGCGGCCAGAGCGCCCATGCATCGGCGAAGAAGCCGTAGACGGCCTTCAGGCCCGTTCCGGTAAAAAACGTCAACGTGGCGAGCCAGACGAAGAGCCTCTCGAAATGCGCTGCTTCGGTGCGAAAATTCGGATCGTAGGACGCGCCGACCGTGTAACCGCCCTGCTGGTCGATCAAAGCACCGGCAGCGGCCGCCGCGTGGAATGTCACGCTCAGCAAGAAGCCAAGCGTCAGGCCGATCAACACTTCAACGCCGACTGCAATAGCCGGATTGTCCGGCCAGCCTACCTGATTCGGCAACACGGCGAACATCAACGTCAACGGCAGCCGCAAAGCTATGCCGAGCGAATCATTGCCCGCAAAGGGAATCAGCGAAAGTGCAACCATCGGCCGGATGCTACAGAACGCCAATCCCTCGATATATCCGATGTAGTCGGCCATCATTTCACGCGCCCCGTTGCGATGTATGAAAACGCCTGATCGAGAAAATGGGACACCTCGTTCCTGCCCCACGGCACGGCGATCATCAACGCAAACGCGACAGCGATGATCTTTACGCTATACGGCAGAGCTTGATCCTGAATTTGCGTGATGGATTGCACAAGACCAATCAGCAAACCGACCACCGTGGCAACCACGAGCGTGGGCAACGAAAGCCAGAACACGAGCAACAAAGCATCGCTCGCCAGTGAGTTAAGTGACGGGCTCCAGTTCATCGTGCGTAGCTGACTATGAGACCGTGCATCAGTTTTGAAATACCTGACACGGACACGAGCACGAAGAGCTTCAACGGTGTCGATACCGTCGTGGGTGACAGCATCACCATGCCCATTGCCATCAAGATATTGGCCACGGCGAGGTCGATGACCAGAAACGCCATGTAAAGCAGAAAGCCGGCTTCGAATCCGCTCGAAATCTCGCTGATCATAAACGCCGGAATCAAAACCGAAAAATCGGTTTCCTGTACATCGTGTTCGGGATTCAGGCGCTTTACGGCCGACACCATAAACGCCCGCTCGGCGGGTCGTGAATGCTGGAGCATGAAATCGCCGAGCGGTCCCCTTACTGCCCGATAGAGGTCCGCGACTGGGGGTAGCGCACCGCGCTCGATGCTCTCGTTGAGCGCCGGATCGGCGCCGATCTTCTCCATTGTCGGCGCCATCACAACCAGCGTCGCCGCGAGCGCCAGCGCCGAGAGCGCCATGTTGCCCGGCGCCTGCTGCACGCCGACCGCTGAACGCAGCAATGTCAACACGATGCTGATCTTGGTGAACGATGTGGTCATCGTGACGATCAGCGGCAGCAGCCCAAGGAAGAAAAACAGGACGATGAGCTGAAGATTGACGGCTTGATCTCTCATGATGAGCTTCGTGTCTCCGCCATGTGCGTCAGATCGACAATGCGTACGCCCAGCGCGTCATCGATGTCGATCAGCTCGCCGCGGGCGAACGGAACGCCCTGGCATAGCAGCAAGACCGAATTTCTGTGCACCGGCAACTGCAACGACACGATCGAACCTGTGCGCAGACGAGTCAGCTCATCGAACGTCAGCGACAATGTGCCAATCACCGCATCAAACGGGAACGTGAGGGCGTTGGCGGGAACCAGCTCGCTAGTCATCTCGGCAGATTCGGTGTTTTCGTCGATCATCGGAACGTCTATCAACATGTATTCCCCTGAAGGTTTGAGCAAAATACGGCGCGCCCCATGGCTGAGCGGCATGCGCAAATACAACGACGCGCGGTTGAGCAGCAGCGCATCACCGCGCCTGATTGCGCGCAGACGCGGCAACGTCAGCGCAGGGCCTGCCTTGCACACTGGCACGGGCACTCGCAGCCGGTGCGATAGACGGGCCATGTCATCCACGGGAGCAGGCTGGCGTTCCAGCCATTGATCGATGGCTTCGCTGTCCAGCGCGAAGTGCGCTGCTCGATGGCTCCTCTCGTGCGTGAGGACGAGACCGTATGCCCCGGGCTGTGACGCCACATCGAACGAAGTGCCGCTCACGTCGAGCGTGAATCCGAACACGCCTTCGAGTGCGTCGAGCCAGTCCTCGAAGGCTTGCGTGATCAACAGATGAGCACTGGCTCCGGCCTGAGTCAGTGATTGCCGTGCCAGCTCGGGAAAAAGCGCCTGTGCGTCGCAGTCGAGAGTCAGCGTCGCTCCCCCCGCTTGTCCATGAAGCCGCAGTGGATAGCTCGCACGACACGGCTCGAATTGCAGCGTGAACATCTGCTTGCCGACGCTGACCGGATAGGACGCGCCAAAGTGCAGCACGGCAATGTTTTGCCGCCGCGCGTGCTCAAGCGAAATCCGCCTTATGTCTCGCCACGGACTCATTTTTTCACCCCGCCATCCTGCCTATTTGTCGGCTCCGCGAGCATGGCGATCACATCGCGCAAACCGCTCTCGACCGCGTCAAACTTTCTCGCCGGTTCGTCATCCATGTAGCGGTACTCATCGAGCAGCATCTTGATCGCATCTCTCATGCCAAGTTCCAGCGCTTGTAGTTGCGGCGTCAGGCTACCGTCGATCACGCCGCGCTCGGTTTCGACGACAAGCGAGTTTGACGGCAAGTCCGCATCGGCCATTACCGTGAAAGCGTGGGCGTTTAATTCCTGTTCAAGCACGCGTATACCGCGTTGCGTCTCGTCGTAATCGTCGGCCGACACGCGCACCGACAGCACCTGTTGCGCACATGACGCATCAAGGCATCGCCGCAACTGGCTCGGCAACACCACATCGGAAGGCAGTTCCCCGAGTATCCCGGCGACCGTCTTCAGCACCATGTCGGCAAGCCGTTCTTCCAGACAATGCGACGCAAACGATACGGCGGCTGATGGCACGACTAACTTCTGCAGTGCGGCGCGACGGCCAGCCTCATATCCTCGGCGCCACGCGCGTCGCTTTAGCGCACGCACGCGCTCCGCGAGGCGTGCGACCTCGCATTCGGCATCCCGTGCGCGGAACGCTTCCATTTCCCGCAAGCCTTCAAGCCCGTATAACTCCGTGGACGACACAAAACCATCCGACTCCACTCGCCACTCACCCCTTCGGCAGATCAACATGCCTCACCTCCCGCAAGCGCATACGCAGCATCGAGCAAATCGTGGGCGGTTTCTACACGCATGTCGCACACGCCAATGTTCCCCATGCACTGCGCGACCGGGCGCGGCAGACGCAATTCCATCAATATGCGCAGCGCCGGGTCGTCAATCGTTCGCAGTGCAACCCTCAAGCCAGCCGCCGTCATTGACACACGATCCAGGACATTTAGCGTCACGTTCTGATCGGTATCCTCCTGCTCTCCGCGCACGTCGCGCTGAATCGCGTGCAGCAAGTTCGACGCAATTCGGGCGGAAAATATTTGCTGCGCGCTTGCGCTGATGACCCGGCGCAGTGACCGCGCGTGAGCGAGCGCCGCAGTCACACGCAAGACTTTCGCGCATGCCGGACGCGGCATTGTGGCAAACGACGGCATTGCCGGCGTCGTTTGCATCGCAGCCAGTCTCGGAAAGCGCGCGAGCAGATCGGCGTTCGCGTCAACCTGTGCCCGCTCCGTAAGCGCGCGTTCCCCACGCGGCAGCCAACTAAAGTGCGCCCATTTCGACAAGGCGAGTATGGCCACGCGGGTCATGACGCGTCTTTTCCAGCAGAGCTTTCTGGCCGCTTTTCGGTAGGCTGTTCCGCCGTCTTCCTGAGCTTTCTTCGCCGAAAGAATGTGGGTGCGAACGAGCGAATGCCTTTTCCCCACACCCACGCGGAAATGATCATGGCCGTCACGGCCAGAACGATCAGAGCCAACATACCGGCGTGGCGTGAATTGCCATCGGGCACGGCGATACAAGCACTTTTATTGCTGTTCGCATCGCCAGATTCGACAACAGGCGTGACCGGGACCAGCGTCAGATAAACGTGGTCGGGGGTCAGCCCTTCCACGCTGCCTGCCACCAGACCGCGAATCTTGTCCCTCATGTAGTCGAGGTTGTAGTCACTGCGGTAGCGAATCATTACCGACGCCGATGGCGCCGTGACCTGCTGCATAAGCGGATCTCGCTCAGGTTGCACGACGTGTACGCGCGCAATGAGTACCCCGTCGATTTTTTCAAGCGTCTCCGATAGCTCCTGCGTCAGCCCATACACATAGCGAACCTGGTCTTCCCCAGGATTCGAAATCAACCCCTGGCGGCTGAACAACTCGCCCAGATTCGCATGGCCACCGTGAGGCAACGCATATTCGCGCGTGATCTCGGTTGCGGTGGTGACGTTCTTGCTATCTACGGAGATGCTCCATGTCTTGTCGGCGTTGCGTTCCTTGACACCATCAATACCGTGCTCACTCAGCACGGCAATGATCTGGTTTGCCTGTTCCTCGTCCAGGCTTTCGAACAGTGACGATTTGCAGCCGACGAGGAATAGCAGCGGCAGGAGAATCAGTGCGCGGCGCATCAGGTTCTCTGCGTAATCGTGGTCAACGCCTGACTAAATTGATTGGCGATGTTTTTCGCCATCGTGGCACTGAATTGCATGTCGTCAATGTCGTACTGAAGTTGCAGGAGATTGAGTAGTTTCGCCGTCGATGACTGGCTTTTCGCTTGCATGTTGAGATCGTCAGCAACACGCTTGTCCTGCACCATGGCGATTTCTTCCGCACGTTCCAGAATCTGGATAAATGGAGAATTTCCGGTATCTCCCGGCGTATTAGTAGACGACTGAATCTGCGTCGAATCCGGAGTCGAATTCTGGGTAAATGCGTTCATCACCACGGGTTGCAGTAGCATGTATTTATCTCTTCAAAGGTCGTTGACATTTGAGGCGCCGCCAGCGCGGCGCCTCTATCAGGCAATTACTTCAGGTTCGCGATCACGCCCATGCGGGTCTGGTTGCGCTTCGACTCCATGTTGCTTTCTTTCGTGATTTGTTCCTGAAATGCGTTTTGAGCCTTTTGATCCTGAAGATCCTGAGTGGTCTGCCCATTGCCCGCGTCAGCCGCCGAGCTTGTGCCACCCGTGTTTCCAGCGTAAGGGGAGTTCATACCAACGCCACCGACTTGCATATTAAATACTCCTTATTAAATGTAAAACGCGCGTTGTAGGTCACATCGACTTATTGCACACCGAGCCACGCGCCCATACCCGGCAGGCAAACCTGCTTTGCTACTCAGTTACACTTCTTGTTGTCTTTGCCCGTCTGAGCCGAGAGAACATAGGGCGTTCCATCGTCGTTGCGCACGATCGTCACCGTACACCCCGATATGTCCGTGATCTTGCCGAGCGCCAGCTGTGCACCTGCGAAATAACGCACACCCTGCGCATCAACGAGCCACGAACCATGGGCCGAACGCGCCAGATTCATGCCAATCGCTCCAATGGGCGCTCGCACCGGACTGGTGTTTTCAGCATGGCCTTCGAACGCAAGCTCGCGCAGGCCGTTGATCGATTCGTAGGCAAGGCGCGCGACGCGTGCGTAATCCCACGACTCGGGTAGAAGGTACCCTTCTTCAGCGGGGGGAATAATAGTGAACGTTCCCGGAGCGCCTGCCTTGATCTGTGCGCCGCGGTAATACCTGGTCAGAAAGTCCGCGACTTGCTCCTTCATCTGATCGACGACGACCACGCGCATCACCGATGCACACGTGTCCCGGCGAACGATGGCCGCCAGCGAGGAAAGATCTCGAGCGGTTGACACATAGCCATCGTAGACATACGCATGCGTTTTCGGGTCTTCACGCACTGTCACAAAACGGAATGCGCCGTCGAGTTTCGGTGCCTCGCTCCCCACATCGTGTGGGCCGTACATTTGCCACATCACGCCGGCTGCGGCTGATATGAGCGCTATCATCAGCGTTAGCTTCACACCACGCGAAGTCAGCGCCCAACGTTTCGCGACATAGGCGACGGGCGCATGCGCCATCAGCCACGCGAGCTCCGCCGAGCGCACCTCATCGGGTGTCAGCAAGTCGCGTCCGCTGAACTGTATTTGCGCATCACCCACCGTGAACGACGCACCCTGTCTCAACACGGTTGTCTTGCCCGGTGCCAATGCGTGACCGAACACCCGCACGCCGTCATGATGTGCGGTCAATTTCAGCAAATTGCCGTTCAGGCAAATGGTCGCGTGGTGCGCCACGATGCTCTCGTCGACAAGCACGATATTCGCGTCATCTTCGTTTCCGATCATCATGTCATGGCCGTCGGACAAGAGCACACTGGCCCCGGCATGAATGCCGCCGGTCACGGTAATAATTCCGCCGGCACTCATCGGACTCGCCCCTTCGTCGCGGATGAACCGGGCAACGACCCCGGAGGGAGCGGCGGAATCGAATCGGTCCACTCCGGCGCGTACCCGCCTGGCTGCATCATCGGCGCGCGTGCGGTCGCACCACCAACGGCGGATTGAGGTATCGGCGGCGTAAGGCCCGAGGGCAAAGACTCCAGGCCGATGCCCGTTTGCCCAGTCTGGGTCGTCATCGACTTGATACGCGGGGTGATCAGGATCAGCCGTTCGAGCCGCTGTGACTGCTCCTGCTTATCGCCGAACAAATAACCAACGAACGGCAGATCCTCGAGCACGGGCACCCCCGACGTGGACTTTTCGTTGCGCTCATACTCATAGCCGCCGACAAGAAGACTTTCTCCGTCCTTGATGACGGCTTGCGTCACGATGGAGTTGTGACTGACTTTCGGAATGCCATCAACCGAAGCAGACGAATCGAATGCTCCATCTTCGATTTGCACACTCAGCAGAATATTCTTAACGTCGCCCGGAACCGACTCTACAGTGGGGGTCACCTTTAACGTCAGCCCGGTATCGACGTTGTAAAGATCAACATCCTGATTACCTGCCACCCGCACATACATGGAATTTCGTGACGACAGAACCGCTTCGGTGTTGTTCAACGTCAGCACCTGTGGCCGCGACAAAACGCGCGCTTTGCCGCTCTCTTCGAGAGCACGAATTTTTGCAAATAAAAAAGTTGTCGGACTGCCGATCATCGTCGCGAGACTGGCACCCGACAATATCGCTGTGTTGGCCGTGTTCTGCGCTGACGCCAATGCACCCGTAATGGCAGCAGCTGCGCCCCATCCTCCGCCTGCCCTTCCGCTCAACCGTATGTCCAGTTCCGTCGCAGCATCCGATGACACATCAATGACTGCCGCCGTAATTTCGACGAGATCCTGTGGTTTGTCGAGCAGCGCGATCGTGCGCTCGTAGTTCGGCATCATGGCCGGCACGTCATAGATCACAACGGAATTCGTGCGCGCGTCGGCGACGATATTGCGTCGCATTGACGCAGAAACGGTGTTAATTACGCCCGATTCCGGCAACGGCGGATCGATCACCGGCGGCGTATCGGCCAGACCCAGGCCGCGCAGGCCCGGCAGCGACAGCGGCCCGCCGGGATCCTCCCGGCGCTGGCTGCGCACCTTCACCGGCGTTGCGGAGCTCGGTACTGAAACCGGGATATCCGCCATCAGTTTGCGCAAGAGCGATGCCACGCCGGGCACGATCTGCTGCTTGTTTCCGGACTCGTATGTGATGTCTTGTGCCTGCGCGTAGCGAAGCGGAAAGACGCG
This sequence comes from Paraburkholderia adhaesiva, assembly GCF_021390575.1. Taxonomy (GTDB): domain Bacteria; phylum Pseudomonadota; class Gammaproteobacteria; order Burkholderiales; family Burkholderiaceae; genus Paraburkholderia; species Paraburkholderia adhaesiva. Next base: position 967,959 of record NZ_JAJEJQ010000002.1, on the reverse strand, counting down.
GATCGCCATCTCGCTGTTAGGCGGGCTGACGACCGTCTGCGCCTGGGCCTGCGCAACGGCATCGGCAATCGCATCGACATACCCGGAAGGACCGGTTACGACAGCCGTCGTGTCCGAATAGCGAACCGGCAGGTGACTGTCGTCGAGACCGAGATTGGCCAACAGGCTGGCCACGTCTGAGCGCGTCATGGGTGCAAACGAAATAGTCCGGTTTCGGATGTCGCTCGCGCGAGAGACGTGAATGATATTTCCATCGAAGTACCAGGCAAGGCCGTAGGCTTCGATCAATCTGGCGAACACGCGTTCTGGCAGTTCGTTAAACGCGCCATTGACAGGCTCCTTCACTCCAGGCGAGATTTTCACTTGAAGCCCACCAGCACTCACCACTTCTCTCAAAACCTCAGTTAAAGGTGTATCGCGTGCAAAGTAATGCATTGTTTCTCCACGCCACACAGGCTGAACGGCATTGCTCAGCGAAGCGTTCAGCACGATTCCAGCAACTACGACACGGCGAATGCCAACGGCAGCTCGATATCGCCTGACACATATTTTTTCAACTTTCGCACGCTCGCTTCGCCGTGTCATGAACATATATATTTTCCCAAATGGGTTCTGCGTTTGATGTGACGAGACTATATCCCGGTACTTGTCTGTTACGGTCATACGCAGATACCACCGGCACAAATCCAAGCCGGAGAGCATTACAGGAATCTAAATTACTTTGGATGCCAATGTTCCGAACAATGTATTGCAATATCAATTCGGATCTTCTCAAGCTCAGACAGCGGTCCGTTCGCCTCAACGGTATCGCTACGTGTCTCAGGCTGGAAGAAATTTACTGGTCAATCATCGAGCAACTAGCTCGTGAAGAATCGTTAAGTGTGGGAAAACTGATTTCAAAATGGGCGATGGAAATGGATCTAGCGCACGAATCTATATGGAACTTTACGGGTTACGTACGCGTCGTCTGTGTTGTTCAAATGATGAAACGCATGGATTCAGATCATCAGATAGATCTTGCCTAAAGCGTGTTATGTGCTTGCGGCAAAGCCACTTATCCAGCTTTCAAAATTTACACGACCACCTCTTTGCTGGGTGGTCGATTGGAGTTCCGGCTTACCTAACCGCATCAGGTTAATTGTGTGCGACTACGAGCGTTTTCGAGAAACCGTGGTCTGTCTGCACTTCGTCGTCTTCGCGAAATTGATGCTCATTCATTCCGTTCCAATTCTGCAAAGTGCCCAACACATGCGAATACTCCGTGGTTACCTAAAGTGCGTGACAGTCTGTAATTCTTGAGGCTGATACGTGACGTATTCACGCATCCGGAGGTTCCAATGTAAATATTTGTACTTCCTGTCCTACATAACGGGCATTGTTGTGCCCATTGAAAAATTGTATTTCGTCCAGGAAATAAAAATGTCGAACAATATCTCGCAAATGAGTGCAACTCAGTCATTCTCCGCTGTTAGTTCTAGTCACATGTCTTCGTCTGGTCATTCGCCCGCAGCCAGTCAAGGCCAGTCGGCTCCGATGTTCTCTCCTGATTTTGCTTCGAATGGCTCTGGCGGAGCAGGCGCCCCCGGCTCTCAATCATCGGGGGATTTGCTCAAGGACCTGATGAAGCTGCTTCAGGATGTGATGAGCAACGGAGGTAACTCCGGCGGCATGTCGGGCGGCATGGGGGGTATGGGAGGCATCGGCGGCATGATGGGCTAACGCGCATTACTTGCCGTTGAGTCGGCCGCCGCGTCAACTGTATGGGAGAAGTCCCCGTAACTGAAATTGCGGCGGCCGGCGCAACGAGTCCAGTTGAAGCGTGTTCGGTTTCGCCGAAATACGTGCGTATAGCACTGTTGACGCGCAGTGACTGGATGATGTTGCTGTCGGGATAAAGACCATCCTCACACGCGGAAAGCAAATCGGCGACATTCATCGACTGCCCAGTCATTGCGACCTGACCGTTGTCGCTCAACGAGCAATCAGTCGGCGCTGCCGGTTGGACCAGGTGTGCGTAGCACAGCAAAACCGCTAGCGCCTGCTCTGGTGGACGCGGGGATGCGGTGGAAGAAATGAAATCTTCCGGACGCCAGCCGGAGCTTGACGGGGTCGAGCGCAAACGCGGCGCACGCGTACCCGAGTGAGAGGGATTGATCCGATGCGCTTGTCTGCCAGTGCATTGAGGACTCTGCAGGCAGGATGATCCATCAGCGCTTTGACGGGCTGGAAAGATGAAAACGGCTGGTAACTAACTCGGTCCACCTGACGATTTGACACGTCGCCGGACGAGAGTAACCGGCCCGACTTCGTTCTCTCATAATCCTTATCGAAGGTTCGCCTTGAAACGACTAAGCACTATTACGAAAGAACAACGCACGAACGGCAGCTCTAGATCGTGGACCACGGATGACGAACTGGAATTCCTGGACTGCCTTGCTGCCGGCGCAAACGCAGCAGACAGGCTTCACGGCTACATCTGCGCACTGCGTCGGCGAACCAGGTTCGGTGAGCTTGATTCGGGCGCGATCCTGATTCACGCCAAGCAGTTGCTACGCGAGGTCGAGCGAGCAGCAGCCTGATTCGCACCGAACCCACAGAGCCAACCATGGAATATCCACGTCCCCCAGTCATTACGTTCACGAAGTCCCTGTTCGCCGCGCTGTTCGAACACGTATCGTTAAACGAACTCGCCACAGCGCTGCGCGAGTTGCCTCCATCGACGTGCGCGCGCCTCCTGCGCCTCGCAGCGGAAAACGACGCCGAACAGGTCGGCCACATCGTCATCCACACCTACAACCAGGTAATCGCCGCGAAGAAAAAACAGCTGCGCGCCGTGGAGGTCGAACAGAGGCAAACCGAAGTGACCAACGCCACGGAACCGCGTCACCGTATGTTTCGCATTATCGCGGACGATTGATCGTGCCTGTCGATGTGACCACGCTCGCGAATGATGCGCTGACCGCGCGTGCGGTCAGCGCATCGCAGCGCAAATACAGAATTCGGAAAGATCGTACGTCTGTGCGACTTTCCCCGTGGCGCGTGCGGTTCTGAGGTTGGCTAAAAAAGAAGGAAGCCAACGTTTCGTGAAATCGTGAAACGAAGACATGAAGGAATCGAATTCCCAAAGCCGTCTACACGTGAGCGTTTCGTGAGAAGGCTGTCAAGCTGGCGTTGAGGTGATGTTTCAGTGTTCAGGAAACGGCACCCTGGCTGCCGCTTCCACTCCAGACGCTCACGAACTGCGCAGCGGCAAAATCGTTGACTATGCGTTGAACGAGCTGACGATAACGAGTCTTGTCATGCAGGCGTTATTTCGCGCCGCGTCGAGCCGGCGCCTGAAACCGAGTCTGATCCATCACACCGAACGCAACTCGCGATACCGCGCCCACGCACATCAGGAACTCATCAACTACTTCGCAATGCAGGCGTCGACGGGCCGCCGCGACGGCTACGACAACGCGCCGATTGAATCATTCCGGGGTTAACCAAAGAGCGAGCTGATCCATTACCAGTGCTTCGCGGCATCGGCTGCCTTTTGGGGAACGGCGTGCGTACCGGAGTCAACAGCCCTTGCGCCGCCCATACCCCGTTCATGATTTTTCGTCTGGCCATACCTCAATGGATGCAGGGACTGCGCGTTGACGTCCAGGTTGTGTTCGCCACGCCTGGCCCTGCCGCGCTAACGGTACGCCGGCACCTGCGCTTCGGACGTTGGCGGATCGTCCGACGGCTGAGGCACATTTCGCGTGTGACCGGCCGGCGCAACCTGCGAAGCAGCCTCCGCGACACCATGGTGCGAAAATGTCACCTCGACACGCCGGTTCGGCGCAAGACAGTCGATGAGCGCGTGGCGCTCGCGTTCACCGCATTGGACCACCGGATTCGCTTTGCCATGTCCGGCGGCACTCATCGGCACTGTGGCTCCCTGGTTGCGCAGATATAAAACGACTGTATCCGCGCGACGCTGCGAAAGAGCCATGTTGTAGCGGTCGCCACCGATGCGATCGGTGTAGCCGTCGGCATGGATCGCCGTCACGTCGAAGTCCGCACCGAGATCGCGCGCCAGCTCGTCCAGTTGGGTACGGCCTTGCGGCAACATTCCGGCGACGTCGCTGCGGTCGAACTCAAACAGCGCATTGGAGGGCAACGTCACCTTCGGCGGCAGTGCCCGCGGCGGCAGCGACGGTTGCGGCGGCGGTGCGCACGCGCTCAGCGTATGCGGCAGCATCGCGATCTGCTGTTCGATTGCTGCAACGCGTCGCCGGCTCGCGTCGAAAGCGCGCGTCCACGCTTCGTGTCCCGCGTGGATCAGGCCGACTTCGGCACACGCGACGACCTGTTGCGCCTGAGGACAGGCGGGCCACCCCGCCGATGACTTCGCCGCCATCAACTGCTGCCAAAGATCCGGACGCAGTAGAGACGAGGTACGCAGCTTCGGATTCTCGGCCGATGATTGCGCATGATTTTCGAGCGCACCCGTGAGCAGGTCGGCCTGGCGCGTGGCCTCTTCGACGAAGCCCCAGCCGTCGTGCAACGCACGTTCTTCGCGCGCCGCATTGATCCAGCACTGCGCTTTCGCGCCGAAGTATCCGTCCCGTTCGCGCGGGCCGAGCGAATGCAAGCGTATCTGCACATCGTCGGGCGTCGAGGTGCGTGCGACGCGCCCATACTGCTCGATCCACTCGTCGGTGACGGCGCCGGCCAGCGTGCTCTGCTCGGCGTGGAATCCGTTGGCGAGCGCCGTGGGGTCCTGGATCTGTAACGCGTCGCGCGCCGCTTGCGACGCGCATCCGGCGACCGCAAGCGCCACGGCGATCGCCATGATGGAATGTTTCATGTTTGTTGCCCGTGAAGGAGCCCCGCGGCCCGGTCATACAACGACGGGAGCTACCGCTCTCGCCCTTTTGTCCATTTCCGGCCGCGCGCATCAGGCGCCGAACACAATGCCGATGCCGGCGCGAACGATGGTGCTGTTACCGCCCGCCGACGAAACGCCGAGGTTGTAGTTGACCGTGCCCTTCTGGTTCCAGCGCGACAGGCCGATGCCCAGCGCCGCCGAGCCGCGGTAGGACGCGACGCCGGCGTTGAGCGTCGTGCGCCCCGGCAGGTACGGCGTAACGATGTTCAGCGCCGACGCCGCCGCGATCCCGCGCCGCGCGCTGCGATCGACGTCGTCGATGCGCCCGTTCATGCTGCCCATCGCATTGTTGAGCTGGCCAACGTTGACGGCATCGGTGGACGCCGTACCCGCTGCAACATTGGTGATCTGCCGCTCATTGCCGGCACTGCCGACCGACACCGTGTCGTTGCGCAGCGCGGCCGAATTCGCGCCGATTGCGACGGAATTCGAGGCGGTAGCGCTCGCCTGATCGCCGATGGCCGTGGACACCGTACCGCTCGCGCTCGCGCCCCCACCGACCGCGAGCGAACTGCTGCCGCTCGTGTTAGCCGCGCCGCTCGACGTATTCGCCGCGAGGTACTTCGAGCCGGCGGACGCGACGTTCTGCACCGCCTGATCGAGGCTCGCGACCTGCTGGTTGGTGGCATAGAGCTGGGCGCCGCTCACGGCGTCGGTGCTCGTGGCGCTCAGCGTGGCATCGGCGAGATTTGTCAGGCTGACCTTGCCGTTCGCGTCCGCGCCGCCCAGCGTGACCTTGTCGTGCGCCGACGAATCGTACTGGACCGCGTTCGCAACGGTGCCCGCGATCTGGGTCACCGTGGTCTGCAGATTCGTGACAGCCGTGGTGTTCTGCGTGACGCGACCATCGAGATTCGTGATCGCGTCGCCGACGTTGCTGACCGTCGCGCCACCGACCGAATAGGCCGGCGCACTCAGCGTGCCGTCCGGCTTGACCGCCGCACCGCCGCCGAGCGCCGAGGCCACGCTCGCCGCGTTGGCGTAGAGTTGCGCGCCGTTGATCGCATCGCCGCTCATCGGCTTCACTTGCCCGGCCGCCACGCCGGTCAGCACGCGATCGCCCGCGCCGCCGGAAAAATCCACGATACCGCCGGCCGTGTTTGCGCCGACCGTGATCGTGTGACTTACGGGGTCCTGCGCGACGAGGCCGATGCCCGATGTCGAAACCTGTTGCTGGAGCGACGACAGGCCGGCATCAAGCGTATCGAGCGCACCGCCGACCGTATGTTGCGTGCCGCCCTGCATGTGGTAAGTCGGTGAGATGATCGTGCCGTTGGCCGAGAGGTCGGCGCCGCCGCCGAGCACCGAGGCAAGCGAGCGCAACTGAGCCGCGTTGACGGCGTCCGAATCCGCCGACCCTGCAGCGAGATTCGAAATCTTTGTGCCGTTCGCGCCGGCGAGCGTGATCGACGATTTCGTCGCGTCGTCGTACGCGACGAACGCGTTGGTCACATTGCCAGCGGTGTCGACCTGCAGGCCCGCCGTCCTCAGCTGGCTCACGTTCACCGCGTCGAGGTCTGCCGAGCCTGCCGCCAGATTCGTGATGCGCGTGCCGCCGGAACCGCCGAGCGTCACCTGGGACCGGCTCGTGTCGTCATAAGCGACAAACGCATTCGTCACGTTGCCCCCGGTATCGACCCGAAGGCCCGCCGCCCGCAACTGGCCGACGTTCGCTGCGTCCGTGTCGGCCGAGCCTGCGGCCAGATTCACGATGCGCCGGGTGTTGGCCTCGCTGGTGATGGTGTAGGCCTTCCCCGAAGCGTCGTACGCCGTGTACGACGCGCCGCTGCTGCCCACCGACACCGTATTCGCCTGGTCCGCCACCGAGCCCGAGCCGAGCGCCACCGCGTCGCTCGCCGACGTATAAGCCTGTACGCCCACGGCGGTGCCCGCCGTGCCTGTGGTCAGCGCGCTGGACCCGATAGCAATGGAGCCGCTCGCGGCCGCGCGCGCGACGTCGGACGGCGGCGTCGTGCCCCAGCTGTCACCGCGTCCGGCCACCTGCGAGTAATACGCGGCCGTCTTGTACGTAACGTCGAGCCCGGCCGTATCGACGTTCGGGCCCGGCTGCGGCTGTGCGCTCGACATCGTCATGACCGGCGTCTGGCTCGTGCCGCCTCCCGGGACCGCGGCGTTGATGATGTCGTACACCTGGCCCAGGTTCGTTGCATCGGTATCCTGAATGCCGTTGGCCACATTGCTGATCACGGTGCCGGCCGGAAGATGTCCCGCTGCGCGGTTACTGTCGCGATAGTAGACGCTGTCGCCCACGCCGGGATCTAGCGTAATGGTGGGCGATCCTGTGGCACTTGTCCCGGCGTCGTAGGTGACGGCGCCGTTCATGATCCTGCCCGAGCCGTCGAACTGAAACCCTGCCGACTCAAGCTGGGCCACGTTGAGCGCGTCGTTGTCCGCGATCCCTGCCGCCACGCTCTGGAGCCGGCGCGCGCCCGCCGTGCCGGTGAAGTCCACCACCGTGCCGTCCGTAGCCGCGGCGACGGTGATCGCGCGCGTCGCCGGGTCCTGACGTACGAGACCGATCGTGCCGCCGTCAATGTCGTTCGCGAGGTTGGCGATCTGCGCGCCGTTGGCGTTCACGCCGTCGTCGAGCGCCGTGAGCGCGCTGCCCACGTCATTTGCCAGGATGCCTTGCACCCGATAGCTGGGCGCCGCGACCGTGCCGTCCGCCACGATGCCCGCGTCGCCGCCAAGCAGCCCTGTCACCGCCCGCAACTGGCCGACGTTGACGGCATCGGTATTGCCCTGTCCCGCGGCCATGTTGACGATACGGCGCGTGTTGGCCTGATTCTGGATCGTATAGGCCTTGCCATTCGCATCGTAGGCAACGAACGAACCCGAACCGTCGTTGCCGACCGACACGGTGTTCGCCTGATCCGCGACCGAACCCGCGCCGAGCGCCACAGCGTCCTTCGCACTCGCGTAAGCCTGTACGCCGACCGCGACCGCCGCCGCGCCCGGCGTGTACGCGTTTGAGCCGATGGCGATCGAGCCGTTGCCGGCGGCGCGTGCCACGTCGGACGGCGGCGTTGTCCCGGTGTCGTCCGCGAGGCCGGCAACTTTCGAATAATAGGCTGCGGTCTTGTACACGCTGTTCAGCCCGAACAGATCGACCCCAGATCCCGTGGGCAATGAGCCTGCCAACATCAGGTTTTGTGCAGCCAGGTCGCTGGCTGGAGCCAGTTGATCGGCTGAATTGGCGACCAGCATATTTGCCGTGCCGGCCGAGGACTCGTCCGCATACGCCGACAGGGCAAGGCCGCCCACGCCGACCAGCGCCAACGTCTTCACGATCGTCGCGATGCCTGGCCCAGATCCCCGATTTCCCGTGACGCTCTCCGGCGCCGCCACCCATGTAGCTGATGACGCGTTCCAGACAGATCGATAAGCCTTGTTCATACAGATTCCCTGTGCGTAGACGTTTTCTGAAACGAATGCACTGCATCGAGGCGCCATCACGCCCCTGATTCAGTTAGCAATCCATAATTAATTCGAAGCTGGTCGATGTGCGGTGATTCCACATCATCGGGCTCATGCGTTATTTTCCCGTCAACCAGTACCGCAAAAATACTCAGCCGGACGGCTATGGGTGTGGTACACGGTCATTGTTCGCGAGTCGTGACTTGACGAGGCGCAGCAATATCAAATGACCGCGTCCGATATACGCGACGCAGTTAGTACGAGGAGTCGCTAACGCGAGTCGTCAACGAAGCGCGAAGAGATAACGGCGGGAGCCAGGGAAAGCAATGCGGCGTGAACGTGGAGATGACGCTATAAAAGAATGTGCAGCTTGTCGAAACCGGCAAACCAGGCATGTGGGCACTCGACTACGCAGCGATACCGCCCGAGCTGCTTCCTGCGTTCTGCGCCTCGACGGGCGATACGGGCCGTGAGGCCACGTTGTCTCAGGGAACGCCGACAGCGGACAAAGTTATAGACCTTGTCCGTGTGCAGTTTGTCCGGGCGCGTGCGGGGCTGAGCGGTCAGGCCCGATTCCGCCGCCATGGCATCAGCGGCATTCAGCAGAAGGGGCGGCACGCCGACGATGAAGATCGTGATCGGTCCGTCGCATCATCGCGCTCGCCCAGCGCCCCCGCAGCGTCAACGGATAAACGATCGATACGCGCAATCAGATATCGCGCGTACGCGGAATGACGACCGCCTGTCCGTGCAATTTGCCGTCCGCGTCGAGAAGTTGCCACAGTGTGGCCTCCTCGATTTCAAAACGCGCACCTGATTTGGTAATACGCACACCCTTGTAGCCCGTCTCGTAGCCGAGCCGCTGAACGCGTTCGAGGAATTGCTGCCGCTCCTCGCGATTCGGCGCCTCAGCCGAGAGCCGGGACGGCAGTCGCGTTATTTCATCCCAGCTATATCCAAAGCGGCGTTGCGCAGCTTTGTTGCCGTAAATAAAGACCGGGTCGGGATCCGTATTGTGTGCGAGCACCGCGAACGGGGCACTTTCGTAGAGCCATTCGGTAGCCTCGACCAGGGACATGGCCTGCGGCACCAGGGGACGACCGAGCAGCCGCGCGTAGCTGTCGGCAAGGAGCTGAAAGAAGGCGGGATCGCGGTAGAGTGGAATCATCTGGAACATCTCGACGGGAATCATTGGGCCAGCAGGATTGGCAAAGGCCCTCACGATACTGCATGTTCACGCGACATTTCGCGTTTCCCGTCGTTCAGCAGTCACATTGGTCGGCAATGGCTCAATCGGCCGGTAGATATCGCGATCAAAATGCGACGCCCGGCGTGCGGACATGCAGCCCAGCCCCTGCGCGATCAGACAGTCCCGGCGAGATGAAACCGCGACGACGGGTGCCATAACCGCACCGACGTAGCCACATGGCGCCCGACCCAGGTGCGCCGAAGCAGCAGCAGACACGGTTCGCCAATCTCCATTTCAAGGTACTGCCGCACGCGCGAATCAGGTTTTTGCGCGTAGATGCGGAATTCCGCACGCTGTACCGGCGCGAGACGGACCATATAGTGATTCGGCGTTTCCTGCGTGAAGTCCTGCCCCATATATTCCGGAAAAACCTCGGGATTCACGTAGCGATCTTCGTACTGGATCGGCTCGCCCTCTTCACAATGCACGATGCGCGAATGAAAGACCGGTCCCGACTCGCGTTCAAGCGCGGCGATGGCCGACGGATCGTCGCTCGTCTCCAGCCCCAGCACGCGCGCCGTATGGCGATGGCCACGCGCCGCGATTTCATCGGCGATATTGCGGATCTGGAGCACCGTCGATTCATACTGGCGCGGCGCCACGTAAGTCCCCGATCCGCGCACGCGGTTCAGCACGCCTTCGGTCATCAGTTCGCGCAGCGCGCGCGAAACGGTCATGCGCGCGACGCCGAACTCCTTGACCAGTTCCGTTTCGGAGGGCACAACGTCACCCGGGCCCAGAACGCCGTTTTCGATCTGTTCGAGGACGTAACGCTTGATCTGTTCGTAGGCGGGCAAGGAAGCGCCACTGGCCGATTTGTTTTGCATGGGTTCGAACCGGGAATGAACGGGTAAACGAGTGGATGGCCAACCGGCTGCGGCCAGACGCCATTTTACTGTCACGCGGCCGCCGCGCCTGGATATTCACGTATCACTTCACGTCGCGCGCTGTTCGGCGACACCGGCTTGCGCCGTCGCCTCGTCGCGCGTCCGCGCGAGCACCACCTGGGCGCGCACGCCGCGGCCGTCCTCGCCCGGCGAGAGCGTCACATCGGCGCGATGCGACTGGGCGATCTCGCGCACGATGGCAAGCCCGAGCCCGGTCCCTTCCGTGTGGGCCGAAGCGCGGAAGAACGGCTCGAACACGCGCGAACGCGCTTCGGGCGCGATACCGGGACCGTCGTCGATCACTTCGAACACGACGGTCTCATCATCAGCGCGCACCGAAACCGTCACGCGAGCGCCCGGCGCCGTGTAGCGCAGCGCGTTATCAACGAGATTGCTCGCCATCGCACGCAACAGTTCGCGATGTCCTGCCACGATCGCCGCGTCCGCCAGCTCCGCGCCGAGGTCAATGCCGCGTGTCTGCGCGAGCAGCGCAAGCGATTCGACGACCTCGCGCGCGAGCTGCGTCATGTCGACGGGTTCTAGAGGCAATTGCGCAGGATCGAGCGCCTCAGCCTGCGCGAGCAGCAACAGCTTGTTCGTGAGCGCAACCATCGAGCGATTGCTCACATGCATGGCCCCGAGCACCTCGTCCAGCGCGCTATCGCCGGCCCGCTGCTGCCGCGCGTATTGCAGTTGCGTGCCAAGCAGCGTGAGCGGCGTGCGCAACTGGTGTGCGGCGTCGGCGATGAAGCGTCGTTGCGCCGCCGTCTGCGCAGAGAGGCGCGCGATGCACTGGTTGATCGCATCGACCACGGGCCGCAGTTCCGTATGCAGGCCCTCGGCGCGGATCGGCACCAGATGCAACGGATCGCGGTCGCTTACGTCGTTCTTCAGCTTCATGAGCGGCCGCAGCTCGAACGTGAGACCGATGCACGCGAGCGCCACCGCCAGCAGCACCATGCCGATCTGCCGCATGAATTGCGGACGCCACAGCGCCGTGGTCATCGCATCGCGCGACCGCGCGGTCTTGCCGACGGACACGCGCACGCGCCAGACACGGCCGTTGTCGTACATCGGCCGCACGACGCTCACCGCTCGCACGGCGCGGCCACGCAGCACGGCGTCGTACCAGATGGGTGCATCGACGGCGGGCGCCGATGCGGCTCGAGGAAAGTCCGGCATGCCGGCAAGCAGCGGGCCGTCCTCCACCTGCACCTTGTAGAACACCTGGTCGCGCTGTGGCGACGCAAACATCTCCAGTGCAGCGGGCGGCACATCGGCACGCAGCGCGCCATAGGACCACTCGACCTCGCCGGCCGTCATCTGCGCAGACGAAAGCAGGAGGCCGTCCTGCACGAGGTCGGCGGTGTGGCGCGCGGCGCGATACTCGGACGTCGCGGTGAAGATCACATACAGCGCGAGCGGCACGAGCATCCACCACAGGAGCCGGATGCGCAGGCTGCCGGTCATCGTCGGTGGTCCATGGTCAGAGCGCCTCGTCCTTTCGGCGCAGCAGGTAGCCGAGCCCACGCAGCGTGACGATGACCGCCGCGCTGCCTTCCAGTTTCTTGCGCAGCCGCGAAATATAGATCTCGACGGCATCCTCGCTCGGTTCGTCCGCGAGCGTGAAGACGGCATCCATGAGCGCAGCCTTCGATACCGTCTTGCCGAGCCGCAGCATCAGCGTCTCCAGCACCGTGCGCTCGCGCGGCGTGACGTTGAGCGGCGCGCCCTTCAGCGCGAACTGTTGCGTGTCGATGTCGTACACGAGGTCGCCGCAGGACACTTCGTTGGCGCGCGCGGGCGTCTGCCGGCGAACCAGCACCTTGATGCGCGCAACCACCTCGCGGACCTCGAACGGTTTGACGAGATAGTCGTCGGCACCCGCGCCGAGCAGTTCGACCTTTTCGTCGATCGAGCCGCTCGCGGTGAGCACCATGACCGGCGTCGCATCGCCGCGCTGACGCAGCCGCCGCAGCACGTTCTTGCCCGAGAGTTTCGGCAGATTCAGGTCGAGCAGCACGACGTCATAACGGTTGGTGCGCAAAAGCTGATCGGCGGCTTCGCCGTCCTGCACCGCGTCGAGCGCGAACGCCTGCTCTTCGAGCGTTTTCACGAGCCAGTGCGAAAGCGTCGGATTGTCTTCGATCAGCAGCAGCTTCATCGCTTCGTGAGCGCAAGGGGGCGTGATTGGGGTGTCGATTGTGCCGTCCCACGCGCGCCGCCGCCCTGCGGGTTAACACGGATGTTTTCGAAAGGCCGTAGAAGGATGGCAGAAAGCTTTCAGTCCCTATACTCTGCAACGTCCATCAGAAAGCACCGCCCTCGATGCGCGGTGCACCACCCAAGGAGACCCACCGATGCGTTCCCTGCGTCAGATCGCCGTTGTATCGAGTGTTGCGTTCGCCCTCGCCGCCGCCTCCGCGGCCGCCCATGCGGAAAAAATCACGATCATGGTCGGCGGTGCCACCAAGATCATCTATCTGCCCGCCAAGCTCACCGAACAACTCGGCTACTTCAAGGACGAAGGGCTCGACGTCGACGTAGAGTCGCAGCCGGCCGGCGTGGACGCCGAAAACGAACTGATCGCCGGCGCCGTGCAAGGCGTGGTGGGCTTCTACGATCACACGATCGATCTGCAAAGCAAGGGCAAGGAGATCGAGACGCTCGTAGTGTTCGGCCAGGTGCCGGGCGAAGTGGAAATCGTGACGAGCGCGGCGTCCGGCACGGTCAAGAGCATGGCTGATGTGAAGGGCAAGACCCTCGGCGTGACCGGACTCGGCTCGTCGACGAGTTTCCTCACGCAGTACCTCGCGCAGCGCGCGGGCGTGTCCGCGAACCAGCTCACGATGCTGCCGGTGGGCGCCGACAATTCGTTCATCGCCGCGGTCAAGCAAAGCCGCATCGACGTGGGGATGACCACCGAGCCGACCGTCTCGCGCCTCCTGCAGACCGGCGACGCGAAGGTGCTCGTCGACATGCGCACGGTGGAAGGCACGCGCGCCGCGCTGGGCGGCACGTATCCGGCGTCGAGCTTCTACGTGCAGCGCGCGTGGGCGCAGGCGCACAAGGACGAAGCGACGAAGCTCGCGCACGCATTCTCGCGCACGCTGAATTTCATCGCGACGCATAGCGCCGAAGAGATCGCGGAAAAGATGCCGAAGGACTACTACGGCAACAACAAAGACCTCTATGTGGGCGCATTGAAGGCTTCGCTGCCGATGTTCACCAAGGACGGCCGCATGCCCGCCGATGGTCCGCAGACCGTGCTGAACGTGCTCTCCGCGTTCAACCCATCGGTGAAGGGCAAGCACATCGATCTCGCGAAGACGTACTCGAACGACTATCTGCCGGCCGCGACGGCCACCGCATCGAAGTAAACATACCGAAGCAAACATAAAGGCGCGCGGCTTCGCGCCGCGCGCCTCGCCCGACGCATTTCACCGAGGCACAGAAGCATGAATTCCCCCTATTCCAGCGGCACGCCGGCCATCGAGCTGAGTCACGTTTCGTGCCGCTTCATTTCCCCCGACGGCAAGGCGACGGTCGCACTGCGCGACTTCAGCATGTCGGTGGCGCGCGGCGAATTCGTCGCGATCGTCGGGCCCACGGGCTGCGGTAAATCCACGACGCTGAGCATGATTACGGGCCTGCTCAAGCCGACCACGGGCGAAGTCCGCGTGATGGGCGCCCCCGTCGATGGGATCGATCCGCGCATCGGTTTCGTGTTTCAGGCCGACGCCGTGTTCCCGTGGCGCTCGGTGCTCGACAACGTGGCGGCCGGGCCGCTCTATCGCGGCCGCTCGAAGTCGGCTGCCTACGACGAGGCGAACGAATGGCTGCGCCGCGTCGGGCTCGCGAACTTCGGCAAGCACTATCCGCATCAGCTTTCGGGCGGCATGAGAAAACGCGTGGCCCTCGCGCAGACCTTCATCAACAAGCCCGAAATCCTGCTGATGGACGAGCCGTTCTCCGCGCTCGACATGCAGACGCGCACGCTGATGCAGGACGAACTGCTGCAACTGTGGGGCGGCACCGGATCGGTGGTGTTCGTCACCCACGATCTTGAAGAAGCGATCGCGCTCGCCGACCGCGTGTTCGTGCTGACCGCGCGCCCCGCGACGCTCAAGAAGGTCTACGACATCGACCTGCCGCGCCCGCGCGTGATCTCCGAGATCCGTTACGCGCCGCATTTTGTCGAACTGTCGCGTGACATCTGGAACGACCTGCGCGAAGAAGTGCAGATCGCTTGATTCGCTTACTCAATCAGCCTCAATCAGGCAACGTGGAGCCGTCCCCCATGTCCACCCCGCAACAAACCCTGCCGCAAGGCCTCGATGCCGCCTCGCTCAACCAGGTCGAGCGCGAAGCGCAACAACGCATCCGCCGCCGCAACGCGCTCGTCATCGCGCTGCGCGTGCTCGTTCTCGTCGTCGTGCTCGGCGGCTGGGAAATGTCCGCGCGCCTCGCGTGGATCGACCCGTTCTTTTTCTCGATGCCATCCGCGATCTTCGCGCAGATCGTCGACTGGTTCGTCAACGGAACCTCGCAAGGACCGCTCCTCACGCAGGTCTGGGTCACGCTCGAAGAGACCGGGCTCGGTTTCATCATCGGGTCGATCGCCGGTGTGGTCTGCGGCATCGTGCTCGGCCGCAACAAGCTGCTCTCGGATGTGTTCAGCCTCTACATCAAGATCGCCAACTCGATTCCGCGCGTCGTGCTGGGGTCCGTGTTTGTGATCGCGCTCGGCCTCGGCATGGCGTCGAAGGTTGCGCTCGCGGTCGTGATGGTGTTCTTCGTCGTGTTCGCCAATGCGTTCCAGGGCGTGCGCGAAGCCGACCGCTACATGATCGCCAACGCGCAAATCCTCGGCGCGTCGCGTCGCCAGGTGACGACCTCGGTCGTGATTCCCTCGGCATTGAGCTGGATTCTCGCGAGCCTGCACGTAAGCTTCGGCTTCGCGCTGGTGGGCGCCGTCGTGGGCGAATTCCTCGGCTCGAAACAGGGCATCGGCCTGTTGATCTCGACGGCGCAAGGCGCCTTCAATGCGAGCGGCGTGTTCGCCGCGATGATCGTGCTCGCCGTGGTCGCGCTGGCCGCCGACTACCTGCTCACGTTCGTCGAGCAACGTCTGCTCAAGTGGCGGCCCGCTCCCGCGAACTGAGCGATTTTGTTTCCCCTGACCGGGCTGTCCGGGGTTGCGACCGTCCAGCCCGTTTTTTGCGCGGCGCACATTCGTGCGCCGCGTTTTTCATTTACTTCGGCTGAGCGACGTAACGCAGATACGGCTTCAGTGTCTTGAACCCCTCCGGATACTTCTGTTTCGCGGCATCGTCCGAAACCGACGTCGGGATGATCACGTCTTCGCCCTGCTTCCAGTTCACAGGCGTCGCGACCGTGTGCTTCGCGTTCAACTGCAGCGCGTCGAGCAAACGCAGCACCTCGTCGAAATTACGCCCGGCACTCATCGGATAGACCAGCATCGCCTTGACCTTCTTGTCGGGCCCGACGATGAATACCGAACGCACCGTGGCGTTATCCACCGCCGTGCGCGGGCCGCCGCTCGCGTTCGGGTGAATCATGTCGTAGAGCTTCGCGACCTTGAGATCCTCGTCGCCAATCATCGGATAGTTGACCGCGGTGCCCTGCGTTTCCTCGATGTCCTTGACCCACTTCTGGTGATCGCTCACGGGATCGATGCTCAAGCCGATGATGCGCGTGTTGCGACGGTCGAATTCCGGCTTCAGACGCGCCATATAGCCCAGTTCCGTGGTGCAGACGGGCGTGAAATCCTTCGGGTGCGAGAACAGAATGGCCCAGTGATCCCCGATCCAGTCGTGAAAGTGAATCGTGCCTTCGGTAGTCTCCGCCGTGAAATCGGGTGCATCTTCTCCTAGACGAATCGTCATATCGAGCCTCCATGAGGTTTATGGGTGCATGGGTAGTCATGCGAGTACTCCACGCTGTTGAATTGTAGGCAGCGAATCGCAGGGTTTCAGACTTCTTGCTGCAAGCGCACCATGATGCAGGCGATGCGTCCGGCTGTTATGTTGTCTGGCAGACGCATTCGCGAATTCATTCCAGACGGCATCGAACGTTATGAAACATGCGTTTGTAAGGGGTCTGCATGGAATAGCCCGGCTCGCCGGGATTGCACCGGTCCGGCGCGGCCCGGGTGTAGGCGTCGATAGTCCCCATGGCGCGAATAAAAACGCCCGCCCTGCCGTGTTCAGCTTTTCCAGCGACGGCAAAGACTTTCTCCTCCACGGCCAGCCGTTCCAGATCCGCAGCGGTGAACTGCACCCTGCGCGCATTCCGCGGGCCTACTGGCAGCACCGCATCCGCATGGCGAAAGCCATGGGCATGAACACCATCGCGCTCTACGTGATGTGGAACTACCACGAAGCGCGTCCGGCGGAGTTCGACTTTCACAGCGAGAATCGCGACATCGCAGCGTTCATCCGCCTCTGTCACGAGGAGGACATGTGGGTACTGCTGCGCCCCGGGCCATACGTCTGTGCTGAATGGGATCTGGGCGGCCTCCCACCCTGGCTGCTTGCCGCGCCGGATATCCGGCTACGCACGGATTCGAAAACGGACCCTCGCTATATGGCCGCCGTCGCGCGCTATATCGCTGCGCTTGCGCCACGCATCGCGCCACTCATGGCCGCGAGCAGCGGTCCGATCCTGATGATCCAGATCGAGAACGAATTCGGCTCATACGGCTGCAATCGCGCCTATCTCGACGAACTCTGCGCGTTATGGCGCGATAACGGAATCGACGCCCCTTTCTATACGGAAGACGGCCTCGTGCAGCTCCAGCAGAATCGGTCGAATGTGCCCGGCGGCGCGATTGCGCTTAGCAACGGCGACGCGAATCAGATACGCCACGCAAGGCGAGCGTATCGCGACGTTCCCGTCATGGCGGGCGAAGTCTATCCCGGCTGGCTCACGCATTGGGGCGACCCCGTGATGCAAGGCACCGCCTATGATCTTTCCGCCACGCTGCAAGCGTTCATGCGCGAAAAGCTGTCGTTCAATCTTTACGTGATTCACGGCGGTACAAGTTTCGGGTATTACGCGGGTGCGAACATCGATCCGCAAACGCGCGAATATCAGCCCGACATCACGAGCTACGACTATTCGGCACCGGTCACCGAACAAGGCGTCGCGACGCCAAAATACCATCTTTACCGTGGCATCATCGAATCCTGGCTGCCGCCTGAGATACCGCTCGCAGGGATTCCCGAGCCGCTGCCGACGCTGGCGCGCTCAGGGCATGAAGCGCTACAGCCAATGCATTGCGCCTCTTTGTGGAACGAATTGCCCTTGGCGCTGCCTCTGCACCAGACCATCGAACCGCTTCCTTTCGAGCACTATGGCCAGTCGTATGGATTCGCCCTCTACCGCAAACGACTGGAGGGCTACAGGGGCGGCCGGTTAACGATCGACGCGGTCCACGACTACGCAACCGTCTTCGTCGGCGAGCGCTACGTGGGCGGTTTCTCGCGGGCGCGCGTGCAGCCGTCTTATGCGGAGCCACTGCGGATTGTCTGCGGTCAGTCGCTGGAATTGCCGCCAACCGGGCCGGATCGACAGGAAGCCGTCCTGCTGGAGATTCTGGTGGAAGGCATGGGCCGGGTGAACTATGGCCCTGACCTTTCCGATCGGAAAGGCATCATCGGATCGGTCATGCTGCACGATCCCGCAGGCAATTCACAGGTGTTGACCGGATGGGAGGTCACCCTGCTTCCGATGGAGACGGACTATATCGCCCGTCTTTCGCGCGCAGCCTCGCCTGCCCGCAGTTCAGAAAAGGCAGGATGGTTCTACCGGGCAACCCTGGAACTGGATTTCACCGCCGACACCTATCTGGACATGCAGCACTGGACGAAGGGACTCGTGTGGGTCAACGGGCACGCACTCGGACGCTATTGGCGGATCGGCCCGCAACAGCGGCTCTTCTGCCCCGCACCATGGCTGAAACGCGGCGAAAACGTGATCACGATTTACGATCTGCACCAGTCCGAGGCGATGCCGATAGCGCTGGAACGCACGCTAACCTGAAGCACGCGCTACCGCGTCTCAACCCAGTTGCGACGGACCCTGAAGTTCCAGCACGCGCACCTCGAACGGTGCGAGCTTTAGAGGATGCTCACGACCGGCGTCGATCCACGCGGGTACGTTTGCGGAGCTGCCTCCCCAAACGTCGCGTACGGCAAACCGGCCCGCAGCGAGCCCAGGCAGTTCGAGATCCCGCCGCAGATCGAGCACGAACGTCTGCGCACGGTCACGGGGATTGCGCAGCGCAATAATACCGGCCGGTGCTGCCCAGGCCGCCCATCCGTAGACATCGAGTTCCTCCGGTACGCCGCCGATCCAATGGCTGTCGACTAGCACGCCCGCCTGCGTGCGCGTCCAGCGTGCCGCCTGGGCCACCGCGTCCCAATCCTCGCCGGACAAAAGTGCAGGCGTGACATAGAGCTCCTGCAATTGCGTACCGCTCGCGAAATACGACCGCACTTCATGCTGGAATGCCGCTCCGTGCCGCACGTTCAGTCGCGTGTGCATCTGCGCAAAGATGATGCCGTGGAGCATCAGCGAGTTCAGCGGAAATAGCGGACTGCCACGCACCACGTTGCGCCAGGTCTGCGCGTCGCGATACGTAATCCAGCGTTCGCGCGGACTGCCCGCGCCGGCCTCGCCGTCGTCGGCGCCGCCACGCCAGATCGAATCGACATGGCGCAACCAGAATGGCGACGGCAACGTCCCCGTGGAGAGATTGACGAAGGCTGCGGGGCGCTCGGCGCGAATTTCACTGATCAGATGAATCGCCGCGTCCCAGTCGCTGTCGAACCGGCCACCCGGCACGACGCGGTCGGCGTTGCCGGTCCCGTCGAATTTGAAATGATTGACGCCCTGCTCGCGCAACAGGTCCATAACCACTTCGCGGAAGCGACGGTAGTAGTGCGGCCCGGAGAGTGCGAAGCCACCGTCGACGACTTCGTAACCGCGTTTGCGTCCGTTGGCGACGCGTGCGGCGCGCGGCGCGCCGTAGCCGCCCCATGGCGATAGCCAGATGCCCGGCGCCGCGCGATAACGCGCGGCTGCTTCGCGCAATGGCACGAAACCCTGCGGGAACGCTGGGCTGAAACGCCAGTCGCCGCCGAGATCGTCCCATCCGTCGTCGAACACGAACGAGTCGAGCTGCACGTCGCGACGCTCGTGCAGTTCCCGGCCGATCGCAACGATACGATCGAGTGCGTCCGCCTGCGAATACGGCGTGAGATAACCGATGTCGTACCACGAGTTGTAGTGCAGGAACGGCGCATAAGGCCGCGCGCGGGTGGCTTCGAGATACCGGGCGAAGTCTCGCCGCAGTTCGCCCGGGCGCGCGACGCCAGCCACCGCCGAGACGACGACACGCTTGTCATGTTCGAGCGGCAAACGGCGGCGCAGTGAAAAGCGTAACCCGGCGGCGTCCGCCTCCGCTTGTGCGAGCGGACTCTCGATGCCGAGATACACGTCATCGACCCTGCCCGGCATACCCGGATAGTCGCCGCAACCCCGCGCATGATGCGCCTCGACCTGCAGCATAAAAATCGCTGCGATGGGCTCGTCGCGATCGACTGCAGCAATCTCGAGACCCATGTGCAGCCATGCGTCTGAGCCGCGCTGCTCCACGTACCACGTCACGCGCAAGCGCCGTTGCCGATCGGAAAACGAGGCGCTCACGCGCAAACCGGCCTTACGCCCTTCGAGACGGCACGAGCCGGCGTCGGCAGTCAGCGTTTCCTCGCGGAAAGTGTCGAGCAGGTCGAGATTGGTGACGCCGAACGTTGCCCCGTCCGACATCGCCAGCGCGAACGGTTCCGTGAGCGAAAGTGTGCGCCCGTGCACGCGGTCGATCAGGACGAAAGCGCCGGCGCGTGCCTCGGCAACGCGCCACGCAAGTGCCACGGCGTCATTTCCGAAGGTGAACGCCTCGCCGTTTCGCTCGAAGCGCGGCGCTCCGGAGTCCGGACAGCACTCCGTTTCATGATTCGTCTGCATGACTTCGGGCCTCCACGCTGCACGGGAATGCGCGCCGTTCAAGCGTAGCACCGGCCGCGCGTCCGGTAACCGAAGCGGGACTGCCCGCATGCACCGCGTCGCAGCGGACGTTTCCGATCCGCATCATCGAGCCATTGCGCCGCACGTACAGCGAGACGCACTCTCCCATGACGTGTTATCTTTTTATTACCGGAGTCGAATGCCTGAGCGCCCCGTCAACCGAACGCTGACACTTTCGCGAGCGCCGCCATGAGTGATGTACGCCACCACCTGAGTCCGCGCGATCGCGTGGAATTGCTCTGCTGGCTCACCTGCGGGAGCCTCGGAGCCTACTATCTCAACGAGAGCTGGCCAAACGCGGCCTTCCACGTGCAGGCCGCGCACAAGTGGCTCGACCGCCACGGCCGCGAGGCCGACTGGCTCACGATCGCAAGGCTTACGGCCATTGCACAGGAGATTGCACAACAGCATGCGTGGTTCGTCGACGCGGCGTGGGCGCGCGACGCCGTCGAAGAAATTCTCGACACCGACGATCTCAACTACCAGGCCAAGCTCGTGTTGCAGGTGCTCAAGGACTGCGAACGCGCGCTCGCAGATCGGCGCGTCGCGGATTAAGCAGTTACTTCATATACTCGCCGGGCCCAAATTTTCTCCATCAAATGATGGAGGCGTGGGTTTTGAAGCCTGAACATGCTCGCGTCCGCAGCGCTGGCGAATCGCTGGCGCGCCGCCTGTGCGGGAGCGTTCAGATAATACAGTTGCGAGTGCGCGTGACCTGCTTCGCCAGGCGCGGCCGGTTCGGGCGTCCTTCGCGAGGCGGCCGTCGTGTGCGCGCCATGTGCACGAAGTCGGCTGTGAATCGCACCGTGCGCGCCCTTCTCAAATCCATTCGCAATCCATAACAAATTCGACGGCGCATACAACGTTGACGCCGGAAACGGCAGTGTGCGAGCCAGCCACCCGCGATGCTAGCCCCTTTCCAGCTGTCTGACCGTACCAAACTCGGCGCTGGAAACCGTGCGGATCAAGAGCGTCATCGCCTCTCCCACGCGGCCGCGCGCCAATACGACATGCAAGCAGGCGACATCGCGACGATGATCGAGATCGATAGTATGGACGCCGATCGTGCTACCCAGCATGCGGTGCAGCGCGCGACGTGCCGTTCCGGCATCGCGTATCGCCACACGCACGACCATCTGCACGGTGGGCTCGCACGGCGCAGCACGGTGGCTCACACTGACAAGCGGCGTCGAAACAGGCTTTGCAGTTTGACGAAACTGAAACGATTGCATTTCGAGAAGTTGCACACTGCCGCTCAGCGGGGCGCGCATTTTGTGGAACACGTTGCCCATTCTATGAAGGGCCGCGCAAAGAACCTGTAAAGAATCTCCTCACGCATGCAAAAGGCGCGTAGCGCGCCAGTCGACGTGCAGCATGCACGACGCGCTGAATCATACTCGCGGAGCCCACTGACGTAGGCAGCCCAGGGTGGATGATGGATGTCGAAGTCGCGGCCCGCCCCGAAACGCACATAGAGCTTCGTGCATTCAAAGAGAGCGCGTTAGAGCGGCAGGCCTGCGATACGCGCGGCATGCCAGGCGAACCGCACCTGATGATCGAAGAACACCCGGTCGAACCGCATCTGCGACTGGTCTCGCTCGCACACGCTACAATGCGGCTCTCGTCCGATCCGTCCCATGCCGCCTCGCTTACGACATGCAGAATTCTAACCGGGCCTTCCTGCTCGGACCGTTGCTCAAAGGGGTTTCCCGTTCGTTCTATCTCACGATGCGCGTGCTGCCAGGCGGCATGCGCGATCCGGTTGGTGAGGCGTACCTGCTCGCGCGCGCCGCGGACACAATCGCCGACACTGCGCTGATCCCGCCCGATCGGCGCCTCGCGCTGCTGCTATCGCTGCGCGAGCACGTAAACGGCACGGCTGAGGACACTACGGGGCTCCGGCAAATTGCCGACGAAGTCGCGGGCCAGCAGACGCAATCGGATGAAAAGCTGCTGCTCGAATCGCTCGGCGGCGCGCTCGCCGTGCTCGCCCAACTCGACGAAACCGATCGCGCGGCTGTCCGCGACATCGTCACGACGCTGACGCACGGCATGGAATTCGATCTGCGGACTTTCCCCGATGAACGATCGGGAGACATCTCGGCGCTCGACACCCTCGATGATCTCGACCGGTACACCTGGCTAGTCGCAGGCTGCGTCGGCGAATTCTGGACGAAGATGATCTACCTGCATTTGCCGGGAACGCTCGATCCAGCATCGCGCGAAACGATGTGCCGGCAAGGCGTGCGCTTCGGCAAGGCGCTGCAGCTCGTGAACGTGCTGCGCGACTGCGGCAAAGACCTGCGTATCGGCCGCTGCTACCTGCCCGCACCCATGCTCGCGAAGGCGGGCCTCACCGCACACGATCTGTTGCAGCCTGCCGCATCGGTGCCTGCACGGGCGATCATGCTCGAACTCGTGCGCATGGCGCTCGATCATTTCCGCGCGGCCATCGACTATACGCTCGCGTTGCCGCGCACATCAGTGCGGCTGAGGCTCGCCTGCCTGTGGCCGATTCTCATCGGGCTCGAGACGCTCGAACTGCTCGTCGCCAATCGTGACTGGCTCGACCCCGCAAAGGCGTCGAAGCTAAAACGCAACGACGTTTATCGCATCCTCGCGTGCTCGACGCCGCTCGCGCCGTTCAACTCGCTGCTTGATGTGTGGTTCAACCGGCTCATCGCGCGCATCGAAACACGCATCGATGCATAAAACGAGGCATAAAAACAGCGGCGCGCCCATGGCGCGACACGCCGCTGTTTGCGCTCACTCCTTCTGAGCCCGATAGAGCTTGATGATCGCCGAGAAGTCGAGCTTGCCGTCGCCGCGGCTGCTCATCGCCTGATACAGCTGCTGCGCGAGCGCGCCCATGTAAGCGGGCTGTCGAACGTTCTTCGCGGCATCGGTGGCCAGTCCGAGATCCTTCAGCATGAGATCCGTGCCGAAGCCACCCGTATAGCCACGCGATGAAGGTGCCGTTTCGATCACGCCGGGGAACGGATTGTATGTGTCCGAACTCCAGCAGCGTCCCGTCGACGTGTTCATGATGCCGCCCAGCACCTTCGGGTCGATACCGAGCGACTCGCCGAGCGCCATCGCCTCCGCGACACCCGCCATCGTGATGCCGAGCACGAGGTTGTTGCAGATCTTCGCGACCTGCCCCGTGCCTGTATCGCCGCAATGAACGATGTTCCTGCCCATGCCGGAGAGAACGGGCTTGACGCTCTCATAGGCTGCCGCACTGCCACCGACCATGAAGGTCAGCGTACCCGCCGCCGCGCCGCCCGTACCGCCGGAAACCGGCGCATCGACGAACGCATTGCCCTGCGCTGCAGCGAGCGCCGCGAACTCACGGGCACTCGCGGGATCGATCGTGCTCGAGTCGATGATCGTGACGCCCTTTGCGACGCCCGCCAGCACGCCGTCCTTCGCGGTCAGCACATTGCGCACGTGCGCAGCCGCCGGGAGCATCGTGACGACCCATTCAGCACCGCTAGCCGCCTCCTTCGGCGACGCGGCGCGTTGCGCGCCGGCATCGGCGAGCGTTTGCATTGTGCTCTCGGCGAGGTCGAACACGGATAGCGTGTGTCCGGCCTTGAGCAGATTGAGCGCCATTGGCGCACCCATATGGCCCAACCCGATGAAGCCGATTTTCATGAGCGTGTCTCCCTCTTTTTCGTTGCGTGGTTGCTCAGGCGACGGGTTTCAGCGCAGGCTGATCGTCGTGTTCACACCATCCGTCACGGTCGCGTCGTCGAACCAGCGCGCAGTGACCGTCTTCGTCTGCGTGTAGAACTGCACGACCTGCTTGCCGTAAGGACCGAGATCGCCGAGCTTCGAACCACGCGAGCCCGTGAAGCTGAAATAAGGCACCGGCACCGGAATCGGAATATTGATGCCGACCTGGCCGATGTCGATCTCACTCTGAAATTTGCGCGCTGCCGCGCCGCTCTGCGTGAAAAGACCCACGCCGTTGCCGAACGGATTCGCGTTGACGATCGCGATGGCCTCGTCGAGCGTCGCCGCAGTCAGCACCACGAGTACGGGCCCGAAGATTTCGTTCGTGTAGATGTCCATCCCGGTCTTCACGTTCGTGAACACCGTCGGCCCGACGAAATTGCCTTGCTCGTAGCCCTTCACGTTCACGCCGCGGCCGTCGAGCGCGAGCGTCGCGCCCTGCGTCACACCCGATTCGATCAGCCCGAGAATGCGTGTCAGCGCTGCGCGCGAAACCACCGGACCAACATCCGTGCCCGGCTCATGGCCTGCGTTGACTTTCAGCGCCTTCGCCTTCTCGACGAGTTCGGGAACCCACTGCTGCGCGGCGCCGACGAGTACAACGACCGACGTGGCCATGCAACGCTGCCCCGCCGCGCCGAATGCCGCGCCGACGAGTGCGTTGATCGCCTGCTCGTGGTTCGCGTCGGGCAGGACGACGGCGTGGTTCTTCGCGCCCATCATCGACTGCACGCGCTTGCCATGCTCGCTACCGAGGCGATAGACGTGCGTGCCCACCGCCGTCGAGCCGACGAACGAAATCGCCTTCACGAGTTCGTGCGAGCAGATCGCGTCGACAACTTCCTTGCCGCCGTGCACGACGTTGAGCACGCCCTTCGGAATGCCGGCTTCGATCGCGAGTTCGACGAGCTGCATCGTAGAGAGCGGGTCCTGCTCCGATGGTTTCAGAACAAACGTGTTGCCGCAGACGATCGCCATCGGAAACATCCACAGCGGAATCATCGCGGGGAAGTTGAACGGCGTGATGCCAGCGCAAACGCCGAGCGGCTGCTGCAGCGTATAAGTATCGACACCGCCCGCCACGTTTTCCGCGAACCCGCCCTGCTGCAGCGTGCCGATCGAACAGGCGTGCTCGACGACTTCGAGGCCGCGGAAGATGTCGCCCTCGGCATCGGGCAGCGTCTTGCCCTGCTCGGCCGTGAGCGTCTTCGCGATACGCGACATGTTCTCGCGGATCAGCGCCTGGAACTTGAGCATGATGCGCAGGCGCGCGCCGATCGGCGTGTTCTTCCACGTCGCAAATGCGGCGTGTGCGCTGCGCACTGCCGCATCCACTTCCGCGACGGTCGCGAACGGCACGCGCGCCAGCACTTCCTGCGTGGCCGGATTGACGATATCGCGCCATTCGCTCGTCTTCGACTCGACGAATTCGCCGTCGATCAGCAGCTTGACGGTCGATACGTGGGCATTCGATGCCTGGGTGACTGCGTTCATCATGGACTCTCTTTGACGGGTTAGAAGGTGCCGTTCGTGGCCGGGTAATCAGGAATGCGATTCAATGGCTGCATCGAGGCGCGAACGAAAGCTACGCGTTCGCGGTAACGGCCTGCAGGATTGGGGGACTTCGGGATCTTGAGCGGACTAGCAGACGAGGCGTGCACGAACACGACGGCCTGGTAGAACCAGGTGAGTTCTGCGGCGCGCATTCCGATGATGTTGAGCCGTTCGCACGGCTGGCAGCCCAGCGCGTCGAGCGTCGACTGCGTGTGCATCGTCTGTCTCCATCCTTGTTGTCCGTGGACCGTCTGTGGATCGACTGGTCTGTCGAGCGGTCTGTTAAAGCAGTATAGTTACTCGAATATCCACGGTATAGAGGCGAAAAAGCCCATCCGATATGCAAAAACACACAACACGCAAGCCTGAGACACTGAACTGGGACGATCTGCGGTATTTCCTCGAAGTAGCGCGCACACAGCGTGCCAGCGCGGCGGCGAAGAAACTTGGCGTGGACCACACGACGGTGGCTCGTCGCGTGCGGGAACTGGAGACGGCGCTCGGCACCGTACTGTTTGACAAGTCACGCGCGGGCGGTTTCGTGCCGACCGCCGAAGGCCAGCGGCTGCTGGCCTACGCGGACGCCGTGGAAACCACGGTGCAATCGGCGAGTGAACAGTTCGCTCTTGGCGCACAGTCGCTATCGGGGCACGTGCGTGTGGGTTCGACGGAGGGCTTCGGCTGCTTTTTTCTGGCGCCGCAACTGGCACGCTTCACGGGCAACCACCCGGACATGTCGATCGACCTGCTGCCGGTACCGCATTTCGTGAGCCTTTCAAAGCGTGAAGCCGACCTCGCGATCATGCTGGAGCGACCAGAGCGCGGACAATATGTCTATACAAAGCTTTGCGATTACCGCCTCCGCCTCTATGGCACCCCCCACTATCTGGAAAGCCACGCGCCCATACGGTCTTCCGCGGATCTGCGACATCACGCGTTCATCAGCTACGTCGGCGATCTCGCGTTTAGCCGCGAACTCCTCTATCTCGAGCGGGCAGCGCCGAACGTCACCGTCAATCTGTGCAGTACGAGCGTAATCGCGCAATACCACGCTGCTTTGCAGGGCAGCGCCCTCGCGATCCTGCCGTGCTTTATGGCCGAACCCGACCCGCGGCTCGTCTCTATCCTGCCCGACGAGATCGTGGTGACGCGACGCTTCTGGTTGTGCAGCCGCGAAGATTTGCGCAAGCTGCGGCGCATCACGTCACTGTGGGAATATCTGCGAGCCGCAGCCGATGCGAACCGTCCACTGTTGATGGGCGAATCGGCACAGATGAACTATGTCGAGCCATAAGCACGAAAGTGTGAGGCATGAAAAAGCCGCACACGCAGCCCATCTGCTGGACTGCGTGTGCGGCCTGATGGACGTATCGGCCTGACGCGCACCGGCCACCCTGCGGCGGCCGGTGCATGAAGACGATCGTTGGTCAGGTCCCGACCGGGCGAATCGACAGAGCGTTCTTCACCGACGTCACGCCCTCGACGCCCTTGGCAATCTCCGTTGCGCGGTCGATCTGCGGCTGTGCCGGCACAGTGCCTTGCAGGGTGACGGCGCCGTCCTTTGCACGCACGGTGATATTGGCGACGCTCACGCTGCTGTCGCGCGCAAGCGCTGCGCGGACCTTGCGGGCAAGCGCGCGATTAGCGGCTCTGGCCGCCCTGTACTGCGCCTTCGCCTCCTGGTGCTGCTGTCGGGCCTGCTCAGTCGGACCACTCGCCGCCGCGGCCGGCGACGCTGCATCCTGAGCATAGACTTGAAGCGACGCAGCCACCAGCATCGTGCCGGCGGCAAGTTTGAATGCCTGAATTGCCTTCATGCGGTTTCTCCTGTTGTCACGAGTCGTCACGATCTTCTTGACTTGCTGGCCCACGAAGGACCGCCGCGCACCACACTCGCCACTGCTGGAAGATCGCGCGTACGGCTGGTACACCCCGCTAACAGGCCAGTCGGACGCGAACGGCGTAAGGGAAGCTACGGCTTTACCTGCGTTTTCGGATCGCCATTACTGCATGGCGGATTAACAATACTCCAATTATCTGAACGGCGATGTCAAACGTGCCACATCAACTTTTAACTCGCGCCGCACACCGCTCATTTCGCCAGATGGTTCATAAAACATTAACGTCAGCACCATTCGGTGCCGATCGAAGTAGATTCGCCTCGACCGGCATGTGCCGACGCCCGAAGCTCGAATTAGTCATACGTATGCAATTGGACTTCCTGTTGCCCTATCGGCAAGCCTTAAGCAATTCGTGAAAGCGAACAAGCTTTGTTCATCCAGACAGCATTTAATACCACTCGCGCCAGCCATAACGCGCTTGAAGAGCAACATTGAAACACTGATGCGCCTTCCGCTCTGTCACATGCCGGTGGAGTAATCAATCATTTCCCGGCCAATTAGCCACGATTCAACGGCTATATGGCCATGCAACGGATATCGCGCGGAATACGTTGACACTGGCGATACAGGTCTTACCCGAATAAGTTTCGGCCGCGCCTCACAGTCACAGAACCTGGTCAGTTCGAGAGTTGCGACTTGACCCACCGATAGAACTGCAGAATCGCCGTCTCGCGCGGGTGGCCCTCGCGCCAGGTGAAGTAATAATCGAGCGATGCGGGAATACGCACATGCCCCAGTTGCACCAGTTCACCCCGCTCGATAAAATCCCGCGCGAGTTGCAGCCGGGCTGTCGCCGCGCCCTGCCCCGCGACCGTGGCCTGCAGCAGCAAGCCAGCATCGTCGAACACGGGGCCGCGCTCGGGCTCGTCGGCCACTACGCCCGCCGCTTCGAAAAAGTCGCGCCATGAACGGCGCGAAAAGCGCAGCAATGGCATCTTCGCGAGATCTTCGACGCGAAATCCCGGATAGCGCGCGAGCAGCGCTGGGCTGCACACCGCCACGACCTGATCGTCGAGCAGTTTGCGGATCTGGAATCCCGGCATCATCCACGCGGCGATGCCAGATACCGATGTCGAATGGATACGGATCGGGCGGCGTCACATCGGCGTGCATGCGCAACGACAAATCGACATTGGGATGCTGGTCATAAAAATCGCCGAGTCGAGGAATCAGCCACACCGATGCAAAATCGGACATCACGCTCAATTCCAGGCGCGTGACGCCGCTTACGCCAGGTCGCGTGGCATCGAGTGCGTCCCGCAGTTCGTCGAGGCTGCGCCGCACGCGTTCAGCGAGTTGCGCACCAGCAGCCGTGGGAATCATGCGGCTGCCCGCACGGCGAAACAGCTCGACGCCCAGTTCCGTTTCGAGCGCGCGCAAATGGTGGCTCACAGCGCTGTGCGTCAAATGCAATTCTTCCGCGGCGCGGCTGAAACTGCGCCGCCGCGCTGCGGCCTCTAGTGCGCGCAGGGCCTGAAGAGGTGGGAGTGACCGGGACATGACGTCAAATTCTACTCACAATCCCGTTTGAAATCTCTCGCTGGCGTATGCCCCGGCGATCGCCAATAATCGTCACCCATGCATTCAATCCGCGTCCGGGTCTTACCCGCATCATGACTTCACTCAGATTGCGCGTTTTCGCCGTTTTTGCGCTTGGCTACTTCGTCTCCTATCTCTTTCGCGGAGTGAATCTCGGTTTTACACCGTTTCTGTCGCATCAAATGGGCTTGACCGCCACCGATCTCGGCACCCTTACAAGCCTGTATTTCCTCGGCTTGCCAACGATAAATGAATATAAACTGCGATGTGTCGCGTGAATGAAACAGGGACAGGCTGAACCACCCACGTTCAGGAGCAAGGGGCCGATAGGCTGGTGTCCCGCGTTCACCCTTCGAAATCGTACTTCAGACGCTTGATCCGCTTCTTCGATCGCTCAAGATTCGCGCACAGCGGGCACCACTTGCCTGCCCTGACTGTCTGCGCCAGAGTCGCCCACACATGGCCCCGATGGCACTCCCACATGTGCTTGACGCACTTGCCCAGGTACGCCTCCGACAGACATCGGCCGCCCCGGCTTGCCGCCACGGCCTGCAGATCGTCAATCGTCAGCCTCGGCTTGCTCCGCGCACAGACCGGGCACCAGTGGCCCAGCCAGATCTGGCTCGCCACCGCCTCCCATTCGTGCCCCCGCGCACAGCGAAAGCCGTACTTCTTCGGCGCACCCGTGTATTCCGTCGCGAGACATTTTCCGCCTTGCTTGCGCGCGGCTTCCTGCAGCCGCTGCAGGCCGTCATGATAGAAATGGGTTGCAGCCACGATCGCGCCGGTGGCCTTGTGGGCGCAGATCGGGCACCAGCTACCGCGCATGATTTCGTTACCCGCCGCGCTCCACCGATGCCCCTGCGCACACTCGAACAGGTAGTACGCCCGCGTGCCCGTGTATTCCTTCGAGAGGCAGCGTCCGCCCTTCGCCTGTGCCTTCTCCTGCAGCCGCTCAAGCCCGTCCGCCCTGAACTGGCGTCGCGATGCCGCTTCAGCGGCACACCGGGGACACCAGCTTCCCTCGCTGACCTTGCGGCCCTGAGCCTCCCATTCATGCCCGTTTGCGCAACGCAACCGGTAGCGTGCCAGCAGCCCCGTGAAGCCCCCCTCGACCAGCGTGCCGCCGCGCGCGGCGACCGTCGCCATCCAGCGCTCACCCAACGCCTGCGCGTCGCATTGCGTGCACACTGGCGTCTGGTAAACCACCGCCGTCGCATGACGCTCGAACCGGTGCCCCTTCGAACATTCGAACATGTAACGGGTGTGATAACCGAACCAGGCATCGGACAGGCATCGCCAGCCGAGCGCCTTCGCACGTTCGTGCAGCTTCGCCAGCGATGTGCTGCTCTCGCTCCCGGCACGGCGCTCCCCGCCGGACCTGAGCGCGCACGCTACCTGCATATCACGAGGTCTCGGCATGGCACACCATCAGAACTGCGCCGTGACCTGGAAACCGAGCGTCACGCTCGACGCGGGAAACCCGGACGGCGCATAGACCGGCATACCCGCGAAGACGTCGTAGCTGTACGCTCCGAGGCGCGACGGAACCGAACCCTTCACGCCGACAGCCGCGCCCGCGAGCTGCGTACCGGAGAGGAAAGCGGCTGACGGCCCCCACAGGTGACCGTAGTCGATACCCGCATAAAGAGCCTGCCCCGTCTGCCCGAGCGGATACTGCAGTTCGTTGCGCCAGTAGAAACCTTTTTCCGCCGCGAGCATCGTTTCGCCACTGAAGCCGCGCACCGTGTAGCGGCTGCCGATGGTCAGGTCATCGAGATAGTTCAGCTCGTCGTTGGTGAACTGTCCGTGCAGCGTGCCGACATAGCGGAACGACTGACCCGCGAGCGCGAACGGTACCGAGAGGTTCGCGTCGAGCGTCGCCATCCTGAAGCGGTAGGTCGGGCGACCCGGCGTATCGGGCTGCGCACCGAGTCCACCGATGCCCTGCCGGTAAGCGAGCGTGCCGTCGAACTGCGACGCGCCGAAGTAATGACGGTTGGTCAGCCCCGCCTCGATGAAGGTGTTGTCGCGGTGCTGCTGCGGTATAGAGGTATCCGCGATAAAGCTCTCGCCCCACCGCTTGATGAGCTGGAACTCGACGCCCGTTACGTCGCTCTGGCTGCGGCGAATGACCCGCTCCAGCTTGAGGCCCACCGTCTGCGCGTTGCCGCTCGCGACGAAAATCTGGCTGGCCTGCGCAATCTGCTGGTAGTACGTATTCGTATAGCCGTAGAGCGTACCGGTCCAGTAGCCCCAGGGGACCGCATATGAGGCATTCCAGCCATGCGTACCGAGGTCGTGGTTACCGAACTGCAGATCCTGGTTGAAGCCTGCCGAAAGCACATCATTCAGGCCCAGCAGGTTGTACAGGCCGAGCGACACGTTACCGATATAGCCGCCCGTCTCACGCGTGCCCGAATTGTCCGCGGAGACCACGAGCGACCACGGTTTGGTGCGCTTGGCGGTAATGACCACATCGCTTTCACCCGGCACCGTACCGGGCACAATCTCCATGCTCGCATCCTGGTTCGGCACGCGCTTCATCTGTTCCAGGCCCTGCTCCAGGTCGCGCAACTGGAGCACGTCGCCGTCCCGCGCCGGGAACGCGGTTTTGAGGGTGCCGCGCGTACTGGCGTCGGCAAACTTCAGGTGGCGGATCACGCCCGGAATGAGGGCGAATTTCATCGTCCCCGTGGACAGGTCCTGTGCGGGTAGCAGCACGCGCGTCGTGATGTAGCCGCGGCTCAGGATCACGCCTTGCAGCCCTTTCGTCAGCACGTCGAGGCCCTGCTTGCCGACGCATTGCCCCTCGTAGTGCCGCAGCCAGTCATGCAGAAATGCAAACGGGTCCATCGGCAGGGCAGACGCGCCCTTCACACGGGTCACCTCGGGCAGTGTGTCGGGCACCTCGACCGAGAAGGTGTCGATGCGGAAACACGGCGTTTCGACAGGCAGGACCGGCCATTCTCCTGCTACCGGTGCGGCCGAGCGCACAACGGGTGCGGCGACCGTTGCCGCGCGCTGCTGCGCGTCGCGTCGCTGCTGGACCTGCTGTTGCTGTTCGGCATTCGCGCGGGCCGCTGCTGCGGTGTCGGCCGGATTAGCCGCCTGCTGCGCGTGAGACGATATTGACACGAGTGATGTCAGCGGGAGGAGTAATACGAGAAGCGTGCGGTTATTCATTCTATTGATGATTTTAGTTAGAGGTCACACCACATTCGTGGCCTCGAAGTATCTGAAGGTGCGGTCAGTGAACAGGTACCAGGACGAATAGCAGATAATTTCGCGCTGTAAGCGAGCGTCCCCACGCATGCTTGTTAACGGTGACACGGGTTGGCAAAGCGTTCGTGATTTTTTTGGATTGCTCTATACAAGGAGTATCGGCTTCCCGGCAGACGAACAGCGCGCCGCGACGTTTCAGGTCTATGATGCTCAACCAGGGTGTCGCTTGAGGATTGGACATATTCCAGTAGCGGGTGTGGCCGTCACTGTAGAAGGCGATCGACTGTGCTTCGTGGTCTGAACCTGCCGCCACAGGTATTTCGTGATGGAAACGCTGATGCCACAACGCATGCGCTGCTTCGGCGAGTTCCGCACGTGGTTCGGCAGCATCGTCAGTGTTGCGAATTGCACCAATGTAGCCAACTGCGGAGGCGACAGTGAGCACGATTAGCCAGTAGCAGGAAAGCGTGCGAACCGCCCATTCAGGCTTGAATTTGAATCTGGTGCGGTCCAGAACGGTCAGCCACAACGGCACGATAGCGAACCATTGTGCCATTCCCCAAACAGAGGCCATTTGCGTTCTGGACAGTACTGCGATCACGCCTACGACAATGAGGGGGCCGAAGGCGAGCCACCAGAGGTCAGGGTTAAGCGAGGGCTTCAGGATGCTCGTCACCATTAGTCTGGATGCCTGAGCTCGCTGCCCGTGCACCAGCAGCAGCGTCACAGCGAAGCTCAATACCAGATAGCCCACCTGCGCGAGCGTATAGACGACGAAGCGCGCCACCGCAGCCAGAAACGTGCCGCCGGTACGGTCGTCCGCGTATGCGAAGGTCGGAAAGTGATTGATCACAAGCCAGTGAACGTGCGGTGCCAGTACGGCGGCACCTGCCGCCACGACAAGCAGGATGTGGCGCTCGAAGATGCATGGGCGCCAGGCTGGTCGCGCAAGTACCTCGAGGAGCAGCGCGATCAGCAGTACGACCGAGAAATATTTACCAAGAACCGCAACGGCGGCCAGCGCTCCGAGTGCAATTGCAGATCGCCAGTTACGCGTATGCATATAACGCACGAAAAAGTACGCTGTCCACGGCCAGACCGAAAGCAACATCGAGTTTGCGTTGAACTTGATAGCAAGATTCGAATAGAGCGGTGACACAGCCATCGCTATCCCCGCAATCGCAGCAATCCTGTACGTCACGAAGCGACCGGCAAACGCAACTATGCCAAGCAAGCCTATCATTGCGTTAAGCGCTGACAGGGCAAAATAGGCAATGTCGGTGTGAGGAAGAAACCGGAACCATGCAGCCGTGATCCACGCGAAGAGCGGTGGGTGTTTGGCGTATCCGGCCTGCCATTCGATACCCCAGACGTAGTTCTCGATCATGTCGCCCGGGGTGTCGAGATTGCCGCGAGAGAGCCACGCAGCGACGGTCCATACAATCGCGTGGATCGGCAGCAGCCAAATCAGGTTCCGCGTACTTCCACCATCGCTATTCCGTTGTACTGATTTGACGACAATAGGCCTGACGAGTGTTGTGTCTGACATCGGATATTTCAGTTTCCGGAGTGAGTGGGGAGTTGGCGTGCGCAGCACTCGCGCATTACGCTTGTGAAAATGTCCAGAGAGAATTGGCGCCGTAGGTGAGGATCAACACGCACGCGGTCGTTATGCACTGGGCCGTTAGCCATCCGACTTGCAACCGATAGATCAGTGCGAACATGAGCGCGCTATTGATGGCGACACCTGTCATGGCAATCGAGAAGAAGCGCGGCGCCGTCTTTCCATGCGAGGCCGTGGCGCGGAACGTGAGACGGTAATTCAGGATATAGTTGACAATAGCCCCGGCAATCGCCCCGAGTCCCGACGCAAGAACTGCTCCGCACGCATGAACCAGCACGAGCGACGAGAGCACCGTATATTGCGCGACCGTACCGGCCGCACCCACGCAGGCGTACACCACGAACTGCGAGAATCTGGACTGCTTGACGAACAGCTTCATGCGCTGTCGCGCCGGTATACCTTGCGCACGATATAGATGGGACGTCGTTTCGCTTCCACGTAGATGCGGCCAATGTATTCGCCGATCACGCCGATGCCGATAAGCTGGACACCACCCAGAAAAAGCACTGCGGTAATGATCGACGCGTAGCCGGGAACGTCTATGCCTCGCAACCAGGTGCGCACAGTTAAATAGGCTGCGTAGACGATGGCAAATCCCGCCGTAATCCCGCCTACGTAGGTCCAGACACGTAAGGGCAGCGTGCTGAAACTCGTCAGCCCCTCAAGCGCGAGATTCCACAGTTTCCACCCGGAAAATTTGGACTTGCCGTCGGCACGTGGACTCCGCACGTACTCGACTTGGGCCGTGCAAAAGCCCACCCACGCGAACAGCCCCTTCATGAATCGTCGATTCTCAGGCAATTGCTTCAGTGCTTGCACCGCCTGTCGGGACATTAGCCGAAAGTCACCGGCGTTTTCTGGAATTGCGATGTCTGCAATGGCGTTATACATGCGATAGAAAAGCGACGCGGAGCCCCGCTTTGCATAAGTGTCGGTATATCGATCTGTGCGTTTCGCCAATACAACGTCGTACCCCTCACGCCATCGCGTAACCAGTTGCGGAATAACTTCAGGTGGATCTTGCAGATCCGCATCGAACGGGATCACTGCGTCCCCTTCGGCCTCGTCAATGCCTGCGGTAAGTGCCGCTTCCTTGCCGAAATTGCGCGACAGGTCGATCACCCGAATGTGGCCGTTGTGTTCACAGGCGGCCAGCAGTTTAGCCAGCGTCGAATCGGCACTCCCGTCGTTGACGCAGATAATTTCGTAGTCAGCGTCAGGAATACTGCGCAACACTGGAATAACAGCTTTGAAGAGTATGTCGACGACAGACGCTTCGTTGTAGAACGGAACCACGAGCGAAAGTAGAAATCGTGCAGATGGGTTGTGTCCAGACGCCGCTGCGCAGATATCTTCTGCTGCGGGCCGTGGGTTAGGTAACTCGCGAAGATCCGCAGCACTCTCAAAAGTAGTGCTTACCATCTCTGAATATTCATGCGAAAGCGCTATCGGTTCGCTTTTGATTCCCATTGTCGATCTTGTTTTATGGTTTCGGGGCAAGATGGCCTGGAATCCAGACCCATTCCGCGCCGCTCCATTTCCAGTAACCCATGACCCAGAACGCGTTCGAATTGGGCGCTAGCACTGGCTGCATTTCAGGCTTGGGCGGCGGCCTCGGAGGCGCGTTGGGCGGCACGTTCTGGCACGCCGCCAGTAGCCCAAGCGCCGTGAGGATATAGAAAGCACGCGTTAGCTTGTCGTCCACTATTGATGTGAATCAGAATGGACCTATGTCGCAAATCTGAAATTTTCGGTCGATACGGCCAACTTTAATAATTACGTCAATCTCATCCCCCTCGCTCACACGCTCATATTTCCACTCGACCGGAGCAAAACTAAGATTTTCTCCATCGACGCTTATATCCAACATCCTTTGTTCCGGGATCGTCACAAGCGCCTTACCTTGCCACTCTCGGTACTCAGGTGTTGAATATTTCCTTAGCACCTTCCCGGTTCTCTTTCGTTGTTCTGTGCCAGAAAAATTAAACATACGGCGACACGCCATAAGAATCAAAACAAATAAAATAAAATAGACAGCGAGCCGACCACGCTCCCGTTGTTTGTAACGTTCGACTCCTGGTCCGTCGTGACGAGCTTGTTCGTGCCGAACGGTGACGCTCAGGCCGCTTGTCCGTCTAGTTAAATACAAATCGCTTTAATATCGCCGCACCAAAAATTACAAAAACGATCGAAACCAAAATCCAATAAACAATCTTGGATTTTCGGCTCATTTTCTCCCACTGCTCAGGAGTTGGTCCGCCACCTGCCACCATATCCGTTGACTCCATTAATAAATCGGCTTGGTAATTTGAGTGGTATGAGACCACGGCACAACACCATATGACAACGATCCCGGCATTCCAACACCTAATTCAACAGCAGTTGCCCCGCCATTGCTATGGGTGATCGCGGCATTCAAATTTAATTTAAGTAAAGTTGGAATGGAGACATACGCTTGACTCCCATCCCCACTGAGAAAGGCGCTTGTTCCTTGAGCACCGCTTACGCCAAATATCCAACCGAGGGTTGTACCAATGCCCGGCTTCCACGATATAGATGAAGGATTCGTCTGGGTGACACCGCCAGACAAATAAGTAGAGCCGTCCGATAAGTTTATAGCTACGCTGCCCGTACCAGATAGACTTGTTAAACCGATTGTTGCGTAATTTGGTGACATCGTATTAAGTGCGGCCTGAGAATTCGCTCCTTCGGCATTAACGATAGTCATGATCGTTGAATCGCTACAAGCCGGGTTAGTCGCACCGCACACCGACGACAATGACAATAAACCCTTTCTCTTCGCGATCGGGTCAAGCATCTGGTTGTACAACTGTACATTAGATGCCACAGACGCCCCGGCGGTACCGCCGACCAAAGCCCCACCCAGGCCCGCCGCTATGTTTCCGGCGAGGTTGCCGAGCAAGGCCGAACCAGTCTCCGATTCAATCCCCTGTGCAATGCTGTCTAATGCCTGCGCTTCCTTCGAGGCCAACCCCGCGCCTAACGCGCCGCCCGCTGCCGTAAAGACGCTACCGCCGCCAAGGCCACCGATCAGCGCGCCGCCCGCAGCATGCAGCATCGCGCGGTTGTCACTTCCTTCTGCCCAAGAGTCGGCCTGTGCCTGGTACTGTTGGGCAAGCGCCAAATCGGCCGCCTGTACGTCTGGGTCGGTCGCAGCCATTGCCGCCTTTGTCGCGGCATTCGCCGCATCCTGGGCCGTCTGCTGCTTTGAGTCAGCGTACATGCCGATGCCCTGCGCCACCACCTGGCCCGCCGCCTGAGCGGCCTGCATCGTATCGGCCTGCTGGTTCAGCAGGTTCTGCACGTCCGGCGTGCTGGACACTGTACCGTTGGTGTTCGTGGTGTCGCGGCTCAGGGTTGTCACATCCTGAGTCTGCGCGGCCTGGTTCGTAATGTTGATGGTGCCCGCGCTGACCGCGCTGCGCGTGGTCGAACTCTGGTCGCCGCTATCGTTCTGAGAAATCATCGGTGACACGCCTGGTGTGCCGCTCACCGAACCTGACCCTAGCGCCTTGCCTGTGTTCTGGATACCCACACCCGCGCTGATCCCGTTGCTGTTCGCGCTGTAGTGCGACTGGTTCTGGATATCGCTGTACGTCAGCGTGCCGGTGGACAGGTTGTTCAGCGACGCATCGGCCGTGCTCGAAATCACCGCACCCTTCAGATCTGTGTTACCCACGACGCTGACGTCGAAGCCGCCGCTGCCCGCATTGATACCCGCCTGCTCGTTGACCTGGGCATAGGTGCCGTCCGCATGTCCGTTCTGTGCGCTGAAGCTCACGCTGCCGCCCGTCTGACTGATGCTGAACCCGCCACCCGCGCTGCTCTGATGCGCGTTGCTTTGCGTGGTGTCCTGCACGCTCTGGATGTTCAGGTTGCCACCGACGCTTGCCGTCACCTGCCCGCCATTGACCTGCGAGCCGATGAGGTTCGTATCGCCGCCCGAGATCACGGTGACACTGTTCGCGCCGTTCACGTTCGAGGCGTTCTGGATCGCGGCATTGCTGTTGCCATCGCCGTGCGCGTTCTGCATGGAGGCAGAAACACCGACGCCGTTCGTACCGATCGAGACACCGACGCTCGAACCCGACGATGAATTCGAGCTTTGTGTGACGTCGGTATTCGTCGTATTGACGATATTCACCTGATTCTTTGCGGCGAGGACAACATCGTTCGCGCTGACGTTCGAACCCGCGATACTCAGGTTGCCACTACCCGCCGTATCGTTGCCCGTTGCCACCAAGGCAGCGGTGCCGCCCGCCTGGACAGTCGAGCCGCGCTGGATCGTCTGGTCTTCGGACGACTGGCTCTGGCTATGGCTCGAACCGACACTGACCTGTATGCCAATGCTCGGCGCGTTGCCTGCACTCGATATGCCGGTCTTCGCCATCTGGTAAGCGCTGTAGCCCGCCAGCGCCGCATCACCGCCCGCCGCAATCGCATGCAGCGCCTCGGCGCGACCGTTGCTGTCGCCGCTCGCGAGCGCCTGGCTCTGCGCGTATGCGCCGTTGATCGCGTCGCCGATGCTGCCCGAGAGGCCAATCGTCAGACCGCTGCTGCTGGTCTTCTGGGTCTGGCTCGTGTGGCCGGTATCGGTGGCGGAGTCGATAATGACGTTCGCCGCGGTACCCGTTACGTTCTGCGCTGCGACGAGATCACTACCCGTGACGTGCAGGGTATTGCCCGCCTGAATCGACAGGTTGCCGTTCAGCGAGCCAACCACACTCCCGTTGTTCGTGACGCTCGACTCCTGGTCGGTCGTGGCGAGCTTGTTTGTGCCGACCGTGACACTCAGGCCGCTTGCCCCCAGGCCCGAATGCTTTTCCTGATAGCTGCCCGACGACTGCGTGGTGTCCTGCGTCGTGGTGATATTCACATCATGTGCAGCACTCAGGGCGACATCGTTCGTCCCCACAACCGTGCTGCCCGCCACGTTGATATCGTTGCCGCTGGAGATCGTCACGGCATCCGCAGAAATCAGGCTGCCCTGGCTTACGGTGGTCGTCGTGTCGCGCGTGCTTGCGGCCTCCTTGCTGCTGAGCACATGGCTATGGGTGCCCGTGTACGTCGAGTTATCGACATAGGTTGCCGTGGCGGCGCCGATGTTGACGTTGTTCGCTGCCGCCAGCGTTGCGGTCCCCTGGTCGAGGTTGACCGTGCTGCCGATGACGTTGAGGTTGTTGCCCGATGCAACGGTCAGTGAGTTACCGGAATTGAGCGTCGTTGCCGTCAGCGTGTCGGTGGAGGTGTGCAGCGAATCGCTATAGTGGCCGTTGTGATCGCTGGTCGCGCTGTTACTGTCGACGGTGGAGGTCGCGGTGGCCGCCTGGAGCGTCACGTCGCCACCCGCCACGACCGTGCCGCCACCCGCCAGGTTGATATTCGCACCCGTTGCGGTCAGGTCGCCGGTTACGCCGATCTGCGAGGCACCACCGACCGTCACACTGCTGCCGGTCGTCTGGTTAACGTTGGTGTTCGAGATGCCATTGGCGCGCTCGACCACCTTGTGCTCGCCCGTCTGCACCGAGCCGATATCGTAGTTGCCGCCCACGGCCAGGCCGAGGTTGCCGCCCACGGTCAGGTTGCCCGCGTTCTGCTCGAAGTTGCCGCCCGTCACGATCGCGGCGTCGCCCGCCACGTTCAGGTTCGCCGTGGGGCCGAGCGTGGTCGTGGTTCGCGTGGCGCCGGTTGCGCTGACCTGGTTGACGGTATTCACCGCCGTATTGAGGATCAGGTCGCCGCCCGCATTCAGCGCAAGACTGCCCGCCTTCACGGTGGCCGACGTCAGGTCAACATTGCCGGTGGTCGTCAGCGACATCAGAGCGCCGCTTTGCAGCGTGCCAAACGCGTTGTCGATCTGCTGGCCCTGGATCGACAGCGTATTGCTCGCCTGCACCGTACCGCTGTTGCTGAAGGTCTGCGCGTTCTGCAGGTCGATATCGCTCGCGGCAATCAGCGGCCCGTTCATGTCCTGCTGGCTTGCCTGCGCCAGATAGACGACCGGCACCAGCACCGACTGACCGTCCACCACTTCCGTCTGCATGATGATGACGTTGGTCGTGAGTGCCGCTACCTGCTCCGGCGACAGGCTCATGCCCAGCGGCAGGTCAAGGGACTGCGCGAGTGACGCCCCCGCCGACATCAGCGCTTCGTACATCGACTGCGTATCGGCATAGGGGCCGAGCACGGCCTTGCCGGTCAGCGAGGTAATCTGGTTCTGCACGAGCTGCTGTTCGTACAGGCCATCGCCGAGGCGCTTTTCCGTGGTCTGCGGATTCAGCCCGAGCTGCTGGAGATAGTAGTCGCTCGAGATGAACGACTTCTGGCTCGTGAAAGCCGGATTCGTCTCGATCAGGTACGGCGCGTCCGGTGCGGTAGCCGGTCTGAACAGGCCGCCCTGCGGGATCGTCAGGTTGCTCAGGACATTAACCGCCGTCGCGCTCGCGATGACAGAATTCACAAGCCCGGAGCCGCCGTTGACCGAAGCGGCTGCGCCCTTCGACCCGCCCGCGCTACCGGCGACGTCGCCGACGCTCACGCCGCCGAGCGACTGGCCCGGGACAAGACCGAGCGAGGGAACGCCCGCATTGCCCGCCGTGTTGTTGATGCTGACGCCCGTACCGGAAATCGTGCCGCCCGCTACAAACGTCGATTCGTAGCTGGGCAGTGCGTAGGTGCGGATATCGGCCGGGGCCGCCTGCGTGTAGCCGCCCGGATTGGAGCCCACGAACGGGGCGTCACCGAACGGCAAGGTCCAGTCCGGGATGCTCTGGTCATAGTTCGCGTAGTGGTAGTAGCCCGAGTACGTGACCTGTACTTCGGGTGCGGTCTGCCCCTGCCAGCTGTCCTGGTCCAGCGTCACGGGCAACGCGATATTGCCGGTCGCTGCGACCGCGCTCCAGTAGTTCTGGAACAGGCCCACCTTCGACGCGTCCAGGTTGCCGCCCGCAATGATCTGCGCCTGCGGGCTGATGGAGGCGATCAGGTTCGCGAGCGCCACGCCCGTATAGGTCGTGTTCTGGTAGTTGCTGTTCCACTGGCCACTGCGGGGCGGCATGGTGAACGCCCCGCCAATCATGGTCAGGAAAACCGGATTATCCGGCTGGTACCGCTGGACGTACGGATGACCAGGGGCGCAGTCGGCCACCTGGACGGCGGTGCAGCCCGACAGGCTGATGCCGAGTTGCGTCAACAGGTCCGGATCAACCGGCTGGTTCAGGCCGGTCGTCGTCACTGTCGTCCGGGTGTTCGTCACCTGATTCGCGGCGAGCGTCATGTCGCCCGCCGACTGGATCAGCCCCGACTGGTTGCGGATGAGGTTCGCGTTCGTATAGCTGCCGTTCGCATCCCTGCCGCCCGCGAGGACCACGGCGCCCAGGCCATAGATCGCCGTGGTCGCCTGCGTATCGGTCATCGTCGTGTCGTCGCGGTTCTCGATGTCGGGTGCGAGCAGTTCGAGCAGGCCGTTACTGTCCGTCGCGCCGATCAGTGCGGTCGGCCCCACGTTCGACAACGTTTGCGTGGCATTGAGCGAGACGCTGCCGCCGACCATTACGCCCGTATTCTCCAGCGTGGCCGAGTGCGTCGTCAGCGTGCCGCCCGCCATCATCGCGCCGCTGTTCTCGATATCGTTGGCGTTCACGTCCAGGTTGTTCGCCGCATCCAGCGTTGCGCTGTTGGCGAACGTGCCGGGCAGGGTAAAGGCGAGATCGTGACCGGCGCTGAACTGCAGATCCGGTGTCGGTGTGAAATTGCCCTGGACGCTCACCGCCACGTCATTCATCGCGCCGTAGGCGCCCCCGCCCGTGAGCGTGGCTGCATTCAGGCTCAGGTCATGCGTCGCGCCAATCTGCCCGCCCGTGTTCGTGACCGTGCCGGTTGCCGTGATGCCAACGTCGCCTCCCGAACCCGCGAAGGTACCAATCGCGCCACCGCTGTTGTCTACGGTGCCTGCCTGGATCGCGACGTTCGCGCCGCTGACCTGGCCGCCCTGCGTGTTCGAGAGCGATGATGCATTGACGGCCACATTGCCGTTGCCGGTGATGACGCCACCGCTGTTGACGGTCTGGCTGCCGCCCTGCACGGTCTCGTTGCCCGCGCCGAGGTTGCTGACGAGGCCCCCGGTATTGTCGATTGACGCAGCCTGGATGGCGAGTGTGCTGGCGTCGCTGACACCAACCCCGGCCCCCGTACCCGACTGGATCTGCCCGTTCGTGTTCGTCAGCGCACCGCCGCTCGCGAACGACAGGGATTCGAGCGCGCGGATCGCGCCCTGTGTGTTGTTCACATTGCCCGCGATGTTCGCGGCGATATTCCCCTGCGCAGCCAGGACGCCACCCGTGTTGTTCAGACTCCCGGCCTGCGCCGCGATCTGGCCTGCGGTGATGATCTGGCCGCCCGCGTTCGAAATGGAACCCGCACCGTTGCCCGGTGCAATCGTCAGCGTGCCGGTTCCGGCATCGAGGATCGTCCCGCCGTCATTGTCGAGCGTGGCAGGAGCCAGCGTGAAGTCCGTGCTGTTGGTCTGGAGTGTGCCGCCGTTCGAGTTGTCGAACGTGCCGCTGACGGCGAAGCCCATGGACGATGCGCCATACTGCGTGATCGTGCCGCCGTGATTGAGCAGATCCGTCGCGCGCAGTGCAAGCTGGTTCGCCTCGATGTCGCCGCCGCTGTTGTCGAGCGTCGTAGCGGTCGTGACCGTGAGGCTCGGCGCGACCATCGAGCCGCCGCTGTTGGTCAGCGATCCGCTCTGGACCGTCCCGTTCGAGGCCGCCCCAATCTGGCCGCCGTTATTGTCCAGCGTGCCGCTCGCGAGGCTCAGGTCCGCATTCGAGAGCAGTCTGCCATTCGTGTTGTCGAGCGCGTTGCCAACTGTCGCCGTCAGGCCCGTCTGGCCAAGAACGAGGCCAGACGCGTTATCGAACGCGCTGGCCCCAGCGACAATCTTTCCGTTGCTCTCGATGGTCCCGTTCGCGTTCGAGATCGCCCCCGAGCCGTTGCCCGCGTCGAGCGTCAGCGTCCCGGCCCCGGCGTGGACAATGGTCCCGCCGTCGTTGTCGAGGGTAGCGCTCGCGAGGCCAAGGTCTGTGCTGTTCGTCTGGATGGTGCCGCCCGCCGAATTGTCGAGCGTATTCAATACCGCGACGTTCATCGGGCCGCTGCCCGTCTGCGCAACCGTTCCCGCGTGATTGACGAGGTTCGTCGCGTTCAGCGACACCTGCGCGGCCTGCGTGGTGCCCGAGCTGTTGTCGAGCGTCGTCGCGCTCTCGGTCACCGTCTGGCCTGCCGTAATCGAGCCGCCGTTATTGGTCAGCGTGGAACCGGCGTTCACGGTCGTATTGCCCGACGCCCCGAGCGCGCCGCCGCTGTTGTCGACCGCCTGGCCGGTGACCTGGAGGTTCGTCTGTGCCGATACCGTGCCATGGTTGGCGATGGTCCCGCCTTGCAGCGTGACCGCGCCGTTACCGCCGATAACACCACCCTGCGCGCCGGTTGCGGTCGTGCCTGCCGCGTTCGTAATCGCGCCCGTCGCCGTAACTGAGAGACCGTCACCGTTGAGCGACGTGATACGGCCTGCGGTATTGTCCAGGGACGAGCCCGCTACCTGCAAACCGGCGGCGCTCTGCATCGTCCCCTGGTTGTTCGCAATGGCGCCGCCGTTGACCGCCATCGCGCCCTGCGAGACCATCGAACCGGCCTGGTTGGCGATCTGGCCGGAGGCTTGCGCAACGAGCGCGCCT
This sequence comes from Paraburkholderia adhaesiva, assembly GCF_021390575.1. Lineage (GTDB taxonomy): Bacteria > Pseudomonadota > Gammaproteobacteria > Burkholderiales > Burkholderiaceae > Paraburkholderia > Paraburkholderia adhaesiva. The sequence continues at coordinate 924,012 of NZ_JAJEJQ010000002.1, read as the reverse complement.
TGTGACGAGATATCGCCGTTCTGGTTCGAGAGCTTGCCCGCGTTGAGCGCAACGCTGCCGCCCGTCAGCGAGCCGTTGTCGTTGTCAAGCGTACCCGCCGCATTCGCCGCGACCGCGCCGCCTGCGCTCGTCGTCGCGCCCGCGAGGTTGAGGTCGCCCGCGTTCGCCGTCAGCGAGACGTCACCGTTCGCCGCCGTCTCGCTCCCGGCGAGATTGACGCCGCTGCCCGTCAGCGTTGCACTGCCGCCCGCCACGTTTTCGCCGGTCGCAGTGAGCTGACCGGTCGTCGAAACGTTGAGGTTACCCGAGCTGGCGAGCGAGCCGTCGTTGTTCACGCCCGCGCCGAGGATGCCGGTCGAACCGAGGGACCCGGCATTGATCGCGGTGTTCTGTTGTGCCGCAAGGGTCCCGCTATTGGTCAGCGCGCCCGTCGAGGCGAGGCTGGTATTCTGCTGCGCGTAGACGGTCCCCGTATTCGCGAGGCTTGCGGTGTTGATGCCGACATTGCCGGTCGCCGTCATCGTGCCCGACTGGACGAGCTGGCCCGAGGTCGTGAGGATGAGGTCGCCCGCCTGTGCAGCAATCGTCCCGGCATTCGCGACCCCGACGCCGTTCTCGTTGCCCACCAGGGTAATGCGGTTGGCGTACATGCCGCCGAGCTGCGAGACGTCGATAGAGACGGCGGGAGGCGCGCCGCTACCCGCGACCGCTACCGGCGTCAGGCTCGCATAGTCGATATTGTTCGCACCGGTCGTTACGTTCAGGGCATTGGCGTAAACCGCCGCATTGACCTGTACGGCACGCGCCAGAAGGTCAACCTCGTCGATGTTCGAGGCATTGAGGCCCGCGCCCTGCACGGTGATCGTGCCGCCTGTGACGTTAAAGCCGGTGAGGTTGCCGTTGGCGTCGATCAGCGGATTGCCGGTGGTCAGGATTCCGCGGCTCGTGTTGATAAAACCGCCGCCGTCGACCACAATGCCCGAACCGTTCGCGATGACAACAGCGGCCTTCTGGCCTGCGACCTCGACGTAACCGCGTAACTGGCTGGGATTATTACTATTAACCTGGTTGACAATGATCTTCGCGGCGTCGTTCGACCCGTAATTCGGGTTGCCGGATATCATGCCCGCGAGTTGTGTATTCACATTAACGGGCGAATTGTTCAGAATCGCGCCGTTTTTGCTGACATCGAATTGCGAATAAGTGTTAAGCGATACACCCGCGCCCGACGGCCTGGTCACGTTCACTTGCGGCAGGCCATTCGCCGTACTGATCACGTTCGGCGCGTGCGCGCCCGAGGGCACAATCTGCGCATCGGCGAGGACAGGAGCAAGTCCGAAGAGTGCCAGTGCGGCAAAGGCCGCGTGACGCATGGCGAAAAGCGTGAAGGACCGAAGTGCGGGTGAAGGCCCGGTTTCACCATGACCTGTGCTGTGACCGATGGCCGTTTCTGCGACGGCGACCAGCATACCCCGAAGCTTGCTGAAGACAAGCCGGTAACAATTGTTATTCATTCTTATCCACCTCGTGATACCGGATGAAACCCCGCCTTTGCAGGGTGTTATCCAGCGACTTCACACAATGCCAAGCGTGGCCTCGCCTCGACACATATAGACCGCGCGCGCGATTAGGACTGAATATTCGCGTATGCCGAAAAAAATATCTGTCAATAAAGGTCAGATTCACCTGAATAGCGTTGTCTAATCGCAAGAGAGCCTGAACAGGGTACTTTCAGGGCTCGTCGCGTGGGCATCTGACGCTTGGAGCCCGCGCAAGGCAGGCTCCGTCGTTTCTGGGTAACTCCCCGAATCTCCTCACCATGGGCGACTTCTACACGGCCCCCCCCCGGCTGGCGCAGCGCCTCAACAATGAGCACGGCATCCTCGCGCGCACAGGATTCCACCTGCTGGCTGACCTGCCGGAACACGTCCATCAATGCCTGACACTGGGTTTCGCTGGTGTCGGGCCATGTCATCACGCGCGCGAGCGCCACGAGCTGCCCGATATAGGCCACACGCTGCTGCGCGTGACTGGCCGCGAGCATCGCGAGACTTTCCAGGCGGTCGTTCTCGCGCAGCAGGGCCTGGACCTGACCGGCAGGAGGAAGATCGCTGTTAGTCGCCCACATTATTAGATATCCATAGCAATCGTCAGAAAACGATAAGACAGCAGAACAGCGGGAACACACGGGGGAGGAGATTCCGGCGCTCTGCGGGAACAGTCCGCAGCACCGGCCAGGACGGGTAAGCGGGCGAATGCCAGGGTTGGACGACCGGCGTAGAACCAGACCGGCGAGCCGGAAGGCTCCCCCCGACATCACCCGCCCGTAGAGAAATACAGGGACGAGCAGTTAACTGTCAGACCTCGCGAACGAGGATGACAAAAAACGACACGCTTTCGGTTCTGTCGCATGATGGTGCCCGCCGGAAATCCGGATGTGACCACCCCGCCCGGCTACCGCACTCACTGCGCTGCGTTCTTCTGGCGACGCAGGACTGGCGGATGCCGCGCGAACAGCAGTCCACCAAGCAGCAGGCAGCACGCGACGGTAATCACCGGCTCGCCGGGCCAGTCACGCGCGTTGTGCAGCCAGATCAGGCCGGTCAGGTTCCACCACGCGCCCGCGAGAATCAGCCCGAACACGATGCGCCAGTAACGCGGCTGCGCGGACAGCATAACCAGCCACGCCGCTGCCACACCCAGCACGACGTACAGCGCAGCATGCAGGATCATCATCTGTCATCTCCCGGCTCATGTCCGGCACGGTCCCCGAAACGGCGTGCCAGCCGGTCGGCCATCCGGTCCGCCACGCTGTCGCCGCGCCGCTGCACCAGGTGAATCAGGATCTCCACGATGAGCGGACCGAGCGCACCGGTCGCGAACGCGACGGCGCGCTGCATTTCAAGGCTGTTGGTCGACAGCCAGTGCAGGTCAATGGCGGGCGCGACGAACAGCGCCATCAGCGCGCCGGTCGCGAGATGCGCGATACGCACCAGCGTGCCCGGCGGGGCGATCACCACCACGCGCACGAGCGCGCCGGAGATCCCCGCCGCGAACACCCACAGCGGCTCGTGGTAGAACGGCTGGACGTCCATCATGCGATCGCGAAGGCGGTCTTCGCGGCGGCGTGATACGTTTCGCGCCTGGCCTGCTGGTCCATGGCGGGGCCGTTGATGATGCGTGTCGTGGCCGCGAAGTCCCCCTTGTCCGCTTGCTCATTGCAGCCGTGCGAGGCCCAGAACCACGCTGCGGAGCGCGCCGCCAGATGGTCGTCCGTGGCGAGTCCATCGGGATGGCTGACGAGATCGACGCCCAGTGCGCGAGCGCAGTCGCGGTAGTTGTCGCGAAAGGTAATCTGCTTCAGTCCCCGCCCGCGAAAACGCCAGCCATCTCCGCTCGCGGCATCCCCATTGCCATAGCGGCTCGCGTAGGCCAGATTGGCGATCTGCTGCTGGCGTGCCAGCGGTACGGTCGTTTCGTTGGGATGCCGCCCGAGCGTCGCGCGCATCGTCGCCGGGACGCGCGAGAAGATCGCGAGGGCTTCGGGGCGGTAGTTGAACGATTCGGTGAGTTGCGTCAGGCCCCCCGATTCGTGGCGGATCTGCGCGAGGAAAGCTGCCCGCCGGGCTGGGGTGTTAATGGCGAATTCGGTCATCGCCGCCGAGACCGGCTCGAACCATCGCGCGGTAAGTGCATCGGTGAGCGCCGCAGCGCGCTGGAAGGTATCACGGTCCATGTTGGCTCTCCACAAAAAACGCGCGACCAGAAACGCCGCGCGTGCGAAAGAAAGGCCGTCATGCAGTCAGACACGCATGCCGACGTTGTAGTGATTGCGAACCTGTTGCGCGGTGAGCGCATAGGTGTAAAGGGCGACTTCGCCGATCACGCCTTCGAGCGGCCCGAAGTTCCAGCCGGTCGAGCCGATCTGCAGGATGCTCTGGATGGTCGGCGCATTCAGCAGGTTGGCGTTGCCCGCATTCGCCACCAGGTGCCCGTTGACGTAGATCGAGGGTGGATGTGACGTGCCCGTACCGTTCATCACGTAGACGTAATGCGCGGCGGTACCGGGCGGCGCAACGGTCCCGTTGGCGGAAAAATACTGCGCGTTGTTGCCCGTCCAGTAATAGATCACGTCCGCCTGGCCGCCCTGGTTCTGGTGCTGGATACCCAGGTCCAGCCCGCCCTGGCGGCTGCTGCCGCCGAGCCAGGTCTTGTTACCGAGAAAGCGCACGCCGGTACAGGGCGGATAGGAACCATTCGCGCCCGCTGCCGGATAGGCCGAAACGTTGACCCAGCATTCGACGCTCCACGGCGTAGCGTCGCAAAACTGCGCGGCGGCGCTGATGTCGATCCAGGCATCGGAGGCACCGGAGAGGCTGACGTAGGCGTTCGCGCCACGGGTCAGCAGCGGGGCCGCCGCGAGCGCCACGCCCGTCTGATAGGCGCCGTCGAGACCATTGCCCGAACTGTCGGCGGCGACGGTACCGTCCGCTTCATCGAGCCGGTAATACGCATAAGGGTCATCGGCCAGCACCACAGCCTGATAGGGCGGCCCGCTGCCGCTCGTCATCAGCAGCCGCTTCGCAAGACGGCTCACAGGTTCTGCCCCGCAACAAAGCCGCAGTACGTCGCACCGCCGTCCTGCGTATAAACGATGAACGTATCGAGCTTGCCCGCCGTGCCCGAGAGCGACGGCGCGATGCCCTGCGGCCATTTGATTGACGCGGGCCAGGTGATCGCCGAACCCGTACTGTTCGTGACGACCAGCACGAATTCAGCGAGCGTGCCCGCGGCCGGCGCATTGGTGATCGAGACCGTGGTGTTCGTGCTCGCGGCGACCGGCAGGTTAAAGAGGATTTCGGGCGCCCCCTGCGCAAGCGGCGTGAGGTCGAGCGTGACACTCGCCGCGCCGGTGAGATTGACTACCGTCGTCGCCGTCGCGCCTGCCGAGAGCGTGCCGTCCGGTGCGATGGTCGTCCCGGGTCCTGCGATGACACCGCCCAGCGTCGTGGCCGTCGCGGCCGGCAGCGTGTAGTCCACCGGGATGCGCGTGACGAGCACATCGTATTCGCCGTTCACGCGCGCGAGACACACCGCGAACTCGCCGGGTTGCAGGACCACGTCCGCCACGGCAGTCGGCCCGCCCATCCAGATGAAGTCGCTTCCCTGCGCGACCAGGTTCAGCACGCCCAGACCGTGGTTGTAGACGAGAAACGCAATGGCGCTGAACGGCAGCGTCGCGGTCGGCGCGAGCGTCAGGGTGCCGCCATCCGGCCCCGCCCACTGGATCGCCATGCCCGCGACGCTCGCATCGAGTCCGGTATCCTCACCATAGGTTACCTGTCCCGCGTAACTGCCGAGCGCGCGCTGCACGAACGCCGTGGTCGCGGCGGCAATGCTGACATCGAACTGCGGCGGCGTGGTGAAGACCGGCTCGCCGGTCAGGTCCGCATAGCTGCCGGTGGTGGCGACCTTGGCGAAATCGGGGCGGTTGAGGATCTGCGCGGGGCCACTCGCGGCATCCCAGTCCGCGTTGACCTGCGCCGCCGGAATGGCCGGTACATCCGTGAGATCGTCGTAGCGGCCAGTGGTGGCCACCGCCGCCAGGTTGGGGCGATGGAGGATCTGCGCGAGGCCCGAGGTGGCGTCCCAGTCGGCATTGGCGGGCGCGGGGGGCGTACCGGTGAGGTCGCCATATTTACCACTCGTGGCCACGGCGGCGAGCGCCGGACGGTTGAGGATCTGCGCAGGACCGCCCGTGGCATTCCAGTCGGCATTCAGGAGCGCCCACCCGGCAGCGCTGCCATCGGTCGCATCGGGATCGGTGACGTTGTCATCCTGCAGGTTCAGCCACAGCCCCTGGCCGTTCGCGCGCAGCAGCACCACGCCCGCCGGATAGCCACCGATGTTTGGGTCATTGGCGAACGTCGCATCGTAGACGCGTGGGCCACCGGCCATCAGCCACCGCACTGCCTGCGAGAGCACGAACAGGATGCCGTTCATGTCCACGCCGAACGGCGGGATGCCCCCCTTCAGCGGGTCGGTCATCGTGAGCGGCGGGAAGCCGTCATTGAACGAGGCCGCGCCTTTCGTCATGCCGATCTGCGAGGCGACCGGGATCGTGTTGCGGTTGCCGTTCTGCGCGAACGGCACCGTGACCGGCGGCGGACTGTCAGTCAGGCGCATGATCGTGACTCCGTTTGCCAGTCAGGTCGCCTGCCAGGTAATCGCCTCAACCTGCGCGATGGTGGTGGCCGCCATCACTGCAGCGATCTTTGCGAGCAGTGATGGATAGTCAGGCGGCGTGCGATTCGTGATGGCCTGCGCGAGTCCCTCCAGATCGCCCCACGTGAAGGGCGTCACGGGCTGGTCTGCCGCGTTCAGCCAGAGGTCCGGCAGCCAGGTGCACGTTTCGGCGTGGGCTGCCCGCATCGCGTCGAGATTCGCGATGCTCGTGGCATCGCACGCGTACAGGTCGATGTGGCCTGCGGCGGTCGTGAAGCTGACCGGTGCCTCGCCCGCCGATTGCCAGGCCGCGCGCAGTTGTGCGATTCGCGCGGCCTGCGCTTCGGCCAGGCTCATCGAGGGTTCGGGCGGTGCCGCAAACAGCGCGTTTTCGGGTGGCGTCTCGCCCAGCGCCGTGATGCGGTGTGCGCTGCCGTCCGCCAGCCAGTACGCTGTGTCGCGCCAGTCGGCGACCACGGCCCACTGGCCGTCAACGATCACCGCCGTTTCATGCGTGCCGGTGACGGGCCGGTTCTCCGGCGTCGGCACGACGCAGGTCGGCGGGATCGGCGACGCGGTGTCGTCGGGCATGGCTGCGGCGGCGGGTGAATCCGGCGACGGGAGATCATGAAGTGCCCAAGCCCCCTCCTGCCAGCGCGCGGTCTGCGACTGTGCCTCGAACGCCGGGGGCGCGACGAGCACACAGCCAGGTGGCAGCAGGAAGGCGCCGGGTGCGAGCGGATCCTCCTGCACCAGCGTTTCGCCCACGAATATGCCCTGCGCATCGCACTGCCAGGCAGTCCGGATCATCGTCCGGCGCGCCGCGAGCGCCTCAGTTGTCGACTCAGTACGCGATGAGGAAGTTGACGGCGAGGTTCTTGCCGCGCGTTTCGGTGCTGCCCGCCGCGGCGATGCTGATGCCCGTGCCATTGCTGTAGATCCCTATGCTGGTGACGGCACCGTAGATGCCGATGCCCGTGCCCGATCCCCCGATATAGATGCCGGTCCCGCCTGCGCTGGTGTTGTTGCGCGTGCCGTTGTAGGCGCCATATTGATTGGGCGGACTGACCGCGCACGCCCCGCCGTTGTCCTGGCCCGCCTGCACCCAGCCGCCTGCGGGCATCGCGTGCGCGTGACCCGGGTCGCCCACGCCGTGCGCGTGGCCGGGGTCCGCGACGCCATGCGCATGTCCCGGATCGGACATGCCGTGGGCGTGGCCGGGGTCCGTGACGGTGTGCGCGTGCGAGGCGTAGGCGTCGGCCTGATAGCTGCCGAGCGAGCGCCCTGAGTCGAGCCCGCGCCCGTTATCGAGCCCCCGCAGGCACACGCCCCGTGTATCGGGCAGGTTGAAGGTGGTGGCGCCATCGCCCGTGCCGTAGGTCGTGCCGATCACGAGGAACAGTGACGCATAGGTCACGCGCGACACCACGGCACCGTTCGCGAGCAGAAAGCCCGCCGGCACCGCGCTGCCGGTAAACGGCAGCAAGGCACCGGGCGGGATGAACGAGCCGGGGACGCCAATCAGGTCGCTGTACTGGCCGGTGGTCGCCACCTTTGCAAGATCCGGCCTGTTGAGGATCGCGCCCGGCCCGCCCGCCGCATTCCAGTCGGCGTTCAGCGCGAGCCAGTTGCGCGCCGCATTGGGGTCATTCGCGTCCGTTGCATCGGGGTTCGTCGTGTTGTTGTCGGCACAGTTGAACCAGAAGCCGGTCAGGTCCGCGCGCAGCACCACCGCCCCCGCCGGATAACCGCCGAGGTTCGGGTTGCCCGCGAACGCGGGGTCGTAGACGAACGAGCCGCCCGCCTGCATCCAGCGCGCCACCGCCGAGATGACGAACAGGATGCCGTTGAAGTCCAGTCCGTCCGGCGGCACCCCGCCCTGGGTCTTCGGCTGCATCGTGAGCGGCGGGAAGCCGTCATTGAGCGACGCCGCCCCCGCCGTGATACCCGCCTGCGACGCCTCGGGGATCGCATTGCGCAGCCCGTTGGCGGCGAATGGCAGCGTGACGAGCGCCGGGGACTGGTCAGCCTGCATTGAGGACTCCCGTCGAGAACACCCCCTGGTTGAACGGCTGGAAGTCCTCCACCGCGTTGGCGAAGCCGAACACCTCGTGCGAGGCCTGCACGAGATTGCACAGCACGCCGGTCGGGCGCGGCAGCACGCCCGACTGCGTAAGAAACGCCACTTCGAGAATCGTCAGGTCGAACTCGAACACGTACAGCATCGTCATCGCGCCGGTGTCGAGCGCATAGCAGCGACCACGGCCCGCGAACAGGTACTGCAGCATCTGGTTCAGCGACGCGCACGAGCCCGCCGTGATGTTGCCCATCGCCTTGGTCATGATGAGCGTGCGATAGGTGGTGTCGTCGAGCGCGACGTTGCGCACCACGGGCGGCGAGCCGTCGCTGAAGACGCCGTAGTTGAACGGCTGCACGCCTTCGGTCGGGTTGGCCGCATCGAACGCTTCGGCAAAGCCGAACCCGGCGGGTGGCAGCGCCGCCGCGACGCCCCGCGTCACGTTGACGATCCTGCCCCACACGTCCAGACCGTTGCCGGTGGCGGTCGCGACATTCCAGATCGTGTCGTAAAAAGCGTCGAGATCGGCGTGCGGCTCGATATCCTGATTCAGGCACCCGATCAGCGCCGTAATCGTGGGGCTGTTCGCATACTGCGCGAGCAGCGTGGCGGTCCAGTCTTTCATGACGTGCTTACCTGGATCACCGCCACGTTGGTCGGATCGAGCGTCGGGTACTCATCGATGCCGAACGCAAGCGACGTTTGCGACACGTCCAGCGGATCGGTGCCGAGCGCAATCGAGAAGATGTTCACGTTCGCGTCGGTGGCGGCCACGCCTGCGTAGTAGCGCCCCGCATAGGTGGTCGAGCCGATGCGCGCGCGAATGCCACCCCCCACCCCGCCGTCCTCGCCGTTAAAGGCCGACACGATCGCCGCCTGGATCAGCGAGGTGATGTCGTCAGGCAACTGGTCGTTCGCCTGGATCGTGACGGTAAGAAAGCACTGCACCGGCGCGGGCGTTTCCCAGCTCACCGTGTACTGCGGCTGCGGCGGGGTATAGCTCGTGTCATGGAGCGTGTACGAGGTGTTGCCGTTGTAGTCGCAGCCCGGGGCCTTCCTGCTCCAGATCGCGGCGGCAATGGCGGCAGGATCGCCGCCGATCGCCGAGACGAACAGCGAATGCCCGGCGAGCGGATAGTTCGTCGCGCCGTAGTTGACCACTGCGCTGGTCGGGTTGTCGATCACGAACGCGTCCAGCACGTTCGGCACGTTCAGCACCGCGCCGTAGACCGCCTGCACGCTGTTGACCGAGTTGATCGCCACCGACAGGCGGCGCCTGGCTTCGAACGCGGCGCGGCTCTCGACGAGCTGCCCCGGCGTGCCCGCCGTCGTGTTGGTGACGCGGTCCCAGCCCTGCGCGGCGGTGTAGATCGTTGCGAGCGCCCCGATCGGGCAGGCCACCGGCCCCATCGTCTGGCACTGGAACGGCACGTCGACCGAGCCTGAAGCGGGGATCGTCGCGGCGACGGTCGAGGCGTACAGGTAGCCGTTCACGTCCTGGGCCACCGACCCTGCCGGGATCACCGCCCCGACGAGGCCGATGCACGTGGCGGTCACTACCGTCCCCGAGGCCGCGATGCGGTTCAGGAAATAGATGCGTCCGATCGCATCCTGCCAGCGGCCCGAGGCGACATCGGGATCGATCTGGTTCGCGACCTCGAGGATGTCGGCGTTCTTGTCGCCGATGATGGCGGTGAGCGACTGCGCGAGCTGTCCCTGCGGCGAACTGAGCTGCGGATTGACGCCGCCGCCGAAGGCCGCGTCGATATCGGCCTGCACACCGGCGAGGATCGCCGATTCGGCAGGCACGACCGGCCCCTGATCCGTGAACTGAATCGGCGGGACATTGGTCTGCATGGCCGCGCGTACAGCGCGAGGACAACGGGTGGGTCAACTCCAGATTGCTGCGTATGACCCAGCTAGAAGATCACGGTCTGTGTGTTGCCGTTCGCATCCGTTACGTCGATTTCGCCCGCGAGTTGCCGCCCGTTGAGCACGAGCTGCGTGACGGTGCCCGACGCCACGTTCGGGACCGTCAGTGCGGCATTGACGAGTTCGCTGCGGATGAACGAGGCCGGAGGCAACTGCCCCAGCACCACCTGCCAGTACGGGACGCCGAGCGTCGTGTCGTAGTAACACTCGCTACGAAACGTGCGAATCGCACTCGCCACGTCCTGTGCGACCTGGTACGGATCGGTCGCACACGCGATGTTGCCCGAGGCATCGAGCACCAGGTCCCACGCTGTCCTGTCCAATAGCAGTGTCTTCATAACGCGGCAGACAGAACAGTTGCGGCATTTAACCGGCGGCTAGAATATGGCTTCTCTACCGACGCGATCTTGTGAGGGGCTTCCGTATGCCGATGGACTACAAACAGTACCAGGAAGAGGTTACCGCGGACATCGCGGAGGTCTTGAACAGTGCCGGGTGCCAACCCATCCTGTTTGTCGGGTCTGGATTCACGAGGCGTTATGCTGGCGGTCCCAATTGGGAAGAATTGCTCAGGAAGCTTGCAAACGCGTGTCCAAAAATCGATAAAGATTTCGCCTACTACAAGCAGACTTACAACGGCAACCTCCAGAAGATTGGGTCAGTATTTACCGATCTATACCGAGAGTGGGCCTGGTCCGAGGGAATCGCTGAGTTCCCCGCGGAATACTTCCACGACGACGCGCCGCGCGACATATTCATCAAGTACAAGATCAGCGAACTGCTCGAGAAGCTCGGCCCGGATGCGAACGGCTCGTACGGTTCTCCGGGATTAGATGCCGAAATCGAGGCGCTCAAGAATATTAGCGCCCATGCAATTATCACCACCAACTACGACGAAATTATCGAGCCGCTCTTTCCCGAGTACGAGCGAATTATCGGACAGCAAATCCTGCGGAAAGGCTACCTGTCGATTGGCGAGATCTTCAAGATCCATGGCTGCCGTTCAAATCCGTCCTCAATTGTTTTCAACGAAGAAGACTACGAGCGCTTCAAGGAAGATCACAAATACCTGAGCGCGAAGCTCCTGACCTACTTCATTGAGCACCCTTTGCTTTTCATCGGCTACCGGGCAGAGGACCCGAATATCAAGTCAATCCTGTACGATGTCGACCGCATGGTACGCGCCGACTTCCAGCTTGTGCCGAACATCTACATCCTGGAGTGGAATGACAAGCTGGATGAGAAGTCTTACCCTGCCCGTGACAAGGTCATTTCGATCGCACCAGACGTAAACATCCGGATCAAGAGCATCAGCGCATCGTCGTTCGAGTGGGTATTCAAGGCGTTTGGTCAGGCAGGCAACCTGGAAAACATCAATACGAAACTCTTGCGCGCCCTCATGGCACGTTCCGTCGAACTAATCCGATCCGACATTCCGAAAAAGCACGTCGAGATTGATTTCAAACAGCTCGAGCATGCGGTCGAATCGGGTGAAACTTTTGCCAAGCTGTTCGGCGTAACCTCCATCGCAAATCCTTCGCAGGTAAATCTCGACTACAAATATGCGTTGACCGGAGTTGCACAGGAGCTTGGTTTCACAACGTGGCACAAGGCTGACGATTTGATCTCGATTCTTCGCGATCAGACTGGCTTCGATATGAAGGCCACCGACAACAAGTACCACATCGCTATCAAAATGGGACACAAGTCAAGCCAGTTGGGCCATCGTTATACGGATGCGGCAGTTGATCTTCTTCGAAAAGTCCTTAAGAACGAAGAGTACAAGATCGACACCGGGACGATCGACGTGAACAAGAACCACGTTGCAGCAGCAGGCAAAGGGACCTGATGTGAGCCGCCGCAACGGTCAAAGAGGTGCGCTCGTTACGCCGCCCACCGAATCTCGGTGCTCGTGGCCATGCACGCTCGTGCCTGCCGCCCTCACGTCCTGCTGCACCGTCAGGGGTCCCGCCATCGTCGCATCGCCGCCCTGCGGCCCCTCGCCTTGCGTGACCGCCCCGTCGAGTTCGATGGCCGGAGCCGAATCGGTGATGCCGTTGCCTGCCGTCAGTCCAATGCTGTTATCGGCCTGCAGCACGATGGTGGGGGCCGCCAAGCGAATCTGCACGGGCGACACGATGTCGATGCCGTCCGGGGAGAACGCCACGTACTGCTGCGGCGCGGTCCCCAGCACCGTCGTCACGTACACCGAATCCGACAGGTCGTGGCGGCGCAGGCTGCCCGGTGTCGCCGCGCCCGCGTTCGCGATGACCGACGAGCTGTCACGGTCGCACACCGCGACGAGTCCAATGTCGCCCGCCTGCGGGTCGAGGATCACCGCGTTCGCCCCACCCGCGAGACGCAGGTACGGGATACCGTAGATCACGCCGTGGGCGATCACGTTGCCTGCGCCATCGAGCTGCCCGGCGAGCGGCTGCACATCGACCGTACCCGCGCCCTCGATCGCGCCGTTCTGGCGGGCCGCGATCACCTTGCCCAGATAGGCCGTGCGCACGCGCGTAAGCAACTGCTCGACGACCGTCCTCTGCCGCGCGTACTCGCCCGCGAGCGACCACGGACGGATGCTGGTGACGGCGGCGCTAGTTGGGGCTGACACCGAGATATCCCACAGGAGACAGGTTGAGCGTGCTGAACCACGGACCATCGGGCGTGAGCGTCGAGAGTTCGTGACTCGCGCGCATCACCTGCCAGCTGCCAGAGGCCATCGGCACGAGCGACTGCACGTTCGCGGTCGCGCCAAAGAGGATCGCCGCGTTCCACTCGCAACTGACCTCGAGGCCGGTGGGCGTGAAGGTCGGATAGCCGCGCATGCCGGTCGCTGCCGAGAGGGTCACGGCAGGAAAATCTGGTGCGCCGCCGTTGGGCCAGCAATGCAGCACGCCCTGGTCGAGCAGCACGAGCGTCTGCGTCGCACCCGCCACCTTTTCGATCTGGTCCATCAGCGTGCCGGCCAGATACTGGCCGGAGATCTTCGCGGTGACGCCGTGGTTCTGGAAGGCATAACCTGCCTGCTTCGCCAGCCCGCCGATGATGCTCGCGACATCCTGCGGACCGGGGTACGTGTTGGGCGGCGCGGCCTGGATGCGCTGCAGGAAGCCGCTCGAGGCATTCACGACGAACGACACCTCGGGGCTGCCGCTGAAATCGGTCACCGCCGAATAGATCGTGCCCACAAAGATCGTGTTCATGAGGCCCGCGCTGCTCCCATTAGCGGAGCCGTCCACCGAGCCCGCCTCGATGGTGACCTGGTCGCCGTTCACGGCAAGGCCCGTGAGGCCCCGCGTGGCCAGTGCCCCCATGTCGGCGAGCTGCATGCCGTAGATGCGCAGCGAGAGCGTCGGCAGCGCCAGGCCTCCGCCGTTGTTGGCGAGGCTGACCTGCACACGATGCCCTTCGAGGTCGAGGATCTGCGAGCCATCGGGAAACGTCGTCTTCGCCAGCGCGAATGTCACGTTGATGCGGCGCTGTGCGAACGGCATGGCGCACCTTCACGCGCTCGCAACCGCGCTGGCCTGAACGTACAGCAGCGGCCAGCGCGAGCCGAGTCCCGTGTAGTCGGGATCGTCGCTGCCCGCCGTATCGGTAAACACAAGATCCCCGGCAAAGCCCAGATACGCCTCGCGCACCAGATACACGCCTGTGCGGCACAGCACGCCCGCCATGACGAGGTTGCCCGCGACGTACAGGTCAAGATAAAGGCCCGTGCGTTTCTGGTAGAGCGCGAGACCGCAGTTCTGCTGCGCCAGCGCCACCGACAGGCGCTGCGAGGGCACCGCCGCCAGCGGTACGGTCTGCATCGGATCCGCCTACGCGAAGACGCCCGAAAAGGCGGTCTCGAGTGACGCAGCCACGCCCGAGAAACCCTGCGTGAGCTGCGTCGAGATGGCCGACTCGATGTGCTGCACGGACTGCTGCGCATTCGCGAACATCGACGCGATGCTGGCCGAGGCCTGCTGCAGCGGCGTTTGCTGGTTGGTCGGCGCGCCCGGATCCGCCGCGGCGCACACCCACCCCTGGCTCTGCGGATCGGCCCCCGAGGGCTGCGCCGTGTTCGAATACGACGCCTGCGCGCTCGTGCGGATCTCGGCGAAGTGGACCTCCGCCGTGATCAGCGACAGGCCCGTCGAGCTTTTGCGCGCATAGTCGACCCGGTCGACGTTGTAGCTGCGATAGGTGATCTCGGGCGTCACGATGTTCACGAGGGTCAGCGACGTGCGCAGGAACCCGAGTTCTGCGAGGAAGGTGTCGCGACCCATGTTCTTCCCGCCACACGACAGGCGCAGCGTCAGCTCCTGCGGCTGTGTGGTCTTGTTGTAGGAGGCGAACGAGCCCTGCTCGACCGGATAGGTGGCCACGCGCCCCTCGCCGCGATAGCCGAGGTCGACCAGCGAATCGGGCGTAATGAGCGCGTTGCCCTGGTCGTCGGCGAGGATCCACTGCGGCGTATCACCCGGCAGGAATCCGAAATAGTCGAGCCCCTGCAGCGTCTGCGCGGCCTGCACTGCACCGGTCAGCACACCTATGGCAAGCGGCACGCGGGCGAGGTCCGGCACGCCCGCCACGGCGGGCACATCGGGAAACGGGATCAGCGGCATCACCTCACCTTCAGCTCATGCCATAAGCCGCGCCCGCGATCAGCCCGTGGCGGTCCAGCTCGTCGCGCATGTCCGCCACCACGGCGTGGCCATCATTCGTGTCCGAACCATAGACGTTCACCGTGCCGATATGGGTGTCGGTGCGGTTGTGGCTGTTGACCATCGATGCGCCCGCGCCCGCCTGATATGCGGCGGTCATCATCGGGGCCGCTGTGGGCAAACCCGCGGGCACGGCAGCACCGCCGCCTGCAGTCCCCACTCCGCCGGGCAGCGACGCATACAGCGCGCTTGCTGCCGCCGAGCGTTTGCCGATCTCCTTCTCGACATTCAGGGGCCGCTCGTATTTCGCCGACACGATCGCGCCCGCCTCGCCAGCGGATCTCGCGCCTCGCAGCGCACGGCCTGCGGCCTGCTCCTGGCCGCGCGTGAGTTCATAGTTGACGAACTGCAATTGCTCCTCGAGCGACGAGCCGCGAATGTCGTGACCAAACACGCGCCGGAACTCGGCCTGCCGGTCGGCGTGCCACTGGCCGATGCCATAGGCGGCACCGCGATCGCCCACGATGTTGGGCCGCAGTCCACTCTCGATATTGAGGTTCGCTGCGATGCCCGCTGCCTGCTCGCGCGACCAGCCCATCTTCATGAACGCCGCCGCAGCGGACTTCGCACTTCCGGTCACGACCGACCCGGGAGCCGCCCCTGCGCCTGCCGGTAGCTCAGCCGCAGCGGCGTTCGTCGACACTGCACCGGCGAGATCCTGCGCCGCATCGATAAGCGCCTGCGAGGCCGCCTTTGCCCCATCAAGTTGTGACTGCGCGGCCTTGTCCTGCGCTTTGGCTGCCGTCTCGAGCGGATTCGCGCCCTTCGCGATGGCCGCGGCAATCTGCTCGTTCGTCCGCCCCCCGGATCGGGCCGTCAGCGCGCGCATCAGATCGAGCGGGTTCATCTCGGCGGAGGCCGTCCACCAGTTGCCCTTGCGGATATCCTCTGCGGCCTTCCTGCGGTCCACATCCGGCAGGCCTGCCGCTTTCGCGACCTGCAGGCCGCCATAGGCCGCGAGACCGGCAATGCCCAGCGTGGAAGCGAGACCGCCCCCCGCCGCCGCCGTGGCGGCCCCTTCAGCGGCGGCTGCACCGCCCGCTGCACCACCGAGCCCCAGCATGCGACCCACGCCCCCCAGCACGGTTTTCAGGCCACCGAGCGCCCCCGTGAGCTTCATGATGCCGCCGAGCGTTGAAGCCGCCATCAGCGTGCCGAAGAGGCCCGCCGTCAGATCCGGGTGCGCCTGCATGAAGGTATTCAGGCCACCGAGCGCGGTATTGAGGCCCCCGATCGCGGGCGTCAGGTCCTGGAACAATGTGTTCTTCACGTTGTCCCACGTGGTGGCCAGCCGCGCCCAGGCGCGGCGGGTCTCGTCGGCCTGCTTCGCGCTCGCTTCGCTGACCGCCGAATTGCGGTAGCTCTCGTCATAGAGGGCCGACAGCGCGCCGCGCCCCTGGCGCAGCATGTTCAGCGTCCCCTCGTCGATCCCCAGACGCCCGGCCCACACGATCTGGTCCTGGCGGTTCGGCATCTTCTGGAACGCCGCCGAGAGATCGAGCAGCACGTCCTTCATCGGACGCATCCGGCCCGACGCATCAGTCACCTTCACGCCCAGTTGCTGCAGCGAGGCGACCACCGTGTTCGACACGTCGCCCGCCTTGAACGCCTCGATGCCGCCGAGGATCGACTGCACCGATTTGTCGAAGCCCTCGGCGGTGCCCCCCAGGGCCTGCTTTGCGCTCTGGTGCCACGCGTCGAGTTCGCGCGCGGACAGGCTGAAGTCTTTCGAGGTCTGCAGCAGCCGCGACTGCCCGCCCACCACCGACGTGAAAAAATCCTTGATGGCCGACGCGCCGAACGCGGCGGCGGTCATGCCGAGGATCTCGTTGCGCACCTTCTCGTACTGGCGCTCGAGCTTCTTCGCCTCGGCCCCGGCGGCCTTCGCCGCGCGCACCTGTTCGGCGGCGGCCTTCTTCGCCGCCTTCTCCGCCTCCGACGCCGCCCGCTTCGCGGCCTTCTCCTGGTCGGCTGAAGCCTTCTGCGCGGCTTTCGCCACCGCCTGCGCGGCCTTGTCGGCGCTCGCCCCCTGGTCGTTCGCGAGCGCCTTGCCCGTGGCACTCGCCTCGTCGACCCCCGCCTTGTAGGCCGCCGTGTCGAGGCCGAGCTTGACGATCAGCGTATCGATGACGGTCGGCATCATGGACTCCGCTGCGCTTTGGCGGCTTCGGCTGCGTTATGACAGTTCACGGCGTGGATCTCGATCAGGTCCCACAGGTCGCCGGTGCCGTAGAGGCTTTGCAGTTCGGCGAGCGTGGCGAGGCCACTGGTGACCACGAAGCCGATCGAGGGCGGCACGTTCAGGTAGTCCATCCGGCGCGCGGGTTGGCCATGAACCGGGCCGTCAGGAATGCCGAAGTCGAGAACCTGACGGCCCGTCAAAAACCCGTGTGCAGGCGCATCACCTCGCGCCGCAGCGCCAGGCGCGTGGCGATCTCCTCGATGTCCTCGGGCACCAGCTCGCGCACGATCGCCGGATTGGCGGGATTGGGCTGGAAGCGCACGCACGCCATCATCTCGTCGAGCAGCGGTCCGGCGTCGCTGAAATCGATGCGCATGAGCGCCGACAGGCCAATGCGCGCGAGCGCTGCCATGCCTTCGTGCTCGATGCCGGGCGGCAGATCGACACCCGCGCGACCGATCGCCAGCAGCACGCGGATCGCCCACCGCTCGCCCGCGTCGGCGGGCATCTCGGTGAGATGAAACACCTTGCCCCTGTCGCGGCCTTCGGCCTGCACGGTATAGGCGAGGGTCTTTCTCATGATGTGCTTTCGCCCACGATGCGCTCGAACGCGATCACATACGAGACGTATTCGAGCACGCGCTTGGCGTTGACGATCGGGTTGCCCGAACGCAGGATGCCGTTGAGCAGCGTGTACTTGCGCGAGATCGACGGCACCGCGATCGATCCGTTCGCATAGAACACCTCGCGCGCGGTGCGCTGGTAGGTCATCCAGTTTTCGAACACCGGCATCGACGGCGAGTCGGGCATGATCGCCACCTTCAGCAGCGTCGGATTGAAGATGAACCCGCCCGACATGTGGCCGTCCACGCCCATGACGATCTCGGCCAGCTCGATCGCCTCGGCGCTGAACGCGTCGTCGGCGGCGTAGCCCTGGATCGACTGCGGCGCGGGATAGAGGTTGGTCACCGCGAGACTGAAGGCCGAGTTGGCGGAAGTGATGGTGGACATGCCGTGCCCCCCTTGTCGAATGACCGTGCCTGTCACCGCTGTGCCGTCACCGGTGTGTCATCACCGCTGTTTCGTCACATCACGCAGATGCTCGCGAGCGTGAGCGTCTGGATGCTGCCGCCGTCGGTGTAGTACAGCGTCATCGAGGGGCTCGCGCGCGCTGCGCGGATGGCGGCGGTGGCCGGGGCGATCTGCAGATAGAAGCCCTTGGCCTCAATCGACGGCGAGGCATCGAAACCGAGTGCGTTCTGGATGGCGCTGACTTCGCTGTCCGAGAGTTCGATGCCGGTGCGGATCGCGCCGAAGTTCACGGCATTGCCGATCGGGTCCATGCAGGCCGCCTCGACCATCGCGTAGCCCGCGTCGTTGTACGGCAGCGACCCCACGTTCATGAGCAGCGTGATCATCGCGAGCTGCAGGTTCGCGTTCAGCCAGATCTGGTCGAGGAACGAATCGAGCCACGCCCACTGGCCCGAGATCGAGCCGGGGTAGGCGAAGTTGAACGATTGCGTCGCGGTCGCCCATGCGCCGAAGAAGTTGTAGCCGTTGGCCTGCAGCGCCAGCGCGTCCGACGCGTTGGTGACGCCTGGCACCAGCCCGCCCTGGGTGCGAAACGCGAGCGTGGTGCGACCATTCAGGCGCGCAAAGTCGAGCGAGGCCGCAAAGCCCAGCACGAACGCCGCGTGCGTCGCATCGCCAAAGAGCGGCACCGAGCCGTCGATCGCGTCGGCCTTGAGCACTGCGCCCCAGCAGGCAGTCGACCCCGAGACTTTCGCGTTCGGGTCGGAGTCGTAGCCGACGTAGCCGAAGCGGTAGGACGTGCCGTTGGCCCACTGCGAAAACGCGAGCTTGTCCGCCAGCGGCGGCTCCCAGGTGGTCGCGAAGAGCGCCCAGTTCTGCGAGACGTTCGTGATGAGGTCATCGAGAAACGTGGCCGGGTCGGCTGCGTCCGCACCCGGCGAGACGGTCGCGCCCGAGGCCGCGTCGAGCGCCAGCGCCGTGGCTGCCGGGCCAGTCGCTGCGGCGATCGTCGAAGTCGCGCCGGTCGTGGCCGAGGTCACGACGAATGCCTGGCGCTGCGCGTCGAACGTCACGTCCGCGCCGAGATCCGTGGACAATGCCGCTGCCGCATCCGAAAAGCTCGTCGCGCTGGAGAGGTCCACCGTGGCGTCCAGAACCACGCCGTCGACCGTGACGCTGAGGTCCCCTGCGACGGCCTGCAATGCGCTGAGGCTCATCGACGCGAGCGACGCCCCGCACAGCCACGCCGCCACCGGCACTTCGTTGTACTGCGCGAAGTACAGGGCACCCGGTGTCTTCGTGCAGTTCGTGTAGCCCGCGAAATAGATCGTCGCCATCGCAGCCTCGGTCGAGGCCGCGCCGAAGGTCGAGATCACGTCCTGCTTGTCGGCATACACCGGTGCCTGGCCGATCGGCACCGAAGTGGACTGTGTGAGGACCAGACCGTTGAGGTTGACGGCATTGCCCGCCGCCGCGAGCACGCCCGGGTTGACCCGGACGATCTGTCCAATGGGAATACTGCCGGGAATCGTGTTCGGCATGACCGCACCTCAACGGTGAGGGTTTTCGGGAGTCCGGAGCAAAACGCTGTCGACCAGTCACGCGGGTTTGTGTCGACCTCGCGTGTCGATCTCGATGAGGCCATCCCAGGGCTGGACGGTCGTGGTTGTGGCGGTCGCGGGGTGGCCGGCGTTGCCGATCTCAAGCGAGGCGGCGAAGTCCTGCGGCACGGCGACGGCGGGGTTGACCTGCAGGACGAGGTCGACGCTCCAGCGCGTCTCGACCTGCTGCTCGCCGTTCACGAACGGGATCTGGCGGGCTTCGCTCGCATAGAGCGGTGCCAGGTCCAGGCCCTGCGTCTGTCCATCCTCCGCAAGCGCCTCACACGCCGTCGTATCGCGCCACAGCGTGGTCACGAGCTGGGTGGCATCGGCGCCCGCCGGGCCGTGGAGGTCGAGCTGCACGGTGAGCTTCGTGGCCTGGCGCACGGCCTTCTCACAGGGTGCATCCGGGTAACCGTCGCTGTACGTGGTAACGTTGGTCGACAGCCGCTCGCGCAGCACCGGCGTCATCACGACGAAGTCCACGCCGACCGGTGGAGGCACACGATTGTCCTGACCGGCAATGACCTCCGTGCCCTCCGGCAGCACCGCCAGCAAAAACGCGCGCAACACCGCCAGCGCCTGACTTTCGTTCAGGCTCAGCAGCGGGCGAGGCATGATGAAAACTCAGGCGTTCAATGGCTGGCGTTCGACGGGACGCGCCCGGTGGCCGGGTTCAACTGTCGGGTACAGCAGACCTTGCACCAGCCATCGGTGAGCCACCAGTTCTCCAGCACGAGCGCCACGAGCCACAACGAGCCCGAATCTGATCCATCGGGCAGCGTGACGAGGTCGCCGCCCTTCACCTCGGGGCGCAGCACGCCCTGCCAGTTGCCGTTCAGGTACAGCGCGCGACGCTCGCCCTGCAGGTTGAGGCCGTCAAGCTGCAGCAGGTCGCGCCACGTGAGCGCCTGCACCTGGGCGAGCATCGGCACCGGGTCGGCGTAGGCCGGCGTGCGCCGTCCGTCCGGCCCGGTCGTGTAGCCGGTCGACGCAGCCAGCGTGACGGTCAGCCACGGATTGACCGCCGCGACGCAGGGGCCGACCACGCCATGAAGATTCATGACTCATGTCCCGGTGCCACCGGGGTCGATGCGCCAGGTGGTGCCCTTGAGCATCGTGCCGCTGTCGACGAGCGGGTCGTCGCCCCCCTTCTTCGCGATGGTCGAGGGCGCGTTGGGCGGGTCCGTGAAGTTGCGGATCGATTCGATCAGTGCGCCGTTGATCTCCTCGCCCATCAGGTCGAGCGCGCGGTCGGCGTCGTAGTTCACGGCGACGAGCGCCTTGCCGAGATCGCCACCCCAGTGCGGGCTTTCTTTCGCGACCATCGAGCGGAAGAACGGGCGTGGCGGGATCGTCACCGTGTAGGCCGGTACCTCGTGCGTGGTCGCGAAATTCGACTGCTGCGCCTTCACGAAGCGTCCACCGCGCAGCAGCTCCCCTTCGCGACCGAGCTTGCGGTAGACGGTGGTCTCGTGCGCGGGTACGTTCACCGTGCCGCCGAATTCGTTCACGGTGGCCACCTCGACCACCGGCGTGTTGTCCGCTTCGGTGGCGCGGCTCATGAAGCCCACCTCGAGCGTGCCCGCTGCCGCGAGCTTCGCGGTGGCCGCGCGCAGGACCGCCTCGAGCTTCGCGCCGCCGGTGATCGTCGCCGCCATGTTGCTGACCTCATCAACGCGTGATGAAGGGTGCATAGGGATCGAGGTTGCGCGGCGGGGGTGCCGCGATGTAACGCATGGTGCGGTACGCGGCAGTGGCGGCCCAGAACTCGGCGCCATACGGCGTCTGGTTAAACCACTGTGCGCTGCCTGGCGGCACGTCCATCTGCGTGGCGACCGACACGCTGCCTTCGGTGGCGCTCGTGATGCGCCCCACCAGCGGTGAAGGCCCTGCCGAAGCCGCACTGGTTGAGCCGCCCGATGCCGCCGTGCCCTGGGGCATATTCAGCATGGCCAGGTGTGCGACGAGCAGGTTCAGGAGCGTCGCGCGGATCGCAAGGTTGCGCACGGGACTCATCGGTGTGTTGTCGCAAAAGAGTTGCGCCTCGCCGAAATACGCCTGCGCCTGCTTCGGCTTGACGCTTGCCGCCAGCGACGGATAGCGCGCGGCCCACGTGCGGTACGAGAACACCACCACCCCGGTCGGCATAATCCTGCTCACTCTTTCGACAGCGGCGCGAGATCCTTGCCGGGCTTCTTCGGGTCCATCGGATCGAGCCCGCTCTTCACCTCGCCGCGCTCGCCGGCCTGGTCCTCGACCGATGCCTTTTGTTTGTGCGCGAAGATCAGGCCGTGCTTCACGGCGGGCAGCTCCGCATGCTCCGCCAGCCACTGCTCGAAGAATGCGCGCGGCACGTGCTCGGTGATGCCGAAGCCCGCCACCGCATGCGGCGAATTCGCGCCATTCAGGGTCACGCGTTTGCGCAGCTCGCCGTGCTTGACGATGTCCAGATGCAGGCCCTGCGGCAGGCGGCACGCCACCGTCACGGTGTCGCTGGAGGCTGCCGGTGCGACCGGGGGCGTAGCGGCAGCGGGCTGCAGGACCGGTGAGCCGGGTGTCTTGTCGGGTGACGGTTCAGCTTTGCCTGCAGTGGTGGTCGCGGATTTGCTGCCGCTGGTACGCGTAGCCATGTCGTGCTCCTCAGACGCCGAGCATTGAGGCGATCGCGAACGGCTGGAACAGCACCGTGCCCCACGAGCCCTGCGACTTCTTCTGCTTGAAGCTGCTGGAGTCGCGCACGATGCCGTGCGCGCGCAGCTTCTCGGTGAACGCGCAGTAACCGGTCTTCTGCCCGTCGATGGCCTCGGCGATCAGTTGCAGCAGGTTGCCGCCCGCCGGGTTCTGGTACTGCACCGCCGTCTCGATCTTGAGGTTCGGAAAGTTCTTCTTCAGCAGGTCGGTCACGTTGACGTTGTACATGTTCGTCGTCGTGAGCGCGACGCTTGAGGACGGGGCCATCGCCAGCGTCATGCGCGCGTCCATTTCGATGAGGCCACCCGACTGCAGCACCAGCTCGTTAAAGAGCGTCTGGATGTCGGTATAGATCTCGTTCGCGCTCGCCGTCACCGCGCCATTGGTGATCCACGGCCCCGAGGTGTTGCCGTTGAACGCCTTGGCGCCCGGCGTGAGCGACGCCGACAGGCGCGGGTCGTTGAGCAGCCCGTAGTTCTGCAGGCCCGCCACGCCAAAGAAGTAGGTGTTGTTCTGGAACTTGTCGAGCACGATGGCCGAGGCGATGTTCACGCGCGACACATAGTCGATCTTCGCGAGCGAACTCATCTCCAGTTGCCGTTCGCCCCACTGCGTCATGGTCTGGTAGTGGTACGACTGCCGCTGCGGGAAGTCGGCGTTCGCGCTGACCGAGCCGTTCTCGTTGTAGTCTCCATAGCTCGACACCTCGCCGGTCGATTCGATCACCGGGAAGGTGGCGGTCAGCGTGGTCCAGTTACCCTTCTTTGCCTCGCCGAGGATGGCGGCGGCCTTGTTGGGCGTGACCAGGATCTCGATGAACTCCGGGTCGATGAAGTTGGCGAGCCACGCGGGAATGCCGGCGTTGGGCGCGGTGACGAGCGGCCCCTGCGCGTCCATGGCGAGCAGCGCCGTGGTGTAGTCAAGCACCTCCGGCATGACGATGCCGAAGGTCCGCTCGAGCTGGTCGAAATCGCTATGTCGCATGATGGCCTCGCGCGTTAAAAAGGAAGGCCCGCGACTGCCGGGTCAACACACCGGTGTCAGTCGCGGGCCTTCAACGGGGACGTTTCGCTGGGCGTTGGGCGCTGGGCGCTGGCCGCGCCTTTATCCGGGCGGCCAGGACGAGATCTTCATGAGTTCGCCAGGCGCTGCCGCCGACATCACGAACCACTTGGTTTCGACCGCCCCGGCCACGCTCGCGCCCGCCGCACCCGGCGAGGCCGAGCCATCGGTGGTGCTGGCGAACACCTTGTCGCCCGCCGCAGACGGTGCGCTGCCCGCGTTGCGCGCCCAGAAGTCGCCCGCGCTGTGCAGCGTCACCGGCAGTCCTGCGGGCACGAGCAGCGTCGATTCGGCGAGCCACTGCGTGATAAGCGCCTGCTGCTCGCGGTGCACGAATCCGGCGGGCACACCGGTACCCGCGTTCGATACGAGGTTGTAGAAGTCGACCTCGCCGGAACTGGCGTTCTCCTCACCGTTCGACGCGGCCCAGGCAAAGCGCCCCACCATCACGCCGTCGGGTCCGGCCACCAGCGACCCCGGTCCCGCGAGCACCGAGGCGCGCGGATTGGCCGAGGCGAAATCGCCCTCAACGGCGGGCGAGGGCTGCACATAGACCTGCTGCTGGAATCCCATGACTGGTTACCTCCGGTCTGCCGGGCTGCGTCATCCAAGCTGTTTCACATTGGCCGCGTGCGGGAAGCGCTCGGTGAAACTCTTCATCGAGGCCGCGTCCATGGCAGGCTGGCCACGATTCAGGGGGCGCTGCAGGCCGGGCTTCGCTTGTGCTTCGAGGATCGCGCGGTACGCGCTCGGGTGAATGCCGTCCAGCCGCACGCCGAGCGTCGTGAGCGCGGCGCGGTAGACCTCCTCGGCACTGTCCTGCGCGAGCGCCAGGTGCCCCACCCACGGCTGCACGAACGTCTCGGCATCGGCCACCGCGCGCATGCGCCGGATCGCTGCGGTCTCGGCATCCTTCGCGGCCTGCTGGGTGGCCTGCTTGACCGCCTCGCGCATGGCGGCGTCCATCGCCACGCGCGCATCGCGCCGTACCTGCGCGATGGCCGCATCCATCGCGGGACGGCTCACCGGATCGGTGTCCATCGCAGCGGGCGAGGCTGGCACGGGCGGCGCGGGCGCACCCGCTGCACCAGGTCCGGGCGGCGGCGCGTCGAGCGCCGACACTTCGCCCTCCTGATCGCCCGCGAGCTTCAGCGCGCGCAGCTTCGGCTCGATCGCGGCCAGATCCTCGTCGCTGAGCTTGCCGCGCAGCGCGCCGAGAATCTCCGCGATCGGGTCCGCGTCCTGGGTGCTGCCCGGCACGGGCGGCGCCGGTGGCGCATCCGGCTTCGCTGCCGGGTCTCCGTTGTCGCCCTCGCCGGCGTCCTCGGTGTCGAGACTGTCGAGCAGCGACACGAGGTTCTCGATGTCGGCGTCGGTGGCGAGCTTCGGCTTGAGTGCCGCAAGAATCGACGCCTTGCCCGCCGCCCAGTTCGCGCGCGTGAGGTCCGCCAGCACGGGGGCGAGACCCGGGCGCGCATCGGCGGCCAGCGCGGGGCGAAAGCCCAGCAGCGCGCCGCGCACGAGTGCGCCACGGCGCGAGAGTTTCGGACCCTTCGGTACCACTGCGGTTGTGCTGCCCATGATCGTCTCCAGTGCTGAATCCCCAACAGCGACATCGGGTCCGGCGCGGCCCGCGCGCACCAGCGCCACGTGGTTGCCGCGGATGTCGCGCATCACGCCGTCGTAGGCCTCGCCCCCGTACACGCCCGGCGTCATGTCGGCGCGGTAGTAATAGGCCGACGAGATCTCGCGGCGCGTGTCGTCCTCAATGCCGCGGATCGCCTTGGCGTCCCACACCACAAGACTGTTGCGCAGGTACGGCGCCTCGAACACCGCGTCGCTGCCGGTGCTGCCGACCACGATCTCCTTGCGCGGCACGGCGGCGCTGACCTGGATGTGCTCGCGCCCGGTCTCGTCGAACGCATCGATCAGCGGGATGCCGTTGAAGGTCGGCGCGGCGCGCTCGAGTTCACCGGGATCGCGCAGCAGCCGGTAGGTGCGCTGCGCGTCGAGGCCGAGCGCGTCCCCCTCCGGGATCTCGCTGCCGAGGTACGGCGAGACGTTGGCCTTGCTGATCGGCGTGACCGCCACGTGCAGGCGCCCATCCTGGTCATAGGTGCGCACTGACGCACGGTCGAACGCGAGGCGCAGGCCGCCAGGCGTGTGCATTGTGGCGTCCCCGAACGGTGACTGATCGCACGAACTTTTCCCCGCACGCTAAAGTCAAACCAGACCTTTCAGTGAGCGATGGAGCGTGTGATGAAAAAATTGCAGCAAATGGCGGACAGGACTGTCGATCTGTTTGAACGGGTCGCGTCAGATCAGGCGAGCCGAACGCGTGACTCGGCTGCCCGGGTTGCTTCGTCGCTTGCAAACAATGTTGACCCGGAGGTGATCGCTTTGCAGTTGACGCTCAACAGCAGGAAGAACAACCCGGACGACCCGATCACGTTCACCGCAGCGAAAGTCCTGGTGATCGACGAGTTTTTCAAGGCGAACCGGACCCGGACTGCCTATACAAAGGAACAATCGGGCGCACTGATCCGCGAGCAGCGCGCGGCTGATTCGGCAGATCCTGAGATCGAGCCTGCCTGAGCTGTCCAGGACTGAACTGTGACGTGCCGTGGATCACATCCACGGCACATTCCTGTTTCTTCTAGCGTCCTGCCTCGAGTCCGGGAATCACCGAACGGCTCACACAGCGGCAGTTCGGCTCGCGCCCCGGCCAGGTCCACACCCCGTCCAGATACATCCCCTCGCTGATCGTGTAACGCTGGCCGTCCGCCGCCACATGCGAGGGCCGCGGATGCCTGCCGCCATGGCTGTGCAGCCAGATCGCCTCGGTGATGCCGAGACCCGCCTGGCGCACCCGCACCACCATTGCCGTCGCCTTGCTGTTCTGGTCGCGCGCGATGAACGCCGCGCGCCGGCGCGTGAGCGCATAGCGCTCCTGCAGCTCCTTCGTGAGACCGCCCACGTCCTGGCCGGTCTGCACGCTCCTCATCACGATCCCCTGCACGTCCGCCAGATGCGTCTGCGCGACCGAACGGATCAGTCCGACGTTCTCGCCGATGGTGGCCTGCAGCGCGTCGTTCGCTTCGCGCGTCAGATGAAAGTCGACCGCAAAGCCCTCGCGTTTGAGCGAGGCCGCGAACGCACCATCGGTGTGGCCCAGCGCGCTGTCAGCAAAGCGTTGTGCGAGCGTCGGCGCGATCTCGTCGAAGCGGCGCTGCCAGCGGCGCGCCAGCTTCGCCATCGTCCGGCGCAGCAGCCTCGCGGGACTCGCATCCCTCGCCATCGCACCCATCCCGTCACCGGCCAGTTCGGGTTCGTTCGCGCGGTAGCACGCGCGCAGCCAGTACACGAGGCTCGCGTGCATGAGATCGATCAGGCGCTCGAGCCGCCGCCGGTAGGCCGCCTCGATGCCAACGTTCGGGCGCACGGCAGCGAGCGTCACCGGCTTCGCGGTCGGTGCAACGATGGCGCGGCCCATAATTCGCCCACCCGATCACCCATCACGACGCATGCTGGAACTCCAGGCCCGCGCCGCCCGCACTGCGCAGGGCTTTCAGCGGCGGCTCGGGCGGCTCTTCGTTCAGATCCAGCGACGCATACGGGCCGTCCTCCTGCGAGGCCAGCCGCACACGTTCCTCCTCCGGACTGATCACGCCCGCGTTGATGAGCCCGATGCCCGTGTCGGCCTCGACCTTGCGCATGTTGGCGAGCTGCTCCTCCGAGAGCGTCCACAGCGGCACGTAGCTGAAGCCGATGTCCGGGTCGATCTCACCGAACAGCGACAGCTGGATCACGTTCAGCAGGCGCGTGAGCGGCGCGGTGAAAAGCGCCTCCTGCTGCGCCTCGATCCACGCATAGAAGGTGCGCAGCTCGCCCTCGCTGGTGGCGTTCAGGCCCGAGGGCGTGATGCCGAGCAGCACGATCAGCGGAATGCCGGTGACCGCCGCCATGTGCTCCTGCGATTGCGCCTGCAGACGGTCGAGGCTGCCGAGCGGCGCGGACACGTTGGCAAAGTCCTCGGTGTCGCGGTCGATCATCATGAGGTGCCGGTTGTCGCGCGCCTGGTTGAACAGTACCGCGCGCCGCAGCATCTGCTCGGCGCCTTCGGCGTTGAGCA
Organism: Paraburkholderia adhaesiva; assembly: GCF_021390575.1. GTDB lineage: Bacteria > Pseudomonadota > Gammaproteobacteria > Burkholderiales > Burkholderiaceae > Paraburkholderia > Paraburkholderia adhaesiva. The sequence continues at coordinate 896,360 of NZ_JAJEJQ010000002.1, read as the reverse complement.
CCGCCGCGAGGTTCGTCTTGAGCACCATGGTCGAGAACGAGTGCAGCAGGTCCGACACGCTTTGCCTGGTCCTGAGCCAGTTGTCGACGTAGGGCTTGGCGATCTGCGAGAGACTCAGGCCCCCGAACGCATACGCGGGCTTGAGCATGTCGGGCAGCGGGCGCGACACGAAAGTCAGCAGGCGGCTGGCATGCACCTGGCGGTTCATCACGAACCAGGTCTGCGGCTGGTAGAAGTCGGCAGAGAGCGGATCGGTCGAGTTGTACACGCCCGGGTAGGTCCAGACCGGCTCCACCGCCTGAAGGCGTTTGAGGCCCCCGGGGCCGATCTTTGTGACGCTGTCCGCGAGCGGTGCCACCAGCTCCTCGGGGCGGTCGTCGCCCATGTCGAGAAACAGTTGCGCACGCCCGAAAAACCCGTCCTGCTCGGCGGCCTTGCGAAACGCCGCCTGCACGTTCAGGCGTTGCATCTCGGCGTCGATCTGCGCGATCTTTTCGCTGCGGTCCTCCTCGCCCGCACTCTGCAGGCGGATCCACTTGCGCGTCATCTCCTTGGCAAGGATTTCGGCGGGCCGCCTGTACTCTGGGCGCTGCGTGAGTTCGGCCAGATACGGATAGCCGAGAAAGCCCAGGCCCTCGGCGAAGGCGCTCCCGAGCGCCCAGCGGTAGTTCGCATCGCACGCCGCATCGCAGGTGAGCTTCGCGTCCTGCGCGATCACGCCCGGCGCGGCCTGCGGCAACGTGAATGCCTGCACACGCGGTAGCGGCGCACCGAGCACTCCGAGCGCTGACTCGCGAATGTCGAGCCCATTGCGAGCGGACGGCAGCTCCGGTGACGCCGCTTTTGACACGCGCCGGAGGCGCAGGAATTCAGGCCATGCCATGCTTACACCGCGCCTTACACAACAGCCAGCGATAAACGGCAGAGTTAGGCGTGCGTCAAAATGGGCTCGTAGCAGACTGTCCGCAGGCCCATTCGATCAAGAACATCCGCCGGTTCAGCGGGTACCCTCCGCTCGGCCGATAGAGCGAGTTCGGTGAGCACGAGGTACATATCCGCTATCATCACGTACCTGCACATTCGCGAAGGATCTATACATGTCACTGGTTGAGCAAATCAACAAGAAACGCCGCGAGATTAAGACGGACGGCTATCCGATGTCGATCGGGGAGTGGGTAAGCATGTATGAGCGCGAAGAGCTAGATATACATCCCGAGTTCCAACGCTTCTACCGATGGACCCCAGCGCAGAAGGCCGGATTAATCGAGTCAATCCTCCTTGGCATTCCCTTGCCGCAGATATTCGTGAGTCAGCGCTCCGACGGTGTGTGGGATGTCGTAGACGGTTTGCAGCGACTTTCGACAATTTTTCAATTTATGGGAATTCTCCGCGATGAACGCGGGAAGCGCATGGAACCGCTTGTCCTCGAAGGTACGAAATACCTTCCGGCGCTGAAGAGCGTTCTATGGGACGATGTGGAGAACCCGAAGCGCGCTCTTCCCAAAGAACTACAGCTAGTAATCAAAAGATCGAAGATTGCCGCAAGTATTGTCTTGAAGGAAAGCGATGAATCCGCAAAGTATGACCTATTTCAGCGTCTGAACACTGGTGGCTCCGAACTCAGCCCGCAGGAAGTTCGGAACTGTCTCTTGGTAATGATCAACAAGTCGTTCTTTGAGTGGATGAAGGATCTACCAAATTACGAACCGTTCATCATCACAACAGCACTTAGCGACCGTCCTCTTGAGGAAGCTTACGATGTCGAACTCGCGCTCCGGTTCGTTCTCCTTGCTCGAATTCCAGAGGCCGAAATCAAGTCGATTGGCGATGTCGGAGTATTCCTGACTGACCGCGTCTCGGATGTCGCGCAGGACAAGCGATTCCGACGAGGCGAAGCCAAGCAATTGTTTGAAGACACCTTCGGCATGCTTGCACAGACCCTTGAAGATGATGCGTTCAAGCGCTACAGCACTAAGAAGAAGAGGCACGAAGGTGGTTTTCTTCTTTCGATGTTTGAGGTAGTTGCACTTGGCGTGGCATACAACATCGCCGAAGGCACGCTTTGTGAACCGAAAGAAATTCCCAAGCGGGCAAGGTCGATCTGGTCTGACAAGGCTTTCACCGATTGGGCGACGTCCGGGGTAAATGCAAGTCGCCGACTACCGCGGTTAATTCCTCTTGGCCGGAAACTTTTTTCCAAGGTGGCTTGACCGCCATGATCCGCACAACGAACGAGTTGGTGGATCGCATCGCCGAAGACCTGGTCTGGCGGCGAAGGGAGCTTACGGACATGAGGGCTTTGGTACAAGAGTCCTCCGGTCAACTCCGATGCAGAGTGGCGATCCGGGCAGGTGTCGCACTTCTGTATGCACATTGGGAAGGCTTCGTGAAAGGAGCCGCCGCCCATTATCTAGAGTACGTGGCCTCACACCGCATACCCTATCGTAAGCTTGCACCCAACTTCGTGGCCTTGACACTTCGATCCAAGTTCGTCGAAATGAAAGCAAGCGAGAAGGTCTCAAGCGCAAATGCACTCGCCGATTTCTTTTGTACCTCGCTCGACATCCAGTCTCGCGTTCCTTACAAAAATGTCGTTGATACGAAATCGAATCTTTCATCCAAGGTCCTCTTGGATATTCTCACTGCACTAGGACTCGATCTTGGACAGTTTGAAACTCGCCTGCACTTCATAGATACAAACCTCGTGAATCCACGAAATCATATTGCTCATGGCGAGGCATTAGAATTAACCGTCGACGAATACTTAAATTTGCACGACGACGTTCTTGGTCTAATCGAGACCTTCCGCAACGAGATTGAGAATTCCGCTGTCCTTCGTCGCTTTGAACGAAATGTCGCTTAGCGAAGAATGGCGGAACACCGCGAAAACTAAACCCTTGCTTGGCATCAGCATGGCGCGACCGGCTCAACATGAACGCTAAACTGAGCTGCCATCGCTGAAACAGCGTACACAAATACTGCCAAGGGTCGAGCAGCGCCGCTTGATCCGTACGGGCCGGTTCAGATGCCCCTAGTCCGCCATATCACACCGCAGTAAGCGCCGCGTCGGAGATGCGCATCGGGCGGCGCGCGATCAGCAGCGCGAAGGCGCGCGACAGTGCATCGACCTGGTCGTCGTGCGTGCCGAACGGAAAGCCGCGCAGCTCGGCGATGAGGGCCGCATTCCAGTCGCCTCGCAGCATCAGCACGTTACCCACGTTGACCTGCGCCGCGAACGGCTCGGCACGTGTGACCTTGTCGCCGGTCTCGGGGCTGCTCGCGACGCGGTAGCCCTCGAGTTCGCGCGTCAGATACAGCACCTGCGTCTTGCCAGCCTGGCCCGGGTCCTGGGGCAGCCCCACGCGCGTGCGCGCGCTGTCGAGCGCCGCAGTGGCCGCGATGATCGCATCGCGCCGGTCCGGTCCCCAGCGGCCCCGCGTCATGTCGCCAATCACATAGCGTCCGTCCGCGAGGCGCCCCAGCTTCGCGCCCGCCGTCCAGTCGCCATCGCCCTCGACGCTCGCCAGATCCCAGCCGCGCACCCAGTCGATCCATGTCGACGGGACGATGTCGACGATCGCGATCTGCTCGGGCCTGAACAGGTCACCCTCGGGCGGCACCGGACGCTGCTGGTACAGCGACGCCCACGTGCGCGGGTTCGCCTCGTACTGCGCCCAGTGCCGCGCGTCGAACCACTCGGGCCACAGGTACTCGCCCGCCGCGCGTCCGAGCGGGTCGGTATCGCTCTCGCAGCGCGCCTGCAGGCACAGCACCTCCCACGTGTTGCCGTCACGGCAGGCGATCATGCCGCTCTCGCCCGCCCAGCCCTCGGGCAGGATGCGTCCGGCGAGATCGTCCTCGTGCCAGCGAGTTCCGATGTAGACGATCCAGCCGCCCGGCATCAGCCGGGTCTTCAGGTCGTCCTCATAGGCGTCGAACACCTTGTCGCGCACCACCTCCGAATCGGCCTGCTCGCGCCCTCTCATGGGATCGTCGATAACCAGCCCTCCGCAGCGATTGCCGGTGACCCCGGACAACAGTCCGCACGCCAGATACTCGCTGCCGTTGGCGAGCGCGAACGCGTGCGCGGCGTGCGAGTCGGCGGCCAGCTCCGTGTGCCAGATGCGCTGCCAGCGCTGCTGCCGCACGATGGAGCGGGTGCGCCGTCCCATGCGGCTCGCCAGCGCGTCGCCATAGCTCGCGAGAATGAGGCGCCGGTCGGGCGCCGCGCCGAGGTAATACGACGGGAACACTACCGACGCATACGTCGACTTGCCGGCCCCCGGCGGCGTAAAGATCATGAGGCGACCGTGCGGGGTGCGGCTCGTGGCCTCGACGCGTTCGAGAATCAGCCGGTGATGTGCCGCGAGCGGCGCGCTCACCGGCTCGAACTGCTCGCACTCGTCGGTGTCGGCGTTCTCGCCCACCGGTCGCCCCGGCACCTCGATCGCGTTGGCGTAGTCGAGGATGTTCGCGCGCGCACGGCGGCGCACCAGCAGCTCGGCGGCGGCGGCATCCGGACCGACCGCCTGCGGGCCACCGCGCTCCCCCTTCATGGCATCAGGACCCCGCCAGCACGACATTCATGGCGACTCTCCCGAGGGACCCGGCAGTCTGCGCCGCCGCTGACGCGCTTTCGCGACAATGGCTTCGAGTTGCGCATCGGTCATCGACTGCACGATCAGCGGCCCGCCGCCCGGCCCCGTCAGCTCCAGCGCCTGGGCGCTCTCGCGCCAGTGCGCGCGGCACTTGAGCCAGAAGATCGCCGCGATGGTGTCGCCGCCGGTCGCCTTGCTGTAAAGCGACTGCGCGACGTTGCTGTTGGCGCGCACCGCGCCCTCGAGCAGCTCCTGCGCGAAGTGTAAGCGCAGCGTCGTCTCGGTGACGGGCCGTCCGCGCGCGCCGTTAACCAGCGCGCAGATCTCGCGCACCGGGGTGCCGCACGCGGCCAGCTTGAGCACGAGCTGGCGCTGCGCGAGGGCGGGCGTGAACTGGCTGCGCGGCATGATCGAACCTGTCGTCCACCTGTCAATCCGTCAGTATTCCTGTTCGATACACCGCTCAAGTCCTGCGCACGATCATCCCGTGCCGGTCACGTGGCGCGACCCCGCAGAAAGGACTGGATGATGTGCGCGCAGTACGCGTAAATGGCTTCACCGCCATGCACTCCGGAGTGACACGATGAACATCAGCACGAACCCCACACGCCAGGACACTCCCCAGCCAGTCCCCGCGCCGCTGAAGCCCGGTGCAGCCTGCTACGGCTGGATGGACCAATACGCCGCGCAGACCTGGCCGCTCGCGATCCGCGCGGTGGCGCGCGCCACCGACGGTTCGTTCGAGAACGCCCGCGCGTTTCTGGAAGGCAGCCTCGGCGAAAAATTCGCGCATGGGATCTACGGCGCGATAGCCCAGGGCACCCCGGCGGACGAGGCAATCACGCAGGCCATGCGGCACTGGTTCAGGCACCCGGGCTGCTGAGCCCCACGCACACCCTGCTCACGATCATGCAATCGCCTGCCAGGACGCAGAATTGACTCGATTGATCGACAGAACAGAGCGTTAATGGTCCCATCGCAATGCAGCGGAAACACATCATGACCATGCCCCTGCACCAGGTCCACCACCGCGAACTGCGCGAAGGCGATGTGCTCTACGACGCGCAGGGCCGCGAGGTCGACGAGGTGCTGTGCTTCAGCTATGGACTGAAGCACAGCGAGCGCATCGTCCATACGCGCGCAGGCTACGCCTGGGCCACGCGCGGCGGGTACCTGCAGGGCCTGTCGAACCGCAAGCCCGAATAAACCCGCCCGCACTCCCCATGCTCACGATCATTTCATCGCGCACCGGGTTGCAGGATTGACTGGATTGCTCAGGAAACCAGAGCGTTAATGGGTTCACCGCAACACACCCCGAGCGGCTAACCCAACGAAGGAAACCTGATCATGAACACCAGCACGCTGCCCACCACGCACAACGCCGGTCGCGGCTACTACGGCACGCTGTGCGGCTACTACGCCGCGATGTACGGCGCACAGACAAATTTCGGCGGCGTCGAGCGCGATACGAACGAAGCCTGGGCGCTGGCGCTGCGCACCCTCAGTGCGGTCACCGGCGAGTCGCCCGAGGCGGTGCGCGCGTTTCTCGACGGCGAGCACGGCCAGCCCTTCGCTAACGACGTGCTCGATTACATCGAACTCGGCCAGCCGGTGTACGACGCGGTCGGCAACGCGGCGTGGCGCTGGCAGCGCCACCCCACCACGCAGTACCGGCCCCTCGCCGGGGTGATCCTCGAAGCCTGGGGCGTCGCATGAACACCCCCACGCTCCCCGCCCCGCGCAACCCCGCCTGCGGCTTCTACGCCGCCATGGGCGGGCACGCCGCCGAGGCCTGGCCGCTCGCGATCCGCACCGTCTCCAGGCGCGCGCGCATCAGTTTCGAAGCCTCGCGCGAGGTGCTCGAGTCGGTGATCGGCGAAGTCTTCGCGCAGCGCGTGCTGCTCGCCATGTCCAGCGGCAGGCCCCTCGATGAGGCCATCGACCTCATGGCGCGAGGCTGATACGCCCGGCCCCACCCGCCCGCACCGGCTCCCCGCCGGTGTGCTTGCTGCCGCCACCCGTGATCTGCTCACGATCATGCCCGTGCGAGCACGCCGGAAAGACCGCCCGAATCGACTCGATTAATCCAGAGAACAGAGCGTTAATGGGTTCACCGCAGCACACCGCAGCGACTCACCAGCAGGACCCGGCAACAGGACCCACGAACATGAACGCCAGCGCCAGAATCCTCCCGACCCGCAACGAAGCCTGGGGCTTCTTCGGCACCATGAACGAACACGCGGCCAGTGCCTGGCCGCTCGCGATGGCTGCGGTCGCACAGGCCACGGGCGAAAGTCCCGACGCGGTGCGCGCCTTTCTCGACGCGACGCCCGGCCGCCACTTCGCCGACGAGGTACACAACGGCCTGCACGCAGGCCTCGCCCTGGCCGCCGCGATCGACGCCGCCACGCAGAAATGGATGGGCTGGCGCATCGGCGCGCGCACGCAGCGCCAGTACGGTATCCCGCGCGGCCTGCCTTACCTCACCGGGTTCGTGATCCACTGCGACAGCGTCGCTGACAACGAATAAGGCGCGCGGCGCGGTCGCACCCTGAAAGAACGAACCGATTGATTCGCAGGACTACGCGTTAATGCACTCGCCGCGGCGCACCGCCAGCGGCCCCACTCACCCCCGAAGAAAAGGAGCAGCAACCATGGCCACCAGGACCACCCCCGCAGCGAAGAAGACCACCCGCAAGGCCACCACCCAGGCCCCCGTGAAGGCAGGCGTCAAGACCGCCGCGAAGCCCGCCGCCAGGGCCATCACGCGGGCTGCCGCGAAGGCCCCCGCGAAGCGCACCACCGCGAAGGTCGCGGTAAAGGCTCCAGCGAAGAAGACCGCCAGCAAGGCCACCCCGCCGGCAACGAAACGCGCGCCGCGCGCCGCGAAAACCGGGTCCGGCGTCGCCGCCTTCTTCGCCACCTTCACGCCCGGCACCGGCGAGGCCGCACCCGCCGCGACGAAGACTGGTGCCACGCCGCAGGCTCCGGCCACCCCGGCAGTCGCTGCCGCGCCGAAGGTCCACACCCCGCGCGAGCACAGCGCCCAGGCGCGCGTGATCGCGATGCTCAAGGCACCCGAAGGCGCAACGCTGGAGGCGATCATGGCCGAGACCGGCTGGCAGGCCCACACGGTGCGCGGCTTCATCAGCGGCACCGCGAAGAAGAAGCTCGGCCTCACGGTGGCCAGCACCCGCGTCGACGGCACGCGCACCTACCGGGTGGCCGCATGAGCGGCGGCCCGGTCATCACGCCCGGGCACGCGAAACTCGCTGCGCACCGTCGCCCGGATCTGGTCATCGAGCGCGAGACGCTCGCGATCATGTGGCAGCGCGCCACGCTGCGGCTCGCGCTGGCCAGCGCCCGGGCGCTGCAGGACGCGAGCGTGCCCGGCACACCTGGACACGACGAGGCGGGCAGACACATCGGGCGCCTGCATCGCGAACTGCGTCTGATTGCCGAAGCCCTGCGCGTCGCGAGGCAGTACCACACGCAGAACGAGTTCATCATCCGGCTGTTCAAGATGCACCGCGGCCGCTCGTGTATCGCGAAACGGCGGTGGCGGGACCTCATCGCCGAGGCGCGGGAGGCACACCGCGCCCAGGACTGCGAGACGATCCTCGCGCAGCTGGACGATCTGCTCGGCGTCAGGCAGGAGACCGGGCTGACGCGGTAGCCGCCCCGTCGAACAGCGCGCCGTCCGCCTCACGGACGGCGAGTTCGCCCGTGAACGCCTCCCACCGCCGCACGCTCACGTCGCAGTAGCGCGCGTCGATCTCCATCAGGCGCGCGACGCGCCCGGTCTGCACGCAGGCAATGAGCGTCGAGCCGGAGCCGCCGAACGGGTCGAGCACCACGTCGCCCGCCTGGCTGCTGTTCATCGTGAGGTACGAGAGCAGCGCCACCGGCTTCATGGTCGGATGCTCGGCGCTGCGCACGGGCCGCTCGAAGGTCCACACGGTCGACTGGCTGCGGTCGCCGTACCAGCGGTGCGGCGCGCCCGGACGCCAGCCATAGAGCACGGGTTCATGCCGCCAGTGGTAGTCCTGCCGCCCCAGCACGAAGCCGGGCTTCACCCACACGCCGCACTGCGCCAGGCGCCAGCCCGCCTCCGTGAACGCGCGCCGGAAGTTCAGCCCTTCGGTGTCGGCGTGAAACACATAGACGGCAGCGCCCGGTACCGCATGCCCGAGCATCTGCGCGAACGCATCGCGCAGGAAGGCGAAGAAGGCCGCCGCCGCCATCGCGTCGTTGACGATCTTCAGCCGCTGGCGGGTCTTGCCCTCGTAGTCGACGTTGTACGGCGGGTCGGTGAGCACCAGCGAGGCCGCACTGTCCAGCATCAGCCGCGCCATGTCGCCCGCGTCGAGCGCGTCGCCGCACATCACGCGGTGCGGTCCACACCGCCACACGTCGCCACGCTGCGACACCGGCGCATCGGCGGGTCCCGGGTAAGCCGGGGCGTCGTCCTCGCCGGTCAGTCCCGGCTGTCCCTCCGAGCCGATGAGCCGCTCCAGCTCGCTCGCCTCGAAGCCGGTGAGCGCCAGATCGAAGCCGTCGTCGCGCAACGCGCCCAGCTCGAGCGCCAGCAGTTCGCGGTCCCAGCCTGCGCGTTCGGCGAGCTGGTTGTCGGCGAGGATATACGCGCGCCGCTGTACGTCGGTCAGGTGCGAGAGCACCACGCACGGCACCTCGGCCAGCCCCAGGGCGCGCGCGGCGAGCAGCCGCCCGTGGCCCGCGATCACGCGGTCCTGGTCGTCGATCAGCACCGGGTTGGTGAAGCCGAACTCGGTGAGGCTCGCCACCAGCAGCGCGACCTGGGCCGGCGAATGCGTGCGAGCGTTGCGCGCATACGGCACGAGGTCCGTGACCGCGCGTTCGACGATCTGCATAGGCGTGATGCCTTGCCGGGCTTTCTATAGCGGCAAAACAGCCGTCGCCGGGCCACATACCATGTTGGATACCTGCCGGATCGACGAGCGGCTTCTATGCGTCACTCGGCAACGCAGCAGGCGCGTTTGGCCGCGAATGAACACGTGCCGCGATGCCTGCGTCGGGCAACGGATGTTTCACCCAGAAGCCTGCACGATTGAGTGCCATCCCCTTCGCGCGCATCTCGACCACCGTCAGGCAGCGACGCCGCGAAGGCTCGCCATGCGCGCCACCGAATGGGCCGGTGCGATGCGCATCAAAAGCCGCTGTCGAATTGAAGAATTCGCCACAGCTCGGGCACTGGTTACGGTCGCCGGTGAGGTGACGGCGTACTGCCACCGGTCGTGCGTTCGGCTCCATGTCGACTCCTGACGGGTTTCACGCCGGCTGCGTTTCGGTATCGCTCACGACGATGCCGGCTTCGTGGAGGCGCTCGTCGATGCGCGCGAACGCGGCATCGAACGCACCACCCGTGGTGCGCGTACCGATCAGCGCCGTCGACAGCACGCTGCTATGCTCGGCCACCGTCGTGCGGTGTGCGCCGCAGCGCTGTGCGAGCGCGACCTGCGTCTCGGCGGTATGGGTGAGCAGGTTGGCGACCAGCGCCTCGCGCAGCCGCACATTCGGCACATGGCTGATGAACAGCGCGGCGGTCGTGGCCACCACGAAGTTGAGCGCGTTGGCCCACTCGGGATTCGGATAGTGGCCCGCGCAGCATGGGCGGCGGCAGTTGCAACGCAGCCAGCGCGGCGCATACGAGACGACGAGGATTGCCTGCTGGGCGAGCGGCAGGCGTTCGAGCTGGCGACGGATGCGGGCGGCCTGCACGCTCGCGTCCGTGCCCTCCAGCGTCACGCCCGCGCCCGCCGTCTGGTGCAGCGGCGCGAGTGACGACACGCTGCCCGCCTCGATCGTGTGGCGCAACGCATCGCGCAGGGCCTCGGCGGTGCTGGTGTAGGAGTGCTTCATGGCAAAACGCGAACAGGATGTGCCTGAAACAAGAAACCCGCCTCGTGGGCGGGTCGCTGGATACATTACGGCACATACCGTTCAATGGCCCAGAATAGACCGAAAATGTCGGTTGTCAAGTTCCGGGATCCCAAGTGGGTGAAAATGTGCTCCCTCGCGTGTCCTTTCACCGCCACTGCACTCCCGCATGCCCCCCGTGCGGCCCTCTCCAGTGCAATAAAGTCAACCCGACCGACATTTTCTGCCGGTTTCAGATCCGACCAATAGAGGCGTGACACGCACACTTTCGCGCCTCGAATGAGACATAAAACCCGTTAGCAGCAAAAACCAGTGTGGATAACTAATTTCATCACCCCCGCACACCCGCCACCGTGGCCCCACACACGCCCACCGCCCCGCCGCCCAACTTTCACGCACCACCGCCACGTCGAAAATATCCCCGGTTATCCACAGAGATACTCACTGTCGCTCTCCCGCGACACGCTATTGCGTTCGCACACTTTTTGTCGCCCGCCCCCCGCCAGGCCCTGTCGCGCGGCGTTTCGCGCCCGATCGGACGTTCGCGGGGTGGGGTTCGGCTGGTCAGTAGAGTCAGTGAAGTCAGTGGTCTTCTATTTCCAGTATTTCATTTTGCAACGTAGTCCTGATTAATTTTTCGCGAAAGGCGCGCGCGTAGGTATGAACAATAAACAGGGCAAAAATGACGCTGAAAAGGAGCTAAAAATGATCTCAAGCGATTGATTTTAAAGGAACAACGCAAAAGTGCGTTTACTGGAAATAGGAAACCACTGACTTCACTGATTCTACTGACCGGCGCAGGGATCAGGGCAGGCTGCCGGTCCGCACGCGTTCACGCGCAGCGCGTAGCTGGTTGGGGAAGCTCAGGTGGTGTTGCGCATAGACAGCGACACGTCGCCCGGCCACCTTGAACAGGCCGTCATCCGCATCGGGATTGCGCACCAGGCTGTAACCTGCGCGCTCCATGTGATGCGGGATGGTACGGCGGCGGCTGCGATCGGTCAGTTCGCTCTCCACCGAGCGCATGTTGTAGCGCATGGCACCGCTGACCAGATCGTCGACGGTCAACGCGGGCGGATCGCCGAGCAGTTCGATCAGGTCGCGCATCTCGCCGCGCTCGGGGGCCTCGCCCGCCGTCACCATGGCCCAGAAGGCGGGCGTGCGCGGCGGCGGAGCCTTCGGATCGAAGCGGGCCAGATCCCGTGCGCGCAGCCACGCAGCGACGTGGCCCAGGCCCCCGTCCTCGTACCAGGCCCATAGCGCCTGCCAGTAGGCGTCGCCGAAGTCGGCGGCAGTGGCTTCGCTCCACGCGACGAAATGGCGGCGGTCGTCGGCGGGCAGGTAGAGTCCGTCCGTCAGGTGGTTGGTCGTGAAGATCACGCCGCAGACATTGACGACGTAATACTCGCGCAGGTTCTTCTCGTCGACGCGCACCACATCGGGCGGTGCGGCCAGCAGCGGCTTGCAGTGCTCGTAGAAGGCATAGCGGTCGAGGTCTCCGAGGTCGCGCACCTCGGAGACGCGCACGATCACGTTGCGCACCCAGCCGTTGAAGCGCCCCTGCATGATGCGCGGGTTGATGTCGGCGAAGTTGTGCGCGCCGACTGCCGCGCGCACCGGTTCGAGCAGCGTGTCCTTGCCGATGCCGGGCGCGCCGCCGAGCATCAGCGCGTGGTTGATTTTCACGCCCGGGTGCTGCACCGCGTGCGCGAACCAGTCGGCGAGCTGCTCGACGTGATCGGGATACAGGCGCGCCAGATGGTCGAGCCACGGCTGCGCGCGCCGGGCCTGGCCGGGCGGCACGCGCGGCGGCGCGTAGAGGTTGTAGACGCAGGCGCCCGCGTGCGGCTGCCAGCCCGACACGATCATGACGCGCTCGCGCACCAGCTCGGCCTCGCCCGGCACCCATACGAGCTGCATGACCGGGCGGTGCTGGTCGAGCCACGTCGACGGTTTCAGGTGCTCGCGGCGCGGCAGTTTCGCGTTGATGCTCGCGACCGGCCAGATCTCGCGGGTGGGCGTGTGCAGGTAGCCGTGCGTGGGCAGGTACGCATAGAAGTCCTCGTAGCGGTAGCCTTCGGCGGGCTCCGGGGCGCCCGCGAGGTCCTGGGCGCGCCGCCGCCGCGGCAGGCCGGAGCGGGACTCAGCCATGGCAGGTTTTCTCCGCGTCCAGGATGCACGCCAGCGAACGCACCAGGCGCGCGTGCTCGCTGGTGGTGACCGAGCCGCGCCGCAGGACCGCCCCGATGATCACGACGACCTCGAGCAGCTCAAGCGTGAGCGCAGGCTGCCACTGCGCGTCGCTGAAACGCCGCATCACGGGGCGGGCCAGGTGAACGTCGTAGCCATCGTGTTCGCGCGGCGGGAACAGGTCGGCCAGATCGAGGCCGAGCGCGGCGGCGATCTCGCCGACGCCGCAGCCCGCGAAGCAGTGCACGAGTACCGTGCCGTCGCCCGTCTCGGTGACGGCCAGCGCCGGACGGCGGCCCTCGTGCGCGGGACACTGCGCGCGCCAGCGTCCGGGCGCGACCTCGCGCACGCCTTCGAGCCGTGCGAGCAGCGTCGTGACGGGCCGTGCCGCAGCCGCGTTCATTGCCAGGTCCGCCGGTACGCGGCGCGCTCGAGCATGATGAGGCGCCCCTCGTCAGGCCCGGCTGCGAGGCGCGCGCCGATCCGCTCGTCGTCCAGCCACACGACCACGGCAGGCGTCTCGCGCAGACCGTCGAACGCGTGCATCCGCACGACGCCGATCACCTCGCCCCGCCTCACCCTGTCTCGCCTCGTGCGCATGATCGTCACTCCCGCCCGGCTGCATCGCCGCATACGTCGCCGAACACATCGCTGAACATCACGCGCAGTTCCTCGCCGTGCACGGGCCGACAGCCATAGGCGCGCTCGGCCACCGCCGCATAATGGTCGGCGTTGCGCGCATAGTGGCCGCCGCGCCGGTGCGCCTCGGCGCGCACCAGCTCGCCCGGGGTCGGCAGGCTGCGCACATGCCAGGGGCGAACCACATACAGCGCTTTCATGGCGACCTCCTCGCCCGGGCCTTCATTGATGATCAGTGTCGGGGCCGCCGTCCTCGTCGGGCGGGCTCGACACCACCAGCGCGGCCTGCGCGAGCTGTTCGATATGACGCAGCGCATGGGCAGAGGGTGTCGGATGACTGCGCACTTCGCGTGCAGCGATCTCGCCGATCAGGTGCAGCGCGCCGCGCAGACGCGGCACATCGTGCACCGCGCGGCGGCGCTGCTGCTCGCCATGCGCGGCATGCAGACTCTTGCAGAACGGGTTCATCCCTGGGACTCCTTCCGGTTCATCGAGCGGCTCCACGACGACCTCGACGCGCGGATCGCGCGCATCGATCGCGTGAAACACATGCAGCTCGCGCACGCCGCGGTCGTTGGTGATCACGCCGCGCTGTGCCAGCACACGCGTCTGCCCATGGCCGCCCGGCGCGCGCACCCAGCGGTCCTGCAGGCAGTCGAGCACCAGCGCCGGGTCGAGGTCGGGCCGCTCGGTGCGGTACGCCATCCGCAGCGTGACCCGCACCGGCACATCGAGCCGCACGCGGCAGCGCGGCGGGATCTGTGCCAGGGCCATGCGTTCGAACGCGAGCGCCTTCGCGCTCTTGATCAGGCGCTGGCCTCCGGTGGCCTCGCCGGTGAGCGGATCGCGCGCACCGGATGGCACCAGGCGTCGGCTGTTGCTTTTCGACGCGGCCTCGCCGCGGATCGTGAAGGTGATGGCGCTCATGCGCCGCCCCTGAGCAGCAGCATCACCGCCCGGGCACCGAGCACGGCCTGCAGCGCCACCGTGACGGCACGCGTGCGGTCCGGGGGCGGTCGTGCCGGTACATGCCGTGCGAGATCCGCGAGGTTGCCGAGCGCCCCGATCAGGAACAGCGCCGCGTTGACGATGAGATAGAGGTTCATGATCCCGACCACTTCCAGCCGGTGAGCGCCAGCGCGCGCAGCTTCGCGATCTCTTCGGGCGTCATCCGCGCAAGCCGCGCGGGCGGCACGCCCATAAGGCCCACCAGCAGGGGCGGCGGCAGCGGGATCGTCCGGCGCTGTGGGCGCCACAGGTGCAGGCACCAGGGATGGTTGTTCACGTACTGCGCGCGCGCTGGATGCAGCTGCATCACCGTCTCGTCGGCCTCGAAGCACTGCTCCTTGACCCACGCCATCTCCTCCCAGGTCGGACAGCGCGCCTCGCCCGCCACCGTGATGCTCACGTGATCCCAGCTGTCGCCGTCCGAGACGATCACGTGCAGCACCACGCCCGTGGGCGCATGCAGATGGAACGCGCCGTTGTGCGCGTCGCCACCGAGGTGACGGAAGCGTCCGGCCTCCAGATGCGCAAGATCTCTCATGGCTGTCTCCACATTATTAGTTTTCCTTATTTCATGAACTAGTCCGCTCCGGTCCGCCCGTCACGATCCGGCAGTCCTGCTGCGCGAGCCACCACCATGCCAGCGCCAGAAACGCCGCGTTCGTGGTGCACTGCTGCCCGTAGCCGCGCCGCGCGTCGTAACACGGCAGCGTCCCGATCCCCTGCCGCATCAGCACCTGGGCACGCGTGTAGAGATCGCGCGTATGCACGGCGGCCCAGCTCAGGAGCCGCTCGTCCTCCATCCCGACGTAAGCCTGGACCGTCAGTGCCGGATACAGCCACCCCTGCTCCGGATGTCCGATCGCGTAGAGGCGCTTGGCGAACTCGGTCGCGCTGCCGCTCGCCCGTTCGAACCGGATCGTGAAGGTGTCCCAGGGCGTCTGGTCGGGCCGCATCCACTGCACGCGCGAGGCGATGCCGCGCATCGCGCCGTCCTCGCGGGTCTGCCAGGCATCGATACCGGCCAGCGCATCGAGCCGCCAGGCGAGATCCGTGCCGCTGACGGCCTCGACCGGCACCAGCTCACCGCCGCCGCACGCCGGTGCAACGATCGGCCACACCACCGCGCTGAACACACGGGCGCTGCGCGACAGGTCGTGAGCCACGTCAGGCGTCAATTTCGCATCCCCTTGTGCGGGCGATCTCGAGACAGCCGCGATCGATCTCGCAGCCGCGCCCGATGCGCCCCAGTCGGCCCGCCGCCAGCACGAACGTGCCGGTCCCGGCGAACGGATCGAACACCAGATCGCCCGCGCGGCTCGCGTGCCGGATGAACCGCTCGGCCAGCGCATCGGGTTTCTGCCAGGGATGAAAGCGCTCGCCATGCCGCCCGTCCGGCGCGTTGATGCAGTGCAACGCGAAATGCTCGGTCAGCAGCGGACAGTCGAGCGGCAGCGCATCCGGCCCCCGGTAATAAAGAATGGGGGTGCAGTTCTGGCGATAGTCGAGCGACGGGGCCGGACCGATCTCGTTGGTACAGCCCCAGAAGAGCATCTGCCCCTCCATCCCGTCCGGCACCTTGACTGACAGGTAGGCGCGCAGCTCCCGCAGATAGGCCCCGATGAAGATGTAGGCACGCCCGCTGCGCTTGAGCTTCGCCAGCGCCAGCGGCAGCCAGGTGCGTGCGAACGCACCGATGTCGCGGACATCGGTGCAGTACGGCGGATCGGTCAGGATCAGGTCGCAGGCGGGCTGCGCGGGCAGCCACGCGCAGCAGTCGCCGGCATGGATACGCGGCGTACTCGCCATGCCGGCGCGCGGCACTTCGAGCGCCTCGAGCGCGAGCAGCCGCCCGATGCCGCGCACCTGCTTTGCCACCGTGGCCGCGTCGCCCGTGACCAGTTGCTTCTGCTGTTCGCGGTCTTGCAGTCTGGCGACGCGCACCGCCGTCCGCAGTGCTACGAGACCCTGCTCGCACGCCTCGACGACTTCCGGCACGGCTCTCGCGCGGACCTCCACCGCACGCTGCACCGTCCGGCGAGATACGCCCAGCAGTTGCGCCGCGCGCTCCTGCGAAACGGCGTAATCAGGGTATACCCCAGAAACTGCGCCCATGGGCGCAGTTTCTGGGGTATACCCTGGATGCGAATCGGCCTGCATACCCGCCGTTTTCGGTGGGTGGCCTTCGCCCAGGTTGGCCAGTTTTGCCGCACTCATCGCAAGCTGCGACTCGTTCAGATGGCGGCGCAGAATGTTAAGGGCGACGATCACGCCAACCGGATCGTCGCCGCGATAGATGCGGCACTTCAGCGGTGCATGCTGCTGCTGGCGCGCGCGCAGGCGGCTGCGCCCGTCGATCAGCTGGCCGTTACCATCGAGCCACACCGCCTCGAGCTGGCCCTGCCGTTCGATGTCCTCGCACAGCGTCTGAAATTGCGCTTCGCTCATCGACGGCGGTAAGGAGGCGAGCGGATGAAGCGGCGGGTAGTCGAGCGTCTCGAACACGCCGTCGTCCGCGACGCGGGCAGCCTCGCGCAGAGAATGGATCGTCATGGCGATCCGCCCCTGCGCGCTGTCTCCGCTGCCGTCCGCGTCAGCGCGTCGTCAACAAGGGCGATGCGCCGCCCGATCCACGCCAGCACCGGCACCGCGATGCTGTTGCCGAGCGCCCGGTAGCGCGGCCCGTCCGCGGCAGGCCTGCCGCGGTACGGCACCTGCGTGTAGTCATCGGCGAACCCCATCAAACGCTCGGCCTCGCGGGGCGTCAGCCGCCGCACCTGCAGGGCCGGGGTCACGAGCGCGCCGACGCCGATCCCGTCGCACCCGCCACTGGGCGTCACCAGCGCGTTCGCGAGATCATCGCCGTGTACCTCGAGCCGCCGGCCTTCGGCGCGTCCGCGCACGGCCAGCACCCAGGGTGCCGCGTCCTGCGCGTCGTGCAGGATCGCCACCTGGCCGCCGCCGTTCGCGTGCGAGGCGGCATGATTCATGCCGCGCAGCGTCGGCGCGATCGCGTCCGCGCGGACGGAGCCGTGCGAGGTCTTGCTGTCGAATGCGACCGGCACCAGCGGCGTACCGCGACCCGTGCCGTCCTCGCTCGCGTCGAATCCTTCGCCGTTAAGGGCATGCGCAACGAGCAGCGTCTCGGACTCCGCGTCGATGCGCTCGTTGCTCGAGGTCAGCACGCGGGCGATGCCGGGGATCAGCGCGCCATCACACTCGGCATCGGTGCCGAGGCCGCCACCGCCGCGAGTGCGCGCGCTAACGGTGGGGGCAAGGTCTTGCCCCGTTTCGCGGCACGGCGCAGGATCCCCGCGCACGCTTTCGGGCTCAAGCAGTACCGCGGCGGCAGCGGCGGCGTTTCCAGCACAGCCGACAACGAACACACGGCGGCGTCGCTGGGCCAGGCCGAAGTACTGAGCATCCAGCACCCGCCAGGCGATGCCGTACCCGAGGTCAGCCAGCGCCCCGATGAGGGTGCCAAAATCCCGTCCGCCGTTCGTGGACAGCACACCGGCCACGTTCTCCCACACGAACCAGCGGGGCGCAAACTGGCGAGCAGCGGCAAGCCACACAAGCGCGAGCTGGCCACGCGGATCATCCAGTCCCGCGCGGCGTCCGGCGATGCTGAACGAGGGACAGGGCGTTCCGGCCACGAGAAGGTCAACTGCTCCGACACGCCAGGCCTCGTAACCGTGGATATCGCCAAGATTGGGCACACCCGGATAGCGATGCGCGAGCACCGCGCACGCGAACGGCTCGATCTCGGCGAACGCGACCGGCGTCCAGCCCAGCGGCAGCCAGGCGGCGCTCGCGGCTTCGATGCCGGAGCACAGCGACAGATAGTGCATGACGGCCCCGCCTCAGGCGGGTCCGTTCCACTGCGCCATCTGCGTCATGTGCGCGAGCAGCACCTCGCCGGGACGCAGCCCCGAAGCGTCGCACTGCAGCGCACATCCGCGCTGCTCCATCTCGACGGCCTCGCGCAGATAACGCGCGAGCAGCGCCCCCAGTCCATCGCCGGTCAGCGGGTGCACCATCACCCGCATCGGAGTCCCGCCGTGCCGCGTGCCGGCCTCTCGCGTCGGCATGTTGCCGCCGCACCCAGTCGTGCTGTTCATGTCCGCTCTCCCGATCCAGGCGTCAACGACAGCGCCGCGCGCGGCGCGAGCCGCACGCACGCACACCGCGCCGGAGCACGGTCTGCCCTATCTGTCGTGACTCAGGTTGATGACGGGCGGGCGCTTAGCGCCCCCGCTCGGTGGGGATGGCGGCGGCGGTCGTGAGACCGCAGCAGCGTGCAGGGATGACAGCGGACGGCGCGATGCCGGTGCCGCGCGATGCCTGCGCTCGCGCTCCGGTACGCGTGGGAGAAGGACTTCTTCGCGCGTTTCGCGACGCGCGTCAGAAATGAAAGGGAGGACATTGCTGTTCCCGGCAGGTGAGCCGGGCTGCGAGAAAAGTTAACGCGGTGAACCCCATCATCGCGCGTCGCCTGTCATGACACGCATCGCGACAGGCGCCGTGATGCGCATTCCGCCGTAATGAGCTTGCAGGCGTGTGGTGGCGGTAGAACAGGTTGAATGAAAGCGTCATGGAACACAAGCGTAGTGCGAAAAAACGGGAAGTCAACCGGATGCACCGAATCTGCACCGCACGCAGAAATGCCCTGAAACAGGGGGTGAAATGCAGATCCTGAAAGGTCACGTCGTGGGCGACGCGCGCACGACCTGTCGCGATTACCTCGCCGCGCACGGAAACAATTTCGTGCTTGGGAAACCATCTTCCGTGTCCTATCGTTCCGTTCCACACGCTGCACGAACGCTGCTCCTTCCGTCATGAATCATTCAGGTTTCCTTCCCATCTCCGCGCCCGCTGCCGCGAGGCTGGTGTGAGCATGGACATCCCTGCCCACGGTCGCCTCGACCATCTGCCTGCCACCGAGTATTTCTCGCGCGAGGCGTTTTCCTCGAGCGGCGTGAAGCACCTGCTGCGCTCGGCGGCGCACTATGACGCCTGGCGCACCGCGCCGCGCGAGCCCTCATCCGAGATGGCCTTCGGCACCGTGGTCCACGCGCTGGTGCTCGAACCGGACCGCGCGCCGCCCGTCGCGATCGCGCCGGAGTGCGAACGGCGATCAAATGCTGACAAGGCGACGTGGAACGCCTTCGAAGCGGGTCTCGAAGGCCGCATTGCCCTGAAGCAGGCCGAGTTCGACCGCGCGCAGCGCGTGCGCGACGCCGTGCAGGGTCATCCCGCCGCGCGCGAGCTGCTGGCCGGTATCACGAGCGAGGTGAGCCTGTTCTGGGAGGACGACGAATTCGGCATCCCGTGCAAGGCCCGGCTCGATGCGCTGCGTGGCGACGGCGGCATCGTTGACCTGAAGACCACGCGTAACGCGTGCGCCGATGAGTTCGCACGCTCGGTCGCCCGCTATGCCTATCACGCCCAGGCCGCGCATTACAGCAGCGGCTGCGAGCATGTGCTCGATGCCTCACCCCGGTTCTACGCATGGGTCGCCATCGAGACCGAACCGCCGTTCGGCTGCGCCTGCTATGTGGCCGGTACCGACGCGCTGTGCGCGGGCCGCGACCTGGTGGTTGAAGCCGCACGCATCTATGCCCGCGCGCGGCGCGAGGGTCGCTGGCGCGGCTATCCCGACACGCTCCAGCCGCTCGTCATGCCGTCCTGGGCGCTGCGTCTGCCCACCCTTGCGCAGGAAGACTGATCATGCCGATCCCGCATCACATCCAGGCGTTCCGCGCCGATATTCTCTCCGACCGGCAGATCGGACAGATCGCCCTCGTGCTGCCGCCCGGCATGGATCCGCGCGCCTTCGCGCGGGTGGCCGCGACCGCCGTGCTGTCCACGCCGGATCTCTACGAGATCGAGCAGACCTCGCTGCTCGCCGCGTGCATGGAGGCCGCCCAGGACGGCCTGCTGCCCGATGGCCGTGAAGGCGCGATCGTGCCGTTCACCGACACGAAGCATCACGTGAAGCGCGCCAGCTGGATTCCGATGGTCGGCGGACTGCTCAAGCTCGTGCGCCAGAGCGGCGAACTGCTCGATGTGGCTGCGTACATCGTGCGCACGAACGATCTCTTCGAATACGAGGTCAATGAGCACGGCGTGCATTTCCGGCACCGCCCGGATGTCCTCCATCCCGGTGCCCCGCCGCTGCTCGTGTACGCGTTCGCCCGCATGAAAGAAGGCGGCGTGTATTTCGAATCGATGCCGTGGAGCGAGATCGAGCACTTTCGCGAACTCACGAAAGCGCACGCCCCGGACGCGCCGTGGCAGCAATGGCCCGACGAGATGGCGAAGGTCAGGCCGCTCAAGCGCCTCGCCAAGCGCCTGCCGATGAGCGTAGCAGCGCATGACGCACTGCGCCGCGACGACCAGCGCGACGCCCGTTATCTCGGCCAGTCGCCCGGGCCGGGGACCGATGATCCGGTGGGCACG
Source organism: Paraburkholderia adhaesiva (assembly GCF_021390575.1). Lineage (GTDB taxonomy): Bacteria > Pseudomonadota > Gammaproteobacteria > Burkholderiales > Burkholderiaceae > Paraburkholderia > Paraburkholderia adhaesiva. Next base: position 875,547 of record NZ_JAJEJQ010000002.1, on the reverse strand, counting down.
ATCAATGCCGCGATCCGCGAGGCCACCGCCGCGCAGTCTGCCGACCCGCCACCGTCCGCTGACGAAGCCGCCGATGCCCAGCCGGCATCGGGCGAGGAGCCCGCGACACGCAACCCGCCGCCCGGAACTGACGGTGACGAAGCCGCCGACGCAAAGCCGACGCTTGCCTTCACCTATGCCCAGGTTGCCGAGCGGCTGAACCGCGCGAAGAACCGCGCGGCGCTCGCTGCCGCCGCGAAGCTGATCGACGCGGTGACCGACGACGCGCAGCGCGAGGAGCTGCGCGCGCTGGCCGGTGAGATCGGCGCAGAGCTGGCCGCGAAGGCCAAAGGCAACCCGACGTAATCGCACTCGCGCGTCGCGGCCCGCGCGTGATGGCCGCATCCAATTAAGGAGTCCACAATGTTAGACGAAGCCCTGCTGGCGGCCGATTTCGCCGCCTTCGAAGCGCAGCATCCGGTCCCCGCCGACCAGCGCGAGCTGGCCCGCACGCTCTTCTATTTCGGCGCGGCCTGCGTCATCGACATCGTCCGCATTATCGGCAGCGGCCGGCACACGCCCGAACAGGCGCAGGCCGTGTTCGACAGCGTGCGTCGCGAGGTGGGCACCTTCAGCATGCAGCAGATGGTCGCCAGCCTGTTCGAGGGCCTCACCGTGGAGGTCATCCGCGTGGACGCTGCGCCCTCCGGCGCGCACTAAGGCGCGCCCCTCTGGCCGTATCGACTGAAGGAGTCCATCATGCCTGCACGTACCTCCCGCAACCCGCCGTCCGTCGAGATCGAGATCGCTCCGGTCGAGCATGGCATTGCCCGCGTCTTCATCCGGGGACGCACGCCGCTGATCCTGAACCGGTTCAGCGAGAAGGCCCGGCACGAACTGCTGCTGCCCGGCGGGCGCAAGAACGCCGCCGAGCGCGCCCAGTCGCTCAAGCACGATCCGCTCGCCGAGTTCGCCGCCGCCGCGCACCGGCTCGTGGATGAGCATGCGCCGACCCTGCTCGCGTTTCCTGCCACCGCCCTCAAGGGGGCCATGCGCGACGCCGCGCTCGAGATGAAGGGCACCTCCAAGGCCCAGATCGGACGCCTGACCTTCATCGGCGCCGACCTGATCCCGGTGTTCGGCATCCCCCATGTGCTGTGCTCGACCGTGCGCATGGCCGATCCCGGTCGCACACCCGATATCCGCACGCGCGTGATCCTGCCCGAATGGGCCGCAGTGGCCGAGATCACCTTCGTCACGCCCCAGTTGCGCGCGCAGTCGATCCTCAACCTGCTGCATGCAGCAGGCCTCATCTGCGGGATCGGCGACTGGCGTCCGCAGAAGGGCTCGGGCTCCTACGGCCAGTTTGAGGTCGTCAACGCCGACGACGCCGTGCTCATGCGGCTGGTGAAGTCCGGCGCACGCAAACAGCAGCTTGCCGCGATGAAAGCACCGGTCGCCTGGAACAGCGAATCGCAGGAACTGCTCGCCTGGTACAACGTCGAGCTGCGCCGGCGCGGCCTGCGTGAAGCCGCGTAAGGAGAACGCCATGCGCAGAAGGCCGACCAGCGACGCGATCCGCGACCACCTCCAGCAGCTCTATGACAGCAACGGCAAGCTGCTCACGCCGAAGACCGTGTTGCATGACGCACGGCGCGCCCATTCGCCGCTGCACCACCTGTTCGAATGGGACGACACGCGGGCTGCCGAACTCTACCGGACCGATCAGGCACGCGAGCTGATCCGCAGCGTGCGCGTCGAGGTGCGCGTGCGCCGCGAAACGCTCTCGGTGCCGGCGTGGGTCCATACGCCGCGAACCGGCAGTGGCTACGTCAGTATCGCGAAGGTCCGCAGCCGCAGCGCCGAGGCGCGCCTGACTCTGATGGCCGAACTCGCGACGATCCGCGGGGCGCTGGCGCGCGCCCGGTCGCTGGCGAGTGCGCTGGGCTTCGAACAGGAGATCGAGACCCTGCTCAGCGAGGTGGCCGACCTGGCCTCGCGCGCCGGGCGGGTCGCAGCCTGAGCCGGGGCCCGGTGCGACAAGGCCAGGATGGACAGTACAAGGCGCGGCGTGGCAAGGCCGAGCTGGGCGCGGCCAGGCAGGCGTGACTGGGCATAACAAGGCGCCGCAAGGTTCTGCGGGGCATGGCGGGGCTAGGCCAGGCTGGGCCCGGTTCGGCAAGGCAGGCACGGTTTGGCTTGCGACGGTTGGGCTTCACCGGCTGGGATAGGCGCTTGAGGCAGGGCCCGGTTCGGTTCGGCGCGATACGGCAAGGCAGGCGCGGTTGGGTGCGGCGTGGCGGCGCTGGGCATGGCATATCCGGCGAGGCTCTTTTGGCTAGGCGGGGTTGGGTGAGGCCTGGCGAGGCAGGCACGGTTATTTTTTACAGGAAGGAGTCCTGATGATGAATCATTATCCCACGCTGGCTGCGGTACTGGCGATGGACGCGCAGGCGCTGTTCGACCACATCGCATGCCATCTCATCATGCAGGGCTGCGCCTGCCGGCACGTGAGCCGGGACGGCGACGTGACGTGCCTGTATCGCGACGCCCAGGGCCGCGCCTGCGCGATCGGCGCCGTCCTTCCCAATGAGCTGTATTGCGCCGTACTTGAAGGCCGCAGCCTCGCCAACCTGATCCCGTTTCTGCGTTACACGGGACCGCAGGCGGCGCGCATGCTCGCACAGTTCATGGAGCGCCATCTCGGCCTGCTCGCGCCGCTGCAGGGCATTCACGACACCCACCCGCCCAGCCAGTGGCCCGATGAACTCAGCCGCCACGCCCGGCGGCTCGGGCTCGATACGGCAGCGCTGCAGGCGGCCCTGATCCTGCGCGAGGCGCACCGGCCCTCGCGCGTGTGCGAGGAGCCCGCCGATGCCTGCGCGTAGTCATCGCGCGTCTGGAGGTCATGAACGGGGGCCGAGATGAGGTGTTTCATCCCGGACAAGAACCTGCGCCGGCTGCTCGGACGCTATCCGGAGCTGGAGGTCAGCCGCACGCGTCGGCATCTGCGCGTGGTTCGCCCGGATACGGGCGACTTCATCATCCTGTCGCTGACCAGCTCCGACTGGCGCAGCCTGCGCAAGGTGCGCCGCGACCTCGAGCATCTGCGCACGGGCGACGGCTATCTGGGCCGGGCGGCAAGGCAGCGGGCCTGAGAAGGGACGGAGAGCAGGGGCATCATGAAAACGCCAGCAGAGGACCAACCGGTCACGGCGTTGGTCGACACACGCTATCAGTCGATGTGCCGCGCCATCGCTGAATGTCATGCGGTCGACGAGATCAAGGCGCTACACGACCAGGCGCTCGCACTCGAAATCTATGCCCGCCAGGCGCAGAACTTCGAGGCTGAGCGCAAGGCGACCGAGATCCGCATCCGCGCCGAACGGCAGGCGGGCGAGCTGCTGCATCGCATGGCGCGGGCCACTCCGAGTGGCAACAACCAGCACGTCAGAAAAGAGGATGTGTCACGCGACGTGACACATCCTCCCCGGCTGGACGAACTCGGCATCAGCCGTAACCAGTCGAGCCGCTGGCAGCAGTTGGCCGATGTACCCGATGAGACCTTCGAAGCCGTGCTGGCTGACAAAAGCGAACCCGTTTCGACCACGCGGATCATCGAGGCGCACCTGCCGCCGGTGATCATCCACAGACCGCTCAAGCCCGAACAGCTGGCGATCCAGTTTCTGGAATACCTGTATGCGTTTGAACGGCACGGTTATTTCGAGCGCGACATGGGTGCCGCGCTTGCTGCCACGACCCCCACCGTGCGCCGGGAGATCCTGGACCTCGCCGCACGTATCGGTGCTTTTCTTGTCTCAACCGGAGCAAGGCATGACGACTGAACACGCGCAGATCATGGCCATGATCGATCAGGTTTTTAACGACATGCGTCATCGCAACGAGGTGAGCATTAATCCGGTCGCCGTCGGCGACAAGGTCGCCGCGCTGCTTGATCCAGCACGACGCGCACCGGCCCTTGCGTATTACACCTCCAGCATGAAATGTCGCGACTATGCCCGCGAGCGCGTACGCCAGCGCGTGGCCGAACTGCATGCGCTCAGCCAGGGCGAGTTCGAACTGGAGCCCTACTGTCCCACCGGACGCGGCGACGAATACGTGCTGCGCGAAGAGATGACGCTCGATGAACGCACCGCGTTCTCCGAATCGCTCGGGCGCGAAATCGGCACCAAGACGGTTCACAAGATGGCATTCGATGAGGAGACGAACGATCTGATCGCTGCCGGCCACTTCGACGAACGGGGCCGCCCGCGCCACACCCGTCGCGTGTTCGACGATCAGGACCCGACGGCATGAGAGACAACCCTGCAGTGCTGGCCGAAGCCCTGGCGCTTGCGAGCGCAAGCGACGATACAGGCTGGGTCAACGATGCCGCCGTGCTGGTGCTGTTCGACCGCACGCCGGGCGACTTCAGTTTCGTGCCCTGCGCCTTTGCGGTGCTGGTGGAGGTCGATGTCGGGAGCAAGATACTCCGGCACCGGGCCTTCGCGCTCGATGCCGGACGCCGCTGCGTGCGCGAGCTGGAGCCGGATGAAGCCCTCGCGCTGCGCGTGCTGTATCACACGCAACTGATCCAGGCGTGCAAGAGCCGCGAAGCGCGCGAGCGGCATCGGGTGGCCTTCAGCGAAGCCGGATACCGTCTGCCTCACCTGATGCGACAGGACAGCCCATGAAGGCCCGACGCGGCACCAGCCCACCCCCCATCCCGGCCCCACCAGTCGTCGACCCCGACGATCCGTCCATGGGGCTGCTCGCTGGCGTCATCATGAGCGCGAACGGCCAGCCGGGGCTAACCGTGACCACTGTCGACGGACATCCCGCGACGCTCGCCGTACTCGACGAGACCGGTCACGTCCTGCACAGCGGGCCCGCCGTGGGCGAGGAAGCATGGAGCGTCGTCGTCCATGCCTATCGCCTGTTCTGGCAGGGCCAGGGCTATCTGAAGGTCTATGGGACACCCGAGGGCTTCACGCAGGACCCAACGCGCGAAGATTGAGTGCTCAGGCCACCCGCCGCACGCTCTTCGTGTGGGCTCGCGGTTTCACCGTTTCATCAGACCGGTCGATGTGTCCGTTGAGTACGGCGCGCAGGTTCACCGCCGAGCCTGCCCGCCACGCTCCCGTTTTGCGGTCAACGTGAAGCAGCCGGGAAACGCCTGCCTTCGACACCAGCAGCATGTCGATAGTCGGACTGCCCGCCTGCCGCCTGAAGCCATGGTGGTAAATCGCGATCCGCTCGAACGTGTCGGCCACCAGTTGCCGGGCCTGCAGCCGCGCTCCGGCGTCGAGCATCTCGACACCCTTCACCAGATTCGCCCACGCCTTCGCCGCCGTGGGTACTGCAGACTTGCGCGTGGTCGCCAGTTCGTGCTCCAGCGTCGCGACCGCCTCCTGCTCAACGACGAGTTGCGCCTCCAGTTGCCGGGCCTTGCGCGTAAACGAGGCCGGTGCCGCCGCCTCGTCCTCCAGCAGCGCCTCGGTGAGCCGGTCGATCTGCGCCTGGGTTTTCGCCACGCGCTCACGTGCGAGCGCGAGTTTGCCCGCCAGCGGCGAGATCCTGTCGCTCCCCTTGAGCAATGCGTCCAGGTTCATCTGGTCGGCGCAGTAATTCATCAGCGCCCGCTCGATTGGCACAATGCTGCAACTACCCGCGTCGCAACGATCCGCCTTCAGATGTCCCGAGCAGATGATCCGCCGGTGCCCGTCCTGCGGCAGCCCGTTGGCCTGACGGTTTCGTTTGTTCGAGTTCTGGGCCGTCATGGGTCCGCCGCAATAGCCGCAGTGCGCAATCCGCAGTCCGGTTACGATGCCCGGGATTTCTCCCTTGCCGGCGCGTCGCCCCCGCTGGCGCATCATGTGCTGCAGTTCGGCAAACTCGGCTTCGGTCAGCAGCGCCGGATAGTAATCCTTGAGGACATAGCTCTTGCCATCGACCATTAGGGTTTTTTCGCCGATCAACGCACGATTCTCCATGATCCGGTGAATGCGCGGTGCCGCGCTCACGCCCGCCTCCGCGAGCAACGCCTGCGGCCCGGCTATCTGCATGATTTTCGTCGTGCCATATCCCTGCCGGTAGTAGCCGATCACCGACCGGATCACGGTAGCATGGCGCTCTACAAGGACGTAGCCTTTCTCAGGCACCCATTCGATCCAGCGCGGATCGTGGCCACCAGCGAAAACGGTTCGTAAGTCACCATTGACCCAACCTTCGCACCGCCGTCTGATGGCCGCTCTTACCCGTTGGCTTTTTGTTTCCGACTCCTCGTGCGCGCGGATCATCACCAGCAGGCTGTAGACGAGATCCATCGGCTGGGCCTTGAGGGTGCGCGCATTGTATTCACGGTTATCGCACGCCGTGACCACCGTCACGTTGCCATTGATGATCTGTGCAAGCTGGCCCTGCGCGATAAGCGGCTCGGCACGCGAGAGCCGGTCCAGCCCCTCGACGATCAGCACCGAACCGGCGGGAATGCGCCCCTCCTCGACGGCACGCAGAAAGGTGCCCAGCGCGCCCTGCTTGACGTGTCGCTGACGATAAGCCGACAAACCTTCATCACGTAGTGTAAAGGACGCATCGAGCGTCAGGTCGTGGTCGGCAGCCCAGCGGCTCGCATATTCCATCTGCCGGGCGGCACTGGTGCCGTTGGCCTGCTTGGGGTCGCTGAAACGAAGGTAGCTGTAGACACGCGGCTTCATGATTCCGTTTACTATAGACGTTGTGGAATCCTGAGGTTATATCCATTTACCCTCGGCTTCGCCGGCGCGCAGATTCCGGGCGGCGTGTTGCTCGACCATTTCGGGCCTCGCCGCGTGACGTCGTGCGTGATGCTGATTGCAGCCGCGGGCGCACTGATCTTCGGACTCTCTCACAGCATCGGCATGATGATGCTGGGGCGACTCTTGATTGGCGTCGGCGTCTCAGTCTGCCTGGGAGGAGCATTCAAGGCCACTGCCCAGCATTTCCCCGTATCGCATCTCACGCTCGTCAACGGACTCGTGATGGCCGTGGGAGGGCTCGGCGGCGTCGCCGTGGGTACGCCGCTCTCGTGGCTGCTTTCTGTCGCGCCGTGGCGTGCAGTGAGCGTCGGCCTCGCCGTCCTCACTGTCACCGTCGCGTCGATCATCTGGATCGGCGGACCGCGCACGCGTAACAACCATCATCAGGCCAGCGTCCTCGAACAGTTCAAAGGCACCGCCCATATCCTCCGAAGCCGTGTCTTCTGGAAAACCGCGACGTTCTCGGCACTGACCCAGACCGTGTTCTACGCGATGCAGTCGCTCTGGGTCGGCAGCTTCCTGCGTGACGTCGTGCCGGCCGGCACCACGGACGTGACCGCGCGCGCCGCGTCGCTCGTATCGGTGCTGGGCGGTGCGTTCATTGTCGGCAACATTGGCTTCGGCGCGCTCGCGCGCGCATTTGAGCGGCGTGGCGTCAGCGTGCAATTGTTCTCGGGTGTGACGATGACATTGTTCGTGCTCGTGCAGGTGCTGCTCGCCGCTCGCGTGTCGCTCCCCGCGTCGATGCTGTGGGCGGCCTACGGCGCACTCGGCAGCACTGGAATTCTCACCTACGCTGTCCTCGCGGAATACTTTCCGCCGCGCATGATCGGCCGCGTGAACACGACTTTCACACTCGTCATCTTCGTCGGTATCTTCGTTACGCAGATCGCGATTGGCGCGGCGCTCGCACACTGGCCCGCGCTCGACGGCCACTATCCGGCCGTTGCGCATCAAACCGTGTGGGCGGGGCTGATCGCGCTGCAACTGCTGGGTGGCGCCTGGTACTTCATGCCTGCCCGGCGCGCGAGCACCGAACCGCGCACCGTAGAACCCTGACGTGCGCGTGCAGTAGCGGTGTTTTCCACGCGAAGGTGCCGCTTGCCGCAGAGCTCGAAGCCGCCAGGCAAGCTGCAGCGTTTCCGCGATGTCTGCGATCGCATACTGTGAGTGGCACATCTGCGCCACTAACGAATTTAATCATTCGCAATACTGATTGATAGGCCGATGAGAATGTCTGACCGACCGTCGCTGTTAGCGAAGGCGAGCGGTACGTAGCGCGGTGGCACGCGCGCCGTGGCTGACATGTTGCACAGCCCAGTTCATCACCGGCATCGCCGTCCCCACACGGCGCGTGTCATTGCAATACCTCGCGGTCAAACAGATCAGCGATCGACACCAGAGACCGCAACAATCTGCTACGACGCGGACATCGTCATCGGATCGAAGCGGCGAATCGCCACGCCTACGACCGCGCACCAAAGCACGAGTTCCATCGATTAACCGACCGGCTGGTCGGCCGTCTGACATGGCGTTCCCGCCTCGATGCACGCCCTCACCGCGACTTTCAAGCACGTGTAGATCGCAACTCGCCGGCGACGTGAGAAAATGCGCCCCCGAGCGCAACCGTCAAAGTCCGCGGAAGGGATTCCACGATGTTCGACTTTCAGTATCGTCGGATTCAAATATCCCGCCAGAGACTGGAAGTGACGATCGGAAAACGGGAAAACGACCGTGGTACTGGCGTATTTCCGATCCGCCCGCCGTCGTGGCAACCTAAACTTCCACTGTTGCGATTCGATTGTGTCGAATCATTATCACGAGAGAAACATCCATGCCAGAACACACCCACTCGCACGACGACCACTCCGAATCGTGCGGCTGCGATCTGCAGCACCTGCTTGACGGCGTGGACGAGTTCACTCATCACGTTTTTCCGGGCGACAAGGAACTCTTCCGCAGCCTCGCGCACAATCAGGCGCCGCACACGTTGTTCATCGCCTGCGCCGATTCACGCGTTTCACCGGAGCTGATCACGCAGACCCGCCCCGGCGAGTTGTTCGTGTGCCGCAACATCGGCAACATCGTCCCGGCATATGGCGAAATGCTTGGCGGTGTTTCCGCCGTGGTGGAATTCGCCGTGCTCGCGCTTAACGTGCGCCAGATTGTCCTGTGCGGCCATACCGACTGTGGCGCGATGAAGGGCCTGGCCTCCGGCGCCGAGGCCACTGCAGACATGCCCACGGTGCAAGCGTGGCTACGCAATGCCGAGGCGGCACGCAGTGTCGTACGGACACTCGAGCTGAACGAGGACCAGGTCGTGCAGGCACTCGTCGAGGAAAACGTGCGCCTGCAGCTGACGCATCTGCGCACCCACCCGGCGGTAGCAGCGCGAGTCGCGCAGGGCCGCCTGGCATTGCAGGGCTGGGTGTACGACATCGGTCACGGCAAAGTCTCGGTCTTCGACGACACACACGGACATTTCCAGACACTCGGTGAGGCGCGCGCCCGTCTGCGCAAACGCGCGGCGGGTTGAGGCCGCTTCGGGGCATTGCGCTGCGGCGTCCTGCGCGACGCCGCGTACCCTTTCTCCCAAACGAGCGGTACATCCGCGCTACCGCGCCACTTCACGGCGATCTCGCCTCTTAATGCAACATTTTGCAACAATGAGTTGCAGGGTAGGTATTTACCCTAGGGGCGTACACGGCTATACTTCGCCCCGTAGTGAATTCGGGGCCCCATCGCAGCAGAAGAAAAACGGGCGCCGTTCCGCCGTACCTCTTGCCTCACCCAAGTTTCAAGCGCAATACCGTTGCAGTAATGCGCGCGAGCACGCAAAACGCGTTCGCGGCACTTGAGGCCCGTCGTCGCCCCGATGCTGGCGATGGCAGGCATAGCAGGCCCACTCCACGTCTTAGCCGTTTTCGAAGCCGCAGACAGCACCGCGGCGAACGGCCCGCGCCTTGCTGCGCGCCGGCGACCGGTAATGGGCACCGCCCCCCGAGGGCAATAAACCCAGTAACCGAGGAAAACTCCTGTGGATTACCTGCCGAAGCCGCCAGCCAAGATCGAGGTCAAGCTACTCCTGCACCCGCACGACCATGACCGTGCACTCGACATCGCCAAGGCGGTCAATCTCGCCGAACGTGACTTCTTCGCGCTCGCGATCCACCTCGGTGCAGAGCAGATCCTCCAGGCTGCGGATGTGACCTGAGCGCGGCGGCGCACGGCCGTTCAATCGGTGGCGCGCCGCGAGGCCCGGCCGTATCACACCGGCGACGGATTGCGCTCCGCAAACCCCTCCTGATGCCAGTACGGATACGCGGGCCGCACCGCGCTCGCGGCATCCAGCTTCGCGACCTGCTCGGGCGTGAGGTTCCAGCCCACGGCTCCCAGGTTCTGACGCAGTTGCGCCTCGTCGCGCGCCCCGATCAGGACGGTAGCCACAGTCGGCCGCTGCAACAGCCAGTTCAGTGCGATCTGCGGCACGGTCTTGCCGGTTTCCTGCGCAACTTCGTCGATGGCATCGATCACGCGATACAGATACTCGTCGGGCACTGGCGGCCCCATGTCCGAAGTCTTGTGCAGACGGCTCGTTTCGGGCAGCGGTTGGCCGCGCCGGATCTTGCCGGTCAGGCGTCCCCAGCCTAGCGGACTCCACACGACCGCGCCAACGCCCTGGTCGAGTCCGAGCGGCATCAGCTCCCATTCGTAGTCGCGACCGATCAGCGAGTAGTAGGTCTGGTTGGCGACATAGCGCGGATAACCATAGCGGTCGGCCACATCGAGCGACTTCATCAGATGCCAGCCCGAAAAATTTGACACGCCCGTGTAAAGGATTTTGCCCGCGCGCACGAGATCGTCCAGCGTGGAAAGAACTTCTTCGGCGGGCGTTTTCGCGTCGAAGCCGTGGAGCTGAAAGAGATCGATGTAGTCGGTTTGCAGACGCTTGAGCGCGGCATCGACGGCACGTTTCAGATGAATACGCGATGACCCGACGCTGTTCGGACCGTCATCGAACCGGAACGTCGCTTTCGTCGAAATGATTGCCTTGTCACGGCGCCCCTTGAGCGCCTCGCCGAGCACCGACTCCGATGCACCGCCCGAATAAATGTCGGCGCTGTCGAACATCGAAACGCCCGCATCGAGACAGATGTCGATCAGGCGGCGCGCCTCGGCGACGTCGGTCGCGCCCCAGGCTTCGAAAAACTCGCCCTTGCCGCCGAACGTGCCGGTACCAAAACTCAGAACCGGCACCTTGAAGCCAGATGCCCCCAGAAAGCGGTGTTCCATTACGTATCCTCCACAGATTGGTGGTGAGCGAATAGCGAATCGAGTCTACGCATATCGCGATACCTTTGTCAGAAACGAGACGGTGCCAAACGCTGTATAGTTTCGCTTTCGTATCGGAAACTATCGCATTCTCCTGACCCGGTATGCACAGGGCATTCCGGTCGGCGATTTTCCAGTCAGCAATCCACGCGCAATCCGACCATGCTTTGCCCCCTCGCCGCTTCCGGAACGTCCGCAACGCCCCGCCCCATCAAGTTTGCTCCGCACCGGGAGGCCCAATGAAAGGCAATCCGGCGCACGCCCCTTCAGTGGGCTGGTTGCCCTACGTTGTGGCCGCAACCTTCTTCATGGAATACCTCGATACGACGGTCATCGCCACGGCGCTGCCGCAGATGGCACACTCGTTCGGTGTGGGCCCGAATAGCCTGAGCCTCGGCATGACCTCGTACATGCTTGCCCTCGCCATCTTCATCCCCGCGAGCGGCTGGGTCGCCGACCGGCGTGGCTCGCGCACCGTGTTCTTCAGCGCGGTCGTCACGTTCACGATCGCCTCGGTCATGTGCGGACTATCCCAAAGCGTCGGAGAGTTCATCGCCGCGCGCGTGCTGCAGGGTATCGGCGGCGCGATGATGGTGCCGGTCGGGCGAATGATCGTCGTGCGCAGCACCGACAAAAGCCGGCTCATGAAGGCGATCTCCACGATCACCTGGCCCGCCATTGCGGCGCCCGTCGTCGGTCCGCCCGTGGGCGGCTTCATCACCACCTACGCTTCGTGGCGCTGGATCTTTCTGCTTAACGTGCCGTTCGGCATCGCGGTACTCGCCGCCGTCGTCGCGCTGATGCCGAATCTGCGCGGGGAACAACGCCGACCGCTCGATATTGTCGGCCTCGTGCTGAGCGGCGCTACGCTCACGGCGATTCTCTACGGCGCCGAACTCGCCAGCCAGCCCGGCGAGAATCCCTGGGTGGCCGGCGCCATCGTCGCCGCGGGCCTCGTGTTGGGCGTACTTGCGGTTGTACACGCGAAACGCCATCCGCATCCGTTGATCGACGTTTCCACTTTGAAAATTCCGACGTTCTCGGTGACGGTCATCACCGGTTCGTTCACGCGCATCGGTATCGAGGCCGTGCCGTATCTGATGCCACTGCTGTTCCAGATCGGTTTCGGCCTCTCGGCGTTCCGATCGGGCCTGTTGCTGCTCGCCAGCGCGATCGGCAATCTCGGCATGAAAGCGTTCACTACGCGTGTGCTCGAGCGCTGGGGCTTCCGCCAGGTTTCCATCGTGAACGCCGCAATCGTGAGCGTCTCAATGATCGTGTGCGGACTGCTCACGCCCGAGATCCCGCGCGCCGTCGTGCTGATCGTCGCTTTTATCTACGGCGTCACGCGTTCAATGCAGTTCACGACGCTCGCAACCCTCGCCTACGCCGACGTCCCGCAGCCGCAAACGAGCGCCGCCAGCACGCTCTGGAGTGCCGCACAACAGATGACGATCGGTCTTGGCATTGCGTTCGGCGCGGTCGCGCTGCGCGCGGCGGCCACATTCAACGGTGAGACCACCGGTCACGTATTCACGCTCGACGACTTCCGGATCGCGTTTCTGCTCGCCGGCATCGTGACGATGCTTTCGATCTGGGGATACGTGAGTCTCGCGCACGACGCGGGACAAAACATGGGCGGCGGTTCGCGACGCCAGCGCGCCTGACACCAATTGCGACCAACGGCGCGGCACCGCCCCAACGGTCGCCGCGCTACTTCGACGGATCCGCGCACACTTCGAATGCCGCATCGGCGCCCGCCTCCAGCGTTTCGTCGTCGCGCGCACGCGCGCCATAAAAGTCCGCTGCTAACGGTTCGACCGGATAGCCACTGCGCACCCAGGCATCCAGTCCGCCCTTGAGCGCGTGTGCGTGATAAATGCGCTTGCTGCGCAGCTGGTCGACGACACGTTTTGCGCTCGCCTCATTCGGGCAGACGCAATACACGACAATCGGCCGTGCAAGCAGTTCAGGTGCGAGCGCCTCACGCGAATCGAGGTTTAGCGCTCGCGCGCCGGGAATGCGATACGCCTCCTTTTCGCGCACGTCCTGGGGCCGCGCGTCCAGCACGTGCGGCGGCGCGGACGATCTCATCATCTCGTCGAGCTGGTCAGGCGTGATGCGATGGTTTGCCAGCCAGCGCCGGAACTGGACGCGGCGAATCCACCGGTACGCGATAAACAGCACGCCCGCCGTGGCGAGCACATCGAAAATCGTGCCGCCGTTGGTGTGCACGAACAGCATGAAGCGTGCTATCTCCGCGTTGAGAGCTGCTCCGCCGAAGAGCCACGTGCCGGCCCATAACGCCGCCCCTACGGCATCCCACAGCAGAAAGACGCGGACATCAATCGAGGTCGTGCCGAGCAACGGCGCGGAAATCAGCCCGAACCCGGGCACGAATTTCGTCACGGAAAGTATCGGCGCACCGTGGCGTTCAAACACGTTGCGCGCAACACGAACGGATGTGTCGAGTGACAGCGAAAAGCGCACGAGCCCGTTCAGAAGCCGCCGGCCGTGCATGCGGCCTGCGGCGAACCAGAGCGAATCCGCGAGCAACGTGGCGATCACGGCCGCGATCAGCAGATGCAGCCAGGACACCTCGCCATCGGCCGCCATCGTCCCCGCCAGCGCGAGAACCGGCGCCGCCGGCACCGGCACGCCAAGTTGCGTCACGAGCACACTGAGAAAAACCACCCCAGCGCCGAAATCGGGCGGAATGGCGCTCGAAAGAGTCCACATTTCAGATGTTTCCTGCGTTTGACCGGACTGAGTAAGAAACGAAACGGCGCACCTGCGCGCGCCGACAGCGGAGATTAACCCAAACACATGTTTAGCGTTGCGCGCCCGATCGCACGATGGGCTTTCCCACGCGCACCGGGCCCTGGCGTGGCCGTACGCATCTTCAGACATGCACCCTCGCTGTTTGCACCCCGCAACCGCACACGCGTAAGTGGCAAAGATGCTAATCTCATAACGGCAGCGTTCTTGCTACAACTTTCCGCTACGAAACATGCGTTACTGGCATCTCGACCGACCGAGGCAGACGGGTCAATTCGACCTTTCACGCGTCACGAGCCTCGTCTCGGCCATCGGCCGCGACGACACCAACTCACTTGCCGCCGAAGTACTGAACCTGCTCGGTCCCGCGACGTCCGTCTCGCAATGCACGGTCTTCGCCTATGAGTTCGGCAACCGGCCGCGGACGGTTTCGGTGGCGGATCATCGCGGCGGACGCTTCCTGCGCGACGTCGCCGACACTTACGCGCGCCTCTTCTACGCGCTCGACGGCAACCAGAAGATCGTCGGCGGCAATGCTGCCGGGCATTTCGGTTCGTCGCTCGTCCTGCACCTGCAATCGAGCGACGACATCGCGCACGATGCCTATCGCACCGTCTGCTACGCGAACCCCAACGTGTCCGACCGGCTCTCGTTGCTGCTGCAACCTTCCGCCGACATCTGGCTCTCAGTGAACCTCTATCGGGAACGTGACGCGGGCAATTTCCGCGCCGCCGAGGTCGAACTCGTCGAATCGTTGGCGCCGCTGATCGGTGAAGCGACCAGGCATCACTACGCGTTGCGCGGCCAGCGCCAGATGGGCATTCCGCAGATGATGTTCGCGCGGTTGCGCAGCCTTTGTCCCGCGCTGTCCAAACGCGAACTCGATGTGTTGCGCGGCGTGCTCGAAGGCCATAGCGCCATCGAGATCGCTGAACGCATGGGTATCAAACCCACCAGCGTCGTGACTTACCAGAAACGCGCGTATCAACGGCTCGGCATCTCGAGCCAGAGGCAGCTTTTTGCGTTGTGCCTCGCCGCGGACAAAACCTGACTTCCCCCGCGACCACCCGGGTTTCCGATAAGCCCACGCTGTACCCAAATTGAGGACAGCGCGCCGCCTGCTGCGCCCGATACTGCCGCCATAGCCGCCGATACCGCTCAATCGCGCTTCGCGACGGCACGCATCGCAAAAATTTCGTATCGGAGACGCATCCCCTATGCCCCTCCTCGCCCTTTCTTCTGACGACGGCGCGCGCGCCCTCTTCAACAGGAACACACGATGAGCATTGAATTCAAACCCTACCCATTCGAGGCCAGGAAATACGCTGCCCGGATACCCGAACTCGATAACGGTCGCGAGACGCAGCGCCACACAGTCACGATTGTCGGCGGCGGCCCGGTGGGCTTCGCCGTTGCGCTCGGCCTCGCCCGCCATGGCGTGCGATCGGTACTGATCGAAGCCGACGAGTCGGTCTGCTACGGCAGCCGCGCCATCTGCATTTCACGCCGCAGCCTCGAGATCATCGAGCGTCTGGGCGCACTCGACGGATTCCTGGCGAAGGGCCTGCCGTGGACTGGCGGCCGCAGCTACTACCGTAACGACGAAGTGCTGCACTTCAGCATGCCGCAGGACGAGAAGCAGAAGCTGCCGCCGATGGTCAACCTCGCGCAGTACCACATCGAACAGTTCCTGCTTGATGCTGCAGAGGCTCACGCAGATCTCATCGACATCCGCTGGTGCACGAAGGTGACGGCCTTGCGGGAGGACGAGCACGGCGCGACCCTCAAGCTTTCAACACCCGAAGGCGACTACGAAGCACAGACCGACTGGCTCGTCGCCGCAGATGGCGGGCGCAGTACGATCCGCGAGGCGCTCGGCCTGAAGCTCGCCGGCACGAGCTACGAAGGACGTTATGTGATCGTCGATATCCTGCTCGATAGCGCGCGTCCCACCGAACGCCTCGCATATTTTGATCCGGCCTCGAATCGAGGCTCGACGGTACTCGTGCACAAGCAGCCCGACAACGTATGGCGCATCGACTACCAACTACGCGACGGCGAGGACGCAGACGAGGCCATCAAGCCAGAAAACGTGATGCCACGTGTGCAGAGTCTGCTCGACATGATGGGTGAAACCGCGCCGTGGTCGCCCATCTGGATCACGATCTACAAAGCCAACGCGCTGACGCTCGAACGCTATCGCCATCGTCGCGTGCTATTCGCCGGCGATGCGGCGCATCTCGTGCCTATCTTCGGCGTGCGGGGCGCGAATTCCGGCATTGACGACGCCGACAATCTCGCGTGGAAACTCGCCTTCGTCGTGAAGGGACTCGCAGCACAAACGCTGCTCGACACATACTCCGACGAGCGCGTGTACGCCGCGCACGAGAACCTGAGCTACGGCACGAAGAGTACGGAATTCATGGCGCCGCCGTCGTTCGCGTTCAATCTGATGCGTACGGCCGTACTCGGCCTCGCCGTCAAACATCCGGGATTGCGTTCGCTGATCAACCCGCGGCAAACCTCGGCGATCGCCTACACTGCTTCGCCACTGAACGCCGCATCGTCGGATGCGTTCGCGAACGGTCCCGCGCCGGGCACTGTTCTGCCCGAGTGTCCACTGACCCTTGTGGGAACTGGAGCCTCGCGCGCAGGCCACCTCACCGATCTCGTCGAACCGCGCTTCACGGCGTTCTGGTTTAGCGTTGACGGCGAGCTCCCGGGCGCACTGACCGCGATGGAGGCGACGCTCGCCAGCCGCGCAGTGCCGGTTGCACTCGTGCCGCTCTCAGCGCAACAACCCGCCGACGCCACGCGCCCCGGCGGCTGGGACCACACGGGCTGGCTGTTTCCGATGTACGGCGCGACTCAGCCGGCGCTCTATCTCGTGCGGCCGGACGGCCACGTGCTGGGTCGTTGGCACGGTAATGCCGACGCTATTGCAGCCAGCGCCCTCGCTGCACTCGAACACACATTGCGGGCATGACTCGCACGCATACCCGGAGAATCCCATGACCGACAGCGAACTCGACACCGTCTACACGCGTCTCTGCAAAACCATGACCGAACTGGGTGAGCCCAACACGCCGCTGTTTCTGGCTCGCTTCGCGCTGCTCGCGATCGAGCGCATCGGAAACGCACGGACCGCGCTCAGTCTGATCGATGCGGCGTGCGAAGACCTCGCCGCACCCACACCGCACTAAACGAAACTTTTTATCCCATGCGAAACGGGACGCGATGCGCAAGCACCGCGTCCCGTTTTCCAGTGGCCTACGAAATTTTTCTGGTCACTGAACCATACGCGTCACACCACGTCCGCGCGGATCGGAAACCGGCTCCGGTGTATTACCGTCGATCCGGATCGCCTGAATATCGCCGTTGAAGTCCTGCCCCTTCAGGACGTAGCCTTTCGCTTCAAGCTGCTTCGCGAGGTCGCCGTCGATCGGCAGATACGGTTCCCAGAAAATCGTGTTCGGCGGCAGCAACTGGTGGTGAAAACGCATCGCGGCCACTGCATCCTTCAATGGCATCTGGAAGTTGTACATATTGGTGATGACCTGGAAGATCGACGTGAAGATGCGCGAGCCGCCCGGCGTGCCGATCACGAGCGCCACCTTGCCGTCCTGCGTGAGAATGGTCGGCGTCATCGAGGAAAGCGGCCGCTTTTTCGGCGCAATCGCGTTGGCGTCACTGCCCACCACGCCGAACATGTTCGGTACGCCGGGCTTGGCCGAGAAGTCGTCCATCTCGTCGTTCAGCAGGAAGCCTCCACCGGGCACGACCACGCCCGAGCCGAAGTAACCGTTGATCGTGTACGTGTTCGACACCGCATTACCCCACTTGTCGACCACCGAGAAGTGCGTTGTCTCCGCCTTCTCGGGCATCGACGTGCCGAGTCCCGGCTGCACACTCTTCGTGTCGGAGGGACTTTCGGGGTTGACGTCGGCGGCTCGCTTCGCGAGATACGCGTCATCGATTAACTGCGCAACCGGTACTTTGTAGAAGTCCGGATCACCGAGGTATTGAGCACGATCCGCGAAGACGCGCTTCTGAATCTCCGCAATCAGATGAATGTATTGCGCCGAATTGTGCGGCACGCCCTCGAACTTCGGTGCAAGCATCGCCTTCATTTTCAGCAGTTGCACGAGGCCTACGCCGCCCGAACTCGGCGGCGGCGCCGTGATGATGTTGTAACCGTTCCACTTCGCCTCGACGGGTTGACGCCACACCGCCTTGTACTCCTGCAGATCGCGCCTCGTGATGAGACCGTTGCCCTCCTTCATCGCGGAGACGATCAGCTCGGCGGTCTTTCCGTCGTAGAAGTCTCTCGCGCCGTCGCTGGAAATACGCGTGAGTACGTTCGCGAGGTCGGGTTGCCTGAACGTCACGCCCACTTTCATATCGCCGAAGTAGTGGTCGAAATTGGTTTTGCCGCCGAATTCCTTCGACGCTTCGTCGCGACGCTTCGCGAGTTGCTCGTCAACCACGAAGCCATCGCGCGCATACTTGATCGCGGGCGCGAGCACCTGATTCCACTTCAGCTTGCCGAAGCGGCGCTGCGCTTCCCACATGCCCTCGACGGTGCCCGGTACGCCCACGGCGTCAGCGCCATAAAGGCTCTTGCCTTCGATCACGTTGCCCTTATCGTCGAGGTACATAGTGCGCGTGGCGGCGAGCGGTGCGCGCTCGCGATAGTCGAGGAAGTACGGCTTGCCATGAACGTACAGCGTCATGAATCCACCGCCGCCGATGTTGCCCGCTTCGGGATACGTCACCGCGAGCGAAAAGGCGATCGCCACGGCCGCATCGACGGCATTACCGCCCTCTTTGAAAATCTGCTCGGCGGCATCAGCCGCGTACTTGTCCGCAACCGCCACGGCCGAAGCGGTCAGTACGGCGGGTTGCTGCGTTGCTTTGGCAAAGGCGGGAGAGTTTTCGAGGAAGCTTGTTGAGAGTGCGCCCAGCGATACGAGTGCAATAACAGCGGCGGATATTTTCGTTCGGTCTACCAGCGTCATTCGCTATCTCCATGTTCCGGTTCATCAACCAACGACCTGCCGTGGCCTTATAGCACGACGAGCAAACGTTTGCGATCAAACGGATCGACTCCGCAGCAGTGCGCGGCGCTCACGTCGTGCCACGCCGTCCACGCGCAATTTCCTCTCCCGCATTGGCGGGCAGGCGCATCGTCACGGGAATCGAAGCGATCGAGAACAGCCCCACGACGAGAAACGCGGGCCAGAAGTCCGACCAGACGATGCCGGGGTGGCCCTGCACTTTGTGCGAAATCTGCAGCACGATGCCCGCAATGGTCACGCCAAGCCCGAGCGACACCTGCTGGATCACGCTCGCGACGCTGGTCGCGCGGCCGATGTCACGCAACGGAATATCGGCGTATGCGAGTGAATTGAGGCTCCCGAACTGCAGTGACGGGAACACACCGCCGACGAGCACGATCAGCCAGATGAGCCAGTGGGGCATGCCGGGAAAAAAGAGCCCGTACACAGCGATAGATGCACCCGCGAGCGCGGCGTTGACGATCAGCGTGCGTCGAAATCCGAAGCGGCCAAGCACGCGCGAGATGATCGTCTTCATGAAGATCGAACCGAACGCGGAGGCGCAAGTGATCGACCCGGAAATAAACGCCGTCATTCCGAGGCCCTCCTGCAGCGCAAGCGGAAGCAGAAACGGCACAGCGCCGAGGCCGATGCGAAAGAGCGAGCCGCCCGCGACGCTCGCGTTGAAGCTGGGAATGCGCAGGAAGCCCAAATCGAGCACGGGTCGCTCGACGCGCTGCGCGTAAAGCCAGTAGACCGCGAGCAGCGCGGCGCCGACGACGCACATCGCCAATGCCGTTCCGAACGAGACGAGTCCGCTGCCGACGAGCGAAAGTCCGAGCATGAACAGCGACGCGCCGCCTGCGGAAAGAATGAATCCAGACCAGTCGAGCGGGCCAGGATGCTCTTCGTGCATGTTCGCGATGTGTCGTCTGGCAAGCCAGATGCCGAGCAAACCGATCGGGATGTTGACGAAGAAAATGAGCCGCCAGTGCAGATACGTCGTGATGAAACCACCAAGCGGCGGACCGACGACCGGCCCAAGCAGCGCGGGCACGGTGAGGTAGTTGACGGCGCGAATGAAGTCCGACTTCGGCAGCGAACGAAAGATGATGATGCGCCCCACCGGCACCATCATTGCGCCGCCGATCCCCTGCACGAAACGTGCGGCGATGAACATCTCGAGCGACCTGGATGCGGCGCACAGCAGCGAGCCCACCATGAAGATGCCGATGGCCGTGCTGAAGACCTTGCGCGAGCCAAAGCGGTCGGCCACCCAACCGCAGACCGGAATAAACACGCCGAGGCCGATCACGTAGCTCGTGACGGCCAGCTTCAGGGTAATCGGACTATGGCCGAGATCGCGGGCCATCGCGGGAAGCGATGTAACGATGACTGTCGAGTCTACGTTCTCCATGAACATCGCGCATGCGACGATGAGCGGAACGATGAAGGTGCCGAGGGCAAGAGGCATGGGCAGTAACGACAGTCAGCGCGGCTGGGTGCGACGATTTGTCATTATCGCACCGTGTTGCGAAACGTGGGTGACCCTGCAACAGATGAAGCCGCGCCCCAGGGCAACCAGGCCGTGAAGCGCCGTCGCATAACAGCGGCACCTCAAAGCTCCAGTTGCGCCAGCGACCAATCAATGAGTCAGTCAGTCGTCTGCGTCGCGCGGCTAACGACCGGACGAAGTTGAGGCAACACCGTTTCGGCAGCGCGCGTCACATCGTTGGGGAAATCGATTTCGATCCACGGCGCGCCAGTGACGTCGGCGGTTTCGAACTCGTTGCCGCGCTCCAGCAGCAGGTCGCGAAGCGCTTCTTCGTGAGGAAGATTCGCGCGGCCCGTGTCGACATAGCCTTCGACAATCTGCGCGAAACGGCGGGCCGTGTCGTCCTTGAGACGGAAGAAGCCCACGGATTCGCCGATCGTGTCGTATTGCAGGCCCACCGCGAGCTGCTTGCGCAGTTCGATCGGCACGCCGTCGCGCAGGCACAGTTTCACCGGCTCATCGCCGGCCTCGAAATCGCGGTCGATCAAAAGACGGTTCGCGCTTGCGTTGCCCGCAACCAGCGGATCGAATACGCGCTCGTCGTAGAGGACATCGGCGTCCATCAACAACACGTCGCCGCCGCGCGTGAGCGCGTCGGCCGTGCAATGGACAGTCAGCACGCTGCCGAGATCGAAACGCGGATTCAGGACGATCTCGATGCGATGCGGCCAACCGATACGCTCAAGTTCGGCCTCGACAAGTTCAGGGTGAAAGCCGAGCGCGAGCACGACCTCCGTAACGCCCACCCGCTCCAGCATTTGCAGATGGCGTTCGAGCAGCGTCACACCCTCGAATTTCAGCAGGCATTTTGGAAACTGTTCCCCAGCGCTTTGCTGAAGGCGCAGGCCGAGGCCTGCTGCGAGAATGATGGCACGCATGCGCAAAATTTCCTTCGGAGATAAAGATCAATCGGCGATTTCGGCTGCGCCCACGCGAACCGCGCGCTGACGTTGCCAGCTTCTTTCGCTGAAATGCAGATACAACAGGCCCGGCATACCGAGCAGGATTTCGCGCGCGCGCTTGGCGAGCGACAGCGCAAGCCCAGCCTCAGGCGGCAGGCCGACGAGCGGCGCTAGCAGCAGATAGCCGCCCTCCTGCACGCCGAGCGAGCCCGGCACTGCGAAGGCTGCACCGCGGATCGCCTGGCCGATGCTTTCAAGCAGCAGCGCATCGATCCAGTTCACCGGGTGCCCAAGGAAACGCAGCGCGAGCCAGACCTCGACGGTGCCGACGAGCCAGCCGAGCAGGCTGAGCATGAAGCTCGCGGCGGCGCGGCCGCGTCCGTCGTCGTAGAGCGACTTGACGGCGGCGTCGATGGCATCGGCGCGCGTGGTCAGTGCCGACCAGTCGCGCTTGCCGAATAGCTTCGACGCAACGCGCAGCGCGCGGCCGAACAGGCCGCGCCGCTGCGCCAGGTAGAAAAGCGCGATGAGAGCGGTGAGCACGGCCGTAGCGATCGACGCGGCCACGCCGAGATTTCGCGGCGCACCGTGCGCCGCGTAGGCGGAAAAGAGTGCAATGCCGAAGACCGCGAACACGATCTGCGCGAGAGCCTGCAGCGTAGTGCTGACCGTGATGGCCGCAGCAGCGTCGCGCATGGCCATGCCGCGCTGCGCGAGCTGGCGAACCATCGCGACCGGTCCACCGAGCTGGCCTGCGGGCAGCAAGCTGTTGACCGACTCGCCGCTCCAGCGCGCAAGCAGTGCATCGCGCTGGCCGACGCGTTCATCCTTGCGAAACAGCACCGCAATAGCGGCCGCGTCGAGCACGAGCGGCACGAAGTGAAACGCGGCGACGAGCACGAGCCCCCAGCCCGCGGCGGCGAGCGCGCCCGTCACGGCGCCGAACCCTTGCCATGCGAGTAGCGCGATGAAGAGTGCCGCGCCGATCGACAGCAGCAGGACGGCGGCACGACTCACGCGGACTCCCCGGGCTTGCCTCCCGTGCGGCGCGAGGACCCGACAGTCTTGCGGAACACCTGGCGGAAACCGAAGTACGCAATCGCGTCCTTCATGTTCGACACGAAGCGGCGCCACGGACGCATGTTCGGATCGGTCACGTACTCGAATGTGAGCGAAACGCGGATCTCGCCTTCGGCGCTTGGTGTAACGCGGTGGCGGAGTTTGTCGCCGTCGAAGAGCACGAGTGCGCCGGGCGGATACTGCACCGAACCGGGTTCGTCGGGCTTGTTCTCGTCACGTGTGTGCAACTCGTAGTCGAGCCGGCACGACGATTCGTCGATTACGCCGAACAACACCGTATAGCGGCGTCCGTCGTAGTACGAGGTGTCATAGTGCCAGCCAATATGATCGCCCGCGCGCGTGTAGTAATAGAGCGCATAAGCGTGCGGATCGTCGTCCGGCGACAGCAGCAGACGGTCGCCCGTGATCTTTTCGAGCCACGCGATCAACTGGGGCGAGCGATAAAGCTCGGCGATATAAGGCGCGAGTTCATCGATCGTATGGCGGCTCACGCTGCCGCCAGCCTTGTGCCCCGGCAGGTAGTTGCGGTTGACCTCCGGAAGCAGCGCTTTGGCGGCGTCGATGAGCCGCTGCGTCGCGTCGGCCGGCAGGAAGTCCGAAAGGTAAAGGAACGAGCCCTGCTGCACGTATTCGTCACGCTGCAGGGACGTCTCGATCGGTTGCAGCGCGCGGCCGATCGCATCGTCTGCCGAGCCGTGCAACGCGGTCCCAGTTTCCGAAGAGAAACCGGTGGACGTTGCGATCTGTTCTTGTTCTGTGTGTGCGTTCATCTGCTGGTCCAGACCTGATTTGTTTCCTTGACGAGGCGGGTGTGGCGCGTCACGCGCCAGTAATCGAACACCACCCATAGGGCGAACAGCGGCGCGCCGATCGACGCAGCCAGGACGAAAGGAGAAACCACGCCCGTCAACGTAACGAGTGGCAACAGATAGAGAACGTCCTCCGTCTCGAAGCCACCGACAAACGCCTGTTGCGTGCCCGCCTTACCCGCCATTTCCTCGATGCGCATGCGCAAAAAGAAGATCACCGCGACCGCAACGCCCGCGATGCCGCCAAGCACGACTGGCGGCACCAGCCACTCGCCCGCAGCCTCAGGCCCGGCGCCGAGACCCAGGCCCATGCCGAGGAACAGCAGGATCGTGACGATGGCGTCGGCGGCGAGATCGTAGAAATGGCCGCTCCGGCTGGTCTTGCCGCTGATTCGCGCCAGTTCACCATCGGTATGGTCAACAAAATTCGACAAAACGATCAGGAACGCGCCAATGTTGACTTGCAGAAAGTCTCCGCGTGCCAGATAGAACGCGCCACCAAGGCCGATCAGGAGGCGCAGCGTGGTCAGATGGTTCGGTGTGACGCGGGTCCGGATGAGCGGCGTCACGAGCCACCGCGCGGCGCGCGCATCCCATGTACGCGGCAGGGGCGCCGGTTTTGCGGATTCTTTAGTTCCAGTCATGGGGGCGCAATATATCTCCCTTTCAAAAAACCTGCAGACTCCCCGGCAGGCGAACGAGGCTCGCCAAGCCTCGTAAAATGGCAGCGGGCAGCGATGGCGAGAGAATGTGGCGGGATCGGAAACGGATGAATGCGGCGGTGCCGCGAGCGGGATTGCACGAACACGCGTACAGTTCAACCCTTTGCATTGTGACGCACGTTCTGTACCGGCACGGGCCACTCGCCGGAATTACAATGAAAAATTCGCTCCTTTTTGCCCTTTTACTCGCGGTATTACCGCTTGCAGGCCACGCGGCTGCCCTCGACGAATCGCTGACCTGCAAAGAGTCCGCGCACGACTTCGTCTCTGGCCTGATCGATCGGAAGCTGGTCGGACCGGAGCCTTCCAGGGTCGAACCCAATTCGATCAACGTTTTCTGGCCGGAGCACGGCCAGCATATGACGGCTTACGGCTTCAGCGTATTCGCGATCGTCGCCTTCGAGCAGGACGATCCACTGTTTCAGAGGGGCAGCGGTAAGCCGATCGCACGATCGGCTTACGGCGCGGTCGTGGTCGGCAGCCAGGCCAAGGTTCAGGCCGCGCTCACCGAAGCCGGCAATACCGCGATCGTCCATCACGCAGGCCCGATGCTGACGGCAATCTTCTGCCGGCAGGACTGACGCCGCAGCGCTAGTCGATCCGGCCGAAACCACCCTCGGCCCATGTAGTCGCGCACGCCTTCGTCAGTTTGAACGTCGGCGTGACGCGCTGCTGGCCCAATTGCTCGCCAAAGACGTCGAGCGCGGTCAGAACGGCATAAGGTTCGTATTCGTCGGGAACGATTTCGAGGGTCACGTCGATGTCGCCCGCCGCGACGCACACACTCACGCGCTTGTGCAGCATCGCATGCAGTTGCTGTTCGTGACGGCGCAACACCTCCGACGCCGTCTTCACGAGGGTGTTGAACGCATTCGTGTCGAGCGGTTTGGGATTTTTCTTGTCGCGCCCCATCGTCCAGGGGCCGACGAGCGCCGGCTCTGGCTCGCCGTCCTTGATCATTTCGACGGCCCAGCCATCATCGTCTTCGTTCTTGATGACGCGTGCCGTCCAGCCGTCTTTGCGCCACAGGCGCGCGTCCTGGAGCACTTCGGCTTCATCGATCGCGGATTCGGGGGATGTTACGGGCGAAGAATCGGTCATGGCGGGTTCGGTCTGGTTCTGCAGGACCTGCCGTTCGAGGGCAGGCGCAGGATTTTAACCGCAAGCGCGCGCGAGGCGGACACCCGCCTGGTCACGCAAACCCGATTAATGGGATATTAATATCGCCCGAATACTATTTCGACAATCCGGCGCATTCAGGATTTCGAGATTAAAAATATGACGCCTGAATAGACCGCAATATTTTCCAATATCAAAATAAAAAAAACGCGGCCCGAGGGCCGCGCAAAACAGATGAAAAAGATCACCTCTCGCTTAGAGGTGCACGAATTGTAGCGCTACGGCCTCCGCACACTGAGCATGAAATCTGGAACAGTACCTTCCAGAAAACGGAGCAAATCGGCGATTAATATCGAGATACTGTCATCCCAAGCTTGTCTGATGGGGCTCTTCAGATCCGTGGCACCCGCGCAACAGATTGGTGAACGGCGTACCTATTCGCCGATTTCACCCGGACGAAAATCTCTTTATATGCAGCACCTTACAGAAGCACGCGCATTTATTTCGATTTTCATCAAGCATTGTTGCACCGTAGATCGCAAAATTTCCGGATTACCAGATTACACTCCGCCTCGAATTGCCAGACCACGGACTATTAATCAGATAGGCATCCGTGAGATTCACAGGTTCTATCCGGAGTTATAAATCATGAAAAAAACCCTTATGGTCGCTGGCGTTCTTGGCGCATTCGCCATGAGCGCACAAGCGCAAAGCAGCGTGACCCTGTACGGCTCGCTCGACGCAGGCCTCGCCTACGTCAACAACGCGGGTGGCAGCAGCCTGTGGGCGCAGTCCAGCGGCCTGCTGTCGAACACGTACTTCGGGCTGAAAGGCACGGAAGATCTCGGCGGCGGCACGAAGGCAATCTTCAAGCTCGAGTCCGGTTTCAACCTGAACAACGGTTCGTTTAGCCCGGGCTATTTCACCGGCAACTCGTCGGGCATGTTTACCCGTCAGGCTTTCGTTGGCCTGCAAAACAACCAGTTCGGCACGCTGACGCTCGGCCGACAGTTTGACTCGGTTGCAGATTACCTCACGCCGCTGGCACTGGCAGGCCAGGCAGGCGGTATCAACCTCGCGGCCCACCCGTTCAACAACGACAACATCGGCGCGCAGTCCGCGACCTCGAACGCGATCAAGTATGAAAGCGTGAATTACGCGGGCTTCCACTTTGGCGGTCAGTACGGCTTCAGCAATGCGCCGGGGGCTTTTGCGACCGGTCGCCAGTACAGCGTCGGTGTGGGTTACGAGAACGGTCCGTTCAAGGTTGCCGCAGCTTATGACCAGATGAACAACGTGGGCGCGAACGCCAATGCGACCGCGGCTCCGGTCCAGGGGCTCGGATTCGGGTACGCAGATGTACAGAGAACGTTCGGTGTAGGCGCGAATTACGCCTATGGTCCTGGCACGGTCGGTCTGCTCTGGACGCATTCGCGTCTTCAGGATATGACCGTTGGAAATTTGAACGCGCGGTTCGACAATATCGAGCTGAACGGTACCTATGGGCTGACGCCCGCACTTGCTCTCGTGGGTGAGTACACCTACACGTGGAGCCGGATGACAGAGAACGGCAACAGCTCCAGCCCGAAGTGGCACTCGGTCACGCTGGGTGCTGATTACGGGCTCAGCAGGCGCACTGATGTGTATCTCGCGGGCGTCTATCAACACTCGTCGTCGAATGACAACAGCAACGGCCTTAATGTCGCCAATACATCGATCGGCGGCATCCTGCCGTCGTCGTCGACGCAAAGCCAGGTGGCTGTGACGACGGGTATCCGCCACCGTTTCTAAGCCAGCCCAGGCTGGCAAGTCTGTCCTTACCGGGTCCAGCCTGATGTGCGCCGCCCCTGCCCCGGGGGCGGCGTTTTTCCTACCCTACGCCATTCCCGGCGAATCCTGCGCGATCAAGCCGTTGCGGTTCAGTTGGCACAACCGCATGTGCGCTTTTTTTCGCGTGTTTCCTTTCAGGCGCATTTATTTCCTGTTCGCGCGGACGCGTCTCCGCGTTGCACTGTTGCATCTTTTTACGTCCGCCGCACCGCGAGCGTGCGTATACTCAACGGCAGTCACCCGCATTCACCGCTTGTGTCTTGACGACTCGCCGACCATGAACACACTCGCTCGACGCCTCCTCACCGCATCCCCTCTCGCCCTCGTTGCTGCCTGCTCATCGGCGCCTCCACCTCAAGCTGCTGCAAACGGCGAACCGATGATCTATGCGTCGTCGGCACGTTCGCCGTCATCGATCGCGAATTGCCTTGAAGACCGGCTTCCGCGCGTCCACGAGTCGAAGGCGGGCAGCGCAACGGAGTTGAGCATCGGCTCGGATTCGGACGCTTCGTACTTCATCACGCTGACGCCTTCGGGTAATGGATCGGTGATTCGCGTGACACACGGGGCGTCGCGCTCCGACGATCCCCCCGAACCGGAACTGCGATTCGACGTAGCGCGCTGCACTACCTGACGTTCGCGTGCGCATTGCTTCGGGCACGGCGTTTCGAATTGCGTGGCGGAGTGCTATGTAAAGTTCGGTGCTGCGCGAATCGTCGATTTTCCCCTGTCGCTGCGGCACTACATCTGCGAAGATTGCGGCCTTTCGATTTCTCACACCCTGCCTCATGGCATCTGGCACCGCACATCACGCGACCGGCTGGGCCGCCGGCGTCATCGCCGCAGCAATCGTCACGCATCTGCATGCGGATGGCTTATGGCATCTCCATGTCGCCCTCGCGTTCTTCGGGGGCGCGGTAGGCGGATCAGCGCCCGACTGGCTAGAAGTTGCGTGGTGGCGCAAAAAGCGACAGCTATGGATCACCCATCGCACCCTGACGCATTGGGGCATCGGCTGGATTGCGCTGCTCGTCTGGTCGTATCACCGGCTTGGCCATCTGCCAGTGGCAGCACCGGCATTCGGCTTCGCCTGTGGCGGCGTGATTCATCTGCTCGCGGACTGGCCGAATCCGCTTGGCGTACCGTGGATCATCCAGCGGCATTCGTTGAACTGGTGGAGAAGCGGACGCTGCGATCTCATCGTCGTGGGCGCGTCGTGGGTCGCCGCGTGGTTCTTCGCCGTGCATGGAGTACCGCATGGCCTGCCGCTCACACCATTGCGACGGCTGGTCTCTTAACGGATTGCGTGACAAATTCGGGCCGGGCGCGTGCAGAACACCGAGGCTGCAATGCCCTTCCGGCTGTTGGCATCAACATGACAATTCGCCAGGACAATTCGTCAGTCATGCCAGGTAATCTGGATATGCGCGCTGACTTGTCAGCGCGAACATTGCACACGCGCAGACAAGTTACTTAATTGCCAGGTTCGGCTCGACACCTGTCGCCATTCGGAGAATATTGTAAATTTGCATCGGGATAGAACGCATCCTGATCGACGGGTACACGGAGCGTCGGAACTGGGATCGCGCAAACGCGCCCCCCAGTTCCGATAAGAAACCCGTTCAATCGAGCTTGAAGTCGATGCCCTGAGCAAGCGGCAACGCAGTCGAATAGTTGACCGTGTTCGTTGCGCGGCGCATGTACCCCTTCCACGCATCCGAGCCGGACTCACGGCCACCACCCGTTTCCTTTTCGCCTCCGAAGGCACCGCCGATTTCCGCTCCGCTCGGCCCGATGTTCACGTTCGCGATGCCGCAATCGCTGCCGGAGGCGGAAACGAAACGCTCGGCTTCGCGCAGGTCGGTCGTAAACACACACGACGACAAGCCATGTGATGCCTTGTTGTTCGCAGCGATGGCCTCATCGAAATCGCGATACTTCATGATGTAGAGGATCGGAGCGAACGTTTCCTTCAGGACGATCTCGCTCTGGGCGGGCATTTCGACCAGTGCGGGCTCCACGTAGTAGCCGTTCGGCTGACCATCGACGCTGATCCGCTGACCGCCTGTCACCTTGCCGCCCTCAGCCTGAGCACGTTGCAGCGCCGCCTGCATGCGCTCGAATGCCTGCGCGTCAATTAGCGGACCCATCAGCGTGCCCGCGTCGAGCGGGTTTCCGATCGGAACCTTGGCGTAAAGCTGTTTGAGACGGCTCACGGTGTCGTCGTAAACGCTCTCGTGCACGAAGAGTCGGCGGAGCGACGTGCAGCGCTGCCCCGCCGTGCCCACGGCCGAAAACAGAATCGCTCGCAGCGCGAGTTCGCGATCGGCACTCGGCGTGACAATGCCGCCATTGTTGCCGCCGAGTTCGAGAATCGCGCGGCCGAACCGCTGCGCGACGGCCACGCCAACTGCGCGCCCCATCTCGGTGCTCCCCGTCGCGCTGACGATGGCCGCACGAGGATCGGAGACGAGCTTCGCCCCGACGTCACGGCCCCCGATGACAAGTGACACGAGTCCCTCAGGCGCATCGCCGAACGTTGCAAGCGTATCGGCCATGAGGCGCTGAACGGCGAGTGCCGTCAACGGCGTCTTCTCCGAGGGTTTCCAGACGACAGAGTCTCCGCACACGAGGGCAAGCGCGGCATTCCAGGACCAAACGGCCACCGGGAAATTGAATGCGGAGATGATGGCGCAGACACCCATCGGATGCCAGCTTTCCGCCATGCGGTGACCGGGGCGCTCGGAGGCAATCGTGAGGCCGTAAAGCTGCCTCGACAAACCGACCGCGAAATCACAGATGTCGATCATTTCCTGGACTTCGCCCAGACCCTCCTGGAGGATCTTGCCCGCCTCGAGCGAGACGAGACTGCCCAGCGCCTGCTTATGCTCGCGCAACCGCTCGCCAAGCAGCCGAACGAGTTCTCCGCGGCGCGGCGCCGGAACATCGCGCCACTTGAGAAACGCCGCGTGCGAACGAGCCAGCGCAGCGTCGACATCGGAAGGCGACTGGCTCGCTACGTGGCCAATCACCTCACCGGAAATCGGCGATCGAACCTCGACATCGCCCGCGCGAGCCAGTTCGAGGATGCCGAGATCGGCAAGAATGCGTGAAGCGTCCATGGCGAGCCCCCAAATTTCCGATAAGAAACATACTCAGGTTCGCCGACTATACACGCAGCCCTTCCCGGCTACAAGGCGGGAAAAGCCCAACTGCACCAGCGCTTACGAGGCGCGGGTTGCGAATCACGTGGCAACTTGAGCGACGGTTCGCGGGGTACTTGCCGCAGGCATATTTCCTTTCGGAAATTTTCGAGCGACTTCGATTCGTCGCACAGCCGGGCCAAACTCGCCCTCCGCAGAACCACCTTGACCGCCGCATACGCGGCGTTCGAAGAACGCACTAACCACCGTGTCCGCGCTGCCCATCGGCATCATCGTGGCCCCGGCCCACGTCCGCCTGCCGTCCCTGTCTCATGCTGCCCGCGCCCGGCGCACCGCCGCGACCGCCGCCACGTTCCTGGCCGTCTACGTGCGCCGCATGGCCACCGTCGCGCGGCGGCGGATCAGCACGGCGGCGATCGTAACCATCACGATACCCACCGCCGGAGAATTCAACAGTGCCATACGGAGGCGCATAGCCATAGGCCGGTACTGCGCCATAGACCGGTGCACCATAGTATCCCTGCTCATACGCGCCATAGCCGGGAGCCACCACGCAGCCTGTCAAAGCCAGAACTGCACCTACTACCAACGATCGTTTCAACATGTCGATTCCGTGCTTTACCTGCGCCGTGTCGACAGTGATCTGTAAACCCGGGGCCCCGCATCGTAACAGCAGGCTTCGACGCAAACGATCAATGCAAAAAGCTGCTTAACAAAATCCAGTGTCGAACTGGATGAAAACGCAGCGCGAGCAGACAACGTTCCACTCGAAAGTCGTCGGCCAGCAATCCGCTCAAAACGTTAGCCAAACGGACGAGGTTTCTGAAAGTCAGCGGTTTGATATGATCGGAAACACTGATCCCGTCTTGCGTTTCCGATGCTCTCATCATGGACACCCTGCTAAACCAACCGGCCGGATCGTCGACTGCCGATCTTGGGCGCCGCGTTCGCGCTGCGCGTGTCGCGCACGATCTGACTCTCGATACCGCGAGCCGCCTGTGCGGTGTGTCGCGCTCCACGCTTTCGAAGATCGAGAATGGCATCATGTCGCCGACATTCGACGTTCTCCAGAAGATCGTCGTCGGCCTGAATATCGACCTGGGCGAATTGTTCGGTTCGGTGCCGAAGCAAAATGCAGGGGGCCGGCGTGCGCTCACACGCCGTGGCGCCGGTCAGCGGCACGCTTATCGCGGATATGAAATGGAATTGCTGGCCACCGACCTGGCTCACAAGGCAATGCTGCCGTTTCGCATCCGCATCACCGCCCATTCGCTCGATGCATTCGACGACTGGGGACGACATGAAGGCGAAGAATTTCTCTACGTGATCAGCGGCAGCGTGTGCCTTTACTCTGAGCTTTACGCACCTACCGAACTCGAAGCTGGCGACAGCCTCTACTTCGATAGCCGCACCGGCCACGCGGCCATTTCCACGAGCAAGGAGGACGCCGAAGTGCTGTGGATGTCCACGAGCGCAACCGCACGCGACGTGTTGCAGCAAGCGCGTCCGCCAACGAAGCCCGCTCGCGCGAAATCGAAACCGTCCGCGAAGTAGGCACCCAGCACAACGTCGACCGGCTAGCGCTTGCGGCCGCGCGGCCGCTTCGGTGCCGCCGGGCCGTTGTGCCGCGAGTCCGACGCGGCGGCTTCGGCTGCCCTCCGTGCCTCACGCTCGAGTGCGGCGCGTTTTACCGCATCGATTAACGCACGGCCTGCCGCAGATGGCTGCGTATCGTTTCGCAAAATCAGCCCTACTGGCTCCTCGCTGCCCGCGGGCGGCAATGGCAGGCGCACCAGTGCGCCTTGCCGCAAATCGTATTCGACTGCCCCGGCCGGCACGAACCACACCGCGTCGTTTTCAAGTGTTAGCGACCGACCGACCGAAACCGACAGCATCTCGACGAAAACCGACAACGGCTGGGCGCCCCACGCGACCAACAGGCTATCGGCGGCCTGGCGAATCAACGTGCCGAACGGCGGCAAGACGAGCGGAAATTGAGCCAGTTGCGCCGGCAGCCCGCCGCCCTGCGCAAGCGGATGCCCTGTCCGCACCACGACCGCAAGCGGCTCGTTGTAGAGCAGTTCGAAACTCAGGCCCACCATGCGCTCGGGGTCCGCGAGTCGGCCGATCGCAACGCTGATCGCCCCAGATTTCAGCCGCTCGAGCAACTCCGCATTGGCGGCCGTCAAAAGCCGTACGCTCACGCGTGGCCATTGCCCCGCGAAGCGGCGCAATGCGGCCGACAACACCTCGGTCGCGACGGTCGGCAACACGCCCACGTCGAGCGTTGACGCCACGGCCCCTTCGCCGCGCGCGAGCAGTTCGACACCCTGGCGCAGCGCACTAACGCAAGCACTCGCGTGCGGCATGAACAGCTGCCCCTCACGCGTCGGCACGGCGCCGTGCCGGCCGCGCTCGAAAAGCCTCACG
The DNA here is from genome assembly GCF_021390575.1 of Paraburkholderia adhaesiva. GTDB lineage: Bacteria > Pseudomonadota > Gammaproteobacteria > Burkholderiales > Burkholderiaceae > Paraburkholderia > Paraburkholderia adhaesiva. The sequence continues at coordinate 842,993 of NZ_JAJEJQ010000002.1, read as the reverse complement.
CCAAGCACGGACTCGAGCTCGGCAATCGTCTTCGATACAGCAGGTTGGGTGATCGACAGACTCTCAGCGGCCTGCTGAACGCTGCCGAACTGGGCGACCGCCAGAAAGCACTGCAGATGACGAAACTTGACGCGAGCGTCCGCGAGCCGATGTTGCATAACGATCCGTTATACGAAGCGGGAAAAAACGTCATTTTGCATAACTTTCCGGCCCAGATAAAGTCGCGTCATCGGCTTGATGCGGCGGATCGCCGCGCCAGGCCATCCTCAAAAACCAGCCAGGAGACAACCCGTGGACGAATCCGTCCTGTCGCCGCGCGACTTCGATTCACACCCCGCCTACGTTCACCCGGCGTACCGCTCGTCGGTCGCTCGCGGACCCACACGGCCGCTCATTCCACTAAAGGAAAAATTGCGCAATCAGCGCGCGCCCGTGTACGGCGCAGAGGATCTCGGCCCGCTCGACCACGATCTCACCCGCAACGCGGCGCGCAACGGCGAACCGCTCGGCGAACGCATCATCGTCACGGGACGCGTGCTCGATGTCGGCGGCAAGCCGGTTCGCAACACACTGGTTGAGATCTGGCAGGCGAACGCCGCTGGCCGTTACGTTCACAAGACGGACCAGCACGACGCCCCGCTCGACCCGAACTTCCTCGGCGCGGGACGCTGCCTGACCGACGACGAAGGCCGCTATCGCTTCCTCACGATCAAACCGGGCGCGTATCCCTGGGGCAATCACTCCAACGCGTGGAGGCCGAATCACATTCACTTCTCGCTGTTTGGCGAGTACTTCGGCTCGCGCCTCGTTACGCAGATGTATTTCCCGGGCGACCCGCTGCTTGCCCTCGACCCGATCTTCCAGGGCACGCCCGAGCATGCGCGTGATCGACTGATCTCGCGTTTCTCGATCGACACCACCGAAGACAGCTACGCGCTCGGCTACGAATTCGACATCGTGCTGCGCGGTCCGAATCAGACCCCCACGGAGCGTTGAATGATGGCACTCAAGGAAACGCCCTCGCAAACCGTCGGCCCATATTTCGCCTATGGACTATGCCCGCAGCAATACGGTTTCGATCTGAAGAGCCTGTTTACACCCGATGTCGTAGCACCGGAAACGCCTGGCGAGCACATCACGTTGATCGGAAACGTGTACGACGGCGCAGGCAACGCCGTTTCGGATGCGATGCTGGAATTCACGCAGGTCGATGCGAACGGCCAGTATCCCGCCTCAAGCGAGCAAATTGCGGCGAGCGGGTTTCGCGGTATGGCACGGGTCGGCACCGGCACGGATCCGCAGCAGCGCTTCGTCGTCCGGACGGTCAAACCCGGACGCGCTCAAGCTGACGAAGCACCACATCTAAACGTGACCGTCACGATGCGCGGACTGCTCACGCACGCCTTCACGCGAATCTATTTTGATGATGAGGCAGCAGCCAACGCATCGGATCCCGTGCTCGCGTCGGTACCCGAATCGCGTCGTGCGACGTTGATCGCCAGACGCAGCGAGCAGGCAGGACGCGTGATCTATCGCTTCGACATACACATGCAGGGCGAACTCGAAACTGTGTTTTTCGACGTCTGAGACTTGCAAGGCGTTCCACTTGCGTTTCCCATCCGGTCGTGGAACCCGTAGTCGTGCGCAACGAGGCCTGCTAAAAGCAGGCTTCTTTTTTGGCGGGCGCAGATTGCTGCCAGGCCACGCGTCAGGCCAGCGGACGCACGCCGATCAGGATTCCATGCAACCAGAATGCAAATATGGCCCAAGCCACGAGCCCGATCACGACGACCATTGCGTCACGGGAAACAGTCGCCTCCGGATAAACTACGCCGGCCTCGCGATCGCGGCGGCGTTCGCTTCGGGCATCGAGCAGCGACCACACGAGAAATACGCCGAACAATACGACGGCATTGAGCGTCCCATTCGCGAGCAAGTGTGCGAACGCCCATAGCGCCACGCCACAAAGAAACGGGTGGCCTAAGACACGCTTGAAATGATTGCCGCGAACATACGGCGCGGTGAGAAAAATGAAAGCGATCGCGGTGAGAAGCGCGGTGACATGGGCCATCCAGAAAGGTGGCGTCCACACCGCCACGGGGTCGCGGCGCGCGAGTCCATAACCGTACACAGTGAGCACGATGCCCGCGAGGGAAAGCGTCGCATAGGCGGCGCGCCAGCCCTGCATGCCGAAGCGCTCGATCTGCGCCGCGCGCCATGGCGCGGCAACCATGCGAATGGAATGCACGCCGATGAAGAGAATCAACCCCAATACGAGAATCGCCATTGCAGACTCCTTGTGTCAGGAAGGACTGGAATGGCTGGCATTGTCGCGCAACTGAATAGCGCGGCCAATCGAAATGGTCAAAGGCCGCTCATATGCAATGTTTAATCGGTATAAACGCGAACAGCAGATTTGTGCGGCGCACAGTTAATCGACACACATATATCGTGCGTTAAGAAACTTTTAAATCATCGCTGAAAAGAATACGGAATGCGCAAAGGCGCAGTTCGCCGCTCAGGCACATAACCCGCATACGATTAACTCGCGGCCGCGGCCTGCCCGGCGTGCTGACTAGCAGCGAAAATGCTCGATATCCTGTCCTGCGTGAATAGCACGCAGGAGCCATGGCGGCATTTCGCCTTCGCCATTCCACGTATTCCCATAGGCATCGCGATATTTCGGTAGCCGTTCGCTTTCGGCGATCGCCGTTTCAAGATCTTCTAGCGTAATACCGTACTCTTCCATGCGGCGTTTAATCCACACGATGAGCCGTTCGCGCGCCTCTCCATCGAGGTCGAACATCGGATAGTCCCTCTCACTTCGCCAAGGATGCGAAGTCGGTTCAAATCGAAACGTCTGCACTGAAAAGTAAAGGCTTCGCGCCACATGGCGAAGCCTTGCTGCACTGATGAGGTGGCCGGGAAATCGAATCCGTGACCAGATCGGAGGGGAACTGCGTATCCACTGCTCCGCTCGCCAGAACTGGCCACCACAGATGAGCGGCCTCTTGCTGCAAGCGGAGCCCATCATACCGTGCGCTTGCCGCACAGATCAAGCGGTTTCATGGCGGCGAGCCCCATGGCGCGGGGCTGCGCCGCCATTTGACGCGAAGTTGCCACTTACCGCGCCGAGTACCCTGCCGTGCGCCGGTTCGGCGACGGGGTCTCCTCGCCCCGGCTGGCCGCTTCGCTCACCACACGCGAGAGCACCGGAGCAAGCGCGACGCCCGTATGGCTCGCCGCCACTTTCACGAGCCCTTCCGGATCGGCCGCAGCCACGATGGTTCCGCCGCCGACACCGCCCTCCGGGCCGAGGTCGATGATCCAGTCGGCCTCGGCAATCACATCGAGGTCGTGTTCGATCACAACCACGCTATGGCCAGCATCCGCGAGCCTGTGCAGCACACTGATCAGCCGCGCGACGTCCGCCATGTGAAGGCCAACGGTCGGTTCGTCGAGAACGTATAGCGTATGAGGCGCCTTCTGGCCGCGCCGCGTGATGTCATCGCGCACCTTGCTCAGTTCCGTCACGAGCTTGATACGCTGCGCCTCGCCGCCCGAAAGCGTCGGCGACGGCTGGCCCAGCGTCAGGTAGCCAAGCCCCACGTCCTTCATCAACTGAAGCGGATGTGCAATGTTCGTCATCGACGCGAAGAATTCCACCGCTTCGTCGATCTCCATCGTCAGCACTTCGCCGATATTGCGGCCGCGCCACGTGACGGCCAGCGTCTCCGGATTGAAGCGCTGTCCGTGGCAAACATCGCATGGCACCTTCACGTCCGGCAGAAAACTCATGCCGATCGTGCGCACGCCCTGCCCCTCGCACGCCGGACAACGCCCGTCACCCGTATTGAACGAGAAGCGCGATGCACTATAGCCGCGTGCGCGCGCTTCGAGCGTGTCGGCAAAGAGCCGACGAATCGCGTCCCAGACGCCGATATAGGTCGCCGGACACGAGCGCGGCGTTTTTCCGATCGGCGTCTGGTCGACTTCGAGCACGCGATCGATGCTCTCCCATCCTGTGATCGAATCGCACCCGAGCCATGCGTGTGCGACTTCGAGCTTCGGCTTGACCGCGCTGCGCGCGAGCACGCTGGCGCGCCTGGCAGCTGCAGAGGGTGCGTCCTTTTGCGTGGCCTTGCGCGCACGCCGCTCCGCCGGCGACGAGAGTACAGAACGCCCCACGGCGTCGAGCAGATTCGAGAGCAGCACGTCGCGCGCGAGTGTCGACTTGCCCGAGCCGCTCACACCTGTAATCGCCACGAGCCGCCCGAGAGGAATCTGCGCCTTGACGTCACGCAGGTTGTGCAGTTTTGCGCCGTGTACCGTGAGCCATTGTGCGGGCACCGCCTCGGCGCCAGCGCGTGCCAGTTTCACTTCGCGACGCGCCTGCAACGGATGCGCGATCGGCTGCGCGAGATAGCGGCCAGTCAGCGAATCGGGCTGCGCCGCGAGATCGGCGACACTGCCCTGCGCGACCACGCGACCGCCTCGCTTGCCCGCACCGGGTCCGATATCGATGATGTGGTCAGCGCGACGAATCGTGTCCTCGTCGTGCTCCACCACGACGAGCGTGTTGCCCTTTTCGCCGAGACTGCGCAACGCGTTGAGAAGGATCTGGTTGTCGCGAGGATGCAGACCAATCGTCGGTTCGTCGAGCACGTAGCACACGCCCTGCAGGTTGCTGCCGAGCTGCGCAGCAAGCCGGATGCGCTGCGCTTCTCCACCGGATAGACTCGGTGCAGCACGGTCGAGACTCAGATAGCCGAGACCCACTTCCTCGAGGAACTGCAGGCGGCTGCGAATTTCGCTCACCACATCGCGCGCGATCTGTGCGTCGCGTCCGCTGAGCTTCAGCGAATCGATCCAGTGGCGCGTGTCAGCCACGGTCCACTGCGCGACGTCAACGATCGGATGTGCATCGAACGTCACTGCACGCGCCGCCGGATTCAGACGCGTGCCGCAGCAGTCCGGGCACGGCACATCGCCAACTCCTTCGGGCTCCTGCTCATCCGAGGGCAGCGTTTGCTCGCGACCACGTCCGTCCTCAGCGACGATCGTATCGTCATAAGCCGCGCGCTGCTCGTGCGTCAGTGCGAGACCCGTCCCGACGCATGTCGTGCACCAGCCATGCTTGCTGTTGTACGAGAACATGCGCGGATCGAGCTCGGGATAGCTCGTGCCGCAGACCGGACACGCGCGCCGCGTCGAAAGTACCTTGACTGTTCCGACGCGCGCCGTCGAACCACCATTGCCAATCGCGCGTTCAAGCCCGTCGAGCGGTGCAAGCAGATGGACGATGCCCTTGCCGGCGTCCAGCGTCGCATCGAGCAACTGACGCAATTGCGCCTCGTTTTCCGGCTCGATCATGAGATCGCCAACGGGCAGTTCGATGGTGTGCTCACGAAAGCGATCCAGCTTCGGCCAAGGCGCGACCGGTACGAACTCGCCATCCACACGCAGATGCGTGTTGCCGCGCGCCTTCGCCCATTTCGCGAGATCGGTATAGACGCCCTTGCGATTCACGACGAGCGGCGCGAGCAGACCGACATGCTGCCCGCGATGTTCGCGCATCAATTGAGCGACGATGGCATCGACGCTCTGCGACGTGACCGGCGTGCCGTCGTGAATGCAGTGCTGCACGCCGAGCTTCACATAGAGCAGCCGCAGGAAGTGCCACACTTCGGACGTCGTTGCGACCGTGCTCTTGCGTCCACCGCGCGAGAGGCGCTGCTCGATTGCGACGGTCGGTGGAATGCCATACACGGCGTCCACTTCGGGCCGCCCCGCGGGCTGAACGATCGAACGCGCGTAGGCGTTCAGCGATTCGAGGTAGCGGCGCTGCCCCTCGTGAAAGAGAATATCGAACGCGAGCGTGGACTTACCCGAGCCGGATACGCCCGTGATCACGTTGAAGCGTCCGTGCGGAATATCGACGTCGAGCGCCTTGAGGTTGTGCTCGCGCGCGTTGACGATACGCACCACGTCCTCGCCCTGCACTTCCCGCCGTGCCTGCGCCGCGCGCAGGGCCGTCTGCAAGGCAACACCTTCCTCTTCCGCGATGAGCGGAGCCCCAGCCGTGCCGAGCGCAATCTCGTAGCGCTCCAGCGCGGCACCCGTGTGCGAGCGGGGACAGGCGATCACATCCTCAGGCGTGCCCACGCAAACGACTTCGCCGCCCGCGTCGCCGCCTTCCGGCCCGAGATCGATCAGCCAGTCGGCGGCGCGGATCACATCGAGATTGTGCTCGATGACGAGCAGTGAATGACCGCCAGCGAGCAACTTTCCAAACGCGCGCATCAGCTTCGCGATGTCGTCGAAGTGCAGACCCGTGGTCGGCTCATCGAACATGAAGAGGCGCCCGCCTGCAGCCGCATCCTTACCGCGCGACTGTGCGGTTTCGGCGAGATAGCCCGCCAGTTTGAGACGCTGTGCTTCGCCGCCCGAGAGTGTCGGCACTGGCTGCCCGAGTTTCACGTACTCCAGCCCGACATCGACGATCGGTTGCAGAACGCGCAATACTTCGGCTTCCTCACTGAAACAGTGCGTCGCTTCACTGACGGTGAGATCCAGCACGTCCGCAATCGAAAGCGCCCGGCCCGCGCGTTCGATCTTCACCTCCAGTACTTCCGCGCGATAGCGGCTGCCGTCGCAGTCGGGGCAACGCAGATACACGTCGCTCAGGAACTGCATTTCGATGTGTTCGAAGCCCGAGCCGCCGCACGTCGGGCAACGGCCCTCGCCCGAGTTGAAACTGAACATGCCCGCGGTATAGCCGCGCTCTTTGGCGATCGGCGCCTTGGCAAACAGCTTGCGGATCTCGTCGAATGCGCCGACGTAGCTCGCCGGATTCGAGCGGGCCGTCTTTCCGATCGGCGACTGGTCGACGAACACGGCGTCGCTGATCTGCTCCGCACCGCGCAGATCGCGATAGAGACCCGGTGACTCGGTCGCCTTGCCGAGATGCCGCGCCAGCGCGGGATAGAGGACGTCCTGCACGAGCGTCGATTTACCCGAGCCCGATACGCCCGTCACGACAACGAGACGCTTCAGCGGAATCTGCACCGTCACGTCGCGCAGGTTGTGCTCGCTGGCCCCTTCGAGCAGCAGGCTCGGCGTAGCGGCATCGACGGCGCGGCGCGCCCAGTGCGAAGCGTCGGCGACAGCGCGATGGCCGCCCAGATACGCGCCGGTCAGCGTGCCGGACGAACGGATGTCGTCGGGTGTGCCGTCGTAGACGATCGTGCCGCCACGCTCGCCCGGCCCTGGACCCATGTCGATCAGGCGGTCGGCGGCCAGCATCACCGAGGGATCGTGCTCGACGACGACGAGCGTGTTACCGGCGTCGCGCAGCCTCTGCATCGCCTCGACGATACGGTTCAGGTCGCGTGGATGCAGGCCGATGCTCGGTTCGTCGAGCACGAACAGCGTCTTCGTGAGTGAGGTGCCGAGCGCAGTGGTCAGGTTGATACGCTGCACTTCGCCCCCGGAAAGTGTGCGGCTCTGCCGGTCCAGCGTCAGATAGCCGAGCCCCACGTCGCAAAGATACGCAAGACGCGTGCGAACTTCGGCGAGCAGCAGTTTCAGCGCATCGTCAAGCAGTGCAGATGAAAGTGAGAGGTTATCGAAGAAGCGACGTATCCGCTCGATCGGCAGCAGCATCACGTCGTGCAGCGTCAGGCCAGGCGCTGCTTCGAGTTGCGCGCGCGTCCACTCGACGCCATGCGGCATGAAGCGCGCAGTGCTCGCGAGAACTTCATCCGCGTTTTCTTTGGTGCCGAGGCGCCACAACAGCGCCTCCGTTTTCAGACGCGCGCCGCCGCAGGTTTCGCACGGCGTGTAGCTGCGGTACTTCGAGAGCAGCACGCGAATGTGCATCTTGTACGCCTTCGACTCCAGATACTGGAAGAAGCGTTTGACGCCATACCATTGCGTCTGCCAGTTGCCGCGCCAGTCCGGCGTGCCGTTGATTACCCAGTCGCGCTGCGTCTGGGTCAGTTCCGACCACGGCGTATCGCGCGGAATATCGGCCTTGGCGGCATAGCGCATCAGGTCGTCCTGGCATTCCTTCCACGCGGGCGTCTGCAGCGGCTTGATCGCGCCGCCACGCAGCGTCTTGCGCGCATCGGGAATCACGAGGCCCCAGTCCACACCGATCACGCGACCAAAGCCGCGGCATGCGTCGCACGCGCCATAGGCTGAATTGAACGAGAACAGCGCGGGCTGCGGATCGGCATAGCGTAGATCGCTGTCCGGACAATGCAGGCCAGTCGAAAAACGCCAGATCGCTGGTTCCGCGTTTGCATCCGCATCCGCGGCCGGCAACACGTAGACGTTCACGCGCCCCCCGCCGCGCTTGAGCGATGCTTCGATTGCCTCGACGACGCGGCTCTTCTCCGTGTTTCGCATGCGAAACCGGTCGGCGACCACATCGAGCACCTTGCGCGAACCCTCAGCCGTCTTCACTTCGCGCTGCGCCTGCACGCGCGTGTAACCGCTCGCGGAAAGCCACTGCGTGACCTCTTCGTCGGTGGTCGTATCGGGAAGTTCGACGGGAAACGTCACCACCAGACGCGGATCGTCCTCCGCGGTGCGCGCGCTCAGTTCCGCGTAGATCGTTTCGGGCGTGTCGTGACGCACTGGCTGGGCCGTGACGCGGTCGAACAGATTCGCAGCGCGCGCGTACAGCAGCTTCAGGTGGTCGTTCAGCTCGGTCATTGTTCCAACCGTCGAACGCGAACTGCGCACCGGGTTGGTCTGATCGATGGCGATGGCCGGCGGCACGCCATCGACGCGATCGACCTGCGGCCGGTCCATGCGATCGAGAAACTGGCGCGCGTAGGCGCTGAACGTCTCGACGTAGCGGCGCTGGCCCTCCGCGTAGAGGGTATCGAAAACGAGGCTGGACTTGCCTGACCCGGAGGGCCCTGTCACAACCGTCATTTCGCCGGTGTGCAAATCGAGGTCGAGGTTCTTCAGGTTGTGCTGGCGGGCACCACGGATGCGGATGGTTCGGTTTTCGCTCACTTGCGCTGGCTTTCCGGCTGATCACACGGCGGGGACCGGGCGGCGCGGCCCGGCTACTTGCAGCGTGGCGCAGCGGGACGTCGCCCGGACTGCTCCACACCGACGGGTTCAGATTCTACTGTATATCTATACAGCACGCCGGGCGTGTGCCACGAACCCTATGACCATCGCGAAACAGTAAGTGTGCAAGGCCGCCGAACAGGTTGTCTGTCCGACCAGGAGGCGCGGGTTTGTGTCGTAGACACAGGCGACGTGCCGCTATAAGGCACATCGACGTCACGCCCGAAAAACACACCAACAGCACTTTTTTTCCCACTACCGATCGCTCCCCGCGCGCAGTTTCCCATCCGCTGGTTCGCAACGCGCCGCTGACCGCTCGCGAGCGCGATTGCCAATATGACGAGATCTTTGACAAACGTTTTCTGGCGTTGCGCGACGTGAGCACGGTCGGCGCACTCGAAACCGCTTTCCGACAGAATCAAACGTTCCGGCAGACGCGCGCCTGACCCGATGCGCCTTGCACCCGCGCGCGTGCCGCCACTCAGGAGCCAGACCATGAGCCAGACGATGCAAGCCGCAGTGGTACGCGCCTTCCGGCAACCTCTTGTCCTCGAGGAGGTCGCAGTCCCGACACCAGGACCCGGCGAGTTGCTCGTGAAAGTCGAGGCGTGTGGCGTCTGCCACACCGATTTGCATGCGGCCAGCGGTGACTGGCCCGTCAAGCCGCAACCGCCATTCATCCCGGGACACGAGGGCGTTGGCTACGTCGTGGGCGTCGGCAGCGGCGTCACGCGCGTCAAGGAAGGTGACCGTGTCGGCATCCCGTGGCTCTATACAGCATGCGGTCATTGCGAGCATTGTCTCGGTGGCTGGGAAACGCTGTGCGAACAGCAGCAGAACACGGGCTATTCGGTAAACGGCAGCTTCGCCCAGTATGTAAAGGCCGACGCGAACTATGTGGGGCTATTGCCGAAGAACGTTGACTTCATTGAGGTGGCGCCGGTGCTCTGCGCGGGCGTCACGGTTTACAAGGGGCTGAAGATGACCGACACGCGACCCGGCAACTGGGTCGTGATTTCGGGTGTGGGCGGCCTCGGGCACATGGCCGTTCAATATGCCCGCGCGATGGGACTTAACGTCGCCGCGGTGGACGTTGACGATGCGAAACTCGAACTCGCGAAGCGTCTGGGCGCCACGGTGACGGTGAACGCGAAAACGACGGATCCTGCAGCCTGGCTTAAAAAGGAAATCGGCGGCGCGCACGGCGTGCTCGTAACCGCAGTTTCGACGGTCGCGTTCTCGCAGGCGCTCGGCATGGTACGCCGTGGCGGGACTGTATCGCTGACGGGGCTGCCACCCGGCGATTTTCCGCTGCCGATCTTCGACATGGTCCTAGGCGGCGTGACGGTGCGCGGCTCGATTGTCGGCACGCGGCTGGATCTCGAGGAGTCGCTGATGTTCGCGCAGGAAGGCAAGGTGAAGGCGACCGTCAGCACCGACAAGCTCGGCAATATCAATGACATTTTCGCCCGCATGGAGCGCGGCGAAATCGAGGGCCGCGTGGTGCTCGACATGGCCGGCGGCTGAACCGCCTGCGATTATTTGCGAATGGAAAACCGCGCGGGGCCGCTTCGCGGTGCCCGCCCGGTTCAGTTTTTCGTATCGGCAAAGATCAGCCGACCTTGTAACGCTCAAGCCAGTGCGCGTACGGCGCGGGCAAGGTCCACGACGCGCGCTCAACGCCCAGTTCGCGCGCCGCGTAATACGGCCAATGCGGATTCGCGAGATGTGCGCGGCCCACCATCACCAGGTCCAGCTGCTCCGAAGCCACCGACCGTTCGGCGAGCGCGGGCGTGTCGATACCCCACGCGGAAGCGACTGGCATGCCGACGGCACGGCGCACTTTCTGCGCAATCGGCGCAAGGAACGCGGGCGCCCACGGGATTTGTGCGGTCGGTGTCGAAAAGCCCACGCTCACGCTCAGCATGTCGAGCCCTTCTCGCTTGAACCCCTTCGCCAGTTCGATCGATTCAGCGAGCGTTTGCTCATCGCGGCCGTCGTACTCGATCACACCGAATCGTGCAGTCAGCGGCAGATGCTCCGGCCAGACTTTTCGCACCGCTGCCAGCGTTTCCAGCAGGAAACGACTGCGATTTTCGAGGCTGCCGCCATACGCATCGTTGCGTTGATTCGAGTGTGGCGAGAAAAAGCTCTGTCCGAGATAGCCATGGGCAAAATGCAGTTCGAGCCACTCGAAGCCCGCCGCCAGCGCGCGCTTCGCCGCCGCAACGAAGTCGTCGCGCACGCGGGCGATGTCGTCGAGCGTCATCGCCTTCGGCACCTTCGGCAGATGAGCGCCGAACGCGATCGCGGACGGAGCAATCGTCTGCCAGCCGCGCGGGTCCCCTTCGGAAATATGGTCGTCGCCCTCCCAGGGGCGGTTCGCGCTCGCCTTGCGGCCCGCGTGTGCGATCTGGATGCCCGGTACCGCGCCCGCTGCCTTGATTGCTGCCACAGTTGGCGCGAATGCCTGCCCCTGCGCGTCATTCCACAAACCGGCACACCCCGGCGTGATGCGGCCTTCCGGCGACACCGCAGTAGCCTCGACGATCACGAGGCCCGCACCGCCGCGCGCGATCTGTGCGAGGTGCACATGGTGCCAGTCGTTGATGACGCCATCGACGGCCATGTACTGACACATCGGCGGCACCGCGATACGGTTGCGCAGGGATACATCTTTGAGCTTGAACGGTTCGAACAATGCGGACATCAACTGCCCTCCTGGTGGACGCAGGCCGCGGCAAACGCGATGCCCGCGCCAGGTTGAAAAAATCCGGTATTTCCATTCGGCAGCGCAAAGCCGCTGTGCCGCTTCACGAGCGAAGCGACAGGTTGCCGATCGGAATAAGGAAAACGGGCGAGATAGTGCGCACCCAGCGCATTCGATCTCGCCCTTTGATTCGTTCGACGGTAGCGCGCGCAGAATGCTCCTGGCCGCGGCCTTGTACCGCGCCTCGAAGCACTGGTCCGCTTGAATGCGCGAACACGCAGCCGTACCGGAGCGGACGCGTTTGCACACGATCATGCGCGGCGCAGTGCCGCGAACAGAGCCTCGTCCACGAGGCTCCGAGGATGCCAAATTCTGCCTGGTGATCAACAGGCCATCGGTTACAGCATGCGCATACTAGCCGAGTCGCCAGAAAATCGCATAAAGTCGGACATCGCATTCCCGCACCTGACGGCACCTGTCATGCGCCATCTGGGTTCCGGATCGGCAAGTCAACTCATTAGCAAGCGAGGAACTCATGGCGTCCCGCACCCTGCTCTGTTTCGGCGATTCCAACACACACGGCACCAAACCGCTCACGCAGCCCGGCGTATTCGAACGCTTTGGCCCCACGGACCGCTGGCCCGGCGTGCTTCAGGCAGTGCTCGGCGATGACTGGAGCGTCATCGAAGAAGGACTGCCCGGGCGCACCACCGTCCACGACGACCCGATCCAGGGTCAACACAAGAATGGGCTCAACTACCTGCGCGCGTGCCTCGAAAGTCAGTTGCCCGTCGACATCGTCGTGCTGATGCTCGGCACCAACGATCTCAAGGCGCGCTTCTCCGTCACGCCAGCCGATATCGCAGCCTCGGTTTCACTGCTGCTTGAAACGCTGGTTGCCTGCCACGCAGGTCCTGGCGGCACCACGCCGCACGTCCTGTTGATGGCGCCTTCGCCGATCGACGAAGTGGGTTTCCTCGGCGAAATCTTCACCGGCGGCGCAGCGAAATCGCGGCTGCTCGGGCCGCTCTACGAACGCGTCGCGGTGAAGTTCGGCTCGGCATTTCTCGACGCCGGCGATATCGCCACGGTGAGCTCTACCGACGGCGTCCACTACGAAGCCGAACAGCACCACCGCCTGGGCATTGTCATCGCCGAACTCCTGCGCCAGCGCTTCGGCGCCTGAAACTTTTCCCCTTTTCCGAAGCGAAACGACACGCCTCAATGAAAAACGCCGCCGGGGCAGCAGCCCAGGCGGCGTTTTTCGTTCGCGCACTCCGCCAACGCGAAGCGCACGATCCGAAACAATGACGCTTAACGCGACATCATTTGCATGGTGACGTTGTGCATGACCCACAGCGTACCGACGATGACGATCAGCACCGTCAACACCGTGAAGCCGAATGCGGTCACGTTCCAGCGCTGGGTCGACGACGTGTTCATATGCAGGAAGAACACGAGGTGGACCACGATCTGCACCGCAGCCAGCACGGCGAGACCGAGCAGTGCCGTCTCGCGCGGAAATCCGCCATGCAGCACAAGCCAGAACGAAGCGGCCGTGAGCACCACTGCCAGGACGAAACCCGCCAGATAGCTGCCGAGGCTGCCGTGGCTATCTTCTTCGTGGATGGAATGAGCACTCATTTAGATCACGCTCGCAAGATAAACAAAAGAGAACACGCAGATCCAGACGATGTCCAGGAAGTGCCAGAAGAGGCTCAGGCACGTCAGGCGGCGCAGTTCGCGCTCGCCCAGCGACGGCGCCTTCACGATCTGCACCATCAGGACGATCATCCACAGCATGCCGAACGTCACGTGGATACCGTGCGTCGCGACCAGCGTGAAGAACGCCGACAGGAACGCGCTACGGCCCGGGCCATTGCCTTCGGCGATCAGGCCTGCGAATTCATGCAGTTCGAAGTACAGGAACGTCGCACCGCACAGGAACGTGACGGCCAGCCAGAACAGCACCTGACCGGTGCGCTGCTTGTGCGCGCCGATCATCGCGAAGCCGTACGTGATGCTCGAAATCAGCAGCACTGCCGTTTCCAGCGCAACGCCGGGAATATCGAACAGGTCCTTGCCCGTCGGGCCGCCTGCAAACTGGTTCTGCATCACGGCGAACACTGCGAACAGCGTGCCGAAGATGATGCAGTCCGTCATCAGGTACAGCCAGAAGCCGAAGACCGAATGCGACGGCGGGTGATCGTGGTGATCGTGCTCCGCCAGCGCGGCCGCACTTGTTTTCTGCAACATCAGTTGGCCTCCAGTGCTTCTTCGTCAACCATGCCACTGCGCTGCTTGCCCGCAAACGCCTTGACGAGTGCGCGGTTGCGCAGTTCTTCATCTGCCCGGACCTTGGCGGCCGGGATGTAAAAGCCTTCGTTCTTCTGGAAGCTGTACGCGATTGCCGTGGCGATGATGCCGGCAAAACCGAGGATAGCCAGCCACCAGATGTGCCAGATGCCTGCGAAGCTCAGCACGAGGCTGAATGCACCGATCAGGATGCCGGCGCTCGTGTTCGACGGCATGTGGATGTCGAAGTACTTCGTATTCGCCACGTCCGGCGTTTCACGGCCCGTTTCCTTCATGTGCGCGAATTCGTCGAGTTCGCTCACGTGCGGGATCACCGGGAAGTTATACGACGGCGGCGGCGACGAGATCGACCATTCCAGCGTACGACCGCCCCACGGATCGCCCGTCAGGTCGCGGTTTTCCGGCAGGTTGCGATCGCGGATCGAAACGTACAGTTGCAGCAGTTGGTGAGCGATACCGATCAGCACGAGCACAGCGCCGAACCAGGCGATGACCATCCACGGATGCCATGCAGCGTTGTCGTAGTGGTTCAGACGGCGGGTTGCGCCCATGAAGCCGAGCACATACAGCGGCGTGAACGCGACATAGAAGCCCGAGAGCCAGAACCAGAACGCGCGCTTGCCGAGCTTTTCGTTGAGCTTGAAGCCGAAGACCTTCGGGAACCAGAAGTTCATGCCGGCCAGGTAACCGAACACCACGCCGCCGATGATCACGTTGTGGAAGTGCGCGATCAGGAACAGCGAGTTGTGCAGCACAAAGTCCGCGCCCGGGATCGCCAGCATCACGCCGGTCATGCCGCCGATCGTGAACGTGACCATGAAGCCGATCGTCCACAGGATGGGCGTCGAGAATTCCAGACGGCCACGGTAGATCGTGAACAGCCAGTTGAAGATCTTCACGCCCGTCGGGATCGCGATGATCATCGTCATGATGCCGAAGAACGCATTGACGTCGGCGCCCGAACCCATCGTGAAGAAGTGGTGCAGCCACACGAGGAACGCCAGCACCATGATCGCGCAGGTCGCCCACACCATCGTCTTGTAGCCGAACAGCGGCTTCTTGGCGAAGGTCGAAACGACTTCCGAGAAGATACCGAACGCCGGCAGGACGAGGATGTACACCTCAGGGTGACCCCAAGCCCAGATCAGGTTCAGGTACATCATCTGGTTGCCGCCGGCATCGTTCGTGAAGAAGTGCATGCCGAGGTAACGATCGAGGCCGAGCAGCGCGAGCGCCACGGTCAGGATCGGGAACGAGGCCATGATCAGCACGTTCGTGCACAGCGCCGTCCACGTGAACACCGGCATCTTCATCATCGTCATGCCGGGAGCGCGCATCTTGATGATCGTGACGAAGAAGTTCACGCCGGTCAGCAGCGTGCCTACGCCCGAAATCTGCAGTGCCCAGATGTAATAGTCGACCCCCACGCCCGGACTGTACGCAAGCTCCGAAAGCGGCGGATACGCGAGCCAGCCCACCTGCGCGAATTCGCCGATGACGAGCGAGATCATCATCAGGACCGCGCCAACAGCCGTCATCCAGAACGACAGGTTGTTGAGGAATGGAAACGCCACGTCGCGTGCGCCGATCTGCAGCGGCACGATGATGTTCATCAGGCCGACCATGAACGCCATCGCGAAGAAGAAGATCATGATGACGCCGTGCGCCGTGAAGATCTGGTCGTAATGGTGCGGCGGCAGGTAGCCCGGCGCGTTGTACGCGAGCGCGAGCTGCGTGCGCATCATGATCGCGTCCGCGAAACCGCGGACCAGCATGACGATCGCGAGGACGATGTACATCACGCCCAGACGCTTGTGGTCGACGCTCGTCAGCCACTCCGTCCAGAGATATTTCCACTTACCGAAGTAAGTGATCAGGCCGAACAATCCTGCCCCGCCGAGCGCCATCGCGATCGCCGTCACCACGATGATTGGCTCGTGGTACGGAATCGCATCCAGTGTTAGTTTGCCGAACATGCTTGCTTTACCCCTTCGTACCGCACGACGCGTCGTCGAATTCGGTGACGTGGCCGTTGTTGTACTTCGCGATGATGTTGGTGAAGAGCTTCGGATCGACCGTCGAGAAGTACTGAACCGGTGCCTTCTCGCTCGGTTGTGCGACCGTCGAGTATTGATCCATCGACAGTTGCGTCGACGACGCCTTCACTTTCTTGACCCACGCGTCGAAATCCTGCTGGTTCGTCGCGAGCGTGTTGAATTTCATGTCCGAGAAGCCCTTGCCGCTGAAGTTCGCCGATAGGCCCTGGTACGTGCCAGCCTCATCCGCGATCAGGTGCAGGCGCGTCTGCATGCCCGCCATCGCGTAGACCTGCGTGCCGAGTTGCGGAATGAAGAACGAGTTCATCACCGAGTCCGACGTGATGCGGAAATTCACGGGCGTACCGACCGGCACAGCCAGCTGGTTCACCGACGCGATGCCGAGGTCCGGATAGATGAAGAGCCACTTCCAGTCGAGCGCGACGACTTCGACGTTGATCGGCTTCACGTTCGACTCGAGCGGCTTGTACGGATCGAGCTCGTGCGTGCTCCTCCAGGTGAGGATGCCGAGGAACAGGATGATCAGCGCGGGAATGGTCCAGACCACGATTTCGATGGCCGTGGAGTGCGCCCATTTCGGTGCGTACGTGGCGTTGCGGTTCGACGCGCGATAGCGGTAAGCGAACCACAGCGTCAGCAGGATCACGGGAACCACCACGATCAACATCACGAAGGTGGAGGTTGCGATCAGTTGCTTCTCGGCTACCCCGATGCTGCCTTTGGGGTCGAGAATTTCCATGTTGCACCCCGAAAGGCACGCGGCCAGTCCGGCTGCGACGGGAAGCAATAACCTTTTCAAGGTCGTTCTTTTCATCACGTTTGCCTGAATTTCAATTCATTGAGTAGTCTCGGGCACATTCCCTGACGTCACGCAAAGAAAGCGCGCCCGAATCATACAGCCGCTTTGATAAAAAACAATCAACGATTGCGTAAATTGATCCTTGCCAAAACGACGCTGAGACACTATGTCGCACAAAACAGACGCACGTCGCCGCACCTGACGAGCCCCAGCACACCGGGTCCTGCGTCCGTTCGCCGCAGATTCAGTGCGGCAATTTTTTAGAGTTGCGTTCGCAACCTTTTTATGCACACACACGTACCCTGCCCCATCTCACGATGCGGCATAGCGCGTGCGCGGTAAAACCTGGGTGATTACGTCGTCGGCGAGTGCTGCGCGTGGATATCCGTGCCGGCGCGCACTGCATCGGCAGGTGCACCACCATCCGACGGCTGCTTCGAGCGTCCCGCCTGCGTGACGAGATTCGCCGCCGAGACTTCGATCGCATCGGTGAAGGGCTTCGGATAGACGCCCATCCCGAGCACCAGCGCTGCGAGCGAAACAAAGATCAACGATTCGCGGGCGCCGATGTCGGTCAGCTTCGCCACGGTCTTGTTCGCCACCGCGCCGAAGATCGCGCGCTTGTACATCCACAAGGTGTACGCCGCGCTCAGAATGACGGTCGTCGCGGCCACCGCGCCGATCCAGAAATTCACGCGGATCGCGCCCATGATGACCATGAATTCGCCCACGAAGCCCGACGTGCCGGGCAGGCCGAGGTTGGCCATCGCGAACAGCATCAGGAACGCGGCGTAGCGCGGCATCGTGTTGACGACGCCGCCGTAATCCGCGATCGAGCGCGTTTTCGTGCGGTCGAACAGCACGCCGATCGACAGCAGCATCGCGCCCGACACGAAGCCGTACGAGATCATCTGCACGATCGCGCCTTCGGTGCCGATCTGGTTGAACAGGAAGAGACCGAGCGTGACGAGGCCCATGTGCGCGACGGTCGAGTACGCGAGCAGCTTGGTCATGTCGGTTTGCGCCAGCGCGAGCAGGCTCGCGTAGATCACCGCAACGAGCGACAGCGCGATGATGGCCGGCGAGAAGAAGTGCGCGGCATCCGGCGTGATCGGCAGCGTGAAGCGCAGAAAGCCGTAGCCGCCCAGCTTGAGCATCGCGAGCATCACGGTGGCACCGGTCGGCGCTTCGAGGTGGACGTCGGGCAGCCACGTGTGGAACGGCCACATCGGCACCTTCACTGCGAAGGCCGCGAAGAAGCCAATGAAAACGAAAAGCTGCGGCAGGAAGCCGAGTTGCAGTTCGTGCCACACGGACATGTCGAACGTGTGCGACTGGCTGTAGAGGTACAGCATCGACACGAGCATCAGCAGCGAGCCGGCGAGCGAGAAAAAGAAGAATTTCACCGCAGCATAGGTGCGACGCTCGTTGCCCCACGTACCGATCAGCAGATACAGCGGGATCAGCGTGGCCTCGAAGAAGACGAAGAACAGCATGCCGTCGGTCGCTGCAAAGGTGCCGACCATCAGCCCCGAGAGGATCAGGAACGCGCCGAAATACTGGGCGACGCGCACGTTGATCGACTTCCACGACGCAATCACGATCACGAGCGTCGTGAATGCGGTCAGCACGACGAGCCACAGCGAAATGCCATCGATCCCGAGACGCATCGCCACGCCGAACTCCGGCAGCCAGTCGCGGTACTCGACGAACTGCATGGCCGCAACATGGTTGTCGAAGCCGGTGATCAGCGGCAGGGTCAGCAGCAGACCGACGACGGCGCCGATGAGCGCCAGCCAGCGCGTGCGCTGCGGGTGACGATCGGACCCGAGGCGCAGCACGGCCGCACCGAACAGGATGGGAATCCAGATCGCCAGACTCAGTAACGGGACGGATTGCATTTCACAAGACCTTACAAATGCTCAGCAAATAATGCGCCTTCGCGCCGAAAGGAGCGAAAGATAAATGAAAGGAATTCGAGGGATGAAATTCGGGCCAGACAGGCTGAAATGAATTTGTCAGCCTTGCGGCAAAGAACCACACACGCTCAAGGGTTTACGAGGGTAAACGGAATGGGGAAGTTTTGCAGCGCAACAATACAAGCCAGATCAGACGTTGACTCAAATCATTGTTTTTATTTGACTTCTCATGTTCATGAAAAACGACATCTGCGCGCTTACGCGGCAATTTGTACCAGCAGACTGGCGGTCCAAGTGTTCTAACTTGCTCACGCGAGGCACCCGTGGCCGCGGAGCGGGCCGAATAATACCTTACTTGTTGCTTTCTGTTAAATAACTTGCAAAGTCAACTGCTATTCGCCCCGCTCATCGCCTCGCTGGGCGAAAAAAAGCCCCAGCCATCGTCTGGCCGGGGCTGAACTCTCACTATGCGTCAGGGATTGCATTACGCAAGTAGTTGGGACTTTACCCCCTTCCAAAATCTGGATTAACCAGCGCACCAGGAAGGGTCCATTCTGCAAATTGGTAAATTTGACCTCGCTCAATTCCGCGCACGGACTAGCGGCTGGTACGCTCGCGCAGAAACTGCCGCGCGGCGCGCGCGATCTTCGGATAGTGTTCGCCTCGCACGGCAAACAATATGAGGGCACATACAGCGAGCAAGCCACAGAACAGGAATGTGCCGCGATAGCCGAACGCCTGCACGAGCATCCCCGAAAGCACGCCCGACAGGATCGACCCGAGCCGGGCCGCATTGAAAAACAACGCCGTCGCGCGTCCCGGCGTCGAGGGCATGAGGTCCTGCACGTAGGTCATCCCAAGGCACGAAGTCACGGCCACGACGAACGCGTTGAGTATCTGCATCGGAATCAGCGCATTGACGCCCGGCGCTGCAGACATCGCCACGAAGTAAACCGCATGCACGACCGCGCACGCGGCGAGCCAGCGCGGCTTGTTCAGCACGGAGGCGCGCGCGCCCAGCGCGAGCATCATCGGAATCTCCATGAACGCGCCAAGGCCCAGCATGATCGAGACGTCAAGCCGCGTGCCGTGCAACCCGTGAACGATATAGAGCGGCAACACGATCATCGTTGCATTAGCCGCGAGACCAATCAGCGTCAGCGCAACGACCGCGCGCATGATCCCGTCCGACGACACCTCCTCGGGCGCGCGCACACGTTGTCCCCGTGCGGCGCGTGCGAGGTCCGGCGGATTGACCGGCTGCACTTCGGCCTGCGTGAGCGGCTGGCCCGCGTGCTGCGCCATGTCGGCTGTGTCCAGCTCGACCGACCGGGCCGTGGGACGTGGCATCAGGTGCTGGGAAGCATGCTCGTCGGTGCGCGGCTCGCGCATGCGCCACACAATCGCACCGCACGCAGCAAAACTCGCGGCGGCGAACAGGAACAGGCCGTAAAACCCGGCGGCCGCTAGAACGAGCGCGCCGACCGCCGGACCAAACACCCACGCCGCCGAGAGAATCGTGCGCAATGTTGCGCTGGCGAACGTGCGCTCGGCATCGTCCGCAGCGGGCAGCGCCGCGCGGCTGAACGAGAAAACCAGCGAAAGCGCGCAGCCGCCCGCACCGATAAACGCGACGCCAACCGCGAGCAGCAACCGGTAGTCGCGCACGACGCACAGACTCAGATAGCCAAGCGTCGCCGCGCCGAGTGACACGAGCAGCAGCATGCGATGCTTGCCGGTCGCGTCGCTGAAACGGCCGGCGGCCGTGCTGGCGATGACGCCGCTCGTCGCGATCGCGGTCATGAATATGCCAAGCCTGAACGGCGTCATGCCTGCACGCTCGATGCCGAACAGCGACAGATAAGGCGCCGTAAAGGACATCGCCACGCCTAACATGAGGGTCGCGCCAGCGAGCGGAAGGAAGCCTGGGATACGGAGTAGACCAGCAAAGCGCGAGTTGTTGAGCACGGCGCGGCGGAGAGTTGCGGGAAGTGAGTGGTCGGCCCGCACCGTGTCGCATGAAGGCCCTATCGACCGCGATTATCGAGTGGGATCGTGAAATCGTGCAAGGAAGCGCAACGATACGCCAGTATCTGGAGCGTGTGCTCGTTGCGCGGCGGTGCTTTGCGAAGTCCGGGAGTGTGGTCGCGTGTCCGGGACAATTGCGAACCTGGCGGACCAGGTTATTCACAGTTTCTCTGGACAGCCCTGTGGGTAACACCTGGATAGCGAGGCCAAGTCCCTGATCGGAAACGAAGTCCTCCCGAATGCACCGCGACAGGCACTGACCGTGCCGGCCAGGTTGTCCACAGATTCCGTGCACAAGCCTGTTGATAACCGCACCGCCATCGCGCCAACTCCTTGATCGGACTGGCACTTTAGTGCCTGCACCCGCCGCGTCGAATCGCAAGTTTCCTTTGCGCAACCATGGCTGCCATGCCCGGCAGTCGCCGCACGCAGGCCAGATTCAGCACGCTCGTGACATCGCCCGCCGGCTGTGCGGGCTCATCGTAACGGGACGGTGTCGCCTCGCCCATTCAGGCCAGTCCGCTCCTGCACACCCCACTTGCGGCGACCCAGCAGAAAGTGGAACCAGCCGAGTGCCGCGCCGCTGTGGCGCATCAACTGGAATGAAAACGGCTCGACAATGGCGGCCAGCAATGCCATGCCGAAGCTTGAACTCGCGCGGTCGCCGCTCCAGCGCCGATACAGGTGCACGGAATACAGATGAAACGCGAGATCGATGACGATCTTCCCGACAATCACACCGAGCACCGGCAACACGATCGTGTAGTCGCCGGCAAAGAGGAAGCCCAGCAGTAGCGCAAAGGCCGTGAGTCCATAAATTGGCTGCATCGTATCGAACGCCTTGACCGGCAGCATCATAAGGCCGAGCTTGCCGTATCGCGGATTGCCTGTCATGTCGCGATACCAGTACTGCGTCTGCAGGAAGCCTGCGAACCACCGGCGCCGCTGGCGCAGGAAACTCACGAGCGTTCCGGGCGCGTCCGTTCGCGCGCGGGCCGCCCCTATCACGCGAACGTCCCAGCCGAGTCGCTCGCGCGCAGAATAGAGGCGCAGGCGATGAATCAGTTCGTAGTCCTCGACAAGACAATGCGGATCGAAACCGCCGACCGCCATCACGGCGTCGCGACGAAAACACGCAAACGCCCCCGACACCAGCAGCAGACTGTCCGCGCGCATCCACGCGAAGCGCGAGATGAAATTGCGGATGTACTCGTAGGTCTGGAACCACTGGAAAAAGCGGCCGCTCAGCGATTTGTTGCACACAGGCGAAAGCAGGCCCGCCGCTGCCACGAGCGCGGGATCACGGCCGAAAGCGTCGACCATCGCCGCGCAGGCATCGGGGTCGAGCAACGTATCTGCATCGACTGTCATGAGCGTATCGGTGTCGACTGCAATCAATGCCGCGTTCAGCGCACGCGCCTTGCCGCCGTGCGGAAGCTTCAGCCAGCGCAGATTTGGATATCGCGCAGATGGCGCGCTGAGTTGCCCTTCGCCCGGATCGGCGAGTCCATATCGCTCGACGAGCAACGCCGCCGTACCGTCGGTCGAGCCATCGTCGGCGATCACGATCTGTTGCGGCGGATGCGTCTGCGCGAACAGCGCGTCCAACGTGATCGGCAGAACAGCCGCCTCGTTGTGCGCCGCAACGATCACACCGAGCGTCGGCTTGCGGGCCGCCTCAACAACCGCATCGGGTATGCGGCCCGGCGTCAGCAGCACGCGAGCCTTCCACGCAACGAACACCAGCAGCACGGTATCGTAGAAGACATAGGCAATCCCCGTTGACCACGCAACGACGCCCTGCAGAAAGAATGCGCGCGCGAAGAGCACGAGCCAGAGCGCCACGACGCCGAGATGAATCACGACGCTCGCGAGCGGCACAGGCGGTGGCGCGATGCGCGGCGAAATGCGAGCGAGCGCTGCTTCAAGCGTGTTATTCACGACGTACCCTTTCACTGCTCACGGCATCATCCGGCGCAACACCGAATGACGATCAATCCATTGATGTTTGAGCGCACCTGCCACGTGCAGCGCCAGCACGCCATAGAGCGCGTAGCTGCACGCCGTGTGCAACGTGCCGAACTGCGTGTGCAACTGCTCCCTGGTGGCCGGATCGAGTTGCATGATGAAGCCGATGCGCGGCCAGGGCACCAACCCGAAGAGATACATCGGATGCGTGGCCGCCGCGACCCACGCGGAATCGTGCAGCCAGCCGGTGAGCGGCAACGCGAAGATCAATACATACAGCGCGACGTGGGCAAGGTGCGCAGCCGCGCGTTCCCAGCCCGGAAATTGCGCCGGTAGCGGCGGCGGCCGATGCGTCATGCGCCACAGCACGCGCACGATCGCGAGACCCAGCACGGTGATGCCGATCGACTTGTGCGTGTCAATGACGAAACGGATCCCCGTGTCGGAGAGCGTGCCGTCCGGCAGCAGTGCTACGGTCAGGCCAAGCGTGACATTCGCGAGGATCAGGAGCGCGATCAGCCAGTGCAGCAGCATCGCGCCGCGCGTGTACTTTTGCGCGGCGGCCGATTCATCGTCGATGCTTACAGTGGAAAAGATATTTTTCACGTAGACGTGCCGTAACGATTCAGCGAGGATAACGGGCGACGGTGGTGATTTATTCCCCGGCGTCCCGCAATGGCCGCATTATGCGCTGTGGCGGCGGCCGCTGCAGAAGTCCTCCAGCCGCGGTTCATCTGCTGGAATGCTCGAGCAAAACGACTGCAATACAGCACGCGCAACGCATCACACACTACGCACGACAACCACAAAAAAGAAGGAGACGTCATAGTGATTCACCGGCTGTTTGTAATCGGCGGCGCCGTCTGCGCGACGCTTCTTTCCCCCGTCTACGCCGCGCAGGATACGGCGATGCCTCAACCGGTCAGCGGCGACTTCGTCGCGCACGACTTCCACTTCTCGAACGGCACTACATTGCCCGAGGTACGCATCCATTACACGACGCTCGGCACGCTGCAGCGCGATGCGCAGGGACACGCCACGAATGCCGTCCTGCTGCTGCACGGTACGACCGGAACAGGCCGCGCCTATCTTGCGCCGGCCTTCCAGCGCGAACTGTTCGCGCCTGGCGCGCCACTCGACGCGAGCCGCTATTTCATCGTGATGCCGGATGGCCTCGGGCGCGGCGGCTCGACCAAGCCGAGCGACGGTCAGCACGCGCGCTTCCCGAACTACGGTTATGGCGACGTGATCGAGGCGAACCACCGCATGCTCGTCGAAGGGCTCGGCATCGACCATCTGCGTCTCGTGCTGGGAACCTCGATGGGCGGTATGCAAACGTGGATGTGGGGCGAGCGCTACCCGGCGATGGCCGATGCGCTCATGCCGATCGCGAGCCAGCCGATTCCGATGGCCGGACGCAACTGGCTGTGGCGGCAGATGGTGGCGGGCGCGATCCGGAACGATCCGGGCTGGCACGACGGCGACTACACCGCGCAACCGACACAATGGACCCGCGTGATGCCCGTGTTCACGATCATGACGGGCAATGCCGCGCGCATGCAGACACAAGCACCGAACCGTGCAGCCGCAACAAAGCTCTACGACACGCTCGACGCCGACGCCTCAAAAAACGATGCCAACGACGTGCTTTACTGGTTCGAATCGTCGTGGGACTACGACCCGTCACCGCAGCTTGCGCAGATTCGCGCGCCACTCTTCGCCGTGAATTTCGCCGATGACCTCATCAACGCGACGGATCTCGGCGTGATGCAAAAGCTCGTCGCGCAGGTGCCGCACGGTCGCTACATCGAAATGCCCGAAAGCGCGCATTCGTATGGACACCAGACGCTGGCCCATCCGGAAGTGTGGAAACCGTATCTGGTCGAACTATTGAACAGCAGCGGCGGGCCGGGCTAGACACAGCGGCCCGCGTCGTCAGCGGGTTGTCACTGCAAAACGGCCGGCCACTACCTTCTTGACGGGTACCGTGCGCCGATCGTGAGTGAGCAAACGACTGGCGAGATCGCCGGTTTCCCTGAAGTCGTGCTCCGCGCGCAGCGTACAGGCGCCCCCCCGATCCGCACCGCGTTGCGCGGCACCTTTCGACCCTGTTTCCGATCCGAAACCGGTCGCGATGTGCGGTATATTTTCCATACAAATCAATCGATTGCGATTTTGGTGCGCCGCACAAATTTTTCTTGACACGCTGCTTCATTGCGCTATCATGACCTCAGATTGCTGCAACGCACAAAACCGCGAACCGGTGATCGATACGAAAGTTTTCTCATTTTCCCAGCGGAACCGGACACCCCGGTTCGCCATCAGGAACGAAGACATGACTCTGCCGACCCCCGAACAATTCGCCGCTACCCAGAAAGCCAACCTCGAAGCATTTTTCGGCCTCACGAACACGGCCATCGAAGGCGCGATCAAACTCGCCGAACTGAATCTCCAGACCGCCCGCTCGTCCGTCGCCGAAGGCCAGGAGCTCGCGCAAGCCGTGCTGTCGGCAAAAGATCCGCAAGCTGTCCTGGCACTGCAAGCCAGCTTCGCGCAGTCCGCTGCGGAAAAGGCCGTTGTGTTTGGTCGCTCGGTCTACGACGTCGTGTCGGCCGCTCAAGCTGAGTTCACGCTCGCCGCGCAAGCCCAATTCGAGCAACAAAAACACGCTGCACAATCGTTCGTCGACAACGCTGCGAAGAACGCGCCGGCTGGCTCGGAAAGTGCCGTGGCCGCATTCAAGTCGGCGTTCAACGCAGCCGGCTCGGCCTACGAAACGGTGAACAAGGCAGCAAAGCAAGCTGTCGAAATTGCCGAAAGCAACTTCCAGAACGCGGCACATGCCGCTTCGAAGGCCGTGGCGCAAGCTTCGCGCGTTACGAAGTCTGCCTGAGTCTCAGCGTTACCGGGCATCGTCAAAGGCGAGCCAGCTCCGCGCAAGCGGAACTGGCTCGTGACGATCTGCCCACTCCGGATCACGCCCTTGGGGCGTGACATACGCATTAGCCATCGCAGCTAATTTCGCGCCGCTTCCCATTTCGAATATCGTTGCTGAGGCGCAAGCGTCCGCGGGCATGCGGCCGCCGTCGCGGCCCACGCCCGGTATGAGCTGCATCGACTGATTCAGGCTATACGTTGGCCCAGCCCGAAGGTGGCGGGAAGAGCGCTGCGCACAGCGCCGCCGGAAACGCGACAGACCGCGCGTCAGGAACCGAACATGCGGTTGACCGCGCGTTCGAGATGCTCGCGCATCGCTCGCGACGCACGTTCGGGATCGCGTGCGCGCACGGCTTCGAGCACTTCGAGGTGCTCTTGCTGGACGATGCGCTGCCGCTCGATCGACTTCACGAGCGACAGATTGCGCGAGAGGTTCATGCTGAACACCATCTGCTCCTGGATCGCCGAGAGCGCGGTGATAAAGAACTGATTCTTCGACGCTCGGGTCACGGCGAGGTGAAACGCGAAGTCGTCTTTCGCGCCGATCCCCGAGGTCTCGACGATCGTCTGCAGGTTGTCCCACTCGCGCTGAATGGCTTCGACATCGACGTCTTCCGCCTTTTGCGCAGCGAGCGCCGCCGCGCCCGACTCCACCACCACACGGTACTCATAGCAGCGACGGATATCCGACAACGTCTCGAGCGGCGCGAAGCGGCGCACGTCCGGATCGGGGCGCCGCATTACTGTCGTTCCTGAACCATGGCGCGTCGCGATGATGCCGTCCGCCCGCAGCTGCGCGAGTGCTTCACGCACGGTCGGACGCGAGGTCGAGAAGCGCTCCGCGAGCATGTGCTCGGTCGGCAGGCGTTCCCCTTCCTTGTATTCGCCTTCGATGATGCGATTCAGAATATCGCTGTAAATTCGCGCCGGCATGTTCGGCGCTTTTTGCTCAGCCATGGTGAGGCGTACGTTCAGAGTTGTCAGAATTGTTCCCAATTGTAAGTCATAGATTGCACGCCGAGGCTCGCCTGGCGTCGACTTCCTTGCGCAGACCAGCGTTTAGCGGAACGCGCTCACGCTGATACGCAACGATGCGATTTCTGTCTCCCCAGGTTCGACCCAGCGCAGCCCGAGGCCGTTGTGGATCGCATCAGGCAAACCGAGCCACGGCTCGACGCAATAAAAATCGGACTCCGGCGTTTCGGTCCATGAGGTCACTGCATACCAGGGCACCGATCCAGGACGCTGCAAGTCGATCTCGATGGTGCGCTGCAAGGCCGGAATGTCGATGCGCACCGGCGCGTCCGGAGTGCCGTCGAGGCAATGAAAGCGGTCGAGAATCTGTGGGTCGTCGAAGGTGTAGCGCGGCTGCCCTTCGATGGGATCTGTGATCGTGCCGTCCGGACGCTGGTGACGGGCGACGTTACGCGGCAACGTAAGCGTCGACTCGCTACGTTTCGCATGCGGTAGCGCGAAATAAAAATGATGCCCCGCGTAGTACGGCACGCGGGACGTGCCCGTGTTCGTCGTCGTCAGATCTACGTCGAGCGTGGACTCGTCCACGAGCCGGTACGTCGCCTCGAAGCGGAAACCGAACGGATAGCCGGCACGCGTTGCGTCGGTATCGGCGAGCGTCATGCACACGGCGTCGCCTTGCGGCGAGACTTGCGCCGCGAACGGCAGATCGCGCGCGAAGCCGTGCGCCGGCACGGCGCGCACAACACCCTCGGCGTCTTTCCACCAGCCGATTTCGCCGTTCACGCGATGCCTTCCGAGGAACGGAAACAGCAGCGGATTGCCGCCGCGAACCCCGGCTGGCCGGTTCCAGTCGGCCACCTCGGGCCAGTGAATCACGGACGCCCCGTCGAGATGCCACGACAGCAACCGCCCGCCCGCTTGCGGCGCAAACAGCAGGCGCGACGCGCCGCTGACAAGTTCGATGACGTCCTGGTTCTGAAACTTCGGCATGGCTAATCGATGAAATAGAAAAATCAAAGCGTGCCATCGAACACGGGCTCGGGTAATCCGCGCACGCCGGTTTCCAATACGAAAACGAAGCCGTCCTCTTTGCCCACTTGCGGAGGACAGATCGTCGTCACGAACAGCAAGTCGAGGCCGGGCCCACCGAACGCGCACATCGACGGCTTCGAGACCGGCACCGCGACTTTGCGATCGAGTCGGCCGTCGGGCGTAAAACGCAACAACAGGCCCGCATCGTTCGCGCAGATCCAGTAGCAACCGTCGGCGTCGACAGCTGCGCCATCGGGCCGGCCTGTGTAATCGTGCAGGTCGGCGAATACGCGCCGGTTGGTAGGCACGCCATCGTCGGTATCGTAGTCGAAGGCCCAGATCACGCGGCACGAAGCATGCGAATCCGAGAGATACATCGTGCGCCCGTCCGGCGACCAGGCCAGCCCGTTCTGCGTGCACAGCCCCTCCACCACTGGCGCGGACAACCCATCGTGCGCCGTATAGCGATAGAGCTTGCCAGCCGGATTCGGCGCGGTCGCGTCCTGCACCATCGTGCCGGCCCAGAAACGGCCCTGGCGGTCGCAGCGGCCGTCGTTAAAACGCATGTTGCCGGCTTCGTGTTCAACCGCCGCAAGCGGGCGCATATCGATCGTACCTTGCCTGACGAGCGCGTCGCCAGGCGCCGGTTCATGCAGCGTCACCGCGAATAAACCGCTCTCAAGCGCGGCCAGCACCTTGCCGTTACGCGCGAAGGTGAAACAGCCGATACGCTCCGGCAAGCGCCACTCCGTGCGCCGCTGCGTTGCGAGTTCGTAACGCACGAGCGTTTGTGCCGGAATGTCTTCCCAGTAGAGCACATTCTCCTCGACTCGCCAGACCGGGCATTCGCCCACCGACGAGCATCGCGCGTCACGCGCCTCCAGTCGCCGAGCCGGCGTGTGTCCTGCTTCCATCGTCATCGTGGTGTTCCCGCTGCGTTCATGACTGCGTCTTGCGCCACTCGGCGAAGGCCGCGAGCGTCGCCTCGTTCGGCGGATAGGTGCCCGGCAGCGGCGCCCCCGCCTCGATGCGCGACGTGATGAAACGCTCGAGTTCTTCCTGCTCCCACGCAGCCTGAGCGACTTCTTCGGCCAGATGGCGCGGCACGACGACGACACCGTCCGCATCGCCGACCATGATGTCACCCGGATAAACGGCAACGCCACCGCAGGCGATCGGCACGTTCAGATCGATGGTGTGGTGCTTCGTCAGGTTGAGCGGCGCTGATGCGCCCGCGCAGAAGATGGGCAGGCCGAGCGCGGCAATGGTCGCGCTGTCGCGCACCGGCCCATCCGAAACCATGCCTGCGACGCCGCGCACCTTCAGGCGTGTGGCGAGAATCGAGCCGACCGACGCCGCCGTGTGCTCACCCCGGCAATCCTGCACGAGCACGGCGCCAGGCGGCACGGTCTCGACGCCCTTGCGCTGCGGATGCTCGGGGTTCTGGAACGCGCTCAGCTGATCGAGGTCCTCGCGCGCCGGGATGTTTCGCATCGTAAAGGCTGGGCCGACGAGGTTCGGCGTTCCTGGTGCCGGCGCAACGAGCGGTTTCACACCCTGCAGGAAAACATTACGCAGGCCCCGCTTGAACAGCTGCGTGGTGAGTGTCGCATTGGAAACGTGGCGCAGTTGCTCGAGTGCAGTCTCGCTCACGGGGATGGTGGGTGAATTCATCGTGCGTCGTCCAGTGTCATCAGGGGCGGCTCGTGCGGGCCACGACGTCCCTCAGGTGCGATGGGGTGTATCAGCATTGTTGTAATACAACAATGGGATTGTCAACCTGTCCCCGGGCGTTTCCCGCCCTCATACCAGTCGGCCTCACTTCCGGCGCGGCTTCCCGCTCCGTCCCTTGAACGCGGGCTGTATTCAGTGGGGACGCGATACCTATGGACCCCGCACCACACCAGGGAAGATACTGACTCGAAGCAGATTTGCTTTACAACTTTATGGAAATAGAATCACGCCTTACCTGGCAGCACGCCAGCAGTCGGAGACACGCAGTGCAACGCAGGCCAATCAAGGGACTCCGGTGGTGGATCATCAGCCTCATCATGATCGGCACCATCTTCAACTACCTTGCGCGCAGTTCACTCTCGGTAGCCGCCCCCACGCTCATGCAGACGATGCACATGAGCACCCAGCAGTACGCGTACATCGTCACGGCGTTCCAGGCCTCCTATGCGCTCGCGCAGCCGGTCGCTGGCTTCGTGCTCGATTCAGTCGGCGTCAAGATCGGTTTCGCGATCTTCGCATTCGGCTGGGCCATCTCCAACATGCTGCACGGCCTCGCCACCAGCTGGCCGTCGCTCGCGTTCTTCCGCGGGATGCTCGGCGCAAGCGAAGCCGCGATCTTCCCGGCGGGCATGAAATCGATCAGCCAGTGGTTCCCGGCGAAGGAACGTTCGGTGGCGACCGGCTGGCTTAATACCGGTACGTCGATCGGTGCAATGATCGCTCCGCCGCTCGTCGTCTGGTGCATTCTGAAATACAACTGGCAGTTCGCGTTCGTGCTGACCGGCGGCGTAGCGCTGATCTGGGTCGGCCTGTGGCTCGTGTTTTTCCGTTCGCCCACCGACCATCCGCGGCTCTCGGCCGACGAAGCCGAGTATATCCGTGCGGGCCAGACCGCAGCCCAGCAGTCGTCTGCGGGCAAACCGTCGTGGAAGGAAGTACTCAAGCAGCGCCGCTTCTGGGGCATCGGCATCCCGCGCATGCTCGCGGAGCCGGCGTGGCAGACTTTCGGCGCGTGGATTCCGCTTTATATGGTCACCGTGCGCCACATGGACCTGAAGGAGATCGTGCTGTTCGCGTGGATGCCGTTCCTCGCCGCGGACCTCGGCTGCATCGTCGGTGGCTATCTGGCCCCCCTCTTCATCCGCTGGTTCGGCTGCTCGCTCGTCACGTCGCGCAAGCTCGTCATCACGACCGGCGCATGCCTGATGATCGGTCCGGCTTGCGTGGGCTTCGTCGCGAGCCCCTATGCCGCGATCGCGCTGTTCTGCGTCGGCACGTTCGCCCATCAGACCATCTCCGGCTCGCTTTTCACGCTGGCCTCCGACGTGTTCGGGCAACACGAGGTGGCCACCGCGACCGGCCTCTCAGGCATGTTCGGCTACCTCGGCGCGACGGTCTTTTCGCTGATCGTCGGCGCGGTGGCAGGCACCATCGGCTATAGCCCGCTGTTCGTCTGCCTGATGCTGTTCGACGTGGTTGGTGCGATCGTCGCCTGGCGTCTCATCCGCGAAGAGGAGAAGGCCGACAACGCCGACGTCACCATCGTGAGCACGTTAAGCGTGCAGGCATGAATTTTCGGCCGGGGCCCTTCGGGGCGCCGGTTTCTGGCGTTTTTACGAAAGGAAACACCACAGTGAAGAAAGTCGCATTGTCCGGCGCAGCCGGCCAGCTAGGCACCGTGCTGCGCCGGGCGCTCCTCGAGCGCGGGGTGAATCTGCGCTCCGCGGCCGGCTCGAAACCGCTCACGCCGATCGTCGAGGGCGAGGACGTCATGCACGGCGACCTGCGCCAGCCCGAGGTGGTCGATCGCCTGCTCGAAGGCGTCGATGTGCTAATTCACATGGCTGGCACGAGCGTCGAACGCCCGCTGCCCGAGATCATCGAGAACAACCTGCGCGGACTCGTCGAGGTCTATGAGGGCGCACGCCGCAACGGCGTAAAGCGCATCCTGTTCGCGAGTTCGAATCACGCTATCGGCATGTATCCGGTTGAGGACAAGCTGACGCTCGACTGCGCATTCCGCCCTGACGGCTTCTATGGCCTCAGCAAGGCGTGGGGCGAATCGCTCGCACGGCTCTATTGGGACAAGCACGGGATCGAGACGGTGTGTGTGCGTATCGGAAGCTGCGTGCAGCGGCCCACTGAGTTCCGCCATCTGAGCACGTGGTTCGGCCATGAGGATCTGATGCACCTGGTCGACCGTGTCATTAACGTGCCGGAGATCGGTTTTGCGGTCGTGTGGGGCGTGTCGAACAACACGCGCAGCTACTGGATTCAGACCGGTGCGAATGACGATGCCCAACGACTCGGCTATCGCCCGCAACAGAACGCCGAGGACTACGCCGACGAGATCCTCAAGCAGCAGAATCCGCTCGACGCCGTCGCGCAACGCTTCCAGGGCGGCAGCTTCGCGAGCTTTGACTTCACGCCAGAAGAAGCGCGCGGCAAGCGCCGCGGGTGATAGCCACCCGCGGGGCGCATGCTGAAAAGCGCCCGCTATTTCGCGGCGCCGAACGTAGAACTGCGGCGCATGATATTCGATGACACCGTACTGCCTGTCATCGGAGCACAACAGGCTCGCGTCGTGCCGGATGAGGCGGGCGCCATTGTTAAAGGCGTATCGGAGTCCGGCTACCACGCCATTTTGGACGGGCAGCCGTTTCCGTTACGCACTTTCTACACACCGGGTTGATTATCGGAAACCTGTGTCATCGTTGACTTCGCGTCCCTCTTTTCTCGTCCGCCCAGTGCGATCGAACCCTTGATCGCGACGCAACAAAGGTCAAAGACAAGAAACAAGCTGAATATCAGCCTAAACTACAGAACCACCTCATACGGCGATTTCGCCCGGCCAGTGCGCCATGGCACACATCCTCTTCGCTGCTTCGATTCAACGGCATGTCCCGACGCCTGAACGTGAAATCGTCGCGAGCACGCTGGGCGAAGCGCTTGAGGCGGTCTTCGCCGGACAACCCCGGCTGCGTGGCTATATCCTCGACGATCAGGGTTCGCTGCGAAAGCATCTCGCCGTATTTGTCGACGGACGGCCGGTACGCGATCGCCAGCGTCTGTCCGACACGCTCGGCGAGGAAAGCCGCGTTTACGTCGTGCAGGCGTTGTCGGGCGGCTAATTGCGCGTCAGCCCTTGTTGAGCGTTGCATCACACCAGATGGGCGCGTTGCACAGGAGACACCCGACATGACCGATCGATTGCTTGTCGCAACCCGAAAGGGATTATTCGAACTCCACGCCGACGATCAGGGCCGCTGGACGCTCGGTGAACCGCAGTTCATCGGCGAGCCAGTGAGCATGGTGCTCGCCGATCCGCGCGACGGGTCGCTGTACGCCGCGCTAAATCTCGGCCACTTCGGCGTAAAACTGCATCGCCGACGCGCGGGCTCGGCTGACTGGGAAGAGTGTGCGGTCCCCGTCTATCCGCCACAGCCGCCGGAGGAAACTCGCGTGAACGACGGCGCAAACCCAAGTGCGGACGATGCGGCCGCATCCCGCCCGCCCGTTCCGTGGACGCTTCAGCAAATCTGGTCACTTGAACCCGGTGGCCCGGACGAGCCCGGTGTCCTGTGGGCCGGCACAATTCCAGGCGGCCTCTTCCGCTCAGGCGACGGCGGCGACACATGGGAACTCAACCGCGCGCTGTGGGATCGCCCGGAACGCCTCGAATGGGCCGGTGGAGGCTACGACGCGCCGGGCATCCATTCCGTGCTCGTCGATCCGCGCGACAGCCGCCACATCACGATCGGCGTGTCATCCGGCGGCGTCTGGCAAACCGCCGACGGCGGCGCGACCTGGCGCCAGGGTTCCGATGGGATGGAGGCTGACTACATGCCGCCGGAGCGTCGCGGGGACCCCAACGTGCAGGACCCGCACCACGTCGTGCAATGCCCGGCCAACCCCGATGTGCTCTGGACTCAGCACCATTGCGGAATCTTCCGCTCGACGGACGGCGCAACGCACTGGCAGAGGATCGAGGCGCAGCCATCGAGCTTCGGCTTCGCCGTTGCCGTGCATCCGCGCGAGCCGGACACCGCGTGGTTCGTGCCCGCGGTGAAAGACCAGTACCGTGTCCCGGTGGATGGAAAGTTTGTCGTCACACGCACACGCGACGGTGGGCGCACGTTCGAGCGTTTCTCGAACGGGTTGCCGCCAGTACCCGCGTATGACCTGGTGTACCGGCACGGACTCGATGTCGATGAATCAGGCACGCGCCTCGCGATGGGATCGACGACCGGCGGGCTATGGACGTCCGCCGATGGCGGCGAAAGCTGGGATTTGATTTCGGCGCATTTACCGCCGGTTTATTGCGTCCGGTTTGGCTGAGAAGCGCGGCACCCTCACGGCGCCGCGCCCTCGCCTCTAGAATCTAGAACACCGGATGGCCGCTGATCACACTCGGCAGCCACGTCGAAAACGCCGGGAAATACGTGACGATATTGATCGCACTAAAGATCGCGAGGTAGTAAGGCCAGGCGATTTTGGTGGTCTCGCCGATCGACACATCGCCGATCGCGCAGCCGATGAACTGCACTGAGCCAATCGGCGGGTGCACGAGTCCGAGCGAGCAGTTCAGCAGAATCATGATGCCGAACTGCACCGGGCCGACGTCATAGTGCATCGCGAGCGGCAGAAACAGCGGCGTCGTGATCAGAATATGCGCGGCCATATCGACGAACGTGCCGAGAAACACCTGGATGATGTTGATATACAGCAGCATCAGCCATGGCACCGTGGTCGCGTGTTCGAGAATGCCCTCGATGGCGTCGGGAATCGAGAGGTACGCCATCTGGAAGCGAAGCATGTTCGACACGCCGATCAGCAGCAACACAACGCCCGTCGTCCGCGCAGCACGCGATAGTGCCGTAAAGAGCTTTGCGCGCGTCATGCTGCGATAGACAAACAAGGTCAGCACGAGCGAATATCCCACCGCAATCGCGGCCGCCTCGGTCGCCGTCGCGATACCCTTCGCCACGCAGCCGAGAATGATCAGGATGACGAACAGACCAGGCAACGCGCCGATGAAGGTGCGCCCGACCTCGGCCCAGCCCGGAAATTTCGCGAGCACGGTGGATCCATCGGGGCGACGCGGGAAGCCAAAGCGCACGGCTTGCCAATAGGCGGTCAAGAGCACAAAGCCCATCACCCACAGCACCGGAATCAGGCCCGAGAACAGCAGATCGCCGATCGACACGCCGCTCACCGAGTTGCCGGCCACCATGCCGGTGATGCCCTGCGCGGCCAGCGCGTAGATGATCATGTTGGTCGAGGTCGGCATCAGCGCGCCAGCCAGCGACGAGTGTGTCGTCACGTTGACCGCATACGCAGCGCTGTACCCCTCGCGCTTCATCAGCGGGATCACGACGCCGCCCATCGCCGAGGTATCGGCCGTGGGCGACCCGGACACGCCGCCGAACATCGTGCAGGCCACCACGTTGGCCATGCCGAGGCCGCCGCGGAAATGGCCGACAGTGGCCTGCGCAAATTTCAGAATTCGATCGGCGATGCCACCATGCAGCATCAGTTCGCCCGAGAGGATGAAAAACGGCACCGCGAGAAACGAGAACGCGTTGATGCCCGAGATCATCGACTGCATCGCGGTCGCGATCGGCAAACCCTCGTGAAGATAGGTCAGCACGCACGCAAGCCCGAGGGCGAACGAAACCGGCACCCCGAGCACGAGAAGAACAATAAAACTAACGGAAAGGATGGCGAGTTCCATGGTCGATCAGGTCCGCTTGCGTGCGAACATATTCAGCAGATGTTCGAGGGAAAAGAGCACGATGCACGCACTGGCGATCATCGGAATGTAGTAACGCGCGGCTTCCGGCAGGCCGATGATCGGAATCGGATCGTCGCCGGTGGTGGACGCCATTTCATTGCAGCCCGCGATCGCTGCGATGGCGAACGCAATCAGGCAAACGTGCTGGAACGCCATAGCCGCGCGGCGCCCTTTGGACGGCAGCCTCGTAACCAGCGAATCGAGGCCGATGTGGCCGCCATCGCGCACCTTCAGCGCAGCGCCGAAGAACGCAATCGCGATCACGAGCAGGAGCGCAATCGGCTCGACGAAGTCGGGCGCGTTGTCGAACACATAACGCATGACCACGCCGTACAGCACCAGCACGCAAAGCACGACGAGGCAGATTGCCGACACAATCGTCAGTCCGCGGGCGACCCAGTCGTTCGGTCGTTTCATGAAACTCATCTGGACATCCTCTTCCATCGCGAAGAGCCGGATTTCCGCGCCAGCGTCGCTGGCGTATCTCCGCGCGAAACACAACAAGCCGGAACGCCCGCCCGCATGGCTGCGGGAATGACGTTCCGGCGCGGCGTTCCCGCCCGTTCCTTTACTTGACCGCCTCGATCTGGTCGACGATCTTCTTCATCTGCGGCGTCGATTCGTACTTCGCCCACACCGGCTGCATCGCCTTGACGAAGGCTGCACGGTCGATCTGCGCAGCCGGAATGTCGGTCGCACCGCCCTTCACGACGGCCTTCATCGCGTCGCTTTCGTGCGCGGTCCAGAGCTTCACGTAGTACGGCACCGAATCGGCCGCTGCCTTCTTGATTGCGGCCTGCTCCTGCGGGCTCAGCGTGTCCCAGATCTTCTTCGAGAACACCAGCACTTCAGGCGTCATCGCGTGCTGCGTTTCCGAATACACCGGCGCGACTTCGTAGTGCTTGGTCTCTGCGTACGACGAGGCGTTGTTCTCCGCCGCATCGACAAGACCCGTCTTGAGGCCCGTGTAGACCTCGGCGAACGGCATCGGTGTCGGCGTGCCGCCCATCGCCTTGATTTCGTCGACCATCAGGTCGGACGGCTGCACACGCACCTTGAGGCCCTTCATGTCAGCCGGCGAGTGGATCGGCTTCTTCGCGTAGATCGAACGCGAGCCGCTCTCGTAGAACGCCAGGGCGACCATGCCCTTCGCCGAGAAGGCATCGAGGATCTGCTGGCCAACGGGGCCGTACATGACCTTGCGGAAATGGTCGATATCGCGGAACAGGAACGGGAACGACGGAATCACCGACTCGGGCACGATTTCATTGAACAGGGAGCCGTTCGCCCAGACCATGTCCAGTGCACCGACGCGCACCTGGCTGATCGTGTCGGCTTCCGAGCCGAGCGAGCTGTTGCCAAACACCTTGATCGAATCCTGTCCGCCCGTCGCCTTGCCGAGTTCGTCGCCCATCGCCTTGAGCGTCACGACCGTCGGGAACGTGTCGGCGTGCACGTTCGCCGCGCGGAACATGCGCGCCTCGGCGCTACCCGCACAGAGTGCAAGCGCCATGGCGGCAGCGATCATCGAAACGCGGCACAGCGGAAACTTTTTCATCGTCTCAGTCTTCCTTGAAGTAGATCCATCATGTGCGGCCGGAACCACCCAGTGGTGCTGGTACTTACCCCCGCCCGGCTGCGTCATTGTTGTATGACAACATCGGATTGTATAGACCTCGATGGCGGGTGGATTCTAGTGAATACCCTCATGACGACTCCACGCAGCGCGATATTTCCAACGCCGCAGGCCCATCCAGATGAGATTTTTGACAAAAATGCACTCGATTGGGGCTCAACCCATCTGATTTGCCCCGCATTTGATTGACAACTTTTGCCAATTTGTCGCAGTCGCCCTGCTCCGGCCTCACCGAAGAAAAAAGCGGCGGCACCTCTCGCGATGCCGCCGCAACACCGTTTCCGGAGACCTGATTTGAACGATTAGAACTGGTGGTTGATACCAACCGTGAAGCCAACCTGGCTGCGGCCGCCGCTCGAACCGACGCCCTGGTCGCCCAGGTTTGCCGTAGCGTTGACCACCTTGCCGCTGGAGTTCAACGTCTGGCCATTGGCGCGCTGATAGGCTTCGAGCACATAGATACGGCTGCGCTTCGACAGGTTGTACAACTGCGTCAGGTTGAACTGGTTGTAGCTCGCTGCCGACGTCACGCCGTTAGCCGTCGTAGCACGGGTGTAAGCGTAGCCTGCAGCAAGATCCCACACGGTGCTTGCGTGGTAGTGCAGTGCCAGGCCGGCCGTGTTGAAGATCGCCTTCGTTACGAACGACGAGTTCACGCCCGGAACGTACTGGACGTTCGAGTACGCAGCCGACACGTCGAACTGGTTGAACGTATAACCGCCCGTCACCGCGAGGCGGTTCTGCGCTGCTGCGGTCTGGTAGCCAGCGGTCAGGCTGCTGTTACCCTGCTCGCCCGTGCCCGAGTAAGCCGTCGAGTTCGCGCTCCATGCGCCGCCGCCCACCGTCGCGTTGTTGAAACGCTCGTAACCGACACCAAGGCCTGCACCACCCATCTTGTACTGGGCAGCAATGCTCCACGACTGGCCCTGGCTAAAGCTGCCAGGCTGGCCGCCAAACGCGTACATTCCGGAAACAGTCAGACCCGCGAAGACCGGCGACGTGTACGTCAGTGCGTTGTTCACACGGTAGTCGGTATCGAGATTGTCGATATCGCCCGGGTGCGCGCCAAAGTACCCGGTGAGCCAGGTGGTCGGGCTCCACGGCGACAGCAGCAGGTAGTACGGGGTGTACTGGCGGCCAGCCTGCAGCGTGCCGTAGTTCGCGTTGGTCAGGCCAACCCACGCGCCGCGATCGAACATCAGGCCCGTCTTGCCCGTCGCACCGTTAGCGCTGTTAAAACCATTTTCCAACTGGAAAATCGCAGCGGTACCGCCGCCGAGGTCCTCACGCCCCTTCAGGCCCCAGCGATTGCCACCCCAGACACCCTGACCCATGCCGACGAACGCGCCGCTGCTCGTGACACCGTTACTCGTGGTCTTCACGTTATTCAGATATGCAACGCTCGTATCGATGATGCCGTACAGCGTCACGCTGCTCTGGGCTTGTGCGCCCATCGCGGCAAGACCGAGCGCCGACGCAATGACTGCTTTTTTCATCTGTACTCCTACCTTTAGTCTTTGTGGTTATAAAACGCTTTGGTTACTGCTCGTTGAAAACTACTGCTCTTTGCAGCATGAGACGCGCCTCGCGCGCCTCATGCTCGGGTGCCGAACCGTTCTCCTTAGTGAATCTCGGGCTCGCCCCCTCCACCGCAACCGCCGCCGGCCCCGTCACGCTGCAGGAAATCGAAATCGCAACCCTTGTCCGCCTGCATGACGTGCATCTGGTGCATCGCGCCGTAGCCGCGCGTGAAGCGCGGGTCGGGTGCGATCCACGCGGCCTTGCGGCGCGCGAGTTCTTCGTCGGAGATCAGCACGTTCAGGCGGCGTTCGGGCACGTTCAGTTCGATCATGTCGCCGTCCTTCACGAGCGCAAGCGGCCCGCCGATGAACGATTCCGGCGCCACGTGCAGCACGCATGCCCCGTAGCTCGTTCCGCTCATGCGCGCGTCCGAGATACGGAGCATGTCGCGCACGCCCTTCTTCAGGATCTTCTGCGGGATCGGCAACTGGCCCCACTCGGGCATGCCCGGCGCGCCGATCGGGCCCGCGTGCTGCAGCACGATCACGCAGTTTTCATCGACGTCGAGATCCTCGCTGTCGATACGCGCGGACATGTCGTTGTAGTCCTTGAACACAACAGCGCGACCCGTATGCACGTGCAGATGCGGCTCGGCAGCACCCGGTTTGATCACCGCACCATCCGGCGCGAGATTGCCACGCAGCACGGCGAGACCCGTGTCCGGCATCACCGGATCGCTGCGGCGACGGATCACCTCGTCGTTGTAGATCTGCGCCTCGGCGATGTTCTCGCCGAGCGTCTTGCCGTTCACCGTGCGTTGCGTGCCGTCGATCAGGTCGCCCAGTTCCTTGAGCATCGCCATCAGACCGCCCGCGTAGAAGAAGTCTTCCATGAGGAACTTACCGGTCGGACGGATGTTCGCGAGTACCGGCGTGCGGCGCGCGATGTCGTCGTAGTCGCCGAGCGTCAGTTCCACACCGGCGCGGCGCGCGAGCGCGATCATGTGAACGATCGCGTTGGTCGAGCCCGAAAGCGCGAGGCAGGTCGTGACGGCGTTATCGACTGCCTTGCGCGTGATGATGTCCGAGGGCTTGAGGTCTTCCCACACCATATCGACGATACGCATGCCTGTCTTCGCCGAATACTGCGCGTGGCGCGAATCGGGCGCGGGAATCGAGGCGAAGCCCGGCAGCGTGAAGCCGAGTGCTTCTGCTGCGCTCGTCATCGTCGACGCCGTGCCCATCGTCATGCAGTGGCCCGGCGAACGGGCAATGCCGCCTTCCACGCCCTTCCAGTCCTGTTCGGTGATCTTGCCCGCGCGCAGGTCGGCCCAGTACTTCCAGGTGTCCGAGCCCGAGCCGAGCGTCACGCCGTTCCAGTTGCCGTTGAGCATCGGGCCGGCCGGCAGAAAGATCGCGGGCAGATCCACCGAGATCGCGCCCATCAGCAGCGCAGGCGTGGTCTTGTCGCAACCGCCCATCAGCACGACGCCGTCCGCCGGATACGAGCGCAACGTCTCTTCGGCTTCCATCGCGAGGAAGTTGCGATAAAGCATCGTCGTGGGCTTCTGGAACGGCTCGGAGAGCGTCTGCACCGGCAACTCGACCGGAAAGCCGCCTGCCTGCCAGATGCCGCGCTTGACCTCTTCCACGCGCTGCTTGAAGTGCGTGTGACACGGATTGATTTCGCTCCACGTGTTGAGGATCGCGATGACCGGCTTGCCCGCGTATTCCTCGCGGTCATAGCCCATCTGCGCGGTGCGCGAGCGGTGGCCGAACGAACGCAGATCGTTCACGCCGTACCAGCGATGGCTGCGCAGTTCTTCAGGGGTCTTTCGCTTGTTGCTCATGTTGCTTTGCTCCAGGTGTATCCGTTAATGCTGTTAAGGCTGCCGTCGCCGGTCAGCGCTGCTCCTTCACGCGCGACACAAGCTGTGTCGGGCTGACGAACTGCAGCGCCACCAGTACCCATGCGAGCGTGATCGCCATATAGATCATCGCCATGGCGTCGATCGATTGCGGCGCGCGCACACCCGTCGAGAACACGGCGTAATACAGCGCTACGACGAGGGTCTGCGTGTCGGGTCCGGCGGTAAAGAAAGTGAGTTCGAACATGCCGATCGTGCGCACGAGCACGAGCAGCGCCGCCGAGAGCATGCCGGGCACCAGCAGCGGCAGCAGCACGTAGCGAAAATAACGCAGCGTGTTCGCGCCGAAAATGCGCGCGGCGGATTCGAGGTTCGGGTCGATCTGCTCGATGAACGGCGTCATCACCAGGATCACGAACGGTAGTGCAGGTACGAGGTTCGCGAGAATCACACCGGGCAGCGTGCCCGCGAGGCCGAACCGGTACATTGCCGTCGCCATCGGGATGCCGTAGGTCACGGGCGGCACCATCAGCGGCAGCAGAAACACGAGCATCGCGATGCGCTTGCCCGGGAATTGCGCGCGAGCGAGCGCATAGGCGGCAGGCACGCCCAGCACAACCGCGAGCAGCACGACGGCGCCCACCACTTCGAATGTCACCCACAGTACGCTCGAAAGCTGAAAATCGCGCCACGCCTGCGCGTACCAGTGCAGCGTGAAGCCCTGCGGCAGCGGGGTGCCGAACCAGCGCGTCGCGATGGAGTTCATGCCGACCGTCGCAATCAGCAACAGCACGTTCAAAAGGAAGAACACGACGCCAGCCCAAACGATGCCTTTCCACAGCCGCTCGGGCAGCCGCATGGTCGCCCTTGAAGGCGAAACCGTGGGACGTTCCGTGTCCATCGACGCGCCGCCGTGCAGACCCGCCGTATTGCGTTGATGAGCGGACATCAGCCTTTCCCTCCGCTCACCGGTCCCGCATAGAACCAGCGCTTCACGCCGAGCATCGCGGCCACGACCACCAGTTGCACGAAACCCATCACGATCGCGATGGTCGATGCCAGCGAATAGTCGTAGTTCTCGAATGCGGCTTCGGACGCGGCGATCGAAATCACGCGCGTCGGTCCAGCAGGCGCGCCGAGCAGCACAGCGGACGGAAACACCGAATACGCCTGCACAAATGAAAGGCACGCTGCCATGGTGATGCCGGGCACGAGCAGTGGCAGATAGATCTGCCGGAACTGCTGCCACGGTCCAGCGCCGAGCGTCGCGGCCGCACGGGCGAGCGTCGGGTCGATGCCGGTAACGTACGATAGCGTCAAAAGGAATGCGAACGGAAAGCCCGAGATGATCAGCGAGATCAGCACGCCCCAGTAGTTATGCGTGAGCCGCACTTCTTCCGTCGTGTACAGATGCAGCGCGTGCAGTGCTTGCGGGAACCAGCCGTTCGGGCCGAAATAGCTGAGCATGCCGTCGGCGATCAGCACGGTGCCGAGCGTCACCGGAATCACGAGCAGCATCGTCACGAGCTTCTGGTACGGCGAATTGCGGCGCAGCGCGAAAGCCACCGGCAGCGAAAGCCCGACGTTGATGATCGTCGCGGGCACCGCCAGCTTCAATGTGACGAACACCGTGGGCCACATCGAGAGATCGGAGAAGAACTGCACGTAGTTCGCGAGTAGTCCACCGCCGTTCATCGGCCTGAACGAGAGCGCGAGACCATACGCGAACGGATACAGAAACATCGCGACGATGAAGCCGAGCGCGGGTGCGACGAGCCAGCCGCGCGCGTCGCGCGGCTCTTTTCGCAGCAAAGACGCGAGCGTGCTCACGACGCGCGCTCCGCGTAGGCCAGCACGCGCGACGGCGCCACGCGCACGGTCGCATGCTCGCCGGCTGTGAATTCACCGGGAACCCGCACCCACAGCTTGCCGAACGGCGCATTGGCGAGCAGCAGCGAATCCCGGCCGCCGTATTCGACCAGTTCCACTTCGACGTCGAAGGCGTTCGGGTCACCCGGCGCCGCACGCTCGAAGTCCTCCGGACGCATCGCAACGGAAACGTCCGTGCCGGTCGCGTCGCCCATCGCCACACCGCTCAACGTGACGCCGCCAGCCGACAGTGCCAGGTGGTTGCCGCGCTCGCCGGTCAGCGTGAACGGAAGCACGTTGCGATAGCCCATAAAACGTGCGACATGCAGATTCGCGGGGCGACCGTAGATTTCCTTGGGTATCGCAACTTGCTGCACAACGCCCTCTCGCATCACGACGATGCGGTCCGCCATCGAAAGCGCTTCGTCCTGATCGTGCGTCACGTAAATCGTCGCGCGCTCGAGTTGTGTGTGAATACGGCGAATTTCGGCGCGCATTTCGATGCGCAGTTTCGTGTCGAGATTCGAGAGCGGCTCGTCCATGAGCACGAGCGGAGGCTCAATCACGATGGCACGCGCGATCGCCACGCGCTGCTGCTGCCCGCCCGACAGTTGGCCAGGCAGCTTGCTTTCATGGCCGACGAGCTGCACCAGTTGCAGCGCCTCGCGCGCACGGCGCTTCGCCTCTTCGCGCGGCACGCCGCGCATCTTGAGCCCGAAGCCCACGTTTTCCAGCACGCTCATATGCGGAAAGAGCGCGTAGTTCTGGAACACCATGCCGAAGCCGCGCTTTTCGGGCGGCAAGACATCGATGCGCATGTCGTCGAGCCAGATGCTGCCGCTCGTAAGCGACAG
This sequence comes from Paraburkholderia adhaesiva, assembly GCF_021390575.1. GTDB lineage: Bacteria > Pseudomonadota > Gammaproteobacteria > Burkholderiales > Burkholderiaceae > Paraburkholderia > Paraburkholderia adhaesiva. The sequence goes on along the minus strand of NZ_JAJEJQ010000002.1, from coordinate 799,884 downwards.
CAGCCCGGCGATGCAGTTGAGTGCAGTCGACTTGCCGCAGCCCGACGGCCCGAGCAGCGCAATGAATTCGCCGCGGCGAATTTCGAGGTCGAGGCCGCGCAGCGCAGCAAGCTGCGCGCCCTCGGTGTTGGTGAAGTTACGGCACACCGAATCAAGACGCAGCCGATCGAAAGAAGGCTTCATGAGACGTTCCTGATCTGCGTTAGCGGACGGCGCGCGTGAGAGGCGTGCCGCCGTCCACACTGTCCGCGTTACTGTGACTTGGTCGCCCCAACTTCGCGGTCCCATTTCTGGAAAGCGGCGACCATCGCCTGCGCGGAAAGCGGCACGACGTGCGGATAGGCCGCCAGCCACTTTGCGTACTCGGGACGGCCATACTTTGCGATCACGTCCTGACTCGCCTGGGGCGCCATGGTCAACGTCACGCCCGCCACGGCCGGCCCCGGATAGAAATAGCCGTCGTCGTAGGTCATGGCCTGTTGCTGCGGTTCGAGCATGAAGTTCATCAGCTTGAGCAGCACGGCGAGTTTCTCTTTGGAAACACCCTTCGGGACCACCATGAACTGGGCGTCGTTTACCCAGGTCATGCTGTCGAACGACTGCACCTTGAAATCGGCGGGCACGATGCCTAGCGCACGTGGATTGATGTCCCAACCCGTCACCGTGACAGTCATGTCACGCGAGCCTTCGCCAAGCTCCTTCATCACCGCCGAGGTGCCGCCCGGGTAGTAAGGCACGCACGCGTTCAGTTCCTTGAGGAAGGCCCAGGTCTTGTCCCAGCCGTTGATCGGGTCTTGCGGATTCTTGTCGCCGAGCAGGTACGGCAGCCCCATCAGGAACGTGCGGCCCGGGCCCGAATTGGCGGGACGCGCGTAGATCAGCTTGCCTGGATTCGCCTTGCACCACGCGAGCAGTTGCTCCGGCGTATGCGGCGGATTCGGTACCTTGGCCGGGTTGTACTCGATCAGCGGACCCGCGGGCATATAGGCCACTTCGAGCCCATAGCCTTGCGCCAGCTCCTGCATCTTGCGCGGACCCGGCGCGTAGTGATCGAGCACGCCCGGCAGCGCGGCAGAGTTGTCAGGCAGCAACTTGACCCACAGGTTCTGCTCGATGCCGGCTGAGAGCGCGTCGGTGCCGGTCAGCACGAGATCGATGTCAGCACGGCCCGCGGCCTGCATCGCCTTGATCTTGCCGGGCAGTTGCGGTGCGGGCGCGTTGGTGTAGGTGATGTTGGAGACGAGGTTCGGGTACTTCGCCTTGAACGCCTCGAAGCCCTTCTGCGTCAGTTGCAGATTGCCCGCGACGTCCACGATATTCAGAGAAACCGGATCGGCATGCGCCGCGCTCACGCCGAGCGCCGCTGTAGCCGCAGCCGCCACACACAGGGCCAGGAGTCTGGCCGGCAAGCGTCCTTTGAACATCGCATCTCCTCGCATCTGATCCGTTTATGGAATGGGTTCTTTATGACCCACTGACCGGTTACCTGCTCACCCACTTACGGCTTCCCGGCCGCAAATGCAGGATGCCGAACCCTACAATAAGTTGTCAAGCAACATTAGGCATGACATGTACGGCATGAACACACTTCGTCGATGACCGGGCCGGCTATTCACGCCCGCCTGCCCGTCCACACTCCGTGTTGTCTTATCAGTTGCGCACCAGCTCCCCGTCGCGCAGACGCCACAGCGCGAGCGGATTGTCATCCTGCAGCGCGGGCGGCAGCAGGTCGGCAGGCAGATCCTGATAGCAAACCGGGCGCAGGAAGCGCTCGATCGCCATCGCACCCACCGAGGTCGTGCGCGCGTCCGACGTCGCCGGGAACGGCCCGCCGTGGACCATCGCGTAAGACACTTCAACACCCGTCGGGAAACCGTTCGCGAGAATGCGGCCCGCCTTGCGTTCCAGCACCGGAAGAAGACGTCGCGCGAGCGCGTAGTCGCCGCTGTCGATCTGCAGCGTGGCCGTCAACTGGCCTTCCAGATGCTCGGCTACGCGCAGCAGCTCCGCTTCGTCGCGGCATGCCACGACGAGTGACGTCGGCCCGAAAATTTCATCGCCCAGCGCATGCTGCGCGATAAAGTCCGCAGCCGCCGTCTTGAACAGCGCTGGCCGCGCCGCGCAATGGGCCTCGGACTCAGTGCCCTGCGCCACGCGCTGGACGCCTGCAAGCTGCGTACGCGCGCCCACGGCATCGCGATAGTTCGCGGCGATGCCCGCGGTCAGCATGGTCTGCGACGTCTTCTGTTCGAGCGCCGCCGCGGCAACGCTAACGAAGCGGTCCAGATCAGGACCATCGAAGCCGAGCACGAGACCCGGATTCGTGCAGAACTGACCGACGCCCAGCGTCAGCGATTCGACGAAGCCCTTCGCCAGCGCTTCGCCGCGCGCAGCCAGTGCCGCCGGCATCACGAACATCGGGTTGACGCTGCTCATCTCAGCATAGATGGGAATCGGCTCGGGACGCTGCGCTGCGATGCGCGCGAGGGCGAGGCCGCCGCCGCGCGAACCCGTGAAGCCCACCGCCTTGATCGCCGGATGCGCGACAAGCGCCTCGCCCACCGCATTGCCGCCACCGAACAGCAGCGAGAACACGCCTGCGGGCAAGCCCACATCTGCGACAGCGCGCTGGATCGCTCGGCCGACCAGCTCGGAGGTACCCGGATGCGCCGGATGCGCCTTTACGACGACCGGGCAGCCTGCGGCGAGCGCCGAAGCCGTATCGCCACCCGCGACCGAAAACGCCAGCGGGAAGTTGCTTGCACCGAACACGGCCACAGGACCGAGGCCGATACGTTGTGCACGCAGATCGGAGCGCGGCAGCGGCATGCGCTCGGGCAGCGCCGAATCGAGCACGGCGCCGCACCAGCGGCCATCGCGCACGAGCGACGCGAAGAGGCGCAACTGACCGACCGTGCGGCCGCGCTCGCCTTCGAGACGCGCCTTCGGCAGCGCCGATTCCAGGTGCGCGCGCTCGATCAGTTCATCGCCGATATCGAGGATGCGATCTGCGATCGCTTCGAGTAGACGCGCCCGCGTTTCGAGAGGTGCCGCGCGGAAGGGATCGAAAGCCCGCGCGGCCAGCGCGCACGCGCGCTCGACATCGACGGGACCGCCAAGACCGAATGCCGGCTCGATTTCCTTGCCAAGCGCGGGTGCGAAGGCGCGCATTTCACCTTGAGTGCCACGCATGGCATCGGCGCCCAACAACATCGTTCCGGATATCTGCATGTTCGCTCCGTGATTACCTTTACAAGTCAGCGGCGCTCACGCGCGCGCTGTCTGCACGAGCGAGTTCTCGAACGCGAGCAGCGCCTTCGCGGCCTGTTCGACGGCGGGCATGTCGGCGTCGGGCGTGCCCGAAAGGAGCGGCAGAATCGGACCCATGTCGGCGATGCCGGACAGCGTCACCGCGTCGTGCAGCACGCGAATCAACGAGATGTTGTCGCGCAGCGTTTCGAGCGGCATGAACGCGTCGTAAAGGCGCTGCGCCTCTTCTGCACGGCCAGCTTTGGCGGCGTAGAGAAGCGCCATCACGGCGTTCGCCGCGATACAGCCCGAACCCGTCGTCCAGGCGGCGAGACCGAAATCGCGTACGTGGACAAGCGCCGGGCGCTCACCCATGCCCGAGATGACCTTCGATGCGGGCACGCTCTGCAGGAGGCGACGCAGATAGGGGTCGTTCGCCGGGTCTTGACGCACGATCGCGTACTTCACGGCGATGAGCGTGCCGCGATCGACGAGACGCGCGAGCGTATCGACGTCCACATAGGCTTCGCTCTTGATATAGAGCGTGAGCGGAATGCCCGCTGCCTCGGAGACGCGCGTCAGACCGGCCTCCACGCCTGCCGGCGTGGTGAATCCACCGAGCGGCAGCACCATCGCGGTCTTGTATGACGTCTGAGCAAGAATGCGCGCCTGGTCCTGCATCTTGCCGAAGTCCGGCCCGATTGCGGGAATCACGCGGGTATCGGGACCGGTCAGGTCGGCGAGCATATCGAGCAGCTCGCGGTATTCGCTGACGGCCACGTGGTAGAGGTTGGCATTGCCGCCGTAGAGCAGCGTGCGGAGGCCACCCGCTTCCATGTGGCGGATCAGCCGGCGGTTTTCTTCGACGTCGAGCGAAAGATCGGGGCGGCGTGCCAGCGGCGGCACAGCCATCACCGTCGACGCAAATTCGCTCACGGCAATCGGGGACACGTTCATGAGGTCTCGTGCGGGAAAGAGGGTTGTCAATAAACCGCACAGTAGCATTCACCCAAATTGTTGTCAAACAACTTTGGTATTTGTTATGGTTTGTCAGGTGGATGCTCGTCGGACCGGCGTGCGGCAGTCACCCGACCTGCGCGGGCGTGGATTGATTAGACAAATAAGTCGGATAAAGCAGGCGGCGGCCCGCCTCCTTCCCGTCGTATCGCCTACGCCGCGTGTTGAGTTGAGCAAAACACGTGCTCGCCCACTAGCGCCTTTCAATCAGGACGGCGACCAGCCCCGGCAAATCACCAGGCGCTGCACTATTTGAACGTGTCGGCGGCAGCCTTGCACACGGCGGCATCCTGGTCCCCGGTGCCACCGCTGCAACCGATCGCACCAACGACTGTCCCGCCGGCGACTAGCGGAAAACCTCCCGGCGAGGCCACCATATCCGGGCCGAACGTACCCACATAAGTCTGTCCGCTCGCGAACTGATTGAAGAAGACCCGGGTTTCGCGACGGAACTGTGCAGACGTGCGCGCCTTCCTTTGCGATATCGTAATCGACCCAAGTTGCGCCCCGTCCATGCGCTCGAACGCAACGAGATCGCCATGCGAGTCGACCACCGCGATGTTCATTTTCCAGTCGCGCTTCTTCGCCTCTGCTTCCGCAGCCGCAATCAGCCGTTTTGCTGCGTCGACGCCAATTGGCGTGCCGTAGGGAATATCGAAGGGCATCTTGTCGGGTGTACCGCCCGCGGACGGCTGTGACGCGGGCGTCTGCGCTTCGGCGATCGTTGCCACGGTGATGCATGCTGCCAACGCTAACTGGACGATGTATCGCATTGCACTACCCTCCCATTAGTGGACGTGAAAGTACGTGTAGACCATCTGACACTATGAGCCCGTTGATCAACAACGTAGTGCTTCGAATGACGTCAGGCAAGGGAGATTTGGTGTCGTGAGACCCACGCTTGCAGGAGCATTGGCGTCAAAGCCGCCCAGCGCGTGAATGCGCATCGAAGGAATTGTCGCTTGCGCAACGAATACAGCGGTGCCTGATGTCCCCAATCCGGCTGGCAGTTGAAACGGCAGTGCCTTCGCCAGCGTTTTCAAATACCACTTGCTACGAGGCCCACCGAGGGAAGAAAACCCCACGCGACAGCTATCGCACAGCTTTTCAGTGGGCAGGCTAAAAAACGACGCGGCTGAAAGAATCGTTATTTGTTTGAAAGAAAAGCGCTCGATATTTACGCCGAATTACGGCTATTACCTACGGCCGCGCTGATTGAACCCGATTACACGATCGTGCGATGGCCGGATGCGCACCGTAGCCGAACCGGTACGTCACGCCGACAAGCAAGCAATCAGTAACGCTTTGACACATATCGTTGCGCACGTGAAAACCACGGACGCACACAATACGATCATTGGAGAAACACAATGATCAAACTCTTCTGTGCAATGGCACTAGCCGCTGGCCTTGCGGGTTGCGTAATCGCGCCTCCGTACGCCTATGCGCCTGCGCCTGCTCCTGCGTATGGATATGCGCCGGGGTACTACTACGCTGCGCCGTCTGTCGATATCGGTGTCGGATTCGGCGGCTATGGCCACGGGTGGCACCATTAAGCTCGCGTTGTCTTCCGCATTTTCCCCGTGGCTATAAAAGGGCTTGACGCAAACACGGCAGCCCGCGGTGCGCCCTATCCGTTCTGATAGCTACGCCCCTTTTTCGAAATGACTACAGTGGTACACATGCAGTGCACCATATAAAGCTGGGCTGGCGCCACGGGGGCACCTATGACACTCATCGATGAGGAAATAGCGCACATCGCGCGCGTGATGATGCCGTCGATGCAGACAGCCAGTGGCATCCCGATCCTGCCCCCAGCCTACTGGCATAAGCGTCTTTTGAATCTGCTGGATCGCGCGTGTCTTTCGCGATCGCAGTTCTACGCTGTCGACCGGTTAATGACCCAGATTGAACGTATCCAGGCCAGCGCGGTACCCACCGGGGTGTACACCGCGGCCTGAAACGTAGCGGCCTTTCCAGCGAAGACCGCACGCACCAAGTGTTTTCCTGCCATGTCACCCGAGCATGGATCGGCCCGCGACCTCGCGGGCCTTCTTTTTCGCGCACGTCTTGCCGCTCACTCAAATCCAGATATCGTTGTCGGCAGTCCGCTCGTTGGCCTCTTCACCGGTATTGCGGACACCGCGCGGCTCGATCAACAGCAACTTCACTTCGCGCGCTGCGTAGGGCTTGTGCTCCACGCCCTTCGGCACAACCGCCATTTCTCCCGCACGCAGTTCGATCGAACCGTCACGAAAGTCGATGCGCAGTTCGCCATGCAGCACGATGAATGTCTCGTCCGTATCGGCGTGGTGATGCCAGACGAAGTCACCCTCGAGCTTAACGACCTTGAACTGGTAGTCATTCATCTCGGCGACCACACGCGGCTGCCAGTGCGCGTCAATGCGTGCAATCTTGTCCAGCAGGTTGATCGTCATGCGCTGCCCACGCGACGCGCTCGCCTGCCCGGCTATGTCGCTCATTTCCGGCTCCTTGTGTATCGGTCGATTGAGCGGAGACTACGCCTGCCGCAACACGCTGTCCTGAACGATCGTGCGCCACCACCGGGCGTCGGCAAAATCGGACCGGAGCTCTCACGGATAGGGAACGCAACACCGCGCGGCATCCGGGCAAGAGACATTTGCTGGAAAACTGCTGGAATAGATCCTCAACGGCGGATGTATACGCACATGAAGCGAGCCGAAACAGCGAACCGCGCTCGCGTCGATTGATCGGCTCACCCTCTCAGGAGCTACCCATGCGTATCCGCAATGCAGTGTCCGCCGCCCACATCGCCCTCGCCTCTGCAGGCTTCGCGTCTGCCGCGTCGGCGCACAATTTGTCCCGCGCCGAGGTGCGCCAGCAACTGGTCGAAGCCGAAGCCAATGGGCCGCGACTCGTCGCCAACGCGTCCTGGCCCGACGTCATCCGGGCACATCAACAGCGAATCGCGCAAGCGAAACAGGCCGACGGCTACGGCCCCACCCTGTCAGCTTCAATTGCAGCGCGCAGCGACTTCGCCCAGACCGCCCGTCGCACGGCACAGGATAACTGAGCCGACCCCGTCAACACTCACACGATCCACTCCGGCAACTGAGTACAAACGATTTCGTTGTACCCGATGCCATCCTTTATATAAGGAGTCCATATCATGAACAAACTCGCTGCATTCACGCTTGCGCTCTCCACGATCGCCGCTCCCGCACTGTCTTTCGCGCAATCAAACACGGCACCCATCACCCGTGCACAGGTGCGCGCCGAACTGATTCAACTCGAACAGGCGGGTTACAACATCGCTGGCGGAGAAGACGCCAACTATCCCACCGACGTTCAGGCAGCGGAAGCAAAGGTCGCCGCTCACTCCGACGCACAACAGGCCGTGAGTGCGGTTGGCGGCGTCACCTCGGGTAGTTTGTCGGAATCGGGCGCGCCGATGCAGGGGCCGCGCGTTGATGGTTCGCGGTGCGTCGGTCCAGAGAGCTTCTGCACGCTGTACTTCGGCAACTGAAGCGGTGTCCCGCCTTGCGCCGGGATCAGGCCAGCCGACCGTTCAGGCACGCCGCCCCGCCTTCCGGGGCGGTCGTCCTGATCCGGGCGCATGGGAGAAGCGCCGATGCAGTTCCCCGGCTTGCCGGTTGCTCTTCTGCTACGCGTCTACCCCAGCAATCGTAAAGACGGCCACCGCTTCGCGCAGTCCCGTCGCGCCGCCCGCCAGCGTCTGTGCGGCACCGGCCACCTGCTCCACGAGCGAGGCGTTCCGTTGCGTAGCCTTGTCCATCTCCGCGACGGCGCGATTGACCTGTTCGATATCGGCCTTCTGTGCGCCCGACGCAAGCGCGATCTTGTTCATGAAGCCATTCAATTCGTGTACCGATCGAACGAGCTCCTCTATCGACCCGCCCGCGTCAGCGACAAACTTCGAACCGGCTTCCACGTGACGCGCCGATTCGCCGATCAACGCCCGGACCTCTTTGGCTGCGTCCGCGCTACGCTGTGCCAGCGTGCGCACTTCGCTCGCCACGACCGCGAAACCACGCCCTTGCGCACCTGCACGCGCCGCCTCAACGGCCGCGTTCAGCGCCAGAATGTTCGTCTGGAACGCAATGCCCTCGATCACGCCGATGATGTCCGCCACGCGCGCCGAACTGCCAGCAATATCCGCCATCGTGGTCACGACGCGCCCGACGACCTGTCCGCCCTGAACGGCAGCCTGCGAAGCTGCGTCGGCCACGACGTGGGCCTGCATGGCGTCGTCGGAATTCTGCGCGACCGTCGAAGTCAGTTCCGCCATGCTTGCGGCCGCTTGTTGAAGCGACGCCGCCTGCTCCTCGGTGCGCTGTGCGAGGTCGATGTTGCCCCCCGCGATCTCGCCCGCGCGCACCGCAATGGTTTCCGCCGATGTCTTGATCTGCGAGACGATCGACATCAGTTGCACACGCATGGATTCGAGCGAAGCCATCAGGCTGTGTCTGTCGCCCGCGCGTAGATTCGCCGACGCGGCAAGATTCCCGCCGGCGATTTCTCCCGCGAGGCGCTGTGCCTCGGCAGGATCCGCCCCAAGCTGCCGCAGAATGCTGCGCGTGATGAGGACTGCCGCCGCGATGCCGGCAAGCAACGCGGCCACCACCGCCACCACCGTGATGACGGCGAATCGCGACCACGTCGTCGCGGCGTCCTTCGCAGCCACTTGCGCACGGCCCTGTTCGAGCGTGAGCAACGCGTCGAGCGTCGCGAGCCACTCAACCTGCTTCGGGCGAACTTCGTTGATCAGCACCTTCAACGCCGCGTCCTGATCATTCGCGAGCGCCCAGTTGACCACCTCTTTCTCGACTAGCGGCAATGTCTCTGCCTCTTCTCGCTTGAGCGTTTCGAAGAGACGACGCTCTTCGTCAGTGGTCAACGGCGAAGCGTCCAACAGGTGCCCCAACGCCTGATAGTTCTCCGCGTAGGCCGCTTCGAGCGCCTTGATGGCCGCCTGCTCGCCAGCCACGTCGCTCTCTTTCGTCATCACGGCCATATTGCGTATCGCAATGGCGATACCACTGACCGCGCCGCGCAAGTTGGTCGCCTGGGTGATTTTCGCGTCGTGCACGAGCACTACTTCGTCGAGCCGGCCGCGCATGTTCGCCATGCCGGCCATGCCGACGAGGGAAAATATGACGAGCAGCGCGAGCACGGTGCCAAAACCCAGCGCAAGCCGGGCGGTAACGGAGGTTTGAGCCATGTTGTTATTGGTAGCAGGAGCATCGAACCCGAGCGCGCTGTTTGACGACCTGCGCGGCCGGGTGCAAGTGTGAATTACGCGGGAAACCCGGTGAGATTCAGTGCCCGCGACGAGTGCGGGCGTGGACGACTCTGCTCGTTGTCTTCGGTATAACGGAATGCCTGCTTATAGCGCCGGTTCTCATCGTTGCCCCCGAGTGGTCGAAGTCGGCGTCTTTTCACGCGATGCCGCGCCGCCGCAATTATTTGTCTTCTGGGCCATGCTAGTGCAGAGGCAGCAGTGGAAATAACTGTTTTTCTAATATTTTCAGGTTATAGCTGCTGGAAAGGCTGCCTTTCGCTCCCCTTCAACGAGCCCTTGCGCGCTAGAATCTGGCAAAAGCACTGCCTACGAGGTTGTTTTCTTGACCGGGTTTCAACAGGGTTTCATTCTCACCCGCCATTGGCGCGACACGCCCACCCACACCGAAGTGGAATTCTGGCTGGCTACCGACGACGGGCCGCGCCAGGTCCGGTTGCGTCCGCAGGAATCGGTCTGTTTTATCGCGAGTGAACAAACGCCACGTGCGCAGGCGGTGTTGAACGCGGAGGCACGGATAAAAACGCGCGCGCTCGAATTGACCGATTTTCAGCAACGGCCGGTGCTCGGTGTTTACTGCGCCCAGTATCGGCAATTGCTTGGCCTTGTGAAGCGTCTGCGCAAAACCGGCGTCGATGTCTACGAAGCAGACGTGTTCCCGCCCGATCGTTACTTGATGGAGCGTTTCATCACGGCGCCGGTTTCGTTTAGAGGCGAACCCGATGAAACCGGTCTGCTACGCAACGGCGAAATGAAGCCTGACCGTGACTATCGTCCAACGCTCCGACTCGTGTCCCTCGACATCGAAACGAGTGCGGGCGGCGAGTTGTATTCGATCGCGCTCGAAGGCTGCGGTGAGCGGCAGGTCTATATGCTCGGCCCGGCGAATAACGACGACCGGCAGATCGACTTTCAACTCGAATATTGTGCAAGTCGCGCCGCAATGCTCGAACGCCTGAACGAGTGGATGGCGCGCCACGATCCGGACGCCATCATAGGCTGGAACCTGGTTCAGTTCGATCTGCGCATTCTGCGCGGGCACGCGGAACAGCTCGGCGTGCCGCTGCGTCTTGGCCGCGGCGGCAGCGAACTCGAATGGCGCGAGCACGGCCAGACACAAAACCACTTCTTCGCGTCGGCGCCGGGGCGGCTCATCATCGACGGCATTGAAGCGCTGCGATCCGCGACATGGAGTTTTCCGTCGTTCAGCCTCGAATACGTCGCCCAGGCATTGCTGGGCGAAGGCAAGGCGGTCGACAATCCTTATCAGCGCATGGACGAAATCCAGCGGCGCTTCGATGAAGACAAACCCGCCCTCGCCCGCTACAACCTTAAGGACTGCGAACTCGTTTCACGTATTTTCGAAAAGACCGAACTGCTGTCGTTCCTGCTGGAACGCGCCACGGTCACGGGCTTGCAGGCAGACCGTAGTGGCGGATCGGTCGCGGCGTTCACCCATCTCTATCTGCCGAGGATGCACCGCCTCGGCTATGTCGCGCCCAATCTCGGCGATGTAGTCGGCCAGCCAAGTCCGGGCGGCTTCGTCATGGACTCGCGACCCGGCATCTACGATTCGGTGCTCGTGCTCGATTACAAGAGCCTGTACCCGTCCATCATCCGCACGTTTCTGATTGATCCGGTCGGGCTGATCGAAGGAATGCGCACGCCCGGCGACGACCAGTCGGTGCCCGGTTTTCTCGGCGCGCGATTTTCCCGCACCGCGCATTGCCTGCCGGCGATCGTGCGTCAGGTCTGGGAGGAACGCGAGAGCGCGAAGCGCCACAACAACAAGCCGCTGTCCCAGGCGCTGAAGATCATCATGAATTCGTTCTACGGCGTGCTGGGCTCCACCGGCTGCCGGTTCTTCGACCCGAGGCTCGCGTCCTCGATCACGATGCGCGGCCACGAAATCATGCATCGGACACGCGAACTCATCGAGGCACAGGGCTACGACGTGATCTACGGCGATACGGATTCGACGTTCGTCTGGCTCAAGGGTCCGCACGCCGAAGACGACGCGATCCGCAAAGGTCGCGCGCTCGTCGAGCACATCAACGGCTGGTGGAAGCAACATCTGCAGAGCCGCTTCGGCCTCGACAGCGCGCTGGAACTGCAATACGAAAGACACTATCGGCGCTTTCTCATGCCGACCGTGCGCGGCATGGAGGAAGGCAGCAAGAAGCGCTACGCCGGCGTCAGCCTCGCGGCAGACGGGCGCGACGAGCTCGTCTTCAAGGGACTGGAAACGGTTCGCACCGACTGGACACCGCTTGCGCAGGTGTTTCAGAGAGAGCTGTACGGCCTTGTCTTCAACCGCCAGCCCTACGCCGACTACATCCGCGATTACGTGCGGCGCACGCTCGCCGGCGAACTGGATGACCAGCTCGTCTATCGCAAGCGGCTGCGTCGGCCGCTCAGTGAATACCAGCGCAACGTCGGCCCCCACGTGCGCGCCGCGCGCCGCGCCGACGAGTTCAACCGCGAAAAGGGACGTCCGCTTCAGTACCAGAACGGCGGGTGGATCAGCTATGTCATGACGTCCGGCGGGCCGGAACCGCTGGAAACGCTGCAGTCGCCGATCGACTACGGGTTCTATCTGACCCGGCAACTGCAGCCCGTGGCGGACGCAATCCTTGCGTTCCTCGACGACGACTTCGAAACCGTGACTTCAGGTCAGGGAAGTCTGTTCCAGACCGGCTCGACGCACGCACCGGACTGAAAGAAGCCGATTGCGATACCAGCGCGCTAGCGCCTCATTTTGCGTGTTCCGCGTGCCTTTTCCGGGAATACCGGCCGTAACGCGCCGCCACCCTCATCGCCATCGAAATCGCACCGGCTCCCTACACCTGCGCGTTGAGCAAGTCCTGCAAGGCACGCTTGAGCACCTTCAACTCGTCCGGCAAGGGCGCGCTCATGTCCCGCTTGATTTCGGCTTCCAGGCGGGCGCAATCGGCCGCAAGCGACGCCTGCCCGAACACCGCCAGTGCGCCGCGCATGGAATGAAGCTGTGCGAGTGTGCCCGCCACATCGCCCACCGCCTGAGCAGCCTCCATGGCCGACAGGCCGTCTGCAGTCGATTTCAGGAACGTGTCCCAGAGCGGCTTGGGTATGGCGCCGCCGCGGAACATCGCGTCGGCCGCACTCGTGACACTTGCGAGCTTCACACCCTTGGCCGCCGCGATCGACTCCATCAGATCGTTGAGCTGCTGCAGTGAAACCGGCTTGGTGATCACCTGATCCATGCCAGCCGCTGTGCAGCGCTGATGCTCTTCTTTTGTGGCGTGCGCGGTGACCGCGATAATCCGCAAGTCCGGTTTTAGTTTGCGCACGGCCTCGGCCAACTGATAGCCACTCATGCCGGGCATGTTCAGGTCGGTGAGCAGAACGTCCCAGTCATCATCGTCCACCAGGTTGAGCGCCTGGCGGCCGTTCGGCGCGGCCGCGACCTCGCAGCCGAGCGTCGTGAGTTGCTCGGTCAGCAGCATCCGGTTCGCCGCGTTGTCCTCGGCCACCAGCACCTTGAGACCGCGCGTGAGCGCCGACGTGTACGTGCGCGGCAGGCGGCTCACCGCCGCCAGCGACGTGGGCAAGGTTTCGCCCAGCAAGGTCGCGCGCATGCCGGCCGCCAGCCCGGTCAGACTCAGACACGACACGCTCACGATCTTTCCCGTGCGAACGGCAACGCCCGGACCATCCGGATAGCCATCGACGACGTAGCACGCACTCTCGACGAGGCGATTTTCGTCGTCGGGCCGCCATTGCTCGCGCGTGCCCCAGATCACCAGCGCGGCGGCCAATTCGAGGTCCGCCTCCGTGATGGCCGCCGGATGCCGGTACACGGTCACCTGCGCGCCCCACCGTTCGAGATGCCCAACTGCAAAGTCGCACCACTCCTGCGCCGAACTCAGAAACAGCACGCGCGCCCCGTCGGTTATGCGAGCGTCGCTGTGCACCGCGATGCCGTCGCCGAGCGGCAACTGCACCGTGAAGCGGCTGCCGGCGTGGAGCGTGCTCGACACACCGATGCGCCCATTCATGGCGCGAACGATCCGCTGGCACAACGCGAGCCCAAGCCCCGTGCCGCCAAAGCGCCGGTTGATCGAGACATCGAGCTGCGAAAATGCCTTGAAAAGCTGATCCCGTTGCTGCGGCGAAATGCCGATGCCGGTATCGACGACCGCGAGAACGAGCCGATGTTTGTCGACTGCCGCGGGCTCGACATTCGCGATCACGGTAATGGCGCCATGCTCGGTGAATTTGATCGCATTGCTTAACAGATTGTTGAGAACCTGAGCCACGCGCGTGGGGTCACCGCGCATCGTCTGCGAAGTTGCGACGCCGAGCCGCGCGTAGAGGCTGAGCCCCCGCGCGCTCGCGAGCGGCTCAAAAATCTCCAGCACACGCTCGATCACCTCGAGTACGTTGAACTCGATATGCTCAAGCGCCATCTCGCCGGCCTCGATCTTCGAGAAGTCGAGAATGTCACTGACCACGGCGAGCAGACCGTCCGATGCGGTCCGAACCGTCGTGAGACGGTCGCGCTGCACAGGCGTCAAGGGCGAGTTCGCGAGCAATTCGAGGTTACCCAGGATCGCATTGAGCGGCGTGCGAATTTCGTGGCTCATGGCGGCAAGAAACGCCGACTTGGCCTGATTTGCAGAGTCCGCCGCCACCATGGCCGCGTTGAGTTCGCGCTGCAGGCGGCGCCTCTCCGTTACGTCTATGAAGACCGCCACCAGCACGTCGATGCCATTGAAACGCGCCTGCGAGGCACTGCACGCAAGTTCGATCCGGCCGCCATTGTGCGTGGGAAAGATGAGGTCGTGACGCATCACGCCGGCCGGCGCGCTTGACGGATGATCGTGCTCGAACGTGTCGTAGCAGCCTAATAATGCATCGGCGAGCGCCTTCGACTCCCCCACGACATGCGACGCTATTTCCTGTATGTACGGGCTTTCCAGCAGCCACTCGCCGGTCTCGCGCGATACCAGCGCAAGGCCGACGGGAACCGTATGAACCACCGTGCGGCTCAGGTGCTCACTTTCGAATACGCGCGCGGCGTATTTGAGCAAGGGCGCGAAGATTCGACCGCGAAACACGAGCAGCAGCGTCCACACGACAGCGAGCATCACCGCCGTCGCCGCCGCAGCCGTGCCGACCTGGGGCGCGATCGCGGCCACGATATCGCGCCACGAAAACGCACTGAGGAGTGTCCAGTCCGTGCCGGGAATCGACTCTTTCATCACGAAATAGTCGTTGCCAAAGCTCACATCACTGCCGAAAAACAATGGGTGCCGCGCTTGCTGCCCAAAGGCCACTTGCGCGAGGCGATGGTCGTCGGCGCCAATCCCTGTGCTCGCGATAACCCGCCCGTCGGCGGCTACGAGCTGGTAGATGTCGTTCCCGCGATCGGTAAGCGGTCGCAGAAAGGTCTGCGGATCGTATTCGATCACGATCGCCGCGAAAGGCTGGCCCTGGCTCGCCGCCTGTGCCACGAGACGCAAGCGCTTCTGACCGGAAAGCGGGTCAGTGAACGGCGGCAGCCAGTGCACCGCGGGACGGAAGTCGCCCGGACTACGCTGGTCGTGCGCCGCAAGCTTCGCGAAGTCGATCCTCAGCGCGTCGATGAGTTCGCTCACGCGAGGCTGGGTATTCGATTTCATGACCGACGCCGGCATGATGATCAGTTCCTCATCCGGGGTGTAGACGTAGCCGGCGAACTCCATGTTGGTGGCGGACGTCGCCGACGCGTTACTCAACGCGAACTGACGCGCGAGCGAGAGATATTGGCGCACGACTGACGTGTTTTCGACGGCATGCTCCGACGCCGCAAAATACACACCGCCCCCCAGCCCCGGGCCTTCGATGAAGATCTGGTTGCCGTTGCGCCGAAACGCGTCATAGAGGGTGCGATCGGCTTGCGGCATGGTCGGCCAGGACAGCTCGAAAAAGCTGACGGTGCGACGCAGTGCCGTTTGGGCTGCGCGCGTCACTGTCACGACCTGGCCCCGGTGGTCCACGAGGGCCTGGCGTTGCTCCGCCGCATACTGGCGCAGCGCGTAGACGCACGTGACTGAAAACGTCAGGAACGCCACGAACGTGATCACGACGCCGCCGCCCAGCAGCAGCAAGTCCTGATAACGCCGCAGACGGCCCAATGGCGTGGACGGCATGCTCTTGTTCCCCATTCCCTCGTGGATCGACGGACGCGATTTTAAGCAGTTACGGAATAGCAAAGCCCATAAATCAGACATGTCCTATATGTTTTAATGATAATTAGGACACGTCCTAATCCACAACGGAATCGAGCCGCTTAAAGTCGCATGCGCATCACGACAGCGCGGCTACTGATCGCTCCGGGGGACAGAGCGAACCGATGGCCGCCGTGGGGTACTGATCTTCGTCGATTTCATGCCATCGACGTCCAGGCGTTTCAACATATCGAGAACGCCCGTAATCAAGCTGACCACAACACTCAGCTAACCACGACACGCTGAAACGTCTGAGTGCCAGCCCGTCTGATCGACGTCGGCGTACGCTGAACGCACATTCTCGTCGCTATCCGCGGCCGTCCCCCCATTCCGAAAGCCAGAACCCGCGAGATTTATCGGGAAATAACGAAATTAGAGAGGCCAGTTCGCTTATCGAATCGGCGCGAGTGGTGTCGCAACAAAATAAGCCCACCAGGCGGCGGATGCACCTGAAGGCAACAACCCCTCACACACCATCACAGACCGTACATCTTTCACTCAATAAATAGAACGCAAGGACCGGACGCCATTTGGCTTTCCGTTCCATTCATGCCCGGCACGGATACTGTCAATATATATTTTGCAGAAAGGCAATTTCCGTAGGTTAACTAACGTTAAATCCGGGTGCTTATCGTGATTTCGGCTGGGGCAACCGCTATACTTGTCTCAATATGATTATGCGGAATGCCCATAGAAGGACCTGTAATGCAAATCAACGTCGTACTTGCTGACGACCATCCCGCTCTCGTCGCTGGTGTGAAGTACGCGCTTGATTCCGTCAGCACGATCAAGGTTACCGGCACAGCGCAGAATTCGAGCGAGATCGTCGCGCTGCTCGAAACGGTTCCGTGCGATGTCCTCGTGACCGACTACGCGATGCCGAATGGCGCTTATGGTGACGGCATGGGCCTGTTCTCCTATCTGCGCCGGCGATACCCCGATCTGAAAATCGTCGTATTCACGACCGTCGACAACCCGGCCATCGTGCGGGAAGTCGCGCGGCTCGGCGTGCATTCGTACATCAACAAGTCCGATGACCTCGACCGGCTGATCTCCGCGATTCACGCCGTCTATGCGCACGCGCTCTATTTCCCGAATGAAGGTATTCGTCAGAACCTGCCGGTAAAGCCGTCGAGCGGCGCCACCGGCGAACGCACAGAACTGTCGAAGCGCGAAGTCGAAGTGATCAGGCTGTACGTCTCCGGCATGTCGATCGGCGAAATTGCGAAGAAGCTCAATCGCAGCAAGCAGACCATCAGTTCCCAAAAGGTCACTGCCATGCGCAAGCTCGGCATCGAGCGTGATGCTGAACTGTTTCGCTATGCGTGGGAAACGGGACTCGGCGGAACAGGAAGCGCCCCGGCTTCAGATGAACACGCGACCGGCGACGTGAGCTGATAATTTTCCCAATTGCCTGCTCTCGTCGTCACACCTGGTTTTCATAGCACTGGCGATCGAATCACCGGTTGTTTCCAATGCCCAGGACGTGTCCTGCGAATCCGCTTTCGATCACTCGCCGTATTTTTACGTGCGGGTCTACGGTGGCGGAGCGATCTTTATCAGCCGTGCGCATGACGAATTAACACGAGCCGCTTGCAGCACGCGACATCTTCATGTTCACGCCCGTCCTCAGATCGATGCACGGGGAGGCTCGCCCCTTGCGGGCTCAGACCCGGGCACGCGCTTTTTTCTGCCTATTGCAGCGCCAGTTCCGCCCGCTCTACTCGAACCTTTTCGTCGTATCCGCAAATCTGGGCGCGACCATTTTGTTTCGCACGATACATCCGCTGATCGGCGATCTCGAGCAGTGACTTCCAGTCGCTGGCCTTGTCGACCGTTAGCTCGGCCACGCCAATGCTGGCCGTTACCGGAGTGTTGCGGGGCGTCACGCCAAAACCGGTCTTGAGCAGTCGCACCAGCGCTGCTTGCGCATGCGCCACGCTGGTGTCGGGCATGATCACCAGAAATTCCTCACCGCCCCAGCGTACCAGCACATCACTACGACGCAGATGGCGGGAAACGATACTGGCCATGTTGACGAGGACCGTGTCACCCGCTTCGTGACCGTACTGATCGTTAATGCTCTTGAAATGATCGAGATCGAGGAACGCGACAGAGAGCTTTGCGCCGCTGCGAGAGGCGATGCTGAACTGCAGCTCCAGCACTTCCTCGCCGCCGCTGCGCGAAAAAACGCCCGTTAGTGCATCCCGAACTGCCTGTCGTACCAGCCCGATCATGAACCCCAACTGGCTCATGCCTGCCAGAACCGACACGCCGGAGATCAGCACGAGCAACCAGAATTCGCCTGCGACCGATGGCCAGTCCATGCCGGTCCAGCGAAACAAGCCGGCGATAAGCTGCGCAATCAGGATTGGTGCAGAAAAGCAGATGGTTTCGATCATTGTCAGGGGAAAGATGGACAGCCCTGCCAGCAGAACAAAAGGCAGGAATGCATAACCGACACTGATCGCCGCTGACAATCCCGTGAGCTGGTAATGGCCGAGAAGCAGATAGGAGGCGACAAAAAAAACCGTTGGAATCGCAAATAACTGCGCCATCGCCCGATAAGCGCCGAAAAGGTTGCCGTCGTTGGGGCTGTACAGCAACAAGCTCGCGAATGCCGCGCTGGAAACCAGTCGAATCAACGCCAGGTTGAACCAGAGATCGAATGGAAAGACGATCAGGTCGACACCGCTCCAAACTGCCGTGAGCACGGCAAACAGAAACGCAAGCAAACGAACGCGATTGACGATCGTGCTTGCTCGTCGCCGCGTCAGGAAACCCAGATGACGATAAGGCGATACCAACCAGTTGTATTCGGTATATTCCAGCTCACCCGGAATGAGGTCGGTCAGTCGTACCATACGATTTATTAAATGCTGTAGATGGCTTTCGTTAAAGAGCTTGCGGTTTCGTGCTGTTGTCCGATGCTGCAATCACGGCATCGACTATCCCAAAAAAGCGCGACACTCCTGCGCTGGAGCCGACGGCTCCCACATCCCACGCAAGCTCTCGTCCCTGCACCGCGATTGACAATCCGTATTAAACGGCCCCGAACATGATCGATTCGATCAACCGCTGCCGTGCCTGGCGGTAATCCGCACTGCACAGCCCATGTTGCACCGTGGCCGCGATAAAGTCCTTTTCCAGCGTCGAATCGGCAAAATCGCAGCTCCGAACGGACTCCGTTTCGACAAAGAACGCCGTCAACAGACAAGCCTGGCAACGCGAATCCTGGGTGGCAGGCGACGCGCATGCGGGAACTTGTGCATCGGCGGCAGCCTTGACGATGTCCACCAGCCGGTCAAAAGCAGGCTGGTCTTCGGAAATCAGATGCAAGCGCTCCTCCTGGATCAACAGGCGGGCCAGTTTTGCCAAAGGACCATTCGCATTCAGCGTGGCTGGCAAGCCCGGCTGGTGACCCATCCACGCAACGATCTGATGCGCCGGCATGGGGCGAGCGATTCCATAACCTTGAGCGGCATCGGCACCGAGAATCGCAATGGCTTCCAGCAGTTCCGTGCCCTCGACCCCTTCGACGATCACGCGTTTATCCAGCGAATGACCCAGGCGAGTCAACTGATAGATAAAACGCAATACGTCGAGCGCATCCGGGCCGTGCAAACTCACAATGCTCCGGTCGATCTTGATCCAGTCGAACGGCAACTCGCGCAAGCGGTGCAGGCTGCTGTGCCCTGAACCCAGATCGTCTTCGGCCAGGTTGATGCCCAGTGCCTTGAATTTCGCCAATTCTTTCGATCCGTCCACGCCGGACAGAAGCGCATCTGTTTCCAGCATTTCCAGCGTCAACGTGCCTGGATCGCACGCAAATTGACTCATGGCCTGCTGCGTGGCTTCGAAATAGCGGCTATCGCTCAATGCACTGGGCGGCAGATTGACGGACACCCCAAGGTCGATTCCGCTTTGCAGCCAGAGTTGCCGGTGCGACAGTGCCTGTCCAAGCCCCCGCACATACAGTTCGAAAAAATCATCCGAGGAGAACGCCGGAAAAAATTCGGCGGGTGTCAAAAGCCGATCGCCGTCCTTCAGGCGGGCAAGTGCTTCGACTTTGGTGACCCGACCTGTTTTGAGGTCCAGCAGCGGCTGATAATGCATTTGCAGCGCGTCCGATCTGAGCAACGTCGCCCAGTTTTTCCGTGTCGCTAATGGCACGGTCCGGCTTCCCCCTTCCTGATTTTCAAATCGCGCAACGGCGAACGCCAAAAGCGTCTGCAAAAGTTCGATAAAGGCTCGCTGTTCAGCGCCTGCATATCCGCCTGGAAATGCGCTGTATAAAGTCAGAACGGCCATCGGTGCGCAGCCCGGCTGACTCAGCGGAATCGCAACGACGGAGCGAAGGCCTTCACTCAATACGACGTCCTTCCAAAGCGCTCCTAGCGGGTCCGTCCGAAAATTGAGGAGGTGTTCCGGCTTCCCGCTGCGCCACGCCCGGCCAATCGCACCTTGACTGCGCGGACCATCGCCCGTAGTCGTGATGTGCAGTTCTTCGGAACGCTCGAGATCGGCGAGAAATTTCGCGATATTCTTCGAGGCGGCCTCGAACCGGAATACGCCCCGGCTGTCCGGCCGCCCCACCGAGCAGGCGGCCACTTCATCGTGCGCACTGAGAATATCGACGACGTTTCCGATCAGGTCGGTATAGCTGTCTATTTCCCACGCGAGTCTGGTGATGCGCACCAACACATTCTGGCGCGCGTTCTGGAGGTTTTGCGATGCCTCTGCCTGCCAGGCCAGGTCGCGGGTGAGCCTGCGCGCGAACACCCTCACTGCTTCCCCGTGCGCGGTCGCATCAACGTATCGGTGAAGGGCCTCGAACAATATTTCGCGAATACGGATCAGGTCTTCCGGGTCTATCCCCATCGCGGCATGGATGCGGCCGGCCCGCAGCGCCATCGCCCGGTGTGCCTCCGCGGTCAGATCCGGCGCGACAAGGGCGCTCAGATACTCGGTCTGTCGCGACTTGAGACGCTCGATTTCCGGCGCCGAGAGCGCATCTACGATGTGCTTCGATCCCGGCAACCGGACCAGCTGTTCGTAAAAGCTGCTCTCGATGTCAGCAGCGTGATGCCGCATCGCCTTGCTTAAAGAGGCGAGCGTCGCTGCCCACATCGGGCCGTAAAGCTGCGCCGCTTCATGCGGCGCGTCACCGCCGTGAACGGAAGGAAAAACGTGGTTCAGCATCGCCGCGCTTCCTCCCGAATCAGACCCATGTTCACGTTCGCGCGCAGGAAAAACCGCGATGCAAGACCGCTTCGGTCTCGCTCGACGAAAGTGACAAATTTCTGGAAGAGGTGCACGTCGCCCGGAGCATCGAAGTGACCGACGTTATCCCCATTCGTCGCCGGTTCTATCGAGGGCATCGCCACCAGAGGCAAGAAGAGCTTTTGCGCAAACGACAGCTTCATGGTTCTTTTAGTAATTGGCTCGGAAACGCGGCGCACTTGAGTGACCATCTCGTGCAGCCGCAATCTCGCGAACTCCAGCCTGAAACCGGCGAAGTGGCAGCACCATTTGACGCTTCAGCAGCCGGAAATTCATGCTGCTGACATATGCGTAAGATAACACTCGCCTTCGCATTTCTTGAACGGCAAATATTCCATGCGACAATCGATCGCATAATTTCTCAGCTTGTCGCATACACCCTCAGTTCTTGCCGCTAATCAAGAAAATGTGCCGGCAAACGTTTTCAGTGGCGAAATTTCGCTGATCGTCAAGGCCCAGCTGGAGGTCGCAGCGCGGCGCCCCGGATTCAGCAATCCTCACGCTACGTTTCACCCGGCGCGCGCTTGCGATGTTCGCCCAGACCGCTATCACGCCTGTGCTGCGTCCGCCAGGACGGCTGTGTCTGTAGCGTCCGTCGCGTTCAACATGTCGGCATAGGTCTTCATGACGTCGCGCCAGCTTACGATCCCCACCGGCCTGAATTCGCTGTCGACAATCGGAATACACGAGACCTTATGGTCGAGAAACAACTGGACCGCCTCGGCGAGCCCAGCGTCCGGCCGCAGTGTTTTCGGTGCACGGCTCATGATCTGATGCACACGTTTGCTGAGCGTACTTTTATCCCGATGTGTTTCCACCACGCTGTCGACGAACGGGCTCAACGCGCGCAACAGATCGCGATCGGACACAACGCCTTGCAGTTCTCTGCCCTCGACGACGAGCAAGTGATGAATCCCGGTTTCCTCGAAGATCTCCCTGACGGTTCCCAGCGTGTCATCGAAGCCAACTGTCACAATTCGCTTCGTCATGAGGTCTTCTACTTTCATCGCACTGCTCCTTCTAATTCCGCGTCGTTATTGCAGGGCAGATCGTTCGACGTGTCGCTGCGCAGCGTCTGCCAGATGTTTCAGCAAAGGCTTTACCCCGCGTGCCCTCGCCAGACAATCAATCTTGAATAGTTGTTCATGAGCGCGTGAACGAACGACGCGAGAGTAACAGCCGCTACCGTCGCCTTTCCCGGACGCAGACTTCTATTTTCGCGAACGAGCGTTTCAATTCCGGCCCCACTTTATCTATTCCGCCAGGACTTCCCGATATATCTCAGAGTGTCCGAGATGCTATATCGGCCATATGGCGCAATTCTTGACCCGTTTGTTTTTGTCTGACAAATGAATCCGATCCACGCAGATAAATTTCCTGCTTCTTTTTGAACGCCTCCCGATTGAGCCGCCAATGTCGTTCGCCACTCCATCTCATCCGGCTTTTGGTTGTCAAAGATTTACCGATCGTTGCTATTGACGCGAAATAACTGGGGACAGAAGTACGCCTGCTCTGGCACGTGACTATATCGGCACGAGGAACGCCGATCGGGCAGAAATTCCACCGTGCAGTTCGGTGCGTGGCACACGCCAAATGCAGCGGAGTTGGTGACACGTACAGTCAGGCAGGCAGGGACTCGTATATTGCGTTCGCCCCAGATGGCTCCGAGAACATGGACGCTCGGTAAGCGCGGTTCGCGATCCACCCGATACACTCCGCACCGCTATCGCTCATCCAATACTTCGCATTGCAGATCATTTCAAAAAAAGCGAGGCACTCGAGGTCGCGCACGGCTAACTGCCAAGGGGTCAACGCGGCACGTTTCGCGAACGAACCGTGTCTTCGCATGAAATTCGATTCGCTCCGTAACGTTTTGGTGAACTGCGGTGCCGTACTGGAGTGTCTGAGAGCGATTGCTCGCTCCGAGCCATGCGATGGAATTCCGGACGGAACTAGTCAGACGCGATGAGCAATATCCACCCGGCCCAGAAGCTGCGACGCCCCGCCGGATCCGAAGTGCCAGAATACGATGCCCACAAGCGTCGCGAAGAAAGAATCACGCTTAGCAGATTAGAGCAACGAATAAAACGGGGGAGCGAACCACTCGATTTATTCCGCTCTGCACAATGA
Source organism: Paraburkholderia adhaesiva (assembly GCF_021390575.1). GTDB lineage: Bacteria > Pseudomonadota > Gammaproteobacteria > Burkholderiales > Burkholderiaceae > Paraburkholderia > Paraburkholderia adhaesiva. The sequence goes on along the minus strand of NZ_JAJEJQ010000002.1, from coordinate 776,652 downwards.
ATTTCACACGCCACCGGTATCGTTTGTACGGATTTACCGTTTGGAAACAAGTGATACTGTTGTGGCCACACCATTAATAGCTGCAATGTAGCGGGCAGATTTCTATCAACGATCGTAACGAATCGGAGATGCATCATGTCCAGTAACAGCGTGTGGCAAAACCTGTATCGCGTCGTCGCGACGGGTACAGCAGCTGCAGGATTGGGTCTCGCGGCCAGCGCCTGGGCGGCAGGAGACCCGATCAAGATCGGTGTAATCAGCGAGGAGTCGGCGGTCGCGGGCGCCTCGATCAGCAAGGCGGCGCAGCTCGCCGCGAACGAGATCAACGCCAGCGGCGGCGTCAACGGCCGCCCCATCCAGATCATCGCTTACGACGACCACTCGTCCGCCTCGGACGGCGTGCGCGCATTCCAGCGCGCCGCAACCCAGGATAAGGTCGTTGCCGTGATCGGCAGCTATATCAGCGAAGTGGCGCTTGCGATGGAGCCGTGGTCCGCCCGGCTGAAGATGCCCTTCATTACGCCCGGCGCGGCGAGCAACAACATTTCGAAGTACGTCCACGACGACTACGACCATTACAAGTACACCTTCCATGGCTGGATGACATCGGCGTTCATTGCGCAGTCGATCTGCGACTTTTCGCACGACATTCTTGTCGACCAGCTGAAGATGAAAACGACGGTCGTCATGAGCGAGGACGCCGCATGGACCAAGCCGCTCGACGAACGCTATCTGGAATGCCTGCCCAAAGCCGGTCTTCAGGTGCTCGGCCATATCCGCTTCAATCCGGATACGACTGACTTTACCCCGATCTTCAATGAAATCGAGGCAAAGCATCCCGACACGATCACCACGGGCATCAGCCATGTCGGCGTGCAACCGACCGTGCAATGGCACGAACAGCAGGTACCGATTCCGATGACCGGCCAAAGTTCGCAGGCTACGACGACGAGCTTCTGGAAGGACACCAACGGCGCAACGGAAGGCGTGGTCACGGCGTCGGCCGCGGCACCCGGCGTAGCGATGACGCCGAGGACCGTACCGTTCACCGAGGCGTATCAGAAGAAGTTCGGCGTATCGCCGGCGTATTGCGGCTTTACGAGCTACGACCTTGTCTACATCCTCGCCGACGCGATCAAGCGGAACGAGGGCTCCACCGATCCGGACAAAATGGTGGACGCACTCGAGAAGACGGACTATGTCGGCACCATCGGCCGCTGGCAGTTCTACGGCAAGAACGACCAGTTCACGCATGCGCTGAAGTACGGGCCTGGCTATATCACCGGTATCAACCTTCAATGGCAGGACGGCAAGCAGGTCGCGCTTTGGCCCAAGTCTGTCGCCAACGGCAAGATCAGGTTCCCGGCCTTCATCAAGGTGCAGCAGGCAAGCGCGAACTAGCCGCCTGACCTTGCTTGAAACTGTCTGTCCCTACGCGTGGCGACGGGGCAGACAGCACATACATCGAACGCACGACACCCCAACCCACACGAAAGGCCGGGCATGCTGCCACTGCAGATACTCGTCGACGGCTTCGCAATCAGTTCTCTCTACGCGCTGGGCGCCATCGGCTTTACGCTGATATTCGGCGTGTCCGGCATACTGAACCTCGCGCACGGCGGCGTGATGCTCGTAGCCGCCATGATCGGCTGGATGCTCGCGGGCGAAGCCGGTCTCGGCACATACCTCGGCACCCTGCTCGGTGTGGTCGCCGGCATGGTGACGGCTTACATCACCTATCTGATGGTCGTGCGGCCTATCCAGCGTTCAGCCGCCATTCCCGGCGAAGAAAAGGAAATCTTCGTGCTCACCGGCACGCTGCTATGGGGCATCATGATCCAGCAAGGCATGGCGTGGCTCTTCACCGATAACCCGGTAACGATCCGCCCGCTCATCAGCGGCGTTGTGACCATCTGGAGCGTACGCGTGCCGATCAACGAAATCATGATCGCCGTGGTGTGCTGGGCCGTGATCGGTCTGTTATGGCTATTCGTGAACCGTACGCGGTCCGGAAAGGCGCTCCTTGCGGCGTCGATGAATCCGCGTGGCCTGACGTTGCTCGGATTCGAACTCTCGCGGATCTATCTGCTCGCGTGGAGTATTTATGGCGTACTGGCGGGCATCGCCGGCGTGCTGCTCGCTTCTTTTCTCGGTGTGAGCACGAACAACACCGGTCAGCTCACGGCGAGCGCGTTCTCGATCGTAGTGCTGGGCGGACTGGGCAGCGTATCCGGATCGCTGATGGCCGCGTATGTCGTCGGATATCTGGAGACCATCACCGCCTATCTTATTGCGCCGACCTTGCGGCCGCTGCCCGCGTTGCTGTTACTGGTGCTCGTCGTGTATATGCGGCCTCAAGGCTTTCTTGGACGGCGTTAGCGGAGCGAATCATCATGACCGGTGTTCTTCGTTCGCGTGCGGTATGGGTTGCCGTCGTGCTCGCCGCAGCGGCCGCGATGTTGCCGTGGTGGTTGTCCGGCTACATTCTCGGCGTGCTGACGGTCGCTTTTTATTTCGGCGTATTCGCCATGTCGTGGGACCTGCTGTTCGGCTTTGCCGGTGAGGTCAACTTCGGACCCACCTTTCTGATCGGCCTCGGCGCGTATTCAGCGGCGATACTCGATGCAAGGTGGAACTTGCCCCTGCCTGTCTGCGTCGTAGCAGGCGGCCTCGTCGCGTTGATTGGCGGACTGCTGCTCGCCGTGCCGGCGCTGCGGCTGCGTGGTCCGTACTTCGGACTTGTCACGTTAGTCGCCGTGCTGCTGCTTCAGAATGCAGTCGTGATTTTCGCGGGCGTGACAGGCGGGGAAATCGGCATGATGGTGCCGGATGTCATGTCGATCGATGCAATACAGAACTACTGGATCGCTCTCGCTTTTCTGATTGTTTGCGCGATCCTGCTCTTCGGTCTGTCGCGGTCGGCAATCGGCCTCATCTTGCAGGCAAGCGGGCAGGACGCAATCGGCGCACAGGCGCTCGGGTTCAACGTAACGCGCCACAAGCTCGTGGCGTTCTGCGTCAGTGCCGTTTTCTCGGGCGTTGCGGGCGCGATGCTGGTGTTCTATCAAGGCACGGCATCCGTGAGCACAGTGATCGATCTAAGCGTCGGTGTGCAGATCATCATCGCTGCCGTGCTTGGCGGACGCCGCACCATTCTCGGTGCGGTACTCGGATCCATTTTCCTGATCGTCGCCGGCGAGTTTTTGCGTCCGCTCGGCCAGCTCAACACGTTCGTCGTCGCGGCGATCGCGCTCGCGGTCATCCTGTTTTTTCCGGACGGACTGCTCGGCAATCTGCTGCGTGCGAGGGAAGATCAATGAACGACACGCCGCTTCTGTCCGTACGCGGGCTGGTCAAGCGCTTTGGTGGTCTCGTCGCGGTCAAGGACATTGGCTTCGACATTGCACCCGGCGAAATTCTCGGCCTGATTGGCCCAAACGGGTCCGGCAAGTCAACCGTGATGAAATTGATCATGGGCATCGAACGGCCCAATGCGGGGTCGATCAAGATCGATGGCGTCGACATGGCAGGCTGGGCACCACACCGGATCGCACGCGCGGGTGTGGGCATCGTGTTCCAGCATTCGCGCCCGCTCCATCGACAGACCGTGCTTGAGCACATCAAGCTCGCGCTACTTCCGGACTCGCTCGTCAAACTCGCCGCCGATCAGCACGTGCACCAGCGTGCGCGCGAAATCGCCGCGCGTGTCGGCCTGAGCAACGTCATGAATCGGCATCCCGCGACGCTGCCTTTTGCGGACCTGCGGCGTATGGAAATGGCGAAAGCGATCGCGCGCGACCCAAAGATCGTACTCGTCGACGAACCCTTTGCCGGGCTGACCGTAGCAGAATCGGAGGCATTTTCCGAGCTGATTCGTGGCTTTCGGGCGGAGGGTTGCGCGGTCCTGCTGGTCGATCACAACGTCAAGAGTCTTGCGGCGCTCGCCGACCGTGTGCTCGCGATGTACCTCGGCGAACACATCGCCGAAGGCACGGCCGAAGAGGTGATGCAAAACGAGACCGTACGCCGCGTCTATCTGGGCGGCAAGCTGGAATTGCGCGAACGTACTGGCGGGAGCGCGAACGCGAAGCCGGACATCCTCGATGTCTCCGACGTGCGCGTACTGTATGACAAGGCATGCGCGCTCGACGGCGTCAGTCTACATGTGCGCGAGGGCGAGTTCGTATCCGTCGTCGGGCTGAACGGAGCGGGCAAGACGACGCTCTTCAACGCCCTTTCAGGTCTCGTGCCGTACAAGGGAACAATTCGCTTTGAGGGACGCGATCTGCGTGGCACGAGCGGCGCGGCCATCGCGCGCGCGGGCCTCGTGCAATGCCCTGAAACGCGCGAGCTCTTCGGCGACATGTCGGTCCGCGAAAATCTTGAGCTTGGCGGATATCATCTTCCCGACAAGCTACGTGCGAAGCAGCTCGCATGGCTGTTCGATCTTTTCCCCGTACTCGACTCCCGCCAGAGCCAAACGGCGCGAACACTGTCCGGCGGCGAACAGCAGATGCTGGCGATCGCACGCGCGTTGATGACCCAGCCGAAGCTCCTGATTCTCGACGAGCCGACGCTCGGGCTCGCGCCCATCATCCTCGAACAACTATCGAAAGCATTGGAGTCGTTGCAGAAGTCGACGCCAATTACCGTGCTGTTAGGCGAGCAGAATGTGCGGTTCGCCCTGCCCCACGCGGATCGTGTCTACGTGCTGGAACATGCGCGCATCATCTGGGAAGGCAGCGCGGCGCGCTTCGAAGTGGAGATGGGGCGTGGCTTTCTGGAGGCGGTGCCGCCGGACAACCCACACGCGACGGCACACAGTGCAAAAAATCCTGAAGATCGGCAGCGACACGCAAGTCTTTAGCGCGTTCTGAACTGCAAGACAGCGGGCGTTCGTACCAAAGCTGCGTCGGCCTCGCCGTCTTCATTCCGATGCAGGAATGCGGGACGCAAAGCTGTTCACCCTACGCTGATATGCCGTTGCGCTCAACGCATCACCCGCAATCTGGCGACAACGTAATTACATCACGGATGATCGAATCGCCTGAAGGCAGACCGCGCCGGACTCGGGCGCGGCCACCTTCCCCTTGGCCTAAGGCCGAACCTGAAACAACAGGCGATCGGCAGACCTATTTCGCAGTCGAACCAACCTTCTCCGGCGAGCCAACACCATCGGTCGAATACGACACGATCGAATCACCTGCCACGGACAACGCCGTATACGACGTCTCCCCACCGTGCCCCATCGGCTCGAACGATTTTCCGCCGTCGGTACTCACAAGACGCGTCCCGTTGAGACCCACTGCAAAAATACGCGAACCGCTCGCCGAAATCGCGGTTATCGAATTTTGTGCAGGTGTGGAGGCCTTGCTCCATGTCTCGCCCCGGTCCGCGCTGACGTAAATGGAGCCACGAAGCCCGCCCACCACTACATTGCCGGCGGCATCGACACAACCGGTCCAGAAGGAGCCTTCATAACCCGTCGACAAATACGTCCACGTCTGGCCGCCATCCAGCGAACGCAATACGTAGCCGTGTTCCGCAGCGATGAACAATGCCCCCTTTCCATCGCCGAAAATACGGCTGAAATTCGGCGTCTTGACTTTCATCCCTTGCTGGACGGGAATCTTGACCGCTGCCCATGTCTTGCCACCGTCATCGGTTTTCAGGAACAACGACCACAGTCCAACCGCAAAACCATGCTGGTCGTCCAGAAAGTACGTGGAATACAAGGGCTGGTCGACAGTCGCATCGCTGCGCTGCAACGACCACGTTTCTCCATTGTCGGCGCTGTGAACGACAACACCCCATTGACCCACCGCCCAACCCTGTTGACCGACAAACGTCACGGCGTTCAACTGAGCTTGCGTCGGTACGCTACGTGCCTGACGGAAACTGCGCCCGCCATCATCCGATAGCAGGACCACACCATGCTCTCCCACCGCGACCAGACGCTTGCCAGTGTCCGCGGCCCCGAGAATCGCCTCCTGGCTCGCATAGGGCACCACGACGGCGGGAGCGTGCAGCACGGCGATGTCATCGGCGGCATTCGCCGCGACCGACTGCCCGGCGAGCGTCGCGAGTGTGAGCATCCATGCGGACAACGCGGGACGCAGACGATTTGCTTGCTTGATACTTTTCATCGCGCCACCTATCAATGAGTAAGAATTCCCGGCACCGAAACGGCTTTTCGCCTCGGGAAGATCCTTTCCAGCCATACAGCGAGCGCGGGCAGCACGGTCATCGCCATCACCAGATTGACGCCGAACATGATGGCCAGCAGCTTGCCCATGTCCGCCTGGAATTTCAGTTCCGAGAACGACCACGTCGCCACGCCAACCGCCAGTGTGAGCGCGGTGAAGATCGTTGCCATCCCGACCTCGAGGATCGATTTCTCGAGCGACTTGACGATGTTCATGCCGTGACTCAGATGCAGTTGCAGGCGGTTGTAAATGTAGAACGCGTAATCGACGCCGATCCCCACGGCCAGCACCATCACCGGCAATGTGGCGACCGTCAAGCCAATCTGCAATTCCTTCATGAACCAGTATCCAATCAGACTACCGGCCGACAACGGCAAGCAACAGGCGACCACCGCGCGAAGATCGCGATACACGACGAGCACCAGCACGATAATCGCGGCATACACGTACAGCATCATCGGCAGCTCGCTGTGGGCCACTGCATCGTTGACTGAAGCCTGGATGCCCGCATTGCCTGCGCCGAGCAGCACTTTCGCGTCCGGACTCGGATGCGCGTTAGCATACTCATTGATCGAGTCGATCACATGGTTGATCGTCGTCGCCTTATGGTCGGTCAGATACAGATTGGCCGCCACCATGCTGCACGTCTTGTTCATGTAACCGCGGGAGCGACTGATCTCCTCCGACAAACTCGCGTAGTTCCCCTGGTCGGTCGGAACGACGGCCATCATCGGATTGCCTTCGTTGTAGCCCTGGTTATAAATCTTCAGCATGTCGGAATACGACTTCACCGACACGACGCCAGGCACATGACGCATCGCCGTCGAGAACTGGTCGACATAAAGGCCGACATTGACGTTGGAGCAATCGGCTCCTTGCGCTTCGACGAACACGGTCAGCCAGTCCTGTCCGGTGTCGTATGCACCGGCGATCGACGCCGCATCCAGGTTATAGAGCGCATTGACTCGCAACTCGGGTGCACCAGGCTGCAGCGTGCCGATAACCCGGTCTCGCGCTTCCCATGCAGCCGTAGCGACCACGACGCCAGCAACCAACAACACGACTGCGGCATTTCGAGGCTTTGCCAGCGAGGCGATCCAGCGCAACCACTGCCCACGCTGTTCGCCGCGTTGCATTGCGCGCTCCGCAAACTGCGAATCGAACTTCATCATCGATGCCGCGAGCGGCAGCATGACCAGATTCGTCAAGATCTTGTAGCCGACACCGATCGACGCCGTGATAGCCAGCTCCCGGACCATTTCGATCGGGACCAGCGCAAGCGTAATGAACGAAACGAAAGCCGTGACCAGCGCGAGAACACCAGGAATCAACAGACCCGTAAAGCTCGCACGTGCCGCCTCTGCGGTCGTTTTGCCGTGCGCGATCTCGCGTACGATGTAATTGATCTGCTGGACACCGTGCGAAACGCCGATCGCGAAGATAAGGAACGGAATCAAAACCGCAAGCGGATCAAGTCCATATCCGATCAAATGCAGCGTGCCGAATTGCCAGATCAGCGAGGTCAGCGAACACGCAATCGCCAATACAGTCAGCCTGACCGAGCGGCAGTACCAGTACACCGCCAGCGCCGTCAGCAACAGCGAAATCCCGCAGAACAACAAGACGTTTTTGGCGCCTTGGGCAATCGCACCGACCTCTTCCGCGAAACCGATGATTTCGATCTGGAAGTCCTTGTCGGAGAACTGCTGGCGCAGTGTCTTCTCGATCAGGTCGTGATAGGCCACGTAATCGATGCGCTTGCCTGCGGCGTCGAACTCGTGGACTTCCGCGGTGATCATTGCGCTCTTCTGGTCATTGCCGACCAGCGTCCCGATATAGCCACCTTCGCGCGCCGAGTCACGAATTCGCGCAATGGCGTCCGGCGTCAGGCTCTCCGGGATGACCGACTCTGAAATGACGGGATCAGCACGGAAACCGCTTTCGGTAATTTCGTTGACGTAGGTGTTAGGTGTCCAGAGCGACTGAACTTCAAGCCGCGTGATATTCGGCAGGAACATGACCGCCTGCGTCACCGAATACAGGCGCGACAAACCTTCCTTCGTCCAGATCGTGCCATTTTTTGCACGAACGACAATACTGAGCCGGTTAGCTCCGATCACGTCGCCACGATATTTCTCGTAAGCCTTGACGTAGGGGTGATTAACCGGCAACTGCTTTTCGAATCCGGCTTCCATGCGAAGCTGCGATCCAAACCACGCCATCACAAGCGTAAACAGCGCGAGCAGGGCAAGAATCAACTTGCCCCGCCGAAAAACGATTGCCTCGAGATGGCGGATAAGAGCGGTCAACACGCCATCGACGGTCTTCGCACTGGAATTCTTCGACATACCTTTTTCCTGGCTTGGCCGGCCCCATCGGAGGGCCGGCCTCGAACGGATCTATCAGAGATTTTTGGTCAGGAACAAGCCGACGTAATCCCGACCGAGCAACGGTTGCTCAAGTACACCAGGACCCCAGAACTTCGCGTAGTTCACGCCAAACGACCAGTCCGCGGGATTCTGCGTGAACGTCACGCTGATGTTGGCCGACTTCGCACCCTTCATGAACAGCGCCATTGCGTTCGGCGTATAGCCTGCCACTGCCTGGAAGTAGTAAATCTGCGGCGTGACCTGCCAGCCCTTCATCAAGTTGCCGTCATAGGTCCAGCTGAAATCAACGTTGTAGCCCCATGAGAACGCCGTCCCCTTCTGGCCAGCCTGTCCTCCGGGCGCGAAGCCGGATGAGCCTGGCGTTTCGAAGCCCCAGCCCCAATAACCTGCAGCCACCGGAACGCCTTGATACGAGTTCTTCAGGCCCGGATAGTCGATGAACGCCGCCTCGGCCATCAGCGTCGCCGTGCTGGCATTACCCAGCAAACGCAGGAGCCAGCCGTAGTCACTCGGCGTCATGCTCAGCAGCGCAGTCAGGTTCACCTGGACCTTCTGCTCGTCCACGTAGCACTGACCGTTGGCAAGACAGCCAAGGTTGTTCACATTGTTCGAGCCCAACGTGTTCAGGCTGACTGCATCGCGCGGACGGTACGAAACTTCACCGCCGAGCGCCCAGTCACCAACCTGGAAGTTGGTACTCGCACCGAACAGGACGCGATGCGGAAGGTAGTGGTAGAAAGCGCCCGAAAACGTGGAAGGATCCGCGTAACCGATGACCGGCGCTTTATCCGTGTACTGCATCGCGTATAGCGCGAAATTGGCCGGGAGCTCTTCCGGCGAAAAGCGCAGCGCAAGACCACCCTGGTTGACGGACCACGCCGGATAATTCGACGTCGCCGAGAAATTGCCGTAGTGTTCCGCACCCGCGCCAATCGTGGCGGTCGACCAGTAGCTGCCGACGGGCGGGAAGTAGTCTCCGTTCCAGCCGGCCTGGATATACGACTCGAGGCTAACGCCGTGACCGAACGATACCGAGCCGTCGGCAATCGGCGCCGGCAACACCGCTTCCTTCAACTGCGTTCCGGGCACGGACAGTCGCATCACGTCGACTGCGTTCGTGGCATTGATACCGCCGGGGAGAAAGAGGCTCTCACCCCAGTTGAGCACCTGGTTACCCACTTTGAAGCTGGCCGGCTGACCCGCGATCGAAAACGAATGACTCACCCACAAGTCAAGCAAGCGCGCCTTGAAGCTAAGCTGGCTTTCCGCACCCTGTGGGAACGACTGACCAATCCCGGCACCGCTAAACGTGCCGGAAGGGTTAATCGCCGAGAAGTCTTTCAGGTAATTCACCCGCGTGAAAAACTGCCAGCTGTCCGGAAACCGCAACGCGAGTTCGCTGGTGCCGTCGAGGTAAGTCGTGAACAGGCGGCCAGCCTTGGTGTTCAGGTTACCCTGATCGTTGACCATCGAAAGCGCGTCGAGACAGCCAGGAACCGGACCCGAGCCAAACGACGGCGCCGGGTTGCCCGGGCCGCCGTTCGTTCCGATGATCTCTCCGCACGACGGATTTTGCGTGCGGATACCCGTTCCGAGCGTGAACGTATTGTTGAACGCGCCGCTGATGTTCCCGTCATCGAGGTTGAATGTGTATGCATTCGCCGCCCCCGCATACCCGATCGATGTCAAGCCGGCGACGAGAAGTGCCGACTTCTTTATTTTTGTCTTCATCTAGTCCCCTCAGCGCCCTGTCACTGTCCACTGATCGTGGAAAGGTTGTCCTGCGTATAGAAGGCATCCGTCGTTTTCGGGCTTCCCGGCTTGGTGATCCAGTGCATGTCCTTGCCGCCGCCAACCGGGTTCATATCGAACACGTAGCGCCCTTCGCTGACGTTGTATTGCGCGAATGCCGTTGCATCACACGTGCCGGTCTCATACACGGGAACCAGATAGGACTCGCGGTACTTGAACAACTTGCCCTGTGCGTCGTAATCCTCGGCCGCAAGCAACGTCCAGCTATCTTCGTCGACGTAGAAGATGCGCTTCGGCGCGATGTGACGGAAACCGGACTTCAGCGTCGCTTCAACCACCCACACGCGGTGCATTTCGTAACGACGGTAGTCGGGGTTGACGTAGTGGTCTTCCGTGATCTTCTTCAGAGGCGTCTGGAAGTCATAAGCGCCGAACGAGTTGTACGGAATGTAAGCCTCGCGCTTTCCGACGATCTTCCAGTCGAAGCGATCGAGCGTGCCGTTGAACACCAGCGGCTCGTCCATCGTGTACTGCCCTTCAAAGCCGATTTGCGGCGCGTCGTAGGCGTACGACGGCATGCGGCGCACACGACGTTGTCCCGGGAAGTAGTAGTACGTTTCGGAACTCGGTTTGTCGAGGAAGTACTTGACGATCAGCGACTGCCCCTGAAGAGCAGCCGGCGCGGTATAGGCGAAGTACGTTGCGAACTCGATCGACGGATAGTCCGACGTCTTGTGCTCGCCGGCGACACCCCACGGGTAATACAGGGTCTGCGTCGACTCGGCGTTGATCCACTGGCCGCCACCAGGCGCCGGCGAAAGGACCGTGTTGACATGAGGGAAATCAACCGCAAGACCGCGGTAGCGCAGCTTGGCGTTCCACATGACTTCCGCGCCGGTTTTGGGTTGCGGGAACGGAATACCCGGCGTGTAGGCCTGCTTCATACCCCACCCATCTGCCTCGAGCGCGGCATAGCCCTCATTCATCTTCGTGTTCTTTGCGACGAAATCGGGCACGCCGCAATCACGGTGAGTGGGGTAAATCTCCATCTTGTAGCCGGGGATGGTCTTCAGCAGCGTCATCTCACCGTCGGTCAGCGCGTCTTTGTACTGGGCGGCGTTCGCTGCATCGATCGTCATAACCGGTTTTTCGCCGTTGTACTTCCACGACTCAGCCCGGTTCTGCCCGTATTTCCAGCCGCGGTCGATACCGTCCGCGCCCGTCCAGGCAGGGACCTTGCCATCGGCGCTGGCAGTTGCATCGGCGCCAAGCGGCGTCAGGTTTGCGGCATGCGCGCCCGACACGGACAAGGCGGCGCAAACGAGGCACAACGCCTCGCAAATCTTCAGTTTCTTCAGATTGCCCATAATTAGTTCTCCTGAATAGACATATCTATATGAAACGACAAACACGATCTGGACGATTTCGGCACAGACCCGCCCCAGTCGACTTCGTCCGGGTAGACGAAGGCAAGGGTTAGCGGGTCAGCCAGATTCCGTCACCGGCCATCGCGCATGCCGGCAAGGCCAATTAGGCGGTCAGCACCGTTACGACTTTTTCCTCGGTGTAGGCAAGCACGCCGGACAAGCCGCACTCGCGGCCGAGGCCACTCGACTTCACGCCACCCCACGGCAGGCGCGGATCGATCGGCGCCCAGCAGTTCACACCAATCGCACCGGCACGCACTGCACGCGCCACGCGGTGGGCACGCGACACATCGCGCGTCCAGACGGTTCCTGCGAGGCCATAGTCCGTGTCATTCGCAAGCTCGATTGCCTGCTCTTCCGTGTCGAAAGGAATCACGACACCAACCGGTCCGAAGATTTCGTTCTTTGCGACTGCATGGTCGTTACGGCCCATGAAGACCGTAGGCCGCACGAAGAAACCGTCACCCGAAACTTCACCACCGGCAAGCATCTTCGCGCCTTCTTCGATGCCGACCTGAATGAAGTGCCGCACGCGTTCGTGCTGCGCCTTGTTCGCGACGGGGCCCATCGTCACGCCTTCCGTGCGGGGATCGCCCACCACGATCGAATTCGCGCGCTCGGCCAGCTTTGCTGCAAAGGATTCCGCGATCGAGCGATGCACAAGAATTCGCGTACCTGCCGCGCACACTTGCCCTTGATTGAAGAACAGGCCGAGCGTGCAGCCCTGCAGCGCTGCATCGAGATTGGCATCGTCGAAAATGATCTGCGGGCTCTTGCCGCCGAGCTCGAGCGAAATACGCTTGAAAAGAGGACCCGCGGTGCGCTGGATAATGCGACCGACTTCCGGGCTGCCGGTGAACGTGATCTTGTCGACGTCCGGGTGCTCGCACAACGGTTGGCCTGCTTCCTCGCCATAGCCACAGACGACGTTAACCACGCCGTCCGGAATGCCGGCTTCCTTGCACAATGCAGCCAGGTGCAACGCGGACAAAGGCGTTTCTTCGGACGGCTTGATAACAACCGTGCAGCCCGCTGCCAGCAGCGGACCAACCTTCCAGCACGTAATCATGAAAGGCGTATTCCACGGCACGATCGCCCCGACCACGCCGACCGGATCACGCGTCGTGTAAGATAGCGTCGGCATGCCCATGTAGCCCGGCGTCGGGATGGTCCGACCCTCGATCTTGTCGGCCCAGCCGGCAACCGTGCGCAGCGTGCCAATCGCATTCGGCAAGTCCAGAATCTGCGGCTCGATCGGCGGACGTCCGATGCAGGTGGCGTCCATATCCGCGATCAGCGCAGCATCCCGTTCGACGAGATCAGCAAGGCGGTGAATCAGCTGGCCACGAAGCGCGCCGTCGAGCTTGCTCCATTCGCCGCCATCCAGTTGTCGCCGTGCTGCGGCTACCGCGAGATCGATGTCTTCCTTCGTGCTGCGTGCGCAGCGGGCGAACGGTTGAGCGGTGACGGGATTCGTCAAATGCAGCGTTTCGCCACGGACAGCGTCAACCTCACGCCCATCGATGAAATTTCGCAGAACTTTCACTTGCACTCCGGTTTTCAGTTGCTCTTCAATAGGTTCAGAGCGGTGCCGCATTCGGGGGCACAACGCCTGCAGCCCCTGTGATCACTCGCTTGCCGGATCAGGGCACTAAAACGCGTGCGCACTCGCTGCTTTGATTTTCGTAATCAACGAATAGCGAGTCGCACAATCGATCGACTGCGGCCGCTTCGTCGGAATGGAGAGTAGGTTTTGGCGCAGAGAAGGAAAATCGCGTAGATACGCGATAGGGATTACCCTGAATAAAACGGAGACCAGTAATTAAATCACCAGAATCACGAAATAAATCGCATCAATCAGGGCTATCCCTATAGCGTATCTACGCGATTGGCGCGCGGCCACCATCGACGCAAACTCGGTCCCCGATGGGCCAGAGAACCGTCTCTCAAGGCCCCGCCATTTCCATCTTCGAGACAATTCGCGACGCCTTATCTGGCGAATCACGCGAACTCGGACCGAGCGTAATAAGGAACAACCATGTCACGACGATTAATCTCAGGCGTGGCCGTGCTTGCCACTGTGCTGTTGTCAGCACACGCGCCGGTCGCATGCGCAACCGAAAAGATCGAAACGATCACGATCGATAAAGTGCCGGACTGGAATCCGAACTGGATTTACGGCATGGACGACAATTTCAACACGATGGCGGCTGGCACGATCCAGGTCTATGACGGCCAGAGCCAACATTTCGTTGGCCAGCTCAATTCCGGATTTTCGCTGGACGGAATGGCCATCTCGCCCGATCACGACACGATCTACGTGCCGGGCATCTACTATTCGCGTCTGACGCGCGGCACGCGCACCGACGTGCTCGACATCTTCGACCGCAAGACGTTGACGCACCTGGGTGAAATCACGCTGCCGACCAAGCATGCGCAATCCATCCCGACCGCACAGGACACGACCATCAGCGACGATGGCCGGTTCGTTTATGTGTCGAACGTCACGCCGGCAACGTCGATTTCGGTTGTGGACACCGCGAAGCGTCAGTTCGTCGGTGAAATCAACACCGCCGCCTGCCTGCAAGCCTACCCGTACGGCCAGCACGAATTCTTCTCGATGTGCCCGGACGGTTCGATCCTCCAGTTCGCACTCGACGATAAGGGCGCTGAACGCTCACGCCAAAAAAGCGCGCCGTTCTTCAAGGTCGATGAAGATCCGGTGTTCGTCAACGGCCTGCGCAGCGGCAACAAGTACTACTTCATCTCGTTCAACGGCGTGATCCACACCGTCGACCTTTCGCAAGGCAAGGCGGCGTTCTTGCCGACGTGGTCGCTGCTCTCGCAGGAAGATGTCGCCGCTAACTGGCGTCCGGGTGGCTATCAGGTTGGCGCGCTCAACAACAAGACCGGCGAGTTGTTCGTCCTGATGCACCAGGGCGAAATGAAAATGCACAAGGAACCGGGAACGCAGGTCTGGGTGTACGACGTCGCTTCGCACCGCCTGCTGCGCAAGCTCGATCTGGCTGCATCGCTCAAGGACGCTGGCCTTATGCCGCTCCTTGGCATTCAGGTTTCCCAGGTCGCCGATCACCCGCTGTTGTTCGGCATCACTGCCGACTCGACGCTGGTCCAGATGGATGCCGCGACGGGCAAGATTGCCCATGTCGAAAAGCAGTTCGGCTCCAGCACCATGCAACTGTTTAACCCCTGAACCCGACGGCTATGTTTACTTCGGATCCCACGGCTCATGCCATCGCAGTCGGCGCGATGAGTATTTACTTTCTCGCCGCCGCGATCGCCAAGTTCTCGAACCAGGCTGCATTCGCCGACGCACTGCGCGGCTATAGCCTGCTCCCGGACTCGTTGATCGCACCACTTTCGATACTCTTTCCCGCCGCGGAAGCGGGTGGCGCACTGCTCGTGCTCTATGGTCCGACCTGCGCGGTCGGAGGCATGGTGCTAACGGCACTGGCACTGTGTTTTGCAGCCGCCATCGCGTTCAACCTGCTTCGGGGAAATACGTCGATCGACTGCGGTTGCTTCGGCCCATTCGCCGCCGCGCAACCGGCTGACGCTCAACGCATCACGTGGTGGCATGCCGCCCGCGCGCTGGCCGTCGCCGCGATTGCTGCCGCAACCACGATGTCCGTCACCGTTCGCCACCTGACGTTGCTCGACGATTGCGTCGTGCTCTTCGGTATCGCCACACTCACTGTGATTTCGCTGACTGTCGACGCAGTGCTCGCGGTGCCCTACTCCTCTTCCCGCTAAGGTTTAATCATGCTTACCGCTCTCATTGTTTCGTCCGTTCTGCTGTGGATCGGTCTTCTTCTCGTCGCGCTGGTCGGGCTCGCCGTCATTCGCCAGGTTGGCATTCTGCACGAACGCATTTCGCCGGTCGGCGCGCTGATGATCGACAAGGGACCCGCGGTGGGTACCGTCGGGCCGTCGTTCGAAGTCCGCGATATCACGTCGAAGCCGGTCAAGATCGGCGGCGTCGAAGCCAATGGCAACGCAACGCTGGTGTTCTTCCTCTCGACCACCTGCCCGATCTGCAAGAAGCTGCTGCCGCTCCTCAACGATATCGTGCGCAAAGAAGGACCGCGACTCCGTCTGGTTCTGGTCAGCGATGGCGACCTCGGCGAGCATCAGGCCTTCTATGAAAAGCAACGTCTTTCGGCCCATCCGTACGTGCTTTCGCAGGACATCGGCATGGCATACCAGATCGGCAAGCTCCCCTACGCCATCCTGTTCGACGCCCAAGGCGTGATCCGTGCCAAGGGTCTCGTCAATTCGCGCGAACAGCTCGAAAGCCTGTTCGTGGCCAATGAGCGTGGTGTCGGCTCGCTGCAAGAATACCTGCGCGCGCAAGCCGACTGATCTCCCGGATTCGATCTATTTCCTTGGTGCTTCCCATGAGTATATTCAACCAGCTTTTCGAGCGCACCGCGCGAAGCGTTGCAGTCTCCAGTTCACGCCGAAGCGCGTTGGCCCGTCTCGGCGGAATGGTCGTCGGCGGGGCGATGACATCGCTGCTTCCCGTAGACCGCACTGCGAACGCTCAAACGCCAGCCGGTGCCACCGGCAGCGACCCCAGGAGCTGCGACTACTGGAAATACTGCGCGATCGACGGCTTCCTGTGCGAGTGCTGCGGCGGATCGTCGAGCAGCTGCCCGCCGGGCACCACCCCGTCGCCCATTACGTGGATCGGTACCTGCCGCAATCCGGCCGACAACACCGATTACATCATTTCGTATAACGACTGCTGCGGTAAAGGTTCTTGCGGACGCTGCTTCTGCAATACCAACGAGAACGAAACGCCGCTGTACAAGCTCTCGCGTGACAACGACATCAACTGGTGCATGGGCACGGCCAATGTCAACTATCACTGCTCGGTCGCTGCAGTAATTGGAGTCAAGAAGTCATGAAAGTAATGCAACACGCTCTGTGTGCAGCGGTCGTGATGTTCGCTGCCATTCAGAATGGCAACGCTGCAACCGTGAACACCAGCGCTGGTAGCACGGTGTTCGAATCCCAGTGCGTCGTGTGCCACCAGGCCGGCGCTGCCGGCATGGAAGGTCTGGCTCCGCCGCTGACGAAAATGCCTGCAGTCTTCGCGTCGAGCGAAGCCGGACGCGCGCACCTGCTTCACACGCTGCTGAACGGCATGGTCGGACCGATTACGGTGGATGGCGGCGATTTCAACTTCAAGATGCCGAGCTTCGTTGCGCTCTCCGATGCAGATATTGCCAACGTGGCCAACTATCTGATTTTCGGCGTCGACAAGGCTCCGGCATCGACCAAGCCTGTTACCCCCGACGCCGTCGCGAAGGCGCGTAAAGCTACGCTTACACCCGATGACGTTTATGCCGAGCGCGCTCACCTGCCCGGCGGAGGCGCACAAAAGTGACGATCCAGTCAGTCAAGCCGTCTACTGCCATGGCTTCGGGATTTCGCGCAGCTAGCCAGGCGTGTGCCTGCGCCCTCTTCGCACTTGCCGCACTGATGTCCGGTGGATCTGCACGTGCCAGCGAACCAACGGGCTCACGCGCAACAGATCTTCAACTGGGCAGGCAGAACTACGTGCTTGACTGCATGGGTTGTCACGACAGTGGCGGAGCCGGCGATATCGGTCGCATTCCGCCACTGCGAAACACCACCGCGCAATTGCTGCGTGCGCCTAAAGGGCGCGAGTATATTGCGCGCGTTCCGGGGTCATCATCGGCGTCGCTCAGTGACGACGAACTGGCAGGCGTGCTGAATTACATTCTGGTGGATCTCAACCACGACATCCTGCCCCAGAACTTCAAACCCTACACGGCGGAAGAAGTGGCGCGATTGCGCACTCCGGCTTTAGACAATCCGGCGAAAACGAGAGGGGAGTTGATCCGCTATCTGGGCGAACACAGCAAACCCAGCCCTTCCGCGTATTACTAGCGCGATCTATCACTACGCACGCCCTGCTGAGGGCGGTGCAAGACGGACTGGGGGACTGGGCCTCAGTCCTGAGCGTCGAAAAGCTGACTGCCCAGTTTCTGCAGCGCCATAATCAGTTTTGGTGTCGAATTGACGGCGAGCTTTTCGCGTAGACCGCGCAATTGGTGATCAATGGTCGAGGGCGCGCGTCCAAGCCTGTTTGCTATTTCCTTGTAGCTGCATCCACTCAATACCAGTTGCGCAACGCGCTTCTCGGCAGATGTGAGGGCTACCGCCTGCGGCGCAGGATTAGTGCTGGGGTGTTGGGTCTCGCTGCCTTCAGTGATCGGACGCAGAATGGGGTTCAGGATCTGCTCCACCACTGTCTCAAACGTTTCAACCGCAGTCGGCGACCATGCGGGCGCCCCTATTCCACGGTCGAGACACACCAGGCCGACCGAGCGTCCGAGGGGTCGAAGGGCCATAGTCAGTTTGCGTTGCACTCCGGCATTTCCCAACTGGAGACGCACCGGCGCGCTCACCCTCAAATCCGTTGCGACGTCATCGATCACGACGGGAATCCGCGACGCGATGCTCAGTTCCAGCGTCGGATCGGAGAGATCGAAATTCATCCCGATGACACTCGGCATCGAAGCAAACGCCGGCCGGATGCACTCTTTCATCGGTTGATAGCCGTGCGATCCGAAAGCGATCAGCCCGGCATCGGCACGATCCGCATTCAATCTATCGGTAAGCCAGTCCAGAACGACAGTAAGCAACTCTGCGGGTTCATCGAGGTAGAGCAACAAATGGGCAGCCAGGTCGCGCAAATCGGCCCGTACAAGCCCGCCCTGACGCAGCAGGCTATCGCGGAGCGAACGCTGGGCACCGTCCAGGCTACGTATAGCAGCGGATTCGGAAGCGCCCTGTTCACCGCCGCTCGCAACGGGAGGCTGATTGCTGGTCGACGCAAAGCGCGCGCCGATTTCCACCGGTTCGCGCGAACAAATTCCAGCTTTGCCATTTTCAGTCGCCAACTGCAACGTTCCCATTCCTGCCACTCCTACGCTAAACGCCGAATGTCGGTCCACGCAACCGCCGACATCAATGACCCTATGGTGCCAGATGCCCACACACCACCATCGAACGCCTCGGGACACTGCACTTGTCCTTCGGGTTCTGCCAGGTGTTGGGGATAGTTTGAGGCATCCAATAAAGTCAAAGTATTTTATTAACTTGCGTGGGCGAATCGCCCGCCTGCCCGGTCATACGCTGCGAAGAGACGCACGTTGAGCGATGCACGATTACAGGCTGCCTTCATCCGGTTGCAGATCAAGGCGAATTGTTGACGTACTGGACCAGTACGCGAGATAAACAGCCGTGTGCGCCGAGGATCGCGAAGCGCACACACGCCTCGAAGGGGGTCCCCTTGGGGGATCAACTGCTCGCGCCGACGCGTGGACTGGGAATTGTGGTCGGCGCAACGGTCCAGGCACGTCGAGACCTTGACGAATACGCGTTTCGCGGTTTCCGGGTGCGAGCCCCGGCTGCTGACGCGCTTTGGCGCCGCTTTGCCCCTGCAGCGCATGGCGCCACTGATGATCGCTGCCGGAAAACCGAAACCGTAGCAACGCGATTCACTCTCTTTCATACTGCAATTCCAACCAATACAGCGCTCGACTTGATATTTCCTAATTTTTGCGTACTTTCGTCAAGTTGTAATCCAGGTGTTTACGTTTATTCCCCTTCGCAACGAAGTGGCTTTGGACATAGAAAAACGGAATTTGCAACAGCGGAAATTCCCGACTCGCAAATTTCGACTCGTAAGCCACGCGTAAACAAGCTTGAATGCTTTGCTGTCGGGGCCGTCGGTCAAAGCGATACCGGGTATTGATTTCCCGGCAGCATTTCACAGGCTGAATTCCGGAGGCGCATTTCGAAATGCGGCAATGGAGCGGACCGACAAGCATTCCCTGCGCTCGGCGACGAACCATGGGTCGATCACAAACAGGCGGGTGCTATCTGGCGGACCATCATTCCACCAGCGTCCGGGATCGCTCCTGGCTGTCTCGACAAGATCAGTACGCTGCAGAGGAAGCTAGCGCGCCCTTACGGCCGGGGCCGACCGCAATGGTGGAAACGTCGCAATACGGCTCATCGTCTGCGCGCGGGCGCCAGATCAGTCCGCGACCGCCAAGCCGAAAAACAACACGGCGTCACGCTTCCTTCCAGATACAAACATCACCGCGCGCGAGGCTCGGGCCGCCAAGCACGAACACAGCATCTCGCGGCGCTGGCGCCTCTACAGCTTGCGCACCGAAGTTGAACGCGAACGTGAGGCCACCCCGCCGGCGAATCCGCAGCCCATCGGCCAGCAATTGCGTTTCAAGGTCCGCATCGCGCGCCGCCGTCTGCAACACCTTACGATGAAGTTCATGCGACAGCCACCCAGCGACGTAGCGCACGTTGCCGAGCGTCAGCAACGCAGGCCATGCATCGTCGAAGCGCGCGACAACACGCGTCTTTCCGTTGGCCCGCACGTGCTCGCGCCAGTGCAGCGCACTGCCCTGCACGCCCGCGACGGTCAGCGTTGGTGCCAGCGTCGGCCGCAACGTTTCGACTTCCAGCACCTGGATCGGCAGCACGCGCTGCAATGCGCCGGGCGGCAGATCGTCCGGAATCGCAAACGCGCCAGTCTTCGAGCCACTGCGCGGTCCGAACACCCACTGCGCGTCGCTGCGCGCGATCTGCTCGACTAGCGCGTGATCGATCACCGCAAGGCTCGGCACGACAACAAGTTTGTATCCGGAAAAGTCGGCGCGACTCGACACGATATCGACGTCAAGACCGATTTCGCGCAACGCCTCGTAGTAGTCGAACACGAGCGACTGATAGTCGAAGTCCTTGCCGTGTCGCTGAATCTCGAACATCCATTGCGTCTCGTAGTCAAATACGAGTGCGGTCGCCGCGCCTTCGGGTGCGGCAAGCGTAGATAGCGCGATACTGCTGGCGATCTCGCGCGCCACCCGTTGCACCTCGATACCACCGGGCGACAACTCGTTGTTCGGCAGATTCAGCCCCGAGTGCATCTGCTCCTGTGCATAGGGACACTGACGCCAGCGAAAATACGACACCAGTTCCGCACCATGCGCGAACGCTTCGTACGCCCACAGCCGTACCATGCCGCTCGCGGGCACAGGATTCCATGACGCCCAGTTAACCGGACCAGCCTGCTGCTCCATCACCCAGAACCGCCCGGCACCAATGCCCCGGTAGCGGTCGTGATCGAACGCGGACACGTCGGGATGCCCAGTGCGCGCAAAGCGTGCCTTCTGTTCCTCCGGCAGCGCGATCGATTCGGTGCGGGCGATCGGATAGCTGTCCCACGCGGCGACGTCGATCGCACTGTCTGCGGCGAACCGATAATGATCGAAAGTCGTGAAGAAACCCATGAAATTGTGAAGCAGGTCCGCGTTTGGTGCGTGCTCTCGAAGCACAGCGATCTGCTCGCGATGGAAACCCGCCACTTCGTCGGACATGAAGCGACGGAATTCGAGCAGATGAATCGGATTTGCATCCGTGGGAGTCAGGTTGGGCAACCCGATCGCATCGAACGACAAATACTCCATGCTCCAGAACACGTTGCCCCATGCTTCGTTCAATGCATCGATGGTTCCATATTGGCGCCGAAGCCATGCGTGAAACCGTGCCAAAGCCGCGTCCGAATAGCTCGGCACCGTATCGTGACAGCCGAGTTCGTTGTCGGTCTGCCACGCCACGATCGACGGATGCCGCCCGTAGCGCGTCGCCAATGCGGTCACAATACGCACGCATTCGCGCCGGTATATTTCGCTCGAAACGTCGTAGTGACGACGCGATCCGAAATTCCAGCGCGTACCGTCCGCACGCATCGGCAGAACCTCCGGATACGCATCGACGAGCCACTTCGGTGGCGACGCGGTGGGGGTGCCGAGCACCAGTTTCAGGCCGGCATTCGCGAGCGTGTCGATCGCTTCGTCGAGCCATTCCCACGCAAACTCGCCAGCACGCGGCTCCATACGACTCCACGCGAATTCGGCAATCCGCACGTGCGTGATGCCAAGCTCGACCATACGTCGCGCATCGTCGGCCCACATCGCGCGCGGCCACTGTTCCGGGTAATAGCAGACACCTAGTTGCATGTGAGCATCTCGTCGTAAATGGGCGGCCAACCCCGCGGGGCAGGATTGCGGTTTATCCTCGCTCACGCCGAAATTCAGCCCCGGTGACGAAATGCCTTTGCATCGCGAAGAACATCAGCGTCGAAGGCAATGCGACCAGTAGCGAACCCGCCGCGACCAGATTCGGTGCAGTTGTCCGTTGGACCTTCAATGAAAAGACGCCCACCGTGACCGGTTCAGCGTCGTCACCCTGTGTGAGGCATAGAGCCCAGATGTGCGGGAGAAAGTCGAGTGCAAACGCCGGCCGTCGATACACGGCCGGCGCGGCGTGACTTATTTCTGATAGATGCGCTTGCGCGTCGCTTCGAGCTGAGCGAGCACGTTATCGAGTTGCGACGGATCGCTGTAGAACTGCTGCATGGCCTTCATGCCTTCGTCAGCCATTTCCTTCTGCATATCGCGATCGTAGAACTGCGCGATTCCGCCCTTCGTGTTTGCGAGCGTCTGGAAACCAACTTTCGAAATCGCGTCATCCGGTTCGGCTGCCTGACTGTTCGACGGCAGCTGTCCCCAACCCTTCGCGAGTTCGGCGTTGATCTTCGGCTGCTCCATGAACGCGAGCAACTTGCGCGCGTCGGCCTTGTTCTTCGCCTTTGCCGGAATCAGCAGCACGTTGACGGGACCGTCCTCCGCCATCGGCACGTTTGCATCAATCACCGGGAAACGGAAAAAGCCGATCTGATCCTTGATGGACGGCGGAAAGCTCGCCGAGAAAAACGTGCCCATCAGCATCATCGCGGCCTTGCCGTTGACGAGGAACGGTGCGATCGAATCGACATCGTACGAAAGCGCGTTATCGATGAAGTCATGGTTGTCGATCAGCGTCTTCCATGTCGTGTAGACCTTCTTCACGCGCGGATCCGTGTACGGAATTTCGCCGGCCATCAGCTTCTGATGAAACTCATTGCCGTTGAGCCGCAGATCGAGGTAGTCGAACCACGCGGCAAGCGTCCAGCTATCGCGTGCGGGCACCGCGATCGGCGCGACGCCGATCGCCTTAAGCTTCCGGTTGGCTTCGAGCAGTTCGTCCCATGTTTTCGGTTCGCTCTTGATGCCAGCCTTCTCGAACAGATCCTTGCGATAGAAGAACCCGTACGCGTCATAGCCTAGCGGCGCCGCGTACTGTTTGCCCTTGTACGTCGACGCTTCCTTGACCGACGCGTACTGCTGCGACCAGCCGTTCTTCGCCCAGTCCTGGCTCAGGTCTTCGAGCAGCCCGCGCTGCGCGTAGTAAGCCATCCGTTCGCCGTCGTGCCACGAGACGACATCGGGCGGTTCGGTCGCCAGCCAGCCACCCATCTGCACCTTGTACGTTTCCTCGGTGACGTACGTGATTTTCATATCAATGTCGGGATTGGCTTTCTTGAACTGGTCGAACGCATCCTGCCAGGTCGAGCGCTGATTAGCGCGCGCCGACACAATCACGTTGAGCGTGGCCGCATCGACCGAGGCGCTGACGAGAGCGCCGGCTACCATTGCGGCAGCAATCGACACCCGGGCAAGACGGCGAAGGCGAAGAGCAAGCATCGTATGTCTCCTTATCTACCTTGTTGACCGGCTAAGCTGGGCCGGAAGTGTGACCCGCTCTGTGGCGGAGTTCGGCATGACGAGCCATTGACCCGTCCTTGACGATCGATCAGGCGGCAATATGCGGAAACCGCGAAGTGCGCTGGAATACCCTGGCGACGCTTCGCCCGGCGGTGGGTATGTCGTTGACGAGACGTCCGCCAATTTGCAACTCGTTTGGCGTGGAGTCTTCGAGACCGGCGAACATCTGCAGCAACGTGGACTTGCCGCAACCCGACCCGCTGGGAAAGACACGGACGTCGTGCCGGGCGATCGCCGGACTGACGCGCGCGATCACTGGCGAGCGATCGCCATAAACCTTCTGCACGTAGATCAGACGAATCTTCGCCATGCTGTCTCCGCCTTGATTTAATCGCTTAAATTTCCGTCGAATATAAAAGGCTGCCCCTTGTGCCGGGCGCATTTAACCGCTTAAATTCGAATTCGACGGACATAGACATGCTGCATGTCTTCGCGACGTTTTTCGAAAAACTAGCAACCTCGCGAGGCATCTGCAACATTTGAATCACATTCCCTAAATGTGGGATCGGGCTGCATATGGTCACGTTATCCGAAGTCGCGAAGCGCGCGCACGTTACCGCCGCCACCGTCTCCAACGTCCTGCGCAATCGCGAGAAAGTTCACCCCGATACGGCCGCGCGCGTGTTGAAGGCCATCGACGACCTCGGCTACCGGCCGAACCTGAACGCTCGCGCACTTGCCGAGGGCCGATCGTCAACACTTGCTTTGATGTTATCGAACATCTCGAATCCGTTTTACCCGGAGTTTGTGCTGGCTGCCGAGCGCGCGGCGCGCAAAAGCGGGTACTTTCTGATGGTTTGCAATACTGACGATAATGCAGAAATCGGCCGGGCGTACCTGAACCAGATCGCAGGTACGCTTGCGGACGGCGTGCTCGTGATGAACACGGACATTGCAATCAGCGATCTCTACGCATCGGCAATGCACAACGCGCCGATTCTGCTTGCGATGTGGGAGCACCCTGAATCACCGCCCACCCTGCCGTGCATCGCAGTCGATTTCGCTCGCGCGGGTGCATTGGCCGCTCAGCATTTACTCGAACTCGGTCATCGTGACATCGGCCTGCTAATCGGTGACGGGTGCGGCGGTCTGCAAGACGCGCGCTCAAACGGCTTTCGCGCGGCGATGCTCGCGGCCGGCATCGAGGCCGACCCGACTGCGGTGTTGCAGATTCGCGATTCGATCGACGCCGGCTACGCCGCCTGCATGCGACTGATGGCGAGCCACCCGGAGTTGAGCGCGATCTTCGCGACCAACGACCTTCTCGCAATTGGTGCGGTGCAGGCGCTAATCACGCTCGGCCACTCGGTGCCGGATGACGTGTCGGTGATCGGCATCACCGATATTCAACTCGCGCATCAGGTGCATCCTGCGCTGACGACGGTCGCGATCCAGACGGCTGCCGTCGCCGAGTTGTCGATCGAGAGATTGATTGGCTTGACTCAGACGCCGGAGCGCGAATCGTCGATGGTGCTGGGTCCGCTGCCCGAACTCGTCGTGCGCGCATCGACTGGACCGCGCCGGAAACGCTGACCTGAAACGTGTACAGCGTCGACCGCGTTCGCGTCATGGTGATCAGCGATCACGATCAGCCGAAATAGTTGATCGTGATCGCCCGGAAGCGGACTACGCGTTCGGCGTGATCGAACGGCAGTCCACCGGTGTAGCCATCAGAACATGTGTCGCATACCGAGGCCCGCACCCACGGTCGAGCCGGAGGTTCCAAACAGCGCGTTGCTGACCGACAGGCCCGTGTTCATGGCGCCGTGGTTGTTGACGTAGCCGAGCTGGCCGTACAGCGTCGTACGCTTCGAGAGGTAGAACTGGGCCTCAGCGGACGTCAACCACGAGTGGTTAGTGCCGTTGTTACCGTCACGAGTGTAGTAGACACCGGCACTCACGTTGAGATACGGCTTGATACGGTAGCTTGCACCGCCCGAATAGACACTATTGCTAAACCCGTGGAACTGGCCCACCAAAGCGTTGTTGACTGTGCTGGCCTGCTTGTATAGCGCATACGACGCGTAAATCGAAAGGTCGTTCGCGAAGCGATAGCTCGCACCGAGCGAGCGGCCGATGAATTCGACCGTGCTCGGTGTCGGTGTCGTCAAGGGGGTGGTCGCGTTGTTGCCGTTGTAGAGTGCGCCGCTGAGCATGAAGCCGCCCAGGTGGTAGGTCAGGCTCAACGAATACTGACGCCCAGCCTGGAAGTTCCCCGCAGTGCCGCCTAACGCCATCATGGCGGACCCCTCGAGGCCTGCGATTTCCGGTGACGTGTAGCTAATCGCGTTGCTGTTGAAAAGACCCGTTACGAAGACGTTGTTGAGGTACCCGAGGAGAGCGCTGCCGAAATACGACATGCCGCGCGCATCAGTCTCGTACAGCGAGATAAAAAACGGCGAGTACTGCACGCCGGCCTTCACCTTACCGTAGGGACTCTCTACGCCGACCCACGCCTGGCGACCGAACAGGTTGCCGTTCGAGTTGGCAAGCGCGCCGTTTGCGACGCTGAAGCCGTTCTCAAGCTGGAAGACGGCTCGCATGCCACCGCCGAGATCCTCACTGCCGCGCATGCCGAAGTTCGAAGGCGTCGTACCGCCTTCGGTGAACGAGAACTGGTGGGGAAGACGAGTTCCAAGAATGTTCGACGTATGACTTGTATACAGAAAACCGCCGTCGACGATACCGTACAGCGTCACGCTACTCTGCGCCTGCGCTGTGCCGGCTGCGCCCAGCAGACCAGCGACAGCGAGCGTGGACGAAAGTAACCTCCCCCTTTGCTTCCTTTTTATCATTTCGCTATCCTTATTTAGACTATACCTGCTTACCAAACCCGATATACCGGGTCAAATGATGATCCGAATCTCCAATTTGATGGTCGATCATGACAAGACGCTTTGCATAGTGCGCGAGCGGCAACTCCCACGTCATGCCGATGCCGCCATGTAGCTGAATCGCTTCTTCAGCCACGCGCGTGCCAATCTGGCCGATCGAATATTTCGCGGCCGACAGACTCCGTTCACGCTCCACTCCCGGCGCATCCACAGCCGCAGCCGCATTAATGGCTGCCGAACGCGCCTGCTCGATGTCCAGCAACAAGTCGGCCATGCGATGCTGCAGCGCCTGGAAGGTGCCGATTTTCACGCCGAACTGTTCGCGGGTGCGCAGATACTCGAGTGTGTGGGCTTTGGCCACCTCCATGGCGCCAACTGCTTCCGATACCAGGGCCAGCAGACCATAGCCAATTGCATGTTCAAGCGTTTCCGCACCCTTGCCTTCGGCTCCGAGCAGCGCATCCGCTCCCAGCGTGACCTTGTCGAGGACGACCTCCGCCGCGCGCCCACCATCGACTCTCCGATGCCCGCGCACACTCACGCCCTGTGCATCGCGCGGTACGAGGAACAGCGAAATTCCGTCGCGGTCATTGTCCGCGCCTGACGTGCGGGCCGACACCAGCAACAGATCCGCACCCTCGGCCTGTTGCACCAGGCCCTTGACGCCATTCAGCGTCCAGCCATCGCCGTGCCGTTGTGCCCGCGCCGTCACCCTCGTCAGTTCGTAACGCGAGGCCGGTTCGTCGTGCGCCAGCGCCGCCACCGTGGCACCCTCGATCAGTTTCTCAATCACTTCGCGCTGCTTATCGTTTCCCGACTCGGCCAACGCTCGCCCCACCATAAGTGCATCGAGGAAAGGCTCGACCACCAGGCCACGCCCGAGCGCCTCGAACACCACGGCGATATCGAAACCTCGCCCGCCGAAACCACCTGCCGTTTCATCGAAGAAAGCGCCCACGATGCCGAGCTCGCAGAAGCGCTGCCACATGTCGCGGCTGAATCCCTGATCGGAGTACGCGATCCGGTTGCGCGCCTCGATGCCATATTGTTCCGAAATAAAGCGGTCAAGTGAATCCGCGAGCATCCGGCGGTCTTCGGTATGCTGGAAATGCATCGTGCGAGTCCTTTAGAGTCCGAGAATCATCTTCGAGATGATGTTCTTCTGAATTTCATTGGAGCCACCGAAAATCGACAGCTTGCGAAGGTTGAAATACTGCGCGGCGGCACCGGCAGCCTCGTCGATGCCCGCGGGCATGATGCCACCCGGCGTCTGCACGGCTTCGTCAGCCTCCAGCTGTGCATACGGCCCCATGGCACGGCGCAATAACGATGAAAGTTCCTGACGAATTTCGGTACCGCGGATCTTCAGCATCGAGCTTTCCGCCCCTGGCACGCCTCCGCCCGCGACGGCAGCGATCACGCGCAGGTTGGTGGTCTTCATGTTCTCGAGATCGATCTCAACACGCGCGAGGCGCGCGGCAAACAGTGGATCGTCGATGATGTCGCGGCCGTCGCTGCGGATCTTCTGCGCGATCGTCTTCAGCCGATGCAGTTCGGCCATTGAGAAGCCCACGCCTGCAATGTTCGTGCGCTCGTAAGTCAGCAGATACTTGGCGTAGGTCCAGCCCTTGTCTTCTTCGCCGACCAGGTTATCAGCCGGCACCTTGACGTCCGTGAAGAACACCTCGTTGACCTCATGCTCTCCATCGAGCGTGATGATCGGGCGCATTTCGATGCCGGGCGTGTTCAGGTCGATCAACAGGAAGCTGATGCCGGACTGCTTGCTCACATCCTTCGATGTCCGAACCAGGCAGAAAATCATGTTGGCGTATTGGCCGTACGTGGTCCATGTCTTCTGTCCGTTGACGACGTAGTAATCCTTGCCGTCGATGGTCGTGCGCACCGCGGTGGTCCGCAGCGAGGCCAGATCGGAACCCGCACCCGGTTCCGAATAGCCCTGGCACCACCAGTCTTCGCCGTTCAGGATGCGCGGCAGCCAGTACTGCCGCTGCGCTTCGCTGCCGTACTTGATCAAGACCGGGCCCAGCATGTTGACGCCGAACGGCACCACGCGCGGTGCGCCCGCGATTGCGCATTCGTTTTCGAAGATGAATTTCTGGACCGGCGTCCAGCCGGGGCCGCCGTATTCCTTCGGCCAATGGTTAGCCAGCCAGCCTTTCTGGTTCAGCGTGTGGTGCCATTGCATCAGCTCATCTCGAGTGAGGCGTTTGCCGGCGAGCATGCGTGCGGCGACGCTCTCGGGCAGCGACGTGCGCAAGAAATCCAGTACTTCGGTGCGGAACGCTTCTTCTTCGGCTGTGAAATTCAGATCCATGTCTACCTGGTTCCTCTCGTCGGGAGTGGCCGGTCCGGGTTCATGTCGACAACGACAGCCGGACGGCTCCGTTTCAAACCTTCATGCCCGGCAGATTTAGCGAGGCGGTATTCCCGCCGTCGACAGGCAGCGCCTGCCCCGTCACATAACTGGCATCGTCGGAAGCCAGGAAGGCGATCACCGCCGCCACTTCCTCCGGCCGCCCCGGGCGAAGCAACTCGCAGCGCGATCCGAGTTTGTCCGCCTTGCCCAGTTCCCGAGCGCGCTCGAACACGCGTGCGGTCATACCGGTCTCGATCAGCCCGGGGCACACCGCGTTAACGCGGACGCCCCACCGACCGAGATCGCAAGCACTGGTCTGGGTGAGATTGATCACAGCGGCTTTCGATGCGCTGTATGCATTGCCGCCCGCGCCCGAGCGCACACCGGCCACCGAAGCCGTGTTGACGATTGCACCGCGCTGGCGCTCGATCATGCCGCGCGATACGCGCTTGGTGAAATGCACGACGCCCATCAGGTTGACGGCGAGGATCTTCGGCCAGAGCCCGGTGTCGGTATCGGCGATGATCGAATAGTCGCCGCCAGCAATGCCTGCGTTGTTGCACAGCACGTCGATCGTCCCGAAGCGGCGCTCGGCCTCGTCGATGCATTCAACCACCTCGTCCTCGTTCGCCACATCGACGCCCCAATGCCAGACACGCGCTGGCTCCATGGCAGCCGTGATCGCGGCGAGCGCCTCGGCGTTGCGGTCGATCAGCGCGACACAAGCGCCTTCGCGATACAGCCGCTGCGCGGTCGCGCGGCCGATTCCGCTGGCCGCTCCGGTCACGACGGCGACCTTGTCCCTGAAACGCATCGGTCTTCTCCTGTCGATCAGACGAAGATTCGGTTCCCGGGACGGTCTAGTGCGACTCTGACCATCCCGAGTAAATCAAATTTGAATAGGATTACGAATCATGATTCAGACCAATACCGGCGCGACACGAGTTCGGCGACGCACACCGGCTTTCCAGACGATTCGCGCTCGACGGTGGCCTCGATGGTCACCTGCGCGCCGTTGTCGAGCGGCGCATAAGAAAGCAGCTTGCAGTTGGCGCGCACTCGACTTCCGACCGGCACCGGTGCGGGGAAACGCACGCGATTGAGCCCGTAGTTCACGCCCATCACCGTGCCATCGACACGAAACGCGCTGGCGCATAGCGACGGCAGCAGGCTCAGGGTCAGAAATCCATGAGCGATGGTCGCGCCAAACGGGCCGTCCGCAGCCCGTACCGGATCGATGTGTATCCACTGAAGATCGTCGGTGACCTCAGCGAAACGGTCGATGCGTGGCTGATCGATGGTCATCCATTCACCCACGCCGATCGGTTGTCCGACGTGGTCCGCCAGCTCGCGAAGATGTGCAAAAGCCCGCAATCGATGTCTCCTCCGACGATATGCCGCAACCCGGTCACATCGCCATCGTTCATTCTGTTTTACGGAATCGTTGCCTGCACTGCAGAATCTACAGGCCCAAAAATGAGCCGTCAATGGATGTTTCCATGAGCGATAACAAGACGAAACGAACCATTTTTTACGAATGAATTCAGGCTATACGGGTGATTCCTGGTGTATTTGGCAACCAGATCGGCCGTCTGGTAGTTTCCCTAACGTGACTGCATGACGGAATCTATTGCTAAATTGGCCCGGACCGGAATACGTGTTACGCCCGAGGGGTATGCGACCAGCGAACGTCGCTCGCAGACCTCACGCGCGGCGACGCTCACCAGCTTTTTCGCGTACAGGAGATCAGTGTGGATCTGCTCTTGCAGCAACTGCTCAACGGCATGACCCTGGGGAGCATCTACAGTCTGGTGGCGCTCGGGCTCACGCTCGTCTACGGCATTCTTGCGATTCCCAACTTCGCACACGGCGCGTTCTACATGGTCGGAGCCTTCGCGTCGTTCTATCTGACCACGCGGCTCGGCCTCGGCTACTGGTGGGCCATGCTGGTCGCGGCAGTCAGTGTCGCGGCGCTCGCGATCGTCGCGGAACAACTGGTGTTCCAGCCCTTGCGTGGCGTCAACGAACTGTCGCCGATGATCGCCGCGATCGGTCTGATGCTGTTTCTCGAAGCCGGCGCGCAGGCGCTCTGGGGCGCCGACTTCCACCACATGGACACGCCTTATCCAGGCGTGATCCAGATGGCCGGGGTGATCGCACCGATCCAGCGATTGCTGATCATTGCCGGCGCATTCGGGCTGGTAGTCGCCCTCCAACTGTTCCTGCACCGCACCGTGATGGGTTCGACCATCCTCGCGGTAGCCCAGTGCCGCGAAGGCGCGGCGCTGGTCGGAATCGATCCGCGGAAAGTCGGGATGGCAACCTTCGCGATCTCCGGCGCGCTCGCCGCAGTTGCGGCCGCGCTCTACGCGCCGATCAACCTCGTGTATCCGACCATGGGCGACGTGGTGATCCTGAAGGCGTTCGTGATCATTATTCTCGGTGGCATGGGCAGCGTGCCCGGTGCGATCGTCGGCGGACTCATCATCGGTCTCGCAGAAAGCTTCGGCGCGTTCTACGTGTCGCCCGACTATCAGGATCTGATCGCATTCGTGCTGCTGATCGTGATCCTGTCGTTGCGCCCGCAAGGTCTGTTTTCAAGGGAGATGCGCGCATCATGAGGATTCTGCGCAATTACGGGTGGCTGACGCTGCTCGCGCTCGGTATCGCGCTGCCGTTGGTGGTCCGCAACGACTATTCGCTGACTGTGATGTCCACCGCGTATATTTTCGCGCTCGCTACGGTCGGGTTGAACCTGCTGACCGGCTATACCGGCCAGTTCAATCTCGCGCATGCCGGGTTTCTCGCGGTTGGCGCCTATACCGTAGGTATCCTTACTGTCGATCATAACGTTCCCTTCTGGATCGCGTTCGTTGCGTCCGGCATCGTGACGACTGTGCTCGGCTTCTTCGTCGGGATCGTCTCGCTGCGGCTAAAAGGCCATTATTTCTCGATCTTCACGTTGTGTGTCGGCTACATCATCTTCCTCGTGATCGAGAAGTGGGATGCCGTCACGCACGGCGTCGTCGGTGTCATCGGCATTCCGGCGCCGCCGTCGGTCGGCCCGGTCTCGTTCGAGAATCCGGTGCCGCTTTACTATTTGACGCTCGCTTTCCTGGCCGCGGGTATGTGGCTGATGCGCCGCATCGTCGACTCGCTGCTCGGCCGGACTTTCATCGCGATCCGCAATAGCGAGAATCTGGCCCAGTCGCTCGGCATCAACCTGATGACCAACAAGCTGATCGCGTTTCTTATCTCGACTTTCTATGCGGGGCTGGCAGGCGGCTTGTATGCGGGCTTCGTGCGCTTCATCGGCCCCGACCTCGCTGCCATCGATCACACGTTCGACATGACCATGTACATGGTAGTGGGCGGCATCGGCACGCTTGCGGGGCCGCTGATCGGCGCACTCGCGCTGCCGTGGCTGACCCAGACGCTGCAGTTCATGCAGGCCTACCGCTTCCTCGTATTCGGTCCGCTGTTGATCCTGCTGCTGATCTTCCTGCCGAACGGCATTGTTGGGCTCTACCGAAGCATCACCCTGCGACGCGAAGCGCAACGCGCCTCGCAAAGCGCGTCGATTCCCCGCGCCGCCAGCGGAGACAGCCATGCTTGAAATCCAGAACCTGACCCGGCGTTTCGGCGGTCTGCTCGCGGTCAGTGACGTGACCACGCGCGTCGAACCGGGCTGCATCAACGCGATCATCGGCCCGAACGGCGCGGGCAAGACCACCTTCTTCAACCTGATCAGCGGCATGTATCGGCCAAGTTCGGGTGCGATCCGGTTGAACGGCGACGACGTGACCGGCCTGCGCGCGGACCAGATGGCGCAACGCGGCGTGGCACGCACGTTTCAGGCGACCGCATTGTTCGACCAGGCGAGCGTGCTAGACAACCTGATCGTCGGCCACCGGCTGCGTACGCGTTCCGGCCTGTTTGATGCGCTGCTGCGCACGCGGCGCTTCCATGCGGAAGAAAGCATGTGCCGCGACAAGGCGCGCGACGCGCTCGACTTCGTCGGCCTCGGACATATCGAGGAGCGTCCGGCGGGTGGCATCACGCAGGAGGAACGCAAGCGTGTGGCGATCGCGCTCGCACTGGCGACCGGGCCTTCGCTGCTGCTGCTCGACGAACCGGCAGGCGGCATCAACCCGGAAGAAACCGATGGGCTCGCGGAACTGATCCGCAAGATCGCGAAGAACGGCATCACGGTATGCCTGGTCGAGCACAAGATGAACATGATCATGAAACTCGCGGACAAGATCATGGTGCTCGATCACGGCGAGAAGATCGCCGAAGGCACGCCCGCGGAAATCCGTGCGAACCAGGCGGTAATCGACGCCTATCTCGGGAGCGAGCATGCTGACGTTCACTGACGTAAGCCTCGACTACGGCAGCTTCCGCGCGCTGCACGAGGTCAACCTGCAGATCAACGAAGGCGAACTCGTGGTGCTGCTGGGCGCAAATGGCGCGGGCAAGAGTTCGATCTTCAATGCCGCGAGTGCGCTGCGCCGCATCAGTGGCGGCCAGATCCGCCTCAAGGACACCGATCTCGCGCGCATGAAACCTGCCGACGTGGTGGGTGCGGGCGTGATTCAGTGTCCCGAGGGGCGCAAGCTGTTTCCGGGCATGTCGGTGCAGAAGAACCTGATGCTCGGCGCTTACCTGCATCGCGGCGACAAAGGCGGCAACCGCAGCCGCCTCGATCAGATTCTCGAACTGTTTCCGATGCTCACCAACCGCATGAACGATCCGGCCGGCGCGCTGTCGGGCGGGCAGCAGCAGATGGTCGCGATCGGCCGCGCACTGATGAGCCGCCCGCGCGTACTGCTACTCGATGAGCCGTCGCTCGGTCTGGCGCCGCTGGTGGTCAAGCAGATGTTCGACGTGATCCAGCGCATCAATCGCGCCGGCACCACCGTATTGCTCGCCGAGCAGAACGCGCACGCGGCACTGCAAATCTGCGATCGCGCGTACGTTGTCGAAGGCGGACGAGTTGTCCTCGAGGGCACCTACGAAAGTCTTTCCGGCAACGATGCGATGCGGCGCGCGTACGTCGGTGGTTGACGGTTAATGGTTGGCGGTTGATGTACCTCCCCGGAGGCGCAGCGATAGGCGATGTCCGGGATTTCCGAAGAAAAACAAGTAAGGAGATACGCATGACGATCAAAGCCTGGTCCCTCTCGCTAGTCGCGGCACTGTCTGCGGCCGGTCCGGTGGCTGCTCAGGAAGTAGTCAACATCGGTTACTCGGGTCCCTTGAGCGGCGGTGCCGCGAGCTACGGCAAGGACGTGCTGGATGGCATGCAGATGGCTGCGGCGGAGATCAACCAGACGGGTTTCGAGGTCGCCGGCAAGAAGTACAAGCTCAATATCGTGGCGCTCGACGACAAGTACAACCCGAGCGAGACGGCCATCAACACGCGCCGTCTAGTACAGGAATCGAATGCGCCGGTGGTGCTGGTGCCGCATTCAGGCGGCGTGTTCGCCGTGCAGACGATCAATCAACAGTTGAAGGTGCTGCTGCTCGCCTATTCGAGCACGCCGCAGATCAGCGCGCGCGGCAACCCGCTGACGATTCGCATCCCGCCGGAATTCACCTCGTATATGAATCCGTTCATCAAGTACGAGATGGCCAAATACGGCAAGAACGTGGCGATCGCGAATACCGATACCGATTACGGCAAGGCCTGGACCGCAGCATTCACGCCGGCCTGGAACGCCGCGGGCGGAACGGTGGTGGCGGACAGCGCGATGTCCTACAACCGTGCCACCGATTTCTACAGCAGCGTGAGCCGCGTAATTGCGTCGAAGCCTGACGTGATGTTCGTCGGCGGCCCCTCGGAACCGACTGGCCTGGTCATCAAGCAGGCGCGCGAACTCGGCTTCAAGGGGGGCTTTATCGTGATGGATCAGGCCAAGCTCGATGAAGTCGCGAAAACCGCAGGCGGCTATCCCGCGCTCAACGGCGCAATCGGCGTGATGCCGGTGAGCGAGGATCCGACTCCGGAGTCGAAAGCCTGGGTCCAGCGTTTCCATGCGGCGTACGGCGACCGGGTGCCGACGCAGGAAAGCTCGTTGAACTACACAGCGGTCTACGCAACCGTAGCCGCGATGAAGCTGGCCGGCACCACCACCGACGCCAACGCGATACGTTCCGTGTTCGACAAGGCGATCAAGTCGATGCCCGCGAACGGTAATCCGAACGGCATGGCCGGCGTGGACGCGCGCGGCGGATTCGTAACCGGACGCGCTCCGGTGGCGGTCGTCGATGGCGGCCAGATCCGGTCGGTGACGTCGAACTAAGCGGCGTTTCAGCGGTTCACGTTTTGATGTGCCAAGGGGGCGGCACGTCGATTCTCCTTCGACGGCGCCGCCCCTGCCCCGAAGAATCGCGAAGCCGGGGAGCACCAATCAAGGTGACACGTCAATGACTTGCGAGCTGAATCTTCTTGTCGAAGGCCTGCGATACACCGAGGCGCCACGCTGGCGCGATGGCGCGCTGTGGTTCTCCGATTTCTATTTACATCAGGTGCTGCGCGTCGATCTCAAAGGACATCTCGATGTAGTGGCAACGGTGCCCGCCAAACCGAGCGGACTCGGCTGGCGGCCGGACGGCACGCTGCTGATGGTGTCGATGCATGACTGCCGGCTGCTCTCGTGCGTCGATGGCGAAACGGAGACTGTCGCAGATCTTTCGGGTTATGTACCTGGACCCTGCAACGACATGCTTGTCGATCACGCGGGCCGGGCCTATATCGGCAATTTCGGCTTCGATCTATACGGCCAGGAAGCGCCACGCGCGACCGATCTGCTCTGCGTGATGCCCGATGGCCAGGTTCGCGTGGTCGCGAATGATCTGATGTTTCCGAACGGAATCGTCATGACACGCGACCGCCGGAGGCTGATCGTCGCAGAAACGTTCGCACACCGGCTCAGCGTGTTTGACGTGGCGGAAGATGGCTCGCTGTCGGGCCATCGGGTCTTCGCGGAACTTGAAGAGGCTTGCGGACCGGACGGGATTTGCATCGATGCCGAAGACGGCGTCTGGATTGCAGACGCCCGCGGCAAGCGTGCATTGCGCGTGGTAGAAGGTCGTGGTGTCGTGGACGTGGTCAACACCGGCGATGCCGGCTGCTTTGCCTGCGCACTCGGGGGCGACGACGGCCGCACGCTGTTCCTCTGCACCGCGCCCGGATATACCGAAGCTGAAGGCATGCGCGGTGAAGGCCGTATTCTCTTTACGCGAGTTGAGGTGCCGGCGGCTGATTATCGACAGTGATCGGCTCCCGCTCCGGAAGCTATGGCCAATTCGGCAATCCGGCAGGCGTAAAGCAGTGCACCACTGCATCGAGCAGACGGCGGCTCGGCATCGTTGCCTGCAACGCCAGCGCCCGCATTCGCTATCTCAACTTGCCGAGCCACAGCGCGGTGAGCGCTGAGCGACTCCGGACGTTGAATTTGTTGTAAATCGACTTGATATGGACATGCGTCGTGTTCGGACTCTGGTGGAGCTTCTGCGCGATCTGCTTTTCCGTGAGTCCGTCGAGCAGCCCCAGTAGCACGCTTCGCTCGACCGACGTCAGTGGAGCGTCGGCAATAAGCAGGCCGTGGCTTAGCAGTTGCTGCCGGTAATACCATCTCAGCCCATGCATCACGAAGCCCAGAAGCTCGAGATCCGGCGCAGAGAAGCGCGGTGACTGCACATCGCGAAACACGAAGAGATGAATCCGCACGTCGTCGTTGAGCGCGCAACGCACCTGGATACTGTCGCCGTGACCGACTTCGAGGTAGTGGCGGCGATAGTGCTCACCTTCAAACCATTCGGCGGGCATCGCCTCGAAGAGCAAGTTCGCGCGGAACGGCTCGTCCCCGGACGCAGCCACGATATGTGACGAGTCGACCTTGCCGGACCACAGCGTGTCGAACTGCTCCTGCACGGAAGCGACCATCGCGGGTACCGGATGCAGCAGCCGAACCAGGCGTGGGCGCCAGCCGAACATAGGATCCTTTGGCGCGGGCGAAGGCAATCGCACAACTACGGCCCAAAGTGCATTCTGTGCCGCGACCATCGAACAGAGCGTGGTTAGCAAATGGGTCAGCGCGGCATCGCCTTCGCCCGCGGAGAACCCGGCCAGCCGATCCCAAAGGGCAAAGATGTCTTCGTGGACTGCTGCACTGGCGGAATTCGCGAATGGATGCATGTCGTCCCCGGAAAGGATGGGCTGTTCACGGATCTTCGGTGATCCTGGCCTCGCCTGACACGGGCCTTTGTGCGGAAACGCTCTGTTCTTTGGGCGCGGCTTTCGTTTGCTGAATGCAGCGTCCACACCTGGCCATCCGGTTTTGATCGCCCCGACCAGCCGAGTATCTACACGGCGCTCAGCACCAGCGCAATCATGGCCGCGCAGGCGCAGGGTGCGGCGCTTATCAACCAGATGCAGCGTGCGTCAAGCGCCACACTGGCGACGCCCAACCGGTCGTGGGTTTCGGCCCTGCTCATAACAGTCGCCGGCCAGGGTCCTTACGGATTTCCGCGGAGTTTGAGCAGCGCGGCCTTATCCCGCTGCACGCTTTGCACCAGTGGCCAGAGAGCAGCCTTCGCAGCAGCGTCGTTCAGACGATTCTCGTCAGCCACGCTCGCCGTCATCTGCAGGACCTTTGATACATCGCCAAAGTAGGCAAGGAGATTCGCTCGCAGTTTCCACTCGGGAGAATCGTACGGCACCTGCACCGCAGCGATCAAACCATAAAGCTTCCCGCATTCGGGCAACAGCGTCGCGCGAATCATGGTTGCAAGCGCTGCACGGTCCTCGGCCGTTAGAGGCTTGCGCGCCAACGCTTGTGAGTAGGTTTTCAGGTCGGAAGAAAAACGCAGTTCGAGCGCGTTCGTATCGCGCATTA
This sequence comes from Paraburkholderia adhaesiva, assembly GCF_021390575.1. Lineage (GTDB taxonomy): Bacteria > Pseudomonadota > Gammaproteobacteria > Burkholderiales > Burkholderiaceae > Paraburkholderia > Paraburkholderia adhaesiva. The sequence continues at coordinate 739,016 of NZ_JAJEJQ010000002.1, read as the reverse complement.
CCTTGGCGAATTGCTGCAATTCCTGACGGTCTGGGCGCGTTGCCAGAACTGCGAGCACCCACGTCATGCCGACTGTGAGCCCGCACGCAAAAATCGTGGCCGTCCCCAGTGCCATCGCGCGTTGCAAGCGCGACTCGCGTGATGCCTCGGTCGGTGGTGCGAGCAGGAGGCCGAGCAAAAACCCGCCGAACAATCCACCAAGGTGTGCACCGTTGTCTATGCCGTGATGCGTGAAGCCGTTTATCAGGGTATAGACAATGAACGCCGCCGTGACCCTGGAGTGTTGCAGGACAAAGACGCGCGGCACGGCGCCCGAATACCGCACAAGGTATGCAAGTATTGCGCCCAGTACGCCGAATATTGCACCGGAGGCGCCCGCGCTGTGAATGCCTGGATGCCACAGGAGGCTCGCCTGGCTTCCGGTAAGTCCCGCAAATACATAGAGCGCGAGGAATCGTCCACTGCCGTAGAGTCTCTCGGCGAGGCGTCCGCATTGGACGAGCACAGTCATGTTCACAACGATGTGCCACAGCCCTAGATGAAGGAACATTGCTGTAAAGAGCCGCCACCACTGCCCGCCTTGCGTATACGGCCCAAAGTTGCTGCCCGCCGCAATCAGGACATCTGGCTTGATGCGCAGAAGCTGTGCGCTTTGTGTTGCCGTCACGGCAAATACCAGCGAGGCAATCGCGACGATCGTCCAGGTAGCCCACGTGTGCGGAGCGCGCCTGTGGATGCTTTCGAGGAAAAGCTGCCGTTCGCGATTTTCAGTTGCGTACTTGTGCGTAGTCTGATCCGGCAATGCCGTCACTAGCAACGCAGCGTCGGAGCGATTCCTGGTTCGCAGAATGACTGGTTCCAGTTCCCCCGGTCCATTCAAAAGGTCGAACTGCACAATCCGCCCATCGGCTCTGACGTTGTAGATGTCTGTACACCTCAACGTCAATTCATGGCGAAGCGCAGATCGCAGCAAACGCGCGACTGCGGTGTTGATTGTCACAGTGTCATCGGTTACGCGAATCTCGCCCTTGCTTTCAAACGATCTGGCGCGAACGACGCCCCAGCCCTTTCGCAGGCGAGAACCCAGTGCAATCGGCAGGATCAGGCGGTCCGTAGAACGGCGAGGCTCCTCTTGCGGTCGGACATCGACGAATTCCCCATTCGACTCTATTTGGCTCATGATCGGCTCGTAGTGTTCACCTTACGCAAGCGCAAGGCGTTCTTTTTTATCGTGGGTCGTTGCTTTCTTGATTGCGTTTGGGGGGCCGCAAAATATCAAAGCATCCGCCGATCAGGCTTTCGCCTTGCTTTGCGTTTCCGGCTGCGTGACATCTGTACCTTCCGAATCCTGATTGCGCAGTAGATGCCGTCAGTGTGTCGTCGTTCGGTGCGCCAACACACAAAATTCAAAAATTTGCACCAACTTTCTCAAATGGCGCACGGCCGAAGCGGAGCCCTCATTCCTGTTTTTTCGAGTGGATAGCAATGCGCGAACGTGGGGGATACTGCGTTGTTTGTATTTAGACCTGACCGGAATGCCTTGATTCAGCCCAAGCGATCACATGAGAGAATGAAGACCCAAATTGATTGGCGAGAATGCTCGTGGACCTCCATGTAATCTACACGCGAAATGATCGAATTCTCCTGTCGCGCCGACAGTATGAATCGTGTCGACAGATTCAAGATGAGATCGCTGATTACATGGCCTCGCTGGGACCTTGGTCGCTTGAAGAGGTGGTCGAGTACCTCGACGACGAGCATCCGAGGCTCCATCCGGGTGCAACTGAACAAGTCAGTACATTTTTGGCCTCTGCCGAACCCATTATCGAACTCAAGGTGGAGCGGGTCCGATAGATCGTCTGCGCCCCTTGCCGTAAAGCATCGACCAAAGGCAGCTGCACGTTTTCACACAGCCTCGATCCACAGCGGCCTTTGTGCGGCCGCTTTCGGATGCCAGTTCGGGGTCACACTCAGGCGGTCGCGGAGTTACATCGGAGCCGTGACTCAAGCGAATTGCTTGAGTCGGCATGCGTCCAGTTCGAGACGTTCGACCTGCGCGTAGAATTTGACCACAATCGGAGCTACTGTGACGTCGTGTGCCTGCCATCGGCAAGCACGACGCCGAACACGCCCAACTGAAGGCTCTGACGCAAGCCACCACGAACGCGGGCTATCCGTCTGAAACGCAACGGTGAAGCCAGGATGAGTGCCATCATTCTCGAATCCGTACTGACCTGCCCGCACTGCGGCTTTGATTCGAGTATCGAATCCGTACGCACAAGAGACGTCCGCATTTCGACGCTATCGACTGCCGGTGACCCGAGGAAAACTGGATGACATTGTCAGCGATATCACGCTGCAGACGGGCCCGATGACCGAATGGCAATACGCCGGTGGTGGACAGCCAGCGCCGCCTCGCCGCCGCTCGTGGCGTGAAAGAGTCCAAGCTGCTCGAACTCCTCTTCCTGCAGCGGCGTGATGGCGATATCCGTGTAGGCGTAACGTTCCGGTGCCTTCACGACTTCCCTGAGCATAGCCTCTGTCCTGAGGTAGAAGCGCAGATATTTTGTCACCTTGACAGCGGTCTCACTCCAGTAACGTGGATAGAAGCGAAGCGGCGATTCGAGCGGCAGCCCCCAACGGCGGTCACGGCGATGTTTCATCCGCAGTGCTCCCCCTTCGAGCGGATGCACGCCCTCGTGTTCGATCATCAGTCTGAACCAGGCGATTGTGCGCATGATCGTCTTCGGTCGGCCGTTCGGGATCTGCGCTGCCCGCTTGACGATCGTGCGGATGTGCTCGTACGAGTAGAACGCACTCCAGGCGCACCGATACGCCTCTTCCCATTCAGCGTCCGACATTTTCGGGTGGTGCGTGACCCGGTGGTTGGTGTCGTACTTGTTGATGTCCGGGTCCATCCATTCACCGTTTCTGACCATCGTCTGATGGTCCTCGGAGCCCGGAAGCGGGGTGAGCATGAAGAATTCGAGAATGTCGACTGGCAATTCACGCTTGATGATCTCGATGTCGAGCAGGATCGATTCTTTCGTGTCTGCCGGGAATCCGATGATATAGCCAGCGTAGGTAATCGCGCCGTGGGCGCGCCACTTCTGCAGCATGGCGCGGTATTCGGTGATCTTGTTCTGCCGCTTCTTCGCTGCGATCAGATTCTCGGGATTGATATTCTCAAGCCCGATGAACACGCGACGCACACCCGCGCGCGTTGCCTTCTCTATGAAGTTCGGAATCTTGTGACAGAGCGTGTCGACCTGGATCGTGAAGCCGCAGTAAATGCCTTGCTTTTCCCGAAGTTCGATGACGCGGTCGAGAAGGATTTCCCAGTCGTGGTTGCGGGCGAAATTATCATCCGTGACGAAGAACCGGTCGATGCCCTGCGTTGCGTTCTCGCGGATGATCTTCTCGAGATCGTCGGGGGTGCGAAAGCGACTCTTGTGCCCCTGCACGTTAATGATGGTACAAAACGAGCACTGATACGGGCAACCACGACCGAGGTCAACCGAGGTGTAGGTACCTGCCGTGCGTTCGATATGCTTGCGCGGCAGGAAGGGCTGGGGAGCACCTTCGAGCGAGGGCAACGTGTCCATGAAGTTATACAAGGGCTTCATTGAACCATTCCACACGTCGAGAAGGACTTCATCAAAACGCCGTTCCTCGGCCTCCCCTGCGAAGAGCGCTACACCCATTGCTTGCGCTTCCTTAAGCTCTGCGGGCATCTCGGGCAGCATGGAGATGCAGCCAGAAACGTGGAAGCCACCAATCGCAACCGGCAAGCCCGCGGTCCGGAACTGGCGGGCGAGGTCGAGTGCGCGCGGGTACTGGTTCGACTGGACACCGACGAGACCAATCATCGATCTCCCGCCCTTTGCCTTCAGGTCACGAATGATGCGCTCTGGCCATACCCGCTGGTTGGTTTCGTCGTATGTTTCGATCTCAACATGAACGCCAGGGCCCAGCAGCTTTCGCTTTCGCGCGTCATCAGCGAGCGCATACATACAAGCGAGTGTGTTGGAAGGCATGACCGAGCGGAGCCACTGGATCGGATAGCCGTCGTCGTCGTAGTGGGTCGGCTTGATGAGGACGAGAGAGAATCGGGAACTGTCAGGAATCGAGTACATCGTGTCCATGGTGTTCTCTGTACCCCTGTCTGGAAGTCACAAAACCGTAAAGGTCGTCCGTCTTCAGAAAACTGGAGATGGATCGTGAACTCGCAAGCAGTACAACACACCGCATCCTACCTGCCTCGCCCCCTGCTGTGTTTACAATTCCCCAGGCGCCAGGTTTCGAGGATTGGGATCCTGTTGGGGCCGACAAGAACCATGAGACGGCGGACTTCCTGGCGAGTTGCCGCGCCAATCGAGTACTCGGACCGCCCGATTTTCACCACGCGAACGGCCGTTGTGCCTTTTGAAACTGCCGTTGAGGGAACACCGGGTCGACCGGCGGCAACGGGTTGCGCCTATTGAGTGGCGCGAGCGCCCTCGACGACCGTCACACTCAGTCGTGGGGCGCTATGCGGCCAGAAGCGCCATTCGCGTTCGCCATTTCGCGGGTATTTGGGTGTCGGCTTTATCCACCCAGTCAGCCGTCCAGATAGAAGTGCCTTACGCAATTCTGGAGGCGTGTCCCGCGACGATTCGCCAGCGGGAACCGGACCATCTCCACAGTCGTGTGTATGCAAAAGCACCGTCGACCGGAATCGATCCAAAGGAGCCTGCAAGTGTGGCCTTCGTGGTTGTCAGGATCAACGCTCCGATACGATGGATTTGGGTTTCGTATAAATCCAGCTGGTCCAGACGAAGTAGCCTGTTGCGATGAACGGAGAGATCGTCGTCCTTCGAGAGGACCTGTCCATCAGGGCCGGTGAAAACAAGCTCATCATCCAGCAATCCGGTGAGAGCTTCGACATCGTTGGCAAGCATTGCTGCCCGGAGCGCTTCTTCACACTCCAGGATGTCCGTGACCTCATCCATATTCGATCCTCATTTCGCGAATACGTTGTTCACGTTGACAGCCAAAGCCGCCACGCTGCCATTTAGATGGAAGTTAAGTCTAGCGAAACCAGGGGTATCGCGAAAGCAATCGGTTTCTGATGGCCCGCGTTGTGAGGTGCGATCAGATTAGACATGCGAATGTCCGTCGCGCTCAAAACCTGCCACTGAATTCTCACAGGGTCAAAGGGCGAATCAAGGTCGGTTACCGCCGTTTCTGTCCCAATAGCCGCTCACGAGCCGATCTGCCCGTGACCGCCAGCTCGCGCGTCACCCCATACAGTTTTAACCCACCCCTCCCGCAATTCCCGTTTCATCACCTTGCCGATCGCACTACGTGGCAACGTATCGACCATAACGAGCTCGGAAATCCGCTGTGTCTTACCTAGTCGCTCGTTAGCCCACGCAAGCATTTCCGTCGCCGACCACGAAGCCCCTGCCTTCAGCATCACGAACCCCACCGGCGTCTCCCCCCACCGCTCCGAAGGCACACCGACCACCGCCACCTCGGCCACATCCGGGTGCTGCATCAGAACCTGCTCGAGATCGCTCGGATAGATATTGAAACCGCCCGAGATGATCATGTCCTTCTTGCGGTCCATCAGAATCAGAAAGCCGTCCTCGTCGAAGCGGCCGACATCGCCGGTACGGATAAACCGCTGCCCGTCGGGGCTGTACCACTCCGCTTCGGCGGTCTTGTCCGGTTGCCGGTAGTAGCCGGTCATCATCGCCGGCGAGCGCCCCACCACCTCGCCGATTTCGCCCGACGCCACCTCCTTGCCGTCCGGATCGATCAGGCGCATCTCGTGGCCCGGCATCGGCCGTCCGACCGTATGCAGCTTGTCCGGGAATTCGTCCGCACACAGCTCGCACGACGCGCCACCTTCGGTCATGCCGTAGTACTCGGTCAGCTTGCCAGGCCAGCGGCGCACTACATCGGCCTTGAGGCTGGCCGCAAACGGCGCGCTCGTGCAGAACTTGCCGACGAAGCTCGACAGGTCATGACGATCGAATTCGGGATGCGCGAGCAGGCGCTGATACTGCACCGGCACCAGCATGCTGTGAGTGGCGCGGTACCGCGCTGCGAGTTCGAGGTAAGCCGTCGCGTCGAATTTCGGCATCAACAGCACCGTGCCGCCGAGCGCCAGCGTCGGAAAAAAGCTGACCAGCGTGGTATTCGAATACAGCGGTGTCGAGATCAGCGTGACCGCCCCTGGGCCGTAGCCGCGCTCGAGGCTGCGCCGCGTATACGCAAAACGCATCGCATGCGACTGCACGATGCCCTTCGGCGTACCGGTCGTGCCGGACGAATAGATGATATTGAAGGCCCATTCGGGCCGGATTTCCACGCGGTGTGCAACTGCGCCCGGCGGCGCGAGCCAGGTGTCGTAACCATCAGGCGTGTCGAGCGCGATCATGCGGACTGGCGGCGGCGCTTTCGCCGCGGCCAGCAGTTCGCGCGCCTGTGCATCGACGAATGCGATACGCGCGCCGGCGTTGTCGATCATGCCGGCCAGCGCATCCGGGGACGATGACGGAGCCAACGGCGCCACAGCCACCCCGGCGCGCAACGCGCCGAGAAACACCACCGCATAGTCGATCGACCCCGCCGCGCAGATCGCAACCACGTCCGTTGGCTCGACGCCATCGCGCTGTAACGCGGCGGCAACCCGCTCGACCAGCGCATCGAATTCGGCATACGTCACGGTCCGCCCTTCACAGACCAGCGCCGCCTGTGCGCCTCGCGCAGTAGCACTCATGCGAATCAGGTCGGGCAGACTGACAAACGGTACTTCCGCAACGACAGACAGCAAATCCACGAATTACCCCTCCGGATGCACGATCACTTTGCCCTTGATCTGCCGGTTCGCCATGCGCGCAATGGCATCGGTGGCTTGCAGCAGCGACACGCGCTCGGTGATGGCCGGCGTCACCTTGCCCGCTGCGAACCATTCGCCGAGCAAACGCATATTCTCCTTGTGCTGAGCCGGATCGCGACGCATCGCGTCGCCCCAGAACACGCCGAGGATGTCGCGCTCCTTCAGGAGCGCGAGATTCATCGCGATGCGCGGGATCTCGCCATTCGCGAAACCGACGATCAGAAAGCGTCCGCGCCAGGCGGTCGCGCGCAGTGCGGCTTCGGTATATTTGCCGCCGACCGGGTCATAGACCACGTCGGCGCCTCGGCCACCAGTCAGTTCATCGACGCGGCGGCGCAGATCCTCGGTCGCATAGTTAATGGTTTCGTCAGCACCGGCTTCCCGGCACAGCGCGAGCTTGTCGTCGGTTGAGGCGGCGGCAATCACGCGCGCGCCGAGCGCCTTGGCGATCTCGATTGCCGCCAGCCCGACACCGCCCGCGGCGCCGAGCACCAGCAGCGTCTCTCCGGCCCGCAGTTGCGCGCGCTGTTTGAGCGCGTGCAGCGAAGTGCCGTACGCCAGTACGAACGCGGCGCCCGCATCGAAATCCATGCCGGCCGGCAGCGCAGTCAGGCGCTCCACGTTGGCCAGACACTGCTGCGCAAAGGCGCCGAACCCGGTCGAGGCAATCACAGCATCGCCGACCTTCCAGCCCTGCACGCCCTCGCCCAGCGCGTCGATCACGCCGGCCAGCTCCGCGCCCGGCGAGAAGGGCAGTTCAGGCTTCATCTGATACAACCCCTGCACGATCAGCGCATCGGGGAAATTCAGCGACGCCGATTTAACGCGTACGCGCACCTGTCCCGCGGCGGGTTCGGGCGCGGGTACTTCATCGACCTTCAGCGTCTCGATCGGCCCGAACGCGGTGCATAGCAGTGCCTTCATGCTTGGGTGTCTCCCGAGGCTGCATTTTTTGCGGCGTCCTGCTCCTGCAGCACGCGCCACATGATCTTGCCCGTGCCGGACTTGGGCAGCGCCGTCACGAACTCGATCACGCGCGGTGCCTTGTACGCAGCCATGTTTTCGTGCGCCCAGGCCTGGATGCTCTCGGCAGTGACGCCCGCCGCCTGCTTCGGATCCAGCACCACGCAGGCCTTGACCGTCTCGCCGCGATGCGCGTCGCGCGTGCCGATCACGCACACTTCCTGGATCGCCGGATGCCGGTACATCATGGCCTCGACCTCGGCTGGCCACACCTTGTAACCGGACGCGTTGATCATGCGTTTAAGTCGGTCCGAGATGAAGAAATAGCCGTCCTCGTCCACGTGACCGAGATCGCCGGTGCGCAGGAACCGCTTGCCGTCGATCTCGACAAAGGCGTTGCGCGTCGCCTCCGGATTGCCCCAGTAGCCCTGCATGAGCTGCGCACCATGCATGATGATCTCGCCCGACTGCCCTTGCGGCACCGGCTCAAGGGTTTCCGGATCGACCACCCGCGCATCGACGCCGAAGATCGGAATCCCCAGGCACTGCGCCTTGGGACGGTCGGGCGGGTTGATATGCGTGGCCGCGATGGTTTCCGACATGCCGTACCCCTCGACATACTCGATGCCGAGCTTGTCACGGAGTTTCTTGACGATCGCATCGGGCATCGCCGCGCCGCCGCCGCGCATCCAGCGCAGGCTCGAGAGATCGTATTCGTCGAGTTTCGGATTCGACAGGAAATCAACCACCATGGTCGAGATCGACTGCCACCCGCTCACGCGATAGTGCTCGATCGCACGCGCGGCTGCGTCGCGGTCCCAGCGCGGCAGCACCACCACGGTGGCGGCGCTGTAGATCGCGCTGTTCATGCCGCCCTGCATGCCGGTCACGTGAAACAGCGGCAGCACGGATAGCGAAACCGACTCCGGCATGCCACCAAACCAGTGAACACCGCCGATCGCCGTGCACATCACGCTACGGTGCGTATGCATGCAGCCCTTGGTCTTGCCCGTCGTGCCGGAGGTGTACGGAATCACGCAGAGGTCGTCGGGCCCGGCCGTGAGTGGCCCGGGCACGAGTCGCGCGTCGAGCACATCGGCCCAATGTTCGACACCAGGACCCTCGACCGAGCGCGGCGCGCTCACGAAATCGGGCGGCGTAATACTGGTCGGCTGCTTCACGTAGTCGCTATACGTGATCGTCACCAGATGCCTGAGCCGGTCGTCCGCCTCGCCGACCAGCGGCGCAATGCGCGGATACAGCTCTTGCGCAACGAACGCCGTGCGCGCGCCGCTGTCCTCGACATAGTGCTGCAGTTCGTCGGTCATGTTCATCGGATTGACCGGCACCACCACCGCATTCGCTCGCAGGATGCCGTAGTAGGCGATCATCCATTGCGGGCTGTTCTGCGCGTACAGCAGCACACGGTCACCGGCCTTCACGCCGCAGCGCTGCTGCAGATAGCCGGCGATACGCTCTGCCTCGTCCCTGAACTGCGAGAACGTGACAGTCGTGCCGTAAAACAGAATGAACGGTTTGTGCGGAAAGCGCGTGGCCGATACTTCCGCGTTATAGAACAGGTTCGTCTCCGGCAGCGTAATCTGCTCGGGTAGATTCGATGGCCAGAAAGGCGACTGAGCGACAGACATAGGTGGATTCCGTCCTTCGTCAAGCATTAAGGGCTACAGGTAGGCGGCGAGTTCCATCTTCGCGATCGCGTTGCGGTGGACCTCGTCGGGACCGTCCGCGAGTCGCAACGTGCGCGCATTGGCGTAGGCGTGTGCCAGACCGAAATCGTCGCTGACACCGCCGCCGCCATGCATCTGGATCGCCCAGTCGATCACCTGGCACGCCATTGCCGGCGCCGCCACCTTGATCATGGCGATTTCCTTGCGCGCTTCCTTGTTGCCGAGCGTGTCCATTTTCCAGGCGGCATGCAGCACGAGGAAACGCGCCTGGTCGATCATGATGCGGGCCTCGGCGATGCGCTCGCGCGTCACGCCCTGCTCGGAGAGCTTTCGGCCGAATGCACCACGCGACGAAGCGCGGCGGCACATTGCCTCGAGCGCGCGTTCTGCACGGCCGATCACGCGCATGCAGTGGTGAATCCGGCCCGGCCCGAGGCGGCCCTGCGCGATTTCGAAGCCACGCCCCTCGCCGAGCAGCGTATTACTGACCGGCACGCGCACATTCTCGAACAGCACCTCGGCGTGGCCGTGCGGTGCATCGTCGTAGCCGAACACCGGCAGATGACGCAGCACCGTGATTCCCGGGGTATCCATCGGCACCAGGATCATCGACTGGCGGCGATGCGGATCGGCATGATCGGGCGACGTCTTGCCCATGAAGATCAGGATCTTGCAGCGCGGATCGTTGGCGCCCGAGGTCCACCATTTGCGTGCATTGATCACGAAGTGGTCACCGTCGCGCTCGATACGGGCGGCAATATTCGTGGCATCCGACGACGCCACCCCAGGCTCCGTCATCGCGAAAGCGGAGCGAATCGTACCGTCGAGCAGCGGCAGCAGCCATTGCTTCTGCTGCTCCTCGCTGCCGTAGCGCACCAGCGTTTCCATATTGCCGGTGTCGGGCGCTGAACAGTTGAACGGCTCCGAGCCAATCATCGAGCGGCCCATGATCTCGCAGAGCGGTGCGTATTCGAGGTTGGTGAGCCCCGCGCCGTACTGCGATTCCGGCAGGAACAGGTTCCACAGGCCCGCGGCCTTCGCCTTTTCCTTGAGCGACTCCATCACGGGTGTCGGCTGCCAGGGATTGCCGGCCTTGCGCGCCGCGTCCATCTCGGCCTTGAACTTCGCTTCCGCCGGATACACATGCGCGTCCATGAATTCGATCAGGCGCTTCTGCAGACTCTTTACCTTGTCCGAGTATTCGAAATTCATTGCTATTTTCCTTCGCTGTATGGGCAGGAGATAGCGATGCCGGTCCGTGGTTATCGTGTGCCGCTCGGTGCGCCGTTCAGCGCGCCGCGTCGATTTGCTGTGCGAGTTCCCAAGCCTGCTCGGCCAGCGGCCGTGTTCGCTTCCCGACCTCGAGCGCCATCGTGCTCGATGCGTTCCCTTGCAGCGCGCGCGCGTACACACCTTGCAGAATGCCGACCAGCCGGAACATGTTGAAGACCAGGTAGTACCACCAGTCCGTCTCCGAAACTGACTCGATCGACGAATACAACACGCGCTGCCGGTAACGTTCGAAATAAGCCCGTTCGTCCGGTATGCCGAGCGATTTCAGATCCATGCCCGCCATACCTCTCCCCTGATGCGTTGCTATGCGCCAGGCCATGCAGTGGTACGCGAAATCGGCTAACGGATGCCCGATTGTCGACAGTTCCCAGTCCAGCACCGCAAGAATCCGCGGCTCGGTCGGATGGAAAATCACGTTGTCGAGACGGTAGTCGCCGTGCACGATGCGGCTCTCGTCGTCGGCCGGAATATGCTTCGGCAGCCATTCGATCAGGCAATCGGCGGCTTCGATCCGCTCGGTCTCCGACGCGCGGTACTGTTTGGTCCAGCGGTCAACCTGGCGTCCGATATAGTTGCCGTGTTTGCCGTAGTCGTCGAGACCGACCGCAGCCGGATCGACCGAATGCAGCGCCGCAATCACGCGGTTCATCTCGTCGTAGATCGCCCCGCGCTCGCGGTTCGCAAGTCCCGGCAGTCCGGCGTCCCAGAAGATCCGCCCTTCGACGTACTCCATGATATAAAACGCCGTACCGACCACATCGACGTCCTCGCACAGCGCATAGGTGCGCGCCACCGGCACGTCCGTCCCCGCCAGTGCGCTGATCACGCGGTACTCGCGCTCGACCGCATGCGCCGAGGGCAGCAGCACGCCCGGCGGCTTGCGGCGCATCACGTAGCGCTGGCCGCCAGCTTCGAGCAGGAAGGTCGGATTCGACTGCCCGCCCTTGAACTGCTCGACCTGTAGCTCCCCCGAAAAGCCGTCGACGCGCGCGCGCATGAAGTCGCGCATCCGCCCGACATCGAATGCATGAGCTTCGGCGACCGGGCGGGTGCCGCTGAAGCTGCTTTGCACGTCTTCGCTCATGTTGCCGACGCCCCGCCGTCGATGGCCAGATACTGGCCGGTCACGTGGCGCGATGCCTCGCTCGCGAAATACACGAGCGCGCCCTTGAGATCCTCGTCGCCACCGAGCCGTTGCAGCGGCGTGCGCGAGATCACCTGTTCGCCGATCGAATCAAGCAGGCCCGCCGACATCTTCGACGGGAAGAAACCCGGGCAGATCGCGTTCACGTTGATGCCGTAATGGCCCCACTCCGTCGCCAGCGCGCGCGTGAAATTGATCATCGCCGCCTTCGAGGTGTTGTACGCGATCGTGTTCACACCGCGCCCCATGCCCTTGAGGCCTGCAACCGACGCGATATTCACGATCTTGCCGCTCCTGCGCGGAATCATGCTGCGTCGGCCGATCTCGCGAGTCAGGAAGAACGGTGCGTTGATATTGAGGTTCATCACCTTGTTCCAGGCCTCGTCCGGATACGACTCGGCAGGCGCGCCCCAGGTGGCACCGGCATTGTTCACGAGGATGTCGATATGCCCGTGCGCGGCCAGTACTTCATCGACCAGCGCCGGAATGCCGTCGAATTTCTGCAGGTCGTTGACGACCGTGATCGCTTCAATGCCACGGATTTTCAGATGCGCCTTAGCCTCCGCCAGCTCGTCGGCCTTGCGCGCCGAGAGTGCAACCTTGCACCCCATCTCGCCGAGCGCCTCAGCCATCTTCAGCCCGAGACCGCGCGAGCCGCCCGTCACGAGCGCAACACGTCCATCGAGTTGAAAAAGTTCTTTCACTGACATGGCATCCTCGTTGATATCAGCAGACTTCGAACAGGCCAGCGGCGCCCTGACCGCCACCGATGCACATCGTGACCACTACATACTTGACGCCGCGCCGCTTGCCCTCGATCAGCGCGTGGCCGACCAGACGCGAACCCGTCACCCCGTACGGGTGGCCGACCGCGATCGCTCCGCCGCTCACGTTCAGACAATCATCAGGAATCCCTAACTTATCGCGGCAATACAGCACCTGCACCGCGAAGGCCTCGTTCAATTCCCACAGGCCGATGTCGTCCATCTTCACACCGGTACGCTCAAGCAGGCGCGGGATCGCATACACCGGGCCGATGCCCATCTCGTCCGGCTCGCAGCCGGCGATCGCGAAGCCGCGGAAGATGCCGAGCGGTTGCAGTCCGCGCTGCTCCGCCAGCTTGCTGCTCATCACCACACAGGCCGAAGCGCCGTCCGAGAACTGGCTCGCGTTACCCGCCGTGATCACACCGCCGGGCAGCGCCGAACGGATCTTCGAAACAGCTTCGAGCGTCGTGTCGGCGCGGATGCCTTCGTCGGCCGAAATGGTCACTTCCCGGGTCGTGAGGCGACCGGTCGCCTTGTCGGCCACTGCCATGGTGGTCGTCATCGGCACGATCTCATCGTTGAACCTGCCGGCGGCCTGCGCAGCTGCCGCGCGTAGCTGGCTGCGCACACCGTATTCGTCCTGCGCTTCCTTGGAGATGTTGTAGCGCTTCGCTACCGTCTCGGCGGTCTGCAGCATGCTCCAGTACAGCTCGGGCTTGTGTTCGACCAGCCATGGGTCGAGCCGCATATACCGGTTCGTTTCGTTCTGCACACACGAGATGCTCTCGACGCCACCCGCGACGATCGCCGGCGCGCCTTCCAGAATCACGCGCTGCGCCGCCATCGCGATGCTCTGCAGTCCAGACGAACAGAAGCGGTTGACGGTCACGCCGCCGGTCGTCACCGGCAGCCCCGCGCGCAGCGCAATCGCGCGCGCGACGTTGCCTCCGGTGGTGCCTTCGCTGAGCGAGCCGCCCATGATCACGTCCTCGATCTCGGCCGGATCGAGGCCTGAGCGCGCCACCGCGTGCTGCACGGCATGCGCGCCGAGCGTCGCACCGTAGGTCATGTTGAAGGCACCCTTCCAGCTCTTGGCCAGGCCGGTACGCGCGGTGGAAACAATCACTGCGTCAATCATGTCGATATCCCGTCAGTTGAAAGTGCTGCCTTCTTCGGCCAGTTTCACGAGCAGCGGCGCGGGTTGCCACCAGGCATCGGCGCCCGGCTCCGCCGCAAAGCGCTTGAGCGCGCGCACCACGTTGGCGAGACCGACGGTATCCGCATACAGCATCGGACCGCCGCGATGACGCGGGAAGCCGTAGCCCGACAGGTACACCACGTCGATATCGGAGGCCCGCGCGGCAATGCCGTCCTCGAGAATCCGCGCGCCTTCGTTGACCAGCGCGTACATGCACCGCTCGACGATCTCCTCGTCGCTGATCTTGCGCGGAGTGATGCCGGCATCCCGGCGGAACTGCTCGATGATGGTCTCGACCACCGGATCGGGAATCGCATCGCGCTTGCCCGCTTCGTAGCGATACCAGCCCGCCCCCGTCTTCTGCCCGAAGCGGCCCGCCTCGCAGATCGCATCGGCCGCCACGCGCGGCACGGCACCCGGGTGCTCGGCCGCCCGGCGCTTGCGGCCGGCCCAGCCGATATCGAGACCTGCCAGATCGCCGACGCGGAACGGCCCCATCGCCAACCCGAAACGCTGAAGCGCGCCGTCGATCTGCTGCGGCAGAGCGCCCTGCATCAGCAGCAGGTTCGCGGCGGCGCCGTAGCGCGCCAGCATGCGGTTGCCGATAAAGCCATCGCAGACACCGGCCACCACTGCGGTCTTGCGAATTCTCTTCGCCAGATTCATACACGTCGCCAGCACGTCCGGTGCCGTCTGCCGCCCGCGCACAATCTCGAGCAGCTTCATGACGTTTGCGGGACTGAAGAAGTGCAGACCGATTACGTCCTTCGGCCGCTTCGTGAACGAGGCGATCTCATTGAGGTCCAGCGCCGAGGTGTTCGACGCGAGGATGGCGCCGGCCTTCGCGACTTCGTCGAGACGCGTGAACACATCACGCTTGACGTTGATTTCCTCGAACACAGCCTCGATCACCAGATCGACCTGCGACAGCGCCGCGTAATCGAGCGTCGGCGTGATGCGCGCGAGGCGCTCTTCGAGCTGCTCCTGTGTGAGCTTGCCCTTCTTCATCGTGGTCTCGTAGTTGCGGCGGATTGTGGCGAAACCGCGATCAAGCGCTTCGTGACTGGTTTCGAGCAGCACAACGGGGACACCGGCATCGACGAAGGCCATCGTGATACCACCGCCCATGGTGCCGGCGCCGACCACGCCGACCGTGCCGATCTCACGCAACGGTGTGTCGGCAGGCACGTCGGGCAATTTAGTGGCGGCCCGCTCGGCCGTAAAGATATGACGCAGCGCGCGCGATTCAGGCGATGCCAGCAGGCTCGCGAACAGTTCCCGCTCGAGCCGCAGGCCTTCGTCGAACGGCTTGCCGACCGAGTTCGCGACGGCTTCCACACACTTTAGCGGCGCCGGGAAGGATTTCGATGCGGCCGCCACATTCACACGCGCGAACTGCAGGAACGGTTCGGCATGCGGGTCCTTGATCTTGATGTCGCGTGCGCGCCTGGCCGGACGCTTGTCGGCCACCGCCTGCCGGGCAAACGCGACAGCGGTGTCCACCACATTCGACTCGACCAGTTCGTCCACCAGCGTCGTGCCGGCGAACTGCTTCGCTGGCACCCGCTGTCCCGACACGATCATGTTCAACGCAGTCTCGATGCCCACGAGACGCGGCAGACGCTGCGTGCCGCCCGCGCCGGGCAGCAGACCGAGCGTGACCTCCGGCAGACCGAGTTGAGCATCGCGCCGCGCCACGCGGAAATGACAGCCCAGCGCAAGTTCCAGCCCGCCGCCCAACGCATTGCCCGCGATCGCAGCCACCACCGGCTTGTGTGACTCCTCGAGCGCGCGAATCACCGCAGGCAGATTCGGAGCACTCGACGATTTCGGCGTGCCGAACTCACGAACATCCGCGCCAGCACTGAAGTTCTGCTCGCCGCCCGTCAGCACGATTGCTTCGATCTGCGGATCGTCGAGCGCGCGATCGAGCTGCGCGAGGATCGCGGTACGCAAGGCCAACCCCAGTCCGTTGACTGGAGGATGGTTCATCGTGATTACAGCAATGGAACCGCGTTGTGCGTACTCGGCAGCGCTATTCATCGACATGGAAGCCCCTTCGGAAAAGTGAGCGATGTCGCAATGCGCAATCCCGATAAGCCCGTCGGATACTGCAGTGGGCCGTGAATTCTGCATTGCAGACACAACAACCGCATAGCAGGATGCTATCGCACGAAAACGGGCAGGCAAAGCGCGTGCTGGCTGGTGAAAACCCCTACAGCGGATCTAACGAGGTGATTTCCAAAGGAAAACGCAGAAAAACGACTTCTCTGCCGATGTGTTTTCGATCAACGATTCTGCATTGCAGATTATCATTCCAAAAACAACACCACGGATGACCGATATGGGCGACTCTACGATCGTTGACCGGCGTGATCTCGAATTCCAGCTCTTCGAACTTTTCGACGCCGGGTCGCTGACGCAGCGACCCCGCTTCGCCGAGCACAACCGTGAAACCTTCATGGCTGCGCTCGACGCTGCACAGGCGATCGCGGAGGAGAAGTTCGCGCCGCACAACCGGGCCAGCGACGACCACGAGCCGCAATTCGACGGCCAGCGCGTCTCGATCATCCCGGCCGTTCGCGAAGCGCTGCAGGCGTACTGCGCCGCGGGCATGCTGGCGGCTGGCAAAGACTACGACGCTGGCGGCATGCAGTTGCCCGCACTCGTCGGGCATGCGGTCCACTCGCTCTTCAAAAGCGCGAACATTGCGACCAGTTCCTATGTCGGTCTGACTATCGGCAACGCGAACGTCATCGAACGTTTCGGCTCGCCATCGCAAAAGCGCAAGTATCTGCAGGCACTGCTAACAGGACGCTTCTTCGGGACCATGGCGCTGACCGAACCGCAGGCCGGTTCGAGCCTCGCCGACCTGACCACACGCGCCGTGCCGCGCCCCGACGGCACCTATGCGCTCACCGGCAACAAGATCTTCATTTCCGGCGGCGATCACGAACTGAGCGAGAACATCGTCCATCTGGTGCTCGCGCGCATTCCGGGCGGGCCACCCGGCGTCAAGGGCATATCGCTGTTCACGGTGCCGAAATATCACGTCAACGACGACGGCTCACTGGGAGCGCGCAACGATGTCGCGCTGGCCGGACTGATCCACAAGATGGGCTGGCGCGGCACGACCTCGACCATGCTGTCGTTCGGCGAGCGTGGCGAATGTATCGGCGAACTGGTCGGCGAACCGCACCACGGCCTCGCCTATATGTTCCAGATGATGAACGAGGCCCGTATCGGCGTGGGTATGGGTGCGGCGATGCTCGGGTATCGCGGCTATCTCGCCTCATTGCGCTACGCCCGCGAACGCGCGCAGGGCCGTCTGCCCGGTGAAAAACGACCCGATGCGCCGCAGGTACCGCTGATCGAACACGCGGATATCCGCCGCATGCTGCTCGCGCAGAAGGCTTATGTCGAAGGCGGTTACGCGCTATGCCTGTACGCCGCGCGCCTCGTCGACGAACAGCACACAGCGGACTCGGACAGCGCGCGCAACGAAGCCGGGCTGCTGCTCGACCTGCTGACTCCGGTCGTCAAATCGTGGCCGTCACAGTGGTGCCTCGAAGCGAACAGCCTCGCGATCCAGATTCACGGTGGCTACGGCTTTACGCGCGAATATCCGGTCGAGCAGTTCTACCGCGACAACCGGCTGAACATGATCCACGAAGGCACGCATGGCATCCAGGGGCTCGACCTGCTCGGCCGCAAGGTGATGATGCACGACGGCATGGCGCTCACGCTGCTAACGCGCGAAATCGACGCAACCGTGAAAGACGCCCGCCACGACGCGAACGTCACCGCCGAAGCTGAGGCGCTCGCCCACGCCTGGCGCGAGATCGAAACCACGGTCGCGACGCTGCGCCCGGTGCTCGCCGGGCAGACTGCACGGGTGCTGTCACAGGCCAACGCCTTCCTCGAAGTGTTCGGGCATGCGACGGTTGCGTGGCTGTGGCTGCGCCAGGGGCTTGCGGCCTCGCGCGCACTGGCCAACCTGCCGAATGCGGCCGACGAAGCGTTCTATCGCGGCAAGCTGCACACCTGCCGCTGGTTCTTCAGGCACGAGTTGCCACGCATGCAGACGCACCACGCCCTGCTGCGCAGCCTCGACGATACGGTATTGACGATGTCGCCCGACTGGTTCTGACGAGCACACGATGACAGCCGACACCCTTAGCATCCTGCCGGAAACCGACTGCCCGACCCGAACGGCGCCAGTTCCGCCCGGCTATATGAATCTCGAAAGCGGCGGCGCGTATTTCCGCGCGCTCGGACCGCTCTATCAACGCCGCGCCGAAGACGGCAGCATCGTCATCGCACTGCGCGTGAACGAGGATCACGCCAACGTGATCGGCGTGGCGCACGGCGGCATGCTGCTGACATTCGCAGATAGCGCGATGGGGCTCAATCTGCATGTGTCGGCTAGCGGCGAACGGATAAAACAGTCGGCCGTGACCACCACCTTGTCGAGTGAATTCCTGTCTGCTGCGCAAATGGGAGATTGGCTTGAAGCGCACACGCGAATTCGGCGGCGCGGCAAGCGCATGATGTTCGTCGATTGCACGCTGAAGGTAGGCGAACGTGAAGTGTTGCATGCAAGCGGCACGTTTTTGACGATCTGATTTCACACCCAAGTGAAAAGGGCCGCGTCGATGCGGCCCGTTAAGGATCATAAATAACGTTGGTGCTCAGCGGTCTTTCAAGGTGTCTTCGAGCTGCGCGATCACGCGCATCAACCTCGGCCTGATTTCCTCGAGCAAAAATTCCTTTGACAAACTGAACGACGGACCGCCAACGTTGATCGCCATCACCGGCAAGCCGCCGCCGGGCTGGAACGCCCGGGCGATGCCATTCACGTCGGCTTGCCAGTCGCCGAACGAGCAGGTGACGTTGAGCGTGCGATAGTCTTCGATACCGCGCTCGATACCGCGCTTGATTCCGGGCCACGCTACGTCATCGAGTTCGCGGATCTGCTCCATGACGTCCGTGCGTTCGCGCTCCGCGACGGCGGCGAGCCAGGCGCGACCGATCGCCGAGGTCGCGAGCGGAATCCTCGAACCGACGTCGAGCGTCAGCGCCAGCGCGGACGAACTGCGGCAACTCTCGATATAGAGCATGGACAGACGGTCGCGCACACCCAGCGACACTGTGGCTTGCGAAAAATCGGCCAGCTCCTGCATCATCGGCCGGGCGATCTTGCGCACGTCGAGGCGCGCCAGCATCGAGCTTCCGAGCGCGAGGCACGCGGTACCGAGGCGATAGCGGCCGGTGTCCTCGAGATGGATCAGATAGCCGAGTTTCGTCAGCGTCATCGTCAAACGTGAGACCGTCGAACGCGGCAGCTTGCAGCGATGTGCGATTTCCTGATTGGTAAGCGCCGTATCGCCCCCGCGAAAACAGGCCAGCACTTCGAGCCCGCGCGCGAGCGCCGTCACGAAGTGACGGTCCTCTTTGTGCACGGGCGTGCTGTTTTTTTTCTTCTCGGTATCTACCATAGATCGCAAAATAAAATGTCGCCCATATCAGGCGTTTTTCGTAATTCAGCACATCGTCAGCACCGCCCCAGTCGGGCGACGAATGTCCAAAATCCGGACTCGCATAGAAAGTGTATACCGGAACCCCGATCACGCGAGCCGTATACCAAAATTGTATTCTGCATTGCAGATTCTTTGTTGGCTGTCCATTTTAGACTTCAGGCTGAGGACTGACCCAGGAATCCGCGTGCGCGAGTACGAGGTGGTCAGTTGCAGCGACTGCTTTGAGATCCTTAAGCCGATGTTCGCGAATATGCGCGAAGGTCCTGTCGCGCGCGTTCCACGGAAGCAGCAACTTTCCGCGCATTGATCGGATCGGCGTAACGCCGCACGACTGGGGGTCCCGAGAGACGGGTATGAAAAGCCAACTCGCAACGGTCGGCTCTTCGTTTCCGACCATTCCAGCGCACTGTTTCACCTGGTCGAGGACGCAAACACCGCAAGCCAAAGGCAACGCTACAATTGCGAGATAGTTGTCGCGGCGGATGGATCGGCGCTATTCGATCTGCACTGAACGCGATACCGGCGACCCGCGACTTTGACACGACAAGTCGCGCGCCTGGCGGCTGCGCTCGCTGAAGCACTCAAAGCGGCGCAACACGCCCCTATAACAATTAACCCGGACCAACGATGACCAAGAAGAACTTGATGCTGCATCTGCTGCTATCGCTGACGACGCTTCCTGCATTCTCGGCGGAGTGCGGCTCAATGGATTCCGCAAAGCTCGCGCGCATGAACCCGGCTGCGCTGACGCGCTACTACGGTCAACTTGGAGAAATCAAGAACGCGTGGCTGGTCAATTCGGGAATGAGTCAGCCAGATTGGTATGCGCAGGCACAGAAATGTGACCGGGAGGCTGACAGGGTTCAGCAGGTCGCGATAAAGAAAAACATGGATCTTTTCCAGCTTGAGACGTCCGGTAGGCATACCGGTCTGCTCGGAACGGATTCGGCTGCGGGCGCACATCAGCCGTGATACTAGAGACGAGCGCTGTAACGAGAACAATCAACTCGTGTCGTAAACGACATTAATTGATGACCTCCAACTTGAAAATTAAAACGCCACGAAAGCCTTGTGGCGGAAAGCAGCCGGAGTCGAACCGACCTGGGAACGGCTGACGTCCCCAACTGGATTTGAAGTCCAGCCGTACCACCGGATACGAATGCCTTCCTGCGTCAACGAGAACACGCCCAGACCAGCGGCGCAACACTCAAAGTACTTCGTTTAACCGACTATCCACACGAAGCAGGTGCTGGTCGCGCTGAAAGCGAGTATATCCAACGCGATCAAAGAACTCCAGGATCTGGATCGCGCGTTTGCGTCCGAGTCCTGTCATGTCGCGAAACGCGGCGGCGCCCACCGTGCCGTCGTGCGCCTGCGCAATCTGCGCGACAAGCCGTGCAAGTTCATACACCACCGCGCGATCGTAGAACAGATCGCGTACAACCTGATACAACTCCCCTAGACGAGAAAGTTTGCGCAACAACGCACGCACTTTCTCCTCGGGTTGCCGCGTCTCGCGTGCGAGGTCGCGCACCCACGGCGGATCGTAGCGTCCTTGCACGATCAACGGCCGCAACAACGCCGCCAGCGCTTCCTCATCGGCGTCGAGCCGCACAGCGTGCGAAGGCGAATGCAACCATGGCCCGCTACGCGCAATGCGCCCCTCCTCCACGAGCGAATCGACAACCGCGCGCCACACCGAATCGCTCGCGAGCGGCGCTGCAATGCGACGCAAACGCGCCGCGTCCGGACCCTGCTCATCGGGCATGCGTGCGTGGAATTCGGCCAGCGTTTCGGTCACGCGCGCCGCGATCTGCTCCCAATGATGGCGTGCCATGACCACGCCATCGTCGGCGCGCCCCTGCGACGCGATTTCGACAGCGTCGGCGGGCAGCGTGAGCCCATCCACAGCGTAGCCGGTCAGTTGCGCCAGCGCCGATCTGGCGATACCGCGCGGCGCTTGCGCGATCAGTGGCTCGATACGCCCTTCATCGATCCAAACGCGCAGCGCATCCAGCCACGCAAACCGCTCTGCCGTGCGCCGACGCCGCGCGGGTGCGAACGGATCGAGTACGCGCCCGCCGCCCACCGTGCGCGTCGCCTGTGCGTTGCGCACGATAAAGCGATCGCCCGGTAATGCGTGGATCGGCGCGTCGAATACGAGTTGCACGCGCGAGCGTTCGCCCGGCGCGAGCGTCTCGCCTTCGAGCAGCACGGCGTTCGCCACGCGATGCGTCGTGCCGAGGTGAACATGCAGCGGAGACCAGTGACGCAGCGTGACGTCCGCATCGTCGAGCAACGTCAGTTCGACGTCGAGCCGCATCGAAGGCGCCGAGAGCCTCGCATCGACGATCCAGTCGCCGCGCGCAATCTGGTCCTTGTCGACGCCCGCAAGATTCAGCGCACAGCGCTGCCCGGCACGGCCGGAGTCTGCCGCACGATTTTGCGCGTGAATGCTGCGCACGCGCACCGGCAAACCTGCTGGCGCGAGCAGCACTGAATCACCAGTCCGGACGCAGCCCGAAAACACGGTGCCGGTCACGACTGTGCCCTGCCCCGTCAACGTGAACACGCGATCCACTGCAAGCCGGAACAACCCATCATCGCGCCGTCCCTGCCACGCCATCGCACGCTCGCGCAAATACGCATCGAGTCTCGCAACGCCCTGGTCACCGGATTGCGTGGCGTTCGTCTCGAAGCACGGCATGTCCGCGAACGACGCCGCCGCGAGCCACGCAGCGATCTCCGCCCGCACTTCAGCCAGTCGCGCCACATCCACGCGATCCGTTTTCGTCAATGCAACCGCGCCCGCGTTCACACCCAGCAATCGCAGGATCGCGAGATGCTCACGCGTTTGCGGCATCACGCCATCGTCGGCGGCAATCACGAGCAGTGCGAAGTCGATGCCGCACGCACCCGCGGCCATCGTATGAACGAGTTTCTCGTGACCCGGCACGTCAATGAAGCCAAGTACATCGCCATTCGACAGCGGCGCGTAGGCATAGCCGAGTTCGATCGAAATGCCGCGCGCCTTTTCTTCCTTGAGCCGGTCGGTATCGACTCCGGTCAGCGCGCGAACCAGCGTGGTCTTGCCATGATCGATATGGCCTGCCGTACCGATGATCACAGGCGCAGCTCCGCGAGTTGCGCAATGAAGGCCGCTTCGTCCGCAGCTTCCACGCAGCGCAGATCGAGCCGTAATGCGTCGTCGGCGATGCGTCCGATCACGGGGCGTGGCAGCGCCCGCAATGCACGTTCGAGCTTCATTAGCGCGCGGCCGCTGCCGCCCTTGCCTGCGTGACGCACGACGAGTCCGCTGCTCGGCAACACGTCGACGGGCAATGCGCCGCTGCCGATCTGGCTGAACATCGGTTCGACGCCAACCGTATACGCATCGCCCAGCGCGCGCTGCAGCACCGGCGACGCACGTGTCGCGGCCTCGTGCATCTGCGTGGCGGGACGTGCCAGCAGACGCAGCGTCGTGAGCCGTTCACCGAGAAATTCCGGAGCCTGGTAGAGCTTCAGCACCGGCTCCAGCGCAGCAAGCGTGAGTTTGCCCACGCGCAGTGCGCGCTTGAGAGGATGCTTCTTGATCCTGGCGATCAATTCCTTGCGGCCCACGATCAGTCCAGCCTGCGGCCCGCCGAGCAGCTTGTCGCCGCTGAAGGTCACGAGGTCTGCACCGGCCTCGATGGTCGCGCGCACCGTGGGCTCGGCGGGTAGCCCCCATTGCGTGAGATCGGTCAGCGTACCGCTGCCAAGATCCACGGCGACCGGCAAGCCGTGCGCGCGAGCCATCGGCACAAGCTCATCGACTTCGACGCTCTTCGTGAAGCCGCTGATCGCATAGTTGCTGCAGTGGACCTTCATCAGCAGCGCCGTGCGCGCATTGATAGCTGCTTCGTAGTCCTTTGGATGCGTCCGGTTTGTCGTGCCTATTTCACGCAGCCTCGCGCCCGCGCGGGCCATGATGTCCGGAATACGGAACGCGCCGCCGATCTCGATCAGTTCGCCGCGCGACACAACCACTTCTTTGCGCGTGGCGAGTGCGGAAAGCGAGAGCAGCACGGCCGCTGCGTTGTTGTTCACGACCGTCGCGGCCTCTGCGCCGGTTAGCTCGCAGATCAGGTCGTCAATCAGATCGTCGCGATCGCCGCGCTTTCCCGTTGCGAGATCGAACTCCAGATTCACGGGTTGCGTGAGCGCCTGCACCACCGCCCGCACGGCATCGTCGGGCAATATCGCGCGGCCGAGGTTCGTATGGAGCACGGTACCGGTCAGGTTGAACACGGGACGCAGACGGTTTTGTGCTTGCGCGTCCAGAAGACGCGCGACGTCATCGAGAACGCGCTCGGGCGCGAACTGTCCGGTGTCGTCCGCGGCGATGTCCAGCGTGCCTGCCTGCGTTCCCCGCCGCCACCCGTCGAGTGTCGCGCGAATGGCCGCCAGCACCCGCGTACGCCCATACAGCGCAATCAGCGGTTGCGCCGGCGCAGAGGCAATCACGCGCTCGACCGACGGCATCTTCGCGAGCAGTGCGTTCAACGCCTCCGAGTCCCGCGCTGCCTCATGTCCCACGGTTTCGCTCATCGTGCGCTCGCTGACTTATTGTTCGGCAGACACTTCCGGCCACAACAGCGGATTCGGGCTCGCGCGCTGGTAGCCCGCATCGCTCATCAAGAGGTCGAGCGTGAGGCTCGCGAGATCGTCGGCGAGCGGCTCGAATTCGAAATCCTTCTCCTGATAGCCGATCTTGCGGTACGTGTGACACTCGTCGCACGATTCGGCCTTCAGCGCGGGACTGCCGCCCTCGATGCCGTGATAGGCGATACCTTTGGTCGAATCGCAGTTCGTGCATTTCACGCGCACCACGTGCGCCTCTGTACCGCACAGGCTGCACTGCGTATAGCGATAGCCCTGAAATGCGCCGCCGACGCGCACGATGCTCGCAACGGGCGGCACGCCGCACACAGGGCACACGCCGGGCGCGTCGACGTAGGGCACGTCCGCTACGTCGAGCCGGCTCGCGAGGTCGGTCCAGACCACCTGCAGCGCGGCCATGATGAACGGTGCAGTCGCAGGTGCGATTTCGGCGTAGCGCTGTGCGAGCAACGCATCGGCTTGCGTATCGAGTTCTGCATCGCTCATTGCGCGCAGGGTATCGAGCACTTTGGCCAGCGCGGGCGTAATCGCACCTGCCGCTTCGACGCGATCAATCAGCCGGCGCAGCACGTCGCGCCACTGTGGATCGCGCGCGCCGGACAGCGCGGGCACGATCGGCATCGAATGGCGTTGCGCATGCTCAATCGCGTCACGCGCGGGCATCTGCGCATTCAAGTGCTCCAGCGCATTGTGCTGTGCGTCGACGAGCGCCGCCATCAGCCGCACATATCCGCCGATCGGATTGTGGTCCGCAAGCTTGCGCAGCCTTGCGGCGCGCTCGGCAAAATGCGTCGCGCGCTCGGGTAGACGGATACGCGGAATCGCCGACGGATCGAGCGCCTGAATCTCACCGGGATCAAGGATGCGTTGCGTCACGACTGATAGCCTCCAAAACAAAAAGCCGCCGTGCCCTGCGGGGCCGGCGGCTTGCGTGCACGCGCGGCCGCCCGGGGAGGCGGCTGCACGCACCGTGCCTGTTACTTGATGCTCTCGCGGAACCAGCGCGGGTGATGCTTCCTCGCCCACCCCCACGTCACCGTACCCCGCGTCATCGCGCCGAGCGAACCCTTCACCCAGAATCCCGCATACGCGTGAACGATGATGGCGATAATCAGCACGAACGCCACGATCGCATGCACAACCGAGGAGAGACGGATAATCTCGATCGGAAAATAGACCGAGAAGTAGCGCCGCCAGATCACGATGCCGCTCGCGAACAGCAACACGAGACAAACCACCAACGTGAAGAATAACAGCTTCTGGCCCGCATTGTAGCGGCCGGGTGCCGGTAGTTTCTCCTCGCGGTTGGCGAGCACGTCACGGTACTGCTTGAGCCACTGGATATCGGATTCGTCGAGGTAGTTGTGATGCCAGAAACGCATCACCAAAACCAGGAACGACGCGAACATCACAACGCCGACGAACGGATGCAGCGTGCGGACCCACTGGCCCCCACCCAGCACCCCGGCGAGCCAGAACATCGCTGGATGGAACAGCGCGAGACCGGATAGCGCAAGCAGTATGAACGCAATCGCGGTAATCCAGTGATTGGCGCGCTCGATTTCGGTGTAGCGCACGATCACATTCGGTTCATCTTTCATCGTTGCGCTCCTCGCCTTTGCCGTCGGTGCCCTTGATACGACGCGCTTCCTCGCGTGCCGCCTCTTCGTCCTCGGCCGATACTTCGTTCGGGCCGTTCGTGGCGTAGTGGAAGAAGCCCATCAGCGCTGCGAACGCAATGCCTGCCAGCGCGATCGGCTTCGCCACGCCCTTCCACAGCTGCACGAACGGACTGATG
Organism: Paraburkholderia adhaesiva; assembly: GCF_021390575.1. Taxonomy (GTDB): domain Bacteria; phylum Pseudomonadota; class Gammaproteobacteria; order Burkholderiales; family Burkholderiaceae; genus Paraburkholderia; species Paraburkholderia adhaesiva. The sequence continues at coordinate 713,074 of NZ_JAJEJQ010000002.1, read as the reverse complement.
CGCGGATTGTCCGGCAGACCGTGATAGAGCGACGGCCGATCGGCGTGATGCAGCACGTACATCACATGCGTGCCGCCCACGCCCGGCGGATCGTACAGACCCGCGTTCTCGAAGCCGCGCTCCTTCAGGTCCTCGATGCGCTCGGCGGCGTGCTCGCGCATGTCCTCCTTGGTGCCGAACACGATCGCGCCTGTGGGACAGGTCTTCACGCACGCGGGCTCCTGCCCCACTCCTACACGGTCCGAGCAGAGCGTGCACTTGTAGACGCGATGATCCTTTTTCGACAGCCGGGGAATATTGAACGGGCAGCCGGTGATGCAATAACCGCACCCGATGCAGTTTTCCTCGTGGAAATCGACGATGCCGTTCGTGTACTGCACGATCGCGCCCGGCGCAGGACATGCCTTGAGGCAGCCCGGTTCCGCGCAATGCATGCAGCCGTCCTTGCGGATCAACCATTCGAGGTTGCCGTTCGGATTGTCGTACTCCGTGAAGCGCATCACGGTCCACGAATGCTCCGTGAGATCGTGCGGATTGTCGTAGACACCGGTGTTGACGCCGATTTCGTCGCGCAGGTCGTTCCACTCCATGCACGCTGTCTGGCAAGCCTTGCAGCCGATGCACTTGGTGACGTCGATGAGTTTCGCCACCTGACCCGCGCCCGGCTCGCGCACGCCGGGTGGCGGCGTCGTGGTCGCCGAAATGCGCAGGATGTCGAGTGATTGAAGTGCCATAGCTCGCCCCTTACGCCTTTTCCACTTTCACGAGGAACGCCTTGAACTCGGGCGTCTGCGAATTGCCGTCGCCGACTGGCGGCGTCAGCGTATTCGTCAGATAGCCCGGTCTCGTGAGTCCCGTGAAGCCCCAATGCAACGGCACGCCGACCGTGTGCACTTTCTTGCCGTCGATGATGAGCGGTTTGATGCGCTTCGTGACCACGGCCACTGCGACCAGGTGGCCGCGATTACTCGAAACCTTCACGCGCTCGCCGCGTGCAACGCCGATTTCCTGCGCCAGCTCCTCGCCGATTTCGACGAACTGCTCCGGCTGGATGATCGCGTTAAGACGCGCGTGCTTGGTCCAGAAGTGGAAATGCTCGGTGAGCCGGTACGAGGTCCCGACGTGCGGGAACGACTGCGCAGTCGCAAACGTCTTGCGGTCGTCCGGGAACACGCGTGCGGCAGGATTGCTCGTGGCCTGCGGATTGTTCGGATGGAACGGGTTGTAGCCGAGCGGATTCTCGAACGGCTCGTAATGCTCGGGGAACGGCCCTTCGTTCATGCCGTCGCGTGCGAAGAAACGCGCGACGCCTTCCGGATTCATGATGAACGGACCCATGCCGTGTTCGGGATCCTCATCAACCTTGAAGTCGGGTATGTCCGCGCCAGACCAGGTCGCGCCATTCCAGCCGACCAGCTTGCGCGTGGGGTCGAATGGCTTGCCGGCGAGATCACACGACGCACGGTTATACAGCACGCGCCGGTTCGCCGGCCACGCCCACGCCCAGTTCAGCGTCTGGCCGATACCCGTGGGGTCGGCATTGTCGCGCCGGCCCATCTGGTTGCCCGCCTGGGTCCACGCGCCGGCGAAAATCCAGCAGCCGCTCGCCGTGGTGCCGTCGTCCTTCAACTGAGCGAAGCCCGCAAGCTGATCGCCCTTCTTCAGGAGTACCTTGGTCGGATCCTTCGGGTCGGTCTGGTCCGCGAGCGCGCGGCCGTTGTACTCCCTCGCGATTTCCTCGGGTGTCGGGCTCGACGGATTGGAATACGGCCAGCTCAACTTGACGATCGGATCGGGATACTTGCCGCCATCCTTCTGGTACGCGGCGCGTATGCGCAGGAAGAGGCCCGACATGATCTCGAGATCGCTCCTGGCCTGGCCCGGCGGCTCGGCGCCCTTCCAGTGCCACTGCAGCACGCGGCTCGAACTGACGAGCGAGCCGTTTTCTTCCGCGAAACACGTGGTAGGCAGACGGAACACTTCGGTCTGGATCGAGGCCGTATCGACGTCGTTGAAGTCGCCGACCTTCTTCCAGAACTCGGACGTCTCCGTCGCGAGCGGGTCCATGATGACGAGCCACTTCAGCTTGCCGAGTGCTGCCACGGTCTTCGCCTTGCTCGGCGACGACGCCATCACGTTGAAGCCCTGGCAGATGTAGCCGTTTATCTTGCCCTGATGCATGAGCTCGATGGTCTGGAGCAGGTCGTAGGGCTTGTCGAGCTTCGGCAGGTAGTCGTAGCCCCAGTTGTTGTCCTTCGTCGCGTTATCGCCCCACCACGACTTCATGAAGCTGACGAAGAACGCACCGTAGTGCTGCCAGTAGCTCAACTGGTTCGCCCGCAGCGGCTGCGGCGCGCGTTTCTTGATGTAGCCGTCGTAGTCCTGCTCGGCTTCGTTCGGCAGCGTCATGTAGCCAGGCAGCAGATTCGACATCAGCCCGAGATCGGTGAGCCCCTGGATATTGGAGTGGCCGCGCAGCGCATTCATTCCGCCACCGGCAATACCGATATTGCCGAGCAGCAATTGCACCATCGCGCCGGTGCGAATCATCTGCGAGCCGACCGAGTGATGCGTCCAGCCGAGCGCATACATAATCGTGCCCGCGCGTCCCGGCACCGAGGTGCTGCCGAGCATCTCGCACACTTTCAGGAACTTGTCCTTCGGCGTGCCGCAAACCTTCTCCACCATTTCGGGCGTATAGCGCGAATAGTGCTGCTTGAGCAGGTTGTACACGCAGCGCGGATTCTGCAGCGTCTCGTCGGTCTTCACAAAACCGTCTTCGCCGATCTCGTAGTTCCACGACGACTTGTCCGGATACGAATGCTTCTGCGGATCGAAGCCGGAGAAAATGCCGTCATTGAAGGCGAAATCGTCGCGCACGATGAACGTAAAGTCCGTGTAGTTCTTCACGTACTCGTGCTGGATCTTGTCGTTCGTGAGCAGGTAATTGATTATGCCGCCCAGGAACGCAATGTCGGTGCCACTGCGGATCGGCGCGTAGAAGTCCGCCACCGACGCCGTGCGCGTGAAGCGCGGATCGACGACGATCAGCCGCGCCTTGCGGTGCGCTTTAGCCTCTGTGACCCACTTGAAACCGCACGGGTGTGCCTCGGCCGCATTGCCGCCCATCACCAGAATCACGTCCGCGTTGCGAATATCGACCCAATGGTTCGTCATCGCACCACGGCCAAACGTCGGGGCAAGACCTGCCACCGTCGGGCCGTGTCAGACACGCGCCTGGTTGTCGAACGCGAGCAGGCCCATGCTGCGGGCCACTTTATGCGTGAGATACCCGACCTCGTTGCTGCCCGCCGAGGCGGCCAGCATGCCGGTGGTCAGCCAGCGGTTGACGGTCTTGCCATCCTCGGTCTTCTCGACGAAATTCGCGTCGCGGTCGTCCTTGAGCAGCTTCGCAATGCGGTCGAGCGCGTCGTCCCACGAAATGCGTTTCCACTCGTTCGAGCCAGCCGCGCGATACTCGGGATATTTGAGGCGGCTCTCGCTGTGGATGAAGTCGATCAGGCTCGCGCCCTTCGGGCACAGCGTGCCGCGATTGACCGGGTGATCGGGATCGCCCTCGATGTGAAAGATGCTCGTGGTGACGTTTTTCGCGCCGTCCCCGAGACCGTACATCAGGATGCCGCAACCGACCGAGCAATACGGACAGGTGTTGCGGGTTTCGGTGCTACGCGCCAGTTTGTATTGTCGGACTTCGGCGAGTGCGGTGTCGGGCGCGAAGCCCATCAGCGCAAGACTGGAACCAGCCAGCGAGGTCGCCGTGACCTTGAGGAACTGACGCCGGGACATTTGCAGCATGGTGTGTCCTCGGCTATTCGAGTTGTGGGTCTAAGAAGTATAGGCAGATTTCGGCTCCGGATCACTGAACGTGACACCGGCAGGCACCGCCGGTGCGGCCGGGAATTGTGCTTGCTATATTGAGATGACTTGGAGGGGGGCATGCTGCGCCGCAACCGGCCCGCACCGCGCTACTCGACGCGACTGCGGACCGCCTTAAACGCCGATCGCGGAACGGACATCATGGCTACTACGCTTTCACCTGAACGACTGCATTCCGCCGCGCGCAAGGAGGCATCCTGGGTCGTCGGCGCGTGCCGCCAGTTCTTCGCCAACCGCTGCCCCGAGATGGCCGCGAGCATTGCGTTCTACTCAGCGTTCTCGCTCGCACCGACGCTCGTGATGGTGATTGCCGTGGCGGGCTGGTTCTTTGGCGCCGATGCCGCGCGCGGTGAGCTCTTTCACCAGGTCCACAAGGTGCTCGGCGACGACGCAGCAGCCGCCATCACGACGATCCTCGCGAACGCCTACCGGGCGGGCAACGCGAGCGGCATCGCGACCCTCATCTCCCTGTCGATTCTCGTAGTCGGGGCCTCCGCGACATTCTCCTCGCTGCATTCCGCGCTCAACGTCGTGTGGCCGCCCGACAGAACGCGCACGTCGAGCGTCCTTTCACTCATGCGGGCACGGCTGGTGTCGTTTTCGCTCGTGCTCGGCGTCGCGTTCCTGCTGATTGTCTCGCTCGTGCTCGATACCGCCGTCATGTTCGTCGGCCGATGGCTGCTGGGCAACTCGCCTTTTTTGATTATCGGAAACCCGCTTCAACTCGCCGTCGGGCTGGTCGTGCTGACCATCGCGTTCGCCGCGCTGCTGCACCTGCTCCCCGACGCCAAGGTGCCCTGGCGCAACGCCCTGGTAGGGGGAATCGTCGCGGCAGTGCTTTTTTCGACGGGAAAGAAGCTATTTGCGTTCTACCTCGCCCACGCGGGCATGGCGACGGCGTTCGGCGCTGCAGGCTCGCTCGCCGTGCTGCTGATGTGGCTGTATTTTTCGGCAGCCGTTCTGCTGCTCGGCGCGGAATTCGCGGCAGCACGCGCTCGCCTGCACGACCCGCGCGGCGCCTGGGGCTTCCTCACACAAACGCAGCCGGGCTGCCGCGCCAAGCTTGCGTCGGTGCTGGCCGCGTCCACTATTGCCAAACCGCCCGAGCGGCAGGCAGCGCCCGGCCCTGCCCCGTCCGTTCCGATCGGAAACACGGTAGATGGCGCCGGCGAAGTGCCCGTGTCTGCCGCAAGGGAATCGGGACAGATTGACGCACCATCGGAAACGCTGCTGCAGGCCACGGCACCGGGCAACGCAACAAAGACCCAGTTGGCGCAGCGTGACGGCGCTGGGACATCAACCCGGCACACGCCTGGCGAAAGAATGGAGGATGGCGCGACGTATGCCGCCGCACTGACGCTGGTCCACGCGGGCCGCACGGTCGTTGCAGCCGACCGGTACGTCAAGCGTCATCCATGGCGTTCGGTGCTGCTCGCGGCCGGGGCAGCGATTGCCATGACAACCGCCGCAGGACGGCGCCGCGGCAAACAACACGGCACTGAGCCAGTCGACGGACAGACCGACAGCCCGTCGGCCAGGTAGGGAGCAGGAAGCGATCGGACTTTAGTTTGTATCAAAAACAACAATAATGCGGTGTTAGCAAACCAATATTGCGGAATTGCGAATAATCGCCCAATTCCCCGTCGCACAAGGGGTTAGCGTCTTGTGTCAGGTTTTTGCGACACTCATTTATTTTCGTTTCGTAACTCTGTAGGTGCTACGTTATTCTCCACCGCGCAACAACTAAATACACATCTGCGTGGAGAAAACAGAATGAAACGAGTCGCACTCTCGACCCTTTCGCTCGCTATGCTGGCTGCAACCGGCGTGGCGCATGCACAAAGCAGCGTGACCCTGTACGGCCTGATCGATGAATCGGTCCAGTTCGTGAACAACAAGGCAACCGGCGTCGACGCTAATGGCGTACCCACTGGCAACAAGAACGTGTTCGGCCTGGGTGGCGGCAACCTGCAAGGTAACCGCTGGGGCCTGAAGGGCACGGAAGACCTGGGCGGCGGCCTGAAGGCGATTTTCCAATTGGAAAACGGCTTTAGCCTCAACACTGGCGCGCTCGGCAAGGCCGGCACGATGTTCAACCGTCAAGCCTATGTCGGCGTTAGCTCCGACCAGTACGGCGTGATCACGTTGGGTCGCCAGTACGACACGACGACCGACCTGGTTCAAGGCATCACCGCCGACGGCTACTTCGGCAGCCAGTTCGCGACCCCGGGTGACGTCGACAACAACGACAACAGCGCGCGCTTCAGCAACGTCGTCAAGTACACGTCGCCGGTTCTGAACGGCTTCCAGTTCGCAGGCATGTACGCACTCGGCGGCGTCGCTGGTTCGACCGGCGCAGGCCAAAGCTGGGGCGCAGCAGCTAACTACGGCATTGGTGCGTTCACCGTCGCCGCTGGTTACCTGATGCAAGACAATGGCTCGGCCGCAGCGCGCACCGCAGCTACGCGTACCTCGGATTGGACTGGCGCGACGTCGGACGGCGTGTTCAACGGCCAGGCCAACGTGAACGGCCACTACGTCTCGGCGAAGTCGGTCGGTACCGCTCAGATTGCAGCGCAATACGTTGCAGGTCCGTTCACGATTGCTGCGCGTTACAGCAACGCCCAGTACAAGGCGGACGCACTCTCTGGCTTCACGTCGACCCAGCGCTACAACGTCGCCGGCGGCTATCTCGGCTACCAGTTGAACCCGGCAATCCTGCTGGGCCTCGGCTACACGTGGACGCACGGTTCGGGCGACTCGTCGAACACGTACAACCAGATCGCACTGGGCGCAGACTACACCGTGTCGAAGCGCACCGACTTCTACGCTGTGGCCACGTACCAGCACGCCAGCGGCCAGCAGCCGGGCGCACCGGCTGGCACGACGGCAGGCGCATCGGTCGGCTCGTACGGCATCGACTCGGCGTCGAACAACCAGACCCTGGTCAACGTCGGTATCCGCCACAAGTTCTAATAGAACGGCACAGCCGGGCTTCGGACCGGTGCTGGAACCGGTCCCAGACCGGTTCCAGTTGTGTGAAAACGGCGTGGCCGCTAAAAACCACACGTTGTACCAGCCAGCCCTCGGCGCAAGCCAGGGCTGGTTTTTTATTGGCCGCGCACTTTTGCGCTGGCCCCGGGTTCCGGATCCGTGCGGTCCGCTCGCATAGACCGTCGGTGAGGCGCGAAAGTCAGCGCAGGTGGCCCAGAACGGTCACAACGTGACGAACGAACGCGTCGGCCACCATCGACTGCGGCTGCTCCGCAAGACGCGCGACGTGAACCGTTTCCGGCAACTCCGGCGAAAAGCGTTTCACCACCACACGCGCCGCGGCGCCTGCGGCGCTCAACGGATCGACCAGCGCGATCCCCGCCTCCGCCTCCACGAGCGCAACTATCGACTGGGCAAGCGCCGCCTCGACACCCATTTGCCGCGTCACGCCGCTGTCCGCGAATAGGCGGTCGATCTTCGTGCGTGGCTCACTCAACTTCAGAAAAGAAACGAACGTTTCGCCGGCACAGTCGGCGGCGGTCACGATGCGCTTGCGCGCGAGCCGGTGTCCGCGCGGCACGATGCAACGCATCGGCCATTGTCCGAGCGCCTCCAGCCGCACCTGAGGATGCACGATCGACGGCATGACGAAGCCCAGATCGCAGCGCTGCGCGCCGACGTGCTCGACGACGGCTGCCGGTTCGAGCGCGAGCAGCGTCACATCGACGCCATCGTGCTCGTGGGCGAACATCGCGATCACCCTCGGCAGGAAGTCGGCGGCAAGATCGAACGTGCCAGCGATGCGCAACGCACCGCGCCGGCGCTCGCGAATCTGTCCGGCCGCTTGTGCCACCCGTTCGAGTCCGATGAACGCGCGCTCGACTTCTTCGTTCAGCACGTAGGCCTCGGCGGTCGGCACGAGCCGGCCTTGCCGGCGCGCGAATAGCGCAAAACCAACGCTAGCCTCGAAGTCGGCCAGCAAACGGCTGACCGCCGGTTGCGATACGCCCAGCGAAACAGCCGCGCGTGTCACGCTGCGCTGCTGCATGACGGCGCGAAAAGCTTCAACTTGACGAATGTGGAGGTCGACGATGGTCATAACATTCGAGAATGAATATCTGCGATGCGATTAAATCGTTAGCAAATCACCGCGCAGATATTCAGAAAATGCGCACAAATTAGGCACCATCATACCGGACAACATGTCATAACATTTGCGTATGAGTTGATCACCCTCAGAAGATCTCGCGCCCATTCGCCCTTCCGCCCAGCGCATCGCGAAACAAACGCCCATGAAAAATCCCCGCGGGCATGACACCGGCGGGGATTTTCTGGGTACTTCAGGTGCACCGCAACCCGAAGGCCGCGGCGCCCGGCAATCAGGCAGCGGCTGCGTCCTTCAGCTTCTTCAGCGCACGAGCCTTGATACGCACCGATGCCGGCTTGGCCGGGAACCAGCGCTCTTCGCCCGTGAACGGATCCTTGCCGAAGCGCTTCTTCTTCGCCGGCACGTCCTGCACGACGATCTTCAGAAGGCCCGACAGCGTGAACTCTTTTGCGCCCTTCTTGTGGACCGAACCGAGGATCGTGTCTTCCAGTGCGGCGAGGACGGCCTTGGCGGCCTTCGGCTCGACGCCTGCACGCTCAGCGACGTGAGCAGCCAGCGAGGCCTTCGTGAAGGTGTCCTTGATCGGCGACGGGGCGCCGGACGCCTTCACGGCGACCTTCTTAACTGCAGCCGTCTTGGCGGGGGCTTTCTTTGCGGCAACCTTCTTGGCCGGGGCAGCTGCCTTTTTGGCCACTTTCTTTGCGGAAGTCGGCATGTTTCTCCTACCAGTGTTGGTCAGTGAATCAGCGAAGCACCGCGGAATGCATGTGCTTCAACGGCGGATTCTACAAGCGTGCAAGCGTTTTGCGTGACTCTTTTGCATCGTCAATGCAAATTTGTTGCGCGGCGCTGACTGCCGGACTCATTTTGACACCTGTTTACAGGGGTAAACGTGCGCATGACATACCCGGATACCCCGACCGGGAGACATACCGCCGCCCGCGCTCATCGCAAAAACGCCGACCGTATGGCGCTTTACGCTCGCTCGACGGTCAGCCCGAGCGCATCAGCGACGCGAGCGACGCCATCGCGGCATCGATCTGACCGACTTCGACACCGCCATAGCCGAACAGAAAACCACGCTGCACAGGGGACTTCACATGAAACGGTGCGAGAGGGTGCAACCCGACAGACGCCGCACGCGCGGCCTCGACGAGTGCCGCTTCGTCGACGGTTGAGTCGAGCCGCGCGGCGAGGTGCAGGCCCGCCGTGCTCGGCATCACCGGTTCGAACCACGGCGCAAGCGGGCCGCACAGATGCGCCAGCAGCCTTTCGCGCCGCGCCGAATAGGTCTGGTGCATACGGCGCAGGTGCCGAGCGAAATGGCCATTGAGCATGAAGTTCGCGAGTGCAGTCTGCGTGAGCACGCAGCCGTGCCAGTCGCCCACCTGACGCGCTCGCACGAGCGGTGCCGCGAGCGTGGCGGGCGGCACCAGGTAGCCGACGCGCAACTCGGGAAAGACGGTCTTCGAAAACGAGCCGACGTAGGCGACGAGCCCCGCGTTATCGAGGCTTTTGAGCGGCTCGAGCGAGCGGCCTTCGAAGCGATACTCGCTGTCGTAGTCGTCTTCGACGACGACGGCGCCGCGCGCCTGGGCCCATTCGAGCAGCGCAACGCGACGCGCGAGGCTCATCGGCATGCCAAGCGGAAACTGATGCGAAGGCGTCACGTAGACGAGGCGCGCCGCATCCGGCAGCCGTGCAACGACGAGCCCTTCGCCGTCCACCGGCACGGACACCACCTTCGCACCACGCGCCTCGAACACGACGCGTGCTGGCGGATAGCCTGGGTCCTCCACCGCAACCACGTCGCCGGGACGCAGCGTCACGCACGCAAGCAGGTCGAGTGCATGCTGCGCGCCCTGCGTGACGATCACGTCCTCCCAGTTGCACTGCACCGCGCGATTGAACGCCAGGTAGCGCGACACCGCGAGCCGAAGATTCTCCTCGCCCGCTGGATCGCGGTACATACCGAGGCCGCGCGCCTGAACGCGCAGGGCGTCGGTAATGCAGCGCCGCCAGACGTCGAAGGGAAAGCGCGATTTGTCGGTCACACCGCCCGCAAAATCGCACGCAAGCCGCGCGTTGGGACGCGGCATTGGCGCAGCCTGCGCTTGCGCTTGCCACCACGGTTGCGCCTGCGCTGAACGCGACGGCTTCGCCGCACGAGCATCTTCGGTCGCGGCGCGGATCTGGGCATTGGGGTGGCCGCGCTCACGCGCGGGCAGACGTTCGAGCGCTTCGGCGACAAACGTACCCGAGCCGCGTCGCGCGCAGAGATAGCCTTCAGCTAGCAGCCGTTCGAACACGTCGAGCGTCGTCTTGCGCGAAACGCCTAGCTGAAGTGCGAGATCGCGTGTGGACGGCAGCCGCGTGCCTCCCGCGAGCCGCCCGTCGACGATACCCGCGAGCAGTTGTTTATAGATCTGGCCAGCCAGATCGCGACGGCCCGAGACCGTGATGTGGAGTTCCATGAAGGCGGTGACGAACAGGTCGAAGTGGCTGTCGAAGTGGTCACCTGAAATATTGCCAGAATGGCTATATGAGCGCACCATCCGCAAGCCTAAAGTCACTCCCGTGGTCTTCCGAATAGCAGTTCAACCCGCGGTTTCCAATGAGGTGAATGGTCATGCAGGCACGTCTGGACTTCTACAAAGTCAGCCCCGAGGGCACGAAGGCAATGATTGCGCTCGAAGAGCGCGTGAGCAAAAGCTCGATCGAGAAACCGCTCGCGGAACTCGTGAGGCTGCGTGCGTCGCAGATCAACGGTTGCGCGTTCTGCGTCGACATGCACACCGCCGACGCACGCAAGGGCGGCGAAACCGACCGGCGGCTCGCGACGGTATCGGTATGGCGCGAAACGCCTTTCTTCACCGAACGCGAGCGCGCGGCTTTCGAATGGACCGAAGCGGTCACGCTCGTTTCGCAGGCGCACGTCCCCGACGAGGTCTGGGAACGTGTGAAACCCCACTTCACCGACCAGGAGATCGCCGATCTGACCATGCTCATCATCGCGATCAACGGCTGGAACCGCATCGCTATTTCGTTCCGCAAAACGCCTGCGTAAGAACGTTGGTGCGCAGCAGGATGCGCACCAGGGCGCGCATTTGGACGATCAGGTGCCTATACGCGCAGCACGTTTGAGGCGCCTTTTAAGCGGCACCTGAAAGCGTGCCGCGTGTGTCTGCCTGGTTCATCCTCAGTTCCCATTTTCACGGTGCATGTGCGAAGCGTTGCGATGATGCGCGCTGACCACCAGGCGCTCACGCACAGCGCTGGTCGTGGCAGCTTTTACGCGTCTTTTGGCACAAGCGCGTCGTAGCGCGGCGATACAGTGGACATCGACGGGCAGCAGCACCCCGCTCTGCCTTCGCTACCCCAGGACTTCGCCATGGCGCTACAGATAGGCTTTCTCCTCTTTCCTCGCGTGCAGCAGCTTGACCTCGCGGGGCCCTACGACGTGCTTGCATCGATGCCGGACACATCGGTCCGGCTCATCTGGAAAACGCGCGATCCCGTCACGTCGAGCACCGGCATGGTGCTCTCGCCCGACACAACCTTCGATGACTGCCCTCAGGTCGACGTGCTCTGCATCCCCGGCGGCAGTGGCGTCGGCGACCTGCTCCTCGACGAAGCCACGCTCTCGTTCGTGCGCCGCCAGGCCAAACACGCGCGCTACGTCACGTCCGTTTGCACGGGGGCGCTCGTGCTGGGTGCTGCGGGCCTTCTGCGCGATCGACGCGCTACGACGCACTGGGGGTTCCATGAACTGCTCGCGCCGTTCGGTGCCATCCCCGTGCGCGACGGCAATCTGATGACGGGCGGCGGCATCACGGCGGGTATCGACTTCGCGCTGACGCTCGCGGCCGAACTGATCGGCGTCGAGGGGGCCGAGGCGCTCCAGCTGGAACTCGAATACGCGCCAGCGCCTCCGTTCAACGCGGGCAGCCCCGACACCGCGCCGCGCGCCGTGGTCGAGCACGTGCGGGATGCGAACGCCGCATCGCTCGCTGCGCGCCGGCGCATCGTCGAGGAAGCGGCTGCGAGACTGTGAGCGGCGTTCGCGCAAATAACGGGCGGGCTATCCGGGCTGGCGATCGGCGCACAGCCCGGAAACCGCGCACGTCGGTATCGTTTTCATCGCTCACGCGACGCCTGCACCCATCATGCCGCTCTGCGTCTAGCGGCTCTCCATTCGGACATTGAGCGAGCAATATAAAGTCCAGGACGGACTGCTCGATAACTTCGTCCAGCATCATCGATGCCAGCACTCGTTGCATCCAGCGTCGGCGATCGCTCCACATCGCCCGCAAAGCCGATTACCAGCGCAATGCCCCGCCTGCACGCACGTGCCCACCGACCACGCGTTCGACACGCGCGAGGCACGCGGCAGACACGAAGCTCTCATCGAGATCGAAAATCGTGTATTAACAGATCGACAGCACACTACGCGACGCCAACAGACACGACTGCGAACATCTCGCGTCCGCCGGCGGCGTATGCCGCTGTTCATGTGGAGCGGAAATCTCGCGCCACAGCGGGCCGCTTCGCCTGATCCACGCAAGCGCCACGGATGGAATAGCCGCTTCGTTTGCGGGCCACGCGCCTGCGAGGCGTTGCGGGAAGACCGTTGCCCTCGACACGGCGCACGGAAAAACCGAGTGGTCCGCGCGCATGTTCATCATGGAGCCCATGTCATGAACGCATCGAAACCGGACGCTGCCGCCGCGTCCGCGCAGAAGAAAGGCATTCCAATCGGGCTGATCGTCAGTGCCATCGTGCTGATCGCCGTTCTCTTCGTGCCGCTGCCCGAGAGCCTTCCGCCAGCCGGTCATCGCATGCTCGCCATTCTCTCGTTCGCGGTCGTGATATGGCTCACAGAAGCCGTGTCGTACGAAGCGAGCGCCATCATGATCACCACGTTGATAGCGTTTCTTATCGGAACCGCGCCCACCGTCGACGATCCCTCCGTCACCTACGGCACGTCGAAGGGCATCAACATGGCGCTGTCCGGCTTCTCGAACTCGGCGCTCGCGCTCGTCACGGGTGCGCTGTTCATTTCAGTGGCGATGACCATCACGGGGCTCGACAAACGTATCGCGCTCGTCACGCTCGCACGGATCGGCACCACGACGCGGCGCATCCTGATCGGCTCGATCGCGGTGACCATCGTGCTCTCGCTCGTCGTGCCGAGCGCGACGGCACGCAGCGCATGCGTCGTGCCGATCATGGCAGGCGTGATTGCCGCGTTCGGCGTGGACAAGCGCTCGAATATCGCCGCGGGGATCATGATCGTGGTCGCCAACGCGACGAGCATCTGGAACGTCGGGATCCAGACCGCCGCCGCGCAGAACCTGCTCACGGTGGGTTTCATGGACAAGATGCTCGGCGCGCGCGTGACCTGGCTCGACTGGCTGATCGCTGGCGCGCCGTGGGCGATCATCATGTCGGCGATCCTGATCGTGGTGGTGCTGAAAATGCTGCCGCCCGAAACCGATGCCATCGGGGGAGGCAAGGACGCCATCGAAAAATCGCTACGCGATCTCGGCCCCATGACAGGCCCGCAAAAGCGGCTGATGGCTGTGTCCATCGGCCTGCTGTGCTTGTGGGCCACCGAAGGCAAGCTGCATCCGTTCGACACCACCTCGGTCACCTACATCGGCCTCGTGATTTTGATGATGCCTCGCATTGGCGTCATGGACTGGAAGACGCTGCAGAGCCGCATTCCGTGGGGCACAGTGATCGTGTTCGGGGTCGGCATCAGCCTCGGCACCGCGCTGCTCACGACGAAGGCCGGCCAGTGGCTCGGCGATATGGTCGCCTATCACACGGGCCTCGCCACTGCCGGGCCGTTCGTCGCATTCGCCGTGCTCGGGGCTTTCCTGATCGTGATTCACCTCGGTTTCGCGAGCGCGACGGCGCTCGCCTCGGCCATGTTGCCGATCATGATCTCCGTGCTGCAATCGATGTCGGGCGACTTCAACCGGCTCGGCGTGACCATGCTGCTCGCGTACACCGTGAGCTTCGGTTTCATCCTGCCGATCAACGCGCCGCAAAACATGGTGTGCATGGCCACCGAGACGTTCACGCCGACGCAGTTCGCTCGCATAGGCATCGTGCTGACGATCATCGGCTATATCCTGATGCTTGTGTTCGCCCTGACGTGGTGGCGCTGGCTCGGATGGATCTGATTTCCCTGCGCCTTCCTCGCGAAGCGCAACCGGCAAGGAGCTGCTGATGGAAGTCGCAATCGACGAAGCACGCCGCTTCACGACGGACGTGCTGACGAAGCTCTCGGTGCCCGCGGACATCGCCCTCGACGTGGCCGATCACCTGATCGAAGCCGATCGCGTGGGCTACGCAAGCCATGGGCTGTCGATCCTGCCGAACTACCGGCGCGGACTGGCCGGCGGTTTCGTCACGCCGGACGGCCGCCCCGAGCGCATCGTGGACCGCGGTGCGCTGATCGGCTACCACGGCCACAGCGGCTTCGGGCAGCACGTGGGCAAGGTGGTGATCGACGATGCCATCGCGCGCGTGCACGAGCACGGCCAGTGCATCGTCACGTTGCGCGACACGCATCACCTCGGACGCATGGGCCATTACGGCGAGATCGTCGCGCAGGCGGGTTACGTGCTGCTCGCGTTCACGAATGTCGTGAACAGGCCGCCGACCGTCGCGCCGTATGGCGGTCGCGAGGCGCGCCTCACGACGAATCCGCTGTGCTTCGCGGGACCGCTGCCCGGCGGGCGGCCGCCATTCGTCGTGGACATCGCGACCAGTTCCATCGCCGTGAACAAGGCGCGCGTGCTCGCCGAAAACGGACGCAAGGCGCCACCCGGCTCGGTGATCGACGCACACGGCAATCCGACCAACGATCCGCGCGTGCTCTTCGAGGATCCCCCGGGCGCCCTGCTGCCGTTCGGCGCGCACAAGGGCTATGCGCTCGGGCTCGTCGCGGAACTGCTGGCCGGCGTGCTATCGGGCGGCGGCACGATTCACGCGGGTAATCCACCCAACAGCGTCGCGACCAACAATCTGTTCGCGATCGTGCTCGATCCGCAGGTCGATTTCAACCAGACGTGGCGCTCGCAGGAGGTGGAGACGTTCCTCGAGTATCTGCTGGCCTGTCCGCCGCAAAATCCCGCCGAGCCTGTGCAATACCCCGGCGAATACGAAGCGGCGAATCGCGCCCGCCACACGCTGACGATCGATCTGCCGGATTCCGTTGAGAAACGATTCGGCGAACTCGCCGCAGAACTGGGCGTTGCAATGATCAGGGCAATCAAGGCAGTTTGAGCGACTGGAAAGATGAAGCGGGTCCGGCGATGATGCCCGCCGTGGCGCGCACTGCCGCACGACATGTGGCCTGTGCGAATTACACGTTCGCTGAAAAGCGGCGCGAGTGGCGCGCAGCAGCGGCAAACGTCCGTCCCGGACCAATACCGCAACCGCCTCTGGCACGACGTTTGCCACACGCGTCACGCGCTTTGATCTGCCCCGGCGAGACGCATCGTCTGCCGGCCCCGCTGGGGCAGGTACACGTGATGCACGCCACGTGCCGACGGCGTATGCTGGTGGGAACCACGACAACATTCCGTCCGGCTCGCGCCGCTCGACTGCGATGAACGCCTCCGCTCATGCCTCTGGTTCCCAGCCCGTGCCACGCGTGACTGTGGTCGTGCTGACACGCAACCATGTCCGCCAGACCGTCGATACCGTGGCTCACCTCGTGGCGCTGCCGGAGCATCCGAACGTGATCGTGGCCGACAACGGCTCCTCCGATACAACCGTCAGTCTGCTAGCCTCGCTGTTTCCGCAGGTGCGCATCGTGCAGGGGTTGCGAGATCTCGGCATGGCCGGCTTCAACCGTGCCGTCGCGCTAGCGCGCACCGAATACGTGGCGTGCTGCGACGACAGCACATGGTTCGCCGCGGGCGCGCTCGCGCGAGCGGCCCAGCTGCTGGACGACCATCCGCAGGTCGCCGTGCTTAACGCACGCGTGGCAGACGATAGCGAACACGAGATCCACCCTGCATGCCTGATGTTGAGCGCGACATCCCCATCACCTCTCGGCGACGGCCTGCCCGGCCCCACGCTCGCGAACTTCATGGCGGGCGCATGCATCTTCCGCGCGGGCGTTTTCCGCGAACTCGGCGGCTACGAGGAGCGCCTCGCGCGCGGCGGCGCAGAAGAACTTGCGGCGCTCGACGTGCTATCGGCGGGTCACGCCATCGTCTATTGCGAGGAGGCGCTCGCGCATCGCGAGCCGCTCTATGGCTGGTTCACGCGCGCGCAGCATTGCACGCTCGCACGCAACTCGGCGTGGGTCGCGTGGATGCGTCTGCCGGTCCGCGACGCGCTCGCCGCAACCGGTCGCGCGCTCGCCGTCTTCGCACGTCAACGCTCGCTCGGTCCTGCCGGTTTCGCGCTGCTGCGCGGCGCATTCTGGACGCTGCGCCGTCGCCGCGTGGTCCCGCCACATGTCGTCGTGCTCACGCGCCAGGTGAAACGCGCCGAGCGCCAGGTGCGTGTCGGCATTCCCGCGATGGCTGAAAAGTACGATCGCTCGGGGCAGAGCGCCTGGTAAGCAGGCCCCCGCGTACACGGTTCGCCGCTTTACGGCGCCCCGCACTTCGCCGATGTTTCGCGCAACGTAACGCGACGGCAAACGCGAACAGGTCAAAAAGTAGGCGACGTGTTCGCCTGCAATGCCCGCCTACGTAGCCCATAACCGGCACGCACTGCAACATGCTCGCGAACCGCGAGCCACGCGGTGAGCCAGCCAGACAGCCAATTCACATTGCCGCAGCAGGCACGAACTGCCGGTAATCCACCTGCGAGCCGCGCACGACGATGGCGGTAGCCTCAGGCACCTCGGCCCAGACGTCGGGCAAATCGACAAGCGGCTCCGAGACGATCAGATAGGCATCCTCCCCCGCCGCCGTGATGCGCGGATCGTCGGGATAGAGTTCGTGAAGATGCCTGAACGACGTGCTGTGAAAAAGCGATCGCGAATTACCTTCGCTGGAGTAACGCACGGCCACGAGTTGCTCACCGTCGCTCGCGCACACCGTCATGTTGAGCGGATCGTCGATTCCGTGCTTCTTCGCCGTCGCCTCGACGAAACCGGCCATGCGTTCGAGCGCAGGCACGGGCTCCTGTTCGAGGCCGAATGTCATCGCAAGATAGAACATCACTTCCGAATCGGTCGAACCCTCGAGCGCGCTAAAGCGCCCCGGATCGATCGCGACGAGCAGATCGCGGCGTACGAGCGGGAAGCTCTGGATCAGCCCGTTGTGCACGAACAACCAGCGCCGATGGCGAAAAGGATGGCAATTGGTCTCCTGCACCGGCGTATGCGTCGCGCTGCGGATGTGCGCGATGAACATGGGTGCCGTCACCGCGCGTGCGAGTTCGCGCAGGTTGCGGTCGTTCCACGCGGGTTGAGTGCTGCGATAGCGATACGGAATGTCATGCGGATGCTGGTACCAGCCGAGCCCGAAGCCGTCGCCGTTGGTAGTCGTCACGCCGAGCTTCGAATGCAGGCTCTGATCGATCAGCGAATGGCGCGAGCGGAACAGCACGGTTTCGAGGTGAATCGGATTGCCGGAATAGGCGAGCCAGCGGCACATGATGCACTCCTTCAAA
This sequence comes from Paraburkholderia adhaesiva, assembly GCF_021390575.1. Classification (GTDB taxonomy): domain Bacteria; phylum Pseudomonadota; class Gammaproteobacteria; order Burkholderiales; family Burkholderiaceae; genus Paraburkholderia; species Paraburkholderia adhaesiva. The sequence continues at coordinate 695,424 of NZ_JAJEJQ010000002.1, read as the reverse complement.
AACACGTGCTCACGGCGTCGCGCGCAGTTCCGCAATCGGCGTGAGGAAGCCGGTCAAGCCGGTCAGAATGATCTGCACACCGATACACAGCAGCAGGAACGACGACACCCGCATGGCGACGCGCGTGCCCTCCACGCCCAGATAGTTCGACAGGCGCGCTGCACGGCTGTAGACGAAGTAAATCACGAACATCACGAGCACCGAGATCACGATTGACGCAATACCCGACACCACCCAATCGGAGAGTCTGTGCGTGCGGTTCGCGTTCAGCGCGATGGCTGTCGCGATCGAGCCGGGGCCTGTGGTGAGCGGCACGGTGAGCGGGAAAAACGCCTTGCTGGTGCCCGATTCGGCAACCGACGGCTTGACTTCGGTGTCGCGGACCTCGCGTGGCGCAGCTTCAGGTGCGTTGAGCATCTGCCAGCCGGCCACGGCAACGGCGAGGCCCCCGCCGATACGCAGCGCCTCCATCGAAATGCCGAAGAAATGCAGGATCGGCGTACCGGCAAAGAACGCAACGAGCAGCACGATGAATGCGTTGATCGCGATGCGTCTCGCGAGTTGGCGACGCGCCTCGTCGGAGAGCGTCGGCGTGCGGTCGAGAAAGACGAACGCAACGCTGAACGGATTGATGATGCTGATCAGGCCGGTGAAACCGAACAGGATGTCTGAAATCAGGCTCTCGATCATGAAGTCGATCCGGTTGAGGCGGTGTTGGTGATGTCCGGTGGCGGCCGCCGGGCTGCGTGAAGTGTAACTGCATTGGCTGTCTGCGTACCGCGTCTGTGTATTCGCTGCGATGGCAACCGTCTGTCGCGCGCCTCACTTGTTGCGTCGCATCAAGCTTTCAAAACCCCGTCAGCAATATTGACCCCTTTACGGCGCGCATCGGGTCGTCATAGAGTGCAGCGATTGCGCCCGGTCGTACGTTTCCCTTTGATAAAAAAAAGGAGTCGTCTATGTCACTGAGGTTGCTCGCTGCCCTACCCTTCGTCGGCATCCTGCTAGGCGTGCCGTTCGTCAACCGTGTCGAGCCGCTCGTGCTTGGCATGCCACTCGTTCTAGCGTGGATCGTCATGTGGGTCGTGCTGACCTCCGTGATCATGACCGTCATTTACCGGCGCGATCCGGCGAATCGTCCCAGCGAGACGGAGGTGCGATCATGAGCGCACTGATCCTGATCGCGGCGATCACGCTCCTCGCCCTCGTTCTCGGTATGCGGGCGCGACGCGGGCACGACATGAGTCTCGAGCAGTGGTCGGTCGGCGGACGCAGCTTCGGCACGTTGCTGGTGTTCCTGCTGATGGCCGGCGAAATCTACACGACGTTCACGTTCCTCGGCGGCAGCGGCTTCGCGTATGGCAAAGGCGCCCCCGTCTATTACATCCTCGCCTACGGTACGCTCGCCTACATCCTCTCGTACTGGCTGCTGCCGCCCGTCTGGCGCTTCGCGAAGTCGCACCGGCTCGTCTCCCAGCCGCACTTCTTCGCGCGCAAGTACCAGAGCCCTGCGCTCGGCGTGCTGGTCGCCATCGTAGGCGTGACGGCGCTCGTGCCGTATCTCGTGCTCCAGTTGAAGGGCCTTGGCATCATCGTTTCGACCGCCTCGTATGGCGCGATTCCGTCCACGGTCGCCATCTGGATCGGTGCGATGGTTGTGACCGCATACGTGATCGTCTCGGGCGTGCGCGGTTGCGCATGGAATTCGGTCGTCAAGGATCTGATGATTCTCGCGGTCGCGATTTTCCTCGGCATCTACATGCCGATCCACCACTACGGCAGCCTCGGCGAGATGTTCCGCGCCATCGACGCCGCGAAGCCCGGCTTCCTCACGCTCCCCGCGAGAGGCCAGGGCGTGACGTGGTTCCAGTCCACCGTACTGCTGACGGCGCTCGGCTTTTTCATGTGGCCGCATACGTTCGGCTCGGTCTTCACGGCGAAGGACGAACGCATCTTTCGCCGCAACGCGGCGATCCTGCCGCTTTATCAGTTGATCCTGCTGTTCGTGTTCTTCTGCGGTTTCGCCGCGGTGCTGAAAGTGCCGGGTCTCAAGGGCGGCGACATCGACCTTTCGCTCTTCCGTCTGGCGCTTCAGACCTTCGACCCGTGGTTCGTCGGCGTAATCGGCGCGGCGGGTGTGCTCACCGCGCTCGTGCCAGGCTCCATGATTCTCACGACGGCCTCGACGCTGCTCGCCAACGACGTCTATCGCGGCGCCCTGGCAAAGAACGCCGACGATGTCCGCGTCGCCCGGCTCGCGCGTATGTTGGTCCCGGTGGTTGCGCTCGTCGCGGTGGGCTTCACGCTCAATGGCGGCACCACCATCGTTGCGCTGCTGCTGATGGGTTACAGCTTCGTGACGCAGCTATTTCCCGCGCTCGTGTGCAGTCTCTTTGCACGCAATCGCGCCACGAAGCAAGGCGCGTTCTGCGGGATCGTGGCGGGTGTCGCGGTCGTCGTAGCGACGACGCTTCTGCATGTCAGCGTCGAGCAGCTCATTCCGTTCGCGCCCGACGCGGTCAAGGACATCAACATCGGCTTTCTCGCGCTCGGCGTCAACGTCGTCGTGCTTGCGGCCGTGAGCGCGTTGACGCAGCCGCGCACGCAAGCGGATCGCGAGCACGCAGGCGCGCACTGAAAAGGTGACCAACGCCTGGCGCGTCGCGCGTCCGGCGAGATCACCTCGTGCGAGTCACGTGTGTGTCATATCGGCGATGCAGGGCGGTGCGCCGCCCTGCCATGACATCTGCGTGTTGCAGCAACATGTGGCACGGATCAGCCATGAAAAGCACCTGAAATACGCGGCGCTGCACAATCTCGTGACGGCATTCCACAAGCCGATTTCTTGCAGGAACGCATGGAAACCCGGTCGCGTACTACGCGATCGTGTGCGTGCGCAAACGGTCAGGGACGAAGCATCGCCCAACTGATTAAAATATTTCCGCTACGTACCGCACACGCAGTAGAGCCAGCATCTATCCGGAGCGCGCCGATGACGCCACTCGAAGAGCCCGTAATGCACGCTACCGCACTTTCCCCTGAGGCGCTGCCGCTCGGCGAGCCGCTCGCATGGCCAGTCGTCGACCACGACGGCAGGCTGTTGATGGAACGCGGCTCGATCCTCGTGGGCGAGCCGGAGCGCCGGTTCCTGTTTGCGCATTTTCAGCCACAGCGCGGCGATTTCGAAGCGCCTGTCACGGCCTCGGCGGAAGCGGACGACCCGGCCCCTGCCACGGAGCCTGGCGCGCGCGACATGCATCTGGCGCTTGGTGCGCTGATGGGCCTGCGCACGCAGATCGGCGGTAGCGGCGCACCCGTGCAGCCATGCCGCCTCATTGGCATGGCCCCGAACAACATGCTGTTCGTCACGCCGCCCGTCGTTGACGGACGCAAAGCCACGCTGATACAGGGCGAAAACGTCGAGGTCATCGCCGTCGCGAGCCAGGCTGTTTTTCGTTTCGTGTCTTCCGTCGAGGCGATCTGCCAGTCGCCAGTCGAGTGTCTCGTACTCTCGGAGCCCGCCGCGATTCGACGCCTGCGCGAGCGCAAGTCGATCCGCGTGCGCGCACGCATCCCCGTGCGTTACCGACTCGCCGAGACGGGTGACGGCTACGATGGCATCGCGCTCGCACGGGGGATCAGCACGTTCGGCCTTTCGATTTGCGCGCCATGGGTGCTCGGCAAGGTCGGCGAGCGGATCGCCATCGCGTTCGAATTGCGTTCTGGCGCAGTCGACACGGCAATCACCACAAGTGCGATCATTCGCAACGTGCAGCACGAAGCCGGCCCCGATTCGCAGGCCACGCTGGGCCTGGAACTCGACCGGCTCACGGCCGCGGAGCAGATGGCCATGAAGTCCTACGTCTTCGACCGCCAGGACGACGTGTTGTACTGGACGGACTCGGAGCGCTGACGCGAGGCGCGGCGAACAGCGCTCCGGCGTCGATACAGCGCACGTTCCATGCCCCGCGCGAAGGTGCTGCGTGCTGCTCGACCAGCACGGCCCGACTGTGGCCGCTCACGTGGATGAACGTATACTGACGCTCGTTCCCACGCCGCTTTCCCCGACTCACTTTCCCATGGCACAGCCTTTTGACGAAGCCGAACGCGCGGCGGTCTACCGCGCGATTTACGAACGACGCGACATGCGGCACTTCGTGCCCGGGCCCGTTGATCCGGCGACGCTGCAGCGCCTGCTGGACGCAGCGCACCATGCACCGAGCGTGGGCTTCATGCAGCCGTGGAGAATCGTCCGGATCACCGACGCGGCACTGCGCGAGCAACTCCACGCAGTGGTGGAACGCGAGCGTCTTGCGACCGCCGATGCACTCGGCAAGCGGCACGACGAGTTCATGAAGCTCAAGGTGGAAGGCCTGCGCGAGTGCGGCGAAGTGCTGGTGGTCGCGTTGATGGATCACCGCGAGTCGCACATATTCGGACGACGGACGTTGCCGGAGATGGATCTCGCGTCAGTCGCGTGCGCAATCCAGAACATGTGGCTCGCCTCGCGGGCCGAAGGGCTCGGCATGGGCTGGGTGTCGATCTTCGACGTCGACGATGTGCGTGCGCTGCTCGCCATGCCTGCGGGCGCAAAGCCCGTGGCTATTCTTTGCATTGGCCATGTCGAGGCGTTCTATCCGCGTCCGATGCTGGAGACGGAGCGCTGGGCCGAGCGCAAGGCGCTTGGTGATTGCATCTACGAAAACCGTTGGGGCGAGGTAGCGCCCACACCGGGTGAGCCCCCAACCGCCTGAGCGCCGAACAGGGCTGCCATCCGGATCCATACAACGCGATGTCACCCGGACACAGGCGGGCATGACAGCGAACTGCGTGCCCTCGGCGGCCTGAAGCTTATTGCGGCTGCGGGACTGGCTTGACCGATACGACGTCCGGCATCGCGCGCGCTGCAGCGTCGCCCGCCGCACCCGGCTCACGCAACTGCACACGCCATTGCGGCGCACCCGCATAGGGCAGCCGCGCCAGTGCGCTCGCTACGAGATAAGGGAGCGCCCGCTGGGCGTCAGCCTTGCGATCGCGCTTCATCACGCTGACGCGATAAGCCTCCGTGCCCTCCGGCAGCGCGAAAAAGCGCAATGTCAGCGTATGCACGTAGGGCTTCCCAAACCACGGGAACGACGGCTGACCGGCAGGCGCACAACCCTCCGCGCAATCGCCGGAAGTTACGGCCGTCACCTCGGCAGGGCGCGTTGCCCACGCCACTGAAACGAGGTATCTCGCCGCGTCCGGCTTGCCCTCCACGAAACCGCGCGTTGCGAGGCCGTCACGCAGCATCGATTCGGCGGGCGAACTCGCACCCGTCTCCCCGTCTACCGGCGATGGCGCGAAACGGTAGTTCACAGTTCCCTGCGTCGGCTCGGGCAGGCCGCCGCGCGCGTTGACGTCGGTGGTCACGCCCGCACAACCGGCCAGCGAGCCAAGCATCAGAACAGCGCAGATCGTCTGCGGAAAGGTCACGGAAAACTCCTTCGGGTTCGTAGGCAACCACGGTCGGTTGCAGCCAGGACTACTCATAATCACGCACGGTAACGGCAGCCACGAAACCGCCGTCGTGCAGGCAACGGGTACTAAACAGACACTAGGCGGGCGCGTCGAGCGCGGGAAGGTTCATGGTCACGGTGGTGCCAGCACCTGGTTCGCTCTCGACGCTGACTTCGCCGCCATGACGCGTCACGACGGTTTTCACGAACGCCATGCCAAGTCCCGCGCCGCTTATCTCGGGCCGTTGCGCTGCATGGAATCGCCGGAACGATGTGAAGAGATTCGCCTGGTCCTCGAGCGAAATGCCGTAGCCCTCGTCGCGAATCGAACAGATCACGCGCGCTGCCAGTTTCGCCTGGCGGATGGTGCAAACAATTCGCGTATTCGGCGGGCTGTATTTGACGGCGTTGTTCAGGACATTCACCAACGCACGGGTCATCAGCGAATTGTCGGCGTTGATCCAGCCCATCTCATCGCCTTCGAACGCCGTATCAATGCGAATCTGCTTTGCACTCGCCTGCGGCCACACCTCATCGCTCGCGGTGATCACGAGGTCGGCCAGACTCGTCGGCTCCAGGGCATACGTCTGCGACTCCGCACGCGCCAGCTGCACGAAATCCTCGGCCAGCGTGAGCGAGCGCCGGGCATAACGTTCGATGCGGTCCATCACGGCTCGCACCGGTTCGGCGTCAAGCGTGCCGCGCTCACGCTCGGTCTCGACCAGCGCGACGATCGACGCCTGCGGCGAACGCATATCGTGCGAGAGAAGTCGCAGCGCGTCCTCGCGCTGCCGCTCTGCGTCATGCAATGCAGTGACGTCGACGAGACCCGCGATCCAGCCGACCGCCTGACCCTGCGCGTTCATACAGCACGCGTAGCGAAGCAGATAATCGCTGCCGTCGGGCGAGCGCACTTCGACGCCGCGCTCCATGAGTTCCGAATATTCCTTGCGCGCCGGATCGAGCGGTAAAGGCCAGTGGGCATGAGCGAGGGCCATCGTCTCGGGATTCGGATCGATCGGTTTGACGAACGAAAATCCGCCGAATACCTCCGCGATGGAGCGCCCCTCCGCCGCGCCGACGCCCATTCGGTCAAGCGACTCGCGCGCTGCATGGTTCGCAATCAGCACGACACCACGCAGATCGGCGACGAAAATCGGCTCCGGCACCGAGTCGAGGCTGTCCCACACGAAGCGCCGCATGTCCTGCAGCCGCTGCGCGGCCTGCGCCATCAGTGCCATCTGCTGCGCGAGTGCGTCGCCCGCGTATTCCCGGCCAGGAGTCGGCGCCTCGGGCAACAGATAGGGCTCATCGGCTAACTGGTGCAACGACTTGCGCAAATGCGCCATCGTCATTTCCAGGCGCCGCCAGCTCCACATCGGATAGACCACCAGCAGCGCCGACACGGCGGGCACGGGGCTCAGCCATACGCGTGCGCCGTAAAGCAGCGTGGCGCTCGCGGCAAGCGCCGCAGCACCGAGCCCCACGGACAGCAGCAGCGCACGCCACGGCGACAGCACCAGAAAGCCCGCCAGCACCAGCGCCAGCGGAATGAGCGACGCAAACACGATCCACGGCGTGGACGCTGGCCTGATCGCGGTGCCGCTCAGCAGCGCGTCCAGGATGTGCGCGTGAATGTAGACGCCCGGCAACGTGCCGAGCGTGCCCGAGAGCGGCGTCGCGAAACGATCGTAGAGACCCGACGCCGTGACGCCGACCAGCACCACACGACCGCGGAATACCTCGGACGGCACACGGCCTTCGAGCACCTGCGCGAACGACACCCGGCGATACGCGGACGCATTGGCGTTGAACGGGATGAGAAAGCGCGCCTCGCCATTCGGACCGCCCGCGCGAGCGAGATCCGCGCCATGCATGCCCTTCGGCACGCCGCTGGCGAGTTTGATCGTACCCGCGTACACGTCGCGCCAGACGGTCACCATCAACTGCGGCCAGCGCTGATGCGCGTCGCCTTCGAACATCGCGACGCTGCGCACGATGCCATCTTTGTCGACTTCGAAATTGATGTGCCCGAGACCCGCCGCCGCTGTCGCAAGCGGTGCAACGGGCAGGTCGGCCACGCGCATGCCCGAATCGTCGGCGGGACTCAGCAGGATCGGCAGGTAGGTGGGCCGCTCGGCGAATGCGTGCGCAAGCGTCTCATCGTCGGGGGACGGTTCGGTAAACAGCACATCGTAGACAACCGCCGCTGCGCCCGCGCGCGCGATCTGATCGGCGAGCCGCGCGTGAACGCTGCGCGGCCAGGGCCAGCGCCCGAGCGCCGCAAGGCTCGCGTTGTCGATTTCGACCATCACGATGTCCGAGGACACCGGATGCGAACGTTTCGCGAGAAAGAAGTCGTAGACAAGATAGTCCGGACCCGCCGTCCAGCGCCAGACGATGCCAAGGAGCACGACAACGATACCGGTGAAGCCGACGCCGGCCCATTCATACAGGAACCGGCGCCCCACCGAGCGGCCAAGACGCACACTCGGCCTGACTCTCATGACCCGCTCCGTCACCAGTCCAGCCGGAACGACTCGACCGGACTGGCCTTCTGGAAGTAGCGACCGTTTTCGAACTGCTCGGCGACCACCATCCAGTAGTAGACGCCTTTCGGCAGATCGTTGATCACGATGTCGCCCGTCGTGATGCCGGTACGGTCGATGATCGGCTCGCGCAAGTCAGGTGTCGTGCCGAGCACGAAGCGAAACTGCGTATCCGACGCGCCGCGGTCGACGAACCAGCGGAAAGCATAGGCGCGAGAGTTCGCGACCCGGCCCGCCGACGTGCCAAGCGCAAGGCTGCGGCGCTCGAATGCATAAACGTTCGGCATCCCCCGCAGACCGTTCGCATCGACCGAAGCAATGCGCACGAAGTATGTGCCGTCGGGAAGCGGGCCTGCGTTGACGTGCGGCGACTCGGACTGCAGATCACGAATCATGTCGAGCAACGCCGCGTCGCGCCCGATCTGCACGCGGTAGCCGTGCGCGTCCTGCGCTGGCGCGATGTCGAACACCACGCTGGGTTCATCCTGAACCTTCGAAGGATTCACGAGGGACGGCGCTTCGAGCAGTGCCACCGGACTGCCGATTGCACCTCCGGATCGGGTCAGGCTGCCGTGGCGCGCGGCGACAAGCTGGCTCGAGTCCGCGAGCGCGACGCCCGGCGCGGGCGCGCCTTTGCCGTATGCGGCCGCATCGACGCCGACGGCCCCGTCCAGCACTTCTACCGCCGTCGAGCCGTTGCCGCCGTCGTAATTCACGCGAAAGCGCGTGCCGCGCACGCCGGCGACCACCGAGGGCGAACGGATCTGGAAGCGGTCGTCCTTCCTTGTGGCGTGGGTGACTTCGCTATCGACTTCGCCACGCTGCAGATCGACGATGCGGTCGGTCGCGCCCGTCAGCACGGTCTTGCGCAGTGACTTGAGTTCGAGCGTCGTGTTGGGCGGAATGACGAGATGGCTGCCGTCGGCAAACTCGAGCGTAGCGAAACCGTCCTTGCCGGTCTGCACCCGATCGCCCTCTGTGAGCGTCCCGCCGACGACGAGCGGCAAAGCTGGCGTAGCGCGGTACGCGTGTTTTGCGGACCCGCTAGTGGCAATCACCTTCGCGGTGAGGGTGTCGCGGCGCAGCAGCGCGACCGGCACACGCAACTCGATGCCCGCCTGTAGATGGCGCGGATCGCGCACGTTGTTCAGACGTGCGACCTGTGCCCAGTCGCCGGGATCGCGAAGATAGCGCTGCGCAAAATCGTAGAGGGAGTCCCCTGCGTGCGTGACGTAAACAACCGTCTGCTGCGCGGCACGTTGAGGCGTAGCGGACTGCCCCGCCTCAACACCCTGCACAGCAAAGAGGGCTGCGCAGACCAATGCGCCAACGATCCGCGGCACGACCCGGGCGGACACACGCGCCGTCCACCCGTCCCCGGCGGGCTGCATCGAGCGGGCGGGCATCAAGCGTCGTCCTCTTCGATACGTTCGAGACGGTAGCCGTAGCCGTAGATCGGCGTCAGACGATAGCCGTTTTCGGGGCGCAAACCGAGCTTGGAGCGCAGCACCGAGACGTGGGTATCCATTGTGCGCGAGGGAATGTCGTCCGACTGCTTCCAGATCACGTCGAGAATATGCGCGCGCGAAAGCGGCCGGCTCAGATGCTGGAACAACAGCAGGGCGAGATCGAACTCCTTCTGGGTGAGCGCGACCGGATTGCCGCCCACCGAAGCCTGGCGCGACTTCAGGTCGAATTCATATTCGCCGAAGACTTCTTTCGCCGCAGGAGCATGAAGCTGATAGGCCCGGCGCAGCAGCGAGCCCACGCGCGCCAGCAACACGAGCGGCGAAACTGGCTTGACCACATAGTCGTCGGCGCCGCTGTTGAGCATCTGCGCGATATCGACCTCGCGGCTACGGCTCGTCATGAAAAGCACCGGCAAGCGCGTCGAGAGGCTCTGGCGCACCCAGTGAAGAATCTCGTCGCCCGCCATGTCGGGCACGTTCCAGTCGAGCACCAGCAGGTCGAACGTCTCCCGCCGCAACTGCCGCATGAGATCGCCGCCCTTCGCAAACGCGTGGCATGTGTGGCCAGCGGCCGTTAGCGTTTGACAAACGAAGTCGGTTTGTGCCGGATCGTCATCCAGTACCGCAATTCTCATCATGCCCCGCATCTACATTCGCTTTCATTTTTTCGGGATGGGCTCACACTCTGGCCGCGTCGAATTCCGGAGCACGTTCGCACCCCTCCCCACTATCGTGCCGCGACGCACGCCGCTCCTGCACCACTGGGTATCCGTCCCCCAATAAGCATGCACCGCATGCCATGCGCCCTCGAAGCGAGACTGTCGCCCCGTCTTAAAAATAATGGAAGAGCAGCGCGACTTTCGTTGCAATAGGAATCGGGTTTTGCCCATGGTAGACGAAAATATCTTTATCCGACTCTGGGCCGCCACGGACGTCATCGCGAAATCTTCCCTTCGCGTTCGAGCACAATTGCCAGCCTGCCCGGCGCGCGTTCTTGTTCCCGCGCGAACTCGTCACCGGCCGCGCGAGGACGCGCGATGTGGGACGCCGCGAGATGAACGCGCACGTGCTCCTGGGCGGCAAGTTGGCCCTCCCATCGCGCCGTTTCCATCGAATTGGCAGCAGCGTTCAAAACATCCGCGCCCGGATAAATAAATCGTAGTCCTGAATATATAAAACCCGCGATGACGGGTCATCGACGCTCGAAAGCGCGGCACGCCGGACAACGTCAAGGCACCCGGCGTGGCTCAGTCTGCATGGGCACCCGTTGCCGGGGCCCACATGTGAAGCAAATGAAGGAAGCTGCCGCGTCAATACTGCTGGCGATTGTCGTTGCGGCCGCTGTTCCCCTGGCTTGACGGGTGCCCGCCCTGCGGCTGGCCTTGCGGGCGCTCGGCGCCGGGCGCCGGTGCCGGTGCCGGCGCACGCTGACCGCCAGGTTGTCCGTACGCCCCGCGGCCATAAGCGCCCGCAGGCGGCTCAGAAGGACGGCCACCATATTGCGGCGGCGGAGCGGCAGGCCGGGTCGCGGCCGGCGCTGGCGCAGGCTGGCGCGGAACGTTGGTCATGGGCGCCGGAGCGGGCGGTCGCCCACCCTCGCCTTGCGGCACCGGCATACGCGGCTCGGGACGCGGTCCACCGGCTGAAGGCGACGGACGATACCCCATTCCGGGCTGCGGCGCGCCATACGCCGGCGGCTGCCCGCCGTGCATCGGCGGCCGACCGGGAGGGCGCTCGCCAAAGCGCGGCGGCGGCACATGCGCCCAGCGATCGCGATCGCCATACCACGGACGGCCGCGATAGAAACTGTCCCAGTACGCACCGAGCGCGAAGGTCACGATCGGAAACCCGATCGCTGCGCCATAGCCATAGACCGGCACATAGCTACCCTGGTACGGGTAAGCGAGGTAGTCGGCATACACCCAGCCGCGCAGATCCGGCAGCGCGACGTCACACCACGAGTAGTCGCTCACGCAACCCATCACGGTGACGGGCACATTGGGCCCGAGTTGAGACACGACTGGATAGTCCCCGGAAGGTCCGGAGAAGACATCGACGACCTCGGTCGTATAGGCCTGTTGCTGCGCAAACGCACTGGGCGCCACCGGACCAAAACAGGCTGACGCCGCCGCGATGGCGAGCACCCGCGTGCGCATCGTGTTGCGCTTATACATTGATTCCCCCAATACCACTTTCATGTTTGCTGAAGCTGCACGTATCGTGCCCGTATTATTCGTTTTCTTCGAAGTAATGGCCGAACTTGACCTGCTTCGTGCGGATATAGCGCTCGTTTTCCTCACGCGTCGGAATGGCCAGTGCGACGCGTTCGTGCACGGGGATGCCATGCTTCGACAGCGTGTCGAACTTCTTCGGGTTGTTGCTCATGAGACGCACCGACGAGACGTTCAACAGACGCAGGATCGCCGCGGCCGAATCGTATTCGCGTGCGTCGTCGGGCAGGCCGAGGTCGAGATTGGCTTCGACGGTATCGCGCCCCTGCTCCTGCAGCGCGTACGCGCGAATCTTGTTCGACAGGCCGATACCGCGGCCTTCGTGGCCACGCAGGTATAGCAGCACGCCGCGGCCCTCGGCCGCGATGTAGCGCAACGCGAGATCGAGTTGCTCGCCGCAATCGCAGCGGTACGAGCCGAGCACGTCACCGGTCAGGCATTCGGAGTGGAGCCGCGTCAGCACGGGCTCGCCGCTCCCCACGTCGCCCATCACTAGCGCGAGATGCTCCGCACCGCCATCCTTCACGCGATACACATAGGACGTGAACGTTCCATAGCGGGTCGGCAGCGAGGCGGTCGCGTCGAGCTCGACGCATTCATTGGCGTTATCGCCGTCCGCGCAGGACGACTGGTCAAGCGTAGGCATGTTCTGGTGCAAAGGACTGTAAAAGCGGCACATGGCCGTATTGAAGTTCGGACACGAAGTTTACCGCCATTTGGCCTCCCCCGCCGGGCCGGCGCAATGTGCCCCTCCGTGCAGACCCCGACGCCGCGATGCGGGCCGCACGCCTATACTGGAAAAGCTTTCCGATGGCATGCAGGGTGTTTCGCCCGGCATGCTGCGCCACGCAATGACTGAAGGACTGAAGGACGAACCGGAGGGAGTCGCCCTATGACAAGCGTTGCACAGGTACTCAAATCGAAGCCGGAACAGGTGGTCTACACCATTGCCGCGTCTGATTCGGTCTATAACGCAATACGCCTGATGGCCGAAAAGCAGATCGGCGCGCTCGTGGTGACCGACGACAATGCGATCGTCGGCATCGTCACCGAGCGCGATTACGCGCGCAAGATCGTGCTGATGGACCGGTCGTCAAAAACGACCGCCGTGCGCGACATCATGAGTCCACACGTGCGCTTCGTGCAGCCCGACCAGACCACGTATGACTGCATGGCGCTCATGACCGAGCGCCGCATGCGGCACCTGCCCGTGCTGGACGGCGGGAAGCTGATCGGGATGGTGTCGATCGGCGACCTCGTGAAAGACATCATCGCTGAGCAGCAATTCACGATCGAGCAACTCGAGCACTACATCACCGGCCGCCCCGTGGTTTGAACCCCGCGCCCCGCGCCGCTATGCAACAAAAAAAGCCCAATCCGGCAGGGTTGGGCTAAGCCGCCTTGCAGCGGCGGAGGTTCTGCGCGTGAATATCGCGGGATGCGTCGCGTACTCGCGGGTCATCAATCGGAGCGGGCTTTGAGCCGCCCCTCAATCTGTCAAATCAACTAACGCCGGACCAGGGCTAGTTGGACGGGCTCGGCATTGCCGGCTGGCCGGTCTGCACCTTGCCGGCCGGCGCCGTGCCGTAGCCGCTCGTGTCGGCGGCGGGCGTCGTCGTCTGCGCCATGGCGCGCTGTTGCGCCACGCGGGCTTCAGCGGCCTGGATGTCTTGCGGATAACTGACCTCGTCCCCGCTAAACGGGTTGTAGCCGGCCTGTTCGAGCTGCTGCAGCTCGGCCTTCACTTCGGCACGGGTCTTGGGTGCGTTGGCACCAGGGTCGGCCTGCGCGAATGCGAGGGCCGGAGCAGCCACCATGGCGGCCACGAGCGTGGCCTGAATCAGCTTGCGGGATTGCATGATCACTTACCTCCATCACTTGCTTAGCCGGGTCGCTGGCGAATGGCCGGACCTCTGGTGCAAGTTTAAGTAGGTGAATGACCAGGGCAAATACCTATTTGCCCAAAATACAGTTCCGCTTGCGGCAACAATACGTCGGACGTTCCGACGCTGTGCGCGTCACTGCGTATCGCCAGCGTCTAGCCAGCCTCGACAAGCAGTTTGCGTGGCCCGCTGGCAAACCCGCTGCCCACCTCGAAAAAACGCAACGGGCGCTCGATTTCGCGAGAAAGCCCGATGCGCGTGGTCACGCCGACTCGCCGCGCGGGCTCGTCGATACGCCCGATCCACAGACCACATCCCGTACAAAGATCGACACCATCGAAGGCCGCGCCGATGCCGAACGCGCGCGTGAGCCGCCCCGGCCCGCGCGCGAGGTCGCGCAGCGCCACGCCAGGACGGCGCGTCGCCATTTGCGCGAGACCTTCGAGTGGCTCCACCGCGCGAATCAGCACCCCGGCGCCGACGCCCGCGTCCTCGCTCGACATGTTCAGCATGTACGCGCTGCCGTAAGTCAGCCGAACGTAGGCATGGCCGCGTTCGAGAAATAGCGATGTATTCCACGTCCGCCGCCCGATGAACGCGTGCCCCGTCGAGTCGCCGACCGGATAGGCCTCCATTTCGACGATGCGGCCGCTGATACGGCCATCCGCGAAATCGTGGACGAGATACTTGCCCACCATGAAGCGGGCGAGTTCGACGGTATCTACAGGCAGATCCGCGCGGCGCAGTGCAATGATCGGCAATGCGGACGGCTGTGCTGGTGCAGGCGCGGGGTTGGACACAGATGCCCGCGCACGTCGATCATCCGGCGACGCCGCCCCGCGTCCCTCCGCCAACCCTGCCTTCTTCAATGCATTCGCCGTCATCGTGCGAGCCCGGTCAACATGCTGTCTGCGTCTCCCCGCGCGGCTTCGCGATGCGCAAGACATACGAACGCATCGCGCGACTGCCCGCACGCCCATCCCTCGATAACCGGTCGAGTGTAGCGCCGCCCCCGAGCGTGCGCAGAACGCCGTCCGCCCTGTCCCGCACGGCTTGCACGGGCGCGCGGCCATTGCGTTACCATCCTCCGCACAGCCCAATGTCCCCAGCGAAGGAGCCACAAGATGAACGAGCAACGCGCGATTCAGTTCCTCAACGATGTCCGCAAGCCGCTCCTCACGGTGCACAAGGCGATCCTCGATCACGAGCGCGCCCTCTACGAGCGCGAGTTCGGCCCGGTGACGCCCGCGGCGTTCCTGCAGGTGCTGATCAATGGATCGGGTTTTCGCTGGATCGCGCCGCTTTCGACCGTGATCACGAATATCGACGAGTCGCTCGACGCGAAGGACTCAACGGCCGACGACCGCATCGCCGCCGCCCAAGCGGTGCGCGCACTGTTCTCAGGCGAGGAGTCAGCGGAGTTCTTCGAGCACTATCAGGCGCTGCTTCAGGCGAGCCCTCATGTGCTGCAGTTGCACGGACAGATCGTGCCGCTACTGCGCGGCGCGCAGGACGCCTGACGCAGCCGGTCCGCCCGACCGCTTCACGCGGTCCGCTTGCGCCTCGCCGGAACGGCCGACACCGCCGTGCCCGCCGTGCCATTAACCTCGCGCGCGGCGGAGAGACGCCGCCACAGCGTCGTCTTGCTGATACCGAGCAGCGCGCACACGCGATCGCGATCGCCATCGCAGGCTTCCAGCGCCGCGCGGATCTCATCCGCTTCCACGCTCAAGCTGCGCTCGCGCAGCGTCAACGCCGCATCGCCGGCCGCGCGCGATTCGAAGATTTCAGGCGCTATCGCGCGCAGCACGTCGGGCGTCAGCGCGTCGTCTTCCGTGTCGGCCAGCTCAACCACGATCCGCTCCACCACGTTCTGCAGTTCGCGCACGTTGCCCGGCCAGTCGTAGTGCGCGAGCAAGCCGCCCACCGGCGCGAGCACGTGCGCAGCCGCATCGCCCGTGCGCACGCGCAACGCCACGCGCGGCTCGCGGCGCGCGGATTGCAGCAGCAATTCACCCGCGAGCGGCACGACGTCGGCGCCGCGTTCGCGCAACGGTGGAATCACAAGGTTGAGAATATTCAGCCGGTAGTAAAGATCGGCGCGGAACTCGCCGGTCTCGATTTGCCCGCCGAGCGAGCGGTGCGTGGCCGCGACCACACGCACATCGACGCGCGTCGGCTCCGTCGCGCCGAGCCGCACCACTTCACGCTCCTGCAGCACGCGCAGCAGGCGGCTTTGCAGCGGCAGCGGCATCTCGCCGATCTCGTCGAGAAAGAGCGTGCCGCGATGCGCGGCCTCGATGAGCCCCACCTTGCCGCCACGCCGCGCGCCCGTAAATGCGCCCTCCTCGTAGCCGAATAGTTCGCTTTCGAGCAGCGTTTCCGGAAACGCGCCGCAATTGATCGCGACGAACGGGAAATCGCGCCGTGCGCTCTCGCGATGGATGCCTTGCGCGACCATCTCCTTCCCGGTACCGCTCTCGCCGCGAATCAGCACCGTCGCGTCCGACTTCGCATAGCGCTTCGCCAACTGCCGCACGCGGGCAATGCCCGCTGTCGCGCCGCTCAGGTCGTCGATGGCATAACGCGCCACGAACTGCGGCGCGCGCTGGCGCGTTCGCAATGTGCGGTCGAGCCGCTCGACGGCCCGCGACTCCTGGAACGTCAGCACGGCGCCGGTCGTCACGCCGTTGTCGACGAGCGGCCCGCGATGCACGACGTAGCTCACGCCGCGCACGGTTTCGAGCGATTCGCCGTCGGCTTCGGGCAACGTAAAGGCCATATCTGGCGCGAGGTCGGCGAGCGACTGGCCCGCTGCCGCCGCGGGATCGATGTCGAGCACAGCCGCGAGCCGCTGGTTGATCGCCTCAACGCGGCCCTGCGCATCGAGCGCGACGACGCCGTCGCGCAAATGCTGCAGCACGCTGTCGAGCCGCTGACGCCGCTGGGTCTCGCGCCACGTGGCCTGCACGACTTCGAGCGCATTGTCGAAGGCTGCGCGCACCGAAAGGCGCGAATAGACGAAGAACGGCACGAGACCGTGCTGCGCCGCGAGATCGTTCACGAGACCGGGCCCCACCACCGCACCGACGCCACGATCGCGCAGGTCGAGCACGCAGGCCTGGGCGTCTTCAACGGTGCGGTACGACGCGAACACCACGTCGAGCCCGAACGCGCTCGCGAAGCGACGCGCTTCAACGGGTGTCTCGCCGTAGGTGACGAGCGCCACGAGATCGGCCTCCCGGCGCGCGCGGGCGAGCGCCTGCATCACATCGAAGCCGGTCGGCTGCAGGAGCACGACAGGCACGTCGACGCGCGTCTTCAGATACGTCCCGTTCGAGCCCGCCGCGACAACGACGTCGGGCCGCTGGCCAGGCGCCGCGGCAGCAATCTCGGCGGCCGCTTCTTCGAAGCCGCGCGCAACGACGCGCACGTCGGCGAGATCGTCGTATTCGCGGGCAATGTCACGGAACAGGTCGCGCAGGCGGCTGATGCCCATTGCCCAGACGCGCGGTCGAAACTGGGATGGGGCCGGAAAGCGATTCATGGCTGTCAGATGCGGCAAAACGGGAGGTTCATTATCGCTCGACGATTTCAAATTTGAAATCACCATTTCACCGCAGAAATACCACCGCCGGATACGCCCCGACGAATCCGGCGCAAAATCAACAGGTTACCCGTGCCATTCCGCGCTGGCACGGTATCTGCAATACCGGAGCGCGATTTTCCCGGAGACGTACAAATGACCAACAGAACCCCCGCCAGCGCAGGCGCGAAATTTCGTGCCGCAGTAGCTGCAGAACAACCGCTTCAGGTGGTCGGCGCGATCACCGCGTATGCCGCCAAGCTCGCACAAGCCACCGGCTTCAAGGCCCTCTACCTTTCGGGTGGCGGTGTAGCCGCCAACTCGCTCGGCGTGCCCGACCTCGGTATCAGCACGATGGACGATGTGCTCACCGACGCGCGCCGCATCACCGACGCCGTCGACATCCCGTTGATGGTGGACATCGACACCGGCTGGGGCGGCGCATTCAACATCGCGCGCACGATCAAGTCGTTCATCAAGGCAGGCGTCGCAGCCGTGCACCTCGAAGACCAGGTCGGCCAGAAACGCTGCGGCCATCGCCCGAACAAGGAAGTCGTCGCGATCGACGAAATGGTGGACCGCGTGAAAGCCGCCGTCGATGCACGCACCGATGACCAGTTCGTGATCATGGCGCGCACGGACGCCGCAGCGGCGGAAGGCATCGATTCGGCCATCGAGCGCGCAGTGGCCTACGTCGAAGCGGGCGCGGATATGGTCTTCCCCGAGGCGATGAAGACCCTCGACGACTACCGCCGCTTCAAGGCCGCGGTGAAGGTGCCGATCCTCGCGAATCTGACCGAGTTCGGCTCGACCCCGCTTTACACCCTCGACGAAATGCAAAGCGCGGACGTGGACATCGTCCTCTATTGCTGCGGCGCGTATCGCGCGATGAACGCGGCGGCGCTGAACTTCTACGAAACCGTGCGCCGCGACGGCACGCAAAAGGCGGCCGTTTCGACGATGCAATCGCGTGACGACCTCTACAAGTACCTCGGCTATCACGCCTACGAAGACAAGCTCGACGCGCTTTTTGCCGCGAAGAAATAAATCTGGCCCATTCAAGAGACACGAAGGAAGACACCATGAGCGAAGCAGACAAGAGCGTACCCGCAGCGGGCGCTTTCAAGCCGAAGAAGTCGGTTGCCCTGTCGGGCGTGACGGCGGGCAACACGGCGCTGTGCACCGTGGGCCGCACCGGCAATGACCTGCACTACCGCGGCTACGACATTCTCGATCTCGCCACCGCGTGCGAATTCGAAGAAGTCGCATACCTGCTCGTGCACGGCAAGCTGCCGAACACGGCCGAACTCGCCGGCTACAAGACGAAGCTCAAGGCACTGCGCGGCCTGCCCGCCAACGTGAAGGCAGCGCTCGAATGGGTGCCGGCCTCGGCGCATCCGATGGACGTGATGCGCACCGGCGTGTCGGTGCTCGGCACCGTGCTGCCGGAGAAGGACGACCACAACCTGCCGGGCGCACGCGATATCGCCGACCGCCTGATGGCATCGCTCGGCTCGATGCTGCTGTACTGGTACCACTATTCGCACAACGGCAAGCGCATCGAAGTCGAAACCGACGACGATTCGATCGGCGGCCACTTCCTGCACCTGCTGCATGGCCGCGAGCCGTCGAAGTCGTGGGTTGACGCGATGCACGTCTCGTTGAACCTGTACGCCGAGCACGAGTTCAACGCCTCGACGTTCACGGGACGCGTGATCGCGGGCACGGGCTCGGATATCTATTCGGCGATCACCGGCGCGATCGGCGCACTGCGTGGTCCGAAGCACGGCGGCGCGAACGAAGTCGCGTTTGACATCCAGTCGCGCTACGGCAATCCGGACGAAGCGGAAGCCGATATCCGCCGCCGCGTGGAAGCGAAGGAAGTCGTGATTGGCTTCGGCCATCCGGTCTATACGATCTCGGATCCGCGCAACAAGGTCATCAAGGAAGTCGCGCGCAAGCTCTCGAAAGAGCAGTCGAATCTGAAGCTGTTCGACATCGCCGAGCGCCTCGAAACGGTTATGTGGGACATCAAGAAGATGTTCCCGAACCTCGACTGGTTCAGCGCCGTGTCGTATCACATGATGGGCGTTCCCACCGCGATGTTCACGCCGCTCTTCGTGATCGCGCGTACAGCGGGCTGGAGCGCGCACATCATCGAGCAGCGCGTCGACAACAAGATCATCCGCCCGAGCGCCAATTACACCGGACCGGACAATCTGAAGTTCGTGCCTATTGGCAAGCGATAAGCAAGTGCTAAGCAAGCGCTAGTTCAGTACTGATCCCCACCTGGCCGGACGGCTCGTTAGCCGTCCGGCCAGGTGGGAGCCGCATGCAAAGCGGCGTAAAGTGGCGCCATCGCGTCCCCCGATCCACACTCCATTCGTCCCCCAAGCCGTGAACACCGCCTACCGCAAGTCCCTTCCGGGCACCCGGCTCGATTACTTCGACGCGCGCGAAGCCGTTGAGGCCATCCAGCCCGGCGCCTATGACACGTTGCCGTACACCTCGCGCGTGCTCGCCGAAAACCTCGTGCGCCGCTGCGACCCGGCTACCCTCACCGCCTCGCTCAAGCAACTGATCGAGCGTCGCCGCGACCTCGACTTTCCGTGGTTCCCCGCGCGCGTCGTGTGCCACGACATCCTCGGGCAAACCGCGCTCGTCGACCTCGCGGGCCTGCGCGACGCGATCGCCGATCAAGGTGGCGACCCGGCGAAAGTGAACCCGGTCGTGCCGGTGCAACTGATCGTCGATCACTCGCTCGCCGTGGAATGCGGCGGTTTCGATCCCGACGCGTTCGCGAAAAACCGCGCGATCGAAGACCGTCGTAACGAAGACCGCTTCGACTTCATCAACTGGACGAAGAAGGCGTTCAAGAACGTCGACGTGATTCCGCCCGGCAACGGCATCATGCACCAGATCAATCTGGAGAAGATGTCGCCCGTGATCGGTGTCACCGACGGTGTCGCGTACCCCGATACCTGTGTCGGCACGGACAGCCACACGCCGCACGTCGACGCGCTTGGCGTCATCGCCATCGGCGTGGGCGGTCTCGAAGCCGAGAACGTCATGCTTGGGCGCGCATCGTGGATGCGGCTGCCTGATATCGTCGGCGTGGAGCTGACGGGCAAGCGTCAGCCGGGCATCACCGCTACCGACGTCGTGCTCGCGCTCACCGAATTCCTGCGTAAGGAAAAGGTCGTCGGCGCGTATCTGGAGTTTCGTGGCGAGGGCGCGTCGAGCCTCACGCTCGGCGACCGCGCAACGATTTCGAACATGGCGCCCGAATACGGCGCGACGGCGGCGATGTTCTTCATCGACGGCCAGACGCTCGACTATCTGCGCCTCACGGGCCGCGACGAGCAACAGGTCCAGCTCGTCGAGACCTACGCGAAAACCGCGGGCCTCTGGGCCGATACGCTGAAGCACGCGCAATACGAGCGCACGCTCACGTTCGACCTGTCGAGCGTCGTGCGCAACATGGCCGGTCCGTCGAATCCGCACAAGCGCCTGCCGACTTCCGCGCTCGCCGAGCGTGGCATCGCGGGCCAGTGGGAAGAAGTGCCGGGCCAGATGCCGGACGGCGCGGTCGTCATCGCCGCCATCACGAGCTGCACGAACACGAGCAATCCGCGCAACGTGATCGCAGCAGCCCTGCTCGCACGCAATGCGAACGCGCGCGGCCTCACGCGCAAGCCGTGGGTGAAGTCGTCGCTCGCACCGGGATCGAAGGCTGTCGAACTTTACCTGGAAGAAGCGAAGCTGCTGCCCGATCTGGAGAAGCTCGGCTTTGGCATCGTCGCGTTTGCGTGCACGACGTGTAACGGCATGTCGGGCGCGCTCGATCCTAAGATCCAGCAGGAGATCATCGACCGCGATCTGTACGCGACCGCCGTGCTCTCGGGCAACCGCAACTTCGACGGCCGCATTCACCCCTATGCGAAGCAGGCGTTCCTTGCGTCGCCGCCGCTCGTCGTGGCCTATGCGATTGCGGGCACGATCCGCTTCGACATCGAAAAAGATTCGCTCGGCACGGATCAGAACGGCAAGCCCGTCTACCTGAAGGACCTCTGGCCGACCGACGAGGAAATCGACGCCATCGTTGCGCAGAGCGTGAAGCCTGAACAGTTCCGCAAGGTCTACGAGCCGATGTTCGCGGCCACTGCCTCGAACGGCGAGACAACCGATCCGCTTTACGACTGGCGCGCACAGAGCACGTATATCCGCCGTCCGCCGTACTGGGAAGGCGCGCTCGCGGGCGAACGCACGCTCAAGGGCCTGCGTCCGCTCGCCGTGCTCGGCGACAACATCACGACCGATCACCTTTCGCCGTCGAACGCGATCCTGCTGAACAGCGCGGCGGGCGAGTACCTCGCGAAGATGGGCCTGCCCGAAGAGGACTTCAACTCGTACGCGACGCACCGCGGCGACCACCTCACGGCGCAGCGCGCGACCTTTGCGAACCCGACGCTCATCAATGAGATGGCCGTCGTTGACGGAGCCGTGAAAAAGGGATCGCTTGCGCGCATCGAGCCGGAAGGCAAGGTCACGCGCATGTGGGAAGCCATCGAAACCTACATGGACCGCAAGCAGCCGCTCATCATCATCGCGGGTGCGGACTACGGTCAGGGTTCGTCGCGCGACTGGGCGGCCAAGGGTGTGCGTCTTGCGGGCGTTGAAGTCATCGTCGCGGAAGGGTTCGAGCGCATTCACCGCACGAACCTCATTGGCATGGGCGTGCTGCCGCTGGAGTTCAAGCCGGGCACGAACCGCACGACGCTTGGCATCGACGGCACGGAAACCTTCGACGTCACCGGCGAGCGCACGCCGCGCGCCGACCTCACGCTTGTGATTCAGCGCAAGAACGGCGAACGCGTCGAAGTCCCCGTGACCTGCCGCCTCGACACGGCGGAAGAAGTCTCGATCTACGAAGCGGGCGGCGTGCTGCAACGCTTCGCTCAGGACTTCCTCGAATCGTCGAAGTCGGCCGCGTAAGCGCGCTCTGGCCTTAGACGGAAAGATCGGGCGGTACGGCAACGTACCGCCCCTCCTATTTCAGGACTCGACATGGCACACCAGCCCCAGATCAAAATCCCCGCCACCTACATGCGTGGCGGCACCAGCAAAGGCGTGTTCTTTCGTCTGCAAGACCTGCCTGCAGCGGCACAGCAACCCGGCGCCGCGCGCGACAAGCTCCTCATGCGCGTGATCGGCAGCCCCGATCCCTACGGCAAGCAGATCGATGGCATGGGCGGCGCGACATCGAGCACGAGCAAAACGGTGATCGTCGCGAAAAGCAGCCGGCCCGATCACGACGTCGACTACCTGTTCGGCCAGGTCGCCATCGACCGCGCATTCGTCGACTGGAGCGGCAACTGCGGCAATCTCTCGGCGGCAGTCGGTCCGTTTGCGATCAGCAACGGCCTCGTCGACCCGGGCCGCGTACCTGAAAATGGCGTCGCTGTCGTGCGCATCTGGCAGGCGAATATCGGCAAGACCATCATCGCGCATGTGCCCGTCACGAACGGCCAGGTGCAGGAAACGGGCGACTTCGAACTCGACGGCGTGACCTTCCCCGCCGCCGAAGTGCAGCTCGAATTCATGGACCCCGCGGCCGAAGAAGAAGGCGCAGGCGGCGCGATGTTCCCCACCGGCAATCTCGTCGACGACCTCGAAGTGCCGGGCGTCGGCACGCTCAAGGCGACGATGATCAACGCGGGCATCCCGACCATCTTCGTGAACGCCGAGGCAATCGGCTACACCGGCACCGAGCTTCAGGACGCGATCAACAGCGACGCCGCAGCGCTCAAGAAGTTCGAGACGATCCGCGCCTACGGTGCACTGCGCATGGGTCTCATCAAGCAGCTCGATGAGATCGCCACGCGCCAGCACACGCCTAAAATCGCGTTCGTCGCGAAGCCGCAGGCCTACACGGCGTCGAGTGGCAAGCGCGTAGGCGTCGAAGACGCCGACCTGCTCGTGCGCGCGATGTCGATGGGCAAGCTGCACCACGCCATGATGGGCACGGCCGCCGTGGCGATCGGCACGGCGGCGGCGATTCCCGGCACGCTCGTCAATCTGGCGGCGGGCGGCGGCGAACGCAGCGCGGTACGTTTCGGCCATCCGTCGGGCACGCTGCGCGTCGGCGCCGAGGCGAGCGAAGAAGGCGGTGAATGGGTCGTCAAGAAAGCCATCATGAGCCGTAGCGCACGTGTGCTGATGGAAGGCTCGGTGCGCGTCCCTCAAGGGGACCTGCTCTAAGGCGTGCCGGGTAGCGCGTTCTGACGCGCCCCGGTCGCGAGGCGAACGAACGCCGCCCCCGCGGGTTATCGCGGGGGCGGCGTTTTCGTATTCAGGAACGGTTTCGCGCGCCGGGACTGAAGGTCCGACGCCCGACGATCAACCCTTTGGCGGCAGATACGTCATCGGATCAACCGGCTTGCCGTCGCGGCGCACTTCGAACAGGACGGCAACGCGATTGTTATTCTCGCTACCCATCTCCGCGATCTGCTGCCCTTGACGCACGGTGTCGCCGGTTTTGACGAGCAGGCGGCGGTTGTGCGAATACGCCGTCAGAAAGTCCTTGTTGTGCTCGACGATGATGAGGCTGCCGTACTCGTTGAGGCCCGTACCGGCGTACATCACCTTGCCGTCGGCCGCGGCGCGCACGGGGTCTCCCGACTTGCCCGCGATCTCGATGCCGCGCGTCGTACCGGCCTGGAACCCCTCGACGATCTGCCCCTGTGCGGGCCACACAAGCACGACGGTGCGCGCATGACGGTTGACCTCGGCCGCCACTGCGCGGCTTTCGGCCGGGCTCGCCGAAGCGCCGCCCGTGGACGCACCGGCCGCAACCGCGGCCTGCACGGTAATGGTCTGCTTCGACACGATCTTCAGCGACTGTCCCGTACGCACATGGCCCGACTTGATATGGTTCCAGGCCTGCAGGTCCTTCACGGAACAGCCGTGATTCTTCGCGATCTTTGGCAATGAATCGCCGTGACGCACGTGATAGATGGTCGTCTTCATCACGACCTTCGTGGTCGGACCCGACGCAGGCGCGGCTCCGTCCGTCTGCGTCGCAGCGGACGCCGCGTCAGCCACTGGCCCCGAAGCCGGATCGGCCGACGCAGTCGGGTCCGGCTGTGGCTGCGGCGGCTGTTGCTGCTGGTCGACATTGGCACAACCAGCCAGCAGGGCCGCGATTCCAATGCCGGCCCAGAAAGTCTTCAGACCGTTGGCACGCTGACCGCTACGATCTTTGAACATGTTCGCCTCCTGCTGTAAAAGCGGCGGACGGTGCGCGATGGGCGGGTAGTCGCGGTACGGTGTGCAGCGTCTGGCGCGCTCCCGTCGTGACGTCGATCCGGTGTTCACCCCTACCCGGCCCGCATCTATCTGCATCCAAATTGCCTTCTTTTTTCAAAAAAAAGGCCTCTTCCACCGCAAAGTCACCCGAATCGAACAAGCGACTGCAATCTCAAAATTGACTCGGCATTGTAAAGCAGATTTCACATTGCCCAGACAACCAACAACACTCTGATACCACTGATACAAACGCCACAAACCGGAATCTGCCGATCGCGACAGCACGCCGGCAGACGCGGCGCGTACCCGCATTTATTCGTTATCGGCACAAGTCCACGGAACTTGAACAGACGTGCGCCACACTGAAAGCTTCTCGAAATCAATGTAGCATCGACTTAACACGGCTCAAGCGATGAGCCAGTTCTCCGGAACCCTTTCGTCGCATCCCGGTCATTTGTCTTCTCTTGTTCGTTTTACGGCCAAACCAGCCAGTCCATCGCGGTCCCCGGCGCCTGACGGCCGCCGCCCATCGCCGATAGACACGGCCCGTTTGCCAGATCCATGTCACAGTCCTCCAGTCGTCTCGTAGAACTCGATTTTTTCCGCGGTCTCGTCCTGCTCATCATCGTCGTCGATCACATCGGCGGCAGCATCCTCTCGCGCGTGACGCTCCACGCCTATGCGCTCTGCGACGCTGCCGAAGTCTTCGTCTTTCTAGGCGGCTACGCGACTGCCACCGCCTGGGCCTCGCTCTGCGCGCGCAAAACCGAGGCCGTCGCGCGTCGGCGCTTCATTCGCCGCTCGTTCGAGATCTATCGCGCCTTCGTCATCACCGCGCTGCTCATGCTGGTCGTCTCCGCGATCCTGCTCGCCTGCAACGTGGACGCCCCCAACCTCACCGTCGACGACCTTGACGACCTGACGCTCGCCCCCATCGCCGCGTTGGGCGACATCGTGCTGCTGCGTCGCCAGCCCTATCTGGCCGGCGTGCTGCCGATGTACGCGTGGTTCGCGCTCGGCGCGCCGCTGGCGCTGCCGCTCGCGCGCACGAAGCCGTGGCTGCTGCTCGCCGGGAGCCTGGCACTGTGGGCGCTCGCGCCGCTCGTTGCCCCGCATCTGCCGCACGTCGAGGACATGCAGTGGGACTTCAACCCGTTCGGCTGGCAGTTGTTGTTCGTGCTGGGCGTCATCGCGCGGACGCAACCGGTCTTTCAGCGCGTGAGCGCGCACCGGTTCGGCTGGATCGTGACTCTCGCCGCGTTTGGCGTCGTCGCGGCGGCTGCGGCGTATCGGCTGCAATTGGGTAACGTCGGACTCGACGCCGAATTCAAGCGCAATCTCGCCTGGTTCCGCGTCCTGAACTTCCTCGGCATCGCGTGGCTGACGGCGCATCTGATCCGCCTCGGCTGGGCGAAGCGTCTCGCGCGGGCGCTGCCGTGGGTCGGCCTCGTCGGCCGCAAGGGGTTGCTCTCGTTCGTGGCGGGCGCGGTGATCTCGCTCGTCATCGACTCGATGCTCTACTGGTACACCGACGGCTACCTGAACGTGCCGCTCGGCCTCACGGCAGATGCGGTCGCGCTCGGCAGTCTGCTGCTCGTCGTGCGCGCATCTGACCCGCTCAAGCGTCTGCTGCCTGCAAAAGCCAAGGCCTGCGCGTAACGTTGCGCTGGCCCGTCGCGCCGTAGGACTGCTAGCATGATGACCCCGCGCCCACGGCGCCTCACCTCGTCTTGCTACCCCGCGATGCGCAGAGTCCTTCGAACGGTGCTGCTGGCTTTGTCGACACTCGGCGCCGCACTGTCGCTGCCCGCTTCGGCCAGCACCATCGCCACGCGCACATTCCATTCGGCGGCGCTTGGACGCGACTGGTCATACGTCGTCTATCTGCCGACCGGCTATTCCGCGAACAGCACGCGCTATCCCGTGCTCTATCTGCTGCACGGCAACAACGGCGACGCGATGGACTGGGTCACGCACGGCGACCTGCAGGCCACGACCGATGGGCTGATCGCACGCCACGAGATCGCGCCGGTCGTGATCGTGATGCCGCAGGGTGGCACGGACTGGTACGTCGACCGCAAAGAGAAAATGGAAACGGCGTTCGTCGAGGACCTGATGCCGGAGATCGCGACACACTTCGCGGTGTCGAACGAACGCGGCGGACGCGCAATCGGCGGCGTGTCGATGGGCGGCTTCGGCGCGTTGCGCTTCGCGCTCGAACATCCCGACGCGTTCTGCGGTGCGCTCCTGCTCTCGCCTGCGATCTACTCGAACGATCCGCCGCCAGATTCCTCGGCGCGGCGCGTCGGCGTATTCGGCGAGCACCAGTTCGATTCGCGCATCTGGCACGAACTCAACTACCCGGCGTTGTGGGACCGCTACTTCTCGCAGGCCGTGCGCGTGCCGTTCTTCATCGCCTCGGGCAACGATGACCTCGTGATCGTGGCCGAGTCGTCGCTGCTCTACACGCGGCTTCGCGCGGCGGGCAATCCGGCGTCGCTGCGCATCATCGATGGCGGACACGTCTGGCCGGTCTGGCGAGAACTACTGCCCCCGGCACTCAAGTACACGCTGGCGTGCGTGCACTGAAGCGCAAAACAGCGCGCGCGAGAAACCGCCCGTAGCGCCTTGGTGCCTTGGTGCCTTGGTGCCTTGGTGCCTTAGTGCCGTAGCGCCTTGGCGCGCGAACCCAGCCGCCCGTGAGACAGCGCCTTCCCACCCGGCTCCCAACTCACTGCGCCCAGTTGTTCCAGAGCACCATGAGCACGGTCATCAGCGCGGGGCCGATGAAAATCCCGATCAGCCCGAACGTGGTTGCCCCACCGAGGATGCCGAACAGCACGAGCAGGAACGGCAGCCGCGTCGAATTGCCGATCAGCACGGGACGCACGAAATGTTCGGCGACGGCGACGACCACGAAGCCCCACACAGCAAGCCCGACGGCAGCGACGATGCTCCCTGCACGAGTAGCCACAGCGCGGCGAGGATGAACACGATGGGCGCGCAGAACGGCAGCATTGCCGCGACGGCGGTTACGGTGCCGAGCAACGCTGCATGCGGCACGCCGGTGACAAGATACGCGCCGCCGAGCAGCACGCCTTCGCCAAGCCCGACGATCACGAGCCCGGCGACCGTGCAACGCACCGCGGTGGCCATGCGCTGCAGGAGATGGGCGCCGTCGGCGCCGAACGCGCGGCGCGCGCCACGCATCAGCGTGCTGGACAGACGCGGCCCCGCCTGGAAGATGAAGAACAGCGTCACCAGCATGAACGCGAACGTCATCGATGCCTGCACCGCGCGTACACCGAAGTGCCGCCCGAAGGACATGAGCGTGTCGGAGTGCAGCCCCATCATCGCGGGCGAGCCCCTGAGCGGCTGCGCGAGATTGGCCTGCCACCAGTCGGCGACCTGTTGGCTGCCTACGGGCAGATGCGCGACGAAATCGGGAACCGGCACGCCATTTTCCTGCGCCGCCCGGAACCAGATATAGAACTCGTGCGCCTCGCCGCCTGCCTGAATGACGGCAAGCATGATCGGCAACACGACCAGCAGCGCGATCGCCACGGTCAGCAACGTCGCGACCGCAGTCGTGCGGCACTTGAACCACGGATGCCGCTCGATGGCCTGCCAGGCGGGCCACAAGACGATAGCGACGACGCTGGCCCACGCGACGGCGGGAATGAACTCGCGCACGACCCACAGCGCGAGGAGAACCAGCGCTGCAAAAAGCGCCGCCGAGGCGGCATGCTGGAGTTTGTGTTCGTTTGCCGGGTTCGGAGCAGGCGGGCGTTGAATCATGTAACCTCGCTGAAATTCGACGGACCGGCGCCCAGCCAGTTCGTGCGCGATTGATGCGAATCGGTGCGATTGTCTATCTGCCGGATTGGGTGCGATCAGTGCGTCGCGCCGGACGCACCCGGAGTTGCAGGCAGCGACGGAACGCGGTCAGCGCCTGGCGGCCCACTGCCGACAGCCCGCCCGGACCATTTTGACCGCGCCGGCATCGTTCTCCGAGTCGCGCGTATCTTAATCTGTCCCCTCTGCCCCCGGCCGCGCATTTCATGTCGCACCAGGGACAACACTGCGTTGCACAAATTCAGGATATTGACCCCAATTCCGCTCGAAGCCCCATTCCTTCGTTAATTGCAACGTGCCGCACCCACATTGTTGCTAATTCCGGAATAGTGTTTCAACCGCGACAACATGGTACTTGTCGTCGCACAGGACTACAGTCCCGGCACCCCCATCACGGAGCCGAGAATGAAATCCAAAGCGTGCCTCGCGCTAGACGGTGCCAACGGTGAGCGCATCGAAGTGCTCGAACAGATCGACGGAGCGCTCGTGATCCGCTGGGTCGAACCGGGGCGCTGTCATTATGGCGAGCAACGCTGGCGTCGGCGTTCGGCGCACACGTCGGGGACATGCGCGGTGTCGCGCCGCAAGATCCGCCGCGGCGACGCCGTGTTCAAGCCGGCCGAACGTCCTGCCCCGCTCAACGCGTCCGTGATGATCGCAGCCGAAGTGTTCGGCGACCTCGTGGCCAAATAAGTCGCTTGCGCCCGCCAGTCCGCCGCAACGGCGCACTGGCTCCGCCCACAGACTTCATCGGTTTCCCGCGGAACCGGAACACGCGGTCCCGTACCTACTGCGAACGGGCCGACGTCAGCTTGATGGGCCGGGCCGCGTGCTTCGGCTCGAATCTGGCGTCGGCGGTCTGCAGCGCAGCCACGCGCGCCAGCACATCGGCATCGAATGCCACAGCGCGCGGGCCCGACCGGTCAACGTGCAACAACAGTTGCTCGCTCGCAGACACCGGCTCCACGCCCTCATCGGAATACATCTCCAGATAGACCCGAACGCGCTTCGCGTCGTGCTCCAGCACGCGCACGTCGACGCGAACGCGCGCGCCCTCCTTGATTTCACGCAAATAGTTCAAATGCGCCTCGAGCGTGTACATCGACCGGCCGCGCGCGTCGCGCTGCCCTGCATCGAGTCCGATCGCGTCGAGCAGCGCATCGGTTGCGTAGCTGTAGATCAGCATGTAGAACGCGTCGCGCAGATGGCCGTTGTAGTCCACCCATTCCGCACGCACGGTGTCCCGATACACCACCGGCGCCTCGTCAGCCGCCCGTTCCTGTTCCGCCATCCTGCCTCCCCCTTTTCGCCAGCAGTGTAACCGTAGAGCAATGTCAATGCGGCTACGTACTGCCGTGCACGCCGCCCTCCGCTGCGGTAAGGTTTATCCCACACGCACGGTGTCCGGTACGGTCGGCCACCGATGCCCGTCAACCGCCGCGCGGCGTTTGCGCCCGGCGCAACCCAGGGACCAGGCATATGGCCGAGAACGAGCCGCATCTCCCGCAGCGAGTCGCCCCGCAGCAGTTTTCAATTGACGTGATGCTCGAGAAGTACGCCAAAGGCGACGAGCGTACCGTCGACGATATTTACCTGCGCGTCGCGCGCGGCGTCGCGCAGGCCGAGCCGCCCGAGCGCCGCACCGAAATCGAGGCGCGTTTCGCCGACAACCTTCGCCACGGCGCACTCGGCGCGGGGCGCATCATGAGCGCGGCGGGCACCGGTATCGCGGCGACGCTCATCAACTGCTTCGTGCAGCCCGTCGGCGACAGCATCCAGGGCACCGACACCGAAGGCCGTCCGGGCATCTACGTCGCGCTCCTGCAAGCCGCTGAAACGATGCGGCGCGGCGGCGGCGTGGGCTACAACTTCTCGGCGATCCGACCGCGCGGCGCGCACGTCCACTCGACCGGATCGAGCGCCTCGGGGCCGTGCAGCTACATCGACGTGTTCGACGCCTCGTGCCGCACCGTCGAAAGCGCAGGCGCGCGGCGCGGCGCACAGATGGCCGTGCTCGACTGCGATCACCCCGATCTGCCCGAGTTCATCGAGGCGAAGCACTCGAAGGGGCGCTGGAACAACTTCAACGTTTCGGTGGCCGTGACGGACGCGTTCATGCGCGCCGTCGAAAACGACGAAATGTGGCAGCTCGTGCATCGCGCCGAACCCTCACCCGCGCTGCGCGCCGCCGCCGACGTGCACCAGCGCGAAGACGGCCTGTGGATCTACGCACAGAAACGCGCGCGGGATCTGTGGGACACGATCATGCGCTCGACCTACGACATCGCGGAGCCCGGCGTCGTGTTCATCTCGCGCATGAACGAGGACAACAATCTGCGCGCGCTGGAATCGATCCGCGCGACGAATCCGTGCGGCGAGCAGCCGTTGCCGGCGTATGGCTGCTGCAATCTCGGACCGCTCGATCTCACGCGTTTCGTCGTCGATCCGTTTGCACAGCTAAAGGGTGGCACGCCGTCGTTCGACTGGAACGCGCTCGCAGAGCGCACGGCCACGCAGGTTCGCTTTCTCGACAACGTGCTGGACGTCACGCTCTGGCCGCTCGATGAACAGCGCGCCGAGGCCGCGGCGAAGCGGCGGATCGGCGTGGGTTTTACGGGGCTCGGCGACACGCTCGTGATGCTCGGCATCCGCTACAACACGGAGGACGGTTGCGCGTTCGGAGCACGCGTGGGCCGCACGATGCGCGACGCGGCCTATCGCGCATCGGTCGAACTCGCGCGCGAGCGCGGCGCGTTTCCGCTTTTCGACGCCAGAACCTACCTCGAGGAGGGCACCTTCGCATCGCGCCTTCCCGATGACATCAAGGACGCCATCCGCACGCACGGCATCCGCAACAGCCACCTCCTGTCGATCGCGCCGACGGGCACCGTGAGCCTTGCCTTCGCCGACAACGCTTCGAACGGTATCGAGCCCGCGTTCTCGTGGACGTATCAACGCACGCGCCGCATGAACGACGGCACGAACGAGACGTTCACCGTCGAGGACCACGCGTGGCGTCTGTATCACACGCTCGGCGGCGACGTGAACGCGCTGCCCGGCTACTTCGTGAGCGCGCTGCAGATGAGCGCGCAGGAGCACATCGCGATGATGGCGGCCGTGCAGCCGTTCGTCGACACGTCGATCTCGAAGACCGTCAACGTGCCCGCCGACTATCCGTTCGAGGCGTTCGAAGGGCTCTACCTCGACGCGTGGCGGCGCGGCCTGAAGGGACTCGCCACGTACCGGCCGAATGAGACGCTCGGTGCCGTGCTGCAGACGCTGCCTGCCGCCGAGGACACGCTCGGCGAGCCGCTGCACGATCCGCTGCGCGTGGCGATCGATCACCGGCCCAAAGGCGAATTGCCAGCGGTGATCGAAAAAATCGAGTACCTCACGCAGACCGGCAAGGTATCGCTCTACGTGGCGGTATCGTTCCTCGAAGTGACCGGCCAGGTGGGCGGCGAAACTGTGACGATCGAGCGCCCCATCGAGTTCTTCATCCCGGTCGGCCAGCGCGACGAGTCGCAGCAGTGGATCACGGCGACCATGCGCTCGCTGTCGCTCGCTGCGCGCGGTGGCTTCGTCGCGCGCAACCTTCAGGACCTGCGCAAGGTGTCGTGGGATCGCGGCCAGGTGCGTTACGGCGAAACGCAGCGCCTCGACGGACAGCGCACGCCGCTCTGGCACGACTCGGAAGTGGCGGCGATCGCCTACGCGATCCAGCAGATCCTGCATCGGCGTGGCTTTCTCGACGCTGAAGGGCGCCAGGTGCCGACACGGCTGCTCGCGCACCAGTACAACGAAGTGCGGCGAGCCGACCGCCCGGTGCTCGCGCAGACGACCGCGCGCGACACGCTGGCGCGATCCGGCGAGCAGGTGCTGGACGGCGCGAACGCCCTCCCGTCCGACGCCACGTTCGGCGCGCCGCACGCGATGCTCGGGCGCAAGTGTGGATCGTGCGGCGCGAATGCCGTGATCCGTAAAGACGGCTGCGATTTCTGCACGGCGTGCGGCGAGATTGGGGCGTGCGGATAACGGTGTTGCGGCGGGGGTGTTGCGGCGCGAGGCACGCGCGCCGCAACATCACCCGTCTCGTCCGACCGGCGTAGCCCCCGCTGCCGCGACCATCAACTGGCGCACCGCCGAATGATAGGCGTCGCTGTTGCGGCCATCGGTCAGCATGGCACGCAGTAATCCGCGGCGCAGGGCATCGCGCCCATCGCTCGCCGGCAGAATGCCGTCGAACCCGGCGAGCGTGCGAACAAACTCTTCGGACGCTGGATCAGACGCCTGCCGCGCCGGAGGCGTGCCGAGGAGCCGCTGCGTCACGCCAGGCACCCCCGAAATCAGCGCTACGCGCTCTTCCCACACCACGAAGCGCGCGAGGCGCGCCAGCAGACTCTCGCCTTGTGGCGCGAAGGAATGGTCCGGCCAGTTCGCCATCCACTCGCGCAAACGCACAGACTCCATTGGCTTTGCAATCACATAGCCTTGCGCGCCATCGACGCCGAGTATCGTCAGTGCGCGCAGCACGTCGAGCGTATCGATGCCCTCCGCCAGCACCAGTTTCCCGAGAGCGTGCCCAAGGTGGGCGAGCTGATAGATGAAGCGCAGCACGTCGAGCGCGCCGTCCCCGCTGATCCGCGCGATTTCGCGATCGATCTTGATCCAGTCGAACGGTAGTTCGCGCAACCGGGCGAGTCCGCTATGGCCCGAGCCCAGATCGTCCTGCGCGAGCAGCACGCCGAGCGTGCGAAAGCGCGCGAGAAGCGCGCGTCGTCCCTGGCTCAGCGACAACGCTTCGTTTTCCAGGATTTCCAGCGTGAGTTTCGCAGGCGGACACCCGTGTTCCGCGAGCGCGGAACGGGTCGCTTCGAAGTAGCGGATATCGTTGAGCGCCGCAGGCGGCAGATTGACCGAAATTTCCAGATCGAATCCGTCGATCAGCCAGCGCTTGCGGTCCGCGAGCGCTTCGTCGACGCCGCACTCGTACAGCACGAGCAGATCATCCGAGGTGAGCGCAGAAAGGAATTCGTCCGGCCTGAGCATACGCTGGCCGTCGCGCAGCCGCGCGAGCGCTTCCACTTTGCCCACCTGCCAGGTGTGCAGGTTCAGCAGCGGCTGATAGTGCATCTGCACCGCGCCCGCGCGCAAAAGCGCGGCCCAGTGTTGCCGGACGCTGACCGGCACCGTTTCGCTCTTGCCGTCCAGGGACTGGATGCGCATCGCGGCGCAACCTAGCAGCGCCTGCAGCAGATCGATGAACGCCACCTGGTGCGGGCCGACGAAGCCGCCAGGAAGCGCGCTGAAAATCACGAGAATCGCCATGGGCGGCTGGCCCGGCGCCGCGAGCGGAATCGCCACCGCGGAGCGCAATCCCTGCTGCTGCGTGACGCAGCGCCATCCCTCGACGTGCTGATCAGTCTGGTAGTTGACCACGCGCTCAGGGTTGCCGCTGCGCCACGCGCGCCCGACCGCCCCCTGCCCGCTGGCAAGATCGGCGCGCACGCTGATCGGTATGCCCTGAGCGGTCAACACATCGACCAGACCGGCGCCGGCCTTGCCGCCTTCTCCGGCCTCGTGGTGAAAGATGCCGTGGTCGTCGGGCCGCCCGATGACGCAGGCCGCAATCTCGTCGTGGCCAGAAAGCGCTTTGGTCAGTCCGTCAATGAAATTGGTGTAGCTGTCCGCTTCCCACACGAGGCGCGTGACTCGCAGCAAGACTTCCTGCTGTGAGTCCTGCAGCTCCTGATACGCCTTGAGCTGCCACGCGAGATCCGTCGTGAGGCGGTTCGTGTAGAGCGAGAGCGCGTCGCCGCTCACTTTCTTGCCGATCAGCTTGTGGAGCGCTTCCTGAAGGATGCCCCGGCTGCGCGCGAGTTCTTCCTTGTCGAGGCCGACGATTGCATGGATGCGCCCGATACGCTGCGCCATCTCGGCGTGGCCTTTCGTGGACAGGCGGGGGTTGGCGAGCGAAAGCAGATTCTGAATCTGCTTTTCCTTCAGATGGGCGAGCTCGTCTGCCGACAGCATTTCGAGGATGCGCCGGGACTTTGGCAAACGCGACAGTTCCTCATAGAACCGGTTCACCACGAGACCCGCATTCTCGTGTAGCGCCGAGATCAATGTTTGCATTCGTCGAACCTGCTGTGTCCCGTCTGGCGGTGAGGCAGCGCAATCGCGTGCTGCGCGGAACGACTCCGACTCCATACGACTCGTATGAAATGATAAGGCAGCGCGGCGGTGCTCGCGCTACGTCTGCGCGGCCGTTTGACCGGTCGATGCCGCCAGTCGGCTGTAGCCACGCCAGAGAAATGGCGCAGGATCAAGACTCGCTGGCGCGGCTTGATCGCGTTGCCGTCCCTTCGGTCTACGAATTAGTGACAGCTTGCCGTACGCCCGTCACACCGCCGTCACATACTGCTGAGCGGGCGGCACCGCGCGCAGCGCCGGAGGCTCGGTTTCGCCGCGCGCACGCCGCATCTCGTCGGTGGGACTCATGCCGAACAGGCGCTTGAATTCGCGACTGAACTGCGACGCGCTCTCGTAGCCCACCCGCCTCGCCGCCACGCTCACGTTGAACCCCTCGTGCACGATCAACAGTCGCGCGTGATGCAAGCGCGTAGTCTTGACGTACTGCATCGGCGACGTGGACGTCACGGCCTTGAAGTGCGCGTGAAAGACCGCAAGGCTCATACCGGCCTCGCTCGCGAGCGTATCGACGTCGAGCTCGGCGCCATAGTCCGCGTGGATGCGGCACAGCGCCTTCGCGATGCGGCCAAAGTGATGCTGATGC
The DNA here is from genome assembly GCF_021390575.1 of Paraburkholderia adhaesiva. GTDB lineage: Bacteria > Pseudomonadota > Gammaproteobacteria > Burkholderiales > Burkholderiaceae > Paraburkholderia > Paraburkholderia adhaesiva. The sequence goes on along the minus strand of NZ_JAJEJQ010000002.1, from coordinate 660,249 downwards.
GCGAGCGCCGCGCGCATCGCGTCCCCCTGCACGCCTGTCAGCACGCGATACAGAATCTCGCGCACGATCGACGGTCCGAGAATGCGCGCATCGTAAGGCGTTGCAAGCGCTTCGAGCAGCCGCAACACGGCGCCGGAAAGCGGTGCGTCCAGCGGCGTCGCGTAAATGCCGCGCGGCTCGGAAACGGTGTGGCCGCGCGACTCGTTCAGCGCCATCAACAGTTCGGCGACCATCGTGAGATCGACGCGAATCGAAACACCGAGCAGCGGCTCCTCCGGGCTGGCCTCCGTTTCACATTCGAGCGGCAGCGGTACAGAGAGGACGAGGTAGTGCTGCGCATCGAAGACGTGCACCTCGTCGCCGAGAAAACCGCGCTTGCGGCCCTGGCAGACGATGAAGATGCTCGGCTCGTACAGGACGGGCGTGCGCGGACGCGCGACGCTCGCACGCATGAGGCTCACGCAGTCGAGCGCCGAGGGATTCGGGCCGTCCTGGCACGTGAGCTGCATGAGCAGCTCGGCCATGCGGCGCTGGGTTTCGTTGCCGTTCAGGCGAGGCTGGCTCGCTTCGTCGCTGCCTGGAAAAGCGGAACTGAGGACGTGTGACATGTCGTATGCGCCCCGTCTGGAAAGGCGATAGAGAGAAACAGGCTTGAAATCTAGCACCGATCGGCCGGGCGTGCTGACGGCCAGGAGAATCAGGCAAGTCTTCGATAGATTCAGGTATTCCCTGGGTAAGGCCGGGTCCTTAGGATGTGAACCTTGCCGCCATTCCAGGTTTCGCAGGTTTCGCAGGTTTGGCCGGCACGCAACCGAACAGGAGATGAGCAAACATGTACCCAACTTACGGATATGCCGCCCGCGACAAGGAAACCCCGCTCGTACCGTTCGAATTCCATCGTCGTGAACTGCGCGAGAACGACGTGCGCATCGACGTGCAGTTCTGCGGCGTGTGTCATTCCGATCTGCACACGGCGCGCGACGAATGGCACAACACGGTTTATCCGGTCGTGCCGGGCCACGAGATCGTCGGCCGCGTGGCCGAAGTGGGCTCCGGTGTCACGAATTTCAAGGTCGGGCAGATCGTCGGCGTGGGCTGTCTCGTCGACTCGTGCCGCACCTGTGCAAGCTGCGCCGAAGGACTCGAACAGTATTGCGAAAACGGCTTCGTCGGCACCTATAACGGCATCGACCGCGTGAACGGCGAAGTCACCTACGGCGGCTACTCGACCCAGATCGTCGTCGATGAGGCCTTCGTGCTGCGCGTGCCCGAGAATCTCGACCTCGCCGGCGTCGCGCCGCTGCTGTGCGCGGGCATCACCACTTACTCGCCGCTGCGCACGTGGGGCGCGGGACCGGGCAAAAAGGTCGGCATCGTGGGTCTCGGCGGCCTCGGCCACATGGGCGTCAAGCTCGCGCATGCAATGGGCGCGCACGTCGTGCTGTTCACCACGTCGCCCTCGAAGATCGACGACGGCAAGCGCCTCGGCGCAGACGAAGTCGTGATTTCGAAGGATTCCGAACAGATGAATGCCCACGCTAACAGCTTCGATTTGATCGTGAACACGGTGGCCGCGAAGCACGACCTGAACCCGTTCCTCGGACTCTTGCGGCTTGACGGGACGATGGTCCTCGTGGGCGCGCCCGAACACGATCACCCGTCACCGCAGGTGTTCAACCTGATTTTCAAGCGCCGGCGTCTCGCGGGCTCGCTGATCGGCGGCATTGCAGAAACGCAGGAAATGCTGGACTTCTGCGGGCAGCACGGCATCACGTCGGACATCGAGATGATCAAGATGCAGGACATCAACACCGCTTACGAACGGATGCTCAAGAGCGATGTGAAATACCGCTTCGTGATCGACATCGACACACTGCGCAACGCTGCCCGCTAAGACACCGACGCTACCCGACCTGCCGGGCCGTCGGTTCCTGACGGCCCATCTGCCTCCCGCACCGCGCTGACGCGCCGCGTCAGTGTCCGTCTCTCTCAATCGCCGCGCGCCCTTCTCCGCAGACGCCGGCACCGCGATCCGCTTCGGCGGTTTCACGGCTCACCCCTTTTTCGCAGCACTGCGGATCTCTCAAGTCAGCACAAAGACAGGAGCTTCCCCGTGATCGACCGTTTTCAGGCGATGCGCACGTTCATCCGCATCGTCGACACCAACAGTTTCACCAAAGCCGCTCAGTCACTCGACATGCCGCGCGCGAGCGCGACGACGATTTTGCAGAACCTCGAAGCACTGCTTGGCACGCAGTTGCTCGTGCGCACCACGCGGCGTCTTTCGCTCACGTCCGAAGGCGCCGCCTACTACGAACGCTGCGCGCGAATCCTCGCCGACATCGACGATGCCGAGGCCAGCGTGCGGCAAACACCCGGCGGCGTGGCCGGCCGGTTGCGCGTGGAAATGCCAGGACTGATCGCGAATGCGATCGTGCTGCCCGAACTCGACGACTTCCACACTCGCTATCCGCAGATCGACCTCGTAATTGGCGTGAGCCTGCGCAACGTCGATCTCGTCGGGGAAGGCGTCGATTGCAGCATCCAGCTCGGCGAGTTGCCCGACTCGGGTCTCGCCGCGCGGCGGCTCGGCGTGCTCGAGCACGTGACGTGCGCGAGCCCGGCTTATCTGGAGCGCCACGGCGCACCGGCGTCGTTCGACGAACTCGCGCGGCATCCCGTGGTGAATTTCCTTTCGCCGCTGTCGGGGCGTCCGCTCGAATTCGACTTCGAGGTGGACGGCAGCCCAACGAAGGTGAAGGTGGATGGCTTCGTCAACGTATCCGACGAACTGGCCTATCTCACCTGTGGTCTGCAAGGACTCGGCCTTGTGCAGCCGCCGCTGCTCGCGGCGCAGCCGTATCTCGACAGCGGTGCGCTCGTCGAGGTGCTGCCCCAGTGGAAGCCCCTGCCGACGCCGGTTTCGGTCGCCTTCGTGAAGACGCGCCAGGTGTCGCCGCGTGTACGCGTGTTCATCGACTGGCTCGCGGCGTTGTTTGAAGGCACCGGAGCAATGAATCGCGATCTGTCGCGCGTCAGGCAATTGTTGGGTGGACTGCAGCCGGCGTGAGGGCCCGGCCGCGCGTAAGCGCGCGCCGGGACGAAACAGGCCAGCGCCCACGGGGCGGCGCTCCGGGCCAGATTCATCTCGCGCAGCGGCTTGGCTGCAGTACAGGGTTTGTCAGAAAAAGTAATATTGCTGAAATGTTTACTAGCATTTAATAGAAAGCTTTTCTCTGTCTGATGATCGTTACTATAAAAAACATTTAATTTTCTCCCGCCCCCCATCCCCGTAGAGTCAGCAACCGCAATCCCCAGTAACGGAAAGTAATGCAAAGGCTTGTCTGCTTTCTGTTGCGCCAACATCAACGTTGATTCGTTGTCCTGATGACATAAAAATAGAGTTGGAGACAATATGAAATCTTCTCGCCTATTAATAGGTGAAGGCATTGTTTTGCTTGCGGGTTTATCAACGTGGGGCGGCGGCCTCGCTTATGCACAGGCTTTACCCGACTCGAACAAGACGGAGATTCAGGAGCTTCGCCAGCAGCTAGCCGCCTTGAGCAAGCGGCTGGACGAACTGACCGCGAACCAGTCCCGGTCAACCGCACAGGGCACAGCTCAAATCCAGAAAACGTCGTCCATGCAGAGCGCGCAAGCGTTGCCCGCACCTGCCCTGCCCGCGACTACTTACGCACAAGCGACTGAGGCAGCGCCGGGCGCCGCCGCCGAACAGGGCAGCTCCGACTGGGGCCACGACATGCCGCCGCGTGTGAAGCAGGTCCTCGCCGCACTCGGCAACATGGAGTTCTACGGCAATCTTGACCTCTCGGTCGACTATGCGACCAAAGGCCTGCAAAGCTCATACGTGCGTCCCGACGGAACCCGCGTCTTCCCGCAAGGCAATATGGGCTGGATGCCTGACGTTTCGTCGAACCTGTCGTATATCGGCGTACGCGGAAAGCACGACTTCGGATCGCCCCAGTTCTCGTTCATCTACCAGCTGGAAACGCAGCTCGATGTCTCGGCGACGGCGGGCTCGGCCAACTCGAACTCCGCGCAGGATACGACCGTAAAGGGTGCGCTGACATCGAGAAACAGCTTTGTCGGATTCTCGTCGCCGACGTGGGGCGCGGTGAAAATCGGTAAGACCGACGCGCCCTACAAGAACTCGACGCAACGCATGAACCCGTTCTCCGGCATGCCCGGCGATTACGCGACCATCATGGGCAACACGGGGGGCGACAATCGCGTGGAGTTCGGCACTCGCCTCGATCATGCGATCTGGTATGAATCGCCGAATATCCACGGCTTCACGTTCAATGCGCTCGTTTCTCCCGGCCAGAATCGCGGATGGGATAACTCGACGCAGGCCATGGGCGAATCCGACTGTACCGGTGGCAACGTCCCGGGTAGCGGCGGCACCCCGGCTGCGTGTAACGATGGCAGCTATGGAACGGCATACAGCGCGAACATCGCGTACACACATGGCCCGCTCTACGTAACCGCGGCGTATGAATTGCACCGCAACGTCAACCGGACCAGCGACGTCATGAACACGCCCGCGGCACTCGCTTCCGCGGACGGTACCGATCCCAACGACGTGGGCAACGAATGGGCGTTCAAGGTCGGCGCGCAATATACGTTCTCGACGGCCACCACGATCAGCGGCATCTACGAATGGATGCGCCGGGAGATTCCTGCTTATCTGGAGGCGCAAAACGAGCGTAGCCGCAACGGGTTCTGGCTTGCGATCACGCAGGTGTTCTCGCCGAAGGATTCCGCGAGCTTCGGCTGGGCGCACGCGGGCAGCACGCCAGGCGACCCTGGCCAGCACAACACGGCACCCGCGGACCCCAACGCAATCGGAATTGCCAATCCGCCTAACGCGGCCAACATGTTCACGTTCCTGTACCGGCACCAGTTCGACAAGTATCTGTCCGTCTATGCCAACTACGCGTTCGTGATCAACGAAGCCAATGCGCACTATGCGCTCGGCGCGGGTGGGCGAAGCGTGACCTACGATTGCCACGACGGCAGTTCCATCTCGCAGGGCGCGCCATTCTGCTTCGCCGGCGGGCATCCGATGGCCGTCTCCGTGGGTGTGAACTACAAGTTCTGATCTTCTATCGACGTGTAGCTCGCAACACTCCATGCAGTACGCGCCGGCCAACTGCCAGACTGAATCTCATCTGGCAGTGCCGGCGCCATCGATTCTTCAATACGGGCCGTCACTTCCGCGAGACACCCTGCGAGCGGTCCGCCGGTAAGCAGCTTCGTCACGAAGGCCAGTTTTCCGCAGTCCACTCCACACACTCCCCAGGGCACGCCGAACACGGCGATGCTGGCCCGCTCCCAATCGACGCGTTCATGTTCGTGCAGCTTGGTCTGGAAAGCGCGCCACGCGAACACCACTGATCGCTCTCTAGTCGTAGTGCGTTAAACCGGCCGGTCAGTCATGCACCGCCGGCTGTGATCCAGCACGCGGGCCGACCGTCCTTCACGCAACTTCACGCAACCGCTTTCCGTCCCCCAAAATTGTCACAACATGATTAATTGATGCGATTAGAATACTGTTCGCATCGCGGACTTTCGGCTCGTGACAAGCCCTCAACCGCACACCATAATCAGCCAGACACTGAGTTTTCGATCCCCCCAAGGCATGTCGAACGTTGCACACCCAACCGACTCGACCACGGTCGCGGAGCGCGTGCGCGAGCTGATGAACCGTCACGGCATCGGCAAGCGCCAGCAAACCACCGAGCTTTGCCGGATCCTCGATCTGAGCTTCTCGCAAGGGCATCGCAAGCTGCGCGGCAACAGCCCGTGGACGCTCACCCAGATCAAGCGAGTCGCGGAGGCGTTCGGCGAGCCTGTCGGCCAGCTCTTCGCCGGGCAACTGCTCGATCCGGGCGTGCTCGGCGCCAGCGCGCAGGAAGCGCTGCTCTGCGTGAGCGTGGCCGAACTGCCCTGCACCGCGTGGATCGGTGCGCCGGCCGAAGCGGGCAGCCGGCCCGAATTCGTCGCGTATGAAAAACAGGGTCAGTGGCGCGTCGTGCGGCCCGATGGCTCGCTGTACCAGAACGCCCACGAAGTCCACAAGATCGAGATCTACCCGCGCCGCGCCGAGGCCGACAAGCCGGTGATCGCCGTGGTCGACGACGACCGCGCGTCCGCCGACAACCTGCGCGACTACCTCGAACACAGCGGCTACGCGGCCCAGGCACTCTACGGCCTTACTGCCTTCGACGAGGCGCTGGAGAGCCAGGTATTCGACGGCGTGGTGATCGACTGGCTCTTCGGCCCACAGACGGCCGCCGATTCGATCCGCCGCGTGCGCTCGTCCGAGAACCCCGATGCGCCGATCTTCGTGCTGACCGGTGAACTGCTGACCGGCAAGGCCAGTGAATCGGAGATCAGCCAGGTCGTCCGTCACTATGACGTCGCGTGCTACGAGAAACCCGCACGCATGGCGATTCTCGTCGCCGATTTGTCGAAGCGGCTCAAGCGCAGCTGACGCAGCCTGGCGCGCCCCATGCCGCGCCGCCCATCCGGCCGCACGTTCGGCCTCGTAATTCCCGATACGCCTATCACGCCTCAGTCGAGCGCGGGGCCGACAACGCGCGCTGCACCGCGGCGCGCAACACCTCGTAGTGAACCGGCTTCGTGAGGCACTCGAAGAAGGGGCCGTCCGCGTCACACGAAGTGACTGCCGCAACGTCCGCACTCACGGCGATCACCGGTGGGCGCGGCCCCGCCGCGGCGCCCGCGTCGAGTCCCGCGATAAACGCGTAACCGTCGCGGCCCGGCATGTGCAGGTCGAGTAGCACCACGTCGCACCGATGCGTGGCCGCCAGCGCAAGCGCGCCATCGACATCGCCCGCCATGAGCGCCGCGTAGCCCATGTGCGTCACCATCTCGCCAAGCGAATCGCGAACGAGCGGATTGTCGTCTACCACGAGCACCCGGGGACGCTCGCCCGTGCCGTCCACCTGCTGCGCCGTGCCGCCTGTGAGCGGCGCGGGGACCGGCACGACGGGCACGGTCACCGTGAACGTCGTGCCTTCGCCCACGCGGCTGTCGGTCTGGATCGCCCCGCCGAACAGATCGACGAGACCTCGCACGATCGCGAGCCCCATCCCCGCGCCCTCGTAGCGGCGCGAGCGCGACGTGTCGAGTTGCGTGAACTCCTTGAAAATGAGCGGAATCTGCGATGGCGGCACGCCCGGCCCCGTGTCGCTGACGACGATCGAAAGCAATTGCGCGCCCAGCGTAAACTCGATGCTCACCTTGCCGCGTTCGGTGTAGCGGATCGCGTTAGTCACGAGATTGTTCGCGATCTGACGAATGCGATGCGGATCGGCCACGACCGGGTGCGCGGCCCCGTGCCATGCGTGTTCGAGCACAAGACCACGTGCCGTCGCGGCGCTTTCGTTTTCGTCGACGATCGACTGCAGCAACTCGCGCGGATCGAACGGCTCCTCGCGAAGTTCGAGCTTGCCCGCGCCGAGCCGCGCGTAGTCGGTGAGGTCCTTCATCTGCGCTTCGAGCTGGCGCGCGGCCGTTTCGAGGCGCTGAATCACCTTGCGGTCGGCCTCGGAGTGTGAGTTGAAGCCGAGCAGTTCGATCGACGAAACGATCGCGTGCAGCGGCGTGCGCAACTCGTGGCTGATCATGCCGAGGAACGCATCCTTCGCCGTGCTGGCCTCGCGCGCGGCGCGGCTCGCCTGGTGCTCGGCTTCGAGCAGCGCCCGCTGCTGACTGATGAGGCGCGAGCGCCGGTAGCCGTTCATCACGAGCAGCACCGCCGCCGCGGCCGAGAGCACCAGCAGCACGATCCCGGCAGCGAACAATTCACGGCGCTTTGCGATGAAGTCGCGACGGATGGCGTCGCGTTCGGTGACGTCGGCGAAACGCCGGTTCAACGCGAGATCGTTGACCTCGGACCAGTGCTCGCGCAGCGAGTCCACCATCGGCGACGCGCGCCACGGCTCGTCGGCGAGCGTCGGTATTTGCCACTCCAATTGCGAAATGGCGGCATCGAGCGCCACGAGATCGGCCTGCTGGCGCTCGGTGAGTCCGGGCAGCCCGCGCAGTTCGTGCGTGGAGCCCTTCACGATGTTGAGCTTCGACTGCAACAAGGCGTAGCGCAGCCGCACCCTTTCGATGTCACGGTCGGCGCCGTCCGCGTACAGCAACAGCTGGCTCTCGAAACGCGCATAGGCGATCTGCAGTTGGGCCGCGTCCCAGTACAGGCCGTCGTAACTGCCGCCGAGGCGCTGGACCACGCGCGGATCGAGCAGGTTCGCGTACAGCAGATAGCCGACCCCCGCCACCGGCGGCAGCAGCGCAATGAACCAGACCAGCACGAGCACGAACCGTCGCAGCGGACCACGCATCACCGGCCGCTCACCGCTTGATGGTCATCGACTTGATCTGCCACGCGAACTTGGCGTCGCCGGCAGCGCCGTCCAGTTCCTGAGGATACTGGTCGCGCGGATAGATCAGGAACAACGGCCCGTAGTCGCTCACCTTGAGGCGCTGGCCGTTCATGGCGTAGGCGAGCACGACGCCGTAGTGCTCGGCGTCGGCGACCGGCACGTCGCAGACGTAGTCGTCGAGGGTGTGGATCTCTATCTCGTGCCCATACGCGCCCACGGCCTTGAGCACATCGGAAAGCAGCGGGCCCGTGAAGGTCGAGCGCGGCGTCCAGGCGGTAGAGGTGGAAATCGCGTGAACCGGCAGCTTCAGCAACTGCGCTTCGGTGAAGTGATACGCGGTGTGCGCGGGGTTATTCGTGACGTGCACCTCGCCATCGATATCGAGTGAGAGCGGCGTGGCAGGCACGACGTCGCCGGCGTGCGCGACGGTTGCGCTGGCTGCCACGGCCAGGGCGGCAGAAAAGCGCCGCCAGCCAGAAGGTTCCGACATCGCTTTCACCCCCTCGTGCGTGGATTTATCGAATCGATTCGTTATAGTCGCGGGCACGACGCGGACCTCCCCCGTCCGGCGCCAGCCTCGCCCGGCGCGGCCAGCAGGTGCGCGCGAGCATAGGCATAATATCGTCAAACCTTGAACCGACAATAGCCGTCTTCGTCGCGGGATACCTGCGGCGAACCCTACCTGCCCCGCTATTCCCGTTTCCGACCCGATGAACAAACCCGTCGTGCCGCTCACCTACGAACAACTCGACCAGTGGATCGAGTCGCTGCAGCCTGTGCTGGCCGGCGAGGAATTTGCCGCGGTAATCGGCATCCTGCGTGGCGGCGCGCCGCTTGCCCTGATGGTGTCGCACGCGACTGGCGCAAGCGTCGCGTTCCTGCGCTACGAGCGCGCGACGCGCGAGGTCCGCTGGGACTCGACGCTCCCGCTGCCCGAGCCCGGCTCGAAAGTGCTGCTGTGCGAGGACATCGCGGGCCGCGGAAACACGCTCGTCGACTGCATCGCATTCCTGCGCGAGCACGGCCTGATCGTGCGCACGCTCACGGGCGCCTACGACGACCTCTCGCGCCTGCGCCCCGACTATTCGATCGACGCGAGCGGCTATTTCACGCTGTTCCCGTGGGAGCGCCAGGCGTACACGGCCCGCTATCGCGCGGACTGGGCCCGCGAAGGCGCACGCGACGGCGCGCTGATGGCCGACGACCACGAATACGCGGTGTATGCAATCGACCTCGACGGCGTGCTGCTGCCCGACATCCCGCTCTCGCGCTACGAGGAAGACCTCGGCGCGGCGCTCGCCGAACGCGACGCGCTGCTGCCGTTCGAGCGCATTCCCAAGGTCGATATGCAGCACACGCGCGCGATCATCACGGGGCGCCCCGAGATGGACCGTGCGCGCACCGAGGCGTGGCTCGAACGCCACGGCTACGGCCATCTCGAACTCGTGATGCGCGCGGTCGACGAGCACGACGACACGCCGTCGGGCGCCGCCGCGCACAAGGCCGCGGCGGCGATTCGCTGCGGCGTGACGCATTTCATCGAAAGCGATCCGATGCAGGCGATCTTCATCGCCCAGAGCGCGCCGCTGTTGCGCGTGATCTGGTGGAATGCGCATACACGCACCGGCACGCTGATCGGCGCCTCGGTCTGGAGCTGAAGCCGCGGCGCGGCCGCAGCAGCCGCTCCGGCGCGCCGACCCACGCCTGCTTGAAAACCTGTCCGTCGTCGACGATCAAGACACGTCGGCTATCCGAGATGTGATGATTTCGTTCCCGCCGGGTGCGTCTCCATCGACGCGAGTCCGTGCATGATTTCGCACTCGGCGACGTGTCGTTCGCCGGTGCATCGCTGGCGCAGGACGACCAGTTGCTCCCGAAGTTGAAGCAGTTCGTCGATGCGCCTGTTCACGTGCTCGATGTGCTCGTCAACCAGCGCATTGACCGTTCCGCAGTTCGAAGCGCATTCGTCGGCTGCCCTTAGCAGTGCCCGCACTTCATCGTGTGTCATGTCCAACGCGCGGCAGTTGCGAACGAACCGGAGCCGGTCGACGTGACGCTCGGTGTAGTTCCTGTAATTCGCGTCTGTGCGGTCCGCTTCAGGCAGCAAGCCTTCCTTCTCATAGAACCGGATTGTGTCGGTGGTGCAATTGGCAAGCCGGGCCAGTTCGCCGATTCTCATAGCCTCTCCTTCCGTCTTGACCTTGGAGCCACTCCAAGGTGTTAACTAGAGCACATATCGAAGACGGATACCACCATGTCGGAAGCAGATATTTCAAAAAGCGGCACTACGTGCGGGACGGACGGCGCCCGCGACCACGACTGTACGTGCTCACACAAACACGGCACGAGCCCTGAACCGGCCCACGATCACAATCGCGAGCACGGTGGCCACCATGATCACGATCACGGCCCCAAAGGCGGTGAAAGCTGCTGTGCGCCCGTAGCCGTGTCGTTCGACGCCCTGCCCAAACCGGAAGTGGCCGGCAATATGATCCGGACCCCGATCCGCATCCTGCAGATGGACTGCCCGACGGAGGAAGCCTTGATCCGCAAGAAGCTGACGGGCATGCGTGGCGTTGCGGGAATGGAATTCAACCTGATTCAGCGCGTCCTGACGGTGACTCATCGCGCCGATGCACTTGCGCAGATACTGGAAGCCGTCCGGTCGCTAAGTTTTACGCCGGAACTCGCACACGCGGAAGACCGGACCGACAAAGGGCCGGAAGTCGCGCACAAGCCCTGGTGGCCACTTGCGCTGTCCGGCACCATCGCGGCCGCGTCCGAAATCGCTCACTGGCTCGGACAGCCTACATGGCTGGTGGCCGCGCTCGCCTTGCTCGCCATAGCGGGTTCCGGGCTCACTACGTACCGGAAGGGCTGGATTGCCATCCGCAATGGCAACTTGAACATCAACGCCCTGATGAGCATCGCCGTGACTGGCGCGCTGCTTCTTGGCCAGTGGCCGGAAGCCGCCATGGTCATGGTGCTGTTCACGATAGCGGAACTCATCGAAGCCAGATCACTCGACCGGGCCCGCAACGCCATTCAAGGTTTGATGAGGCTTGCGCCCGACAAGGCGACCGTCCGGCAGGCCGACGGCTCGTGGCTCGAGGTGGACGCCCGTTCCGTGACGCCCGGCGCGATCGCGCGCGTGAGGCCCGGCGAGCGCATCGGCCTTGACGGCACAATCGTGAGCGGCCGCTCGACGGTGAACCAGGCCCCCATCACCGGCGAGAGCCTTCCCGTCGAAAAAGCCGAGGGCGACCCCGTGTTCGCCGGAACCATCAACGAATCCGGTTCGTTCGAGTATGAGGTCACGGCGGCGGCAACCAATACGACGCTCGCGCGCATCATTCATGCAGTCGAGGAAGCACAGGGTTCGAAAGCGCCGACCCAGCGATTCGTCGACCAGTTCGCCCGCATCTACACACCCATCGTGTTCGCGGTAGCGTTGGCCGTTGCGCTCGTGCCTCCGCTCGTATTTTCAGGAAGCTGGTTCGACTGGATTTATAAGGCGCTGGTGCTTCTGGTTATCGCCTGCCCGTGTGCGCTCGTCATCTCCACGCCGGTTTCCATCGTGAGCGGACTGACGTCCGCCGCGCGTCGCGGGATTCTCATCAAGGGCGGCTCGTACCTCGAACAGGGGAGGAAACTCGGCTGGCTGGCACTGGACAAGACCGGCACCATCACCCATGGCAAGCCGGTTCAGACCGAGTTCGAGCTGCGCGCCCCGGACGCCGATAGTCGCCATGTACGGTCGCTCGCCGCGAGCCTGTCTGGCCGCTCGGACCATCCGGTGTCGATGGCCGTCTCGCGAGCGGCAGACGTCGAGGGCCTGACGCACTACCCTGTCGAGCACTTCGAGGCGATTCCCGGGCGAGGCGTACGCGGCGTCATCGACGGAAGGCGCTATTCGATTGGAAACCACCGCCTCGTCGAAGAGCTGGGGCGCTGCTCGCCGGAACTGGAAGCGCGACTGGATGTGCTCGAACGGGAAGGCAAAACCGTCGTCATGCTGATTGACGAAGACCGGGTGCTTGCACTTTTCGCCGTGGCCGATACGGTAAAGGACAGCAGCCGCGACGCGGTTGCCGAACTTCACAAGCTCGGCGTGCGCACCGCCATGCTGACTGGCGACAATCCTCATACGGCACAGGCCATCGCGCGCCAGGTTGGAATCGATAGGGTCGAAGGGAATCAGTTGCCGGAAGACAAGCTGCGTGCGGTGGAGCAACTGGCCGGAACGCAAGCCGTGGTCGGCATGGTGGGCGACGGCATCAACGACGCGCCAGCACTGGCTCGCGCCGATATTGGGTTCGCGATGGGCGCCATGGGAACCGACACGGCAATCGAAACGGCCGATGTCGCACTGATGGACGACGACCTCCGGAAAATTCCGGCGTTTATCCGTCTGTCAAAGGCCACGCACAGCATTCTGGTGCAGAACATCACGCTTGCGCTTGGAATCAAGGCCATATTCCTCGCCTTGACGCTTGCCGGTCTTGGCACGATGTGGATGGCCGTATTCGCTGACGTCGGTGCGAGCTTGCTGGTCGTCGGCAACGGGCTCCGGCTGCTCCGAAAATGACTGGCGATACCAGAAGTGGCGACTCCCTCATCGGAATTATTTTGCTGATGACTGGAGAACCGGGAACATCGAAATCGATATGTTCGCCGAGGCAGAAACGGTCTACGCGCTGGTCAACATGATTACCGAAGTGGCGGGCGTGAGGCCTCTGATGGTGTGGTAGCCGCCATTCCCGTGGAGAAGCCATTTTTCTGCCTCAAGTGAAGGAGGTGCAGTGATGGCAGCAATCGTGCTGGATACGATGATCACGTGTCCTGTCTGCGGGCACAGGAAAGAAGAGACGATGCCCACCGACGCCTGTGTGTGGTTTTACGAATGCGAGCATTGCAGGACAGTGCTGCGACCCAAACCAGGCGATTGCTGCGTGTACTGCTCGTATGGCACCAACCATTGCCCTCCGATGCAGCAGTCCGGTTCCTGCTGCGCCTGACCCGGCGCACGCGAGCACCTCAGCCACCAGCCGGACCGCCCCCCTCGCCGCGTGCCGACTCAACTCAAGCGGAATACCGCAACGCTCTGTCTTAGCGCTCCGGCCTGCTCGCTCATGCTTTGCGCAGCAGCCGCAGCCTCTTCAACAAGCGCCGCGTTCTGCTGCGTGACCGAATCCATCTGCCGCACGGCCTGATTGACCTGTGTAATGCCGGTGCTCTGGTGGTCCGACGCGTCGGTGAGTTCGCGCATGAGTCCAGCCACCTGCTCGACGGCCTGTTGCACCGTCACCAGCGACTCAGAAGTCTTCCGGGTGATCTCCGAACCGCTTCGGATGTCGCGTGTGGTGGTATCGATCAGTTCCTTGATCTCCTTCGCGGCAGCAGCGGCGCGTTGGGCAAGCGTACGCACCTCGCCAGCCACGACCGCGAAGCCCTTACCCTGCTCGCCCGCACGCGCGGCTTCCACGGCGGCATTGAGCGCCAGAATGTTCGTCTGGAATGCGATGCCCTCGATTGTCGCAATGATTTCGGTGATCTTGCTCGCATGGCCCACGAGCGACTGCATGCTGCCCGAGAGCTCCTCCATCGCCGTGCCGCTCTGCGCTGCCGACTGCGACGACTGATCGACCAGCCGCAGCGCGTCGCCAGCGAAGGCATTGTTCGCATTGACGGTTGTCGTAAGCTCGTCCATGCTGGCCGCCGTTTGTTCGAGTGAGGCAGCCTGCTCCTCGGTGCGCTGGGAAAGGTCGAGGTTGCCGCGTGCAATCTGGTTCGAGGCAATCAGGATCGCATCGCTGGCGACCTGGATGGAGCCGATAATCTCACGCAGATGTGACTGCATGTCGGCCAGCCCGGCCATCACGCTGGTTTTGTCGCTCCGGCGTAGCGAAACCCGGCTCGTCAGATCACCCGCGGCGATCTTGCGTGCGAGTTCCTGGGCCTCATGCGGCTCGCCGCCCAGTTGACGTTGTAGCTCGCGCGCGATGAAAAACCCGAAGGCGAGGCTCGCGACAAAACCCGCGAGCACGAAGAGCATCTGAACGACGAACATGGTCTCGTGCAGGTCGGCGGCTTCCTTCGTGGCCGCGATCGCGCGAGTCTTGCGGTACTCGGTGAGCGCGGTGATCTCTGCCATCATTTTTGCGCTGGTCGCAATGGCGTCCTTCACGAGCAGATCGTCGCGGCCGACGTACTGAGCTTCGTGCGGGATGAGGGCAACAGCCTGCGCGATCAGTGGCCCCCAGGCCTTTTCGGTGCGCTGCAGTTCGTCGAGGAGTGCCTGCCCTTCTGGGGTTTCCCCGCTAATCGCGCTGTACTGGCGAATGAAATCCTCCGTCGCGGCGATCTTCTCGTGAGTATCGGCCGCGACGCGCTGCTTGCCCTCGTCATCGTGCATGTAGCCGAAATTCGCCCCATCAAGATCTGCGGAGAGCTTGCTACGCGAGATGTCGCCCAGCAACGCCACGCCGCGCATATGGTGCTGGGCAATTTCGTCGGTGATGCTGTACATGCGCGAAAGCGCCATGATCCCCGCGCCACCCGAAGCCGCGCCGACAACCGCGACGATGCCGAACGTACCGAGTAGCTTTTGCAAGACAGTCAGTTTTTTGAACATTGTTTTTATCCGTCTAGCCGCTCCGATCTTCCGCGGCGTTCCGCCGGGAGCCAGCGGAAATTCCTGCTTATTTAGAACTGCTTTGCGTGCTGAGCAATCCACCGTTCTTCTCGTCCGTGTGATGGACCGGCTATTCGAAGCGAGCCGACACGTCGGAATTTCCGCTGTAGAGGCACCGATGTTGAACTGATTCGGTCAGCGCGCCCCACAGATCGCGCTTACACACCCGCCCAACTCGCTCAGATTGTCATGCCGCCATCGACCGACAACGTCGCGCCCGTCACATAAGCCGAACTATTCGACAACAGGAAAACCACCGCTTCAGCGACCTCCTGCGGCTGACCGATGCGACGCATCGGAATCATGTCATCGAGCAGGTGCACGTCACCGCCCGTCGAGCGCATGTAGTTCGGTGTTTCGGTGGCCCCTGGACAGACTGCATTAATGCGGATGTTCCGTCCGGCGTATTCCTTGGCGACCGCGCGCGTTAGACCGACGACCGCGTGCTTGGCTGCCACGTAGTGCGCGATACCGTCCATGCCGCGCAACCCGAAAATCGACGCATTGTTGACGATCGCACCGCCGCCCGCGCGCAGCATTGCCTCGACCTGATACTTCACGCCGTAATAGACACCCTTGAAATTCAGGTCGATCACCCACTCCGATTCTTCGACCGGGGTCTGGTCGATCGGCTTGAAATCCGCGTGGCCGCCAGCGTTATTGAATGCGAAGTCGAGTCGCCCAAAGCGTGACTCGACGAACTTGACCAGCATCTCGTTGTCTTCGCTCCGCGATGCGTCCATCGACTTGATCTCGGCGCTGCCACCTGCTTTCACGATTTCATCGCGCACGGTGGCGAGTTTGTCCTCCGAGCGTCCTGCAAGCACCACCGTCGCACCTTGTCCGGCGAGCGCCAGCGCTGCCGCGCGCCCCATGCCGGAGCCCCCGCCCGTCACCAGCCCCACCTTGCCCTGCATCAGCATATGACCGCTCCTTTCAATGATCCCGTTGACCGTTCGATTCGCGCAAACAGCGCCGCTCAGGCAGCCAGCTCTTCCTGAAACGCGCTCGTCCCAAGATCGCGCCGCAGGATGACCGGTGCGCCTCCGTGCATGCGCTTGTTGATCCATGCCGATAGCGCCGAATCCAGATAGGTCGCGTGTTTTGGAAACCAGTCCGCGAGCGCGGCGGCAAGACGGTGCACATCGCGCAACCCGACCTCCCCCGCTTTCGCGAGCTGGTTCACTTCGAGTACCGTATCCAGCACTTTCTGGTGTTCGTCCAGATGGCACTCCATCGCCGGAAATTCCGTGCGCTCCATCCACTCACGCTCTGTTCCGAAGTGCGCGAGAAGGTGATCCTCGACCGCCTGCAGGCAACCAAGCGCGGTCGCCACATTGCATGCCGCCAGCGCACGGACGACGACCACGAATTCCTCGTGCGCGTCGTCCATGGGAGCGTGGCCGAGCAGCATCGCGTCACTCCACGCGAGCGTTTCGGCGGCATGCTCATCGAATCCACTCTGGGCAGCATGAACATGCGCGTGGGAATGGGACATGGGAATCTCCTGCGATGGACTATTCAAGGCGCGCTCAGGCGCCGATCAGAACCGACAGCATGACGGCCGGTTGCTCGCTACGGTTGCGCCAGGCATGTCGCGTACCGTTCTGGATCACGATGTCACCTGCCTTCAGACGGCGAACCTCGCCATCGTCGAGCTCAAGCCACAGCTCTCCGGACAGGATCACGTCGTAATCCACGGTCGACGTGCGATGGAAGCCCGAACCGTCTGCATCGAACGTTTCGGCGAGGCCCGGCAGATGCTGCGCGTATTCGGCGCCGGCTGCAGCACCGTCGAAATCCGGCGCAGCCATCACGCTGTCGGGCGGAAACTGCACGACGATCAGGCGCGTACCGTGCGGAGACGGCACCACCGACTCGATCCCGACCGCCGGATCGCGACCATCGAACGGCAGCGTGGGAACGGCCTGCGTCGTGGCCCATGCCAGCGTGGTCTGAAAACCGGGCACCGACTTGTAGTCATGCGTGTTCGCGACCTGGGCATCGGCCACCACCACCGACTTGCCATTGCGCTCTGCAGTTACAACGCGTCTCACCATTTCAGGCTCCTCGTACTCTCTTGTTGACAGATCACGCCGTTATTGGACGATCACCACGTTGACGAAACCGCCCTTGCGCTGCTCCGCATCGGCCAGTGCCTCGTTGGCCTGTTCGAGCGTGTAGCGGTGATGGTCGAAAACGCCCAGATCAAGCGTGCCGGCGCCAGCCATCGCGGCGACATCCTCGCCTTCGGCCACCGAAAACCACAGTGACCCGATCACGCTGAGCTGAGAGCACATGAACTCGTGCAGATTCAGCGGCAACGGGTCCGACATGGCCCCAACCTCCACCATCCGGCCACCGCGACGCAATGCATGGAGGCAGTCGAGCGAAGCCTGGTGCGGCGCGCCAGGGCCGATTGCGTCGAGCACCGCGTCAACACCCACACCGTCCGTCTCACCACGGGCCCAGGCACCGAGGTCGCCAGAACCGTGCGAGAACGTGCGAATCCGCTGCGGGTCGAGCGCACGCACACGCTCGAGCAATTCGGGGTTGCGCGCGACGCACAGAATTTTCACTGCGCCCATCGCGCGTGCAAGCTGTACTGCACCAAGGCCGAGCGTTCCGGACGCGCCGTTGATCAGCACCGTCTTGCCCGCGCCTGTCCCGGCCTTGCGCAAGCCCGAGTACGCCGTGCCCAGGTAGCCGAAGCGCGCAGCCTGCTCGAAGCTGACCGACTGCGGAAGCTTGACGAGGCCGTCGGCGGGCGCGGTCGCATACTGGCCAAAGCCGCCGTACGGGTACTGTTCGTAGATCTGCTTCGAACGAGGACCGAAACCGAAATACCCCTGAAACGTGTACGCGACGCAATTGGTCGGCTCACCGATCCGGCACGCGTGACACGAACCGCACGAGCGGCCCGGGTTGATGTAGACGCGGTCCCCCGGCACGATGCCCGTCACCGCTGCACCGACCTCGGCAACGACACCAGCCGTGTCGAGTCCATAGATCGCGGGCAAATCCGGCACCGTGAGATACGAGCGCTCGCCGTAATGGCTCATCACGTTGCGCAGGTTCGGCACAACACCTGACGCCTTGACCTCGACCAGCACGTCGGTCGGGCGCAGGAGCTTCGGACGGGGAAGCACGTCGAGTTGAAAACGGCCACCCGGTTCGTGCACGCGCATCGCTTTCATCTGGGTCACTGCATTCATGCTTGTCTCCTGATTTTAGGAATAGGTCCGCGGCCGGCCGGTCCCGAACCGGTCGCAGAGAAGCCATGCACGCATACGTCGCCAAGGGAAAACGACGCATTCATGCCTGGCATAAACTGCCCGGATCAACTCAGAACACGTGCTCAATGCCGATATCCGCCGTGAACTGCCTGCCCGTGCTCGACCCTTCGGGGCCATACGACGTCAGCAAGATCCAGGCGGGCATGCCCGTGGCCTGCTGATAGGCGATGCCGCTATAGATGCTGGTGCGCTTCGACAGCGCATAGTTCAGCGAGAGCGTTTCCTGGTGCGCATGCTGGTTCGCGAGCACACTGTTGCCCTTCATGTACTGGTAGGAAAAGTTCGCGTGGAAGAACGGGCTGAACGCATAGGTCGCGTCCGCCTCGATCGTGCCGACACGCGCGCCGTTCATCGTGTTCTGCGAACTCGTGTACATGGCCGAGACTTGCGCGTTCGCGAAGTTGTAGGCAGCGCCCACGCCAACGTTTCGTATCCCGAAGTTTCCATCGCCGATGTTGTTGAACAGGCTCTTGAGGTACGTGTACGCACCATTGAGAACGAGGCCGCCGACGTGGTAATTGACACCGAAGCTCTCGCCGCTGTTCTGGCTGTACGAGCCGGCAACGCCACCGAAGCTGTACATGGCCGTACCGGTCAGACCGTCAATGGTCGGGCTCGTGTACTTGACCGCGTTGGCGATCGGAATGCCGAGCCCGCGGTCCGGGTCGAATGACGGGTTCGGACCCGGGGCGTTCAGCTGGTTCGATGCCGGCAAGCCGAAACCGAACGAGCCCTGGCGCAGCGTCATCGAGCTGATGAACGGGAATGACGGCCCCCAGTGGTCGACGATCATCGAGGTGAACATCGCATCCATCTGGAGACCGAACGTCAACGCGCCGTAACGGTCGTCCGCCAGACCGACATACGACTGGTGCGCGAACAGGCTGCTCGACTGCGTGCCGGTATTGATGTCGAACATCCCCTCGAGCTTGAAGATCGCCTTCAGCCCGCCGCCGAGATCTTCCTTCCCCGTGATCCCGAAGAGATTCGGAGCGGCCTCGCCCGGATCGGCCTTCACTACGCTGTGCCCACCGATATTGTTCACGTACATCACGCCCGTATCGAGCAGGCCATACATTGACACACTGCTTTGTGCCGTTGCTGCGGTAGATGCACAGGCAGAGGCGACTGCGAGGCCCATGCAAGCAATCTTGTTCATCATCGTCCCGATCGTTGTTGTAAACCTGAGAGATTGCGGCGGTCTCAGCCACTGCAATCGTTTCCTGATCAAACAGTTGGAGCATCCTTACGTAGCTGGAAAAACACGCGCTCAACGGCCGACGCGCACCTCGCCAGAACACCGGATTACTGTTTGATGAACTAAATAAAATTGGAAATCAGCGCGTTGGCCAGCATTGTGTCAACCACGTCGACACGTGCCGGCAAACACTTCGACATACGTGACGGCTCCCGTATCCGTACAGCCGGGATAGCCACTTCATCGTCGCCTACCAGTTCAATTACCTCAGGCACTGTCTCCTCCTTTTTTTGATGAAAATCCGCTGCGACGGATTAGTACTGCTTATTTCTCACAGTCCAGATCGACCCCGACCCCATCGCGCCCATCGCACGCGGATGGCCGGGATAACACCTAATGGTTATTCCCTAGATGAACCGGAGAGGGCTGTCAACCGCCGGAAAGATCGACCTTCAACCAAATTTAGACCGAAGATTGATTGAAATTAAATTGACTGTCAATTCATTTTTGAATAACCTGCTCGCGAACTACGACGCATGACCTTCGGCCGTTCGGCGTTGTTCCAGTGCGATACGCCGTCCCCGTTTCGTCCGGCGCGTCGCAAACGAGACATGCACCGATGCACAGCGGTGAACCCCGTTTCGCAAGCAAACAATCTTTCCTGGAGACACAGATGAGCGACACCCCCGTCATCCGCCGGCGCAGCAAAGAGCGCCTTAACGGCATCAGCGACGCGCGCGTCAACGACGCGAAGGTTCAGAGCCAGTACCAGCCCTACAAGGATGCAGCCTGGGGCTTTGTGAACCACTGGTACCCCGCGCTGTTCAGCAAGGAACTGCCTGAAGACAAGGTCGAAGGCATCCAGATCTGCGGAATTCCGATCGTGTTGCGTCGCGTCGACGGCAAGATCTATGCACTGAAGGACCAGTGCATCCACCGCGGCGTGCGCATGTCGGCCAAACCGATGTGCCTGACCAAGGACACCATCAGCTGCTGGTATCACGGCTTCACGTTCGACCTCGAGACCGGCAAGCTCGCGACCATTGCGGGGAACCCGGACGACAAGCTGATCGGCACCACCGGCGTGACGACCTATCCGGTCGAGGAAGTGTGCGGCATGATTTTCGTGTTCGTGCGCGAAGACGACTTCCCGCTCGAAGACGTGCCGCCGCTGTCCGAAGATTTGCCGATCCGCTTCCCGGACAACGACGAGCGCTTCCCGCACCCGCTGTGGCCCGCGGCGCCGAGCATCCTCGACAAGGACGCCGTCGCGCACGGCATGCATCGCACGGGCTTCGCGAACTGGCGCATCGCCTGCGAAAACGGCTTCGACAACGCCCACATCCTGGTCCACAAGGACAACGCGATCATTCACGCCAAGGACTGGGTGCTGCCGCTCGGTATCGTGCCGACCGCCGACGACGCGATTGCCACCGTGGAAAACGACAATGGCCCGAAGGGTATGGTGCAGTGGCTGTTCACCGAGAAGTGGGCTCCCATCCTCAAGAACGAAAAGGTCGATCTGGAG
The DNA here is from genome assembly GCF_021390575.1 of Paraburkholderia adhaesiva. Taxonomy (GTDB): domain Bacteria; phylum Pseudomonadota; class Gammaproteobacteria; order Burkholderiales; family Burkholderiaceae; genus Paraburkholderia; species Paraburkholderia adhaesiva. The sequence continues at coordinate 639,092 of NZ_JAJEJQ010000002.1, read as the reverse complement.
ATCACCAACCCGGTGGCGCGCCCGTACCGCACCTCGGTGTTTCTGCCGGGCGTGCTGATGGTCGAAAACTGGCCGGAAGAGCATGTTGTGCAGTACGAGTGGTACGTGCCGATCACCGACGACACCTACGAGTACTGGGAAATCATGGTCCGCGTCTGCCCGACCGAGAAAGAGCGCAAGGACTTCAAGTACCGCTACGACTACTTCTACAAGCCGCTGTGCCTGCACGGCTTCAACGACTGCGACCTGTACGCGCGCGAAGCCATGCACGACTTCTATGCCGATGGAACCGGCTGGGACGACGAGCAACTGGTTTCCACCGATGTCTCGCCGATCACCTGGCGCAAGGTTGCATCGCGCTGGAATCGCGGCATCGCCAAGCCGGGCCGTGGCGTCGACGGCGCAATCAAGGCGGGCGCGATCCGCATGAAGCGCACGGCAGCAGGCAAGGCCCCCGCCTACTTCGTCGAGAAGATCGAAGAAGAAGACGCGTAATCCCCATAGAAGCAAGGTAATGCAATGACCACCGTCAGACAAGTCACCCTCTCCTTCAGCGATGGCGTCTCGACCTCGCTACAGGTCCAGCCCGGCGAAAGCGTGCTCGACGCCGCCATTGCGGCGGAGATCCCGCTGCTGCATCAATGCCGATCGGGCTCGTGCTCGTCCTGCATGGCCCGTCTCGTCGACGGGCAGGCGAACATGCGCGCAGGGGCAAGCTCGACACTGATGCGCAGCGAATACGAAGCGGGCGACCGTCTGCTCTGTCTCGCGGAACCCGAAACCGACTGCACGTTCCAGCTCGCTTACGAGCACGATGCGGGCTCGGTGAAGGCAACGAAGGCGCATGCATTCGTCGACAGCGTGGAGAAGGTGGCACCTGACGTGGTCAAGCTTGTGCTTGAACTGGCGGAAGATGCGTGGCTCGATTTCCGGCCGGGCCAGTTTGTTCAGGTTCGGGTGCCGGGCACCGACGCCACGCGCAGTTATTCGCCCGCCAGCACATCGGCGGATCTGCCGCGAATCGAGCTGCTGATCCGTCTGCTCGACGACGGCGTGATGTCGAACTGGCTTCGCAATGTTGCGAAGCCTGACGATGTCATCGAACTCGAAGGCCCGTTCGGCAGCTTCTTCCTGCGCGAGAAGCGTCCGGTGCCTCACATCATGATTGCGGGCGGCACCGGCCTCGCGCCGATCCTCTCGATGATCGATTCCATCCGTCGTCAATCCGGACGCAAATCGTCAGTTTTGCTGAGCTTCGGCTGCGCGACACCCGAGCAGCTGTTCTGCCTCGACGATATCGAACTGCGCCAACAATTGATGCCGCAACTGGCCTCGCGCATCTCCGTGGATCGCGGCGCTACGGGAAGCCTTCTAAGTGGCAACCCGGTCGCGGCCATCACGGCGGACGACCTCAATCATCCGGATGCGGTGGCGTATCTGTGCGGCCCGCCGCGCATGATCGAGGCTGCAACCGAAAAGCTGTCCCAGCTCGGCATGAAGCGCGAAAACATCTTCGCGGAACAGTTCCTGCCCTCGAACTGAACCAGCGCGTCCACAACGAATCCGGAGACCCGTACCGTGCGAACCACGACCCCTCTGCCATTGTCGGCCGAACAGCAATCCTGGTATGAACAGGTCTGCGCGAAGCTCGACCCGAAGCGCCTGCAAACGCTGCTATTCGAACTCACCGACATTCACAGCCCGACCGGCGCGGCACGTGAGGCAAGCGAATTCATGGCACGCCATATGGCGAGCATCGGCCTGAATGCAAGCTACCGGCCGATGAATGAAATCAGCGGCAATGTGGTCGGGGAGATGCGCGGCAGCGGAGGCGGCGCGTCGCTGATGCTCTACGCGCCGATCGACACGCACCTCGAGGGCGACGAACGCGATCGCCCATGGGTCGGTCCCGCTGATTTCGTCGACCTTCAACCGCGTGCGCGCAGCGAGGGCGACTGGGTCTACGGCCTCGGGGCCTCGAACCCGAAAGGCATGATTGCGACGCTGACTGAAGTCGCAACCGCCGTGATCGAGGCTGGCGTTCCGCTGGTCGGCGATCTGATTCTTGCGATGGCCGACGGCGGCATGCCCGTCAACGTCGCCGAACGCGATAACGCCGGCATGTCGAATGGGGTGGTCCACCTGCTGAGCCGCGGTGTCGCGCCGGACTTCGCCATCGTGATGAAACCGTGGAATACGGTCTATCACGAAGAGCCCGGCATGGGCTGGTTCAAACTTCAGGTCAAGGGCACGCTCGGCTACGCCGGCGTGCCGCGCGGAACGCCGGGCTTCCGCAGCTCGGTCGTGCCGGCCGCGCATGTGATTCTCGAACTCGAACAATGGCTGATCGAGTATGCCGAGCACAACGCCTCGGGCGTAGTGAAGCCGCATGGCTGGATTGCGGGCGTTCGCTCCGGCTGGCCCGAAAGACCCGCGTTCCCGTCCGCTGTAACGGAAATTTTCTTCGATGTCCGTATCAATCCGCGCACGTCGCCCGGCGAGGTCAAGGCCCAATTCGCGGCTTTCGTTGCCGATCTGCGCGCACGCCACCCCGACCTCGATCTCGATTGGGAGATGTACGGTTCGGTGCCGGGCGGCACGACCGATCCCGACAACTGGATCGTCCAGTCCGCCCTGCGCGGCTGGGAGCATGTGGAACAGCGCGCGCATCCGGAGCCCTCGCCGCTGGGCGGACAGACCGACGGCGCCGCGCTGCGCCGTTTTGGCATCCCCACCGCACGCCTTGGCTGGCCCTGGCCGGCCGAAGGCAGCCCGGAGCCGCTCGCCGAAGGGCTCGGCGGCATGGGCGCTACCTATGTGCCGGACCTGATGCCGTGCGCGCACAAGATCGTCTACGCGGTCATCGACACCCTGACGCGCAAGCGCGAAGAACTCGGACTCTGACGCACAGAAGAAGACATACCGGAGCGAACCCATGTCACATTCCAGCCTCCACTACCTTGAAGCCAGCGAGATCGCGTGCCTGATCCGCACGCGTGAACTCTCGTCGGTCGAAGTCGTTACCGCGATGCTCGAACGCATCGCGCAGCTCGACGGCACACTCAACAGCTATGCCCTCGTAACCGCCGATGATGCGCTCGCAGAGGCGCGCGAGGCCGATCGCAAACTCGCGGCGGGCGAACCGACAGGACCGCTGCATGGCGTGCCCGTCGGCATCAAGGATCTGTTCTGGGTCGCCGGACACCCGACTACGGCCGGCACAACAATCCACCGCAATTTTGTCCCCACAGAGGATGCGAGCGTGGTCACCCGGCTGCGCGAAGCGGGCGCGGTCATCCTCGGCAAGCTGCGCATGACCGAAGGCGCATTCGCAATCCACCATCCCGACCTGCCGTCGCCGCAGAACCCGTGGAATGCGAACCACTGGGCTGGCGCGTCGTCGAGCGGCTCCGGCGTGGCCACCGCGGCCGGTCTCTGCTATGCATCGCTCGGCAGCGACACCGGCGGCTCGATTCGCTTCCCGAGCGCGGCCAATGGCCTGACCGGCATCAAACCGACATGGGGACGCGTCAGCCGCCATGGCGCGTTCGAACTTGGCGCGAGCCTCGACCATGTTGGCCCGATGGCCCGCAGCGCCACCGACGCCGCGCTATTGCTCGGCGTGATCGCCGGCTACGATCCGCGCGATCCGACCACGCTGCCGGAATTGCGAATCGAACTGCCGGATCAGGCAACCGATTTGCGCGGCCTGCGAATCGGCATCGACATGCGCTGGAACAGCGAAGGCACGGATGAAGTCATCGTGCGCGCGCTCGAACAGGTAGTGAGGATCGTGAAGGATCTCGGCGGTGAAATCCGCGAGGTCAAGATGCCACCCGTGCGAACCGTGGTGGACGAGTGGTTGATCGACTGCGGCGTACAGGTGGCGCTTGCCCATGAAGCCACGTTCCCGCGGCTCTCCAGCGAATATGGTCCGGCGCTCACGCATCTGATCGGGATCGGCCGCGAAACCGATGCGTTCACCTACGAACGCGCGCTACGCAACCGCGCCGCGCTGCGTGGACAGGTCAACCACATGATGAGCGATATCGACTTGCTGATTGCGCCCGTCCAGCCCTTCGCGGCGCCGACACACGCACAGCTCGACGCGCTTGCTCAGGATCCCGAACTCAATGCGCGTCTGATCCAGTACACCGCGCCATTCAATTCGACGGGCCACCCCAGCATGGCGCTGCCGTGCGGCTCGACCGGGAATCGCCTGCCGATCGGTTTCCAGCTCATCGCACGGCACGGCGCCGAAGCCGTCCTGTGCCGGGCGGGGATGGCATTCCAGCACGCAACCGACTGGCACCGCGCGCATCCGTTGCCGTAAGCGCCGTGGCTCAGCCTTCGCCGCGCTTGCGACGCTTGCGCGGCGCCGGCTCGGGGGGTGCGGCCTCGGTCTGCGGGGTAATGGTGGCCGCGTCGCATGCGGCCTCTTCGTAGACGCCAGTCAGCATCGACAGAAAACGCGCGCTGCGTTCGAACTTCTCTTCCACATCGCTGATCTCGGCCAGACGCCGGATCAGGATCTCCTCGCGCACCTTGTAGTACTCGTCCGTGAGCCTTACGCCCAGCTCGCTCGCGATGTACGAATAGGTTTTGCCGTTGCCGTCCTTGCTCTTCTCGATCAGGCCAGCGGCCTCGAGTTTGCGCAGGCTGTACTGGATGTTCGGAATATCGTCGCGATTCATCAGCCGCGCGATCATCGCGCCGCTCTTGGGACGGTCCTGCATGCGAATCACATGCAGGATCACATGTTCCTGATAATTCAGATCGACGTTGGCGGAGATCGAGACGATTCCGGTGGTGAGCACGAAACGCGAAAAAGATTCAGCGAAGCGAATCAGCGCCCACTCGAACTCGGTCGCCTGAAATTCCATTTCCGATTTTGCCAGATGCCAGGAGCGGTAGTGCTTGGCTTCCATTGCGTGTCCTGCCTCCAAGATTGCGGGGGTAGGCAAAGGAGAATCGGGCGGACCGGGACCGTACGCCCCGAACGACCATCAGATATCCCGTTGCCTGCCGGAACGTCGAAGTGTAACAGTGTTCCCTCGCAAGAAAACAGGCCTGTCCTGGCGCAGAGAAGCGCGCTTCGCGCGTTCGGACAGGTTTCGGATATTTTCGCCTGGGGCCCGGCACGGCCCCGGTGAACGCGCCCGTTGTGAAGTGGCTGCGTTGATCGGTGTTCACGATGGCGGGCAGACCATAGCGCGCGAACGCTTCCTCCAGCGCCTCGACGGCGTACACCGCTTCCGGCGCGATCGCCACGCGGTGCGCGAGCACCTTGCGGCTCGACCAGTCCACCACTGCCGTCACGTGCACGACCCCCTCACCATCGGAATGCAGGTTGTGTCGAGCGCCCAAACCTGATTGATCCAGTCGATCTTCATGCCGCGCAACCGGTACGCGCCAGATCTCGCGCTGTGCGTTGCGGGGACTCGCGTTCGGCTTGCGGTACAGCGCTTCCACGCCCTCGCGTTGCGTCAGCGTGCGCGCGGGGCGGCTCAGGTGGCTTCGAGGTGCGGCCATCCGCAGGGGACAATGCGGGCCATCGGCGGATCGCGTCGATTAGCGTTCCGGGGGGCAGCGGCTATCCTAAGAGATGGAGCGTCCGTTAATAGCCGCGACGAATCGCAGATCCGTGTCGCCCGGCGCCGCCGTTGCGCCCTTTTCACTTCAAGGAGAGTGCATCCGATGATTACGATCTGGGGACGCGCCAATTCGGTCAACGTCCAGAAAGTCATGTGGTGCTGCGACGAGCTGGTGCTGCCGTTCGAGCGCGTCGACGCAGGCGGGCAATTCGGCCGGCTCGACGAACCGGCCTTCCTGGCCATGAACCCCAACGGGAAAATACCGACGCTCGTCGACGGCACGTTCACACTGTGGGAATCGAACGCCATCCTGCGTTACCTGGCGATGGAATACGGCCCGTCGAGCCTGCTCTACCCCATCGACCCGAAAGTGCGCGCGTTGATCGAACGCTGGCTCGACTGGACCCTCGGCACGCTCGCGCCCACCGAGCGTCCGGTTTTCCACGCGCTCGTGCGCACGCCCGCCGACCAGCGCGACATGGCGAAGCTCGCCACCGACCTCGACGCCCTCACGCCGTTGTGGAAGCTGCTCGACCGCCATCTGCAAGGCCGCTTCTTCCTCGAAAACGAGCGCTTCTCGCTCGCCGACATCGTGATCGGCTCACTGGCGAGGCGCTGGTTCGGTCTGGTCGGGATCGAGCGTCCGGCGCTGCCGAATCTGGAACGCTGGTATCAGCGCCTCGCGGAACGCCCGGGCTTTCGCAAGTACATCGATCTGCCCCTCACCTGATCGATCTCCGGTAAAAGGGGGCCGGGCGCGTCGCCGACGCGCCCCGTATAATCGCAGGATGAAGACAGCAAAACCGTCCCCGGAAATGGCGACCCCACACGATCACCATCACGACGACGATCACGCGCATACCCATGCGAATGTGCAGGCCGTGTTGCCAGGTTCGCCCGCGTCGGTGGATGCCGCGCTCGAAATGGCGGAGGCCTACTGCCGCGAACGCGGCGAAAAGCTCACGCCGATCCGCCGCAAGGTGCTGGAATTGCTGCTCACGTCGGGCCGGGCCACCAAGGCCTATTCGCTGCTCGACGAAATGCGCCAAATCCATCCCGGATCGGCGCCGCCCACGGTTTATCGCGCGCTCGACTTCCTGCTGTCGGCCGGACTCATTCACCGCATCGAGTCGATCAACGCGTTTGCCGTCTGTCACGATCTCACGCAGTGCCAGCACGGCATTCTCGTCGTGTGCCAGCAATGCGGCAACGTCACCGAACTCCACGAGCCGAAGCTGCGTCAGGCGCTCGTCGCGCAGATCGAGGCGGCCGGTTACCGGCTTTCGGGTGACGGGATCGAACTCAAGGGGGTCTGTGCGCAATGCCAGGCCGCTCAGCCGTCGCCGGCAGAAGCCGCCGCGCAGTCCTGACGCCTCGACCGCGCCCATTCGCGCGGCGCGGCACGATTCCCGCACGCTGATGCCTACGCTTGCCGCGACTCGATCGCGTCGCTCAGCAATGCCACGAGCTCGTCGGGCCGTGCGGGTTTTGTCATGAAGTGCTGAAAACCTTCGCCGATGCTGCGCAGACGCCAGCTTTCGTCGGTGTGTCCGGTGAGTGCGACGGCGACGGCCGGCGAGTGATCGCTGCGGATTTCGTGGTCGCGCAGACGCTGGATCAGATAGAAGCCGTCCATCGCCGGCAGATCGAGATCGCAAACCACTGCATCGGGGTGTAATTCGAGTGCCGCTTCGACGCCGGTTTCGGCGTCTCCCACCGCCACGACGTGCGCCCCTTCCGATTCGAGCAGCGAAGTAAGTGACGCCCTGCTTTGCGGGTCGTCTTCGACGAGGACGATCGTCGCCCGGTCGAGTTTGAGTACTGCGTTCATTGTGTTCGCTTGAATACCGTTCTAACTGTGTAGGTAGCCGCGCCGTGCGCTAACGCCGTCGCGGGCCGCCCTCCATGCGCAATATTAATGCCGCCGCTCGCGGCACGCTGGGTTCCGCGCTGTGTCCAGGTTCGACACGCGCCGCGCACGATAATCCGGAGATAAGTCACGCGGATGAAACGCGCCCTCACCGCTTCGGATCGACGCGAATGCGCGCGGCAACCTTGTTCGCCCGCAGGTTTTCCTGTCGAAGCCAATGCTTCGAGTGCCCTGGCGGACGCACCAGTGCTTCGACGACCGGACACGGCCAGTCGTTCCCGAAGCGCACGCCTGCAACGCCGAAAAACTGTGCTTTCGCGTTCCATGTCCGATGGATCAGCGCGCCGGGCGGAACTGCTGGGGCCGTCACCGACTGCCGCTCGCGCGTCGCAAGTGGGCTCAACCGGGCTCAAACGAGCCGACCATGCTTCGGGCTCTGCAGATTTGCATTGGATACGTGGAAATACGGTGCCACATCCACGGGCGGATCGGGGCTCGTCGCCTCCGTTTGCGACGGGGATTGATCAGAGCAAATCCGCGCGACATGCTGCGCACGCAATGTGCCCATAATCGCGTTCGCGGGGAACCAGGCGTTACACCGCTAGCGTGTTCTTGTAGAACCGTCCGTCCTTCATGACTATCCGCAGATTTTTGTCCGGACTGGCGATCAGGTCGAGATTTTCGAGCGGATTGCCATCGACGAGTAATAGATCCGCGTAAGCGCCCTCTTCCAGAACGCCCAGTTTGCCCGGATACGGATTGCGCTTGCCCGAGAGGGAAAGTAGCTGCCCGTTACCGGCGGTCGCCATTTTCAGCAACTCGGCCGACGAATACCAGCGGGCCATGTGGGTCAGCATGACGCCCTGACGTTGGGCCAGCGCCGGCGAAAAAATCAGGTCCGTCCCGAAGGCCGTTTTGACGCCGTGCTTGCGCACGAGCTTGAACATCGTGTCCGTACCCGCAATGACTTCCCGGAATTTTTCGAGGCTTGATCCGGTCAGCGTGCCTGCATCGTTTTCGTTGACGAATGGCTGGGTACTGAGCCACGTTCCATTTTTCGCCAACAAGGCAGCGGTCTTGTCGTCCATCAGATGACCATGTTCGATGCACTGAGCGCCGGCCGAAACGGAACGTTGAACAGCCTCCGGCGTGTACGCATGCACGAGGACATAGCTGCCCCAATCCCCCGCCGTCTCGACAGCGGCGCGTAATTGGGACTCGGTGAAAGTCAGCATGTCGAGCGGGCTGCGCGGCGTGGACACGCCCCCGCATCCAACCAGCTTGACCTGGGTGGCCCCTTGCAGGAACTGTTCGCGCACGCGAAGCCGGACTTCGTCTTCCGTATCGGCGATCGCAAAGCCGCCTTCCTTTTCGAGTCTGCTGAGCTGGCCGCCGGTTCGCGGAATGTCCGCGAGCGCCCGGAAATCGCCGTGCCCGCCGGTCGTGGTGATCATCGGACCGGACGGATAGATGCGTGGTCCGGAGATCATGCCGCCGTCGATCGCCTGCTGGAGAACGAACGCGGGCCCACCCACGTCGCGGATCGTCGTGAAGCCTCGCAACAACGTTCGCTCGGCTTCGGCGCTCGCTGCAAGGTAGACGAGGCCCATGTCCGCCTGGAGGATGGCCTGGACTGGAAGCGCCGCCAGCAGCGCATGCCAGTGCATGTCGATGAGGCCGGGCATGATGACTCTGCCGCCACAGTCGATGGTGAGCCTTGCGTCGGTTGAAGCCGGTTGTCCGCTCCCGATATGGCCGATCCGGTTTCCGTCGATGGACATGGACAGTCCATCCCGCAACGTGGACGACTTGCCGTCGAAAAGTCTAAAGTTCGTGAAGAGGACGGGACGGGACGGTGCAGCAGGCGGGCCGCCACTTTGAGCTTTGCTGAGACCCGGCAATATGAGGCTCAACATCGACACCGCCATGCCGGTGACGAATCCGCGCCGGGACAGGTCGGCACTAATGCGTCGATTCGCGTACTGCGCCTGCGACTGCGTGCAAAGGCACCATTGGGATGAACTGACCGCCGTGGTTCCGCCGTATTTCCGCCAGGACATGACGCCCCCTTGAACGTAGACCACGTCGATAGTCGGAGACTGAAAACGACGCGGGACAACGAGCAACGAATCCGCAGAGTAGTATGCCGAAATCCGGATCCGGATGAGACGACGGTGTAGAGCCCGAGGAAATACGCTCCCGGTTAAACGACGGTTTCATAAACGCCGTTGATCTTGCCACTGAATACCGGTCTTCATCACGAACAGGATGCCGGCCAGCGAAGCCCGATCCGGTACTGGCTTGCGGCCCGGATACTTGAATCGGCGTAGCTTCGCTGGCGGCTGCAGTGGCTCGATCAGCGACCACAGTTTGTCGTCAATGACTGGCTTTCCCATCTCCTCGACCCTGTTGTCACGTCGGTCGAAGCCAGCATATTGCGTTACGGATGAGCAGCCCCTACGAACTCGTTTTGAAATCGCTTGTAAGCAACTCTGAAAAACTTTCAGGAGTTGTATAAGGGATCATTGACCATGAAGCCACGTATGATCGCTTTGTTCTCGCTGTTCGCCGATGATGGGTTCTTGAGGTAATTGGATACGTCTCTTTCAGCCATAAAAGTGGGACCAAGGGTTGCGTTAATAACCGATCCAGTGAATGCGGCAGTTCTATCTTTCCGGGAAAGGTTGCTATTCATTGCATCCTTTCTGAAGCTGCCACTCTCCCTGAAGGACGCCTGTGCGTGCGTAAGGTGTCCAGAATCGACGTTATCCATGTTTCGCCGGATGTTATTCAGAGAACTATCTGATAGCTTGAACCCGGTTCTATGCAACAAATCGTTAACGAGGCCGACGGTTTGTGGATAAGAGCCAGGCTGGCTTGAACTGGGTGACTGCGACACCCTGCTGGAAAGATTTAACCTGTTGTCGGAATTGGTCCTTCCGATTTGTTCTGCCGGAGGCGAACCACCAGCAAGACCGGGGCGAGTGCCTTCGTTGAAATACTTCGTGGCATTGTTCACGTCAGTCTGATGGCGAAGTGCAGGCAGCTTTTGTCCGTTCCCGATTTGCTGCAAGGCATTCTGGTGGCCCTCTGGTGTGAGGCCTGGCAGCTGTTTTTTGACGTTTTCTTGTGTCAGCTTAATGGGAGTGGTCTGCTGTCCTGATGGTTCGCCTGATGCCGCTACTTTGGGCGATTGTCCACTCGGCGCCTGGGGCTTGACATCCGAACTGGCCGGAGTAGCGCTCCGGTTGCTGGACGTTACAACACCTGGTGTAGTTGTCGTTTCAGGGACAGGATCCTGGGGGCCAATCCTGGACAGGGTTGACGACGACAAACCGTTTTTCACATATCCGGCCGGGTTGCGGATAAGCTGCGCCAATGACGCAGGCAAAGGAGCGAGGCCGATGCCAGCGGAAACAGCGCCTGCAACGCCGGCTTTGCGATCGTTTTCAGTGTCGCCATTGACTGCCTTGTTGGCGCTCAGCCCTAGCTGGGCCAGATCCATTCCGCCCTGCACTGCAGCGGCAAGTGGTTCGCCTACGAGCGCTAGTGGCCCCAGGTACGGATTGATCTTCTGCAGCCACTTCAGCGCGTTGTCCTCCTTCACCTCGCCATTGGACTTGATCAGCGTCCCCGCATCGCTGACTGTGCGCTCCTGAGCCTGTTTCTGCATGTCGGTGAAGACGTCTCCTCCGATCGCATCTTTTCCGTCGCTGCGGTCGATGACCTCATCCGATGGTTTCCACGTCCCATCGCCGAGTTTATCGAGGCTGCTGCCCACACCGTAATAAAAGGTCCCGTCCTGGAGGTTGTACAGAGAGAAATGACTGGCCAGCGCTGCCCGTTTCTGCGGGTCCCCGCACTGATCCGCTACCCATTGCTTCATCTGGTCTTCGTTATCGAATGCGTGAAAAGGCTGCGAACTGCCTGGCATGTACATCACTTCGCGCCCAGTCTTCTGGTCGGTGAATCGCAGGATGTCACTGGATGGATAACCGTTGATGTCAAAACGCTTTACGCTCACGCATGGATCAGGAGCCGCTTCACGGTATAGCTGATCCATCGTAACTTGCTGGTCCGGCTGGATATCCGGTGCAGAACCACGCATCACTGTGTTGAAGTCGTTTGCGGAAAGCTCCCCGCCCTGCAGAGCCAATCTCGCGTTGCCGATCAGGTTGCCCTTTGCCGCCGCCCGATAATCGGCTCCATGGTCCGTCCAGAAGTCGTTGAGGTTTTTAGATACCTGGGATTGCAGATCACCTTGATAGAACTGGTCGCGCAGAGCCGAAGCGGTAATGGGCAGGCCTGGGACACTGAAAAGGTGGTCTAGCGAGCCATTGTCCTGGTTCGACCAGTCGACACCTTCCCGCGAATCGATGTCGAAGTTGCGCAACGCTGCCTGCGTCAACGAAATGTCCTTGGGCGGGATGGTCGTGCCATGGGGCATGCCCGGAATGGTGTCTCCGTTGAAATGGACATAGGTATGGTCCGGGTCGACGTCACGGCCGGTTGCCTGCTTGACTTGCTGTCGTGCGAAATCGCGTGCCATCCCGTTGATATCGGGAAAACTCGCGCGCATTGTCTCGCTGAGCGTGTCGAGGTTCGCCGGCTTCGCCACGGTTGAGGACGGTTTCTCGACCGATGAGGGCGACGGCCGGACTGAAGCACTATTGCTGGCTACTTGCGGCGAACTGGAATTCGGAGAAGTTTGATAACTAAAACTATGCGAAGGAAGCGGAGGGATACCCATGTCGTAACTCCTATTACCAGGATCGGTAATAACAAGCTACTCCCGGGGTCAGCCCACAAGAGTTAGCGGGGTACCGTGCCGTAGACGGATGCCTGCCATTTCGCGCATGGCACGCGCAAGACCCGCGTGGTTAAAGGGAACGCCCAAATCAGCGAACGGCGCGGCATTTTGGCGCGTCACGAGGTTTGTCTCACTGCAAGCCGCGCCGCGCGATTAGCGGTTGGTACGAGGCAATAACGCGGGTGCTGCCGAAAGAACTGCTGTGGACCGACTTCCGGAGGGCGCGTCTGCGCTGAAACAGGTGCTCCGCATGAAATGGCCGATGGCGACGGATTGCGAACAGGCAGTCAAAGCGGCGGCACATTCCGGTTGCGCACGGTTACCCGGTCGAGAAGCAGGTACTGACGCGCAGCGCACGAAATGGGAAAGCGCGCGACCCGAGCGATAGACTCGGCACGGCGGCGACGAACTGGGTCGCTATCTGTCGTTGCGCACGAACACGAAATCCGAAAACCGCCCAGTTACTGATCCTGCGCGCTTCCCGCATCGCGGGCAGGACCGACACCCTGCGTGATCAGCGCCACCGCATGCCGCGCGATCTCGCGTGCGCCCAGCTCGCGGCGGGCCGGATCGTTTCGCCAGACGCTCGATGTCGCGAGCGGCAGCAGCGTAAGACCAAGCAGTGAATGGAACAGCAATGTGGGCTCGAGCGCTGCGTTGAGCCGCCCTTCGCGCTGCCAGCGCGCGATCGCGGCGTGCGCCGCCTCCTGATTAGACTGACCGTAGCGCTCGTGCATCCGCTGACGCAGCAGACCGCCTTCGCTGATCACTTCGCGGACCCACAACGGCGCGAACCACGGATACCGCTCGCCGACCTCGACGAAGCGTTGCGTGAGCAACGTGAGCGCGGCCACGGGATCGTCGGGATGGGCCTCGAAGATACCGCCCATCGCCGCGCGCACCGGCACGAAGCGCTCGTCGATCAACACGTCGATCAGTTGATCGCGCGTCTTGAAGTAGTAGTGCACCATCGCGGGCGTGACGCCCGCCTCGCGGGCAATCGCAGCGAGCGAGGTGTCCAGGATGCCCTGGCGAGCGAACAGTGCCAGCGCCGCATCGATCAGACGCGTACGCTGCTCCGCACCGCCCACGCCGCCAGTCGGCCGACCGGGGCGGCGCGCGGCGGGTGCTTCGGGTGCTGCGCTTGCGCTAGCGGACGTATCGGACTCGCTCATCGTGTAACTCGCTCGTAACACCGCGGCCTTTGACCGCATAGGGGAATTCGACTAATATTAACTTTTGCGTTAATTAATTTCAAGTTAGCCCAGTCGATGGAAACCACCCCGGAACGCCCCATGCCGCACCCGAAAGACGCCGCAACTGCTTCCGGCCATCCACCGATCCGGCTTCTCTTTCCGGCGCTGCTGCTGGTGATGCTGCTCGCAGCGCTCGACCAGACCATTGTCTCGACGGCGCTGCCGACCATCGTCGGCGAACTGGGCGGGCTCGACCGGCTCTCGTGGGTCGTCACGGCCTATCTGCTCACTTCGACCATCGTCGTTCCGCTTTACGGGAAGTTCGGCGACCTGTTCGGCCGCAAGATCGTGCTGCAGACCGCGATCGTCATCTTCCTGGTCGGCTCGGCGCTGTGCGGCATCGCGCAGGACATGATGCAGTTGATCGTGCTGCGCGCGGTGCAGGGCATCGGCGGCGGCGGACTACTTGTCGTGACGATGGCCGCCATCGGCGATGTGATCCCGCCCGCACAGCGCGGCAAGTACCAGGGCCTGTTCGGCGGCGTATTCGGCCTCGCCACGGTGATCGGGCCGCTGCTCGGCGGCTTTCTCGTCGAGCATCTGTCGTGGCGCTGGATTTTCTATATCAACCTGCCGCTCGGCGCAGTGGCGCTCGTGGTGATCGGCGCGGTGTTCCGGCCGCACACCGCACACATCAAGCACGTGATCGACTATATGGGCGCAGCGTGGCTCGCCGCCGCCCTCACCTGCCTGATCCTCTTCACGAGCCAGGGCGGCACCATCCTGCCGTGGACCTCGCCGCAACTGTGGTTCACGCTCGCGCTCGGCTGCGTTTCCGTGGCAGGGTTCATTCACGAGGAAAAGCACGCCGTCGAGCCCATCATTCCGCTCGAACTGTTCCGCCATCGCACGTTCCTGCTATCGAGCGTGATCGGCTTCATCGTGGGCGTCTCGCTGTTCGGTTCGGTCACGTTCGTGCCGCTCTATCTGCAGGTCGTGAAGGGCTCGACGCCTTCGGTGGCCGGCATGCAGATGTCACCGATGATGGGCGGACTGCTCGTGATGTCGATCGCCACCGGGCGCATCATCAGCAAGATCGGCAAGTACCGCGTGTTTCCGATCGTGGGGACTGCGCTCATCGCCATTGCGATGATGCTGCTCGCGCGGCTTTCCATCGATACGCCCGTCGAACGCATGTATCTCTATCTCACCCTGCTCGGCTGCGGGCTTGGCATGGTGATGCAGGTGTTGATCCTCGCCGTGCAGAATGCCGTCGAGTTTCGCCATATGGGCGTGGCCACGTCGGGAGCGACGCTGTTCCGCTCGATCGGTGGATCGATGGGCGTGGCCGCGTTTGGCGCCGTGTTCTCGCACGGGCTTCAGTCGCGGCTCGACAAAGTGCTCGGGCCCGATGTCGAACTACCGAAGCCACTCACGCCCGACGTGATCCATCATTTGCCGCCCGCGCTGCATGCCGACTATCTCAACGCCTTCGCGGGTGCACTGCACACCGTCTATCTCCTGGCGGCGTGCGTCGTTGTGTTCGCTTTCGCACTCGCCTGGCTGCTCCAGGACATTCCGTTGCGCAAGAAGCACTGACGAAAAGCGGCCTGTGCCTCGTCGTCAGGCCGCCTGTGCGCATCGCTCCATCGCGCGCTGCAGTGTTTCGTACACCTTGGGGCGATTGCACTGCGAGACGTTGAAGCGCAGGAAATCGCCCGCGCTGTGCGCGACGCTGAACACATTGCCCGGCGCGAACACGACGCCCTGCTCCAGCGCTTCACGCGCTACCTCGGCCGCGTCGAGCCCGTCGGGCAAACGCGCCCACACGAACATTCCCGCCTGCGGCTGCGTCCACGGCGTGACACCCAGCGCACGCAGACGCCGCAGCGAATCGCCCATCGCATCGGCGAGCCGCGTGCGCAGCGTGTCGAGATGGCGACGCCAGGTGCCGTCCACGAGGAGCCGGTAAACGAGATCGGAAGCGAGTTCCCCGTTGCCGAACGACACCGCGAGCTTCAGATCGACGAGCGCCTCGATCCAGTCGGCGCGCGCGGCGATGAAGCCACAGCGCGCCGCCGCCGTCATCGTCTTCGAAAAACTGCCGATCGTCACGACGCGCGCGAGGCCGTCGAAGGCCGCGAGACGCGGCGCGGGATCGGTCTCGAAGTCGGCGAAAATATCGTCTTCGACGATCAGCAGGTTGTGCTCTTCCGCGAGCTTGAGCAGCCGGTGCGCAACCGTGGGCGCAAGCGTCGCGCCGGTGGGATTGTGGATCGCCGAGTTGGTCACGTAGAGCCGTGGGCGATGCTCGATCAGAGCGTGCTCGAACGCGGCGAGATCAGGACCGGTGGGCGTGTAAGGCACGCTCGCCACACGCACGCGGTGCGCGCGCAGGAGCGCCTGAAAGTTGAAGTAGCACGGGTCGTCGACGAGCACCGTATCGCCCGGCTCCAGCAGGAAACGGCACACGAGGTCGAGTGCCTGGGTGCCGCCGTCCGTCAACACGATCTGCGCGGGGCCGGCCTCGACGCCATGCTGCGCGAGTCGCCACGACAATTGCTGGCGCAATGCGGGCAGTCCGAGCGGCGATGCATAGTCCGTGAGCGGCGCCTGCGGGTCGCGGGCGATCGCGCGCAGCGCACGCCGCACGGCGTCCTGCGGCAGCCACGATGCCGGTAGCCAGCCGCAGCCGGGACGCAGCGCGCGCGTATCGGTTTCGAGCGACTGGCGCGTGAGCCACAGCGGATCGATCGCGCGGTCGATACGCGGCCCGAACGCGCCGAGCGCAAGCGGCGGCGCGTGGCCCGCGACGTAGAATCCGGAACCGCGTCGCGCGACCAGCGCACCCTCCGCGACAAGCCGTTCGTACGCCTCGACCACCGTCGATTTCGACACGCCCAGTTGCTCGCTCATCGCGCGAATGGACGGCACGCGCGCGCCTGCCGCCAGCGAGCGGGCGGCGATGCGCAAGCGCAGCGTTTCCATGACGTGTCCGACGCGCGTAGCCGCGCCGGTCGCAGTGTCTTCCATCTGTACTGCTCC
Source organism: Paraburkholderia adhaesiva (assembly GCF_021390575.1). Lineage (GTDB taxonomy): Bacteria > Pseudomonadota > Gammaproteobacteria > Burkholderiales > Burkholderiaceae > Paraburkholderia > Paraburkholderia adhaesiva. Next base: position 622,577 of record NZ_JAJEJQ010000002.1, on the reverse strand, counting down.
GTGTCCAATACAGTTTGAACAAATTGTACTGATCTGTAGCTTACATCCGGCGCGAGCTTCGCGCATCATCGTCGGCACGCTCCATCACTTCCGGACGACTGCACCGCCCCAAGGGACCATGCGCAAACCTCTCAACTCCACGACCGACGGCTGGCTCTGCGGCCTCGCCGGTGTCCTGATCTTCAGCGGATCGCTGCCCGCCACGCGCGTCGCCGTGCTCGGCCTCGCGCCGCTCTTCGTCACCGGAGCGCGCGCCGCCATCGCGGGCGCGCTCGCCGCGCTCATGCTCGCCCTCTTTCGCGCCGCGCGGCCCGAGCGCGGCGAAATCGTGCCGCTCGTCGTCGTAGCGCTCGGCGTGGTCGTGGGCTTCCCGCTGCTCACCGCGCTCGCGCTGCGCCACGTCAGCTCGGCGCACGCCATCGTCTTCATCGGATTGCTGCCGCTTGCCACCGCGATCTTCGGCGTGATGCGCGCCGGTGAGCGTCCGCAGCCCGCGTTCTGGATCTTCTCCGCGCTCGGCAGCGCGGCCGTGGTCGCGTTCGCCGTGCGCCACGGCGTCGATGCTTCGCCGGTCGGCGACGCGCTGATGCTCGGCGCGATCGTCGTCTGCGGGCTCGGCTATGCAGAAGGCGCGCGGCTTTCGCGGCGGCTCGGCGGCTGGCAGGTCATTTGCTGGGCGCTCGTGATCTCGCTGCCCGTCATGGTCCCGCTGGCGTGGTGGACGCAGCCCGCGTCGTTCGACACGGTGACCGCCGCCGCGTGGTGGGGACTCGCCTACGTGTCGCTCTTCAGCATGCTCATCGGCTTCGTGTTCTGGTATCGCGGACTCGCACTCGGCGGCATCGCGGGCGTCGGGCAACTGCAACTGCTTCAACCGTTCTTTGGCTTCGTGCTCGCAGCGCTCGTGCTGCACGAAACGGTGCCGCCCGAGATGATCGGCGCGACCGTCGCCGTGATTGGCTGCGTGGCTGGCGCGCGCCGCTTCGGCCGCGCGTCGCCGGTGGCTGCCGTAGTGCCGCGTGCCTGAGCCTTTGTCCGGGATCGGGCGATATTTTTGGCGCGCTTTGAATCTGCCGTCACGCAAGGCATAGTGGACGGCGCCGGTGTGACTCAGCGCACCGGCGCCCCTGCCACTGGACTTTCGACGTCATGACTCCCTCTACCGTCGACGAAACGCATCTGCGCGACGCCACACCCGACGACTTCCCCGCGATTGCCGCCATCTACGCGCATCACGTGCTGCACGGATCGGCCTCGTTCGAGGAAACGCCGCCCGACCCCGACGAACTCCTGCGCCGCCACGCCACCGTGCGCGGCCACGGCCTGCCGTGGATCGTCGCGGAAGTTGCAGGCAAGGTGGCGGGCTACTGCTACGCCACGCCCTACCGGCCGCGTTCGGCGTACCGCTACACCATCGAAGACTCGATCTACATCGATCAATCGTGCCGAGGGCGCGGCCTCGGTCGCACGCTGCTCAAGGCGCTGATCGAGCGTTGCGAAACCGGACCGTGGCGTCAGATGATCGCCGTGATCGCGGACCCGCGTGGCGGCTCGGTGGCCTTGCACGGGAGCCTCGGCTTCGAGATGGTCGGCACGCTGCACTCAGTCGGATTCAAGCACGGCCAATGGCGCGACACGACGCTCATGCAGCGCGCGCTGGGCGCTGGCTCCGCCACGATGCCCGACGTCTGACCCGCACGCCGAGGTCCTGAGCCGCGGCTCGCGCCGCTAGAATAGTCCGCTCGTCCCGTGCCGGCCGCACGCCGGCACGTTCCCCCACCTTGCGCCCGCGAGCGAGCGCCGACGACAAGGACACACCGATGGAATACGTCCACCTCCTCAACCAGGTTCATCCGTCCAACTGGAGCTTCCTGTGGGACGCGCTCAGCGCCTTCGGGCTGCGCCTCGCTGCGGCTCTGGCGATCCTGTGGATCGGCTGGTGGATCGCCCGCCGCATTGGCCGCTGGTTCGCCGGACAGAACGGCATCGACGCCACGCTGCGCCCGATCGCGCGGGACTCCGCCGCCTGGGGCGTGCGCATCGTCGCGTTGATCGGCGCGCTGTCGCAACTCGGCATCCAGACCGCGAGCATCGTCGCGGTGCTCGGCGCGGCCGGTCTCGCCATCGGCCTCGCGCTGCAGGGCACGCTGCAGAACATCGCGGCCGGCATCATGCTTTTGCTGCTGCGGCCGTTCAAGGTCGGCGATTTCATCGACGGCGGCGGCGGCAACGTCGCGGGGACCGTCGAGGAGATCAATCTCTTCACGACGCGCCTCACGAAACCCGACGGTATCTGCGAATACGTGCCGAACAGCGCCCTCTGGAGCAACTCGATCCGCAACTTCAGCCGCAACCGCACGCGCCGCCTCGACCTCGAAGTCGAGGTCTCGGTGCGCGATGACGTGAACCACGCGATCGATGTGTTGCGCGCGCTCGCCAACGCCGACCCGCGCGTGCTGCCCTCGCCCGCGCCGCAGGTGATGGTGATGCGCTTCGACGACAGCACCGCCGTGCTCAACATACGCGTGTGGTCGAATACGGACGTGTTCTGGGACCTGCGCTGGGATCTGTCGCGCAAGGTGCGCCAGGCGCTCAACGACGCGCAGTGCGCGCTGCCGCTTCGCACGCGCGAACTGCATATCGTGCAGGCGCAACAGACTCAATGAGGCGCTCTCCCCTGACGCAGCGCACGATGCAAGGCTGACCGCTGCAGGCCGGGCTGCTAATATCGAGACAGCCCGGCGCCTGTGCGCGCCGCCCCTACGTCTTCCACGTATTCGCATTCGTACCGAACCGGCAAGCCCTCAGCGATACCTTCGATGAACCCAATCCCCCTGCCGAACCAGCCGGACGCGGCACCGCCCGCCGCACACGCGGCCCGAAAGCGATGAGCACGCTCGTGCGCCGCTTGCGCCGCTTCGCCGTGCACGCCGCGCCGCACGGCTATCTGGCGGTGCTGCTCGTGATCAACGGTCTGTTGCTGCTGCGTCCGGTTGCCGAAAAGGCGCTGCGCCACACGCGCGGCGGCTGGTTCCATGACTGGGTCGCACTCTTCGACGCGTTCGGCCTGCTCGCGCTGCCTCAGGCAGTGATCGCCATGGGCCTCACGATCATGGCGATCGGCATCGCGTTGCGCGCACGCCTCGCGTGGGTACTCTCGCTGATATTGCTCGTGTCCGCATCTTTCATCAGCGTACGCGGTGACTATCGCAGTCTGCCGCTCCTGGCCTACACGTTGGCGCTGGCTGCTGCGCTGCTCTACTACTGGCGTCAATTCGATCGCACGAGCCTCGCCGCCAGCACATTGTTCGCAATACTTAGCATTGGTTCGCTGATGACCTATGCCGTGTTCGGCTCGCTCTACCTGGGCGAAGACTTTACGCCGCCGATCCGCAACATGATCACGGCGTTCTACTTCTCGATGGTGGCAATGTCCACGGTCGGATTCGGCGATATCACGCCACACTCGGACGCCGCGCGGCTCTTCACGGTATCGGTGATCGTGTTCGGCATCACGATCTTCGCCACGTCGATCACCGCCGTGATCGGCCCCGTGATCGGAGGCAGGCTCAAGCACATCGTGAAGGGAGGGATTTCAAACGTGACCCGCAAGAACCATTACCTGATCGTCGGCACCTCGCCGCTCGCGCATAACGTCTACGCGGGACTGAAAAAGCGCGGCTATGCGGTCACCGTCATCGTCTCGGCGAACACGACGCACACGTACCCCGAGAGCGCCGATCTCGTCGTCGGCGATGCGAGCGACACCGCGATACTGCACAACGCTGGCGCGGAGGGCGCGCTCGCGGTGCTTGCGCTTCGCCTCGACGATGCCGAGAACGCCTTCGTGATTCTCGCGATCAAGGACCTGGCGCCGAAGGTGCGCACCGTGGCGCTCGTGAACGACAGCCGCAACCTGCAACGGCTGCGCCTGCTGCAACCGGACATGGTGTTCTCGCCGCAGTTGCTCGCGGGCGAACTGCTCGCGCGCACGCTCAACAACGAAACCATCGACAACGACCTCATCGAGCATCTGCTGTTCGGCAAGTCCGGCGCTCACGCAGCCGCCTCGACGCCGCCGAACGCTTCCGCCTGAGGGCGGTCCGCAACGTCAACGCTTCCGGGCGGGCGGCGGCAGACGTCGAAAGAGCGTGGGATAGTCGATCACGAGACCGTCCTCGTCGATGCGCAGGTCTGCCGTGAAATTACGGAAGATGCCTTCGTAGCGATATACGCGATCGGGTTCGATGCAGACGTAGGCCTGCTCGACGCGCACAGGCCGCAACCCGGGCGCGGCGATGTACACCACGTGGATCGGACGGCGCTCGCCGCGCTTCAGACCGAGGCGGCGGATAGGCAGCGAGTTCGTGAACGGCGTGGCGGCGATGTCAATGTCGATGCACCCCTCGAGCGCGTCGAGCGTGCGCCCTTTGCCGTCGCGCCAATGGCCCTTGCCGTCGCCGTGGATCGCGAGCGCCGCACCGCCCATCACACGAAACGCCGCGTAAGTCACGCGCCATTGTGCATCGCAATGAATCGTGTAGCACAGGCCGTAAGCCTTGCCATAGCGCTGCCCGACCACCACGCTCTCGACGCGGATCGCGTCGCCGCTCGCATCGAACGCCAGATGCTCGATGCCCTCGCCCTCCTCGGATTCCCAACGCACGTGGCGCATCGTCTGTCTCCTCGTTGGCCGTGCCGCGCTTATCGTAGCTCACGACGCGCCGCACCGCGCAACACGTGCCGTGCTTGTGCCGTTGACTGCCGTGGCCCGACCATGAGGGTCAGCGTTCACGCCTGCTGAGAATGAGTCGCATGCCGCTGGCGCTGGCGGCGGGCGCGGCGCGTATTTATATAAGCAGTATTCCTAACATATTCCAACGGCATGCCAGAGCCCTGCGCAACTCATCAGCGGGTGCGACTCGCCAGTGACCACCTCAACAGGGTCCGATGCCGCGAAGGTAGATGGATCCCCCTATACCGCCGCGTGGCGGATTGCCACATAGTCCGTTTCGCCTCGCGTCGAGCATTCCACAATAAACTGATCGCTATCAATGCGTTATCGCAGACCATCACGACCAGAAGATTGACTCATGCGGCAACCTGGCACATGCCTGCGCACAACAAAACGCTTGCAGTTCACCTACCCTTACGCGTATCTGTAATACGTTGCACCGCCCGCGCTCCAGACATCGGTGGCAGCGCAGGGTTTTCCCGGTAGCAAGCATCAGGCATGGACATGTACACGGCATTCTCGGACTTCCCACAGCAACTCGACACACAAACCCCTCCCATCCGCCCATAAGGAGGCAAGCCAGAATGGATGTGACCGTCATCTGGGCCGCGATCATCGCGCTCGGCGTGTTCACGTACGTCGTACTGGACGGCTTCCATCTGGGCATCGGCATCGTGTTTCCGTTCTTTCCCGACGAGCACGATCGCGATCGCATGACGAACGCCGTCGCTCCGGTCTGGAACGGCAACAAGGCCTGGCTCGTACCGGGCAGTGCGGTGCTGTTCGCCGTATTGCCGGTCATGTACTCGCCGCTTCTCTCCGCGCTTTATCCACCGCTCGCGATCATGTTCGCGTGCCTGATTCTCCGCGGCGTTTCGATCAGGAACCGTGCGAAGGCCGACCGTACGAAGCCACTGTGGGACCGCGCGTTCATCGGTGGATCGGCAGGCGCCGCGCTCTTCCAGGGCATCGCGCTGGGCGCATTCGTGCGAGGTGTTTCCGTCGATGCCGGCACGCACGGCAGCATCGTCACGGGGTGGCTCACGCCATTCAACCTGCTCGCGGGGCTTGGGGTCGTCACGACCTATGCGCTGCTCGGCAGTTGCTGGCTCTTCGCCAGAACCGAAGCCGATCTGCAGCGCCGCCTGCACCGGCTCGTCTGGCCGCTCACGATGTTACTGCTCGGCTTCGTCGTGCTCGTGAGCGTGTGGACACCGCTTGCGCACGCATCGATCGACACGCGCTGGTTCGACGCGCGGCTCTTCTTGCGGCTCACGCCGGTGCCGTTGCTCGTGCTCGTCTGCGGCTACTGGATGCACCGCGCCATTCGCGCGCGCCATCTCAGCACACCGTACCTCGCAGCGCTCGGTCTCGTGGCACTCGGCTATCTGGGGATGCTCGCCAGCGTCTGGCCGTATGCAACTGCGCAGAGCATCACCCTCCGGCATGCCGCCGCGCCGCACTCGAGTGAGATATTCGCGCTGTCTGGCGCACTCGTCATGCTTCCCGTCGTGCTGTCGTACACGACGTTGGGCTGCCGGGCCCTGCGCGGCAAGGCACGTCACGGCGATACCCGCCACTATCCATGACCGGCGTCTAGCCGGCGCGGCGGCGCCTCGCGACCCGTTCGCGGTCTAGAGGCACCTCACGCTATTTGTGCTGAACTGAGCGCAAACGCCTACGCGGCCATGCCGCGCCCGCGCTAGACTGTTGACCACCCGCCACTCCCACGACAACAACCATGCAACAGATGACCTTCGGCGAATCCGTGAAGCGCACATGGGCCAGCGCCCGGGAAGCCGCCACGCAGATGCCCCTCCTCATGCTCGGGGCCTTCGTGGTTTATACGGTGCTCGCTTGCGTGGCGTTCGCCGGACGTCCCGTGCCCGGCGAGGGCGAAATGCCATCGGGCGGTCTCGTGTTCGCGGCCAACATTGCGTCGATCCTCAATTCGATCATCTATATCGGGTTCATCGTCAAGATCCACCGCTTCGTGCTGCTGCGCGAAGGCGCCGTGCCGCTGCTTCCGCTCGGCGGCAAACCGCTCGCACGCGTGTTCGGCGTGGGGCTCCTCATTACGCTCTCGCTCGTCGCGAGCGCGCTTGTCCTCTATGCCGTGCTGCGGCCGCACTATGCAGGGGGGTTCGCGTTTATCGGAATCGTCGTCGGCGTCGTCTGGATCTTCGTCGCGGTGAGGCTCAGCCTGCTCTTTCCTGCGATCTCCACCGGCAGCCGTATCGATCTGCGCGGCGCCTGGCATGACAGCAGCGGCCACTTCTGGACCCTCTTCGGCGTGCCGTTCGTCGCCGTGCTGCCGCTCGTGGGATGCGGGATCGTTGCGCTGATCATCCTCGGCATTGCCGGTATCACGCCCGCGGCCATCGCGTCGCCGTCATGGCTCCTGCTGCTTGCAGCCGGTCAGAGCGTAGGGAACATCGCGTTCGCGCTCATCACGTCAGCGTCGCTCGCATTGCTCTACCGACGCTACGCCGACCGGCTACCCGCGCCGCCCGAAGCTTGATGCGGCCAGCCGGAGGCTGCCGCGTACCGAAACCGTAGCCCGGATCGGCTGCGCAATCGGCGATGCGTATACCGGTGCGGCGCGCTCACCTGCAAGCCGATGCAATTCCCTCAAGCCGATGAGGTTTTTGTCCGGCTACGCGGCTGTGCTTGCCAACGCCTCGGACGAGGTCACCGCACTACCAGATCCCCGGCACGAATCGATAGCGCACGCGCTGCAGATACTCGCGATAGCCGGGCAGTCCCTCGGCGAGCGTGCGCTCCTCCTTGACCGCGCGCCAGCCGATACCGGCCACCATGAACGGCACGCACGCGAGTCCCCACCACGAGCCAAGCATGAGCGGCGTCCCGGCCAGCAGCAGGATCGCGTAGGAATACATCGGGTGGCGGATGTGCGCGTACGGACCGGAGTCGCTGAGCGTGTGCCCGCGCTCGCGCTGAATCGCGACGACAGGCGACGCGAAGCGATTCGCCGCGAATACGCCGCGCGTGAAATAGATGTCGAGAAACACGCCGACCGCGCCCAACACCCTGAGCCAGAGCGGCACGTGCGACCAGCCGAAGCGCACGGCGTCAAAGCCGATCAGGCACAGCCACGCGCACCAGCCGACCGTCACGGCCATCATGAACACCCGGTCCCAACGGCTCTGGCCGCGCTGCGCGAATGGCGACATACGCTCGGCGAGCAGCCCCGGATCGACGCGCTGGAGCCACACGCCGATCCAGATACCACACGCGGCCCATTCGAGCAGCCAGAGCCATGCCGCGAGCCACGCGAGCGTCCCCGCCGAGCCGAACAGCAACACGCCCATCCACGCGAACCAGGCAGCCGTCAGCCAGATCATGCGTCCGATCATCGTTTCCTCCCTGATGGTCCGCGTCACGCCTGCAACGGCACTCAGTGGACCTCGGTGTGTCACGCCGCTCGCGCAACGCGCGCGCCTGTGTCCAAGCCCGACGCACCGACGCCGATGCACTAGCACAGCACGGGACGTCGCAATCGGTGTGCGCGAAGTGTTCACCGGCATCGCAGGGGACACCGGCATCAGCCCTCGACACCCGATCCCGCGCAATTTGGTCGCACACCGCAAGCACAACCATTCGTCACTCAACGATATTAGACTTCCGCCGGCCAAACGAATGCCCCGCTTTCCGACGATCAAGGCCTGGAAAAATTTTCAGACAGGCTTTCGTCAGTTTCCGGACGGCTCGCCGTATTATTTATGCGAATCATTCTCATTTGCATTGCGCGCGTTAAAACTGGCGACTACAATGCCTTTCGTTCGCTCCCGTGATCCCGCTGAGCGACCAGAGAATTCATATGCAGCGGTGCCTGCGTCGGCGGCATCGACATAACCAATAAGGATCTCGATGAAGTTCTCCTCTTCCGCTCGTCCCGCCGCATCGCACGGCCACGGGGGCCAGCGCCGCCAGCCGGCGCTGCGCAGGCTGGCGTTGTCGGTTGCGTTCGCCACGCTCGCAAGCGGCGCCGCGCAGGCGCAATCCACGCCCGACGCCGCCCCCGAAGCTCCCGAAGCGGATCTCGCCATCAAGGCGCAGCCGTCCGGTTTCTGGACTGGCTTCTGGACCCGCGACAATATGCTCGGCGACATGGGCGGCCTGCGGCCGTGGCTCGGCAAGTACGGTGTTACGTTCCAGCTGACCGAGACCAGCGAATATCTCGCGAACGTGCGCGGTGGCCTGAACCGTGGCGGCACGTATGACGGCCTCACCACGGCGACCGTCCAGGTCGACACGAGCAAGGCGCTCGGGATTCCGGGCGGCCTCTTCAATATCAGCGCGCTGCAGATTCACGGCTCCAACCTGAGCGAGCGGAACCTCGGCACGCTGAACACCGCGAGCGGGATCGAAGCGCCGGCCTCCACGCGCCTTTGGGAGATGTGGTACCAGCAATCCTTCCTCGACAACAAAGTCGACGTGAAGATCGGTCAGCAGAGTATCGACCAGGAATTCATCACGAGCCAGTATTCGGCGCTCTTCGTCAATACGATGTTCGGCTGGCCCGCACTGCCCTCGTACAACATGCCGTCGGGCGGTCCCGCTTATCCGCTCGCGGGTCTCGGCGTGCGCGTGCGCGGCAAGATCACGAACTCGCTCACCGGCCTCTTCGGCGTGTTCTCCGGCGATCCCCTCGGCAACGATCCGGATAACCTTAGTGGTACGAATTTCAATCTTCACAACGGCACGCTGTTGATCGGCGAGTTGCAGTACGCGATCAACCAGCCCGCCGAAGGCGACCTCGTGCGTACGTCGGGTCGCGGTCTGCCGGGCACTTACAAGCTCGGCTTCTGGTACAACAGCAACTCGTTCGACGACAAGCGCTTCGACAACACCGGCCTCTCGCTGGCCAATCCTGCAACGACCGGCATTCCGGCCCAGCACCGCGGCAACTACAGCATCTACGCCGTCGCCGACCAGACCGTGTGGCGGCCGAACCCCGACGAGCCGCGCAGCATCGGCGTATTTGCGCGCGTGATGGGCGCGCCGGGCGACCGCAACCTGGTCGATTTCGCAGCGAACCTCGGCGTCGTGATGAAAGCGCCGTTCGCAGGCCGCGACGACGACAGCATCGGCCTCGCCGCCACCTATATCAAGGTCAGCAATTCGGTCAACGGCCTCGACCTCGACAACCGCTTTTTCCTGAACACCCCGTACGGCGTGCGCACGCAGGAAACGACCCTCGAGGCGACCTATCAGTATCAGGTCACCCCATGGTGGATATTGCAGGCCGACGCCCAGTACACGTTTAACGCGGGCGCGGGCCAGAACCCGGTGAATCCGCAGGCACCGTTGCGCAATACGTTCGTGATCGGTATGCGCACCAACATCACGTTCTAAGCCCGCGCCGGGACAAACGATCGATACGCAGTCAATTTCCAACAACAGGTCTCGCGAGTCGTTGCTGGCTTGAACGCTACCCTCGCGAGGCACGGAGAGTCACAATGAAACACGCAACGCGCATGCTCCTGCTGCGCGCGACTCACGCCGCCCGCGCGGCGCTCGCGCTCGCCGCCGCTGCCACGCTCAGTACCGCGCCGCTCACCGCGCACGCCGATCCGCAGGGCCTGCTCGAATCCATCCATCACCACAGCACGCTCATCAACACCGTCCCCGACAACAGCGACCAGAACCCGTACGCGATCGTCGTCGCGCCGGTCAGCGCCGGTACGGTGAAGCAAGGCGACGTGCTCGTCGACAACTTCAACAACGCCGCCAATCTGCAGGGCGCCGGCAGCACGATCGTCGACTATCACCCCGACACGAAGCAGATGTCGCTCTTCGCGTCGATCCCGCGCGACCTCAAGGAATGCCCGGGCGGCGTCGGTCTTTCGACTGCGATGACCATGCTGAAGTCGGGCTGGGTGATCGTCGGCAGCACACCGAGCAACGACGGCACGACGACCACCAAAGGCGCGGGTTGTTTGATCGTCCTCGACAGCAACGGAAAAATCGCCACAACGATTAGTACTACGAATATCAACGATCCGTGGGGCAACATGGCCGTCGTCGATAACGGCGACCATGCCACGCTGTTTGTGAGCAACGCGGGCTTCGGCGTGGGGGCGGCAAGCGACAACCCGCCCGTCTTCAAGCAGGCCACGGTGCTGCGTCTCGATCTCGACATCCCGAGCGGCCAGGCGCCGGTCGTGAAGCGCGAAACGGTGGTGGCGAGCGGCTTCGGCGCGCAAGCCGACAAGGGCGTGTTCCTCGTCGGGCCGACGGGCCTCGCGCTGTCCGCCGACAACAAGCTGCTCTACGTCTCCGACGCGATAGGCAACCGCATCAACGTGATCGAAGATCCGCTCACGCGCGACACGAGCGCGGGCGTCGGCCGCCAGCTCACCGCGGACGGCCTGCTGCATCGTCCGCTCGCGATGATCGCGACGCCGCAGGGTCACCTGCTCGTCACGAACGCGCTCAACGGTCAGGTCGTCGAGATCGACCCGGTCGAGGCAAAGCAGCTCTACGCACGCTGGATCGATACGGACAAAGCGCAAACGCCTCCGGGCAACGGCGACCTGTTCGGCATCGCCCTGACGCCGGCTGGCGATGGCTTCTACTACGTGGAAGACGACGTGAATACCCTCGTTCTGGCCCAGTGATCATGTCCTCCAACCACTTCGATGACACACCCGAACGCCCCGCGCGGCGGGGTTTTCTGAAGGCCGGCGGCGCTGCGGTTGCCGCTGGTGCAACGCTCGGCGCGACGAACATCGCCCACGCGGCCGTGCACGCGAAGCAGGACGCGGCAAAGGCCGATCCGATGCTCGCCGTCGAGCCGTTCTACGGCGAGCACCAGGGCGGCATCGTCACACCGCAGCAGGCCCACACCTATGTCGCCGCATTCGACCTCACGACGACTTCGCGTGACGACGTGATCAACCTGCTACGCCAGTGGACCGAAGCGGCCGCGCGTATGACGCAGGCGCAACCCGCAGCAAAGCTCGACGGCGTCGGCGACGATCACCCCGCGCCCGACTCGGGTGATGCGCTCGGCCTAGGAGCCGCGGGGCTAACGGTGACGTTCGGCTTCGGCCCCGGCCTCTTTATGTCCGAAGGCAAGGACCGCTACGGCCTCGCGCACAGGCGCCCCGCCGCGCTCGTCGATCTGCCGCGCTTTAACGGCGACCAGTTGATCGCCGAAAAAACCGGTGGCGATCTGTACGTCCAGGCTTGCGCGAACGATGCACAAGTGGCCTTCCACGCGGTGCGCCAACTCGCACGCCAGGGCTACGGCATCCTGCACATGCGCTGGGGACAGGCGGGCTTTCTCTCAGGCCCGCGCGCCCAGACGCCGCGCAACCTGATGGGCTTCAAGGACGGCACCAACAATCCGCCGACTGCCGACCCGAAGCTGATGAACCAGTTCGTCTGGGCCACCGCCGCCGACGCACCGTGGATGCAGGGGGGCACGTACACGGTGGTGCGCCGCATCCGTATCACGCTCGAGCACTGGGACCAGATGGAGCTCGGTTTTCAGGAGCAGGTGTTCGGCCGCCACAAGTACAGCGGCGCGCCGATCGGCAAGCAAAAGGAATTCGACGCGGTCGATCTGGACGCGCAGGACAAGGACGGCAATCCGCAGATTCCCGAGAACTCGCATGTGCGTCTGTCGAATCGCGCGTCGAACAACGGCGCACAGATCCTGCGCCGCTCGTACTCGTACAACGACGGCACGAACTTCTACATCGAGCGCTGGCCGCCGTGGCGCCAGGAGACGGAATATGACGCGGGCCTCATCTTCGTCGCCCACCAGAGCGACCCGCGCACGGGCTTCATTCCGATCAACGAAAAGCTCGCGAAGTTCGACATGATGAACCAGTTCACGACCCACGTGGGCAGCGCGATCTTCGCGTGCCCGCCGGGCGCGAAGCCGGGTTCGTTCATTGGCGCGGAACTGTTCGCAGCCTGAATAACTGAATGCCTGAATAGCCGGTGCTTTTCATCAACGGAAACCACTCATCATGAAAATCTCGATCCCCGGCGCGCCGCTGCGCAGAGCCGCCCTGAACGTTGCGCTGATGGCCGTCACGACGCTTCCGCTCGCGGCCCACGCTGCGTCGATCACGCTGTACAGCGCACAACACGAGCAGGTCGTAAACCAGCTTGCGAAGGACTTCGAACAACAGACCGGCATCGACGTAAAGATCCGCAGCGGCGAAGGTCCAGCACTCGCGGCCCAGCTCGTCGCCGAAGGGAACAAGACGCCCGCCGACGTCTACTTCACCGAAAATTCTCCCGAGCTGATGTTGCTCGAAGAAAAGGCCCTGCTCGTTCCGGTCCAGAGCGCGACGCTTTCCGTCGTGCCCGCGCGCTATAGCTCGCCGACCGGTCAGTGGGTAGGCGTGACTGCACGCGAGAATGTGCTCGTCTACAACACGACGAAGGTGCAGTCGTCACAATTACCGCATTCGCTGTTCGACCTCGCGAAGCCGGAATGGAAGGGCAAGATTGGCATCGCCCCTTCCGACGCCGACTTCCTGCCGCTCGTCGACGCGGTGTTGGCCATGAAGGGCGAAGCCGCGACGCTCCAATGGCTAAAGGGCCTCAAGACCAACGCGCAGATCTTCGACGACGAAGAAGGCGTCGTGGCCGCTGTGAACCGCGGCGCGGTCGCGACGGGCATCATCAACAACTACTACTGGGACCGCCTGCACGCCGAGATCGGCGACAGCAAGACGCGCAGCGCTGTGGCGCACTTCGCGGACGGCGATGTCGGCGCGCTGGTGAACGTCTCGGGCGCGGCAGCGATGAAATCGGCGCATAACCCGGACGGCGCGCAGAAATTTCTCGCGTATCTGGTGAGCGAGCGAGCACAGAAGCTGATGGCGGAAGATCACATCAGCTACGAGTATCCGTTGCGCCCGGGCATCGCCAGCGACCCGATCAACAAGCCGTTCGACCAGTTGAAGCCGCCGTCACTGACGATCCAGCAACTCGGCGACGACAGCCAGGCCGGCAAGCTGCTGCGCGAAGCCGGGCTCCTTTGATCGATACTGTAAAAAGCCAGCCTGATCGTGAGTGAAGCCATCACCACGGCGCCAGCCATAGAGGAGCCGAGTCCCCCAACAACGCACGCCGCCGCGCGTCGACGAGCCCCGCGCGCGCTGTTCGCGGCCGCGCTGCTCGGCCCTCTCCTCGTGCTGCTGCCGGTCGCGCTGACGTTCTGGCGTGCGTTTTCATTCGGATTCGCCGATGCAGCCGATCTGATCTTCAGGCCGCTAGTCGGCGAACTGCTCGTCAACACGCTGACGATCACCGTCTGCGCGACGCTCGCCAGTGCCGTGCTCGGCACCGCTATCGCGTGGTTCGTCGAACGCACCGATGTGCCCGGCCGCCGCGCGTTCGCCCTGCTCGCCGCCGCGCCGCTCGCCATGCCCGCGTTCATCACGAGTTACGCGTGGGTGTCGCTCAGCCTCGACTTGCAGGACTTCCTCGGCGCGTTCATCGTCATCACGAGCGCCTATTTCCCCCTCGTCTATCTGCCGGTTGCCGCCGCGCTGCGCGGGCTCGACCCCGCGCTCGAAGAAACCGCGCGCGCGCTCGGCTGCAATCGCTGGGCGACTTTCGTGCGCGTCGTGCTGCCGCAATTGCGCCCCGCGCTTTTCGGCTCGATGCTGCTCGTCGCGCTCGGCGTGCTCTCCGAGTTCGGCGCGTTCCAGATGCTGCGCTTTCGCACCTTCACGACCGAGATCTACGCCGAATACCGCACGAGCTTCGATGGCGGCGGCGCGTCACTGCTCGCGTGCGTGCTGATCGTGCTGTGCCTCGTCTGTCTTGCGCTCGAGTTTCGCGTGCGCGGACGTGCGCGCTATGAACGCGTCGATCGCGGCACGCGGCGCGCGGCTGTGCGCCTCGCGCTCGGCCGCTGGCGCTGGCCCGTCGCGGCGGCCTTTATCGCTCTTAACGTCGCGACGCTCGGCGTGCCGCTCGCGATGATCGGCTACTGGCTCACGCAGCCCGGCGCCGCTGCGATCACGCCCGCCGACGTCTCGCCTGAATTGCTCTTCTCGGCGACGTTCGCCTCGCTGCGCCTCGGCCTCATCGCCGCCGTCTCCACGACACTGCTCGCCCTGCCGCTCGCGTTTCTGCTCGCACGCTATCCAGGCCGTCTCGCGGCATTGCTCGAACGCGCGGCATTCGTTGCGCAAGGCGTGCCGGGACTCGTGATTGCGCTCGCGATCGTGTCGCTCGCCGTGCGCGCCCTCACGCCGCTTTATCAAAGCACGACGCTCCTGATCGTGGCTTATGCGATCCTGTTCCTGCCGCTCGCGCTGGTGAGCGTGCGTGCAGCGCTATTGCAAGCGCAGCTTCGTCTCGAAGACACGGCACGTTCGCTCGGCCTCGGCTGGTTCGAGACGATGCGGCGCGTCGTGCTGCCGCTCGCGGGGCCGGGGCTTGGCGCGGCGGCTTCGATGGTATTCATCGCCGTCGTCACCGAACTCAACGCGACGCTGCTGCTCTCGCCCATCGGCACCCACACGCTCGCGACCCAGGTCTGGAGCGACACGTCTACGCTCGCATTCGCCGCTGCCGCGCCCTATGCCGCGCTGCTCACGGCGCTTTCGCTCGTCGCCTCGGGCCTCCTGTTCACGTTCGCGGGCAAATCGGCGCTGGCCGCGCACACCAGTGCGCCGCCCGACGCCTCCTGATCGCCCAAACGGAATCGCCATCATGAGCACGCTACGAATCTCCGGCCTGCAAAAGTCGTTCGACGGCCACCCGGTGCTGCACGGCATCGATCTTTCCGTGAAGTCGGGCTCACTCGTCGCGCTGCTCGGTCCTTCGGGCAGCGGCAAGACCACACTTCTGCGCGTGCTGTGCGGTTTCGAGCACGCCGACGCGGGCACCATCGAAATCGACGACCGCCGCGTCGCAGGCGCTGGCCTCCATCTTCCGGCCGAGCAGCGCCGCATCGGCTACTTGCCGCAAGAAGGCGCACTTTTTCCGCACCTCTCGGTCGCGGACAACATCGTGTTCGGCCTGCCGCGTGCGCAGCGTCGTGCGCGTCATCGCGTGGCGGAACTGCTCGAACTAGTCGGACTTCCGGAGTCCTATGCAACCCGCGCGCCGCAGCAGCTTTCTGGCGGCCAGCAACAACGCGTCGCGCTCGCGCGGGCGCTTGCGCCATCGCCGGGCCTCGTCATGCTCGACGAACCGTTCTCGTCGCTCGATGCCGCATTGCGTGTCGAGACGCGCGAAGCCGTGGCGCGCGCACTCGCCGCCGCCGGCGCGACCGCCGTGCTCGTCACGCATGACCAGGCCGAAGCGCTTTCGCTCGGTGATGAAGTCGCCGTGTTGTGGAGTGGCCGGCTATTGCAGACCGCCGCCCCGCAGACACTCTACCGGCGTCCGGCCACACCGGAGCTCGCCGCGTTCATCGGCGAATCGGTGCTGCTGCCGGGCCGCATCGTCAATGGACGCGCGCAATGCGTGCTCGGCGCACTGCCCGTGGCCGATGGTCTGAGTCATGCCGATGGCGCCGTCGACGTAATGCTGCGCCCCGAGCAGATCGAAGTCCTGCCGGAAACTGCGCAGCGCGAAGGCGCGCTCG
This sequence comes from Paraburkholderia adhaesiva, assembly GCF_021390575.1. Classification (GTDB taxonomy): domain Bacteria; phylum Pseudomonadota; class Gammaproteobacteria; order Burkholderiales; family Burkholderiaceae; genus Paraburkholderia; species Paraburkholderia adhaesiva. The sequence goes on along the minus strand of NZ_JAJEJQ010000002.1, from coordinate 606,246 downwards.
ATGCACTCGTGCACGACATCACGTTCCAGGGGCAGGACGCGGCACTCACGCTGCGGCTCTTCGATTCGCAGACAACCGTGCGCGCGCGCGTGCCCGGCTACCGCACGCCGCGCCGCGGCGAACGCGTGCGACTCACGGTCGGCGGCGAAGTGAGCGTCTACCCGCGCTGACGCGGCACCGCGAGATCCTGCGCCATCTGCTGCGCAAGGTAATCGCAGATCGGCCGGTTGGACTTCACGCTGCGCGCGACGACAATATCGAGCGGTTCGATCTTCGGCAGCCCTTGCGCCTCGCCGAGCACGGCGAAACGTGGCGGCACGCTACAACGCGTGAGCGCCACCACGGCAATGCCGGCCTCGACGGTCGCCATCAGACCCATCAGGCTCGCGCTGCTATAGGCCGCGCGATAGCGGATGCGCGCCGCGTCGAGCGCGGCCACGGTATGAGCGCGCGCCACGCTGCCGTGCTCGTAGAGGCCGACGGGCAGTGGCGACATCGTCGCCGTCGCCGGGTCGGTCGCGGAACCGACCCACACCATGTCCTCGCTGCGCACGAATTCGCCGCGCAGCTTGCGGTCGCGCGTGACGAGCGCGAGGTCGATCTTGTTGTCCGCCAGCATCGGCCCGAGCGCGACGCTCTGCGCACAGACAATTTCGATCTCGACATGCGGATAGAGCGTCGAAAAACGCCGCAGAACGGGCGACAACAACGAAGCCATGTAGTCGTCGGGCGCGCCGAGCGCAACGCGCCCCGTCACTTCAGGTCGCACCAGCGCCGACCACGCCTCCTCCTGCAGATCGAGCGCGCGCCGCGCGTATTCGAGCAGCGTATTGCCCGGCCGCGTGAGCGCCAGATTGCGCGTATCACGCGTAAAAAGCGTTGTGCCGAGCATCTGTTCGAGCCGCTTGATCTGCATGCTCACCGCCGCCTGCGAGCGATGCACTGTGACTGCGGCCCGCGTAAAGCTGCCCGCGTCGGCCACGGCGACGAAGCTGCGCAGCAGGTCGAGGTCGAATTCGGGGTTCATGCGCGGCTCCTGATTCATCAGCGGCGTTGATGGAATTCTTCAATTTAATTCGTTTGCCGACGCCCCGCAACTGACGAATACTGGCCCGGTTTCCACTCCCCCTTTGCGTCACCGATGCCAGCCATGAAAACCGACCACCACGCCAGCCAGAAGCAGGGCGTCCTCATGCTCGCGAGCGGTGGGCTGCTGATGGGCACGATTGGCGTGTTCGTCGAAGAAGCCCGGCTCGGCGCGATGACGCTCGTATTCTTTCGCTGCCTCTTCGGGATGCTCGCGCTCGCCGCGTACTGCCAGTACAAGGGATGGCTCTCGCCACGTCATTTCACGCGCCGCACGCTGGGGCTCGCACTCGTGACGGGCGTGCTCATGGTCACGCAGTGGGTGGCGTTCTTCGACTCGATTCATCGCACGAGCATCGCCGTTGCGACGGTCGTGTTCCATGTGCAGCCGTTCTGGGTTGTGTTGATCGGCGCCGCACTTTTCAACGAGCGGCTAGGCGCGGACCGTCTTGGCTGGATCGGCATCGCGTTCGTGGGGCTCGTGCTCGCTTCAGGCGTGCTTGCCGAAGGTAGTCTTCAAGGCCATCAGCGCTATTTGATCGGCATTGGCGAGGCGCTGGGCGGATCGGTGCTCTACGCGAGCGTCACGCTGATCGCGAAACATCTCCGCGACTTGCGCCCGCATCTGCTCGCGCTCACGCAATGCGCGGTTGGCACGGTTTGCCTGCCACTCATTGCGCCGTTCTTCGCCGCGCTCGAACTCACGCATATTTCGGCTGCGCAGTGGGGCTGGCTCATCGGTATGGGCGTCCTGCATACCGGCCTTTCGTACGTGCTGATTTACGGCGCCCTGCCGAAGCTCACGACACCCGTGATCGCAGTGTTGTTGTTCGTCTATCCGCTCACGGCGATCGCAGTCGATGCGCTCGTGTATGGACGCGCGCTGAGCGTCGCCCAACTCGCGGGCATGGTGTTGATCGTAGTTGCGAGCCTCGGCGTCAATCTCGGCTGGCGCCTGTTTCCGCCGATGCTCGCGAAAGCGCGGCGCGAGGCGCCGCGCGCAGACACTTAGCCCGGCAGTACCTCACCCTTCGTTTCCGGCGCGAACGGGATGATGAACAGCCCCACGACGAACGCGATTGCCGTGAGTGCGACCGGCACGCCCAGCGTGTGCATGTTCAACACCGCAGCGCCGAGCACGAAGTTCACGCCCGCCCCGACGAAACGCCCAACCGACGTGCAGAAAGCAAACGCCGTGGCACGCACGCGCGTCGCGAATTGCTCCGGCAGCCAGAGGCTGAACAGCGCGAAATTTCCGCCGAAAAAGCCGAGCACGAAGAGCAGCGCCATGAACGGCACGAGCCCGTTTTCGAGGTAAAAGGCCCAGCCGAAGCTCGCCGCGATCGACACGGCCATGCCCGCAAAATAGATCGCAAGCGTCCACTTGCGGCCGATTCGTTCGGCCATCGGCGGCAGCGCGAGGCAACCGAGAATCGTGCCGATGGACAGGAGGCCCGTCGCGATTGACGCCGTGCGCATTGCGTCGGCCTTGCTCGCACCAGCCTTCGTCGCGAGTTGAATGACCGCGGACGGCTCGTAGACGGCACCCGCCCACAAACCGATGATCGCGATGGTCAGAAGCGTGCAGGCCACAAAGGTGCGCTTGCGATACTCAGCACTGAAGATCTCGCGCAGCGGACTGCCGCGATGCACGTGGCTCGCCTCCGACTTCTTCCACTTGGCCGGCTCCTCGACGCGCGTGAGCACGAGAATGGCAACAACGACCGGAAGCGCACCGGTCAGGAACATCGCGCGCCAGCCGAAATGCACGCCGACCGTATAGTTCAGCGCGGCAGCAATGAAGAAGCCGGCGTAATAGCCCGTCTGCAGATAACCCGCGCCCATCTTGCGCCGGTCCTCGGGCCACGATTCAGCGACATACGTACCCGCCAGCGCCCACTCGCCGCCGATGCCTACGCCCGCGAGAAAGCGATAGATGCCGAGCTCCCACACGCTGTGCGCGGTCGCAGCGAGACCGGTGAAGATCGCGAACATGAAGATCGTGCCGGCCAGCACGCGCGTGCGCCCGAAGCGGTCAGCGAGCGGCCCCCAGATGAAGGACAGACCCCACCCGACCAGGAACAGCGCAAAAAGAATCGAGCCCGCGAGCCCGATGTTGGCGGGGGTGGCCGCATAGCCCGAGCGCGGCAGCAGCTCGGTAAGCGCCGGCGTGAGCACGAGCGCGTAAATGAAGGAGTCCATGCCATCGAGCGTCCAGCCTGCCCAGGCACCCCAGAAGCCCGCGATCTGCGAACGGTTAAGCGGCGTCTTGCCAGACGTTCGCCTTACTACCTCGGATACTGAATTCATGTGGTCCTCTCTCTCCTTTGCGCAGGCCGCCTGGCATCTGGCGGCAGCGCAGATTTATCTGCACGTCTATTTGTATGAAGAACTCCCTGTTCCCCGGTTTACGGCACCTTCTCGTTCGGCTTGACGGCTTTCCTAATCTCTTTTTTATATATAATATGTGATCTCATGAGCGACACAACGAATGGTTTTCCCCTGGACGGCGACGATACGGCGACCGGTCTGCCGGCCGTGGCAGCGCCGCGCACCAGCACGACGCGCATGATCGCGGACGCCCTGCGCGACGCCATCGTGTCGGGTGCGCTCGCGCCCGACGCGCCGCTGCGCCAGGACGCCATCGCGCGACACTTTTCGGTCAGCGCAATTCCTGTGCGCGAAGCGCTGCGCCAGCTCGCAAGCGAAGGCTGGGCGAAGATCGAAGTGAACAAAGGCGCGAGCGTTGCGTCGCTTTCCGCGGACGAAGCGCGCGAGATCTACGAGATCCGCTCGGCGCTGGAGAGTCTCGCGCTCGGACTCGCGATGCCCAATCACACTGCGCAGTCGCTGCGCGAAGTGCGTGCGCTTGCCACGGCGGCAAAAGGCGAGCGCGATCCTTCGCTCTACGTCGCGCGCAACGAGGCCTTCCACATGGCGCTTTACGCGCCTTGCGGGCGCCCGCAACTGCTTGAAATGCTCGCGTCGCTGCACCGTCGCGGCGAGCGCTACCTACGTCTGAAATTCGGCTTTCCCGAGTACAAGGGCGAGTCCGATGCCGAGCACGCCGAAATTCTTGCCGCGGTGAAGCGCGGCGACGTCGCGGCCGCTCAGGCGCTCGCGGCCGCGCATCTGCTAGGCACGGGTGAACTGCTCCATCGTTTCCTTACCGAACGCGCCGCGGCCAGGCCCGCTACAAAGAAGCCGCGCGCCAAGTCTTCCCGCTCACGGAGCTGAACCGCCGATGAAGCCTCTCGCCGTTACGATCGACCAACCTGAATTCACACCGCGCTCGTGGACCACGCGCCGCGACGAAAAGAACCGCCGCCTCGCCACCGTCGCCGGCTGGCTCGAAGACGGTGTGCTGCCCGCCTCGCGCATGACCGAAGCACTCGAACTGCTGATCCGTCCGGGCGACCGCGTCGCGCTCGAAGGCGACAACCAGAAGCAGGCCGACTTCCTCTCGCGATCGCTCGCCAAGGCGGACCCGGCGAAGCTCAACAATGTGCATCTGCTGATTTCGAGCATCAGCCGCCCCGAACACCTGACGCTCTTCGAGCGCGGCATCGCGCACCGCGTCGATTTCGCCTTCGCCGGGACGCAGAGTCTGCGTGTCGCGCAACTGCTCGAAGACGGGCAGCTTGAAATCGGCGCGATTCATACTTACGTCGAGCTTTACGCGCGCATGTTCGTCGACCTGACTCCGCAGGTCGCGCTGCTCTGCGCCGAAAAAGCCGATCGCCACGGCAATCTCTACACGGGCCCGAATACCGAGGACACGCCGACCATCGCCGAAGCCGCCGCGTTCAGCCATGGCATCGTCATCGTGCAGGTGAACGAGATCGTCGATGAACTGCCGCGCGTCGATATTCCCGGCTCGTGGGTCGATGTCGTCGTAGAGGCCGATCGTCCGTTCGCGGTCGAACCGCTCTTTACGCGCGATCCGCGCCACATCGGCGACCTGCAGGTGCTCACTGCGATGATGGTCATCAAGGGCATCTACGCGCCGTATGGCATCACGGCGCTCAATCACGGCATTGGCTTCGACACAGCCGCGATCGAACTACTGCTGCCCACGTACGGCGAATCGCTCGGACTCAAAGGCAAGATCTGCCGCAACTGGACGCTCAATCCGCATCCCACGCTGATTCCCGCCATCGAATCGGGCTGGGTGGAGAGCGTGCATTGCTTCGGCAGCGAGGTGGGCATGGAGGCGTATATCGCCGCGCGCCCCGACGTGTTCTTCACGGGCAGCGATGGCAGCCTGCGTTCGAACCGCGTGCTGTGCCAGCTTGCCGGGCAATACGCCGTGGATCTGTTCATCGGCTCGACGCTGCAGATCGATGCTGACGCCAATTCTTCCACTGTCACGCGCGGGAGGCTCGCGGGCTTCGGCGGCGCGCCGAACATGGGCCACGATCCGCGCGGCCGCCGTCACGCGAGCGAGGCGTGGCTCAAGCTGCTCAAGAACACCGGCCCCGTATCGCGCGGCCACAAGCTCGTTGTCCAGCTTGCGGAGACGTGGAAAAAAGGCGGCGAGCCGACGTTCGTCGATGAACTCGATGCCATCGCCGTCGGCCAGAAAAGCGGCATGCCGGTCGCGCCGGTGATGATCTATGGCGACGATGTGAGCCATGTCGTCACCGAGGAAGGCATCGCGCATCTGCATCGCGCAGAAGGTATCGACGAACGGCGCGCGGCACTCGCGGCTGTCGCGGGCGTGACACCGATCGGTCTGCGCGCGCAGGCGCAAAAGACCGAGGAATTGCGCCGCCGCGGCATCGTGCAGTTCCCCGAGGATCTCGGCATCCGCCGCGGCGATGCGAAGCGCTCGCTGCTCGCGGCGCGCAGCATCGACGATCTCGTGACGTGGTCGGGCGGGCTCTATACGCCGCCCGCGCGTTTTCGCAGTTGGTGAGCGCGATGCGTACGCTTGCGCTGGACACACACACCGAAGGTTCCGCCGTTCCGTTTGCGCGCGATCCGCACACGCGGTTCGATACGCTGGATGCCACGTCCTGCGCCGACGCCGAACTCGCACGCTTCGCGCGCGATGCCCTGATCGACGAAGCACGACTCACGCCGAAGCCCGCGCTCGTGGACGCGCGCGGCAGCGGCGCGCATAACGACCTCGATCTCGCGACGATGCTGCGTTCCGCTCACGCGCTCGAGCCGACGTTCCGCGCACTCGCGCGCGCTTCGCGCGGCGCGGCGCCGGGCGTCGCATTGCGCACCGATCTCGCACGTATCGGCCGCTATGGCGAAGTCGCGATGATGCACGCGACGAACGGCAGCAATGCGCATCGCGGCGCGATCTGGATTGTCGGCTTGCTCGTGGCGGGCGCGGCGATCGTGCATACGCCATTCGCCGCCGATGGCAGTGCATACGCACACGCGGCGCTCATCTGCGAAACGGGCGCGCAGATCGCCCGTTTTGACGACCTGCTCGCACGCCCGTCCAACAGCAACGGCGAGCGCGTGCGTCTTCAGTACAACGTGGGCGGAGCGCGACGCGAAGCGCAGGACGGTTTCCCCCATGTGATGCGTGCGGGCCTGCCCGCACTCCACGCGGCGCGCGCGCAAGGCCACAGCGAAAGCACGGCTCGCGTGGAAGCCCTGCTCGCCATCATGGCGTCACTCGACGATACCTGCGTGCTGCATCGCGCCGGGCTCACGGGCCGCGACGCGGCACAGGCGGGCGCACAACGTGTGCGCGACGCGGGCGGCATCGCCACACCAGCGGGCCGCGCAGCATTCGACGCACTCGAACATTCGCTGCTCGCGCTCAACGCATCGCCGGGCGGTGCAGCCGATCTGCTTGCCGCGACGCTATTCATCGACAGACTGGTTCAGCACCGCATCGGCGGCTTTGCATGGGATGAGACATCATGGAACAACTGACATTCGACTATCCGGCGCAACGCGCCGTGACGACGCGTGCGCATGTGGGCGTCGTCGGCTCAGGAGATCTCGAAGTGCTGCTTCAGCCAGCGGACACGATGCGCGCGCGCGTCGTCGTGCATACGAGTGTGGATGGCTACGGGCACATCTGGAAGAGCGTGCTAGACCGCTTCTTCACCCGCTACGACGGTGCCGCAGAAATCGAAATCAATGACTTCGGCGCCACGCCGGGCGTCGTATCGCTACGGCTCGCGGAAGCTGTTGAAGCGGCGCAGGACGCGGCGCAAGGAGCACAGTCATGAATGCTCGACAGCAAACCGCGCAAATCCCGACCCGTGCCCTGCTGCGCGAAAGCTACATCGAACTCACCGCGCGCGAGCGCGCCCGCGCCGTCCTCGACGCGGGCTCATTCCGTGAGTTGCTCGGCCCGTTCGACCGCATCGAATCGCCGTGGCTGCCGCTGCAGGGCATCGTCTGCCAGGCCGACGACGGCGTCGTGATCGCACGCGGCACCATCGGCGGCGAGCCCGCCGTGGTCGCCGCCATCGAATCGGCGTTCCAGGGCGGCAGTATCGGCGAGGTGTCGGGCAGCAAGATCGCTGCGGCGCTCGAACTCGCGCTCGCCGACTGCGAGCGCGGCAAGATCGTGCGCCCCGTCGTGTTGTTCGAAACCGGCGGTGTGCGCCTGCAGGAAGCCAACCTCGGCCTCGCGGTGATCTCCGAGATCCAGGCTGCGATCGTCGCGCTGCGCCGCCACGTTCCCGTCGTCGGCGTGATCGCGGGCATGGTGGGGTGCTTCGGTGGCATGTCGCTCGCGGCGGGTCTATGCTCGTATCTCGTGATGACGAAGCAGGGACGACTCGGCATGAACGGCCCCGAGGTGATCGAGCAGGAAGCCGGCATCGAAGAACTCGATGCAAGCGACCGACGCCATGTGTGGCAGTTGATCGGCGGTGAGCAGCGCTCTGAGACCGGTTTTGCCGATGCGCTCGTAGAAGACGCGGTGGATGATGTGCATCGGGCCGTGCGCGAAGCGTTCGCATGCGGTGTGCCCGAAGCCCACCGCACCGAGCAGGTCGAGGCGTGGCTCGCGAAGCTCGCGCAGATCGATCCTGCCACCGTCGCACCCGAAACGATGCGTGCCACGTTCGACGCCACGCCCCTCACGTCCCGCGGAGAAATGGTATGAACGATATGACTCTGACCCGCGGCGCGCGCTGGCTGCGCACCCTCGCAGGCGAGCGCGCTCTTGAAGGACAACGCGGCCCCGTGCGCTACGCCGATGCGCCGCTCGGCGGCGAAACGGCGCGCTTCATCGCTGTCGTGCCGGCCCCCGAAAACCGCTTCGTGCGCGCGCGCGACAACGTCGTGGGCCTCGAACAGGGTTGGCGGCTTGCGCAGGCCGTGCGCTCGGCCATCGCCGAAGATTCCGCCGGTGAAACGCGCCGGCCCATCGTCGCGATCGTCGACGTGAAGAGCCAGGCATACGGTTATCGCGAGGAAATGCTGGGCATCCACCTCGCCTGCGCCGCTGCCGTCGATGCGTATGCAAGCGCGCGGCTCGCGGGGCATCCGGTGATCGCGCTGATCGTCGGACCTGCGATGTCGGGTGCGTTTCTGGCGCACGGCTATCAGGCAAACCGCATCGTCGCGCTCGACGCCGAAGGCACGATGGTTCATGCGATGGGCAAGGAAGCTGCCGCGCGCGTCACGCGTCGCAGCGTGGAAAGCCTCGACGCGCTCGGCGAAAAGATCGTGCCGATGTCGTACACGATGACCTCGTTCGGCAAGCTCGGTTTGCTCGACCAGTTGATCGAAGACGTCGATGCGGATGCGCCGAACGCCGAGCAAGTCGCACACGTACAGCACGTTCTTGCACAAATGGCGCGCGAGGCACGCGCGGACAAGCGCGATCTCTCGCACCGCTTGCGAAACGATGCGGCAAAGCGCACGCGCGCGGCCTCGATCGAGGTCCGCCAGCGCCTTGCGCAGCAATGGGACGCTAACTGATGCGCGAGTGCGCCGCACCGCCGTTCGCCGCCGACGCACCGCGCGTCGACGATGCACGCTGGCGCGCGCACGATCTGCTGCGCGTTGCGCGGCTCGCCCGGGTGGACAACGAACCCGACTGGGTGCGCGAAGCGCTTGTGCGTGCGCCCTGGGCCGTTGTGCGACGCGCGCAGGCGGCGGATGGATTCGTCGCCGTCGGCATACGCGGGGCGACGCGTGCGCAACGGTTCGGAACGTGGCTGCATCATCAGGACATCGAAGCAATCTGCTCGCCCGAAGATTTATTGGGCGTTTCGCCTGTGGACGACCGTGTCGCGTTGCCCGCGTTCGCTGCGCTCGCGGTGCTGCGTGCATCGCCGTCCGCGCTGGACATTTATGCGTGGGGCCCAACGGGTAGCGCAGGCTTTGAACTCGCGACCGGCACGCCGACGATTTCTGCGTCGAGTGATCTCGATCTGCTGATCCGTATGCCCGACCGCCCCGCTCCTGCCGCAATCGGCGCGCTCGCGGATCTGCTCGCCCGTGCGGCCGAGCGCGCTGGCACACGCGTCGATGCCCAGGTCGAAACACCGGCGGGCGGCGTCGCATTTGTCGAGCTAGCCGCGCGCAAACCGCTCGTGCTCGTGCGAGCCAGCGACAACCCGCGGCTAGTCGAAGATCCCTGGCGCACACCATGACACTCGCCTGCCTCTTTCCCGGCCAGGGCGCGCAAAGTCCCGGCTTTCTGCATCGGCTGCCTTCGCACGAGGCCGTGCGCACGACGATCGAAGAAGCATCCGCGACGCTCGGCATGGACGTGCTCGCGCTCGACAGCGCGGACGCCTTGCGATCCACCGTGGCCGTCCAAATCGGGCTGACTGTCGCCGGCGTCGCCGTTGCGCGCGCGCTCGCTAGCGAAGGGCTCGTGCCGGACTTCTGCGCCGGCCTGTCGGTGGGCGCGTATCCGGCTGCCGTTAGTTGCGGCGCAATCGCGTTCGACGACGCACTGCGTATGGTGAAGAAGCGCGCCGAACTCATGGAGACCGCGTGCCCATCGGGCTACGGGTTGACAGCGATTTCCGGACTCAGCGAAACACAGATCGAAATGCTCGCGACCGATCTGGTCAAGGACAACGGATCACGCGTGTACATCGGAAACGTCAACGCCCCGCGCCAGATTGTCGTCGCGGGTGCAGACGCCGCGCTCGATGCCTTCGCCGCCCGCGCACTCGCAGCCGGCGCTCGCAAGGCACAACGAATCGACATCGCAGTTCCTTCGCATTGCGAACTATTAGCCTCTGCTGCAGACCAGCTAGTGGCATGGTCGAAGGACATCCCGTTTCGCGCGCCGCACAGCGTCTATGTCGACAACCGGGGCGGCCGCCCACTCCACGACGGCGAAGCGATCCGCGCCGACCTCGCCACCAACATGCGCCACACGGTGCGCTGGTTCGATGCGATCACGGTGATGATCGAATCGGGTGCGAGCGTGCTCGTCGAGGCGCCGCCCTCGCAGGTCCTCACCGACATCACCCGCGACCAGTTTCCGGACGTCACCGCGCTGGCCGCGTCCACCTTGCCGTTCGAGCGATTGACGGCCATCGTGCATCGGCGCCTTGCCGAGGCCATCTGAATCCACGCCGACGAGTGCGCATTTATGCGCATAAATTTTTATATTTCTTCAAGGGCCGGAACGGGGGCACGATTACCAATCTGGCAAACGGCACCAACTCACACCGTTTTCCGCCAAACTGGCGACAAATAGCTCACTTCTTCCTCAATTCCGGCATAACGACCCGAAACGTCAGATTGACGCGCTCCCCGCTCACGACAGGTTCCTTCGGCACACGATGACGCCACTGCGCCTGGGTTTGTCCGCGCATCACGAGCAGGCTGCCGCTCGTGAGCCGGAACGAGCGCACGACGCCGGTCGCGTTATGGCGCAGGTCGAAACGCCGTGTCGCGCCGAGACTCACCGACGCGATGACAGGCTCCACGCCCAGTTCGGGTTCGTGGTCGGCGTGCCAGCCCATGCTGTCCGCCCCTGTCCGGTAGCGGTTCAGCAGCACGCTGTTAAAACGTACGCCGCAGATGGCATTGACTGCATCGCGCAATTCGGCCACCGCAGGCGTCCACGGCTGCGGCATGTTTCGGATTCCTGAGTAAATGTAGACGGCGTCCGGTTCGCCGAGCCACGCCGTGAGCCTCGGCTGGTCAACCCAGCCGCCGGGCGTGCGAATCCGTTCCTGCCGCCACTGCGTTTCGGCGACTATGCGCGCAAGCAGGGTTGTCGCCTGTTCAGCCGTGAGCCATGCGGGATGCCAGGCGACGTCGGGCTGCGGGGCGTCGTCGAAGAGATCGAACATTGGAAGCGCTGACTCGAGAGCAATTAAGGAAGTACGTGCAGTGTCGCACGGCAAGCGTGACAAGCACGCCAGGCGCCCCGCCCCGGCGCGCGAAAGCTGGAGAACCGGCACGCGCCGCGCTCAGGTGAAGAGAGCGAAGTAGAACACCACTGCGCCGATCACAGCGCCAATAAAGCAGAACCCCTCGGGCGTGGCGTCGTTGGTGCGAGAGCGCAGCCAGCCGCCCACAAAGCCGAACAGCCCCGCAATGCCCAGCGTGACGAACACCATCACGACGTAGAACAGCGCACTTCGGCCAAGCTCGGAGATGTCGATGCTCCTCACGGCGAGATACAGCGCCAGCGCCATCAACGACAACACGACCATCGGCAGCATGACATGGCTGCTCTCGTAACCGACATGACGACCATGGTGCCCCTGCTCAACAGGCTTCGTAATTCTCATGACCTGTCTCCCCTACAGCGCCCGACACTGCGCGGGCGTCGATTCGAGGATAGTTCATGGAGAGCAGCCACTCAATGGACGTTTAATAGTCTGACTTACAGTCTGCAAACAATGTTCGCGAGATCAGCTTCCACGGCATTTCCCAAGGTCACGCTGTCATGCCGATGCGGCGCCGCACACACCACACGGCTCGCTAGTTTTTCGAGGACGTGTGATACCAGCGCCCTGAGCGGCGGACCGTTAGTTGCAATTAAACCGCGTCGCGGCACGCCTCCCGCCAGCCGCCTGGCCGGCTCCGGCACGTGAACGCACTTGCCGGTAGAATGCTTCGCAGCCGGCGCTGCCCGGCATTTCGCACGCCGCCTTTCTCGCGCCTTTGCGTCCTTTGGCCAGCCATGCCACGACTCTCATTCTTCGTCCGCTTCATCACCATCGGCGTGCTGCTGCACGTCTATGTTGGCCTCCGTCTGATCCCCGATCTGCCCACGCCCGCATCGGGCAAGTGGCTCGCGGCGCTGTGGCTGGTGCTGTCGTGCCTGCTGATCCCGCCGGGCATGCTCGCGCGAGCGATCAAGCACCCGCTCGGCGACCGCCTCGCCTGGGCCGGCATGCTCGCGATGGGTTTCTTTTCGTCCCTGCTCATGCTGACGATCGCGCGCGACATCGTGCTGGCCTCGCTGATGAGCATCGACGCGCTCTGGCCGCACAGCGTGAATCTCGCGGCCTGGCGAACGGGTAGTTCGGCAACGGTGATCGGCCTTGCGCTGCTATCGAGCGCGTTCGGGTTCTTCAACGCACGGCGGCGCGCACCGGTGCGTACTGTCGACGTGCCGATCCGCGGTCTGCCCGCTGCGCTCGACGGCTTCACGATCGTCCAGTTGAGCGATATTCATGTCGGTCCGACCATCAAGCACGATTACGTCGACGCTATCGTGCGCGCGGTGAACCAGCTCGACCCGGACATCGTCGCGATCACGGGCGACGTGGTGGACGGCAGCGTCGCACGGCTCGCGCACCACACGGCGCCGCTCGGCAGGCTGGCTGCGCGCCACGGTGTCTACGCGGTCACGGGCAACCACGAGTACTACTCCGGCGCCGACGCGTGGGTCGCCGAGTTCCGCCGCATCGGCCTCACTGTGTTGATGAACCAGCACGTCGTGATCGAGCACGGTGGCGCGCGCCTCGTGCTGGCAGGCGTCACCGACTACACCGCGGACCATTTCGATCCTGCGCAGCGCAGCGACCCGGCGGCGGCACTCGCGGGCGCGCCGAAAGACATCAATACACGCGTGCTGCTGGCTCACCAGCCGCGCTCGGCCCACGCAGCCGCCGATGCGGGCTTCACGTTGCAACTGTCCGGCCACACGCATGGCGGCCAGATCTTTCCGTGGAATTTCCTCGTGCGCCTGCAGCAGCCGTTCACGGCGGGGCTCGCGAAGCTCGGCAGCCTGTGGGTCTACACGAGCCGCGGCACGGGATACTGGGGGCCGCCGAAGCGGCTCGGCGCGCCATCGGAGATTACGCGCGTACGGCTCGTCGGTGCGAACTGAATAGCAGAGGGACCGTAAATCGCGCTGCGTATCCCGCGTGCGCGTTTCTGCGACGGGCCGCGTGGGTCACCCGCTATCATGGGCGGCAACGTCACCCATTCGCCCCTTGTCCGGCCCGACAGGAATCCACTGCCCATGAACGGCAACAAGAATCTCCACCAGGCGTCGTTCTATCTTCTGCTGCTCGCCGTTTCCATCGCGCTTTGCTTCGTCCTCGCGCCGTTCTTTAGCACCGTGCTGTGGGGCACCATACTCGCGGTGATCTTCCAGCCCGTGCAACGCTGGCTCGTCGCGCGGCTCGGCGGCCGCCGCAATCTCGCTGCCCTGCTCACACTCACGATCTGCGTCGTGATCGTGATCCTGCCGCTCACTTTTGTTACAGGCACGCTGATCCGGGAGATTTCCCAAGCGTATGCGCTGGTGAGGTCGGGCAGTCTCGACGTCGGTGCATTCTTCAGCCAGGCCGTCCATGCGTTGCCGCAGTCGGTGCAGAATCTGCTCGAACGTTATGACCTGATGGATCTGCCCGGACTGCAGCAGCGTCTCTCGGCCGGTGCCGCGCGAATCAGCCAGTTCGTCGCGACGAGCGCGCTGAGCGTCGGACAGATCACGTTGCAGGTCGTGGTGAGCTTCTTCGTGATGCTCTACATGTTCTTTTTTCTCGTTCGTGACGGACGCGAAATTTCACGGTACGTGCGCGACGCCATCCCACTCGACGAACTGCACAAGCAGCATCTGATCCGCAAGTTCACCACGGTCATCCGTGCGACGGTGAAAGGCAATCTCGCGGTGGCGTTCGTGCAGGGCGCGCTTGGCGGCATCGCGCTGTGGGTGGTGGGGATTCAGGGCGCCGTGTTGTGGGGCTTCGTGATGATGCTGCTGTCGCTCTTGCCCGCCGTGGGTGCGTTCCTCGTGTGGGGACCCGTGGCGATCTACCTCTTCTCGACGGGTGCGATCGCGAGGGCACTCGGCCTCGCGATCTTCGGTGTGTTCGTGATCGGCACGATCGACAACATCCTGCGCCCCGTGCTCGTGGGCAAGGACACGCGACTGCCCGACTGGGTCGTGCTGATCTCGACGCTCGGCGGCATCTCGCTCATCGGCGTAAACGGCTTCGTGATCGGGCCGCTGATCGCCGCCCTCTTTATCAGTTGCTGGGATTTGCTGCGCCGTGACCTGCACGCGCAAGAAAGCACCGACGTCGACAAAAAGCCCGACTGAGCCACGCGAGCGCGTGTATCACGGCGAGACGTGCAACGGCAGTCCCGCGCGCCCGCGGCGCTCCTTTTCCGACTCGATCGCCGCGGCGACCGGCGTGCCATCGACGGCCACGGAGAAGCCAAACGTATTCACGCCGTTCGCGCTACGCACGAACACCGTGCCGCCATGCATTTCAGCCACCGCTTTCACGATCGACAAACCGAGCCCGTGATTCTCGTGGCTGTTCGAACGTGCCTCCTGGATGCGGTAAAAGCGGTCGAAAATGTGCTCGCGCACAATCGGATCGAGCGGCTGGCCCGGATTCGACACGGCGATTTCGACATGGCCGTCCTGCGGCGCGATGGTCGCCTGCAGCGTCGTGCCAGGCGCCGAATGCTGAATGGCGTTGACGAAAAGATTGCTCACGGCGCGCCCAATTAGCGACGTGTTGACCCACGCACGCGCGTCGCCTTGCACCTCGACGCGCAGTTGCGCTTCTTCAAGCGGCATTTCCAGAAAGTCCAGCATGCGTTCCACTTCGGCACGCAGCGACACTTCGGCAAGATCCGTCGCGCGCTCTCCCCGATCGCTGCGCGAAAGGAACAACATGTCGTTGACAATCACGCGCAATCGTTCGAACTCCTCCAGATTCGATTGCAGTGTCTGGCGCAGTTGCAGCACCGAACGGTCTCGCGTGAGCGCAACCTGCGTCTGTCCGATCAGGATGCTGACCGGCGTGCGCAGTTCGTGGGCCACGTCGGCGTTGAACGATTCGAGGCGCCCGTACGACTTGTCGAGTCGTTCGAGCGCGCCGTTGAACGAACTCGCCAGGTCGTGCAGTTCCTCGGGCAGTTCGTCCGTGCGCAGGCGCTGCCGCCGGTTCGACGGACTCACTTGCGCCGCCTCGCGCGAAAGCCGCGTCAGCGGCGCGAGGCCGAATCGCGTGACCACGCGGCTCAGGAGCGCGACTGCGATCGTGGACATCGCGATCAGCAAGCCAAGCACGATGCCGAAACGCCTCAGCATCAACTGCGTACGCTCGCAGTCGCTCGCGACCACGAGCCTCACCTCGGGCCGGTCGCCACTGGCGGGCACCGTGGCGCTCGTCATGAGCACGTCGAAATCGCTGCCGGGCGGCCGCACGCGCTGGTGATTCGCTCCCAGAGTGTCGACCACCTCGCCGACGATCGGTGTGCCGAAGCGAAACCGTGGATCGGGTCCCTCGACGTAGTAATGCATGCGGCTGTCGGCGGGAGACAGGTCGCGCAGTTTCTCCTGCACGAACGCCCACTTTTTGACATCGGGCGCGTGCGCCACGATCAGCGCCGCGATGCGCGCGCGCGTATCAAGCGTCTCGCGCGCCTCATTGAAGAGCTGATTCTTCATCAACAGGAACAGGCCCGTTCCCGTGAGCGTGAACACGACGAGCGACACCGCTGCGAACATCGCCGAAAGCCGCAGCGAAATCGAGCGTTTCATGATGACTGGCCTCCGTCCTCGCGCACTTCGAGCACGTAGCCCATTCCGCGAATGGTGTGCAGCAGCTTCGCCGCATGCGGGCCGTCGAGCTTCGCGCGCAGGCGCTTGATCGCCGTTTCGACGACGTTCGCGTTGCTCTCGAAGTTAACATCCCAGACGAGTTCGGTAATGAGCGTCTTCGAGAGAATCTCGCCGCGCCGTCGTGCAAGCACGGACAGCAGCTGAAATTCCTTCGCCGTGAGGTCGAGCCGCACGCCGTCGCGTGTCGCGCGCCGGCTGATGAGGTCCACCTGGAGATCGCCCACCGAGATCAACGTCGACTCCTGCGCGCGCGCGCGGCGCGTCAGCGCGCGCAGCCGCTCGACGAGTTCGAGGAACGAGAACGGCTTCGTCAGATAGTCATCGGCGCCGTCGCGCAGACCGTGCACGCGGTCGTCGACACGATCACGCGCAGTCAGCATGATGACCGGCGTGTCCTTCTTCGCGCGCACCGCGCTCAGCACGCCGAAGCCGTCGAGCTTCGGCAGCATCACATCGAGCACGATCACGTCGAAGTCGTACTCCGTGGCCATCCACGCGCCTTCCTCACCGTCCAGCGCGACATCGACGATCCAGCCCTGCTCGCTCAACCCGCTGCGCAGGTAGTCCACGACCTTGCGCTCGTCTTCGATTACCAATACCTTCATGCCCGTTCCTCCTCTTCGCGCGGCTGCTTGTGTCTGCTTGCGCGCGCCACGCGTGTGCCACACGCAACGGCGATGGCCAAAACGCCCCGCGCGCTAGCGCGTTTCGAGCGCCGCAGCCAGCGAGGCATCGCGCGTTGCGGCGTCCGCTGTGTTGTTTGCACCTGCTTTTACGTTCGCTGCGTTGGCGTTCGCTGCGTTGGCGTTCGTATTCCGAGCCCCCGCTGCCAGCGCGCCTTCTTCGACACTCCATCCGCCGCCCAGCGCTTTCGCCAGAAAAACCACCGTCGCCACCTGCTGACCATGAATCTGCACTTCCTGACGCTCGCTGGCAAGTAATTGCTGCTCGGCATTCAGCACGTCGATGAACGCGACGAGCCCACCCTGATAGCGTGCGTTCGCGAGTTCGAAAGACTGGCGCGCGTCGTCCACGGCCGCCTGCCCATCGCCCGATGCGCGATCCAGCACGGAGAGACCCGTCACCGCATTCTGCACCTCCTGAAACGCGGTCAGCACGGTCTGCCGGTACGTGGCCTGTGCCGACTCGTAACCAGCCTGTGCAAAATCGACGCCTGCCGCACGCTTGCCGCCGTCGAACAGGACTTCGCCCGCCGTCGCGCCGAGCGACCACATGAGGCTCGGTACGCTGAACAGATTGGCAAAACGTGTCGATTCCCAGCCGATACTGGGCGAAAGCGTGACGTCAGGGAAGTACGCCGTGCGAGCCACACCGATCTGCGCGTTAGCCGCCGCCATGGCGCGCTCGGCGGAGGCGACGTCTGGCCGCCGCTGCAGCAGCTCGCTCGGCAAGCCCGTGGGCAGCGCCGGCACCGGCAGTGGCGTGACAATCTGCGTAACCGTGAACTCAGGCGCCGCCTTACCGATCAGCACGGCGATGGCGTGCTCGTCCTGCTGACGCTGATTCTCCAGCAAGTGCACCTGAGTCTTCGTCGCCGAGAGTTGCGCCTTTTGCTGCAATACATCGAGCCCCGACACTGCGCCGAGATCGTGCTGCGCGTTCACAAAATCGAGTGCTTTCTGCTGCAATGCCACGGAGCGGTTCACAACGTCGATTTCGTCGTCGAGCTCGCGCAGCGCGAAATAATCGGTCGCGAGTTCCGCAGTGAGGACGAGGCGCGCGTTAGCGAGATCATCGCCGGCCTGCTGCGTCGATGCCTGCGCGGATTCGACCATGCGCCGGATGCGCCCGAACAGGTCCAGCTCATAGCTCGCAGTGGGGCCGATTTTCAGATCGTTCTGCACGGTCGACATATTCGGCGTCGCGTAGCTCATTTGCGGGCGGTTCGCAGAGACGCGCGCGCGTGCAGCGCTCGCATCGAGCGCCACTTGCGGCGCCTGTTGCGACGACACCGAAGCCAGCGTCGCACGCGCCTGTGCGTAGTGCGCGGCGGCGACGCGAAGCGTCTGGTTTTCGGCTAGCGCCTGCTGTTCGAGGTCGTTCAGTTGCGCGTCGTCGAACGCCTTCCACCATTGCGGATCGAGCGGCGCGTGCGAAGGCTGTGCCGCTCGCCAGTACGCATCGGCAGAATCGACGCGCCACGCCGCTGGACTTTCGGTCTGCGGCGCGCGGTAATCAGGGCCAACGATGCAGGCCGCGAGACCGATTGCGGCGATCGCTGCAAGGCTGCCGCGAACGGGTGCGCGGAGGTGCACCTTCGCTTTGCACACGGTTTTCAAGTCGTGCTCCGCTTCGCTGCTGCGCCCGCGCTGCCCGCCGGGTTCGGGCCTGGTGCAACCACGGTGACGCTGTCACCATCGGCGATCGAATCGCTCGGATTGAGCACCACGCGATCCGCCGCGTCGAGCCCATGCCCGATCACAAGCGTCTGCCCAAGATCCTGCGCGATCTCGACGCGCTTGAGCTTCACTTTCCCGTCCGCCCCCACGACGGCGAGGTGCGGGCCTTCCGCGCGGAAGAGCAGCGTGTTGCCCGGCACGCTCAAGAGCCCCGTCGAATCGGTCTTGAGCGCAGCCTCGACATATGCGCCCGGCAGCAGTTTGCCGTCGTGATTCGGCAGCGTGATTTCCACTTGCAGCGTGCGCGTCGCGACGTCGATTGCCTGCGACGTGCGCGTGACCGTGCCCGCGAACGTCACGCCCGGCATCTCCTGCTGCGTGACGCTCACTTGCTGCCCCACCGCGACCTGATGCGCGTAGGTCTGCGGCACGTCGACGTAAAGCCGCAACTGATCGGACTGCGCAATCGCGAAGAGCGCGCGACCCGAACCGCCGTTGCCCGCGTTCACGAGGTCGCCGATATCGACGTTGCGCTGCGTGATGACGCCAGTGATAGGCGCGACGATACGCTGGAAGCCCTTCATTTCCGTGAGCCTGCGCACGTTGGCATCAGCGGCGGCCAGACTCGCGACGCCCTGGTTGTACGCGCCCTGGCGATCGTCGAGTTCCTGCTGCGAAACCGCATCGCGCTGCCGCAATTGCTGTGCGCGATCGAACGAGGTCCTGGCGAGCGCGAGCGTCGAAGCAGTCTGATCGCGCTGCGCCTGCGCCTGTGCGAGTTCCTGATCGATCTCGGGCGTATCGATCTGCGCGAGCAGCTGACCCTGCTGCACGTGCGCGCCGATATCGGCATACCAGTGCAGCACATAGCCGTTTGCGCGTGAATAGATCGGCGCCTCGACAAAGCCGCGCAAACTACCCGGCAGTACGATGCGTCCATCCGAACCGGCGGCGACCGGTTGCACGACGCTGACGTATTGCGTTGCGCTTCGTGACATCGGCGAGATGATGCGTGTTCTGCAGACTCGAGACGATCGTGCGAGCCGCGCCCGCTGCGAGCAGCAGCGCAACGGCGATCACCGCCAGCCGCGCGCGCTTGCCCGCCTGATTTCGCCCCGGCAGATCCATGCCGTGCTGTCCACCGCCCACGGCGATGTCGAGGGATGAGTGATGATGAGGTTCTTCCATGTCATCGACCAGAATAAACGTAACCGGATTGCGTAATGTCCCGCTTCAGTGGCGACCGCGGCTTGCCTCGCGTTCGCGCTTCGCAGCGGCGCGGCGCGCGAGGTGGCCGTGCACGGTCGCGAACATCAGAGGAACGAAAAGTAGCGTGGAAACCGTGGCAAACAGCAGACCGCCGATCACCGCGCGGCCAAGCGGCGCGTTTTGTTCGGCGCCCTCGCCCAAGCCGAGTGCCATCGGCACCATGCCGATCATCATGGCGAACGCGGTCATCAGCACGGGGCGGATCCGCGTCGCACCTGCTTCGAGCGCCGCCGCGAGCGGGGTCACGCCCGCAGCGAGGCGCTGCCGCGCGAACGCCACGACGAGAATACTGTTGGCCGTCGCAACCCCGACCGTCATGATCGCGCCGGTCAGCGCGGGCACGCTCAGATGCGTGCCGGTGATGAACAGCATCCACGCGATGCCCGCGAGCGCGGCCGGCAGCGCGCTGATGATGATGAGCGGATCGGCCCACGACTGAAAATTCACGACGATCAGCAGATAGACGAGCACGATGGCCATGGCGATGCCCACGCCGAGGCCGATGTACGACGAGCGCATGGTGCCGATCTGTCCGCGCATCGTGATCGTCGTGCCGCGCGGCGCGCTCGCCTGGGCCGACTTGATGAGACCGTCGATGCGCGAACCCACCGAGCCGAGGTCGCTGCCCTCCACACTGACGAGCACGTCGATCACAGGCCGGATGTTGTAGTGCGTGACGATCGCCGGCCCTACGTGCGGCTGCAATTGCACGAGGTTGCTCACGAGTTGCAGCGGCGCGTTGGTGCGCGCCGAGACCGGCGTGCCCATGACCTCGTTCACCGAGGCCTCGCGATACTGTGGCGTCTGCACTGTGACCGGATACTCGACGCCATTCTGCGGGCTCACCCAGAACGCAGGCGAAGTCTGCGAGCTCCCGGACAGCGCGATCAGCACGTCCTGCGCGACGGTTTGCGGGCTCAGGCTCAACTGCTGCATGCGCGTGCGGTCCATCGCCAGCATCAGCGCCGGTTCGTCGTTGCGCTGCTGGATACGCGCGTCGACGGCGCCAGGCATCTGGCGCACCGCTTTGAGCAGATGGCTTGCGACCGTCATGTCCTGATCGAGATTCGCACCGACCACTTGCACATCAATCGCGGCGGGCTGCCCGAAGTTCAGGATCTGCGTGATGATGTCCGCAGGCTGAAAAAAGAACTCCACACCGGGGAAGCGCTGTGGCAGCAGTTCGCGCAGCTTGTCGGTATAGATACGTGACGGGTCGTGATCGGGCTTGAGCGCGATCTGGATTTCGCCATCGAGCGTGCCGATCGTCCCCGCATTGCTGTACGAGAGGTTGATGCCGCTGTACGGCAAACCGAGGTTATCGACGATCGTTTCCAGCTGGTCCGGCGGCACGACCTCGCGTATCGTCCGTTCGACTTCGTCCGCGAGACGCGCGGTTTCCTCGATGCGATAGCCGGTCGGCGCACGCATATGCAGGCGAATATTGCCCGCATCGACGGACGGGAAGAAGTCGCGGCCGAGGAAAAAGACAAGCACGAGCGATAGCAGACAGAACGCGAGAAATGCGCTGCCGAACACGCGCCGTCGCGCAAGCAGCAAGCTCAGCAATGCAATGTAGTTTGCGCGCACGCGCTCGAACGCATGGTTGAAGCGCTCATGAATGCGAGCGAACGGCGAGCTTGCCGGCCCCGCGTGCTGATGGCCGATATCCGGGCCGCCGTGCGTGAAGAGCAGCATGGCGAGCGTCGGCACAAGCGTACGCGAGAGGATGTACGACGCGATCATCGCGAACACCACCGCCTCGGCGAGCGGCACGAACAGGAAGCGCGCGACGCCCGTGAGGAAGAACATCGGCACGAACACGATGCAGATGCAGATCGTCGAGACGAGCGCGGGCACCGCGATCTCCCCCGCCCCTTCGAGAATGCCGTCGTGCAGGTTCGCGCCCAGATGCAGGTGACGCTCGATGTTCTCGATCGTCACGGTCGCATCGTCCACGAGAATGCCCACCGCGAGCGCGAGTCCACCCAGCGTCATGATATTGATCGTCTCGCCGAGCGCGTAGAGCGCCAGCAGCGACGCGAGAATCGACAATGGAATCGACACTGCGATGATGACCGTGCTGCGCCAGTTGCCGAGGAAGAGCAGGATCATCGCGGCCGTTAGCGCGGCAGCGATCAGCGCCTCGCGCACCACGCCCTGCACAGCGGCCGCCACGAAGATCGACTGGTCGAACAGCGGCTTGATGACGAGGTCGGCGGGCAGCGTGTCGCGTACCTTTGGCAACAGCGCTTTCAGGTCGTTCACCACCTGCAGTGTGGAGGCGTCGCCGCTCTTGAGAATCGAGATCAGTACGCCGCGCGTGCCGTCCTGGCGCACCACGTTGGTCTGGGGCGTGAAGCCGTCGCGCACGTGCGCGACATCGCCGAGATAAGTAGTCGCTCCATTGACCGTCTGCACCGGAATGCGGTTCAAGCCCGCGATCGTCTCCGGCGACGCGTTGGTATCCACGCGATATTCGGTCGGCCCCAGTTTCGCCGTGCCGGTCGGCAGGATAAGGTTCTGCGTGTTGACCGCGTTGACGATGTCGGCGGGTGTGAGCCCCTTCGAGATGAGCGCGCGCGTGTCGATGTCGACCGATATCACACGCGACTTGCCGCCGTACGGATACGGCACCTGCGCACCCGGAATCGTGATGAGTTGCGGCCGCAGAAAATTCAGCGCGACATCGCCCAGCGCCTGCTCGCTCATCATCCTGCTGGAGAGGCCGAGCTGGATCACCGGAATGCTGGACGCCGAGTAGCTGATTACGAGCGGCGGCGTAGCGCCCGGCGGCATCTGCTTGAGCTGCGCCTGCTCCGACGCGACCGTCTGCGCGATCGCGGTCTGCAGGCTCGCACCAGGCTGGAAAAACAGCTTGATGACGGCGATGCCGGGCAGCGACTGCGACTCGATGTGCTCGATGTTGCTGACCGTGGTGGTGAGGCCGCGCTCGTTGACCGACGTGATGCGGCCCGCGACATCCTTCGCGGAAAGACCCGTATACGACCAGATGATGCTGATGACGGGGATGTTGATGTTCGGTAACACGTCCGTCGCCATCGACATCAGGGCGAACGGTGTGGCCAGCACGATCATGATGGCCATCACGATGAACGTGTACGGACGCTTCAGGGCGAGATTGACAATCCACATACGACTGCTTCAGACAGGCTTGACGGACGTCCGGCGAAGGACACGAACCCCGGACGTATTTTCGGGATGGTGCGGAATGATAGGCAACGGGGGTGGCGCTCTGGTGGCGCCAATATGGCGAAATTGTCAGGCTGGGGACGGACCCGTTGAACGCGCGGACAAATCAACGCCCGAGCGCCTCAAACGGGCGCCGAAATAAACAACCAACTGCTCTCGCGCGGCGGGTGACAACTGCGACGACGGCGTCAACCGCGCGCCTCAGTTGACGAGCTGCAGCCGCTCCAGTTCGCGCGTGCCACGTACGCGCAACTGAGACGCGGTGTGCCTGCGCGGCGCCTCGGCATCGCACGCGCTCAACGCGGCTTCCTGCTCGGCGAGTACGAGCGGAACCTTCTCGCGCAGAAACTCGACGAAGGTGCGAATCTTCGCGTCCACATAACGCCGGGACGCATAGAGCGCATAGATGTTCAATTTCTGCAGACGATGAGCCGGCAAGACACGCACGAGCGAGCCGTCGGCCAGGCCAGGCAACGCCACCGGAACCGGCAGCGGCCCGATACCCATGCCTTCGCGAATCGCCAGTGCGAGCGCCTCGGGATTGTTGACCTGGAACGGTGTCACCGCGGTATGGTGGAACGTCTCGCCGTGCGGCCCTTCGGAGATCCAATGGCACGCCGGCAGACTCGCATCGGTGAGATGCAGGCAGGTGTGGCCATCGAGGTCATCGAACGAGTGCGGCACGCCACGCGTGCGCAGGTAGTCCGGCGAGGCACACAGAATGGCAGCCGTGCTGCCAAGATGCTGGGAAATCAGCGCGGAATCGTCGAGTTCGGAGGCCACGACCACCGCCACATCGAAGCCTTCCTCGATGATATCGGGCATCGCCTGCGCGATCGTCAGGTCGACCGACACTTCAGGCAAATGCTGCTGGTATCGCGCAATCAGCGGCATGACATAGTGCTGTCCGAAGCTCGTGCCGCCATAGACGCGCAGCTTGCCCACGGGATTCGCAAGCGCCGCCGCGGCCTCAGCCTCGGCCTGCTCGATGTCGGCGAGTATGCGTTTGCAGCTTGCCAGATAGCGCTCGCCAGCCTCCGTCAATGACATGCGCCGCGTGGTCCGGTTCAGAAGCCGCGCACGCAGACGCGACTCCAGGTCTGTGACCGCGCGCGAAACCTGCGCAGTCGTCATGGTCTCGCTCGAGGCAGCACGCGTAAAGCTGCCCGACTCCACCACCCTCACGAAGATCCGCATATTGCGCAGCGTGTCCATCGATTGCTCCTTTCCTTTCAACCCGACTTGCTCAGCGACGCACGAACGCCTTTAGTGTGAGGGAAAGGCCGTGGCCAAACGCTGACTTCCCAATGGCAGTGCCGACAGCTTGGCTAACGGGATCTCGCCGCATATTATTCCCGGCGACCCCAGCGCGCCGCGTTGCCATGGGCCGCGCGGCTGCAAACGTGCTGCTTTCGTGACAAGACAATGACACTCGAATTCGCCCTGCGCCTGCTCGCGGCGTTTGCGTGCGGCGTCGCCATCGGTCTGGAACGCCAGATTCGCCAGCGCACGGCGGGTCTGCGCACGATCACGCTTGTGGCGACCGGCGCTTGCCTGTTCGTGACGCTCGGCGTGTTGACCGGCAACGGCACATCCGGCATCACGCAGATCGCGGCCTATGTAGTCTCGGGGGTCGGCTTCCTCGGCGGCGGCGTGATCATGCGCGAGAAGGGGTCGATCCAGGGGATCAACACCGCGGCAACGCTGTGGTGCGCTGCGGCAGTGGGGGTGCTATGCGGCGCGGGCCATTACGGCCCCGCGCTGGCAGGCACGGTCGTCGTATTGATCATCAATACCGTGCTGCGCGAGGTGAGCCGCGTGATCAACGCAACCCCGGTGTCGGCGGCCGATCTCGTGCGCGAGTACGTACTCACAGTGATCTGCCGCGAAGAGGACGAAATCCATATCCGAACCGTGCTCTCCAACTCACTGTACTCGACGCCGCTCTCCTTCCAGAGCCTGACCAGCGAAGATTTGCCCGGCGACCCGCCACGGTTGCGTGTGACCGCGACCATGCGGCTGCATCCGAAATACCAGTCGAAGCTCGAACTGATGGCGAGCCGGCTCAGCATGGAAAAAGGCGTTTCGAGCGTGAGCTGGATCGCCAGGGAAACCGAAGTCGCGCCGGAGTGACACGCCGAATCGTTTGCTTACGTTTTGGCTTCCAGATTATTGCGTTTCATTAAACGACAGGCCGCGGTGTTTAATAAGTGTCAATTCTGGCCGCTTAACGTGGACGCTCTCCTGGCCTTGGTCTAAGCTGCACTCACCGTGGACGTTTCACGCTAACAAGAGGAGTACTCAACCATGCAACACGGACTAATCGCCTGGCTCATCATCGGTGCAATCGCGGGCTGGCTCGCCGGCGTGCTCGTCAAGGGCGGCGGCTTCGGATTGATCGTCGATATCATCGTAGGGATTGTCGGTGCGTTCATCGGCGGCTGGCTTGCGGGAGTCCTCGGAATCTCCCTGGGCGGCGGCTGGATCGGTTCGATCATCACGGCCATCATCGGCGCGGTGATTCTGCTCTTTATCATCCGGCTATTCCGGCGTGCGTAGCTCCGGCACGCAACAGGTGTAGCCCGCAAAAGCAAAACGGGCGTGCCGTTACCGGCACGCCCGTTTTTTTATCCGCTTACGTTGCGTATCTGAAGCGTCAAGCGTTCGCTACGTTACCGCCTGCGCCTTCGGGCAACATCGAGCCCGTCGCGTTGTAGCGCAAATGCATCGCGAACACGTTCGCGAGATCGTGCGGCGTCTGACCACCGTGCTTGAGCGCGTCGCGATAGTAGTCGCGCAGCACATCGCGATAGAGCGGATGCGTGCAGCGATCGATGATCAGCGTGGCGCGCTCGCGCGGTGCGAGACCGCGCAGGTCTGCAAGACCCTGCTCCGTCACGATCACGTCCACGTCGTGCTCGTTGTGATCGACGTGCGGCACCATCGGCACGATGCTCGAAATGCAGCCGTCCTTGGCAATGGCCTTCGTTGCGAAAATCGCGCACGAAGCATTGCGCGCGAAGTCGCCCGAACCACCGATGCCGTTCATCATGTGCGTGCCACCCACGTGCGTCGAATTCACGTTGCCGTAGATGTCGCATTCGAGCGCGGTGTTCAGCGCGATCAGACCGAGGCGACGGATCACTTCCGGGTGATTGCTGACTTCCTGCGGACGCAGTACGAGCTTGTCGCGATAGCGGTCGAGTTCGGAGAGCACCTGAGCCTGACGCGTCGCGGAGAGCGTCATCGACGCGCCCGACGCGAACACCATCTTGCCCGAGTCGATGAGATCGAACGTGGAGTCCTGCAGCACTTCCGAGTACATCGTGAGTGCTTCGAACGGCGAATCAACGAAGCCCGAGAGCACCGCGTTCGCGATCGTGCCGATGCCAGCCTGCAGCGGCGGCAGCTGCGCGTTCATGCGGCCATGCTTGACTTCGTGCTTGAGGAACTCGATGAGGTGTCCGGCGATGCGCGCCGTCTCTTCGTCGGCGGGCAGCACTGTCGACGGGCTGTCCGGCTGGTCGGTGATGACGATGGCGGCGATCTTTTCCGGCGGGATGTCGATCGTGAACGAACCAACGCGGTCCTCCGGGCTCATGATCGGCAGCGGTTCACGATGCGGACGGCGGCCCGGAATCCAGATATCGTGCAAACCTTCGAGTCCGAGAGGCTGCGCGAGGTTGATTTCGACGATCACCTTCTCCGCGAGGATGGCGAAGCTGGCCGAATTACCGACCGACGTGGTCGGCACGATGCCACCCGATTCCGTGATCGCAGCGGCCTCGATGATGGCGAGGTCCAGCTTGCCGAGCAGATTCGCGCGCAGCATCTCGACCGTTTCGGAAAGGTGCTGGTCGACGAACATCACTTCGCCGCGATTGATGGCCTTGCGCAACGTGGTGTCGACCTGGAACGGCAGACGGCGCTCGAGCACGCCCGCTTCCGTGAGCAGGCGGTCCACGTCGTGACCGAGCGACGCGCCCGTCATCAACGTAATGCGCAGCGGCTCTTTTTCTTCTCGCGCGCGGCGTGCCAGTTCGATCGGCACAGCCTTCGTGTCGCCCGCGCGCGTGAAGCCGCTCGCGCCAACACGCATGCCATTGCGCACAAGCTGCGCTGCCTCTTTGGCCGTAGTGATCTTTCCGCGCAGTGCGGCACAACGAATACGATCTTCGTACATCCAAGTCTCCAGAAATGCCCGTCCGCCAATGCTATTTTTTGGATCTTGCTCAGGCGGCAGTCGTAGCGATGCGCGGCCGGGATATACGGCACGCGCCCTCATGCACAAACGCCGCGACGCCTTTTATGAAGATGTCGCGGCAAAAAGCCGGCCTGCGCGGTCACAATGTCGGCGCGCCGTCAAGTTCAGCTACCGAAGTAATTGATGCAGAAACCTGCGGGGCCGACGCAATCATCTTTGCGCGCCGGCTTGGAGATTTCGCCCTGGGAAGGTGTCGCCACAGCCTGCGAAGCTGCGGTTTGCGTCCCCTGCGGAGGAGCGCTCGCTGCTGGAACTTCGTTTTGCGCCTGGGCCGCAGCCGCAGCAAACAACGAACAAGCCAGAACGGCGATCTTCACGTACTTCATTTTTCTCTCCAGTACACGCGGGTGCTGGACTGGTAGCAGCCCGAATATATGACCCCGCGTCAAATTGATTAACACGCCAGGTTGGAAGGGACCCTTCCAAATCCAGACACAATTGGGCGGAACTTTTGCCCAAACCATTCAAGCCACCTTGCACAATTGCGCGTCAATACGCATTCGACGCCGCGCTAACGTACCGAGCGGCCCATCGCGATCGAGCAGCGCACTTCTGATGAAATGGAGATAGCTCAGGAGCCGCTCGACGTTATGACGACAATCGCGCTCGTGGCGGACGGCACCGTGCGCCTCCTGAGCCACCCATGTCGCGGAACGCACCGATATCAATGCTCGATCAACCATCTCCACGTCGGGGCGCTCGAAAAGCCCAGCGATATCGGCTTGCACGCGTGCAAGAGCTGGCTCCCATCGCGCATCGAGTTCGGCCAGCCAGATTGCCGACTGCGCTTCCTGACGCAGATCCACCATCGCGTGTCCGACTTCGAGCGTGAGCAACATCCAGCGCAGCGCCCGCCGATGCTCGTGCTGCCTGCCGTTCAACAGCAGGCGTAGCTGATGCATCAGGTCGTGTGTACCCGACTGGAATCGCTGACCGAGGCCACGCAGCTCGTCCCTGCACGCGATCACAACCTGGCCGCGCAGTTCGCCACAGATGCGCTCGATCAACCATTTCGTGTCTGCAGGAAACAACACCGCGAACACGAGCGACGCGAACAGCATCGTCGCGACAATCGCAATGCCGTTGTTGATCAGCAGATCGGGCGCGTAGGCGATCACATTGTCGGGACCCGCAAGCAGGCAGAAAAACACCGAAAAACCCACGCCGTAGCCAGCGATGCGCCCCCGCGTGGCCAAAAAGGCACCAATTGCCAACACTGGCGCGAGCGTCGCGCAGAGCAGTGGAAACCCGTCGACGTTCGGGTACACGTAGCAAATAAAGAGATAGCCCACGATCGCGGCGCACATAGCGCCGACGGCCATCTGCATGGCGAGACGTGTCGCGCTCGATGCCGACGACGTGAGCGCACAAGTCAGCGCCGCTGCGATCATCGCCATACCGCCGCTCGGCCAGTCCGTCTCGACCCAGAACCATCCGACCGCCGCCATCACCGCCGCGGTGCGCAGGAACGTGAACCCCACCACGTACCAGCTCGTGCGCGGCACGTAGCGCGTAGCGGGCGGCTCTTTCGTGAGAGCCGGGTGCATGACCGATGCGTAGGTGCGGCTGTAACACACGATCTCGGTCGTGAACCGGTACATGAGTTCGGCCGAGGTATCGAAGTCCTGCAGCGCGTCAGGTGACGCTGCTTCTAGCGGGCGCCGTGCCTCACGCACATTCCTCGGCAAGGTTCGCTGCCATGTCTCCAATGCATCGGCCAGACGCAGCACCCAGGCGCGATCACTCTCGTTGTGAAGTTGTGGTTGTGCGAGTAATGCCGCAAGCTCAGAGAACCAGGGTGCTAGCGGCGCTATCGAGGTGGTACCGCGATGCACGCGCTTCAGTAACTGGCGCAGCGCATGCAAACGCGCACACGCGTCCATGAATTCGCTATTCAGACGCGCGAGCAGTTGACTGCGCGAACGCATCGTCGGATCTTCGAAGAACGAAAACGCACGCGTCGCCTCGAAACCAACGACATCGTCGACAAGACCTGCAAAGCGCCCTTCGAACGCACGGCGCTCCAACCCGCCCGACAGCACGCCTGAGGCAAACGCAGTAAAATTGACGTACCGTGTGCGCAACGTTTGCTCGAGCAGCGTACCGGTCTGGCGGGGCACGATCACGGCGCTGACCATCCCCGAACAGAGAATGCCGACTGCCACTTCGGCCCCTCGTCCGAGTGCCGCAAGAAAGAGCCCGTTGGGCTGCGTCACGTACGGAATGCCGATCAGTGCGGCGGTGTAGCCCGCGAGCACGAAAGCGTACCAGCGAAAATGTCGATTCCTCATGGCAGCCGCAGTACAGGCGGCCACCCATCCGGTCATGCCGAGAATGTAAAGTTCGGGCTGCTGGACAAACACTGCCCCCAGCACGACCGCCGCGATCATCCCGACGACCGTTCCGACGATCCGGTACACGCTCTTCGCGAACACCATGCCCGAAAGCGGCTGCATCAGCACGAACACCGTGGTCATCGCAATACGCGGCTGCGGCAGGTCGAGTAGCATCGCCATGCCCATCGCGAGCAAGCCCGCCATGACTGTCTTAAGGAGATGCAGCCAGATTGCACCTTCCGCGGACGGCCATTCGCGCAGTGCGCGCCTCGCAGCGCGCCAAAACACTTTCGCACTGCGAGGTGAATCGAACGCTCGATGAATCGCTTGGTGGCCACTCATGAAAGGTGCACTAGGCTCGGGCTGTGATGAAGAATGCTGCTTGCGCAGACAGAGATTGATGCGCCGATTGTAGGAGCGTCATCCGGGTGAATTAATGGTATCGACCGGTAACGTGCGTTCCAGATCACTCAACAATGTCGACGTCTGTGCGGCGGACAATATGGTTTCTGTGTCGAACAAGAAGGTTTGATGGATACGCTACAAAACATGCGGGTATTCGTCCGCGTCGTCGAAGCTGGCAGTTTCACCGCAGCGGCCCAGTCGCTTAATTCCACGACCGGTGCAATGTCACGCGCCGTGTCGGAACTGGAGGCGCATCTGCGCACGCGGCTGCTCAATCGTTCGACGCGCCGCCTCGCGCTGACGCCCGCTGGGGAACGGTATCTCGTACGCAGCACGCAGATTCTCGCCGACGTCGACAGCGCCGAAGAAGAAGCGAGTTGTGCTCACGAACGGCCTGCTGGCGCGCTTCGCATGCATAGCTTCGCCAGCATCGGACAACAATACGTACTGCCGGCCATTTCACGCTATCGCGCGCTGCATTCCGAAGTGACAGTGGATCTGACGCTCTCGCAAAACATGCCGGACCTGTTCGAGGGCAGCAGCGACGTATCGGTTGTGACGGCTTCGTCACTGCCGAATTCCGAACTGGTTTCACATCAGTTGGGCTCGACCTACAGCATCCTGTGCGCGTCACCGGCTTATGTGCATATGCACGGCTCCCCGCGCACGCCTGCGGACCTCGCGCACCATGACTGTCTGATACTGAAGACTCCCGCGTCTCCGGCGCACGAATGGACGCTTGAAGGACCAGAAGGTAGTGTGGAGATGCACGTCGACGGCCCGGTGCAGGTGAACATTGCGGAATCGCTTGCGGTCGCGATTCGCGAAGGCATGGGAATCGGCGTCCTGCCGGTATATGCAGCGATTGAAGGGTTGCGTAACGGGACCCTCGTACGCGTGCTGCCGCAGCACAAGTTGCACAAGACAAACGTGTACGCGCTCTATCCGTCACGCAAATTCGTCGATGCCAAGACGAAGACGTGGGTGGAGTTTCTGCGTGCGCATCTTCCGGAGGTCATTGCTCGGGATATGGCGCTACTCGAAGAATTGACGCAGGAGCAGTTCGCCGGTTAGGCGTGCGATTTGTCGATATCGAAAATTGTGTCGACAGCGACTGATAGGGTCCCGCACTGATGCGTCGTCGGTAGTTTAGCGAGTGAGAACTCCGGTTAATCCGTGCCGGACTTCGGCGAGCGCGGACCGTAAAGGAGCCCCGTCGGCAGACCGGCGTGCAGCAGACGATGAAGTGAATAAAAAAGCCGTCCTTCGGGACGGCTTTTTATTGCGGCTTCCGTTTCCGGTTTCACGGCGCGACCGGCAGGCCCAGCGTCCCGGGCTTGCGCCGCGGTACGTCCGCTACGGTCTTGCGCTTCAGCGTATCGCTCCGGAGTGGCTTCACCGGCGCATAAACGCCGAAACCCCGGCGCTCTTTCGGAGACACCGGGGTTTCGAACTTTACAGCATAAGGAGCCTGACGATTACCTACTTTCACACGGGCAATCCGCACTATCATCGGCGTGGAGTTGTTTCACGGTCCTGTTCGGGATGGGAAGGGGTGGGACCAACTCGCTATGGTCATCAGGCATGACGGGTTGCTGCGTCGCGGTGTTATCGCGCCACAGCCAATCGGGAAGAAGCGTAAAGAGTGTGTGTTGCTGAATTGGGGTTGTGTTGTTTCAGGCACAACACGTGATCTCAACCTGTACGCGCTTCTCTCCATCAGGGGAGGGAGGCATACCTGTTATAGGATCAAGCCTTACGGGCAATTAGTATCAGTTAGCTTAACGCATTACTGCGCTTCCACACCTGACCTATCAACGTCCTGGTCTCGAACGACCCTTCAAGGGGATCAAGTCCCCGGGGAAGTCTCATCTTGAGGCGAGTTTCCCGCTTAGATGCTTTCAGCGGTTATCTCTTCCGAACATAGCTACCCGGCGATGCGACTGGCGTCACAACCGGTACACCAGAGGTTCGTCCACTCCGGTCCTCTCGTACTAGGAGCAGGCCCCCTCAAACTTCCAGCGCCCACGGCAGATAGGGACCAAACTGTCTCACGACGTTTTAAACCCAGCTCACGTACCTCTTTAAATGGCGAACAGCCATACCCTTGGGACCGGCTACAGCCCCAGGATGAGATGAGCCGACATCGAGGTGCCAAACACCGCCGTCGATATGAACTCTTGGGCGGTATCAGCCTGTTATCCCCAGAGTACCTTTTATCCGTTGAGCGATGGCCCTTCCATACAGAACCACCGGATCACTATGACCTGCTTTCGCACCTGCTCGACTTGTCAGTCTCGCAGTCAAGCACGCTTATGCCATTGCACTATCAGCACGATTTCCGACCGTACCTAGCGTACCTTCGTACTCCTCCGTTACCCTTTGGGAGGAGACCGCCCCAGTCAAACTGCCTACCATGCACTGTCCCCGATCCGGATCACGGACCAAGGTTAGAACCTCAAACAGATCAGGGTGGTATTTCAAGGACGGCTCCACGGAAACTAGCGTTCCCGCTTCACAGCCTCCCACCTATCCTACACAAACCGGTTCAAAGTCCAATGCAAAGCTACAGTAAAGGTTCATGGGGTCTTTCCGTCTAGCCGCGGGGAGATTGCATCATCACAAACACTTCAACTTCGCTGAGTCTCGGGAGGAGACAGTGTGGCCATCGTTACGCCATTCGTGCAGGTCGGAACTTACCCGACAAGGAATTTCGCTACCTTAGGACCGTTATAGTTACGGCCGCCGTTTACCGGGACTTCAATCAAGAGCTTGCACCCCATCATTTAATCTTCCGGCACCGGGCAGGCGTCACACCCTATACGTCCACTTTCGTGTTTGCAGAGTGCTGTGTTTTTATTAAACAGTCGCAGCCACCAGTTTATTGCAACCCCTTCACCCTTCTGGCGCAGGCCAGTCAAGCTACAGGGGCGTACCTTATCCCGAAGTTACGGTACCAATTTGCCGAGTTCCTTCTCCCGAGTTCTCTCAAGCGCCTTAGAATACTCATCTCGCCCACCTGTGTCGGTTTGCGGTACGGTCACTGTTGAACTGAAGCTTAGAGGCTTTTCTTGGAACCACTTCCAGTTGCTTCTCCACCTAAGTGGATGGCCTCACACCCTTGAATTCCGCGCCCGGATTTGCCAAAGCGCCTTCTCCAATGCAAGGACCGGGACTTCCAACACCCGGACAACCTTCCGCGATCCGTCCCCCCATCGCATTCAACAATGGTGCAGGAATATTGACCTGCTTCCCATCAGCTACGCATTTCTGCCTCGCCTTAGGGGCCGACTCACCCTACGCCGATGAACGTTGCGTAGGAAACCTTGGGCTTACGGCGAGGGGGCCTTTCACCCCCTTTATCGCTACTCATGTCAGCATTCGCACTTCCGATACCTCCAGCACACCTTACAGTGCACCTTCGCAGGCTTACGGAACGCTCTCCTACCATGCGAGACTAGCTCGCATCCGCAGCTTCGGTATATTGCTTAGCCCCGTTACATCTTCCGCGCAGGACGACTCGATCAGTGAGCTATTACGCTTTCTTTAAAGGGTGGCTGCTTCTAAGCCAACCTCCTGACTGTTTTAGCCTTCCCACTTCGTTTCCCACTTAGCAATATTTAGGGACCTTAGCTGGCGGTCTGGGTTGTTTCCCTCTTGACACCGGACGTTAGCACCCGATGTCTGTCTCCCGTGATTGCACTCTTCGGTATTCGGAGTTTGCTATGGCGAAGTAATCCGCAATGGACCCTTCAACCATGACAGTGCTCTACCCCCGAAGGTGATACACGAGGCACTACCTAAATAGTTTTCGGAGAGAACCAGCTATTTCCAGGTTTGTTTAGCCTTTCACCCCTATCCACAGCTCATCCCCTAACTTTTCAACGTTAGTGGGTTCGGTCCTCCAGCACGTGTTACCGTGCCTTCAACCTGGCCATGGATAGATCACCTGGTTTCGGGTCTACACCCAGCGACTGGACGCCCTGTTCGGACTCGCTTTCGCTACGCCTGCCCTATTCGGTTAAGCTCGCCACTGAATGTAAGTCGCTGACCCATTATACAAAAGGTACGCCGTCACCCCTTGCGAGGCTCCGACTGTTTGTATGCATGCGGTTTCAGGATCTATTTCACTCCCCTCCCGGGGTTCTTTTCGCCTTTCCCTCACGGTACTGGTTCACTATCGGTCGATCACGAGTATTTAGCCTTGGAGGATGGTCCCCCCATCTTCAGACAGGATTTCACGTGTCCCGCCCTACTTGTCGTACACCTAGTTCTTCCAATCTGTTTTCGCCTACGGGGCTATCACCCGCTATGGCCGCACTTTCCAGAGCGTTCGGCTAACAGTTCAGATAAAGAGTACAGGCTCTTCCCATTTCGCTCGCCACTACTTTGGGAATCTCGGTTGATTTCTTTTCCTGCGGTTACTTAGATGTTTCAGTTCACCGCGTTCGCTTCACGTAGCCTATGTATTCAGCTACGGATACTCCATAAGGAGTGGGTTTCCCCATTCGGACATCTCCGGATCAAAGCTTGTTTGCCAGCTCCCCGGAGCTTTTCGCAGGCTACCGCGTCCTTCATCGCCTGTGATCGCCAAGGCATCCACCACATGCACTTGTTCGCTTGACCCTATAACGGGTATGTCTCTTCGCAGTTTCCCGCGTTGATCACACTCGCTACAGGTTGAGTTTTAGCGTTGTGCCGTATTCCAAAGCCCTCTTTCGAGGAACTTAAAAATACATCGATACAATCACAACCCTGATTCACCTACTCCACACCCATCTCTAAGTGTGTTTTGGATGAATCTCTTTACTACTTCTTCCTGATTGTTAAAGAACGACAGCCGATATGGTTTTTACTCACATCGCCCTGACTGGCTCAATCGCCAATGCTAAATATCCGGTGTGTACCGGACACTGAGCATTGAGGATTGGTGGAGGATGACGGGATCGAACCGACGACCCCCTGCTTGCAAAGCAGGTGCTCTCCCAGCTGAGCTAATCCCCCAGTCATACATACTCGAGGGATCCGCTTTCGCCTTATGCAGACAAAGTGGTGGGTCTGGATGGATTCGAACCATCGACCCCCGCCTTATCAAGACGGTGCTCTAACCGACTGAGCTACAGACCCCTGAGTCTGTCTTCTTTACAGCCGACAAGTGTGAGCGCTTCAACGCGCTGAAGCGATGAGCTCTGGAAAGGAGGTGATCCAGCCGCACCTTCCGATACGGCTACCTTGTTACGACTTCACCCCAGTCATGAATCCTGCCGTGGTGACCGTCCTCCTTGCGGTTAGACTAGCCACTTCTGGCAAAACCCACTCCCATGGTGTGACGGGCGGTGTGTACAAGACCCGGGAACGTATTCACCGCGGCATGCTGATCCGCGATTACTAGCGATTCCAGCTTCACGCAGTCGAGTTGCAGACTGCGATCCGGACTACGATCGGTTTTCTGGGATTGGCTCCACCTCGCGGCTTGGCAACCCTCTGTTCCGACCATTGTATGACGTGTGAAGCCCTACCCATAAGGGCCATGAGGACTTGACGTCATCCCCACCTTCCTCCGGTTTGTCACCGGCAGTCTCCCTGGAGTGCTCTTGCGTAGCAACTAGGGACAAGGGTTGCGCTCGTTGCGGGACTTAACCCAACATCTCACGACACGAGCTGACGACAGCCATGCAGCACCTGTGTTACGGCTCCCTTTCGGGCACTCCCGCCTCTCAGCAGGATTCCGTACATGTCAAGGGTAGGTAAGGTTTTTCGCGTTGCATCGAATTAATCCACATCATCCACCGCTTGTGCGGGTCCCCGTCAATTCCTTTGAGTTTTAATCTTGCGACCGTACTCCCCAGGCGGTCAACTTCACGCGTTAGCTACGTTACCAAGCCAATGAAGGCCCGACAACCAGTTGACATCGTTTAGGGCGTGGACTACCAGGGTATCTAATCCTGTTTGCTCCCCACGCTTTCGTGCATGAGCGTCAGTATTGACCCAGGGGGCTGCCTTCGCCATCGGTATTCCTCCACATCTCTACGCATTTCACTGCTACACGTGGAATTCTACCCCCCTCTGCCATACTCGAGCGATGCAGTCACCAATGCAGTTCCCAGGTTAAGCCCGGGGATTTCACATCGGTCTTACATCACCGCCTGCGCACGCTTTACGCCCAGTAATTCCGATTAACGCTTGCACCCTACGTATTACCGCGGCTGCTGGCACGTAGTTAGCCGGTGCTTATTCTTCCGGTACCGTCATCCCCCCGAGGTATTAGCTCAGGGGATTTCTTCCCGGACAAAAGTGCTTTACAACCCGAAGGCCTTCTTCACACACGCGGCATTGCTGGATCAGGGTTGCCCCCATTGTCCAAAATTCCCCACTGCTGCCTCCCGTAGGAGTCTGGGCCGTGTCTCAGTCCCAGTGTGGCTGGTCGTCCTCTCAGACCAGCTACGGATCGTCGCCTTGGTAGGCCTTTACCCCACCAACTAGCTAATCCGCCATCGGCCACCCCAATAGCGCGAGGTCTTGCGATCCCCCGCTTTCATCCATAGATCGTATGCGGTATTAATCCGGCTTTCGCCGGGCTATCCCCCACTACTGGACATGTTCCGATGTATTACTCACCCGTTCGCCACTCGCCACCAGACCGAAGTCCGTGCTGCCGTTCGACTTGCATGTGTAAGGCATGCCGCCAGCGTTCAATCTGAGCCAGGATCAAACTCTTCAGTTCAATACCTGTTACTTGTTTCTGTCCCTCTCGGGACAGGTCGCTCACTCAAAGCTGACAGGTTCTGAATAAATTCAAAAACCTGACTTACTTTAGTGTGAGACTCTTGATACTTTCGCTACTCCCATCCCGCTCCGAAGAACCGGATGAGCCGCGTCAGCACATCAAGCGCCCACACTTATCGGCTGTAAATTTTTAAAGATCGTTCGCGAAAACGCCGTTAAACCACTCACTACCCGGCGTTTCCTGCGTCGCTGCGTCAGCAGCAGAGAAACGAGATTATGAAGACTGCCGGGCTTTCTGTCAACAGGTTTTTTACTTCGATCAACCTGTCCGGCACTACCGCTGCCGCCCGCCTACTCCCACCCACAAGGGCTTCCCGCTTCCCCGCGCCTTCATCCGAAAGCGCGAAAGACCGGGATTCTAGTGACCACCGGGCGTTCTTGCAAGCGGTTTTTCAGCGGGGGGCTGTCCGACCCACTCTTACACTAACGAAGCCAACTCCCTGCTTAACTGGTGCCAGCTCATAAGCTGGCCGGCATGGGCTAGCCAGCAAAGCTCCAAGTCTCATGCATATATACCCAAGCCAGACTCAATAGACGGGTTATACGGGCGCGCGAGCCGCGTCGGTTTGGCTAGGGCCCGGGATTTGCGCGCAACCGCAGGTCACCAAGGCACCCCATGCATGCCAGCCATCCCGGTCCACACACCGCTCTTATGATCTGGAGTACGAATTAATGTCAATGTCGGATTACGTATATCCACATGACATGTTCCACTTCACCATCGCGCCTTCAACAAGGCAGTAGCGTCGCGAAAGGTCCACGGCGAGAACACTCGCCCCACCAAACACGGCTTCAAGCGTCGATCGGGTGAAACCGGATCACGAGTGACGCTGCATTACGCGCTCGACGATCCACAGGTAGTGGTTGAGGTCCGGTGTCGGTTTGCCCGCAATTTTGGCGAGATCGTCCCACCGACGCAGGCGCACTGCGTCTTCTGCAAATGGCCGCCCCTGGAACTCACGCGCCTGCTCCGCGCTGAAAATCCCCCCCTGCAATTCCAGGCTGCGCACCGAGTCAGCAGAAAGACGGCCAAAATATGCATCATCAACAGCACACAGATAACGCTTGGCATCGACGTGCAACTTGATCGGCTCCAACACGGCGTCCGGCATTACAGCACGCAAAAACGGAAGCACGAAGTACTGGTGGAGATCGTCGATACCCCGTACCGTCGGCGTCTCGCCCTGGCGGTTCAGCAAATGCCCCAGATCGTGCAGAAACGCAGCCGCGATCAACTCCTCGCCCGCACCGTCCTTCTCGGCAAGGTCCGCGCTCTGCAGTGCGTGCTCCAACTGCGTAACCGGCTCGCCGCTGTATGCAACATCGCCGTAGCTGTCGAACAGTCCTTTGATATCCGCCAGACTCAGTGGCATCGCTCCCCCTCGTTGTTTCGATCGCGGCGGCGCCCATCGCCGCCTGCATTCATCACAGCCCAAGCCGCGCCAAATCCGCGTCAGCCGTTCTGCGCGTGTATCAGTGCAGCGGCTTCGTCCGCCTTGCGTGATGCCAACGCGCTCAGGATCGCGCGGTAAGCCGCATACGACGCATGCAGCACCTCAGCGCCGGGCAGCTTCGCGCGCGCGGCGAGGCGCAACTCGCTCACGCACCGTCGATACGCCTCGTGCAGCTTTCCGTTGCCCGCGGCCATCACAAGCACGTCACGAAACGCATCGCGTGCGTCGCCGTATGCTCTGCGATCGTCGAGAGCGAGCGCGTCGCGCATCGCATCCAGGCACTCACGCAGCGCCGCCACCTGAGCTGCGTCTATCCGCGTCGCCAGCGTCCGGCACGCCGCCTCTTCGAGAATCGTGCGCACCACGCCCAGTTCCGCGGCCTCACGCGCCGACACGCTACGCACGAACGCACCCCGATGCTTCTCGTTGCGCACGAGCCCCGCCTGCTCCAGCACGCGAAACGCCTCGCGCACCGGTCCACGTGAGACCTGCAGACGCGCGGCCCAATCGGCCTCGTTAAGCTTGTCTCCTGGCGCGAGCATGCCCGCTTCGATACGTCGCTCGATCTCGTCGCGCACGAGTTCGGTCAGCGAATGGTCGCGCACCATCGCGATCGGCGCGACAACGTCCCGGTCGGGCGTTGTCGCGTCGTTGCGTTCTTGCGCTGCGCGCAGCGCACTGGGCATGTGCTCAGTCCGCACGGCGGCGCGGCACGCGCGCCGCGATCATCAGCAGTGCCGCGAGCGACACGACGAGCAGAATCAGCGACAGCGCCGATGCCGGCAGGTAATAGCCGCGCTCGACGGCTCCCACCACCACGATCGGCACCGTCGCGAAGCCAGGCGGATATACCGTGAGCGTCGCGCCGAGTTCCCCAAGCGACAGTGCGAAGCCGAGCGCGAGACTGGCTCGGATGGCCGGCACGAGTTGCGGCAGCACGACCCGGCGCAACACCATCGACGGCGGCGCACCGAGACTCGCCGCCGCTTCGCGCAGAACGGTCAACTCCGGGCGCAGCGCGGCCGACGCACACCGGTAGCAGAACGGCAGCACGAGCGCGAGTTGCACGAACACGACGATCGCAGCGGAACTCGACAAATCGAGCGGCGCCTTGTGATAAGCGATGAGCACCGCAAGGCCGAGCACGACACTCGGCACGCCGTTGGGCACCATCGCGAGCGTGTCGACGATCGCGCCGAGGCCGCGCCGGTCGCGCCCTTCCAGCGCCAGCGCAAGCCAGAGCCCCAGTGCCGTGCCGAGCACAGCCACGCCGAAGCCGACTTCGAGGCTCGTGACAAGCGCGTCGAAGTCGCTCGACCCGAGGCGCTCGAACCAGCGCATGCTGAAGCCATCGGGGAGAATCGTGCCGGACCAGTGCGACGCGACGCTCGACAGCGCGACGACGATCACGGGCAACACGAACAACCAGAAACACAGGAGCGCGGCGAGGCCGAGCAGCACGCCGCCAGCGATCCGGGCAACAAGACCGCGCTCCACCGGCCGAGCGCGGTGATGCTGCGGGGGCAGTGCGATTTGATCGGGATCAGCGGACATTGCGAGCGCCTCCCTGGTTACGGCGGTTCACGCGCCGGTACAACGCATAAAGCGAAAGTGACATGGCGAGCATCACGACCGCGCCAGCGGCAGCAGTCGGCAGATCGAGGTCGACGGTGGCCGAGCTATAGATCGCTACCGGCAGCGTGACGAGGTGTGCGCTGCCAAGCACGAGCAAAATGCCGAACTCGTTGAACGTCAGCAGGAAGCAGAGGATCGTGCCCGCTGCGATGCCCGGCCATGCGAGCGGCAGGATCACGCGAGCGGCGACCATCCACGTATTCGCGCCGAGGCTGCGTGCGGCTTCGATCAGACGCATGTCGAGCAACGCGAACGAGGCGAGCGTCGGGCGCACGACGAACGGCGCGTAGAACACGACTTCCGCGAGAATCACGCCGCCCATGCCGAACAGAAAGTCGAGCGGCGGCGCTTGCAGATTGAAGAGGCGCTGCAGACCGATGCTGACCGAGCCCTGTGAGCCATACAGAAAGATCAGCGTGAACGCGACGAGAAACGACGGGAACGCCACGAACAGTTCGAGAAAGCGCGTGACGAGGCGCGCGCCCGGAAACGGCTTGAAGAACAGGATCGCGGCGAGCGCGACGCCGAGCACCGAGGCGAGGCTCCCGCTCACGAACAGGATCAGCAGCGTCGTGCCGATTACGCCACGCGATTCGGGATTGCAGAAAAACGACGTATAGGCGTGGAAGCTCAGGCCGTGCGCGCCGGTGAGGCTCAACAGCACGAGACGCACGAGCGGATACACCACGATCGGCCCAAGCACGAACACGAGCAGGAACGCGATGTGCCACTGCGCACGCCGCTCGCGGCGACGCACGGCGGCCGCGTGCGCGCCGGCGGTGTGCGGCGCGAGCCCCGCGGAGTCAGGGGTTGATAAGGACGACATCGTCTGCCTCGTAACGCAGGGACACGCGCATGCCTTTTTCCGGCGTCATGCCGTGGCCGCGCTGCATGGTGACCAGCACCGGTTCGTTCGGCATCGCGTCGAGCAGCACCGGCACCGACAGCACCGAGCCATACCATTCGACCGATTCGATCGTGCCGTGCAGCGACCCGTCGCCGAGCGGCGCGATGCGCAGGCTTTCCGGACGCAGGCACGCGAGTTTGTCGCGCACATCGTGGCGCGGATCGCCGACGGGGAACGCGATGTTCGGCGGCAGCAGGTTCGCGGCGCCGAGATAGCGGGCGACGTAAGCGTCGGCCGGCGCGTCGTAGAGTTCCTGCGGCGTGCCGAGTTGTGCGATGCGGCCATCGCGCATCAGCAGCGTGCGGTCTGAGAGCACCAGCGCGTCATCCTGATCGTGCGTAACGCACACAATCGTGAGGTCGGGCAGGCGCTCGTGGAGCGCCTTGAGTTCGGAGCGCACCGACGCGCGCAGATTGGCGTCGAGCGCCGAAAGCGGTTCATCGAGCAACAGGACATCCGGCTCGATCACGAGCGCACGCGCGAGCGCCACACGCTGCTGCATGCCGCCCGAGAGCTGGGCGGGCATCACGTGACCCGAATCGCCGAGCTGCACGAGCTTGAGCGCGTCGGCCACGCGTCGCGCGATTTCGCGCGCCGGCACGCCCCGCGCCTTGAGCCCGAACGCCACGTTCTCGAACACCGAAAGATGCGGGAACAGCGCATAGCTCTGGAAGAGCAGACCCAGGTTGCGCCGGTGCGGCGGCACGTGAGTCAGATCGTGGCCCGCCACGGAAAGCGAGCCGGAGAGTCCATCGGCTTCAATAAAACCGGCGATAAAGCGCAGCAACGTGGTCTTGCCACATCCGCTGCGGCCGAGCACGGTCAACAGCTCGCCGCGACGAATCGTGAGCGACAGATCGTCGAGGACCGTGCGGGTGCCGAAACGAACGCTCAGATGGTCGATCTGCACACCCGCGACGCCCGCGGTCTCCTTGCCCGTCATGCCGGACACTTCCGGCTGCGCGCGGGCCATGCCGGCCGGCGCGAGGCTTGCGGTATTCACCGGTTCATCTCCTATGTGAACCAGAGCCAGCGCTTCATCGCTGGCTCTGGTCCCATGCAAAACTGCCGGTGGGACCTGGCGTGGCGGCCAGAGTCGGAACATCAGCGCTCACGGTCCCATCCGATGCAAAACTGTGGGCCGGGGTAAGCGCCT
Source organism: Paraburkholderia adhaesiva (assembly GCF_021390575.1). Classification (GTDB taxonomy): domain Bacteria; phylum Pseudomonadota; class Gammaproteobacteria; order Burkholderiales; family Burkholderiaceae; genus Paraburkholderia; species Paraburkholderia adhaesiva. Next base: position 564,365 of record NZ_JAJEJQ010000002.1, on the reverse strand, counting down.
CGGCACCCACCCCGGCCCAAACAAAGTGACACCGATACGGCTTAAATGCTTACTTCGGCTTCACGACTTCGATCTGCTTGCCCGACGAGCCGATCACTTCGTTCTTCCAGCGCGCGGACCAGTCGGCCTTCTTCGCCATCACCTGATTCCAGTCCACCGGGATGACCTTCACGCCGGCGATCGACTTCTTGACCGCTTCACCGTTCTTACCCGTAAGCGCCACGTCCGTGCGAGCCGGGATGCCGAAAATGTCCGGCACCTTCGACTGCACATCAGTCGACATCAGGTAGTCGATCAGCTTCTTGCCTTCCGCCTGGTTCGGGCCGTTCTTGATCAGGCCGATTGCGTACGGCAGCTGGAACGTGGTCGGATGGCTGCTCGCGTCAACTGCGAGGAAGATCGGCTTGAGCGAGAGGCCGCCGTTGGCTGCATCGTCGAGGTCCATCTGCAGGTCGCCGTTGGCCACCGAGATTTCGTTGCGCGAGAGCAGCACGTCGAGATAGCCCGTGCCCTTCGTGTGGAACTTGGCGCTCTGCTCGAGCTTCTTCAGGTAGTCGAACGCCTTGTCTTCACCCATCAGCGAAGTCGTCAGGATGATGACGGCCATGCCGTCGCCTGCCGTTGCCGGGTTCGAGTACGCGATCTTGCCCGAGTAGTCCGGGTGCAGCAGATCAGCGAACGTCTTCGGTTCGTTCTTCACGACGTCGGGGTTGATCGCGAACGAGAAGTAATTGTTCACAAACGTTGCCCACGCGCCGTCCGGCGCCTTGGCGATGGCCGGCACATTCTTGTAGTTCGCGCTCTGGTACGCCTGCAGCAGACCGCTCTGTTGCGCCTGCTGGATGAACGGCGGCAACGTGACGATCACGTCGGCCTTGGGCGAATCCTTCTCGACGTTGGCGCGATTCACAACTTCGCCGCTGCCGGCCGTCACGATATTGACCTTGACGCCTTCCTTCTTCTCGAAGGCCGGCAGCACGTCGCGGTAGAGGTTTTCGAGACCGTCAGCCGTGTAGAGAACGACTGCGTCGGCGGCATGAGCGGAGAACGCGAAGCCTTCCAGCAGCATCGCGGCGGCGAGCATCGGCAGCAGCTTGCGCTTGAAACCCGCGCGAAGGGGATTCTTGTGGTTCATGTCAATCTCCAGGGCAAAAACCGGATTGCTCGGGGATGTCCCGATGCGTGTGTGATCGAATGTCGGCGGACTATACCGCCTGCTTCGCCACCCGTGCAGCGAGGAGTGCAGATTGTCTACAATCCGCCGGGCCTGCTTCCAAACGACCACTGCTCCGCCGCGCGGGAACGCTGTCCGCACGACGTGCAAGCCCCGTCTGAACGGGCATCGCAAGAATTACAGATTTCCGTGACAACGCCATGACTATGTGGCGTTTTGCAAAATAAATCCACAAATTGCCAATCGGCGATGTTTCGCACCGCACAATGAACGTTGCGCGTGCACACTCTGGAGGAAGAGAAAGTACGAATAGCCTCACTCACCTGAATACTATGGCGACAAAAATGAGGCGGAGTGAGTACAGGACCAGACAAAACGGGCGCGCCGGGACGCGACAGCCCGCGAACGAGCGCCGAAGCGCCGGAGTCACGCGACCAGCAACTCCGGCCCACGCGCCGCAATTGCGCGCGCGATCGACTTTTCCGGCGCGAGTTCGGTGATGACGTAGCGGGCGCGCTCGAATCCATTGATGCGCACCGGCGTGACGCGCCCGAACTTCGAATGATCGGCGACGACGATCGCGCAGCCCGTCGCCAGCAGCATGCGGCTGCGAACCTCCGCGACCATGCGCGAATAATCGGTCAGCCAGCCGTCTGCGGTGATGCCGCCCGCACCAACGAACGCGAAATCGGTGTGGTACTGATCGAGCTGCTGCACGGTGTCGAGACCGAACGTCGCTTCTTCGTGATCGGAGAGTTCGCCGCCGAGCAGTGTCACGCGGTTCTCGTTACGACGGCCGAGCAGAAGTGCAATGCGCCAGTCGTTCGTGTAGACGGTCAGCCGGTGGCGGTCGATGAGCGCGCGCGCGACGGCGTGCGTCGTGCTGCCGGAGTCGATGATCACCGACGCGCCGTCTGGCACCAACCCGGCAGCTCGCTCGCCGATGGCGCGCTTCGCGCTGGAGTTCGCGGCTTCTCGCACGTCGAGGTCGGGTTCGCGCCGGTCGCTCGACAGTGCGCCGCCGTGGGTGGTAACGAGCAGCCCGCGCTCGGCGAGCGTATTCAGGTCGCGCCGGATCGTTTCGCGCGACACATGCAGCTCGCGGACGAGTTCCGCCACCGAAAGCGCGCCGTTCCTGTTGACCTGCGAAAGGATGTATTGGTGACGTTGTTCTGCGAGCATCTCGGTGAATGCGCAAAGCGCGCGAGTTCGAAAAGGCCGCCGTATTGTATTACGCGTATTGCGCGAACACGTGCATCATGCGGATCGCGCCGCACGCCGATCGCGCGCATCGGGCAGGACATCCGGGTTCCGCGGCACTGCCATCGCGGAAGCATCCCTGCTACTCTCGCGCTTGGCCGTCCGTCGCGCGGGCGGCGCGCGTTCCCTCGACTGCTGCGCCAATGCGTTCAACATTTCGTCAACTCAAGCTGCTGTTTTGTGCGCTGCGTTATGGCGTCAGGCTGATCTGGCTCGCGGCGCCCGAGCATCACAAGCTGCACTGGCTCGTCTCACTCGCCGTGCGCATGCGCGACGATGAGCGCCTCGTTGCGAGCCTGCACGGCGCGCTGCCGCGTCTCGCGCCGCTCGCGGTTGCGTTCGGACAGACGCTCGCCGAGCGGCCCGAACTCGCGGCGATCACGCTGCACGACAGCATCAACGCGCTCGAACACTTCGAGGCCCCGCTCGCGCCCGATGCGCTCGAAGCGGCGCTCTATGCTGCGCTCGGCAAGCCGCCGAAGACGCTCTTCTCGTGGATCGCCCCGACGCCCGTCCACCACGGCTGGTGCGAAGAGACGCACATCGCGCGGCTGGCACTGCCGGTCGGCGGCCATCAGATGGTGACGCTGCGCGTATTGCGCACCGACCACATCGAGGAAGTGAACGACGATGCCGCGTTGCTCTGCGGCGTCGCGCGCTGGATGGAACGGTTCTCGGGTGCCGCCCGCCAGCTGCAGTTGCACAAGCTGGCGCTCGAACTACGCGAAGACCTGCAGCGCCGCTTCGACCTGCGCGCGCAAGCGGCAAACCTGAGCCAGGCGAGCCACCACCTCGAGAAGAATCCGCGCGTCGTCGTCCCCGACGTAATCTGGGACCTTTGCACACCGCACACGCTCGCCGTTCAGCACATCGACACGGTGAGCATCACCGATGTCGCAGGTCTCGCAGAACATCACATCAACGCGACGCGCGTGGCCACCCATCTGGTCGAAGTGGTCACGCAGCAGGCGTTCGAGCACGGCTTCTTTCACGCGACGCTCGATGCGCGCCACGTGGCAGTCAGCGTCGAACCGACGACGCTCGGCCGCCTCGTGCTGGCAGGTTCGTCGCTGATGACGAGCCTCTCGTCGCCCGAGCGCGCGTTCTTCGTCCACGGTGCAACGGCGCTCTTCCGGCAGGACTACGGCGCGCTCGCCGATCTGCACCAGGCCGCCGGACACGTGGGCGCTCACGCACGCAGCGAACAGATCGAAGCGGAGTTGCGCACGCGCGGCGAGGCGCACTTCGCCAGCGACGTCGACACGCGTAGCGCGGGCGCGCTCTTCCACGATCTGCTGCATGCCGTGCAGCCATTCGGTGGCGCGGTGTCGCCGAGGCTCGCCGCCGCGCAGCGCGCCTTCGCGCAGGCGGAAGACCTCGCGCGCACGATTCATCCGGGCGTCGATGCATGGGGTATCGCCGAGCGCACGCTCGCCGGCATCGCGCAGCGCGATCTCGATCATCGCGGCTGGATCCGGCGGCTTTCCGAGGAACTGCCGCATTTAGCGCAGATCGGACCACGCGTGCCGCAAATGCTCTTTCGCTACCTGCAACAGCAGGCGACGACACAAGGCGCGCACGGTCCGCCAACCGACCTTATCGGTGCGTTGCGCAACGAGCACCGGCGCACGCGCAACTTGCTCATCGCGTGTGCGCTGTGCGGCGCCGTGCTGGGCGCGGCGGCGATCGTGATCCTGCACTGAAGAGACCCACGCGGCGCGGAAGCAATTCGCTCATCGGGCCAGTGCAGTCCTGAACAAGACCGGCACCGGCGAGCCGCGCGACACTGCGCGCCATTCGCGTCTTCCCTGCGCGCTGAACTGCCCCCACAACCAACACCCATGCTCGCCGCCCTTGCCCCAGCCCTCTTCGTCGTCCTCTGGTCGACGGGATTCGTAGTCGCCCGTGCGATCGCCCCTTATGCCGATCCGAATCTGTTCCTGCTTGCCCGATTCGGCGGGACGGCGGCACTTTTCACGGCCGTCGCACTGATCGCTCGCGCCCCCTGGCCGCGCGGGCGAGAACTCGGCAAGCATCTGATCGCGGGTGCACTGCTGCAGGGCGTCTATCTGGGCGCAGGTTACTGGGCCGTCGTGCAGGGTTTGAGCGCGGGCGTGATGGCACTGCTAGGCGCCCTGCAGCCGCTCCTCACGGCCGCATTCGCCGCACGGCTTTTCGGCGAACGGCTCTCACAGCAACGCTGGGTGGGCATGGCGCTCGGGCTCGCGGGCGTCGTGCTCGTCCTCATGCCGAAACTGCAGGCCGCCGTGCATGGCACCCCGTCGGCGCACGGTCAGGCGAACCCGCTCCTCGTGGTGATCGTCGCCGTGGTCGCCGTCGGCTCGATCACCGCGGGCACGCTCTATCAGAAGACGTCGCTGGCGCTTGCCGATATCCGCAGCGCCAGTGCCATCCAGAACGCAGGCGCGGCCATCGTCGCGGCGCTGCTTGCGCTCGCGCTGGGCGAACATCGATGGAACACTTCAGCGACGCTCTGGATCTCGCTCGCGTGGGGGATCGCGATGCTGTCGGGGGCCGGTGTGACCCTGCTTGTCTGGATGGTCCGCAACGGCGAAGCCGCACGCGCTACCGCGCTGCTCTTTCTCGCGCCGCCGCTCGCCGCACTCGAAAGCTGGGTGCTATTCCGTGAAGTCCTGCTGCCCGTGCAACTTGCGGGCTTTGGCGTAGCGCTTGCCGGTGTGCTGATCGCACGGCGAGGCGTTGCGCTCAGCACCGTACCGCGCCGCGCCTGAGCCGTGCGGCCGACATAGGCCCGCCGGCGGCGCTCAATCCGCCTTGTCGCCGCCTGCCGGCACCTTCGCGCGCGCCTTGCTGCCGGGCGCAGGCGACCATGCCGGACGCGTCTTGCGCTCCGAATCGACCACGACGATGAAGCGGCCGGCCCACGGCGTGGGCTGCCGGTCCGAGTGCAGCACCCAGAGCGATTTGCCCGACGCGACGAGCGCCTCGTATTCGGCGTCGATGATGCCGTGGTGGTCGATAAACACATTCAGCGAGGCCGGAATCCGCACACACCCCTTCGAGTGGCGAATGCCCAGCAGCGGCTCGAGCCGGTCGGGATCGGTGGCGTGCATCTGGAACCGCATCGGCGAGAAGCCACCCTTGCCCCAGCCGCGCTCGCCATCCACCCAGCCGAGATCGTAGATACGCATGTCACGTTTGCCGTAGCCGCGTATGTTGTTCTGGTTCATCGTGCCTTCCGCGCGGAAGTCCATGTTGTCCGGCGTGTGCAGGAACACGCCGAGCGGCGTCAGGAAATGGTCGAACTCGCCGGGTCTACCCGTCGCCACCGGCGACGCGCCGATCATCAGCCACGGCTCGTCCGGCATCGCGCGAAAGTAGATAAAGAGCGCCTGAACGGTCGCGGCGCGATCAACGAGAATGACGAATTCGCCCGCCAGCTCGCCGAGGTCGTGCTCGTCCAGCGCCGCCTGCAGACGCTGGCCGTAAGCTCGCTGGTCCGCGAGCGGCACATGCAGGCGGCGCGTCACCTCACGCGCAAAGACGGCGCGCATTTCCAGCGCCCGGTGGTTTTCTTCGACGGCTTGCTCTTCGGTGAGCTGCGGATGTTCGGGGAGCGTGAGCACGGTGGGCGCAGACGCGGGCTCACTGGCTGACGGCGCGGCAGCAGAAGCAGCAGTGGGCGGCGACGCCGGCAAGGACGTGGATTGAGACGCCGACGCCGCTGATTCGGGCACGGCGTCCGCGACGTCCAACGCCGCGTCCGACACCTCGTCCGACGCCTCGTTGACGGCCTGGGTAGCGGTCCCGTCCGCGGCCCACGTAGCGCCCGCAGCCAACCAGAGGCAAGCGGCGGCACAGAGGGCGAGGCGCTTGAGCAGCGGCCACTTCAGCTTGCGATGATGAAAGAAGTTCGGAATACCACCGCAACTGCCCACATCCATGTTTGCTCCGACCGGGCGCCAGATTTTTTTGTCCATCGGGAGTTTGGCTTGATTACGCGTATCGTGTGAAATCGGCTGCATCGTGACTATTGAGGAGCGCCGCGCGCGACGTTCGGGTCCCTTCGTGGGCCCGACGCGCAATCACTCACCATTAAACCAGACAACGTGTCACCGCCGTATGACGTTGTCGCAGATCGCATTGGAAATCGCCAATGGAATCCACCTCCGACGCCAGACCCGCACTCGCTCATCAGCAGATCGCCGCGGCGCTCGGCGTCGCCCCGGTCTTCGACGCCACAGCAGAAATCGCGGGCCGCGTCGATTTCCTCTGCGCCCACTTGCGCGCGAACGGGCTGCGCACACTGGTGCTCGGCATCAGCGGCGGCATCGACTCGGCCACGGCGGGGCGACTCTGCCAGCTATGCGCAGAACGACTGCGCGAGGCGGGCTACGCCGCGCGTTTCGTGGCGATGCGGCTTCCGTATGGCGTCCAGCACGACGAAGCGGACGCCGCCGAAGCGCTGGCATTCATCCGCCCGGACGAAACGTTGACAGTCGATATCCGTCCCGCCGCAGACGCGATGCTCGCATCGTTACTGGCCGGTGGGTTCTCCGTCGCCGACGCCGCGCAACAGGATTTCGTGCTCGGCAATATCAAGGCGCGGCAACGGATGATCGCGCAATACGCGGTAGCGGGCGCGCGTGCAGGTCTCGTGATCGGCACCGATCACGCGGCGGAATCGCTGATGGGGTTCTTTACGAAGTTCGGCGACGGCGCAGCGGACGTGCTGCCGCTCGCGGGCCTGAACAAGCGCCGCGTACGTGCGCTCGCGAAGGCGCTAGGCGCACCGCCGCGCCTCGTCGACAAGACGCCGACGGCCGATCTGGAAAGTCTGCGCCCTCTACGCCCCGACGAGGACGCGTACGGCGTGAGCTACGAGGAGATCGACGATTTACTGGAAGGCAAGCCCGTTAGCGAGAACGCTTGCGCGACGATCCTGCGCTTTTACGACAGCACACACCACAAACGGGCGCTGCCCTTTACGCCACAAGATCCGCTACCGCCGGCTGCCTGAAACGACGGGAAAACGATCAGCGCTGGTGCTGCGAGGCCTCATCGTCGAATGGTGCGGCGCTGACCCGCAATGCCACGCCCGCGAGCCTGCGGCCCTGAAGCTCGCGCGCGACCGCCTCGGCGACGTACGGGACGTCGGCCTTCAGTTCGAGGTCTGCGTGCGCGTTCGGCGTGCCGGCGTCGTAGACGGTTACGCCTTTCGCAAGGTGGCCGAGTTCGTGCTCGAAAAACACCCGCACCTCCTGCTCGCTACAGGATTCGGGGACATTCCAGACGGTGAGGTGCACGACAGCTTACCGGGGATATCGCGTGCCTTGCGCACGCACGCGGACGGGTTGCAGGCTGGCGCGAGCGCGAGCACGAGTCCATACGGCGTGGCCGAGCAAGGCCGCGAACGACACGAGAGACAGCGTGGACACAATCATTTGCACCTCCTTATTCTTGACATTCGTCAGGATATTCTCAACGCAAGCTCACTGCACTGCGTCATATTGTCGTGAAGAAGTTCCCCCCGCTCAAGCGACACAGTCGTGGCTCAAACAAGTGGGGGCGATTTAGTGGCTGTCGTCGCTCTTGGTCATGAGCTTCGAAGCGGTGTTCGCGCCGCACGCCATTCGCGTAAAACGTTCGTATTCGTGCACCCAGTCGCCCGAGATCACGGCCTGCGCCGTGGCCAGCGAGATTTGTCCCCCACAGACGCATCGCTTTAGCTGGACCGTGAGCCGCACCTTGCGGCGCTCGCCGGCGTGACCGGCCCAGGGCAGAAGGTCCAGATTCGCTTCGGCGTGAGGAGAACCACCGAGAACGACGGGCACGCGCTGGTCGAGGGCGTACGACGGGCCGTCGTCGACATCGATACCGTGCTGCGCGAGCAGGCGGTGCTTGTGCGCCATCGCCTGCTCGAACGGAAGCGCGACCGTATCGGCATAGCCCGGACGGCAAATCGTTTCGCCAATCGACTGCTGGTTCACACGCGAATCAAGCAATGGCGAAGCTTGCGCGACGCCCGCCAGCAGATTCGCGCTGCCAGCCGCGAGTAACACCAGCACAACGCGCGACGCACGCTGGCGACGGGCGAGGCCGCGTCTTGCTACCTTTTCTGAGTTCATGGGAAGGCGCACCACGCGATGCGAACTGGATGGTCTACGTCGGATTACAGCACATTCAAAATCTCTCGTGGCGAAGGATGACAAACGACGGCAAATAGTGGCAAACGTGATGCAACTCCTCTGGCTTCACCGCGAGCGGCGCGGCGTATGTCTGCGTCGACGGACGCCCGGACCGTTCATTGAAGTCATCGCGCGCCATCGCCGATATTAAAGGAACAGAATTCGATTCGGAATGCCAGGTGAATGAAAAATCATGTGAGCGAACGGGCCACGGTCACGCCGATGCAACACTCGATGGACACTTTCGCAGCAGGTCGATGTTCGCACAAGATCGGCCGTTCGGCCAATGGCAGCAGCGCGTTCGATAGCGCATAATGATCGACAGTCAGCTCCTGCCCGGAGCGCGACGCGCACATTCGAAGAAACGAGGAATTTCCATGTCTATCACCATGTTTCAAGCCTCGGTACCTGTCCTGGTCCGCGGTCTCACCAACCTGCAGACAATCATCGGCAAGGCACAGGCACATGCAGCGGAAAAGCAGATTGACCAGACCGTGCTGACCGGAGCGCGCCTGTTCCCCGACATGCTCCCGCTCGCGCGTCAGATCCACATCGCGACCGACACCGCCAAGGGCTGTGTCGCACGTCTCGCGGACGTCGAGGCTCCGAAGTACGAAGACGTCGAAGTGACGTTCGACGAACTCCACGCACGCATCCAGAAGACCATCGACTATCTCAACACGTTCAAGCCCGAGCAGATTGACGGCACCGAAACGCGCAGCATCACGCTGAAAATGCGCTCCGGCCCGATTGAGTTCAACGGCTTGACCTACCTGCTGACTTTCGTGCTGCCTAACGTCTTTTTCCACATCACGACGGCGTACGACATCCTGCGTCACAACGGCGTGGAACTCGGCAAGGCCGACTACCTCGGCGGGAAATAAAGCGCGTTCGCAAGTGCAAAACGGGCTGCCGTGTCGTGGCAGCCCGCCGATTCATGCGTGGCCTGGTTTGTGCCGAAAAATAGCGGCGCATTGCGCGCCGCCCCTTCAGTCGAGCGAAAGCCGCACGGCGAAGGCGACCAGTGCCGACGAAAACGCCCACTTCTGCACGGTCTGGGCAAGCGGGTGCTTGCGCAACCACACCGCAATGCGTGCCGCCCCAAGTGCGTAAATCACGTCGAACAGCGCGCATACGATCACGAGCACGACGCCTAGCTGGAGCACCTGAACCCACACCGAGCCCGCATGCGGCCGGATGAACTGCGGCAGCAGCACCGAGCAGAACAACAGCGCCTTCGGGTTGAGCAGGCTAGTCAGCAAGCCCTTCACAAAGTCGGCGCGGTGCGAGCGCGTCGCGGGCGCCGGCGCATTCTCGGGCAGCATGAACACCGGTGCCCTGAAGATCTGCACGGCCACCCACGTTAGATAAACCGCCCCGGCATAGCGCACGACTTCAAACAGCCATGGCGCGTTGTGCAGCAACGCCGCCAGGCCGCATGCGGATAGCGTCACATGCGTCGCACGCGCAACGCCCAACCCGCATGTAGCCGCGAAACCGCTTTTCGCCCCGCGGCTCATGCTGGTCTGCATCACGAGCGCCATGTCTGCGCCGGGCAACGCGCACACGATTATCAGGGCGACGATGAACATAAACATCAGGTGGGCGGAGATCATGACGGCCTCGCAAGAAAGTGGCTCTATGTTCGCGCCATTGGCGAGGCGATTTCCGACTATTTTCCACCTCCGCAACTCCACTTTTAGAGCAATGCACTAAAATCAGATCCAATCAAGAGGAAAGGCACTCCTACCCCATGAGCGATCTCGACAAACTGGACCGGGCGATACTCGGTGCGCTGCAGACAGACGGACGAATCTCGAACGCGCGACTCGCCGAAACGGTCGGCCTGAGCGAAACGCCTTGCGCGCGCCGCCTCAAACGTCTCGAGCAAGACGGCGTGATCGAGCGGTACCGCGCCGTGCTCTCGCGTCGGGCGCTCGGTTATGGCGTGGTGGCGTTTGCGTACGTGCGCTTCGCCGTGCACGACCGGGCGCTTGCCGATCGCTTCGATCGCGAAGTTCGCGCGATTGAGCGTATCGTGTCGTGCCATAACGTTTCCGGTTCCGCGGACTACATTCTGCAGATCGTCGCTCGCGATCTGGACGACTACGGCACGTTCGTACTCGACAAATTGCGTAGCCTCCCGGGTGTGACGTCCGTGGAATCATCGCTGTCGTTGCGCGAAGTGAAAGCCGACGGCGGCCTGCCATTACCGTGAGCGTTGTCCTCACCGATAAACCCCATCTCACACCGGAGCTTTCGATGAATCCAGAAAAGGCGCGAGCCGAAGAGTCCCTGGCCATGGAGCGCGTCCTGACCGCTACGCAGCGGGTCAAGACGGCGTTCTCGTCACTGCAGTCGCAGTTTCCCCCGACCGGCGACGGCCACCCCTCGCAGTTCGCGCTGACGACATTCGACGCCGCGCTCCAGGAACTGGAAGACGCGCAGGCTGCGTTCGACGAAATGCTCAACGATCTGCTGGACGGCAACCGCTGATTCTGGCCGCCTCCGCCGCGAGAGCGCGGCTGGAGGCAGCCCCGCGCCGTCCCTGCAGTTCTTTCGCTCGCGATATTTGATAAGCAGTCCGTATCACACGACTACCAATTCGATCATCGGGCAATGATTTGTGGGGCGAGGCATCAATCTCGCTCGGGCGCGCCGAGCGGGAACAGCGGCCTGAACGGCCGAGCCTCCTCGACTGCCCGGGCGAAGGACGGTCGGCCGAGCAACCTCGCACGATAGGCACGCAGCACGGGAAAGGTCTCGGGAATCCGGCATATCCAGTCGGCGTAAAACAACGATGGCGAAGCCGCACAGTCCGCCAATGTAAAGTCCTCGCCGGCGGCCCAGGTCCGGCCCGCCAGTTGCTCTTCGAGCCATGCGTAGGCGATTTCCAGCTTCTTCGTCGCAAAAGCCAACCCCTCCGCACGCCTCGCCGGATCTCCGGTCAAGGCGCCGTTCACGGCACGCTGACCCGGGCTCATGACGTGCAGGTCGAAGAAGCGGTCGAGGAAACGCACATCCAGCGCTACCACCGGGTCGGCGGGCAATAAGCGAACCGGTCCGGGATGCGCAAGTTGCAGGTATTCGATGATGATGCTCGATTCAGCAATGTTGCGTTCGCCGTCCACCAGCAGCGGGAATTTGCGCAGTGGCCAGCGCCGCTGCCACTCGGCGGAGTGCTGCGGCATATCTGCCCCGAGACAACGGAACTCGAACGGCGTGCCGTTTTCGTACAGCGCAATGAGCACTTTTTGCGTGTACGAGGAAAAAGGATGGCCATAGAGCGCAAGCGACATTTCGAAACCTCCGGGTAAAGACTACCTGTGGTCGGCGAACGGTTGAACGACGCATCTACCGCCTGCATATTGCAGACTGTCCCGCCTTGAATCGATGTGCGTAGCCTCGTCGATTGCGTCTAGCACGGCGCCCCTTCGCACCGACGCGCGAAAAAAAGCAAACGGCCCGGTCGTTTTTCACCGGGCCTTCAAAGATCCACCCAGCCTGCACGATCGCTCTCGCTCGATATGTCCGCAATAACAAACAATAGCGGTTCCGGTCAGGAAGGGGGCCTCTCGCTGGCTTACTGTTTCGCTGCCGCAAACGCGAAAATCTTGTGATTGTCTCCGGCATACGGCAGCCCGAGGATCTTGGTGTGATATCCACTTCCCCAGTACACCGACCCGTCGACAATCGCTGCGCCGGACACGACGGCGCCGCCGCTCTCGAAGCCCCACTTGATGGCACCCGTAGCTGCATCGAGCGCATACATATTCGTGCCACTACCCGCGAGCGATCCGGCATAGACCACCCCGTTGGCCTCGGACATCGCGACCGTGTCCATCATGTTCTGCGGATCGGCCGTGCGCCAGAGCACCTTGCCCGTCGCTGCGTCAACCGCTGCCCAGACTCCGCCTGTTGTCGTTGCCTGACCGGTGGGCGAATTGACGGTGATCGTCTCGTGATTGAGGTTGCCGATCGATGCGTAAATCCGCTTGCCGTCAGCCGCAGTACCCCACAGCACACCACCAAGCAGACTACCAGGCCCGATCTGCGCGTGCCAGACGACCTTTCCCGTTTTCGGGTCGAGTGCCCAGTAGACCCCGCTCTTCTGGCCAGCACCGACCAAGGTCCGCTTGTGACCGCCAATCGACGTTGTAAATAGATTAGGACCACTACCAAAATCGTAGTCTGGGCCATCCTTGTGGTCGTAGTTCGTCGACATGTCCGCTGGCAACGTGGGGGTTGCCCAGACGATCTTTCCGGTTTTCAGGTTGAGTGCAGCGATGCTGTCGATGTGATTTTCAGGGACCGCCGGCTTGCAGTCGTTTTGCGTCGGATACCGGCAAACACCTTCGGGGACAGAAAAATTGTTGCCGGTCGAGACATAAAGCAGGCCGGTCTCGTGATCGACAGCCGGCGTGTTACCCCAGACCGAGCCACCCGTATAGCCCTCGGGTACGATGTATGTTTTCCAGAGCAGCTTGCCGCTCTTCGCATCGAGCGCCACGACGCTGCCACGATACCTGGCCGGTTCGTCGAGCGCCTCGGCCCGCGACGATACTCCGCCATAGATGACGCCGTTGTCGACGACTGGCGAGGCGGTGATGATAGCGGTCGGCTCCGACTCGACCTGGGTATGCCACAGCATCGAGCCATCGCCGGCCTTTATTCCGATCAGGTAGGCACCTGACGGGTTGTTGGCGAGCTGCGTGCCCTGGCCGATCACCAGCATGCCCTTCCAGTACGCGGGACTGGTACGCGAAGCGTCATTGGGAATTCCGGTGTAATCGCTAACCTTCTTTTTCCACTTCACTTGTCCGTTCGCGGCATCCACCGCCCACATCGTGCCACCGAAGTCCGGAAAATAGACAACGCCATCGACCACCGTGGGTGTGGCAGACACATTGCCGTCGGTATCGAGCGACCAGCGCGGAATCAGCTTCGCCACGTTGTCCAACCCGATCGATCGCTCTGTCGCGGCGCTACGGGTGTTACGGAGATTTTGGCCCGCCATCGGCCAGTCGCCCGCCCTTTGCGCTGTAGCCGGATCGGCGGCAATGACGCCCCCTATCACCGTGACGACGGCCACGACCGCCGGATTCCGCCAGCGCAACCGTGTATGCCGCGATGCGCTTTTCCTTTCGGACGTATTTCGCATTTTCCCTCTCCAGAAGAAGGTCAACCGCACGACCGGAAAAAAAGTGGCCGTCTGAAGAAGAGCCCCGCCCGGCGGAGTCGTTTGATAACTGGTGGAGGCTAGTCGTGGAGATTCACGACAAACATCGGGAATAAACAGGCGAGGAACCGGATCCCCATAAAAAAGCATAGGGATCACTCATTTGAATTACAAGAAAGGCCAGGCGATGTAGCGCTGGTTACCAAAGGCACAATTTACGTACCCTGCCGCCGACTCCCGTCACTCCCGCGAACGTTCCAACGCCACGGCCTAGAAACGATCGATCATGCCGAGCTGCACACCACGCACCGGCGCGCCAGGCCAGGTCGGCGGCAGGCCCACCACATTCACACCGCGCAGCGTGAACGTCGCGTCGTTACGGTTGCGCAGCCAACCCGCGCTCGCGTAGAACAGCAAAGTCTTCGAGAAGTTGTACTCGCACATCGCACTGAACTGGTCGGCGTCGTTATCTTTTCCCGAGAGGTCGCGCACGTATGCGTAGCCTAGCGAAGCGTTCCACTGCACCGTGAATGCGTAGCGCAACGATACGGCAATCCCGTCGTTGTGAAATGCGGATGCACCGCTTCCCGCGCCATTGAACCAGTCCGCAAACAATGTTGTTTTCTGGATTTCATACGTCACGCCGCCCATGTTCGCGCGTAGCGCGCCGCTCCCGTGTGTCTGCTGATGCGCGTACGCAATCCGCAGCGGCCCGTATCGATACGAAACGGTCTCGAAGTTGCCCGCAAGTCCATTGCCATTGTTGTCGGACGGCGCACGCAGCGCCATCATCACGGTCGCATCCAGTCCTGCGATATGAGGCAGCAGATACGTGACCGCGTTGCTAACATAGGGCGTGATTTTCGAAAAATTGTTCAGCCCCGACGCGATCGTCCCAGCGCCAAACGCATCGATCTCGCCTTTAAACGGGATATAGATCGGCGAGTATTGCTGCCCCACCCGCACCTCGCCCCATGGGCCGCCCGCACCGATCCAGGCCTGGCGATTGAACAGCGTGCCCGCCGTCGATAACGCGCCATTGGCCGAGTTGAAGCCGTTCTCGAGCGCGAACAGGATGCTCGTTCCGTCGCCGATCGGTTCGCTTCCCCGCATGCCGAACCGCGACCCGCGATACGCGCCCGAATCCATTCGCGTCACCCACCCGCCGCCCGGATTCGTAATCTCGACACTTGTGTCGATCACGCCGTATAGCGTCACCGAAGCCTGCGCCCAGGCGCACGGCGTCACAACGAGTAACGCACCCAGCGCGACAAAACCCCGCACCCGTCGTAAACAGCGCCGTCTGTGCTGCCATTTGCCGATCATCGGTGATCTTTTCCGTTTTGGTTGTGGTTATCGTTACGGCTCTAGAATTTTTCAGTGCCGCAGCGTCGGCAAATAACGTCCAACTATTTCAGACCGTCTGACCAGCCCCGACTCAAAAGTTGTGCATCACACCGACACAGGTCGCGACCCGCGATTGGACGACGAGCGGATTCCTCGTGGGCGCCGTGCCAGGTGGCTTCGTGAACACGACGAATCCGAGTGGCAGCCATCGCACACGTAACCCGCCATACCGCAAAAAAAACACACACGGGCCCGGGTTATTCGTCACATCGAGGTGCATATAGTGTCGCGTGGCAGGCTCGATCGTGTTGTGGATTTGACGGATAATTAAATAAGGAATACGAATCTAATATCAACGTTCCGCTTTAATCATTCCTAAAGCCAGCCTCGCATATCCGTTTAATTCCAGTGCAAGGCTAGGGCAACTTCATTAAAGCTGTCAACATTGAAGTCGCCCCAATGAGACATACCGGGGCGCGGCAACCGCGGTATTCGTTTATTAACATTGCGACATCCCCGTCCGTCCCAACTAGCGCTTGAACCATAGGCCGTAGCTTCCGGAATTTCGCCTGTTCATGCTCCTGGATAAATGCAGACGCTATCAGACATACGAAAACACGGCTTCTTTTGATCGGATGTCGTTTGTTAACAATCTCGAGCAAGCTCCGTGTAAGCAGAAAGAATTGACGCGTCCTCACCCAAAATGAAGCGCACATTCCAGCAATTCAGCATGCACTTCAGATGCGGTTCCACTTACTTCAGTAAATCCTCCAGGAGACAAGCAGCATTGTCTGTGTAACGCTCCGGCAGACCCATCGCGTCTGCGGGTGACGCCGACAAAAACATGCTCCCGAGTCCGCCAGGCACAAAAAGAATGTATATCGCCGGAACCTCTCGCCCCTCGCCGCGCATCAGTCGTTGCGCCCGCCTCGTCCTATGCTTCAGCTCCGCGATCGCAGGCATGCCGCTCGCCGTCCGGGCGGAGACTGCACAGTCTGCACCGCCTGCGGACACGGCCACCGCGCCCGCCTCCAGCCCGGCCACGCAGCTCGCACCTATCGTCGTGATCGGCACAACTCCGCTTCTCGGTATCGGCACGCCGCTCACGCAGGTTCCAGCGAACGTGCAAACCGTACACGCCAGCGACCTCGCGCAGCAGCACCGCCCCACGCTTAGCGACTACTTCGAGAAGAACCTGCTGAGCGTCGATATCAATGAGGCTCAGGGGAATCCCTATCAGACCGACGTGAACTATCGCGGCTTTACGGCTTCACCGCTGCTCGGCACGCCGCAGGGGCTTTCGGTGTTTCTCGACGGCGTGCGTGTGAATGAGCCTTTCGGCGACGTGGTCAACTGGGACCTGATTCCACAGCAGGCCATCGACACGATCCAGCTGATTCCAGGCTCGAACCCGACCTATGGCCTCAATACACTCGGCGGTGCGCTCGCGATCACGACCAAAAACGGCCGCGACCACCCCGGTGGCAACGCCGAGGTGAGCGGCGGCTCATGGGGGCGCAAGACCGCGCAGCTCGAACAGGGCGGCACGATCGGCTCGAACCTCGACTACTACGTAACCGGCAACGTTGCCAACGATGACGGCTGGGCCGACCACAACTCGAGCAGGGTGCGCCAGGGCTTCGGAAAGCTGCGCTACACCGACGCCGATACAACACTGTCGCTCTCCTCGGGCGGTGCGGACAACACCCTGCAGGGTTCGCAGACGATCCCCCGCTCGTTCCTCGACAACCCGCGGCAAGCCTACACGTTCCCGGATCAGAACAAAAACAGCGTCGCCTGGGTGACGCTTTCGGGCGACCACTACTTCAGCGACAACGTCGAGCTTAGCGGCAATGTGTATTACCGCCACTACGACAACACGAATATCAGCAGCAATACCAACAGCGACTTCGATCCGGCGAACCCTGCTTCGTTTCCCGGTTCCAACGCGCAATCGGACATCACGACTGACAGCTACGGCGCAAGCCTGCAGCTAACGCTGCTCGGCAAGCTGCTCGGCATGAAGAACCAGTTCGTGCTCGGCGCAAGCGCGGATCTCGCGAATTCGCGATTCCTTCAATCGCAGCAGGACGCGTTCTTTACGCCGACGCGCGCGACGGTCGGCGTCGGCGATTTCCAGGTCCAGACCGACGCCAATACACACAGCGCAAATTACGGGCTTTATTTCAGCGATACGCTCTCGTTCACTCAGCAGTTATCCGCGACGGTCTCGGGTCGCTACGATTGGGCGCGTGCCGACATCGGCGATGAATCAGGGCAGCAGCCCGCACTCGACGGACGTCACACGTTCTCGCGCTTCAATCCGGCAGTGGGCCTGAACTGGAACCCCACACCCGCTTTCACGGCCTACGCGAGCTACAACGAGGGCATGCGCTCACCGACCGTAATCGAGCTCGCCTGCGCCGACCCGAACGCGCCCTGCTCGCTGCCGAACGACTTTCTCGCGGATCCGGATCTCAAGCCTGTGATCGCGAAAACGTTCGAAATCGGCGCGCGCGGTCGAATCGGCCCGGCGACAACCTGGAACGCGGCGGCCTGGCGCACCATGCTCTCCGACGACATCCAGTTCATCAGCGCCGGTGCAAGCAGTCAGGGCTTCTTCCAGAACGTCGGCAAAACACGCCGCCAGGGCTTCGAAGTCGGCACGCACACAAAATTCGGGCCGGTCGGCATCGGCGCGAACTACAGCTATGTCGACGCAACCTATCAATCGACCTTCGTCTCGAGCAGCCCGAGCAACTCGAGCGCCGACGCGAATGGCAATATCGTCGTGCATCCTGGCGACCGCATTCCGGGCATTCCCGCGAACACGGTGAAAGTGCGCTTCGATTACACGCCGGTTTCGCGGGTCAATTTCGGCGCGAATCTCACGTGGCGCGGCAGCATCTTCGCGCGCGGTGACGAGAACAATCAGGACGTGAACGGCACGATCGGAAGCTACTTTCTGATTGACCTCGACGCCACCTGGAACGTGACGAAGCAACTGCTGATCTTCGCGACAGTAACCAACCTGCTCGACAGGCAATATGCGAGCTTCGGCGTACTCGGCGAAAACTTCTTCAACGGGCCGGGCCACACGTTCGACGCTACGAATCCCGTGAACGAACAGTTCGTCGGTGTGGGAGCGCCGCGCGGCGCGTGGGTCGGACTGCGCTATGCGTGGAACTGACGCCCTGATGAGAAGATGCGTGTGGGCGATACGCATCGTGCCTGCTGCGCCAGCGTCGCGCCAATCGCCCGGCGCGAACCGATCGCGCCCGTTGCGAAGCAGCCTCGGAATACACGGCAGCCGAAAAAACATCGGCGATACGCGCAACCAGGACCTTCGGGCGTGCAAGGCGGGGCCGCGCGGAGGAAAATCGCCGGGAAACGGATCGATTCCAGGCGGCACGCGCCGCCTCAACGTTCGCGACGCAAGCGATGGCCACCGCTGAACCCGCTCGAGACGATGCACGGATTCGCGCCACGCGCGAAGTCGCCGTAGCGCTCGCCGCTGTACTCGCACTGCACGCAGCGCTCGCGCTGTGGCTGATACGCGAGGGACGGGCGCGCGTCGAGCCGCGCGAGATACCGCGTACGATCGTAGCGCGTCTGTTGAGCACGCCAACTTCGCCTGCGCTAACGGCACCGCCGCGCACCGCGGTGCCGACGCCGGCGCACACACCGCCTCAACCGCGTGAAATACCCGACACAAGCAAGAAAATCGCCGCGCCGCCACAAGCCGCGCAGCGGCCGAGTACGCTCACGCGTCACGAAGAGGCAGTCGCGCCAACGCTTTCTTCGCCCCCGCTCGCCGGTACGCCGACAACCGTTGCACCAGTCGCTGCGCAGCCAACGCCCACGCCCGCCGCACCGCCGCAGACGATGCGTGCGCCGAAGCCCGTCTCGCACGTCGATTGCAACATCGCGCAACCCGACTATCCCGACGCCGCGCAAAGACGCGGCGAGGCGGGCACGGCGATCGTGCGTTTCGTCGTCGACGTGGACGGCCGCATCGAAAGTGCCCAGATCGTGCGAAGCAGCGGGTACGCGCGCCTCGATAACGCTGCACTCGATGCGCTGCGAAACGGCACGTGCCGCCCCTCGCTCGACTCGGGCGTGCCGGTGCGGGTGGTGTTCGAGCAGCCGTTCGTGTTCGGGCTCGTTAACTGACTGGATGATTGAACGAATCGACCGCACGTGCGGTCATGGAGAACGCGAAATGCAGCATTACGGTCTTGCAAACGTCTGGGAACAGGGCGACACCATCACGCGCGCCATCCTCATTGTGCTGTTCGCCATGTCCGTGCTCTCGTGGGTGGTAATCGTCGTCAAGCTCTGGCGGATCGCGCAACTCACACACCTCGTCGATCGCGCCGCCGCGCCATTCTGGCAAGCGGGCTCGTTCGAGGCCGGCGTGCAGGGCCTCGTTGAAGCGAAGAAATCGCCCGAGCAAAATCCGTTGCTTGCCCTTGCGCTCTCCGGTCGCGAAGCAGCAGCCCATCATCGCGATACACACGCCCAGTTAAGCGAGCGTATCGGCGTTTCAGAGTGGATCACGCGCTGCCTGAAAGACACGCTCGATGAGTGCATCGCGCACATGCAAGGTGGCCTCGCAATGCTCGCTTCGATCGGCAGTACCGCGCCATTCGTCGGCCTCTTCGGTACCGTCTGGGGTATCTATCACGCGCTCATCACAATCGGTGAAAGCGGACAGGCCTCGCTCGACCACGTGGCCGGCCCCGTCGGCGAAGCGCTGATCATGACCGCGTTCGGCCTTTTCGTGGCGATCCCCGCAGTGCTCGGATACAACGCACTCACGCGCACAAACCGGGCTTTGGTGCGCAAGCTCAATCGCTTTGCGCACGATTTGCACGCGTACCTGGTGGCGGGCGCGCAGCCGGCCTCGCGCAGCCCGGTCGTGACGCTCGGTCGACAAAACGGCACTACAGGTGAAGGAGCAGTCGAATGGCAATGACCGGCCCTTTCGGTGACGATACAAGCGACGACGCCCTGATGAACGAAATCAACATGACGCCGCTCGTCGACGTCATGCTTGTGCTGCTGATCGTGTTCATGGTGACGATCCCCGCGATGCAGCACGCGCTGAAAATCGATCTGCCCCATGTTGCGAGCCAGCCGGTGTCGACAGCCGCGCAACACGTAGATGTGGGCGTGGCCGCCGACGGGTCGCTGCTCTGGAACGGCGAGCACGTCAGCGAGGACGCGCTTGCCGCGAAGCTGCTTGCCGCAGCGGCTGCGAAGCCGCAGCCCGAGCTGCGCCTGCACGCGGACCGAAGCGTACGCTATGAGCGCGTCGCGGACGTGATGGCTCGGGCGCACGAAGCAGGCATCACACAGCTCGGATTCTTGACCGATCCGCAGAGCCGCCAGTGAAGGCTCGCAGTGCGAGGGAACGATTGGACCGGTTAAATTGACATCCTCAACAACCGGCGTGGTCAGCAGCCGACACATCGAATAGCCCCGAAATCGACCATGACGACTTGTCGATCGGCGTTACCGCCCACGCGTTCACGATAAATTGATTTCCCGGAGCCAGAACCTGGTAGTTCCGCACGGAATAGAAAGACGCGCAACCGGTCCACAACGAAGCATCATTCTCGACCGCCCAATTTCCGGCGATCGGCACACACGTGAGTGAGCGGACGCGAAACGCGTGAGTTGTATGAGACGTTTTACGGGGAAACCGCGCGCGACATCGTCGAATGATGCGATTGAATGCGAGGGCATACTCACGCATGACCCGCGTGAACGCCTCGAAGGTGGAGTGAACAGACTCAGGGAATGGACGCTCGCGACGCGATCGGCGCAAGCGTCCAGATACTCGATTAACGACGTCTCACATTCGGCCTGAACGGCCTCACATAATCGTCGCGGCAGACGCTCCGAATCCGGATATTCGGGCGTCTCGCCAGTCGAAATCGCCTCGCTTATCGCGACTCTGCCGCGGGCGTCGCGGCATTCACCGCAGCGCCTGCACCCTTTCTCGCTGCAACTTTACGGCCAGTCGCACTTTTCTTCGCAGGTGCAGCCTTCTTGCGTGCCGCCGCGCGGCCCTGAGCCGAGGCCTTCTTCGCGACCACCGCCTTACGGCCAACCTTCTTTACTGCCGCGCGTTTTGCAGGAGCCTTTTTCGCCGCCGCTTTCGTACCGGCTGCCTTTTGACCTGCGCCCGCGTCGATCAGGAATCGCGAGCGATCCTTTACGTCCTTGATCCACGCCGGCGCCCTGCCGCGACCACTCCACGTCGCGCCCGATTTCGGATCGACATATTTGGGTGCAACTGACTTTGTTGCGCCGCGCGCGGATTTCGCAGCGCCATTTGCCGTTTTCGCCGAAGGCTTCCGGCCACGCTTTTTCCCGACAAAACTTTCAATATCTGCAACATTCAATCCGTGTTTGTGCATCAACCCACGAATTTTTTCAAGCCCGACCGCAGACTGCTTCTCGGCGATCGCCAAAGCCTGCTTTTCCAGTTTTGCTATCTTTACCTTGATCGCATCCAACGTAACCATTTATTCCTCCCACTGTCAGAATTGCACAACCAGGCGAACGCCTCTAAATACCCCACCAAAACCGACGTTCAGTACAGCACGAATGATCGACGCCGGCGATTTCCCGAGATTATGGCGTCAAATCCACGACACGTGCAAATAAACTGCACTGAATTGATGTCTTTTCTGGTAACACGACCGACTCAAGACAAAAATGTCTGCGGCTCGATCGAATTTTCGGGTGAACGTAATCCATCGTTCAACGACGCCACGCTGGTAGAAAGCGTGTTTTGGCGTGTTTTGAATTCAGTCGCTGAACTGGATGTTCGGCATCCCCGGGTTTCCACGAATCAAGTTTTGAAGCGGGCAAAACGGAAGCAACCAGGCGCTACGGTTCAAGATTTGACGCGAATCCGGAATGTCGAGTGGCCCGATTGCATCAAAATTTAAATTCTCCGTGAAGGCTTCACCCGGCATCACTCTGGCTTCCATACCGTACACGTACGCGCCTTCGTTTGCATTGCGCCCAAACGAATACGACGTACAGCACAACACTCAGGAAACGACGATGCCTGGACTCAAAAGCGCAGCGAGGCGCATTTGCAAATTCGGACTGACCGCCGGTCCGCCTTGTGCGTGATCGGTCAGGCCGGAAAGCTGGTGATTCAGGCGAATTCGAACGCGGGCGTATCGAAAGCGCAATCTATACAGAAGGAACTGTAAATTGAGGAGAGAAAGCGCGGGAAGCCGAATAGACCACGCGTGAGCGCACACGAAATAGCGGGACCGATGCCGCTGCTTTACTCATCCATCGAGTTCGACGGAAAAGCAATCGGCGTCCCTGCTTTTCGCGAAGCGGGACTTGCAGAACTGAGTGGTCGTGCGTCGGGCAAGCCAGGCCTGACTTCCTGACAGCCCATCACTAAGCACCCCGATTTTTATGCCGAAGGAAAGTCCGCACACACAACCCGGCTCACCTCGTCCAGGCTTCGACGCTTTCGCGCGTTTGCCGTTTATCCCGGACTGAAGAGGTGGCCTCACTCGTTCGGACAGTCATCTGAGATTTTTAAGTGGAACGTCCGAGGCAATCATGCTGCCGATTTGATCGCAGGCAGCGTCGCGAAGTATGCCTCATCCGGGGTCTGATCCGCCAGGCTCGAATGGGGCCGTTTCCGGTTGTACAGCTCGACGTATTCGCCGATGGAGCGCCGGGCATGGCTGACCGACTCGTACGCTTTCAGGTAGACCTCTTCGTACTTGATGCTGCGCCACACCCGTTCGACGAACACGTTGTCGCGCCAGGCCCCTTTGCCGTCCATCGACAGCCGCACGCCCCGGCTCAGCACCGCCTCGGTGAACGCGCCCGCCGTGAACTGGCTACCCTGATCGGTGTTCACGATGTCGGGCAGTCCGTAGCGGGCGAACGCCTCTTCCAGCGCCTCGACGGCGTGCGTGGCTTCCAGCGTGATGGCGACCCGGTACGCGAGAATCTTGCGGCTCGCCCAGTCCACCACTGCCGTCAGGTACACGAAGCCGCGCGCCATCGGAATGTACGTCGTGTCGAGGGCGAACACCTGATTGGCACGCTCGATCTTCATGCCGCGCAGCAGGTACGGCCAGATCTTGTGCTGCGCGTTGCGGCGGCTCGTGTTCGGCTTGCAGTACAGCGCCTCGACGCCCATGCGCTTCATCAGCGTGCGTACGCGACGGCGACCCACCTCATGGCCTTCCCGGCGCAACAGGCGCGCCAGCATCCGCGCCCCTGCAAATGGGAACTCCATGTGCAGTTCGTCGATTCGCCGCATCAGCAACTGATCGACCTCGCTGACCGGCTGCGCCCGGTAATATGCGCTCGATCTCGCGATGCCAACCAGTCGCGTCTGTCGCGAAACCGGCAGCGCATGCGTACAGTCAATCATCGCTTTGCGCTCAGCAGTCCGGCTTTGCCGAGCGCTCCTGACAAAAAATCGTTCTCCAGCGTCAACTGCCCGATCTTCGCGTGCAGCGTTTTCACGTCCACCGGCGGATCGCTCGACGGTGCACCTGTCGCACCAAACACGTCTGCCGCACGCTCCTGCAACTGCCGCTTCCATTCCGTGATCTGGTTCGGATGTACATCAAACTGCTGTGCCAGTTCGGCCAGCGTGCGCTCACCTTTGACCGCTGCCAGTGCCACTTTCGCTTTGAACGCCGCTGAGTGCGTCCGTCGGGTTCTCTTCGTCATTTCCTCGGTTCCTTTGCCAGCATTATCGCTGGCTCAGGCCCCGGCCAAACCACTTATCCGACTGTCCGAATTTGCGCGGCCACCTCTTGAAATGGCCACAGCGGTTTTTGCTGCAGATGTGCGCCGCCATAAAGCCGAACTCAGCGCCGCAAGAGCCACAACAGCACCGACAATGCGACCGAAATCGCGATGCACGTGACGATCGGAAAGTGGAGGTTGATCCCACCACGAACGATATGAATATCGCCAGGCAGCCGGCCGAAAGGAATGCGCGCGAACCAGCGCCATCCGAGGCCGCCAACCAGGCACAGCACGCCAACAAGAATGAGGAAGCGGTTCATGGTGCAAAGTCACTCAAGGTAAGCGAACATCATTTTGCGGATGGCCTATCACCCCTATTGAAATCAGTGTCATCGCCCATATCGTAAAAGTGCGATATATACTTCGCCAAGACACGATGCTACCCGTATGAAGAAACCCACTTCCGATCCCGTCGAAATCGACATCGATGCCATCCACAAGGCGCTCGCCAACCCGGTCCGGCGCGAGATTCTCGCGTGGCTGCGCGATCCCGAGGTCTATTTCCCCGACCAGGACTTCCCGTTGGATCAGGGCGTGTGCGCCGGCAAAATCGACGCGCGCTGCGGGCTGTCGCAATCGACCGTCTCCGCTCATCTGGCCGCGCTGCAGAAAGCCGGCCTCGTGTGCACGAAGCGCGTCGGCCAGTGGGCTTTCTTCAAGCGCAACGAACCGGTCATCGAGGCATTTCTTGCCCACATGAACGCGCAGTTGTGACGGCGCGCCTCGTCCCTTAATCGAATGCACAGTTTCAAGGCTGCGGGCGTCCCCGCAAAAGGTGAACACATGGCAACACTATTCGACCCCGTCAAGATTGGTGATCTCACGCTGCCCAACCGCGTCATCATGGCACCGCTCACGCGGCAGCGCGCAGGCGTTGCACGCGTGCCCAACGCACTGATGGCGAAATACTATGCCGAACGCGCCTCGGCAGGTCTCATCCTCAGCGAGGCGACCTCGGTAACGCCGCAGGGTATCGGCTATGCCGATACGCCGGGCATCTGGTCGCAGGAGCAGGTCGAAGGCTGGAAGCTCGTGACCGAAGCGGTGCACGCCGCCGGCGGCCGCATTTTCCTGCAATTGTGGCACGTGGGCCGTGTTTCTGACCCGATCTTTCTCGACGGCGAATTGCCGGTCGCACCGAGCGCCATCGCCCCGGAAGGCCATGTGAGCCATGTGCGTCCGCAGCGCGCCTACGTTACGCCGCGCGCGCTCGAAACCGACGAAATTCCGGGCATCGTAGCCGCGTTCCGCCAGGGCGCCGTCAACGCGAAAGCTGCGGGCTTCGACGGCGTCGAAGTCCATGCCGCGAACGGCTATCTGATCGACCAGTTCCTCCAGGACAGTACGAACCATCGCACCGACGCGTATGGCGGTCCGATCGAGAACCGTGCGCGCCTGCTGCTGGAAATCACCGATGCGTGTATCGACGTCTGGGGCGCCGACCGTGTGGGCGTGCATCTCGCACCGCGCGGCGACGCACACACCATGGGTGACTCGAACCCCGCAGCGACCTTCGGCTACGTCGCGCGCGAACTCGGCAAGCGCAAGATCGCGTTCATCTTTGCACGCGAGTCGCTCGGCGATAACCGTCTTGTCCCGCAACTGAAGGCCGAATTCGGTGGCCCGTTCATTGTGAACGAGAAGCTGACGCTCGAATCGGCACAGACGCTGCTTGCGTCCGGTGAAGCCGACGCCGTGGCGTGGGGCCAGCTCTTCATCGCGAACCCGGATCTGCCGCGGCGCTTCGCATTGAACGCGGCGCTGAACCAGCCGAACCCGTCGACCTACTATGCGCGCGGCGAAGAGGGCTACACGGACTATCCGTCGCTCGAAAGCGCGGCGTAATCAGGCAGGACGCACTCGCGCACCTTGCGCCTTGGGGCCGTGATCGGCGATGGCATTGGCCATTGCCGGTCACGGCCTTTTCGTATGATCACGGCTCCCCCGCAAACATGTCCGGGTAATCGATCCCGCAACTGACGCGTTGCACGTCAGACGAAAACACCATGCTTTCACACGATTTTCCATAGGCCGATTCAATTGGCATCTGCGGGAAGTCTGTTCTGTAATTCAAACCCTGTCTGCTCGTCTCGGAACATTGCTCACCCAGCCGACCGGAGACCCCTCATGCGTCACGCCGATGTTGCACAGATCGTGCATACCATTGCCGTCGAGACCAACACCCCCGAGGAAACTGTCGCGCGAATGTACGCCGACACGCTCGACAGCTACCGCGCCGACGCGCGCATCCACGACTATCTCCTGCTCTTCGCAGAACGCAAAGTAAGGGCGACGCTGCGCGGCGCCAATACCAACCGGCACTGACGCCCGTTATTTCCCCCGCAATAAATGCGCTCACGCGGACCGTATCGGTCCGCGTGAGCGCTCGCTCGCCGCCTTCCTCTCGCGCGCCATATCCCCGCGCCTTTCAAGCTCTTAAGGTTCTTTTAATTATTCACTGCAACCATACGATCACCCCTGTTGGGCCGCCGGAGCATTGGCGGCTTTTTTTTGAACGATGCCGCGCGCCACTCTGGCGGCGCCGCGCAACGAGCGAAGACGAGTCAAGGAGCCGCGACATGGTTGAAAACGACGTACTGATGCATCTGCAAAGCCTGCTGGGCGAAAGTGCGCAATCAAACGTCGCAAGCTGTCGCGTCTTTGCGCCGCACCAGAATCCGTGGGGCCGCCAGTATCTGCTGGTGGAATGGACGACGCCGCTCGACGACGGCGCCCGCCGCCAGGTCGTGCCCGCGGAAAGCACCGCACTCGACATCGCCCGGCTTGTCGCGTCCCACGTGCCCGGTCGCCGGATCATGCTCAACGGCGAGCCCGGCGAACCCGAAGCCGGACGCGGCCGCGCACGCCGCCGCACGCGTGCCTCCACCGGTACGCGCGCAGCACGCCGCTGAAATCGCGCACGCGCGCGCCTCGCTCACGCCGCCAGCCTTTCGAGCGTTGGCTCTAATTCCTTGCTCACACGCGTCATCGGCGCGCGCAGTTCGTTGCGAATGAGCCCGCGCTGTGCGAGCGCCGCCTTCACCGGCGCCGGATTCGGCTCCCCGAATGCGGCGCGCACCCACGGCACCAACGCATGCCAGATCGCGCGCGCATCGGCGAGATGCCCGTCGCGCAGCAGACGCTCCATCGCGACAAAGCGCTCGGGAAACAGATGCGCCGACGCCGCAATCGCCCCGCTTCCACCCGCGCACAGCAAACCGAACATTTCGATGTCCTCACCACATAGCACATCGAGTCGCCCGTCCAGGATCAGCGCCAGTGTCTTGTCGAGCGAGCCGCCGCAATCCTTCACCGCTACAATCCGCTCGTGTCCCGCGAGTTCAAGGAGCGTCGGCAATTCGAGGCGCACGCCGGTACGCGCGGGGATGTCGTAGAGAATCACGGGCTTTTGGCTCGCGTCGGCGATTGCCGCGAAATGGCCGATGACGCCCGCCTGAGACGGCCTGATGTAGTAAGGCGCGCTCGCCAGCACGCCCGCGACCGGCAACTCGCTGAGCGCAGCCACGCGTTCGCAGACCGACACCGTGTGGTTGCCGCTCACACCCACTACCACGGGCAAGCTGTCCGCTGCAGCAAGCACTGTCGTGAGCACCGCGTCGCGCTCGCGGTCGTCGAGCGCGTCGGGCTCGCCTGTGGTGCCGAGCGCGACTAACCCAGCCACGCCAGCGCGCGCGTAGTGGCGCACAAGTGCATCGAGCGCTGCGTGATCGACTTCGTCCGCGTTGAATGGCGTAACGAGCGGAATCCAGATACCTGAAAAGAGAGACATGAATTTCCCTTGAGTTCGACCGAATGGAAGATCCGTCCAGCGGTGCGCACGAGAAAAACGAGTCGGGGAAGAAGCGGGAGGCAGGTGCCGTCGACTAGCTGTTCCGTCGCACATCCGACGGAACAGCTTGCTCCGGTCAGATGAGCGGCTGTTTTTTGGATTTGGATTTCACGCTGACCTGCAACGACGCGCGCACGAAAACCGGCATCGCAAAAGAAGCGACGGCGTTCGAGACGGATCGGCAGGATTGATGGCGTGACATGGCGCTTAGTGTAACCGTAACCGTGATCGGGTGGGCACGTATAACGTCACGCGGCCGACACGTCCTCCACTGCCCTTTCCGGCGCCGCGAGCAACAGGTCGGGCGCGGTGCCGCCGTCGAGTTTGGTCAGCCGGCCTTCCACCACCGCACCGCATTCCATCTGCAGTTGCAGATAGCGGATGTTGCCGGTCACGTGCGCATTCGCTTTCAGTTCGACGAAATGTTCGGCGATCACGTCGCCGACGATCCGCCCGTTCGCAACGATATCGTATCCATGCACGTTGCCTTCGATAGCACTGGACTCGCTCAGCACGAGCAGCGTCTTTGCGCCCGGCTTGCCCGTGACGTTGCCGCAAACCTGCCCGTCGAGCCGCAGTCCGTCTGCGAATTCGACATCGCCCGTGATGCGTACGTCCTGCGCGATCAGCGTCGCGAGTTTGGTCTGCTGGATGCCTGCCTGGATGTTTTTCTTGCCGAACATGAATGCCACCGTCTTATTGATTAGTGTTGTCTCGTCGAACGTTCGCCGTTCGCCTGGCGCTATCGTGTGCCGCCGCGCTGGCTGCGCAGGAAGACCAGGTCGGCCTCGAGCTTCGCGACTGTGGCCTGCGCCGAATCCGCCGATTTCTGCAGCGCGGCCCGCGCCGCGCGCTCCTGCTCCAGCTTGAGCTGTGCGTCGGCCAGTTCCGCGTGCAGCGCGTCGGGCGAAGTCGCCGGGCAATGCGCCGGTCCCTTGGGCACGAGCGCCCAGACCGCCACGGTTGCGCCAGACGCCGCAGCGACAACGGTCCACGCGAGCGCCACGCCCAACCGCGCGACTTTCGAACGCACCGGCTGCAGCGTGTAAGCACGCGTGGCGTCCGGACTGGCGCGCGCGAAGCGCTGCCGCTTAGCCATGCTGGAACGCCGCAAACAGCGCGAGGTACTCGGACGGATTGACCTGCGTCCCGCCGACGATCACCTCGAAGTGAAGATGCGGTCCGGTCGAACGGCCCGTTGAGCCCACATCGGCGATGTGTTCGAGCGGCAGCACGATCTGCCCGACGTGGGCCTCAATCTTCGACGCGTGCCCATAGCGCGTGATGAATCCGTTGCCGTGATCGATCTCGACTGCGTTGCCGTAGCCCGACTTCGGCCCTGCGTAGATCACGCGACCGCCTGCGGCGGCGAGGATCGGCGTGCCGGACGGTGCAACGAGATCCACCCCCGGATGAAAGGCGAGCCGATGCGTAAACGGATCGACCCGGTTGCCGAACGGCGAACCGGCGCGGCCGGTCGTTACCGGCTGCCGGCCTGGAAATGCATCCCAGGCCGCTTCGTGCACCGCGACCTCACGTTCCAGCGCCGAGAGCGTCGCCGTCATGCAGTCGATCGTGCCCTTCATCGCGCGCTCGTTCGGGTTCGCCGACGGCGACGTGGAGCAACGCCGCGGCGGGAGTTCCGGACCGCCCTCGCCATCCTCGCTGCTCTCTCCGGCCTCGTTGCCGCTCGCGGAGCGCGCGGGCGCAGGCGTGGTCCGCGCGACGCGTGGCGTCAACGCCCGCAGACGCTGATCGAACTCGCGCAGTGCCGCGAGCCGGTCTGTCAACCGTTCGATACGCGGATCGAGCAACGCGAGCGAAGCGTTCAGCCGCCCGAGTTCGCCCACGACATAGTGACGCGGGAGCGGCGTGCCGGCGCCCACTTCGGCTACCGGCGTTTCGCCGCTGTGACGCCCGATCGCGATGCCGCCGGCCAGCGCGACGACGCCCACCCCGAGCGACGCGGCAATGGCGATGCGGCGCGCAGCCCGGTGCGTGACGAATCGCGTACCGCTCTTCGAGAGATCATCGATGGAAGCCGACCAGGGCATTTTCATGGCTGGCTCCCGCGGTTCATGGCAACGCGCGCCGATAGACACGTAAGGCTTGAGGGAGAAAAGAGAGCAGAGATCAACTTGATGGCGCCGGGTAACGCCCAGCTGGGAGAAACGGGGGATTTCCATTATCACGGCGGTTCAGCACCCCACATCTCAATAACCAGGACGATCGATCGAGCGGTGTCGAAGCGAATCCAGACGCGCTCAAGATACTGCCCCTAATGAAAACCCCTTGACTTCTCCAACGACCATACTAATATACGCACCGCGTACATCAACCCCGACTCATAGGTGCCAGCATGAGCGTTCCGCAGCAAGCCTTCCTCCGCGACGCCATGCGGCGTCTGAACATGACCCGCGACGCGTTTGCGAGCCGCATCGGCGTGTCGCGCCGGGCGCTCGACACGTGGCTCCTGCCGGAAGAGTCGCAGGAATCGCGCGCCATGCCCGAAATCGTCGAACGCTTCGTCTCGGAGATCGTCGGCAACGCCGAGCCGCGCGAAGGCTATACGCAAAGCGTAGACACCCAGTCGCTCGCGAGCCAGATCCAGTTCGAAGGCAAGCCGCAGCTCCTTTCGGTCGACCAGTTCTCGCGCGACTCCGTTGAAGCGCTCTTCCGCGTGGCCGACATCATGCAGCCCATCGCGCGCCGCCGGAAAATCTCGCGCGTGCTCGAAGGCGCCGTGCTCGGCAACCTGTTTTTCGAAGCGAGCACGCGTACGCGCGTGAGCTTCGGCGCCGCGTTCTGCCGGCTCGGTGGTTCAGTGTGCGATACAACGGGCTTCACGTTTTCGTCGATGGCGAAGGGCGAATCGATCTACGACACGAGCCGCGTGATGGCCGGTTACGTCGACGCCATGGTGATCCGCCATCCGGATCAAGGCTCCGTGGCCGAGTTCGCGCGCGCCGTGAACATCCCTGTGATCAACGGCGGCGACGGTCCGGGCGAACATCCGAGCCAGGCGCTTCTCGACCTCTACACCATCCAGCGTGAGTTCTCGCGCCTCGGCAAGATCGTCGACGGTGCGCATATTGCGCTCGTCGGCGACCTCAAGTACGGCCGCACGGTGCACTCGCTCGTCAAGCTGCTCGCGCTCTATCGCGGCATCAAGTTCACGCTGATCTCGCCGCCGACGCTCGAAATGCCCGCCTATATCGTCGACCGGATCTCGCGCAACGGCCATGTCGTCGAGCAGACGAACGACCTCAAGTCCGGCCTGGAAGGCGCCGATGTCGTGTACGCGACGCGCATCCAGAAGGAACGCTTCGCCGACGAATCGTTCGAAGGCTACTCGCCCGACTTCCAGATCAATCAGGCGCTCGTCGACACGGTATGCGGCAAGGACACCTTGATCATGCACCCGCTGCCGCGTGACAGCCGTCCTGGCGCGAACGATCTGTCGACGGACCTGAACCACGACGCGCGCCTCGCGATCTTCCGCCAGACCGACAACGGCATTCCGGTGCGCATGGCGATCTTTGCGGTGCTGCTGGGCGTCGATACGCTGGTCCAGCACTCGATGCGCGACGCCGCGTGGCGCCCGCCTGTTTATCTCGGCCCGGACGACGCGGTGTTCCACGGTATCGACTGACGCTGTTGTACGGAGGCGTCTAAAAAAAAGGCCGGGAAGCTAAGTTTCCCGGCCTTTTTGCATGCAGGCGACGTATGCCGCCGTGCCGCGACGGATAACGGCACCCCGTTCACGAACGTTCGAAGATTCTTTATTTGATCTGGATAACTTACTATATCCGACGCCTGCGCGGACAGAACGATCCGTCGATCCATGGGTTCGAGGCCTGAGCGTCGAAACCAAACGGATCATCCCGACCATCCGTTTCTGTCGCTTTCGCCGGCTACGTGCCCACGTCGCATCGCGCGTAATTCGGTCGCGCGATGTCGATCGACGCTTCGCGCGCATCACGAAGGGCAACTTCGCCGAATATCGCGTACCCGCGAATGCCGATATCGATGAGGTGGACGCGCAGTTCGCCGGGTCGCCAGATACACATTTCAATGCACTGGGCGTGTGCGGAATCGGTGAAGTCAGCATCACCGGCGTACCGGCGGCGATCGCGAATACGGCCTTCCACGCGACGGGCATGCGAGTGCACGACCTGCCGATCACGCTCCACAAGCTAGCGCCTCAAACAAACACGACTGCATGACCCGGAGTACACGTCACGCAGGCCCCCCCCATCCCGCATGAGCAAACCGCGTGCACAGGGCTTGCCTCGGGCGCGCTTGCGCCGCACAATCGACGCGTCCCCCCCTTTTGCGCGCGGTACACCCCATGGCCTATGCGTCGTTTGCCACCGGCGTGCTACTCGCTGCCGGTACCGGATCGCGCTTCGATCCCGAAGGTTTGCGCAACAAGCTCCTCGCCCCGCTTTCCAACGGCAGGAGTGTCGCTCACGAAGCCGCGCACAGGCTGCTCCTCGTCGTTCCGAAGGTGATCGCCGTCGTGCGTCCCGGCGCGGACGCGCTCGCGCACGTGCTCAACGAAGCGGGCTGTGACGTGGTGTTTTCCGCCGACACGGCGAGAGGCATGGGCGCAAGTCTGGCGGTCGGCGTCGGCGCGGCGCACGAATCGGAAAGCTGGATCGTCGCGCTCGCCGACATGCCGCGCATCGCCGTCGCGACCATCGAGGCCGTGGCGCGCGCAATCGACGAGGGTGCCTCGCTCGCGGCGCCGTTTTATGAAGGACAGCGCGGCCACCCGGTGGGATTCGGCCTCGAGCATCGCGACGCGCTGCTCGCGCTCGACGGCGATGCCGGCGCACGGGCGCTGCTATCGGCTCACGCGCTCACGCGCATCGTCGTCGACGACCCCGGCATCCTGCGCGATGTCGACACACCGGCCGACCTGAGCGGCATGTAAAGCGCCGCGTGGCGCCCACTTACGGACGAGCGTTGGCGGCGTCCGTGTCCACGCTCTGCGCGGGCGTCTGCACCGACGCGATCTCTTGTTGCTGTACTTGCGGCGCCGCGTGTGCATTTCCGTGGCCGAACATCGACGGCACACCAATCAAACCCGCTACGAAAACCACCGCAATTACCGCCGCACCCATGACTGAACTCCAACTGGACAAACCGGGACGCCGCTGTGGCATCCCGTTTCTGAGAAAGGATGAAGTCTAAGGGTTGTATCGAAATCGTAAAACGACCTTTACAAACAAACACCGTTGCCTTGATCGCAACAATCAACGTAGCCATGGACAGCGTCAGCCAGAATTACGTTCAATCACAAGACAATCGACGCATCGTCGCCGGTGATTGAAAGCGCATTCGAAACTCCGCACGACCCGCTGCGATCGCCTACGCTATATAAAGACGTTGCCCGCCGGCACGGACAACGCGCCTGCTCAAGAGGTACCCGCGATGATCTGCTCGCACACGAATCCGCTACCCGATCCGCTCGCCGACCCGACGCGCGATCCCGAGCGCGACCCGCTGACTCCGCCGCCGACGCACGGCCATCACGGCGAAGAACCCCAGCGTCCCGAAGGACCGCCGAATAAAGACCCCGTTTAGCTCGCGACGATCTGCACCCCGGTCTCGTTTCCACGGAAAAATCGGCCCGCCTGTCAATCGTGTAGCACTCCAAAGCGTCACCGACTCACCGCCGGTTCCGGCTTCGCAGTTGCTCAGAAGGCAGTCGATACCCACCGCCCCCGCGACGAGCGACGCATCGGGCACGCATAACCGCTGGCAATCGCATGCCCGATGCGTCACTCTGAGTCGCTCTCCCCCGTCAAACAATGTCCCAAACCGGGATTATTCTGGAAGCGATTCCCACTTGCTGCGCGACTAGCCGCGACAATACGTCGCATATTGAAACGTTTGCATTTTTTCTGTCAGACATCCGCAAAGTCGCCGCAAAATTTGTCAATAGACAAAAACCTCTGATTTAGGGCCGAAAAAGGGTTTTCCCTGGGGTCACGAGCGTTCCCGGTCACGCCGTTAACACTAAGAGTCGAATCAGACAAAACACGACCGAACATGCACAAGATGACCCTCAACAGAAAACTCCGCTCGATGATCGCGATCCTCTGGATCGGCCTGCTGCTGATCGTCGCGTTCGGCGCGTGGCAGAGCCGGCAGTCGATGATTCGCGAGCGTCAAGCGCAGTTGAAAACGCTCGTCGAAGAAGCCATGAGCGTCGCCAACTTCTATTACACGCTCTCGCAGCAGAACAAGATGCCCGAGGCCGAAGCGCAAACGCAGGCGCTCGCGGTGATCGGCTCGTTCCGCTACGGCACCGACGGCTATATCAGCATCAACAGTTCGCAGTCAGTGATGCTGATGCATCCGATCAAGCCTGAACTGGTCGGCAAGGACCTCTCGAACTTCACCGACCCCGCCGGCACCCATGTATTCCAGGAACTGTCAGCAGCAGCCAACCGGCCCGGCGGCGACTTCGTCGACTATCTGTGGGCAAAGCCCGGCCACACTGAACCCGTGCCGAAGACCGGCTACAGCGGCCGCTTTGCCCCGTGGGACTGGTGCATGGTCACGGGCATGTACATGGACGACGTGCGCGAGGCATTTTTCGTGAGCCTCGGGATCTGGCTCGCCGCAACCTTCGTGCTGGGCGCAGCCGCTACGATCGTCATGGTGTTTGTCGTGCGCAGCGTGCGTTCGAGCATCGGCGGCGAACTCGAGGTGGCCGTCGATACGGCGAACCGCATTGCCCAGGGTGACCTCACGTCGCGTGTGCAGGTCACCGGCGGCGGCTCGAACAGCCTGATGCACGCGCTCTCGACGATGCAGGCGGAACTCGTGCAGACCGTCTCGCGTGTGCGCACCGGCGCGGAAAACATCAACGTCGGTGCGAACGAAATCGCCGCGGGCAACACCGACCTCTCGCAGCGCACCGAGCAGCAGGCAGCGGCGCTCGTCGAGACCGCGTCGAGCATGGACCAGATGACGACCAACGTGCGCCAGAACGCGGATAGCGCGTCGCACGCGGCGGAACTCGCGAGCGAGGCCGCGAATGTCGCGACGCGCGGCAGCGACGTGGTCGACAACGTGGTTCGCACGATGGGCGAAATCACGACCAGCTCGCGCCAGATTGGCGACATCATCGGCGTGATCGACGGCATCGCGTTCCAGACGAACATCCTCGCACTCAACGCGGCCGTCGAAGCGGCACGCGCAGGCGAACAGGGCCGCGGCTTTGCCGTGGTGGCCGCGGAAGTGCGCAGCCTCGCGCAGCGTTCGGCAACGGCCGCCAAGGAGATCAAGGCCCTGATCGAGAAGTCGACGGGCACCGTCGCGGAAGGTGCGCAACTCGTCACCGATGCGGGCTCGACGATGACCGAGATCGTGCAGTCGGTGCGGCGCGTCCACGGCATCCTCGAGGAAATCAGCCACGCCTCGCGCGAGCAGAGCGCGGGCATCGAGCAGGTGAACCGCGCCGTCGGCGAGATGGATAAGGTGACGCAGCAGAACGCGGCACTTGTTGAAGAGGCCGCCGCCGCCGCGCACTCGCTCAAGGATCAGGTGACGGTGCTGCGCGACGCGATCGCAAGCTTCAAGTTGCCGGCGCAAGCGTAATCCGGCGTGCGGACAATCGAGACAATCGCACAGTAGCGACGCCGCGCGCGGCCACCCGCACGAGCTGGATCGTGTGCGTGGCCGCGAACGCGCCGTGCCAGACGGCGCGCCATGGCGGATGCCTCACCACTTCTTCTGATTACCTGCGCCCCATTGCGGCGCAACCGCCGAGTCTGCACATCGTCGGGACGGTGGGTGGAAATCGCGCTTAAGTCCGTTGCTCTCTTCGATTGCGAAGGCAGCGTGACTGCCGACACGCTGCAATGACCGGGGGTGTCGCAATATCCATGAGCCGCGGCTAGCGCCCTTTCACGGTATCCTCTGCACTTTGCCCCTTCCGGCGCGTGCCGCCGCACATCGACTGCAATGAACTTCCTGCCTCAACTTGCCGCCATCGCCGGTGTCATGCTGCTCGCCTGCGCGAGCCCCGGCCCCGATATGCTCGCCGTCACTTCGCACGCGTTCGCGAAGAGACGCGCTGGTCTCGCGGCCGCCGCCGGCATCGCGACATCGCATGCGCTCTGGGCGATGCTCGCCGTGTTCGGTCTCGGGCTGATCCTCGCGCAGCTTGCCTGGCTTTATGAAGGCATCCGCATCGCGGGCGCGGTCTATCTGGTGTATCTCGGCGCGAAAACGCTGATGAGCCTGCGCCAGTCGTCGGGCGCCGTGGCCGCCCCCAATGCCGCAAAATCGACAGGCAGCGCACATTCGTATCGCCGAGGGCTGCTCGTCGGCCTCACTAACCCGAAGGCCGCGGCGTTCTTCGGCAGCCTGTTCGTGACGTTGCTGCCCGCCCATGCGCCGATGTGGGTGCACGGTGCGACGGTCGTGACGGTCGCATCGGTGTCGATCTGCTGGTTCAGCGCGATGGCCCTGCTCTTCTCGACGCGCAGCGTGCAACGCGGTTACCAGAAGCTGCGCCGCCCGGTGGATGCCGTCATGGGCAGCGTGCTCGTCGCGCTCGGCGCGCGACTCGCCCTCGATCACTAAGTCTCACCGGACGACGCGGGGCCGGCGAACGGCGATAGCGACGCGCTCACTCACCCGGCTTGTCTTCGGGCCAACGAGCCCACGACTTCAGATCTGATCGCGCCCGAACGCCCGCAACCCCGCGAGATCGCGCACATCGACGCGGTTGTACGACAGCGCAACGAGCCCCGCCTTCTCGAGCGTCTGCAGCGCCTGATTGATTCGCTGTCTGGAAGCCCCCGCCAGCATGCCAATTTCTTCCTGCGAGATTTCGAGCGCAAGTCCGGTCTCAGGATAGAGATCGGGATTGAACAATTGCGCGAGCGACTGCGCAACGCGCGCGTCGATGTCCAGCAACCGGCTGTTCTGGATCAGCGCGATGAACTCGCCCATGCGGTTGTTCAATTGATGAATCACGAACCGGTTGAACGGCAGGCTGCTGTCCACGAGTCGATGGAACGTATCGGCAGGCACGGCCATCACCAGCGAAGGCTGCAGCGCGATCACGTCGTATTTGCGCAGCTCGCGCTTGATCACGCTGCCTTCACCGAACCAGCCGCCATGTGGCACACCCGAAAAGGTGCAACCGCGTCCTGACGCGTTGAAAATCGCGAGCTTGACGAGCCCTGAACTCACGCCAAGCCAGTACGCCGCGCTCACATCGCGCGCGGCGACGATCGCGCCCGCCTCATAGAACTGCGCGTGCGATTCGGCGAGCACCCACGCGCGATGCGCGGGTTCGAGCGCGCGAAACCACGAGCAGCGCTCGAACAGCGCGGCGAGCGCCTGCGGATCGGACGCATCAATGCGTCCCGTCGCGCATTTGCGGGGAACCAGATCGGGGGGCACATCGCTGCCCGAGGGCGTAATGGACTGCGTCATCGCGCGGAATTTGAGGAAGGTCATTGGGCAAAGCCGCTCTGTCGTGCGAGCGACAGACACGCACAGGCGCGTCCTGCTAGCTTAGCGGGAATCATACCCATAAACCGTAAACGCTTCGGGCCTCGAGCCCTGCAGGAGACAGCGCATGTTGCACCCGTTCGAAGAAGGGCTCGCGCAACGCGAAGCCAATTATGTGCCGCTCACCCCGATCGACTTCATCGCACGCGCCGCGGAAGTCTATGGTGACCGCCTCGCGATGGTCCATGGCGACGTGCGCCGTAACTGGCGGGAAACTTACGCACGCACGCGACAATTGGCAAGCGCGCTGGTGAAAGCGGGAATCGGGCGCGGCGACACCGTGGCGGCACTCCTGCCCAATATCCCCGCGATGGTCGAGGCGCACTTCGGCGTGCCGATGGCCGGCGCGGTGCTCAATGCGCTGAACACACGGCTCGACGTCGCAACCATGTTGTTCATGCTGCGCCATGGCGAAGCCAAAGCGCTGATCGTCGACACCGAATACGCATCGCTCGCGCAGCGCGCGGCCATCGCGTTTCCAGAGCTGAAGATCATCACCGTGGCCGACATTGCCGAGGCCGACCCCGAGCACTTCCCGCGCTCGATCGACTATGAGGCGTTCCTCGAACAGGGCGACCCCGCTTACGAGTGGGTGCCACCGCAGAATGAATGGGACGCCATCGCGCTCAACTACACCTCGGGCACGACGGGCGATCCGAAGGGCGTGGTCTATCACCATCGCGGCGCGTACCTGAACGCGGTGAGCGCCATCCTGGAGTGGGATATGCCGAAGCACCCGGTGTATCTGTGGACGCTGCCGCTCTTTCACTGCAACGGCTGGTGCTTTGCATGGACGGTCGCGGCGCGCGCCGGCGTCAACGTGTGCCTGCGCAAATTCGACGCGAAGTTCGTGTTCGACCTGATCCGCAACGAGCAAGTCACGCACTATTGCGGCGCGCCGATCGTGCAAGCCGCACTTGCCGATGCTCCCGCCGAATGTCGCGAAGGCATCACGCACAAGGTTCACACGATGGTTGCGGGCGCTGCACCCGCCCCTGCCGTCATCGCGAAGATGAAGGCGATCGGTGTCGAGCTGACGCACGTCTACGGGCTGACCGAGACCTACGGACCTGCGGCAGTGTGCGCGGTTCAGGAAAGCTGGCAGTCACTCGACGCCGAGGAGCAAGCCCGTCTCGCCGCGCGCCAGGGCGTGCGCTATCACCTGCAAACGGGCGTGAGCGTGCGCAATGCCGCGACGATGGAGCCCGTGCCCAACGACGGCCAGACGCTCGGCGAAATCATGTTCCGCGGCAACATCTGCATGAAGGGTTACCTGAAGAACGAACGCGCGACCGAGGAAGCGCTGCGCGGCGGCTGGTTCCATACGGGCGACCTCGGCGTGATGACGCCCGACGGCTACGTGCGCATCACCGATCGCAGCAAGGACATCATCATCTCGGGCGGCGAGAACATTTCGAGCATCGAGGTCGAGGACACGCTGTACCGGCATCCGGCCGTCGCGCTGGCCGCCGTGGTGGCCATGCCCGATGCGAAGTGGGGCGAAGTTCCGTGCGCATTCGTCGAACTGCGCCCGGGCGCCAGCGCTACCGCGGAAGAAATCATCGCGCATTGCAGACTCTTTCTCGCGCACTACAAGGTGCCGCGCGTGGTGAAGTTCGGTGAACTGCCCCGCACGGCGACGGGCAAGATCCAGAAGTTCGAACTGCGCTCGCAGGTGGGCTCGCAAAGTGCAATCGATCTGAGCGCAGCGCCGGCGGCGAAGCAGAATAAGTAAGCGCGTCTTCTTCGTGACTCCCGCGGCGGTCCATCGGCGGATCGCCGCGATAGCCGCAACGGTTATGTAACGCGAATTGACAATCTCACGGCTTCGCTTCCGCAATAAGCCTGTCCGGTTTTTCCGCTTATCCTTTTCAGATCAAGGGCCAACTGCAAAGTTGGCCCTTTTTGCGTTTCCGAGCCGATGAAATCTGCGCTTACAAGTCCTCACGTATTAACGACCTTCGCACCGATAAGCTGACTTCCATGAGTTACGGCACTGCACATTTCGAAGTTACGCCGTGACGTTGTAATCGAAGAGGAGGAACGAAATGAACTTGAAGAGCTGGAAGACCCCTGCACGCGTACTTGCTACGGCACTCATCGCTGGTGGGGCACTGATGGGCGCCACGAGCAGCTTTGCACAGTCCAGTCCGTATATGCTGCACGCCGATTCGCAACCCCAATACGGCCAGGTACACATGGTTCCGGTGGACGTGCGACTGACGGTTGGTTGGCACGACAACCGTTACTGGGACGGCCACCGCTACTGGGAACACGACGAATGGATGCACCGTCACCCGCACGATCCGGGTCCGCAGCACTGGCACGGCGACGAGCACCGTCCGCCGCCCCAGTCGCGTTACTGATCGGGTGAATGCCCAGAGGCCGCTGCGTGATGTAGTGGCCCGCACAGAGGCCGGGTTTCCTTGAGGAAATCCGGCCTCTGTGTTTTTCGATGACACGGTTGCAGATTGATCTGGAATTCGTGTTGAATCACACGTGCAATGGAACGTATCTCGCACACGGTGTCACGCTCCAGATTCCAACCAGTCGCGAGTAAGGAACAACGCGTGATCTGAACACGTCGTTTCCCAGCAGGCGAGTGCTTTAGGGCCGCCACACAGGAAATCCATGAAGCGTGAGTCGATGACGGCAGCGGCGATGGATCTAGTAGGCGTCCACGAACGCAACATCGTGGTCCGCACGACTTGTTGGTCAGAGACGCTACCGGCCAGCGATATGCGTCTAGAGCCCGTCGAACGACGGGCTGCGAATTCCCCCCGAGCGTGCACTGCAAATATCGCGCACGCACGGCAAAGGGGAAGTGCTTAACGCGCGCCGGACATAATAATGCTTGTGATCACACCAGTCGCAATTGCTGCGAGCACGTAGTCGCCGTTCACACCGACC
This sequence comes from Paraburkholderia adhaesiva, assembly GCF_021390575.1. Classification (GTDB taxonomy): domain Bacteria; phylum Pseudomonadota; class Gammaproteobacteria; order Burkholderiales; family Burkholderiaceae; genus Paraburkholderia; species Paraburkholderia adhaesiva. Next base: position 524,109 of record NZ_JAJEJQ010000002.1, on the reverse strand, counting down.
CACTGGTACCCACGCGGCGGCGCCGAGAGACCGTGTTGACGCCAGTCATCGACCGTGTAGTTCCGGTCACGGTATTCCATCGGCAGACGGTCGCCGCGGTGCCAGTCGCGGTGCGGAATCGCGCCAACGGGACGGTTGGCCCGCTCCATGGACGGCGGCGGTGACTGATCAGCGCGACCGTATGCGGGCGCGTGGCGATCATGGCCATCACGGTCATGCGGCTGCGCAAATGCTGCCACTGAAGACCCAAGCAGCGAAACGACAACGAGTGAGGCAACGGCTTTTGATTTCATATCGACGACCTGTTTCATAAACAGAAAAAATGAAAAGGGAGAATATTCTCCCTGTAGTGCTCCCGAAACATAATATCAATTAGAGGATCGAAAGATCGTTAAAGAATGTGTGACCCAACAGCGGCTAACACACTCTGGAAATAGAACCGTCAAGGCCATATCGTGGTGGAATGGCCAGGCGAAAATCCACGACGACATCGCCCGCTCTTTTTCCTGCCGAAGGATATTTTTTTCGCGTTGCCGTTTGATTTTGGCGCGCGTAACGTTAAGGCGCCTCTTGAGAACAGGCGAGCCTCGTGCCCCCGGTCGCTGGACAACATCCCGACCGGGGATTTTTTCCCGCACGCATTCAGTGGTGCTTCAGTGGCGCAGTCGCTGCGTACCGCAAAGACCGAAAAGAAAAATGACGGATCACCGAATGAGGAGTTCGGCATCGCCCCAGCCAGAGCTAGATCCGTCATGGCGAGCATTGTCATGGCTTACGCCTGATGCGTCACTAGCCATCCCCGCAAGAATCCATTACGGAAACTGACATGATTTTCGGATCGACGCTCAAGCTCGCGGGCGTCATCGGGTAACATGGTGTTTTCGCCCGTGCCATCCCGTCTGTTTTGCCCACCTTTACGCTTGCCGCCCCCGTTAGCGCGGAACTCGAGATCCGCAAAAGCCGCTTCATCGCCCACGCGATTCCGGTCGCCGACCGTGAAGCGGCCATGGCCGAACTGAGCCGTCTGCGCGATACCCACCCCGCCGCCACGCACGTCTGCTGGGCACTGCTCGCGGGTGGCCAGTCGGGCATGTCCGACGATGGCGAACCGTCAGGCACCGCCGGGCGTCCGATCCTCGAGGTTCTGCGCCATCACGATCTGGATAGCGTGCTCGGCGCCGTGGTGCGCTACTACGGTGGCGTGAAACTCGGCGCGGGCGGGCTGGTGCGAGCCTACACGGATGCGATCGCCAGCGCCCTGCAGGGCGCGACGCGCATCGAACGCATTGCGCAGGCACGTCTGACTATCGAGGTGGGCTACCCCGACGAAACGCGTGTGCGGCACTGGATTGGAGAGACACAGGCGACGCTCGTCGACAGCCGCTACACCATGACCGTCCGTCTGACGATCCAGTTGCCGGCCACCGCCGTCAATGCGGCACGCGACGCCCTGCGCGACCTCACCCAAGGCCGCGCGGGCTTCCCGGAGCACGACTAAGGCAACCGGCACCGCACGGTGCCGTGCCCCGCCTGGCGCTTACTTCGCGCTGGCTGAAATGATGACCTTCAGCGCCTGCGTGCGCGCCGCTTCGCCGAACGTTGCGTACGCATCCATGACCTGGTCGAGCGTGAAGCGGTGCGTCACGAGTTTGGCCGGTTCGAGCCGCTTCGATTCGACGGTCGCGAGCAGCATGGGCGTCGTATAGGTGTCGACGAGACCCGTGGTAAGCGTGATGTTGTGTGTCCACAGCCGCTCGAGGTGCAGGTCAACCTTCGTGCCGTGCACGCCAACGTTCGCGATCGTGCCGCCCGGTGCAATGATCGACTCGCAGATCCCGAACGTCGCCGGAATACCCACGGCTTCGATCGACACGTCGACGCCACGATTGTTCGTGAGTGCCATCACGCGCTCGACAGCGTCGCCGCCCTTGCTGTTGACCCCGTCGGTCGCGCCGAACTTCTTCGCGACTTCGAGCCGGTTGTCGTCGAGGTCGATCATGATGATGCGTCCCGGCGCATAGAACTGCGCGGTCATCAGCGCCGCGAGCCCGATCGGTCCCGCGCCGACGATCGCTACCGTCTGCCCCGGCTGCACCTTGCCGTTGAGCACGCCGACTTCGAAACCCGTAGGCAGGATGTCGCTCAGCATGACAAGCGCTTCTTCGTCGGAACCCTTGGGTATGTGATAAAGGCTCGTGTCCGCGTGCGGGATGCGAACCTTTTCGGCCTGCGTACCGTCGATCAGATGGCCGAGAATCCATCCGCCCGTCGTGCAGTGCGAGTACATCTGGCGACGGCAATATTCGCACTTGCCGCATGCGGTGATGCACGAGATCAGCACATGATCGCCAACCTTGAAGTTGGACACGCCCTCGCCCACCGCCTCGACGATACCGACGCCTTCGTGGCCGAGTGTCGTGCCGGGCTTCACTTCAGGTACATCGCCCTTGAGGATGTGGAGATCGGTGCCGCAGATCGTGGTCTTCGTAATGCGCACAATCGCATCGGACGGCTTCTCGAGCTTAGGCTCTGGCTTGTCCTCCAGCGCCTTCTGACCCGGTCCCTTGAACACCAGTGCTTTCATGACGAATCTCCTCGTTGCTACAAAATGGACGCCGCCGAGTGTGCCGAGTGTGCGGCGAGACGATGCGTAGCGCCGGGCGTGCAGGTAACGTGAGGAAGTGTGGCGGATGATTCTCGCCGCCGCGGGAAAGTGTGCCGCATGGCGAATTGCACGACGCCGGAGCTTGCCGAAACGAGAATAGCACGCTGTTCAAGAGTGCAAGCCGCTGCGCGCATATGCAGATGATGCCGGACAAATCGTCGAGTATGTGAGTATGCCGGCTGACTGTCGGAATAAGGTCGTAGACCGTGAGCGCAAACGCGAGCGCGAAAAATGACGGCAATATGACCGCAGATTTTGTGGTGCGATTGCCGGACAAAGAGATCGGGAATGGTGACGACGAACGCACCGCACAGTCTTCAAAGAGCATGCCAGCGACCGCCGATCGGTGCAGCAATATCGGCGTGTGGTCGATGCGTGTAATATGAGAATCGCGAGAAATAACGACCAGTACAAGCTCGTAACCACCTGGTAAGACCTGGTAGATCGGAACTGGCGAATCGCCCCGTGAACCCCATCATGGCGACGTAAAATCAAGCCACACGTAAACGTGTGCAAAAATCGCGGATGCATTGCGGGCGCACTACCGCTCGCCCACTCACTCGAAGAGCCGCCCATGACTTTCGATCGACTCCGGCAAGATACCGGCGCTGAACGGCGCCATCGCATGTGGAGCCAACTGCGCATTTTCATCGCCGCCATGGGCACGCTCTGCTCGGCAGCGGGCATCGCCATCGCGGTGTACGGGCTCGTCCAGTTCAACAAGACCAAAGTGATCACTGGCGTTGCGATGATCGTGGTGTCGACCATCGTCTACGTCACGATCCTCGTGCGCGACCGCGATCGCGTCGATTGACGCACTGCACCGTACACTCTCTCGCCGTCGCGCCGCCCGACGCAGGCATCGCTGGTATCGTCCTGGCGTCTGCGCGCGCGGCCTTCGGATCCGCTTTCACTGCCTGCCTGTTGACGATGTCGACCTCGTCTCGCGGTGTGAATTTCCCCTATCACCCACGACAACATCCACGGTTACCGGCCGTTGCTCGCCACCTGCTTCAGCATACGTTCAGCTATCCGGTCGATTTGCACGTTCATTCCATTTTCTGCCTTTCAAGTCGTCATTCGAAACGATTCACCACAATCCGGAATCCGCAAGTCGCACAATAATTCCTGTTCATTCCCCTAAAATGCGGAGCTGGACAAAATACAACGTTTTGTCACAGAGTTTCTGCATAACCTTTCATTTCAGCGACCAACAAGTGTCGGCGCGACAGTATCTGATTTGCATTAATAGCGATTGACTGTGACAAATCGAAGGGCAATTCGGCGAGCAAGGCCCGGCGTGCGTTCCGCATCGGGAATTAATCAGACGAGACGACGGCCAAAATGGATTCCGCGACAGGAGACACATGGCGATAAAACCGAAACACCAATCGCGAAACGCTCGACGCTATTGTTCATCGATTCGGGCCAGTTCATTTTTTCCGATAGTCCACGTTACTGCACAAGTCAAGAAGACTATTTTTCTCCAGGCTATACACATTCTCTACAAAAACAATTATTAATATTCGCTGCGGCACGCGAATGCGTGACGCACGCGCCTGCCGATGGCGCGCATTTCGCCGTCCGCCATTGCCTGCGTGTTCGTATCAAGAATTACTGGCGCAGGGCTATGGCAAGCGAGAAGACCCGCATGCAGAAACCAGGGTTTAAGGAGCGGCGTATCCGCAATGCCGCATGTCCGGAATCTATCGTCGACGAGTGATCACATGCTTACCCGAACCGAAGACTTGCCGAGTGTCACGAGAAGGATGGCCGCTGGCCAGATGCTGATGGATGGCGCGACGGTGAACAGTGTCGCGGATTCTCTGCACCTGTCCGCCCAGACTGTGCGCCGGTACAAAACAATCGTTGAGGACGGCGGCCTTGCCGCGCTCAAGCAGATGAGCGTAGGCGGGCGCCCTTCCGTGCTCGACCATGCCGCGCTGATCTGGATTGCGGGCGCACTGCATGGCTCCGCACGAGAGCATGGCTTTCCGAGCGATGCGTGGACGAACAGCCGCGTGCGCGAGCTGATCGGCCGCCAGTTCGGCGTTCATTACTCGCGCGTCTATACGTGGCAGATCGTCTCGAACCTCGGCCTCGGCCATCGTCTGTCGAAATCGGCTCGGTGATGTCCGCCCGCTGATACTCGACCGCTGATGCTTGCCCTCTGAAGTTCGAAACGCGCAGGCCGTCGGCCATCAGGTCGCGGCCTGTGAGTCTGCTTGTGAGCCCGTTTGGGAGCCTGCCTGTGAGCCCGCTGGCAAGCCTGTCCCGGAGCCCTGTGGCGCCGGCGGCTCGCCCTCGTCGCCGGTCCACTGCTGTGCCCGCACCTGGTTGCGGCCGGCTTCCTTTGCGTCGTAGAGCAAGCGATCGGCAGCGGCGAGCAGGTTAGCGCCACTGCCGCCGACGGGCGGATCACAACTGGCGCAGCCCACGCTGATCGTCACGCAGCCGTGACTGGAGGCAGAGTGCTCGAGGTCCGCGGATTCGACCTTTTTGCGGATCTTCTCAGCGATCTTGACCGCGGCCGGCAGCGATGTGTCCGGCAATATCAACGTGAATTCCTCTCCGCCGTAGCGCGCCGCCATGTCCGTCGCGCGCCGCGCGCCCGAGGCGATGCGACCTGCCACGAGTTCCAGCACGGCGTCGCCTGCGGCGTGGCCGTAGGTGTCGTTGAACAGCTTGAAGTGATCGATATCGAAGAAGAGCACCGACAGCGGCTCGCGCTCGCGCACCGCACGCTGCCATTCGACCGCGAGGCGGCGGTCCAGCGCGCGCCGGTTCGCGAGGCCCGTAAGCCCATCGGTCATCGCGAGCCGCATCAGTTCGCCTTCGGCCGCCACTTTGCCGCGCAGCGCGAACGCCAGGGCCCACGACACGACGACCCACGCGGCGCCAATCAGCGTCGTCATCGCGATGGCGAAGGCGCTGCGTTTGCGCCAGCGAGCGAGTATGTCGTCGATGGCAGGGGCGACGACCACGACGAGCGGCGCATTGGCCACGTGCGCAAACGAGTACATGCGCGACTTGCCGTCCACGATCGAGCGCCCCGTATGCGTGCCCGAGCGACTCTTCGCAACGAACGCGAAGCTCGGCGAAGTGGCGTAGTTTGCGCCGACCACGAGCGCACCCGGTGGCTTGCTCGCGAGCATCGTGCCGTCCTGCGTGAGGATGAACGCGCGCCCGTTGGGGCCCACGTCGATGCGGTCAAGCAGATACTGGAAGTAGTTGAGTTGCACGGCGAGCAGCGCGACGCCTGCAAACGACCCATCGGGTGCATTGATGCGCCGCGTCAATCCGATGGTGGGCACGCCGCCACGCAGACGCGAGAAAAAGGGCTTCGACAAGAAGAGTCCCACGGACGGGCTTTGCTGCTGTGCGAGGAAGTAGTCGCGATCGGCGAAGGAGACATCCGGCACGTGTGCCCCGCTCTGCCAGGCCTTCACGTAACCGTTCGCGTCGAGCACATACGCGCCGCCCAGCGACGAAGCCGCCGTCGCCCGGTTGAACAGCACGCGCTGGCGCATTCCCGGCGGCAACTGCCAGGTCTCGGGCTGCTGCGCGCCCGACACCACCGCTTGCAGCGACAGGTCGTACAGCTCCACGTTGCGCCCGATGTCGCTGCTGAGGAGCCGCACGATGTTGCGCGAATTCTCTGCGGCGTGGTCGAGTTCCTCCGCGTAGCCGCTATAAATCGCCGCGAAGGTTACGCCCGCCATCACGGTGGCAACGAGCGTGCCCGACAGGCCGCCGAGGACCGGCCAGTTGCCGATCCACAGCGTCGCAGCCCTGCCGCGTGCCAGAAGCCAATGCTGCGCGCGATGGCGCAGGGAAAGAACCCGTTTCGGCACTTACGCGATCCTCCGTGGCTATTGCCATGCCAGCGATTGCCCGCGCATGGCGCCATTCCGTCGTCAACTTGTGTGCGCTACCGAATTCGCCGTGTTTCCCGTGTTTCCGTTCTTATGCGAGTCTATACGACTGACCATTATCGGAAACGCGCCGCGAACCACGAGCCGCCCCGCCCTGAATTCCGCGCGAGTTTCCTGCCATTGCTCGACGCAACTGTCACGAACACGACACAAATGCCAGCCACGATCGAGACCTTGCATTCGCCCTTTTTTTCGCAAGAGGAGCGCACTGCCCATGCCAGACATTTCCGTGTCCCCACCGCCGGACACCGCCCAATCGCGCCAACGCAACGTCGGCATACTCGCATTCGCCGTGATCATGGTCGCCGGCGTCCTTTATGTGGCCATGCATCTGCGGGACGATCTCGCGCCCATTCACGAAAGCTCCGTGGTGCCCTGGTTCCTGCTTGGAATCGCACTCGTCATCGCGCTGGGCTTCGAGTTCGTCAACGGCTTTCACGATACCGCGAACGCGGTCGCGACGGTCATCTACACGAACTCGCTTTCGCCCAACCTCGCGGTGATCTGGTCGGGCACGTGGAATTTCCTCGGCGTGCTGCTGTCGACGGGCGCCGTCGCGTTCGGCATCCTGCAACTGCTACCCGTCGAGCTGATCCTGCAGGTCGGCAGCAGTGCCGGTTTCGCGATGGTCTTCGCACTCCTGATCGCGGCGATCGTCTGGAACCTCAGCACCTGGTACTTCGGCCTGCCGTCATCGAGTTCGCACACGCTGATCGGCTCGATCATCGGCGTGGGCATCATGAACCAGTTGATGCACGGAACGACGGGGACAAGCGGCGTGGACTGGAGTCAGGCCGCCGGCGTCGGCAAGGCGCTGCTGTTCTCGCCGGTCGTCGGCTTTTTCGCCTCGGCGCTGCTGCTGCTCGCGCTCAAGTTCATCGTGCGCGTGCCCACGCTCTACGCCTCGCCGAAAGGTAAAGAGCCGCCGCCATTCTGGATCCGCGCGCTGCTCATCCTCACCTGTACCGGTGTGTCGTTCGCACACGGCTCAAACGACGGCCAGAAAGGCATGGGCCTCATCATGCTGATCCTCATCGGCGTGGTGCCCACCGCCTACGCGCTCAACAAGGCCGTCACGCCCGCCGAAACGCAGACCTTCCTCGCCGTCGCGCAGCAAGCCTCGCGCACGCTCGACAAGTACGCGGGCGGCGTCGCCGCGCCGGCCGATTCGCGCGGCGAACTGGAGCGCTTCATCCGCACGCGCACGCTCACGCCGGACACCGTTCCGGCGCTTTCCGCGCTCGCGAGCCAGGTGGGCGAGCAGGTCGGCAGCTACGGGTCGATGTCGGCGGTGCCGCAGTCGCTCGTCGATAACGTGCGCAACAACATGTACGTCACGTCCGAAGCGATCCGTCTGATGATCAAGGCGAATCACCCTGCCTTCGCCCCCGCTGACGCAAAGGCCATCGAAAACTTCCGCACGCAGACCGACCACGCGACGAAGTTCATCCCGACATGGGTGAAAGTGGCCGTGGCGATCGCGCTGGGACTCGGCACGATGGTCGGCTGGAAGCGCATCGTGGTCACCGTGGGCGAGCGCATCGGCAAGCAGCACCTGAGCTACGGCCAGGGTGCCTGCGCGGAACTGGTCGCGATGGCGACCATCGGTGCCGCCGACGTGTACGGCTTGCCCGTTTCGACGACGCACGTGCTCTCGTCCGGTGTGGCGGGCACGATGGCGGCGAATGGGTCTGGCCTGCAAATGAACACGGTGCGCAGCCTCGTGCTGGCGTGGGTGCTCACACTACCCGTGTCGATTGCCCTCGCAGCGCTGCTCTACTGGGTGTTCCGCCACGTGTTGTGAATCCGCTGAGCACCGGGTTGCGCCGCTGCAATAGAAAACGCCGCGCCCTTCACGTGTTGGGCGCGGCGTTTTCGTCAGTGCCGTCCAGGGTCAGTGGAGCAGATCAGTAAACTTCCGGCACGATCATGCTCTGCGGTACTGGCTGCCGGATGTAATCCGGATGGTGAACGCGCGCGGGCAACATCACTTGCGGGTGCTCGACCTCGTGGTACGGCACCTGGCTCAGCAGGTGATGGATGCAGTTCAGGCGCGCGCGCTTCTTGTCCACGCCCTGCACGACCCACCACGGCGCCTCGGGAATGTGCGAGCGCTGCAGCATCACTTCCTTCGCTTGCGTGTACTGTTCCCAGCGGGTTCGGCTTTCGAGGTCCATCGGACTCAGCTTCCACTGTTTGAGCGGATCGTCGATGCGGCTGTGGAAGCGGACCTCCTGCTCATCGTCCGTGATGGAAAACCAGTACTTGATGATCTGGACGCCGCTTCTCACCAGCATCTTTTCGAATTCTGGCACCGAGCGAAAAAATTCTTCGTATTCCTCATCGGTGCAAAAATTCATCACGCGCTCCACACCCGCGCGGTTGTACCAGCTGCGATCGAACAGCACCATCTCGCCGCCCGCTGGGAGATGCTGCACGTAGCGCTGGAAATACCATTGCGTGCGCTCGCGGTTGTTCGGCGCGGGCAGCGCGGCGACACGGCACATGCGCGGATTCAGGCGCTGTGTGATGCGCTTGATCACGCCGCCCTTGCCGGCCGCGTCACGCCCCTCGAAGATCACGACGAGCCGGTGGTCTGTGGCGACGATCCAGTCCTGCAGTTTCACCAGTTCGCCCTGCAGGCGGATCAGTTCGCGGAAATAGGTGCGGCGAAGCTCCCGCGATTCGTCGGAAACGTAAAGACCGAATTCCTGAAGACGGTCGTCGACTTCCATTTCGATTTCTTCGTCGTAGGCGTCGATCAACTCTTCGTCGAGACGTCGACGGCGATGTTTCTCGTCGCCCATTTCGCGGTCGAATTCTTTCATTGAAGCGCTCCTCTAGCGATGGAATGGCGATCCGGGCCGCCCTGGCAGCGGCGATATCGCCCCACTATCGGCGCTGCAGGTGTCATTCATATTTCAGAAGCATTGATGTGCCGGCCTGGAGCAGCCTCAGGTCTCAGGCCTCATCACAGCGGTTTCGCGAAGCTGAGTTCATGGCCATCCGGGTCGCGCAGGTGAAAGTAACGTTCGCCCCACGGCGCATCGCGAGGCGCAAATTCGGGCACCACGCCGACGCCCAGCGCCTGGCGGTAGAACGCATCCACGTCGGAGACGTAGACGATCACGCGCCCCCATCCGTCGACCGGGCCTGGCTCGCCTTCCAGCAGGTTCAGATAGCCCGGGACCGCGCCACCCAGCACGAACGACGCGAAGCCCGGTACGACGTGGCCCGGCCGCTGCCGGAAACCGAGCGATTCGTAAAACCGCACCGAACGCCCGATCTCGCTCACGGTCAGCGTCACGGCGCTCAACGTTTCGATCTGTGCGGCAACCTCGTCCATGCTGTTGTCTCCCTCATCGCACCGGTTCGGCGGGTATTCCGGCTCCATCCGGGCGACTTCAGCGGCGTCCGGCGCCCGTTCGCCGCTCAGACGGCGCGGCACTCCGCAACCGGTCCGTCCGGCCGCGCAGACTCAGGTGCCGCGCGAGGTCGCCGCGCGACCGCGGCGGCGGCCGCCAGCGCTGGAACCCGCCGCTCCGCCCGCTACCCGAGCCGGGGCAGCACTTTCACCAGTACGCACGGCCCGGCTCTTTACCCCCTTCACATCCGGCGCATTGGTCCAACCACTTTCGGGCACATCAGCGTCATCGCCGACCCGCGCACGCACGAAGTCGATATGCGTCTGCATCGCGGTGCGGGCCTCCTCGGGACGCCGCGCGAGAATCGCGTCGCAAAGCGTGCGGTGCTGCAACAGCAGCAGGTCGGAGGCGTCATCGTTCCGCTCGCGCAACCCCGACAGGTTGAGCGTAATGTGCTCGCGCAGCACGCCCACCACGCTGGTGTGCAGATGCAGGAACATCGCGTTGTGCGAAGCCTGCGCGATCACCTCGTGGAGTCTGGCGTCGGCTTCCGCTTCAGCGGTCTTGTCATTGGCGTCCCGCGTGCGCTCCAGTACGCCCAGCAACTCGCGGATTCGAGAGAAGTCTTCGTCGCTTGCGCGCAGCGCTGCGAAATACGCGGTCGCGCCTTCCAGCACGCGGCGAAATTCGAGGATATCGTCGCGCAGCGCCGGATGATCGGCCACCAGTTGCCCCCACGGCGATGCGATGCCCGTGCGCAACCGGTCGGTCACGAACACACCTGCGCCGGGCCGGCTCTGCACGAGGCCGCGCGCCGCAAGCCGCTGGATCGCCTCGCGCACCGTATTGCGCGCGACGTCGTAGCGCTCGGCCAGCACCCGCTCCGCGGGCAGCTTCGTGCCGGCGCGCCACGTGCCGTCGAGCAGCGCCGTCTCCATCTGCCGCATCACCGCCTCGACCCGTCCGCGCGTCTGACCTCTGTCCCTCATCGATTCGTCCCCGGTTTCATCACGTTCGATCGGCAACTGGTCCAACCAGTTTGAACCTCGCAACCAAAACGGGAATTATGCGCCACAAACTTGCCGTGCCGCCCGCGCGCGGCGCCATACCAATGCCAAGCGAGACATGAAGCCACGCCAATACCCCAGCGGCAAACGCCCGACCGATGTCTACCTCTTCGGTACCTGCCTCGTCGATCTGTTCATGCCGCAGGCCGGCCTCGACGCGGTCAAGCTGCTCGAACGCGAAGGACTGACGGTCCACTTTCCGCGCGGCCAGAGTTGCTGCGGCCAACCCGCCTATAGCAGCGGCAACCCGCGCGAAGCACGCGAGGTCGCCCGTGCCCAGCTCGGCCTGTTCTCCGAGCCCTGGCCCGTCATCGTGCCGTCGGGTTCGTGTGGCGGCATGATGCGCCAGCACTGGCCGGCGTTGTTCGAAGACGAGCCCGAAGCCGCCGCACAGGCGACCGAACTGTCCGGGCGCATCTATGAACTCACCGAGTTTCTCGTGCGCGTGCTGAACGTCGATTTCAGCGCGCTGGGTACTGCTGTGCCCGCCGAAGAGCGCGTCGTCCTGCACACCTCATGCGGCGCGCGGCGCGAAATGGGCACGCGCGTGCATGGCGTCGAAGCCGTCGACGCGCTGCCCGGCGTCACGCGCGTCGAGCACGAGCGCGAGTCCGAATGCTGCGGCTTCGGCGGTACGTTTTCGCTGAAGCATCCCGACATTTCGGGCGCGATGGTCGCCGACAAGATCGCCTCCGCGTGCGCGACCGGGTGCGACCGCCTCGTGTCCGCCGATTGCGGCTGCCTGCTGAACATCGGCCATGCTGCGAAGCACAAGGGCGCACCGCTCTCCGTCGAACATCTCGCGTCGTTCCTCTGGCGCCGCACCGGTGGAGACGCCGCATGAGCATGGAAACCCTGAACTCACGCGAGCGCATCCTCGGGCGGCTGCGCGCCAGCGCGCCCGCCGCTGCGAAGGTCGGCGCGGTCGAAGCGCTCGACGAGCGCATCGACACGCATTTCATACAGCGCCGCGCACAGGCGCAGAAAACGCTCGCGCAAAACGTGCAGCAGTTCCAGCAGATGCTCGAAGCGGTGCACGCCGAAGTGTTCTGCGCGAGCGCCGACGCATGGCCCGCTGAAGTTGCGCGCCGCCTCGCGGCCGCAGGCGTGCGGCGTCTGCTGCTCGACACGTCGAGCGCGGAAGGCGCGGCGCTCGTGGGCGCGCTGCCGTCCGCCGTTGAGGCGCTGCCGTATGCACGACCCATCGAAGCGTGGAAGTCCGAACTCTTCGAGACGATCGACGCAGGCTTCACCGTGGCGCGCTCGGGCCTCGCGGCCACGGGCACGCTGATCGTCGTGCCCGACGCGAACGCGCCGCGCACCGTCTCGCTCGCGCCGCCGCTGCATGTCGCACTGATCCACGCGCGCACGCTGCACGCGGACCTGCACGCCGCTGTCGCCGCCGAGCGCTGGCGCGACGGCATGCCGACCAACCTCGTCATGATCTCGGGCCCCTCGAAGACGTCCGATATCCAGCAGACCACGGCCTATGGCGCGCACGGACCGCGCGCGATGTGGGTCGTCGTCGTGACCGACGACGAAGCAAACAACGCCAGCGAAGCCGGAGCCGCCCAATGAGCAAAGAGACGCACGCCCAGGGCGGCAAGCACGCGGAAAACCCGCTGCATTTCGTGCCGACGGCCGAATTCCGCCAGCGCGCCCACGCTGCGGTCAACGATCCGCAGTTGCGCAAGAGCTTTCGTGGCGCGATGGACTTCCTGCAGAGCAAACGCGCCGCGCAGTTTCCCGACGCCGACGAACTCGAAACGCTGCGCGATCTCGGCGAAGCGGTGCGCCAGCACGCACTCGCGCGACTGCCCGAACTGCTGGAGCAACTCGAAACGAAGTTGCGCGCAAACGGCATCCAGGTGCATTGGGCCGAAACCGCCGACGACGCCAACCGCATCGTCCACAGCATCGCGCAAAAGCACGGTGCCTCGCGCGTCATCAAGGGCAAGTCGATGGCGAGCGAGGAAATCGAGCTGAATCATTACCTCGGCGAGCGCGGCATCGACTGCATCGAGTCGGACATGGGCGAATACATCGTCCAGCTCGCGGGCGAAAAGCCCTCGCACATCGTGATGCCCGCGATTCACAAGACGAAGAGCGACATCGGGCATCTGTTCGAAGAGCACATCCCCAATACGGCCTACACCGAAGACGTCGACGAACTGATCCAGACGGGTCGCCGCGCGCTGCGCCGCGCGTTCGTCGATGCGCACATCGGCATGTCCGGCGTGAACTTCGCCGCCGCCGATACCGGCACGCTCTGGCTCGTCGAAAACGAAGGCAACGGCCGTCTTTCGACCACCGTGCCCGATGTGCACATCGCGATCATGGGCATGGAGAAGGTCGTCGCGAAGCTCGAGCATCTCGTGCCGCTGTCGAGCCTGCTCACGCGATCCGCGACCGGTCAGCCGATCACGACGTACTTCAATCTCATCAGCAGCCCGCGCCGCGAAGGCGAGAAAGACGGCCCGCGCGAAGTGCACCTCGTGCTGCTCGACAACGGCCGCAGCCAGGCCTACGCCGACGAGCAACTGCGCGCGACGCTGCAGTGCATTCGCTGCGGCGCGTGCATGAATCACTGCCCGGTGTACGAGCGCATCGGCGGACACGCGTATGGCACGACGTATCCGGGGCCGATCGGCAAGATCATTTCGCCGCATCTGCTCGGACTCGAAGCGACCGCCGATCTGCCCACTGCGTCGAGCCTGTGCGGCGCGTGCGGCGAAGTCTGCCCCGTGCGCATCCCGATTCCGCAACTGCTCGTGCGCCTGCGCACGGAAGCGAACCGCGCGCCCGACGAGGCCGTCGCGCATCCGATGCGTGGCCAGGGCGCGAAGCACAGCAAGCGTGAGCAGTTCATCTGGCGTTTCTGGAGCGGCGCGTTCGCGCATCCGCGTGCGTATCGCGCGCTGCGCTGGGCCGCGACGCGGCTGCGCGCGCTCGCACCTTCCCAGCAGATGGGCTGGACGAAGCACCGGACACCGCTCACGCCCGCGCCGCGCAGCCTGCACGAGCTGCTGCGCGAACGCAAGCAGCCGGAATAAAAGCAAAAAAAGCCCCGCGCGGCGCCCGAACGAACCGGTTCGGGCGCCGCCGCGTGTGTCAGTTTTTCAAATTGATCAACACAGATTTCGACCCGCATCCCCGGAGGAGACCTCAGTGCAACCCTGGAATCAGATTTACACGCCGCTCGGCAGCGTGTGGCTATCGTCGCTCGTAGCCGCCATCCCCATCCTGTTCTTCTTCGTCGCGCTCGCCGGATTGCGCATGAAAGGCCACGTCGCCGCAGCGATCACGCTCGTGCTCGCGCTTTGCGTCGCCATCTTCGAGTACGGCATGCCCGTGCGCCAGGCGCTCACCGCAGCGGGCTTCGGCTTCGCCTACGGCCTGTGGCCGATCGCGTGGATCATCATCACCGCGGTGTTTCTCTACAAGATCGTCGTGAAGACGGGGCAGTTCGAGATCATTCGCGCGTCGGTGCTCTCCATCACCGACGACCAGCGTCTCCAGTTGCTGCTGATCGGCTTCTCGTTCGGCGCGTTCCTCGAAGGCGCAGCAGGCTTCGGCGCGCCCGTCGCGATCACGTCGGCACTGCTCGTCGGCCTCGGCTTCGAGCCGCTCTACGCCGCTGGTCTGTGCCTCATCGCGAACACCGCGCCCGTGGCATTCGGCGCGATGGGCATCCCCATCATCGTCGCGGGTCAGGTGACGGGCATCGACCCGTTCGTCATCGGCGCGATGGCTGGACGCCAGTTGCCGCTGCTGTCGCTGTTCGTGCCGTTCTGGCTCGTCTTCATCATGGACGGCAAGCGCGGCCTCAAGGAAACGTGGCCCGCCGCGCTCGTCGCGGGCGGCAGCTTCGCCGTGACGCAGTACTTCACGTCGAACCACATCGGACCCGAACTCCCGGACATCACCTCGGCGCTCGTGAGCCTCGTTGCGCTCGCGTCTTTCCTCAAGGTCTGGCAACCGAAGCGCGCAATGCAATCGCAGGGCGTGAACGTCAACGGCGGCGCCGCTACGCTCGGCGGATTCGGCGGCGGCAACCAGGGCGCACGCGCCGCTGCGTCGAGCCGCAAGGCCTCGCCGTACACCGTCGGGCAGACCGTGCTCGCATGGGCGCCGTTCCTGCTGCTCACGGGCATCGTCACGATCTGGAGCACGAAGTCGTTCAAGGTGCTCTTCGCCGCGAAGGGTGCGCTTGAAGGGACGATCACGAGCTACCACGTCCCTGGCCTCGACCAGCTCGTCGTGCGTAGCGCGCCGATCGTCGCGAAAGCGACGCCGTATGCGGCCGTGTTCAAGATCGACTGGCTCGCGGCGACCGGCACCGCAATCATGCTGACCGCCATTATTTCGGCAGTCCTGCTGCGCATGAAGCCGGCCGCCGCCGTCGCCGCGTTCTTCGAAACGATCAGCGAACTGCGCCGCCCCGTGCTCACGATCGGTCTCGTGCTCGGTTTCGCGTTCGTTGCGAACTACTCGGGCATGTCCTCGACGCTCGCGCTCGCGCTCGCCGGCACCGGCGCTGCGTTCCCGTTCTTCTCGCCGTTCCTCGGCTGGCTCGGCGTATTCCTGACCGGTTCGGACACCTCGTCGAACGCACTCTTCTGCTCGCTGCAGAACACCACCGCGCACCAGATCGGCGTGTCGAATACGCTGCTCGTCGCGGCCAATACCTCGGGCGGCGTGAGCGGCAAGATGATCTCGCCGCAATCGATCGCCGTGGCGTGCGCGGCGACCGGGCTCGTCGGCAAGGAAGCGTCGCTGTTCCGCTTCACCGTGCGTCATAGCCTGTTCTTCGCAGCAATCGTCGGCATCGTCACGATGATTCAGGCGTATGTGCTGACCGGCATGATTCCGCAGTAATACATAGTAAGCAGTCAGGCCTTCGCGCCTGATGTGTGAGGCCGCCGCCCGCTTATTGCGGGCGGCGTTTTTTTTTGGCTCTTCTCAGATTTCCGGGGGAGGACTCTGTTCGAACCTCTCCGGCCACGCGCCCTGCTTCGCCCCCGAAGACGGCTTTCGCGAGCAGAGGCAACTATCCCGACCCATGCTTGTCATGCAACGTAGTGGTCAACCCTGGGGAATTTTGGCGTGAAATGAAAAACGAACCGTACCGACTCGATAAAAAATAGGCGCTCTCCTCACTCTCGAAGAACCGCAACGCCTCGGCGGCCGAATCCTGAATTGGGTATGTCAAGCCAAATCTCGTCACTTCTCTCTGGCGTCGCCTCCGATGAGGTGCGCGACGGGGACCCGTCTTTGAAACTGGGTTCCTCCGGTGCACCGCTTCTTTTCGACAACATCCATAACCTGCGCGACCTTGGGGGGCTGCATGGCCACAAGAGCAGACGCATAGGCGCGGGGCGACTCTTCCGCAGCGGTAACCCAGGGATGGCCAGTTCCAACGACATTGACAAGCTTCGGACGCTTGGCCTGGATGTCGTCATTGACTTTCGCGCGGCCGAAGAAAAGAGCGATGAAGAATGCAGGTTTGCCGATGCGTTCGACTGGATGGCGCTGCCTGTGCTGGAAGGCAGCATGAGCATGACCGAGCTGGTGCCGCGCTTGAGGAGTGCGACACGGCAGGAAATGGACGACTTCATGCTGCAGTTGTACCGCGATTTTCCGATCAAACACCAGGCTGCCTTTGGCCGTTTCATGAAAGAGGCGCAGACGGGTCGTACGCTGCTGTACCACTGCAGCACAGGCAAAGACCGAGCCGGCTTCGCAACCCTTCTGTTGCTGTCCGCACTCGATGTGGCGCCCGACGTGATTTTTGCCAATTACATGGAATCAAATCGAAGGAACAGGGGACTCGTTCAAGGGCTACTTACTCGCCTGGCTTCGCTAGAAATTTCGCCTGACGTAGCTATGCCGCTGCTGGAAGTTCGGCCAGCCTACTTGCAAGCGGCGCTGGAGATAATGCGGCAGCAATGGGGCAGCACTGAGAGATTCGTCAACGAAGCTCTGGCCGTCGATGTCGAGGAATTGCGCGCGCATTACCTGGAGTAGCTCAACTGCTGCAAGATCGCCACGTCGACATTCCTTCCGGGGCTGACCGACTCGTTTATGGGAAAAAGGCGCCCCTCGAATACGCGAAGAACAGCACGAGTGACCGACTGCATACAGGCTGTCGGCAATCGGTCTCCCCGGAAATCAGCGAAAAGCTTTTTTTACCGAGCTTTACTGCGGTACTTGCCGCTTGAGTGACGGCAGTAAATCGTCAAGCGCCGTCGCAATCGTTTGCGCGCAGATAGCTATGACGTTGCGCATTGTCGTGCGACATTGCGTCACGCTAGAATGCCTTGCCCGAAATACCCGGAACGCACTTCAAAGCCATCAGTTTCAAAAACAACCGCGGTACGAGGGGAAAAAAGTAAGTGAAGCTGATGTGGACCGTCACGAATCACGATCGGGCTGAACCTGTCGCTCGACAATGCCTTTCTTTATCTAACCGGGTCTGAATTTTCGCTGCATCGGTATGGCGTGGCCGTTGGTGCGCTTGAAATTCTCAATGCAGTCGCGCACAAGCACAAAACCGATCTAATCGCTCGCGCGAAGTTGTTCGAGCATCTGGACCAGCGCAAGGAAATACACTGGGGGAGTCGATATGTCCTCGTATGACCGCGAATCCATGAACGCGCCGCATGCCGCCTATATCGGTCGACAGCCGATTGTCGGTCGATCGGGTGAGCTCATTGCCTACGAGTTGCTTTTCCGGCGCGGCGACACGAACGCAGCGAGCGTCATCGACGATACCGCAGCCACGGGGCAAGTCATCGTCAATGCGATCGGCGAATTCGGAGTCCAGAAGGTCCTCGGCGATCAGCGGGGCTTCGTCAACGTCGGCAAGGAATTGCTGGAGGACGACGTGCTGGCTTTGCTGTCGCCGGAGAAATTCGTCCTTGAGATCCTCGAAACGATTCCGCGCGACGCAGCACTCGAATCTCAATGCAAACGTCTGCGTAGCGCGGGATTCGGACTCGCGCTCGATGATGTGACTACCATCGAGCAAATGCCCGCGAGCATCCTCAAGCTCGTAGAAGTGGTCAAGATCGATTATCCGCACATCGATCCGCGAAACCTTCGCCAGCTTGTCGATACCGCCCACCGGGCCGGTGTTCGGGTTCTCGCAGAGAAGGTCGAGACGGCGAAGGAGTATCGCGAACTCCATGCACTCGGCGTCGACATGTTTCAGGGCTACTTTTTCGCTCACCCGGAAATGCTGAGCCAACGAAAGCTCAATTTCGCGATGTCCGATCTGATGGACCTCGTGCGCGCGTTATCTTCCGATGATCGGCTCGAAATGATCGAGCCGATCATCAAACGGAACCCGCCGCTGTTGATGCATCTGATCAAGCTCGCCAGTAGCGGCCTCTTTAGTTCGGCAAAGCCGGTCTCGACTATCGGCGAGGCTATTCTTCGCATTGGAACGCGTACTCTGGTGCGTTGGGTCCAACTGCTGCTTTATTCTGGAGTGGGCGACGTACCATTGCGGTCCAATCCGCTTTTCCAGCTCGTTGCCACGCGGGCACGGTTTCTCGAACTCGCTGCGGATCTGGTGCGGACGTGTGACTCGGACCTCTCGGACCGGGCATACCAGGTCGGAATCTTCTCCCTCATGCACCTCATGTTGGGCATGAGCGCGCAGGACCTCATGGGACAACTATCCGTTGCCCCCGACGTTCGCGATGCCGTCATTCTTCGATGCGGAACACTCGGCAATCTTTTGATGCTCGCCGAAATGGTCGAGTCAGGCCAGGGAGCCGATTTCGAAATGCTGCCCGTACTGGAAGGAAAACTCGCAGCGAAAGACGTGTCCGATATCACTGCGCAGGCCGCGGAATGGGTACTTGCCGAGATGGCGGGCTAAACGGCGCGGTGGTTTTTTTTCGATTCATGGGCCAGTAGTGGTGGCCCATGAACGCGATACCGAGTGTATATAGCGCGAGCAGGAAGGCGAGCGGATGGGCGTAGAAGCCGATGACGATGGTGATGCCCACGACAAATCCACCACGATGAAGACCACCGCAGAAAGCGCGAGCGCGCGCGCCGACCGAAATCATGTAGCCAGCAGTGCCTGAAAATCCCGTCAGTTTCTGCCAGCCACACAGAACGAACAAGACCATCAGCCGTGCGCGCGCGAACAGGAAGCGCTCATCCTTGCGTTATTCAATCGAGAAGTGGCGCATCGCTGTTTCACCGTTTGCAGATGAGCGCATCAGCTAAACAGTTTGGCGGCCAACTCGGCAACGTGCTTTCCCTGATAACGTGCGATGTCGAGTTCGTTCTGCGACGGTTGTCGCTTTCCATCGGCACCAGCAAGTGTCGTCGCACCATAAGGCGTGCCGCCAGTGATCTCCTGCATGTTCACAAGCCCGGCGCATGCATAGGGCACACCGACAATCACCATGCCCTGGTGGAGCAACGTGGAGTGAAACGAGGTGATGGTGGTCTCCTGGCCGCCATGCTGCGTACCGGTTGATGCAAATACGCTGCCGATCTTGCCAACCAAGGCGCCTTTCATCCACAGGCCGCCTGTCTGGTCGAGGAACGTGCGCATCTGCCCAGCCATGTTGCCGAAGCGGGTCGGCGTACCGAAGATGACCGCGTCGTAGTCGGCCAGTTCGCCGGGCGTCGCAACCGGCGCCGGCTGATTCATCTTGACGCCGATTGCTTTTGCCTGCTCGTCGGGGATCGTTTCAGGGACGCGCTTGAGTGTCACCTCGGTACCGGGCACCGAGCGGGCGCCTTCGGCGACTGCGTTGGCCATCGTTTCGATGTGTCCGTACATCGAGTAATACAGAACAAGTACCCTCGCCATTTTATGCTCCTGGTCGATGTGTCCCGCCTGCCAGTGCGGGACGTACAAGATGCGGGGTCCGGCGGACGGATGCCGCGTCTTCGCGAAAGCCGGAACGCGATGAATCACCTGCACCAATATAGGCGATTTATCCACTGAGGATTCGCTAGCCGTCCGCCCGGAAGGCAATTCGTATTCATCTGATCTACGCCGAAAATCGAATGGCAGCAAAGGCTGAAAAGGGGCGGGCAACCTCGCGTGAGCCGATATCCGTTGGACCTCAGAGAGCGGCCGTCGTCGGGGCCGAGACCCGCATGTCCGCAACGGGTAGTTCGCATCAACGCAGTTGCAATGCCTTCGTGGGACGTGCTCCAGCGAAGCGGCGGAACCTGCGGGTTTTCCCTCTGGGCGGAGTCCTTGCTGTCATCGGATCGGAGATTGACTGGCGCCGACTAACCGGACTCGCTCCTGCCGGTAGATGCATCACGCTCGAGCGACGGCCACTTTCCGGAACGCATCGTGGTGCTACTCGAATGGTTACGTCCTGTTGCAAACACGACGATCGCTACTGCCCCGCCATACGTATCCTTTGTACATCCGAGACCAAACAATCAGGTGTGCAATGAGCAGCTTGCGGAAAACCCTGGCGTGCGCAATTTTCGCGTCGATCACGCTCGCGGCGTGCGGTGGCGGAGGCGGAGGCGGAAGTAGCGGCGGAGCCACGCCGACCGGCACCGTGAACGTCCAGATGACCGATGCCCCCTCGTGCGGCTTCGACCACGTGTTCGTGACGGTGAACGAAGTGCGAATCAACGCGAGTTCGAGCGCGGGTGATAGCGACAGCGGATGGACCAGTATCACGCTTGCGACTCCGCAGAAGGTAGACCTCCTTTCGCTCACGAACGGCACGATGGCAACACTCGGCCAGGCCACCCTGCCCGCCGGCCAATATCAGCAGGTGCGGCTCGTGCTCGCACCGAACCAGGGTAACACCCCGTCCAATTCGGTCGTCGTGTCGGGAACGACCAATGAACAGGCGCTCGCAACACCGAGCGCGACGCAAAGCGGCCTGAAGATCATTCGTCCGTTTGAAGTGGCTGCGAACTCAACGGTCGATCTCGTGCTCGACTTCAACGCCTGCAAGTCGGTCGTCCAGCAGGGCAACGGCTCGTACGCCCTCAAACCTGTCATCACTGCCACGCCGATGACCGTCGCCGGCACAATCGACGGGTTTGTCGCCGTGGCGGAAGCCGGCGCAACTGTGTATGCCGAACAGAACGGCAAGGTGGTGAGCGGCACGGTGGCGGACAGCACGGGCCACTTCGTCTTCTCGACGCTTGTCCAGAGCTCGACCAACGGCAACTACGACATCGTGATCGCGCAACCCAACGAGACGACGGGGATCGTTACATCGGTGCCTGTCGTAGTCGGTGCTACGACGCACGTCTCCACGGCAGGCCAGCCGATCGTGCTGCCCGCCTCGACGATGAATGCGGTTAGCGGCACTGTGACAGCGTCGGCGGATGCGAGCCTGCGTGCGCTTCAGGCCACGTCGACGGGCACGTACGAAATCGCATCGGCAAATGCGAACCTCGATACGGGCGCCTATACGACGAGCCTGCCCGTCGCGGCACCGATGGTCGGCACGTATAACGGCACGCTGCCCGTCGGCCTGGCCGCA
The DNA here is from genome assembly GCF_021390575.1 of Paraburkholderia adhaesiva. Classification (GTDB taxonomy): domain Bacteria; phylum Pseudomonadota; class Gammaproteobacteria; order Burkholderiales; family Burkholderiaceae; genus Paraburkholderia; species Paraburkholderia adhaesiva. The sequence goes on along the minus strand of NZ_JAJEJQ010000002.1, from coordinate 502,578 downwards.
GCGGCGAGTTCGGCGGGACAATACACGATCGAAGCCGATGCGGCCTCGGGCGCCACGCAATCGACCGCCGTCAACATTACGGGCGGAAGCCAGACAAACGTGAACTTCGCCTTCTAACGAAGAGTGCGGTACGGACGGAGGGGAGCCTACTGATCATCCGCGACATATCGGGCCACAAGCGTCATCGGCCCGGTTTCTCCGATGTCGACTTGGACCGTATGACCGCTGCCAGGCGCAACATCGCAGGCTTGTCCTTCCAAGTTTTCCATGCGGCTCAAGGTCATGTCGCGCGCGCCGTCCGGCGTGACGATCTCCAGCGCGTCGCCAACAGCAAAGCGATTCTTCACGTCGAGCGTCGTAAGCCCCGTCACCGCGTCATAAGCCAGCCATTCGCCGACGAACTGTTGACGCGCACTGCCCGAGGCTCCGCTCAAGTAGTTCTGGTATTCCTCGGAGTGATGCCGCTGCAGGAAGCCGTCGGTGTAACCGCGATTCGCGAGGCCTTCGAGGCGACCGAGGAGACCCGCGTCGAACGGGCGGCCGTTGACCGCGTCGTCGATGGCGCGAGAATAGAGTTGTGCAGTACGCGCGACATAGTAATGTGACTTGGTACGGCCTTCGATCTTCAGGCAATCGACGCCGATATCGACCAGTCGCTGCACATGCTCGATCGCGCGCAGGTCACGCGAATTCATCAGATACGTGCCGTGCTCGTCTTCGGACAGCTCCATCCATTCGCCGCTGCGCTGCGCTTCTTCTTCCAGCATATACACGCGATCCGCTGCCGCGTGGCGCGGCACGTGTTCGCCTTCAGGCGTCACCGCGGACTCGGTCATGCGATAGCTCCAGCGGCAGGCGTTGGTGCACGTGCCCTGATTCGAATCGCGATGATTGAAGTAGCCGGAGAGCAGACAGCGTCCGGAATACGCCATGCACAACGCGCCGTGCACGAAGACTTCGAGTTCGGTGTCGGGGCAGCGTTGGCGGATTTCAGCGATCTCGTCAAGCGAGAGTTCGCGCGACAGGATCACGCGCGATACACCGATCGAATTCCAGAAACGGACGGCGGCGTAGTTGACGGTATTGGCCTGCACGGAAAGGTGGACCGGCATGTCGGGCCACGTCTCGCGGACCATCATGATCAGTCCGGGGTCGGCCATGATCAGTGCATCCGGGCCAAGGGCCACCGCGTCGCGCAAGTCCTTGATGAAGGTGTCGACCTTGCGGTTGTGCGGCATCAGATTGACGGTCAGGTAGAAACTCTTGCCGGCGGCCCGGCAGGCTTCGATCCCTTCAGCCAGGAAGCCCGTGTTGCGGAACTCGTTGTTGCGCGCACGCAGGCTGTAGCGTGGCAGGCCCGCGTACACCGCATCGGCGCCGTATGCGAGAGCGTAGTTCAGGGCGCGCAGCGAGCCGGCGGGGCTGAGGAGTTGTGGGCGCTTCATGGCGTAGGCGTGCTGGAAAAAACCTGTAAGAGTACCAGCGTTTTTTTGGGCGTCATTTGCGCTAGCGCATGTCTGCGTGTAGTTTTCTGCGCGTCACAGAGATGGGATCAGACCCGTATGCACGCGCCGCGGGTGAAGCGGGCTAGCGGCCAGTTTCAGCCGGCCGCGGCATATCCAGATGGGCAGTCGAATGACGCATTGGGGTGACATCATCTGACATTCGCGCTTCAACTTGTAAGCGGCCGGCTTATGAACCTGATTGCCTCCTCAGCGAGGGATGGCTTCGCTACCTCGATGGCGAAGCGTGCTCGATTTTCGATCGAGCCGCCGTATTCATCCGCGCGCGCGTTTGCGCTTGGGGCGAAAAACTGCTGGACCAGATACGCATTCGCGCCGTGAATTTCGACGCCGTCCGCACCGGCGTCAATCGCCCGGCGTGCCGCTGAAACCGACCGACCTTCCACAAAAATCACGCGCTATGAGGTTGCGGCTACCCCTTCCAGCGCAATAATCCGTGTCGTCGCACATCTTTCACGGATCGCCTTGAGGCGGGTGTATTCTGGCGAGTCATACCAGGCCATTAAGGACTCCATGTCAGGAAACTCGACGATGACGAGGCGGTGCGGTTGCCAATCACCTTCGAGAACTTTAGTCAGACCACCACGGCCCAGATATCTCCCGCCATAGCGCGCCTCAGTAGCGGGCACTTCTCGTTTGTACTCTTCAAAAAGAGCGGGGTCTTTTACATCGACATCAGCAATCAGGTATGCAGTCATGGCGCAATCCTTTTCACAGCGTCCAATCGCTCACTATCAATGCTCGATTGTGGCCAACAGGGGCGTGAATCCAGGGTGCGGAACCAATCGCTTGACAACCTGCAATGGCGAACCGGAAGCAGCGCACATCCTCAGCACTCACGTTGACCGTCGATCGGCTTTCCCACTTCACCACTTGCCGGGCTGCCGCGTCAACAGGAAGTAAAGTTTCAGCGGCCGGCATTGAGCCCCCACGCGTGGCCCACCTTTCCGCTATGCGTCAGAGGTCGGCCATATTGAGCCGTTCGACAAAGCCGCATAGATCGTCAACAATGCAACGCCGGCCCGAACGCACCAGATGCATTCGCTCTGAAGTAACGGGTCGCCTCGTTGATTCTCTTCAGTATCGATATCCGGATTCAGGTATGTCCCGTGCCGAACGTCTGCTTCAACTCCTGCAAGTGCTACGTCGTTATCGACGTCCCGTGAGCGGCCAGGCCCTCGCTGATGAGCTCGGCGTGAGCATCCGCACGCTATACCGGGACATCGCCAGTTTGCAGACACAGGGAGCAATGATCGAGGGGGAGCCAGGCATTGGCTACGTGATGAAACCGGGTTTCATGCTCCCACCCATCATGTTCGGCTCAGAGGAACTCGATGCCCTGGTGCTTGGCATGCGCTGGGTGGCCGATCGCTGCGACAAGACGCTGTCGTCCGGCGCGCTAGGCGCGCTTGCGAAGATAGCCGCCGTACTGCCCACTGAATTGCGTCGCGAACTGGAGGAATCTTCGCTGCTCGTCGGCGCACCGTTGACGAGACCTACCCACACAATCTCGCCGGACCTTCTACGTGCCGCGGTCCGTGCGGAGCAAAAGCTCGACATTGCTTACGTGGACGGCGCTGGCATTCACTCCCGGCGTATCGTTTGGCCTTTTGCCCTGGTGTATTTCGACCAGGCGCGAGTACTGATGTGCTGGTGCGAGCTTCGAGCTGATTTTCGGAATTTCCGTTCGGATCGGATCTTGAGCGTCGAGCAGATGGAGGAGCGCTACCCAAAGAGGCGTTCCACACTGCTTCGTGAGTGGCGCAAATTAAATCAGGTCGCCAGTCGCACGATACTGCCAGAATCTGACAGCATCGATCGCTAGACTAAAGCTCCTTTCTTGACGAGGAGCTCAAAATGAAGTTCGCATCGGTTCGCGTTGTTACCCCGGATGTCGAAAGGCTGGTCGCGTTTTATCAGAGGCTTTCCGGGATCGAGGCTGTACGTCTGGCCGATGGGTTTGCCGAAATACGATTCGAGGGCTCGACGCTAGCGATTTCATCTGAGCATCTGATCAAGCTTTTCAACGTCGGTGCTGCCACTGCCGCTGCCAATCGATCGGCAATCCTGGAGTTCGAAGTGGACGACGTTGACGCGGTGTTCGAACGGATGAATGCGTCCGGAACGCCCATCGTGATGCCGACGACATTAATGCCGTGGGGCAATCGCTCGCTCCTGCTGCGTGACCCCGATGGGAATCTCGTCAACCTGTTTTCTCGACCCGTGCGTTGAGAAAAGCCGCCGTCCCGGTGGCCGGCTGCTTTACTGTTCGTTCAATCTCGAAGGCCGAATTGGGAAGACGCGCACTTCGTTACGCAGATTGGGAACCACGCGGCGGGTGGCAGGCAAGCAACGCAGAGCAACGTTCTCGCAAGAAGGCATGCAACGCGTTGATCGTCGGCGTCAGTTGCGCACGATGGGCACACATCAAGTGCAACGGCGCAGGCTCGCAATACTCCGGCGGAAATAACTCGATCAGTCGCCCGGCCTTCAGGTCATCGATGAGGTCCAGTCGCGACTTATAGACGAGGCCTTCGCCGGCTATCGCCCAGCGACGGACCGCATCGGCATCGTCGCTGATGCGGTTTCCTGTGACGGCCACGGTGCGCTCGCCGCCGGGAAGCGTAAAGCGCCAGCGTTCGTGTATCTGCTCGCTCCATACGTACCGAAGGCAGTTGTGTCGACGCAGATCGTCGACTTTGGCCGGTGCACCATGCCGTTCGATGTACGACGGCGCGGCGCACAATGCGCGTCGGTTGTCGTCGACCAACTTCATGCCGAGGAGCGACGAATCCGGCAGCGATCCGTAGCGCACGGCTGCATCCAGCGGCTGGCGGATGAGGTCGGCCGCGCGGTCGCTCATTTTCAGGTGCAGCGACAAACCGGGGTGCTGGTGCTGAAAATCGTCGAGCCACGGCAACAGCAGGTTTCGACCAAAGTCAGACGGAGCGGACAGTCGCAGAGGGCCGGACAGCGCTCCCCGACCGTTTGCCAGGGCCTGCTCGCCCTGCTCCCGCGCACCGACCATGACCCGCGCATGCGGCAGGTAGCGCTCCCCCGCCTCCGATAGTTGCATACTGCGCGTGGATCGCGTGAACAGACGCTCGCCCAACGCCTTTTCGAGCCGCTGCACCGAAGCACTCGCCTGCGCAGGCGCGATGTTCAGCTGGCGTGCCGCCTCCGAGAAGCTGCCGAAGTCCACCGCGTGCACGAAGATCTGAACGTCATCAAGCCGGATTATTTTCATTGAAACGCCGAAAGTGTTTGGTCCTGGTGGGCATTTATTCGCATATTGCCGAAAGATACCATGGTGTCCTTGCTGCTCTGGAGGAAGGTCCCGCCCCGCTGCGGGTGGCCTTCCGCGTTCGCATCATCGCCTGTCCCCCGAAGGAGTTTTTCCCATGAAGGCCATCGGCTTCTATCAGAACCACCCCATCAGCCATCCGCAGGCACTGCAAGACATCGAGCTGCCGACGCCGGAACTGCGCGACTACGACCTGCTGGTGGAAGTCAAAGCTGTGTCGGTCAACCCGGTCGATACCAAAATCCGGCGCGGTGGAGATATTCCTGAAGGCAATGCGCGCATCGGCGGCTGGGACGCCGCGGGAATCGTCCGCGCGACCGGTCCGTTGGCCACGCGCTTCAAGCCGGGCGACCGTGTGTGGTACGCCGGTGACATTACGCGGCCCGGTTGCAACAGCGAACTGCACGCAGTGGACGAACGCATCGTCGGACCCATGCCGAAGTCGCTGGACTTCGCCGAAGCCGCATCGTTGCCGTTGACCGCGATCACCGCGTGGGAGCTGCTGTTCGAGCGTCTGCGCGTTCAGGCTGCCGACCCGACCGACAATAACGTGCTGCTGGTCATCGGAGCGGCTGGCGGCGTCGGTTCCATTCTTACCCAACTGGCGCGCGAGCTGACTGGTTTGACCGTCATCGGCACGGCCTCGCGGACTCAAACTCGCGAGTGGGTGCTCGCGCATGGTGCTCATCACGTCATCGATCACCATCAACCATGGGGGCCCCAATTGGCCGCGCTCGGGATCGAACATGTCACTCACGTTGCCGGTTTGAACGAAAGCGCCGCCTATGTGCCGCAAATCGCCGCCGTGCTGCGTCCGGAAGGCCAGTTCGCGCTGATCGACGACCCGGTGGGCCTCGATATCGGACCGTTCAAGGGGAAATCCATTTCGATTCACTGGGAGCTCATGTTCACCCGCGCGATGTTCACCACCAGCACCATCGCACGCCAACACGCGTTGTTGCGCCGCGTGGCGGAACTGGTCGATCAGGGCATCGTCAAGCACACCCTGACCCATCGCATCGATGGCATCAACGCCGCAGGTCTGATTCAGGCACATGCGCTGGTCGAGGCCGGCAACATGATCGGCAAAGTCGTCGTCGCCAATCGCTAATTCATTCTCATTCGGACAACGGGCATAAACATGACATCGCAGATCATCGGCACGACAACCATCAGCCTGGAAGCCGCGCAAGCCTTGCTGGCAGAAGCGCGCCGCGCCTGCGCGGCGCGCGGATTCGCCGCGACAGTCGCCATTACCGATGCAGGCGGCCACCTGCGCGCTTTCGAGCGCGCGGATTCGGCGCCGTTCCTTACCGTCGATGTCGCCATCGACAAGGCCTGGACCGCCGCCTCGTTCGGCATGGCCACGCATCGATGGAATCAGTACATGGCGGAGCCCACTGTTGCCCCGCTGGCGCACCATCCGCGCCTGATGCCGATAGGCGGCGGCGTACCGCTCTTCCATGAAGGGCGTCTGGTGGGTGGTATCGGGGTTTCTGGCGGAACGTCCATTCAGGACCACGAGGCCGCCGAGGAGGCACTGCGTAACGCAGGGTTTCTGCAATGAGCCGGCACTGCTCGCAGACTCCGTTGCAGGCGCACACATTGGAATGACGCGGCTTCACGGCGATGCTGCTTTCGAAGGACCGTCACCGCTTGCGCGGTGACCAGTGTGTTGCATCCACGGGTTGAATTCGCACGCAGTCTGCTACGGCCAATCCCATCGGACAGCCATCAACCTCAAACAGCCTTCCGGTCCACCTGGTCAGTGTTTCACCGTACACACTTTTTATTCAGAGTTCCTATACTTGTCCGATGCTGGCACATCGTTGTGATGTAGAAGATCCCGGTCCTGGCGAATAACGGAAGTTGTTGCGCAATTCAAACCAGGATCTCGATTATCTCGTACGCCAGGCACCCGGCACTGGCGAGCGGAATTCGTTGGTCGATCCCGCTCTGCCACCGTGCGCGTCGCGGCTTCCGCATCCTCATGTTCATCGTTGACCGGTGGCGTGCTTCCGCGATTGAAGCAGTTGGCTGTTTTGTTCAAATGCCCTTTCAAGTTCCTAACAACAGGAGGCAACCCGATGAACACAACGCTCAAGCTTTTGCCGGTGGCCCTGGCCGCGATCCTCGCCTGCGCCTCGCACGCGAACGCGGCGCAGGACAACGTCACCACGTTATCGAACTTCCACACCACAGGCACCAGTGCACCGGTTGAAAACGTCCCGCAGACTGGCCCGACCGCCGATGCATTGCGCAAGAACCTCAGTCAGATCAAGCTGCCACCGGGCTTCAAAATCGAACTGTATGCCGTAGTGCCCGAAGCGCGAGCCATGGCGATCGAGCCGTCGACGGGTGTTGTGTTCGTCGGCACGCGCAAGAACCGCGTGTGGCAGGTCACGGACCGCACGCATCAGCGTGTGGCCAGCGATGTAGCCCAGTTCGCCGCAGCGGTCGATTTCAAGGTGCCCAACGGCGTTTGCTTCTCGCCCGACGGCGTGCTCTACGTGGTCGAGCAGAACCGCGTGCTCGCCTTTCCGGCCGCGCAGTTCTTCGGCGAGGGCGGGCCGGACGTCGCGGCTGCCGTCGTCGTTCCGCAAGGCAAGCTCATTCCGACGCAGTTCGAAAGCTTCAATCACGGCGCCCGTTATTGCCGTATCGGGCCGGACAAGAAGCTGTACATCGCGCTGGGTCAGCCGTGGAATGTGCCGCCGAAGGACAAGTTGCCGGAGCTCAGCAAAGCCGGGCTATCCGGCATCATTCGCATGGATCAGGACGGCAAGAACCGTGAAATCTACGCCCATGGCGTTCGCAATTCAGTCGGCCTCGACTTCAATCCGAAGGACAAAACGCTCTGGTTTACCGACAACCAGGTCGATGGCATGGGTGACAACACGCCGCCCGGTGAGTTGAACCACGCGACGAAGATGGGTGAGAACTTCGGCTTCCCGTGGTATGGCGGCGGGAAGGTGCGCACGGCCGATTACAAGGATGAGACGCCACCTGCCGGCATCGTGTTTCCTCAGGTCGAGTTTGCCGCGCACGCCGCCGATCTGGGCATGACGTTCTACAACGGCAAGATGTTCCCTCAGAAGTATCAAGGCGGCATCTTCGATGCGGAGCACGGGTCGTGGAACCGCACCACGCCGATTGGCGCGCGCCTCATGTTCATACCGGTCAAGGCCGATGGCACGGCGGGCCAGGCCGAAGTCTTCGCGGAAGGCTGGCTCACGTCGACCGGCGAGTACATGGGGCGTCCGGTTGACGTGCAGACGCTGCAGGACGGGTCGCTGCTCGTCTCCGATGACTATGCGGGCGCGATCTACCGCATCTCCTACACCGGCGCGAAGTGACACGCGTGGCGACGGGGATGCTGATCGCGGGTGCGCTCGCCGTCGCTTCGCACGCATCGCTCGCAGAGGGCGATGCCTCTGCGGGGCGTGCGAAGGCGGCGCAATGCGCGGCATGTCATGGCATCGATGGCATATCGAAGCAGCCTGACGCACCCAATCTCGCCGGTCAAACGGAGCAATATCTGACGAAGGCGCTCAACGACTTCCGCTCGGGCGCGCGTCAGAACGAGATGATGTCGATCATGGCAAAAAGCTTGTCGGACAAGGATGTCGCCAATCTGGCGGCGTATTTCCACAGTCTCGGCAAGCAGTGACGGCGTGGCGGGCGCCTGCTTCCGGTCTGGTGTGGTAGCAGAGCTGAAGCGGGCCCTGATCGTCCGGGAGTTACACGACATCATTTGGACGCAACGTTCGCGATGGTGGGCCGATGGGGCATCGGTGCCATCGGCATTGTTTTTCTGCTGCCAAATACCGCCGAAGGGTTCAACGCTAACTTGCCGTCATCGAAGATGAGGATGGGTGATTTGCATCGTCGCCGTGATAATTCCGGCAATGGCGGTCGCGCATTTTCGGCGCTGACCGCGTGCCTGGAATTGGCCAGGAGCAATCGGTAAATCGTACATCTCCAAAACAGCCGCGCATGATGACTTTGACCCTCGAAGCATTGCTGTACTGGCGGCGACTATCCCAAGCGACTCAAAGGAACGGTCAACAAAAATTATGAATAACCTTGCCAGAAAATTATTCGCGCATACTGCCGTTTTGCTGGTTCCGACATTGATTTCGTGCGCGGCAACCGCCGCAGATACGCAACGCGATCCTACCGCCGTGCTCACCTCGCTGGCCGACCGCATATACGTTTTGGGAGAAACAACCGGCAAAGTCGACGATATGATCGCGGCTGAAGCAAACGCGGCCGAGGAAGTCCGCCAGTATGTTGTGGGGGGCTCGACCGACGGACTTCTTGCAAAAGACAAAGGCAAGCAATCCCCTCTAGCGACCGCTGCCTACATGGGCTACCCAAACGTTGTAGCGGCGCTGCTCACATCGAGTCTCGTAAGGGCCCATATCAATGACGCCGACGAAATGGGTGTAACACCGTGGATCGCCTCGAATCTGTCTATGAGGCAGAGCTTGTGGGCATGCAATCCAGCAATAGTCGGCAATCCGTTCAAGTTTGTGCCGATATTGATAACACAGCCTTATTACGTATCTAATCCAACACCTCCGTACAAAAAAACGCGTGAAGTGCTGGAAGAAGCGGGAGCATCCTCCGACATGGCCAAGGCAAAGGAGGTGTGGCTCACAAACTGCAAGAACCAATCCGAAGACGCAAAGACCAAGGTACAAGCCAGCACCGACCTGCAAAAAACCGTTCAAGAGCTTGGCGCGGATGAGTTGACGACGCTAATGACAGAGCTTCGGAAGAAGGCCGCAGATGTGCAAAAAAAGTAGTGGCCAGTCCACTGGACGCTCCTGACCGTCAGCTTTTCCAGGCTGGCTATTTCCGCTGCGGGTCGCGAGCCGCCAATCGCCGCCATGTAATGCGCAGGCAGCGTATGCCGAGTGCACTAGGCGCCACCCGGCCCGGAGTAGCAACGCGCTCCCCACAACGCAAGACACAGCGGCGACGTTCAAGCTATAGCGACATCGAGACAAGCACATCTGTGCATTTTTCGACTTATCCGCCACGACCATGTCGCCGGACCTTCACCCATCAAGAATCGATCGTACACGTGCTGCCGCTGTATGGAATCTACACCGCCGGAATCACGCTCGGAACCTCCGCATGAAATTCCACCCGCTTGACGCCCGCCACGCCCTCGGCAGCAATCTGAATGGCGCGTTTCGCCTCCATGCTCTCGATCACGCCCCATAGATGTACGACGCCTTCCTTGACGAGCACGCACTGCTTCGGAAGCCCCCAGCGCTGCCCGTGCATTTCCCGGGCTATCGCGTCGCGCAGACTTGCATCGTCGGGCGACGCCGGGTCAATGGTTGCTCTAGCAGAAACGAGCGTACAGAGCAGGTTTGCATGACTGACGATTCCGACCAGCTTGCCGTGTTTCAGCACCGGCACGAGATTCAGATGCCGACGCTCCATGAGATCCGCAATCTGCGCGAGTCGCATGTCTTCAGTAATCCATATCACCTCATCGCACATTACGTCTTTTACAAAACGTCCGTGCTCCTTCACATACCTCGCGGCCTGCCCGCGAGACGATGACCACAATAACTCGTGCCACCACTGACGCTTGCCATGAATGGTCCCGTTTTCTACCCTGTGCAGCAGGTCGCCATGGGAGATCATGCCGACGACCCTTCCGATCGCATCAACGACCGGCATGCCGCTGATACTGTTGACGACGAGCAGTTGTGCGGCCTCGTGGATCGTCATGTTCGGTGCTGCGGTGACGACTGACGTCTTCATGATGTGGCGGGCGAGCATGGTTGCTCCTTCGACGTGTCGCGACAGGTCCTCATTGGGAGCTCCCATCGCGCGAACTGGCCCCGAGCGGACCGCTCGGTGCTGAGGCGCCTTGATTCCACAAACTGATTCAATTGCGGATTGGGCCGCCGCCCTTTGTGCAAAGCCCCCCCTTTAATGGGCTCGTCTAATCGTTAAGTGTGCTCAGGCCGCCCGCGCTATCGAACTTCGAGTGAGCAAAAGAGGTCCGGAATGCAAAGAGCAATCGAGTCATCCGACGCTGGCTGCATTGCAAACAAGATCTGCGATGGATCGAAGTGCGGAAACGGCGTGTTTCCCAAGGCATGTGGCACCTGGGCGGAGTCATCCAGCCCGGAATCGAAATCGGCGTTACCGGTCGCGGCCATACAGCGTTGAAATCCGGCGGTCGCCATTGTCGTGACCACGCAGCAGGTTAGAACGGTTATGACCCGACTCGGGTAGCTCATGTCGCGACTCCTTAAGCGTGGCAACTCGTTGAGCGCTACCTTCCTTTTGTGAAGCCGGAAGCCGGGCAGACTGCTCCGTGAGTAAATCAAAATAGCGCGCGAGATCAGCGCATCACGTTGGCCGATCGTCAATGACGAACCATCTGAGCGTACGAGCCGGTTGGTCAGGCACGGCAATTTGCGTGGGCAGGCCGCTGATCACGCCCTTCACCTGAGCGACAAACGCGTCACCCTTCACCGATGCAAGCGAGACGGTTTTCAGGCCGCACTGCGCCGCCGTGTTCAAGCGCGAGTGCACGAGGGTGAGCCACCAATCCGTCGCGGTGTAGCCTGTGTCCCGGGCTTCGATGCACGTCCGATAGTTCGAGGCGACAAACGTTCCGGCGTCACCCGAGGCCGCCACCACAGCCCAAGCCTTCTCGTAGCCCCCGCCAGCCTGTCCCGCAGCGTCCCCCTCCATCGGCTGCGTTTGCAGCCCATAGAGCGTGGCCACAGCGACGCCTGCAATTGCAGCGAGTCCAGCGAGATACGCGGCATGACGCTTCGCTGCCTGACGACCCGTTTTCGGTACAGAAATCATGGCGTGATCTCCTTCCTTCGACGACAAGGTCTGGTCCCTGGATCTGTGGTTGTGATGGCCACACTGCAATGCAATGGCGGCCTGGATCTTCGACTGGATCGTAGATTGATCCCAGGCGCCCGAAAATAACCTGAATAGGTGATCGTGTAAGTCCAGCCCTGCCAGTGCCGACGGCGCCCCTCCCGTCGACGGCGGACAGACAGTCTGACGATGCGATGTTCGCCCTTTGGGATGAGTTTGCAGACTTCACGGTCAGTGACGGCGAAACGGCCGTTGGGTACCTGCTGGCGTGCCGCAGTTCCGACAATTGCCGCCGATAGGCAACGTCACCGCATCGCTATTGAAGCGGGCGTAGCGCTCAAGAAGCAGACCTTCAGCTCACATCAGGTCGTACTGGTCATCGGCCAAAGCGACCATTCGCACATCGACGTTGACGTGCTCGCTCGCGATCTCGGACCAGCCATTTGCCGACGGCGAACCTCCGGCACCGCCATCGACGCGTACCTGGTTGCGCCCCCAACTCGCCGTTTTAGCTCCCGTTGGCAGGAGGGCGAGTGCCGACGAACATCTGTGATCATCGTCCGGCGGTCCGCCGACACGCGGAAACAACAGAACAGGCTAGCAAGCACCCCGACAATGTGGCCCAAATCACATTCCGCAGCAGTGAATTGACGTGCGCAGACCGCAAATTTCTATAATTTTCCGAATCTCCAGAATCGGCTGCCGGGTGCCCTGAGTCAGACAAATGCGTACAGCACACCAACCTAGACTTTGCGGGCTGCAACATCTTCGCTTCTTCGCGGCCTTCGCGGTATTGGCACACCATATCCTTGAAGAGGCTTCGGGAAGTCCGCTGGCGCACATCGCTCCGGCAGTGCAACGTATCGGGGCATGCGGTGTCGATATTTTTTTCGTGATCAGCGGGCTGGTGATGTGGCATACGACGAAGGGCTTCTCCTCGCAAACGTCTGCGAGGCGGTTCATCGGCCGTCGCCTCACGCGAATCATTCCGCCGTATTGGACGTATCTGGCCTTCGTGGTCGCACTGTCTTTCAGTGGTATCGCGTTTACTCACAGGCAGATTGGCGCCGTTGACCTTACCGAATCGGTGTTATTGCTTCCACCCACGACATCGGCCGGACTGATCGTCAGCGTTTCGTGGACGCTTGTCTATGAGCTTTACTTTTACCTTGTCTGCGCCGCCGTACTCTGTCTGCCGTGGCAAAGGTTGCGTGTGGTGTCGATTGTTGCCCTGATCGCCGGCGTGCCTGTAGCGCTCAAGATGGTCGGGGCCGCTGCACAAGCCCAATATTATGGAAATCCACTCGTAATTGAATTTCTTTTCGGCGTCTTTCTTGGCTTGTTGAGCGTATGGCTGCCCACACCGGGCCGCCGTGTCAGGTGGACAGTGCTGACGGCATGTATCGTGCTATTCGGGTGGGCTGCTGTGGCCTCACCCGATGCAGCAACCTTTGGCCTGCCTCCTTCATTCAGATGGTGGGCCTGGGGACTTCCGGCGGCGCTTCTCGTGTCCGCGTACGTGCACACGGAGGACAGAGGCCGCCGGATCGGGCGTGCCTTGACGGTGCTCGGCGACTCGTCGTATGTCCTTTATCTGACTCATGGCCTCTGGATGATCGCATTCGCCAAGGCCATCAAATCCGGGGCGTTTCACAAGCCGCTCAGCCTCTATCTAACGGCCTCCTGCGTGGCGGTCCTTGCGGTGGTATTTGCGCTCGGCATTCACTTGTACCTGGAGAAGCCGACACTAGCCTGGCTTGAGGGCAAGAGATCGCGGATTCGCGAACCGGCACTGACTTGAAATTGCGATCGTCCAGTAAACCTGCAAAGCGTCATATCTATCGCGCCGGCCGTCCCCAGGCATCCCGGATATCGTGACCGCTCGCCACGACGGCGATCCGCAACGGCGCGCCGTTGAGATCGGAAAGGCGGCGCACGTTCACGAAGCGTTCATCTGGTCGATACAACGCCGCACGGCATCGGCATGCGCCGCGCCGGTCAGCACCATGCAGCAGGCCGTCCCGCCATCAAGCCGCACTAATCACGTAGCGCCGCCCGATGCACCGGCGCTACCGATCGACACCCGGCGATCATCCACGATCGTGTTGCCGTCGTCGCCAATCAACGTGTAGTTCAACTTCGCGCTGTCTCCAGGGGCATTGCCCAACGCATCGAGTTTCACCGTCGCGCTGGAAAACGGCGCGATCATGTCCACCTGACGCTGTTGCGACCGGTCGCCGATTGTGACTTGAACAACGCCGATCGTCGCGTAGTAAGGCGTGGGATTGTCGATGGTCAGCGCGAGTGCATCGCCGGTTCGATTCAACGAAAACGCGAGATGCTTGTGCAGGTCGGCCGCCGGATACGGAAGCTTGTCGGGCCGCATGAACACCTTGATCTGGGTGCGCATCGTGACCGTCAGGTCTACGACGTCGGCGCTCTTCGTGCGCGTCGGCGTCGCCGGTATCTCGTACAGATTGAGCCAGTACGCCGACTCGCGGTCCGTCGGCAGATTCGCGCCAGCGCTGATCATGCGCAGGTTCGTCTGGTCCCCGATGCCGATCCGGAAGACCGGCGGAAGCACCACCACCGGCGACTTCGAATCCTGCGGCAGAACGTCGAGCCGGCCATCGTCCACCCACGCCTGCACCAGCACCGGATACTTGTTCAGGTTGTAGACCTGCACCGACTGCTCGACAGCACCGGCGCTAAAAATGACACGCGACGTTTCCGGCGTCACGCCAGCGACGGCATGAACGCAGCACGCCAGCCCGGCCAGCAGGACCGGCAGACTGCTGCGTCGAGCGATGTGACGCACACCAGTGCGCCACCAGGACACGGCAAGGGATGCACAGCGCCCGCGCGCTGACGGTGATCGCGCGTGGATATCTGCAAGGCGAGCGACGGCTTTGCCCATCGACGACTCCTATTGCACCCGCACGATGACCTGCGCGGTCGCGTTATAGCGTCCCGCGGTCACAGGCGTTACGCCGGGCGCAAATGCCTTGAACGTCGCATTGATCGTGCGCGTGTAGGTGGTGATGCCGCCGGTCGCCGCCCCGTTGGCGGTGGCGTCGTTCAGCACCGGGTCCCAGCCGTCTGGCGCACCGCCAGTCGTCACGTACTGGTTGGTGAGGAAATTCAGCGCGGTGCCATTCGGCCTCGACAGCGCCACGCCCACGCCAGTCGCTACACTCGTATCGGTGCCGTAACCGTCCGAAAGCAGGTAGGTGACACCGCTTCCCGTGGTCGTGAGCCCAGCGCTAACCGCGCTTTGCGCATTGGCTGGCTGCGCAAGCACGCCGAGCGCAGTCTGGTTCGCCGCGGTGCCGCTCGCGAACGCACTCAAGTTGGACGGCTTGGTCGTCTGGCACTGCATCTGGATCGTGACAGGCACCTGCGTCGATTGCCCCTGGTTCAGCCCGGCAATCGTAGCTGTCGGGAACAGCACGCTTGGCGTCGCATTCGTCACCGCGCAGGTTGCGGCCCGTCTTATGATGACCGTGTAATAGGCGTTGATCGAGCCGGGCCAGTAGGCATACCAGCCCTGCCAGTTTGACGCAGAGTCGAGTCCGGCGGTGAGGCCAGACGAGAGGATGTTGCCGCTCGCCCCCCCGGCGAACGCCACGTAGCCCATGGGCTGGGAATACGCCCACGTGCCGGTCGTGCTCGTGTCGGCGCTTGGGCAGGTCGAGCACTGGAAGATTTCCAGCTTGTACTGACTGAAGTTCTTCGCCTTGACGAGAAACCACCCCTGGCTGTCCGTGTCGAGTCCGGTGAGCTGGCGCCCCTTGTAGTATCGCGTAAGGTATTCCCCGGTCGTGATGTTCGTAATCCGGGATGCCATTCCGCCGTAATAGGTTTCGTACGTGCCGTCGATGCCGGTCGTACCGCTCACGCTTACGTTGCCGGCATAGGTGTTATCGCCGTTGGTCGCGTAATACTCGTACATCGTTCCTGCGGAATCGGGCGAGCACCGAAACAGAACCTGCTCCGGGCTGTAACTCCCAACGCCGGCGTCGCCCAGGTTATAGACAGGCGAAATGGCACTGCCGAGCAACGTTCCATCGGGGACGAACGGTGGCGCATTGATCGCGAGGGTCATCGGGTAGGCGCCTTTACCCGCAGTGTCGGTCGAGCCAGCCCAGCTCGTCGTGATCGTGCCGGGGTCCGTGTAATACGCCGAAGTCGTGCTGCTGGTGGTGGTCGTGATCTTGAAGCATCCCTTGGAGGTCGACTGCGCGTTCGCCCGCATCGGCAGGGCGATGCAAGCCGCGATCAGCAGTACCGAAAGCAAGACGTTCGCGCCTTGACGCGGCATAGACCGCAGGACGTTCAACAGGCGTGCGGACACGAGCCGGAAACTCCTGATAGTGGCCGGATTCGACATAGGACTTAACAGACTGGCAGAGTGATTCATAAGGCTCACCGGACAATGGTTTTGACAACATCCGCCGGTGCTGCGGATGCTGTCGGCGCCGCCGGTGCTGCGGGTGCCGCCGGCACCGCCAGACACTGGGCATCGAACCGCGAAATGGGCGCCGTGCGGTCTTGCTCCTTGACGTGATAGGAGATCGAGCATTGTTCGGATGCCTTACTACCCCACTTCACCATGAGCGCCCCCTGTTCCGACGCCACACGCGCGTACACCTGACTTCCCTGACCGACCACACCGATCGCCGCGCCCGTGCTGTCGAGCACGTCCGCGCCGAGCGGCAGCGGCTCTCCGTCAGGACCGGTCGCACCGATCAGCAGCGCATGGCCGATCCGCGTCTCGAACTTCAGCCGCACGGCCGAGCCCGCGTAAGGCGCGACGCGCACCTGACCGCCGGTCAGTTCCGCGTTCGGGTTGATGCCCTTCGTATCGAGCGCGACCTCGTTGTACCGATACGGCGTCAGCGACGGAACAATCGCATACCCCCACCCGTCGACCTTCGTGCCCTGTGTGTTGCGTACGGTCGCCCCTTCCGCGCCCTTGGCTTCGACAATGCCGAAGGTGTCGCTCAGATACGGCCCGAGCGTGACGCCGCCCGAGTGCGCGACCGCCGCGCCGCGCGCATTCGCACCGGCTTGCCAGAAGCCATTGCCGTTCGAATAGTTCGCACCGACGGTAATCATCGACAGGTTCTTCTGAATGTTGCCGGCGACACTCCTCGATCCGCCCTGTGTCTGCCCGGACGCAGTGAGCCCGTAGCTGAGCGTCTGCGCCTCGTCCGCGATGCCGCTCACCGACGCCTGGTACATCGCTCCCTGATCGCTGCTGTGCGAGAAGCTGCCCGAGACCGACGCCGAACGCGTTCCGAAATTGAGCGGAATCGACACGGTCGCCATGAACGCGGTGGTCGAGCGGGAATTGATCGTATTGACCTGCCCGGTGGTATTGCCGATCAACCCGGGCGTGTTGGAGCCGTACAGCGTGCCCGTTTGCTGACGGATCAGCGACAGGTTGTAGCTGATCGACTTGAAGTGGTTGTTGTAGCTAAGCTGGAATTGCGTATCGCGCGCATGCCCGCCGTAATAGCTGCTAGTCGAAGCCGACCCGGACAGCGAACCGTAACTGCCGAAGTTCTGGTTGACGTTGACGAGGAACTGGTCGCGCTGCTTGTAGGTCGTCGACGACCAGTCCTGACCACGCGCCGCCGCCGCGCGCGCGCTCAGCGCATCGACGAAATCGCGATAACCACCTGTCGAATAGCGGTAGCCGGCCAGCGTGAAGGTCGTGCCGGTCCGCTGGATGGTATTGCTGTAGTTGATCGAGCCGAGCCAGCCGTTCACGCGACGGCCGCCCACGTCGAGCGCGTTCGACCAGGCCACGTTCGTCCCGATCGCACCGGCTCGCGTTGCGAGCACGGCGCCGGAGATCAGCGACTGGTAGTCGGGCGAAACGCGCAGGCCGCCATTGATGGTGATTGCATTGGTCAGACCGCGCTCGTAAGTCAGGTCGGCGAACTTTGCATCCGAGCCTTCGATCTGGCGCACCTGGCCCACCGTCGTGCTCCAGTGCGAAAGACCGGGGCGCAGTGAGTTGGGCACCGCCGAGAACGGCACGGTGAATGTCGACACCTGACCGTTCGCTTCGAACACCTGAACGCTCAGGTCGCCCTGAAAGCTGGTCGGGTTCAGGTCGGTGATCGAAAACGGGCCAGGCGCAACCGTGGTCTGGTAAATCACGTTGCCATTCTGGCTGACCACCACGCGTGCGTTGGTGTTCGCGACACCGTTGACGACCGGCGCATAACCGCGCATCGAATCGGGCAGCATGCGGTCGTCGGTTTCGAGATGAAAACCCGTGTAGGCGACCGAGCTCAACAGCGTACCGCCCGTGTAGCTCTGCCCGACCATGAGCTTGCTGCCGAGCGACACCAGCGGCCGCTCCGCATACGTGCGGATGTTATTCCACTTGCTTCGGGTGATCCCGGCGCTGCTGCTCCAGTTGTAGGTGGACTGCTGCCTCACACGCCACAGGCCGATGTTCAGGCCGGCATCGATGCCCGTGTACAGCGAGTCGGATTTATAGCCCGATGCCGATGCCGTGAAGTAGTTCACGTCATAGTTCAGAAAGGCAGCGGTTTCTCCGGCATCGTAGCTGGACGCGTCGATTGCGCCGCGAGCCACATGCTTCATCTGGGCTTGCGGAACGGTGATGTTAAGACGCAGACGCGGCAGATCGAATGCCGTCGATGCGCCCGGCACGCGCTGCGCTATAGGCCCGCATTGCAGAGCCGCCTCGCCGCCGGAAGTGCCTGAGGCGGATGTGTCTGTTGAAGCGCCCTTGGCGGGAGCATCGCCGTGCGTGCTATCGCCGGATGCGACTGGAGCCACGCCGCCTGCGGCGGCATCCTTGAGATCGACGCCCGCCGTAGCGAGGAAGTGGTCGCTCAGACAGGGATGAACATCGCCGCCCGCACTGCGGAATTCGATCGCCTCGCGCGTGATGAATACGTCGTTGACATAGATGTCGACGCGATAGGTTCCCGGCTCGACCGTGTTCGCCTTGTTGAAGCGCTCGATATCGGCCACGCCGAGCGGCGTGCCGAGCAGCAGCTTGCTGTCAAAGCTGTACGCGAGCGTCGTGTCGCCGGGCGGGCTTGCATCGCCGACCGGTGCGGCAGCGGCATGGCACAGCGGCGCCGCGAACCCGAGCGCGGCGCCGATGAGCGACATACGAACCGGCCATGCAGGCTTGCGCGTACCAGGGCGCGAGCCTGGTACGGCGACGAGGCGGCGCGATGTCATTTCGCTCCAGGCGGGGAAACTGGATACTCCGCCGGCCGGATCGCGCCGTAGTCATCCACGTAGTGAATTTTCACGCTGGCTTGCGCGGCACCTGCCGGGCAGTCACCCTTCACGTCCCATTGCGCGTCTGCGCGCGGCGCGACCATATCGGCCGCAAACGTAGCGGCGTGCGTGCCGCAGGTCAGGGCACCATCGACGAGCGACATGTAATAGCCCGAACCGTTGCTGACCGCGATACGCGCTCCCTTGGCGCCCGCCAGAAGGCGAAACGTGAGTTTCTTGTACGCGTCCTGCACGCCACCTTCGATTCCGGCAGGACGATAGAAAAGTTTCAGCCGGTTACGCAGCATGACCATCATCTGGTTCTGGTCGGCGTACGCGGCATTGACGGATGGAATCTGCAACGTGTTCAGGTAGAACACCGATTCGCGGTCTTGCGGCAGGTTCGCTCCGGTGAAGACAAGGCGCACTGTCTGCCCCGCTTTCGGTTCGATGCGAAAGACCGGCGGCGTAACAATGAACGGAGCGTCCGCTGTTTTGGGCGTCGACTTCTCGTCGCCCGAGTCGACCCACACCTGCATCACGCTTGGCCCGTCGTCCTGGTTCGTGAACTGCAAGGTGCGCTCCGGAAGACCCGCATCGTAGACAACGCGTGTAGCGGGAAGCTTCACGCTGGCCGCTGCGGTCCCCATGACGGCCACCTGCGCGGCAACGAGGAACACGGAAAGGACAGTGGTATAGCGCCAGTTCATTAGTACACCAAACTTACAGGATGAGAGCCGGATCAATCTGAAGCAGATGCCGCGGCGCCGAGCCCGTCAGGAATGACGGGCCCGGCGCCGCGAGCAACCCAGGCGCTTAGCGGTAGGTCACTGCATACTGCACGCTACCGAGCACCGAGCCCGCCGTGGCGGCGCCGTTTTCAGCGACGTACTGGACGGCGAAGTCATACGACGTCGACGTTGCGCCAACCGGGAGCGACATGCCCGCTGCGGTATAGCCTGCGCTGTTGCTCAGATCGAACGGCGTGGTGGGCGCCTGCGGGTCGAGCAGTTGCAGCGCAACGTTCGTAGCGGTGCCGGTGTTGCCGAGGTTGCCCGAGGCCGTGACCTGGTTGCCGACGAACACCGTGCCGATAGCTTGAGCCGTCGTGGTCGGCGCCATGCAGCCGCTCACGCCGATGGTGAACGAGGTCTGGCCAGCCGTATCGCCCGAGGCGGCGAGCGCCTGGGTCGACACGGTCGGGAGCAGCACGGTCGGGTTGGACGCGTTGCCGTTGATCGTGACGTCGCAGGTCTGGTCGGTGACTTCACCCTGGAAATTGATCGTGTTGGTGCTCGGTGCGGCGAACGCGAAAACCGGCACGGCAGCGATCGCAAGGGCGAGAAGATGTTTTTTCACAATTGAACCCGTAGAGAAAAAGAAAAACGAACCCCAATGGGGATGGCGGCAAAACCGTGCATCGCTGTTCCTGCTACAGCAAATGGATTTGCGCTTTCGCCGTTTAGATAACGATCACCCCGATAGTTACTTTGGCGACGATGGGATTATGTTTTTGCGGCCCCTGCGAAATGAATGGGACTCGTACGAAATTATCTGAAGATTCAAATAAGATTTTTCCGAAAGCATTCCGAAAGAATTAACAATCTGCCTCAATCCCCTCGACCCTGCATTTTTTAACTGTTTAGAACCCCGATGCTCATGCTTGGGATACCGAACGCCCCTCCTGCCCCACGATGTGGCGAACACTTGCAGGCCACCGTTATATGGGGTCATACCATTGCACACCGCGCCGTCACGATTTTCGCCATCGCGCTAGCATCATTTCCCGATTGGGCCGTGCGCATTGCGCCCGTGCTGCACTCAAGCATCGCAGCCCGTGGCCCTTGTTGCGCCCGTTTGCGTTGAACCTGTCGCCGACACGGTCCGCCGCCCGCATTGAGCAACGGCGTCGAGCGCAAAGCTCAAGGCATCGCGCCGATTCCGGTCCGCAGCGGACCATGCCGGCAAGCGCGAGAGGAGAAAACAGCGATGAATTGCGGCCAGAAACGTATGGTGCTTTCCGCCGCCGCTTTTGCCTCATCAGCCGCCTCGGCCGTCCGGCCCGTCCGGCCCGTCCGTCATTTGCCGCCGGCGATATTCGTCGCCGCGCTGGCCGGCTGCGTTTCGCTCGCCCCGCCTTTCGAGCAGCCGCCCATGCCGGTGCCGCAGACCTTCCCGAACTACGCGCCCGCGACACAGAGCACCGTGACCGCCGCCGAAATCGGCTGGAAAGACTATTTCAAGTCCCCCACGCTGCAAGGCCTGATCGCCGACGCACTCGCCTATAACCGCGACCTGCGCCTCGCGATCCAGCGCGTGGACGAAGCGCGCGCGATGTACGGCATCCGCCGCGCGGACCAGTTTCCGACGATCGGCGTCGAAGCCGATCTCGCGCGCGCCCGCGTACCCGCCGATCTCTCGGGATTCGGCCGTCCGGTCACGGCAAACCAGTTTCAGGTGGGCGTCGGCATTGCGTCGTGGGAGCTTGACTTCTGGGGCCGCGTCGCGAACCTCAGGGATGTGGCGCTGCAGAACTATCTCGCCACCGATGCGGCCCGCCAGGCCGCCACGCTCACCCTCATCGATCAGGTGGCCAACAGCTATCTGAGCCTGCGCGAACTCGACGAACGCATCCTGCTCACCGAGCAAACGATCGCGACCCGCGAGAAGTCGTTTCGCATCTTCAAGCGCCGCCAGGAAGAAGGGGCGATTGCGAAGCTCGACGTCAAGCAGGTCGAAACGCTCTGGCGCCAGGCCGTCGCGCTCGGCGCGCAGCTACAGCAGGAGCGCGCGACGCGCCTCAATGCGCTGCAAGTGCTGGTGGGCAAGCCCGTCGATCTGCCCCAGGCGGACGTCAAGCTCGACGACAACGCCGTGATGAGCGACCTGCCCGCGGGCTTGCCTTCGGACCTGCTCATCAACCGGCCCGACATCATCGCCGCGGAGTATCAGCTGCGCGCGGCCAACGCCAACATCGGCGCGGCGCGCGCCGAATTTTTCCCGCGGATCACCCTCACCGGCTCAGCCGGCACGGCGAGCACCCAGTTGGGCAACCTCTTCACGGGCCCGAGCCTCGCGTGGAGTTTCGGCCCGAGCGTGTCGCTGCCGATCTTCGACATGGGCCGCCGCGAGGCGAACCTCGACGTCGTGAAGTCCCAGCGCGACCAGGCGGTGACGTCCTACGAACGGGCCATCCAGCAGGCATTCCGCGAAGTCGCCGACGCGCTCGCGGCACGCGAATGGCTCGCGGAACAGGTGGACACGCTGCGCAAGACCGTCGACGCCCAGGCCGAACGCGCGCGCCTCGCGCAATTGCGCTATGAACACGGCGCTTCGCCGTTCCTCGAAGTGCTCGACGCGCAGCGCGATCTGCTCGACGCGCAACAACAACTCGTGCAAACGCGGCGCGCGCTGCTGTCGAGCCGCGTCTCGCTCTATTCCGCGCTCGGCGGCGGCGCCTTCGCTACGAGCGCCGACGTGCCCGCTCCCAGCACGCACAATCCCTGACCGAGGTTCCCGTCATGCAGATCACAGCCCGCAAACTGATACCTGCCCTCGTCGTGATCGTGGTCGCGGCGGGCGGCTATTTCGGCTGGCGCATGATCGCGAATCGCGGTCCCGGAGAGGGTTTCGTCAACGGCAACGGCCGCATCGAAGCCACCGAAATCGACATCGCCACGAAGCTCGGCGGCCGCGTGAAAGATGTGCTCGTGAGAGAAGGCGATTTCGTCTCGGCAGGCCAGACGCTCGCGCACATGCAGGTCGACACACTGGAGGCGCAGAGCCGGGAAGCTCAGGCGCAGCACCAGCAGGCCATCAACAGCGAAGCGAGCGCGAAGGCGCAGATCGCGCTGCGCGAGAGCGACCAGCGCGCAGCCGAAGCGGTCGTCACGCAGCGCCAGAGCGAACTCGACGCCGCGCGCCGCCGTCTCGCGCGCTCGGAAAAGCTGTCGAAGGAAGGTGCTTCGTCGATGCAGGAACTCGACGACGACCGCGCGCGCGTGAAGAGCGCGCAGGCCGCCGTCGCTGCCGCCAGCGCACAGGTCACGGCAGCCGCCGCTGCGGTGACCGCTGCACGCGCGCAACAGACGGGCGCGACGTCAGCTATCGCCGCCGCGCAGGCCACCATCGACCGAGTCAAGGCCGATATCACCGACAGCGACCTCAAGGCCCCGCGTGCGGGCCGCGTGCAGTTTCGCGTGGCACAGCCGGGCGAGGTGCTCGCCGCAGGCGGCCGGGTCCTCAACATGGTCGATCTTTCGGATGTCTACATGACTTTCTTCCTGCCCACGCAGGCCGCCGGACGCGTGGCGATAGGCCAGGACGTGCACATCGTGCTCGACGCCGCGCCGCAATGGGTGATTCCCGCGAAGGTGACATTCGTTTCCTCGACGGCGCAATTCACGCCGAAAACAGTCGAAACGCAGAGCGAGCGCGAGAAGCTCATGTTCCGCATCAGGGCGCAGATCGATCCGGATCTGCTGCAACAGCATCTCAAGTATGTGAAGACCGGCTTGCCTGGCGTCGCATGGATCAAGCTCGAATCCGATGAAGAATGGCCCGCGAATCTTCAGGTGAGGATGCCCTGATGAGCGAGCCCGCGGTCCGCGTCGAACACGTCACGCTGCGCTACGGCAAAACGGTCGCGCTCAACGACGTCACGCAGGACGTGCCGGCCGGCCTCATGGTCGGGCTGATCGGACCGGACGGCGTCGGCAAGTCGAGCCTGCTCGCGCTAGTGGCGGGTTCGCGCGCGGTGCAGGAAGGCAAGGTTTGGGTGCTCGGCGGCGACATGTCGAGCAAGAAGCATCGCGACGACGTGTGCCCGCGCATCGCCTACATGCCGCAAGGCCTCGGCAAGAATCTGTATCCCACGCTCTCGGTTGAAGAGAACCTGCAATTCTTCGGGCGCCTCTTCGGCCACGACGAAGACGAGCGCCGCCGCCGTATCGACGCACTGACGCGCGCGACGGGACTCGACCCGTTCCTCGCGCGTCCTGCCGGCAAGCTATCTGGCGGCATGAAGCAGAAGCTCGGCCTGTGCTGTGCGCTCATTCACGACCCCGACCTGCTGATCCTCGACGAACCCACGACGGGCGTCGATCCGCTCGCGCGCGCGCAGTTCTGGGATCTCATCAACGGCATCCGCAAGGAACGGCCCTCGATGAGCGTGATCGTAGCGACCGCGTATATGGACGAGGCGCAACGCTTCGACTGGCTGATCGCGATGGACGACGGCGCGATCCTCGCCACCGGCACACCCGATGAACTGCTCGAACGCACGCAAACGACATCGCTCGAAGAGGCGTTCATCGCGCTGCTGCCCGAATCGAAGAAGCGCGGCCACGAACCCGTGGTGATCGTCCCGCTGCAAGCCGACGAAAGCGCCGAAATCGCCATCGAGGCGAAGGACCTGACGATGCGCTTCGGCGATTTCGTCGCAGTCGATCACGTGAGCTTTCGCATCCGGCGCGGCGAGATATTTGGCTTTCTCGGCTCGAACGGCTGCGGCAAGTCCACAACGATGAAAATGCTCACAGGCCTCCTTCCCGCTTCGGACGGCAAGGCCTGGCTCTTCGGGCACGAAGTCGATCCGCGCGACCTCGACACGCGGCGTCGTGTCGGCTACATGTCGCAAGCGTTCTCGCTGTACGGCGAGCTGACCGTGCGTCAGAACCTCGTACTACATGCGAGGCTCTTTCACGTGCCGGAAGCGGATATCGACGCGCGCGTCGCCGAGATGGTCGAGCGCTTCGATCTCGCGGAAGCACTCGATACGCTGCCCGCGAATCTGCCGCTCGGCGTGCGTCAGCGGCTTTCGCTCGCGGTCGCGATGGTGCACAAGCCGGAACTGCTGATCCTCGACGAACCGACGTCCGGCGTCGATCCCGTCGCACGCGACAACTTCTGGCGCCTGCTCATCGCACTCGCTCGCGACGACCGCGTCACGATTTTCATCTCGACGCACTTCATGAACGAAGCGCAGCGGTGCGATCGCATGTCGTTGATGCACGCGGGCCGCGTGCTCGTCAGCGATACGCCCGATGCGATCACGCAGGGGCGCGGTGCGGCGACGCTCGAAGAAGCGTTCATCGCGTATCTCGTCGATGCGGGTGCGGGCACGGAAGCGACTGCGACCGGCGAACTCGCGGCTCTCGGCACTCACGCGGACGCGAGCGCAGAACATGCGCGGCATCGCGGCTTCAACTTCCAGCGTGCATACAGCTACATGTGGCGCGAGGCGCTCGAACTCCGACGCGACCCCGTGCGCGCGACGCTCGCGCTCGCGGGCTCGCTGCTGCTGATGTTCGTGATGGGCTTCGGCATCAGCATGGACGTGGAGGATCTGCGCTTCGCCGTGCTCGACCACGACCGGACCACGCTTTCCCAGAACTACGAATTGAACATCGTGGGCTCGCGCTATTTCATCGAGCGGCCGCCCATTGCAAACCACGTGGACATGGACCGCCGCATGCGCAGCGGCGAACTCGCGCTCGCCATCGAGATTCCGCCCGGCTTCGCGCGCGACGTCGCACGCGGCAGGCCCGTGCAGATCGGCGTATGGATCGACGGCGCGATGCCGCAGCGCGCGGAAACCGTGCGCGGCTATGTGCAAGGCCTGCACGCGGTGTGGCTGCTGCAACAGGCATCGCAACGGCTCGGCACCACCGTTCAATCGCCCGTCACCGTACAAACGCGCTTCAGATACAACCCCGACGTGCGCAGCCTGCCCGCGATGGTGCCCGCCGTGATTCCGATGCTGCTGCTCATGATGCCGGCCATGCTGACCGCGCTCGCCGTGGTGCGCGAAAAAGAGCTGGGCTCGATCATCAATCTATATGTAACGCCCGTGACGCGCCTCGAATTCCTGCTCGGCAAGCAGGCGCCCTATGTGCTGCTCGCGCTCGTCAACTTTCTGCTGATGACGTTGCTCGCGGTCACGGTGTTCGACGTGCCGATCAAGGGCAGCTTCCTGACGCTGTTCGCCGCAGCGGTGCTCTACGCCCTGTGCTCGACGGCGATCGGCCTGCTCGCCTCGACGTTCACGAAGAGCCAGATCGCCGCGCTCTTCTTCACGATGATCGGCACGATGGTGCCCACCGTGCAGTTCGCGGGCATGCTCACGCCCGTTTCGTCGCTGGAGGGCGCGGGACGCGTGATCGGGCAGATCTATCCGGCGAGCCACATGCTCACGATCAGCCGCGGCGTGTTCAACAAGGGGCTGCATTTCCCCGACCTCTACGCGTCGTTCTGGCCGCTCGCCATTGCTTCGCCCATCGTGATCGGCCTGACCGCCCTGCTGCTCAAGAAGCAGGAGACCTGACATGGGCCGCACGCTCGCCAACATCTACCGCCTGGGTGTGAAAGAGCTCTGGAGCCTCGCGCGCGATCCCATGCTGCTGATCTTCATCATTTTCTCGTTCACGGCGATGATCTACTCCTCGGCGACCGCGCGGCCCGAGACGCTGCATCTGGCGCCCATCGCCGTGATCGACTACGACGTTTCGCCGCTTTCGCAGCGCATCATCGAGGCGTTTTTCCCGCCGCATTTCATCGTGCCAAAGCACGTCACGCCCGCCGAAGCCGATGCGGGCATGGACGCGGGCCGCTACACCTTCGTGCTCAGCATTCCGCCGAACCTGCAGCGCGATGTGCTGGCAGGCCGCGCCGCCGAGGTACAGCTCAACGTGGACGCAACGCGCATGAGCCAGGCGTTCACGGGCAGCGGCTATATCCAGCAGATGATCAGCGACGAAGTGAGCACGTTCGCGAACCGCTATCGCACGTCGGCGGTTTCGGCTGTCGATCTCGCGGTACGCATGCGCTTCAATCCGAATCTCACCCAGGCGTGGTTCGGCTCGCTCATGGAAATCATCAACAACGTAACGATGCTCTCGATCATCCTCACGGGCGCGGCGCTCATCCGCGAGCGCGAGCACGGCACCATCGAGCATCTGCTCGTCATGCCCGTCACGCCCACCGAGATCATGCTCGCCAAGATCTGGTCGATGGGGCTCGTCGTGCTCGTGGCGGCCGCGTGTTCGGTGACCTTCATCGTGCGCGGCGCCCTGCGCGTACCCATCGAAGGGTCGGTGCCGCTCTTTCTCACCGGCGCGGCGCTGCATCTGTTCGCCACGACCTCCATGGGCATCTACATGGCGACGCTCGCACGCAGCATGCCGCAGTTCGGCATGCTGCTCGTGCTCGTGATGCTGCCGCTGCAGATGCTCTCGGGCGGCAACACGCCGCGCGAGTCCATGCCCCAGTTCGCGCAGGACCTCATGCTCGTTGCGCCCACCACGCATTTCGTCGAACTGAGCCAGGCGATCCTCTATCGGGGCGCGGGCATCGGCGTCGTCTGGCCGTCGTTCCTGTGGCTCGTGGTAATCGGCAGCGTGCTGTTTGCGCTCTCGCTCATGCGGTTTCGCAAGACGCTGAGCCAGATGGCCTGAGCCTTCGTGCGCGCGGCTCCGCGGTTCCCAGTCGGCCGGCTTCAAAGCATTTTCAGGATAAGCGGCAGCGTCGTCATTTGCAGCTATGATCGTTGTCTTCGGTGCGCGACATTCCGGCACCCCGTTTCTTTCATGCAGGCGTTACCGGAGAGAGTCGAATGGCATTGGCGTGGCTGGTCGTCCTACCGTTCGCAGCAGCGGCGCTCGTCGCGCTGGCGACACAGCTCGCGCGGCCGCTCACCACCTGGATCGCGTTCGGGGCAGCGCTGATCGGCCTCGGACTGCTGTCGAGCGAGCGCATCGGCATGGCAACCTTCGGCGTCCTGTCATGGCGCCACGACTGGGTACCGGGGCTCGGCCTTTCGCTTGCATTGCGGCTCGACGGGCTCTCGTTCATGTTCGCGTTCCTCGTGCTCGCGATCGGCGTGCTCATCTTTATCTACGCGCATTACTACCTTGCCGGCAGTGAGTCGCTGCCACGCCTTTACCTGCTCCTGCTGCTCTTCATGGGCGCGATGCTCGGCGTCGTGCTCTCGGACAACCTGCTGCTGCTCGTCGTTTTCTGGGAGCTGACGAGCCTCGTCTCGTTCCTGCTGATCGGCTTCTGGCCCTCGCGCCCCGACGCGCGGCGCGGCGCCCGCATGGCGCTCACGATCACGGGCGCGGGCGGCCTCGCACTGCTCGCGGCCGTGCTGCTGCTTGGTCGCGTCTGCGGCAGCTATGAACTGACCGACGTGCTCGCACACGCGGGCCAGGTGCAGCAACATCCGCTCTATCCCACGATCCTGCTGCTGATCCTCTTCGCCGCGTTCACGAAGTCGGCGCAGTTCCCGTTCCACTTCTGGCTGCCGCACGCGATGTCCGCGCCGACGCCCGTTTCGTCATACCTTCACTCGGCGACGATGGTGAAAGCCGGTGTGTTCCTGCTGGCGCGCCTCTATCCGGTGCTGGAGGGCACGAACTGGTGGGGCTACGCGGTGAGCCTCGTCGGCCTCGTGACGCTCGCGGGCGGCGCGGCGCTGGCGCTCGTGCAACGCGACCTCAAGGGCCTGCTCGCCTATTCGACGATCAGTCACCTCGGCCTCATCATGCTGCTGTTCGGCCTCGACACGGATCTTTCCACCGTCGCCGCGCTGTTCCACACGTTCAATCACGCGGTGTTCAAGGCGTCGCTGTTCATGGCGGCGGGCATCATCGATCACGAAACCGGCACGCGCGACCTCGGCCGCCTGCGCGGGCTGGGCCGCTACATGCCGCATACGGCCGCGCTCGCGGGCGTCGCTTCGCTCGCGATGGCCGGCGTGCCGCTGCTCAACGGCTTTCTCTCGAAGGAAATGTTCTTCGGCGAGACACTCGCACAAGGGCTGTTCGGCGACTTCAACTGGGTGATTCCGGCGCTCGCCGTCGTGGCGACGGGGCTTTCAGTGGCGTATTCGCTGCGCTTCTTTTATGGCGTGTTCTGGGACGGTGCCACGCCGCGCGACCTGCCGCACTTCCCGCCGCATGAACCGCCGCGCTTCATGCGGCTGCCCGTCGAGATTCTCGTGGTGCTGTGCCTCGCCGTCGGCCTTTTTCCGCAGCAGACGATCGGACGCATGCTCGAATCGGCGGCGTGGTTCGCGCTGGGCGGCACCGTGCCCGAATACAGCCTGAGCATCTGGCACGGCCTGAACCTGCCGCTCGTCATGAGCGCGGTGTCGTTCTGCGCGGGCGCGCTGCTGTTTTTCATGCGCCGCGACGCGTTCCGCCATCACCGCTCGCGGCTCTCCGAAATGAATGCGAGCGAAGGCTTCGACCGCTTCGTGCAGCATCTCGAGCAGGCCGCCGCCGTCGTCGTGCGCGTGTTTGAAAACGGCTCGCTGCCGACGTATCTGACGTGGATGATCGCCGCGATGATCGTCGTGCCGGGCTCCGCGCTGCTCGCGCTCGACCAGATCGGCGGTCCGCTCGCCCCCACGCCGATCGATGTAATCACGCTCGCGGGTCTCGGATTCCTCGCGCTGCTTGCGCTCGCCGTGGTGCGCACGCGCGCGAACCCGCTCCTCGCGCTCATCCTGCTCGGCACCTGTGGCCTCTTCGTCACGCTCGCGTTCGCGCGCTTCTCCGCCCCCGATCTCGCACTCACGCAGATGTCGGTCGAAATCGTGACGGTCCTGCTGCTCGTGCTCGCGCTCTACTTCCTGCCGAACAGGCAGCGCGTCGTCGAGCGCTCGGGCGCGCGCGTTCGCAATGGCGTGATTGCGGTTGCGGGCGGCGCGCTGATAGGCGTCGTCGCCTGGGCCGTGATGACCCGCGCGCCCAGCCAGGGCATCGCGCCGTTCTTTCTCGCGAACGCGCTGCCGGGCAGCGGCGGACATAACGTGGTGAACGTGATCCTCGTGGACTTCCGCGGCTTCGACACGATGGTCGAGATCAGCGTGCTCACGGTCGCCGGCATTGCCGTGAAGGCGCTGCTGCGCGGCCTGCGCCTCGCGGCGCCCTCCACGGGGCCGGGCGGCCTGCCGTGGACGTCGCAGTCGCATCCCCTGCTGCTTGCCATCCTCGCGCGGCTCATGCTGCCGCTCACGACGCTCGTCGCCGTGTTCGTGTTCCTGCGCGGCCATAACCTGCCGGGCGGCGGCTTCATCGCCGCGCTGATCTTTTCCGTGGCGCTGCTGCTGCAGTACCTGGCGAGCGGCGTGCTGTGGACCGAATCGCGCATCCGCATCAACTATCGCGCACTCGCGGGATTCGGCCTTCTCGTGGCCGCGGGCACCGGGCTCGGCAGCCTTGCATTCGGGCAGCCGTTCCTCACAACCGCGTTCGGGCATTTCCATGTGCCGCTCGTCGGGGAAATCGAATTGAGCACGGCGATGCTGTTCGACCTCGGCGTCTTCTGCGCGGTGGTCGGCACGACGCTCACGATAGTCTCGCACCTCGGCGTGCGCGACAAAGACCTGCAATCGGTGGAGAAAAGCTGATGGAAGCCGCTTATGCCGTGACGCTCGGCGTGCTCTGCGCATGCGGTCTTTACCTGCTGCTCTGCGCGCGCGTGCTGTCCGTGATCTTCGGGATCACGCTGTTCTCGTACGCGATCAATCTGTTCCTGCTCGCCATGGGCCGGCTCTCGACGGGCAAGCCGCCCGTAATCGCCGATGGCGCGCAATACGCCGATCCCGTGCCGCAGGCGCTCGTGCTCACTGCCATCGTGATCGGCTTCGCGATGACCGCCTTCACCGTGGTGCTCGCATTGCGCTCGCTCGCGATCAACGGGACCGATCGCATCGACCGGGACAAGCTGGGCAACCAGGGAAACCAGGACGGCCAGGACAACGAGAAGGAGACACAAGGCGAATGAATCACAGCCTCGTCCTCCCCATCGTGATCCCGCTCGTTGCGGCGGGCGCCATCGTCGCGCTGCCGCTGCGCGCGCGGCGCCTGCAGCGCGTGCTCAGCGTGATCGCGACGCTCGCGCTGCTGCCGGTTGCGGTGTGGCTCGCCGGGCTCGCGTCGTCGGGCGCGGTCGTCACTTATGCGCTCGGCGCGTGGCCCGCGCCGTTCGGCATCGTGCTGCAGCTCGACCGGCTTGCCGCGCTCATGCTGCTGCTCACCGCGGTGCTTGCGTGCTGCTGCCTGCTCGGCACGTCGAGCGCCGACGTGCGGCGCGGCCGCTACTTCCGCGCGCTGTTCCAGTTCGAACTGATGGGCCTCAATGGCGCGTTTCTCGCGGGCGATCTCTTCAACCTGTTCGTATTCTTCGAGCTGCTGCTGATCGCTTCCTATGCGCTGCTGCTGCACGGCGGCGGCCGCCGCCGCGTGATGAGCGGTCTGCGTTACATGCTGCTCAACCTGGTGGGCTCGTCGTTCTTCCTCGTCGCCATAGGCGTGTTGTATGGCCTCACCGGCACGCTGAATATGGCCGATATGGGCGAGCGGCTCGCGCACCTCGACGCCGCCTCGCTTCCGCTCGCGCAATTCGCGGGTGCGATGCTGATGCTCGTGTTTGGCCTGAAGGCCGCGGTCTTTCCGCTCTCGTTCTGGCTGCCCCAGGCGTATCGCAGTGCGATCGGCCCGGTCGCCGCGTTGTTCGCGATCATGACGAAGGTCGGCATCTACGCGATGCTCCGGTGCGACGCACTCGTCTTCGGCGCGGCAGGCGGCGCGCTCGAAGGGTTCATGCACAACTGGGCGTGGTGGCTCGCCATTGTGACGATCGCCTTCGGGGCGCTCGGCGCGCTCGCCGTGTCGAGCCTCAAGACAACGACCGCGTATCTCGTGCTCGTCTCCGTGGGCCTCCTGATTGCGGCGGCCAGCCTGCAAAATGCGACGGCGTGGAGCGCGCTGCTCTACTACCTCATCAGCACGACGCTATGCTCCGCGGCGTTGTTCCTGCTCGCCGACACGCTCGAGCCCGAAGCGCCAGACCCAGCCGCCGCAGCTTCCGAGCCCACTTCGCACGCCGCGCTCGACGACACCACAGCACCCGCCATCTCGTCCGGGCCGGACGGCGAGACGGCTGTGGCCGAAGTGACCAATGCCGTTGCCATCGCTGCCGTCACCGCCGTCGTCCAGGCCGCATCGCCCGCGCGCGCCCCGAAGCCCTGGCCCTCGAAAGCCGCCGCCCTGCTCTATCTCGCACTCGCCGTCGGCGCGGCGGGCTTGCCGCCGCTCTCCGGATTCCTCGGCAAGGCGATGGTGCTCGCGGCCACGCCCCCCGCGCAGGCCGTCGTCCTGTGGCCCGCCGTGCTGATCTCCGGCCTGTTGCTGATCGTCGCGCTGAGCCGCACCGGCACGCGCATCTTCTGGGCTGTGCCCGCCTCGCAGGCCTTCGCGAGCGCAGCGCCCACGGCACCGCGCGGCACGCCCGCGAAGCTCGCCGCGTGCGCGTTGCTGCTTGCCTGCGTGTTGGCGGTGACGATCGGCGCGGGCCCGCTGAAGAACTACCTCGATGCTACCGCCGCACAGTTGCTCGATCGCGCGGCCTACGTTCACGCGATCCTGAACGCACCGGAAAACGGGTGACCCATGCTGAAACGGATCTTCCCTCACCCCTGGCTCACACTCATCCTGCTGCTGAGCTGGCTGCTGATGATGAATGACGCCTCGGCCGGCAACATCCTGCTCGGGGCCGTGCTCGGCAGCGCGATTGCTTTCATCGTCGGCGAAGGACTGTGGCTGACGCCGGTGCACTTCGGCCGGCCGTGGCTTCTTATGCGGCTCGCGATGCACGTCCTCGTCGACATCATCGTCGCGAACGTTCAGGTCGCGCTGCTGGTGCTCGGCCCCACGCATCGCCTGCGGCCTGCATTCATCGAAGTGCCGCTCGACAGCACTCACGAAATCGCACTCACAGCCCTGATCAGCATCGTGTCGCTGAGCCCCGGCACGCTGTGCGCGGAACTCTCCGACGACCGCACGCGCCTCATCGTCCACGTGCTCGACCTCGTCGACGAAGCCGCGATCGTCGTCACAATCAAGACCCGCTATGAAGCCCCATTGATGGAGATCTTCGCATGCTAGCCATCGTCATTCCGGTTTCGTTCGCCATCCTCGGACTTGCGTGCCTGCTCACGCTCGTGCGCCTCGTGCGCGGCCCGGCGCTGCCCGACCGCATCGTCGCGCTCGACACGCTCAACATCAACGCCATCGCGCTGATCGTCGTGTACGGCATTAGCCTGCGCTCCACCATCTTCTTCGAAGTCGCGTTGCTGATCGCCGTGATGGGATTCATCGGCACTGTCGCGCTCACGAAGTATCTGCAGCGCGGCGACATCATCGAACTGAACTGACACGATCAACCCACGCGATCCAAGCGATCCAGGCGACAGGAGGCCACCGGATGCAAACCGTCATCGAAGCAATCGTCTGCGCGCTGCTGCTGCTCGGCAGCCTGTTCACGCTGATCGGCGCGATCGGGCTCGCGCGCCTGCCAGACTTTTTCATGCGCCTGCATGGCCCCACCAAGTCCACGACGCTCGGTGTAGGCGGCGTCGTGCTCGCGTCGGTGGTTTACTTCACCGCGCACAACAACTTCGCGAGCCTGCACGAACTGCTGATTCCGGCGTTCCTGTTCCTGACGGCGCCGATCAGCGCGCATATGCTCGCGAAGGCTGGCACCCAGCAGCGTGTGCCGCTTTCACCCGTCACGCGCGGGCAGCCGCCCGTGACGGACGCATACGCGGAGCAGAGCGGAGCGCAGGTGTCACGCACGGATCGCGATAGCGGTAGCGACACGCCCGGCGCCTGATCGCGACATCGCGATACGCCTCGTGAACAGACCGGCCATGCACCAAAGGTCTGTTTCAAAGATCCACCTTAATCTTGAACATCGACGTCCCTAGACTAGCGTCACTGAATACGCGCTTCGTTCTTCGTAGCAAAACGAAACGCT
The DNA here is from genome assembly GCF_021390575.1 of Paraburkholderia adhaesiva. Classification (GTDB taxonomy): domain Bacteria; phylum Pseudomonadota; class Gammaproteobacteria; order Burkholderiales; family Burkholderiaceae; genus Paraburkholderia; species Paraburkholderia adhaesiva. The sequence goes on along the minus strand of NZ_JAJEJQ010000002.1, from coordinate 468,777 downwards.
GTCTGGAGATAGTCGTCATGAAATCGGTAATTCAATCCGTTGTGCTCGCCGCCGCACTTGCGGCCCCTGTCGCCGTATTCGCACAATCGGGCTCGCAGATCACGCGCGAACAGGTTCGTTCAGACCTGGTCCAGGTGCAACGGGCCGGATACACCCCCGCACGATTCGGAGGCCCCAACTACCCTGATGATATTCAGGCAGCACAGGCCAGGGTCGCAGAAATGAATAATGCGCCAGCCGTCGGCGGTGTAGCGGATGGCACATCGGAAGCGGGCGGGCACGCCGTCGCCACGGCCATAGACAAGACGCTGTACCGGCATCATTAATACGTGAATGACGGGGTACCAGTCGCCCTCTTCTTTTCGATGCTTCCAGCGAACGCCAAGCCATTCCTGGAAGCGTGACTTCCGAAAACCTGCTCGTCGAAACGCTCGACAGCGGTAATCCGTCAGATCACACCGCAGCCGGGATGATCTCTCTTCGACACTTTGCCCGCCTGTCGCCTATTCCCAACAGCACAAAATCAAGAAACACATAAACGTCACTGCAATTCCATGCATTTGACGGGGGTCTTCCATTCTTGCCTGATATGGAAAGGACCTTTCAAAGTAGTGCGATATGTGACACAAAAGATAAACACTATTCTGCCGCCCGGGTATCCATGCATCCAGACCCTGCATGGAGCCGCCTACATCGACACAGCTCTCCCAGGACAGGCAGGATCATATGAAAATAATCGCGATTTCAGGGGCAGCGGCTACGCTTTTCGCCGTCGCATCTACACCAGCGCTTGCACAAAGCTCCGTCACGCTCTACGGCCTCGTTGATACCGCAATTCGCTATCAGACCAACGCTGGCCCGGATGGTAAAGACATGGTGGGCATGACCGTCGGCCCAGAAACAAACAGCCGTTGGGGATTGCGTGGCACCGAGGACCTCGGCGGCGGGCTGTCGGCCATTTTCCGCCTTGAAAATGGCTTCCGTCTTTACAACGGAAATTTCAGTTCGTCCAACACGATATTTAACCGGCAAGCCTATGTCGGCCTTTCGAGCAACAAATACGGATCGCTGACTTTCGGCAATCAGCATTCGCCGCTTTACGACACGATGGGCGATGTGTTCGATCCGCTCGAAGTCGGCAACTGGTGGCAGGACAGCTGGATGTGGAATGGGATGGGTCCGTACCTGACTGTCCCGAATTCGGTCAAGTACAAGCTGTCCGTGAACGGCTTGAGCATTGACGCGATCTACGGCTTTGGCAATCAGGCAGGCTCGGTGGGTCTCGACAGCACGTATGGCGTGGAAGTCACCTACGAGCGCGGGCCCGCGAAGCTGGACACGGGCTTCCAGCAGACGTCCGTCTCGTCCGCTCGAGGCAGCATCGCCAATGGCGCGAAGATCAACATGCTGCACGTCAGCGGCGCGTATCAGATCACGCCCTCGGTCAGACTGCTGGCAGGCTGGCTGCACGCCCAGGATCAGACCGGTACGACCGACTCCAACATGCAGCAATCCGGCGCGCCGAAGTTGCCGGGAAGCAGCCCGAACCGGATCGACGACACGCTTTATCTGGGCGGCAACTGGCAAGCCACCAATCCGCTGCTGATCACCGTCGCGGCTTATTACGGCCACACGCGGAACGCCGAATTGCTCGACGGACAACTTGGATCGGGTATTAACTACTCGGCAACCGTGCTCGCCGAATATTCGCTGTCCAAGCACACGGAAGTTTATGGCACGGTAGATTTCGCACGCGGCAACGGTGCGTTTGCAGCGGATTATGCGGGTTCGACCAACGCCGCCGGCCAGGTTGACAGGCTCGGCCGTACCAACAATGTTGGTGCTGCGATCGGTCTGCGTCAGATTTTCTAATGCCACGACCAACCGTGGACTAGCGAGTCGGTCCGGGGCAGCCGGACGATAAGCTAGCCACACTATCGGGCGCCTGCGCCGCGCCCGGCCGTCTCACCATCCGCAAGCGCTGTATGCGGATGGAGGCGGCAGCTCGCACGAAGCCTGAGCAGCAGTTTCATCAACTCGCCTCGCGAGGCGTATTAACGCATCGGCTTCGGCGTGAACTGTGGCAGGTTCGAGTTCAGCGGATCGAACGACGATGTGGGGGAGGTCGGCCTCGACCCCGCAATGCCACTTGTCGCGCTTCCCGTGTTGTCATAGCTGCGCACGACAGTCGGCATGAAAAAGAACAACCAGCCGGAATAGGTTGTCTGATTTTCAAAATCCTCGTAGCGAGGCGGAAAGCCGCTGCGCTTGATCGTCTCCTGCTCCGACCGGCTGTGCACGCCATAAATGCGGCCGCCGGTGATCATCAGCTCCCAGTCGTTGCGGCCGGTGATCGGGTCGGGCCAGGCACGGCGCAAATGATGCAGCGGTGTTGGGAAGCGCCTGTCGTCGAGCAGATCGTCGATCGATGCCGGCAGCGTTCGGCCGACGCGGTAATAGCGCAAGATCGCGAGCCTGTACTGGTCGCCGATGAAAAGCAGTTGCGTCTCCTGTTCCCGACGCCGCTCGAACCACCACACATCGAGTGCGGCGGCCAGCGCAATCGACATCATCATCAACGCGATCAGAAACGTCAGCAGTACGAGTCCCCGCTGCTTGCCGCGGTAACGCGCGCCGTAGCGCCTGTGTGGACCACGCCGGACCTTGCCGCGAGCACAGCCTTTCACTGCGCCTCCCCCTGCCCTTTGGCGGCCCGTGGGCTGCTCGCGGGCAGAACGTCGTAGACGCCCGCCACGTCTTCGTTCGGCGACGCTACCGTCGCCCATTTGTCATCGCCGTTGACTGGATCGACCGGGATCGCGCGAAGATAGTGCTGCGTCACGAGATCGTCGAGCGTTTCCGGATACTGCCCTCTATCACCGTAAAACTTGTCGATCGCGTCGCGCATTACCGCGAGGTTCTGTTGACGAACCCGCTCCTTGCCCTGGTCGATGCTGTGCATATAGCGCGGCAGCGCAATGCTGAGCAAGAGACCGATGATCGCCATCACGACCACCAGCTCGATCAGCGTAAAGCCGCGTGTGCGGTCGGGTTGGCGACTATTCATCGTGTTCACCACTGGTTATACGGAATACCGTTGATGCCGACGCGATTGCTTTTCGACGTCACGTCGAAAACGTCCTTGCCTGCGCGGCTCGCAACGTCGTCCGGTGCGCCCGCGTTGTCGGTGTTGTCGGTAGTGTCGGGGCTGTCCGGATTGTCCGGGTTCGCGGCGCGCGGCGGCGGCTCGCCATAAGCGCGCTGGTTCCAGGTGTCCTCCGCGTCGACCTGCGGATCGCCCAGATAGAACGGATCGCGCGGCACACGACGTAGAAACATCAGCAGGCCGCCTTTCGGGTCCTTCGCATTCGCGACGCCCGTCACCAGCACGGTCAATGTGGGCGGATAGCCAGATGCATCGGCTTCCTTGTCGATCAAGCCGGTATCGCTCGCTTCCTTGTAGGCGTCGAGCGCAGTGCGGATTTCGCGCAGCGCGGTGCTGAGTTGCTGTTCCTTCTGCCGCTGCACGATCAGCTCCGAAAACGGCACGACCGCGAGCGCCAGTATGCCGACAAGCGCAAGCGTGATGACCAGTTCGATGAGCGTGAATCCGCGCGCACGGCGGCGGGGTCCTGAGTGACCCCGGCCGCGCAATCGTTCGTGCAGAAACCCCTTCATGACGCTCAGTAGCCGTTCTGGATTGGACGTAACGGGTTGTCGCTCGGCATATCGCCTGGCGGCATGACGAGTACCGGCGGCGGCGCGGCCGGCTGTGCAGCCGCTGGTGCAGGTGCTGGCGCGGGCGCCGCAGGTGCGGCGGGCACGTTGGCAGCCGGCGCTTCGCCACTTTGCTGCTCGGTCTCGCCGGTACCTGTCGCGTCCGGCTGCGCGGGCGCGGGTACGGGCGCGGGTGCAGCGCCTTGTGGAGTGGCCGGCACCGCCGGGAAGGTCGAATAGCGTCCGCCATAGGGTGCCGGTGGCGGCGTCGTGCGTGGCGCGGGTGGTGGCTGTCCGAACGCGCTCGTCGGCGGCGCAGTGGTCGCGGCCGCGGCGCGATTTGCCGCTGCACTGTTCGCAGCAGTCGTACCACCTCCGACGAATCCCTGTGCGCGAGGCGTCGTCGGGACCTGCGCTGCCTGTGATGCGTCGGCTATCACCGGATCGAGCCGCAACTGTTCCGTGTGCACTTTCGTGTCGGTGCCCGTCCACAATTCCTGTGTATCGGCGTCGGCAGCCAGTTGCGGCCTGACGATATGCGGCGTGATCTGCAACACGATTTCGGTTTTCAGGTGATCGCCGTTGTGATTCGAGAACAGTCGCCCGAGCACCGGCAACTGTCCGAGACCGGGAATCTTGTCGGCCGTGACGCGATCCTCGTCCTGAATCAGGCCGCCCATGATCTGGCTCTCGCCATCGTGCAGGCGCAGGCTCGTCGATGCGCTTCGCGTGCCGATCTCATAAGCAAGCGAGGTCAAGCCGGTCGTCGAGTTACTGTTCGAAATCGTATTCGTGATGTTGCTGACTTCCAGATTGAGCTGGATTCCGACGTCGCCGTCGCGGTACACCTGCGGCACGACGTCGAGCTTGATGCCCACATCCAGGTACTGAATCATCTGTGTAAAAGAAGGACCACTCGTGCTCGGCGTACTCGAACTCGAAATGACCGGCACCTTGTCACCGATGAGGATGCGCGCCTTCTCCTTGTTCCGCGCACGGATACGTGGGCTCGCGAGCAGGTTGGCATCGACGTCGCTCAGCTTGAAGTTCGCGGTCGCCGATAGTCCACTGACGTTGAACTCATTGAGCGGCAGATGGTGCAGTTGGCCCCACGTCGTGACGGTCGATGGCGTCGACATCGTGAATGTGTTGGGCCACTCGATGCCGAGATCGGTCAAGCGGTCGTGCGACACCTCGAACACCTGGACTTCCAGCATCACTTCCGGCTCGGGGAGATCCTGTGCGGCGATCATCTGCTCCGCGACGCGCACCGTATCGGGCGTACTGCGGATCGTGACCGTGTTCGCGTGCTCGTCGACGACGACTTCCTTGATCTTCAGGAGGCTCTTCAAAAGCGTTGCGATATGCTTCGCATCGACGTTGGAGAGCTGGAACGTACGTACCTTCAGTTCCTGATATTCGAGCTGCTTCGCGGGCGTCGCCGGATAGATGAACAACGTGGTCGCATTCATCTGTTTCTTGTCGAGCTGATTCTGCATCAGGATCATGTCGACCGTATCCTGCAGCGTCGCGTTCGTGACGAAGATGGTCGTCTTCAGATCCGCGCGCACGTCCCGGTCGAAAATCACGTTCAGCCCCGTAGTGCGCGACAGGGCCTCGAACACCATGCGCACGTTCGCATCACGGAATTGCAGCGTCACCGGCTTGTGCATGATCGACGACGCGGCAACGGACTCCTCCTTTGCCTCGCGCTGCGCCCGACGCTTGTCTTCGATCTCCGCGCGCATCTGCAGCGCGAGCGGATTGGACGGATTCTGCGCGAGCACGCGTTCCACGCGTTCGTCAGCGAGCGCATACGAACCGCGCTTCATCATGCGATCCGCCTCCTGCAGCGTCGCGAGGTCGCGCCGGTCCCGCTCGACCTCCGCGGCGATCTTGCGCCCACGTTCACTGGTCGGATCGATCTGCCACGCCTGAAAAAGCTTCTGCGTGGCGAGATCGAACCGATAGGTCTGGCGCAGCGAGTCCGCCTCGTCGAGCAGTGCGTTCACCTTCTGATCGCGGTCATGCATCAGGCTGAGTTGATACTCTGCGTCGGTAGGCGACGGCTGTTTCACTGGCATCTGGCATGAAGTCAACGCGAACACGACTGCGACCGCAAGTGCGACTCTGCGCACAGCGGCGCGCCCGCTGCTCGCTTCATCACGGCGAGGCGGTTGGGCGACGGGCCGATCGCACGGAGCGTCCTTGCGACCACTGCCATTGTGTGCGGGTCTCATTTAGTTCCCTTCGGACCGCATGGAGATAACCTGGCGCTGGTTCAGCGGCAGATAGACCATCACGATTTCCGCATCCGATATGGATTCGACCCGGTAACTCGCATCGATCACGTCGCCGGGCGAAACAATCAGCAGATCGTCCCCCTTACTCAAGAACACCTGCGGTTTTGCCGACTGCGCATCAAGTTGGCCCAGATAGGCGAATGGCAGCGGCGGCGCTGTGGGTGGCGGAGGCGGAGGAGGCGGCGCCTCAGTTACCTCGACTTTCGGCGGGGGCGGAAGCCACGACGATGAGATGAACGGATTGTTGGCCGCCGTTAGCGATAGCGGCGCCCGCAACGACGCAAGCCGACTGCGCGGCGCAGACCGGGCAGGCGCTGCGACTGGACGCGCGGGTTCGTCGTGCGTCACGGATGGCGCTTCGGAATCGGGCGCCACTCCGGCGCCTGCGACACGGTCTACCAGCAACGCGGCTTCGTCATGCTGAACCTGTGTCGCGGTGTCGATATGAGCATCCGATGCGGCTTCCGCATCAGTCGCCACGTCCGCGCCTGGTATGCGATCCATGTTCACGAGTTCGGACGATGCAGCGCTGGAGCGATCCATTTGCGGTGCGCCGGCCGCCGGTGCAGCGGCAACCGTGGGCGTAGAAGGTACCGTCTTCGCGCGGTGCCTCGCGGCCACAGTTTTCGGCACGTTGCCGCCTGCTGATTTCTCGATCGGCATGAAACCGGCCGCCAGATGTTGCGCGGCGCGAAGCGGCGCACCGATCAGCGACGAAGAGCCAGGCGCGTGATCCGTCATCGTCAGTGCGCGCAATCCGTACGTACTGGCAGCCAGCCCGCACAGCGCGACGACGAGGTACTCGATGCGTCGCGCTCTCATGGCCCCGCCCTCCGATAGATCAGTTCGAACCGCACACGCGCGTCGAGCACTTCTCCGTTGACGGCGGGACGCTCGACATGGATCTCGCGTAGCGCGGCATTCGGAATGCTATTCAGCACGAGCGCGATGAACTTGCGGATCGACGCATACTGATCCTTCACAGGTATGAGTACCTGATAGTGCAGAAAACCTGCACCCGGCTCGGCGTTGCCCATCTGGTATTCCGCCGAGCCTAGCGTCAGGTTGCTGTCGCGCGCGAAACCGATAATCGACTCGATGTCGTCCGCGCTCTGGCCGAACGCCGGGAAGAGATCAGGCAAGGTGCTGAGCGCGATGGGCTCGGCACTCGACCGGTCGGTGGACGCGTGCCCCGCCCTCTTTGCAGGTCGTGTCGTCGATGCGATGTCTTCGGTGTCGGTCGCGGGCGTCGTCGTGACGATCAACACCGCCGTTAAAAGCAGCACGATGCCCAGCAGCCCGGGCATGCCGAGTGTTCGACGGGATTCGAACCGCCACGTGAGCCAGCGATCGCGCCAGAGTTCGCGCCGGAACATGGCCTGGGCGGGCTTCATGACTTGCCCCACACTGCGGTGATCTGGAAGCGAACGGGGTTACCCGGCACGTTCGTCTCGACCAGATGCCCGTTCAGGACAGCCTGACGCAGCAGCACGCTCGTCTGCAGATAGCGCAGGTAAGCGACCATCGCATCCAGATTCTTCGCCTCCGCGGTGATACGGATCTGACTGAGCGCCGGGTTCTGGTCGATGCCGATCAACGCTACGTCCTGGTTGCGGTAGTCCTCGACGATCGACAGCAGGTCCTGCCACGGCACCGTAAGCTCCCGCAGGACCGCTGCGCCTTGCGTCTGCGCGAGCTTCTGCGCGGGCGTGAGTACGGCTTTCGGTGCGTGAGACTTGAAGAAGGTCGCGTGCCGTTGAGCGTCGAGTGCCGCGTCCTGGCGCTCGCGCGTAGCCTGCGCGAACCAGAAGTGCAAGACGGCGACAAAGGTCAGCGCGAGCGCGACGCCGAGGAGTGCGATGCCCGCACGCGCCGGACGCTGTTGCCGCTGTCCGAAATCGATGTGAAGGTCGGGCATCATTGCACGGCCTCCACCGGTTGGCGGGTCGACAACCAGTCGACAGTGGACTGCGCGGGACCGATCACCGAGCGGAAACGGCCTTCGAATGCCGCCGTGTCGACCGCTTCACCAAAGAGATAGACGTCGTAGTCTTCGCGCACGGCACCGGCGTGAAGCGCGGCGCGTTCGAAAACCTGTTCGGCGAAACCGGCAATCCACGCAGAGTTCACCGTGTCGCCGGGGAAACGCCGTTGAGCGTCATAGCCGGACCATCCATTGCCATCGACCAGCACCGCCTGCAGCAACGTGCTGCCAACGAACAACAGCATCGCCTCGCGCGAAGCAACCTGTCCGCGCAGTGTCTGCAATTGCACCGGCAGCCACAGCGTCACGCTGGCGATTTTCATCTCCGCCGCGTTGACCGCATCATGAATCGCGTCATACAGGGATCGCGCCAGCGCACTCGCAAAGACCGCCCGTCCACCGCGCTGAACGTCGAAGCGGACGAGCACGGAGGCAGCATCGAGGTCGTTCACGTCGGCGAAATGCGCGAGCACGATCTCCTCGATTTCGTGTGTCCGAAGCGAGCGGAAATCGCCATGCAGTATCGTGTGATATCCCCAGAAATCGTCGAGCACGATGAAGACGCGGCGCTTCGACGGTAGCCGCGCCTGCGGCCCGGAATTCGTCGCTGCATGGATGAGCGCCGTCCCCAACGCGTCGATGACGCCAGCCTCCGTTGCTGACTGCTGCGGCGCGATGTCGAACGACACGAGCGCGTCCTCGACGCGCGCCCCGTAAAGGTGCCGTTCGAACCGCTGCAGTAGCCCGTCACGCGGCCACACACTCGGGCCGATCGCGACATGATCGGTCGCGATGCCGATGGTGACGGGTTCATTCAACCATGGTGACACGATTGATTTCCTCGAGCGTCGTCTCGCCGTTCATCACGAGCCGCACCGCGGCGGCACGCAGGTTGTCCATGCCGCTGCGGGCCGCTGCCTCCTTGATGCGAGCGAGCGGAGCGCGCTCCGACAACAGCTCGCGCAGTTCATCGTTCATACGCAGCGCTTCCGAAATAGCGCGGCGCCCGCGATACCCGCTACCCCGGCAAAGCGCACAGCCGATTCCACGTCGAAAGCGGAACGCCGCTGCCTGCTCCGGCTCAATGCCCGAGCGCGCGAGCATATCGGCATCGACGGTGTCATCGTCGGCCACGCATTCGCTGCAGCACTTGCGCAAAAGCCGCTGCGCGACGACACCATTGAGCGCGGACACGAGGCTGTACGCGTCTACGTCCATGTTGGTAAAGCGTCCTATCACGTCGAACACGTTGTTCGCGTGGACCGTCGTGAAGACCTGGTGACCGGTCAGGGCAGCCTGTACGGCAATCTGCGCGGTCTCCGGGTCGCGGATTTCACCGACCATGATCTTGTCGGGATCGTGCCGAAGAATCGAACGCAGCCCGCGCGCGAACGTCAGACCCTTCGCCTCGTTGACGGGAATTTGCAGGACGTCGCCCAGTTGATACTCGACCGGATCTTCGATCGTGATGATCTTGTCCAGCCCGTCGTTGATTTCGGTGAGGATGGCGTACAGCGTGGTTGTCTTGCCGCTTCCCGTGGGGCCCGTGACGAGCAGCATTCCATACGGCATCGCCGCCACCGAACGCATGAAGCGTGTGTCGTGCGGCTGGAAACCCAACGCTTCGAGCGTCAATCCGCCGCTCGTCTGCGAGAGCTGATAGCGGTCGAGAATACGCAGCACCGCATCCTCGCCAAACTGGTTTGGCATGATCGACACGCGGAAGTCGATCTCGCGTCCCGCGTAAATCGCCTTGAAGCGTCCATCCTGGGGCACGCGGCGCTCCGCGATGTCCAGCTCCGAGATCACCTTCACGCGCGACAGAACCTGATCCGCGACGTCGCGCCCCTCGACCCGGCCGACCACCGTCAACACGCCATCGACACGACATTTGATCAACAGACCCGCCGTGCGGCACTCGAGGTGAATGTCGCTTGCGCCCATCTTCAGCGCGTCGTAGATCGTCGAATTGAGCAGACGGACGACCGGACTGTCGTCGTTGCTGATGCCTTGCAGCGTGAGTGCGAGCGACGCGGGGTCCGTTGCGTTCGACGACTGTCCTTCGAGCGCCAGCGAATCCATCGCGCGGACGTCCTTCTCGCGCACCGCGAGCCACGCGCTCAGATCGCCTGGGCTCGCGAGCATCCACGAGTAAGGAATGGACGGATGCGTGCGCATCCGGTGGTCGATCATGCCGCGCGTGCGGCCGTCGAGCGGATCGGCGGTCACGAACAGCCGGCCGACGCCGTCGGCAGCATGGAAGCAGATGCACAGGCGCGTGGTTGCCTCGACGAACGTCAGCACTTCGAAGTCGGGCTCCAGGTGATTGAGCTCCTGCATGCCGATCGACTGCATGCCGAATGCGTGGGCGAGCCGGGAGAGCGCCACATCGACGTCGATGCCCGGCCGTGTCAGCCATGCGTCCATCGCGCGCACGCCCGAGTCATGAACCGCCCGCAACGTCCGGAGCGTTTCGGGGCCATCGGCATAGCGGTCTTCGGCGGCGTTCGTGTCCATCCCGTGGCTCCGGCGTTACCCGATGCTCGAAGCAATCTCGAAGATCGGCATGTACATCAGCACCACGATGCCGCCGATCACGACACCAATCACGATCATCATGACCGGCTCGATGAGCCGCGACACGAAGTCGATCGTCCGCGACACCTGTGCCTCCTGGAAACCGGCGATCCGGTCGAGCACGGGGCCAAGCGCCCCCGTCTTTTCCGCCACGGTCAGGAGCCGGTACGTGATGGCGCTCGCGAGGCCAGTCTGCTGAAATGCCTCCGACATGCGCGTGCCATTGCGAATACGCTGCATCGCTTCGGCGAGTGCCGCGCGATCGGCGCGCCCCACGAGACCGCGTGCAAGCTCGAAGGCGCGCACTGCGGGAATGCCGCCATCGACGAGCATTGCAGTAGTCCTGAAGAACTGCGACTGGCAGAACACGTGAAAATGCGGGCCGATTCCGGGCAGCGTGACGAGACGGTCCACCACCCAGTCGCGTGTTGCGGGACGGCGCAGGGCCACCACGACCGCAACGATGCAAACAAACGTGCCCACAGCGAGGGCCGTGCCGTGTGCGTGCACGACGACACCCCACGCCATCAGAACGCGCGACAGAAACGGCAACTCGCGCCCGCTGTGTTCGAGAAGCGTCGCGAACCGCGGCACAACGAAGCCGAGCAGGAACAGGACGACACAAGCGCCTACGAGCAGCAACACGGAAGGATAAATGGCCGCGGACACGACGCGACTGCGCAACTCACGCAACATCGCGCTATTGCGGGAATAGCGGGCGAGGCTGTCGGCGAGTCCACCCGTCTGCTCGCTCGCCTTCACACAGGCAATGAGCACGGGTGGAAACACGCTACCCGCATGTTCGAGTGCCGCGGAAAGCGAATGCCCTTCCTCCAGGTACCTCAGCAGATCGCGATACACGGCGGCGGACGCATCGCGCCGCTCGTTGCCGCCCAGCGTGCGCAGCGCTTCAATCACGCCGACACCGGCATCGAGCAAAGCCGCGAGTTCGCGTGCGAACAGATCGACGTCGAACCGTAACACCCTGGGCCGCAGTCCGGGCAGCAGGGCCGGCAGCGTGCGTCGCGCGGGCCTCAAGGAGACGATGCGCAGACCGCGCGACCGGGCAAGCGCCTCGGCGGCACGCGGCGTGTCACAGTCGATCCGCAGCGTCTGCAGTTCGCCCGAGGCATCGAATCCATGGAGCAGATATTTCACGCCGGTCTCCTCGCTTCGCGCACTACCAGGACGAGACGGTGGTGTTCTCGCCCGTGCCGCCTCCCTGGCCGCTCTTGCCGAGTGAGTACAGGTCGTAATCGCCGTGCTCTCCGGGCGAGCGATAGTGGTAGGGACGATCCCACGGATCGAGTGGCACGGCCTTTTGCAGATAGGGCCCGCTCCAGTGCGGCGCGTCCTGGGGTTTCGTCATCAACGCATCGAGCCCCTCCTCGGTGGTCGGATATTCACCGACGTCGAGACGGTACTGATCGAGCGCCTTGCCGAGGGAATCGATCTGCGCTTTCGCGATGCGGGTGTTCGATTTGCCGATCTGTTCGAAGTAGCGCGGCGCAACGAGGCCTGCGAGCAAACCGATGATGACCATGACGACGAGCAGCTCGAGCAGCGTGAAGCCGCGTGCCATGCGCCATGATCGCGTCCGACCCGCTGATTGCGCCGCCGCAGTGCGGATTCGAACGGCGTCTGTGGTGGAGCCTCGTTCGTATTGCACGGCGCCTCCTTTACTCCTTTACCGACTGACCGCTGTCCACATACACGGCCCGTTGCTACCATTCTTGAGCATGAAAACGCCCGCAATAAGTAGGGAGTTCCGTCCATCGCGATGGGTAATCGCCCTCCCGGTTCCGGCTTGCTCGCGAGCGGAAATCACAGGAACGTGATGAGCGTGCGCGTGCGATCCGGCAGGGCAACCATGCCCATGTCGAGCGCGGCGCGAACGAGCCCCGTCACGTTGGTCACATCGAGCTTGCGCATCAGGCTGGCGCGGTGCTTTTCGACCGTCTTGGAACTGAGCCGCAAATACGCGCCGATCTCGCGGTTCGTGTGGCCTTGTGCCACGAGCCGCAAAACCGTGCGTTCGCGTTGCGTGAGAAACGCCCGTGCCGGCGCGCACGCGGTGGCGCGGTCGTCGGGCACGCCCTCTGCCGGTTCGACGCCGGAAATCCAGAGCGTCCCCCGCGATGCGTGCGCCGGCACGCGAGGCAGCCGGGTCATCACGCGCCGCATCTCGTCCACGATGTCCGCAAACGCGGCATCCTTGACGACGTAGCCGTCTCCACCTGCCATTCGCACGGCATCGACGTGGTCGTCGGTGAAGTGAACGGTGAGCGCGATGATGCGTATCGCCGGACGCATCTGCTTGATGCTGGCGATCGCATCGAGACCGCCCATCGCCGGCATGGACAGGTCCATGAGGATCAGATCGGGGTCCAGTTTCGCCGCGAGGTGACACGCCTCGCGACCATCACCCGCTTCGCCCGCGATCTCGAAGTCGTCGAGCGCGGAGACCATTGCGCACAGTCCACCGCGCAGCAGGTGCTGGTCTTCCGCAATGAGGACGCGATGTCGCAAGCCCAATTGGTCCGTTCTCCGAAGACGACTCGCTATTGGGCCGTAATCACTTGACGATACGCGTCGAGCAGTTCCGCCGGCGATGCAAGCCCGTCGATGCGCAACCACTGCCGCCCTGGTGCAGCGCGGAAAAATACCGCTGCGGTATGGTTCATCTTGTCGCCGCGATAGACGTTGAACGCCTGCTGCGCAGCGATACTCGCCTCGACCGTACCCGTGTAAAGCTGCCATTCCGGACCAGCGTTAAAACGCGCTGCATAGGCTTTCAAGCGCTCGGGTGTGTCTTCCTCCGGGTCGATCGAGATGGACACCAGATGCACCTTGTCGCGCTCGCTGCCCAGCTTTTCCTGAAACTCCTGGAAGGTCTGGCTGACCATTGGACAGACCGTCGTGCAGGTCGTGTAGATGAAGGTCAGCAAGACCGGGCGCCCGTCGTTCAATTCATCGGTGAGCGATACCTGCTTGCCGTCTTCCCGCACGAGCGTCACGGAGGGCACGGTGTAGTCGACCGTCGTTTTGATCGTGCCGCTGCCCATCATGTGGTGGTGTTCGTGCGCCGCCGTATCGTCCTGCGTCGCGGGCGCCGCAGCGTCCATGGCGTCCATCGCCTCGTCGTTCATCGCCATGCCGTTCATGGCGTGATGGTCGGGCGCGGGGCTGTTCGTCGTGCCGTCGTCCGTCGCGGCATGTTCTGCGGTTGCGTTGCCGGTCGTGTCATCGGCGTTGTCTGCGCCGTACAAGGGTGTCGCGATAGCGCCAAGCAGTCCTGCCGAGAACACGCACAGCACCTTGAGCGGCAGATTGCGGATGGTCTTCATGCTCGCCTCCTCATGCACGCTGGCTGCGTCGCGGTTGCACACCCCCCGCCACGCCTTACGCCTTTGCGTGCATTCTAGTCTTGCGAACCGCGCGCCACGCGTCACTGGATGAAAGTACCCAAAACCCTTGCGGGTATCTCCACCAGCGTAGATCCCCACCTTCGATGTTCCTTAATCTCCCCAGGCATGTGGAGGCATTTACCCGGTTGCCCGCCCGTCATCGCGCAGCCTACAATCGGCACAAATTGGTGCTTCTCCCTCGGCTCACCTGGAGTAACCAGGCCATGACTGCTGGACGAACCGTTGGTGCGCCGGTGAGTTTGCGAGACCTGGTCAACGCCATGCGCGAACTCGACCGAGCCGTTCACTTGCACGGCGCCGAGCCGGTCCAGGTTCCCGACGCACGCGGCGCGGCGCTTGCCGTTCTTTCCGCCGATGGTGTTGTGCTATGCGCGAATCGCCGCGTCGCGGCGCTGCTCGGCCAGGAGTGCGGGGAACTCACAGGCCGCTGGCTCGTCGACTTTGCGCCGAGTCACGAGCGCACCGCGTTACAGGCGCAATTGTCCGCGCCGGCTCTGAACGAATACCGCTCGATCGACGCGCTTCTGATCGGACGCACCGGCCGGCCTGTCGAGATGACACTGCATCAGCATGCAATTTCAGGCGTTGCTATCGCTAACCGGCCTCGACTCACGCTGTTCTGCGAGCCGATCGTAATCGTCGCGCGCTCACCTGCGAACTACCATGCCGAGCCGTCCGACTCTTCGTATCGTTCCGCGGCCCTGCTACAACTCGGCCAGCACACGGAACGTCAGCGTCTGGCTGCCGACCTGCACGATGGTCTGGGTCAGGATCTCACGTTGATCAAGCTGATGGTCGAAGACGCCAGGATACGGCTGGGCGCCGGTCGCACCGACGAAGCAGTGCAACTGCTCGACACCGCCGTCAAGCAGGTGCGCGACACGATGGATGAAATGCGCCGAATCTGTGGGGAGTTGCGCCCGCTTGCGCTCGATCGTCTCGGCCTTCCGGCAGCGCTGTCCACCTTGTGCCAGCGGTTCGCGCACGGCGCGCAAAACCTGACGATCCGGTTTCTCTGCAATGTTGAGGATAACGACATACCAGCGCCATTGAAGACGGATATCTTTCGCATCGTACAAGAGGCACTGAACAACATCGTGAAGCACGCGTCGGCGACCGAAGCGGAACTCGAACTCAGACTGAGCGGCAATACGCTGCATCTGTCGATCAGCGACAACGGCACCGGCTACCTGAACCGTCCGATGCACCCGGACGAAATCGGCGCATCGGGGTTCGGCCTCGTCGACATGCAGCATCGGGTCGAGGCGCAAGGCGGTCACTTCTCGATCGACGCGTCCGGGCAGAACGGCACGCTGCTCGTCGCTACATGGGTGCTGTGACGCTTATCCGGCGTCGCGTCGCCACGCGTTCATTCAGCCCGATGTCGCGTCGCCGATGCGGGCGTCCTGCATGGGCTCGCTGCTGCCAGCCGGCCCAGCCGGCGCGTCAACGAGCGGCTCGCTGAGCGACCGTGCAAGCATGCCGCTGGTCTCCCGCTCCGCACACCGCGAGGCAAGCGAAGTCAGCAGCCCCATACTGATCGCAACGAGAACCAGCTCGGTCATGTTCTCTATCGACAGCTTGTGCATCATGCTTGCGCGATACTTTTCAATCGTCTTCGGGCTCAGGTTCAGGTATTCACCGACCTGGCGGTTCGTGTGCCCTTCGGCGATCAGCTTGAGCACGCTACGTTCGCGGGCGGTCAGTACGTCCCACGCCCGTTTCGGTCCAGCGGCCTCGCGTCCCATGACGAACGAATCGACCATGAAGCCATAGACGTCCGCGCTGAAGTGCTTCTTCCCCTGCATGACCGTACGCATTGCCGTGAGCAGTTCATCGAACGACACATCCTTGAGCGTGTACCCGTCGACACCGGCCCGCAGTGCTTCGCGCACGTACTCCTCGCTCTGATGGACGGTCAACGCGATGATGCGGACCTGCGGCATGCGGCTTTTGATCAGCGCGGTTGCGTCGATGCCGTTCATGCCGCGCATCGACAAATCCATGAGGATCAGATCGGGGCAAAGCCGCGCCGCGAGTTGCTGCGCCTCCTTGCCATCTCTCGCTTCGCCTACTACGTCATATTCGCCGTGCACGGCGATCATTGAATGCAACCCGGAACGCAGAAGATCGTGGTCTTCGACAATCAACACACGGTATTTGATGTTCACGGTGCTCTCCTTTCGGCTACATTACTCCGATGTACCGGCTTTCATTCACTGCTTAATTCGCACCTTCCCACCCTTTCAAATATTTCTTTCCTTTTATTTACGATTTGTTTTATATTTACTGACACGAACTACCGATATTCTGCCGCGCCAGGCCTCGTGTGTTGTGCTGCAAGGTCCGAGCCAATGTCGCGCTAGCGCCATGGATATTGCGCGCGACTAAATCGACCCTGACAAGCTCCATCGAAATTCGAATAAAACGATTCAGGCGTGAACACTTCCTGTCGTTTGTAATGGTAAGTAAGATCCCGTATTCGGTAATTTTTTTCCGCCATACTGACATTCCGCTCGGTAAATTTCGGATCCCGGCAAACCAAAAAAATAATCTCCCGGACCTTCTTCAGGTTTTCTTAAGGCTTGAAGAATGCCTTAAGAAAGCCTGACTCAATTGGGTTCGCCTATGTAACATCCCCATGTAGGCGGGTGTTTTGCTTCCCCGCATGCAACACGAAAGAGGACGATTCCCCATTGCTTTGTACACGTTGCGGACTCCAGAATAAGAATGCGGAGGGAAGCGACGATGTGTGTTCGCGATCGAATCTCGTCTGTCTGCAAGCGTCGTGCTCTGGTGGCTGCGATCGGTCTCGTTGCGGCGACAGGCGCCCACGCGGACGGCGCGATATTCGGCGCGGTTGGAACGGACGGCACGATAACGCTCACCGATACACCCGGCAAAGCAGGGCTGAGAATCATCGTCGAGGCATACGCCCCCGCGCGCATCGCGGCAAAGCGGTCAGCTCTGTCGCATAACAGGGCGGATGCCGTACTCGTCTCTAACGTTATCGATGAAGCGAGCCGGCAATTTCGGCTTCAACCCGAACTGATACGTGCGGTCATCGACGTCGAATCGCGCTACGATCCTGCTGCGGTGTCCGATAAAGGCGCGCTGGGCCTCATGCAGTTGATGCCCGATACTGCACGCCGCTTCGCGGGCGGCGACATGCTCAATCCACGCGAAAACGTGTTGACGGGTGCCCGTTATCTGCGCTTCCTGCTCGATCTCTTCAACAACGACATGGAACTCACGCTTGCGGCGTACAACGCCGGTGAGGACGCCGTGATTCGCGCTGGCTATCGAATCCCGCCTTATCCGGAAACGCGCGGTTATGTGCCACGTGTGCTCTCCCGCTATCGGGCTTTGCTGGCCGCCAGCGGCAAGTGAGTGTCGCGATTGGTGCACCGTCGCTCAAGGAAACGTGGATTGCGGCACGGTCCATGGACCGTCGGCGACTACCCGCGGAGAATCCGGCTGGGAAAACCGCACGATGTAGCCTCCTTTCGACGCATAGTGCTGCCCCGTCGCCAGACTAAGCCGGGGATAGAAACCGGTCAGCACGCGGTGTTCGAGCATGTCGTTGACGCGCTCGACAAGATAGTCGCGCACGAACGCATCGACCAGATGGCTCAACGTTTCCGCGAGCAACCCGCACGCGAGCCACGTGTCCACCTGCACGCGTTCATCGACGACGGGAATATGGCGAATCGCGAACCAGCCGAACGCGTAGTCGACGCGAACGCGGCGGCCATCCGGAAGGTCGACGGGATAGGCCAGCGAAGCAACGTCGCGCCAGCGGTCCGGGAGCGGCGCACGATCGAGTCCGCCCATCAGGCCAGAAACGAACACGCGCGGCGGAGGCGGCGAACCGCGTAGCGCCTCGAGATCGTTCGGGCGCAACCAGAGCACGAGCACATCGCCCGCAGCAACGCCGCGCAACGCGTGCGCGACGCTCTCGCCAGGCGCCAGCGCAACATTGGCCACCTCGAACGGCTTTCCCTTCAACGCGGCCGCAAGCGCCTCGGAGGCGGCCTCGCCGCTATCGCCCTTGCGATAGATCTGGCGCACCCTCGTCGCCGTGTGATGCGTTGTGTCGGGAGGCTCGCGAGCCGCATCCGCGATACGTTGCGCGATGAGTTCCGCCTCAAGCAGCACGCCTTTCGAGAAGTAAAGCGAGTAGAAGTCGCCCGGCGACGTCACAGGCACTTCGACATTCGGAAAGAGACACGGCACCCGCTGCGCTTCGCAGAAGTCATGAACCGGCGCCCAGTTGCTGCCGCCAAGGCCGGAGAGAATCGCGAACACCGGCTGACGCGCCATGTCGTCTGCGAGCTGCGCCTGCCATGTCGACGGCGGGCCGTGCAGTTCCCACACGTGCAGCTCCCAGCGACGGTTCACCATGAACATCATCTTGCGCGAACTGCGCAGCGCCGGTGTCGCGCCCAACGGCGTAGCGTTCTTGTCCGCGACGTACTGTTCGAGCACGGCGAGCATGCCGCGTCGCTTCACCGGGTCGGCGTCGGGGGTGATGATGGTCGCGAAGTGCAGCGTGGTGTCGGCCACACCCGGCGCACGTCCATGATCGAGACGTTTCAGATACGCGATCAGCGCCGCCATGTCGGCATCGTTCAACGCGAACTGCGGCATCAGATAGCCGAGCTGCCGGCCGTTCGGATCGACGCCCTCGCGGATCGCCCTCGCCAGCGTCGCGTCCGTGTACGGATCGCGTGCGGTACGCATACCGTCGATGAACGGGATGTCGCTCGCGTTACTTCCTTCGCCCGCGTCGGGGTCGCGCGTGCGCGCGTGCGTCAGATACTCGCCAGTGACCGGCGGTATCAGGTTGTTGCCTTCGCGCGCGCCGAGTCCGCTGCGCCGGTGACAGTTAACGCAGGCCGCCTCGGCCCCGTGCATGCGGACCGCGCCGTCGTGCATCGCCTCGACCGGTTCGCCCGACCCGGCGATGCCGCGCTGGTAGATCGCCTCGCCCGCATCGGCGGGCGGCGCGCCGCGCGCTGGCGTCGTCGATACGACAAAGGCCGCGAACAGCACGACTGCGCAGCGTGCGAGCCTATGCGCGGCATGGCTTCGCGCCGTCATGGTCAACGCACCGGCCTGCGGATACCCGGAAACGGTGGCGGTACGCTCGCGGCGTTCATCGGCGCAGCGCCCGTGCCGATGTCGATCGTGTGATGCCGCGCCACGGCGACCGGCTTCGCGAACGCCAGCGCGTCGAGCGGAACGTTAAGCGCAATCGTGTCGATCACCAGCCGGTCGCGGCGCTCGCCGCCAGCCGGACCGCTCTCGATAACGAACGGCATCCGCACACCATCGACCTCGCGGAAATCGCGATAAACGACCTCGGTCGTCGCGGGCTGTCCGCCGACGCCCTGTCCTTCGCGCGTGTACTTGATGTCGAGATAGCTGTGCGCGTCGATCCATACGTGCTGAATCGCGCCGGACGGCAGCTTCAGCGACAGCCGCCAGGCATCGTGGCCATCGACCTGATCCATGCCCTCCAGCTCGACCGCGATGCCCTTGCGCTCGTGGTCGATGAGCGGTCCGTCGATGACTTGTTCGTCGCGAGCGAACCGGACTTCCTGCGGGCTGTATTCGCGCACGTCGGGCGCGCCGCCACTGGATGGCCGCGCCTTCCAGCCCACCTTGCCGTCGAACGCATGGACGATCATCTGGTTCATCGCGGTGACTTCGAAGCGCGTCTTGTCCGGGCGCGCCAGCGTCACCGAAAACGGCATGCCCGGCGCAGGCGAATTGGGGCTGTCGACGTGGCCCTTCCACACCATCGTCTGCACCTTCCGCCAGGCCTCGGCGCCACCTCGGGCATCGACGTTTTTAGACACGATCTGCGCAGCCGTCATGTTCATGTCGGTCGCGCAGCCCATTGCGACGGCCAGCAGGCTCATGCAGCCCGCTGTTATCCATCGAGTTGTCCATCTTGTGGTCCACGTCATCATTGTCCCCGTCGTTCGCCTCGTCACAATCGTGATGCTGGCGCGATGACAAATCCGTCACTTCGCAGCCACTCTCGTGGCAGCGGGCAGCGGCTTCGCAAACAGCGAATCATCGACCGGCTGATTGACCGTCACCTTATCGATCGTGATGCGATGCACCTGCTTCACCCCCGCGACGACCGTCTCGATCACATGCGGCATCATCACGCCGCCTTCCTTGCGGTAGTCGCGGTAGAACACGGAGACCGTGTGCATTTTGCCGTCGAGCTTGCGAGGGTCGCCTTCCACTTTCGTTTCGAGGAACGTCGACGCATCGACCCACACATGCCGCTCGGTGTGATCCTTCAGCGTCACCTTCAGCTGCAGCGCGCGGTGACCGTCGATCGAATCCGTGCCGACCAGATCAATACGGTTGCCCTTCGCCGCATAGTCGATGAGCGGACCGTCGAGATCCGCGGTGCTGGCTGCCGAATGCAGCTCGGCGGGCGAATACGGTTCCGGTTCCGTGCGTCCCAGGAACGGCCTGACCTTCCAGCCCTGCGCGCCGTCGAAGACCTGGTACGAGGTCTGACCGTTGAAGCGCAGCTCGAAGCGGCTCTTGTGCGGCCGCTTCATCGTCAGCGTGAAAGGCAACTGAACGGGCTTCGTGCCGCCGACATCGATCTGACCGGTCATCGTCAGCGTGTTGACGGATCGCCATGTCTGCAAGCCGCCGCGCGCTTCGGCATTGCGGTCGGCCACCTGCGCGCCGCTCATCCCCGCCGCTGCGGCCGTCAACGCGCTTCCAGCCAGCAGGCCGGCAACGAACAGGCTCCCCCATCCCGTTACTCGTTTCATCTGTCACCTCCGCACCTGTGTTGTCCCGTCCGTTGTTCAATCAGCCGCCCCGGCAGCGCGTTGCACGGTCACTCGACGACAAGACCATCGACATGGAACGAGCCGATGAACACATCGACCCGCTCGCCCGCCTTCACGAGATTGCCCTTGTTTGAAAACACCATCCAGTACTCGCGGCCCACTTCGAGCGTGCCCGCCTGCCGCAACTGGCCGATGTTTTCCATGACCGGCACTTCCAGCACTGCGTGACTCATGTGCCCGAACAGATAGGGCGTCGCGCTCTTGTCGCCGATCACCTTCGCGACGTTCGGGTCGGTCACCCGGAAGCTGAAACGCAGCAGGTTGCCCGATGCGGTACGCCGTACGCTCAGCGAATCGACACCGCGGCTCGCGCCGTAAAGCTCGCGTGCCTGCAGCGGCATCATGACCGGCACATACGGCGACTTGCTGGCCGTGGCCGCCTGCTGTTCGGTGGCCGCCTGCTGCGCGGTGGCCGGTTGCCCCACGAGCGCAGCCAGTCCGGCGCTGCACCCGAGTGCAACCAGGCACCCTGCATAACGTGCCCGAATCATCCCGCGCCTCACGGCAGCACCTCCGCAATGGCGCCCGGACCGAACAGGTTATTGAACGATGTCGCGAGTCCACCTGTCGACGTCGGCAATTCGACCGCGCCGATGTCCACGCGCAGTCCCTGCGGCCTCGGCGTACCGAAGAAGTCGTAGCTCGGCGCGCCGACCGCGGTGCCGGCATTCACCGCCGGCGACCCCGTCTGGATCGCGTAATCGCCGAGCGGCGTGCCGTATCCTGCGCTCCCGGTCACGATCGTCGCGTTGGACAACGAAAGCGGCCCATAGGACATGTTGATCCAGTTGTTGCCCTCGTCCGGCGTGGCCGACGGCAGCAGGCTGAACAACGGATTCGGCAACACCGTGTCGGCAATTCCGGGTGGCACTGCGTAGCCGTAGACAGCGAGCGGATTCTTCGTTTCCGGCGGCACGCGTGAGCCGTTGCAGTACTGACTGATCAGATTCGGGTTCGCTCCACTGTTGTTGGCGTTCGGGTAGTCGGTTGCATCCGTGATGATCGAAAAATGCGGAGACAGCGTGATCCCGGATTCATGCAACGACGGCTTCGAGTCGCCAAACGCGCCGATGTCCCAGTACGTCGCACCCGATGCGCAGTAGCCGGTCGCCTGGTTAGCCTGGTTCAGCGTCGGGTTCAGCGTGACCGCGTTCTGCAGGCCCGGAATGCTCGGGTTCGGCGTGCTGCTCACCGTGATGTAGAACGAACGGTTTTGCCAGAACACGTTGTTCGTCAGCACCGGCACCGAGAACTTCTTGCAGCCGGCCAGGTTCGACGGACAGGTGACGGGCGCGGTTGTGAACGCGCTCAGCAGGTTCTGCGTGTGCGCCGCCACCTCCAGACCCGCAGGCTGGAACGTCGACGTCGTGATCGGGCTGCAGGTGGTCTGCCCACCGACCGTTACGCAGTTCGGCGGCCCGACGTTCGCCTGTGCAGCGAGCGCCGTGTTGAAGAGCACGCCGGCGGTCGAGGTCGAATCGTTCGACACGACGGTGTTATTGACGAAATTCACCCGCACGGCGTCCTGCAGCGATACACCGCCACCGGCCCAACCTGCCACGTTGTTCGCGATGATGTTGTTCGTCACGGTCACCTGGTACCACCGGTTGGCGTTGGTCGGGTTGCGCTGTACGTCTGTGCCGTTCACGCTCTGCAACCGCAGCCCGCCACCCTTGCCGCTTTCCGCCGTGTTGCCGATGATCAGGTTGCCGTTGATCACGAGGCCCGGCCCAACGCCATCGGACAATTGAGGCGCGCAGTCCGTGTCCACCGTCGCGTTCTCGCAGTACGTGCCGTCCGGCGGTACACCCTGGGCGATCAGGCCGCCGCCGTAGGTCGGCAGCGTCGGGTTGTTGCTCTGGTTGAAGATGATCCAGTTGTGCGACAGATCGCCGTTGTAGCTGAAGCCGAAGTGCGCGACGCCTCCGCCGTCGCCGCTGCTCATGTTGCCGCACACGAAGTTGTAGTTGAAGCTGTAGTTATCCGCGCCCGAGCAGAACGTCACGCCTGCCGCGGACGATGGCGTCGTCGAGTTGATTTCGTCGCCATACGACGAATTCGACGTAACGGAGTTGTGGTGCACGTTCACGTTCCTGTTGTAACCGAACGGCAGTTGCGTGAGGCCGTCCGCCGCGATCGTGCCGTCCGGCACCTCGACCTGGCCCACCGTGATGCCGCCGGTCAGCGTGCCTGCGTTGCTCGACACGCGGTTGTTCGACACCTCGGTCCAGTGGTTCCAGCCGTGCAGGAAAATCCCGCCGCCGCCCTGCGAGCTGTTCTGGAACGACATGCCGTCGATACGTGACGGATTGCACAGGAAGTTGCTCGGATAATTCGCGCAGTCCAGGAGGGTGAGCGGCGTGCAGATGCCGTTGGCCGTGCAGTTCGCGTCGGCTTGCAGCACGCCGCCCACGTTCACGTCGCGCACACCCTTCGCGAGCACGGTAATGCCCGCGCCTTCGTATGCGCCCATCAGCGACGGCTCCATCAGCAGCTCGCTGATATTGCCGTTCAGCGAGTAGTCCCACCCGACGGTCGGTTCCAGCGGGATGGCATCAACGTGGCGCTGCATCGCCGGCGAGCAGGTGTACGTGCCGGTCGAGTCGTACGGATTGGTGCTGCTGATCAGCCCGCCATTGAGCGATACGCCGAACAGACAGTCGACCTGACGCCGCCACGGATCCATCTTGCCGGACGGATGCGTGTTCGCATTCACGACGACCGAAGGCGCACCGACGCCCTGCAACCGCACAGGCTTCCACATCAGCAGCATCTCGTTGTACGTGCCCGGCCCGACGATGATCATGTCGCCCGGCGTCGCGGCGTCGATCGCTTTCTGGATCGCATTGCTCGTGCTGTTCTCGCCCGCGACATAGGTCGGCGCCTTGCCGCCAATCGTGACGGTCACGGTGTCGATCGACTTCTTGCCGTTGCCCGACGTGATGACAAGCTCTCCGCAACGGATTGGCGTCAAGACGCCGCGCTGCGGTATCGTGCAAGTCGATTGCAGCAAGTTCAGGGTAGGTACCGTCACGGTGATCTGCGTGTCGCTCCAGCCCGTGACCGTCGCGTTCACGCCACCGATCGTGACCGAGCCCGTACCCTTCGTGGTGCCGAATCCGTAGTGCCGCGTCACGAACTTCTGGTTGTACGGGGCCGTCGACGCATTCGGACCGCTGTACGCATGGTTGGGCACAACCTGATCGCCGAGCGCCTTGATCGTCAGCGTACGACCGGCGGCCTGCACCCACGGACCCGCGCCGGTGCCGACTGTGTCGCCCGTCACCGACGAAATCGCCGGCGTGCCGTCCGGATACGCGCAGTCGGGCGGGTTATAGCCATCGGCGAAAGCCTGCACCGGGACCACCGGCGTGTCCATGTACTGGGTCTGTCCTGGCATGAACGGAATCTCATAGCAGAACTGGCTGTATGCCGGGTTGTAGAGCGGATCGCGGATCGTCTGGCCCGGATGTGCCGGGTCGGGCTTATCCGGATCGTTCATGCAGGCGATCATCATGGTCGGCGCATAGCCGGTCGGATTCGGCGGATTGACTTCCCACGTCGAGTAGTTGAGTCCGTTGAAGATGCCCCATTGATCCGAGTACACACGCTCGACCTCGTTACCCGCGAAGTCCTTCAGCGATACCGGCACGTTCGGAACCGCGAACTTTTCGCCGAATTGCGGCGAGTACGGATCGAACTCCGATGAGAAGTCGTCGAGCATGAAGCCCGTAAAGTGCGCGGCGACGTGCGTCGAACTGAAGATCCAGAACTTCGCGCGCGCCTGCATCTGGTCGGTCAGCGTGACCTCCTTGCGGTCACACAGATGGCGCGACGCTCCGGCGAACGGCGCCACTTCCTTCGAACCCGGGAACAGGCTGATGTAGTCCGGCACGATGCGCAGCGTACCCACGCACGGCCAGAGCTGCTCGTTGCCCTGCTTCCCGGAGTCCGTCTCCGGATTCGAACCCAGATTGGTCGTCGGGTTCTGCGCATTGTTCGGGTTGTACGCCTCGTTCACGGCCGCCTGGTCGGGCAGGATGAAGATGTTGCCGAGGCTGCCGAACTGCTGCGTCACCGGCGCAATGTAGTTGTCACCGATCAGGATGTTCTTGTCCTCTTCCTTAACGAGCTCGTAGCCGGGAGGCACGATCACCTCGACGACATACTTGCCGGCAGGCAGCATTTTCGCGCTGGCATCCGTCGGGTTCGCCACGCAAACCGTGCAGTTCGTGCCGGTCGGCTTGCCGTTCGAGGGATCGCGGCCCGTGACGCTCGGGAACTGATACATGCCGTCATAGGGCGCAGGCTGCAACTGGTTGAACATGTGCATGCCGTCGTAGCACTTGTACTGCGATTGAGCCGGCAGCGGACGATTCTGGGCATCGAGCCACTGCGTCGTGTTCTGCAACGTGTAGAAGAACGGATCTTTCGGGTCCTGGCCCGGGCAGTTCATGTTCGGCATGCCGTCCGAACGGAAGCCCTGCGCCCAGTCGTCCCAGCTGCTCGTCTTCGTCGAGTCCACCAGTTGAAGGCTTGTCGTACCGTCCGCCGCGGTGCCCTCCTGATACAGGTTGACCGTTACGTTTGGCACATTGGGCGTCCAGCTCGCGTGGACGAGCAACGTCGGATCGTCGAACGGGCGCGTCGACGCGTAGACGACCTCGCCGGTGATGCCACCGTTTTCGCCTGACGCGAATGGCGCCTTGCCGAATTCGATGAACGAGCTTTGTCCCGAGAATCCCTGCCAGCCCATCGTCGTGACCCACGGCGGGTCGATGCGGCCCGTCGAGGGGTTGGTTCCGGAGCGGTCTTTGCAGTCCGCGTCGTTGCAGTAGACGGCTCCCGGTACGCGCAGGTTGTTTGGCACGTGGAACGTCTCCAGCGTGTTCGCGTAGTGCGCGGCGATCGTCGAATTGCCGCCGCCCTTATTGGTTCCATCGACTGGACCGCCGGCGTCATAGACTACGTGCACGCCCGTCTGCTTGAAGCGCGTCGTATCCACTTCAGCAACGTACCAGTTGAACAGCGGGAATACTTCGTTGAACGACGCATAGCCGTTCAGATCCGTATTGTTGAAATTCGAATAGCTGCCGTCGCGATAGCGAATGTTGGTCTGCACCAACGCCAAACCGGGCTGGCTGGCGCTCGAGACGTGCGAGCCGTCGTTATCCAGGTACGTGCGCGTATAGAGGTTCGTGTGCCATTGCAGAACCGACAGTTCGCCGACACTCATGTTCACGCCACCCTTCAGTTGCACGGCGGTTGCGAGCCCGTCGACGATCTGGTCGTTCCACTGGTCGAACACGGTGATGCGGTACGTGCCGTCGGGCAGGCCGCTGAAGCTGAACGACCCGTCCTGATTGCATTTCGTGAACGAGATATCGTCGCCGTCGGGGTCACCAACGCTCACGTAGCATTGCGTGAAACTCAACGAATCGCGCGTGCCGCTGCCATACAGATTCTCATTCGGCGGACGGCTGTAGTGCAGATTCGTGATGCGTCCGCTCACCGAGTTGTTGCACGCGGTGCCCGTCGGGCACAACGCCGGCAGACGCGCATTGATGATCTTCGGATTCGCAAAGCCGATCGTCACGTGGAAGCCGGCCGGTCCGAACTCCTGGAAGTACGAGGGTCCGCCGATCCGGATGAATGCATCGTGTGCCTTCTGCCCGTCGAGCGTGTTGGTCTGCAGCCATTCTTCGCCGCGTGCGATGCGGTCGGCAGCTGGATAGGCCACAACGCCATAGCGCCCCGGCATGAGGTTCGCGATGATCGCCTGGCCAACGAGCGGCGACAGCGTCTTGCCATCCGACTCGTACTGCGGGCAGGTCGGGATCATGCCGACGATCCCGTTCGTGGTCTTGACCGAAATCGGGCAAGCGTTCAGCCCGGTCAGCGGATCGGTCATGTTCTGCAGCGAATTCGACAGCGGCATGTTGAACATGTCGTAGGTCATCTGCCCCGTCGCGTCGCCCGTGCCGCCCGCATCGTCGAACAGCTTGATTTCGAAACCGCCGAGGCCGGGCTCGTGCGCCGTGCCGAACACGTCGGTGCCGCCGCTCACGTCGACTTCGCCGTTGAGCGGTGAATCGTCCTCGAAGACGAACACCGAAATCTTGGCCGTCTGCAGCGGCGTCTGTTGCAGGAGCACGTTCACGGCCAACTGGTTAGCCGCGATCATCGCCCCACCGATCGCGTGACCGCACTTGCCGGTGCCCGGCGCGAAGTCCGCGCCGCCAGGACCGGACGGGCAATCCTTCGAGATGTCGAACTGGCGCTGCGCCCCGGTCGGATTGCTCGGATTGACCGGCTGCGGCGCGCCTGCGCCGTTCGTGAACGTGTTGCCCGCATCGCCGGGCAGGATCGAGATGTAGTAGTGCTTCGCAGGATTGAGCACGACCTGCGACGGGTCGACCGGCGTCTGCTGCCCGGCAGTGATGCGGCACTGGCCGTCGCCGACGTCACAGACGGCCGGCAGGTGGCTCTGTGATGTCGGATCGTAGACGGTCTGGCCCGACTCGCACGAAACCGCGCCGACGCACCCCGCGGCCACGACCGGCATGTAGCTGGTATGGAAGCTCGTACCGAGGCTCGGAACGGGAAGCGGCGGACACGTGGACGGGCGCGTCGCCGAATTGACCTGGCACGCCGGGTCGATCTGGAATGTGCGATCTTCCTCGATGATCCAGCGGTAGTCGGTGATCGCAGTGCCGGTTGGCGCGTCCTTGACGGCGACGACCAGACCACTGCCCCCCTGGAACGTCACAGTCACCGGTGCCGGAGTGCTGGCACTGTTCTGCGAGTTGACTGCCGTATAGCTGAACGTCACCTGCGCGGTGGCGCCCGCTTTCGCGGGTGTCGTCGGGACGGCATTGAATGAGCCGTCTTTGTTCAGCGTCACCGTACCGCCCGCCGGCGTACCGGACAACGCCGCCGTGAGCGGCAGGCCGCCCGGATCGCTCGCGTTCGCGAGTACGCCCGGCGCGCCCGAGTGGTAGAGCGACGCGATATTGCTGGTATAGGCGGCGGCGTTCGCGACGGGCTTGCCCGACAAGCAGCCGGATCCGCTCGTGCAGGGCGCGAGCGTGACCAGCGCGGTAATCGCAGGATTGCCGTTGGCCTGGTAGACGAAACTGTCGCTCGTCGTGCCCGAATTCGGCACATAGGTGAATGTGCCGTTGGAGTTGAGCGTCAGTGTTCCGCCAGTCGGCTGTGTCTTCACCTGTACGCCGTATACGCCGACGTCGTTGGCAATCACACCTTTGATCGGGTCCGTGACGCTGAGCGTATTGCCCGGCACAAGGTAGTACGTGTCAGGATTCGCGACCGCACTCGCGTTACCGGCCTGCGACGTCGGCGTGGCCCCGCCGTTCACGCTGATATAGCCCTGCATGCCGCCGTCACGCTGATTGTTCGTCGAGAGACTGAGCTGCCGGTCGAAAACCGGCAATGCCAGCGATCCCGTGGCCGGCGCATTGATCAGGACATCGTAGGTTTTTCCGGCGGCAAGAAACGCGACCGTCTGCACGCGCATATTGCCGGGCAGCACGTTGCCGTCTTCCGCGACGAGCGAAAAACCGTTGGTCGGCGTAGGGCCTGTCTGCGCACCGACCACCGAGGGCACGTGCATGCGCAGGCCTGCGTTGACAAAGCGAAGCAGCACTTGCCCGGTGCCGGCGGTCGCGGTGGCCGGGAACGTCGATGCTGCGGTGTTCGTGCGGTCGAAAGCCACGCCGTTGATCAGGTAATAGCGCGGGTCGTAATTAACCGCCGGCGGATAGCAGGTGCCAAATGAAGACGCCTTGGGATCGCCGCACTGCCCCGACTGCCCGGACCACACTTTCGTTTCGCTGAACCCCGACGTCACGACCGCCGATGCAACCGCTGCGTTCTGCGCCGGATCGATCTCACTCAATACGAGCGGCACATCGGCGTCGTAGCTGACGTTCGGATAGGCCAGCGCGCGCGTCGTGCCGTTCGCGGGCGTTTTGACGATCAGCACGCCGTAGAGACCCATGGGACCCTGGATCGACGGGTGCGTACCGGACTCGATCAGATAGGTGCCGGCTGCGAGGTTGCTCCACGTCAGCGTGACCATCGCGCTGTGCGCCGCTTCTGTCGCGAACGACTGCACGCGTGCCCCCTGAGTGGGCGGCGTGAACGACGCGCCGCTTGAAGAACTCGCAATCGGCCAGGTTGTGGCAGTCTGCGTCGCGTGTACGGGGCTCGGCGTGGTCGTGGCCGTCGAGCCGAGTCCGCCGCCCAGCTGGCCGACGATGACGAGCGAGGTCGGCACCGTGCCCGGCAGGTTGTTGGTCAGGTTGATCTGCAGCGACTGGCCGGTCTGCGCGGTGATCACGACCGGCGACCAGCTCGAGCTCGCGGCTGGATTGGCCGACGCGCAGGCCGTCGCGGGCGTCGCTGCCGACGAGCATGTGTAGCCCCACATCGGCACCGACTGACCATCGGGCAGTGCGATGACCGAGGCCTGGGCCGTCAGGTTGACGACGGTCTGGGCATAGGCCGCGTGGCTCGCTGCAGCCATCAACATCGCGGCTGCACTGGCCCGAACGAGGCCGCGAAGCACTCTTGTCACGTGTGCGGTTCTCATCGCGAGTCTCCCCGATCTAGTTGCCTTCGTTGATCGTGTACGCCTGCGGATCGACGAGCATCATCATCATCATCCCGCCCGGAAACGTGTTGTTCGTCGTGATCTCGCGTTCATTGTGCGAATGCCACATGAACGCGAAGCCAGCTTCGGACGATGGCGGGTTGACGACGGTGCCGGAAGGCGGCGTCGATCCCGTGAAGCTGGTGGCGCGCATGGTCGCGTCGGGACCGAGGTAGGGACTGCCGCCGTACCACGTGCCGTTGGTCAGCACGCGCGCATCCGGCAACGTCACCGGTCCGCCGCTCGCCACGTTTCCGAATGGGTGCGCCTCGAGCGCCTTCCCGTGGTCGGCGCACCACTCGTAGTAGTTGGGCGCCGAGGGGTTCGACGTGTAGTAGCCGTTCGCATCGGGTATGCACACGCTGCCGTCGCCTGGCTTGTGTCCGTAGACGTCCCAGTTCAGGCCCTTGCCCGTCCAGTAGAAGATTCCGTCCATCGCGAGACCAGGCGTGGTCGTCGTGGTGAACAGGAGCGGGCCGGCGAGCTTGGTCGGGTCCGTCTTGCTCAACAGCAGGTTACCGTCGCGGGCGAGAACGCGTACATGGTTGCCGTGTTCGTGGAACGGGTGCTGCCAGCGACCGTCGCCGATCACCCGCAACAGCACGAATTCGCCGGGATGCATGTGCGGATTGCCGTTGTACGGCTGATGCGGATACTGCGACGCGTAGTTCGGATCCATGTCGTCCGGCATCGAACGGCCGTTGATCATGAAATACGCCGGATGGTACGGCTCGGTCTGCACGAGCATGCAGCCCGTTTGCTGCGTACACGTCTTCTGGGCTTCCTGCTCCGCCTGGCTGTGGATGTTCGGATCCATTTCGGAAAACTGAAACAGATATTCGCGGTCGTAGCACGCCGAGGGGAGGTTGTACGCGGCAATGGCGTTACGGTAATCGGGCTGCCCGTCCGGCAGTGTCCCCGACATTGGGTGGCACGTGGCGGCGGTTGGCGTGGCGAGCGTACCAGGGGCAGTCGTCGGCAGCACGATCAACGCGCCGGACAGCCCCATCTCGATCTGCAGATCGCCCTGCGTGCCGCTGTAGTACGCATGCGTGCCTGGCGTGGTGGCGATAAAGCTGTATGTCACCGTGCCGCCATGCTGCGCCTCGCGCGTCAGCAGTCCCGGCACACCGGTCGGGGTGGTGGGACAGGTGCCGTCCGGATTGAATTTCGCAGCGCAGACCTGGAAGCCCGGAAACAGGATCGACGTATTGCCTGCCGCCGCCGGCAGGTTGTTCGTCAGCGTGATGGTCACCGTGTCGCCCTGCTTGACGATCAGCGTCGGTCCGGGAATCTGCATGAGCGGACAATTCGCACCGGTGATTGCGGCCGGTAAAAATCCCGCGGGCGGGGTATTACAGCCGTATCCCCACGAGTAGACGCTGTTGCCGTCCGGTTGCGTAATGCGGTCCGCCGAAGCGACGAGGTCGAAGGTCGGTCCCGTGATACCAGGCGTCGCCGCGAATGCATACGAACCCGGCAATCCAAGCGTCAGCGCGAAAAGAGCGCCACAGGTTGCGCGCGCAAGGCGTTCTGCCAGCAGAAAGCGTGCGCGGCACACGATACGGTAGCCATACAGGATGTAGCTCACGTTCGTTCTCCTAGCTGCACGCCTTCGTGGTCGGATCGACCGCGTGGCAGATATGAACTTCGGTCATCAGCCCGCCGAAATTCTCGGCATCGTTCGACAGATGGTCGAGATTCGGCGTGTAGAGATAGAAAACGTTACCCGCCGCGTAGCGCGTCGTATCGCTCGCGTCCAGAATCACGTCAACCGATTCACCGCCGCCAAGCGTCACCGAGTTCGTGAAGTACGTCATGTCGTTGCCAGACAGATCACGCAGCAAGCGTGCGTTCACGCCGATCACGTGCATCGGAATGCCCAGCGATGCGAGCGTCTGGAACTCGGTGACATCGAGGTCCGAAATGCGCAACAGCGCACGGCCGCCCGCGGGGATGTTGATCAGCGCGGGCAACGGCTGCGAGTAATGCGGGGTTCCGTCGGCGACCGGCGTCTGCATCGGCCCTTGCGTCACCGTGTCCGGATAGCTGCGGCCGTTCAGCAGGAAGTACTTGTCCTTCATGTCGGTGAAGGGCTCCGGATTGAACGTCATCCCGACGAAGTGGAAGTTCGGATCGAAGCCGTGAATCTGGACCGGATACTCGACGTCGTAGGCGGTCGAACCGTCGCCATCGTTGTAGGCGTAAAGCGTCGGTGTGCCGCTCTTGTTGTTCGCATGCAGCACGCCGTTGGACGGCGGCAGCGGCGTCGAGCAGAGAACGTCCGTGCCGCACATCGTGCGCGGGTCATTCTGCTGCTGACCCAGTGCGGTATAGAGGCTCGCGCCGGCCGGCACCCGGTTCTGGCGCGGCCTCACGAAAATCTGGCCGACCATGCCCATCTGCAGGTGCTCGGGCGGCGTGATATGGCAGTGCCAGAAGTAGGTGCCGGCATCGGGCGCGAGATAGTAGTAGGTAAAGCTCGCGCCGATGTTGATGGCGACCGACGCATCAGGCACGCCATCGTAGTACGACGAGGCGTTCGGATAGCCGTGGAAGTGGACCGTGTGCTGCTCGAAGAGGTCCGGACGCATGATCATCCCGACGTTTGTCAACGTCAGGAAAAATTCGTCATCCTCATCGATTGCCATCGTAGGCGCCGGAATGTTGCCATTCATGACGCCGATGTCCATGATCGGTCGCGGATCGACGTGTCCGTCGAGCGCGCCCGCAGGCGTCGAATCGGGGTCCGGCGCGAGTCCGACCGCGCCGTTGTACGTCGGGCTAGTCCTCGGGTCGCCGACCACATTGAAGACGGAGGCGAACTCCGTGCCCGGCAGGCCGTTGCGAATATCGGCGAGACCCGACAGCGGACCGAACGAGAACATGTACGTTTGCGTACCGTCTGCCATCGTCGCGTAGCCGTCGCCGCCGGAAATCTGCTGGCACTTGATGGCGCCGTTGACGACGCCGGTCGCCGTGGAATTCTGCCCCGTGTACGACGGCCCGGTGTACGCCGGCTCGCTCGTGCCCGCCGTGGCGGACGGATGCAAGGTCGTCGTGCTGGGACACTGCACGCGGAAGGACTGTGCGAAAGACGGCATCGCAGACAGCATCAGGAGCACCGCGAGCGCGCCGCTCCGCAGACAGGCATGACTGAACATATGACCTCCTCCCCGGGGGGGCGGCGGACACAACGTCAACTATCTTGCCGTTGCTGTCACGCCGGCACGCCGCGGCCAGACCGAACCCGGCCCTGCACGAATTGTGGTTGCACGCGACGCAGGAGTGGATGGGTCACCCTCCTACACTTGCGGTAGGGGACGTGCCTACGCGTGATGCGAGTACGTCGCGAGTCGCTGACTTCTGCAGCGTGCGGAGCGTTCGCGGGTTGATTGCGGCGGCTTCGCGGCGGGTTTCGCGGCGTACTGTATGAACATACGGTGCGGGTGTGTGGCACGGAAGGCGTGGTTTCGGCCCGATGCACGCAAGACAAACAGGCTCAGGATTGGGGCCCGTGCGTTTGCCTGACTACACGCGGGTATCTCCACGATATAGAACGGCGCACCGATACTCGATTTCGATCCAACCATCGACATCGAGAAATGCAAGTCGACAACATCACTCCGCATCCAACCTACGATCTGTCCTACGATCCGGCGCGCGATAGTCGGGCCACCACGCCGGTGCCTGCGCCCGCCAACGGAGCTCGTGCCGACAACACGCGTAGTGCGTCCGGCGGCTCCGCTGGTTCAAACCGGCGCGCCACTGCTGCGGGGCAGCCAGCCCGCAGTTCGCAGGCGCTTTCCACTCCTGGGCTTGACGTGGGCCCTACCCCGATTTCCACGATCTTCGGTGCGAACACCGCGTCGTTACCCGATGAGAACTGCTCCCTGCAGCAACGCGAACAACTTGTGGCGGACTATAGCGACCGCGTGAAAACGCAGATGGCAAATGTGGAAAGCGGCACCGAAGCGGAACGAAACATCAAATTCCTGAACGCTCGGCCGTTCACAACACCTTCGGGTTATTTCAGCGGGGGTTTGCTGGCCGCCGGTTATTCGCCCGACGCAGATATCAAAGTGCAATTTAACCGCTACACAGGACTCGGCCACCCTGAATCGCAGACCGACAGCACCGAACGCACCTATAAGGCATGGGAAATCGCCGCGGGCGTGCTCAAGCATGACGAGCCGGCATCAGGCGGCATCATCAATTTCGAGTCCATGCAGATCGACCCGGCGGACCAGGCGAAGGTCAACGATCTGGAGTCCATTGGTCAAACGCTACAGTCCCGGTGGGAACAAGACGTGGCGGCGCCGATGCGCGATGTTTCGGAAATCCTCGCTGCACGCTCCGGCAAAGCAGATGCATACAGTACGCAGGCAACGTTGCAAAGCCTGCGTTCCGACGAGACTGCTTTCAAGCAATTAAGCCCTGAAGGGCAGCAGGCCGTCGACCAGACACTGGACCACGATGGGCAAATTATTGTGCCCAACGTATACGGCTATCCAATAGCAGGACACGCGTTTGTTCCTTACACGCCCTATGACGGAAACTACGAGAATCGCCCCAACCAGGGCTTGATGATCGACCTGAATCGAGGCACCGTCAGCGAAATAAAAGGCGACGACGATTTTGCTAAATGGGCAAAGAATAACTACGACAGCGTGCGTCAGAGTTTCAATGCCAGCGACAGGCAAGGCGGCCTGGATGCCCATTGGCCCAAAGCGGATGACGTCCTGGACAATTTAATCGCGGGAAACGACACCACGTACCCCGGCTACAAAAATGCCTTTTCCGACCAATCCATTCCTGCCCGAGAACTTTTTAACTACACCCGGGCGCGGAGCAGCGAGTATCAGTTGAAGTATGGCGATTTGAAATCGGATTCTGGCATCGCCTCACAATACAAGGCCGTCAATGCGAAAAACGCCAAATGGGCAGACCAGACACAGGTGTTCGGCGCCGACGAGCAAAACTGGAAATCGGCAAAGGAAATCTGGGGCAACACATTCGGCTACCTGCCGCTGGTCGGTAACGTGGGCAATATGGTTTTTGGCGCTCATGACAGCCTCCACGGCATGACGGCGAACGACCGCATCGGGGGCAATGTCGCGGCGGCAGTGTCGACCCTGCAACTGATGCACGATCTCGCGTCCAGCGGTGCAGAAATGGGCGTTGGCCAACCGCCTTCGATGTGGAGCCCCTCCGGCATCCCGGGTTCAAAATGGCGATACGATCCGCAAACGAGTGAATTCGCTTTTCAGCTACCTCAGCAGAAAAATGCTGGCTCGTCGATCGGTTCGACCAAGCCGGAAATTCACTGGGCCTTTGGCAAGCATCTGGATTTACCGTATCTCGATGCCGAACCTGTGCCCAACCGCCAGGCGATTACGCCTGGCGCGGCCAGCGTGGCCGAGCGTGACCTTCATATACGGAGCGAACATTTGCCCGACCCAACGTCGGCGAGCTATCCCGCGCGACTGGAAGCCATGGCGTTGAAACTGGAAGACGACACGGGTGTCGTCGTTAGCGATCTGCCCAAACTGCAGAAACTTTCGTATCAGTACAACACCATCATCGGCATCAGGCCTGTCGACAAGTTTGCGACCGGATTGATTGAAGAAGGCTACGAAACCAAAGGCTTTCACGTCAAAGGGAAGAGCGCATCGTGGGGACCGCAGGCGGGGCTGATCTGTGTCGATCAAGGTTTTAGCAAACTCGAAGGAGCTGATCCGGCACGTATCGGTAAATTCAATGCGGAGGTTCAGAAGAGCCTTCAAAACAAGGAAGTCGTAGAAGTGCCACTGGAGTTGTCGTCGAGCAGGCTGGAAACGCTGAACGAGTTCGGAGCTGTCTCGGCGATGTCGGCGCCCGACGCAAAAGGGATTCGTCTTTTTACGGCCACCGCGCCGAGTGGAAAGCAATACCACTTCGAAGCAACGCCCGTGAAAGGTAGAGGCGAAAAACGATTCACGATCACGAGTCACGGCAAGCCAATCGACGTGCTGGCCCCCACCACGCCCGGCGCAAAGCCCCTGACCGCCGACTACGATCTGTTAGTCGTCGGCCCCCATATCAGCGACCTCGGACCTCAGGACAATTTGCCGGTATCCGATGTGTCGCACCAGGTGTTTCGCCGACGCATCGACAGCTACAAGAATTCGAACGGACTCAATCCTTCGCTGCAGGACTTATATAACGATCCGAATACGTTCTACCAGAAAGAAGACGCCGATATCGGCAACGCCACGGAGCGCATTCGCAACCTGATTCCGGTCATCAACAATGATCTGATGCTGGAAGTCGAGGCGCCGCGTGCGAAAGTCGTCCACCACAATGCAGACTCCGGAAGCCCGGCGACCGACCCGAGTGCCAACTATCCCGCAACGTTCGTGCTGCCCTTCAAGATGGGAAAATTCGACGAAATCAGCGTTGTCCACAACCAGAATGAACTCAAGGAACTGATACAGGAGGCCAAGGACTACGGCTACCATTTCCCGGTCAATCCCCTCTGGGACGACGATGTGAAAAACGTCCGGCGAACGGATTTCACGACGGCGCAGAAAAAGGGAACGTGATTCAGGCGCCGGCCCCTCGCCCTGCCTTGCGCGCTTCTGCAAGCACGAACTCGATGAACGTGGAAGCGGCCCGCGTGTGATGGCGGTTCGGCATATAGAGCATGTACATCTGCGTGCCGAATATGCTGAGCCGCCACGGATCGAGCGATGTCACGACATCGCCGCGCCGCAAGTCGTCGTGGACCACGTAGTCGGGCAGAATGCCGACACCCAGCCCAGCCAGGACCGCCTGGCGCAGAAAAAGAAAGTTCTCCGAAATGATCGTCGGCTCCAGCAGCACTTCGTGCCGCGCGTCGCCGAGATAGCCTGCGAGGCGCAACTGCCTGCCCACCACGGCTGCCGTAATGACCGGCGCGGTGCCGAGATCCTCCAGCCGCTGCGGCATGCCGTGCGTCTCCCCCCATGCTTTCGAAGCGCACGCCACGTACCTCACGGGCCCCATGTCACGCGCGACGAGATTCTGCGGCGGCTCCGACATCACACGCACCGCGATATCGATTTCGTCGCGCATCAGGTCCTCCACGCGATTTTCGAACATCACGTCGAGCACGATGCCCGGATAAAGCCGCTTGAACTCGATGAGCCAGTCGGACATCACGAGCTGGCCATAGCCGCTCGGCACCGAGAGCCGCACGCGGCCCTGCAGCGTCTGCCCGAGCGTCGTGACCGATTCGCGCGCGGCGAGGATCGCGTTCTGGATCGCGCGGCCGTGCTCGTAGAGCTTCAGGCCGATCTCGGTCGGCTCGACCCGGCGCGTGGTACGCCGCACGAGTTGCAGCCCGATCGATTTTTCGAGGTGGTTGAGGTGGTAGCTGACGTTCGCGCGGCTCATCTTCAGCCGCCGCGCGGCCTCGCTCAGGTTGCCCGCGTCGAGGATCTCCACCAGCAGGGTTAGCGCGTTGACGTCCACGGCCGGCTCACTGTCAAGGATATTTTGACAGTCTGTCAACCTCCAATGCAATTGTCAATAAACCTTGGCGAGCCCACAATCCGGCGATCATCCCACCACCAGGCGACCACCCGGCGCGTCCAGCGCGCCCCTTGCCCGCCCTCTGGAGACACGAGACATGGCATCCGACAGCATCCATCCTTCCCCCGTTTCGTATGAACTGCGCGGCAAAGTGCTGCTTGTCACCATCGACAATCCGCCCGTCAACGCGCTGGGCGTCGATGTGCGCCGCGGCCTCGCCGCCGCGATCGAGCACGCCGACGCCAACGATGCCGTCGAGGCCGTGCTGCTCGTCGGCGCGGGTCGCAACTTCATCGCGGGCGCCGATATCCGCGAGTTCGGCAAGCCGCCGCAGCCGCCCGCGCTGCCCGACGTCTGCAACCGCATCGAGGCGTGCCGCAAGCCGGTGATCGCCGCGATCCACGGCGCGGCGCTCGGCGGCGGGCTCGAAGTCGCGCTCGGCGCGCACTACCGGCTCGCCGTGGCGGGCGCGAAGCTCGGCCTGCCCGAAGTCCAGCTGGGTCTCTTGCCCGGTGCGGGCGGCACGCAGCGCACGCCGCGCCTGATCGGTGCCGAAGCGGCGCTCTCGCTGATCCTGAGCGGCCGCCATGCGAGCGCGCAGGAAGCGCTCAAGCTCGGCCTCGTGGACCGCGTGGGCGCCAGCGACGATGTCCTCGCCGAAGGCCTCGCCTACGCGCAGGAACTGCTCGCCGCGCAAGCACCGGCGCGCCGCACGCGCGACGCGCAAGGTCTCGCCAACCGCGAGGCCGCGCAGGCTGCCATCGCGGCTGCACGCGCCGACACCGCCAAGAAGTCGCGCGGACTTTTCTCGCCGATGAAGATCGTCGATTGCGTCGAAGCCGCGCTGAACGAATCCTTTGACGATGGCCTGCGTTTCGAGCGCAAGCAGTTCCTCGAATGCCTCGACAGCCCGCAGCGCGCGGGCCTCGTGCACGCGTTCTTCGCCGAGCGGGAAGTGCAGAAAGCCCCCGAAACGAAGAGCGCAACGCCGCGCGCGATCAACACGATCGGCGTGATCGGCGGCGGCACGATGGGTGCGGGCATCGCCGTCGCGGCACTCGACGCGGGCCTGCCCGTCACGATGATCGAGCGCGACGACGTCTCGCTCGCACGCGGTCGCGCGCACGTCGAGAAGGTCTATGACGGCCTCATCGCGAAGGGCCGCATGACGGCGGACGCGAAGGCGCAAATCCTCGCCCGCTTCAGCGGCAGCACGTCGTACGACGCGCTCGCGCAGACCGACCTCGTGATCGAAGCCGTGTTCGAAGAGATGGGCGTCAAACAGGCCGTCTTTACCGAACTCGACCGCGTCTGCAAACCGGGCGCCGTGCTGGCCACCAACACGTCGTATCTCGACATCGACGCCATCGCGGCGAGCGTCTCGCGACCGCAGGATGTCGTGGGTCTGCACTTCTTCTCGCCTGCGAACATCATGAAGCTCCTCGAAGTCGTGGTGCCGAAGCAGGTGACGGCCGACGTCGTCGCAACGGCCTTCGAACTCGCGAAGAAGCTGCGCAAGGTGCCCGTGCGCGCAGGCGTGTGCGACGGCTTCATCGGCAACCGCTTGCTCGCCGTGTATCGCGCGGCTGCCGATCACGTGATGGAAGACGGCGCCTCGCCGTATCAGATCGACAAGGCCGTGCGCGATTTCGGATTCCCAATGGGCCCGTACCAGGTCATCGATCTCGCGGGCGGCGACATCGGCTGGGCCTCGCGCAAACGCCGCGCCGCGACGCGCGATCCCAACGCACGCTACGTGCAGATCGCCGACCGCCTCTGCGAGCGTAGCTGGTTCGGCCAGAAGACGGGCCGCGGCTTCTACCTCTACCCGGAAGGTGCGCGCACCGGCACGCCCGATCCGGAAGTCGAGGCCATCATCGACGCCGAGCGCGAACGCGCCGGCATCAAGCCGCGCAGCTTCACCGACGAAGAGATCATCCGCCGCTACATGGCCGCGATGATCAACGAAGGTGCCAACGTCGTGCACGAAAAGATCGCGCTGCGTCCGCTCGACGTCGACGTGACCCTGCTCTACGGCTACGGCTTCCCGCGTTATCGCGGCGGCCCGATGAAGTACGCCGATATGGTGGGCCTCGAGAACGTGCTGGCCGACATCCGCGAGTTCGCGAAGGAAGACCCGCTGTTCTGGCGTCCGTCGCCGCTCATCGTCGAACTGGTGGAGCGCGGCGCGAACTTCGCGAGCCTCGATCAATCGGCATGAAATCGGCGTGAACATGCGCGGGCCTTCGGGCCCGCCCGATAAAGCGATGCAGTGAGGAGGTGAGACGAGCATGGACCTGAAATTCACAGCGGAAGAAGAAGCCTTCCGCGCCGAAGTGCTGGATTTTCTGCGCGAACGTCTGCCGCAGCGCATCGCCGACAAGGTGCGCAACGGCCGCCACCTCACGCGCGACGACATGGCGACCTGGCACGCCACGCTCAACGAGAAAGGCTGGCTCGCGAACCATTGGCCGAAGGAGTACGGCGGCCCTGGCTGGAACGCCGTGCAGAAGTTCATCTTCGAGAACGAATGCGCGATTGCGGGCGCGCCACGCATCGTGCCGTTCGGTGTGAACATGCTCGGGCCTGTGCTCATCAAATACGGAAGCGTTGCGCAGAAGCGCCACTGGCTGCCGCGCATTCTCGACGGTTCCGACTGGTGGTGCCAGGGCTATTCGGAGCCCGGCGCTGGCTCGGACCTCGCAGCGGTGCGCACTACTGCTGTTCGCGATGGCGATCATTACGTCGTCAATGGCCAGAAGACGTGGACCACGTTCGGCCATTACGCGAACATGATCTTCTGCCTCGTTCGCACGGCAACCGACGTGCGCAAGCAGGAAGGCATCAGCTTCCTGTTGATCGACATGAACACGCCGGGCGTCGAAGTGCGGCCCATCATCACGCTCGACGGCGAGCACGAAGTGAATGAGGTGTTTTTCACCGATGTGCGCGTGCCAGTGGCAAATCTCGTCGGCGAGGAAAACAAGGGCTGGACGTATGCGAAGTATCTGCTCACCTACGAGCGCACGAACATCGCAGGCGTCGGCTTTTCCGTTGCAGCGCTCGCGCGCCTGAAGCGCGCCGCGCAAAAGATCACACGCAACGGCAAACCGCTCGCAGAAGATCCGCAGTTCGCCGCGCGCCTCGCGAAAGTCGAAATCGACCTCGAAAACATGAAGACCACGAACCTGCGCGTAATCGCAGCCGTGGCAGGTGGAGGCGTGCCGGGCGCGGAAAGCTCGATGCTCAAGATTCGCGGCACCGAGATCCGCCAGGAGATTTCATCGCTGCTGCGTCGCGCGATGGGGCCGTACGCGGCGCCGTTCGTCGAGGAAGCGCTTGAAGAGGGCTACACAGGCGAACCCATCGGGCCGGACGAAGCCGCGAGCGCCGCGTCGCTCTACTTCAACAACCGCAAGCTGTCGATCTTCGGCGGCTCCAATGAAATTCAGAAGAACATCATCTCGAAGATGATTCTCGGTCTGTAAAGGGCGACGTCATGAATTTCCAGCACACCGAAGACCGCCGGATGCTCGCGGATTCGCTCAACCGTTTCATCGCCGAGCAATACGGATTCGATACGCGCGACAAGATCGCGCGTTCGGCGGAGGGATTCAGCCTCGACATGTGGCACCGCTTCGCTGAACTCGGCGTGATCGGCGCGCTGTTCGATGAAGCGCACGGCGGATATGGCGGCAAGGGCTTTGACGTGGCCGTCGTGTTCGAATCGCTCGGACGAGGCCTCGTGGTCGAACCGTTCCTCGATACGCTCATCGTCGGACGCGCGCTCGCCCACGCGGGCAACGCCGCGCAGCAGGAGAAGATTGCTGCACTGATCGATGGATCGCAGATCGTTGCGCTGGCGCACGACGAACCGGGTTCGCACTACGAAGCGTCGCGCGTGACGACACGCGCAACAAAGCGCGGCGACGCTTGGGTACTGCATGGCGCCAAGGGCGTCGTGCAGCACGCCGAGCAAGCGGACCTGCTGCTCGTATCCGCGCGCACCAGCGTCGAACATCCGGGCAGCGAATTCGATGAAGCCGGCATCTCGCTCTTCCTCGTTCCGCGCAACACGCAAGGTGTGAACGTGCGCGGCTATCGCAAGATCGACGGCGGGCGCGCAGCCGAAGTCACATTCGACAATGTGACGCTCGGCGAAGAAGCACTCGTCGGCACGGCAGGCAGCGGCTTCGCCACGCTCGAACACGCGACGGGCTACGGCCTTCTCGCCCTCGCCGCCGAAGCACTGGGCGCGATGGACGTCACGCGCGATTACACGCTCGACTACCTGCGCACGCGCAAGCAGTTCGGCGCGCCGATCGGCAGCTTCCAGGCACTGCAGCATCGCATGGCCGACCTGCTGCTCGAAATCGAGCAGGCACGTTCGTCGGTCATCAACGCGGCGGCGGCAATCGACGCCCCGCGTGCCGAACGCGAACGCGCGCTCTCGGCGGCGAAATACACGGCTGGACGCATCGGCGCACGCGTGGCCGAAGAGTCGATCCAGCTGCACGGCGGCATCGGCATGACATGGGAGCTACCGCTCTCGCATTACGCGAAGCGCCTCGTCATGATCGATCATCAGCTCGGCGACGAAGATCATCATCTCGCGCGCTACATCGCGTTTGGCCGCAGCGCGGACTGAATGCCGATGTGATGTGCATCGCGGCACCCGGCGCAACGCCGGGTTGCACGCCGCCCTGGTGCCTCGAGGCGCGTGGCGCGGACTCACAGCCTCCCGATCGACAGGCGCGACTTGACGCCCCGCAGCACGCTCCGGACTGCGTACGGGTATATTTTGCGGATGCCGCCTCGCGCGTGACACCCGACCCAACCGCTACCCAGCCCGCCTGTCGATGGAGTACGCCTACCTCCAGTTGCTGCAACTGCTCACCGCGCACGCACAGTGGACGCTCGCTGTCGTGTTCGCGGCGTCGTTCCTCGAATCGATGGCGCTCATCGGCACGTTCATTCCGGGCAGCACGGCCATGTTCATCGCGGGCGCCTTCGCGGGCACGGGCACGGTCAATCTCAGCTGGCTGTTCGCCGTGGCCATCGCGGGTGCCGTGGGCGGCGACGCCCTCAGCTACTGGATCGGTCATCGCTATCGCGATGCGCTCGCGCAGCGGTGGCCGTTCTCGCGCTATCCCGACATGTTCGCGAAGGCGCACGAGTACTTCCTCCGCAATGGCGCGCGCAGCGTGATCCTCGCACGCTTCGTCGCGCCGCTGCGTGCGGTCGTGCCGATCGTCGCCGGCATGGCGGGCATGACGCCGATGCGTTTCTTCGTGATGAACGTCATCTCCGCGCTCATCTGGGCGCCCGCTCATATCCTGCCTGGCGTCGTGTTCGGCGCCTCGCTGCAGATCGCGGGCGCGGTGTCGTTCCGGCTCGTTGTGATCGTCGTGATACTCGCGATCGTGGGCTGGCTCATCTGGCGCTTCACGCGCATCCTCCTGCAGCACCTCGACGCATGGGCCAGCGCTTCGCGCCGCAGCGCCGCGCGCTGGGCGCAGGAGCACCACGGCGCAGCGGGACGGCGGATCGCGCGCCTGCTCGACCCGGCGCAGCCCGCGCTCGGCGCCGTCATTGCGATCACAGCGTTCCTCCCGATCAGCGCGGCCATCTTCTCGTACGTGCTGGGCAACCTGCTGCACGGCAATCTGCTCGCACAGGTGGACCATTCCGTGCGCCAGTTCCTGCATTCGATCCACTCGGTCTGGGCCGACGCCGCGCTTGCGCGCATCGAAACGCTCGGCAGCACCGGGACGCTCGCGGCGCTCATCGTGACCGGCATCATCTGGATGGCGTTCGAGCGGCACTGGCGCACCATCGCGTACTGGATCATCGCGGCGGCGGTTTCGCAGGTGCTGATTTTCTCGATCCGCCTCGTTGTTCGTCACGCACCGCGCGGCGGCGAAAGCGTCGCAGCGTTCGTGTTCCCGAGCGACCGCGTGGCGACGATGGTGATCGTCTACGGATTCCTGATGTTCCTGCTCGTGCGTCGCGTGAGCAGGCTGCAGGGAGCCATGGTCGCCTCGCTCGGGAACGTCATCATCGTGGCCGCGACGTTCGCGGGACTCTATTTCGACCGTTTCCTGTTCTCCGATGCGATCGGCGGCGCCGCGCTCGCCTCGATCTGGATCGCGGCCATCGTGCTGATGTCGCTGTGGCGCTATCCGAACCGGCCGATGCCACGCCCTTTCATGCCGTTGGTGGTGCTGGCCGTGCTGGCCATATCGTTCGCGCTGCAGCCCGGTACCGTGCGACGCGGTGCCGCGCCAGTGGAAACACCGCCGGTCGTCGTTTCGCAGACGGAGTGGACCGGCGCGCTCTGGAAAACGCTCGCGTGCTATCGATTCGACATGAAAGGCGAGCGCCGCGAGCCGATGACGCTCCAGTGGGCCGCCACTGCCGACGGCATGCGCGACACGCTGCGCGACGCGGGCTGGAGCGAGGGCGCGCACTTCACGATGCGCGACGCGCTTTCGCTCGTAGCGCCGCAGGTCAACGTGCTGACGCTGCCGCTGCTGCCGAAGCTGAACAATGGCATGCCATCGCCGCTCGTGTTCGCGCGCGTGCCGCATCGTGGCGATTCCACACGCCCTGACGACCAGCGCGACGTGCTGCGCTTCTGGCCGACAGGCTATGCGCTGAGGCCCGAAAACGGCGGCGTTGCGGTGCCAATCTGGACGGGCTCGCTGATTCACGAGCGGCTGCGGCGCGGATCGTGGCCGTTCAACGTGCTCACGGCCATCCCCGAAGAGGACGGTAGCCCGCTCGACCTTTTGGCGCCGGGCGAACCCCCACAATGGCGCGTGTTGACCGTGCCTGGCGGCAGCGGCTGCCAGGGCCGGCCTGTGACGCTGATCGTTTCGGAGAAGCCCTAGCCGCCTGCATTCGTCGCAGTGCAGCAAGCGGCCCGCGTGACGCCGTGAAAGGCGCGATTGGAAGCAGCGCGCCCGCCAGTCAACCCGCGTGTTCCGCCCAGCTCCCGGTGGCCTGAAAGCGATCGATACGCTTGCGGGCGTCGGCATACGCGGCATCGAGCGCCGCGTCGGAGCCGGTGAAATTGCGCATCATGTCGTGAAAGCGGATGCTTTGCCCGTCCAGATGCGCATCCGCGCCGTGCCGGCAGATGTAGCCGCTGTAGTGGAACAGCGGTTCCGGCGAGCGCGGCCCGAAGGCCGGAATCGGCAGTACCCAGATCTCGAAGCCTTCGTGCTCGGTGTGGTCCCACATGTTGCATCTC
This sequence comes from Paraburkholderia adhaesiva, assembly GCF_021390575.1. GTDB lineage: Bacteria > Pseudomonadota > Gammaproteobacteria > Burkholderiales > Burkholderiaceae > Paraburkholderia > Paraburkholderia adhaesiva. Next base: position 424,392 of record NZ_JAJEJQ010000002.1, on the reverse strand, counting down.
CGTTGCCAGGATAGCGACTATCGTCGCACGCCGCCCGCCCAGGCTGCAAACGTCCATTTCGCCAGTTGGCTACACTAGGCGCTCAGATTGCCCCTTCCCGGTACACCGGTACACGCCGAGCGATACATCAGACCATGACGCCATCCTCAGCACCGCCCGCCCCCCAGGCCGTCTCCTCTCCCGTCACGCGCAACGCCTTCTTCATCGTCGCGACCGTCAACGATGACGACGCGAGCCGCGCCACCGTGCGCGCCTGGTGCGCCGATGTGGCGAATCTCACGCGCGCCATAGGCAAGCGCGTGCCGTCGGGCAATCTCTCGTGCGTCGTGGGGTTCGGCTCGCAGGCGTGGGACGTGCTCTTTGGCGCTCCGCGTCCCGCCGAACTGCATCCGTTCCGCGAATTCGGCACGGGCGAGCGCGTCGCGGTGGCGACGCCCGGCGACCTGCTCCTGCACATTCGCGCCGACCAGACCGACCTCTGCTTCGAACTCGCCACGCAACTGATGACCCGCCTCGAAGGCGCCGTGACGACCGTGGACGAAATTCACGGCTTCCGCAACTTCGACATGCGGGCGATCATCGGTTTCGTCGACGGCACGGAAAATCCGGTCGGCGACGAGGCCGTGCATTTCACGGTGATCGGCGATGCGGACCCGGACTTCGCGGGCGGCAGCTACGTGCTGGTGCAGAAGTATCTGCACGACATGAAGGGCTGGAATGCGCTGTCCGTGGAAGCACAGGAGCACATCATCGGCCGCACGAAGCTCCAGGACATCGAACTCGACGACGCGGTGAAACCGAGCTGGTCGCACAGCGCACTCACCACACTCGAAGACGCCGATGGCGACGAGATCAAGATCCTGCGCGACAACATGTCGTTCGGCCACCCTGGCAATGGCGAATTCGGCACGTGGTTCATCGGCTATGCACGCTCTCCGCAGCCCATCGAACAGATGCTCGAAAACATGTTCGTCGGACTGCCGCCCGGCAACTACGACCGCCTGCTCGACTTCAGCCGCGCCGTGACGGGTGGACTCTTCTTCGTGCCATCCGAGCCGCTGCTCGATGCGCTCGCCGGGCGCGAGCCCGGTGCTGCGCAAACCGTTGCTGTCGCGTCCGCGCTGGACACCGCCGACGCCCGGACAAAACTCGACCCGCCAGCCAGCGATGGTTCGCTTGCCATCGGATCCCTCAAAGGAGCACCACGGTATGAATAATCTCCATCGCGAGCTGGCGCCCATTTCCAGCGCGGCCTGGTCGCAGATCGAAGATGAAGTCGCGCGCACGTTCAAGCGCCTCGTCGCGGGCCGCCGCGTCGTGGACGTCACGGGGCCGGGCGGCGCCGATCTCGCGGGCGTCGGCACGGGGCACCAGAACGGCATCGAAGCGCCGCTCGAAGGCATCCGTGCGCGCCAGCGCGAAGTGAAACCGCTTGTCGAATTGCACGTACCGTTCGCGCTGTCGCGCGACGCCATCGACGACGTCGAACACGGCGCCGAGGACTCCGACTGGCAGCCCGCGAAGGATGCGGCCATGCGGCTCGCGTTCGCGGAAGACCGCGCGATCTTCGACGGCTACCGGGCCGCGCAGATCACAGGCATCCGCGAAGGTGCGTCGAACCCCGTGCTGCTGCTGCCCGCGGAGACTGCCGGCTACCCGGCCGTGATCGCGAAAGCGCTCGAAGAGCTGCGCCTGCAGGGCGTGGACGGCCCTTACACCGTGCTGCTCGGCTCGGATGCCTACACGGCCGTGAGCGAGGCGAACGACCAGGGCTATCCTGTGCTCGAACACATCCGTCGCTTCGTGAGCGGCGAGATCATCTGGACACCTGCCATCGCCGGTGGCTGCATTCTCAGCACGCGTGGCGGCGACTTCGCGCTTCACCTTGGGCAGGACGTGTCGATCGGGTATCAGAGCCACGATGAACACAGCGTGCATCTTTATCTTCAGGAGAGCTTTACGTTCCTGATGCTGACGTCCGAGGCTTGCGTGGCGGTGAGGCCGGAATAGGTGCCGCGGGACGGGGTATAAGGAGCGCTGAGGGCGCCGCCGGTACGGCTTCCCACTGGCCGAATGTAGATCTGGCGGCGCTACGCGCGATGGACGTCTGCGCTCGCCACGGATGACCACACCGTGCCGCCTTCAAGTCATCGGTCGGAAGAAGCCTGCACGAGTGACGGCTATCCCGCCTTCAGGCGGCCGACCATCAAGTCTCCGCCTCAAAGACGCGTCGCCATCGCCGCCGTCGACGGATCGAGCAGAGCTTGATAACGAAAGATGTTCCCTGCAAACATGGGGCCTTGCCTTTAGACCGGAGCACATAGTCGCGGACCTACAAATCAATACTCCTATTTGATTTACGGGAACGCCAGGTGCACGCGACTGCATGAGCGTTACCCGAGATTCAATTCGCAGACGATTGAACGCGCACCCGTTGATCAGAAAAGGGAACCCGGCGATGCGTTGTCATACCGCACTTGTGACGGTGACTGCGGCGATGGTCGCGACGGCCGTCACAGCGTGCATCGACGCGCGCGCCGATGAGGGCCAGCGGCTCAGTTTCTTCGATCCGGAAGACGGCCAGCTGGACCTGAGCGACTTCCTTCTCAAGCACAAGGGCGCCTTGCCGGTACCGGTGGTGATTACCGAACCGGCAGTCGGCTACGGCTTTGGGCTGGCCCTGCTCTTCTTTTCCGGGCCGATCGCTGAAGCCGCGGCGAATTCGTCCGCCGACCAGCCCAGCCGGACGCCCCCAAACGTCACGGCAGTGGGCGGCCTGTATACGCAAAATGGTACGTGGGCCGCAGCAGCCGCCCACTTCCATACCTGGGATGACGACCGCTACCGCTACCTCGGCGCGATAGCAAAGGTCGACGCGAACCTCGACTATTTCGGCGTTTCCGGTCAGCCGCGCGCCTATACCCTGCAGGGAAATGCGCTGCTCCAGCAGTTTCTGGTGCGCCTCGGTAACAGCCGATGGTATGCGGGCGTGCGCTATGTCTTCTTCGATTCAACGTCCAGTTTCTCAGGCGGCAACATACCGGCCGATGTGCTCAACTTTCAGAAGAACGTGCGCATCGGCGCCGGAAGCCTCATTCTGGATTACGACTCACGCGACAACATCTTCTACCCCGCCTCGGGCAGCTTCGCCGAATTCGAAACGCAGTTTGCAAGGACAGGCTTTGGCGGTACCCAGAACTACGACGTGTATGCCGCTCGTGCCTTCAAGTGGATTCCTCTCACGCGCACGATCATTCTGGGGCTGCGCGTAGACACAAAATTTTCGACAGGCGACATCCCGTTCTTCGCACAGCCCTATGTCGATCTGCGCGGCGTGCAGAAGGGTCGCTACCAGAACCGCAATGCCATCTCCACTGAGGCGGAACTGCGCTGGGACGTGACGCCGCGATGGTCACTGCTCGGTTTCACAGGGCTAGGCAAAGCCTATGGTCGGCTGGAAAGCTTTTCTCAGGCACAGAACGTAACGAGCGTTGGGACGGGGTTTCGCTATCTCATCGCACGCAAGCTGGGTGCGTCCATTGGCATCGATGTCGCCCATAGCAAAGACCAGAACGCGTTTTACATACAGTTTGGAAGTGCATGGCGTTAAGTCATTCAGCGCCGAAAGCACAGACGCACCCTTCGCCGCTTGCGTCAATGTGGGCCGACAACGAAGCGCAATCATTCACGAACGATCTTTGTTTTGTGCGCAACCCGAACTACGATACAAAAGCATAAGACGACCTATCCGACAAATACCCCCGAATTCCATGAACGGCCAACACCGGGCGAAACCGGTCACGAACCTGCGCCCGGCCGCACGACCCCAAAGACGCCTCAATCAAAAAGGGTGTTCCTCAGTTTGATGTTCCGCGGTGGCATGACTAGAAAGAACGCATCGTTGTCCGCATCGACATCCGCCGTACGGAGGGGACATGAGCAACTGCAACGAACGATGGGTGAAGGCCGCGCTTTTGTGGCTGGTCCTGCTGGTAGCAGCTCCCGCCTTCGCGGATTCTGGACCTGACGGACCTTCGCCATACAAGCCAGAGCAGATAGAGGCGCTGGTTGCGCCGATCGCGCTCTATCCGGATTCGGTTCTGGCTCAGGTGTTGATGGCGTCCACGTATCCGCTCGAAATCGTCCATGCGGCGCGATGGGTGAAAGCGCACCCGGACGTGAAGGGCGATGCCGCGGTGAAGGCGGTCCAGGATCAGCCGTGGGACGCCAGTGTGAAGTCGATGGTGGCATTCCCCCAGATTCTCGAGCCGATGTACGACAAGCTGGACTGGACACAGAAGCTCGGCGATGCGTTCCTCGCACAGCAACAAGACGTGTTCGCCGCAGTGCAGCGATTGCGCTCGCGCGCGAAGGAGGCGGGGAACCTCAAGTCGAACGAGCAACAACAGGTGATCGAAGAGCCAGCGGCCGGTGGCCAGACGTCCATCGTGCGGATCGAGCCGGCGAATCCGCAAGTGATCTATGTGCCCGCCTACGACCCGGCAGTCGTGTACGGCGCGTGGGGTTACCCGGCCTATCCGCCCTACTACTGGCCGCCGTACCCGGCCTATTACCCCGGCTATTATCCCGGCGCGGCACTCGCGACGGGATTTGCGTGGGGCATCGGCCTTGCCGCTGCCGGTGCGATCTTCAGCGACTGCAACTCGTGCTGGGGCGGAGGTGACATCAACATCAACTCCGACAGGGCCCGGAACGTCGATCGCAACTTCGACAGTTCGAAACTCAAGAATGGCGGAGAGAGAGGCGGCCGCTGGCAGCACGATGCGGGCCATCGTCAAGGCGTCGCCTACCGGGATAACGCCACGCGCGACAAGTTCGCCGGTTCGTCGGGAGCCGACAGGCGTTCCCAGTATCGCGGGCGCGGTGGCGAAGGGGGTAACCGCGTGGCCACCGCAGATCGGGGTGGCGCGGGCAATCGAGCGTCGGTAGCAGACCGATCCGCGGGCGGCGTGGGTAATCGCGGTTCCGCGGGCAATGTGAATCGGGTCAATAACGGCAATCGCGCGAGCTACGGCGGCGGAGGATACAGCGGCGGACGTGACGGCGCGTTTTCAGGCGTCGGAGGAGGCGGCGGTGCCTCGCAGCGCAACTTCGACCGGGGCAGCCGGAGCATGCAGGGTTCAGGCTTCAGCCGGCCCTCGGGCGGTGGCATGCGCGGTGGTGGTGGTGGACGTGGTGGCAGACGCTAGGGAGTGAACCATGAACGTTCATCTGCAAGAAGTGAAGAAACTGCTGACGCTGACGTTCGCGAACCTCGCGGCCGCCGTTGCGCTGTCGGTTGCGGCCGTGCCCGTGGCCCACGCACAGAAGAGCTTCAGCTCGCCCGAGGCCGCGATGAATGCGTTTGGTGACGCCATCGTGAAGGATCGCGAGGACGCGTTGCGCACGATCTTCGGCAACAATTTTCGCGAGCTGATTCCACCTTTCGGCGCGCCGGTGAGGGATACATTCATTGCCGAGTGGGCGAAGTCCCACACCATCGAGACCGGCGAAGCCGGGCGCGCGCACATCGTCGTGGGCGACGATGGCTGGACGTTCCCGGTCCCGCTCGTCCAGAACGATCAGGGATGGCATTTCGACACGCGGGCTGGCGCAGAAGACATGCGCGTGCAACGCATCGGCCGCAACGAGCTGGCCGTCATCCAGACGATGCTGGCGATCTTCGATGCGCAGCGCGAATACGCGCAGACCAATCACGATGGCGTAGGGGTGCTCGCCTATGCCTCGAAGATGGTGAGCTCGCCTGGCAAGCACGACGGACTTTACTGGCCGACCGGGCCGGATGACACGCCGAGTCCACTCGGTGCCGCCTTCGTCGATGCGAGTTCGCGTAACGCGAAGAGCGCCGGCTACTACGGGTACCACTTCAAACTGCTGGAGTCCCAGGGGCCAAACGCGCCTGGTGGCGCCTATGACTACGTCGTGAAAGGCAAGCTGTTTGGGGGCTTCGCGGTCATCGCCTGGCCGGTGAAGTACGGTGAGACCGGAATCAAGACGTTCATGGTGAGTCATTCCGGTCAGGTCTATGAGCGCGACCTCGGGCCGAACAGCGCGGAGAAAGCGCGAGCCACGAAATCGTTCGACCCGGGCGCGGGCTGGAGCAAGGTGCCCGATCGCGACAAGGAGTAACGTAACGCACTAGCGCTCGTCACACGTCGTTCCGTTACCAGCGAGGTGAATCATGAAGGTCCGCCTGTCGAGGTCGTTCGCGGTCGCTGCAGTGCTGGGTGTTGCCGTCCATGGGAGCGCAGTCGCGAAGACCGAAGCCTGCCATCCCACATCGGAGAAGCAGATTTCCGCACTGTTCGATCGCTGGAACGATTCGCTGAAGACGGGTGACCCGGCGAAGGTCGCGGCGAACTACGCGCCGCGTTCGATCCTTATTCCGACTGTCTCGAACAAGGTGCGTTTGACCGTCGAGGAGAAGGAAGACTATTTCAGGCATTTCCTCGAACACAAACCCGTTGGCACGATCGACTTCCGGTTTGTCATCATCGACTGCAACACGGCGATCGACGCAGGACTGTACACGTTCAAGTACGCGGACGGCACCGTGGTCAAAGCGCGCTATACGTTCACCTATGGGTGGAACGGACATAAGTGGCTGATTACCAGCCACCATTCGTCGAAGATGCCGGAAGGCGATTGAGCGGGTCTTCGCTTCACAGCTCCTGCGCCGTTGGCCGGAACAGGATCTCGTTCACATCCACGTCGTCGGGCTGCTGGATCGCGAAGGCCACCATGCGGGCAAAGCTGTCCGCGGGAATCGCGAATTTCTCGTAGAAATCGGCGATACCTGCCGCCACGTCCGCTTCCGTGACGCTCTGCGGCAGTTCCGACTGCACCGCGCCCGGCGAAATGATCGTCGTGCGGATGTTGTACGGCTTCACCTCCTGGCGCAGTCCTTCGGAAAGTACGCGCACGGCTGTCTTCGTCGCGCAATACACGGCATTGTTCTTGCCGACCTTATGGCCCGCCACCGACGACACGTTGATGATGTGGCCGCTCTTCTGACGCGTCATGTGGGGAAGCGCGGCGGCGATGCCGTACAGCACGCCCTTGATGTTCACGTCGATCATCCGGTCCCAGTCCTCGATCTTTCCGCGCTCCAGAGGCGAGTGCGGCATCAGGCCTGCGTTGTTGATCATCACGTCGATGCGGCCGTATTTCGCAACAGCGCCGTCGACTAGCGCTTTGACCTGTTTGGCATCGGTGACGTCCATTTCGACTGCCGCGTCTTCGGGGAGCTTCAGTTCGGCGGCGAGCGCTTTGAGGCGGTCGACCCGGCGAGCGCCAAGTACGAGCTTCGCGGCGTCTGCCGCGAGGCGCCGGGCCGCGGCCTCACCCAGTCCGCTGCTGGCGCCGGTGATGACGATAACCTTGCCTGCAATGTTTTCTGACATGTGTCCTTCCCTGCGCCAGATGGCGCGTTGCCTCTATCGAAGTTACCTGCCGACGCGCGCTTGCAGATGAGCGGGATAGCGGTCGCCCTGCACCGTGATCTTCGCGAGTTGTGCATCGATATCGCCGAGGTTGCCTGCCGTCAGTTCAATCGCAGCGCCGCCGATGTTTTCCTTGAGTCGATGCAGTTTCGTCGTGCCGGGAATTGGCGCAATCCACGGCCTTTGCGCGAGCAGCCACGCGATCGCGACTTGCGCCGGCGTCGCGTTCAGACTGGCTGCAATCGCCTTTAGCACGTCGACGAGCGCCTGATTGGCCTTGCGGTTCTCTTCAGCGAAGCGTGGCACGACATTGCGGAAGTCGGATTTGTCGAAGCCTGTGCTTGCGTCGATTGCGCCGGTCAGGAAGCCCTTGCCTAACGGGCTGAACGGCACGAAGCCGATGCCGAGTTCTTCGAGCAGCGGCAGGATGTCCTTTTCCGGTTCGCGCCACCACAGCGAATACTCGCTTTGCAGCGCAGTAACGGGCTGCACTGCATGCGCACGGCGAATCGACTCGACACCCGCTTCGGACATGCCGAAATGCTTGACCTTGCCTTGTTGAATCAGGTCTTTGACCGTGCCTGCGACGTCTTCCATCGGCACATTGGGATCGACCCGATGCTGATAGAGCAGATCGATGCGATCCGTGCGCAGCCGCTTGAGTGCCGCCTCGGTCACCGCGCGAATATTGTCCGGCTTGCTATTGACGCCCTTCTGAACGTCTCCGCCTTCGAAGCCGAACTTGGTCGCGATCACGACCTGATCGCGAAACGGCTCCAGCGCCTCACCCAGCAGTTCTTCGTTTGCGCCCTGCGCATACGCTTCGGCGGTATCGAAAAATGTGACGCCTTGTTCGAAGGCGGACCGGATCAGTGTGATTGCGTCGGCCTTCTCCGTTGCGGGCCCATAGCCGTAGCTCAGACCCATGCAGCCGAGACCGATCGCAGAGACTTCCAGCCCGCTCTTTCCGAGAATACGTTTATTCATGCCCCAACTCCCTGATCGCTCACGCCAGCCAGGTATTGCTCGTCCGTAACCTTTTCCATCCAGTCGACCGGGCTGCCGTTGAGCTTTTCAGCGATAGCGATGTGTGTCATCGCCGTCGTCGCGGTCGCGCCGTGCCAGTGCTTTTCGCCGGGTGCGATCCAGACGAGGTCGCCAGGCCTGATTTCCTGAAGTGCACCGCCCTCGCGTTGCACCCAACCGAGGCCTGCGGTCACGATCAGCGTCTGACCGAGCGGATGTGTATGCCAGGCAGTCCGCGCACCCGGTTCGAACGTCACCGTCGCGCCGCCGATCCGGGCCGGCTGCTCGCCTGCGAACGGCGCATCGACCCGGACTGTTCCCGTGAAGTATTCCGCGGGCCCTTTCGCCGAAGGCTGCGAGCCGCTTCTCGTGATTTCCATGGACGCTCCTTGCGTTGGTATCTCGACCGTCAATTTAGCAACGCGTCTGCCAGCGATAAAGAGCTAAAATCCGCATGATGCTAGAAGGCAGGCTTATAAATGGCGCGCTCCGATCTATCCGATATCACGGCATTCCTTGCGGTCGCTCGCGAGGGAAGTTTCACCAGGGCGGCTGCAAAGCTAGGCGTGTCCCAGTCCGCGCTGAGCCAGACTGTGCGCAATCTGGAAGCACGGCTCGGGCTCCGGCTTCTGACCAGAACCACTCGCAATGTCTCGCCGACACAAGCCGGCGAACGGCTGATCCAGTCGGTCGGCCCCCGCCTGGATGAGATCGAGGCCGAGCTGAATGCGCTCACCGCGCTGCGTGACACGCCGGCGGGCACGGTGCGCATCGCCGCTGGAGACCACGCGGCGGAAATGCTGCTGTGGCCCGTGATCGAACGCCTTCTGCCCGACTACCCGGACATCACAATCGAGATCGTCATCGACAATGGACTCACGGACATCGTCGAACAACGGCTCGATGCCGGTGTGCGGCTTGGCGAGCAGGTCGCCAAGGATATGGTCGCCGTTCGCATCGGACCCGATGTGCGCATGGCCGTAGTCGGTACGCCGAAGTATTTCGCGAGGCACGCGAAGCCGAAGACGCCGCAGGACCTGACCGCGCACAACTGCATCAACATCCGGCTGCCAACGGCCGGTGGCATTTACGCGTGGGAGTTCAGGAAAGGGGCGCGCGAACTGCACGTGCGCGTGGAAGGACAACTCGTGTTCAACACGGCGACGATGGCCGTAAAGGCCGCCCTTGCTGGCGTCGGCCTCGCCTACGTTCCCGAACAAAGGGTGCAGTCACAACTCGCGAGCGGGGAACTGCTGCGCGTGCTATCCGACTGGTGTCCGTCGTTTTCCGGTTTTCACCTGTACTATCCGAGCCGCCGGCAACCGACTCCTGCGTTCGTCGTCGTTGCTCAGGCGCTGCGTCAAAGCGCGATCGCCACCACCGGGGCATGAAAAAACCCGCCGAAGCGGGCTCATGTCCTCGCCTTCACGCCCGCACGAAGGCAAGCAGATCGGCGTTGAGAATATCGGCATTGAGCGTCAGCATGCCGTGCGGAAGACCCGGATACGTCTTCAGCGTCCCATTCTTCAACAACTTGATCGACTTCAGCGCCGAATCGGCGATCGGTACGATCTGATCGTCCTCGCCATGCAGCACGAGCGTGGGGACCGTAATCGACCGAAGATCTTCCGTCTGATCCGTTTCCGAAAACGCCTTGATGCCCTCGTAATGCGCTTTCGCACTACCCATCATGCCCTGCCGCCACCAGTTCTGGACCACGCCACGATGGACCGTCGCGCCCGGACGGTTGAAGCCGTAGAAAGGGCCGGCCGGAACGTCGAGGAAGAACTGGGCTCGATTGTCGGCAAGCGCCTTCCGGAAACCATCGAATACTTCGATCTGGAGTCCTTCAGGATTAGCCTCGGTCTTGAGCATGAGCGGCGGCACGGCGCTCACCAGAACGGCCTTGGCTACGCGCCCAGCGGGCTGCCCGTGTTTCGCCACATAACGCGCCACCTCACCGCCGCCCGTCGAATGGCCGATATGCACCGCGTTACGCAGATCCAGTGCTTCGACAACCGCAAAGGCGTCGGCGGCGTAGTGATCCATGTCGTGCCCATCCGAGACCTGTGTTGAACGACCATGCCCGCGGCGATCATGCGCGATTACGCGGTAGCCGTTCTGGACGAAAAAGAGCATCTGTGTATCCCAGTCGTCTGAAGATAACGGCCAACCGTGATGGAAGACGATGGGCTGGGCGTCCTTCGGACCCCAGTCCTTGTAGAAGATTTCGACATTGTCCTTCGTCATAACGTACGGCATGGTCATGCTCCTTTGACGTTATTCGGGCGACAGCCGGTCATCGTGATCCGGCGCCCGGGCGACAGAAGTCACCGCTTCGGCGAAAAATCGCAAAAGGCGAATGAAACAAAGCGATGGGAAAAACGACGTGGCGACGGAACAGGACATACCGTCCCAAACATCCTAGCAAGTTCAGCGAAATACGGGATCGAAACGATGCGCAAAGGGTGCGGACGACGCCTTCATCGCAACGGAGACCGGCGCCTGGAGGCCGGCAAACGGATTTACCCATGCGCTGCGGAAAAATCGCAGACGGCGCACACTGCCGGTATCATGTCGGGCTCGCGGCGCGCGGCATCGCCAGGACGGGCACACCCGACGCCCGACGCCGGATTGCCCGCGCGCCCCACAATTCCATTCACGACGACCTAGAGGAAGACCCCCATGATGGCAGCAACGCAATTCGACCAGGTTTCCGTTATCAAACGTGCCAACGTTTATTTCGACGGCAAGTGCGTCTCGCACACCGTGCTTTTCGCCGATGGCAGCCGCAAGACGCTCGGCGTGATCCTGCCTGGCACGCTGAACTTCGGCACCGACGCGCCCGAACTGATGGAAGTGCAGGCGGGCAAGTGCCGCATCCGTCTCGCCGGCAGCAGCGAGTGGCAAACGTACAGCGCAGGCGAATCGTTTTCGGTGCCGGGCAAGAGCCGTTTCGACATCGATGTGATCGAAACGCTCGACTACGTCTGCAGCTATCTGTGACCGAGTGACCGTATGGCCGGCCGGGCGGCGGCGGCCGCCCAGGCAATGACATCCGGGCGCTGCGCGTGCCGCGCCCTCGCATCAAATCCGAGGACCGCATCATGACCGCCGGACATTTCCGCGAAACCGTCGATCTCGCGCACTGCACGCGCCTGCTCAATCACGGCCCTGTCACGATCATCACGAGCCAGCACGAAGGGCGCACGAACGTGATGGCCGCATCGTGGGCCATGCCACTCGACTTCTCGCCGCCGAAGGTCGTCGTGGTGATCGACAACAGCACGCTCACGCGCAGGCTCATCGAAGCGAGCGGTGTGTTCGGCCTGCAGGTGCCGGGCGTGGCGTTCGCGAGAGAAACGCTCGCGGTGGGCACGAGTGCCGGCCTCGAGCTCGACAAATTCGCGGCATTCCGGCTTCAGACCTTCCGCGCGCAGAAGATCGACGTGCCGATGCTTTCGGCGTGCACCGCGTGGATGGAATGCAAGGTGATCCCGGACGAGAGCCAGCGCTACGACCTGATCCTCGCGGAGGTGGTGGCGGCGTATGCGGACCGCCGCGTGTATTCGGACAACCGCTGGCACTTCGACGATGAGCCCGGGCTGCGCACCTGCCACTACGTAGCGGGCGGCACGTTCTTCTCGACGGGCGAGCCGTTCGAGGTTCAGGCGACGCAGGCCGCGGTGCCGCAGCCCTGACGGCTACGGCGCGCCCGCTATCAGATGCCCAGATCCGCGAGCGGATGGGCTTCGCTGCGCCACGGTGAAGCGAGAAAATGCTGTACGCGCTCGGTTCGCATTTCGGGCAGCCTGGCCGGAACCCATCGCGGTGTGCGGTCTTTGTCCACGAGATGCGCGCGCACGCCCTCACAGAAGTCCCCCTCTTCGATCGCGCGCGTCACGATGCCCAACTCCATGCGGAAGCTCTCCGCGAGCGTCATGTTGCGGCCGCGCAAAAGCGCCTCGCGCGTGACTTCGAGCATCGTCGGCGAGTATTGCGTGAGCGCGTCGAGCGTCGCCTTGAGCCATGCCTGCGTTTGCCCGGACGCAGCTTCATCGGCGAGGCCCACCTGCAACGCATGAACGATTTGCTCCACCGTCCTGCTCCGCTCGAAGTACTGCTTGATCAGCGGCGCGTGCGCTTCGAGCGTACCTGTCTCTGCAACGTGGCAAGGCGCATCGAACACGCGGCGCAGCGCGGCGTTCACGTCGCCCGCCTGCATCGGCGTTTGAGCGAGCCGCGCTTCGAATCCGTCGAGCCATTCGCCTGACACGCAGGCGTTTGCGAGTCCACAGTAAAGCGCATCCGCGCCGGACAGTGTCACGCCGGTTAGCCCCACGTAGAGTTCCATTTCCACCGGCATCGTCGCGAGAAAATGCGTCGCGCCCACGTCCGGCAGCAGGCCGATTCGCGTCTCGGGCATCGCAATCTTCGTGCGTGAGGTCGCGACCCGCAGCGTCGCCGCCTGTCCGAGCCCCATGCCGCCGCCCATCGTCACGCCGTCGAGCAGCGCGACAACGGGCTTGGAGAACGTATGCAGCGCATAGTCGAGCCGGTATTCATCGATGAAAAACTGCTGCCAGCCCGTCGCGCCCAGCTTTTCGCCGCGCACCGCCAGCTGGTAGAGTGCGCGCACGTCACCGCCCGCGCAAAAGCCCTTGGGGCCTGCGCCGTTGAGAACGATTGCGACGATATTGTCGTCCGCGCGCACGCGTTCGAGCACCACCGCGAGATCCCGCACCATTGCGTGCGAAAGCGCATTGAGCGCGCCGGGCCGGTTTAGCGTCACGATCGCGACACCGTTGACGACGCGATACAACACTTCGGCTTCCTGGGACGTCGGCACGGAAGCGGGTGATGCACTCATTGATTAGTTCTCCGTTTCAATTTATAAGCCTGGCGCTTTTTCGTCGAACGCATTGACGCCTTCGCGCCAATCAGCCGAACTGGACAGATCGACGAAGCGTTCACGCTCCAGCGCGAACGCTGCTTCACGCGCCGGGCCGGCCGCGACGACGTGCGCGGGCAGTCACCGCGCCGTCGTGCACGTATTCGAATTAAATCATGTGTAGCACGCCGGTCGAATTCAGCGCAGTTCGGGAAAATCCTCTTCCCAATACTCGCCGGGCATGCGCGCGGTGTCAGCCGGACGCTCCATTTCGCGGCGGCGCAGTTCGACGCGGCGGATCTTACCGGAGATCGTCTTCGGCAGGTCGCTGAACTGCAGGCGGCGAATCCGCTTGTACGGCGCGAGCTTTTCGCGCGAAAAGCGGAACACCTCGCGCGCAAGATCGGGCCCGGCTTCATAGCCGTTGCGCACGATCACGAAGGCCTTCGGCACGCTGAGACGCAGCTCGTCGGGGCTCGGCACGACAGCGGCTTCGGCAATCGCCTCATGCTCGATCAGCACGCTCTCCAGTTCGAACGGGCTCAGCCGGTAATCCGACGACTTGAACACATCGTCGGCGCGGCCCACGTAGACGAAGTAGCCATCGTCGCGTCGCATGGCGACATCGGACGTGTGGTAGTAGCCGTTGCGCATTGCGTATTCGGTCGCCTTTGCGTTGTTCGCATAGCCCGTCATGAGCCCGAGCGGCCGCTGCGCGAGCGTGAGCGCGATCTCACCTTCGGTGGCGCTGTGGTCGTCGGGATCGACCAGCTCGACGCGATAGCCCGGGAGCGGCCTGCCCATCGAACCGGGCACGACGGCCTGACCCGGCGAATTGCCGATCTGGCAGGTGGTTTCGGTCTGGCCGTAGCCGTCGCGGATCGTGATGTTCCAGGCGTGGCGCACGCGTTCGATGACCTCGGGATTGAGCGGCTCGCCCGCGCCGACGATTTCACGCAGCTTCACCGGATACTCCGCCAGCGGTTCCTGCACGAGCATGCGCCACACCGTGGGCGGCGCGCAGAGCGTGGTCACGCCACACTTCACGAGTGCGGTGAGCGTGTCCTTCGGCACGAAGCGCGCGTAGTTGTAGACGAACACGCAGGCCTGCGCATTCCACGGCGCAAAGAGGCAGCTCCACGCGTGCTTGGCCCAGCCCGGCGAGCTGATGTTCCAGTGCACGTCGCCCGGCATGAGGCCGATCCAGTACATCGTCGAAAGATGGCCGACCGGGTAGCTCTCGTGCGTGTGCTCGACGAGCTTCGGCTTCGACGTCGTGCCCGAGGTGAAGTAGAGCAGGAGCGGATCGCTCGCGCGTGTCGGGCCGTCGGGTTCGAACGCGGCGCTCGCTTCGGCGGCGCGCGAGAGATCTATCCAGCCGTCGCGTTGCGCGCCGACCACGATGCGCGTCACGGGAATATCGAGTGCATCGAACTTGGCCGTTTCCGCCGCATCCACGACGACGTAACGCGCACCGCCCGCCTCCACGCGCTCGCGCACGTCGTCGGGGGAAAGCTGCGTCGTGGCGGGCAGCACCACCGCGCCGAGCTTCATCGCCGCAAGCATCACATCCCATAGTTCGACGCGGTTCGGCAGCATCAACAGCAGACGGTCGCCGCGCACGACGCCCTGTTCACGCAGGAAATTCGCCATGCGCGAAGAGCGCTCGGACATCTGCGCAAACGAAAGACGCGTGCCGCCGCCTGCCGGGTCGTCGACGATCCAGAGCGCCGGGTTGTCGTTGCCGCGCGCCATCACGTCGAAGTAGTCGAGCGCCCAGTTGAACGTATCGAGCTTCGGCCACGCGAATTCGTTGTACGCGCGAGCGTAGTCGGTGCGGTGGCGCAGCAGCAGGTCGCGTGCGTCGAGAAAGGCCTGCGCGGAAGGGGTGAACCCGGTCATCGTCGTCTCCTGTGTTTCGCGCCTTGTGCGATACCACGTAGAACTGTCGGCGCGTGTTCCCTACTTGTTCATCGTTCGAATACCTGGCAATCCTGTTCTATTTCAAAGCTGGCGCGCAATCACCATGCGCTGCACCTCGCTCGTGCCTTCATAGATCTGCGTGATACGCGCGTCCCGGTAGTGACGCTCCACCGGATAATCGTTCAGGAAGCCATAGCCGCCGTGAATCTGGATTGCGTGCGAGCACACTTCCTCGGCCATTTCGGACGCGTAGAGCTTCGCCTGCGACGCCTCGGAAAGACACGGTTTGCCGATCGTACGCAGCCGTGCCGCGTGGTGAATGAGATGGCGCGCGGCGTTGATGCGCGTGTGCATATCGGCCAGCATGTTCGCCACGCTCTGGTGCTTCACGATCGGTTCGCCGAATTGCACGCGCTCGTGTGCGTAGGCGCGCGCCTCATCGAACGCCGCACGCGCGATGCCAAGCGCCTGAGCCGCAATGCCAATGCGTCCGCCCTCGAGATTCGACAACGCAATCTTCAAGCCCTCGCCGCGCTGGCCGAGCAGGTTCGCTTCAGGGATCGCGCAATTGTCGAGTGCGATCGGACAAGTGTCGGAAGCGCGAATGCCCATCTTTTTCTCGGGCGGTCCGACGTTGAAGCCCGGCGTGCCGGTCGGGACGATGAAAGCGGAGATGCCGCGCTTGCCCGCGCCGGGGTCGGTGACGGCGAACACGATCGCAATGCTGGCGCGCGAGCCGTTCGTGACGAACTGCTTGCTGCCGTTGATCACCCACTGGCCGTCACGCAACTCGGCGCGCGTGCGCAGGTTGTTGGCCTCGGAGCCGGCCTGCGGCTCAGTCAGGCAGAACGCGCCGATCATCTCGCCCGTAGCGAGCTTGCCCAGATAGGCGTCCTTCTGCGCCTCGGTGCCGTACTGCAGGATCGGCCCGCAGCCCACCGAGTTGTGAACGCTCACGAGCGTCGCGCACGACGCGCAACCGGCCGCAATCTCCTCCATCGCGAGTGCGTAAGCCACGTAGTCGGTGTACGAACCGCCCAGTTCCTGCGGCACGATCATGCCGAGAAAGCCCAGTTCGCCGAGCTGCCTCACGACCTCGTCGGGCAGCTTGCCGTCGCGGTCCCATTGGGCGGCGTTCGGCGCGAGGCGTTCGGTCGCGAAGTCGCGTGCCGCGTCGCGGATCATCCGTTGATCGTCGGTGTAGAACTCGTCCATCTGTGTCCCCTTCCTGTCTGTCGCGCGAAGCCCGCATGCTGCGTTGCAGCGAGGCGCGCTGTGCCCGCGGTACCCGCGATACCTTTCATTGCCACTGTCGCGCCCCGCGCTCGCGGCTGCAAGGCCTGCAAAAAGTGTAGGCATCCGGAGAGCGGCGTTCTATGTCCGCCACGATCAAAGTCACTGATCGGATTTACCATATAGGTCCCGGCAACCCCTCTGGCGAGGCGTCCCTTGCAACACACGAAATCCGGCAGGCTGAGCGAAAAAGGCACCATCGCGATGAGCCTCGTCAACGAAACGCTTGCGCTGGCGCGAGCCCGGAAGCTCGACGCCACGCCGCTGCTGGAAGCCGCAGGCATCGCTCGCGCCACGCTCGTGACACCGGGCGCGCGCGTGAGCGCGGCCCAATATGGCGCGCTCTGGTTGGCGATCGCACGCGCGCTCGACGACGAATTCTTCGGCCAGGACTCGCACGCGATGAAGAGCGGCAGCTTCGTCGCCATGACGCATGCGGCGCTGGGCGCACGCACGGGCCGCCGCGCGCTGCAGCGCGCGGTGGACTTCATGCGGCTCGTGCTCGACGACCTGGCCGCGCACATCGACATCGACGAGACGCGCGTACGCCTCACCTTCGCCCATCGCGACGGCACGCCCGCGCCGACGATGTTCGCCTACGCGACGTGGCTCATCCTCGTCTACGGGCTCGTGTGCTGGCTGGTGGGGCGGCGCATTCCACTCGTCGCGGCGCGGTTTCGCTGCGCGGCGCCCGCTGCGGTGGACGAGTACCGGCTCATGTTCTGCGACGACATGGCATTCGGCCAGGACGCGTCGTATGTCGATCTGTCGCCCGCGTTTCTCGACCTGCCGGTGATCCAGACGTCGGACTCGGCGCGCACATTCCTGCGCAATGCGCCGGGCAACTTCGTCGTGAAGTACCGCAATCCGGGCTCGTTCGCCGCGCGCGTGCGCCGGACGCTGCGCGCGCTCCCGGCCGCAGCGTGGCCCGACGCCGATACGATCGCTCATCGCCTGAACGTCGCGCCCGCTACGCTGCGACGGCGGCTCAAGCAGGAGGGTCATAGCTGCCAGTCGATCAAGGACGAATTGCGGCGCGACCTGGCGATCGCCGCGCTGCAGGATGCGCGCCGGTCAGTCGCGGACGTCGCGGCGGCAGTGGGTTTCGCCGAGCCGAGCGCATTTCACCGGGCCTTCCGCAAGTGGACCGGAATGCGGCCCGCCGACTATCGGCTTGCCCGCCAGCGGGAAACTGCGCAATGACCCGGGCGTTCGTGAAGCGCAGCGCACAGCCCACGGCGCGACAGGTCGCGGACGCTCGCTGTGAAACGACGCCACAGCGGCAATAGCGGCTACCGTCTCCGGTTGTATCGGCGTGCCTTCAATTTATCGATATAGCACCTATACTTCTTCGGGTAATCCCTGGCGCGAAAGGCATTACCATGACCACGTTCTCTCGTATCGCAGTCGCCTCGCTCGTGGCGGCTTGCTCGGTCACCTCGGCTTCGGCGCTGGCGCAAGGCCAGACGTACAACCCGCAAGGTCCCCTCACACGTGCGCAGGTCCGCGCCGACATGATCGACTGGTTCGAGGCCGGCTTCGATCCGCTCAACTACATCGAGTACCCGGAAAACGCACAGCGTGCCAGCGTCATCGTGGCGCAGCGGCGCGCGGAACGCGCCGCCGCAGGCATGAGCCAGCAGCCGGCGCAATCGCAGTAACGCTCACGCGCCGGCCCTGAACGCCGGGCCTGTTGTCGCCGGCACGGAGTTCCCGCTTCGCGCCGACACATCCTGAAATACTCGCCCCTTGCGGACGCATTGCTGCGCACGCAATGTGGACGCGCACCCCTTTCGACACCTGCGAGCGGCACCAAGGCGGACTCCTCAGCCCGTCCGCGCTGGTGCACCTGCTCCACGGCCGCTGCCACCTTCGCGCACGTCTGCGCGCTGGCCTGATTACAATCGCGCCGTAAGCGACGCTGCAGACACTGCGGACGCTGCGCGTTTGCGTTCTCTGCGACGCCGTCGATCCCCCCAACGAAACATTTCGCTCGATACCCAAGGGCCCGATCCTCATGGACGCGATCCAACGCTATTTCGGCTTCGAAGAAGCAGGAACCAACCTGCGCACCGAACTGCTCGCCGGTTTCACGACATTCCTCACGATGGCCTACATCATCTTCGTCAACCCGGCCATCCTCGCCGATGCCGGCATGTCGAAGGACGCGGTGTTCGTCGCCACCTGTCTCGTCGCCGCGCTCGCGTCGATCGTCATGGGTCTCTACGCAAACTACCCGATCGCACTCGCGCCGGGCATGGGCCTGAACGCCTTTTTCGCGTACACCGTCGTCAAAGGAATGGGCTTTACCTGGCAAGCGGCGCTCGGCGCCGTGTTCGTCTCGGGGTGTCTGTTCCTCGTCGTGACGCTGCTGCGCGTGCGCGAAGCGATCATCAACGGCATTCCGCATTCGATCCGCGTCTCGATCACGGCCGGTATCGGCCTCTTCCTCGCGATCATTTCGCTCAAGAGCGCCGGTGTGATCACCGGCAACCCGGCCACGCTCGTCGCGCTCGGCAACCTGCACGATCCGCACACGATTCTCGCGATCATCGGGTTCTTCGCGATCGTCACGCTCGACGCCCTGCGCGTGCGCGGCGCGATTCTGATCGGCATCGTGGGCGTCACGGTCCTCTCGTTCTTCTTTGGCGGCAACGAATTTCACGGCGTGTTCGCCGCGCCGCCATCGCTCGCGCCGACCTTCATGCAGCTCGACATCCGCGCCGCGCTCTCGAAAGGGATCCTGCACGTGATCCTCGTGTTTTTCCTCGTTGAACTGTTCGACGCCACCGGCACGCTGATGGGCGTCGCGAATCGCGCGGGCCTGCTCGTGCACGGCAAGATGCACCGCCTGAACCGCGCGCTGCTCGCGGACAGCACCGCGATCCTCGTGGGTTCGGTGCTCGGCACGTCATCGACCACGGCGTATATCGAAAGTGCTTCGGGCGTGCAGGCGGGCGGCCGTACGGGCGTCACCGCGCTGACCGTGGCCGTGCTGTTCCTCGCGTGCCTGTTCGTCGCGCCGCTCGCGGGCGTCGTGCCCGGCTACGCTACAGCGCCCGCGCTGCTCTATGTGTCGTGCCTGATGATGCGCGAGATCGCCGGCATCGACTGGGACGACGCCACCGAGGCCGTGCCCGCCATGCTCACCGCGCTCGCGATGCCGTTCACGTATTCGATCGCGAACGGCGTGGCGTTCGGCTTCATCTCATACGCCGGACTGAAGCTGCTGACCGGCCGCGTACGCCAGGTGAAGCTGATCGTGTGGATCGTCGCGGCGTTGTTCCTGTTCCGCTATTTCTATCTGGGCGCCGAATAAGCGCTGAGCGGGCGGCCTTGCGCCGCCCGCTGTCTTCCCGGTCGCTGCGCGCCCGCCGCACCCTTCCCGCGACTTCGCCTCACACAAACCACGGCTCATTAGCGCGTCGCATCGCTTCCCGGTCGTGGCACACTTCACGCAACGCCGCCCAAACACGCTCGCTGGATGCACTACAAGAGCGATTGACGTGCATCAATACCGCGCCGCGTCAAAATCAGTCAACGTCCGAACCCACGCCGCAGCTCACCGTCCTTATCATATGGGGTTGCCCGCAATACGTTACCGATTACAGGAGTTCCCTTGGCCACCTACGCCGCCACCGCCGACCACTATTCGAAGCCCGCGAAATTCTTTCACTGGCTCATTTTTCTGCTCGTTGCGCTCGCCTGGCTCTCGATCGAAGTGCGCGGTCCGAAAGGCTCGGACAGCCGTGTGTTCTGGAGCAACGTGCACTTCTGGGCGGGCTCGCTCGTGCTCTCGCTCGCCACCTTGCGCCTCCTGTGGCGGCTATGGGATGGCGCACCCGCCGAAATCGATTCGAACCGCCTGTTCGCGTTCCTCTCGCGGCTCGTGCATCTCATGCTTTATTTGTTCATCTTCGTGCAGCCGCTGCTCGGCATTCTGATGATCAACGCGGGGGGTCGGCCCGTCGTGCTCCAGGGCATCGACCTGCAGATCACGCTGATCGGCGCCGATCCGATCGCGCGCCAGATCTTCAAGGACGCGCACGAACTGATCGGCAATGTCTTTTACTGGGTGGTGGGGTTGCACGCGCTGGCAGCGATCGCGCACCACTTCGTGCTGCGCGACAACACGCTGCGTCGCATGATCTGAGCGTGAAAACGCGAAGCCGGGCATGAGGCCCGGCTTCCACGAACGACACAGGTAACGCGCCCGGCACGCGGGTGCCAGCACTCAGGAAGCGGCGCCGTGGGCCTGCGCGAAGCGGACATAGCCGCTACGCAGCACAAGGCACTGCGCACGCGTATCCGACAGCAGCCGACGCGCGACGGCTTCGATCCGCTCGCGATGGCTGTCGAACGCGTGGAGCATGTCTTCAGCGCGCGGCGATGCCGCGCCGAAGTGATCTTCCAGCGCCTCAGCGGTAATCGTGCATTCCACCCTCTTCCCATCGACCATCGCCGGAAATGCGAGGGTCAATTCGCCCCCCGAATATTCGGGAACTTCGTTCGGAAAAATGATCTGCATGGGGATGGCCTTCGGTTGAGGGTGAGCGGGCCGCGCTACCGTTGCCCCTCCCCGGCGCACGCGCGGAATTCTCATCAGCCGCCGTCCATTGATGTACTACGTGACACGTTTGCGGCGATTGATTGGATTCACTTTAGACGACTTCTGGCAGGCCGCAAGGTCGACGTAGCCGCATGCGCGAAAACACACGTCCGGCACCATTTCTGGCATGCACCGGTTGCGTGCGCACAGACTATCCCCGTCCGCGCGCGCGACTGCTGCGCTGCCGCAAAACGTGGGCAGCGCGTTACGTTTCGCGATGCCAGTGCTGCTCGACATCGTGGGGATGCAGGGTCAGCATCACCACGAACGCAACGACGCCAGCCCCGATCGTAGCCACGCCGTAGAGCACGACGTTGCTCAAGTCGAAGAACAGTCCGTGAATCACGACCGCCAGGCCGAACAGCGAGACGAAAGTGGCGAGCGTCGCCACGAAGATCCTGAATTCGCTTTGCACCATGATGTACTCCGCAAAACGGAGCCGGCCGCGGTCCGTCGGCCGCTGCCGGGGCGCGAGACGCGTTGCGCCCTCGTTACCATCCTGGCACTGGCGCGGACGAACGCAAGCGGAATCTGCAGCGTGCCATGCGGTCTAGAGCTGGCCGCCAATCCGCGATCGGGAAGCGACGCGCAAATCCGCGCACGTCAATACCGCGCCACGCTGCGGCGCAACGAGAAACCTGCGCGCGATATACCGTCACCGCGCGCTCAATCCGCTCAGAACAACCGCAGACGGACGCAACCTGACGCCCTGCCCGCCTGCAAATCTGGTCGGCGCTGCTGCAGCTTCAGTGTCGTGACCACAGCACACGAACAAGGCCACGCACACGACACCTCGTTGACCGACGATCCCGGCGCTGGCGCTAGCGCTTGTGAGTCGCAAGCGCTTGCGCGGCACGCCAGGTTAAGCTTGCACAGTTCTATTCATCTCGTGCCCCATGGCCTCTGCCCAGGAACTCAAACGCTTCCGGCGCAACCTCGCCGACGAACTCGACAGCGCTGCCGTCTACGACACGCTCGCCACGGCCGAGCAGGACGCAAACCGCCGTACGATCTTCGCCGAACTCGCGGCATCCGAGCGCGAGCATGCGCGCGTCTGGCACGACAAGCTCGTGGCGAACGGCATCGAGCCAGGACGGCATCGACGCAGCGCGAAAACCCGACTGCTGCAGACGCTCACGCGCTTTTTCGGCCCGTCGATCGTACTGCCAACCGTCGCGGCAGCCGAATTCGCCGACCGTGACCGCTACGCGCACGAACCGGGTGCCGAAGCGCTCTCTGCGCAAGAGCAGCAGCACGCGGCAATCGTGCAGTCGATCGTCGCGAGCAGGGCCGAGAGCGGCCGCTCGAAAGGCGAGCAGATCGCCGCCGCCGAGTCGTGGCACAAGGGCGCGACCTCGGGCAACGACCTGCGGGCAGCGGTGCTCGGCGCGAATGACGGCCTTGTCTCGAACTTCTGTCTCATCATGGGCGTCGCGGGCGCGGGCAGCGCCAACCGCGCGATCCTGCTCACCGGTCTCGCGGGACTCGTGGCGGGCGCCTGTTCGATGGCGCTCGGCGAATGGCTTTCGGTCACCAATGCGCGCGAACTCGCGCGCACGCAGCTCGCCAAGGAGGCCGACGAAATCGAGCACACACCGGATGCCGAACGCCACGAACTCGCGCTGATCTATCAGGCGAAGGGCCTCGACGTCGAGGAGTCGCGGCGTGTCGCCGCGCAGATCATGCGGGACCGCGATCATGCACTCGACACCCTCGCGCGCGAGGAACTCGGCATCGATCCGAAGGAACTGGGCGGCAACCCGTGGTCGGCGGCGGCGGTGTCGTTCTGTCTGTTTGCGCTCGGCGCGGCGTTTCCCACTGCGCCGTTCCTCTGGGCGCACGGCACGACGGCGATCGTGCAGTCGGTCGTGCTGAGCGCGATCGGACTTGCGACCGTCGGCGTGTTCACGTCGCTCTTCAACGGACGCAGCGCCGCGTTTTCCGCGTTCCGGCAGATCGCAATCGGGCTCGTTGCGGCAGGGTTCACCGCGGGCGCGGGCCGGTTGCTGGGAGTATCGATTTCGTGAGTGCGGACAAGCTGGAAAGTACGGTGCCGCGCGTGCGCGTCGAGCCGCTCGGCGTCACGTTCGAGGCGCCGCCGGAACTCACGTTGCTGGAGGCGGCCGGGTTCGCTGGCATCCACCTGCCGCGCCTGTGCCGCAACGGAACGTGCCGGACGTGCATCTGCCGTGTCGTGAGTGGCAAAGTGCGCTTCACGATCGAATGGCCGGGGCTAAGCCGTGAGGAGAAGGCAGAAGGCTACGTGCTGACGTGCGTGGCGATCGCGCAGACCGATCTCGTACTCGACGTGCCCGAGGCGGCATCGTCGTAACGATCATCGGGATACCGATACAATCCGGCAAATGAAAAAGCCCGCGACATTCGCCGCGGGCTTTCCCTGAAAAGCAGTCTGCGGACGCGAACGTCCCGGCCTCGCTTACGCGCCGCCGAAATACACAGCCTGTGGGCCCCTGCGGGCCGCTTCGGGAACAAATCCATGACCCGCCATCCACGACGAGCCACTCACGCCGCCGTATGAAGTGTCGCCCTGAGCGGCCGGCGCGCCGACAGCGGCGTCACTACCTGCGACCTGGTTGCGGCTCATCTGCTGGAATTCGACGAGCTGTGCGCGCACCTGCTCGCGGGTCAGGCCTTGATCGGCGGACTGGGCGAAGACAGCAACTGGCGCCGCGAAGGCAACAGCGACGACAACGGCTTGAACAAGCGATTTCATGATTGCAACCTCCTGGTCTTTTTGTGTTGCCTGCTGCGGTAATGGTGCTCGCAGCAAGTGACTGGATTCTAGGTAAGCACCCGACCCGGATATATACCTTTATCGGTGAATTCGAGTTGCATGATTTGCAATAATCGAAGCACCCACAATAACGCCGCACCGGCCGGGTTTACCTCGCCACTTAAGCACTTCGCGCAAAAATTCGTTGGAACAACAGGAACAGCGACTATTGTCGCAACGACAACATTAAGTTTGCAATTTGCGTATTTACCCTGATCCTGCAAGCACCTAAATTGTATGGACGGGCAGTGCAACGCGTTGCCGCCCTCACAAGAGATATTGGAGGTAACGTCGTGAAATCGTTTCTCAAGGCCGTCGCGGTCGCCGCTGTCCTCGCCGCCCCGGCCGTTTCGTTCGCCCAGCAACAGCAGCAGCAACCGCTGACGCGTGCTCAGGTGCGCGAAGAACTCGTACAACTACGCGCCGCCGGGTACGATCCAGCCGACTGGATGCACTATCCCGAAAACATTCAGGCCGCGGAGGCAAAAATCCACGCGCAGAAGGATGCACAAGCGTACGGCCCGTCGACGACCGGAACGTCGCAATCCAGCCAGTGATTCAGTTTGCCGCAGCCCTGAACGGCTGACGGGTTCGATAAACACATCAGGCCCGCCCTCGAGAGAGGAGCGGGCCTGATTGTTTCCAGCTTCTGGATTCGCTCAGAGCGATTTCATCCGGTCAGTGCCGGTCACTATCGATCACTACCGGTCACCGCCGGGACCACCGGGGCCGCCGTGACCTCCGCCGCCGTGACCTCCAGGGCCGCGGCCGCCCCCGCCCCCGCCGTGACCACCCTGGGCAACGGGTCCATGACCGCCCGGCCCACGCGGGCCGCCATGCCATTCGCCACCGCGATGGTCATACTCCCTTCCGCCGCCCCAGATACCGATGTTCACGGCCCCGTATGCGGGTACGTAGGCCGGCCCGTAGCCGTAGTAGCCGGTCGAGTACGGCTGTTCATACCCGTAACCATAACCGGAGTCGTACGCCGGGACCGCCACGCACCCGGCCAGCAGCGCAACCGCGCCTGCGATAAAAATGTTCCTCGGCATTGCACACCTCTCCTTTCCATTTGTAAGAAAGCAGAGGTGTAATTAAGTTCGTGCCAAATTACATTTCTTTGTTACGCGCGTAACGGCAATGTTCCGACCCCGTCACTCACGGACGCTTGCCCAGCGCCTGGTCGATCTTGCGGTCGGTATGAAACTGGCTGAGCGAATAGACGGCCCAGATGGCGGCCGGAATCCAGCCGATCAGCGTGATCTGCAGAATCAGACAGATGATTCCCGCCAGCGGACGTCCAATCGTGAAAAAGAGCAACCAGGGGAGAAGAATCGCAATCAGGAGACGCATGGCCTCAGAGCCTCACAGGCAGGGTTTCAGGATTCAGTTGACGGGCGCAAACCGCGGGACCAGCGCACCTTCGTGTTCGACGAGTTCGAAGAACACCGCAGCAGGCCGCGTCCAGATCGTGCCGTTTGAGGCGCGGTACACGATCATGGTGACCGACGGATCCGCTTCGAGTGTCGCCTCGCAGACCAGTTCGTAGATGCCACCCTTGTAATGCCGGTACCGCACCATTGTGTTCCCCTCGTGGTTAGCGCATGGCGTGCTTGCGCGACCTTCCTAGTTTAACAACGGACGCAGACATCCTCTAACTGCCGCGTCGTGCTTGCGTTTGCGCTTTGCGCCGTCGCATCAGGCGCGTTGCCAGCGAGTACGCGTGAGCGTGCGCGATCGCAGCAGTGGCCCGGTTTCATCAACACCGAACTTCACAAGGCCGTTTTCGCGCTGGTGCTAGTGAAACACATCGACTAGTCCGTGATGCATTACGCCCGCAGCAAGATCGAGCGGCGCGTCGGCATACCCGAAATCTTCGCGAGCAAACGCGCGATGCGCCGCTGGCCGCAGTCCGGTTCACGCGCTTGCGAACTGGACGCGCCGTCGTTACAGTTTGAAGCGCCCGCCCCACGCCGCGGGCAGCAGCCCCTCCCCGCGCAACGCGCCACTCAACCTCACACTGCACCCTGTTTCGCGCACATCTATGGATTTTGACGTCATCGTTCTGGGAGCCGGCATTGTCGGCGTGAGTGTGGCGCTGCATCTGCAAGATCGTGGCCGACGTGTAGCGCTCGTGGACCGACGCGGTCCCGGCGAAGAAACGAGCTTTGGCAACGCGGGCCTCATCGAGCGATCGTCGGTGGTGCCATACGGCTTTCCGCGCGACGCCGGCACGCTGCTGCGCTATGCGCGCAACCGCTCGACGGATCTCTACTGGGACTATCGCGCCCTGCCCTCATACGCAACGTGGCTCGCACGCTTCTGGTGGGAATCGTCGCCGCAGCGCCACGCCGCCGCCTCGCGTGACATGCTGCCGCTCATCGAGCGCAGCGTCGCCGAGCACGACGCGCTCGTCGCGCGTGCCGATGCGGCATCGCTCGTTCGGGCGAGCGGCTGGCTGCAGGCGTATCACACACCCCAGCGCTTCGAGCGGGAAGCCGCACAGGCGGAACGCACGGCGCGCGATCACGGGCTGCAGGTGAGCGTGCTCGACAAAACGGCCTTGCGCGCAAGAGAGCCGAGTCTTGCGCCGGGATTTGCCGGCGCGCTGCACTGGCTCGACCCGAAGACTGTGATCAATCCCGGCGCGCTCGTCGCGCGTTACGCGCGGCTGTTCGCGGCCGAGGGCGGCACGCTCGCGACAGGAGACGCGGCCACGTTGCGCCGGACAGGCGACGCGTGGACCGTGCAGACCGGGCAAGGCCTCATTGCCGCGCGCGACGCGGTCGTCGCGCTCGGTCCGTGGTCGGACACCGTGTTCGAGCCGCTCGGCTATCGCATTCCGTTGCGCGCGAAGCGCGGCTATCACATGCATTACCGGCCCGAGCGCGGAACGCTATCCGCGCCGGTTGTCGACAGCGAAATGGGTTACGCCGTCGCGCCGATGCAACAGGGCGTGCGGCTCACCACCGGCGTCGAACTCGCCCGGCGAGGCGCGGCTGCGACCGGCGTCCAGATCGAACGTGCCGAGGCGATTGCGAAGCCGCTGTTCGGACTCGGCGAACGCGTCGACCCGGAACCGTGGCTCGGCATGCGGCCCTGCACGCCCGACATGCGCCCCGTGATCGGTCCTGCGCCGCGTCACGCGGGCCTCTGGTTCGCGTTCGGCCACAATCATCACGGACTCACGCTCGGCCCCGTGACGGGCCGCCTGCTCGCTGACATGATGACGGGCGCCCCCACCTTCACCGATCCGCGTCCCTGGCGTGCCGAGCGCTTCGGCTAATTTCTCCGACGATTTTTTGTAGCGTGGCGCGAGTATTTTTGTCGTGTGATAACGACGTAATCGCAACAGTTGCTGGAGCCACGCGATGGCCACGCTCGAAGCCTTCCGCGCCGTTCTCGACGACCGGCACACGCCCGAAATTATCCGCAATCACATCATCGATTCATTGCAGTACGCGCTGCGCAATCACGGAGACGTTTTCGCGTCGAAGGAAGTGGAATGGCTCGCGACCTGGGACGACGCGCGCATTCCGCTTGCAGCGTCCCAAGAACTGCGCAAGCGTTCCGTCCCGATCTGAGGTGTATCGCTTTAGACGCGCATATATTTAGTTGTCCATTTCATCCGAAAACAACGCGGGTCTTACGTCATCCTTTGCTCGATGCAAAATCGGACCGCACGAGACGTAGCGACCCCAACTCCGCCGATACATCGGGCACCAACGCGCTGACGCTGGCGCAGCGCCCCCGTCGGTTACATCGCACCGGCGAAGCGGCCCGACATCGCGATGTCGCTTTAGAGGGAGACTCGCTGGAGTACGTCTATGCCGCGTCGTGCTACTGGGGCGATTCGCTAATCCGTAGCATTCGGATCGCGCACAAGCGCCGCCTGACCGGCCGTAGCGCACGCGATTCACACGCCCTGCGGACCTGCCGTGCGCTACTCCACGCGGTCACGGGCCACCCTGGCCGCGCGATCACCATTTCTGTAGTTGCCACATTGCTGAAACCCGGCAACGCTAGCGTCCGATCAACCGCCCGTGCCATGCGTGCAACATCGCCCCAACACTCGACTGCAAACGTTTGCGTTAGCGACTGCGCGAAGGTACAGTGCGTGCACTCGGCCATCCGTGCCGCATCGCCAACGCGCTGGCCGATGCCGCATCCGGAAGTGTTCCGTCCATGGCGCGCGCCCGGCGCAGCGCCGCAACCGGCACGATCCTCGACGGGAACAAGCGTTTCCCGCCGCAGCGTGCAAGCCGGCTACGTTCATCGATACGGAGAAGACGAAGTGCGATTCATCACGACGGGGATCTTGCTGTGCGTCGTCGCGGCCCCAGTAATTGCCGGGGAGCGCTACGTCGAGATCTGGAATCCTCCGGAGGCGCGCACGCCCGGGGTGCATTCCCCCCAGGCCGGCAAGAAGGCTCGTCCGCACCACGACACAAAACGCAAGGTGGCTTCTGCCGATCACCCCACGCCCCGCATGGTCGCTCAACCCGCGTTGCGCGCAAACCCGCCGACCGTCCCGGCCACACCGGGCAACGCGGCGCCCGGCCACAACCGCTCGCCGCTCATTACGCCGCAGATCGGCCCCGACGGCAATGTGCTGCAGGTGGGTTACCGCACGAGCACGTCCGACTGAGGGGCACCGCGCGAGGCGCGCGAGCGGCGCAAGCCGAGCAACCGTCCGCCACCGCACATAGCCGGCGCGACGGCCGGCCCGCTCTCGTGCGTCACCCCACAGACAATGGAAAGCCAGCAGACGACATTGAAACCGGACACGCAACTCGCCTCATCCGGATCATTCTGCTGACCGTTCCAGGCCGCCCGTGATTTGCTTGCGACGAAAGATTGGTTCCGCCAGCACGCGCCTGCAACTACGCTTGGCTCTTGCTCGCGCCACCGAAATTGCGCGCCACCTGGAACGCAAGCCGAGATCCATTCGCCATGAACGCACCCTTCCGCTACAAAGGCTATGACGTCGCCACGGCAGCGCAGCGACTGCCGAACGGCCTTTACGCCGCCAACCTGACCATCGGCACGCCGCCGGACAACAGCCGATCGTTTTACGCCCTCGACTACTTCTTCGATGAAGAACACGCGCTCGCCTACGCGTACCGCTGGGCGCGCATGTGGATCGACGAACAGCGCCACTGCGCTTGAAGGAGCGGGCTTCCTTACGGTTGTGACAGAATACGATCCACGTCACCGGACAACTGTGCGCCACGCCGGAAGCACCGACGCATCCGGCTCTTCGTGAACGGATTGGCGTGCTTGTCGCAAGCCGCTGTCTGGGGGTGTCCGCCCTGGCATTCGCCGCGCATGCACGACAGGGTTTCTCCTGGCATGGAAGCGCCTCGCTATCGCGAGCAGCATTGATGCTGACGGCAGCACGCGCGACGCCGGCTTCCCGATCGCGAACCGCGGAACGAGCGTGGCCAGGATCCGCGATTCCCGCGTCCGGCTGTCATGCCAGCGGTCGAGCCTTTTCGTGTTGCGCTTGATGACTCCATCACCGCCAAACGCGTCCGAGGCCGCCGTATAAGGAGAACGTCTCCATGACGTGGACTGTCGACAAGCAGCTTGCCCTTACCTCGACGCAAGCCGTCAAGGCGATCCAGTCCGGCCAGTTGAAGGCCGCCGAATATGTCGCGACACTGCTCGCGCGTGCAGAGGCGCTCGCGAACCTCAATGCGTTCACCGTGCTCGACGTCGAAGGCGCACTCGCTGCCGCGCACCGCATCGACGCGCTCGGCGAAAACGAACGGGCCCGCCTGCCGCTCGCCGGGCTGCCCATCGTCGTGAAGGACAACATCAACACACGCGGCCTGCAGACGTCGGCGGCAACGCCCGCGCTCGAAGGGTTCACGCCCGCCCGGCATGCGCCTTCGGTGCAACGGCTCGTCGATGCGGGCGCCATCCTGCTCGGCAAGGCCAACATGCACGAACTGGCGTTCGGCATCACGAGCACGAATCTGAGCCCCGGTGCGGGGCCTGTCCGCAATCCCTACGATCCCGGGCTGATTCCCGGCGGATCGTCGGGCGGCACGGCCGCCGCGATCGCCGCCCGCATCGCGCCGGCGGGACTCGGCACCGATACGGGCGGCTCGACGCGCATTCCAGCCGCGCTGTGCGGCATCGTCGGCCTGCGGCCGTCCGTCGGCGACGGCGGGACGCAGCGGCGCTATCACGACCCGCAAGCCGTCGTTCCCATCAGCCACACGCGCGACACAGTCGGGCCGATGGCACGTACTGTCGCCGACTTGACACTGCTCGACGGCGTCATCACCGGCCACGGCCCGCTCACGCAGGCGTCGATCGCGAATCTGCGCATTGGCTTGCCCGCACCGTTCTGGCAAGGGCTCGAAGCGGCGCTGGAAGACGTGGCGCGCAAAGCGCTGGACAAGCTGGAGGCGGCGGGCGTCACGCTCGTACCCGTCGAAATGAGCGAATTGTTCGCGCTCAACGCGCGCGTGAGCACGGCGATCGCGCTGCACGAGCCGCTCGAGGACCTGCACGCGTGGCTCGTCGCGAACCATGCGCCTGTGCAAAGCGTCGCCGAGGTCGTGGCGCGCATTGCGAGCCCGGACGTGCACGCCACCTACGACGCCGTGCTCGCCGACGAACTCGGCGGCGACTACCAGACTGCGCTCACCGTATGGCGGCCGCGTCTGCAGCAGCTTTACGCGCATACGTTCGCGGGGTGCGGAGTCGACGCGCTGCTCTTCCCGACGACGCGTCTCGTCGCAGTACCCATCGACGAACTGAACGGCTCCTCGCGCGTCTCGATCGACGGGGCTCCGCCCATCGACGAAATGAGTGCCTTCCTGCGCAATACCGACCCGTCCAGCAACGCCGGCATTCCAGGCCTTTCGCTGCCTGCCGGGCTGGTAGACGGGCGACTGCCGGTCGGGCTCGAACTCGACGGACCGCTCGGCAGCGACCGGCGTCTGCTCGCGATCGGGCTCGCGTTCGAGGAAATTCTCGGCACGCTGCCCGCACCCGCGATTTGAAGCGCGGCGCCGCTTGAATCGTCAGTTGCGGGCGGTCGTCGATCCGCTCGCCTGACCGCACGGCGTGCGGCATTGCGCCGCCCGCCGCGCCGCGCCCCGCGTGGCGGTCCCGCGCGCGAAGTCCCGCCACTTGGGGCATTCGGCGCACTGAGCCGTTCTTATCCCAGATCATTGCGACATATTGCCCCAATCGTTGCCCACGCATCGTTTTGGCGTGGGCGTACAATGAGATCCATTCGCATTTGATTACCCTCACTGCCATGCGTCTGACTGACCTCTCCAGAGGTGCCACCGCCTACGTCGAGCGCGTCGACGATGCGCATGAGCACGACCCCATTGCGAAGCGTCTGCGCGATCTCGGCTTCGTGCCGGGCGAGCCGGTGCGCGTCGTCGCCCGTGCGCCCTGGAGCGCCGACCCGCTACTCGTCCAGATCGGCTCGACGCGCTTCGCGCTGCGCCGCGCCGAAGCCCTTCGCGTGAGCGTCGCGGAGGCTTGCGCGTCGTGAATCAGGCACCACTGCGTATCGCCCTCGTCGGCAATCCCAATTGCGGCAAGACCGCGCTTTTCAACCTGCTCACCGGCGCGCGGCAAAAAGTGGCCAACTACGCGGGCGTCACCGTCGAGCGCAAGGAAGGCCGCTTCGTGACGCCCTCGGGCCGCAAGGTCCAGTTGCTCGACCTGCCGGGCGCGTACAGCTTCGATTCGACGAGCCCCGACGAGCGCGTCACCCGCGACGTCCTGCTCGGCCACTATCCCGGCGAAGCGGTGCCCGACCTCGTGGTCTGCGTCGCCGACGCGACGAATCTGCGCCTGCACCTGCGCTTCGTGCTCGAAGTGAAGCGGCTGGGGCGCCCGGCGGTCCTCGCGCTGAACATGATGGACGCCGCGAAGCGCCGCGGCATCACCGTGGATGTGGCGGAGCTCTCGCGCCAGCTCGGCATGCCCGTGGTCGAAACCGTGGCCGTGCGGCGCGGCGGCGCCCACGCTTTGATCGATCTGCTCGACCGCAGCGACGAGCAAACGGACAAGCAGACCGCGAACACCGACGCCCGTCCCGAAGACGCCGAAGACCTGCATGCCACCGTGCGAAGCATCCTCGCCGCGGCCGTGACGATACCGCGCGCCACCGACGCGCGCGACGACGCCATCGACCGCTGGACGCTGCACCCGGTCTTCGGTCCGCTGATCCTCGCAGTCGTGATGTTCCTCGTGTTCCAGGCGGTGTATTCGCTCGGCAAACCGCTCACGGATGCGATCGGCGACGGCTTTACCTGGCTCGGTGCGATGACCGGCACGCTGCTGCCCGAGGGGCCGCTGCGCAGCCTCCTCACCGACGGGATCCTCAGCGGTGTCGGCACAGTGCTCGGCTTCCTGCCTGAAATTCTCGTGCTGTTCTTCTTCATCCTCGTCCTGGAGGAATCGGGCTATCTGCCGCGCGCGGCGTTTCTGCTCGACCGCATCATGGTGTCGGTCGGGCTCACCGGACGCTCGTTCATTCCGTTGCTCTCGAGCTTCGCGTGCGCGATTCCCGGCATCATGGGCACGCGCAGCATCACCGATCCGCGCGACCGTCTCGCCACGATCCTCGTCGCACCGCTCATGACCTGCTCCGCGCGGCTGCCCGTCTACGCGCTCCTCATCGGCGCGTTCATTCCTCAGCGCATGGTCTTCGACGTGTTCAACCTGCAGGGACTCGTGCTGTTCGCGCTCTATCTCGCAGGCATCGTGGGCGCGATGGTGGTGGGCTGGGTGATGAAGCATCTGCGCCGCGACCGTCGCGAGCACGCGCCGCTGATGGAACTGCCGTCCTACCGTATGCCGCGCGCGCGTGACGTTGCGATCGGTCTGTGGGAGCGCGGCATGATCTTCCTGAAGCGTCTCACCGGCATCATCCTCGCGCTGACCGTGCTGATGTGGTTCATCTCGACTTTCCCCTCGCCGCTAGCCGGCGCGACCGGTCCCGCCATCGACTATTCCTTCGCAGGCTATATCGGCCGCGTGCTGCAGTATCCGTTCGCGCCGCTCGGCTTCAACTGGCAGATCAGCCTGTCGCTGATTCCGGCGTTCGCCGCGCGCGAAACCGCTGTGGCCGCGCTCGCCACGGTCTATTCGGTGGCGACCGGCGACTCCGATATCGCCGGACTCGGCCACACGCTCGCGCAGAACTTCTCGCTCGCGAGCGCGCTCTCGCTGATGGTGTGGTTCGCGTTCGCGCCGCAGTGCATGTCGACGCTCGCCGTGATCCGCCGCGAAACGCGCTCGTGGCGTGCAGTGGTGATCTCGTTCAGCTACATGTTTGCGGTGGCGTACGTCGCGTCATTTATCACCTATCAGATCGCGAGTCGCTTCGCATGAGTGCCGGACTCGTCATCCAATATGCGGTGATCGCGGCACTCGTGGCCGCGAGCCTGCTCTATACGCTTCGCAAGCTCGCCCCGACGTTGGCAGTGCAGCGCCAGGCCGCTCTCGCCGCCAGCCTGCTCAGGCCGGGACGCGGGCCATTCGCACAACGCGTTGGTCGTGCGCTGCAGCCGCGCGGTGCGACCGGTAATTGCGCCGATGGATGCGGGACATGCGGCTCGTGTGGTCCGACGCCCGCCGCCGAAGGCGAAAAAAGCGAGCGTCCTCTCACGTTTCATCCACCGCGTAAGTAAGCGGTGCGCGTTCGTGGCCTGTCCGCAACGTTACGTTGGTACACAGCCATCGCGCCGAAGCGGGCTCGAGTGCCTTCGCTTGCCGGGACTAATCCGCACTTGCTCTTGATTGCGGAAACGGATGCCTTGCAGCCCGGCGCCGACTCGTACTCACACGCGTGACACACGCTTTCGGCTACACTCGCCGCAACATCCAGCCACCCGCCTACGCGACGTAGCGGCGGCGGCGTGGCCCGCTCCCCTGTCACGATTGCGCCGAGCCGATGCGATACACCAACCTGATACGGAACGTCTTTCTCGCAACCAGCGCCGCCGCGCTGCTTTCCGTCGGAGGCTGCGCCCGCCTTTCGACGGTCGACTCTGACGCACTCTGGAAAATCGTAGGCGGCCAGTGCGTCCCGAACGTACGCGACACCGGCAAGCCCGCGCCTTGCACGAGCGTCGATTTGCAGAATCGCTATGCAGTGCTCAAAGACATCTCGGGCCGGGCCCAATATCTGCTGATCCCGACCGACCGCGTACCGGGCATCGAAAGTCCCCAGATTCTTTACGCGGGCTCGCCGGAATACTGGGTCGGTGCATGGAATGCCGGGCACCACGTCAATGCGAGGATCGACATGCAACTCGCCGCGAACCAGCTCGGCCTCGAAATCAACTCTTCCGTGCAGCGCTCGCAGAATCAACTACACATCCACGTGGATTGCATGCGAACCGATATCACCGATGCCCTCGCTGCGCATCGCGCCGACGCGCCCGGCGAGTGGAGCTGGATTACCCTGGACGGCAAGCGCTATCGTGTGACGCGCGTCACGAGCCTGCAGGACCGCAGCAATCCGTTCCGGGTGGTGGCACGCGATCTTGAAGCCCAGCAGACGATGGGCGCGCAAACGATCCTCGTGACGGGTGCCGGACCCGATGCCGACCGCTACGGTTGGCTGATCGTCAACAGCGGACGTGATGTTGAAGGTGGCACCGGTACCGCCGAAGGCTTGCTCGATCACGCTTGTGGGGTTGCGCGACCGAGGTGACGTTCACCCCTCGGATTGCGGAAGACGAAGGGCGCCTGGCCGACCCACAAAAGTCGATCGATACAAACGCCGCCATGTCCGTTAGCGAATGGATATCGGGAAATAGCCTTCGTCCCCGCGCGCCCAGACCTCAGTGACTGGCCCCGAGATACGCTGCCTTCACTGAAGGATCGTTTTGCAATTTCGCGGCCGGACCATGCGTCGCAATCCTGCCGTTTTCCAGCACGTAGCCATAGTCGGCCACATTGAGCGCCGCAGCCGCGAACTGCTCGACGAGCAGCATCGTCACGCCCTGACTCTTCAGATTCGCGATGATGCGAAACACCTCGTCGACGAGAATCGGTGCAAGCCCCATCGACGGTTCGTCGAGCAGTACGAGGTCCGGATTCAGCATGATGGCGCGCGCCATGGCGAGCATCTGCTGTTCGCCCCCGGAGAGCGTGCCTGCCAGCTGATTGCGACGCTCCTTGAGTCGCGGAAACAGTTCGATCGCACGTTCCAGATCGGCGTTGACGTCGCCGCGCGGACGCGCCCACGTCAGCCGCGGAAACGCGCCGAGGATGAGATTGTCGGTAACGGTCATCGTCGCAAACACGCGCCGGCCTTCCGGCGAATGGGCGAGTCCGAGTCGCGCGATGCGATGCGAATCCATTGCGTCGATCCGCTTTACGTTGCCGCTGTCGCCCATCGTGATTTCGCCGTCCGTGGGCCGGATCATGCCCGAGATCGCGCGCATCGTGGTCGTCTTCCCTGCGCCGTTCGAGCCGATAAGCGTGACGACCGAACCCTTCGGTACATCCATCGAGATGCCGTGCAGCACCTTGACCTTGCCATAACCTGCATGCAGGTTTCTGATCGATAACATGTCGTGTCCCCGTAGATGCGCCCTGTGGAGGCGCACCGTTTATGCACTGAATCGCCCGGTCTACGCGGCCTGGCAGCCGAGATAGGCTTCGATGACCTTTTCGTTCGACTGGATTTCGGCCGGCTTGCCTTCCGCGATCTTTTGCCCGAAGTCCAGCACCGAGACCGTGTCACAGACGCTCATCACCACGTCCATGTGATGTTCGATCAGCACAACTGTGATGCCGTGATCGTGCACCTTGCGGATGATCGCGATCAGATCCTTGATGTCGGGCGCAGTGAGGCCGGCGGCCGGTTCGTCAAGCAGCAACAGTTGCGGATCGAGTGCGAGTGCCCGTGCGATTTCGAGCAGGCGCTGCTTGCCGTAAGGAAGATTGCGCGCCTCTTCCCCGGCGACGTTTTCCAGCCCGACAAAGCGCAGCATCCTGAACGCCCGCTCGCGGGCGGCGCTCGCTTCACGGCGGTAGCGCGACGACATCAGGCCCACGTCTGCCAACTGCGACTTGAAGGTGTGATGCAGGCCCACCAGCACGTTTTCGAGCGCGGTCAATTCGCCGAACAACTGCACGTTCTGGAAGGTGCGCGCAATGCCGGACAACGCGATATGCGACGACGTGCGCCCCGCGAGTGATTGACCCAGATAGTCGACCGTGCCAGAGGTCGGAACGTAAATGCCGGTCAGCACGTTCATCATCGTGCTCTTGCCGGACCCGTTCGGTCCGATCAGGCCGTGGATCGTGCCTCGCCGGACAGTCAGATCGACGTTGTTCAGCGCCTTCAGTCCGGCGAACTGCATCAGGATGCCGCGCAGCTCGAGGATGTTCTCCGTGCCTTCGGCGTGCACGGCATGAAGCGCGTCGGGGCCGATATCCTCTTGTTCCGGGATCTCGAAGGTGACAGTGCGCACGCGACCGTGCGTCACGATCTTGCGCACGAAGCCAACGACCCCATCTTGCAGATAGTAGACGACGAGCAGGATCATCAGCCCGAAGATCGTCAGGCGCCAGTCGGCAAGCGTATCGATCAGATACGAAAAGGCAGCGAGGCCCACGGTGCCGCCGAGAGGAATGACGACCTTGCGCGGCGAGGTGAGCTTGCGCGCGATGGCGATCGCCGAGCCGATTGCGACCACCACTGCCAGCGTCGTCGCCACCGTGCGGAACATGTCGATATCGTCGAGCAGTTTCGGCAGCATCACGATGATCGTCGAACCGACGAGTGCACCCGTGCGGGTCTTGCGGCCGCCCATGATGATCGCGAGAAGAAACAGGATCGTCAGTTCGAAGTTATAGGTGTTGGGCGAAATGTACTGCTCGGAATACGAGTAAAGGCACCCTGCCAGACCGGCGAATCCTGCGCTGATCACAAACGCGTAGACCTTGTAGCGATACACCGATACGCCCATACAGTCCGACGCAATCGGGCTGTCGCGCAGCGCTTCGAAGGCACGGCCGAGATGCGATTTGAGCACCCGGTGCACGACGATCAGTGACACCACCATCAGCGCCGCGACGAGCCAGTAGTACTCGGTTTCGTTGAGCGTATGGCCTGCAAACGACGGCTTCGGCACCTTGATGCCGAGCGGGCCATTGGTCAGAAAATCCATCTCGTTGATGAGGATCTGGATGATCGTGCCGAACGCGAGCGTCACCATCGCGAGATACGGGCCGGACACGCGCAGCGCCGGCAACGCCAGAATCGCGCCGAAGCCGGCTGTGACCAGGATCGCAAGCGGTGCGGTAACAAAGAACGGCACGCCGAGCTTGATGAACAGCACGCCAGCCGTATAGGCACCCACGCCGAACAAACCGGCGTGCCCCAGCGACACCTGTCCGGTATAGCCTACGACGATGTCGAGACCGAACAACAGGATCGCGTAGATCATGATGGTCTCGACCAGATGGATGTAGTACGGATTTCCCGAGAGCACAGGAAACACCGCAAGTGCGACGAGCCCAACGGCCGCCGCGACGAGCTTCTTCTTGTTCATGGCTGTCCTCAAACTTTCTTGATCGCAGTCTTGCCGAACAGACCGGCCGGCTTCACCGCGAGCACGATCAGCAACAGCACGAGCCCGGGCACATCCTTGTATCCGGTGGAGATATAAAAGCCGGTCGTCGTCTCTGCGATCCCGAGGATCACGCCGCCGACAAGGATGCCCATCCCGCTCGACAGGCCGCCAATGATCGCCACGGCAAACGCCTTGAGACCCAGTACTGCGCCCATCGTCGCGCCTGTTAGCGTGAGCGGCGCGATCAGCACGCCGGCGAATGCAGCAGTCAACGAAGACAGTGCATACGAAAACGTGATGACGAGACCTGTGTTGATGCCCATCAGCGCCGCGGCATCGCGATCGTTAGCGGTGGCGACAACGGCCTTGCCGAAGATCGTCTTGCGGTTGAAAAATTCGACGGCGAGCATCATCACAATTGCGCCGGCCACGACCAGCAGCTCCATCGGCAGCACATTGGCGCCGAACACCTTGAGCGGCGTCTCCGGCAAAGGTGAAGGGAAACGCAGATCGTCGTGGCCCCAGACGTTCTCAGCGACGTTCTTGAAGATGATACCGAGCGCGATCGTCGACATGATCCAGCCAAACTCGGATTTGATCTTGATCGCCGGCCGCACGCCGATCCGTTCGACGAACGCTCCTTGCACAAGACCGAACACGCAAACGATCGGAATCACCAGCCAGTAATTGACGCCGAGCGTCACGAGCGTGAGGCCGACGAGCGCGCCGAGCATCAGCGCGTCGCCCTGCCCGAAATTCAGCGTGCCGGAGGTGGAAAACGTGAGTTGGTAACCAAACGCGATCACGGCGTAGATCATGCCGAGCGCGATGCCGCTATAGATCAGTTGCAGAAGAATGGCCATGGTCGACCGCGAGATGATTCGCGCAATAGAAGAACAATGCCGCGTCCGCCGGGCAGGCGGACGCGGCTTCGGGACATCCCCTGCGGCTTAGTTCGATGCGTTCGAGGCCTGCTTCGTGCGCACCTGGCTACCGCCCTTCAGGTCCGCATCGTAGGCATACACGACCCGTCCACCCTTGACCTCGCCGACCACCGGCACGTTCGCGCTGATCGCTTCGTGGTCGTCGTGCGTGAACGGCTTGTCGTACACCATCACGACGCCATCCACACGGGAATTGAGGTTCTCGAGCGCCGCACGCACTTTCTGACCGTCCGTCGAGCCGGCCTGGCGGATTGCGGCAGCCAGCAGGTAGACCGAGTCGTAACCCTGTGCAGCCGATACCGGCGAGTCGATGCGGTCGTTCTTCGGCTTGAACTCCTTCAGGTAGGCCTCGACGAATGCCTTGCGCTTAGGCGTATTCGGTACCTGAATGAAGGTCTGCGGCATGCGTGCGCCCTCGCCGTTCGCCCCCGCGTTGTCGATGTAATTCGCCATCGAGAGCGTCCAGCTGCCGATCAGCGGCACTTTCCAGCCGAGCTTGGCCATGCCGTTTGCGATCTGCGCGAGTTCCGGTCCGATGCCGTACGTGAGCACTGCTTCAGCGCCGGCCTCCTTGGCCTTGAGCAGCTGGGCCGTCATATCGACGTCCTTGATATTGAATTTCTCTTCCGCTACCGGCTTCACGCCTTTAGCAGCAAGCGCTTTCTCCAGGTCTTCGCGACCCAGCTGGCCGTAATTGGTTGAGTCCGCAAGGATTGCGACCTTCTTGAAGCCTCGCTTCGTGACCGCTTCCTCGACGATCATCGGCGCCTGGATCCGGTCCGCGGCGGCGTTACGGAAGACGTAGTTGTCGGGTTGGTCGGTGAACTGCTTCGTCACGATACTGCCGGTCGCGACGTTATTGAATACGGGGATCTTCGCTTCCTGGAAGAAGCGTTGCGACGCGAGCGCCACGCCGGTGTTGACGTAGCCCACTACCGCGACGACCTTCTCCTTGTTGATCAACTCCTGCGCGATCTGCACGCCGCGTTCGTTCTTCGCTTCATCGTCGCGCTCGACCAGAACGATCTGGTGCCCCAGCACGCCGCCCGCTTTGTTGATTTCCGCCGTGGCAAGGCGCACGCCATCGCGCATGCTCACGCCCATCGAAGACGACCCACCCGTGAACGGCCCGTCAACGCCGATCTTGATCGGCTCGGCAGCCTGCCCGACATTCGCGAAAGCACAAAGCACGAGCGCACCCACAACGCTCTTCAAGCGTAATTCCATGATCGTCTCCGTAGCATGTCTTTTTTACCAGCTCGATGCGAGCCGCGCGACTGGGCAAACGCCCGACGTTGCGTACGCACCATTACGCTGGACCGGTTATCCGGCCAGACAGTATAGAAATCGTAAGATTTAAGTAATAGCCCGGAGTAACCCGTAATGGGCAATCCTGACTCGACGCAGCGGTGAAGGTGGACGCGCCTGTCTTGTGGCATGAGATGAGGGGTGGGCAAGTTTGCCGGTCCTGGCGCAGATAGACGGTCTTGAATGAATAGCAAAAAATACAAAGGATTCCTGCTTTATAAATAGACTATCCACGCAGACGACGGGCGCAGCCGATATCATTGGCCGCGCCTCGTGAGATCGAATCGACCTTTGCGAATGCGATACATCAAGTCAATGCCTGCGAGCGTGATCGCGGCGTTACGTGGACGCTTGAAGCAGAGGTAACAATGATCCTGGACGTTGCCTGCCGCGCCAGATCAAACGCCCGAAAGCATTCGCAATTCGGCCATTCACGGTCGAGACATCGAATTTCACTGGATGACCGAATGTCGCCCGACATGGCAGACGGTCATCGCTCCCTTGCTGACGCTCGCAATCGGCTTCGTACCGCCGGAGATCGCTGTGGCGGATGGCACCGCGATCGACGCCCTGCGATTCCTCATTGATTTACGAGCGGACGAACGGTGCTCGCCGTCCGCCATAGCCGTGCTATTTGTCCGTGCGCAACCACGGAGTGAAAGTAATACCAACCAGCAATCCTTCCGGTGAAAGAAAACGGCTGACCTTCTGCCCCCACGGTTCTGTCCTGTTCCTGACAAGCATTCGATATCCTCGCGACTCAAGCTCCGCCGTCGCCTCCTCGACGCTATCGACATCGAACTCGAGCCAGGCCTGCGGAGCAGGAATATCGTCGGGCCAGGCGTCGTTGCCAAAGCACGACTGGGCTGCGTGATAAAGCGGCCAAAGCGCAAAGGCGTTTGCGCCTTTCAGAGCCTCCGTGTGAAGGTAGCCGCCAGTCTCTTCTTTGAATGGAATACCGAGGTTCTCGCCGTAGAGCTTGCGGCTCGCCTCCGTGTCGCGGACGATAGGACCAAAGCCCGCAATGAACAAAACTTCGACATTTGCGAATTGATTCATGGCGCTCACTCCTCCAACAACTACTCACCGCTTTCACGAAGCGCGCCTCGTCGGCTCGCCTCAACCAGATAGCCGCCCAGTGGGTTGTTCGCTGCAAAGTGCTCCAACAGCGTGACCGCTCTAACGCATTCTGCACCCCCGCCACGCGCCCCGGCATTCCACGACAAACAAAAAAGGGCGTTCTGCCTACGCAAAACGCCCAACAGGGTACAACGGTCAAGTTCCGGTCAATCGGCTTCGAGCACCAGCAGTTGCGCGCCATCGGCGACCTGATCGCCCACTGCATACAGCAACTCAGTCACCTTGCCTGCGAACGGCGCGCCGATCGTGTGCTCCATCTTCATCGCCTCCATGACGATGAGGGGCGTACCCTTTTCCACCGTCGCGCCCGGTTCCACGAGCACCGCGATGACCTTGCCAGGCATGGGCGCCGTGAGACGCCCTTCGCCGTGCTCCGTGTCGGCGGCATGCGCGAGCAGGTTCTGCCATTCGAACGACATGGCGGTACCGAGGCAGAACACATGGAACACATCGCCGTCGACAAACACGCGCCCCGTAACACGCGTGTCGCCGATGGTCGCGCCGTATTCGTCCGCGCCGTGCCCGCGCCACCACGAATACGAATCGACGCGGCCCGCACAGGCAAGCGTCTGTGCGCCGCCGTCCTGCGCAAACGTCGCCGAAAACGCGGTGTCGCTTTCGATATCGCGCCAGCCGAGCGATTGCGTGTAGCCGCCGTTCAGGCGCCAGTGCGTGAGTGAGGTCCACGGCGACGCGTCAACTGCCGACGCGCCCTCGCGAACGAGCAGCGCCGCACAAGCCAGCGCGAGCGCTTCGCGGACCGGCTTGCGGTGCGGCGCGAAAAGCGCATCGTGATGACGCTCGATCAAACCCGTATCGAGGTCGGCGGCGGCGAACGGCTCGCAGGTCACAAGCCGGTGCAGGAACTCGACGTTCGTATGCGGCCCCACCACCTCGCACGCTTCCAGTGCGCGCTGCATGCGCGCGAGCGCGTCTTCGCGCGTCGAGCCGTGGACGATCAGCTTCGCGATCATCGGGTCGTAGAACGGTGTGATCGTGTCGCCTTCGCGCACGCCGCTATCGATACGCACTGCAGCGCGCCGCCCTGCCTCGCCGATCGTAAACTCGACGCCTTCCGGCATGCGCAGATGCTTGAGCGTACCCGTCGAAGGCAGGAAGCCACGCGCGGGACTTTCGGCGTAAATACGCGCTTCGAGAGCATGTCCCTCTACGGCGAGTTGCGATTGTTCGAGCGGCAGTGGCTCGCCCGAGGCCACGCGCAACTGCCACTCGACGAGATCGAGGCCCGTGACCATTTCGGTCACCGGGTGTTCGACCTGCAGGCGCGTGTTCATTTCCATGAAGTAGAAGTGCGCGCCTGTCATGATGAATTCGACCGTGCCCGCACCCACGTACTGCACCGCACGCGCCGCCGCCACGGCCGCTTCGCCCATCGCGCGCCGCACGCTCGCGTCGAGCCCCGGCGCGGGCGCTTCTTCCAGCACCTTCTGATGTCGGCGTTGTACCGAGCAGTCGCGGTCGAACAGATAGACCGCTCCGCCATGCGTGTCGGCGAACACCTGCACTTCGACGTGACGTGGACGCAGCAGATACTTTTCGATCAGGACGCGATCGTTACCGAAGCTGCTCGCGGCCTCGCGCTTGCACGATGCCAGCGCCGCAGCGAAGTCCTCGCTGCGCTCGACGACGCGCATGCCCTTTCCGCCGCCGCCCGCGCTCGCCTTGAGCAACACCGGATAGCCCATGGCGTCGGCTTCGCGCTGAAGTAGCGCCGGGTCCTGATCGTCGCCGTGATAGCCCGGCACGAGCGGCACCGACGCCGTGTGCATCAACGCCTTGGCAGCCGCCTTCGAACCCATCGCGGCAATCGCCCCGACCGGCGGCCCGATGAAGACGATGCCCGCTTCATCGCAGGCTCGCGCAAAATCTTCGTTCTCCGAAAGAAATCCATAACCCGGATGAATCGCCTGCGCACCGGTCGCGCGTGCAGCAGCGATGATGCGTTCGATGCGCAAATAGCTCTGCGCCGCCGCAGCCTCGCCGATATGCACGGCTTCGTCACACGCCGCGACGTGCTTCGCGTTGGCATCGGCATCCGAGTAAACGGCTACGCTCTTCACGCCGAGCCGGCGACAGGTCGCCGCCACGCGGCACGCAATTTCGCCCCGGTTGGCGATCAGGATTTTGTTGAACATGTTTGGTCTCGCTGTCGTTCGGGTGAACCCTGCGCTTCACAAAAGCGGCTTAGCCGCGCCAACGTGGCGTGCGTTTTTCGAGGAACGATGAAACGCCATCGCGCCCTTCGTCGCTTGCCCGGATGCGCGCGATACGAATGGCCGTATCTTCGATCAGCGCGTCGTCGAGCGTTCGACCCGCGATATCCTGAACGAGCTGCTTGCACTCGCGCACGGCGTTCGGGCTGTTCGCGACGAGC
The DNA here is from genome assembly GCF_021390575.1 of Paraburkholderia adhaesiva. GTDB lineage: Bacteria > Pseudomonadota > Gammaproteobacteria > Burkholderiales > Burkholderiaceae > Paraburkholderia > Paraburkholderia adhaesiva. Next base: position 381,029 of record NZ_JAJEJQ010000002.1, on the reverse strand, counting down.
GCGTCGGTGATGCGCTGAACGGTTGCATCGAGCGTGTCGGCGCTCACCGCCTCACTCACGAGGCCGAGGCGCTGCGCCGTCGCGCAATCGAACGCTTCGGCAGTGACGAAATAGCGGCGCGACGCCTGCTCGCCCAGTGCGCGAATCACATAAGGCGCGATGGTCGCCGGCATCAGGCCGAGGCGCGCTTCCGAGAGGCAGAAGTGAGCGGTCTCGACGGCGACCACGATATCGGCCGCGCAGACGAGGCCCATGCCGCCAGCGTAAGCGTCTCCGTGCACACGCGCGACGACGGGCTTCGGGCAGCGATAGACCGCCGAGAGCATAAGCGCGAGACGCATCGCATCGGCGCGGTTCTCGTCGTCGGAATAGCCCGCCATCTTGCGCATCCAGTTCAGGTCCGCACCTGCGCAAAATGCCTTCCCGTTGCCCGCTAGTACGATCGCGCGCACATCGTCGCGCGCGCCGAGCGTCGTGAACGCGGCTGTCACTTCCGCGATCATCGTCTCGTTGAATGCATTGCGCACGTCGGGCCGATTCAACGTGACCGTCGCGACATGACCCGTGATGTCGACCAGCAGCGTTTCGTATTGCATCGTCAAGGTCTCCTTGCTGCCGGCGCTTACATGCGGAACACGCCAAAGCGCGTGTCCTCGATGGGCGCGTTCATCGATGCGGAAAGACCTAGCCCGAGGACATCGCGCGTTTGCGCCGGATCGATCACACCATCGTCCCACAGCCGCGCGCTCGCGTAATACGGGTGCCCCTGGCGTTCGTACTGCTCGCGGATCGGCTGCTTGAACGCGTCCTCCTCTTCCGCGCTCCAGGCGCCACCCCTCGCTTCGATACCGTCACGGCGAACCGTCGCGAGCACAGACGCGGCCTGCTCGCCGCCCATCACCGAAATACGCGCGTTCGGCCACATCCACAGGAAGCGCGGCGAATACGCGCGACCACACATGCCGTAATTGCCCGCGCCGAACGACCCGCCGATGATCACCGTAAACTTCGGCACCTTCGCTGTTGCGACTGCGGTCACCATCTTCGCGCCATTGCGCGCGATGCCTTCGTTCTCGTACTTGCGGCCGACCATGAAGCCCGTGATGTTCTGCAGGAACACGAGCGGGATCTTGCGCTGGCAGCACAGTTCGATGAAGTGCGTGCCCTTGAGCGCCGATTCCGAAAACAGGATGCCGTTGTTCGCGACGATGCCGACCGGGTGGCCCCATATGTGCGCGAATCCGGTCACGAGCGTCGTGCCATACCGGGCCTTGAACTCGTCGAAGGCGGAGTCGTCCACGATGCGTGCGATCACTTCGCGCACGTCGAAGGGCTTCCGCGTATCGACGGGAATCACGCCATACAGGCTCTTCGCGTCATAACGCGGCGGCAGCGGATCACGCAACACGACAGGCGGCGTCTTCGCGCGATTCAGATTGCCGACGATGCTGCGCGCAATCGCGAGCGCGTGGGCATCGTTCTGCGCGAGATGGTCGGCTACGCCCGAAAGGCGCGTGTGCACATCGCCGCCGCCGAGATCTTCGGCGCTGACTTCTTCGCCAGTCGCGGCTTTCACGAGCGGCGGGCCGCCGAGGAAAATCGTCCCCTGGTTCTTCACGATGATCGACTCGTCGCTCATGGCGGGCACGTATGCGCCGCCCGCCGTGCACGAGCCCATCACGACCGCGATCTGCGGAATGTCCTGCGACGAGAGATTCGCCTGGTTGTAGAAGATGCGGCCGAAGTGGTCGCGATCGGGAAAGACCTCGTCCTGGTTCGGCAGGTTCGCGCCACCTGAATCGACGAGATACACGCACGGCAAGCGGTTCTCCTGCGCGATCTCCTGCGCGCGGATGTGCTTCTTCACCGTCACGGGATAGTACGTGCCGCCCTTCACGGTCGCGTCGTTGCAGACGATCACGCACTCCTGGCCCGCAATGCGGCCAATGCCGGTGATGATGCCCGCGCCGGGCGCATCGTCGTTGTACATGCCGTAAGCGGCGAGTTGCGAAAACTCGAGGAACGGCGTGCCCGGATCGAGCAGCTGCGCGACGCGATCGCGCGGCAGCAGCTTGCCGCGCGAGAGATGCTTGTCGCGCGCCGCCTCGCCGCCGCCAAGCGACAGTTTCTGGATCTTCTCGCGCAGGTCCGCAACGACCGCCTCGAGCGCGGCGGCGTTCGCCCTGAAATCGTCCGAGCGCGGGTTGAGCTTCGATTCGATGATCGGCATCGCGTGCTTCCTTTCGTGACGGTCGTCGGCGTTACATCGTTTCCGCGAACAGCTCGCGGCCGATCAGCATGCGGCGGATCTCGCTTGTGCCCGCACCGATTTCATAGAGCTTGGCATCGCGCCAGAGACGCCCGACCGGATACTCGTTGATATAACCGTTGCCGCCGAGAATCTGGATCGCCTCCCCGGCCATCCACGTCGCCTTTTCCGCGGTGTAGAGAATCACGCCCGCGCAATCCTTGCGCACCTGACGCACGTGGTCAGTGCCGATCGTGTCGAGCTGGCGGCCCACGGCATAGAGATACGCGCGGCACGCCTGGAAGGTCGTGTAGAGATCGGCGACCTTGCCCTGGATGAGCTGGAATTCGCCGATCGCCTGACCGAACTGCTTGCGGTCGTGAATGTACGGCACGACGGCGTCCATCACGGCGGCCATGATGCCGGTGGGACCGCCCGCGAGCACGGCGCGCTCGTAGTCGAGGCCGCTCATCAGCACCTTCACGCCGCCGTTGAGCTGACCGAGGATGTTCTCTTCGGGCACTTCGACGTCCTGGAATACGAGCTCGCCCGTATGCGAACCGCGCATGCCGAGCTTGTCGAGCTTCTGCGCCACGGAGAAGCCCTTCATGCCCTTCTCGACGATGAACGCCGTGATACCGCGCGACGCCGCTTCCGGATCGGTCTTTGCATAGACGACGAGCGTGTCGCAATCCGGGCCGTTCGTGATCCACATCTTCGTGCCGTTGAGCACATAGCGGTCGCCCTTCTTTTCGGCGCGCAGCTTCATGCTGACGACGTCCGAACCTGCATTCGGCTCGCTCATCGCGAGCGCGCCGACGTGCTCGCCGGACACGAGCTTCGGCAGGTACTTGCGTTTTTGCGCTTCGGTGCCGTTGCGGTGGATCTGATTCACGCACAGGTTCGAGTGCGCACCATAGGAAAGTCCAACCGACGCCGACGCGCGCGAAATCTCCTCCATCGCGACCATATGCGCCGTGTAGCCCATGTTCGCGCCGCCGTACTCCTCGGAAACCGTCATGCCGAGCACGCCCAGATCGCCGAACTTGCGCCACAGGTCCATGGGGAACTGGTCGGTGCGGTCGATTTCGGCCGCGCGCGGCGCGATTTCCTTTGCCGCGAAGGCGGCGAGGCTGTCGCGCAGCATTTCGACTTCTTCGCCAAGCGGGAACTGCAGTCCGGGTACATTGCTCATGAGTGTCTCCTGTGTCGGCGGGAGTTAGCGCTTTAGCGCTTACTCCCGCCCCATGCCCGTGAGGGCGGTCGGCCGGTGTTGTCGCTTTAGCGCTTACTCCGGTCCCATGCCCGATAGGGCGGTCGGCCGGCGTTGTCGCTTTATCGCTTTAGCGCTTACTCCGGCCCCATGCCCGTCAGGGCGGTCGGCCAGCCTTGGCGCTTTAACGCTTACTCCGGTCCTATGCAAAGTTCGATACGGGCACGTCCACGTCGTTCGCCCTATGGACGCCCATTTCACGCCACATTTACGTATACGTCAATAGGTTTTATTGAGTAACGCTCAGATTCCCATGGTTGAGCAAATTCCTTGTCTCCACGGCCTTAACTCACCGATAATGAAACGACGCCCCACCACTAACTGACCCTTACTCAAAATGCCAGCCGCTACCAGTACCGCCCTGCCCGCCTCCCGCCGGCAGCCCGCGGGGCGCAAATCGCAGCAGCGCGTGAAGGAGATCCTTCAGGCTGGCCGCGACGTGTTCTCCGAAAAGGGCTACGCGCGCGCGACCACCGCTGAGATCGCACAGCGGCTCGGCGTATCCGAGGCCACCGTGTTCAGCTACTTTCGCGGCAAGCGTGAACTCTGCGCGCGCGTGATCGGCGACTGGTATGACGAATCGATCGGGGCGATCGAGGCCGGCCTGCCGCGTGACGGCACCGTGCGACAGCAGTTTGCATTCATCGTCCGTATGCATCTGCGGCTGATGCTCGAAAGCGGAACGGGCATCTGCGAGCTGGTGCTGTCCGAGGGCCGCACGCGTCATCACGACCTGAGCGAAGCGCTCACCGAAATGCAGCGCCGCTACACGGCGCCGCTCATGCGCGTGCTCGCTCGCGGACAGGAGAGCGGCCAGATCCGCAACGACATGCCGCTGCGCCTTTTGCGCTCGCTGGTCTTCGGGCCGATGGAGCATGTTCTCTGGGACGCAACGCTCGGCAACCGGCGAACCGATATCGACGCCACGGCGAAGCGACTCGTCGACGTGCTGTGGACCGCGCTGCAACCGCCCAATATCGAACTGGCAGCGCTCGCGCAATTCAGCCAGGATGTGAGCGATGCGGTACGCCGCCTCGAACGGGAGCGCGCCACGGGCAAGCCGGGTGCAGCGGCCACACCCGACTGATTCCGCGATACGCTGACGGCTTCGCTTTCGCCGCCGCGCACCGTCGCCATGACCGATACGCTCACCGCCCCGATCGCTTCCCGTTTCGCCTCACTCGCGCTCGCGCATCTCACGCGCGAGTATCCGAACAAACTCACGCATTCGCTGGCCGGTCCGCAGGACGTGCAGGCGCCGCGCGCACTGCACCCGGTGTTTTACGGCAGCTACGACTGGCACTCGTGTGTCCATGGCTACTGGCTGATTTCACGTCTGCTATCGCGCTTTCCGGATTTGCCCGAAGCACCGCGCATCATCGCCGTAGTCGACGAACACTTCACCGACGAGAAGATGGCCGGCGAGCGCGCCTATCTCGACCTGCCCCAGAACCGCGGCTTCGAGCGGCCATATGGCTGGGCCTGGCTTCTCGCACTCGCCGCGCAACTCGACACGATGAAGACGCCCGAGGCTGCGCGCTGGTCACGCGCGCTTGCCTCGCTCACGGAGATTTTTGTCGAACGTTTCGCGGAATTTCTGCCGAAGGCCACGTACCCGGTGCGTGTCGGCACGCACTTCAACACCGCGTTTGCGTTGACGCTCGCACTGGATTTCGCGCGCCAGACCGCGCATGGCGCGCTGGCGATGCAGATCGAGGAAACCGCGCGACGCTGGTATCAGAGCGACGCGGCATGCCAGGCGTGGGAGCCATCGGGCGACGACTTTCTTTCGCCATCCTTGATGGAAGCCGTGTTGATGAGTCGTGTGCTGCCTGCGGACGAATTCGACGCGTGGTTCGGACGTTTTCTGCCGGACGTCGCCGCGCGCATGCCCGCGACCCTCTTCACCCCCGCGACGGTTACAGACCGCACCGATGGCAAAATCGCGCACCTCGACGGACTCAACCTGAGCCGCGCGTGGTGCCAGCGCACCCTGGCGCGCGCGTTGCCAGTGGGCGACGTGCGCGCAGACGTTTTGCGCGAAGCAGCGCAGAAGCATTTGCACAGCGCGCTGAACCACGTCGCGGGGGACTACATGGGCGAACACTGGCTCGCTTCGTTCGCGACGCTCGCGCTCGAGGCGTGAGCGCCTTGATAAAAAAAAGCGCACCGCGAGGTGCGCTTTCCGTAGGTCCAGCCGTCAGTTGACTAAATCTTCATTTGGAAACGAACGCAACGTACGGACCTGTTCCGCCGCCAGCCGACGTCTTGTCGGCAATGCCGTAATAGACACGTCGGCCGTAAAAGAACGGAAGACCGAGATCAATGGTCTGCGCCAGATATGCGCCAAGGTTGTTGAACGCATAGTTGATCGACGCAAACAACGACGATCCATTGGCAATGTTGAAGCTGGCGGTTGCAGCCGAGCCGTTGGTGCTGCTCAACGCAATCGAACGCGTCAGCGTGCTGGCTGGCGCGAAAAACCCACCTGCTTGCGGAATCGTTGAGTCGTCGAAGATCAGGGCATTCGAACCCGAATCCAGGTACGCGGACACCGTGCTCGCGCCGTTGTAGCTACCGGTGAAATCGCCGTGCAAATCCGTATTGAACACGGTCGCACCGGCACCCGCGAGCATGTTGTTCGCCTGCGTATCGATACCAAAGGTGACGGTGCCAGTGGCCGTAGCCGCCCCCTCACCGGGAATCGTTGGCATATCCACGATCAAGCCGTTGTTGTTCACCGTGAACAGCGAAACGGGATTGGTCACCTGATTGACTAGCGGCATCACGACCGCGGTCGCCGGATTATTGTCCGCGTAGTAGTAGCCCCATCGCGCCGTGGTGCCCGCGCAAGCAGTACCGCAGTCGTAGCGCGACACGCCCACGCCGAGTACGCCGTTGGCGCCCAGCGCGGCCGGACTGTTCAGTGGCGTATTCCACACGCAGGCGGTCGGAACTCTCGACACGATCGCTGGATCCGACATGACCTGGATCGGTACGGACGCCGCCATCTCGCCGCCGAGCTTGACGTCGGCGCTACGCAGGCTGCCCCATGTGTAACCGGAGCCGAACGCGGCACACTCCCCTACGTTGTTGCCGCTGGTGGCGTCGGTCCGGATGGGCAGCGCTGCCAGCGTCGCGGACGGAATCACGGATGCGTAAAGACGCAACCCGAAGGAACCCGTGTCGAGCAGCACTTTGTCTATCGTCGAGCAACTGGTTTGCGCGCTGCTGCCAGGCTTGCAAATCGTCACGCTCACGAGCGGGAAATTGCGCACAGAACTCGCCGACGACACGACAACGGGAATCGTGTTGCCGGTGTCCGCGCTGGCGCCGCCCGAGGACGTGTCCGATCCGGAGCTGCCGGAGCCCGAGGAATTTGAAGCACCCGAGGATCCGGACGAACCTGAGGATGCCGAAGAATCCGAAGCACCCGAGGAACCAGACCCGCTAGAACCAGACGTACCGGACCCTGACGAATTTGAGCTACCCGAGCCGGAATTCCCGGAACCGGACGAGCTGGAGCTGCCGGTACCGGTACTGCCGGTCCCGGAAGAACCCGAACTGCCGGTGCCGGTACTGCCGGTACCCGAAGAACTTGAACTGCCAGTGCCGGTACTACCGGAACCGGAGCTGCCGGAACCTGACGTACCTGCGCCAGTCCCCCCGGACGCATTGCCGTTCGAAGACGACCCCGACGCATTTGAGCTGCCTGTCCCACTGCCGCCTGAACTCGATCCAGTGTTCGACACGGTTGCGGACGTGCCGCTGTCGGCGGAATCGCCGTCACTGCCGCCCCCGCCGCAAGCCGAGAGAATCAGGCCCAGGCACAATGCTGAGGCCAAGGTGATCTTGCGCATGATGAGTTCCCCGCTCACTGGATCTGATCGGTCGTGAAGCCTTGCGGCAGCGCCTGTGGCAGCCACGCGCGGCCGACGAGCGCACCCATGTGCCCACCCGACTCCACTACGAGCCCCGACTCGCGAAGCGTGACGGGTCCGTGTCCGCCACCGCGTGCGGCGTGCGCTGCTGCGAGGCCTTTCTGCCAGGCAGGGAAATAGCTTCCCAGCAACGTGTCGAGCGACGCGACCCGCGGTCCGCTCCACGACACCGCGAACACTGTGCCGCTGCTGTCGAGGTACTCGCGGATCAACGCGCCGCCGTCCTGGGTGGTCGTGTTAACCGTCCACGGCGCGGCGGCTGTACCGCTGGCGGCCATGACGCGAACGGAAGAAGACGGCGTGCTGCGCACGCCATGAAACGAAGGTGAACCACCGAGCGCGGCCCACGCCGGTACAGACGCGAGCAGTGCCGCGACGCCGGTGCAAATCAGTCTCTCTTTCACGTTGCAGTCCTGATTGTTTGCGGAGGAATCGCACCGCGGCGATTGCGCAGCGCGCGGTGAGTCTACTGGCGGGGCACGCGCTTCTTTAGCGAATCCTGTCGAAATGACAATTCGCTTTTTTCTCGCGCTTTTTTTGCGATATGGAGACAGCCGGGGTGCCTTGTATCAAGGGCGCCAGGGGCGTTGAACCGACAAGCGTCGCGCCTCGAAGACCGCAATGGCTAGCGCAACGACGCATCCTTGACCGAAATATCTGGTGGACGGGAATACGCGGGATATTAGGAACGTTCTGATTGATGCACGACTGCGAAAAAATTGTCGATTGGTGCGTCGCAAATTCCGGAGCGAGCCCGTGAGCATCGGAAATCGACGCGCAACCGTCGTTGATTTGTTACCGAAGGTATGCTTACAGCTGACAGCCGATGATCCGACGCAACGCGAACCGCGACCAATGCAAGCGTGTAGCACGAGGTTCCATGCCGATTCGCCATTAATCCGCCCCCTATTTCAGACGCACATGGGGCATGTTGTAACAACTCGAAAGAACAGTGCAATTCACGTAATTGCATTGGCTCCGGCGATGTCGTAGCGTTCGATAATCCACAAGTGGGCGCACGCGCGCCCGGGCCATCAGTTCTGGAGATTGCTGTGAGAAGGTCAAAAATATTACTCGGGGTCGCCGTGGCGGCAATCGCGTGCGCGAGCGGCGTGGCCCATGCGCATGTTGGAGTCGTGGTCGGCGTCGGCGGGCCGTGGTACTACCCGGTCGTTCCGGGGCCTTACTACTATGGGCCGCCGGGGCCCGTGATCGTCGCGCCCCCGCCCGAGCCGCCCGACTACATCGAGCAGGGACAACCGGAATCCGGCCAGAACGATCCGTCATATGCGCAAGGCCCCGGATACGCTGCCGCCGACGACCAGGGCGACGCCGGCAGCACGTGGTATTTCTGCGATGCGTCGAAGACCTACTACCCTTATGTGAAGGAGTGTGCGTCGGGCTGGCGCGCGGTACCCGCCCAACCGGCTCCTCAGAACTAAACCTCCGTACCTGATCGAGCGTCAAATGAAAACCACTCACCTCGCGCTACTCGCCACTGCGGGTCTGCTCAGCGCCTGCGCCGTCGTCCCCCAGGGGCCGAGCGTGATGGCGCTGCCGGGCACCGGCAAAACCTTCGACCAGTTCCGCTCCGACGACGCCATGTGCCGCGCGTTCGCCTTCCAGCAGGTCGGCGGCCATACGACCAACCAGGCAGCCACCAATGCGGCAGTTGGCAGCGCTGCGCTCGGTACGGCGCTCGGCGCGGCGGCTGGCGCTGCGTTCGGCGGCGGCCAGGGCGCAGCCATCGGCGCGGGTGCCGGGCTTCTCACCGGCAGTGCTGTCGGCATGAACCAGGCCCAAGGTTCCTCCTTCGACGTGCAGCGCCGCTTCGACTTCGCGTACATGCAATGCATGTACGCGCAAGGCAACCGCATTCCCATCTCGGGGCGCATGATGACAATGCCGCCCCCTGTGGCGAGCACGCCTCCGCGCTATCTGCCGCCTCCGCCGCCGGGATCGCCGCCTCCACCGCCTCCCGCCATGCAGTGACCCACCGCCTTGTCGCGGCCGCGGCCGAAAGGCCCGACCGCGACAAGGCGTGATAAGTACAAGGCAGACCGGGCATGGTCCGCGGGGCTCATCCGTTAGCGTTGAGACATTTTTTTTATTGCGGCGTGATTACTTAGTTATCCATATTTATTGGCGAAAATGAAGAATGGGCACCACGTGGTGCCCATCCTAACCGTCGAAGTACAAACGCATCGCGCTACTGACCCATGGTTCCACCGTCCACGGAAGGCTGCCACGAAACATCGTGCGCCTCACCCGTCTGCGGATCGATCAGCGTCATCTTCAGCGCCCCGTGCTTCAGATCGGGCTTGGTTCCGTCGCCCGGTGACGCGCGTTGCTCCAGCAACGGCTGCAATACGGGCGCAAGCGATTTGAGCAACTGCACCGACAACGCACTCGTGAACGAATAGCGCGCCGCATAAGGTTCATGCACCCACGCCGTGAGCGTGCCGTAGAACCGGTCGCCGATCACGAACACGAAGGTCGCGCTGCGGTTCACCTTGCGCGAGACGATAAGCCGGGCCCCCGGCGCATAGACGTTGAAGCGCTGGTCACCCGTGCCGGTCTTGCCGTACACCGGCATCGTGTGGCCGTCCGGGAACGTCATGCCGTCGGCGAGACGCTTGGCCGTACCGCCTTCTACGACCGAAGTCAGCATCCCGCGCACGACCTGAACAATCTCCGGCGAAACCAGCGGCTGCGGCTTCGACTCCGCGTGCACGAAACGTGTCTCGTAGGGTGTGCCACGCGCGAATTCGAGCGATTCGAAGCTGTGCGTCGGCAGCTTTTCGCCGTCGCTCGCCACGAGGCCGATCAATTGCGCGAGTGCCGCGGGTCGATCGCCCGATGCGCCGATTGCCGCACCATACGAAGGCGTAATGCTCGCGAACGGATAGCCGAGCGCGCGCCACGACTGCCCAATCGCATCGTAGGCGCGAAGTTCGATCATGTGACGGATGCGGCGATTCTGCGTCGCGTAATACTTCGTCTTGAAGAGCCAGCTATAGGTGTACAGCCGAACATCCTTGCTGTCGTGCTGAACCTGATCGAGCGTTGCAGCGGGATGCGCGCGCAGATAGTTCAGCAGCCACAGTTCGAGCGGATGCACGCCCGAGATATAGCCACGGTCGTTGAGGTTAAAGCGGTCGATCGCGTACTTGTCGTACTCCTTCGCAAGGTCCTCGTCGTCGAGCCACTCGAATTTGGTTCCCTTGAGCTGCACGCGCATCTGCGCGTCGAACCAGGTCTGCGAGCCGTCCGGCACCACGCTGCGCAGCACCGTTGCGATCCGCGCCGGACCTTTGCGCGTGTGCTGAAGCAGCGTCGCCAGTTGTTCGTCGGCGCTCTTGCCCTGGTAGCGCGTGTAGAAGCGCTTCATGTAAACCTGGCTTTCGCCGTCCGCGAAGCGCGTGAGGTATGCCTTGCGCACGGCCGGATCGTCGAGCCATTGCGATGGCGGCCCCGACGTCTGGATCATCTCGTAGTGAACGATGTCGCGCATCAGCCGCACAAACACCAGATTCACCGAATGCTGAAATGCGCGATGCACCGTGAGGATCTGCGCGTTGTCGCTCGACTCGAAATTGTTGAAGCTTTGCGCGCCGCCGCCCGTGTAGAACGTTTCGCCCGGACTGGCGGAATATTTGCGCTCCACCGCCGCATCGAGCATCGAAGGCAGTGAACGGTCACGCGTCTTCGAAAGATAGTCGAGCGCCCAGCGGGTGAGCGCATCGGACGGATCGGGCTTGATCGCGCGAAGTTCCTTCGTGTCGAGCTCTGCGTATTGTGTGTGCAGGTCGCTCACGATCTGCAGGTACGTGATCAGCGTGCGGAGTTTGGCCGTCGAGCCGAGATTCAGGCGCGCACCAGAGTTGATATCGAACGGCTGATTCACGCTGTCCGTTTGCACGCGCACGAGGTTTTCGCCGTTGCGCCGCTCGAACAGCGTGAAGCTGTAGGCGATCTTCGAAGGATCGTCGGCAGGCTTCAGCATCTCGTACCCCACGATCCCGGCCTGGCGTGCACCGTCCTTCGTCGTCGCGTCGGCGAGACGCGCGTTCACGGCTTGCTGCACGTTGTCGTCGAGCGTCGCGGTCGCGCTGAGGTCGAGGCGGTCGAGATCGTAGAGCGTCTTCAAACCGAGCGTCTGCATCAATTGCGTGCGCAGCGACAGCACCGCCTTGCGCTCGACATACGGCGCCAGTGCGCGCTGCGGCTTCGAGCGGTCGAGCGTCAGTGACGTCGCGAGCGCGGCATCGCGCAGCGCAGGCGTGATGACGCCACCGCTTGCGAGCAGGCGCAGGTAGCTATCAGTGAGCTTCGCAAGCGCAGGATTGTCATGCTGCAGGAAATACGACGGCGCGCGTTGCGCGATCAGGAGCGAGAGCACCTGGCGGAACGCCAGCGCCTGCTCATCGAGCGTCGCAGCCGACACCGGGTCGCGCAGAATGCGGTTCACATCGCGGAAGTCGCGGCCATACCAGGCGGCAAGGCCGTCGCCGATACCATTGACTTCGCCGATGCCCGGCTTCGCGGAGAGCGGCACCGAATTCAGATAGCGGACCAGGATCTGCTGGCGCGCGGGCATGGTCTGCGGGCCGTCGAGATAGGCACGCACAGAAGCCGACGCGATCTGCCGCAGTTTTTCGGGCGGCGTCGCGGTGCGGCCGCCGTTCGAGTGGCGGAATTTTTCGATTTGCGTGGCGAGCGTGCTGCCACCCGGCGTCTGCTGCTGCCGGTTCACGAGGCGCGCGCCCTGATCGACGATCGCGCGACTGAAGCGGCCCCAGTCGATCGCCGGATTGCGGTTCGGCTGATCTTCGGCCAGCAGATACTTGTCTTCGATGAAGAGCAGCGAGTCGCGCACCAGCGGCGGCACTGCGTTGAAGTTTTCGTAGACGCGCTGCGGATAACGCGTGTGAAACAGCGTCGTGCCGTCCGCGTCGCGCAGCACGAGACCCGCCTGATCCTTTTCTTCATACGGCAGGAAAAGGCCCTGGTCCGCAAGCGCAATCATGCGTTCAGAATCACGCGCCTGCGACGCGACAGCAAAGCCATGCGCCTCCAGCCGCTGTTCGAACGAAGGCAATTGCACATAGCCGAGCCTCAAGTCGTACGGCCCGTTCGTCGTGGGGAAGCGGATGTTGTGGCTCGGGCCGCTGTCTACAGCGAAACCGATGTCGCGCGTAAGTTCGGAAAGATAGTGTGCCTGCAGCCGCGACGTATCGATTTCGATCTGGACGATACGCGCGATGATGACGGCGGCGGCGAGCAAAACGATGAACGCCCCCCACTTGATCCACCGCCACAGGGAGGACACACCCACGCCGAAGGTGCGAAAAGGAAACCGGATCGACGGGCGGTTCATGCGTATCCTCCCTGACTTTTCGCCAGATTACGGAGTGGCATCTGTCAGATAGTCTATCTCTCTCTGCAGGAGTTTGTCTGGCCGCTTAGCGGTGCACGTCTCATAGTCGCGAAGGCGCAACACTCGTGCCCGCACAACCTGTGGAAATCGCCAGCGGCGTGCTGGCGCGCACACCCGTAGCGTGGTTCCAGAGCAGCCCTGTTTCGGGTCGATCCGTAATCGATACCACGACCAACCGGTCGGTCCGCGACGTGGTCGAGTGCCTGACCGTCAAGGTACGCAGGCATAGTGCAAGCTTCGATACGACACCGCCGCCACAGGGCGAAATGCGCTATTTCGGGGATTCGAATGTCATCAAGGTGCATATCCCGCTCCCCGGATCGACCATGCGGAAGCGAGACGCCGCGCACGCACTTTTACGCAACGTAACAGCGTGTAGCAAGACGACACATTTTCAGGACCCGTTTTAAGAATCGCTTAAGTCTTCGTCCGCATGATCGGGGGATCGAAAAGATACGTAGGAGGGGGTATCCGTGACGACACCTGATCCGATGATCCAGGAAGCATTGAATCCGAAGCGTACGACGGCGGCGAAGGCACCGAAACGAACCATCTTGCGACGACTGCTAAGCCATCACGAACTCGCCACGCTGTTGCTGCTGTTGCACGCGCCGATCGACGCGCAGGCCAAGCCCGAAATCCCGATGCTTCAGGAAGCGGGTCTCGTTGAGCAGGTACCGAACAATACCGGCAGTGCCGGGAAGATCCGCCTCACGTCGGCCGGTTGCGCCGTTCTCGAGGGGCTCGGTCTCGCGCGCTGACGCGAGCGTGCGTTCAGGGCAAAAGGCGCAACTAGAGAGGCACAAAAAAACGGCGGCACGCAAATGCGTGCCGCCGTTTTTTTTGCCCCTGATCGAGGGGCGGTAAGCGTCAGGCCGCTTCGCGATCGAAAGCCTCCTCACTGTCGTGCAAGCGCAGCAGCCGATAGCCGCTCTTGTAGACGGGCTGCAGACGAAAACCATTGCAGTCATCGAGTTCCAGCAGCACCCGCAACCGGGACACATGACTGTCGATGGTTCGCGTAAGCGTGTGCAGTTCGCGCCCCCAGACCATCGCGTAGATGTGGTCGCGCGACAATACCCGCCCGATGTTCGCAAAGAAGAGCGACGCAAGCCGATATTGCGTGCCCGAAAGGACGACCGGCTTTCCGTTCAACGTCACGGACTGGCGACGCATGTTGAAGTGGTAAGGACCGACGTCGATCGTCACGTTATCGTAACGATCGGGAAACGCGCGCCGGAGCAATGCATTGACACGCGCGCGGAACACGGTAGGACAAACCGGGAGGCTTACGTAGTCGTCGGCGCCCACGGCAAACGCGTGAACGACGCTGTCATCCGACGTGTCCTCGGATGCGAACAGGACCGGTATATGGTCGCCGCTCAGCGCGCGCAAGTTTCGGAGCACGTCGACACCCGACAAGCGCGCGCCGTGCCAGTCGAGCACCAGCATGTCGACCGTTGACGCAGCAAGCGCTTTGGTTAGTACAACCTCGTCGCTAAACGGCATACACGTGTGGCCTCCCTGAGCCAGCACGCGTTCGATATTTCCGCGTTGCGCCGTGTCACGTTGCAGGATCGCAATACGCATTAGAACCCTCGCTTCGATCTGGTGGGGAAATCGGCGCAATTTTGTGGAGAAGTGCAAAAATCGCAAATCAGAAAAGTCTTAATTGCCGAGCAAACACTCGCAATCCGACAGCGGCACCCTATAAAACCTACGACGATGCGTGGCGCATATGTCGGGATGCGGTTAAACAGCGTTAACACCTGCCCACGTGCGGCGCGTTCAGAACGCTCGATCCGACGCCCCCCGCAGCGCACGCACTGCTCGCGACCTCGTCATCTTCGCGCGGGTCACCTCGCGCGCACGCAGACGACACTTCACGTCACCCTGAAACGTCGAAGCCAATCCGCGCCCCAGAATGGGCGCATGAAACCCGCACACCCTACCCCTGCCCCGTTCACGCCCGCGCTCGCCCGCATCGTCGCGACCGTTAGCGTGGGCTTCGTTGTCACGCAACTCGACGTGACGATCGTCAACATCGCACTAGCGCGGATCGCCACCGAGCTGAACGCGAGCGTCGACCGCCTGCAATGGATCGTCGATGCCTATACGCTCGCCTTCGCCGTGCTAATGCTCCTCGGCGGCGTGCTGGGCGAACGCTATGGCGCGCGCAGGATGTACGCGATGGGACTCGTCGTCTTCGCGCTCGCTTCGCTCGCCTGCGGTCTCGCAAACGCGCCCGTAGCGCTGATCGCCGCACGCGCGGTGCAGGGCGCAGGCGCAGCGATGATGCTGCCCAATTCGCTAGCGCTGCTTAACGAAGCGTGCCGTCACGACGGCGCGCTGCGCGCGCGTGCCGTGGCCTTGTGGACCGCGGCGGGCGCGATCTCGATCGCCATGGGCCCTGTCGCGGGCGGTCTGCTGATCGCCGCGTTCGGCTGGCGCAGCATCTTTCTCGTCAACCTTCCGCTGTGCGCCGCAGGACTCGCCGCGACGCTCGCATGGATACCCGCGCCGCACCCGGCCGCCAATACGAGAACAGGCGAAACTCAACCGCGCGCCGCGCGTAGCCTCGACGTGCGCGGCCAGTTACTCGCCATCGTCGCGCTCACGGCATTGACCGGCGCCGTGATCGAATGGCGCCCGCTCGGCTTCACGCACCCGGCCGTGGCCGGCGGATTCGTCGTGGCGTTCATCGCGGGCTGCGCGTTCATCCTGCTCGAATCCCGCGTCGCCGATCCCATGCTGCCGCTCGCCATGTTGCGCAACCGGACATTCAGTGCGGCGGTGCTGTTCGGGGTTTGCGTGAATCTCGCGTACTACGGGACGATTTTCGTACTCGCGCTCTATCTGCAGCACGCACGCGGCGAGTCGCCGTTGCAGGCAGGGCTCGCATTCGTACCGCTGACCGGCGGGTTCTTGCTCTCCAATCTTGCGAGCGGTCATGCGGTGGCACGTTACGGTACACGCGCGCCGATGATCGTCGGCGCACTGGTCGCCGCGACGGGATACGCGCTCTTGAGTTTCGTCGATGCGGCGACACCGCTCGCCGCCTTGCTGGTGCCGTTCCTGCTGATACCACTGGGAATGGGCCTCGCCGTCCCCGCCATGACGACGACCGTGCTCGCCTCGGTTGAACCGGCGCGCGCGGGCACAGCGTCAGCATTGCTCAACACCGCGCGGCAGACGGGCGGCGCTGTGGGTGTCGCGGCATTCGGAGCGCTCACGGCCACGGGCACCGCCTCACACGTGGTTGCGGGCCTTCATGCGGATACCGTCATCTCGACGGCGCTGTTACTCGTGGCAGTTGTGCTTGCGTGGTACGTACGCCCGGACACGGCGCACGCCCCGAGGCGCACGGCTACGGCGCCACAACTCGACGGCACGCGCTGAACGAACGCCGTGCACACGCCAGGAAACGTTACCTCGAAGCGTAAGCCAGCTACAGCGACGCTTCCTGAATCGTCCCAGTGGTAACCGCGCGTTCGATGAGACCCTCGCTCTGCGCCTTGTGAATCGCATGGGCAATCAGCCGGTCGGGCTCTTCCAGGCCGGCCATCAACGCGCCAAGGACACCCGACGCATCGAGTATCACCAGTGTCGTCGCCGTATCCGCGTAGCTAATCAGCACGCGGCGCGAACCGTCCTCTGCGAGGCTCGCGCTGAAACGCTCGGCCTTGCCGCCCACGACGAAATCGAAGTCCTGTATCAAGGCACGCTCCCTCGCTACGTCGCCGGTGCTGTCTCAGCCGCGCAGCCCGCCGCGCGGTGCGCGCATTCCGTCGATAGAAGCGCGCCCAGCGCCCGTCACGGCCAGTAGCAGCAAGCCACCTGCGATCGCAACGTTCTTCCAGAAGTGAACGACCGCGTCGTGCTGGAGCGCGACGTCGGCGATGTTCCAGAAATCGTGGCCGAAAATCGCCGTAACGATGACATACGCGGCCAGCAGGAAACCCACTATCCGCGTGCGCGCTCCGATCACGAGCGCTATGCCGCCAAGCAGTTCCACCGCCACGGCGATAGGCGCTGCGATGTGCACATAGGGAACACCCTTGCTCTGAAGATAGCTGATGAAGCCCGCGTAACCCAGCAGCTTCATTGCGCCGCCCCACAGGAACAGGACCGCAAGAGCGAGGCGTGCGATGAAGATGATGAAGGAATCGGCGAGTCTCATCATGAAGGGCTCCGGTGTGCAATATGGAACTGACCGTGCGACCCGCGCACAGTTCCCGCGACGACACACGCCATCCATCGTGGTACGGCAACGCCTGCGCGGTGGACGTCTTGTCCGTCACCAACAACATTGATTCGGAGTGCTTGATATAGAACGGAGAATTTAAAGCAGACTGGCCGCTTCCCGGCGACTGGATCGCCACACAACGACTGCGGCGGGCTCTGTGCACCCGCGCTACGTCCCGCGCAGGCTCCGCCTGGAAGCGTGTTGACGGCCACGCTCAGTGCCGGTGGCGCATACCGTGGCCGCGATGGGCGTCGAACCAGCGGGTGAGGCGCGCTTCGAGCACGCCCCGGCTGCGGCGCGACACCGCCCACATGACGGCGCACACCGCCAGCATCACGGCCGGGCCCAGAAGATAAGCAACTACGGTTTCCCTCATGGCAATCTCCACGCCGCGACGCCACATTGTGACGCTTTCATTCTAGGCGATCGCACGTTCACCGATAAAGCTTGCCCCGGCTCCCGACGCCGGCGTGCGCATGCTGCATGCCCGAAAGTCCGCCGGGCTGCGCAGTGCACGCTGCGTCTCTTGCATCTTACCCGCGAGGTCATCGCCGTGCTTGCGAGTGTCCGGAAAATCGGCGGCGTGGACCCGGCTGCCACGCCTGTCGCGGGCTGGCGCGCGTAGGCTCCGGGTGAGGACGTCGCAGCGAGCCGGTCTACGCGGTCTGCGAATTGGAGCGCAAGCCCCGGAGTGCGAACGCGCCGGGCCGGCGCAACACTGTCGCCATCTGACACCGCCATGGAGCCACCATGCCCCTCACCGCCCTTCGACCGGGTACGCGCGCCGCGACCTCCCATGGGATCGCGGCCCGCCTCGACGCCCAACTGTGGTCCGCCATCGAAAACGATCTCGATCAGCGCGGCTACGCGTTGATCCCTGGCCTGCTCGACGACGCCGAATGCGACGCGCTCGCGTCGCTCTACGAGCGCGACACGCCGTTTCGCAGCCGGGTCGTGATGGCGCACCACGGGTTCGGCAGCGGCGAATATCGTTACTTTGCGTATCCGCTTCCGGAGACTGTCGCAGAAATGCGCCGGCTGCTGTACGCCCGACTCGTGGCGCTAGCGAACCGCTGGGCCAACTGGCTCGGCACCGGCGTTGATTTCCCACCCACCCACGACGCATTTATCGCGCGCTGCCACGAAGCCGGCCAGACGCGCCCTACACCGCTCCTGCTGCGCTACGGCTACAACGATTACAACTGCCTACATCAGGATCTCTACGGTGAGCACGTATTTCCGGTCCAGGCGACCATCCTGCTCAGCGCGCCCGGCGCCGACTTCCGTGGCGGGGAGTTTGTCCTGACCGAGCAGCGCGCGCGCCGGCAATCTCGAGTCGAAGTCGTACCGCTCGGCAAAGGCGACGCCGTACTGTTCGCGGTCCGGCACCGCCCGCTGCAAGGCGCACGCGGCGCGGCTCGCGCGACACTGCGTCACGGCGTGAGCCGTATTCGCGACGGAAAGCGTTATACGCTCGGCGTTTTATTACATGACGCCGGTTAAGTCCGCTCGGCATTTCGTTGAATTTGTATCAAAGGGGTTCGATCGTTTGTTACATTTCGCGTTTTCACCGGTCGATTCCGCTTCTTGCATTTCTTACCGACTCGGGAAAATCTTTCCAACTGTGAATATGTCTCATCCGGCCAACAGTGCGCGGATAACTTGTTGTGTATGCAACCGAAATTTCTCAGAGCCTTAATTCTATTGGCTGTCCCGCCAAACGCACGCCAGGCACCGGCTCCCGGGCGGTTGTCATACAACCGACATGAAATAGAAGAAAAATTTACCGAAAATGTTTGCCGGCGAACAATAAAATCTTGACAGCGGGGATTGATTTCCGAGATAGGCCCTCATACAATTTGATCCAAGGTGTTACGAGTTGTAACACCTTGTTTCAATTGCAAGGCCACGCCAGGAAACACAAGAGCGACGGCCGGCACAACAAGACCAGACCGACAACGGCGACAAAAAACGCTGGGGGCTAATAATTCGGGGCTTCGGAAAAGAGAGAAATGGACCGTAGCAGCGAGACGCTGGATTCTATCCGCGAAATTAATTTGTCGTACCTGATGCTCGCGCAGCGCATGCTGCGCGAGGACAAGCCAGTCGGCATGTTCCGGCTGGGTCTGTCGTCGGAACTGGCCGATCTGCTCGCCGGTCTGTCGCTCGCGCAGATCGTCAGGCTGGCCGCTTCCGACCAGATTCTTTGTCTTTTCCGCTTCGACGACCATGGGATGTTGTCCGCGCTTACGCAGACCGCAAAGCATGCCGACGTGGCGACCACGCACACGGCTATCCTGCTAGCAGGACAGTCCGCCGCGCAATTCGCCTGAGGAACCACCTCCATGACGCGGCGCAGCCTCACGGAAGACGCTCAGGAAGTTTTTCGCGCGATTGCGCTGATCGAGCTGGGCGCGCGCATGCAGGTGCTCGAAAGCGAGCTGACTCTGTCGCGCGACCGCATGATTCGCCTTTATCGCGAGATCCGCGGCGTGTCGCCGCCCAAGGGAATGCTGCCTTTCTCGGCAGACTGGTACATGACGTGGCTTGCCAACATCCACGCCTCGTTGTTCTACAACACGTACCTTTTCCTGAAGAACGAAGCGCGTTGCTCGCATCTCGACGCGCTGACCAAGGGGTTCCGGCTGTATCTGGAACACTGCCGCCACGGCGGGACCGAGCCCGTGCTCGATCTCACGCGTGCGTGGACCCTGGTTCGATTTTTTGATGCAGATATTCTGCAGCTGACGCCTTGCTGCCGCTGCGGCGGCAAATTCGTCGCGCACCGACACGACCTGCAGCACAACGTCGTGTGTGGCGCCTGCCAGCCGCCTTCGCGCGCCGGCAAGACGAAAAAGGCGGCTGCGGCGCGGCGGGGCGCCATGCAGACCAAAAGCGACCTTCCGGTTACGCCGGATGGCATCGCCGCGGCTGCGTGAGCGAGGAGAGAAGATCCGGGCCCACCCGGACCTAAAATAAAGACGCGAAGCCGTCCGGCGAGAGACCACGCCGGACGGCAAAGCGCATTTCCCTTCTCTTCCTGTTTCGATTCCCACTGAACATCTGCGAGGCGCGCCACGGGCTCTTTCGGCACGCCAGCGCACCAACGTCGCCTGCACGCTCAACCGAGTCAGCACCACCCGGCTCGCGCCGTGGCGCAACCGGGTAGCACCGCGAACGCGTACAACGCCCTTAGCGCGAAGCCAGCGGCGCCACCGCCGCACCACTGGGGTCGCGCTTCGGATCATCGGCCTTTATGTCACCCCAGCCGCCGCCCAGCGCGCGGATCAGGTTGACCGTCGCGACCGCCTGCGAGCCCTGCAACCGGCTCGCCTGCAATTGCGCGACCAGCACCGAACGTTCGCTATCGATCACGTTCAGATAACTCACCTCGCCTTCCTCATACTGCGTGCGCGAAAGATGCGCCGAGCGCTGCGACGCGGTCACGGCATTGCCCTGCTCGCGGATCTGATCGTCGAGCAGCCGCAAGTCGGAGAGGTTGTCTTCCACTTCGCGGAAGGCGATGAGCACTTGCTGGCGATACTGTGCGACGTCCTCATCGTACTTCCCGCGCGCCTGCGCCAGATTCGCGCGGCGGCGACCGCCGTCGAAGAGCGGCACCGTGAGCATCGTGCCCGCGAACGGTCCGAGCAGGAACGCGCGGCTAGACCACATGAACAGATCGCCGAGCGTCGCCGACTCGAAGCCAAACGCGCCCGTGATATCGAGCTTCGGAAAGAACGCCGATTTCGCGAGTCCAACTCGCGCGTTCGCGGCGGCCATGGCGCGCTCCGCAGCCGCGATATCGGGGCGGCGTTCCAGTAGCGTCGACGGCAGGCCGGGTGGCACGCGCGCGATTACGGGCGCGAGCGGCGTCTCGGGGAACGTGAAGTCCGCGGGCGCCTTGCCGAGCAGGATCGCGAGACTGTGCTCCGAAGCCGCGCGCTGGCGCGCGACGCCCACCGCATCGGCGCGCGCGCTCGCCAGTTCGTTGCGCGCCTGCGCCACGTCGAGTTCGCTGGTTTCGCCTTCCTTGAAACGCCGCTCGACGAGCTTGAGCGCGTCCTCGCGCAGCACCACAGTGCGGCGATACAGATCGACGTCCGAGTCGAACTGGCGCAACTGGAAATAGTTCTGCGCGACGTCTGCCTGCAACGCCAACTGCACCGAGAAGAACAATGCCTCGCTTTGCTGCGCATCCGCGCGTGCAGCATTAACGTTCGAACTCACCCGGCCGAACAGATCCGCCTCATACGACACCGTGCCCTGCGCACGCCAGATCGTCTGTGTCGGTACGTTGGCGTTCTGCGGCAGTAACAGCGAAGCGGGCGATTCACGCTCGTAGGTCGGCCCGAAGCCCGCGTCGATCGACGGGAACCACGCCGCGCGCGCCGCCTGCGTTACCGCACGCGCTTGCTGCACGCGCGCTGCGGCGGCCTTCAGGTCCTGGTTCGCAGCCTCTGCCTGGCTTTCGAGTGCGTTCAGCGTCGGGTCGTTGAACACCTCCCACCATTGGCCGCGATTCGCGTTGTCGGCCGGTTGGGCAGGCGCCCAGGTGCCCACGTCGTGCGGGTTCGTGGACGTGGGTTGCGCCTCCTTGAATGCGCGCGGGACTGCCGCGTCGGGAACGTGATACGTCGGTTCGACCGAGCACGCGGCAAGCCATGCGACGAGCGCAACAGCCGCCGCGAGCCGCGTGCGGCGCCAGAATGTGCCTGCGTTGCCCGGCGTCGCTATAGCGAGTGAATAGTTAGTCATGCTTTTTTTCTCCCTCAGGCATCGACTGCCGGCAACGACGTGTGTCCGCGATCCTTCTGCGCGACGTGAATCTTGCCGCCCGCCATCGTCCGAAGCACCACATAGAACACAGGCGTCAGCATCAGACCAAACGCCGTCACACCGAGCATCCCGAAGAACACCGCGATACCCATCGCGTGACGCATCTCCGAACCGGCCCCCGTCGAAAGCACGAGCGGCACGACGCCCATGATGAACGCGATCGACGTCATCAGAATCGGCCGCAGACGCATCCGGCTCGCCTCGATGGCGGCCGAGAGCGGTGTGTGGCCATCGTGTTCGAGTTCGCGCGCGAATTCGACGATCAGGATCGCGTTCTTGGAAGCGAGCCCCACGAGCACCATGAGACCGATCTGCGTGAAGATGTTGTTGTCGCCCCGCGTGAGCCATACGCCGGTTAGCGCGCAGAGCACGCTCATCGGCACGATGAGGATCACCGCGAGCGGCAGCGTCAGGCTTTCATACAGCGCGGCCAGCACGAGGAACACGAGCAGCACGCTAATCGGGAACACCCAGATGCCCGAGTTGCCGGCGAGTATCTGCTGGTACGTGAGGTCGGTCCATTCGAACTTCACGCCGTGCGGCAAGACTTCCGCGGCGATGCGTTCCGCCGCGTCCTGCGCCTGGCCCGACGAATAACCGGGCGCCGGTCCGCCATTGATATCGGCTGCGGTGAAGCCGTTGTATCGCACCACCATCTCGGGGCCATACGTAGGCGTCACCGTCACGAGCGATGAGAGCGGCACCATGTCGCCAGCGGCGTTGCGCGTCTTCAACTGCAGAATGTCGTCAGCCTTCTGGCGGAACGGTGCATCCGCTTGCGCACGCACCTGGTACACGCGACCGAAGCGATTGAAATCGTTCACGTAGAGCGAGCCGAGGTAGATCTGCATCGTGTCGAATACGTCCGTCACGGGCACGCCCAACTGTTTCGCCTTCGTGCGGTCCAGATCGACGTTCAGTTGCGGCACGTTGATCTGATAGCTCGAGAACGTCGGGCCGAGTTCGGGCGTCGCCGCCGCACGCTTGATGAAGTCTTCCGTCGCGCGATTGAGCGCCTCGTAGCCCACCGCCCCGTGATCCTCAAGCTGCATCTTGAATCCGCCGAGCGTGCCGAGTCCAAGCACTGGTGGCGGTGGGAACACGGCGATGAACGAGTCCTTGATCTGCGCGTACTGCTGGTTCAGCGCACCCGCAATCGCCCCGGCCGAAAGCGCCTTGCCGCTGCGTTCCTTGAACGGCTTGAGCGTAACGAACACGATGCCCGCGCTCGAACTATTCGTGAAGCCATTGACGGAAAGACCCGGGAACGCAACCGCGCTTTCCACGCCCGGCTGCTTCAGTGCAATCGCCCCCATGTCACGGATCACGTTCTCGGTCCGGTCGAGCGAAGCGCCGTTCGGCAATTGCGCAAACGCGATCAGATACTCCTTGTCCTGTGCCGGAACGAAACCGCCCGGGACGATATGCGCCATCAGCGCCGTTGCACCGACCAGCACGACGTAGACCATCAGCATCGCGCCTTTGTGGCGCAACACGCCATGCACGCCGCGTCCGTATGCCTCCGAACCGCTATGAAACACCTTGTTGAAGCCACGGAAAAAACCGCCCAGCACGCGGTTCATCAAGCGCGTGAGCCAGTCTTCCTTCTCGCCGTGACCGCGCAGCAGCAGCGCGGAGAGTGCAGGCGAAAGCGTCAGCGAGTTGAACGCCGAGATCACCGTCGAGATCGCGATTGTCATCGCGAACTGCTTGTAGAACTGGCCCGTGAGACCGCTCATGAACGCAAGCGGCACGAACACGGCAACAAGCGTGAGCGCGATGGCGATGATTGGTCCGCTCACTTCCTGCATGGCTTTGTAGGTCGCGTCTCGCGAAGAGAGTCCGCTCGCAATGTTGCGCTCGACGTTCTCCACGACGACGATCGCATCGTCCACCACAATCCCGATGGCCAGCACCATGCCGAACAGTGACAACGCATTGATCGAGAAGCCGAACGCAAGCAACAGCGAGAACGTCCCGACGATCGACACAGGCACCGCAATCAAAGGAATGATGGACGCACGCCACGTCTGCAGGAACACGATCACCACCAGCACGACGAGCGCGATCGCTTCGAGCAGCGTATGCACGACCGCCTCGATGCTCGCGCGCACGAACTGCGTCGGGTCATAGACGATGCGGTAATCCACGCCAGCGGGGAAGTCCTGCTTGAGCTCCTTCATCGCGGCGCGCACCTGATCGGAAATCGCAAGCGAGTTCGCACCCGGTGCCTGGTTGATCGCGAGCGCCACGGCGGGCTTGTTATCGAGCAGCGAGCGCAACCCGTACTCGGACGCGGCGAGTTCGACGCGCGCGATATCGCGCAGATACGTCACGCCGCCGTCCGGATTCGTCTTGACGATGATGTTGCCGAATTCATTTTCGGTCGAGAGACGGCCGCGTGCGTTGACGTTGAGCTGGATCGGCGTGCCTGGCACGCTCGGCGATGCGCCGATCACACCCGCTGCGACCTGTACGTTTTGCTCACGGATTGCATTGACCACATCGGTTGCCGTGAGATTGCGCTGCGCGATCTTCTGCGGATCGAGCCAGACGCGCATGGCGTAGTCGCCCGCGCCCCACAACTGCACTTCGCCCACGCCCTGGATTCGGGCCAGACGATCCTTGACGTTGAGCAGCGCGTAGTTGCGCAGATACGTCATGTCATACTGATTGTTCGGCGAGATCAAGTGCACGACCATCGTGAGCGTCGGCGAGCTTTTGATCGTCGTGATGCCCAGACGCTGCACGTCTTCCGGCAAACGCGGCAGCGCCTGGTTCACCCGGTTCTGTACGAGCTGCGTGGCCTTGTCCGGGTCGGTGCCCAGACGGAACGTGACCGTGAGCGTGAGATTGCCGTCGCTGTTCGCCTGCGACTGCATGTACAGCATGTTTTCGACGCCGTTGATCTCCTCTTCCAGCGGCGCGGCCACGGTTTCGGCGATCACCTTCGGATTGGCGCCGGGATACTGCGCGTGGACGACCACCGAAGGGGGTACGACCTCAGGGTATTCGGAGATCGGCAACTGGAACAGCGCGATCACCCCGGCCAGCAGAATCACCACGGATAGCACGCCCGCGAAGATTGGCCGGTCGATGAAGAATTTCGATATGTTCATGGGTTGCTCGTTAAGTAGACGCTTAGTATCACTAACCAGCTAACTGTCTGATTGCCTGGTCGGCGCTCGTTTTTCGTTCTCTGCGCCGCGCTTCCTGCGTCAGGAGGTCTTGTTGTTCTTCGTGCTGGCGTGCCCCTGTCCGGCAACGGCCGCGGGCTGCGCAGGTTTCGCGGAAGAGCCGCCCTTCGGCGCATCGGCAAGCGTGTCGGCGTCGTGGTTCTTTGCGAGCGAAGAGTTCGCGTCGCCGTTCGGGTCGCCATTCATCGGGACCATGTGCACGCGCACGGCTGCGCCAGGCCGCACGCGCTGCGTGCCATTCACCACAACGCGCTCGCCCGGCTGCAGGCCACCCACGATCACGCGCAGGTTGCCCTGCTGCGAGCCGATCTGCACGGGGCGATACGCAACGTGATTCTCCTTGTCGAGCACGAAGACGAACTTCTTGTCCTGGTCGGTGCCGATCGCGGTGTCGTTGACGAGGAGCGCCGGATGCGGGGTACTGCCGCTCACCTTGATGCGCGCGTAAAGGCCCGGCACGAGCGCGCCGTCGTCGTTGTCGAAGCGCGCGCGAACCCGGATCGTGCCCGACGTCGTGTCGAGCCGGTTGTCCACCGATTCGATCGTTCCCTTGCGCGAGTAGCCCGATTCGTTCGCCAGCCCCAGTTCCACCGGCACCTTCGAGCCTTCCTTCATGCGGCTGATGTAGTCGAGATAGGTCTGCTCGTCGGCGTCGAACTCGGCGTAGATCGGCGAGACCGAAACCAGCGTGGTGAGCGGCGCCGCGCTTGCACCCGCCGACACCACGTTGCCCACGGTAATCTCCGCGCGCGACACGCGGCCTGACACCGGCGCGACGATGCGCGTGAAGCCGAGATTGATTTGCGCGGCTTCGAGCGCCGCCTGTGCGGCCTTCAGGTTCGCGCTCGCTTCACGGGCGCTGTTCTGCTTTTCGTCGTAGTCGCGCTTCGCGATGGCGTTATCGCCGATGAGGCGTTGCGCGCGTTCCCAGTCGCTCTGCGCGTAGCCCGTGCGCGCCGTGGCAGCGGCAAGCTGCGCGGCGGCCTGATCGACGGCGGCCTGGTACGGACGCGGGTCGATCACGAAGAGCGTATCGCCCTTCTTCACGAGCGCGCCGTCACGGAAATTCACGGAAACGATCGTGCCCGACACCTGCGGGCGAATATCGACTTTCTCGACGGCGGCCAGACGCCCCGAGTAAGTCTGCCAGTCGGTGATGGTACGCAGGACCACGGCCGCGGCGTCCACTTCGGGCGCGGGCGGCGCTTCAGCCGCGACAGCCGGATGGCCGTCGAGCCGCATTGCGACGAGTGTGCCGAACCCCGCAATCGCGACAACGGCCAGCGCCGCCAACGCGATGCGGGTACGAGAAATCGATTTGAGTGACATGTCGGGCTCCAGGAGAAGTGTTCAATGTTCGTTATCGTTATGCACTGGCCTCGAAACAGCCTTTGAAGAAGCGCACTGCTTCGCTGAGCGCGGCCTCGTAGTTCGCGATCTGCGCGTGCGAAATCCGCGGATAGCGCACCACCTGGGTACGCACGCCAGCGTCGATCAGACGGCTTGCGTATTTCTCGGCTTCGATATGCAGGACGTCGTTCTGCGCGGTGACGATCAGCGTCGGCGGCAGTCCAGCAAGCCGCATCGATTCGAGCGGCGCCGCGTACGGGTGCACGCGCTGGGCCGCATCGGGCAGATAGGCGCGATAGCACGCGGCGCATTCGCCCGCTGTGATGTCCGAGCCGAGGCGGCGCTCGTCGCCGAGTCGCGTGAGACTCGGATCGAGCATCGGCGCAAAAAGCGCCTGCGCCACGAGCCGCACGTCACCGCGATCGCGTCCGATGAACGCGAGCACGTTGGCGATCTGGCCACCGGCGTCATGACCGGCTGCGACCACACGTTTCGCATCGCCGCCGAATGCGCGGCCCAGCGTCATGCTCCACAGCGCTGCGCGATACGCGTCTTCCGGTGCGGCTGGAAACGGAAACTTCGGCGCAAGCGAGTAGTCCACTGAAACGACGAGTGCGGGCAGACGCGCCGAGAGACTGCGTGCCGCCGCGTCCGCGTCGTCGAGCGTGCCGCGCACGAAACCGCCGCCGTGAAAATAAAGCAGGATCGGCAACCCGCTCGCACCGGCGGGTCGATACAGGCGCAAGGCAATCCGCTGCGCGTAGCCCTCGATCATCACATCAGTCGTGATCAGCTCGCCCGCCGCCGCATCTGTACCCGTGCCGGCGGCTGGCGCAGCGGCATTTTGAGCCGCATCGTCGGCCACATCACGCGAAGTCGAAGGCTTGAATGCTTCCATGTCGAAACCGCGCAATGCGCGAGAGTAAGTTTGATTGAGCGAATTGTGCGTTCGGCAGACCTTCGAATAAATGCCTATAATCGGGCAACACAATTCGGCGCACCTGAACAATGTGGTTCGTTTTTTGCGCGCGGCGCTCCTCTTTGCGTGTCGCGCGGTGTGGCCGAACTCTTTTGGAGAGTGTTAATGGACCGCCTTCAGGCCATGCAGGTGTTCACTCGCGTTGTCGATACGAACAGCTTTACTCGCGCAGCCGAAACGCTCGACATGCCGCGCGCCTCGGTCACGACGATCATCCAGAATCTCGAAGCGTTTCTCGGCGTGCGTCTCATGCATCGCACAACGCGGCGCCTCGCGCTGACGCCGGACGGCGCCGCGTATTACGAACGCTGCGTGCGGATCCTCGCGGATGTCGATGAAACCGAACAGACGTTCCAGGACCGCAATCGCAAGCCGCACGGCAAGCTGCGTATCGACATGCCGGGTTCAATTGGCCGGCTGATCGTGATTCCGTCTCTGTGCGAATTCCACACGCGTTATCCGGATATCGATCTGCAACTCGGGCTGACCGACCGGCCGGTCGATCTCGTGCAGGAAGGTGTCGATTGCGTGGTGCGCGTGGGCGCGCTGCAGGATTCGTCGCTCGTGGCGCGCCGAATCGGCATTTTCGAAGGCGTGTCATGCGCGTCGCCGGATTATCTGGACCGGCACGGCACGCCGCAAACGCTCGAGGATCTCGAAGGCCATCGCGCGGTGAATTACTTCTCGAGCCGCACCGGCCGTGTGATCGACTGGGCGTTCCTCGTCGAGGGCAAGGAAGTGGAAGTCAAGCTCAAGAGCCTCGTCTCGGTGAACGACGCCGATGCCTATGTCACCTGTGGCGTCGAAGGTTTCGGACTGATCCAGCCCGCGCGTTACCAGGTGCTGCCTCATCTGAAATCGGGCGAACTCGTCGAGGTGCTGCCCGACTTCAAGCCGCTGCCGATGCCGATCTCAGCCGTCTATCCGCACAGCCGGCATCTGTCGCCGAAAGTACGCGTGTTCGTCGACTGGATCGCCGAAGTGTTCGACCGCTGCCCACTTTTGAGCGGGCGCGCTTCGCTCGACAAAGCCTGCTCGCTGCGCACGCTCGAAGAGCGCGAATCGGGACCGGCCCTCGAAACGCCAGTCGTTTCGGAGTGGGTCGCATAACCGTGCGATAAGCGCGGCAAGCACGTCTTGCGCACCGCGGGATTCTGACACGCTGGCGCTCGCCAGGAGCGCCAGCGCCTCGCCTCGTCACGCCATCGCGCGCGACAACCGTTCCAGCATTGTTCCGCGATTTCGACAATTCATTTCGTTTCCGGGATGTTTATCCACGGCAAGCCGAGGGTAAATGGATATAACCTCAGGATTCCACAACGTCTATAGTAAACGGAATCATGAAGCCGCGTGTCTACAGCTACCTTCGTTTCAGCGACCCCAAGCAGGCCAACGGCACCAGTGCCGCCCGGCAGATGGAATATGCGAGCCGCTGGGCTGCCGACCACGACCTGACGCTCGATGCGTCCTTTACACTACGTGATGAAGGTTTGTCGGCTTATCGTCAGCGACACGTCAAGCAGGGCGCGCTGGGCACCTTTCTGCGTGCCGTCGAGGAGGGGCGCATTCCCGCCGGTTCGGTGCTGATCGTCGAGGGGCTGGACCGGCTCTCGCGTGCCGAGCCGCTTATCGCGCAGGGCCAGCTTGCACAGATCATCAATGGCAACGTGACGGTGGTCACGGCGTGCGATAACCGTGAATACAATGCGCGCACCCTCAAGGCCCAGCCGATGGATCTCGTCTACAGCCTGCTGGTGATGATCCGCGCGCACGAGGAGTCGGAAACAAAAAGCCAACGGGTAAGAGCGGCCATCAGACGGCGGTGCGAAGGTTGGGTCAATGGTGACTTACGAACCGTTTTCGCTGGTGGCCACGATCCGCGCTGGATCGAATGGGTGCCTGAGAAAGGCTACGTCCTTGTAGAGCGCCATGCTACCGTGATCCGGTCGGTGATCGGCTACTACCGGCAGGGATATGGCACGACGAAAATCATGCAGATAGCCGGGCCGCAGGCGTTGCTCGCGGAGGCGGGCGTGAGCGCGGCACCGCGCATTCACCGGATCATGGAGAATCGTGCGTTGATCGGCGAAAAAACCCTAATGGTCGATGGCAAGAGCTATGTCCTCAAGGATTACTATCCGGCGCTGCTGACCGAAGCCGAGTTTGCCGAACTGCAGCACATGATGCGCCAGCGGGGGCGACGCGCCGGCAAGGGAGAAATCCCGGGCATCGTAACCGGACTGCGGATTGCGCACTGCGGCTATTGCGGCGGACCCATGACGGCCCAGAACTCGAACAAACGAAACCGTCAGGCCAACGGGCTGCCGCAGGACGGGCACCGGCGGATCATCTGCTCGGGACATCTGAAGGCGGATCGTTGCGACGCGGGTAGTTGCAGCATTGTGCCAATCGAGCGGGCGCTGATGAATTACTGCGCCGACCAGATGAACCTGGACGCATTGCTCAAGGGGAGCGACAGGATCTCGCCGCTGGCGGGCAAACTCGCGCTCGCACGTGAGCGCGTGGCGAAAACCCAGGCGCAGATCGACCGGCTCACCGAGGCGCTGCTGGAGGACGAGGCGGCGGCACCGGCCTCGTTTACGCGCAAGGCCCGGCAACTGGAGGCGCAACTCGTCGTTGAGCAGGAGGCGGTCGCGACGCTGGAGCACGAACTGGCGACCACGCGCAAGTCTGCAGTACCCACGGCGGCGAAGGCGTGGGCGAATCTGGTGAAGGGTGTCGAGATGCTCGACGCCGGAGCGCGGCTGCAGGCCCGGCAACTGGTGGCCGACACGTTCGAGCGGATCGCGATTTACCACCATGGCTTCAGGCGGCAGGCGGGCAGTCCGACTATCGACATGCTGCTGGTGTCGAAGGCAGGCGTTTCCCGGCTGCTTCACGTTGACCGCAAAACGGGAGCGTGGCGGGCAGGCTCGGCGGTGAACCTGCGCGCCGTACTCAACGGACACATCGACCGGTCTGATGAAACGGTGAAACCGCGAGCCCACACGAAGAGCGTGCGGCGGGTGGCCTGAGCACTCAATCTTCGCGCGTTGGGTCCTGCGTGAAGCCCTCGGGTGTCCCATAGACCTTCAGATAGCCCTGGCCCTGCCAGAACAGGCGATAGGCATGGACGACGACGCTCCATGCTTCCTCGCCCACGGCGGGCCCGCTGTGCAGGACGTGACCGGTCTCGTCGAGTACGGCGAGCGTCGCGGGATGTCCGTCGACAGTGGTCACGGTTAGCCCCGGCTGGCCGTTCGCGCTCATGATGACGCCAGCGAGCAGCCCCATGGACGGATCGTCGGGGTCGACGACTGGTGGGGCCGGGATGGGGGGTGGGCTGGTGCCGCGTCGGGCCTTCATGGGCTGTCCTGTCGCATCAGGTGAGGCAGACGGTATCCGGCTTCGCTGAAGGCCACCCGATGCCGCTCGCGCGCTTCGCGGCTCTTGCACGCCTGGATCAGTTGCGTGTGATACAGCACGCGCAGCGCGAGGGCTTCATCCGGCTCCAGCTCGCGCACGCAGCGGCGTCCGGCATCGAGCGCGAAGGCCCGGTGCCGGAGTATCTTGCTCCCGACATCGACCTCCACCAGCACCGCAAAGGCGCAGGGCACGAAACTGAAGTCGCCCGGCGTGCGGTCGAACAGCACCAGCACGGCGGCATCGTTGACCCAGCCTGTATCGTCGCTTGCGCTCGCAAGCGCCAGGGCTTCGGCCAGCACTGCAGGGTTGTCTCTCATGCCGTCGGGTCCTGATCGTCGAACACGCGACGGGTGTGGCGCGGGCGGCCCCGTTCGTCGAAGTGGCCGGCAGCGATCAGATCGTTCGTCTCCTCATCGAATGCCATCTTGTGAACCGTCTTGGTGCCGATTTCGCGCCCGAGCGATTCGGAGAACGCGGTGCGTTCATCGAGCGTCATCTCTTCGCGCAGCACGTATTCGTCGCCGCGTCCGGTGGGACAGTAGGGCTCCAGTTCGAACTCGCCCTGGCTGAGCGCATGCAGTTCGGCCACGCGCTGGCGTACGCGCTCGCGGGCATAGTCGCGACATTTCATGCTGGAGGTGTAATACGCAAGGGCCGGTGCGCGTCGTGCTGGATCAAGCAGCGCGGCGACCTTGTCGCCGACGGCGACCGGATTAATGCTCACCTCGTTGCGATGACGCATGTCGTTAAAAACCTGATCGATCATGGCCATGATCTGCGCGTGTTCAGTCGTCATGCCTTGCTCCGGTTGAGACAAGAAAAGCACCGATACGTGCGGCGAGGTCCAGGATCTCCCGGCGCACGGTGGGGGTCGTGGCAGCAAGCGCGGCACCCATGTCGCGCTCGAAATAACCGTGCCGTTCAAACGCATACAGGTATTCCAGAAACTGGATCGCCAGCTGTTCGGGCTTGAGCGGTCTGTGGATGATCACCGGCGGCAGGTGCGCCTCGATGATCCGCGTGGTCGAAACGGGTTCGCTTTTGTCAGCCAGCACGGCTTCGAAGGTCTCATCGGGTACATCGGCCAACTGCTGCCAGCGGCTCGACTGGTTACGGCTGATGCCGAGTT
Source organism: Paraburkholderia adhaesiva (assembly GCF_021390575.1). Taxonomy (GTDB): domain Bacteria; phylum Pseudomonadota; class Gammaproteobacteria; order Burkholderiales; family Burkholderiaceae; genus Paraburkholderia; species Paraburkholderia adhaesiva. The sequence goes on along the minus strand of NZ_JAJEJQ010000002.1, from coordinate 348,961 downwards.
CGTCCAGCCGGGGAGGATGTGTCACGTCGCGTGACACATCCTCTTTTCTGACGTGCTGGTTGTTGCCACTCGGAGTGGCCCGCGCCATGCGATGCAGCAGCTCGCCCGCCTGCCGTTCGGCGCGGATGCGGATCTCGGTCGCCTTGCGCTCAGCCTCGAAGTTCTGCGCCTGGCGGGCATAGATTTCGAGTGCGAGCGCCTGGTCGTGTAGCGCCTTGATCTCGTCGACCGCATGACATTCAGCGATGGCGCGGCACATCGACTGATAGCGTGTGTCGACCAACGCCGTGACCGGTTGGTCCTCTGCTGGCGTTTTCATGATGCCCCTGCTCTCCGTCCCTTCTCAGGCCCGCTGCCTTGCCGCCCGGCCCAGATAGCCGTCGCCCGTGCGCAGATGCTCGAGGTCGCGGCGCACCTTGCGCAGGCTGCGCCAGTCGGAGCTGGTCAGCGACAGGATGATGAAGTCGCCCGTATCCGGGCGAACCACGCGCAGATGCCGACGCGTGCGGCTGACCTCCAGCTCCGGATAGCGTCCGAGCAGCCGGCGCAGGTTCTTGTCCGGGATGAAACACCTCATCTCGGCCCCCGTTCATGACCTCCAGACGCGCGATGACTACGCGCAGGCATCGGCGGGCTCCTCGCACACGCGCGAGGGCCGGTGCGCCTCGCGCAGGATCAGGGCCGCCTGCAGCGCTGCCGTATCGAGCCCGAGCCGCCAGGCGTGGCGGCTGAGTTCATCGGGCCACTGGCTGGGCGGGTGCGTGTCGTGAATCCCCTGCAGCGGCGCGAGCAGACCGAGATGGCGCTCCATGAACTGTGCGAGCATGCGGGCCGCCTGCGGTCCCGTGTAACTCAGAAACGGGATCAGGTTGCCGAGGCTGCGGCCTTCAAGTTCTTGTGCATACAACGAATCGGGAACTATGGCGCCGATTGCGCAGGCGCGGCCCTGGGCATCGCGATACAGGCACGTCACGTCGCCGTCCGGGCTCACGTGCCGGCAGACGCAGTCCTGCAGGATGAGATGGCATGCGATGTGGTCGAAGAGCGCCTGCGCGTCCATCGCCAGCACCATGGAGAGCGTTGGATAGTCGGTCATGACAGGACTCCTGCACGAATCGTGAGGGCGGGGTGCGCCTCAGTGCGCGCCGGACGACGCTGCGTCCACGTGGATGACCTCCACGGTGAGGCCCTCGAACAGGTGGGCCACCATCTGCTCCATGGCGAACGCATTCACTTCGCGGCGCACGCGGTCGAAGACGGCCTGCGCCTCGCCGGGCGCGGGCTGGCCGCTGCCGGTCATGCGGAGCATGTCGATGACACAGGCCGCGCCGAAATAGAAGAGCGTGCGGGCCAGCTCGCGCTGGTCGGCGGGGACCGGATGCTGTGCTTCGAAGGCGGCGAAATCGGCCGCCAGCAGGGCTTCGTCTGACATTGTGGACTCCTTAATTGGATGCGGCCATCACGCGCGGGCCGCGACGCGCGAGTGCGATTACGTCGGGTTGCCTTTGGCCTTCGCGGCCAGCTCCGCGCCGATCTCACCGGCCAGCGCGCGCAGCTCCTCGCGCTGCGCGTCGTCGGTCATCGCGTCGATCAGCTTCGCGGCGGCAGCGAGCGCCGCGCGGTTCTTCGCGCGGTTCAGCCGCTCGGCAACCTGGGCATAGGTGAAGGCAAGCGTCGGCTTTGCGTCGGCGGCTTCGTCACCGTCAGTTCCGGGCGGCGGGTTGCGCGTCGCGGGCTCCTCGCCCGATGCCGGCTGGGCATCGGCGGCTTCGTCAGCGGACGGTGGCGGGTCGGCAGACTGCGCGGCGGTGGCCTCGCGGATCGCGGCATTGATCGTGCCCACCGGATCATCGGCCCCCGGCCCGGGCGACTGGCCGAGATAACGGGCGTCGCGCTGGTCGTCGCGGCGCAGTGCGTCATGCGCTGCCGCGCTCATCGGCAGGCGCTTGGCGAGGCGCTTGAGCGGCCTGACCTTCGCCATCTCGTCAGGCCATTGCTGCCACGGCGCGTCCGGCGCGTGCGCTTTCGTGAGTTCGCGAAAGTGATCGATCTCGCTCCACGGCATCGATTCGAAATACACGCCGCCCTCTTTCGTGCGGGCGAACGCGTACACGAGCAGCGGCGGGGCGCCAGGATGGAGGACATCCGGGCGGTGCCGGAAATGCACGCCGTGCTCATTGACCTCGTATTCGAAGAGATCGTTCGTGCGCACGATGTACGCGGCCACATCGAGCAGTTCGCCGCTCTGACGCACGAGCTTGAGCAGACCGCCGATCATCGGAATCCAGCTGGCGCGCTTCACGTGATGCTTCGTGTCGGTGAACGGCACGATCGCGCCTTCACGGCCATCGGGCAGCAGGCCGTCCTGGGCGGCCTCCATGCACGCGGCGAGCAGCGAGGTCTGCTCGATCTCGTAGAGATCCGGCGTGGACAGCACGGCGGTCGCGGCCACCCGCGCGAAGGCGCGCGGATCCATGCCGGGCGGCAGCACGAGGGCGATCTGTCCGATCTGCCGGTCGGAGAGAATATCGGCGCGGAACGCCTGGATGTGATGCGGGATCGGCATGATCAGTCTTCCTGCGCAAGGGTGGGCAGACGCAGCGCCCAGGACGGCATGACGAGCGGCTGGAGCGTGTCGGGATAGCCGCGCCAGCGACCCTCGCGCCGCGCGCGGGCATAGATGCGTGCGGCTTCAACCACCAGGTCGCGGCCCGCGCACAGCGCGTCGGTACCGGCCACATAGCAGGCGCAGCCGAACGGCGGTTCGGTCTCGATGGCGACCCATGCGTAGAACCGGGGTGAGGCATCGAGCACATGCTCGCAGCCGCTGCTGTAATGCGCGGCCTGGGCGTGATAGGCATAGCGGGCGACCGAGCGTGCGAACTCATCGGCGCACGCGTTACGCGTGGTCTTCAGGTCAACGATGCCGCCGTCGCCACGCAGCGCATCGAGCCGGGCCTTGCACGGGATGCCGAATTCGTCGTCCTCCCAGAACAGGCTCACCTCGCTCGTGATACCGGCCAGCAGCTCGCGCGCGGCGGGATGACCCTGCACGGCGTCGCGCACGCGCTGCGCGCGGTCGAACTCGGCCTGCTTCAGGGCAATGCGGCCTTCGAGACCCGCTTCGAAGGCGTTCCACGTCGCCTTGTCAGCATTTGATCGCCGTTCGCACTCCGGCGCGATCGCGACGGGCGGCGCGCGGTCCGGTTCGAGCACCAGCGCGTGGACCACGGTGCCGAAGGCCATCTCGGATGAGGGCTCGCGCGGCGCGGTGCGCCAGGCGTCATAGTGCGCCGCCGAGCGCAGCAGGTGCTTCACGCCGCTCGAGGAAAACGCCTCGCGCGAGAAATACTCGGTGGCAGGCAGATGGTCGAGGCGACCGTGGGCAGGGATGTCCATGCTCACACCAGCCTCGCGGCAGCGGGCGCGGAGATGGGAAGGAAACCTGAATGATTCATGACGGAAGGAGCAGCGTTCGTGCAGCGTGTGGAACGGAACGATAGGACACGGAAGATGGTTTCCCAAGCACGAAATTGTTTCCGTGCGCGGCGAGGTAATCGCGACAGGTCGTGCGCGCGTCGCCCACGACGTGACCTTTCAGGATCTGCATTTCACCCCCTGTTTCAGGGCATTTCTGCGTGCGGTGCAGATTCGGTGCATCCGGTTGACTTCCCGTTTTTTCGCACTACGCTTGTGTTCCATGACGCTTTCATTCAACCTGTTCTACCGCCACCACACGCCTGCAAGCTCATTACGGCGGAATGCGCATCACGGCGCCTGTCGCGATGCGTGTCATGACAGGCGACGCGCGATGATGGGGTTCACCGCGTTAACTTTTCTCGCAGCCCGGCTCACCTGCCGGGAACAGCAATGTCCTCCCTTTCATTTCTGACGCGCGTCGCGAAACGCGCGAAGAAGTCCTTCTCCCACGCGTACCGGAGCGCGAGCGCAGGCATCGCGCGGCACCGGCATCGCGCCGTCCGCTGTCATCCCTGCACGCTGCTGCGGTCTCACGACCGCCGCCGCCATCCCCACCGAGCGGGGGCGCTAAGCGCCCGCCCGTCATCAACCTGAGTCACGACAGATAGGGCAGACCGTGCTCCGGCGCGGTGTGCGTGCGTGCGGCTCGCGCCGCGCGCGGCGCTGTCGTTGACGCCTGGATCGGGAGAGCGGACATGAACAGCACGACTGGGTGCGGCGGCAACATGCCGACGCGAGAGGCCGGCACGCGGCACGGCGGGACTCCGATGCGGGTGATGGTGCACCCGCTGACCGGCGATGGACTGGGGGCGCTGCTCGCGCGTTATCTGCGCGAGGCCGTCGAGATGGAGCAGCGCGGACGTGCGCTGCAGTGCGACGCTTCGGGGCTGCGTCCCGGCGAGGTGCTGCTCGCGCACATGACGCAGATGGCGCAGTGGAACGGACCCGCCTGAGGCGGGGCCGTCATGCACTATCTGTCGCTGTGCTCCGGCATCGAAGCCGCGAGCGCCGCCTGGCTGCCGCTGGGCTGGACGCCGGTCGCGTTCGCCGAGATCGAGCCGTTCGCGTGCGCGGTGCTCGCGCATCGCTATCCAGGTGTGCCCAATCTTGGCGATATCCACGGTTACGAGGCCTGGCGTGTCGGAGCAGTTGACCTTCTCGTGGCCGGTACGCCCTGCGTTTCATTCAGCGTGGCCGGAAAGCGGGCCGGACTGGATGATCCGCGTGGCCAGCTCGCGCTTGTCTGGCTTGCCGCTGCTCGCCAGTTTGCGCCCCGCTGGCTCGTCTGGGAGAACGTACCCGGTGTGCTGTCCTCGAACGGCGGACGGGATTTTGGCGCCTTCATCGGGACGCTGGCTGACCTCGGGTACGGCATCGCCTGGCGGGTGCTGGATGCTCAGTACTTCGGCCTGGCCCAGCGACGCCGCCGTGTGTTCGTTGTCGGCTGTGCTGGAAACGCCGCCGCTGCCGCCGCGGTACTGCTTGAGCCCGAAAGCGTGCGCGGGGATCCTGCGCCGTGCCGCGAAACGGGGCAAGACCTTGCCCCCACCGTTAGCGCGCGCACTCGCGGCGGTGGCGGCCTCGGCACCGATGCCGAGTGTGATGGCGCGCTGATCCCCGGCATCGCCCGCGTGCTGACCTCGAGCAACGAGCGCATCGACGCGGAGTCCGAGACGCTGCTCGTTGCGCATGCCCTTAACGGCGAAGGATTCGACGCGAGCGAGGACGGCACGGGTCGCGGTACGCCGCTGGTGCCGGTCGCATTCGACAGCAAGACCTCGCACGGCTCCGTCCGCGCGGACGCGATCGCGCCGACGCTGCGCGGCATGAATCATGCCGCCTCGCACGCGAACGGCGGCGGCCAGGTGGCGATCCTGCACGACGCGCAGGACGCGGCACCCTGGGTGCTGGCCGTGCGCGGACGCGCCGAAGGCCGGCGGCTCGAGGTACACGGCGATGATCTCGCGAACGCGCTGGTGACGCCCAGTGGCGGGTGCGACGGGATCGGCGTCGGCGCGCTCGTGACCCCGGCCCTGCAGGTGCGGCGGCTGACGCCCCGCGAGGCCGAGCGTTTGATGGGGTTCGCCGATGACTACACGCAGGTGCCGTACCGCGGCAGGCCTGCCGCGGACGGGCCGCGCTACCGGGCGCTCGGCAACAGCATCGCGGTGCCGGTGCTGGCGTGGATCGGGCGGCGCATCGCCCTTGTTGACGACGCGCTGACGCGGACGGCAGCGGAGACAGCGCGCAGGGGCGGATCGCCATGACGATCCATTCTCTGCGCGAGGCTGCCCGCGTCGCGGACGACGGCGTGTTCGAGACGCTCGACTACCCGCCGCTTCATCCGCTCGCCTCCTTACCGCCGTCGATGAGCGAAGCGCAATTTCAGACGCTGTGCGAGGACATCGAACGGCAGGGCCAGCTCGAGGCGGTGTGGCTCGATGGTAACGGCCAGCTGATCGACGGGCGCAGCCGCCTGCGCGCGCGCCAGCAGCAGCATGCACCGCTGAAGTGCCGCATCTATCGCGGCGACGATCCGGTTGGCGTGATCGTCGCCCTTAACATTCTGCGCCGCCATCTGAACGAGTCGCAGCTTGCGATGAGTGCGGCAAAACTGGCCAACCTGGGCGAAGGCCACCCACCGAAAACGGCGGGTATGCAGGCCGATTCGCATCCAGGGTATACCCCAGAAACTGCGCCCATGGGCGCAGTTTCTGGGGTATACCCTGATTACGCCGTTTCGCAGGAGCGCGCGGCGCAACTGCTGGGCGTATCTCGCCGGACGGTGCAGCGTGCGGTGGAGGTCCGCGCGAGAGCCGTGCCGGAAGTCGTCGAGGCGTGCGAGCAGGGTCTCGTAGCACTGCGGACGGCGGTGCGCGTCGCCAGACTGCAAGACCGCGAACAGCAGAAGCAACTGGTCACGGGCGACGCGGCCACGGTGGCAAAGCAGGTGCGCGGCATCGGGCGGCTGCTCGCGCTCGAGGCGCTCGAAGTGCCGCGCGCCGGCATGGCGAGTACGCCGCGTATCCATGCCGGCGACTGCTGCGCGTGGCTGCCCGCGCAGCCCGCCTGCGACCTGATCCTGACCGATCCGCCGTACTGCACCGATGTCCGCGACATCGGTGCGTTCGCACGCACCTGGCTGCCGCTGGCGCTGGCGAAGCTCAAGCGCAGCGGGCGTGCCTACATCTTCATCGGGGCCTATCTGCGGGAGCTGCGCGCCTACCTGTCAGTCAAGGTGCCGGACGGGATGGAGGGGCAGATGCTCTTCTGGGGCTGTACCAACGAGATCGGTCCGGCCCCGTCGCTCGACTATCGCCAGAACTGCACCCCCATTCTTTATTACCGGGGGCCGGATGCGCTGCCGCTCGACTGTCCGCTGCTGACCGAGCATTTCGCGTTGCACTGCATCAACGCGCCGGACGGGCGGCATGGCGAGCGCTTTCATCCCTGGCAGAAACCCGATGCGCTGGCCGAGCGGTTCATCCGGCACGCGAGCCGCGCGGGCGATCTGGTGTTCGATCCGTTCGCCGGGACCGGCACGTTCGTGCTGGCGGCGGGCCGACTGGGGCGCATCGGGCGCGGCTGCGAGATCGATCGCGGCTGTCTCGAGATCGCCCGCACAAGGGGATGCGAAATTGACGCCTGACGTGGCTCACGACCTGTCGCGCAGCGCCCGTGTGTTCAGCGCGGTGGTGTGGCCGATCGTTGCACCGGCGTGCGGCGGCGGTGAGCTGGTGCCGGTCGAGGCCGTCAGCGGCACGGATCTCGCCTGGCGGCTCGATGCGCTGGCCGGTATCGATGCCTGGCAGACCCGCGAGGACGGCGCGATGCGCGGCATCGCCTCGCGCGTGCAGTGGATGCGGCCCGACCAGACGCCCTGGGACACCTTCACGATCCGGTTCGAACGGGCGAGCGGCAGCGCGACCGAGTTCGCCAAGCGCCTCTACGCGATCGGACATCCGGAGCAGGGGTGGCTGTATCCGGCACTGACGGTCCAGGCTTACGTCGGGATGGAGGACGAGCGGCTCCTGAGCTGGGCCGCCGTGCATACGCGCGATCTCTACACGCGTGCCCAGGTGCTGATGCGGCAGGGGATCGGGACGCTGCCGTGTTACGACGCGCGGCGCGGCTACGGGCAGCAGTGCACCACGAACGCGGCGTTTCTGGCGCTGGCATGGTGGTGGCTCGCGCAGCAGGACTGCCGGATCGTGACGGGCGGACCGGAGCGGACTAGTTCATGAAATAAGGAAAACTAATAATGTGGAGACAGCCATGAGAGATCTTGCGCATCTGGAGGCCGGACGCTTCCGTCACCTCGGTGGCGACGCGCACAACGGCGCGTTCCATCTGCATGCGCCCACGGGCGTGGTGCTGCACGTGATCGTCTCGGACGGCGACAGCTGGGATCACGTGAGCATCACGGTGGCGGGCGAGGCGCGCTGTCCGACCTGGGAGGAGATGGCGTGGGTCAAGGAGCAGTGCTTCGAGGCCGACGAGACGGTGATGCAGCTGCATCCAGCGCGCGCGCAGTACGTGAACAACCATCCCTGGTGCCTGCACCTGTGGCGCCCACAGCGCCGGACGATCCCGCTGCCGCCGCCCCTGCTGGTGGGCCTTATGGGCGTGCCGCCCGCGACACTCGCGCGGATGACGCCCGAAGAGATCGCGAAGCTGCGGGCGCTGGCGCTGGCCGGCTGGAAGTGGTCGGGATCATGAACCTCTATCTCATCGTCAACGCGGTGCTGTTCTTTATCGGGGCGCTCGGCAACCTCGCCGATCTCGCGCGGCATGTACCGGCACGACCGCCCCCGGACCGCACGCGCGCCGTCACGGTGGCGCTGCAGGCCGTGCTCGGTGCCTGGGCGGTGATGCTGCTGCTCAGGGGCGGCGCATGAGCGCCATCGCCTTCACGATCCGCGGCGAGGCCGCGTCGAAAAGCAACAGCCGCCGCCTGGTGCGATGCGGTGCGCGCGATCCGCTCACCGGCGAGGCGACCGGAGGCCCGCGCCTGATCAAGAGCGCGAAGGCGCTCGCGTTCGAACGCATGGCCCTGGCACAGATCCCGCCGCGCTGCCGGGTGCGTCTGGACGTGCCGGTACGCGTCACGCTCGTGATGGCTTACGCCAGCGAGCGCAGCGATCTCGATGAATCGCTCGTGCTCGACTGCCTGCAGGACCGCTGGGTGAAGGTACCGAACGGCAGCGGGGGCGCACGCGAACTCGCACAGCGCGGCGTGATCACCAATGACCGCTGCGTGCGCGAGAAACATGTGTTTCATTGTATCGACCGGCGCGATCCGCGCATCGAGGTGCGGGTCGAGCCACTCGGTGAAGCCGGGGCCGAACCCACAGGAGTACCAGGGATGAACCCGTTCTGCAAGACCCTGCATGCCGCGCACGCCGAGCAGCAGCGCCGCCGCGCGGTCCACGATGTGCCGCGGCTGCGTGGCGCGCTGCACCTGATCGGCGAGATCGCCGCGCGCGAAGTGCTCAGTCATCCGACCCGCGCGCTGCGACACATCGAACAGCTCGCGCACGCGGCGCTGGTGGTGTCGAGCCCGCCCGACGAGGACGGCGGGCCGGATACCGACCACCGCTGATGGCCCGCGCGAGGAGGCCAGCATGAAAGCGCTGTACGTGATCCGCCCGCTGCACCCGCGGCGGCTACCGACGCCGGGCGAGCTGGTGCGCGCCGAGGCGCACCGGCGCGGCGGCCACTTTGCGCGCAACGCCGATCATTACGCGGCGGTGGCCGAGCGTGCCTATGGCTGTCGGCCCGTGCACGGCGAGGAGCTGCGCGTGATGTTCAGCGATGTGTTTGGCGATGTGATTGGGCGGGGGTGAGCGCGATGCGTGCGACGCGGGACAAGGCGAAGTGCGGCGAGGTGATCGGGGTGGTCCGGATGCACGCCTTCGAAGGCATGCGCGAGACGCCTGCCGTGGTCGTGTGGCTGGACGACGAGCGGATCGGCGCGCGCCTCGCAGCCGGGCCTGACGAGGGGTGCCTCATCATGCTCGAGCGGGCCGCGTACCGGCGGACCTGGCAATGAACGCTTGTGCGGCACGGCCCGTCACGACGCTGCTCGTACGGCTCGAAGGCGTGCGCGAGGTCGCACCGGGCCGCTGGCGCGCGCGGTGTCCGGCACATGACGGCCATCGACCGGCGCTGGCCATCACCGAATGTGACGATCGCCGGGTGTTACTGCATTGTTTTGCCGGCTGCGGTGTCGACGCGGTGGCGGCGGCGCTCGGTCTCGATCTCGCCGACCTGTTCCCGCCGCGCGAACCCGACGGGTACGACGTTCACCTCGCCCGGCCCGCAACATGTCATGGGCGGCGCTTTACCGACGCGCAGTGGCTGCCCGCGCTCACGCTCGAACTGCTCGAGGTGATGGTGGTGGTCGGGGCGATCCTGCGGCGCGGCTCAGTCACCGCCAGCGAGCATGCACGTCTGGTGCGCTCGGTCGCGCGCATTCTCGACGCCGAGGCACGATGCCATGGCTGACACGCCGGAGAGGACCGGCAAGCCTTCCCGCAAGCCAGGCCCACATCGCGCGCGGCTGGAAATGGTGCCGGTGAATGTGCGCGACAAGGTACCCGCCTTTGTCGACCTGACCGAGGATGCGCTCGCCCTTGCGTTCGCGTCAATCCACGAGGGCGAACTCCTGTACGACTACTCGCGGGGTTGCTGGCTGATGTGGGATGGTGCGCGCTGGCAGCCGGACGCGGGGCGCATTGTTCAGGAATGGATACGCGCGCTGCTGCGCGCCTATAACCTGCAGGGCAGCGCGCGCTGGGCTTCAGCGAAGGCCGTCAGCAATGTCGAGCACCTTGCGCGTTCGGATGAGCGGCTGTGTCCGGCTGGCCCATTCGATGCTGTCGCTTCACTGCTTGGCACACCAGGCGGTGTGGTGGTGCTGCCCGCCGGCAAGGTGCGCGAAGCGCGACCCATTGACCTGATCAGCCGGCTTACCTCGGTGACTCCGGACTTCGACGCGGCGTGTCCGCGCTGGACCGACTTTCTGCGCACCTCTGTGCAGGGCGATGATGCGCTCGCGGCGTGGCTGCAGCGCGTCTGCGGCTACTTCCTGAGCGGCAGCACGAAGTACGAACTGGTGTTCATGCTGTACGGTCCCGGCAGCAACGGCAAAACCTGCTTTCTGCGCGCGTTGCGCGACATCATGGGCGACTACTACTGTGCGGCGCCGGTGGACATCTTTCTGGCTTCGTATCACGACCAGCATCCGGCGGGCCTGGCCATGCTCGACGGTGCGCGGCTCGTGGCCTGCACCGAGCTGCCCGAGGGCCGCGAGTGGAACAGCACGCGTATCAAGGATATCGCCTCGGGAGAGCGTATCGCCGCGCGCTTCATGCACCAGAACTTCTTTACCTACGAGCCGGTGTGCAAGCTGTGCTTCTGCGGCAACCACAAGCCTCGCCTGCGCGCCGTGGATGAGGCCGAGCGGCGGCGCTTCCGGCTGATTCCGTTTGCACACCGGGTGCCTGAGGCCGAGCGCGATCCTGATCTCGGTGACAAGCTGCGCGTCGAGTATCCCGCCATCCTCGCGTGGATGATCGATGGCGCGCGTCAGGTGTGGGCCTCGGGGCTGGGCGACATGCCGCCGGCAGTGCGCGAAGCCTCAGCCGGATACTTCGACGACAACGACTCGTTTGCACAGTGGGCGGACGAAGCGCTCGAATTCGACGCGCTCTTCTCGACGCAGTCGAGCGTGCTCTACCGCGCCTACGCGGACTGGTTCGCGCGCAACAGTATCGACGGCCACCGCATCGGCACGGCGGATTTCAAGGCGCGGCTGCTCGGCGAGCACGGACTGGGTTTCGAAACGCTGAATCGCGGCAACTTCTTTCGTGGAGTGCGTCTGCGGTCCGCGGAGACCTGAGGGACTTGCGCGAGGACCGCGAAGGTGGAAGCGGTGGAGGCCGTGGAAGCCTTTCCTATATATTGCTGCTATGCGCGCGCGTCATGTCAGAGAATAGGATTGGCTTCCACAGCTTCCACCGCTTCCACTGCGGGGATAAGCGGTGTTGGCAGGCCTGTCTTTTCGGGCCGGTTGTCCACCCGAACCCCCCGCCCTGAAGACAAATCATCCTGCGGTGCGGTTGCGAAGGTGAAACGTGCGAGCGACACAACTGGCATGCGCTCACTTCAGCCGTTGGCTGTGGGGTACAGGAGGCGATAAACCATTCTGGCTTTCCGCCGTCCTTTGCAGGGCCGGTGGCTGGCGACACCGAAGACGATCACAAGTGAAGATGGCTGCCGTGGGCCCTGGCACGCCGACAGAGTCGCCGGTGTTGTGATCAAGCCAGCTGACGGGCGAACGAAAGTTCTCCTTGTGCTGGCTTTTCTTATTCCTCGTCGACTTCGCGGCTGTTCAGCGGATTGACATCGCGGTGATTGTCGGGGAACCGCTGGCGGAATGCATCGATCTGCACTTTCGAGAGCTCTATTGGCTCTTCCAGCACGATCCAGTTCACCCGCTCGGTGCACGGCGGCGTTGTCAGCGAGCCCGAATAGACCAGCGCGCGCCGCTTGCGTGGCAGCAGTGCGTCGAGGTCGATCGCGACCGGCTGCATGGACGCGCCTTCCTCAGGCAGATGCGCGAACAGTTGCGCCAGCGCCGCATTCGCCCTGCCTTCCTTGATGAAAACCCCGAGCACTGTCAGATTGCCGTGACTGTCCTGGTGAACGAGATGTAGCTCCATCGGATAGCGATTGCCGTTGAGTTCGTGCTCGCTGGGTGTATGGAAATGAAACTGCTTCAGCGTGTACGTATCCGAGCGCAGGTCCAGCACGTTCGATGCATCGTCGGCGCTCGCCTGGATCGTGTGCCCGTTGTTAAGCGGCGTGAAGGTCGCAGGGTGATAGTGGATCAAGAATTCGCGGGCGTGTTCGTGCATCGCGGCAGAGGGATGCAGATCGACCGGTGACTGGGACTGGCCTTCGCGGCAAGCCGCATTCGATGGGGACAGGTCACCCCAGTGCGCGGGGCTGCTGTCGCCATGGTACGACCAGTGCGGTGCGTCTGCATTCGGCGCGGCGGCATGGGCAAATGTCGCGCACAGGCTGCCGACGAGCGCCAGGTATCTCAGGGATTTCATGGTAGGGGTATCGTGCATAAAATTGGCGGCTGTAAAGAGCCACGGGGAACAGGTCGGACTTTCGGCGTCGAAGCCTGGCGGGCCGATGGCCTCGGGAGCACTGCCAGCTCGTCGGCAATGATCGTTGCATGTCCGTTCGTACTGCGGTCCAGTGCCAGATTGCCGGCAGCGGATGACACGGCGACGCCATTGTATGGCCGCGCGTTTCGCATCTGTTCCGATCCCACGTCGGCTCTTGCGTTGGCTCAACGAGAGTTGAGCGGAGCGATAGTCCTGCAGGCCTGCGAACCCTTCAAAGGTCGCGGCACGAGGGGGCTTCGAAAATGTTAAAAATTCTACCGGCGTGAGCGCCGGTTGGGCTGTTAGCCAGCATTGCACGCTGTTGACCTCTTCGTTGTGCGTGCCACGTAACCGGGGCTGTTGCGGAGCGGCTCGGCAAAAAGCGTGCGAACGCAAGCGGGTGTCGCGAGAAGTCGACAGTGGACAACTGAGGGGATAACTCGACGTATTTGAAGCGTGCGGGTGGTGCGTGAAAGTTGGGCGGCGGGGCGGTGGGCGTGTGTGGGGCCACGGTGGCGGGTGTGCGGAGGTGATGAAATTAGTTATCCACACGGGTTTTTTCTGCTAACAGGTTTTATGTCTCATTCGAGGCGCGAAAGTGTGCGTGTCACGCCTCTATTGGTCGGATCTGAAACCGGCAGAAAATGTCGGTCGGGTTGACTTTATTACACTGGAGAGGGCCGCACGGGGGCGTGCGGGAGTGCAGTGGCGGCGAAAGGACACGCGAGGGAGCGCATTTTCACCCACTTGGGATCCCGGAACTTGACAACCGACATTTTCGGTCTATTCTGGGCCATTGAACGGTATGTGCCGTAATGTATCCAGAGACCCGCCCACGAGGCGGGTTTCTTGTTTCGGGCACGTCCTGTTCGCGTTTTGCCATGAAGCACTCCTACACCAGCACCGCCGAGGCCCTGCGCGATGCGTTGCGCCACACGATCGAGGCGGGCAGCGTGTCCTCACTCGCGCCGCTGCACCAGACGGCGGGCGCGGGCGTGACGCTGGAGGGCACGGACGCGAGCGTGCAGGCTGCCCGCATCCGTCGCCAGCTCGAACGCCTGCCGCTCGCCCAGCAGGCAATCCTCGTCGTCTCGTATGCGCCGCGCTGGCTGCGTTGCAACTGCCGCCGCCCATGCTGCGCGGGCCACTATCCGAATCCCGAGTGGGCCAACGCGCTCAACTTCGTGGTGGCCACGACCGCCGCGCTGTTCATCAGCCATGTGCCGAATGTGCGGCTGCGCGAGGCGCTGGTCGCCAACCTGCTCACCCATACCGCCGAGACGCAGGTCGCGCTCGCACAGCGCTGCGGCGCACACCGCACGACGGTGGCCGAGCATAGCAGCGTGCTGTCGACGGCGCTGATCGGTACGCGCACCACGGGCGGTGCGTTCGATGCCGCGTTCGCGCGCATCGACGAGCACCTCCACGAAGCCGGCATCGTCGTGAGCGACACCGAAACGCAGCCGGCGTGAACCCTCGGGAGCCAGCATGGACACGAATGCACGACCAGCCACACGACGGCACCTCACCGGCGACCGTAACCAGTGCCCGACCTGTGGGGCGTTTTTCAACTCCACCTACGCATTCGATGCGCATCGCACCGGCCCATTCGGTGGTGCACAGGGCGAGCCTTCGCGACGCCGCTGCCTGACGGTGGACGAGATGCGCGCGAAAGGCATGACGCTCAACCAGGCCGGTTTCTGGATGACGGCCAGACGAGGCCTCGGACCCAAGCCCATTGCTTCCTGCGGGCAGGATTGCGAGATTCAGGCTGATACAGGCGCATAGAACCGGCTCGCGCACTCCGGTAGCTATCACAACACTACCGGGAGTGGCAGCGGCTGTTTTGCACGTGTAGCAAACCCGGTGACGCCTGTGCAGATCGTCGAACGCGCGGTCACGGACCTCGTGCCGTATGAGCGCAATGCGCGTACGCATTCGCCCGCGCAGGTCGCACTGCTGGTGGCGAGCCTGCAGGAGTTCGGCTTTACCAACCCGGTGCTGATCGACGACCAGGATCGCGTGATCGCGGGCCACGGGCGGCTGCTTGCGGCGCGCGCCCTGGGGCTGGCCGAGGTGCCGTGCGTGGTGCTCTCGCACCTGACCGACGCGCAGCGGCGCGCCTACATTCTCGCCGACAACCAGCTCGCCGAGCGCGCGGGCTGGGACCGCGAACTGCTGGCACTCGAGCTGGGCGCGTTGCGCGACGACGGCTTCGATCTCGCGCTCACCGGCTTCGAGGCGAGCGAGCTGGAGCGGCTCATCGGCCCGGAGGGACTGCCGGGACTGACCGGCGAGGACGACGCCCCGGCCTGTCCTGAGGCACCCGTGTCGCAACGTGGCGACGTGTGGCAGTGCGGGCCGCACCGGGTGATGTGCGGCGACGCGCTCGACGCGCCCGACATGGCGCGGCTGATGCTCGACAGCACCGCCGCGCTGGTGCTGACCGACCCGCCGTACAACGTCGACTACGAGGGCAAGTCGAAGCATCGCGCGTCCATCGTCAATGACTCCATGCCGAGCGAGGTGTTTTACCGCTTTCTGCTGGCGGCGTTCGAAAACCTGTTCGCGGTCTGCGAGGCGGGCGCACCCGTGTATGTGTTTCACTCGGACCGGGAGTCGGTAAATTTCCAGCGTGCGCTCGTTGCGGCCGGATTTCGCCTGGCGCAGTGCTGCCAGTGGATCAAGCCCACGTTCGTGCTGGGTCACCATGACTACCATGTCCAGCACGAGGCGGTGCTCTATGGCTGGCGTCCCGGTGCCGCGCACCGCTGGTACGGCGACCGCAGCCAGTCGACGGTGTGGGCCTTCGAGCGGCCCGTGCGCAGCGATCTGCATCCGACCATGAAGCCGGTGGCGCTGCTCTCGTACCTCACGATGAACAGCAGCCAGGCTGGCGACGTGGTGCTCGACCCGTTCGGCGGATCCGGCTCGACGCTCATTGCGTGCGTGCAGATGGGACGCGTGGCGAGGCTAATGGAGATCGACGCGCGCTACTGCGACGTGAGCGTGCGGCGCTGGGAGGCGTTCACGGGCGAACTCGCCGTCCGTGAGGCGGACGGCGCGCTGTTCGACGGGGCGGCTACCGCGTCAGCCCGGTCTCCTGCCTGACGCCGAGCAGATCGTCCAGCTGCGCGAGGATCGTCTCGCAGTCCTGGGCGCGGTGTGCCTCCCGCGCCTCGGCAATGAGGTCCCGCCACCGCCGTTTCGCGATACACGAGCGGCCGCGGTGCATCTTGAACAGCCGGATGATGAACTCGTTCTGCGTGTGGTACTGCCTCGCGACGCGCAGGGCTTCGGCAATCAGACGCAGTTCGCGATGCAGGCGCCCGATGTGTCTGCCCGCCTCGTCGTGCCCGGGTGTGCCGGGCACGCTCGCGTCCTGCAGCGCCCGGGCGCTGGCCAGCGCGAGCCGCAGCGTGGCGCGCTGCCACATGATCGCGAGAATTTCGCGCTCGATGACCAGATCCGGGCGGCGGCGCGCAGCGAGCTGCGCGTGCCCGGGCGTGACAGGTGTGACGGTCGGGAGGCAGCTCATGCGGTGGCCACCCGGTAGGTGCGCTTGCCGTCCACGCGCGTGCTCTCGACCGTCAGGTCCAGCTTCCTGCCGACGGTGCCGCTGATGAAGCCGCGCACCGTGTGGGCCTGCCAGCCGGTTTCTTTCATGATCGCCTCGAGCGTCGCGCCTTCGGGTGCCTTGAGCATCGCGATCACGCGCGCCTGGGCGCTGTTCTCGCGCGGGGCGTGGACCTTCGCGGCGGTGACTGCCGGGGCGGCTGGAGCCTGGGGCGCGGCGCTGGCCGGTGTGGCAGCGGGTGCGGCCTCGCCGGTGCCGGGCGTGAAGGTGGCGAAGAAAGAGGCTGCGGCGGTATCGGCCTTCGGCGTGCGAGAGGTGCGCGTGGCCGCTGGCGGGGTGGCCTTGCTGGCGGTCGGCTTCGCGGCGGTCTTCTTCGCTGGAGCCTTCGCCGCGACCTTCGTGGCGGCGCGTTTTGCGGGGGCCTTCGTGGCTGCCCGCGTGGCGGCCTTGACGGCAGGCTTCGCGGCGGTCTTGACGCCTGCCTTCACGGGGGCCTGGGTGGTGGCCTTGCGGGTGGTCTTCTTCGCTGCGGGGGTGGTCCTGGTGGCCATGGTTGCTGCTCCTTTTCTTCGGGGGTGAGTGGGGCCGCTGGCGGTGCGCCGCGGCGAGTGCATTAACGCGTAGTCCTGCGAATCAATCGGTTCGTTCTTTCAGGGTGCGACCGCGCCGCGCGCCTTATTCGTTGTCAGCGACGCTGTCGCAGTGGATCACGAAGCCGGTGAGCCAGGGCAGGCCGCGCGGGATGCCGTAGTGGCGGTGCGTGTTCGCACCGATGCGCCAGCCCATCCACTTGCGGGTGGCGGCGTCGATCGCGGCGGCGAGCGTCATCCCCGCTTGCAGGCCGTTGTGCACCTCGTCGGCGAAGTGGCGGCCGGGCACCGCGTCGAGAAAGGCACGTACCGCCTCGGGTTGCTCGCCGGTGGCCTTCGCGATCGCGGCCATCGCGAGCGGCCAGGCTGCGGCGGCGTGTTCGTTCATGGTGCCGAAGAAGCCCCAGGCTTCGTTGCGGGTCGGGAGGGCTTTTGCGCTGGCGTTCATGTTCGTGGGTCCTGTTGCCGGGTCCTGCTGGTGAGTCGCTGCGGTGTGCTGCGGTGAACCCATTAACGCTCTGTTCTCCGGATTAATCGAGTCGATTCGGGCGGTCTTTCCGGCGTGCTCGCACGGGCATGATCGTGCGCAGATCACGGGTGGCGGCAGCAAGCACGCCGGCGGGGAGCCGGTGCGGGCGGGTGGGGTCGGGCGTATCAGCCTCGCGCCATGAGGTCGATGGCCTCATCGAGTAGCCTGCCGCCGGACATGGCGAGCAGCACGCGCTGCGCGAAGACTTCGCCGATCACCGACTCGAGCACCTCGCGCGAGGCTTCGACGCTGATGCGCGCGCGCCTGGAGACGGTGCGGATGGCGAGCGGCCATGCCTCGGCGGCGTGTGTGCCCATGGCGGCGTAGAAGCCGCAGGCGGGGTTGCGCGGGGCGGGGAGCGTGGGGGTGTTCATGCGACGCCCCAGGCTTCGAGGATCACCCCGGCGAGGGGCCGGTACTGCGTGGTGGGGTGGCGCTGCCAGCGCCACGCCGCGTTGCCGACCGCGTCGTACACCGGCTGGCCGAGTTCGATGTAATCGAGCACGTCGTTAGCGAAGGGCTGGCCGTGCTCGCCGTCGAGAAACGCGCGCACCGCCTCGGGCGACTCGCCGGTGACCGCACTGAGGGTGCGCAGCGCCAGCGCCCAGGCTTCGTTCGTATCGCGCTCGACGCCGCCGAAATTTGTCTGTGCGCCGTACATCGCGGCGTAGTAGCCGCACAGCGTGCCGTAGTAGCCGCGACCGGCGTTGTGCGTGGTGGGCAGCGTGCTGGTGTTCATGATCAGGTTTCCTTCGTTGGGTTAGCCGCTCGGGGTGTGTTGCGGTGAACCCATTAACGCTCTGGTTTCCTGAGCAATCCAGTCAATCCTGCAACCCGGTGCGCGATGAAATGATCGTGAGCATGGGGAGTGCGGGCGGGTTTATTCGGGCTTGCGGTTCGACAGGCCCTGCAGGTACCCGCCGCGCGTGGCCCAGGCGTAGCCTGCGCGCGTATGGACGATGCGCTCGCTGTGCTTCAGTCCATAGCTGAAGCACAGCACCTCGTCGACCTCGCGGCCCTGCGCGTCGTAGAGCACATCGCCTTCGCGCAGTTCGCGGTGGTGGACCTGGTGCAGGGGCATGGTCATGATGTGTTTCCGCTGCATTGCGATGGGACCATTAACGCTCTGTTCTGTCGATCAATCGAGTCAATTCTGCGTCCTGGCAGGCGATTGCATGATCGTGAGCAGGGTGTGCGTGGGGCTCAGCAGCCCGGGTGCCTGAACCAGTGCCGCATGGCCTGCGTGATTGCCTCGTCCGCCGGGGTGCCCTGGGCTATCGCGCCGTAGATCCCATGCGCGAATTTTTCGCCGAGGCTGCCTTCCAGAAACGCGCGGGCGTTCTCGAACGAACCGTCGGTGGCGCGCGCCACCGCGCGGATCGCGAGCGGCCAGGTCTGCGCGGCGTATTGGTCCATCCAGCCGTAGCAGGCTGCACCGGGCTTCAGCGGCGCGGGGACTGGCTGGGGAGTGTCCTGGCGTGTGGGGTTCGTGCTGATGTTCATCGTGTCACTCCGGAGTGCATGGCGGTGAAGCCATTTACGCGTACTGCGCGCACATCATCCAGTCCTTTCTGCGGGGTCGCGCCACGTGACCGGCACGGGATGATCGTGCGCAGGACTTGAGCGGTGTATCGAACAGGAATACTGACGGATTGACAGGTGGACGACAGGTTCGATCATGCCGCGCAGCCAGTTCACGCCCGCCCTCGCGCAGCGCCAGCTCGTGCTCAAGCTGGCCGCGTGCGGCACCCCGGTGCGCGAGATCTGCGCGCTGGTTAACGGCGCGCGCGGACGGCCCGTCACCGAGACGACGCTGCGCTTACACTTCGCGCAGGAGCTGCTCGAGGGCGCGGTGCGCGCCAACAGCAACGTCGCGCAGTCGCTTTACAGCAAGGCGACCGGCGGCGACACCATCGCGGCGATCTTCTGGCTCAAGTGCCGCGCGCACTGGCGCGAGAGCGCCCAGGCGCTGGAGCTGACGGGGCCGGGCGGCGGGCCGCTGATCGTGCAGTCGATGACCGATGCGCAACTCGAAGCCATTGTCGCGAAAGCGCGTCAGCGGCGGCGCAGACTGCCGGGTCCCTCGGGAGAGTCGCCATGAATGTCGTGCTGGCGGGGTCCTGATGCCATGAAGGGGGAGCGCGGTGGCCCGCAGGCGGTCGGTCCGGATGCCGCCGCCGCCGAGCTGCTGGTGCGCCGCCGTGCGCGCGCGAACATCCTCGACTACGCCAACGCGATCGAGGTGCCGGGCCGCCCGGTGGGCGACGCCGCTGGCGAGGATGCCGACCCCGACGCGCAGTTCGACGAGGATGAGCAGTTCGAGCCGGTATCCGCGCCGCTGGCCGCGCACCACCGGCTGATCCTCACTCGCGTGGAGGTCACGAGCCGTACGCCGCATGGACGGCTGATGATCTTCACGCCGCCGGGCGCAGGTAAAAGTTCGTATGCCTCGGTGGTGTTCCCGTCGTACTACCTCGGAGCCGCGCCCGACCGACGCCTGATCCTCGCGAGCTATGGCGATGCGCTCGCCAGCCGCATGGGACGGCGCACCCGCTCGATCGTGCGGCAGGTGCGATACCAGCGCATCTGGGGCACGGAGCTGACCGCCGACTCGCACGCCGCGCACGCGTTCGCCTTGACGAACGGCAGCGAGTATCTGGCGTGCGGGATTCTGTCCGGCCTGACGGGTAACCGTGCTAACTGTCTGTGTACAGGCACGATGATTCACACGCGTGGTGGACCACTAGCGATCGAAGCGCTGTTTGACAGGAACTACTCCGGTGACGTGCTCAGCTACGAACACGATACCGGACGCGTGGTTTATCGACGCGTCGAGGCCGTGGCTCGGCGTGAGGCGCGAGGTTTCTATCGCATCGTCAGTTACGCTGGAGCAGTGGTCGAAGCTACAGGAGATCATCGGTTCTGGACCACGCGGGGATGGGTCGAGGCGCGTTTTCTGGCCAAAGGTGATCGTCTGCTGCGATTGGTGCCATGCGAGCCTGGTGCGCCCGGCGTACATGCTGAACAAGGCAAGGCGCAACGGATTGAAGGGGATCTATTGCGGTCACGCGTGCCAGCAGAGGGCAGTGAACCACGCGCGCGGTTTCGCCGAATCGACCTGCAGGCAGTGTGGGCGTACGGGGCTTGCACCTCACCACTGGTATTGTTCGGACGCGTGTCGGGCGCAGGCGCGGGTACAAAGGCGGGCACATGCGCGCGAGCATTCGGCGATTGCGCTGCGGCCCTGCGAAGTCTGCAACCGGCTGTTCAGGCCGAAGACCTCGAAAACACCGGGACGGTTCTGCTCGCGCGAATGCGCGGATCACGGTCATGCAATGCAGATGCTGGGGCAGGCCAATCCGGGCTGGCGACATGGTTTATATCCGGCGCGAAGGGACCCTCGTGGGGCGCGCTCGTTTCGCAAGGTCCGCGTTCATATCCGGGAGCGCGACGGCAACCGGTGTGTGGTCTGTGCTTCAACCGGGCCGTTGCAGGTGCATCATATCGACCTGAACCCCACCAACAATCGCTGGAGCAATCTCGTGACGCTGTGCAAGACCTGTCACGAGCAGTTGCATGCAGGCGAGCGTTCGAAACCGAAGCGGATCCTGTGGTCCTGGTTGAGTGCGTACGCAGCGCAGCCACGGTCTACGACCTCCAGGTGGCTGGAACCCGCTGTCTTTTCGCGAACGGCATCCTCGTCCACAACTGCGTCGTCATCGACGATCCTGTAAAGGGACGGGAGCAGGCAGAGTCCGAAGTCGTTCGCGAAAATGTGTGGGATGTCTACGAGAATGACATCAAGACGCGGCTAAGTCCAGGTGGCTCGATCATTCTGGTGATGACTCGCTGGCACGAGGACGATCTGGCGGGCCGCATCCTCCCCGAAGGCTGGACGGGCGAGAGCGGTCAGATTGCGTGCCGCGACGGCAACACATGGGAGGTGCTGTGCCTGCAGGCGCGCTGCGAGACCGACACCGATCCGCTCGGTCGTGCGGCGGGCGAGTACCTGTGGCCGGAGTGGTTCGACGCGCGGCACTGGGCGCAGTACGAGGCCAACCCACGCACGTGGGCGTCGCTCTACCAGCAGCGTCCGGTGCCGCCCGAGGGCGACCTGTTCAAACCCGAGCAGATCGCGGTCGTCGACATCGTCCCGTCGACATGGATCGACTGGGTGCGCGGCTGGGATCTGGCGAGCGTCGAGGGCGATGGCGACTGGACGGCGGGCGCGAAGCTCGGACGCCTCGCGGATGGACGGTTTGTGATCGGCGATATGACGCGGGGTCGCTGGGGACCGGACCGGCGTGACGCGATCATCGCGGCCACCGCAGCGCTCGACAGCGCGCGCACGCGCGTGGGCCTGCCCCAGGATCCCGGGCAGGCTGGCCGCACGCAGGTGCTGTATCTGACGCGCGAACTCGAGGGCTATCGCGTTACCTCGTCGCCCGAGACTGGCGACAAGGTCACACGCGCGGAGCCCTTTGCCGCGCAGGTCAACGTGGGTAACGTGCTGATGCTGCGGGGCGACTGGAATGCGGCGCTCGTTGCCGAGCTGCGCGGCTTCCCGTTCGGCACGCACGATGACCAGGTGGATGCGCTCTCGCGCGCCTTCGCGCTGCTCATTGCCCGTCGTCCGATGCGGATTTCGGATGCGGCGCTGGCAGCGGTATAGCGATCCCGTCGCATTCCTGCCGGCGCGCCAGATAGACGTAGCCTGCCATCGGGATAATGTGTCGGGGCCTGTGGAGGAAAAACCGCAGGGCCATGGTGTGGGCCGTGTGAAACGCCAGGGGATTGCTCTCATGCAACTGCGCCGTGACCGTCTCGATGGCTGCGAGGCTGATCCGGGACGCCATTCTTAACCTGTTGCGCTCGAGGACTGTCAGATGCATGCGTGTTATTGCCGCAGGAAATCAGATGGTCATTAGACCGCAATGGCGGACTGCGGTGAGGTCAATCCCGCCTGGTCTGTGATCTGCGTCAAACCCGGCATCTCCTGTCATGGCTGGCATCTCGTTCCTGCAGCGCTGGCGCAGGCGCACGGCTGTCCAGGCGACGCCGCAGGCATTGCCGCCGCACGCGCCGGCGCGTGATGGCCCCGGGCCCCACCATATCCGCGAGTCGGCGCTCGGCGTGCTGGGCGCGCCCGCCCCGCGCGTACAGGCGTTCACGCTGCCGCCGGCTGCGCCGGGTGTCATTGCGCAGGACACCAAGCTCGCCTGCGACGCGGCGTGCGATGCAAACTACCGCTGGGCCCTGGGCAGTGCGTTCGCCGAGGGGCTGGGCTTTCTCGGCTATCCGTATCTGGCCGAACTCACACAGCGCCCCGAGTACCGGCGGCCCGCCGAGATTCTCGCCAAGGAGATGACGCGCAAGTGGATCCGCCTGCACAGTGCGGGCGAGGAGGACCGCAGCGAGAAGATCGCGCAGATCGACGCCGAGATGCAACGCCTGAACGTGCAGGCGGCGTTTCGCCGCGCCGCCGAGCAGGACGGTTTTTTCGGGCGCGCGCAACTGTTTCTCGACATGGGCGACGACCGCCCCGAGGAGCTGGTGGCGCCGCTCGCGGACAGCCGCACCAAGATCGGCCCCGGGGGCCTCAGGCGTCTGCAGGTGGTCGAGCCGGTCTGGACCTACCCGGGCGTGTACAACTCGACCGATCCGCTCGCTGCCGACTTCTACCAGCCGCAGACCTGGTTCGTGATGAACCGCCAGGTGCATGCCAGCCGCCTGCTCACGTTCGTGTCGCGCCCGCTGCCCGACATGCTGAAACCGGCCTATGCGTTCGGGGGCCTGAGCCTCTCGCAGATCGCCAAGCCCTACGTCGACAACTGGCTGCGCACGCGCCAGAGCGTGTCGGATCTGCTGCATTCGTTCTCGACCATGGTGCTCAAGACGAACCTGGCGGCGGTCCTGAACGCCGAAGGCGCCGAGCAGATGCTGCGCCGCGCGGTGCTGTTCAACCAGGCGCGCGACAACCGGCACCTGATGATGATCGACCGCGACACCGAGGACTTCGCCAACGTGTCCGCGCCGCTCGGCAGTCTGGACCGCCTGCAGGCGCAGTCGCAGGAGCACATGGCGGCGGTCACCGGCATCCCGCTGATCGTGCTGCTCGGCATCACGCCCTCGGGCCTGAACGCCACCAGCGAGGGGGAGCTTCGCACCTTCTATGCATGGATCGAGGCGCAGCAGGAGGCGCTGTTTACCGCGCCGCTCACGCGCCTGCTGAACGTGATCCAGCTGTCGCTGTTCGGCGGGATCGATCCGGACATCGGCTTCAGCTATGTGCCGCTGTGGACGCTCTCGGAGGAGCAGCTCGCGAACATGCGCAAGGTCGAGGCCGACACCGATATCGGTCTGATCAACGCGGGCGTGATCAGCCCCGACGAAGCGCGCGTGCGGCTGGCGGACCAGGAGGACGGCCCGTATGCGTCGCTCGATCTGAACGTCGAGCCGCCCGAGCCGCCGCTCAAGACGCTGCGCAGTGCGGGCGGCGCGGAGCTGGAGTTCCAGCACGCGTCGTGATGGGTGATGGGGCGGGCGAATCATGGGCCACTCTATCGTGGCGCCGACCGCGAAGCCGGTGACGCTCGTGCCGGTGCGCCCGAACGCGGGCCTCGAGGCAGCCTACCGGCGGCGGCTCGAGCGCCCGATCGACCTGATGCACGCGAGCCTCGTGTACTGGCTGCGCGCGTGCTACCGCGCGAACGAGCCCGAGCTGGCGGGTGATGTCGCCATGACGCTGGCCTACGATGCCAGCCCCGCGAGGCTGCTGCGCCGGACCATGGCGAAGCTGGCGCGCCGCTGGCAGCGCCGCTTCGACGAGATCGCGCCGACGCTGGCGCAACGCTTCGCCGGCAGTGCGCTGGGCCACACCGATGGCGCGTTCGCGGCCTCGCTCAAACGCGAGGGCTTTGCGGTCGACTTTCGCCTCACGCGCGAGGCCAACGACGCGCTGCAGGCCACCATCGGCGAGAACATCGGACTGATCCGCTCGGTCGCGCAGACGCATCTGGCGGACGTGCAGGGGATCGTGATGAGGAGCGTGCAGACCGGCCAGGACGTGGGCGGTCTCACGAAGGAGCTGCAGGAGCGCTATGCGCTCACGCGCCGGCGTGCGGCGTTCATCGCGCGCGACCAGAACAGCAAGGCGACGGCGACCGTGGTGCGGGTGAGGCAGGCGGGGCTCGGCATTACCGAGGCGATCTGGCTGCACAGCCATGGCGGCAGGCATCCGAGGCCCTCTCATGTGGCGGCAGACGGCCAGCGTTACACGATCAGCGAGGGCCTGTATCTGGATGGCGTGTGGACGTGGCCGGGACGGGAGCCTAACTGCCGCTGCGTGAGTCGCTCGGTGATCCCAGGGCTCAGCGCGGACTTGCCTGGTTAGTGCGCATGTTCGAGCGCTGACTTGCGAACCGTTTGTTTGCCCGTTTCCAGAGTACGAGCCCCGCCAGGAGCCCGGCTAATATGATTTTGAATCCGAGGTCTACCTGCCCGACGACGCCGGTTCCGTGACGACCAACGGCCACCTTCCAAAATATTGGAAGCACGATTGTCGTGCTAGTCGCAATGCCTGCGGCGCAGTAGAACGTCGCGCGCCGAATCTCAAACTGGTATCCAGTAGCGACGGCAACTCCAAGCAGGACCATGGCCACGATCGTTACAGGCAGCCCAAAAATCAGGAGAGTTATTGGTACCCACACTATTCCGAAACCGATATTGCGTAAAAGCGCGCCATTGAAGAATGAAAGTGTTATCGACTCAATGACGAAACCGAAAACCACAAATGTAACTACACCCGCACATGCGCCGAGAAAGGCGGCGCTCACCACGTCCTCTCCAAAAGGTTTTGGTTCCTGTCGGGAAATCGGCGTGGTCATGGTCAACATACCTCAGTAGCAACCGGTGGAAGATTTTCTTCAAGGAACACGCATGGTGCCTCAAGTAACAGCATAACCGGCGCCGCGCAGTACTGGGCATCCTAACCCGTCCCCTTCAGTTTGTCCCCAGGCTTATCCACCAGAAATGTGGATAAGTCGCGCCGTCTTGTGAGAACGCCCCATGCCGGTCGAACGCTGCACGCTGCCCGAGGGTGGCGAGGGCTGGCGGTGGGGTGCGCATGGCCACTGCTATCGCGAGCGCTCCGACGCCGAGCGTCAGGGCGCTGCGGCCCATGCACATGGCTATCGAGGTGACTGCGCCGGCGATGCGCGGTGCGAGACCCGCAACGCTCGGCACCTCGCGTTCGACCGCGCGTCGGTGCGCACCTACGATCAGGACGGGCGGCTGCATGTCGCCATCACGCCGATCAGCAAGGCCAACGTCTCGCCGTACCTCGGCAGCGAGATCCCGGAGGGCGACGCGCTGGGTCTGGACGCGCAGCGTACCTATCGCCTCCTGCGCGATCCCGGCGAACTCGCGCGCGCGGCCCTGACCTTCAACGGCATCCCGCTGATCGACGCGTTCGACGAGACCGGGCGCGAGCACCTCCAGGTCAGCGCCGCTGTGCCGCGCAAGGAGATCGTGGTCGGCAGCACCGGCAGCGACGCGGTGTTCGAGGCCCCGTATCTGCGCAACAGCCTCGTGGTGTGGGACGCGAAGGCGATCCGCGGGATCGAAACCGACACGCGCCGCGAGATCTCGTCGGCCTACTACTACCGCGCCGACATGACGCCGGGCGTGTACGGGGGCGAGCCTTACGACGGCGTGATGCGCGACATCCGCGGCAACCACGTGGCGCTGGTGCGCGCGGGCCGCGCCGGACCCGACGTGGCGGTGGGGGATGCAAAACCGTCAGCACTGGAGACGATCATGGGCAGCACAACCGCAGTGGTACCGAAGGGGCCGAAACTCTCGCGCCGTGGCGCGCTCGTGCGCGGCGCGCTGCTGGGCTTTCGCCCCGCGCTGGCCGCCGACGCCTGTAGCGGTCTGGGTCCGACGCTCTCGGGTCTCACGTGCGCGAACTGGGCGGCAGGCAAGACCTCGATTCTTGCGGCGCTCAAGCCGAAGCTGGCCACCGACGCCGACATCGAGAACCTCGTGTCGCTGCTCGACAGCCTCGACACGGAGGATGCAGGGGACGAAGACCCGACGACGAAGCCGGATGGGCCACCGGCGCCGCCCGTGCCGGGCAGCACCCAGGACGCGGACCCGATCGCGGAGATTCTCGGCGCGCTGCGCGGCAAGCTCAGCGACGAGGATCTGGCCGCGATCGAGCCGAAGCTGCGCGCGCTGAAGCTCGCGGGCGATCAGGAGGACGAAATGTCAGCGCTCGACACGCCGCCACCGACGCCGGGTGCGCCCGCGCCGCCCGTGCCAGCCACAGGATCTGCTGCGGCCGCGAAGGACACCGATCCGGTGAGCCGTCCCGCGATGGATGCGGCCATCGCCCAGGTGCGACGGGACGCACGCGTGGCGATGGACGCGGCCATGCGCGAGGCGGTCAGGCAGGCCACCCAGCAGGCCGCGAAGGATGCCGAGACCGCCGCGATCCGGCGCATGCGCGCGGTGGCCGATGCCGAGACGTTCGTGCAGCCGTGGGTGGGGCACCTGGCGCTCGCGCAGGACAGTGCCGAGGAGGTCTACCGCGCCGCGCTCACGACGCTCGGCGTGCGGCTGGACGGCGTTCACCCGAGCGCGTACCGCGCGATCCTCGAAGCACAAGCGAAGCCCGGCCTGCAGCGCCCGCTGAATCGTGGCCAACCCGCCATGGACGCGGCCTCGATGAAGAGCTTCGCCGAGCGCTTCCCGCATGCGGCCAATGTGAAACAGCTTGGCTGAAGCAGCTCGACCCGGGAGACAGTCATGGGATTCCAGCAGCAGGTTTATGTGCAGCCTTCGCCCGCCGTTGAGGGCGATTTCGCCTCGGCCAATCCGCGCGCCTCGGTGCTGGCAGGCCCGGGGTCGCTGGTGGCCGGACCCGACGGCGTGATGGTGGGGCGCTTTGCCTGGGCCGCGTCGAACGGTGAGGAGAACGCCAGTTCCGGCGAGGTCGACTTCTACAACCTCGTATCGAACGCGGGCACCGGTGTGCCCGCCGGATTCGTGCACCGCGAGCAGCAGGCGCTTATCACGCAGTGGCTCGCTGAATCGACGCTGCTCGTGCCCGCAGGACTGCCGGTGACGCTGCACAGCGCGGGCGACTTCTGGGCGCGCAACGCGGGCAGCGCACCGTCTGCGGCGGGCGACAAGGCGTTCGCCAGCACCACCGATGGCTCGGCCTCGCCGGGTGCTGCGGGCGCGAGCGTGGCCGGGGCGGTCGAAACCAAGTGGTTCGTGATGTCGGCGGCAGCGCCTGGCGAACTCATGAAGATCTCGTCCTGGCCGCCCGGATAAAGGCGTGGCCATCGCCCAGCGCCCAACGCCCAGCGAAACGTCCCCGTTGAAGGCCCGCGACTGACACCGGTGTGTTGACCCGGCAGTCGCGGGCCTTCCTTTTTAACGCGCGAGGCCATCATGCGACATAGCGATTTCGACCAGCTCGAGCGCACCTTCGGCATCGTCATGCCGGAGGTGCTCGACTACACCACGGCGCTGCTCGCCATGGACGCGCAGGGGCCGCTCGTCACCGCGCCAAACGCCGGCATTCCCGCGTGGCTCGCCAACTTCATCGACCCGGAGTTCATCGAGATCCTGGTCACGCCCAACAAGGCCGCCGCCATCCTCGGCGAGGCAAAGAAGGGTAACTGGACCACGCTGACCGCCACCTTCCCGGTGATCGAATCGACCGGCGAGGTCTCCAGCTATGGGGACTACAACGAGAACGGCTCGGTGAGCGCGAACGCCGACTTCCCGCAGCGGCAGTCGTACCACTACCAGACCATGACGCAGTGGGGCGAACGGCAACTGGAGATGAGTTCGCTCGCGAAGATCGACTACGTGTCGCGCGTGAACATCGCCTCGGCCATCGTGCTCGACAAGTTCCAGAACAACACGTACTTCTTCGGCGTGGCGGGCCTGCAGAACTACGGCCTCCTGAACGACCCGCGCCTGGCGGCCTCGCTCACACCAGGAGCCAAGGCGTTCAACGACAACGCCTCGGGACCATGGATCACCAACGGCGCGGTGACCGCGAGCGCGAACGAGATCTACACCGACATCCAGACGCTCTTTAACGAGCTGGTGCTGCAGTCGGGGGGGCTCATCGAAATGGACGCGCGCATGACGCTGGCGATGGCCCCGTCCTCAAGCGTCGCGCTCACGACGACGAACATGTACAACGTCAACGTGACCGACCTGCTGAAGAAGAACTTCCCGAACCTCAAGATCGAGACGGCGGTGCAGTACCAGAACCCGGCGGGCGGCAACCTGCTGCAACTGATCGCCGAGGCCATCGACGGGCAGAAGACCGGTTACTGCGCGTTCACCGAGAAGCTGCGCGCGCATGGCATCGTGCGCGACTCCAGCAGCTTCAAGCAGAAGAAGTCGCAGGGCTCGTGGGGCACGGTGCTGTTCCAGCCGTTCGCGATCGCCTCAATGCTCGGCGTCTGAGGAGCACGACATGGCTACGCGTACCAGCGGCAGCAAATCCGCGACCACCACTGCAGGCAAAGCTGAACCATCACCCGACAAGACACCCGGCTCACCGGTCCTGCAGCCCGCTGCCGCTACGCCCCCGGTCGCACCGGCAGCCTCCAGCGACACCGTGACGGTGGCGTGCCGCCTGCCGCAGGGCCTGCATCTGGACATCGTCAAGCACGGCGAGCTGCGCCGTCGCGTGACCCTGAATGGCGCGAATTCACCGCATGCGGTGGCGGGCTTCGGCATCACCGAGCACGTGCCGCGCGCATTCTTCGAGCAGTGGCTGGCGGACCATGCGGAGCTGCCCGCCGTGAAGCACGGCCTGATCTTCGCGCACAAACAGAAGGCATCGGTCGAGGACCAGGCCGGCGAGCGCGGCGAGGTGAAGAGCGGGCTCGATCCGATGGACCCGAAGAAGCCCGGCAAGGATCTCGCGCCGCTGTCGAAAGAGTGAGCAGGATCATGCCGACCGGGGGGGGGGTGTTCTCGTACCGCACGTGGGCCGCGCGCTATCCGTCGCTGGCGGCAAGCGTCAAGCCGAAGCAGGCGCAGGCGTATTTCGGCGAGGCGCAACTGTTCTGCGACAACACACCGATGAGTCCCGTGCGCAACCTTGCGATCCGCGCGACGCTCCTGAACCTGCTCGTCGCACACCTGGCCATGCTGAATATGCCCCAGGGCACGGCGTCAGGTGCCACGTCGGGCGGCTCGACCAGTGCGGCTTCGGCAGGGCCTTCACCGCTGGTGGGGCGCATCACCAGCGCCACCGAAGGCAGCGTGTCGGTCGCCACGCAGATGGACGTGCCGCCGGGCAGTGCGCAGTGGTTTAACCAGACGCCGTATGGCGCCGAGTTCTGGGCCGCCACTGCCGCGTACCGCACCATGCGTTACATCGCGGCACCCCCGCCGCGCAACCTCGATCCCTATGCACCCTTCATCACACGTTGATGAGGTCAGCAACATGGCGGCGACGATCACCGGCGGCGCGAAGCTCGAGGCGGTCCTGCGCGCGGCCACCGCGAAGCTCGCGGCAGCGGGCACGCTCGAGGTGGGCTTCATGAGCCGCGCCACCGAAGCGGACAACACCCCGGTGGTCGAGGTGGCCACCGTGAACGAATTCGGCGGCACGGTGAACGTACCCGCGCACGAGACCACCGTCTACCGCAAGCTCGGTCGCGAAGGGGCGCTGCTGCGCGGTGGACGCTTCGTGAAGGCAAAACAGTCGAACTTCGGCACCACGCACGAGGTGCCGGCCTACACCGTGACGATCCCGCCGCGGCCGTTCTTCCGCTCGATGGTCGCGAAGGAGAGTCCGCACTGGGGCGGTGACCTCGGCCGCGTGCTCGTCGCCGTGAACTACGACGCCGGTCGTGCGCTCGACCTGATGGGCGAAGCCATCAACGGCGAGTTGATCGAGTCGATCCGCAACTTCACGGACCCGCCCAACGCGCCCTCGACCATCGCGAAGAAGGGTGTCGACGACCCGCTCGTCGACAGCGGCACGATGCTCAGGGGCACCACCTGGCGCATCGACCCCGGTGGCACCGGGGCGTGAGTCATGAATCTTCACGGCGTGGTCGGCCCCTGCGTCGCGGCGGTCAATCCGTGGCTGACCGTGACGCTGGCTGCGTCGACCGGCTACACGACCGGGCCGGACGGACGGCGCACGCCGGCCTACGCCGACCCGGTGCCGGTACTGGCCCAGGTGCAGGCGCTCACCTGGCGCGACCTGCTGCAGCTCGACGGATTGAACCTGCAGGGCGAGCGTCGCGCGCTGTACCTGAACGGCAACTGGCAGGGCGTGCTGCGCCCCGAGGTGAAGGGCGGCGACCTCGTCACGCTGCCCGATGGATCAGATTCGGGCTCGTTGTGGCTCGTGGCGCTCGTGCTGGAGAACTGGTGGCTCACCGATGGCTGGTGCAAGGTCTGCTGTACCCGACAGTTGAACCCGGCCACTGAGCACGCCTCATCGCACGCCCACCCTTGATCGCCTGAGTTTGCATCATGCCTCGCCCGCTGCTGAGCCTGAACGAAAGTCAGGCGCTGGCGGTGTTGCGCGCGTTTTTGCTGGCGGTGCTGCCGGAGGGCACGGAGGTCATCGCCGGTCAGGACAATCGTGTGCCTCCACCGGTCGGCGTGGACTTCGTCGTGATGACGCCGGTGCTGCGCGAGCGGCTGTCGACCAACGTTACCACGTACAGCGACGGTTACCCGGATGCACCCTGTGAGAAGGCCGTGCGCCAGGCCACGAAGCTCACCGTGCAGCTCGACCTCCACGGCCCGGCGGGCGCCGATGCCACCCAGCTCGTGACCACGCTGTGGCGCGATACGACGGCGTGTGAGGCGCTTGCGGGGGATGGACAGACGCAGGGCCTGGACCTGGCACCGCTCTATGCGAGCGAAGCCCGCCAGATCCCGTTCGCGAACGGCGAGCAGCAGGTCGAGACGCGCTGGAGCGTCGACCTCGTCCTGCAGGTCAACCCCGCCGTCGCCGTGCCGCAGGACTTCGCCGCCTCGCTTGAGATCGGCAACGCCGGCCACCCCGCGACCGCCACAACCACGACCGTCCAGCCCTGGGATGGCCTCATCGAGATCGACACGCGAGGTCGACACAAACCCGCGTGACTGGTCGACAGCGTTTTGCTCCGGACTCCCGAAAACCCTCACCGTTGAGGTGCGGTCATGCCGAACACGATTCCCGGCAGTATTCCCATTGGACAGATCGTCCGGGTCAACCCGGGCGTGCTCGCGGCGGCGGGCAATGCCGTCAACCTCAACGGTCTGGTTCTGACGCACTCCGCGTCGGTCCCCATCGGCCAGGCACCGGTGTATGCCGACAAGCAGGACGTGATCTCGACCTTCGGCGCGGCCTCGACCGAGGCTGCGATGGCGACGATCTATTTCGCGGGCTACACGAACTGCACGAAGACACCGGGTGCCCTGTACTTCGCGCAGTACAACGAAGTGCCGGTGGCGGCGTGGCTGTGCGGGGCGTCGCTCGCGTCGATGAGCCTCAGCGCATTGCAGGCCGTCGCAGGGGACCTCAGCGTCACGGTTGACGGCGTGGTTCTGGACGCCACGGTGGACCTCTCCAGCGCGACGAGCTTTTCGGATGCGGCAGCGACGCTTGCGACCGACCTTGGCGCGGACGTGACGTTCGATGCGCAGCGCCAGGCGTTCGTGATTACCTCGGCCACGACGGGCGCGGCCTCGACGATCGCCGCAGCGACTGGCCCGGCAGCCACGGCGCTCGCGCTCGACGCGGCCTCGGGCGCGACCGTCTCGCCGGGTGCGGACGCCGCTGACCCGGCCACGTTTCTCGATGACCTCATCACGAACGTCTCGCAGAACTGGGCGCTCTTCGCCACCACGTGGGAGCCGCCGCTGGCGGACAAGCTCGCGTTCTCGCAGTGGGCCAACGGCACGTCGTACCGCTTTGGCTACGTGGGTTACGACTCCGATCCGGGCGCGAAGGTCTCGGGGTCGACCACCTGCTGGGGCGCGGTGCTCAAGGCCGACGCGCTCGACGGCTCGGTGCCGCTCTTTGGCGATGCGACGCACGCGGCCTTCGTGCTGGGCTTTGCGGCCTCGCTCGACTTCGACCGCCTGAATGGCCGCACGACGCTCGCGTTTCGCAACCAGGGTGGGCTCGTGCCAGGCGTCACCAACGCCTCGGACGCACTGGCGCTGCAGGCCAACGGCTACAACTTCTTCGGCGCGTGGGCCACCGCGACGCAATCGTTCAACTTCGCCTACCCCGGCTCGATCTCGGGCCAGTGGGCGTGGCTCGATTCGTTCCTCGACCAGATCTGGCTGAACGCGAACCTGCAGCTCGCGATGATCACGCTGCTCATGAACGTGGGGTCGCTGCCGTACAACGACGCGGGCTACGCGATGGTCGAGGCGGCCTGCATGGACCCGATCGGCAATGCCGTGAACTTCGGCGCGATCCGCACCGGCATCGAACTCTCGGACAGCGAAGTCAGCGCCATCCAGAACGCACTCGGTTTCGATGCCTCGCCGTCGATTGAGGCCAAGGGCTTCTATCTGCAGATCGCCCCGGCCACCGCCGCCATCCGCGCAGCGCGCGCGAGCCCCTCGATGACGCTGTACTACACCGACGGCGGCAGCATCCAGACGCTCACGCTCGCGAGCATCTGCGTGATGTGACGAAACAGCGGTGATGACACACCGGTGACGGCACAGCGGTGACAGGCACGGTCATTCGACAAGGGGGGCACGGCATGTCCACCATCACTTCCGCCAACTCGGCCTTCAGTCTCGCGGTGACCAACCTCTATCCCGCGCCGCAGTCGATCCAGGGCTACGCCGCCGACGACGCGTTCAGCGCCGAGGCGATCGAGCTGGCCGAGATCGTCATGGGCGTGGACGGCCACATGTCGGGCGGGTTCATCTTCAATCCGACGCTGCTGAAGGTGGCGATCATGCCCGACTCGCCGTCGATGCCGGTGTTCGAAAACTGGATGACCTACCAGCGCACCGCGCGCGAGGTGTTCTATGCGAACGGATCGATCGCGGTGCCGTCGATCTCGCGCAAGTACACGCTGCTCAACGGCATCCTGCGTTCGGGCAACCCGATCGTCAACGCCAAGCGCGTGCTCGAATACGTCTCGTATGTGATCGCGTTCGAGCGCATCGTGGGCGAAAGCACATCATGAGAAAGACCCTCGCCTATACCGTGCAGGCCGAAGGCCGCGACAGGGGCAAGGTGTTTCATCTCACCGAGATGCCCGCCGACGCGGGCGAGCGGTGGGCGATCCGCGTGCTGCTGGCGATCGGTCGCGCGGGTGTCGATCTGCCGCCCGGCATCGAGCACGAAGGCATGGCAGCGCTCGCGCGCATTGGCCTGTCGGCGCTCATGCGCATCGATTTCAGCGACGCCGGACCGCTGCTCGACGAGATGATGGCGTGCGTGCGCTTCCAGCCCAATCCCGCCAATCCGGCGATCGTGCGCGAGCTGGTGCCCGAGGACATCGAGGAGATCGCCACGCGCCTGGCGCTGCGGCGCGAGGTGATGCGCCTGCACACGGGTTTTTGACGGGCCGTCAGGTTCTCGACTTCGGCATTCCTGACGGCCCGGTTCATGGCCAACCCGCGCGCCGGATGGACTACCTGAACGTGCCGCCCTCGATCGGCTTCGTGGTCACGAGCGGTCTGGCGAGCCTGGCTGAACTGCAGAGCGTCTATGGCGTTGAGGACCTGTGGGACCTGATCGAGATCCACGCCGTGAACTGTCATAACGCAGCCGAAGCCGCCAAAGCGCAGCGGAGTCCATGATGCCGACCGTCATCGATACGCTGATCGTCAGGCTCGGCCTCGACACGGCGGCCTACAAGGCGGGGGTCGACGAGGCGAGTGCCACGGGCAAGGCGCTCGCGAACGACCAGGGGGCGAGCGCCGACAAGGCCGCGCAGGCCGTAGCCAAAGCCGCGCAGAAGGCCGGTGCTGAACAGGAGAAGGCCGCGAAGAAGGCGGCAGCCGAAGCCCAGAAGGCGGCGAAGAAGGCCGCCGCCGAACAGGTGCGCGCGGCGAAGGCCGCCGGGGCCGAGGCGAAGAAGCTCGAGCGCCAGTACGAGAAGGTGCGCAACGAGATCCTCGGCATGACCGCCGCCGCGTTCGGCGCGTCGGCCATCAAGGATTTTTTCACGTCGGTGGTGGGCGGGCAGTCGCGGCTGCTGCAGACCTCGAAAGACTTCAGCCTGTCCGCGCGCGAACTCGACGCGTGGCACCAGAGCGCAAAGCAGGCCCTGGGGGGCACCGCCGAGGGCTTCGACAAATCGGTGCAGTCGATCCTCGGCGGCATCGAGGCGTTCAAGGCGGGCGACGTGTCGAACACGGTGGTCGCCTCGCTGCAGCAACTGGGCGTGAAGGTGACTGATGCGTCGGGCCGGATGCGTCCGATGAAGGACGTGCTGCTCGATCTCTCGGCGGCGTTCCAGAAGATGCCGAACCGCCAGGACCAGATCGTGTGGGCCGGGCGTCTGGGGATCGACGAGGGGACGCTGAACATGCTGCGCCAGGGGCGCGGCGCGCTGTCGGCCCTCTATGACGAGAGCTACCGCAATTCGGCGGTCAGCGAAGCGAGCGCGAAGCAGGCCGACGAGACCCGCCGCGCCTGGGCGCGGCTGGCCACCACGTGGGACAACGTGAAGAACACATTGTTCCAGGACCTGACGCCCGCGATCGGGGGCCTCAATACCGCGCTCGGTGGCCTGAATACCTTCATGCAGGCGCACCCGGATCTGACGGCGGGCCTCTTCGGCACGCTGATGGCGGCTTCAACGCTCGGCGGCATCATGAAGCTCACGGGGGCGCTCGGTGGCCTGAAAACCGTGCTGGGGGGCGTGGGTCGCATGCTGGGGCTCGGTGGTGCAGCGGGCGGTGCAGCCGCCGCTGAAGGGGCCGCCACGGCGGCGGCGGGGGGCGGTCTCGCTTCCACGCTGGGCATTGCCGGTCTCGCGGCCTATGGCGGCCTGCAGGTCGCGAAAGCGGCAGGCCTGCCGGATGTGGACCGCAGGAAGGCCGCAGAGGATATCCGCAAGGGCAACTGGTGGACGGCCTCCGCCGAGATGAACCCGCTCGATCTGATGCGCGCGCTGACGGCCCGATCCGGGGGGCGGACGAACGAGCAGATTGCCGCGGCCATCGCGAAGGGCGCGAATCCGCTCGAGACGGCAGCCAAAGCGCAGGACAAGGCCGCGCAGTCACAACTTGATGGGGCAAAGGCGGCCTCGCAGGCGCTTATCGATGCGGCGCAGGATCTCGCCGGTGCAGTGTCGACGAACGCCGCTGCGGCTGAGCTACCGGCAGGCGCAGGGGCGGCTCCCGGGTCGGTCGTGACCGGAAGTGCGAAGTCCGCTGCGGCGGCGTTCATGAAGATGGGCTGGTCGCGCGAGCAGGCAGCGGGCATCGCAGCGAACCTCAATATCGAGAGTGGACTGCGGCCCAACATCGTGGGCGATCGCGGTGCCGCCTATGGCATCGGCCAGTGGCACGCCGACCGGCAGGCCGAATTCAAGCGCGTGTTTGGTCACGACATTCGCGGCTCGTCGCTCGAGGAGCAATTGCAGTTCGTCAACTATGAACTCACGCGCGGCCAGGAGCAGGCCGCAGGCCGTGCGCTGCGAGGCGCGAGATCCGCAGGCGAGGCGGGCGCGATCGTGTCGGCGAAATACGAGCGGCCCCTGAATGTCGAGAAGGAGATCGGCAAACGCTCGGCGGCAGCAAGCGCGCTGTATGCGTCGCTGCCCGGCGGGGTTGGCGCTGCGCTGCCCGCCGCGGCCCCGATGATGAGCGCGGCGTACCAGGCGAGCGCGGGCGCATCGATGGTCAACAGCCACAACCGCACCGACACCCATATCGGCACGGTGAACGTCTATGGTTCGGACACGCGTGATGGGCACGCCATGGTGGCGGACATGCGCGACGAGCTGAACCAGAACGGGTTGATCGCGGGCGCGGCTTACGGCATGAGCTGAAGGTGAGGTGATGCCGCTGATCCCGTTTCCCGATGTGCCAGCCGTGGCGGGCGTGCCGGACCTCGCCCGCGTGCCGCTTGCCATAGGTGTGCTGACCGGTGCAGTGCAGGCTGCGCAGACGCTGCAGGGGCTCGACTATTTCGGATTCCTGCCGGGTGATACGCCGCAGTGGATCCTCGCCGACGACCAGGGCAACGCGCTCATTACGCCCGATTCGCTGGTCGACCTCGGCTATCGCGGCGAGGGGCGCGTGGCCACCTATCCGGTCGAGCAGGGCTCGTTCGCCTCCTACAACAAGACCACACAGCCGCAGGAGCTGACGCTGCGCCTGTCGTGCGGCGGGAAGAACATGGGTCGCGACACCTTCCTCGCAGAACTCGGGTTCCTGCGCACGTCGCTTACGCTCGTGAACATCGTGACGCCCGAGATCACCTATCGCAGCTACAACGTCGACCGGGTCGACTATGCGCGCAAAAGCTCGACGGGCCTGTCGCTGATCACGGCGGAGGTCCACTTCGCCGAGATCCGCACGAGCGCCCAGGCATCGTATTCGAACACGGCACAGCCCTCGGGCGCGGATCCGCAGAGCCAGGGGTGGGTGTGCACGGCGGCGGATCTGCCCGCGCCGACAAACCAGCAAACGCCGCTGCAGCAGGCGTCGGCGAGCGTCGCGGCAATGTTCGCGAATGCGCAGCAGTCGGTCACACAGATCGAGGCGGCCATCTCGACGCAGCTCACGCAGGGTTTCTCGGGCGTGGCTGCGTCACTCGAGACCGCCTTTTCGGGCGTCTTCGCGTAGGCGGATCCGATGCAGACCGTACCGCTGGCGGCGGTGCCCTCGCAGCGCCTGTCGGTGGCGCTGGCGCAGCAGAACTGCGGTCTCGCGCTCTACCAGAAACGTACGGGCCTGTACCTTGATCTGTACGTCGCGGGCAACCTCGTCATGGCGGGCGTGCTGTGCCGCACAGGCGTGTACCTGGTGCGCGAGGCGTATCTGGGTTTTGCCGGGGACCTAGTGTTTGCCGATACGGCGGGCAGTGACGATCCCGACTACACGGGCCTCGGCGCGCGCTGGCCGCTGCTGTACGTTCAGGCCAGCGCGGTTGCGAGCGCGTGAAGGTGCGCCATGCCGTTCGCACAGCGCCGCATCAACGTGACATTTGCGCTGGCGAAGACGACGTTTCCCGATGGCTCGCAGATCCTCGACCTCGAAGGGCATCGTGTGCAGGTCAGCCTCGCCAACAACGGCGGAGGCCTGGCGCTGCCGACGCTCTCGCTGCGCATCTACGGCATGCCGCTCGCCGACATGGGGGCGCTGGCCACGCGGGGCCTCACGGGCCTCGCCGTGAACGGCGACCAGGTGACGATCGAGGCGGGCTCGGTGGGCGGCTCCGGCAATGGCCTCATGAATACCATCTTCGTGGGCACGATCTGGTCGGCGGTCACCGACTTCAGCGGCAGCCCCGAAGTGTCGTTCGTGGTCAATGCGTCGAGCGGCTTCCTGCAGCGCATCCAGGCCGCGCCGCCGAACACGTACCCAGGGCCGCAGGATGTCGCGAGCATCATTGGCGGGCTGGCGAAACAGGCGGGCTATGCCTTCCAGAATCACGGCGTCACCGCGAAGATCTCCGGGCAGTATCTGGCCGGCACGCTGATGGACCAGATCGAAAAGGTGGCGGGGGCGACGCAGACGCTCGTGCTGCTCGACCAGGGCGTGCTGCACATATGGCCCAACGGTGGCGCACCGGATTTTCCCGCCGTCACACTGTCGGCCTCGACCGGCATGCGCGGCTATCCGACCTTCACGCCCACCGGCATCGAGGTCAGTTGCGAGTGGAATGCGGCGATTCTGTTCGGTGCCACCGCGAACGTGCAGTCGGTCGTGCCGATGGCCTCGGGCACCTGGCAGGTGATGCGCGCGAGCCACGAACTCTCGACGCTCACGCCGGACGGGCCCTGGTTCAGCACGCTCAACCTGTCTCCTGTGGGATATCTCGGTGTCAGCCCCAACTAGCGCCGCCGTCACGAGCATCCGTCCGTGGTCGCTCGCGGGCGAGTACGCGCGGCAGAGGACGGTGGTCGAGCAGCTGCTCACGCGCGTGCGCACGGCCTATCTCGGCAAGGTGATCGTGGCCCGCCAGAACGGTGCAGTACAAGGCGCAGGCACGGTTGATGTGCAGCCGCTCGCGGGCCAGCTCGACGGCGCGGGTAACGTCATCGCCCACGGCGTGATCTACGGCATCCCGTACCTGCGCCTGGCGGGTGGGGCGAACGCGGTGATTCTCGATCCGCAGGCGGGCGACATTGGCCTGGTGGCCGTGTGCGACCGTGACAGCTCGTCGGTGATCGCGAACGCGGGACCGGCGGCACCGGGCAGCCTGCGTCGCCACGACCTGTCGGATTCGGTGTACGTCACGACCGTGTTGGGCGCAGCCCCGCAGCAGTACGTGGCGTTCGCGCCGGACGGCATCGATATCGTGTCGCCCGTGCAGATTCGCCTCTCGGCTCCCACCATCGTGCTGCAGGCCGACAGCACGATCGGTCTGACGGCAGGCAGCGGCATCACCGATTCGGCTCCGGCCATCGAACTCGACGGGGCGGTCACGCAGGGCGAAGGGCCGCAGGGCGGCGACGCGAGCATGGCGGGACCCTTGACGGTGCAGCAGGACGTGACCGCTGCCGGGACGAGCGTGCATGGCCACGAGCACCGCGACTCGATGGGCGGCACAACTAGTTCTCCATTGTGATGGTTTTTAAGTCGTTGATGTCACGCCTGACAGGTCCTGGAGACCGGAGTCGCTGAAGTTCGTGTCGTTGGCGAATTCTCTTGACGTCCAGACGTCAAAAACCTAAACTTTGCCAACTCAACAAGAACCCAAAATTCATGTCGCTGGCTCCAGGTTTAATACGGGATTCAATCGTCGAGTATCTGGCGATGGTTGGAAATGATGCGTCAACAGACGAGATCGTGGCAGCAGTAAGGCGCGCGATCGGCCCATCTGTCCCGACCTCATCGGTGCGATCGTATTTGAGTTTGAATACACCGAACACATTCGAGCGTGTAGGCCGGGGGAGATATCGGCTTCAAAGCTCTTCATTGCATGACTCTCGTACGGCTACTGAAAAGAAGTCGTTGAAAGTAGGACGCGCTTACTTGTATCAAGACGACTGCTTTGAATGGCTTGCGAGCCAGAAGC
Source organism: Paraburkholderia adhaesiva (assembly GCF_021390575.1). GTDB lineage: Bacteria > Pseudomonadota > Gammaproteobacteria > Burkholderiales > Burkholderiaceae > Paraburkholderia > Paraburkholderia adhaesiva. The sequence continues at coordinate 309,381 of NZ_JAJEJQ010000002.1, read as the reverse complement.
CCGCTTCTGTTCATGCAGTAGTCACTGATCCACCTTATGGCCTGGTTGAGTACACAGCCAAGGAAACGGCGAAGCTGCGAGCGGGGAAAGGCGGGGTCTGGCGTATCCCACCCTCGTTTGATGGTCATCAACGTGCGCCGCTGCCGCGCTTCACTGTTCTAACGGATACCGACCGACAAGCCCTTCATGCTTTTTTTAAACGATTCGGCACGCTCGTAGCCAAGGTCGTAGTGCCAGGTGCGAATGTCGTAGTTGCATCAAATCCACTCCTTGCACACATTGTGGCGGAAGCGATGGGGCAGGCGGGACTGGAACTGCGAGGTTATATTGCGCGTCAGGTAATGACGATGCGCGGCGGGGATCGACCGAAAAATGCTCATCTGGAATTCGACGATGTGTCTGTGATGCCGCGCTCCCAGTGGGAGCCATGGGTCGTGTTGCGCGCACCGCTTGATGGCCGAGTACAAGACAATCTTCGGCGCTGGGGTACAGGTGGTTTCCGCCGCCCTTCGAAAGAGCGCCCGTTTGGTGACCTGATTCGTTCGCATCCGACGCATGCGAGTGAAAGGAAGATTGCGCCGCACCCTTCGCTTAAGCCACAGGCGTTCATGCGTCAGGTTGTGCGCGCGGTACTGCCGCTCGGTCAGGGAACTGTGCTTGACCCATTCATGGGGGCTGGCTCCACGCTCGCAGCGGCCAACGCGGTTGGTTATGACAGTTGTGGGGTAGAGCTGGACAAGGAATTTTTTGCTTTGGCTGCAAAGGCACTGCCACAGCTCACAGCTCTCTCTACAAAAGATAGCGAGATCTCAATGTTTTAGAAGGGGCGCGACACTGGGTTACTCCTCGTCGCGCTGTTCCTTGTAGATCCAGCTTTTGCGTAGCTTTGCAATGCCCTCCTTGTGGAGGGTCGCCGTCCTGGTTCCCAGATCGCCACGGTCGTTTTTGCGGAAGTCGGCTTCTTCGACTTCGCCGAGATAAATCTCTGTGAAGCGCATGGCCCTTCTTTCGGAGGCTGGCTCGGTCGTGTTGTCTACCTCGTAGACAAACACACACATCCATTGCTTTCGCGCACCGTGGGTGTCCACGGCCCCTCCCGCCTTGCGGGTGCTTTTGATTTCGATCCCATGCGTGCCCGCCGCAACCGAGTCGTTTGGATATTTGCCACGCAGGATCAGGTCGGGGTGGCCATTGAAGTGTTTATTCTCCACGAGTGAACGCGAGAATTTCGCGAGCGAAGCTGTCACCATGTCAGAGATAAGTCCTGACATGGCGGCGGGCCGCATCATGTCATCTAGCCGATGAAGACCCTTCTCGGAGAGGAGTGTGTTGACATCATAGAAGAAGTCGTAAATGTCCTGCATCGCGTGCTCAAAGTCGCTGATGCGCAACTCGAACGGCAACACGGCTTTCCCGTTGAAGGATTTTTTGTTGATTTCTGATTTCTTGGTCAATGCGCACCCCGTTGATCCGGGAAGGTATATAAAGATCGTTCTAGAATTTGGCCTTGCGTGAGGAAAGTCACCTGTTTCTGATGGCGCTTGGTATTACGCAGCGTTCCCTTTCTGGGAAATCCGAATGTCTGTTGGTGGACCGGCGCCGAGCTAGAACATGCGTCGAGCGCGAAATCCATAATGTCCTAATCATATCAGACTAATTTTCATGAAAACTCTCCTGCTCGACCGCACGGCCCTGGATCTCGTGCTCGACACATCCGGCGATATCGCCTGCGCGTCCGATCCGTACCAGGTCGCACAGGACGTGGCGAGTGCGATTCGCACGTTTCGTAGCGAGTGTTTCTACGACACGACGCTCGGCGTCCCGTACTGGCAGGCGGTACTAGGCCAGTTGCCGCCGGCCTCGTTCATCCGCTCCGAACTCGTCAACGCGGCACTCACGGTGCCGAACGTCGCCTTGGCCACCGTCACGCAGCTCGTGCTCAACGGGCGGCAGCTCGCCGGCGAGATCGACGTGACCGATACCAGCGGTAATACGCAGACCGTAACCTTCTAGATTGCCGTCGAATTGCTGTCTTTCGTGCTGCCCGCGCAGCCATGCAGACCAGTGTCCCGCCGATCCAGTTCACGGATCAGGGGCCGGTCGTGCCTGCCGAATCGGCGATCCTCGCGGGTGTGCAGGCCGATATCGACGCGGCCTTCGGCGGCGGCGTCAATCCGCAGCTCAGTTCGCCGCAGGGACAGCTCGCGCAGTCGCTCACCGCCATCATCGGCGACAAGAACGCCGACATCCTCGAGGTCGCGAACCAGATCGATCCCGATGTCGCCTCGGGTCGCTGGCAGGATGCGATCGGGCGCATCTACTTCCTGAACCGCATCGCGGCCTCCGGCACGGTGGTGACCGCGACCTGTATCGGTCTCGTCGGGGCGGTGATCCCGGCAGGCTCCGTCGCACAGGATGTGAACGGCTATCTGTACGCATCGCTGGCCGCCGCAACGATCCCCGCCTCAGGCTCGGTCGACGTGCCGTTCCAGTGCCAGACGATGGGGCCGGTCGCCTGTCCGATCGGAGCGCTCGCAACGATCTACACCGCAGCGCAGGGGTGGGACCGCGTCACCAACACGACAGCAGGCACGCCGGGGCAGCTTGCCGAGAGCCGCGCCGCGTTCGAGGCACGGCGGCGCCTGTCGGTGGCGATCAACTCGGTGAACAGCGTGCAGGCGGTCTACGGCGCGGTGCTGAACGTGCCGAACGTGCTCGATGCGTTCGTGATCGACAACCCCACGAGTGCGGTGGTGAACTACGGCGCGACGAACTATCCGCTCGCGGGCCATTCGCTGTTCGTCTCGGCCATTGGCGGCGACCCCGCCGCCATCGCTCAGGCGATCTGGAGCAGGAAGGCCCCCGGCTGCGACTACAACGGCAACACCTCGTACACGCTCCATGACACGAGCTACACGCCGCCGCAGCCGCAGTACACGGTGAGCTGGGAGACGCCCGCGCCGGTGCAGTGCTTTCTTACCGTGACGATCCAGGCGAACGACCAGCTCCCGGACGACATCACCTCACTGATCCAGGCGGCCATCGTGTCGGCCTTCAATGGCGAGGACGGCGGGGCGGGTGGAGGCATCAGGGCGCGCATCGGCTCGACCACCTATGCAGGGCGTTACTACGCAGGCGTCGCCGCGACCGACGCGAACGTGAACATCTTCTCGATTGCGCTCGGCACCGATCCGCTGGACGTGTCGCAAACGTCGCTTGCGTTCGGCATCGATGAGTACCCGACGCTCGATCCGACCAACGTGGCGGTGATCCAGGTAAGCACGTCATGAAAGACTGGACCGCCACGCTGCTCGCGCAGTATGCGAACAGCCCCACGATTACGGCGCTGATCGGGTGTCTCAACCAGGACATCGAGCCGCACGCGGACCTCGACGCTTTTTACGACACGATCTGGAATGTCGCGACCGCCATCGGCAACGGGCTGGACGTGTGGGGCAGGATCGTCAACGTGACGCGTGGTGTGGCGGCGGCCCTGCCGCCCGCCGGGTTCGGCTTTGCCGAAGCGTTCGATGCGGCCAACCCGACCGAAGGCGTGCAGCCGTTCAACTACGGCGTGTTCAGCGACGGCTCGCCGCCCGTGGTGCGCAACGTCGCGCTCGATGACACCACCTATCGCACGCTCATCATGACCAAAGCGATGGGCAACATCACGGCGGGCTCGTGCGCGTCGCTCAACCAGATGCTGCAGTACCTCTTCGCGGGCCGTGGTCGCTGCTATGCGCTCGACACCGGCGCGATGACGATGCTGTACGTGTTCGAGTTCGACCTGACGATTCTCGAAGTGGCGTTTCTTACGCAGTCGGGCGTGCTGCCGCGCCCGACCGGCGTGCTGTGCAATCTCGTGCAGGCCTCGCACGAGGTGTTCGGCTTCGCCAACGCGGTCGACGACTTCCAGCCGTTCAACCAGGGGGTGTTCTCGACGGGAGTGCTCAGTGCAGGCTGACCAGTCACCGGCCCTCGTCACGCTGCCGTTCGCCGCCAACGGCCTGCGCAATAGCATCCCCGAGGCGTCGCAGGCGGGCATCACCGCAGGGGCGGCGTCGCTGAACGACGGTTTCCCGCCGCTCACGATGCAGCCGAAGACCCAGGGGGGCATACCGCCGGACGGCCTCGACTTCAACGGCATCCTGTTCGTCATTTCAGCGGTGGCGCGCTGGATGCAGGCGGGCGGCTCCTTCGTCTACGACGCCGCGTTCACCAGCAACCCGAACCTCGGCGGCTATCCGGCGGGGGCGGTGGTGCTGCGCGCGGACCTCACCGGCTTCTGGTTCAACTGCGCCGACAACAACACGACGAACCCCGACGCGACCGATGCGAATGACCCCAATGCGGCACGCAACTGGCTGGCGCTGAACGCCGACTGGAACGCGACGGGCGGGCCGGGCGCGATCCTCAACAGGCCGGATCTCGCAAAGGTGGCGACCACCGGCCAGTACCGCGACCTGACCGGTGTGCCGGGCTCGTTCATCCCGCCAGGTGCGTTGCTGCCCTTCACGGGTAGCGCAGTGCCTGCGGGCTTTCTGCTCGCGAACGGTGCAGCGGTGTCGCGCGCGACCTATGCGTCGCTCTTTCTCGCGATCGGCACGACCTACGGCGCGGGCGACGGCACAACGACCTTCAACCTGCCCGACACGCGCGGCGTGTGTCTGCGGGGACTCGATAACGGGCGCGGGCTCGATTCGGGCCGCGCGCTCGGCAGCTACCAGGCCGACGCCTACGCCTCGCACGCGCACACCGTCTCGGACCCCGGCCACGCCCACGGCGTGTCCGATCCGGGACACGCGCATGGCGTCGCGGACCCCGGCCACGCGCACGGCGTGGGCGACCCGGGTCACGCGCACGCGATGCCCGCAGGCGGCTGGGTGCAGGCGGGCCAGGACAACGGCGGGGCGTGTGCGGTCAGCCCGCCGAATCAGTACGGGGCCTACAACGGCACGCGCAACAACACCAGCGCAAACGGTACCGGCATCTATATCGGCGGCTCGGGCACGGGTATCGGCATCTACGGTGCCGTCACCAGCATAGGGATCTACAGCAATGGCACGGGCATCAGCATCGCCGCGGCGGGCAGCACCGAAACGCGCGGCAAGAACCTCGCCGTCAACTTCCTCATCGCGTACTGACGCGTCGATGGCGCGCAGGATGACAATCCGGACTGCCTGGCAATGCGACGCGCAGGGCGTGTTCATTGGCGAAACGATCGTCCAGGAGGACCCGTTGACGCCGGGCACGTTTCTGCTGCCGCCGGGCTGCGTGCTGCATGCGCCGCCCGCGTTCGAACCGGTGTCGCAGACCGCCGTCTGGCAAGAGGGCACATGGGCCGTGCACGATCTCCCGTTGCCTGATCTGCCCGCCGCCGCAGCCACGCCCGACGACACTGTGTCGCCCGTCCCGCCGTCCGGCATCGTGCCGACACCGCAGAACCGGCCCGTCACCGGCACGCATGAAACGGCGGTGATCGTTGACGGCCAGTGGGCCGTGGTCGCCGACTGGCGCGACACAGCGTACTGGCTGGCGGACGGCAGCGCACACCGCATCACGGCGCTGGGCGAGACGCCACCCGAAAACGCGCTGTTTGCGGCACCGCCCGAACCCTCGATGAGCCTGGCCGAAGCGCAGGCCGCGCGAATCGCACAACTGCGCGCGGCCTGGCAATCGGCGGGCGAAGCCCCGGTCAGCTTCACGACCGCCGCAGGCCAGACCGACCTGTACGCGTGCGATGCCACGAGCATCGCGAATCTCGACGCGATGCGGGCAGCCCACGCCGAAACGTGCACCTGGCTGCCGGACCTCTGGCTGAACGCGGCAGACCAGCCCGTGACGCCCTTCACGTGGGGCGATCTGGAGGGACTCGCGCAGGCCATCACGAATCGCACGCCGCCTGACTATCCATCACTGCTCGCGAAGATCGGCGCGGTGATGGTGGCCACCACGGTCGCCGATGTCGAGGCCATCACCTGGCAGGCGACCTGACACGTTAGCGGAGTCACCACCATGCGCCTCACCGATAGCCCGCCGCCGGTCACGGTGCCGTTCGCGCAGAACGGCAACCGCAACACGATCCCGGTCGCCTCGCAGACCGGCATGACGAAAGGCGCGGCCTCGTTCAATGACGGCTTCCCGCCGCTGACGATGACCGACCCGCTCAAGGGGGGCATCCCGCCGTTCGGCGTGGACATGAACGGCATCCTGTTCGTGCTTTCGCAGGCCGTGCGGTGGCTGATGGCCGGTGGCCCGCTCGTCTACGATGCGACGTTCGCCAATGACCCGAACATCGGCGGCTATCCGGCAGGCGTGGTGTTGCTGCGCGCGAATGGCCAGGGGCTGTGGCTGAACCTGCGGGATGACAACACCATCGATCCCGACGCCGCAGATATCACCAACGACGGCAGTGCGAGCGGGTGGGTGCTCCTGAATGCCGACTGGAATGCCACGGGCGGCCCCGCGCAGATCCTCAACCGCCCCAATCTCGCGAAAGTCGCAACCAGCGGACAATATGGCGACCTCACCGGTACGCCCCCCGCGCCCGCCAATGCCGACTGGGACGCCACCTCGGGCCTCGCGCAGATCCTCCATCGCCCGAATCTCGCGAAGGTGGCGACCAGCGGCAGCTATGACGATCTCACGGATGTGCCGGAGATTCCCGCTGCCCAGATCAACGCCGACTGGGACGCTGCCAGCGGCCCCGCGCGGATCCTCAACCGCCCCGATCTGGCGGCGGTTGCGACGACCGGGCAGTACAGCGACCTGACCGGCGAGCCGGTGTTCACCACGCCGCCGCAGTTTGATGTCAGCACCGCTGCCGCGACGAGCGCCTTCGTGCAGCGCGCGCTCGGCAGTTACGCGGGCCAGGTGACCTATGGTGAGGATACCGGACTGAATGCGACCGATGCCGGCATGGCGATCCAGTGGGCGGGTCCGGATGGCGGCACCCTGACGCTCGCGCCGACCTCGACCCTGCCATTGAGCGCCATTGCGTTTCTCATCTACAACCACGGCGCGGGCGTGCTGAACCTGGTCGCGCAGGGTAGCGACTTCATCTGGATGGGCGGGCCGACCGCGGTGGCGGAGGTGGTCCTGCAGCCCGGCGAGTTCGCGGTCTGTCTCGCGCGCGTGAACGGCGAATACGATGTGCTCGTCACGCGCATCCCGGTGGACTACACGCTGCCGGCCGCGACGGCCACGACGCTGGGCGGTGTCATCGCCGGTCAGGGCCTCTCGGTGGCACCGGACGGCACGCTCTCGGTGGGCGCGACGAGTACGACGATCATCAACCTGAGCGGCGCGGCGAACGTGGCGCTTGATCTCACACCGCTTGCGCACGGCGCGCCCGAAATCCTCTTCAATCTGCCGGTGGCCGCGAGCACCAGCACCACGCTCTCGATCACGAATCCGCCCGCGGCGGGTGTCCTCGCGGAGTTCGTACTCGTCGTCCACAACAGCGCCAGTTCGGCGATCACCTGGCCCTCGACGATCAAGTGGCCGCAAGGCATTGCGCCGTCGCTCTCGGGGGCGGCGGGCAAGCTCGACACGTTCATCATTTACACGCAGGACGGTGGCGCGACGTACTGCGGTTTCGTCGCGGGCCAGGATCAGTGAGCAGGCTTGCGAAGCGGCTGCTGATGGTCACGACGCCGCCGTATTCCGGCATCCTCGACCAGCTCGCGACGGTTGCAGCCGGCGCGTGGAGTCTGCGGCGGCTGCGCGGCGGCTATGGGGGACCGTGCCTGAACGTGCGGCGCGATTCGGACAGCGCGACCCAGGATATCGGCTTCACCGTCTCGGGCGACCTGAACGTCACCGCGCTCCTCTCGTTCGTCGGAAGCGGTAACGGATACGTGACGGCATGGTATGACCAGACCGGCAACAAGGCGTCGCTGACGCAAACGACCACGGCCTTTCAGCCGCAGATCGTGAATGCGGGCGCAGTCGTGACCCTGCTCACGCCTGCCGCGCGGCCTGCCGTGTCAACCAATGGTGGCACCGTGGGCGCATCGCCGACCAACGGGCAGGTGCTTTCGACGGCTGCCTCGGTGGCCTCGCTGACCTTTGCGCAACCGCTTACCCGATCGTCCGTCGTGTCGTTTCCGATCGCACCGACCGGTGTGTATCCGAATCCAGTCCTGCTGAACAGCAATTCCACTTCGGTCGAGCTGTACGACACCGGATCTGGCCAGCTGACGATGTACGCCAATGCGGGCTTTGTGGCGATCAACGGGATTACGGCGGGTTCGTCAGGGACGATTCTCGAACTGTTCAACGCAGCCGCCAGTTCCTGCGCGTTCAACTCCGCGACCACAAAAGGCTCAGTCGGATCAGGCGCGCTCGGTTCAGGCGCGATGGCCGTGGGGGGGTACGGATGGGGCGGCTACCGGAATTTCCTGGCGCTGTATGGCGAAGCCATCGTATTTGCCCAGAGGCTCTCTGCCAGCGACCAGGGCGCACTGTTGAACGATCAGTGCAGCTACTGGCAGACGCCATCCCCTTACCGCAGCGTTGTGCTCGCGGACGGTCCCTATGCGTACTGGCCGCTCAACGAGACGGGCGGTACGGTCGCGGCGGATATCTCGGGGAATGGCCGCAATGGCACCTACCAGGCCGGTGCACAGCTCGCATCGGGTCTGCTCCTGCCCGGCATGGGCGCGGCCTACGTGACGCTGAACGGCGCGTCGAATGCGTATGTCGATGTCAGCGCTGCCGCCAGCTTCTGCGCCAGTACACCGTGGAGTATCGAATGCTGGGTCAATGTGGCAGCCTATCCGGCAGCGGGCGCGAACGGCTCGTATCCGCCCTGTACCGGCGTGCGCTTTCTCGGTAACTCGACCTGGACTGGCGGCAGCAGCCGTCAGAATGGGCTGGACCTGGGCATCCAGCACCAGAACCAGGGTGGCCAGGCGGACGTGATCTACTACTGGACGGGCAATAACGCCCAGTATTTTTCCGCCAACAAGACCGTTGCACCGCCCGGGACGACCGCGCATTACGTCTACGTGATGAATGGCACGGGCCTCTCGCACCCCCCGTCGATCTACGTCAACGGCAACCTGGTGACGAACGCCGGGAACGCGAACCTGCTGAATGCGCCAACGATCCAGAGCATCCTGCAGATTGGCTCGATCGGCTGGAACTTCGGCGCACTGCAGGGCGTGATCGGCGAGGTCGCCCTCTACAACTATGCGCTCACGGCGTCCCAGGTCGCGGCCCACTATGCAGCGGGTATCGCTTCGCGGACCGCCATACTCGACGGTCTGGCGACGCCGGTCGTCGGCGCGTGGAGTCTGCGGCGGCTGCGCGGCGGCTACACCGGCCCATGCCTGAATGTACGGCGGGACAGCGATAGCGCGACGCAGGATATCGGCTTTACGGCGGCGGGGGACCTCGACATGGCGAGCCTGCTCGCTTTCACCGGGACCGCGAACGGGTTTGTCACGACCCTCTACGACCAGAGCGCGAACGCGTCAACGGCCTCGAACCTCGCGCGTACCACCGCCAGCCAGCAGCCGCAGATCGTCGCGAATGGCGTACTCAATACCGCCGCGACCGGATCGGCACGACCCGCCATGCTCATGGCCGGGTCGGCAAATTCGCTTCAGAACCTGCTGGCGAGCGCAGCGAAGCTCACGCTCAACCAGCCGTTCAGTCGCGCGAGCGTGACGGGCATTCCGGCCGGCGCAACCAGCAGCAGCTATACGATCATGACGGGCAGTGCGAATGATTCAGTCATTGCCCTTAACGCGGTGAACCTCCATTACCAGATGGTCGACTACAACGTGGGGTTCACCTCAGGCAACGCCGTCACGGCGGGCGCGATCAACAGCGTCACGGAGCACTACAACACCGCGTTGAGCAGCCTCGTCGTCAACGGCACGGTCACGAACGGCTCGACCGGCTCCGGTGGTGACGGCGCCGAGCTTTGCCTCGCTGGTGTGCTCACCGAAATCGCGGGCGCGAGCGCCACCTTTAGCGAAATTATCCAGTTCGGCGCGCTATTGAGCGCCTCAGATCAAACCACGCTTTACGCCAGCCAGAAGGGTTACTGGGGCACGCCGTAGCCGTGACAGGGGCACGCTCTGGACGTGCCGCACCCATCCCGAACCGACCGCCACTTTTGTGGCGGTTTTTTTTCGTCCGGAGGCACCATGGACCGCGATACCTTCCAGCGCGCGCTCGCGCTCACTGATACGCTGACGATGCGATGGTTCGCGCCGGTCTCGGCGGCGATGACCGAATTCGCCATTAACACCCCAGCCCGGCGGGCAGCTTTCCTCGCGCAGATCCGCCACGAATCGGGAGGCCTGACGCAACTCACCGAATCGTTCAACTATCGACCCGAAGCCCTTGCGATCTTCTCGCGCGTCCCGGCGGCGATGCGCGCGACGCTCGGACGGCGACCCAACGAAACGACCGTACCGCTGGCACGCCAGCAGCAGATCGCCAATCTGGCCTACGCGAGCCGCTATGGCAATGGGGATGCCGCGAGCGGAGATGGCTGGCGTTTTCGCGGGCGGGGACTCAAGCAGATTACCTTTCGCGACAACTACCGCGACTGCGCTCGCGCGCTCGGCGTCGATCTCGTCAGCAATCCTGACGGGCTGGTAACCGACGACACGCTCGCGGCCCGCTCCGCGGCGTGGTTCTGGAGCGCGCACGGCTGTAATGAAGCGGCCGACAAGGGCGATTTCGCGCAGACCACGCGCCTCATCAACGGCCCGGCCATGGACCAGCAGGCCAAGCGCGAAACGTACTGGACTGCGGCAAAGAGCGCCTTCGCGCTCGCATGATGGACGTCCAGCCGTTCTACCATGAGCCGCTATGGGTGTTCGCGGCGGGTATCTCCGGCGCGCTCGTGCGTGTGGTGGTGATGGCGCCGCCGGGCACGCTGATGCGTATCGCGCATCTCGCAACCGGTGCGCTGATGGCGCTGTTCGTCGCACCCGCCATTGACCTGCACTGGCTGTCGACCGACAGCCTTGAAATGCAGCGCGCCGTGGCGTTCGCGATCGGTGCGCTCGGGCCGCTCATCGTGGAGATCCTGATTCACCTCGTGCAGCGGCGCGGCGACAGTGTGGCGGACCGGATGGCCGACCGGTTTGCACGCCGCTTCGGGGACCGTGCCGGACATGAGCCGGGAGATGACAGATGATGATCCTGCATGCTGCGCTGTACGTCGTGCTGGGTGTGGCAGCGGCGTGGCTGGTTATGCTGTCCGCGCAGCCGCGTTACTGGCGCATCGTGTTCGGGCTGATTCTCGCGGGCGCGTGGTGGAACCTGACCGGCCTGATCTGGCTGCACAACGCGCGTGACTGGCCCGGCGAGCCGGTGATTACCGTCGCGTGCTGCCTGCTGCTTGGTGGACTGCTGTTCGCGCGGCATCCGCCAGTCCTGCGTCGCCCGAAGAACGCAGCGCAGTGAGTGCGGTAGCCGGGCGGGGTGGTCACATCCGGATATCCGGCGGGCACCATCATGCGACAGAACCGAAAGCGTGTCGTTTTTTGTCATCCTCGTTCGCGAGGTCTGACAGTCAACGGCTCGTCCCTGTATTGCTCTACGGGCGGGTGATGTCGGGGGGAGCCTTCGGGCTCGCCGGTCTGGTTCTACGCCGGTCGTCCAACCCTCGCATTCGTCCGCTTTCCCGTCCTGGCCGGTGCTGCGGGCTGTTCCCGCAGAACGCCGGAATCTCCTCTCCCGTATGTTTCCGCTGTTCTGCTGCTTTATCATTTTGTGATGGTTAATATGGATATCTAACAATATTGACGGCTTGGAGTGATCTTTTTCCTGCCGATCAGGTCCAGGCCCTGCAGCGCGAGAACGACCGCCTCGAAAGCTTCGCGATGCTCGCGGCCAGTCACGCGCAGCAGCGTGTGGCCGGGCACCGCCGAAACCCAGTGTCAGGCATTGATGGACGTGTTCCGGCAGGTCAGCCAGCAGGCCGAATCCTGTGCGCGCGAGGATGCCGTGCTCATCGTTGAGGCGCTGCGCCAGCGGGGGGGGCCGTGTCGAAGTCGCCCATGGTGAGGAGATTCGGGGAGTTACCCAGAAACGACGGAGCCCGCCTTGCGCGGGCTCCAGGCGTCAGATGCCCTCGCGAAGAGCCCTGGAAGTACCCTGTTCAGGCTCTCTTGCGGTTAGACAACGCTATTCAGGCGAATCTGACCTTTGTTGACAGATATTTTAGTCGGCATACGCGAATATTCAGTCTTAATGGCGCGCGCGGTCTATTGTCGAGGCGAGGCCACGCTTGGCATTGTGTGAAGTCGCTGGATAGCACCCTGCAAAGGCGGGGTTTCATCCGGTATCACAAGGTGGATAAGAATGAATAACAATTGTTACCGGCTTGTCTTCAGCAAGCTCCGGGGTATGCTGGTGGCCGTTTCTGAAACAGCCATCGGTCACAGCACAGGTCATGGTGAAACCGGGCCTTCACCCGTACTTCGGTCCTTCACGCTTTTCGCCATGCGTCACGCTGCCTTTGCCGCGCTGGCGTTTTTCGGACTTGCACCTGTCCTCGCGGATGCGCAGATTGTGCCCTCGGGCGCGCACGCGCCGAACGTCATCAGTACGGCCAATGGCCTGCAACAGGTGAACGTGACGAAGCCGTCGGGCGCGGGCGTATCCATGAATACGTACTCGCAGTTCGACGTGCAAAAACAGGGAGTTATACTGAATAATTCCCCTGTCATAACGAACACGAATCTCGCTGGACAGATCAATGGCAATCCGAATTTCGGAGCCAACGACGCCGCGAAGATCATCGTTAATCAGGTCAACAGCAATAATCCATCCGTTCTGAAAGGCTACGTCGAGGTCGCGGGCCAGAAGGCCGCTGTTGTCATCGCGAACGGTTCGGGGATTGTGGTCGACGGCGGCGGTTTTATCAATACGTCCCGGGGTATTCTCACGACTGGCAATCCGCTGTTTGATGCCAGCGGAAATCTTACCGGGTTTAATGTTATCGCAGGTACGATTACGGTCCAGGGTGCGGGCCTGAATGCGTCGAATATTGACCAGGTTGATTTATTGTCCCGTGCCCTGGAAGTGAACGCGGCGATTTACGCCAATACCCTGAACGTTACAACCGGTTCGAACAACATCGACTACGCGAGCCTGACGCCGACGCCGGTTGCCGGTACGGGCGCAGTCCCGTCTGTCGCCATCGACGTCGCGCAGCTCGGCGGCATGTACGCTAACCGCATTACCCTGGTGGGCAACGAGAACGGCGTCGGAGTCGCGAATGCGGGGACGATTGCCGCGCAGGCGGGCGACCTCATTCTCACGACCTCGGGCCAGCTCGTCCAGGCATCGACCGGCCAGATGAACGCCAGCGGCAACATCGATGTGAACGCCGCAGGCGGCACAGGCAATGCCGGCTCCATCGTTGCGCAGCAGGCCGTCGCGCTCGCGTCGGGTAGCGGCACGCTCGCCAGCAGTGGCACGCTCTCCGCCCAGGGCGGCGACCTCACGCTGACGACGGGCGGACAGATCCAGCAGTCCGGTCAGGCAAGCGCGAGCGGTAACGTCACGCTTAACGGCGCGGCAGGCGTGGCGAACAGCGGTTCCACCTACGCGCAGCAGAATACCGCCGTGACAGCGGGCGGCGTTTTCAGCAACAGCGGAACGCTCGCCGCGCAGCAGAACACGGCCATAAACGCCGGGTCAGTCGCGTCGTCCGGGACGCTTGCTGCCGGAATCAATCCCGATGGCACGGCCGGTACGGGCGGCAACCTGAGCATCACGTCTGCGGGGACGTTGTCCGCCAACGGGTACAACCTTGCGGCGGGAGCGGCGACGCTCTACGGCGCCACGCTCGATCTGTCGAACGCGCAGACGTGGGCCGGAACGGCACTCACGCTCGCCGCAACGGGGGGCAACCTGAACCTGTCGGCCGCGACGACCGGCGCCGGTACGTCGATTACGGCAAGCGCGGCCGGTACGTTCATCAACGACAGCGGGTCGTTCAACGCGCCGCAGCTCGCCATCCGCGCAGCGAACCTGTCGAACCGCGCGGGCAGTATCACGCAGACGGGAACCGGGCCGGTTTCGGTGGCGGTTACTGGCACGTTCGACAATACCGGCGGCAGTCTCCAGACCAACAGCGCGGACCTGTCGCTGACGCCCGCCGTCCTGGTGAACGACGGTGGCACGATCGCAAACGCCGGCACCGGCACGCTGTCCATCAATACGTCGTCGCTGTCGAATCAGGGCGGCGAGATCGCGACCAATGGTGTGCTCGGCATACAGGCTGATACCGTATCGAACCAGGGCGGCCAGATGGCCGCGCAGTCGTCCGCGACGATCAATGCCGGTTCGCTCGACAACAGCGCGGGCGGCTATGTCGGTGCGAACGCGGTGGCCATCACCGGGACCGGCGCGATCAACAACGCGTCAGGCACCATTGAGTCGAACACGGCGCTCGACGTGACCGCCCAGACGATCAACGACGACGGCGGCGCAATCCGCGCGTTCGGGTCATCGCCCGTCAGCGTCAACGCGAGCGGGGCGCTCACGAACCGCAACGGCGAAATCAGCAGCAACGCCGACCTGACGGTTCACGGCGGTTCGATTGACAACAGCGCAGGCAGTGTTGCTGCTGCAAAAAATCTCACGGTCAGTTCGGACACGACGCTGACCAATGACAACGCGACAGCGGAGGCAGGCGGCAATGTCGACGTGACGGCGGGCGGCACGCTGTCGAACCAGAAAGGCCATATCGAAGCACTCGGTGCGGCCAGTCAGGCAAACGTTTCCGCGTCGTCCATTGACAATACGGACGGCTCGATCACGAATGCCGGGACCGGCCCGCTGAACGTCACGGCCACAGATACGGTCACCAATGCGAACACGTCGGGCGCTGCGGGCGCGGGCCTGATCGCAGGCAACGGCGACGTGGGAATCAGTACGCCGGACCTCGTGAACCAGGGCGCTACGGTGTCCGCTGCCGGAGCGCTCGCGCTGAATGTCTCGGCGGCCCTGAACAACAACAGCGGCGTGCTGGCGTCCGGCGGCGCGCTCGCGCTGAACGGGTCCAATGCATCGGCCTCGAACGTAAACGGCTCCATCAGCGGCGCAGACGTGTCGCTGGACGCCGCGAGTCTGGACAACAGCAACGGCCAGATTGCCAATTCTGCGGGCGGCACCGGCAACATCACCATCCAGACCGGTGCACTCGCCAACGGCGGCGGCATGATCGGCAGCACCACGGACCTGAACCTGAATGCCGCGTCGCTGGGCGGTGACGGCCAGATCATCGGCGGACGTGACGCGAATGTGAGCCTGGGCGGGGACTACACCTACGACGCGGCCAACCTCATCACGGCAAACCGCAACCTGTCGTTTACGATCCCCGGCACGCTGACCAATAACGGCATGCTCGGCGCGGCCGGCAACGCGACCATCACGGCTGCGAACGTGATCAATGCAGCCGGCGCGACCATCGCGTCGGGTAATCCGGGCGATCTGTCCGCCGGCGCGACCACCGTCAATGTGACATACGACATCAGCAACGCTGGCGCCATCGAGGGCAACGCGGTCACGACGAACAGCGCCACCCTCGAAAATGCCGGCTCGATGATCGGGGACACGGTAACGGCGAACGCCGGTACGCTGACGAACGTCGGAGCGGCCGCGATCATTGCGGGCGCGCGCCAGGTGAACCTGTGGGTGCCGGGTACGTTCACGAACAGCAACGGCGCGATGGTGTACAGCCTCGGCGACGTGAACATCGCGGCGAACGGCGCCACGGACGCGGATGGCAATCTGGTCAACCAGACCGGCACGGTGAACAACCTGTCTTCGACCATCCAGGCACAGGGTGCACTCAACATCGCGGCGAACGTGCTGAACAACGTCCGCGAGAACATACAGACCGACACCACGTCGACTTCGCAGACCTATGTGATGCGCGAGCTGCCGTGGTGGAATACGTCCGCGCCTGGCTCAAGCGCGCCGTTCACCGACGCGAACACGGTCATCTCGAACGCGTACTACGTGAATCCGGCCGATATCGTGTCGATCACAACTATCGTCACGCCGGACGGCTATGCCCTCAGCAAGGTGGTCGTCAACCTGCCTGCCAATGTTTCCGCGTTCGAATGGGAACAGAGCGGCCTGAGCTATTCGGAACCGAACGGCGGCCAGCAGGTCCAGTACGGGCAGCAGTCGCGCCTGACCCCTTCTGCGGGGCAGGTCACGCTTTACGTGACCAACTATACCGCGGACCAGTCGAACCCGGACCAGGTCGCGGGTACGTCGGGCGCCTGGCCGATTGCCTCGGTGACGACCGTGGTGAACCAGCTGGGGACCGTCACCTACGACAGCCAGTATGGCGACTGCACGACCAACTGCGTGCGGCTTGAAACGTACCTGGACTACACCGACCCGAACACGCAGATTATCAAGGGCTCGGAACGGCGCACGGCCAGCCCGAATAACCCGCTCGAAATCGAGCGCGATGCAACCGAGACGGTCACGAGCACGACACTCTCCGCGTCGAGTGGTGCGCCCGCCGTGCTGACCTCGGGCGGCGCGATGAACCTCGCCATCGGTTCGCTGCTCAATAACGATAACGGCACGATTGCCGCGGGCGGCAACCTGAACGTGAATGGTCAGGCGCAGGCGGATGGCGGCAGCAGTGCAGTCATCCAGAACACGGCCACACAACTGACGACAACGTACTCGTTCGTGAACCGTTCGGGCTACGGCCCGGTTGGCAGCAACGCGCAGACGTTCGTGCCGACCACCTGGACGACATGGACCAATCCGTCGATCACGCTCAATACGGGCACGGCGGGCGGCACGATCACGTCCAACGCGGCAGTGACGATCACGGGCGGCTCGATCAGCAACACCGCCGTGGTCGGGGGCAACGTGCCGACCGGCACGAGCGCGCAGGCGCTCGGACTGTCCTCGGTCAGCTTCACCGGCAACGGGCCGGGTGCGGTACGCACGGTCGACGGTGTACGCGCTGGTACGCCGGTTCTCACGTTGCCGACGAGCGGCCTGTACTCGCTGCATCCCGCACCCGGGGCGCAATATCTGGTCGAGACCGATCCGCGCTTCACGAGCTATACGCAGTTCATCAGCAGCAACTACATGCTGCAACAGCTTGGGCTTAACCCGCAAAGCACCGAAAAGCGTCTCGGTGACGGGTTATACGAAGAACAGCTCGTGCAGAACCAGATCACGCAACTGACCGGCAAGGTGTACCTGCAGGGCTATTCGGACAACATGTCCGAATACACGGCGCTGATGAATTCGGGCGTCACGGTGGCACAGCAGTTCGGGCTGGAAGTGGGCGTGGCGCTGACCGACGCACAGATGGCGGCGCTCACGAGCGATATCGTCTGGATGGTCAACCAGACCGTGACGCTGCCCGATGGCACCACCCAGACGGTGCTCGTCCCACAGGTCTATCTTGCATCGTCCGGCAACGCGACGCTCCAGGCGAACGGCGCGCTGATCGCGGGCGACTCCGTTGCGCTTGGCGCGAACAGCATCACCAACAGCGACAGCACGATCCAGGGCAACCGCAATGTCGTGATGGTCTCGAACGGCGACATCACCAATCTCGGCGGACAGATTTCCGGAGGAACAGTCGCGCTCGCGGCAGGTCACGACATCGTCGACCAGTCCACGACCCGTACACAGGTGGACCAGTTCGCGACGGGGACGTCCACACATACGGTGGTGTCGGCACCCGGCCAGATCACGGCGACCGGCGGCGACCTGACGATGCAGGCTGGCCACGACCTGACGGTCCGGGGCGCACAGACCAGCGCGAGCGGCAATATCAGCATGGCGGCAGGTCATGCGGTGAACATCGGTACGGTACAGACGAGCGATACGATCGCAACCGCGACCGACAGCCAGAACGCGTCGCAGTGGGGCAATACCCACAACGTCGGCAGCACGGTATCGGCCGGTGGCACCCTCGCGGCGGCGAGCGGCGGCGATATCACCGTCACCGGCAGCAACCTCACTTCCGGCGGCAGCATGGCGCTCGTCGGTGCGGGTAACGTGACGATCCAGGGCGCGACGGATACGTCCACGTTCAATGGGAAAGGCCGGAGTGGCGACGACTGGGCAGTCGATAACCGGATGGTGCAGACCAATGTGGGGAGCCAGTTGTCGGCGGGCGACAGCGCGACCGTGCTGGCCGGCCAGTCGGCGACGCCCGGCAACCTGTCGGTGCTGGGCTCCAGCATCGTGGCGGGCACGAATGGTCAGGGCAACGGTGCGGTCCAGCTCGGCGCGACCGGCGACGTGAACCTCGGGGCAACCTATACGCAGGCGGCGGGCGACTATACGAGCCATTCCGAATCGAGCGGGTTCCTCTCGCATTCGAGTACCGACACGGCACGGCAGTATGCGGGTACGAACGCAAATGGTTCGCTGATATCGGGGGACACCGTCACGGCGAGCGCCGGACATGACCTGAACATTCAGGGTAGCGCGGTGGTCGGCACGAATGATGTGAACCTGGTTGCGACCAACAACGTCAATATCACGACCACGCAGAACACGGCATCGGAGAGCGACTACTACCATCACAGCAAGTCCGGCCTGATGGCAAGCGGTCTGAGCGTGACGATCGGCAAGCAGTCGCAGGCGGATACAACTCAAACCTCGACCGTCACGAACAACGCCAGTGTCGTGGGTGCATCGGACGGCAATGTGTCGATTACGGCCGGCCAGAACGTCGGCATCACAGGTAGCGAAGTCATTGCAGGCCAGAATGTAGCGCTGACCGGCCAGAACGTGACGGTCAATTCTGCGTATGACACCTATAACGGCTCGCAGTCGCAGCAGTTCAGTCAGTCAGGGCTGACCATCGGCCTAGGTGGCGGACTGGTCGGCCTCGGTCAAGCGATGGCAGGCACGGTACGTCAGGGTGTCCAGTCGGGAGACTCGCGTCTGGCTGCGGTGCAGGCGGTCGGCGCGGCCGAGCAGGCCTACGAGGACCGCGGTGCGCTCGAAGCGGCAGCGAGCGGACTGGCGAATGGCGATGTCAGCACTGCAACCCAGGGTATCCAGCTGCGGATCAGCATCGGGTCGAGCCATAGCAGCAGCAATTCGGGCACGTCGATCACGACCGCAAAAGGCTCATCGATTATCGGCAACGGCGATGTGTCGATCACGGCAACCGGCGCGCCCGATGCAAATGGCAACGCACAGGCTGGAACCGGCGACATCGCGATGACCGGCGCGACAGTGCTTGGCAAGAATGTGGGGCTCGACGCGAATAACGCGATCACGCTGCAAAGCGCGCAGAGCACGGAAACGGATTCCAGCTCCAACAGTTCGACTGGCTGGAATGCGGGCGTGGGGATTGGTGTTGGCAAGAACACAGGTATCAGCATCTTTGCGAACGGCTCAAACTCGCACGGCCAGGGTAACGGCAGCAGCGTCACGCAGGACAACACGACGATTGCAGCGGGCGACACGCTGACGATGAAGTCGGGCGGCGACACGACGCTCGCGGGCGCGCAGGTTTCCGGCAATACCGTCAAGGCGGACGTGAGCGGCGACCTGACGATGACGAGTCTCCAGGATACGTCGAACTACGGGAGCAACCAGCACAGTAGCGGCATCAGTGGAACGCTGACATTTGGCTCCGGCAGCAACGTTGACGCCTCGATCGGTCATACGGGCATCGACAGCAATTACGCGTCTGTGAACCAGCAGACGGGGATCGTGGCCGGTACGGGCGGTTTCGACGTGAATGTAGCAGGCCACACGCAGCTCAACGGCGCCGAGATTGCGAGCGCAGCGCCGGCGGCAAGCAACAGCCTGACGACCGGTAGCCTCGGCTTCTCGAACATCCGGAACTCGATGTCGTACTCCGGTTCGTCGGAGGGCTTTTCGCTGTCAGGCGGGCCAAGCTTTGCGCAGACGAGCGACAGCGCGAGCGGCGTGACGCAGGCAGCGGTGAGTCCTGCGACGATCACGGTGAAGTCCGACGAAGAAAACGGCACGGACAGCACTGCGGGACTGTCGCGCGATACGGCCAATGCGAACCAGACGGTGCAGAACACCTTCAACCTGCAACAGGTCCAGAACGACCTGGCGTTCCAGCAGGCATTTTCGAAGGTAGCAACATATGCGGCGGGCAAGGTTGCCGATGCACTGGTGGATGCGTACGGCAAAGACAGTCCATTCGCCGAGGGCGGCGTGGCCCGCGACGCGATGCACGCTGCCGTTGCTGCGATCGGTGCGGCGCTTGGGGGCGGAAACATTGCGGGTGCAGTCGGTGGCTCGCTGGCGGGTGACATGTTGCAGTCGCTGGCCGCTCCAATCATCGAACAATACGTTGCAAAGGTTCCAGCGGAGTATCAGGACGCGATGCGAAATGCGCTGAACGAAGTTGTTGCCACTGCCGGGGGGGCTGTCGGTGGCGCAGTGGCGGGCGGCGGCTCGTCAGGCGCACTGGCTGGCGCAAACTCGGCGGCGGCCAATGAAGTCTTCAACCGGCAACTTGATCAAAGCGAATACAACACCGCGAAGAAATATGCGGCGCTAGTCGCTCAACAACTTGGTATCTCTGTCGAAGATGCTGAGGGACGTATAGTCGCCGAAATGCAGCGGAACGTTGACGGAGCCACTTCGCAAGCTGCGGGCGGCATACATGATTACCAGGTGAGGTCAGTTCTCGGCTGTGAAGTGCTGGAATGCACTGCATCATCCACCGATCCGAACTACTGGAATCACAATTATAATTCTCAGTATATTGCGGCGAATCAGGCTGAATATAACCTGGGGGTGAGCCAGCAAAAAACCGGGCAGACCTATAACGGTCTTGTCACCAGTAACATCAAGAACAATCCGGTTAGTTCTGCGGCGGCAGGGGTCGGAATGATGGGGTTAGGTGTAGTTACAGGCGGCCCACTCGCCTCCGCAGGGATGATGAGCATAGGTGCGATTATCGGAGGGGCTGCTAATGGAGGGGTGCAGCTTGCCGGGAACCAACCTTTCGACTGGACGAGCTTTGCTCTGGCCGGCGGAACAGGTGCGGTATCGACTGGGATGGGATTTGTTCCGGTACTGCTGATAGGAACTGGTTCGGCATTAACTGGTTCTGCCTTGCAAGGTCAGAACCCGAACGGGGCAATGGCGGGGGCTGCAGTAGGAACGGCTATCGGATATCCGATAGGCGCGAAGATAGAGGGACTTCTTAATAGCGTACTGAATCCTTGGTATCGGCAGGAATGGCAGGATATCGGTATGGGGATCTCTAAGTATGTTGCGCCGAGTGTGATTCCGTCATGGATGGGTGGTTTCGGCGGTGGCGTAATACAAGAAAAGGCTGGGGAAGCTGTACAAAATAAAGTTAATGGTGCTCAAAAATGAAACCAAAGACAAGCTTTGAATGGTTCCGATGGGTATATAACGTACTGCTTTGGTTTATCGGGGCCGCGCTGATTGTAACCATTAGCGAATTGATCGCAGGCCCAGCCTTGCAGTGGTTGTTTTACGATGTTCCATATCAATTACCAACGTGGAGTCGGGCTGGGCGTATGGCTGTGTTCGTCATCCTGTTCAGTCTGCTGGTTGGTACTTTGCTGTGGTATTACGAAAAAATACGTTCGGGACGATGATGTTTGTTTGGCAGCAAGTCGCCCCGAAGATTTGCATATAATGTCACTTGAAATTTAATGCGCCACCGCAACTAATGCGGCGCACGAAAAAAATAACCAGTCAAAACTATGGATTTCTCAAATATAATAAAATTTATCCTCCCATTATTGATTTACCCTTTGTTTTTTGCAGCTTGTGCGGGGCCAATAAAAGGCTTGCCGGATAACGAAGAAATCAATCCGGCCGTGGTTTATGTCGAGTCATGTGATTACAATCTACGTGGCATGCTGGCGGAATATGTGTCCCCCGCCGTTTATTTGAGCCTGGAGGCTCGGCGTCATCAAATGCCAGAACTGAGTGGTTTGTGCGTAGAAATCATGGCGAATATTGAATCTACCCTTGAAAAATTTGGCATTAAAGCAATCGTTAAAGATGTAAATAGCGCTACGGCTCCGCCCAAGGATGTTAGAAATTATGCGGCCAATAATATTGGTGCAAAATACATAATTTTTATCCACAAACCTGTAATCGACAATTTAATTCAAAATAATTTATATGTACCATATGTTTATACGGGTGTAGATATGTTTGATTTAAACTCTGACAAGGCCATTGGATCGGGGGAGGTGATATCCGGAAAGGTAGCCATCCGCGAGAATGGGGTAATGGTAGCGACGAAGATAGCGGAAACTTTGAGAAAACGCTGTTCCAATAGATACGTCGGCTGCGGCACAGATGGCGGTATATATATGTTCGGGCGCTGACGATAATGAAAATGTACGCGCGTCTTACCCTGCCTTTCCTAGCATCCCTTGTCACATTCGACGCCGCTGCACAGACCCCGACGCCCGCCGAACAGGCAGCGGCGGCCCGTGCGAACGCCGAACAGCAACAGCAGGTTCAGCAACAGCGCGACGCGCAGCAGCGTGCGGCCACCGTTGCCGCGCCCGTTGTACGCTCCGCCGCACCGGTAGCAGGAGAATGGCCGGTCCTGCCGGTCGAAACGCCGTGTTTCCGCATCGATACCTTCTCGGTCGAGGTGCCCGACACACTGCCCGAGGTGACCCGTGTGAAGGGCGCGTCTTCCCTGCCAATGGACCCGTTTGCATTCCTGCACGACTGGCTGCGGCACTACGAGGGGCAGTGCGTGGGCAAGCAGGGCCTCGACGTGCTGACGAAGGGGCTGCAGGGCGTCATCCTGAGCCGGGGCTACATCACGACGCGCGTCCTGCTGCCGGCGCAGGACCTCTCGAAGGGAACGCTTAAATTCGCCCTCATACCGGGCGTTATCCGCCATCTCAAGTTTGCCGACGCCAGTACGCGCGGCACCCTCAAAACCGCGTTCCCGGCGCGGGACGGCGACGTACTCCAGTTGCGCGACCTGGAGCAGGGCCTGGAGCAGATGAAGCGCGTACCGAACCAGGACGCGACCATGGAGATTGTGCCCGGTACGGTGCCGGGTGAAAGCGATGTGGTCATTACCGCAAAGCGCACCAAACCGTGGTCGCTCGTGGTCTCCGCAGACAACTCGGGCACGCGTGAGACGGGCGGCTATATCGGTAACGTGTCGCTCGGCCTGTACAACCTGCTGGGCCTGAATGATGTGCTTTCGGCAGGTTTGAACCAGGATCTGCAGTTCGGCAATCACGATCTCGGCACGCATGGCTGGAATGCCTCGTATGCAGTGCCGTGGGGCTACTGGACCGGCACGCTGTACGGCTACACGAATACGTACTACCAGCAGATCGCGCAGGCCAGCCAGATTTTCGTAGCGAGCGGCAACGCGCAGACGGTGGGCCTCAAGCTGGAGCGGGTCATTCGCCGCAGCCAGAGCGACGTAACGGGCGTCGAGTTCCAGCTCATCAAGCGGTGGGGCGAGAGCTTTATCGCGGATACCTCTATACCGCAGCAGCACCGCGACAACACCTTCATCGAGGCGGGGCTGACCAACCGTCATTACTTCGGCGCGTCGCAGTTCGACGGCACGCTCGCTTACCGGCAGGGCATCGGTGGACTCGGTGCGCAGCCCGATACGGCGGGTGGCCCGACCTACCGCTTCAGGATGGCGACGCTCGACGCGAACCTCTCGGTGCCGTTCGCGCTCGCGGGGCAGTCGTTCCGCTATGTCGGTACGCTGCACGGGCAGTTCACCAACGACGAGCTGAACTACATCGATGACCTGACCATCGGCAGCCGCTACACCGTGCGCGGCTTCAGCGGTGAAACGATGCTCGCGGCGGAGAAAGGCTTCTACTGGCGCAACGAACTGCAGTATCCGCTCGGGCAGACGGGGCAGGCGGTCTATGCGGGGCTGGACTACGGTCGCGTATGGGGACCGTCTACTGCGCTGCTGGTGGGCACACAACTGGCGGGCGCAGCCGTGGGAATACGCGGGGGGGTACCGACACGCTTCGGCGCGTACAGCTACGACGTCTTCGCGGGCATGCCGATCTACGCGCCGTCCGGGTTTCCGGCGTCGAGTGTGACACTCGGCTTTCAGGTGACGGCGCAGTTCTGACGGGGTGCCATGCGGAGACCTCGTGATATGCCGATAGCGTGCGCGCTCAGGTCCGGCCGAAAGCGGCGTGCCGGGGGCGAGAGCAACACATCGCTGGCGAAGCTGCACGAACGTGCGAAGGCGCTTGGCTGGCGATGTCTGTCGGATGCCTGGTTTGGCTACCACACCCCTTACACGTTCGAATGTTCAAAGGGTCACCGGTTCGATTGCCGTGGGACGACGGTGGTGTACAAGAACCCCACGTGTCAGGCCTGCGAAGCCGATGCGCTGCGTGATCGCTTGATGACGACGATTGCGGAGCGAGGCGGCACGCTTGTCGAAGGGACCTTTACGGGAATGCGGTCGCGTTACCGGTTGCGCTGTGCGAAAGGACACGAGTGGGTGGCGCAGGGCGACAAGATCGTTGCAGGAAGCTGGTGCCGGCAATGTGCAACCGAAGCGAGATCCGCGCGCCTGATGGACAAGGACGGTCTGGCGCGTCTGCAGGCTGCGGCAAGGGACAAGGGTGGCCGCTGCCTGTCGACGGAATATGCCGGCAGGGCGGCGACCTATGAACTCGAATGCGCCCATGGGCATCGCTGGCAGACGAAAGGGGAAATCATTCTGAATGGTCACTGGTGTCCACGATGCCGGTCCCTGCAGCAAGGCGAGAAGTTTCGCAGGCCTGATGGCTTGCAGCAGTTGCGGGCAGCGGCTGCGATCCGTGGCGGGGTTTGCCTGGATGACCGCTATACGGGCAGGATGTCGCGATACCGGTTTCGTTGTGCTGCGGGTCATGAGTGGCAGTCCTTTGCGGGAACCGTGCTCGACGGAGGATGGTGCACGCAATGCCGGCAGGCCGAGGCGGACGTGGGGGCGCTCGAACGCCTGCGCGTTGCTGCTGCGGCGCTCGGCTGGCGATGCCTGTCTGGCACGTGGCAGGGCTACGGCAGCTACGAATTCGAATGTGCCAGCGGGCACCAGTTTCAGCGTAACGCGACAGCATTGCTGTACCACGGCGAGCATGCCCGTTGCGAGGTGTGCGAGGGCGAGGTGATCAGGGATCGCTGGCTGGCAACGGTTGCCGCCCGGAGTGGAGAGCTTCTGAACGGGCCGTTCATGGGGCTGGCTGGACGTTACCGCCTGCGTTGCGCGGTGGGCCACGAGTGGGAAACCACGGGCGAGGCGATTCGCAAGGGTCAGTGGTGCCCTGAGTGCGGGCGGGAAAAATCGGCACGATGCAATATTCTGGCGGATGGACTGGCAAGGCTGCAGGCAATTGCACAGCAGCATCATGGGCGATGTCTGGCAACGGAGTACATGCGCAGCCGCGATCGTTACGGGTTCGAGTGCTCACAGGGCCATCGCTGGGAGGCTTCGGGCCAGATGGTGGTGAGCGGCCACTGGTGCCCGCAATGTGCCGGTCTGGCGCGTCGCCTCACGCTTGAGGCCATGCAGGCGCTGGCGGCAGAGCGCGGCGGTCTGTGTCTGTCAACGCAGTACCTGGGCGCCCATGTGAAACTGACCTGGCAATGTCACTGGGGCCATGTCTGGGAGGCGACGCCCTCGAACGTGAAGAGCAGGGGGCAATGGTGCCGGAACTGCGCAATTCTTCGGTCCACAAAAAACCGGGTGAAGCGCCTCAAATGGGACTTTGAAGGCAGGGAGTGACCCGTCACCCTTGATGGCAACCTCGCGGCACCGCCGGGCGGGATTCTCCGGTCCGCCCCAGTTGCGCTGGCGCAACTTTTCGCGGTTTATATTCATTAACCTATGGCAATCGCACAACTACATTTGCTCCTGTTGCCAAGCCGCGTTCGTATCCAGACCGCAGCGCGGCGTTTCGATTTAAGGAGCAGATCATGAAACGCACTCTCGCCGCCGCATTTTTCGCCGCACTCATCGCTAGCCCCGCCGCGTTCGCTGGCGGGATCGGGTTGTCCGGTACCTATGGTCCGCAACCGCAGCAAGCGAATAGCGGCGCACAAAAAACGCGTGCTGAAGTGAAGGCCGAAATCGTCGAAGCGTATCGCGACGGCACGCTGCCCTCGCTCAACAAGACGAGCTATCCGGAGCAAAGCCTGATCGGCCGCACGCAAGCCGAACGCATCGCGATCGAAGAGAACCGCGGCAACGCCACGCGTCTCGCCCGCGCGGGCCAGTAAGAGCGGCTAACACAACCTGGACATGAAGCCGTGAAAGCCATATCCTGGCGGCATGTCCAGGCGCAGAATCAGTAATGAATTGTGGGCGGCGTTGGAGCCGCTAATTCCTGTGTTCACACCGTCTCCCAAGGGCGGACGACGCCGAACGGTGGATGACCGCGCAGCACTGAATGGCATCCTGTACGTCCTGCAAACAGGCATTCCGTGGGAATACCTGCCGAAGGAACTGGGTTTCGGCAGCGGCATGACGTGCTGGCGACGGCTGCGAGACTGGCAGGCCGCAGGCGTGTGGGAGCAACTGCATCTGGCGATGCTTCGCCGGTTACGTGAACATGACCAGATTGATTGGGAACGGGCGAGTCTTGATGCCGCCAGTGTTTCCAGCCCCCGGGGGGCCAGGAAACCGGCCCCAACCCGACAGACCGGGGCAAGCTCGGGTCGAAACGGCACATCGTCGTAGATGCGCGCGGCATTCCGTTGGCCATCAAGGTTACCGGTGCCAACCGGCACGATTCGATGGCATTCGAGCCCACGCTTGATGCCATTCCGGCGGTGTCGGGCCTGAATGGCCAGCCTCGCAAACGCCCCGGCAAGTTGCATGCAGACAAAGGCTATGACTTCGCACGCTGTCGTCGTTACCTGAAGCAGCGCGGTATCACGGCCCGTATCGCCCGGCGCGCAGTGGAAAGCAAGGAGCGGCTCGGACGGCATCGCTGGGTGGTCGAGCGCACGCATGCCTGGTTCGCCGGTTTCGGCAAACTGCGAATTCGTTTCGAGCGTCGTCTCGACATCCATGTTGCGTTGCTTTCTCTCGCTGCTGCCGTTATCTGTTCACGCTTCGTTGATGACTTGTGTTAGCGGCTCTAAGGCAACGCATCGATTTTTATTCAGGATTTCGAATTGAAGGAGGGCTCATCATGAAACCGGTTCAACCGTCTGAACTCGACCACTGGGACACAACTACGCCCGTGTGGACGCCATTCCGTCACTGAACGCAAGAAGCAGGAATACGCCCGGCAAGCTTTAACTTGCCGGGCATGAAGAGTATTTGGGAAACCGCATACCGAACCGGGCTTTGGCATAGCACGTGTGACGAAGGCCGTCACCGTACCGCGAAATCAGGCTCGAAGAACACCCAGCGCACCTGCGGAAATTTCGCCTGCAGGTCTGCTTCGATCACGTTGATTGCCTCGACCATCGCACGGCTTTCGGCGTAGTCGATCATCTCAGCCTGCACGGCGACAACGATCTCCTTGCCCCATTGAAGCGTGATGAGATTGATGATGCTGCGAATTTCGCTGCGCGCACGCAAAAAGGCTTCAATGTCGCGACGCATTTCCGGACTCGCCGATTCACCGACGATCATCGACTTCACCTCGCGCGCAATCAGCGAGGCGATGAACATCAGCAGCGCACCCACGCCGATCGAACCGCACGCGTCCCACACGGGATTGCCGGTGACAAGCGTGAGCAGCACGGCGGCGAAGGCAATGGCAAGACCCGCGAGCGCGGCGATGTCCTCACCGGCCACCACGAGCAGATCGGACTCGCGCGTTTCGCGGAACCAGCGCCACAGCGACTTCTTCGGTGCGCCCGCACGTATCTCACGGAGCGCGCCCCTAAGCGAGAGCGCCTCCAGCACCACCGAAATGCCGAGCACCCCGAGCGCGATGTAGACATGCTGCAGCGGCTCGCGCGCGAACAGCCGGTGAACGCCCTCGTACACCGAAAACGCGCCGCCTACGAAGAACAGCAGCAGCGCGACAATCAGCGAGTAGTAGTTGATCGCGCGGCCCGATCCCATCGGATGCACAGGCGTTGGCGGCTTGCGCGACTGACGCAGTCCGAACAGCAGGAGCAGTTGATTGCCGCAGTCGGCGGTGGAGTGAATCGCCTCGGCGTACATCGAGCCGGAACCGGTAAACGCCGCCGCCGCGTACTTGCACACCGCGATGCCTATATTCGCAGCGAGTGCATAGAAAATGGCTTTCGGTGACTCCCCGCTCATACGACCTCGACGCGCGCCGGGCCCGCGTCAAGTTCACCGACGATGCGGGCATCGGCAAAGCCGTCCGCATGCATGATCGCGAGCACGTCGGCGACGCAATCGCGCGAGCAGGCGATCAGCAGGCCGCCCGAAGTTTGCGGGTCGGTCAGTAGCGCCTGCGCGACGGACGGCAGTCCGGCGCCAAGCGTCACGCTTTCGCCATACGAGGTCCAGTTGCGGCCTGACGCGCCCGTGAAGACGCCGTCCGCGACAAACGCCTCGACGCCTGGCAAGAACGGCAAGTCGGCGTAGCGCACACGCGCGGTCAGCTTCGCACCGCGCGCAATCTCGAGCGTATGACCGAGCAGGCCGAAGCCGGTCACGTCGGTCATCGCGTGAACGCCATCGAGCTCGGCGAGCTTCGCGCCCGGCGTGTTGAGCCGCGTGGCTGCGTCGACCATCGCGCGATAACCGGCGGCGTCGAGCCGGTCCTTCTTGAGCGCCGCCGAGAGCACGCCCACACCGAGCGGTTTGCCCAGCACGAGGACATCGCCCGCACGCGCCGACGCATTGCGCTTCACCCGATCCGGATGCACGACGCCGATCGCCGCGAGGCCGTAGATCGGCTCGACCGAATCGATCGAATGGCCGCCCGCGACCGGAATACCCGCCGCTGCGCAGACATCCTCGCCGCCGCGCAGTACAGCGGCGATCACGTCGTGCGGCAGCACGTTGATAGGCATGCCGACGAGCGCGAGCGCGAGGATCGGCTTGCCGCCCATCGCGTAGACGTCCGAAAGCGCATTCGTGGCGGCAATGCGGCCGAAGTCGTACGGATCGTCGACGATCGGCATGAAGAAGTCGGTGGTCGCGACAATCGCCTGCTCATCGTTGAGCTTGTAGACGGCGGCGTCGTCCGCGGTTTCGGTGCCGACCAGCAGATTGGGGAACGCAGCGGTGAGCGGCGTGCTGCGCGCGAGCAACGCGGAAAGCACGCCCGGCGCGATCTTGCAGCCGCAGCCGCCACCATGCGAAAGACTGGTGAGGCGCACAGCGGCGGACGGAGCAACGACTGGATCGGTCATGATGGTGAGTGACAAAATTGCGTAACCGCTATTATCGCCATTCCCGGCAGTCCCTGCACGCGCGCGGCTGTCGCGCCGCCGCACCATCCTCACACCGCTTCAGCGCCCGTGCCTCGTGTTGCTCAGGAAGCGTTTCTCCAACTGCCGAATTAACCACGGTGCTGTGCGTTTGCACAGAGGCTGATGTGCGACCTCGATAAATATGTCAATGCGAAGACGCGCCATGCGAAACGTATCGTGATGAATGCATGAAAACGTTCTGGAAAATAGGCGCTTCTGTTATGTAACGATCATAAGCCGGGCTTCACCTTATTGGCCTGCGAAAGTACGTGCGCTACGCTTATCGAGTAACCTGCTACTTGTCCCGCAAGCAGCGGATCAGAAGCGGGTGTACTCAATAAAAACCACTTCGCGCAGCACAGCGATTCGAAACATCGAACCGTCTGGTTTCGCGGAGACATCGTCTCGCCAATGCCTGCGCGTACCCCGACGAGTCCACCATCCGTCCCACGTATTCATGGCGACAGGAGGTGAGCGCCGGAGTGCGGCTTTCGAACACCGCCGTGCACGTTGGCTTGTTGCCGTAGTACCTCTCGGGGGAAAACCAGCAGGCCTAATCATGGAGAGACTCCGTGAAGCGCATGCCATTTCGTCGGATGCGAGCGGTCACGTATGCAACGCTCGCGCTGTTTAGCGTAGCGGGCCAGGCGCAGTCGCTGGAAGACCAGACGGCCCAGGACAACATCAGCACTCTGCGTCAGGAACTCAACCGGCGCGTCAAGGAACTCGAAGCACTCAAACACAAGCTCGCCGAAGAGGAAGCGAATTTCGCACGACTGAGCCGCGCACTCGATACCGGCAAGCTCGAGCAACAACGCGGCACGGGCGGAACGGACGCCAATGGTCTCCCCGTAGGCGCAGCGGCGACGAGCGGCGCAACCGCAACCACGGAAGGCGCGACGACCGACCAGGCCACGAGCGCGCAGTCCGCGGCACCCAGCCAGACCACCAATCCGCAGACCACCAACGCACAGTCCGCGACGCCCGGTCAGAACGTGCCGGTGCAGGGCACTGCGTCAGGCGGCGTCACGTCTGCGCCGGTGCAAACCGGGCAGGCTGGCTCCGCTCAGAATGGACCGGTGGGCCAGGCCCCCGTTGTCGATACCCGGCCTCCCGCGGTCGCGCCGATCTTCGATCAGCCAGGCGTGCTGACGCCGAAGCACACGTTTGTAATCGAACCATACTTCGAGTTCGCGTATTCGTCGGAGAACCAGCTCTCGCTGGTCGGCTACACGATCATCCCGGCGCTGTTGATCGGCCTCATCAACGTAAGCGAAGTCAAGACCACCACGCTGACGGGTGGCGTCGCGATGCGCTACGGGATCACGAACCGGATGGAGTTTGAAGTGCGCGTGCCGTATGTCTATCAGACCAACGATACGGTTGGACGCCAGATCTTCACGGGCGCTGCGGCCAACAGCGTGATCAGCAGCAACGGCAATGGCATCGGCGACGTCGAGATGACAATGCGCTACCAGTTCAATCAGGGTGGCCCGGACAAGTTCTATTACGTCGGCTGGCTGCGCTTGAAGACTGCAACCGGAAAGAGCCCGTTCGACGTCGTCACCGACTGCACGACAACCTGTATTTCGAACACAACCGGCACCGGCCTGCCATTGCAGCAACCGACCGGTTCCGGGTTCTGGGCGATCCAGCCGGGCCTGACCTGGCTGTTCCCGACTGACCCGGTGGTGTTCTTCGGCAACTTCAGCTATCTGCACAGCTTCGGCAAGGATGAAACGCTGACACTGAGAAACGGTGCGACCCAGTTCCTCGGCAACGTTCAACCTGGCGACATCTGGGGCTTCAATATCGGCATGGGCCTCGCGCTGAACGAGAAGGCCTCGGTCAGTATCGGCTACGACCAGAGCATCATATTGCCGACCTCGCAGAACGGCCAGACGGTGCCCGGATCCGTGCGCGTGGTACTCGGAACGCTATTGATCGGCTATTCGTACCGGCTGTCGCCCACGACGACGCTGAACTTCTCCATCGGCGCGGGCCTCACGCGCGATACGCCTGACGTGACGCTGACCCTGCGTATACCGATGTCACTCTGAAACGGCAGCACGCGCCCCGCCTCCACCATCGAATCGCAAACTGCAGTACGCCCCCCGACCGCTAACGGGGGCGCACTGCGTTCGCCAGCGCGTTGTTAATCGTCGAGCTGACATTGAGCAACTTGAACGTGCCCAGCGAGTTGACCGACGTGTTGATCGTCGTCAGCGCCTGGATCTGCTGGTTGCTGAGCGTGTTCTGGATCACGCCGCCAGTCAGTCCTGGCAACGCGCCAGATTGCACCGTGTTGCCATGCCCGACCTGCACGAGGCCGCTCGTGTTCGCCGATGCCAGGGCCTGCGCCTGCTGCGCCGTCATCGCGCTGATATCGGGAATGTTGAAGTTGGTCGACGCCACCATGTTGCCGTTGACGAACGCTACCTGCTGGATACCGAATGACACCTTCAATCCTGTCGGCAGGTCGAAGCCGCCGCGCATGGTGTCCAGTCGTTCGGACGTCAAGGCAATGGTTCCGGGAGGCGGCCAGTTGGGATCACTGCTGGCAGCATACGTGTCCGGTGCGTCCGCAGTTTGCGCAGGCATGGCGATCGGCGCCGCGGACAACACGGTCTCCTTGACGGGTAAAACATCAAGATCGAGCGGCGCAATTACGCTGAGCGGATCGGCGTTGTGCTCCGGTTCCGGCTGCGGCTGCAACGGCGGCGGCAGCGGCAGCGACTCGGCGGCAACGACGTCGTCGTCGCGCGATGCGGCGTCCTTCAGCGGCACGCTATCGTCCGCGGACATCGGAGCAGGCGCGGCGAGCGCATCGTCGGGCGTCATCACGCTGCCCACGGTTACGGCGGGCGTTTCCTGCTCGATCGCGCCCACACCGATTGATGTCACCCCGCCGAACACGAGGACAACCATGCCAGCGAGCTTTAGAGGTTGAGGTTTCATCATCGTCCTCAGAATTCACCTGGACCGAGCTTCGGCACCACGACGCTAAACAGGCCGCTGCGCGAAACGCCGGTATAGAGCGGCGCATCCGGCGCGATATGCCAGTCACGCTCATCGTTGAATCTGGCCAATTGAGGCTTGTTGTGAATGACGAACACCACACGGTCCTGCCACTTCTCCTCGAAAGCCTGCCGCGACATGGCCCGTGTTCCAGTCGCCGGATCGCCGATCAGCACGCGCCCATTGCGCAAGCCCCTGATGACCACGAAGTGGTGATAGCCATGCTCGACGATCAGGACGATCGCCGGGGTATGGGTTTGCTCGAGTTTGTCGAGCGGCACCTCGTAGCCATCGGCCTGAAAACCGAGCGACGCGAGAAAGTTGCGGATATCAAGGAGCGAAAATCCTTCGCGGCGGATCTTTGCCTGATCGCCGTTCTGGTACATGTTGACGAAGGCCTGCTGCTCGGTGACTGGATAGTCGTACTGATAAGTCAGCAGCGTCGCCACCGCCGCCGAGCCGCAACTGAAGTCGAATTGCTGTCTGATGGTCCGTTTGAACCGGGCCTCTTTCAGACTCGTCACGTGCAACGCGTAATACCCGCCGGACGGATCGGTGACATCGATGGGATCGGCCAGCGCCGCCGACGCGGCGAGGCCGCCCACTAGCGCAACGATGACAGCGAAGGACTTCATGACCTCAGTTCCCGAAGTGCACGTTGAGCACCGTCGCGTTCTGGATCAACACATTGGCGCCGGTATTCTGGATCACGGTTGGCAGTCCGCTGGCACCCGAGAACGAGCCGTCGGTAATCGTGTTGGAACCCGTCTGGACTCGCGACGCGACGTTGTTCGCCACGTCACCCGTCAAGAAATTCTGGCCGACCAAAGCATCGCCACCGCGCTGCTGGTCGAGCTGATCCGGCGACATTGCCACACCGAAAACGTTGTTTTCCGGTGGGGCTGCGGCCGTCGTATTGCTTGCGGGCGTCGCAGTGTCGCTATCGGGTGTCGCGGGTGTCGCGGGTGTCGTCACCCCGGCGAGCGTATCGGGCGCCTTGGGCGTGACCACGGACTCAGGCGCCGTGGACGTCGCTCCGGAATCCGTTGCAACGGTTTGCGCGGCACTCGCCTGCGGATCGTCGTCCGCATAAGCGCTCACACCGAGCAGTGCCGTCACGGTTGATGCTAACAGCAGCGAAATACTCCTTCGCGCTTGCATGGGCGTCTCCTTTGCCTTTGTGCGCCACGTTCCTGGATGGGCGCAAAAACGGCGTGTTCGGGACCTCGGTCGGGAAAGAGCGAACCGGTAAAACGGAACGGTTCACCAGACCTCGGCGCGGTAGCCGCGGGGCGTACTGGCGCACGCCCCGCGGAGGATCCCCCGGCATTCATGCACGACAAAAACGGCTCAGTGGCCCACGGTCAGGTTGGCCTGAACGGTGACCGTCTGTTGCGTGAGGGCTGCTGCTGCGCTGTTCTGGGTCATGATCGAAATGCCCGCTGCCGACTGTGCTGCCGCCGTCATCGTGTTGCTCATATCGAACGTACCAGCGTTGACCGTCGCGCTGCCGCCTGCTCCACCCGCACCACCTGCTCCGCCCGAGCCCGTGCCGCCGTCGCCGGCGCCACCCGTCGCACCTGCAACGCCTGCTGCACCGGCTCCACCTCCCCCTCCGGTTGCATTGCCGTTGCTCGCACTCGTCGACACTGAACCATTGCTACCGTTAGCGCCGGTGCCCATACCGCCTGCACCGCCGTTGCCAGCAGTGGCGGATGCCGTACCGCCATTACCGCCGGTGCCGCTGCCCGCCCCACCAGTGGCCGTGGTTGTGCCGGTCGTCGCCGTGCCGCCCGTGGCTGTGGCGGCGCCTGCCGTCCCAGCACCCGTGCCGCCCGCTGAACCAGTACCACCATTGCCGCCTGGCGACGTCGAGACCGTGGCAACGCCGGGGCCGGTGCCGGTAACGGTCGCTACACCACCGTCACCGCCACTCCCGCCGCTTCCGCCGCTTCCGCCACCACCTTTGTTGCTACCGCCGAGGCCGACCGCTAGACCACCCGCAGCCCCGCTGAGAGCAAGCGCGCCACCGCCCGTGCCATGACCGCTTCCGCCCTGCGTACCGCCTGCAGACGCGGAACCGCCAGCAGCGCCGGCGCCACCATTGCCGTTACCGGCCGTGGCGTTGCCGACCGAGGCATCGCCGGCAGTGGCATTGCCAACCGTGGCCGTACCGCCGTCGCCACCGCTGCCACTACTGCCAGGTTTGCCGCCTTTGCCGCCGATACCGATGCCACCGAAGCCCGTGCCGCCTGAGCCGCCGTTACCACCAGCGACGCTGCCTGTGTTGGAGGCAACGTTGCCAATGTGCGTGACACCGAGGTAGCTGACCGTGCCGTTCAGCTTGCTCGCAGCTACTGCCGTACTGCTGTTAAAGGAGTCCTGAGTGACACTTGCACCGCTGGCCACTTCGTTGGCATTGCTGCCTGACGTCGTGGACGTCTGGTTTCCGGTCGCGGAGACCATCGCGGTATTGGAACCGCCCGCCGCGGTCTGATCGCAGGAGTCCTTGTTACCGCTGCACGGGTTGGCCATTGCATAACTGCTGAAGCCTAATGCCAGCGCTGCAGCTGCCGCCATCAGAGTTCGTTGCATAAGAGCCTCCCGATGGCTAGTGGCCAACAGTCAGATTCGCCTGCACCGTAACAGCCTGTTGCACGAGCGAAGCTGCGCCGCTGTTCTGGCTCATCACCACGATGCCCGCTGCCGATTGCGCAGCGCCCGTCATGGTGTTGGACATGTTGAACGTGCCGGCATCGACTGTGACGGTACCGCCTGCTCCACCTGCTCCGCCCGCTGCGCCATTGCCCACGCCACCCGTGCCCGTGCCACCCATGCCGCCAGCACCACCACCTGCGCCGCCAGCACCGCCGCCTGCCGTTGCCGCGCCGTTCGAGGCCGTGGTAGTCGCTGAACCATTGGTTGCGCTTCCGCCCGTACCCGTGCCGCCGTTTCCGCCGACACCAGCCGTAGACGTCGCCGCCGCGCCATTGCCGCCGGTACCCGTACCTGCACCGCCCGTACCGGTAGCCGCGCCAGTAGTCGCCGCGCCGCCCGTGCCGCTTCCAGCACCGCCCGTACCGCCACCGCCAGCGCCAGCTCCACCTGCAGCGCCCGCGCCACCACCACTCGACGTGACCGTTGCTACCGTGCCGCCACTCGCGTTGCCGCCGGCTCCGCCGCTTCCGCCAGAACCACCGCTGCCGCCGGCACCGCCGTTGGTCCCGCCAGCGCCTGCAGCAAGGCCGCCCAGCGCTGCGCTACCGCCTGCGGCTGACCCGCCACCACCGGTACCACTGCCGCCCTGCGTGCCGCCTGCGTGCGCGGAACCGCCCTTACCGCCATTGCCAGCGTTGCCGTTGCCGGCCGTAGCATCGCCGATCGTCGCGTCGCCAGCCGACGCGTTGCCAATCGACGCGCTGCCGCCTGAACCACCGGAACCGCCTGCGCCGCCCTTACCGCCGTTACCACCTAGGCCAATGCCGCCAAAGCCCGTACCGCCACGACCGCCACGACCGCCAGCCACGCTACCGGAGTTGGAAGCGTAATTGCCGATGCCCGAAACGCCGACGTTGGAGACGGTGCCATCGAGCCGGCTTAGCGCCACAACCTTGGTGCTGTTGCCGCTGTCTTGCCAGACGTTACCCGCAACTTCATTGGCGTTACTACCGGTGCCCGCCGACTGGGTCGCAGTTGCCGAGCTTGTCAGCGTGTTCGAGCCACCAGCCGCGTCCTGAGTGCATGAATCGCTACTGCCACTGCATGGATTTGCCATCGCGTATCCGCTGAAACCCAGGGCCAGGGCAGCAGCGGTCGCCAGTATTGTCATTCGCATGGGATCCTCCTATTGATGAAGGGGGCGGCTTGGCCGGACTGCGCCAATCCGGGCGACTCCACGCATAGGCGATGCCATGCACTTAAGTGATTGAATTTACAGAGAAAAACAGCGTCAACCACGGGTTGACCAGGCAACCTGGTGCCCGGACTGCTGTTTATGTTTCAGAAGTGAAACATGTAAATCAGGGCCGCGCCGGCAAGCACGCGACGTAAATCAGGAAAATCCTTTAAATTCAATTAATTATATTTTTCATCTGACGTTAAAATCACCAGCCAAAAAACGTTTCTCTTTTTACATGATCCACATCAGTAATTACATCAAGGTTTAATATCATTAATGTATATATTCATCTGCACGCCCTTGGTGCATCGGGGAAAGCGGCTAAAGAACCTTATAAACAGGACCTCTCAACCAAAAACACCGCTTATCGAAAAACGTATCTTTTACGACCTCACCCGTCCGGCATCGCGTCTTTATTTTAACTGGCGGCGCACGTAAATAAACATCAAACCCAAGACATTTCCATACGATTCAATTTAACACAAACGTCACGGCGGGTGCCAAAGAGCTACGTGCTCTGGCACACAATAATTGCAAATATAATCACCTGCAACGTTTAATAACCATTATCTGGATTAATCTTATAATCCGAATTATCGGATTTCATGCGCTGCGCACCGGGTCCGCCGCCAGTTCTGCCTGCCAGCGCCCGACCATGGCACAGGTCCAGTCAGGATCGTCATGCGGTAGATCATGCCCTGCCGAGGCGTGCTGAACGTGGCGTGCGCGCCATGCGGTGGCAAGGCTCGCCGAGCATGCCGGGTTCACGAGCCGGTCCT
Organism: Paraburkholderia adhaesiva; assembly: GCF_021390575.1. Lineage (GTDB taxonomy): Bacteria > Pseudomonadota > Gammaproteobacteria > Burkholderiales > Burkholderiaceae > Paraburkholderia > Paraburkholderia adhaesiva. The sequence continues at coordinate 272,301 of NZ_JAJEJQ010000002.1, read as the reverse complement.
GCTGCGAAGACAGCAGCAGCAACGGGCAGGCGGGCGGGCTCGACGAAGCTCGAAATCGCGCCGCCGCGATGAGCTGGCGGACCGCATTCTCCCGGCTGACCGGCGCGTTTTCGCGAATCGCGACCCACTCCGCGAGGTCGGCATCGAACGCGTCGCGGCTGTTGCAGGTGATGCGGTGAATCATGGTCTCCGCGGCACGCGCGTCGCGCCAGCACATAGCGAGTCGAATGACGTCGGGCCATCGCTGCGGACGCAGCCGCTCCCATGCGTGACTGAAGGGTCGCATGCTCGTATTGATCAAAACGAGCCGTTCCACCTCGTCCGCATGAGCCTGAGCCCAGGCCGTCGCCACCATCCCTCCGAGCGACATGGCGAGAACGCGATACGGCGGCGTCGCACCGTGCTGCAAAGCGGCACGCCTGACGAACGTCACCATGTCCTCCACCGAGAGCGGAGCGGGCAACGCGGCGCTTGCCCCATTGCCCGGCAGGTCGAGCATCAGCACGCGCACGGCAGGCGACGCTTCGCGAAGCAGGACCGGCAGCCGGCCCCAGTGCCGGGTTTCCCGCGTGAGGCCTCGCAGCAGAATCCACGTGCTCATACGTCCGACTTGCGATACCAATGTTCGATCGCGCGGTGCAGCAACTGCTGCCGCGACCGCCCTTGCGGCAGCCAATGCGACGAGGAATACGCGGCGCGCGTGAGAAACTCGAACAGATTCGCGTGACGCCGCAGCACACGCGCCGTGCGATGCTGCAGCAACGGATTGAACATGCCCTGACGCAAGAAGATCTGACGCGGATTCTTCTTGATCCAGAGCCACGAGCCCAGTTCGAGCGTGAGCGGCAAGAACGCGTTCTGCGCGGGTGCGCGATCGTAGGCGAAGTCCCAGAGATCGCCGTGCAGCAGATATTGATGGCTCTGCGGCTCGAAGGTATAGCCGTGATGCGGATGCGCGTGCTCGAACATCGTCTTGAGCACGTACATCTCGGGAAGATGACGCATGAGCTGATGCGTGCGGGCATACGGAAACCAGATGCTGTCGCCCCAGCCGTAGCCCGAGTGGCAGTCGAGCGCGAAACTGAGCGGCCGCTGCGTCAGTTCCTCTTCGACGATCCTCAGCAAGGCCGCCGCCTCGATCTCCATCGGCTCGCCGCGATGTCCGCGATACCACGGCAGCCAGGAACCCAGACGCTGACCGCCCGCGAGAAACGGGACGTGACCGTCGGCGTCCTGCGGCGCGTTGCGCATCAGGTCGATGCCGTTCGGGTTCGCGCGCGTGGCAAGCCACATGCCGCCGGGATTGACGATTGGGCAGCAATAAATCCTTATAGAATCAAGGAGTTGATGCAAAATATCGTCCCACGACAACCGCGAAATCAGTGACCGCATGTAGTCCAGCACGAGGCGGGAGCCGATACGCTCCAGTCCATGGATGCCGCCGAAGAATGCCACCGCCGGAGCCTGCGGATCCGGCGAGCCGACCGATGTCATGTAAAGGTCGAATCTGCGCCCTCGCACCTCAACAGTCGCCAGACTGCGCGTGTCGAACCACGGCGCCCCCTCCTCCAGCAGCGCTTTCAGGTCTTCGTATTCCTCGAAGCTATCAGGTAGAAAGCTAAGAGCCTGCATGGAACGTTGGTCGGTCAATGGAAGGGCCGCGTTCACGGTGACAGTGGGCCACGCTTCCCGCCAATATAATCGCTCCACATGACTGCCGTACATCGGGAGTGTTGGCCGGTGCGTCGAGACCAACAAATGCGATCACAACAGCCATCGGTATATCGGATCGAGCTACATTTTTTGTGCATTGCAAAGCATTCGGCGCTATACCATTCCTGTAGCATCAGCGCCCGACGTTGTTTTAAACGGTAAAACAGGTGGCGCATATGCGCCTTTTTTAAGGCTCGTAGGTATGGCGAATTACTCACCGAGTAGGGTCAGGGGAGTACGGGGCATGACCGGATATCAAACTAATAAAATTGGTTGCTATAGTGCCAAAGCTCTAATGAGGCGAGGCTTATATGGCACCGGCAAAGAAACGTGTGGAGGATACGTGGGAGCTGGAGGACGAAGAAGGCCCGCGTATCAAGATCAGCATTACAGTTCCACCCGAAGTACTGGATCGCATCGATGCATATCGTAAGCGGCACGGCGGCCTGAACCGGTCGGCCCTGTTCTCGCTTGCGGTAGACTGGTTCATGGACGAACATCCGCTAAAGCACTAGCCTCGCGCAGTTGCATTACCAGTCAGCGCCTGACGCCGGAGAAGCGTCAGGCGTGAAAAAGATCCCGCCCCGCCATTAGCATCGATCTATGCACACGCGCACGGCGTCACGCCCGAATCCGTCCTGATCCAGAGCGGGCGCGTTTTCATGGATACCTTTCCGCTTCGCCAGCGGCCCCCGCTGGATAACCGTCAGTAGCCAGCCAACGAATAGGCAACGAAAGGAGTACCGGCTGACGCGCGCCTGGCTGATCGATCCGTTCACCTGATTAATCGCCACAGTAGCCAGATTTTGTCATTTGTCAGGGTTTGAGGTGTTTATGCGCACCACATGGTTTCTTTGACGTTTCCTGAAACTTCCTTGATTGCCGCATCGGCGAAACCCATGAAACACTCAATAAATTGGTCTAGGTGTGTTTGGGGATTGCGCGGCAGGTACGACAGAATCCATCTTCAGGATTCCGATAGGCCGTATGCGACGGGAGTATTGCGCCACCGGAGTGACCTGCATCGGTGGGCCCGCGCTGGAATTCGCAACGCTGCGCACCGGTACGCACAAGATCTTCTGAACGGTCCTTATCGTTTTTATTTCCCTGCATGGAGTCTGCGATGTCGTGGTTCAAGCAGTCCCGCATTCTGGAGTTATCGGGCGCAGCGCTGCCCACCTGGCGTGAGATGCCGCTCTTTACGGTGTCGCGGCTCTCGGGCAAGGAAAAGCTCGGCCACCTGTACGACTACACGGTCGAGGTGGCAACGCTTGAAGACATGATGCTCGGCGTGCGCGAAGCGCAGTCACTGGTGGATGTGGACCAGCTTGTGGGCAAGGAAGTGACCGTAAGCATCGCCATCGAGGGGCGCGGCGATGGCTTTATCGGCCCGGCCAACGTTGGTGCGGACACCCGCAAGATCACCGGCCTGATCGTCTCGGCGCGCTGCGTCGGCGCCGATGACCGGCGTGCATTTTACCAGTTCCGCATCCGCCCATGGCTCTGGTTAGCGAGCCTGAAGATCGATTCACGCATCGACCAGGATAAGACGGTGATCCAGATCACCGATGCCATACTGGAAAAATATCCCTACCCGTATGAGAAGCGCCTGAACGGTCCAGGCTTCAGGCGCGGCTATCCGGCGCGCGATTATCAGCGTCAGGCATGGGAATCCGATTACGCCTATCTGCGCAGACAATGGCAGGAGTGGGGCATTTCGTTTTTTTACGAGGACAGCACGCTGGTGCTGGTGGATTCGGTCGGTGGCTACAAAAAGCATGGCCCCGCCTATGCGACGCTGCGCTATCTCGCGCCCGAGGGGCAGCGCATCGACGAGGAACACGTCTCGCAGTTCGAGGTCGCCCGCACGCTCACGACCGGCAAGGTGAGCGTCACCGACTACGACTACACGCGCTCGCGCGCGGATCTGGCCGCGAAAGACCAGGATTTCCAGAAGCGCGCATTCGACAACTATGAGGAATACGCGTGGGGCGACTACTCGCAGCCGCTCGCGGGGGCGATGGGTATCGAAGGTGAGCCCAACGATGCGTGGTTCGAAGGCGAGCATCTGGCGTGTGTGCGGCTCGAAGCGCACCGCGCGAAGAGCCTGCGCGGCAAGGGACGCGGCAACCTGCGCGGTCTCATGACCGGGCACATCTTCAGCCTTGAGGGCTACCCGCAGAAGCTGGGTAATGCCGGGTATCTGGTCGTCTCCACGCACATTGATATCCGCAACAACGACACCTCGACCCAGGCACCGGGAGCGGCGGCGCACTATAGCTGCGAGACGCGCTTTACGGTGCAGCCGGCCAACTCCCCGTTCAGGACGCCACAGAAGGCGAAGAAGCCCCGCCTGCACAGCGAGATCGCCGTGATCACGGGCTACGACAACTCGCCCGTGTGGACAGATTCTTACGGCCGCGCACGCCTTCAATTCGTCTGGGACCGGCAGGGGCAGATGGACCAGAATTCGAGCTGTTGGATACGGGCGGTGTCCCCCTGGCAGGGGGAGAACTACGGCGCGATCTTCATTCCGCGACCGGGCCAGGAGGTCGTGGTGGGCTACTACCACGGGGACCCGGACAAGCCGTACATCGCGGGGCGGCACGTGAACCAGTTCAACGAGCCGCCGTGGGTGCTGCCGCACAACGATGCGCTCTCGGGCTGGCGCAGTCAGGCGCTCGAAGGCCGGGGTTCGAATTCCGTCGTGACCGATGACACGCCGGGCAAGCTGCAGGTGCAGGTGTCGAGCGACCAGGCGCAGTCGCGTCTGGTGCTCGGCAGCAACACAAACATCGATGGCAACCAGGGGCGCGCGCAGGCGCGTGGTGAGGGCTTTGAGCTGGCCACCGAAGCACATGGTGTGGCGCGTGCGAACCGCGGCATGCTGATCACCACCGAGACGCGCGCGGGAGCGAGCGCACCAGTGAAGGACATGGGTGAGACGGTGCAGCGCCTCACGCAGGCACGCCAGCAGCACGAGGACCTGGGCGCGCTCGCACTGAAGCACCAGGCACAGACCACCGCCGCGGGCCAGCAGCCCGTGGCACAGACGGTCAAGACCCAGAACGACGCCATCAGGGGCGGCGCGGCAAGCACCGACAACCCCTCGCCCGAAATAACGCGGCCCGATCTTGTTCTGGCGAGCGCCGCAGGCATTGCGACGACCGCCACCGACAGCACGCACCAGGCAAGCGTGAACGATCACGCGGTGACGGCGGGCCGTGACTACAGCAACTCGGCGGGGCGCCACTATCACCTGTCGGCGCGCGGTGCGGTGTCGCTCTTCGCCTACCAGGACGGCATGAAGTTCCATGCCGCGCAGGGCAAGGTCCAGATCCAGGCGCAGAGCGATGCAATGGCGCTCGCCGCCCTCAAGGATCTCACCATCACAAGCACCAATGGCAAGGTCGTCATCACCGCGGCCAAGGAAGTGTGGATTGGCGCGGGCGGCTCGTATATCCAGATCAACGGCAGCGGCATTACCAACGGCTCACCGGGGCCAATCCTGGAGAAGGGCGCGTCGTGGGATGTGCCGGGTGCATCGTCCCAACGCATTCCCCTGCCGGTCATGCCCGTTACGCCCATTCTGCAGAATCCGCAGGAGTTGTACTCACAGACCTTCGACGTCAGTAGCGTTGCAGAAAACCAGGGGGACGGTTTGACACTCGCGGATCAACCGTACCGGATTTATCTGCCGGACGGCACGCTCAAGCAGCAGGGCATGCTGAGTGATGGAGCCACGATTACGGTCAATACGCCGGAGTCCGTCGAGGTCAGATGCGAAGTCGGAGCCGGTGATTGGGGGGTAGTCGAAGATGCCCATGATCATCAGGAGTCCGACGACGATTCCGGAACGGCCTGATGGCAGATCTTTTTAAAGTCACTTGCGAAAGGTAACAAATGGCACATCCGCATCATCGCCCGGCGGCTCCCAAGACTCCGCCGTCTCCCTTTGTGGAGGCAACATTCGTTTTCCGGGACACCCTGAAAAAGCCTATCGCAGGGTTGGCAGTACAGATCAAGGCGGGTGCAGGCGCACCCGATGCCCCCGCTTGGAAAACCGCTCCGGACATTGGTGACTTGCCAGCATCGGCTCCTGGTACTACATCGGCTGCCGAGCCGATGGTCAGCAACCAGACGCAGGCAACGACTAATGCGGATGGCTACGCCGTAACGATCCAGAATGCCGCACGGGGCCAGCCGATAGACGTGCTGGTGCAGAACCGGCATGGACAATACGTCTGGAAGGCGACCGTCAAACCAACGAAGGATATTGCCGCTTTTACGATTGTCAGCCCTGAATATCACCTGGAGGCGACAACCAAACTGACGCCGACCGAGGCGTTTCAGCAGGACCTCAACCTGCCGGTGGTGCAGGATGGCGAAGTCATGACCATTGAACGCTTGGTGAACGACTTTGGACCATACATCGGATGGACGCAGAAAGTGACCGAGCAAGGCGAGATCAGAAAAGATTTCCCAGAGCGAAAGAAAAATGTAACCGAAGACGCAAAAACCCATAAGAAAAAAACGAAAATCACGATAGAGCATCATTACCGGATCATTGATACCGGTAAGCCTAAAACGGTAGCGTTGAATGTCCTTGGATCGAGGTTGAATTATCCTAGGCCGGAGACGTTTTCTGAGGATCAATACAAATATATGGCCACCCAACTCGGCGTTGAAATTGCTGCAATCAAGGCGATTGTTCAGCAGGAATCGCAAGGCCATCCATTTATGGAAAACGGGTTGCCTACAATTCTATATGAAAGAACGTATTTTTATCGTTTGGCGGTATTAAAGCTTCGAGCGACCAAAAAAACTGGTGCAGAGAAAAATCCTTATCCAGCGTATCCGGATTTATGCTTTAAAACACATGCGGATGGTGAATATGGCGGGGATGGGCTTCACCAATACGAAAAACTTGCGAGAGCAGCAAAACTGGATCTTGATCTAGCAATACAGTCGTGCTCATGGGGGGGATTCCAGATAATGGGGGATAACTACGATAAATGCGGATGCAATTCCTCAATCGAATTTGCTGATCGGTTCTTATCAGGAACCGACGGGCAGATGAATATTTTTATTCTCTTCATGAAAAATGTAAAGCCGCAGGCTGTTGAAGGCCTTAAGAAGCATGAATGGGAGAAAGTTGCCACATATTACAACGGCGGCGGTTGGAAAAAGAAGAACCCCCACTATGCAACTAATTTGGCGAAATATTATGTGGAATTTAAATAAATTTATAATTGTCATTTTGCTTTCGCTGTCCGCGGGAGCGAATGCGCAAACTGCATTGATTTTTGACTCCCCGAATCTTATTGCATTTCAGAGTCGCAGTGGGGTATATGGATACTATAGGGCCGAGGCGGAAAATTTCTCATGCTATTTTTTATTTTACAAGTCAGAGTTGGAATCTGACTTTAAAGGCGGCGAGAAATCATCGTTTAATATAAATACATTCATTCTTGGCGATAAATCGCTTGCTTTTTCAGAAAGAGATTCGTCGTTTGATGTGGCCGGTCATATTTATGTTGATCTGGATGAATGGATTATAAATACCCAACAAGAGCCGCCCGGCTGCGGTACCGCAGCCGGAGGTTTTACTCGACCAGCTCACGACATCTATGCAGCAAAATATAACGTTATTAAAAGAATCCCTGCAATAGGAATTCGAGTTGTTAAAGGTCCGTCTCATTTTTACAGCGAAAGGAATGGGGTTTTTGTAAAAAGGAGCGGGCATCTTGTAAAATCGGATTCGGTATTGGTTTTGCAAAAAAGAGGTATGTATTCGTACATTCTCTTTCCTGATGTAAATTTCACTGGCCCAAGTTCAACCGCGGGGCCTTTTGCGAGTGGCTGGATTCATACATCGGACCTCGTTGACCCGTTCCCTCTCGCGAAGAAACAATGATCGACCTCATTAGACTCGGCGACACCACCGACCACGGTGGCGAAGTCATCTCCGCTTCCGAAACCATGAAGTACGGCGGGAGGCGCGTTGCTCGCAAGGGCGACAAGATCAGGTGTCTGAAGCATCCTGATGTGAACCCGAACGTCATCACCGAAGGCGATCCGAAGATTACCGATCACGGTGTGCCCTGCGCGCGCCATGGGCATCACGGCACCTGTGGGTGCAGCTTGGTTTCGAGCATCAGGTAAATGAGCAGGAAGGTCACGCTTGAAGAAGTCCTGCAGATCGCGCTTGCGCGCGGCGGGCAGTGCCTCGCAACGGAATATGTTCGTGGCACTGAACCGCTGGAGTGGCAATGTGCTGAGCGCCATCGGTGGCACGCGACACCCAACGCCGTCAAAACGCGGACCTGGTGCCCAGTCTGCGCCCTGGCGAGAAAGCGCGATAACCTGGCTACCATGCAGCGGGTAGCGGCGGAGCGCGGCGGGCAATGTCTTTCCGATGTGTACGTTGACGGTGCTACGCCGTTGGAGTGGCAGTGTGACCGGGGCCACCGATGGAAGGCGAAGGCGACCCTGGTCAAGCGTGGCAGTTGGTGCCCGGAATGCGCGCGGCTCGCGCGCCTCGGCCATACCATCGGGGAAATGCACGAGCTGGCCCGAACGCGGGGCGGGCAGTGCCTGTCGGATACCTACGTGAATGGTCAGGCTGCGCTGCAATGGCGATGTGCAAACGGACATGAATGGTCGGCTTCAGCCACACGCATCCTGCAGGGCAGTTGGTGCAGGCAGTGTTATTTCGACAGCATGCGCGGCACCCTGGCCGACATGCAGGCGTTGGCGGCATCGCGTGGGGGGCGCTGCCTTTCCGGGCGCTATGTGAATGCGTGGACACATCTGCTCTGGCAGTGTTCGCGGGGCCATGAGTGGAAAGCCGTGCCGTACTCGATACGGGTAAGCTGGTGTCCGCAATGTGCGATCCTGGACCGGATCACGGCTTCGAACAGGTCGAAGCGAAAGCAGTATGTGACGACGGGCAAGCTGGTTGGCCTGTAGGGGTGACCGGCTGCTGCGCGTCACCCCCTCAGTCTGTGGTCGTCCGGCGCCGGTTCGAAAGTTGTATGAAAAGACTCTGCCGCGCGTGGCCATGAAACAGGGGACAGCACATCTGTAAACCACAATATAGCCCCTTAACGGCGCCGTGCGCGTGACACATTCGCGGCGTCACGCGACTGTCACAACCCGGCTCTAAAAGCACTCTAAAACATATAGTCGTCTAGACGTCGCGACACCTTCACTCAACCGTCACACTCCCTTTCTAGAATGTCCCCGACACAACGGCTTACGCCTGACTCCGGTCGCGGATTGAAATGGACGCCATACGCATCGAACGCCTGTCGAAGACCTTTTCGAGCGGCCGCAAGGCACTCTACGAAATCAACCTGCGCGTCGGCGTCGGCGAGATGGTTGCGCTGATCGGCGCATCGGGCTCGGGCAAGTCGACGCTCCTGCGCCACATCGCGGGCTTCACCGCTTCGGACCCGCAACCTTCGCAGATCGAAATTCTCGGCCGCCCCATCCAGCAAAACGGGCGCATCGTGCGCGAGGTGCGCAGCATCCGTCGCGACGTCGGCTTCGTGTTCCAGCAGTTCAATCTCGTGCACCGGTTGACGGTCGAGACAAATGTGCTGATCGGCGCGCTCGCGCGCCTGCCGCTGTGGCGCCGTCTGCTCAAACGCTTTCCGCAAAGCGAACGCGAACTATCGCGGCAAGCGCTTGCGGAAGTGGGTATCGGCGACAAGGTGCACGAACGCGCCGCGAATCTATCGGGCGGCCAGCAGCAACGCGCGGCGCTTGCGCGTGCGCTCGTTCAGCATGCGCGCCTCATTCTCGCCGACGAACCGATCGCCTCACTGGACCCCGAATCGTCGCGTCGCGTGATGGACATGTTGACCATGCTGAACCGCAATCACCAGCTGACTGTGGTCGTGTCGCTGCATCAGGTCGATATCGCCATGCAGTACTGCGCGCGCACGATCGCGCTCCGCGACGGCCGCGTCGTCTACGACGGCCCGAGCGCGGCGCTCACACCCGCGCTCCTTCAACAGCTTTACGGCAGCGCCGCGCGTGAACTGCTCGACCCCGCGGCCCCGACTACTGCACACCACTTCGGCACGCAACCGAAAGTGGCCTGAACAATTTCTCCCCCTGAAAACGGACCGTAACCCATGAAACTGCTTCGCTCCCTGCTCGCCGTGAGCGCCGCGTGCCTCGCGTTTGCCGGAACCGCTGCACACGCCGAAGACCTGAGCTTCGGCATCATCTCCACGGATTCGTCCGCGGTGCTCAAACAGCGCTGGCAACCGTTCATCGACGACCTGAATCGCCAGACCGGCCTGCACGTCGAGGCATTCTTCGCGACCGATTACTCGGGCATCATCGAAGGCATGCGCTTCAACAAGGTGCAGATCGGCTATTTCGGGAATGCATCGGCGATGCAAGCCGTTGATCGTTCGGATGGCGAAGTATTTGCGAAGGTGCTGTATACAAACGGCGACACGGGCTACAAGTCGATTCTGATCACCAACGTCAACAGCCGTTTCAAGACGCTCGACGATGTGTTCAAAAACACGAAAGACGTGACGCTCGGCTGGGGCGATCCGAACTCGACCTCGGGCACGCTGGTCCCGGGCTACTACCTGTTCGCGCAGCACAACGTGCCGGTCAACTCGACGTCGTTCAAGACGGTGCTGCCGTCGAGCCACGAAGCGAACCTTCTCGCCGTGGTGAACAACAAGGTCGATATCGCCACCAACAACACGATCGAACTCGCCACGCTGGAGAAGAAGAACCCCGCTGGCTTCAAGCAGGTGCGCGTGCTGTGGACTTCGCCGCTCATCGCGTCGGACCCGCTCGTCTTCCGCAAGGATCTGCCTGAAGCGACGAAGCAGAAGCTGCGCGACTTCTTCTATCACTACGCCAAGACCGATCCGCGTGAGAAGAAGATCATGGCTGATATCACGGGCTACGCTGGCTTCGCGCCGTCGACGGATGCGCAGCTGGATCCGGTCCGCCAGATCGCGCTGTTCCAGCAAAAGCAGAAGATCGCCGCCGACACGAGTCTCTCCGAGGGCGACCGCAAGAGCCAGATCGCGGCCATCGACGCGAAGATCAGCGCGCTCACCGCAACGTCGAAGCAATGAACATGACGGACCTCGACGCCGCACGCGTCGTGCAGGACGGCGCCGCCCCTGGCGGCGCCGGTGCACAGTCGACGGCCCCGGCGCGCCCGGCGCCGGCTGATGCACGCGCGCCGCGCGTCGTGGCGGTCCAGCCTCCGAAGCGCAGCTGGTCCTCGCTGGTGGGCTGGGCCATCTTGTTCATTCTGCTCGGCGCCGCGTGGCGCGGCGCGGACATGCGTCCGCTCGACCTGTTCACCGATTCCGGGAACATGGCCCAGTTCGCAAGCGATTTCTTTCCGCCGAAATTCACGGAGTGGCGTACCTACGTCCACGAAATGTGGGTGACGCTCGCAGTCGCGCTGTGGGGCACAGTGCTCTCGATCGTCTGTTCGGTGCCGTGCGGGCTGCTGTCCGCGAGCAATCTCACGCCCGCGTGGATCCGCCATCCCGTGCGCCGCGCAATGGACGCGTGCCGCGCCATCAACGAGATGGTGTTCGCGATGCTGTTCATCGTCGCGGTGGGGCTCGGCCCATTCGCGGGCGTGCTCGCGCTGTGGGTCCACACGACGGGCGTGCTGGCCAAGCTCTTCGCCGAAGCCGTCGAAGCCATCGACCCGCGTCCCGCCGAAGGCGTGCGCGCGACAGGCGCGACACCACTCGATGAAATCATCTACGGTGTGCTGCCGCAGGTGATGCCACTGTGGATCTCGTATGCGCTTTACCGCTTCGAGTCGAACGTGCGTTCCGCCATGGTGGTGGGCATGGTCGGCGCGGGTGGCATCGGGGTCGTGCTGTACGAGGAAATCCGTTCGTTCGACTACGGGCAGACCTGCGCCGTGCTGATCATGGTGATCGCCGTGGTCACGCTGATCGATCTCATCTCCGCCTGGCTGCGCGAGCGCGTTATCTGAACGTGTTCACGATGCCTGTCGCGAAGCCAGGCTGGCGGCGCGCGTCGCATGTTGAAAAAGCTGGAATAATCGCGTCCTAACCCAACACAACAAAGACGCGTAACGCGCCCGCCTTCCCTGATGGCCACCTTCGTCGTTCTGCTGGTCCTGCTCTCGGCACTTCTGCACGCGAGCTGGAACGCCTTTCTCCATCTGTCCGGCGACCGCCTCTGGCTGCTCGGCATGATGTCGATTCCGTACATCGTCGTCGGCGCGATCGGCGTGGTGGTGCTGCCCGCGCCATTGCCCGCGAGCTGGCCGTATATCGCCGCATCGGTGGTGCTGGAGTTCGCCTACTGCATCACGCTGATCCGCGCCTATCGCAGCGGCGACTTCGGGCAAATCTATCCGATCGCACGCGGGCTTTCGCCGATGCTCGTTTTCATCGGCGCGCTCGTGTTCGCGCACGAGGCGCTCAAGCCGCTCGCGGCAACCGGTGTGGCGCTCGTCTCGGTCGGCATCATGTCGCTCGCGTTCCGGCGCGGCATGCGTTTCTCCGGCGAAAGCGTGCCCTATGCGCTGCTCACGGGCTTTTTCATCGCCTCGTATTCGGTCGTCGATGGCCTTGGCGCGCGGCTCGCGGGCAATAGCCTCAGCTACATCATGTGGGTCTATCTGCTCTGGAACATCCCGCAGTTCGTCATGGTCTGGCAACTGCGCGGCGGCAGGCAGCAGCTTTTCGCGTCGAAGGCCGCGGTCGCGAAAGGCATGCTGGCCGGCCTCATCGCGCTTACCGCGTACTGCCTCGTGATCGAAGCGTTCCGCTATCTGCCGCTCGCGACGGTTTCAGCACTGCGCGAACTCAGCTCGATCTTTGCCGTGCTGATCGGCTGGCTCTTCATGAAGGAAAAGCTCACGGCGCGCCGCGTGATCGCGTGCGCGCTCGTGACGGGCGGTGCCGTGCTGATCCGGCTGTGAACGCGTCGCGCCGTGTTTCGCTTCAGGCAATCGCCGGGAGCGTCACGTCGATTGCTTCGGCGAGCGTATTGAACGCGGGTGCGATTTCCTCGTCGGGCACGCACGCATAGCCGATCAGCAAGCCTGACGCCGCGCGCGAACGCTCGGCGTAATAGCCCGACAACGGCCGCACGACGATATTGCGCGCGAGCGCGGCTTCCGCCACGGCACGGTCATCGCAGCTCTCGGGCAACTGCATCACGACGTGCAGGCCCGCGTCGCCGCCCATCGCGGGCAGCGCGTCGCCGTAGCGGTTCGCGGCGGCATGCAGCAGCGCCTCGCGACGCTGCCCGTACAGCCCGCGCATCTTGCGGATATGCGACGTGAAATGCCCTTCGGCGATGAATTCCGCGAGCACGGCCTGCTGGAGCAGTTGCCCTTCGCGATACAACTCGGCACTTGCCATCGCGAAGCTCTCGGCGAGCGGCTCGGGCGCGACCAGATAGCCCACGCGCAACCCCGGAAACAGCGTCTTGCCGAAGCTCCCCACGTAGATCACCTGGCCCGCGTCATCGAGGCCCTGCAACGACGCGAGCGGACGGCTGCCGTAGCGGAACTCGCTGTCGTAATCGTCTTCAATGATCCAGCACTGATGCTGGCGCGCGTATTCGAGCAACATGCGGCGCCGCGCGAGGCTCATCACCATACCGAGCGGATATTGATGCGAGGGCGTGACGAGAATCAGCTTGGGTGGCGCGGCGAAGTCATCGGCTGAGGGATTGATGCCTTCACTGTCCACGGCAATCGGACGCGACTTCAGACCCGATACGTGCAGCACGCTGCGCAGGCCCCAGTAGCACGGGTCCTCGGTCCAGATGACGTCGCCGGAATCCGTGAGCAGGCGCACGGCCAGGTCGACCGACTGGTGGATGCCGGTCGTGATGACGATCTGCTCCGGCGAGCAGCGCACCGAACGCGACGTGCGCAGGTAATCGGCGAGCACGTGACGCAGCAGCGCGAGGCCGCCGCCCGGCGCGTAAGTGAGCAGGTCCGGGCGCAGGCTGCGCCAGTATTTGTTGTGCAGCCGCGTCCACACGCGCGACGGGAAGCGGGAAACGTCGGGCACGCCGGGCATGAACGCCCCGCCCTGGCGCTTCGAGACGCCCGCGCCCGCGATCAGCCGCGCGCCGCGTGAAGAGAGCGCCCGCGCGGCTTCGCGCGACGAATACGTGCCGGCCGTGGGCGCCACTGGGCTGCTCAAGGGCGCCGCGGCAGGGGCCAGGCTCGCGGCGACACCGCGCGCCAGTGGCATTTGATCCGTCCCCATGTAGCCGGACTCGTTCGCCCCCACGATCTCGTCCGGCGACGAATCCGCGACGAACGTCCCGCGCCCAGTCGCCGAACTCACGTACCCTTCGAGCACCAGTTGCTCGTAGACCTGCGTGACGGTATTGCGCGCAATCCCCAGCTCGGCCGCCAGCAGCCGCGACGACGGCACGCGCGTCCCCGGAGGCAATTCGCGCGACAGGATCGCCTGTTGCAGCAGCCGGTGCAGTTGCCGGTAGACCGGCTGACCGCTCCCGCGCTCGAGCCGCTGGGCCAGCCAGTCGGACAAGACGCTCGCTCGCATCGAAATTGGCTCCTATGAATTTCATCAAATGGCTCTGAAATTTAGAGCCAAAGGTGAGTATAGTCGCTCCATCGGCCGCCAGGCGGCCTGAGACCACCGATACACACATACTCAGAATCGAATGTGAAGGAGATGAACCGTGAAGAACGCTGAACTGGTAAGCCGCAAGGACGCCGCCACCCCGCGCGGTGTTGGCGTGATGTGCAACTTCTACGCAGCGCGCGCCGAAAACGCGGAACTGTGGGACGTCGAAGGCCGCCGCTTCATCGACTTCGCGGCCGGTATCGCCGTGTGCAACACGGGCCACCGCCATCCGAAGATCATCGCCGCCATCCGCGAGCAGCTCGACCACTTCACGCACACCTGCTACCAGGTCGTGCCGTACGAGTCGTACGTTTCGCTCGCCGAGAAGATCGTGAAGCGCTCGCCGGGCAACTTCGCGAAGAAGGCCACCTTCTTCACGACCGGCGCTGAAGCCGTTGAAAACGCCGTGAAGATCGCGCGCGCCGCAACGGGCCGTCCGGGCGTGATCGCGTTCGCAGGCGGCTTCCACGGCCGCACGCTGATGGGCATGGCGCTCACTGGCAAGGTCGCCCCGTACAAGCTCGGCTTCGGTCCGTTCCCGTCGGACGTCTACCACGCACCGTATCCGAACGCACTCCACGGCGTCACGACCGCCGACGCACTGAAGGCCATCGAAACGCTGTTCAAGGCCGACGTCGATCCGAAGCGTGTCGCCGCAATCATCTTCGAACCGGTCCAAGGCGAAGGCGGTTTCTGCCCGGCACCGACCGATTTCGTGCAAGGCCTGCGCAAGATCTGCGACACGCATGGCATCCTGCTGATCGCCGACGAAGTCCAGACCGGCTTCGCACGTACCGGCAAGCTGTTCGCGATGGAACACCATGGCGTCGCGCCGGATCTGATGACGATCGCCAAGAGCCTCGCCGGCGGCATGCCGCTGTCGGGCGTGGTCGGCCGCGCCGAACTCATGGACGCAGCAGCGCCGGGCGGCCTCGGCGGCACCTACGCGGGTAACCCGCTGGCCGTCGCGGCAGCGCACGCGGTGCTCGACGTCATCGACGAAGAGAAGCTCTGCGAGCGCGCCACGAAGCTCGGCGACAAGCTCAAGGCGAAGCTCAACGCGATGAAGGCGGAAGTCCCGCAGATCGCCGACGTGCGTGGCCCGGGCGCGATGATCGCCGTCGAACTCTGCAAGGCTGGCACGACCGAGCCGGACGCCGACTTCACGAAGCGCGTGCAGACGGCGGCGCTCGAGCGCGGTCTGATTCTGCTCGTCTGCGGCGTGTACTCGAACGTCGTGCGCTTCCTGTTCCCGCTGACCACGCCGGACAACGTGTTCGACGAAGCGCTCGCGATCGTCGAAGAATCGCTGAAGGAAGCGGTCGGCGTCGCTGCCTGATCGAGCGAAAGCGCGTAACCTTACGCGCTCGGGACGGCACACCGGCGCACGCCGCTGTGCCGTCCGCCGTTTAGAGGTTCGCGCATCGAAGGCACGAAACTAATATCCGTTCGCATCACTGATCAATTGAATCGAAGCTTGTCCGGAGTTCATCCATGAACCTGAAAGACGCATCGCTGCTGCAAAACAAGGCGTTCCTCGCCGGAGAATGGCAAGGCGCCGACGATGGTGCCACGCTCGACGTGACGAACCCCGCCACGGGCGCGCTGCTCGGCACGGTGCCGCGCATGGGCGCGGCGGAAACGCGACGCGCGATCGCCGCCGCGAACGCCGCCTGGCCGGCCTGGCGTGCGAAGACCGCCAAAGAGCGCGGCGCGATCCTGCGCAAGTGGCACGACCTGATGATGGAAAACGCCGACGACCTCGCGCTGATCCTCACCACCGAACAAGGCAAGCCGCTCGCCGAAGCGAAAGGCGAAATCGGCTACGCCGCCTCGTTCCTCGAATGGTTCGCGGAAGAAGGCAAGCGCATCTACGGCGACACGATCCCGACGGTCGCGAACGACCGCCGCCTCGTCGTCACGAAGGAGCCGGTCGGCGTCTGCGCGGCGATCACGCCGTGGAATTTCCCGGCCGCGATGATCACCCGCAAGGTCGGCCCGGCGCTGGCCGCAGGCTGCCCGATCGTCGTGAAGCCGGCTGAAGCCACGCCGTTCTCCGCGCTCGCCATGGCCGTGCTCGCGCAGCGTGCGGGCGTGCCGGCTGGCATCTTCAGCGTCATCACCGGCGACCCGAAGGCGATCGGCGGCGAACTGACGAGCAACGCGACCGTGCGCAAGCTGTCGTTCACGGGCTCGACGCCGGTGGGCCGTCTGCTGATGGGTCAGTGCGCGCCGACCGTCAAGAAGGTTTCGCTCGAACTGGGCGGTAACGCACCGTTTATCGTGTTCGAGGACGCCGACATCGACGCAGCCGTTGCGGGCGCCGTCGCCTCGAAGTATCGCAACAGCGGCCAGACCTGCGTCTGCACGAACCGCTTCTATGTGCACGACAAGGTGTACGACACGTTCGCGGCCAAACTGCGCGAAGCCGTCGAGAAGCTGAAGGTCGGCCTCGGCACCGAAGCGGGCGTGACGCAGGGTCCGCTCATCAACGAAGCAGCCGTGCTGAAGGTGGAATCGCACATCGAAGACGCGCTTGCGAAGGGCGCGCAGGTCATCACGGGCGGCAAACGCCATGCGCTTGGCCACGGCTTCTTCGAACCGACGATCCTCACGGGCGTGACGCCCGCGATGAAGGTCGCGCGCGATGAGACGTTCGGCCCGCTCGCGCCGCTGTTCCGCTTCTCGTCGGATGAAGAAGTGATCAAGATGGCGAACGATACCGAGTTCGGTCTTGCGGCTTACTTCTATAGCCGCGACATCGGCCGCGTATGGCGCGTCGCCGAGGCGCTCGAATACGGCATGGTGGGCATCAACACCGGCCTGATCTCGAACGAAGTCGCGCCGTTCGGCGGCGTGAAGCAGTCGGGCCTCGGCCGCGAAGGCTCGCATTACGGCGTGGACGATTACGTCGTCGTCAAGTACATGTGTATGGGCGGGCTGTAAAGCAAAGCGGGCGCCCTCGGGGCGCCCTGTGCAAAACGCCGGTGCGTAGCGGTTTTATCGCTGCGCACCGGCGTTTTTATTTGGAGGCACGTTTATCGCGCGGCATGGTGTAGAGGCACCTGATCACGCCGCGCATGTTGCGGCTTCGATCCTGGGCGCAACAGCGGTCGTTGGCCGCAAAAAGGTTCTTCGCAGATTTCCGGGGAAGGGCTCTGTTCGACCCTTCTCGGTCGCACAACTGCTTTTCGCGAACGACTCTTTTTTGACTTAGACCTGTCGCTCGCCGGAAGCGATGGCAATGACGCTGAAAACGAATGAGCGCTCACTCAACTTCCAACACAACTTGGATATGGTGGCCGCTCTCCAGCTACGATTGGACATAGCTTCAAAGGCATGAGGCTTTTTATCCGCCCGGCCCACAAGCTCACGTCGATGTCCTTCGGCGTCGGCGTTGCGTCAGCTCGTTGAGCCCACTGCAACGTATAGAAGTCCTTTTCTCCCTTGACCACAGCGATAACGGCTGTCTCGCTGTGTCCGGCACTAGTCGGCGTGTTACCGCAACCGACGACCATAATAAACGTGCCTTGCGCGTTCAATTGCCCCTCGTAGATTCCTTTTGCTGAAAACGATGTCGGGCACGCACGTTGGAACCCACTGGCGATGGCACTGGCGAACGCTTTAGGCGTGGCCTCGGGGTGCCTTGAGCTGACATTTTGTGCGCCCGTAAGTGTGACCATCTGTGTCCAGTTCGAAGCGCTCTCGCCGGACAAAACCCACTCATGGATGTAGCGATCTCCGTGCGCTTTTTCGAATACAGATACAAAGCTAACAGGTACGCGAAAATATACGATCTGATCGAAAACTGGCGCGACTGCGCCCACTAAACCTCCTGCGTTGTGCGCCGGAGAGGTTTCTGCTCGCGCGGACCAGCTTGCACAAAATGTAAGCGCGACGATTAAGCCCAAAGGCGTGACGAAAGATCGTAAAGGCCGCATTTTTTCCTCGTTGTGGTGGGACGGCAATCTGATCCGGTTGAGCAGGCGAACGATCGGCCTCAATGTGCCGCATGGTTGCGAAGGATGAACGTTCGCTTTCGCACGGATTTCGGTCGTTTGGCGCGAAACCACCACCGTCTCTACGTGGCCGACTACCGCCTGTCCGCAAGCGGTCTCCCCAGAAATCTGCGAAGAACCAAAAATAAGACTGATGCCAGTTGGACATACCGAACCAGTGCCCCTAACGCCAACCGGCGCACCAAAAAGAAAACGGCCGCACAGACACAAAGTCTGTGCGGCCGTTCAGGACAGCATCGCGGCAACCCACCACCGCGACGCAGCACTCGCGCTTAACGCGACATCATGAACATCGTGACGTTATTCATGACCCAGATCGTGCCGAAGATCAGGAATGCAGCAGCGAGAACGGTGTAGCTAAGCGCCAGCACATTCATGCCCTGTCCCTTGCCATTCAGGTGCAGGAAGAACACGAGGTGAACGACAACCTGCACGAACGCAAGGACACCGAGCACCATCAGCGCGCTGCTCGACGAGAACGTGCCGTTCAGCACGACGCCGAACGCGGCTGCCGTGAGGACCACGGCAAGGATAAAGCCCGCGACGTAGCCGCCAAGACTGCCGTGAGCCTGTGACTGAGAATGAGCCATTTAGATCACGCTCCCGAGATAAACAAACGTAAACACGCAGATCCACACGATGTCGAGGAAGTGCCAGAAGAGGCTCAGGCACGTGAGGCGGCGGAGTTCCTTCTCGCCCAGGTTCGGGCGGCGGATCACCTGCAGCATCATCACACCCATCCAGACGAGACCGAAGAACACGTGCAGACCGTGCGTGCTGACGAGCACGAAGAACGACGACAGGAACGCGCTGCGCTGCGGACCCGCGCCTTCTGCGATCAGGTGCGAGAACTCACGCAGTTCGAACGTGAGGAACATCGCGCCGAGCAAGAAAGTCACCGCGAGCCACAGGAGCACGGTGCCCGACTTGCGCTGGTGCGCGCCCAACATCGCGAAGCCGTAGGTGATACTGGAAAGCAGCAGCACGCCGGTTTCGAGCGCGACGCCCGGGATATCGAACAGTTCCTTGCCCGTGGGGCCACCCGCGAACTGATGGACGAAGCATCCGAACGTCGCGAACAGCGCCGCGAACAGAATGCAGTCGGTCATCAGGTAGATCCAGAAGCCGAAAACAGACTGCGACTCCGGGTGATCGTGGTGCTCAAAGTCGGCGAGGGTCGCCGTATTGGTTTTCTGCAGCATCAGTTGGCCTCCACTGCGGCAAGTTCGCGATCGCCGGCGACTGCACGGTGACGCTTTTCTTCAATCTCACGCACGCGTGCGGCGGGGATGTAGTAACCCTCGTCGTCGCTGAAGCTGCGGGCAGCGACCGTGACCACGATGGCGACGAGTGCCAGCACAGCCAGCCACGTGATGTGCCACACACCCGAGAAACCGAGCACCAGGCTGAACACGCCGATCAGGAAGCCCGCTGCGGTGTTCGACGGCATATGGATGTCGTTGTACTTCGTCTGGAGCCCCAGACCCTGGCCCGTTTCCTTCATATGGGCGAAGGCGTCGAGTTCATGCACATGCGGGATCACCGCGAAGTTATAGACCGGCGGCGGCGACGAGATCGACCACTCGAGCGTACGGCCGCCCCACGGATCGCCCGTCAGGTCCTTGCACTCCACCTTGTTGCGGTTGACGAACGCCATCACCCACAGCAGCACCTGGAACACGATGCCAAGGGCAATGATGGCCGCACCAATCGCTGCGATGACGAAGTACGGCTGCCAATCCGGGTTGTCGTAGTGATTCAGACGACGGGTTGCACCCATGAAGCCGAGCACATAGATCGGCGTGAACGCGACCCAGAAGCCGACGAACCAGCACCAGAACGACGCCTTGGCGAGCTTCTCGTTGGGCTTGATGCCGAAAACCTTCGGGAACCAGTACTGCAGGCCTGCGAGGTAGCCAAACACCACACCGCCGATAATCGCGTTGTGGAAGTGCGCAACGAGGAAGAGCGAGTTGTGCAGCACGAAGTCCGCGCCGGGGATAGCCAGCATCACGCCGGTCATACCGGCGATCGAGAACGTCACCATGAAACCGATCGTCCAGAGCACCGGTGCGGTGAACTGCACACGGCCGCGGTACATCGTGAACAGCCAGTTGAAGATCTTCACGCCCGTCGGGACGCCGATGATCATCGTCATGATGCCGAAGAACGCATTGACGTCGCCGCCTGCACCCATCGTGAAGAAGTGGTGTGCCCAGACGAGGAACGCCAGAACCATGATGACGCACGACGCGTAGACCATCGTCTTGTAGCCGAACAGCGGCTTCTTGCAGAACGTGGCCATGATCTCCGAATAGATACCGAACGCGGGCAGCACGAGGACGTACACCTCGGGGTGACCCCATGCCCAGATCAGGTTCAGGTAGACCATCGCGTTGCCGCCGCCGTCATTCGTGAAGAAGTGCGTGCCGATGTAGCGGTCGAAGCCGAGCAGTGCGAGAGCGATCGTGAGAATCGGGAAAATCGCCATGACGAGCACGTTCGAGCACAGGGCCGTCCACGTGAACACCGGCATCTTCATCATCGTCATGCCCGGGGCGCGCATCTTCAGGATCGTGACGAAGAAGTTGACCGCGGTGAGCAAGGTGCCAACGCCGGACAACTGAATCGACCAGATGTAGTAGTCGACCCCCACGCCCGGACTGTATTGCAGCTCCGAAAGCGGCGCGTACGCGAGCCAGCCCACCTGGCCGAATTCGCCGATGAAGAGCGACAGGTTAATCAGGATCGCGCTGATCGCCGTCATCCAGAACGAGAGCGAGTTCAGGAACGGGAACGCCACGTCGCGTGCGCCGATCTGCAGCGGTATGACGAGGTTGAACAGGCCGACCATGATCGCCATCGCCATGAAGAAGATCATGATGACGCCGTGCGCCGTGAAGATCTGGTCGAAGTGATGCGGCGGAAGATAGCCTGGACCATTCAAGGCAATGGCCTGCTGGATACGCATCATCACAGCGTCGGCGAAGCCGCGCACGAGCATGAGCACCGCGACGATCATGTACATCACGCCGATGCGCTTGTGGTCGACGCTCGTGAACCATTCGGTCCACAAGTACTTCCACTTCCCCATCACGGTCACGAGACCGAGCACACCGGCCACGAGCAGCGCCATGAACACCGTGGCGCCCATGATGATCGGCTGATCGAACGGAATCGCCTCTAATGTAAGATTTCCGAACATGCTTTACCCCTTCACCTTAGTACCGCACGACGCGTCGTTGAACTCGGTGACGTGACCGTTGTTGTACTTTGCGATGATGTTATTGAAGAGCTTCGGAGCAACCGTCGAGAAGTACTGGACCGGCGCCTTCTCGCTTGGCTGAGCGACCGTCGCGTATTGATCCATCGAGAGCTGCGTCGACGATGCCTTCACTTTCTGAACCCACGCGTCGAAGTCCTGCTGGCTCGTTGCGAGCGTGTTGAACTTCATGTCCGAGAAACCCTTGCCGCTGAAGTTCGACGAGATGCCTTCGTATTGACCGGCGTGGTCGGCGATCAGGTGCAGACGCGTCTGCATGCCGGCCATCGCATAGATCTGCGTGCCCAGCTGCGGAATGAAGAACGAGTTCATCACCGAATCCGACGTGATGCGGAAATTCACGGGCGTACCGACCGGCACGGCCAGCTGGTTCACCGACGCGATGCCGAGGTCCGGATAGATGAAGAGCCACTTCCAGTCGAGCGCGACGACTTCGACGTTGATGGGCTTCACGTTCGACTGGATCGGCTGGTACGGATCGAGCTCGTGCGTGGTGCGCCAGGTGAGGATGGCGAGGAAAAGGATGATGGCGGCAGGAATGCCCCAGACCACCACTTCGATGGCCGTGGAGTGGGCCCACTTCGGTGCATACGTGGCGTTGCGGTTCGAGGCGCGATACCGGTAAGCGAACCACAGGGTGAGGATGATCACCGGCACTACGACCGCCAGCATGGTCACTGTTGCAGTGGTGATCAGCGACTTTTCGGCAACTCCGATGCTGCCCTTCGGGTCGAGCAGCGCAAAGTTGCCGCTACAGCCTGAAAGTAATACGGTCAGCCCGCTGCCGAGGGGGATGAGCCACCTTTTTAAGGCTTTTCTGTTTGTCATATTTGCACGTTTTTCCGTTAAACACCTTTTAAACGCTCAACCACATTTGCGTCTCAAAAAGCGACGCAAAATGCACCCGTGTCGCATTCGGCGCAATTCTACGTAAGGAGTCAAACGCTAAATTTGATCTTTGCTAAACAATCCCGGTTGCCTCGGGTGTCAGAAGGGCAACTGCGACGGAACGACGCAATTAACTTTCAACGTGCTTTCGAGGCCCGGAGGGCACGGTGCGACGGAGCGAGGAAGGACGGCCAGGACTGGGCGCGAGCGGACGATTTGCCGCGCCAGAAGCAGGAAATTTCAGCGGCCCGTTATCTCACATTTTGCGAGTTCGTTTGAATGGCCGGCTGAAATAGCGGAAAAACTGGGCGTATGTGACTAATACCGAATCCCAAAAACACGCGTCAATAATTTCAGAATTATTGAATTTGCCTTATATCAAAAAAGACGCCGGATAAATTTCACCCGGCGTCTTTTTGTACTGATATCACGCGCGACGCGGCAACCAGGGCTGCAGCCAACCCAGTCCCGCCGACGTCTCTTTACGCGGACGGTATTCGCAGCCGATCCATCCCGCGTAGCCGAGTTCGTCGAGTAACGCGAACAGGTACGGATAGTTCACCTCGCCGGTGTCCGGCTCGTGACGCTCGGGAACGCCCGCGATCTGAACGTGGCCGATCCCGGCGATGTCGCGACGCAGCTTCATCGCCAGGTCGCCCTCGACGATCTGGCAGTGGTAGCAGTCGAACTGCACTCGCAGGTTCGTCGCGTTGAGTTCGGTGCGGATCGCCTGCGCGTCGTCCTGGCGGTTCAGCAGATAGCCGGGCATGTCGCGCGTGTTGATCGGCTCGATCAGGATCGTGATGCCGTCGGACCGCGCCTGCTCAGTCGCCCAGGCCAGGTTGCGCAGGTAAAGCTCGCGCTGCGCCTCGAGCGGCGTCGCCGCGTCGCGCAGCCCCGCCATCACATGCACGCGGCGGGTTCCCACCACGCGGGCGTAGTCGAGCGCCCGATCGACGCCGCGGCGGAATTCGTCCTCGCGGCCCGGCAACGAAGCTATCCCGCGTTCGCCGGCGGCCCAGTCGCCGGGCGGCGCGTTGAAGAGCACCAGTTCGATGCCGCTCGAATCGAGGCGAGACTTCAGGTCATCGGCAGCGAGGTCGTAGGGGAACAGGCACTCGGCCGCCGCGAAGCCGTCGCGCGCCGCCGCCGCGATGCGGTCGGGAAAGGCGTGCTCGTTGTACATCATCGTCAGATTGGCCGCAAAGCGGGGCATGGTCGTGGTCTCCTTTCAGTCGGTTCGTATGCGCCGGCGCCGGCGCGGCAAGGCGAGTAGCATAGCGCCTCGCGCGCGCCGCGCGTACCGTGCACTGCAGTCCGCGCAGGCCGTCGCGGCGCGCCGGAGGCACTTCCCGGACATGCGCCGGGGACTTCCCCAGCCCGCCCCCACGCAAGCCTGGCCGCAGGTTGGCGAAACAGGATGCTTGCGTTATTGTGTACGGTTTATAAGGCCCCCGTCGGCCCTTTCCGTCGCCCATGACCTCCGCATCCAGCGCCTCGCCCGACCGTTTCGCCGAGCCAGCAGAGATCCCCGACAAACCGGGCGATTCCTACGTGCAGTCGTTCGCGCGCGGGCTTTCGGTCATCCGGGCGTTCAACGCCGACAGTCCCGCACAGACGCTCACCGACGTCGCCACCGCCACCGGCCTGACCCGTGCCGGCGCTCGCCGCATCCTGCTTACGCTCCAGACGCTCGGTTATGTCGAAGCCGAAGGCCGGCTCTTCCGCCTGACACCGAAGATCCTCGACCTCGGCTTCGCCTACCTCACGTCGATGCCGTTCTGGAATCTCGCCGAGCCCGTCATGGAGGAACTGTCGGCCGAGGTGCACGAGAGTTGCTCCGCGGCCGTGCTCGACCGCACCGAAATCGTCTATGTCCTGCGCGTGCCGACGCACAAGATCATGACGATCAACCTCTCGATCGGCAGCCGGCTACCCGCCTACTGCACATCGATGGGGCGCGTGCTGCTCTCCGCCCTCGACGAGGAAACGCTCGACGCCACGCTCAGTGCCACGCCGCTCCGCGCGCACACGCCGAACACCGTCACCGACATAGACAAGCTGAAGAAAATCATCGCGCAGGTGGGCTCGCAGGGCTGGGCCATCGTCGATCAGGAACTGGAAGGCGGCCTGATCTCGATCTCCGCGCCGATCCGGAACCGCCAAGGCCGCGTGATCGCGGCGATGAACATTAGCGGGAATGCGCAGCGCACGTCGGCGAAGCAGATGGTCAAGACGTTCCTCGGACCGCTTCAGCAAGCTGCCCAGCGCGTCTCCAGTATGGTTGCGCTGCGCACCTGAGCGCGACTGGCCGCACGTGGCGGCCTCTGGAACACGGCGGGCACAGCATGGCGGCAGCGCGCGCCAATCGTCTGGCCCGCGCCCACGGCCCTCACCACGCCATCACGACACGTCCGCAAACAACTGCACGAGCCAGTCCGCGAACGTTCGAACGCGCAGCGACAACTGCCGGTTCTGCGGATAAAGCACCGAAATGGGCATCTGCGGCGGCGGGTGCGCGGGCAGCACGACGCACAGTTCTCCGTTCGCCAGTTGTTCGTGAACCCGGTAGCGCGGCACCTGCACCATCCCGAGTCCTGCGATCGCCGCGGCGGTATACAACTCCGCGCCATTTACCGCCACGGGGCCAGGCAGCGTCACGTTGCGCACGCCCTGAGGCGTCGTGAATTCCAGCGGGTGCGCGCGCCCGGTCGCGGGCGAAAGGTAATTGACCGCCTCGTGCCCCTCGGCAAGCGCGTCGATCGAATCCGGTTCACCGCGGCGTTCGAGATATGCCGGGCTCGCGCACGTCACCTGCTCCAGCAGCGCGACGCGTCTTGCGATCATCGACGAATCGGACAGTTCGCCCGCGCGCAGCACACAGTCGACCCCTTCGCGCACCAGGTCGACGTACTGGTCGCCCGAGCCGAGGAACAGTTCGACGCGCGGGTAGCGCGCCAGAAATTCCGGCAACCGCGGCACGACGAAGTACCGGGCAAGCGTGCCCTGCATGTTCACGCGAAGACGCCCTTGCGGTTCGGTCTCGCTAAACGCTCCCTCGGTTTCTTCGACGTCGGCGAGCAGGCGCACGCAGTGCCTGTAGTAGGCGTCGCCCTCGGCCGTCGGCTTCACGTGGCGCGTCGTGCGCTCGAGGAGTCGCACGTTCAGTCGCGTTTCAAGACTCTTGATCGAGTTCGTGACAGTCGCACGCGGCAGGTTCAGGTCCTCGGCCGCCTTCGTGAAGCTGTGGCGCTCGACGATCCGCGTGAAAATCTGCATCTGCTGGAAGCGGTCCAATGGCTCTCTCGTATGAGTTCGCGGGGCGCGTCCATGTTCTCACGGATGCAGCGCGCGAGGAAAATCCGCGCGGCCTTCGCGCTCCTTTCGCGCGCCCTTCCAGCTTACTGGCGCGTCTGCAGTGCGCTCAGCCCCCGGCCGCCACGCGATGCACGACGTCGACGAACGCATTGCCCGCGTCCGCGAGGCGCCCCGAGTTGTCGATATGCACGACGCTCGCGCCCGCCGGGGCCTCGAACCGCGCCTGGCGCGCAAGGCGCGCGGCAATCTGCTCGGCCGTTTCGCGTCCGCGCGACGCGAGACGCGCTGCGAGCACCAAAGGCGCGGCCTCGACGTGGACGAACATCATCTGCGGATAGCGCGCGAGCGCTTGATTGGCGTACGCGCGCGAGCCGTTCACGACCACCGTGCAGCCGAGCGCGAGCCACTGGTCGATTTCCACGCCGACACCGTAGCGCATCGCATGGCTGTGCCACTGCATGGCAAAGAGACCGTGACGCGAACGCAGTTCGAACTCGTCGTCGGTGAGCGCGATGTGGTTCTCGCCGGCGCCTTCGGGACGCGTGATGTAGCGATGCGCGAACACGATGCCGTCCGTCGCGAGGCGAGTTCGCGCGAAGCCGAGCAACGAGTCCTTGCCCGCCCCCGACGGTCCCATCACATAGATCAATCGCGCTTTCATGCGTGCCGCTCCTCACTCAGAAACGCCGCGCGACGCCACAGCACAAACGGCGCGTCCGGCTGTGGCTCGACGAAGAGCGCAACGCCGTCCACTGGCAACGTCCCTGCGTCGCGCATCTGCGCATTCCATGCCGCGACCAGCGCTTCGCGTGCCTGCGCGTCGTCGAGCGAATCGGAGAGCGTCATGTGGAAGCGGAATTCGTCGAACACATAGGGGTAGCCCCATTCCTCGACGTGAGCGCGCTGTTGCGCCGTGAGCGGCGCGTCCAGGCGGCGCGCGAGTTCGGCGCTCGTCTGCGCGGCGCGCAAGGGCGCGAGCGTGCGCAACGCGTCGGCGGCGAGTTCGCGCAGAGCGGCTTCGCCATCATCGTCGGCGGGACGCAGCGCGACAAAGCTGCCGAGCGTCGCGGCCTCCACAGCCACTGCAAAACGCGCGCGCGTTGCGGCCCACTGCCTCGCGGCGGCGTAGAGCGCTTCGGGCGTCACACCAGGCGCGAGACGAAACGGCGGCACTAGCGTGCCGTGCCAGCCGTAGCGACGCGGCGCGATCGTTATATCAGTGAGCGCACGCGAAAGGCCATCAGGCTGTGGCGCGCTCAACGTTTCATCGGTTTCGGGATCGCGACCGAGCCATGCACAGCCCGCCCGCCACCACGCCGATTCGCGCGGCGGCGCATAGTAGATCGCAAAGCGCGACTGCCCATTCCAGTTTTCGTGAGCGGCGGTCATACGTCGTGTTCCACCATCAATTGCACGCGGTCCGCCGCAAAATGCGTGACACCGTATTTGATCGGCACGCCGTCCATATCGACGTCGACGTTCTCGACCCACAGCACCGGCTGCTGCCGGTTGATATTCAGCCGCCGCGCCACTTCGGGTTCGGGCAGCACGCTGCCGATGCGGCTCCACTTGCGCAGATAGTCGCGCACGCCGAATTCAGCGAGCGCCTTCGATGAGCTTTCCACGCGCTCCATCACCGTGGGCAGATCGGCAAACCGCGCGGCCGGATACCAGCTGCGGGCATACGTGAGCGGCACGCCATCCGACTCGTGCAACGTTTCGAGCCGGTAGACGAGTGCGCCCGCGCGAATACCAAGCGCCTTCGCGACAGCGGGATCTGCCTTCACGCGCGACGAAGCGAGCAGCTTGCCCGCCGCCGAATGCTGGTGCCGCTGGAGGTTTTCGGTGAAACGCGTGCGCTTGCCGATCGTGTAGTCGATCGCGCCGGGTTGCACGAACGTGCCGCGCCCCTGCTCGACGCTCACGAGCCCGAGCGCCGCGAGGCCCAGCATCGCGCGCCGCACCGTGTGGCGGTTCACATCGAAGCGTTTGGCCAACTCTCCTTCGCTCGGCAGGCGTCCATCATCGCCAAAGCCTTTCGCCGCGATTTCGGCCGCAAGGATCTGTTCGATCTGCCGCCACACCGCCACGCCCGCGCCGCGCTCGAGCGACGCACCGCGCGTCGCGTCGTCACTGGATGTCATGGTGCTGTCATTCCTCTCGGTTTCAATAGCGTTTTCCGCATTGTAGTTCGCGCGGCATGATGGAAATATGAAAACGTTTCCTTCGTCGCCTTCCGACAACTGTATCACCAGACGTCTAGACGTTTAGACGAATAGATGCTTCAATGCCGACGTTCGCCTCGTCATCCCGCTTTCGCCACAGGAACCCTGATGAACGTTTCCCCCACTACGCCCCCGGCCGCCTCGCGGCGCGCATGGATGGCGGTACTCGCGCGCACGCCGCGCTCCGAGCTGGAAGCCGCGCTCGCGACCGCGCTCGATGGCGCCGCCGCGCCCGCCTTCGACTGGCTGCGCCCACCGCAAACGGGCCTTGCAATGGTGCGAGGCCGGATCGGCGGCACCGGCGACGCCTTCAATCTCGGTGAAGCCACGCTCACGCGGGCCACGCTGCGTCTTTCCGCAGCGAACGGCGGCACGGTCGGCGTCGCTTGCCACCTGGGACGCGACAAGCGCCGCGCTGAACTCGCCGCGCTCGTCGACGCTCTCCTGCAGCAGCCAGAGCGCCACGCCCAGTTGCACGCGCAACTCATCGCACCGCTGGCCGCACGCCTCGAAGCACGCCGCAACGCTCGACGCGACGATGCCGCCAGCACGAAAGTCGAGTTCTTCACCATGGTTCGAGGTGACTAATGAGCCACTCACGACAGACATCCAATGCCGCGGGCATCGCGCTCGACACGCTCGCGCCCGGCTTCGCCGATCCCGTTCACGACACACAAGCGGTATTCCGCACGCTGCTTGATGCGCTCGCGCGTCCGGGCCGCATCGGCGTGATCGAAACCAGGCTGCCCGCCGCCGACGCCGTACATGCTGTCGAACGCGCGGGTCTCGCGGCGTTCGCTTCGCTGCTCGCGCTGTGCGACTACGCAACGCCTGTGTGGCTCGCGCAACCCGACGCGGCGCTGGCCGCCGCGCTGCGCTTTCACGCAGGCGCGCCGCTTACCGACGTCCCAGCGCAAGCCGCGTTCGCCTATGTCCACGACGCCGCTTCGCTGCCGCCGCTCGAAACGCTCGCAAGCGGCACGCCCGAATCGCCTGAGCAATCGGCCACGGTGTTCGTGCGCGTCGACTCGCTCACGGGCGGCGCGAGCATCACGCTGCGCGGCCCCGGCATCGAAGATGCGCACACCATCGCGCCCGCGGGTCTGCCCGAGCGTTTCTGGCAAGAACGCGCTGCGCTCGCCGCGCAGTTTCCGTGCGGCATCGACTTCTATCTCGTCTGCGGCGACCAGTTGGTCGGCCTGCCGCGTACGACTTACGTGGAGATGAACTGATGTACGTCGCCGTCAAAGGTGGAGAGCGTGCGATCGAAGCATCGTGGCGTCTGCTCGACAAGGCACGTCGGGGCGACACGCGCGTGCCCGAGCTGAGCGTCGCGCAGATCCGCGAGCAGTTGCGCCTCGCCGTCGCGCGCGTGATGGCCGAAGGCTCGGTCTACGACGAGGAACTCGCCGCGCTCGCGATCAAGCAGGCCGCAGGCGATCTGGTCGAAGCGATCTTTCTGCTGCGCGCGTATCGCACGACGCTGCCGCGTTTCGGCTACACGGAGCCCGTCGAAACGGAAAACATGCAGGTAGAGCGCCGGATCTCGGCCACGTTCAAGGACGTGCCGGGCGGTCAGGTGCTGGGCGCGACTTACGACTACACGCAGCGTCTGCTGGATTTCGCGCTGCTCGCCGAAAACGGCGACACGTCCGGTGAAGACACGCAAGCGAGCATGCCTGAGCGTGCAGCTGGTGAATCCATGCCGCGTGTCGTTACCCTGCTCGACAAAGAAGGTCTGATCGAACAGGAAACGCCCTCGCCTGAAACGCTGGAACCAGGCGACCTCTCGCGCGAACCGCTCGCGTTCCCGGCAGACCGTCCGATCCGCCTGCAGAACCTCGCTCGCGGCGACGAAGGCTTCCTGCTCGCAATGGGCTATGCGACGCAGCGCGGCTACGCGCACTCGCATCCGTTTGCAGGCGAAATCCGGTTTGGTTCGGTATCCGTAGAAATGATGCTGGACGAACTCGGAGAGACCGTCGAAATCGGCGAAATCGAGCTGACCGAATGCCAGATGGTCAACCAGTTCGCCGGCAGTAAAGATGTGCCGCCGGTTTTCACGCAAGGTTACGGCCTCGCGTTCGGCCATGCCGAGCGCAAGGCGATGGCGATGGCGCTCGTCGATCGCGCACTGCGTGCCGAGGAACTCGGCGAAACGCTCGCCTCGCCGACTCAGGACATCGAATTCATGCTTTCGCACAGCGACAACGTGGAAGCGTCCGGTTTCGTGCAGCACCTGAAACTGCCGCATTACGTCGATTTCCAGTCCGAACTCGAACTCGTGCGCCGCTTGCGTGCGCAGCATCGGGTAGAGGGCCAGCAGAACGAGGAGGAAAAATGAACTACCCACGCTCACGTTCGTTCGCTGCCCGGCGGGAGGCCGAATGAACGCGCCAGACAACCTCTCCACCGCCATCGCGTCCCACGAGACGCAGGCCGCCGACGGCTACAACTTCGCCTACCTCGACGAGCAGACGAAGCGCATGATCCGCCGTGCGCTGCTGAAGGCCGTCGCGGTGCCCGGCTACCAGGTTCCGTTCGCGTCGCGCGAAATGCCGCTGCCCTACGGCTGGGGCACGGGCGGCATCCAGGTGACGGCGGCGATCATCGGCGCCGACGACACGCTCAAGGTCATCGACCAGGGCTCCGACGATACGACGAACGCCGTGAACATCCGCCGCTTCTTCGCACGCACGACGGGCGTGAAGACGACGCGCCGCACGCGCGAAGCGACGATCGTACAGACGCGTCACCGCATTCCCGAAACGCCGCTCACGGAAGACCAGATCCTCGTCTACCAGGTGCCGATGCCCGAGCCGCTCTTTCGCCTCGAACCGCGCGTCGCCGAGTGCAAGAAGCTGCACGCGCTCGCCGATTACGGCCTCATCAGCGTGAAGCTCTACGAGGACATCGTGCAGCACGGCAGCATCGCGACGACCTACGATTACCCCGTGACGGTGAACGGCCGCTACCTCACGGCGCCCTCGCCGATCCCGAAGTTCGACAATCCGAAGCTCGACATGAACGCGGCGCTGCAACTGTTCGGTGCGGGCCGCGAGCGCCGCATCTACGCGATTCCGCCGTACACGCCGGTGAAGAGCCTCGACTTCGACGACCATCCGTTCGAAGTGCAGCGCTGGGAACACGCGTGCGCGCTGTGCGGCTCGCGCGAGACCTTCCTCGATGAAATGATCGTCGACGACTCGGGCAAGCGCATGTTCGTGTGCTCGGATAGCGACTATTGCCACGAGCGTCGCAACAACATCGACAACACAGACGACACCGATGACGCCGCACAGCCACAGCAAAACGGAGAACACGCATGACGCCCCTCTTGAGCGCCCGTCATCTGACGAAGCAATACGGCGGCCGCAACGGCTGCCGCGATGTGAGCTTCGACCTGTATCCGGGCGAGGTGCTGTGCATCGTCGGCGAATCGGGTTCGGGCAAGACCACGCTGCTCAACACGCTTGCGCTGCGCACCGAAGCCGATTCAGGCGAGCTGAGCTACATGAACGCCAACGGCGAAGCGCTCGATTTGCGCGCGCTCTCCGAGCCGCGCCGCCGCCTGCTCATGCGCACCGAATGGGGCTTCGTGCAGCAGAATCCGCGTGACGGGCTGCGTGCGGGCGTCTCGGCGGGCGCGAACATCGGCGAGCCGCTGATGGCAGTCGGCGCGCGTCACTACGGCCAGATTCGCCACACTGCACAACAGTGGATGCAGCGCGTCGAACTGGACGCCCAGCGCATCGACGAATTGCCTTCGGCTTTTTCGGGCGGCATGCAGCAGCGTCTGCAGATCGCGCGCAATCTCGTCACAGGACCGCGCCTCGTGTTCATGGACGAGCCCACCGCCGGCCTCGACGTTTCGGTCCAGGCGCGCCTGCTCGACCTGCTGCGCACGCTCACCACGACGCTGCATCTCTCCGTGCTGATCGTCACGCACGACATTGGCGTCGCGCGACTGCTCGCGCACCGGCTCATGGTGATGCAGGGCGGCACGGTCGTCGAATCGGGCCTCACCGACCAGGTGCTCGACGACCCCCAGCATCCCTACACGCAGACACTGGTGGCCTCCGTGCTGCCGGTCTAGGATGATCGACATGACCGACATGAATTCCACCGCCAACGCCGGTGCCACTCACGCCGCAAAGCACGCGACGCGCGCGTTCGTCGAACGCGCCGCGCTGATGCTGCGCGCCGAAAACGTGCGCAAGACCTTCACGCTGCACGGCCAGGGCGCTATCGGCATCGAGGCGCTCGCGGGCGTCTCGCTCGACGTCGAGCGCGGCGAATGCGTCGTGCTCGTGGGGCCGTCGGGCGCGGGCAAGAGTACGCTGCTGCGCTGCCTCTACGGCAACTATCTGGCAAGCGGCGGCTCGATCGCGATCCGGGACGACAACGCCCCGCTTCAACACCTCGAAATCACGGGTGCAGCGCCCCACGATGTGCTGCGCCTGCGCCGCAACGTTGTGGGCTACGTGAGCCAGTTTCTGCGCGTGATTCCGCGCGTGACGACGCGTGACCTCGTCGCCGCGCCACTCGTTGCGCGCGGTGTCGCCGAGGACGAAGCGCACGCACGCGCCGAAACGCTGCTCGCGCGACTGAACGTGCCGCAGCGACTCTGGTCGCTTGCACCCGCGACGTTTTCCGGCGGCGAACAGCAACGCGTGAACATCGCGCGCGGACTGATCGCCCGGCATCGCGTACTGCTGCTGGACGAGCCGACGGCCTCGCTCGACGCGGAAAACCGCGAAGTCGTATCGAGCCTGATCGTCGAGGCGCGCGAGCAAGGGGCTGCGATCGTCGGCGTATTCCACGACGAAGACACGCGCGAGCGAGTCGCGACGCGGCGCCTGCCGCTCGTCGCACCGCGCACACAAACACCACTGGGCGTTGCCGCCTGAAACTGCCACCGGCAATAACGACCTGACCTGATTACGGAGCCTGACGATGTTGATCAAAAACGCGCGCATCGTGACGCGCGAAGAGGTTTTCACCGGCACGATGCGTGTCGAGGACGGCCAGATCCGCGAGCTTTCGCGCGGCACGACCTCGGCCCTCGACGCTGAAGACTGGCACGGCGACTATCTGCTGCCCGGCCTCGTCGAACTGCACACCGACAACCTGGAAAAGCACCTCGCGCCGCGCCCCGGCGTGCACTGGAACACCGACGCCGCATTCGTGATCCACGACGCGCAAATCGCCGCGGCGGGCATCACGACGGTGTTCGATGCGCTCGCCATCGGCACGCGCCTGAACGTGGGCGTGCGCGGCCGCGAAGTCCAGCTCGCGTGTGCGAATGCGCTCTCGCGCTTTTCCGATCGCGACCTCCTGCGCGCCGACCACTTCCTGCACCTGCGCTGCGAAATCGCGACCCAGGACGTCGTCGAACTTTTCGACACGCTGAGCGAGCACCCGCTACTGCGCCTCGCCTCGGTGATGGACCACACACCGGGCCAGCGTCAGTGGCACGACCGCGAGCAATGGCGCAAATACCAGGAGCGTCACGGCAAGTGGACCGACGAGCAAGCCGCAACGACGCTCGCCGAACTCGCCGACGAACAGCAGCGTTTCGCCGACGAACACCGGCGCCAGATCGTCGAACGTTGCCAGGCACGCGGCATCCCGCTCGCGAGCCACGACGACACACTGATCGAGCACGTCGAGCAGGCCGCCGCCGAAGGCATCGTGCTCGCCGAATTCCCGACCACGCGCGCCGCCGCGACGGAAGCAAAAAAACGCGGCATCGCGACGATCATGGGCGCGCCGAACGTGGTGCGCGGCGGCTCGCACTCGGGCAACGTGTCGGCGCTGGAAATGGCGCAGGCGGATCTGCTCGACATCCTGTCGTCGGATTACGTGCCGTCGAGCCTCCTCACGGCAGCGTTCGACCTCGTGACCAAGGCCGGCTGGACCCTGCCGCGCGCGATGA
The DNA here is from genome assembly GCF_021390575.1 of Paraburkholderia adhaesiva. Lineage (GTDB taxonomy): Bacteria > Pseudomonadota > Gammaproteobacteria > Burkholderiales > Burkholderiaceae > Paraburkholderia > Paraburkholderia adhaesiva. Next base: position 238,258 of record NZ_JAJEJQ010000002.1, on the reverse strand, counting down.
CGACCGTCTCGTGGGAGCCGGCCCACAAATCCGGGCTGACCGACCGCGGCGCGATCGTGCCGGGACTGCGCGCCGACTTCGTCCGCGTCACGATGCTCGACACGCTGCCGGTGCCGCGCGCGACCTACCGGGCGGGCAAGCGGGTGGTCTGAGCGGCGAGCGCGCCTCGCGGCGACGGCGTGACCGCCGGGCCGCGAGGCCTTGTAAAGATCCATAAAAAGTAAAATAGATCGCGCTGATCACGCGCGAATACGGTTTTATCCGCTAGCAATGCGCCCATACACAGCATTTGCGGGCCCAATTACGTTAACTGAACGCCCCCAAACGCGAATTCACGTGGCTAGGGCGCTGAATTCCCGCGCAAAGAAGCGCCTGCAATATGCGCAATGTAAGTCTGGGAAAACGCGCTGCAGTCGTCACCCGATTGAAGCCGGTGCGATAAATGAGCGCATTTCGGGCGCTCATAATCTTGACCATTTTTTTCAATTGCACTCTCCAATGCGAGGTACGCTGAATATCCCCAAATCAGATTGAAATACAAAGATGGACGACATTTTTATCAAGATCGACGGCATTGATGGTGAATCGCAGGATGCAACGCATCCCAACGAAATCGAAGTACGCAACTGGAATTGGACGGTTACGCAGCGTTCCAGTATGCACTCCGGCTCGGGAGGCGGAGCCGCAAAGGCTTCAGTGTCGGATTTGCGTTTTATTCATGCGATAGATCGGGCGACCCCGAATCTCGCAGGCTACTGTTTTCGCGGTCAGCATATACCCAAAGCTGTACTTACCATGCGCAAGGCCGGGACTGTGCCGCTCGAATATTTCAAAATCACCATGTACGACGTGATTGTTTCCCACGTTGAACCCGTTGCGGGTAGCGGCTCGGCACTGGAGCATGTCGCTTTGTCGTTTTCACGAATGAAACAGGAGTACCTGGTGCAAAACGCGTTTGGTGGAAGCCAAGGCGCGATTACCGCGATCATTGATATCAAGGCGAATACGACGAGCTAAATATGTCTACTCCGATGACATATACGGCGGATAAGCCGTCTTTTGAATGGGACGTGCACCTAAAGCCCAAAGGCGCAGGGTTGTTCGATCTTCGTCCGCCAGGCGTGCCGATTGATGCAAAACCTGTCTACGATACAGACTTGGATTGCATCATTGGATATCAAAAAGAGGATGCTGGAGTATTTCGAACGTACTCTCTGGGCGGCGACATTTCGGTAAGTGAAAGACCACTGGAAACCCCGCTTTTTGATCCGCTTGATGTTGTCTTCATGGTAGGTGGAATCTGGCGGAGCGGGCTTCGTGGTTTGACTGAGTGGGGTGTGAAGGGTGTAGGAGCGTCGCTTGAGCGAACGACGTTGTACGGGCTGCGCGCGCGTTATTACGCGCTCATGCAGCAGCCGTTACGATTTGCCGCTGAACCCCTCGCACACATGAAAGAGCCAGGCCGGTTCGTACCAGTTCATATTCTTCGACTTGCCATAAAGTATGGTAAGCGCACTCCTGATCCTAGAGGGACACCAGGGTTTTTTATGTACAAAATTGCGGTGACTCGTTTGGGGAGATATCAAGTGGGCAAGAAATATATTCTCGAAGTTCTCGTTAAAGAAAAAGATTATATAATTTATCATTTCCAATATAGCCCTATAAAATGAAGAACATCGCCGTTCGTATTGGAGAGCATATTGATGCTATCGCAGAAACTACATGGGATGCATACGGTCATTCCATAATGTGCAATATCAGATACATTGACGTGAACCCGCCAAGGGTGCCTACTCTCAGTGAGAAACTGGATCGGCAATTCAACATCATAGAGCAAAGCTATATTCTGACCGGTGGTTTTTTTTCGATGGCGCTTGATCCACAGAAGCGAATTGTGGATTGGTCTATCTATACCAACCCGAATCGATGGATTCGAGGGGAGCGCGGCTTTGAGGAAGCCGTACCCGCGACCGCTCATATTGATGCGGAATTCGATGAAAACGGACGTGCTTACACTGGAGAGCCAACGGAGTTCTATGAACCGATTCGCGGCACGTTCTATCTTTCGTGGGGCGAGATTTCAACTTGGTACGCAATAGCCCCGACCTTGGCGATCGGAGTGGCGAACGATAACACCCTGGCTCAGATTCGCCTGGACGGTCTCCATGTTCAGACGGGCAATCAACAGGTTGAAGGACTGTGGAGCAGATTGCGACATCGATTCGGCTTCTGATAAGCGCCGCTTCGGCGGGGCATTCTACTTGCTCGGGTGCACGAACCATGGACTTAAGGCAGGCAGTGCCGTGAGACTACACCGCGCCTTTGCGCTGAATTTATCTAGACAGCGCCTACATGGGGGCAGAAAGCAAAAAGCACAGCCGGTTAGGGCTGGGCTACGTGCTGGAATTTATTGGTGTGGCGTGAGTGACTCGAACATTCGACCCACGGAGCAAGAAGCCGACAACACGCCGCCGCTTTGATTTCATTTGCCATACATCCGCTTTCTTCGGGGCAAAACACGTTCCCCTGTGTTGCGGCGAAGCATCGCATAATGCGTCCATACAAAATATTAACCTCTATAAATACGTCGACCAGGATCTTACTATTCAGGAATTATATTTTTGCCTGATGGTTGAAGAGACGATGAAACAACTAGGCGTGCAGGATGTATATGGCGTGATATTCTTTCTCCTTGGTCGCCCCAACATATCTACGAGAGCCAAGGTTAAATACGCCATTCAAGGTACTTCCGTTGCATCAACAATTTTCAGGGCATTATTGGATATTGATATGCCCTTCAGAATGCCAACCAGAGGTGGCCGCGCAAATTCGGACAGTCGGATAAGTGGTTTGGCCGGGGCCTGAGCCAGCGATAATGCTGGCAAAGGAACCGAGGAAATGACGAAGAGAACCCGACGGACGCACTCAGCGGCGTTCAAAGCGAAAGTGGCACTGGCAGCGGTCAAAGGTGAGCGCACGCTGGCCGAACTGGCACAGCAGTTTGATGTACATCCGAACCAGATCACGGAATGGAAGCGGCAGTTGCAGGAGCGTGCGGCAGACGTGTTTGGTGCGACAGGTGCACCGTCGAGCGATCCGCCGGTGGACGTGAAAACGCTGCACGCGAAGATCGGGCAGTTGACGCTGGAGAACGATTTTTTGTCAGGAGCGCTCGGCAAAGCCGGACTGCTGAGCGCAAAGCGATGATTGACTGTACGCATGCGCTGCCGGTTTCGCGACAGACGCGACTGGTTGGCATCGCGAGATCGAGCGCATATTACCGGGCGCAGCCGGTCAGCGAGGTCGATCAGTTGCTGATGCGGCGAATCGACGAACTGCACATGGAGTTCCCATTTGCAGGGGCGCGGATGCTGGCGCGCCTGTTGCGCCGGGAAGGCCATGAGGTGGGTCGCCGTCGCGTACGCACGCTGATGAAGCGCATGGGCGTCGAGGCGCTGTACTGCAAGCCGAACACGAGCCGCCGCAACGCGCAGCACAAGATCTGGCCGTACCTGCTGCGCGGCATGAAGATCGAGCGTGCCAATCAGGTGTTCGCCCTCGACACGACGTACATTCCGATGGCGCGCGGCTTCGTGTACCTGACGGCAGTGGTGGACTGGGCGAGCCGCAAGATTCTCGCGTACCGGGTCGCCATCACGCTGGAAGCCACGCACGCCGTCGAGGCGCTGGAAGAGGCGTTCGCCCGCTACGGACTGCCCGACATCGTGAACACCGATCAGGGTAGCCAGTTCACGGCGGGCGCGTTCACCGAGGCGGTGCTGAGCCGGGGCGTGCGGCTGTCGATGGACGGCAAAGGGGCCTGGCGCGACAACGTGTTCGTCGAACGGGTGTGGCGCAGCATCAAGTACGAAGAGGTCTACCTGAAAGCGTACGAGTCGGTCAGCCATGCCCGGCGCTCCATCGGCGAATACGTCGAGCTGTACAACCGGAAACGGCCCCATTCGAGCCTGGCGGATCAGACCCCGGATGAGGCATACTTCGCGACGCTGCCTGCGATCAAATCGGCAGCATGATTGCCTCGGACGTTCCACTTAAAAATCTCAGATGACTGTCCGAACGAGTGAGGCCACCTCTACCCTTACAGGAAGAACGCTGTCAACCCTCAGGGTTAGATGGACAACCAATCTCGGTGGGTTCATCGGGAGGAAAATTCCATATTTAGGCTGGCTTATTGGTGTATACGATGCCATCGTTATTAATGTGAAAGCAACTATGCGATATAACAGATTGGTTAAACCGGAAGACCAAATTAATGATATGACAGTAGGCACCCTGGGTTGAATTATGCAATTCTTCAACGAAATAGAAGGGTCAAGCTGAAAATGGAAAGGCTGCCCATTCCGGATGAGCTCATAGAATTCATCCGAAAGAGAACATTGTATCCAGTGAAATATCCGATAACGACAGAAACCAGTGTGGAGGATGACCTGGGTGTAACTGGTGACGATTCGATCATTTTTATGGAGGCATTTTTTAAGAAATTTGATGTCGAGCCAGCGGACTTCAATTGCATCCAATATTTCGAGGGTGAAGGTGTGTTCAATCCGTTTTCCGCCTTTGCACGGCTGATATTCCGCAAAGCCAATACGGAGTACACGCGGATGCCATTGACAGTGGGAATTCTCCAGCGCGCTATTGAGCTTGGTAAGTGGGACAGCGAGCGCTTAAAGGAGCCGGATAGCTCTTCATCGAAGGAATGATCGAAACGGCCCGCGCGAATGCTGGCCTATCGTTGTCTGCATGCGATTGCCAATCGAGCGAAATAACGTGCCGTGACCACGCGTCCATCATCGCGGCACGAGCTTCAAGGAGATCAGTTCGGTGATAGGCCGCTTCAACCTTGTTCGCGACCGTATGCGCAAGCGCCCGCTCTGCAAGATCGCGGGCATAGCAGTGCAGCCCTGCCCATCACTTTGGCCAACATGTCGTCGAAACTTGGGGACCAGGCCGTGGGGCCGCATCGGGCGTTGACCGAATTTGCCTATATACAGTGCCTACACGACCGCAGAAAGCAAAAAACCCATCCGGCTAAGAATGGGCCACGTGCTTGAATTCATCGGTGGGGGCATGAGTGACTCGAACACTCGACCTACGGATTGAGAAGCCGACAACACTCCATCGTTTTTATTTCATTTGCCATACACCTGCTTTCTACGGGGCAGAACATGTCCCCTTGTGTTGCGGCGAAGCATCGCGCGACGCGTCTCGCGAACGCCCCGATACATGACCCACATCCGCCTCGAACCCCTTACCCAGCGCGGCTTTGGGGCCATAGCACCCGTTTTCAGATCATTCGTTAGAGTGCGCCCTCCTGCAGCATCTCGTATTACACTAGCGACGCTTTTATTTTGACCGGGTAATCTTGGCGCGCGCCGTTGGCGGTAGCGCCAGCGGACCCAACGAAAGCTCCGGCTCGATCCGCACCGGACAAATGCACTGCGGCGTCCATGACGCACGCGGCGCTCCATGACCATCTCGAGGAGTACACAGAGTGAAGAAACTGCTTGCCGCCCTGTCGGTTGCCCTGCTGGCCGTATCGGCCGGTGCCGCCCACGCGAAAGACTGGACCACCGTGCGCTTTGGCGTCGACGCCAGCTACGCGCCTTTTGAATCCAAAGCACCGGATGGCAAGCTGATCGGCTTCGACATCGACCTCGGCAACGAAATCTGCAAGCGCCTGAACGCGAAGTGCGTGTGGGTCGAGCAGGATTTCGACGGCATGATCCCGGGCCTGAAGGCCAAGAAGTTCGACGGCGCTCTGTCGTCGATGACGATCACGCCGGAGCGCGAACAACAGATCGCCTTCTCGGCCAAGCTGTTCAACACGCCGACGCGCCTGGTCGCGAAGACCGGTTCGACCCTGAAGCCGACGGCTGACGCGCTCAAGGGCAAGTCGGTTGGCGTCGAGCAAGGCACGATCCAGGAAACGTACGCCAAGACCAACTGGGCACCGAAGGGCGTGAACGTCGTTCCCTACCAGAACCAGGACCAGGTCTACGCCGACCTGCTGTCGGGCCGTCTGGACGCTGCGCTGCAAGACGAAGTGCAAGCCGACCTGGGCTTCCTGAAGACGCCGCGCGGCAAGGGCTTCGCATTCGCTGGCGCAGAAATCCCGACGGGTGCTGCTGCTATCGGTCTGCGCAAGGAAGACACGGACCTGAAGGCGAAGATCGACAAGGCCATCGCAGACATGATCAAGGACGGTACGTATAAGAAGATTGCTGCCAAGTACTTCGACTTCGACGTGTACGGCAGCTAATTGCGCTTTTAGCGCACACCGCATCGCGATGCCTTAGGGCTTCGTTAGCGCGGTGGCTGAAAAGCCCGGACTTAGGTCTGGGCTTTTTTTTGCTCTGAATGAATTTCCGGGGATGGGCTCTGTTCGACCCGAGAGGGACCTTCGCACGAACTGAAAACCGACGCCGACGAATCGAGAGTCGCGCCGCTTTGCTGCGTTTCGACCACACCGCGGCCCATGGACATCTCAATGCCGAAGGACGCGTGGAGTTCTTCCAGGCAACGCTGCGATAGATGACGTCTCGGATTCCGGGCGCTGCGGCCGGGAGTCGTACGGCCCCTGGCTGTCGTCTTTCGGATACCACGGCCGAAGACGGCTCCAAAACCTGCAACGCGACCTCACGCTGAAAGCATTTCGTGATCAGGCCAACCTACACTGCAAACCGCGGGCGTTTCCAGCGCCGGGGCATGGGTTGTGCGTTGCCGCTGCGTCCGTCCAATACGAAGCCAGATCGTCGACGGCTGCTTGCCATAGGCAGTAAGCCGCGGCAACGGCGCCGGTGCCCAGCACCGGTACGATGTGCTCCCTCTGCGGGACTCGATCCGAACGATGCTTCGTGCCAGCTGATCCTGTCCGGCAATTCACGGACATTTCCTTCGCCAGGTGTTGTTGTCGCCACTCTCGCAGGCCGTGTTGCGACCAGGGCAATCGGAGGTTCACATGAGCAGCGCTGCAGTCGGGACCCCAAACGAGCGGGCCCTGGACACGAAGCTCGAAGTCATCGTCATCCCTGTTTCGGACGTCGATCGCGCCAAGCTGTTTTACGGCGGCCTGGGGTGGAGGCTCGACGCCGACTATGCCTCTGACGATGGCTATTTCCGCGTAATCCAGTTCGCGCCGCCCGGTTCCGGGTGCTCGGTCATCTTCGGCAAGAACGTCACCACGGCTGCACCCGGCTCCAGCCAGGGGCTGTACCTGATCGTCTCCGACGTCGAGGCGGCTCGCAAGGATCTGCTGGGACGTGGCGTGGCAATGAGTGACGTGTTCCACGACGCCGCTGGCACGTACGCCGGTTCGGATGATCCCTATCTGTTCGGGCGGATCCGCGTTAGCGGTCCGGACCCCGGGCATCGCAGCTACCGCTCGTTCGCCTCGTTCAGTGATCCGGACGGCAACGGCTGGCTCTTCCAGGAACTCACTCAGCGGGCGCCAGGTCGCGTGGACACGGACGCCACGACCTTCACCTCGTCAGCCGATCTCGCGTCCGCGCTCCGTCGGGCGGAAGCCGCGCACGGCGAGCACGAGAAGCGGACCGGCGGCCAACGCGATGAGAACTGGCCCGACTGGTACGCAACGTACATGATTAGCGAGCAGGGAGGTAAGGAACTACCCTTGTGAGAGCTAGCGGTTCTGACGCTCGCTGTCTCAATCGCGGCGGTCGAAACTTCGCCGCCGCGATTGCGTGAATTGGCCCTGATCCCGCCAATACTCCTCACACCCCTGGAACGGGAGGACGCCCATGCCTCGTGACTTCGACGCAATCATCATCGGCGCTGGCCAGGCCGGTCCATCCCTCGCGGGCCGGCTGACCGATGCCGGAATGAGCGTCGCGCTCATCGAGCGCAAGCTCTTCGGGGGAACCTGCGTGAACACCGGCTGCATGCCGACCAAGACGCTCGTCGCCAGCGCCTATGCCGCGCACCTTGCGCGGCGCGCCGCCGACTATGGTGTCGTGCTCGATGGGCCCGTCCGGATCGACATGACGCGAGTGAAGGCGCGCGCCGACGAAGTCTCGCGTAACGCGCGCACGGGCGTCGAGAAATGGCTGCGCGGCATGAAGGGGTGCACGGTGCTGCAAGGCGCCGCGCGCTTCGAGTCGCCGGACACGCTCGCCGTGGGTGACGAGCGCCTGCGCGCACCGCGCATCTTCATCAATGTTGGCGGGCGCGCCAACATCCCGGATCTGCCCGGCGTCGATCGCGTGAGCACGCTGACCAACACGTCGATACTGGCGCTCGACCATGTGCCCGAGCATCTGGTCGTGATCGGCGGCAGCTATATCGGGCTGGAATTCGCCCAGATGTATCGCCGGTTCGGCGCCCGGGTGACCGTCGTCGAGCAATCGCCGCGCCTCGTCATGCGCGAAGACGAAGAGGTCTCCGCTGCGATTCGGGAGATTCTGGAGGCCGAGGGCATCACCGTGCGGACCAGTGCCCAATGCATTCGCTTCGCGCCGCACGCGGCAGGCGTTGCTGTTGGCGTCGACTGCACGGCCGGCGAGCCGGAGATAGAGGGCAGCCACGTCCTTCTGGCCGTGGGGCGTCGCCCCAACACGGACGACCTCGGGCTCGACCTGGCCGGTGTCGCGACCGACCCGCGCGGCTACATCCGCGTCGACGATCAGCTTGCAACCAACGTGCCCGGCATCTGGGCGCTGGGCGACTGCAACGGCCGCGGCGCCTTCACACACACGTCCTACAACGACTTCGAGATCGTCGCCGCCAACCTGCTCGATGGCCAGGCGCGCCGGGTGAGCCAGCGGGTCCCGGCCTACGCCCTGTTTATCGATCCGCCGCTTGGCCGCGTCGGTATGACCGAGACCGAGGCGCGGAAGAGCGGCCGACCGCTGCTGGTCGGCCGCCGGCCTATGACCCGTGTCGGGCGAGCCGTCGAGAAGGATGAGACCCAGGGGTTCATGAAGGTGGTCGTGGACGCGCAGACTTCGAGAATCCTCGGTGCGGCCATCCTGGGCACCGGTGGCGACGAAGCGATCCACGGCATCCTCGACGTGATGAACGCCGACATCCCGTATACGACGCTCCAGCAGGCAGTCCCGATACACCCGACCGTATCTGAACTCATCCCGACCATGCTCGGAGAGATGCGGGCTGTTTCCTGAGTCCGCTGATCCGCGCGCCAGAGGTCCCCGATGCGCACGCTGCCGGGATCCGGGACCACCTTGAGCGCAACGCTGGTCTACCCATCGCCTTGGGAGAAGCACCATGCCCGACTCTTCGCAGTTCGACGTCGACCGCAGCTATCCAGGCCTGTGGACGATTACCTTCAGCAACCCGCCGATCAATATGTTTGTCCCTGCAACGATCGACGAATTGGGAACGCTAATGACTGACCTGGAGGCGGACCCGTCCGTGAAGGTCGTCGTGTTCCAGTCGGCGAATCCCATTTTTTTCGTCGCCCATCTCGACGTGGCCAAGGCAGCCGAGCGACCCGAGGTGCTGGGGTTTTGGCGCGATATCGTTCTGCGCCTTTCGTCCGCGCCAATCGTGAGCATCGCCAAGATTCGCGGCCGCACGCGCGGCATCGGTAACGAGTTCGTGCTGGCCTGCGACATGCGCTTCGCCAGCCGGGAACGCGCCGTGTTCGGCAACCCCGAAGTCGGCGTCGGCCTGGTTCCGGGTGGCGGAGCACTGGAATGGCTCCCGCGCGTGGTCGGCCGCTCGCGGGCACTTGAGATCGTCCTCAGCGCCGACGACTTCAACGCTGACATCGCCGAGCGCTATGGCTGGGTGAACCGCACGCTGGACGATGATGACCTCGACGCCTTTGTCGAGACGCTTGCCCGACGTCTGGCGTCATTCGACCGTGAAACACTCGGCGCGGCGAAGGCCCAGGTCAATCGGTTCGGAACGCCGACGAGTGCTGAACTTCAGTCGAGCATCGACCTGTTTTTCCCGGCCCTGGCATCGCCGAGTGGGCAGGCACGGCGTGCCAGGCTCCGTAGGCTGGACTATGGAGTTCCTGGCGACTTTGAAATGAACTTCGGTAGTTATCTGCCTTCGCTCGGGCGGGCAAGCGACGATGACGCGGAGCCGCCGGTTGCTGGTGTGCCGACGGGGTGAGGTGCTTTGCGCAAGTCGTGCTGTGTTCGCCGACTGGCGCGCCGCACCTTATTCGCGCCGCCGCACTCGCGGAGAGCCGCTAGCGGCGTTTTGGCAATTCGAAATGCTGCGGTGGGCGCTGCCCACCGTGACGGGGGCATCGAGCGCGTCGACGAGCGTGTTCCGCCCCGCGGAGTATTTCGTCCGCGAAGGCCGGGAGCGATTTAACCAAATCGTTGCATCGACCGGTTGAATCCACCGCCGGCTATAGCCTGTCCGCAAGCTGTCTCCCCCGGAAAGCCGCAAGGAACTTTTTTGGTTCTAAGTGGACTTGTGGGGGACGAGTAGCGACTGTCGCCCCCCTTCGGTAATTCGCCCCACACCCATTCGACAACAGCTTCGGGTATGCCGGCGCTCATCCGCGCCGCCATACCAGCCAACCCGCGCCTAGCCATCCCGCTTTTCATCACCCCGGAGCGGAAACGGCACCGAGTTGCATCATCAATCCAAGCGTGTCCATGATGATGCGAGTTTCCTTGATCCGCTTTTCCTGAAAGCGGTCGATGACCATACCCCATACCTTTACGCTCCGCCCCGTAGCCGGTATGCCGAGGAACGCTTCCCGATGAGTACCCGTCCACTCGAAGCGAGTCAGCACGCGCTCACCTTCGGTGAGTTGTTCCTCGATCACCCAGTGCATGTCCGGGAACGCGGCCCGCATCCCTCGCACGACGTCCTTGAGGCCCTCGACGCCGGGGCCCTGGCCCGGGAACGGCACCTCCTCGACCGCGTCCTCCCAGAAAAACCGGTCAGCGGCATCGAGCCGCCCTTCATTCAAGACTTCCTCGATAAACCCGCGAACAATACCGCTGATTTCGTGCATAGGACGATGGCCTCCTGCCTGTCGGTGGAGCGGTAAACCCTCGCAATCGAAGTGCTGCACGATGCTCGGGGCTGAGTCATACATCGAATCGTTAATTCACTTGGCGCCGTTCGCGGCGAAAGCCTCCTTGGCCGCTTGCGAGACAAGGAACTTGATGAACCCTTCAGCTGTATCGCGTTGCGTCGTGTTCGCCATGATCACCGCAGTGTATGTGAGCGTGCTCTGGAGATCGCCCGGAAGAGCGCCGAGTAACTTTATTCCGGGTGTTGTTTCGATGAGCGGTATCGTACCCGCCACCACATCGTTGCCCTTGCCTTCTAGCACCGGCTCAAAGATCCCGTTGGGTGTCGTGCGCAAAATCTTCGGTTTAAGCGTTTCTGCAATTCCGAGCCGCTCGAGTGCGTTTTCAAATGCTTGCCCGGATTTAACGCTGTTAAAGACGATAAGATCAGCACCTAGCAAAGTACTCCTGAATTTATCGACGGTCGAAATATCGTACGACGGAGCCTCCTTGCGGTTACCGAGGCCGATGCCAACGTGAGCGATGATCGGCCTGTCCCCGACACTGACCTTGCCCGATTTCGCAAGATCGTCCGCAAAGTCCGGCTGGACGATAACCACGTCGGCTGCTTCGCCGTCTTCAATCCTTTTCTTTACAGCGGGCGATGGGTCGAACACCAGTCTCACAGAGTTATGGGTCTGTTGGCGATAAAGGTCGACCACCTTCGTCAATGCAGGCTCGAGCGGGCTGTCGCTCATGACCGCGATATCCGCTGCGTGAACGGTCGCTACGAACATGGACAATGAGCCGGCCAGGAGCGTATTCAGACCGATACGCTTGAATGTTGCGTTCATGGAGTCTGCCCCCTGATGACGGAAGCCAGGCGTCGGTCCGGACGCGCAGGTAGATCTGCTGCTTACTGGAAACGTGTTGCCAGCGCCAGATTCAGGGCGACACGGATCAGAAACCGTTTCCCGGGCACACCACCGTTCATACAATGACGCAGGCCGCTTTGATGCCTCAACTTGTGCGGACGAAACATCTGCTCCGTGTGCAAAAACACTAGTGCACGATGCACCGAATAGTCAGGCTCGTTTTCCCGCATCGGACGGGTCACTCGATCGCGGTGCCCACTTGCACGTTCAGCCCCTACCGCTCGTCGAAATCGGAAGCCTTTTCAGCGAGTGGAAGCACCCCTGGCCGTCCGCGGGTCAACGCTTCACCAGCCACATTACCGCGGTGATCGAACGCCTCTGCGGCCTTCGTACTGGCCGCGTGCGTTCCGCTCTGGGTTGACGGGTCGGTCAGAGTAATAGAGAAAAAGCTACTCATGACCGCAGAAAGAATGATGAAGATGGACGCCGCATCTACGAGAAAACCGAAATACTTGAACGCGATAAAGCAGACGGAAAGAGTCACCACGTTCAGGCTGATTCCGATGACAGCGGAAGCCTTTGGCACGGTGTGCATGAAGGCGGCAAACCGGGTGCCTCCGCGCGGCACGTACCAGATGAACAGCAATCCGGCCGCCAAAATAAAGCCCGTCTCGACCCAGATCAGCCAGAGTGGCCGCCGCAGGTAACGGCCTTCAAAAATCGTCTCGATGACTTGTGCTTGAATCTCGATGCCGGGCACCAGTTCGCCTAGCGCGGTCGTGCGCATATCGGTCAGACCGGTGCCGGTGAGACCGACCAGGATCAGTTTGTTGCGGATACGATCCGCATCGACGGTACCTCGCAGAATGTCGCCTGCCGACACGTAGCGTTGTCCGGTCGACTGGATCGACGCGAAATGCAGCCAGATGTCACCGTTGGACTGCGTGGGCACCTGTACGTCCGCGACGCCTACCGCCTGCACGCCCGACGTATCGGCGTACACGTCGACCGCCGGCGAGCCAGTCGCTACGCGCAGGACCTCGATCGGCAGGCTCGGTACCAGTTTGTCGCCGAGGCCCATGACAATCGGAAAACGCCTCACAGTGCCTTGCTCCAGCGCCACGTTGAGCATGGCCTGGCCATGCGCTGCGCCCTGCAGTTCCGGCAGGCTGGCCAGCACGTTGTTGAAGCGGTGCACGCTGCCGAGCGGGTCGGCACCATGCACGAGAACCGGCGCGCTCAGCATGTCCGTGCTGGTCGTGGAGGTAGCGTGATCGAACGCCGCCGCGCCGAGGATGGACGGCGACGCGCGCAACGATGTGGCGAGAATGCGCTCGTGACTCGGCAGTGCGCGCAATTGCATGGCGAGCGCCGCTGCATCGGGCGGCAAATTGTCGGCCACTTTGTCGGGCGAAGTTTGATCGGGTTCCGGCATGTACACGTCGATACCGATGGCGAGCGGCTTTTTCGCGGCGATCATGTCGATGAGTTTTGCCAGCCGGTTGCGCGGCCAGGGCCATTGGCCGAACGATTCGAGCGTCTTGTCATCGATCTCGACGATAGTCACCGGCTGCGTCGCGGGAATGCGTGGATTGCGGCGCTGAAACTGGTCAAACAAAAGCTGGCGCGCCGATCCGAACGTATCCGGCAGCACGTCATTTATCGTATTGAGAAAGAACGGGCGCGGTAAGTTGTTGGGCCATTCGCTGCACAGGTCGAACAGGACAAGGGCGAGCAGGACCGCGAGCGCCCAGGGGCGTCCCTTTTGCGCCCGCATCATATTCCTGAGGACAGTGAATAGGGCGTCGCGGTGGCGTTTCATTTCGATGAGGTCGCGCCGCTCATTGAATGGTAATGACCGCGCGCCGGTTCATCTGATTGGGCACGCCGTCTGCCGTGCGCACGAGCGGCTCGCGCTTGCCTCGTCCCGCGACTTCGATTTGTCGGGCAGGGATACCTTGCTTTTCCAGAAATGACGCCACGCTCTGTGCGCGGCGCAATGAGAGCTGGTCATTGAATTCCTGCGAGCCCGCCAGATCGGTATGCCCGACGACCATGAGGCGCGGCGCTGGCCAGTTCGCGAGCACAGCCTTAAGCTTTGCGACCGTTGCCGCGGAATCGGGCGCCAATTGGGTGGCGGAGTCGAACACGAAATTGATGGTGAACGTCTGCGGCCGCGGAGGCGCAGCGGCCAGCAGATCGCCATAGTGGGTCTGCACGCTGGACTTGTTGTCGGCTGCTTTTTCGATGGTGCCGTTTGTCTTGACTTCGGCGCGCGCATAAGGCTCGTCGATCACTTGCTTGTTCTTCCCGCTCGTTACGATGACCCCGCCCACGCTGCCATCGGGATCCGGCAACAAGGTGATCTTGTCCTGAACCGAACTACATCCGCCAAGGATGGCGAGCATGCCACACGCTGTAGCGCCGTTCAGGCGACGTCTCCCGCTTATCGTCTTCAACGATGCCCCTCCCCATCTCCGCCTACTTCGATGATGAATTCCGTGCCACGCACGCCCAATGTGGTCGTGGGTGTGCTGTAACGCACAGACTCCGGATTTGTTTTCGCGAGCTTGCCGTCGACTACTGCGAGCGAGCCGCGCTTGATCGACACATCGAGCGCACCCGCATGCGTCGTCGTGTCGAAGGCGAATTTGTTGAGGTCGAGAAGAGAATTGGCGCCCTCGGTCAGCAAGGTGTTGTCGCGCAGCGTAATTCCGACGGCCGACGCGGGACCGGTCACGACACGATCATTGTTATAAAGCTCGCTGCCGACGGTGACATTCTGCGTCTGCCCGGTTCGCTCGATGTGCACGCTGCCTTTGACGGTTAGAGGTGGCCGCGCAAATTCGGACAGTCGGATAAGTGGTTTGGCCGGGGCCTGAGCCAGCGATAATGCTGGCAAAGGAACCGAGGAAATGACGAAGAGAACCCGACGGACGCACTCAGCGGCGTTCAAAGCGAAAGTGGCACTGGCAGCGGTCAAAGGTGAGCGCACGCTGGCCGAACTGGCACAGCAGTTTGATGTACATCCGAACCAGATCACGGAATGGAAGCGGCAGTTGCAGGAGCGTGCGGCAGACGTGTTTGGTGCGACAGGTGCACCGTCGAGCGATCCGCCGGTGGACGTGAAAACGCTGCACGCGAAGATCGGGCAGTTGACGCTGGAGAACGATTTTTTGTCAGGAGCGCTCGGCAAAGCCGGACTGCTGAGCGCAAAGCGATGATTGACTGTACGCATGCGCTGCCGGTTTCGCGACAGACGCGACTGGTTGGCATCGCGAGATCGAGCGCATATTACCGGGCGCAGCCGGTCAGCGAGGTCGATCAGTTGCTGATGCGGCGAATCGACGAACTGCACATGGAGTTCCCATTTGCAGGGGCGCGGATGCTGGCGCGCCTGTTGCGCCGGGAAGGCCATGAGGTGGGTCGCCGTCGCGTACGCACGCTGATGAAGCGCATGGGCGTCGAGGCGCTGTACTGCAAGCCGAACACGAGCCGCCGCAACGCGCAGCACAAGATCTGGCCGTACCTGCTGCGCGGCATGAAGATCGAGCGTGCCAATCAGGTGTTCGCCCTCGACACGACGTACATTCCGATGGCGCGCGGCTTCGTGTACCTGACGGCAGTGGTGGACTGGGCGAGCCGCAAGATTCTCGCGTACCGGGTCGCCATCACGCTGGAAGCCACGCACGCCGTCGAGGCGCTGGAAGAGGCGTTCGCCCGCTACGGACTGCCCGACATCGTGAACACCGATCAGGGTAGCCAGTTCACGGCGGGCGCGTTCACCGAGGCGGTGCTGAGCCGGGGCGTGCGGCTGTCGATGGACGGCAAAGGGGCCTGGCGCGACAACGTGTTCGTCGAACGGGTGTGGCGCAGCATCAAGTACGAAGAGGTCTACCTGAAAGCGTACGAGTCGGTCAGCCATGCCCGGCGCTCCATCGGCGAATACGTCGAGCTGTACAACCGGAAACGGCCCCATTCGAGCCTGGCGGATCAGACCCCGGATGAGGCATACTTCGCGACGCTGCCTGCGATCAAATCGGCAGCATGATTGCCTCGGACGTTCCACTTAAAAATCTCAGATGACTGTCCGAACGAGTGAGGCCACCTCTGTTTTAATTATGCCGATCGCATCTGCGGCATAGGCATCGATAGACGAAATGCACCCAAAGGCGAGAAGCAAGCCATAGCAAAAGACCTTGCTATGTACCGGCGTTATCGACTGATGAATCGAAAATTCTTTGTTGTCCATAATGCCTCGCATAATTCTGGATTGTTCAGTGAAGCAGGACATCAACGCAATTCAAAGAAATGAAAACAAACTCATTTCAAAAATCTGGCAATGTTTCACTTCACTGCGAGGCGGACTAATCGTAACGGCCGGCAGAAGCGTCAAACTACTTGAGTTCTGGTTCCGCGTCTAGCCGGAAATGAACACATAAGCCGTCGCCGAATATTGTGGAGGCAACTTCTCTATCGAACATGAAGTCTTGAGCGGTCAAACCAGGTTTTGTCAGATGTTCCGGAGCGGCAAGAGTGAGATCGCGAATCTATACCGCGTAAACGTTACCGCGAAGTTGCCGTGACATTGGCGGATCCGCTTTTCGTTCGGGGATGAGATCAGGGACGGATTTCTGCTAACCTGCCCACATTCCCCTCGCATCTCTGGAATCGATGGAACTACCTTTTAACGAGGCCGGTGTTTCAGTCACGCGCGCCGCACTTTCGGTTGCGGGCCAGGTTTTCCCGCTTCGCGACATCGACGATCTGCAGATCGTCACCGTCCGCCGCAACCACGTCGTACCCATCTGCCTGAGCACAAGTGGCGCCATACTCGGTGTGGGAGGTTACTTGCTCGACTCGCCGACCGCGTTCGTGTGCGGGCTCATGGTGTTCGTGATCGGGATACTCACGTGGTACAGCCAGGACATCACGCATCGACTGATCGTCGTGACGGGTAAGGAGCGGCGCGAAGCGCTGACGAGTCTCGACCCCATGTTCGTCGAACGCGTCGAAAAGGCCGTGCGCTTTGCAAAGGCAAGTCACGGCGAAAGCGCGACGACACGTTCCAGCGCGCCGAACGGACGGTAAATGCGACGGGCAGCACCCTAGCCCATATTGATCGGCTTGACGCTCCAGATATCGCGCGCGTATTCAGCAATCGCGCGATCCGACGAAAACTGCCCCACGCCCGCCACATTCGCGATGGCGCTCGCGGTCCAGCCCGGCACGTCGACGAAACGGCGATCGACGGCCTCCTGAGCCGCGACGAACGCCGCGAAATCGGCGAGCACGAGATAGTGGTCGCCCCAATCCACTAGCGTGTGGAAGATTTCGGAGAAGCGTGCGGGATCGTCCGGCGAGAAAAAGCCCGTGCGAATCTGGTCCAGCGCGTTGCGCAATTCGGCGTTCTCCTCGTAGATCTGGCGCGGCCGGTAGCCCGCCGCGCGCAGCGCATTCACCTGCTCCGCGGTGTTGCCGAAGATAAAGATGTTCTCCTGTCCCACCGATTCGCCGATCTCGATGTTCGCGCCGTCGAGCGTGCCGATCGTCAGCGCGCCGTTTAGCGCGAGCTTCATGTTGCCCGTGCCCGACGCCTCCGTGCCGGCAGTCGAAATCTGCTCGGAAAGGTCGGCGGCGGGAATCATCAACTCGGCGATGCTCACGCCGTAATTCGGCACGAACAATACTTTGAGCCGTTCGCCCACCACGGGATCGTTGTTCACCTTCGCGGCCACGTCGTTGATGAGCTTGATGATGGTCTTCGCCATCCGATACGCGGACGCCGCCTTGCCCGCGAACAGCACCACGCGTGGCACCCAGTCGCGCTGCGGCTCCGCGACGATGCGGTTATAACGCACGATCACATGCAGCACGTTGAGCAGCTGACGCTTGTATTCGTGGATACGCTTGACCTGCATGTCGAAGAGCGCGTCCGGATCGAACACCATGCCGGTGCGCAGCTTGGCTCGTTGCGCGAGACGAACCTTGTTGCAGCGCTTCGCGGCACGAAACGCGGCTTCGAAGGCCGAATCGCCGCATAGCCCGCGCAGCCCCGCCAGTTCAGTCAAGTCGGTGCGCCATTTCGTGCCGATGTTCTCGTCGATGAGCCGCGCGAGCGGCGGATTCGACTGCCCGAGCCAGCGGCGCGGCGTAATGCCGTTCGTGACGTTCGTGAAGCGATCGGGATAGAGTCGCGCGAAATCGGCGAAGATATCGCGCTGCATCAGTTGCGAATGCAGCTTCGAAACGCCATTGACCTTATGGCTCGCGACAATCGCCAGATGGGCCATGCGTACGCGTCGCTGGCCGGATTCATCAACGAGCGACATGCGGCGAATCATGTCGAGATCGTGCGCGCCCTTGTCGCTCGCCTCGTCGAGGAAAGCGGCGTTGATGTCGTAGATGATCTGCAGATGCCGCGGCAAAAGCCGCCCCAATAGTTCGACATCCCAGGTTTCCAGTGCTTCCGGCATCAGCGTGTGATTCGTGTACGAGAACACGCGCCGGATATTGCCGATCGCCTCGTCCCACGGCATGCGATGGACGTCTACGAGCAGGCGGATCAACTCGGGGATCGCGAGCACCGGGTGCGTGTCGTTCAGATGCACGGTGACTTTGTCCGAGAAGCGCGCCAGCGTGCTGTGCGTGCGCAGGTAGCGGCGAATCAGATCCTGCATCGTCGCACAGACGAAGAAGTACTCCTGACGAAGTCGCAACTCGCGCCCGGCCACCGTCGAATCGTCGGGATAAAGCAGGCGCGAGACGTTCTCGGAGATGTTGCGCGACTCCACCGCACGCTGATAGTCGCCCTGATTGAACGCCGAGAGATCGAGTTCTTCGTCGGCGCGCGCGGACCACAGGCGCAGCGTGTTCGTGGCGTCGGTCGCGTAGCCGGGGATCACGGTGTCGTAGGCCATCGCATTGACGTGTTGCGTGTCGAGCCATTCGACGTGACCGTCGCGCCGCACGGTACGTCCGCCAAAGTGCACCTTGTACTGCACCTCGGGCCGCTGAAACTCCCACGGATTGCCCGCGCGCAGCCAGTAATCGGGAGCTTCGACCTGCTCGCCATCTACGATCTGCTGCCGGAACATGCCGTAGTCGTAGCGAATGCCGTAGCCGAAGCCCGGAATGCCCAGCGTCGCCATCGAGTCGAGAAAGCACGCCGCGAGGCGCCCGAGGCCGCCGTTGCCGAGTGCGGCGTCAGGTTCCAGATCGAGGATCGATTCCATGTCGACACCGACATCGGCGAGCGCCTCTTTCATCTGATCGTAGATGCCGAGTGCGAGCAGCGCGTTGGAGAACGTGCGGCCGATCAGGAATTCCATCGACAGGTAATAGACGCGCTTCACGTCCTGCTCGTACTGGCGGCGCGTGGTGACCATCCAGCGTTGGACGAGGCGATCGCGCACGGCGAGCGCCGCGGCATGCAGCCAGTCCGCCGGAAGAGCCGTGACAGCGTCCTTGCCGACGCCATACATCAGGCGATTGGAGATGGAACGGCGCAGCGCTTCGGCGCTGCTCTGCAACTGGTCGAACTCGAGATGCGCGGTCATGCGAGCCTCCCGCAAAAGGCGGCGCACGCGCCGCGCGTTCTTGGGCTGCGCGTGCGGAACGCCCGCAGGACAGACCGGGCTCCAACGCAGATCAGTTTGCAGAGTAGGACATTTTCTAGCCACTTGCGGCAGCACGGCATGAAGCGAAAAGTGGGGACATTCTTCGCCCGTGCAACACACGGGCGTTTGGGGACGCGTGAAGGGGTGCACAGTTAGTTGCGTTCGGACGTCCGCCAGCTGCCGTCGAACGCGACCTTACAGTCAGCTCACACGTCGAGGCGTGCGCTGCACGATCGCCCAGGCTCTGTAACAATCGCGTGTCTAGCGGCATCGAGCCGCACCGTCTGCCGATCACACGAGAAGAACTTGTCCGATACCACCTCCGCGCCGGGCGTTGCCCAGCTTGCCGACGCGCCGATGTCCGCGAAAAACCGCCGTGCGATGGCCGCCGTGATGCTCGCCGTTGCGCTCGCGACGCTCGATACCGCCATCGCCAATACTGCCCTCCCGTCGATCGCGGCGGACCTGCACGCGGCGCCGGCCGCATCGGTGTGGATCATCAACGCCTATCAGCTCGCGATGGTCGCGACGCTCCTGCCGCTCGCGGCGCTTGGCGACATCATCGGGCACCGGCGCATCTATATCAGTGGACTCGCGGTCTTTACGCTGGCCTCGCTCGCGTGCGCGCTCGCGCCGACCCTCGGTGCGCTAGCCGGCGCGCGTGTGCTCCAGGGCCTCGGGGCAAGCGCGATCATGAGCGTCAACACGGCGCTGATCCGCTTCCTGTATCCCGCGCATCGACTCGGCCGCGGAGTCGGCATGAATGCGCTCGTCGTGGGCGTTTCGTTTGCGGTGGGGCCGACCATGGCGTCGCTGATTCTCTCGGCGGGTACGTGGCCGTGGCTCTTCGGCGTGAACGTGCCGCTCGGCGTCATCGCGCTCGTGTTCGCCCTGCCCGCGCTGCCGCACACCGCGACAGGCAAGCACGCATTCGATCCCGTTGCCGCGCTGCTCAACATCATCGCGTTCGCCGCGCTGATCTTCGCGCTCGGAGAATCGGCGCAGCAGGCTGGCGTTACGGAAGTGGTCATCGCCGCAGGCGTCGCGCTCGTTTTCGGTGCGCTGCTGATCCGGCGCGAAGCCGGCCATCCCGCGCCGATGCTGCCCGTCGATCTGTTCAGGCGGCCGATGTTCGCGCTATCGGCATTGACGGCGGTTTGTTCGTTCGCAGCTCAGGGTCTCGCGTTCGTCGCGCTGCCGTTCTACTTTGAAACCGTGCTGATGCGCAGCCAGGTGGAAACGGGCTTCCTGATGACGCCGTGGTCCGTTGTCGTGGCTGCCGCCGCACCGATTGCAGGGCGCCTCTCGGATCGCTATCCGCCCGGCCTGCTCGGCGCGATCGGGCTCGCCATATTGTCGGCGGGCATGGCATCGCTTGCACTGATGCCCGCGCATCCTGGCGTGCTCGACATCACCATTCGTATGTCGATCTGCGGAGCCGGGTTCGGTTTCTTCCAGTCGCCCAACCTGCGGGCGATCATGTCGAGCGCACCGCCCGAGCGCAGCGGTGGTGCGAGCGGGATCATCGCGACCTCGCGGCTCCTCGGACAGACCACAGGGGCGGCGCTCGTCGCACTTTGCTTTGGGCTGGTGGGGCGCCACGGACCGACGCTGGCTGTGACGATCGGCGCGGTATTCGCGGGCGCCGCGAGTGTGGTGAGCGGGTTGCGGCTTTTCGCGCCGACGCATCGCGGCGCACGCGGCGCGTAAAGCGATGCGGGCCGGCACGCCGGCTGGCGTGCCTTCCACTGCGGTTCGCGCAGTTACGTTTTACCGCGCGAAATAGGCCTTAACGGTCTCGACAAACGTATCGACATCCGCAGCCGACACATCGAGGTGCGTGACAAAGCGCGACGCGTAAAGCATCTGCGTGAGGATGCCGCGCTCCTTGAGCCACGCTTCGAGCGGCGCGCAATGTTCCTGCGGGAACCGTGCCATCACCATGTTCGTCGCCTGCGCGAGAACCGACACTTCCGCGATCTGCGCGAGGCCCGAAGCCAGACGCGCAGCGTTCGCGTGGTCATCGGCGAGCCGTTCGACATTGTGATCGAGTGCGTAGAGACAGGCGGCCGCCAGCAAGCCCGACTGACGCATGCCGCCGCCGAGCACCTTGCGCCAGCGGTGCGCCACGTCGATCAGCGCCTTGCTGCCGACCAGCACTGATCCCACCGGCGCGCCGAGCCCCTTCGAAAAGCAGATCGAAACCGAATCGAACCCTGCGGCCAGCGCTTCGAGCGGCTGCCCCGAGGCAACCACTGCGTTGAACACGCGCGCCCCGTCGAGGTGCGTGGAGAGTCCGCGCGCGTGGGCGAGCTGCGTTGCCTCAGCGACGTAAGCGGCGGGCAGCACCTTCCCGCCGATCGTGTTTTCGAGCGCGAGGAGCCGCGTGCGTGCGAAGTGATCGTCGAGGGGCTTGATTGCGGCCGCGATGCGATCGAGGGGGATCGAACCGTCGTCGGCATTATCGAGCGGCTGGGGCTGGATGCTGCCGAGCACTGCCGCGCCGCCGCCTTCGTATTTGTACGTGTGGGCCGCCTGGCCGACGATATATTCGTCGCCGCGCGCGCAGTGCGCCATCAAGGCGGCAAGGTTGCTCTGCGTGCCGCTCGGGAAGAACAGACCCGCCTCCTTGCCGGCCTGCTCTGCCACGCGCGCCTGCAGGCGCAGCACGGTCGGGTCATCGCCCCAGACGTCGTCGCCGGTTTCGGCGCGGGTCATGGCGGCCAGCATGTCAGGGCTTGGACGGGTAACGGTGTCACTACGCAGGTCGATCATGCGATGAAATCCTTGTGGTTGACGCTCGCGCGATGCTGCCCTGGCCGCTACGCGTAGCGCGTGTGCGTGTGTGGTTCGGCCGTTACGGGCGGCGCGCGCGAATCGGCGCGCGCAACGCGGCGTGAGAATCCAGAAGTGTAGTTTCGAACCGCATGGGCAGGCAAATGACCACACTCGGCCAACAACAACGCGGCGCGATTCGCATCGCCTCATTTGATTCGCGATTCAGGTGGCAGAGGTGATGAGGCGCAGTCGAAGCTTCGCTCCGCGCGACGCGCCATCGTTCATGAATTAGCGCCAGCGGCGGCTCTGTAAATAACGCATACCCGACGCATCCCCGAAGTGCACCGTCGCGCTAACGCTGCAACAACGGCAACGGATCAACCGGCTTTCCACCGCTGCGCACTTCGAACTGCACGCCAGCGACACCGTGCGGATCGACCCCCATTTCGGCGATCGGCTGACCTTGCGTCACAGCATCGTCCTCCTTCACGAGAAGCTTGCTGTTATGGCCGTAGGCGGTAACGACCGTATCGTTGTGCTTGATGATAATGAGCGGCCCATAGGCCTCGATGCCGGTTCCGGCATAAACCACGCGGCCAGCCGCAGCGGCCTTCACGGGTTCGCCGGCCACGCCGCCGATGACGATACCTGTCGACTTGCCGGGCACGAACCTCTCCAGCAGCGGACCGTGAGCAGGCCACGCGAGCGTGATGCCCGGTTCGACCGGCACCGGCATCGCGACGCCCGCTGCAGCGGGCGCAGGCGACAGCGGCTGTTGTACAGAGGGTGCGAAGCTCGGCGGCGGCGCCACGCGCAGCACCTGGCCGGCCACGATGGTCGCGTTGGGCGGCAACTGGTTCCAGGTTGCGAGGTCCTGCGTGCGCTGACCAAATGCGGCCGCGATGCGCGAAAGGGTATCGCCAGGATTGACGCGGTAATAGCCGGCGGGGACACCACCGGCCGCGGCGGGAGCAGGCGTGCCAGCCGTTCCACCCAAAGGGGGAAACGCGCAGGCGTTCATCAGGAGCGTGAGGGCGGCAAGCACTACCGCCGCACCCGGGTTTCGCCGGTGTCGATTCATCTTGCAGTTCCTCGCTGGTGCCTCGCTACGTACACTAGATGCTACGTACATTCGATGCGCGCCGGTCCGCAGACGTACGCCACGGGGCCGCGCTTCGTGACACAGCAGACCCGGAAATGGCGAACGGCCCCATTATATCGTTCGATGCTCGAGGCCCTCGCGAACCCGGCGGCACTCACTTCGCGCGACGCTCGCCTATACTGCGTCCTGCTGCCCCATAAAAATAACGACAGGCCTCCCGCTGCGGTCCCACATTCGTGAGGAATCCGAGGATGAACAAAGCCACCTTCCTTTCCGTGCAGCTCAATGTCGAAGACATCGCAGGGTCGCCGGGCCTCGTCGAATTGCTGAACAACCACCTCGTTTTCGCAGCCGACGTCGCCGAAGCGGCCGACGAACTGGTCCAGCACGCGAGCGTCGCGCGCCTGTCGGGTGGCGTCGAGGCGACGGTCGAAATTCCCGCCCTGGTGGTCGAGCGTCTGCGCGACGCACTCGACACGCTGAGCGGCTATGACGAAACCTGGTTTTTCGCGCTCGAGCCCGGCCGCGCGCTCTTCAACGATATTGCACGCCGGCCGCGCCTCCTGCATTAAGCAGGCGCGGTTCGCGCATCGGCGTGCCATTTGGGGGAATCGCCGTGAAAACGTTTCTGAATCGCCGTAATGCCGTGCTCTCGGGCGGCCCGTCGCACCTCGTCGCCGTTTCGCGCACCACTCATCCCGCCGCCGCGGAACCGGCGGAACCCGTCGTTGAGGAGACGCCGCATGACAGCCTCGACGCCGACGTCGCGAATGCAGCGCGTGCGGTGCCGACACTGCGCGCGGTACCGGTCGTGCCTTCGCAGTTCAACGGCCGCCCGGTGCAGATCGCCGACGGTGCTGCATTCGAGGCACTCGCTGCCGGCAAATCACTCGCAACGTTCCGGGTTTTTCGCAGTTTCGACTTTACGGTCAGCCTGTTCTTTCACGCGCCGTCACTGAGCTACTACGTGGCGCTGCATCAGGATGGCATGCTCTGGCGTGCACTAAAGGCAAACGACGTCGACGCCGCGGGCGCAGCATTCCACCACCTGGAAGAGCAAGCCACCCGTCTCACGGATGGCGAGACCCGCCGGGCGCAACTGATCGCGCAGAACGAGCAGTTGCTGCGGCAGGTCGAGGAATCGGAAGCGCTGGCCGAGCGGTTGCGCGCCAACCTGCAGCGCCATGCGGAGCAGGAACATCGCGTGACTGGACGCCAGCATCAGGTGCGCAAAGAGGTCGCGCAACTGGAAGCACAACGCGTTGCCGCTCAGGCGCAACTGAACAAGGCACATCGGGCGATCCACCAGCTCAGCATGACGACCAACGAAGGCGTGCCGCACATGACGGGGCGCTAGCCGTCGATAGCCGCGGCGGCCCCAGATGAAAAAAGCGCGGACCGGTTTTCGACCGGGCCGCGCTCAACTACGTGCTACAAGTACTGCTACTTCTTGTCCAACCTCTCAGGTACTTCTGCACTGCAACTTCTACCGCTACTTCTACGGCATGGCACTGCAACAGCCACTGCTTCTTCAACAGAACAGCACTACGACATCTACGGCTACTGCTACTTCAGCTTCACAGCGCTACAACGTCTACGACCACTGCTAGTTCAACTTCACAGCAATACAACGTCTACCGCTACTGCTACTCCAGCTTCACAGCACTGCGACTTCTACCGCTACTGCAACTTCCGTCGCCGGAACCGGGAAGCCGTGCGAGACGGCTTCGTTCAGCGTTGTCCCGGCCGGAGCCGTACCGCTTAGTTTCCGAAATACACCGATTGATGCGGGGCGAGATGCTGCGGCTGCACCGCACCACCTGCCTGCGCCGTGCCAGCCGCCGGAGCGCCATAGCCGCTGGTTTCGCCGGCTGCGAGCTTCTGCGCATTCACACGGGCCTGGGCGGCCTGCAGGTTTTGCGGATAATTCTCGTCACCCCCTCCCGGTTTGTAGCCAGCCTGCTCGAGTTCGACCAACTCGGCGCGCACCTGAGCGCGGGTCAAGCCTTGCTGGCTCGACTGGGCAAACGAGATTGCCGGAATGGCAAGGGCGGCTGCAACGACAACTGCGGGAATGAGCTTCTTCAAGATCTAACCTCCGTCTGTGTACTTTTACGTGCGCTTCGAACACCTTGTTCGTGAGCGCTTAATGACAGTGTAGGAGTTAGATTGATCTAGGGTAAACCCTTAATAGATAAAACACCTTTGCGGAATTAGCAATAAAAAAGGTGAGTCGCGTAGACTCACCTTTCAATTTCAACAGCGACCGCAACGACCCAGTGGTCCCTGACCGCGCCCCGCGTGCGATCAGGCCCAGTCGGCGTGGAAGCTCCCGGGTTTGTCGATGCGTTCGAACGTATGCGCGCCGAAGAAGTCGCGCTGCGCCTGCACGAGGTTCGCAGGCAGGCGTTCGGAGCGATAGCCGTCGAAGTAGGCAATCGCCGACGAGAACGCCGGCACCGGCACGCCCGCCGACACCGCCGCGATCACCACCTCACGCAGCGCCGCCTGATAGCTCGCGGCGATGTCGCGGAAATACGGATCGAGCAGCAGGTTGGCGAGCTGCGGCTCGTTTGCGTAGGCGTCCATGATCTTCTGCAGGAAGCGCGCGCGAATGATGCAGCCCGCGCGGAAGATCTTCGCGATCGTGCCGTATTGCAGGTCCCACTTGTATTCGTCGGAGGCGGCGCGCAGTTGTGCGAAGCCCTGGGCGTACGAAATCACCTTGCTGAAGTAAAGCGCGCGCCGCACGGCTTCGATGAACGCCGCGCGCTCGCCCGTGCGCGCGCCTGAGGACGGACCTGCGAGCACTTTGCTCGCCGCAACGCGCTGCGTCTTCAGCGACGAAAGCACACGCGCGAACACGGATTCGGTGATGAGCGGCAACGGCACGCCGAGGTCGAGCGCATTCTGGCTCGTCCACTTGCCGGTGCCCTTCTGCGCTGCGCGGTCGAGAATCACATCGACGAGATCCTTGCCCGTCTCCTCGTCCTTCTTGCCGAAGATCTTCGAGGTGATTTCGATAAGGTAGCTGTCGAGTTCGCCCTGGTTCCATTCGGTGTACACACCGCCCAGTTCCTCGTTCGAGAGGCCGAGCACCTGCTTGAGCACCGCGTAGCTTTCGGCGATCAGTTGCATGTCGCCGTACTCGATACCGTTGTGAACCATCTTCACGAAGTGGCCCGCGCCGTCCGGACCCATATACGCGACGCACGGCGCGCCATCCGGCGCTTTCGCTGCGATTTCGGTGAGGATCGGCGCAACCAGGTCGTAAGCATCGCGCGGGCCGCCCGGCATGATCGACGGGCCCTTGAGCGCGCCCTCCTCGCCGCCCGACACGCCCGTCCCGATGAAATGCAGTCCCGCGTTCGCGAGTTCCTGGTTGCGGCGGATCGTGTCGGTGAAATGGGTGTTGCCGCCGTCGATCAGAATGTCGCCCTTGTCCAGCAGCGGCTTGAGCGCCGCGATCGTCGCATCGGTCGCCTCGCCCGCCTTCACCATCAGCAGGATGCGGCGCGGCTTCTCCAGCGACTCGACGAACGCTTCCAGCGTGTAGGCCGGCACAAGCTTGCGTTCGGGGAATTCGGCGATCAGCTCGTCGGTTTTCTCGCGGGTGCGGTTGAACACCGATACCGCGTGGCCCCGGCTCTCGATGTTGAGCGCCAGATTGCGGCCCATCACCGCCAGTCCCACCACGCCAATTGCCTGTTTGCTCATGTCGTTTCTCCGCTTCGCGATGAAGGCGACGCGCGCGGCGTCGATCGTGCAAGGATAAGGGAAACGCCTTCGCGGTGCGCGAATGCGAACACGCCGCGCGTGGATTCAGCGCTTGCGGAAGACCAGGCTGAAGTTGTTCGCCGGCATCGTCACGACCCGCTCGCAGACGAACCCTTCTGCCTGCGCCAGCGCCTCGACGGCTTCCATGTCGCGCACGCCCCAGTGCGGGTCGCGCTCGCGCAACTGTGTATCGAAGGTTTCGTTGCTCGGCGCGGTGTGCGCGCCACCGCGCCGGTAGGGTCCGTAGAGCACCAGCACCCCGTCCGCAGGCAGACGCTTGCCCGCGCCTTTCACGAGCGCGATGGCCGCCTCCCACGGCGCGATGTGGATCATGTTGATGCAGACGATCGCATCGACGGCATCGATGGGCCACGGCTCGCTGCACACGTCGAGATCGAGCGGTAAGCGCAGGTTCGGCAGGTTCGCCGTGCCCACGTGCTCGCGCCAGGCCGTGATGGAGGCACGCGCTCGCGGATCGGTGTCGCTCGGCTGCCATTCCAGGTCCGGCAGCGCGGCGGCGAAATGCGCTGCGTGCTGGCCCGTTCCGCTCGCAATTTCCAGCACCGTGCCGCGCGCGGGCAGCGCGCCGCGCAGGACATCGAGAATCGGCGCTGCGTTGCGGTCAGTGGCGGGTGCGAAAAGGCGTGCGTCGGTTTGCGGGTCGCTCATGGTTTGCGTTTGTCGTGATTCGTGACGGATCGCATCGGGGCTTGGGGTTCCGCGAGCGTCGAGTTTATCGGTTGTGGTTGACGAGACGGATCAGGCGGCGAGGCGACCGGCGAGCGCATCGAGCGTCGCTGCGCACGGCGCCTCGACCTTGAGCGCGAGGAGCGGATCGGCGCGCGTGCGTCCCAGATTCACGACCGCGATGGGCTTGCCGCGCTGCTGCGCCCAGGCGCAGAAACGATAGCCCGAATAAACCATCAGCGATGAACCGGCCACGAGCACCGCATCGGCGGCATCGAGCGCCTCCGACGCCGCCGCGACGCGTTCGCGCGGCACGTTCTCGCCGAAGAACACCACCGACGGTTTGAGCATCCCGCCGCACGCAGCGCAGGCCGGCACGGCGAACGGCAGGTTGCCGTCGAAGTCGAGATGGGCGTCGCCATCGGCGGCGGGTTCGGCGATCGCGGTCGCCACTTCGGGATTGTTCGCTTCGAGCAGCGGCTGGATCGACGCGCGCGTGTACTGCGCGCCGCAATCGAGACAATGGACGTGGCCGATGCTGCCGTGCAGTTCGATGACGCCGTGGCTGCCCGCGCGCTGATGCAGTCCATCGACGTTCTGCGTGACGAGCGTCGTCACATAACCCGCGCTCTGGAGCCGCGCGAGTGCGAGATGCGCGCCGTTCGGCTGCGCGAGGCCCACGGACGGCCAGCCAAGCATGCTGCGCGCCCAATAGCGTCGCCGCCACGCTTCGGAGCCGAGGAACTCCTGCAGTGTGATGGGCGGCGAGCGCTTCCAGGCGCCGTTTTCGTCGCGATAGCCCGGGATGCCTGAATCGGTGCTGATGCCCGCGCCGGTCAGCACGAACAGGCGCGGATGGCGCTCGACGAACGCGTGAAGTGCGTCGAGTGTGTCAGGTGTGAGAGCGGGAGCGTTGAGCAGGGCGGATTCGGTCATGACGGCTTCGAGTTAACGATCGGGACGCGCGCGCGATGCGCTTATGCCTTTGGCTTTCGGACCGGTTTGTGGGCTGGCACTGGTGCAGTCTTTCCGGCTCGGTTGACGGCCGGGTCGCGTCCTGTGACAGCCCTCTCCGCACGTGCGCCTTCAGGCTTGTCCCCAACGTCGCGTGGGGCGTGCGTCCGGGTTCCGCCCGCAGCCGGCTTGCGCTTTTCCCAGGCAGCAATCTCGGCGCGCCAACGCGCAACCTCTGCGTCGTACAGGTCGAAGATGCACGGATCGCAGCCGCAGTGGCAGCAGGCGTCGTTGTCCGGACGCTCGGGTGGGTCAGGGCGCGGATCGTCGTCGGGGCGCGTGGGCAAAGGCATGGGCGCTTTGGCGTCGTGACGGGTCGTCGGTCAGTATACGAGACATCGCGGGACGTCGCGCGCGAGCGTTCGGGGCCGCATCGCGCGCTGCGACTGCCGCCCGGGACGCTCAGCCGCGCCCGACGAACGGCATTTTGGTCGCCATGATCGTCATGAACTGTACGTTCGCTTCGAGCGGCAGTTGCGCCATGTTCAGGACCGCATCGGCGACGAGCTCGACGTCCATGAGCGGTTCGACGGCAATCTCGCCGTTTGCCTGCGGCACGCCGCGCGCCATGCGCTCGGCCATCTCCGTCGCCGCATTGCCGATGTCGATCTGCCCGCACGCGATGTCGTAGCGCCGCCCATCGAGCGAAACCGACTTCGTGAGGCCCGTGATCGCATGTTTGTACGCGGTTCACCTATGTATATACTCGAATCGTCCAGCAGTTAAGGATACGCGCCATGCAAGTAAAAGCCGCACGAACCAAGGCCCCAGCCGCCCGCCCTGCATCATCGCGCAGGGTCTACAGCTATCTTCGTTACTCCCATACCGAGCAGGCGAAGGGTAGTTCCATCGAACGCCAACTTGCCATCGCGAAAGAATGGGCGACTGAGAACAACTACGAACTCGACGAGTCGCTAGCCATGCGTGATGAAGGCCGCTCGGCCTATCACGGTAACCACGTAAAGAATGGTGCTCTCGGCGCTTTTCTCAAGGAAATTGAGGAAGGACATGTGCCGGAGCAGTCAGTACTATTTGTCGAACAGCTGGATCGCTTGTCACGCGCTACCGTTGACGTGGCAATGGCGCAGCTTCTCAACATTATTAACGCCGGTATTACGGTTGTTACTGGCACGGACGGTGAAATCTATAACAGCGAACAGGTGCGTGCAAATCCCTGGAAGCTCATGAAGTCACTCGTTATCATGCAGCGCGCGAACGAGGAAAGTGAAAGTAAAAGCAAACGCATCAGGG
The DNA here is from genome assembly GCF_021390575.1 of Paraburkholderia adhaesiva. Lineage (GTDB taxonomy): Bacteria > Pseudomonadota > Gammaproteobacteria > Burkholderiales > Burkholderiaceae > Paraburkholderia > Paraburkholderia adhaesiva. The sequence goes on along the minus strand of NZ_JAJEJQ010000002.1, from coordinate 208,173 downwards.
GAGCCTATGCAGCAAAATGCAAAAGGTGGCTCGAAACCAAGACGGGCACCGTGGGAGCTACCCGACACATCAATGCAGAGGGCAAACTTGTGTCCGGCACTGATCCCTCATGGGTGCTCTATGACCAGGTGCACCAACGTTTTGAACTCGACGTTCCGCAGGCTCAGGCTATGCGTCGGATGATCGGGCTCTACCTCGACGGCTACGGCGCAATAGAAATTACACGACGCCTTGAGGCTGAAGGTCTCGCGATCAGTGAAAAGTATCCTGTTACGCGTGTGACCCGTGTTATCGGATCACCGGCACTCAGGGGCGACAAAGTTGTAAAGGCAGATGGGCAGACTTTCACCCTTGCTGGCTACTATCCTGCGCTCGTAACGGAAGCAGAGTGGGATGAACTGCAGATGATTGTTAATAAGCGCGGCTACAAGAAGGGAAAGGGCGCTATTCCTTCCATCGTTACTGGCACGCTCATTGGCAGATGTGGCTATTGTGGCTCGCTGCTCGCTACACAGAACATGAATCAGCGTAAACGGATTGCGAACGGAAAAACTACAGCTATTCCAGATTCACCCCCGGAGAAGCGCAGGCGTCGCCTGCGCTGCGGCTATTACTACCGCACAGGCCAGTACTGTCCTAGCGACGTTGAAAGCTGCTCGGCTGTAGCTGTCGAGCGCGCCCTCATGACCTACTGCATGAATCAGGTAAACCTCGACAAGCTCATGACTAGCGACAATGCGGCCGATCCGCTCATGAAGCAGCTTGTTGCAAAGCGCAGTGTACTTACGAAGCTAGATCTTAAACTCGGCAAGCTCAAGCAAATCATGCTGGAAAGTGATGACTTGCCGGATACCTTCATGGAAGGGATGCGTGAGCTGGAAGCAGAGAAACGAGAGGCGACGAAGGCTGCAGTAAAACTAGAGCGCGAACTGAAAGTACATGACCGTGCAAAGCCCTCAACAGCAAAAGCATGGGCAGCGCTAGTCGACGATGTGTTAGCCCTAGACTACGACGCTCGCATGAAGGTCCGCAAGCTCATTGCGGAGACCTTTGAGCGCATCGATATATTTATGGTAGCAGTCAAGGATAAAGGGAATGTCAAGCCTATGCATATGCGGCTTACATCCAAGCGGGGCGTGGTAGTCGGCTTTGACTTTCATCGGCTCACGGGTGAACTCGTGGACGAAGCCGTAAAGGTGCCGAGCCGCGAGAAGGTGGCCGCAGGAAAGCACGTCGAGCGCAAGCCTCGCCTCAAGTAAAAAGTGTAAAAGTCGGGACTCGGTGTAACAGTCACAGTCAGATCGGGTTCCAACCGTTTTCGAGGCAAGGGGTCGCGACCGCCCCGTCTCCGCCGTTCGCTGAGCCCCTTGGTCGACGACAGCTTCTCGACTGATACAGACGCCAGAGGGTCATACGTGGTGAAGCTGACTTATGACGGCTCCTGGCCGACGACCGCGCGATATCTTTGGCAGCACCCGACCCAAAAGGGACATACGCATCGCCCTAAAGCGGTCCCTCGTGAATCAGCACGGAGCCGTCAGAACGGCCCAGGCCACCTATAGCCAAGGACCGTGGCGATCGGATAAGCGAGTTCGCGAACCTCATCCAAGTTTCGCTGCGTGAGCAACGCCCGATATCACTTTATTTCGCCCCGGCGCCTAATAGGAAACCGCACGGAGTGTCACCGAACCTGCTGGCAAGCAATGGCTGAAGAGGTGCAAGCTCCGTCAAAGACTGAAGGGGCTTGAGTCGCTTAAGCGATTTGAGTGGTTCGAGTTGGGGGGCTGAGGTCATGACCTCAGCGGTGGCGCATGCCGCGGTCCCATCGTGGGCATATATTGCCCCCTTTGTAAACCAGCCAAGGTGCTTCCCATTGAACCCGTAGACGTTGTAGCCTTCGCCAATGCCAGCCTTTTCAAGGTATGCCACGGGCTCGCCACTCCACAAGTAAATTGTCAGCTCGTCGTCTATAGCAATGTATGCCTCGGCTGCGCCTCTCGCGTTGAAAAGTGTCACTTCGTCGGCGTTTGCAACCACACCGCATGCCGCAATGGCCAACGGGAACATCCAATGAATCAGTTGGCGTATAGCCTTGATCTGCATGATTCCCCCGGTGAGTCTTGTGTATGCGCCGCCTTGGCTCTCGCCGAGTCGAGGTATTCTAATGCTGCGGTGCTCAAATTGCCCGCCGGCGCGGGACCGCGTCTCCGCGAAACGACGCTTGCTCGGCGTGACGGCCTTGGCTGTTTCGTGCTCTTCGGTTTGCGAAGCCACCCGGCGTGACCGCGCTGGCCTCGGTGCGAGGGGCTTGCAGGGGTTGTCTCGACAGCATCGTGGGAGCCGGTTGACACGGGCGCACCGGAAACGCCTTGGCACCTTTTCGCCCGAAATCGATTGGTTCCTATTGGCTGAACACGGTCCGACGCAGACACCGATTGTTCGGTGATCGCAGGATATATGCGAAGCGCATAAACCGACCCACACGAGGCTTACGGCTTTCTGTGAAACGAACGTTCGCGCACCACCCTTTCCGTCAGAATAGTCCGCTCAGGATGTGGCTATATAAGCAGGATTTATCTTTTGTGCCTCTCCACAATGAGACCCATACTTCGTCTCTCGGATTTGTGCGGACATATCCCGGTCCTTCTGCTACCCGCGCTTCGCTTTTCCACAACGGAGTGCGCTCGCTGTGCGCGTCGGAAGATATTTAGCTTGTTATACTCGGCCGAAAGAAGCGCAAGAGCGACCTACATGAGCAGATTTTCTGGACTTCCGGCAAACTGTCCGCTCGCCGCGGCGCGGCAGTGTAACGATACGGTGTATCGGTTGACTCAGGGAAATCCGCCTGTTGCCGATGACGTACTAACGTACGCCGAGGAAGGGCGTCCTCTGAAATACAACACGCCAAGTGCAGTTTGCAAAAGTTACGGCATCAGCGTGTTCACCGATCGCAGGGATGCGGTGCACCGGCAGCAAGCGTGGCCGAATGGTGGTGGAACGTACATTGCGACAGCCGTTCTAACTGCTAAAGATGGCGATATTGCGCATACGCCACCGAAGATGGCGACCTCCCATCACACATGGTGGCCGTGCGATGGAGTAGATAGGGTGTCACTATTCAAGTGACTATGGAGATAGCAATGTGGAAAGCTCGCGGGACGCCGGTCGATCCGTCGAAGTTCGGAAGCCTCCAGATTGATGAGGTCTTGTACGAAGACGACAGCCCGAAACTGTTTACGTCGCACGGGCATGAATGCGCACTCCTTGTGTACGAGTCCACGTTCGATCGGTCGGAACAACTCACGCGGTATCTCGCAGTTTGTGCTGACGAAGCGTTGCTGTCGCACGTGGTGGATGGGTCTATTGCACTTCTAGACGCGCTGGACCAGCAGACCGTATGGGCAATAGATCAGCGTTTCAACGGTGAAATTGAGTCAACCGTCGCGTTGCAGGAAGGCATTCATTCGGTGCCCGATGGCTATAAGCCGATCCCCGGGGTACGGCTGCAAGCCGATCATCATTACAACTGACCTCTCAGACGCCACATCAAGAAAGCCCCTTGCGAGGGGCTTTTTAGTTTCTCTCTTGGCAAACTAGCTAGCGTGCCGACCAGTGGTGGACGAAGAATGACGAGCCAGCACCACAGCGCGAGCGCGCCTGAACATTAGCCATTTGGTCGGTGCCCAATGCCTTTGCTACGGCGGATATGGCCCAAGTTGTCGACGATCCCTGAGACGATGTCGAACGTCCCTTCATGGTCGAGGCTGTGTGAAAACTCGCGCCGAACGCGCCAGCCGACGAAGTCGGCTCACCAGATCGCCTCGTATGGGCTTCGAAGCGGTTCGGGAGGGGTAAAGCGACACCCGAAAATCGGCTACTTTCGAGTTTTCACACAGCCTCGGCCGAACTGAGCCAGACTATCGGACATCCTCCGGCCGACCAAGTCCAGACTTTGACAAGTAAAGGCCCTGCCTGCATCAAAAAGGGCGATCCATCTAGGTCGCCCTTGCTTATTCATGGTCCTGCAATAAACCATCTGGCGTGGAGTAGATGCGTAGCAAACCTTCACCGCTCAGATATTGGCGATACGCAAGTAACGCAAGCTCCCATAGCTCGCGTGCGACTTCAGGACCAGCATCCAGCACGTTACCCTTTTCATCAATGATGGCAAGCGTGGCAGGCTTGCCGTCTTCGCTTGTGATCCTGTATCTCTCCCACATCAGGGCCGTCACGGTCGAGTGCTTCAGCACAGGTGCGCTCTCCGGGTTTTGAGTATATGTCTTGCGTGTAGTGCCCATCACTCGTTCTCCCTTCTGCTGATCAGGCGTACACCGTGCGGGAGTGATCCGCCCTTGACCTCGAAACGCACGATCCGCAGCACGTGTACTGGCGCGTCATCCGGGTTGACCTCGACGCGCGCCGTGGCGACTCCCTGTAAAGGCTCACCGTCGACCAGTACGAGCGGGCGCGCACCGGACAGGTCGAGTTCAGCCACCGGTCCGCCTATCGCCCGCTTCATCGTCGTCGTGCTCATCACCGGTCCTCGTCACCACCATCAGTTCGACAAACGTATCGAAGCACGCTTCGCACAGACCGGATATCCGCGTCTCGATCCATCCCGCGTCGCTGTACACGTTCACGTCAGAGAAGCGCGCACCACACGAAACGCAGTGGGTGCGATAGATGGGCTGACGTGACATGGCGTGCCTCACCAATTGAGCGGATCGACATATACGGCTTCGCCCCACATGCAGGCACCGCACTTCGGCCCTTCATACACCACCTGCCCGTTCGAGAGCCCGGTGACACACGGCGTCGCACCACATGCCTCGCATTTGCGCCCGTAGTCAGGCACCCATGCGTCGATCTCGGGGTTCTCGGGACCGAGCCACTGCGCGATGGTGTCGATGCGCTCGCGGGCTCGTCGGCTATGTGATGACATGGCGCGCTCCGGTGAACCGTTCCGGCAGGCCGTCGCGCATCGACTCAAACACGAACGCACCGATCACGGTGGTGTCGAGCCTCATGGATTCCGCGACATCGACGAGTGCTTCCGGCCACATGACCGGCGTCACCTCGTCGTGGACTTGCATGAGGCGCATGAGCAGTGTCGCGTGAGCACAGAGGAACATGCGCAGCACCTCGTATCCGCCACTATCGAACGGTCTTTCTGTGAGCAGCAACATCAGCGCCGCAACGTTCTTCCCCTCCATCGCCGGGTGATAGAGCGCTTCGGGGATGACGGCCCCGACCGCGCACTCCTGTCCGAGTGCGTTGCGAAAAAAACAGACGCGCGTCGCGCCCTTCGTGCAGCGCTGGCCCTGCGCGAGCAGGTGCCACGAGACGTGGTTGAACACCTCCTGTCCGTTCCACTCGACAAGCTCGCGAACCGTGGGGTAACCGGGTCTCATGATGTCACCGCTTCCGGTTCGTGGTCACTGATGTACGGAGCGAGAGTGCGCTGCAGCAGGTCCGTGGGGCGTTCCTGACGCAACGTCATGACCGGCGCCATGTGGTCGATCACGAAGGTGTCCAGCCGATGCTCGGCGGCGATCATCCGCAACCGCACGGGCCACGCATCGGGCGTGTGCGCATCGTGCAGCCCCTGCAGTTCACGCAGCAGCCACATGTGACGCAGGAGGAATTCCGCGAAGCGGAAGTGTTCCGGATTCGTTGACGTGAGCAGCTCCGAGGCAAGTTCGTTCACACCGATGTATTCGAGGCGGGACCGGTACACCTCGTCGGGCATGAGCCAGCCGATCGCACAGCGTCGACCGTCCGGTGCGCGGTACATGCACTTCGCCGTGCCGGGTGCCATTGCGCGGGCGTTCTGGTGGAGCAGTTGCTCCGCGACAAAATTAAACACCCCCTGTTTACGAAGCGTGAGCAGGTAAGTCGTGGTGAGCTTCATGGTTCACTCCATGTCAGCACTTGAGGATCGCCCAGCGGAACAGGCGAAGGATCAGCGCGGCAGCACCCGTGATCACGAGCGCCACCACCGCGAAGCGCATCCCCATCAGCGCCGCGAAAAAGACACGTGCGGTCACGCTCATGCGGACGCGGGAGATACGTGGCGCATCAGTCATCACCGGTCTCGTCGCTGCCGACCGCGTTCGTGAAGTCGGTCGATGCCGGGACCTCGTGACCGAGCAGCCCAACGAGCCTGGCGGTCTCGTCGGGAGTCGGTAACACCTGCGCGCGGGCCACGCATGTGCACGTGCCGCCCTCCTTCGGAGTGAGTTCAACCTGATCGAACTTCGACTGCACGAACAGCAGATCGCCCTTGCCGCGACCGTTGCCCACGTGAAGGTGGAAACCGACCGGTGACCACGCGCCGCCCCACTTGACCTTGCCCAGTTGCGGGAACCGCAGGTGCGTGAGATGGTTCTTGTCCGGCCCGAGCAGATCGGGCTTGCCCGACTGCTCATACAGTGAGGCGCGCAGACCGCCCGCGAGATCATCGAGCCGTCCGTTCGGCACGTCGAACGTGATCTTTATGTCGAGCGCGTTCACATCCTTGTCGCCGTGTTTCTCGGTGCGCAGATTGAGATGGGCGATCTTGACCGTGTGCCGCTTGAGTGCCAGCATCACATCCTCCTGTCGTTACACCTGATCGTTAGCGAAGCAAAGCGTTTCGATACTCAGACGCTTGAGCAGCGATATCGCCACGGCCTGCTCAAGCGAGGCCAGTTCCATATTCGCTTCGAGCATTGACGTGAATCCGGCGTAGAACGCGATCCGCATATCGTGAAGCTGGACGGTGGATGCCTCGGGATCGATACAGTGCAACCGGAAATTCATCCAGCGTTCCTCGATGGTGTACATGATGGTCATCCCTCGAACTCGGCGGCGCGGGCGCGGTACACGGTCTCCAGTTCTGCACGCTGCTGCGGGTCCGCCACGTGCTTGATGAGGTCACCGGCATCGTTCACGGCATCGAGCGTGGTGGCGTCGTTGATCGCGTCCACCACTTCCGCGTAGCTCATCACGGTTGCACCCTTGCCGGCCGGTGCCGTGGAACCCTTCTTCTTCGCGCTCGCCTTCATGCGCGACTTCACCGCGGCGGTCCCGGCTCCCTCGGTGGCTGGAGCAGTCCCCTCGGCGGACTTCGGTCCGGTCGCCTCGAACCACTCACCGGCATCACTCATGCCGTCACGCAGCGAGGCGTAGATGCGTTTCAGACCCACCACCTGTGCTGCCGTGATCGCGCTCAGATGGCGCTGGATGCGCTTCTCGATCTGTTCCTTCGTCACACCGAACTCCGCGAATGCGTCGACCATCTTGAGCATCGCCTCGGGGCCGGTGTCGGCTTTGGCCTTCAGGGTCTTGTCCGCCTGCAGCATGGCGATCTCGACCACATCGCCGGGGATGATGGCTTCGAGACAGGCGCGTACCCGGCGCTGGGCCTGATTCGCGCACAGTTCATAGATGTCGCGCTCATCCTGCAGCATGTAGCCGCCCTTGTTCGTGTCGCGCCAGTGCGGAACGATGAAGCCGATGCGCTTGCGCGTGCGGGTCTGGAGATCGACCGCCACCGTCTCGATCTCGCTGTAGCCAATGCCGTGCTGATCGACCCCGCGCGAGCGCACCCGCCACGCCGCGTCGACGTTCCCCCAGATGGCGGCGATCTGTTCCATCGCCTTGATGCTCGGACCACGGATGTCGGTGCCGCCGCGCGAGTAGGCGTACTGGGCTTTCTCCGCGAGACCGAGCCGGGTGAACGCGTTCTCGATCCGGTCGATAGCCCGCAACTCGTCGCGCGGGTTCTTCCCGGCCATGACGTACACCACCTGCAGGTCGGCCAGTTCACGGTTCGAGTCCGCGCGTGAACCCGAGGTCTCGGTGAGGTCCCGTTGCGGACTGAGCGGGGTGTCGCTGCTGTCGTTCATCACTTCTCTCCTTTACGGGCTGAGAAACGAAAATCGATGTAAGTGGTGGGCTCGACGGTGTAGCCGTCACGCTTGACGAGCTTGCGCGTGTAACCGCCACCGTTCGGCAGCAGTCCCACGGACGCCTCGCCCATCATGTGAAGGATGCGTGCCTTCGCCGCTTTCGCGCCGGTCTCCATGAGCGCGGCATCGTCCTCGAACTGCAGGCGCGCGTAGTGCATGGTCTCGGCTTCGAATGGCAGCTTGACGGTTTCGCCGTTCGAACCGGGATACATCTTTTTCAGCAGGGGGATGGCGCTCCTGTGCCGGTAGTCGAGCGGCGGCGGGTCCCGGCGTTCTACGTGCTCCCAGAACTCGGCTTCGCCCTGTTCCACGAGGTCGATCATCTCGGGGTCCCGTTCGATGTGGTAGACCTTGAGGGAGTTACCACCGACACACGCCGCGAGGTGCCACACGTCATAGCCAGAGGTGGCGAGATAGTGATGACACTGCAGCAGATATTCCTGCGGCACCTGATCCGAGTGTTCTTCACCCCACTCACCGAAACGGTACGAGAGCGCGTCGACGTTCTTGCATTCGACACCCTCATGCCTGCCGTCGATGGTCCGGTCATACGAGGCGAGCATGTACGGAAAGCGCGCGTGCTGCGCGAGCTTGTTGTGTCGCCGCAGCTTCACACCGTAGCGCTTCGCGTACATGTCCGCGATCACCTGCTCGATGAGTTGCCCGAACTCCATGCGTTCAGCCGCCTCGGGCGACACCACCATATCGTCGGGAATCAGCCCGAGCTTTTCCTGATACAGCTGGAAAGCGGTCACGTGACGTGACTGTCCGAGCGCCGCCGCCGCGTCGCTGCCGCCAAGTCCTTTCCTTCGACCGGCCAGCCATTCTTCACGCGCGTTCATTGAACGCCCCCGGCAACTCTCCCCGCAAAAGCATCGTTCCCGAGTAAAGCTCGATCAACATCTCAACGTAGGTATCCATTACCTGCCTTGCATGTTCGCGTTCGGCGCGTGTTTCGGCGTTTTCGGCAGCATTCACCAGGTAGCCGAGTACCTGCATACGTTCACGCGGCACCACGCGAGAAAACGCATCGCGGAATACGTTAAAGAACGCGATTTTTCGTGCTGAGTTACAGGTATTCATTGCGCCCCCCTGCAGCGCGCTTCTGACCGCGCTCGGCAACATACCGCCGCATTTCAACGGCATGTGCGGCGAGGGTTAATGAGGTGGCGTCCAGTTCGTCGGCTTTTTCAAGTAACTGCTCGTCGCTGATTTGCTCGATGGGGACCGATACCTTTGCACCGTGTTCCGCCGTTACGACGTATTCCTTTTGAAGATGCTCAAAACCTTCAAGGATCAGTTGCGGGTTCGGTGTCGGGTTCACTTCCAGCTTCGGACGGCCTAATACTTGTCCGACCGTCGAGCGAACGTGTGCGTGCTCACAGAGCAGCGCAAAGTCCGCGTCGTCGTCGGGCATATTCTTGGGCAACGGGTGTTTCTTCAACACCACGTTCGTAATCCAGTCGGGTACTTTGCGCTCGTTCCTGCTTTCGAGGTCGCGAATGATTTGCTTTATTTCGGCGGTAAGGCTTTCGGCGTTGTAACCCATGATGTCACTCCGGCAAGTGCAAGCAAAAGTCGCGAATCCACTCGCCACATGTGGCGATATTCGCGCGAAGCGCGGCGCGTTCGTGTTGCTTGAAGCCGCGAGCCACATGCACTGCATCGTGTGACTGGCAGTAGTCGGCAAGACGCCGGATTTCACCACCGAACACCGACGCCGCCTTGTAGTCCTCGGGGGCGATGCCTTCGAGGTCAACAAGCGGTCGCGTTCTCGGTTGCGTTCCTTGCTTCGCGAGCTTCGTTACGGTGGGCGGATCGTTGCTCTCAACCTGTTTTTCGAACTCGGCCTTCGGCACGGCGGCAACGCGCAAAGCCGTTTTTATCTGGCCCGTGCTCATGTTGGCGTCGTGCCCTGTGGCATAGATTCCATCGACACGCTTAACGCCATTAGTAACGAAACCGGTTGATTGGCTACTCGGGCTGGCGTCCACCTGAGTAGCTTTGTGCGCCGGACTTCCACCCGGATTGCGCGGCACCGTGTCGAGCAGTTCGCCGCAGCGCCGGATTGCGCGGGCCTGAATGCGCATCGCCATCTTTTGGAGCACGTCGTCTTTCGCTTGGCGTGCGTAGGACGCCATCGCCATCGCCTTGTCGGCCCATGACTGACACTCATCGCACGTGCTTACCTGTTCAAGCGCCACGACCGCTGCCTGGTAGTTCGTGGGCAGGCGTGCGTCATCTACGGTCGGCAGGTTCGTCATCGTTACCGCGTTCATGTGTCCTCCGAAAAGCATGCAAGTGCGAGCGCGCGGTGGCGCTCGCGTTCAGTGGCCTATCTCCTGCCGGTTTTCGTCACATCGATGGATGGCCAGCGCCGGTGAACCGCGTTCTGCACCTTGACCTGCTCGGCACGGGTGCCGAACTGCGCAACACGGGCCAGCGCATTGCGGGCGCGGGCAGTCGTGTTGATCGGGTAACGCCGACCGGGCAGCGCGAAGTTCGACGGCTTGATGCGTGCCCGACCTTTGGCGGTGAGTGTCATGGCAGTCTCCTGCTCCCGTCGACGGGGTGACACGTGCAGCGGATGACGGGGAGGACAACGGTGCCGCACGTTTCCAGAACGCCTATATGCCGGTCATCCCGAGGGTCCCGTGCGCAGCCACACGACCGTGCGGTAGCCCCCGGTGGTGGCGTCGAACTGGGTGGGAAAACGCTCGGCGTCTGCCTCGGGCGGTGCGGTGTCGACAATGCCCTGCGCGGCGGCGTCGACGGACTGCAGGGTGAGACCGGTCACGATCACCCGGCGCGAACCGGTGTAGTTCTCGTGCCGCACGTCGACCGGGTGATCGGAGTCCATCACGAGTCCTCCATCACGAGATCGAGCCCGTACATCTGCAGCACCGAGCGGATGGTCTCGACTACGGCAGGACCGACATGGGGGAGCTTCATCAGGTCGCGCGGACGGCTCGCGCACAGGTCACGGATCGTTTCGACACCGCCCTCACGCAGTCCCCGGTCGATGGCGCGCGAGAAGCACAGTGCGTCGATGTCCAGGGCGCGCGGACGGCGACGGGCACGGCGGGTGCTCATGGCGCTGCCTTGTGGACGCTCACCATCGCGTGCCAGTAGCCCGAGTCGAGATCGAGCTTCGGACCGTACACCTCGGGGCACTGTTCGGGCGGTGTAGCGTTCTTCACGTCGAGCGCAGTGTTGAACACGGTCTCACGATCCACGCCGGTCACCCATACACGAGGTGCACCGCACTCGTCGATGTCACGCTGGATTGTCGTGTACATGCCCGCATTTCCTTCGCCGCGTTAATGACGGTGAAGAATAGACTTCAATTCGAATTACGCAACAGGCGAAAAAAGGATGTGTCGGGTGAATAAAAAACAAGCTATAGATTGTATTTTGCACAATCTGATTCGGTTTTATTAATCAATATCTATTTTTACAAAAAGCCTGATGCTTTTATTGACGGGGCTTTGAAGCAGTCAGTCTCCCGCCAGTCTCCCCGCAGTCTCCCGCCCGTCTCCCCGTAGTCTCCTGCCAGTCTCCCGGTCACCACCCGAAGTCATAAGGGTATACGCCTACAAAATATGTCGGATGGTGGAGCGAGGGCGTCAGACGCCTGAGAAAAAATCTTCATGTCTGAAAGGCTTGCCAGCACTGGGGTTATCGGGGAACACGCACCGTCTGTCGCGTTTCACGTGTTGAATTCGGCAAAAGCGCGGACTAGCATGATCTTCTGTCGTCATCCCCCGGAACAACCCAGGAACCAACATGGCGTGCGCGCGAGGACCAGGTATCCCCCTGGGTCACGTTGCCCTGCTCGACGCCATTGATCTCTGCGGATCGATTGGTGAACTTGCGCGGCGGGTGAACGAGTACGTTCCGTGCAATACCGCCCGGATCGACCGGTGGCTGCGTAACGGCACTGCCGTCCCGCCGCTGATTGCCCCGTTCATTGCCGAAGCGGTGGGCAACCGGGTCACCGTCCTGCGGCTGTGTCCCGAGTACGCGCAGGGCTGGAGACGGCTCGACCGGCAACTGGCCGCCGAACGGCGGATGCGACGGAAACGGCTGGAGTAAAAAACCCGACATTTGAACCGGGTTTCATTTGTGAATTACAAAAAACCTGCTTGGTGTCTTATGGAAACCATGTGGGCTTTTTTGCGTTCGTTCCACTCGAAAAAAATCCCCAAGCGGATAACTTGAGGATCGAGGTTTAGCCACGGGCTTGATGCCGGACTAAAGTGGAACGCCGTCAGAAAATATCACAATTGCACCAACCGGGAAAGCATCGTGCAACACGTTTAAACGTGCCGCCAATACGGTTTATTCCAGAAAAGGACGAAAAGTGGAAAGCGTTGTTACGCTCGTCGAGGGAGAGGCGCTGAAAACCCTTTCACCTCATCCGCTCGCGGAACTTGTACCGTCGAGCCATCACGTGAGCGTGCGCGGCAGCATCCAGAACCCGGTCGTGCTGGTCGACGGCTGGGTGCTCGATGGTCGTGCGCGCATCCATCAGGCGATCAGTCTGGACATCCCGTGTCCCTGCATCACCCTTAACGCCACACGCGACGATCACCCTGCCCTGATCATCGCGCGTGCCATGACCGCGCGTCAGCCCGAGCCCCCGACCTTCATGCGCGCCATCGTGTGTGCGCGGCTCGTGCGTGCCGTTCTCGCGCGCCCCAGGTGGCTCGACCGTTATGACTTCGGGATGGCGACGCGGCTGAAAAACAGTCACCACCTCGACGTGTTTCTCCACGCGTGTGATGTCTCGCGGGCGAGCTACTACCGTGCCCATACCGTCATCGGTGACGTGATGATCGAGCGCGCCGTGATGAGCGGGCTTCTCTCACTCAAGCTCGCGGAACGGCTTCTCAGGGTGCCCAGCCCTCACCGTGTGAAGTTTATCGACCTGCCCGCCGAGGAACGGGCCGAAGCAATCGAGCACTACCTCGAACGTCATCACAGGCATGACGCGAAGTCGCATCGTCGCGTACACGGCATGAAGTGAGACCACGCGCGCCGGTGTCGTGGCGCGCATAACCGGAGACGAAAGATGAGCCCGGCAGAGACTACGATCAGGATCGGGATCGACGAGGAAAAACTGGACGCGATGCTTGCCCAATGTGGTCGATATTTCGGTGAGGCAACGTACCGCAAGCGTCCATTCTCATGGCTGACCATCGATGTGTCGGTCGACATCGACCGGGAGATGCGGGCACGCAACCTGATGACGGTGCGTGCACTGCCGGACACCAATGTGTGAGGTCGACCGGGGAACTGACATGCCACGCTCACGCACGGTTAAGGGTGGATTCTTTCGTTCACCTGATATCCAGCACACCCCCGTCGACTGCCGGCTGCTGTTCATCTCATTGTGGACACAGGCCGACCGTGACGGACGCCTTGAGGACCTGCCGTCAAAAATCCGCGACGAGGCGTTTCCTTACGATTTTGACATCACCGAGCAGCACGTCGATGACCTGCTCAACATCCTCGACCACCGCGATCTGATCCTGCGTTACGTGGTTGAGGGTCGCCCCCTCATATTCATCACGAAGTGGAAAACCCATCAGCACCCACATCCGAAAGAAGCCAAGAGCGAACTGGCCCCACCACCTGATCCGCCCGCAAACGCCCGTCAGTCAAGGGTGCAATTTATAGGTGCGGGCCAGTTCACACCCGGTAATGACCCGGTTCATACCCAGGTGCGAACTGACCGGGCTCTTTCTTCTAATACTTCTAATACTTCTGTTTCTTCTAAGCCTTCTAAGCCTTCTGATACTTCGCCCTCCGGGCTAAAACCCTTGTCGAGTTCGCGAAAATCCGCGAACATCGACGCCGATGTGGTCGCCGGAATTTTCACCTGCTGGCAGCAGACCATGAACTCACCGAGGTCTGTCCTCGACGAGAAACGGTGCAAGGTCATCCGCGCTGCAATCGCAATGGGCTATAACGCCGAGCAGCTGTGTGAGGCGATACATGGGTGCAGTCTCACGCCGTACAACATGGGTGTGAATGAAGGTGGTGTGAAGTACAACGGCATCGCATTGATCCTTCGTGATGCCGAACATATCGACCGGTTCATCGAAGCCGGACTCCATCCACCCGTTCCGAACGGCAGTGGTGGTTCCGTCGATGAAAAGGCGAGAGCACGCAAGGATTTCGTTTCGAAGCTCACGGGCCGCGATAAGCGTAACGCCGTGTCAGCCGATCCGAATGTGATCGATGTTGACATGCCGGAGATCGCTCATCATGGGCCACGCAATACCGGAAACATGGGTTGAAAAACTGTTCGTGAAAATGGACACCATCTACGGTGCTCCCTTCGCGGACATGTGGCGCGCAGCCGACGCCGACGAGATGAAGTCGACATGGCGGCAGGGCTTGAGCGCCGCGAACCTCACGGACGAAGGACTGCGACGCGGAGTGGCCGCACTCTTTCGCACGAAGCGCCCGCCGAACCTCCCCGAGTTCATCGAACTGTGCTCGCCCACCCCGGCGATGTACCGGCAGTCTCCCCTTGCACTCACTGACGAGCAGCGCACCCCACCGGAGCAGGCGCGCGAGCAGCTTGCGAAGGTGCACGATCTTGCGACGGACACCCTTCACCAGCACAGCGGTGAGAACGGCGTTGAATGGGCGTACCGGATCATCAGGCGTTACCGCAACGGTGAACACATCACGATCCATCAGCTGCAACTCGCGAATGAGGCTATCGCGGCCTTCAACGTCACGCACGGAAAGAACGAAAACAACCACGTGCGCGAACCCGGCTCCGACGATGAGTGAGGACAAAACCATGCGAATCGAATTCGTGATCCTCGGTGAGCCTGCTTCAAAAGCGAACAGCCGCGAGATCGTGGCACGCACCACCCGCGACCGGGAAAGCGGCGAACTCAGGACCCGACCCATGAGCATCAAGTCGGACAAGGCACGCGATTACGAGACAGCGATGCTGCGGCAGATACCACCGAAGGCGCGGCAGCGTCTCACGGGTCCCGTGCGGGTGGCGATCCGCATCTGGTACGCGAGCGAGCGCCCCGACCTCGACGAGTCGGTGATCCTCGACTGCCTGCAGGACCGGTATGCGTTCTCGCCACACGGCACGGGTGAACGCCGCACGCTCGTCCATCACGGCGTGTACCGCAACGACCGGCAGGTTCGGCAGAAAGTGATCCTCCACGGCATCGACCGGCACAACCCGCGCGCCCACATCATCATCGAACCACTTGAGGCACAGCAGCTTGAGTTCGCGCTCGATGAAACCCTTGACCCGTTCGAACTGATCGAAGCATGAGCAACGAAACCCACCACCACCTCACACGTCACGCGCTGGCGATGCGCGTGCATCTGCAGCACGAGAACGAGCGGATGCGTGAGGCGTTGCACGTGATCGAGGACATCGCCGCGACGAGTCCCGACCCGAAGTCGATGCGCACCATCGCACAGATCGCCCGCTCGGCACTCGCGCCGTCACAGCCACCGCACCCGGAGATGACGCGATGAGCCACCGCTGTCCGTGGCCGGGATGCAGGACGGCTGTCCCGTCGACCATGTGGGGCTGTCCGCAGCACTGGCGCGCTCTGCCGAACGATCTGCGCGCGTGGATCGGTCGCGCCTACCGCTACGGGCAGATGACCGGTAGTCATCCGAACCAGTCATGGCGCGACGCTCACACGGCTGCGCTCGCGTGGATCGCCCAGCACGCGGACCGCCAGCAGAGCGGATGAACGGCCATGCCCTATCGCCCCCTCGAACCCGGCGACATGATCACGATCCGAGTGGCGTATGCGTTCGAACCGGACCGGTGGATCAGGGCCGTGGTGTTCTCCGCGAACGATGACACCGTGAGCGCGATGTTCATGGAGGGACCGCAACGTGGCATGTGGATCGCGCTGCGCACGCACGAACGCAACCGCACGTGGAAGTCGGGCAATGGACAAGGTTGACCGTCTGCTGCTCGACTGGCACGAGTGGGAACTCGGCTGGGAACCCGTCGCGGGCTACGGACGGGATGACGCCACGTGTGCGATGTTCCAGAGTTCGCGGCAATGGATGAGTCTCGACGACTTGAATGACGAGGTGGAACGTGGGCTGCTGGAGGCGACGGCGCGCATCGTCGGTCCCCTCGTGATGGCACTCGACGTGCGACCGAGGCTTGCCGTCAATACCGCCGTGCGGAACCTCCACGCCGGGTTCGAGGTGTGGATCAATCCACGCTTCCCGGAGTCGCAGGACGAGGACTACGCGCTCGCGAAAGATATGCTCGGACCGAAGCTGGTCACGGGCGGACTGCTCACCGTCGATGACCTCACCCGTGACACAGGCTTGACAAACCGGAATTCCGTCGCCTAGCATTCTTTTCCGAGTGGAGCAGTGTGTCCACAGGAAACGCAAAGCCCGCAACCGTCACAGGTGCGGGCTTTTTGTTTTGGACCGCACCCTCGCTTCCCGAGCTTTTCCGGACTTCCCCGGCGCGGCACTCGACCTCCCTGCCCCTGCCCGCCGCGCCGAGCTTTCCCCGACCCGGAGTCACACGACCATGCAGACCACACCGCGCACCCGTGGCCGGAAGTGGCTGCGCATCCGTGCGCGACAACTCCGGAGGCATCCGCTTTGTGCCCGATGCCTGCGCGCCGGTCACGTTACCGAAGCGACGGAAGTGGATCACATCGTGCGCGTGGCCGATGGAGGAACCGATGACCCGAGCAACCTGCAGAGCCTCTGCCATGAATGCCACGCGGACAAGACCGCACGCGAGAACGGCTGCGGACATCCGACCGGGTGTGATGCCGATGGGATGCCACTCGACCCGCTTCATCCGTGGTTCCGCTGACGCGACGCGGGCGGCGCGCTGCGGGGGCGGTTGCCGGGGGGGATTCGTCAGATCAAAGCGGCGTCGCCGGAAACCGAGAGCCAACCTTTGCTTCCTGAAGCGCGCATTGCGACGCGGGGGGGCGCCGCCCAAAACCGGCAGGCAAACGCAGGGAGAGCCCCCAGGGGCTTCCGGGACGTGAGCACGGGGATTCGGTCATGACCACCACCCCGAAGCGCACACCGACGCCGAAACGTGAGACGCGTGGCTGGCCGGCCGATTCGGTGCGGCGCTGGCCCATCGACCGGCTGATCCCGAGCGCCCGGAACGCCCGGACCCACACCGACACGCAGGTGGCACAGATCGCGGGTTCGATCCGCGAATGGGGCTGGACGATGCCGGTGCTCGTCGACGAGGCGGGCGGGTTGATCGCGGGTCACGGGCGGGTGCTTGCGGGGAGGCTGCTGGGTCTGTCCGAGGTCCCGGTGATGGTGGCGAAGGGATGGACGGAAGGACAGAAGCGCGCCTACATGATCGCGGACAACAAGCTCACGCTGAACGGTCAATGGAACGAGGAATTACTGGCGGTCGAACTTTCGGACTTACAGGAGATGGGTTTTGACATGGCTCTCGTCGGGTTCTCGACCGAAGAACTCGGGGTGATCATCAACGGGTGGGACAGTGACCTCAAGTTCGACGAGACCGACCCCGACCGACCCGGTTTTGCAATCAAGGTGACGGGGGATGACAACACCGAAAAGGCGAAGGTTGTGGACACAATCAAAGCCGCTCTTGTGGGTTTTCCGGGAGTGAAAATTGAATGACGGTGACCGTCCAACCCTGTTGATTCTTGCGAGTTATGCCTACACGGACAAACGACTGATGGATGCCCTCGTGGGGTTCGAGACACGGTGGCCGGGAACGATGGAACTGATGATCGACTCGGGTGCGTTCACGGCGTGGACCCTCGGAAAGAAAGTGACCCTCGACGGGTACTGCCGGTTCATCGATTCGTTACCGGTCAAACCGGTGCGTTACTTCACCCTCGACGTGATCGAGAACGCGGTCGAAACCGAAAGGAACTTCAACGAGATGAGGTCGAGGGGCTATGACCCGATGCCGATCTTCACACCGGGTGCCACGTTCGACTACATGGACGAACTCTACGGGTTGACGGACTGGATCGCGTGTGGGGGTGTGGCGGGACAGTACTCGAACTACGGCAAGACCTACCTTGGCCGGGTCATGAAACACGTGGGAGACCGAAAGATTCACCTGCTCGGGGTCACGAGTATGCCGGTCGTGAAGTTCTACCGACCGTACTCCACCGACTCGTCGTCGTGGGACGCGGCGCGGATATACGGACACGCCCAGATATACGTGGGTCACGGACAGATGAAGAACGTCGCCCGAAAGGACTTCATGAGAGCACCGTCTCACGAGTTCATCCGTTACGTGACCCGTGCGGGACTCGACCCGAAACGACTCGGACGGGAGCAGGACTGGCACGGGAAAGGAAGCATCCTCGAACAGATCACGGCGTTCTCGTGGGTGACACTCCAGCAGGACATGCTCAAACGTATCGGGACCCGGCTGTATCTCGGTCTGAACGCCTCCCGTGCAGTCGATGCGCTGTCTCACGCGTGGGAAGCCTACCTTAACGCAACTGATCAGGAAACCTAGCCATGTGTTCGATCTTCGGTGCCATCGGTCATAACGTCGACAACGGGATCATCGACGCCATCCGTGAAGCGGCTCGGGACCGGGGCCGTGACGGTGGACGGATGGAGGCGTATCCCCTCTCCGGTGACCGGGTGGCAGTCCTCGGGAACTGGAGGGCGACACCCACCACCGAGATCGTCACGGGCACCGACCTTCAGCCCTATGACGGCGTGGTACACAACGGCACCATCGCCAACGATCACGAACTGGGTAACCCGCACGGGGTGATAGACAGCCGGATCATCCCGGTGGTGATCGACCGGCACGAGGGGCGGACGGGTGTTTCGTCACTCGCCCATGCACTCCGGCACCTGAAGGGTTCTTTCGCACTCGCGGTCCGCAGTCCGCACACGGTCTTTCTCGCGGCGAACTACAAGCCCCTGCACTATCTGGAGATCGACGGCTCGATCTACTTCTCGTCGATGGAGCGGCACCTCTCGTCACTGGCACCGTTCGGGCGTCGACCCGTGGCACTCGACCCGTACAGCGTGCTTGACCTCACCACCCACGAGACGGTGATGCTCCCACGTCACACGAGTCGCCGTGCACTCGTCATCTGTTCGTCGGGACTGGACAGCACGACCGTTGCGTATGTGCTCAGACATGACGGGTGGAGTGTCGACCTCGTGCACTTCATGTACGGGTGTCACGCACAGACCCGTGAAGTCAACCGGGTCCGTGACATCGCAGCTGATCTCGGGTGCCGTGCGATCTTCCAGTCGCTCGACTACGGTGACAGCGACGGCGACTCCCCCCTGCTCACCGATGGTGAGATCGCCACCGGGGTTCGTGGTGCGGAGTTCGCCCATGAGTGGGTGCCCGCCCGCAACCTTCTCATGGTCGCACGGGCCGTGGCCTACGCCGAGGCGAACGACTACGGGGCGGTCGCCCTCGGCAACAACCTTGAGGAAAGTGGTGCCTTCCCCGACAACGAGGAACGGTTCACCGAACTGCTCAACGCGGTGCTTCCCTTCGCCGTCCAGGCCAACCGCAAGGTCGAACTGCTCTCCCCCGTGGGCAACCTGATGAAGCACGAGATCGTGGCACTGGGCACCCGTCTCGGTGTTCCGTTCGGCCTCACGTGGTCGTGCTACCGGGGTGGTGACGAACACTGCGGGGTGTGTGGCCCGTGTCACATGAGACGCATTGCGTTCATGCGTAACGGTCTCACCGATCCGGTGTTTCAGGATCAGGCTGTGATGTCATGACCGCGATCTCGGAAGTCATCCGCGACCGGTTGCTCAGTGCGGGTGCTTCCCATCTGGCTCACGACAACATCTCGGCGTTTATCCATCCGGGTGAACTGGAGGCGCTTGAGCACGAGGTCGAGGAAAAGGTGGAGGGACTGTTGCGCTCCCTCGTGATCGACCACGACCACAACACCGCCGACACCCCGAAACGGGTGGCGCGGATGTATCTGCACGAGGTGTTCCGTGGTCGGTACGAGCCACGACCGGACCTCACCGACTTTCCGAACGTTCGCAGGCTCGACGAGCTATACACCGTGGGTCCGGTGAGCGTGCGTTCCATGTGTTCCCACCATCTGTGCAGTGTCACGGGACGTGCGTGGATCGGCGTCATCCCCGGCGAACGGGTGATCGGCCTGTCGAAGTTCAACCGGCTCACAGACTGGGTGATGTCCCGTCCGCAGATACAGGAGGAAGCCGTGATGCAACTGGCTGACGAGATCGAGGCGGCGATCCGGCCACAGGGGCTCGGTGTGATCATCCGCGCCACGCACTCGTGCATGACCACACGGGGCGTGCGCGAACACGACACGACGATGACCACGAGCGTGATGCGCGGCCTTCTCCGGGAACACGCCGCGCGTGACGAGTTCATGCGTATCGTGCGCGGGCAGGAGTTTTGACGTGATCCGCGCCACGCGCTACCACGACATCTCGTGCGGTCACCGGGTGGTGGGTCATGAAGGCAAGTGCGTTCACCTCCACGGCCACAACTACCGGGTGCACTTCTCGTGCGAAGCCGCTGCGCTCGACGCCATCGGTCGTGTGATCGACTTCGGTGTGATCAAGGAACGGCTGTGCGGGTGGCTTGAGGATCAGTGGGACCACCGGATGCTCCTGTGGTGCGATGACCCGTGGCTCCCCTTCGTGCGCGAGATCGATGCGACGGTCGTGAGTGTCCCGTTCAACCCCACCGCCGAGAACATGGCCCAGCACCTCGTGATGCTTGTGGGACCGGTGGTGCTCGACGGGACCGGTGTGCGGCTCGTCGAGGTGACCGTCGAGGAGACGCGCAAATGCAGCGCGACCTACAGCCGGTGACGGTGAACTCCATCGCCTACCCCGTCAACGAGACGTTCGAATCGCTGCAGGGTGAAGGCAGCTTCACCGGCACCCCTGCCGTGTTCATCCGTCTGCAGGGCTGTGACGTGGGCTGTCCGTGGTGTGACACGAAGCACACGTGGCGACGCGATATCGACGCGATGGTGAGCATGGAGGTGATCAACGCGAAAACGGGTGAAGCCGTCGAGACGTGGACATGGTTCGACCTCCAGTCGGTCGCCCGCATCGTTGGCAGTACGCGTGCACGACACGTGGTGATCACGGGTGGTGAGCCGTGCCAGTTCGACCTTCGTCCCCTCATCGCCCTGCTCGAAGCGCAGGGGTGCCGGGTACAGGTCGAGACGAGCGGCACCTACGCCCCCCAGGTGAGCCCCACCACGTTTCTCACCGTGAGCCCGAAGTGGCACATGCCCGGTGGCCGTGCGGTGCTCGACGCGGCGCTCAGTCGCGCCGACGAGTTCAAGGTCCCGGTAGGCAGGCAGGCGGACATCGACCGGGCGCGTGACCGTCTCGCCCCGTTCGACGGCGTGGCCCTGTGGCTTCAGCCGTTGAGCCAGTCACCCACCGCGACCGCGCTCTGCATTGAAGCCGCGCAACGCTACGGGTGGCGCGTGTCACTGCAGACACACAAGTTCATTTCAATCCGATGAGGTGCCCATGCCCACGAGGGGAACCAGGCCAAAACCCACCGCCCTGAAGGTGATCACGGGCAATCCGGGTGGACGCCCGTTGCCGGAACGTGAGCCGAAGCCACGCACGGGAGTCCTGCGTCGACCGCGCCACCTCGACGCGAACGCATGTGCCGAGTGGGATCGGCTCGTGCCCGAACTGCGCGTAGCCGGAATTCTCACGAGTATCGATGTCGCGGTGCTCGCCGCGTACTGCATGGCGTACTCGCGCTGGATCGACGCCGAGGAAGCGATCCAGCGCATGAAGGTGCGCGACCAGCTCACATCCGCCCTGATGATCAAGACCACGAACGGCAACGCCATACAGAACCCGCTCGTGGGCGTGGCGAACCGGGCGATGCTCATCATGTCGAGACTCGCGTCCGAGTTCGGCATGACCCCTGCAGCGCGGACCCGTATCGAACCGGGCGTGCCCAATGGCGACGAGCCGGACGAGGCGCGGCACTACTTCTGACGTGGTGGCGCGCTACGCGCGTGCTGTGGTAACCGGGAAAGTGGTCGCGGGTCCTCACGTCAGGGATGCGTGTGTGCGGCACCTCGACGATCTTGAACACGGTCACGAACGCGGGCTCGTGTGGGATGGGAAAGCCGCGCGACGTGCTGTCGGATTTTTCCGTGACGTACTCCGGCTGAACGGTGGCGAGTTCGAGGGGCTTGCCTTCGTGCTGCTCGACTGGCAGGCGTTCATCGTCGGCTCCCTGTTCGGGTGGCTGCGGGTCGACGGGACCCGGCGCTTTCGTGAGGCGTACATCGAAAGCGGCAAGGGCTCGGGCAAGTCACCGCTTGCAGCCGGTGTCGGTCTCTACATGCTGATGTCCGATCAGGAGATGCGCGCCGAGGTGTATGCGGCGGCGACGCGCCGTGATCAGGCGATGATCCTGTTCCGTGATGCCGTGGCGATGGTCGACCTCTCGCCACAACTCTCGCGCCGGTTGCTCAAGAGCGGGCGGGGTGAACGTTGCTACAACCTCGCCTATCTCGCCAAGGGTTCTTTCTTTCGCCCGATCTCCAGCGACTCCAGCGGCCAGAGCGGACCGCGCCCCCACTGCGCGCTGATCGACGAGGTGCACGAGCACAAGGATCGCACCGTCATCGACATCATGCAGGCGGGCAAGAAAGGTCGCCGCCAGCCGCTCATTTTCCAGATCACCAACTCCGGGGTCGACCGCACCTCACTGTGCTACGAGAAGCACGAGTACGGCGCGAAGGTCGCTGACGGCACGCTCGATGACGATGCGTTCTTTGCCTACATCTGCGCACTCGACGAGGGTGAGGACCCGTTCGAGGATGAGCGCTGCTGGTTCAAGGCGAACCCGTCACTCGGCGTGACGATCCAGCGGTCCTACCTCGAAGAACAGGTACGACTTGCACGCGGGATGCCGTCGCTCGAATCGGTGGTGCGGCGCCTGAATTTCTGCCAGTGGGTCGACGCAGAGAACCCGTGGATCACCAACGAGGTGTGGCGCTCGTGCGAAAGCACCACGCTCACGCTTGATGACTTCAAGGATGCGGTGGTCTACGGCGGGCTTGACCTCTCGGGACTGCGCGACCTCACGGCGCTCGCCGTCGCCAGGCGCAATGACGATGGCTCGGTCGATGCGTTCGTGGACTTCTGGACGCCCGAGGACACCATGCTCGAACGGGCGCGGCACGATCACGTGCCCTATGACGCGTGGGTACGCAAGGGTTATCTCTACACGACACCGGGCAAGGTCATCAAGTACGGCGTGGCGGTCAAACGGCTCGGTGAACACATGGAGACGATGCACTTCGAAGGCATCGCGTATGACCCGTACCGCATCAAGTACTTCCGTGACGAACTGGAGTCCGCGGCACTCCCGGTCGACATGGTGTCCCACGGACAGGGCTTCTACCGCGCGTCCGATTCACAGCTATGGATGCCGCGCTCCATCGAACTCATCGAGCAGCTGATTTTCGACGGCAAGCTGCGCGTCCTGTTCAACCCGTGCCTTCACTGGAACGTCTCGTGTGCGGTGATCGAAACCGACGCGAAGAACAACCGCATGTTCAAGAAACGCAAGGAAAACGGCAGACGCATTGACGGCATCGTGGCTCTCACGATGGCCGTCGGTTTCGCGCTCAACAAATCCACCGAGCGTGAGCCCGAGTACCAGATGTTCATCCTCTAAGCAGGAGTCCACCATGAACCGCGATTTTTGGGCGCTCGAAGTCCGGAGCGTCGATGAGGACGTGCGCGTGCTGGAAGGCGTGGCGACTACCCCCGTGCCCGACCGCTACGAGGACATCGTGGAACCGATGGGGGCGCTCTACAAGCTGCCCCTGCCGCTGCTCTGGCAACACAACCACCACGAGCCCGTGGGTCACGTCGAGTTCGCACAACCCGATGACAAGGGCATCCCGTTCCGGGCGCGCGTCGCACGGCTCGATGAACCCGGCAGGCTGAAGGACCGGCTTGACGAGGCATGGCAGAGCGTCAAGGCCAATCTCGTGCGCGCCGTCTCCATCGGCTTCCTGCCGCTCGAAGAATCCCGCCTCGAACACGGCGGTGTGCGCTTCATCAAGTGGGAGTGGATCGAGCTTTCGCTCGTGACCATTCCCGCGAATCCCGAAGCCACCATCCACACGATCCGATCCATGCACCGCACTACCCGAGCCGCGTCAGGCACAGAGGGTGGCGTGGTCGTGCGGCTCGATCAGAACCCTGCGCGCGCTGGCGCAAAACCATTCGTGATCCATAAGGTTCACGTGAAGGAGTAATGCCATGAACATCGCGGAGCAGATCGCCGCGTATGAAGCCAGGCGCGCGGCACATGTAGCCCGTATGTCCGAGATCATCGCGCTCTCTGGTGAGAAGGGTGAAACCCTCGACACCGAGCAGCAGGAGGAATTCGACACCCTGCAGGGCGAGATCGAGGCGATCGACGGACACCTCAAGCGGCTGCGCATCGTCGAACAGTCGGAAGTGGCAAGCGCCAAGCCCGTTGCCGGTGCGAACCCGAAGGCCGCAACCGCATCCCGTAGCACGAGCGTGTCACCCATCATCACCGTGCAGCGCAACGTCGAACGCGGCACGGCGTTCACCCGGTACGTGATGGCAATCGCCCGCTCGAAAGGTAATCTCATGCAGGCTGCTGAGATCGCCCAGTCGTGGCGCGACACGACACCCGAGGTCGAGATCGTGCTGCGCGCGGCGGTGGCGGCAGGCACGACCACCGATCCCGAGTGGGCCGGTGCGCTCGTGCCGTACCGCACGATGGCCGACGAGTTCATCGAACTGCTGCGACCGGAGACCATCATCGGGCGCATCGAAGGTTTCCGGCGCGTGCCGTTCAACGTCAAGATGCCCGCCCAGCTAACACCGAGTTCGGCATCGTGGGTCGGTGAGGCAAAACCCAAACCCGTCAGCAAGCTCACGTTCGAACTCATCACCCTCGGCTTCGCGAAGGCAGCAGGCATCGTCGTGCTGACTGAAGAACTCGTGCGCTTCTCGGACCCCTCGGCGGAAGCCGTGGTCCGCCGCGACATGATCGAGACCATCGCCCGGTTCCTTGACGAGCAGTTCATCGATCCGACCGTGGGACCGGTGCCCGGTGTTCACCCGGCGTCGATCACCTACGGCGCGGCGCATATCGACGCGACGGGCAGCGACCCGTATTCGCTGCGCGCCGATGTGTTCGCGCTGCTCGGGATGTTCGTCGGCGCAAACATGTCGCTCGCGGGTGCGTACTGGATCATGAGTCCGGTCAACGCGCTGGCGATCTTCATGATGCAGAACCCGCTGGGTCAGCAGGAGTTCCCCGGCATCAACCAGAACGGCGGCGTGTTCTTCGGACTCCCGGTGATCGTGTCGATGACCGCGCAGAACCTCATCGTGCTCGTGCAGCCGCGCGACATCCTGCTTGCCGATGACCGTGGCGTGACCATCGACATCTCGCGCGAAGCGTCCGTGCAGATGGACGATGCGCCGACCGGTAACGGCGTGGGTCTCGTCAGCCTGTGGCAGCAGAACATGGTCGGCGTGCGTGCGGAGCGCTTCATCAACTGGGCTCCCCGTCGCCCCGAGTGCGCGGCCTATATCAGCGATGCGGACTACCAGCCGAACCTTGCCGGTTCACCGACCGTACCGGAGCCCGGTGAACCGGGTGGCTATGCCGGTCTGATGCCGGGTCTCGGCGTGGGTGGGCGTCCCCTTGCCGGTGTCACGCCGGGAACCGAAGAAGCACGGCGTTCACGTCGCACGTCACAGGAGGACAAGGACAAGGACAAAAGCTGACACGAAGCGCGCGTAACTGGGGCGGACCTGTCCGGGTCCGCCCTTTTTCATGGGAGCGTTCGACATGAAACCACAGGGCGAGAAGGACCGGCAGCAGAAGAAACGCCGTGCGAAGGACCGTGCGGAGCAACCCGTGGCGCGTGTCGGCGCGAAGCCGAAGAAAGGCCGCTACAACCGGCGCGACATGCGCGCGACCGATGACGGAGCGTGACCATGCGCATTCTCGGCATGGAGATCACGCGCGCCGCACCGCGTGGTGGTGCCGTCACATCCAGCGGCAACAACGACGAGCGGCTATGGAACTGGACAGGCGGCGGCTGGGGTACGGGCGGATGGTGGCCGCTCATCATCCGCGAACCGTTTTCCGGCGCGTGGCAGCAGAACGTCGAACTCGCCCCCGAAACACTGCTCGCGTACCACGCGATCTATGCGTGCATCACGTTGATCAGCAACGACATCGGCAAGCTGGAGATCAGGCTGATGGAGCGCGACGAGGACGGCATCTGGCTTCCCGTCTCGAACCCGGCCTACTCGCCGGTACTGCGTCGACCGAACCACTACCAGAACCACATCCAGTTCACCGAGAACTGGATCGTCTCGAAGCTCACCCGTGGCAACACATACGGTTTGAAGGAACGCGACGAACGCGGTGTGGTGCGTCGCATCTACATCCTCGACCCCGAGAACGTGACGCCCGTGGTGACCACGGGTGGCGACGTGTACTACCAGCTAAACGCCGACAACCTGTCGGGCATTGCCGACTGGGATGTTGACTGGATCGCCGGGGTGGAGATCGAAGGGCGCGACTGGGAACATCAGATCACGGTGCCCGCCAGCGAGATGATCCACGACCGGATGAACTGCATCTTTCATCCGCTTGTCGGCACCTCCCCGATCTTCGCGTGCGCGCTCGCCGCCCGTCACGGTCTCGCGCTCGAAGGGAACGCCGCGAGCTTCTTCGAAAACGGTGCGTACCCTGGCGGGATTCTCGTGGCACCCGGTGCGATCAGCAACGAGGCGGCGGACCGGCTCAAGCGTCAGTGGGAGGAAAAGTTTTCCGGTCCGAACCGTGGCCGCATCGCCGTGATGGGAGACGGGCTGAAGTTCGAGCAACTGGGTTTGAGTGCGGCGGACTCCCAGCTTGTCGAGCAGGCCAAGTTTAATGCCGAGATCGTCTGCAGTGTGTTCCACGTTCCCGGCTTCATGCTCGACGTGGGGCGTATCCCCGGTTATCAGAACATCGAAGCATTGCTGCAGTTCTACTACTCGCAATGCCTCCAGTCGTTGATCGAGGCATACGAACTGTGCATGGACGAAGGGCTGGCGCTGCCGACCGACTACCGCACGGAACTCGATCTCGACGGGCTGCTGCGCATGGACAGCGCAGCGCTGATGAGCATGCTCAAGGAAGGCGTGACCGGCGGGCTGCTTGCGCCGAACGAGGGTCGCAGGCGGTTGAACCTTCGTCCCGTACTCGGTGGACAGACCCCCTACCTGCAGCAGCAGAACTACTCACTGTCCGCACTCGACGCCCGCGATCGCACGGGTGCCGCGCCGACCACCATCACCCCGCCCGCCGCGCCCGCACCACCCGCAGCGTCGAACCCGCCCGATGAACCGGTCCCCGCACAGAACGCCGTGTCGGTCGAGGACATGTTGCGGCTCGGGCGTGAGGGCCTCGTGCGCGAAGCGCTCGCCCCCACCGATGGAGCGCGCACACCATGACACCGGCTGAAGCAAGGCAATTCATGGGCGTCGTCACGCAGTTGATCGGTGAAGGCGTGCGCAACGGGCTGGCTCCCCTGATCGCACGTATGCGTGTGCTCGAAGAACGCAGACCCGTCGACGGTCGTGATGGTGAGCCGGGTCGGGATGGTGTCAACGGTCCACCGGGTCCGCAGGGCGAGCCAGGACGTGACGGCGCAGTGGGTCCTGCCGGTGTGGATGGCCTGCCGGGTCCGACCGGTCCTGAAGGTCCTCCCGGCGCGCAGGGCGAGCCAGGACGTGACGGCGCGGTGGGTCCTGCCGGTGTGGATGGCCTGCCGGGTCCGACCGGTCCTGAAGGTCCTCCTGGTGCGCAGGGCGAGCCAGGACGTGACGGCGCGGTGGGTCCTGCCGGTGTGGATGGCCTGCCGGGTTCTGAAGGTCCCGAAGGTCCTCCCGGTCCGCAGGGTCTCCCCGGTCCTGCGGGCCGTGATGGCGTCGACGGTCCGCCCGGTCCACCCGGTCGTGATGGTGAGGACGGTGAGGACGGCGAAGACGGTGAGGACGGCAGGGATGGCGCTCCGGGCCTCGACGGGCGCGATGGACGCGACGGCAAGGATGGCCGTGACGGAAAGGATGGCCGCGACGGTGCGGACGGCAGGGACGCCGCAACGATGGTCGTGATCGAGGGGATCGAGCCGGAGCACACCTATGCGCGCGGAACCTTCGCGTGGCACGAGGGGGGATTGTGGCGCGCCGAGACCCAGACGAGCGGCATGACCGGGTGGCGCTGCGTGATGCCCGGCACCTCGTCGGTCGACATGATCCACAACGGCTCGCGCGGGTTCACGTTCGTGGTTCACCGCTCCGATGGCGTGGTCGAGCCTCACACCTTCACCTTGCCGGTCGTGATCTATCGCGGTGTGTTCGAACCGGGCCACGAGTACGAACCCGGCGACATGGTGACGTGGGGCGGCTCGATGTGGCACTGCAACGCGCCCACCACCGTAAAGCCCGACGCGGGCGGTGGTGCGTGGACGCTCGCCGTGAAGCACGGGCGTGACGGGCGCGACCTGCGCGAAGGAGAACGGTGATGGCCTGGTGGATCGTCGACCGCAGGATTTATCTCGACTGGATGTACGCACCGTTCATCTGGGGCGACGAGCGCGGGCAGCAGTGGATTCACTTCCACATGCCCCCCGACGAGGACCACCCAGGCGGCGTGCGTGAAGTCCAGATGCTGTGCACGGTCGACGAAGCGAAGGAGTGGCTGCGCATCGACACCGACGAGATGGAGCTAAACATCAAGGTCGCCATTGCCGGTGTGAGCGAGATGGTGATGACCTACCTCAAGCGTCGCCGCAATTTCGGGGATGACGCGATCCCCCCCGAGGTGAAGCTCGCCACGCTCGCGGGCGTCGGTTACGTGATCCGTGACCCCGATGGTGTGGAGGCCGCGCAGCTGGAGATGGGCTACCTGCCGAAGCATGTCATGAACATCCTCTATCCGCGTCGCACGCCGACGCTTGCGTGATGGCGACCTCGACCAGCACCTCGGGCGCGCAGGCAGGCCGCTTCAAGTACCGCGTGCGGCTCGAACGCCCGAAGCGTGAAGTGCTCGATACGGGTGAACCGCGTGTGGCCGGGTGGGAACCCGTACCCACACCACGCAACGACGGGCGTGTGTGGGCCGCGATCTCACCGATGAGCGGGCGTGAGTGGCTGGCGTCGCAGGAGTGGCGACCGCAGGTGACCACGCGCATCACGATCCGCTGGCGCAACGACATCACCACGGCCAACCGTGTGATTCACGGCGACACGATCTACAACATCGAAGCCGTGATCCCGAACATGGTGGCGAACCGTCCCGATCTCATGCTCATGTGCACGAGCGGCGTCATCACCGAAGGAGGTCAGCCGTGATCGAGATCAGGGAGGTACAGGGTTTGAGCGAACTTGAACGGTTCCTCAAGCAGATGCCTGCCGAGATGGCGACACGGATGCTCGGCGCCGCACTGCGCAGTGCGGGAAAGCCGATGCTCGAAGAAATCAGGCGCAACGTGCTGGAGCAGTTCGGAAGCTCGGCGGACTACACCGGGGAACTCCACGACGCGATCCTCTCGCGCGCCAACCGGCGCACGCAATACGCGAAGCGCATCGACGTGACGGTACGTGCGCGCCGGGTCAAGGGGGGCCGTGTCAAGCGTGGGCCGTCCGCCTACGGTCGTTACCTCGAATACGGCACGTCGAAGATGCGGGCACACCCGTTCTTCAATCCCGGCATCACGGCCAAGACGCCCGAAGCAATCAACGCCTTTCGCAAGACCCTGCGCGCCAGCGTGAAACGGTGGTGCCAGAAAAACAACGTGAGGTTCGAGGAACGGGGAACGTGATGAACGAGGCCGAGTTCTTCGCGCTGCTCAACCCCGCCCTGCCGGGACGCGTCTTTCGCATCCTGGCTCCCCAGGATGTTCGGGAACCCTACGTGATTATCTCCGTGATCAGCGCACAGCCCCGCATGACCCTGTGCGGTGCGACTCCCCTGTGGCAGATGAACTACCGCGTGGACTCGTATGCGCGAACCCATCAGGACGCGAAGGAAATCATGAAACGCATTCTGCGGATCATCGACGCCTGCAACGGTGACCCCATGTACGAGGACTGGCAGGAGATGCACGAACAGGACACGCGCATACATCGGGTGAGCGTGGTCGTTTCACTGTCATGGCAACCCGATCAACCCGTACAGGAGCAGTGACATGGCAAAGCGCGCCATCTCCGCCCAGCGGACTCACATGTATCTCGAAGCCGGGTCGGATCGGCCCGCAGCCGCCACAGGGCTTATTCGCAGCATCAGCAAATCCCAGCCGACTGCCGTGGTGCTGGATGACGTGTCGAAACTGAAAAACGGCAACGCGATCTACATTCTCGGCACCGGCTTCGCGAGCATCGACAACAAGACATGGGTCGTGCAGAGCATCGACGAGCAGACAAAATCCTGCATTCTCGCCAATAGCGACACTTCACGCGAGACCGGCGAGTTCTCCAACAACGGCGCGTGGATTCTCCATGCGCTGATCGATCTGTGTGTCGTGAGTTATGCCTTGAACCAGAACGAGGCGGCAACCATCGACACCACCACCCTGTGCGATGACGAGCGCACGAGTCTCGTGGGCTTCGGGGACCCCGGCACCTTCACGTTCGAGTTTTTCATCGATCCCACGGACCCGGATTATCTCGATCTCATGGAGGCACAGCGAAACGGCGACACCCGGATGCTGGAGATTCACTACCGCAACGGTGCGGTGCGCACGCTGCCCGTGATCGTACAGGCCGTGAACGAGAGCGGCGGCGTCGACCAGGCGATCCAGGGCAGCGTGACGATGCGCGTGGCGGGACCATCGGTCCTCACGCAGCCGGTAACGGGTGGCGAAGTCCCCCACTATGTCCTCATCGCCGTGATCGCACCGAGCAGCGGCAACATCCCGTTGAACGTGGTGATGACGATCAACGAGGTGGGCGCGCAGGCCAGCAAGTTCGTGATCGACTGGAAGGACGGCAGCGCACCGCAGACCATCACGACACATCAGGCGCTCCACACCTACACGGTCGCAGGACAGTACCGCCCCACCCTCGTCGCCACCATCGCAGGCAACGAGACCGCACCGTTCAACGCGCAGACCATCGTGACCGCACAGCGTCCGCCGTACACGCTCGTCGCGACGGTGACGCCGACCACGGGTGCCGCGCCGCTCAATGTCACGATGACGCTTGCGGAGACCAACGGTCCCGCCGAGGAATTCGAGATCAACTGGGACGATGGCACGCCACTGGACACCATCACCGCACTCACCGCGACCCATCAGTACGTCTCGCAGGGCATCCGCAATCCGACCGTCATCGCCACGCTCGATGGCGAACGCCAGCCGTTCGTGAACGCGACGCCGGTCGTGGTCTCGCGTCCGCCATACTCGGTGGCAATCCATATCGCGCCGACGAGCGGCACACCACCGGCACAGGTCACCATGACCATCACGGAAACGAACGGGCCTGCCGACTCGTTCATCATCAACTGGGGCGATGGCACAGCGGACGAAACGACGCCCGCGCCGGTCTCGCCGCGCACGCACACCTACATGTCGAACGGCACCTTTACGCCGTCGCTCATTGCGATTGTCGACGGCTCACAACTGCCTGCCGTGACGGGTGGTGAGGTGACGATGAGTGGTGGCGTCTACACGCTCACGATGACCGCCCAGCCGAGCGCCGGTCCTGCACCGTTGAACGTCACGCTCACGATGTCGGAAGTCAACGGCACGGCGGATTCGTTCGATATCGACTGGGGCGACGGCACCGCGATTGCGGAAGGCGTGACCGGTCTCACGCATACGCATCAGTACACGGTCGATGGCGTCTATCTCATCAAGGTCGTGCCGACCGTGGACGCGAGCGCGACACCCGAGGTCACCGGTCCGACGATCAGCGTGGGCAGCACCTACCGGCTCGATGTCGACGTGAATCCGAAGGCGGGTACGGCGCCGCTCGATGTGACGCTGTCCATGAACGAGAGCGAACAGACCGCGCGTAGCAGCAAGGGCAGCAAGTGAAGTTCACCCTGCGGCTACCGGAGCGCATCGGCGGCATCACCGCAGATAGTTTCTGGATCAACTGGGATGACGGCAGCGCGGAACAGCAGATACCGCCTGCGCCGACCGTCACCCATGAATATGTCGATACCGGGACCTATCGCATCACTGTCGCCGCGATGCTGGGCGGCGTGCGGATGCCTGATGTCGTTGCGCCGACCGTTCTCGTCGCCGCGCCCTATGTCCTGATCGCGGACCGGTCACCGTCGAGCGGACCCGTGCCGTTCACGGTCACCGTTACCCTGGAGGAACCCGATACACAGGCTGACAGCTTCCGGATTGACTGGGGTGACAGCACCCCCATCGCGACGCTGACCGGACCCATGCACGCCCACACCTATATGTCGGTGGGCACGTATTCGATCACGGTCACGCCGGTCGTATTCGGCATCCCGAGAGAATCCGTGACGCTGGCACCCGTCACGGCGCTGCTTCCCCCCTACACGTATGGCGCGAGTGTCGAACCGCAGCACGGCGAACTGCCGGCCCTCACGGTCACCTGCACCATCACGCAGCGCAACGGCGTCGCGAGCGAATTCAGGATCGACTGGGGTGACGGGACCACGAGCACCACCACGACCACCACCACGCCGAACGAGCACACCTACACGCGAGACGGCACGTTCGAGGTCTCGGTCACCGCGACATTCCGCGGCGAATCATTGCCACCGGTTTCTGCGGGCGTCGTGGTCGTGGTTATCCCGCCATACGAGGTCACCGCCGAGGTGAGCCCCAGCAGCGGGCAGGCCCCGTTGCTGGTCACCCTCACGATCACCGAGCAGTGGGATGCCGCCGATGTGTTCGAAGTCGACTGGGGGGACGGCAGCGGTCTCGACATCGTGCAGACCACGACGCCGACGCACACCTACGTGAGTGCGGGCACGTTCAACGTGACGGTGACGCCGGTCTTTGCGGGCCTGCGTGACGCGACCGTGGAAGCAGGTACGGTCGAGGTGACCCCGGCGTACACCTACAGCGCGAGCGTCACGCCCACCGAGGGTGACCCACCGTTGCCGGTGACCCTCACCATCACCGAGGCGAACGGCAGCGCCGGGAGCTTCGATATCAACTGGGGTGACGGGACCGTGGAGACCGGGCTGACCGGCCTCACGCACGAACACGCCTATACGACCACGGGCGCGTTCACGATCATCGTCACGGCGCATTACAACGGCGTGGCCCAGGTGCCCTACACGCTCGCGCCGGTCGTGGTGACAACACCGTATGCGCTTGAAGCCTCGGTTTCGCCCACGAGCGGCACCACGAGTGCCATCGCACCGCTCGTGGTCACGCTCACGCTCACCGAGCCGAAGCGGCCCGCGCAGAGCTTCACGGTGAACTGGGGCAATGGCACGGTGCAGACCGGGCTCACCGGTCTCGTGCATCAGTTCTCCTACACCACGGGCGGAACGTTCACGGTGACCGTGACGCCGTATCTCGACGGCGTGGCGCAGACCCCGGTGGTGGCAGGAACCGTGGTTGTGACGTTCCTGCCGTTCTTCATCACCGCGAGCGTCGCGCCGCTGTCGGGCAACCTGCCGTTCACGGTCACCATCACGATCACCAACCACAACGGCATTGGATGGAACTTCCGGGTGCAGTGGGGAGACGGCACCTACGACACCATTTATTCAACCACCGCAACGCATACCTACACGGGGACCGCGACGGGCAACCGCCAGGTCATCGTGCAGGCGCTCTACGGCGGAACCTACGGCCCGGAAGTGCTTGCGGGCACCGTGACGCTGCTCGCACCGTACAGCTACAGCGCCAGCGTTGCGCCGCTCACGGGACCGGTGCCGCACGAGGTGACGCTGACCATCAGCCAGCAGAACGGCACGGCCGAGTCGTTCACGATTGACTGGGGCAACGGCGACCGTGAAGCCGTGCTGGCACCCGGCACCTATACGCACACCTATGGCACACCGGGCACGTTCGGGGTCACGGTGACGGCGACGCGCAACGGCTTGGCGCTCGCGCCGGTACTCGCGGGTGAAGTGGTCGTGCGCTCGCGCTGGGCGCGCTTTGGTGTGGCGCGCTTCGGGCGCGACCGGTTCAGCAATGCAGGGTTCACAGGAGAGGCGCGTGGACTTCCCGTCGAACACCGACCTCGTTGACGGCAGGTTCGTCAACGAGGACGCGGCGCAAGGTATCCCCGGCTCGCTGATCGTTGCCGAATGGGGCAATGCGGTCACCGATGAAATTCTCAACGTGATACGCGCGGCAGGCATGACGCCCGAGGAACAGGACGTATCGCAGTTGCTTGATGCAATCCGCGCGCTACTGGGCGACTCCGCGCCACAGTCAAACCGCAACTACTTCGTGGATGGCAACTTCGATAGCTGGATCGACACGGGGCCGGTCGCGATGCCAACGACAAGTATCCGGACGGCCTCAACCATCTGGCGGTCAAGCCGCAGCGCATCCGGCGCGGGCACCATTCAGGCCGATCCGTTTAATGGCAACGAACCCGTGGGC
The DNA here is from genome assembly GCF_021390575.1 of Paraburkholderia adhaesiva. Classification (GTDB taxonomy): domain Bacteria; phylum Pseudomonadota; class Gammaproteobacteria; order Burkholderiales; family Burkholderiaceae; genus Paraburkholderia; species Paraburkholderia adhaesiva. The sequence continues at coordinate 173,582 of NZ_JAJEJQ010000002.1, read as the reverse complement.
ATGACCTCACCGGTCAGGTACGCCCTTCGACACAACCAGACCACGGCGAGCACCGGAACGCTTGCATCGCGTACCCTGCCGAATCTGCTCCAGACCGTCGAATCCGTCAGGACACTGCACGGGCGCAGCGCAACGTTTTCTGTCTGGCTGCGTTCCAGTGTGTCCATCACGATACCCGGCGTTCTCGTTGAGCAGTCATTCGGCACAGGTGGATCTCCTGCTGGAATGGTGAGGCGCGACAAGGAGGTTAGCTGGACTGTCACGACTGCATGGAGACGTTTTAGCGTGCGTCTCGACATTCCCAGTGTTGCGGGCAGGAACATTGGCACTAACGGTGACGACCTGCTTGGGGTTGGCATATTCCTTCCGCCAGGCGTGACATTTTCGATCTTCGCGGCACAGGCGCAACTTGAAGCATCCAGCCCGCTCTCGTCCTCGGACATTAACGGCAACGGTGGAGCGCCAACGGCGTTTGAATGGCGCGGACATCAGGCGGAACTGGCACGGGTGCAGCGTCAGTACAGCATTTTCCAGTGCAATGTCACGACCGCCATTAATGAGCAGCAGATTTCTTACCCCGTGGTCATGCGCAGCGCTCCTGCATTGACTGCATCAGTCAATAGCGGCTCGGGCGCTGCATTTTCCAACCTCGGCCCGGCGAACAATGGCTGCTACCAGAGTGCAGCGAACAGCTCCGTCGCTACGGCTACCGTAACCGCCGATGCGCGTGTCTAGGAGGCTATCCCGTGTCCGATATTAACGACGAACCGCTACCCGGCAGTGATGCGTTCAAGCGGGTCCGTAATGGCCTGACGGGCGACATCAACCCGGATGCAATCCAGTACACCGAACCGCAGACCGGGATCGTCTGGAGTTTTGTGCCACGTGGTCACCGCTTCTTCGATCTGTACGAGCGCTGGCTCGCAGCGGGTAACACACCACTACCGGCTGACGCGCCGCCTCGCTAGAGACCGGCATGCGCGTCGACCTGAAAATCGCCGGTCGCTTCGTCAACGCGTCAGCCTTCAATATCAACTGGGACGATGGTTCGCCGGAACACCGCATCACGGCGACCGTGGCGACGCACGTGTATGAGGAGCCAGGCGAGTACACGATCCGGGTGTCGCCGGTCGTTTCAGGTGTACGGCTCGATGCCGTACTCGCCCCGACGATTACCGTCGCGGGGAGCGGTTACGCGTTCAGCGTAAGTGTGTGGCCGACGCTTGGTGTCACACCGCTCGACGTGACGCTCGTGGTGACCGAGGTGAACGGCCACGCTGATTCGTTCACGGTCGACTGGGACGACGGTTCCCCCATACAGACCGGGGTCACCGCCGCAGGTGCGGAACATCGCTATCAGGCACCGGGCACGTTCGCGCCGGTCGTGACCGCCATGCACGGCGCGAACGCTTCACCCCCCTATACCGCGAATGCCGTGGTGGTCTCGCCCGCGACCCCGGCGCAGATGACGGTTTCGGTTGCGCGGCTTCGCGCGGCCATTGCGTGAGAGGACCCGATGATGAATGCACGAACGCCCCAGCCGCAACACGCACCGGTATTCGAGGTGCACTTTCTTTCCGAGGAAGTCGACACGGTGATGTTCGGCAAGGTCACCGTGTCCGAACTTCCCGGTCGGCTGCTGCAAACCATCATGGCCGACGCGCCGCCGAACGGCACCGACGAGGTGTCGGGCCTGCGCTTCGCATACCGCCTCCTGTGCGAGACGGTGCGCGGAGCGCATGGCGAACGCCTCACACCCGAGGTGCTGGAGTCGATACCGACACGCGGCCAGAGCGACATCGCCGCGCTGATGAAGGTCTCGGCGCGGCTGAACGGGCTGAACAAGGCTGACGTGGAAAAAGCCTGAGCGCCCCGGTTGCCCGTCTGGTCTATGCAGTGGCCGAACACCTGCACATGACCGCCGGGGCGGTGCTCGACACGATGGGCGCGCACGAACTGATGTGCTGGCAGTACCTTCTGACCGAACGCGCGAGCACCACCGAACGCGCGATGAAACAGGCGTCAGGAGATGAACCGGTTGAACTGAGCGTCGAGGATGAGATCGCGGCGTGGAGGGGATGAGAGATGGCAACTGCGGGATCACTCATTTTCGACATCGCAGCAGACGTGGCACACCTGCGACGGGACATGAAGCAGGCGTCGGACGTTATCACGCAATCGCTGCAGGGCATCCAGAAGGCCGCGAGATTCATCGGTATCGGCATCGGTGTCGCGATGATCAAGGGACTCGTGAGCAGCATCGCGGAGTCCGTGCAGGCCGTCTACGATCAGGCGAGCGCGCTGAACAACCTCTCGCAGCGCATCGGCACCACCGCCGAGGAACTGGCGAAACTGCAGTACGCCGCGAAGCTCTCGAACGTCGACACCGAAGCCCTCACGACCGGCTTCCGCTTTCTGAACAAGGCGCTGCTCGAAGCGCGCGACCCCTCGTCGAAGGCAGCGGCGGCGATCACTTCCATCGGCCTGTCGGTCGACGAACTGCGGCGCATGGACCCCGCACAGGCGATGCGTTCCATCGCCGGGGCGATGTCGCAGTATCAGGACGGCATGGAGAAAGGTGCCGTTGCGACCACCCTGTTCGGGCGTGGCGGGCAGGAGCTTATCCCGCTTCTCAATACCGGTGCCCAGGGCTTCGACGAGGCCGCACGCGAAGCGGAGAACTTTGGTCTCGTGCTGACGAATCAGGCCGCGCAGGCGATGGTCGAATTCAACAATCAGTTGACGCGCATCTCGGCGCTCTCGCAGGGCGTGAGGAACCAGCTTGCCGTGGCACTGCTCCCGGCGCTCGAAGAACTCGCGAAGTGGTTTCTCGAAGGGGCGAGCAAGGGCAGTGTGCTCCAGAAGGTGTTCGACTGGATAGCCGAGACGGCAATCCTCACCGCCGCCGAGATACAGCAGATCACCGGGCGCGTGCAGATTTTCTCGGAAGTCCTTAGAGATTATGGACGTGCCGCGAAGTCGATATTCAATTTCGACTGGAAAGGCGCGGGCGCGGCGATCGGAGACATCTGGGAGAAACCAAAGCAGGGTCTCGCGGAACTCGATTCAACCGTCGAACAGATGAAGAACCGTTCGCGGCAGCGCTACAAGGACCTCATGGCGGGCGTGGGGGACCTGGGCACCGCAGCGACCGGAGCCGGGGGCAAGGTCCTGCGCTTCTCGGATGCGCTCGACAAGGCGGGCGGCAAGGCACGCGCCGCGAAGCAGCCAGTCGACGAGTTCGCGCGCATGTTGAAAACGCTGGAGGACGAACTACGCAAGACGGCGGCGGACGGCGACAAGATGATGGAGATGCTGACCGACCCCAAGTTCCTCGCGATGACCGACCAGCAGCAGGAATCGCTCATCGCGTTGCGCAAGCAGATCGATGACCTGATCGATGACCGTGCCCGCTATCGCAAGGAGATGGAGTGGCAGGCGGAAGTCGAACGGATTGCGGATGAGAACTACCGCAAGCAGGTCGAGAACATGAAGGACTTCGCCAGCGCCACGCTCGACGCGCTGGACCCGACCCGTGAATACACCCGCACGATTGAACAGCTTGTCGAAGCGCTTGAGGCCGGTTACCTCAACACGGCGCAGTTCGCCGCCGCACAGCAGATGGCAGCGGAGAAGCTGGAGGACGCGCGGAAAAAGATGGACCCGATGAAGAAGCAACTCGACGAATTGAAGGACGCCATTCTCGGCTACGGCAAACAGGCGACCGACACGTTCATCGACTTCATCAGCGGGGCCAGCAATTCGTCGAAGTCGTTCGGTGAGATGACCGCCTCGATCCTGCGCGATATCGCCAAGATGCTCGTCTACAAAAACATCATCGAGCCATTGTTCAAGGGGATCGGCGGCGGCGGTGGAATCTTCGGTGGTCTGTTCGGCAGCAGCGCAGCGTTACCAGCAACGTATGGCGGACAGCGCGCAGCCGGTGGCGCGGTGTATCCCGGCCAGCTATATCGCGTGAACGAGTTCCCGTTCCTCTCGCCCGAGATATTCACCCCAAGCGTGCCGGGACGTGTCGAACGTCAGCAGGACACCACGCCGATGAACGTGCAGATCAACGTGTACGCGCAGACCGGCGAAACCGATGTACAGGGCGACAACGCCCGCGCCGTCGAACTCGGCAAGCGCATGGCGGCAGTCGCGCGTCAGGTCATCTCCAACGAGAAACGCGCAGGCGGCCTGCTCGCAGGAGCGTAATCCCATGAACACCCTGATTTACGAAGCGCCCATTGCGGCGCGGCCCGGTCGCGACCTCATCCGGCAGAACAGCGTACCTGCACAGATATGGCGTCGCATGGTCGCGGATGCGGCGCCACGTGCCTCGGGTGCGATCTTCGGGTGGTGTCCGACGAGCGCGAACATGACCGTTGAGCCGCGCGTGATCGTCGTGCAGTTCTTCGACGGCTACGCGCAGCGCCGCCCTGCCGGTCTGAATACGCGGGAGCAGGAGTGGTCCCTCGAATTCACGGACATCCGCATCCCTGTCGCGAAGGCCATTCTCGCCTTTCTGGAGGCACGCAACGGAGTCGATGTATTCAACTGGACACCTCCCCGGCTGGACAGGACGCTCGACGTGATCTGCCCGACATGGGGCTCCAGCTACGGCCAGCGCCTCGTTGACTTCTCACTCACGATGAACGTGAGCGCGACTTTCCACCAGGTGTACTCGTGAACATCCGGGGCGCGTCGAACTCGCTTGCGCCGGGTGCCGTGCTGGAGTTTTTCATGCTCGACCTCTCGCGCTTCAACGAACAGCCGATCTACTTCCACGCGGGCACCAACAAGCTCGACAGTGACGTGACGTGGCAGGGCCGTGTGTACGCGCGTTACCCGGTCAAGGCCGAAGGATTCGAGATGAAGGCACAGGGCACGTTACCGCGCCCTACCCTCGTTGTCTCGAACGTCATGTATGTGATCTCCGCACTGTGCCGCATGTATCACGACCTCGTGGGTGCACGCGTCGTGCGCAAACGCACGCTCGCCCGCTATCTCGACGCCGTGAATTTCCCCGAGGGGAATCCCACCGCGAACCCCGACGAGCAGTTCCCCGATGACATCTATTTCGTGATGCAGAAGACCCGCGAGGACCTTGAGGTGATCGAGTTCACCCTCGCCGTGGGGTTCGACGTTGACGGTGTGCAGCTGCCACGCCGCCAGATCATCCGCAACTCGTGTCCGTGGCGTTATCGCGGCGAAGGGTGCGGCTACGGCGGTGGGCCGGTCGCAGACGTGAACGATGCGCGTGTCACTGAATACCACCTCGACGTGTGCGGCAAGCGTCTCCAGTCGTGCAAGTTGCGTTTCGGTGAACACGCGTGGTTGCCATTCGGGGGCTTCCCCGGAGCAGGCGAATTCCGATAGGAGAACCGCCATGAAATTGCGCTATGTGCTGATCGCGTCACTGCTGCTCGCGGCCTGTGAAAACGTCCCTGATGGGGGGAGCACCGCGAAGGCCGTTCTCACCACGTTCTGCAGGCTGCATCAGGCACAGATTTTTGATGTGCTGCTGACCCCGAAGCAGATCGAGGCCGGTCATGTTATCTGCGCGGCGGTCGGCCAGCCGCTCGGCATCGACGCGCAACCGATGCCCGCACCGGGAACACACGATGGCACGCAACAGTGATCTTTCGACGATGGTGCCGATGGTGCGCATCCACGCCGGGGCTGAAGCGCCCCACGAGTGCTGCGGCGTGATCGTGCGGCGCGTCGACGGTGAACTCCAGTACATGCCGTGCCGCAACGTGGCAAATGAGCGTGACCGGTTCGCGATGCACCCGCAGGACCTCATTGCCGCGGAACAGGCCGGAACCCCGGTGGCCTACGCGCATTCGCATGTATACACCTCACCGGTCCCCACCGACGCGGACCGGGACTGGATGTCACGCACCGGTCTGCCCTGGCTGATCGTGAACCACCCCACCGGCTCGTTCACGATCAACGATCCCGCGCCGTTCATCGCGCCGCTTACCGGTCGCACGTTCGTTCATGGGGTTCACGACTGCTACGGGATCATCCGCGACTACTACGCAACCGAACTGGGGATCGCACTCACCGACTACCCGCGCAAGTGGGGATGGTGGGAACACACCGACGGGCCGGACCTCTACCGCGAGAACTTCGCACGCGAAGGACTCACGGCGGTATGGGACCACGCATCACCCGAGGCGGAAGGCATCGACGCCGACGCGCTCCGGCTGCTGCGCCCGCATGACGTGATCCTCATGCGCATCCGCACACCGCGCGAGAACCATGCGGCGGTCTATGTCGGCGGGAACGTCCTGCTGCATCACCTGATCGACCAGCCGTCGCGCCGCGAGTACTACGGCGAGTTCTACCAGCGCCGCACCACCGCAATCCTTCGTCACCGGAATTTCATGCAGGAGGGCTGATCATGCTCACCGTGCGTTTTTTCGGCGGTCTGCGGACCCGCTTCGGTGACGGGTGGACGCTTGATGTCCACTCGCCACGCGAGGCGCTTCACGCACTAATCGTGCAGCTACCAGGACTGCGCGCGTACTTTCAGGACAACGCCAACCGCCCGTTCCTCGTGCGTGGTGACACCCAGGACTATGACGAGAGCGACCTCCACTATCCACAGTCGACCGGGACCCTGTGTGTGGTGCCGCTCGTGCAGGGCGCGGGCGCGTTCGGCAAGATTCTCGCCGGGATCGCCCTCGTGGCACTCGCGTTCGTGCTGCCTGCGTCGCTGGCCGGGATCACGACCGCGATGGCGAGCATGGGCGCGGCGCTCGCGCTCTCCGGTATCGCGCAGCTGCTCTCGCCACGACAGAAGGCCGAACCCACCCCCGAGAAGCCCGAGAACGAGCCGTCGCTCGCGTTCGATGGTGCCGTGAACACGATGGGCCAGGGCGGGTGTGTGCCGCTCGGCTACGGTCGGATGCGGGTGGGTTCCGCGATCATCAGTGTCGGCTTCTCCACCAATAACGAACTGCTGCTCTGACGGTCATGGATACCGAACGGCTCCCGGTCGTTATCGGCGCGGGGGGCGGTGGTGGCGGCAAGGGAGGTGGCAGCGGAGGCGGTGCGCGCACGCCGCAGGAGTCACCCGACTCGTTGCGCTCCACCCAGTTCGCCCGTGTGATCAACCTCATCGGTGAGGGCGAATTCGAGGGTTTTGTGAACGGCTGGCAGAGCGTGTTCGTCGATGACACGCCACTGCAGAACCCGGACGGCACGTTCAACTTTGTCGGCGCGGCTATCGAATGGCGTAGCGGCACACCCGTACAGGCACCGATCAACGGCTTCAGTGAGGTCGAGTCCGAGCAGTCGGTCGGTATCACCGTGACCGTTCACGCGCCGGTCGTGCGCAGCGTGACGAATCCGAACCTCGACGCCGTGCGACTGACCATCGGCTTTCCATCGCTCTCGTCGACCGATGTGGGCACGGGAGACGTGACCGGTGCCACGGTACAGCTTGCGATTGACCTGCAGCGCGAAGGTGGCGGCTGGCAGCAGGTGTGGATCGACACGGTGAGCGGCAAGACCACGAGCCGCTACCAGCGCAGTTACCGCATCCAGCTTGCCCGCTTCGGCGGTGGCGGGTCCTATGACTTCCGCATCAGGCGGCTCACCCCCGATTCGAACACGGTGTATCTCGTCGATTCTTTCCAGTGGGAAAGCATCACCGAGATCGTGCAGTCGAACCTGATGTACAGCAACAGCGCGATCTGCGGCGTGCAGATCGACGCGTCGACGTTCCGGCAGATTCCCAAGCTCGCTTTCGACATGCGGATGCGCCGGGTACAGGTGCCGAGCAACTACGATCCGTGGACACGGGCGTACTACGGCTTCTGGGCGGGCGACTTCAAGGTTGCGTGGACGGATAACCCGGCGTGGGTGCTCTATGACCTCATCACCACGTCACGCTTCGGGCTCGGTGACTACGTGTCACCCGCGATGATCGACAAGTGGACGCTCTACTCCATCGGCCAGTACTGCGACGGGATGGTGCCGAATGGCTTCGGCGGATGGGAGCCGCGCTACACCTGCAACATCTATCTGCAGAGCCGGGAGGAAGCCATCTCGCTCGTGCAGAACCTCGCCTCGATCTTCAACGGCATCGTGTTCTGGAGTGCCGGCCAGATGATCATCGGTGCGGACATCCCCGGCGAGCCGGTGATGACGTTCACCCCGGCCAACGTGATCGACGGACGCTTTACCTACCAGGGCACGCCGCTTAATCAACGGCACACGGTCGCACTCGTCACGTGGAGCAATCCCGCTAACCGGTACGAGCAGGAGATTGAATACGTCGAGGACCGCGACGGCATCGACAAGTGGGGGCTGCGTGAGATCAGCGTCGTGGCGACGGGCTGTACCTCACGCGGACAGGCCGCGCGCACCGGTCGATGGATACTGCTCACCGAGCAGATGCTCTCCGAGACCGTCACGTTCAAGACCTCGATCAACGGGGCGTTCGCCCGACCGGGCGATGTGTTCTACACGGCAGACCCGGTGCGCGCAGGTTTCCGCAACGGCGGGCGCGTGCTCAATGCGACGGCGACGTGGCTGCAGCTTGATTCCCCGGTCGAATTCCTGCCCGGTGTGTCCTACTCCATCACCCTCCTGCTGCCCGATGGATCGATGCAGCGTGTCGGCATCCTGAATCCGATGGCGACAACCGACTCGGTGTGGCTCACCTCGGCGTTGCGTGCGCTGCCCGATCGCCTGGCGATGTGGGCACTCTCGGCCAACGTTGCGGAGAACGAACAGTGGCGATGTGTGAGTTGCACCGAGGATGACGAGGGCAACGTCGAGATGCAGGGCGTCGCCTACCGCCCCGACAAGTTCGCCGCCATCGAACACAACCTGCGGCTGCAGCCGATCCCCACCGGCATCCTGAATCCGTTCTTCGTCGGTCCGCCGACCGAACTGCGCGTGATGGAGTCGCTGTATCAGGTCAATCCGGTGGTGGTCGCAGCCCGCGCGACCTTCTCGTGGCTCGCGCCGGTCGGTGCCGTGCGCTTCGAGATCAGCCATCAGTTCCAGGACGATACGCCGGTATTTACGCAGAGCTTCATGTCGAGCATCGACATCCAGCCCACACGGGCGGGCACGTGGTTCTTCACGGTCGTGGCGGTGAACTCGCTCGGTATCCGAAGCGTCGCGTCGGCGCTCACGGTCGAGATCGTGGCGCTGAATCGTCCGCCCGAGGACATGCAGGACTTTCAACTGGACATCATCAACGACGCGGCGCAACTGCGCTGGCGTCCTGCCGAGAACCTTGATGTGATCGTGGGCGGACAGGTGGTCATCCGCTACTCGTCGCGCATGTCGACCGAGGTGATGTGGGAGGAAGCCACCGAGATCATGCGCTTCGCGGGCGCGCAGTCCAACGGCTTCGTGCCGCTCATGCGGGGCACATACCTGGGCAGGTTCATGAACTCGTCCGGGCGACTTTCGGAGAACACGGCGTACATCATCAGCACCGTGGGGACCCTGCGCGACTACAACGTGGTCGCCACGTTCGACCAGCCGCCGCTATGGGAAGGGGTACGCGTCAATACCACGGTGCGTTATGGCGTGCTGTACATCGCACAGGACGAGAACGACTACGCGGTGTCGACCGAGGCGGGCTACTACTTCGACCCGGACCCGGCACTCGACATGGGACAGGTCTACACCGTGAAGTGTCAGGCGATGCTGGAGGGTGCGGTGTACGGCCTGTTCGACAGCGTTGACCGCTGGCCCGACTGGGACGCGCGGCTCGACGTGGACGGCGAACGCATCGACGAGGGCGGCGGACAGATCGTGGTGTCGATGACGAACGTCAAGCCCGAGGAAGCCGGGGACGAGGACTGGAGTCCGTGGAAGCGGCTGATCTCGGCCGACCTCACGTTCCGTGCCGCGCGCTTCGCCCTGCTCATCAGCGTGAAGGACCGTTCGTGGGGCATGGGGATCACCGACTGTGGCGTGGAGGTCGACGTGCCCGACCGGATTGAATCGCGCAACAACATCCCGGTGCCGGTGGGAGGTGCGGACGTGACCTTCACGGTGCCGTTCATGCAGACCCCCGCCATCAACATCATCGCCCAGGGGTTGAGCACGGGTGACTACTGGGAGATCACGCAGCAGTCACGCACCGGCTTTCACATCGCGTTCTATGCGGCGGGCGGCAACCCGGTCGCGAGAACTGCGGACTGGATTGCGCGCGGCTACGGCTACGAGCACCAGCAGCTGAACGGCATGGGCTATCGCGCCCTCATCGGCGGCAGCACCGCGCAACTGCGTGCGCAACGCATCGCACTCACGAACGCACCGAAAGGAGTGAACTGAACATGGCACAGGTCGCGAACTATCAGGTCCCCGCTCACCCGTCCGGTCTGGAGATGCGCACGCAGTTAAACCAGATCATTCTGGCGCTGATCGGGGATAACACGGGACCCACCGAGCCCACCCAGACGTTCCCCGGCATGATGTGGGGGAACACCTCGAACCACCGGCTCTATCGCCGCACGAACGCCAACGATGGCTGGGTCGACATCGGTCCGCTCGATGACTTTCTCGGTGACGTGAAGGGCAACGTGAACTACGCCATCGACGTAGCGAACCAGAAGGTCGCCCGCACCGGTGACACGATGACCGGGCGGCTGACGATGGGCAACGGTGCGGGCAACCGTCCCGAGATCGCGCTCAAGCGTCTGCCCGACCAGGTGTTCATGTACCTGCGCGGCCCCGATTCGACGGCAGGTTCTGGCGTTGAGTTCATCAATAACGCCTATAACGCCGTCGTCGCGAATATCGACGACGGCGGCAACCTGCAGTTTAACGGGCGCATCAAGAATGAGGTTGAATTCTGGGGTGCTGACTATAACGGTGGCAGCGCTCGTGTCATGCACGGCGGAATCAAGATGGCTCACTGGGGCTACGGGGCTTATGCCGACTTCGCACGCACGCGCGATCAGGATTTTCGCTGGCGCATCCATTACAACGTCAGTAACGATTACCTGGAATTTGTCAATAACGGCTGGGGTGCTGTCGTGATGGGCGCGAATTCGAATATCTGGTGCTCGGGCTACGGCTGGGTATGGGATCACATTTTCGATGCCAAAAACATCGCATGGGGAGCCTACAGCAGCGCCTATGACCGCGCGCCGATCTATGCCACGTGCCAGTGGAACTCGGGGATTCTGGAGGCAGGACCGATCAGCGTGCGGCAGACCATCGACGCGCCCGCGCCGTGGGTGTCGGTCGGCTGGCGTTCGACCTCGGACGGCAACTGGATCACCAACAGCCAGTTCATCCGTTTCATTCTCCTGCGGAACGCGTAAACATCATGGCCAGCATCATCGAGCACATGCTCTCTCACGAGGAACTGGCGTTCCTGCTCCAGAAGCTCTACCCCGGCACCGTGAACGGCGTGGACTACCTCACCGCGCACTGGGTCGACCACGGCAGCGCGAAACAGACCGGACCCGCCACGATCATCGACTGGAAGCGCGGCGACCTTGCCGTGCCGAGCGACGCCGACATCAAGGCGCTATGGCAGAAGCACGGCAAGGAATACAACGACATCGCCGCATCGAACAAGGCCCGCACGCAGCGCAACAGCATGTTGTCGGACGTGGACACCACCATCAACCGGATCGAGGACGGGGGTGGTGATGCAAGCGCCTGGCGGAACTACCGGAAAGCGCTGCGTGATGTTCCCCAGCAGACGGGGTTCCCGCACCGGATCAAGTGGCCCGACAAGCCGAAGGAGTGACATGGACAAGACCACCAGGGCAACAAGCGAGACCGTACCGTTGCCGCCGACGCCCGTTTCCCAGACGCCGGACCCGTATCCCGAGGTGCGCACCACGAGCACCACGGTCCCGAAGGTGGAGGCCCCGCGCACGCCGCACGAGTCACCGGACAGCGTGGCGGAACTGCCCGTGCCCGATGAACCGTCGCAGGGACCGGTGCTGCCGCCGCTGAATGTCCCGGATGAGATTCCGACCACCACCTCGTTTAACCCGCCGCCGATGGTGTACGAGAAGCCCCCGCCCGGTCTCGGTACGGTCTCGCCACCGACTGACGGTGCGGAGCCGATGCCGTTCAGGTTCACGTCGCCACCGCCACCCGTCGTTCCGGCATCCGGCGCGGCGACACCGCCGATCACCATTGATCCCGTCGACAGGCTGTGTCTGTTCCTTGCTGCGAACCCCGATGTGCTTGCGCTCGTCACAGGCACCGCACAACCGAAGGGAGGCTCACCATGATCTCGGCCATCATGACGCTCATCGGCGCGTTCGGTGGAGGTGCGCTTCGCCTGATACCCGAGATGATCAGCGCATGGACTACGCGCCAGCAGAAGGACGATGCGGTGCGTCTCGCGGAACTCCATCTTGAAACAGTCCGTGCTGAACTCGCCAACCGGCTCGACATCGCGAAGCTCGGCGCGGCGAATATCGAAGCCGAAGGACGCGCCGCGCTCGATCGGGCGAAAGCCGAAGCGATGGTGATCGCCCAGCAGGGACAGGCGCAACTTTCGGGCGTGAAGTGGGCGGACGCACTCACCCTGTCCGTGCGACCGGTCACCACCTACCTCATGCTGCTGCTCTATATCGCGTTCAAGCTGATCGTGATCCGCGACGCCGTGCTGCAGGCCGAAAGCACCGCCACCACCGCCACCGTCACGTCGCTCGTGAGCATCGTATGGAACGAGGATGACGCGGCGATCTTCGCCGGGGTGATCACCTTCTGGTTTGCCGACTCGGTACTCGGTCGAAGGAGCAGACGATGAAGCTCTCCCCACACTTCACGCTCGAAGAACTCACGCAGTCGGAGACTGCAACCCGGCACGGCATCTCGAACCAGCCAGGACCCGGCGAGATGGATAACCTCGTGCGGCTCGCGGACGAGCTTGAGCAGGTGCGTTCGCTGCTGGGCGATCTGCCGGTCCTGATCTCGTCGGGCTATCGCTCGCCCGGTGTGAACCGGCTCGTGGGCGGTGCCGCGAACAGTGACCACATGAGCGGGCGCGCGGCGGACTTCATCTGTCCGGGGTTCGGCACTCCGCTGCAGGTATGTCGCGCGATCTCGCAGTCGCCCATCCGGTTCGAACAACTCATCATGGAGGGGACGTGGACACATTTTTCGGTCCCCGCACTGGACGCGGGTGCGCGGCGACAGGTGCTCACCGCCCACTTCAGCAGCAATGGCCGGGTGACCTACACACCCGGTCTCGCCTGATCGACTGGACGGACACTGGGCAATCCACCTGGGCAGAAAGCCGGGAACGGCCCCACGACTCGAATTCCGGGCCCGTGGCGGCTTCGTCGACCTTTCCCGGCGTGGTAGGTCAGCCAGCACGCCGGTAAACCACCACAGGCGTGTTTCGACAGTCGTGGTCTGCGGGCGAAAAAAAACCCGCCGAAGCGGGTTATGCGGGACGCGGGACGCGGGGTCAGCCCTCGTCATCCTCCACGACCATGAACACGAGATGGCGACCACCTTCCAGATACGCCGCACCCGTGCGCGCCTGTTCCCAGGCGGCTTTCATCGCGAGCCGGTACGCCTTCGCGGACCCCTCTAGCTGGAGATCGGTGAACGCCGCACCGATACTGCGATACTGCGTCCAGGTGCCGTTCTCCAGCAGCACGCGACACTTCTGTTTCACGCTGCGACGCGCCCGCACCTCGGGGTCACTCCAGCCGTTCCCGGTGTCGCGTGACGTGTAGTAACGTTCGTTGCGCAGGCGCCGCGCCTCTTTCCGGCACACCTCGGAGCAGTACTGCTGCCGGTGGTGCGCCGGGGTGAACGGCTTCCCGCAGATACCGCACCTGATTTTTCCCGTGGTCACGATCCGCCCTTGATCAAAGCAAAGTCCATGTGGTCACCTGGCGCAACCGCAAGGCCGAGCCAGTCTACCATTGCGAGTGCATGGCCCATGAGGTCACATGTCGCCCGTGGTTTCAGTCAATCGCCGCAAGTACTTCACCGCCGTGCTCCTGTTCAATGATGTACGCACGCAGACGGTGGTACATCTCCGAAAAATGCTCGCGCAGTGTCTCGTTCTCGAACCAGCAGAGCGCACCGAGCACGAACATGGTCACCGTCAGTCCGAACGCGTCCGCGTCCATCTCGCCCTCGTACCCGTTGCCGTGCACCTCCACGTTATAGGCGGGGGTCGCGGCGGTAGGTGTCGGCGCAAGGTAGAAGCCACCGTTCGAGAGTTCATAAAACTCCCAGTAGCCGCCCGTGTAGTCCTGCGACAGCTCGCCCGCCTTGCCGTACACCATCGCCTCGGCCTGCATCATGAGACGCGGGGTGAAGTACTTCGGCAGGAACTTGAGTCGCGTGGACTCGGGCACCGCCGTGCGCGTGATCCTTTCATTGGCCATGGTCTGTTTCCTCTACTTGGTTGTGCCCCCTCGCGGGGGCTGTAGTTACATCTCAACCATCGCGGCGCGGATCGTGGTCGCGCTGTACGGCGCACCGTCCGGGGTGTGGGAGATGTCCAGGAACTGCAATTCCTCAAACACCGCCCGCGCCGCCTTCTCACGCGTCGGGTACTTGCGCACGGCACGTCGCGCCATGTTGTAAAGCCCCTCATCGTTGTTGATCCACAGGCTCACGTTCCAGTGGTTCCAGTTTTTGTGTCCGTTGAACATCGCACCTCTCCTTCAACTACCCTGCACAATCAGTCTGGCCTAAGACGATTAAGACGGGTACGACCCGGCCACTAGGCCACCGCGAGTTCTTCGGGTATGTGGAAGAACTCGGGGTTGAACTCGCCCCACGCTACGGCATCCGGTCCGATCAGTTCGCCACCGATCAGCGCACCACCGAGCAGGTAACCCACTGCGATGCACGCCTCGTGGAGTTCTTCTGCGACCGCGTAGATCGCTTCGTGATGTGCACCCTTGACTTCCGCGACCACCACACCCTCTGCGACCGGACCCTCGGGACCCTCGTACTCCACGACCTCGACGTAATGGTGGGGAACCACCATCCCGTGCGCCTTGAGTGCTTCGAGGACTTCGCCGGGTTCCTTCACAACCGGAACCGCTCCGTATCCACCGAGTCCGATCTTGAGGATGACTTTCATGCCCTTCTCCGTTCCGTCTGTTTCCTTTCCCTTCATCTTGATTATGGATTAAGACGATTAAGACGGCTACGCATAGTGCGGCAGTTGCGTGTGGTGAGGTGTCACACGCATCAATAGAAAAAAGGGGGATTTACGGCAGGAGGGAGATCACAACCACTCCCACGCGTGACCAGCACGCAGGAGACTTTCGCAGACCTGTGGAAGGGGGACACCCTTCATCCCATGAAGGACGGGGGCCGTGCGCACGCAGGACCATCCGGTGCGCGTTTTTCGCCAGATAGCTCCGGCGACAAAGTGAGGGGCTGACGCGCAGAAGCCGATCAACCCTTACAGGCCAACCAGCTTGCCCGTCGTCTCATACTGCTTTCGCTTCGAACTGTTCGAAGCCGTGATCCGGTCCAGGATCGCACACTGCGGACACCAGCTTACCCGTATCGAGTACGGCACGGCTTTCCACTCATGGCCCCGCGAACACTGCCAGAGCAGATGTGTCCAGGCATTCACATAGCGCCCGGAAAGGCAGCGCCCCCCACGCGATGCCGCCAGCGCCTGCATCTCGGCCAGGGTGCCGCGCATGCTGTCGAAATAACACTGCCTGCACCAACCGCCCCGCAGGATGCTTGAGGCTGAAGCGGACCATTCATGCCCGTTTGAACAACGCCATTGCAGCGCAGCCTGACCATTCACATAGGTATCCGACAGGCACTGTCCGCCCCGCGTCCGGGCCAGCTCGTGCATTTCCCCGATGGTATGGCCGAGGCGTGCGAGCCGCGCGCATTCCGGGCACCATCGGCCACGCTTGATCGCGGTCGCCTTCGCCTTCCATCGGTGGCCCCGGTCACACTGCCACTGCAACGGCGTAGCACCGTCAACGTACACAGTGGAAAGACATCGCCCGCCGCGCTCCGCAGCTACCCGCTGCATGGTTGCCAGGTTATCGCGCTTTTTCGCCCGGGCGCAGACCGGGCACCAGGTCCGCGTTTTGACGGCATTGGGTGTCGCGTGCCACCGATGGCGCTCAGCACATTGCCACTCGACCGCAACGCTGCCATGGACATACTCCTGCGCGAGGCACACGCCGCCTCGCGCGAAAGCGACGCGCTGGATGTCCTCAAGGGTAACCTTGACGCTCATTCATGCAATCCGTGAAATCAGGCCGCACAGCCCGCATTCGGATGGGCCTTGACGTGATTCCTGCCACACGGGCACAGCACCTGGTCACCGTCGAGCACGCTCGCGCGACCGTCCTCGCCCATGTTCGTCCCGCTGCCCTCTATCGGGTATTCGCCGGGACAGTTGCCGCACGTCGCCATTTCCCGGTCGAGCGCAATGCGCCGCTCGCCGTCGAACATTGTGGATGCCTTCGCGATCACGTGTCCGCCCGTGGTGGTTGCGTCGCCATCACACACTGCTGCCTTGCTCATGCGATTTCCCTCGTCAATTGGTTTTCAGGGGGACAATTAAGGGCGTAGGAGGAGGCGGGGGCGCGTCCCGGTAATCAAACCGTGCCTCCCATCGCCGCGTACCCTCCCTGTCTGCATGGGGTGCGCCTGGAACATTGGTCTGCAAGCCTTGCGGATCGGGATTGCGTAGCACGCGAAGCACACTGTTGACAACCAGGTAAGGCTCTGACCATGCTTCCTCGGGCGCACCCAGCCAAGGGAAATCTCCCGCCCGGATGAGCAGGCACTTTCCGATCCGCTCGATATTGATATCCGGGCGTGCGAGTTCGGCACGCACCTTTTCCTCACCGCCCAGGCGGTCTACAAACAGGTCGCCAATCAGCGTGTACCAGTTCACACTCTTGACGTAACCGTATCTGGCAACTTTAGCTCCGGGATGAAGATCATC
The DNA here is from genome assembly GCF_021390575.1 of Paraburkholderia adhaesiva. Taxonomy (GTDB): domain Bacteria; phylum Pseudomonadota; class Gammaproteobacteria; order Burkholderiales; family Burkholderiaceae; genus Paraburkholderia; species Paraburkholderia adhaesiva. The sequence goes on along the minus strand of NZ_JAJEJQ010000002.1, from coordinate 156,661 downwards.
ATAAATTGCCGTCATACGTTCCATCGATTTGCCTTCATACGAACCGACAAGATATTCCTTACCCTGCAAGAACGCGTAGCTGTCGATTTCCAGCCCCCGGAACCGCTGCGCCATCACCCATTCCTGCGACAGGTAGCCATGCATGTCATATGGCAGGATGGCCGACAGACCGCCGTAGCCACCACATACCGGAAGCTGCTGGCAGACGAACCGCAGGAAGGCTTCGTACTGCCGGACACCTTCGGGCGTATTGACGAAATCCATCGGCATCCAGAATTTCAGGTAGGACATTAGCCGGTCGGTTCCCTTCTTGTGAACGAGTGGGCTGCCCGGCATCTGGTAGTCCTCAGCCAGCGCCCGACTGGTCAACGTCCCGATTTGGTAGGCTGGTGCGGCGTCTGGGTCATCCGTACTCGACAGTACCGCCTCGACGGCTTCATAGGACGGCGTCTCGACAATGGCACGGCGGATCGACTCGATCCCCGCAGGCGTCCTGCGGCCAAAGTTGCCAGTCCCCTCCGGCCCCCTGCCGCCCTTCATGTATTCGCCAAAGAGTTCCGCGAAGCGGTCAAAGCAGGCCAGGATACCCTTGCGCACTTCCAGCGTTGAACCGCCCCGGAAAAATACCGTGCCGATTACGCCAGGCAGTACGACAAGCCTTCCCTTTCTGTCATGCAGGCACAGTTCCTCACGATAGCGCTGCAGGGCTTCTTCCGGTGTCAGCACTGGTCTTGGCGCATTAGAACTCATTATCCATCCCGTTGAAAAGTCGTTAAATCCAGGAGCTACAAGCGAGGCAAGTTTGGCAATCTAGGCGAGTTCGGCGATCAGCACGGACCCACCTACGGTTACAACAATTGCGACCAGCGCGGCGAGTATGCAGACCAGCGCTTCGGCCAGTACCACGACCACGACGACGCCGGCCACCACCAGCGCGACAGTCGCTATGCCCTCGACGGCAGTAATCAGAACCTGCCCCCAGTTGATCTGCCTGAGCTGTTCTGCTGCAAGATCGGTCTGCCTGCGTATCTGTCGCCAGCCCGCGATCAGTTCCTCAGTGGTATAGCGCCATAGGATGCGGCCCTGACTGGAAACATACTGCCATTCCTTGCCTGTGAAGTCCGCAGCCCAGCGCCCCTCATCGAACAGCCATCCGGCACCCTTGCGCAACCACGCCTGGGTTTCGTCGGAGAGCTGGCGCACACCCTGCCTAGTCGTATCCCACAAGGCCGCAACCTTGCCTTCAGCCGAATCCGCAGCCGCCTCCAGCGCGCTCCACGCTTCAAAAAAGGCAGGTTTAGGTACCGGTTTCGGGGCGCGGAGGCGTCCCCGAATCCGCGTCTTGCCTGCCAGCAGAACGAGAAAGGCGGACAGGACGGCCGCTTCGACCACTTCCTTCGACCGCTGGTCGCCGCCTTCCACCTTCAGCAAGGTCATGTGCCCGGGGTCACCCGCAATCGCAACATAATCGTCTTCTTGGTTCCATCCCCAAGTGTCGCCCGGAAACTTGACCTCAACCAGCCGCTTCAGGTTCGGATCCTGATCCTTTCCATCCTCGTCAACGTCACCGCGTCCCGGCCACCGGTTGTCCGGGTTTGTCACGATGATGACATCCGGGCGACGCACATCGCCCCTGACCGCGCGCACCACCGCGCCGGCAAGCCGCAGCACGGGAAACGGATTCTGGCTATGGCGACGGCCCGGATTTCCGGTATCGGTCGTCGTGCTCAGAAATGGCCTCGGAGCATTTATTCCAAGGCTGGTTATGTATGGTCGCATGTCAAACGACACTTCCGCCTTGTAGGGGAAGTGGAATTGGCGGTCTGTTTCGTCCTTGCGGATTGCGCCGCTCATCGCGACCTGCTTGAGCAGGCTGACGCCCACCAGCCCGTCGCCTTTCGGCACCGTAAAGATGGTATTCGGCCACCACATGGCCGAGCGGATTTTTTCCTCCAGATAGCCCATCGCCTGGTCGGGCAACCGGACATACGTCCGCGTGTCTTCCGTAATGGTGACCGTCTCGTCAAAAGGGGTCATTGGCGTTGCCATGTTCAATTATCCTTTTAGCTATCTTTATGATCAGCAAAGATGCTGTCGCCCCCGCCAACCAGATGCCACGTCTCGGGTGGCGGCGTCTTGCCAATACCGGCGACCTGCAACTGGACTGGCTGCGAGGCCGCCGTAAATACCGGCATCGTTTCACCCTGGTCCGTCGTGATACCGTTCAGAGTGCGCCCGTCCGGCAGTTTGAGCTGGTACGGACGCCGGGGCAGCGGAAGGCCGCTTTTTTCGTTGACCAGAACGTATTGGGCCTGAAAATCCGGCTTGACCGCATCAAACGGAATCGCCTCTGACACCGCGCCTTGCTTGCTCCACGTCGCGCACTTTTCCAGGATTGCTCCCGGTGTGCCGTTGATGATCCCGCTGCCGTTGATCTGGATGTAGGAGCCTCCCGCGCCGATCCAGACTTCCTTCTCCGCATTGATGACGATCCGGCCATCCGTGCTGCTGATCGTGATGTCCTTCAGTGCGGCGAGTGCCATTTCGTCGCTCTGCGCCTGAATCTCTACCCTGCCTTTTGCCGCGAAAAACCTGATCCCCAACTGGTAGGCAAACAGCGAGATCGCGCCACGTACCGACATCAGATAGTGACGCCCCGCCGATACGCTGTAGTCGCGTCCCGCCGTCACCGCGTGATCGTTGATACTGGCCTGGTGTGTGCTGTCGGTGGCCGTCGTTGCGACGCCCGCCGCGCTCGCCAGCACGAGATCGGGCCGCGTCATTTCGGGCGACGGGTTACTGGATGAGACCACGCCACCCTTGATGGCCGTGTTCTGCGCCTTGATCGTCTGCATGGCGTCCTGCTGGCTCGCAGCAGTTGTCTGGGCGTTGTGCCTGACGGCCAGTTGCGACAGGTCCTCATGCAGTTCGCGCGCCTGCGTCAGGCGCTGCACCGTCTCGCCCATGTCCTTCACCGGTGCGCTCGCCCCCGCGCGTGTCTCGGTCGTGATCAGCATGCCCCAGTTCGCGCGTGCCACACCATGCGCTTCTGTTGCGAGTTCAAAGCCTTCACCGCGCGCCTGCGCTCGTCCCTGGTTGCCATCTATGTGGGTGTTACTGCCGAGTACGAGCCGCGAGTTGGCCTGATCGCTCGACACCTGAACCTGCAACTTACCTGGCGTGTCGTCGGTGACTACCGTGTTCGACCCCGGGCCCTCCAGCGACTGGCTCCTCCACCCCGAGAGCGCATCGTTGTGCGGCAGCACCCACGGCGGCGCGTTGAACTGGTTCACGTGCCGCCCCGCGATATACGGCTTGTCCGGGTCCCCATGGTAGTAACCGACCACAACCTCCTGGCCTGGCCTCGGAATGAAGATCGCGCCGTAGTTCTCCCCCTGCCACGGCGACACGGCCCGTATCCAGCAGCTCGAATTCTGGTCCATCTGCCCCTGCCGGTCCCAGACGAACTGGAGGCGCGCCCTGCCGTACGAATCTGTCCAGACGGGCGAGTTGTCGTAGCCTGTGACGACGGCGATTTCACTATGCAGGCGCGGCTTCTTCGCCTTCTGCGGGGTCCTGAACGGGGTGTTGGCGGGCTGGACGGTGAAGCGCGTCTCGCAGCTGTAGAGTGAGTTCGTCCCCGGTGCCTGGGTCGAGGTGTCGTTGTTGCGGATATCCAGATGCGTGGCAACCACCAGATACTCGGCATTACCGAGCTTTTGCGGATAACCCTCGAGCTTGAAGATATGCCCGGCCATGAGACCACGCAGATTGCCTTTGCCCTTGCCGCGCAAGCTCTTTGCGCGGTGCGCTTCGAGCCGCACGCACGCGAGGTGTTCGCCTTCAAACCACGCGTCGTTGTGCTCGCCCTCGATGCCCATCATGCCAGCCAGCGGTTGCGAGTAGTCGCCCCACGCGTACTCTTCGTAGTTGTCGTACGCCCGCTTCTGGTAGTCCTGATCCTTGGCAGCGAGATCCGCGCGTGATTGCGTATAGTCGTAGTCGGTGACACTGACCTTGCCGGTGGTGAGCGTGCGCGCGATCCCGAACTGCGAGATGTGTTCCTCATCGATGCGCTGGCCCTCGGGGGCGAGATAGCGCAGCGTCGCATAAGCGGGACCATGCCTTTTGTAGCCACCGATAGAATCCACCAGCACCAGCGTGCTGTCCTCGTAGAAAAACGAGATGCCCCATTCCTGCCATTGCCTGCGCAGATAGGCCAAATCGGATTCCCATGCCTGACGCTGGTAGTCGCGCCGTGGATAGCCGCGCCGGAAGCCTGGACCGTTCAGGCGTTTCTCGTACGGATAGGGATATTTTTCCAGTATCGCATCGGTGATCCCGATGACTGTTTTATCCTGAAAAATACGCGAATCGATCTTGAGACCCGCTAGCCAGAGCCATGGACGGATGCGGAACTGGTAAAATGCGCGCCGGTCATCGGCCCCGACGCATCGCGCCGAGACAATCAGACCCGTGATGGTACGCGTGTCCGCGCCGATATTGGCCGCACCGATGAAACCGTCACCACGCCCCTCAATGGCGATGCTCACGGTGACTTCCTTGCCAACGAGCTGGTCGACGTCGACCAGCGACTGCGCTTCGCGCACGCCGAGCATCATGTCCTCGATCGTCGCCACCTCGACCGTGTAGTCGTAGAGGTGCCCAAGCTTTTCCTTGCCTGAGAGGCGCGACACCGTAAAGAGCGGCATGTCGCGCCAGGTGGGCAGCGCTGCGCCCGATAACTCCAGAATGCGGAACTGCTTGAACCACGACATCGCAGACTCCATGCAGGGAAATGAAAACAATAAGGACCGTTCAGAAGATCTTGTGCGTACCGGTGCGCAGCGCCGCGAATTCCAGCGCAGGTTCACCGATACCGGCCAATCCGGCGCTGCGATGGTCCAGTCATGTCGGAGCCGTCGGAGTCCTGCAAGGAGGGCTCCGCCTGACCTGTTGCGCAGTGCTGGAACGCATCCGCACCTATTAACTGTTCAGTGTTTCACGGACTGCACCGACACGACAATCAGACAAGGTTTAAAGAAAAGTTAGAAACAAACGCAAAGCGCATAAACGCTTCAAGATTCGACAAACAACAAGATCCAGCTGTTATGGCGATTAATCAGGTAAGCGGATCGATCAGCCAGGCCCGCCTCATGCCGGAACTCCTTTCGTTGCTTATTCGTCGGCCAGCTCCTGACGGTTATGCGCGGGGATGACTGCTCGCGAAGCGAAAAGGTATCCATGAAAACGCGTACGCTCTGGATCAGGACGGATGCGGACGTGACGCCGTGCGTGCATGGCGGCGCAGAAGGTCGGTGGTATGGGCATCGAGTTTCAGATCGATGCTAATGGCGGAGCGGGATTTTTCTGGTTCTTCGCGGATTTCCGGGGAGACCGTTTGCGGACAGGCTTTAGTCGGCCATGATGAGTCGTCTACAGGAACGCCGACTCGGACATTCGAATGTCGATGGCCTATCCGAAAACGGCCATCCCACCTATCTCAAGTTGAAGGTCTGACTGCCGTTAAGCAGGATTGGCACTGACATGTCCTGCGGAGACGTCTCTGGTACATTCTGTGTCGAAAAGACACGAACCGATATCAGAACACGCAACCGCTATTGCTTCAAACGGCATCAGGGGGGAATCGATTTGACTTCGACGGGACATATCGAAGATGGAGCGCACTCCGCCGCGAGTGCGGCCTTGGGCTTCTACTTTCAATCGTTGTACGCGCTACTCTCCGTACTTAAGGCTCCCCACGACGATGCGGCAGTCTGCCTAGAACGGCTGGATGACGTAGAGGTGATTTCAAACGGGCAACCGCTTTTGACGCAGCTCAAGCACTCCTTGAGTGAGAAGCCGACCTCGGTGAGCATAAGTTCACGTGCGCTTTGGAAAACGCTGAAGGCGTGGATAGATGTGTTGCCGAAGGTAGAACTGAAGGACACCCGCTTCCAACTCGTTACCGTGGCACCACTCAGCATAGAGCATTCACTCGGCGCGTTTTTGAATGAGTCGGCAGACCGAACTTCGTTGATCGTTTCGCTTGTTGAGGAAGCTCAACGCGTAGTGGACGAACATCAACAAGGGAAGTTGAGCGGCGTAAGCCCTACGCCTCACGCAGACCGTCAAAGTAGCTGTGCTGCATTCCTGAAACTCGGCGAACCAATTCGCAGCCGGCTCATCTCGCGTATCACGGTAGTTCCGGGGGTCAGCGACATCACCGGAATATCGAACGAAATCTCGAACACGCTTACCAACTTCCCCCCGGGACGTCGCGAATCCATTGGCACAAGGCTTATTGAATGGTGGGACCTTCAGGTCGTCTACTCGCTGTGTGACAAGCGGGAAAGAGTCATCTCAAAGCTTGAAGTTCAGCAAAAGGTGTCGGAGCTATCTGGCGAGATTGAGCGCGATGAATTAATCGCTGATTTCGAGCTTTCCCTGCCTCCCGGGGACTACATTCCAGACTCGATGATCGCTCGCCAGATCGATCTCGTTGGCGGTACAAAGCGCGAGATTCAGTCTGCCGAGAGAGAAGAGTGGCGAGCCCGATCCCAGCGACACAAATGGATGACCAATCGCGTTGATATGGCCGTCCGCATAGACCTGTACGACGCGCTCCTTCGAGAGGCTTGGGAGGACAAACACGGCGTCATGTCGGAAACCTGTGAGTTGGCCGACGATGAAACGAAGCAAGCCTCCGGTCTGGAGTTGTTCAGGTGGTCGTTTAACCAAGCTCACGCACAAGTTCGGCCCTTCGCTCAAAACTGGAGCGCGTCATATTACGTCCGAGGAAGTTACCAAGTCATGGCAGTTCAACTGACAGTTGGCTGGCATCCCGACTTTGAGAAATTGCTCGCTGAGAAAAAGGTATGACTGCTGCGCGCGACGTTTTTGCCGAGACGAATCCGGCCTATTGTGTCTCTATCCTCACTCAATTCTGCAAGGCCTATGCTCAGGGCCGAGCTGTGGGGCGTGCTCCGACCGTCGCAATTGTTTACTTGGCGTTGCCGATCGCCCTTTCTGAAGACCTAGCGCCCACTTTTGATGGCTGCAACAAGAGCACGGGTCTGCTGGCTTGGCTGAATCGTAGCCCTAGCGTGTTGGAAGATCTCGCTAAGAGGACCAATGCGACGCTGGACATGACTACGGCGGCAATCCGCTTCGGATGCCTCACAGGCATGCTCCGCCTGACGCATGAAGGTGAACTGGTCTCTTCATTAGAGAAGCTTCCCGCGTCAGTCTCGGGCGGTGTCGCCAGGGCCTCTCTCAAACGAGCCAAGCTGCTCGGAGCATGGTTCGCCACCATGGGGTCTCCGAGAGCGGTGCTTGAAGCATTAGGAGTTTCGGTATGAAAAGGTGGAACATCGAGAGCATCTTTTTTTTCGGTGAAGAAAGTAAGTTCCGCATGATTAAGCTAGACGTGGGACGCGTGAACGTCATTACGGGTGCCTCAGGAACCGGCAAGTCTGCGGTGATCAAGGCCTTGGACTACTGTCTCGGCTCTTCTGAGTGCCAGTTGCCGGTGTATGTGCGCCGTCGTTGCGTGGCAGTCGGCGTTAAGTGGATACGGGGGCAAGACGAGCTGATCTCCTGTCGCCAGGTACCTCCTGTCGGCAAGGCGCCTAGTGCTCACATGTATGTCACCACGGGACGAAATTTGAACATTCCTCGATCTATCGAAGAGTTCGAGGGCCGAGCGACAGTTGAGGTCAGCAAGGTCAGTTTAGGACAGGCCTTCGGGATCGGAGACGCAGCGAAGGCTGAGACATTACCGCACGATCGTGACTCTCGTGACCGCCCATCCGTACGCCAGTTCACTCCGTATATTTTTGTTACCAAGGAGGTTATTGACAGCGAGACTGTTCTTTTGCATGGCCTTGACGACAACCGCAAGGCTGGGCATATCCTTTCGACCATGCCGTACTTCTTGGGCGTTGCGACAGAATCAACGGTCGCCGCCGAGAGACGTCTGCGACAAGCGCGCAGGGCCCTTGAAATCGATTTGGCTCGCGAGGAGGCTCGTCGGTCGAAAGATAGTTTGCTGAAGCAACGTACACGTGTGCTGCTGGGCGAGGCGCAGCAGCTAGGCCTTACGAGGGCGCCCACCGAATCCGCGGATGAACTTGAGTTGCTTTCGCTACTGCAAGAGGCCATGTCGCAAGACGTCGCCGCGTTCCAGTATCCAAGTGAAGGACAGCTCGACTCGCTCCATGAACGCCGACGCGCCACGCTTAGAGAACTGGATCAGACTAAACGTAAACTCCGGGCGATGACGGCGGCTGTTCAGGAATCGGCGGACTACGACTCCGCGGTCAGCAGCCAGCGCGAGAAGTTGCGCATTGCCGAGCACCTTCACCTGCTTGACGTCCCGACCACGTGTCCAGTGTGTGAATCCCGAACCGAGGCGGGTGCAATGGTTGCATAGAGGTGGCCGCGCAAATTCGGACAGTCGGATAAGTGGTTTGGCCGGGGCCTGAGCCAGCGATAATGCTGGCAAAGGAACCGAGGAAATGACGAAGAGAACCCGACGGACGCACTCAGCGGCGTTCAAAGCGAAAGTGGCACTGGCAGCGGTCAAAGGTGAGCGCACGCTGGCCGAACTGGCACAGCAGTTTGATGTACATCCGAACCAGATCACGGAATGGAAGCGGCAGTTGCAGGAGCGTGCGGCAGACGTGTTTGGTGCGACAGGTGCACCGTCGAGCGATCCGCCGGTGGACGTGAAAACGCTGCACGCGAAGATCGGGCAGTTGACGCTGGAGAACGATTTTTTGTCAGGAGCGCTCGGCAAAGCCGGACTGCTGAGCGCAAAGCGATGATTGACTGTACGCATGCGCTGCCGGTTTCGCGACAGACGCGACTGGTTGGCATCGCGAGATCGAGCGCATATTACCGGGCGCAGCCGGTCAGCGAGGTCGATCAGTTGCTGATGCGGCGAATCGACGAACTGCACATGGAGTTCCCATTTGCAGGGGCGCGGATGCTGGCGCGCCTGTTGCGCCGGGAAGGCCATGAGGTGGGTCGCCGTCGCGTACGCACGCTGATGAAGCGCATGGGCGTCGAGGCGCTGTACTGCAAGCCGAACACGAGCCGCCGCAACGCGCAGCACAAGATCTGGCCGTACCTGCTGCGCGGCATGAAGATCGAGCGTGCCAATCAGGTGTTCGCCCTCGACACGACGTACATTCCGATGGCGCGCGGCTTCGTGTACCTGACGGCAGTGGTGGACTGGGCGAGCCGCAAGATTCTCGCGTACCGGGTCGCCATCACGCTGGAAGCCACGCACGCCGTCGAGGCGCTGGAAGAGGCGTTCGCCCGCTACGGACTGCCCGACATCGTGAACACCGATCAGGGTAGCCAGTTCACGGCGGGCGCGTTCACCGAGGCGGTGCTGAGCCGGGGCGTGCGGCTGTCGATGGACGGCAAAGGGGCCTGGCGCGACAACGTGTTCGTCGAACGGGTGTGGCGCAGCATCAAGTACGAAGAGGTCTACCTGAAAGCGTACGAGTCGGTCAGCCATGCCCGGCGCTCCATCGGCGAATACGTCGAGCTGTACAACCGGAAACGGCCCCATTCGAGCCTGGCGGATCAGACCCCGGATGAGGCATACTTCGCGACGCTGCCTGCGATCAAATCGGCAGCATGATTGCCTCGGACGTTCCACTTAAAAATCTCAGATGACTGTCCGAACGAGTGAGGCCACCTCTCATTGGGGATGAAGCGCTCACTCGAAACCATTCGTGCCGAGGCGAGCGCAGTGGGTCGCCTCCGCCCTCAGCTTGACTCGGCGGCAGGCGTACTTAGCAAGCGTGCGGACGATTTGAGTGGATTGCTCCGTGAGCTCGATGCGAGTATCGCTTCAACACTCAGCCAGATGGCGGAAGGCAAGCGATTCGCCGATCTCTCTCAGATTCGGGCCTATTTTCGTGGGAAAGCGAGTTATTTTCTTGAGACGTTAGACGACCAACTCCTTTTGCCAGCGAAGGACCTGCACGCACAACAAGCCGAGATTGCGGAACTGGAAGCTCTGGTTGATAGCGACAACAGGCGGGTGCGCATGCAACGAGCTGAAGCGGCTGTATCCCAGTTCGCGTCAGAAGCATTCTCCCAGCTACCGAAGGTAGAACCCTGCGTCGAAGCGGAACTAATTTTTTCGGCTCGGGTGCCTCAAGCCAACGTGATTGAACCGGGTCCGGACGGCGCTATTCTGTCCATGGCTGACCTCGGATCGGATCAGAACTGGCTCGCGGTGCACGTTGCGCTCGCATTTGGTTTACAGCGGCACTTTGAAAAGGAGCGTCGCCCCGTTCCTGGTGTCCTCGTTTTCGACCAGCTCAGTCGCCCCTATTTTCCCAATAGCGGCCGCGAGCAAGACACTGACGGCGACCTTGACGACGAAGACCGTGACGAAGACTCTGAAAACGGGCGTCAAGATGTCGTTTCGATTGAGTCGGACGACGAAGACTATGAGGCGATGCGTCAGCACATCGACTTCCTGTTCAATGAGGTCGAGGCGCGTGACGGCTTGCAAGTGCTACTCCTCGAGCATGCCTACTTCCCTCAAGATCCACGCTACGTGTCTGCGACGAAGGAGCGATGGACGCGGGCATCTGGGAAAGGGCTGATTCCGAAAGACTGGAAGCGACGAGTGAACGCCAAGTGACCTATGGCTCGTACAGTAACACCCTTAATTTTGTTGTCGTGACGACGACAGATTTGACGGCCACCGTGCAAGCACTGATGGTTGGATGGCTGATCTCGGTCATAGAAGATGTCGGACGCTTTAGATGGTTCATATCTCGAAATATCTGCCTCTCCGTATTGGACGACTTTGGCCAGTACGCGGCGGTTGACCCCGCGTGAACGAATGGCTGTTACATATTCGAGAGTGGCCGGACGGAGTGATGAGCCTAAACGGGGGAAACGGGTCGAACAGAGCCCTTCCCCGGAAATCTGCGAAGAACCATTTTTTACGCACGACGCTTCTCCGGCGTCAGGTGCTGGCTGGTCATGTAACTGCGCGAGGTTAGTGCTTTAGCATATGTTCGTCCATGAACCTGTCGGCAACAAGCGAGAACACTGCATGAAAAGTCGAACTGAACGGTCGGTCTTTTTTCGTACTAGGCAGCCTAGCAAGCTGCCGACAAACGATTTTGCGCTTTAGGCACGGTGCTGCCTTACCGGACGCAAAACCTTACTGGGCAAGGCTTTGGGCGATTTTCGGTTGTGATATACTTAGCGGAACTGCGTGTTTGGTCGCCGTATAGGCAATGCTGAACGGCCGTGGCGCGTGCGCCGAAATCGAACCGTTATTGATAATGCGTCCGCCGCGCGGCGTCTGCCGCTTCATCAGCGCGAATGCCGCGCGCGTGCAGAGAAACACGCCCGTGAGATTCGTGTCGACGACACCGCGCCAGTCGTCCACCGAGAGTTCGTCGATATCGACGGCAGGAGCATTGCGGCCCGCGTTGTTGAAGAGCAGATCGAGGCGGCCATAGCGCGTACGGATCGTTTCGAAGAGCGCTTCGACGGCGGCCGCATCGCTCACGTCGCACGGCACGGCAAGCGCGTGCTGGCCGAGCGCTGCTGCCTCGGCGGCGAGCGTGTCGAGCGGTTCGGCACGGCGGCCCGCCAGCACGACGGTATAGCCGTTTGCGAGCAGCTTGCGCGCGCAAGCGCGGCCAATGCCGCTACCCGCGCCCGTGACGAGGGCGATCTTGCCAGTCACGTCGGACTGCGGTTCGTTCATGGTTGGGCTCTCTGTGTCGGATTTCGAGGGCTGCGGCGAGGCGCGCTTGCCGCGCATTCAGCGCGGGTTCGGGGCCTGCGCCTGCGTCTGGCGCATTGGGGGTTCGCGACATTGTAGGGCTCCACGCACTTGATTCCATCGATTGTGCGTTGCAGCTATCGGGCTATAAATCCCGAATCCTGAAGGCACCCCTTACAGACCAACCAGCTTGCCCGTCGTCTCATACCGCTTTCGCTTCGAACTGTTCGAAGCCTTGATCCGGTCCAGGATCGCACACTGCGGACACCAGCTTACCCGTATCGAGTACGGCACGGCTTTCCACTCATGGCCCCGCGAACACTGCCAGAGCAGATGTGTCCACGCATTCACATAGCGCGCGGAAAGGCAGCGCCCCCCACGCGGTGCCGCCAGCGCCTGCATGTCGGCCAGGGTGTCGCGCATGCTGTCGAAATAACACTGCCTGCACCAACTGCCCTTCAGGATGCGTGTGGCTGAAGCGGACCATTCATGCCCGTTTGCACATCGCCATTGCAGCGCAGCCTGACCATTCACATAGGTATCCGACAGGCACTGTCCGCCCCGCGTTCGGGCCAGCTCGTGCATTTCCCAGATGGTATGGCCGAGGCGTGCGAGCCGCGCGCATTCCGGGCACCATCCGCCGCGCTTGATCAGGCACGCCTTCGCCTTCCACCGGTGGCCCCGGGCACATTGCCACTCCAACGGCGTAGCACCGTCGACGTACACAGTGGAAAGACATCGCCCGCCGCGCTCCGCGGCTACCCGCTGCATGGTTGCCAGGTTATCGCGCTTTCTCGCCCGGGCGCAGACCGGGCACCAGGTCCGCGTTTTGACGGCATTGGGTGTCGCGTGCCACCGATGGCGCTCAGCACATTGCCACTCGACCGCAACGCTGCCATGGACATACTCCTGCGCGAGGCACACGCCGCCTCGCGCGAAAGCAACGCGCTGTATGTCCTCGAGGGTAACCTTGACGCTCATTCACGCAATCCATGAAATCAGGCCGCACAGCCCGCATTGGGATGGGCCTTGACGTGATTCCTGCCACACGGGCACAGTACCTGGTCACCGTCGAGCACAGTAGCGCGGCCGCCCTCGCCCACGTTCGTCCCGCTGCCCTCTATCGGATACTCGCCGGGACAGTTGCCGCACGTCGCCATTTCCCGGTCGAGGGCGACGCGTCGTTCACCGTCGAACATGGTTGACTCTTTCGCGATGACGTGTCCGCCCATCGTCGTTTCGTCGCCGTCACATACTACTGACTTGCCCATTCCGTTTGTTCCTCTACCAATTCATTTCTCGGTTGTTCCTTGCGGCACGGGAACGCGCTGCGTATCGGCAGCGCTCTTGCTTCACAGGGCGTTTTCTCCAGGATTGGGCTGGAGGACGCATTGATGATGAAAATTTTCTGGTTAGTGAGTCATCTCGGCCTGAACAGATTCTCACCAGCAAAGGATCTTGCCATTCTGGCAGGAGACGTAGTTTTTCGAAGAGACATGTCGGGTATGTTTCACCTTGAATTGTCCGTCAGCGTCGACACTCATTATTGTTACCACATAGTTTATCCCATCTGAATTGAATCCTACTGCTGTAGTTGGGGTAATTTTTTCATCTTTTAACGTATAAAAATAACGTATGGACTGATATCTTGGATCAGTGCTGGACATCAATGCAGAATAGCTATTATCTGCAAATGGACTTTGTTGAAGAGCTGGCGCATCACCCAAGTCTATTAAGTCGCCTTGTGGCTTGGTGAGCATCCAATAATGCATACCGTCTCCGTTGCGTCCGGCGCCCGTCGACACACCAATACCTTGATTACCGTTAAATGAGATGTCAGTTTGAATCGATAAGCTATATGCTTGAGAGGCGTATTCGAAATTTGCAGTTTTTGCCGCCGCTCCGTTGATGACGATATTCAGGTAGACGATGCCACGATCCTGATCCTTTCCGCACGTGTGGACTTGCACGTGTCCACCACTTTGGTGCGGAAGCTGAACGTCGACCGACTGCTCATCAATGCAATTTGCATGGGCGAGCTTGCATGACAAAATAAATGAAATTATCCAAAGAAATCTTAAATTGCGTCGCATAATATCTTCTTTGCGGATTCTACGTGGACCTTCCTGCCTGGAAAGGTTGGCGTATCGTATCTATTGATTACAGCCGAGACACCGTTGGATAGAGGCGCCTGGGAATCGCTGTTATTTTCGGGGTCACAGATCGCGTTGATACTGTGCAGCGCCCAAAACCAGCCACCAACGTCGATTGGATTGAATTCGTTTCCGCTTGATCTGGCAGAAATTAATTGCGGCGAGTCGATAATTGCCGGACGAATTGACGAATTGACTGGAGTAGACCACCAACCTGACTTACTCCACCAATTTGCATCGAAATCTCCTGCATCTATCCAACCTCGGTAAAGCCAATAAACGGAATATGCCGCGCGGCCGGTAATTTGGAGCGAACCACGTCCGCGAAATTTAATTCCATCTCCAGAGTTGTACTTATTTCCGAGCGTATTATGCAATTTTTCATAACCCTCACCGATAACGAAATAGGAATATGTGTCGGGCCCAGTATAGTAGTTGGTAGCAGTTTCGTACCGTCTGCTTAGTGCATTATTCCCGCGCTCGACCATCGGCCCATCAAGACTTGCTGTTTCATGGGCAACTTGGCCCAAAAAGTGGCTCACCCTAATTTTGTTGATGGGAAAATATTTTCTCAAGACAAAATTTATTGCATTTACATACCGCACGTCGCCATTTCCAGGTCTAACGCAATGCGCCGCTCGCCGTCGAACATGGTCGATGCCTTCGCGATCACATGTCCGCCCGTCGTCGTTTCATCGCCGTTACATACGAGTGCCTTGCCCATATTTTCCTCTCCTTTCTAATTCTTTCGCTCCGACCACCGTTGCGCGGTCAGATGCGGTGATAACCTTGCCGAAATTTGGCGTGAGTGAACCAATAAAGACTAGTCAATTTCACTCCCCAAATACACCTAAAATGGCAACCACACCGGCAAACAAACCAAACGCAAACAAAACTGCCATCACCGAAAAATATATCACACCAGACAGAACGCTCGCATCCACTCCGCGATATATATATATAGCCAGAAAAAAGTAAAACAAAAATAATCCGATTATCATTAGGAGAGTTTGTTTTCCAGACATACTCCCAGCGTAATGAAAAAGAAATACCGATATAATCAACGCCACAAGCCAAGCTAAAATTTTTAGCGACAAGTAGAAGAATTTTTTCATCAATGAGTATTTCCGCTATTTTTTCGCGAATGCACTTTCCGGAATAACGCTTTCCCACCCAGGCGATTTGTAGCCGGACGGAAATTTAATGGATTTAACATAATCCATGCCGGCCACGCTATTAATCAATCCAGCCATGTATGAGCTACTATTGTATTCCCCCGGCTTCATGACTGATCCCGTTATACCTTCCGGCGCCGAATAATCGAAAACGCCTTCTGGAAAATTCTTTGCGTTTTCCATCAATTTTTGCCTGAACACCTGAGGACTCATATTTTTAGGTGGAAATATTTCAATTCTGAACACGAGACCACCCGGCTCTTTATTTATGTAATAATTAGACTTTAATGTCTTAATAGATCTACTCATCGCTACTACCGGTTGACCATCAACCCCCCACGTTGATCCCAACCCATCCTCAATGATTAAGGTAAGATGCAAATCTGGCAGCCGCTGCTTCTCATTTCGCTTTATTTCATCATTTAAACGCTTTTCATAATCCGGGTCAATCATTGAACAAAGCGGACACTCCGTATCTCGGACACTGCGCTGGATATCAGTTGTAATACCGTAAAGATAACCAACATTTCCGACGAACCCTGCGGCTATACGCCCGTCGAGCCAAAATTTGGGCGTGGGAAGTGTGACTGGCGCGTGCGATGCGGGCGTGGTGTCTGTATTGACTACTCCATGTGGTGCAAGTTCAGCCATTTAGTATTTCCCCGTATTGCTTATGAATTGCTTCCGATCCAAACCAAACTTTCAGCGAATCTGCCGAGGAGTTGGTCATTATTCTGTCGCAAAACCCTTCTTCGTCGGTAATACCCGTGTAGATGTCACCCTTTCCGGTTTCAATGTAGTACGCAAGACCAGCAATCGGATTGGCAGACTCATCTAAAGCCCTGAATTGCTGGTCATACAAATTAGCAATTGGAAATACCGGCATGGGTAAATTGCCCGTTGTCGGCTCAGATTTGCTCCACTTCGCTCCCCGCTCCAGAATCGGTCCCGGCGAGCCGTTGACGATGCCGTTGGCGTTGATCTGGATAAACGAGCCGCCAGCGCCGAGCCACACTTCCTTCGCGGCGGTGATAATGATTTTTCCGTCCGTGCTGCTGATGGTGAGGTCCTTCAGGGCCGCCAGTGCCATCTCATCGCTCTGCGCCTGAATCTGGACCTTGCCCTTCGCGGCATGGAACCTCATGCCGTCCTGGTAAGCAAACAGCGACACCGCACCGCGCGCCGAGAGGTGATAGTGACGCCCCGCCGAGCCGCTGTAGTCACGGCCTGCGGTTACCGCGTGGTCGTTGATACTCGCCTGGTGCGTGCTGTCAGTGGCGGTCGTGGCAATGCCCGCGGCGCTTGCGAGCACAAGATCGGGCCGCGTCATTTCCGGCGAGGGGTTGCCGGTGCTGGCCGCACCGCCCCTGATGGCGTCGTTCTGGGTCTTGACCGTCTGTGCCACGGGCTGCTGGCCCGCGGCGGTGGTCTGTGCCTGGTGCTTCAGTGCGAGCGCGCCCAGGTCCTCATGCTGCTGGCGTGCCTGCGTGAGACGCTGCACCGTCTCGCCCATGTCCTTCATCGGTGCGGTGGCCCCCGCGCGAGTCTCGGTGGTGATGAGCAGGCCCTTGTTCGCACGCGCGACACCATGCGCTTCTGTTGCGAGCTCAAAGCCTTCACCGCGTGCCTGGGCGCGTCCCTGGTTACCGTCGATGTGCGTGTTACTGCCGAGCACCAGCCGCGAGTTCGCCTGGTCGCTCGACACCTGCACCTGCAGCTTGCCCGGCGTGTCGTCGGTGACCACCGTGTTCGAGCCCGGGCCCTCCAGCGACTGGCTCCTCCAGCCCGAGAGCGCATCGTTGTGCGGCAGCACCCATGGCGGCTCGTTGAACTGGTTCACGTGCCGCCCCGCGATATACGGCTTGTCCGGGTCCCCATGGTAGTAGCCCACCACCACTTCCTGTCCCGGCCTCGGAATGAAGATCGCGCCGTAGTTTTCGCCCTGCCACGGCGACACCGCCCGTATCCAGCAGCTCGAATTCTGGTCCATCTGCCCCTGCCGGTCCCAGACGAATTGAAGGCGTGCGCGGCCGTAAGAATCTGTCCACACTGGCGAGTTGTCGTAGCCGGTGACGACGGCGATCTCGCTGTGCAGACGAGGCTTTTTCGCTTTCTGCGGCGTCCTGAACGGGGTGTTGGCCGGCTGCACCGTAAAGCGCGTCTCGCAGCTATAGTGCGCCGCCGCTCCCGGTGCCTGGGTCGAGGTGTCGTTGTTGCGGATATCAATGTGCGTGGAGACGACCAGATACCCGGCATTACCCAGCTTCTGCGGGTAGCCCTCAAGGCTGAAGATGTGCCCGGTCATGAGACCGCGCAGGTTGCCGCGTCCCTTGCCGCGCAGGCTCTTCGCGCGGTGCGCTTCGAGCCGCACACACGCCAGATGCTCGCCTTCGAACCACGCATCGTTGGGCTCACCTTCGATACCCATCGCCCCCGCGAGCGGCTGCGAGTAGTCGCCCCACGCGTATTCCTCATAGTTGTCGAATGCGCGCTTCTGGAAATCCTGGTCTTTCGCGGCCAGATCCGCGCGTGAGCGCGTGTAGTCGTAGTCGGTGACGCTTACCTTGCCAGTCGTGAGCGTGCGGGCGATCTCGAACTGCGAGACGTGTTCCTCGTCGATGCGCTGGCCCTCGGGCGCGAGATAGCGCAGCGTGGCATAGGCCGGGCCATGCTTCCTGAAGCCACCAACCGAATCCACCAGCACCAGCGTACTGTCCTCGTAAAAGAACGAAATGCCCCATTCCTGCCATAGCCTGCGCAAATAGGCGAAATCAGATTCCCATGCCTGACGCTGATAATCGCGCGCCGGATAGCCGCGCCTGAAGCCTGGACCGTTCAGGCGCTTCTCATACGGGTAGGGGTATTTTTCCAGTATGGCATCGGTGATCTGGATCACCGTTTTATCCTGGTCGATGCGTGAATCAATCTTCAGGCTCGCTAACCAGAGCCAGGGGCGTATACGGAACTGGTAAAACGCGCGCCGGTCATCGGCCCCGACACAGCGCGCCGAGACGATCAGGCCGGTGATGGTGCGCGTGTCCGCTCCGATATTGGCCGCACCGATGAAACCGTCTCCACGCCCCTCGATGGCGATGCTCACGGTCACTTCCTTGCCAACCAGTTTGTCGACATCGACCAGCGACTGCGCCTCGCGCACACCGAACATCATGTCCTCGATGGTCGCCACCTCGACCGTGTAGTGGTACAGGTGGCCGAGCTTTTCCTTGCCCGAGAGCCGCGACACCGTAAAGAGCGGCATCTCGCGCCAGGTGGGCAGCGCTGCGCCCGATAACTCCAGAATGCGGGACTGCTTGAACCACGACATCGCAGACTCCATGCAGGGAAACAAAAGCGATAAGGACCGTTCAGAAGATCTTGCGCGTACCGGTGCGCAGCGTTGCGAATTCCAGCGCGGGCCCACCGATGCAGGTCACTCCGGTGGCACAATACTCCCGTCGCATACGGCCTATCGGAATCCTGAAGATGGATTCTGTCGTACCTGCCGCGCAATCCCCAAACACACCTACACCAAGTTAGTGAGTGTTTCACGGGTTTCGCCGATGCGGCAATCAAGGAAGTTTCAGGAAACGTCAAAGAAACCATGTGGTGCGCATAAACACCTCAAACCCTGACAAATGACAAAATCTGGCGACTGTGGCGATTAATCAGGTGAACGGATCGATCAGCCAGGCGCGCGTCATGCCGGGACTCCTTTCGTTGCTTATTCGTTGACTGGCTACTGACGGTTATCCGACGGGGGCTGCTGGCGAAGCGAAAAGGTATCCATGAAAACGCGCACGCTCTGGATCAGGACGAATTCGGGCGTGACGCCGTGCGCGCGTGCATAACGGCACGGAAGCGCATTAGAGTAGTATGGGCATCGAGTTTCAGCTCGATGCTAATGGCGGAGCGGGATTTTTCACGCCTGACGATTCTCCGGCGTCAGGCGCTGACTGGTCATGCAACTGCGCGACGCTAGTGCGTTAACGGATGTCGTCCATGAAACACGATCGACGACAGCGCGCATCGCTGGCGCAACACGCGCCGCCCTCGTGTACCGTGGACGACGGTGCCGCCCGTGCGGGGCGCCCGCCCCTACCGTCCATGGCACCGCGAGGCCCAACATGCACCTCGACGTCTACGGAACACTGGTTGCCGCATCGATCGTGCTGCTATTCGGCGAACTGCTCGTCGCCGCCGTGCCGCTACTACGCCGGTGGACCATTCCCGAGCCGGTTGCGGGCGGTCTCGTTGCCGCGCTCCTCACCTTCGGGCTGCATTCGCTCGTTCACGTCGACGTTCGCTTCGACGTGGCCCTGCAGACTCCGCTCATGCTCGCCTTTTTCGCCACCATCGGCCTGAACGCGAATCTGGCGAACCTCAAGTTGGGCGGCCCGATACTCGTACGCTTTTTTATCGTGGTGGTCGGGCTGCTTGTGCTGCAGAACGTCGTCGGCATTGGCATGGCACTCCTGCTCGGCATCGACCCGCTCTTCGGACTGCTTGGCGGTTCGGTGTCGCTCGCTGGCGGACACGGCACGGGCGCGGCATGGGGCGCGATCTTCACCGAGCATCACGGCCTCGAGGCCGCGACAGAGGTTGCGATCGCATGCGCGACGTTCGGCCTCGTGATGGGCGGGATCCTCGGCGGGCCGGTCGCGCAGCGACTGCTCAAGCGCATCGGCCACGGTCCGGTACGCGACGACGACCAGGCCACGCCTGACGCCTACGCCTTCGAAGAACCGAAAGCGGAAAAACCCACCACACCGGGCGCGTTCATCAACACGCTCACGCTCATCGTGATCAGCCTCGCTGCGGGTAGCGAGATCGCGGATCTCCTTGCGGGCACCGTGTACGAGTTGCCGACCTTCGTCTGCGTGCTGTTCGTCGCGGTGTTGCTCACCAACGGGCTCGCCCTCCTCGGACGCCCCGTCGCCGAACAAGCGGTTGCGCTGATCGGCAACGTGAGCCTCGCACTCTTTCTCGCGATGGCGCTCATGTCGCTGCGCCTCTGGGATCTCGCCGATCTGGCGCTACCGGTCTTCTCGATCCTCGCCGTGCAGACAATCATCATGGTGCTCTACGCGCTTTTCATCACGTTCCGCGTGATGGGCCGCGACTACGATGCGGTCGTGCTCACGGCGGGCCACGTCGGTTTCGGTCTTGGCGCGACACCCACGGCCATCGCGAACATGCAGGCGATAACCGCGCGCTTCGGGCACTCGCACCTCGCGTTTCTGGTCGTGCCATTGGTGGCAGCATTCTTCATCGATATCGCCAACGCCATCGCCATCAAGCTTTTTCTCATGCTACCGATATTCCATTGAGCGCCGCCGGACGGACCGCGATATTCGGATAAAATCGACCGCCTGACGCGCCCCATATGCGCAGAGATCCATCATGTCCCTCACCACCTGGCTCTTTTTTCTTCCCGCCTGCTTCGCGCTCAACATGGCGCCGGGGCCGAACAACCTGCTGTCCATCAACGTAGCCGCACGTTACGGCTTCACGCGCGCATTCGTGGGCGGCACGGGACGGCTCATTGCGTTCGCCGCGATGATCGCGCTCGCGGCCACGGGGCTCGCGGTGGTACTGCGCGCCTCCGAGGCCGTGTTCTTCATCGTCAAGCTTGCGGGCGCGGCGTACCTGGTCTGGCTCGCGATCCAGCTCTGGCGCAGCGATGCAGCACCGGTCGGCATGACGTTCGAAGGCGACGCCGCGCTCTCGCGCATCGCACGGCGTGAATGTCTCGTCGCTGCGGGAAATCCGAAAGCGATTCTGATTTTCACGGCGTTTCTGCCGCAATTCGTCGATGTGACGCGACCCATGACCGCCCAGTTCGCCGTGCTCGGCGCGAGCTTTCTGGTGCTCGAATGGATCGCCATCGCGCTCTACTCGCTCGCGGGCATGTACCTCGGACGATGGCTCACGCGCGCCACCGTGCGCCGCTGGTTCAACCGCTGCTGCGGCGCCTTTCTCGGCGTGATCGGCGTGGGTTTCCTGCTCGTGAAGCGGAGCTGAACGTCGCGCGACTTCCATAAACTATTGTTAATGCTTCTACCGAGAAACTTTAACTGTCGTTAATCGACGCATGCCCCTATGCTCGACCCATCGTCTGTCGATACAGCGAGCGGCGCGCTTTACGGCGCGATTCGCGCGGCGACGGACACGCGGTTTTCAACGTCATTGGGGTTTCGTTATGAAAATCTGCATCTTTGGGGCAGGGGCGATAGGCGGCATGATGGGCGTGCAACTCGCACGCGCGGGCGCCGATGTGAGCTTCATCGCGCGCGGGCCGCATCTCGCCGCGATGCGCGAGCGCGGCGCACGTCTTTTGATGGACGGCGAAGAATATGTCGCCAACGTGCGCTGCTCGTCCGATCCGCGTGAGCTGGGTGTTCAGGACGTTGTGATCATCACGCTCAAGGCGCATTCGGTGGCGGGTGTGATCGACGCGATGCAGCCGCTCATCGGCAAGCACACAGCCATCGTCACAGGCACGAACGGCATCCCCTACTGGTACTTCTATCAGCACGGCGGCAAGTTCGCGGGCACGCGGCTCGAAAGCATCGATCCGGACGGCTCGCAATGGAACCGCCTCGGACCCGAGCGCGCCATCGGCTGTGTGCTCTATCCGGCTGCCGAAATCGAAGCACCCGGCGTGATCCGCCATGTCTACGGCAAGAAGTTTCCGATCGGCGAGCCTTCGGGCGAGCGCACGCAGCGCATCACGCAACTGCACGAAATCATGCAGGCCGCCGGTTTCGATGCGCCGATCCGCGAAGACATCCGCGACGAAATCTGGCTGAAACTCTGGGGCAACCTCTGCTTCAACCCGATCAGCGCGCTCACGCACGGCACGCTCGATGTCATCACCGGCGACCCGGCCACGCGCGACGTTGCGCGCACGATGATGCTCGAAGCGAAGGGTATCGCCGAGCAGTTCGGCGTGCATTTCCGCGTGGACGTGGAGCGGCGCATCAACGGCGCGGGCGCGGTCGGTGCTCACAAGACCTCGACGCTCGTCGACCTTGAAAACGGCAGGCCGATGGAAATCGATCCGCTGTTGACGGTGGTGCAGGAAATGGGACGCCTCGTTGGCGAACCCACGCCGACCATCGACGTCGTGCTCGCCCTCGTCAAGCAACGCGAGCGCATGGCGCTGCTGGCAGCGTAATCGCTGCGCGGCCGGATTTCCTGGCCGCGCAAATAAAAATGGACCACGCTACGTGGTCCATTTTTTTTGGTGTGAAGCGAAGTCGAAAAATCTAGCCCACGTCCACCGATGCATACGATTCAACGGACGTCGATTCGCGCGACGCCTCGCGCGTCGGCACACGCGATTGTCCGCCGCCCGTTGCTTGCGCGACGAACTGCGACCACGCGACCTGCGCACACGGCCTAAGCGAGCGATTGCGGCGGCGCACGAGCATCGTCGTCACATTGACGACCGGATGCAGCACGCGCACCACGAGTGATCCGGAAGGCACAGGCCAATGGCAGGCGGCATCGTCCGCCTCGCTCGCCTGCGCGCCGTCGAGACACACGGGCAGTACGCCAACGCCGAGCCCGAGCTGCGCCATGCGCGCCACGCCGGCCACATGCGCGATCTCCTGCAACGGCCTCGCTTGTGCGCGCAGTCCGGCCAGCGCACGCGTCACGGCGCCCGTGCAACCGGCATCGCGATTGAGCGTGACAAGCGATTCGCCTGCGATATCGGCCCATTGGAGCGCGCCGCGCTGCGCGAGAGGATGGAACGGCGGCATGACGGCACACAGCGGCGTTGCCGCGAGCGGCTGCACGTCGAGATTGCCGCTAGCAAACGGCACGGTCTCGGCAATCACGCCGAAGTCCGCTTCCCCCTGCTCGACGGCCCGCACGACCGCGGTCTGCGGAAGATCCTGAAGCTGAAGCGTGAGCGCGGGAAAGGCGGCGGCGCAACGCGCCATGGCGGCGGGCACCCAGGTGGAGGAAAGCACAGGATTGCTTGCCACGAGCACGACGCCGCTATGCGACTGATGCGCTTCGCGACCCTCTGCGATCGCCATATCGATTTCGTCGAGCAGGCGGCCGATGCGACGCTCGAAGCCGCTGCCCGCGAGCGTGAGTTCGACGTGACGCGTGGTGCGGTCGAACAACTTCAGTTCGATGACCTCTTCGAGGTCACGCACGCAGCGGCTGACTGCCGACTGCGTGAGACCGAATTCTTGCGCGGCGCGCGTGAAGCTGCGCGACCGCGCGACCGCGACGAAGACCTTGAGCTGCTGAAGCGATACGTTCATCGCGGCCCTCGTTGCGACGTTTTATTCGCCGGTCTGGTTCGACAACTGCGAGAGACCCGACGGCGCGCTCTGCGAAAGGTCAGCCGTGCGTGCGTCGCTCTGCCGTTCGAGCAGGCGCTGGCGCATCGGCGCGAGGATAAATTTCGCGCTGATGCCCGCAGTGATCGTGATGACCGCCGCCGCGACGAACACGGCGCTCCAGCCGCCCCTGGCCGAGAGAATCGATGCCACCGGCACCAGCAGCGACGCCGTACCCTTCGCCGTGTACAGCGTGCCTGCGTTGGCGGACGCGAACTTGCTGCCGAACGTGTCTGCGCAGATTGCCGGGAAGATCGAGAAAATTTCGCCCCAGAAGAGGAAGATGAGCGCAGCGAACGTCATGAACGCGTACGGGTTCGTGCCGAACTGCATCATGCCGAGCAGCGCGAGACCTTCACCGCAGAACACGAAGAACATCGTATTTTCACGGCCGATCTTGTCGGAGATAAACCCGCACAGTGGGCGCGTGAAGCCGTTGCAGATGTTGTCGATCGAGAGCGTCAACGTGAGGAGCGGAAGCGTTGCGCCGAACACGGTCATCGGCATCTTTGCGAGGCCCCAGTCCTTCGCGATCGGGCCGATCTGGGCGGTCGCCATCAGACCGCCCGCGGCCACGGCCACGAACGCCGCATACATCAACCAGAAAACCGGCTGCTTGACCATCTGCCCCGGCGTGTAATCGACACGCGATACGAGACGCCGAGCCGCCACGGCCGTTGCGCGAGGCGCCGGCTTCACGAGCAGGAACGCGAGCAGGAGAATCGACACGCCCTGCAGAATGCCAAAGAAGAAGAACGCACTCTCGTAACCCGAACGCGTGATCATGTTCGCGATCGGAATGACGGTGACGGCTGCGCCCGCGCCGAAACCGGCGGCCGTGAGGCCTGCTGCGAGACCCCGGCGATCCGGGAACCACTTGAGCGCATTGCCAACGCAGGTGCCATACACACCGCCTGCGCCAATACCTGCGATCACAGCCGAGACATAGAGCGTTGTCAGCGACGTCGCATACGAGTTGAGGACCCACGCTAGCCCGGCGCAGACTGCACCGACCGCCACGACCGGACGCGGACCGAACTTGTCGACCAGCCAGCCCTCGACCGGCACGAGCCACGTTTCAGTCAGGATGAAGATTGAGAACGCCAGTTGAATCGACGCTTCGCCCCATCCGTGACGCGCATTCATCGGCGCGACGAACAGCGTCCACGCGTATTGCAGATTGGCGACGAGCGCCATGCACACCATACCGACGACCAGCTGGAACCAGCGATTGGTCCAGAACGGACCGACCTCGCTCTTTTGACTGATTGCACTCATCTCGCTTGTCTCCGCTATCTATTCACGAAAGCCAGCGGTATGCCAGCCTTCATAAATTTCAACTTATGGTTTTGAATTTCGCCCTTCTTCCACCTTCAACTTTGCTTACACAGACAATGCGGGAATCTGAATGAAAATTTACCAATTCATGACCACTCGAGATATTGCCGCTTGCCCTTAATCAGCTCGCTACACAAGGGTTTTTCAGTCCATTCTTGCCATGACATCCCCTCGTTTTCCCTACCCCGTCTCGTTTACCCGAAGGCCTCATGGCGGGCATTCGGACTCCTTTCATTGTCATGCTAGGGTCATTGCTGAATTACTAATAATTAAACTTTGTTATTATGTGGATTCACGTTCCTTTATGGATCGACCATGACAATGCGGAACGCCACGCTACGGCAGCTGAAGGTCTTTGAAACCGTGGCACGCCACCTCAGTTTTTCGCGCGCCGCCGAAGAGCTGCACCTCACCCAGCCAGCCGTTTCCACACAAGTCCGCCAGCTTGAAGATCACGCAGGACTGCCGCTTTTCGAGCAGCTCGGCAAGAAGATCTACCTCACACCCGCGGGCACGGAGATGCTTCACTACAGCCGCGCGATCATCCAGCAGTTCCACGAAGTCGACGAGGCGATGAGCCAGTTGAAGGGCGTCTCGGGCGGCAAGCTCAATGTCGCCGTGATCAGCGCGGGCGACTATTTCTTTCCGCGCCTGCTCGCCGAATTTACGCGCCGCTACAAGGGCGTTTCGCTCAATCTCGCGGTACACAACCGCGAACAATTGCTGCAACAACTCGCGACGAACCAGACCGATCTCGCGGTGATGGTGCGTCCGCCGCACGCCACCGACGCGATCAACGAGCCGTTTGCACCGCACCCGTACGTGATCGTGGCGGC
Source organism: Paraburkholderia adhaesiva (assembly GCF_021390575.1). Classification (GTDB taxonomy): domain Bacteria; phylum Pseudomonadota; class Gammaproteobacteria; order Burkholderiales; family Burkholderiaceae; genus Paraburkholderia; species Paraburkholderia adhaesiva. The sequence goes on along the minus strand of NZ_JAJEJQ010000002.1, from coordinate 131,023 downwards.
GCCCTCGCACCCGCTCGCGAACAAGCGCGGCATCAAGCTCAGTACGCTCGCCAACGAGGCGTTCATCGTGCGCGAGCGCGGCTCGGACACGTGGAATTCGATGGAAGAAGGGTTCGCAGGCAAGATCACGAACCTGAAGATCGCCATGGAAATCAAGAGCACCGAGACGATCAAGCAGGCGGTGATCGCGGGCATGGGCATCGCCTTCCTCTCCGCACACACGGTCGGCCTTGAACTGCAGGTCGGTCACCTGACCGTGCTCGACGTCGAAGGCTTTCCGGTCATGCTCAACTGGTACGTCGTACACCGCAAAAACAAGCGTCTTCCGCCCGTCGCGCTCGCGTTCAAGCACTTCCTCATGGAGGAAGGCGCGCACCTCATCGAAAACATCACGCGCGTGACGGAAGCTAGCTTTCATAAGTAAGGTGCTATGGTTCGACCCGGATCCTTTAGACATAGCTGATCCTTCGTCCGTAACCGCACGAAACAGCCCTCTGTTGCCCGCTCGGGCAAATCTGCCGCGACAACCTTCGGGCCACCTTCCCCTGAATCCGCCGTTGTGCAGCGCCACGTCGTCTGCCGCTCATCGAGCGACGAGAGTCGCGCGGGCGTGGCGCCTCGATGACGTACCGCTTCAGTGCGGCCCCTGCCTGTGCCTCAGCGCGCGATGACGGCTGCGCCGGCGCCTCGGCAAGTCGCGTGATACGTGATGAACGGCGTGTACTGCCCCTTCCTCCGGCGCAGCACGCGCATAAAGACACTCCGGAGCGAACGAGCCGCTGCCGCACGCTTCGACCAGCAGGTCGTCGGGCACGCCGGCGAAGCTTGGCCGCAGCACACCTGTGCCTGTGGCAGGCCACCCTCCGCTCGCATGTCGCGCGAGGGCGAACCGCGCCATGCGCTGCGGCTGTGCACCGGACATGACACGCATGCCGAGCGCTGCACCCAGCACGCTCGCGCTGACGAGCATCGAGAGCGCTGATTCGTGCCCCGCAGATGCCGTCGCAAATCCGCAGCCAAGTGCGATGCCGAGCAGCAACGCGACGAAGTGAACCACGCGCTCGCTCGCCGTGAACGGATGGCGCGGCCCCACACGCACTGCGCCGCACAACGCAGTCACAGCGGCGCCCAGCAACAGTGCACCCAGTGCGACCGCTAGATAGAGGGCCACACGTTGTGCGAGCAACCCGGGTTCGGGCCGCGCGAGAAACCAGGCAAATCCGCCGCCAAGCGCCGCGAGGCCGCCGACACAGCCCGCCACGGCGGTAGTACGCACGCGCGCGCGCACATCGAGCAAGATGCCGGCCCACACGCCCGCGAAGGCGCCCACGACAACCGCCGCAGCAGCGCCGGCCGCATGAGCGACACTAGCTGCCAGCACACCGGGCGGCACGGTCAGCAGTAGTGCAAAACATATGGCCGAAGCGACACGGTATTCGCGCCGTGGCGACGTGCACCGCGCACAGCCCGGCTTCACCCGGGCGGGCGCAGCCGCGCGACGCGCCCACACCGGGGCGAGCGCCGCCAGTTGTGCGAGTGCACATGTCAGCCAGGCATAGAACAGACCGCCGCCCAACCAGACGATGTCGCCAGCCAGTTGCTCCCGCATCGTTCCTCCTCGCGTCCGGCGGATCACGCCGCGCGCGTTTTCAAGCTCGTCAGGCCGCCCCAACCACCGCGTCAGCCGCTTGCGTTTCGACTCGCGTCGCCGCGAGCGTGTTCGACAAGGTGCCGATTCCCTCGATCGTGATCTCGACCGTTGCGCCATCCCCGATCGACCCCACGCCAAGCGACGTGCCACAAGCGATCACATCGCCCGGTTCCAGCGTGAGGTCCTGCGAAATCAGGCTTACCTGCTGCGCGGGCGTGAACACCATATCGGCGATCGGATAGTTCTGGCGTTCGACGCCGTCGAGGCGCGTCACCACACGCGCGCTGTTCCAGTCGAAGCCCGAGACGATCGCCGGCCCCATACAGCAGAACGTATCGAAACCTTTTGCGCGACACCATTGCGGGAAGTGCGGATTCTCGGTGAGCACGCCGGCAGCGGTGACATCATTGACGATCGTGTAGCCGAAGATCGCAGCCTCCGCCTCCTCGACGCTCACGTTGCGGCAGCGCTTGCCGATGACGATGCCGAGCTCGCCTTCAAAAACGATTTTTCCCGCGTAGTGGGCAGGACGACGGATCGGCTCGCCCGATCCGATCACCGACTCCGCCGGCTTCAGCAGAAACAACGGATGCTCGGGCACCGGTTTCTCGAGCTTCGCGGCGAGCGCATGAAAGTTGTTCCATAGCGCAATTACCTTGCCCGGCGCGCATGGCGCGAGTGGTGTAAGCGTGCGCAGCGACAGCACCGCGCCGGTCGGCACGGGCTGATCGAGCCCTTCGTATTCGTGCAGATATCCGTTCTCGATGCGGCCGAACACGATGCTGCCGTCGTTCGCCATCAAGCGCATCCAGGTACTCATGTTTCGCTCCCTCAAAGACGCGCGCCATGGTGCGGCGCGCGGTCCTTCGTGTTCACTTTGCACGCGGGCGTCATGCGACTCGCACGCCCCGCGCTGCGTTCAGATCGCGCCGGCCGCGCGCAGCGAACGGATGTCGTCGCCCGAGTAGCCGAATTCGGCGAGCACTTCGTCCGTATGCTCGCCAAGCAACGGCGAGCGCGTGACTTCGGTGTGACTGTCCGAGAGCTTGATCGGATTGCCGACGGTCAGATACTTGCCGCGCACCGGATGCTCGACTTCGACGATCGTGCCGCTCGCGCGCAGCGAGTCATCCGATGCGATCTCCTTCATCGAGAGAATCGGACCGCACGGAATGTCGTAGCGATTGAGCACGGCCATCGCATCGAACTTCGTGCGATTCATCGTCCAGCGCTCGATCTCGTCGAAGATGTCCCTGAGGTGCGGCAGCCGCGCGTTGGGCGTCGCGTAGCGGGGATCGTCGATCCATTCCTCGCGGCCGATCAGCTTGCAGATGCGATCCCACACCGGCGCCTGGGCAATGAAGTAGATATAGGCGTTCGGATCGGTCTCCCAACCCTTGCACTTGAGAATCCAGCCCGGCTGTCCGCCGCCCGACGCGTTGCCGGCGCGCGGCACAGCGTCGCCGAAGGCTTCGTTCGGATACTGGGGATACTCCTTCATCACGCCGGTGCGATCGAGCCGCTGCTGGTCGCGCAACTTCACGCGGCACAGGTTGAGCACGCCGTCCTGCATCGCGGCGAGCACCTTTTGCCCGCGTCCCGTGTGCATGCGCTGATAGAGCGCCGTGACGATGCCGAGCGCGAGATGCAGGCCGGTGCCACTGTCACCGATCTGCGCGCCCGTGACGACGGGCGGTCCGTCGTCGAAGCCCGTGGTCGAAGCCGCGCCGCCGACGCATTGCGCGACGTTCTCATAGACCTTGCAGTCCTGATAGGGCCCCGGTCCGAAGCCCTTCACCGACGCGACGATCATGCGCGGATTCAGCTCCTGGATACGCTCCCAGCTGAAGCCCATCCGGTCGAGCGCGCCGGGCGCGAAATTCTCGACGAGGACATCGCAGTCGCGGATCATCCGTTCGAGCACCAGCTTGCCTTGCGGATTCTTGGTGTCGATCGTGACGGAACGCTTGTTGCCGTTGAGCATCGTGAAGTAGAGGCTGTCCGCGTCGGGGATGTCACGCAACTGCTCACGCGTGATATCGCCTGCGCCGGCGCGCTCCACCTTGATGACGTCGGCGCCGAACCATGCCAGCAGTTGCGTGCAGGTCGGACCCGACTGTACGTGCGTGAAATCGAGAATGCGCACGCCATCCAGTGCCTTGCCCATGTCATGTCTCCTTATTAGTCCTGGCCGGGCGAGTTATCGAAAATCGGTGTGGGCTGCTGTCGCGCCAACGTTCGCATGGGGTGGCGAAGGGCTGCGTCGGTTAGCAATACGGTATGTGATATATCACAAGGAGGCAAGGGGGTAGTTGTCCCCGGGGCAATGCCCGCGCAATCGCCTCGAAGGCATATCCAGTAAGGCTTTGCGGCGATTCGACATGAATTGCTGCGGTGCAGGGACGGGAAAACCCCGAGATTTGGGCGCACTTTCGCGCGATCGGCGGACGCTGGACTCAGCGCGCTGGTGGCGGCGAGGACGAAATCGGTGAAATCGGCGCGATTTGGGGGGCTAAATCGCGAAAAAACGTGCAGCGTCGCGCCATTTCAAAAATGTGGCAAAAACGACGGAATCGGTGAAATCCGCGCAAGTTTCGGGGCTAACTCGCGAAAAACCGTGTAGCACCGCTGCTATCTCAAAAATAGAAGGCGGGAATTGATGCGCATAAAGTCTCGCTCCGGCGGGGCGACGAGCAAGACGCCGTAAACGCGAAACGGGAGGCCCGGAGGTCTCCCGTTTCACGTTTACCGCATTGCGCGCGCGTGCGCCCTGCCGCTCAATCGAGGAAGTCGCAATGCTTCTCGACGTAGGCCGCAAGATCGAGCGAATGCTGACGCACGAGCGTCTCCGCCAGCTCCGTGTCGCGCTTTTCAAGCGCCTCGATGATGCGCAGATGGTCGACGATCGAACGCGACGCGCGATCGCTCTGCGAGATCGTCATGCGCCGGATCGCGCGCACATGGACGAAGATGTTCTTGATCGTGTCGAGAATCAACTGCGACTTCGAAAGCTCGACGATCGCCTGGTGAAACGCGATGTTGGCGTCCGAATACTCGGCGATATGCTCGGCGGGTGTGCTGTCGCGGAAATCGTCGAACATGTGGCGCAGCTTCGCGATGTCCTCGTCGGTGGCGTTGAGTGTCGCGAGGCGCGCGGCCATGCTTTCAAGCGCGGCCCACATCTGGATCATCTCCACGATCTCGCGCTTGTTCTTGCGCACGATGTAAATGCCGCGACGCGGCACCATGCGCAGAAAACCTTCCTGCTCGAGCAGCGTCATCGCCTCGCGCACCGGAGTTCGGCTCACGCCGAGCGTCTCGCTCAGCACGCGCTCGTCGAGACGGATCTCCTCGCGCGACTGGTAGATGTCGGCGTCCGCGATGGCCTGACGCAGCATCGCGTACGCCTGATCGCGCAGGCTCAGCGTCGCGTTGATCGGTTGCAGCGCGAGCTTGAGCGATGCGGAAGAAGAACTAGCGGTGACTTCAGTTTGAAGTTCTGACGACATTCATTACCTCTTTGCGGACCTGCGGACGATACGCCGGCTGTTTCACGACCGGTGCTTCGCCCAGACCGACAAACCGGCCATGTACTGCTGCCTGTTCGATGGCCGACTTCGGCAGCCATTTGGCGTAGATAGCAGTGGCGGCGGCACCTAACCCAACGACAGCGACGCTGAAGAGTGCAAGAGAGACGAGATCCATTTCAAGCTCCATATGATTGAGTCATCCAATGACTGAATCATATGCTGCGTCGCGACAAAAAGCAATATTTCGTATGTGATATATCAGATATCGTCGTTTCGCTGCAACACAGCCTCCATGGTCTTCGCCCGAAAGACACGCGGCAGGCCCCGTGCGGGCTGGACCTGCCGTTAAAACCGTCAATCCTGGATAGTACCCGACCCCGGCGGCAAACGGTCAGGGCCAGGTGTCACGGACGCCCGAAACTGGTCCACATGCCGGAATTCAAGCCGGGGACCCGCGTACTTTCCGCCGCTCGTCCAAACGACAACGCCGGGTGAACCGCTCCTGCGGGTCACCCGGCGTCGGGAAAAAGCGGACTGCTTCAGAACTTGTGACGCAACCCGAGGTTCACGATCGTCTGCGTATTCGTGCCCGCGTAGCCATACGAGCCGACCGACGCTTCCGCCGGTATCGCGCCACCCGCGCCGTCGCCAGTCTCGCCGCTGGCGTGCTGCCAGGCCGCCGTCATGTAGATGTCGGTGCGCTTCGACAGGTTGTAATCGGCGCCGATCGACACCTGGTGGTAGCTCGCCGACGTGTCGCCGGTCGCACGCGTAAAGCTGTAGCCGACGCCCAGCAACATCGACGGATTCAGCTGGTAGTTCAGGAAGCCCTGCCCCGTGTTGTACTTCTGCTTGTCGCGGAACACCGAACTGCCGTCTGGCGTGTATTGCGCGTTGCTGTAACCGAGGCCCATCGTGAACGCGCCAATCACGTATTGCCCCGCCACCCGCGCGATCGCGAGCGAGCGCGCCGTCTCGTAGCCGATGTTGATGGGGCCGTTGAAGGTGCCGTCCGATGTGCTCGTCCAGCCAGTCCGCGGAATGACGCCAGCCTGTGTGTTCGCCGTATAGAGGTACCCGCCCGCGAGGCTAAACGGTCCGGTGTTGTAGGCCACGGCCGCGGACCAGGTCTGTTCAGAGCCCGTCGAGCCGGCCACGCCGCCAAAAGCGTACAGCGCCACGACCTGAAGGCCGCTCCACACCGGCGATGTGTACTTGACCGCGTTGTTCACGCGGAAGCTGTTGTCGTAGTTGTCGACGTCGCCCGCGGTCGCGAAAGCGGAACCGAAGTAGTTATCCGCCGTGATCCCCTGAACCAGATCGATCAGCGGATCGTACTGACGGCCGAGCGTGACCGCGCCGTACTGATCGGACGTCAGTCCGACGAAGGCCTGACGGCCGAACATCCGGCCGCCCTGGCCGAGCCCGCCAGTCGATGGGTTGAAGCCGTTTTCCAACTGGAAGATTGCCTTGAGACCGCCGCCGAGATCCTCGGCGCCCTTCAGGCCCCAGCGCGAGCCCGAGAGATTGCCATTGGACGTATTGCCGAGCGACCACAGGCTGTTACTTCCGGCGGCATGGTTGACATAGGTGATGGAAGTGTCGATGGTGCCGTACAGCGTCACGCTCGACTGAGCGTGGGCCACGCCTGCGGCGCCGAGCGCCGCCAGTGAAAGGGAAGTCAAGGCGAATCGGTTCACATCATTCTCCTGGCTTGAGAAAACGTCACTTGACCAAATGAGACTAATCCTCCGGAGCGGCGAAGTAAAAAGGATTAAAAGTGCTGTCTCAATTTGTTAACAGCCACTCCCGCTTTTATTCTTATTTTTATTAATTAATTGAAGCCGGAAAATAAATAATCCGACCCCGTGATACGCCAGCAGCGCTTCGCTTCCTGGCTCCGGAAGCACTCGCCCGAATATCCGCCGCATGTATTCTGCAGACAGATCCCGATCCAAACGGAATGATCAGGAGAATACCGGCGACACAAATCACATACTGAAATTAGTGTTTTTTTATTTGCAAACATATGTTTATAATCGCGCCCACTCGAATTAGATCCAGCTTATCGGAAGCCAAATTGCTCCGGCACCCATTCGCCATATTTTTCCCTTGCGTGGTCAACCACATCGATGTCTGGAACGTTTGCTGAGTTTTACCAGTCCTTTACCAAACGTTTACGTTCCGCTGCACGGTGTGTCGCAAGATCATGAGACCGCCACGAAACGCCATAAATGAAGGGAGATGCCGTTCCCCGGGGAAGCCCGGTGCGCAAAACGGCGGCATCGAAGAATTTCGGACCGGTCCATGTCTCTCTCGCAACCCTCTCGCGTGATGCGTGCTATCGCCGCACTGCGGCGTCGCGCGACCGCCTTTCGCCTGAAGCGTTTTGTCGCTCCGGCCCTGGCGCTCGGCATCTGCGCGTTGCTGCTCCTGGTGTTCCAGCACATCTCGCAGTCAGTCGACTACCGATCGGTGATCCGCCACCTGTGGCATCTGGCCCCGGAAGAGTGGCTGGGCGCCATGGCCGCCACGGCCCTGAGCTTCGCCGCGCTCGTCGGGCGTGACGCCGTCGGGTTGCGCTATCTCGGCGTGCGCGTCTCGCGCGGCGCGCTCTGGGTCGGCGCAATCGCCGGTTCGGCGCTCGGCAACGTCACCGGATTTGGCGCACTGACCGGCGGTGCCGTGCGTTGCCGCGTCTATGGCAGCGCCGGTGTCACCCCCGCCCAGGTCGGCCGCATGACCGTGTTCACGAGCGTCACGCTCGCGCTCGCCCTCGCGCTGATGACGGCACTCGGCATGGTCTGCGCCGCGGACACGCTCGCCGGTGTGCTGCACACCGCGCCGGACGCCCTGCGCTGGATCGGTGGCGCGCTCCTCGTATGCGGCGCCGTGATGATCGCTGCGTGCCCCGCGAAGTCGCGGGAGATCGTGCCGTTCGGCCGCGCCTGGCTGCGCTTTGCCGTGCCCGCACGGCGCGACCTCGTTGCGCAGTTGCTGCTCGCCGCGCTCGACGTCGTAGGCGCCGGGCTCGCGCTCTGGGCGCTGATGCCGCGCGCGCACATCGGTTTCCCCGAATTCCTGACCGTCTATTCCGCGGCGATGCTGCTCGGCCTGATCGGGCATACGCCGGGCGGCATCGGCGTGTTCGAAGCGGCAATGGTCTTCGCACTGGGCTCGGACGTGCCGGCCTCGAAGGTCCTCGGCGCACTGCTCGCCTATCGCGCGATTTACTTCGGTGCACCGCTCGCGCTCTCAGCTGCGCTGCTCGCCGTCTTCGAAGGCCGTGCGCTCGCCACGCCGCTCGGCGCGAAGCTAGCCCGCCGCGGCGCCGACGGCGTTTCCCAGCTCGCCCCCCTCTTTCTTGCGATCGTGACGTTCGTGACCGGCAGCATGCTGGTGATCTCGGGCGCGACGCCCGCGTTCGCACGCCGCATCGCTGTGCTGCAAACCATCGTGCCGCTCTGGGTGCTCGAAAGCTCGCAACTGCTCGGCAGCCTGCTCGGCGTGGGGCTGCTGTTCGTCGCGCGCGGGCTGCTGCGCCGACTCGACGCCGCGTGGTGGCTCGCACTGATGATCGCCTGCGCGAGCCTCGTGCTCTCGTTCGCGAAGGGACTTGCGTTTGTCGAAGCTGGCGTGCTCTGCGCGCTGATCGTGCTCCTCTTCGCCACGCGGCACCGTTTCAACCGGCATTCGTCGCTGTTCGCCGAGCGCTTCACCCCGGGCTGGCTCGCGTCGGTCGGCTGCGTGATTGCGCTCGCCGTGTGGGTCCTGCTGTTCGCGTTCCGCGACGTGCAGTACTCGCACAATCTATGGTGGCAGTTCGCATTCGACGAACGCGCCCCGCGCGCACTGCGTGCGACGCTCGGCGCCGGCATGCTCGCCGCAGCACTCGCACTGTGGCAACTGATGCGTCCGGCGAAGGGCCGCTTCGTGATGCCGCCGAGCGAAGATCTCGCGGAAGCGGCGCGCATCGTGCGCGCGCAGGAACGCAGCGACGCAGGCCTCGCGCTGATGGGCGACAAGAGCTTCCTGTTCTCGGAAAAGCGCAACGCGTTCCTGATGTTTGCGAAACGCGGCCGCACATGGGCCGCGCTGCACGATCCCGTCGGCCCGCGAGAAGAATGGCCCGCGCTCGTGCGCCAGTTCGTCACGCTCGCGCATGCACACGGCGGCCGCGCGGCGTTCTACCAGGTCCGCGCCGACGCGCTGCCGCTCTATCTCGACGCCGGCCTCACGCTGATGAAACTCGGCGAAGAAGCGCGCGTGATGCTCAAGGACTTCGATCTCAAGGGCCCGCAGCGCGCGCATCTGCGTTATGCGCTCAAGCGCGGCGAACGCGACGGCTTGACGATCGAACACATCGACAGCACGCAGATTAGCGCGCATCTGCCGGTGCTGCGCGCGATCTCCGACGCCTGGCTCGACAGTCGCGACGCGCGTGAGAAGAGCTTCTCGGTGGCAGCCTTCGACGATGACTATCTCGCGGCGCAGTCGGTGCTGCTCGTGCGCCAGAACGACGAGCCGATCGCGTTCGTCACGTTCATGACGACCGACCTCAACACCGAGGCGACAGTCGGCGTGATGCGCCATCTGCCGGACACGTCGCCGTATGCGATGGAGTATCTGTTCACGCAGCTCGCGCTCCAGCTGAAGGCCGCAGGCTACGAGGCGCTGTCGCTCGGCATGGCGCCGCTCTCGGGCATGGGGCCGACGCCGCTTGCCTCGCCTTGGCACCGCCTCGCCGGACTGATCTGGCGTTTCGGCGGCAAGTTCTACAACTTCCGGGGGCTGCGCGGCTTCAAGAACAAGTTCGCGCCGCGCTGGGAACCGCGCTATCTGGCCGCTTCCGGCTCGATCAGCGTGTTCATTACACTCGCCGATCTTTCCTTGCTGGCTGGAGGCCGGCGTTCATGACGATTCGATTTTCAACGCTGCCGCGCGTCATCGCGGCCGGCGCTGCCCTGCTCGCGTCCTTCGCGTGCGTCCCGGCGCACGCTACGATCAACACGGCTGGGTCGACCGTGACCCACGTGAGCGGCGGCCGTTACGGCGACGTCGCACTCACGAAGCCCGCAGGCTCGATGCGCGGTTTCGCCGTGCTGTTCTCGGCAGGCGAACACTGGACCGACAACGACCAGGCGCGCGCCAACGCCCTCGCCAAGCACGGCGCGATGGTGGTGGGCGTGGACACGTCGAAATACGCGGCGAACCTCGCAGCCGTGAAAACGGAGACCTGCCACAAGCTCTATAGCGACGCCGAAGCGATTGGCCATCAACTGGAGCGCCAACAGGAATCGAGCCAGTATTTCGCGCCGATCGCAATCGGCACCGGCCAGGGCGCGCTGATCGCCGCCCGCATGCTCTCGCAGGCGCCGGCGAACACGCTCGCGGGCGCGGTGTCGCTCGATCCCACGGCGCAGCTCGACGCGCGCTTCGCGCCATGTGCCGCCGATCCGAAGCTGAGCCGCGGCACGGGCCTGCCGGGCTTCTTCGAGCAAGGCGTGACGCGCGGCGCAACAGGCGCACCGGTGGCCGCAGGCGCTTCTTCGATTCCGCACGCTTTTGCGTCAAACATCACGGACGCCGACAAGCTCGTCGCGCTGACCACGCCGCATCTGCGCGTGCTGCCGGAAAACGAAGAGGACATCTCCGACCTGCCGCTCGTCGAACTGCCCGCGGCGCATCCGACTGACATGCTCGCGATCGTGATCTCCGGCGACGGCGGCTGGCGCGACCTCGACAAGTCGGTCGCGGAGGCGCTGCAGAAAGACGGCATCTCCGTGGTGGGCTGGGATTCCCTGCGCTACTTCTGGAGCGAGAAGCCGCCCACGCAGACGAGCCACGACCTCGCGCGCGTGATCAAAACGTACGGCGCACGCTGGCACGCGAAGCACATCGCACTGGTGGGTTATTCGTTCGGTGCCGACGTGATGCCGTTCGCGTATAACCGCCTGCCGGACGCGTTGCGCACGAAAGTGTCGTACATGTCGCTGCTGGGCTTCGCCCCGGACGCCGACTTCCAGATTCGCGTGACCGGATGGCTCGGGATGCCAGCGAGCGACAAGGCCCTCCCCGTGAAGCCGGAAATCGCGAAGGTACCCGCGTCGATCGTGCAGTGCGTCTACGGCGTGGAAGAAAAGGAAACGCTGTGCCCGGCACTCGCGAACACCGGGATCGACGTGGTCAAGACGACCGGCAATCACCACTTCGACGGCGATTACACCGGGCTTGCCGCGAAAATCATCGCTGGCTGGAAGAAGGAAATCGCGGCGCGCAGCTAACAGGCAGGGGCTTCAGGGCGAGGCACGTGTCGCGCCCTGCGAAGAAATCCGCACCGGTTAATCCTGTTTACCCGGCGCGGGGAACGTCTGCGGCTGGCTTGAGGCTATGAAGCTGGCCATGAAGCCGATTTTGAAACTGGCTTCGACGCCGCCAGCAAAGCATCAAATATCGAAGTACAGATAAAACTCCCATGGATGCGGCCGCAGCCTGATGGGATCGAGCTCACGCGTGCGCTTGTATTCGAGCCACGTGTCGATCACGTCTTCCGTAAACACATCGCCTTTACGCAGGAATTCGTTGTCGGCTTCGAGCGCGTTCAATGATTCTTCGAGCGAACCCGGCACCTGGCGAACGTTCTTCGCCAGCTCCGGCGGCAGGTCGTAGATGTTGACGTCGAGCGGATCGCCCGGGTCCATTTTGTTTTCGATGCCGTCGAGGCCGGCCATCAGCATCGCCGAAAACGCGAGGTAGGCATTGGCCGACGGGTCCGGACAACGGAACTCGACGCGCCGCGCGCCCGGTGAATCGGAGTACATCGGAATGCGCGCGGCAGCCGAGCGGTTGCGTTGCGACATCGCAAGATTCACCGGTGCTTCGTAGCCAGGCACAAGCCGCTTGTACGAATTCGTGGTCGGTGCACAGAACGCCATCAGCGCCGGCGCGTGCTTCAGCAGGCCGCCTATGTACCAGCGGCAAAGGTTCGACGTGAGCGCCCAGCCGTGCGCGTCGTAGAACAGGTTCTCGCTGTTTTTCCACAGGCTTTGGTGGCAGTGCATGCCGCTCGCGTTGTCGGTGAAAAGCGGCTTCGGCATGAAGGTCGCCACCTTGCCGTGCTGGCGCGCCACGTTCTTGCAGATGTATTTGTAGATCATCACGTTGTCGGCCATCCGCTTGAGCGTCGAAAAGCGCATGTCGATTTCGTTCTGTCCCGCGGTCGCCACCTCGTGGTGATGCACCTCCACCTGCACACCGGCCTGCTGCAGCATCAGCACGATCTCCGAGCGGATGTCCTGCAGCGTGTCATGCGGCGGCACCGGAAAATAGCCTTCCTTGTAGCGCGGCTTGTAGCCGAGGTTGCCGCCGCCATACGCACCTTCATCGGCACCGGAATTCCAGTCCCCTTCGGCCGATTCGACGTAGTAGTAGCCGCTATGCGAATCCTGACCGAAGCGGATCGAATCGAAAATAAAGAATTCAAGCTCGGGCCCGAAGTAGCACGTCGTTGCGATGCCGGTCTGGCGCAGATAGTCTTCGGCCTTCTTCGCAACGTATCGCGGATCGCGCGAATACGGTTGATGCAGCACCGGATCGACCACGTCGCAGATCAATGAGAGCGTGGGTATCTCGCTTGCGGGGTCGATGAACGCGGTAGTCGGATCCGGCTTGAGCAACATGTCGGATTCCTGAATTTCCTGAAAACCGCGAATCGAAGAGCCGTCGAAACCGATTCCATCTTCAAACAAGCCTTCGTGCACTTCGGGAAGGGTGATGGAAAAGTGCTGCCATAGACCCGGCAAATCGGTGAACTTGAGATCGACGATCTGGATCGCGTGTTCGCGTAGCAGCTCGATGATATGTTGCGGCGTTTCGGGACGCGCAACGCGATAGCTGCCGGCGTCGACGGATACCTGGAATGCCGATGCACCTTGTGGACTGGACATGGGGATTCTCCCGTCTTAACTACTGATCGTGTGAAAGCGCCTGTAGACGTGCATCGCCCGCGTCTTTCGCTGCACGTTGCGTAGAGTACGTCTCATCGGATACCAACGAGCGCCGCACTTCGCGCGCGGTGAAGTCGACAAGCGTAATAACCCATACCCAGCCGCCGATCCGCTCGGCCGTTTGCACGAATGCGTGCACGTCGCCTTTATCGTTAGCGTTCATCTGACCTCCACAAGAAAGATCATACGAAGCATCGCCCGTACCCGCCGACGAGGTAACAGGAATCATGCCGTTGACAGGCCGCCGATCAGGGCAGCTTGCTGATGAGCGAGCCGAATTCGCTCCTGTTGAAAGCGCGCATGGTTTGCGTGCGGACATTGCCTGCGGAACCGAGCGCGAGCCCGAAGGCAGTCAGGGACTCGTCGTCCTTCGCTTCAAGAATGATCGTGAGATCGTACTGGCCCAACGTCCAGTAGATGTCTTTCACTTCGCAACCGAATGCCTTGCCCATTTCTGCCGTCTGGTCAGCCCGTTGCGGACTGTTCTTGACGGTGCGGATACCTTGATCCGTGAATTGTGCGAGCACTACATACGTTCCCATGACGCTCCTCCTTTTCAAATCGATTTGTCGGGATACGCGCAAGGTGCGGCGCCATCGCGGGTCGGACCCGCGCGCCATTTCATTCTAGGCAATGCGAACAGACATACCACTCGCTCACTACGGATTTGCGAGCAATAAACGTGCAATCCGCGCAACGCGGACAAACGCCGTCCACCACATCCTGATCGCTTCAGGACCCACCTTGCCCTGGTGCACCACAGCCGTGCGAAACGGTGCAATGTGCACCGCGCGCGAGCACAGTGCACAGCTCCAACGGACCCTGGTACGACAAGTTTGTGAACCTGTATTCGCGGCGTTAAAAGCGCGATCGCGACCATTGCCGCAGATGCGAAGATCGGCAGCACGAAAGTCACCGCGGCAGACGAATCACTACTGGCGTGGCGTGCGCGAAGTGATACAGGTCATTGCCCGGAACAGGCGTCGCAATCGCTGGATGCGCGCAAGCGCCATGCCGGGAATTGTCCCGGCGGGCTTGCAGCGAAAATCGACACTGTGTGAATGAAGTGAATCGCAGTGCGGCCGTCACCTGCGGCCGACGAGATACTGCACGCCGTTCGGGCCATAGCGCTCGGCATGGCGTTCATTGGCGCGCAGATGAAACACGTCGCCGACGCCATAGAGTCGCTCTTCGCCGCCGACGCGGATATGGATCTCGCCGTCAAGGACCAGCGCCTTCGCTTCGAATGTGTGGGCGTGCTCGTTGAGTTCACCCGCCTCGCGGGTAACGACGATGGGTTCTGGAAAGCCTTCCTCTGCCAGTTTGCGGATGAATGCGTCGCGTTGCATTACGTAGTCCTCCCCGGGCGGTGTCATCGCCCGGTCCGAGGAAGTCTGCCACGACGGCAAAAATGCTGCACGCCATCACCTGGCCCGCGCATTCCACAGAGGAAAAGAAAAACGCCGGCTTCAGCCGGCGTTTTTTTAAACCGCAGCGCCATGTGCACTTACGCCAGCGCAGCGGCCGCCTTTGCATCTTCATCCTGCTCCGCCGACGAGCGGATCAGGTATTCGAACGCACCGAGCGAGGCCTTCGCGCCTTCACCCACGGCGATCACGATCTGCTTGAACGGCACGGTCGTCACATCGCCCGCGGCGAACACGCCCGGCACCGACGTCTGGCCCTTCGCATCGATTTCGATCTCGCCATGCTTCGACAGCGCCACCGTGCCCTTGAGCCATTCCGTGTTCGGCACGAGGCCGATTTGCACGAACACACCTTCCAGCTCGACGTGATGCTTCTCGCCCGACGTGCGATCGAGATACGCGAGACCGTTGACCTTCTGGCCGTCGCCGGAAATTTCGGTGGTCTGGGCATTCACGTGAATCGTGACGTTCGGCAGGCTGCGCAGCTTGCGTTGCAGGACTTCGTCCGCACGCAGTTGCGCGCCGAATTCGAGCAGCGTCACGTGGCTCACGATGCCCGCGAGGTCGATCGCGGCCTCGACGCCCGAGTTACCACCACCGATCACCGCGACGCGTTTGCCCTTGAAGAGCGGGCCGTCACAGTGCGGGCAATACGCCACGCCCTTGTTGCGGTATTCCTGCTCGCCCGGGACATCGACGTTGCGCCAGCGTGCGCCGGTCGCCAGCACTACGCTCTTCGCGCGCAGCGTCGCGCCGCTCGCCGTGCGGATTTCGATCGCCTTGTCACCCGGCACGAGTGCAACGGCCCGCTGCAGATTCATGATGTCGACGTCATAGGCGCGCACGTGCTGCTCGAGCGCCGCTGCGAACTTAGGCCCTTCCGTTTCCTGCACCGACACGAAGTTCTCGATCGCCATCGTGTCGAGCACCTGGCCGCCGAAGCGTTCGGCGAGCACGCCGGTGCGAATGCCCTTGCGCGCTGCGTAGATCGCAGCCGCGGCGCCAGCGGGCCCGCCGCCGACGATGAGCATGTCGAAAATCTCTTTCTCGTTCAGCTTCCCGGCGGCACGCGCCGAGGCGCCGGTGTCGATTTTCGCGAGAATCTCTTCGACACCCATGCGGCCCTGGCCGAACACTTCGCCATTCAGGTAGATGGTCGGCACGGCCATGATCTGGCGCTTCTCGACTTCGTCCTGGAACAGCGCGCCGTCGATCGTGACGATCTTCACGTTCGGATTCAGCGTAGCCATCGCGTTGATCGACTGCACGACTTCCGGGCAGTTCTGGCACGACAGCGACATATACACTTCAAACGAGAACTCGCCATCGAGGCCGCGTACCTGTTCGATCACTTCGTTTTCGAGCTTGACGGGATGGCCGCCGACCTGCAGCAGTGCAAGGACGAGCGACGTGAATTCATGGCCCATCGGGATGCCCGCGAACGTCACCTTGACGTCCGAGTTCGCGCGCTTCAATTCGAACGAAGGCACACGCGCGTCGCCGGCTGCGGCGCCACGGCGTTCTTCGTAGCTGATGCGATCGCTAAGCGGAGCGATGTCCTGCAAGAGCGAGCGCAGTTCCTGCGACTTCTCGCCGTCGTCCAGATACGCAACGATCTCAATCGACTGCGTGATCTTTTCCAGATAGTTCTTGAGTTGAGTCTTGAGATTGTCGTCGAGCATGGCGTTTTCCGGCTAGAGATGAAGCGGGGGGATGCTTGATAGGGCTACCGGGCCGCAAGCCGCGAGGGCGCGGCCCGGTGATAACGCAACTGACGCGGCCGCGATGGCCGCTTCAGCTTTACTGCGGGTGCAACGCTTAGATCTTGCCGACCAGGTCGAGCGACGGCTTCAGCGTTTCTGCGCCCGGCGTCCACTTGGCGGGGCAGACTTCACCCGGGTGCGACGCGACGTATTGAGCGGCTTGCACCTTGCGGAGCAGTTCCTTCGCGTCACGGCCGATGCCGTTGTCGTGGATTTCGCACAGCTTGATTTCGCCTTGCGGGTTGATCACGAACGTGCCGCGCAGTGCGAGGCCTTCTTCTTCGATCATCACGTCGAAGTTACGCGTGATCGCGCCGGTCGGGTCGCCGACGAGCGGGTACTTGATCTTGGCGATCGTGTCCGACGTGTCGTGCCATGCCTTGTGCGTGAAGTGCGTGTCGGTCGAGACGCCGTAGATTTCGACGCCGAGCTTCTGGAATTCAGCGTACTGGTCGGCCAGGTCGCCCAGTTCGGTCGGGCACACGAACGTGAAGTCGGCCGGGTAGAACACGACGACGGACCACTTGCCCTTGAAATTTTCTTCCGAAACCGGAACGAACTTGCCGTTGTGGAAAGCGGTAGCCTTGAACGGCTTGACTTGCGTGTTGATGAGAGACATGCAGTGTTTCCTTGCTCTGGTGTGGAAAAGGTATGGACGAAATTTACGGGAATCGCGTCCGCTTGAAAAATTGTTTGCTTTGATCGCGGGTATTGTCTGTCGCTATCGGGCCCCATAGTGACCCGCGAAGCCCTGTGGGCGCACGCGAGAGCGGGACCGCGCAACCATCGCGGGCGCAGAGCATACAACGAAACTGCGACACTACGCCTCATTTACCCATCTCTTAATAAGGTGTTGCGATGCAAACCGTGCCGGGACGGGTGCGTGTCGCTATTGCGCGGCACCGCTGCGACCGGCGCAAACATTGAATGTGATGCGAGATCTTGCGAGCAGTTCCGCTTGCCTGAATCAGGCCAGTGCGAAATCAACACGTGCGGACGATATGGCGGCGTCGCAAGGGCTGCCGCGTCAGAGTGCGCCTCCGCGCACGGTCGCCGCACGCGCGGTGAGGCGCTCGCGCAGAAATTGCGTGAAAGCGCGAATCGTCACGGAAGCCTCGCGATGTCGCGGATACACGGCATGCAGCGCGCTGGGTGGCGGCATGTACGGCGTGAGCACTTCGACCAGCAGCCCCGCATCGACCGAACCCGCAACGATGAAGTCCGGCAGATACGCAATGCCGAGTCCTGCGACGGCCGCGTCGCGCAGCACTTCACCGTTGTTTGAACGCAGCGGGCCCTGCACGTCGAACGGCTTTCTCGCTCCATCGACGATGAATTCCCACGACGCACGTCCTTGCTGTCCATAAGGCAAGCAGGCGTGCTGAGCGAGGTCGGCGGGCGTGGCGAGCCCCTGACGCCGGCGCCGGTAGCCGGGACTGCAGCACGCGATCATGCGTACGTCGATGAGCTTCTGCGCGATGAGCGTCGAATCCTGCAGGCGCCCGATGCGCAACGCCATGTCGAAGCCCTCGCCGATCACATCGACGGTGCGGTCGCTCAAATCCATCTCGAAGCGGACATCCGGATGCGCGCGCAGAAATTCGGCAACGAGCACCGAAAGATGCGACATGCCGAACGACATCGGCGCGCTCACTTTCAGGAGCCCGCGCGGCTCGGTGCGGCGTGCGGACATGGCCCGCTCGGCGTCGCCCACGTCCGCGAGAATGCGCTTCGCGCGTTCGACGAAATCCTGCCCGAGATCCGTGACAGTCAGATTGCGCGTGTTGCGCACGAGCAGCCGCACGCCGAGGCTCGCCTCCAGCGCCGCCACGCGCCGGCTCACGAACTGCTTTGAGAGCCGCAGCCGGTTGGCCGCCGCCGTGAAATTGCCCGCCTCCACGGTGGCCACGAAGATCCGCATGTCGTCCAGTTGCATGGCAATTGTCCACCGTTATGTGACAGTGAGTCAGATTTTACATCGATTACAGTCATCCGGATTGACCTAAACTGCTGTTCATCCAACCGGACAACTTCACTGGAGGGCGACATGATTGAACTTCGCAAGGCAGACCAACGCGGTCGTGGCGAACACGGCTGGCTCAGCTCGCGTCACACGTTTTCTTTCGCGAACTACTACGATCCGGCGCAGATCGGCTTCTCTGACCTGCTCGTCATCAACGACGACCGTGTCAGCCCGGGACGCGGCTTCGGCAAGCATCCGCACCGTGACATGGAAATCTTCTCGTACGTGCTGGAAGGCGCGCTCGAGCACAAGGATTCGATGGGCACGGGTTCGGTGATCGTTCCCGGCGATGTTCAGTTGATGAGCGCGGGCACGGGCGTCACGCACAGCGAGTTCAACCACTCGACGACCGAGCCGGTGCACTTCCTGCAGATCTGGATCGCGCCGTCGGTGAAGAACGCGCAACCGCGCTATGACCAGAAGAACATTCCCGAAGCCCAAAAGCGCGGCAAGCTGCGCCTCGTGCTCTCGCCGGACGGCGCCGGAGACTCGCTCGTGCTGCGTCAGGACACGCGCGTCTATGCCGGCCTCTTCGATGGCGCCGAGACCGCGAAGCTCGACGTCGACGCGAACCGCTATGTCTATGTGCACGTCGCACGCGGCGGCGTGAGCGTGAATGGCGTGACTTTGGGCGAAGGCGACGGTGCGCGTATCCGCAACGAACGCGAACTGACCTTCAGCAACGGCGAAGACGCCGAAGTGCTGGTCTTCGACCTTCGCAACATAGAAGTTTCGGAACTCTGGTCGTAACGCGCCAGATTGCCTACTCTGTATGAGAGGCCCACGTGGGCCTCTCATACGGGCAGCGCATATTCAACAAACGCAGCAAAAACACTTCAAACGACATCAACAAATCGGAGAAAAACATGCGATACAACCTGTTCGGCCCGGGTAGCGACTCTGTCCTGCTTGTCTCGCGCATTCTGCTCGCCGCGCTGTTCGTGCTGTTCGGCTGGACCAAACTCACCGGCTTTTCGGGCACGGTGGATTACATGGCGCACGTCGGCGCACCGGTGCCCATGGTGTCGGCGATCATCGCGGTCGTCATGGAATTCGTGGTGGGGATCCTGATCGTCGTCGGCTTCTATACACGACCGCTCGCCGTGCTGCTCGCACTCTATACCGTCGGCACCGCAATCATCGGACATCACTTCTGGAACCAGACCGGCACCGAACAGATGATGAACATGATCAACTTCTACAAGAACGTCAGCATCGCGGGCGGCCTGCTGGCGCTCGCCGTGGCCGGTCCCGGACGCTTTTCGATCGACCGGAAGTAAGCGAATCGCGAGCGCAACGGCTCGCCATCGACCAGGCGCGATGCGATAAACGCATCGCGCTTTTTTCGTTGCTGTTGCACTGCGGCAGCCGGGCTGATCAGTCCACCCATCTGGCGCGGCCTTAATCCGCCACCCGCCTTGATCCGTATGTCTCAAGTCACGCCGCGTCTGCGCTACCATTTCCTGCTACGTCACACGCCAGACAAAACAAAGATGGGAGGCACACCATGTCCACGGCCACACCAGACGCCACCCCCGGCTTCTTCAATCGCCACCTGAAGGACCTCCTCGCCGGCTGCGCAATCGCCGGCCTGCTGCTGCCCGAAGCCGTTGCCTATGCCAATATCGGCAACGTCCCGCCCCAGGCCGGTATCATCGCGCTGCTCGTCGGCCTCGTGCTCTATGGCGTGATCGGCAACAGCCGTTTTGCCGTTGTATCGTCGACATCCTCGTCGGCCGCCGTGCTCGCCGCCGTCACGCTCTCCGCGTCGGGCGGCGACCCTGCCACGCGGCTCTTGATCGGCGCGGGCATCGTCATCATGACCGGCCTGTTCTTCCTCGCCGCGAGCGCCGCGCGCCTCGGCAACATGTCCGACTTCATCGCCAAGCCCGTTCTGCGCGGCTTCACGTTCGGGCTCGCCATCACCATCGTCCTCAAGCAGGTCGGTCTCGCGCTGCAGGTGAGCCCCGCGCACTCGGACGCACCGCGTTATCTGTGGGGGCTGCTGCAGGCGTCGAGCCATTGGCACATCTATGGCGGCGTGCTCGCCATCGTCGCGCTCGTCATTCTCAGTGTGCTCAAGCGCTGGCCGCGCATGCCTGCAACGCTCATCGTCATCGTGCTCGCCATCGGGCTCGGCTATGCCGTAAATCTCTCGCAATACGGCATCGCACAGGTGGGTCACATCGACCTCGCTCACGTCGGCATCCGCCCACCCGATCTCGATCGCGCCCAATGGCTGCGCTGCGGCGAACTGGCCTTCGCGATGATGCTCATCACCTACGCCGAATCGTATGGCTCGATACGTGGCTTCGCCTTGAAGCACGACGACCCGTTCTCGCCGAACCGCGATCTCGCCGCGCTCGGTGCGAGTAATCTGTTCTCCGGGCTGCTTGGCGGCATGCCGGTGGGCGCGGGCTATTCGGCGACCTCGGCCAACGAGGCAGCGGGCGCCCAGTCGCGCGTGTCCGCATGGGGCGCTGCCGTCGTCATCGCGTTGATGGTCGCGCTCCTGCTGCCGCAGATCGCACTCATTCCGGAGCCCGTGCTCGCGGCCATCGTGATACACGCGGTGGGCCATACGATCGACCCTCGCATTTTCGCGCCTTACCTGAAGTGGCGGCGGGACCGCTTTCTCGTGCTCGGCGCCTGCCTCGCCGTGCTCCTGCTCGGCGTGCTGGATGGCTTGCTGCTCGCCATCGCCGTGAGCCTGCTCTGGACGCTGCGCAATCTCTCCGAGCCCGTCGTCAGCGTACTGGGACGGCTCGGCGACACCCACGATTACGTCGATACCCGCAGCCACCAGGACGCCCAGCCGGTGCCGGGCATGCTGATCGTGCGGCCCGAAGCACCGCTCTTTTTCGCCAACGTCGAGCGCGTGCTCGCGTATCTGCGTACGCTCGCGGCGTCGCAGGGCGACACCGTGCGATACACGATCATCAGCCTCGAAGAATCGGGCGACATCGACGGATCGTCGATCGAGGCGCTGCAGACCTACGCCGCCGAGATGGCACGCGACGGCCGGCGACTTGTTCTAGCGCGTCTGAAGCCACGCGCGCTGCGCGTGCTCACGCGCGCGACGACCGAGGCGCTACCGCCCGAAGCGTTGCACGAACTTAGCGTGGACGTCTGCGTGCGCTCGCTGCTCGACGCACAGAAACCGACGCAATGATCCGGCGACCCCTGCCCCGTTTCCGTAAATTTGATCAAATTTACTTTCTCCTCTCTCCCGTGCGATGATTTGATCAAATCGTGACGCGCGCCGCTGACACGCGGCGCACGTCCGGAAAATGCACACAGGAGACGCCCCATGCAAACCCGTCAAGGCGTGAACTGGGACCGCGCGCAGCGCGTTCTCGCACGTGAACGCGAAGCCTTCATTGCGGCGCGCCCGAAATCGCAATCGCTTTCGGAGCGCGCCGCACAGCATCTGTTGTTCGGCGTGCCGCTGCACTGGATGAACGACTGGTCGACGCCGTTTTCGCTCTACGTCGAAGCGGCACGCGGCGCGACTTTCACCGACGCCGACGGCCACCGCTACGCGGACTTCTGCCTCGGCGACACGGGCGCGATGTTCGGCCACGCGCCGGAGCCCGTCGCACGCGCTATCGCGGCGCAGGCACAGCGCGGCTTCACGACGATGCTGCCGGGCGAGGACGCCGCGGTGGTGGCCGAAGCGCTCGCTGACCGCTTCGGCCTGCCGTACTGGCAGTTCGCGATGACCGCCAGCGACGCGAACCGCTTCGCACTGCGCTGGGCGCGCGCCGCGACGGGACGCAAACAGATCGTCGTGTTCAACGGCTGCTATCACGGCACGGTGGACGACGTGTTCGTCGATCTCATCGACGGCGTACCGACGCAACGCGCGAGCCTGCTCGGCCAGGTACACGACCTGTTACCGTACACGCGCGTGGTGGAGTTCAACGATCTCGACGCGCTGGAAAAGGCGCTCGCCGATGGCGAAGTCGCGTGCGTGCTGGCCGAGCCAGCGATGACCAACGTCGGCATGGTGCTGCCCGAACCTGGCTTCTGGCGCGACGCGCAAGCGCTCATGCGCCGCTACGGCACGCTGCTCGCCATCGACGAGACGCACACGATCAGCAGCGGCCCGCGCGGCTACGCGCGCGAGCACGGCATCGAACCCGATCTGTTCGTGCTCGGCAAGCCCGTCGGCGGCGGTGTCCCTTGCGCGGTCTACGGCTTTTCCGCTGATTTCGCCGCGCGCGCGCAGCAGGCGAAGCACGACGCGCCGCCTGGACATTCGGGCATCGGCACGACGCTCACGGCAAACATGCTCTCGATGAGTGCGATGCGCGCAACGCTGACCGAAGTGATGACCGTTTCCGCGTACCAACACATGTTCGCGCTGGCGCAACGGCTCGCCGATGGCCTTGCCGCGACGATCGCACGACACGACCTGCCGTGGTGCGTGACGCGCGTGGGCGCTCGCACCGAGTTCCAGTTCTGCGCTGCTCCGCCGCGTAATGGCACCGAAGCGCGCGCCGTGATGGACGACGAACTCGAACACATCGTGCATCTGTATCTGTTGAACCGCGGCGTGCTGATTACGCCGTTCCACAACATGATGCTCGTGTGCCCCGACACCACGGCCGCCGACGTGGACCGTCTGCTCGAAGCATTCGAGGCATGCGTGACGGAACTGAAATGAGCCCCGCTACGCCGGACACATCGCGATGAAAACGCGCGCACACCAGTCGCTTCAGGACGAGACCTACGCGACGCTGCGCAGATGGTTGAGCCTCGGACGCTTCGTGCCCGGCGAGCGGCTGCGCATCCACGCCCTCGCCGAACAACTGGGCGTGGGCGAAATGCCGGTGCGCGCGGCACTCGTTCGGCTCGCGGCGGAATCGGCGCTCGTGAACCTGCCCAACCGCGGCGTGCTGGTGCCGCAACTCACGCGCGCGCAATTCGACGACGTGCTGAACGTGCGTGTCATGCTCGAAGGCGAGGCGGCGAGTCTCGCCACCGCGCGACTCACGGACGACGAAATCGCACAACTCGACGCGCTGTGTGCGCAAATGGCCGATGCGCTGGTGGAGAACAAACCCACGCGCTATCTGGACGTCAACGAAGACTTTCACCTCGCGCTGTACCGCGCGAGCGGATCGCCGCTGCTAGTCGAGCTGATTGAGACGGTGTGGCTGCAAGTCGGCCCGATCTCGAACCTGCTGTTCGACGACAGCGGTTTTGCGGCATCGCTCAACGATGCCCACGATGGCTTGATGCGGCGGCTCAAGCGCCGCGATGCGGAAGGCGTGCGGCGTGCGATTGAACGTGACCTGCGGCACGCTGCGCAGCAGTTGCGCAAGCACTGTTTGCCTGAGGCATCCGATGTATGTGGCGATAGGCCAGGCGGTCTGCGCGTGCGTACACCGGTACGCCGTCGCTCGTCTCAGGCGAAACCGCGGAGTTGATCGTCCGGTTAGAGATGTTCAAGCGGACCGCGTCCATTTCCGGTCCACCCATGCATCCGCAGTTCCCCAAAAAAACGCGCACACGAGAAGTTTCCCGCGTGCGCGTCACATCTTGCATCACCAGACACCCCACATCCACCGCACAACGCATCACTCAGAACCGGTGACGCAACCCAACCGCCGCGGCGACCTGATTCTGTGTCGACGACGGCGGCAGCGTGCTGATCGCCGCGACGTTGGGCGCCGCCGTCCCATCGGGGTTCAGACCGAGCGAGCCGGTCGCGTGCTGGTAGACGGCCGCGACATACACATCGGTGCGGCGGCTGAATGCATAGTCGCCGCCGAGCATCGCCGTATGCCATTTCGGGAACTGGTTGCCGCCCGTCACCGCACCGCCACCCGATTTGCCGTCCGAGAACGTGTACGAACCGAGCACCGCGATCGCCGGGGTCACGCTGTACGTGCCGTTGATTTCATAGTTGTTGATGTTCAGCCCCTGCCCTGTCGTGATCGACGGCGAGACGCCGCCTTGCGCAATCCCGGCGAGGTTGAAGTACTGGGAGCGCGTGAACAGAAGACCGACCTTCGCCGGTCCGAACGCGTACGTGCCACCGATACCATACGAACGCTGCGTCTCCGCAAGGATGGTTGCCGACGCTGCATTCAACGTGCCGGCCGTATTGAACACGGCGTTCGGATTGTTGTTGATCTGCAGATAGGCCGCCCCAACGCTGAGCGGGCCGTTGTTATACGTCGCGCCGAAGCTGTATGAGCGGTTATTCGCGAAGTCCGTCGAGTTGCTGAAGCCGTACATGCCGCCGAGCTGGAAACCCGAATAGTTCGCGCTGGTGTACTTGATCGTGTTAGCGAGCGAGTAAAGCGCGGCGACGTTGTCGTTGTTGAACGGATGACCTGCGACCTGGACCCCGGCGTTCTGCCCCGCCGAAGACAGCGGCCCGAGGTCTTCGGCCACAAAGTCATACTGGCGACCCAGCGTGAGCGCGCCATACTGGTCGCTCGCCAGGCCCACAAAAGCCTTGCGGTTGAACATCGTGCTTGAAGTCCCAAGCGTGCCGTTGTTCAGGTTGAAGCCGTTCTCCAGGTCGAAGATCGCCTTGAGCCCGCCGCCGAGATCTTCGACGCCCCGCAGCCCGAAATACGTCGGGGATAACGCGCTCGAACTCTGCACCCAGGCGTGGCCGCCGCCAGCCACGTTGTTCACGTAGACGATACCTGCGTCGAGCGAACCGTACAGTGTGACGCTGCTCTGCGCGTGAGCCGCGCTTGCAGCGAAGAAGCCCATCAGGCTTGCGGCCAGAATTTTCTTTCTCATGCTTCTTGACTCCAAGACAGTCCAGAGGACGACGTTTCGAAATCCACCGCCCATAAAGGCGCGGCGCCGTGGTTTCCTTTGTCGTTTCAAGCGGCTCAGTTTGTACAGAACCGAAGCGGCCGCTTTTCAGCTATTGCTCTTTTGGGCACTTTTTTGTGCGCAGACGTACGACGCTCGCCGTCATCTGTTGTCTTTTTTCGCGACTGAAATGGCGAATAAACGCAATAATCTGGAAAGCATTAAATCGGTATCAGAAACTGCGTGCCCGGCAATCGCGTGGATTCAAATCTCGACCACACAGGCGGCCAGTTTATTCATCCGGCGCGGGCCACGCATACAAAAATTCCACAAGCGTTGGAATAAAGACACACTTTATTACCGTTTATAAAATGGACTTCAATCAGTCCGCATATTCGACGATTCAAACAACGCTTGTTTGATTACATCGAGAATTGCCAATAGTTTCCGCATCCGATTCCGCAACGCCTTCCCGAGCGGCTCGAATTCGCTGGACTCCAGACTTACAGCAAAATGCATCACCAAAGACGCACGATTTTTGCTTTGCATTGCTGAGCAGAGAGTGGCGCAAAAGCTCAAAAAATACTGGACCAATCAGAAATTACACGTGATGCACCAAATTGGGATGCCGCCCGATTTTTATTCATTCCGGCTTACGATTGCTTTTCTCGATAGAGAACGAAACCTTTGCGCCACAAGAAATAATCCCGATTATCGAACCGCTCACCTTTTTCTCGCAATCCTCAATCGAATTTCCACCATACGTTTGCAGTAGCAACACCCCTGTCACTGCTTTCATGCCATCTGGTTAATTCCAGCCGGATCGCTCTGGTTTCCGGCTAAGTTTTGCTGGCACGCCGGTCGCCGAATATCGACGCCATAATTCGCTTAAAAAAATCTTTCACGCGATCAAACGTTAGCGAGCGTTATAGACGGGCAAGATCGCAAGCCTCAGAGTTGGTATCCTTGGCGGCACGCGAGCCCGCCCCGGGGCTCGACCCTCACGTCCGGCACGCGCGATGCACGATCCGCAAGACAATCTCTTCGCCTACCTCACCTCGCTCCAGCAGTCCGCCGTGAGTGCGCTCAAGCGCCTGCCGCTCAAGAGCCGCGCGGCACAGGGCACGCTGATGGCGCTGCGCGCCGTATGCGGCGCGGGTCTCGCCTACAGCATCGGCCGCGCGCTGCACACGGAGCAGGCGTTCTGGGCCGCCATTACGGCCATCGCCGTCACCCAGCACGACTACGCCGACACGCTCAGCCAGTCGCGAGACCAGCTCATCGGCGCGTTCGCGGGCGGCGTCGGCGGCTTCGCGGCCGCCACGCTTGGCCATGAAAACATCGTCGTATATCTCGTCGCAGTGGCGATCGTGATCACCGCGTGCTGGTGCCTGAACGTGGGTACGGCCGCCCGACTCGCGGGCATCACGACGACGATCGTCCTGCTCGTCCCGGCGCACGGTCCGGTGTGGGACGTCGCGCTGTTCCGCGTCGCCCAGGTCGCGCTGGGCATGGTGTGCGCGCTGCCGGTCTGCTGGCTCTTCGAGTATGCGGAGCGCCGATGGCTGCTTGCCTGAATCAACCATCGGGAAACAGTCCATCTGCGCTCGTGCACGAATCGGGGCCGGTTTAGCGGCGATAATCTCGGCCGCAGTGCGACGATGATTGACGGTGAGTAACACGCACGCGCCGGTGCGGCCCGTGCGCGCAGTTCGCAACGATTCGCACCCGCACCAGCCAAATCGTGCGACACTCTGGCGCCGCGCGCCTGTCTGGGCCGCGTCCACGACGCCCACCGTCCAACCGCACGCATCATGAACATGACTTCCCGTAATCCTCTCCCGGCCACCCCGAACGCAACGCCCAGCAAGTCGCTCACCCTGCTCCAGTTTCTGGCGCTGATCGGCGTAGCAGGAATCGCGGTGTCGCTCGCGGCCCGGTACTTTCTCTAAGCGCGGCAGTCCTCCGGATAGCCCGCCCCGTTTTTGCCCATGTACAAGAAAGGCGTTGCCCTCGAAATCCAGTTTTCCCCCGAACGCCTGAATGACGGCGCAGGCGATCCCTTCTGGATCGACCTCACCGCCGACGAGGCCGCCCGGCTGCTGAAGACGCTGCAGACCCAACTTGACGCCCGCGAGGGTGGCACGTCGGCGCCGCTCGTCGTCGCGCTCGACACGCCGCCCGCGAACGATGCCGACGCGCCCCAGGTCACCGCGGACGCGAACACCGCGTCTTCTGGCGACGGCTTCAAGCAATGGGTCTGCGTGATCTGCGGCTGGGTCTACGACGAAGAGACCGGCGCCCCCGACGACGGTCTCGCGCCCGGCACACGCTGGGCCGACGTGCCCGACGACTGGCGCTGTCCGCTCTGCGACGTCGGCAAGGAAGATTTCGCGCTCGTCGAGTTCTGAGTGCTGCAAAGCCTGGTACGCCGTCGCGCGTGCCGGATGCGATGATCAGCGCAAACATCCCCGATCACGATCTCACGCCGGGTAACGCGCGGGGGTACTTTTTGCATGCACGTCCGGTGTCGAACGAGTATCGAGCCGCACCGTGATCTCACGCGCCGAATACCGCTCAAGCTCAAACGCGCCACTTCGATCGAGCGCGCAGTGAGCGGCACGCGCTACGCGGGCCAGATTTAAGGGTCGCAGCAAAAAAGGGCGTTTCCGACATGCGCACCGGAACCGAACTACAATGCATGCCGTCCGATGTAATGCTGCGCTGCCCGCTCCGAACATGCCCCGTTTTCCGCGAATCGCCCCCTATTTGCTGAGTCCGCTTCTCGCGGCGGCTGTCGTCGCCGTGAGCGCGTGCTCGTCGACGAAGCCCAAATTTTCGGACGATCAGTTGCTGAGCAGCGCGCCGAACCAGTTCTCGCACAACTTCAACTATGCGAGTGCCGAAGCCTGTGAAGCGTCGCGCCGCGCCCTGCTGAGCCAGGGCTACATGACGACGATGACGCACAACGACACCGTCGACGCCACCAAGAACTTCCAGCCCGAGAGCGATTCGCACATCGTCGTCGAAGTGCACGTGGTCTGCACCGACGGCGATGCCTCGAACATGAGCGTGGTCTACGTGAACGCCGTGCAGAACGGCTATGCGTTGAAGAAGAGCGACACTTCGGCCAGCGTGGGGCTGTCGATTCTGGGGTCGGTTTCGCTGCCGATCCGCTCGAATAGCGACTCGATGGTCAAGATTTCCAGCGAAACGATCCAGTCGAAGGTTTTTTACGAACGTTTCTTCGAGCTGGTCGGCCGCTATCTGGGCACAGCCGCGCGCAGCGAGGCGGTGCCGGACACGGGTGCGATCAAGATCACGCCACTGCCGCCGATCGTTTTGCCCGCGACTGCGGCGGTCAGCACACTGGCGCCACAGCCGGTGACGGTGCCGGGCGCGGCAACGCCTGTGCTTGTGCCGGTCGTGCCTGCCGTCGCAGCGGGCGTGCAGCCCAGTGTGGCGGCAACCGGCGCGACAGCGAGCACGGCGCCTGCGACGACACTCGCGCCCGCCGCCGTCGCACATTCCACCAGCACCGCGCCTGCCGCGATATCGCCGGAAAGCAGGGCAACCGCCGCAACGCCGGCGGAAGCGCCTGCGGCTTCCAGTTCGGCGACTGTCTCTTCGGCAGCGGTTTCGCCGGCTCCGGCGCTCAACGCCAGCAGCGCAGCATCGTCAGCAACGGTGCCCGCTAAACCTTAAGCGCCTTAAGCACCTTAAGTACCCCAAACACCTGAAACACCGCAACGCTGTGTGAGGTGAGCGCTCGCTCACGCGCCCTTCGCTGCATGGCGTCGTGCGGAACCCTCAGCCCAGCCCCGCCATCATCGCCCCCATTCCGACCAGCAGGCTGCCCATCAGCCGGTTCACCGCGCGAGCGCGCTTCGGCCGTTGCAGCACGTGGCGCAGCCGATGCGAGAAAAGCGCCATCGACGCCACGCCAAGCGCAAACAGCACGACAAACGTCGCCGCCAGCACCAGGTATTGACGGTCGGCGCTCCATTGCGCGCCGGTGCTCATGAACTGCGGAAAAAACGACGGAAAGAACAGCAGCGTCTTCGGATTGAGCCCCGACGTAGCGAAGCCGCGCCAGAACAGGCCGCGCTGCTGGCTGGCACCGGACGCATCGACGCCCGGCTCGGCGAGTGCGCCGCTGCGCCATTGCTTGAAGCCGAGCCAGACGAGATAAGCCGCGCCGAGCCAGCGCAGCATTGTTAGCGAGTGCTCACTAATGAGAAGCAGCGAATTGAGGCAAAGCGCAGTCAGCGCGAGCTGGAGCAGCACGGCGGCCGTCCCGCCCCAGACGCAGGGCAGCGCCCGGCGCCAACCGGCGCGCAGTGCCTGACTCATGGTTAGCACGTTCACGGGACCGGGGGTGTAGACAAGTACGAGCGCGGCGGCGAGAAAGGACAGATACAGCTGGATCGACATCGTTGTTCTTGTGCGTAAGGCAATGGAATCGGCGTATTTACATGCCTTCACGCCCTTCGGACGCTCCTCGTCCCGCGGATTTCGCGCGAAACGTCCGGCGGCCGCCGCGATAAGACGGCATCCGGGCCTGACGGGCCGCCGCTGCTCGTGGCAGCGGCGGCGCGCCCCGCGTCGGCGAGGTGGCCGCACGGGTCGTGCCGGGCGTGAAGGCATGTCGGAAAATATACCGCCCAGCCCCCTGTAAAGGCTTCCGTTTTTGCGCAGATTGACGCCCAGTGCAGAACGCCCTTCCGGTAATATTCGAATTCACTGAACGAAATTCTTTTTCACCGTGACCACCCGCGAACGCCCTACCCGAACGCTCGACAGCCAGGACCACAAGATCCTGCGCGCACTGCAGAAGAACGCACGCGTCTCGAACGCGGAACTGGCCGAACAGGTGGGTATGTCGACGACGGCGTGCTGGAATCGCACCCGCCAGCTTGAAGCCGATGGCTATATCGATGGCTACGTTGCCCTCGTGAACCAGCAAAGGTTGGGCTACGCGGACATCGTGATTCTGGAAGTGACGCTTGACCGCCACGAGGACGACGCCCTCGCGCGTTTTGGCGAAGCGCTCGCCGCGCTGCCCGAGGTGCTGGAGGCCTATCTCGTCTCGGGCGAGTACGACTACTGGATCAAGGTTGCGGTCGACGGGACCGCGGGTTACGAGCGCTTCCTGCGCGAGAAGCTTTATCGCATTGCAGGCATCCGGCACAGCCGGTCGATGTTTGCGCTGCGCTGCATGAAGGACGTGCCGTCGATGCAGGTGTAGCCGGTACGCCTCGATCGGCTGCGTCGGCATCGGGCGCGTCTTGATTCGCGAAGCGCCCGATGACCGACATTGACCGACATGACGGCGCGGCGTTTGGTGTTCAACGCCGCCGTTCAGACGCTCACGCTGCGATCTTGCCGGCGCTCGCGCCCTCCACCGACGCCACGCCTGCACGCGCCAGGCGGATCGCGTCCATCAGCGCCGCATGCTCACCGACGTGATTCGCCAGCAGCAGGATCAATTGTGCGTTGGCCGACTGGCTTTGCGCCTCGTCCAGATCGCGGTGCATGTCGATGAGCGCTTCGTAGAAGTCGTCGGGGCGCGCCAGGTTCGGTTGAGTATTGAGCATCGTTGTCTCCTGTCGACCAGAGTTAGCGCTTTAGCGCTTACTCTGGTCCCATGCAAAGCTAATTCATTCGAGCGGACCACGTGGCCGTGGTCCGCTTCTCGTTTTACGCCGTGCCCTGCACGCACAAAGTCCGCTTGAGCGCGGCTTCGACGCGAGCCGCATCGAAGCGTTTGAAACGAGCGCATACGTGCTGGTCCGGACGGATCAGGTAGAACGCGCCGTCTTCGGCACCGTAACGCCGCGCCGCGAGCCCTCGCACGTCGCGAAGGATCACAGCCGTTTCCGGCAGGCCCGCGGGCACCGCGGCATCGCCCTCGAGTATCACGACGAAGGCGAGCGGCATCGGTCCGCGCGCGAGCGTCTGCAATGCATCGAGTGATTGAGCATCCAATGGCGAAGCCCCACGACAGAACACGAGTCCGGTGAAGCGGTCGCCAAGGTGCGCGAGCAACCAGTCTTCGCGTCCGTCGCCGCTTAGCACCGGCGCATCGGCGCATGAAGCGCCCGGTTCCATCGATGAGCTGAACGCATCTTCGTCAGGCGTGTTCAACGGCGATTCGCGCAATACCGCCGGCACCGAAAGCCGTCCGCTGTTCACGAGCTGCCGCGCAAACGCGTGATCGCGAGCGAGCGTGAGCACGGCATCGCGGAACACACGGCTCACCGCACTCTTCGGCGTGATGAAGTCGGTCGAGCGCGTGGAATTGCGCAGGTTTTCGTCGGCGGCATATTCGCGTTCGCTGCCATACGTGTCGAGCAGCGCGTCGGGTGCGCGGTCCTCCAGCACAGCAGCGAGCTTCCACGCCAGGTTCTCGCCGTCCTGGAAGCCGCTGTTCGCGCCGCGTGCGCCGAACGGCGAAACGAGGTGCGCCGAGTCACCCGCGAACAGCACATTGCCGTGCCGGAAGCTGTCCATGCGCAGACACGAGAACGTGTAGATGCTCACCCACTCCAGTTCGAACTTCACGTCCGGACCGAGTAGCGCGCGCACGCGAGGGATCACGCGCTCGGGCGTTTTCTCGACCACCGGATCGGCGTCCCAGCCGAGCTGGAAGTCGATACGCCAGACGTTGTCGGGCTGGCGATGCAGCAGCACCGACTGGTTCGGATGGAACGGCGGATCGAACCAGAACCAGCGTTCAGTCGGGAAGTCCGCTTCCATCTTGACGTCGGCGATCAGGAAGCGGTCCTTGAACGTGCGGCCATGACTATCGAGGCCCATCATCGTGCGCACGGGGCTGCGCGAACCATCCGCCGCGACCACGTAGCGCGCGAGCAGTTGATACGGGCCATCGGGCGTGTCGACGGTCAGTGCAACGTGCGCGTCAGCCGTGCCAGGTGTGCCGCGTTGCGCGACGCTCGTCACCTTGTTTTTCCAGCGGATTTCCAGGTTCGGCAGTTCTTGCGCGCGCTCCAGCAGGAAGCCCTCCACGTAGTACTGCTGAAGATTGATGAACGCCGGGCGATGATGCCCGCTCTCCGGCAGCAGGTTGAAGGTGTAGACAAGCTCGTCCTTGCGGAACACCTTGCCGACGTTCCAGCTCACACCCTTCTCGACCATGCGGTCGCCGCAGCCAAGCCGGTCGAAGATGTCGAGCGAACGCTTCGAGAAGCAGATGGCCCGCGAGCCCGTCGAGAGCGTGCAGTCATCGTCGACGAGCACCACGTTAACGCCTTGCTGCGCGAGATCGATGGCGGCGGCGAGGCCCACAGGCCCTGCACCGATCACGGCCACCGGATGCGTGTTCGCCTTTGCGTTCGCGCTCTGTTCGTAGCAGGGTGTGTAGTCGAACGTCAGCGTCTGATAGTCGATCATCGGTGTGTCTCCCGGTCTCTTCTTTTTGTCGTGTCGACTGGAGTTAGTGGTTTAGCTGTCGGCCGGTGTTAGCGCTTTAGCTGTCGACCGGAGTTAGCGCTTTAGCGCTTACTCCGGTCCCATGCAAAGCACTTACACCGGCCCCATGCACAGCACTTACTCCGGTCCCATGCAGAGCTGTCGACTGGAATCAGCGCCAAAGCGCCAACTCCAGCCCCATCCCCTCCTGCTACATCACCCCTGCAACGCGTCCCACATTTCCTTGTCGCGCTGCGCAGTCCAGATGCGCGGATGCTTGATGCCACTGGCTTCGTCATAAGCACGCGAAACATCGAACGGCAGGCAGTGCTCGTAAATGAACACGTGCCCGAACTTCGGATCCATCGCTTCGCGCGTGAGCGCCATCGACGCTTTCAGATCGAGCTTGCGTTCCACCGCCTTGTGGCCTTGCGCGAGCAGCGTCGTCACGAAATCCTTCGTGTAATCGAGGCCCTTGTTCACTTCATCGGGCGTCAGGAGCGCGGGGCCGCGGCCCGGCACGAGCTTTTCGGGGTTCAGCGCGCGCAGCGCTTCAAGCGTGGCGGGCCAGTCGGCGAGTTGCGCGTCGCCGCAATAGCAGGCGGCGTCGTACTCCACGAGGTCGCCCGAGAACAGCACCTTCTGCGACGGCAGCCACACCACGGTGTCGCCCTTCGTGTGACCAGCGCCCAGGTGCGCGATCTTCACTTCGAGCTTGCCGAGGTAAAGCGTGATTTCTTTTTCGAACACGAGCGTCGGCCAGGTCAGGCCAGGCACGGTCTCGACGCCCGCAAAAAGACGCGGGAAGCGCTCGATCTCGGACTTCATGTCGGCCTCGCCGCGCTCGACGATCATCTCGTACGTGCCGCGGCTCGCGATGATCTGCTGCGCGCCTTCCTTGAAATACGCCGATGCACCCAACACGCGAACTGCGTGATAGTGCGAGAGCACGACGTACTTGATGGGCTTGTCGGTGACACTGCGGATCTTCGCGATCAGATCATGCGCCATGGCCGGCGTCGCCGTGGTATCGACGATCAGCACGCCGTCGTCGCCGATGATGACGCCCGAGTTCGGATCGCCTTCCGTCGTGTACGCGTAGGCGTTTTCAGAGAGCTGCGTAAAGGTGACCTGCTTCTCTTCGAGGTCGGCCTGGGATGCGAACGCCTTTGCCATCGTGAGTCTCCGTATCGAGGGACGTTTTGCGGAACGCGAGGCGAGAGGGCGCACGGAAGCGCGCGAGCGGCGCCAGCCGGTCAGTCAGGATGTCTCGCCCCGTGTTGGAATGAATCGATTGTGGTTCTGCTGGGGTGAGGCCATCTTAGGCCCCCTCCAGAAAATTTGTCAATAGCGAATATACTCGCTATAAATTAACGAACGGCAGCAGTCGAAGCAGCCGATATGGGCCGCCCGTTCGGTTAACATGAACCCCTTTTTCAGCCAGAGACCAGGTGTGAACAGACGTCGCAACGAGCACGAAGCGATCGCGCCGCCCGAGACGGCCGCCGGGCGCACGCAGCGCGGCATCCAGAGTGTGGAGGTAGGCGGCCGGATGTTGCTCGCGCTCGCGCAAGCACGCGCCCCGCTTGCACCCGCCGATCTCGCGACTATGAGCGAGTTGCCGTCGAGCCAAGCGCATGCCTATCTGGTGAGCCTCACACGCCTTGGCCTCATCAAGCGCGACGCGCTATCGGGCCGCTACGAGCCGGGGCCGCTCGCACTACGCCTCGGCCTCCTGCATCTCGCGCAACAGCCTGCCTTGCGCGAGGCCGTGCCGCGCGCGGCGGCGCTTGCCCAGACGCTCGGCTGCAGCGTCGCGTTGTGTATCGCCGGACCACAAGGGCCGACCATCGTGCGCTACGAGCACGCGAGTCTGCCGCTGCATGTGAACCTGCACGTCGGTACGGTGATGTCGCTGCCGGGAACGTCCACGGGCCGCGTGTTCTGCGCCTGGTTCGCACCCGACGCGATGCGTGCAATGTGGACGAACCAGGCCGCCCAGACCACCCAGCGCGCTACGCACGCACAACGCGATGCCGCGCTCGAACCAGCCTCCGACGCTGCGTTCGCCGCCACGCTCGACACCATTCGCAAGCGCGGTTTCGAAACCGGCGTCGATGCGCCGAGCCCCGGCGTAAGCAGTGTCTGCGTGCCCGTATTCGACGAAGCGCAAGCACTGCGCCTCACGCTGACCGCCATCGGCGCGAGCGCTTCGCTCGACGTGCGCGCGTCCGGTGCGGTGGTGCGTGCGCTGCGCGATGCAGCCTCTGCGATCGGCGCGGCTGCCTTTCCCTCGACTTCGACTCTGCCATGCCCCGAACAAGCTCCAAGCCTGCGCGCGTAGCGCCCGCCGAACCGGAAGTCGTTGCCGCGGGATCGGCCGACAAACCGCAACGGGGCATCCAGTCGCTCGACGTCACGGGTGAGCTGCTCGCCGTGCTCGTCGCGGCTGGCACACCGCTCTCCCTGCGCGACCTCGCGGCGGCAGCGGGCATGGCGAGCGCGAAAGCATTTCCGCATCTGGTGAGTCTGCAGAAGATCGGCCTGCTCGGCCGCGACGCGGCGGGCCGCTACGAAGCGGGACCACTCAGTCTCGAACTCGGCCTGCTCGGCCTCGCGCGCCTTTCGCCGGTGCGTGAAGCCGATGCGGAACTCGTCGGGCTCGCCGCCGCGACCGGCATGAGCGTCGCGCTGGCTGTGCCGGGGCCGCTCGGGCCGACGGTCGTGCGGCTCGAGGAATCGGCACTGCCGCTGCATGTGAGCCTGCGGCCCGGCACGGTGATGTCGCTCGTGAACACGTCGATCGGACGCGTGTTCGCCGCGTGGCTCGACAACGATGTGCGCGACACGCTGCTCGCGCAGGACGGCTTGCGCCTTGCGGGCGAAACGCGCGGTGCCGCTGTGACGGCCGCGTACCGCAAACGACTCGCTGAAATCCGAACGGAGGGTGTCGATACGGCGCTCGACAAGCCGATTCCAGGCATCAGCACGGTCGCCGCGCCGGTCTTCGATCACACCGGCAACGTGTGTCTCGTGCTCGCAATGATGGGCCCCACAGGCACAATCGACACCGCGCTCGGGGGCACGCCCGCGCAGTTGTTGATCGCCGCAGCACAGCGGCTCTCGCGACGCTTCGGCTATGTGGAAGGGGCGACGGTCGCCGCGCTGTAGCGGGATTCGATTCGCGGAAGTGGGTGCGCCCGCGCAGTTGCGGATTGCCGCCACACAGCGGCTCTCGCGGCGCTTCAGCTACGTGGAAGAAGCGGCGGCAGCGCTATAACCGCATTCGATTCGCGCGCGGTGGGCGCGCGATGGAGGCACGTCCCGTGCACGAATCGACTGCACTGCCAGAAATGCCCAGGCGACTATTTCGCCCCGTCGTCAGACGCCTCAGCCACATCCCCATTACTGCGCGCCTGTGCGTCGCGCATTTTCGCGAGCGTCTTCGGCCCGAGGCCGAGCGCGACGCCGATCGCGAGCGCGTCGATCACCGCGAGATGAGCGATGCGCGACACGCCCGGCCCGTGCGGTTCCGTGGCAGCGGGCACGCGCAGCAGCAGCGGAATATCGACGACCCACGCGAGCCGCGAACCCGCACTGGTGAGCGCGATGGTGGTCGCGCCGCGTTCCTTCGCGATCTGGATGCTCTCGTTGACTTCGACGCTGCGCCCCGAATGCGAAATCGCGAATGCCACATCGCCGGGTTCGAGCAGGCCGGCATAAAGCCGCTGGAGATGCGCGTCGGTGAATGCGCTCGCGGCGACGTCGAGCCGCAGCATGCGCAGCGCCGCGTCCTGCGCGACGAGCCCGGAGCCCGCGCCCACCCCGAAGAAGTACACGCGCCGCGCGCTGCCGAGCGCCGCCACGGCCGCCGCGAACACGGCGGGATCGAGTGACGCGCGCGCGTAAGTGACGCCTTGCACAACCGACTCGGTCACCTTGTCGAGCAGCGTGCCGATCTCGTCGCCGCTCTCGACTTCAGCCAGCGACGACGCATACGGCAATCCACCGGCTGCACTCTGCGCGAGCCGCATCTTGAAGTCGCGCAGGCCGTGCGCGCCCACCGCGCGGCAAAAGCGCGTGACCGAAGGCTCGGACACATCCGCGCGCAGCGCGAGTTCGGTGATGCTCGCGCGCATCGCGAAGTCGACGTCGCCCAGCACCATGTCGGCGACCTTGCGCTCGGCAGGCCGCAGCGACTCGGCGACGTCGCGGATGTGATGGATCAGGTTGGAGACCGGCAAGCTCAATATCCCGTGGATTGACCAATGCGCCCGATTTTTCAAGCCTCGTTCAGCTTCGAATTCAGTTCAGATCGAGCCGCTTGCCACTTTCGGTATCGAACAGATGCAGATGCGCGTGAGGCAGACCGAGCGTCATGCGCTGCCCCGGCGCGACTTGCGGCCGCGCGCGCGTGGTAACGCACCAGGTGGAATCGGCTATTTTCCCGTACAAGTGGGTCTCGGCGCCAGTCGGTTCGATCACGTCGACGTTGAATGGCACGTCGCCTCCCGCCTCGATGTGCTCCGGGCGAATGCCGAGCGTCACACGTGCGCCCGCCTGCGTCATGCGCGCCGTCGCCTCGGGCAGCGCGATGCGCACGCCGTCTTCAAGCACGAGCGCGGTGCCGCGCGCGTCGCTCATGACCGTGCCCGCAGCAAAGTTCATCGAGGGCGACCCGAGGAAGCTTGCGACGAACAGATTGCCCGGCTTGTCGTAGAGGTCGAGCGGACGTCCGATCTGCTCGATGCGGCCCGCGTTCATCACGACGATGCGATCGGCCATCGTCATCGCCTCGATCTGGTCGTGCGTCACATAGACCACCGTGTTGCGCAAACGCTGGTGCAGCGCCTTGATTTCCGTGCGCATCTGTACGCGAAGCTTGGCGTCGAGGTTCGAGAGCGGTTCATCGAAGAGAAACAGCGATGGCTCGCGCACCACGGCGCGGCCCATCGCCACACGCTGGCGCTGCCCGCCCGAGAGCGCACGCGGCAAGCGTTCGAGATAGCTCGACAGATTGAGCATCTTCGCCGCCGCCTCGATGCGCGGCTTGAACGTGTCCTCGCGTTCCTTGCGGATGCGCGGACCGAACGCGATGTTGTCGTACACGGACAGATGCGGATAGAGCGCGTAGCTCTGGAAAACCATCGACACGTTGCGCTGCTGCGGCGGCAGCCCGTTCGCGCGCGTGCCGCCGATGGTGAGATCGCCGCCGCTGATGTCCTCGAGACCCGCGATCATGCGCATCAGCGTGGTCTTGCCGCAACCCGACGGGCCGACGAGCACGACGAACTCACCGTCCTCGATGTCGAGATCGACGCCATGCACGACCTGCGTTTCGCCATAGCGCTTGTAGATGCCGTTCAGTTGTACCGCTGCCATGCTGTCCTCGTTCGCTGGTTACGCTGTCGTGCGTGTGAATTGCGCGTGTTTTACGTGTGATCGGCTCGACGCGTCAGAGCGGGTCGAGCGTCAGTTCGTTTGCCATCATCCGGTTGCCGGCCATGAGACCTGCGTCCACGGGCAACGCGACGCCCGTGATCACGCGCGCCTGCGGCGACGCCAGAAAATGCACGGCGTCGGCGATGTCCTCGGGTGCCGCCACGTCGCCGAGCGGGTACCACTTCTTCAGTTCTTCGAAGATTTGCGGATGCCGATCGACGCGCGCCTGCCACGCGGGCGTCTTGACGGTGCCCGGGCAGACGAGATTCGCGCGAATGCCGTACTGGCCCAGCTCGATCGCGAGCGCTTTCGTGTAGCTCACGAGGCCCGCTTTCGCCGCGCTATAGGCGGGATGCCCGAGCGCGGTGAGCCCGTTCACCGAACCGATCAGCACGATCGCGCCGCTCCGCCGCGCGATCATCGACTGGCGCACCGCCTCGACGGTGTAGTACGCGCCGTTCAGATTCAGGTCGATGTCGCGTCGCCAGCCGGCCGCGTCGGTGAGCGCGAGCGTCGTGCCAAGCGCACCGCCCGCGTTCGCCACGACGACGTCAACCGGCCCGCGCGCGGCGACCCCGGCTGACACGGCATCGCTCATCGTTGCGGCATCGCTCACGTCGGCGACTAGCGCCTCGAGCCGCTCGCCGCCGAAATCCACGCGCAGCGACTCTGCGAGCGCCTCGTCGCGATCGAGCGCGAGAACGGTGTCTCCCGCATCGAGAAACCGCTTGCACAGGGCGCGGCCTATGCCGCCGCTCGCGCCCGTCACCAGCACCACCCGGCTCATGTTCGACTCTCCGAATCGGCCCGCCAGCCATGCCCGCAAGCCTGTAAATTTCCAACAAACATACCAAATACTACGCGACAAAATTCGGGTTAACACGCACATAGAATTCTGCTGCAGCGCATGAATTATCCCTGTTTAACAGCATGTTAGGCAAAACACCGAGGGAAAAACAATATCGCGTTTACCAGGTGACAACGCTTTTTTCATCCTGTAGGATTTTTTCAAACAACGCAACCCAGCGGCCGGGGTCCCGGCGGCGGTGTAAGCAGGCATAAGCAGGAATAACCACCCAGCAACCACCCGCAAGGGATTGGACCCAGCGCTGAAGCGCCAAGTCCCATCGACACAGGAGAGTGAGAATGTCGTTTCAGCAACGTGCAACCACTGCGCTCGGCAAAGTCGCCGTCGCGCTCGCCTTTGCCGGCATCGGAATTGCGGCACACGCCGATACGGTTCGCGTGACCGTCGCGCACTACAGCGACGCCACCGCACCGTACTTCGAGAAAATGGCCAAGCAGTTCGAAGCCGCCAATCCCGGCACGACGATCAAGATCGAAGACGTGAACTGGGACTCGCTGCAACAGAAGCTGCAAACGGACATCGCCGGCGGCGCGAACGCCGACCTCGCGATCATCGGCACGCGCTGGCTCCTCGACTTCGTGAAGGACGGCATCGCCGAGCCGCTCGACGGCTACATGGACGCGAACTTCAAGGGCCGCTTCATCGGTCCGTTCCTGGCTCCTGGCCAGATCGGCGGCAAGACGTACGGCCTGCCGATCGCCGCTTCGGCTCGCGCGCTCTACTACAACAAGGACATGCTCGCGTCGGTCGGCTATCCGAGCGGCCCGAAGACCTGGAACGACGTGGTCGATGCGTCGAAGAAGCTGAAGGCCAAGGGCATCGCCGGCTTCGGTCTGCAAGGCAAGGAAATCGAAAC
Organism: Paraburkholderia adhaesiva; assembly: GCF_021390575.1. Lineage (GTDB taxonomy): Bacteria > Pseudomonadota > Gammaproteobacteria > Burkholderiales > Burkholderiaceae > Paraburkholderia > Paraburkholderia adhaesiva. The sequence continues at coordinate 91,240 of NZ_JAJEJQ010000002.1, read as the reverse complement.
CGACGTGTACTTCTACTACGCGCTGTGGACCCACGGCGGCGACGTGGTCGGCAAGGACGGCAAGGCGGCGTTCAATTCGGCGCAAGGCGTGAAGGCCGCGACGCTCTACAAGATGATGATCGACGAAGGTCTCACGCAGCCGGGCGTCACGGGCTACAGCCGCGAAGACGTGCAGAACCTCTTCAAGCAGGGCCGCGTGGCGATGATGATCTCGGCGCCGTTCCTCGCGAAGCAGCTGAAGAAGGAAGCCCCGAACATCAAGTACGGCATCGACGCGATCCCGGTGGCCACGACGCCGGCGACCTACGCGGTGACCGACTCGATCATGATGTTCAAGAACTCGAAGGTGAAGCCGACTGCCTGGAAGTTCCTCGACTTCCTGTTCACGAAGGAGCCGCGCGTGCTGTTCACGAGCACGGAAGGCTTCCTGCCGACGACGAAGGCCGAAGCGACTGCCCCGGAATTCCAGGACCCGGACACGCAGGCATTCATCGCGCTCCTGCCGCACGCACGCTTCGCACCGACTGTGACGGGCTGGGAAGACACCGCGAAGGCCGTGACGAACGCGATGCAGGCGATTTACCTCGGCAAGGCCAAGCCCGCCGACGCACTGAATCAGGCCGCTGTCGAAGCGAACAAGGCGCTCGGCAAGTAATGACCGCCTGACTCCGGTACGGACCGTCGCGCGCGCCGCATTTCACGCGCGCGACAGTCCGACAAAGCATTGAAAGATCGCAGCACCGAGGATGTAATGACATGACTTCCGGTCCCCTGAGACAATCCGGGCAACCGCAGCCAACCGGTCCGGCGACCGGCGGCACCCCTGACCGAACACGCGAACCCACCCGCATGAGCCGCTCCAACCGTGCCGTCGCCACGCCTCGCGCGCCCTGGCTCCTGATCGTGCCGAGTCTGGTGCTCGCGCTGTTCATCATCAGCTATCCGATTTTCAACATCGTGTACCAGTCGCTGCACGATGTGTCGCGCTTCGGACAGATCCGCGATTTCAGCGGCCTGCAGAACTTCTATAACGTGCTCAGCGATCCCGTGTTCATGAGCGCGCTGAAGAACACGCTGATCTGGACGTTCTTCGTGGTCACGGGCACCGTGCTGATTTCCGTGCCGGTCGCGCTCGTGCTCAATCAGGACTTCTATGGACGCGGCATCGCGCGCACGATCGTGATGCTGCCGTGGTCCGTCTCGCTCACGATGACCGCCGTGGTGTGGCGCTGGTCATTCAACGACGACTACGGCATGGTCAACGTGACGTTGCAGCGTCTCGGCCTCATATCAGGGCCGATCCACTGGCTCGCCACCCCGGAATACGCGTTCCCGGTGGAGATCTGCGTGGGCATACTCGTGTCGATTCCCTTTACCACGACGATCCTGCTCGGCGGGCTCTCGTCGGTGCCGGGCGACATCTACGAGGCCGCGCGAATCGATGGCGCGAGCGCCTGGCAGCAGTTCCGCCAGCTCACGCTGCCGCTTCTCAAACCGTTTATCAACATGGCGATCCTGCTGAACGTGATTTACGTGTTCAACTCGTTCCCGATCATCTGGGTCATGACGCAGGGCGGCCCCGACAACAGCACGCACATTCTCGTCACGTACCTCTACGAACTGGGCTTCCGCCTCGGACGCCCCGGCGAAGCCGCGGCGGTTTCGCTCGTCATGCTCGTGATCCTGTTCGCGTTCTCGGTCGCCTATCTGAAGCTGCAGGCGAAGCGCGGCGGCAATGCAGAAGGAGATCTCGCATGAACCAGAAGCTCAAACGCTCGTTGATCTGCTGGCTCGTACTGTTGCCGCTCGTTGTCGTCGTGCTGTTTCCGTTCGCCGTGATGTTTTTCACGTCGTTCAAACCCGCATCGGAAGTGTTCGTCTTTCCGGCGCGCTGGCTGCCGATGCAGTGGCGCTGGCAAAACTACGTCGACATGTGGCAGGCCGCGAACTTCGGCGTCGCGCTGCGCAACAGCATCGTGGTCAGCGTGCTCTCCACGAGCCTCGCGCTTGCCGTGAGCCTGCCCGCCGCCTACGCGCTCGCGCGCTTTCCGTTCCGCGGTCGCGGGCTGTACCGGCAGTTCCTGCTCGTCACCCAGATGCTTTCGCCGATCCTGCTGGTGGTGGGCCTGTTCCGGCTTGCCGCGATGATCCCGTGGGGCGACGGCAATCTCGTCGATTCGAAGATCGGCGTCATCGTCTCTTATGCGGCGTTCAATATCGCGTTTGCCGTCTGGATGCTGTCGTCGTACTTCCAGACGGTGCCACGCGATCTCGAAGAATCGGCGTGGCTCGAAGGCGCGAGCCGCACGGGCGCGGTGTTTCGCGTGTTCCTGCCGCTTGCCGTACCGGCCGTGGTGGTCACCGCGATCTTCACGTTCATCAGCGCCTGGAACGAATTCGCGGTGGTCTATACGCTGATCCGCTCGCCCGAGAACAAGACGCTCACGGTGCAGGTCACCGACATGGTGGCTGGCAAATACACCGTCGAATGGCAACTCGTGATGGCCGCCACGCTCGCGGCGACGCTCCCCGTCTCGGTGGTGTTCGCCTGGTTGCAGCGGTATATGGTGAAGGGCCTCGCGCTCGGCGCGGTCAAGTGATGGAAACGGGTGCGAGCGCGTTGTTAATCACGCGCTCGACACCCTGCAGCGATTGCTCGTTAGCCGCATCGCGATTATTTCCCGAGTTCGTACCCCACCACGCCACCCGCCACCGCGCCGCCCACCGTGCCGATCGCGCTGCCGTTAGTCGCCTTGTTGCCGACGTAACCACCCGCGACCGCACCGCCGAGCGTACACGCCCCAGTGGCCGATACGGCAACGATCGCGAGCATGAGCGCCGCCCCACTGCGTTTAAGCCATTTCATCGTCGAACCCCCTTTCGATGGCATGACCCTGTTGCCGCAAGCCGCGTGCCGCGCGTGGTCGTCCTCAGCGGTGGAGGTACAGCAGAATCAGCGTAAGCGTGGCCAGTGAGCCGATCGTCGAATGAAGAATGGTCCGCGACGTGACGTGCGCCTCTCGCCGATAGTATTCGGCCAGCATGAACGGGCCAGTGCCGGTGGGCAGTGCCGCGAGCAGCAGCGCTGTCTGCGCGAGCGGAAACGGCAACGCAAACACGCGCACCGCAAGCCACCACGTCAGCACGGGTTGCGCGACGAGCTTCGTGAGTGTGATCCACCACGACGACTCGCGCGGCGCCGTCTCAGTGCTGCGGCGCTCCGCGAGGAACAGACCGAGACTCACTAGCGCGCATGGGCTCGCCGCGCTGCCCAGCAGCTTCAGGAACGTCTGCGCGCTCGCGGGCAGCGTAATGTGTGCACCCGAAACGATCGCGCCGAGCAGAGGCACAACGAGTAGCGGATTGCGCAACAGCGATTTCCCCACCTTCATCACGAGCCGATGCGGCCGACGCTCGCTTTGCAGCCCTGTCTCGATCAGCACGATGGCAAACGCGAACAGAACGCACACGACGATGATCGACGCAATCGTGGTCGGCGTGAGGCTCGACGGCCCGAACGCGATCATGCCCAGTGGAAAGCCCACGTAGCCCGTGTTTGGATAAGCGGCGGCGAGACCGTCGATGCTCGCATCGGCAAGCGGACGGCCGAGGAAAAGCCGCACGGCCACCACGCCCGCGAAGACGAGCAGGCACGCGCCGCCGAACGTGACGATGAAAGCTGGCTGGAACAGTTCGTGCCATGTGGCATGCGCGACGATGTCGAAAAGCAGCGCCGGCAGCGCGAGCCACACAACGAAGCGGTTCAGTTCCGAAGCGGCAGCGGGCCCCAGCACGCCGAAGCGACGGCACGCAAAGCCCGCGAAAATCAGCCCGAATACGGGCAACAGAATGGAGACAGCGGAAAGCATGCGTTTTTGTTGAAAGGCGGTCGACACTGCGGCCGGATGCTCAGTCCATCGCCGCGTGGCTCGAGTTTGCGGCGGGGGCGCTGTGGGACGAAGGCCGGATCAGCACGAGCAGCGGAATCACGAGCAGCGTCGCGACGAACATCATCTTGAAGTCGTTCAGGTAGGCGATCATCTGCGCCTGCTGCGTGATCGTCTGATTGAGCACGCCGAGATTGTACGGCGATCCGTTCGCTAGCATCGCCTGGACCGCGGGATCGAACGGCGTGATGTGCTCCGCAAGATTCGCGTGGGCGACCTGCGTGCCGCGCGTGAAGAACGTCTGCACGACCGAAATGCCGATACTGCTGCCGATATTGCGCATCAGGCTGTATGTCGCTGTGCCGTCCGCGCGCAGTTCGGGCGTGAGCGTAGAAAACGTGAGCGCCGATAGCGGCACAAACACAAAGCCGAGACCGAAGCCCTGAATGACGCCCGGCCACACGATGTCCGAGCGCGACAGCACAATCGTGTACTGCATCATCTGCCACAACGAAAACGCGGAAACGACAAAGCCAAACAGCAGCAGTGCGCGCGCATCGACGCGTCTCAGCAAACGCCCCGCGATCAGCATCGCGACCATCGTGCCCGCGCCACTTGGCGCAGTGACGAGGCCCGTGAGCGCCACCGGATAGCCCATCAGGCCCTGCAGCATCGGCGGCAGTAGCGCGCGCGTCGCGTAGAGCACCGCGCCGATCACGAAGATGAAGAACGTGCCCGTCGCGAAGTTACGGTCCTTGAGCAACTGATAGCGGAAGAACGTGTGCGGCCCGTGGGTGGCCGTATGCACGATGAAGAACGCAAAGCTGAGCGCCGCGACGAGTGCGTAAATGCGGATTTCGAGCGAACTGAACCAGTCGAGCTGCTCGCCGCGGTCGAGCATCGCCTGCAGCGCGCCAATGGCGAGCGCAAGCGTGGCGAAGCCGAACATATCGAATCGCGTCTGGCGTGCGGGATCGCGGGCCGGCAGAAAAGTGGACACGCCGAAGAACGCGAACGCACCGACCGGCACATTGATGAAGAACACCCAGCGCCAGTTATAGCTGTCCGTGAGCCAACCGCCGAGCGTCGGGCCAAGCACCGGCCCGACCATCACGCCCATGCCCCACACCGCCATGGCCTGGCCCTGGCGGTCGCGCGGATTGATGTCGAGAAGGATCGACTGCGAGAGCGGCACGAGCGATGCGCCGAAAACGCCCTGCAAGAGCCGCGAGCCAACGATCTCGCCGAGCGAGTTCGAAAGGCCGCACAGCGCCGACGCCACCGTAAAGCCCGCAATCGCGAAACCAAGCAACCGCTTCACGCCGAAGCGGTCGGCGAGCCACCCCGTGAGCGGTGTGGCGATGGCCGCCGCGACGATATACGACGTGAGCACCCACGTGATCTCGTCCTGCGATGCCGCCATCGAACCCTGCATGTGCGGAAGCGCGACGTTGGCGATCGTGCTGTCGAGCGTCTGCATGAGCGTGGCGAGCATGATCGACAGCGTGATCATGCCCCGGTTGAGCGGCGCGGTCTTGCCGCCCTGGGCGACTGCAGTCATCGTGAAAGGAACGGTTGCTGGGGGAAATAATAAGCCTGCTTATTATACGGATAGCAATGCGCGGTGCAATCGGGGGAAATGCGGGAAGAATTCGGGGGAAATCGGGGCATCGCCCGAATGTGGGGCCGCGCTTTGTCCGAGCTTGCACCCTTCGTCCGTATAATCGCGCCCATGACTAGCGACCTCGAAAAACGGTTCGGCTTCTTGATCGCCGATGTGGGCCGGCTCTACGGCAAGCGCTACGACGACCTCGCGAAGTCGTCGTTGGAACTCACGCGCGCGCAATGCCGGACGATCGCGTACCTTTCCCATTACGGCGACATGAATCAGGCGCGCCTTGCCGAGCGGCTCGAAGTCGCGCCAATTTCGGCTGGACGGCTGCTGGAAAGACTGGAGGAAAACGGCTGGGTTGCGCGCACGGCCAATCCGGACGACCGGCGCGAATTGCAGGTGAGCCTCACGCCAAAGGCGGAAAGCGTGCTCGCGGCCGCGCGCCGCGTGGGGGATGAAGTGCAGGCGGAAGCCCTCTCGGGCTTCACGCCTGAAGAAGCCGAGCAGTTCAGCCAGATGCTTCAGCGCGTGCGCGCCAATCTGGGTCCGCTCGTCGAACGCTAACGCCCGTTATTTTCCCGCCACCTTGCGCTGGCGCCACAGGCACAGCAGATCACACGCGATGTGCGCGGCAGCGATCGCCGTGATCTCGCTCTGATCGTAGGCCGGCGCCACTTCCACCACGTCGGCGCCGATCAGGTTGACGGCTTCGAGTCCGCGCACGACGGAAAGCGCCTGCGCCGACGAAAGTCCGCCGGGCACCGGCGTGCCCGTGCCGGGCGCGAACGCCGGATCGAGACAGTCGATATCGAAGGTCAGATACGTGGGCCGGTCGCCCACGATGTCCAGAATTCGCTGGCGCGCAGCCGCCGGACCGTGTTCGTGAACCCACGCCGCATCGAGCATATTGATGCCGAGAAAATCCTCGTTCCACGTGCGAATGCCCACCTGCACCGAAGTCTTCGGATCGATGAGGCCGTCCTTCACAGCCTTGTAGAACATCGTGCCGTGATTGAGGCTGTCCGGTGAATCGTCGGCCCAGGTGTCGCAATGCGCGTCGAAGTGGATCAGCGAAAGCGGCTTGCCGTACTTCTCCGCGTGCGCGATCAACAGCGGATACGTGATGAAGTGATCGCCGCCGAACGTGAGCATCTTTGCGTTCGAGCGCAGGATCGTGCGCGCGTGCTCGATGATGGCCGGCTTGATCGACAGCGGATTGTGCGCGTCGAACCAGCAGTCGCCGTAATCGGTCACGGCGAGCGTGTCGAATGGATTGAAGCCCCACGGGTACGGATGCAGCTCGGCCAGCTGGACGCTGGCTGCACGCACTGAGCTGGGCCCAAGTCGCGCGCCCGAGCGGAACGTCGTGGCGAGATCGAGCGGCACGCCCGACACGACGACATCGACGCCGTCGAGTTCGCGCGTGTAGTTGCGTCGCATGAACGACAGCACGCCGCCGTAGGTGTTTTCGATGGATGAACCGTAAAGCGATGGACGGCGAATTGCGCCGTCGCCATGAATGATGGCACTCATGCAATGACCTGATTGAAAGGACCGCAGCGCTCGAATCGATAAAAGCGCGCCGCGGCGGTCGGATTCATTGGGAACGCAGCGGCAGGCTTTCCGTGTCTGCCGCCGCGCTGGCTTGCGAATCCTTTAGCGCAGCCTCACGAGCGTGGACTTCAGCTCGGTGTACTTCTCCAGTGCGTGCAGCGACTTGTCACGGCCGTTGCCCGATTCCTTGAAACCGCCGAACGGGAAGTTCATATCTCCCCCTTCGTCGTAGCAGTTGACCCATACGGTGCCCGCGCGCAGACGGCGCGAAATATCGTGCGCGTGCGTGAGGTTCGACGTCCAGACCGCGGCGGCAAGGCCGTAGTCGGTATCGTTGGCGATGCGCACCGCTTCGTCGATCGTGCTGAACGTAATGACCGAAAGCACCGGCCCGAAAATTTCTTCACGCGCGACCTTCGAATCGTGGTGCGTGTCGAACACGGTCGGCTCGATATAGTAGCCACCGCTTGCTTCGTTCACACGTTTGCCGCCCAGCAGCAGCTTCGATTCCTTGCGGCCCGCCTCGATATAGCCGAGCACACGCTCGAGCTGGATCTTGTCGACGATGGCGCCCATCGTCGTCTTCGGATCGAGCGGATTGCCCGGCACGTAGTTGCGCGCGGCCTCGACGAGCTTCGCGAGAAACACGTCCTTGATGTCACGATGCACGAGCAGGCGCGAACCCGCCGTGCACATCTCGCCCATGTTGTAGAAGATCGCACCGGCAGCGGCGTTCGCGGCGCGGTCGAGATCCGGGCAGTCCGGCAGCACGATATTCGGCGATTTGCCGCCCAGTTCGAGCCATGCGCGCTTGAGATTGGACTGGCCCGCGTATTGCATGATCTGCTTGCCGACGCCCGTCGAACCCGTGAACGCGATGCAGTCCACGTCCCGGTGCAGCGCGAGCAGTTTGCCCGGCTCTCCGCCACCCGGCAGCACGTTGAACACGCCCGCCGGAATGCCTGCTTCGTGCGCGAGTTGCGCGACGCGAATGGCCGTGAGCGGCGACTTCTCCGAGGGCTTCAGCACGACGCTGTTGCCCGCCGCGAGCGCCGGGCCGAATTTCCACGATGCCATCAGGATCGGAAAATTCCACGGCACCACAGCGGCGACCACGCCAATCGGCTCGCGCGTGACGAGGCCAACGAGATGATGATCGGCGGGCACGACTTCGCCGCCCACCTTGTCGATGGCCTCCGCGAACCATTCCACGCAATACGCTGCGCCCGGCACATCGACAGTCGTCGTGTCGCCAATCGGCTTGCCCGCGTCGAGCGTTTCGAGCAGCGATAGTTCGTCGAGGTGCTCGCGCATCAGCGCGGCCCAGCGCAGCAGGATTGCCTTGCGTGCTCGCGGATTCAGGCCGGCCCACACCTGCGCGTCGAACGAGCGGCGTGCAGCGGCTACCGCCGCATCTACATCGGCGGCACCGCAATCCGCGACGGCCGTGAGCACGCGGCCGTCGATCGGGCTCACACAATCAAAGGTGCGGCCCGAGTAAGCGTCGCGATACGCGCCATCGATGAATGCTCGGCCTTCAATCGACAGTGTCGCGGCCTTGTCTTGCCAGAAAGCGAGGGTCTTCTTTTCCATCAGGATGCCTCAATGTTGTGCAATGGGCCGTGAGCGCCGCGCACATTGCGGCGTACGCCCGGGGTTCGCGCGAAAGATAGATCAGAACGTGGGCGGCGAATTCGCCGACACCAGCTCGCAGATGTCATTCGCGCTGGGATTGCGAAAGCGATGCGGCAAGCGGCTTTCGAAGTAGTAGCTGTCGCCGGGGTCGAGCAGCCAGGTCGTGCCGTCGACGGTCAGTTCGATCTGGCCGGACACCACGACGCCGCCTTCCTGCCCCGCATGCGTCAGCATTTCGGGGCCCGTATCGGCGAGCGGCTGGTACACCTCGCGCATGATGCCCATGTTGCGGTCTTTCACGTTCGCGCCGGCGAGGTAGAACTCGATGGAGGCGTTGCCGAGATTCGGCATCTCGTCGCGCCGCGAGACCACGCTGCCCCCTTCGTCAAGGTCGAACGTAAAAAACTCGGCGAGACTCATCGGAATGCATTCGAGCAATTTCTTGAGCGACCCAACTGATGGGCTGACCCGGCTTTGTTCGATCAGCGAGATCGCACCATTGGTGACGCCCGCTCGCTTCGCAAGCTCGCGCTGAGATAGACCATACCGCTTGCGAACGCAGCGCAGGCGGACAGCAACTTCAGTGGACGACGACACGGAATCGGACACGTTAGGAACCGTTTACATAAGAGCGTTCACGCGGACGGCGTGGGAAACGTGTTGAATATTCTAATCAGTTTGCTTTTTTTTCTGTTAGTAGAAACCCGTGCAAGCCATTTGAAATTGACGAATATTTAGTACCTATCTGCTTATGGCGACAGGCTTTTTTCTGGAATTCGGGTAAGTGCTAACAAAAAAAGCGTAAAAAAATAATTGACGGCCTTTTTGGCTCGTATATCCTCAATCACAGGTCGAACGTTATGGAGTTCTCTCCGCCACACTGCAACGCAGCAATAAGCGTAGCAATGTGAAGGGCTTCAGGCGGCGACTGCATTCCGGTTGACGAAGCATTCGCCATGCGAATCTTTATCGCTGGAATGACCCAACTTCAACATTACTCAGTCGAGTGCAATTGTGAGAGTCCGTGGCCCTCTGGTCAGGTGGAAACGTAGTCATGCGAGGTGTCTTCGCGGTGACTGCGCTGCCATCGCCGATGGCAGTAGCGGCAGGCTTGCCCCTCGCCTGCACCTTTCCGCCATCACGATACTTTCGCGCCGGTCGGTCCGGCGTCGTAACGCCGTCTCCGCGCGCGCCTTCATCGCTGTCCACACCGACGAAGTCGCATCGCTCCTGCCATAGCGCCTTCCCTTCCAGCGTAGTTCGTTGCCGCTGCCGTTGCAGTTGCCGTAGTTCGCACGCGAAGCCTGCCTTACGCGAGCGACGTGGCTGCGCGCGCCTCACCACGGTTGCGCCCCACAACGGCCGGAAACGAACCGCCTACATGATCTCCACGCGCAGTGCGATGCGTTAGCGCCCGTCCTGCCGTGCCTCAGGTTTGCGGCCTTGCTTGATGCAGGGTTGCAAGGTCATGTCACGCCCGTGGTATCGCTGCAATACAAGTCAATACGCGGCACCCGGGTTAAGGAAGTGAAACTTTAGCCATGCGAATGAAACCCCTGGTCGGCGTCACTGCCGATCGAAACATGATGGGACCGCACGCGTCGCACGTCACCGGCGAGAAGTACATCGCCGCTGCGGTGGATGGCGCCGGTGCGCTGGCACTACTGGTGCCTGCGTTCGGCGAGCGTCAGGCCGCAGCCGATCTGCTCGACGCCGTCGATGGACTGCTCTTCACCGGCAGCTATTCGAACGTCGAGCCGCATCGTTATGGTGGTGCGCCAAGCGAGCCGGGCACGCTGCACGACTCGCACCGCGACGCCACGACGCTGCCGCTGATGCGCGCCGCGATCGAGGCCGGCGTGCCGGTCCTCGCGATCTGCCGCGGTTTCCAGGAAATGAACGTGGTGTACGGCGGCACGCTGCATCAACAGGTCCACGCCGTGGAAGGCTTCGACGATCACCGCGAGAACAAGGCCGATTCGCTCGCTGAGCAATATGGTCCGGCTCACGCGATCTCGCTCGTCGATGGCGGTCTGCTGCAACGGCTCGCAGGCGGCGCGCACGAAGCACACGTGAACTCGTTGCACGGTCAAGGGATCGACCGGCTCGGCGCGGGCCTCGTGGCCGAAGCACAGGCGCCGGATGGTCTCATCGAAGCCGTGAGCGTTGCCAACGCGCGCACTTTCGCCCTGGGTGTGCAGTGGCACCCCGAGTGGGAGCACGCACAAAACGCCCTTTCCACCGCGATATTCCATGCGTTCGGCGAAGCCTGCCGTGCACGCATGCTCGCCCGAATACCGGGCGGGGCAACCAGGCAGAACGCCGAGGCGCCTTGCGCCGTGCACGCCTGAAGCGCCCCAACAGATAGAGAGAACGATCATGCATGACATCGACGAATTCCTGAAGAAGCATCACATCACCGAAGTTGAAGCGATCATCCCCGACATGGCGGGCATCGCGCGCGGCAAGATCATCCCGCGCAGCAAGTTCGAATCGGGCGAATCCATGCGCCTGCCGCAAGCCGTCATGATCCAGACCGTCACCGGCGAGTATCCGGAAGACGACAGCTTCACTGGCGTCACCGACCCCGACATGGTCTGCGTGCCGGACGCCTCGACGATCCGCATCATTCCGTGGGCCGTCGACCCCACCGCCCAGGTGATTCACGACTGCGTCCACTTCGACGGCACGCCCGTCGAAATTTCGCCGCGCCGCGTGCTGCGCCGCGTGCTCGAAATGTATGAGGCGAAGGGCTGGAAGCCGGTCATCGCGCCGGAGCTGGAGTTCTACCTCGTCGACATGAACAAGGACCCGGACCTTCCCCTCGTGCCGCCGGTCGGTCGTACGGGGCGTCCGGAGACGGGCCGCCAGGCGTACTCGATCGAAGCGGTCAACGAATTCGACCCGCTCTTCGAAGACATCTACGAGTACTGTGACGTCCAGGACCTCGAAGTCGATACGCTGATTCACGAAGTCGGCGCCGCGCAAATGGAAATCAACTTCATGCACGGCGATCCGCTGAATCTCGCCGACCGCGTGTTCCTGTTCAAGCGCACGGTCCGCGAAGCTGCGCTGCGCCACCACATGTACGCGACCTTCATGGCGAAGCCGATGGAGAACGAGCCGGGTTCGGCCATGCACGTTCACCAGAGCCTCGTCAGCGCGGAAAGCGGCCAGAACCTGTTCACCGGCGCAGACGGCAAGGCCACCGACATGTTCTACGCGTACATCGCGGGCCTGCAGAAATACACGCCTGCGCTGATGCCGATCTTCGCGCCGTACATCAATTCGTACCGCCGTCTGTCGCGCTTTATGGCTGCGCCGATCAACGTCGCGTGGGGCTATGACAACCGCACGGTGGGCTTCCGCGTGCCGCACTCGTCGCCGGCCGCGCGTCGCGTCGAGAACCGCATTCCGGGCGTGGACACGAACCCGTACCTCGCTATCGCCGCGACGCTCGCCGCAGGTTATCTCGGCCTCACGCAGCATCTGAAGCCGACCGAGCCGCTCGTGAGCGACGGCTACGCGCTGCCGTATCAACTTCCGCGCAACCTCGAAGAGGGCATCACGCTGATGAGTTCGTGCGAGCCGATGAAGGAGATGCTCGGCGAGAAGTTCGTGCGTGCGTATCTGGCGCTCAAGGAAACGGAATATGAAGCGTATTTCCGCGTGATAAGTTCGTGGGAACGCAAGCATCTTCTGCTGCACGTGTAACTGAATACTTTGCATGGGATGGGACGAAGCGCTAAAGCGCCCCATCCCATCAACCGTTTTACATGGGATGGGACTAAGCGCTGAAGCGCCAAGTCCCATCGACAGGAGACAAGCAATGAGTTATCGAATCGATGCCCCCGCAAGCGTGATCCAGGCCGCACCGACGACGCTGCGCGCAGAAACCGCGCGCTCGACGGCCGAGTATCGCGCCCTCGACGCCGCGCACCACATTCATCCGTTCTCGGACATGGGCTCGCTGAACAAGCACGGCAGCCGCGTGATCGTGAAGGCGAAGGGCGTGTACCTGTGGGATTCGGAAGGCAACCAGATCATCGACGGCATGGCCGGCCTCTGGTGCGTGAACGTCGGCTACAGCCGCAAGGAACTCGCTGACGCCGCCTACAAGCAGATGCAGGAACTGCCGTACTACAACACGTTCTTCAAGACGACGCACCCGCCGGTCATCGAATTGTCGGCACTGCTCGCGCAACTCGCGCCGGCGCCGTTCAACCACTTCTTCTACTGCAACAGCGGTTCCGAGGGCAACGACACGGTGCTGCGCATCGTGCATCAATACTGGTTCACGCAGGGCAAGGCATCGAAGAAGATCGTCATCTCGCGCAAGAACGGTTATCACGGTTCGACCATCGCGGGCGGAACGCTGGGCGGCATGGGGTACATGCACGAACAGATGCCGTCGAAGGTCGAGAACATCGTTCACATCGACCAGCCGTATTTCTTCGGCGAAGCCGAAGCCAACATGACGCCGGAAGAATTCGGCCTCGCGCGTGCGCAGCAGCTCGAAGCGAAGATCCTCGAAGTCGGCGCGGAGAACGTCGCTGCGTTCATCGGCGAGCCGTTCCAGGGCGCGGGCGGCGTGATCTTCCCGCCGTCGACCTACTGGCCGGAAATCCAGCGCATCTGCCGCAAGTACGACATCCTGCTCTGCGCCGACGAAGTGATCGGCGGCTTCGGTCGTACCGGCGAATGGTTCGCGCATCAGCACTTCGGCTTCGAGCCTGACCTGATCACGATGGCCAAGGGCCTCACGAGCGGTTACGTGCCGATGGGCGCGGTGGGCCTCCATGATCGCGTCGCAAAGGCCATCATCGAGAACGGCGACTTCAATCACGGTCTCACGTACTCGGGTCACCCGGTGGCAGCCGCTGTCGCGGTCGCGAACCTCAAGCTGCTGCGCGACGAAGGCATTGTCGAGCGCGTGAAGCACGACACCGGACCGTACTTCCAGCAACGCCTGCGCGAAGCGCTCGCCAATCATCCGATCGTGGGTGACATCTCCGGCGTCGGTCTCGTTGCAGGCATTCAACTCGCTCAAGATCCGAAGACGCGCAAGCGCTTCGCGAACGGCGGCGATGTCGGCACGCTGTGCCGCGACTTCTGCTTCAACGGCAATCTGATCATGCGTGCGACGGGCGACCGGATGCTGCTCTCGCCGCCGCTCGTGATCACGCGTAGCGAAATCGACGAACTCGTGTCGAAGGCGAAGAAGGCCATCGACGCAACGGCGCAGCAACTGGGTCTTTTGTAATACCACTTGTCAGGGGTCGGTGGCATGTCTCGGGGTAAAGGCACTGCCGATCCATCTTCATCTTCAGGGGAAACCAACATGAGTGTTTGTCATCTTCGTCATGCGGTCGCGACAGCTGCCCTCGCCCTGTGCGCGGGTCTCACGGCTACTTCGAGCCAAACGGCCAGCGCGGCCGATGAGGTGCTGAACGTCTACAACTGGTCCGACTACATTGCGAAGGACACGATTCCGAACTTCGAAAAGCAGACCGGAATCAAGGTCAAGTACGACAACTACGACAGCGACGACACGCTGCAGGCCAAGCTGCTCGCAGGCAGCTCGGGCTATGACATCGTCGTGCCGACCTCGAACTACATGGCCAAGCAGATTCAGGCAGGCGTGTACCAGAAGCTCGACAAGGCGCACATGCCTAACCTGTCGAACCTCGATCCGACGCTCATGCGCATGATCGCGGACGCCGATCCGGGCAATCAGTACGGCGTGCCCTGGGCCTTCGGCACCGACGGCATCGGCTACAACGTGCAGGCCGTCAAGAAGGCACTCGGCGACAACGCGCCGCTGGACAGCTGGGCGCTCGTGCTCGATCCGCAATATCTCTCGAAGCTGAAGGGCTGCGGCGTGTCGTTCCTCGACCAGGCCGTGGACGTGTTCGCCGCCACGCTGCAATACATGCACAAGGACCCGAACAGCACGAATCCGGCTGACTATCAGGCCGCCTTTGAAGTGCTGAAGAAAGTCCGCCCGTACATCACCCAGTTCAACTCGTCGGGCTACATCAACGACCTCGTGAACAACGACATCTGCGTCGCAGTGGCCTGGTCGGGTGACGTCGGCATCGCGCACCGCCGTGCCGAAGAAGCCAAGCGTTCGTATGAACTCAAGTTCACGAACCCGAAGGAAGGCGGTCTGCTGTGGTTCGACGTGATGGTCGTGCCGAAGGATGCACCGCACCCCGAAGCAGCGATGAAGTGGATCAACTACATCGAAGATCCGAAGGTCAACTCGCAGATCACGAACGAAGTGTTTTATCCGACGGCAAACAAGGCCGCACGCACTTTCGTGACGCCGGGCGTCGCCCAGGATCCGACCGTGTACCCGTCGGATGAAGTTCTCAAGAAGATGACGCTAATGAAGCCGATGCCGGCCGACATCCTGCGTCTGGAAAACCGTCTGTGGGCTCAGCTCAAGACGGGCCATTGATTGACAGAAGCCGTCTGGAAATGAAGCGAAGGAGACACTGCGGAAGAGGGATCGCTCGACCCCTCTCCGCCTGAAGTCAGCGGTGGTAGTCCGGCTGCGCGCGCCCAGGTCACCTCGGTCGCCTCAATTGTGTGAGTTGCACTAAGGCCGCGCAGCCTTCCCCGAGCCTCGTTCGCAGAAGTCCGCGAGTCGCGTCATGCGCCCCGTGCGGGTCGACTCGTGCCTGCGATCAGAAAGGAACCAAGGTTACATCATGAATTCGACGTCAAAAGTCAACGCCAATCCAGCCGTGGGTGCATCGGGCACCAGGGCCAGCTCCAATGACGCTTTCGTGCGAATCGAAAACGTCGTCAAAAAATTCGGCGACAGCACCGCCGTGGACAACGTGAGCCTGAACATCGCGAAGAACGAACTGTTCGCGCTGCTCGGCAGCTCCGGCTGCGGCAAGTCCACGCTGCTGCGCATGCTCGCAGGACTCGAAACTGCCACGTCGGGCCGCATCTACGTCGACGGCGAAGACCTCGCGACGCTGCCCCCGTACCGGCGCCCGGTCAACATGATGTTCCAGTCGTACGCGCTGTTTCCGCACATGAGCGTCGAGTCGAATGTCGCATTCGGCCTCAAGCAGGAAGGCGTCCCGAAGAACGAGATCAAGGAGCGCGTCGCCGACGCCCTGAACCTCGTGCAGATGAGCCGCTATGGCCAGCGCAAACCGCATCAGCTTTCGGGCGGCCAGCAGCAACGTGTCGCGCTCGCGCGCTCGCTCGTCAAGCGCCCCAAGCTGCTCTTGCTCGACGAGCCCATGTCCGCGCTCGACAAGAAGATCCGCCAGAAGACACAGCTCGAACTCGTGAACATTATCGAAAAGGTCGATGTCACCTGTGTGATGGTCACGCACGATCAGGAAGAAGCGATGACCATGGCGAACCGCCTCGCCGTCATGAGCGAGGGCCGCATCATGCAGATCGGCTCGCCGAGCGAAGTCTACGAATTCCCCAACTGCCGCTTCTCGGCCGAGTTCATCGGCTCGACCAACCTCTTCGAGGGCCGCGTGGTCGAGGACGAACCCGATCACATCTTCGTGGAAAGCGACGAACTCGAAACACGCATGTACGTGAGCCACGGCATCACCGGGCCTCTCGGCATGCCCGTTGGTATCTCCGTGCGTCCGGAGCGCGTGCGCGTCACGCGCGAGAAACCCGGCACGACAACCAACTGGGCGCGCGGCGTGGTCACCGACGTCGCCTACATGGGCAGCTACTCGCTCTATCACGTGCGCCTGCCGGGCGGCAAGGTGGTCGTTTCGAACCTCTCGAGTTCGCACCTCCTGAACGAGGGTGCTCCCGCCTGGAACGACGACGTCTACGTCTCGTGGGCGCCGGCCAGCGGCGTCGTGCTCACGCAATGAGGAGGATGCCGAAATGAGTACCTCTATTCCCACCAGCGGCGCGCCGGTAGCGGCCGGCGGCGTGAGGCGCGGTGCGCTTGTGCGCTTCCTCTCGCGCTTCGTGCCCTCGGGCCGCACCGCCGTCATCGGCATCCCGTTCCTGTGGCTCACGCTGTTCTTCGCCGTGCCGTTCCTGCTCGTGCTGAAGATCAGCTTCACCGACCAGGCGATGGCCGTGCCGCCGTACACGAGCATCGTCCAGATCAAAGACGGCGTCGTGCACTTCGCGCTGCAGCTCTCGCACTATGCGTTCCTGCTGCAGGACGACCTGTACATCGCCACCTATATCAGCTCGCTCAAGATGGCCGCGGTCTCCACCATCCTGTGCCTGCTGATCGGCTATCCGATCGCGTACTTCATCGCGCGCTCGAATCCGGCCACGCGCAACGTGCTCATGATGGGCGTGATGCTGCCGTTCTGGACGTCGTTCCTGATCCGTGTCTATGCGTGGATCGGCATCCTCAAGGACGACGGCCTGCTCAATCACGCGCTCATGGCGATCGGCCTCATTTCTTCGCCGCTGCGGCTCTATCACAGCGACGTGGGCGTTCAGATCGGCATGGTCTATTCGTATCTGCCGTTCATGGTGATGCCGCTCTACGCGCACCTCGTCAAGATGGACCTCACGCTGCTGGAAGCCGCGTATGACCTCGGCGCGAAGCCGTGGGTCGCGTTCACGCAGATCACGCTGCCGCTCTCGAAGAACGGGATCATCGCGGGCAGCCTGCTCGTGTTCATTCCGGCGGTGGGCGAGTACGTGATTCCCGAGCTGCTCGGCGGCGCCGACACGCTCATGATCGGCCGCGTCATGTGGGACGAGTTCTTCAACAACATGGACTGGCCGATGGCGTCCGCAGTGACGGTCGCGATGGTGCTGCTGCTGCTCGTGCCGATGGCGGTCTTTCAGTACTACCAGGTCAAGGAACTGGAGGAAGGCAAATGATCAAGCCAAACCGCGCACTCTCGGCAGGCGTGCTCACGATCGGGGTTCTGTTCCTCTACATCCCGATCATCAGCCTCATTGTCTATTCGTTCAACGAGTCGAAGCTCGTTACCGTCTGGTCTGGGTTCTCGCTCAAGTGGTACGCCGCGCTGCTACACGACGACGAACTGCTCACCGCCGCGTGGCTCTCGCTGAAGATCGGCCTGATGACCGCGTTCGCGTCGGTCGCGATCGGCACGTGGGCAGGCTATGTGCTCGCGCGCATGGGCCGCTTCAAGGGCTTCACGCTCTACACGGCCATGATCAACGCACCGCTCGTGATTCCCGAAGTCATTCAGGGTATTTCGCTCCTGCTGCTGTTCGTGGCGCTCGAGCAGACGCTCGGCTGGCCGAAGGGCCGCGGCATCATCACGATGTGGATCGGTCACGTGATGCTGTGCGTCTCCTACGTCGCGATCATCGTTCAGTCGCGTGTGAAGGAGATGAACCGCTCGCTCGAAGAAGCCGCACTCGATCTGGGCGCCACGCCGCTGAAGGTGTTCTTCGTCATCACGCTGCCGCTGATCTCGCAGGCCCTGCTCTCCGGCTGGCTGCTCTCGTTCACGCTCTCGATCGACGATCTCGTGCTCTCCGCGTTCCTCTCGGGCCCGGGTTCGACCACGTTGCCGCTCGTTGTGTTCTCGCGCGTACGTCTTGGCCTGAATCCCGAGATGAACGCGCTGGCCACGCTCTTTATCAGCGCGGTGACGATCGGGGTGGTCATCGTGAACCAGTTGATGACGGCCCGCGAGAAAAAGCGCCTGCGCGATATGCAGCTGGCGTTCATGCAACCCGAACCCGCCGAGTCCGTTAAGCCCGCAGCACCTGTGGGCGCGGTGGGCCAACCGCTTGGCCGCAGAGCGGCCTGAGCGGAGCAGATCTGCAGCACTGGAAATACAACCTGACGCACAACGCGAAGCAACATCACGCGGCAAACGTGTAGAGGGGCGTACGGCTCGCAGGGGCGAGCCGTACGCAAACGGGGTACCTGATTCACACGCCGATGTCTTTGCAATAACGACCCACAAGGAGAATCCTGATGAGGAAGAAGTTAATCTGTTTGCTGGTTGCCGGGGCGCTGCCGGGGCTCGCCATGGCGGACACGACCAGTGACCAGATCAAAGCCCTGCAGGCGCAATTGAACGCGCTGCAAAAAGAGGTGAAATCGCTCAAGTCCGAACTGGCAGAATCGAAGGGTGCGAAGAGCGCCACGAAGAACGCGGCGGTAGTGGCACCGGCACCGGTGGCTGCAGCGCCCGCTCAGGTTGTGGACGTGACCTCGCCCGAGTACGGCAGTGCACCGGCGCGTCTGACCAACGACCAGGTCGATACGATGAAGCAGCAGATCGCCAACCAGCAGCTCAAGGTTGATTCGCTCACCGACGCAGCGAACACCGGACCGCTCTCGGGTCTGTCGATCACGGGCTACATCGACCCGACGTACATCTACAATCGCGCGCAGAATACGTCGTCGTTCCTGTTTGCGAACCACTCGACCGACTACAACTACTTCAACAGTACGTTCGGCGACCTGTACCTCGACATCAAGAAGACGTTCGGTGTCGGACCGATGGCACCGTCGGCAGAAGTTTCGATCATGCCTAACCGCGGCAACGGTATTAATCTGTTGGCCAACCATAAGGGCGAGATCGGCAACAACATCCTGAACACGGCGATCATCACCGTGCCGGTTACCTCCACGGGAACGTTCGTTGCAGGTTTGATGCCGAGCTTCGGCGGCTATGAAGTGCAGCAGTCCAACCTGATGCTGACCCTCACGCACAACCTGCTCTACGATTTCTCCGATCCGGGCAGCTACGTAGGCGTGGGCTGGAACTGGGCACCGAGCGGCAACTGGTCGTACAAGTTCATGATCGCCAACGAGCAGTACCGCACGTATGGCGCGCAAACGCAGACCGGCACGAACGCCCTGGGCGATCCGATCACGGTGAGCAACAGGGTCCCGACGTTTACCGCGCGTGTTGATTACACCTGGTCGAGCGCGCTGGATGTCGGCGGTTCGTTCAACATCGGACGCCAGACGCTGGCAAGCGGCACCAATCCGCTTACGGGTGGCCCTGGTTTTGGTCCGGGCGGCTTTGCGACGAGCTCGGGAGGCTACTTCCTCTTCGGCCAGATGGACGCGACCTACACGCTCGCGGACCTGCAATACAACGCCCAGGTCGATTACGGCCAGCAGCAGCGTGCTGCGTTCAACGGCGGCAACGCGCAGTGGTACGGTCTGTCGCTGCTTGCGCACCGCAAGTTCAGCTTGCCGTCGGTGGGCCCGATGGGCGTGACCGCACGCTATGACGTGCTCGTCAACACCAAGAACGGCGGCGGCGGCGGCGGCATCGCGCTCAATGGCAACGGCATGGATACCAACAACGGCTTTGGCATCGGTGCAGACTGCGTTGTCAATTCGTCGACTTTCGGCACCGAGTGCAAGGGCGCGACGCGTCAGGACGTAGCACTCGATCTGCTGTTCTTCCCGACCCAGCAGATCCAGGTCAAGGTCGAGTATCGCCACGACTGGGCTACGCAGAAGGTGTTCCTGCGCAGCGACGGCTCGTACAGCAAGAACAACGACCTGCTCGGCGCGCAGTTCATCTACTCGTTCTAACGAGCCTGTGGCGGACGGCGGCCTTTGCGGCGCCGTCCGCTTTTTGTTTGGACGCTCACTTATGCTCAAATTCGCCAATCAGTCTCACGCCCCGTCGTGGTACGCGGCCACCGCCAACGATTCGACTCGTCATCCCGTGCTGGAAGGCACGATCACCGCCGATGTCTGCGTGATCGGCGCGGGCCTGACCGGTGTTTCGGCGGCACTGAACCTCGCCGAACGCGGCTATAGCGTTGCGCTCGTCGAGGCGTCGAAGGTCGGATGGGCTGCGAGCGGACGCAACGGCGGACAACTGATTGGCGGCTTCGCCTGTGACATCGACGCCTTCGCCTCGTTCATGAGCGAGGACGAAGTGAAGCAGATCTGGGCCATGGGCCTCGAAACGCTCGACATCGTGAAGTCACGCGTGGCGAAACACAATATCGACTGCGCGCTCACGCACGGCTACTTCACCGCTGCGAACAAGCCGCGCGATGTCGATTCCCTCAAGCGCTGGTGCGACGAAGCAGCTTCACGTTTCGGCTACGACCGGTTCCAGTATGTCGACGCGAACGACGTCGGCCAGTACGTGCAATCGTCGCGGTATGAAGGCGGTCTCTACGATCCGGACAGCGGCCACCTGCACCCGCTCAACTACACGCTGGGCCTCGCGCGCGCCGCAGTCGCTGCGGGCGTGCGCCTGTTCGAGGACAGCGCCGTGACGCGCCTTTACGACGAGCAAGGCGGCCACGTTGTAGAAACCGCGCGCGGCAAGGTACGAGCGAAATTCGTCGTACTGGCCTGCAACACTTATCTTGGCAAGCTCGCGCCACAACTCTCGCGCAAGATCATGCCGGTGGGCACCTACGTGATCGCCACCGAGCCGCTCGGAAAGGAACGCATGGCCGCGTTGATGCCGGCCCAAGCGGCCGTGTGCGACAGCCGCTTCGTGCTCGACTATTTCCGGCCCGCGCCCGACACGCGTCTTCTGTGGGGCGGCAAGGTGAGCTATTCGACGTTCGAGCCGCGCGACCTCGGTGAGGCAATGCGGGGCGACATGCTGAAGACCTTTCCGCAACTTGCCGATGTGAAAGTCGATTACGCGTGGGGCGGTTTCGTCGACATCACGATGAATCGCGCGCCGCATTTCGGCCGGCTCAAGCCGACCGTCTATTTCGCACAGGGGTTCTCAGGACACGGCGTCAACACGACGGGGCTCGCGGGCAAGCTGATCGCCGAGGCCATCGACGGCCAGGCCGCGCGCTTCGACCTGTTCGGTAAGATCCGTCACCGCGATTTCCCCGGCGGAGCCCTGTTGCGAACCCCTGCCCTCGTGCTCGCAATGGCGTGGTATCGAATGAAGGACCTACTTTAATGACTGCAACTCTCGACGCCCAGGCGAGTTCTCTCGCCCGTAACTCCTACTACGAAGCAACGGTCACCCGAGCCGCTGACGACGATCCCGTGCTCGAAGGCGCGCTCGACGCCGACGTGTGCGTGATCGGTGCTGGCTTCGCCGGTTTATCCGTCGCGCTGGAATGCCGCGCGCGCGGATTATCGGTCGTCGTACTCGATGCACACCGGCCCGGCTGGGGCGCGTCCGGACGCAACGGCGGACAAACGCTCGTCGGCTTTGCCAAGGACGAAGTGCTCGAAAAACAACTCGGCGCGCAAGGTGTGCGCGCCGCGTGGGCGCTTTCGATTGAGGGCGTCGGACTCGTGCGCGAGCGCATCGAACGCTACGGCATCGACTGCGATTTCACGGCCGGTTACGTCACAGTCGCAACCAGGACCAGGCGCATACCCGACTTGCGCGCATGGATGGACGCCGCGCGCTCGCGCTGGGGTTATGACCGGCTCGAATGGCTCGATGCCGATGCGACGCATGCGCGCGTCGCATCGCAGCGTTATCTGGCAGGCGTGTTCGATCCGGTCTCCGGCCATTTGCACCCGCTCAAATACTGCCTCGGTCTCGCCGATGCAGCTCGCCGCGAAGGCGCACAACTCTTCGCACATACGCGCGCGCTGAAAGTCGTGCGCGGCGTGCGTCGTGTCGTGAAGACCGCGCGTGGCGAAGTGCGCTGCCGCTTTGTCGTATCGTGCTGCAACGCCGTGCCTGGCGGCGTGCTTCCGCCGGATGTCGCCGCACGCATTGCGCCGATCGCGTCGTACATCATCGCGACCGAACCGCTCGGAAAAGAACGCGCCGACGCACTGATTGCCGGGCGCGCCGCTGTCTGCGATAACAATTTCCTTCTCGACTATTTCCGTCTTTCCGCTGACCACCGCATGCTGTTCGGCGGCCGGGCCGACTCGACGGGCGCGTCGCCCGCGCAGTTGACCGAGACGATGAAGAAGCGCATGGCTGACGTGTTCCCGCAACTCACGGGTACGCAGGTGGACTATGCGTGGGGTGGCTTCGTTGACGTCACGCGCAATCGCGCACCGGACTTCGGCGTGATCGATCCGAACTACTTCTACGTGCAGGGTTTTTCAGGCCACGGCGTTGCGCTGACTGGCATCGCCGGACGCGTCGTCGCTCAGGCGATCGCGGGGGAAAGCGCTTCGTTCGATCTGTTCGCGCAGTTGCGGCATGCACGCTTCCCCGGTGGCCCCGCATGGCGGCGGCCCGCGGTCGAAATCGGCATGCTTTATCACCGGGTGATGGACATGCTGTGAGTTTGCGCTCGTGGAGCGTCAGGGAAGCGGCGTTAGGGTCCGTACAAGCGGTACCGCATGGGCCTGACGCACGAATTGCTCGCCGCGAGAATGGTGCGACTGCCCCGTAACCTGATTAGCCGACGACAAGATCAGGCAAATCCGGGGCGCCGCCCTGAAGTTGAACATCAATTCAATCGCGGTCTTCGCGGTCACGGCCGTGCCACCCGTGATCTCGCCATTCGTGATCTCGCCATTCGCGGCGACGCCATTCATGTTCACGCCACTCCCGCGCGCGCCAATCGCCGTCGCCATATCCGACCACGACAGGCGCCGGCGCATAGACGACGGGCGGCGGCGGCGCGACATAAACCGGTTCCGCCGGGGCATAGACGACACCCGGCAGTCCGATGCCGATTCCCACGTCAACATGGGCCGACGCCGCAGTCGATGCCACAAGGATGGCACCTCCGAGTGCCGCCACAACAAGCTTCTTGTTCATAGTGCTGCTCCTCGCAGATCAAGTGCGTTCATCGTGAACACGGCTCGGAGTTTAGGGTGGCGGTCTGGACGCAGGTGAAACGGCTATGCGAGATTGGTAACAGGCTGTGACGCCCGTACGGCTTTGGGTCGACGCGAAATATAAAACCCGGAATGGCGCTGGACAGCGCCTGGCGGAAAATAATTCCAACCCGAACGAACTCCGGATTTTCCCTGGTGTGCAACACCACTGTACGTTCCGGCCAACACATGCTTTGACTTTTCATCGTCACGGGCGTGAAATATACGTTTAGTAACATCGCGCCTTCCGATGATCATTGTGCACACAACAATCAGAATTTCGAATCGGATCGGCATTCACCCACGGGATTGAATTCTGTGTGAGCGTCGCTCGCACGACATCGCATACGCGTGGTGGCGCGAAGATCAGAGTGCATGGAAGGCGTGCGTTTATCCCTCCGCAGATGAGGGCAACTGTCCTTCACTATTTCGTTCTGTCCATACGGCGCAATGAAGTGCGGCGAATTGCCATGCGACTCAAGAATCAAAAGCGACTGACAACTGGAGACTCGCAGACAACTCGCCCGGCAGAAAAATGGCCGCACGGTCCGTCGCAACGCCCTCATTTCGTGAATCGTACCCGTCAGAACGCCCGGAAAGCGCCGTCGCAATGTTCCGCGCGTAGCGCGTCATGAAATCGACCGCGCGGATCTCTACCGCATTTCATGGTCGAGCCGCAACCCACGTCGCAGAAGAAATCGCTGTCGAAACACGACGGTTGAATCGTCGATTTTCGCCGCTACGGGATTTTTAACTGAAAGCAACAACAAGAGGTATTCATGAAACAGATCGATAAGTTGAATGGAGCACTCGGCGCCCGCTTGCGCGCTGCCTCGATGATGCTGATGCTCGCCGGACTGGCCCACACGGCCCACGCCGCAACGGAAATCCAGTTCTGGCATGCGATGGAAGGCGCGCTCGGCGATCGCGTGAACGACATCGCCCAGCAGTTCAACGCAACGCAAAGCCAGTACAAGATCGTTCCCGTCTTCAAGGGTACGTACGACCAGACGCTGGCCGCTGGCATTGCCGCTTATCGCAGTGGCGACGCGCCGGCGATCCTGCAGGTCTATGAAGTCGGTACGGCTACGATGATGAACGCGAAGCAGGCTGTCGTTCCCGTGTACGACGTCATGACGAAGGCCGGCATCAAATTCGACGAGAAGGCGTTCGTGCCGACGATCGCAAGCTATTACAGCGACGCGAAGACGGGCCATCTGGTGTCGATGCCGTTCAACAGCTCGACGCCGGTTCTCTACTACAACAAGGATGCGTTCAAGAAGGCCGGTCTGAATCCGGATGCGCCGCCGAAAACGTGGAGCGAAGTGGCCGACGATGCCGCGAAGCTCAAGAAGTCGGGCATGACGTGCGGCTTGACGACCGGCTGGCAAGGATGGATCCAGGTCGAAAACTACAGCGCGTGGCACGCTGCCCCGATCGCGACGCAAAAGAACGGCTTCGACGGCCTCGACGCGCAGCTCGAAATCAACAAGCCGCTGCAGGTCGCGCACATCGCTTTCCTGCAGAAGATGCTCGAACAAGGTACGTTCACGTACGTCGGCCGGAAAGACGAAGCAACGCCCAAGTTCTATAGCGGCGATTGCGGCATCATGATGGGCTCGTCGGGCACGCTCGCTAACGTCCAGAAGTACGCGAAGTTCCAGTACGGCACCGGCATGATGCCGTACGATGCGTCGATCAAGGGCGCACCGCAGAATGCAATCATCGGTGGCGCAAGCCTCTGGGTGCTCGGCGGCAAGAATCCCGATACGTATAAGGGCGTTGCCGAGTTTCTCTCGTACCTGAGCTCTGCCCCGGTCGCCGCGAAATGGCACCAGGATACGGGCTATCTGCCGGTCACGAAGGCTGCGTACGATCTGACCCGTCAACAGGGCTTCTACACGTCGCATCCGGGCGCCGATACCGCGATGATCCAGATGCTGAACAAGCCGCCCCTTCCGTTCACGCGTGGCCTGCGTCTTGGCAATATGCCGCAGATCCGTACGGTCGTCGACGAAGATCTGGAACAGGTCTGGGAAGGCAAGAAGACGCCGCAACAGGCACTCGATGACGCGAACACGCGCGGCAACGAACTGCTGCGCCGCTTCGAAAAGACCGCTAACTAAGCTGCGGGCAGGTGAATGGAACGTCGAACGCATTTTGGCGCGGGATTGCTGCCTTTCCTGTTGATTGCGCCACAACTCCTGATCACGGGCGTCTTTTTTCTCTGGCCTGCGGGGGTCGCACTCTGGCAGTCGATGTCGTCTCAGGATGCGTTCGGCATTTCAACCGAGTTCGTCGGTTTCGCGAATTTCCGGCACCTGTTTGCCGATCCGCTTTACCTCGATTCGGTTCGCACGACAGTCGTATTCAGTTCGCTCGTCACGACAATCGGTCTCGTCGTCTCGCTGTTCCTGGCGGCGATGGCCGATCGCATCAGCCGCGGCAAACTCATCTATCGGACGTTGCTGATCTGGCCGTATGCCGTGGCGCCTGCAATTGCCGCGGTCCTCTGGGCGTTTTTGTTTAACCCGAGCATCGGAATCGTGACGTTTTCGTTGTCGAAGGTCGGCATTACGTGGAATCACGCGCTGAATGGCACTCAGGCCATGACGCTTGTTGTCGTGGCCTCGGTCTGGAAACAGATCAGCTACAACTTCCTTTTCTTTTACACCGGTCTGCAGGCCATTCCGCGATCGTTGATCGAAGCGGCCGCCATCGATGGCGCGGGTCCGGTACGGCGCTTCTTTGGAATAGCGCTACCACTACTATCACCGACGACATTCTTTCTTGTGGTCGTCAATCTCGTCTACGCATTCTTCGACACGTTTCCCGTTATCGATGCGGCCACCGGCGGTGGCCCGGCTCAGGCGACCAAGACACTCGTCTACAAGATTTTCACGGAAGGTTTTCAGGGACTCGACATCGGTAGCTCGGGTGCCCAGTCGGTTGTCATGATGCTGCTCGTCGTCGGTTTGACCGTGATCCAGTTCCGGTTCGTCGAGCGCAAGGTGAAATACTCATGATCGAGAATCGCCGAGGTTTTGACCTGTTCTGCCACGCGATGCTGGTTGTGGGTGTGCTGATCATCGTGTTTCCCGTTTACGTCGCCTTTTGTGCTGCGACGATGAACGAGTCGGAAGTATTCACGGTGCCGCTGTCACTCGTTCCCAGTACGCACCTCTTCGAAAACATGCATACGGTGTGGACGCATGGCACCGGAAACGCCGCTTCGCCGTTCGGGAGAATGCTGGCTAACAGCCTGATCATGGCGCTGGCCATTGCGATCGGCAAAATCGCCGTATCCGTCATTTCGGCCTATGCGATTGTTTTCTTCCGCTTCCCGCTGCGCAAAGTTTCGTTCTGGCTGATCTTCGCCACATTGATGCTGCCGGTCGAGGTGCGGATATTTCCGACCGTCGAGGTCGTGTCAGCGCTGCATCTGACCAACACCTATGCCGGGCTGACGTTGCCGTTGACGGCATCGGCCACCGCAACCTTTCTGTTTCGCCAGTTCTTTTTGACGCTGCCCGACGAGCTTCTGGAAGCAGCGCGCATCGACGGTGCAAGCGCATTGCGTTTCTTCTGGGACGTGGTGTTGCCGTTGTCCCGGACGAACATTGCGGCGCTCTTCGTCATCACGTTTATTTACGGGTGGAATCAGTATTTGTGGCCAATTCTGATTACGAGCTCACAGACGCTGACGACATCGGTCGTCGGCATCAGAAGCATGATTGCGAGTGGCGATGCCGCCACCCAATGGCATCTGGTGATGGCGGCGACGTTGCTCGCGATGCTGCCTCCGCTCGTCGTCGTGCTCTCCATGCAACGGTGGTTCGTGAGGGGGCTGGTCGATTCCGAAAAATGATGGCTAAAGAGATTTTCATGATGGGTGAATCGGCATCGCGACAGGCTCGTCGCACTAGCGGATCTGGATTTCAAACGACTCATGTCGGATCGACACGGGAGTTCATCTGATGGCAACCCTGACTCTTGACCGCGTACGCAAGTCTTATGACGGCAAAGCCACGGTGCTGCACTCGGTCGACCTCAACGTTGCCGACGGCGAATTCGTGGTGCTCGTCGGTCCATCGGGCTGCGGGAAGTCGACGCTGCTGCGAATGGTCGCTGGTCTGGAAAGCGTGACCGAAGGCGCCATTTCGATCGGCGACCGGGTGGTCAACAAGCTGGAACCGAAAGACCGCGACATCGCAATGGTCTTCCAGAACTACGCGCTTTATCCGCATATGAACGTGGCGCAGAACATGGCGTACGGGTTGAAGATTCGTGGCGTGGATCAGCGCACGGTCAACGAACGCGTAACCGCTGCCGCGAAGATCCTCGAACTCGGCTCGCTGCTCGAACGTCTACCGCGCGATCTCTCCGGTGGGCAACGTCAGCGGGTGGCGATGGGGCGCGCGATCGTCCGCGAGCCGGCGGTGTTCCTCTTCGACGAACCCCTCTCGAATCTCGACGCGAAACTGCGCGTCCAGATGCGATTCGAAATCCAGAGGCTGCACCAGCGACTGCAGACTACGAGCTTGTATGTCACGCACGATCAGATCGAAGCGATGACCCTTGGGCATCGGGTTGTGGTTATGAACGGTGGTTACATCGAACAGATCGGTGTACCCAGCGAAGTGTATGAAAAGCCTGCGAGTTTGTTCGTGGCGAGCTTCATTGGTTCTCCGGCAATGAACCTGCTGCGGGGCCGCGTCTCGGAGGACAGCCGCTTCTTCGAGGTTAGTGGCAACGGGCCACGCCTGCCCCTCGACTCAGGGTTCGATCACACTGTCGGGGAGCGAAGTTCACAGAACGAGAACTCCATCGTCAGCCGACTCGACGCCGGACGGGAATATACGCTCGGTATTCGCGCGGAGCACATTGCCACTGTGCCAGGTGCGAAATCGGTAGCGTTGACGGTCGAGTCGTGCGAACTACTGGGCGCAGACAATCTCGTGCATGGCCGATTCGGAGATCAGGAAATCGTCGTTCGTCTTGCGGCCACACATCGGCCGCGTGCGGGCGAACGAATGGAAGTGGCGTTGCCATCTCAGCATTTGCACTTTTTCGATTCGGCGACCGGCTTGCGTGCTTCATGAGCGCCCTGAATAAACCACACGAAGTGATGCACGCAATGGCCTCAGCACGCTGAACGAGTCGCGCCTCGCAACGCTAAAAACGGCGGGCCTGGGAATTCTCGTTTATACGGTCAACGATCTGGAGCGATGCGCGCAATCTGGCAGCGCGAAGTGTCGATTCGATATTTCAAAATCGAATTGATGAAATGAGCGAATTAGTGAAATAGCTGGTGACCTTTCCGGTGACCTGTGACCGGATAAGGACCATCTGGAAGACGACGCGAACTCGCGGCGGATTGTCACTTTTTGCGCAGCCTTAGCCGCGCATCGTCGCAAACCAAACGTTTGCGCGTTGAACGGAATTGTTGTTCCAGCAAGCGTGTCGCATCGGTGCAACACAAAGTAAGTCAGTCATACAGAAGCTGACATGTAGCTGCTAGCATCGTGCCGCTGGTACAGGTTCATTAGCAAGCCAAAAAAGGTTTGGAGAATCCAATGAAACCATCTTGTGCCAGAGAGTTCAGGCTATTCAATTACTAATCGAATCATCGGGGTTTTCACGCTGATTGTGGCCTGTCCACAATAGCCCGATGTTATTTGGAAAAAATATACAGATGAAATTCACCAAGACCACCGCGGCCGTTCTGGCACTGAGCGCATTCGCTGGTGCAGCTCACGCGCAAAGCAGCGTCACGCTCTACGGCCTCGTCGATGCAGGCGTGCTGTATGTGAATAACAAGCAAGTCAGCGCCACCGTTAACCCCACCCACGGCAGTGGGCTTGTGGCTATGAGCCAGGCGAATTCGTCGCGCTTCGGCTTGAAGGGTGCTGAAGACCTCGGCGGCGGCCTGAAGGCGATCTTCACACTCGAAAGCGGTTTCACAACCGCCACCGGCGCATCGGCTCAAGGCGGCCTGCTCTTCGGTCGCCAGGCGTTCGTCGGTCTGAGCAGCAACCAGTTCGGTACGCTGACGTTGGGTCACCAGCGTTCGGTGGTCGCCGACATGGTCGGTATCCTCCAGTCGGGTGACACGTGGGCCGGCTCGGGCACGAACTTCGGTACGCCGGTGGGTGATGTCAGCAACCTGAACACGACCAACCGCCTGAACAACGCGATTCGCTACCAAAGCCCGATTTACTCGGGTCTGCAAGCTGGCTTCCTGTACAGCCTCGGTGGCCAAGCGGGTAACTTCACCGGCAATCAGATCCTCGAAGCAGCCCTTGCCTACAACAATGGCCCGATCGTGGCGGGTGCAGGCTACACCTTCACGAAGAATCCGTACTACGCATCGTTCGGCACGGTTGCCGGTGCTTCGGTGCCGGGGACGGTCGGGACGACGGCCTCGGGCAACAACATGTCCAGCCCGATCTGGCAAGGCTATGCGTCGGCTTCGTCGCTGCAAGTGGCAACGGTTGGCGGTTCGTACGCATTCGGTCCGGCAAACATCGGTCTCGTCTACACGAACACGCAGTTCGGTGGTCTCGGTAACGTTACTGCGACAGGCGGGAAGGCCACTGCGGGGGCGACTGGCAAAGCAACGTTTAACACGGGTGAAATCAACGGAACGTACAACCTGACCCCGGCACTGCAACTGGGCGCGGCGTACATCTACACCCATAACAGCGGTGCGAGCAACGCGGTTGACGGTGCGCACTACAACCAGTTCAACCTGGGTGCCACATACGCGCTGTCCAAGCGCACCTCGGTCTACGCACTGGGCTGGTACGAGCTGGCTTCGGGCACGGATTCGACCGGCGCCAAGGCCCGCGCTCAACTGGGTTCGGGCTCGGGTGCATCGGCCAACAACAAGCAAGTCGCAGCAATGGTCGGCATGACGCAAAAGTTCTAATTTTGCGTGACATGGCAACCGGTACGCCGGTTGCCAGTCCGGCAGCTAACTGCATCGGTCTTTTCCTCCGGGAAAAGACCGATTTTTTTTGATCTCTTTACGATCCCGCAGTGCCAGTCCGCTACCGGGATATGGCGTTGCCGGCCAACGACAAACGACGCGTTGCTACGAATCAGTAAGTGACGAGCGTCGGCGGCTCATTCAATTTTTTTGCCCTCTTCACGATCCCGCAATGACACGATCGCTGCCGGGATGTGGCGTTGCCGGTCAACGACAAAAGACGCGTTGCTACGCACCACCGAGTGACGAGCGTCGGCGGCTCATTCAATTTCTTTGCCCTCTTCACGATCCCGCAGTGCCACGTCCGCTACCGGAATATGGCGTTGCCGGCCAACGACAAAAGACGGGTTGTTACGCACCACGGAGTGACGAGCGTCGGCGTTTCATTCAATTCGACGCAAGCAGCCACCGATAACCCGCTCTGAAATGAAAAAGCCCGCGCTTTTGAAAAGCGCGGGCCGAGATCAACTGGCAAGTTCAGGCCGTTCAGCCCGGATCAAGCGTCATGCCATCGACAGCGAAGGCTCGATGCAGTCCAGCTGAACCGCCAGGTTATGTCAGCGTGCCATAACGGGCATAGGAGCAGCGCGACCCAGTCCAATCGGAAGGATCTCGCGGCCGTACGTTTCGAGCAGCATCTCGCCTGCCGACAGATAGAAGGCCAGGATGGCGGTGAGCATACCTGCGTAGCCGCCTGCCATGTGCAGGGTCGCAGAGCCCGTGAAGTCACCAGCGGCCAGAAGGAAGAAGGTGATCCAGAGGACAAGGAAGATGGCCTGCAGAACCTTCGGCGAACGGAACGTGGCAAGCCACATGTAGAAGGTGAACACACCCCACAGGCAGAGGTACCAGCCCACGAAGGTTGCCGGCACCTTGTCGTGCAGGAACAGCACGAAGAGCGCGAACGACCACCAGAATGCGCCGTAAGCCGTGAACGCAGTGGCACCGAACGTGTTACCGCGCGGCAATTCCATCACGCCAGCAATCATCTGTGCAGTGCCGCCGAAAGCGAGGGCGACGGCCATCACCATGCCCATTGCCTCACCCGAATACCATCCTGCGTTGACCATGCTGAGCAGCCACGTCGTCAGCGCAAAGCCTGCAAGGCCGAGAGGCGCCGGATTGGGGAATTTTTTGATTTCGTTTGCCATGCTTACTGTCTCCTTCCTTGTGGGATTGTCATCCCGGTGATTAACGCTTTTATGCTTTGAAGCTCACGGCCCGAGCCGTTACACGTTTTCCACGAGCTGATCGAGAATCGCCGGATTTTCCAGCGTCGAAACGTCCTGCGTGATCGCCTCGCCCTTCGCCAGCGAGCGCAGCAGACGCCGCATGATCTTGCCCGAGCGCGTCTTCGGCAGGTTCTCGCCGAAGCGGATGTCGCGCGGCTTGGCGATCGGTCCGATCTCCTTGCCCACCCACGCACGCAGATCGTTGGCGAGTTTCACGGCGTCGTCACCATGCGGACGCGCGCCCTTGAGCACCACGAACGCCACCACCGCCTCACCCGTCGTGTCGTCCGGACGACCCACCACCGC
The DNA here is from genome assembly GCF_021390575.1 of Paraburkholderia adhaesiva. Taxonomy (GTDB): domain Bacteria; phylum Pseudomonadota; class Gammaproteobacteria; order Burkholderiales; family Burkholderiaceae; genus Paraburkholderia; species Paraburkholderia adhaesiva. The sequence continues at coordinate 59,310 of NZ_JAJEJQ010000002.1, read as the reverse complement.
CGCCTCCGCCACCAGCGGATTGGCCACCAGCGCCGACTCGATCTCCATCGTGCCCAGCCGGTGACCCGACACGTTCAGCACGTCGTCGATGCGGCCCATGATCGTGAAGTAGCCCGTGTCCTTGTCGCGCACGCTGCCGTCACCGGCCAGGTACAGACGCCCGCCCAGTTCCTCGGGGAAGTACCCCGAGCGATAGCGCTCCGGATTGCCCCACACGTTGCGGATCATCGCCGGCCACGGGCGCTTGACCACCAGAATGCCGCCCTGACCGTTGGGCACGTCCTGGCCCGTTTCATCGACGATCGCCGCCATGATGCCCGGCAGCGGCAGCGTGCACGAACCCGGCACCAGCGGCGTCGCACCCGGCAGCGGCGTGATCATGTGGCCGCCCGTCTCGGTCTGCCACCACGTGTCGACGATCGGGCAGCGCGCGCCGCCCACGTTCTCGTAGTACCACATCCACGCTTCCGGATTGATCGGCTCGCCCACCGTGCCGAGAATGCGCAGCGACGAGAGGTCGTAGCTCTTCGGATGCACCTTCGCATCGGCTTCCGACGCCTTGATCAGCGAGCGGATCGCCGTGGGCGCGGTGTAAAACGTGGTGACCTTGTGCTTCGCGATCATGTCCCAGAAGCGGCCCGCGTTCGGGTACGTCGGCACGCCCTCGAACACCACCTGGGTCGCACCGATCGTCAGCGGTCCGTACGCGACGTAGCTGTGGCCCGTGATCCAGCCGATGTCGGCCGTGCACCAGAACACGTCGCCCGGCTTCGAGTCGAACGTCCACTTCATGCTCTGCGCGGCCCACAGCAGATAGCCGCCCGTGCTGTGCTGCACGCCCTTGGGCTTGCCCGTCGAGCCCGACGTGTAGAGGATGAACAGCGGATGCTCCGCGCCCACCGGCACCGGCGCGCACGTGTCGCTCTCGGCTGCCGAGACTTCGTGCATCCAGTAGTCGCGGCCCGCGTGCCACGCGACCTTGCCGCCCGTGCGCTGGTACACGATCACGCTGTGCACCGCTTCGCAGCCGCCCATCGCGAGCGCTTCGTCGGCGATGTTCTTGAGCGGAAGCGCCTTGCCGCCGCGCATCTGCTCGTCGGCGGTGATGAGCGCCACGGCGCCCACGTCGACGATGCGCTCGTGCAGCGACTTCGACGAAAAACCGCCGAACACCACCGAGTGCGTCGCGCCAATCCGCGCGCACGCCTGCATCGCGACGATGCCCTCGACGGACATCGGCATGTAGATCACCACGCGGTCGCCCTTCTTCACGCCGCGCTTCTTCAGCGCATTGGCAAAGCGCGAAACGCGGGCGAGCAGGTCCTGGTAGGTGATGTGGGTGACGGTGCCGTCATCGGCTTCGAAGATCACCGCGACGCGTGCACCATTGCCGGCTTCGACGTGACGGTCGAGGCTGTTGTATGAAGCGTTGAGTTCGCCGTCCTCGAACCACGTGTAGAACGGTGCGTTCGATTCGTCGAGCACCTTCGTGAACGGCTTCTGCCACGTCAGGGTCTCGCGCGCGAGGCGCGCCCAGAAGCCCTCGTAATCGCGTTCGGCTTCCGCGCACAGCGCCTGGTAGGCGTCCATGCCGGACACCGTGGCACTCGCTACGATTTGTGCGGACGGCGCGAAAACGCGGTCTTCCCGCAGTACGGATTCCAACATTTGATTGTCTCCATCATCTGTTCTACCGCTGCGTGAGCGATAGCTACCTTATTTATTGGTTACATCTAAACTGCAGGCGACTCTTGTTTTTATGGCGTGTCGCGTCACGTATTGATAACCGCATTCACTTACCTCAAACTTACGCGCCCTCCGTCGGAACGCCGTGGTTTGATCTGCACACGGTTCACAGCGAGGGACGTAGCGTCGCATTAGCGAGTCGTTGAACGCGTATAGACCACGCAACGATGTGCGCGGCCACACCTGTTTCAGCACGCTCGTTCTGCCCGGCATCGTGCACGTTGCGCACGTTATCAGTGGATCGTCCGCATTGTTTGCAATGCGCCGGACGATCGCGCAGGCGTCGAAATCCAGCGCACCGTTTCAGCGTCGTAGACAGTCCAGTGATCGCCATCCGGCTCCGCGCGTGTTAGCGAAGCAACCTCCAGCGCGACGCTCAGCGCACACGCGAATGTCATGTCATCCATCACCGCAGTACGATCGATCGATTCCGGGTAGCCGTGCGCGCCAACGCGCTCCCAAAGCTCGCGCATGATGTCGAACGCCCACTGGCTGAAGTTGAAGACCGGCTCCGGACCGAGGTCGGGCAGATCGAATGTGGCTTCGATATAGCAAAGACCCGGCGCACCGTTTGCAACGGTCAGCGCACCTGTGGAATCGCATGCGAACGCGAAAGTCATCGCGCAGTTGAGCTCTCCGTTCACGTCGCGGATATCGCTATGCAGATCGAAGGCCTGCAGCGGAATGCACCGCCAGTCGTCCGTGTCGTCCTGCGCACGATGGACATTGCGCAGCGTGGCGTAGACGCAGGCATGAAGGCGCGAAACGAATACGGCGAGACCGCCGTTTCCGCCCCACCCAGCACACGCGGGCTCGGCGAAATACGAACCGTCACGCCGATGTACGCGGCGCACGACGATCCAGAGGGCGAAAGGCGCGATGTAGTCAGTCGGCATCGGGCAAATGGGTGAAGTTAGTAGAGTCTTAAGCACGCAAACAGGCGGCTGAGACGTCGCCACCACGCACGGCGATTGCCCGGAGCGGGATCCATCGATCCCTGCCTGTTCGCCCGAAGCGCTGCGGCAACGTCTTCTCCGAGCCAGAACGTGCTTGTGATTCGTCGGCTATCGGCTGCGGGCGTGTCTAGTTCCCGCGTCAACGGCGTACTTGAAGCCGGCGAACGCGGTCTCGCGTGTTCCGGGTGCTTTTTCATCTTCGCCATAAACAACACATGTTCAAGAAGCACCCATGCTTGACGGTAAGTTGTACTTTGTATGCAACCGGCGTCTTGTTGCGCGACACTCTGAGCCCTTTCATCGTCGGACATGAATCCGAATTCGTCGACCGGAATGCTGTAGTCAACATCGCTGTGCCCCACATCGCTGTGCCCCACAATGGCTCCCGCTGGATCGAAACGGCGAAAATGCATCGGACCTATAGCCCAAGGCCGATACGCACTCCGAATCATATTGGTTGGATTATCCTGCACAGGATAAATATTACCCGGCATAAATTAGCACATAATTCGGCAACCTCGCTTTCTCGAAATTCGACGCTTGATCGCCATACCTCCTCGCCGCGGGTGACGCCCTTGCTGCGCAATCGCTCCGGCTGAGATACGCTGGCGAAATCGCCGCCAGGCGCCAGGCGGGAAACGCATTGCCTGCGCACGACATCGCGGCAACGTCGCCTCAGTCATCCGCTTTCGCACAAGGAGCAACAGCAATGGACTACGTCAGATTCGGCTCGACCGGCCTGGAAGTTTCGCGGCTGTGTCTCGGTTGCATGACCTACGGCGTGCCCGGGCGCGGCACGCATCCGTGGACGCTCGACGAAGACGCCGCACGGCCGCTCATTCGCCAGGCGCTCGACGCCGGAATCAACTTCTTCGACACCGCCAACACCTACTCGGACGGTACATCCGAGGAAATCGTGGGCCGCGTGCTGCTCGACTCCGTGAAGCGCGACGACGTCGTGATCGCGACGAAGGTCTACAACCGCATGCGTCCGGGCCCGAACGGCGCGGGCCTTTCGCGCAAGTCGATCTTCGCGGAGATCGACAACAGCCTGCGTCGCCTCGGAACCGATTACGTCGATCTCTACCAGATCCATCGCTGGGATTACTACACGCCGATCGAAGAGACGCTCGAAGCGCTGCACGATCTCGTGAAGGCGGGGAAAGTGCGCTACATCGGCGCTTCGTCCATGTACGCGTGGCAGTTCAGCAAGGCGCTCTACACGTCGTATCTGAACGGCTGGACGCCGTTCGTGAGCATGCAGGATCACCTGAACCTGCTTTATCGCGAGGAAGAGCGCGAAATGCTGCCGCTGTGCGCCGATCAGGGCATCGCCGTCATGCCGTGGAGCCCGCTCGCACGCGGGCGCCTCACGCGCGACTGGAACGAAACGAGCGAGCGCGAGCGTAGCGACGCCTATGGCAAGCGGCTCTACGAAGCCACCGCCGATTCCGATAGCTCGGTTATCGGTGCCGTCTCGGCGGTTGCGAAGGCGCGCAACGTGTCGCGCGCGCAGGTTGCGCTCGCGTGGCTGCTGCAGAAGCAGGAGGTGACTTCGCCCATCATCGGCGCCTCGAAACCGCTGCATCTCGAGGACGCCGTCGCGGCGCTCTCGCTCGATCTCACCGACGAGGAGGTCGACGCGCTCGAAGCACCGTACGTCCCGCACCCGGTGGCCGGACACGAGTGAGCCGCGACTCCGCCGTGTCAGTCTGCCCCGTCGGTCAGACGGCGCCGGCCAGCATCGCGCGCACCACGCGCGCTAGCGTCGCCATCAGCGTGTCGGCAACGTCTGGCGGCGCCTCGGCGTAACCCAGCAAAAAGCCGTTGTAGCGCGCGATGCCCGGACCGGGGAGGCAGTATGCGCTAAGCGGCGACAGATTGAGGCCGTGCGCGTGCGCGGCCTCACTCACGTCGATATCGCGCAAAGGCACGTCGAGGCGCACGGTCAGATGCATGCCGCCAGCGTCGGCGGACACCGTCACAATTCCCGCGAGATGCCGCTCAATTGCGGCAACCAGACCGTCGCGGCGCTGCTCGTAAAGCTTGCGCATGCGACGCAAATGCCGCGCAAAACGCCCACTTTCGATGAACTCGGCCAGCGCCATCTGCTCGGCCACGCGCCCTTGCCGCCAGAGCGTGCCGATGGCCTTCGCAACCTGCTGCGCCACGCCCTGCGGCACCACCATGAAGCCGATGCGCAACGCCGGAAAGATCGTCTTGCTGAACGTGCCGAGGTAGACCACGGGCGTGTCGTCGGCCAGCCCCTGGATCGACGGCAGCGGCGGGCCGTCGTGGCGCAGTTCGCTGTCGTAGTCGTCTTCGATGATCCAGGCGCCGCACGCGCGAGCATGCTCGATGAGCGCGAGGCGGCGCTCGAGGCTCAGCACGCTGCCAAGCGGATACTGATGGGACGGCGTGAGATACACGAGCCGCGGCGGTGCATCGCGCCAGTCCGCCGCACTCGGCGCCATACCTGTTGCATCGACGCTCACCGGCACGAGTTGCAGCCCTGCTGCCAGCATGGCGACGCGCGCGCCGAGATAGCCGGGATTTTCGATCCACAGGCGTTCGCCCGGATCGGCAAAGAGGCGCGCGCACAGGTCGAGGCTCGACTGCGTGCCATCGGTGATGAACACCTGTTCCGGCTGGCAACGCACGCCGCGCGACACGCGCACGTACTGCGCAATCGCCTGACGCAACGCCGGATGGCCCGCGCTGTCGCCGTAGCTCATATCGCTCGCGCGCAGACGGCGCATCGCACGTTCGACCGACGTGCGCCATTGCACGAACGGAAACGCGTCGAGCGCGGGGCCCCCGGGCCGCAACGCCGTGACGCCGCCGGGGCTGCCGCGCCGCGGCGGAAGTTCGCGCACGCGGCGCGAAAGAATCGGCCCACTTTCGCTGGCCCGCTCCGCATGCGTTTGCAGCGACACAGCGCCGTGCGTCACCGCATTGACGATCGAACCGTGGCGCGTGGCCGTTACGAATCCCTCTTCCACGAGCCGTTCGTACGCGTAGAGCACCGAATTGCGCGCGATGTCCAGTTGCTCGGCGAGCGCGCGGCTTGACGCAAGCCGCGTGCCCTCACCGATATCGCCATCAAGAATCGCGCGGCGCAAACTCTCGTACAGCAGGTCCTGTTGCGTGAGCTTGCGTGCCGTGCGGCGCGCATAGGCCGCCATCATCAAGGCGTAGTCCAATCGGTGGCTCCATGAATTCTCGCTGTCGTTGGACTAACAATGGTGCCACAGTTCGCTTACGCTTGGTTCTGTCGTCGGCCGAGCGGCGCTGGTTTTTCGCGTGCGCTCGCTCACCGCCCTGACTCACCGATCACCTCGGCATTCCAATACGAACGAAGGAGAACGATCTTGACCGACACCCTCGAAGTGCGCGCCGTCACGCGCGCCGACTACGACGCCTGGCTGCCGCTGTGGGATGGCTACAACCGTTTCTACGGTCGCTTCGGGCCGACCGCGCTGCCGGAATCGATCACGCGCACGACATGGTCACGCTTCTTCGACGGCATCGAGCCGATGCACGCGCTAGTCGCGCTGCGCGGGGGGCGTGTCGTTGGCCTCGTGCACTACATCTTTCACCGCAGCACGACGCTCGACGGCCCGATCTGCTATCTGCAGGATCTCTTCACCGTCGAGGACGAACGTGGCAAAGGCGTGGGGCGCGCGCTGATCGAAGGTGTCTATGCTGCCGCGAAGGCGGCGAACTCGTCGCGCGTGTACTGGCACACGCACGAGACGAACCACACGGCGATGCGCCTCTACGACGGCGTCGCCGACAAGCCCGGCTTCGTCATGTACCGAAAGGACGTTTGAGACTGCGTCAGTCGAGATCGGCGACAAGCGCTGCGCGCGTGTCGCCGTCGATCGTCTGCGTGGCCACGCGATAGTTCGGATGATCGCAGCCGATCATGAGCGCGGCGCCATCGCGCAATCGCGTCTTCATTTCAGGCGTTAGCTCGAAGCGCACGAAATGTACCGCCGAGGTCTTCTCGGCGTTCTCGCGTTCGAGATCTTCGTCGGCGATCGCGTAGACCGGCGCTGCGCCGTCCACCTGCACGAAGATACGGTCCTCGATGCCGATGAGCCGCGCCAGCGCCGCGCGGCGCTCGATGTCGCTTACGTACTCGATCTGCATCGTCGCCTTGAGATTGCTGCCATCCGGCACGAGCGGCAGATATGCTTCCAGCTCGCCCTGAATGCCGTCCTCGTCGAAAATCTTCTCGATGTGCAGCATTTCCTGGATCTGATAGCGGATCGTCGTTTCGTCCTCGAACAGGAACGTCAAGTGATTGCCGAGCGTGACCGCACGCCGCTTCTTGTGCTCGATGATGCGGTTGCGCATGTCGCCGCGAACTTTGGCGTAAGCCTCCAGCGTCAGCAGCGAATTTCTCGCGATTCTCGCAATAGTCATCGTCATTTCCTGAAGTCGTATATGTACACAAATTGCTTCGGATACCTTATATACCGTAAGCGCGACGCAGAAGCGTGAGCGGATGCGCAAGCGGCGGATCGCCGAGCTGATTCTCGCCGATGCCTTGCGCAATATGATGCCCCGCCAGCGCGCAATCCGACGAGATAAAGGCCGGCTCACCCTGCGCCATCTGCTTGAAGACGGGCGTGCCGATCTTCATCGACATCGCGTGAAACTCCTTCTTCACGCCGAACGTACCCGCGTGCCCAGAGCAGCGCTCTACGACATTGACCTTCGTTTCGGGCACGAGCGACAGCAGATCGGACGTCTTGCGCCCGATGTTCTGCACGCGCGCGTGACACGGAACGTGATACGAAACGTTGCCGAGCGGCGTCCGGAAATCGGTGTTGAGCAGGCCGTCGCGATGCCGCGAAACGAAGTATTCGAACGGATCCCAGAACGCTTCGCTCACCGCGCGCGTGTCGGGGTCGTCGGGAAACATGAGTGGAAGCTCGTGCTTGTACATCAGCACGCAACTCGGTACAGCGCCGATCAACGCGTAACCTTCGCGCGCGTACTGCGCGAGCACGGGCATGTTCTGCGCCTGCTTCAGCGCGACGCCTTCCAGATTGCCCTGTTCGAGCAACGGCATGCCGCAGCACGCTTCGCTCTTCACGAGCACCCAGGGAATGGCGTTGTGATCGAGCACGGCGAGCAGATCGTGGCCGATGCCGGACTCGTTGAAATTCACATAGCAGGTCGCGTAGATCGCCACCTTGCCCGGCGTGCGCTCGCCGTCGCGCACTTCGTTCGATGCCGCACGCTTCGCCGCGCTGCGGAACTTGCGCGCCGCGAAGTCGGGCAGCCACGCCTTTCGGTCGACGCCGAGCGTGTCCTCCATCAGACCGCGCATTGCCCTCGTGTGATTCACGGCGTTGACGGTCTGCGTGACGACCGGAATGCCCGCGAGATGCCCGAGCGCATCCGTATTCGAGAGCACGCGGTCGCGCAACTTCACCTCGCCATTGCGATAGTCGATGGCCTTAGCTCGCAGCATCAGATGCGGAAAATCCACATTCCACGGATGCGGGGGCACGTAAGGGCATTTCGTCATGTAGCAGAGGTCGCACAGGTAGCATTGATCGACGACCTGACCGAACTTCGACTTGTCGACGTCGTGCGCCTCGCCGGTGTCGGTTTCGTCCACGAGATCGAAGAGCGCGGGAAACGCGCCGCACAGCGACACGCAGCGGCGACAGCCCGCGCAGATGTCGAACACGCGGGCCAGTTCCATGTCGAGCTTTTCTTTGTCGTAGAACGCTTCAGACTGCCAGTCGAGTGGATGCCGCGTCGGTGCTTCGAGACTGCCTTCCTTGTGGGGCATGACGTCTCCAGTTCTAGTTATGAGGGCGCGAGCGCGGGCGGCCAGCCATGCGTTTGCCGCGCGCCGGTGCGGAACCGGCGCGCCAGTCGGCCCGACCCGGGCACATCCCGTTTTCAACGCGCGCACACGGCACAGCGACCCACGCACACCGCTACTGTATGCGTGTGGGCGTTTCTCGCGCGAATGCCGGATACATCACAGGCGCGCGATCAGTCCGCGAGCGCGTCCAGCGCCTTTGTATAGCGATTCGCGTGGCTGCGTTCCGCCTTCGCCAGCGTTTCGAACCAGTTCGCGATTTCGTCGAATCCCTCATCGCGCGCTACTTTCGCCATGCCGGGGTACATATCGGTGTATTCGTGCGTTTCGCCTGCAATCGCCGATTGGAGGTTCAGCCGTGAAGAGCCAAACGGCAGGCCCGTCGCCGGGTCGCCGACGGCTTCCAGATATTCGAGGTGACCGTGCGCGTGGCCGGTTTCGCCTTCGGCGGTCGAACGGAACAGCGCGGCGACGTCATTCTGGCCTTCCACATCGGCCTTTGCCGCGAAGTAAAGGTATCGGCGATTCGCCCGAGAATGCATCCTTGAGGTTTTGTTCCGTCTTCGAGCCTTTTAGCTGTGTCATCGATTCCTCCATCCATCAGCGTGATTTGTGGGGACGCAGCGCTACCCGCAACCTTGCAGTGCAACAGGACAGTGATCTGACGCGGTTACACCGCATCTATTAATCTAGGAGGCGGCTGGGACCTTCCCAATTGTGATTTTCAATCCCGCCGATAGTCACGGATCGTCGCCGATGGCCGCGCGCAGCAAGGCGCGGGCCGCGAATATATTCACCGGCGACGAATTGCCCCGGTCAACATGCACATTCCGCCCTTGCAGCCGCCCGCAAACGTTCTACAGTTAATTGCTCACCTCAACACGCTCTATCGGAGCTGACATGAGACTTACCATCCTGATCAACGGTTCTGACCCGACCGTCAATCACGACTACGCCGTTCTTTGGCTCGATACGGACCAACGCCGTTGGTCGCGCGAGTCGCACGACGGCATCGACCTGCCCAAGTGGGGCGAGGTGCACGACGCGGACGGGGTGACATCGCTGTGCGCACCCCTCGACGACTCGCCGCTCTGTACATTGCGCGGTCTGCACGTCAATCGCCGGCAGGAAATCAGTTCGTCGTACGGCGACGCCACCTGGTCGTGCGAGTCGTCGCACGAGCCAATGGAAGGCAAATGGCGTCTGCAAGCGGTCGACCGCCAGGTCGTGCACGCCGAACACGCATTATTCGCGGGCTGACGACGTAGCGCGTCGCGCAGTTCCGCTTCGGTTCCACCCGGAATCACTTTAGTTTTTTTGCAAGCACGCGGCGCCGTACATCCGGCGCCGCGTTGCGTTGCGTCGCGCGTTGATGGTCGCGTGGATGCGTGATACGCGCGCGATATGCCCTTGAGAGGTAGTCGCGCAGGGCCGCTCCATTCCTGAATATACCCACCGCGGAAGGCGCGGACATCGTATCGATCACACTCGACGATTTCCAGTGCCACCCATTGGCCGCTCATGCTCGCCGCATGAACCCGGCGCAATGGCGTGGCTGGCCGCGTGCGAACGCGCCCGCTATACTTTCAGCCCGCCGTCACCCCGTTTGAATTTGCCTGCCTCGCCGATGAAGAAATTCGTTGCCTGTCTCCTGATGGCTGTCGCAAGCCATGCGTTCGCCGCGCCGGACTGTGCCGGGTTCGCTCCCGGCGGCCAGTTCCCCACGCTCACGAATCCGCGCATGGCGTCAAAGACGCGCGTGCTCTGCTATTCGGATTTCGCCGTGCTGCATTCGGGTGTCACGCACGGTCCGTTGTGGTCCGCCGAGCATCTCACGCGCGAACACCTCGAAGCAGCGAAGGACATGACGCGCACGAACCGCTTCTTCGAAGACGACCGGCTGCCCGCCGGGGAAGGCGCGACGCTTGCCGACTACAGGCGCAGTGGCTTCGACCGCGGTCATATGAGCCCCGCAGGCAACCGCTGGAATCCGCAGGCGATGGCGGAGTCGTTCTCGCTCGCGAACATCGTGCCCCAGGACCGCGAGAACAACGAACGTCTGTGGGCACGCATCGAAGCAGCCGTGCGCCGGCTCGCTGCTAAATATGGTGAAGCGTGGGTCGTGACTGGCCCGCTCTTCACGGGCGCGCAGTTGCAGACGATCGGCCCGTCACGCGTGCTGGTACCGACGCAGATTTACAAGGTTGTGTACGTGCCGTCTCAGCAGCTGGCGTTCGCGATCGTCGCCGACAACACCAGTGCCGAGCGCTACGACGTGCGCTCAGTGCGCACACTCGAACAGCAGAGCGGGATCAGTTTCCCTGGCATTCCGGCGAGTGCCGCCGAGGCGACGAAAGTGTCATTCAACGGCCGCACATTCGGCATGCGCAAGTGGGGTTGGTGAGCGAGGCGCTCGCACACGCGGACTTCGCGTGAGTTACGGACTTTCGATGTCGAGGCGCGAAACCTTCGCGCCTTCGAGCGATACACCCGCCATCAGGCCAGTGTTCGTCAGCACGAACGCCTCGATCGGATTGACCGCCGTCGACGTATCCACCTTCCCGTTCGCACCCATCTTGACGAGGGCGACCGTCGCATCGGCGCCCGCCTTCCACCCGCTGCTGTGCATGAAGCGATCGAGCGCGCTCTGCGTCATGAACGCGTAGACGATAGCGCGCGACTGCGCACCAAACTGGAAACCCAACGAGCCACCGATCGAATTGAAGTAGCCAGCGGTGCGTCCGTCGATGCGCAATGCACCGCGCCCGTAATTGCCCCCCACGAAGAATCCTGCGCCGATCACGGAAGGGAACACGAGCACACCGCGCGCTTTCCCGATGAGTTCGCCGGAGCCCGGCACCGTGCTGTACAGTCGCGCGAGCGTGGCGTCGCAACCGGTATCGATTTCACGGCGTGCCTGTGCGTTCTGGCTCGCGGCGTCCGTGGACAAGCTTGTCGTCGTGCAGCCCGCGAGCACACCGGCGGCGACCAGGCCGCCAGCAAGGAATTGCCTTCTGTTCATTGTTCGTTCGCCATTCGATGCATCGACATCGCTTTTGTGTTTGTGTTTATCTACGGGCGCGGCGTTGGAAGGCGCGGGAGCGGATCGACCGGCTTGCCGTCCTCGCGAATCTCGAACACGAGCGACGCCTTGCCCGCCTGGTCCGTGCCGCTTTGCGCGATCACTTCACCCTGCTTCACCGTAGCTCCCTCATGCACGAGCAGCTTGCTGTTGCGGCCATACGCCGTGATCAGTTGCGTGTCGTGCTTGATGATGACGAGATTTCCGTAAGCCTTGATGCCATCGCCCGCGTAAACCACACGGCCCGCCGCAGCGGCCTTGACCGACTGGCCTGCCGTGCCCACGATCACCACACCGCGCGACTTGCCCGTCACGAACGGCGCATTCACGCCGCCGTTAATGGGCCACACGAAGCGCGACTTGCTCTGATTCGTGGCGGCGGTGGATGTGGAAGACGCCGTCGCTGGCTGCGCCTGGGCGCTGCCGGAGGTGGTGTCGGTGCCGGGCGGCGAAACGCGCAGCAGTTGGCCCACCTGCACGAGCCCCGAGTCGGGCAATTTGTTCCAGCTCGCGACGTCGGCCACGCGCTGGCCGTGCGTTGTAGCGACGTGATATAGCGTGTCGCCTGGCTTGACGCGGTAGAAGCCCGCCGGCGCATCGGCGTCGGGCGCCGCCGCCGACGCAGATCCGGTGGGCAGGAGCGGTGGCTGCTCCTGCTTCGCGGACGCGGACGCCGTGTTGCTTGCATCGCTTGAAGAAGCAGGCCATGGCGTGAACGTGCAGCCGCACAGCGCCGCGGCCAACGCGACCGAACACGCAGCGCCTCGCGTCGTCAAACCCAGTCTGAAGCCGCGACGCACGGCCCCGCAAGTCGGTGCGCGCATCATCAGTTATGCGAATGATCTGTTTCAGTCAGGTGCGCGACGCGTGCGAGCGCGGCCGGTGTGCCACCATAGTTGAAACAGGCGACGACCACGACAGGTTCCGCTACTTTTTCAAGAAAACTCACGACACACTCCTTCTTCCTGCGAATTGCGAGACACGCGACACACACGCGGCGCCACGAGGCACAAGTGCGAAATGATCGTCGCTTTACGCGACGGCCCACCGTGCTACGCGCGCGGACTTTGACCGATATCAGTCGGCGAACCGCGAAACTTCGTGTTTCTAACAAAGATTTGACAATGCGTGCAGCGCGGGACGAAGGAAGAAGACGGTCGAGCCCATCGCGACCGGCTATCTATAATGCCGACGATGGCACTTCAAGGAGGATCGCAAGGTGTTCGACGCATACGCAAACGACGACGACGTCCTGAACGTCGAGGGTGACGCGCTCACGGTCACGAACGGCACGACGCGCGTGAGGCTCTCTGGCACGCTAGCACTTACGCGCGACAAGCGCGGGCTCGCAGCCGCGCTCGCGCTCAAGGCGGCGCTGGACAGTGTCGTGCAGAAGTTGCAAGCCGATCCGCACCTGCCCGCAAGGATTGCCGACGAACCCGACGAAAAGCCAGGCGTCGTCGACAATCCGTTCCGTTGAACGCGTCCCGCAGGCGCTAGTACGGTTTGCGCGACGAACTCGCGACAGCAGTGCGCTTCCCTCAGCGCGTTGAAATCCTGGACCTAGCCAAGCGCGCGGTGCAGCATCGAGAGCGAGCGCGAATACGCCAGCGCCGCTGCGGACGCGTCGTAGTGCGGCCGCGATGGCGACGCGAACGCGTGGTCACAGCCTTCGTAGGTGTAAAGCTCGACGCCAGGTTTGCCCGCGAGCGCCTTCGCAATGCGATCGCGCGTGGCGGCATCGCAATAGGCGTCGGCGGCTGCGAAATGGAGCATCAGAGGGCACTGGATCTTCTGCACTTCGCCGAGATAATTTTCAATGCCCACCGCGTAGTAGCCGATCGCGCAATCGGTGTCGGTGCGAGCGGCGGCCAGAAACGCGATCCGTCCACCGAGGCAGTAGCCGAGCACGCCCGCCTTGCCGCGATGTGACGGGAGCGCCCGCAGCGCGGCGAGCGTCGCGGCGACGTCGTCCGCGGCGAGATCGTTATCGAAACGCTCCAGAAGCGCGAGCGCCTTTGCGAGGTCCTCGTCTTCGTAGCCAAGATCGACACCCGGCTCAAGCCGCCAGTAAAGGTCCGGCACCATCGCGACGTAGCCCTCTCCAGCGTACTGGTCGGCCATCGACCGCATGTACGCGCTTACGCCGAAAATCTCCTGCAACAGCACGAGGCCGGGACCGTTGCCCTTCGCCGGCAGCGCCGTGTAGGCGCGAAACGTGCCACCGTCGCGCGATTTCACCTGGGTCCACTGTCCGTTCATGGGCTGCCTCCTTCCGTTCGGGTGGATGGGCAGCGGCCCCAACCACTGATCCGCGATCAGCCGTCGATGCCGCATGTCGATGCCCAGCGTCAACCAGAAGCAATACGCGAGCCCGTGAACGGTTCAGCCCCTTTCACGCCCCATTCAAGACGTGCCGAAACCTCCGGCGGCCACGAGCGGCGGCAGCGCCGAGGTCCCGCGTATCCACGCATGATTCGCGAGCGCGGCCATTTCGCGGTCGCCGCGGCTGTCGCCGTAAGCGTAGAGCGTGGCGGGGGCGCGCTCGCCCCACCATGCACGCAGTCGCGCCACCTTCTCCGGTCCCCAGCAATTCTGGCCCGCCAGTCGTCCCGTATAAACGCCGTCGCGCCAATCCAGTTCGCTCGATAGCACGGTCTGGATACCAACGGTCGCCGCCCATTTACGCAGATACACAGAAGGCGACGCGCTCACCAGCACGACCTCATGTCCCAACGCCTGATGCTCGCGCACACGCGCCAGCATCTCGGGACGCAGAAGCGCGGGCAGTCGTGTGTCGACGAAACGCTGCGCGGCCACTTCGAGCGCGTCGCGTCGCACAGGTCCGAGCATCGCGTACATGAATCGCGCCTTCGTGGGTCCACGCTCGGACCAGCCCGGCGGAATGCCCGCCAGCCACGGCAGGCAACGCAGCGCGGCGAGCGCAAAGCGCACCGGGCCCCCAGCGTCCAGCAGGAACGCGCGGAAGCTGTCGGTGGTGGTGATGGTGCCATCGAAATCGAAAGCGGCGACGACGCGGTCGTTCATGTATCAGGAGCCGGACGGTGGAATAAATTAGGAGGAGGCGATGCCGCGGTGGGCGGCAAAACCGGCGTCATTGTCGATGTAAACCTGAAATGGGTGCAATGCCCGGATGGGGCGTCGTCCAAAATGCGCGGGATATATTGATCATTTGAATCAATATCTATTCATATCGATCAAGATTGCTCCATTAGCATCAGGCGAAGCGTGCGCGTTCCACGCAAGCCCGCATTCGTCGACAACGTGATCGGTCTCGTCATCGGCCCGCTGTTCGTGCTCGCCGAGGCACTCTTCGGCCCCGGCTGGCGCCCCGCGCTGCGTGCGGCCATCGAGGCGAAAGCGGGTCCCACGCGCATCAACCCGCCGCGCGAAGCGGCCAGTGGGCGCTCGCAGGCGGCCAATGCCGCCCCGCCGCACATCGCCGTGCCGAGCCGCGCCGCCGCCGTGCGGAACACCTCGACTCGCGACGCGCCCTAGCGCGACAGCCGCACGAGCCGCGCGCTATGCAGCGCCGTCAACGCGACGGCCATCCAGATCGGCACATAGGTCGCGAGTTGGCGCGCGCCGAGATGTTCGCCGAGCAACGTCACCGAGACGATCACGAGCAGCACCGGCTCGACGTAGCCAAGGATGCCGAACAGCGCCATCGGCAACAGGCGGCTCGCCTTGAGGTACGAGGCGAGTGCGACCGTGCTGATCGCGCCCAACCCCGGCAGCAGCGCGAACGCCAGAACCGGGCGCGCGTCGAGTAGCGCGAGCGAACCGCGCGCCCAGACATAGAAAAACGCGACCGGCAGCAGCAGCATCATTTCGACAGCAAAGATCGTGAGCGAGTCCGCGTGGATCTTGCGGCGCAACACGAAATACGGCGGATAACCGAGGCAAACGAGGAGCGTCGGCCATGAAAACGCGTGCGTGGCCCAAAGCTCATGTGCGACGCCGACCGCCGCGCACATCACGGCGAGCCACTGAAGCGCGTCGAGCCGCTCGTGGTAGTAGAAACGTCCGACGAGCACCATGATGAGCGGCAGCAGGAAATACCCGAGCGAGACCTCCAGCAAGCGCCCGTGCAGCGGCGCCCAGAGAAATACCCAGAGTTGCGAGCCGAGCAGCGCCGCGCTCACCACGAGCGCGAGCGCCGTGTACCGTTGAGTCACCATGCGCACGGCCAGCTCGCGCAATTGCGCGCCGCGCCCGCGCACGAAGATCAGCGCGAGCGCGCCCGGCACGGTCCAGATCACGCGCCAGGCAAAGATGTCGAGGCCGTCGAGCGGCTTGAGCAGCAGCGCATAAGCCGACAGCAGCGCGAACAGTGCCGATGCGCCAGTCGAAAGCGCAATGCCACGTCCAGGTTCGTACTGGTTCATCGGCGCGCTGCCGTCCGGGCGTTGCGAGAGTGTCGGGAAAGGCGAGCGGTGCGTCGTCCCTCCGGCGCAAGCGGGCAGGACGCGAGTGAAGGCGTTGTCATTGGTATCGGTCGGGGAAAAGGCTGCGGCCGGTGTGCCCGGCCGCCAGCGCGCATTCTAGTCTGGTTAGCACTGGTTAGCACGCGCCCGGCTGGGCAGGCACGCACGATGCTCCTGTCCATGACCCCTGCGAGAGCGGAAGCATTCGGCAATTTAGTCCGTGCAGATCGCGCCACAATGGACTAGAACGTAAGTCTCGCAACGGAACTGCCAGCCGTCCTGTGCAACTGGAGCCCGCATGAGCCGTCCCGCGCCCCGCCCTGCTGTCGCCCGCCTGTCTCCCGCCCTTACCACTTTCGCCGCCGAAGTCCGCGACGGCCTCACGCACGCGCCACAGAAAGAACTGCCTTCAAAGTATCTGTATGACGAAGTTGGTTCCGCGCTGTTCGAAGTGATCACCGTGCTGCCCGAGTACGGCGTGACGCGCGCCGAAGAGCGCCTGCTCACGCGCTACGCCACCGAAATCGTCGATGCACTGCCCGCCGATGTCAGCGTCGCCGAACTCGGCAGCGGCAGCGGCCGCAAGACGCGGCGCATCCTCGAAGCGCTGTGCCGCAAGCGCCCCACGTCATACAGTCCGATTGAAATTTCGCGCACCGCGTTGCAACTGTGTCGCCGCGAACTCGCCGATATCGAGCGCATCTCGATCGTCGGCTACGAACGCGACTACCTCGCGGGTCTCGCCGAAGTGAGCCGCAACCGGGCGAGCGGCGAGCAACTGCTCGTGCTCTTTCTCGGCAGCACGATCGGCAATTTCGCGCGGCTCGCGGCCACGCGTTTTTTGCGCGACATCCGGGCGATGCTTGAGCCCGGCGACACGCTGCTGCTCGGCACCGACCTCGTGAAGCCCGTGAAAACGCTGCTCGCGGCCTATGACGACTCGATTGGCGCGACCGCCGCGTTCAACCTGAACCTGCTCGCGCGTGTCAACCGCGAACTCGACGGCAACTTCGAACTCGCCGCCTTCGAGCACGTCGCGCGCTTCAACCCCGACGCCCGCAGCATCGAGATGCACCTGCGCGCGAAATCGCACGTCGAGGCGCGCGTGGGCGTGGCGGGATTAGCCGTCACGCTCGAAGCGGGTGAGACGATCTGGACCGAGAGCAGCCACAAGTACCACGCGGATGAGATCCCCGCGATTGCCGCCGATGCGGGCTTCACCTGCGTGCAGCAATGGGTCGAGAAGGAATGGGGATTCGCGGAGAGCCTGCTCGCCGCGACATGACGTTAGAGGTGGCCGCGCAAATTCGGACAGTCGGATAAGTGGTTTGGCCGGGGCCTGAGCCAGCGATAATGCTGGCAAAGGAACCGAGGAAATGACGAAGAGAACCCGACGGACGCACTCAGCGGCGTTCAAAGCGAAAGTGGCACTGGCAGCGGTCAAAGGTGAGCGCACGCTGGCCGAACTGGCACAGCAGTTTGATGTACATCCGAACCAGATCACGGAATGGAAGCGGCAGTTGCAGGAGCGTGCGGCAGACGTGTTTGGTGCGACAGGTGCACCGTCGAGCGATCCGCCGGTGGACGTGAAAACGCTGCACGCGAAGATCGGGCAGTTGACGCTGGAGAACGATTTTTTGTCAGGAGCGCTCGGCAAAGCCGGACTGCTGAGCGCAAAGCGATGATTGACTGTACGCATGCGCTGCCGGTTTCGCGACAGACGCGACTGGTTGGCATCGCGAGATCGAGCGCATATTACCGGGCGCAGCCGGTCAGCGAGGTCGATCAGTTGCTGATGCGGCGAATCGACGAACTGCACATGGAGTTCCCATTTGCAGGGGCGCGGATGCTGGCGCGCCTGTTGCGCCGGGAAGGCCATGAGGTGGGTCGCCGTCGCGTACGCACGCTGATGAAGCGCATGGGCGTCGAGGCGCTGTACTGCAAGCCGAACACGAGCCGCCGCAACGCGCAGCACAAGATCTGGCCGTACCTGCTGCGCGGCATGAAGATCGAGCGTGCCAATCAGGTGTTCGCCCTCGACACGACGTACATTCCGATGGCGCGCGGCTTCGTGTACCTGACGGCAGTGGTGGACTGGGCGAGCCGCAAGATTCTCGCGTACCGGGTCGCCATCACGCTGGAAGCCACGCACGCCGTCGAGGCGCTGGAAGAGGCGTTCGCCCGCTACGGACTGCCCGACATCGTGAACACCGATCAGGGTAGCCAGTTCACGGCGGGCGCGTTCACCGAGGCGGTGCTGAGCCGGGGCGTGCGGCTGTCGATGGACGGCAAAGGGGCCTGGCGCGACAACGTGTTCGTCGAACGGGTGTGGCGCAGCATCAAGTACGAAGAGGTCTACCTGAAAGCGTACGAGTCGGTCAGCCATGCCCGGCGCTCCATCGGCGAATACGTCGAGCTGTACAACCGGAAACGGCCCCATTCGAGCCTGGCGGATCAGACCCCGGATGAGGCATACTTCGCGACGCTGCCTCCGATCAAATCGGCAGCATGATTGCCTCGGACGTTCCACTTAAAAATCTCAGATGACTGTCCGAACGAGTGAGGCCACCTCTGTTTCCTGACGTGATGCTCAGTGTTGCTCGAAGCGCTCGTAGCGCTTGTCGGTGAATTGCTCTTCGCTAATCACCTCCATCACGCGCGCCGCCGGCGGCCCGTGACGCAGCCACGACAGCATGCGGTCGACCTGATTGGCCGATCCCTGGATCACGGCCTCGACGGACCCGTCCTCCATGTTGGCAACGTAGCCGCGAATGCGCAGCGCGTGCGCCTGGCGCACGGTTGCGTGCCTGAAGCCCACACCCTGCACCGTTCCGCGCACGCGCACGTGATACGTTTCGACGCGCGAATCCAGATCCGGTCCGGTCATCGTTCAATCTCCTTCGTTTGTCTGTCGACCCGAGTTAGTGCTTCAGCACTTACTCGGGTCCCATGCAAAGCTGTCGACCCGAGTTAGTGCTTCAGCACTTACTCGGGTCCCATGCAAAGCTGTCCTTCCATCTGCGCGGGATTGTAGACGCCATCGCGCGCTCGCGTAGCGCATCGTTGACACGCGCCGTGCGTTTCACGCGGACGGCGGCGCCAGAGAACCGGCGCGCCACGTACAATCCGTGCCACACCGGCCGCACTGCCGCCCTCTTTTTTGCAGCCAAAGCAACAGAATCAACCGACGAGGAAGCGAACCCCCTATGACCGCCAACCACCGCGATCTCGTGCTGATCACCGGCGCGTCCGGCTTCGTCGGCTCGGCCGTCGCCCGCATCGCGCAGGAGAAAGGCTATGCCGTGCGCGTGCTGGTGCGCCCGACGAGCCCGCGCACCAACCTCGCCGCGCTCGACGCCGAAGTCGTCACCGGTGACATGCGCGACGTCGCGTCGATGCGCGCGGCGCTCGCGGGCGTGCGCTACCTGTTCCACGTCGCCGCCGACTATCGCCTCTGGGCGCCCGACCCGCACGAAATCGAGCGCGCGAATCTCGAAGGCGCCGAGGCGACGATGCGCGCGGCGCTCGACGCGGGCGTCGAACGCATCGTCTACACGAGCAGCGTCGCGACGCTCAAGGTGACGAGTTCGGGCGCCTCTGCCGACGAAACCTCGCCGCTCACGGCGGATCAGGCCATCGGCGTGTACAAGCGCAGCAAGGTGCTGTCCGAGCGCGCGGTCGAGCGCATGATTGAACGCGACGGCCTGCCCGCCGTGATCGTCAATCCGTCGACGCCGATCGGTCCGCGCGACGTCAAGCCGACGCCGACGGGCCGCATCATCGTCGAGGCAGCGACGGGCAAAATCCCCGCATTCGTCGATACGGGCCTCAATCTCGTGCACGTCGACGACGTCGCGCACGGCCACTTTCTCGCGCTGGAGCGTGGGCGCATCGGCGAGCGCTATATCCTCGGCGGCGAGAATCTGCCGCTGCAGCAGATGCTCGCCGACATCGCCGGAATGGTCGGCCGCAAGCCGCCGACTGTCGCGCTCCCACGCTGGCCGCTTTATCCGATCGCGCTCGGTGCGGAAGCGGTCGCGCAATTCACGAAGCGCGAACCGTTCGTCACCGTCGATGCCCTCAGGATGTCGAAGAACAAGATGTACTTCACGTCGGCGAAGGCGGAGCGCGAACTCGGCTATCGCGCGCGGCCGTATCGCGAGGGGCTTAAGGACGCGCTCGCCTGGTTCAGGGAAGCCGGTTATCTGAACGCGTAAGCGAAAACGCAACGGCGCGCGCATGACACACATGCCGCGCGCCACCACTGCTATCCGGCACCTTTTTTCTCGAGCGGATTGGCGTGATCGGTTCGCATTTTGTTACAACTTTTCTTGCGACCTGAGAGCAACGCCGTAAAGGCAATCGCGACGCGCTGTGGGTAAAATCGCCGGTCTTACCTGAGAAGCCTCGCATGAATCTACACGATCAGATTGGCGCGCTCGAAGCTGGCGTCGATCAGCTCCTCGTGGCCGCCACCGCCAGCACTTCGCGCGCGGCAGAGACGGCGTCCGCGAACCAGCCCGCTGTCGCACACGCCGATACCACCGACGTCGCGCTCGCGCCCACCGCACAGCCACAAGCACAAGCCGAAGTCCGCGCAGACGTCGGCCACGCGCAGCCTGCCCTCAACGTCAATGCGGACGTTGAAGCGGCTGAATCAACCGATACAGCAGAAACAGTGGTCACGACCGAAGCACCCGTCGAGAACGATCTCGAAGCCGCCACGCCCGCACCAGCGAGCGCAACGCAGCCCGACGAATCCGTCGAGGAAGGACCGACGCTTGAGATCGGCCGTCCGGCACAGAACGTGATCACGATGACGATCGGCGGCCAGACGGTGTCGCTGCATCCGTTGCAGATCGGACAACTGATCGAGGAACTCGCGAACGCGCGCGCTTCGATGCAGCCTGAGCCGCCGCCCGGCATTCCGCCCGGCTGGCGATTCGTGTCGACGAAAAATCCCGCGATGGCCGTGCAGAAGCAGTCGAACGGCGACCGTCTGCTGGTGATGCGGCACACGGGTCACGGCTGGGTACCGTTCACGTTCTCGCCGGACATGGTCATCCAGATGTACATGATGCTGACGCAGCGCTGAAGCGCAGCTGCGCTTCAGCCGCACGCACCAGTAAAAAAGCCGTCGCATGCGACGGCTTTTTTATGTGCCCGGGAACGCGAGCAATTCTGCAAGCGTCCCCGTTAAAAACGCGCTCAGCGCTCCTGCGCCGGCGCCTGCACGCGCGCCTTCCACTGCCCACCCTTGCCGCGCCAGAAGCGCCACGCCGACGCGAACGTCGCGCCCACGTAGAACAGCGCGACGAGCGGCAGGAACGGCGCCCACAGCGGCGAGCGGCGATAGTACGCGAGCATCGGCGCGTAGGAGCAGCACATGAGCGCCCACGCGACCCAGGCGGGCCACCCCGCCGCGCCGAGCACGAGCGCCACCACGGGCGGCGCGAGATAGATGACCGTCATGCCGACTATCGTCCCCGCGAGCTGCCAGGCCGAGTAGTGCAGTTGCGTGAACGCCGTGCGCGCGATCATGTTCCAGATGTCCTTCCAGGAATCGTACGGTCGCAGCGACACGCTCTTGTCCGCGACATCGAGCCGGATCGGATGGTGTCCATCACCGCGATGCTTGATGCGCGCGGCGAGACTGCAATCGTCGATGAGCTCGGCGCGGATCGACTCGATGCCGCCCGCCTCTTCCAGCGCCGCGCGGCGCACGAGCATGCATCCGCCGGCCGCGGCCGCCGTCTTGTTGCGCGGATTGTTGACCCACGAGAACGGGTACAGCTTCGCGAAGAAGAAGACAAACGCAGGAATCAGCGCCTTCTCCCAGAACGAGTCGCAACGCAGCCGCACCATCAGCGAAACCAGGTCGCGCCCTTCGGCTCGCGCGCGCACGATGAGTTGAGCGACCGCGTCGGCGGGATGGCCGATGTCGGCATCGGTGAGCAGCAGCCATTCGGCGGGTAGCCCGAGCGTGCGCACCGCCTCGATACCCTGCGACTGCGCCCACACCTTGCCCGACCAGCCCGCAGGCAGCGGCTTTGCAGCGATAACCGAGAGTTTCTCCGGGCACTGCAGCGCGAGCGCGGCCGCACGTGCGGCTTCGGCGGTGCCGTCGGTGCTGTGATCGTCGATCACGATGACGTGGAACTCGCCCGCGTAGTCCTGCGTGAGCAGCGAGGTCACCGCTTCGCCGATCGCGTCGGCCTCGTTGCGGGCCGGCACCACGGCGCAGACGGCGGGCCAGCCGGACGCCGGCTCGACCACCGGCAGCGGCAGCGGCGGACGCGCGCGCCAGAAGCCGCCACGCGCGAACAGCAATACGAGCCAGATCAGCAGCGAAAGACAGGACAGGGCAAAAAGGATTGTCGTCATCATGCGTTGTTGCTCTTGATTGAAGGCGCACGTCCGCTCAGGCGCCGCGACAGCCACATCGCGGCGGTGCGGTACAGCACCACCGCCCAGTCGGAGGCGGCAAGCGTGGGGCGCCCGGTGAATACGTCGTAGTCGGCGCGCTCGATGCGCTCGAGCAGGCGCAGCGCGCCGTGGATGGTGCCGCATAGCTCGAGCCCTAAGCGGCCCGGCAGGCGCAGCGCGAGCGGCGCGCCGCTCACCAGCAGTGCGTGCGCCTCGCCCACCTCGTAGCGCATCAGCGCGCGCCAGCCATCGTCGACGATGCCCGCCGCAATCTGCGCCTCGGTCACGTTGAAGCGCTCGCGGTCGGCCTGCGGCAGGTAGATGCGGCCGCGCCCGTAGTCAGCGCTCACGTCCTGCAGGAACGTGACCAGTTGCAGCGCCGTGCAGATCGCGTCGGAATCGGCAAAATTTTCCGGCGTCGCCTCGCCGATCAGATGCAGCATCAGATGGCCGACCGGATTGGCCGACCGGCGGCAGAAGTCGAGCAGATCGATGCGGTCGGTGTAGCGCACCGTGTCGATGTCCTGAGCGAACGCCGACACGAGGTCGTCAAACGGCCGCATCGGAAGGCGGCGCTCCCGCACCACGTCCGCAAGCTTCGCAAACAGCGTGGGATGCACGCGCGCCTCGCGGCCGTGGGCCACCGCGTCGAGACCATCGCGGAAATCCGCGAGGCGCTCGTGGCGCTCGGCGGGGCTCCAGTCGCCTTCATCCGCGATGTCGTCGGCGGTGCGGACGACGTGATAGATCACACCGACTGGCGCCCTTAGCGAGCGCGGCAGCAGCACGCTCGCGACCGGAAAGTTTTCGTAGTGGGCGACTTCCATCAACGCGTCCAGAATGAGGTCAGATCCGCGTGCGCCGGGCTGCCCGGGCGCGGACCCGATAGTTTAAGGGTTCCGGCGGTATGTTGCAGCGCGACATCGCGTAATGGCCGTCCGGCAACGCGTCAGAGCCCGGTCGGACGAAATCGGCCAGCGCCGGGTGTTGCGCATGCCCCATCCTGCGGTGCGCCACACAGCAAAGGGACGGCGAAGGGGTTAAAATGCGCGTCTGGTTTTAGGTCCGGTCCGACAGGCTGGACCCAAGTATTTAATTAATATTGTGGTCGCGGCGATCAAGTCATTTTTACCGGCTCGATCGAAGCCCGCGCCAGTCGGAGTTCGCCGCCTTATGCGAGTCATCCTTGCCCAACCCCGCGGCTTTTGTGCGGGGGTTGTCCGCGCCATCGAAATCGTGGATCGCGCCCTGCAAAAGCACGGCGCTCCCGTGTACGTGCGCCACGAAATCGTCCACAACCGTCACGTGGTCGAAAACTTGCGCAACAAGGGTGCGCGTTTCGTGGAAGAACTCGACGAGGTGCCCGAGGGCGCAGTTGCGATTTTCAGTGCCCACGGCGTTGCGAAGACGGTCGAGCGCGCTGCAGACGACCGCAACCTCGAAGTGCTCGACGCCACCTGCCCGCTCGTCACGAAAGTGCACGTGCAGGGTCGTCAGTACGTCGCCCAGGGCCGCACGCTGATCCTGATCGGTCACGCGGGCCACCCCGAAGTGGAAGGCACGATCGGCCAGATTCCGGGCACCGTGCTGCTCGTGCAGAGCGAGGAGGAAGTCGCGAAGCTGGACCTGCCGCTCGATGCGCCGCTGGCTTACGTGACGCAAACGACGCTTTCGGTGGACGACACGCGCGGGATCATCGACGCGCTGCTCGCCCGCTTCACCGACATCGTCGGCCCGGACACGCGCGACATCTGCTACGCGACGCAGAATCGCCAGGCCGCCGTGCGCGAGCTGTCCACCCAGGTGGACGTGCTGCTCGTGGTGGGCGCGACTAACAGTTCGAACTCGAACCGTCTGCGCGAGATTGGAAGTGAGTCGGGCGTGGCGAGCTACCTCGTCGCCGACGGCTCGGAAGTCAAAGCCGAGTGGTTCGACGGTGCGAAGACGGTGGGCCTGACGGCCGGCGCATCGGCGCCCGAGGAAATGGTCGAGAACGTGATCGACGCGCTGCGCGCGTTGGGGCCCGTCGAGGTGTCGACGATGACGGGCATCGAAGAAAAAGTCGAATTCAAGCTGCCGTCGAAGCTGTTGCAACCGCTCGTCGTGCGCGAAGTTTAAGGAGGACTGTCTTGTCTATTCCGCTGCTCCAGAAGGTCCGCGTTGGCGCGTATATCGCTCGCCAGCATTTCAGCGGCAATAAACGCTATCCGCTCGCGCTCATGCTCGAGCCGCTGTTTCGCTGCAACCTCGCCTGCAACGGCTGCGGCAAGATCGATTATCCGGATCCCATCCTGAACCAGCGCCTGTCGCTGGAGGAATGCCTCGAAGCCGTCGACGAGTGCGGCGCGCCGGTCGTTTCCATCGCAGGCGGCGAGCCGCTCCTGCACAAGGAAATGCCGGAAATCGTGAAGGGCATCATGGCGCGCAAGAAGTTCGTGTACCTGTGCACGAACGCGCTGCTCATGGAAAAGAAGATGGACGACTACGAGCCGAGCCCGTACTTCGTCTGGTCGGTCCACCTCGACGGCGACCGCGAAGCGCACGACCATTCGGTCTCGCAGGAAGGCACCTACGACAAGGCCGTCGCGGCCATCAAGGAAGCGAAGCGCCGCGGTTTTCGCGTGAACATCAATTGCACGCTGTTCAACGACGCCGTGCCTGAGCGTGTCGCGAAGTTCTTCGATACGTTGAAGCCGATCGGCGTGGACGGCATCACGGTCTCGCCGGGCTATGCCTACGAGCGCGCCCCGGACCAGCAGCACTTCCTGAACCGCGAAAAGACCAAGACGCTGTTCCGCGAAATCTTCAAGCGCGGCAACAACGGCAAGAACTGGTCGTTCAGCCAGTCGAGCCTGTTCCTCGACTTCCTCGCGGGCAACCAGACCTACGAATGCACGCCGTGGGGCAACCCGGCGCGCACGGTGTTCGGCTGGCAGAAGCCGTGCTATCTGGTCGGCGAAGGTTATGTGAAGACCTTCAAGGAACTGATGGAAACCACGGAGTGGGAAAAGTACGGCACCGGCAACTACGAAAAGTGCGCGAACTGCATGGTCCACTGCGGCTTTGAGGCGACGGCCGTTCTGGACACCGTCGCGCATCCGCTCAAGGCGATGAAGGTTGCGCTCGCGGGCCCGAAGACCGAAGGTGCGTTCTCGAAGGACATCCCGCTCGACGGCCAGCGTCCCGCCGAGTACGTGTTCTCGCGCCACGTCGAGATCAAGCTCGAAGAGATCCAGAAGGCCGTGCAGACGAAGAAGCCGGCCACCGTCGCCGCAAGCTGACGCGCGCGATATCGGGCGCCCGATGAGGGTGCCCCGGAAGCTTCCACGAGGGCGCAACGGTTCAGACCGTTGCGCCCTTTCTCTTTTGCGCGAATGTGCGATCGCGCGATTATGCGATTGCGCGGGCCGCACCGGCGCTTGCGCGCCGCTACGCGCTCAGTTCGTCAGCAGCGAGCCGCTCCGGAGCGGTTCGGCACCGGCAACCCACGCCACCACCATTCCCGCGGTCGCGAAGCGCGTGCGCTGTCGCGCGAACATCACACCGGCGACGGAGCTCGTAATCGTGACGACGCGATCGGTCAACGGATCGACGATGTCGGCAATCGCCTCGCCCGGCTCGACCCTCGCACCGACCGGCGCGCGGAACACGAGCACACCAGAGATCGGCGCGAGAAGCGTCTCGGTGCCGGACAACGGCGTGGCCCCGAACTCGAGCGGCGGCAACGGTGCGGGCGTCCCGTCGATGACGCCACGGTGCGTCAGGTAATCAACGATCGCCTGGGCGTCTTTCTCCGCGAACGCATAGCTCACATCCGCCTGGCCCCGTAGCTCGATCGTCACCGAAATCGTTCCCATCGGAATCGGATAGCGCTCGCCGTAGCGCGCGCGCAGTTCGGACCAGCAAAAGCTGTGGATTTCGTCGAACGGAGTGCCGAGTGCATTGAGCGCGAAGAGCGATGCCTTCGCATCGAGGTAGCGCGCGAGCGGCTCGACATCCGGCCACAAGTCAGGATTGGTGTAGAGATGCATCGCGGCTTCGAAGTCGCAGTGCAGGTCGAGCACCACGTCCGCATCGTACGACAGGCGCTGGAGAGCGAGGCGATGCGATTCCAGTTCGGTGGTCGGCATCTCTTCGGCCAGCGCCTCGCGCATGGCGGCGCGCACGGCGAGCAGGTTCTGCTGCTCGTCACCGGTCAAACGGGACTCGATGCGCGGCAACACAAGCTCGGCGAGATCGTGGAAGTTGCGGTTGAAGTTGGAGGCGGTGCTCGTTTCGAAGCGCCCGAGCATGTGACCGAGCAGCTGCTGGTTGAGGCCGATCGGATTGGACACGGGCACGACGATAATTTCGCCGCGCAGCTTGCCGGCCGCCTCGAGCGCCGCGAGGCGCTTGCGCAGTTCCCAGGCGACCAGCATGCCCGGCAGTTCGTCCGCGTGCAGCGACGCCTGGATGTAGATCTTCTGGCCGCCCGAGGGGCCGTAGTGGAAGCTCGTCAGGTGCCGTTCGGTGCCGAGCGCCGGGTAAATCAACGGATGGGTTTGCGTCTGCATGATTGTGTGAGCGAGCGGTATGAGGAAATGGGGTTCCGGCAATTATCCGCTGACCGGCCACCCAAGGAGGCAGCCGGCAGGTTCGAAAACAGAAAAGGCTCCGTCATGTGCGGAGCCTTTTCTGCTTTTCATCCGGAAAACGCAAGGCGCCAGGCGCAGGAAGCTTCCCGCGCCGTTGCGTGTCAGCTGCCGTGCACGTCGAACGGGAAGTACCGGGCTTCGATCTTCTTGTAGGTGCCGTCCTTGACCATATCGCCGAGCGCCTGGTCGATCTTCGCCTTCAGATCGGCGTCGTCCTTGCGCAGGCCGATGGCCGCGCCATTGCCGAGCGTCTTCAGATCGTCCGGCTCGCCACCCGTGAACGCGAAACCCGCGCCGCGCGGCTTGGCCAGGAAGCCGAGTTCGACTTGCACGCCGTCTTGCAGCGCCGCGTCCAGACGGCCCGAAAGCATGTCCGTATAGACCTGGTCCTGGTCCTGGTAAGACACGACGTTCACGCCCTTTGTCGCCCAGTTGGCCTTCGCATACGTTTCCTGGATCGAGCCCTGCTCGACACCGACGGACTTGCCTTGCAGCGACGCCACCGTCGGCTGGACATTCGAGCCCTTCTTCGCGACGAGGCGGGTCGGGGTGCGCCACATCCGGTCCGAGAATGCGATCTGCTCTTTACGTTGCGGGGTCATCGACATCGCCGACAAGACGCCGTCGAATTTCTTCGCCTTCAGCGCGGGAATCATGCCGTCGAATGCGTTCTCGACCCAGACGCACTTCGCGTTAATGCGCTTGCAGATCTCGTTGCCGAGATCGATGTCGAAGCCGACCAGCTTGCCGTCCGCGCTCTTCGATTCAAACGGGGGATAGCTCGCATCGACGCCGAACCGGACCGTGGACCAGTCCTTCGCGAAGGCGGAGGTTGCGATCGCAAGGATCGCCAGGCAAAAGGCAAGTTTCTTCATTGATCTGGAGTCTCAAGTAGGTCGTCAGCGCCGCCGCGACCGGTGGCATTTCCAATAAGAGGCGCTACGCCTGCATAGTTGTATATACAAGATATTTGATAGGGATTGATGCGGGAACCAGGGTTTTCGCTGACGAAGCTTCGCCGAAATCAATATCCATCAACAACTCTGGCTTGATGGCCCCCGACAGAAAAGAATCAGGCGATTGTCAAAAATCTTGATTGACTAGCCAACAATTGGCTTAGCTCGCTTGAGACAACCTGCGTGACCGGCCACACGAGATCGGGACCACTCATCATTTGTCTGCCAACGAACGATATCGGCAACCGCAGCCATGAAACAGTAGAGCGCGACGGCAGACCTGTCGGTCTGAAGCGGGTTCGTCATGCGATGTAAATCAATATAGGCCGAACGCGTCGTCTGGCAGACTCGCAGCTTCGTGCCTGGGTGGACTGTCGTAGCTTCCGGATCAACGCGAAGCGCGGCGCGACCTGAAAGGCAGCGCGATCGAGACCATCAACCACGCGTCAGGCGATGGGGCGCAAGCCGCCTGATGACGGATGCCATGCCATCCTATGCTGGACTAAAAATTATGAGATCCAGAACCAACCCATATTGCTTTCCAAATCTTCTGGAAGCGTTTTTTGTGGTGGTCGTACTGTTTTTCGTTGAATACCTGATGAACTCCGTCATCGGGCCAATCGGGCGTGAGGCCGGTCTGCAGCCGATGGCGGGATTCAGCATCGGGCGCGTACTTGCACACGGACTCGCGTTTACGGTCCTACTGCACCACAGCAAGCTGACATACCGCGATCTGTTCCACGACAACCCGAGTTCATGGGCAACCACGATCGGGCTATTCGCACTACCCATTCTGCTGCTGACGCCTGGCCTGTTGATGGGAATGAACCTGCTGCTATCCGTTGTGGTCCGATTCTTCCCGACGGGTGATTGGGATTGGGCGCAAGGGGCCAACGACAATTTCCTTGCCGGGGGGCTCGGTTCCACCGTGCTGGTCTGTCTGATTGCACCGATAGTCGAAGAGATGCTGTTTCGCGGAATCTTTCTGCGTAGCTTTCTGCGGCAATATCCCCCCGGAACGGCCATCGCAAATTCAGCCGCAGTATTCGGGCTCGCGCATCTGAACGTGTATCAGTTCGTCGTCGCGTTCGGTATCGGACTCATCATCGGAAAACTGTATGAGCGCACGCGCTCGTTGCTCCCAGGCATACTGCTGCACGCCTGCTACAACACGGCGGTGGTATTCGGTGTGCCGCGGGCGTCGCCTGACGCGTCCCTCACGGATTGGCCTGCGTCGTGGTGGCTCGCTGCGCTGACGAGCGGCGGTCTCGGCACGTGGCTGCTCTACAAGCTGATCCGCACTCCGGCGATCGCGCAGCAGTCGCGGTGAGCAAAGCGAATGCTTGCGTTCGGGCTCCGACCTTGTGCGTGACGACGAGTTGTCCCCGCTGGAATTCGCCCCTCGCGCGGTACCTGATCCGTAAGCCTGTGAGGTCACAGCAGGGAACCGGCCGGCGGTGGACAGTAACCGTTGCGTCAGGCAAGTCCAGCCGCGAAACCTGGGACCACGCAAACCGCGGGCGCGTCTGATCCCAATCCCTTGCTTCGTATTCCCAGGTTCAACCCCGCGTTCGCTTCCGGACTGGAGTGACAAAAAAGGCGCAACGGGCGGTAACCCGTTGCGCCTTCATGGCGTGCATCAAACGCGACGCGCCGTATCTTAGTGCGTCAGCAGCACTTGCCCGTGCGGGACCGATACCGCGCGTCCTGCCGCTCCCGGAAGAATTCCTCGTAAGTCATCACCGGACGATCGGGATGCGTCGCGCGCATGTGCGCGACGTAGCCATCGTAATCCGGCAGACCGACCATCAGACGCATCGCCTGACCGAGATACCGGCCTGCGGTCTGCACGTTGTCGCGAAGTTCCGAGAACATGATGTACCTCGTCTGCAGTATCGTCTTTAGTGAGCGGCGGTCGTGCGTCCCACCAGGCTTGCTGCGTCGGCGGGCATCGGCTCGAACGGCGTTTCCTGCACGGTCGGATGGGCGATACGACGCGCACGCGCAATCGCGATCAGACCATACACGACGATGCTCGCCACCACGACAATGAAGAGCCCGGAGAGCGCGGCATCGACGTAGTCGTTGAAGATCATGCGCTGCATCTGTTCGATCGACTTCGCCGGCGCGACGATCTTGCCTTCGGCAGCCGCCGCCGCGAGCTTCTGCGCATGCGCGACGAAGCTGACCTTCGGGTTGCTGTCGAAAATCTTCTGCCAGCCGGCCGTCATCGTGCAGACGAGCAGCCATACCGTCGGCACTGCGGTGACCCACGCGAACTTCTCGCGCTTCATCTTGAAGAGCACGACGGTCGCCAGCATCAGCGCAATGCCCGCCAGCATCTGGTTCGAGATGCCGAAGAGCGGCCACAGCGTGTTGATGCCGCCGAGCGGATCGACCACGCCCTGATAGAGGAAGTAGCCCCACGCGGTCACGCACAGCGCCGTAGCGATCAGGTTGGCCGGCAGCGATTCCGTGCGCTTGAGCGACGGATGGAACGTGCCGAGCAGATCTTGCAGCATGAAGCGGCCTGCACGCGTGCCAGCGTCAACAGCGGTAAGGATGAAGAGCGCTTCGAAGAGGATGGCGAAGTGATACCAGAAGCCCATCATCGCCTCGCCGCCGATCACCTGGTGCAGTATCTGCGCCATGCCGACCGCCAGCGTCGGGGCACCACCGGCGCGCGCGACGATGGTCGTCTCGCCGACGGCCTGCGCCGTGTGCGTGAGCATGTCAGGCGTGAGCATGAAGCCCCATTGGCCGACCGTTTGCGCGACGGCGTCCGGCGTCGTGCCGAGCACGGCGAGCGGTGCGTTCATCGCGAAGTACACGCCCGGCTCGATCACCGAAGCGGCGACGAGCGCCATGATCGCGACGAACGATTCCATCAGCATCGCGCCGTAACCGATGAAGCGCGCGTTGGTTTCGTTATCGAGCAGCTTCGGCGTCGTACCCGAGGCGATCAGCGCATGGAAGCCCGACACCGAGCCGCACGCGATCGTGATGAAGAGGAACGGGAAGAGGTTGCCCGACCAGACCGGACCCGAGCCGTCGATGAACTTCGTGAAGGCCGGCATCTTCAGTTCCGGCGCGACGATCAGAATGCCGATCGCGAGCGCGAGAATCGTGCCGATCTTGAGGAACGTCGAGAGGTAGTCGCGCGGCGCGAGCAGGAGCCACACCGGCAGCACCGAAGCGACGAAGCCGTAGCCGATCAGGATCCACGTGAGCTGCGTGCCCGTGAACGTGAACCAGGCGGCGAGCGTCGGCGAATCGTGCACGTGCTGGCCGAACGCGATCGAAGCCATCAGCAGGATGAAGCCGATGATCGAGATCTCACCGATCTTGCCCGGGCGGATGTAGCGGACGTACAGGCCCATGAAGATCGCGATAGGAATCGTCGCGGCGACGGTGAACGTGCCCCACGGCGAGTTCGTCAGCGCCTTCACCACGATCAGCGCGAGCACCGCGAGAATGATGATCATGATGAGGAACGTGCCGAACAGCGCGATCACGCCAGGTACGGGGCCGAGTTCCATCTTCACGAGGTCGCCGAGCGAGCGGCCGTCACGACGCGTTGAAAGGAACAGCACCACGAAGTCCTGCACGGCGCCCGCGAACACCACGCCTGCGAGAATCCACAGCATGCCGGGCATGTAGCCCATCTGCGCGGCCAGCACCGGACCGACCAGCGGACCCGCGCCCGCGATCGCCGCGAAATGGTGGCCGAATAGCACGAACTTGTTGGTGGGCACGTAATCGAGCCCGTCGTTGTGGCGCACGGCCGGCGTCATGCGCAGGCCATCGAGTTGCAGCACCGTGTTCGCAATGAAGCGGCTATAAAAACGGTACGCAATCAAGTAGACGCAGACCGCGCAGATCACGATCCACAGTGCGCTGATTCGCTCGCCGTGTGCAAGCGCGATGGTGCCGAACGCAAACGCGCCTAGTAGCGCGACCAACGTCCAGACGACAAAACTGGATGCCCGATTCATGGCGTCTCCTGTTTTTGTTTATCGGAATAAGTCATACCCGGTACGGGGACCGGGCCCCATTGCGCATGCACCCAACGGAAAATCGCGGCGAATTGCAGCGCAGTGCATGACGCATGTGTGCCATGCTCTGGGCGTGTAGTATTCGCTTTCGCCATTTACCTTACAAGCGGACTACTACGTAAGTGATCTACGTGGAATTACGTAGATACAGGCAGTTCACCATGACCCTGAAGACGAAGATTTTTCTGCTCGCCGTTGTGCCATTTCTTGCCGCGATCGCGGGCATCGGCATCGGTGTGCGTCACCAGGCCACCACGCTCGCGCAGACGCAGCACGCGACAATGCAGGGCGCGTATCTGTCGAGCAAGCAGGAGGAGTTGCGCCACTACGTCGAACTCGCGATGAGCGCCATCGAGCCGCTCTACGACGCGAGCGCCGATGCCTCGCCCGCCGATATCGCCGCACGCCAGGGCGAGGCACTCGCCACGCTGCAAAAGATGGACTTCGGCCCGGATGGCTATTTCTTCGTCTATGACATGCATGGCCGCTCGCTGATGCACCCGCGTGAGCCCAATCTCGTAGGCCACAATCTCTGGGATCTTCGCGACCCGCAGGGCGCGCTCACGATCCAGCGGCTGATCGCCGCAGCCTCGCAAGGCGGAGGCTTCGTGCAATACATGTGGCGGCGGCCCACCACGGGCAAACTCGCGCCGAAGCTCGGCTATGTGATTCCGCTTAAACGCTGGGGCTGGATGGTCGGCACCGGCATCTATATGGACGACGTCGATTCCACACTCGCGCACATCGACGAACGTGCGTCCGCCAACATCGAACACACGCTGTGGTGGCTCGGCGCGATCGCGCTCGCGGGCGTCGGCGCAATCGCGCTCGGCGCGCTGGTGCTCAACGTAACGGAATACCGCAGCACCGATGCGAAGCTCAAACGCCTCGCCCAGCAGGTGGTCGAGTCGCAGGAAGAGGAGCGCGCACGGCTCTCGCGCGAACTGCACGACGGCATCAGCCAGATGCTCGTCTCCGTCAAGCTGATGCTCGAATCGGCGCTCGCACGGCTCGAAGGCAGCACGACGCGCGACCCGGCCGCCGAAAGCTCGCTCGCCACGGGCCTCGCACGCCTGTCCCAAACGCTGCGCGAAGTGCGACGCATCTCGCACGCGCTGCGTCCGTCGATGCTTGACGACCTCGGCCTCGCCGCAGCGCTCGAACAACTCACACGAGAACTCAGCGCGGAGTCGGACATCACGATCGGCTTCACGCAGACCGTCTCGCCGCCACCACAACGGAAGGCCCGCGCCCGGGCACTGCCCGACGCCGTGAACACAGCCCTCTTCCGCATCGCGCAGGAGGCGCTCACGAACATCGTGCGCCACGCCCACGCGCCACGCGCGCAACTCTCGCTCGACGTGAACGCGACTGGCGTCACGCTGACCATCGCCGACAACGGCCGCGGCTTCGATGTCGCGCACGCCCAGTCCGATCTGCGGGCAGGGCTCGGGCTGCGGAACATGCGCGAGCGGCTCGAATCGCTCGGCGGCCAGCTCACGATCAGCTCGCAGCCCGGACACACGGTCCTGACCGCCTGGGTGCCGGTCATGGCGAAGAAAGCAACTGCAACGGTAACGGCAACAAGTAAAGAGACATCATGAATGAGACAGCCAGGCAGGCGCGCATCGTGCTCGTCGACGATCATCCGCTCGTGCGCGACGGCCTGCGAGCCCGGCTCGAAGCGGTCGCTGGGTTCGTCGTCGCGGGCGAGGCCGACAACGCCGACGAGGCGCTCGCCCTCGCCGCCACGCTCGAACCCGACCTCGTGCTGATGGACGTCGGCATGGCCGGGATGAACGGCATCGCGCTCGCGGGCATTTTTCACGAGCGCTTTCCTGCCATCCGGGTGCTGATGCTCTCGATGCACGACAACGTCGAATACGTGACCGAAGCGGTGCGCGCGGGCGCGAGCGGCTACGTGCTGAAAGATTCGCCGTCGACGGAAATCGTGCGCGCGATCGAAGCGGTGCTCGCGGGGCGGACGTTTTTCAGTGCGGGCCTGGGTGCGCGGATCATCCAGGCTTCGGCGAAGGCGACGCCGGTCGAGCGGCTGACGCCGCGCGAGCTAGACATCCTCGATGCGCTTGCGCAAGGGCTATCGAGCAAGCAGATCGCGCAGCGCGAGGGGCTCTCGGTGCGCACGGTGGAGACGCACCGGCTCAACCTCAAGCGCAAGCTCGATATCGAAGGTCAGGCGGAGTTGATCAAGTTCGCGGTGGAGAACCGAAGGAAGTGACCGGGCGGGCCGCGAGGGCCGTGCCCGGTTCTTGCTGGTACGCTGAGTCAGCTAGTCAGCTGCGCGCGTTGTGGTCGACGAGGAACTTGATGAGCCCGTCGATGCCGCCCTTGGCGATCTGTTCGGCGAACTGCGTCTGGTACACCTGGATCAGCCAGGCGCCCATCATGTTGATGTCGTAGATTTTCCAGCCGGATTGCGTGTACGTGAGGCGATAGTCGATGGCATCGTCGCCGCCGTTGCTGATCACGTGCGACTGCACGACCGTGTCCTTCGCGCCCGCGGCCGTGCTGGACGGCAGGAACTTGAAGCTCACCTGCGCATCGCGCAACTGCGAAAGCGACGCCGCATAGGTTTTCACCAGCAGCAGTTGAAACTGCTCGTACAGCTTCTGTTGCTGCTCGGGCGTGGCGGTGGCCCATGCCTTGCCGATGGCGATACGCGTGGTGCGCTGGAAGTCGGTGGCCGGAACGAAATGGGTTTCGACCACCTGGGTGATCCTTGCCATGTCGCCACCGCGTGCCTGCGGGTCGGCCTGCATGGCCTTCACGGTGCCTTCCACGGCGTTTCTGACCGTGGTATCCGGCGAACTCTGGGCAAAGGCGGCACCCGACACGAAGGCGGCTGCGAGAAATGCGGTGAAATAACGTTTCATACGCTCATCGGAACAGTAAGATTCAAGCGCCGGGCCACGGTGGGCCGCAGTGGCGCATACCGGACGGGCGAACCAGTATAACGGCTTTGCGGACGTCGCTTATGTGCGCGAGCCGCGTCCGAACGGTCGACGCCGGTATACTTATGCGCTTCACCAAGAATAACGTCATTGACAGGGCTCCCTCGCCTGTATGCTGAAGCCATTCATCATCCACCTCGTCGCCTGGTCAGTACGACGCGCAGCGTGGGTCATCTCCCTCGCGGTCGTGCTGGCCGCGCTGTGCGGCGTATACGTCGTCCAGCACTTCAAGATCAACACGGACGTCAGCGGACTCGTCGAGAACAAAGGGACGTGGGCCGAGCTCGGCGAAGCCATCGACCGGGCCTTCCCGCAGCGCGATCAGGCGCTGCTGGTCGTCGTCGAAGCCGATGTGCCTGAATTCGCCGACGCCGCCGCCAACAAGCTCGCCGCCGCACTCCGGGAGAACGCCCGCGAATTCAGCGCGGTGACGCAGCCGGCGGGCGGACCGTTCTTCGAACACAACGGCCTGCTGTTCCTCCCCACATCGACCGTGCTTTCGACCACGGGCCAGCTCGTGCAGGCACGACCGCTCGTGAACCAGCTCGCGCGAGACCCGAGCCTCACGGGCCTCGCCGGTACGCTCTCGACGACACTGATGCTGCCGCTGCAGATCGGCCAGGTGAAGTTGCCCGATATGGCCGATCTGCTTGGCCGCGCCGCTGGTGTCGTTGATCAGGTCGTCGCCGGCAAACCGGCGGCGTTCTCCTGGCGCGCGCTCGTCGACAAGGATTCGGCCGTCAAGCCCGCGTTCGCATTCATCACCGTGAGGCCCGTGCTCAACTTCGCGGCGCTCAAGGCGAGCGCGAGCGCGTCGGACGCGATCCGCGAGACCGCCGCGTCGCTGCACCTCGACGCCGACTACGGCGCCCGTGTGCGCCTGACGGGCCAGCAGCCGCTCGCGGACGAGGAATTCGCCTCGGTTCAGGACGGCGCCGTGCTCAACGGCGTGCTGACCGCCATCGTCGTGCTCGTGATCCTGTGGCTCGCGCTGCGCTCGGGCAAGCTGATCGGCGCCGTGCTCATCACGCTCGTGATCGGCCTCGTCATCACCGCCGCGCTCGGCCTCATGATGGTCGGCTCGCTGAACATGCTCTCGGTTGCGTTCATGGTGCTGTTCGTCGGACTGGGCGTGGACTTCGGCGTGCAGTTCGGCGTGAAGTACCGCGAGGCGCGCCATCTCGACGACCGTCTCGACTTCGCGCTCCTCAAGACGGCGCGCATGATCGGCGTGCCGCTCACGCTCGCCGCCATCGCCGTCGCCGAAAGTTTCTTTTCATTCCTGCCCACTGCCTATCGAGGCCTCGCCGAACTCGGCCAGATTGCCGGCGTGGGCATGTTCGTCGCGTACCTCGCGAACATGACGCTGCTGCCCGCGCTCATCAGCGTGTTAAAGCCGCACGGCGAGGCGCACTCGCCTGGCTTCGCGTTCCTCGCGCCCATCGACACGTGGCTCGCCGAGCACCGCAACAGAGTGCTCATCGGCACGCTCATCGTCGTGGTCGGTGCGACGCCGTTGCTGTTCAATCTGCGCTTCGACTTCAATCCGCTGCACCTGAAGGACCCGCATACGGAGTCGATGGCCACGCTCATCGCGCTGAAGAATTCGCCGGTCATCTCGATCAACAATGTGAACGTGCTCGCGCCGTCGCTCGAGGAGGCGGACAAGATCGCCGCGAAGCTCTCGAAGCTGCCGGACGTGGGCCGCGCGACGACGTTGAGTTCGCTGATCCCCGACGACCAGCAGCAAAAGCTCATGCTGATCTCCAGCGCCGCGCAGCAGCTCTTGCCCGCGCTCACGCAGCAGCCGTCCGCGCCGGTGACCGACGAGGTGCGCGTAGCGACGCTCAAGCGCACTGCGAATCAGCTCTCGCTCGCGGCGGAAGATCATCCGGGCCCGGGCGCGGCAGAGGCGAAGCATCTGTCCGAGGCGCTGACAAAGCTCGCCAACGCCGACGCTGCCACGCGCGATCGCGCCGAGCGGGCCTTCAGCGCGCCGCTCAAGCTCGCGTTCTCGCAACTGGCCAACCTGCTGCAGCCGACGCAAATCACGCGTGAGTCCCTGTCGCCCGAAATGGTGCGCGACTGGGTGGCGCCGACGGGCGAGGCGCTCGTCGACATCGCGCCGCGCGTGCCGGCGGGCATCGATCCCAACGACGACCGGATGCTCGCGCGCTTTTCTCATGCGGTGAAGGCGGCGGAGCCTCGCGCAATCGGCGGGCCGATTTCGATCCTGCATTCGGCGAACGTGATCATCCTCTCGTTCCTGCAGGCGGCGGCGTGGTCGGTGGTGCTCATCACGGTGCTCCTGTGGATCACGCTGCGCCATTTCGGCGACGTGCTGCGCACGCTGATCCCTCTGCTGGTATCGGCGCTCGTGACGCTGGAGCTGTGCGTCGTGTTCGGCATCCAGCTCAATTTCGCGAACATCATCGCGCTTCCCCTGATGCTGGGGGTTGGCGTCGCGTTCAAAATCTACTTCGTGATGGCGTGGCGCGCGGGCCAGACCGGCCTGCTCCAGTCGAGCCTCACGCACGCGGTGCTCTTTTCGGCTGCGACGACCGCCACTGCGTTCGGCAGCCTCTGGCTGTCGCATCATCCGGGCACGTCGAGCATGGGCAAGCTGCTCGCGCTTTCGCTGTTCTGTACGCTGATCGGCGCGGTGGTGTTCCAGCCAGTGCTGATGGGCAAGCCGCGCGTCGTGAAACGCGCGGGGGCGCAACGTCGGGAATCAATCGATGAAAATTAAACGAGCCGGGCTGATCATGGCCGCGGCGAGCCTCGTGCTCCTCGTGACGTCGGGTTGCGCCACCGGCCCCGATCGCACGCCGGGCGATCCGTTCGAACCGGCGAACCGCGCCATCTTCAAGTTCAACGACGCGGTCGATCGCACCATCGCGCAGCCGGTCGCCAAGGGCTACCAGAAGGTGACGCCGCAACCGCTGCGCCAGGCAATCAGCAACTTCTTCTCGAACCTCGGCGACATCGGCAACTTCGCCAACAACCTGCTGCAGCTGAAGATCGTCGACGCGACCGAAGACCTGATGCGTCTCGCGATGAACACGACGTTCGGCCTCGGCGGTTTGATCGACTTCGCGACGCCTGCTGGCCTGCCGAAGCACCATCAGGACTTCGGCCTCACGCTCGGCCGTTACGGCATGCCCGCCGGTCCGTACCTCGTGCTGCCGCTGTTCGGGCCGAGTTCGGTACGCGACGGGATCGGCATGGCGGTCGATGTGAAGTTCAACATGCTGAACTACATCGAGCCCGCAGTGCGCAATCCGCTGTACCTGACGCAGTTCGTCAGCACGCGTTCCGATCTGCTCGGCGCGACCAATCTGCTCGAGCAGGCGGCGCTCGATAAATATTCATTCGTGCGCGATGCGTTCCGCCAGCAACGCGAGTCGCTGCTGCGCGGCGCGGCGGGCAGACAGGCGCTGCCGGATTACGGCGACCCGGACCACCCGGACGGCTCGGACAAGTCGAACGGCGTGCCCAATTACGAGGATCCGGGTGATTCCGGCGGAGCGGGTGGTAAGGGCGGCAAGGGTGGCGCGGACAGTAACGGCTTGCCGAATTACGAAGATCCGGGCGCGTCGGACGACAGTGGCAACGCTAACGGCACGTCGACGGCAGCAGGGGCGGCCGGTGAAGCCGCTGTGGTGGATGGCGCCTCGGCTGCGGTTGCCGCGCCCGCAGGCGCGTCCGAAACGGCTGCAGCGGCCGCTCCGGCGGTGCCCGTGGCTGCATCGGGATCGGCTGCGGTTGCGGCACCTGCCGTTCCAGCGCAAGCGCCTGCAGCGCAGGCAGAGACCACGCCGAATCCCGCCGTTCCGGTGCCTGCTTCGGCCCCTGTCGCGAATGACGCGTCCGCCGCCGCTGCTGCACCAGCCAGCGCGTCCGAGACTGCTCGGATGGCCGCACCAGCGGCGCCTGCGGCCGCATCCGCTGCGGTGGCGGCGTCTGCCGTTCCAGCGCAAGCGCCTGCCGCGCCGGCTCTCACCGCACCAGGGCCTGCCGTCCCTGCATCGGCGCCTGCCCAGTGACTTGCGCCCCGCTGCGGCGGGATGACAACCTGAAACACGTCTTCACGCCCGTTCGCGCAGCCTGCGACCGCTCGTGCGCGTTGGCCGCCGCAGCGCGCACGCGAACCGCAGCGTGCCCTTAACCGCAATAGCTGCACCGGGCGGCCGTTTGACGTGATCGCTTCGCGCGCGCCGCTCGGCGCGGTTCGTTGACCATCGCCCCCGCGCGACCCGCATCCGATCCGGCGCGCCTTACTCGTCGTGCAAAACGACGCTCTCCGTGGCGTCGGCTACGTTTTCCGATGCAGCAATCAGATTGCTGCGCAGGTTGACGATGGCCTTCTGCAGCGCACGAAACTCCTCCGGTGCCAGGCCTGCCGCCTTCGCCGTCACCTCGCGGAAGGCAAACGCCCTTTCCCGCAACGCCCGGCCTGCCTCGGTCAAGAACACGCGCACGCTGCGCTCGTCCTCGCTGTCACGCTCGCGCCGCACGTAGCCCATCGCCTCCAGACGTTTCAGCATCGGCGTCATCGTGCTCGGCTCCAGGAACAGGTTTTCGCTCAGACCCTTGACGGTCTGGTTGTCCTCTTCCCAAAGACAAATGATGGTC
Organism: Paraburkholderia adhaesiva; assembly: GCF_021390575.1. Classification (GTDB taxonomy): domain Bacteria; phylum Pseudomonadota; class Gammaproteobacteria; order Burkholderiales; family Burkholderiaceae; genus Paraburkholderia; species Paraburkholderia adhaesiva. The sequence continues at coordinate 19,549 of NZ_JAJEJQ010000002.1, read as the reverse complement.
ACGTATTGCGGGTACGTGAGGCCGAGCCTCTCCAGCACGGGCTTGTAGACCCGCGAGTAGGCCAGGTTCGTGGAATAGATTGCGAAGCACATGAAGTCGCCCAGCTTTGCCGTTTCCTTACGGGGTTCGCCGTTCTTGCCCATCTGGCACCTCTCAAAATATTTATCACGATAATCATTATTGTACTTGAATGTCGAAGATGGCTCGGCTATAGTTCGCTCACAAATGATTATCGCGATAAGTAAATGAAGTTTGTGACGCGCCAGCGTCGCGCAAGAGAAACAACGGAAGACATCCACACGGTCAGGCATCCACCACTTCAGGAGAAAGCAGATGAGCAAGCACCTCAACCTCAGTCCCCGCCGGATGGTCGCGGCACTCGTTCTTGCCGGGGCACAGTTCGCCCTGTCGGGCGCGGCGCAGGCCCAGTCGGCAAACGACGTACCGGCTGCGACTGTGACCACGACGGCAAGCCAGACGCCCGCCACGTTCAAGTCGATCAAGCAGATCGACGCCGGCGTGCTGAACATCGGCTACGTGGACGAAGGTCCGGCCGACGGTCCCGTGGTCATCCTGCTGCACGGCTGGCCGTACGACATCTACAGCTACATCGACGTCGTGCCCATCCTGACCAAGGCAGGCTATCGCGTGATCGTTCCCTACCTGCGCGGCTACGGCACGACGCGCTTTCTCGACGCCAATACCCCGCGCGACGGCCAGCCGGCAGCGCTCGCGTCCGACGTGATCGCCCTGATGGACGCGTTGAAAATCGACAAGGCCACGCTCGCCGGCTACGACTGGGGCGCGCGCACCGCCGATATCGTGGCGGCCTTGTATCCGCAGCGTGTCAACGGACTGGTTTCGGTGAGCGGTTATCTGATCGGCAGCCAGGACGCGGGCAAGCAGCCGTTGCCGCCGGGAGCGGAACTGCAATGGTGGTACCAGTTCTACTTCGCCACCGAGCGTGGCCGCCTCGGCTATGAAAAGAATCACCATGATTTCGCCAGGCTGATCTGGCAAACGGCTTCGCCGCAATGGCACTTCGACGACGCCACCTTCGAGCGCAGTGCCGCCGCGCTCGACAATCCGGATCAGGCCGCCATCACGGTCCATAACTACCGCTGGCGTCTCGGCCTGGCAAAAGGCGAGCCCCAGTACGACGAACTGGAAGCGCGGCTCGCGAAGTTCCCTGCCATCACGGTCCCGTCGATCACCCTGGAGGGCGATGCGAACGGCGCGCCTCATCCCGATCCGGCGTCGTACGCGAAGCGCTTTACCGGCAAGTACAAGCACGAGCTGATCACCGGCGGTGTGGGTCACGACCTGCCGCAGGAAGCACCGCGCGCCTTCGCCAATGCCGTGATCGAAGTCGGCCAGCTTTAAGCGTCAGTCATTAAGTCATCCGAAACATATCGCTCCATCGTTCAACACCTGAAAGGAAACATCATGAGCACGATCGTAAACGTCCTCTACACTGGAAAGACCCACACCACCGGCGGCCGCGACGGCGTCGCGCGAAGCGACGACGGCCGCCTCGACATAAAGCTGTCGCCGCCCGGCGGCAACGGCACGGGCACGAACCCGGAGCAGCTTTTCGCCGCGGGCTGGTCAGCCTGCTTCATCGGCGCGATAGGACGGGCTGCCAAAGAGAGGCGTGTCGCCGTACCCGCCGACACGGCTGTGGATGCCGAAGTCGACCTCGGTACCGGCGATGGCGGGTTCTTCCTGCAGGCGCGTCTCACGGTGAGCCTGCCCGGCCTGCCGCGAGGTGTCGCTCAGGAGCTGATCGAGGCCGCACACCAGCTCTGCCCGTATTCGAAGATGTCACGCGGCAACATCGACGTGACCATCGCGCTGGCATGAGCCATCGTCGAAACCATCCGGACTGCGATGCGGCGAGCGGGCGCTGGTCGGCCCCTCGTTCTGCGGCTTGTCCGGCTGAAATCACTTCACAGCGCGGAGAATTCTCATGACCTCGACGCTCAAAAAACTCTGCATCGCAGTCGGTGCTTGCGCAGCGCTTGGCGTCGGTGTGGCCACGTTCACAACCTTGCCCGCCGCCAGCGCGGCGGGAGACAAAACCATGCAGACGTATCGAAGCGATTTGCCGAAGCTGGGCCCTCTTCCGTCGCTGGATGGTGCGTCGACGTGGCTGAATTCTCCCCCGCTCGACGCGGCGCAATTGCGCGGCAAGGTCGTGCTGGTCGACTTCTGGACCTATTCCTGCATCAACTGCATTCGCACGTTGCCGCATGTGCGCGCGTGGGCGCAGAAGTACCGCGACCAGGGTCTGGTCGTGATCGGCGTACACACGCCGGAATTCGACTTCGAGAAAGACACCGCGAATATCAGCAAAGCGATAGCCCGTTTCCAGCTGGATTACCCGATTGCGGTCGATAGCGACCATCGCATCTGGGACGCCTTCCACAACAACGCGTGGCCGGTCTTCTATATCGCCGACGCGCAAGGACAGGTGCGAGCGCGCTTCGTTGGCGAAGGGAATTACGACAAGGTGGAGAAGGCGATCCAGTCGCTGCTGGCCGAAGCCGGCAAGCACGATGCGATGGGCGCGCTCACCGCGCCGCAGGCCGGCGACGAGCAGGCTTCGCCCGACATCGCGCACCTGGGCTCCGGCGAAACCTATGTCGGTTACGCGCAGGCGTCGAATTACGTCTCACGCGGTGGCTTGAAGGAGGACGTTGCCCACGACTACGTGGCAAGCACGCCGGGGCTCAATGAATGGAGTTTTGCAGGTAACTGGACGGTCGGCGCGGAGCGCGCGAGCCTGAACCGGGCAGGCGGCGGCATCGTTTATCGCTTCAGCGCGCGCGATCTGCATCTTGTCCTGGGACCGGGTGCCGGCCGAAGTCCGGTTCGATTCCAGGTGACGGTCGATGGCAGCGCGCCGGGCGCAAATCATGGAACGGACACCGACGCCAACGGTAAAGGTGTCGTCACCGAAACGCGCCTTTACCAGCTCGTGCGCCAATCCGGCCCGGTGAAGGAGCACACGTTCGAGATCCGTTTTCTCGATCCCGGCGTCGACGCATTCGCCTTCACGTTCGGCTGATCGGGGCCTGGGCCTGTTCACACAAATAACAGGCCCGGGCGGCGGCAATGGATCAATGCACCGCGTCTTCTTCCGGCGCTTCAGCCGTCCGGGCCGTGGTCTGCATGGTCTGGCGATAACGCTCGAAGGCCTCGTCGGCGTAACGGATACGCTCGCGCCCGTGCGGCGCGGGCTTGCCGTCTTCGCCCAGATTCACGAACACCATCTTCTCGATCGTCAGGATGCTCTTGCGCGTGATCTTGTTGCGCACTTCGCAGCGCAGCGTGATAGACGTGCGGCCGAAATCCGTGGCCTTCATCCCGAGTTCGATGATGTCGCCTTGCCGCGCCGAGCTGACGAAGTTGATCTCCGAAATGAACTTCGTCACGACGCGCTGGTTATCGAGCTGGCAGATCGCGTAGATCGCCGCTTCTTCGTCGATCCAGCGCAGCAGGCTGCCGCCGAAGAGCGTGCCGTTCGGATTCAGGTCTTCAGGCTTGACCCATTTGCGGGTGTGAAAATTCATGACTGGTAAATCTCGCGGTAATGATTTGTCCCCGGTTCTCAGATTGAACCTAGGGTTAACGCTTAGATTTTACCAGACATAAGGGTTTTCCCTACATCACTCGATGGCCCGAGCGGATCACGCAGGGAAAAGGGCTCCAGATGCTACCAGCACGCGTCGTGCGGCGGCGAGGGACTGGCGAGCCGCGCGGGCGTCGGCGGCGATGCGCAGCAGGCCGCCCAGTTGCGCGGGCTCGCGCGCGAGTTCACGCAGGACCGGAAGGATCGCCGTCGAGCCGTCGTCGCGCAGGCCCGCCATAGCCGCCTTGGGCAGGCTGCGCCACGCCGGATCGACAATCGCGCGGCACACGGCGAATGGCAAGCCGCGTGCGGCCGCGGCGACCGCCGCCAGATGCGATTCCATGTCGACCGCCAGCGCGCCGCCCGTCGAGCGGTGGAGCGCGGCCTTGTCCGCCGCGCCCGTGAGCGGCTTCGCAACGGCCGCCTCGACGCCGCGCCGCACGCGAGCCGCGAGCGGTGACGCCTGCAACGCCGCGGCGAGCCGCGCAGACCATGCGGCATCGGTTTCGATGCGCCCGAATGGGCCGTCCACCGCCTCGGCAATGACGATCGTTCCCGGTTCAAGATCGGGTGCGAGTCCGCCAGCAGTGCCGAAGCTGATCACACCCGAAGCCCCACGCTCGAGCGCGGACTTCAGCGCGCGGTCGAGCAGATCGGCGCGCGCAGCGTAGACCGCCACGACGTCGTCGTGCCCGTCGCCTTGCGCGACGCGCGCCTCGAATGCCATTCCCGCGACGGCGATCACGGGCCGCGCGTCGTTGCGCCCTGCGCGCGTCGATGGCGTAGCGGACACCGTCACAGCCCGGTCGTCACGAGCGTCGTGCCGGAGCGCTTGACGTTGCGATATCGTGCGAGCGCCCACAGCGGGAAGAACTTGCGATAGCCGTGGTAGCGCAGGTAGAACACGCGTGGGAAGCCGGTCGCCGAGAAGCGCGTCTCATCCCAGAGGCCGTCCTCGCACTGCGTCTTTTGCAGCCATTCGATGCCACGCGCGACCGCCGGATGATTCACCTCACCCGCAGCGATCAGCCCGAGCAGCGCCCAGGCCGTCTGCGACGCCGTGCTCGCCGCGCGCTCGTAGCCGCGGTATTCGAGCTTGTAGCTCGTGCCGTCCTCGCCCCAGCCGCCGTCCGCGTTCTGGATCTGCACGAGCCACTGCACAGCGCGCTTCATGCGCGCGTCATCGTGCGGGAGGCCCGCCGCGTTCAGCGCGCAGAGCGCCGTCCACGTTCCGTAGATGTAGTTCATGCCCCAACGGCCGTACCAGCTGCCGTCGGCTTCCTGCTCTTCGAGGAGGTAGTTGTACGCCCTGCGCGCCGGTTCGCTCGCGGACGGAATCTCGCCGATCTGCGCGAGCATCGACAGGCAGCGGCCCGACACGTCGGCCGTCGGCGGATCGAGCAATGCGCCGTGATCGGAGAACGGAATGTTGTTGAGGTAGTACTGCGTGTTCTCGGGCTCGAACGCGCCCCAGCCGCCGTTGCTGCTCTGCATGCCGACCACCCACTCGCGCGCGCGGGCGATGGACTCGTCGTATTTGTTCGTCTTGTCAAGCTTGTCCACGCGATGCATCGCCAGCGCGACGACCGCGGTGTCGTCCACGTCGGGATAGTGCGGGTTCGCGTACTGGAACGCCCAGCCGCCAGGACGCACATCGGGACGGCGCGAGATCCAGTCGCCGCGCACGTCGAGGATCTGGAGCGGACGCAGCCATTCGAGGCCGCGGCGCGCCGCTTCTTCGGCGCGCGCCTCGCCCGTTTCGAGCAGCGCGTGCGCGGCGAGCGACGTGTCCCACACCGGCGAAAGACACGGCTGGCAATACGCCTCGTCCTTGTGGATCACGAGCAGCTTCTCGACGGACTGGCGCGCGATCGCGCGATGCGGGTGATCGGCCGGATAGCCCAGCACGTCATACATCATCACGGAGTTGGCCATGGCCGGGAAGATCGCACCGAGGCCGTCGTCGCCGTTAAGGCGTTCGTCGACGAACGCAACCGCCGCGTCGATCGAACGCTGGCGCAGGTAATTCGGAAGCAGCGGATCGACCACGCGCAGCACGCTGTCCACGGCGCGGAAGAAGCCGAACCAGCGCTTGCTCTGGTGAGGTGCGCGCTTGTTCAGGCCGGTCGTGACCGGCGCACGATGGAACAGTTCGTCGATCCGCACGCCGCGCGGATTCCTCGCGACGGGGCGCTTCGCAGTCAGCACGAGCATCGGCACGATCACCGTGCGCGCCCAGTACGACACCTTCGAGAGGTGGAACGGGAACCACTTCGGCAGCAGCATGATTTCGACCGGCATCATCGGCACTGCATACCACGTCACCACGCCGAAGAGCGCGAGCAGGATGCGCGTGAACACGTTCACGGATTCCGCGCCGCCCGCCGCGAGAATCGCCTCGCGGGCGCGCACCATGTGCGGCGCGTCGGGCGCATCGCCGATCATCTTCAGTGCGAAATACGCCTTCACGCTCGCGCTCACGTCCATCGCACCTTCGGCGAAGAGCGGCCAGCCGCCACCGGGCAGCTGGATGCGGCGCAGGTAGCGCGCGATCTTCTGTTCGAGTTCGAGATTCGGCGTCTCGCCGAGGTAGTGGACGAGCAGCACGTATTCGGCAGGAATCGTGGCGTCGGCCTCGAGTTCGTAGACCCAGTGGCCGTCTGCCCGCTGTGCCGCGAGGATCGCGTCGGTTGCACGCGTGATGCTCTCGTCCAGCGCGTCGACCGGCGCAGCGGCGCGATCCGTGGCCGCGGCGTGGGCGAGCGGATCGGCGGGAGTGCTGTCGGCGGCGGTGGCGACGCCGCTCGCGAGGTCTTCGGTCGGCATGGCTTGGGATAGGTCGGTCATCGGTGTTCCATGTTTTCTGTAAGCAGCAGGTCCGCTGCCTTGCGGGCGGAGCGGAGCGCGCCTTCGATAGTCGCGGGCAGACCAGTGGCCGTCCAGTCCCCTGCGAGCATCAGATTGTTCCAGCGTGTGCGCGTCGCGGGGCGACGCAATTCCTCATCGGGTACAGCCGCGAATGTCGCGCGCGGCGCCTCGACCACCTGCCACGGCGGCAGACGGTCGGCAGGCAGCGACGCCGCTTCGGCCACATCCGCCCAGACCTTGCGCGCGAGCACCTCGGGCGGCACGTCGAGCACGGCGTGCGCATCGTGGATCGTCGCGGAAAGGCGTCCGTGCGCGGCGAAAAGCCAGTTGGCCGTGCCGTTCAGCAATACCATCGGCGACGCGAGTCCGTGCGGCGGCTCGATCGCGAAATGCACGCTGACGATCGAGGTGAAACGCCGCGGCGTCTGGATCGCGGGCACGAGCGTCTGGGCGGCCTCGGGCGGCACCGCCAGCACGACGGATTCGTCGGCGCCCACCACCACGCGGCCATTGGCGAAATCCAGTGCGACGACGCGGCGCGCCGCGTCGTCGTACACGATCTCCACGAGCGGCGACTTGAGCCGGATCGCCGCGCCGCCGTGCTGCAGCATGCGCAGCGCCGGATCGACGAACGCACTGGACAGGCCGCTCTTCGCGACGAGCGGGCGAAACGCGTCGCCGCCAGCGACGAGCGCCTCGCGCAGCATGTTCGCCGCAAGCTCGCCGCTCGCCATGCGCGGCTCGACGTTGAGCGCCGCGAGAAACAACGGGTTTAGCAGCCTGTCCCACAGCGTGCCGTTGCAGCGCATGGTCTGCGCCAGCGTTCGGCCAGGCTTCGCGAACAGGAGCGGCAGCAGACCCAGGTAATCAACCGTCTTCGTGCCCGGCACGCGCGCGTTCGCATCTCCGATCCAGTACGGCAAGCGCGAGCGCGAGAAGCGCACGGTCCAGCGCGCGCGCGCCGCGAGATCCATGAACGCGAAGCCAGGATCGGGCGGACTGACGAGTGCGTCGGCCGCGCCGATCGCTCGTGCGTAGGCCAGCGTGTTCGCGTGCGACGCCAGCATCAGATGATTGCCGCAGTCGAGCGTCGCGCCGAGCGTGCTGTCGTAGTAAGACCGGCAGCGTCCGCCTGCCTGCCCGGCCGCCTCGTATAGCGCGATCTGCACCCCGCGCCGCTGCAGCCGGACCGCCGTCGCGAGGCCAGCGAGCCCCGCGCCGATCACATGGACAAGCCTCGGCATCAAAACAGCGCGTAACGCGCGACGATCCACATCAGCCGGGCTTTCGGCTTGGTGATTTTCGTGCGCGGCAGGTCGAAGCCGCGGTCCAGCGTTTGTTCGAGCAGCACGCGATACACGCCCGACATGATGCGCGGCGCCTTCACCTGCGAGCGCGGCGCGGCGTCCATGATCGCGTCGGCTTTGGCGAAATAGTGCTTCGCGCGCTCGGCGAGCGTCTCGCATACGCGCGAGAGCGACGGATCGGCGGCAATCTGATGAGGGCCCGTTATCGCGATGCCTTCGCGCGCGAGCAGTTCGCGCGGCAGATAGCTTCGATTGATATCGGCGTCTTCGTCGATGTCGCGCAGGATGTTCGTAAGTTGCAGCGCGCGCCCCAGATGGTGCGAAAGTTCACGCCCCGGCTCCTCGGCCATCCCGAAAATCCTCACCGATAGACGTCCCGCCGCGCTCGCGACGCGATCGCAGTAGAGGTCGAGCGTGGCTTCGTCGGGCGCGCAGATGTCTGCCGCTGCGTCCATCGCCATGCCGTCGATCATCGCGTGGAAATCCTCGCGGCGCAGACCGAACGTGTGGATGTGGCGCGTCAGCGCCGCGAGCGCCGCGGGCGGCGTGCCGGCGTAGCAGGCGTCGATGTCCGCGCGCCAGCGGTCGAGCCCGGCCGCGCGCTCGGCACGCGGCAGGTCGCTGTCGGCGATGTCGTCGACGGCCCGGCAGAACGCGTAGACCTGGTACATCGCGTCGCGTTGCGACACTGGCAGGATACGCATCGCCAGATAAAACGAACTGCCCGAGGAAGCGGCAGCCGCATCAATTTGTTGTGTATCGTCCACGACGAGGTTGGAAACGGCCAAGACGATCTCCGCTGAGGGGGCGCCCGCAACGGGGGCTATCAGATATTCAGGCCCGCGGGTGACTTGCACTCGTGCGGGTCGCCCGCGCGCGCGGACACGCACGAGGCAGCCGGTTCGCTCGCAACCTCATGGATGCAATTTGCGGCCGGAAACGGGCAAAAGTATATCAACCTTTGCATGGCACCGCAGTCGGGCACCCACCGGTCCAGGACAAACAGGGGACGGATGCCCTTAGCCGAGCGCAACCGAGCGGTTGCGTCCCTCGCGTTTGGCGCGATAAAGGGCCTCATCGGCTTCGTTGACCATGGCCTCGTAGTCGGGCACGCCCACACGTGCGGCGGCCCCGCCAAAGCTCGCGGTCACGCAGACGGCCACGCCCTGCACCTCGATCGGCGTATCGGCGATCGAGCGGCGGATCTTCTCGGCGACGCCCATTGCATCGGCGAGCGGCGTGCACGGCAAGAGGAGCGCGAATTCCTCGCCGCCGAAACGGCCGAACACATCCTGCTTGCGCACCATGTCCGACACGCGCTGCGCCACCACGCGCAGCACTGTATCGCCGGCAACGTGGCCGAACTGGTCGTTGATGAGTTTGAAGTGGTCGAGATCGAACAGCAGCATCGAGAGTTCGCCGCCGTAGCGCTGCCAGCGCGTGAATTCGTCGGTGAGCCGCGCCTCGAAAAAGCGGCGGTTCGCGATGCCAGTCAGGCCGTCGCGGTCCGCAAATTCGCGCAGTTTTTCGACGGCCTCTTCACGCTCGCGCTGCATGATGCTTACGTGTGTCACGTCCGAAATCGTGACGCAGACGGCAATCACCTCGCGACCATGCATCAGCGGCATGAACGTGCAGTCCTGCTGCATGTAGTCGACGCCGCCCGTGATGGGCCGATCGTGATCGAAGCGGAACAGCCAGGGCCGCTGCTCCCACGAACTGAACGCGAAGCTGCCTAGCTGGAACACGCTCTCGACCTTGCGCGCAAGCCACGCACGCGGCAACTCGGGAAACATGTCGAAAACCGGGCGGCCGATCACCGCCTCCGGCGCGAACCCGCTGTGGTCCTGCATGAAGCGGTTCCACATCAGCACGTTCATGTTCCGGTCCAGCACGAAAATGCCGAAACCGACCCGCTCGACAACGAGATCCGACAGCGACGGCAACGGAACCGGCAGATCCGCTGATCCGGTCATAGGCTGAGCAGCAGGGCGTCGATCGCCTGGCTGACGTGGTCAAGCGACTCTTCCGCCATCAGCATGACGAGGTGAGCGCGAAAGCGCTGGTCCTCCAGCGCGAAGTTCACCTCGACGAGCAAGGCGAGGTCCCAGGCCAGAAGGCCCGGTCGGAACACCTCGTCGAGCATGACGTTCTCGCCGAGCAGCCCGGGCTGCGTAAAGACGGGCAGTCGCCCGAGCTGGTCGAGCATCGCCGAGACGCAGGCGCCCGTCAGCGCGTTGGCCACGTCGAACATCAGCTCTCTTTCCTCGACCGGCTCGAAGGCAAACGAGGCGTAGGGACCGCCCAGCAGCGTGCTGAGCGCCATGATCTCGCCGCTTCTGCAGATCACGAGCGCCTCGCCCTTGATCTCCGAGCGAAAGCCCTGGCGCACGGCCGTCACCGGACCGTCGATGCCCGTCATCTCGCGCAGCGCGGCCGCAGCCTCGGCCACCTCGACGACGCGCACGCGCGGCACCGACAGCTCGATGAACGAGCCGAGCAGCCCCGACAGCCGCGTGGCGGCCTGCCCCATCCCCAGATTGGCGATCTCCTGGATGGCGTCGCGCTGCACTTCCGTGAAGACTGGATCAGCCATACAACCCATACTCCTTCAGGATTGGGAGCAACGCCTCCTGGGTGATCGGTTTCTCGACGAAAGCCACCGCGCCAAGCGTGCGCACGCGCTCCTTGGCCAGCGGCTGGATATCGGCGGAAACGACGATCACGAACGAATTCAGGTCCTCGTGCTGCAGTTCCTCGAGCACCTGAAACCCCGTCATGTCGGGCATCGTGAGGTCGAGAAACATCACCGCCGCCCGGCCGGCGCGATAGAGCGTCAGCGCTTCGCGCCCGTTCGACGCGTATGAAATGTCGACACGCCAGTCCTCGGGCAGCGCTTTCGCGAGCACCTTTCGGGCGAGCAGAGAATCGTCGGCAATCACGATAGGCAAGGACGGCGCGAGCATGTATATGCGAAACAAATATGCGTTGGACGGACTGCATTGCCACGGTATAACGGCGGCGCTAGCGGTTTCTTTAGGCCCGATGCTGTCGGAGGAGGGTTCGGGCAGCGAAAAGGCGCATTACCGCGCGGCACCGCCCGTAAGCCGCGCCGTTCCTGTTCGCATGAGAGAAGTCACCCCGCAGTGGCACCGTGCGTGAAACGTCACGGTGAACGAAGCCCAGTATGTATGGCCCTTTATTTGCGTTTTGATTGATTCTCGAATCAATTGAAGTCAAATGCAACTCGGCAGAAAGGCGTAATCCGAGAGATTTAACTCAAATACGCCGATCCACGAAAAACTAACGATCACCGTGCTGCTAATGTCGCGTAGATTTCGCTTTTGTGTACGTTTGCGCTTCGCGGAATTTCGCGAATTCGGCACGCAGAGAAACCGGCTGTACGCGCCGGTTCCGCGCCATTGCACCCATTACCGTGCCGGTTCGCACCATTTTCTTGTCGCCGCAGAGCACGGGCGGGGTCGTTTATGATGTCGGAAGCCTCTGCTGTCGGATTTCGCCCTCCCAAAAAATGACTCCTGATCGGCCCCCACGGCCAGACGATCGCATCCCCGCGCCACCCCGCAACGATGCGCCGCTACCGGCGGCGCCCAGCCACGACTTTAAGGTCCGCCGGCGCACACTGATCGCGCTCCTCATCGCGGCAATCGTGCTGCCGTGCGTCTACGTCGCCGCCATGGCCTACAACGACCTGCGCGTGCGCGAAGCCGAAGCCACTGACGCAACGCTGCGCACGGTGCGTGTCGCACAAGAGCATGCGGTGAAGGTCTTCGACATGAACGAGGCGCTCAACGCGCGCATCATCGAGCTCGTGCAGGGCCTCGACGACGACGGCATCCGCGCGACGGAACCCCTGATCCACGAAAAACTCGACGCATTCGGCGGCGGTTATCCGCAGGTGGCGTCCCTGTCGATCTTCGGACACGACGGCGACCTGCTCGCGAGCAGCCGCCAGTCTCCGCCGCCGCCTGTTTCGATTGCCGCGCGCGCGGACTTCGTCGGCATCCGCGATGGCCGCAAGATCGATCAGGTCTCGCCCGTGGTGGTCAGCCAGGTGACCGTCAAGCCCATGTTCACGACCAGCGTCGCTCGCGAGAGCAATACGGGCGCGTTCGCGGGCCTCGTCTCGGTCGCATTGCGGCCCGAGTATTTCGGCGCGTTCTACCGCGACCTGCTGGGCGCGCAATCGCCCATGGACCTGGGCCTCGTGCGCAGCGACGGCTCGATCCTCGCGTTCTATCCCCCGCCGCGCGCCGGTGCGACACACATCACACCGCACACCGCGTTCGTCGACGCACTAGCCCGCGGCGCCGATTCCGGCGTCGTGCGAATGCACTCGCAGGTCGTGGGCGACGATGTGATCCTCGCGTATCGGCGCGTCGGCGCGTATCCGGTCTACGTATCGTGCGGCTATCGGACCTCGGCAATCTGGGCGGAGTGGCGGCAACACCTGAGCGTGTTGTTCATCTCGATGTTCACGCCGTCGATCGCGCTCTGGTGCGTGATCTGGCTCTCGCTGCGCCGCCTCGCTGCCGAGGAAGAAGCGTGGGAGCGCTGGCAAGCCGAAGCATCGATGCGACGCTCCATCGAATCGGCCTACCGGCAGTCGCGCAAGATGGAGGCGCTCGGCAACCTCGTCGGCAGCGTCGCCCACGACTTCAACAATCTGCTGATGATCGTCTCCGCGAACGTGCAGATCGCACGGCGGCGCGGCGCTGCGGGCCTCGAACGCGAACTTTCGGCGATCGAGCGCGCGCTCAAGAGCGGGCAGTCGCTCACACGCCAGTTGCTCGGCGTCGCGCGCAAGCAGCCGCTGCGCAACGAGACCATTCTGATCAGCCGCTGGCTGCCGGCCAGCCGCGAGTTGCTGGGCGCGTCGCTCGGCGCGAAGGTGTCGCTCGTGCTCGACGTCGACGAAGACGTGTGGCCTGTGCTCGTCGATGTCGCCGAATTCGAACTCGCGCTCATCAACCTCGCCGTCAATGCGCGTGACGCCATGCCCAACGGCGGCCGCTTCACCGTTCGCGCGCGCAACATCAGCTTCCGTCCGGGCGAAGGATTCCCGCTCGACGGCGACTTCGTGCAGATCTCGCTGGAAGATACGGGCGTCGGCATGCCTTCCGACGTGCTCGCGCGCGCCTTCGAGCCGCTCTACACCACCAAGCCGAAGGGCATGGGCACCGGCCTCGGGCTGCCGCAGGTGTTCGCGTTCTGCGAGCGCTCGGGCGGTCTCGCAGCCATCGACAGTGCGATCGGTGCCGGCACGTCGGTGCACCTGTATCTCCCGCGTACGCTGCAAGCGCCCGCCGCGCAGCGTCCGCCTGAGCCGCGCAAGGCTGACGTGAACCCGCCAGAGGGGCTGCACGTACTGCTCGTGGAGGACAACGACGAAGTCGCAGCGGGCACCGAAGCGCTGCTGCAGATGATGGGTCATCAAGTCACCTGCGCGAACGATGCGGCGAGCGCGCTCGCGCTTATGGAGGCGGGGCATGACACCGCGGATGCGAGCGGGGACGCCACCTCCTCGCGCTTCGATCTCGTCATCTCCGATATTCACATGCCGGGAGAGATGAACGGCATCGACCTCGCGGAGGCACTGCAGGACATCGAACCGAAACTGCCGATCATCCTCGTGACCGGCTACGCCGAGGAGCTGGAGCGCGCGCGTCACGCCGACGTGCGCGTGCTGTCGAAGCCGTTCGATATCGGACTGCTCGAGAAGATGCTCGAGCAGATTCAGCGAGATCGGTCGCAACGGGCGCAGCGGGAGCGCGACGCGACGCTCTGAGGTGGGGTTGCGCCGCGGGTCGTCGGGCGGCGTGGCATTCGGATTGAGGCAGGGCCGATGTGGATGCGGCGCGCCGGCACGGCACGGCGATTGCAGCACCGATCGACGCACGATGCACGATTGAGCGCATCATGTGATCCTCACTCACCGAGCTTTGCAGTCGAGGAGGGCGCCATGAGACAAACCGTGACTGGTCGCTTCAAGACCTGGAATGACGCGGTGCACGCGCAGGACGTACTGATGCTGAAGGGTTTTGCTGCGGGCGATATCGAATTGCCCGTGCATAGCTCGGGCGTCCTCGCGGGAATCGAGCGCCTCATCGGCAGCTTCTTCTCGAGCGATCCGCTGGCGCGAGGCGGGCACGACGCGGAGCACGCGCCGATGGCGCCGGGCGATATGGTGCTGGTCGGCGTGCACGTCGAAGACGAAGACCACGCGGAGCTCGCCCGCGAGACGCTACTTCAGGAGCACGCGATCGACATCGCGACACGCGGCACGGGCTGGGGCTGGGTGACGCAGGACACGCCTGTCGCGCGCGAGCACTCGGCACTCGAGGAACTGGGGCTCGCGGGATTGGCCAATGCAGTGCGGCAGCGTGTTGCCACCGCGTCTTCGCCGATGCCCGCGTCTGAGCGAAAGACGGCGGACACCTCCGGTTCAGGCAATCCCGGCAACGAGGCCGAGGCCACGGTGCTGACCGCGGCGAGCGCTCCGGGCGCGGGGGCTGTGATGGGTCACCACGTCGACGTACCCGCCGCGCCAGAAGCAACCCGACCAGCCAAAGACGCTGCACCACAAATTCCCGACGAATTTCTCGAGTACGAAGACGACACGCCCGCACACCATCGGACGCTGCATTGAGTGCCGGATGATTGCGGCTCGCGGGAGGTCCGGGCGTCGCGCGTCCGGGCGTCTTTCTGCGAGCGGCGTCAGCGGCCGAGTTGTCGCTGGATCCACGCGACGTAGCGATCGACGAATGACTGCAGGAATTTACGCATATCGTCGTTGATAATCTCGCCTTTTTCGTTGATTTTGCCGCCTTCGTGCTTGATGAACATTTCAGGCTGACCGAGCAGTGCGACATCGAGACAAGCCAGCACGGTACGCAGATGCTGCTGCGCGATGGCCGTGCCGAGCGGGCTCAGCGATGTGCCGAGCACCGCGCCCGGCTTGCCTCGCCACGAACTCTGTCCCCGCGGACGCGATCCCCAGTCAATTGCGTTTTTCAACACGCCCGGAATCGAGCGGTTGTATTCGGGCGTCACGAAAAGCAGCGCGTCGGCCGCCTCGATCTGCTGCTTGAACTTGCGCGCGACCTCGGGAAAGTTGGCGTCATAGTCCTGGCTGTAGAGCGGCAGTACGCCGATGTCGACGAAATCGAACGAAAAGTCGGGCGGAGCCAGCGACGTCACCGCATGTGCGAGCTGCCGGTTGAACGACTCCTTGCGCAGACTGCCGACCACGACCGCGATTTGATAAGCCATCTCAGTGTCCTCCTCAGTGCTCTCACTAGTGCGCGCGAAGCGCAATGAAAGAGAACTTCATCATAGGCACGAGACCAATCTGATGAGCGGGCGATGGCCATTGAGCCGTGCGCCCGGGGCCGGCTGTGGATAAGTCGAGTGTCACCGGGTTTATCCACATTTTTTCTGGATAACCTTGTGGACAATTTAGCGTGAGGGTCGATGCCACGGGGCCTTGCGTGGGATCGCACAGGAGAATTTCGATTGCCCATATATTGGGCGTTCTATATTTCGAGGTTTTCGATGCTGCTTTCGCTCGATAGATCAGAACACGTCTCGATCGAGCGAAAGCCGGCCGTGGTGGCAGCCCACTGCCGTCTGGTCGGTGAGATCTAGCCGCGAGTCATGACGCGGGCCTCAAATAGCGGTCGCTCAGCGCATGCAAATGTTCAAGCACGGAGGCCGCGTGCGCTCAGCCAAAAAGCGCGGCGACATTCTCAGGCGGACGGGCAATCACGGCACGGCCGTTGCGTACCACGATCGGTCGCTGGAGCAGGATCGGATGACGTGAGATTGCTTCGTAGAGCTGATCATCTGTGACGTCGGCTGCGTCAAGACCGAGTTCGTTGTACTCGGTTTCGCCAGTCCGGATCATTTCGCGCAGTGGACATCCAAGCATCGCGTGCAGTGCCTTCAACTGGTCGACTGTTGGCGGAGTCTTCAGATACTCGATCACCTCGACAGCCTCATTGGCCGCGTTGTAGGCGTGAGTAACGAGCTCGCAAGCACCGCGAGATTTGGAGCAACGAGGGTTGTGATAGATCGTGATCATGGTTACCAAGTGACGAGAGAACTGGTGTGCGGCCACACATTGTGCTGCCGATGAATCACCCGATTTTACCGGGCCTCCCGGACACGCCGAAGCTCGGTTTGCGGGTCTATCCGAGAGGTTGGCCGGAAATTGGCGTCTTTCGCGAGGAACCCGCCAATGGATATGAGCCGAGGCGTGACCCATTGGGTTGGCCAGTTGCGTCCGAGAGCTCGGGACTTTATGCGCATAAAGCGATCACTAGTACCGCATCTCAGTTGCGAAGGACAGCCTCATCCATTGACGCCTAAGTCAAATCCGGCAGTGCTGATCCGGCGCTGCGATCAGCTTTATGCGCATAAATCTTGGTCAAATGGCCAATTCGCTGGGTTATCACGACAAAAGTCGTTGAATTGAAATTCATTCCAGGTAAAATTCCTAGCGATCAGGAAAACGGAGAAAATCAATTGGCAGCAGAGATAATCGCAGTCACGCAACAAAAGGGCGGGGTCGGTAAAAGCACGATCGCGATGCATCTCGGCGCGGCCTTCCACGAGAAAGGAAAGCGGGTGCTCGTCGTGGACGCCGATGGCCAAAACACCCTCGTTCATTGGGCCAGTGCTTCAGGTGACGAAGAAGTCGGCATCCCGTTCCCGGTTGTGAATCTCTCCGAAGCGGGCGGACAGATCCACCGGGAGATCAAAAAATTCATCGGCGATTACGACGTCATCGTGGTCGACTGCCCACCGTCAATAACCGAGAAAGTCTCTGGCGTCGTGCTGCTGGCTGCCTCGATCGCGATCGTTCCCACCTCGTCATCGCCCGCCGATTATTGGTCGAGTGTTGGATTGGTCAAGTTGATACAGCAGGCGCAGGTCATGAACGAAGATTTGCGTGCGGTATTCCTGCTGAACAAGACGGAAGAGAAGCGCATGCTCACACGTGAGCTAAAGCGCGCACTCGAAGACCTTGGCTTCCCGCTGCTCAAAACGCAGATTCCTACCCGCGAGGCGTACAAACAAGCCATGGCCCTCGGCCAGACGGTCCTGCAGATGAACGACCGTGGCGCGCGGCTAGCCGCGCTTGAGGTGCGCGCCGTCGCCGACGAAATTGCGTCGATGCTCCCCTGACTTTATGCGCATAAAGGACCCTGAATGAAACCCTCCCAATTTGCCAAAGGCTTTCAGGCAAGGCCTGATACGACCAGCAGCGAAAAGCGCACGGCGCTCGACAGACTCAATGCCATCGATGGACTCGTCCAGGACACGTCGAAAACCAAAGAAGTCGCCGACCATTCGCGCGAGCCAGCAGCCGACGCCCACATTCCGGCCGACACCGTGCCTGATCCGGTTGAAAACGAATCGTCCGAATATCGTACCTGGAGAGTCGAACATGGATACCGGCCCGGACAAATCATCGAACTGCCGTTGAAGGCTATCAAGCCGAGCCCGTTCAATCCTCGCCACTTTTACCTGAAGTCGTCGATCGCAGAGCTTGCAGTCAACCTCGCGAAACAAGGCCAGCAGCAGGCCATCCATGTCATTCCCGATTACGTTACGCCCGGCAGCTATTACGTGAGCGACGGCGGACGCCGCGTACGTGCACTGAAGGAAGCGAATAAGGAAACGGTCAAGGCAATCGTCGTTGATTTGCCCATCGGTATTCAGAGTTACAAGCTTGGCTACGATCTCAACGTCCAACGGGATTCGCAGACCGTTTTCGACAACGCTGTGGTGTGGAAACGGTTTATCGACGACAAGTTCTTCCAGAGCCAGCGTGAGCTCGCTGATCATCTCGGACTCGACGAATCGACGGTTGCTGTCGCGCTGTCGATTGCGAAGTTACCGGAATCCGTGATGCAGGAAATGGTTGCCCGCACGGACCGCTTCGGGTCGAACATGGCATATCAAGTCGGCCGCTACCACGGTGCCCGTGGCACCGACGCTACGCTGCGCTTGATCAACCGGATTCTTGCGGACGACCTGAGCACGCGCCAGGTAGCAGATATCGTCAAAGGACGGTCGAACGCACAGGAGAGTGCCAAGACACCGGGACGCCAACGCTACGCTCAGCGCCTCGAGATCAAGATGGAAGGTGTATCCGTCGGCGATCTCAAGTCATACGGCGACGATCGACTCGAACTGCGCCTCAAAGGACTGTCCAAGGATCGACGCGACGAAATCCTGCATCAGATCGAACAGATTTTGCAAACCAGATAATTACTCGCGGGAATTTCCGGAAGTCAATTTCCGGCCTATCCCGCTGAAGATCGCGTCGCCGGATTGCCCGGCGACATTTTGCTCAGGCCGCGCGCGACTGGCCCAACGTGAATGCGAGCAGATCACCGTCGGTCGGCTCGCCCCAGGTCTTCCTCGCGAGCCAGTCGAAGAATGCAGTATCTGCCAGTTTCGATTCGAGACCGCGCCGACGCCAGTCGTCTCGCATATGAGCACCGAGACCCGGCAGTTCGTCGCTCTCGAACGACTGGCGCGCAATCTGCCTTTCCATCTCACCCTGTTCCTCGTAGAGTGCGCGCGCCTCTTTGCGGCGATAAGCCGAGTATTCGTCGAGTAGACGTGCTTTTGGATCGTCCCCGCCCAGCACGGCCACGGCGCCCTTGCCGGTAGCCGCCGAGCCCGACGCCGTCTCATCGACGGGCGGCGCATAGCCTTTCTTGAGCGCATCCTTGAACAGGGCCGCCGCACTGCGGACGGGCGGCAGGCTCGTGCTGCGCAAACGCTGCTCGGTCAGCTGGAGCGCGGCGCGAATCCGGTTCTCCTCACTGTCAGCGTAAAGCGACTGCGCTTCCTTCAGAGGAATACCGATCTTCACCATCCGGTCGACGAGTGTGCTGTCGAATACGTTCGGATGCTCGTCGAGCGCCAGCATGGGCTGCTTGCGCTCGGTGACGCGAAACTGGATTTCAGCTACCCGGCGACCTTCGCGATGTTCGATCAACTCGACGAATATGTTCGTGACCGCGTTGACTTCCGCGATCGCGGGGCGAAGATAGTCGCGTTTGAAATACTTGTATTCGCGCTTGGCCTCGTCGCCCGCCTCGGTATCCGGCGTGCCCGAGAGGATCGGGCGCCACCATTCCCAGGTCTCACGCATCGTGAGATGGCTGGGATTCGTCAGGTAACGCACACAGATCTCGTAGAGCGCAAGGCCTGCGCTGCTGCGCAACTGGCTCTGAAATTGCAGGCTCAACCGGGCATACTGCACCGGGTCGAGCAGCTTTTTCTTGATCTTCGGCGCGAACGAAAATTCGACCCAGACGCGTCGTGTAGCTGGATCCTCGAGGATTTCGGCGTCGGCAATCAGCGTCGAAATACCCCACTTCCGGCCAGGCTTCTGACTCGACGTCCCCTGACTCCATTCGACCTGCACCGACACCATGCGGCGCAAGTGCTCCTTCACAAGGGCGGTGTCGTTGGAGTCGAATGCCGAATTCGCGACGATGTCGGATAACAGGGCACGATAGGTATCCCCCGACTCGTCTGCCTGCTGGGCGACTGCAAGGAGAACGTTGAACAGCTTGCGGGTCAGCAACGTGATCTTGCCGCTTTTCGGCTGAATCGCGATCGCCTCGACGGCCTTGCGTAATTCGGCCGAACTGGGGCTTACCACATCGGTTTTTTTCACACGCTTCGTGGCCAT
>NZ_JAJEJQ010000001.1:1092500-3377436 GCF_021390575.1 Paraburkholderia adhaesiva | reverse complement strand
CTGGATCGCCGCCGCGCGCGCAAGCTGGTTCGCCTTGCCGGTGACGAAGTTGTCGAACGTGAGCACCGGGTTCAGCTTCGAGCGCTCGTAGGTCGGGTCGGTCTCGCCGCTCGACGCGCCGGCGCCCGCGCCCTGGCCCGGGCGCCATGTGCGACGGCCAGCGGCGGCTTCGTTCGCGTCGAGGCTCGGCAGGTCGAGATCGGCGGCGTCTTCGGCCACCAAACCCGCGTGCGCGCCCCTGCCCGACGGCGCGACAGGCGCCGACGTCGCATGTGTCATGGCGGAAAAGCTCGCCGCGGGGCCGCCAGCCTGCATCGCCGGCGCAGCGGATGCACCCGTGCTGCCTGCGAGCGGCGCGCGCGGCGCAGCCGCAACCGGGGTGCGCACGCCCGCTTTCGGATCGAGGACGAATTGAACATCGACCGGGGTCTGCCAGAAATCTCGGGCCATATCGGCGATGCGACCCGAAAACTGACTCTTGACCCAGTCGAGCTTGAAACGGTTGGGAGCGGCGATCTGCAGCGTGTTCGCAGCAGCATCGAAGGCAACCGGGGCCAACGGTTTAATCCACGTCACGTACTGCTGGGGCGTCAGCTCACGCTCCAGCAGTGCGGAACAGTGTTGCCAGAAATCGTTCATCGAGTTGCTGTGTTGGTTTTGTCTGCACGCATTGCCCCCGCACCGTTCTCGCCGCGTGGGGATCACCCCTCGCGCGACGACGCCCTGACGGGCGACGGCAATTGCTCCGGACGCCTGCGCGGCAAGGGATTTGCGGCTGGCAGGCAGGCCGGAGCGGCGTGCAGGATTCTTGGGATAGGCGAGATTCTAACGCCGAAATCCCCCGGCCAGGAAGTTATCCACAGGGACCGATCAACGCACTGCGCTACCACCGCGCGATGCCCTGACCCCAGCGCCCACCCGGCATTCTCCATACGTCTACAACCTAACCTATTGACGGCTAACAAAAAACCGGCTTAAATAGCGGGTTCCGCGAAAACCAATCCCTGTACCACCGGCCATTGCTTTTTTCCGCGATGCTCGCCGCGGTCAATTCTCAACAAGTGAGAGCAACATGAAACGTACTTTCCAGCCTTCCGTTACGCGCCGTAAGCGCACCCACGGCTTCCGCGTCCGCATGAAGACTGCAGGTGGCCGCAAAGTGATCAACGCACGCCGTGCGAAGGGTCGCAAGCGTCTCGCCGTCTAAGCAGACGATTAAGGCTATTGCGCTGGTAACTGTGCCGGCGATTGCGCAGACAACTGCGCGGGAAACTATGCACAAAACGGTGCACGAAACTACGTCGGGCAGCATCGCCACTGGCGATTCCACCCGTAGTAGCGCACCGCAAGCGCACGCAGCGAAGGCAGACATAGCGGACGATGCGGACATCATGCCGTCGCGAACGCAGACCGCTTTCCCGAAAGCCGCAAGGCTACTGAAAACGGATGAGTTCTCATCCGTTTTTCGTTTGCGCCCGTGGCGCCGCTCCGCACACTTCGTCGTGTACGGTCGGCAGACGGATGGCGCGGCGCGCCTTGGGCTCGTGATCGGCAAGAAGTTCGCACCGCGTGCGGTCACGCGCAATCTCGTGCGCCGCATCGCGCGCGAGGCATTTCGCACGAACCGTGCGCAGTTCGACGGTTTCGACCTGCTGTTGCGCCTGCATACGAAGTTCGACCGCAAGGCGCTGCCGGGTGCGTCGTCGCCGCCGCTCAAGGCGTTGTGCCGCGACGAGATTGCGATGCTGCTCGGCAAAGCCGCGCGCGAAGTCGCGCGTCGTCGTGCCACACCGCAGGTTGCATCACAGGCAATCGCCACAACAACTGATGCGGTCAAGCCGGATCCGGATGGCAGCCCGCCATCCGCGACGGGAGTCAAGGCTGCATCATGAGTCGCACGCGCGAGTCCGGCGCACCCACCGCGCCCGCGCGCGCGGACCGACATTCGTTCTTCGGAGCGGCGCAGTCCAGCCGCAACGCCATGCAAACGGTACTGATCGCATTACTGCGTTTCTACAAGCTGGCCGTGAGTCCCCTGCTCGGCAGCCGGTGCCGTTTTTATCCTTCCTGTTCGGATTACGCACGCGAGGCAATCCAGTATCATGGCGCCGCGCGTGGGACTTATCTCGCTGCGCGGCGGCTGTGCCGCTGCCACCCGTTTTCGGCGGGCGGCTTCGATCCGGTTCCACCTGTCACCCCGAACAAGCGCTGACGCGCCATTCCATCGACACTGAGACAACGCATGGATATTAAACGCACCGTCCTATGGGTCATTTTCTTCATGTCAGCGGTCATGCTGTACGACAACTGGCAGCGCGACCACGGACGACAGTCGATGTTCTTCCCGAGCGCCACCCAGACGCAGACCGCCACCACCGGCGCGAAGCCTGAGTCGGGCGCACAGGCGAACGCGTCCGACCTGCCGTCGGCGACCAACGCTGGCGCGCCGCCCGCGGCCCCGACAACCGCGGCGCAGCCTGCTGAAGGCGCGGCCCAACTCATACATTTCCGCACTGACGTCTACGACGGTGTCATCGACACGCGCGGCGGCACCCTCACGAAGCTCTCGCTCGTGAAGGAAGCGAGCGGCAACGAGCCGAACCAGTACATGACGCTGTTCGACCACACGGGCGACCATACGTACCTCGCGCGTACGGGCCTGCTCGGCGGCGACTTCCCGAACCACACCGACGTGTTCACGCCGGTGTCCGGTCCGCGCGAACTGACGGGCGACGCCAACTCGTTCCAGATCAGCTTCGAGTCGCCGGTACGAGGCGGCGTGAAGGTCACGAAGACCTACACGTTCACGCGCGGCAGCTACGTGATCGGCGTCGACTGGAAGGTGCAAAACACCGGCACGGCGCCGGTCTCGCCCACGCTGTATATGGAACTCGTGCGCGACAGCGAGCCGGTAGAAACGCCGCGTTTCTCGCACACGTTCATCGGACCGGCTGTGTACTCGAACGAGCACCACTTCCAGAAAATGACCTTCAGCGATATCGACAAAAACAAGGCTGACTTCGTCAACCAGGTCGATAACGGCTGGATCGCCATGGTGCAGCACTACTTCGCGACCGCGTGGATTCCGGCACAGGGCGTGAAGCGCAATATCTACGTCGAGAAGTTCGACAACGCGCTCTACCGCGTGGGCCTGAAGCAACCGCTCGGCACGATCGCACCGGGCGCGACGACCAACGTCGAGGCGCGCCTGTTCGCCGGCCCGTCGGAAGAGCGCATGCTCGAAAGCGTCGCACCGGGCCTCGAACTCGTGAAGGACTACGGCTGGGTCACGATCATCGCGAAGCCGCTCTTCTGGCTGCTCGAGAAGATCCACAGCTATGTGGGCAACTGGGGCTGGTCGATCGTGCTGCTCACGGTGCTCATCAAGGCCGTGTTCTTCCCGCTGTCGGCAGCAAGCTACAAGTCGATGGCGCGCATGAAGGAAATCACGCCGCGCATGCAGGCGCTGCGTGAACGCTTCAAGAGCGATCCGCAGAAGATGAACGCCGCGCTCATGGAGCTGTACAAGACCGAGAAGGTCAATCCGTTCGGCGGCTGTCTGCCGGTCGTGATCCAGATTCCGGTGTTCATCTCGCTGTACTGGGTGCTGCTCTCGTCGGTGGAAATGCGCGGCGCGCCGTGGATTCTCTGGATTCACGACCTCTCGCAGCAGGATCCGTTCTTCATCCTGCCGGTGCTGATGGCCGTCTCGATGTTCCTGCAGACCCGCCTGAACCCGACGCCGCCGGACCCCGTCCAGGCCAAGATGATGATGTTCATGCCGATCGCTTTCTCGGTCATGTTCTTCTTCTTCCCGGCTGGCCTCGTGCTGTACTACGTCGTGAACAACGTGCTGTCGATCGCACAGCAGTACTACATCACGCGCATGATGGGCAAAGCGAACAAGCCGGCTAAAGCCAGCTGATCCTTGTGAGCGGGTGGCGACGCCGCCACCCGGTCAGGCTCCACGCTCGAGCCGCAAAAAATGAAGCCGCCCGGTTTGCGCCGGGCGGCTTTTTCTTTATGGGTGGGGCGCGACGCGATTCAGTCAGGCGTCAGCGGTGCTCGGTATCGCCGTAAAACTCGGTGATCAGCTCCTGCACCAGATACCGGTGATGTGGGCTCAGCGCCTCGATTTTCGAAGCGAGTTCGATCGTCTCCGGCGAAAGCGGATATTTCTCGTCGCGCCGAATGGGCTTGGGCACCGCCGAAGTCATACCACCAGGCGACGGACCGTAATGGAGCCAGTGGACATCGACCTTGAACCAGTCGGCGAGAGTGCGCAGCTTGTCGTCGGTGGGAATGGTGCGGCCGCTCAACCACTTGTGGGCGGTCTGCGGGAACACCGGATGGTCGCCGTGATGGCGCAGGTTGAAGTGCAATGCCAGGTCAGTACTGCCACGCAGTTTTTCGGGCGCGCGCTTCATTGCGAACTTGAGACGTTCGGAAAAGGCGGCTTTTTCTTCGATAGTCGGCATGGCCCAGATTGTGCCGCCCCATTTCAGCGAAGATGGCAACCAAACGAGTTATATTTAGCTCAATTACGCAACAAATCGCCCATTCCAGCTGATGCGGCGGCACCTCGTCTTCAGAGGAAAATGCTTTACGCATAGTCATTCTGACAGATTTTGTGCCGGGGATTTCCTAAATCTGGCCGCGAACGATGAGATAAATATTATCTAATACAAGATAAATATGGATTCGTCCCAATCTCGTGCGGCGCGAAAAGAAGCGCGCGTCGCCGCGTTACAATGCCACGCACTCCGCGCTCGCTGCCATAGCGCGTCTCTCCCGCAATCGACTCATCCGCACGCCATGCTCGCCACCGATTCCGATCCCATCGTCGCCATTGCCACTGCGCCCGGACGCGGTGGAATCGGCGTCGTGCGTGTGTCGGCGGGCCGCGCGGGCGCGGCAGTCGCCGAAGCGCTGATGCAGGCGCTCACGGGCCAGACGCTCGCGGCGCGTCACGCGAGCTACGTGCCGTTCCTCGACGGCAACGGCGAGGCACTCGACCGCGGTATCGCGCTCTACTTTCCGGCGCCGCACTCGTACACGGGCGAGCACGTCGTCGAACTGCAGGGCCACGGCGGCCCGATCGTGCTCCAGCTCGTTCTCCAGCGCTGCATCGACGCGGGCCGCCAGTTCGGGCTGCGGCTCGCCGAGCCCGGCGAATTCACGCGCCGCGCGTTCCTCAACGACAAGCTCGACCTCGCGCAGGCCGAGGCCGTCGCCGACCTGATCGAAGCCAGTACCGAAGCCGCCGTGCGCTCGGCGGGGCGTTCGCTCGAAGGCGCGTTCTCGCGTGACATTCACGAACTCGTCGACGATGTGGTCACGCTGCGCATGCTTGTCGAAGCAACGCTCGATTTTCCCGAAGAGGAAATCGACTTTCTGGAAGCCGCCGACGCACGCGGCAAGCTAGCCCACATTCGCGCGCAGCTCGACCATGTGCTTTCGGAGGCGAAACAGGGTGCGCTGTTGCGCGAGGGTCTCTCGGTGGTGCTCGCCGGGCAGCCGAATGTCGGTAAGTCGTCGCTGCTGAACGCACTGGCAGGCGCCGAACTCGCGATCGTCACGGCAGTGGCCGGTACGACACGCGACAAGATCTCGCAGACGATCCAGATCGAAGGCATTCCGCTGCACGTGATCGACACGGCGGGCCTGCGCGACACGGAAGATGAAGTCGAGAAGATTGGCATCGAGCGTACATGGAACGAGATCAGTCGCGCCGATGTGGTGCTGCATCTGCTCGACGCGCGCACGGGAATGACCGCAGAGGACGATGCGATCGCGGCGCGCTTTCCCGCCGGTGTGCCGGTGGTGCGTGTGCTCAACAAGACGGATTTGACGGGCGTGGCAAGCGCGAGCTCGACGCTTGCGCTACCCGGTGGTGGTGAGTTGAGCGAAGTTCGGCTGTCGGCAAAACAAGGGGACGGCATCGGGCTCCTGCGAGCCGAACTGCTGCGCATCGCCGGCTGGCAGGCCGATGCGCAAAGCGTCTATCTGGCGCGCGAGCGGCATCTGATTGCGCTGCGTGAAGCGGGAGAGCATCTCGCGCAGGCGGCCGCACATGCTGACCAGAACGCGCAGGCGCTCGACCTTTTCGCCGAGGAGTTACGGCTCGCGCAGGAGGCGCTCAATTCAATCACGGGCGAGTTCACGTCCGATGATTTGCTTGGGGTGATCTTTAGCCGGTTTTGTATTGGCAAGTAGTGGGGCGCCCACGGTTCTCTCGGGTCGTCTGGCTACACTCATCACCCCGCGTGCCCGTATTCGGTTATCGATCAGCGGCACGCTGCCTTGGGTGGCTGCGCGCTGGTTGCGTGGATTCGACCAGGCGCTTCAGGCTCGCTCTCGCGCGCTGATGAAACGCCTGCATGCGTCGTTCCAGCCGCGCTATTTAACGCGTCGGTGAAAATCTGTGCGCGTTGCTGATTAACAAAAGCGCATCCAATGCTCAGATACGCCGTGTTAAACGCGTCAATGTAATTCTTGCCCCCAGTGCCGCAGATTGTCCCGTACTCGACGGGCCACCAGCACAGGCAGGTAATCCACGATTCGCGCGCCTTCGCTGTACTCGGCCCACGTTTCTTCGTACATCCTTAAAACCATTTCCACAGGGACATTGGCGTCACTGGCAATCGACTTGACGACAGCATCATCAACATTGGGCGTTTTCATGCCGGACTCCTGGCAGTCGGAGTTTCGAGTTGCACGTGCGGGAAGTCATTACACAAGATCCACTGATTGCCCGCTAATTAAATAACACTATCTTCTCGAGCGAACCGGTCGACAAAGCGCTAATTGCCGCATAGACCAACGTTACTTTTCCTGTCTTGAGCCCGCAGGCGTACAGCTTCGCGATTCGCGCTTACGCCGGCCCGGCCTGGTATTCCAGCCGGACGTCCAACGCGTTGGCTAATCGAGCAAAAGTGACTACCGCCTCGCCGCGTCACAAAAGATTCATTAAATGATTCACCGATTCCGTCGCTAAAGGCGCTCTGCCGCGGCGCAGCAATTTGCTCTCAGGCTCAGGCGATCGACGGGGTTTCGAAAACGGTAAAGGCGCCGGACGCTGAGTTGCGCAAAGTGGGGCTAGCCGACGCACAGTCGGAGTATGAACACGCGTGCCCGACCGGCCAGCGTCTCGAACTGGCAATGGCGGGCTTCATCATCGTTTGCCTCGTGATGATCGGCGTGCTCTGCGTGTCGACGGTAAAACGCCAGTTTCGCGAATTCGGCGGCGGGCCGTTCGGCGGGTCGCGCGTGCCAGCTTTGACGTGCGTTGGATAAGTCCGGCCGCGCGGGAAAGAATGCACGAGCCGCGAATGCATCGTGTGAGCACCCAGACGCAAAAAAAACCGCGGCAGTGCCGCGGCGAAAAGAGCTTGCCACTACTTTGCGGCGTGAGGGGACACCGCCGCGATCTCATTCTCACGGCTCGTTTAACGAGCATCAACGGTTCGGCGGCCCTTTTGACAATTGTTAACCGTTGATTCGTCTTCCTCAGATGTTATGGCCGCTGAAATGTGCGCTATTTGTGGGCGCAATGCCCTTTGGATAGAGCATCGGGCGATTCGTGTTTCTCAGGTGACACACAGCCACGCCGGCATCTTGAAAATGCAGCGAGCCCCCTGCATGTAGTGCCCTCCCTTTATCGGAGCATTTCCATCGTGGGCAGCCGTCCTTTCTTCATCGACGACCTGGCTCGCGTCGCTGCCGACGGCTCCCGTCCGCCTGCCCGCGACGACGACGCCTTGCTCGACGCTTACTCGCGCACCGTGGTCGACGCGCTTGAGCGCGTTCAACCTGCTGTTGCTTTCATCGCCGTCGAGCACCGCGCGAAGGCCGGCGCCGCCGCGCGCGGCGGCAGCGGTTCGGGTTTTCTCTTCACGCCGGATGGCTATCTTCTGACGAACAGCCACGTCGTGCACGGCGCGAGCAGCGTGCGCGTAACGCTCGCCGACGGCGCCACGTACGAAGCCGACCTCGTAGGCGACGACCCGAGCACCGATCTCGCCGTGCTGCGTATCGGCGCCGCCGAAGCGCTACCGCACGCCGAGCTCGGTGAGTCCGCGCGATTGCGCGCGGGGCAAATCGCGATCGCGGTGGGCAGCCCGCTCGGACTCGCGCAAACGGTGACGACGGGCGTGGTGTCGGCGCTCGGGCGCTCATTGCGCTCCAACTCGGGCCGCATGATCTACGACGTGATCCAGACCGACGCAGCGCTTAACCCCGGCAATTCAGGCGGGCCGCTCGTCAACTCGGCGGGGCAGGTGATCGGCGTTAACACTGCGATCATTCCCGGCGCGCAAGCCATCTGCTTCGCGACCGCCATCGACACGGCCAAGTGGGTCATTACGCAGATCTTTGCGCACGGACGTGTGCGGCGTGCGCACATCGGCATCGCAGGGACCAATGTGCCGATCGCGCGCAAGGTGCAGCGCTATTTCGAACTCACCTCGACGAGCGGCGTGCGCGTGATGGAAGTCGCGAAAGAGAGCCCCGCGGCGCTGGGCGGGCTGCGCGTCGACGACACGATCGTCACCATCGACGGATTGCCGGTCAACGGCATTGACGCGTTACAGCGTGTGCTCGACTTCTCGCGAATCGACCGTGAGGTGGAGATCACGGTCATCCGGCTGACGCACAAGCTCACGCTGCGCGTGCGGCCTGTGGAGCATATGGGCTGATGCGACCGGCCGTTTCTTTGAGTTTTTGCGCGCGGCGTCCGTAGACGACGAGCCGCCGCGCGTGCCGTTAAATCGGCCGTTTTTTATTCGCATTGCGAAGCAATGGAATTACCACGCTGGCTGCTGCGGATACGCGCCATACGGGGGCGGCGGCGGCGCAGGCTGCGCGGGCGCGCAAGGCACGTAGTTGCGGGAGTACTGGTCGTAGCAATAGCCGCCCGACGGTGCAGCCGCATAGACGGGCGCGGGCGGCGCAGGCGCATAGACCGGCGCAGCCGCATAAACCGGTGGCGCCTGGTATGCCACGGCCGGTGCGCCGTTGATCGCTGCACCAACCACCGCTCCGATCAGCGCGCCGCCAAGCAGTGCGCCAACCACATCGCCGCCGTCATGACCGTGCGCACTTGCCGGCCCCGCGACAGCCATGGAACCCGCCAGTGCCAGTACTGCCACCATCTTCCGCATGTCGCTCTCCCCGAGAACGTTTGAATACATGCGGCAGATTGTGGACCTGAATATCCGATACAGGTGCTACATGAGGTAACGCGGAATTACGCGATCGCGCTCAACGCGGGCGTTCGTTGTCGGGACGCCGCTCGGCGCCATCGCGGAAGGTGGGGCTACGCCGTCCACCCAATGGACAAAGCAGGCTCAGTGCGATGGATAACACCACCAGCACGAACAGCGACACGAAGTACGTCATCCAGGAGAACTCGAAATCCACGAGCGCCTCCTTTGATCATCGCGTCCCCTGGTGCGTCGCGTTCGCCCGGTGCCGCACTGCTTAGTGGCGCAGGATGCTGCGCAGAGGATGACGCCAGTCGATATGATGCGCTCCCGCTTCTGCGCGCTGCCTGTGCTCCTCGAGAATTTCGTCGGAAAACAGAAAAACGACTATGACAAGAGGGATTAGCAGAAACGCGCCCAGTATTACGTGTTCGATCACGATAAACTCCAGGTTGTCAAGCGGTTGCGTTTCTATTGTAGTCATCACGCGACAGATTGCACGCGGGGAACCACTTACTCACTTAGTGAGACGCCCGGCGGCTTCGCTTATCCGGCTAGCAGCGCTGCGACACGCCTGGAAGCGCAAGGCGCGGATTTTTTCATCTGGAAGGGGAAGCCGCGCTTATCCGTGAGATCAGGCAGAACGGCGTCGCTCGCGCGTTGTGAGGCTGCAATCGTTTTCATTCCAAAAGCGCTCCATTAATCGATTGCTCCCGGATAGGTCTTCGCGCGCTTTTTATGTGCACTGCGTCACATCTCGTGGGCGATGCATTGATGCACCTGGCTCCGCGAAACCTGCCGGGCCGTTCGAGCCGCATGATTCGCATCGGCCTTGCCCGACAAGACCGATGAGCCGGTTCAACTGCTTCGCAATGCTATCGATCGTGGCGGAATGCGCCTGTTCGCGCCCCGTATCCCTTGCCACAGCACACCACGCGCGCACTGCAGGCGTCTGCCTCTGCTGCAGGCGCACACAAGATGCGCTTGAAGTCTGCGCCCCGTCCTCTAAATTGCGCAATTGGATCGGAACGGGAAGTTAAGTGCATAGCTAACCTGAGTCATTACCTGCAGGAGTGCAGAAATGAAAATGCTATCCGCCATGGCGATCGCCGTAGCCGGTTTGGTCTGTGCCGCGTCTGCCGTCGCTCAGGACGTCGTCGTCAAGCCGCAGCAAACGGTCCAGCTCAAACCGGGCTCGTATGGCTGCGTGTCGAAGGACAAACTCGACGCGGTGTCCATGCACGACCAGGCTGGTGAGCGTCAGCAGATGGAGGAATATTTCACGGCCTTCCAGTGCCTCTCCACGCCGGACAACCAGTCGTTCCGCGTGGTGCGGGTAGTCGGTCACGACGTGGAATTCGTGAACGCCGCCAACACTGACGACGAAGGTCTCTGGACCAGCGACCGCTTCATCAAGCAATAGCGCCGAGCCAATTCCGGCGCACGAACCGCGCCGGCCCGCCCTCACCGTCACCCACGCGGCTCTTCGCGAGCGCGTTCAGCCGTTGCCTCGCGATCCTGCAACCTGGGCCATGCGCACCTCGCGCGCGCATGCGGCACTGTCAAACCACCGTCATTTTTCCAACCGACCATTCGCATTGCGCGACACGCTGCGCGCGCGTGCGTGGCACGTGACTTGCAGCAAACTTCGCTATCATGTGCGGTTTTGCATGGCCCGGGATTTGGCATGGCACTTAAATCGACCATCTACAAGGCAGAACTCCAGATCGCTGACATGGACCGGCACTACTACGCCGACCATGCGCTGACGATCGCCTGCCATCCGTCCGAAACGAACGACCGGATGATGGTCCGCATCGCCGCATTCGCACTTTTCGCGAGCGACCGGCTCGAGTTCTGCAAAGGCCTCTCCGACACCGACGAACCCGATCTCTGGCGCAAGGACTACACCGATGCAATCGAGACGTGGATCGAAGTCGGTCAGCCGGACGAGCGCCGTATATCCAAGGCGAGCGGGCGTTCGGACGAAGTAATCGTGATCGCCTACGGTGGCCGCACCTCGGAAATCTGGTGGCAGGGCGTGCGCAGCAAGGTCGAACGGCTGCGCAACGTGACCGTGTGGTCGCTTGCCGATGGCGTCGCTGAAGCGCTCGGCAAGCTCACCGAACGCACCATGCGTTTGCAATGCACGGTTCAGGACGGTGCGGCATGGATCGGCAACGGGAACGACGAGCCCGTAGCCGTCACGTGGACCGTGCTCAAGGCGCCGGAGAAGGTCTGACCGCCCTTGCGGGCGCGACGGCATTAGCGCGAGGTAGGCGGCCCCTTTAGTTCCACCATGTTTCCCTCGGGATCGAACAGATAGAGCGAAGGGCCATATCCTTCGGCGCCGTAGCGCTCCACCACTTCGCCGGGCTGCGCACCGAACGGTGCGAGATGCGCCTTGAGGGCGTCACCGTCGAAGGGCTCGACGCGCAGACACAGGTGATCCATGTTCCGCCCGGCCGCACTGCCGCTTTCGCCGCCGCTAGCACCTTTCGCGCCGTTACGGTCGAGCGGACCTCCGATCGCGACCAGATCGATCAACGAACGCCCGGCCCGCAACTGGATAAGCCCGAGCTCGTGCTGCTCGCGTTCGACATGACAGCCCAATGCGTCGCAATAGAAGCGCGTCATCGCGTCAGGATCGGCGGCGCGAATGACGACGTGATCGATTTCGCGGATCTGAATCTGCATGGCATTTCCTCGATGCGCCGCACGAGCCACCATCTTGAACCACATGGCAAGCCATCGGATCGACACCGGCTGCGTGCGTCATGCCGCGCCGATCGGTGCCCTTATCATCGTCGGCATGCACTAACCGACCAGGCCACGGCCAGCGCAATCCGGGAAAGAAGCGGAAAATTGAAGCGTCGGGAAATGAACGGGCGTTCGCGCCGTCGTGGGCACCGCGGAGGTGAGCACGCTCATCGGCAGATCGCGCTTAAAAGCGCTGGACGAAAAAAAGCCCGCTGCTTTGAGCGGGCTTAATCCATATCAGGAGGAGACATGGAGGAGACAGGGACAACTATACACAGCCACCTGACGCGACGCAACAACTTTTTAAGGGAAAACCCGGAATCCGGCCGCTTTGTCGCACCGACGCCCGAGGCCGCGTGAAAGCGCCAGATCATTACGTCGCAAAGCAGATGAAAGTCTGGATAACAGCGCAAGATCCGGCGCGTCGACGCACAGGCCAGCGGCTACAGTGGGCATCGTCGAAACCGCTCTTTCAGGGAGTCACGCCATGACCGCCACTCCGACCCCACTACCCGCCCGGCCTGAAACCTGGGCCACCGACGCCGATCGCTGGGACGCCGTCTCCACGCGCGACGCCCACGCCGATGGCGCCTTCTTCTACGGCGTGCGCACGACCGGCGTGTTTTGCCGCCCGTCGTGTGCGTCGCGGCTGCCCCGTCGCGAAAACGTCGCCTTCTTCGACGACGCCGACGCCGCCCGCGCCGCTGGCTTCCGCGAATGCAAGCGCTGCCGCCCAGGCGGCTTGCCGCGCGAACTCGAAATCGTGCGCCGGGCATGTGCGGCGCTAGACGCCGATCCGCAGGCGCGCCTGACGCTCGCCGAACTGAGCGACGCCGTGCATCTGAGCCCGTTCCACCTGCAACGCCTGTTCAAGCGCGTGCTCGGTGTCTCGCCGCGCCAGTATCAGGCGGCCCGCCGTGGCGCCGTCCTGCGCGACGCGCTCACGCAGGGCGCGGGCGTGACCCGGGCGAGCGTCGATGCGGGCTTTGGCTCGTCGTCGCGGCTCTATGAAAGCGTGCCAGCCGAGCTTGGCATGGCCCCGTCCGCGTATCGCCGCAAGGGCGCTGGCCTGACGATCCGCTACGGCACCGCGCCGACACCGCTCGGCCTCGTCCTTGTCGCATCCACGGACAAAGGCATCTGCCGGATCGCATTCGGCGACGATGAAGCGTCGCTCGCCGGCTTCCTTCACGCCGATTTCGCCAATGCCGACCGCATCGAAGACAGCGGTGCGGTTGCGCCGTTCATCGCGCAGATCGACGCCTATCTGCACGGCCGGCGCGAGCGATTCGACCTGCCGCTCGACATTGCGCCGACGGCATTCCAGCAGCGTGTCTGGGAGGCGCTGCAGCGGATTCCTTATGGCGAGACTCGCAGCTACACGGAGATCGCCGAAACGCTCGGCGCGCCGCGCGCTGTGCGGGCTGTGGCGAGCGCGTGCGCGTCGAATCCGGTGGCGCTCGCGATTCCGTGCCACCGCGTCGTGCAGAAGAGCGGCTCGCTCGCGGGCTACCGTTGGGGGATCGAGCGCAAGGCCGCCCTCCTCGATGCCGAAGCGAAAGGCCACGCGGAGAACGCGCCCGGCGCGGCGCCTCGTCGCAGGAACGATGTTGACGCCCGCGTGACCCGGCCGGAGACGACGACTTGAGCACCGCGCTGCCCGAATCGAAACCGCAGTCGCAGATCGAGGCGCCCGTACCAACCTCGAAACCGCAGTCGCAGATCGAAGCACCCGCGCCAACCGACAGCGCCACACTCGAGTTGCCGTTTCGCGCCCCCTACGACTGGCCGCGCGTGCTGCGCTTCTTCGCGGGCCGCGCAACGCCGGGCGTCGAGACCGTCGAGGACGGCGCCTGGCGGCGCGCCATCGACTTCCGGGACGCAAGCGGCACCCTCACCGTCCGCCGCCACGCGCGCAAGCGCTGCCTTGTCGTGCAGATCGACGGCCCGGTGAGCGCCCATGCGGCCGCCCTCGCCGCCCCGCTAGCCCGCATGTTCGATACGCAGGCGGACCCGGCGGCCGTCGCGGCGCATTTCGCCGACGATCCGTGGCTCGCGCCGCTCGTGGCCGCCGCGCCCGGTTTGCGCGTGCCTGGCGCGTGGTCGGGCTTCGAGCTGGTGGTCCGCGCGATCGTCGGCCAGCAGGTCAGCGTGAAAGCGGCGACGACGATCATCGGCCGCCTCGTGCAGCGCGTCGGCCAACGCATCGAATCGCATCCGCACGAGCACACGGCCTGGCGCTTCCCGACGCCGGCCGCGCTTGCCGCCGCGGACCTCGCCGGCATCGGCATGCCGGGCAAGCGCGTCGCCGCGCTGCAGGGCTTTGCCGATGCGGTCGCGAGCGGCGCAGTCGCGATCGAACGCCGCAGTCACAGCGACTCGCTTACTTCAGCGGATACCACCAGCGATCTCAACGCCATGCGCGCTTCACTGCTCGCGCTGCCGGGGATCGGTCCGTGGACCGTCGAATACGTTGCGATGCGCGCGTGGCGTGACGCGAACGCATGGCCCGCGACCGATCTCGTGCTGATGCAGGCGATCACCGCGCGCGACCCAGCGCTCTTGCGCCCGGCACAGCAGCGCGCGCGCAGCGACGCGTGGCAGCCGTGGCGCGCGTATGCCGCGATGCATCTGTGGAATGAACTTGCCGATCGCGCGAGTGCAGCGCGCGGCGGCTGACGCGTGCGAAACAAGGAGGCAGGCGCATCGCAGATGCATGCAAGATCGCGGACGAAAAGCGCGCCAACCGCGTGAAATCGACGCGGTACAAGGCGTCCTGATGCGCGCAAGACGGCCATGAGCAGGTCTTCCGGCGAGATGTTAAAGTGCCCGCTAACGAAAACTTTACGTCGGCGCGCGTGCGGGAGATATCACGCTGCCGGCCCCCGCCCGACCAGCCTCAATGCCAGACACGACCTCCTCACGTACCAGCGGCACGAACGACGTTCTCGCACAGCGACTTTCCGTGCTGAGCGCCGGGCCTCACCGCGATGCGCTCGCGCGCGGTCTGCGCGGCATCGAAAAGGAGAGCCTGCGGGTAACGCGCGACAGCCGCCTCGCGATGACGCCGCATCCGGCGGCGCTCGGTTCGGCGCTTACGCATCCGTCACTGACGACGGACTATTCCGAAGCGCTGCTCGAAATCATTACGCCTGCCGAGCACGATCCGTCGGTCACACTTGAAAGGCTCGACGAACTGCATCGCTACGTCTATGCAGTGCTCGCGCGCGATGGCGAAATCCTCTGGAACGAATCGATGCCGGGCCTCCTGCCCGCCACCGACGACGGCATCCCGCTCGCCGAATACGGCACGTCGAACATCGGCCGGTTGAAGCGCGTTTATCGCATGGGTCTCGCTCTGCGCTACGGGCGCACGATGCAATGCATCGCGGGCATCCACTACAACTATTCGCTCGACGAAGAAGTGTGGGTGGCGCTCCACGCGCACGAGAAGTCCGCGGAAACGTTGACGGATTTCCAGTCGGCCCGCTATCTCGCGCTCATCCGCAACTTCCGTCGCACGAACTGGCTGCTGATGTATCTGTTCGGCGCGTCGCCTGCACTCGACGCAGGCTTCCTGCGCGGCAACAAGCACGGACTCGACGCGCTCGACAACGAGACGCTCTACCTCCCGTACGCGACCAGCCTGCGCATGAGCGACCTCGGCTACTCGAACACGACGGGCCAGTCGGCGCTGCACGCCGACTACGACACCCTGCCCGGCTATCTCGAAGCGCTTGCGCAGGCAGTGAGCCAGCCGTATCCGCCGTATGAGGCGATCGGCACGCAGCGCGATGGCGAGTGGGTGCAGATCAACACGAACGTGTTGCAGATCGAAAACGAGTTCTACTCGACGATCCGTCCGAAGCGCGTGACGTATTCGGGCGAGCGCCCGTTGCATGCCCTCGCTGAGCGCGGCGTGCAGTACGTCGAAGTGCGCTGCATGGATATCGATCCATTCGAGCCCACGGGCATAGCGCTTGAGACGGCACGCTTTCTGGACGCCTATCTGCTCGCGTGCGCGCTCGATGACAGCCCGCTCCTGCCCGCCCCCGCGTACACCGAGGCCAACGATAATTTCGGGCTGGTCACGAAGGAAGGCCGCCGCCCGGGGCTCGAACTCAAGCGCGACGGCACGTCCGTGCCGATGCAGGACTGGGCCTCCGAACTCTTCGCGAAGATCGAACGTGCCGCGGCAACGCTCGACGCGCTGCGCGGCACAGACGAACATGCGCGCGCCGCGGCTGCACAACGCGCGAAGCTCGCGGATGCATCGCTTACGCCATCGGCACGCGTGCTTCAGACCATGCTCGACGAGAAGCAGACGTTCCTGGAATTCGCGCTCGCGCAGAGCGAACGGCACGCGTCACACTTCCTCTCGCGTCCGCTGGACGCCGCGTCGACGGCTCATTTCGAAAGGCTCGCGCGCGAATCACTCGACGATCAGGCAACGCTCGAACGCGATCAAGCCGGCTCGTTCGATGCGTTCATCGCCGCCTATGGCGCCTACACACTCGACAGTTACGGTGCGTGACCGGATCACCGCCGGGTATTGCACTTGCGCACTTGCTCGAAACCTCGCAACGAAAGCCACGCCCGCGCGGTCCAATGAATATCAATCGACATGCCTGCGCGCTTTCCCGCGCGGGCGGACGAACGCGCGGCGCGTAGTGCGTGGCGCTTTCGGGGAGGACATAAAACGATGAAACGAATTCTGCCGATCCTGCTCTGCGCGACCGCTGTGGCCTGCTCGACGGGCGGACAGGTCAATCCGGACGTCATGCAGGCCGCGACCGCTCCGCTCACGTGCCAGGACAAGACGCAATGTACGCTTTGGTGGCAACGTGCACAGGACTGGGTGCGCAATCATTCGAAGTACGAAGTGCAGACCGCCACCGATACGCTGATCCAGACCTCGGGCCCGGGCGGCGGCAAGCGCCTGCTTGCGTACGAAATCACGAAGGCCGTCAACAACGACGGTACGGCGACGATCGGCTTCGCAGCGCACTGCGACAGCTCGTTGGGCTGCAAGCCGGATCCATGGACAGCGGGCGCGGCATTCAAGCAGTTCGTGCGCACGGGCGTCGACGCGCCGGTCGCCGGCGCAGACGAATCGGCAACGCCAGCGAGCGACGCGGATCCGTCCGCCCCTCACTGAGATCGCGAGGGAAATGCGGACGTCGAACGGCTCGCCCGCATACCCGATCATCCGCGTTGATTCGCAGTTTTAAGCTTTCTCCGATTGAGAAGATGAGTGCGGGACCCGTATTGTGGGTCTGATTCGGCGAATGCCGGACAGCTAACCCCTCATCTTTGAATCTAATCGACAATGAAACTGCGAGTTTTGTCAGCCAGTGCGCTGGCTGCCCTCACCGTCGTCGCCACTGGTTGTACGACCGCGTCTGGGCCCATGCACAATCTTGACGTCGTGACGCTTGCGAACGGCACCCAGGCCCACCGTGTGCAATGCTACGGCCTGCTTGAAAGTTCGGCGACCTGTATGAAAAAGGTCAACGAAATCTGCGGCGACAAACAGCCGCTGCGGGTCTCCTCGGTGGACCGCACCGTGGCCGACTATGCAGCCAAGGGCGATCCGCGCGAAATCGTCTTCATCTGCCAGGCACCACAGCCGGTCGTCGAGGCTCCGCCCCCGCCGCCACCGGTCGTACAAGCGCCGCCCCCGCCGCGCACCATCACGCTCGAAGCCGATACGAATTTCGCCTTCGACAAGGCCGATCTGCTCCCGTCCGGCAAGCAGAAGCTCGACGCATTCATCAGGGACAGCGACGGCGTGAACATCGGCACGGTGGTCATCGGCGGCCATACCGATTCGGTGGGCTCCAAGGCCTATAACGATCGCCTCTCGCTGCGCCGGGCGCAGACCGTGCGCAGCTATCTCGCGTCGAAGGGCCTGCACGCGAGCCAGTTCGACGTCCAGGGTTACGGCTACTCGAAACCAATCGACTCGAATGCCACGGCCGAAGGCCGTGCGCGCAACCGCCGCGTCGAGGTTCAGACGAGCGGTGTCACAATGCAGTGATCGCCCACAGGCGATCAGCTGTCAGCCGCGGGACCGTCAGTGACCCATTGACGGTCCCGCGCCTTTTCTCGGCTTCGTAATCCATACAAGCCCGGCCAGCACGATAAACACCACAGCCGAAATACGAAAGAAATCGTTCGTGGCCATCATGTAGCCCTGCTGCGTAACGATCTCGTTGAGTTGCGCCGTCACACTGTGCCCCGCAAGACCAAGGCTCGACAGCGCGTCGCTATAAGCGTTCGTGCTCTGCGAATACGTGCTCACCGATTCGGAGAGCACGGCGTGGTGATAGATCGCATCGTTTTCCCAGAACGTCGTGCTCACTGCCGTTCCGATCGCACCCGACAGCGTACGCATAAAGTTCGATAGCCCCGATGCGCTGGCTAGACGTTCGTCCGGGATGCTCGAGAGCGTGATGGTGGTCATCGGCACGAAGAAGCACGCCACGCCGATGCCCTGTACGAGACGCGGCAGGATGACGTGATTGAACGGCACGTCGAGCGTGAACGTCGAATTCCAGATCGAAACAAACGCAAAAACAAGGAATGCGAAACTTGCGACCATGCGCAGGTCGAGCTTGTGCATGTTGCGCCCGATCAGCGGCGAAAGCACGAGAGCCAGCAGGCCGACGGGCGCCGTCGCGAGGCCCGCGATGCCGGCCGTGTAGCCCATCACCGTCTGCAGCCAGAGTGGGAAAATCACCACCGAGCCGAAAAACGCCATGAAGCCGAATGAGACGATCAGCGCGCCCAGTGCGAAATTGCGGTCACGGAACAGAGAAAGATCGACGACTGGCTCTTTTTCCGTGAACTCCCACGCGAGCATGAACGCAAGCGACACCACAGCGATGATCGCCAGCGTGACGATGAACGTGGAGTTGAACCAGTCGCGGTCCTTGCCAAGGTCGAGCATCATCTGCAGGCACGACACGCCGATCACTAGCAGCGCAAGGCCCACGGCGTCGATGCGCTGCTTCGTTGTCTTCGTCTCGCGACCGCGCAACAGCATCCAGGCGCACGCGCCCGAAAAAAGCCCGATCGGCACGTTGATGTAGAAGATCCACGGCCACGTGTAGTTATCGGTGATCCAGCCGCCCATCACGGGACCGAAAATCGGTGCGACGATCACCGTCATCGCCCAGAGGCCGAGCGCGAGGCCTCGTTTGGCGACTGGATACGAGCGCATCAGGATCGTTTGTGACAGCGGCACCATGGGGCCGGACACGAGACCCTGAACGAGGCGGAACGCGATCAGCGTTTCGAAGTTCGTCGCGAGCCCGCATGCCGCCGAGGCAATCGTGAACAGCAGCACCGATATCGTGAAGAGCCGCACTTCACCCACGCGCCGTGCGAGCCAGCCGGTAAGCGGCACCGCGATCGCCGACGCCACCGAGTACGACGAGATGACCCACGTGCCTTCGGTAGTCGCGACGCCGAGGTTGCCGGAGATGGTCGGCACGGCGACGTTCGCGATCGACGTGTCGAGCACCTCCATGAACGTGCCGAGCGCAAGGCCTACGGTGAGGAGCGCAAGCGTGCCGCCGGTCAACTGCTTAGGCTCGGCGGCTGAGATCGCCGCGGTTGAAGCGTTCATCGGTCCTGAATCCTTGTAGATCAAACCGTGGCCCGCTGCGTGAATCTGCGGGTCATCGCCGGTCTGCATTTCAGTGCCTCGGCATTCTCTGCCCAGACAGTTATCAACGTGAAAAAAGAAGCGCTTATTGCGCCGCCTGTTATGGGTTTCCGCTCGGCTCCTGCGTGCCGCCGTCGGCCGGGCAGCCGCTCTGGCCGCCGCAGACGACCTCGGTCGCCGCGTCGTTGGCGATGAAGCGCTGCAGGAGTTGCAGGAGCGTCGCAACCTCGTCGGCGGAAAAGCCGCGCAATTGCTCACTCAACACGGCCGCGATCAGATCCGGAAGTTGCTGCGCCGCATCACGGCCTATCGGGGTCAGATCCAGCTCCACAACGCGCCGGTCGGCGTGGCTTCGTTGGCGCACCAGGAAGCCTTTCTTTTCGAGCCGGTCGAGCATGCGCGTCATCGATCCGGTGTCGTACGACAGCACACGCGACATCTCGTTTGGCGTGCGTGCACGCTCGTACCACAGCAGCAGAATCACACCGATCTGCGACGACGTGAGGCCTAGCGGCTCCACAGCCCGGTCCATCCGGGCGGCCAGCACGTTGCGCGCGGTCGAGAGGAAATAGCCGAGACTCGACTCGATCTTGTTCCTTTCGGGTGGGACGGGCGCTTCGTTCATGTCGGGACAAATTCCACTTTGTCGGGCCAGACGCAGATTCTAGCCGTTTATTTGTCTGCTTAGGCAGATAAATAAACGCGTGCCTGTGGGGCTGATAGCGTCTCCGCTGGGGCAAAAAACAACACCGTCATTGGTGCAGCGCAAATAAATTTGGACTTTTACTTGCTTAGTCAATATTATGACAGGCAATCACTTCATTTCCCTTTCGCCCTCAGACCGCGTCATGCCGTATCTGAAAAACACGCTCGGCGGCCTCGGTCGCACCTTCGCCGACACGGCCCGGCTCGCGTTCGCGCGAGCCAACGCGGTCCGGCGGGCGACGAGCTGGCGAAAGTTCGCGGTCTACGCAGCGGTGTTCGCGTTGCCGGGCGGCTCGCTCGCGGTTCTGCTGCACATGTGGGCGGAACGCCGCCGCGCCCGTCGCGAGGCAGACGCCGGCGCGGGCTCTGCCGCCTGTTGCGGCAACGCGCTCGCATGCCGCGCTGCTTGTCCGCCGCAGCACAAGACCCACGCGCCGCGCACCCACACGGGTGGCCAC
Organism: Paraburkholderia adhaesiva; assembly: GCF_021390575.1. GTDB lineage: Bacteria > Pseudomonadota > Gammaproteobacteria > Burkholderiales > Burkholderiaceae > Paraburkholderia > Paraburkholderia adhaesiva. The sequence continues at coordinate 3,356,638 of NZ_JAJEJQ010000001.1, read as the reverse complement.
GCGCTTCGCGCGCTGCGACGCTGGCGCCGTAACGACGCGTAACCTGCCCGGTCTCCGCCGTAACACACCGCAAGCCGTCTGAGCATTACTCTTGCAGATTCCGCGCGCCGCACGGCGCGTGCGCTACCATTGCCGCGACACTACAACCCCGCTGCGCATCATCGCGCACCGCGCCGCGCGTCCGGTAATAAAGCCCGCGCCGTTTCTCGCCCGCCGCATCGAAGGATTGCTTGCATGCCTCGCCGTATCGTCCGTTTGCCCGAACTCTTCCCGCGCCGCGCACGCGCGCTCACGCTCGTCTGTGCCGCGGCCGCGCTGACGTTCCAGCTCAGCGGCTGTGCCGTCGGCCCGAACTATCAGCGGCCGTCCGCCGCCGTTCCGGCTTCGTTCAAGGAAGCGCCCGAAGGCTGGAAAGTCGCGCAGCCGTCCGATCAAACCGATCGCGGCGCCTGGTGGACCATCTACGACGACGCGCAACTGAACGCGCTCCAGGATCAGCTCAATGCGCAAAATCAGACCGTCGCCCAGTTCGCCGCTGCCTACCGGCAGGCGCGCGCGCTCGTCGGTGAGGCGCGGGCTGCGTACTTTCCGGTGATCGGTGCGTCGGCGAGCGCCACGCGTTCGCGCACGCCAACGCACGTAAGCACTTCGAGCGGCAACTTCGGGAACGGCACCATCTCGAATAACTTCAATATCGGCCTCGATGCGACCTGGGAGCCGGACCTGTGGGGCAAGGTGAGTCGCACGGTAGGCGCGCAGGAAGCCGGGCAGCAGGGCGCCGCAGCCGATCTCGCCAACGCGCGCCTGTCCGCGCAGGCCACGCTTGCGCAGACGTACTTCGCGCTGCGCTCGCTGGACGCGCAGCAAAAGCTGCTCGACGACACGGTCGCCGCGTACCAAAGGTCGCTGCAGCTCACGCAGAACCAGTACGCGCAAGGCGTCGTGGGCCGCGCCGACGTGATCCAGGCGCAGACGCAGTTGCAGTCGGCGCAAGCGGCGGCGATCGATAACGGCGTCGCGCGCGCCCAGGACGAGCATGCCATCGCGGTGCTGATCGGCCAGCCGGCCTCGACGTTCTCGATCCCGCCGTTGCCGCTGACCGCCACGCCGCCCGTCGTGCCGCTCTCGATGCCTTCGGCGCTTCTCGAACGCCGCCCCGATATTGCCTCGGCGGAACGCAAGGCGGCCGCTGCGAACGAGCAGATCGGCGTGGCAATGTCGGCGTTCTTTCCGTCGCTGACGATCTCCGCCTCGGGCGGCTTCGAGAGTTCCGTGTTTTCGCAACTGCTCTCGATGCCGTCGCGCTTCTGGACGCTCGGTCCGTCGCTCGCGGGGACGATCTTCGACGCCGGATTGCGCAGCGCCCAGACCGAAGCCGCGCGCGCCGCCTATGACCAGCAAGTTGCCGCCTATCGGCTGTCAGTGCTGGCTGCGTTCCAGGACGTCGAGGACAACCTCGCGTCGCAGCGCATCCTCGCGCAGGAAGTCGTCGTGCAGCGGCAGGCGGTGGAGTCGGCGGAGCATGCGGTCGAAATCGTCACCAACGAATACAAGGCCGGCACGACCAGTTTCCTGAACGTGCTCGTCGCGCAGACCACGGCGTTCGTCGCGCAGCAGAAGCTCGCGAGCATTGACGGGCAGCGGATGGTGTCGTCGGTGGGACTCGTGAAGGCGCTCGGCGGCGGATGGGATGTCACGCAGATGGGGCGCGAGACCGGCGACATGGCCGCGCCTGCGCCTTTGCCACGTCCGGGCGCGCAGACGGGGCAGAGTGGGGCGGGCGCCACGGACAAGGCCTCGACGTTCGCGACCGATGCGGCCGCAACGGTTTCCACTCGCGCACAATCCGTGCAGCCTGAGTGACCCACAACGCAACCGCCGCATGAACCGCGAACGGTTCGTGCGGCGGCGCATCTCGCTGGTTCAGCGGGCGAAAATCAGCGCGACGGTCCCCGGCCCGGACGGGCGACCGAGCAGATTGAGCAAACCCGCAAGGTTTTCGCGCTGTTCGGGCGTCGCGCTCGCGGTGCCCTCGAACGACGCCGACGCGCGCGACATCGTCCCGTGTCCGTCGAGTTGCAGCGGCCCTTTCTGAGTCGAGAGATCGATCGTCGACGATGCGCCCTGCGACTGCACCACCACCTCGTACGATCCAAGCGGCTTCACGAGCGACACGCGAGCACTCATGTCGGTGAGCGAGATGTTGACGCGTCCGAACGCATCCGTGCCGAACGTGCGCCACGGGCTCCATGCGAGCCGCACCTTGCCGTCGAAATCGAGCGTGTTAAAGGGCGCGCCGAGCCCCGCGAGCAGCGATGCTGGCACGTCGATCGAACCCGCTGTCACCGTGGCGCTGCGCGGCGTCGCCTCGACGGTGACAGGATCGGGCATCGCCTCCGTCTGGCGCATCTGCATGCGCACACGCCCCGTGAATAGCGGCCAAAAGGCTGTCTTCCATTCGATTCGGCCCGGCAGCACCGTCGCGCCCGCCGGGTCTTGACCGGCCGCGAGCATCAGCGTCGCGGATCCCTGCCACAGCGATCCCGCGGGATCGACGAGATTCACGTGGCCGTGCGTCATGCGCGCGAACTGTGGCGCGATCCAGGCGGCGGGCATCCGCGCGAGCAGGACCGCTGCGCTCGACAGCACGCCCACCACGAGCCACGGCAACGCGGCGCGTACGCGCCGCATCCAGTACGTCATGCTTTGATCTCCGGTCCCATGCAATGCCCGACGGCGTTCAGTGCGCGTTCGCAGGCTGCAGCGATGCGGTCAGGTCCACCTGGCCGTCGGCCTTCAGCGCCGTTACGTGCGCCTCGACCACCTGCACCTTGAACTGCTTGCGCACATCGTCGAGCCAACCCGTCCAGGCCGGAAACGATGCGTTCTTCAACTGCACCTGCACCGTCGTGCCGATCAGTTGCACTTGTCCGCCCGCGAGGCCGTGCTCGGTCAGCGACGCCGTCAGCGCGTCCTTGAGCGCCTGGCCGCCCGGCGCGACGCTGGCCGCCGCACCCGCAAGGGCACGCGCCTCATTGGCCTGCGCCGTCATCTCCGCGAGCTGACGCTGCAAGCCCGGCAGGCTCGCGCGCAACTGCGCGCGGCCGTCGGAGGCGGGCGCCCATAGCACCGACCAGCCGATCGCCACGGCCAGCACCGCGCTACCCCACGTCAGCAGCAGTTTTTCGCGCTCGTTGCGTGCGCCCCAGAATTCAGCCCATGCGCCGCTCAAAGCCGTTGTCTTCACGATGCGCTCCTGATCGTCCATTTGCCGGTGCTGCTGTCCGCCGTGCCGGTCAGACCGTTGCGCGCAAGGCGTGCCGTGAGGTCCGCATCGACGTTGACGCCCTGCTTGAAGGTCACCTCCAGGCGGCGGTCGTGGTAGTCGAGCGCCGCGATGGCGTTCGCGGGAACGGGACCGAGCGAGCGAGCGAGACCGTCGGCGAGCGCGAGGAAGTCCTCGGGCGAGGGCTGGCCCGCAGCCAGGCGCAGCTGTTGTAGCTGACGCGCCATCTGGCCGGCCGGATCGAGCACGACGGTCGTCTTCGGAAACGCGTTGAGCAGCAGTTCGGTCATCTCGGCGTTGATGGCGTCGCGCTGACGCACAAGCATCAGCCATTGCACGTTTGCCCCGACGATCGCAACCACGAGCGACGCAGCCACGAGGGCGAGCGGCACGCGCAGGCGGCGCAGCGTAGCGCGATCGAGCTGCCATGGCTGCGCGGCGAATTCGAACTGGCAGAGGTCGAACCGACAGGAGAGCGCGCGACGCGCGAGGGTTTCGAACGTGAGCGACTGGGCACCGGGCAGTTGCGCGGCGGGCGACTTCGACGCCGCGCCCGATGGTTCGCCGGGCAGACCTGTCAGCCTGTAGAGCGTGACGGGCGCATCGCCGGCCAGCGCCGCGATCGTGGCCGACGCGCTCTGCGCGGGCACGGCCAGACCTTGCTCCATTGCGCCGCGCACGATCACAAGTTCAAGCGCCTCACCGGGCACCGCGAGCGCCTGATCGGACCGGCTGCCGGCCAACAGCGCAGGCGCAGTCGACACAACCGGGCCGAGCGCACAGGCGATCACCGGCTCGACAGTCTCCTGCGGCGAGGACGCCGCTTCATCCTGCTCGCTGGCCACAGGCTGCGGCAGACAGCGCGCGACGGGCACGGCGCGCAGGCCGCGATGGCCGGCTGCCGTAAAGCCCTCGATCAGAAAACGGAACCAGCCGCGATCGATCGCCACGACCTTATGCCGGCCATCGGAGAGCGCCTGCGGATCGAGCGCGAGATGGCAGGTCTGCGGGTCCTGGATCAGATGATCCTCTACGACGTTCGGCAGTGCCTGGCGCAGCCGCGGCCCCTTGAGCGGCGGCACAGCGGCGGCCACCGTCAGCAGATCACGCGCGGCGATCAGGAGCACGGTCGACGTAGCGCGCGGCAGGAGCGCGAGCGCCGAGCAACCCGAGCGCTGTGTGTTGCCCGCCTTGTCGAGCAGCAGGAACGGCAACTCCGGCAGCTGCCATTCCTGCGAGTGGACCGCCGGGTCACGCGGCGGGATCAAGACGATCAGCGTGCTCAAACGCACCTCTTTTCGATGTTGGACTCAGTCGGATTCATGGTTCGTCGCGGACGATGCGCGTCATGTGGGTGAGCGGATCGCGCCAGACGAGCGTCGTGCGGTCTACCTCGGCGCGTTCGTGGTCCACGCGGCCATGAACGAGAAAATAACTCGTGTTGACGTCACACAGCGTTGTGTCGACGGACGCCGCCTGCACGCCCGCGCCCTGAAGCGCCAGTTGAACGTCGCTCAGATTGCGGAAAAACACATTCTGCCGCCGCGCCACGAATGCCTGCGCACTCGACAGGTTCATGCCCGGTATGATCGCCGCGACCACCTCGGCGCTCGCCGTGTTCATGTTCACCGGCGTCGTGGCCGGCAGGACCGTCACGAAAGGCCGCAGCCGCGCAAGCGCATCGGGCGTGAAGCCCGGCACGTCGAGCAGCGAATCGACACTCGTCATCAGGAGCGGGGCGACCGCGCTGTCGCTGTCGGCGTCGCTCAGGCCCGGATTGTCGGTGTAGGTCGCGCCGCCCGTCGCGCCAGCCGCGAGCTGCTGCGTCGAGGTCGATGTCGACGTGGCCGTCGTGGAGGACGTCTGGAAGCGCGTCATCGAATACGCCAGTCCCGAGCGCACATACACGGCCGTATTCTTCGCGAGCTGGCCATTGATGCCGAGCATCTGCAGAAGTCGCGCGAACGCCTCGATCTGCGTGACGTTGAGCTGCAGAGTGCCAGGCGCGGAGCTTGCCACGAGGTTGCGCAGATTGAAGCGCGCCTGGGCATCCTCGATCGAACCCGATAGATACGTGGCAGCGCCTTGTTCGGCGCGCACGTCGCCGATCTGGCCGAGAAAGTCGGACAGTCGCGTCTTCGCGACAGGCATGCCCCATGCGCCGCCGAGCCAGGTGACGCCCGCCGACGTATCGCCTTCCGAGCGCAGCACGAGGCGCGTCCAGTCGAGCGCACCGCGCGAAATCCACTGGGCCTGCGCGACGAGCCGCTGGTTCTCGATGCGTCGCAACTGCACCTGCTGACGCCAGAGCATGCCCGAAACCAGAATCGCGGAAAGGGCGACGACGAGGAGGGCGGTGATGATCGCCGCACCGCGTTGCGATGCACGGCGGACACGGCGCGAACAACGCGGCGCACACGGACCGGCAACGCTGCAGGCGTGAACGTCCGCGCGAAGACGTGCGGCACCTTCATGCGTCACGGCACGACGCACGTGCACGCGGGAGGCGAGGGAAGTCGGCGCGCGCATCGTCATTCCCCCATGAGAAACACGCGGGTGACAGGCCACTGCAACGACTGCGCGCTCACCCGCACCTCGAGCCCTGTCACCGAGCGCGGCAGTGGTGCAACGCCAAGCTGCGGCACCCTGAGGCCGTTGGCGTTGGCGTTGGCGGTGAGCTGCGAACTCACGTCCGCCATGTTCGAGGTCCAGCCTACCTTCGGCACATAGAACCGCGCGTTGATCGAGCCGACGCCGCTCATCATCGGCAGCGCATTCCAGTCGCCGCTTTCGCCGCCGCGCATGGCGCGCCGCAAATCGCCGAGATTCGCGAGCGGCGGCGACGCATAGCGCACGACGCGGCCCTCGACCACGCGATAGCGCACGACCTGCAGCCGAGGCGCCGAGCCAGGCGGCACCGCGAACGCGCGCACGATCTGCAGGGCACCACCATCGAGCGAGATTGCAGAGGCGCCCGCTTCGTCATCGGACGCGGCGAGGCGGCAGTCGATGCGCATCTGGTCGAACATTTGCGCGAACACCCGTTCGTCGGCCATCGAACGCGAAATCGTCTCGCGGCCGCGCATGATCTGGTCAAGCCCGCGCCACGAAAGGATCGCGACGACGGCGAGAATCGCGATGGCGACGAGCAGTTCGATCAGCGTGAAGCCGCGTGCGCGTCTCGCGCGGAGGGTGCACCTCGCGCCTTCGTCGCGTTCGGCACGCGCGCGGTCACAGCGAACGGGTTGTTTCATTGCCGAGCACCGTGACGAGTTGCGCGAGGTTGCCATCGCGACCAGGCGTCGTCACCGACACCTCCACGCGGCGAAATACCGGATTGGGCGTCGCCGTCACCGTTTGCGTGCAGACGAGCGGCAGATTGGCCTGCGAGCAGTCGAAGCTCCGCACGCCGAGTTCGGGCCACGCATGTGTGAGACGCAGTTGGGCGAGCGCGTTATCAGCGCTCCAGCCCGCGAGCAGGCGATTGTGGAGATCGGCTTCGCTTGCGGCGAGGCTGCCCACGGCTCGCAGCGACGCCGCGAGCGCAATCGCGACGATAGCAAGCGCGACGAGCACTTCGATCATCGTGAAGCCGCGCGCCGCGCGATAAAAGGATTGGGTGGTCCGCATCGCTAGCGCACCTCATACCGGCCGTTGCCGGTGCCGACGATGGTCACGCGCCCGACGCTCGAAAAAAGCGTGACTTCCACGGGCACATCAACGGCCTCGGTGCCGAACACGATGCGGTTGGCCTGTGTGTCGTTGCCGCTGCCCGGATAGGCGATCTCCACGCCGGTCACGCCGCCCTCCCAGTGACGCGGGCCGAGCAGATCGTCGCGCAGCGGACGCCAGCCGTCTTCCGTTCGCACATCGAAGCGAAATCCGCCTTCGATGGGTTGCCACGCGATGGGTCGCGCGCGCACCTGGGCTTCGTCGCCCGCCGATTCGAACAGGAGGGCGACTCGCTGGGCCTCTTCGTTGAGATCGGTGCGCGGATTGCGCGAGAGCGTCAGCGACGCGATTGAGATCAGGATGCCCGCGATGAGCAGCACGACCAGCATTTCGATCAGCGTGAACCCTCCGGCGCGCGCACGCACACCCGCGCGCGTGAAAGCGCGTGAGCTGGCGTAGACGTAACGGCGACGAGGTTGGCTCGGTTGGCTCTGGCGCATGATGCGTGGCTCAATACGGCGGAGACGAGTCCTGCAGGACAGGCGCGCTGGGCGGTCACGGGCGTGTTGCCAACGCGCCTCGCCTGCGACGCGGCGCTACTGCCAGGACCCGACGTCGGCGTCGTTGCCTTCGCCTCCGGGCTTACCATCGGCGCCGTAGCTGAACACGTCGATCTCGCCGTGCACGCCCGGATTCAGATACTGGTACGTGTTGCCCCAGGGATCGTTCGGCAGGCGTTCGAGATAACCGCCGTCCTTCCAGTTGTTGGGAACAGGATCGGTGGCTGGCTTCTGGATCAATGACTGGAGGCCTTGCTCCTGGGTCGGATAGCGGCCGTTATCGAGGCGATACAGCTTGAGCGCCTGCATGATCGTGCCGATGTCCTGGCGCGCGGCGACACGGCGCGCTTCGTCGGGACGACTCATGATCTTCGGTACGATCAGCGCGGCGAGAATGCCAAGGATCGCAATCACGACCATGATTTCGATCAACGTGAAGCCGCGCTGGCGGCGCGCACGCAGGCCGTCGATTGCCTCGGTAGCGTTGTGGCGTTTTGCCCACATGGACATGGCTTGCTTTCCTCCTGACGGTATTCCTGGCATTTCCTTGCCGGTTAATCGTAGCGGCCCGACTTCCGGCGCCGCGTATTCGCTCATGTGCCGTAAGGCACGTGGCGGGTCATTGTAATGTCACGCGGTGACGACTTTCGGACATACCCGCGCACTTACGCCTATAACGTCGAAAAATTCACAATACTCCGTACAATGGAGCGCATGAACGCACTGCAAATCCGCCTCCTGTCCCTAGCCGCGTTCGCGGTGTTCTGCGCGACGGCGACGTCGTGGGCCATCACGCTCGCTACGAGCCGCGCGGCTCCGGTAGAGGCCGCCGCCGCCAGGCCGCCAGTCTCGCTCGACGAGGCCGCCACGCTCTTCGGCGGGAAGCTCGACAGGCAGCCCGCCCAGGATATCCACCTCTTCGGCATCCTGGCGTTGCAGCAAGGCGCCGCTGCCATCGTCAGCGTCGGCACCGAAGCCGCCAAAGCGATCTCACTCGGCGGCCCGCTCAACCAGGACACCACGCTAGCCGAAGTGCGCGCGCGCTCGATCGTCATCGACCGCCACGGTGTGCACTCCGAAATCTTCCTGCCGGCCAACGTCTCCGGCCCCACCATCTACGTGCGCTGACGCCACATCTCCAACGGCGGCGCGCCGCTACTGCACGAGATTGTTCAGCTCGATGATCGGCAGCATCACCGCGAGCACGATCACGAGCACCACGCCGCCCATCGCCAGAATCAGGAGCGGTTCGAGCAGGCTCGTGAGGAACATCGTGCGGCGCTCCAGCTCGCGCGCCTCGCCCTCGGCCGCGCGGTCGAGCATCGTCGTCACATCGCCAGTCGCCTCACCCGACCGGATCAGGTGGACGAGCACCGGCGGAAACGTCTTCGTATTGCCCAACGCGCGCGAAAGCGACGTGCCTTCGCGCACGCGCACGATCGCCTCATCGACGTTCGCGCGCATTGCCCTGTTCGACAGCGTTTCGCCGGCCGCCTGCAACGCGCGCAGGATCGGGACGCCCGCGGCGCTCAGGATGCCGAGCGTGCTCGCGAAACGCACCGTGTTGTAGCCCCGCACGAGCTTGCCCGCGAGCGGCGCGGTGAGCACCCAGCGGTCGAAAGCGAGACGCGGGCCCGGCCGGCGCAGGATCGAGCGCACGATCCAAGCCGCGAGCGCCACGAAGATCAACACGGCCCACCACCAGTGCCGCACGAAATCCGAGAGCGCCATCATCACGATGGTGAGAAACGGCAATTGCTGCTTCGTGCTCGCGAACACGTTGACGACCTGCGGCACGACATAGCTCAACAGGAACGTGACGATGCCGAACGCGATGATCGTGACGATCGTCGGGTACGTGAACGCCAGCACGATCTTCTGCTTGAGCGCGTTGCGCTGCTCGATGTAGTCGGCAAGGCGCGAGAGCACGATGCCGAGCTTGCCGGTGTGCTCGCCCGCCGCGACGAGCGCGCGATAGATGTCCGGAAAGTCGCGCGGATGCTGGGCGAGCGCGTTCGCGAGCGAATGACCGCCGAGCACCTCGGCGCGGATCGCGGCCATCAATTCGCGGATGTAGTCGCGCTCGGCCTGTTCGGTAAGCACCGCGAGCGCTTCGCCAAGCGGCAGCCCCGCGACGAGCAGGCTCGCGAGCTGACGCGTGAGGATCGCCTGTTCGCGCTGCGACAGACGCCGCCCGAGCGCGAGCCGTTGCTGGCGCGCGCCGCGCGTGCGGCTCGCAGCCGGCTCGACGACGAGCGGCGTCAGCCCCTGGCCGCGCAACTGCGATCGGGCGCTGCGGGCGCTGTCGGCGTCGAGGACGCCTTTTTGCCCCTTGCCCGTCGCGTCGATCGCTTCGAAACGGAATGCCGGCATGTTCGTCTACGCTCCCGCTTGTCGGCAATCCATCACGCGCCGCCCGTGACGCGCAGCACTTCTTCGAGCGAAGTCGTGCCCGCGTCGAGCCAGCGCTCACCGTCCTCGCGCAGCGTGCGCATGCCTTGCGCGCGCCCGGCCTCGAGGATTTCGGCGTCGGCCCCGTTGCGGTGGATCAGTGCGCGGATCGGCTCGTCGATGAGCAGCAGTTCATACACGCCGCGGCGCCCCGCATAGCCCGAATGTCCGCAGCGATCGCACCCAACCGGATGCCAGCGCTTGCGACCGTCGTCTTCGGTGCGCTCTTCCTTGCAGGCCGGACACAGTTGCCGCACGAGCCGCTGCGCGAGCACACCGAGCAGCGATGACGCGAGCAGATACGGCTCGACACCCATGTCGGTAAGACGCGTGACCGCCGATGCGGCGTCGTTCGTGTGGAGCGTCGCGAGCACGAGGTGACCCGTGAGCGAAGCCTGCACGGCGATCTGCGCGGTTTCGAGGTCGCGGATTTCGCCGATCATGATGATGTCCGGATCCTGACGCAGGATCGAGCGAAGCGCGCGCGCGAACGTCATGCCGATGCGCTCGTTCACCTGCGTTTGGCCGATGCCCGAGAGGTCGTACTCGATCGGGTCCTCGACGGTCATGATGTTCGTGGTCGCCGTCTCGAGCCGCGACATCGACGCGTAGAGCGTGGTCGTCTTGCCCGAGCCCGTTGGACCGGTGACCAGCACGATGCCGTGCGGCTTCGCAATGAGCTGGTCGAACTGCTTGAGCGTGTCGCCGGCCATGCCGAGCGCTTCGAGATTCAGGCGCTGCGCGTCCTTTTCCAGAAGACGCAGTACGGCGCGCTCGCCGTGCCCGGTGGGCAGTGTCGAAACCCGCACGTCCACCGGGCGGCCGCCCACGCGCAGCGTGATGCGGCCATCCTGCGGCAGACGCTTTTCGGCGATATCGAGCTGCGCCATGATCTTGATACGCGAAATCAGTGCACCGTGCAGCGCCTTCTTCGGGCGCACCACGTCGCGCAGCGTTCCATCGACGCGAAAGCGCACCACCGATGCATTTTCAAACGGCTCGATATGAATATCGGACGCCTGCTCGCGCGCGGCTTGCGTGAGCAGCGCGTTGATCATGCGGATGATCGGCGCGTCGTCTTCCGACTCAAGCAGGTCTTCCACTTCGGGAATGTCCTGCATCAGCCGCGACAGATCGACTTCGCCCTCCACCTCGCCGACCACCTGCGCCGCGCTGCCATCCTGACGCGCGTACGCCTGGTTGATCGCGTGGGCGAGTTCGTCGGCGGAGATGCGCACAAAACGGATCGCGCCGAAATTGCGCGCAACCTCGGCGATCGCAGCAGGGGCCGTGCGTTCGCTGACCCACACTTCGAGACCATCCGCACGCTGCTGGGCGACAAGAATCTGACCGCTCTTCGCGAAGCCGTAAGGCACAAGGCGCGCCGCGAGCGGCGAGGGCGCCTCGCGCTCGCCACCAGCGGGAGCCGGTGCCTGCGCGAGCGTGGTCACGGGTGCGCTCCCGGCGATTCGACGTTCGCCCCCGTGCCGCTCGGGGCAGCGGGCTCTGCAGGCAGCATCCCGGTCGCCTGCTGACGCCTCATTTTGTCGAGATCGAACAGGTTCAGCGCGGATCCACCTTGACTCGGGCCGACCGGCATCGGCGGCACTACCGGATCGTCCTTATCCCTCATCAGGTTGTTATCGGACCGGAACGCGCCCGTCACGCCCTGAACGTAGTCGTAGCGATTTGACGTCACCGCTCGCGCCGTGTCGCCGTCCGTCATGATCACCGGACGCAGGAACACCATCAGGTTCGTCTTCGAGCGCGTCTTGTTTTCCGAGCGGAACAGCTGGCCGATCCACGGGATGTCGCCAAGGAGCGGCACCTTGCTGTTACTGACCTGGTAGTTGTCCTGCATCAGGCCGCCGAGCACGATGATCTCGCCGTTGTCGGCGAGCACCGTCGACTGGATCGAACGCTTGGTGAAGTTGGGACCGGCCGGATTTGTCGTGATGTTGGTCGTGCCGTTCACGATCGCCGAGTCCTCCGTGTACAGCTGGAGCTTCAGGAGGCCGCCGTCGATAATCTGCGGCTTGATGTGCAGCGTCAGACCGACGTCGACGCGGTCGAACGTGTTGAACGCCGCGCTCGCCGTGCCGCTCGTGAGGTTCGAATACTGGCCCGTCTGAATCGGCACGTTCGTACCGACGACGATCTTCGCCTCCTGGTTGTCGAGCGTGACGAGGTTAGGCGTGGACAGCACATTGGCATCGCTCGTCTGCGACAGTGCCTGCAGCAACGCGCCGAGGCCCTTTACACCAAAGATGTCGCGGATCCAGCCGACATTCAAGCCTTGCTGGAGACTCTGGCCTGCGAGCGCGGCTCCAAGACCTCCCGTGCCTGCCGCGCCTGCCGTCAGATTGACGATGCTGTTGCTTTGGCCGCTCGTGAGATTGGTACCGGCGAACAGCTGGTTGGTGCCGATCTGCCACTGGATGCCGAGATTGGCGTTAGTGTCCGAGTTCAACTCGACGAGCAGCGCTTCGATATAGACCTGGGCGCGCCGCCGGTCGAGCTGGTCGATCACGGCCCGCAGGTTACGGTACACCGCGTCTGGCGCCGTGATGATGAGCGAGTTGGTCGCCGAATCGGCCTGAATCATGCCGCCTGGCGTATTTTCGTCGCCCTTGTCCTTGTCTGCCCCGAAGAACTGCGCGTCACCACTGCCGGCCGAGGAGCCACCCGACATCGGGTTGCTCGACGACGACGACGAACTGCCAGTAAGCGAATTTGGCAGCGGCGGCGTGCCGGCGGTGCCCGTCGACGTGCTGCTACCCGAAGTCTGATTGAACGAGTTCGCCCCGCCGCCGGAGGTCGACGAGTCGCTGCCGCCTTTGCCCAGCATGCCGCGCAGTGTCTTGGCGAGCGCCACGGCATCGGCGTTGCGCAGAGGAACGACGTGCATGTTGCCGGGCTGGCTCGTGGGCGCGTCGAGTTGTGTCGCCAGTTGTTTCGCGGCGGCAAGACGCTGCGTATTCGATGCGCGCAGCATCAACGCGTTCGTGCGCGGATCAGCAACCACCGAGACCTTCAGCGTTGGGTCCGTGCTACCGATCGCACCCGGGTCGAGCATCTTGGCGATCTGCGGCGCAATATCGAGGGCGTTGGCGTTGCGCAGCGGAACGACCGTTACCTGCTGCCCGGCTGCGGTATCCACGCCATCGATGATCGCGCCGATACGGCGCACGTTGTCGGCGTAGTCGGTGACGACAAGCGTGTTATTGCCCGGGTACGCGGCGATCGTGTTGTTCGGCGAAATGAGCGGGCGCAGCACCGGTAGCAGGTTATTCGCCGATTCGTGCTTCAGCACGAATACCTGCGTCACCACCTGGTCGCCACGGGCCACCGGCGCGTTGCCGACGTAGGTCGGCACGCCCTGGAGCTTGGCGTCGGCTTCGGGCACGACCTTCAGCACGCCGTGATCCTGCACGAGCGAAAAGCCCTGCATGCGCAGTGCCGCCTGTAGCGTCTTGAGCGCCTGGTCCTCGGGAACGGGATTCTCCGAAACGAGGTTGAGCTGCCCCTTCACGCGCGGATCAACGATGATCGTTTTGCCGGTCGCCGCACCAATGGCCTTGGCCACCTGGTCGATATCGGCGTTGACGAAATTCAGCGTCACCTGGGCGTGCACCAGCTGCGCCGAGAGGAGTCCGCTAAAGAGCAACGCCGTGACGACACGACGCAAGGCCATACGATTTCTTCTCATGGATCTCATATCGAAGCCAATGACGGACACCACTGGCTATTCGTGCAGAATGAACGGGCTGAATTGTCGCCAGGCCCGGCCGACCTTCTAGTGTCGATCGCTCCGGAAAACCGTCCCCACGATCTCCGATGCTTCACAAAAGAAGCAATGTTAGCGGCTTTTCATGTCGGAATTGTCACAAGACAGGAGTAGCCGTTGATTTCTTTTACAATCCGGCCAACTTTAAAGAAGCTGCTTGAAAGCTATCTGACGTCGATTGTCCGGTTTCCCTTCGGATCTGATCGGCACACCGATCAGGGAATGCTTATTCCGACTCGTCCAAAGGCGTGGTTTCGTTGACGCGTCATTGTCTGCCGGTATCATACGGGCGATCTATGGCGGTGCGCACATATGCCCGGGTTTTCCCGAGAGCGATCCGCGCGTTCCGCCCGCTGGTTCCATGTAGTGCCCTGTAATGCCCGGAATTCCCCGGGCGTGCACGATCTCCCGATACCCGGCTACGCCCCACACCAGCGACGTAGCGGGTATCGTACTGGTTGATTCCCGCTACGTTTTCCACGCCGATGAAGAACCGGTTCCATTCGATTACCGTCGCTGCCACGCTCGCGCTTGCCGTCGCAAGCCCGCTCGCGCACGCCGACTGTTTCGATGAAGCCGCGCGGTACCAAAAGGTGAATCCGTTGATCCTGCGCGCTATCGCTTGGCAGGAGTCGCACAACCGGCCCGACGCAGTGCACAGGAATGCGAATGGTTCGACTGATTACGGAGTAATGCAGATCAATTCCGTCCATCTGCCCACGCTCTCGCAGTACGGCATTTCGCAGAGCACGCTCATGGAACCGTGCAAAAACGTGTACATCGCCGCCTGGCATCTGCGCCAGAAGATGAACAAATACGGCAACACGTGGGCCGCCGTCGGGGCCTATCACTCGGAATCGCCGTCGCTGCGCGACCGCTATGCGCAAGACATCGCCGGGATCCTGCGCCGATGGAATTTCCTGCAGTAGTCCGCTTTTAGACCACTTTTAATCTATTTTTAGCTCGCTTTAGTCCCGCCACCAGCCCGCTCCCGGCCTGCTCCGTCAGCGCACCGCGCCCGCATGGTGCACAATGGTGGCTCGCGCCGCTCGCGCGGCACATCCCCGTATTTCTGAATTCCCTTACTGCAATGAACCAGCCGCCACTGCCCGTCACCGTGCTCGCCGGTTTTCTTGGCGCGGGCAAGACCACGCTGCTCAACCATATCCTCGCGAATCGCGCCGGCCTGCGCGTCGCCGTGATCGTCAACGATCTCGCCGCCGTCAATATCGACGCGGCACTCGTGCGCGATGCGTCCGCGCTTTCGCATATCGAAGAGAAGCTCGTCGAGATGTCGAACGGCTGCATCTGCTGCACGCTACGCGACGACCTGCTGACCGAAATCCGCCGGCTCGCGGACGAAAAACGCTTCGACGCGATCCTGATCGAATCGACGGGCATCGCCGAGCCGATGCCGATCGCCGAAACCTTCACCTTCGTCGATGACGACGGCACGTCGCTCACCGACGTCGCCCGGCTCGACACGATGGTGACCGTGGTGGACGCGTTCAACTTCCTTCGCGACTATGCCTCTGCCGACGCGCTCGCGGAACGCGGTCTCGCGGCCACGGAGGAAGACGATCGCCAACTCGTCGAATTGCTGATCGAACAGATCGAATTCTGCGACGTGCTGGTCGTGAACAAGGCCGACCTCGTCAGTAACGACGAGCTCGCGCACCTGCAGCGCATCCTTGCCCGCATCAATCCACGCGCCGAGCAGGTGGTGAGCCGCTTCGGCGTGGTACCGCTGAATGAAGTGCTCAATACGGGGCGATTCGATTTCGACGCCGCATCGAGCGCGCCCGGCTGGCTCGCATCGCTCAACGACCACGATCACCACGGCGAAGCCGACGAATTCGGCATCGGCAATTTTGTGTATCGCGCCCGGCGCCCCTTTCATCCGGAGCGGCTGTGGTCGCTGCTGCACGAAGAGTGGAAGGGTGTGCTGCGGACAAAGGGCTTTTTCTGGCTTGCGACGCGCAACGATCTTGCCGGTTCGCTTTCGCAGGCGGGTGGCGCTTGCCGTCACGGTCCGGCTGGCACGTGGTGGGCGGCGCAGCCGCGCGAAAGCTGGCCGCTGGACGCAGAACTGGAAAGTGAAATCGCGCGCGACTGGTGCGGCGATCCGGACGATGTGCGCATTGGCGACCGTCGCCAGGAACTGGTGATGATCGGCGTGAATCTGGATCGTGCAGCATGGCAGTCCAGGCTCGATGCGTGCCTGTTGACCGATGCCGAATATGCAGCGGGCCCCGACGCCTGGCGCAAGTACGCAGATCCGTTCCCGTCGTGGGACGTCGACGACGACCACGATCACGACCACGATAGCGGCGAGGGCGAGATCGTTCATCGCCCGGGTTGAACCTGCCGTTCAGAATGACCAGACGTGCCGCTCATTGCAGCACGTCTGGAGTCCGGGCGTGACCTCCGCAAAGAGCAGCAGACACAGCGTGCGGACGAAAAAAAACCCGCCAGGGGCGGGTGTCAACTCAAAGCGGTAATGTCTTAGCGCTTGTTGACGGCGTCCTTGAACGCCTTGCCAGCGGTGAACTTGACCGTCTTGGCTGCCGGAATCTTGATGGTTTCGCCCGTCTTCGGGTTACGGCCCGTGCGTGCCGCACGCTTGCCCGAACCGAAGCTGCCAAAACCGATCAGCTGCACCGCGTCACCCTTCGACACAGCCTTCTTGATCACTTCGAGGAGCGTGTCCAGCGTTTCGCCGGTTTGCGCTTTGCTTGCGCCCGTCTGTCCTGCGACGGCGTCGATCAGTTCCTGTTTATTCATTGAGAAGTTCCTTATCAGTTTAGGTTGACACGAACAGCGCGAACGCGCCGATTATACGGTCGCGTGCCGCGCCGTCGAGCAGCGACGGTTCCGGAGCTCCCCGGCGATTCGCGTCGCGGCGCAAATTCCCCCGCTGCGCCTCGACGGCCGTGCTGCCGCTTCCCTGGGCGGCGCTTGCTATGATAGCGCAGCGCAAACCCAATAACGACAAGGGTTTCGAAGATTTGCACTGGTATTCGCCCGGATCAGGGTTATGTGTGCGCTTTTGCGTCGCAATCCGTCGAAAGTGCCGCCTGCCTCACAATCCCTGACATTCGAGCGTTGCGTCCAACCAACGCTCGGCGCCCGCAAAGCCCCGCTGGGCGGGCGATTCAAGCTGCGTTTGCCACGCCGGTTAGCTGGTTCGCAGCGCTTTCATCGCACCGTTTTGCCCGTTCGCGTTCCCTATGACCGCCATCCTGACTCCCGCCATGCTCGCCTTTCGCGAGGACGGCACGCCGTTTTCGCCTGTTTATGGCGATGTTTACCACAGCGCTTCCGGCGCACTCGCACAGTCGCACAGCGTCTTTCTGCAAGGCAACGAACTGCCGGAGCGATGGCGCGACCGCCGGGTTTTCACTGTGCTGGAGACTGGGTTTGGCATCGGCGTGAACTTCCTGACGACCTGGCAGGCGTGGCGCGACGACCCGTCTCGCTGTGAGCGGCTGAATTTCGTTTCGGTCGAAAAGCACCCATTTAACCGCGACGACCTGCGCATCGCGCTCAGCGCATTGGTTGCGAATACACCACTCACCGAGCGAGCGCACGAACTCGCCGATGCCTGGCCGATGCTCGTGCCCGGCGTACACCGCCTCGAATTCGACGGCGGACTCGTCACGCTCACGCTCGTTTTCGGCGATGCAGCCGAAGAGCTTCCCAAAATGTGGTTGCGAGCGGACGCGTTCTATCTCGACGGATTCGCACCCGCGAAAAATCACGACCTCTGGTCGCCGGGGATATTCAAGGCACTCGCGCGCGTGGCCGGCGAAAACGCCACGTTCGCGACGTGGAGCAGTGCTGGCGAGGTCAAACGGGCACTCGAGGCGAGCGGCTTCGAGTACCGCAAGATCGCTGGCTTTGGCTCGAAACGCGCGATGCTCGTCGGCCGCTTCGCGCCGCGCTGGCGAGTGAGGCGCTACGAACCACCACAGCCCGTCGCTGCGCGCGAGCGGCATGCAATCGTCGTTGGCGCTGGAATGGCCGGCTGCGCGCTCGTCGAACGGCTCGCGGCGCGCGGTTGGCGCGTGACGCTGATCGAACGGCACGCGGAGCCTGCATGTGAAGCGTCGGGCAATCCGGCGGGCGTCTTTCACCCGCTGATTTCGCGCGACGACAGCAGCGCGTCGCGCATCACACGCGCCGCATTTCTATATGCGTTGCGACGCTGGACAGCGCTGGAAGCTGCCGGCCACGAGCTCACACGCACGCGCAAAGGGCTGCTGCAACTTGCCACCGACGATGAATCGCGCGCCGTCGCCGCGGCACTCGTATCATTCGGGTATCCCGACGAATACGCCTTCGCCGTTTCGCGTGAACGCGCTGAGGAGATTGCAGGCGTTTCCGTGGCGCAGGGCGGCTGGTTCTATCCCCTGGCCGGGGCGATCAGTCCGGCGCTGTTGTGTCGCGCACAATGCGCGGCGGCCGGCGCGCAACTCGACGCGCGTTTCGGCGTAAGCGTCTCGCGCATCGAACGCGCCGGCGACGAATGGCGCGCGTTCGACGGCAACGGCGCGCTCATCGCAGGGGCACCGGTGATGATCTTCGCGAATGCGCACGACGCCACGCGCGCGGCGTCGCTCGATTACGCGCCTACCCGGATCGTGCGCGGGCAGTTGACGATCGTGGCCCACAGCCCGGTTGCGAACCTGCGCGTGCCCGTGATCGGCGATGGATATGCCGTTCCGCTTCCCGACAGCGTCACGCTGACCGGCGCGACCTACGAACTCGACGATCCCGACAACACCCTGCGCCCGGCCGGCCACGCCGAAAACCTCCAGCGCGTCGCGCAAATGCTGCCGGACCTCAATGCAACACCCGACGCTTCTCATGCGGACGACTGCACGGGACGCGTCGCGTTCCGGTGCGTCACGAGCGACCGTTTGCCGATGATCGGCCAGCTCGGCGACGAATCCGCCGCGCGCCGCGACGCGCAGCAGCTCTCTGGCGCCTGGCCGCTCGACCTGCCGCGTATCGAGGGCCTTTACGGCGCCTTTGCATACGGATCGCGGGGCCTCGTGTGGGCGGCGCTCGGTGCCGAACTGATCGCGTCACAACTCGAAGGCGAGCCGCTGCCGCTCGAGCGTGAACTCGCCGAGCACGTCGATCCCGCGCGTTTTCTGCAGCGCGCACTCCGTCAGCGCAACCTCTGACATGCCACGCCCTCGGCGACGCCCGGTTATCCACCCCAATCTGTGGATAACCGGGCGGATTGCAGGTGAACCGTCTGTGGAATCGATGTGGACGTAAACGGGGTAACTCGCGGCACCGCGCAAAAGCCCAAAAAGTTGCTCATGGGTCCAGGCTTGCACCTCACATGCTTTGCAATCGGTTGTGCGATCTACAAGCAACTGATTTTCCAGACTTATCCTGGGTTATCCACAGGAAAGTGGCCCCTTTGTTAACTGTTACTACGTATACATACGGTAAACAGTAAACCCGAAGCTGACGCCATCGCTATCGAGAGTCGACTTC
Source organism: Paraburkholderia adhaesiva (assembly GCF_021390575.1). Taxonomy (GTDB): domain Bacteria; phylum Pseudomonadota; class Gammaproteobacteria; order Burkholderiales; family Burkholderiaceae; genus Paraburkholderia; species Paraburkholderia adhaesiva. Next base: position 3,337,368 of record NZ_JAJEJQ010000001.1, on the reverse strand, counting down.
GCTGTAGCGCTTTACGCGCAGAGGTCCGAATTTCGTTTTACGCTGCAAGACGGCCGCATTTGCCGTAACGGCGTCCGTCCTGGGATGATGGGAACGATTGCAGAAAAGCTGTGGCACAATCGGCCTTCTTCCTGCGTCAGGAGCCGCAACAGACGGCTGACGCATCCAAGGAACGGATGTAGCTTGTCCTGAATCTGAGTGCTCAGGAGAACCGGCCGCGTTCGTTCATCCATGGCGGGCGCCCCTCACCACACGCTGAGCGCCCGCACCGGCTGTCTGCCGCACGCGGCACGCCGGCGTAGTGCTTTCCCGCAGTCGCGCAGTCGAGTTCCAGACGGTCCCACGTGTGCCGGCTGCAAGTCGTCCGCTTTGCGGGCCGCCCGCCGGATGACCGCAATCAAGCTGTGTGGTACGCGGCTTGCCCGCGTGTGAGTCGTTGTCGATTGACGTCGGACAGCCGGACTGTCTTCTGCCAAGGAGAAGCCACCACGATGAAATCGGCGTTTTCGTTCTTTCCCGCCTGGCCGTTGCACCTCGATGGCATTTTCTGGGTCGGGCTCGCCTTGCTCGCCGCCGGTCTGTGCGGCGAGTTGTGCTATCGCGCCTGGCGGCTGCCTCGCATCTCCGGTTACGCGGTCATCGGCCTGGTTGCCGGGTCGGCCGGCTTCGGCGTGATCGACGCCGATCTCGCCAGCGACGCGCGCCCGCTGCTCGACGTCGCTCTCGGGCTGCTGCTGTTCGAACTCGGCAGCCGCCTCGACCTGCGCTGGATCCGCCGCAATCCATGGCTGATCCTGTCGAGCCTTGCCGAAGCGACACTCAGCTTCGTGCTCGTGCTCGTCGTGCTGCTCTTCCTCGATGTGCCGATCATGATCGCGCTCATCGTCGCTTCCATCGCGATGGCGACCTCGCCCGCAATGGTGATCCAGCTCAAAACCGAATTGCGCGCCGAGGGTCAGGTCACACAGCGCCTGCTCACGCTCACGGCCTTGAACAGTATCTATGCGGTGGTCGCCGTGAAGCTCGTCTCGGGGTGGCTGCATCAGGAGTTTTACGGCAACGCGCTCGCGACGATCTTGCAGCCGCTCTATCTGCTCGTCGGATCGCTGATCATTGCGTACGTGCTCGCGCGCGCATGCACGTTGTTCTATCGACGGCTCAGTCCGCAGGACGAGCATTCGTTCGTTGCGCTCTTCGGCATCGTGCTGCTCGCGATCGCAGCCGCGCACGTCTTCAAACTGTCGACGATTCTGAGCCTCCTCGTTGCCGGCATCATCGTGAAGAACCGCGAAGTGCGTCCGCAACTGTGGCCGCAGCATTTCGGCACGGCGGGATGGCTGCTCACCGTGATCCTTTTCGTGGTCACGCTCACGACGTTCCAATGGCACGACATCGTGGTCGGCGGCGTGGCGGCGGCCGGACTGATCGTCGCGCGGCTCGTCGCAAAACTGGTGGGCGTGCTGATCTTTGCCCGGCCGAGCGGACTCGAGTGGAAGCAGGGCATCGCGCTGGGTCTCGCGCTAACGCCCATGTCAGCGCTCGCGTTGATGCTCGTGCAGGACACCTACGATCTTTATCCAAACTTCGATCCCCGGATGCGCGCGATCATGATGTGCGCGATCGCGGTGCTGCAGCTTCTGGGACCGTGGCTCGTCTATCGCGCGCTTGCACTCACAGGCGAACGGGGCGAAAAGTGAACGACGTGGCCCCGGCTAGCCGCCGGGCGCCGCGAGCCATGTAACACGGCGTGCCGCCTGTGATGCAGAAAATGCGCGGCACGTTAGCAACAGGGGGTGCCATGTCACTGGAATCATTTGTCGATTCGAAGCCGTTCACGTTCGGTGTCGAACTCGAAATGCAGATCGTCAACACACACGACTACGATCTGACGAAGGCCGGTAGCGACCTGATGCGTCTCGTCAAAGACCAGGAGATCCCGGGCAACATCACGCCGGAGATCACCGAGAGCATGATCGAGCTGTCCACCGGCATTTGCACGACGCACGACCAGGCGCTGTCCGAGCTTCGCAAGATCCGCGACACGCTCGTCGCCGCGGCGGATCGTCTGAATGTCGGCCTGTGCGGCGGTGGTACGCATGCGTTCCAGCAGTGGAGCGACCGTCGCATCGTCGATACGCCGCGTTTTCAGTATCTTTCGGAACTCTACGGATATCTCGCGAAGCAGTTCACGGTGTTTGGGCAGCACGTCCACATCGGCTGTCCCGATGCCGATAGCGCGCTCTACCTGCTGCATTCGCTTTCACGTTTCATCCCGCACTTCATCGCGCTTTCGGCGTCGTCGCCGTATGTGCAGGGTGTCGATACCGGATTTCACTCGGCACGACTGAATTCCGTGTTCGCGTTCCCGCTGTCGGGCCGTGCGCCGTTCGTGCTCACATGGGAGGAGTTCGAAGAATATTTCTCGAAGATGGTTCACACGGGCGTTGTCAACAGCATGAAAGACTTCTACTGGGACATTCGCCCGAAACCCGGCTTCGGCACGATCGAGGTGCGCGTGATGGACACGCCGCTGTCCGTCGAACGGGCAGCGGCCATCGCCTGCTACATCCAGACGCTTGCGCGCCATTTACTTACGGACCGGCCGATCATGCCGCGTGAAGACGATTACCTCGTTTACACGTTCAATCGTTTCCAGGCGTGCCGTTTCGGGCTGGCCGGCACCTGCGTGAATCCGCAGACGGGCGAGCGGCGCACGATTTCGGAAGACATCATCGATACGCTCGAGCGGATCGCACCACACGGCGAGGCACTTGGGGCCACGCGGGCATTGACCGGGATCGGCACGATCGCCCGCGCCCAGACCAACGACGCCACCTGGCTGCGCGGCGTGGTCGCCGAAGAGAAGTCGCTGCATGAGGCAGTTCGTCAGCAGTGCCTGCGCTGGCGCGCCTGAGGGGGCACGCTGAGGGGGTTCGGATAGGGGCTGATATCGGCGCCTGGCACATTACGGGGGCAGCCTGCGGGCTGCCTTCGTGTTTTTTGACACGGGAGAGACCAAGTGACGCAGTGGCGCGTCTACGACGAATTATTTGTGTCGTAGCGTTCCTAAGTCATTTCGAGGTCCTCTAGGGTTTTGCCTGTTCTAATATTTACATTTATAGACACAATGGTCGCGAACGAGTGACTCTTCGCCTGTGGGTAACCGTAAAAATTCCCGATAACTCAAGGTATTGCGCAAGCCACGGTCGCGTAGATATCTGTTGCGTTCGAGCTCGAAATACGAGATAACCTGGAAACGTCAAGTGTGGCGATTGCTTGTGATCAAGGATTCGCCGACTAACGATTGGCGTTGTTATCAACGGGTTATCCACAATGCGGGTTGAATAACTTAGCTGTGCGATTCGCCACTCTCGCATAGAATGTCGCTTTGTCGTGGTGGCACCAGAGCGAGGATGACGCTTGAGCTGCTGCGGCGAGAAAGAACGGTTGTGCGAAGTGAAGCCCGCGAGCCGGTTGGCGACGAGGGCTATTGAAGCAAAATTTTGAGATTGGTATGCGATCCGGATTATCGGTCGCAGTTTATTCCCACATGACAGTCGTCCTGTGTGGCGGCTGACGATGCAGCGCGAGCTGCCAATAACCAGCGAAAGACTATGAGCGAAGGCGTATACGGAGAGCAGGCAGCCGGGCGGGTGACCCATAGCCTGTTGCGACTCAGCACGGCGATGCGGAGCCAGGCGTGGGACTGGGCAGAAGGAGCAGGACTGACGCCGACCCAGGGCGAGATTCTCGTTCTGTTGATGCAGCGCAAAGGGCCGATGCGTCTCGGCGAGATCGCCCGGGAAACGGCGCTGACCGCAGCGACGACCAGCGATGCGGTGAGCACGCTCGAAACGAAGGGCCTCGTCGAAAAGCGACGCGCGCTCGACGACGGTCGCGCGCTCGCGGTGCGCCTCACGACGCGAGGCCGCACGGCGGCGAAGAAAGCGGCCCAATGGCCCGACTTCCTGTCGAAGGCTGTCGGCACGTTGCGCGGCGACGAGCAAGCGGCGTTCTATCGCACGCTCCTGAAGACCGTCTATCAACTCGAAGTTCAGGAAGCCATCCCGCAGCACCGGATGTGCCTCACCTGCTCGCACCTCGAAGTCAGCAAGAATCCGAAGAAGACGGCGCATCATTGCGCACTGCTCGGCATCGACATGACCGACACCGATCTTCGACTGGATTGCTCGGTGTACGAACAGGCTGACTCGACGACGCAGAAGAAGAACTGGAAGATCTTCGCGGTGTAACGTCTGCATATTGCGGCTGTCCGCCCGCTTCGCGGGCACAGCCGCGAGGCGGCAGCGCCGGGCCGCTGATGTGCCCGTGACGTGCCGCTGACCCGGGAATCAGCCGATGAATCGCGAAGTATTGGCCGTCCGCCATGTCTATTTCGAGGATCTCGGCTCCCTGGAGCGCGTGCTGGGCGAACGCGGGCACCTCGTCCGCTATCTAGACGTCGGTTTTGCGCGGATTGGCGCGCTCAATCCCTTGTCGGCCTCGCTGATGGTGATCCTCGGCGGCCCGATCAACGCGTGCGACGACGCGCGCTATCCCACTCTCAGTTCGCTCGCGACGCTCGTCGAAAAGCGCATCAACGCTGGGCTTCCGACGCTAGGCATTTGCCTCGGCGCGCAATTGATCGCGCGCGTCCTCGGCGCACGCGTCTATGCAGCGGGTGAAGCTGAAATCGGCTGGACGCCGCTCACGCTGACCGAGGCTGGCCGCACGTCGCCGCTGCGTCACCTCGACGGCCACGTGACGTCGATGCTGCACTGGCACGGCGATACGTTCGACCTGCCGGAGGGCGCCGCACGCCTTGCCTCGACGCCGCTCTGCGAGAACCAGGCGTTCTCGTGGGGCAATCATGTGCTCGCCCTGCAGTGTCATCCCGAAGTGCGTGCCGATCGCTTCGAGCCCTGGTTGATCGGCCATGCTGCTGAAATCGATCATGCTGGTATCGACGTCAACGCGCTGCGCGACGCCACGGCGAAGTACGGTCCCCGTCTGGAACGGCAAGCGAGCCGCATGTTCGGTGAGTGGCTCGATGGCGTCGATGCGGCTGCCGTCAGCGCGATGAACCGGCCCTGAGGTTGCGTTCGGGGCGGCGCGTGTTCTCGTCTCCCACCCGGCTGACTGGCTCGGTTCCTGCAACGAAAAAAGGCTGCGTGATATTCTCAAACGCTCCTTTTCCCCGTTCACCTTTCCTCCCATGAGCCCACTCTTCACTCCGCTCTCAATGCGTGGCGTGACGCTCGCCAATCGCATTGTCGTATCGCCGATGTGCCAGTACTCCGCCGAGCGCGGAGAGGCCAACGACTGGCATCTGATTCATCTCGGTCATCTCGCGCTCTCGGGTGCGGGCATGCTGTGCATCGAAGCCACCGCGGTCGAACCGGACGGACGCATCACGCCAGGCGATCTCGGCTTGTGGGACGACGCGACGGAAGCCGCGCTAGTGCCGGTGCTCGCCGCGATCCGTCGTCATTCGCCGATACGCGTCGCGATGCAGATTGCGCACGCGGGCCGCAAGGCGTCGAGCCACGTACCCTGGGAGGGCGGTCAGTTGATCTCAGTGGGCGACGGCGGGTGGATTCCGCATGCCCCGTCGGCGCTACCACACAAGGACGATGAGCCGCCGCCGCTCGCGCTCGATGTCGCGGGCCTGAATCGTGTGCGCGACGCGTTTCGCGCCACGGCGCGGCGTGCCGCGCGGCTCGGCATCGACGCGATCGAAGTGCACGCGGCGCACGGTTATCTGTTGCATCAGTTCCTCTCGCCGATCGCGAACCAGCGTAGCGACGAATATGGCGGCTCGCGCGAGAACCGCATGCGTTTTCCACTAGAAGTGTTCGACGCAGTGCGCGCCGAATTTCCCGCCGATCGTCCGGTTGGCGTGCGTGTGTCGGCGACCGACTGGGTCGATGGGGGCTGGACCCCTGAGGACACCGTCGCATTTGCGCAAGCGCTGAAGGGTCGTGGCGCGGACTGGATCGATGTGTCGTCGGGTGGTGTTTCGCCGTTGCAGAAGATACCGCTCGAGCCGGGCTATCAAGTGCCGTTCGCACGCGAAGTGAAACAGGCCACCGGCATGACGACGATCGCCGTCGGTCTCATCACCGATCCGCTGCAGGCGCATCAGGTGATCGCGGATGGCGATGCCGACATGATCGCCATGGCGCGCGCGATGCTCTACGATCCGCGCTGGCCCTGGCACGCTGCGGCTCAGCTCGGCGCGAGTGTGAATGCGCCGCCGCAGTACTGGCGTTCGCAGCCGCGCGATCAGAAAAAGCTCTTTGGCGAGACGACGATCGGGCAGCGCTAAGGCGCGCGCCGCTCGCGTAACTGCACGGGTTGAACGAAGACCACGCGAGCGTGTACGATGCCGGTTGTGTCGCGCCCGGGCGCTGCACGAGCGCGGCGCCTGATAGGCGCCGCGTTTGCGTAGAGAGACGCGCGGGGATGGACGCGGACGCGCGGTGATGCGCGCGGGGCCAGAGCGAACATTCAATGCGGGCGTTGCCGCGTTCGCGCCGTTCGTTGCACCAGGGGTAGTCTCCCCAGTACTTCACAAGGATTCATTCAATGAGTGTACGCAGGATCGTCGTGCGCCAGTCAGGCGTGCACGGTAAGGGCGTGTTCGCGACGGGGCCGATCGAAGCGGGCGCGCGCCTGATCGAATACAAAGGAGAGCGCATCTCCTGGAAGGAAGCGTTGCGGCGTCATCCCCACAATCCGGACGAACCGAATCACACGTTTTACTTCGCGCTCGAGGACGGCGACGTCATCGACGGCAAGGTGAAGGGCAACAGCGCACGCTGGATCAATCACTCGTGCGCGCCGAACTGCGAAGCGGAAGAGATCGAAGGTCACGTGTACATTCATGCGCTGCGCGAAATCGCGGCGGATGAAGAGCTGTTCTACGACTACGGTCTCGTGATCGACGCGAAGCAGACACGCAAGCTCAAGCGCGAGTACGAATGCCGTTGCGGCGCGCGCAAGTGCCGGGGCACCATGCTTGCACCGCCCGAGAAGGAAAAAGAAAAGAGCAAGGAGAAGGGCGCGAAGGCGGGCAAGTCAGGGAAGAGCAAAAAGAAGAAGTGACCGCTGCGATTGCGTAGTGAGCGATGAATGCAAAAGGGCCGCTTCAAGCGGCCCTTGTTGTTTTCGGTCGGCTTCAGGGATCGACTGGCGCCTGACTTGTCGTTTTCTGGTGATGCTTGTCGGCCGGCGCAGTATCGCTCGCATCGACCGGTTTGCGACGCGCGAGGGGAACGCGCACGATGAAGCGCGCGCCGCCCTCCGGCGCATCTTCGTAATGCACGCTGCCGCGATGGAGCGACATGATGTCGTGAACGATGGCGAGGCCAAGACCGGCACCGGTTTCCACCCCGCTTTCGCTCTGACCGTCGCCGCGGAAAAAGCGCTTGAAGAGATCGGCCTGCTGCGCGAGCGGCACACCGCGTCCGTTGTCCTCGACGACGATCTCGGCCATCGGCACGTTCTCGACGATGTTTTGCGTGACGGTTACCGTAATGCGTGCGCCGTCGAGGCGCGCGGGCGGCACATACTTCAGCGCGTTATCGAGCAGGTTTGCAATCACCTCGTGCAGCAGCACGGGGTTGCCGCGCACCATGAGCGGCTCGTCATTCTCGGGCGCGTCGAGGCGCTGGAAGCCGAGATCAACGTGGCTCGCGAGCGCGCGGGGCACCCATTCCGCACCGGTTTCGAACGCGAGCGTGGCCATGTCGATATCGACGAAACGCGCCGCCTGTTCGGTCGGTTCGGCGCGTGCGAGCGAAAGCAGCTGGTTCGACAGACGCACCGCGCGGTTGGCCGCGGCGCGCAGCTCGTGCACGGCGGTGCTCACCTGCTGCGGATCGCGCGCGTTCGCGGCTTGCTCCGCGTGGAGCTTAACGGCAGTCAGCGGCGTGCGCAGTTGATGCGCGGCGTCCGCGATGAATTTGCGCTGAGCGTCGAGCGCGGTTTTCAGGCGCCCGAGCAGCGCGTTCAGTGCGCCGGTGAGCGGACGTATCTCGACGGGCACAAAGGTTTCGTCGACCGGTTCGAGCGACATGTGCGTCTGCCGGTTCAGCGAGTCGGCGAGGTCGGTGAGCGGGTTAAGCTGCTGGTTCACGACGCGCCACACGATCGCCCAGCCGGCGAGCAGCAGCAGCAGCAGCGGCATCATGATCGCGATGAGGAACTCGGCGGCGATTTGCGAGCGCTGATGCACGGGCTGGCCGACCTCGACCACGATCGGATTGCCCCTCGGCTGGTCAGCGCGCACCTGCGCGACGCGTACGTTCACGCCGTTGTGCTCCGTCTCGAACACGTACGCGTAGTGCATGCGGCGCACGTTCGTCCCCCGCAGCGGGAGCGTCTGATCGCCGGCGATTTCAGTTTCGCCGTCGCTGATGCGATAGACGAGATGCTCGACCGGATCGGAGAACATGGCCTGCGCGAGCGGCGGCACGGTGACGGGCGCGTCGGGACCGGCGATCTGGATCTGCTTCGAGATCGCCGTGGCGAGGTCGACGAGCGAGCGGTCGACCACGTGCTGCGTGTACTGCCACGCGAGCCAGTAGGCGATCAGGCCGCTCATCAAAGCGAGCAGCGAAAGCGGTGCAGCGAGGCGGCGCAGCAGCGTTCGGCGCAGACTGTTTGCGGCCGGATAGGGCATGATGGGTTCTAACCAGAGATGAACGGGGTGCGTCTGGCAGCGTGTTGCAGATAGGGCGCCGCGTTGGGCGTGTCGCGTGACCCTGAATTCGTTCATTGTACGCGGGCAATTACTGCCGCGGCAGGGCGTGCACACCGCAACCGCGGCGTCGTGCGGAGGGCGCACTGCGCGCAAACGTGTTAAGCCGCCGGTCGAGGTAGGCGACCCGTGCCGTTTGCCCGATTTACGCGGCGACGCAGCAACCGGTCCGACGTTGCGCCGGACCGGCAATCAGGAAAGCTGTGTCAGGCCGCCTGGCGAATTTCCTGCAGCAGGTAGCCGAAGCCGCGCACCGTAACGATTTCGACGCGGCAGCTTTCGAGCTTCTTGCGCACGCGGTGCACATAGACTTCGATCGCGGTGTCACCGAGATCGCCGCCGAAGTGCGTCAGGTGGTCCTGGAGCTGCGCCTTGCTGACGACGCGGCCGTGACGCAGCAGCAGCATTTCGAGCACCGCGAATTCGCGCGGCGAGAGTTCGAGCGGCTTGTCGTCGTTGAAGATGCGGCGGTCGACACCCGAGAGGCGCACGCCGCCGAGCGAGACTTCGGGGCGCGGCACGTCGCCGTGCGGGCCGCTGCGGCGCATCACTGCGCGGATGCGCGCTTCGAGTTCCGCGGGCTCGAACGGTTTGAGCATGTAGTCGTCCGCGCCCGAATTCAGGCCCTGGACGCGGTCATTCAACTCATCGCGTGCAGTGAGCACGATCACGGGCGTGTGCCGGTTGCTTTGACGGAACCGCGACAGCAACGTCATGCCGTCGATGCCGGGCAGGCCGAGGTCGAGGATCACGAGCTCGTGGCGATTCTGCGTGAGAGCCTGTTCGGCGAAGATTCCGTCGTGGACCATGTCGACCGTGAAGCCGGCTTGTTCGAGGCTGGACTGGATACCGCGTGCAATGGGGCGGTCGTCTTCGATCAGAAGGAGTCGCATGAGATTCGCTCAAGTACAATGGGTTTAGCGTTACAGGCACACCGCTCGCGAAGCGCAACCTGATGTTCCGGATCTGCTCAGCGACCAGTCGGCGCTGAATGCAGGGGTTGCGCGAGTCACGACCAACATGTCCGATATTTCGATCACCGAACTCGAAGCCGCGATCAACTTCTGGCGCAACCGTTCGCCCTCGAGCGGCGACGAACTCGCGTTGTGCAAAGAGGCTAGCGCGCTCTCCAAGCCGTATGCGTTGCTGATTGTACAGCGTCGGAACGTTATCTCACTTGATCGTTTTGACCCCGACGCACGGGCCGCGCGGGAGTCTTACGTATCCCTCAATAATGGCCTTCAACCTTGAAGGGTTGGGCGCCTGAGGCCCTTCATCAAGCTTTCATCTGAGGGTTTTCGCTTACACGCTGAGCGGTCCCGGCGCGATCGAATCAATGAAGCGTGCCAGCGCAATATCGCGTGAAGTGAGGCCGTTTGCCTCATGCGTCGAGAGCGTGATTTCCACACGACTGTAGACGTTGAACCACTCGGGATGGTGGTTCATCTCCTGCGCTTTGATCGCGACGCGCGTCATGAAGCCAAAGGCTTCGTTGAAATCGGCGAAACGGAAGGTGCGCTGGATGGCGTCGCGGCCCGCGACGGCCTGCCAGCCGTGGAGTTCGGCGAGTTCCGTGGTGCGCTCTTCGGATGTGAGTCGGTTGATCATCTCTGCACCTGTCAGGTAGGGAGGCGCGGCGCGCATTTTGCGCGGCGGCGCGGGCTATGCGATCGATCAACCATTTTTCCACGGATGGCGGCAGGGTGCGAGCTATCCGGATATCGCGATCTTCACTCCGGTTGGTGCGCAGGCAGCGAGGTCGAGAGGCTCCGGTGCACGAGCCCGCCTTCGTCCATGCAACGCATGATGACCGTGTCGACGTCGAGTACGTCACCCGCGCCCAGTGCGTCTGAACACGCGCTTATCAGGTGATTTGCCTATCTAATATGCAATAATCCCGCATCTTTAACGTGCTTGATGCGAAATTAATTCATGTTGGAACTCGATCACTTCGACCTCGCGCTGCTTGACGTGCTGCAGCGCTTCGGCCGCGCCACACACCAGCAACTGGGCGAGCAGGTGCCGCTTTCACCATCGCAGATCGGCAGGAGATTGCAGCGGCTCGAGGCGTCGGGGGTGATCGACGGGTATCGCGTCGTGCTGCGCCCTGAAAAGCTCGGACTCGGCGTCACGGCGTTCACGAGCCTGAAGCTCAAGCACCATGGAGATTCGGTCATCGAGCAGTTCCAGCAGCAGATCGACGCGCTGCCCGAAGTGCTGGAATGCCATGCCGTTGTCGGCGACGCCGACTATCTGCTGCGAATCGTGGCGCCGGATCTGAACGCGCTGTCGTCGTTCGTGATGAAGAAGCTGATGCATGTGCCCGGAGTCGACAGCGTGCGCTCGAACATCGTGTTGACCACGTTCAAGCGCAACGGACCGCTGCCGCTCGGGCATCTGGAGCCAGGCGCGTCAGCGTCCTGACGCCTGCGCAGTCCGCTGTTTTATGCCGGAACCGCGGTATTGAGCAGATCGACGTAGGCCACCGCCACGAGGTCGTTTTCGTCGACGCCGAGCTTTGCGAACATCGCGTGCGCCTCGGCTTCGCCGCTTTGCTCGTCGTCATCGGGAGCTAGCACCACCTCCAGTTCGATGAAATCACCGAGGCCGTCAACGCGATCCAGATGGATGCGCGTGCGGCCCGCCAGATAGACGTGGCGTTCCTTTGAAACGATCCCGCGCGTGGTCAGCGCCGTGGCGAGCAGCGAGTGCATCGCCTCCGCGTTGGTCACGGGGCTGCGCGTGTAGTACGAGACTTTCGGGCCGTCGCGGTCGTCGCGCTGGTAGAAGATCAGCTCGGGCGGCGTGCCGTCGTCGAACTGGCGCAGCTTCAGGCGGCCACGCGGCACGTCGTAGAAGGAGTCCTGCTGGCGAAAGATCAGCGGTGGGTCGGTTGCAAGCTGGGCGGCGCGCTCGCGTAGCGCGTCAAATTCGCGGGCGCGCGCCTTGATTTCGATGTTGCGGGCCATGCATGGCTCCTGTCGAACGAGGGGACGATGAGTGAGGGTCGGGACACGCCGCGCGTGACTCGCATCGCCTGGTGGTTCGCGCGGGCGAGAACTGAATCTAGCAAAACTTGCGTGACAGCGCCGTTACACTGCGCGCGCTTCAGCGGTCAATTCAGCGGTCATTCCTGGCCGCAGCCTCATGAGCGCGGCTCATATCGCCCACTGGGTTTCGATGGCCTTGAGCGCGGCAGCGATCGTGGGCTCCTCGCGGCGTGAGGCGAGCGTGATGAAGGTGAGTTCGGTCGGCACCGTCACGCCTTCGACGATCGTCAGTGCGTGCGCGTGCGCCTCGGCGATGGCGATCGAATCGCGCGCCAGCGTGAGTCCGACGCCCGATTTCACGAGGTCGAGCATCGACGGTTCCTGATCGACTTCCGCGACCTTGACGGGCTTTGCGTTCACGGCGTCGAAGATCTGCGTGAGCAGCCGGTTGTGCGCGGACGCGGGCGGCGTCCAGATCCACGGCAGCGCGGCGAGCGCGCCCCAGTCGCGCGCGTCCTTCACCCGGTCTTTCCAGCCGGCGGGTGCGAGCACCCGGTACTGGAAGTGCGTGAGGGTAATGGCGTGGAACGTATCGGCATCCGGGCCGGGTTGGCCGATGTAATAGCCGACGTCGAGTTCGCGCGAGCGCACCTGGTCTAGCACCCAGCCCGACATGCCGTGGCGCAGGGCGGTTTCGATCTGCGGCCAGGTTTCTACCAGCTGCCGCAGGAAGCCGCCGAGGCGCAGAAACGCTGGATCGAGGATCGTGCCGATACGCAGCCTGCCGCGCACCTCGTGACGCAGTGCAGCAGCGGCGCGCTGCACGTCGCTCGCGGCCGTGAGCGCGCGCTCGGCGTGTGGAAGGAGCGCCTGGCCGTCGCGCGTGAGCGCAAGGCCGTGCGAAGTGCGCGTGAAGAGCGTCACGCCGAGCCCTTCCTGCAGATGCTTGATCTGCAGGCTTACGGCGGGCTGAGTCAGATGCAGGTGAGCGGCCGCGCGCGTGAGGTTGCCCTCGCGCGCGACCGTGACAAACGCTCGGAGCAAGGTCAGGTCCATCCGCTGATATTAACTCGCCTTATATCGCTGTTGAGCATTATTCATTGGATCGCACTGTGTGTTGCCGATTACGCTTGAGTCAATAAAGTGCGAGGCAATGAAGTGCGTTGCGCGCATTCATCCAACCAGTGAGGCAGAAATGGGCGAGACACATCTGAGGGAGACCGGCGTTCGGACGCTGACGCATTACATCAACGGCAGGCCGTTCGATGGCGTTAGCGAGCGTTTCGGTGACGTCTTCAATCCGGCGCAGGGCAGCGTGAGCGCGCGCGTGCCGCTCGCCAGTGTGGCCGAAGTGGACGCGGCCGTCGCTGCCGCCGCTGCGGCGTTCCCCGCATGGAGCGAGATGCCGCCACTCAAGCGCGCGCGCATCCTCTTCAAGTTCAAGGATCTGCTCGACCAGCACCATGACGAACTCGCCGAACTGATCACGCGCGAGCACGGCAAGGTGTTTTCGGATGCGAAGGGCGAGGTGATGCGCGGCATCGAGGTCGTCGAGTTCGCATGCGGCATTCCGAATCTGCTCAAGACCGATTTCACCGACCAGATCGGTGGCGGCATCGATAACTGGAACCTGCGCCAGCCGCTGGGCGTTGTCGCCGGCATCACGCCGTTCAATTTCCCGATGATGGTGCCGTGCTGGATGTTCCCGGTCGCGCTCGCATGCGGCAACACGTTCGTGCTGAAGCCATCGGAACGCGATCCTTCGGCGTCGGTGCGTATTGCTGAACTGCTCAAGGAAGCGGGCCTGCCCGACGGCGTGTTCAACGTCGTTCACGGCGACAAGGTGGCCGTCGATGCGCTGCTCGCGCATCCGGACGTCACGGCGCTTTCGTTCGTCGGCTCGACGCCGATCGCCGAGTACATCTACACCGAGGGCACGAAGCACGGCAAGCGCGTTCAGGCGCTAGGCGGCGCGAAGAATCACCTCGTCGTGATGCCCGATGCCGATCTCGATCAGGCCGTCGATGCACTGATCGGCGCGGCCTACGGTTCGGCGGGTGAGCGTTGCATGGCGATTTCGGTGGCGGTGGCCGTGGGGCATATCGCCGATGAACTGATCGAGCGTCTCACGCCGCGCGTGAAGTCGCTCAAGATCGGTAGCGGCATGGATGCTGCGTCGGAGATGGGGCCGCTCGTTACGGCCGCGCATCGCGAGAAGGTTAAGGGCTATATCGACTCGGGCGTGGCTGCGGGCGCGAAGCTCGTGGTCGATGGTCGCGCGCACACAGTCCAGGGTCACGAGGACGGTTTCTTCGTCGGCGGCACGTTGTTCGATGACGTGAAGACGGATATGAAGATCTACAAGGAAGAGATCTTCGGTCCTGTGCTTGCCGTGGTTCGCGTGCCTGACTTTGCGAGCGCCGTCGAGCTGATCAACCGTCACGAGTTTGCGAATGGCGTGTCGCTTTTCACATCGGATGGCGGCGTTGCGCGTGCGTTCTCGCGGCAGATTCTGGTGGGTATGGTCGGTATCAATGTGCCGATTCCGGTGCCGATGGCGTGGCATTCGTTCGGCGGCTGGAAGCGCTCGCTGTTCGGCGATCATCATGCCTACGGCGAAGAGGGCGTGCGTTTCTATACGCGATACAAGAGCATCATGCAGCGCTGGCCGGACAGCATTGCGAAGGGCGCGGAATTTACGATGCCTGTCGCGAAGTAAGCCGACGCATTGCACACGTGGTAATCCGGCGGAGGCGGTAGCGCTTGCCGCCGTTCGCACGAAAATAGAACCGGCACACAATTCAGCCGGCCCAGGCGGTAGCGAGATTGCGTGAGACCCGAATACGCGCTGAAGCGCTCACTCGGGTCGACCGCTGTGCATGGGACCGGAGTAAGTGCTAAAGCACTAACTCCGGTCGACAGGAGACAAAAATGCCCACACCGAACGAACCTCCTGGACGACAGTCGTCCTCGCGTCGCCTCGAAGGCGAATTCGACTATGTGATCGTCGGCGCCGGGACGGCTGGCTGTGTGCTCGCCAAGCGGCTTTCCGAAGACCCCAACGTCTCCGTGCTGCTGCTCGAAGCGGGCGGCCAGGACGATTACCACTGGATTCACATTCCGGTCGGCTATCTCTACTGCATCGGTAATCCACGCACAGACTGGCTCTACAAGACCGTGGCCGAAGCTGGCCTGAACGGCCGAACGCTGTCCTATCCGCGCGGGCGTGTGCTCGGCGGGTCGTCGTCGATCAACGGCATGATCTACATGCGCGGCCAGCGTGAGGACTACGATGCATGGGCGCGTGCGACCGGCGACGCATCGTGGTCGTGGGATTCGGTGCTGCCTGTGTTCCGCAAAAGCGAGGACTATCACGGCGGCGCAAGCGAATATCACGGTGCGGGCGGTGAATGGCGTGTCGAGAAGCAGCGGCTCAAGTGGAAGATTCTCGAAACGTTCGCGCAGGCGGCGCAGGAGCAGGGCATCGCGGCCACCGATGATTTCAATCGCGGTGACAACAGCGGCGTCGGCTACTTCGATGTGAACCAGAAACGCGGCGTGCGCTGGAACGCGTCGAAAGCGTTTCTGCGCGAAACGATGAAGCGCCCGAATCTCACCGTCATCACCGGTGCGCTCACTGAACGCCTGATATTCGAAGGGCGACGGTGCGTCGGTGTCGAGTTTCGCGGCGACGTCGATTACGTCGCGCGTGCGCGCGGCGAAGTGATCCTGAGTGCGGGCGCGGTGAACTCGCCGCAACTGCTCGAACTCTCCGGTATCGGCGATGCACAGCGACTCAAGGCGCTCGGCATCGACGTCGTGCAGGATCTGCGCGGCGTGGGCGAGAACCTGCAGGACCATCTGCAATTGCGCATGGCGTATCGCGTGAACGGCGTGCGTACGCTCAACACGGCGTCTGCACACTGGTGGGGCAAGCTGAAAATCGGTCTGCAATACGCGCTGTTCCAGAGCGGACCAATGTCGATGTCGCCTTCGCAACTCGGTGCGTTCGCGAAGTCCGATCCCGACGATCCCGCGGTCACGCGTCCCGACCTCGAATATCACGTGCAGCCGCTCTCTCTCGACCGTTTCGGCGAGCCACTGCACCCGTTCAACGCGTTCACGGCGTCGGTATGCAATTTGCGGCCGACGTCGCGCGGCAGTATCCACATCGTTTCCGCCGATCCGAGGACGGCGCCGGCCATCGCGCCGAATTACCTTTCTACCGATCACGACCGGCGCGTGGCCGCCAATGCCTTGCGTCTCACACGGCGCATCGCCGCTTCACCCGCGCTCGCGCGCTACAAGCCGGAGGAAATTCTTCCCGGCGCGGCATTCCAGACCGAAGCGCAACTGGTCGAAGCGGCGGGCAACGTCGGCACGACGATCTTTCATCCAGTCGGCACCTGCCGTATGGGACGTGCCGACGATAGCGACGCCGTGGTCGATTCGCGTCTGCGCGTGCGCGGTGTGGACGGCTTGCGTGTGGTCGATGCGTCGGTGATGCCGTTGATCACGTCGGGCAACACGAATTCGCCCACGTTGATGATCGCCGAGCGCGCCGCTGCCATGCTGCTCGCCGACCGCCGCGAAGGCGCACATGCGCGTGTTGATGCTTCCCCGCCGTTGCCGGTGATCTGAACGGGCGCGAAGTTTGCGGACGGGGTGACACGCCTTGTGTTTGCGGTCCATGCAATCCGCGTATTCCCCCGCGCATTGACTGCTTTTGCGGGCATCGCGATGGTTTGACGGGCGCGAGCTGATCGCGTCCGTATCGCGCCTGGCCCGCCACGGGCGGCCATGCGCTGGCCCCCTAAGTGCAAATCCCAATGATTGCGGTGCATCATTGGCGAGACAATGCGCGGAAACGGACAGCGCGCAGCGCGCCATCCTTGCGCGTCGTGCAAACGGCGCGTAGTGCAGCGGTTTCATCGGCTTGACATCATTGGTTCCGGACGTATCACAACGTTGCACTGCGCGTTGCAGTGCGGCACGCGACGACTCCGGGGCCGCTGGCATTCGCGCGGCGATTCGCGCGAACCAGCTGCAGCGTTACGGTTTATTTCGCGTGGAAGGGAACATGATTCTCGGCGACACGATTCTGGAGACGCACGGCCTCACCAAGCAGTTCAAGGGCTTCACGGCCGTGAACGGTGTGAACCTGCGCGTGTGCCGCGGCACGATCCACGCATTGATTGGACCGAACGGCGCGGGCAAGACCACCTGCTTCAATCTCCTCACCAAATTCCTGGAACCGAGCGCAGGGCGCATCGTGTTCAACGGCATCGACATCACGCATGAGCGGCCCGCGCAGATCGCGCGGCGCGGCATCATCCGGTCGTTCCAGATCTCGGCTGTGTTTCCGCACCTCAGCGCGCTGCAGAACGTGCGCGTCGGGCTGCAGCGTTCGCTCGGCACGTCGTATCACTTCTGGAAGAGCGAGCGCTCTCTCGCCGAACTCAACGACCGCGCGATGGACCTGCTCACACAGGTCGGCCTGACCGATTTCGCCGATGTGCCGACCGTCGAACTCGCCTACGGCCGCAAGCGTGCGCTCGAAATCGCAACGACGCTCGCCATGGAGCCGGAACTGATGCTGCTCGACGAGCCGACGCAGGGCATGGGTCACGAGGACGTGGATCGCGTGACGGCACTCATCAAGAAGGTATCGAGCGGGCGCACGATCCTGATGGTCGAGCACAACATGAACGTCATTGCGGGTATCTCCGACACGATCACGGTTCTGCAGCGCGGCGAGGTGCTGGCCGAAGGCAGCTATGCCGAAGTGTCGAAGAACCCGCTTGTCGCCGAGGCCTACATGGGCAGCGCGGACGCAACGCTCGCCGGAGCCCACGCATGAGTACGGTGGCAGAGAACGAACGCATCGATACCGCCGCAGAGGAACACGAGCCTGCGCTCGAGATCGCGGGCCTGCAAACGTGGTACGGCGAATCGCACATTCTGCATGGCGTCGATCTTTCGGTTGCGCGCGGCGAAGTCGTCACGCTGCTCGGACGAAACGGCGCGGGGCGCACAACCACGTTGCGCGCGATCATGGGGCTGGCGGGGCGTCGCACGGGGTCGATCCGCATCGGCGGACGCGAGACGATCGGCATGCCCACTCATCGCATCGCACATTGCGGCGTTGGCTATTGCCCGGAGGAGCGCGGCATTTTCGCGAGCCTCTCCTGCGAGGAAAACCTGCTCCTGCCGCCGCTCGTGAACGCCAATGCGAAGGCGATGTCTCTCGACGAGATCTACGCGATGTTTCCGAATCTGGCGGAGCGCCGTCACAGCCAGGGCACGCGGTTGTCGGGCGGCGAGCAGCAGATGCTGGCCGTCGCGCGTATCCTGCGCACGGGCGCGAATCTGCTGCTGCTCGACGAGATTTCCGAAGGCCTCGCGCCCGTGATCGTGCAGGCACTCGCGCGCATGATCGTCACGCTGAAGTCACGCGGCTATACGGTCGTGATGGTCGAGCAGAACTTCCGTTTCGCGGCCCCGCTCGCTGACCGGTTTTACGTGATGGAGCATGGCCGTATCGTCGAGCATTTCGGCGTCGCCGAACTCGACAGCAAGATGCCCGTGCTGCACGACCTGCTAGGTGTCTAGCGTTCCAAGTCTCACGTTGCCTGCGGCGCGACATGCCGCATGCAACAGTTTTGCCGCAAATCGCTGATTGATTTTCTTGCTTTCAAAACAATGCAACCAGAGTTGGAGACTGCAATGAAGAAAACGACGTTCGGGCAGCTCGCAGCCCGTGCCGCCGCTGCGGCGGCCTTGATGGCGTTCGGTGCCGGGAGTGCACTGGCCGCAGACGACACGGTGAAGATCGGTTACATCACCGACTTGTCAGGACTCTACGCGGACATCGACGGCCCGGGCGGCCTCGAAGCGATCCGCATGGCGATCGCGGATTTCGGCGGCAAGGTGCTCGGCAAGCCGATCGACCTGGTCTACGCGGACCACCAGAACAAGGCCGATATCGCCGCATCGCGCGCGCGTGAATGGTTCGACCGTGACGGCGTGCAGATGGTGATCGGCGGCACGAACTCGGCGACGGCGTTGTCGACGAGCCAGGTGGCCGGCCAGAAGCACAAGATCTATATCAACGTGGGCGCGGGCGCCGACACGCTGACGAACGAGCAGTGCACGCCGTACACGATCCACTATGCCTACGACACCGTTGCGCTCGCGAAGGGCACGGGTTCGGCTGTGACGAAGCAGGGCGGCAAGACGTGGTACTTCCTGACCGCCGACTACGCGTTTGGCCACGCGCTTGAAAAAGCCACTGCCGACGTCGTGAAGGCCAGCGGCGGCCAGGTGTTGGGCGAAGTGAAGCATCCGCTCTCGGCATCGGACTTCTCGTCGTTCCTGCTTCAGGCGCAGACCTCGAAGGCGCAGGTTCTCGGCCTCGCGAACGCGGGCGGCGACACGATCAACTCGATCAAGGCGGCGAAGGAATTCGGCATCCCGAAGACGATGAAGACCGCGGCACTGCTGATGTTCATCTCGGACGTCCACAGTCTCGGCCTCGAAACCACGCAGGGCCTCGTGCTGACCGACAGCTGGTACTGGAACCAGAACGCGGACACGCGCAAGTGGGCGCAACGCTTCTTCGACAAGACGAAGAAGATGCCGACGAGCCTGCAGGCCGCGGACTATTCGGCGATGACGAACTACCTGAAGGCCGTGCAGGCGGTGGGCACGACCGACCCGGACAAGGTGATGGCGCAACTGCGCAAGACGAAGATCGACGACTTCTACGCGAAGGGCTACATCCGCGAGGATGGCAGCATGATCCACGACATGTACCTGATGCAGGTGAAGACGCCGGCTGAGTCGAAGGATCCGTGGGATCTCTTGAAGATCGTCACGACGATCCCGGGCGACCAGGCGTTCACGACGAAGCAGGAGACGCGCTGCGCGTTGTGGAAGTAAGCGCAAGGATGTCTTTCATGCACGCGGGCACGGCGCGGTCGGTACGACGCGCCGTGCGTCGCCTGTGGACGATCTTGATGAGATGGCGGCTTTCATGACGATCTTTGGCATTCCGCTTCCGGCAATGCTGAGCCAACTGCTGCTCGGACTCGTGAACGGGTCGTTCTACGCGATCCTGAGTCTCGGCCTCGCGGTGATCTTCGGCATGCTCAACGTGATCAACTTTGCGCATGGCGCGTTGTTCATGCTGGGCGCGATGCTCACGTGGATGGGGCTCGCGTACTTCAATCTTCCGTACTGGGTGATGATCGTCGTTGCGCCGCTTCTGGTTGGCGCGCTCGGCATGGCGATCGAGCGCTCGATGCTGCGCTGGATTTACCGGCTCGATCATCTGTACGGACTCCTGCTGACTTTTGGCTTGACGCTCGTCGTGGAGGGCGTGTTTCGCTCGATCTACGGCTCTTCGGGCCTGCCTTACGACGTGCCCGAGGTGCTCACCGGCGCCACCAATCTCGGCTTCATGTACTTGCCGAACTATCGGGCGTGGGTCGTCGTCGCATCACTGGTCGTGTGCTTCGCGACGTGGTTCGTGATCGAGAAGACGCGTCTTGGCGCCTATCTGCGCGCCGGCACTGAAAACCCGAAGCTCGTCGAGGCGTTCGGCATCAACGTGCCGCTCATGATCACGCTCACCTATGGCTTCGGCGTCGCACTTGCTGCATTCGCGGGTGTGCTGGCCGCCCCTGTGATTCAGGTATCCCCGCTGATGGGCCAGCCGATGATCATCACCGTGTTCGCTGTGGTCGTGATCGGCGGGATGGGATCGATCATGGGATCGATCCTCACGGGCCTGATGCTCGGCGTGATCGAGGGCTTCACGCGCGTGTTCTGGCCCGAGGCCTCGGCAACCGTGGTGTTCGTGATCATGGCGATCGTGCTGTTGATTCGCCCGGCAGGCCTCTTCGGCAAGGAACGGTGATGCAAAGAAAAGCGCTTTATGGACTGCTGCTGATCGGCCTGATCGTTGCGCCGTTTGCGGGCGTGTATCCGCTCTTCGTCATGAAGGTGCTGTGTTTCGCGCTCTTCGCCGCCGCCTTCAACCTGCTGATCGGCTATACGGGCCTGCTTTCGTTCGGGCATGCGATGTTTCTCGCGTCCGCAGGCTACCTCACCGGCTACACGATGCAGACGCTGAACGTCACGCCCGAGCTCGGCGTGCTGATCGGCACCGCGGCGGCGACACTTCTCGGCGCCGTGACCGGTATCTTCGCCATCCGTCGCCAGGGCATCTACTTTGCGATGGTGACGCTCGCGCTCGCGCAGATGGTCTACTTCATCTATCTGCAGGCGCCGTTCACACATGGCGAGGACGGCCTGCAGGGCGTGCCGCGCGGCAAGCTGTTCGGCGTGCTCTCGCTCTCGTCGGATCTGGTGCTCTATTACATCGTGCTCCTCGTGATGGTGCTCGCGTTCCTGCTGATCGTGCGCATCGTGCATTCGCCGTTCGGGCAGGTGCTCGGTGCGATCAAGGAGAACGAGCCGCGCGCGGTTTCACTCGGCTACGACACGGACCGTTTCAAGCTGCTCGCCTTCGTGCTTTCGGCGGGACTGGCCGGACTCGCCGGGTCGATGAAGGTGCTCGTGCTTGGCTTCGAGACGCTCGGCGACGCGTACTGGACGCTGTCCGGCCTTGTGATCCTGATGACGCTCGTGGGCGGCATGGGGACGCTTTTCGGACCCATCGTCGGCGCGGCGCTGATCGTCTCGCTTGAAGACCGGCTCGGCGATATCGGCACGACACTCGCATCCGTCACAGGGTTGGACTGGTTCAACGCATTGGGTGAGTCCGCAACGATCGTCACCGGCATCATCTTCATCGCGTGCGTGCTGGCGTTCCGGCGCGGCATCGTGGGAGAGATCGTCGCGCGCGTGCGGAGTTTGCGCGCCTGAGGCTTTCCACGCCGTGATGCGCGCGGCGCTGCAAGTCGCGGCTATTTGCGTGTACCCTAGCGACTTCGCTGTGCGACAGGCATGTGTCAGCGCGCCCCATAACGGTGCCGCACTGCACCACTAGGGTAAATGCTAGTTGTGACAGCGGGGGGCGAGGCTTAAAGTCTCACCTAGTTCTGATGCACCGAATTTGCAGGTGGAGAACGAGGAGACAACTGAGGCACAAAGTGCCCGGACACGGAAGCGCTGTTGGATGAACGTCCAACAGCGCTTTTCATTTTAGCCGGCGATTTTCCGCCGATTATCTTTTCCCTTCCTTTCTGTTTCGCGCGTGATTTTTCTTGCACGCGAGCGAATACGCCTCTGGTTTTACACAAATCGTGACGTGATGCGGCGAATTGTCCGTCGTGTCTGGTTTTGGTCCCGGTCTTGCTTATACCCCATTGTGTTGCCGCTATCAGACCGTGTGTAAGCCTATGGAAAGCGCTTGCGAGCGCAACTTCCGGTCCGCTACACTCGGCATTCTCCGATGAGAGGGTCGGAATAATGCGCTGGCAGAGTCTGGCGGATTAATACAACTATCGAAACCGGAGCCTCTGAAAATCCGGCGCGATTTATAAAGCGATTATCAAAAGGAGTGGAGATGCGGTTGGCCTTGCGTTGGGTGAATGCGGCTTGCGTCGTGTCGGGGATCTTTGCGGTGACGTCCGGTGCGGCGTTCGCTGACGTGAAAATAGGCGTGACGCTGTCAGCCACCGGTCCGGCCGCGTCGCTGGGCATTCCCGAGAAGAATACGATCGCGCTCCTGCCGAAGGAAATCGCGGGTCAGAAGATCGAGTACATCGTGCTCGACGACGCGACCGACTCCACCCAGGCCGTCAAAAATGCGCGCAAGCTCACGAGCGAAGATCACGTGGACGCGCTGATTGGCTCGACCGTCGTGCCGAATTCGCTCGCGATGATCGACGTCGCCGCCGAAACCTCCACGCCGATGATCTCGATGGCCGCCGCCGCCTCGATCGTCGAACCGATGGACGCGAAACGCGCGTCGGTCTTTAAGACACCGCAGAACGATCAGTTGATGGCTGGCGCGATCGCGCAGCACATGGCCGCGCACGGCGTGAAGACAGTGGCGTTCATCGGCTTCTCGGACGCCTACGGCGAGAGCTGGTACAAGGAATTCAGCGCCGCGGCCGCGAAGCAGAACATCAAGGTCGTCGCGAACGAGCGCTTCGCGCGTAATGACGCGTCGGTCACGGGGCAGGCGCTCAAGATGATGTCGCAGCATCCGGATGCCGTGTTGATCGCCGGTGCAGGCACGCCGGCCGCGCTGCCGCAGAAGACGCTCAAGGAGCGCGGCTATGCAGGCAAGTACTATCAGACGCACGGCGTGGCCAACAACGACTTCCTGCGCGTCTGCGGCAAGGATTGCGAGGCCACGTATCTGCCGGCGGGTCCGCTCCTCGTCGCTGATCAGTTGCCCGATTCGAATGCCGCGAAACAGTCGGCGCTCGCGTACAAGAGTGCATATGAAAAGGCCTACGGCGTGGGCTCGATCTCGACGTTCGGCGGCCACGCCTGGGACGCGGGCCTGTTGCTGCAGCACGCGATCCCCGCTGCACTGAAAGCGGGCCAGCCGGGAACGAAGGCATTCCGCGATGCTTTGCGCACGGCGCTCGAAAACACACATGACCTCGCGGGCGCGCACGGCATCTTCAACATGAGCGCGACCGATCATGCGGGTCTCGATCAGCGCGCGCGCGTGATGGTGGAGATTGTCGGTGGCAAGTGGAAGCTTGCGGGCGACTGAGCGTCGTCGGAAACCAGGCATAACGAAGCATCAGACAAGGGCACGGCGGTTATCCGACGTGCCCTTTTTGTTGCCAGCGCAACTTTCGTGCGGGTAGGGCAGGGCAAGCGCAGCACGGCGTAATCGTCGGCGAGTCGATAAACCGGACCGGGCATCAAGCAGGGAAAACCATGCATCACATGCGCGGTTCTGCTATCTACACTCAAAGGCCCGACGCCAGGCCAACAATCCCGACGCCGGAGCAATCGACGTATAGACAAAGCGTTTGGAGACGCGCCATGAAAACGATGAAGTGGGTGGGTGCCGGACTCGCAGCGGCATTGATGGGCACAACCGGCGTGGTGGCCGCACAGGTGAAGATCGGTGTGACGCTTTCGGCGACGGGGCCCGCCGCGTCGCTCGGCATTCCGGAAAAGAATACGATCGCACTCCTGCCGAAAGAGATCGCGGGCAAGAGCGTGGAGTACATCGTGCTCGATGACGCCTCGGATACGAGCAGGGCCGTGCAGAACACCCACAAGCTGATCGATGAAGATCACGTCGACGCGATCGTCGGCTCGACGGTCACGCCGAACTCGCTCGCGATGCTCGACGTGGTCGCGCAGAGCAAGACGCCAATGATCTCGATGGCAGCGTCGGCCGCGATCGTGCAGCCGGTGGACGGCAAGCGTCAGTGGGCGTTCAAGACGCCGCAGAACGATAGCCTGATGGCCGACGCACTCGCGAGCTACATGGAGAAGCACGGCGTCAAGACCGTGGGTTTCATCGGCTTTACGGATGCCTATGGCGACAGCTGGCTCAAGGAGTTCACGGCAGCAGCGGCGAAGCACAATCTGAAGATCGTCGCGAGCGAGCGTTATAACCGCACCGATTCGTCGGTGACGGGCCAGACGCTCAAGCTGATGTCGGTGAATCCGGATGCAGTGTTGATCGGCGCGTCGGGCACGCCGTCGGCGCTTCCGGCCACCACGCTGAAGGACCGCGGCTACAAGGGCAAGATTTATCAGACGCACGGTGTCGCGAATAATGACTTCCTGCGCGTCTGCGGTAAAAACTGCGAAGGTGAACTGCTGCCCGCAGGCCCGATCCTCGTCGCTGACCAGTTGGCCGATTCGAATCCGGTAAAGAAGTCGGCGCTCACCTACAAAGTGGCCTATGAGAAGGCCTACGGTGCCGGTTCCGTTTCGACGTTCGGCGGCCATGCGTGGGACGCGGGGCAGATGCTGGCGCACGCGATTCCCGTCGCGCTGAAGACGGCTCAACCCGGCACCGAAGCGTTCCGCGTAGCGTTGCGTAACGCGCTCGAAAACATGCGCGACGTGGCGGGCGCACATGGTGTTTTCAACATGAGCGCGACCGATCACGCAGGTCTCGACGACCGTGCGCGCGTGATCGTGGAAATCGTCGACAGCAAGTGGAAGCTGCAAAGCCAGTGATACCGCTTCGCGCTTGAAGGACCGTCCGCGCGGACGGTTCCTCGTGAAACGCAGGGACGTTTCCGTGTCGTTACGCTCATCGACAATCTCCGCGGCACTGTGCGCCGGACTTGTCTTTCATTTGCTGTTTTTCGTAGTTCCCAGGGTTCCCGGGTCTCCAGTGTTTCAGTAAGAGGGCTGTATGGATTTATCGATTGCCGCGATCCTCGCGCAGGACGGCATCACGACAGGCGCGATCTACGCGCTGCTCGCGCTTGCGCTCGTGCTCGTGTTTTCCGTCACGCGGGTTATCTTCATTCCGCAAGGCGAGTTCGTCTCGTACGGCGCACTCACCCTCGCCGCGCTGCAATCGCAGAAGTTTCCGGCGACTTGCGGGTTGCTCGTCGCACTTGGCGTGGCGTGCTTCGTCGCGGAAACATTGGGCCTCGTGCGCCACGCCGAACGGCGCCGGCACGCAGCGCGCATGCTTGTGTCGCTCGCTGGCAGGTATCTGCTGTTTCCGATTGCGTTGTATGCGCTGACCCGCGAAATGGCGGCGCAACCTCTGCCGATGCTCGCGCAGATCGCACTGACGCTCGCAATCGTCGTGCCGATGGGGCCGTTCATTTACCGCCTTGCATTTCAGCCCATTGCCGAATCGGCGACGCTGCTGCTCCTGATCGTCGCAGTGGCCGTGCACTTCGCGATGGTGGGACTTGGACTCGTGATGTTCGGCGCCGAAGGCTCGCGTACGAACGCGTTCACCGACGCCACGTTCAACGTCGGCAACCTCTCGGTTTCGGGGCAGACCCTGTGGGTGATCGGCACGGCCGCTGTGATGATCGTCGGCCTGTACCTCTATTTCGACCGCACGATCCCGGGCAAGGCGCTGCGTGCGACTGCCGTGAACCGGCTCGGTGCGCGACTCGTTGGAATCGGTACGACGCAGGCCGGGCGGCTCGCGTTCACGCTCGCCGCGGGGCTCGGCGCGTTGTGCGGAATTCTCGTCGCACCGCTAACGACCATCTACTACGACTCGGGTTTCCTGATCGGCCTGAAGGGCTTCGTGGGCGCAATCATCGGCGGACTGTTGAGCTATCCGGTGGCAGCGGCGGGCTCGGTGCTGGTCGGTCTGCTGGAGTCGTATTCGTCGTTCTGGGCGAGTTCCTATAAGGAAGTGATCGTGTTCACGCTCATCATCCCGGTGCTGCTGTGGCGCAGTCTCTCGACGCCCCACACCGAAGAAGAAGAGGAGTGATGCGATGAAACGGATCATCATGCGTAACCGCTTTTTCTGGCTGTTTCTCATCGTCATGTTCGCGTTGCCGGTGCTGCCGCATCCGGTGCACGTGCCCGAGTACTGGGTCACGCTGCTGAACTACATCGGCCTCTATTCGATCGTCGCTATCGGACTCGTGCTGCTCACCGGCATCGGTGGCATGACGAGTTTCGGTCAGGCCGCGTTCGTCGGCCTCGGGGCTTATGCGACTGCGTTTCTGACGACGCAGTACGGCGTGTCGCCGTGGTTCGCGCTGATCGTCGGTGTCGTGGTCACGGGGCTCGTGGCGCTCGTGCTCGGGCTCGTCACGATGCGGCTCTCGGGCCACTTTCTGCCGCTTGGCACGATCGCCTGGGGCCTCGCGCTGTACTTCCTGTTCGGTAACCTCGATGCGCTCGGCAAGTACGACGGCATCAATGGCATTCCGGTGCTGAACGTGCTCGGTATCGATCTCGAGTCGGGGCGCCACATTTACTACCTGATCTGGGTCGTCGTGCTGCTGGCTGTCGTCTCTGTTCAGAATCTGCTTAATAGTCGGGCCGGACGCGCGATCCGCGCACTGCGGGGCGGCGGGATGATGGCCGAGGCAATGGGCGTGAATACGGCGTGGATGCGCGTCGTGATCTTCGTCTACGCGGCGGTGCTTGCGGCTGTCTCCGGTTTCCTCTACGCGCATTTGCAGCGTGCCGTGAATCCGACGCCGTTCGGCCTGAATCATGGCATCGAGTATCTGTTCATGGCCGTAGTGGGTGGCGTCGCGCACGTCTGGGGCGCGGTACTCGGTGCGGCGATCCTGACTGTGCTGCAGGACTGGCTGCAAACACTGCTGCCGAAACTGCTCGGCGAGAACGGCAACTTTGAAATCATCGTGTTCGGCATTCTGATGGTGCTGCTGCTGCAGTACGCGCGACGCGGTGTCTGGCCGTTCGTCGCACGATTTTTCCCGCGCGGCTCGCAGGCACAGGTTCCCGAGAATGCAGAGCCGTTGCCGCAGCGCAGCAAACCCGCCACTGGCGAAATGCTGCTGACGGTCGACAAGGCGCGCAAGCAGTTTGGCGGACTCGTCGCGGTAAATGACGTTAGCTTCGAGGTGCGCGCGGGTCAGATCATTGGTCTGATCGGACCAAACGGCGCTGGCAAGTCGACGACGTTCAACCTCGTCACCGGTGTGCTGCAGCCGACGAGCGGACAGATCACGTTCCGCGGCGAGCGCATCGATCGGCTCACTTCACGTCAGATCGTCGCGCGTGGGATCGGCCGGACGTTCCAGCACGTCAAGTTGCTGCCGACCATGACGGTGCTCGAGAACGTCGCCATCGGCGCGCATCTGCGAGGGCGCGCGGGCGTGCTGCGCAGCGTCGCGAAGTTCAACGCGGCCGAAGAAGGGCGCCTGATGAGCGAGGCGGCGAAGCAACTGCGACGCGTTGGGCTTGAGCAGTACATGTACGAAGAAGCAGGCAGCCTCGCGCTCGGTCAGCAGCGCATTCTTGAGATTGCACGTGCGCTGTGCTGCGATCCAACCTTGCTGCTTCTGGATGAGCCGGCCGCGGGTTTGCGGTATCAGGAAAAACAACAGCTGGCTGCATTGCTGCGCAGGCTGAAGGAGGAGGGGATGAGCGTGCTGCTGGTCGAACACGACATGGACTTCGTGATGAATCTCACGGATCGACTCGTCGTAATGGAGTTCGGCACGCGGATCGCGGAAGGCTTGCCGGAGGACGTGCAGCAGGATCCCGCTGTGCTCGAAGCGTATCTCGGCGGGGTGGAATGATGACGACATCCGCTAACACCGTGCTTGAGGTTTCGAACCTCGCGGTTCGGTACGGGAAGATCGAGGCGCTCCACCATGCGGCAATCAAGGTGGGGGCAGGGCAGATCGTTTCCGTGATCGGACCGAACGGCGCGGGCAAATCCACACTGCTCAACGCCATCATGGGGGCGTTGCCTCACACTGGGCGCGCGAGTGGGCACGTTTCCTACCTCGGCGAAGAGGTGAGCGCATTACCGATCGAGGGTCGCGTCGCGCGCGGTATGTGCCTCGTGCCGGAAAAGCGCGAGCTGTTTGCGTCGATGACCGTCGAGGACAATCTCGTGCTCGGCGCATATCGGCGCAAGCGGGCGGGCGAGCGTAACTTCCTCGATCAGCTCGATCATGTGTTCGAGTTGTTTCCCCGTCTGAAGGAGCGTCGCACGCAGGCGGCCGGCACGCTTTCCGGTGGCGAGCGGCAAATGCTCGCGGTCGGCCGGGCGCTGATGGGCAAGCCGGATCTGCTGATGCTCGACGAACCGAGCCTCGGTCTGGCGCCGCTGATCGTGAAGGAAATATTCCACATCATTAGCGCGCTGCGTCAGACGGGCGTGGCCACGCTGCTGATCGAGCAGAACGCGCGCGCTGCACTTCAGATTTCCGACTACGGCTACGTGCTGGAAACCGGCGATCTGGCGCTCGAAGGCCCCGCTGCCGAACTGGCACAGAACCCGCGCGTGATCGAAACCTATCTGGGGCTCGCGAAGAAGACCGCCTGACTGCTCTGTATGTTGTTCACGAAACGGCGTGTTTCACGTGAAACACGCCGTTTTTTTCGTCTGCGCGTGGAACGAAATTCGGGTGCGAGCGGCCCAAATCACGAAACCGTTATAATTCGCGCATCCCACACTTTTCTGAGAAGGCTCACGCGGTTCGCCGTGCGTGAGGTCCGGCTATGCTTTATCCCACAGAGTTTGACGTAATCGTCGTAGGCGGCGGTCACGCCGGCACCGAGGCCGCGCTTGCTGCCGCTCGCATGGGCGTCAAGACGCTCCTGCTCACGCACAACATCGAGACGCTCGGCCAGATGAGCTGCAATCCGTCGATCGGCGGTATTGGTAAGGGGCATCTGGTCAAGGAAGTTGACGCCCTTGGGGGCGCAATGGCTGCGGCCACCGATGAGGGTGGCATCCAGTTCCGCATCCTGAACTCCTCAAAAGGCCCGGCGGTGCGCGCGACTCGCGCCCAAGCCGACCGTATTCTCTATAAGGCCGCGATCCGCCGTCGCCTGGAAAATCAGCAAAATCTCTGGCTGTTCCAGCAGGCCGTCGAGGATTTGATGGTCGAAGGCGATCGGGTGGTCGGTGCGGTGACGCAAGTCGGCATCCGGTTCCGCAGCCGTGCAGTCGTTCTGACGGCTGGGACGTTCCTAGACGGCAAGATCCACGTTGGCCTGAACAACTACACGGGCGGCCGCGCTGGCGACCCGGCGGCGGTGACGCTGTCGGCACGCCTGAAGGAGCTGAAGCTGCCGCAAGGGCGCCTGAAGACAGGAACACCTCCGCGTATCGATGGCCGCACGATCGACTTTTCGGTGCTCGAAGAGCAGCCGGGCGATCTGGACCCGGTGCCGGTGTTCTCGTTCCTTGGCCGAGCTGAGCAGCATCCGCGCCAGATTCCGTGCTGGGTGACGCATACGAATACGCGCACGCACGACATCATCCGTGGCGGTCTTGATCGCTCGCCGATGTACACCGGGGTGATCGAAGGCGTGGGGCCGCGCTATTGCCCGTCGATCGAAGACAAGATTCACCGTTTCGCGTCGAAGGAATCGCATCAGATCTTCCTGGAGCCGGAAGGGCTGACGACTAACGAGTTCTACCCGAACGGGATCTCGACGAGCCTGCCATTCGACGTCCAGCTTGAGCTTGTGCATTCGATGCGCGGCCTGGAGCATGCGCATATCTTGCGTCCCGGCTATGCGATCGAGTACGACTATTTCGATCCGCGTGCTCTGAAGTCCTCGCTGGAAACGAAGTCGATCAATGGGTTGTTCTTTGCGGGCCAGATCAATGGCACGACCGGCTACGAAGAAG
This sequence comes from Paraburkholderia adhaesiva, assembly GCF_021390575.1. Taxonomy (GTDB): domain Bacteria; phylum Pseudomonadota; class Gammaproteobacteria; order Burkholderiales; family Burkholderiaceae; genus Paraburkholderia; species Paraburkholderia adhaesiva. Next base: position 3,307,376 of record NZ_JAJEJQ010000001.1, on the reverse strand, counting down.
CCGCTGCGCAAGGCCTGCTGGCCGGTATCAACGCTGGTTTGCAAGTGCAGGGCAAGGATGCATGGTGCCCGCGCCGGGACGAAGCGTATCTCGGTGTGCTTGTCGACGACCTGGTGACTCGCGGTGTCTCGGAGCCGTACCGTATGTTCACGAGCCGCGCCGAGTACCGCCTGAGCCTGCGCGAAGACAATGCAGACATGCGCCTCACGGAGATCGGCCGGGAACTGGGCGTGGTCGATGACATTCGTTGGGCCGCATTCTGCCGTAAGCGCGATGCTGTTTCACGTGAAACAGAGCGACTGAAGTCGACATGGGTGAATCCGAAGACGCTTTCTTCTGACGAGGCAACCGCCTTGCTCGGTAAGCCGATCGACCGTGAATACAACCTGGCGGATCTGCTGCGCCGCCCGGGTGTCAACTATGACGGCGTCTGCGGTCTGCGCGAGGGTGCTTGCGCCCCCGAAACACCGCTCGCCGACGACGAGATCCTGCTTGCGCAGATCAAGGAGCAGATCGAGATCGGCGTCAAATATCAGGGCTATATCGATCGTCAGGCCGACGAGATCAAGCGTAACAGCGGCCACGAAAATACGCGGTTGCCGGAAGGTATCGACTACGCCGAGGTGCGCGGTTTGTCGTTCGAAGCACGCCAGAAGCTCAATCAGTTTCGCCCGGAAACGATCGGCCAGGCATCGCGCATTTCTGGCATCACGCCGGCCGCGATTTCGCTGCTCATGGTTCATTTGAAGCGTGGCCTCGGCCGCCGGCGCCAGAGTTCGGGCGATTCCGGCACCGATACCACGTCGGTGGCGAAATGACGGGGCGCGCACGACAACCTGGCGTCGGTGATCGTGACGCCTTGGCGCGAATGCTGGAAGAGGGTACGCAGGCGCTCGGCGTCGAGTTGAACGACCGGCAGCAGGCGCAACTGCTCGACTACGTCGCGCTGCTGGCGAAATGGAACGCGGTCTATAACCTGACCGCGATTCGCGATGCGCGCCAGATGATGATTCAGCACATCCTCGATTCGCTTGCGATTCTGCCGCACCTTCCGGCGCGAAATGGCGCCGCGGTGCTCGATGTCGGTTCGGGCGGCGGGCTGCCGGGTATCGTGCTCGCCATCGCGCGGCCGGACTGGCAGGTGACGCTGAACGACATCGTGCACAAGAAGACCGCGTTTCAATCTCAGGTGAAGGCTGAACTGGGCCTGACGAATCTGTCGGTCGTGACGGGGCGTGTCGAATCGCTGCGTCCTGGGATCGAGGTCCCGAAAAAATTTGATTTGATCGTCTCGCGGGCATTCGCGGAACTCGCCGATTTCGTTACACTGGCCCGGCATCTGGTCGCCGACGGCGGTGCGATCTGGGCGATGAAGGGCGTGCGGCCGGACGGCGAGATCGAGCGACTGCCGGCGGGCGCGCGGGCACTTCGGACGATCCGGCTGGATGTGCCGATGCTCGACGCGGAGCGGCACCTGACCGAAGTAGCAGTCGAGCCGGCGACGGCATGATTTACCGTCCGCACAGAGAGTCGGCCGAACGGACGACCTCCCAGAGATGCGATGCGCAAGCTATAACGTAAGCAAACTTTCTAAGGCAGTAAAAGGGACACCCGAAAGATGGCAAAAATCTTCTGCGTTGCGAACCAGAAGGGCGGCGTCGGCAAGACGACGACTACGGTCAATCTCGCCGCGAGCCTCGCATCGCAGGGACAGCGTGTCCTTCTCATCGATCTCGACCCGCAAGGCAACGCCACGATGGGCAGCGGCATCGACAAGGCCGCGTGCGAGAACACCGTATACGAAGTGCTGGTCGACGGCGTCACTGTGCCGGACGCGCGCACGCGCCCGGAGGCGGTGGGCTACGACGTACTCCCCGCGAATCGCGAACTGGCTGGCGCCGAAGTGGAACTGGTGTCGGTGGAGCAGCGCGAGCGCCGCCTCAAAAACGCGCTGGCCGAAGTCGACGCCGATTACGACTTTGTCCTGATCGACTGTCCGCCCGCGTTGTCGCTGCTCACGCTCAACGGCTTGTGCGCCGCGCACGGCGTGGTGATTCCAATGCAGTGCGAGTACTTCGCGCTCGAAGGACTCTCCGATCTCGTCAACACGATCAAGCAGGTTCACGCGAACATGAATCGCGAGCTGAAGGTGATCGGCTTGCTGCGCGTGATGTTCGATCCGCGCATCACGCTGCAGCAGCAGGTGTCGGACCAGTTGAAGGAGCACTTCGGCGACAAGGTTTTCGACGCTGTGATTCCGCGCAATGTGCGCCTCGCCGAGGCGCCCAGCTACGGGCTGCCTGGCGTGGTGTTCGACCGTGCGTCGCGCGGCGCGCAGGCCTACGTACAGTTCGGGGCAGAAATGATCGAGCGGGTGCGCGCGCTCTGACGCTCGCGGCGGCCAACGGATAGAGGAAGCACGATGAACGCAGTAGCACGGAAGAAGGGGTTGGGCCGCGGGCTGGAAGCGCTGCTTGGCGGCAGTGCGGACATTACCGAGGCGGTGAAGATCGACGGCGCGCCCAACACGCTGCCGCTCACGAAGATGCAGGCGGGCAAGTACCAGCCGCGTACCCGAATGGACGAGGGCGCGTTGCAGGAACTGGCCGCGAGCATCCGGGCGCAGGGGCTCATGCAGCCGATCCTGGTCCGGCCGGTCGACACGGATCGCTACGAGATCATTGCGGGCGAGCGGCGTTTCCGCGCGGCGCATCTCGCGGGACTAAAGGAAGTACCGGTCCTCGTGAAGGACGTGCCCGACCAGGCCGCCGCCGCCATGGCGCTGATCGAGAATATCCAGCGCGAGGATCTCAATCCGCTCGAAGAGGCGCAGGGCATTCAGCGCCTGCTCGACGAATTCCATTTCACACACGAACAGGCCGCGGAGTCGGTCGGTCGCTCGCGTCCTGCGGTGTCGAACTTGCTGCGTCTCTTGAATCTCGCAGCACCCGTGCAGACCATGCTGCTCGCGGGTGATCTCGACATGGGCCATGCGCGCGCGCTGCTCGCCGTCGATTCCGCGACGCAGATCACGCTCGCGAACCAGGTCGTCAACAAGCGCATGTCGGTGCGCGAGACCGAAAAGCTGGTGTTGAGCACGACGAAGGCCGCGCCCGCGGTGAAGGCGAGGGCGGCACACGACGGCGGCCGCGACACACGGCGCCTCGAAGAAGAGTTGTCCGACCTGCTGGCCGCCACGGTAAAGATCAAGTTGGGCAGGCGGGGGCGCGGACAGTTGACGGTCGATTTCGGCGACCTCGACGCACTCGACGGCATTCTTCTGCGTCTGCGTGGCGAAACCGCCACCTGATGCGGCGACTTCCCATACACGCGTCGGTCCACCACCGGTGAGGCAAATTCAAGCGGCTACGCAGGGACACCTGCGCAGGGTTCTGGCGTTCGCAGCCGGCGAACCGGTGCTGGCCATCCTCGTCGCGGCGCTCGTGCTGCTCCAGCTTTTCGCGCCCCGCGCGTGGACATCGTTGCCGGCGCTCGTCGACTGGCAGACGGTGATGACGCTCGCGGGCCTGCTGATTCTCACGAAGGCCATCGAATATTCAGGACTGCTGACGTGGGCTGCGCATCGTCTCGTGCATCACATCCATTCCGAGCGTGCGCTGGCGTTTTTGCTGGTCGCGATGGCCGCTGCGCTCGCGACGGTGGTGACGAACGACGTGGCACTATTTGTCGTCGTGCCGCTCGTGCTATCGCTGCACAAGTTGACGCCGTTGCCGCTCAAGCGTCTCGTGATTGTGATCGCCCTTGCAGTCAATGCGGGATCGGTACTGACGCCCCTCGGCAATCCGCAGAACCTGTTTCTCTGGCAACTCAGCGGCGTTGCATTTACCCGCTTCGTCGTGGTGCTTGCGCCGCTCTGCGCGCTTTTGATGGTCATGTTATTTGCGCTGGTCGTGTGTCTTTTCAAGCCGCGACCGCTCGATCTATCGACGGACATCGAACCGCATCCGGTCGACCGCGCGCTCGCGGGGGTTGCGCTGCTGCTCTTCGTCGCGTTCGTGTTGCTTGCGGATGCACATCGCGCTGGAATCGCGCTCGCTGGCGTCGCCGCCGGATTCCTGATCTGGCGCACGCGCATCGTGTTGAAAATCGACTGGTTGCTCCTGCTGATTTTCGTGCTGATGTTCATTGTCTTGCGTAGTGCTGCCGCGCTACCGTGGATTCACCAGCTGATCGGAGACCTCTCGCTGCAAACGCCAATGCGGTCGTATGTCGCAGCCGCCGTGCTCTCTCAGGTCATCAGCAACGTACCAGCAGCGATCGTTCTGTCGGGCTTCACGCACGACTGGCGCGCAGTTGCGTTTGGGGTGAGTGTCGGTGGCTTTGGCGTCGCGATTGGTTCGCTCGCAAACCTCATCGCCGTGCGCCTTTCGAACGAGCGGGGCGTATGGCTGCCGTTCCATCTGATTTCGCTACCGTTCTGGTTAATTGCGCTCTTCGGCGGCGCATTCCTGCTGCATTTTCTCTGACAGTGGCAGGGCCGATTTGTCGCTCCAGGCGAGAAAATCGACGCCGTCAGGCTCAACGCACTGCCACACTTTTCGCCACCTTACAGCTTTCGTTATGGCCTGGAAGAAGGCGCGTTTTCCATATCATGAACTGCCATTTCACGGGTTTATTGAGCGCCCTAAAGTCTTGAATTGGCTGCAACTATCGCTTACAATCGCCCGGATTTATTTGGTTGGGCGCGCCGTAAGAGCGTTGTAATAAACGCATAGTCGCGAACGAGAAGCGAACATCCGGAATTGCTGCGATGGTGGATCTGAGGACAAGTGGCGCGCCGAAGGCGCAAGAAGAGTCCGACGGATCGCAACACGGGGCAGGTGTTCGCGGCAGCGAACGGGGTGCATCACGAATTGCCGCTTCGCGTGAGGATCACAACGCGCAGTGGGACGCCGACCAGCAGCAAGATAATAACGACATCGTTCCGCTCACCCGGACTGAAGCCGAGAAGCTCTTCGGTCCGCAAGTGAGTCGCCCATCGCGCGTCACGCCTTTTCGGGTCGTGGCAGCGCAATTGGTTTTGTCCCTTGTTGCGACGCTGGTGTGGTGGCTGTTCTACAAGCCGCCAGGTGCTGCTGCGCTATCGGCGTTTCTGGGCGGAGCGATCTGCTGGTTGCCGGGTGCGCTGTTCGCCGCGCGCCTCAAGCAGCTCAGCGGTGCCGGCACCGTGATGAACTGGATGCTCGGCGAGGCTTTCAAGATGGGGGCGACGATTGCGATGTTCGTCGCCGTTGCGGTCTGGTATCGCGAAGTGCAGTGGATTCCGCTGCTCGTCACTTACCTGATCGCACTCAAGACTTACTGGATCGCGCTTGCATGGCGCTGACCGGCCACTGACTGTGCTTTGAACTGCGGCGCCGCACTGCGGACGCCGAAACAGCAAAGCGCAGCAGAGGGGCAAGCGGACAGCAGACGTGCTAGTTTGACTCGATCCTGCGGCGGCGCGTTCCCGCAATAAAGTATTGCGGCGGGAACGGCCTAAAACGATTTTCGACAATTTGGGTGGCTTTAACGATATGGCAGCTAGCGAAGGCACGCGCACTCTGGATCCGTCCGAGTACATCGCGCACCACTTGCAGAACTTTTCCACCTCGCACCAGACGTCGATCGTCGATTTCAGCGTCTGGAACATCGACACGCTGTTCTGGTCGATTCTGTGCGGCCTCGTAACCATCTTCTTGTTGCGCCTCGCCGCGCGCAAGGCGACGTCGGGTGTTCCCGGCCGCTTCCAGTGCGCGATTGAGATGCTGGTCGAGATGGTCGAAGACCAGTCGAAGTCCATCATCCACGGTAACCGCAAATTCATCGCGCCGCTCGCGCTGACCGTCTTCGTCTGGGTCGGGCTGATGAACTCCCTCGACTTCATCCCCGTCGACCTGCCGGGTCGCGTGATCGGCTGGCTCGGCCTGTCTGAAGTACTTCCGCACCAGCGTATCGTTCCGACCGCCGACCTCAACGGCACGTTCGGCATCGCGCTCGGCGTGTTCGTACTGATGATGTACTACAACTTCAAAATCAAGGGCGCAGGCGGCTTCGTTCACGAACTGCTCTCCGCTCCGTTCGGCGCACACCCGCTGCTGTGGATCCCGAACCTTGCACTCAACATCATCGAGTTCGTCGCGAAGACGGTTTCGCTCGCCCTGCGGTTGTTCGGCAACATGTATGCGGGTGAACTCCTGTTCCTGCTGATCGCCCTTCTGGGCAGTCTGTGGAGCTTCGGTGCGGACGCGACGGTGCTTGGCTTCATCGGCCACGTGATTGCGGGCAGCGTCTGGGCGATCTTCCACATCCTGATCGTTCTGCTGCAGGCATTCATTTTCATGATGCTGACGCTGGTGTATATCGGCCAGGCACACGACAGCCACTAAGCAGGCTGTCGACACGAATTGCAGTTTTAAATCCCCAGTTCCAGAAAATCTCACAAAGGAGTAATCATGCAAGCTTTCATCGCCAACATCCAGGGTTTCACCGCGATCGGTATCGGCATCATCATCGGCCTGGGTGCTATCGGCGCCTGTATCGGTATCGGCCTGATGGGTGGCAAGTACATCGAAGCCTGCGCACGTCAGCCTGAGCTGATGAACCCGCTGCAAACGAAGATGTTCCTGCTGGCTGGTCTGATCGACGCGGCGTTCCTGATTGGCGTGGGTGTTGCAATGCTGTTCGCGTTCGCCAACCCGCTGCTCTCGAAGCTCGCGGGCTAAGTTCCCTGGAAGATTGCGCCTGACCTATAACTAACGACAGGCGCATGGCGGAACGGGTGACGAGGCGCTGATCGAGTTTCACAACCGATGAGCGCCTTGCCGTTTCAATTCCCCGGAATAGCAACGATTAAGGAAACACCGTGAATCTCAACGCAACCCTGTTTGCGCAAATGGTCGTGTTCCTGATCCTCGCGTGGTTCACGATGAAGTTCGTGTGGCCGCCGTTGATCAACGCCCTCGACGAGCGCTCGAAGAAGATCGCTGACGGCCTCGCAGCCGCCGAAAAGGGCAAGACGGAACTCGAAGCGGCGCACAAGCGCGTAGGTGAAGAACTGGCGCAGGCCCGCAACGAGGGCCAAAGCCGTATCGCCGACGCCGAAAAGCGCGCCATGGCAGTCGCCGAAGAAATCAAGGCTCAGGCGCACGCGGAAGCGGCGCGCATCGTCGCCCAGGCGAAGGCCGACGCCGACCAGCAGGTCGTCAAGGCACGCGAAGCACTGCGTGGCCAGGTCGCCGCTCTCGCCGTCCAGGGCGCCGAGCAGATCCTGAAGCGCGAAGTCGACCAGGCAGCACATGCTGACCTGCTGAATCAACTGAAAGCCGAGCTCTGATCATGGCCGAACTTGCAACCATCGCCCGCCCGTACGCAGAAGCGCTGTTTGGCGTGGCCGAAGCTGGTGACGTCGCCGCCTGGTCCACGCTCGTCGCGGAGCTGGCGCAGGTTGCGGCCTTGCCGGACGTGCTGTCGGTCTCGTCGAGCCCGAAAGTCAGCCATGAACAGGTCGTCGATCTGCTGTTTTCGGCGGTGCAATCGCCGCTGAAGAACAGCGCAGAAGCGAAGAACCTCGTGCAGATGCTGATCGCGAACCGTCGCCTCGAACTGCTGCCGGAAATCCGCGAACAGTTCGAAGCGCTCAAGAACGCGAAAGAAGGCGCAGCCGATGCATTGATCGTCAGCGCGTTTCCGCTCGAAGGCGCCCAGTTGAACGACCTCGTCGCCAGTCTCGAACACAAGTTCAAACGCAAGCTGAAGCCCACCGTTGAAGTCGACAAGTCGCTGATCGGCGGCGTGCGCGTCACGGTTGGCGACGAAGTGCTCGATACCTCGGTCCGCGCGCGGCTCGCCAGCATGCAGGTGGCTTTGACTGCCTGAGCGCCTTGATCGGCGCGGCAGCTGGCACGCAACAGAATTGAACATCAGGAGCGAATAATGCAACTCAATCCCTCTGAGATCAGCGAGCTGATCAAGAGCCGGATCCAGGGCCTTGAAGCGAGCGCAGACGTTCGCAATCAGGGCACCGTGATCTCCGTGACCGACGGTATCGTGCGTATCCACGGCCTGTCGGACGTGATGCAGGGCGAAATGCTCGAATTCCCGGGCAACACCTTTGGCCTCGCGCTGAACCTCGAGCGCGACTCGGTCGGCGCGGTGATTCTGGGTGAGTACGAGCACATCTCGGAAGGCGACATCGTCAAGACGACGGGCCGCATTCTCGAAGTTCCGGTCGGCCCGGAACTGATCGGCCGCGTGGTCGATCCGCTCGGCAACCCGATCGACGGCAAGGGCCCGGTCAACGCCAAGATGACCGACGCAATCGAAAAGATTGCCCCCGGCGTGATCTGGCGTGAAGGCGTGTCCCAGCCGATGCAGACCGGCCTGAAGTCGATCGACTCGATGGTGCCGATCGGCCGTGGCCAGCGTGAGCTGATCATCGGCGACCGTCAGTGCGGCAAGACCGCCGTGGCAGTCGACACGATCATCAACCAGAAGGGCAAGGACCTCATCTGTATCTACGTCGCGATCGGCCAGAAGGCTTCGTCGATCCAGAACGTGGTGCGCAAGCTCGAAGAAACGGGCGCGATGGCCTACACGATCGTCGTTGCCGCTTCGGCTTCGGAATCGGCTGCTCTGCAGTACCTGGCACCGTACGCCGGTTGCACGATGGGCGAATACTTCCGCGACCGCGGTCAAGACGCGCTGATCATTTATGACGACTTGACCAAGCAAGCCTGGGCATATCGTCAGATCTCGCTGCTGCTGCGCCGTCCGCCGGGCCGTGAAGCTTATCCGGGCGACGTGTTCTACCTGCACTCGCGTCTGCTCGAGCGCGCCGCGCGCGTTTCGGCCGACTACGTCGAGAAGTTCACGAACGGCGAAGTGAAGGGCAAGACGGGTTCGCTGACGGCACTGCCGATCATCGAAACGCAAGCTGGTGACGTGACCGCGTTCGTTCCGACGAACGTGATCTCGATTACCGACGGCCAGATCTTCCTGGAAACCGACCTCTTCAACGCGGGTATCCGTCCGGCTATTAACGCCGGCGTGTCGGTGTCGCGTGTGGGTGGTGCGGCTCAGACCAAGGTTGTGAAGAAGCTGTCGGGCGGTATCCGTACCGACCTCGCGCAGTACCGTGAACTCGCAGCATTCGCGCAGTTCGCATCGGACCTCGACGAAGCGACCCGCAAGCAGCTCGAGCGCGGCCGCCGCGTGACGGAACTGCTCAAGCAGCCGCAGTACCAGCCGCTGCAAGTCTGGGAACTGGCCGTCGCGCTGTTCGCGGCGAACAACGGCTACCTCGACGACCTCGACGTGAAGGACGTCCTGCCGTTCGAGAAGGGCATGCGTGAATTCCTGAAGACGAGCCACGCCGACCTCGTGAACCGCATCGAGGCTTCGAAGGACCTGTCGAAGGACGACGAGAACGCGCTCCACGCGGCTCTCAAGGACTTCAAGAAGTCCGGCGCATATTGATCCGTCCGGGAATCATCCAACGATAAACGGACTGGGACCCGAGTAAGCGCTATGGGACCAGAGTAAGCGCTAAAGCGCTAACTCTGGTCGACACGCTAAGTCGGGTCGACAAAGGAGCAAGCAATGGCTGGAATGAAGGAAATTCGCGGCAAGATCAAGAGCGTGCAAAACACGCGCAAGATCACCAAGGCGATGGAAATGGTCGCGGCATCGAAGATGCGCCGCGCCCAGGAGCGCATGCGCGCCGCCCGCCCGTATGCCGACCGGGTCCGCGACATCGCTGCGCACATGAGCCGTGCGAATCCCGAGTATCGTCATCCGTTCATGACGGAGAACAACGATGCGAAGGTGGCTGGCGTCATTCTCGTCACGACCGACAAGGGTCTGTGCGGCGGCATGAACACCAACGTGCTGCGTGCGACGTTGCAGAAGTTCAAGGAACTCGAAGCCGAAGGCAAGACCGTCGAAGCGACGGGTATCGGCAGCAGGGGCCTCGGCTTCCTGAACCGTCTGCGTGCGAAAGTTGTTTCGAACGTCGTGCAGCTGGGCGATACGCCGCACCTCGAGAAGCTGATCGGCGCGGTGAAGGTGCAGCTCGACCAGTACGCCGAGGGCAAGCTCTCGGCCGTGTATCTTGCGTACACGCGCTTCGTCAATACGATGAAGCAGGAGCCGGTGATCGAGCAGTTGCTGCCGCTGTCGAGCGAACGCCTCGAAAGCAACGACGACGGCACGACGCCGAAGTCCGCGTGGGACTACATCTACGAGCCGGACGCGCAGACCGTCGTGGACGAACTGCTGGTCCGCTATGTCGAAGCACTGGTCTATCAGGCCGTTGCTGAGAACATGGCGTCGGAGCAGTCGGCACGGATGGTGGCGATGAAGGCCGCGTCGGACAACGCGAAGACGGTCATCAACGAACTGCAGCTCTCGTACAACAAGAGCCGCCAGGCCGCGATTACGAAGGAACTTTCGGAAATCGTCGGCGGTGCAGCAGCGGTCTGACCGGGCGCAAGCCGAGTGCGAAACCGCGCCGCCGTGCATCGGTGGGCGAGTGAAGAATTCAGGTATCTAAAGGAAAATCGATGAGTACAACTGCTTTGGTAGAAGGCAAGATCGTACAGTGCATCGGCGCGGTGATCGACGTGGAATTCCCGCGTGAGCACATGCCGAAGATTTACGACGCGCTGATTCTCGAAGGGACGGAACTGACCCTCGAAGTGCAGCAGCAGCTCGGTGACGGCGTGGTCCGTACGATCTGTCTGGGTGCGTCGGACGGTCTGCGCCGCGGTGTCGTGGTCAAGAACACGGGCAACCCCATCAGCGTGCCGGTCGGCAAGCCGACCCTCGGCCGCATCATGGACGTGCTCGGTCGCCCGATCGACGAAGCCGGCCCGATCGAGAGCGAACACAAGCGCTCGATCCACCAGAAGGCGCCGTCGTTCGACGAACTGTCGCCGTCGTCCGAACTGCTCGAAACGGGCATCAAGGTTATCGACTTGATCTGCCCGTTCGCAAAGGGCGGTAAGGTTGGCCTGTTCGGCGGTGCTGGCGTGGGCAAGACCGTCAACATGATGGAGCTCATCAACAACATCGCGAAGGCGCACGGCGGTTTCTCCGTGTTCGCGGGCGTGGGCGAGCGTACCCGTGAGGGCAACGACTTCTACCACGAAATGAAGGACTCGAACGTTCTCGACAAGGTCGCGCTGGTGTACGGCCAGATGAACGAGCCGCCGGGCAACCGTCTGCGCGTCGCGCTGACCGGCCTGACGATGGCCGAGCACTTCCGTGACGAAGGCCTCGACGTGCTGTTCTTCGTCGATAACATCTACCGTTTCACGCTGGCCGGTACCGAAGTGTCGGCACTGCTCGGCCGTATGCCGTCGGCAGTGGGCTATCAGCCGACGCTGGCTGAAGAAATGGGCAAGCTGCAAGAGCGTATTACGTCGACCAAGACCGGCTCGATCACGTCGGTTCAGGCCGTGTACGTCCCTGCGGACGACTTGACCGACCCGTCGCCGGCTACGACCTTCGGCCACCTTGACGCAACCGTCGTGCTGTCGCGTGACATCGCCTCGCTGGGTATCTACCCCGCAGTTGACCCGCTCGACTCGACCTCGCGTCAGATCGACCCGAACGTCATCGGCGAAGAGCACTACACGATCACGCGTGCCGTGCAGCAAACGCTGCAGCGCTACAAGGAACTGCGCGACATTATCGCGATTCTGGGCATGGACGAACTGTCGCCGGAAGACAAGCTGTCGGTCGCCCGCGCACGCAAGATCCAGCGTTTCCTGTCGCAGCCGTTCCACGTCGCGGAAGTCTTCACGGGCTCGCCGGGCAAGTACGTGCCGCTGAAGGAAACGATCCGTGGCTTCAAGATGATCGTCGATGGCGAGTGCGATCACCTGCCGGAGCAGGCGTTCTACATGGTCGGCACGATTGACGAAGCCTTCGAAAAGGCCAAGAAGATCCAGTAACGGTTGAGTTGCAGGCATTGCGGCGTAGCGCTTCGTGGGTGAAGCGCCGTCGCAACTACTCAACCCGTGCTGTGCATGGGATCGGAGTAAGCGCTCAAGCACTAACTCCGATCGACACAGGAGTCGACACATATGGCAGCAACCATCAAGGTAGACGTCGTCAGCGCCGAAGAGAGCATCTTCGACGGCCAGGCGAAGTTCGTCGCGCTTCCGGGCGAGGCGGGCGAGCTGGGCATCCTGCCGGGTCACACGCCGCTGATCACGCGGATTCGTCCGGGTGCGGTGCGTATTGTCTCGGCAGAAGGTGAGGAAGAGTTCGTGTTCGTCGCCGGTGGCATTCTCGAAGTGCAGCCGGGCGCCGTAACGGTGCTCGCCGACACCGCGATTCGCGGCAAGGATCTCGACGAAGCGAAGGCCGCAGACGCACGCAAGCGCGCTGAAGAGGCGCTGCAGAACGCAGGCTCGAACCTCGAGTACGCAACGGCGCAGGCGGAACTCGCCTACGCAGTCGCGCAACTCGCGGCGATCCAGCGCCTGCGCAAGATGAACCAGCATTGATCTGGTGCGCATGCGGCGCTCGCGCGTCGCAGAGCGCGAACGGAAAAGGGCTCCCGATGGGAGCCCTTTTCTTTTTTGTGCGTCCGATTGGTGGGCGGCGGGACGCGCCGCCGCTGCAGTCCACGCTTCGATAGCGAAAGTTGAGAGATACACTTGACGTTTACGGAAAGGTAAGGCGAAATCACTCCTTCGTGTCCGTCGATGACGTCTTAGGCGGCCTTGACCGCAGCCCAGACGTTGCGGGTAAAACTTGATGCCGTCGCGCCTGGCGCCGGTGGCAGAATGTTTTTCAAATACTTTTCATTCGGGAGCGAGACTCCTGGAGGAGACAGGCACCATGGCAATCGACGCAGCAGGTGCGCGCGAAGCGCTCATCGCGCCGAAAGACGGGCTTTCCTACGTGCGCGGCACGACCGCGACGCCACTCAGCGACGCGACCATCGGCGCATTCCTCCTCGAAACCGTTCAACGGTTTCCCGAGCGGCCGGCAGTTGTGTTTCGCGAACAGGGCATCCGATGGACCTGGCGCGAGTTCGCCGATGAAGTCGACGTGCTCGCCGCAGGTTTTCTCGCGCTTGGCATCGTGCCGGGCGACCGCGTCGGTATCTGGTCGCCGAATCGCGTCGAGTGGCTGCTTACGCAGTTCGCCACGGCCCGCATCGGTGCGGTGCTGGTCAACATCAATCCCGCCTACCGCCTTGCTGAACTCGAATACGCGCTGAACAAGGTTGGCTGCAAGGCGATTGTCACGGCCGAGAGCTTCAAGACCACGAAGTACCTCGAAATGCTGCAGACGCTAGCTCCCGAACTGGCGAATGCCACGCCTGGCGATCTGCATGCGGCGCGCTTGCCGGACCTGCGCGCAGTGATCCGCATGTGCGACACCGAAACGCCTGGCATGCTCAATTTCAGCGAGCTGGTGGAGATGGGTCGCGAGCGGCTCGAGCGGACGGGCAAGGCGGAACTGGACGCGATCGGCACGACGCTTTCCGCCGACGATCCGATCAACATCCAGTTCACAAGCGGCACGACGGGCAACCCGAAGGGCGCCACGCTTACGCACCGCAACGTCCTCAATAACGGGCGTTTCATTGCGATGGCGATGCGGCTCACCGAAGAGGATTCGCTTTGCATCCCGGTGCCGCTCTATCACTGCTTCGGCATGGTGCTCGCGGTGCTGGCTTGCGTGTCGGTGGGCGCGAACATGGTGTTCCCCGGCGAGGCGTTCGATCCGCGCGCAACGCTCGAAGCGGTATCAGAAGAGGGATGTACCGCGCTGCACGGCGTGCCGACCATGTTCATCGCCGAACTCGATCACCCCGACTTCGCGAGCTTCGATCTGAGGCGTCTGCGCACCGGCATCATGGCTGGCTCGCCGTGTCCGATCGAGACGATGAAACGCGTCGTGTCGAAGATGCATCTCGCGGAAATCACGATTGCGTACGGCATGACGGAGACGAGCCCGGTGTCGTTCCAGAGTTCGACGACCGATCCGCTCGACAAGCGCACGACCACGGTCGGACGCATCCAGCCGCATCTGGAAGTGAAGATCGTCGATCCGCTTGGCAATACCGTGCCGGTGGGCGTTACCGGGGAGCTTTGCACGAAGGGCTATTCGGTGATGCGCGGCTACTGGGGCGATGACGCCAGAACGGCGGAAGCGATCGTGGACGGCTGGATGCACACGGGCGATCTCGCGACGATCGACGCGGACGGTTACTGCAACATCGTCGGCCGCATTAAAGACATGTTGATCCGCGGTGGCGAGAACATCTATCCGCGCGAGATCGAAGAATTCTTGTTCAGGCATCCGAAGGTGCAGTCCGTGCAGGTGTTCGGCGTGCCCGATGCGAAATACGGCGAAGAGGTCTGCGCGTGGATCGTGCTGCAGCCTGGCGAAGAGGCGAGTGCGGAGGAGATCCAGGCGTTCTGCCAGGGGCAGATTGCCCACTACAAGATTCCGAAATACATCCGGTTCGTGAACGAACTCCCGATGACCGTAACGGGCAAGGTGCAAAAGTTCGTAATGCGCGCGCGCATGATGGACGAACTGAAGATCGGCGAGCAGAAGACGGCGTGACCGAGACAGCCCGCAGTGACACGCAAGTGCGCCGCGGGCGATGCACCGCGATACTTTGGAAAGCGAAGGATTGTGACGCAGACGGGACGAATAATCCCAAAACGCAGACGAAAAAAAAGCGGGCCTGGAGCCCGCTAAAAACCACACGCTACGGGGTTAGCGCGAGGAGACCAAAGGAGGAGCCGGCAGTAGGACGTGCTGCACGCGCCGGTCACGGCTCCAGCAAAGATGCCCCTTGAGAGAGCTTCGGCATGATGCCGACAGGTCGGTGATTCGTGTACACACAGTCACACCCGACCACATCCGTGTTGAAACCGTTGAAGGTATTGTGGGCGAATTAATGAACCTTGACGGTAACAAAGTGTTTCAGGTTGTAACGCCCGCCAGATAAGGCTTTGCGGGATTTTTTGCCATCCTGAACGTTATGCCTGAGTCATTCTTACCGGTATGTTCGGTGGCTTACAGATAGCCGGATAGTCCGTTCGCCAGCAGGCAATTCGTCGGGCATGAACCAATGCCCGGTGCGCGGGCATTCGAGTGCATTCGTAGAGGCAAAACGCGCATGCTTTGCAGTTTTGCGGACGGCATCGATACCGTTCGCGGTCCATCCAACGAAGTCCTCACTTTTTCGCGCATTCGAATTCACGGTTGCAACTCCGTGAGTGGTTCAACGCACACAGTGCAAGCCAAAGCGAAGGCTCACTTGAGCCACTTGTCCGAGATCGACTGATACTCGCCGCTTGCCTGAAGCAGATGGAGCCACTGATTCACGTACTGCTGGAACACGACGTCGCCGCGCGGGACCATCCACGCCTTCTCGCCGTACTGGAACGGCTTGTCGGGATGCACCGAGCACAGGCCGGGATTGAGCTTTTGCTGAAGCAGCGTCTCGGAGGCATCGGTGATCATCACGTCGGCCTTGCCATCGAGGATCTGTTTGAACACGGTTACGTTGTCCGGGTACACGGTGAGGTTTGCGTGCGTGAGGAACTGCCGCGCAAAGCGTTCGTTCGTACCGCCCGGATTTACGATGACGCGAGTCGTCGGCTGGTCGATTTGCGTGAGCGTCTGGTATTTGGCGACGTCGGTGCAACGCACGATCGGCGTCTTGCCATCCACTTGATATGCCTCGGTGAAGAATGCGCGCTTCTGGCGTTCGAGCAACGTCGACACACCACCCACCGCGATATCGCATTTCGCGAGGAAATCGGTCATCAGGTTCGACCACGTCGTCTTCACGAACTCCGTCTTCACACCGAGCGATTTCGCAAGCGACGCGCTCATGTCGATGTCGATACCCTCGAATGTGTCGTCCGCACGGCGGAACGAGTAGGGCTTGTAATCGCCCGTCGTGCAGATGCGCAGCGTGCCGCGTGCGATCACTTCGTCGAGCCGCGAGGGCGTCGCCGTGCTCTGTGCAAACGCGGGTTGCACAAATGCGGCTGCGCCCAGCACAGCACCCGCGGTGATGAGGCGGACGATCGCCGCTTTTGTCATGGTGTCTCCTCCAGTTTGTGGTCGCATTGGTGTAATCGTCAGGAAAGGCTACCGATGATAGCCAACATGCACACACCAGTTAAGCAGCGGCTGACCCGGTGGCGTTCGGTCGCTGGTTCTGCCGCTCGCGACGGCGTCGGCGGGCGTCCGCTCCGGTAAAATGGCGGCTTGCTCGTCAATCCTGAAGCGCCTCCCGGCGTACCCTGCTCGTGGCTCACACTCTTCTGAACGACACTTTCCTGCGCGCGCTGCTGCGCCAGCCGACCGAATACACGCCGATCTGGCTGATGCGCCAGGCAGGCCGTTATCTGCCGGAGTACAACGCCACGCGCAGCCGCGCCGGCAGCTTCCTCGGTCTTGCGAAGAACCCCGACTACGCGACCGAAGTCACGCTGCAGCCGCTCGACCGTTATCCGCTCGACGCCGCCATCCTGTTCTCGGACATCCTCACCATTCCTGATGCCATGGGCCTCGGCCTCGACTTCCAGGCGGGCGAGGGGCCGAAGTTCGCGCATCCGGTGCGCACCGAAGCCGATGTCGCGAAGCTTGCGGTGCCGGACATCGGCGCGACGCTCGGCTACGTGACGGACGCCGTGCGCGAAATCCGCCGCGCGCTGACCGATGCGCAAGGCTGTCAGCGTGTGCCGCTGATCGGCTTTTCGGGCAGCCCGTGGACGCTCGCGTGCTACATGGTCGAGGGTGGCGGTTCGGACGACTTCCGCACGGTGAAGTCGATGCTGTACGCACGACCGGACCTGATGCAGCGCATCCTCGATGTGAACGCGCAAGCCGTCGCTGCTTATCTGAACGCGCAGATCGAAGCGGGCGCGCAGGCCGTCATGATCTTCGACACCTGGGGTGGCGCGCTGGCGGACGGCGCCTATCAACGCTTCTCGCTCCAGTACATCGCGCAGGTCGTAGCGGCCCTCAAGCGCGAGCACGAAGGCCGACGCGTGCCGGTCATCACGTTCACGAAGGGCGGCGGGCTATGGCTCGACGAAATCGCGGCGATTGGCGTCGACGCGGTCGGCCTCGACTGGACGGTGAACCTCGGACGCGCGCGTGAGCGCGTGGGCGAGCGCGTGGCGCTGCAGGGCAATCTGGACCCGTCGGTGTTGTTCGCGTCGCCTGCAGCGATTCGCGCCGAAGCGCGCGCGGTGCTCGACAGCTTCGGGGCGCATCTCGGCCATGTGTTCAATCTGGGGCACGGAATTTCGCAGTTCACGCCGCCGGAGAGCGTGGCGGAACTGGTAGACGAAGTTCACAGTCACAGCCGGGCGATTCACGCCGGCGCCTGACGATCGTTTTGTTGCGACGCAATGCGTCGTACTCCGGACGCCCGTAGATGGGCGTGCCGAAACGGCCAGCCAGAGGCACTTCCGGAGAAGTCAAGACTTGACTTATACACACTTGCCTCGTTGCGGCGCGCAAGAGGGAAAAATTGCCGCAACGGGGTGCCCATGTCCGCTAACGATCAATCGGGCCCTTGACAGGCAAGGCTTTCGGCGCTCCATGGCGTTTTGTGCGCCGTCCAACACAACGGCGGTGCGGCGGCGCGTGCGCCCGGTGGCTTGCGAGTTCTCAACAAAGTTATCCACAGGGGCAGGATCGGGTGCTCGATTGTTCTGCGGAATCCAAAACTTAGCGCGAAATATAAAGCTTTACTTTAAGTTGGTGAGTGTGTGCGCCAGGACACAGACACGGACCAGGAGATACCCTTGACGGCGGGATTCGTGCGCGTCGCGCTAGACCACCCGCTGCCGGCGCTATACGACTATCGCTACCCGGCCAGCGCGCCCGCCCCGCAGCCCGGCATGCTGGTGCGCGTGCCGTTCGGGCGGCGCGACGTGGTGGGACTCGTATGCGAAGTGGATTCGCACAGCGACGTTCCCGCCGCCAAGCTTCGCGACGTGAGCGCCGTCTGCGCTGCGTGCCCGCCGCTTTCCGCGCAATGGCTCGAGCTTGCTGCTTTCGCTGCCGACTACTATCAGCGCGGCCTCGGCGAAGTGGCGCTGCCCGCGCTGCCGCAGGCGCTGCGCGACCCGTCGCGATGGGGCCGGCTGCTCGCGCCCGAAGAGCGCTACCGCCTGCTGCCGGCGGGCCGTGAGGCGCTTCCAGAAGCGTTGCCCGCGCGCGCGCAGGCACTGCGCCGGCTGGCAGAGGCGTTGGCGGAAACCGGCGAACTCGATCTCGCCGACGCCAAAACGCTGCACCCAAAGGCCGCACCCACGCTGGAAAGCTGGCGCGAGGCGGGTTGGGTCGAATACGAGCGAGTCGAATTCGGCGCAGGGTCCGTGGCCGCGAAGTGCGCAAGCGCAGAAACCGTGCAGGGCCCGACGCTGAGCGACGAGCAGACCGCCGCCGTCGACGCGATCCAGGCCGCCCGCAGCTTCGCGCCGTTCCTGCTGCACGGCGTGACCGGCAGCGGCAAGACGGAGGTCTATCTGCGCGCGCTGGCCGCGCTGCTGGAACGCGAGCCCGATGCCCAGGCGCTCGTCCTCGTTCCCGAAATCAATCTAACGCCGCAGTTCGAAGCGGCGTTCCGCACGCGCTTCGCGGCCACGCTCCCCGACGATGCGATCGTCACACTCCACAGCGGGCTCGCCGAAGGCGAGCGTGCGCGCAACTGGCTCGCGGCTCATACGGGCCGCGCGCGCATCGTGCTCGGCACGCGTCTGGCCGTATTGGCTTCACTGCCGCGTCTCGCGATGATCGTCGTCGACGAGGAGCACGATCCCGCCTACAAGCAGCAGGAAGGGCTGCGCTATTCCGCGCGCGATCTCGCTGTGTGGCGGGCGAAGCAACTCGGCGTCCCGGTGGTGCTCGGCTCGGCGACGCCGTCGCTCGAAAGCTGGTGGCAGGCCGAGCAGGGCCGCTACACGCGCCTCACGCTTTCGCGTCGCGCCATCGCCGACGCCGTGCTGCCCGCGATCAGGCTGATCGATCTGGAAGAGGAGCGGCGGCGCGGCCGTGCGTCGTTCGAGGGCCTGTCGGGGCCGCTGGTTGCCGCGATGAAGGCGCGCCTCGAGCGGGGCGAGCAAAGTCTCGTGTTCCTGAACCGGCGCGGCTACGCGCCGACGCTCGCGTGCGACGCCTGTGGCTGGGTGGCGGGCTGCCCTCGCTGCAGCGCCTACGTCGTGCTGCACAAGCCCGAGCGGGCGCTGCGCTGCCACCACTGCGGCTGGGAATCACGCATCCCGCGTTCGTGCCCCGAGTGTGGCAACGTCGATATCGCCCCGATGGGACGCGGTACGCAGCGTATCGAGGAAGCGCTTGCGAGCGCGGTGCCCGGCGCCCGCGTGCTGCGCATCGACGCCGACAGCACGCGCCGCAAGGGCAGTGCGCAAGCGTTGTTCTCGGATGTGCATGCGGGCGACGTCGATATTCTGGTCGGCACGCAGATGATCGCGAAAGGTCACGATTTCCAGCGCGTGTCGCTCGTGGGCGTGCTCAACGCCGACAACGCGCTGTTTTCGCACGACTTTCGCGCGAGCGAGCGGCTGTTCGCCCAGTTGATGCAGGTAAGCGGCCGCGCGGGCCGCGCCGGACTACCCGGCGAGGTGCTGGTGCAGACGCGTTATCCACGACATGCGCTTTATCACGCACTGGCGCGCCATGACTATGTGGGGTTTGCTAATGCGCAGTTGGCGGAGCGCCGCGACGCGCATCTGCCGCCGTTCGTCTACCAGGCGCTGCTGCGCGCCGAGGGGCGCACGCTGGAGGCGGCGCTCGAGTTCCTCTCGCAGGCGGCACACGCCCTGACGGCGATTCCTGCGGCCGAGCGGGTGACGGTCTACGACGCAGTGCCGCTGACGATCGTCAAGGTGATGAACGTCCACCGTGCGCAACTGCTCGTGGAAAGCCAGTCTCGTGCGGCGCTGCAGGCCACATTGCGTGCGTGGCAGCCGGCGCTGCGCGCGCTGCGCGGCGTGCTGCGCTGGAACCTCGAAGTCGATCCGCTCGATATTTAGAGCTTCGCGTGGGCGACGAGGCCGTCGCCGCGCGATGCCGCATGCAGTCGATGGCCTAGCGGTGCGCTCTTTCCACAAGCTTCACCCGCCGCACCGCAGGCGCCGCCGCGCCGCGTATGAACAGCACGGCACACATCGCGCACATGCTCCAGATTCCGATCACCACGATGAACTGTTCCATTTCGCCCTCCCGTATTGCTGTCGCAATCGTTTCATCTTGATATACCAGCTATATCGGCGCGGAAGTGGATTCACTGAGGGTGATCAGAATAAGTCCTGGCCAGGGAAAATACTGAGCGCAACCCGTCAAGCCCGGCTGACGGGCATCGGCTGCAAATCCCCGCACCATAAGGGTTCTCTCGGGGTGCAACCAATTCGACGGAGTGGTTGCACCTTTTTATTTGAAAGGTTAGGATTCGGCCAACTTTTAGTCTTTCGCCGGTGCGTGTCGACCGGCATACGAAGGAATCATGGCCAGCACCACCCTTGGCGTCAAAGTCGACGACCTCCTCCGCTCCCGGCTGAAAGATGCCGCCGCACGCCTCGAACGCACCCCGCATTGGCTCATCAAGCAGGCAATATTTGCTTATCTCGAAAAGATCGAGCATGGCCAGTTGCCCCCTGAACTGACGGGCCACGCGGGCGCCACGGATCTCGTGGACGGCACCAACGCCGAAGCCGAGGACGAAGCCGCGTCGCACCCGTTCCTCGAATTCGCGCAAAACGTGCAACCGCAGTCGGTGTTGCGCGCGGCAATCACGGCCGCGTACCGCCGTCCCGAGCCGGAGTGCGTGCCGTTCCTGATTGGCGAAGCGCGCCTGCCCACGAACCTGACGGGCGACGTGTCGAAGCTCGCGACGCGTCTCGTCGAGACGCTGCGCGCCAAGCGTTCGGGCGGCGGCGTCGAGGGGCTGATTCACGAGTTCTCGCTGTCGAGCCAGGAAGGTGTTGCGCTGATGTGCCTCGCCGAGGCGCTCCTGCGCATTCCCGACCGCGCCACGCGCGACGCGCTGATTCGCGACAAGATCAGCAAGGGCGACTGGAAATCGCACGTCGGCCATGCGCCTTCGTTGTTCGTGAACGCCGCCACGTGGGGCCTGATGATCACGGGCAAGCTCGTCACGACGAACAGCGAGACGGGGCTTTCGTCGGCGCTCACGCGCATGATCGGCAAGGGCGGCGAGCCGCTGATCCGCAAGGGCGTCGACATGGCGATGCGCCTGATGGGCGAGCAGTTCGTCACGGGCGAAAACATTTCCGAAGCGCTCGCGAACAGCCGCAAGTTCGAAGCACGCGGCTTCCGCTACTCGTACGACATGCTCGGCGAAGCGGCCACGACCGAAGCCGATGCGCTGCGCTACTACGCCTCCTACGAGCAGGCGATCCACGCGATCGGCAAGGCCGCCGGTGGCCGCGGCATCTACGAGGGCCCGGGTATCTCGATCAAGCTCTCCGCACTGCATGCGCGTTATTCGCGCGCGCAGCAGGAGCGCACGATGAGCGAACTGCTGCCGCGCGTGCGTGCGCTCGCCGTGCTCGCTCGCCGCTATGACATCGGCCTGAACATCGACGCTGAAGAAGCCGATCGCCTCGAACTCTCGCTCGACCTGCTCGAAGCGCTGTGCTTCGATCCGGAACTGCAGGGCTGGAACGGTATCGGCTTCGTGGTGCAGGCGTACCAGAAGCGCTGCCCGTTCGTGATCGACTACATCGTCGATCTCGCCCGCCGCAGCCGTCACCGCATCATGGTCCGCCTCGTGAAGGGCGCGTACTGGGATACCGAAATCAAGCGCGCCCAGGTCGACGGCCTCGAAGGCTATCCGGTCTACACGCGCAAGATCTACACCGACGTTTCGTACCTCGCCTGCGCGAAGCGGCTGCTCGGCGCACCCGACGCTGTGTACCCGCAGTTCGCGACGCACAACGCGTACACGCTCTCGGCGATCTATCACCTCGCGGGGCAGAACTACTATCCCGGCCAGTACGAGTTCCAGTGCCTGCACGGCATGGGCGAACCGCTGTACGAAGAAGTCACTGGGCCGCTCGCAGCGGGCAAACTCAACCGCCCGTGCCGCGTCTACGCGCCGGTCGGCACGCATGAGACGCTGCTTGCGTACCTCGTGCGGCGTCTGCTCGAAAACGGCGCCAACACGTCGTTCGTCAACCGCATCGCCGACGAAACGGTGCCGGTGAGCGAACTGGTCGCGAACCCCATCGACGAAGCCGCGAAGGTCGTCCCGACCGGCGCGCCGCACGCGAAGATTCCGCTGCCGCGCGATCTCTACGGCAGCGAGCGTCTCAATTCGATGGGCCTCGACCTCTCGAACGAACATCGTCTCGCGTCGCTCTCGTCGGCGCTGCTTGCGAGCGCGCACCATCCGTGGCGCGCCATGCCGATGCTCGAGGACAACCAGGATGCAATCGCGTCCGGCGTCGCGCGCGACGTGCGTAACCCGGCCGATCATCGCGATGTCGTGGGCACCGTGGTCGAAGCGTCAGCGGAACACGTGAGCGCCGCGCTCGCGCACGCCGTAGCCGCCGCGCCGATCTGGCAGGCGACGCCAGTCGACGCGCGCGCCGATTGCCTCGCACGCGCCGCCGACCTGCTCGAAGCGCAGATGCACACGCTGATGGGGCTGATCGTGCGCGAGGCGGGCAAGTCGTTGCCGAACGCCGTCGCCGAGATCCGTGAAGCGATCGACTTCCTGCGTTACTACTCGGCGCAGATCCGCGAGGAATTCTCGAACGACACGCATCGTCCGCTCGGCCCCGTGGTCTGTATCAGCCCGTGGAATTTCCCGCTCGCGATCTTCATGGGCCAGGTGGCCGCCGCGCTCGCCGCGGGCAACACCGTGCTCGCGAAGCCCGCTGAGCAAACGCCGCTGATCGCGGCCCAGGCCGTGCGCATCCTGCGCGAAGCGGGCGTGCCGGCCGGCGCCGTGCAACTGCTGCCGGGCGACGGCGAAACCGTGGGCGCGGCGCTCGTCGCCGACCCGCGCACGCGCGCCGTGATGTTCACCGGTTCGACCGAAGTCGCGCGCCTCATCAACAAGACGCTTTCGGAGCGCCTCGATGCCGAAGGCCGTCCGATTCCGCTGATCGCCGAAACTGGCGGCCAGAACGCGATGATCGTCGATTCGTCGGCGCTCGCGGAGCAGGTTGTCGCGGACGTGCTGCAATCGGCATTCGATTCGGCGGGCCAGCGCTGCTCGGCGCTGCGTGTGCTGTGTCTGCAAGAGGACGTGGCGGAGCGCACGCTCGAAATGCTCTCGGGCGCGATGAAGGAACTGGCGATCGGCAATCCTGATCGTCTTTCGACCGACGTCGGCCCTGTGATCGACGTCGACGCGAAGCGCGGCATCGATGCGCACGTCGCGACGATGCGCGAAAAGGGTCGCAACGTCGTGCAACTGGCGATGCCGGAAGGCTCGGTTCAGGGTACGTTCGTGCCGCCGACGCTCATCGAACTGGACAGCATCGACGAGCTCAAGCGCGAAGTATTCGGCCCGGTTCTGCACGTGATCCGCTATCGCCGCAGCCAGCTCGACAAACTGCTCGAACAGATCCGTTCGACCGGCTACGGTCTCACGCTCGGTATTCACACGCGTATCGACGAGACCATCGCGCATGTGGTCGGCCGCGCGCACGTGGGCAACATCTACGTGAACCGCAACGTGGTCGGCGCGGTGGTGGGCGTGCAGCCGTTCGGCGGCGAAGGGCTCTCGGGCACGGGTCCGAAGGCAGGCGGCGCGCTGTATCTGTCGCGCCTGCTGGCGAAGCGTCCTTCCGGTTTGCCGAAGTCGCTTTCGAACGCGCTGGTGGTCGACGCGCCGCAGGGTGAGAACACGGAGCGTCCGCAGTCGGCACCGCTTTCGGCGCAAGCCGCTCTCACGACGCTGCGCGACTGGCTGATCGCCGAACGCGATCCGGCCCTCGCGGCCCGCTGCGACGGCTACCTCGAGTACGTGCTCGCGGGCGCAACGGCCGTGCTGCCGGGCCCGACGGGCGAACGCAACACCTATACGCTCTCGGCGCGCGGCACGGTGCTGTGTGTGCCGTCGACGGCGACCGGCGCTCGCGCGCAGTTCGCCGCCGCACTCGCGACGGGCAATCGCGCACTCTTTTCTGGCGCGGCGGGCGAAGCCCTTGTGAACGCGTTGCCGGCGTCGCTGAAGGCGCACGCGACGATGCATAAGGGCGGCGATTCGTCGCAATACGACGCGGTGCTCTTCGAAGGCGACAGCGACGAACTGCTCGCGCTCGTGAAGGAAGTGGCGAAGCGTCCGGGGCCGATCGTATCGGTGCAGGGCGTCGCGGCCCATGCGCTCGCGAACGGCGATGAAGATTACGCACTCGAACGTCTCCTCACGGAGCGTTCGGTGAGCGTGAACACAGCCGCCGCGGGCGGTAACGCTAACTTGATGACGATTGGCTAAGCAACAGCCATACTGTCGGTCGTCTCTTGACAACGAAGCGGCAAAGCTACGCGCCGAAGCCGCTCCAATCACCTGGGAACTAGGAGAAGCCATGCAACACACGATGAAGCAGCTGGCAGGCGCAACGATCGTTGCCGCCATGTCGCTGGCGGGGACCGCACACGCGCAGCAAGTGGAGGAAGTGAAGATCGGTTTTGCCGGTCCGATGACGGGCGCGCAAGCGCACTACGGCAAGGACTTCCAGAACGGCATCACGCTTGCCGTCGAGCAGGAGAACGCAACCAAGCCGACGATCGGCGGCAAGCAGGTTCGCTTCGTCCTCGACGCGCAGGACGACCAGGCCGACCCGCGCACGGGCACGACCGTCGCGCAGAAGCTGGTGGACGACGGCATCAAGGGCATGCTCGGCCACTTCAATTCGGGTACGACCATCCCGGCATCGCGCATCTACTCGAACGCTGGCATCCCGCAGATCGCCATGGCGACGGCGCCGGAGTACACGCAGCAAGGCTTCAAGACGACGTTCCGCATGATGACCTCGGACACGCAGCAAGGTTCGGTGGCCGGCACGTTCGCAGTGAAGTCGCTCGGCATGAAGAAGATTGCCGTGGTTGACGATCGCACGGCCTACGGCCAGGGTCTCGCCGACCAGTTCGCGAAGGCCGCGAAGGCAGCAGGCGGCACGATCATCGATCGCGAATACACGAACGACAAGGCCGTGGACTTCAAGTCGATCCTGACCAAGCTGAAGGCGCAGAATCCGGACCTCATTTACTACGGCGGCGCGGATTCGCAAGCTGGCCCGATGGTCAAGCAGATGAAGTCGCTCGGCATCAAGGCTCCGCTGATGGGCGGCGAAATGGTCCACACGCCGACGTTCCTGCAGATCGCAGGTGACGCGGCGAACGGCACGGTGGCATCGCTGGCGGGCCTGCCGCTGGAAGAAATGCCTGGCGGCAAGGACTACGTGGCCAAGTACAAGCAGCGCTTCGGTGAAGACGTCCAGACGTACTCGCCGTATGCGTACGACGGCGCGATGGCGATGTTCGCAGCGATGAAGGCGGCGAACTCGACGGATCCGGCGAAGTACCTGTCGTACCTCGCGAAGACCAACATGCCGGCTGTGACGTCGAAGGCTCTCGCGTATGACGAGCGTGGCGACCTGAAGAACGGCGGCATCACGCTGTACAAGGTTGTCGACGGCAAGTGGACGACGCTGCAAAGCGTGGGCGGCAAGTAATGCGCCTTGCGGCGTGAGGTGAGCGGCGGACGTGATGTCCGCTGCCGCGCGCCGCCAAGTCAGATGTGCAAAGCCCTGCAGGAAGACTTTCCTGCAGGGCTTTTTCTTTTGCGGAGGCGGACGCAGCGGCGCGTCCTTCGCCGCCGCTTCGTTGTCGCGCTTAAACGCGCTTACGCGCCCGACTTGAGCGCCGCGTCGCGAATCTGCGTGAGCGTTGCGGCGGGCGTGCTCGCGTCCTTCGGGATGCGGATTTCGATCACCGCAGGCCGTCCTGCTTCTAGCGCGCGATCGAGTGCCGGCAGGAACGCCGCGGTGGATTCGACGACTTCGCCATGCGCCCCGAACGCATGCGCGAACGCCGCGAAATCCGGATTCGTCAACTGCGTGCCATGGACGCGCCCCGGGTAGTGGCGTTCCTGATGCATGCGGATCGTGCCGTAGTGTTCGTTGTTCACGACGATGAATACGACGGCGAGCCCGTACTGCATCGCCGTGGCGATCTCCGGTGCCGACATCATGAAACACCCATCGCCCGCGAGCGCGACCACGGTGCGTTCCGGATAGAGCGACTTCGCGGCGATCGCGGCCGGCACGCCGTAGCCCATCGCGCCGCTGGTGGGCGCAAGCTGCGAGCGGAAATGCCGATACGCGAAATGACGATGAAGCCATGTCGCGTAGTTGCCCGCGCCGTTCGTGACGATGGCATCGTCGGGCAGGCGTGCGCGCAACTGCTGAATTACTTCGCCCAACTGAACATCGCCGGGCATGGGACGCGGCTCGCGCCATGCGAGATACGCGCGATGCGCTTCTTCGGCCGAGCCATCCCACGCGCACGTGGTGGGCGCTTCGAGCGCCGCGAGCATCGACGCGATTTCGGGCAGGCCCGAGACGATCGGCAGATCGGCGGCATACACGCGTCCGAGTTCTTCCGTGCCCTGATGGACGTGGATCAGCGTCTGCTTCGTCTTCGGGATGTCGAGGAGTGCGTAGCCGCCCGTCGTTGCTTCGCCGAGGCGCGGTCCGAGCGCGAGCAGCACATCGGCATCGCGGATGCTTGCTCCAAGCGCCGGATTCACGCCGAGGCCCACATCGCCTGCGTAGTTCGGGTGATCGTTGTTCAGTGTGTCCTGGAAGCGGAACGCGAGCCCGATGGGCAGACGCCAGCGTTCGACGAAACGCTGCAGGTCAGCGCAGGCGGCGCTCGTCCAGCCGTGACCGCCCACGAGCACGAACGGCTTTTTCGCGTTAGCGAGCAGCGTGCGCAACTGCTCGATCTGCGTGGCGGACGGCGAGGCCTGCACGCGCTGCGCGGCGGGGGCGACGGCCTGCGCATCGGCGGCTGGAAACGGATTGCTCAGCATGTCCTCGGGCAGCGCGAGCACGACGGGTCCAGGACGCCCCGACGTCGCGATGTGGAACGCGTGGCTCAGGTACTCGGGCACGCGACGGGCGTCGTCGATCTGCGCGACCCACTTCGCCATTTGCCCGAACATGCGGCGGTAATCGATCTCCTGGAAAGCCTCACGGTCCATCTGATCGCGCGCGACCTGCCCGATCAGCAGGATCATCGGCGACGAATCCTGGAACGCCGTGTGCACGCCGATCGACGCATGCGTCGCGCCCGGCCCGCGCGTGACGAGCGCGATGCCGGGCTTGCTGGTGAGTTTGCCGACCGCTTCGGCCATGTTGGCCGCTGCCGCTTCGTGGCGGCAAACGATCGTCTCGATGCGGTCCGTGACATCGTGAAGCGCGTCGAGCACCGCGAGGTAGCTCTCGCCCGGCACGCAGAACACGCGCGTCACGCCGTTCGCGTTCAGCGCATCGACGAGAAGGCGTGCGCCTGTGGTGGTCGGTGAATCGGTCGGCGGTGTCATCGCGGTCATGTTTCTATGTCTCCTCCAGTTATGCATTCGAACGAACAGGACGACGCGCGCTTCGCGTCAGCACTCGACGATATTCACCGCGAGGCCGCCGCGCGACGTCTCCTTGTACTTCGTTTTCATGTCGGCGCCGGTCTCGCGCATGGTCTTGATGACCGAGTCGAGCGAGACGTAATGCGCGCCGTTGCCGCGCAGCGCCATACGTGCGGCGTTCACGGCCTTCACGGATGCCATCGCATTGCGCTCGATGCACGGAATCTGAACCATGCCGCCGACGGGGTCGCAGGTGAGCCCGAGGTTGTGCTCCATGCCGATCTCGGCGGCGTTCTCGACTTGCTGCGGGCTGCCGCCGAGCACGGCGGCAAGCGCGCCCGCCGCCATCGAGCACGCGACGCCCACTTCGCCCTGGCAGCCCACTTCGGCGCCCGAGATCGACGCGTTGAGCTTGTAGAGAATGCCGATCGCGGCGGCAGTGAGCAGGAAGTCGATCACGCCGTCATCACTCGCGCCAGGCGTGAAGCGCACGTAGTAGTGGAGCACGGCGGGGATGATGCCGGCGGCGCCATTGGTCGGCGCGGTGACGACGCGGCTGCCCGCGGCGTTTTCTTCGTTGACGGCGATCGCGTAGAGGTTGATCCAGTCGATCATCGAGAGCGGGTCCTGCAGCGAACGCTCGGGGTTGCCGGTGAGCGCGCGATACAACTCCGGAGCGCGACGCTTGACCTTCAAGGGACCGGGCAGCGTGCCGTCGGCGTCTGGATTGCCGATCCCGCAGCCGCGCGCGACACACGACTGCATCACGTCCCAGATGCGCAGGAGGCCGCTGCGGATGGCGTCATCGCTGTGCCAGACGCGTTCGTTTTCGAGCATCAACTGAGCGATGCTCTTGCCCGTCGAGTTGCACAGCGCGAGCATTTCGGCACCGGTGCGGAACGGATGCGGCATCTGAGCGGCGGCGCCCAGCACCTTCGTGTTCGGCGCGCCGGCTGTCACGACGAAGCCGCCGCCCACGGAGAGATACGTGCTCTCGCGCAGCGTGGCGCCGTTGGCATCGAACGCGTACAGCTTCATGCCGTTCGGGTGCTCGGGCAGCGCCTGGCGATAGAACGCGATGTGCTCCTTCAGCACGAATGGAATCTCGTGACGGCCGAGCAGCGCGAGGACGCGCGATGCGCGCACGGCTTCGAGGCGCGCTGCGATGGTGTCGGGGTTCACGGTGTCGGGCGCGTCGCCCATCAGGCCGAGCATCACGCCGCGGTCGGTGCCGTGGCCTTTGCCGGTCGCGCCGAGCGAGCCATACAGCTCGACTTTGACTGTCGCCGTGGCGGCGAGCAGGCCGTCACGGTCGAGGCCCTCGGCGAACATCAGCGCGGCGCGCATCGGCCCGACTGTGTGCGAGCTGGAGGGTCCAATGCCGATTTTGAAGAGATCGAAAACGCTGACTGCCATCGGTACTGCTCCTGCTACGAAAAACTGACGTCTGTTGCAATGATCGCGCTTATTCGCCGTGCCTGCCTGGTCGCTCCCGCGCTGCTAGCGCGCGGGTAGCGGCAGGCACACGGCGAGCCACGCGGGCGGGGTCGGCGCAAGCTTGAGCGCGACCGGTAAAAAGCGGCCGTCCAGTCGGGCGGCCAGGTGGAAAAGCTCGGCGGCGTTTTTCGGGTCCCATGCGCCGGTGAAACCGGGCAAGCCCGCTTCGCGACGCCGCACGTCGAAAGGTACCGTCGAGCGCACGAACTCTTCGTGGGTCTTTTCGCCCGTCGCATAAGGCGTGAGCCAGTCGAGCGCCTTCGCGAGCGTTGCGCCGTTCGTCGCGCGCTCGGTGAGCCAGTTGCGGTTGTGGCGGCGCGCAGCGAGTGCCGCCGTCACCAGTGGCTGCAAATCGAATGCCACATAGTGCAGCGCATCGCGTTCGGTGAAATCGAGCGTCGAACCATCGGGCGCGACGTTATCGCCGATATGCTCGACGAAGAGGCTCTGCGCCGTCGCGATCATCTTCCGGTTGTCGAGCGTGAACGCGATCATCGCGATCAGCTTCACGCGGTGACTCTGCCAGTTGTTGGCGAAGGTACCCTTGAGCGGCCGCGGCTGCGCCTCCACCTGGGCGATGTAGCCGCTCGCGAAGCGGTTCAGGAACGCCATGGTCGCGTTGCGCGTCTTCACGGGCAGCGCGCTCGCGGTCATGTCGTAGGCGAGGATCAGTCCTTCGAAGCGCGTTTCGTCGATCGGATTGAAGCTCGGCTGATACGTGGCGACCCACGCCGCGAGGAAGCGGTCGACGAGCTTCAGAAACCGCTCGTCGCTCGTTGCTCGCCACGCGAGCGCGGCGTCGCGCATGAGGTCGAGTTCCTTCGCGGCCTCGACGCTCTGGTCGTAGATGCCCTCGTGCGGCAGCGTGCCTTCGGTGTGAAGCGTGGCAAGCGGGTGCGGCGTGTCGAAGATGCGCGACTCGACTTGCGCGACGAGTGCCTTCACGCCCGGGTCCGCGTTGGTGCGCTCGCTCGTCTGCAAGCCGGGCGCCGCGCAGAAGTTCATCGCCGCGTGTGCTGCGCTCGACAAGGCAAGCGCGGCGCAGGTCGTGGCCAGCGCGCGGGCGAATTTCGCAATGGGTTTCGCGTGAGGATGCGTCGCGACGCGTTTTTCCGGCCGGTCGGCACCGGGCGCACAGGCCCGATTGACCGCATCCGGGGAGCGCGCGCCGCCGCGCGCCTGCCGGGTCGACGCCCGGGTTGAGACCGTTCGCACCTTCCGCGCCATGCAGGCTCCCTGATTCAAGGCTGACAGGTGTGTGATGTTAGCGGTTTGCGACGGCAAATGTGAGGCGTGATGTTTGACGCCGCGCGCCAACTTCAGTCGGCGCGCGGCGGCGTGCAGGGCGCCGCGTCAGCCCTGCTGCGCCTCTGCAGCGTGTGCGTCGTCGTATTCCGCGATCGGCACGCACGAGCAGAACAGATTGCGGTCGCCATAAGCGTTATCGGCACGGCCAACCGGCGGCCAGTACTTCTGCGCCACGAGCGAGCGCACCGGGTACGCGGCCTGTTCGCGCGAGTACGCGTGCTTCCAGTCGTCCGCGACGACCACGGCTGCCGTGTGCGGCGCGTGCTTCAGCGGGTTGTCTTCCTTGTCGGCACGGCCTTCTTCCACGGCGCGGATTTCCTCGCGGATCGCGATCATCGCGTCGATGAAGCGGTCGAGTTCATCCTTCGATTCCGATTCGGTCGGCTCGACCATCAACGTGCCCGGTACCGGGAAGCTCATCGTCGGTGCGTGGAAGCCGTAGTCCATCAGGCGCTTGGCGACGTCGTCCACGGTGATGCCGCTTGCGTCCTTGATCGGGCGCAGGTCGAGAATGCACTCGTGCGCGACGAGCCCGCCGGGGCCGCTGTAGAGCACCGGGAAGTGCGGCGCGAGTTTCTTCGCGACGTAGTTCGCGTTGAGGATCGCGGCTTCGGTGGCGGCGGTGAGGTTGGCCGCGCCCATCATGGCGATGTACATCCACGAGATCGGCAGGATCGACGCCGAGCCATAAGCCGCCGCGCTCACTGCACCGATGCCGTTGTCGTCGCGCTTGTAGCCGCTCGACAACTGGTTCGGCAGGAACTGCGCGAGATGCGCGCCGACCGCGACCGGACCGACGCCCGGTCCGCCGCCGCCGTGCGGAATGCAGAAGGTCTTGTGCAGGTTCAGGTGCGAGACGTCGCCGCCGAACTGGCCCGGGGCCGCGAGGCCGACCATCGCGTTCATGTTCGCGCCGTCCACATAGACCTGGCCGCCGTGCGCGTGCACGATCTCGCAGACTTCGCGCACGTTCTCTTCGAACACGCCGTGCGTCGACGGATACGTGATCATGATCGCGGCGAGCGTGGCCGCGTGTTGTTCGGCCTTGGCCTTGAGGTCGGCGATATCGATGTTGCCTTGGGCGTCGCAAGCTACGACGACGACCTGCATGCCCGCCATCTGCGCCGACGCCGGGTTCGTGCCGTGCGCCGATGCCGGAATCAGGCAGACGTTGCGATGCCCTTCACCGCGCGAGGCATGGTACGCGTGAATGATGAGCAGACCTGCGTACTCGCCCTGCGAGCCCGCGTTCGGCTGCAGTGAAACAGCGGCGTAACCGGTCGCGGCCACGAGCATCTGTTCGAGCTGATCGACCATCTCGCGATAGCCGACGGTCTGTTCGGAGGGCGCGAACGGGTGAATGCGGCCGAACTCGGGCCACGTGACCGGCAGCATTTCCGACGTCGCGTTGAGCTTCATCGTGCACGAGCCGAGCGGGATCATCGAACGGTCGAGCGCGAGATCCTTGTCGGAGAGGCTGCGCAGATAACGCAGCATTTCCGTTTCCGAATGGTGGCGGTTGAACACCGGATGCGTGAGGTACGCGCTTTCGCGCACGAGCGTCGCCGGGAACGTGGCCGCGTTGGACTTAACGAGCGCAGCGTCGAGTGCATCGACCGACGGCGTTTCGCCCGCGAACGCGGCTTGCGCGAACACGGAGAGCAGGTCGGCGAGATCGGCACGCGTGGTCGTTTCGTCGACGGACACACCCACGCGCGTTTCGCTCACGTGGCGGAAGTTCATGCCGCGTGCGAGCGCCGCGTCGATGAGCGCCTGCGTACGCGGGCCGGTTTCGAACGTGAGCGTGTCGAAGAAGGTGCCGTTGATGCGCGTGTAGCCGAGTTGCTGCGCGCCTGCCGCGAGGATCGCCGCGATGCGGTTCACGCGTTGCGCGATCGTCTTGAGTCCGTGCGGGCCGTGATAGACGGCGTACATGCTCGCCATGATCGCGAGCAGCGCCTGCGCCGTGCAGACGTTCGACGTCGCCTTCTCGCGGCGGATGTGCTGTTCGCGCGTTTGCAGCGCGAGACGCAGTGCGGGGTTGCCTTGCGCATCGACGGTCACGCCGACGAGACGGCCCGGCATCTGCCGCTTGAATTCGTCGCGCACGGCGAGGTAGGCTGCGTGCGGGCCGCCGAAGCCCATCGGTACGCCGAAGCGCTGCGAGTTGCCGAGGGCCACGTCCGCGCCCCATTCGCCGGGCGGCGTGAGCACCGTGAGCGCGAGCAGGTCGGCGGCGGCGATGACCGCGCCACCCGTCGCGTGGACAGCATTAGCGAGTTCGCGGTAATCGCGCACGTCGCCGTTGGTGCCCGGATATTGCAGCAGCACGCCGAAGGCGCCCGCCTGTGCGGCTTCAGAAACCGGACCGACCTTC
The DNA here is from genome assembly GCF_021390575.1 of Paraburkholderia adhaesiva. Lineage (GTDB taxonomy): Bacteria > Pseudomonadota > Gammaproteobacteria > Burkholderiales > Burkholderiaceae > Paraburkholderia > Paraburkholderia adhaesiva. The sequence continues at coordinate 3,274,542 of NZ_JAJEJQ010000001.1, read as the reverse complement.
ACCTCGATGCCGATCGGCTTCGCGCGCGTCTTCACGACTTCGAGCGTTTGCGGCAGCACGTCGTCGGCGACGAAGAACACATTCGACTTCGACTTGCCGGTGCGCTGCACGAGCGTCATCGCTTCGGCGGCGGCGGTGGCTTCGTCGAGCAGCGAAGCGTTCGAGATCGCGAGACCCGTGAGGTCGGTGATCATCTGCTGGAAGTTCAGCAGCGCTTCAAGGCGGCCCTGCGAGATTTCCGGCTGGTACGGCGTGTACGCGGTGTACCACGCCGGGTTCTCCAGCACGTTGCGCAGGATGACCGCTGGCGTGTGCGTGTCGTAGTAGCCCTGCCCGATGTATGAGCGGAACACCTCGTTCTTGTCCGCGATCGCGCGCAGGCCCGCGAGCGCTTCGGCTTCCGTGCGCGGCAGCGCGAAGGGGCCGAGCGGCAGCGTTTCCTTGCGGCGGATCTTCGCGGGAATCACCGCATCGATAAGCGCAGCGCGCGAGGCGAAGCCGAGCGTGTCGAGCATCGCCTGCTGGTCGGCCGTGTCGGGGCCGATGTGGCGGCCAGCGAAGGCGTCGTGCGCTTCAAGCGCAGCTAGCGAGTAAGAGGTGTTCATCAGACGATCCGGGTGTTCGAGCTTCATGGGGTGTGTCCTGTGTCGACCAGAGTCAGGGCGAAAGCCCGTACTCTGGTCCCATGCACAGCCAGACGCGGTAGCCGGGCTCGGGCCGCCGCGTCTTGAGCGGTGAGGTTTAAGCGCCGATGGCTTTTTCGTAGCCGGCGGCGTCGATCAGCTTGTCGAGCGAAGCGCCCGCGGCCGGCTTGATCTTGAAGAGCCACGAGTCGTACGGCGCGCCGTTTACCTGATCGGGCGTGTCGGCGAGTGCGCTGTTCGATTCGATGATCTCGCCTGCGACCGGCGCGTAGATGTCCGAGGCGGCCTTGACCGACTCGATCACCGCGACTGCGTCGCCCGCGGCGACAGTGCGGCCTGCTGCGGGCAGTTCGAGGAACACGATGTCGCCGAGTGCTTCTTGCGCGTGGTCAGTGATACCGACGGTCAGCGTGCCGTCGGCTTCGGTGCGGACCCATTCGTGCGATTCGGTGTATTTCAGATCGGCCGGGATGCTCATTGGATGCTCCAGTGCGTGGTTCGCAGTGTTTGCTAACTAGTTAAAGCTTGAAAAGAGGGGGCGTGCGCGGAACGCAAAGCGCACGGATCAGGCGACGAGCACCTTACCGTTGCGCACGAACGGCAGTTTTACCACGCTTGCGGGAAGCGCCTTGTCGCGGATCAGCACCTGCACGACGTCGCCCGGCTGCACGCCCTGGGGCACGCGCGCGAAGGCGATGGATTCCTGCATCGTCGGCGAGAAGGTGCCGCTCGTGATCTCGCCTTCGCCTTGCGGCGTGACGACTTTCTGGTGTGCGCGCAGCACGCCGCCGGCCTTGCCGTTTTCCTTCTGCAGGATGAGGCCGACGAACGCCATGCGTGCGCCGTTCGCTTCGAGCACGGCACGGCCGACGAAGTCGCGCGGCTCTTTCATGTCGACGGTCCACGCGAGGCCCGCGTCGAGCGGCGAGACGTTGTCGTCCATGTCCTGGCCGTAGAGGTTCATGCCCGCTTCCAGGCGCAGCGTGTCGCGTGCGCCGAGGCCGCAGGGCTTCACGCCCTGGCTGACAAGCGCGTCCCAGAACTCGCAGACGGCGACGGCCGGCAGCACGACTTCGAAGCCGTCCTCGCCGGTGTAGCCGGTGCGCGCGATCATCATTTCGCCGAACGGCGACGCTTCGATCTTCGCGGCGTTGAAGGGCTTGAGGGTTTCGGTGGCGGTGCGCGTAGAAGGCGCGACCTGCCAGACTTTGTCGCGCGCATTCGGGCCCTGCACGGCGACGATCGCCAGATCGCGGCGCGGCGTGATCGTGAGGCCAAAGCCGCCTTCGGCGTTGAGCTTCTCGAACCAGGCGATGTCTTTTTCGGCGGTGCCCGCGTTGACGACGGTGCGGAATTGATCGTCGGCGAAGAAGTAGACGATGAGGTCGTCGATCACGCCGCCCTGCGGGTTCAGCATGCACGAGTAGAGCGCGCGGCCCGCCGTGGTGAGTTTCGCGACGTTGTTGGCGAGCGCATGCGAGAAGAACTCACGCGCCTTCGGGCCCGCGAAATCGACGACGCACATATGCGAGACGTCGAACATGCCGGCATCGGTGCGCACGGCGTGGTGCTCGTCGATCTGCGAGCCGTAGTTGACGGGCATGTCCCAGCCGCCGAAATCAACCATACGGGCATTGAGCGCGCGGTGCGTGGCGTGGAGCGGGGTGTGTTTCAGTTCGGTCATGGGCGGTCTCGGCACGTTCGGAAACGAAAAGGGCCATGCATGAGCCGCCGCAGGCGCTGTGCCTGTGGACGTTTCGTGCATGGCCCCTCTGTCCTCGGTACCTGAGAGATTGCGCCGCGCTGCGGTGTGCAGTGCTGGCGGCGCGCGCCCCTTCGGTGGGCAGTCTGAACACGGCCTGTCTTGCCGCTGTTCTGCTGCCGCTCTCCAGAGTGCGGACCCTGGTGCCTGTCCGTTTGCCGTGCGTCTCGCGCACAGGCTTGCAGACAGGCGGTCCGGCGCGCACGGTCCTTTTGCCTGAGAGTTTGTGGGTTGCCCCTTCGGCGGCGCCGGTTGCGTCGTGAATAGAGTCACGGTGCAATCGGCACGCTCTCCCGGCGCGCGCAGCGATTGTCGTTGACGCGCACGGGACGTGTCAATGCGGAATATTTTCGGGGCGGGAGCAGACGGCGCTCGCCGGTTGCGACGGCGAGCGTGGATAAGCGGGTGGTGCGCTCGCGCTGCGAAGAATTTGCCGTGAGAGCCGGGTCGTCGATGATCGCTCGCCAATTTGTGACGCACAGAAAGTGCGTCACGGGCATTACTCGCCGATCGCGCGCGCGGCGGTGTCGAGTTCCTCGTTCAGCACGCGCTGCTCGTCGGGCGAGATACCGCCGCCGTGCTGGCGAGCCATGTCGTGCGCTTCGTTGCGGATTTCGTCGAGACGGTGATGCAGCGCGTTACCCTGCGGCAGCGGGTAGTAGCCCTGGCTCACGCGCGTGTCGAGTCGGCGGCCCAGGGTGTCGATGCGGCCATCCACCTGACGCAGGCGGTCGACAGCGGCGTCGTGCGGATTCGGGCCGGCAGCAGGACCGGCAGCGGGGCGCGGCGGGGGCGGTGGCCGCGTGATGACGCACGCGGCCAGCGTCGAGATGAGCATGCTGGCTGCTAGCGTGCGCAGGATGCGGGACATGTGAGACTCCTTTTTGGTCGTTGTCGCTCTTTGCGGCGTGGTCTTAGCGCACAACGTGTTGCGCTCGCCGCACGATGACCGACCATGCAAATGCTCCGGTAACCGTTCGTATGTTTCCTTAGCTGGTTCTGTTGCGCCGCCAGGGGGCCGGAAATCCTTCGTCTGGCGCCAGCATTGTCGGAGGGGGCCAGAACGGCGCGAAGCTTGCCCCGCGCCGCGGCCATTCAGACTGTATGCATCGGCCCGGTTCAGGCCGTGCGCACGAACGGGAGCGTGCGGCCTTCGGCGGCGCTTTGCATGGCTAACTCGATTACCGTCATTACGTCGATGGCATCCTGCGGGCTTACCGGGAATGGCTTGCCTTCGCGGATCGACGAGGCCAGCGCACGATAGAGGTCCGCGTAATCGCCAGCGGCGGTCGGAAGCGTGCGTTCTGTTTCGCCACCGTCGCTCCCCGAGGGAGCATCGTTCAGCACATGCAGTCGGCCAGCCTCGTTGCCCGCGCCGAACCCCGGCTGGCCAGGGCGCAGCCCGGCCCTCAACTGGTCCTCCTGCGTGTCGAGACCGTTCTTCAGATAGCTCCCGCGCGTGCCGTTGATCACGAACCGCGGCGAGAACGCGGCGAGCGCACTCGCGTGCAGCACGGCATCGTGGTTCGCATAGCCGAGCACCAGATGCACGTAGTCGGGTGCAGTCGCGTCGTCGCGGGATGTGCGCACGAACGCGGTGACGGTCTCCGGCGCGCCGAAAAGCGCGAGCGCCTGGTCGATCAGATGCGGCCCGAGGTCATAAAGCAGGCCGCCGCCGCGCGCAGCGTCCTCGCGCCAGCGCTGGCGCACCTGCGGGCGGAAGCGGTCGAAATGTGATTCAAAGTGCGTCACGCGGCCCAGGTCGCCGCTGGCGAGCAACGCGCGCACGGTGAGGAAATCGCCGTCCCAGCGGCGGTTATGGAACGGTGCGAACACAAGCCCCCGGTCGGCGGCGAGCGCGGCCAGTTCGCGCGCTTGCGCGGCGCTCAAGGTGACGGGCTTGTCGACCAGAACATGCTTGCCGCGCGTCAGGACGCGGCGCGCGAGGTCGAAGTGCGTGTCGTTCGGCGTCGCGATGACGACGCATTCGATGTCGTCAAGGGCGAGCAGCGCGTCGAGATCGGGGACTATCGCGGCATCCGGAAAGTCGGCGCGCGCACGTTCGGGCTGTCCCGTGGCGATGGCGGCGAGCGTGGCACCCGGACAATGCGCGATCACGGGTGCGTGGAACGTCTGGCCGGCAAAGCCGTAGCCCATCAGGCCGATTTTCAGCGGTGAAGTCATGGGGTAATTCCTCCAGGGGCGGCGCGGTACGAGCCACATCGGCGGTGGGCAGGAGCGCGTTATTGTGGCACGCAGCGGGCGGCCGGTGGGGCGCAAGCGAGCGCCGCTCGCGGGGGCGTATCGGTTGCGTGGGGCCACGCACGAGGCGAGGCCTTCGCCCGGTTCGCTCCGACCGCAATCGTGCGTCCGGGTGATCCGGTTGTCGTGCGTTGGTCGTGTTAACATCGCACGTCCTGCGTGCCGGACTCGCCCCACGTGAGGCTGTCCGGAAGCCATTCGGGCATGCCGCGCGCCTCGCGCAGTAACAGCGCACGTGCCGGTATCCGCCGGTGTTCACAGCGCGTCAGCCGCGCGCACGGTCAACCGTGCCGCACGCGTTCCAGCCGTTCCAACCGTTTTTCCAATCCAGCAACGATGTCCGCAGGCCTGAATCCCGCCCAAAGCGAAGCGGTGCGCTATCTCGACGGTCCCTGTCTTGTGCTCGCCGGCGCGGGCAGCGGCAAGACGCGCGTGATCACGCAGAAGATCGCGCACCTCATCGAAGCGAAAGGCTTCGAGCCGCGCCATATCGCAGCCGTCACCTTCACCAACAAGGCCGCCGCCGAAATGCGCGAGCGCGTGAGCAAGCTGCTCGAAGGCAAGACGCTCACCACGCCTGGCAAGGAAGGCCGCAAGGTGCCGGTGAACCAGCTCACCGTATGTACGTTCCACTCGCTCGGCGTGCAGATCCTGCGTCAGGAAGCCGAGCATCTGGGTCTCAAGCCCCAGTTTTCGATCATGGACTCCGACGACTGCTTCTCCCTGATCCAGGAGCAGGTGGGCTCGACCGACAAGGGCTTCATCCGCAAGATCCAGTCGATCATCTCGCTCTGGAAGAACGGTCTCGTGATGCCCGAAGAGGCGCTCGCCACGGCGTCGAACGAAGACGAGCACCAGGCGGCGATCGTCTATCGCAACTACGTGGCGACGCTGCATGCGTACCAGGCCGTCGATTTCGACGACTTGATCCGCCTGCCCACCGAACTCTTCGCGAAGAATGAACAGGTGCGCGATCGCTGGCAGAACAAGCTGCGCTATCTGCTGATCGACGAGTACCAGGACACCAACACCTGCCAGTACGAGCTGGTCAAGCTGCTGGCGGGCCCGCGCGCAGCGTTCACGGCCGTGGGCGACGACGATCAGGCCATTTACGGCTGGCGCGGCGCGACGCTCGAAAACCTCGCGCAACTCGGCAAGGATTTTCCGAAGCTGCACGTCATCAAGCTGGAACAGAACTACCGCTCGACGGTGCGCATCCTCACGGCGGCGAACAACGTCATCGCGAACAATCCGAAGCTCTTCGAAAAGAAGCTGTGGTCCGAGCACGGCATGGGCGACACGATCACCGTCACGCCCTGCAATGACGAAGAACACGAGGCCGAATCGGTTGTGTTCCGGCTCTCCGCGCACAAGTTCGAGCGGCGTGCACAGTTTCGCGACTACGCGATCCTGTATCGCGGCAACTTCCAGGCGCGCATCTTCGAGCAGGTGTTGAGGCGCGAGCGCATTCCGTACGTGCTCTCGGGCGGGCAGTCGTTCTTCGATAAAGCCGAGATCAAGGACATCTGCGCCTACCTGCGCCTGATCGCGAACCACGACGACGATCCCGCGTTCATCCGCGCGATTACCACGCCGCGACGCGGTGTCGGCAACACGACGCTCGAAGCGCTCGGCGCGTTCGCGGGCCAGGCGAAGGTGTCGCTGTTCGAGGCGGTGTATATGGGCGGCATCGAGGCGCGGCTCTCGGCGCGTCAGGTCGAGCCGATGCGCGTGTTCTGCGACTTCATGCAACGCCTCGCCGAGCGCGCGGAGAAGGACCCCGCGACGGTCGTGCTCGATGACCTCATGGAAGCGATCCACTACGAGGCGTATCTCTACGATGCCTTCGACGAGCGCCAGGCGCAGTCGAAGTGGCAGAACGTGCTCGAATTCCTCGAATGGCTCAAGCGCAAGGGCACGAAGCCGGAGCAGGAAATCGGCGAAGACGCGGAGGCCACCGGTTACGACAACGCCGACGGCCTCGCGGATACCGGCAAGAACCTGCTCGGCCTGATCCAGACCGTGGCGCTGATGTCGATGCTCGAAGGCAAGGAAGATGACCCGGACGCGGTGCGGCTATCGACGGTGCACGCATCGAAGGGGCTGGAGTATCCGCACGTGTTTCTGGTCGGCGTGGAGGAGGGGATCATGCCCCACCGCGGCGGCGCCGACGACGAACCGATCGACGACGCGCGCATCGAGGAAGAGCGTCGGCTGATGTACGTCGCGATCACGCGCGCGCAGCGCAGCCTGCATCTGAACTGGTGCAAGAAGCGCAAGCGGGCGAGAGAAACGGTGGTGTGCGAGGCGTCGCGATTCATCCCGGAGATGGCGCTGGATGAAGCGCCGCCGCCTACTGCCGAAGAAGCGCCGATGTCGCCGAAGGACCGGCTTGCCAGCCTGAAGGCACTGCTGCAAAAGGGCTGAGGTGTCCTTCTGAGGTTTCCGGGATGGCGGCGGTGACGTCGAAAACGAAAAGGGCTGCATCGCAAGATGCAGCCCTTTTTTGTTCGTTGCCGAACGCGCCGGCGACGTGAGCGTGCGCTTACTTCGCAGCGCTCACCATGTAGTCGACGGCGGCCTTCACATCGGCATCGGACGCGGTGGAGCCGCCCTTTGGCGGCATCTGGCCCTTGCCGTGCAGCGCGTAGTTGTAGACGGTGTCCATCGGGTCTTTCAGTCGCAGCGCCCAGTCGTCCTTGCTGCCGAACTTGGGCGCGCCCAGAATACCCGCGGCGTGACAGGCCTGGCAGACCTGCTGATAGAGCGCCTTGCCGGCCTGCGACGCATCCGCGCTTTGCCCGGCGGCACCCCCGGACGGAGCGGCCGCCGCTTGCGGAATAGTGGCGATCGCCGCCATGGCCGCAGTGGCCTGGGCGTTCGTATCGGCACCCGAGGCAGCTGGTGCGTTCGCGGCTGCCGCCCCGGACGCGCTCTGTGCTGCGTTGGCGGCAGGCTTCGGCGGATCCTGGAAGTTCGCGCCGCCGTGGTTCGCCATGTAGGCCACCGCGAGGCCGATTTCGTAATCGCTGTAGTCGGCGGGACTGGTGCCGCCGCGCGGCGGCATGGCGCCCTTGCCGGCGAGGGCGGTGTGCCAGAGCGTGTCGAAGCCCTGCGCGATGCGTGGCGCCCAGTCGCCCGAGTTGCCGAACTTCGGCGCGCCCGCCGCACCGCTGGTGTGACACGCGGAGCAGACGGCCTGGAAGACCTGCTCGCCGGTCTTGTAGGCGCGCGGCGCGTTGGCGTCCTGCACGGACACCTGCGCGATGGGCGCGATGCGGTGGGCAACTTCGTCGGGGGCGAGTTCGTTGGTGCCGGCGCCTGTGCGCGTCGTGTTGTCGACGTAGTAGGCGAGCAGGATGATGATGACGACCGGGACCGCAAATCCGGCGACAACGGCGGCGATCAACTGGCCGGGCGTTTTGATCGGGTTTCCGTGGGGCGCTTCGCTCATGCTTGTCTCCGTCTTCCTTTGGTATTGTCGTGAGCGGTACTGCAGGACGGCTGCGGCGTTGCTATGGCTCAAATATCGCAAAGATTATAGACGGAAGGTTTTGATACGAGTGTAAGTGCGCGGCTGTGCTTCGGCGGGCGTTTACCCGGAGCGGCGGGATGCGGGCGAGCCGGGTTTAGATGCTGGAAGCCGTGTTGGCAAAAAAGTCCTGGTTTTCTCCCAGTGCGGGAGACCAGTGCGTCCTCACTCCAGCCACATCCGCTGCCGATAGAACCGCTGGTCGGTATCGGTCATCGGAAAATCGTCCAGTGTCAATGTCGATCGCAGCGTCACGTTTATTAGATAGCCGCGTTTCGACACCGTATTGAGGCCTGACGCCAGCGCAAGATGGATACGCCTGACGTCCGGATGCTGCAAGACCGGGTCGCGCTGAATGAACGCCGGTTCCTCGCCGGATCTGGCCTCCGGACTGTAGCCACGCGATTCCAGCACGAACGTCTTGTAGCAGAGCACGCCGTTGCAGGTCATGCTCTGGCGTGGCGCCGGAATGAACAACACATGTTGCCCGTGGGGATCGTAATAGTAGTCGTCGCCCGACCCGGCAAAGCACGCATCGCTTTGCAGCAGCAGCGTCGCCATGTCGGACACGTAGTCCGGGCCATACCAGTCGTCGTCGTCCATGCTACAGACGATGTCCGCACCCCACTATTTCGCCTTTCGATTGAGCCTGTTACGCTTCTCCCCGAGCGGCAGACGCTCGTTTGCCCATTCGTAATCGACCGCGGGATCATCCGAAAAGAACCCGTGCTCGCTGCGCTGCGGACTGTCGTCCAGTACGAACCAGCGCAATGCGGCAAACGGATTGATCTGCGCACCGAAATAGCGGTGCGACTGTGCGAGAAAACGCTCGCGGTTATACGTGGGCGTCACGACCGCGACCTTGAGTTGCGAAAGCGTTTTATCGATGCGGTGCAACAGCATGGGCTGCATCGTGGAGATAACAACTGGGTTATTGGGTGACTGGGGATTGTACCGCCGCCAGTCACTGATCGATCTTGACGCCGTCGTGCACGCACACGAGCATTGCATTCCGATGTAATGCGGCCCCGATTTTGTGCGGCGTGTTTCGCGACTGCGGTTCCTTCGCGGCCGCGTTCAGACTCGCGGCCAGCCCGGACAGCCCCGCACGGTGGACGGCCCAGGCGAAACCGGGTATCCTCTCGGTCTCACTTCGGCGCTGCTATCCCCCGTGTTCTTCGGCCTGATGGCGGCGCTTTTGCACAAATGCGCCCGTAGCTCAATGGATAGAGTACTGCCCTCCGAAGGCAGGGGTTGCTGGTTCGATCCCAGCCGGGCGCGCCAGAATTAGATGTGATCCTGGGTTCATAGAACCCCACCCAATGAAGGCCCTATGGCGAAAGCCCCGGGGCCTTTTGTCTTTTCTGTACCGCCAGAAACCGCGTTTCATGCGCTGGCTCGCAGAAAAGTTGCAGGGCCCGGAATAGCACAGACGCAACAACAAACACTCTAGTCTGGAGCAGTAATGGCCAGGATCTCGCAACGAGTCAGCTACTGGCGAGCGCTGAATTTGGCGCATCGGCTACTTCGCCCTGCCTTGGCTGTTATTGCAGCGCCCAGATGCCGGGTCCCGATTCCGTTTAGATGCGTTGCCAACGACGGGTGAAAGTCGTGCGATGTCCCTGCGGGTCAGCCTGGCGACATGCGCGGCGCATTTGATCGCGCGTCATAACGTCGGTCCATCGAAACAGGCGTTTGCAAAATCACCCCCCGTTTTCGTTGCTTAAGCCCCCAGCGATTGCCCAGCCTCCGGCCACGCGAAAACACATTTCACATTACGGGATCTATTTTGGATTTCCCGGAATCACGCTTCCGTCCTCTGAAAACGTGTTTTGCATTGCAAAAATTGTCGCGTATGTCATTGAAAAATAATGAGAAATTAAGTCTTATGTCTTATATAAGACTTCATCGCAGCGCATCGAGGCAGCGCTACAATTTAGTCATGCAGTTTGCTTCGACGCACGTAGCGGCAGACGCAACGAATTTTCAAACACGATTTATTCTCGAGAGGTTCGTATGACCCAATATCAAGACGACATCAAGGCAGTTGCCGGTTTGAAAGAGAAACAAGGCAGCGCGTGGAATGCCATCAATCCCGAGTACGCCGCCCGCATGCGTGCGCAGAACAAGTTCAAGACGGGCCTGGACATCGCCAGATACACCGCGAAGATCATGCGCGCTGACATGGCCGCCTACGATGCCGACTCGTCCAAATACACCCAGTCGCTGGGTTGCTGGCACGGCTTCATCGGCCAGCAGAAGATGATCTCCATCAAGAAGCACTTCAACAGCACCGACCGCCGCTACCTCTACCTGTCGGGCTGGATGGTCGCCGCACTGCGCTCGGAGTTCGGCCCGCTGCCGGACCAGTCGATGCACGAAAAGACCTCGGTCACCGCGCTGATCCGCGAGCTGTACACGTTCCTGCGCCAGGCCGACGCCCGTGAACTGGGCGGTTTGTTCCGCGAACTGGACGCCGCCAAGGACGCTGCCGCAAAGGCCGCCATTCAGAACAAGATCGACAACCACGTCACCCACGTCGTGCCTATCATCGCCGACATCGATGCGGGTTTCGGCAACGCCGAAGCAACCTATCTGCTGGCCAAGCAGTTCATCGAAGCAGGCGCATGCTGCATCCAGATTGAAAACCAGGTGTCCGACGAGAAGCAGTGCGGCCACCAGGACGGCAAGGTCACCGTGCCTCACGAAGACTTCCTGGCCAAGATCCGCGCGATCCGCTACGCGTTCCTGGAACTGGGCGTGGACGACGGCATCATCGTTGCCCGTACCGACTCGCTGGGCGCCGGCCTGACCAAGCAGATCGCCGTGACCCACACGCCGGGCGACCTCGGCGACCAATACAATTCGTTCCTCGATTGCGACGAAATCGCCGCCGATGCACTGGGCAATGGTGACGTCATCATCAAGCGCGATGGAAAGCTGCTGCGTCCGAAGCGTCTGCCTAGCAACCTGTTCCAGTTCCGCTCCGGCACGGGCGAAGCGCGCTGCGTCCTGGATTCCATCACCTCGCTGCAAAACGGTGCTGACCTGCTGTGGATCGAAACCGAAAAGCCGCACATCGGCCAGATCGGCGCGATGGTCAACGAGATTCGCAAGGTCATCCCGAATGCCAAGCTGGTGTACAACAACAGCCCGTCGTTCAACTGGACCCTGAACTTCCGTCAGCAGGTGTACGACGCGATGAAGGCAGCAGGCAAGGATGTGTCGGCCTACGAACGTGGCCAGCTGATGAGCGCGGAATACGATCAGACCGAACTGGCGAAGGCCGCCGACGAAAAGATCCGCACGTTCCAGGCCGACGCGGCGCGCGAAGCTGGCGTCTTCCACCACCTGATCACGCTGCCGACGTACCACACGGCTGCGCTGTCGACCGACAACCTCGCGAAGGAATACTTCGGCGATCAGGGCATGCTGGGTTATGTGGCTGGCGTGCAGCGTAAGGAAATCCGCCAGGGCATCGCCTGCGTCAAGCACCAGAACATGTCGGGCTCGGACATCGGCGACGATCACAAGGAGTACTTCAGCGGCGACGCGGCTCTGAAGGCGGCAGGTAAAGACAACACGATGAACCAGTTCTCTTAATCGCTGCTCCTCATTCGGCGCACGTGGAAGATGGTTTCCAGGTGTGCCGTCTGAGACCGTTTCTGGTCCGATCCCATGCGGGCGGACCAGATCAGGCACGACATGGGGCTCCTCTAGCCCCGATCACGCAAGGCCCTACGGCGAAACGCCGAGGGCCTTTTCTCTTTTCTGTGCCCTCACAACTCCCGCTTTATGTGCCATCTAGCGAACTGGTGGCGCACTTGCGAATGCGCCCGGACACTAGTCAGCACGTTCGCCACTTCGCTCGCAAACACGCCTTTCACCGCCCTTTCTTTGACATCGGATCAACGGAGTGCGGAAACACCTAAAGGATTCTTTTGGAAAGCCGAAGCACATTCACGATTAAAACGAATACGCCCGAGTTCGGGCCAAGAATCACGCGCCATTGCAGAGTCATGACCCGACTGTCGTGTCGCCGTGGGCGGTAAAGCTGCCACGGCGCTACGTTCCTGTTGAGTCAGTTTGGCCCGGCGCTTGCCTTTCAGACCAAATTTCTCGAAGGGGTCCCGGTGAACCAGTTATTTTCAACGGTCAAATCCAAAATCATTCTGGTGCTCGTCGCGAGCACGGCGATTACGCTGATCGTCGGTGGCTTCGGCCTGACCGGCGTCCTCGCCATGAGCCGTTCGCTGCACGACACCTACGCGAGCATCGTCATTCCCACGGGTCATTTGAGCGCGACGCAGTCCGACACGCTCAATTCGCGTCTCTCGCTCTGGCGGATGGTTGCTCAGAAAGACAAAGCGCTCATTCCGAAGACGCGCGATTTTCTGGCGCAGACGGACACCGACTGGAAAAGCTACTACCCGAGCGGCGTAACGACCAGCGACGAGCGCGCAATCGCAGGCAAGATCGACGGTCTGATCACGCAGTACCGCGCGGCGGTGGAAAAGGAACTGGCACTCATCGAGCAGGGGGATTTCGATGGTGCGCTGGCCTGGCAGGTGGCCAACGTTCTTCCGCTAGGCGATGGCGTTTCGACGTTGCTCAAACAGGAAGTGCAGATCAAGGCCGATCAGGCGCGAGGCAGCGATGTCGAAGGTGCAGCAAAGTCGGCGTGGCTGACGTGGGCTTCAATCGCAGTGCTGATTGCGGGAGCCCTGTTGTCGATCGGCGCGGCACTCTATCTGATCCGCGCGATTACGCGGCCGTTGAGCAAAACGGTGAGCATCGCCAGTGATATCGCAAACGGCCGGCTCGATGGCCAGATCGCGGTGGATGTGACAGGCGAGTTCGGGCAACTGCTCGAAGCCATGAAGTCCATGAGCCAGCAACTGGCTGCCACCATTCGCGGCATTCGCGATGGCAGCGAATCGGTGACGGTCGCCTCGGTGCAGATTGCAGCAGGCAATCAGGACCTTTCGGCGCGCACTGAAGAGCAGGCGGCGTCGCTCGAGCAGACCGCCGCGAGCATGACTGAGTTGAGCGAAACCGTGAAGCAGAACGCCGACAACGCCCGCCAGGCCAATTCGCTCGCAACCAACGCGCGCGAGATGACCGACGTGGGTAACGCGGCAGTAGGCGCGATGGCCGCGACCATGCAGGAGATCAGCGCGGACTCCGCCAGGATCGCGGATATCACCGGCATGATCGAGGGCATCGCTTTCCAGACCAACATCCTGGCCCTGAACGCGGCCGTCGAGGCTGCGCGTGCCGGCGAACATGGACGCGGTTTTGCGGTGGTCGCGGGCGAGGTGCGCGCGCTAGCGCAACGCGCGTCGGTGGCGGCCAAGGAGATCAAGGAGCTGATCGACTCGTCGTCCGGCAAGGTGCGGCATGGCGCCCGGCAGGCCGGCGATATCGGCGAGAGCATGGGCAAGGTGATCCTCGCGATTGGCCGCGTGTCCGATATCGTGGGCGAGATCTCGGCTGCCTCCGAGGAGCAGAGCAAGGGCATCGAACAGGTGCATCAGGCGATCACCCAGATCGACGAGGTGACACAGCAGAATGCCGCACTGGTCGAAGAGGCTGCGGCGGCAGCTGCGTCGCTGCAGGATCAGGCGACGAAAATGAAGACCGACATGACGTTCTTCCGGCTTGGAGATGAGTCGTCGTCGAAGCCGCGGTCTGCTCCGCCGCAACCGGCACCGAGCCGCCCGGTTGTGCAAGAGACGCGAATGGCCGCTCAACCGGTTAAGCCCACTCGGGCCCCGAAAGTAGCGGTTCCCGCGGCTAGTGTCGCGTCCACCGCTCTCGCCACTGACGATGACGAATGGGAGGTTTTCTGATCGGCGTCGCAGTCTGACTCAGGCCACCTTGAATACCGATACATGAGGTCGCGTGAGCTTTCAGGTCAGGGGTAAAAAGTCCTGTGAATATCAAACCGGGCTTTTTCCCCGCGTGCACCAAAAGCCGCTCAGTCCCACAGCGGTGCGAGCCCACCCGGACTCACTTCACGGCCATTTCGCTCCAGCGCGGCGATGCGTGTCATGTCCTCGTCGCTCAATTCGAGCGTCTGGGCGAGCAGATTGCTCGCGAGGTTCTCGCGCTTCGTGGATGAGGGGATCACGGAGTAACCGAGCCGCAACGCCCACGCGAGCACCACTTGCGCCGGCGTTGCATGACGCGCCCGCGCGATTTCACTAATGACCGGATCGCCGAGCACTTTGCCATAGGCAAGCGTCATGTACGACGTCACGTGAATGCCTTCTTGCTTCAAGAAATTGACGAGCTTGCGGTTTTGCAGGTAAGGGCTCAACTCGATCTGGTTGGTCGCGATGTTTTCCTTGCCCACTGCCGCGATGGCCTTCTTCGTCAATTCGATATTGAAATTGGACACACCGATCTGCTTCGTCAGCCCTTGCGTCTTCGCCTCGGCGAGCGCGCTCATGAATTCCGCTAGCGGCACGCCGTTGTCCGGCGCAGGCCAGTGAATGAGCGTAAGGTCTACGGCGTCGGTGCGCAGCTTCGTGAGGCTTTCCTTGAGGCTCGGAATCAGCTTTCCGCGGGCGTAGTTGTCGACCCAGATTTTCGTGGTGAGAAAAATATCGCTGCGCGCAACGCCCGAAGCGGCGATTGCTTCGCCCACCTCGGCTTCGTTGCCGTAGATCTGGGCAGTGTCGATGGCGCGGTAGCCGACTTCGAGGCCGTTGCGAACCGAATCGATGACGACCTGGCCTTGCAGGCGAAACGTGCCGAGGCCGAATGCGGGAATCTTGCTCATGAATCGCTCCAGTAAATTAATTCGGTTACCTTATTAGTTGGCGGCGATGCCCGAACGACGGCGATAGACGATCGGCGCGACGACGAGCACGATACCGGCGAGCGCGATGACGGCACCGACGATCGGCACCGCGCCGTAGCCGAGACCCGCCGAGAGCACGGCGCTACCCGCCGCAGCGCCCAGCGCGTTGCCGAGGTTGAACGCGCCGACGTTGACCGACGAAGCGAGCCCCGGCGCATCGTGGGCCGCGCGCATCACGCGCATTTGCAGCGGCGGGACGACCGCGAAGGTGCCGATGCCCCAGACGAACAACGCGAGCGCTGCGCCGATGTGCGTGGTAGCGAGCACCGGAAACGCGAGCATCACGGCGACGATCAGCGCGAGAAATCCGAGCAGGGTGCCGTCGAGTGAACGATCGGCGAGGCGTCCGCCCGCCACGTTACCGATCGAGAATCCGATGCCGATCAGCACGAGCATCGCGGTCACGAATGCGGGTGAGGCGCCGGTGAGGTGAGTGAGCGTCGGCGTGACGAACGTGTAGAGCGAGAACATCGCGCCGGAGCCAAGCACCGTGGTTGCGAGCGCGTGGAGCACGGTCGGGCGCGTGAGCACGCTGAGTTCGGCGCGCAGATCAGGCATGGCGCCCGACTCGCCTTTGGGCAGCGCAGCCCACAGGCCCGCGATGGCGAGTGCGCCGAGCCCGGCGGTCGCGGCGAACGACATGCGCCAGCCGATCGTCTCGCCGAGCCACGTCGCGGCGGGCACACCGCCGATGTTCGCGATGGTGAGCCCCATGAACATCGCCGCGACGGCGCTGGCCTGGCGTTCGCGCGGCACAAAGCTGGCGGCGACCACCGATCCGATACCGAAGAACGCACCGTGGTTCAAGCTCGTCACGAGGCGCGCGAACAGCAGCGTGGAGTAGTCGGGCGAGAGCGCGGAAAGCACGTTGCCGAGCGTGAAGATGCCCATCAGCACCATCAGCGCAACGCGTCGGGGCCAGCGAGCGAGGGCGAGCGTCATGAGCGGCGCGCCGACCATGACGCCGATCGCATAGGCGCTGATCAGCATGCCCGCGGTGGGAATCGATACATGCACGCCTTCGGCGATCACGGGCAGGAGGCCCATCGGCGAGAATTCCGTCGTGCCGATGCCGAATGCGCCGACGGCGAGCGCCAACAGCGGCAGCGTGGCGCTCTTTGCGTTCGCGGGCGGGTTCAAGGGGCGCGCCGTGGCGGGCAGACTGAGATCGTTATCGGACATGGTGGTCGTGTGACTGCAATTTGTGACCGCCGAATTGTGCGCGATTTACTTTTGACTAAAAACTCGTCTATAAACCAAAGTGTTTTGATTTCAAATCAAGAATGAAGATCACTCTGGACGAACTGCAGGCCTTTGCCACCGTGGTCGACTGCGGGTCGATCACGGCGGCCGCCGAGCAACTGGGTATCACCGTGTCGGCGACGAGCCGCTCGCTCGCGCGGCTCGAGGAAAAGCTCAACACGACCCTGTTGCGTAGGACCACGCGGCGGCTCGAACTCACCGAAGAGGGCAAGGTGTTTCTGCATAACGCGCGCGCCATCATCGAATCGGTGGAAAGCGCGCAAGAGCAGATGCTCGCGCGGCGCGAGACGCCAGCGGGGCGTCTGCGCGTGGATGCGGCCACGCCGTTCATGCTTCACGTGATCGTGCCGCTCGTGCAGGGCTATTGCGAGCGTTACCCGCAGGTGGAACTCGAGCTGAACAGCAATGAGGGCATCATCGACCTGCTTGAACGGCGCACTGATGTCGCAATTCGCATCGGCCGGCTCAAGGATTCCACGCTGCACAGCCGGTTGATCGGCAATAGCCGCTTGCGGGTGCTCGCGAGTCCGGCATACCTGGCCGCGCACGGGCGGCCAGCGCGCGTGAGCGATCTGGAGAAGCACACGCTGCTGGGCTTCAATCAGCCCGAATCGCTCAACGTCTGGCCGCTAACGGGCGGCGATGGAGAGCCGTACCGTATCGAACCCGATGTCTGGTCGTCGAGCGGCGAGACCTTGCGGCAACTCGCGCTGGCGGGCGCGGGCATCGCGTGCCTCTCGAACTTTATGACGGCGCAAGACCGTGCGAACGGAAGTCTCGTTCAGGTGCTGGCGCGGCAGACCCAGGATATCCGGCAGCCGATCCACGCGGTCTATTACCGCAACACGGCGATATCGGCGCGCATCGTGTCGTTTGTCGACTATCTCGTGGAGGCCGTGCGCGCGACGGAGTTTGGCGGGACGCCGGCGCGCAGCGGAACTTAGGTCTTTCAATCTCGCGTGCGGACTTCGGCCTCCATCGCGCGAATGATCACGAGCAGCTAGTCTCGCGCCCGCCGCACTCGCCACTGACGATGACGAGCGGGAGGTTTTCCGAGCGGCCGCGCAGTCCGACTCAAGCCACCTTGAACACCGACACCTGCTGCACCAGCGTTCCGGCATGGCTGTGCAACGAACTGGCCGCTGCGGCGGCTTCTTCGACCAATGCCGCGTTCTGCTGAGTGACCTGGTCCATTTGCGTGACCGCCTGGTTCACCTGCTCGATGCCTTGATGCTGCTCGTGCGATGCGGCAGCAATTTCGCCCATCAGATCCGTGACGTGCCGCACCGCTTGCACGACCTCGCCGATCGTGCGGCCAGCCTCGTCGACCTGATTCGACCCAACCTTCACCCGATCCACCGACTCGACGATCAGGTCCTTGATCTCTTTGGCCGCGACACCCGCGCGCTGAGCCAGACTGCGCACTTCGCCGGCCACCACCGCGAAACCGCGGCCTTGTTCGCCGGCGCGGGCCGCCTCGACTGCCGCGTTCAACGCAAGAATGTTGGTCTGGAACGCGATGCCTTCGATCGTGCTGGTAATCTCCGCGACCTTGGTGGAGCTCTCCGCAATTTCGCGCATCGTGTGCACCACGCGTCCCACTGCTTCGCCGCTGCGGGCGGCCACGTCGGATGCATTCGCGGCGAGCTGGTTGCCCTGCTTCGCGCTCTCGGCGTTCTGGCGGACCGTGGCCGCCAGTTGTTCCATGCTCGATGCGGTCTCCCCGAGCGACGCCGCCTGCTGTTCGGTACGCGAGCTCAGATCCGTGTTGCCTGCCGCGATCTGGCTGGATGCCGTCGCGATCATGTCCGATCCCTCGCGCACGTCACTGACGATTTTCAGCAGGCTGTCGTTCATCGTCTTGAGGGTGCCTAGCAACTGGCCGGTCTCGTCTTTGCTGCTGGCTTCGATGCGCTGCGTCAGGTCGCCCTTGGCAACCGTCGCCGCAATCCGTACGGCATGGCCAATCGGGCGGGTAATGCTGCGTGTGATGAACCAGCCGAAACCGAGGCCCAGGATCACCGCCACCGTACCGAGGCTTCCCAACGTGAGGTAGCCGTTCCGGTAGATATCGGCGATCGCGGTTGTGGCTTTTTGCGTCTGCGATACCTGGAACTGCATGATGTCATCGAGCGTGGCCCGGTAGCCGACGAAAATCGGCAGCAGGTCCTTGTTGAGCGCCTCGACGGCGTCGGCATGTCGGCCAGCGGCCTGCATGTCCAGAAGCTTGCCGAGGTGTTGATCGTAGTCCGCGCTCTGCTGCACCAGCTTCTCGCGAACCGCGGGGCGGGCCAGCGTCTTCGCGAGTGCCGCGACTTCATCCAGCACTTCCTGGCGGGCCACGCTGATTTTTTCTTTCGTGTCCTTCTGGAATTCCGGATCGTCGTTCAACAACAGATTCCGGACCCGGATCGCCACCATATCCACGTCCTCGGTGGTAGCGTTAGCATTCCGCATTCGTGGAAAGTTGACCTCGGCGACGGCTGCGGCCTGAGCGTTCAGGCGTCCAAGCATCGTAATACCTGCGCCAACCATCAAGGTCGACAGCAGTAGCACGACTGCAAACCCCGCCCCGAGCCTGGTCCCGATTTTCATATCTGAGAGATGCATCTTTTTCTGTTCAATTTGTTTTTGGTGATAGGCCGCGTTGGTCTCGCGGGCGGAAAGGTTGTAAAAGGCCCCTGAAACCTTTTGCTGGTTTACCCGGATAACGAACGCAAACGTTTCGACTTTATGCCGGTAGCAGCAATAATTATTATCGTATTCCGCCAATATTGATTTGAATCAAATCGTCAGCCTTAAGGACTAACGCTTCTGGAGGGGGGCGTTTGGGTATCGATTCAGTGCACCCCTGAAGGTCCCGGCGTGGCGTTCGTTAGTTAAGCCTGAGTCCGCAGAAAGGCTGAAACCAGCAATGCGTGCGTTTGGTGAACTGGTGTTAGCGCCGACGGGCGTTGCTGCGTTCGATGTCGCGTCTGGCGATTCGAGTCGTGAGATGCGCTCGCAGCGAAGTGCGGCGCAGCGCGCGATGGCACGTTGTGGCACGTGACGGCGTGTGTCGCGCATAGCCAGGAGTGCCAGGAGCCGGCCACAACCCCGAACCAGAAGGCTACCCGCGCCGAGGTCGGCACACTCGAACCGGCCCGGCCGCATACGTGCTCGACCCTGCCTTGCGATGCGCTTTCACAGGGTTTTACTCTAGATATTTTCTCCGTGCCCATCCGATAACCCAGAGAAGGCTGTCGCGCCGTGGCGCGACGGACCTGTTCGTCGATGCACGGCTGGTTTTGCGCCCACGTAGGGCAGTCGCCGGCCATGCGTGCAAGCTGCCTGAACGGGCGTCCTCGCGAAAAGGGTGCCGGGCATGTCGGTTACGTCCTGGAAAGCGCATGAACAGACTGAGTTTCACTCAAAAACTCTGGTTGCCGCTGGTGATCAGCCTGATCGCTTTGCTGCTGGTGTCGGTATCGGCAGCCTGGCTCACGCGCGCGACGCGCATCGAGGAGCGCAAGCACGACCTCGTCAACATTGCTCACGTCGGCCTCGCAATCGTTAGCGAGTATGCGGCGCTCGCCCAAAGCGGCGCATTGACCGACGAGCAGGCGCGCAAGGAAGCGCTGGCGCGGCTGCGCGGCATACGCTACGGCGAAGACGGCTATTTTCTGGTCATCGATTCGAAGCCGCGCATGATCATGCATCCGATCAAGCCCGCACTCGAGGGCAAGGACCTCGCCGGCACAGCCGATGCCGATGGCCGGCATCACTACGTGACATTCGCGTCCGCCGCGCAGGCGCCTGATGGCGGATTCGTCGATTACGTGTTTCCGCATTCGAACGTCGCATCGGCGAAGGCGGTGGGCAAGATCGGCTACGTGGTTCGCTATCCCGCGTGGGACTGGATCATCGCAACCGGTGCCTACGTCGACGATATCGACGCGGCGTTCTTCGACTCGCTCTACCTGGTGGGCGCTGTATTCGTGGCGTTGGCGCTCGCGCTGGGCACGCTCGTGACGTTCATCAACCGGAGCATCCAGCGCACGATCGGCGGGGACCCGCGCTACGCGGCGCAGGTCGCGGACGCCATCGCATCGGGCAATCTTGCCGTCGCGATCGACCTGCATGGCAACGATTCATCGAGCCTCGTTCACGTGATTCAGCGCATGCGCGACGCGCTGACGGGCACCATTCGCCAGATCAAGGATGCCGCCGACAACGTGGCGAACGGGGCGCAAGAGATCGCGCATGGCAATCTGGATCTGTCGGCGCGCACTGAAAATCAGGCGGCTTCGCTGGAAGAGACGGCGGCGAGCATGGAGGAGATGACGTCGATGGTGCGTCAGACCGCCGAGAACGCGAGGAGCGCGACGGAGCTGGCGGTGAGCGCGACCGAGGTGGTCGAGCGTGGCGGCAAGACTGCGGCGCAGGCGGTTTCGACGATGCGCGAGATTTCAGCCGAGTCGCACAAGATGGTGGAGATCATCGGGGTCATCGAAGGGATCGCGTTCCAGACCAACATTCTCGCGCTCAACGCTGCTGTGGAAGCTGCGCGCGCCGGCGACGAGGGGCGCGGCTTCGCGGTGGTGGCGGGCGAAGTCCGATCGTTGGCTCAACGCAGCGGCAACGCCGCGAAGGAAATTCGCGAGCTGATCAGCCGCGCGGTGGAACGTGTTGGCAGCGGTGCCGGGCTCGTCGAACGCACGGGTGGCTCGTTCGATGAAGCGCGTAACGAGATCGCGCGCGTCGCGCAGATCGTTCAGGAAATCGCCGCTGCTGCGGCAGAGCAGAGCTCGGGAATCGAACAGGTCAATCACGCCGTCACGCAGATGGATGCCATTACGCAGCAGAACGCTGCGCTCGTCGAAGAGGCGACGGCGGCGGCACAGTCGCTCACCGAGCAGGCGAAGCGCCTGCAGTCGGCGATGGGCGCGTTTCGGGTTGGCGCTGTGGGATGACGCGGGGGCGGGCTCTCGCTGCACTCAGGCGAGTTAGACCGTCGCGTTCTACATGTGCCCGCCATCAGGCGGGCAATTTTCTTTCGGGCTCGCGTTTCGGCTTGGTGAACTGCCTGGCTCGTTTCGACGGCTTTATCTGTCCGGTCGGTTATCCGCGTCTATCGCGCGAATGATCGTGAGCAGCGTGCGATTGACCGGCGTCGGCACGCCATATCGCTCGCCCAGATCGACGACCTTTCCAGCGAAGATGTCGACCTCCGTTTCGCGATTGCCCTCGACGTCTTGAAGCATCGACGTCTTTCCGGCCGGGTCGAGTGAATCGATGATGGCGAGGAATCGGTCGATGTCGCTCTGGTCGAGGCCGACCCCGACGCACTGCGAGATCTCGACCACTTCCTGCGCGGCCGAAAGCATCAGCTCGCGCGCGTACCGGTTGGTCTGGAATGTGCCGTACGGCGCTCGCAGCACCGCCGATGCCTGATTGATCCCGACGTTGAGCATGAATTTGGCCCAATGTGCGCGCAGCATGTCGGCGGGTACATTCGACGGAATGTGAGCCTTATCGAACAACGTCTCGATGGATTTCACGCGTGCTGAAACGACCGCGTTGTTTTCTTCGCCGAAGACGATCCGGCCAATATCCCGCCAGGTGACCGCATTGCCGCTGCGCACGGCATCCATATAGACATTGGCGTAGATGACTCGCTCGCGGCCGAATTCGCGCGCGATGACCTCCTCACTCGCAATGCCGTTCATGAGCGAAATGATGGAGGTCCGTTCGCCCACGAAGCCGCGCATGTCGGCGAGCGCCTGTTCCAGGTGTCGCCATTTCACGGCGACGAAGATGACATCGGCAGGCTCGCCGGGGTGGTCCGGTCGGACGAACTCGAAATCGTAGGGGTTGCCATTCACAGTCGGCGGCGTCGCCCGGAACCGTGCGATGCGAGCGTCGTTGGCGATGATGCGGACGAGGGACGGATCCGCGTCGTGGATCCTTGCCGCATATTTCAGACCGATGGCCCCAAGGCCGATGAAGTGAACGCGTTTGATTTCCATGGGCCGTTACTTTACCCGCTATCTCTTGCGGGGCATCAGGAGCCCAATCACCACCGGCGCTGCGGATAGCGGTTCAGGCGCTCGGGCCGCCCGGCTTGCCAACCGCGCTGATTTCGCCGTCGCGCGCCTGATTGTTGCGATCGGAGCGAATGCAGTGCGATGGGGCGCGGACTTTATCGTCATGCCGAGAGGCGATTAGCGGCCAGAATCTGTCGCAGTTTGCGGATTTGAACGGTGCGAGCCGGCGTCATCATGGCGCGAACTCTGGATCGGCGGATTCATTCTCGTGGATCGCTTTACGCACGCGATGAATGTGAGCACGCCACTCGATGTGTGCGAGGCGCGCGATCCGAAGGGACTCTACAAGCAGCCACGCAGGGGTGACATACCGAACATGACTGGAATTAACCGTCCGTATGAGGCGCCGCTCGCGCCGGCGTCGAGGGTAGGCGACGGGGAGTCGGTCGACGAGCAGGTGGTGCGCGTGCTGCGGTTGATGGGAGCGCGACAGTGAGCGACCTGTCACCTGTGGACGCGGAGAGGCTCTATCGGCAGGTTCGCGACCAACACCCCGATGTCCCCGAAGCCCACAACAATCACGGCGTGATGCTCCTACGCGTGGCCCGTCTGCAGGAGGCAGAGGACGCGTTTCGTCAGGCGCTCGCATTGCGCCCCGACTATCTCGAGACCTGCTACAACCTCGCGCTCGTGTTGCAGGCTGCCGATCGTCCACGGGACGCCGAAGCAGCATATCGCCATGCGTTGACGATTCAACCCGGCCATGCCGAGTCGCATCACAATCTCGGCAACGTACTGAAGACACTCGGGCGTTTGCAGGAGGCGGAGGTGGCGTATCGGCGGGCGATCGAAATTCGTCCGCAATATCCGCTTGCGCTGAACAATCTCGCGAGCGTATTGAAGCTGCGCGAGCGTTATATCGAGGCCGAACTCGCGTGTCGCTGCGCGCTCGAATTGCAGCCGCGCTACGCTGATGCGCTCATCACGCACGGCACGATTCTGGAAAAACTGGGGCGTTTGCCCGAAGCCGAAACGGCCTATCGCCAGGCAATTGCCATTCGTCCGGATCTCGTCGAGAGCCATTACAACCTCGGGAACGTATTGCAGACGCTGGGTCGTCTCGATACGGCAGAGGCGAGTTATCGCGAGGCACTCGCACTTCGTCCGGACAGCATCGAAGTTCTGAATAATCTTGGCGGTCTGCTACAGGCTCGCGGGCTGCCTGAACAGGCGGCCGCGCTCTATCGTCAGGCGCTGGCGCTGCGCCCCGGGCTAAGCGTTGCTCACTACAACCTCGGGACGGTGCTCAAGAGTCTGGATTGCTTCGCCGAAGCCGAAGCCGAGTATCGTGCCGCGCTTGCGATTGATCCGGCGTATGCCGATGCGCGTTTCGGGCTGGCGACGTTATTGCTGAGTTTTGGGCGGTATGAAGAAGCGTGGGCGGAATACGAGTCGCGTTACGAACCGGAGCGTTTCGTTCATCGCAAGTCCGAGGTGGTGCTACAGCCCTGTCCACGTTGGCGCGGGGAGTCGTTGCAAGGCCGTTCGCTGCTGGTGTGGCAGGAGGACGGGCTCGGCGATATGGTGCAGTTCGGCCGTTATCTGACGCGTTTGAAGTCGCTCGGGGTTTCGTGCTTGACGGTCGCGTGTTTGCCGCCGCTGCATCGGTTGTTGCGTTCGGTTGAGGGCGTCGATGAGGTCGTCGATCACGCCGATGCTCAGGCGCGTGCGGGAACGTTCGACTGCTGGACCAGCCTGATGAGCGTGCCGCTGCGTCTGGGTATGGTCGATCATGTGCAGGACGAGGCGCTTTCGCCAGCGGTGTATCTGAAGCCCGATCCCGTCCTGGTCGAGCGGTGGCGTGCGCGTCTCGATGTGCTGCCGCCCGGGCTGCGCGTTGGTCTTGTGTGGAAGGGCAATCCGAAGCATCACAACGATGCGAATCGGTCGTTGCCGTCGCTCGCCGCGCTTGAACCTTTGTGGCAGGTGCCTGGGGTTCAGTTCGTAAGTTTGCAGAAAGGGCAGGGCGAGGATGAAGCCGCAACGCCGCCCGAGGGGCAGTCGCTGCTGCATTTAGGTTCGGAGATTGTCGATCTGGCCGATAGCGTCGCGATTGTCGCGCTGCTTGATCTAGTGATTTGCGTTGATACGGCAATTGCTCACGTGGCCGGATCGGTCGGCACGCCGTGCTGGGTGCTGCTGCCCGCCCAGGATATCGACTGGAGGTGGATGCATGGGCGCGAGGATTCGCCGTGGTATCCGGGGGTGAGGTTGTTCAGACGCAGCACGAGTAGCCTCTGGCCGGAATTGGTCCAGCGGGTGCGGCGAGCATGCGAGGGCTGGGCAGCGTTAGCGTGAGCGCAGATATGCCGGGCGGAAAGTGTTTGCGCACGATTTTCGCGGGTGACCATGACATGCGTACACAGCCTGTCAAGAACGCCTGAATTGCAAGCACTGCGCGAAGGATCCCCCCGCTCGGCGCCGAATTCAAAATAGCGCCGAAACCCCAGTCTGCTTGCCGGATTGAATGGCACCGCCCGCCGCTAACCTTCCAACATCGCCAAGACCGCGCCGCGTTGCGCCGGCCGACTCGCCTTCCCCTGGGCGCGAACGCCGCAAGGCGCCGCCTACTCCCACGGAAGGACCGCTTCAATGCCAACTGTCAGCATCCTGATCCCGACGCGCAGAGCCGACTATCCTGGCCGCGCACTGATCAGCGCGCAACGCCAAATTTTCGGGGACTTTGAAATTCTCGCCGGCGACCACACGCGCGATGCCTTGCTGGCGCCGATCGTCGCGGTCGCAGGCGATTCGCGCGTGCGTTACTTCCGCTACGGTTTGCTCGACGCACGACGCAACGCGCAGGCGTTCCTCAACAAGGCTTGAACAAATCTCATCGTTATGAAAGCAGTCATCCTCGCAGGTGGATTGGGTACACGGATTTCCGAAGAAACCAATCTTCGCCCCAAGCCCATGATCGAGATCGGCGGCAAGCCGATGTTGTGGCACATCATGAAGGTCTACTCCAGCCACGGCATTCACGACTTTGTGATCTGCTGCGGCTACCGGGGTTACATGATCAAAGAGTATTTCGCCAACTACTTTTTGCATATGTCTGATGTCACTTTTGACATGGGCAACAACGCCATGCAAGTGCACCATCGCCATGCCGAACCCTGGCGAGTGACGCTGGTCGATACCGGCGAAGACACCATGACCGGCGGACGCCTCAAGCGAGTACGCGACTACGTACAGGACGGCGATTTTTGCTTTACCTATGGTGACGGTGTTGCTGACATCGACATCACCCAGGAAATTGCCTTTCACCAGCAACACGGCAAACTGGCGACCATCGCCGCCGTGCAGCCGCCGGGGCGATATGGGGCATTGGCAATGGAAGGCGAGTGCGTGGCTGGTTTTCGCGAAAAACCTCGCGGCGATGGCGGCCTCATTAACGGCGGCTTTTTTATCTTATCGCCGCGCAGCATCGACTACATTGAAAATGATGCCTCCAGTTGGGAAGGTGAGCCATTAACAAGGCTTGCCGCAGAAGGGGAGTTGATGGCGTTTGAACATCAAGGATTCTGGCAGCCGATGGACACGCTGAGAGAAAAAAACATGCTCGAAGATTTGTGGGCATCGGGCAAAGCGCCATGGAAAATATGGTCATGAATCAGTCTTTCTGGTCTGGCCGCCGCGTTTTTTTAACCGGACATACCGGCTTTAAAGGCGGCTGGCTGGCGTTGTGGCTAAGCGAAATGGGCGCAGAGGTTCATGGCTATGCGCTAGCCCCCGCCACCACACCAAGTTTTTACGAAGTGACCAAGCTGGCTGACCGCTTAGCCAGCAGCACGATTGCCGACATTCGTGATGCCCACGCTTTGCGCCTTGCGTTGCAGGCGGCATCGCCCGAAATTGTTTTGCATCTCGCCGCCCAGCCGCTCGTGCGCTATTCCTACGCAGAACCCGCTGAAACTTACGCAGTCAATGTGATGGGCGTGGTGAATCTCTTTGAGGCCGTGCGTCAAACGCCCACAGTTCGTGCGGTGCTGAATATCACCACCGACAAATGCTATGAGAATCGGGAGAAAAACGAACCCTACGCAGAGGACGAAACACTAGGCGGATACGACCCATATTCAAGCAGCAAAGCCTGTTCGGAACTCGTGACATCCGCTTATCGCCGCTCTTTTTTTGCGGCGCAAAGTGTCGCAGTAGCTAGCGCTCGCGCTGGCAATGTCATCGGCGGTGGCGACTGGTCGCTCGATCGTCTTGTGCCAGATTTTTTGCGCGCCATCGATGCCGGTCAGCCGCTTGTCGTTCGTTACCCTCACGCAGTTCGCCCGTGGCAGCATGTGCTCGAACCCTTATCGGGTTATCTGCAACTGGCGGAAAAGCTCTATACCGAAAACAACGCGTATGCCGAGGCCTGGAATTTTGGTTCGGAAGACGCTGATGCTCGCCCGGTTGAATGGATTGCAGATCGCCTCTGTGCACTCATTCCCGGCGCTAACTGGCACCAGGAAAAAGCGCCGCAACAGCACGAGGCCGGGATTCTCAAACTGAATAGCAACAAAGCCAAACAACGCCTGAATTGGCATCCGCGCTGGACGCTTGATGAAGCGTTGGTGCATACCGTTGACTGGCATTTGGCCTGGCGCGAGGGGCGGGATATGCAAGTATTTTCGCTGATGCAAATAGACCAATATGCGGCGGTTCTGCAGAAAACGCAGGAGTGGTAGTGGATATATTCGATCTAAAGATTCATGGGGTGAAAAAAATTGTGCTTGCCCCGCGCCGTGATTCTCGTGGTTATTTCATGAGGGCCTATGACTCAGGCGTATTTGAACAAGCGGGCCTGCACAAAAACTGGGTTCAAGAAAACCAGTCCGGCACACTCAAGAAAGACACCGTTCGCGGCCTGCATTTCCAGAAAGCACCCTTCACCGAAACCAAGCTGGTTCGAGTGCTGGTTGGCGCCTTGCTTGATGTGTTCGTCGACTGCCGCCCCAATTCCCCCACGTTTGGAATGCACGACAAAATTGTCTTGAATGGCGACGAGCCTGCTTGGCTTTTTCTTCCCAAAGGAATCGCACATGGCTTTTGCTCCCTGTCGGATGGCGCGGTTTTGAGTTACAAGGTAGATGAACCCTATTCAGCGGAGCACGATTCAGGAATTTTCTGGAATGATCCTGAATTGAAAATAGGCTGGCCGACCACAGTGCCAGCCGAGATTTCCGACAAAGACAGGAATCTCCCCACATTTTCCCAGCAGCGGGATATTTTCAATAAGTTTGATTTTTAATAGAGGGAAGTGACATGGATCCTATTCAACAATTCAAGGACGAGCGAGCCGATGATATTAAGCGCATGGCGGATGACGAGCGCCTAAAAAGGATGTCACTCGACTGGATGATCGCTTCCGATAAATATAAATACTCATACAACTACACATGGCTTGGCCGTCCAATCATCAAGTACCCAAGCGACATCGTGGCCACTCAAGAGATTATTTGGGCAGTCAAACCAGATTTAATTATCGAAACCGGCATCGCGCATGGCGGAAGCCTGATGTTGTCGGCATCTATGCTTGAGATGAATGGCGGCGATGGCCTGGTGCTGGGCATTGACATCGACATTCGCGAGCACAATCGTAAAGAAATTCTTAATCATCCGATGGCAAAACGCATCCAGATGATTGAGGGCTCGTCCGTATCCGCCGAGACGATGGCGCAGGTGCGAGAGATTGCCCGTGGGCGTAAGCGCGTGATGGTATTTCTCGATTCGCTGCACAGCCACGCTCACGTCGCGGCTGAACTTGAGCTTTACGCGCCCTTAGTCAGTATCGGTTCATACCTTGTGCTGCCCGATACCTTTATTGAGTATTTCCCGAAGGGCTATTACTCCGCGAACCGCCCTTGGGATGTTGGCGATAACCCAATGACGGCTATGCGAGATTTCATGAAGGGCAATAACGAATTTGAGATAGATCGACAGCTCTGTGACAAGTTGATGATTACAGAGGCGTTTGATGGCTATTTGAGGCGCGTCCGGTAATCTGCTATGCGTATCTTGTTGACCGGCGCATCGGGATTAATTGGCTCTGCTGTCTATGCCAGTCTCAAAACACACGAGTGTTTTCGGTTAGGGCGAGATTTATCCAAAGCCGATTGCCTTTGCGATCTATCAGACCTGGCGAACTGCCAAATCTTCCCAGCCTGTGATGCGCTGGTGCATTGCGCTGGCGTTGTTGACGAAGATTTTGCCGACGGTGCCATCAGCAATTTGACGAAAATCCTTGCTGGCGCCGAGGGGCTTGCCCAACGCGCCAAAAAAGCGGGTGCCAAGATTGCCATTTATGTTTCCAGCTCCCACGTCTATGGAAAACAAGAAGGCACGATAGATGAAAGTCGGCCACCTAATCCATTGTCCTACTACGCAATAGCGCACTTCTGCACGGAGCAGATTTTCAGAAAAGTATTTTCGGACGAAGATTGCCAAGTGGTCGTTCTGCGCCCCAATGCCGTATACGGGGCATTGCCGGACTTTCGCCGTTTTCGGCGATGGAGCTTGATTCCTTTCTCGTTTCCTCTTGAGGCTTATATGCGTGGTCAAATCACGCTCCGTAGCAGCGGTGAACAAAGGCGCAACTTCGTGAGCAGCCGCTCTATCGCAGAGACGATTTGCCGCATACTGGACACCCCCTCCAAGATGCCAGCCATCATCAATGTGTTGGGGAACATAACCGAATCCGTCTACCAATACGCCGAGCGTTCGGCTGACAGTCTTTTTAGAATAAGCGGACGGCATTGCGCAGTTGTGCGTCCTTCGGTCGATTCGCCAACAAATAAGCCGAAGCCCCTTTGCTATGCCAGTAAGTTCTCGCAGGTTCAGGAAACCATCAGCCCGGATGAGCACCTCGATCAACTCATGCTTCAATTTACACAAGACTCTGGCTGGCTGATGGAGCGGCACAAGGAGAACTTTTAACATGCGTGAATATTCATACAACCAGGATGGCTTATCCACTAACCACAATACAGGGTGGATGAGCGACCCGCGTTTCGCCACGGCTTATGCGGCGGGCGAAGCAACAGGTTCTTGGAGCGGTGCGGCTATTCATTGGCGTGTGCACGTTGCGTGCTGGTTTGCGGAACGCGCGATGCAGCGCGAAGGTGACTTGATCGAGTGCGGTGTTAATCGTGGCGGTATCGCCCGCTCCATTCTTTCGTATTGCTCGGAGCAAATTGGCGCAAAGCGCTTTTACCTGCTCGACACTTATGAAGGGATTCCGAATTCGGTCTTGTCCGAACGTGAGCGCGCGCATTTTCAGCCGTTAAAAAATTATTACAGCGAATGCTATCAGGCAGTTGTTCAGACATTCAACGCGTTTCCCAATGTTTATCCGATACGCGGTCTTGTTCCAGACACCTTTAGACAGGTTGAATCAAAAAAATTCTGCTTTGTTCATATCGACATGAACAACGTAAAGTCTGAAATGGCTGCCGCCGAGTACCTTTGGCCGCTGATGGTTGATGGCGGGGTCATGCTACTTGATGATTATGGATGGGAGGTGTGCAGGGATCAGCGTGATGCTTTTGATGCGTTTGCTGCAAAGCGCGGATTGTCCGTGCTGAGCCTGCCCACCGGACAAGGCGTGTTGATGAAGGCGGAGGCCACGAGCAGCAACATCAGTGTTCCGCATAATGGTCTGGCGATTCATCCAACCGCCTATGTCAGTGAAAATGCGGTGATCCAGCCTTCGGTAAAGGGCTCGTTGTTTACCATCGGCGCGCAAACGCAAATCTATGACTTCGTCGTCATCAAGGCCGTTGGTGGCTCGGGCGACGTAAAAATCGGGGAGCATTGCTACATCAATGCCCATTGCACGCTTTTCTCGGGCAACGGCATTTCGCTCGGCAATTACGTGTTGATCGCCCCGGGCTGCGTTATCGCGCCGACTAATCACGCTTATTTGTCCCGGCAGGAGGTCATGCGGCATCAAGGATTCATGCCCAGCAAAGGGGGCGTGGTGATTGAGGATGATGTGTGGATTGGCGCTAACTCGACTATTCTTGATGGCACGCATATCGGACAAGGTGCCATCATTGCGGCGGGCAGCGTGGTCAGGGGTGAGGTAGGCGCGTTCGAGATATGGGGAGGGGTGCCTGCGCGTTTGATTGGTCAGCGGCCAAAAGATGTGGAATTGGACGTGAAATTGACTGACCAGGAGAAAAAGCAACCATTGGTGACGGTGCTGATTCCCACCTTTAACCGCGCGGAGATGCTGAAAGCCGCCGTAGGCTCGGTATTGGGGCAAACCTTCGCGGATTGGCAACTAATTGTTTCGGACAACGCCTCTACCGACCATACCCGCGAAGTCATGACTGAATTGATCGCGCAGGATAGCCGCATTCAGTATTTTCGCCATAAAGAAAACATCGGGATGCTGGGCAACTGGGAATCGCTCATCAAGCGCATTGACACAAAATACTTTGTGGTCTTGAGTGACGACGACCAGTTGCTCCCTGAGTTTTTCGCAACAATACTCCCTCATCTTGAGAACGACCCCGAATTGGGCATGTGTTTTGGCACGACCTATATTTTGGATGCCGTTGGCAGACATATGGCTAACGCACCTGCAGTGATGAAACCGGGGCGTTACAGTGCGGGAGAAGGGGCGGTGGAAATGACGTATCGGCAGCATCCCGCCTCAAACGGCGCATTAACGCGAACCGCTGCGTTTCTTGACGTTGGCGGGTTCGACGTGCAGGCGCATTATGTGGCAGATCTGGATTTCATGCTGCGCGTCGCTGCGTTTTGTCCTGTGATGTATGTCGATAATTATGTTGCTTGCCATATTCAACATGGGAACAATGCATTCGAAAATGCTAATGCCTGGTTTCCAGGATTAACGGTGTTGCTTGAAAAGTTGCAGTCCATGAGAGGTTTATCCAGGCGGCACCTAGAGGGCATTACCAACAATCTTCTGGCGCAAGCAGGCCGCCGCTGACCCATAAAAATCATGCGTATCTTTTGCCTTTGCCATTTGCCACCCGTTTTCCCGCTCCCCAAAGACACATGCTTTATCGGCATGGGTGAATATCGGGATTTTCCAGCGGGCTACCATGTGAGCGAAATTGCTGACGAACTGGATGCCCTGCATCCTTTTCTTGCTGGCGCGTCAGGCGCGTTCGCTATTGCGCGAATACTGAAAAAAAACAATGTTTCAGATGGTCGTATCTGCCTCATGCTTCATCGGAAATTTATTGCTCCCCAAGCGTTTGGCAACCCGGCTTCCAATTATCCCGGCATGTTTGTGCTGGATGCCGCCGCCGCCGCGCAGATTGACTTCACCGCACTCGCGGCCAACGTCCAGACACCGTATCTGCTTGCCCAACCGGTTAGAGTGGGCAATCTGTATCGACAATTCGCCGCGGTGCACAAAATTTCTGATCTTTTGCGTTATGTGGCGATTGCGGTGGAGCTTGGCGTATTGACACCGGAGGAGTCGTCATTGTTTTTCGCAGATGACACTCTAATTCCCTGTGGCGTTGAATGCGGGATTTTCCCAACCGAGGTTTTTCTGACCATCATCGAAAAACTTGAGCGGGTTTGCGTCACCTTTCTGCGCTCACATATGCCCAGCTCGTTTGACCCTTACAACCGTCGCTCGCTCGACTTTTGTAACGAAAGGCTGGGGAGCTTTTTGCTCAAGCGGGTATTGTTCAGTTCAGTACAAGAAATTCCTGCACAATATTTCGGCTACATGCACACCGTTGGCGACACGCAGAAATATGTTCCGGGAGGCATGCCCGTCAAGGCAACCCAACATAAACCCTACGGCACTATGGGGAAATCCGACAACGAATCCGTGGCTACCTCTACTGATGCGTGGGACGAACAGGCATATCTAGCGGCCAATCCCGACATTGTCGAAGCGATTGCCACAGGTCGGATTAAATCTGGGTATCAGCACTACGTGACGTATGGTCGCAACGAAGGACGACCAATAATGTGAAACGGGAGGCAGCGGCGCCGTCTGCGGGCGTTGTGTAGCTTGTCAGACGGTCGGTCGGCATGGCGTGCGGCACCTGGGCACATAGCGCGATTACCTGGCTCGACCCGTTCAGTTTGCGCGGACGGGGCTGACCGCCGCAGCCTCCTCACGATACCGTGCTATCAGCCGTTCTCGCACCTCGACGAATCGGTCGTAATACGCGCGAATGCCCGTCGCGGCAGCCGCGTATTTCAGGGCATCGAGGGTGACCATTTCCTCGCGGTATTTACCATCCAGCAGGCCGTTGTCCGCGAGCAGCGCTGTCGAATCGTAATTCCGGACTTTCCATTCGACGGACTCGGTGCTCAGGATGATCGATACGATGCGTTCGATCACGAATACCTTGGCCGGTGTCGGCAGCACGTAATGGCGGTCGCTGTTCAGTTGCTGCGCAAGTTCTGTATTCCCCGCCTCGGCAACCGCGAAAATCTTTTCGCACAGCGTGAGCCACCGCTGCCAGAAGCGCGGTTTAGCGACGAAATAATTGCAGTACACCGTCGTCGCGGTGCTCATCACCAGGCCGTTCATCAACGTTGCGCTGTCTCGATGAGGTGCGATCAAGGCCATCACACCGGCGAGTGTCGGCGAAATACCCGGATGCCAGTATTCAGCCTGTTCGAACACGTTTTTGAAAAACGCGATATTGCTGAAGTAGGGAGAAAACGTCACGACGTCCACGTCGTCGGGCGTACCGGCCAGAAACTGCTCGACCTGCGCAGAACTCAGCCCCGCCTTTTGCCTGAATTTCGGCGAAAAGAAGCCATAGCGGGCTTCGGGATCGAGTGCGTTTTCGATCAGGAAGCGACGGATTGGCCAGTATTCGTACCAGTCCGGCCGTTGTCCTGTGTTGTCGAGCGGAATGAAGCCCGGCTCGATCATGCCGCGAGTCTGGTCGGAATAAAAGATCTGGTAGATGTGGTTCTTCATGAAACCTTCTGCTTACCGCCGTCGGCGGCGCGAGCCAATTCACACTTGATGAGGTCGTCGCGCAACTCGAGGTATTTATCGTGGTGCCGGCGAATGCCTGTCTTGATCGCAGCCATTTTCAACGCGTCCAGTTCGAGAAATTTGCCGAAATGGGCACCTGTGATCGTATGGCCAGGCAGTTTGGTGGAGTCAAAATTTCGTACCTTCCACGCGGTCTGCTCGACGCTCAGAATGAGCGAGACGATCCGTTCGATCACGAATATCCGGGCGGGCATCTCGGGCCGGTAGGATACTGGGGTGTTCAATTGGCGGCCAAGTTCGGTGTTGTTTTCCACCTCAGCCGCATTGAAAATCAACTCGCACAGCGCGAGCCAGCGCTGCCAGAAGCGCGGTTTGGCGACGAAATAATTACAGTAGACCGTCTGCGCCGAACTCATGACCAGGTTGTTCAGAAAGTCTTCGGCGTTCGTGCCCGGCATAAGCAGCGAGATCGTACCGGTTAGCGCTGGGCGGATACCCTTGTGCCAGGACTCGGCCTGCTCGAAGACGTTCTTGAAAAAGGCCGCCTGCCAGAAGTTCGGCGAGAACGTAACGATGTCCACGTCGTCGGGCGTGCTCGAGAGAAACTCAGCAACCTGCGCCGATGTGAGCTGGGTCTTCTCCTGAAACTTCGGCGAAAAAAATCCGTAGCGCGCATTCGGATCGAGCGCGTTTTCACGCAGAAAACGGCGAATTGGCCAGTATTCGTACCAGTCCGGCCGCTGCCCTGTGTTATCGAGCGGAATAAAGCCCGGATCGAGCGCCGCGCGGGTTTCTGGCGAGTAGTAGATCTGGTGGATGAAATTCTTCGTCCTGATGCCCCGCGAGTGATCGTGCGTGTTACCAATGGCGCGATCCATCGGCGGCTCACCCGTTTTGGCTGCAGTGGCGCCAGCAGGTAGTTCAAGGGGGGATTCGCCAGGCACTTCGAAAGACCGTGGCATTTGCCCTTCGCACCAGTGCCGCCACATCGTACGCAGTGCCCGGATAACGCCGCGTGCGAGCGCTTCGGGTTGAAACATCGGTGACGCGGTACAGCGTTCGCGCATGCCCGCGCGAAGTTCGGCCAGCGCGGGCAGATCGGCGGCGAGTGCCGCTCCGCGCAGCACGAAGTCCTGCGCGCTTGTCGCCACGAATTGTTCGAGTCCGGCGTGCCCCATCACGGTCGCTCCGCTGCGTCCCGGTACGGTCCTGCCGGGAAGCGTCAGCGTTGGAACACCCATCCACAGCGACTGCAGTGCCGTGGTCAGGCCGCCAAACGGAAGCGTGTCGAGCGCGATGTCGACTTCGTGATGCAGTTGCAGAAACTCGGCCACGGATACGCGCGGCTGAAAATCGAGCCGTTCACGTGTAATACCTTCCTCCATGAACCAGGCGGCCAATTGCGTTTCGAGATTGCCGTCCACAGGCATCGCGGCGATCTTCAGGCGGGCGGTCGGCACGGCGCGCAACAGGTGAGCCCAGAGCGTGACCACATCGCGCTGCAGTTTGTTGATGCGGTTAAAGCTGCCGAAGGTCACGTAGCCGTTGCGCAGGGCCGGCAGCGTATTCAAGGGCGGCGCTTCCTGTTCCGGCCGGAACGGTGCCACTGCTGGCAGACAGACGATTTTCTCTGTGAACAGGGCTTCGAATTGCGCGATCGGTGTCCAGAATCGATCCGCGAGAAAGTAATCGATCGCAGTCAGGCCGGTCGTGCCGGGGTAGCCGATCCAGCTTGCCTGCACGGGGGCGGGTTTGCGCGCGAGCGCTGGCAGCCGGTTGTAGCCGGTGTGTCCGGACAGATCGATCAGGATGTCGATTCCGTCGGCTTCGACGAGTTGCACAAAGGCCGCGTCGTCCTTATCGCTGACGTCGCGCCATTCGGCGAAATAACTGCGTAGCCGCTCGGTGACTTCGTCGCGGCCTACCGTGTTGGAGTATGCGTAGAGGCGCAGGCCGGGGTCGCGTGCGAGATACGGCAAGACCGGTTCGAGGAAGTTGGTGACCGCGTGACGGCGCAGATCTGCGGAAACGAAGCCGACGCGCAGCGCGCGTTCGGGCTCGCGTGAATTCGCATGGCGCGGCCAATGCGGCTTGAACGGCGCTTCGAACTGTTCGCCGAAGCCGCAATGCGCGGCAAACAGCGCGTCGGGGTCGATGCCTTCGCCATGCGTGAGACAGAACAGCAAATTGCTCCAGGTGCCGGCGCCGCCGGGTTCATGGTCGAGCGCGCGCAGGAACTGTTCGGCGGCGGCGTCGACGCGACCGAGACGCTGGTAGAACGAGCCGAGCGAGTTCCACGCGAGCGCCGATTCGGGCGCCAGTTTCGTGGCTTGATGCAGGAGCGGCTCCGCCTCGCCCATGCGTCCGGTGGTCATCAGAACGACGCCGAGCAGGCGCGTGCCCTCTGCATGTCCGGGTGCGACTTCGAGCAGCTTGCGGCAGATGCTCTCCGCTTCCTCGTGGTTCCCTTTGACTTCGAGTAGTGCTGCGTAGAGCTGCAATACATCCGGGTCTTCAGGGATGAGTTCGTGAGCGCGCCGCAGATAAGGTTCGTAAGCCTGATGCTGGCCCAGTCGATACAAGGTGAGCGCACGTATTTTCCAGCCGAGCGGGTGTGCAGGGAACTGTTCGATCAGAGAACGTGCCGCAGAGTCGGCTTCTTCGAACCGGCCGGTGTCGAACAACGCGATTGCCGCTTCCCCTTGTGCTCGCGTCGGGAGGGCGGCCGCGTGGTTCGTGCCGGCGAGCGGCGCTGGCTGTGTGGCTTGCTCGTGCGCGGCGCAGACGGCGGCCCAGTGCGGATGAAGATCAGTGTCCGCGGGCAGGAGCGCCATGCTTCGGCGCATCGGCTCGTACGCGCCGATCAGGTCGCCGTCGCGAAGACGCAGGAACGCCAGCGCCTTCCAGCCGTAGCCGGCGTCGGGCAAAAGTTGCGTCATCTGGCGCGAGAGCGCCTCGGCCTGATCGAATTCCTCGCGGGCGATCAGCATTTCGATGGTCGCCTGAAATTGCTGTGCCAGCGCGGTGGACTCGGCAAGCGAATGACCGACGGTTGTCATTGCGTGTCCTGTGCGGATACGTCGAAGGTTTCCGCGGGGAGTCCAGCGCACCATCGTTGCCACATCGTGCGCAACGCGCGGCTCACGCTTTGAGCGATGACGTCCGGCTGGAACATTGGCGAGGCGAGGCAGCGCTCGCGCATGGTGGCGCGCAGTTCGGCCAGCATCGGGATGTCATGGGCCAGCGCTACGCCGCGTTGCACGAAATCTTCGGAGCCGGAGGCGACGAAGCGCTCCAGACCAGCGTGGCTCATTGCCGCCGCGCCGCTGCGTCCCGGGACGGTTTCGCCAGCGAGGGTCAGTGTCGGCACACCCATCCACAACGATTGAAGTGCCGTGGTCAGGCCGCCGAAAGGGATCGTATCGAGACACACGTCAACCGTGTAATGCTGCTGCAGGAACACCGCAATCGTGCTACGCGAGCGGAAGTCGAGCCGCTCGCGGGCGATACCCTCCTCGTCAAACCACGCCAGCAATTCGTCTGCGCCGGTTCCATCACTCGGCATCGCGCCGATTTGCATGCGCGCGGTGGGGAGCTCGCGTAGCAAATGCGCCCACAAGGCGATCGTGCGGCGCCGTAGTTTTTCTAGCCGGTTGAAGCTTCCGAAGGTCAGATAGCCGTTGGACAAGGCCGGCAGTAAATTGATTGGCGGTGCGTTTTCTTCCGGATGGAAGGGGGCGACAGCGGGCAGATAGGCGATTTTTTCGGTGAAGCGCGCACGAAACGCATCATTTGGCACCCAGAAGCGGTCCCCGAGAAAATAGTCGACGGCGCTCAATCCCGTGGTGCCGGGATAGCCGATCCAGCACGCCTGAAGCGGTGCGGCCTTGCGCGCCAGCACAAGCAGGCGGTTCTCCGCCGTGTGCCCGCCCAGATCGATCAGAATATCGATGCGGTCGGCTCGAATCTGCTGGACGACCTCAGCGTCGGGCACCCTGCTGATATTGCGCCAATGCGCGAAATGCACACGCAGTTTTTCGGTGATGTGATCGCTTCCGGGCGTGTTGGAATACGTGTAGAGCTCAAGACTGGAGTCGTTCGCCAGACCGGGCAGTACTGGCAACAGGAAACTCGCGACCGCATGATTGCGCAGGTCGTTTGAGATGATGCCAATGCGCAGTTTGCGGCCCGGGTCGCGCGTATTTGGATGCTCGTGCCACTGCGTTCGCAATCTCGGTTCAAAATGCTCGCCGAAGCGGCGGTGCTCGGCGAATAACTGCGTTGCGCTGACGGCTTCGTTGTGCATCAACGTAAACAGCAGGTTACTCCAGTTGATTTTGTCGTCGGGCACATGCTGTAGCGCCAGCCGGAAGACCTCGGCTGCGTCGTCGAGGCGCCCCTGCTTGAGGTAGACCGCACCCTGAGTGGTGGCGACGAGCGCTGGCTCGGTCGTAACCTCCCATGCACGTGCGATGCTTCGCTCGGCTTCGTCGAGACGCCCGAGCGAGGTCAGGATGATGGCCTTCAGCCGGGCGCCTTCGGAGTGGTCCGGGTGACATTCCTCCAGTCTTTGGGCAACCACCAATGCATCGTTGTGCATGGCTCGCGCTTCAAGCGTGGCCGCGTAGGATTGCAGTACGTCGGCGTCCTCCGGATTCAACGCGTACGCAACTTCCAGCGCCTCTCGCGCGGCATCCATCTTTCCGAGGGAATACAGCGCGACTCCAAGCACCTTTGTTCCCAGCGCGTGATCGGGAAATTGCTTGAGAAATACACGCGCATTTTTTTCGGCCACGTCAAAGCGTCGAGCGTTGTACGGCAATGCGATTGACTCGAGCTGTTTGCGCGTCGGTTCCTGCTTCTTGATGTTGCGCCGAGTGGTTTCCGTGTCTGGCTGGGTTTGCAGTTGCTGTGTCAAGCCTTCCGGCGAAGCAGGGGAGAGGGGGCGTTGGATTGCGTAGTTGCCTTGGTTCGACAGAACGCTCATCAGGTTGATCAGTCCATCCACCACAGGCCCCTGCAAGCCGTGACGCTGCCCGAGTTCGAGGGCGACCCACGCGGCCTTTAGCCGTTGGGCGTGGATCAGCGCATCGACATAGTTCGCCCAGTATTGGCCATTGTTCGGGTTGATTCCGATCGCCGTTTCGAGTCGCGGCAGTGCATCGTGTGGCCGGCCAAGTGCGAGCAGGGCAAGCGCGAGCCCGTGATTCGCGTCCGGATAGTGGGGATAGACGGCCAGTACGGTCTCATACTGGCGGGCAGCTTCTTCATGTTGCCCCTTGCTGCTTGCCGCTGCGGCTGCGTGCAGCGCCTCGGCGGCCGTCAGGTGGGTGACAAGCTGCGCGTCCTGCGGCAGCAACGGTGCGGCCCGGCGCAGCAGATCGCGTGACCCGGGCAGATCCCCGCGACGCAGCCGGTCGTAGGCCAGCGTCTTCCAGCCATAGCCCTCATCCGGCAGAAATTGCGTCATCTGGCGCGCGATGGCGCAAGCGTCGTCGTGCTGCTCGATCGCGGTGAGTTTGTCGATCGTGGCGACGAAGTCGCGCACGAGCGTGGCGCGCTGATCGGCCGACAGCGTGGCCGTAAGGGAAGCGGCTTCGGCGTTACCCGAATCGGTGAGAGCAGTCGGCGTGGCGGTCATGACAGGGCAGGCTAAGAAGCATGGCTGCCCAGTGTAGCCGCGGGCTCTGCGCGGCAATTGACCAAGGAGGGGCGGGATTGTCCGGCAATTCGGACGGGGAATATGCGGCCCCGGTTTGCGGCCCGGGGCCGGATAAGGCAGGTCTAGAACCCGGCTCCGCGCTGATAGGCGGCAACGCCGGTAGTCTTGCTCATCGCCGCACGATACTCGGCGGAAAGCTCCGAGCAGGCCGTCTCGGCTTGCTGGTTGATGGCGACCGTAACGTTCCGGATCCGCTCGATGGCGGCGAGGGCTTCGGGCGACTTTGGCTTGCCGAGGGACATGAGAAGCGGGTTGCGCTCGCGCGTGAGACGCGCGGCGCTTTCCCAGTCGTCCAGTTGGGCGGCGTGCTCCATCTGAAGCGTCAGATCGAGCACCCGCCGGAGCAGATCGGGCATGTTCATGCTATGGCTTGCCCTGCTTTACGAGCTCTTGTTCAACGTGCCGGTGTTGTTGGCGCCGCCGAACAGCTGCGTCAGATACTCGGTCTCGTTGTTGGTCTTCGACATGATGTCGTTCAGCATCGTGAACTGGCTCTGATACATCGACGTCAGCTGGGCGATATACGTCTGCAACTGGGTCGTCTGTTTCGTGACGCTGTTCAGGTCGTTGCTCAACGCCGTCTCGCGCTGGGCGATGACGCCGTTGTCCTGCGTAAACGTCTTGAGCTTCGCGTTGAGCTGCTCGGCGATGCCGTTGGTCGAATTGAAAATCGCCGCAACCTTCGACGAATTGTTCTGCAAAGCGTTGTTGAGCGTCGTCGAGTTGAGCGACAGCGTGCCGTCCGAGTTCAGCGTGATGCCAAGGTCGGCGAGCGTGGCCGTCACGCCGGAGCCCTTGACGCGACTGCCGATGATCGTGCCGAAGCTCGACGTGATCGCGTTGATCATCGAGTCGCCGAGCATCGTGCCGGATCCGGTCGGGTTGCTGGAGTCGAACTTCGTCAGCGAGGCGATCGTGCTGATCACCGTGTTGTAGTCGGATACGAAGCTGCTGATCTCGCTCGCCATCGTGGTCGTGTCCTGCGCGATGGTCAGCGTCTGGTTCGTGCCCACTGCAGCCGACGAGAGGCTCAGCGTCGCGCCGGACAGCGCGTTGACGGTGTTCAGCGCGCTCGTGACCTGCGTGCCGTTGATCGTGAGCTGGGCGCTTTGTGCGGCCGTCGTCTGGCTCCAGCCGGCGCCGGAGAGCGAGATGATCGACGATGCGCCGACTGCCGTGCCGGTGGTCGGCGCGGCGGTCGAGGCCGGCAGCGCCGTGGCGATTGCCGTGAGCGTCGAATCCGTCGAGCCGGACGAGGAGGCATTCGCCGTGACCTTCACCGGCGAGGACGAGTTAGCGCCCTGCTGGGCAACCACGAGGTGTTGCTGGCCGCTGCTGTCCGTGACAACGCTGGCCGTTACGTTCAAGCCGGCACCGGCCGTGTTGATTTCGGATGCGATGTTCGCCAGCGTATCGCCGGCCGCCGGCGTGACTGTAAACGAGCTGCTGCCGGCGCTGATGGTCAGCGTGGAGCCGTCGCCGCTCGCCGTCGTGGCGCTAGCAATGCCCGCCGACGCATAGGTGCCGCCCTGGATCGTCTGCACGCCGCCGAGCTTGGCCAGCGCGCTTGTGGACGAATCGGCGTTGACCGACACGTTGATCGTGTTCGCCTCGCCCGTCAGCGTCGAGCTCAGCACAAGGTGCGAGCCGTCCGAGCCGGTAACGATCGACGCCGAAATGCCCGGGTTGCTGGTCGACGAATTGATGGCCGATACGATCTGGCTCAGGCTGTTATTGCTCGAGCCGATGTTGATCGTCATGGACTGGCTGCCGACCGAGAGCGTCATCGTGCCGGTGCCCATCGCCGCGGTATTGGCGACTGAAATGGGCGCAGACGTGATGCTCTGCGTCTGGGCGATCTGCCCGACATACACGGAATACGAACTGGCCGAGGCGCCCGAACCGGCGGTCGCGGTGATACCGCTGCCGCTCGTGGTCGCCGTGAACGCGCTCATCAGCGAGCCGTTCTGGAGCGGCGTGAGCGCACCCTGCAACATCGCCAGCGAAGCGGACAACTGGCCGATATTGGAGATTTGCAGGTTATCGTTCGCCGCTTCGATCTGCAGCGAAGCCTGCTGCCCGGCCACCTTCGCATTGACGAGCGCGGTGACCATGGTCTGCGGATCGATCGAGGTATTGCCGGTGGAGCCGCTGATCAGCGATTGCCCTGCTTCGAGCAGCGCCTGCTGCGCGGCTGCCGACGCTGTCTGTGCGGCCGACTGGGCCGATGACACGCTGGTGGATGTGCTCGAAGTTCCGGAAATGGTCGACACAGCTGACTCCTCGTCTGGTCCCGACCAATGCGCGGTCTGGACCGAAAATTCGGGAAGGGGTGCGCGCGAATCTGCACGCGCCCCGAAACAAAGCGAAACGGACAAGCGCTGGGCGAACCCGGCCGCTTGTCCGTGCTCGCCTCTCGTGAGAGAGGCGAGAGCTTACTGCATGCGGCCTTACTGGAGCAGCTTGAGGATCTGCTGCGGCTGCGAGTTAGCCTGTGCCAGCACCGAGATACCAGCTTGCTGCAGAACCTGTGCCTTGCTCATGGCTGCCGATTCCGACGCGAAGTCCGCGTCCTGGATCGTCGACTGTGCGCTCGACATGTTCGTCGAAGCCGATTGCTGAGCCGTTGCCAGGCCGGTGAAGCGGGTCTGCACCGAGCCGAGCGTTGCGAGCTGGTTGGCGATCGTTGCCAGTGCGTTGTTGACGACTTCGAGGC
Source organism: Paraburkholderia adhaesiva (assembly GCF_021390575.1). GTDB lineage: Bacteria > Pseudomonadota > Gammaproteobacteria > Burkholderiales > Burkholderiaceae > Paraburkholderia > Paraburkholderia adhaesiva. The sequence goes on along the minus strand of NZ_JAJEJQ010000001.1, from coordinate 3,232,739 downwards.
CGAGGTTCGCGCCAGCCGTCGTGCTGACGTTGATGCTTGCAACGTTGGTCGGCGTGTTGTTCGTGTTGATCTGACCGAGGGTCGAGAACACACCCGAAACGTCGGCAGCCGAGGTTGCGACACCGCCGACGTCCGTACCCGTTGCGACGCTTTCGCCGTCGAACGTGTTTTCGATGTTACCTTGCAGCGCCAGGGTAGCGCCACTGGTGGCACCGAACAGACCGTTAACCGCGCTGTTGGAGAGCTGGTTGCCGTTCTGGTCGTAGAACAGTTCGCCGCCGTTGCCGTTGGATTGGACCGAAACCGACGTGATCACGCCAGCCGTGCCCGGCGTCGTTTCGGTCTTGCCCGTCGACGGATCGACGTTGAGGCCCGAGATCGTGCCGAACACCGTGCCCGAAAGAGCCGAAGCGCCCGTGGCGGTGAACGCCGCGTTGATCGCCGTGACGGCCTTGCTCTGCACCAGGCCGCTGGTACCGCCGGCGTTCAGTTGGAGCGTCGTCACACCGCTGGTCGTCACGCTCTTGAACAGGTTTGCCGAAGCGCCCGACGAGATGACCTGGTTGTTCTGGTCGGTGAAGATGAAGCCGCCCGAACCGTTGGACATCACGTTGATCGACGTGATCGAGCCCGGATTGCCCGAGGTGTTTTCCGAGCCGTCCGAGTTCAGGTTCACACCGGTCAGTTGGCCGAGCGTGTTGCCAGCCTGGACATAGCCGCCGCCGAGGTTGGCAGCCGAGAGGCTTTGGCTCAGGTCGAGCGAAACGGTCTGGCCGACAGCCACGCCAACTTGCACGTGCAGGATGCCAGCCGTGCCGTTCAGCAGGTTCAGGCCGTTGAACGTGGTTTGCGAAGCGATACGGTTCACTTCAGCGATTTGCTGCGAAACCGTCTTCTGGTACGACGCCATGTTGGCCGACGTGTTATCCGGTCCCAGTGCGTCGTCGGCAGCCTGGTAGATCGACTGCAGTGCGTTCTGGATCTGCATCAGTGCCGAACCAGCGGTTTGAACCATCGAAACCGCGTTGTTCGCGTTCGAAACACCCTGGTTCAGGCCGTTGATCGACGTTTGCAGCGTGCTGGCAATCGCGATGCCTGCGGGATCGTCAGCTGCGCTGTTGATGCGCTTGCCCGACGAGAGGCGCGTGATAGCTTGCGTAAGCGCGCTGCCCGTGTTCGTCACGTTGTTCTGTGCGATCAGCGACGATACGTTGGTATTAATCGAGAGCATGGAATTCTCCGTTGAGGCTTTAGTCTGTGAACTTGAGCCACGTTGCAATCGGCGGAAGCACACTTCATTGCTGGCCGCCTCAGTGAAGGATGACGGCCCCCGTAAACAAAACTTGAGGGGCGGATGCAAACATTTGCGGGTCGAATGCGCCGCGCATGGCGCTTGCGCCGCCTCGCTGCAGCCCGCCCGGAGCCGGCGTATGCTCGGCTTTACTCGACGAATCGGGCTCGCCCGCAGGCCCGGCAATCACGGAGACATCACCTATGGAACAGCGCCGGATCGGCACTTCCGCCTTGCAGGTTGCGCCACTGATGTTCGGCGGTAACGTCTTCGGCTGGACCGCCGACGTCGCCACCTCGCACTCGATCCTCGACGCCTTCACGGACGCCGGCCTCAACTTCATCGATACCGCCGACGTCTATTCGGCCTGGGTGCCGGGCAATCAGGGCGGCGAGTCGGAGACGATCATCGGTCAGTGGCTCGCGAAGAGCGGCAAGCGCGACAAGGTGGTGATTGCAACGAAGGTGGCGAAGTCCGCGCGGCGCCCGGGCTTGTCGGCGGCCAACATCGCGGCGGCCGTCGAGGACTCGTTGCGGCGGCTGCAGACTGATTACATCGACGTCTACTTTTCCCACGAGGACGACCCGAAGGTGCCGCTGGAGGAGACGCTGGGGGCGTATCAGCGGCTCATCGACGCAGGCAAGGTTCGCGTGATCGGCGCATCGAACTTCAGCGGCGCGCGCATCGAGGAGGCGCTGACCGTGTCGCGGAAAACGGGACTGCCCGCCTATCAGATTATTCAGCCTGAATACAACCTGTACGACCGCGCGCACTACGAAGCCGATATCGAACCGGTCGCACTCGCGCAGAAGCTGGCGGTCGTGCCCTATTACAGTCTCGCGAGCGGCTTCCTGTCGGGCAAGTACCGGTCGCGCGAAGATCTGGCGAAGAGCGCGCGCGGCTCGCGCGTCGAGAAATATCTGGATCATCGTGGTATCCGCATTCTTGCGGCGCTCGACTACGTCGGAGAGCGGCACGGTGCGACGCTGGCCGCTGTGGCGCTGGCGTGGATGATTGCGCGGCCGAGCATCACGGCGCCGATCGCGAGCGCGACTTCACTCGACCAGCTCCAGAGTCTGGTGGCCGCGGTGAGCCTGAGGCTCGCTCCCGCCGATATCCAGGCGCTCAATGACGCAAGCGCCTGAGGCGTGCGTGGGGCGGGGGTGCGGTCGCTTTGGTAGTTTCGTGGTTTGGTAGTTTGGTACGAGGTTGGCCCGCTGGTGGTACACGGCTGGCAAGCCCAAACCAGGTGGCCATGGAGGCTCCGCACGAGTAAGTCTTTGGCAGGATTGAGAAAATTCTTTTTGGCTCGAAGATTTTCTGGTATAGTCGCGGATTCAACCAATTTTCTGGTTCGGCGCGGTCCTAGGGGGTGATTCTTGCCGCGGTGAACCACAGGTACCACAGGCAGTTAGTGCGGGTACCTCAGGCAGGGAAAGTAGAAAACAGGGAAATATCATCCGGGCGCGCACGCCGATGCTGCGCCGGAGGTGTTCCCGGTAGCCGCTCCGGTATGGAGTGTGCCCATTTAACTTATTTAGCTAGTAGCCAAACATGACGACGATTCTTCTGAAAGAAAACGAGCCGTTCGAAGTTGCGATCCGCCGCTTCCGCCGTGCAATCGAAAAGAACGGCCTGATCGCCGAACTGCGCGAGCGCCAGTCGTACGAAAAGCCGACGGCCGTTCGCAAGCGCAAGAAGGCAGCGGCTGTTAAGCGCCTGCACAAGCGCCTGCGCAGCCAACAGCTGCCGAAGAAGCTCCACTAAGCTTTTTCGCGCTTTCTAGCGTTCCGCCAGACGGCGGCGCATGCTTCGTTCGAAGCTGCGCCGCCGTTTGCTTTTGGAGCGGCGGTTTGGGGCCGGCCCTTGGTTCCGGCCTTACGTTCCGATTCACACGCGCCGTTGCTTGCGACGCGCATTGTGCCCACCGATCAGGTTTTCCCCGCCGCGCGGCGTTTCTTGCCTTGTGCCGCGCAGCTCGTGCGGCAGATGCAGTCGTGCTGATGGTCGTTCACCATGCCCACTGCCTGCATGAACGCATAGCAGATCGTCGTGCCGACGAATTTGCAGCCGTATTTCTTGAGCGCCTTGCTGAGTGCATCCGATATTTCGGTGGATGCCGGCGCGTCTCGGTACGAGCGCCAGTCGTTCTGTATCGGCGTGTCGTTCACGAACGACCAGATAAATTTCGCGAGCGAGCCATGCTCGGCCTGGATCTGCTGGACCGCACGCGCGTTGAGGATGGTTGCCTCGATCTTGGCGCGGTTGCGCACGATGGAGGCATCCTGCATGAGCGTTTCGACGTGTTTCGGCGTGAAGCGCGCAACCTTCTCTATGTCGAAGCCCGCGAACGCGCGGCGGTATCCTTCGCGCTTGTTCAGGATCGTGGACCACGAGAGACCTGCCTGCGCGCCCTCCAGCACGAGCATTTCGTACAGGTGCTGGTCGTCGCGCGACGGCACGCCCCATTCGGTATCGTGATAGTGCGCGAGCGCTTCAGTCGTCGCCCAGTTGCAGCGCTGTGTTACGTCAATCACGTCGATTTCTCCTTGCTACGGTTCGTTCTGGCCACGCCAGCATAGCGGATCGCGATCGCCTCACCACCCTGGCCATCCGGCCGATTGTGTGAAAGTCGCAGAGCCGTTAGTCTCTGCGGCACGACTCATAACGCAACGGACACGGTACTCATTGTCATGCAGACCTATACCTGGCTGATCGGCGTGGACGGCGGCGGCACCGGCACGCGCGTCGCGCTCGGCGACGCAAACGGTGTGGAACTGGCGCGCGCTGCCGCCGGGCCATCGGGCCTCGGGCTCGGCATCGCACGCGCGTGGGAATCCATCGAGGCGGGTTGCCGCGCCGCGTTTGCCAACGCGGGGCTCACGCTGGACTGGTCGCGCTGCGTGCTCGGCTGCGGTCTCGCGGGCGTGAACAATCCGGACTGGCAGGCCGCGTTTCGCGATCAGGCACCGCCCGTCGCGGGCCTCGCCGTTGAAAGCGACGCGTACACGACCTTGCTCGGCGCTCACGGCGGCGAACCGGGTGTAGTGGTGGCGCTCGGCACCGGCAGCATCGCGGCAGCGCTCGACGCCGCGGGCGCGTGCCGCATCGCGGGCGGCTTCGGCTTTCCCGCGGGCGACGAGGCGAGCGGAGCCTGGTTCGGGCTGCGCGCGATAGTCTGGGCGCAACAGGCACTCGACGGCCGCGCACCGCTAGACGCCTTCGCGCAGGCCTTGCTCGCCCATACCCGTTCGTCCGACCGCGACAGCCTCATCGTGTGGTTGTGCGCGGCTAACCAGACCGCCTATGCGAGCCTTGCACCCGTGGTTCTCGCGCACCGCGAGCACCCGTTCGTCGCTAAGCTGCTGGCCGAGGCGGGCGAAGCCATTGCGCAACTGATCGGCGCGCTCGATCCCACGGCCGCGTTGCCTGCCGCGTTGTCTGGCGGGCTTGGCCAGCCGTTGCGCGAATGGGTGCCGCAGGTGGTGCGTGACCGGCTGCGCCCGCCCCTCGCCGATTCCACCAGCGGCGCACTCAGGCTTGCGCAACGCGAAGCTGCGCGGCTGGCTGGGGCTTAGGGGACAAAGCGGGCGGGAAGGGCGCCATCGGGGAGCGTGGCATCGGGAAGGCGGGCCGGTGCCCGCGGCGCAACATTAGCCCGCCGATGTTAGGATCAAATGCTTCACGCCTGCTGCCCAACTCCCATGTACAAGGTCATTGCAACCGATCTCGACGGAACGCTGCTCAATTCCGATCACCAGCTCGATTCATTTACGGTTGCCACCCTCAAGACGCTCGACGAACAAGGTCTGCAGTTCATCATCGCCACGGGGCGCCACTACTGCGACGTCGCCGGTATCCGCGACCGGCTGGGCATCCGGCCGTATCTGATCACATCGAATGGTGCGCGCGTCCATGCGCCGGACGACACGCTGATCCACGCCGCGAACCTGCCTGAATCGACGATTCGGCGCCTCGTAGCGCCGGACGTGGCCGGCACGCACGACCGCGTAATCGTGAGCCTCTTTTCCGACGACGCCTGGCTCATCAACCGCGAGGCGCCCGAAATGCTCACTTTCCACCAGGAATCGGGCTTCGCCTGGCATGTGACGGACTTGCGCGCGCACGATGGCGTGGGCATCGGCAAGGCGCTCTATGTCGGGGACCCGGCCGATCTCGCGCAGATCGAGCAACGGCTCGCGCACGAGTTCGGCGAATCGCTTTACGTCACCTACTCGCTGCCGGACTGCCTCGAAGTGATGACCCAGGGGGTCTCGAAGGGGCGCGCGCTGCGCGTCGTGCTCGATCGGATCGGCATTGCGGCCGCCCGTTGCATCGCGTTCGGCGACAACATGAACGACATCGACCTGCTCGAAACAGCCGGGCATCCGTTCATGATGAACAACGCGAATCCCGATCTCATCGCGCGCCTGCCCATGGTTCCGCGCATCGGCAACAACTTCGAGGCGGGCGTCGCCCGTCATCTGCGCAAGCTTTTCGCGCTCGGTGACGAACGCGCGTCGTTGTAACGGGACGGAGCGCTACTGCGCGGGGGACAGGGCGGCGCAGGGGCAGTCGTCGGCGCGGCCATCGAGGTCTTCGCGCTCGTGCGAGAAACGCGCGCGCGGCGTGCCGCTGCTCCAGTCGATCCGCACGACGTAGATGCTGTCGAAATCGGCGCTCTTCCATTCGGGCACATCGTGCGACTCGCCGCCGTGCGCGCCCACGATCTGTCGCACCAGATTTTCGATTTCGCGATGCTCCCAGGCCACTAGCACGGTCCGGTTGCGCCACTTCGGATTCACGAGCGCGTCATTAAGCGCCGCTGTCTGAGAAAAACCGTACGGCGTCTGCACGGGCAGACCGAACTGGATCGCAGTCGGTTCGATTGTCGCGAGCGGGCGCACGTAGTAGTACGGCTGGCCGCTGTCGTCTTTGCGCTCGCCCGGATCCGGCGCGTAGATCGCGTCGGGCTTGCCGTATTTCGCGGCGATCACGGCCGGGAGCGCCAGCGAGCGGTTCAGCCCCTTGCAACTCAACTGGCCAAGGCCCGCGGGTGGTTTTTCGGCGTGGCGCACGAACACGAGTGTTTCGATGTTTCCCGTCGCGCCGGGTGTGTCGGGGGCTTGGGGGGCGTCTGCCGCATGTGCGCAAGCGCTCGCCGTCACAACGAGGGCCAGGACGATGCGGAGAAGCGATGCGGGGGAGTGCGCCATGGTGCGGGCCGTGAGGGGGAAGCCGGTGAGTCGCCCGATTCTAGCAGCGCGTCCGTAGGCACTGCCGCGGATACGAAAACGGGCGCGATGGTTCACATCGCGCCCGTTTGCTTGAGAGGGCGGCCCCGCTCGGCAGGGCTGCCCGCTGCGAACCGGTCAGACTGCCTCGCGGCGGCCTGCAATCGCCGGATAGATCACACCCGCGATCACCGCGCCGACGACCGGCGCAATCACGAAGAGCCAGAGTTGCGAGATCGCCTCGCCGCCGACGAACAGCGCCGGACCGATCGAGCGCGCCGGGTTCACCGACGTGTTCGTGACGGGGATCGAGATCAGGTGGATCAGCGTGAGGCACAGGCCGATCGCGATGGGCGCGAAGCCGGCGGGCGCGCGTTTGTCGGTGGCACCGAGGATCACGAACAGGAAGAAGGCCGTCATGACGACTTCGCACAGGAACGCGGCCATCAGCGAATAGCCGCCCGGCGAGTGCTCGCCATAGCCGTTCGTCGCGAAGCCGCTCGCCACGAGGTCGAAGCCGGGCTTGCCGGAGGCGATGCACGCGAGGACGGCCGCGCCAATCACCGCGCCGATCACCTGCGCGACGATGTACGGCACGAGGTCGCGCGCGGGGAACCGGCCGGCGACCATGAGGCCGACGCTTACCGCCGGATTCAGGTGGCAACCGGAAATGTGGCCGATGGCGAACGCCATGGTCATCACGGTAAGCCCGAACGCCAGCGCGACGCCCACGAATCCGATTCCGAGGCCATGAACGGGGCCAGCGAAGCTGGCGGCGAGCACGGCGCTACCGCAGCCGCCGAGTACGAGCCAGAAAGTGCCGAACATTTCGGCTGCGAGTCGTTTGGATAAGTGCATCGTGTGACACCTCAAAAAGTCGAATTGAAAAGGCCGGTAAAAAAGCCCGGCTCAAGCCAGTGACCGATTCTAGGCAGTCAACTGATCGACGGGTGTCAAGCATTGTCAATTCCGAACCTATTGATCGCATATTTGCGTTAGACGGTTGCCGGATTTCACTTCGGGCGATCAATCGTTAAATCGGGAAACAGGCTGATAAAACCGTATTAATCGTGATTGCGAATTCCCGTATTTACGACTAATCTCCGTTCGAGTCGGCTAGCTTCTTAATGAAAAAGGGGGAGTGGAATGTCGCAATATTCAGAACTCAAAGCCCAGATCGCCAGGCTCCAGGCGCAGGCCGAAGAGGCGCGGCGTACCGAAATTGCGGATGTGATCACGATGATCCGCGAAAAAATCGCCGAATACGGACTGAGCGCCCAGGATCTGGGGTTCGCCGCGGCGGCCCGGCGCGGGCGGCCGCCCAAAAAGGCGCCGCTGCCGCCGCGCTATCAGGATCCGAAGACCGGGGCGACCTGGAGCGGGCGTGGCAAACCGCCAAAATGGATTGCGGGCAAGAATCGTGAACGCTATCTGATCGGTTAAACGCGCAGACATTCCTTCTGTGCGCCGGCAGTGCGTGCAGCAGGACTTATGCGATAAAAAAGCCGCATGGTGACATGCGGCTTTTTCTTTTACGCAAACACCGTAATTACGCGAATAAAGTTGTACGCAAACGATTCAAGTGGCGTATTCGTCGGGGTTATCTCAACGTTACGTGCGGCGCGCCATTCATCCCCCAGCGGCGACACGGCGCAGCATTGGCCGGCGTTCGGCTTCGATGAGCGCGCTATAAGTGTCGACATAATTGCGGGCCATGGTATGTGACGTGAAACGGCGTTCGAACTGCTCGCGAATCGCAATGCGCGAAAGCGAATGGAGATTCTGGACTGCGGCGACCGCGCCTTGCACATCCTCGACGATAAAACCCGTCACGCCCGGATCGATCACTTCAGGCACCGAGCCGCGATTGAATGCGATAACGGGGGTGCCGCAGGCCATCGCTTCGATCATGACGAGGCCGAATGGCTCGGACCAGTCGATCGGGAACAGCAGGGCTTTCGCGCCGGACAGGAACGCGGGCTTTTGCGTTTCGTCGATCTCGCCGACGAACTCGACGTGCGCCAGCGACAGCAGCGGTTCGATCTCGGCCTTGAAGTAATCGCGGTCCACCTTGTCGACTTTCGCCGCGATCTTCAGCGGCAGGCCGCTTTGCGCCGCGATCCGGATGGCCGTGTCCACCCGCTTTTCCGGGCAGATGCGGCCGAGAAAGGCCAGGTACTCCGGTTCGCGGTCCGTCTGCGGTGTGAGCAGGCCGCCGGGCAGGCCATGGTAGATCGTGCTTTGCCAGTTGGCCTGAAGCAGCGGCTGGCGCTGCGAATCTGAAATCGATATCACCGGTGCGTCTGTGAACGTGTCGAACACCGGCTGCAGCTCGGGCAGATCGAGACGGCCGTGCAGAGTGGTGACGAACGGTGTATCGAGCGTGGAGAAGAGCGGGAACGGCAGGTAATCGAGGTGGAAGTGCAGCACGTCGAACTCGTGGGCGACGCGGTGCACGCGTTCGAGCAGCACCATGTGCGGCGCGATCGCGTCGCGGATCGTCGGGTCGAGTCGCAGCGCACGCGGCCACGCCGCTTCGAGTTTCGCCGATGTGACCGAATCGCCGCTGGCGAACAACGTCACGTCATGGCCGAGATCGACGAGCGCTTCAGTCAGGTAGGACACGACGCGCTCGGTGCCGCCGTAAAGCTTCGGCGGAACGGCTTCGTAGAGCGGCGCAATCTGTGCGATTCGCATGGGCATGTTCTCCTTGTTGACGGGCCGGGGGAGTGTCTCTTCTGGTCACTGCCCCGCGTGCGAGCATCGAGTACGCTGCGCTATCGGGTTATCCCTGAGCACGATTATGGGCAGTTGCGTCATCGAGACGAGTCCTTTTTCAATCGCTTAAAGTTGTTACAGCGGGAAACAGGCGCGTTAAGGGCATTTCGCGGCGCTTGTGCCGTGGAAGGGCCGGCGCATGCAGCAAGCCGCGTGCCGACTCATGACCACACTCGTGTTACGGGATAACGAAAAAGCTCTATAATCCGCGCCCCCGATGCCGCTTATGTACCTCGCATGAGCGCGTGCCTGTCTCGCCCCCATTTAACAGTTTTTGTCAGAAAAATTCTTACGCGACAGCGCAGCAATTTCTCGCAAATCGTCGCGGTGTCCCCCCAATTTCCAATTGGGTCCGGTGTCACCACAATGCATGGACGACCAAAAGCGGGCCGCTCGCCAGGGTTTTACTAGGCGCGAACGAGCAAACGTTTTCGCAACCAGCTTGACCAGCTGCCAAGATTCAAATTCGGGGGAATCAATGAGCGCGACGACGCAGAGCGACATGCTCAGCGAGATCAGGGAAGTCAACCTGTCGTATCTGTTGCTGGCGCAACGCCTGTTGCGCGAAGACAGGCCGACCGGCATGTTTCGCATGGGGATCTCGGAGCAGCTCGCTGATGTCCTCGTCAATCTCACACTGGCGCAAGCGGTTCGGCTCGCCGCCTCGAACCAGGTGCTTTGCCGCTTCCGGTTCGACGATCACGCCATCCTCAGTTCGCTCGCCGACAAGGGCAAGTCCGTACAGACCCACGCGGCCATCCTGATGGCCAGCCAGCCCGTGGCACAGCTCGCCTGATTCTGCCGCAGTCCTGCAGCGCCGCCCGCGAAAGGCGCGGCGCGGCGCTTCGTTGCATCCGGCCCGCCGCCGGGTGCTGCTTCATTTCCGGAAATCGTCGGGGATCTATGGCGACCAGGAGCGTGGTACTCGAGGTCAAGGAAGTCGCCCTGGCGATTGAACTGATCGAACTCGGCGCGCGGCTGCAGTTGCTCGAAGCGGAAACTTCGCTTTCGCGCGACCGGCTTATCCGCCTCTATAAAGAGGTGAAGGGTGAGTCACCACCCAAGGGCATGCTGCCGTTTTCGACCGACTGGTTCATGACGTGGCAACCCAACGTCCATTCGTCGCTGTTCTACAGCACGTTCCAGTTCATGAGCCGCGAGGCGCGCTGTGAGCCGATCCACGCGATCGTGAAAAGCTACCGGCTCTATCTCGAACACACGCGGCTCCTCGGCGAAGAGCCGGCGCTCAGCCTCACACGCGCGTGGACGCTCGTGCGCTACTTCGCTTCGGGGCTCCTGCAGACGACCCAGTGCAGCCGTTGCGGCGGGCATTTCGTCGCGCACGCGCACGATCCGCAGCGCGGCTACGTCTGCGGCCTGTGTCAGCCGCCCTCGCGGGCGGGCCGCACGCGCCGCGCGAGTCAGCCGGCACCCGCCATAACCTGATCGTCGGCAGCGCGCCGCAACGTTTGCGCGCCTGCTTCTGCAATCTGGCCCCATATCTATTCCGGCGTGCCGCAAAAGCCCGTCGACCAATCCCAAAGTTTTTCCCAACGATGCCGTAAACCAGCTAAGGACGTGGGCCGATGGCGGTTCGCGGCACATTCTCAAGTGAGGACCCGGCTGTGCTGATTTTCGTGGGAACACTCGTGACGATCTTGTCCGTCTTCGGCGGCTATGCGCTGGCGGGCGGCCACCTGGCGGCGCTACTCCAGCCCGTTGAAGTGCTGATGATCGCTGGAGCGGGAGTCGGCGCGTTCATCCTGGGTAATGGGGTCAAGACGATCAAGTCGACGATTCGCGTCATTCCGGCGCTTTTCAAGGGCTCGAAGTACAACAAGGACGTCTACATGGAGCTGCTCGCGCTGCTCTACGTCCTGCTCGCCAAGGCCCGCAAGGAAGGCACGCTGACGCTTGAAGCCGATATCGACGAACCGATGAAGAGCCCGATCTTCACGCAGTATCCGAGGATCGTTGCCGACCCGCGCATCGTCGAATTCCTCACCGACTACCTGCGCCTGATGGTGGGCGGCAACATGAACGCTTTCGAAATCGAAAGCCTCATGGACGAGGAAATCGAAACGCACCACGCCGAAGGCGCCGCGCCCGCTAACGCGCTCGCCAAGGTCGGTGACGCGATGCCCGCGTTCGGTATCGTCGCCGCGGTGATGGGCGTCGTGCACACGATGGCGTCCGCCGACCGGCCGCCCGCAGTGCTCGGCGAGATGATCGCGCAAGCGCTCGTCGGCACCTTCCTCGGCATTCTGCTTTCGTATGGTCTGATCGGGCCGCTTGCCAGCCTCGCTGAGCAGCGCGTGACCGAATCGACCAAGATGTTCCAGTGCATCAAGGTGACGATCCTCGCGAGCCTGAACGGCTACGCACCCGCCATCGCCGTGGAGTTCGGTCGCAAGGTCTTGTTCTCGACCGAGCGTCCGTCGTTCTCGGAGCTCGAAGAGCACGTGCGCCGCGTGAAGGCAAAGTAAGGCGGACGTGATGGAGAAGCAAGGGAGCGCCCGATGAGCAAGGACAAAGGCCACACGATCGTCGTGAAGCGTGCCGCGAAGGCGCACAACCCGCATCACGGCGGCGCCTGGAAGCTCGCCTATGCGGACTTCATGACCGCGATGATGGCGTTCTTCCTGCTGATGTGGCTGCTGAGTTCGGCGACCACGGTGCAGTTGCGCGGCATCGCCGAATACTTCCAGCAGCCGCTCAAGGTCGCGCTCTGGGGCGGCGATCGCAGCGCGGAAGATTCGAGCATCCTGAAGGGCGGCGGCAAGGACGTTTCGACCGACCGCCAGGGCGTCACGCGCCGCAGCGACGGCTCGATGGCCCAGGCTGAGCGCAGCCAGACACATGCCAACGACGACGAAGCCACGAAGCAACAGCAAGGTTCGCTGGAACGTCGCGAGCAGGTGCGCCTGCACGACCTGCAGGTCAAGCTGATGGCGGCGATCGAGGCGAACCCGACGCTGCGCCAGTACAAACAGCAGATTCGCATCGACTCGACACTGACGGGCCTGCGCATCGAGATCGTCGATTCGCAGAAGCGGCCGATGTTCGCGACCGCTCGCGACGTCGTCGAACCGTACATGCGCGACATCCTGCAGGCGATCGGCAAGACGCTCAACGACGTGCCGAACCGCATCATCGTGCAAGGCCATACGGACGCCGTCCCCTACGCGGGCGGCGAGAAGGGCTATAGCAACTGGGAGCTTTCGGCGGACCGCGCCAACGCATCGCGCCGCGAACTGGTCGCGGGCGGGATGGACGACGGGAAGGTGCTGCGTGTGATCGGCCTCGCTTCGTCGCAGAACCTGAACAAGGCTGATCCGCTCGATCCGGAGAACCGCCGCATCAGCATCATCGTGTTGAACAAGAAGTCGGAAGACGCGCTGATGCGCGACGACGCAACCACGACGACGCTGTCCGACGATGCCGCCGGCACCGGCAAGCCGCCCCTGTCCTTGTTCACGCCCGGTGCGGCGCGCGCGAAGGCTGCACCCGTAGCGCCTGCAGTTGCACCCGCAGTCGCGCCCGCCGTTGCTCCCGCGCCCGTGCGGGTCGCGCCGGCGACGCCGAACGCGGGGAACGCGGAGACTGCGCCTGCGCCAGCGGCCGCCGCAGGCGCGGCGCAGTGACGCATACGGACAGCGAACCAGCGCGAGCGAGAAACCGATGATCAGAAACATTCTGGCGATCGACGATTCGGCGTCCATGCGGGAGATCCTGCAGTCGGCGCTGAGCCAGGCGGGTTACGACATAACGCTGGCGACAGACGGCGACGAAGGGCTGGAGCACGCGCTCGCGCAGCACTTCGACCTCGTGCTCACGGATCTGCACATGCCGCGCATGAGTGGACTCGAACTGATCCGCCAGTTGCGCGCGAATCCTTCGTATCTCGAAACGCCGATTCTCGTGCTGACGACGGAGTCGGACGAATCGTTCAAGGTGGCCCTGCGCGACGCTGGCGCGACGGGCTGGATGGAAAAACCGGTGGACCCGGAGGTGCTCGTCGATCTGGCGAGCGCGCTTGGCGAGACGTGCAGATGAACGCCGCGCGCCAAATAGCAGCACCGACTCCCACACAGGCACTTATTGCGGTGAAAGTGGCATGACACTCGACATCACTCAGTTTTATCAGACGTTCTTCGACGAGGCCGACGAGCTGCTTGCACAGATGGAGCAGCTGTTGCTGAACCTGGACATCGGCCAGCCCGACCCCGAGGACCTCGCGGCGATCTTTCGCGCGGCGCACTCGATCAAGGGCGGCGCGGCGACATTCGGCTTCACTGCGCTCACCGAAACGACGCACATTCTCGAATCGCTGCTCGACCGCGCGCGCAATAACGAACTCGTGCTGCGCAAGGACATGATCGACACGTTCCTCGAAACGAAGGACGTGCTTTCGGGGCAACTGCAGGACTACCGTGCAAGCGCCGAGCCGGACCCGGCAGCGGCTGCTGCCGTGCGCGCGAAGCTTGAACGCCTCTATGCGGAAAGCCGTGGCGTTCCGGCGCCTGCTGCTGCACCTGCGCCCGCTGCGCAGCCTGCTGCCGCACCGGTGGCTGCACCGGTCGCAGCAAGTGCAAGCGCAGGTGCCGCGAACGGCGCGCCCGACCATGTCGTCGACGAAGCGACGGCGGCAACGGCGCCGGCTGGCGGTGCTGCCGAAGGCCCGCATCTGCGCATCACCTTGCGCAAGGTTGACGCGAAGGACCAGGAGCTGCTCGCCGAAGAACTCGGTAACCTCGGCCGCATCGTCGCCCAGGTGAAGACCGGCGATGACATCACGCTGTGGCTCGAAACCGAAGTGACTTCCGACGACATCGTTGCCGTGTGCTGCTTCGTGATCGACGAAAGCCAGATTTCGATCGGACGTGGCGCGGCCCCGCAAGGGGACGCTGCGCCCGCAGCCGCTGAGGCGGAGATCGAGCATGAGCCCACGCCGGTCGCGGCACCGGCGGCTGCACCCGCCGCCGCGCCCGCGGCAGCAGCTCCGGCACCGGCACCCGCCGCTGCACCTCAACCCGAACACGAAGCCGCACGCCCGCAAGCCGCAGCGCATGGCGCGGACGCCGAACGCAAGCACCGCCCGGCCGCAGCGGCAGCGGGCGCCGAGGGCAGCTCGATCCGCGTCGGTGTGGAGAAGGTCGACCAGCTGATCAACCTCGTCGGCGAACTGGTGATCACCCAGGCAATGCTCGCCGAAACGTCGACCGCGTTCGACCCGGCACTGCACGACCGCCTCTTCAACGGCATGGCGCAGCTCGAGCGCAACGCGCGCGACCTGCAAGAAGCGGTGATGTCGATCCGCATGATGCCGATGGACTACGTGTTCAGCCGCTTCCCGCGTCTCGTGCGCGACCTCGCGGCCAAGCTCGGCAAGGACGTTGAGCTCGTGACGTTCGGTCAGGCGACCGAACTCGACAAGAGCCTGATCGAGCGCATCATCGATCCGCTCACGCACCTCGTGCGCAATTCGCTCGACCACGGCATCGAAACGGTGGAAGCGCGCCGCGCCGCCGGCAAGGATGGCACCGGCCAGCTCGTGCTGTCCGCCGCGCACCATGGCGGCAACATCGTGATCGAGGTGAGCGACGACGGCGCGGGCCTGCGCCGCGACAAGATTCTCGCCAAGGCGATCAAGCAGGGCATGTCGGCCAGCGAAACGATGCCCGACGAAGAAGTCTGGAACCTCATCTTCGCGCCGGGCTTCTCGACGGCCGAGCAGGTCACCGACGTCTCGGGCCGCGGCGTGGGCATGGACGTGGTCAAGCGAAACATCCAGTCGATGGGCGGCCACGTTGAAATCAGCTCGCACGCGGGCAAGGGCACCACGACGCGCATCATTCTGCCGCTCACGCTGGCGATTCTCGACGGCATGTCGGTGAAGGTCGGCAACGAGATTTTCATCCTGCCGCTGAACTTCGTGATGGAGTCGCTGCAGCCGCGCAACGAAGACATTTACACGGTGACGAACGGTGACCGCGTCGTGCGCGTGCGCGGCGAATATCTGCCGCTCGTCGCGCTTCACGAGGTGTTCAACGTCGAAGGCGCGCGCACGGAGCCGACGCAGGGCATCGTCACCATCATGGAAACCGAAGGACGTCGTTTCGCCATGCTGATCGACGAACTCGTCGGTCAGCAGCAGGTGGTGGTGAAGAACCTCGAAACGAACTATCGCAAGGTGCACGGCATTTCGGCGGCAACCATTCTCGGCGACGGCAGCGTCGCGCTGATCGTCGACGTGGCCGCACTGAACCGCGAAACGCGGGCGACCCACGGCGTGAGCCAGTCTGCCGGTGCGTTCGCCGAATTTGCATGACCGCATGAACGCCGCATTTACGTTTAAACGCGAACGGCACTTTCCCAATCATTTAAAAACGCTCAGGGGCTAACGTGGCAGAAGTCCAAACCAATCAAGGCAACGGCGCAGGCGGCGCCCTCGCGCACCGTCGCGATGCAGAGCAAGCGGAAGCAGGCGGTCAGGAATTCCTCGTCTTCACGCTCGGCGCGGAAGAGTACGGCATCGACATCCTCAAGGTGCAGGAAATCCGCGGCTACGACAGCGTGACGCGCATCGCCAACGCACCCGATTTCATCAAGGGCGTCATCAACCTGCGCGGCATCATCGTCCCGATCGTGGACATGCGCATCAAGTTCCATCTGGGCCGCGTCGAATATGACCACCAGACGGTCGTGATCATCCTGAACGTCGCGCATCGCGTGGTGGGCATGGTGGTGGACGGCGTGTCCGACGTGCTCACGCTGCAGACCGACCAGATCATGCCCGCACCGGAATTCGGCGCGACGCTCACCACCGAGTTCCTCACGGGTCTCGGCACGGTGGACGGCCGCATGCTGATCCTGATGGACATCGAAAAGCTGATGACGAGCCGCGAAATGGCTCTGATCGAGGCGCTCAGCCAGTAAGCGCCGCACACGGTTATCGGGGGGTGCCCACGTCGTTGTGGGCCGGCGCGAGGAGAGCGGAAGCCGCCATCAAGAGCGGCAAACCGCCGATATTCCCGCGCTGACGAAAGCGTGTTGCACAACGGTCACCGGGCTAATCGCCGGGCAAAGGAGCAATAGAGATGCTGCAAAAGTGGTCGATCCGCGCAACGCTTACGGGCGTCGGGGTCATTCAGATCCTGCTGACTTTCGTCGTCGGCGCGCTTGGGCTCGTCGCGCTCGGAAATGCGGGCGACTCGCTCGACAAGATTGCGCGCGGCGACGTCGTCGCGATGCGTTCGCTCAACGATGCATCGGCGTTGCTGATCCGGTCGCATATCCTGCTCCAGCGCGCTAGCGCCCTCTCGTCGAGCGGGCAGGCCGACGAGTTGAAGAAGACGCTCGACTTCGCCGACACCATCCTCGCCAGGAGTAACGATGCGTGGAAGGCCTTCCAGGCCGCGCCGAAGAACGGACTCGACGCCGCCGCGCTAGACGCGCTGGCGCAAAAACACGCAGCGGTGCAAGACGGCGTACAGGCCGAATTCGCGGCTCAGCGCGCAAACGATCAAGTGGCGTATCACGCGGTGGCGGATACGAAGATTGGCCCGGCATTCGTCGACTACGACAACGCTGCAGGGCAGCTCTCCCAGGCGATGCAGGACGGTGCGCAGGCGCGCGTGGTAAGCACGAGCGAGCAGATCTCGCTCATGCGCACGCTGATCATCGCGGCGACCGCTGTCGCGCTTGTCGTCGTGGTGGTGATCCGCTTCTCGTTGCGCGGGCTCATCGTCGAGCCGCTCAAGGCGCTCGTCGATTGCTTCGAGCGCATGGCGAAGGGCGATCTCTCGCAGCCCATCCACGCCACGAGCGACAACGAAATCGGCCGCCTCTTCGTAGTCGTCAAGCGCATGCAGGACAGTCTCGTCACGCTCGTGAGCGCGATTAGCTCGGGCGCGGGTTCGATCGACGTCGGCGCGCGCGAGATTGCGATGGGCAACACCGATCTTTCGCAGCGCACCGAACAGCAAGCAGCGTCGTTGCAAGAAACCGCGTCGAGCATGGAGCAGCTCACCGGCACGGTGAAGCAGAACGCCGAGAACGCGCGCCAGGCGAGCCAGCTCGCCGTCAACGCGTCGGATATCGCGACGCGCGGCGGTGAAGTCGTCGGCGAAGTGGTTCACACGATGCAGGACATCGCGGCGAGCTCGACGAAGGTCGTCGACATCATCAGCGTGATCGAAGGCATCGCGTTCCAGACCAACATCCTGGCGCTGAACGCCGCGGTCGAAGCCGCGCGTGCGGGCGAGCAGGGCCGCGGCTTCGCGGTGGTGGCGGGCGAAGTGCGCAGCCTCGCGCAGCGCAGCGCGAGCGCGGCGAAGGAAATCAAGGAGCTGATCAACGATTCCGCGACGAAGGTGCAAAGCGGCTCGCAGCTCGTGGGCCGCGCGGGCACGACGATGGAAGAGATCCTCCAGGCCGTGCGCCGCGTCACCGACATCATGGGCGAGATCAGCGCCGCGTCCGAGGAACAATCGAGCGGCATCGAGCAGGTGAACCGCGCCGTCACGCAGATGGATACGGTCACGCAACAGAACGCGGCGCTCGTCGAACAGGCTGCGGCGGCTGCTGCGTCGCTCGAAGAGCAGACGCGCCAACTGCAATCGGTGCTCGGCGGCTGGCGTGTCGGCGGTGCCGCCATGCGGACGACTTCCGCGCCTGCGCGTGTGGCAACGCCGTCGCCTGCTGCGAGGTCCGTCGCGTCGTCAGTTGCGCAGAGTGTGCCAGCAGCGCCGGCTGCGAAACGCGCTGCGTCCGCACCCGCTGTGTCGCCAAAGCCTGTCGCCGCAGCCACCGAGCCCGCCGCCGCGAAACCGGCGCCGAGGGCTGCCGTTCGCAGCGAACCAGTCGCGCATGCCGCGCCGGCCGCATCGGGCGACGGCGACTGGGAAACGTTCTAGTTCTAACGAGTCATCGCAATGCATATGAGCGTCCACGGCCAGAGTGAGTCGTACCGCGCCGCCGTCCACGAAACGGCCGCCGCGCATGACGCCCTGCACGCATTGCAAACCGGCATGCGCACGGCCGGGCGATACGGGAGCGTACGACGATGAAGGGTCCGGGTTTTTCGCGCGAAGACCGCGCCGGGCGCACGTCGGGCGCTGCGGGTGCAACGGCTGGCGCTGGCGGCTTGATCGTCCCGTCCGTCGAGAGCAACCGCGACTTCGATTTCACCTCGGCGGATTTCGAGCGCATCCGTGCGCTGATCCACCGCCGCGCGGGCATTTCGCTTTCGGACCACAAGCGCGACATGGCGTACAGCCGTCTCGCGCGGCGTCTGCGTGCGCTCGGCATGGACAGTTTCCGCGACTATCTCGACCAGCTCGAATCAGGTAACGACGCCGTCGAGTGGGAGGCGTTCACCAACGCGCTGACCACGAACCTCACCGCGTTCTTCCGCGAAGCGCATCACTTTCCGATTCTCGCGGAGTTCGTGAAGCGGCGGGCGCAACCGGTTTCCGTGTGGTGTTCGGCGGCATCGACGGGTGAAGAGCCGTATTCAATCGCCATGACGCTGATCGAGGCTCTTGGCGACCGCGCAGCGCGCGAAGCGAAAGTGCTCGCCACCGACCTCGACACCCAGGTGCTCGCGAAGGCCGATGCGGGCGTCTACGCCTACGATCAGGTGAAGCACCTGAGCCCCGAGCGGCTCAAGCGATTTTTCCTGAAGGGCACCGGCGCGCACGCGGGACAAGTGAAGGTGCGCCCGGAACTGCGCCAGATGATCCGCTTCGAGCAGCTCAACCTCACCGACGCGGACTACGGCTTGCGCCAGACCTTCGACGCAATCTTCTGCCGCAACGTGATGATCTACTTCGACAAGCCGACGCAGGCCCAGGTGCTGTCGCGCTTCGAACCGCTGATGAAAACGGACGGCCTGCTTTTCGCAGGTCATTCGGAGAACTTCACATACGTCACGCATGCGTTCCGGCTGCGCGGCCAGACGGTGTACGAACTCGCGCGCCCAGAGGCCGCCCGCGCTGCAAGTGCTTCAAGTACTGTAACGGGCGCGCGCCGCACCGTTGATACGATCGGAACTACCGCATGAGTGCTTCGTTACCGATCGCGACCAATCACTACTTCGACACCCAGTTCCACCTTCCCGGCGTGAAACTGCTGCCGAACGAGTTCTACACGACCGCCGAAGACATGGTGCTCGTGACGGTGCTCGGCTCGTGCGTGGCCGCGTGCATTCGCGACCCGGCGGCAGGCATCGGCGGCATGAACCATTTCATGCTGCCCGACGACGGTGTGGACACCATGCAGACGGCAGCCTCTGATTCGATGCGCTATGGCGCCTACGCGATGGAAGTGCTCGTCAACGAACTCATCAAGATGGGCGGACGGCGCGAGCGGTTCGAGGCGAAGGTGTTCGGCGGCGCGGCGGTGCTCGCGGGCATGACGACGATGAACATCGGCGACCGCAACGCGGAGTTCGTGCGCCGCTATCTCGCGACCGAAGGCATTCGCATCGCGGCTGAAGATCTGCAGGGCAAGCATCCGCGCAAGGTGGCGTTCCAGCCGCGCTCGGGCCGGGTGATGGTGAAAAAGCTTCGTATCGCGCAGGATCCGGATGTCGCCGCACGCGAAGAGGCGCTCGCGCATCAAACTCCGGCGGCACGCGCCGAACGGCTCGCAAGAGCGCGTCAGCGCGTCGAGCTGTTCGGACTCGCAGGATCGCGCGCAGGTCCGTCCGTGCAGTTGCCCGCTTCATTACAGCCGCAGCCTGGGCGTGCCCGCGTCGAATTGTTCGGCGCGAGCGCATCCACGTCGCCGCGGCTCCCCAGTCAAGACAATAACGCCAGGACAGTAGAGGAGGCGTGAACGCTGTGCAAAAAATCAAGGTTCTCTGCGTCGATGATTCGGCGCTCATCCGCAGCCTGATGACGGAGATCATCAACGATCAGCCGGACATGACAGTCGTCGCCACGGCGCCGGATCCGCTCGTCGCGCGCGAGCTGATCAAGCAGCACAACCCGGACGTCCTGACGCTCGACGTGGAAATGCCGCGCATGGACGGCCTCGACTTCCTCGAGAAGCTGATGCGTCTGCGGCCGATGCCGGTCGTGATGGTGTCGTCGCTGACCGAGCGCGGCAACGAAATCACGCTGCGCGCGCTCGAACTGGGTGCCGTCGATTTCGTGACGAAGCCGAAGGTCGGCATCCGCGACGGCATGCTCGAATACGCCGAAAAGCTCGCCGACAAGATTCGCGCCGCCGCGCGTGCGCGCGTGCAGGCACGCCATGCCGCGCCGGCGGCAGCGGCCGGTGCGCCGGCTGCCGCGCACGGCGTGCACCCGGCCGCGGCTCCCGCGCCGATGCTCAACAACCCGCTGCTCAGTACCGAGAAGCTGATCATTGTCGGCGCATCGACGGGCGGCACCGAAGCGATTCGCGAAGTGCTCACGCCGTTGCCGCCTGACGCGCCTGCCGTGATGATCGCGCAGCACATGCCGCCCGGTTTCACGAAGTCATTCGCGCAGCGCCTGAACACCCTGTGCCGTATCACCGTGAAGGAAGCGGAGCACGGCGAGCGCGTGCTGCCTGGCCACGCGTACATCGCACCGGGCCACGCGCACCTCTTGCTCGCGCGAAGCGGTGCGAACTACATTGCTAATCTTTCCGACGACCCGCCGGTGAACCGGCATCGTCCGTCGGTCGACGTGCTGTTCCGCTCGGCGGCGCAGCACGCGGGCAAGAACGCGATCGGCGTGATTCTCACGGGCATGGGCCGCGATGGCGCAGCGGGACTGCTCGACATGCGTCGCGCGGGTGCGTACACGTTCGCGCAGGACGAGGCGAGCTGCATCGTGTTCGGCATGCCGCGCGAGGCGATTGCGATGGGTGCCGCGGACGATGTCGCGCCGCTCTCCGACATGAGCCGCCGCGTGATGGCACGTCTCGCACTGATGGGTGACCGCGTTCAGCGCGTATGATGCGCTAGCGCAATGTATTAGCGGTACGACGAACGATTAATTTGAGTGGCCTCGTGTCACGCGAATCTGGATAATTGCCCAGGTTCAGCCTGGAGGAATGGAACTGTGATTGATAAGGGAATGAAATTTCTGGTCGTGGACGATTTTCCGACGATGCGCCGGATTGTCCGCAACCTGCTCAAGGAACTCGGCTACTCGAACGTCGACGAAGCTGAAGACGGCGCGGCCGGCCTGGCACGTCTGCGCAGCGGCGCCTATGAGTTCGTGATCTCCGACTGGAACATGCCGAACCTCGACGGCCTCGCGATGCTCAAGGAAATTCGCGCGGACGCCGCCCTCAAGCATCTGCCGGTGCTGATGGTGACGGCTGAGTCGAAGAAGGAAAACATCATCGCGGCGGCGCAAGCCGGTGCGAGCGGTTACGTGGTGAAGCCGTTCACGGCGGCAACGCTCGACGAGAAGCTGAACAAGATTCTCGAGAAGATGGCAAAAACCGGGAGCTGATGTGAACGAGCCCAGCAGCGCGCAGGCCAACGGCCTGCAGGACGAGGCAGGGGGCGCGCAGGCAGATCCGGCCGAATTCGCGAGCGACCGCATCCTCGCGCGCATCGGTCACGTGACGCGTACGCTGCGCGACTCGATGCGCGAGCTTGGCCTCGACAAGCATGTCGAGCGTGCGGTCGAAGCCGTGCCGGACGCACGCGACCGGTTGCGCTATGTCGCAACCATGACCGAGCAGGCTGCTGAGCGCGTGCTCGCGGCCATCGAGTACACCAAGCCGATGCAGGAGCAGCTCGAACGCGATGCGCGCGCGCTCTCCGAGCGCTGGGCGTCCTGGTACGACGCACCGATCGGCCGCGAAGAAGTGCGCGTTCTGATGGACGAAACGCGCGCGTTTCTCGACGGTGTGCCGAAGACCACGACCGCGACGAACCAGCAACTGCTGGAGATCATGCTCGCGCAGGATTTCCAGGACCTCACGGGCCAGGTGATCAAGAAGATCATGGACGTGGTGTATCTGATCGAGCAGCAACTGCTCGGCGTGCTGGTCGAGAACATCGCGCCGGAGCGGCGCGAGCAGTTCGCGGCGACGGCGGCTCAACTCGTCATCTCGCCGACGGGCAGCCCCGAATCCCTGCTGAACGGCCCGCAGATCAATCCCGACGGCAAGACCGACATCGTGCAGGACCAGGGGCAGGTCGACGACCTGCTCGCGAGCCTCGGCTTCTAGACCCACACGTACGGGAGGCCCGGCGACATGTCGCTCGGCCAGGATGCACCCTGTACGCTGAGACAGGCATACTAGTGCCAATGCGTCGCTGAAAAGGCCGCGGCTCCCGTCGCGGTCTTGCGACGCGTTGAGCCGCTCCCCGCGTTGCCGAAGTGCGCCACCTCAGTGCGCCATATCCGGCAGCCGCTCTCGCGGAGCGCTCTACCCTTTTTGGGAGGGGTATGGCCGTCTTTCATCCGAATATTCCATCCATCGACTGTCGGAACGCACTGATTGGGCGGGCTTCGTCACGTCCGTCGTCGCGTGTTTCGTCAGACATTGCCGCGCGCCTTGCCGGGCACTTCGTACCGATGGCGCTCGTGCTCGCTGTCGCGATGGTGTGCGCGCAACCGGCTCGCGCCGCGCTCGGCGGCGCGCCCATGGCGACGCCCAATGGCGCGACCGTCAGCACACTCAGCGCCGCCCAGATGCACGCTGTCGCGGCGGCCAGCGCGGCCACCCAGCAGGCCGCCCAGGCCAGCGCCGCGTCATCTCCCTCAGCTACAGCGGCCTACACGGTTCGCCAGACCACGCTCGAGGGAGGCACCGTCGTACGAGAATACGTCTCGCAGGCGGGCACCGTGTTCGGCGTCGGCTGGACCGGCCCGCAGCCCCCCGATCTTTCGGCGCTGCTCGGCAGCTACTTTCCGCAGTACGTCGCCGGCGTGAAGGCGAGCCATGCGGCGGGTGTCGTGCGTGGGTCCGGCATCGTCGAGCAGCCAGGGCTCATCGTCCATTCGGGTGGCCACATGGGTGCGTTCACGGGCCAGGCGTGGCTGCCGCAGGATCTGCCAACGGGCGTAAGCCCCGCGGATATCCAATAACCGCACGGGAGGCACGCGTGTTCACACAACGAATCCACACGAGCTTCCTGCACTGCCTGCGTCGCGGCGCATTCCTGCTGGTGGCTGCGCTTGCCGTTAGCGTCGCGGCCTGCGGCGGTGGCGGGGGCAGCAGCAGCAATAACAGCAGTGCCGGCGACACGTCCTCGCTGCCGCCCGCACCGAGCCAGCAACCGATCGCGCCCGGGGCAGCGAACACCGTGGCGGTCTCGGTGGGGGCGGGCGTCGCAAACGTGCCCAATATCCCGACCGTCAGCGTGACCGTGTGCGTTCCCAACAACGGTCCCTGTACGGTGGTCAATAACATGCAGGTCGATACGGCATCGTTCGGGATTCGCATCGTTTCGTCGGCGCTGTCGTCGATCCTGAGCGGGCTGCCCGTGAACGCCGCTACGGATGGCGGCGCGCTCGCCGAATGCGCTGCGTTTGCGGACGGCTTCACCTGGGGCACCGTGCGCAACGTCGACGTGAAGATCAGCGGTGAGACCGCAAGCGCCATTCCGATCCAGGTGATCGGCGACCTTTCCGCCTCCACCGTGCCGGCGAACTGCTCGAACAAAGGCCCCGCGCAGAGCACGGCTAGCGACCTCGGGGCGAACGGCATCCTCGGCATCGGCGTCGCGCCGTGGGACTGCGGCGCGACCTGCGTGAACAGCGCCGCGTCGAGCAACTACTACTCGTGCCCGGGCGGCACGAACTGCATCAACACGGCCGTCGGGACTGGCCAGCAGGTGGCCAATCCGGTGCCGCACTTTCCTGTCGATAACAACGGCGTCATCCTGCAGATGCAGCCGCTTTCGTACAACGGCGCGTCGTCGGCCACAGGCACGCTCGTATTCGGCATCAACACACAGTCGAACAACGCGCTGAACGCTGCGCAGCGCTTCCAGACCACCTCGGTCGGCGACTTCAGCGCCACGTTTAATAATCGCCTGGTCGGCACGTTCCTCGATTCGGGGTCGAACGCGCTGTTTTTCACTTTAAATACGTTGCCCCAGTGCGGCGGCTCGCTCGGTACGTTCTACTGCCCGTTGTCCCCGCAGTCGTTCACCGCGGCGCTAACGGGCGTGGACGGATCGAGCGGCAGCGCGACCTTCAGCGTGGTCAGCGCCGCGGCGCTGTTCGGCGCGAACGGCAACAACGGCAATTTCGCCTTCAACGATCTCGCCGGGCAATTTGGTTCGGCCTCGACTCTCGATCTGGGTTTGCCATTCTTCTATGGCCGGTATGTTTATGTCGGCCAAGACATGACTGCGACCGGCGGTACAAAGCCGCCTTTCGTCGCGTTCTGAGAATGTCGGGCACGGTGCGGCGGAGGTGGATCGGCCGCCGCGCCACCTTCGCGGTTCATCCGCTCGCGCCGGCGAGTCGCCCGGCCGGGGCAGTTGCACTGTCGCCGATGTGCCGCCGGCCTGTGACTCGGGCGACCGTCGCGCGTCGCGCGACCGAGCGAACTCCACCAACCCCGCCAACCCCGCCAACCCCACACCCACCGCCCCGCCGGCCCGCCCCATTCCCCGAAATACCCCCGTTTCTCCGGCTTACTCCGCCAATCGGGGCTGGTGCGCCGCGGCAATAATTGCTGTCACTGAAAAAGGGCGTGTGCGGCCGCAACAACCCACGCGCCACCGACCGGAGCATCCGTGGCTGAGGACAGCGACCTCGAAAAAACCGAATCTGCCACCCCCCGGCGCATACAAAAGGCGCGGGAGGAGGGGCAGGTTGCGCGTTCGCGGGAGCTTTCGACATTCGCGTTGCTGTCGGCGGGATTTTTCGGCGTGTGGATGCTCTCGGGCACCATCGGCGAACATCTGGAAACCATGCTGCGTGGCGCGTTCACGTTCAACCACGCGGTGGTCTTCGATACCAACCGCATGCTGAGCGGCGCCGGTGTCGCCGCGCGCGAAGGCCTGTACGCGGTCCTGCCCGTGCTCGCGATGACGGGTGTCGCGGCCCTGCTCGCGCCGATGGCGCTCGGCGGCTGGCTCTTCAGCACGAAGTCGCTCGAAATGAAGTTCAGCCGCCTCAATCCCATGGAGGGCCTGGGGCGAATCTTTTCGTGGAACGGGCCAATCCAGCTCGGCATGTCGCTCGCGAAGACGCTCCTGGTCGGCCTGATCGGCGGCATGGCGGTGTGGCACCGGCGCGATGAAATTCTGGGCCTCGTCATGCAGCCCCCGCAGCGCGCATTCGCCGATGCGTTTCACCTCGTCGCCGTCTGCTGCGGCACGACGGTCGCGGGGATGTTCCTGATCGCTGCGCTCGACGTGCCGTACCAGCTCTGGTCGTTCTACCGCAAGCTGCGCATGACGAAGGAAGAGGTCAAGCGCGAGAGCCGCGAAAACGAAGGCGATCCGCACGTCAAAGGCCGCATTCGCCAGCAGCAGCGCGCGATGGCGCGCCGCCGGATGATGTCGCAGGTGCCGAAAGCCGACGTGGTCGTGACCAACCCGACGCACTTCGCCGTCGCGCTGCAGTACACGGACGGCGAGATGCGCGCGCCGAAGGTGATCGCGAAGGGCGTGAATCTCGTGGCGGCGCGGATCCGCGAAATCGCCGCCGAGAACAACGTGCCGCTTCTCGAAGCGCCGCCGCTCGCCCGTGCGCTTTATCACAACGTCGATCTGAACCGCGAAATTCCCGGTCCGCTTTATAACGCGGTCGCACAGGTGCTCGCGTGGGTGTATCAGCTCAAGCGCTTCCGCGAGCACGGTGGCGACGTGCCGATGGAGCCGACCGATCTCGAAGTGCCGCCCGAACTCGACAAGGGCGCGGTGCAGGACGACGAGGCCGACGAAGAGGCCGACGACGCCCTCGGCAAGACAAGGCCCGCAGCCAGTGCGGCGGGCGGACGAAACGCAAGACAGGCCGGTGGACGGGCTGACCCCGCGGCAGGCGCTGCAGCAGACCCCGCCGGCCCCGCAACGAGTGGCGACGCCGACAGGCGAGACACGCCGCGCAGCGACAACGAAGGAGTATCTGAATGAACGCCCGCACCGGATTTTTCGCGCGCCGCCCGGACGTGCTGCAAGGCACGAACCTGCGCGCGCTGGCGGGACCGATCCTGATCGTCATGATCCTCGGCATGATGATCCTGCCGTTGCCGGCGTTCCTGCTCGATCTGCTGTTCACGTTCAACATCGCGCTGTCCGTGATGGTGCTGCTCGTCGCGATGTACACGATGAAGCCGCTCGACTTCGCCGCGTTCCCGAGCGTGCTGCTGTTCTCGACGCTCTTGCGGCTCTCGCTGAACGTCGCGTCTACGCGGATCGTGCTGCTCGAAGGCCACACGGGTCCGGCTGCGGCGGGACGGGTGATCGAATCGTTCGGCCACTTCCTCGTCGGCGGTAATTTCGCGGTCGGTATCGTCGTGTTCGTCATCCTCATGGTCATCAACTTCATGGTGATCACGAAGGGCGCGGGCCGTATCGCCGAAGTGGCCGCGCGCTTCACCCTCGACGCGATGCCCGGCAAGCAGATGGCCATCGACGCCGACCTGAACGCCGGTCTCATCAACGAGGAAGCCGCGCGCAAGCGCCGCGGCGAAGTCGCCCAGGAAGCCGAGTTCTACGGTTCGATGGACGGTGCGAGCAAGTTCGTGCGCGGCGACGCGATCGCGGGCCTGTTGATCATGGTCATCAATATCGTGGGCGGGCTGATTGTCGGTGTCGTGCAGCACGGCATGGACTTCGCGTCGGCGGGCGAGACCTACACGCTGCTCACCATCGGTGACGGCCTCGTCGCGCAGATTCCGTCGCTCGTGATTTCGACCGCAGCGGGCGTGATCGTCTCGCGCGTCGCGACCAACGAAGACATCGGCACCCAGCTCACGAGCCAGCTCTTCACGAACCCGCGCGTGCTGATGATCACCGGCTCGATCATCGGCATCATGGGCCTGATCCCGGGCATGCCGCACTTCGCGTTTCTCGTGCTCGGCGGCGGCGCGATCCAGCTCGGCCGCACACTGAAGAAGAGCGCCGAGGCGAAGAAGGCGAGCGCCGTGCTGGTCGATTCTTCTGCGCCCACCACGCTCGCGCCGGCCGAGACCGCCGAGGCGAGCTGGGACGACGTCGCGCTCATCGACACGCTGGGCCTCGAAGTGGGCTACCGCCTGATTCCGCTCGTCGACAAGAACACCGACGGCGATCTGCTCAAGCGCATCAAGAGCATCCGCAAGAAGTTCGCGCAGGAAATCGGCTTCCTGCCGCCGGTCATCCATATCCGCGACAACCTGGAGCTGCGCCCGAACGCCTATCGCATCACGCTCAAGGGCGTCGAGGTGGGCGCGGGCGAGGCCTACCCGGGCCAGTGGCTCGCGATCAACCCGGGTCAGGTCAGCGCCGCGCTGCCTGGCACGCCGACGACCGATCCGGCGTTCGGCCTGCCCGCCGTCTGGATCGACACGAACATGCGCGAACAGGCGCAGGTGTTCGGCTACACGGTCGTCGATTCGAGCACGGTGGTCGCGACGCACCTGAACCACCTCGTCGTGATGCATGCGTCGGAACTGCTTGGCCGCAAAGAGGTGCAGGCGCTCATCGAACGCGTGCAGAAGGACACGCCGTCGCTCGTCGAGGATCTGGTGCCGAAGGTGCTGCCCGTCACGACGCTGCAGAAGGTGCTGCAGAACCTGCTCGACGAGGGCGTGCCGATCCGCGACATGCGCACGATCCTGGAGTCGCTTGCGGAGCACGCGTCGC
The DNA here is from genome assembly GCF_021390575.1 of Paraburkholderia adhaesiva. GTDB lineage: Bacteria > Pseudomonadota > Gammaproteobacteria > Burkholderiales > Burkholderiaceae > Paraburkholderia > Paraburkholderia adhaesiva. The sequence goes on along the minus strand of NZ_JAJEJQ010000001.1, from coordinate 3,204,670 downwards.
GCAACACCGACGCGCACGACCTCACGGCCGCGGTCCGCATCTCGCTTGGCCGCGCGATCACGCAGCAATGGTTCCCGGGCAGCGGCGACATGCAGGTGATGGGGCTCGACGCGAACCTCGAACGCGTGCTCTCGCAGACGCTCACCGCCGGCCCGAACCCCGGGCTCGAGCCGGGCCTCGCGCACACGCTGCTCACGCAGACCGAGCAGGCGATGGCGCGTCAGCAGAGTTTTGGCCTGGCGCCGGTGCTGCTCGTGCAGCATGCGCTGCGGCCGATGCTCTCGCGCTTCCTGCGCCGCAGCCTGCCGCAGTTGAAGGTGCTCTCCTATGCGGAGGTGCCGGATACGCGCAACGTGAAGGTGTCGAACGTGGTCGGGGCGGGCTGACGGCGCGACGCGCTGACGCCGCGAAGACGAAAAAAGCCCGCCGAAGGCGGGCTTTTGCCTTGGTTCCGGTCAAAAAACGCGACCTTGGCGCATGGCGCTTCCCCATGCGCAACGGATGACGGAGCCATCGCGGACCATCGAACCGGCGGGTCCCACGCGGTCCCCAACCCGCTCTGACAGACGCTCGCCATTGGGCGAATAGCCCGCATTTCCCCTCCCTGATCCACCGATCGTGACACCGTCGCGTTCGAAATAATTCAAGCATCGGAAAAACCCAGCGCGGTGCCGCGACAACCTTGGCGCACCGCCCGGATCGCACGGCCAGCAGCACAAAGACGACGGCGCGCATGCCGCTTACCTCATCGGGAGGGTCAGCTTGAACATTCGGAAATTCATCGGCGGCAACAGCCGCGACGCGCTGCGCCTTGTGCGCGAAGCATTGGGTGCAGACGCGGTCGTGCTGTCGAATCGCACGCTTGATGACGGCAGCGTCGAAATCGTTGCGCTCGCTGACCGCGACCTCGCTGCGATCACACCCGCCGAGGCCGCCGCTTCCGCAGGCCTTCCCGCGGAAGCGCAGACGCGCGCACGCCCGAAGGCTGCCGGCGCTGGCTCCGCTGCAAACCCTTACGCGAGCGGCATGCCGGATCTGTTCTCGTCGGTGTTCGGCGCGAGCCCTGAGGTGGGCGGTACACCGGGCGCTCCGTCCGCCTATGCGGATGCACCGGGAATCGCCAGCGATTTCGGCGATAACGACGACGCCGATGTCTCGGTCTCCCTCGCTTCGGCCCCGCCGGCCGCACCGCGCAGCGCGTCGACTTCGTCAGGCAGCGCCGCGAACGGTGCGATGAACAACGCAATGAACGGCGCAGCGCAGCCGTCGATGATGAAACCGCCGCTGGCTCCGCTCGCGCCGCTGTCGTCGCGTGACGTGCCGAATCCGATGTCGCCGCGCGAAGCCGCTGCGATGCTCGAACAGGCGGCACGGCCGTCGTACACCGAGCCGTCCGGCGCGCAGTCGCCGCGCACGATGGCCGAATCGAATCCCTGGCTGATCGATCACGCGCGCCGCATCGTCGGTGAACAGGAAGCCTCGCGCTTTGCGGGCCTCACGCCGTCGGCGGCCATGGCGAGGGGTTTCGGCAAGCCCGCCGATCCCGTGCTGTCGCCCGACGTCGAAGCCAGTACGCCCGAATGGGCGCGCGAAGCCGCCGACGTGGCCGCCCGCCGCGCCGCGCAGCGTCTCGGTCTCTCCGCCGATGCCGCGGTGTCGGGTGACGCGCCGCAGACCATGAGCGAAGCGATCCGTGCTCGCGTCGAGCAGGTGGTCAACGAAACGGTGATGAACGAACTCGCATCGATACGCGGGATGATGGAAGAGCAGTTCGCGGGCCTCGTCTGGGGCGAGCGCCAGCGCCGCAGTCCGATCCAGGGTTCGCTCACGAAGCAGATGTTCGCGGCCGGTTTCTCGGCGCAGCTCGTGAAGATGGTGATCAACCGGCTGCCAGCGGTCGAAACCGAAGAGGCCGGCATGGAGTGGATCCAGTCGGTGCTCGAATCGAATGTGCCGGTCCTCGACGACGAAGAAGCCCTCATGGAGCGCGGCGGCGTGTTCGCGCTGATGGGGCCGACGGGCGTCGGCAAGACGACCACCACCGCGAAGCTCGCCGCGCGCTGCGTGATGCGTTTCGGCGCGAGCCGCGTGGCGCTCCTCACCACCGACAGCTACCGTATCGGCGGCCACGAGCAACTGCGCATCTTCGGCAAGATCCTCGGCGTTTCGGTGCACGCGGTGCGCGATGGCGCGGACCTGCAGCTCGCGTTGAACGAACTCAAGAACAAGCACATCGTGCTGATCGACACGATCGGCATGAGCCAGCGCGACCGCGCCGTGACCGACCAGATCGCCATGCTGTGCGGCGCGGGCCGTCCGGTGCAGCGTCTGCTCGTGCTCTCGGCGACGAACCACGGCGACACGCTCAACGAAGTCGTGCAGGCCTACCAGAGCGCACCGGACAAGGCGCCGCTCGCCGGTTGCGTCCTCACCAAGCTCGACGAGGCGACGAACCTCGGCGGCGCGCTCGACACCGTGCTGCGCTACAAGCTGCCGGTGTACTACGTTTCGACGGGCCAGAAAGTGCCCGAGAACCTGTACGTCGCCCAGCGCCGCTTCCTGGTTCGCAGCGCGTTCTGCGTGCCGCGCGAAGATTCGCCGTTCGTGCCGCACGAGGACGACATTCCGGCTCTGCTCTCGGCGCTGTCGACTCGCACAGGGTCGCAGGCCCCCGAGGTCCGGTTTGGATAAATTCGTCATCGACCAGGCCGAAGGACTGCGGCGGCTGCTCGCGCGCGAAGGCTCGCGCGTGGTCGCCGTGACGGGCGGCCCAGGGTCGCCAGGCCGCACCACCACCGTCGTCAATCTTGCCGCCGCGCTCACGGCACAGGGCAAGGACGTGCTCGTGATCGACGAATGTACCGGCACGCAGTCGGTGTGCGCGATGCTCGGTACGGCGCGCGGCGCCGCCAACTTCGCGGCCCTCATGCGCGGCGAGATGGAGCTTGCCGACGCGGCAGGGCAGCACGCACTCGGTTTCGGCGTGCTTGTCGTCACCGCCGAAACCCGTGCGCAGTACTCCGATGAGCAATTGCAGAAATTGCTGGCGGGGCCCGCCGACGTCGTGTTGATCGATACTCAGCTCGACGCCGACGGCGCCCTGTCATCGCTCGCCGTGCACGCGCACGACGTGCTGGTCGTGATGCGCGTCGCCGCGCAGTCGATCACCGACACCTATGCGTGCCTGAAGCGCCTGCATTTCGCGCATGCGATCGGGCAGTTCCGCGTGCTCGCGAACCATGTGGCGAGCGCCGCCGATGCCGAGGCCGCGCTTGAGAACCTCGTCGGCGTGGCGAGTCGCTATCTGAACGTTTCGCTGGAATCGGCCGGCTGCATCGCCGCCGAACCGCACACGGCGCGCGCGCAGACGCTTGGGCGCTGTGTCGTCGATGCGTTTCCGTCGGCGCCCTCGGCACGCGACTACCGCCGCCTCGCCGCAGATCTGCCGCACTGGCCGATGCGCCCGTCGCTGTCGTCGCGACTGCCGGGCGTCTCACGCGTGTCCGGCGAAACCGACGCGGACCGCGCAAACGCATTTGTTTCCTCCGTTACAGGCGACCAATCCGCAAGCGCGCCGGCCCATACGGGCTGGCGGGCTGACTTACCCGTAGAGCGGCCCTCGACACAGCACGCGTAAGCGGCGCATCGGGGTCACAGGGGACACGAGAAGCAGGAGAGCATGATGTACAACGCTCAAGGAAAAATCTCGCAGGCCGACGTGCTGGCGAGATACGCGCCGCTAGTGCGGCGTCTGGGACTGCAGCTCGTCGCCAAGATGCCTGCCAGCGTCGACCTCGACGATTTGATCCAGGCCGGCATGATCGGCCTGCTCGACGCGGCCAACCGCTACAAGGAAGACCAGGGCGCGCAATTCGAAACCTACGCGAGCCAGCGGATTCGCGGGGCGATGCTCGACGAGCTTCGCAGCAACGACTGGCTGCCGCGCAGCCTGCGTCGCACGTCGCGCGAAGTGGAGATGGCCGTGCATCAGGTTGAGCAGCGGCTTGGGCGTGCTGCGAGTGAGACTGAGGTCGCGGGTCACCTGAACATGCCGCTCGATGAATATCAGTCGATGCTGCAGGACCTGCACGGTAGCCAGCTCATTTACTACGAAGACTTCGACCGTTCCGCCGAGGACGAGCCGTTCCTCGACCGTTATTGCGTCGATCACACGGACCCGCTTTCGGCGCTCCTCGACGATAGCTTGCGCGGCGCGCTGATCGAATCGATCGATCGTTTGCCCGAGCGTGAGAAGCTGTTGATGTCGCTCTATTACGAGCGCGGTATGAACCTGCGCGAGATCGGCGCGGTGATGGAGGTTAGCGAGTCGCGCGTGTGCCAGTTGCACAGTCAGGCCGTTGCGCGGTTGCGCACGCGGTTGCGTGAGATGGCGTGGGCGAGTACGGAGAATCAGGCTTGAGGGTGTGGTGGTGAGCCGAGGCTTGGTCGCATCGGGCGCGTATTGGGGCTGAGCTAAGGCTGAAAAGAGGTTCGTCGCAGGTTTCCGGGGAACGGCTCTGTTCGACCCACAGTCGCCGCTCGCCCCCCCGGTGCTTCGATGGCAGTTACCTGGCACTAGCGGTCATCGACGCTGCCCTGCTTACTTGCGTACAGTCCCGACCGCCTGGGTGCGCACGGCTTGGGCCTCGGTAATCAAGCGATAAGACACGTAATACTTATAGACGTTGCGCACGTATGTGGGAGTCTCCATGCCGATCTTCCCGGCGACGACGATCTCGACATTGTTGAACCAGCTGTCCGGATCGAGCCGGAGTTTCAGTGCTTCGTCGCGCATTCTGGCGATCCTTGACGGACCGGCGTTGTAACTCGCGAAGGCAAAAAGCGACCGGTCATTCTCGCTAAAGTGCGCGTCCGGAAAATAGCGGGTCATCAATTGATCCATATATTTCGCACCAGCGTGAATGTTGGGCTCCGTTACCATGATGTTGCCCACATTCATCTGCCTGCCAGTAGCAGGCGTGATCTGCATGATGCCGACTGCCCCAGCGCGGCTGCGGGCGCTCTGGTTGAGCTGCGATTCCTGAAAGCCCTGAGCCGCAAGCATCAATGGATCGAAGCCATATTGCCGGCCGTACGTCTGGAAAATCGCGATCGTCTGCTCGAAGCGCTGAAGCTCATCAGCCTCATCGTTGTTACGAATTTGCTTGAAGTGCCGCATGTACCTCTCGAGGCGATACTCTTCGATGCTCTGCTTCTTTACATGCTTGAGAAAGAAATCCGCCATCGCGTCGCGGAGCTGCGGACTGTTCTTGCGCATTGCCCAGCCTGTATAGCCTTCAGTTCGAACAGCGAGATCGTTGTGAACCTTGATGTTCGGTAATACCTGACCCCACAGCCTGGCTTTCCATTCGTCAACGACCAGAATATTCAGCAGACCGGCATTGAGCATTTCAAGCGCGTCTTCATCTTCGAGCGCATCAGGCAAAAGAACGATCTTTAAGGGAGGCTTGCCGCTCGCGCGCAGTTGCCTGTCGAGTGTGGTGAGGCTCTCATAGTAGCTTGACGAGCGCCGCACCTGCACTGTCTTTCCGGCAAGGTCGTCCAGCGCTGCAAGCGTGGGCGACCGCGGTCCCGTCACGACCAGTTCGTGCACCGGTTTGCGGCTTGGTGGCACAAAAAAGTCGGCCAGTTTCAACCGTTCGTCAGTAACCGTGAGATTGCCCGCGGCGATATCGCCCAACCCGGCGTTCAGGTTAGGCAGAAGCCGGTCGCGCGTCGTCGGAATCAGGAACACCGTGAGTGGACGCTTGCCGAGGCAGTTCGCGTAGGTCTTGTTGATATAGCGTTCGAAGTCACGCATGAGCTCTGCGGTCAGCCCGCGCTCGTGCCCCTTGTCGATGAAATAGAGCGTGCGGCTGTAGGGCACGAGCACGCGAAGCTGGCGCCGCTCGAGCATCGAATTGAAGTCGCCCTGCGACGGGGTGGTGGGCACGCTGAGCCGATGCACAGGCGCGGGCCGGAGCGCTGATGCCGGGGCGGGGTGCTGCAGCGCTCCAGCCGATCCCTCTCCAAGCAGGGCGATTGTGTATGCAAGGCTGACGACGAGCCTGAACATAGGTGCGAAAGACATGATGTCCTCCTATGCCCCGCAGCCACTCTCGACCGTCCAGATGTCTGCGCGCAGCCACGAACATCTCCCATGATGCGCGCGTTTCTGGCTAAGCGCCGACGTACGGCTAACAGCAGCAGAACTCTGTGCGGCGACCATGGGCTTGATCTGGATCAGGGGGTGTGTCACCTGCCGAGCAACCATGGATGGCACGTTCGCGATCACCCTTTCAGTACGCACCGCATTGCAGCGCAACCTGCGCCGCACGTCGCGCAAAGTGGAGATGGCCGTGCATCAGGTTGAGCAGCGACTTGGATCAGTCGATGCTGCAGGACCTGCATGGCAGCCAGCTTATCTACTAGGAAGACTTCGACCGTTCCGCCGAGGACGAGCCGTTCCTCGATCGTTACTGCGTTGATCACACGGACCCGCTTTCGGCGCTGCTCGACGATAGCCTGCGCGGCGCGCTGATCGAATCGATCGACCGTCTGCCCGAGCGCGAGAAGCTGTTGATGTCGCTCTATTACGAGCGCGGGATGAACCTGCGCGAGATCGGCGCGGTGATGGAGGTTAGCGAGTCGCGCGTGTGCCAGTTGCACAGTCAGGCCGTTGCGAGGTTGCGCACGCGGTTGCGTGAGATGGCGTGGGCGAGTACGGAGAATCAGTCGTGACGGTGGAGTGGTGAAATGCAGCCCGGCCGTTGGGGGCCGTTAAGGGGCTGTCAGCGACCATCCAGGACCCTCTCCTGGACCGCGTGGCCTTGTTCGGGCCGGCAGACCGCCTGTGCATCTAATCGAGATTGCTCGCCGTTCTTTCGTGCTAGCGTGGCCGCTCCTTCAAACCAGGGAGCCAAATCAATGGCAGCTACGCATCCACGCACACACCACCATTTAAGAGCAACGAAAGGCGGATGGCAGGAAAAGCCCGTTAGCGTTGTGCCGCTGAATGTGCAACTTGCTCTGCGCGATGCCATGCGGAAGGAAGGCAAGTCGTCAGCGGATTTTCACGATCTGTTATGGATACTGGCTCAGGAGTCGACGGGCGTTGTGAATGCGCGGAACGGCTCCTCAACGGCGCGAGGTCTGTTCCAGCTCTTGCGCGCACAGTACGGATTGAACCCACGCGGCGAAGCATCCTTTGGCAACGCAGTTGAAGAATGCCAGGGCGGCATCCGCTACATTTACGGGCGCTATCATTCGTCATTTCGGGCCCGGGAATTCTGGAAAAGCCACCACTGGTATTGAGCCATGTGCAAATTGCCCCTACTCGTTGTGCTGACCGCTCTAGCTACGGTGTCCGGCGTCGCCCATGCGCAGCAGCCAGCCTCGTTCGAGGATTGCCCGGCAACGGTTCAGGCAGGACGCGTACCTCCGCGCCTCGTATTCGATGCGGGCTCGCGCGCGTTTCGCAGTGCTGTGGCGGACGTCTCGCGCGGGCCGGTCAACTTCGCAGGGCACTACCGACTCGCGCAATGGGGCTGCGGTGCCGGTTGCGTCATGGCGGCAGCAATCGATGTGAAAACCGGCCGCGTAACCTCGTTGCCGTTTACCGTTTCCGACTGGCCGCTCGATGTGACGGAGCCGCTGGCGTACCGCGCGAATAGCTGCATGTTGACTGTGCAGGGAAGCCGCAACGAGAGCAAAGAGCACGGTACCTACTGGTACGTCTTCAACGGCAAGGCATTCCACTTACGCTCAGCGGTCCCGGAATCGGGCCGTTAAGTCAGTTGCGAAACGAGCAGCGCGCGAAGTGGAGATGGCCGTGCATCAGGTTGAGCAGCGACTTGGGCGTGCGGCGAGTGAGACTGAGGTCGCGGGTCACCTGAACATGCCGCTCGACGAATATCAGTCGATGCTGCAGGACCTGCACGGCAGCCAGCTCATCTACTACGAAGACTTTGACCGCTCCGCTGAGGATGAACCGTTCCTCGACCGTTATTGCGTCGATCACACGGACCCGCTTTCGGCGCTGCTCGACGATAGTCTGCGCGGCGCGCTGATCGAATCGATCGATCGTCTGCCTGAGCGTGAGAAGCTGCTAATGTCGCTCTATTACGAGCGCGGTATGAACCTGCGCGAGATCGGCGCGGTGATGGAGGTTAGCGAGTCGCGCGTGTGCCAGTTGCACAGCCAGGCTGTTGCGCGGCTGCGTACGCGGTTGCGTGAGATGGCGTGGGCGAGTACGGAGAATCAGGCTTGAGGGTGTGGTGGTGAGCCGGTGATGGCTCGCGTTGAGACTGTTGCGGGCCCGAACGAGGCCCGAAAAAGGTTCTTTGCAGGTTTCCGGGAAAGAACTCCGTTCGACCCATTGCCGCCGGTCGCGCCATCCTGCTTGCAGCGGCTGGTATCGGAGTCGCGCGGCCGCCCAGTATGGCCACTCACGAAAAAGCAATCGGCTTCGCCCGCGATCGCGACCAGGTAAGACCAAGGTCCGATGGTATGCACGTCTTGTGGTGCTAGGCTGCGAAAGAACTCGCTTCGGTTCCGGACGGGCACAGCGAGCGTGACGCCTGATTGCACCGAGGGGGCTTCCATGCTCTTCCGATTGAACGCATGCATTTCCGTTGCGCGTCGCAGCGCGCTCTTCGTCGCCTTCATTGCCTTGTCCACAAGCTGGGCGCCCGAGTGCCGTGCGGACGACATGGCGGCCTCGGCGCCTGCGCAAGCCGTGCCACGCGGCGCGTCGGTCGACACTGAAAGCGGCACCATCAGCCTGATCGACACAAAGAACGCACTCATCGTCGTGACCGTGCCAGGCCACGAAGATCGGAGCTACAGTGCGAAAGATTTTCCCGACGTGCTCAACGCAGTCAAGGTCGGCGACAAGCTCACGGCGAGTTTCCTGGAGCCATACGTCACCGAATTGACGCCCGCTCAGGGCGCTGCGCTCACACTCCTTGATCGCACGGCAAAGGTGACCCAGCATTCGCCTGGCGCAAATCAGGAGGGCTTTCAGGCACTCCGAACCTTCAGCGGCGTCGTGGTAGTAACCGGTATCAACCTCAAGCTAAATCTCCTGACCTTCGAGTACAAGTCGGGTACTGCCCATTCCATTCGGGTAAATCGTCCGGATCTCGTTACGGTTATGCGGTCGCTAAAGCGCTATAGCCACGTGCGGCTCGCGTACGAATCCGAGACGACGGTGACCATCTCCCCGTAGAGGCCTGATGGCCGAACCCCGACCGCCGATGTCGTCCTGATCCTCGACGGTGCGCAGAGGGCGAGTGTCGACGGTCATTCATCAGGCCGTTGTTCTTGTCTGAGAGCCGGCATTTGGGAGCCGCCGCCAGTGCCACTTGCCGTCGAAGTCCTGTGTTGCGGATCGGGCCGATACAGGTCGGCAGCGCAGGCAACGCAGTTTCACAATCGCTGCGCCCTGGTAAGCGCCGACGTACGGCGGGCACCACGGAAAGCGATACTGCGCGCGTAGAACGTCGCTACGATTCTTTTCCCTCTGGCGGCTGCATTTGTGCGGGGCGGTTGTATCGAGGTGCTTATGGTGGTGCGCTGATGATGGTAAAGTTCGACGTTCACGGCGGCTACGTCGTTCAGGCCCTCGATTTCGTCCTCCCAGGCTTGCATCGGCTTCTTCACCGTTCGCTGGTTGGCAGTGGCACTGCGCCAGACGGCGGTTTGCTCGGGCGAGACCGCTCGATGCATTGAGCGTCTTCCGATTCGCTCAATCCGCACGATGCGCTCGCGGGCTTGCTTGATGACGGCTTCGGGGCGGAAGAGCCTTCCCCGCGCAAGGCTCACTTCTTGTTCTTACCCTGAAGTAGCGTGAGTTGCCCGACCTGGTCGGTTTGCAGCCCCGCGTGCAGTTTTTTCCGCCGATGGAAGGTCTGGATCCGGGATGCCCGCGTAGCGAACAACGTCGCCGCCGGCATGTCAGCCTCCACCTGTTTCAACACCACCACGATTGCGCGGTGACCGCATCCCAGCACTCATGTTACGTCTTAGCGAAATCAAACTCCCCCTCGACCATGCCGAAAGCGATCTCGACGCCGCGATACGCGCGCGCCTCGCGGATCTCGGCGTGCCGGCAGACGGGCTCGTCCATTACACGGTGTTCCGCCGTGCGCACGATGCACGCAAGCGCTCAGACATCAAGCTGACCTATATCGTCGATGTCGAAGTCAAGGACGAAGCGGCCGCGCGCAAGCGGCTCGCTGGCACCCCGCATTGCGGGGTGACGCCGGACATGGAATACCGCTTTGTCGCGAAGGCCCCGGAGCATACGAGTTTCGTGCGCCCGGTCGTCATCGGCATGGGGCCGTGCGGCCTGTTCGCGGGACTTATCCTCGCGCAGATGGGATTCCGCCCGATCATCCTCGAACGTGGCAAAGCCGTGCGTGAGCGCACCAAGGACACCTTCGGTCTGTGGCGAAAGAGCGTACTCAATCCTGAATCCAACGTGCAGTTTGGCGAAGGCGGGGCTGGAACGTTTTCCGACGGCAAGCTGTACAGCCAGATCAAGGATCCGAACCACTATGGCCGCAAGGTGCTGGACGAATTCGTCAAGGCGGGTGCTCCGGAAGACATTCTCTACCTGAGCCGGCCGCACATCGGCACTTTCCGCCTCGTCAGCATGGTGGAAAAAATGCGCGCCAGCATCGAGGAACTGGGGGGCGAAGTGCGCTTCGAAACCCGGGTCGACGATATCGAAATCGATCAGGGCAAGGTCCGCTCGCTCAAGCTCTCGAACGGCGAAACGCTGCGGTGCGACCACGTGGTGCTGGCCGTGGGCCACAGCGCGCGCGACACCTTCCAGATGCTGCACGATCGCGGTGTCTATATCGAAGCCAAGCCGTTTTCGCTGGGTTTTCGCATCGAACATCCGCAGGGGCTGATCGATCGCGCGCGCTTCGGCAAGTTCGCGGGCCATAAGCAACTCGGCGCGGCCGACTACAAGGTGGTCCATCACACCAGCAATGGACGGGCCGTCTACAGCTTTTGCATGTGCCCCGGAGGCACGGTGGTCGCGGCGACCTCCGAGCCGGGGCGCGTGGTCACCAATGGCATGAGCCAGTATTCGCGAGCCGAGCGCAACGCGAATGCAGGCATCGTCGTGGGCATCACGCCGGAGGACTTTCCCGGCGGTCCGCTGGCGGGCATCGCGTTCCAGCGCAAATGGGAAGAGCGCGCGTTCGAACTCGGCGGCGGTGATTACCATGCACCGGGTCAACTGGTCGGTGATTTCATCGCCGGCCGCCCGTCGACGTCGCTTGGCTCCGTGGTGCCGTCGTACAAGCCGGGCGTGCGCCCGACCGATCTCAGCACCGCGCTCCCCGACTACGTGATCGAAGCAATCCGTGAAGCGCTCCCCCAGATCGACAGGAAGATCGCCGGCTTCGCGATGCACGATGCCGTGCTCACCGGCGTGGAGACGCGCACTTCTTCACCCATCCGGGTTCGACGCAAGGACAATTACCAGAGCATGAACGTCGAAGGTCTGTATCCGGCCGGCGAAGGCGCGGGGTATGCGGGTGGTATTTACTCCGCAGCGATCGATGGCATCGAAGTCGCGCAAGCGTTAGCACTCAATCTGACGTCGGCGCACGCGTCCTGATATGCCGGACAGGATCGGCGCGCGAACGTCCGTTAGCTGAGCGAAGCCGACTTTCGAATGGCCGTTGGGGCGCAGGATCGTACGACCGCAGTTAGCCGACTACCGCCGTCCGCAAGCGGTCTCCCCGGAATTCCGCGAAAAACAAAAAAAGCCGAAGCGCAAAACGCTTCGGCTTTTTTGTTTGCACAGCGCGGCTTTAAAGCCCGAACGCTGGCAACCGCCCATCCGGTCCGTAGAGTGCCGGGCCGCCATTTCCAGTGTCGCCACGCAGTATCGACAGCGAGCGGCGGTTATGGTCCATGCGCGTGCGGATCATCATGCCGACCGTGATGTTCGCGCGGCGTGCGCGTTCGGTCGAACCCTTGAGCAGTTCCCACTGGCCCGCGAGACGCGCGTCGTTTTCGCACGCCATCTCGATACCCTTGCGACCTGACGGCAGGCCAAGCCCGGCGAGCTGCGCGTCACGTGCTTTTTCCAGGCCCGCGAGACGCTGCGTGAGCACCGACTTCTGCTCGACGATCTGCGGCAGGGTGTTCATGCCGTCCAGGCTCGTGAGCGCCTTCTGTTCGACGGCGAGCAGCGAGGCGAACGCCTCAACCGCAGCGTGCTCGTCGATCAGCGTGGCTAGCAAGGTGTCTTTCATGGTTCAGCGAAAAAAGTCAGTGTCTGGCGCGCCTTCAGTTCCCCGAGGGCGCTTTGAGCAGGCCGCGCGCCGTTTCCAGCACGCCGTCCGCGATCTTGCCGGTGTCGATCTGCAGCGTGCCGTTGCGGATCGCGTCCTTGATCGACTCGACGTGGGCCACGTCGATGTCGGCGGAGCCGCTGGCTGCGAGCGAGCGCAGCGTCGACGAGAGCGCAGACAGGCTCACGTTGGCGTCGCTGCCGGCGCTGCCCGAGGCGGATGCGGCTGAAGAAGTCGTGCCACCGGCACTCGCGGCGCCGGCGGAATCGCCTTGCTGTGTGCGCGTCACGTCCGCCTGAAGCGAGCGCGAGCTGTTGCGGCTGGTGGAGTCAACTTTCACGATGGGGCTTCCTGATCGATTTGATCGTGATATCGGCAAATGCCGGCCCGAACTTTAGCGCGAAAGTTCAAACGTTACATGCTGTTACGTGCGCAGCCCCACACTTATATCTGCACCTGCACCGTCCCCGCATCCTTCACGATGCCCGTGATGATCTGCCCCCCCTCCGTGCGCACGCGTACTTGCTGTCCCGGCGCGGCGGTGTTGAGCGCGCTGCCTTCCGCGGAGATCGTGAAGTTGGTGCCCTCGGCGACCACCTTGACCGTCTGTCCCGAAACCACGGACGACGCGCTGCGCAGCATGTCGGTGCGCAGCGGCAGGCCCGCCGAGATGCGCAGCAGCGCGAGCCCGCCGGCGGCCTGTGACGTATCGGTGATGACCGTGCGCGGCAGGGTCGCGAGGTCGCCCTGGCGCGGCACGAGATCGGCGGCGGAGAGCATCTGGCCGGGTTCGATCTGGCGCGCGGCGGTGTAGTAGGTGATCTCGACGGCGACGCGCGCGGCGACGTAGAGCGTCCACGGCTTCGCGCCGACACAGCGCACGCCGACGGTCGTGCGGCCCCACGTCTGCGCGCCGGGCGGCATGAACGTTTCCAGCTGGGTGCAGGCGGCGAGGCCGCGCGGGAATACCGGCGAGACGGTGACCGTGACGTGGCCCGGCAGGCCGGCCGACTGCTGCTGCAGGAAGGCGAGCGCGGCCGCATGGACCGACTCGCCGTCCTGCTGGCCCTGCGGTGCTTGCGCGGCAGCGCCGTTCTGCATTGCGTTCGCCTTCGCGTTGGCTGCCGCTGCGGCGGCGTAGCGCTGGATGACATTCGCGCGCGCATTGGCGGCGCTGAGCGCGGCGTTATCGGCGGCTGTGTTGGGCGTGGCGGCGGGCGACGAGCCAGCGACAACCGGCACGACGCGGCTCGCGTTCGTGCGGGCATTTACGTGCGGCAGCGTGGGCGCGCCGTTGCGGGCGAGGGCGGCAGGCGTGGCCGGGGTGCCGGGCGCGGGAATCGTGACGATGTTGGGCGCGCCGGCTTGCGATGCACCCGCCGTGCGTTCGCCCGGGCCGGGAATGGTGATCATGCCGCTTTGTTCATCGTCGCCGCGCGCGGGTGCGGGTGTCGGCGCAATCGGCGTCGCGCCCGCAATGGCAGGGGCTACTGCGGCGTTGTGGCCTTTGGCATCGAGCATCGAGCCCATCTGCGCCGCTTCGGCACCGTTCTGGCTGCCCGGGCCTGCAATATAGATCTGGTTGCCCGGCGTCTGCGCGAGCGCGCCGCTGCCTGCAAGGCCGCAGCACAACGCAAGCAAGGGAGCGCCGAGCCACACCGCGAAGCGCGTGCTGCGCGAGGCGCTCGCGTCACCGTTCACGGGCGAGGCGGCGAGGCCGGACAAAACGCCGCGCGAGCGCCGACCCGCGCCGTTGTCGGGCGTGCGGGAAGTGGCAGTCTGCGGCATCGTCGTTCTCCATCTAATGCATTGACACGCATCGAATTCTAGGCGGCGGACCCCGGTCGGTAACGTCGAATAGAGGGGCGCTTTCCCGGCTATTCGTTCGATTGGAACTTGTCAGCCGCCCCTAATATTCCCCTCCATGCGAAAAGGTCTGCGCATATTTTGCGCACCCTGGGCACCTCATTTCGTGTAACGGAGAACGCACGATGCTGGACAAACTCGACGCCGAATTCGCGTTCGGCCGCGAAGCGCTCGACGTGCGCGCCACTCGCCAGGCGCTGCTGTCCGCGAACATCGCGAACGCCGATACGCCGGGCTATAAGGCACGCGACGTGGACTTCTCGGCGTCGCTGGCTGGCGCGCTTCGGCATGCCGGCGCGACGACCGCGGCGGGCGTCTCCGGCGTGACCGGCTCATCGGCGACGATCGGCATGGCAGCCGCAGGCGGCACGGGTGGCGGTTCCGGCACGGGCGGTTCCGCGTCGATGGGCGGCAGCAACGGCGTGCCGCTCGCGATGTCGGCACCGGCAGGCGTGACGAGCGGCATGACGATGGCGGCCACGGAATCCGGCCACATGATGGGCAACGCGAAGCTGACGCCGACGGGCGGCCCGACCGAGCAGTACCAGAGCCCGTTGATGTATCGCAACCCGACGCAGCCCGCGCTGGACGGCAACACGGTCGATCTCGACACCGAGCGTGTGCAGTTCGCCGACAACTCGCTGCACTTCGAGTCGGGCATGACGGTGCTTTCGCAACAGATCAAGACGATGCTCTCGGCGATCACGTCGGGTTCGACCTAAGACCCGCACCACGACACGAGCAAGCAGTCAGTAACCAGACAGCAGCAAGCAGAAGTAAGCAGCGGGCAGAAAGACGAGTTCGCATTCCGTGAGGTCAATGAAACCATGCCAAACCTGATGAACATTTTCAGAGTTGCGGGCTCCGCCATGACGGCCGAGTCGCAGCGTCTGAACGTGACGGCGTCCAATCTCGCCAACGCGGATTCGACCACGGGCCCGGACGGCCAGCCCTACAAGGCAAAGCAGGTCGTGTTCGCGGTCGATCCGCTCGGCGGCTCGCACACGAGCTCGGGTCAGCAGGTGGGCGGCGTGAAGGTGACGGGCGTCGTCGACGACCCGACGCCGATGAAGATGACCTACGACCCGACCAACCCGGCGGCGAACTCCGATGGCTACGTGACGATGCCGAACGTCGATCCGGTGCAGGAGATGGTGAACATGATCTCGGCGTCGCGCTCGTACCAGGCCAACGTCGAGACGCTGAACACCGCCAAGACGCTGATGCTCAAGACACTGACGATCGGCACCTGAGCCGGTCACTGAGCGCCTTTAAGGCCGCGCGGCCAGGCAAACGTTACGCCACGCCACACGACGCAGCGGCACAAGAAACGCATCCGAGGAGAACGCGTTGACTACGAACACCACCATCGGCGGCAGCTCCGCCACCATGTCGCAGAAACTGCTCGACACGATGAACGGCACGAGCTCCAGCTCGTCCAGTTCGTCGAGCAGTTCGAGCGGCACGAGCGCGGCCGACCTGCAGACCACGTTCCTGCAGCTGCTCGTCGCGCAGTTGCAGAACCAGGATCCGACCAATCCGATGGACAGCTCGCAGATGACCTCGCAGCTGGCGCAGATCAACACGGTGTCGGGCATCAGCCAGCTCAACACGTCGCTGACGTCGCTTTCGACGCAGCTCTCCGCAGGACAGAACGCGCAGGCCGCGCTCCTGATCGGTTCGACCGTGCTTGCCCCGGGCAACAGCGTGACGGTGTCGAGCGGTTCGGCGCCGCAACTCGGCGTGCAGATGGCCGCGGCGGCCTCGGACGTGAAGGTTCAGATCACCAACTCGTCGGGCAAGATCGTCGGTTCGATGGACCTCGGCCCGCAGTCGGCTGGCACGGTGCCGGTCACCTGGAGTCCGGTCGATTCGTCGGGCAATGCGCTTCCCGACGGCACCTATTCGGTCAGCGTTTCGGCCACGGTCAACGGCCAGGCCGGCACGGGCACGGCGCTCGTCGCGAGCAAGGTACAGGCCGTGATCCAGCAGTCGAATGGCAGCGCGGGTCTCTCGCTCGCGAACGGCAACACCGTCCCGCTTTCGAGCGTGGCCGGCATTCTCTGATCAAGACATAGACATTTCGCGGAGCAGACAGACATGGGCTACCAGCAAGGTTTGAGCGGCCTCGCCGCAGCGTCGAACGACCTCGACGTGATCGGTAACAACATCGCGAACGCGAACACCGTGGGCTTCAAGGAGAGCACGGCGCAGTTCGCGGACGTTTATGCGAACTCGGTCGCGACCGCGGTCAACATGCAGATCGGCCTCGGTGCGTCGTTGTCGGAGGTTCAGCAGAACTTCTCCCAGGGGACGATCAACACGACGGGCCAGGCGCTCGACGTGGCGATCAACGGCAACGGCTTCTACCAGATGTCGAACAACGGCACGATCACGTACACGCGTAACGGCGTGTTCAACCTCGACAAGAATGGCTACATCGTCGATGCCGCCGGTAACGAGCTGATGGGTTACGCGGCGGGCGCGAGCGGTATCATCAACACGGCGCAGACGGTGGCGCTGAAGGTGCCGACCACCAACATCGCGCCGCAGCAAACGTCAAGCGTCACCGCGCAGCTGAACCTGAATGCGCAGGCCACGGCGCCGACCAACCCGGTCTTCAACGCGGCTGATCCGACCAGCTACAACTACTCGACCGCGATCACGGCCTACGATTCGCTCGGCGGCACGCAGCAGGTCAACATGTACTTCGTGCAGAATGCCGTCGGGCAGACCGAAGCCTACGCCACGGCGAACGGCACAACGACGGACCTTGGCCAGATCCAGTTCAGCTCGTCTGGGCAGATCTCGGGCACGACCCAGAGCGCAGCGGCGAACGCCGCGGCGACCGCCGCAGGCGCCGCGGCGCCGGGTGTTGGCAGCTTCCAGCTGGTGTTGAACCCGACCGATGGTGCCGCCACCAATCAGGTCGTCACCATCGACTTCAGCGGCACGACCCAGTACGGCGGCGCGAGCGGCGTGAACAACCTCGCGCAGAACGGTTACGCGAGCGGCACGCTCTCGAACTTCTCGATCGGTACGGACGGCACGATCACCGGCAACTACTCGAACGGCCAGACCATGGCGCTCGGCCAGATCGTGCTCGCGACGTTCAACAATCCGAACGGTCTCGTGAACCTCGGCGGCAACCAGTTCGAGCAGACGATCCAGTCGGGCGTCGCGCAGATCTCCGCGCCGGGCAGCACGAACCACGGCACGCTGCAGGGCGGTTCGCTGGAACAGTCGAACGTCGACCTCACGAACCAGCTCGTCGATCTGATCACCGCGCAGCGCAACTACCAGGCAAACGCGCAGACGATCAAGACGCAGCAGACCGTCGACCAGTCGCTGCTCCAGATGTAAGCCAACTAACAGGCACTTGAGACTCCGGGCGAATCATGGACCGTTTGATCTACACCGCAATGTCGGGCGCGACGCAGTCGCTCGAACAGCAGGCCGTCGTCGCGAACAATCTCGCGAACGTCTCGACCACGGGCTTTCGCGCACAGCTCGCCAACTTTCGCGACGTCCCGATGTCGTTCGGCGATGGCTCGACGGTTAACGATCTCACGACGCGCACGTTTGTACTGTCGGCGACGCCCGGCTCGGACATGACGCCCGGCGCAATCTCGAAGACCGGTAACCCGCTCGACATCGCCATTCAAGGCCAGGGCTTCATCGCCGTGCAGGGTACCGATGGCAACGAGGCGTACACGCGCGCGGGCAACCTGCACGTCGATGAAAACGGCCAACTCGTCACGGCTAACAACCTCCAGGTGATCGGCGGCGGCGGTCCGATCGCGGTGCCGCCTGGCTCGGCGGTGACGATCGGCTCGGACGGCGCGGTGTCGGCTATCGCGCCGGGCAGCCAGCCGAACGCGATCGCGATGATCGACCAGATCAAGTTCGTCAATCCGCCCGCGGGCACGTTGACGCGCAGCGACGACGGCCTGTTCCGCACCGCCGACGGCAACCCCGCCGATGCGGACCCGACCGTTCAGATCGCCACGGAAGCAATTGAAGGCAGCAACGTGAATCCGGTCGCGGCGATGGTCTCGATGATCACGAACGCGCGTCAGTTCCAGATGCAGACGAAGCTTCTGCAGACCGCTGACCAGAACGACCAGACCGCCAACCAGCTGCTCCAGTTCACCTAAGAATAGACGGCTCGCGCCACGCGCCGGGCCAACGGGGAGAGAAACACCATGAACCGATCGCTCTACATCGCCGCTACCGGCATGAACGCACAGCAGGCGCAGATGGACGTGATCTCGAACAACCTCGCGAACGTGAGCACCACCGGCTTCAAGGGCTCGCGCGCCGTGTTCGAGGACCTGATGTACCAGACGCTGCGTCAGCCGGGCGCGAACTCCACGCAGCAAACCGAACTGCCCTCGGGCAGCCAGATCGGTACCGGCGTGCAGCAGATCGCGACCGAACGCCTCTACACGCAGGGCAACCTGCAGCAGACCGGCAACTCGAAGGACCTCGCCATCAACGGCGCGGGCTTCTTCCAGGTTCAGATGCCGGACGGCACGACCCAGTACACGCGTGACGGCTCGTTCCAGACCAACGCTCAGGGCCAGCTTGTGACGGCGAGCGGTTATCCGGTGATCCCGCAGATCACGGTGCCCGCGAACGCCACCTCGCTGACCGTTGGCAGCGACGGCGTGGTCACGGTCACGACGGCTGGATCGAGCGCCACCACGACGATCGGTTCGCTGCAGCTCGCGATGTTCATCAACCCGGCCGGCCTGCAGTCGAACGGTGAGAACCTGGTGTCGGAAACGGCTTCGTCGGGTGCGCCCACGATCACGACGCCGGGCCTGAACGGCTCGGGCACGCTCAACCAGGGCTACATCGAAGCGTCGAACGTGAACGTCGTGCAAGAGCTCGTCAACATGATCCAGACCCAGCGCGCGTACGAAATCAACAGCAAGGCCGTCAATACGTCGGATCAGATGCTGCAGACGCTCACGCAGATGCAGGTTTAAGTCAGGCACGGAATTGAGGCGGTGACCAGCATGGCCGGACGAATCAAACATCGCACGCGCGCAGTGGCCCTTGTGGCCATGACGGCGCTCGCCGGCATGCTCGCGCTCGGCGGCTGCGCGTATTTCCCCGAACATAAGCCGATTACGCAGCAGCCGATGACGGCTGTGCCGCCGCCACCGCCCATCAACAGCTCGCCTGGCTCGATCTTCAATCCCGGCTACGCAGGACGCCCGCTGTTCGAAGACCAGCGTCCGCGCAACACCGGCGACATCCTGACGATCGTGATCGCCGAAAACATCAACGCGCAGAAGTCCTCCGGCGCGAACACCAAGCGCGGCGGCAGCACGAGTTTTGCCGTGCCGATTGCGAGCTTCGCGCCGGGCCTTTTTTCGCGCATGAATCTGTCCGCGAACGGCGCGAACCAGTTTGACGCCACGGGCGGCGCCAACGCCTCGAACACGTTCAACGGCGTGATCACCGTGACCGTGACGAACGTGCTGCCCAACGGCAATCTCCTCGTGTCCGGCGAGAAGCAGATGCTCATCAATCAGGGTAACGAGTACGTGCGTTTCTCGGGCGTCGTCAATCCGAACACCGTTGCCGGAGACAACTCCGTGCTGTCCACCGATGTCGCCGACGCGCGTATCGAATACTCGGCCAAGGGCGTCATCAACGAAGCCGAGACCATGGGCTGGCTGCAACGCTTTTTCCTGAACATCGCGCCATGGTGAAAATCCGCTTTAAGCAGTCGCGCCGCACGCGCCTGAAAGATGTGCTCACCGCGCTCGGTGTGGTGCTCGGCTGCCTGTTCGCGGGCGCAGCGCTGCTCACGTTCGCGAGCCCGGCGCGCGCCGAACGCGTGAAGGATCTCGTCGCGTTCCAGGGCGTGCGCGACAACCCGCTCATCGGCTACGGCCTCGTCGTGGGCCTCGACGGCACCGGCGACCAGACGACCCAGGCGCCGTTCACGACGCAGACGCTCGCGAATATGCTCGCGAACCTCGGCATCTCGATCAACAACACGTCGAGCGCGAACAGCACCACGTCGCCGCTCACGAACATGCAGCTCAAGAACGTCGCCGCCGTGATGGTGACGGCGACGCTGCCGCCGTTCGCGCGGCCGGGCGAGGCGATCGATATCACCGTGTCGTCGCTCGCGAACGCGAAGAGCATTCGCGGCGGCACCCTGCTGCTCACGCCGCTCAAGGGCGCGGACGGCCAGGTGTACGCGCTCGCGCAGGGCAACGTGGCGGTGGGCGGCGCGGGTGCGTCGGCCAACGGCAGCCGCGTGCAGGTGAACCAGCTAGCCGCGGGGCGTATCTCGGGCGGCGCGATCATCGAACGCTCGGTGCCGACGACGGTAACGCAGCAAAGCGGCATGCTGCAGATGGAAGTCAATGACATGGACTACGACACGACGCAGCGCATCGTGGCGGCGGTCAACAACATGTTCGGCCCCGGCACGGCGACACCGCTCGACGGCCGTACGATCCAGGTCCACGGCCCTTCCGATCCAGGGGCGCAGGTCAGCTTCATCGCGCAGATCCAGAACCTCGATGTGCGCCCGGCACAGGCGGCGGCGAAGGTGATCCTCAACGCGCGCACGGGCTCGATCGTGATGAACCAGATGGTGACGTTGCAAAGCTGCGCGGTGGCGCACGGCAACCTCTCCGTCGTCGTGAACACGCAGACGGTGGTGAGCCAGCCGGGCGCGTTCTCGAATGGCAACACTGTGACGGCGCGCCAGTCGCAGATCCAGATGAAGCAGGACAACGGATCGCTGAAACTCGTGACGGCGGGCGCCAATCTCGCCGAAGTCGTGAAGGCGCTTAACGCGCTTGGCGCGACGCCGGCAGATCTCATGTCGATCCTGCAGGCGATGAAGGCGGCGGGCGCATTGCGCGCCGACCTCGAAATCATCTAAGGACCGCACGATGGACAACTCGAAGATCGGCAACAGCCTCGACATCACTAACCGCTTTGCGCTCGACGTCCAGGGTTTCGACGCGATGCGTGCTGCTGCAAATGCATCGCCGCAGCAGGGCGTAAAGATGGCGGCCAAGCAGTTCGACGCGGTGTTCACGCAGATGATGCTCAAGAGCATGCGCGACGCGACGCCCAACGACGGCCCGCTCGACTCGCACGACGGCGACCAGTTCCAGTCGATGCTCGACCAGCAGCTTTCGCAGCAGATGTCGAACAAGGGCATCGGCCTCGCGAACGCGATGCTCAAGCAGCTCACGCGCAGCATGGGCGGCGATGCAGCACAAGGCGCGGACGGCGCCCAGGGCACGGGTGGCATCGCCAACACGCTATCGGGCCTTGCGGGCTCCGGCGCGAGCGGCAACGCCGGCAACCAGGCGATGCTGAGCGCGCTCGGCCGCGCGTACGGCAATGCATCCGCGAACGGCTCGCTGACGAACGGCAAGGGCTACGGCGCCAACGGCGCGCTCATGCCCGCACTGCGCAACAACGGCGACGCCGACGCGCAGGCGTTCGTCGATAAACTCGCGAACTCCGCGCAACAGACGAGCGCGAGCACGGGCATCCCCGCGCGCTTCATCATCGGTCAGGCCGCGCTCGAATCGGGCTGGGGCAAGCGCGAGATCCGCAAGGCGGACGGCACGTCCAGCCACAACGTCTTCGGCATCAAGGCATCGAAGGACTGGACGGGCAAGACCGTATCGACTGTCACGACCGAATACGTGAACGGCGAGCCGCGTCACGTGGTGGAGAAGTTCCGCGCCTACGATTCGTACGAGGACGCGATGACCGACTACGCGAACCTGCTCAAGAGCAACCCGCGTTACGCCTCGGTTATCAACGGCTCGCACAGCGCCGAAGGTTTCGCGCAGGGCATGCAGCGGGCGGGCTACGCCACCGATCCGCACTACGCGAAGAAGCTCATGACGATCATGCAGCGCATGACCTGAGACTGGCACGCGCAACACCGCCGTTCGCGACTGAACCGCGAAATCCGCAGCATCCGCACAATCCACAGCATCCATGTCATCGGCCGCACAGCAGCGGCGGCCGGCGCTCGCCCGGAATATTTTTAAGACAAACCCCTAAACTTTCCCGCTGCTCTGCCGCTAATGCAGACGAGATGGATAAGTACTAGGGGCGGCGTGTGCCGCCCGGACGGCGCGCGTTATGTCCGTCTCACGCGCGCTGGCACGTCCACGAAATACCGGCAGGCCGATGAATACCGTTCAGACGAATCAACAGGAGCAGGCGGAAGGGGAAGATACCCCCGAGTACGCCCGACGCAATCCGCTCGAGGTGGGCGTGCAGCTGCGCAACCTCGTCAACCGCGGCGACTTCCTGACGCTCCAGCACCGCGGCGGACAAATCGTCACCCGCATCCTCGCCGTGAATACGCGCGAGCATACGTTCGTGTTCGACTGGGGCGCGCTCCCCGAGCAGAACGAGCGCGTGCTCGAAAGCCCGGAATGCCACTTCCTCGCGTCGCCGGACGGCGTGCGCGTGGAGTTCAGCACGAGCACGCCGCGCCGCACCGACTTCGAAGGGCGGCCCGCGTTTGTCGCGTCGTTCCCCGAGGTGCTCTATTACATCCAGCGCCGCGAGTATTTTCGCGTCGACACGCCCGTGGTCGATCCGTGCCGCGCCCACGGTACGCTGCCCGACGGCTCGGCGTTCGCGTTCGACGTGCACGACGTGTCGCTCGGCGGCCTCGGCTTGCGCACGACTGACCCGCGTGCGGGAGCGCTCCCCGCAGGTACGGTGCTGGATGACGTCGAAGTCGATCTGCGTACTTACGGCAAACTGCGCGTCGATCTCGCGCTGGCCGCCGTGCGCTTCATCGATCTGCCCAACGGTGAGCGTCGCTATCACCTCGGCATGCGCTTCGTATCGTTGCCCGGCTCGACCGAAAACAGCCTGCAGCGCTATATCACGCAGGTCGAAATGAAGCGTCGCGCGCTCGCGCGCGCCTGACACCGCCACGCCCCTGCGCCGTGCCGCAGGGCGGGGCGATGTGTCGCGCTCTGCATCGAACTCTGCTTTGAGCTCTGCTTCGCGCTGCCCCGTGCGGGCGGCGCAGCGCACCCCCTCCCTGCCAAACGTTTTCCACTTAACCAGATACTCAATTTTCGCGACGTTCTGCCGTTATACGGGAGAGTGCACCCACGCGGCCGCCATGGGCGGAGGGACGTTTACGAGGATCACGCATGACCACGAATATTTTCTCGATCGGTTTGAGCGGTTTGCAGGCAGCGAATCTCGGCATCGCAACGTCGAGCGAGAACATCAGCAACTCGACCACTGCCGGCTATACCGTTGAATCGCCCGTTTACGCCGAGGCGAACGGCCAGAACATGGGTTCGGGCTATCTCGGCAACGGCGTCAGCACGACGACGATCCAGCGTGCCTATAGCCAGTATCTGACGACGCAGCTCAACAACGCGACGTCCACGAACAGCTCGCTGACGGCTTCGCAAACCCTCGCGCAGCAGCTCGCGAATCTCGTCGGCAGCCCGACTTCGGGTATCGCCACGTCGATCTCGGGGTTCTTCTCGGGACTGCAGAATGTCGCGAATGCGCCGGCCGATACGGCAGTGCGCCAGACCGCGCTCTCCGATGCACAGACGCTCGCCGACCAGCTCAATTCCGCCGGCCAGCAGTACGATGCAATGCGTACGAGCGTGAACACGCAGATCACCGAAGCGGTCACGCAGGTCAACACCTACTCGAAGCAGATCGCGCAACTGAACGCGCAGATCACGGCCGCCAGTTCGTCGGGCCAGCAGCCGCTCCAGCTGGAAGACCAGCGCGACCAGGCCGTGGCGAACCTCGCGCAACTGGTCGGTGTGCAGGTGGTGCAGAACAGCGGCGGCTACAGCGTGTTCCTCGGCAACGGTCAACCGCTCGTGGTCAGCACGCAGAACTACAACCTCACGACCGGTCCGTCGAACACCAATCCCGCCGACCTGCAGGTCGAGTGGGCCGGCCAACCCGGTTCGACGGCAGCGCCCCAGCAGCTTGGCTCGGCCGCGATTCAGGGCGGTACGCTCGGCGGTCTCACCTCGTTCCTGACGCAGACGCTCGATCCGGCCGAAGCGCAGCTCGGTGCGATCGCGACGAGCTTCGCGGCACAGGTCAACGGCCAGAACGCACTGGGCATCAACCTCGCGGGCGCAAGCGGCACTGCGCTCTTCAACGTGAATTCGGCGCTGGTCTCGGGCTACGCGAACAACACCGGCAACGCTGTGGTGACGGCGACGCTGACCAACCCGACGACGCCGACCACGGACAACTACTCGCTCTCGTATAACGCCGGCACATACACGCTGACCGACGTTACGACGAACACGGTTGCCGGCACGACCACGACTGCGCCGAGCGCGGCCACGCCGTTCGTGGCGGGCGGCCTCTCGATCACGACGACGTCGGGCACGATGAACAACGGCGACGCGTACTCGATCGAACCGACGATGGGCGCGCTCAACGGCTTCTCGGTCGCAACGACCAACCCGGCGGACATCGCAGCGGCCTCGCCGGTGCTCGTGTCGGCCGGCACGGCGAACGCGGGCACGGGAACCGTCACGCAGGGCACGGTCACGGCCGGCTATGCGGTCCCGACCACGCCGCTCAAGCTCACCTATACCGCGCCTGCTGCGGGCACCATCGGTACGCTCTCGGGCTTCCCGGTCGGCACCGTCGTCACGGTCACCGTGCCGGGCCAGCCGGCGACCTCGACGACGATCGCGGCCGGTCCGCCGGTGACCAGCGTGAACTACGATTCGAGCACCGGCGGGACCATTAGCATCGCCGATCCGACCGGCACCACCGGCCTGAACAACGTCAGCTTCACGATGAGCGGCGCGCCGGCGAACAACGACACGTTCACGATCGCGGCGAACACCAGCGGCACGCAGGACGGCCGCAATGCGCTCGCAATCTCGAACCTCACGTCGAGCACCGTGCTCAACGGCACGACCACGTTGACGAACGCCTACGCGAACTACGTGAACTCGATCGGCAACACGGCGACGCTGCTTCAGGCATCGAGCACGTCGCAGCAGTCGCTCGTCACGCAGCTCACTTCGCAGCAGCAATCGGTCCAGGGCGTGAACCTGGACGAAGAAGCAGCGAAGCTGATGCAGTACCAGCAGCTCTATCAGGCAAACAGCAAGGTGATCCAGACGGCGGCCTCGCTGTTCCAGACCCTGATCGGCATTTTCCAGTGAGGCGCTGACCCATGCGTATCGCAACTTCCGAGCTTTATTCCTCCAGCGTCGCGACGATGGAGAACCAGCAGTCCCAGATGCTCCAGCTCGAACAGCAGGTGTCGTCGGGCGTGGCGATTTCCAATCCCGCCGACGACCCCCTCGGCGCGGCGCAGGCTGTCACGCTGTCCGCCACGAGCGCGACGCTCACGCAGTACTCGACGAACCAGACCGCAGCCCTCTCGTCGCTCCAGACCGAGGACACCACGCTCACGAGCGTCACGACCACGATGCAGAGCATCAACTCGCTGATTCAGGAAGCGATGGGCGGGACGCTGAACGACACCGACCGCGCAGCCCTGTCCAAGCAGCTGGCAGGCTACCGCAACGAGCTGATGTCGCTCGCCAACACGACCGACGGCGAAGGCAACTCGATTTTCTCGGGCTTCCAGAACACCACTCAGGTGTTCACGAACAACCCCGGCGGCGGCGTCACGTACAACGGCGACGCTGGCCAGCGCACGGTCCAGGTGACCGGCACGCGCAATATTCCGGTCAGCGACACGGGCGCGTCGGTGTTCATGAGCGTGCAGTCGCTCGGCTCGCAGCCCGTTCCGGCTGGTAAATCGACCAACACCGGCAATGGCGTGATCGGCAGCGTCACGATCACGAACCAGTCGGCGGCTACGAACAACGACAGTTACTCGATTGCGCTCACGGCGGGTCCTGCCAGTCCTGCCAACACCGGTACCGGCACGCTGGGCGCGATATCGGTGACGAACTCGACGGCGACCACGAACAACGACAATTACCAGGTTTCGTTCTCGAATGTCGCTGGTGTCTTGAGCTACACCGTCACGGACACTTCGAACTCGTCCGTGGCGCCGGTGACCACCCCCTATACCGCTGGCGCGGCGATTGCGCTCGGTTCCGGTCTGACCACGACGATCACGGGCGCGCCCAACGCCGGGGATTCGTTCAGCGCGTCGCAGGCCGGCGGCTCCATGTACACAACCGTCACGGATACGTCGAACCCGGCTGTGGCGCCTGTGACCAATCTCTATACCGACGGCGGGACGATCGCGCTCGGCAGCGGCATGAACACGACGATTTCGGGTACGCCCGCGACCGGCGATTCGTTCACGGTAACGCCGGCGTCGAACTCGGGGAACACCGACGTGTTTGCCACGCTCGACACGATGATTGCGGCGCTGAACAACCCGGCGCAGGACAACGCCACGGCCACGGCGACGATGCAGAACGCGCTGTCGACGGGACTCGCCCAGATGACCAACTCGCTGGACAACGTGGTCACGATCCATGCGTCGGTAGGCGGACGCGAGCAGGAACTGCAGGCGGTGCAGACCGTGACGTCGACGAATGCACTGCAGGTGACGACGAACCTCCAGACGCTCACGAGCGTCGACATGACGAAGGCGATCAGCCAGTACACGCAGGTTCAGAGCTCGCTTTCGGCCTCGCAGAAGGTGTTCGCGCAGACCCAGTCGCTGTCGCTGTTCCAGTACTTCAATCCCTGATCTTCACCCGGGCGTGGCGCGCGACATGCGCGCTGCGCTGTCTGCTGTGCGCGGGCATTTCAGATTCCCGCGCACGCTTCTCGCCTGATTTCCTGCCTTATTTCCCGTCCCCGCTCTCGACCCGGCTTACCCCGGTGGCCTTAGCGCGTCCGCCACGCGGCCCATTTCCTCGATCCCGCTGTCGAACAGCCGCGCGAAATACGGAATCATGTTTGGCACCATCAGCATGGTGAGCAGCAGACCGGCGAGCAGCGTGACCGCGAAGCCGACCTGGAAAATACCAATCTGCGGTGCCGCGCGATTCAGGATGCCGAGCGAGAGGTTGGTGATGAGCATCGCAACCACCACCGGCAGCGCCAGCAGCAAGCCCGAAGCGAAGATCACCGATCCCCACCCGGCCAGCATGCGCCAGCCGGGCGCCGCGAGAACATTGGCGGAAACGGGCACCGACTGGAACGACGCGACGAGCGCCGCGATCATCTGCAGATGGCCGTCGAAGACGAGGAACGCGAGCATCGCGAACATGTTGATCACGGTCGAGACCGCCGACTGGTTGCTCGCGGCCATCGGATCGAAGAAGGTGGCGAAGCCGAGGCCCATGCCGAGCCCCATGAACTCGCCCGCGGTGGACACGATCGCGAACACCACCTGCATGACGAAACCGAGCGCGATGCCGATCAGAAACTGGTTCGCGAGGATCCAGACGCCCTCGGCGGAAAACACCGTGACCTGCGGCATGGCGCCGAGCGTGGGCGCGACGATCAGCGTGGTGAACCCCGCGAGGCCGATCTTCACGCGCGTCGGCAGCGAGCGGTGGCCGAGCACGGGCGCGGCCGCGATGAGCGCGAGAATGCGCGTGAATGGCCACAGGAATGCGGTGAGCCAGCCGTTCAGCTGGGCGTAGGTGACCGTGAACATCGCAGTGGGAAACGCGGAGGCGGGCGGCGGCGTGCGCCGCCTAGCCCGCAATCTGCGGAATGCTCGTGAACATGCGGTGCATGTAGTCGAGCAACGTCGTGAGCATCCACGGGCCGGCGATCACGAGCGTAACGGCGATCGCGATGAGCTTCGGGATGAACGAAAGTGTGGATTCGTTGATCTGCGTGGCCGCCTGGAAGAGGCTGACCGCAAGACCGACGGTGAGCGACACGAGCAGAAGCGGTGCCGCGAGCAACAGCGCGACGACCATCGCCTCGTGGGCGAGCGTCATGACCGATTCGGGCGTCACCAGCGTCTCTCCTTAGACAAAGCTCTGCGCGAGCGAGCCGAGCAAGAGCTGCCAGCCGTCGACGAGCACGAACAGCATCAGCTTGAACGGCAACGAGATCGTCATGGGCGACACCATCATCATACCCATCGACATCAGCACGCTCGCGACGACCATGTCGATGATGACGAACGGAATGAAGATCGTGAAGCCGATCTGGAAGCCGGTTTTCAGCTCGCTCGTGATGAACGACGGCACGAGCAGCGGGAGCGGCACGTCCTCCGGGCCTTGCATCGGCGCGGCGTGCGAGATGCGCGCAAAGAGTGCGAGATCCGACTCGCGCGTCTGGCGCAGCATGAACGTCTTGAACGGCGCGACGCCGCGCGAGACCGCTTCTTCCATCGGCATCGTGCCGGCGGCGAAGGGCTTGTAGCCGTCGTTGTACGCCTTGTCGAGCGTCGGCGACATCACGAACAGCGTGAGAAAGAGTGCGAGGCCCACGAGCACCTGGTTCGGCGGCGAAGTCGTCGCGCCGATGGCCTGGCGCAGCAGCGACAACACGATGATGATGCGCGTGAAGCTCGTCATCATCAGGATCATCGCCGGCAAGAACGACAGCATCGTGAGCAGCAGCATCGTCTGCACGCTGAGCGTGTAGGTCGTGCTGCCGCCCGCGCCGGGGCTTGCTGTGAAGGCGGGCAGGCCCGCGGACTGCGCGTGCGCGAGATGCGGCACCGCGAGCGCGAACGCGGCGGCGCCGAAGGTCAGGGCAAGGGGCAGGGCCGATTTCGCCAGTGACGGGAGGCGGGTGCGCTCTGCCGAGGAGGTACTGCGGGAACTGCTCTGCATTTACTGCGCTCCGCCGTCGTGACGCCTGAAACGTTTACCGGCTTCGTCTTTCAGCGCGTCACGGAAGCGTCGTCCGAAGCTGCCCTGCAGGGCGGGGCCGGGGGTGCCACTGGTCTGGGCCGCATCGGGCACGGTGCCCGCGGGCATGGTGTGCAGAAGCCGCACGTTGCCGGGTGCCGCGCCGAGTACGAGCCAGGTATCGCCGATCTCGACCACGGCCACGCGCTCCTTGCCGCCGAGCGACGCGCCGCCGATCGTCTTCACGAGCGCATTGCGCGGCCCGCCTTGCAAGCCGAGCCGGCGCGCGAGCCACGCGCAGCCGAATACCAGCCCGATCACGATCGCGAGGCCGAACACGGTTTGCATGACAGCGCCGAAGCCGAGCGCCGGCACGGCACTGCCCGCGCCGAGCGCAACCGCGCTGGCGGACGCGCCGGAAGCCGCGAGGGCGGCCTGGTTAATCGCGTTGAGGTCGGCTGCGTGAGCGGCGAGCGGCGTCGCGGCGAGGATCGCGACAAACGAGACGATCGAAACGATCGAAACGATCGCGGCCGACGACGCGAATGCCTTCGTCGATTGCATCACCGGCGCAAGCCTGCGAGCCGCGCCGCGATCTTCCTGCAGATTCATCGGTTGAGCTTCCGGATCCGCTCGGCTGGCGTAATGATGTCGGTGAGACGAATACCGAACTTGTCGTTGACCACCACGACTTCGCCCTGGGCGATGAGGCAGCCGTTCACGAGCACGTCCATCGGCTCACCCGCCATGCCGTCGAGTTCCACCACCGAGCCCTGTGCGAGCTGCAGCAGGTTGCGGATCGCGATCTTGGTGCGGCCGAGTTCGACGGTCATCTGGACAGGAATGTCCAGGATCATGTCGATGTCGTTGCGCGTGGTGGTCGGCGTCACCTTCGAAAGCGGCTGGAACACGCCCGCAGTCGTGGCCGGCTCTGCCGTCAATTCGTTGCCGTTCTGCTCGGCGAGCGCAGCAGCCCAGTCGTCGAGCGACTCTTCCTCTCCGGGTTGTGCAGCTTCGGCTGCCTGTGCGGCAGCTTCGGCGCCTTCCAGCACCGGCTCGTCGCCGGGCGTACCGTTCACGTCACTCATCTCCAGTTTCCTTCATCGTGTCGGCTGCGCTGATCATCTGCTGGACCCGCAACGCGTATTGACCATTGAAAATTCCGTAGCCGCATTCCATCACCGGCACGCCGTCCACCTTGGCGACGATGTGCTCGGGAATGTTGAGCGGCAGCACGTCGCCCTTTCTCATGTCGAGGATCTGCTCGAACGTGATCGGGACGTGCGCGAGATCGGCGACGAGTTCGACCTCCGCGGCCTGCACCTGCTGCGAGAGCACGCGCACCCAGCGGCGGTCCACGTCGAGCACGTCGCCCTGGATCGGCGAGGCGAGCACGTCGCGCATCGGTTCGATCATCGAGTACGGCATGCAGATATGCAGCGTGCCGCCCGTCGGGCCGAACTCGATCGAGAACTGCGTGACGATCACAATTTCGTTAGGCGTGGCAACGTTTGCGAATTGCGTGTGCATTTCGGAGCGCACGTATTCGAAATTCAGCGGCCGCACGCTCTTCCATGCGGTCGTGTAGTGCTCGAACACGAGATTGAGCAGCTTGCCGATGATGCGCTGTTCGGTCTGCGTGAAGTCACGCCCTTCGACGCGCGTATGGAAGCGCCCGTCGCCGCCGAACAGGTTGTCGACCACGAAGAACACGAGGTTCGGATCGAACACGAATAGCGACGTGCCGCGCAGCGGCTTGACCTGAACGAGGTTCAGGTTCGTCGGGATCGGCAGGTTGCGCGTGAACTCGCTGTACTTCTGCACGCGCACGGGCCCGACCGAAATTTCGGCGGTGCGGCGCATGAAATTGAAAATGCCGACGCGCATCAGGCGCGCAAAACGTTCGTTGATGATTTCGAGGCCGGGCATCCGGCCGCGAACGATACGTTCCTGCGTCGCTATGTTGTAGGGCCTGACGCCCTTGCTGTCGCCCTGGTTCGAGTCGCTGTCGACTTCACCGGTCACGCCCTTGAGGAGGGCATCGACCTCCTCCTGGGACATGAACTCGCTGTGGCCCATGCTCATGATGCGTGGCTCTCCCCGCAGTGGACGCGGTACGCGCGCGTTTTCCGCGGCGTGAGTGACTTACAGGCGCGCTGGGTCATCGGGTTGATGCTCACTGCACGACGAATTCGGTGAACAGCACGTCGTCGACGCGCAAGGGCATGCCGCGCGGTTCGGTCGGCTGGCCAATCAGCACTTCGAGTTCCGTGGCGAGCGCGCGCTTGCCGTCGAGCGTCGAGAGATCGGCCGGATGCTTGTTCGAGAGCGCGAGCAGCACGCGGCTGCGGATCTCAGGCGTGTGTTCCTGCAGCAAGTCCTGCGTCGCCTGGTTCGGGAGCTTCAGCGTGAGGCCGATACGCAGGTAGTGCGTTTCGCCGTCGTCGGCCTGCAGGTTCACCGTCATCGGCTCGAGCGCGAAATAGACGGGCGCAGGCGCGGGTGCGGCCATCGCGGCAGCGGCGCCGGCGGGCGCGCTGGCGGCGCGGCCTTGCATGAAGAACCACATGCCGCCGGCGGCAGCGCCCGCGGCCAGGATTGCGATCGCGACGATCACAAGGAGCCGCTTCGTCTGGCCGGATTTGTCGCTATTGGGTTGCTGATTTGCAGTCGTGGTCGCCATGTCGGTTGTTAGCCTGTGCGTGCATAGGGGCCGTTAATGCCGGTAGCTTGCATTGTTCTGGCTTTTGCCTTGCAGCGATGTGAGGAATAGAAGGGGGATTTCCGGCTATCTCGTGCTTTTGTGGTGCAGCACGCGAAAGCTTTGAGTAAGGCGAAGTGCGGCTTCGCTGGTGCGCGCAGCGCTCCGGCCTTTCGTTCCGGGGTGCGTGGGCGTGCGCGAGGCCGCGCGGCGGCGCTTATGCACGAAGCGGTGCGCGTGGCGGGCCGCTTCGTGCATCGTGTTTCGTGCGCCGTATTTGCGCGCCTTGTGCGTCGTGTTTCGCGCGGTTTGCCGCTCAGGCGAACGTGTCGATCAGACCGACGCTGCGTTGGGTTGCGCCAGAGGTGGTGGCGACGACGGCGGTATCGCCCGCCACATCGCCATTCGTGTCGCCGCTCGTCGTGCCCGAACCGCTGTTGCGCGCTTCCTGCTGCGCCTGCTGGTTCATCTGCCGCGCGAAGCCGTCGCTCACGCTGGCGCTGCCGAGTCCGATGCCGTTCTGCTCCATCGCTTCGCGCAGCTTCGGCAGCGCCGCCTCGACGGCCTCGCGCACCTGCTGGTGCTGCGAGACGAAGAGGGCGTGCGCGTGGTTCTCGGCGACCTGGAGCACGACCTGGAGCGGGCCGAGGTCTTTCGGGTTCAGCGTGAGTTCGGCCGTCGACTGATGCGCGTTCGAGAGGAACACGACCTTCTGGCTCAGTGCGTCTTCCCAGTCGGACGTGCCGATCTGCTGCGAAATCGCCGTTGCGTTCGCTCCCGCCGATGCTGCTGCGGCCGGCGCCTGTGCCACTGCCTGAGCCTGTGCGGCCGCAGCGGATGCGGCTTGCGTCGCCGCAAGTGCGTCCACCGTGTTCTGGCTTGCGCTGCCCGCGGCCGTCTGTGCCGCCGCCTGTTGCGCGGCGGCTGCGGCTGCAGCTGCAGCGCTGTCGCCTGTGCCCGAGGTTGTGCTGCTGCTTGCGGTGGTGTTCACCGCTGCCGTCTTGTCGCTGGCGTCGGCAGCGCCCTTGCCCGTGGTGTGGGTGGCGAACTGCGCGGCGAAGCTGCTCACCTTGCCCGATTCGGAAGCGGCGCGTGCCGTCGCGGCGTTGGACGTGGTCCCCGTCTGGCCTTCAGACGCCACTTGTGCGGGCAAGGCGGACGCGCTCCCGCGTGCCGCGGCAAGCGCTGCCTTCAGCGCCTCGGCTGCCGATTTCGGGTCGCTCGATGTGCTGCCGTCCGTTGCGTTTCCGCTGGACGAACCGGCCGCGGCAGTCGCATTCGTCGCTGCGGCGGAGGCAGTTGCTGCGAGGCTCGCCAGCGCGGCATCGGCGCTCGACTGGGCGCTGGAGGTCGCGTCGGTCGTGGTCGTTGCGGCCTGGCTCTGGGCCTGCATCTGCGCCTGAACTTGTGCCTGAAGGGCCGCGGCAGCAGCCTGTGCGCCGGCGGCGTCGATCTGGTTCTGATCGGTGCTCGACGTGCTGTTCTGCTGGTGGCCGCTGGTCGATGCGTGCTGCGCGCCTTGCGAGCCGGACGCCGATCCCGACGACTTCGTCGTTCCACTCGAAGCGCTAGCCGTCTGCTGGGTCGCGTTCGTGCTCGCGGCTGCGTTGGCGCTGGTGTGAGCCGAGGCGCTCGACTGCGCGGACGTTGCCGACTGCGACGATTGCGTCGATTGAGACGCCTGCGACGTCTGCGTTTGCTGGCTCGTCTGCGCGGGCTGGGGTGTGGACGTCTGCGCGTCGATGTTCTGCTGCAGCGTCTGCGCAAAGTTCACGCCGGACGTGTTGCCCTGGCTCGTGGAGGTCGCCGACGTCGATGCACCAGACGAGGTGTCCCCGATGGCGTCGAGCAACGAACTGAGTGATGAAAGTAACGACATGCTGTCAGTCCCGGATTCTGTGCGGTTTGGTCTTATAGGTGTTGCGGTGCGCGCATGCGCAGGATGCGCGCTGCGTGCTCGTCGGCGTCGCGTTGTTCGCGGCGCGCCTCTTTGCGGGCGGCCACTTCGTCCTGGCGCGACTGCAGTACTTCAAACGAGCCGAGCTTCTGCTTGCAGCGCTGCCACTCGGGCTTCGCGGCTTCGACTCGCGCGGTGGCCTGTTCGAGCATGCGCCGTTGTTGTTCGATCGCCGAATCCAGCGTGTCGATGAACGCCTGGAAGTTACGCACGCTGCCGGCGGCCATGCCCTGGCGTGCCGATTCGGTGAAGCGCGTGTGGTACTCGTCGCGATACGTGATGAGCGCGTCCAGCTGCGTTTCGACTTCGCTGCGCTCGCGCTGCACGCGACCGAGCCGCTGCGCGGCGGCGTCGACGTCGTCCTGCGCGAGGCCGATCAGGGTTTGCAGCGGAGAGGGATGCGTCATTTCCTGGCTCCTTGGCTATTACCTTGCAGGCTGACCAATCAGAACGCCGAGTGCGTCGAGGCTCGCCTTGTAGTTCGCTGTCTCGCGGAAACCTTGCTGCAGGAACGCCTCGATGCGCGGATACAGCGTGATCGCGCGGTCGAGCAGCGCGTCGCGCCCGGTCACATAAGCGCCGACGTTGATGAGGTCGCGGTTGCGCTGGTAGCGCGAGAGCATCTGCTTGAGCTGTCGCGTGAGATTCAGGTGGCGGTCGTCGATCAGCGCCGTCATCGCGCGGCTGATCGAGGCTTCGATATCGATGGCCGGATAGTGGCCCGCTTCGGCCAGCGCGCGCGAGAGCACGATGTGGCCGTCGAGAATCGCGCGTGCCGAGTCGGCGATCGGGTCCTGCTGGTCGTCGCCTTCGGTGAGCACGGTGTAGAACGCCGTGATCGAGCCGCCGCCTTCGGGGCCGTTGCCGGTGCGCTCGACGAGCGCGGGCAGCTTCGCAAACACCGATGGCGGATAGCCCTTGGTCGCGGGCGGCTCACCAATCGCGAGCGCGATCTCGCGCTGTGCCATCGCGTAACGCGTGAGCGAGTCCATCAGCAGGAGGACGTGCTTGCCCTGGTCGCGGAAGTATTCGGCGAGCGTCGTCGCGTAGGCGG
This sequence comes from Paraburkholderia adhaesiva, assembly GCF_021390575.1. Taxonomy (GTDB): domain Bacteria; phylum Pseudomonadota; class Gammaproteobacteria; order Burkholderiales; family Burkholderiaceae; genus Paraburkholderia; species Paraburkholderia adhaesiva. Next base: position 3,169,977 of record NZ_JAJEJQ010000001.1, on the reverse strand, counting down.
CGCCCTGCATGCGTAGCACCGGCGAGACGTCGGCGGGGGCGGCCACCACGACCGAGCGCGCGAGGCCGTCTTCGCCCAGGATCTGCTCGATGAATTCCTTCACTTCGCGGCCCCGCTCACCGATCAGGCCGATCACGATGACCTCGGCGCTCGTCGCGCGCGCCATCGTGCCGAGCAGTACCGACTTGCCGACGCCCGAGCCCGCGAAGAGGCCCATGCGCTGGCCGCGTCCGACCGTGAGCAGCGAGTTGATCGCCCGCACGCCGACGTCGAGCACATGGCTGATCGGCTCGCGATGCAGCGGGTTGACCGAGGCTGCGGTGAGGGGCGCGTCGATATCGGTCGCGAGTGCGCCGCGACCGTCGAGCGGCTTGCCCGATGCGTCGACCACGCGGCCGAGCATGCCCCAGCCCACGGGCAGGCGCTTCGCACCGGCCATCGGATCGGCGATCGGCGCCGATTCGAGCGGCCATACGCGCGCGCCGGACAACAGGCCGGCGACTTCGGTTGTCGGCATCAGGAACATCTTGTCGCCGCCGAAGCCCACGACCTCGGCTTCGGCCATCGGAATGTGGCTGCCCGGCGGTAATTCGATCATCACTTCGGCGCCCACCGAAAGACGTAGGCCTACTGCTTCAAGCACGAGACCCGCCGCGCGCGTGAGACGGCCGCACTTGCGCAACGGCAGTGCGAGTTCGTTTTGTTCGCGCACGCCTTTCAGGAACTGGTTCCAGCTTTGCAGGTGGGGGTTCGCTGGGTCGTAGTGTGACGGAGCGGTGTAGGGCGGGAAGGGTGAGGGTTCGGTGGTGCTGGAGGACGTGGGTTCGGCGTCGTCTTGGGAGGCCGGCTGGTTGGCAGAAGCGGGCGGTGCTTCATGCGCGGCAGGATCGACGGCCAGTGCTTCGTGGTCGGCCGAGGCGACCTGTGCTTCGTACTCGGAGAACTGCTCGGCCAGCGTGGCCAGCGCTTCATGTTCGTGTGAGTGCGCGGTCGAAGCGATCGGCGCTTCAGCTTCTTCGTCCGAAAAGTCGGCGGTTGAAGCGATCAGGGGTTCATCGTCGGGAGCGGCTGCGGTTGAAGCGACCTGCGCTTCATCGCCGGAAGCGTCCGCGGTTGAAGCGATCGGCGCTACATCGTCGAAAGAGTCTGCGGTTGAAGCGAACTGTGCTTCATCGCCGGAAGCGTCTGCGGTCGAAGCGATCGGCGCTACATCGTCGAAAGAGTCTGCGGTTGAAGCGAACTGTGCTTCATCGCCGCAAGCGTCCGCGGTTGACGCGATCGGAGCTTCATCACCGGAAGCGTCCGCGTTCGAAGTGAGCGGCGCTTCGTCGTCGAAAGCGTCACCAGTCGAAGCGATCGGCGCTTCATCGCCGGAAGCGTCTGCGGTCGAACCGATCAGCGCTTCATCGCCGGAAGATTCGCCGATCGAAGCAACCTGCGCTTCATCGTCGAAAGCGCCCACGACCGAAGCGATCACCGCCTCATCATCGAAAGCGTCCCCGTTCGAACCGGCAACCACCACTTCCTGCTCCGGCGCCTGCACGCCTGACGCCACCGGCTCCACCGGTTCGTCATCCCACACGAGCCCAGAACCACCTTGGGCGGCGTAGTGCGCGCCGGAACTCACCATTTCCGTATCCTGCCGAGCGCCGCCGCCACGCGTTCCCAACGCGTGGGCACGGTCGCGTCCACTTCGCCCGTCGCGGCCTGTGCGCGGCAACCGCCGCGCTCGATCGCCGGATCGGTGCGCACGGTCCAGCCGCGCGCCTCAAGTTCAGCCTGGAGATAGGCTTCGACCACCGGCAGATCGGCCGGGCTCACCACGAGCTGCGGCGAACCGACGAGCGCAGGCTCGGCAGCCAGCACCTCGCGCGCAGCGGCGAGGAGTGCCTCCGGATCGTGCTGGACGTGCTGACGCACGACCTGATGCGCGATATCGAGTGCGAGCTCGACGAGCGTCTCGGCCACACCGGCCTCCACGGTCGTCAGCGCGTCGCCGAAGCGCTGCGCGATGGCCGCGAGCTGCTTTGCCTGCGCGTGCGCATCGACGAGACCCTGTTCGAAACCCTGCTTGTGACCTTGCTCGTAACCGGCCTGGTAGCCGAGCGCCTGGCCCGCGACGTGACCGAGCGCGTGGCCCTGCGCGTGACCCTGCGAGTGCGCGTGTTCGCGCAGCCGCTGCAGTTCGGCGGCCAGCGCGGCCCGCTCGTCGGGTGTCGGAGGCGGCGGCGGGGGAGGTGGCGGGTCGAACGACGCCATCTCCCAGCGTTGGTACGCCGAGGTTGGGCGCCGGGTCGACTGCTGGTCAGACATACGCGTCTTCCGCCTTGCCGCCGATCACAATCTGGCCGCTCTCGGCCAGCGTACGCACAACCTGCAGGATGCGCCGCTGCTGCGACTCGACTTCCGAGACGCGCACCGGACCGCGTGCGTCGAGGTCTTCGGCGAGCAGTTCGGCCGCGCGCTGCGACATGTTCGAGAGGAACTTCTGGCGCAGCGCGGGCGGTGCGCCCTTGAGCGAAATGATGAGCGATTCCGACTCGATTTCCTTGAGCAGCAGCTGGATCGCGCGATCTTCGAGGTCGAGCAGGTTCTCGAACACGAACATCTGGTCGATGATCTTCTGCGCGAGTTCGGCGTCGTACTGGCGCACGTTCTCGAGCACGCCTTCCTCGAACTGGCTCGGAACGAAGTTGAGGATTTCGGCCGCCGTACGGATACCGCCCATCGGGCTGCGCTTGAGGTTGTCGCTGCCCGAGAGCAGCGCAGACAACACGTCGTCGAGTTCGCGCAGCGCCGCCGGCTGGATGCCGTCGAGCGTCGCGATACGCAGCAGCACGTCGTTGCGAAGGCGCTCGGTGAAGCACGCCACGATTTCGGCGGCCTGGTCGCGGTCGAGGTGGACGAGGATCGTCGCGATGATCTGCGGGTGCTCGTTCTTGATGAGTTCCGCCACCGAGCTCGAGTCCATCCACTTGAGCCCTTCGATACCGCTCGTATCGCCGCCCTGGAGAATCCGGTCGATGATCGCGCCGGCTTTTTCCTCGCCGAGCGCCTTGTTCAGCACGTTGCGGATGTAATCGTTGGAGTCGAGCGAAAGCGCCGTGTGCTGCTCGGCCTCCTTCAGGAACTCCTGCAACACCTCTTCGATGTCTTCGCGTTTGACGTTCTTCAGCGCCGCCATGGCGGCGCCGATTTTCTGCACTTCGCGCGGTCCGAGGAACTTGAAGACCTCCGCGGCCTCCTCCTCACCGAGCGACATCAGCAGGATTGCACTCTTGACGGCCCCTTCAGCGCTCATCGTTCACCCAGCTCTTGACGATTGTTGCGACAATCTTCGGTTCCTGGCGTGCGATCGTGCGCGCGTAGTCCAGGTTCCGGTCGAATTTGTGTTTGTTGGTTTCGAAGGCTTGCAGCGCGGCTTCGCTTTCTTCCTCTTCGCTCAGCTCGCTGACCACCGGAATGCCGTCCAGCAACAGCGGCTCGCTGTCGTCGATGCCCGCGAGCAACGGCGCGGCGGGCTCCGGCGGCGGGAAGGCGCGGCGCAGCGCCGGCTTCACCATCATGAAGTACAGGGCTGCGGCCACCGCGGCGATGCCGAGCCACATCGCGATCTGCTTGGCGAGCGCGACGATGTCCGGCTGGCGCCACCACGGCAGGTTGGCGTTCGGGTCGATGTCGCTTTGGAAGGCGGCGTTCACAACGTTCACCGAGTCGCCGCGCTTCTGGTCATAGCCCATCGCGTCCTTCACGAGCTGCTCGACCTGCGCCTGCATCTTCGCGTCGAGCGGCTGCATCGACGCGTGACCCTTCGCATCGACCTTCGGCTGATAGTTGACGATCACCGCCACCGACAGGCGCTTGATGTCGCCCGGCGCCTGCTGGTAGTGGCGTACGGTCTTGTCGACTTCGTAGTTGGTCGTCGTATCGCGGTGATCCGAGACCGGCGTCGTCGTGCTCTGTCCGTTCTGTGCGACGGGTGCGTTGACCGGCGCCGAGGCAGGCTGCGGCGGCTGGTTCGAGAGCGCGCCCGGCACGCCCGAGGCGCCGCCTTGCGTCAATTCCTGCGCGATGCTCTGCTGCTGGCTGCGGACGGCGGCGCTCGCCGGATTGCCGTTCGGACCGTAGGCTTCCGAGGTCTGTTCGAGCTTGGAGAAGTCGACGTCGGCGCTCACCTGCGATCGCGCGTTACCGGAACCGAAGAGCGGCGCGAGGATCGCGTCGATGCGCGACTGCGTGTCGTGTTCCACCTGACGCACGTACTTGAGCTGGGTGGCGTCGAGACCGGCGCTGGACGTGTTCTGCGTGAGCAGGTTGCCGTCCTGGTCGGCCACGGTGACGTTGTGCGCGGTCAGATTGGGCACGGCCGAGGCGACCATGTGCGTAATCGCGACAACCTGGCCTTCGTCGAGCATGCGGCCCGGGTAGAGGTTCACGAGCACCGACGCCGTGGGCGCCTCGTGTTCGCGCACGAAGACGGACGGCTTCGGAATCGCCAGGTGCACGCGCGCCGACTTGACGCTCGCGACCGATTCAATCGTTTGCTCGAGCTCGCCTTCCAGTGCGCGCTGATAGTTCACCTGCTCGGCGAACTGGCTGATGCCGAACTTCTGGTTGTCCATCAGCTCGAAGCCGACCGAGCCGTTCTTCGGCAGGCCCTGCGAGGCCAGCCGAAGGCGCATTTCGTTGACCTGGTCGGAGGGCACGAGAATCGCGCCGCCGTTGTCGGAGAGCTTGTAGGGAACGTTTGCGGCTTGCAGGGCAGTGACGATCGCACCGCCGTCGCGGTCCGACAGGTTGCTGTACAGCACCTTATAGTCGGGCGCGCGCGACCACAGCACGAGCGCCGCCACCACGGCCACCAGCACGGCGGCCGCGACGATCAGCGGTGCGCGCGGGTTGCCGCGCACGCTGCGCAGCGACGACAGCGAGCTAAAGCGCTGCGCGAAGCCGCCGCCGCCGAGGTCATCCGCGGCACCCGGCTGGGCTGCGCCCGCGGCGCCCGCTGCGGCGCCGCCGGTGGCGAGGCCCACGCGGGCGTCGGGGTTGATCAAAGAGTTGGCAGACGAATCCATGCGTCGGGTTTCTCCGGGAGGCCTTTCAGTGTCCTGGCGCCGGCGCCGCTCGCGCGGCGGTTTGACCATCGCCGCCCTCGCGCCCATGCGCTTTCGGAACGGTTCCGGCCCGGCGCAGCGCGCGAGGCAGCAGACACTTTCACGTCTAAGGATTATGCGGGGCCGCGCGCAAGCCTATTGCGCGAATAGAGCCGGGTTTCCCCCCTAGTTTCGGCGCTCCCGGCGATGCCCCGCTGATATGCTTCCCACCAGACTCGGCGCTCTGTCAGCGCGCCGCGTGCGGTGGGGCGGCGCAGACAAGCTTCGCGCCGCCCCCCGCGTCACCTTTTTATCGTGGAGCAATCATGACTGTGCCAGTATCTCCGCTCACGTCCGCACTCGCGCAGATGCAATCGATGGCGACGCAGGCGGCCGGCGGCACGAGCGCGGCCGAGACCGCCTCGGGCGCGGCGACGGCAGGCGGATTCGCGTCGGCGCTGAAGGCATCGCTCGACAAGATCAGCGATGAACAGCAGAAAGCCGTGGGCGAATCGCAGGCGTTCGAACTGGGCGCGAACAATGTGTCGCTGAACGACGTGATGGTCGACATGCAGAAGGCCAACGTCGGCTTCCAGTTTGGTCTGCAGGTACGCAACAAACTGGTTGCCGCGTACCAGGACCTCATGCAGATCCAGGTTTGATCGCAGGCACAGCCCGGCATACCCGGTCAGCATCTGCACCTAAAGCTTCTCCAGCATCGTTCCGATAACCCGGCTAAGGCCGGCGCGGCGCCCTTGGTGCGCAGCGTGCCGGATGTACTGTATTTGAAGCCGCACGTATCGAGGAGAAGCGCCCATGTTTTCCCCAGCACAATCCGGAGCCAACGCGTACGCCAGCGTGGGAGTCGCCACGGGGGTCATGGCCGCGAGTCCGCACAAGCTCATCGCGATGCTGTACGAAGGCGCGCGAAAGGCGGTGGCGCAGGCTCGCATGCACCTGCAGATGGGCAATGTCGCGCCGCGCTGTGAAGCGATCGGCAAGGCGATCAATATTGTCGAAAGCGGGCTCCAGCTGTCGTTGAATCTTGAGGTGGGCGGGGAAATCGCGCAGCGCCTGAACGCGCTGTACGGTTACATCACGCGCCGGTTGCTGGAAGCGAATATGGAACAGAGCGAGGCCAAGCTGGTCGAGGTCGACCGTCTGCTTGCAACGCTCGAAGAAGCCTGGTCAGGGATCGCCGAGGAGGCGGACCGGCTGACCAGAGCTCAAGGCGGGCCGGGGGGCGGCCCAATGACGAGATGAGTCCGAAAGCAGATTACTTTGCACGCTATGAAGCGATCGCGGCCGTGTCGGAGCGCATGCTCTCGGCCGCGCGTGATGCGCATTGGAGCGATCTGATCGATCTCGAGGGGGAATATCGCCTCCTCGTCGATGCGCTCAAGGCCGCGGACGTCGGCGTGCGACTCACGGCCGATGAACGCGCACGCAAGTTCGAATTGATCCGCCAGATCCTCGCCGACGATGCGGCGATCCGCGATCTGGCGAGCCCGTGCATGGCGCGGCTTTCGGCGCTGTTTGTCGGCACGGCGCGGCCCGCGCGGGTCTTGCAGGAACTGTACGGCGCGCGCTAGACGCGCCGGGCACCATCGATATTGATACGAGGGCGGCTCTCGACGCCCCGCCGGCTTCGGGGAGTGGTGCATGAACGGAATCGATGCGGGAACCGCTTCGCTGCTGGCGAATCGCTTGAGCTCGCTGGATCCGGTTGGCTCGCGAGGCAGTGCCGGCGCCGCTGAAGCGGGCGTGTCCGCGCTCGTCACGGGCACGACGGACGCGCTGCCCGACGCGCCGCTGACCGTCACACCGCAGCAGGCGTCGACGGAAACGGTGCTCTCCGCCGTGGCGCTCGCGCTCGACGCCATCATTCGTTCTGGAGGGGATGCCACGCCGGCCGTGGTCGGCGATGCGCCGGTCTGGAGCAATCCCGAGGCCGCAACGCAAGCTGGCGCGTCCTCGCCGCAGCTACCTGGCGTGCCCGGCGCCGCTGCGGTGGTTGAAGAACTGCTGGCCGGCGACGCCGCCGCGCTGGCTCAGACTCAGGCGGACATCACCGCCAATCTCACAGGTTCCGGCGCGGCAGGTAGTGCAAATGCCGCGACAGCCGGCGCGCAGGCAGACGCCGCCACTTCCGGTGCAGCCGCTCAATCCACGAGTTCAGCCGCGCAAACCGCCAACGCGGGCCAGGCTGCCAACGCATCCCAAACCGCACAAGCTGCACAAGTCGCGCAATCCGCACAAGCTGGCCCGGTTGCCGCGCTCGCGGCGGCGCTTGCGCAGACCGTGTCGGACAGCGGCCTGTTCTACGAATCGCATCTGGCGCAATGGCTGGTCGGTCAGCGCACGCTTGCAGGGCTCGCGGAAGAGCCGCAGAACCGGCTCGTCGAGAACAGCGCGCAGCTACCGCTCGACTGGAGCCGCGCCTCGGACGAAGCGGACGACGTTCTCTGGGCCGAAACGCTCACGTCGGGTTCGCGCGACCCGCAGGCGGGCGGCACGAACGCGCTGCCGGGGCGCTTCGCGGGTACACCGAACGGCGCGGGCACGCTCGCGTCGAACGCGGGGCTCATGCACACGAACAGCGAACTCGCCGAGGCGCTGCTGCTGCCCGCTTCGCGGGACCCGCAGGCAGCGGGCGCAGCCATGCACTCCGCCTTGATTCCGCTCGTGCGGCAACAACTCGATCTGCTCGCCACCGGTGAATTCCGCTGGACCGGCGAGGCCTGGAATGGCGTGCGGCTCGACTGGAGCATTCAGCAGGACCACGTTGATTCACGCGATCCACGTCGCGGCGCGTTCGGCGCCGATCCCGCCGACGCGCCATGGCGCACGCGACTCACGCTCGCGCTGCCGTCGCTCGGCACCGTCGATGCCGAACTGACGCTCGCAGGCACGGCACTCGCCGTGCGCGTTCAGGCGAATACGGACAGCGCGGCGCGGCTCACCGCGGGCGGCGCGGCGCTGAGAAGCCGCCTCGAAGCGCTTGGCCTTGCGCTCACGGGACTCTCGATCCGCGAGGTTGGCGGTGGCGCTGCCGGCCCCGCCGATGCCGCAAAAGCCGCGAACGCCTATGCGCGCACCGCCGCGCAGGAGGCGCAGGCCAGCAAAACGGAGACGCACGCGAGCACCACCGCGCCGGTCACCGACGATCTCGACTGGGACCCCCGATGAGCCGAATGCATCGCAAGACCGCCGCCGTACTCGCGTACGACACGCCAGCGGCCACGGATGGCGCGCCGCGCGTCGTCGCGAAGGGCTACGGGATTGTCGCGGACACGATCATCCAGCGCGCGAAGGAGGCAGGCCTCTACGTGCACCAGTCGCCGGAGATGGTGAGGCTTCTGATGCAGGTGGATCTCGATTCGAAGATTCCGCCGCAGCTGTATCAGGCCGTGGCGGAACTGCTCGCGTGGCTGCATGGGCTCGAAGCCGCCGACAAGGCCGATGCCGCGCAGCCAGCCGAGCCCGCGCCGGCCACCGACACCTCCCCAAGCGCCGCTGTGCCGCGCATTGCGCGGCGCGTCGGAGCGCTCCCGCCGCCGCCGTTCAGAACTTCATCATCAGATTGATCAGGAAGTCGAATAACCGGCCGTAGGGCGGCGCGATCAAGCCGCGTCCGTTGAATCGCGACTGCGTGAAAACGGGCTTCATCTTCGAGAAGGTCACGAAGCCGTCGTGGCCGTGATACGCACCCATGCCGCTTGCACCGACGCCGCCAAACGGCAGACCCTCGGCGGCGATATGCATCAGCGTCTCGTTCACCGACATGCCGCCCGCCACCGTTTCGTGCGTCACGCGTTCGATCGTGCGGGCGTCGTCGGCGTAGAGGTAGAGCGCGAGCGGGCGTGCACGCGAATTCACGTAGCGCAGCGCTTCGTCGAGCGTGTCGTAGGGCACGAGCGGCAACAGCGGCCCGAAGATTTCCTCCTGCATCAACGCGCTATCCGCCGGGGCATTCGTCACGATGACGGGCGCGAAGCGCCGCGCCGCCGCGTCGTGGTCGCCGAGTGGGTGCAGTTGCGCGCCGCATTCCTGTGCTTCGTCAGAGAGCCGCACGAGCCGGTCGAAATGGCGGGCCGTGATGATCGACGTGTAGTCGCCGTTGCTCGTGAAGCCGGGATAGAGTTGTGAAAAGCGCGTGCGTGCGCGCTCGATGAACCTCGCCTCCGTGCCGCGCGGCAGCAGCACGTAATCGGGCGCGATGCAGGTTTGCCCCGCGTTGAGCGTCTTGCCGAGCAGGAGGCTGTCGACGGCGTAGTCGAAGCGGGCGTTTTCGCCGATCAACGCTGGCGACTTGCCGCCCAGTTCCAGCGTCACGGGCGTGAGATTGGCCGACGCCGCACGCATGACCTCATGGCCGACGCGCGTCGAGCCCGTGAAGAGCAGGTGATCGAACGGCAGCGCCGTGAACGCGGCGCCCACCGAGGCGTCGCCGTTGACCACGGCGACGTGGTCGCGCTCGAAGGTCTTGCTGATCAGCGTTTCGAACAGCGCCGAAGTGCGCGGCGTCAGCTCCGACATCTTGATCATCGCGCGGTTGCCGGCGGCGAGCGCACAGACGAGCGGCCCCGCGCCGAGGAACAGCGGATAGTTCCAGGGCACGACGATGCCCGCCACGCCGAGCGGCTGCGGCACCACTTTCGCGCGCCCCGGCATCAGCCATTTGCCGACGCTGCGGCGCTGCGGCTTCATCCAGCGCGCGCCGTGCTTGAGGGCGCCATCGATTTCCTGCTTAAGCACGACGAATTCGGCAAGCATGACCTCGGCTTTCGAGCGCTGGCCGAAGTCGGCGTTCATCGCTTCGGCCAGGGCGTCGCGGTTGTCGAGCAGCATCGCGCGCAAGGCCTTCAGATGACGCGCACGCGTCTCCCACGTGGGGAACGGCTCGCGCAGGAAAGCGTCGCGCTGCGCGGCGAGCAGGGCATCGAGTGAGTCGCGCGAGACGGCTTCGGGCAGGTCCTGCTTCATGGTCGGTGGATCCTCGGGGTTGAGCTTTTGATCGATTATGACTGGCATGACGGAAGCGCAAGCTCCGTGCCTCAGGTCGCCGGAAATGCGCGCGCGATGAGCGCCGCGTGGTCGAAGCGTGAGGGCAGCGTGCCGAACACGCGAGAGCAATCGGCGTCGTGTTCGTCGAGCCGCGTGGCAATGAATGCATCGGCGACTTCCTGCGGTCCCGCGCGCAGCAGCATCGCCTGCGCGATCAACACGATCTGCTGGGCGATGCGGCGCGCGTTCGCTTCGCGCGTGCCGGGCGCGCCGTTGAGCAGCGCGGATAGATGGTCGAGCGCCGCCGTGAGCACCGGATGCGCTTGCGCTTCGCGTCGCCACGCGAGAAAGAGTGCCTGCGCGGCGTCGGCTTCGCGCTCCAGCGCGCGGAGCACGTCGAGGCACATCACGTTGCCCGCGCCTTCCCAGATCGAGTTGACCGGAGCCTCGCGATAGAAACGCGCCATAGGGCTTTCCTCGACGTAGCCGTTGCCGCCCCAGACCTCCATCGCTTCGCCCGTGAACGCGAGCGCGCGCTTGCAGATCCAGAACTTGGCGGCAGGCGTGACGATGCGGCGCCATGCGCGTGCTTCGGGCGCTTCGTAAGCATTTGTTCCGGACGCATCAGCGCTCTCCTCGAACGCGTGCGCGAGATGCATGAACAGCACCGTCGCGGCCTCGGATTCGAGCGCGAGATCCGCGAGCACGTTCTGCATGAGCGGCTGTTCGGCGAGCAGGCGCCCGAACGCGCTGCGGTGGCGCGCATGATGGATCGCCTGGACGAGCGCCGCGCGCATGAGCGCCGCGCTACCGATCACACAGTCGAGCCGCGTGTAGTTCGCCATTTCGATGATGGTCGGCACGCCGCGTCCTTCGTCGCCGATCATCACGCCGCAGGCGTCGAATAACTCGACTTCGCTGCTCGCGTTCGAGCGGTTACCGACTTTGCCCTTCAGTCGTTGTACGTTCACGGCGTTCTTCGTGCCATCGGGTGCGAAGCGCGGCACGAAGAAGCACGAAAGGTTCTCGTGGGCGTCGGTGCGCGCGAGGACCAGATGCGCGTCGCACTGCGGCGCGGAGAAGAACCACTTGTGGCCGGTCAGCCGGTACTGCGCGCCGCGTCCGGTCGCCGCGCCCAGCGGATGCGCCTCGGTGAGGTTGCTGCGCACATCGGAGCCGCCTTGCTTCTCCGTCATGCCCATGCCGATCATCATCGACGTCTTTTGCGGCAACGGCAGGTCGCGCGGATCGTGCTCGCGTGAGTAAAGCCGCTCACGCAGCGTTTCGAAGAGCGCGGGCTCGCGCCGCAGCACGGGGATGCTTGCGAAGGTCATCGTCGTCGGGCAGAGCGAGCCCGATTCGAGCTGTGCGTGCAGGTAGTAGCCGGCGCAGCGCGCGGCCATCGCGCCGGGCTGTGGGTCCGAGAACGGCAGTGCGTGCAGGCCCTCGGCGCGCAGCAGCGTGAGCAGACGGTGCCACGCCGGATGGAACTCGAGCGCGTCGATCCGCTCGCCGCGTGGGCTGTGCGTGAAGAGTTCCGGTTCGTGGCGGTTGGCGAGTTCGGCCAGCGCGATCACCTCGGCCGTGCCGAGCTGCGCGCCGTCGCGTTCGAGCGAGTCGCGATGCCAGCCGGCGCCCGCGCGTTCGAGCGCTTCGGAAAGCGCGGCATCGGCGGTGAACAGGTTGTAGTCCGCAAGCGGCGGTGCCTGGTTGGTCACCTCGTGGGTCGTTCCGGGGCGATGCGCGGCTTCCATCTGCCTGTCTCCTTTGGACTTTGGATCTCTTTGGACCTTGGGCGCGCATCGGCGCGGCTTCGTGCGACGTTCGCGAGTGCGGGGTCGCCGCAAGAGGGCATCGGGCACGCCTCACGCCGGACCAGGCCTTCGTCGCCCCCGGATGCCCCCGCAGCATCCTGCCTGCCGGAACCGCTTGACGTCGATGGCCGGACCGTTTTTCATCATAGTCGCGTGCCGCATTTGCCGATTAGAGGGATCGCTCTGAGATAAGAGTCGCCGTCCGCTCAACTCGCTCCCTACAATTCGCAAAAACGCATTATCGAACGATCGTGCGCCTGGCGCGACCCAGGTGCAACGCCGATGGCGAGAGAGGAGACGGATGGAATACGACTACATCATCGTCGGTGGCGGGTCGGGCGGCGCATCGCTCGCCGGGCGGCTCGCTTCGAACTGTCCCGACGCGACGATCGCGCTTATCGAGGCCGGGCCGCACACGGCGCGCAGCCTGCTCGTCAACATGCCGCTCGGCATCGCCGCGCTCGTGCCGCTGCGCACGAAGTACAACTACGGCTACGAAACCGAGCCGCAGCCGGAGCTGGCGGGCCGGTACGGTTACCAGCCGCGCGGACGCGGTTTCGGCGGCTCGAGTGCCATCAACGCGATGATCTACACGCGCGGCCATCCGCTCGATTACGACGAATGGGCGCAGCTGGGTTGCACGGGCTGGGCGTGGCAGGACGTGCTGCCGTATTTCCTGCGCGCCGAGGACAACGCGCGTGGCGCGAACGACTGGCACGGCGCGGGCGGGCCGCTTTCCGTCTCGGACCTGCGCGACCCCAATCCCGTAGCCGGGCGCTTCGTGCGCGCGGCGGTCGAAGCGGGTTTTCGGGCCAACGACGACTTCAACGGCCCCGATCAGGAAGGCGTCGGCTTCTACCAGGTGACGCAGCGCGGCGGCGAGCGCTGGACGGTTGCGCGTGCGTATCTATATGGTCACGAGCGCGCGAACCTGCACCTGATCGCCGACGCGACGGTGCTGCGCGTGACCTTCGATGGCACGCGCGCGAGCGGCGTTCAGGTGGCGCGCGGCGGCAAAGTCGAAACCCTCGTCGCGCGCGGCGAAGTGATTCTCGCCGCGGGCACGTTCAATACCCCCCAACTACTGATGTGCTCGGGCATTGGTCCCGCGGATCAGTTGCGCGCGCACGGCGTGCCCGTGCTTCACGATGCACCCGAGGTGGGCCGCAATCTGACCGACCATATCGACTTCACGTACAACATGCGTGTACGCTCGAGCGAAACCATCGGCTATTCGGTGCGCAGTTTCGCGAAGATGGTTCCGGGGCTCGCGCGCTACTTCGGTTCGCGGACCGGGATGTTCACGAGCAACGCGGCGGAGGCGGGCGGCTTCATCAAGAGCCGCCCCGATCTGGACCGGCCCGATCTGCAACTGCACTTCTGCACGGGCCTCGTCGACGATCACAGCCGCCGCATGCACTGGGGCCATGGTTACGCACTGCACGTCTGCGTGTTGCGTCCGGCGAGCCGCGGCACGGTGATACTCGCGAGCGCCGACGCGCGTGTCGCGCCCCTGATCGATCCGCGCTTTCTTTCGGACGAGCGCGACAGGGATCTGCTCGTGGAGGGCGCGCGTCTGGCGCGGCGCATCCTCGACGCGTCGCCGCTCGCCGAACTGGGCGGGCGCGAACTCTACACGCATGCGGGGCAGACCGAAGCCGAACTGTGCGCGACGATCGCCGCGCACGCCGACACGATCTACCACCCGGTCTCGACCTGCCGCATGGCTGGCGACACCCGATCGGTGGTGGACACGCAATTGCGCGTGCGCGGCGTGAGCGGGTTGCGCATCGCCGATGCTTCGGTGATGCCGACGCTGATCGGCGGCAACACGAACGCGCCGACGGTGATGATCGGCGAGCGTGCCGCCGACTTCATCGCGCAAACGCGCCGCGTGGGCGAGTTGGCCGCCGAGAGCGTCGCAGTCTGAAGCGCAACGGCATCCGCCCCGGCAGTCGGGGCGGATAGCGCATCACGCGATATCACCCAGCCAGGCCCGGCGGCCGCACGAAGTCATCGAGAAACGACGACGGCTTCCCGAACTCCTCCTTCGCAACTTCGAGCCACGCGCGCGCCGCGTGCGACAGGTATCCGTTGCGTTTCCATCCGATCGCCATATCCCACCTGATCGCCGGTTCGCTGACCGGCATGCACGTGAAGCGCGCGGCGTCGAGCCTTCGACAGTACGGCGCGGGCAGCAACGCGATGCCGACGCCCGCGAGCACCAGCGCGGCCATCACATCCCAATGCGCGCTGCGTCCCACGATCTGCGGCACGAAGCCCGCCGTGCGGCACGCATACGACACGACGTCGTTCAGCGCCAGGCTCTCGCCGTAAAACACGAACGGTTCGGCGGCGAGGTCCACCAGCGGCACGCTCTCTTCGCCGTCCCACCGTGAGCCCTTCGGCGCGACGAGCCACATCAGTTCGTGCGAGATCGGCAACACGTCGATCGTCGCCGGATCGACGGGCTGCAGCACGCCGCCCAGTTCCAGCTCGCCCGAAATCAGCGCAGCCTCGATCGCGCGCGATCCCTGCTCGAAGAGCTTCAGCTCGATCTTCGGGTAGCGCTGGCGGAACGTCGCGATGGCCGGCGTGAAGAGCGAGCCGCCCATCGGTGGAACGCCGATCGTGAGTTCGCCGCGCCCGAGCGTCGCGAGGTCGTCGAGTTCGGCCTGCAATTGCGCCTGCGCCGCGAGCACGTCCTGACCGCGCTGCCAGAGCACGCGGCCCGCGTCGGTGAGCACCATCTGGCGAGCGTCGCGCACGAGCAGCTGGGTGCCGACTTCATCTTCGAGCGACTTCACCATCTTGCTGATGGTCGGTTGCGTGACGTGCATCTTGTCGGCGGCGGCGGTGAAGCTCTGCTGCCGCACCACCTCGATGAAATAGCGAAGCGCGCGCAGTTCCACGTTGTGACTCCAGATTCCAATATGGAATGAAGTGGATAAGTTTAAGTCATTATATTTATGCTGTGGCGCAACTTATACTGAGCTTCATTCAGATGTCACTTAGGGTTTCCCATGATCTCCCGCCTCTTTACGACGAAGGCCCCGCAACTGGCGGGCTCCGTGACGCGCACCGGCCGGATCGCGGTGCAGGCGGCGCTGCTGGCCGGGCTCTGGTTCGTTGCCGATGCGCTCGCGCGTGCGACGCATCTGCCTGTGCCGGGCGGCGTGATCGGACTCGCGGCGCTGCTCGCGCTGCTGTTCAGCGGCGGCGTGGTGCCGCGCTGGGTCAAGGCAGGCGCCGACTGGCTGCTCTCGGACATGCTGCTGTTCTTCATCCCGGCTGCCGTGGCGGCCGTGCAGTACGGAGGCCTCTTCCGTGCCGATGGCTGGCGCCTCGCGCTGGTCGTGGTCGGCGGCACGCTGATGGTGATGGTCTCGGTGGCGTTCGCGGTCGAACAGGCCGCGCGCCTCGAACGCCGCCTCGCACTGCGTCGCGTGCAGTACGCACGCCACCACGTGCGCGCCTGACCGGCTGCGCCAGTAAGCGACCGCTCCGGTTGAGCGACCCACTTTCAGGATGATCCCGTCATGAACACGATTTTTGCGCCCCTGTTCGCCGACGATGCCTCCCGGCTGATCGCTGCGGGCTGCTTCATCCTCACCGTCGCACTTTATTTCGCATCGAAGGCGCTTTATGCGCGCCTGCGTTCGCCGTGGCTCACGCCGCTCGTCGCCGTGCCAGCCGTGCTCGGCGCCATCGTGCTGCTGCTGCACATTCCGTATCCCGTCTACTTCGAGGACACGCGCTGGCTCATGTGGCTGCTCGGTCCGGCGACCGTCGCGTTCGCGGTCCCGATCTACGAGTATCGCGATCTGCTCAAGCGTCACTGGATTTCGCTGACGGTGGGCGTGACGGTGGGTATCGTCGTTGCGGTGGGCGGGTCGCTTGCGCTCGCGAAGCTGCTGCATCTCTCGCCGGACCTGCAGCGCAGCCTGATGACGCGCTCGGTATCGACGCCGTTCGCGCTTGCCGTCTCCGACAAGATCCACGCGCCGCGCGACCTCACCGCACTCTTCGTGATCGCGACGGGCGTATGCGGGATGCTCTTCGGCGAGCTGGTGCTCGCGTTCGTGCCGCTGCGCACGCGGCTCGCGCGCGGTGCGTTGTTCGGCGCCGCGGCGCACGGCGTGGGCACCGCGAAGGCGCGTGAACTGGGCCGCGAGGAAGGCGTCGTTGCGAGTCTCACGATGATGATCGCGGGCGTCGTGATGGTGTTGCTCGCTCCGGCGCTGGGCGTTCTGCCGATCTGACTCCGACGCACTGCTGCTTGCCCAGGCGGGAGCTTCTTATCGCTGTGCAGGGCGCACGCCGACAGTCGTCGGGATTCTCACGCGGCGCGGTCCGGCCAGCGGCTGCGTGCCGCGTCAATTCCGGCATGCACGCGATGCCTGCCGGGCTATGATGGACACCGTTGCCGCCTGCGTCGCGGCCTGATCACGAGCTGCCCATGCTGCCCATTTCGATCATCATCCCCTGCTACAACAGCGCGCCGACGCTCCCGCGTGCCCTCGACAGCGCGATCGCACAGCGCGAGGCGGCGCAGATCCTCGTCGTCGATGACGGCTCGACCGACAAAACGGCCGAAATCGTGTTCCGTTACGCCCGCCTCGACGCACGTGTGCATCTGTTGCAGATGGCGTCGAACAGCGGTGCCGCGAGCGCGCGCAACTGGGGCGCGCTGCATGCAACCGCGCCGGTGGTCGCCTTCCTCGACGCCGACGACGAATACCTCCCCGGCGCGCTTACGGCCGCCAGTGCCTGGCTCGAAAAATCCCCGCACGACGCAGTGGTCCGGCTCGACGTGGAGTTCTTCGGCTTTCCTGAATCGGTGCTCGCGCATCCCGACTTCGCCCAGAAAGCGGCGGCGCTCAGCAACACGGTGCCGAGTTCGCTCGTGATCCGCCGTTGCGCGTTTCTCGCGCTGGGCGGCTTTCCGATGGACGACTTCTTCCGCCAGTACGGCGGCGAGGACGGCGCGCTCGCGTGGGCGCTGCACGAAACGTTCGGCCAGCACCGGCTCGACGATGCAAAGCGCGTGCGCATGCACTATCACACCGGCATTCACGCCGAGCGCTTTTTCCGTATCCAGACGGGGCTCGACACGCCCGATCCGGGCGACAACGCAGCGGTCATCCAGTTCTCGCGCCAGTTTCTCGATCAGGCGATTGGCGTTGTGAAGCAACTACGCGGTCTCAACGTGGGCGCGGCCCTCGATCAGGCCGGGCGTCTATCCGCGGGTGAATCCGCGTATGAGCCAGTCACGGACATCGTAATTCCCGCCATAAGCGACGACGCAGGCTGAGTGCCCGATGCGCGCCTGATGCCTCGCACGCTCGATCGATCGCGACCAATCGCGATCAATCTTCATCGATACGCGGGGCGTCACGGCGCGCGGTGGTTCTCCCGCCGCCGCCATCCCGATTTGCTACAATCACGCCTCGTCTCCGAGGAGCGTTGCGACGGGCTTCGCACAATGCGAACACAGCCCGCCAGGCTCGGAGCCGCTCAATACGGTTGATCCGCACGGACTCAACCGCATCGAAAACGGCGCTCACGTCTTTAATTTCTAGTCACTTTTAGAAAGGAGGGCGTGATGAACGCCGCAATTCCGCAAGATCAAGCCAAGGATTTCGTCGTCGCCGATATGGCGCTTGCCGGCTGGGGCCGCAAGGAACTCGACATCGCCGAAACCGAAATGCCCGGTCTCGTGCAGATCCGTGACGAGTACAAGGCGCAGCAGCCGCTCAAGGGCGCGCGCGTTGCCGGCTCGCTGCACATGACGATCCAGACTGGCGTGCTGATCGAGACCCTGAAGGCGCTCGGCGCCGATGTCCGCTGGGCCTCGTGCAACATCTTCTCGACGCAGGACCACGCCGCTGCCGCAATCGCGCAGGGCGGCACGCCGGTGTTCGCGTTCAAGGGCGAATCGCTCGACGAATACTGGGAGTTCTCCCACCGCATCTTCGAATGGCCGAACGGCGAGTTCGCCAACATGATCCTCGACGACGGCGGCGACGCAACGCTGTTGCTGATCCTCGGCTCGAAGGCTGAAAAGGACCGCTCGGTCATCGCCAAGCCGACGAACGAAGAAGAAGTCGCGCTGTACAAGTCGATCGCAGCGCACCTCGACATCGACCCGACGTGGTACTCGAAGCGCCTCTCGCACATCAAGGGCGTGACCGAAGAAACGACGACCGGCGTGCACCGCCTGTACCAGATGGAGAAGGAAGGCCGTCTGCCGTTCCCGGCAATCAACGTGAACGACTCGGTCACGAAGTCGAAGTTCGACAACCTGTACGGCTGCCGCGAGTCGCTCGTCGACGGCATCAAGCGCGCCACCGACGTGATGATCGCGGGCAAGATCGCGGTCGTCGCCGGTTACGGCGATGTGGGCAAGGGTTGCGCGCAGTCGCTGCGCGGCCTCGGCGCGACGGTGTGGGTCACCGAAATCGATCCGATCTGCGCGCTGCAGGCGGCGATGGAAGGCTACCGCGTCGTGACGATGGAATACGCCGCCGACAAGGCCGACATCTTCGTGACGGCCACCGGCAACTACCACGTGATCGGCCACGACCACATGAAGGCGATGCGCCACAACGCGATCGTCTGCAACATCGGTCACTTCGATTCGGAAATCGACGTTGCTTCGACCCGTCAGTACCAGTGGGACAACATCAAGCCGCAAGTCGACCACATCATTTTCCCGGACGGCAAGCGCGTGATCCTGCTGGCTGAAGGCCGCCTCGTGAACCTCGGCTGCGCGACGGGCCACCCGTCGTTCGTGATGTCGAACTCGTTCACGAACCAGACGCTCGCGCAGATCGAACTGTTCACGCGTGGTGCGAACTACGAGAACAAGGTGTACGTGCTGCCGAAGCATCTCGACGAGAAGGTCGCGCGCCTGCATCTGGCTCGCATCGGCGCGAACCTGACCGTGCTGTCCGACGCGCAGGCTTCGTACATCGGCGTCGAGAAGAACGGTCCGTTCAAGCCGAATCACTACCGCTACTAAAAAGGTGTGTTGGTCGGAGTTAGGGCTTTAGCCCTTACTCCGGCCCCATGCAAAGCTGTCGGCCAGAGTCAGAGCTTTAGCCCTTACTCGGGCCCCATGCAGAGCTGTCGGCCTGAGTCAGCGCTTTAGCCCTTACTCAGGCCCCATGCAGAGCTGTCGGCCTGAGTCAGAGCTTTAGCCTTTACTCCGGCCCCATGCAGGGTTGTCGGCCGGAGTCAGCGCTCCAGCGCTTCCTCCGGCCCCACTCACTAAAAACAAGGAGCTACCATGCCTGTGCTGCTGACCTGGCTGATCAACGCGCTTGCCCTCCTGATCATCACCTGGCTCGTTCCGTCGATTCACATCCGTAGCTTCGGCACCGCCCTGATGGTCGCCATCGTGCTCGGGCTCATCAACGCCGTGCTGCGGCCGCTGCTGATCCTGCTCACGCTGCCCGTCACGATCCTCACGCTTGGCCTTTTCATCCTCGTCGTGAATGCGCTGTGCTTCTGGCTCGCGTCGTCGCTGCTCAAAGGCTTCGAGGTGTCGGGGTTCTGGTCGGCGTTCTTCGGCTCGATCCTGTACAGCATTGTGTCGTGGCTCCTGTCCGCCTTGATCTTTGGCAACCGCAGCATCGTCTGATGCGCGACGCCAGGACCATCCCATCATGAGACCCATCGAACTTTCATTCGAATTTTTCCCGCCGAAGACGCAGGACGGCGTCGACAAGCTGCGCGCCACCCGCGCCCAGCTCGCGACGCTCAAGCCGAAGTTCGTCTCGGTCACGTTCGGCGCGGGCGGCTCGACGCAACAGGGCACGCTCGACACCGTCGTCGACATCGCGAAGGAAGGCATCGACGCGGCGCCGCACCTCTCGTGCATCGGCTCGTCGAAAGAGAGCCTGCGCGACATCCTCGGGCAGTACCGGTCGCACGGCATTCGCCACATCGTCGCGCTGCGCGGCGACCTGCCCTCCGGCATGGGGGCTGTGGGCGAGCTGCGCTATGCGTCGGAGCTGGTCGCGTTCATCCGCCAGGAAACCGGCGACGCGTTCCACATCGAAGTGGCGGCCTATCCCGAGTACCACCCGCAGGCGCGCTCGCCGCGTCACGACCTCGAAGCCTTCGCGCAGAAGGTGAAGGCCGGCGCCAACTCGGCCATCACGCAGTACTTCTTCAACGCGGACGCGTACTTCCGCTTCGTTGACGACGTCCGCAAGCTCGGCGTGGACGTGCCGATCGTGCCCGGCATCATGCCGATCACGAACTACTCGCAGCTGATGCGCTTTTCCGACATGTGCGGTGCGGAAGTGCCTCGCTGGATCGCGAAGCGCCTCGAGAGCTTCGGCGACGACCGCGAGGCGATCCGCGCGTTCGGCCTCGACGTGGTGACGGACCTGTGCCGCCGCCTCGTCGATGCGGGCGTGCCCGGCCTGCACTTCTACACGCTCAACGGCGGTGCGGCGACCAAGGCGATCTGCGAACGTCTGGGCTTCTGACGCCCGCTGCCGGGCGCGGCTGGATTCCAGCGAAGCGCGTCCGGCTTTTCCCTCCTTTCGTGTGCGCGTTTCGCTGGATTCCCGCCGCGCCTCGACTATCTTCAAACGTATCGGCAGGTCGATATCGCGCCCGATGCGTTCTCCTGCATCGATAACCGCCGCACCACGAGCCTGAACGCGTTCTGAGTGGGCGTGCGGCGTTGAGCCGCGGCGACTCTAAATCGACTCACGACCCAGCCCGCCGGGCTGCACGAAACGTTTTGGCGCGTTAAGTTTGTGCCGCGCCCGGACTCGGAGGTAGGTCCGGAGTGCATCAGGCATCCGTGGAAACCCCGCCGGGGGAGGCCACGGGGCTCGCCGAGGACCTGTCAACCAGGCGTTTTCCACGAGCGACAGCCGCCCGCCGCTTGCTTGTGACGGCGCCCCTAGCTCTTGTAAGATCGCGCTACGCTGGCTCCGGCCGGCACCGAACTGGAGAGAACATGAAAGAAAACAAAATGTTGCGTGCAGCGCGGCTGACCTCGCTCGCCGCCATCGCAGCAACGACGCTTGTTGGAGCCTCCCTCGCAAACGCGGCCAGCAGCATCCCGAACAAGACGCTCGTCTATTGCTCGGAAGGCAGCCCCGCCGGTTTCGACCCGTCGCAGTACACGACCGGCACCGACTTTACCGCCAACACGTTCACCGTCTATAACCGCCTCGTCGAATTCGAGCGCGGCGGCACGAAGGTCGAACCGGGCCTCGCGCAGTCGTGGGACGTTTCCGCCGACGGCAAGACCTACACGTTCCACCTGCGTCATGGCGTGAAGTTCCAGACCACGGCGTTCTTCAAGCCGACGCGCGAATTCAACGCCGACGACGTCATCTTCTCGTTCCAGCGCATGCTGGATCCGAACCAGCCGTTCCGCAAGGCGTATCCGGTGTCGTTCCCGTACTTCACCGACATGGGCCTCGACAAGCTGCTCGCGAAGGTCGAGAAGGTCGATGCGTACACGGTCAAGTTCACGCTGAACGAGCCGAACGCGCCGTTCATCCAGAACATGGCGATGGAATTCGCGTCGATCCTCTCGGCTGAATACGCGGATCAACTGCTGAAGGCCGGCAAGCCCGCCGACATCAATCAGTTCCCGGTCGGCACGGGTCCGTTCATCTTCCGCAGCTACACGAAGGACGCAACGATCCGCTTCGACGGCAACCCCGAATACTGGAAGCCGGGCGTCGTGAAGCTCTCGAAGCTGATTTTCTCGATCACGCCGGACGCAAGCGTGCGCGTGCAGAAGATCAAGCGCGACGAGTGCCAGGTGATGAGCTATCCGCGCCCTGCGGACATCGCCCCGCTGAAGGCTGAGCCGAACATCGCGATGCCGTCGCAGCCGGGCTTCAACCTCGGCTACCTGTCGTACAACGTCCAGCACAAGCCGCTCGATAACGCCGATGTGCGCCACGCGCTCGACATGGCGATCAACAAGAAGGCGATCATCGACTCGGTGTATCAGGGCGCAGGCCAGCTCGCGACGAACCCGATGCCGCCGACGCAATGGTCTTTCGACAAGAACCTGAAGTCGAACGCCTACGATCCGGAAAAGGCTAAGGCGCTGCTCGCGAAGGCCGGTCAGGCCAACGGCTTCGAGATCACGCTCTGGGCGATGCCCGTGCAGCGTCCGTACAACCCGAATGCACGTCTGATGGCCGAGATGATTCAGGCCGACTGGGCGAAGATCGGTGTGAAGGCGAAGATCACGACGTATGAGTGGGGCGAGTACATCAAGCGCGCCCACGCGGGTGAAGACGACGCGATGCTGATCGGCTGGACGGGCGACAACGGCGACCCCGACAACTGGCTCGGCACGCTGCTTGGTTGCGAGGCCATCAACGGCAACAACTTCGGCAAGTGGTGCTACAAGCCGTTCGACGACCTGATCCAGAAGGGCCGCACGACGTCCGATACGGCGCAGCGCACGAAGCTCTATGTGCAAGCGCAGCAGATCTTCGCGCAGCAACTGCCGTTCTCGCCGATCGCCCACTCGACCGTCTATCAGCCGGTCAGCAAGAAGGTGACCGACATGCGTATCGAGCCGCTCGGCTACGCGCGCTTCGACGGCGTTGGGATGCAGTAATGTTGATCGGGTAACCTGTACGGTTCATTCGCTCAGTTAGACGTATTCTAGAAGACTGGCCGAATCAGGTCCGGCGACCGGGGTCACGAGCCCCCGTCGCCGGTTGCATTTCATTCTCATGCTTTCGGGGAACAAACCATGTTCCGCTTCGTATTGCGCCGCATCGGCATGGTGATACCGACGTTCATCGGCATCACCGTCCTTGCGTTCGCGCTTATTCACCTGATTCCTGGCGACCCCATCGAAGTGATGATGGGCGAGCGCGGTGTCGACCCGCAGATGCACGCTGAAGCGATGCATCGCCTCGGACTCGACGAACCGCTGCCGATGCAATATCTCCATTACGTCAGCCACGCGCTGCGCGGCAATCTCGGCACCTCGATCATCACCAACACGAGCGTGATGGGCGAGTTTCTCGCGCGCTTTCCCGCCACCGTCGAACTCTCGATCTGCGCGCTGATCTTCGCGCTCGTGATCGGGCTGCCCGCGGGCGTGTTCGCGGCGCTCAGGCGCGGCACCATCGTCGATCACGGCGTGATGGGCACCGCGCTCACCGGCTACTCGATGCCGATCTTCTGGTGGGGCCTCATCCTCATCATGGTGTTCTCGGCGAAGCTCGGCTGGACGCCCGTGTCGGGGCGCATCGCCGTCGAGTACGACATTCCGCACGTGACCGGCCTCCTGCTGATCGACTCGCTGTTGCCCGGCACCGACGAAGGTTCGTTCCGGTCCGCTTTGAGCCACCTGATCCTGCCCGCCATCGTGCTCGGCACGATTCCGCTCGCCGTGATCGCGCGCATGACGCGCTCGTCGATGCTCGAAGTGCTGCGCGAAGACTACATTCGCACTGCGCGCGCGAAGGGCCTCTCGCCCGTGCGAGTGATCGTCGTGCACGCGCTGCGCAACGCGCTGATTCCCGTCGTCACCGTGATCGGCCTGCAGGTCGGCACGCTGCTCGCGGGCGCGGTGCTCACCGAAACGCTGTTCTCGTGGCCCGGCGTCGGCAAGTGGCTGATCGATGCGATCAGCCGCCGCGATTATCCGGTCGTGCAGGGCGGCATTCTCATGATCGCGACACTCGTGATCGTCGTGAACCTGGTCGTCGATTTGCTCTATGGCGTACTTAACCCACGCATCCGTCACACGAGGTAAGCACGTCATGAAACGCTTTTCACAATACAACCCACGACATTCGGAGGCGTGATGGCTGACATTCAGAACACCGCGCCCCAGGCCGTGACGCCGCCCTCGGGCCGTGCGCTCATGCTGCGCGAATTCTGGGCGAACTTCTCGCGCAACAAAGGCGCTGTCGCCGCTGGCGCCATCGTGCTCGCGCTGGTCTTCGTCGCGATCTTCGCGCCTTTGATCGCGCCGCACAGCCCCATCGAGCAGTATCGCGACAACGTGAAAATCCCGCCCGCCTGGCTCGACGGCGGCAACTGGCAATTCATTCTCGGTACCGACGAAGCGGGCCGCGATATCCTCTCGCGCCTGATGTACGGCGCGCGGCTGTCATTGTGGATCGGCTGCGTCTCGGTCGTGCTCGCGCTGATTCCGGGCATCGTGCTCGGCCTCGTCGCCGCGTTCTTCGACAAATGGGCCGACACGCCGATCATGCGTCTCATGGACGTGCTGCTCGCACTGCCGTCGCTGTTGCTCGCGGTGGCCGTGGTCGCGATCATCGGCCCCGGTCTCACCAATACGATGCTCGCGATCGCCATCGTCGCGCTGCCCGGCTACGTGCGTCTCACGCGCGGCTCGGCAATCGGCGAATTGCACAAGGAGTACGTAACAGCGTCACGCGTGGCCGGTGCGGGCACGCTGCGTCTGATGTTCTCGCAGGTGCTGCCCAACTGCACGGCGCCGCTCATCGTGCAGGCGACGCTCGGTTTCTCGTCGGCGATTCTCGATGCTGCCGCGCTCGGCTTCCTCGGCCTCGGCGTGCAGCCGCCCCGCGCCGAGTGGGGCGCGATGCTCGCCTCGGCGCGCGACTACATCGACAGCGCCTGGTGGATCGTCACGATGCCTGGCCTGTCCATCCTCATTTCGGTGCTCGCGATCAACCTGCTCGGCGACGGGCTGCGCGACGCGCTCGATCCCAAGCTGAAGAGGATGGCCTGACATGAACAATCAGACAAAAGACTTGCTGACCATCCGCAACCTGTCGGTCAACTTCGGCGGCCTGCCCGCCGTGGACCGCGTGAATCTCTCGGTGGCGCCGGGCGAGGTGCTCGGCATCGTTGGCGAATCGGGCTCGGGCAAGAGCGTGACGATGATGGCGCTGATGGGCCTCATCGACGCGCCCGGCAAGGTGACAGCTGACTCGATCACGTTCGATGGCCGCGACCTGCTCAACGCGAGCGGCAGGGAGCGACGCAAGATCGTGGGCAACGAGATCGCGATGGTGTTCCAGGATGCGCTCACGAGCCTGAATCCGAGCTACACCGTGGGCTATCAGATCAAGGAAGTGCTGAAGCTGCATGAAGGTCTGCGCGGCGCGGCACTCGAGCGACGCGCGCTCGAACTGCTCGATCAAGTGGGCATCCCCGACGCGAAGAACCGCATCGGCAACTTCCCGCACCAGATGTCGGGCGGCATGAACCAGCGCGTCATGATCGCGATGGCCGTGGCGTGCAACCCGAAGCTGCTGATCGCCGACGAGCCCACCACGGCGCTCGACGTCACGATCCAGGCGCAGATCATGGAACTGCTCGTGCGCCTGCAGAAGGAGCGCGGCATGGCGCTCGTGCTGATCTCGCACGATCTCGCTGTGGTGTCCGAGGTCGCGCAACGCGTGGCCGTCATGTACGCGGGCGAAATCATCGAGACGAACCGCGTGCCCGATATTTTCGCGAAGCCGCATCACCCGTACACCGAGGCGCTGCTTGCCGCCATCCCCGAGCACAACCGGGGCGCCGTACGGCTCGCCGCGCTGCCGGGCATGGTGCCGGGGCGCGACGACCGTCCGCGCGGCTGTCTCTTCGCGCCGCGCTGCAAGTATGTGGCGGACGACTGCATGAAGGCACGTCCCGCGCTCGACAAGGTGCCGGGCTACGACGTCGTTACGCAGGTCCGCTGCATCAAGCCGCTCAATCTGCACGACGTGCGCAATCCGCACGATGGGCACGGTGCGCACGATGCGCAAAATCGCGCGGCCAACCCGACACATGGAGGCGCGCAATGAACGCTGTCCCGCAACACGCGCCTCAAAGTGCAGGCCACGACGAAGATCGCGTCCTCGTCGCCGAGGATCTGAAGAAGCATTACACCGTCAAGCGCGGTATGTTCGGCACGGGCACCGTGAAGGCGCTCAACGGCGTGTCGTTCGCGCTCACGCGCGGGCGCACGCTGGCCGTGGTCGGTGAATCGGGCTGCGGCAAGTCCACGCTCGCGCGCCAGCTCACGATGATCGAGCCGCCCACTGCGGGCCGTCTCGTCATCGACGGCGAGGATGTTGCGCACGCGAGCAAGGAGAAGATCGCCGCACTGCGCCGCCGCGTGCAGATGGTGTTCCAGAACCCGTTCGCGTCGCTCAATCCGCGCAAGACGGTGGAGCAGACGCTCGGCGAACCGCTCGCGATCAATACGCAGCTCTCGGCCACCGAGCGCGCGGACCGCATCGCGCACATGATGCGCATCGTCGGCCTGCGGCCGGAGCACGCGAAACGCTATCCGCACATGTTCTCGGGCGGGCAGCGCCAGCGCGTGGCGATTGCGCGCGCGATGATCCTCGATCCGCAGATCGTCGTCGCCGACGAGCCGGTTTCCGCGCTCGACGTGTCGATCCAGGCGCAGATCCTGAATCTCTTCATGGACCTGCAGGACGAGTTCCGCACGAGCTACG
This sequence comes from Paraburkholderia adhaesiva, assembly GCF_021390575.1. GTDB lineage: Bacteria > Pseudomonadota > Gammaproteobacteria > Burkholderiales > Burkholderiaceae > Paraburkholderia > Paraburkholderia adhaesiva. Next base: position 3,143,601 of record NZ_JAJEJQ010000001.1, on the reverse strand, counting down.
TGTTCATCTCGCACAACCTCGCGGTGGTCGAGCACGTCGCCGACGACGTGATGGTCATGTACCTCGGCGGTGTCGCTGAACTCGGTGACAAGAAGACGGTGATCGAACGGCCGCGCCACCCGTACACGCGGTCGCTCCTGTCGGCGACGCCCGCGATCTTCGAGTCGGACCGCCGCGTGAAGATCAAGCTCGAAGGCGAACTGCCTTCGCCGCTCAATCCGCCGTCTGGTTGCACGTTCCATCAGCGCTGCCCGTATGCGATCGAACGGTGCCGCAAAGAGGTCCCGGTACTACGCGAAGTGGATGGCCGTCAGGTATCCTGCCATCGTGCAGAGGAGGTAGGGGAACAGGATGCCTGAAGCGACGGCGGCGCGTCGTTTTACGCGCCGCCTGAGTGAAGGCGGCCGTCGCGCCGTTTCGAACTTGCGTGTCGTGGTGCGGGGAGCCGTGGGCGCGTTGCTCGCGCTGGCGGTCGCTCTCGGGCCATCGCTCGACCGGCCGCTGCGGCTCGCGCTCACCGCGCGCCCTGCGTCTGACAGAAACGCCTCGCCGGCCATCGCTTCGACGTTCCCAACGTTACGTTTCATCGGCGGCGTGTTGCCGCAATCGCGTACCTTCATATCCGCCGCGCTCGCGGCGGGCGCCGCTGCCAACACGCCGGGCGCCCGGCCGGCCGTCCCGGTGCCGGGCGGTCCGCCAACAGGTGCCGGCCTGCCCGGCTTCCACGCGCCACCCGCCGCGCCGAGCTATGCCTCGGGCACGACCGCGGGCGGTCCGGTGCGCATGCAACCGGCGCGCATGCCGTTTTACGTCGCCACGCACGGCACGACCACGATCTACCTGCTCGGCACTTTGCACGTGGGCGACCCCGTCGACTATCCGCCTAACCAGCCGTTTCGCCCGTCGGTACTGGCGGCGCTCAACGCGTCGCCGACGCTCGCGCTCGAACTCTCGCCCGACGACCTGCTCGTCTCGCAGGACGACGTTTCGAAGTACGGAGTGTGTGCGCGGCCATGCTTGCCGCAACTATTGTCCGATTCCCTGTGGCAGAAGCTCGAGGCGCGCATGCGCGGCAATCCCGATGCGCTCGCCGAAATCCGCCGGATGCGTCCGTGGCTCGCTTCGCTGCTCGTCGAGACCTACGATTCGCTAAGCGCGGGGCTGCAGACCGAATACGGCACCGAGGCGCAATTGCAGAACGTGTTTCTGCGGCTCAAGGGGCGGCACATAGTCGGGCTGGAGACGCTCGGCGAACAGATGCGCGCGTTCACGAGTCTCACGCTTGCTCAGCAGCGCGAAATGCTGGCGCAGGATCTCGCGCAGCCCGAGGCCCAGAACGTTGCGGACGTGAAGACGCTGCAGCATCTGTGGCGCGTGGGCGATGCCGATGCGATCGCCGCGTGGGAGAGCGCGCGTTCGGAAAAACTCGCGCGGGACAAGCGGGTATCGGATTCGGTCGATAACCGCATCGTCTATGAACGAAACCGCCGGTTCGTTACGCGTATGCTGTCGATCGCCGCACCGAACAAGCCGTTATTTGTCGCGATCGGCTCGCTGCACCTGGGCGGGCCGAAAGGCGTGCTGGCGCTGCTGCGCCAGCGTGGATTCACTGTCGATCCGGCGTGAGAGGCGGTTTCGAGGTGGTGGTTTTGGCTGCGCGTTTTCTGGCTGTGGCTGGTTTGGCAGCGGTGCCCGGCGCACCGTCGGTCGCGCTGTTTTCCACCTTCGTTTTGGTTCGCGACGTCCGCGTCGCACCAGTGGTTTTCGGCGCACGCTTCGGCTTTTCGGCGAGCGCGTCGCGTAGCGAATCGATCGCGCCGCGCCAGTCGCCGAGCGCCTGCTGACGGAAGAGTCGCGCCGTCGGATACCACGGCGAGTCCGCGCGCTTTTCAAGCCAGCGCCATTCGCCATTCACGGGCACGAGGATCCACACCGGCTTGCCGAGCGCACCCGCCAGATGCGCGACCGCCGTATCGACCGAAATCACGAGATCGAGATTCATGATGAGCGCGGCGGTATCCGCGAAGTCGTGCAGATCGGCGCTGAAGTCGTGGATGACGATTTCGCCGCCGAGGGACGCGATCTGCGCGCGCGCCGCCTCGCCCTTCTGCAGCGAGAACCACGTGATCTGCTTGCCTTCGAGGATCGGACGCAAGTCCGCGAGCGCCACCGAGCGGTTACGGTCGTTGTAGAAGCCGGGATTGCCCGCCCAGACGAGGCCCACATTGCGGTGGCCGGTCGGCTTACGCGGCTTCGTGCCTTGGCGCGTGGGCAATGTCTCTCGCGCCGTTTCCGCCGCGTGGGACGATACGGATGCCGCGGCACGCGCCAACCCGTCGGCCATCGCGGCCTGCACGCGCGGCCGCCACGCCTCGATGTCTGCGGGGCGCGCGAAGAGGTAGGGCACCTCGGCGGGAATCGTGTCGAGTTCGGTGCCTGCGCACGACGGCATGCTCATCATGTAGACCCAGAAGTCGTAGTCGCCTTCGGGCTTGCCCGACCACGCGCGCCGCACGCCGCGCACACTCTGCGCCAGCCGCAGCAGGGGAGGTGTACTGCACACGTCCACGGTGGCGCCGCGTGCATGCAGCATCGTTGCATAGCGGACGAACTGGATCTGGTCGCCGAAACCCTGCTCGTGTATGAGCAGTACACGCTTGTCATCGAGCGATTCGCCGCGCCACTCGCGGATGCCCTCGATGTCGAACGACGAGTAGTCGCACGCGCGCCAGCGTTTCGCATACTCCGCCCAGCCCTCGCGGTACTCGCCGCGCTTGAGCATGAGCCAGACGAGGTTCTGGCGGGCATCCGCCTGCTCAGGGTCGAGTTCGAGCGCGCGCTGGTAGTACTGTTCTTCCTCATCGTTGCGTCCCTGAGCACCGAGCGACGCGCCAAGCGACACGAGGTTCGCCGCGTTTGGCTTGAGCGCCACCGCCTCGCGGAAATACGCCTCCGCACCCCGGAAGTCGCCCGTCCGGCCGAGCGCGGTGCCGAGATTTGCCCACGCATCCGCATGCGAGGGACGCTGCCCGACTACGATGCGAAGGCGCTTGATGGCCAGGTCGAAGTCGCCGCGCGCGAGGTACGCGTTCCCGAGGTTGAACTGGATGTCGGTGTCGTGGGGGGCCTGCGCGAGCGCTTCGCCGTAGTGCAGGAGCGCCTCGTCGGGGCGGCCGAGCTTGACCAGCGCGATGCCCGCGTTCACGCGCGCATTCACAAACGCGGGATCGAGTGCGAGCGCCATGCGGTAGTGGTCGAGCGCCTCTTCGTCGGCGCCCGCGTCCTGCAGCGTGATGCCAAGATTGTTGTGTGCGTCGGCAAAGGCGGGGTCGAGGCGCAGTGCTTCGCGCAGGCTCCGGATCGCTTCGTCGGTGTGGCCAAGTGCGCGCATGGCGAGGCCGCGATTGCTCCACAGGATTGCATTGTCGGCGGCGAGTTGCAGGGCGATGTCCATCAGCGCAAGTGCGCCTTCGTGGTCGCCGAGTTGATGGAGCGCCACGCCGTAGTAGTGCAGCGCGTCTGCGTGGGCCGGGTCGCGCGCGAGCAGGTCGCGATAGAGGGCTTGCGCTTCGTCGAGACGTCCTGCGCGGTGGGCGTCGAGCGCGGTGGTGAACTGTTCCGCTAGCGTCGCGGGGGCGGGGGGGCTGTTGGGGGTCGAGACCATGGAGATCGTGAGGCGGCTGGCGGTGGGCGGAGGACGCACACGGCCAGCGCTTGGGCGAAATCACCGATGGTACGGGGCTCTTTCCTGTGGCGCGATGGGACTGTTCCCAAAATGACTGTTACCGTTCGTCCACCGTCGCCGCCCGCACCCCGATCCCCGCACTATCGAGCGCCGCCCGGATGCGCCGCGCGAACGCCAGAGCGTGCGGCCCGTCGCCGTGCAGGCAGATGGTTTGCGCGTTGAGCGATACCCACGTCCCGTCGATGGCCTGCACGCGCTGCTCACGAATCATCGCGAGCGTGCGCGCGAGCACGGCCTCTTCGTCGTCGATCAACGCGCCCGGCTCGCTGCGCGGCACGAGCGAGCCGTCCGCGCGATAGCCGCGGTCGGCGAACACTTCTTCCACAGCAAACAGTCCAGCGTCGCGCGCGGTCGTCACGAGAACACTTCCCGCGAGCGCGAACACGGCCACCGACGGATCGAAGTCATGCACGGCGGAGACGATCGCGTCCGCGATCTGCGCATCGCGCGCCGCCTGGTTGTAGAGCGCGCCGTGCGGTTTCACGTGCGCGATGCGCCCGCCTTCGGCCTGCGCGATCGCGGAAAGTGCGCCCAGTTGATACAGCACGCCCGCGTAGATCTCCGCAGCGGGGAGGGCCATCTCCTTGCGACCGAAGTTTTCGGGGTCGTTGAAGCTGGGATGCGCGCCGATCGACACGCCTTTCTCAACGGCCCAGCGCACGCACTCGTGCATTGCGCTGGCACCGCCCGCGTGCCAGCCGCACGCGATGTTCGCGGAACTGACGAGGTCGAGCAGGGCCTCGTCGGAGCCGCAGCCTTCGCCGAGATCGGCGTTCAGATCGATGGTCGTCATGATGTTTCTCTGCAAGCAGTCTGTTGGGTGCCACTGCGCGCTATGCGCGCCGCGCCGCCTGGCGGCGGCTAGCGTAGCCTTCGTCGTGCATGGCGATCGCGGTATCGATCTGCCGCAGATACGCCTGTTCCTCTTCGAGCACCCTGCGCGCAATCGCGGGTGTGGTTTCCACGAAGCGCACGCCGCCGTTCAGGCGCATCTGGGCGAGCCGCCACAGATCGCCGCGGATCACTGAGCCGATCTTCGGGTAGCCGCCGGTGGTCTGCGCATCGCGCATCAGCACGATCGGCTGACCGTTGGGCGGTACCTGGATCGTGCCCGGCAGCACGGCGTGCGAGAGCAGGTCCATGCCGCTATCGCGCTCGAGCGCCGTACCCGAGAGGCGATAGCCCATGCGGTTGCTGTTCGGCGTGACGACCCATTCGTCGGACCAGAACGCCCGCTGCGCGTCGGGCGCGAAGCTGTCGTATTCGGGGCCGCGAAGCACGCGTATGGGCATTGCCCACGCGAGAGCGTCCGGGTGACGTCCGCGCCGATGCGGTTCGTCGACGTTCGCGAAGTCGCACAGCGAGGGCGATTTCACGCCGAACGGCGGCGCATCGGGGGCGAGCGACGCGCGCTCGCGTCCGGGCGCGGCGCTCGCGCCAGTGGCGAGGTGGTCGCCGTCCCTGAGCGCGCGGCCCGCGAGTCCGCCGAAGCCTCCCGCGAGATCGGTGCTGCGCGAGCCGAGCATCGGCAAGACGTCGATGCCGCCTGCCACGCACACATAGGCGCGCATGCCGCGTTTCGGGCCGTTCAGCACGAGTTCTTCGCCCGCCTCGACGGGCAGGCTCCACCATGACCACACAGGGCGGCCGCCGAGCGTCGCGCCGTAGTCGGTGCCGGTGATGGCGATGCGCGTCGCACGCGCGAAGCTCAGTACGACGGGGCCGAGTGTCACTTCGATGCCAGCGGCGTCGGGCCGGTTGCCGACGAGCCGGTTGCCGACCTCCAGCGCGAGGGAATCGAGCGCGCCGCCCGTCGCGATGCCGAGATGCCGGTAGCCGGGCCGGCCACGATCCTGCACGGTGCTAAGCGGGCCCGCGCGGACGACTTCGATCATATGCACAGCTCCGCTACGGTGAAGCGCACGCGGTCGCCGGGCAGAAGCAGCGTGGGCGGATTGCGCGCGGGGTCAAAGAGCGTGAGGGCGGTGCGGCCGATCAGTTGCCACCCGCCCGGAGACCGCGAGGGGTAGATACCCGTCTGCTCGCCGCCGATGCCCACCGACCCGGCCGGCACCGCGATGCGCGGCTCGCGGCGGCGCGGTGTGCGGAGCGCGGCGTCGAGGCCACCGAGATAGGCGAACCCCGGCTGGAAGCCGAGGAAGAACACGGTATAGACAGCCGCGGCATGGCGCGCGGCGACGTCGGCCGGGGCGAGTCTCGTGTGGTGCGCGACGACTTCGAGGTCCGGGCCGTCGTCGCCGCCGTAGGTCACCGGGATTTCGATGTCGCGGCCCGCGTGCGGTGCGGCGTCGGCGTCGTGCCAGGCGGCTTCGAGTGCGCCTGCCAGCGATGCGGCGCTAGTAACGAGCGGATCAAAAGTGATCGTGAGATTGTTCATGCCGGGCACGACTTCGCACACGGCAGTCCACTCGCGCGCGAGCGCGGCGACAGCCCAGACGCGACGCTGGACGTCTAGCGTCGCAGGCGGAGGCGCTTCGCAGACGAGCGCTTCGTCACCAAGCGGAAAAATGCGGGGAGTTGGGTGTGGCATTGCTGTTGCAGGGGCGGTTCGTACCGGGATTGTGCCTTGCCGTGCGCAAAAGGGGGCGCAAAAGGGGCGGCCAAAGGTACGGCACCGGGCGCTGTCGCGGCTTTAGCGGTGCAATTCGGGGGAGGTCGTTACCGCGTGGCTCGGGATTTTTGCTTCGTGCCTGACATCGACGACATCCGCGTCGCGACCCACGCGCTGAAAAGGGTCGTTCCAAGAGCGAATGTGAAAGGAGAAAAGCAGCTTCATCGCGACGTTGGAAGAAAGCGGTTTCACGAACGCGCAGATCGGCGGTGCGACGCGATTGGATGCACAACACGTGGGGGCTGAACGACACGGCTGCCCACGAGGCGGCTTCGCTGTGAACGCTGCGCCTGATTGACGCGGCGTGGTTGCCCCGACGCCCGACGTCAGCGCGTTTCGTCGCTAATGGGGAAGCGGGCGGTGACGTGCGTGGCGGCGTCGGTTACGACGGCGTCGAGTGGCAGATCATGCGCCTCGCGTTCGAGGACGCCATCGTCGATGCGGCACGCCTCGTAGGCGATCCCGACCGTGACGGGCAGGGCGTCGCCGGGCCAGGCGGCGAGCGTGCGGTCGTAATAGCCACCGCCGTAGCCAAGCCGGTAGCAGTCGGCATCGAAACCCACACAGGGCACGAGCAGCAGATCAGGCGTCACGCGTTCCTGCGACGCGGGTTCGGGGATGCCATGGTGCCCTTCGCGCATCGGCGCATCGGGTGTCCAGAGGTGGAACGTGAGCGGCGTATGACGTTCGGCGATCACAGGCAGCGCGGCGCGCCGCGACGTGTCCGCGGCAAGCCAGGACGCGATCCAGCCACGCGCATCGAACTCACCGCGCAAGGGCCAGTAAAATCCGATCGAACGCGGCGCGAGCCCTTCGACCAGCGCCGCAAGACGCGCTTCGAGCGCACCGCTGCGTACCACATCTGACGCGGCTTCAAGACGTGTTGCTAACAGTCGCGAACGCCAGTCCTTTTTGGATTGAGCGCGAGGGATGCGTGCTATCCTTGGCTCCACCTTGAGTTCCAGAAATAATGATGTGCAATCGCCTTTTTCGAGTATATCGCGCGGTCGGCTTCGCGCTGGCCGCTGCGGCACTCGTCGCGTGTAGCACGGCGTCCGCCGTGCGGCCCGCCGTAACCGCACCGGCTCCAGGTGCCCAGCTTTCTCCCGACGATCAGACCTTCATCCAGCTTCGCGAAGCCGCGCGCAACAACGATGCCGCGCGCGCAGCGCAACTGGCTGCGATGATTCCGGACTATCCGGCCCCGTCGTATCTGGAGTATTTCCAGCTCAAGCCGCAGTTGTTCGACGCGCAGGGTCACGCGCGCGTCGACGCGCCGGACGCGCCCGTGCTTTCATTTCTGCAACGCCATGACGGCGAGGCAATCGGTGACCGTCTGCGCAACGACTGGCTCCTCGTGCTCGGCGCGCGCCACGACTGGACGAATTTCGATCAGCAATATCAGCGCTTCGTGCTCGACGACGACACGCAGGTGAAGTGCTACGCGCTCCAATCGCGCGCGTCGCGCGGCGAGAACGTCGCGAACGACGCACGCGCACTGCTCACCGACCCGCGCTATTACGGCGATGGTTGCGTCGACCTCGTGACAGCGCTGGCGATGAAAGGCCAGTTCACGAGCGACGACGTGTGGCAGCAGATCCGCATCGCCTACGAGCAGAACCAGACCACCACCGGCTACCGGCTGCTCGGCGCGCTCGTGCAGCAGCCCGACGCGGCCGCCTTCGCCCAGGCCACGAACACGCCGACGCGCACGCTCGCGAGCGGTGTGACGTCCGATCCGCAATCGCATCAGCTCGCGTTGCTCGCCATCACGGTGATGGCGCGCAACGATCCGGCTTCGGCCGCCGCGACCTTCGCCGCTGTTGCGCCGTCGCTGTCGTCGCCCGAGCGCGCGGCCGGCTGGGGCACGATCGGCTATCAGGCTGCGCAAAAGCGCCTGCCGGCCGCGGTCGACTGGTACCGGCTTTCGGCGAATGCGCCGCTCTCGAATCCCGCCTATGAATGGCGCACGCGCGCCGCGCTCCTCGGCGGCGACTGGAACATGGTGCGCTGGTCGATCGAGCAGATGCCCGCCGCGCTGCGCACGCAACCCACGTGGATCTACTGGCACGCGCGTGCACTGAAGCAAGGCGGTGACAACGCGCAAGCGAACCAGGAGTTCACGCAGATCTCGCAGCGCTATAACTTCTACGGGCAACTGGCGCTAGAAGAACTTGGCCAGAAAATCACGCTCCCGCCGAAGACCACCGTCACCGAAGCCGAGATCGTCAAGGCCGGCCAGACGCCGGGCTTCCCGCTTGCGCAGCGTTTCTACGCGCTGAATCTGCGACTCGAAGGCAATCGCGAGTGGAACTGGCCGCTGCGTGGCATGACGGACCGGCAGTTGCTCGCCGTCGCTGAATACGCGAAGCGCATTCAGCTGCTCGACCGCACCGTCAACACGGCGGATCGCACCCAGACCGACCATGACTTTTCGCTGCGCTTCATCGCGCCGTTCCGTGATGTCGTGGAGCGTGACGCGCAGTCGAACGGCCTCGACGTCGAATGGGCCTACGGCCTGATTCGTCAGGAGTCGCGCTTCATCCTGAACGCGCGTTCAGGCGTGGGCGCGAGCGGTCTCATGCAGATCATGCCTGCCACGGCGCAGATGGTTGCGAAGAAGATCGGTATCGGCCCGCTCTCGCGCGCCCAACTCGACGACCTCAACACCAATATCCTGCTCGGCACCAACTATCTGTCGATGATCTACAATCAATTCGATGGATCGGCCGTGCTCGCCACCGCGGGCTATAACGCCGGCCCGGGCCGCCCGCGCGCGTGGCGGCAGACGTTGCAGCAGCCCGTCGAGGGCGCCATCTTCGCGGAAACCATTCCGTTCGCGGAAACCCGCGATTACGTGAAAAATGTGTTGTCGAACACGGTCTACTATGCGGCGCTATTCGAGGGTCGCCCGCAATCGCTGAAGGCGCGTCTCGGTTACATCGCGCCCTGAGCGCCTGGCCGCCGCGCCTCTAAAGGCGCCGGCGGTTACGACGGCGCGCGCAACACCCAGCCTTCGCGCGCCTCAGCCGGGCGAGTCCGGTTCCCGGCTGCGCGCGCCGCCTGTCCACCTAGGGAGGTCGGAGATGCGACATCAAGCCATCGCAGTTGTCGGCGGTTCGGGGTTCATCGGCAGCCATCTCGTCAACGCGCTCGTCGAAGCGGGCAAGGACGTGCGCGTCGCCACACGTCGACGCTACAACGCGCGCCATCTCACGATGCTTCCCGTCGACGTCGTCGAAGCCGACGTGTTCGATCCAGTCGCGCTCGCGAGCTTTGTCGAAGGCGCCGATGCCGTCATCAACCTCGTCGGTACCCTCAACGGCGGCCGCGGCGATCCCTATGGCCCAGGCTTCGCGAAGGTGCACGTCGAACTGCCGACGAAGATCGTCGCCGCCTGCGAAGGCAAGGGCGTGCACCGGCTCATCCACATCAGCGCTATCGGTGCCGATCCGCGCGCGCCGAGCATGTATCTGCGTTCGAAAGGCGATGGTGAGAAAGCCGTGCATGCGTCGACGTCGCTTGCTTCGACGATTTTCCGGCCATCGGTGGTGTTCGGCCCCGGCGACACCTTCCTCAATCGTTTCGCGATCCTTGAGAAACTCTTCCCCGTGATTCCGCTCGCGATGCCCGACGCGAAATTCCAGCCCGTCTATGTGGGCGACGTGTCAAAGGCGATCGTCAATGTGCTCGATCTCGACGCCGCAACCGGGCACACTTACGAACTCGGCGGGCCGACCGTCTATACGCTCGAACAACTGCTCGCGTATAGCGGCGAAGTGTTGGGCCGTCATGCGCGCATCGTGCGGCTGCCCAACACGTTCGGGCGGCTTCAGGCCTTCTCGTTCGAAATGACGCCAGGCGAGCCGATGCTCACGCGCGACAATCTCGATTCGATGAAGGTCGACAGTGTGCTCTCCGGGCCGCTCGCGGCGGAACTCGGCATCGAGCCGTCCAGCATCGAAACGATCGCACCGCTCTATCTGGGCGACGCGTCGCAGCGCTCGCGGCTCAACCAGTTCCGCGCGAGTGCGGGACGCTGACCGCTTTCTCAACGCTTGACTTCAGGGACGTGATGAAACTCGCTATTGGTGACAAGAATTACTCGTCGTGGTCGATGCGCCCGTGGGTGCTGCTCACGCATTTCGGCATTGCGTTCGACGAAGAACTGATCGAACTCGACGAGCCCGGCACGAAATCCGCGATCCTGAAGTTCTCGGCATCGGGCAAGGTGCCATGTCTCGTAGCCGATGACGGCTTTGCCGTGTGGGATTCGCTCGCCATCGCGGAGACGCTGGCCGAGCGCTTCCCGCAGCACGCGCTCTGGCCGCGCGACGCGAACGCACGCGCCCGCGCGCGCAGCGTCAGCGCCGAAATGCATTCGGGTTTCGTCGCGATGCGCGGCGCAATGCCGATGAACATCCGCTTCACGCGTCCCGGCGTCGGCTCGACGCCGGACGTGCTTTCCGACATCGCTCGCATCGACGCGATCTGGTGCGAGTGCCTTGCCGCGAGCGGCGGGCCGTTCCTGTTTGGCGAATTCAGCATCGCCGACGCGATGTACGCGCCGGTCGCGATGCGCTTTAACAGCTATCAACCGAAGCTCTCGGCACAAGCCGCCGCGTACGTGCAGCGCGTTACGGCGCTTCCGGCCGTTGCCGCCTGGATCGAAGCGGCGCGCCGCGAAACGCATATCGTGGCCGACGACGAACTCGACGAATGAAAATCTACGTTGTAGGCGGAGCGATCCGCGATGAGATGCTCGGGCTGCCCGTGCGCGACCGCGACTATGTCGTGGTCGGCGCCACGCCCGAGCAGATGGCGGCCCAAGGGTATCGTCCGGTGGGCAAGGACTTTCCGGTGTTCCTGCATCCGCAGACGCAGGAGGAGTACGCGCTTGCGCGTACCGAGCGCAAGACGGCCGCCGGCTATCACGGCTTCCAGTTTTTCTACGCGCCCGACGTGACGCTCGAAGAGGACCTGGCGCGCCGCGATCTCACGATCAACGCGATGGCGCGCGAAGTGCTGCCGGGCGACGTGATGAGCGCGACGGTCGTGGATCCGTTCGATGGCGCGGCCGATCTCGAAGCGCGCGTATTTCGCCACGTCGGCGAGGCGTTTCTTGAAGACCCCGTGCGCATCCTGCGCGTGGCGCGTTTCGCCGCGCGCTTTTCCGACTTCACCGTTGCGCCCGAAACGATGGCGCTGATGCGGCGCATGGTGGAAGCGGGCGAAGCCGATGCGCTCGTGCCCGAACGCGTGTGGCAAGAGGTGGCGCGTGGGCTCATGGAGAACAAGCCGTCGCGTATGTTCGAAGTGCTGCGCGAATGCGGCGCGCTCGCGCGCGTGCTGCCGGAAGTGGATGGCCTCTTCGGTGTGCCGCAGCGCGCGGACTATCACCCTGAAGTCGACACCGGCGTGCACGTGATGATGGTGATCGACCACGCGGCGGCGCAGGGCTACGCGTTGCCGGTACGCTTCGCGGCGCTCACGCACGATCTCGGCAAGGGGAACACGCCTGAGGACGTCCTGCCGCGCCACATCGGCCACGAAGGGCGGAGTGTCGATCTGCTCAGGCCGCTGTGCGAGCGCTTGCGTGTGCCCAACGACTGCCGCGATCTGGCCGTGCTGGTCGCTCGCGAGCACAGCAACATGCATCGCGTGACCGAGATGGGCGCGGCAGCGGTCGTGCGTATGCTCGAACGCTGCGACGCGCTGCGCAAACCTGCGCGTTTCGCTGAAGCGCTGCAGGCCTGCGAAGCGGATTTGCGCGGGCGTCTGGGCTTTGAGACAGCGCCGCATCCGCAGGCCGAGCGGCTGCGTGTGGCGCTGGTGGCCGCTCGTGGCGTCGATGCGGGCGCGATTGCACGTGATTGCAGCGGCGGCGCCGAGCAGATCAAGGAAGCGGTGCACCGCGCGCGGGTGACGGCGGTGGAGGACGCGCTGGCGGCACGCTAAGTGCGCTATTCGCGTGCGCCGGAACACGCCGCGACGCGGCCTCATCCGGCGCCGCGCACCTCGCTCAAAGCGAACGCACGATCAGCGAAAGCACCATCGAAAGCACGAGCGTCGACATGAACGGCAGCGGATATTCGCGGCCGAACAGGCGCAAAGTGACATCCCCGGGCAGCCTGCCGATGCCGAGCTTGCGCATCCACGGCTGCGCGCCCGAGAGAATCGCGACGGCGATGAACGTGGTGAGGAACCAGCGGATCATGGCGTTCAGAGCGTGTGGCTGCGGTCGCCGCGCGCGAACGCGGTCAGCGTTCCGTCGATGCCGCGCGAAAATGCGATCACCTTGAAGAGTTCGCCCATTTCCGATTCCGATACGAGTTTCTGCACCGCATTCGCGGCGGGCAGGAAACGCACGACGTCGCCTGGATCGAGTTCCGAAAGCACTTCGGTGATACCCGCGTTCATCAGGAAGCGCGCCTGCGAGGTGTAGCCGAGCAGGTCCGCGCCCGCCTCGACGCCTGCCTGCGCGATGCCCGTGAATTCGACGTGCGCCGTGATGTCCTGCAGGCCGGGGTAGAGGAACGGGTCATCGTGCGCGCGATGGCGGTAGTGGCACATCAGCGTGCCCTGCACACGTTGCGGGTGATAGAACTCGTGACGCGGAAAACCGTAGTCGATGAAAAACGCCGCACCGCGCACGAGCATCGTGCAGACGGTGCGCGTGAACGCGAGCGCCGCCTCGTGCGTCTCGGCCACGTAGTCCTCGCTGCCTTCTATGCCTGCGAGCACGCCGTCGGGCCAGTTCGCGTCGCGACCGCTCATCGCCGGACGGTCGGAGAAGACGAATGCGCCGTCCGCGTTCACCGCCACGCCGCGTTCATGCCACACCGCGTCCTTGCGCGCGAAGAGACCCACAGGCATTGCGTCGAGCACTTCGTTGCCGATCACCACGCCCTCGAACTGCTCGGGCAACGCGTCGAGCCACGTCACGCGGCTCGCGAGATGCGGCGCGAGCGATTCGATCGTCACGCGCTGGCGCACACGCAATTCACCCGACAAATCGACGATCGCGTATGAATCGACCTCCACGCCGAGTGCGTCGAGCGCGAGCAGGATGCCTGCCGCGAGTTTGCCCGTGCCCGCGCCGAACTCCATCAGCGCGCGCGTGCTGCTTGCCGCGAGCGCTTCGGCGACTGCGCGGGCGAGCGTCGAAGCGAAGAGGGGCGACATTTCGGGCGCGGTGACGAAGTCGCTGCCGTCGTCGGCGAGAATGCCGAACTTGCGCGCACCGCCGGTGTAGTAGCCGAGTCCGGGCGCGTAGAGCGCGCGCTCCATATAACGCTCGAACGGCAGCCAGCCGTCTGCTGCTGCGATCTCGGCGCGGATCGTCGCCGCGAGCGCATCGGACTGCGCGAGCGCGATCGGCTCGGGAACAGGTAAACTATCAGGTTCGTGAGCTTTCGGATTCATCCCGGCATTGTAAATGAGCGCAAATCCCGGCACCCGCCCGGCTTCCGGTTCAGCCGGTTCAACCCGGGCCTCCGACGCATCCGGCCCCGATTCGGTGGCCGTCGCATCGGCGCGCGTGGTGCTGGTCACGGGCGGCGCGCGCCGGATCGGGCGCGAGTTGTCGCTCGGTTTTGCGGCGCGGGGCTGGGACGTGGCAGTGCATTATGGCGACTCGCGTGAAGAGGCCGACGAAGTCGTCGCGCGGATCGCGGCGCTGGGCCGGCGCGCGGTGGCGTTGCATGCCGACCTCGCGAGCGAAGCGGATGTCGCACGGCTCGTGAGCGCATGCACGGCGGCGCTCGGCCGGCCCGCGTGCGTGCTGAACAACGCGTCGCGGTTCGAGGAAGACACGGCGCAGGATGTCGGCTACGAGACGCTGCTGCGCCTCACGGCGATCAACGTTGGCGCGCCGCTCGTGCTGGCGCGCACGCTGTACGAAGCGACGCCCGACGCCGCCGTGACCGACGAATCGCTGCGCACCTGTGTGATCAACGTGCTGGACCAGAAGCTGTACAACATGAATCCGGACTACGTCTCGTACACGCTGACGAAGGCCGCGCTCGCGAACGCGACCGTATCGCTCGCCCAGGCGCTCGCGCCGAAGGTGCGTGTGGTCGGACTTGCGCCGGGCCTCACGATGCAATCGGGCGACCAGACGCCGGAAGGCTTTGCGGCTGCGCACAAGATGACGCCGCTTGGCCGTGCGTCGCGGCCCGCCGATCTCGTCGAGGCCGCGCTGTATCTGGCGGGGGCATCGGGTGTGACCGGTACGACGCTGGTCGTCGACGGTGGCCAGCACCTCGTGCCGCTGCCGCGCGATGTGATGTTTTTGACGGGCGGCTGAACGGCGACGCCGGAAAAGCGCGTCAGAACGCGTGTGCGTATGAGCGCCAAAATGCCGCCGCGGCTCGCACGAGCGATGGAATACCGTATGACCCGCCGGACGCGAGGCGTCCCGCGCGTGTGCCGCTAAGGCACCTTTTATATCGACTGGAACCACTATGTCCGCCGTCTTGTTGCACCCCCGGCTCGCCGATTGCCGCCGGCTTTTTTTGCGCGACTACGAAGTCAACATCAACATCGGCGTGCATGACTTCGAAAAACGCGGCGAACAGCGCGTTGTGATCAACGTCGACCTTTTCGTGCCGCTCGACAAGACGACGCCGCACGAGGACAAACTGCGCGAAGTGGTCGATTACGACTTCATGCGTGCGACCGTAGCCGCGCGCGTCAGCCAGGGCCATATCCATCTGCAGGAAACGCTCTGCGACGATCTCGCGACGGCCCTGCTCGCGCACCCGCTCGTGCGCGCGGTGCGTCTCTCGACCGAGAAGCCCGACGTTTATCCGGACTGCGACGCGGTGGGCGTCGAAGTCTTTCGCATCAAAGAGGACTGATTCATGAACGCCCCCGAAAACCTCCCCGTCGAGCAGGACGTGACCGAGGAAGCCGAGTCGTCCGGGCGCCGCGCGCTCACGCGCCGCGAGCAGAAGGAAGCGTACGAGAACAACAAGCTGTTCAAGCGGCTCGCGCGCCAGGTCGGTCAGGCGATCGGCGACTACAACATGATCGAGGACGGCGACAAGGTGATGGTCTGCCTGTCGGGCGGCAAGGACAGCTACGCGCTGCTCGACGTCCTCCTGCGCCTGCGCGAGCGCGCGCCGATCCACTTCGATATCGTCGCGGTGAACCTCGATCAGAAGCAGCCGGGCTTTCCGGAGCACGTGCTGCCCGAGTATCTGACGAAAATCGGCGTGCCGTTCCATATCGAGAATCAGGACACGTACAGCATCGTCAAGCGCATCGTGCCCGAGGGCAAGACCACGTGCTCGCTGTGTTCGCGTCTGCGTCGCGGCATTCTTTACCGCGTGGCCGGCGAACTGGGCGCGACCAAGATCGCGCTCGGCCACCATCGCGACGACATCCTCCAGACGCTGCTCCTGAACCTGTTCTACGGCGGCAAGTTGAAGGGCATGCCGCCGAAGCTCCAGTCCGACGACGGCAAGAATGTCGTCATCCGACCCCTTGCATATGTGAAGGAGACGGATCTGGAGAAATACGCGGAACTGCGCGAATTCCCGATCATTCCGTGCAACCTCTGTGGCAGCCAGCCGAACCTCAAGCGCGCCGAGATGAAGGCGTTGATCCGCGAGTGGGACAAGCGCTTCCCGGGCCGCGTGGAGAACATGTTCAACGCGCTCGGCAATGTCGTGCCGTCGCATCTGATGGATGCATCGCTGTTCGGCTTCAAGGGCCTGCGCGCAACGGGCGAGCCGGACCCGCAGGGCGACATCGCCTTCGATGAGGATCCGTGCTCGACGGACACGCTGTCGCCGTCCGCCGAAGGTACCCCGATTTCGTTCGCGAAATTCGACGATCTTTGAGGGTCGCTGAAGGCCGGTGCCGGAATTCCGGCACCGGCTTACAAGGTAAGCCCGGGAAACCTTATAGGACAGGGCTTAAAGCGCGTGGGGACGGCGTCTGCAGGTGGGCTGCATGTTAAAATCGGCACCTTCAAATTCCCCAATTCACCGATGCAATGAACATCGTGATTCTTGCCGCGGGCATGGGCAAGCGCATGCATTCCGCGCTGCCGAAAGTGCTCCATCCGCTGGCCGGCCGGCCGCTTCTCTCGCACGTTCTCGATACCGCCCGCACGCTCGATCCCACTCGGCTCGTCGTGGTGATCGGCCATGGCGCCGACGCCGTGCGTGAAGCGGTTGCCGCGCCCGACGTGCAGTTCGCCGTGCAGGAGCAGCAACTCGGCACCGGCCATGCGCTCGCGCAGGCACTGCCGCTCATCGATCCGAATGTGCCGACGCTCGTGCTCTACGGCGACGTGCCGCTCACGCGTGCGTCGACGCTCAAGCGCCTGACCGACGCCGCTGGGCACAATGGCTACGGCATCCTGACCGTCACGCTCGACGATCCCACTGGCTACGGCCGCATCGTGCGCGACGCGGCGGGCAACGTCGTGCGCATCGTCGAGCAGAAAGACGCAAGCGCTGCCGAGCGCGAGATCGCCGAGATCAATACCGGCATCATCGTGACGCCCACCGCGCCGCTGGCGGGCTGGCTCGCCGCGCTGAAGAACGACAACGCGCAGGGCGAGTTCTATCTCACCGATGTCGTCGAGCAGGCGAAAGCCGCGGGCCATCCCGTCGTGACGGCGCAGCCCGACGATGAAGCGGAAACGCTCGGCGTCAACAGCAAGCAGCAGCTCGCCGAACTCGAGCGTGTGTACCAGCGTAACGTCGCTCAGGCGCTCCTCGTCGCGGGCGTGACGCTCGCGGACCCGGCGCGCATCGACGTCCGCGGCAAGCTTACGTGCGGACGCGATGTGTTCATCGACGTGAATTGCGTGTTCGAGGGCGACGTGACGCTCGCGGACAACGTCACAGTCGGCCCGAACTGCGTGATCCGGAATGCGGCGATCGGCGCGGGCACGCGCATCGACGCCTACACGCACATCGAAGACGCGAGCGTCGGCGCGCAGGCCGTGCTCGGACCCTATGCGCGTCTGCGCCCGGGCGCGAAGCTTGCTGACGAAGTGCACGTCGGCAACTTCGTCGAGGTCAAGAACGCGAATATCGGTCACGGGTCGAAAGCGAATCACCTGAGCTACGTCGGCGACGCCGATGTCGGCGCGGGTGTGAACATCGGCGCGGGCACCATCACCTGCAACTACGATGGCGCGAACAAGCACCGCACGGTGATCGAGGACAACGTGTTCGTCGGCTCGGATACGCAACTGGTCGCGCCGGTGCGTGTGGGCCGCGGCGTGACGATCGCGGCCGGTACGACCGTGTGGAAGGACGTCGCCGACGACATGCTCGTGCTCAACGAAAAATCGCAGGTCTCGAAGGCCGGCTACGCGCGGCCGGTCAAGAAGAAGAAATAACGCAGCAACCGGTCGCCCTCGTGCGCGGCCATTCATTTTCCTGCTGAAAAGGATAGAAACCCATGTGCGGCATCGTCGGCGCAGTAGCTCAACGTAACATCGTGCCCGTTCTGATCGAAGGACTTCGGCGCCTCGAATATCGCGGCTACGATTCGTGCGGCGTCGCCGTCGTCACGAACGAAGGCCCCGCGCGCGTGCGTAGCGTGTCGCGCGTGGCTGAGCTCGACGAACAGGCGCGCGAGACGCACTTCGAAGGCGTCACCGGCATCGCGCACACGCGCTGGGCCACGCACGGCGCACCGACGGTGAACAACGCGCATCCGATCTTCTCGCGCAATGCGCTCGCGATCGTCCACAACGGCATCATCGAAAACTACGAGTCGCTGCGCGAGGCACTGCGCGCGAAGGGCTACGAGTTCGTTTCGCAGACCGACACGGAAGTCATCGCGCACCTGATTCACAGCCTCTATAAGGGCGATCTGTTCTCCGCCGTGCGCGAAGCCGTGAAGCAGCTCTCGGGCGCCTATGCGATCGGTGTAGTGCACAAGGATCAGCCGCACACCGTCGTGGGCGCGCGTGCCGGCTCGCCGCTCGTGGTCGGCCTCGGCAGCGGCGAGAATTTTCTTGCATCGGATGCGCTTGCCATCGCGGGCAGTGCGAGCCACGTGGTCTATCTGGAAGAGGGCGACGTCTGCGAACTGACGCTCGAAGGCGTGCGCATTGCCGAGCGCAGTGGCCGCGAAGTCCAGCGTGAAGCGCGCGAAGTGCAGGCTTACGGCGGCACGGTCGATCTCGGTCCGTATCGTCACTACATGCAGAAGGAAATCTTCGAGCAGCCCCGTGCGATCAGCGACACGATCCCCGCCGCGGACACGTTCGAGCCCGAACGGTTCGGCGCGAATGCGCGCGAGGTGTTCAAGGGCATCGACAGCATTCTGATTCTCGCGTGCGGCACGAGCTACTACGCGGGTCTCACCGCGAAGTACTGGCTCGAAACGGTGGCGAAGATCCGCACTGAAGTCGAGATCGCGAGCGAATACCGTTATCGCGAGTCGGTGCCGAATCCGCGCGCGCTCGTCGTCACGATCTCGCAGTCGGGCGAAACCGCCGACACGCTCGCGGCGCTCAAGCACGCGCAATCGCTTGGCATGGAGCACACGCTCGCGGTCTGCAACGTTGCGACGAGCGCAATGGTCCGGCTCACCGAGTTCAATTTCCTCACCCATGCGGGCCGTGAGATTGGTGTGGCATCCACGAAGGCGTTCACGACGCAACTCGTTGGCCTCTTCATCCTCGCAGTCACGCTCGGGAAGTTGCGCGGTCACGTGAGTGCGGAACAGGAAGCGCAATACCTGAAACTGCTGCGCCACTTGCCCGCCGCGCTCAACGGCGTGCTCGCGCTGGAGCCGCAGATCATCGCGTGGGCGGACGAGTTCGCGCGCAAGGAGAACGCGCTTTTCCTCGGCCGCGGGCTGCACTACCCGATCGCGCTGGAAGGCGCGCTCAAGCTCAAGGAAATCTCGTACATCCACGCCGAGGCCTATCCGGCCGGCGAACTCAAGCACGGCCCGCTCGCGCTCGTGACTGAGGCGATGCCTGTCGTGACGGTTGCGCCGAATGACGCGCTGCTCGAGAAGCTGAAGTCGAACATGCAGGAAGTGCGCGCGCGCGGCGGAGAGCTGTATGTCTTCGCGGATGCCGATACGCACATCACGAGCGAGGACGGCATTCACGTCATCCGGATGCCTGAGCACTATGGGCTGCTTTCGCCGATCCTGCACGTCGTACCGCTGCAATTGCTCGCGTATCACACGGCTTGTGCGCGTGGTACGGATGTGGATAAGCCCCGTAATCTTGCGAAGTCGGTGACGGTGGAGTGAGGGTGGGGCGGTTCGCGATGTCGCTTGTTCGCGGCAAATGAACGCGTTCCCCATCCACTCGTAGAAGCGTTCCGCGGAGGGAGACAAAATTCCCTCAAGGCCTTCCTGGCCGACGCGCGGAACGCTTTTATTTTGCCGCGTGTATTTAAAAAATACGCACTCTGGCGATCTCCGGTTTTGAGAGCAATTGCAGGGGGAGCCGTCACTGAACGCTTCTTCTCCCCTGGAGTTACCCCAGTAACTCAGGACACGCGGACACCGTCAGGTTGCTCAGATCAAATCAACCAGTTACTCGAGCGTCGCCCTAAGCGGACGAGTGTCATAAAAACTGAGGGCACCGGCAGTACCTTAAGCGGACATGATCCCTTTCCCGAACGACAGCGCGCGTAGTGTCTGCGCGCGGCGCGTTCGCGCCAGTTATCGCGGCAGGTTCTTCAGGATTGCCGCTGCAACGTCCCGGCTCACTGAGCCCAACGCACGATCATGGGCAGCGACAAGCGCGTCGTAAGCCTGCCCTTGCACAGGCTCGTGCGCAAGCGTGTGCCCGATGATCGGTGTCGCGTTACCAGGCGGCCAGATTGTCCACTGAGCGTCGACCGTTGCCATGCTCGAAAGCACCGAATCGAACTGCATGATGTCGACACGCACTCGCCACGTAGGCAAGCCACTCGCGTCCAGCGCATACGTGCTCACATGCTCAGAGCCAAGCAGCACCGCGAGGTCTGCAGCGATCGTCCGCTGGATATCGCCTTTTAGCGGCTCCGCCCAGCGCTGAAACTCTTCAGGCCACACCTGGTTATCGGCCAGACTGACGACGATCTGCGGGCGGTCAACCAGCGCCGGAATCGTGACCGGGTTGACCACAACATGAAGGGGCACCGCAGTGCCCAAGGTGGTGAGTGTCGCGTCCGGCTTCAAACGGTAAAAGCTGGATGCCGGCGAACTGCTGCAGCCGGCCAGCGAGACGGCCAACAGGGCGACAACAAGGGATGCCGGTGCGCGTGTCACGGCAGGTGCTCCTGCTGCTTGCCGCGAATAAACGCCTCCGGATGCCGCTCCAGATAATCGGCGAGCGTGCGGAAGGCCGAAGCCGTGCGCGAAAGCTGCTGAATCATGTCGGTCGCGTTCTGCTGAAGGGCGGAGTCCGGCTGCAATGCGTTGTTGGCCGAGTCGAGCGCGGTGTGTGCCGCCGTGAGCGTGCCCTGCGCCTGCGGGACGATCTGGGTGTCGAGATCGTTGAGCAGCGTCTTCGCGCTCGCCAGCGTCTCTCGCGTATTCTTGCCAATTGCGTCAAACGGAATCGTGTTGAGCTTTGCCAGGAGTTGTGTGATGTTGTCCTGCAACCTCTGCAGGTTACCGGGGATCGTCGGAAGTGCCGGTGGCGATGACGTCCAGTCGACGATGGCTTTTGGCGCGTCCGGGAAGAAGTCGATGGCCAGGTACAGCTGCCCGGTCAGCAGATTGCCCGTTCTAAGCTGAAGACGCATTCCCTTCGCAACGAGCCGATCCGCCATTGCCTGGGGATCGTTGCTCAGGCGGCCCCCACCGTTCGTCTCATAGCGGGACGTGAACAGTTCCGGATAGAGATCCAGTTCCACCGGTATGGTGGCTTTCGCGGTCTTGGGATCAAAACGTGTATAGATCGCTGTCACTTCACCCACCACAATGCCGCGGAAGTCTACCGGCGCCCCCACGGTCAGTCCCCTGACCGACTCAGTGAAGTCGGCAGCGTACTTGACGACGATATGATGGTGCGCCTTCATCGCATCAACCCGATCCGTGAACAGCGTGAAGGTCGATTCGCTAGCGGCGACGCTCCCCTCTAGCGCGCTCGGCGGCGACTCGAATGCCACGCCGCCGATCATGATCGACACGAGCGACTGCGCATTGACCTGGATGCCGGTCGAACTGACTGCCACGTCGACACCGCTCGCGTGCCAGAAGCGCGTGTCCGCAAGAACAAACTTGTCGTACGGCGCGTTGATGAAGACCCGAAGCGTCACACCGTGTCCGTCGGGGTCGAGCTTGAAGGCGGATATCTGTCCGACCTGCAGCCGCCGGAAAAATACCGGCGTACCGACGTCGAGTGAGCCCATATTCGTGCTTTTCAGAATGAATTCGCGCCCCGGCACGTCGCTTGAGATCACCGGTGGCACCTCGAGACCGACGAAGTCGCGACGCTCTTTTTTCGACTTCCCGACGTCCATTTCAACGTAAGAGCCGGACAGGAGCGTACCGATTCCGGACACCGTTCCGCCGGATATGCGAGGGCGCACGACCCAGAAGCGCGTACTGTCGACGAGCATCTTGGTCGCATTCTTGTTGATGTCGGCGGTCGCGACGATGCGCTCGTTGTCTGGCGTGAGCGTAATGGTTTTGATGAGCCCAATGTCGACGTTCTTGAACTTGATTTTCGTTTTGCCCGCTTCGAGACCATCGGCGGTCATAAAGCTGATCGTGATCGTGGGGCCCTTTTCGATCACCGCCTTGACGGCAAGCCAGCCGCCAATCAGGACCGCGAGTATCGGTACGAGCCATACGACCTGCAGGCGCCAGCGGGACCGCGGCACCGAATCCGCATTGGGAAAATCAGGTTTTTTCTCGGGCCCGGGCATGATCTCACTCCACTTCGTCCCAGATCAGACGTGGATCGAACGCCATCGCCGCAAACATCGTGAGCACCACGACAGCACCGAATGCGATCGCCGCGTTTCCGGCCTGAATCGTCGCAAGCGCCTGGAACTGCACGAGCGCGACCAGCATTGTGATTACGTAGATGTCGAGCATCGACCAGCGCCCCACGAACTCGACCATCCGATAGATCCGTGTGCGCTCGGCGGCGTACCAGCGCGAGTGCAGCTGCGTGGAGATCGTCAGGTAGCCAAGCGCAAGGATCTTGAGCATCGGCACGGCGATGCTCGCGACGAACACGACAACAGCAAGCGGCCACGACCCCGATGTCCAAAGGTAGACGACACCGGAGAGGATCGTGTCGTTCTCGGTCCCGAAGAGCGAATTCGTGTACATCACGGGCAGTACGTTCGCCGGGATATACATCACCATCGCCGCGATCAGGTAGGCCCATGTGCGCGACAGGCTTGCGGGCTTGCGCAGGTGCATCAGAGCGCCACAGCGCGGACAATGGAGCGCGTGAGCGTCGGCCCGAACGCTTGCGAGCAGTCCGCAATCGTGACAGAGCGCGAGCCCACATCGTGCCGCAGTAACCGCCCCTTGCAGCGACGCTTCGTCCAGGTCTGGCTCCGCGTTCACGTGCTCGACGACGGATACGCGCGACCACAGGCTGCGCGTATCGAAAGCTGAACCAGCCGCCGCCAGTACGAACATCAGGGCTCCGAACGACCACAGCGCTGGGCCCAATACCACGCCGGCGATCGCAGACAACTTCACGAGTGCGACCAGCAAGCCGAGGATCAGCACTTCGGTCATTCCCCACGGCTGGCAAAGGTGGCACAGCCGGAATATGGCTGGGCCGCCCCACGGTGCGCGGTCAAACTTCAACGGTATCAGTAGCCACAGCATGGTCACTGTCTGCAAGATCGGCATCAGGACCGTGGTCGCAAACACCAGCCCCGCAATCGGCCATTTTCCGTCGTGGTACAGCACGTTCACCGAGCCCAGCAGCGTCGTCTCGACGACGGTCCCGTTCACCGACAGACCGACTATCGGGTACACATTCGACACCGCGAAAAGTACAACTGCGGCAAGAGAAAACGCGAGTGCGCGGTCGAGGCTGTTGGGTACCTCGCGGTATAGCTGGGCCCGGCAGCGCGCGCAGCGCAAGGCGCCCCCCTCCGGCACGGCCACCTCACGCTGCAGGAGATCGCATTCGTGGCAGGCCATGAGTTTCCCGCGCGTCATTGCGGCACCAGCAAAATCGGCTGTGAAGCCGCGGTCTGTAGTTGCGACTGTGCGTTCGTCGGCGCCGGCGCAGTCATCTGCTTCGCCTGAACAAACCAGCCGCCTCCCATCGCCAGATACAGGCTGATGAGGCTCGTGAGCATCGCGGCCTGCGTCTGCGTGTCATGAAGCTCGGCACTGAACAGGTTTCGCGCGGCGTCTAGCACTTCCAGATAGCTCGTATAGCCCCCTTCATACTCAAGGGTAAGTTCAGGTGCCTTTCCGTGGTCCTCACCAGCCGAATTGCGCTTCCGTTGACGCGACGCCAACGGCCGTGATGACCTCTTCACCCGCACGTTCGTCAAGTACCGATACGAGAGATCTCTGTTCCTCGTAGCGCTGATCCGGCCATCAAGCCCTGTTGATTGAAAATCAATGCGTAGACGTCCGACCGCGCCGTCTCGGTATTTAGATTTTTTGCGGTTCCCTCATCGACTACTACTACCGTTGGTCCAACACCGATCTCGAAGTCGCTGCTTGTCTTCAGGCTATTCAACGCGGCATCAGTCATAAAAAGCATCACATATGCGTATTGCTGTGCGCCTGCCTGGAAGCCGTAAGACACCGACGTCGTGGCGTAATAGCCCGTGACATTGCCGCTCTCGATTAATTCACCGCTTCCATGCGAAACGCCGGCGAGAAAGCCTGCCCGCACCACATTTGGAAATATCAGGATTGCCTTCGCCTTGTGTGCCAGGTCGGCCATCTGTGGATGGGTTGATGCAAGGCTAGCCATTGCCGCCTGGGAGTCCGCCTCAAGCACATGTTTCGCGCTTGTGCCCTGCATCTGGGGCGCTGCTCCCGACGATTGAGCCGCAGTTGATGGCGGCGCGGCGCTGTTGCTCATGGAACCATCAGTCGTGCATGCCGCGAGAATCGTTAATGCAGAAATCGCGGTCAACGCTAAAACATTACTTGACATGATGTACTCCAATTTTAATTAACAACTCACAAATACACCGACTCCACAGCAACTCTTTTCCTCCATTAGATAGTCTAGTTCGGTTTTAAATTCGATCGGTTGTCTTCTTCGCTTCGACTTAATCACCCAGTGGTGACGCGCAGCGTGACTATGCCCGCGCTGGTGGATTCGTTAAGAAACTACGCGTTGCTATTTGGTTATGCGGGAATCCTGAGGAATGGCTTTCATCTCTCATTCGCGACGTTGACGCGTGCGAAATCCGGGCCCCCGGGGTGGGCGGAATCGTCTGGTAGCAGACTTCGCCGATATCGCAAAAGTGCGTCGATCGCCGCGCAAATCAGTGCCTTTCTGCCGTAGAAATCAGCACCAGGCACCCACGTGGGAGACGGGCAAACAGGATCGCAAGGGCGGTTGCTTACAATCGCTTCAGCATGACCTTGACCCGCCTGATTTCTTTATCTTGTCCAGTTGGACCTGGCCTTGCACGACCTGAAGACGCCGCTTCCTGCTAACGTACAACATATACCGGCCCTGCCTGATCCGCTGCTGCCTGGTCAATGTGTTTTCAGTCGGCTATTCAGAAGAACTGCGGATTCCTTTCGACATTGACCGACTGTTGTCCCCAGCGACGCAAGGGACCGATGCATTCAGGTCCGCCACGGATAAGGGATACATGGCGGACTTGACTGGCCCGCTCATCAGGCACGGGCACATCAGAAATCTCAGACGAGTTGCCGCGGAAGTTGCCGGACGTCGATCTTTGGAATGCGATGTCATGTATAACCGCATTTTGCGGCATCAGATCCGTGATGGACGCGCGATGACTTTGATTAGTATGTCGATGTCGCACTGGATCACATGCTGGCTCCAGGTCTCTGAGATGCAGGCGTGGCCAAGGTTGTCGCTGCGGCCGATCGATAGTTGCGCTAGCAACGTGTGTGCGCGACGGCATACCAACCTGTCATGCTGTCTACTTCCCGGGTCACGGGCGGATCAGCGAAGTCCGGTCAGAAACCGGGAATTCCCGCAGCAACTACGGTTGGTGACGAAGACGCTGCACCACCTGTTGCATGCAAACGTCGGGCCAAAGCCTGGCGGCCATTTTCATGCAACGGCGCGTCGCATCGATGAACTCCATGTCGCATGTTAAAAAGCGCCGCTGGGTGCTAGATTCCTGCGCGGTATCTTGAACAATGATGAATCCGCGCACCCACCGTCGACTGACTGCCTGGCTAGGCATGATCGCCATATGGCTGATCATGCTGGTGCCTGCCGTCAGTCAGTCGGTCGTTGCTGCCAGAGAACCTGTCAAAGCAACGTGCACGATGGCCGGCATGTCGTTCACCGACATGACCGCGTCGTCCGCCGACACACAGGATGCTCATGGGAGCGGGATGATCGCCTGCGGTTATTGCGACCTGCTGGCAACTCATGCAACGCTTCCGACCGTTGCGGCCCCGCTGCCGGTTCTCGTCATGCTTGTGACGAGTGCCCCTGTGCCTGCCCTGTCCACCCGTTTTACGCCATTGGGCGTCTTTCCATCCGGAAGACCCCGAGCGCCGCCTCTCTTTTCGCTGTCGTAAGCCCTTGAACCTGGCGACGCCCAATCGGCGCGTCGCGGCGTCGCCGCGCATCTACGCGGCGCGATTAAACACGACTCGAAAAATCAGGAAGCATGAAACTCACCCAGATCGCCACGGCGACGGCGTTGTTCTTTACTGCCCAACTCGCTTTCGCAGACAACCCTGAAACGCAGACTCAACCGGCACCGGCAGTGGAATTCCTGTTGCCGTCCGTCGAGGTCGTCGCAAGTCCGCCGTCGACCCCGCTCTTTTCCATTACCGATCCGAAAGCACCACGCCAGCCGCTGCCGGCCAGCGACGGTGCGGACTACCTGAAGACCGTCCCCGGTTTTGCTGCGATCCGCAGCGGCGGCACTAACGGAGACCCGGTGTTGCGTGGCATGTCCGGTTCCCGGCTGAGCCTCGTCGCAAACGGTGCGCCGATTGAAGGTGCATGTCCGGCGCGCATGGACGCGCCGTCGTCGTATATCGCACCGGAGAGCTACGACAAGGTCGTCGTGGTCAAGGGCCCGGAGACGGTGCTGTACGGCCCCGGTGCGTCGGCTGGCACCGTGCTGTTCGAGCGAAACACGCCGCGCTTCACCGAGGCTGGCGTACGTGCCAGCGGCAGTCTCGTCGGCGGACAGTTCGGCCGCAACGACCAGAACGTTGATATTGCCGCCGGTACGCCAGATGTCTATGCGCGGGTGACCGCGAACAAGGCACACGAGGGTGACTATCGTGACGGCAATGGAAACACGGTGCCGTCTGCCTGGAACAAGTGGAACACCGACGTAGCGCTGGGCGTGACGCCCGATGCCGACACGAAGCTCGAACTGACCGCCGGCACGGGGGACGGCAACGCACGCTATGCCGGCCGCGGGATGGACGGCGTCCGCTTTCGGCGCGACAGCGTGGGCCTGCACTTCGAAAAGCAGAACATCGGGAAGGTGCTGCGCGACATCGACGCTCGCGTCTTTTATAACGAGGCCGATCACCGGATGGACAACTACACGCTGCGCGAAACCCCACCGGGTTCCATGCCGATGGCGGCGGACGTCCGTCGGCGCACGGTCGGCGGACGTATCGCCGCCACGTTCGACCTGTCTGAGCGTGTGGAGTGGGTCGCCGGCGCGGACTGGCAGGTGAACTGGCTCGCTTCGCGCTCGGTGATGGGCATACAGAATCTGTCGGACATGCCATGGACGCCGAGCGCGACGCTCTCCAACTACGGCGTGTTCAGCGAACTCACCTGGTTCGCAAGTGACGTGCAGCAGGTGATTGCGGGTTTGCGTTTCGACCGTGCGGCCGCGACCGATGACCGGCAAAGCATCAGCGGGATGATGAGCTCTATGCCGAATCCCACGTTTGATGAGCAACGCACGCGTGTGTTGCCGAGTGGGTTCGTCCGCTACGAGCAGAACCTGCGCGCGTTGCCGCTGACGTGGTATGCGGGCATCGGCCACACGGAACGGTTTCCGGACTACTGGGAGCTGTTCTCACCGAACAGCGGTCCGGCGGGTTCCGTCAACGCGTTTGCAGGCATCCAGCCGGAGAAGACGACCCAGCTCGACATCGGTGCACATTACCGCGGCGGAGCGGTCGATGCATGGGTGTCGGCCTATGCCGGCTACGTCAATGATTTCATCCTGTTCACGTACAACACGTCGATGGGCAAGGCCACGTCGCAGGCAACCAACGTCAACGCGGAGATCTTCGGCGGCGAATTCGGCGCAACGTGGAAGCCGGACGGGCACTGGCGAGTCGGCGTCTCATCTGCGTACGCATGGGGACGTAACGCCGATTCGGGCGCACCGTTGCCGCAGATTCCAC
The DNA here is from genome assembly GCF_021390575.1 of Paraburkholderia adhaesiva. Classification (GTDB taxonomy): domain Bacteria; phylum Pseudomonadota; class Gammaproteobacteria; order Burkholderiales; family Burkholderiaceae; genus Paraburkholderia; species Paraburkholderia adhaesiva. Next base: position 3,115,744 of record NZ_JAJEJQ010000001.1, on the reverse strand, counting down.
CGCTCGTCACGCGCTTCACGGTCGATTACACGCTAGGTGCGTGGTCGGCCGGCGCGCTGTGGCGTGTGGTGTCGTCGCAGCATCGCTACGCGCTGAATCAGGGTAACGTCGTTGGATATGATTTCGGGCCAAGCGGAGGATTCGGTGTGGTGTCGCTGCACGCGCAGTACGACATCAACAAACGAACGCAGTTGACAGTCGGCGTCGACAACCTGCTCAACAAGGCATACAGCGAGCACCTGAACCTCGCGGGTAACGCCGGGTTTGGATTCCCCGCCAATACGCCGGTGATGGAGCCCGGGCGCACGGCATGGGCCAGGTTGAGCTTCAGGATGTAAGGGTGCAGGAACGCGTCGGCGCGTCTCGCGCGGCGACGCGTTTCTTGTAGCGGATGCGGTTCGCCGTTGCGCTTGATATAGAACGGAAACCAGGTTTGTTGGCGACAAGGATTCAGGCCAGCGCCCAACTAACGGCTATCGCGCCGCGTTATCAACATCAGGCGAACGCAGCACGGATAGGGCGTTCTCGCTTATTGTTTGCAGTGCGTATGTTTATGGAGTAATTGGATGTCGACTCGCTGCACCTTGTTCGACGCGAGGGCAGACATCATGCGAGCCTGAGCATCCACCCCGAACTTCGATTTTTCTAAATCTCTACTTGTTTTTTCGATTGCAGTTCGGTAGCGGTAGATCGGCGAGGCCTGTTCAAAAACCGGAAATGTCCGCCGTAACCCCAGGTGGTAACAGAGATGTCGCACCAGCGGTTCCGCACAAACGTCGGGCCACGGCCCGGCGGGCGGTTCTGTGCAAGTGCGCTCTGCATCGATACGCTCCGTGCCGCGTGTAAAAAACGATGTTGGATGCGAGGCTGCGGCGCCAGTTTTTGAAAAATAAATAAATCTGCACGCTCACCGTCAACTAACTGCGCTACCAGGCATGATCGCCACATAGCTCATCATGCTGGCGCCTGCCGTCATTCAGTGGGTCGCCGCGGCCAAAGAACCTGTCGACGCACTGTGAACGATGGCCGGCATGTCATCCACCGACATGACCGCGTCGTCCGCCGATACGCAGGATGATCATGGCGTCGGGATGATCGCCTGCGGCTGTTGCTACGTGCTGCCAACTCATGCAACGCTTCCGACCGTCGCGGTCCCACCGCCGATCCCGCACTAGTCGCAGGGAATACCTCCGCAGCCCAAATCTTCGCCCACACGCTCCCGCCTTCGTCACCTTGTAACTGAGGCCGAGACGTCCACGAGCCCCCGTCGCACCCGGATTGGATCGCTGCATCCTCACCCATGACGCGTGGTGTTCGACTGCACTTCAGGTGGCTGACGAAAAAAATTACGGGCTTTTCCGTGGATTTGACTTATGTCATTTTTGCACAATATGTTGTGCCGCCTATCAATAAAACAACTATATCTAGTATACGATTCGGCATCTCGATAAAGATCGTAACCATGCGCCAAGTCGCTATCGACGTACTGTTTCAGGAGATACCCGACGAAATCTGCCTGGGATTTTTCATGACGGGTTGCCCGCTCGCATGCGCGGGGTGCCACTCCCAGGTATTGCAGGACGCCGCGGCTGGAGACCCGTTGAGCCTGGATGCTTTCGACGCATGGCTCCAGCGCTATAAGGGCCTGGCTTCGTGCGTGCTGTTCATGGGAGGCGAATGGGAGGCGGCGTTGCCGGAGTATCTCGCACTGGCAAAGCGCCTCGGCTACAAGGTTGCGTTGTACACCGGCGAAGAGCGGCTGGCACCTGCGCTCGAGCAGATGCTCGACTATCTGAAGACCGGTCCTTATGTTGCCAGGCTTGGCGGTCTGAACCAGAAAACCACGAATCAACGACTAACACACGTGCCGACAGGCACGGACCTCACCCCCTTGTTTTGGGATTAAGGAGCCTCGATGTTTACACAACTGACCAGCACCCAGGTGGACCAAAAACTGGCTTTCCTGCGGCACTATGCGGAAGCGGCCACGGCCGCCGATGGCGCAGCACTGGACGCCAACGCCAACGTGCAGGACAAGAACATCGCGACACTGGAAGCCGAGTTGCACAAGGATTTCAATATCCAGATCAACCGGCGCCTAATCAGCCAGGAGATCTCGTCCATGTTTGGCGAGGAGCTGGCCGAAGAGTACATCCGGCAAATTACGGACCACGAAATATATGTGCATGACGAGACATCGCTGCGTCCGTATTGCGTGTCCGTGAGCATGTATCCGCTGCTGCTCGATGGTCTGACCAAGCTGGGTGGCGAGTCGAAGGCGCCGAAACACATCGAATCGTTCTGCGGCACCTTCATCAATTTCGTGTTCGCGGTGAGCGCGCAGTTTGCGGGCGCAGTCGCAACCGTCGAATTTCTCCTTTATTTCGACTACTTCTGCCGCAGGGACTATGGCGACGACTACCTGAACACGCATCGCTCGCGGGTCGAAAACCACTTACAGCACGTCGTCTATGCGCTGAACCAGCCGGCTGCCGCTCGCGGTTACCAGAGTGTGTTCTGGAACATCTCGCTGTACGACCAGCCGTACTTCGAGAGCATGTTCGGCACCTTTGTTTTCCCTGACATGAGCGCGCCGCAATGGGAAAGCATCAGCGGCCTGCAACGGTTTTTCATGGACTGGTTCAATCAGGAACGCACGAAAGCTGTGCTCACGTTCCCGGTCGTCACAGCGGCCATGCTGGTGAAAGACGGTCAACCGGTGGATCAAACGTTTGCACGAGACTGCGCGCGTTCGATGAGCGAGGGCAATAGCTTCTTCGTCTACATGAGCGAATCGGCGGATAGCCTGGCCAGTTGCTGCCGGCTGCGCAACGAATTCACGGATACGGAATTCAGCTACACGCTGGGTGCCGGTGGTGTCTCCACCGGGTCGCTCAACGTCATCACGCTGAACATGAACCGGCTGGTGCAGGACAAGCGCGACCTCGCGACCGAAATTCGCAAGATCCAGCGTTATCAGCTGGCTCATCGCAAGCTGATGGAGAAGTATCAGGCGGCGGGCATGCTGCCCGTCTACGACGCCGGCTTCATTTCGATGGACAAGCAGTATCTGACCATCGGCATCAATGGCATGGTGGAAGCTGCTGAGTCGCTCGGTCTGGAAATCGGCCCCAATGAGGCGTACATCGGCTTTGTGCAAAAACAGCTCAAGGTGATTTACGACCTGAACCGCGCAGCGCATGCCGAGTTTGGCCACCGCTTCAACACCGAGTTCGTTCCGGCTGAAAATCTGGGTCCGAAGAACGCGAAATGGGATAGGGCGGCGGGCTACAAGGTGACCCGAGACTGCTACAACTCGTACTTCTATGTGGTCGAGGATCTTGAGACCAACGCGCTCGACAAGTTCCAGTTGCATGGCAAGGAGGTCATCCAGTACCTCGATGGCGGTTCGGCGCTGCACCTGAATCTGGATGAACGACTGACCGAAGCGGGGTATTTGAAACTGTTCGGCGTCGCCGCTCGTACGGGCTGCAACTACTGGTGTGTCAACGTCAAGACCACGATCTGCAACGATTGCGGTCATATCGACAAGAAGACACGCCACGAGTGCGAGTGCTGCGGTAGCCGAAATGTCGACTTTGCGACGCGCATCATCGGCTATCTGAAGCGGGTGTCCAGTTTTAGCCAGCCGCGCCGCTTCGAAGAGAAGCTGCGGCACTACCACCGTAAAGCTGCGTAACGGCTTCGCTCCACACGACAACACGCTGCTTTGCACAATCAGGAAGGCCCCTTTCGCCATAGCGCGGAAGGGGCTTTCTGATTTCTGTCGTGTGCTCCCTCTGATTTGCATTCGGACCCAGCGGGCACTCCACCGCGGAGCGCAGTCCGATATGCGGGGGCGACTGGGCATGCGCCGTGCACCTTGTCGCTGGCGACCGGTTCAATCGGCATCTGACAGCGCCTGCGAGGCAAAGGGGGGCAATCAGTGCCATAGCGCATTTCAAATATACATACGACAGCGTTCCGCTATTCTTTGTTGACTGCCCGTGCCCGCACGCGTCGCATCTAGCTGGCGCGGCACCGTGACCATCCACGAAGTGAGGAAACGATGTCAGCCGAATCCAAATGCCCTTTTACCGGCCACGCCTCGCCGGCCAGTCAGGCCGCCGGTAGTGGTACGACCAGCCAGCATTGGTGGCCCAATCAACTGCGCGTTGACCTGCTGAACCAGCACTCCGAAAAATCGGACCCGCTGGGACGCAAGTTCAACTACCGCGAAGAATTCAAGAAGCTCGACTACGAAGCCCTCAAGGCCGACCTGCGCAAGCTCATGACCGACTCGCAGGAATGGTGGCCGGCTGATTTCGGCCACTACGGCCCGCTATTCATCCGCATGGCCTGGCACGCTGCCGGCACCTACCGCACGGGCGACGGCCGTGGCGGCGCCGGCCGGGGCCAGCAGCGTTTCGCGCCGCTGAACTCCTGGCCTGACAACGTCAGCCTCGACAAGGCGCGCCGCCTGCTGTGGCCGATCAAGCAGAAGTACGGCCAGAAGATTTCGTGGGGCGACCTGATGATCCTGACCGGCAACGTCGCGCTCGAAACGATGGGGTTCCGCACCTTCGGTTTCGGCGCCGGCCGCGAAGATACCTGGGAACCGGATCAGGACGTCTACTGGGGCGCCGAGAAGACCTGGCTCGCGCCGACCAACAATCCCGACAGCCGCTACTCGGGCGAGCGCGATCTCGACAACCCGCTCGCCGCCGTGCAGATGGGCCTGATCTACGTGAATCCGGAAGGTCCGGACGGCAATGGCGACCCGGTCTCGGCGGCGGTCGACATCCGCGAGACCTTCGCGCGCATGGCGATGGACGACGAAGAAACGGTTGCGCTGATCGCCGGCGGTCACACGTTCGGCAAAACGCACGGCGCCGGTCCCGCAAGCAATGTGGGAGAGGCTGTCGAAGCCGCGCCGCTTGAAGCGCAGGGCCTCGGCTGGGCCAGCACCTTCGGCTCGGGCAAGGGGATCGACGCAATCACCAGCGGCATCGAAGTCACGTGGACGCAGACGCCCGCACAGTGGAGCAACCACTTCTTCGAAAACCTGTTCAAGTACGAATGGGTGCAGGAGAAGAGCCCCGCCGGCGCAATCCAGTGGGTCGCCAAGGACGCCGAGGCAGTCGTCCCGGGGCCGACGCCCGATGCGCCCAAGCGCAAGCCGACCGTGCTCACGACCGACCTGTCGCTGCGCATCGACCCGGCCTACGAGAAGATCTCGCGCCGCTTCCTGAACAATCCGCAGGCGTTCGCCGACGCGTTTGCACGCGCGTGGTACAAGCTGACCCACCGCGACATGGGCCCGAAGGCACGTTACATGGGCCCCGAAGTGCCGCGTGAAGATCTGCTGTGGCAGGACCCGCTGCCCGCTGCGACGCACAAGCCAAGTGACGCAGATATCGCCGATCTGAAGGCGAAGATCGCCGCGTCGGGCCTGTCGGCTGCGGAGCTGGTTGCCGTAGCCTGGGCGTCGGCGTCGACGTTCCGCGGTTCCGACAAGCGCGGCGGCGCCAACGGCGCGCGCATCCGCCTCGCGCCGCAGAACGACTGGGCAGTCAACCAGCCGGTCCGGGGCACGCTGGCGAAGCTGGAAGCAATCCAGAAGGCGTCGGGCAAGGCCTCGCTCGCCGATGTGATCGTGCTGGCGGGCAGCGTCGGTGTCGAGATGGCCGCGAAGGCCGCTGGCGTCACCGTCACGGTGCCGTTTGCGGCGGGCCGCGTCGATGCCACCGCCGAGCAGACCGACCCTGTTGCAATGGCCGTGCTCGAGCCGGTCGCCGATGGCTTCCGCAACTTCGAGAAGGGCCAGCAACCGGTTCCCGCCGAAGCCCAGCTGATCGACAAGGCTCAACAGCTGACACTGACCGCTCCGGAGATGACCGTGCTGATTGGCGGCCTGCGCGCCATCAACATCAATGTCGATGGCAGCAAGCATGGTGTGTTCACGAACACCCCGGGCGCGCTGACCAACGACTTCTTCGTCAATCTGCTCGACATGGGCACGGAGTGGAAGCCGGCCGGCGATGTCTACGAAGGCCACGACCGCCAGACGGGCAAGGCCAGGTGGACCGGCACCCGTGCGGACCTCGTATTCGGTTCGAACTCGGTCCTGCGCGCGCTGGCCGAGGTGTACGCCAGTGCAGACGGCAAGGAGCGCTTCGTCAGTGACTTCGTGGCAGCGTGGGTCAAGGTGATGAACCTCGACCGCTTCGATCTGGCCTGACGCGTCGTTACAGCACTCGCCAGGAAAAGCCGGAGGTTTGCGCCTCCGGCTTTTTTTTGCATCTGCCGGACGCGCCTCGCCTCCACGCATCGCAGCGGCTCGGCACAACCTTTTCATCGAATCGACTGACGTCCTCTAGTTGCGTAAGAGGCCGTAGCATCGCGAATCGATTCGCACCCCAATAGAAATTTCCCGGCGCGATGCTCAAGGACAAACGTGGTGTCCGCCTCGCTGCCCGACGCGTGATGCAGCGTCATAATGTCGCCGAGCAAACAAGGAGACGAAATTGGCCGAACAGCAACAACGGCGTATGCCCCGTATGTACGTGTTTTCGGGGGCAGGCCTCTCGGCGGAGAGCGGAATTTCGACGTTCCGCACGGGCGATGGCATCTGGTCTCGCGACAGCATCGACGAGGTATGCAACTACCTGACCTGGCGCCGCAACCGCCCGGCGGTGTTCCGCTTCTACAACGAGCGTCTTGCCGAGTACGGGGACGCTCGCCCCAACGACGCGCACCGGTTGCTGGCCGAATGGCAGGAGACATGGGGTACGGAACGCGTGCATCTCGTCACGCAGAATATCGACGACTTGCTCGAGCAGGCGGGCGCGCGTCAGGTCACGCATCTGCACGGCGACATGGTCACCCTTCTGTGTACCGATTGCGACCACCGTTTTCCGATGAGCGGCGAGAAACTCGATCCGCAGGCGACGTGCCCCTCGTGCGGGCACGCGGATGGCGTGAAGCCCGGCGTGGTGTTTTTCAACGAGGCCGCGCCTGAATACGAGACGCTGTGGCGCATTCAATCGGCGATGACGCCGGACGATTTGTTCATCGCCATCGGCACCGCGTTCGAGGTGATACCGCCCGAACGGCTGCTGCCGCGCGAACGCATCGGGCGGCACAATCGCAATTTCATCGTCGATCCGGTGCCGCGCCGGATCGAGTGCTTCGGTGTGGTGGAGGCCAATCTGGCGACGGTCGGCTTGCGCAATCTCGCCTCCACGGTCGACCTGTTGATGTCGGGCGCCTAGTCTGCGTCGGACATGAATATCGCGAAGCAGATCGTCGGCTATCTGAAGTCGCGCGGGCTCGTGCTGGCGAGCGTGGAGACCTGCACGGCCGGGCGGATTGCCGCGATGCTTGCCGACGTGCCGGGCGCCACGGATTGTCTTGATTTCGGGCTCATTGTGCATTCGCCTTGCGCGACTGCGGACCTGCCCGGCGTGCGCGCCTCAACCGCCGAACAATGTGGGCTCATCAGCGAGGCGGTTGCGCGCGAACTGGCCGAAGGCGTGCTCGCGCAGCGAGCGGGGCATGCAGGTGTTGTCGTGGTTAGTCTTGGCTTACCCGCGCCGCCGGACGATGCGTCTGTGCCTGTCGTGCAGTGCCTCGCGTGGGCGTGTGTGCATCGCGGACAAACTTACTCGGCGGGAGAGACGGTGCGCTTGTGCGGCCGTCGAGGCGAGATCCTGCGTTCTATCGCGCGACGCGCGTTGCTGGGCGTTCCGCGTTTCGTCGATGCGACGTTGTCTCGCGCGGACTGACACATTCGTTCACGTTTGCTGAACGGTCTCGCCTTATCTCTATATAAGATTCAACCTATATATATGTAGTAGAAGTTAACAAGGGTGACCGTTCGCTGTGGACAACGCCGAAAATGCCTGTCAGATCAGGTCGATGCGAAACGGATAGCCGTGCGGGAAAACCCTGAATCCACGGCGGACTTCGGGGATAACTTTTGACGCGTCAGCGCAAGTGGACCAGTTATCAAGAAAGGGTCCACAGCACGTTCGCCAAGTCATCCCCAGCTTGTCCAGAAGTGCGTGTGGACAACGTCGAGCGCGGCAGTAGCCGATCCTCGCGGCCCGTTTTCGGAAGCGGGCCACCCAGAAAGATGTCGTCAGGCCGGTTCGGCCGGTTGCGGGTGTGTTTCGCGTTCGGTGCGAAATAGCCCAGCGGGAAGCAACTGGCACGCGAGCAGGCCGGCCAGCATTAGCGCACAGCCAACGAGCGCGCGCGGCGTGAGCGTTTCGCCGAGCACAGCCCAGCCCGCGAGCGCAGCGAACACCCCTTCCATGCTAAAGATCACGGCCGCGTGCGCGGGCGCCGCATCGCGCTGGGCGACCACCTGGATCGTGTAGCCGACACCCACTGAAAGCGCGCCGCCATAGAGGATCGTCGGTGCGGCGCGCAGGAGGCTCGCAAGCTGCACGGGCTCGCACGCAAGGCCGATGGCGAGACAGACGACTCCGCACGTGACGAACTGCATGACGGATAGCACGAGCGGATCATGGCGCGGCGCGTAGTGACCCACGAGCATCACCTGGACCGAGATCACGAGCGCGCAGCCGAGCTGATACCAGTCGCCGTACATGATCGAGAAATGCTCGTTGATGCTCAGCAGATAGAGCCCGATCACGGCCAGCACGGCGCCTAGCCACGTACCGGGACCGGTACGGTGGCGCAGCACCACGCCGATCAGCGGCACGAGAATCACGTAGAGCGAGCTGATGAAGCCCGCATTGGCGATCTTCGTATAGCGGAGGCCGATCTGCTGCAGCGAAATCGCCACAGCGAGCAGCAGGCCGAGCAGGACGCCGGAGCGCACGAGCGCGGCATCGAAGAGCGGCGGTTGCGGGACGTTCTGGGTGCAGCGCGCGGACTGGCGTCGCACGAACACGAGCGTGGAGACGACCGCTGCGCCGAGCAGGAAGCGCAGGCCGGTGAACAGGAACGGACCGATGGCATCGAGGCTCAGTCGTTGAGCGACGAAGGCCGAGCCCCAGATCATGGCGGCGGCCAGCATGAGCAGATTGGCGCGCAGGTGTTGGCGGGAGGCGGATTTCAAGCGGATTTCTCTTTCTTCGAGGACAGACGCGGCACCCATTTCTGGACAACGGTGTCAGCGCCTGGGCGCTGACGTGGTGCACACGGATCTCGATCGTATCCGAATTGAAAGCAGCGTGTCTTCCGGTAAATACACCGTCCCCTTTTGCGGATGACAAACGCCCCATCGCTACGCAATACTTTTCTCGCGTGAACGCCTGCGGGAGTCGGCGAGCGGGCGTTTCGCGCGGTCTTGATTCACCACACGCCGACTCGATTTGTCAGTCTTGGGGATTATTGAATGAAGAAGATTATTGCGGCGCTCGTTACCGCTTCGGTTGCGCTGATTTCGGTTCAGGCCTTCGCTCAAGCGACGGAAGCTGCACCGGCCTCACCGGCTGCTGCGACTCCGGAGAAGGCCAGGAAGGCGCACAAACAACTCAAGCACCACGGCAAGCGCGCTGCCGTGGAGGAAGCCGCGTCGGCGGCGGGCACGGCTGACAAGGGTGAGCCGAACTAAATCGCGTGAGATCGCGCCGCGCGTGGCCGCAACGCCGGGCGCCGCGGATCCGGAAAAAAGCCAGAGCGGATGCTCTGGCTTTTTTTATCGCGGCGAGCGTTACGACGCGTCGCGCGCGAGGCCCGCTTCGATCAACTCGGTCACGAGGCCATTCAGGCCGCCGGGATGGCTCTCGGCACGCGACTTCAACTGAGCGACCAGATCGGCGTTGAGCTTGCAGGCGAACGGCACGAGCCCCTGCGCCTGATCGAGCTTGCGGCGCTCGCGGCGGTCCACCGCTGCGGGCGTTGCCCCCGAGCCTTTGCCGAAGCGATCAGGCCCGGACTGGTTCGTCGATTGCATCAGTTTCAGCGCCTTGTTTTTCTCAAGGTCGAATTTCTTCATGGCCATGCTGTCGGCTCCGGTGTTAGGCATTGGCGCGCATTGTACGCATTCGACCGGGCGCGTCCATCGCACTCGCGTTTTGCTGTGGGTTTCGTTTCATGTTCCAGCGGCCGGGGCGGCCTGCGTGAGGACGTCCATCAGCGCGCGCATGCGCTGCCAGTGGGAGCCCTCCCAGAACACGCGTCGGCAGACGTCGCAGGTGACGAAGCGCGTCTGACGCTCGAAGACGCCCTCCGGGACACGTGCGCGCACCTCGCAGCGTTCGATCGACCGCAGTGGCGCGTTGCACGAAAGGCAGAGCCGGAAGGGCCGCGCGCTCGCAGCCAGATCGAGCCGTTCGAAGATCTCGTGCAGTTGCGCGCGTGGTTTGAGCGCGCGCACGTAGCAGCCATGGGTAATGGTGCGACGTTTGAGCAGTTCACGATCGCGCGTGAGCACGATGCGATGTTCCGCTGCCGCCAGCGCTTCGATTTCGTCGTCGGGGTAGTTGTTGTCGTAGAGCGTGTCGAAACCCGCGAGACGCAGCAACTGCGCGAGGCCGCCCAGATGGGCGTCGGCGACGAAGCGCAGCTCGCGCAGCGGTGCTGCGCGCACGCGTAGCAGCGACCGGATATCGAGCGCCTCGAACGTGGGATAGACGGCGACGCGGTCCCCGTCGGCGAGCAGATGATCGAAGCCCACCGACACACCGTTCACGAGAATCAGCTCCACTTCGGTGTGCGGCACGCCGAGTGCTTCGATCATGTGCTTCGCGGTGGCATTGCGCGCGCACGCGCAACTGAATTCGCGACGGCGCAGCGGCCGCGCAAGGAAGTCGTTCAGCTCCTCGTAGAAGCGGAAAGTGGCGGTAACCATGCGGCCAGTATCGCACTGACGGGACGGCGGTGCGCCGGATCACTGCAGTCCGCCGTAGCGTGTGATCTACTTCCGGTTCTCGACACGAAATACGAAGCACGAAGGAGCATGGGATGGATATCGGATTTATCGGCCTCGGCGATATGGGCAGTGAGATTGCCGCGAATCTGCTGAAGGCGGGACATCGGGTGCGGGTCTGGAACCGGACGCCAGAACGCGCGCAGCCGCTCGTCGCAGCCGGTGCACAGTGGGTCGCCACGCCCGCCGAAGCGTTCGCGGGCGACGCTGTCCTGTCGATGCTGGCCGATGACGCGGCGGTGCGCGACGTCATCGATGCCGCCCTGCTCGACGCGGCGCCGCGCGACATCGTTCACGTGAACATGGCGACGATCTCCGTCGCGCTCGCGGCCCAGCTCACGCGCGAGCATGCCGAACGCGGCCTGCACTATGTGGCGGCACCCGTGCTTGGCCGCCCGGACGCCGCGCGGGCCGCGAAACTCACGATCGTCGCAGCGGGCGCGGCGGTTGCTGTCGACCGTGTGCAGCCGCTCCTCGATGTCGTCGGGCAGAAGACCTGGCGCATCGGCGCGCTGCCGCAGCAGGCAAACGTGATGAAGCTGGCGGCGAATTTCATGCTGGCGTCGGCGGTGGAGACGCTCGGCGAGGCAGCGGCGCTGCTCGCGGGCCATGGCGTTGGCATGCGCGATTTTCTCGACGTCGTGACGGGCGGGCCTTTCCCGGGGCCGGTGTACTTGGGCTACGGCGCGATGATCGCTGAACGGCGCTACGAACCGGCGCTTTTCAAGGCGCGGCTCGGGCTCAAGGACGTGCGGCTCGCGCTCGCGGCGGCGGACGAGGTGTCAGCGCCGATGCCCGTGGCGAGCGTCGTGCGCGACAGCCTGATCGAGGCGGTCGCACACGGCGACGGGGACCGCGATTTCGCGGTGCTCGGGCGGGTTGCGGCACGGCGCGCAGGGCAAACGGTGGGCGACGCATAGGCGCGAGGTAATTGGGATCGTCTGGCCGGACGTACTGTTGACACATGCTTCGGCGGCACCGCAATCCTCATATGAGTGGAGTGCTCGGTGTCGCACTATGTGGGCTGTCGTGGAGCGGCACAATGCCAAACATCTCGCTGGATGACATCGTGAGGCGGGAGGGATCCGGCCTTGCGGCTCGCCGGGGCGAACGGAACAGGGCATGGGTCGAATGACAACCACAATCGCAGGAGAGGGCGGGTGGATACGCGCATCCTGATCGCCGACAACGACGAACAATCACTAACGGGGCTCGGCACGCTGCTCACCGACCTCGATTACCCCATCGCCGTGGCGCGAACACTCGACGACGCGGCGCTGGCTGCCGCGCGCTTCGTACCGGATGTGGCGATCGTCGCGCTGTCGTTGCTGGAGGACGACCCCGCAACGATCGTGCACCGCCTGCGCGACGCTTGCGGTGCGCACTTGCCGCTGCTCATTGCGCTGACGGGCTGGGGCGAAATCCGTAGCCGCGACGAGGCGCTGGCGGCGGGCTTCGATGTCCATCTGGTCCGCCCCGTGGGGCTCGATCAGCTCACGTTCATTCTCTCGATGAGCGGCCGGTAGGGCCGGTGTTGCAAAAGAGCAACATGCGGGTCCGTACTACTTTACATGTTGCGTTGCACCACGTTTGTCGATATACTTGTTCCTGTCTCCTCCATGTCTCCTCTGATATGGATTCAGCCCGCCAACTTGGCGGGCTTTTTTTCGTCCGTAGGTTTTGCGCGCGCGTTTCGTCGCCTAAAGGCAGCGCGCATAAAAAAACCGGCTCTTCTTAGAGCCGGTTTTGCTTTGCACCGCCTGGAGCAAACCCCCAAACGCAATGCCGATCAGCGCTTCAGGCCAGTTTCTTCCGGCGCGCCGATGGCGAGGTTCATGCACTGGATCGCTGCGCCCGAAGCGCCCTTGCCCAGATTGTCGAGGCGAGCGAGCGTCACGAATTGCTCATCGTTGCCGAACACGAACAGGTCGACGCGGTTTGTGTCGTTGTTCGCCTGGACGTCGAAGGCACCGTTGTCGAGATTTTCATCGGCGTTGAATGGCGCCACGCGCACGAACTGCTCGCCCGCATAGTATTCAGCGAAGAGCGCCTGCACGTCCTGCGGTTTCGCACGCCGCGTGAGCTGCTTCGGCGAGAAATAGGTCGTGACCACGAGGCCCTTGTAGAACGGACCGACGATCGGCGTGAACACCGGCGCGGACGAAAGACCGCCGTGCGCGGCCATCTCCGGCAGGTGCTTGTGCGTGAGTCCGAGCGCGTAGGGGCGCGGGCTCATCAGCTTCGCGTTGTCGCCTGCTTCGTACTCCGCAATCATTTTCTTGCCGCCGCCGCTGTAGCCGGTCAGCGAGTAGGCGTGCGCGGCGAAATCGGGCGCGACGAGACCGGCCTCGACGAGCGGGCGCATGGCGAGGACGAACGCCGAAGCGTGGCAGCCCGGCACGGCAATCCGCTTCGCATTGCGCACGCGCTCACGCTGCGCGCGGGTGAGTTCGGGCAGGCCGTAGGCCCAGTCGGCGCTCGTGCGAAACGCGGTGCTTGCATCGATCAGCACGGTGCGATCGTTATCGACCAGCGACGCCGATTCGCGCGATGCGACATCGGGCAGGCAGAGGAACGTAACGTCCGAGGCGTTGATGAGGCGACGGCGTTCCTCGACGTCCTTGCGCTTTGCATCGTCGATACGCAGGATCTCGACGTCGGCGCGCGCTGACAGGTATTCGAAAATCTTCAGGCCGGTCGTGCCTTCCTGTCCGTCGACAAAAACTTTCGTGCTCATCTCAATCTCTCTGAACGCGGGGATTACGGGACGCTGGCGCAACGGGGTGACCCGTCCGGCGCCGGAACGGTATTTTAAAACTGGATACGCTTGAACGTGCGGACCGTGTCGGAAAAAATTGGGAGTTTCCCGGACGGAAGGGCGCTGGCGCGCTGATTCGAGCGTGGTCGCAGACGACGCAACGCGCGGCGTCGCCGATCCTGACCGTTTCTACTGCGCCCGCTCCTACGCGCATCGGACCGGGCGATTGACTGACTACCGGTGACGCAATCGCGAATGCTCGCAGGCAAGAAGCCGTTCAGCGTCCATAAGTGACCGTGATTTGCGCGCTGCCGAGTGCTGACCCCGTTATCTCGTGGTCGAACATTGCGGCCGGGCGGCCTGGCGGGAGTCCGAGCCGGTCGATGCGGAGTGCGTACACGGTGACCACGTAGCGATGGGGCTTGCCGGCAGGCGGACATGGGCCGCCGTAGCCGTCGGTACTGAAGTCGTTACGCGCCTCGACGGCACCGACCGACTTCACCGCGCCCGATGCACTCGCGTTCTCGGGCAGTGTCGTCACGCCCGCCGGAATGTCTGCGACCGCCCAGTGCCACCAGCCGTGGCCGGGCGCGTCGGGATCGAACATCGTGACGGCGAAACTGCGCGTGCCCGCCGGCGCGTTTCGCCACGTCAGTTGCGGCGAGCGGTTGCCTCCGTCACAACCTGCCTCGTTGAAGACCTGCGCTGTGTTGACACGCCCGCCGTCGTGGAATGCCGTGCTAGAAAGCGAAAACATTTCGCCTGCGTAAGCGATGCCATATGCATGAGCGATGAGCGTCATCGCCGCACAACGCGAGACGAGCTGAAGGCAGCGTGAACGCGGCTGGCTGGTGTGGACACGAACCATTGATCAGCCCTCCTGCATGGATAGACGTCAAACGCTGCACACGATCATCTGACGGGGCATTTCGAATTGTGTTCCAGATCGGAGTTGATCCAATATAGCGGTATTTCGAAAAAACGTTTCGTTTCACTGATCATGTCGCGCTGACGGAACTCCGCTATCGTCGCGTGCTCCCCTGGTTGCCAATCTGGATAGCTTGTTGTGCCAGGCTTTCACGTGCTCAATGTGCGAGGGTGACTTTATCGGAAGAGAGACGGATAGCCTTCACGGAGGGGTAATGCAGCAGCAAATCAGGGTCGTGGTTGCCGACGACCATCCGGTCATCTTGTTCGGTGCGGAAAGTGCGCTACTCAAGTTTCCGGGTATTCAGGTCGTCGAGCGTGCGCGCCAGTCCACCGAGCTGGTCAAGGTGCTGCAAACGACTCAGTGCGACGTGCTCGTCACCGACCTTGCCATGCCGGGTGGGCAGTACGGCGACGGCTTGCCGCTTGTCGGCTATCTGCGCCGCAATTTTCCTGGCATCCCCATCGTCGTCCTGACGATGCTCGAAAATCCTGCACTGCTCAAGCGGTTGCGCGAACTGGGTGCTATCGGCGTTGTACACAAATCGGACGACCTGAGTCACATCGGGCTCGCGATTCAGCATGTGAGCCGCAAGCTCGAATATTTGAGTCCGCAGGTCAAAGTGGCCCTGGAGTCATTGCGCCTGAACAGCGGTGGCAAGAACGACGAAGTGATTCTCTCCAAACGCGAACTCGAGGTGGTGCGGCTCTTCGTTTCGGGCCTGACCATCAAGGAGATTTCGGAGAAGCTGAACCGCAGCATCAAGACGATCAGCACGCAGAAAAACACTGCGCTGCGCAAGTTGGGGCTCGATCGCGATTCCGAACTGTTCCAGTACGCGCAAAGCAACGGGCTCCTGAATCTTTCTTCGCACGTCGTCGATGAATCGGGCACGGCGGAGCTGGGCGCCGACCCAATGGACGACTGAGCGCGATTTGTTGCGCATAAAAAAAGCCCTCTGTCGCAGGACAGAGGGCTTTTGTTTTGCATGGCGCGCCGGCTTGTCGTCGCGCGCCGAGCGGTGGCGTTACTGCGGTGCTGCAGTCGCGCCGCCGTGCGCTGCCGACCATTCGGCAGGCGCATGCAGGAATTTCTCGACTTCGTCGAGCGTCTTCGTTTCGAAGTAGCCCGATTCCTTCGCGACGCGCAGCACGTCCCACCAGGTGGCGAGTGCGTGCAGGTCGACGTCGATGTCCTTCAGGACCGAAACGCTTTCCTTGAAGATGTTGTAGTGGAACAGCACGAAGCAGTGGTTCACCGTCGCGCCGGCCGTGCGCAGCGCATTGATGAAGTTGATCTTGCTGCGGCTGTCGGTGGTCAGGTCTTCGACGAGCAGCACGCGCTGGCCTTCGGTGACGAGACCCTCGATTTGCGCGTTGCGGCCAAAGCCCTTCGGCTTCTTGCGCACGTACTGCATCGGCACCATCAGGCGGTCCGACAGCCAGGCGGCGAACGGAATGCCTGCGGTTTCGCCGCCGGCAACGGCGTCGATCTGCTCGTAACCGACGTCGCGCAGGATCGTGGCTTCGGCCATTTCCATCAGGCCGCGGCGCACGCGCGGATACGAGATCAGCTTGCGGCAGTCGATGTAGACCGGGCTCGCCCAGCCGGAGGTGAAGATGAAGGGCTTTTCGGCGTTGAAGTGCACGGCCTTCACTTCGAGCAGCATTTTGGCGGTCGTGTCCGAGATCGTCTGGCGATCGTAGCCTGTCATGGGCGAATCCTTGGATATGAGAGCGAGGGCAGGGCGGGCGCTGTGCGGCCCATTACGTCAGGTGGCGCTGGCACGGTGAATCCGGATGTCTGGCATCGGGACCCGCGGTGCGCGGCCCGGATGGCATTGGTCGCCCGACTTTCGTCTGGGGCGGCCCGTTGCGTTGGTTCATCCGTTCGGTCCGGGCGGCTTCTCTTGCGCGCGTAGCCCAGCATTTTACCTGACTTGACGTGCAGCGACGAGTCGGGCGCACCGTGCGGCGGTGGTTGAAGTGGAAGGCAGTCGTATTTTGGGGGGCAATCATCGCGTGACGGTGTAGCCCGTGTTGTGGCACGTTTTTTCTCTCGCTGTTGTGACCGCACATGCTCGTCATAACACTCACGCCGGTTTTTTGGGGCCAGCGTCCGGTCGTCCACGCGATGCACTCGCGAATGGCGTTTTTCCATCCGCCGCGTCTCCTGCAGCGTCTGCCACCCGTCAGCGCGGCCACGCCAGCACGCATTTCCGGGCTTGATGACCCTGCCGATTCGCTTGCCGCGCGCGTCGGTAAAAGCGTCGAGGCGCCATACCGCGCAAGGGTGCCAGACCCACGTTCCTACCCCTTCGCGGGGTGTACACTAATCGCCCCCGCCAATTCACCCTCGTCGTATCGCGGTCTGTTCCAGGGTTGCTCGTCGGCACACGTCCGGCGCGCGGGCCAGTGCGGGCGAATCCTTGAGAACAGCCAGCGAAGCGGCGGGTCTACGAGTATTAGACGATTCATGTCTCTCACGTCCAGGCAGGCCTGAAAATGGATGAACAACTGAAACAAAGCGCGCTCGCTTATCACCAGAATCCCAAGCCCGGCAAGATTTCGGTGACGCCGACGAAGCCGCTCTCGAACCAGCTCGATCTTTCGCTCGCGTATTCGCCGGGCGTCGCCGCAGCCTGCGAAGCGATTCACGCCGATCCGCTCGACGCGCAAAAGTACACGTCGCGCGGCAACCTCGTCGGCGTCATCACGAATGGCACGGCCGTGCTCGGCCTCGGCAACATCGGTCCACTCGCGGCGAAGCCGGTGATGGAAGGTAAGGGCTGTCTCTTCAAGAAGTTCGCGGGCATCGATGTCTTCGACATCGAACTCAGCGAGTCGGACCCGGACAAGCTCGTCGAAGCCATCGCGATGCTCGAGCCGACGCTCGGCGGCATCAATCTCGAAGACATCAAGGCGCCCGAGTGCTTCTACATCGAGCAGAAGCTGCGCGAGCGCATGAAGATCCCCGTCTTCCACGACGACCAGCACGGCACGGCGATCATCGCCTCCGCGGCGATCCTCAACGGCCTGAAGGTCGTGGGCAAGAATCTCGGCGATGTGAAGCTCGTCTGTTCGGGCGCCGGTGCGGCAGCGATCGCGTGTCTGGACCTGCTTGTGAAGCTCGGCCTGAAGAAAGAGAACATCCTCGTTGCCGACTCGAAGGGCGTGATCTACGAAGGGCGTGGCAATCTCGATCCGTCGAAGGCGCGCTATGCGGCCAACACCGAGGCGCGCACGCTCGGTGACGCCACGAAGGCCGCCGACGTGTTCCTCGGATGTTCGGGCGCGGGTGTGCTCAAGCCCGAGATGGTCAAGGACATGGCCAACAAGCCGCTGATCCTTGCGCTTGCGAATCCGGAGCCGGAAATCCGCCCGGAAGAGGCGAAGAAGGTGCGCCCGGATGCGATCATCGCGACAGGCCGTTCGGACTATCCGAACCAGGTCAACAACGTGCTGTGCTTCCCGTTCATCTTCCGCGGCGCGCTCGACGTGGGCGCGACGACCATCACCGAAGAGATGAAGCTCGCGTGCGTGCGCGCGATCGCCGAACTCGCGGAAGAAGCCGACCAGGGCGACGAAGTGGCGAAGGCCTATGAAGGTCATACGCTCGAATTCGGTCCTGAGTACCTGATTCCGAAGCCCTTCGATCCACGTCTCATCATCAAGATCGCGCCGGCGGTTGCGCAGGCCGCGATGGATTCGGGCGTCGCGACGCGTCCGATCGCCGACATGGACGCTTACCGCGAGCAACTTGGCGCGACCGTCTATCGCTCGGGCATGGTGATGCGTCCGGTGTTCGCCGCTGCGAAAGCGAGCCAGGCACGCATCGTGTTTGCCGAGGGCGAGGACGAGCGCGTGCTGCGCGCCGCCCAGTTCGTGCTCCACGAAAAGATCGCGAAGCCGATCCTCGTGGGCCGTCCGTCCGTGGTGGAAATGCGCCTGAAGAAGATGGGCTCGAGGCTGCGTCCTGGCACTGATTTCGAAATCGTCGATCCGGAAGACGATCCGCGCTTCCAGAAGAGCTGGCAGGCGTATCAGCACCTGGGTGCGCGCCAGGGCGTCACGCCCGAGGTGGCGAAGGCCGCGATGCGCAAGTTCAATACGCTGATCGGCGCGATGCTCGTGCATCTCGGCGACGCGGACGGCATGATCTGCGGTCTCGTGAACAGCTTCGACTTCCACTTGAAGTTCATCGAGCAAGTGCTGGGCAAGGCCGTCGACGCCGCGAACTACGCGGCCATGAACCTGCTGATGCTGCCGGGTCGCAATCTGTTCATCTCCGACACGTATGTGAACGAAGTGCCGAGTGCCGAGCAACTCGCCGACATGACGATCCTCGCCGCGCGTGAAATCGAGAAGTTCGGCATCACGCCGAAGGTCGCGCTCGTTTCCAGCTCGAACTTCGGCAGCGTGCGTTCGTCGACGTCGCAGCGCATGCAGGCGGCGCGCGAGCTGATCGCACAGCGCGCACCGCAGCTCGAAGTGGACGGCGAAATGCACGGCGATGCGGCGCTTTCGGAACTGATCCGCAAGCAGTCGTTCCCGGGCACGACGCTCACGGGCGAAGCGAACCTGCTCATCATGCCGAACGTGGAAGCGGCGAACATCGCGTACAACCTGCTGAAGGTGATCGGCGGTGAAGGCGTGACGGTGGGGCCGTTCCTGCTTGGCGCGTCGAGGCCGGTGCACATCCTCACGCCGGCGGCGACCGTGCGACGCGTCATCAACATGACGGCTGTCGCGTCGGCGAACGCTGCGGTGAGGAAGTCGGCGGCATCGTGATACGTGAGGGTCGGCGCAAATGACTGCGTCTGATCCTGGCGTTCAATGAAAAGGGCGCTCCGTTTTCAGGAGCGCCCTTTGTTTTTGCTGTACCGCTGATGCGTCGTCAGGCAGCGTTACGCGCGGCACCACCCTGCGGCGAGCGCCACTTATCGAGGAGTGCGGCCCACTTCGCGCGCACAGCCGTGAGGTTGTTCTCCTTCACGTGGCCGTAGCCGCGAATCCCGTCGGGCAGGCTCGCCAGTTCGACCGCGAGCGCGATATTCCCTGCGTTCAGCCCGCTCGTCAGTTCGCGGACCAGCGCTTCATACTCGACAATCAGCGCGCGTTCATGACGCCGCTCCGCCGTGCGGCCGAACGGATCGAGCGCCGTGCCGCGCAGGAACTTCAGCTTCGCAAGCACGCGCATCGCGGTGAGCATGCGCGGGCCGTACTGCTTCTTCAGCAGATGGCCCTTGTCGTCGTGCTTCGCGAACGTCGGCGGCGCGAGGTGGAAATTGAGCTTCCAGTCGCCTTCGAAGCTCGCTTTCAACTTCTCGATGAACGCCGGATCGGCATACAGACGCGCAACTTCGTATTCGTCCTTGTACGCCATCAGCTTGTGCAGGTTCTTCGCGACGGCTTCGGTTAGCGCGAACTGGCCATCCGTGCGCTCGAGCTTGCTTTCCGCCGCGCGCACGTCCGCGACCAGCGCGCGATAACGCGATGCGTACGCGTCGTTCTGGTACGCCGTTAGGTATTGCACGCGCTTGTCGATCAGCGCGTCGAGCGCCTTCGGTGTATGCAGCGAGACGATCTTCGCGCCGCTCTCCATCGCCTGGGCGTTCTGCTTCGTCGACGGCTTCTTCACTAGCGCATCGACGGCGGCTCGATCGTGCGCCACGCGGCGACCCCATTCGAACGCGGCGAGGTTCTTCTCCACCTGCACAGCGTTCAGTTCGATCGCACGCGTGAGCGACTCGTGCGTGAGCGGCAGCCAACCGCGTTGCCACGCGTAACCGAGCACGAACGGGTTCGTGTAGATCGCATCGCCGAGCAGTGTGAACGCGTAGTGGTTCGCATCAACGGCTGCGACGCAGTCCGAACCTGCCGCGGCGCGCACATCGGCTTCGGTGTTCGAGCCGGGGAATTGCCAGTTTGGATTCTTGATGAACTCGGCGGTCGGCGTGGGCGCGCTGTTGAGCACGACCCGCGTCTGGCCTTCCTGCATGCGCGAGACACATTCGTCGCTGGCGGTCACGATGGCATCGCAGCCAATCACGAGCTTCGCCTCACCCATGGCGATGCGCGTCGCGTGGATGTCGTCGGGCCGACTTGCGATCTGTACGTGGCTCATCACCGCGCCGCCCTTCTGCGCGAGGCCGGTCACGTCGAGTACGGTCACGCCCTTGTTTTCGATGTGCGCGGCCATGCCGAGCAGCGCGCCGATCGTCACGACGCCGGTGCCGCCCACGCCCGTCACGAGCACGCCATACGGTTGCGCGAGCGCGGGAATATCGGGCGTCGGCACGGACGGCATCGTCTCCTTCGCGGCGCTGCTCGCGTTCGGCTTGCGCAACTGTCCACCCTCGACCGTGACGAAGCTCGGGCAGAAGCCCTTCACGCACGAGAAGTCCTTGTTGCAGGTCGACTGGTTGATCTGGCGCTTCGTGCCGTACTCAGTTTCGAGTGGCTCGACCGACAGGCAGTTCGACTGGACCGAACAGTCGCCGCATCCTTCGCAGACGGCTTCGTTGATCACGACACGCTTCGCCGGGTCCGGATACGTGCCGCGCTTGCGGCGGCGGCGCTTCTCGGTGGCGCAGGTCTGGTCGTAGATCAGGATCGACGTGCCGGAGACCTCGCGCAGTTCGCGCTGAATCGCATCGAGCTGGTCCCGGTGATGGATCGTGACACCCGGCGCGAGCGACGTCACGCCGTCGTACTTTTCCGGTTCGTCCGTGACGATCACGATCTTCGCGGCGCCTTCCGCGGCGAGTTGATGCGTG
The DNA here is from genome assembly GCF_021390575.1 of Paraburkholderia adhaesiva. GTDB lineage: Bacteria > Pseudomonadota > Gammaproteobacteria > Burkholderiales > Burkholderiaceae > Paraburkholderia > Paraburkholderia adhaesiva. The sequence goes on along the minus strand of NZ_JAJEJQ010000001.1, from coordinate 3,094,374 downwards.
ATCTGCGGCACCGTGAGCACGCCGTCGACGGGCTGGCCGCCCGTCATGGCAACGGCGTCGTTGTAGAGAATCTTGTAGGTGATGTTCGCCTTCGACGCGATCGCCGCGCGAATCGCGAGCAGACCGGAGTGGAAATAGGTGCCGTCGCCGAGGTTGGCGAACACGTGCTTGTCGTTCGTGAACGGCGCCTGACCGACCCACGCCACGCCTTCGCCGCCCATCTGGCTGAAGGTGCTGGTGCTGCGGTCCATCCAGACGGTCATGTAGTGGCAGCCGATGCCCGCCATCGCACGCGAGCCTTCGGGCACGTTCGTCGACGTATTGTGCGGACAGCCCGAGCAGAACCACGGCTTGCGTTCGACCTGCACGCGCGGCTTCGCAAGCGCCTTCTCCTTGGCCTCGATCACGGCGATGCGCGATGCGATGCGCGCGCGCACGTCGGAGGGAAGCTCGAACTTTTCGAGTCGCGTGGCGATCGCCTTCGCGATGATCGCGGGCGAGAGTTCGTAGTGCGCGGGCAGGAGCCAGTTGCCCATCGGCACTGACCATTCGCCGCCGGCGCCGTCCTTCTCGTCGAACTTGCCGTACACGCGCGGACGCTGCGCGTCGGGCCAGTTGTACAGCTCTTCCTTGATCGCGTATTCGAGGATCTGGCGCTTTTCCTCGACGACGAGAATCTCTTCGAGCCCGCGCGCGAACGCCTGTGCGCCCTGCGCTTCGAGCGGCCACACGCAGCCGACCTTATAGAGCCGCACGCCGATGCGCGAGCAGGTTTCGTCGTCGAGACCGAGGTCGGTGAGCGCCTGGCGCACATCCAGATACGCCTTGCCGCCGGTCATGATGCCGAAGCGCGCGTGCGGCGAATCGATTTCGACACGGTCGAGCTTGTTGGCCCGGACGTAAGCGAGGCCCGCGTACCACTTGTAGTCGAGCAGACGTGCTTCCTGCACGAGCGGCGGATCGGGCCAGCGGATATTCAGACCGCCTTCGGGCAAGACGAAATCGGTCGGCAGAATGATGTTGGTGCGATGCGGATCGATTTCGACCGAAGCCGACGACTCAACCACATCGGTCACGCACTTCATGGCGACCCAGAGGCCGGAGTAGCGGCTCATGGCCCAGCCGTGCAGGCCGAAGTCGAGGTATTCCTGAACGTTCGACGGGAACAGCACCGGCAGGCCGCAGGCCTTGAAGATGTGCTCCGACTGGTGCGCGAGCGTCGAGGACTTGGCGGCGTGGTCGTCGCCGGCGAGCACGAGGACGCCGCCGTGACGCGACGAGCCAGCCGAGTTGCCGTGCTTGAGAACGTCGCCGCTGCGATCGACGCCGGGGCCCTTGCCGTACCACATCGAGAAAACGCCGTCGTATTTCGCCGATGGGTACAGGTTCACCTGCTGCGACCCCCAGACGGCGGTGGCGGCGAGGTCTTCGTTGATGCCGGGTTGAAAGACGATCTGGTGGTCGGCGAGATGCTGTTTGGCCTTCCAGAGCGACTGGTCCAGACTGCCGAGCGGAGAGCCGCGATAACCGGAGATGAATCCCGCCGTGTTGAGACTGGCGGCTCTGTCGCGTTCTCGTTGCAGCATCGGCAGGCGGACCAGCGCCTGGATGCCGCTCATGTACGCGCGGCCGCGATCGAGCGTGTATTTGTCGTCGAGCGTGACGGAAGCTAGCGCGGCTTCGAGCGAAGCACGCTGACCAGCGTCGAGCGGGGCATTCATTATGTGTACTCCTCCACCATAGTCTTGGGATCACCACAGATCTTCGTACCTCGGCATCTTGTGAATGCTCCGGCCCGGGGCGCCATATTGGCGTGTTTTTACCGATGGTAGCACTGGGGCAAACCCGCCGCTTCGCGTCAGAAATCGCCGCTTCGGACTCGGATTCCGCCAGACGTTTGTAACAAATAGCGTATCGGAATGCGACTTCGCGTAACAGCGTGTAAATCCTGCCCTATCGGGGAACTGGACTTGATATTCCTGTCTAATCACCTCACCTGTGCGTTTCGCGCAGCGCCCCAGGCGGTAAATGGGGTACTACCGCAACAGGCAGTTTGAAAAAGGAGTCAGCATGAACCATCGAAATATCCAGGCGTTCCTGACGGTTTCGGCCGCATTCTTCGCGATGAACGCCCCGCTGCAAGCGCACGCGGGCAGCCAGGGCGTAACGGGTCCAACGGCCCGTGTCGCGCAGTGCGTGAGAGCCGACGTCGGCGCCACGACGGCGTCAAAAGCCGGCCAGCAATCCTGATGATTTCCACGATGCCGCGCTGATCCGCGCGACATTCCACGTACCAGATCCCGCGGCCGGGTGCGGCAGCGGGTTTCGAAAAGACGCAAATGACGAGAAGGGCGAAAATCGCGAGGTTTTCGCCCTTTTTGTTTGTAGTTTGACGGCGGTTACGACTTGTCCTGCACCACGCCGCGACGAATCTGGTCGAGTTCGATCGATTCGAAAAGCGCCTTGAAATTCCCCTCGCCGAAACCCTGATTGCCCTTGCGCTGGATGATCTCGAAGAAGATCGGGCCGATCTGGTTTTCGGTGAAGATCTGCAGCAGCAGGTCGTCGGGCGCGCCGTCGATCAGGATCTTGCGCTTCTTCAGTTCGGCGAGCGGCTCGCCGTGATCCGGAATTCGGCGATCCACGAGCTCGTAGTACGTGTCGATCGTGTCGAGCAGCGCGATGTTCGAGGCGCGCAGGCCATCGACGGTCCGGTAGATGTCGTTGGTGCCGAGCGCGATGTGCTGGATGCCTTCGCCGTGATACGCGTCGAGATACTCCTGAATCTGACCAGCCGTTTCCGACCCTTCCTCGTTGATCGGAATGCGGATCTTGCCGCATGGCGACGTCATCGCCTTCGACTTCACGCCAGTCACCTTGCCTTCGATGTCGAAGTAGCGGATTTCGCGGAAGTTGAAGAGGCGTTCATAGAATTCGGCCCACTCGTTCATGCGGCCGCGGTGGACGTTGTGCGTGAGGTGGTCGATGTAGGTGAGGCCGTTGCCTGCCGGATTCTGATCCGCGCCGGGGATCGGTTCGAAATCGACGTCGTAGATGCTGATATCGCCGATGCTGCCGGGCGTCGCGCCATTCTTGCCGCGCCAGCGGTCGACGAAATAGATCAGCGAGTCACCGATCCCCTTGATCGCCGGGATGTTCAGCTCCATCGGGCCAGTCTTGTTGTCGAAGCCCCAGGCGCCGCGGTCGAGCGCGTGTTTGTACGCTTTCGCCGCATCCTGCACGCGAAACGCGATTGCGCAGATCGACGGACCGTGCAGACGCGCGAAGCGCTGGGCGAACGAATCGGGTTCGGCATTGACGATGAAGTTGATCGTGCCCTGGCGATACAGCGTCACGTTCTTGTGGCGGTGGCGCGCGATGGCGGTGAAGCCCATCCGCTCGAACAGCTTGCCGAGCGCCTTGGGGTCTGGCGCGGTGTACTCGATGAACTCAAAACCGTCGGTGCCGACGGGGTTATCCCAGATGGGGACCTGCATGGTTGTCTCCTGTGTGTCGGCGAGAGTTGGCGTGTCGGCGCGGGTTATCGCTTCGGTATTCACTCCGGCACCACGCCCAATGGGCGTGACGACCGAAGTAAGGGCTCTAGCCTTGCTCCAATCCCATGCCTTAAAAGGCGACCGAACGCCGTCACTGCGATCGCACGAAATACTTGCGCTCGATCAATCTCGTGTGGGCAGTGTAGTCGTCGGGCGAGGGCGAAAATATGCGAAATAAAGCGTCATTCGGAGAGCCTGCGCTATAAAATTCCAGAATCAATATATCGGATGGCAGAACATGGCGAGCATCGAGCTGGACGCAATCGACCGCCGGATCCTGGCGATTCTTCAGGAGAACGGGCGGCTGTCGAATCAGGAAATTGCGGAGCGCGTGAACCTGTCGCCGAGCCCCTGCTTGCGCCGCATCCGGCGGCTGGAGGAGAGCGGGGTGATTCGCGGCTATGTGGCGCTGCTCGATGCGCAGAAGCTCGGGCTCGACCTGTTGGCCTACGTGAGCGTGAGACTGGAAAAGCGCGGCGGCCTCGCCGTGAGCGCGGCGCGCGAAGGGCCCGCGGGTCGCGCCGGTGCGACGCATGCCGAGCTGTTTCGCGCCGCGGTGCAGACCTGGCCCGAGGTCGTGGCGTGCCACGCGATGACCGGCGACATGGACTTTCTGTTGCGCGTGCAAGTGGAAGACATGGCGCATTTCTCGCGGTTCGTGCAGGACCAGTTGCTGCACCATCCGTCGGTGATCGACGTGAAATCGAGCTTTTCGCTCGACACGTTCAAGGAAACGACGGCGCTGCCGATTCGCTAGAGATAGAGGGCGCAGAAACAAAAAAGCGGCCGAAGCCGCTTTTTTCGCTAATAGAGGTGCTGCCGGTGCTTTCAGACCGCGACGGAGTGCGGCAGGATCGACTCGATCAGCTTCGTGGCCTGACGCGCCTGGCGCTTGAGTGCGTAGTCGAATGCGGCGGCTTGCTCAGCGAGCATTTCCGTGATGATGCTGCTCTGGTCGGCCGGTTCGAGCGACAGGTACGCGTCGGCTTCACCGTAGGCGTATTCGATCTTCATCCCCGACTTTCTGGCGATGTGCATCATCGTCGCGTTGCGCGACAGGCAGTGCATGTACAGCGTCGTAACGTGCGTGTTGCGGCTGCGGATTGCCGCGCGCTCGAACAGCTTCGACCCGATGCCCTGGCCGCGTGCGCTTTCGAGCACGGAGACGCCGAACTCGGCGGTACGACCGTTGCCGTCAGCCGGCAGGTAGGCAAGATGACCGACGCCGACCAGTTGCAGCTGGTGGTCGAACACGCCGAACACGGTGTCGCGCGCGAAGTTCAGCGAGCGGACGTAGTTTTCGATCACATGGTCCGGTGCGGCCTGACCGAAGCGCAACAGGCGGTCGTCGTTCTCAAGTGAGAGGAAGTGGCCGAGCAGGCGCTCACGGTCGGCCGAGGTAAGGACGCGCACCATGACAGGCGAATGACCGGGCGACACCAACGGCTCGTCGGCTTGGGTCGAAATCGTATGCATGGGTGGGTTCTCCTTGGAGTTCGTGATGCCCGCAGCGTGATGCGCTGCAAAACGAATTCTAGCGGAAACCCTGGTATGGGTATAGGGAAAACCCGGATTACGGATCTGAATGTTATGCCTAATTTATAGCGAACATTCGATAAATCATTGATTTTGTATGACTAATTTTTAAGGGTGAGATTCCGGGGTGCGGCGTTGTTAGTACGCATCATGTTGCGTCGCGACAATTCGCCTCGCTGAAACCAGCACCCGGCGTCGCGTTCAAGCGGTCTGCAGCCCCTGATCGACCATGCTGATCACCTGCTCGGCGAAGTCGCGGTAGCCCATTCGTCCGCCTGGCTTCAGCCACGTGAACGTCCAGTTGATCATGCCGAACACCATCATCGTCAGTGCCGTCTGATTTTCTGCCGTGACGCGCCCGGGATAGGCACGCGCCAGTTGCCGCGTAAACGCAGCGACTACGTCGCGCTGGCGGTTCAGGATGATCTCGCGCTGGGCGTCCACGAGATACTTCACGTCGTTGAGCAGCGCGACGTGGCGGCTATGCGACGTTTCGTATTCGGCGAGGAACGCGCGGATCAGCTCGGCGAACGCCTCGCGCTCGTTCAGGCTTTGCCGCTGGCTTGTGCCTTCCACCTCCGCGATGATCAGCATCAGCCGCTTCGTATAGCGGTCGAGCAGATCGAAGAGGATCGCCTCCTTGCTTTCGTAATAGTGGTAGAGGCGGGCCTTGGAGGTCCCGCTTGCGGCTGCGAGATCGGACATCGACGTGCTGGGGTAGCTCGTCTGCGCGAACTTCGCGGCGGCGAGTTCGAGAATCTGGTCGCGTTGCGTCTCGTGGTCGGGCGCTCGGGTACGGGCCATAGTGTCAGCGGTGGAGGGAAGAATGCGTCGCCGCGAGTTGCGCGGCCGGAAGCAGGGCGGGATCGATCGATGCGCGCGCAACGTACATGTCATCGCGCAGGCGAAGTTCGCCGGCGGCGGCCAGCTCGCGCAGACGCCACAGCACGACCGGCTCGTACGACGGCGCGCCGGCGCAGGAGCCCGGCAGCGCGGCCACGATCGCATTTGGGGCGAGCCACGGCGTGTCTGACGCGCTCACGATCTCGAGAATCAGCAGATCGAGGTCCGCCCACGTACCGCTCGTGAAGGTGTTGTCGCGCCAGCGGCGCGACTCGCCATTCGCGAACTTCGCTTCCTGCCATTCCAGCGCAAGGCGCGTGATGCGCAGCACCGATATCGGCGCTGCGTCGGGCAGACGCGTCGCGAGGTGTGCCGCGGCTCCAACTCCCGCGATTTCATCGGCGGTGAGGCGCACTTCGTTCAGACGTTGCGGCACGTCGCGCAGGCGATAGCAGATGCGTCGCAGCGTCAACTGATCGGCGGCGGCGTTTGTGTGCCAGATCACCACGTTGGTGTCGTCAGCCTCGATCGATTCAAGCGTCACGCAGTCGCGGGCCGTCAGCACCTCGGGCACGCCGCCAAGGCGCAGCCAGAATGCGGTTCGCTGTGCAGCGGCAGGGTTACCGGGCGCATCGATATCGCGCAGCGGGCCGACCGTCAGGTCGTCGGGCAGTGCGATCACTCGGTCGGTGCGGCCGACCGACTCGAGCGCGAGGCGCAATGCCGCCGCAACCGGCTCGTCGTGGGTGAGATGGATCGTGGTCATCGACAGCTCATTGCATTCCAGGAATGCCAAAACAAAAAGGGCCGCCTGCTTGCCGGAGGTGCTCCGGTTGCGGGCGGCCCCTAGTGTAAGCGGATCGCTTGAGCGCCGAAAGCGAACCGTTGCTCTAGCGCTCGTCGAAACTTACGACGACCTTGTCACTCACAGGATGGCATTGACAGGTGAGCACGAAACCATCTCTGACTTCCTGCTCTTCGAGCGTGTAGTTCTTGTCCATCTTCACCTCGCCCTCGAGCACCTTCGCGCGGCACGTGCAGCACACACCGCCCTTGCAGGCGTAGGGCAGCGCGAGGCCGGCGTGCAGGCCCACGTCGAGCAGGCTCACGCCCTCGTAAGGCAGGCGCAGCTTGCGCTTCTTGCCGTCGAGCACGATTTCGAGTTCAGCGGCTGGCGTGTTTTCGGTGATTTCGACGGCCGGTGCGCCCGCCTGCGGCAGCGGCGAGCCGAAGCGCTCGACATGCACTTTCGCCTGCGGTACGCCCGCAGCCTTCAGCGCCGCTTCGGCGGCGTCCATCATCGGCGCGGGGCCGCAGATGAACGCTTCGTCGATCTCGTCGGGCGGCAGCAGTGTATCGAGGAACGCTGCGCATTTCGCCTGATCGAGTACGCCGTTGAAGAGCTCGACGTCCTGCAGGTCGTCCGAAAGCACGTGGTAGAGCATGAAGCGGTTCATGTACCGGTTCTTCAGGTCTTCGAGCTCTTCGGCGAACATGATCTGATCGACGCTGCGATTGCCGTAGACCAGCGAAAACGCGCTGCGCGGCTCCGTGTCGAGCGTCGTCTTGATGATCGCGAGCACCGGCGTGATGCCCGAGCCGCCCGAGAACGCGACGTAATGCTTTCCGTGGTCGGCGTTCAGGTGCGTGAAGAAGCGGCCATCGGGCGTCATCACGTCGATCTCGTGCCCCGGCGCGAGCTGCTCGAATGCGAAGTTCGAGAAGCGCCCGCCGCGCACGCGCTTGATGCCGATGCGCAGTTCGCCGTCACGGTCGTAGTCGGTCACGCCGACGCAGATCGAGTACGAACGGCGCGTTTCTTCGCCGTCGATGTGAGTCTTGAGCGTGACGAATTGCCCCTGCGTGAAGCGATACGCGTCGCGCAGCTCGGGCGGGACCTCGAACGCGACGGAGACCGAGTCCACGGTTTCGGGCCGCACTTCGCGGATGCGCAGCGAATGGAATTGCGGAGTGGCCATATCAGTACGGTTTGAAGTAGTCGAAGGGTTCGCGGCAGTCGATGCAGCGGTAAAGCGCCTTGCACGCGGTCGAGCCGAACTGCGCGAGGCGTTCGGTGTGCTGCGAGCCGCAATGCGGGCAGGCAGGCGCGGGCAGCGGCTTTGGCATGAAGTTGACCGGCTGAACCGCGGCATGCGTGCCGCTGCCACAGTTGCCTGTGGGCGGCGCGATGCCGTAGGCGCGCAGTTTTTCGCGCGCTTCGTCGGTGATCCAGTCAGTCGTCCAGGCGGGCGTGAGGGTCGTCGCGATGCGGTACGGTGCGAGTTGGGCGACGTCGAGCGCATGCGCGACGTCCTCCGCGATCTGCGACATCGCCGGGCAGCCGGAATACGTGGGCGTGATGACCACTTCGATCTGGCCGTCGGCTGCGCGACGCACGTCGCGCAGGATGCCGAGCTCGCGGATCGACACGACCGGAATTTCCGGATCGGGCACCGATTCCAGCACCGCCCAGGCGCGCTCGAGCGCCTCGTCTACCATCGCTTGCATCGTGACTTCCTCTTGAAGCATGACTCGCGGACTTACCAGTGCGCGCCCGGATGCTGGCGTGCGAGGCTCTGCATTTCGGCGAGCACGAAGCCCATGTGTTCCGAATGCTCACCGAGCTTGCCGGTCGTGACGTGCTTGACCGGGGCCGGCAGCGTCAGCGTCGCTTCACCGAGCGCTTCTTCCACGTCGGCGCGCCACGCGGCTTCGAGTTGCGCGACGAGCGGCGCGATGCCTGCTTCTGCGACGCTCGTTTCCACGGCATCGGTGCTGAAGAACTCGCGGGTGTACGGCATCAGCCAGTCGAGTGCGTCCTGCGCGCGGCGGTGCGATTCGTCCGTACCGTCGCCGAAGCGGATCAGCCATTCACGCGCGTGATGCACGTGATAGCGCGTTTCCTTGATCGAGCGTTCGGCGATCGCAGCGAGTTGCGGATCGCTGGAACGCAGCAGGGCCGTCCACAGATGCGCCATCAGCGACGCATAGAGGAAGTTGCGCACGATCGTCACGGCATAGTCCATCGACGAATGCGTCGTGCCGGCGAACGGGCCAAAGTGCGGCAGTTCGGCGAGCGTGTAGTTCGCGAACTCGCGCTCGGCGCGGAAATAGGCGTAGTCGTCTTCGGTGCGCTCGCGGCCGTTGAGCGCCTTTTCGAGCGCCGCGGCGTGCGTGTAGAGGAGGCGCGCCTGGCCGATGAGATCGAGGCTCATGTTGGCGAGGGCGATGTCCTCTTCGAGGACCGGACCGTGACCGCACCATTCCGAGTTGCGCTGACCAAGGATCAGCGCCGTATCGGCGAGGCGCAGCACGTACGCGAGATGTTCGGGCGTGGGCGTCGTCATCTTGGTGCTCTTACATGTGGTTGACTTCGTCGGGCAGCGTGTAGAACGTCGGATGGCGATAGATTTTGTCGCCGGCCGGCTCGAAGAGCTCAGCCTTCTCGCTCGGATCCGACGCCGTGATCGCCGACGACGGCACCACCCAGATGCTCACGCCTTCCTGGCGGCGCGTGTAGACGTCGCGCGCCATGCGCAGCGCCATCGATGCGTCGGCGGCGTGCAGGCTGCCGCAATGCTTGTGGTCGAGGCCCTGCTTGCTGCGCACGAACACTTCCCAGATCGGCCATTCTTTGTTCATCGATATCTCCTTCGTGTGTCGACCGGAGTTGGCGCTTTAGCGCTTACTCCGGTCCCATGCATCGCGGTCGACCGGAGTTGGCGCTTTAGCGCTTAGTCCGGTCCCATGCATCGCGGTCGACCGGCGTTGGCGCTTTAGCGCGTACTCCGGCCACATCCACCGCTGTCGACCGTGGTCGGCGTTACATCGCCCTTGCCACGGACCCTCGCGAGTGGGTTGCTGTTGAATTACGCGGCGTGTTTCTGCGCACGCTGACGCTGCTTTTCCGCGTGGGCGAGCGCGGCATCACGCACCCAGGCACCTTCGTTGTGCGCCTTCACGCGCGTGCCAAGGCGCTCGCGGTTGCACGGGCCGTCGCCGTTCACGACGCGCCAGAATTCTTCCCAGTCGATCGTGCCGTAATCGTAGTGACCGCGAGCCTCATTCCACTTCAGGTCCGGATCGGGCAGCGTGACGCCCAGCACCTTCGCCTGTTCGACGGTTGCGTCGACGAACTTCTGGCGCAGGTCGTCGTTCGAGATGCGCTTGATCCCCCATTTGGCGGACTGGTTGCTGTGGACCGAATCGGCATCGCTCGGGCCGAACATCATCAGCACCGGCCACCACCAGCGGTCCACGGATTGCTGTACGAGTTCGCGCTGGGCGTCGGTACCTTGCATCATCGCGAGCAGAGCGTCGAAGCCCTGGCGCTGGTGGAACGACTCTTCCTTGCAGATGCGGACCATGGCGCGCGCGTACGGACCATAAGTGCAGCGGCACAGCGGGATCTGGTTCATGATCGCCGCGCCGTCGACCAGCCAGCCGATCACGCCGACGTCCGCCCAGGTGGGCGTCGGGTAATTGAAGATGCTCGAATACTTGGCCTTGCCGGCATGGAGGGCGTCGATCAGCTGGTCGCGCGAAACGCCGAGCGTTTCCACTGCGCTATAGAGATAGAGGCCGTGACCGGCTTCGTCCTGCACTTTGGCGAGCAGGATCGCCTTGCGCTTGAGGCTGGGCGCGCGCGAGATCCAGTTGCCTTCGGGCAGCATGCCGACTACTTCCGAATGCGCGTGCTGCGAGATCTGACGCACGAGCGTCTTGCGATAGGCTTCGGGCATCCAGTCTTGCGGCTCGATCTTGCCGTCGGCGGCCATAACGGCGTCGAACTGCGCCTGCTCAGGCGATGCCGCATCGGCGTCGAGCGGGGCGACGTTGCCGGGGATGTCGAGGGATTGCGTGTACATAGCGGACGCTCTCGTCGATGTTGGGTGTGTGCGGAGTATAAATCAACCGACCGGTCGGTCAATGAATTTTTGCGCTTGCGCAAAAAAATGATGCAGGCGATCGAGTGTTTTTTTGAGTTTTAGCTAATCGTGAGTAAATCGCCAGTGGTATAGGGCTGAGGCTTCGAGGCGGCGCTCTGACGTGCTGCCGTCGGGCGGGAGGGGCACTGGCATCGGGCACAATGGGTACTTTGCTCCCGCACCTCCTACCGGATGAAAATCTCCCCTTCCAGCGTTGTGGCTGGCACCGCGCTTCTGGTTTCGCTCGGCGCTGGCTTACCGGCCCATGCCGATCAGCGGCCGAATTCGTGGGTGACGAGTTGGGCGACGGCGCTGCAATCCATTCCCCAACTTGCCGACCCGCCACCGCTCTACCGTGCGCCCGAGATTGCGGGCCGGACTGTCCGTCAGATTGTCTATCCCACGCTGGGTGGGCGGATTGTGAGGATTCGCGTCAGCAACGAATACGGGCGTGAGCCACTTGTCATCGAGTCGATGGGGATCGCGCCGTCAGCGGGCGGCGCTGCGACGAGCGCTGCGGTGGCGCGCGTGACGTTCGGTGGCAGACCGGGTGTATCGGTGCCGCCGGGTGGGGAACTGGACAGCGATCCGGTGGAGATCGAACTGCGCGCCGGTGTGCCGTACTCGATCAGTTCTTATATAGGGCGCGAACAGAGGATGGCGGTTTGGCATCGAGTGGCGAGCCAGATCAATTTCGTGTCGCAACCGGGCGACCATGTCGCCGATCCCTCACCCACGGCCTTTTCGCAGCGTTTCACGCAATATGCCTGGGTGACGGGACTCGCGGTCGATGCCTCGAACGCATCGACCGTGGCTGCGATCGGCGATTCGATCACTGACGGAATGCGTTCGTCGCTCAATCAGAACCGCCGCTGGCCGGATGCGTTGGCGCGGCGCCTTGCGCGCGAGCAGCGGCAGGACTTGGCGGTGATCGATCTGGGAATTAGCGGCAACCGCTTGCTGAGCGACTCTCCCTGCTACGGTACGGCGCTCGAGCGGCGCTTCGAGCGCGACGCGTTGCGTCACCCGGGCGTGAAGACCGTTGTGCTGCTGATCGGCATCAATGACATCAATTTCCAGGCGATGCCGGCGCGAGCGGGACTCGACTGCGACATGCCGCATACGCGCGTGGATGCCGAAGACCTCATTGCGGGATACCGGCGGGTGATTGCGCTGGCGCATGCGGACGGCGTGCGTATTGTTGGGGCGACGCTGACTCCTGCGTCGTTGCCTCTGGACCGCGAGGCAATCCGTGAGGCGGTCAATAAATGGATTCGGACCAGTCGGGCATTCGACGATGTCGCTGATTTCGACGCGGCACTGCGCGATTCCGCCGATCCGGTGCGATTGCGCCGCGAGTACGACAGCGGCGATCACATCCATCCGAGCGATGCTGGGTATGCGGCGATGGCGGAGGCTGTGCCACTGTCGGCGCTTACGGGAAGTAAATAGAAAATTTTTCTCTGCACCCCCCTTGCGCGGTGGCGGGTAGGGGCGGTAAGATTCGCCCCCTTCGCAGTTCAGCCGCAGTGGTTCAGGCGTGCTGGCAGCGGGGTCCGCCGCGGAAACCGGCGGGCGCGGGAGTCGACGGTGACGCAGCGGTAGCGCGAAAAAAACTGTTGACGAAGCGAAAAAGATTCTTCATAATCTCGTTTCTCTGCTGCTGACGCAGCGACGCAGGAAACGCCGGGTAGTGAGTGGTTTAACGGCGCTTTCGCGAACGATCTTTAAAAATTTACAGCCGATAAGTGTGGGCGCTTGATGTGCTGACGCGGCTCATCCGGTTCTTCGGAGCGGGATGGGAGTAGCGAAAGTATCAAGAGTCTCACACTAAAGTAAGTCAGGTTTTTGAATTTATTCAGAACCTGTCAGCTTTGAGTGAGCGACCTGTCCCGAGAGGGACAGAAACAAGTAACAGGTATTGAACTGAAGAGTTTGATCCTGGCTCAGATTGAACGCTGGCGGCATGCCTTACACATGCAAGTCGAACGGCAGCACGGACTTCGGTCTGGTGGCGAGTGGCGAACGGGTGAGTAATACATCGGAACATGTCCAGTAGTGGGGGATAGCCCGGCGAAAGCCGGATTAATACCGCATACGATCTATGGATGAAAGCGGGGGATCGCAAGACCTCGCGCTATTGGGGTGGCCGATGGCGGATTAGCTAGTTGGTGGGGTAAAGGCCTACCAAGGCGACGATCCGTAGCTGGTCTGAGAGGACGACCAGCCACACTGGGACTGAGACACGGCCCAGACTCCTACGGGAGGCAGCAGTGGGGAATTTTGGACAATGGGGGCAACCCTGATCCAGCAATGCCGCGTGTGTGAAGAAGGCCTTCGGGTTGTAAAGCACTTTTGTCCGGGAAGAAATCCCCTGAGCTAATACCTCGGGGGGATGACGGTACCGGAAGAATAAGCACCGGCTAACTACGTGCCAGCAGCCGCGGTAATACGTAGGGTGCAAGCGTTAATCGGAATTACTGGGCGTAAAGCGTGCGCAGGCGGTGATGTAAGACCGATGTGAAATCCCCGGGCTTAACCTGGGAACTGCATTGGTGACTGCATCGCTCGAGTATGGCAGAGGGGGGTAGAATTCCACGTGTAGCAGTGAAATGCGTAGAGATGTGGAGGAATACCGATGGCGAAGGCAGCCCCCTGGGTCAATACTGACGCTCATGCACGAAAGCGTGGGGAGCAAACAGGATTAGATACCCTGGTAGTCCACGCCCTAAACGATGTCAACTGGTTGTCGGGCCTTCATTGGCTTGGTAACGTAGCTAACGCGTGAAGTTGACCGCCTGGGGAGTACGGTCGCAAGATTAAAACTCAAAGGAATTGACGGGGACCCGCACAAGCGGTGGATGATGTGGATTAATTCGATGCAACGCGAAAAACCTTACCTACCCTTGACATGTACGGAATCCTGCTGAGAGGCGGGAGTGCCCGAAAGGGAGCCGTAACACAGGTGCTGCATGGCTGTCGTCAGCTCGTGTCGTGAGATGTTGGGTTAAGTCCCGCAACGAGCGCAACCCTTGTCCCTAGTTGCTACGCAAGAGCACTCCAGGGAGACTGCCGGTGACAAACCGGAGGAAGGTGGGGATGACGTCAAGTCCTCATGGCCCTTATGGGTAGGGCTTCACACGTCATACAATGGTCGGAACAGAGGGTTGCCAAGCCGCGAGGTGGAGCCAATCCCAGAAAACCGATCGTAGTCCGGATCGCAGTCTGCAACTCGACTGCGTGAAGCTGGAATCGCTAGTAATCGCGGATCAGCATGCCGCGGTGAATACGTTCCCGGGTCTTGTACACACCGCCCGTCACACCATGGGAGTGGGTTTTGCCAGAAGTGGCTAGTCTAACCGCAAGGAGGACGGTCACCACGGCAGGATTCATGACTGGGGTGAAGTCGTAACAAGGTAGCCGTATCGGAAGGTGCGGCTGGATCACCTCCTTTCCAGAGCTCATCGCTTCAGCGCGTTGAAGCGCTCACACTTGTCGGCTGTAAAGAAGACAGACTCAGGGGTCTGTAGCTCAGTCGGTTAGAGCACCGTCTTGATAAGGCGGGGGTCGATGGTTCGAATCCATCCAGACCCACCACTTTGTCTGCATAAGGCGAAAGCGGATCCCTCGAGTATGTATGACTGGGGGATTAGCTCAGCTGGGAGAGCACCTGCTTTGCAAGCAGGGGGTCGTCGGTTCGATCCCGTCATCCTCCACCAATCCTCAATGCTCAGTGTCCGGTACACACCGGATATTTAGCATTGGCGATTGAGCCAGTCAGGGCGATGTGAGTAAAAACCATATCGGCTGTCGTTCTTTAACAATCAGGAAGAAGTAGTAAAGAGATTCATCCAAAACACACTTAGAGATGGGTGTGGAGTAGGTGAATCAGGGTTGTGATTGTATCGATGTATTTTTAAGTTCCTCGAAAGAGGGCTTTGGAATACGGCACAACGCTAAAACTCAACCTGTAGCGAGTGTGATCAACGCGGGAAACTGCGAAGAGACATACCCGTTATAGGGTCAAGCGAACAAGTGCATGTGGTGGATGCCTTGGCGATCACAGGCGATGAAGGACGCGGTAGCCTGCGAAAAGCTCCGGGGAGCTGGCAAACAAGCTTTGATCCGGAGATGTCCGAATGGGGAAACCCACTCCTTATGGAGTATCCGTAGCTGAATACATAGGCTACGTGAAGCGAACGCGGTGAACTGAAACATCTAAGTAACCGCAGGAAAAGAAATCAACCGAGATTCCCAAAGTAGTGGCGAGCGAAATGGGAAGAGCCTGTACTCTTTATCTGAACTGTTAGCCGAACGCTCTGGAAAGTGCGGCCATAGCGGGTGATAGCCCCGTAGGCGAAAACAGATTGGAAGAACTAGGTGTACGACAAGTAGGGCGGGACACGTGAAATCCTGTCTGAAGATGGGGGGACCATCCTCCAAGGCTAAATACTCGTGATCGACCGATAGTGAACCAGTACCGTGAGGGAAAGGCGAAAAGAACCCCGGGAGGGGAGTGAAATAGATCCTGAAACCGCATGCATACAAACAGTCGGAGCCTCGCAAGGGGTGACGGCGTACCTTTTGTATAATGGGTCAGCGACTTACATTCAGTGGCGAGCTTAACCGAATAGGGCAGGCGTAGCGAAAGCGAGTCCGAACAGGGCGTCCAGTCGCTGGGTGTAGACCCGAAACCAGGTGATCTATCCATGGCCAGGTTGAAGGCACGGTAACACGTGCTGGAGGACCGAACCCACTAACGTTGAAAAGTTAGGGGATGAGCTGTGGATAGGGGTGAAAGGCTAAACAAACCTGGAAATAGCTGGTTCTCTCCGAAAACTATTTAGGTAGTGCCTCGTGTATCACCTTCGGGGGTAGAGCACTGTCATGGTTGAAGGGTCCATTGCGGATTACTTCGCCATAGCAAACTCCGAATACCGAAGAGTGCAATCACGGGAGACAGACATCGGGTGCTAACGTCCGGTGTCAAGAGGGAAACAACCCAGACCGCCAGCTAAGGTCCCTAAATATTGCTAAGTGGGAAACGAAGTGGGAAGGCTAAAACAGTCAGGAGGTTGGCTTAGAAGCAGCCACCCTTTAAAGAAAGCGTAATAGCTCACTGATCGAGTCGTCCTGCGCGGAAGATGTAACGGGGCTAAGCAATATACCGAAGCTGCGGATGCGAGCTAGTCTCGCATGGTAGGAGAGCGTTCCGTAAGCCTGCGAAGGTGCACTGTAAGGTGTGCTGGAGGTATCGGAAGTGCGAATGCTGACATGAGTAGCGATAAAGGGGGTGAAAGGCCCCCTCGCCGTAAGCCCAAGGTTTCCTACGCAACGTTCATCGGCGTAGGGTGAGTCGGCCCCTAAGGCGAGGCAGAAATGCGTAGCTGATGGGAAGCAGGTCAATATTCCTGCACCATTGTTGAATGCGATGGGGGGACGGATCGCGGAAGGTTGTCCGGGTGTTGGAAGTCCCGGTCCTTGCATTGGAGAAGGCGCTTTGGCAAATCCGGGCGCGGAATTCAAGGGTGTGAGGCCATCCACTTAGGTGGAGAAGCAACTGGAAGTGGTTCCAAGAAAAGCCTCTAAGCTTCAGTTCAACAGTGACCGTACCGCAAACCGACACAGGTGGGCGAGATGAGTATTCTAAGGCGCTTGAGAGAACTCGGGAGAAGGAACTCGGCAAATTGGTACCGTAACTTCGGGATAAGGTACGCCCCTGTAGCTTGACTGGCCTGCGCCAGAAGGGTGAAGGGGTTGCAATAAACTGGTGGCTGCGACTGTTTAATAAAAACACAGCACTCTGCAAACACGAAAGTGGACGTATAGGGTGTGACGCCTGCCCGGTGCCGGAAGATTAAATGATGGGGTGCAAGCTCTTGATTGAAGTCCCGGTAAACGGCGGCCGTAACTATAACGGTCCTAAGGTAGCGAAATTCCTTGTCGGGTAAGTTCCGACCTGCACGAATGGCGTAACGATGGCCACACTGTCTCCTCCCGAGACTCAGCGAAGTTGAAGTGTTTGTGATGATGCAATCTCCCCGCGGCTAGACGGAAAGACCCCATGAACCTTTACTGTAGCTTTGCATTGGACTTTGAACCGGTTTGTGTAGGATAGGTGGGAGGCTGTGAAGCGGGAACGCTAGTTTCCGTGGAGCCGTCCTTGAAATACCACCCTGATCTGTTTGAGGTTCTAACCTTGGTCCGTGATCCGGATCGGGGACAGTGCATGGTAGGCAGTTTGACTGGGGCGGTCTCCTCCCAAAGGGTAACGGAGGAGTACGAAGGTACGCTAGGTACGGTCGGAAATCGTGCTGATAGTGCAATGGCATAAGCGTGCTTGACTGCGAGACTGACAAGTCGAGCAGGTGCGAAAGCAGGTCATAGTGATCCGGTGGTTCTGTATGGAAGGGCCATCGCTCAACGGATAAAAGGTACTCTGGGGATAACAGGCTGATACCGCCCAAGAGTTCATATCGACGGCGGTGTTTGGCACCTCGATGTCGGCTCATCTCATCCTGGGGCTGTAGCCGGTCCCAAGGGTATGGCTGTTCGCCATTTAAAGAGGTACGTGAGCTGGGTTTAAAACGTCGTGAGACAGTTTGGTCCCTATCTGCCGTGGGCGCTGGAAGTTTGAGGGGGCCTGCTCCTAGTACGAGAGGACCGGAGTGGACGAACCTCTGGTGTACCGGTTGTGACGCCAGTCGCATCGCCGGGTAGCTATGTTCGGAAGAGATAACCGCTGAAAGCATCTAAGCGGGAAACTCGCCTCAAGATGAGACTTCCCCGGGGACTTGATCCCCTTGAAGGGTCGTTCGAGACCAGGACGTTGATAGGTCAGGTGTGGAAGCGCAGTAATGCGTTAAGCTAACTGATACTAATTGCCCGTAAGGCTTGATCCTATAACAGGTATGCCTCCCTCCCCCGATGGAGAGAAGCGCGTACAGGTTGAGATCACGTGTTGTGCCTGAAACAACACAACCCCAATTCAGCAACACACACTCTTTACGCTTCTTCCCGATTGGCTGTGGCGCACCCTAAATGCGACGCAGCAACCCGTCATGCCTGATGACCATAGCGAGTTGGTCCCACCCCTTCCCATCCCGAACAGGACCGTGAAACAACTCCACGCCGATGATAGTGCGGATTACCCGTGTGAAAGTAGGTAATCGTCAGGCTCCTTACAAAGCAGAACCCCGGCCCTAAAAAGCCGGGGTTTTTGCTTTTCCGCTTCACTATAAGTGAGAGGGCTGTAAGGTCGGCTCCGTGCAAAGTGCTTGACACTTTCCGGATGTTCTACCATAATCATCAGTTCTCTGCGGAGGGGTGCCCGAGTGGCTAAAGGGGGCAGACTGTAAATCTGTTGGCTTACGCCTACGTTGGTTCGAATCCAACCTCCTCCACCAGAATTCAGCTGAAGTTGAGCGTCGGAAATTGTTGGGAATCGGCAATCGTTGCGGGTGTAGCTCAATGGTAGAGCAGAAGCCTTCCAAGCTTACGACGAGGGTTCGATTCCCTTCACCCGCTCCAGCGAAGCAGACGCAAGTGCGGAAGTAAATGCCCATGTGGCTCAGTGGTAGAGCACTCCCTTGGTAAGGGAGAGGTCGGCAGTTCGATCCTGCCCATGGGCACCAGTTGGTATCAGAAGCTGTACCAGCAAGACCAGTGATTGTTTGCGCGCCCCGCGCAACGTACGGATAAATCCTCTTAGGAGTCGAAAATGGCCAAGGGTAAGTTTGAGCGGACCAAGCCGCACGTGAACGTGGGCACGATCGGTCACGTTGACCACGGCAAGACCACGCTGACGGCAGCGATCACGACGGTTCTGACCGCCAAGTTCGGCGGCGAGGCGAAGGCGTACGACCAGATCGACGCAGCGCCGGAAGAAAAGGCACGTGGCATTACCATCAACACCGCGCACGTCGAGTACGAAACGGCTAACCGCCACTACGCACACGTCGACTGCCCGGGCCACGCTGACTATGTGAAGAACATGATCACGGGCGCGGCGCAGATGGACGGCGCAATCCTGGTGTGCTCGGCCGCTGACGGCCCGATGCCGCAGACGCGTGAGCACATCCTGCTGGCCCGTCAGGTTGGCGTGCCGTACATCATCGTGTTCCTGAACAAGTGCGACATGGTGGACGACGCCGAGCTGCTCGAGCTCGTCGAAATGGAAGTGCGCGAACTTCTGTCGAAGTACGACTTCCCGGGCGACGACACCCCGATCATCAAGGGTTCGGCCAAGCTGGCGCTCGAAGGCGACAAGGGCGAGCTGGGCGAAGTGGCGATCATGAACCTGGCCGACGCACTCGACACGTACATCCCGACGCCGGAGCGTGCAGTTGACGGCGCGTTCCTGATGCCGGTGGAAGACGTGTTCTCGATCTCGGGTCGTGGCACGGTGGTGACGGGGCGCGTTGAGCGTGGCATCGTCAAGGTCGGCGAGGAAATCGAAATCGTCGGTATCAAGCCGACGGTGAAGACGACCTGCACGGGCGTGGAAATGTTCCGCAAGCTGCTCGACCAGGGTCAGGCAGGCGACAACGTTGGTATCCTGCTGCGCGGCACGAAGCGTGAAGACGTGGAGCGTGGCCAGGTTCTGGCCAAGCCGGGTTCGATCACGCCGCACACGCACTTCACGGCTGAAGTGTACGTGCTGAGCAAGGACGAAGGCGGCCGTCACACGCCGTTCTTCAACAACTACCGTCCGCAGTTCTACTTCCGTACGACGGACGTGACGGGCTCGATCGAGCTGCCGAAGGACAAGGAAATGGTCATGCCGGGCGACAACGTGTCGATCACGGTGAAGCTGATCGCTCCGATCGCGATGGAAGAAGGTCTGCGCTTCGCAATCCGCGAAGGTGGCCGTACCGTCGGCGCCGGTGTCGTTGCCAAGATCATCGAGTAAGCCAGCTAGTTCTCGTTGATCTGTAGTTTTCGGGGTTGGCGATGCCGCCAACCCCAAATGGTTTAGGGGTATAGCTCAACTGGCAGAGCGTCGGTCTCCAAAACCGAAGGTTGGGGGTTCGATTCCCTCTGCCCCTGCCAACTCATCGCGCTAAGTCGCGTTGTTCTTTAAGGTGTTATGGCGAATCCTTCCGTCGAAACGGTTAATACTTCCAGCGACAAGCTCATGCTTGTGGGTGGCGTATTGTTGGTGGTGGCCGGCTTCGTAGGGTTCTACTGGCTCGGTAGCCAGGAGTGGTATATCCGCGGTGCGGCACTTGCAGTCGGTGTCATCGCGGGGGTGGTAGTCGGTCTTCTCTCGGCGCCCGGCAAGAGCTTCATCGCGTTTGCCAAAGACTCGTACAAGGAAGTTCGCAAGGTCGTTTGGCCGACTCGTAAAGAGGCCACGCAGACGACGCTGGTGGTCTTCGGTTTTGTGCTGGTAATGGCCATCTTCCTCTGGGTTTGCGACAAATCCGTTGAGTGGGTGATTTTCTCGGCGATTCTGGGTTGGAAATGATATGAGCGATACACCGGCATCCCCGAGCGGAAAACGTTGGTATGTGGTGCACGCCTACTCCGGTATGGAGAAGAGCGTGCAACGTGCGCTTCAGGAGCGCATCGAGCGTGCTGGCATGCAGGATAAGTTTGGCCAGATCCTCGTCCCGACTGAAGAAGTCGTCGAGGTGAAGGGTGGTCACAAATCAGTGACTGAACGTCGTTTCTTCCCGGGCTACGTCCTGGTTGAGATGGAAATGACGGACGAAACGTGGCACCTCGTGAAGAACACGGCGAAGGTGACCGGTTTCGTCGGCGGTGCGCGTAATCGGCCGAGCCCGATTTCGCCGCGCGAAGTCGAAAAGATCATGTCGCAGATGCAGGAAGGCGTTGAGAAGCCGCGTCCCAAGACCCTGTTCGAAGTCGGCGAGATGGTTCGTGTGAAGGAAGGTCCGTTTACAGACTTCAATGGCAGCGTCGAAGAAGTGAACTACGAAAAATCGCGCGTCCGGGTTTCCGTCACTATTTTCGGTCGTGCTACCCCGGTCGAACTCGAATTCGGCCAGGTCGAGAAGCTGTAAATCGAATTCCAACGAATCGCGCTCTCGGGCGCGGTTCGTTCTTTCGCGCTTACGGTCCGCGTTATGGCCGTAGAGGAGCGCCAGTAGTCCAGCAGCTGCAGTACGCCGGGCGAGCGCGCGTTACCACTCACCTGAACGCTCACGCGTTCCAATGAGGTTTTCAACATGGCAAAGAAAATCATCGGCTTTATCAAGCTGCAGATTCCTGCAGGTAAAGCCAACCCGTCGCCGCCGGTCGGTCCGGCACTGGGCCAGCGCGGCCTGAACATCATGGAGTTCTGCAAGGCGTTCAACGCGCAGACTCAAGCCATGGAACCGGGTCTGCCGGTGCCGGTGGTCATTACGGCATTCGCGGACAAGAGCTTCACGTTCATCCTGAAGACGCCGCCGGCTACGGTCCTGATCAAGAAGGCAGCGAAGGTCGACAAGGGTTCGGCCACGCCGCACACGGACAAGGTCGCCACGATCACGCGCGCTCAGGCTGAAGAAATCGCCAAGACCAAGATGCCGGACCTTACGGCAGCGGATATGGACGCAGCGGTCCGCACGATCGCTGGTAGCGCCCGTTCGATGGGCATCATCGTGGAGGGCGTGTAAATGGCTAAGGTTTCCAAGCGTCAAAAGGCACTGGCCGCCAAGGTCGACAGCCAGAAGCTGTACCCGATCGCCGACGCACTGTCGCTCGTGAAGGAATGCGCAACGGCGAAGTTCGACGAGTCGATCGACGTCGCTGTCCAACTCGGCATCGATGCGAAGAAGTCGGACCAGGTCGTTCGTGGTTCGGTCGTGCTGCCCGCAGGTACCGGCAAGTCGGTTCGCGTTGCCGTGTTCGCGCAAGGTGAAAAGGCTGAGCAGGCTAAGGCAGCTGGCGCTGAGATCGTCGGCATGGAAGACCTCGCCGAGCAGATCAAGGGTGGCAACCTGAATTTCGACATCGTGATCGCTTCGCCGGACACGATGCGTGTCGTCGGTACGCTCGGTCAGATTCTTGGCCCGCGCGGCCTGATGCCGAACCCGAAGGTCGGCACCGTGACGCCGGACGTCGCCACCGCGGTCAAAAACGCGAAGGCTGGTCAGGTGCAGTTCCGTGTCGACAAGGCTGGTATCATCCACGCGACCATCGGCCGTGCATCGTTTGAGGCGACCGCGCTGCGCTCCAACCTCGACGCGCTCCTCGACGCGCTGCAGAAGGCGAAGCCGGCGACGAGCAAGGGCGTGTACCTGCGCAAGGTCGCTGTGTCGAGCACGATGGGTGTTGGCGTACGCGTCGACCAGACGTCGCTCGCAGCGTAATAGTTTTGCCGCGCTGAGACTGGAAACAGTGGCAGCGCGGATTTAAAGGGCTTTGGGCGGTCGTGCGGTGGCAGTCTGCATTGCATGACCGGTTGTCAAAGACCGTTGGCGGGAGTGCAGCAGTTGGGTGCTTCCTTAATGTAAAGCCAACGCAGATGGCGAACCCGAAAAGGTTTTGAAGTGCTGTAGTGAGCGGGAGTGGGCGGCAACGTCCTCGAACGCAAGCTGAGTTACTCCGGACTGGTCGGTCGCCGTTGTTGAACGCGGCATCTGGCGTGAAAGCGTTGGGTGTCGAATCTGGAGGTTAACCGTGCCACTGAACAAAGAAGGTAAGCAGGCCGTCGTGGCTGAAGTCTCCGCGCAAGTCGCGACGGCTCAGACCATGGTGCTGGCCGAGTATCGTGGAATCGCGGTTGGCGATCTGACCAAGCTGCGCGCGAAAGCGCGGGAGCAACAGGTGTATCTGCGCGTGTTGAAGAACACGCTGGCGCGTCGCGCCGTCGAAGGTACGCCGTTTGCTTCGCTGGCAGAGCAGATGACTGGTCCCCTGATCTACGGCATCTCGGAAGATGCCATTGCTGCCGCGAAGGTCGTCAATGACTTCGCCAAGGGCAATGACAAGTTGGTCATTAAGGCCGGTTCCTACGAAGGCAAGGTGATGGACAAGGCAGGCGTGCAAGCGCTGGCCAGCATCCCGAGCCGCGAAGAACTGCTCTCGAAGCTGCTGTTCGTTATGCAAGCTCCTGTTTCCGGTATGGCGCGCGCTCTGGCCGCGCTGGCGGAAAAGAAGCAAGCCGAAGCTGCTTAATCGCAGCCTAAGCCGCAGACAGACGAACGGGCAAGCGGGAAGAATCGCTAGCTGTTTCCGAATTCAAATCTGGAGTAATTTCAAATGGCAATCGCAAAAGAAGACATCCTCGAAGCCGTTGGCTCGATGTCGGTTCTTGAACTGAACGAACTGGTCAAGGCGTTCGAAGAGAAGTTTGGCGTGTCGGCAGCTGCTGTTGCAGTCGCTGGCCCGGCAGGCGGCGGCGCTGCTGCTGCTGCTGAAGAGCAGACCGAATTCACGGTCAACCTGCTCGAAGCAGGCGCAAACAAGGTGTCGGTCATTAAGGCCGTTCGCGAACTGACGGGTCTCGGCCTGAAGGAAGCGAAGGACCTGGTCGACGGTGCACCGAAGCCTGTTAAGGAAGCTGTGCCCAAGGCTGCTGCTGAAGAAGCCAAGAAGAAGCTGGAAGAAGCCGGCGCGAAGGCTGAAATCAAGTAAGTTTCAGCGCGCTGTGCGAAGGCTGGCGGTTTTTACACCGCCGGCCTTTTTGTGCTTTGTGGGAACTGCGTTTGTATGCTCGATTTTTCAGGATCGGAGGCGTGAATGCAGAACCCAGAAGCCAAAGAAAACCGTCTTTCGCAACTGTCGAACGGCGATTCTCTTTGTCTTCTGATGCGACTGCAGAAGGCAAGTTTGGTCGGGCAGCGGGCAAGTTATGACAAGCCCAAATCCGCTGCCGTCAGCCAGCGGTTGGTAGAGGCCAACCACCAAGCTTCCAAGGCTCGCGAAGCCATCGGGTCTCAGTCGGTGAACACTCGGGTCGTCCTACCCGCCGTGATTCGGAGATCGTATGCAATATTCCTTCACCGAGAAGAAGCGTATTCGCAAGAGTTTCGCGAAACGCCCCATCGTTCACCAAGTTCCTTTCCTGCTGGCTACCCAGCTTGAATCATTCAGCACGTTTCTGCAAGCAGAAACGGCGACGGCGCAACGCAAACCGGAAGGTCTGCAGGCTGCGTTTACGTCGGTTTTTCCCATTGTTTCCCATAACGGCTTTGCTCGTCTCGAGTTCGTCAGCTACATGCTGTCGTCGCCGGCATTCAACATCAAGGAATGCCAGCAGCGCGGCCTGACGTACTGCTCGGCGCTGCGCGCCAAGGTGCGTCTTGTCCTGCTCGACAAGGAGTCGCCGAGCAAGCCGGTCGTCAAGGAAGTGAAGGAGCAGGAAGTGTACATGGGCGAAATTCCGCTCATGACGCCGACCGGCTCGTTCGTCATCAACGGCACGGAGCGTGTCATCGTCTCGCAGCTGCACCGCTCGCCTGGCGTGTTCTTCGAACACGACAAGGGCAAGACGCACAGCTCGGGCAAGCTGCTCTTCTCGGCTCGTATCATTCCTTACCGCGGCTCGTGGCTCGACTTCGAATTCGACCCGAAGGACGTGCTGTATTTCCGCGTCGACCGTCGCCGCAAGATGCCGGTCACGATTCTGCTGAAGGCAATCGGCCTCACGCCGGAACAGATCCTCGCGAATTTCTTCGTGTTCGACAACTTCTCGCTGATGCCGGAAGGCGCGCAGATGGAGTTCGTGCCGGAGCGTCTGCGTGGTGAAGTCGCGCGCTTCGACATTTCGGACCGCGATGGCAAGGTGATCGTCCAGAAGGACAAGCGGATCAACGCAAAGCACATCCGCGATCTCGAAACCGCGAAGACGACGTTTATTTCGGTTCCCGAAGATTATCTGCTCGGCCGCGTGCTTGCGAAGAACGTTGTCGACGGCGACACCGGTGAAGTCATCGCGAACGCGAACGACGAAATCACCGAAACGGTGCTCGAAAAGCTGCGCGAGTCGAAGATCAAGGATATCCAGACGCTCTACACGAACGATCTGGACCAGGGTCCGTACATCTCCTCGACGCTGCGTATCGACGAAACCGCCGACAAGATGGCCGCACGCATCGCGATCTACCGCATGATGCGTCCGGGCGAGCCGCCGACCGAAGAAGCGGTCGAGGCGCTGTTCAATCGTCTCTTCTACAGCGAAGAAGCGTACGACCTCTCGAAGGTGGGTCGTATGAAGTTCAATCGCCGCGTCGGCCGTGATGAAATCGTCGGCCCGATGACGCTGCAGGACGACGACATCCTCGCGACCATCAAGATCCTCGTCGAGCTGCGTAACGGCAAGGGCGAAGTGGACGACATCGACCACCTCGGCAACCGTCGTGTGCGTTGCGTGGGTGAACTGGCTGAAAACCAGTTCCGCGCAGGCCTCGTGCGTGTCGAGCGCGCGGTGAAGGAACGCCTCGGCCAGGCCGAAAGCGAAAACCTGATGCCGCACGACCTGATCAACTCGAAGCCGATTTCGTCGGCTATTCGCGAGTTCTTCGGTTCGTCGCAGCTGTCGCAGTTCATGGACCAGACCAACCCGCTCTCGGAAATCACGCACAAGCGTCGTGTTTCCGCACTGGGCCCGGGCGGTCTGACGCGTGAGCGCGCAGGCTTCGAAGTCCGCGACGTGCACCCGACCCACTACGGTCGCGTGTGCCCGATTGAGACGCCGGAAGGTCCGAACATTGGTCTGATCAACTCGCTCGCGCTGTATGCGCACCTGAACGAGTACGGCTTCCTCGAAACGCCGTACCGCAAGGTTGCGGACGGCAAGGTGACCGACCAGATCGACTACCTGTCGGCGATCGAAGAAGGCCGTTACGTGATCGCTCAGGCGAACGCGGCAGTGGCCGAAGACGGCACGCTGACCGACGAACTCGTGTCGTCGCGTGAAGCGGGTGAAACGCTGATGGTCACGCCGGACCGCATCCAGTACATGGACGTGGCGCCGTCGCAGATCGTGTCGGTTGCAGCTTCGCTGATTCCGTTCCTTGAGCACGACGACGCAAACCGCGCATTGATGGGCTCGAACATGCAGCGTCAGGCTGTGCCGTGTCTGCGTCCGGAAAAGCCGGTCGTCGGTACGGGTATCGAGCGCACGGTGGCGGTCGACTCGGGTACGACGGTTCAGGCGCTGCGTGGCGGCGTGGTGGACTACGTCGACGCGGGCCGTATCGTGATTCGTGTGAACGACGACGAAGCGGTCGCAGGTGAAGTCGGTGTCGACATCTACAACCTGATCAAGTACACGCGTTCGAACCAGAACACGAACATCAACCAGCGTCCGATCGTGAAGATGGGCGACAAGGTTGCGCGTGGCGACGTGCTGGCTGACGGCGCATCGACCGATCTGGGCGAGCTCGCGCTCGGCCAGAACATGCTGATCGCGTTCATGCCGTGGAACGGCTACAACTTCGAAGACTCGATCCTGATCTCGGAAAAAGTCGTGGCCGACGATCGTTACACGTCGATCCACATCGAAGAGTTGAACGTTGTTGCTCGCGACACGAAGCTCGGACCGGAAGAAATCACGCGCGACATTTCGAACCTCGCGGAAGTGCAGCTTGGCCGTCTCGACGAGTCGGGCATCGTGTACATCGGCGCGGAAGTCGAAGCGGGCGACGTGCTCGTGGGCAAGGTCACGCCGAAGGGCGAAACCCAGCTCACGCCGGAAGAGAAGCTGCTGCGCGCGATCTTCGGTGAGAAGGCTTCGGACGTGAAGGACACGTCGCTGCGCGTGCCGTCGGGCATGAGCGGCACGGTCATCGACGTGCAAGTGTTCACGCGCGAAGGCATCACGCGTGACAAGCGTGCGCAACAGATCATCGACGATGAACTGAAGCGTTATCGCCTCGACCTGAACGACCAGCTGCGCATCGTGGAAGGCGACGCGTTCCAGCGTCTCGCACGTATGCTCGAAGGCAAGGTTGCGAACGGCGGTCCGAAGAAGCTCGTGAAGGGCACGAAGATCGAACAGGCTTACCTGGCCGACCTCGACCACTACCACTGGTTCGACATCCGCCTCGCGGACGAAGAAGCAGCGGCCCAGCTCGAAGCGATCAAGAACTCGATCGAAGAGAAGCGTCACCAGTTCGACCTCGCGTTCGAAGAAAAGCGCAAGAAGCTCACGCAAGGCGACGAACTGCCGCCGGGCGTGCTGAAGATGGTCAAGGTGTACCTCGCGGTGAAGCGCCGTCTCCAGCCTGGCGACAAGATGGCAGGCCGTCACGGTAACAAGGGTGTCGTGTCGAAGATCGTTCCGATCGAAGACATGCCGTACATGGCCGACGGCCGTCCGGCCGACGTCGTGCTGAACCCGCTCGGCGTGCCGTCACGGATGAACGTGGGTCAGGTTCTCGAAGTGCACCTCGGCTGGGCCGCGAAGGGCCTCGGCTGGCGTATCGGCGAAATGCTGCAGCGTCAGACGAAGGCTGCTGAACTGCGCGCGTTCCTCACGAAGATCTACAACGAGTCGGGTCACCCGGAAGATCTGGACAGCTTCTCGGACGACGAAATCTTCGAACTCGCGAAGAATCTGCGTGAAGGTGTGCCGTTCGCAACGCCGGTGTTTGACGGTGCGACCGAAGAAGAAATGTCGAAGATGCTCGATCTCGCCTATCCGGACGACATCGCGCAGAACCTCGGCATGACGCCTTCGAAGAACCAGGTGCGTCTCTTCGACGGCCGCACGGGCGAGATGTTCGAACGCACGGTCACCGTGGGCTACATGCACTACCTGAAGCTGCACCACCTGGTCGACGACAAGATGCACGCGCGTTCGACGGGTCCGTACTCGCTCGTCACGCAGCAGCCGCTGGGTGGTAAGGCGCAGTTCGGTGGCCAGCGCTTCGGTGAAATGGAAGTGTGGGCGCTCGAAGCGTATGGCGCTTCGTATGTGCTGCAGGAAATGTTGACGGTGAAGTCGGACGATGTGACGGGCCGGACGAAGGTGTACGAGAACCTCGTCAAGGGCGACCACGTTATCGACGCAGGCATGCCGGAATCCTTCAATGTGCTGGTGAAGGAAATCCGCTCGCTCGGCATCGACATCGACCTCGACCGCAACTAATCGGACTACGGAGAGAAAGCAATGAAAGCTCTGCTCGATCTATTCAAGCAAGTCCAACAAGAAGAAGTTTTTGACGCGATCAAGATCGGTCTGGCCTCGCCGGACAAGATCCGCTCGTGGTCGTTCGGTGAAGTGAAGAAGCCGGAGACGATCAACTACCGCACGTTCAAGCCGGAGCGGGATGGTCTGTTCTGCGCGAAGATCTTCGGGCCGATCAAGGACTACGAGTGCCTGTGCGGCAAGTACAAGCGCCTGAAGCACCGTGGCGTGATCTGCGAGAAGTGCGGCGTTGAAGTCACGCTCGCCAAGGTGCGTCGCGAACGCATGGGCCACATCGAGCTGGCCTCGCCTGTCGCGCACATCTGGTTCCTGAAGTCGCTGCCGTCGCGTCTGGGCATGGTGCTCGACATGACGCTGCGCGACATCGAGCGCGTGCTGTACTTCGAAGCATATGTGGTGATCGATCCGGGCATGACGCCGCTGAAGGCGCGTCAGATCATGACCGAAGAGGATTACTACAATAAGGTCGAGGAATACGGTGACGAATTCCGCGCCGAGATGGGCGCGGAAGGCGTGCGCGAGCTGCTGCGCGCGATCAACATCGACGAGCAGGTCGAGACGCTCCGCACGGAGCTGAAGAACACCGGCTCCGAAGCGAAGATCAAGAAGTACGCGAAGCGCCTGAAGGTCCTCGAAGCGTTCCAGCGTTCGGGCATCAAGCCCGAATGGATGGTGCTCGAAGTGCTGCCGGTGCTGCCGCCGGAACTGCGTCCGCTCGTGCCGCTCGACGGCGGCCGTTTCGCGACGTCGGACCTGAACGACCTGTATCGCCGCGTCATCAACCGTAACAACCGTCTGAAGCGCCTGCTCGAACTGAAGGCACCGGAGATCATCGTCCGCAACGAAAAGCGGATGCTCCAGGAAGCCGTCGACTCGCTGCTCGACAACGGTCGTCGCGGTAAGGCGATGACGGGCGCGAACAAGCGTCCGCTGAAGTCGCTCGCCGACATGATCAAGGGTAAGGGCGGTCGTTTCCGTCAGAACCTGCTCGGTAAGCGTGTGGACTATTCGGGCCGTTCGGTCATCGTGGTGGGCCCGACGCTGAAGCTGCACCAGTGCGGTCTGCCGAAGCTGATGGCGCTCGAACTCTTCAAGCCGTTCATCTTCAACAAGCTGGAGACGATGGGCGTCGCGACCACGATCAAGGCCGCGAAGAAGGAAGTCGAGAACCAGACGCCGGTGGTGTGGGACATCCTCGAAGAGGTGATCCGCGAGCATCCGGTCATGCTGAACCGTGCGCCGACGCTGCACCGTCTCGGTATCCAGGCGTTCGAGCCGGTGCTGATCGAAGGTAAGGCAATCCAGCTGCACCCGCTCGTTTGCGCGGCGTTCAACGCCGACTTCGACGGCGACCAGATGGCTGTCCACGTTCCGCTGTCGCTCGAAGCGCAGATGGAAGCGCGCACGCTCATGCTCGCGTCGAACAACGTCCTGTTCCCGGCGAACGGCGATCCGTCGATCGTGCCGTCGCAGGATATCGTGCTGGGCCTGTACTACGCCACGCGTGAAGCGATCAACGGCAAGGGCGAAGGCATGACGTTCACGGGCGTGTCGGAAGCGATCCGCGCGTACGAGAACAAGGAAGTCGAGCTGGCCTCGCGCGTGAACGTGCGTATCACCGAAATGGTCCACAACGAGGACAAGTCGGAAGGCGCACCGGCATTCGTGCCGAAGATCACGCTGTACGCGACCACCGTTGGCCGTTCGATTCTTTCGGAAATTCTGCCGCCGGGCCTGCCGTTCTCGGTGCTGAACAAGCCGCTGAAGAAGAAGGAAATCTCGCGTCTGATCAACACCGCGTTCCGCAAGTGCGGTCTGCGTGCGACGGTCGTGTTTGCTGACCAGCTGATGCAGTCGGGCTTCCGCCTCGCAACGCGCGCCGGTATTTCGATCTGCGTGGACGACATGCTCGTGCCGCCGCAGAAGGAAACGATCGTCGGCGACGCCGCGAAGAAGGTGAAGGAATACGACCGCCAGTACATGTCGGGTCTCGTCACCGCGCAAGAGCGCTACAACAACGTGGTCGACATCTGGTCGGCGACGTCGGAAGCGGTCGGCAAGGCGATGATGGAGCAGCTCTCGACGGAGCCGGTGGTCGATCGCGACGGTAACCAGACGCGTCAGGAATCGTTCAACTCGATCTACATGATGGCCGACTCGGGCGCGCGGGGTTCCGCAGTCCAGATCCGTCAGCTGGCGGGTATGCGCGGCCTGATGGCGAAGCCGGACGGCTCGATTATCGAAACGCCGATTACCGCGAACTTCCGCGAAGGTCTGAACGTGTTGCAGTACTTCATCTCGACCCACGGTGCACGTAAGGGTCTGGCTGATACGGCACTGAAGACCGCGAACTCGGGTTACCTGACGCGTCGTCTCGTCGACGTGACGCAGGATCTCGTGGTCGTCGAAGAAGATTGCGGCACGTCGAATGGCGTGGCGATGAAGGCACTCGTCGAAGGCGGTGAAGTTGTCGAAGCGCTGCGCGACCGTATTCTCGGCCGCGTCGCGGTGGCGGACGTCGTCAATCCGGAATCGCAGGAAACGCTGTACGAAGCGGGCTCGCTGCTCGACGAAACGGCAGTGGAAGAAATCGAGAGCCTTGGCATCGACGAAGTCCGCGTGCGTACGCCGCTTACTTGCGAAACGCGTTATGGCCTGTGCGCTTCGTGCTACGGCCGCGACCTCGGCCGCGGTTCGCGCGTGAACGTCGGCGAAGCAGTCGGCGTGATCGCGGCGCAGTCGATCGGCGAACCGGGCACGCAGCTCACGATGCGTACGTTCCACATCGGTGGTGCGGCATCGCGTGCGGCAGTTGCTTCGTCGGTGGAAGCCAAGTCGAACGGTACCGTGCGCTTCACGGCAACGATGCGTTACGTCACGAACGCGAAGGGCGAGCAGATCGTCATCACGCGTTCGGGCGAAGCGATCATCGCCGATGATCACGGCCGTGAGCGCGAGCGTCACAAGGTGCCGTACGGCGCGACGCTGCTGCAGCTCGACGGTGCGCAGATCAAGGCTGGCACGCAGCTCGCGACGTGGGATCCGCTTACGCGTCCGATCATCACCGAGTACGGTGGCACGGTGAAGTTCGAGAACGTCGAAGAAGGCGTGACCGTGGCCAAGCAGATCGACGACGTCACGGGTCTGTCGACCCTCGTCGTGATCGACGTGAAGCGCCGTGGTTCGCAAGCGGCGAAGAGCGTGCGTCCGCAGGTGAAGCTGCTCGACGCGAACGGCGACGAAGTGAAGATCCCGGGCACGGAGCACTCGGTGCAGATCGGCTTCCAGGTCGGCGCACTGATCACCGTGAAGGACGGTCAGCAAGTGCAGGTCGGTGAAGTGCTCGCACGTATCCCGACCGAATCGCAGAAGACGCGTGACATTACCGGTGGTCTGCCGCGTGTGGCGGAACTGTTCGAAGCACGTTCGCCGAAGGACGCAGGTATCCTGGCGGAAGTCACGGGTACGGTGTCGTTCGGTAAGGACACGAAGGGCAAGCAGCGTCTCGTTATCACGGACCTCGAAGGCAATCAGCACGAGTTCCTGATCGCGAAGGAAAAGCAGGTGCTGGTCCACGACGGTCAGGTCGTCAACAAGGGCGAAATGATCGTGGACGGCCCGGCCGATCCGCACGACATCCTGCGTCTGCAGGGTATCGAGGCGCTGTCGCGCTACATCGTGGACGAAGTGCAGGACGTGTACCGTCTGCAAGGCGTGAAGATCAACGACAAGCACATCGAAGTGATCGTGCGTCAGATGCTGCGCCGTGTGCAGATCACCGACAACGGTGATACGCGCTTCATTCCGGGCGAGCAGGTCGAGCGTTCGGACATGCTGGACGAAAACGACAAGATGAACGCGGACGACAAGCGTCCGGCGACGTACGAGAACGTGCTGCTCGGTATCACGAAGGCATCGCTCTCGACCGACTCGTTCATCTCGGCGGCATCGTTCCAGGAAACGACGCGCGTGCTGACCGAAGCGGCGATCATGGGCAAGCGCGACGATCTGCGTGGCCTGAAGGAAAACGTGATCGTCGGCCGTCTGATTCCGGCCGGTACGGGTCTCGCGTTCCACAAGGCACGCAAGGCGAAGGAATCGTCGGATCGCGAGCGTTTCGACCAGATCGCAGCGGAAGAAGCGTTCGACTTCGGTACGCCGGAAACCCCGGCCGCCGAAGAGCAGCCGCAGCAGTCGCATACGACTGACGAGTAAGCATTGGGGGCGGTGTGAGCCGCCCGGTGCTGAAATAGTCACAAGGCCGTCCGGTTTCGACCGGACGGCCTTTTTTATTGGCTAAGCACGGCGTGCTGGCGGATGTGCGGCGTCGCGTCGCAGGACATCGGCGCGCACGGCACAATGACCGTGCTAACGTACGCGCGCCACGCCATCCAAGTGCTGCACCGCACGCGGCAGACGGCGTCTATCTGAATCTGGAGGCGGTAACCATGAAGGTCGTTGGACTCGGGTTGTTCCTGAATCTGCTGGCGTCGGTCGGCATCTTTTCGTACTTGCTTCATCACGTCGGAGTGCAGGAAGCCGCGTGGTTCTTCGCGACCTTTCTCGTCGTCTGGTCGTTCATCATCATCGGCTTCATCATGCAGATCGCCGGCAAGCGCAAGGGCGGCGCCGTGTTGATCACCATCGGCTCGCTCGTGTTCATTCCGTTGGGGCTTGTTGCGATCATCGGCAGCATTCTGTTCGCGCGTCGCGGCGACAACGTCGTGCGCTGATCTTCACGATTCCCGCGGCATCGTGCGCGCATCACACAGCGCGCATTTCATCGGCCGAATGGCCAACATTGGTGGTAGCGGCGGGCAGAGGCGTCCCGGGTTGGTAGAATCCGGTGCACTGCCTTAGCCTCGATCCGCCTCTTCATGTCCCGCTCGCTCGAAATCCTCAACGAAGTCTTCGGTTATCCCGCTTTCAGGGGACAGCAAGCCGAGATCGTCGAGCATGTTGCCGCGGGTGGCGATTCGCTGGTGCTCATGCCCACCGGCGGTGGCAAATCGCTTTGCTATCAGATTCCCGCGCTTGTACGTAATGAAGCCGGACGAGGCGCCGGCATCGTCGTGTCGCCGCTGATCGCATTGATGCAGGACCAGGTGGCGGCGCTCACCGAAGTCGGCGTACGCGCCGCATACCTCAACTCGACGCTCACCGGCGCCGAGGCGGCCGCCACCGAACGCGCGCTGCGCGAGGGCGACATCGACCTGCTTTACGTCGCGCCCGAGCGTCTCATGACGCCGCGTTTTCTCGATCTGCTCGAACGTGCGCGCATCGGCCTCTTCGCGATTGATGAGGCGCATTGCGTGTCGCAATGGGGGCATGATTTCCGGCCCGAGTACATCCAGCTCTCGGTGCTGCACGAGCGGTTTCCGGACGTGCCGCGCATCGCGCTCACCGCAACCGCCGACGCCATCACGCGCGACGAGATCGTGCACCGGCTCGCGCTCGACGACGCGCGCGTTTTCGTGTCGAGCTTCGATCGGCCGAATATCCGCTATCGCATCGTCGAAAAGGACAACGCGCGCACGCAACTGCTCGATTTCATTCGCGCGGAGCACACTCGCGCGGACGGCACGACCGACGCTGGCGTTGTCTACTGCCTCTCGCGCCGGAAGGTGGAAGAGACCGCCGAATGGCTGAAGGGGCAGGGCGTGCGCGCGCTGCCCTATCACGCGGGCATGGAATTCGAGGTGCGCCAGCAGCATCAGGAAATCTTCCAGCGTGAGGAAGGTGTCGTGATGTGCGCGACGATTGCGTTCGGCATGGGCATCGACAAGCCGGACGTGCGCTTCGTCGCGCATCTGGACCTGCCCAAGAGCGTCGAAGGCTACTACCAGGAAACGGGCCGCGCGGGTCGCGACGGGCTGGCGGCGAACGCGTGGATGGCCTACGGGCTCGGCGACGTCGTCCAGCAGCGCAAGATGATCGACGAATCGGAAGCCGACGAAGCCCACAAGCGTGTGCAGACCGGCAAGCTCGATGCGCTGCTCGGCCTGTGTGAGACCGCATCGTGCCGCCGTGTGCGCCTCCTCGCGTATTTCGGCGAAGAGAGCAAGCCGTGCGGCAACTGCGACACGTGTCTCGAGCCGCCTGCCACGTGGGACGCCACACGTGAGGCGCAGATGGCGCTGTCGTGCGTATTCCGCGCGCAGCGGGCGAGTGGTTTCAACTTCGGCGCCGGCCATCTGATCGACATTCTGCGCGGCAACCGCACCGAGAAAATCCTGCAGCGCGGACACGAGAAGATTTCCACGTTCGGTATCGGCGCGTCGCTTTCCGAAGCGGAATGGCGCGCGATCTTCCGGCAACTGGTCGCGTTCGGCTATCTGACTGTCGATCACGACGGTTTCGGATCGCTCGTGCTCACCGAGGAAAGCAAGCCTGTCCTCAAGGGCGACCTGAAGGTGACGATGCGGCGCTACGTAAAGCCGCAGCGCACGCGCCAGTCGTCAGGCCGCACGAACGAGCGTGCGGATCCGACGCTCGGCATGAGTCCACGCCAGCGGTCCCGTTGGGAGCGTCTGCGCCTGTGGCGCACCGAAACCGCAAAGAGCGACGGCGTACCCGCCTATGTGATCTTCCACGATGCGACGCTGGCGGAAATCGCCCGCAACGGTCCCGAATCGATCGACGAACTGCGTGATATTCCGGGTATGGGTGTGCGCAAGCTCGAACGCTTTGGTGATGAACTGCTCGAGGTTGTCGGAGACGAGTAAATCGGGCTGTATCGCGTCACCGCGGGCCCGTGAGTTTTCTCATCCATCTTCAATGAGACGCCGCGAACGGACGCAGTGTCACGTTGCTGTCATTTCCCGTGCAGTCCAAAAGCTCGCAAGCCGTTGACTCGCTTGGTATTTTCGGAATATCATGCTGGGTTCCGGTTCTTGGGATGTTTGCGCTCGCGCCTCGTGAGGTAACGGTGGAGTGAATGCAAACGTCTGGACTCACGTCTTTTACTCGTTCCGGAGTTCAAGACGCATGGTTTTCCGCTTTGCCCGGGAATAAATGCGTCGATTTTGTTCAATTTCAGGAATAAACAATGCCAACCATCAATCAACTGGTTCGCAAAGGCCGCGCTTCGGAAGCTTCGAAGAGCAAGAGCCCGGCCCTGCAGGACTGCCCGCAGCGTCGCGGCGTGTGCACCCGCGTGTACACGACGACGCCGAAGAAGCCGAACTCGGCACTCCGTAAGGTCGCCAAGGTTCGCCTGACGAACGGCTTCGAAGTGATTTCGTACATCGGCGGTGAAGGCCACAACCTGCAGGAACACTCGGTTGTGCTGATCCGCGGCGGCCGTGTGAAGGACTTGCCGGGTGTGCGTTACCACATGGTTCGTGGCTCGCTGGATACCCAGGGCGTCAAGGATCGTAAGCAGGCTCGTTCGAAGTACGGCGCAAAGCGCGCTAAGGCTGCGAAGTAAGAGTCAAAACGTCGTCTGTGCCGGTTCTCATTGGCGCAAGGCGATACAGGCGGTGGTGCCGGATTGGCCGGTGCTGTCGAGTAAGTGGTCACCCGACCAGGCTGGTAAGTCGTAATCGATGAATCGGGTTAGTTGGTGGCCGCGGAGTCGTAAGGGGTAAAACCCGGGATAAAACCCGACTCCAACTGAAAAGTTAAAGGAAGAAACATGCCGCGTCGTCGCGAAGTTCCCAAGCGGGAAGTGTTGCCGGATCCGAAGTTCGGCAACGTTGATGTAGCCAAGTTCATGAACGTGCTCATGCTCTCGGGCAAGAAGTCGGTTGCCGAGCGCATTGTGTACGGCGCTTTCGAACAGATCCAGACCAAGGGTGGCAAGGACCCGCTGGAAGTGTTCACTGTTGCACTCAACAACGTTAAGCCGGTCGTCGAAGTGAAGAGCCGTCGCGTTGGTGGTGCGAACTATCAGGTTCCGGTCGAAGTGCGTCCGTCGCGTCGTATGGCATTGGCGATGCGTTGGCTGCGTGAAGCCGCGAAGAAGCGCAGCGAGAAGTCGATGGCTCTGCGTCTGGCAGGTGAACTCACCGAAGCGGCTGAAGGCCGTGGTGGCGCAATGAAGAAGCGCGACGAAGTTCACCGGATGGCAGAAGCCAACAAGGCGTTCTCGCACTTCCGTTTCTAAGAGAAAACCCTACTCCGGGTTTGTTCTAAAGCGGAAAAAAATCCGGGCGGGTGCGCTTATCCAGCGCCTCGCCCGTTTGTGTTCAGGCGCGTCGGGATTGATCCCGGTGCGCCCCTCCTGATAGAGGATCAAAGTGGCTCGCAAGACTCCTATCGAGCGCTACCGCAACATCGGTATTAGCGCTCACATCGACGCCGGCAAAACGACGACGACCGAGCGCATTCTGTTCTACACCGGCGTGAACCACAAGATTGGTGAAGTTCACGACGGCGCTGCCACCATGGACTGGATGGAGCAGGAACAGGAGCGTGGCATCACGATTACCTCCGCTGCTACGACCGCCTTCTGGAAAGGCATGGCCGGCAATTATCCGGAACACCGCATCAACATCATCGACACCCCGGGCCACGTTGACTTCACGATTGAAGTCGAGCGCTCGATGCGCGTGCTCGACGGTGCGTGCATGGTCTACTGCGCCGTGGGCGGCGTGCAGCCGCAGTCGGAAACGGTGTGGCGCCAGGCGAACAAGTACAAGGTTCCCCGTCTCGCGTTCATCAACAAGATGGACCGTACCGGCGCGAACTTCTTCAAGGTCTATGACCAGCTGAAGACCCGCCTGAAGGCGAACCCGGTTCCGGTCGTCGTGCCGATCGGCGCGGAAGAAAACTTCAAGGGTGTCGTCGACCTCCTGAAGATGAAAGCGATCATTTGGGACGAGGCCTCGCAAGGCACGAAGTTCGACTACGTCGATATCCCGGCTGAGCTCGTTGACACGTGCAACGAGTGGCGCGAAAAGATGATCGAGTCGGCTGCTGAAGCCAGCGAAGAGCTGATGGAAAAGTACCTCGGCGGCGAAGAGCTGTCCGAAGCGGAAGTCGTCAAGGCGCTGCGTGATCGTACGATTGCGTGCGAAATCCAGCCGATGCTGTGCGGTACCGCGTTCAAGAACAAGGGCGTGCAGCGCATGCTCGACGCCGTGATCGATTTCCTGCCGTCGCCGGTGGACATTCCCCCGGTCACGGGCGAACTCGAAAACGGTGAAAAGGCTGAGCGTCGTGCGGCGGACGACGAGAAGTTCTCGTCGCTCGCGTTCAAGATCATGACCGACCCGTTCGTCGGCCAGCTGATCTTCTTCCGTGCGTACTCGGGCGTCGTCAACTCGGGCGATACGGTGCTGAACTCGACCAAGGGCAAGAAGGAACGCCTCGGCCGTATTCTGCAGATGCACGCGAACAACCGCGAAGAAATCAAGGAAGTTCGCGCAGGCGACATCGCTGCTGCCGTCGGCCTGAAGGATGCGACCACGGGCGACACGCTGTGCGACCCGGCACACCCGATCGTTCTCGAGCGCATGGTGTTCCCGGAGCCGGTGATTTCGCAGGCCGTCGAGCCGAAGACCAAGGCTGACCAGGAAAAGATGGGCCTCGCCCTGAACCGCCTGGCACAGGAAGACCCGTCGTTCCGCGTTCAAACGGACGAGGAATCGGGCCAGACCATCATTTCGGGTATGGGCGAGCTCCACCTCGAAATTCTGGTCGACCGCATGAAGCGCGAATTCAACGTGGAAGCAACCGTCGGCAAGCCGCAGGTTGCGTACCGCGAAACGATCCGCGCCACGGCGAAGGACGTCGAAGGCAAGTTCGTCAAGCAGTCGGGCGGTCGCGGCCAGTTCGGTCACGCGGTCATCACGCTTGAGCCGAATGAGCAGGGCAAGGGCTACGAGTTCCTGGACGAAATCAAGGGCGGCGTGATTCCGCGCGAATACATCCCGGCGGTGGACAAGGGTATCCAGGAAACGCTGAAGGCTGGCGTGCTGGCGGGCTTCCCGGTCGTCGACGTGAAGGTTCACCTGACGTTCGGTTCGTACCACGACGTTGACTCGAACGAAAACGCGTTCCGCATGGCCGGTTCGATGGCGTTCAAGGAAGCAATGCGCAAGGCGCAGCCGGTCATCCTTGAACCGATGATGGCTGTCGAAGTCGAAACGCCGGAAGACTACATGGGCAACGTGATGGGCGACCTGTCGGGCCGTCGCGGTATCGTCCAGGGCATGGAAGACATGGTTGGCGGCGGCAAGATCGTTCGCGCTGAAGTGCCGCTGTCGGAAATGTTCGGCTACTCGACGTCGCTGCGCTCGCTGACGCAAGGTCGTGCAACGTACACGATGGAATTCAAGCACTACGCAGAAGCACCGCGTAACGTGGCCGACGCGATCATCAGCGCGAAGGCGAAGTAAGTATCGGCCGGAGCGAACCGGGCATCGGAGCCCGGTTCGCAACGAACAGACACCGGTTCACCACTTTTTTGAAAGAAGAGAAACATGGCAAAAGGTAAATTCGAACGGACCAAGCCGCACGTGAACGTGGGCACGATCGGTCACGTTGACCACGGCAAGACCACGCTGACGGCAGCGATCACGACGGTTCTGACCGCCAAGTTCGGCGGCGAGGCGAAGGCGTACGACCAGATCGACGCAGCGCCGGAAGAAAAGGCACGTGGCATTACCATCAACACCGCGCACGTCGAGTACGAAACGGCTAACCGCCACTACGCACACGTCGACTGCCCGGGCCACGCTGACTACGTGAAGAACATGATCACGGGCGCGGCACAGATGGACGGCGCAATCCTGGTGTGCTCGGCCGCTGACGGCCCGATGCCGCAGACGCGTGAGCACATCCTGCTGGCCCGTCAGGTTGGCGTGCCGTACATCATCGTGTTCCTGAACAAGTGCGACATGGTGGACGACGCCGAGCTGCTCGAGCTCGTCGAAATGGAAGTGCGCGAACTTCTGTCGAAGTACGACTTCCCGGGCGACGACACCCCGATCATCAAGGGTTCGGCCAAGCTGGCGCTCGAAGGCGACAAGGGCGAGCTGGGCGAAGTGGCGATCATGAACCTGGCCGACGCACTCGACACGTACATCCCGACGCCGGAGCGTGCAGTTGACGGCGCGTTCCTGATGCCGGTGGAAGACGTGTTCTCGATCTCGGGTCGTGGCACGGTGGTGACGGGGCGCGTTGAGCGTGGCATCGTCAAGGTCGGCGAGGAAATCGAAATCGTCGGTATCAAGCCGACGGTGAAGACGACCTGCACGGGCGTGGAAATGTTCCGCAAGCTGCTCGACCAGGGTCAGGCAGGCGACAACGTTGGTATCCTGCTGCGCGGCACGAAGCGTGAAGACGTGGAGCGTGGCCAGGTTCTGGCCAAGCCGGGTTCGATCACGCCGCACACGCACTTCACGGCTGAAGTGTACGTGCTGAGCAAGGACGAAGGCGGCCGTCACACGCCGTTCTTCAACAACTACCGTCCGCAGTTCTACTTCCGTACGACGGACGTGACGGGCTCGATCGAGCTGCCGAAGGACAAGGAAATGGTCATGCCGGGCGACAACGTGTCGATCACGGTGAAGCTGATCGCTCCGATCGCGATGGAAGAAGGTCTGCGCTTCGCAATCCGCGAAGGTGGCCGTACCGTCGGCGCCGGTGTCGTTGCCAAGATCATCGAGTAAAATCGCTGGTTTGCTGTAAGCAGTAGAAGTTGATGTATCTGGGACTGGTCGGCGGCTCTCCGCCGCAGGCCAGTCCTGCGCTCTTTACCAAGTCTGGCGGCGCAAGTCCGCCTCGCTCTTTTCAAGGAATCGTCATGCAGAACCAGA
The DNA here is from genome assembly GCF_021390575.1 of Paraburkholderia adhaesiva. Classification (GTDB taxonomy): domain Bacteria; phylum Pseudomonadota; class Gammaproteobacteria; order Burkholderiales; family Burkholderiaceae; genus Paraburkholderia; species Paraburkholderia adhaesiva. The sequence continues at coordinate 3,054,638 of NZ_JAJEJQ010000001.1, read as the reverse complement.
AAATCCGTATTCGCCTGAAGGCTTTCGACTATCGCCTGATCGACCAGTCGGCTGCTGAAATCGTCGACACGGCGAAGCGGACCGGTGCAATCGTCCGCGGCCCGGTGCCGCTGCCGACGCGCATCCAGCGTTTCGACATCCTGCGTTCGCCGCACGTCAACAAGACGTCGCGCGACCAGCTGGAAATCCGTACCCACCTGCGTCTGATGGACATCGTCGACCCGACGGACAAGACCGTCGACGCACTGATGAAGCTGGACCTGCCGGCTGGTGTGGACGTCGAAATCAAGCTGCAGTAAGGCTCTCAAGCGCTGTCAGGATGTCCCGGTGGCGCTAAGTCTTTGATTGCTTGCGGAAAACGAGAAGGGACGTTATACTTGACGTCTTTTCGCGCATTTGCGCAAAAAGCTGGTGTGTCCCTTTCAAGCTTTTTTGCTGAAAAAAGCGTGAAAAAGCGCGTGAAACGGGGCGAAAAAGCACCGGCACTTTGTAAATTAGCCCCGACCAATCGCAGTCGGGAATGGAGAAAACGATGAGCCTTGGACTCGTAGGTCGCAAGGTTGGCATGACCCGTATCTTCACGGCTGATGGGGACTCGATTCCCGTCACCGTGCTGGACGTGTCCGACAACCGCGTGACGCAGATCAAGACTGTTGAAACCGACGGCTACACGGCCGTTCAGGTTGCGTTTGGTACGCGCCGTGCATCGCGCGTGACGAAACCGATCGCAGGTCATCTCGCCAAAGCTGGCGTTCAAGCCGGTGAAATCCTCAAGGAATTCCAGATCGACGCCGCCAAGGCTGCCGAGCTGTCCGCTGGCGCTGTGATCGATGTGGATCTCTTCGCGGAAGGCCAGCTGGTCGACGTGCAAGGCACCTCGATCGGTAAGGGCTACGCCGGTACCATCAAGCGTTACAACTTCGCATCCGGCCGTGCTTCGCACGGTAACTCGCGCTCGCACAACGTGCCGGGCTCGATCGGTATGGCGCAGGATCCGGGTCGCGTGTTTCCGGGTAAGCGCATGACCGGTCACATGGGTGATGAGACCGTGACGGTGCAGAACCTCGAAATCGCACGTATCGACGCAGAGCGCAAGCTGCTGCTCGTCAAGGGTGCTGTTCCGGGCGCGAAGGGCGGTAAGGTTTTCGTGACGCCGGCGGTTAAGGCTCGCGTGAAGAAAGGAGCGGAATAATGGAACTGAAGCTCCTGAACGCTAATGGCCAGGAAGGTGCTGCAGTCAACGCGTCGGACGTCGTGTTCGGCCGTGACTACAACGAAGCACTGATCCACCAGATCGTCGTCGCCTACCAGGCGAACGCACGTAGCGGCAACCGCGCGCAGAAGGATCGCGAGCAGGTCAAGCACACCACCAAGAAGCCGTGGCGCCAGAAAGGTACGGGCCGTGCTCGTGCCGGTATGTCGTCGAGCCCGTTGTGGCGTGGCGGTGGTCGCATCTTCCCGAATTCGCCGGAAGAAAACTTCTCGCACAAGGTCAACAAGAAGATGCATCGCGCAGGCCTCTGCTCGATCTTCTCGCAGCTGGCCCGCGAAGGCCGCATCTCGGTCGTCGAGGATCTCTCCCTCGAAGCGCCGAAGACGAAGCTGCTGGCCGACAAGTTCAAGGCCATGGGTCTCGATTCCGTGCTGGTCATCACCGACACGGTCGACGAGAACCTGTATCTCGCGTCGCGCAACCTGCCCCACGTGGCAGTCGTTGAGCCGCGTTTCGCCGACCCGCTCTCGCTGATCTTCTTCAAGAAGATTCTGATCACGAAGGCTGCGGTCGCCCAGATCGAGGAGTTGCTGTCATGAGCGAGATTCGCAAGAACGATCATCGTTTGATGCAGGTCCTGCTCGCGCCGGTAGTCTCCGAAAAGGCGACGCTGGTGGCGGAGAAGAACGAACAAGTCGTCTTCGAAGTCGCGCCGGACGCGACCAAGCAGGAAGTCAAGGCTGCCGTCGAGCTGATGTTCAAGGTGGAAGTCGATTCCGTCAACGTGCTGGTCCAGAAGGGCAAGCAAAAGCGCTTTGGCCGCTTTAACGGCAAGCGCAAGGACGTGAAGAAAGCCTACGTCTGCCTGAAGCCCGGCCAGGAAATCAACTTTGAAGCGGAGGCCAAGTAATCATGGCAATCGTGAAAGTTAAGCCGACTTCGCCGGGTCGCCGCGCGATGGTTAAGATCGTCAACAAGGATCTGCATAAGGGTGCGCCGCACGCGCCGCTGCTCGAAAAGCAATCCTCGAAGGCTGGTCGTAACAACAATGGTCGCGTGACGACGCGTCACCAGGGTGGCGGTCACAAGCAGCACTATCGTGTTGTCGACTTCCGTCGCAACAAGGACGGCATCCCGGCAAAGATCGAACGTCTCGAGTACGACCCGAACCGTAGCGCGAACATCGCGCTGGTTCTGTACGCAGACGGCGAGCGCCGTTACATCATCGCTCCGAAGGGCGCGACGGTGGGTCAGCAACTGATGTCCGGTTCGGAAGCGCCGATCCGCTCGGGTAACACCCTGCCGATCCGTAACATTCCGGTCGGTACGACGATCCACTGCATCGAAATGCTGCCGGGCAAGGGCGCGCAAATGGCGCGTTCGGCTGGTACGTCGGCGATGCTGCTGGCACGTGAAGGCGTCTACGCGCAGGTTCGTCTGCGTTCGGGCGAAATCCGCCGCGTGCATATCGAGTGCCGTGCAACGATCGGTGAAGTTGGCAACGAAGAGCACAGCCTCCGTCAAATCGGTAAGGCTGGCGCGAACCGCTGGCGCGGTATCCGCCCGACGGTGCGTGGCGTTGCAATGAACCCGGTTGATCACCCGCACGGTGGTGGTGAAGGCCGCACGGCTGCAGGTCGCGATCCGGTGAGCCCGTGGGGCACGCCGACGAAGGGCTACCGCACCCGCAGCAACAAGCGCACGACGAGCATGATCGTCCAGCGCCGTCACAAGCGCTAAGGAGTAGGCAATGGCACGTTCTATTAAGAAAGGTCCGTTCTGCGACGCCCATTTGCTGAAGAAGGTTGAGGCGGCTGCAGCTACGCGTGACAAGAAACCGATCAAGACCTGGTCGCGTCGTTCGACGATTCTGCCGGACTTCATCGGCCTGACGATCGCCGTTCATAACGGCCGTCAACACGTTCCCGTGTATGTCACGGAAAACATGGTCGGCCACAAGCTTGGCGAGTTCGCACTGACCCGTACGTTCAAGGGTCACGCGGCCGACAAGAAGGCCAAGAAATAAGGGGCAATCAAGATGGAAGTGAAGGCAATTCATCGCGGTGCCCGCATCTCGGCGCAGAAAACGCGCCTTGTGGCTGACCAGATCCGCGGTCTGCCGGTTGACAAGGCACTGAACGTTCTGACGTTCTCGCCGAAGAAAGCGGCCGGCATCGTGAAAAAGGTTGTGCTCTCGGCGATCGCAAACGCTGAACACAACGAAGGCGCCGACATCGACGAGCTCAAGATCAAGAGCATCTACGTCGACAAGGCTGCTTCGCTGAAGCGTTTCACCGCACGCGCAAAGGGTCGCGGTAACCGCATCGAGAAGCAATCCTGTCACATCACTGTGACGGTCGGGAATTAAGGAGCCATACGATGGGACAGAAAATTCATCCGACTGGCTTCCGTTTGGCCGTCAGCCGCAATTGGGCGTCGCGCTGGTACGCGAACAACAACAATTTCGCGGCGATGTTGAAGGAAGACATCGGTGTTCGTGAATACCTGAAGAAGAAGCTGAAGAACGCTTCGGTGGGCCGTGTTGTGATCGAGCGTCCGGCAAAGAACGCTCGCATCACGATTTACAGCTCGCGTCCGGGTGTGGTGATCGGCAAGAAGGGCGAGGACATCGAACTCCTCAAGGCCGAACTCCAGAAGCGCATGGGCGTTCCGGTTCACGTGAACATCGAAGAAATCCGCAAGCCGGAAACCGATGCTCAACTGATCGCCGATTCGATCACGCAGCAGCTCGAGCGCCGGATCATGTTCCGCCGCGCGATGAAGCGCGCGATGCAGAACGCGATGCGTCTGGGTGCCCAGGGCATCAAGATCATGAGCGCCGGCCGTCTGAACGGTATCGAAATCGCGCGTACCGAGTGGTACCGCGAAGGTCGAGTGCCGCTTCACACGCTGCGTGCTGACATCGACTACGCGACCTCGGAAGCGAAGACGACGTACGGCATCATCGGCGTGAAGGTTTGGGTCTACAAGGGCGACACGCTCGGCCGCAACGACGCACCGGTGGTGGAAGAAGTCGCCGAAGAAAAGCGTCCGCGCCGCAACGCGCGTCCGGGCGATCGTCGTCCGCGTCGTGATGGCGAAGGCGCACCGGGTGCCCGTCGTGGCGCACCGCGCCGCGGCGCCGCCGGCGGTGACGGCAAGAGTGGAGAATAACGATGCTGCAACCGAAACGCAGGAAGTATCGCAAAGAGCAGAAGGGTCGTAACACCGGCGTCGCAACCCGCGGCAACGCAGTTTCGTTCGGTGAATACGGTCTGAAGGCTATCGGTCGCGGCCGCCTGACCGCACGTCAAATTGAAGCGGCGCGTCGTGCAATGACGCGTCACATCAAGCGCGGTGGCCGCATCTGGATTCGCATTTTCCCGGACAAGCCGATCTCGCAAAAGCCGGCTGAAGTACGTATGGGTAACGGTAAGGGTAACCCGGAGTACTACGTCGCCGAGATTCAGCCGGGCAAGATGCTCTATGAAATGGACGGTGTGACCGAAGAACTGGCCCGTGAAGCGTTCCGTCTGGCTGCAGCTAAGCTGCCGCTGAAGACGGTCTTCATGGTTCGCCAGCTCGGCGCCTAAGGAGTAAATGATGAAGGCATCCGAACTTCACCAGAAAGACAAGGCCGCGCTCAACAAAGAGCTGTCGGACCTCTTGAAGGCGCAATTCGGCCTGCGCATGCAACTCGCGACCCAGCAGCTCACGAACACGAGCCAGCTGAAGAAGGTTCGTCGCGACATCGCACGTGTGCGGACCGTCCTGACTGAGAAGGCGAACCAGAAATGAACGAAAGCGTGAAAACCTCGCTTAAGCGGACGCTGGTCGGCAAGGTCGTCAGCAACAAGATGGACAAGACGGTCACCGTCCTGGTCGAGCGCCGCGTCAAGCACCCGATCTACGGTAAGTACGTCGTGCAGTCGAAGAAGTACCACGCTCACGACGAATCGAACACGTACAACGAGGGTGACCTCGTTGAAATCCAGGAAACCCGTCCGATTTCGAAGACGAAGGCCTGGACTGTGTCGAAGCTGATCGAAGCGGCCCGCGTCATCTAAGGGAGTCATCCCTGGAAGACGTCTCACACCGGGGCCTGGCTTGGGCTTAGTCCTAGGCTTAGTCCGTTCGTCAGCCCCGGCGTGATGCGCAGTAGTAGAAGTAGTTGAAATCGCTAAAGATTTCGCTTGCAAGACCAGGATTGTCTAGTTACAATCTTGGTCTTCCCTCTTTATGGGCTCGCTGTTGGCAAAGCGGTGGGCGTAAGTAGGTGGGGAGTCTGCAAAGACTGTAAGTTGCGAAGTTGGGCGCCAGCCCGGGTTCGCAAGATTCACCGGAATGCGATGGCCGGTTTCGTTTGCCGTCGCTGCTGTTCTTACCCAAGCAGCTGAGCGGTCGTTCTAGTGGCGGCGCGGCTGACGGGACCAAGACTGACCGGGTGTGCCATGGTGGTGCAACCGGATTAAGTTGGGAAAGATAAACCATGATCCAGACCGAATCTCGGCTTGAAGTAGCCGACAACACGGGTGCGCGTGAAGTCATGTGCATCAAGGTGCTCGGCGGCTCGAAGCGTCGTTATGCCAGCATTGGCGACATCATCAAGGTGACCGTCAAGGAAGCAACGCCGCGCGGGCGCGTGAAGAAGGGCGAAATCTACAACGCTGTTGTAGTTCGCACCGCGAAGGGCGTGCGCCGTCAAGACGGCTCGCTGATCAAGTTCGATGGCAACGCCGCCGTGCTTTTGAATACCAAGCTTGAGCCGATCGGCACCCGTATTTTCGGGCCGGTGACGCGTGAGCTGCGTAGCGAACGATTCATGAAGATCGTTTCGCTGGCGCCGGAAGTGCTGTAAGGAGTCGCGATGAACAAGATTCGCAAGGGTGACGAAGTCATCGTCACGACCGGCAAGGACAAGGGCAAGCGCGGTGTCGTGCTGGCCGTTGGTGAAGAGCGCGTGACCGTCGAAGGTCTCAACATCGTGAAGAAGCATGTAAAGCCGAATCCGATGAAGGGCACGACTGGTGGCGTGGAAGCCAAGGCGATGCCGCTGCACATTTCGAACGTCGCGCTCGTCGACGCGAATGGCAAGGCTTCGCGTGTCGGCATCAAGGTCGAAGGGGACAAGAAGGTTCGTTTCCTGAAGACGACCGGTGCTGTCCTGAGCGCCTGACGCTGCGGAGTAAAAAATGGCACGTTTGCAAGAATTTTATAAAGAGAAGGTCGTTCCGGGCCTGATCGAGAAGTTCGGTTACAAGTCGATCATGGAAGTGCCGCGCCTCACCAAGATCACCCTGAACATGGGTGTTGGTGAAGCCGTCGCTGACAAGAAGGTCCTCGAGCACGCTGTTGGCGATCTGACGAAGATCGCTGGCCAGAAGCCGGTGATCACGAAGTCGCGCAAGGCAATTGCTGGCTTCAAGATCCGCGAAGGTTACCCGATCGGCACGATGGTCACGCTGCGTGGCCAGGCTATGTACGAATTCCTGGACCGTTTCGTGACGGTTGCGCTCCCCCGCGTGCGCGACTTCCGTGGCGTGTCGGGCAAGGCGTTCGACGGCCGTGGTAACTACAACATCGGTGTGAAAGAGCAGATCATTTTCCCCGAAATCGATTACGACAAGGTCGACACGCTGCGTGGTCTGAACATCAGTATCACGACGACTGCGAAGACCGACGAAGAAGCAAAGGCACTGCTCGCCGGCTTCAAGTTCCCGTTCAGAAACTGAGGTTACCGTGGCTAAACTGGCACTGATCGAACGTGAAAAGAAGCGCGCCCGTCTGGCAGCGAAGTTCGCACCGAAGCGCGAAGCGCTGAAGGCGATCATCGACGACCAAAGCAAGTCGGAAGAAGAGCGCTACGCAGCTCGTCTGGAACTGCAACAACTTCCGCGCAACTCGAACCCGACCCGCAAGCGTAACCGCTGCGCGATCACGGGTCGTCCGCGTGGCACGTTCCGCAAATTTGGTCTCGCACGTAACAAGATTCGTGAAATCGCGTTCCGTGGTGAGATCCCTGGCGTCACCAAGGCGAGCTGGTAATAGGAGAAACATAAATGAGCATGAGTGATCCTATCGCCGATATGCTGACTCGCATCCGCAATGCGCAGATGGTCGAGAAAGTTTCGGTTGCTATGCCCTCGTCGAAAGTCAAGATTGCGATCGCGCAGGTCCTGAAGGACGAAGGTTATATCGACGACTTCGCGGTGAAGACCGAAGGTGCGAAGTCGGAATTGAACATCGCGTTGAAGTACTACGCTGGCCGTCCCGTTATCGAGCGCCTCGAACGCGTCTCGAAGCCGGGTCTGCGCGTGTACCGCGGCCGTAACGACATCCCGCAGGTCATGAATGGCCTCGGCGTTGCGATCGTGTCGACGCCCAAGGGTGTGATGACGGACCGCAAGGCTCGCGCCACTGGCGTGGGCGGCGAAGTCATCTGCTACGTCGCTTAACGCCGAAGGAGAAGAAACATGTCTCGAGTAGGTAAGAGCCCGATCGCGCTGCAAGGCGCAGAGGCGACGCTCAGCGACGCGAAGATTACCGTCAAGGGCCCGCTGGGTACGATTTCGCAGGCAGCGAACCGCCTCGTGAAGGTGGTGAATGACAACGGTACGCTCAAATTCGAGCCGACCGACGACAGCCGCGAAGCCAATGCGATGTCGGGCACGATGCGCGCGATCGTCGCGAACATGGTGCAAGGCGTGACGAAGGGTTTTGAGCGCAAGCTGACGCTGGTTGGCGTCGGTTACCGTGCTCAAGCGCAAGGCGACAAGCTGAACCTGTCGCTGGGTTTCTCGCACCCCGTGGTGCACATGATGCCGGAAGGCGTCAAGGCTGAAACCCCGTCGCAAACGGAAATCGTGATCAAGGGGATCGACAAGCAGAAAGTCGGCCAAACCGCAGCCGAAGTGCGCGGTTATCGCCCGCCTGAGCCCTATAAGGGCAAGGGTGTGCGTTACGCCGACGAGGTTGTGATCCTCAAAGAAACGAAGAAGAAGTAAGGGTGCGCAATCATGGATAAGACTCAATCTCGCCTGCGCCGCGCTCGTCAGACGCGTCTCAAGATCGCTGAGCTGCAAGTCGCGCGCCTGGCCGTGCATCGCACGAACACGCACATCTATGCACAAGTGTTCTCGCCCTGCGGCACCAAGGTGCTCGCCAGCGCGTCGACGCTCGAAGCCGAAGTGCGTGCGCAACTCGCAGACCAGACGGGCAAGGGCGGCAACGTCGCCGCTGCCACGCTGATCGGCAAGCGTATCGCAGAAAAGGCCAAGGCTGCCGGCATCGAATCCGTCGCCTTTGACCGCTCGGGTTTCCGCTACCACGGCCGCGTCAAGGCGCTGGCTGAGGCCGCGCGTGAAGCCGGGCTCAAGTTCTAAGGGAAGGAATTCGTCATGGCAAAGATGCAAGCGAAAGTTCAGGCTGACGAACGCGACGACGGCCTTCGTGAAAAAATGATTTCGGTCAACCGCGTGACCAAGGTCGTGAAGGGTGGCCGTATTCTCGGCTTCGCCGCACTGACCGTGGTTGGCGACGGTGATGGCCGCGTCGGTATGGGCAAGGGCAAGGCAAAGGAAGTGCCGGTCGCTGTCCAGAAGGCGATGGAACAAGCTCGCCGCAACATGTTCAAGGTGCCCCTGAAGAACGGCACCCTGCAACACGAAGTGCACGGCAAGCACGGCGCATCGGTGGTCCTCCTCGCTCCGGCGAAGGCTGGTACCGGCGTGATCGCCGGCGGCCCGATGCGCGCAGTGTTCGACGTGATGGGCGTGCAGAACGTCGTGGCCAAGAGCCACGGTTCGACGAACCCGTACAACCTCGTTCGTGCCACGCTGGACGGTCTGCGCAAGCAGTCGACGCCGGCTGACATCGCGGCGAAGCGCGGCAAGTCCGTCGAAGACATTCTGGGCTAAGGGTGGGCACCATGTCTGAAAAAACTGTCAAGGTTCAGCTCGTCAAGAGCCTGATTGGGACCCGCGAATCGCACCGCGCCACGGTGCGCGGCCTCGGCCTGCGTCGCCTGAACTCGGTCTCCGAGCTGCAGGACACGCCGGCTGTGCGCGGCATGATCAACAAGGTCTCGTACCTCGTTAAGGTCATCGCCTAAGCGGTCACCAGAAGACTCCAGGAGTTGAAAATGGAATTGAATAACCTGAAGCCGGCAGAAGGCGCGAAGCACGCAAAGCGTCGCGTCGGTCGCGGCATCGGCTCCGGCCTCGGCAAGACCGCTGGCCGTGGTCACAAGGGTCAGAAATCGCGTTCGGGCGGCTTCCACAAGGTCGGCTTCGAAGGCGGTCAAATGCCGCTGCAGCGTCGTCTGCCGAAGCGTGGCTTCACCTCGCTGACGAAGGAATTCGTCGGTGAAGTGCGCCTCGCTGACATTGAGAAGCTGCCGGTCGACGAAATCGATCTGCTGGCTCTCAAGCAGGCAGGCCTCGTTGGCGAACTGACCAAGAGCGCAAAGATCATCGCCACCGGCGAAATCAAGCGCAAGGTCGTCGTGAAGGGTCTGGGTGCGACGAAGAATGCGCGTGCTGCGATCGAAGCAGCAGGCGGTTCTTTTGCCGAGTGATTGTGAGTGGTGCGTGCGGGCTTGCCCGCCGTCACTAACATCTGCATCGGAGAAGCTAGTTGGCTAACAGCCCGAGTCTCGCAAAAACCGGTCGCAGCGCACCGAAGTTCGGCGATCTGCGTCGGCGTGCAGTGTTCCTGTTGCTGGCGCTCGTCGTTTATCGCGTCGGCGCGCACATCCCGGTTCCGGGCATCGACCCGGACCAGCTCGCGAAGCTCTTCCAGAGCCAGTCGGGCGGCATCCTTGGCATGTTCAACATGTTCTCGGGTGGTGCGCTGTCGCGGTTCACGATCTTCGCGCTGGGTGTGATGCCGTATATCTCGGCGTCGATCATCCTGCAGCTGATGGCGATTGTTTCGCCCCAGCTGGAGGCGCTGAAGAAAGAAGGGCAGGCAGGACAACGCAAGATCACGCAGTACACGCGGATCTTCACGGTGGTTCTGGCGACGTTTCAGGCGTTCGGCATTGCCGTCGCGCTGGAAAATCAACCTGGGCTCGTGATCGATCCGGGCATGGTGTTCCGCCTGACGACGGTCGTGACGCTCGTGACGGGTACGATGTTCCTGATGTGGCTGGGTGAGCAGATCACGGAACGTGGCCTCGGCAACGGTATCTCGATCATCATCTTCGGCGGTATCGCGGCGGGCTTCCCGAATGCGATCAGCGGGTTGTTCACGCTGGTGCAGACTGGCTCGATGGGCCCGTTCTCGGCAATCATCGTGGTCGTGTTGATCGCAGCTGTGACGTATCTGGTGGTGTTCATCGAACGCGGCCAGCGCAAGATCCTCGTGAACTATGCGAAGCGTCAGGTCGGTAACAAGATTTACGGTGGGCAGTCGTCGCACCTGCCGCTGAAGTTGAACATGTCGGGCGTGATTCCGCCGATCTTTGCATCGTCGATCATCCTGTTCCCGGCAACCATCCTGAACTGGTTCAGTTCAGGGTCGCAAACCAGCTGGTTCGCGAACACGCTGCACAACGTGGCCGAGGCCCTCAAGCCTGGCCAGCCCGTGTACGTGTTGCTGTACGCGTTGGCGATCGTCTTCTTCTGCTTCTTCTACACCGCGCTGGTGTTCAACAGCAGGGAAACGGCCGACAACCTGAAAAAGAGTGGCGCGTTCGTACCTGGCATCCGCCCTGGCGATCAAACGGCCCGTTATATCGACCGCATCCTCACGCGTCTGACGCTGGCCGGTGCGATCTATATCGTGTTCGTTTGCCTGCTGCCGGAATTTCTGGTGCTGCGCTGGAATGTGCCGTTTTATTTTGGTGGAACGTCGCTGCTGATCATTGTCGTCGTCACAATGGACTTCATGGCGCAGGTGCAGTCGTACGTGATGTCGCAACAATATGAATCGCTGCTCAAGAAGGCTAACTTCAAGGGCGGCGGCGTCCCGATGCGTTAAAAGGACCTATGGCCAAAGACGATGTAATCCAGATGCAAGGCGAGGTTATCGAAAACCTCCCCAATGCGACCTTCCGGGTGAAGCTGGAAAACGGCCATGTCGTTCTGGGACATATTTCCGGAAAGATGCGGATGCACTACATTCGCATTCTCCCGGGCGACAAGGTGACGGTTGAATTGACGCCTTACGATCTGTCGCGTGCGCGGATCGTGTTCCGGGCGAAGTGATTTAGGAAAAAGGGTAATATCATGAAAGTGATGGCATCGGTAAAGCGCATTTGCCGCAACTGCAAAATTATCAAGCGCAACGGCGTCGTTCGCGTGATCTGCAGCTCGGACCCGCGCCACAAGCAGCGTCAAGGCTGATTAGCGCGCTTGCGCTTTTTGTTTGAGGAAAAACAATGGCTCGTATCGCAGGGGTTAACATCCCGAACCACCAGCACACCGAAATCGGCCTGACGGCAATTTTCGGTATCGGCCGCACGCGTTCGCGCAACATCTGCGTGACCGCTGGCGTCCCGTTTGACAAGAAGGTCAAGGACCTGAACGACGCGGATCTTGAAAAGCTGCGTGAGGAAGTGGGCAAGTTTGTCGTCGAAGGCGATCTGCGCCGTGAAGTGACGATGAACATCAAGCGCCTGATGGACCTCGGCTGCTACCGCGGCGTGCGCCATCGCAAGGGCCTGCCCCTGCGCGGCCAGCGTACGCGTACCAATGCGCGCACGCGCAAGGGTCCGCGCCGCGCAGCGCAATCGCTGAAGAAGTAAGCGGAACTAGTTACAGGAAAACGTAATGGCTAAGGCTTCGAACAACACCGCGGCGCAACGCGTTCGCAAGAAGGTTAAGAAGAACGTCGCCGAGGGCGTGGTTCACGTTCACGCGTCGTTCAACAACACCATCATCACGATCACCGACCGTCAAGGCAACGCGCTTGCCTGGGCAACCTCGGGCGGTCAGGGCTTCAAGGGTTCGCGCAAGTCGACCCCCTTCGCAGCTCAGGTCGCAGCCGAGTCGGCTGGCCGCGTGGCGATGGAATACGGCGTGAAGAACCTCGAAGTGCGTATCAAGGGCCCCGGTCCTGGCCGCGAATCGGCGGTGCGCGCGCTGCATGGTCTTGGCATCAAGATCACCGCGATCTCCGACGTGACGCCGGTTCCGCACAACGGCTGCCGTCCGCCGAAGCGCCGTCGTATCTAAGGCGTCGCTTTTGCCTTGTGCCTGTGCCACCGGAAACGGTGTGTGCGGGCGCTTGGCGTTAATGAATTGACTAAGCCCACCGTTCGGTTCAAAGAGCCGGACTAGCGCGAAGGCAGGGTTTTCCGACTTAGCCCTCGCGTGATCAATTATCGAAGGAAAGTAACGTGGCACGTTATATCGGCCCGAAGGCCAAGCTGTCCCGCCGTGAAGGCACCGACCTCTTCCTGAAGAGCGCCCGCCGTTCGCTCGCTGACAAGTGCAAGCTGGACAGCAAGCCGGGTCAGCACGGCCGCACCTCGGGTGCCCGTACGTCGGACTACGGCACGCAGCTGCGCGAAAAGCAAAAAGTGAAGCGCATCTACGGCGTGCTCGAGCGTCAGTTCCGCCGCTACTTCGCGGAAGCGGACCGCCGCAAGGGCAACACCGGTGAAAACCTGCTGCAACTGCTCGAGTCGCGTCTCGACAACGTCGTGTACCGCATGGGCTTCGCCTCGACGCGCGCTGAAGCGCGTCAGCTCGTGAGCCACAAGGCGCTCACGCTGAACGGCGTCGTCGCAAACGTGCCGTCGATGCAAGTGAAGGCGGGCGACATCGTCGCCATCCGCGAAAAGGCGAAGAAGCAGGCTCGTATCGTCGAAGCACTGTCGCTGGCTGAACAAGGCGGCATGCCGCAGTGGGTTTCGGTCGATGCGAAGAAGTTCGAAGGTACGTTCAAGGGCATGCCGGAACGCAGCGACATCGCTGGCGACATCAACGAAAGCCTGATCGTCGAATTGTATTCGCGTTAATGGGATCGACGGCCGAGTGCGCCTCTGTGCTTCGCGCAAGAGGCGTCCTCGGCTGTTCGTTTTCAGGTTGTTGCCATCTCAGCCTTATCGGTGTAACGAGCCGAGGGTATTGAAAAGGAAACCCTATGCAAACCAGTTTGCTGAAACCCAAGATCATCGCTGTGGAATCGCTCGGCGACAACCACGCGAAAGTGGTTATGGAGCCGTTCGAACGCGGTTATGGCCACACCTTGGGTAACGCGCTTCGGCGCGTACTGCTGTCGTCGATGGTGGGCTACGCGCCGACCGAAGTGACGATCGCAGGCGTCGTGCACGAGTATTCGACGCTCGACGGTGTGCAAGAGGACGTGGTCAACCTGCTGCTGAACCTGAAGGGTGTGGTTTTCAAGCTGCATAACCGTGACGAAGTGACGGTTACGCTGCGCAAGGAAGCCGAAGGCGTCGTGACGGCGGGCGACATCGAACTGTCGCACGATTGCGAAGTCATCAATCCCGATCACGTGATCGCGCATCTGACGAAGGGCGGCAAGCTCGACGTTCAGATCAAGGTTGAAAAGGGCCGCGGCTATGTTCCGGGCAACGTGCGCCGTTACGGCGACGACTCGGCCAAGATCATCGGCCGTATCGTGCTGGACGCGTCGTTCTCGCCGGTTCGCCGCGTGAGCTATGCCGTGGAAAGCGCGCGTGTCGAACAGCGTACCGACCTCGACAAGCTCGTGATGAACATCGAAACCAACGGCGTGATCTCGCCGGAGGAAGCGATCCGTCAATCGGCGCGCATCCTCGTGGATCAGCTGTCGGTGTTCGCTGCTCTGGAAGGCACGGAAACGGCGGCGGAAGCCCCGTCGCGCGCACCGCAGATCGACCCGATCCTGCTGCGTCCGGTCGATGATCTCGAACTCACGGTTCGCTCGGCGAACTGCCTGAAGGCCGAGAACATCTACTACATCGGCGACCTGATCCAGCGCACCGAGAACGAGCTGCTCAAGACCCCGAATCTGGGTCGCAAGTCGCTCAACGAGATCAAGGAAGTGCTCGCTTCGCGCGGTCTCACGCTCGGCATGAAGCTCGAAAACTGGCCGCCGGCCGGGTTGGACAAATAAGTCGACAAGTAAGCTAGTCTGGCACGGACGCGGATTTTCCCGAATTTTTCCTGTAGAATCCGCGTCTTGCCTATTTCACGTACCGGCCCGTGCTTCGGTTGGGTTGTAAGACCCGCGAAGCGATAGAAGAGCTGGACTAAAACTCTGTTTCAAGGAAATTGAAATGCGTCACCGTCATGGTCTGCGGAAACTGAACCGCACGAGCAGCCACCGTCTGGCAATGCTCCGTAACATGTCCAACTCGCTGATCGAGCACGAAGTCATCAAGACCACGCTGCCGAAGGCGAAGGAACTCCGTAAGGTTGTCGAGCCCCTCATCACGCTCGGCAAGAAGCCGTCGCTCGCGAACCGCCGTCTGGCGTTCAACCGCCTGCGCGATCGTGACTCGGTCACGAAGCTGTTCGACGTGCTCGGTCCGCGTTTCGCGAACCGTCCGGGCGGCTACCTGCGCATCCTGAAGTTCGGCTTCCGCGTCGGCGATAACGCACCGATGGCGCTCGTCGAACTGCTCGACCGTCCGGAAGTCGCGGAAGAGAACGTGCAAGAAGCTGAATAAGCTTCCTGCGGCGCTCCAGCCGTATAAGAAAAAGCCAGGCCTAGCCTGGCTTTTTTGTTTTGGACGCGAAATATTCGCGCACTGGGGGCGTTAGCCCTCTGTAGGGGCGCTTTGTCGCTCGGGCCGGCGCCAGAAGGCGATCGCCGCCGGTGGTACGATTACGTCCTGCTTGATGCCTCGTGCCGGAGTTCGCCTTGACTCTCAATGTGACCCTGATGTTGACCACGGTGCCCGACGCCGCAACGGCCGATCGGCTGACGGCGGATGCGCTCGCCCAGCGTTTCGCCGCGTGCGTCACACGAATGGGCGCTGTTCATTCGCAGTATCACTGGCAAGGCATAGTCGAATCTGCCGACGAAATCCAGTTGATCTTCAAGACGAGCGTAGCCCGCGCAGACGATCTCGAACAGTTCATCCAGACCCAGCACCCCTACGACACGCCCGAGATCCTCTCGTGGCAAGTCACGGCGTCGAACGCTTACGGGCAGTGGGTCAACGCCGAAACCCAGCGACCCATTCATGTTTAATCGTTTCGAACGGCGCTTGCGCGTCGCGTTTTCCTTCCTGATTGCGGTGCTTTCGCTTGTCGCGTTTGCACCGATCGCGCACGCCGACGACGATTTCCTGCCGCCCGACCAGGCGTTCACGTTCAGTGCCTCCGAGCAGCCCGGCGCAATCGACGTTCACTTCAAGATCGCCGACGGCTACTACATGTACCGGGAGCGCTTCGCGTTTGCGACGCGCAATGGTTCAGCCACGCTCGGCACGCCTGATATTCCTGCGGGCCACGTCAAGTTCGACCAGACGTTCCAGAAGAACGTCGAGACGTATCGCGGTCAGGTGACGATCCGCGTGCCCGTGAAGAGCGCGAGCGGTCCATTCGATCTCGCGGTGACATCACAAGGTTGTGCCGACGCGGGCATCTGCTATCCGCCGGCCACGCATGTCTTTCACGTGAGTGGTGCGGCGCTGCAATCAGCGACGCAGGGCGCGGTAGCGGGTGCAGCTCAGACTGCCGCCTTTTCGCCGGTGCCAGCCGCGCCGGCCGATAGCGAACCGTGGTACGAGCGTGCGACCAGCGCCGACTATGCACAGTCGCTGCTGCAGGGCGGTGGTTTCTTTGCCGTGGTGGGGCTGTTCTTTGTCGCGGGAGTGGTCCTGAGCCTGCTTCCGTGCTCGTATCCGATGATCCCGATCCTCTCGGCGATCATCATCGGTGAAGGCGCGCGGGTCACCCGCGCGCGCGGCTTCGCGCTCTCGTTCACCTACGTGATCGGGATGGCACTGGTCTACACCGTGCTGGGGGTCGCGGCGGCGCTCGTCGGACAGAGTCTCGGCGGGTGGCTGCAGAACCCTTGGGTGCTCGGCGTGTTCGCACTGCTGCTGACGGTGTTCGCGCTTGCGCTGATTGCCGGTTACGACATCGCCCTGCCGCAGCGCTGGCAGGATGGCGCCTCGCGGGCTTCGCAGGGGCGTTCGGGCGGCAAGTTCGCCGCTGTCGCCGTGATGGGCGCGCTCTCGGCCCTGGTCGTTGGAGCATGCATGACCGCGCCGCTCTTCGCCGTGCTCGCGTTCATCGCCCATACGGGTAACGCCGCGCTCGGCGGTGCCGCGCTATTTGCCATGGGTATTGGCCTTGGCGTGCCGCTCATGATCATCGGACTCGGTGCCGGTACGTTGTTGCCGCGCGCCGGTGTCTGGATGGACGGCGTAAAAGTGTTCTTTGGCGTCGTGCTGCTCGCCGCTGCGCTGTGGATCGTGTGGCCCGTGCTTGGCGCCATTCCGCAGATGCTGCTTGCCGCACTGTGGCTGCTGCTCGCTGCCGCGGCGCTCGGGCTATTCACGCCGAACGCGGGCGCACCGAACGTCTGGCGCCGCTTGGGACGTGGCGTCGGCGCCGCTTTCGCGATCTGGGCGGCGACGCTGCTCGTCGGGCTTGCTGCGGGCTCGACCGATCCGCTGCGCCCGCTCGGCGTCCTCGCAGCGCGCGTTGGTAGCACGAGCGCTACCGCAACGGTGGCCGCAAACACCCCCGTTGCGAGCGATCTGACCTTCACCCGGGTGGCTTCGCCCGCGCAGCTCGATGCGGTGCTAGGCACGGCGGGCAAGCCGTCGATGCTCGACTTCTACGCGGACTGGTGCGTGAGCTGCAAGGAGATGGAGAAGTTCACGTTTAGCGACCCTCGCGTGCAGGCGCGTTTGAGGCAGCTTCACCTGATGCGCGCGGACGTCACCGCGAACAACACGGACGATCAGGCGCTGCTCAAGCGCTTTGGCCTGTTTGGACCGCCGGGTATCATTTTCTTCGACGACAGGGGCCACGAAGTGCTGCGCGTCGTGGGATATGAGAACGCGGATCGCTTCCTCGCGCGTCTCGATCGGCTGGCCGCTCCGGCGACGCCGCCCGCACCGCAGTCGTAGACACTCAGCGTACGCAATAAACAAAAAGGCACGTCGATTCGACGTGCCTTTTTGTTGGCGAAGACGCTTGGGCGTTCGGAGCGCGTCGTGCGTTACTTCTGCGCGCGCAGGATACGCGCGGCGTCTAGCGCGAAGTACGTGAGAATGCCGTCCGCGCCCGCCCGCTTGAACGCGAGCAGCGATTCCATCATCGCCTTGTCGTGATCGAGCCAGCCGTTCTGCGCGGCTGCTTTGAGCATCGCGTATTCACCGCTCACCTGGTACACGTAGGTCGGGAAACGGAATTCGTCCTTCACACGGCGCAGGATATCGAGGTACGGCATGCCGGGCTTGACCATCACCATGTCGGCACCTTCCTCGATGTCGAGGCGCACTTCGCGTAGCGCTTCGTCGCTGTTGGCCGGGTCCATCTGGTAGGTCATCTTGTTGCCCTTGCCCAGATTCGAAGCAGAACCGACTGCGTCGCGGAATGGTCCGTAAAACGCCGAAGCATATTTGGCCGAGTAGGCCATGATCTTCGTGTGGATGTGGCTCTCGCTTTCCAGCATCTCGCGGATCGCGCCGATGCGCCCGTCCATCATGTCCGAAGGCGCCACGATATCGACACCCGCTTCGGCCTGCGTGCGGGCCTGCGCAACGAGAATCTCGACGGTCTCGTCATTGATGACGTAGCCGTTTTCGTCGAGCACGCCGTCCTGACCGTGGCTCGTGTACGGGTCGAGTGCGACGTCGCAGAGCACGCCCAGTTCCGGAAAGCGCTTCTTGAGTTCGCGCACGGCGCGCGGGATCGTGCCGTCGGGATTAGTGGCTTCGATGCCATCGGGCGTCTTCAGCGACGGATCGACCGCGGGGAAGAGCGACAGCACCGGCACACCGAGTTCCACGCACTGCTCGGCGACGCCCATCAGCAGGTCGATCGAAACGCGATCGACACCCGGCATCGACGGTACGGATTCGCGCACGTTGTTGCCCGCGACGACGAACACGGGGTAGATCAGATCGTTGGTGGTCAGGAGGTTTTCGCGCATCAGGCGGCGCGAGAAATCGTCACGGCGCATGCGGCGCGGACGATGATGCGGATAGAAGCTCATGTCGGCGGATATCGTGAATCGAACTGCGTCGCCGGGGGCCCCGGCGACATTTCAGGACAATGGTATATCATACGGTCGAGCGAGGCGCCCTGCGCCAGACTCCCCGCTTCTCCTCCCTGAGCGGGTGCCTGTCGTTTTTCGATAAGGCTGTTTAGCCCGCCGGCATTGACGGCGGGTTTTTTTATGCGCGGCGAAAATGTTCAGCGCGGTGCGCCAATATGGCGCGTCGCGAGTCATCTAGCACGCGGATCAGATCGTCGCCGCAGCGTCGTAAAGGTGGGGGGTATAGCGGTGCCGCATGTTTGCGAGCACCAGGTTCGCAGTTATCGAGCGGGGCGTTCGGCTGCTTCGTCCGAGGCGCTGGCGTCGGTGGGCGGCACGATCCAGCTCTCGATCCGCGCATGCGCTTCGTCTAGTCCCACGCGCTTGAGCGCCGAGAACAGCTGCGCACTCAGTTCGCCCTCGAAACCCTGCTGTTTGTATTCGTCAAAGCCCTTCTTGGCCGTACGCAGCGAGAGGACGCACTCTTGGCGCGTCAATTTGTCGCATTTCGTCAGCAGCGCGTGGATCGGTTTGCCCGTCGGCGCAAACCACTCGATCATGCGGCGATCGAGTTCAGTCAGTGGACGGCGTGCATCCATCATCAGGATCAGGCCACGCAGTTGCGCACGCGTTGCCAGATACTGCGACAGGAGCACTTCCCAGTGCAGCTTCGACGCCTCAGGCACTTCGGCGTAACCGTAACCGGGCAGGTCGACCAGATAACCGGCGGGGTCGTCGGCTTTGCCCACCGAGAAATAGTTGATGTGCTGGGTGCGCCCCGGCGTCTTCGATGCGAAGGCGAGCCGCTTCTGGTTGCACAACAGGTTGATGGCAGTTGACTTGCCCGCGTTCGAACGGCCGGCGAACGCAATTTCCGGGCGTGCCGTCGCGGGCAGATCGCGCAGGTGGTTGACGGTCGTGAAAAAGCGGGCTTGATGCAGCAGCAATGCCATCTGGGAAACCACAATGTGAGACAAACTTGGCGGCGTCGCCGCAGACCCGGAGGCGGCCGGGAGGAATTCGAAGACATCGGGGCGAGGCCCGATAGGCGCGGTCGCGCGCACCGCGCTATTGTACAATGCGACGGTTTACTGAATACCTGTAGGGCCAGCGCGGGTCATTGGAGATAGATCGGTTGCTGTCGTCACTTTGCAGAACCTGATACCCACAAGATAAAACTAGGTGCGCGAATGAATCGACTGTGTAAGTCGTTGAAGGTATTCGAATTTGCGGTCGCGGCGGGTCTTGCAGCAACTCTTTCGATGGCGGCGTCGGCGGAACCGGCCAAACCGGACCTCGCCCGCGGGCAGGCCATTGCGTCGCAGGTGTGCGCTGCGTGTCACGGCGCGGACGGCAACAGCGCTGCGGGCGCCTATCCGAAGCTCGCCGGCCAGCACGCCGAGTATCTTGTGAAACAGCTCCGGGACTTTAAACCGCAGGGTGGGAAGCCGCCACTTCGTAATAATCCCATTATGGCGGGCTTTGCCGCTGTGCTTTCTGACCAGGATATGATCAACGTCACGGCGTGGTTCTCCTCGCAAACACCCAAGCCAGGTTTTGCCCACGACGTTAAGACTGTTGCGCTCGGCCAGACCATCTGGCGCGGGGGTATCGCCGACAAGGGCGTTCCGGCCTGCGCGGCGTGCCACGGGCCGGCCGGTCAGGGCATTCCAATCCAGTATCCGCGTTTGTCGGGCCAGTGGTCGGAATACGTCGTTGCACAGCTCAACGCTTTCCAGCAGGGGACACGCAACAACAGCGACCCGATGCGCCAGATCGCGCACCGGATGGCGGACGACGAGATCAAAGCCGTCGCCGACTACGCCGCTGGCTTGCACTGACGCACTGACGTTTCGGCGCGCGACTCGCGCGCTGGCCGCTGGTCGAAAACACAAAAAGGGTGAGGGCGCCGCGCGTGAGCGGTGGCCTGGCACCCTTTTTTGCTGCCCGGTGAAGATTGAATCGCAGTTAGAAGTGGAGTTGGAATGAGTGTCACCACGTCCGGTCTGGACTTGAGCGTACGCCGCAAGGCGGTCAGGAGCGCCGTCGAACTGATCAGTTCGATGCGTTTTGCCATTGCGCTCCTCGTCGTGCTTGCGATCGCGAGCGTCATCGGCACCGTGCTCACGCAGGATGACCCGTATCCCAACTACGTCAACCAGTTCGGTCCGTTCTGGGCCGACATCTTCCGGTCGCTGAGCCTCTATACGGTCTACAGCGCCTGGTGGTTCATCACGATCCTCGGTTTTCTCGTCGTGTCGATCTCGCTATGCGTGATCCGGAACGCGCCGAAGATGATCGCCGACATGCGCAGCTGGAAGGACAAGGTCCGCGAAGGCAGCCTTCGCGCGTTCCACCACAAGGGCGAATTCGCACTTGATGGCGCCACGCGGGCAGACACCGTCGCGACGCTCGGAAAACTGGCCGGGCGTCTCGGCTACCGGTTCGTCACGCGCGAGTCCGATGGCGCGACGCTGATCGCCGCGAAGCGTGGCGCGCTCACGAAGATCGGCTACATCTTCGCGCACCTGGCGATCGTGGTGATCTGCATCGGCGGGCTGCTCGACAGCAATCTGCCGATCAAATTCCAGATGTGGCTCTTCGACAAGACGCCGGTCCGCACCAACGCCGTCATTAACGACATTGGACCTGGGCATCGCCTGTCCACGTCGAATCCGACGTTCCGCGGCTACGCGTGGGTGCCCGAGGGACAATTTGTCTCGACGGCCATCCTGAATCAGCCAGACGGCTCGCTGATCCAGGATCTGCCGTTCTCGATCCAGCTGAACAAGTTCATCGTCGATTACTACTCGACCGGCATGCCCAAGCTCTTCGCGAGCGACATCGTCGTGATCGACCACAAGACGGGGCAGCGGATTCCGGCGCGCATCGAGGTGAATGAGCCGTTCGAGTACGACGGCGTGTCGATCTACCAGTCGAGCTTCCAGGACGGCGGCTCGCAGATGCAGATGACCGCCTGGCCCATGGCCGGCGCGAGCGCGAAAAGCTTCCCGTTCGGTGGCACGATCGGTAACGCCACGCCGCTTGCGGTTCCCGTGGGTCTGTCGGTGCCGGGCGTCGATGGGCAGACCATCGAATTCGCCGATTTCCGCGCAATCAACGTCGAGAACATCTCGAACGGCGGCGGCGCGAATGACGTGCGTGGCGTCGCGCATAACTCGCTGAAGGAGGCGCTCGACGAGCGCCTTGGCTCGGGGGCGAAGAGCTCGAAGCCGCTCGATCTGCATAACGTCGGGCCGTCGGTGCAGTACAAGGTGCGCGACAAGGACGGCCAGGCGCGCGAGTACAACAACTACATGTTGCCGGTCGACGTGGGCGGTGCGCGGGTGTTCCTGGCAGGCATGCGCGAGGATCCCGGCGCGCCGTTCCGCTACGTGCGCATTCCGGCCGACAGCGGCGGCACGATGAAAGAGTGGATGATGCTGCGCGCGGCTTACGCAGACCCCGCGCTGCGCGCCGAGGCGGCGCGCCGCTTTGCGGTGCGCTCGGTTCCGGCGTCGAACAAGGAGCTGCAGCAGCATCTGGAAGAGAGCGCGCTGCGCGTGATGACGCTTTTTGCGGGCGACATTCGCCAGGGTACGAAGGCCCCAGGTGCGCAGGACGCGGGTGGCTTCCAGGCCGTGGCGGCGTTCATCGACCAGTCGGTGCCGAAGGATCAGCAGGAGAAGGCCGGGGGCCTCCTTCTGCGCATGCTGGAAGGTGCGACGTGGGATCTCTGGCAACTCGCGCGCGAGCATGCGGGTGAGCCGGATTTGCCCCCCGATGCCGCATCGGCGCGCTTCGTGCAGGATTCGATCAACGCTGTTTCGGACAGCTTCCTGTACGGCGCACCTGTCTATCTGCAACTCGATTCGTTCAAGCAGGTGCAAGCCTCGGTGTTTCAGGTGACGCGCGCACCGGGCAAGAAAGTCGTGTATCTTGGCAGCCTGCTGCTCGTGCTTGGCATCTTCTCGATGTTCTACGTTCGCGAGCGGCGGCTGTGGTTCTGGATCAAGGACAGGAATGGTCACGGCGTGGACGTGATCATGGCGATGTCGACAGCGCGCCGGACCCTCGACTTCGAAAAGGAGTTCGCCCGCACCCGCGACGCGGCAGGCCGCGCGCTAGGCGTGGCACCCCGCCCCGCAGAACACAGCGGTGACGGACGCACGAGCGACGAAAGCGGGTCGGACCACGCGCCGCGCTCCACGGAACCTCACGATCAACACCAGTAAGCTCATGGACTTGACTCAGGCCTCTTCTTCCGCGAACGCCCGGCGTACGGGCAGCGCGGCAAATGCGAGCGGCGCACACGATCTTCATCCAGACGCGTTCTTCGATGAGCGGCCGTTTCTGCGGCGCCTGACGCTGGTCGATTGGCTGTTTGCGCTAGCGCTTGTGGCGGGTGCCGGCTTCGCGTTCTCGCGCTATCACGCGCACATGAACTACTACGACAAGCTGGTGCTGGGCGGCACGGTGCCGGCGCTCGTCGTGCTCGGCTGGCGCTGGAAGCCGGCGCGCCTCCTGATGGCCGCGATCGCGGTGTTTTCGGTCGGCGCGATCCAGATCTACCAGGGCGACCTCGCGCGCGCTGATTCGGCTTTCTTCCTCAAGTTCCTGCTGTCGAGCCAGTCCGCGATTCTCTGGATGAGCGCGCTCTTCGTGCTCGCGACGCTCTTCTACTGGATCGGCCTGCTCTCGCGTTCGGCGACGGGCGGCATGATCGGCACGCGGCTCACGTGGGCAGCGGTGCTGATGGGCTTCGTCGGCCTGATGGTGCGCTGGTATGAGTCGTATCTGATCGGCGTGGATGTTGGCCACATTCCCATCTCGAACCTTTACGAAGTGTTCGTGCTGTTCAGCCTCATTACCGCGCTCTTCTATCTGTATTACGAAAAGCACTACAACACGCGTCAGCTCGGTGCGTTCGTGCTGCTCGTGATCAGCGCGGCGGTCGGCTTCCTCATGTGGTACTCGATTGCGCGCGACGCCCAGCAGATCCAGCCGCTCGTGCCCGCGCTGCAGAGCTGGTGGATGAAGATCCACGTCCCGGCGAACTTCATCGGCTACGGCAGCTTTGCGCTGTCGGCGATGGTCGGCGTCGCGTACATCATGAAAGAGCGCGGCATGCTGGCGGATCGCCTCCCTGCACTCGATGTGCTCGACGACCTCATGTACAAGTCGATCGCCGTCGGCTTCGCGTTCTTCACGATCGCGACGATTCTCGGCGCGCTGTGGGCCGCGCAGGCGTGGGGCGGCTACTGGAGCTGGGACCCGAAGGAAACCTGGGCGCTGATCGTCTGGCTCAACTACGCAGCCTGGCTGCACATGCGGCTCATGAAGGGGCTGCGCGGCAACGTCGCCGCGTGGTGGGCGCTCACGGGTCTGCTCGTCACGACCTTCGCCTTCCTTGGCGTGAACATGTTCCTTTCGGGTCTGCATAGTTACGGAAAGCTGTAACTTTCTCGGCCCGCAGGACGAACTAACCGTCGGATGCTTCGCACCGGCGGTTTTTTTTCGTTCCGAGGGAAGATTCCCGCGCCAAGTGTGTTTGTTCCGGTAAGGCCCCGGGTCACCGTGGAAGCCGCCCGAACGCGGCGCAGCCGAAGCAGGTCCAATTCGTATTCCGATCAACGGCGTTGAATCGGTCAGGAACGGAGCAGCATCATGTGGACGAAACGCAGCAGCCGGATTCTCATCAACGGTGACGATATTCCCGCGAGCGAGATCACGCCCCAGCGTATCTTCGAGCAGCGCCGACGCGTGCTGCAGGCGGCGGGGGCGCTGGCGCTCGGCGGCATTGGCGGCACGCTCGGCGCGACGCGCGCGCTGGCGGAATATTCGTCGCCGGATCCGAAGGCACAGCGGCTCAGTGCGAAAACCGACGCGAAGTTCGTCGCGCTCGACAAGGTGACGTCGTTCAAGGACATCACCACGTACAACAACTTCTACGAATTCGGCACCGACAAGGGCGATCCCGCCGAGAACGCGCATACGCTGCGGCCTCGTCCGTGGCGGGTGAGTGTCGAGGGCGAGGTGAAGAACCCGAAGGTCTACGATATCGACGATATCCTCAAGCTCGCGCCGCTCGAAGAGCGTGTCTACCGGCACCGCTGCGTGGAGGGGTGGTCTATGGTGATGCCGTGGATCGGCATTCCGCTCTCG
The DNA here is from genome assembly GCF_021390575.1 of Paraburkholderia adhaesiva. Taxonomy (GTDB): domain Bacteria; phylum Pseudomonadota; class Gammaproteobacteria; order Burkholderiales; family Burkholderiaceae; genus Paraburkholderia; species Paraburkholderia adhaesiva. The sequence continues at coordinate 3,030,082 of NZ_JAJEJQ010000001.1, read as the reverse complement.
GAACTGATCCGCCGCGCGCAGCCCACCGGCAACGCGCGCTACGTGCAGTTCATCACGCTCGCCGACCCATCGCAGATGCCGGGTCTCGCGCAGCCGATCCTCGACTGGCCGTACTCAGAAGGCCTGCGCATGGACGAGGCGATGAATCCGCTGACGCTGCTCACGGTGGGCCTCTACGGTCAGGTGTTGCCGAACCAGAACGGCGCGCCCGTGCGCGTGATCGTGCCCTGGAAGTACGGCTTCAAGAGCGCGAAGTCGATCGTGAAGATCCGCTTCGTCGAGAAGCAGCCGCCGACGAGCTGGAACACCTACGCGTCGAACGAATATGGGTTTTACTCGAACGTGAACCCGACCGTCGATCACCCGCGCTGGAGCCAGGCGACGGAGCGGCGCATCGGCGAGGACGGCTTTTTTACGCCGAAGCGCAAGACGCTGATGTTCAACGGCTACGGTGAACTGGTCGCGTCGATGTATCAGGGCATGGATCTGCGCAAAAACTATTAGCGCGCGAGGCTGCGATGGAGCAACCGATGGAAACGACCACGACACCCGGCGCGACGCCGCGCCCCGCGAGTTCAGGTGCGCGTGCGGCACGTGCTGCGAAGAGCCGCGGCGCAGCGAAGGCGGTGGTGGCCGGGCCGCGCTGGCTGCCGTGGGCGAAGGGCGCTGTGTTCGTCGCGGCGTTGTATCCGCTCGGGCGCCTCATCCTTTTTGGCGTGACCGGGCAGCTTGGCGCGAATCCGATCGAATTCATCACGCGCTCGACCGGACTCTGGACGCTCGTGTTCCTGTGCATCACGCTCGCGGTCACGCCGCTGCGCAAGCTCACCGGATGGAACACGTTGATCCGCTTTCGCCGCATGCTCGGGCTTTACGCGTTCTTCTACGCGACGCTTCACTTCACCACTTACATCTGGTTCGACAAGTGGTTCGACGTCATGGCGATGTTCAAAGATGTCGGCAAGCGGCCGTTCATCACAATCGGATTTACGGCGTTCGTGTTGTTGATCCCGCTCGCCGTGACCTCGACGCGCGCGATGGCGCGCCGCCTCGGGCGCCGTTGGCAGACGCTGCATCGCCTCGTTTATGCGATCGGTGTGCTCGCGATCGTGCACTTCTGGTGGATGAGGGCCGGTAAGCACGACCTCGCGCAGCCGAAGCTCTACGCCGCGATCATGATCGTGCTGCTGGGCTGGCGGGTTGGTACGTGGCTGCTTGCGCGGTACGAGGCGCGTGCGGGGGCGCGCACGACGTAGATCGCGTTCTTTCCGCGACGGTCGGTTACGCAATGAAAAAAGCGACACTTCTTTCGACGTGTCGCTTTTTTGTTGTGTCGTGTGTCGACCGGAGTTGGCGCTTTAGCGCTTACTCCGGTCCCATGCAAAGCGGTCGACCAGAGTTAGCGCTTTGGCGCCTACACCGGCCCAATGCAAAGCATGCTCGCTTCAGTCCGGCAGCACTTGCTCGCCTGCCAGCAACTGCGCGATGGTCTCGCGTGCGCGCGCGACGTGGACGCGCGTGCCATCGACCATGACCTCGGCCGCGCGCGTACGCGTGTTGTAGTTCGAGCTCATCACGAAGCCATACGCACCTGCCGAGCGGATCGCCAGCACGTCGCCCGGCTCGATCGCGAGTTCACGACCGCGGCCCAGCCAGTCGCCGCTCTCGCACACCGGACCGACCACATCGTAAGTCTGCGCAGGCGTGGTGCGTTCAATCACCGGTTCGATCGCGTGATACGCCTCGTACATCGCGGGGCGCGCGAGGTCGTTCATCGCGGCGTCGACGATCGCGAAGTTCTTTTCCGCACCCGGCTTCAGGAACTCGACTTGCGTGAGCAGCATGCCCGCATTGCCCACGAGCGAGCGACCCGGTTCGAAAAACACTTCGCGCTGACCGCCGTGCGCCTCGATGCGGTCGAGCACCGTGCGCACGAACGCGCCAATCTCGGGCGGTGTCTCGTCGTCGTAACGAATGCCAAGACCGCCGCCGACGTCGACCTGATGGATCTTCACGCCGTCCGACTCGATCTGGTCGACGAGTTCGAGCAGTTTGTCGATGGCGTCGAGGTACGGCGCGACTTCGGTGATCTGCGAGCCGATATGGCAGTCGATGCCGACCACCGCGAGATGCGGCATGGACGCAGCAGTGCGATAAGTGGCGCGCGCGTCGTCGAATGCGACGCCGAACTTGTTCGCCTTCAGGCCCGTGGAGATGTACGGGTGCGTCTTTGCGTCGACATCGGGGTTCACGCGAAGCGAAACCGGCGCCTTCTTGCCGAGCGCGCCCGCCACGGCGTTCAGGCGGTCGAGTTCAGGAATCGACTCGACGTTGAAGCACTTCACGCCGGCTTCGAGCGCAACGCGCATTTCGTCGGCGGTCTTGCCGACGCCCGAGAAGACGACGTCCTCCGCTTTACCGCCCGCGGCGAGCACGCGGGCGAGTTCGCCACCCGACACGATGTCGAACCCTGCGCCGAGGCGTGCGAACAGGTTCAGCACGGCGAGGTTGCTGTTCGCCTTGACCGCGACGTGAACCGACGCGCGGTGGCCGACGCATGCGTCAGCGTAGGCGTGCCAGGCAGCGGTGAGCGCCGCACGCGAATACACGTAGAGCGGCGTGCCGAACTGTGCGGCGAGATCGGCGGCACTGACGTCTTCGGCGTACAGCGTGCCGTCGATGCGATGGAAAGCGGGTTGGGCGGGTTGAGTCATACGGCGAACGTCTTATGGGGTTGGCTTGGCGCCGGAGGCCGGTTGTGGACTCGCTGGCGCCGTCGGTGTCGTGCTGAGTTCAGTGTCAGGAGACAGCGAAAGCGGTGTGCCGGACGTGTCGGGAACCGACCCCGCCTCCACGCTGGATGCACCCTTTGCCGCTGCTTGCGCGGATGTTCCGGTGTCCTGCGTTTCGAAACTGGGTTTGGCCGGGAGCGGTGGCACGGTCGGTATGTAGAGCGGGCCACGCTGCCCACAGCCGGCAAGGGCTACCGCAGCAAACATCGCCGAAGCGGCTAGAATTGCGCCGGGCGCCGCTGCGCGCATCCTGAAAATGACACGCATAATTGTCCCTGAATGAATAACCGGTGGAGTTTAGCATGACCGACAGTGACTACCTGAGCCGGGCGGAAGCCGTGCTGGCCGCGGTGGAGCGCGCCGTAGACGAGGCCGACGCCGATATCGAACTCGAACGTAGCGGCAATGTTCTGACACTCGAATTCGAGAACCGAACGAAGATCATCGTGAACCTGCAGCCGCCGATGCGCGAGATCTGGATCGCGGCAAAGGCGGGCGGTTTTCATTACCGTTTCAAGGGCGGCGAGTGGCTCGATACGCGAACGGGTACGGAGTTTTTTTCGGCGCTGTCGGCCTACGCGACTGAGCAGGCGGGCGAGCCGGTTCGCTTCGCGCCCTGATCGGCCCTTTATCAGCCCTGATTTACGCTCGGGCTGCGGCGCGCGTCATCGGTGATGGCTATACATCACCGATGACGCGCTTAAGCCCTGAGCGAGCCGCGCACGTCCCGTCTGCCCTTAACCTGTTCAGTGTCCACGGAACAGGTTCATGATGTCTTCCTTCTCCTTCGCGTTGACGTGCTCGGGCGCGGGCGTCCCAGTGGCGTCGTCGGCACCGGCCTCACCCTGCGCACCGCTTGCCTCCGCCTCGATCGCAGCCTGACTGATTCCCACCGTCGACACGAACCCGTGCCCCGGCGTGAGATCGGCGTAGTACAACTCGTCGCCGAGCGTGGTGACGCCATCAGGCACCGGCGTCCGGTATGCCGGCACGCCGTTGAGCGCGCGGGCCATGTAGTCGATCCAGACCGGCAGCGCGAGCCCTCCGCCTGTTTCCTTGTCGCCGAGGCTGCGCGGATTGTCATAGCCGATCCATGCGATTGCCACGAGCGTGTGCTGGTAGCCCGCGAACCATGCGTCACGCGAATCGTTGGTCGTGCCGGTCTTGCCTGAGAGGTCGGTACGCTTGAGGACGTTCGACTTGGCGCCCGTGCCGTGCTGCGCGACGCTCTGCAGGAGACTGTTCATGATGTACGCGTTGCGTGGATCAATTGCGCGCGGCGCATTCTGCTGCGCGACCAGCGGTTGCACTTGTGCGACTACGACGCCGCGCTGGTCGGTGACTTCGGCGATCAGATACGGATTGATGCGATAGCCACCGTTGGCAAAGACCGAATAGCCTGCCGCCATCTGCAGGGGCGTGACCTGCCCCGCGCCGAGCGCCATCGGCAGATAGGCCGGATGGCGCTCGGCGTCGAAGCCGAAACGCGTGATGTATTGCTGCGCGTACTTCGTACCGATGTGGTTCAGGATGCGGATCGACACGAGGTTCTTTGACTTTTGCAGCGCGGTGCGCATGGTCATCGGGCCGTCGAATCCGCCGCCGTAGTTTTTCGGCTCCCAGGCCTGCCCACCGGTTTCGGCCGCGCTGAAGAAGAGCGGTGCGTCATTGATGACAGTGGCGGGTCCGAGTCCCTTGTCGAGCGATGCCGAGTAGATGAACGGCTTGAAGCTCGACCCCGGCTGACGCCACGCCTGCGTGACATGGTTGAACTTGTTCTTGTTGAAGTCAAAGCCGCCCACGAGCGCACGTATCGCCCCGTCCTGCGGCACGACCGAAACGAACGCGCCTTCGATCTGCGGCAACTGCGTGATCGACCAGTCGTCCGAATTGCCGCGCGTTAGCCGGATGATCGCGCCTGGCCGGATACGCTGGTTCGGCTGAGCGCGCGTTCCGAGTGCAAACTGTGCGAAGCGCAGGCCGTCGCCGCGAATGGTTGCGACGTTGCCGTCGATGAACGTAGCTTGTACCTCTTTCGGATTCGCGGACGTGACGACGGCCGCGACGAGTTCACCGTTGTCGGGGTGTTCGAGCAGGGCGTCGTCGATGGCCTGTTCGCGCTCGTCGGCGTCGGGGGGCAGTTCGATGAACGCTTCGGGACCGCGATAGCCGTGACGCCGCTCGTAATCCATCAGACCTTTGCGCAGCGCACGATATGCGACGTCCTGATCGGCCGAATCGATGGTCGTCACGACGTTCAGCCCGCGCGTGTAGGCCTCTTCGTGATACTGCGCATACATCATCTGCCGGACGATTTCAGCGACATATTCCGCGTGGACGCTGAATTCCTTGCCCACGCCCTTCACGACGATCGGCTGCTTCACGGCCGCGTCGTACTGTGACTGCGTAATGAAGCCGAGGTCGCGCATGCGCTCGAGGATGTACTCCTGACGCACCTTCGCCCGTTTCGGATTGACCACCGGGTTATACGCAGACGGTGCCTTGGGCAGTCCGGCGAGCATTGCGCATTCGGCGAGCGTGAGGTCTTTCACGTCCTTGCCGAAATAGACGCGTGCCGCGCTCGCGAAGCCGTACGCGCGCTGCCCGAGGTAGATCTGATTCATGTAGACCTCGAGGATCTGGTCCTTCGAGAGCTTCGACTCGATCTTGTAGGCGAGCAGCATTTCGTAGACCTTGCGTGTGTAGGTCTTCTCGCTCGACAGAAAGAAATTGCGCGCGACCTGCATCGTGATCGTGCTCGCGCCCTGCGTGGCGTGGCCGTTCGTGAGCGCCACGAGGCTCGCGCGCGCGATGCCGGCAAGGTCCACGCCGCCGTGGTCGTAAAAACGTGCGTCCTCGATCGCCAGCACGGCGTTCTTGAGGTTGTCCGGCATGTCTTTGAGATGGACGACGTTGCGTCGCTCTTCGCCGAATTCACCGATCAGGACGTGGTCGCGCGTGTAGATGCGCAGCGGAACCTTGGGCCGATATTCGGTGAGCGCTTCAAGCGACGGCAAATTAGGTGTCGCAACAATCAGCGCGTAGCCGAGCACTAGCGCCCCACAGACTGCGCCTCCGACGAGCAGGCCGGTGAAGCCGATGATGAGCCGCGCCCACCACGGGCGCCGGCGCTTTTGGGGCGCTTGCGGGGCGGGGGGCGGAACGGACGACGGAGACGGGCTATCTTGCATACGAACACCGGAAAACGATCCCGCATTATAGCGATCTCGCTAGTTTTCTTTCGAGATGCTTACTGTGGCCGGGTGGGGCGCGGTGGGCGCTTATCTGCACTTTAGTCGCCGCCTTCGCGCGTGAACAGCGGGCAACTCGAAGATTAGCCATTTGGCCGAGTATTCGCCCAAGCCGCGGATTTGCACAATTCCTCTCACCGCAGGCGTCCGAATGGTTCGTGGCGCGCGATGCAAGAGAGGGAGTCCAATGGGCCTCGTGAAGCCGATGTTGTTGGGGGCGCGCCGTTTTGCTGCTGGTATCGATGTGGCTGCGCGCGGAATCACGCTGGCGGTGTTGAGCCGGCGTCTGTTCGGCGCTGCACCCGTGCGCGTGGAGTGGCTGGCGAGCGCGCCAATGCCACGGGAGGCGGTGTCCGGCGTGGAGATCATCGACCGCGCGGCGGTCGTGGAGTCGCTGCGCGGCCTGTTCGGCGAGCTGCCGCGCGACTGCGCAGCCGCGGCGATGCGCTGCGCGATGGCGCTGCCGACGAGCGCGACGCTCGTGGCGACGCTGCCGCTCGCGCGACTCGCGCCGGCAGCGTGCGGCATCGACGAATCGCGGATTTACGCCGAACTCGAGCCCCTCGTCCTGGCGGAAGCCGAGCGCGTAGCGGGCATCGAGCGGCAAGAGCTTGCCGTCGACTGGTGCGTGACGCCGCCGCGCTGCGTTTCGCCCCGCCAGATCGAGGGCACGACGCAGGTGACGATCGCCGCCACGGCGCGCGCGCATCTCGAAGCGCGCGTCGAATGCGCGGCGATGGCGGGGATTACCTTGTGCGCCGTGGACGACGAAGCACACGCAGCGTTGCGGGCGATGCGCCATGCCGCTGCGTTCGAATTGTCACCTCACGAGCCGTATGTGGCTCTCTGGATCGGCGCGGAGGGCATCCGCGGGTGGACCTTGTCCGACGACGCGATCGCGCGTGAGATGCGCTTTCCAGCGCTGGAATATTCAGACCTCGTGGAAGCGCTGCGTGATCTCGTGCATGGCGAGCAGCCGGGCAGCGCACTTGTGGCTGGCGACATCAGCATGTTGCGCGGCGTGCATTTCACACTTGCCGACGTCGGCGACGCGCTCGGCTGCCCCGGCTTGCCGTTCGAATGCGCCACGCTTGCCGACCCCGACCGGCCGCTTCCGCTGCTTTTGTCGCACGACCCTTCATGCGCGGTGGCATTTGGCCTTGCGTTGCGTGGGGTGAGCGAATGAGGCTCGAGACAACGGCGCGGGCGATGAAGCGAGACCGGCGGCAGCACAAGGTGGACGGCTTCAATCTGCTGCCGTGGCGGCCTCGGGAGATGCAGCGGCAGCGTCGTCGTCGCGTGATCGAGTGGGGCGCCGCTGCGCTGGTGGGATGCGTCTGTGCAATGCCGCTGGCGGGCTGGGAGGCGTGGGAGCGCGGTCGTGTGGATGCGCAGCGTCGCGCCGTGGAGGCGTCGGCGGCGCAGTTGCGGATGCCGTACGCCGAAGCACAACGGCTGATTGCCGCAGATTCCGCGCAGCGCAGTGCTGCACAACTGGCCCAGGAGCGCGGAAAGCCCCTGACACGCACGCTTGCGCTGCTCGACAGGCTGGCGAGCGCGAAAACTTCAGGCGTGGCGTTGCAGCAGATCGTGCAACACGGCAACGAAACCGAGCTGCAGGCCGCTGTGGCCAATGAGACGGCGACGGCCGAATGGCTCGGACGACTGCGCGCGGTGCCGGATGTGGAGACAGTGAGCGTACGTGAGTTGAAGCGTGCGGTGCGGGGCGGGAATTCGAAGGATCGCGCCAGCGTCAGCGAGCCTATCCGTGTGATCGCCCGACTCGTCTGGCAGGCCACGCCGGTTGCTGCGACGTCGGCAAATGGCGGGTCGCAAGAGGAAGTGAGGAATCCAGAATGAGCGACGCGCTGATGATGCACGAGGGTTTGACGGCACGCCAGGGCAACGGGTCGCTGCGCGACTGGATGAGTTTGCACGCGTGGAGCGTGCGGCGCCGTTCGGGTGTCGCTGCGGCGATCGCTGTGATCGCCGCTTTGAGCGCAGGCGCTGTTTTGGTTGAGACGGACCCTCTGGGTGTGCGGGCGGCACGAACAGAACTGGACGACGCCGAACACAAGCTCGCCGACGCGCAACGTGTCGTTGCCCGCTTGCCGGAGCTCAGGCTGGCGGCGTCGGAAGTGCCGCAAGGCTCGCGCGAAAGCACGGCGGCCGATGACGTGCGGCTCGTGTCCGAACTAACTTCGGCTGCCGGGCTGGCCCTGGTGACGCTGGAGCCTTCGGCACCGGGGGGCGCTGGAGCGGAAACCTACCGGTCGATGAACTTCGCCGCTCAAGGAAACTTTGCGCAATTGCGCGCGTTTCTCGCCGGATTTGCCACGCAGCCAGTACTCGTCCTGCCGGCCGAACTCGCGATCAAGCGTGATGGTGGAGGTCTTTCGATCGCGGCGACCGTGCAGGTATTCGATGGTCTGCCGCCGATACAACTCGACGCCACTAGCGGTGACCGGAATGGCGTTGCGACCGATCCCTTCACAAGCAGCGCTGCCGACGGCTCAGGCAACGGTGCGCTGCGGCTAAGCGGTGTGCTGCACGACAGTAAGGGCATCGTCGCGCTTGTCGAATCGGCGTCCGGTACTCAAGCGGTGCGGGCCGGGCAGTTGTTCGGGGGCGTGCGCGTCGAGCAAGTTCTGCCATCGCGTGTGGTTTTCACCGAGGGTGGAAAAAGTCAGATCTTGACCTGGGCCGAGGAGACGAAGTGAAGACTGTTTGCACGATCGTACTGATGCTCCACGGTGCTTGCTTCGCTGGCAACGCGATGTCCGCCGTTCCACCGCCGCTTCCGACACTGGGACTGGATGCGCAATTGATCGCACGCCACGAGGTCCCGCCGTTGCCTGGGGCGACCGATTCAGACGTTCCTGGCGGATGGACGGCGAATCCGTTTTCGCAGGAAGGCGGCGGCGTCGACCGCTCCGCCACCCAGACGGACGAGACACGTGAGGCGCCGGGAGTAACGCCAGAAACACCACGCGCGACGGCGCAGAATGCGGGCGTCGTCGCCGGTTCCGCGGCAGAGCCGCTGGAGGGCCCGCCTGTGCCACTCCCCGCGCCGCAGCGGCTGAGCGATTCGAGGTCGAACACTGACGGGCTTCCGCCCGACCGCCCAATCTCGCTTAACTTCCAGCACGCGGAGCTTTCCGCTGTGTTGCACACGTTCGCGGCATTCACGAAGCTGAACATCGTCGCGAGCGAGCGCGTGCGCGGTCAGGTGACGTTGCGGCTCGACCGCGTGCCATGGCGTACGGCGTTCGATCTGCTGCTGCAGGTGAACGGCCTCGCGATGGAGCGTGCCGGTAGGGTGATCTGGGTTGCGCCCGCCGCTGAGCTTGCCGCGCGAGATCGACAGCGCTACGAAGCTCACGCCCGGGCCGCAGAACTCGAGCCGCTGGCGAGCCGCGCGTTCGAACTGCACTACGCGCACGCCGAAGATATCCGGCGTCTCTTGACCGGTTCCGGTACGCAACGGGCGTTGTCGAAGCGCGGCGCGGCGGTCGCCGACTCCCGCACGAACCTGCTGTTCGTCACCGACCTGCCCGCGCGTCTGGACCAGATCGCCGATCTGATCGTGATGCTGGACGCGCCGGCGCGTCAGGTGCTGATCGAAGCACGCATTGTCGAGGGCGATGAGGGTTTGTCGCGCGAACTGGGAGTGCGCCTCGGCGTGACGCCGACCAACACGGACGGCACCGCACGCGGCGTACAGGGTGGAAAGGAGGGTACGATCTATGACCTCTCCGCCGGTGCGCTTTCGGGTTTTGACGCGGCGCAGATGGGCCTGTCACTGCTGGCAGCACGTGCCACACGCATGCTCGATATCCAGTTGAGTGCGCTTGAAGCGGAGGGGCGCGGACGCATCGTGTCGAGTCCGCGTGTCGTGACCGCCGACCGCACGCGTGCCGTGGTCGAGCAGGGGACTGAACTGCCTTATCAGGCCAAGGTCGAGCAGGGCGTCTCGGGCGTGCAGTTCCGCCGCGCGACCCTGAAACTGGAAGTCGAACCGCAGATTACGCCCGACGGCCGTGTCATCCTCGACCTCGACGTCGCCAAGGACAGCGTCGGCGAGCAGACGGCCGGTGGACCGGCGATCAACACGAAACACGTCCAGACGCGGGTCGAGATCGAGGACGGCGGCACGGTGTCGATCGGTGGTATCGACGCCACCGATGACCGGGATGATGTGACGCGTGTGCCGCTCCTTGGCAAAATACCGATCCTGGGTGCGCTCTTTTCGCATCGTGCGCGTCGCGACAATCGCAGCGAACTGGTGGTGTTCATTACACCGCGTGTCGTTGGTGCGAATTGACCCCAATAACCGGCGGCAGGCTCGACAACGCTACCGCTTTGCCAGTAAGCTGCTACGCCAACCAAACCGAGGAAACGCTGCAAGTGCGGGACGCTAACGCCAATGTTTTTTTCGTAGGGCTCATGGGCGCCGGCAAGACGACCGTGGGCCGGGCGGTCGCGCGCCGGCTGGAGCGTCCGTTTTTCGACTCTGATCACGAGATCGAGGCGCGCACGGGCGCACGCATCCCCGTGATTTTCGAACTGGAAGGCGAATCGGGCTTCCGCGAGCGCGAAGTCCAGGTGATCGACGAACTGACCACCCGCGAGGGTATCGTTCTTGCGACAGGTGGTGGCGCCGTGCTGCGGCCCGAAAACCGTGCGGCGCTCAAGGAACGCGGTTTCGTCGTTTACCTGCGCGCCAATCCGCATGATCTGTGGCTGCGCACGCGGCGCGACAAGAATCGCCCACTGTTGCAGACCGAAGACCCGAAGGCGCGTCTCGAATCGCTCTACGAGATCCGCGATCCGCTCTATCGCGAGATTGCCGACTTCGTGGTCGAGACGGGCCGTCCGTCGGTCAACGGGCTCGTCAACATGGTGCTGATGCAGCTCGACGTCGCCGGCGTCGTCCGAACCCCCGCGCGCTGAAGGCGCGTCAGACATAATGGCTAGCATGATTACCGTCAACGTCGAACTGGGCGACCGTGCCTACCCCATCCACATCGGTGCCGGCCTGATCGGCCAGACGGTGCTTTACGCGCCGCATATCGCCGGCAAGTCGGTGACGATCGTCACGAATACCGTTGTCGATCCGCTCTACGGCGACACGCTGCGCACCGCGCTCGCCCCGCTCGGCAAGGATGTCCACACCGTCGTGTTGCCGGACGGCGAGGTGTACAAGAACTGGGAAACGCTGAACCAGATCTTCGACGGGCTTCTTACTTCCCGTGCCGACCGCAAGACCACGCTGATCGCCCTCGGCGGCGGTGTGACAGGCGACATGACCGGGTTCGCCGCCGCCTGCTACATGCGCGGCGTGCCATTCATCCAGGTGCCGACCACGCTGCTTTCGCAGGTGGATTCGTCTGTGGGCGGCAAGACGGGGATCAATCACCCGCTCGGCAAGAACATGATCGGCGCGTTTTACCAGCCGCAAGCCGTTATCGCCGATATCGCCACACTCCGCACGCTTCCGGCGCGCGAGCTGGCGGCCGGCATTGCCGAAGTGATCAAGACTGGCGCAATCGCCGATGCGGAATTCTTCGACTGGATCGAAGCCAACATCGACGCGTTGAACAACTGCGATTCACAGGCACTCATCCACGCGGTCAAGCGCTCGTGCGAGATCAAGGCCTCGGTGGTCGCTGCTGACGAGCGCGAAGGCGGTCTGCGCGCGATTCTCAATTTCGGTCATACGTTCGGCCACGCGATCGAGGCAGGCCTCGGCTACGGCGAGTGGCTGCATGGTGAAGGCGTCGGCTGCGGCATGGTGATGGCGGCGGATCTGTCGGTGCGGCTCGGTCATCTGGACGAGGCATCGCGCGGGCGCCTCGTGCGCGTGATCGAAGCGGCGAAGCTGCCTGTTTGCGGGCCCGCTCTTGGTTCCGAACGCTATGTCGAATTGATGCAGGTCGACAAGAAGGCCGAGGGTGGTGCAATCAAGTTCATCCTGCTGAAACGGTTCGGTGAAACGCTCATCACCCGTGCGCCGGACGAGGCCGTTGCTGCCACACTCGCCGCCACGACGAAGGGCTGAGCGCCGCCGACCCACACACCATCGCGGAGACACCGGTGAGCGACACTCGCAACGACACTTCAACCGGCACGATGGGCGACGCGAGCGCGTCGCGGACCGCCATGCTGGAGGCGGGCCTCGCGCCCTATGCGGCGCACGCGTCGCTTTCGCGCGGGCGGCGCTACCCCGAACAGCCACCCGCGGCGCGCAGTGAGTTCCAGCGCGACCGCGATCGCATCGTTCATTCCACGGCGTTTCGTCGGCTCGAATACAAAACTCAGGTGTTCGTGAACCACGAGGGCGACCTGTTTCGCACGCGGCTCACCCACAGCATCGAAGTCGCACAGATCGCACGTTCGGTCGCGCGCAACCTGCGCGTGAACGAGGATCTCGTCGAGGCGATTTCACTCGCACACGACCTCGGACATACCCCATTCGGCCATGCGGGACAGGACGCGCTAAACGAATGCATGCGCGGCCACGGCGGTTTCGAGCACAACCTGCAAAGCCTCGCGGTGGTCGACGAGCTGGAGGAGCACTACGGCGCGTTCAACGGGCTGAACCTGTGCTTCGAGACGCGCGAGGGCATCCTCAAGCACTGTTCACGCGAAAACGCGCGGCGGCTGGGCGATCTCGGCGAGCGCTTCCTGCTGGGACGCCAGCCGTCGATCGAGGCGCAAATCGCCAACATCGCCGATGAAATCGCCTACAACAATCACGATGTCGACGACGGTCTGCGCTCGGGCCTGCTCACGATCGAGCAACTCGCGGAAGTCGAAATCTGGAAGACGCACTACGACGCTGCGCGCGGTGAATTTCCGCAGATCGAGGGGCGCCGCCTGATCCACGAAACCGTGCGGCGCATCATCAACACGCTGATCGTCGATCTCATCGAAGAGACGAGCCGAAACCTGGCCAGATACGCGCCGCGCTCTCTCGACGAGGTACGAGCCGCGCCGCAGATCGTCGCGCACAGCGAGCCCGTTGCGGCGCAGGCGGTGGCGCTCAAGCGCTTCCTGTACGCCAATCTGTACCGGCACTATCGCGTGATGCGAATGGCGAACAAGGCACAGCGTGTGGTGAAAGGCCTCTTCGACGCGTTCTCAGACGACCCGCGCCTCCTGCCGCCCGACTACCAGTCGCCCGACGCCGAATCGCAGCCGCGCCTGATCGCGCATTACATCGCCGGTATGACCGACCGGTACGCACTGAAAGAGTATCGGCGTCTCTTCGTCGTCGCAGACGAGGTCTGACGCTGTTCGACTCGAGAGCCCTGGAGCCCATTCGATGAAGTCCTGGCCGTATCCGCGCGTCTGCGCGCACCGTGGTGGCGGCACGCTCGCGCCGGAGAACACGCTTGCAGCGATGCGTACCGGGGCGCGCCTCGGGCACAAGATGGTCGAGTTCGACGCGAAGCTGTCTGCGGACAACATTGCGTTCCTCCTGCACGACGATACGGTTGATCGCACGTCGAACGGGCACGGCGCGGCGGCGCGCCTGCGCTACGACGAGATGTCGTCGCTTGACGCCGGGGGCTGGCGCGACGCTGTCTTTGCCGGCGAGCAGATGCCGACGCTGGCCCAGGTGGCCGCCTGCTGTCGCGAGGCTGGACTGGCGGCGAATGTGGAGATCAAGCCGTGCCCGCACCGTGACGTTGAGACGGGGCACCTCGTCGCGCGCGAGACGGCACGGCTGTGGTCGGACGCGACACCGCTGCCGCTTTTGTCGTCGTTTTCCTTCGAGGCACTCGCGGCCGCGCACGATGCTGCGCCCGACCTGCCGCGCGGCCTGCTGTTCGAGCGCGTGCCTCGCGATTGGCGCGAACAAACCGCGGATCTCGGTTGCGTCTCTCTGCACGCAAGCCATCGTTATCTGGACGAAGGGCTCGTCGCGCGCATCAAGGCCGCGGGTCTGCACATCCTTGCGTATACGGTGAACGACCTCGAACGCGCGCGATGTCTCGTGCGCTGGGGTGTCGATACGATCTGCACCGACCGTATCGACCTGATCGGGCCAGACGCGCTCGACGTATAAATCGTGGGGCGGCCGGGAGGCAGCTGGACACTCGATGGCGACGTGCCGCTAGTCGCCCTGGCGGTAGCGCGCTATCAGCGCGCCCGCGATCAACGCCAAGCCACCGACGATGGCGATTGCCTGCCACGGATTCTCACGCACGTAGTCGTCGGCGCTCGCCAAGGCTTCGTCCGCGCGTCCGCAGGCTGCGGCGCGTGCCGCATCCAGCCGCTCGCGTGCCTCGTCGAGGCGCTTGCGCATATCCTCGCGTAACGCGTCGGCGTCGGCCTGCGTGCCGTCGCCAAGGGTTGTCTGGAGTTCGGCGATCAGGTCGCGCAGTTCGTCGGCGATGTCAGCCGCCGCATTGCGGCTGCGGCGTGCGATGCGGCGTGCGCGACGGCCCGTCGTGCCCCATGACTTTTCGACAGCGTCTCGCGTATTAGGGAATGCGCTCATGACTCTCTCCGTCGTTGAAAACGCCAGGTCAAAGGCTTGCGTCGTCCGTGGCTAAAAACGGACGGCCGGATTCGCAGTATTGCGCAATTCCGGTACCGAACGCGCCTGCGTGCTCACGGCACATCGCCGCCAGTGCCTGTAGGACGGGGCTTTCCGGGGTTTTGCGTGACGAAGTGATTACGGGGACAGCACGGTTTTTCTCAGAGGCATAGAATCAGTAAATGCCTGCGCGATTGCGAGGAAAAACCAGCGGGAGGTAGGAGACGCCGCCCTCCGCCTGGTGCCGCGAGAGCGGAGGCGAAGGGCTGGCGGAGCAAGCAGCTGCCGAAGCAGTGCTTAGAACGCGTAACCGGCCTTGAGGTAGGTCACGAGCGGGTTCAGGTGGATCTTGGCCTCGGATTTGACGTTGGGGCCAGCGGTACCAGAAGCCAGGCTCACGGTGGAGGTGCTGAGCTTGGCGGTTACGCTGACCGGAACGTACGACAGCGAGAACCCCGCAAACCAATGCTTCGTGAAGTTGTAGTTGAAGCCTACGTTAAACACCGGTGCCCAGGAACTAGTTGTCGAAACGCTAGTTTGAGTTCCTACGAGGCCCGGGGAGGGGACGCCTGCGATGGTTCCACCGATGTTCCCGATCGCGCCGGTTAGAGCGGGGTTCGTGATCTTGGCGTCCGAGAACCAGACGTAGGTGGCGCCGATGCCGACATATGGTCGGAACGTCGAATCGGGCTTGTTGAAGTAGTACTTAAGCAACAGTGCAGGGGCCCAGAGGCGCGCTTCACCAATCTTGCCGGTTACGCCAGCTCCGGCGAGCGCGGAGCCTGCGCTGGAGAGGTCGAATTTCGGCGGAATGCCGAGTTCGGCTTCCGCGGCGATGTTGTCGGTGATGAAGTAACCGAGGCTCAATCCGAGCGTGTCGGCGGTGCTAATGCCGGCGCCGGTGCCCGCCAAGGGGAAGCCGACCGGGCTGCCGGCTACGCTGTCAATCTTGAGCGGGTCACTGGAGTCCTGCGGTGCGAAGTGGAACCACCCGGTTGTTACGTAGAACGTGTTGGCTGATTGTGCGTGTGCTGCCGAAAGACTCGCCAGCGCGGCAATACCTGCCAGCGCTTGTTTTAGTTTCATATCTCCTCCATTAAGGGCCCGCTCATTATGAACAAAACGTTTCCATCAGACTATATGGGACGGTTAGAGGCTTCTCCCTAAGCCCCGCCGGGTTTCCGCCGGAGCCGCATCCCTGCTTCTTGAGCGCCGATGCGGCCTGGCGGGTCTGCGGGTATTCACCAACGGACTAATGGAAAATCGAGCATGGCACGGCTTGCACGTCTTTATGTTCCTGATCAGCCGCAGCACGTGATCCTTCGTGGGCTCGACCAGCAGCCCGCGTTCGTCGATGACCAGGATTACGAGCTTTTCATCGATTGCCTGAAGGCTGCGGCGCGCGATCATCATCTGGCGGTTCATGCGTGGGTATTGATGCCCGGCGCGGTGCAACTGCTCGCCACTCCGTCCGACGAGTCGAGCCTGCCCAAGGCAATGCAGGCGGTCGGCCGGCGCTACGTGGCCCACTTCAACCGGCGGTACGCCAGGCGCGGCACGTTGTGGGAGGGCCGCTACCGCGCCACGGTCATCGAGGGTGAGCGCTTTTTCCTGCTGGCGAGCCGCGTCGTCGAAATGGCGCCGGTGCGTAACCATCTCGTCGCGGCGCCCGAGGACTATCGCTGGTCGAGCTACCGGCATCACATCGGGCTCACCGTCGACAGTCTCATCACGGACCACCAGCTTTACTGGGCGCTTGGGAATACGCCGTTCGAGCGTCAGCGCGTCTATCGCGAACTGTGCGAGCAGCCGCTCGACGAACGCGAAACCACGCAACTGATGCAGGCGACCCTCAAGGGCTGGGTGCTCGGCAGCGATACCTGGCGGGACTGGGCGTCGCGCTCGGCGAACCGGCGTGTGTCGCCGCTGCCGCGTGGTCGGCCGCGCAAGGTGCGCGAGGCGCCGGCGGCAGCCGGTGCAACGCCAGGCACTGCAGCATCAGCGTCCGGTCATGAAATGGGGTCTCATCAACCGGCCGATTCGCCAGGTTCTGGTGCGAGTGCACCCGGTGGACATGCCGCAGGTCAGGCAGGGGGGCATCCGGGAGGACATTCAGGCGCACATCCGGACGGTTCGGGCAGTTCAACTGCGGGAGCGACAAGACCCGACAGCAGTCCAGCAGCGGGTTCGCCGCCGGCTCACGAGGATCGTAAACCCGGCACCGGCACACATTGATTGGTTTTTAACATCAATGGGTTAGGTGAAAAAGCGGCATCCCCGGATGTCGCTTTTTTAAGTCTGCAATTGATATGGCCCCAATAAAAATATATGCGAATGCAGCATCGTGATAAATGGGGTTCAATCATGCGGTTTTATTTGCATGCCTTTGATTCGTCGCGTATATTCGCCTTTCGGCTCTCCTCGGCGCATGACGCGGGAAGCTCGCATCGCCTGCACAACGCCGTACAGCGGTCACACAAGCGGCGGAAAGTAAAAGACGGAATCAACGGCCACCCATTGGCCATTCTTGGACGGTGTCCCCATGAACGATCACCAGCAGCGCGCCGCGGTGCCCGCCGCGCAAGGTCTCTATGACCCGCAAAACGAACACGACGCCTGTGGCGTCGGCTTCGTCGCCCACATCAAGGGTAAGAAGAGCCACGAAATCATTCAGCAAGGCCTGAAGATTCTGGAGAACCTCGACCACCGGGGCGCCGTCGGCGCCGATCCGCTCATGGGCGACGGTGCGGGCATCCTGATCCAGATTCCGGACGCGTTCTATCGCGAAGAGATGGCCAAGCAAGGCGTGACGCTGCCGCCGAACGGCGAATACGGCGTCGGCATGATCTTCCTGCCGAAGGAACACGCTTCGCGTCTCGCCTGCGAACAGGAACTCGAGCGCACGGTGCGCGCCGAGGGCCAGGTCGTGCTCGGCTGGCGCGATGTGCCGGTCGACCACGCCATGCCGATCTCGCCCACGGTCAAGAAGAGCGAGCCGCTGATCCGCCAGATCTTCATCGGTCGCGGCAAGGACGTGATGGTGACGGACGCGCTCGAGCGCAAGCTTTACGTGATCCGCAAGACCGCGAGCCACCGCATCCAGGCGCTCAAGCTCAAGCACGGCAAGGAATACTTCGTGCCGTCGTGCTCGGCGCGCACGGTCGTCTACAAGGGCCTGCTGCTGGCCGGTCAGGTCGGCGTGTACTACCGCGACCTGCAAGACGAGCGCGTCGTCTCCGCGCTGGCGCTCGTGCACCAGCGTTTCTCGACGAACACGTTCCCGGCGTGGGAACTGGCTCACCCGTACCGCATGATCGCCCACAACGGTGAAATCAACACCGTGAAGGGCAACGTGAACTGGCTGAACGCCCGTACCGGCGCTATCGCCTCGCACGTCCTCGGCGACGACCTGCCGAAGCTCTGGCCGCTGATCTATCCGGGCCAGTCGGATACGGCTTCGTTCGACAACTGCCTCGAACTGCTCGTGATGGCGGGCTATCCGCTCGTCCACGCGGTGATGATGATGATTCCGGAAGCGTGGGAACAGCACACGCTGATGGACGAGAACCGCAAGGCGTTCTACGAATATCACGCGGCGATGATGGAGCCGTGGGACGGTCCCGCGGCCATCGCGTTCACGGACGGCCGCCAGATCGGCGCGACGCTCGACCGTAACGGTCTGCGTCCGGCGCGCTACATCGTCACCGACGACGACCTCGTCATCATGGCGTCGGAAGCGGGCACGCTGCCGATCCCCGAGTCCAAGATCGTCAAGAAGTGGCGTCTGCAGCCGGGCAAGATGTTCCTGATCGACATGGAACACGGCCGCATCATCGACGACAAGGAACTGAAGGACAACCTCGCCAACGCCAAGCCGTACAAGAGCTGGATCGACGCCGTTCGCATCAAGCTCGACGAAATCGAGCCGAAGGCGGAAGACGTCGCGGCCGCGCGCGCCGAAGCCGCAGCGCTGCTCGACCGTCAGCAGGCGTTCGGCTATACGCAGGAAGACCTCAAGTTCCTGATGGCGCCGATGGCGATGGCGGGTGAAGAAGCCGTCGGTTCGATGGGCAACGACTCGCCGCTGGCGGTCATGTCCAACAAGAACAAGACGCTCTACAACTACTTCAAGCAGCTGTTCGCGCAGGTCACGAACCCGCCGATCGACCCGATCCGCGAGAACATGGTGATGTCGCTCGTGTCGTTCATCGGCCCGAAGCCGAACCTGCTCGACACCAACAACATCAACCCGCCGATGCGTCTCGAAGTGTCGCAGCCGGTGCTCGACTTCAAGGACATCGCGAAGATCCGCGCGATCGAGCAGTACACGGGTGGCAAGTTCAGCTCCTACGAGCTGAACATCTGCTATCCGGTGGCCTGGGGCAAGGAAGGCATCGAGGCGCGTCTCGCGTCGCTGTGCGCGGAAGCTGTTGATGCGGTCAAGTCGGGCTACAACATCCTGATCGTCTCGGACCGCCGCGCGGACCGAGACAACGTCGCGATTCCGGCGCTGCTCGCCACGTCGGCGATTCACTCGCACCTCGTGTCGCAAGGCCTGCGCACGAGCACGGGTCTCGTCGTGGAAACGGGCTCGGCGCGTGAGACGCATCATTTCGCGCTGCTCGCGGGCTACGGCGCCGAAGCCGTTCACCCGTACATCGCGATGGAAACGCTCGCGCAGATGGCAAGCGGCCTGAAGGGCGACCTCTCCGCTGAGAAGGCCGTCTACAACTTCACGAAGGCGGTCGGCAAGGGCCTGCAGAAGGTCATGTCGAAGATGGGCATTTCGACGTACATGTCGTACACGGGCGCGCAGATTTTCGAAGCGGTCGGCCTCGGGGAAGACCTCGTCGAGAAGTACTTCAAGGGCACCGGTTCGAAGGTCGGCGGCATCGGTCTGTTCGAGGTCGCGGAAGAAGCGATCCGTCTGCACCGCGATGCGTTCGGCGACAACCCGGTTCTCGCGAACGCGCTCGACGCGGGTGGTGAGTACGCCTGGCGCGTGCGCGGCGAAGAGCACATGTGGACGCCGGATGCGATCGCCAAGCTCCAGCACTCGACTCGCAGCAACTCGTACCAGACGTACAAGGAATACGCGCATCTGATCAACGATCAGACGAAGCGTCACATGACGTTCCGCGGCCTGTTCGAGTTCCGCCTCCACCCGACGCGCGCGATCTCGATCGACGACGTCGAGCCGGCCAAGGACATCGTCAAGCGTTTCGCGACCGGTGCGATGTCGCTCGGCTCGATCTCGACCGAGGCACACGCCACGCTCGCCATCGCGATGAACCGCATCGGCGGCAAGTCGAACACGGGCGAAGGCGGCGAAGACGACAAGCGCTACCGCAACGAACTGCGCGGCATTCCGATCAAGAACGGCGAGACGCTGCGCTCGGTGATCGGCAGTGAAGTCGTGACGGACATCCCGCTGAAGGATGGCGATTCGCTGCGCTCGAAGATCAAGCAGGTCGCGTCGGGCCGCTTTGGCGTGACGGCCGAGTACCTCGCGTCGGCGGACCAGATTCAGATCAAGATGGCGCAGGGCGCGAAGCCGGGTGAAGGCGGTCAGCTGCCGGGTCACAAGGTGTCCGAGTACATCGGCAAGCTGCGTTGCTCGGTGCCGGGTGTCGGCCTGATCTCGCCGCCGCCGCACCACGACATCTACTCGATCGAAGACCTCGCACAACTGATTCACGATCTGAAGAACGTGAACCCGTCGTCGTCGGTTTCGGTGAAGCTGGTGTCGGAAGCGGGCGTCGGTACGGTTGCAGCAGGTGTCGCGAAGGCGAAGGCCGATCACGTCGTGATCGCCGGCCATGACGGCGGTACGGGCGCGTCGCCGCTCTCGTCGCTCAAGCATGCTGGCACGCCGTGGGAACTCGGCCTCGCCGAAACGCAGCAGACGCTCGTGCTGAACCGCCTGCGCGGCCGCATCCGCGTGCAGGCCGACGGCCAGATGAAGACGGGCCGCGACGTCGTGATCGGCGCGTTGCTTGGCGCCGATGAGTTCGGCTTCGCGACGGCACCGCTCGTCGTCGAAGGCTGCATCATGATGCGCAAGTGCCACCTGAACACCTGCCCGGTCGGCGTCGCGACGCAAGATCCGGTGCTGCGTGCGAAGTTCACGGGCCAGCCCGAGCACGTCGTCAACTACTTCTTCTTCGTCGCTGAAGAAGTGCGCGAAATCATGGCGCAACTCGGCATCCGCAAGTTCGACGATCTCGTCGGCCGCGCGGATCTGCTCGACACGCGTCGTGGCATCGAGCACTGGAAGGCGAAGGGCCTCGACTTCTCGAAGGTGTTCTACCAGCCGGAAGTGGGCGCCGAAGTCGCGCGTCTGCACGTCGAGTCGCAGGACCACGGCCTCGAGCGCGCGCTCGACCACACGCTGATCGAGAAGGCGAAGGCCGCAATCGAAAGCGGTGAGCACGTCTCGTTCATCCAGCCGGTGCGCAATGTGAACCGCACGGTCGGCGCGATGCTGTCGGGCGTGGTCGCGAAGAAGTACGGCCACGACGGTCTCGACGACGACGCGATCCACATCCAGTTGAAGGGCACGGCGGGCCAGAGCTTCGGCGCGTTCCTCGCGAAGGGCATCACGCTGGACCTCGTCGGCGACGGCAACGACTACGTTGGCAAGGGCCTCTCGGGCGGCCGCATCATCATCCGTCCGACGAACGACTTCCGCGGTAAGTCCGAAGAAAACATCATCTGCGGAAACACGGTGATGTACGGCGCGATCGAAGGTGAAGCCTATCTGCGCGGTGTCGCGGGCGAGCGCTTCTGCGTGCGTAACTCGGGCGCGACGGCGGTTGTCGAAGGTACCGGCGACCACGGCTGCGAATACATGACGGGCGGCACGGTTGTCGTGCTCGGCGAGACGGGCCGTAACTTCGCGGCCGGCATGTCGGGCGGCATCGCGTTCGTCTACGACCCGGACGGCACGTTCGCGGGCAAGTGCAACCGCTCGATGGTCACGCTGGAGCCGGTGCTGCAGCAAGCCGAGCAGGAACGCACGGTGGACCGCGCGCTGTGGCACGCGGGTGAGACTGACGAGGCGCTCCTCAAGGGCATCATCGAGCGTCACTTCCAGTTCACCGGCTCGACGCGTGCGAAGGCGCTGCTCGAAAACTGGGACGCGTCGCGCCGCCAGTTCGTGAAGGTATTCCCGACGGAGTACAAGCGCGCACTGACCGAAATCGGCGCGAAGAAGGCAAGCCAGGAAGTGCTGGCCGCCTGATTCGACGGATTTCCGCGAAGACGAATAGACGAAGGCGTGTCCGCCGCGCGACGCATGAAGCGCGAGGGCGGACCGCCGATCCCCTCACCGAACGAGTCAATGGATAGACGGGAACCATATGGGTAAGGCAACCGGTTTTCTCGAGTACGAGCGCCAGCATGAGGCGTACGAAGCACCGCTTACGCGGGTGAAGCACTACAAGGAGTTCGTGGCGGCGCTGTCCGACGCGGACGCGAAGCTCCAGGGCGCGCGTTGCATGGACTGCGGTATTCCGTTCTGCAACAACGGCTGCCCGGTCAACAACATCATTCCTGACTTCAACGATCTGGTGTTCCGCCAGGACTGGAAGTCGGCGATCGAGGTGCTGCACTCGACGAACAACTTCCCCGAGTTCACGGGCCGCATCTGCCCGGCGCCGTGCGAAGCGGCGTGCACGCTCGGCATCAACAACGACCCGGTCGGCATCAAGTCGATCGAGCACGCGATCATCGACAAGGCCTGGTCCGAAGGCTGGGTCGCGCCGCAGGTTGCGAAGCAGAAGACGGGCAAGAAAGTTGCCGTCGTGGGCTCGGGCCCCGCGGGCCTCGCTGCCGCGCAGCAACTCGCGCGCGCCGGCCACGACGTGACGGTGTTCGAAAAGAACGACCGCATTGGTGGCCTGCTGCGCTACGGCATTCCCGACTTCAAGCTGGAGAAGTGGCTGATCGATCGCCGCATGCGCCAGATGGAAGCCGAGGGCGTGACGTTCCGCGCCAACGTGTTCGTCGGCAAGGGCGAACTGCCGGAGTACATCGGCAACACCGCCAAGGAAACCGTCACGCCGGAAGAACTGAAGGAACAGTTCGACGCCGTGGTGATCGCAGGCGGTTCGGAAACGCCGCGCGATCTGCCGGTGCCGGGTCGCGAGCTGCAGGGCATCCACTACGCGATGGATTTCCTGCCGCAGCAAAACAAGGTCAACGCGGGTGACAAGGTTGCCGACCAGCTCGTCGCGAAGGGCAAGCAGGTCATCGTGATCGGCGGCGGTGATACGGGTTCCGACTGCGTCGGCACCTCGAACCGTCACGGCGCGAAGAGCGTCACGCAGTTCGAACTGCTGCCGCAGCCGCCCGAGGAAGAGAACAAGCCGCTCGTGTGGCCGTACTGGCCGATCAAGCTGCGCACTTCGTCGTCGCACGAAGAAGGCTGCGAGCGCGACTGGTCGGTCGCGACGAAGCGCTTTGAGGGCAAGAACGGCAAGGTCGAAAAGCTCATCGCCGCGCGCGTCGAGTGGAAGGACGGCAAGATGGTCGAAGTGCCGGGTTCGGAGTTCGAAATGAAGGCCGACCTCGTGCTGCTCGCTATGGGTTTCACGCAGCCGGTGTCACCGGTGCTCGAAGCGTTCGGCGTCGACAAGGATGCGCGCGGCAACGTGCGCGCTTCGACTGAAGGCGAGAAGGCTTACTACACGTCCGTCGACAAGGTCTTCACCGCCGGTGACATGCGCCGTGGTCAGTCGCTCGTTGTCTGGGCGATTCGCGAAGGGCGTCAGTGCGCGCGTTCGGTCGATGCGTATCTGATGGGGAGTTCGGAGCTGCCGCGTTGAGTTAGCGGTAGCGCCGGAGTAAGGGCGGAAGCTCTAACTCCGGCCGACAGCTAAAGCGCTAACTCCAGCCGACACACCGCAGACTGCGGTTTGCGAGAGAAAAACGGGTCACCCTTGGGTGGCCCGTTTTTTTCGTCCGGCTTCGCGGGGTCGCTGCGTGGTTCGCGGGCAGTTGTCGCCTTAGGCGTTACCATGGCACGAACTGTTCGACCGATCCCGCTCCGATCATGTCCGAAGCCCCGAATCTCGATTCGTGGAAGCGCTGCTTCATCGCGCTAGCGCCCGACGCGGCGTCGCGCGACGCGCTCGCAGCGCTCGACATCCCGCCCAACGCGCGGCGGGTGCCGTATGAACAGTTGCATCTGACGGTTGCGTTCATTGGCGTGCTGCCTGGCGACGCCGGCGAAATGCTTGCGCGCCGCCTGCGGGACCACGCCGTGCAGATCCCGCCTGCACCGGTCACGAAGATCGAGTGCTGGCCGGGCCGCGCGCATCCGCGCTTGATGGTGGCTGCTCTGGAGATGTCCGACGCTTTCGTCGCGCTTGATTGGCGAGTGCGTTCGCTGATGTTTGAGGCGGGTTTGCCGCTCGATGCACGCGCGTTTCGTCCGCACGTCACGCTTGCGCGATTCGCACGCGACGCGACGTCGGCGACGCTTGTCTGTGACCCGCACACGCTGCCGCCGCTGCGCTTTACGTCGCTCGTGCTGTATTCGAGTACGCTTGCTCGCCAGGGAGCGCGCTACGACGCGCTAGCGAGTGTGGCGCTGGACGGAGCGTGAATCGTTAATGCACGCTGCGTGGGACTAGCGTCAGCGCTAGAAGACCGACTCCGATCGACGGCTTTGCATGGAGCCAGAGTAAGTGCGCTGCATTGGGCCGGAGTAAGCGCCAAAGCGCCAACTCTTATCGACAGCTTTGCATAGGACCAGAGTAAGCGCGCTGCATTCGGCCGGAGTAAGTGCTAAAACGCCAACTCCGGCCAACAAGCTAAAGCACTAACTCTGATCGACAACTCTGCATGGGACCAGAGTAAGTGCTCTGCATGGGGCTGGAGTAAGCGCTAAAGCGCCAACTCCAGCCGACAGCTAAAGCGCTAACTCTGATCGACAGCTTTGCATGGGATCAGAGTAAGTGCTCTGCATGGGGCTGGAGTAAGCGCTAAAGCGCCAACTCCAGCCGACAGCTCAAGCACTAACTCTGATCGACACACGACCGCCGTCCGCGCTCAAGCCGCGATCCGCTCTTCCGGCATCCGCTCGATATCGAGCGTCTCATCATGGAAAGCCGCAAGCGACTCGCGATGCGCCACGCTCACGATCGCCGCCTTCGGCAGCCGGTCGTCGAAGAGCTTGTACAGCCGGTTTTCATTGTCAGGATCAAGGGCGCTAGTCGCTTCGTCGAGGAACAGATAGTCGGGCTTGTGAAGCAGCACGCGCGCGCCCGCAAGCCGCTGCTGCTCGCCCGGCGAGAGTACGCGCGTCCAGTGCGCCGACTCGCCCAACCGGTCCGCGTACTCTTCGAGGCGGCACGCGCGCAGCGCCTCACGGCACTCATCGTCGCTGTATTCGCCCGGTGCGGACGGATACGTGAGCGCCGCCTTGAGCGTGCCGATCGGCAGATAGCTCTGCTGCGGGATGAACATCATGCGTGCATCGACGGGCGCATCGATCGAACCTTCGCCGAAAGGCCACAGGCCCGCGAGTGCACGCATCAGCGTGCTCTTGCCCGCGCCCGAGGGACCGCGCACGAGCCAGCGCGAACCCGGTTTGATGGCGATGTCGCGTACTTCGGAGAGCGGTTCGCCGTTGGGCAGCGAGAGCACCAGGTGCTCGGTCGAGAGCGCGTTGGCATCGACGAAATGCAGGTTGATGCCGCCGTGTTCGGTCGCGCGCGAGACGCTTTCCTTCAGGCGCGGCGCGTGGACCACGCGCTCGAATTCACGCAGACGGTTGACCGTGGCGCGCCATTCGACCAGCGTCGCGTAATTGTCGATGAACCACGAGAACGAAGCGCTGACGGTGCCGAATGCGTCCGCGATCTGCGTAACCACGCCGAACGTAAATGCACCGGCGAAATAGCGCGGCGCTGCGACCACGAGCGGAAAGATGATGGCGACCTGACCGTAGAAGTTCTGCACGAAGGTGAGCCGCCGTGTGTACTTCATCACGCGCGTCCAGTTATCGCGGATGTGCTGGAACAGACCTCGCGCGTTGGCTTGCTCGGTTTCCATGCCGTCGTAAAGCGCGATTTGCTCTGCGTTTTCGCGCAGGCGAATGAGGCCGAAGCGGAAATCGGCTTCGACGCGCTGTTGCTGATAGTTGATCGACACAAGCGGGTGATTCACTTTGTGAATGATGAATGACCCGAAGATGGCGTACAGCGCGGCGACCCAGACCATGTAGCCGGGAATGCTGATCGCGTGCCCGGCCAATGTAAACGACAGAGCGCCGGAGACGGTCCACAGGATGGTGATGAACGAGAACAGCGTGACGACCGTGGACAAAAGATCAAGCGTGAGCGTGAGCGTGCTGTTTGCGAACGATTGCAGGTCGTCGCTGATCCGCTGGTCTGGGTTGTCGGCGAGACGGTCTCGCTCGATGCGATAAAAGGCGCCGTCGCGCAGCCACTCACCGAGGAAGCGTGTGGTGAGCCACTGACGCCAACGGAATGCGAGCATCTGGCGCAGATAACGCCCATAGACCGCAAGGAAGATGTAGGCGAACGCGTAGCCCGTGAAGATCAGCAACAAGTGCTGGAACTGTGCCGCTTGCTTACCCTGGAGCGCGTTAAAAAAATCGCGGTTCCAGAAGTTGAGCCGCACGTTAATCCACACGATGAGCAGATTGATCGCAACGATTGCGATGAGCAGCGCCAGGGCGACCCAGCGTTCTTCGGAAACCCAATAGGGCTTGATCAGGCTCCAGGCCGAGATCCGTTCCTGCTGGTCCGGCGTGGAGCGGGAAGAAAGGTTCGTCATGTGTGTTCCGATGTGTGGTCCGGCCATCGGCCGATGGTGCGAGCGTGCTGCGCGGAGCGCTGGCGCTCCGATTCTGTCGCGGGCTGCTTAAGTGCAGCTTAATCGCGCGGCCCATTGTCTCACTGGCGCGGGGCGCGATGCATGGTGCCGTTGCCAGGAATTTTGCCAGGGGCGCGCGCCGCACACCGTGCGTGAGCGCCCGCCGAGGTTTGCGGCGCCAGCGGCTTTTGTGGTCTAATGTCCGCTGACGAAACAGGGGTGCTACGCCCGACATGCGGTGCATGTTGCGGCGAGGCTGAGAGAGACCCTTTGCACCCGATCCGGGTAATACCGGCGCGGGAAGTTTCAGGAAAGCATTACTGGAGTTATCTTCAGTTTCCCGCTGGGCAAGTGTATGGGACCGCTGTCCCGTTTGTCTTTATTGCACTGTCCAGCCGGCCATGCCGGCCGGTTTCGTCCTTAGGTACGTCTGCAACTACCGTACGGAAAGGATACGATGACCGCCTATTCTTCAGTTCATTCAGTTCGTCCAGTGTCCGGCGCGTGCTTTACCGCGTCGTGCGTCCTTGCGTCTGCTCGCGTCGGAGTCTCGTCATGACTGGCGCACGCGCTACCTCCACAACGCCCGATTTCGCCGTCCTCGGTGGGGGCTTGAGCGGGCGCCTCGTCGCCTGGCGGCTCGCGGGCGCGGGCCATCGCGTCGCGCTCTACGAGAGCGGAGGACCCGATGGAGCCAACTCCGCGGCCTGGGTCGCGGCCGCGATGCTCGCGCCGCTCGCCGAGGCTGCCGTCGCCGAATTGCTCATCACCGAACTCGGCGTCGCGTCGCTCGACAGCTGGCCGCGCATTCTCGCGGAGCTGCCCGAGCCGGTCTACTTCCAGCGCAACGGCACGCTCGTGGTCTGGCATCAGGCCGACCGCACGGAGGCGCCGCTTTTCGAGCGCCGCGTGCGCGCGAACGCACCGCACTGGCTCGCCGACGACGGCTTCGTGCCGCTCGCGGGCGCGCAACTCGACGCAGCGGAGCCGGCGCTCGCAGGACGTTTCTCTCGCGGCTGGCTGCTGCAAGGCGACGGCCAGCTCGACAACCGTCAGGCACTGCGCGCGCTGGCGGCCGGACTCGCACAGCGGGGCGTCGAAACGCACTGGAATACGACCGTCGACGATGCCGATCTGCCGCGCGCACGCGTGACGATCGACTGCCGCGGACTCGGTGCGAAATCCGCGCTGCCCACGCTGCGTGGCATTCGCGGCGAGGTCGCCCGCGTGCATGCACCCGGTATCGGGATCACGCGGCCCGTGCGCATTCTGCATCCGAGGTATCCGCTCTATGTCGCGCCGAAACAGGACGATGTCTTCGTGATCGGCGCGACCGAGATCGAAGGCGAGGACAGGTCGCCGGTGAGCGTGCGCTCCGCGCTCGAATTGATGAGTGCCTTGTTCGCGGTGCATCCGGCGTTCGGCGAGGCGCGCGTCCTCGAACTGGCGACGAATTGCCGTCCGACGCTGCCCGATCATCGCCCCGCGCTGATCTGGGATGGCGCGCAGACGTTGCGCCTGAACGGCCTCTACCGTCACGGCTTCATGATTGCGCCCGAAGTGGCCGATGAGGCGGTGCGCTGCGCTCAGGCACTCTTCGATGGCCGCGTCACCGATGCGGATGCCTTCGAGACGCTACGCCGCGATTCGCGCTGGAGCGACATGCTTCATTTGCAGGGCACGCGCGAGCACGCCTGAAAGCGCGAGTAACCAGCCACACGTAACAAGTATCGACATGGACATACACGTCAACCAGAAGCTGCTCACGCTGCCCGATGGCGCAACGGTCGCCGACGCGCTCACCGCGTACGGTGCGCGACCGCCTTTCGCCGTTGCGTTGAACGGCAATTTCGTCGCGCGCGCCCAGCAAGGCGCGCGCGCACTCCAGGCGGGCGACCGCATCGATATCGTGAGTCCGGTGGCGGGCGGTTGACCAGTCGCCCCACACCTGCCAGGGATCTAACTACCATGACTATTCCTTCGACCGCCGACGCGCTCACGCTCTACGGCGAAACCTTCGCCAGCCGCGTGCTGCTGGGCACGTCGCGTTACCCGTCGCTGCAGTCGCTTTCCGACTCGATCGCAGCGGCGGGCCCCGGCATGATTACCGTCGCGCTACGCCGCCAGATGAACGACGGCACGGCCGCCGCGGGCTTCTTCGAACTGCTCAAGCGCCACGGCGTGCCGCTCTTGCCGAACACAGCAGGTTGCCTCACCGTCAACGAAGCAGTGACCACGGCGCACATGGCACGCGAGGTCTTCGAAACCGACTGGATCAAGCTCGAACTGATCGGCGACGACTACACGCTGCAACCCGATCCGGTTGGCCTGATCGAAGCCGCCGGGCGCCTCGTGCGCGATGGTTTCAAGGTGCTGCCGTATTGCACTGAGGACCTCGTGATCGGCCGTCGCCTGCTCGACGCCGGCTGCGAGGTGTTGATGCCGTGGGGCGCGCCCATCGGCACCGGCAAGGGCGTGATCAATCCGTACGGCCTGCGCGTGCTGCGCGAGCGTCTGCCCGACGTGCCGCTCATCGTCGATGCGGGGCTCGGCTTGCCGTCGCATGCGGCGCAGGTGATGGAGTGGGGCTTCGACGGCGTGCTGATCAACACAGCGGTGTCGCAGGCCACACACCCTGACGCGATGGCGCGCGCGTTCGCGCTTGGCGTCGAGGCGGGCCGGGCCGCGTATCTCGCGGGGCCGATGACCGAGCGCGATGCGGCGGTGGCAAGCACGCCGGTCGTGGGCATGCCCTTCTGGCATCAAGACGGAGGCAGCTGATGACCGAAACCTTGCGATTGCAGGACCGCGAACTCTTCTGGCCGCCTGCCGATGAACTCGTCGCTGCGGCTGAACGCATCCGCGCGCGCCTCGGCGACTGGCCGCCGACGCACGCACCGTGGCGCATCTGCCTGACGCCGCCCGATGCGCCGAACGGCGGCGACCTGATCATCGTGACCGACGCCGCACCGCACCTCGCGAACATCGCGCGCTGGATGCTCGACGGCGCGGGCGTGATCGAAGCGGCAATGGACGCGGGGCACGGTCGCGCGACGCTGCATCTCGGCGGCGTGCGCTACGCGCTCGAGGGCGAACTGGCGGAAGACTGGATCCCCGCGCTGGCGGCGTTCCTCGACTGCGGATTCGACCCGCACGACGCACTCGTGTTGGCGCTCGCCTGGCGCGATGGTGACGAAGCGCGCGAAGACGCCTGGCCTGTCGACATCTCGCGCTTCCCGCGCGTGCTCGGCTTGCCGGATGCGCCCGCGCAGCCGTTCGCGCCGTGTCCCGCGAAGCTCGGCCTGTACCCGGTGTTGCCCACGGCGGACTGGGTCGAACGCGTGCTCGACTACGGCGCGAAGACGGTGCAGTTGCGCAGCAAGCAGCCGAAGTCGCCCGCACTGGTGCGCGAAATAGAACGTTGTGTTGCGGCAGGACGCCAGCATGCCGACTCGCGCGTGTTCATCAACGATCACTGGCGCGAGGCGCTCGCGGCGGGCGCTTATGGCGTGCATCTCGGCCAGGAGGACCTGCGCGAGGCGGATCTCGACGCGCTGGCGGCCGCGGGCATGCGACTCGGTCTTTCGTCGCACGGCTACTTCGAAATGCTCACGGCGCTGCACTTCCGTCCGAGCTACGTCGCGCTCGGCGCGGTGTTCCCGACGACGACCAAGGCCATGCCGACCGCGCCGCAAGGTCTGGCGCGCCTCGCACGCTACGTGAAGCTGTTTGACGGCGTCGCGCCGATGGTGGCGATCGGCGGTATCGACATGGCGGTCTTGCCGCAGGTGCTCGCGACTGGGGTGGGCTGCGCGGCGGTGGTGCGCGCGGTCACCGAGGCCGCCGACCCGGCTGCAGCAGTCGCTGCGTTGCAGCAGGCGTTTACGCAATAATCGGCCCAAGGCCGGACGGTTGCACCGCGTGCGCAACCGTCCTGTCGAGGGGCCGCTTGCGCTACATCAGGCGCTATGCCGCCGTCTAGCATATTGGGACGGGGCGCATCACGGCGGCTTTTTCACGATGGCCCTATAATCCGGCCTTCGTGTAAATAGACTGTCAGATCACGTGCCATCATCCACCGATACCCTGCTGGAACTGCGCGATGTCGATTTCGGCTACGGCGACAGGCTCGTCCTGTCCGGCCTGAACATGCGCTTTGCGCGTGGTCAGGTGGTGGCGGTCATGGGCGGTTCGGGCTGCGGCAAGACGACCGTGCTGCGCCTGATCGGCGGTCTCGTGCGTGCGCGTCGCGGCGAGGTGCTGTTTCAGGGCAAGGATGTCGGCGCACAGACGCGCGAGGGGCTCTACGCGCTGCGCCGGAAGATGGGGATGCTGTTCCAGTTCGGCGCGCTCTTTACCGACATGTCGGTGTTCGAGAACGTCGCTTTCGCGCTGCGCGAGCACACCGATCTCCCCGAAGAACTGATCCGCGACCTCGTGCTCATGAAGCTCAATGCGGTCGGGCTGCGCGGTGCACGTGATCTCGCGCCGTCGGAAGTCTCGGGCGGCATGGCGCGTCGCGTCGCGCTCGCGCGTGCCATCGCGCTCGACCCCGAACTCATGATGTACGACGAGCCGTTCGCAGGCCTCGATCCCATTTCGCTCGGCATCACGGCGAACCTCATTCGCACGCTCAACGACGCGCTGGGTGCAACGTCGATCCTCGTTACGCACGACGTGCCCGAATCGTTCGCGATCGCTGATTACGTCTACTTCCTCGCTAACGGGAAGGTGCACGCGCAGGGCACGCCTGACGAACTGCGCGCCTCGACGGACCCGACGGTGCGCCAGTTCATCGACGGCGCGCCCGACGGTCCGTTCCACTTTCACTACCCGACGAATGTGCCGCTCGCCGCGGACTTCGGCGTGGGCGGAGGCCGTTCATGATCGGCGCAATCAGTTCGCTCGGGCGCGCCGTGATCGAGCAGGTCACGCGCGCTGGTCACGCGGCACGTTTCTTCATGCGCCTCGTGCTGGAATTTTTTCCGCTCCTGCGCCGCCCGCGGCTTGTCACGAAGCAGATCCACTTCGTCGGTAATTATTCGTTGCTGATCATTGCCGTATCGGGGCTTTTCGTCGGTTTCGTGCTCGGCCTGCAGGGCTATTACACGCTGAACCGCTACGGCTCCGAGCAGGCGCTCGGTTTGCTCGTCGCACTTTCACTCGTGCGCGAACTCGGGCCGGTCGTGACCGCGCTCCTGTTCGCGGGCCGCGCGGGCACGTCGCTCACCGCCGAAATCGGTCTCATGAAGGCTGGCGAGCAACTCACCGCGATGGAAATGATGGCCGTCGATCCGGTGCGCGTCGTGGTCGCGCCGCGCATGTGGGCCGGCGTGATCGCCATGCCGATCCTCGCGGCTATCTTCAGCGCGGTTGGTATTCTCGGCGGCTACGTCGTGGGCGTGCTGCTGATCGGTGTCGATGCCGGCGCATTCTGGTCGCAGATGCAAGGCGGCGTGGACGTCTGGGCCGACGTGGGCAACGGTGTGATCAAGAGCATCGTGTTCGGTTTCGCCGTGACGTTCACCGCGCTCTACCAGGGCTACGAGGCCAAGCCGACACCGGAAGGGGTCTCGCGCGCGACGACGAAGACGGTCGTGTACGCGTCGCTCGCGGTGCTCGGCCTCGACTTCCTGCTTACCGCACTGATGTTTAGCTAGGGCCCGGCGTTTCGCCAGGTCCGGCCGCATGGCCGGCGTTATCGGTGGCATGGCCGCCGCGAAGAATTCTGATTGGGATGACGATGAAAAAGACTGCTCTCGACTTCTGGGTCGGCCTGTTCGTGGTGTTGGGCTTCATCGCGCTGCTGTTTCTCGCGCTGAAGGCCGGCAACATGAGCTCGCTGTCGTTCCAGTCGACCTATCCGGTGAAGCTCAAGTTCGACAACGTCGGTGGCCTCAAGCCGCGCGCGGCCGTCAAGAGCGCGGGCGTGACGGTGGGCCGTGTGGCGTCGATCGGCTTCGACACCAACACCTTCCAGGCGCTGGTGACGATCAATATCGACCAGCAATACCAGTTTCCGAAGGACACCTCGGCGAAGATCCTGACCTCGGGGCTGCTCGGCGAGCAGTACATCGGTCTCGAGCCCGGCGGCGACACCGAGGTGCTCAAGGCGGGCGACACCATTGCGATGACGCAGTCGGCGATCGTGCTCGAGAACCTGATCGGCCAGTTCCTCTATAGCAAGGCGGCCGATTCGGGTGCGGCCAAACCGGCGAACGGCCAGGGCGCCGCGCCTGAGCCGGCGAGCCCGGCGGCAGCCTCGGGCGCGGCCGGCAAATAAGGAGAACGACGATGACCACAATGCGCATGCGCGCTGCCGCGATTGGGGTCGCGGCGTTTGCGATGGCGGGGTGCGCGACGGTGCAGACGCCGTCGAAGGAAGATCCGTGGGAAGGCTTCAACCGCACGGTTTTCAAGTTCAACGACACGGTCGACCAATACGCGATCAAGCCGGTCGCGCAGGGCTATGTGAAGGTGACGCCGCAGCCCGTGCGTGACAGCATCACGAACTTCTTCTCGAACATCGGCGACGTTTACAACGTCGCGAACAACCTGCTGCAGTTGAAGATCGCCGATGGCGTGCAGGACATCATGCGGATCGTCATCAACACGGTCTTCGGTGTCGGCGGCCTGTTCGACGTGGCGACGCTCGCGAATCTCCCGAAGCACAATCAGGATCTGGGCCTGACGCTCGGTCACTACGGTGTGCCGGCCGGTCCATTCCTCGTGCTGCCGCTCTTCGGGCCGAGCACGGTGCGCGACGCTATCGGTACGGGCGGCAACTATTTCATCAATCCGCTCACTTACGTGAATCCAGCAGCGGCCAGTTGGGGTCTGTACGGCCTGAACCTGACGAGCACACGCGCGAACCTGCTCGGTGCGACCGACCTGCTCGAAGGCGCCGCAATCGACAAGTATTCGTTCGTGCGCAACGCCTATCTGCAGCGCCGCCGCTATCTGCTGTCCGATGGGCGGAGCGGTGCGACGTCGAATCTGCCGGACTACGGCGAAGGCGCGCCGCCGCCGAACTACGAAGACGTGGAGCAGGGCACGGCCGCGGCACCGGCTGCGTCGGGTGCGGCCGCCACGGCTCCAGCCACTGCCCCTGCCGCGGCCTCGGCTGCGCAGGGCGCGGCTGGCATGGCGCCTGCGTATCCGGGAGGCGAGCCGGCACCGCTCGTCGGTCCGGCTGGTGCGACCGGAGCGACGGGTGCCGCTGCGCCGCAGGGCGCCTCGGGCCCTGGCTCGACGACTGTCCCGGCGGACCAGATGGTCCCGCCCGCGCGTTTCGGCTACCCGGCGCTGCGTCTGCGCTGAGGCAATGACCGGACGTATTTGTCAGACGAAGTATTGGCAGTAACAAGCAGAAACGCTTGTCTCGGAATCGTCGCAGTTTAAGGGTGGAGCCCGATTGAACTCGCGTGATATCGTTGGCGTCCAACGGGGTGCTTCCTTCCCAGCTTGCAGGACTTGATATGAAAAAATTCTTTCTGTTTCCGCTTTTCGCCATGTTTTTTGCGCTGACCGGTGTCGCGTCGGCCCAGTCGGTGGACACGAGCAATCCGGACGCGCTGATCAAGGCCGTCACGCAGCAGGTGATGGACCAGATTCGCAACGACAAGACGATCCAGACGGGCGACATCAGCAGGATCACGCAACTCGTGAATGAAAAGATCCTGCCGTACACGGACTTCCGCCGCACGACGCAACTCGCGATGGGTCGCAACTGGCGCGCAGCGACGCCCGAACAGCAGACGCAGGTCATCGAGCAGTTCAAGACGCTTCTGATCCGCACGTACTCGGGCGCGCTCGCCCAGGTGCGCAACCAGCAGATCGACTACAAGCCGTTCCGCGCGAACCCGGACGACACCGACGTCGTCGTGCGTTCGGTCGTGATGAACAACGGCCAGCCGATCGAACTCGACTACCGTCTGTACAAGACGCCGCAAGGCTGGCGCGTGTATGACATCAACGTGCTCGGCGCGTGGCTGATCCAGGCGTACCAGCAGCAGTTCCAGGAAAAGATCCAGCAGGGCGGCGTGGATGGCCTGATCCAGTTCCTCACGCAACGCAACCAGCAACTCGCGTCGGGCAAGACCTCGTGAGCGCGAGCTTCGACACCGGAACCACACTGACTCACGAGAGCGCGAATGGCGTGCTCTCGGCGGGTCTCGCGCGGATCGCGGCCGGCGCCACTGCCGTCGATTGCGCGCCGCTCGCGCAATTCGATTCGTCGGCGCTTGCTGTGCTGATCGCCTGGCAGCGCGCCGCCCGCGAACGCGGTGGCCAGCTCGACGTCCTCAATCTGCCTCCCAAGCTCGCGAGTCTCGCGCACGCTTACGGCGTCGATCCGCTCCTCTTCGAGCGACATTGACGCGCGGCGGCCTTCCCCACGGTTTGCACGGGCCCGCCGCCGCTCATCCCCCCTCAGGCCAGGTCGAGCCTCACGACTTTGCCCTATAATCAACCGTTTTTTGGGCTTTGCCGCCGGATTTCCGGTGGCGCGGACAGCGACACGAGCTGCCCCCAATTCCGGACTTCCCCGCAGCATAGATGCACTTTTCGGCCGCACCGCGTTCAGACGGGCGGCGCTCGAGTCATGCCAGCCATCGAAATTCGTAACGTCAAGAAGCGCTTCAAGGCGCTCCAGGCGCTCAAAGGCGTCAGCTTCACGGTCGAAGAGGGCGAGTTCTTCGGGCTGCTTGGCCCGAACGGCGCGGGCAAGACGACGCTCATCAGCATCCTCGCGGGCCTCGCTCGCGCGGACGAAGGCTCGATTGCCGTGCGCGGTCACGACGTGGTCCACGATTATCGCAACGCGCGCCGTAATCTCGGCGTCGTACCGCAGGAACTCGTATTCGACCCCTTCTTCACCGTCCGCGAGACGCTGCGCCTCCAGTCCGGCTACTTTGGTCTGCGCAATAACGACGCGTGGATCGACGAGATCATGGCGAATCTCGATCTCACCGAAAAGGCCGACGTCAACATGCGTGCGCTCTCGGGCGGCATGAAGCGACGCGTGCTCGTTGCGCAGGCGCTGGTGCACCGTCCGCCTGTGATCGTGCTCGACGAGCCGACGGCCGGCGTCGACGTCGAACTGCGCCAGACGCTCTGGAAATTCATCTCGCGCCTGAACCGCGAAGGTCACACGATCGTGCTGACTACGCACTATCTGGAAGAGGCTCAGGAACTGTGCGACCGCATCGCGATGCTCCGCCGCGGTGAGGTCGTCGCACTCGAGCGCACGAGTGCGCTCTTGCAGCGCTTTGCCGGCACGCAGCTCTACCTGCGTTTTTCGGACGGTGTGCTGCCAGCCGAACTGCGCGCACTCGAAGTCGATCCGTCGAATGTCAATGCGCGCCACCATCTGCTGCGGCTTGCTGACTACGCTGAAGTCGAGCGTATTCTGGCGCTGTGCCGCGCGAACGGTTGCACGCTCGAAGAAATGGAAATCCGCAAGGCCGATCTGGAGGATGTCTTCGTGCAGGTGATGAGCGGTTCGGAAGTCATCGAGGGGCTGGCATGAGCGGGTTCCGTACGCTGTTTTACAAGGAAGTGCTGCGTTTCTGGAAGGTCGCCTTCCAGACCGTGCTCGCGCCGGTCATCACCGCGCTGCTGTATCTGACGATCTTCGGTCACGCGCTGAGCGGCCATGTAGAGGTGTATCCGGGCGTCGAGTACACGGCCTTCCTGATTCCCGGCCTCGTGATGATGAGCGTGCTGCAGAACGCATTCGCGAACAGCTCGTCGTCGTTGATCCAGTCCAAGATCACCGGCAATCTCGTCTTCGTCCTCTTGCCGCCGCTCGCCGCATGGGAGATGTTCGGCGCTTACGTCCTCGCGTCGATCGTGCGCGGGCTCGTGGTCGGCGCAGGCGTGTTCATCGTGACAATCTGGTTCATTCCGATGACCTTCGCCGCGCCGTTCTATATTCTGGCGTTCGCGGTGCTCGGTTCGGGGATTCTCGGCACACTGGGACTCGTTGCGGGCATCTGGGCCGAAAAATTCGACCAGCTCGCCGCGTTCCAGAACTTTCTGATCATGCCGCTCACGTTCCTTTCGGGCGTGTTCTACTCGACGCATTCGCTGCCGCCGGTGTGGCGCGAAGTGTCGCGGCTCAATCCGTTTTTCTACATGATCGACGGCTTTCGCTACGGTTTCTTCGGCTTGTCCGACGTGAATCCGTTCATCAGCCTCTCGATCGTTTTCGTCTTCTTCGTGGCGCTCGCCGCGCTTGCGATGCGTCTCATCGCGAGCGGCTACAAGCTGCGCCACTGAGCATCAACGACCAGGAATCTCTCACCATGTTGCCGACTCCGGAACAGATCAAGCAGTACATCGCGGCAGGGCTCGCGTGCGAGCATCTCGAAGTCGAAGGCGACGGCCAGCACTTCTTCGCGACCATCGTCTCGCCGGCCTTCGAAGGCAAGCGCCTGATCCAGCGCCATCAGATCGTTTATGCGGCGCTCGGGGAGCGCATGCGCGAGGAAATCCACGCGCTCAGCATGAAGACGCTCACGCCCGCAGAATGGCAGAACGCATAATCCGGAATATCAGTGCGAATCACCCAGGATAAAGAAGGCGTCGCCAGCGGCGCCGCTCAAGCGAATGACGCGGCACAGCAGGCTGGCCGCAGTAGTCAGCAAACCAATCAGGAAACTTCGGGCATGGACAAACTCGTCATCGTCGGCGGGCAGAAACTCGCGGGGGAAGTGACCGTTTCGGGCGCGAAGAACGCGGCGTTGCCGATTCTCTGCGCGGGTCTCCTGAGCGCGGAACCGGTCCATCTGGACAACGTGCCCGACCTGCAGGACGTGCGCACCACGCTCAAGCTGCTTGGCCAGATGGGCGTGCGCACCGAGCAGTCGGGTCATCGCGTGCAGCTCGATGCCGGAAACGTGAGCAACCTCGTGGCGCCGTATGAGCTCGTCAAGACCATGCGCGCGTCGATCCTCGTGCTCGGGCCGCTCGTCGCGCGCTTTGGCGAGGCGAAGGTGTCGCTGCCGGGCGGCTGCGCAATCGGTGCGCGCCCCGTCGATCAGCACATCAAGGGCCTGCAGGCGATGGGCGCCGAGATCACCATCGAGCACGGCTTCATCGAGGCGCGCGCGAAGCGCCTGAAGGGCGCGCGTATCGTCACCGACATGATCACGGTCACCGGCACGGAAAACCTGCTGATGGCCGCCGTGCTAGCCGATGGCGAGACGGTGATCGAAAACGCGGCGCGCGAACCCGAGGTGGGCGATCTCGCGCATCTGCTCGTCGCGATGGGCGCGAAGATCGACGGCATCGGCACGGATCGTCTCGTGATTCAGGGCGTCGACAAGCTGCACGGTGCGAAGCACACGGTCATTCCTGACCGCATCGAAGCAGGCACGTTCCTGTGCGCGGTCGCGGCTGCTGGCGGCGAGCTCACGCTGCGCAACATTCGCCCGCGCATTCTCGACGCCGTCACCGACAAGCTGCGCGAAGCGGGCGTGTCGATCGAGGAAGGCGACGACTGGATGCGTGTACGAATGAACACGCGCGCGCGCGCCGTGAACCTGCGCACCTCCGAATACCCCGCGTTCCCGACCGATATGCAGGCGCAGTTCATGGCGCTCAACGCGATTGCGGACGGTACGTCACAGGTCGTCGAAACGATCTTCGAGAACCGCTTCATGCACGTGCAGGAGCTGAACCGGCTCGGCGCGAGCATCACGATCGACGGCAACACCGCGCTGGTGGCCGGCGTCGAAAAGCTCTCGGGCGCCAAGGTGATGGCGACCGACCTGCGCGCTTCGGCAAGTCTCGTGATCGCGGGCCTGTGCGCCGAAGGCGAAACGCTGATCGACCGCATCTACCACCTCGACCGCGGCTACGACCGCATGGAAGTGAAGCTCAACGCGGTTGGCGCGAACGTTAAGCGGATCAAGGGGAGTGCAGCATGAGCACGCTTGCCCGGACGCCCGCCGCCGCCGCAGGCGCGCCGCTTACGCTTGCGCTCTCGAAGGGCCGCATCTTCGAAGAAACGATGCCGCTCCTTGCCGCAGCAGGCGTGCAGGTGGCCGAAGATCCGGAGACGTCGCGCAAGCTGATCCTGCCGACGACCGATCCGAACCTGCGCGTCATCATCGTGCGCGCGAGCGACGTGCCCACGTACGTGGAGTACGGCGCTGCGGACTTTGGCGTCGCGGGCAAGGACGTGCTGCTCGAACACGGCGGCAGCGGACTATATCAGCCGGTCGACCTCGACATCGCGCGTTGCCGCATGTCGGTGGCCGTCGCGGCGGGCTTTGATTACGCGAGTGCGGTGCGCCAGGGTGCGCGTCTGCGCGTCGCGACGAAATACACGGAAACCGCGCGGCAGCACTTCGCGGCGAAGGGCGTGCACGTCGACCTCATCAAGCTGTACGGGTCGATGGAACTGGCACCGCTCGTCGGCCTCGCCGATGCGATCGTCGACCTGGTCAGCTCAGGCGGCACGCTGCGCGCGAACAACCTGGTTGAGGTCGAAGAGATCATGCCGATCTCGTCGCGCCTCGTTGTGAACCAGGCGGCGCTCAAGCTCAAGCGCGCTGCACTGCGGCCGATCATCGACGCGTTCGAACGCGCTTCGAACCGCGGCGCTTGAGGGTGCTTAAAGCTGCTTAAGGCTGCATGTGGTTGCTTAAGGCAGCACAAAGCGCAAGCGCCGCCCGCTCGTCACGCGTTCAAACGTGACGGGCGACTAACCGATACGGATGGATATCAGCATGGCTATCACGATTCGCAAACTCGATTCCAGCGCCGACGGCTTCAAGAAGGCACTGCACGCGGTGCTCGCGTTCGAGGCGAGCGAGGACGAGGCGATCGAGCGCTCGGTGGCGCAGATCCTCGCTGACGTGAAAGCACGTGGCGATGCCGCCGTGCTCGAGTACACGAACCGCTTCGACCGCCTGAACGCGACCAGCGTCGCGGCGCTCGAACTGCCGTTTGCCGAACTCGAAGCGGCGCTGGAGAGCCTCGAACCGAAGCGGCGTGCCGCGCTCGAAGCGGCGGCGGCGCGCGTGCGCGGCTACCACGAGAAGCAGCGCATCGAATGCGGCTCGCATAGCTGGCAGTACACCGAAGCCGATGGCACGGTGCTCGGCCAGAAGGTTACGCCGCTCGACCGCGTGGGCCTCTACGTTCCTGGCGGCAAGGCTGCGTATCCTTCGTCGGTGCTGATGAACGCGATTCCGGCGCGCGTCGCGGGCGTGCGCGAGATCGTCATGGTCGTACCTACGCCCGATGGCGTGAAGAACCCGCTCGTGCTGGCGGCGGCGCTGATCGGCGGCGTCGATCGCGTGTTCACGATCGGCGGCGCGCAGGCTGTCGCCGCGCTCGCGTATGGCACCGACACGGTTCCCGCCGTCGACAAGATCTGCGGCCCCGGCAACGCCTATGTCGCGTCGGCCAAGCGCCGCGTGTTCGGCACGGTCGGTATCGACATGATCGCCGGCCCGTCGGAAATCCTCGTGATCTGCGACGGCACGACCGATCCGCGCTGGGTGGCAATGGACCTGTTCTCGCAGGCCGAGCACGACGAACTCGCCCAGTCGATCCTGCTGTGCCCGGACGCGGCGTTCATCAAGCGCGTGGAAGACGCGATCGACGAACTATTGCCGACGATGCCGCGCGCCGACGTGATCGCCACGTCGCTCACGAATCGCGGCGCGCTCGTGAAGGTGCGCGATATGGCGGAAGCCTGCGCGATCGCCAACGAGATCGCACCGGAGCACCTCGAAATCTCGGCGCTCGAGCCGCAGAAGTGGGGTGCCGAAATCCGCCACGCGGGCGCGATCTTCCTCGGCCGCTACACGAGCGAGAGCCTCGGTGACTACTGCGCCGGGCCGAATCATGTGCTGCCTACGTCGCGTACCGCACGTTTCTCGTCGCCGCTCGGCGTCTATGATTTCATCAAGCGGTCGAGTCTCATCGAGGTCAGCGCGGAAGGCGCGCAGACGCTCGGCGAGATCGCCGCGGAGCTGGCCTACGGCGAGGGCCTGCAGGCTCACGCGCGCAGCGCCGAATACCGGATGAAGTGAGTCCGGGCCTTCGGGCAGGTGCGCACGGCCGCTGATGCACTGTGTAAGCGCCCGCCCGAAGTGCGAACCTGGAAGTCCTGCCAGTAGACGTCTGGTAAGCGAGAAGCCCTACGACAACCTGAGCGGTCTCGAAGCCGCTCGTGAGAAGCTTGCCCCGCTCGCGAGGGCGAGTCCGCCCGACCGGGCCAGTCCGATATGACAACGCCACAAGACATCATCCGTCGCGACGTGCTCGCGATGACGAGCTATCCCGTGCCCGACGCTACCGGCTTCGTGAAGCTCGACGCCATGGAGAACCCGTTCGGGCTGCCCGCCGCGCTCGCAGCGAAGCTGGGCGAGCATCTGGCGGCCGTTGCGCTGAACCGCTATCCCGCGCCGCGCCCCGAGGCGCTCATCGCGAAGCTCAAGGTCGCGATGCACGTTCCCGAAGAGTGCGAAGTACTGCTCGGCAACGGTTCGGACGAGATCATCAGCATGATCACGATGGCGTGCGCGAAGCCGGGCGCGAAGGTGCTCGCGCCGGTGCCGGGCTTCGTCATGTACGCGATTTCGGCGAAGTTCGCACACGTCGATTTCGTCGGCGTGCCGCTCACCGCCGACTTCATGCTCGACACCGAAGCGATGCTCGCGGCGATCGCCGAACACCGTCCGTCCGTGATCTGGCTGGCGTACCCGAACAATCCGACCGGCACGCTTTTCGATGACGCCGCAATCGAACGCATCATCGCGGTCGCGTTGGCGGCGCACGGTCTCGTCGTCATCGACGAAGCGTATCAGCCGTTCGCGCAGAAAAGCTGGATGCCGCGCGCGGGCGAATTCGACAACGTGGTTGTGATGCGCACGATGTCGAAGCTCGGGCTCGCCGGAATCCGGCTCGGGTATCTCGCGGGACGGGCGTCGTGGCTCAATGAGTTCGACAAGGTGCGCCCGCCGTACAACGTGAACGTGCTCACGCAGGCAACCGCGAGTTTCCTGCTCGACCACATCGACGTGCTCGACGCGCAGGCCGCGCAATTGCGCGCCGAACGCGCGGAATTGGCCGCCGCTGTAGCGAAACTGCCGGGCGCCGAGGTCTTCGAAAGCGCGGGCAATTTTCTGCTCGTGCGCGTGCCTGATGCCGACGCGGTGTTCGATACACTTCTCGGCGCGAGGGTTTTGATCAAAAACGTGGGTAAAATGCACCCATTGCTGGCGAATTGCGTCCGTTTGACCGTCGGGACGCCCGACGAAAACGCACAATTGCTCGCCGCCCTGAAGCTCGTGCTTAAATGAGCTTCGTTCTGTAACCCCTCTAAACCTCCTGTTACGGGCTGATTGAAGGAAATTGCCATGCGCGTCG
Source organism: Paraburkholderia adhaesiva (assembly GCF_021390575.1). Lineage (GTDB taxonomy): Bacteria > Pseudomonadota > Gammaproteobacteria > Burkholderiales > Burkholderiaceae > Paraburkholderia > Paraburkholderia adhaesiva. Next base: position 2,988,254 of record NZ_JAJEJQ010000001.1, on the reverse strand, counting down.
CGCAAGTCGTTCGCAACACCAGCGAAACGCAAATCCGCGTCAAGATCAATCTGGACGGCACCGGCGAGCAGAAGCTCGCGACCGGTGTGCCGTTTCTCGACCACATGCTCGACCAGATCGCACGACACGGCTTGATCGATCTCGAGGTCGAGGCGCAGGGCGACACGCATATCGACGACCACCATACGGTGGAAGACGTCGGCATCACGCTCGGGCAGGCGGTGGCGCAGGCCATCGGCGACAAGAAGGGCATCCGCCGCTACGGCCATGCCTACGTGCCGCTTGACGAAGCGCTCTCGCGCGTCGTCATCGACTTCTCGGGCCGTCCGGGCCTCGAATTTCACGTGCCGTTCACGCGCGCGCGCATCGGCACGTTCGACGTCGATCTGTCGATCGAGTTTTTTCGCGGCTTCGTGAACCACGCGGGCGTGACGCTTCACATCGACAACCTGCGCGGGCTGAATGCCCACCATCAGATGGAAACCGTGTTCAAGGCGTTCGGCCGCGCGTTGCGTCAGGCCGCCGAACTGGACGAGCGCGCGGCGGGCAGGATCCCGTCGACGAAGGGTAGCCTCTAACGTTTAACGTACGATCAACCGATCCGGGCGAACGGACACGCGCACCGGGACGTGCACCCCGCGCCGCACTTTTGCGGTTACCGGGCTGCAAGTCGCACCGGGCGCGCGGCGTGCTCCGCCGACGCTACCGCGTGAGCGCTGGCGCGCGGCAAGCGAATCGCGATGCTCGGAAGGAATGGGTCTGGACGGCGCTTCGGAACGCGTACGCGTTGCCAACGCCACGTAAAGCCAAGGGCAAGGCCCGAACGGCCTGATTCGAGATGAAAACTTCAATTGCGATTGTGGATTATGGGATGGGCAACCTGCGTTCGGTTGCCCAGGCGCTGAGAACGGCCGCGCCGGAAGCCGACGTGGCGATCGTCGAGCGTCCCGAGGCGATTCGCGCAGCCGACCGCGTCGTGCTGCCCGGCCAGGGCGCGATGCCCGACTGCATGCGCAGTCTCGCCGAGTCCGGCCTGCAGGACGCCGTGCTGGAAGCCGCGCGCACGAAGCCGCTGATGGGCGTGTGCGTCGGCGAGCAGATGCTCTTCGACTGGAGCGCCGAGGGCGACACGAAGGGTTTGGGTCTGCTGCCCGGCAAGGTCGTGCGCTTCGAACTGAAAGGCCAGCTTCAGGATGACGGTTCGCGCTTCAAGGTTCCGCAGATGGGCTGGAACGTCGTGCGTCAGGCACACGCCCACGCGCTGTGGGACGGCGTGCCCGACAACAGCTATTTTTACTTCGTTCACAGTTATTACGTAGTGCCTGACAACGCGGCGCACACTGTGGGCGAAACGCCGTACGGTGCCGCCTTTACCTCGGCGGTGGCGCGGGATAACATCTTCGCCACTCAATTCCACCCGGAAAAAAGCGCTGCGGCGGGTTTGCGCGTCTATCGCAACTTCGTCCACTGGAACCCGTAATTTCGCGCGCGTACTGAAGGTTCAGGTTGCGGCGGTCTCGCTACAGCGTCCGCCAACCCGATTTACATCAGCAAGACCCCCGAAAGACTTGTACTAAACTAGCGAAACGGCTCCGGATCGGGCCTTTTTTTCCACCGGCGCCGGTTTAATTCAACCTCATTCCCAGACATCACCCGAAGCTATGCTGCTGATTCCGGCCATCGATCTCAAAGACGGTCACTGCGTGCGCCTTAAACAAGGCGATATGGACCAGGCGACGATTTTCTCAGAGGAACCGGCGGCAATGGCCCGACATTGGGTCGAGCGCGGCGCGCGCCGCCTGCACCTCGTCGATCTGAACGGCGCGTTCGCAGGCAAGCCGAAGAACGAAGACGCGATCCGCGAGATCATCGCGGAAGTCGGCGACGAGATCCCCGTGCAGTTGGGCGGCGGCATCCGCGACCTCGACACCATCGAGCGCTATCTAAACGACGGCCTTTCGTACGTCATCATCGGCACGGCGGCGGTGAAGAACCCGGGCTTCCTGCACGAAGCGTGCACCGCGTTCGGGGGGCACATCATCGTCGGTCTCGACGCCAAGGACGGCAAGGTCGCCACCGACGGCTGGAGCAAGCTGACGGGCCACGAAGTTGTGGATCTCGCACGCAAGTTCGAGGACTACGGCGTCGAATCGATCATCTACACCGACATCGGGCGCGACGGCATGCTTCAGGGCATCAACATCGACGCGACAGTGCGCCTTGCGCGCGCGGTGAAGATTCCGGTCATCGCGAGCGGCGGTCTGTCGAATCTCGCCGACATCGACGCGCTGTGCGAGGTCGAGGGCGAAGGCATCGAAGGCGTGATCTGTGGCCGCGCGATCTACTCGGGCGATCTCGATTTTGCCGCCGCGCAGACGCGCGCAGACAGCCTGCGCGAATCGGACGACGCGTAAGGCACGTTAGGCGCCGCTGGCGTTTCGCGAAGGGGCCTACGCGTGCTGCGCAGGCTTCCCTGGTTTCAGCCCTGTCCGCGTGGAGTGGACTGAGATGCGGCTTCACCGCATACCCAGGCGCGCGATATTTTCGCGACAGAGCGGCAGCGTGAGGCGGACGGTACGCGCGGGTCGCCACGAGCAGCAAAGCGCGCGACAATGACCCGACGCTGTCCGGCGCAATATGGCACAAGCGCGAGCGCGAAAGCGCAGGCGGGGCGCGCCCGGATGCGCCGCTACGCCGTATCCGGGGGCAGACCACCCGCGAGCAGGCCCTCCCACTGGTTCAATCGACTGGCTACTTCGGCAAGATCATGGCTCTACCCAAACGCATCATCCCCTGTCTCGACGTGACCGCCGGGCGGGTCGTCAAGGGCGTCAACTTCGTCGAGCTGCGCGACGCGGGCGATCCCGTAGAAATCGCGCGCCGCTATGACGAGCAGGGCGCAGACGAACTCACCTTCCTCGACATCACAGCGACTTCGGACCAGCGCGACCTGATTCTGCCGATCATCGAAGCGGTGGCCTCGCAGGTCTTCATTCCGCTGACCGTCGGCGGCGGCGTGCGGGCCGTGGCGGATGTTCGCCGCCTGTTGAACGCGGGGGCGGACAAGATCAGCATGAACTCGTCGGCGGTGGCGAATCCGCAGCTCGTGCGCGATTCCGCCGACAAGTACGGCTCGCAGTGCATCGTCGTTGCGATCGACGCCAAGCGCGCGTCGGCGCCGGGCGAACCGGCGCGCTGGGAAGTGTTCACGCATGGCGGCCGAAAGGCGACGGGCATCGACGCGGTCGAATGGGCGCGCAAGATGGGCGAACTCGGCGCGGGTGAAATCCTGCTGACGAGCATGGACCGTGACGGCACGAAGAGCGGCTTCGACCTCGACCTGACGCGCGCGGTCTCCGACGCGGTGTCGATTCCCGTGATCGCCTCGGGCGGCGTGGGCGGCCTGCAGGATCTCGCGGATGGCATCGTGAAGGGCCACGCCGATGCCGTGCTCGCGGCGAGCATTTTTCACTACGGCGAGCACACGGTCGGCGAGGCCAAGCGCTTCATGGCCGACCAGGGCATTTCGGTGAGGTTGTGATCGTGACGACAAATGCAACGCCGGGCGCGGCCTGGCTCGACAAGGTCAACTGGGACGCCAACGGCCTCGTGCCCGTGATCGCGCAGGACGCGACGAGCGGCGACGTGCTGATGTTCGCGTGGATGAATCGCGAGGCGCTGGCGAAGACCGTCGAAACGGGCCGCGCCGTGTACTTCTCGCGCTCGCGTCAGCGTCTGTGGTTCAAGGGCGAGGAGTCGGGCCACGTGCAGCATGTGCGCGACATCCGCCTCGACTGCGACGAGGACGTCGTGTTGCTCAAGGTCGCGCAGGTCTCGGGCATCGCGTGCCACACCGGCCGCCACTCGTGCTTTTTCCAGCAATTCGATGGCACCGTCGACGATGGCCAGTGGGTCGCCGTCGATCCCGTGCTGAAAGACCCCGAACACATCTACAAATGACGCAACTCACTACGAACGACACGCTGCTGCGCCTCGCGGCGGTGATCGACAGCCGCAAGGGCGGCGACCCGGACGCTTCCTACGTCGCGCGCCTCTTCCACAAGGGCGACGATGCGGTGCTCAAGAAGATCGGCGAAGAGGCCACCGAAGTGGTGCTCGCGGCAAAGGACGTGCGCCAGGGCGGCGCCCCGACGGCGCTGGTCGGCGAAGTGGCCGACCTTTGGTTTCACTGCCTCGTCGCGCTTTCGCATTTCGACCTGAGTCCGGCTGACGTGCTGGCGGAACTGGAACGCCGTGAAGGGCTTTCGGGGCTCGAGGAAAAGGCGCTGCGCAAGAGCCGCGAGCGCGAGCAGAACGGCGACTGAGCCCTGAGTCGGGGCGCCATCGACCCGGAGACAACCAGCATGTCCATGCCAGGCGGCTTTCCGCCCCCAACGATTCAAGATCCGCTCGACGCGGACCGTCTGCGCAGCCTGCGCACGATTACGCACGTCCTCTACGCGCTTTACGCCGTCTACTGGCTCACGGGCGGCGTGTCGGTGCTGGTTGCGATCATCCTGAATTACCTCAAGCGCGACGAGGCGCTCGGCACGCCTTACGAGCAGCACTTCACGTGGCAGATTCGCACGTTCTGGCTGGGGCTCGCGGGGCACCTGATCGGGATAGCGCTTTTCCTCGTCCTTATCGGCATCCCTATTTTGTGGGCTGTCGCCATCTGGACGTTGTACCGTATCATTAAAGGCTGGTTGTATTTGTATGACAACAAGCCGCTAGCCAACCCGCGCGGGTGGGTCTGAAGGCCGACTGAGCAGGTTTTCCGGTAGGGCCTTCGGGCTGCACACCGGGGCTGCACGCCGCCGTTGTTCACCGATTGCAGGCCATGCTCACCAGGAGCACCATGAGTCACGACCGCAGCACCTGTCTTTTCTGCAAGATCGCAGATGGCGAAATTCCGAGTTCCCGCGTCTACGAGGACGATGAATTTGTTGCCTTCCGGGACATTCGCCCTGCTGCGCAGACACACGTGCTCGTCATCCCCCGGCGGCATATTTCCACACTGTCAGATTGCGGCGAAAACGACGCTCCTCTGCTTGGTAGAATGTTCGTATTGGTCGCACGCCTCGCGAAAGAGCTCGGTGTCGCGTACACGGGCGGCGAGAGCGGGTTTCGCACGGTCGTGAATACGGGGCCGGGCGGTGGGCAGGAGGTGTATCACCTGCACGCGCATCTGCTCGCCGGGCCGCGGCCCTGGCTTCGCATGGGCTGAACGTCACATCGACGCGGCGTTGCATCAGCACTATTATCGGTTCGCGCTGCTCCGTGTTTGGGGGCGCAAATAACAGGCGCGATCATTGCGCACTGACGGACTCGCGGCACAAGCCGCGACGACGGGGTTAAGGAGAGAAGGGATCATGGGTTCGTTGAGCATTTGGCATTGGCTGATCGTTTTGCTGATCGTGGCACTCGTCTTCGGGACGAAGAAACTGCGTAACATCGGCAGCGACCTCGGCGGTGCGGTGAAGGGTTTCAAGGATGGCATGCGCGAGGGCGAAGCGGGTGCCGCCGACCAGCAGAAGCGCGAATTGCCGGCGAGCGGCGACACGATCGATGTCGAAGCCAAGGACAAGACCGCGCGTTCGAACGACTTCCGCTAAAACGGCGGATTCGTCCCGTCTCAGGCTGACCGGAATTTCCATCCATGCTCGATCTGGGTCTCACCAAGATGGCGCTGATCGGCGTCGTCGCGCTCGTGGTGCTCGGGCCGGAGCGGTTGCCGCGCGTCGCGCGCACCGCTGGGGCGTTGTTCGGCCGTGCACAGCGCTACATCAACGACGTCAAGTCGGAAGTCACGCGCGAGATCGAACTCGACGAGTTGCGCCGCATGAAGACGGAATTCGAGAACTCTGCGAAGAGTGTCGAGCAGACCGTCCAGGATCACCTGCGCAAGCACGAAGCCGAACTGAACGACGCGTGGAATTCGGGTACCTCGGTATCGCCGAGCGTGGCGGGCGGACTGGAGTCGGGTGTTGGGGATCCAGCCGCGATTGCGGACAGCAGCGCAGGCGCCGATCTGGCGTCGTCGTGGCGCAGCGGCAACGCAGGCGCCCCGCAGGTCCGACGCAAGAACTGGCGCCTGAAGCAGACCGCGACGCCTGTCTGGTACAAGCGCGTCTCGCTGCGACGCACGCGCGTGCAGTCGGGTGCAGCGCGCGTCGCGCAACACACCCCAGAAAGCCTGCGCCGTCAGCGGCGTTTCTTCTGATATGCCCCTATCGGGCGTGAACATCATCAAGCAAGGGCCGGTGTGAGCGACCCCCAAAACAAACCGGATGAAGGCACCGAAGAGACCTTCATCTCGCATCTCGTAGAACTGCGCGACCGCATTATTCGCGCGGGCATCGCGGTCATTGTCGTGTTCGTCGCGCTTGTCTATTGGGCGCCGGACATCTTCCACCTGCTTGCGCGTCCGCTCATGCAGAACTTGCCGCGCGACGGCAAGATGATCGTCACCGATGTCACCGGATCATTCTTCGTGCCGATGAAGGTGACGATGGTCGTCGCGTTCGTGATTGCGCTGCCGTTCGTGCTCTACCAGATCTGGGCGTTCATCGCGCCGGGACTCTATCAGCACGAAAAGAAGCTCGTCGCGCCGCTCGTCGCGAGCAGCTACACGCTGTTCCTGTGCGGTATGGCGTTCGCGTACTTCGTCGTGTTTCCGACCATCTTCCGTGTGATGGCGCACTACAACGCGCCGCTCGGCGCGGAGATGAACACCGACATCGATAACTACCTGAGCTTCGTGCTCACCATGTTCATCGCGTTCGGTGTGACGTTCGAAGTGCCGATCGTGGTCGTGCTGCTCGTTCGCATGAACCTCGTCACGATCAAGAAGCTCAAGGAGATCCGGCCTTATGTGATCGTCGGCGCGTTTATCGTCGCGGCCGTCGTCACCCCGCCGGACGTGTTCTCGCAGCTAATTCTCGCGTTGCCGCTGATCGTGCTCTACGAAGCCGGGATCATTGCCGCGCGGATCTTTATCGGCACGGGCGAGAAGCCTGCCGAAGAGAGCGAGGCGGCGAGCAACTAGGCGGCAAGCGGCCAGGCCGCCGACGCCGCGCGAACACGCGGACCGAGACATCGAATCCGCAGTCTGGCCACCGCCGCTTCGTACAGCTGGCGCATCAGAAAAAAGGCCGTGAACGGTGAGTTCACGGCCTTTTTTTCATTCCGGTGACCGGCAGGGCAAACGGCTCAACCGCCGTTGTCGTCGCCTTCGCCGTCTTCCTGTTCCGGCTGCTTCGGCGGCGGAGGGCGCTTGCCGATCAGCACGTCGAGGTCCAGGTCCTTGTTCTTGCGCTCGAGGTGGACCTTGGCGTCGGTGCCGGGCCTGATCTGTGCGATCACGTTGAGAAGACGTGTCGTATCGGTGATTTCCTCACCGTTCACGGAAAGCAGAATGTCGCCCGGCTTGATGCCGGCCTTATCGGCGGGCCCGCCCTGCAGCACGCCCGCGACGATCGCCCCGGACTTCTGCTTCAGACCGAACGAGTCGGCGATCTCGGGCGTCACATCCTGTGGCTCCACGCCGATCCAGCCGCGCGTGACCGTGCCCGTCGTGATGATGCTTTCCAGCACACTGCGCGCCGTGGATACGGGAATGGCGAACCCGATGCCAAGCGAGCCGCCCGATCGCGAGTAGATGGCGGTGTTGATGCCGAGCAGGTTGCCGTTCACGTCGACGAGTGCGCCACCGGAGTTGCCGGGGTTGATCGGCGCGTCAGTCTGGATGAAGTTCTCAAACGTGTTGATGCCGAGGTGATTGCGCCCGAGCGCGCTGATGATGCCCATCGTCACCGTCTGGCCCACGCCGAACGGGTTGCCGATGGCGAGCACGACATCGCCCACGCGCGTCTGATCCATGCGCCCGAGCGTGATGGTGGGCAGGTTCGGCATGTTGATCTTGAGCACCGCGAGATCGGTTTCCGGGTCGACGCCGATTACCTTCGCGTTCGTGGTGCGGCCATCGGAGAGCGCGATTTCGATCTGATCCGCGCCGTCGATCACGTGCTGGTTCGTTAGAATGTAACCGTCCGGACTGACAATGACGCCCGAACCAAGGTTCGCCGCAGGCTGCTGGTGCTGTTTGCCATTCTTGTTGCGATCGCCGAAGAAGTAGCGAAATAGCGGGTCGTTCTGGCGCGGGTCCGGCGGGAGCGATCCGTCTTTGCTCGAGAACACGTTGACCACAGCGGGCATCGCCTTCTGGGCGGCGTCCGCATAGGAATCCTCCGCGTGATGGCCGCCGCCAATGCCGGGCGCGACCTCTCGCAGGGCAACGATCGGTTCGGCGAGCTGCCTGCCGAACTGCCCCTGATGCTGCAACCACTGCGGCTTGAGCGTCGAGATGATGAACATCAGCGCAAGCAGGACCGTCACCGCCTGGGCGAAGAACAGCCAAAAGCGTCTAAGCATCTGAAGAGTCGAGGATTATATGGATCGGATCGAACTGGAATTGTATCTGAACAATCTTCTCGAGGCCGCGCGCTTCAAGGACTATTGCCCCAACGGTCTGCAGGTTGAAGGGCGCCGCCGCGTGGAGAAAATCGCGACGGGCGTCAGTGCGTCGCTCGCGTTTCTGGAGGCCGCGGTGGAGTGGGGCGCCGATGCCGTGCTCGTCCACCACGGTTACTTCTGGAAGAACGAATCGCCGCAGATCACGGGCCGCAAATACCGGCGCCTGAGAACGCTGCTCGCGAATGACCTGAACCTGTTCGCCTATCATCTGCCGCTCGACAGCCATCCCGAATTCGGCAACAACGCGCAACTAGGCGCGAAGCTCGGCTGGATCGGCGAGCAGCGTTTCGGCGACCAGGACCTCGGCTGGATGGCCACGCTGCCCATGCCCATCACGCTAGCGCACTTCTCGGCGCAGGTCGAGCACACGCTCGGACGCGCGCCACTCGTGCTCGGCGACCCCGACTGGCAACTGCGTCGCGTGGCCTGGTGCACGGGCGCGGCGCAAAGTTTCTTCGACGCCGCAATCGACGCCGGCGCCGATGTCTTCCTGACCGGCGAGATCTCCGAGCAGACGACCCACACGGCGGCCGAGAGCGGCGTGGCGTTTCTTGCGGCGGGCCATCACGCGACCGAGCGTTTCGGCGTGCAGGCGCTTGGCGCGCATCTCTCGGAAGTTTTCGACGTCGAGCATCTTTTCATCGATATCCACAATCCGGTCTGATTGGCCCGGGTGGATTGCCGGTCGCCTCGCGTCGCGCTCAATGCGCGGCCTTTATTCTATAAACGCTTAAAAGACGAAGGCGATTTTGCAATTTTTCGTGCTGGAAAACCCAGGGATATCAATGACTTCGCCCGCTTTTTAAAAGTCGCCCCTTGTAAATGCCAACTCCGTTCGAGCAAACTAGCGGTCGGCGGTGCTGCGGGTGAGCACAGAGCGACAGATAAATCCAACTCAGAAGTGGGGCGATGTGATGCGAGACAAAGAAAATGACAACGTCGATGGCAGCCGACGTACCTGGCTGATCGCGACGTCCGTCGCCGGCGGCATCGGAGGCGCTGCCGCTGTCGTACCCTTCGTGGCGTCGTTTGCGCCTTCCGAGAAGGCCCGCGCGGCGGGGGCGCCCGTCGAAGTCGACATCAGCAATCTCGAGCCGGGCAGCATGACGACCGTCGCCTGGCGCGGCAAGCCCGTCTGGATCCTGAACCGCACCGACGCCATGATGGCCGATGTCGTCAAAGCCACGCCCGGGTTGGCAGATCCCGATTCGAAGGATCCGTTCTCGATGCCCTTGCCGGAGTACTGTAACAACCCGTACCGCTCGCGCGCCGAACACAAGAACATCCTCGTGGCGGTCGCTGTGTGCACGCATCTGGGCTGCACGCCGACGGCGCGATTCCAGTCAGGCCCGCAACCGAATCTTCCCAACGACTGGCCCGGCGGCTTCCTGTGCCCGTGCCACGGCTCCACCTACGATCTCGCCGGGCGCGTGTTCAAGAACAAGCCCGCGCCGCAGAATCTCGACATCCCCCGCTTCATGTTCGCGTCCCCGACGCAGATCGTGATCGGCCGGGACGAACAAGGAGAAGCGTGATGGCGACGGGAACCGAACACAAGGTTGAGACGACGGGACTCGTCGGCTGGATCGACAGACGCTTCCCGTTGACGGCAACGTGGAAAGCACATCTCTCCGAATACTACGCACCGAAGAACTTCAACTTCTGGTACTTCTTCGGCTCGCTCGCGCTGCTCGTGCTGGTGAACCAGATCGTCACCGGCATTTTCCTCACCATGAACTACAAGCCCGACTCGACGCTCGCGTTCGCGTCGGTCGAGTACATCATGCGCGAGGTGCCGTGGGGCTGGCTGATCCGCTACATGCACTCGACGGGCGCCTCGATGTTCTTCGTGGTCGTCTATCTGCACATGTTCCGCGGGCTGATGTACGGCTCTTACCGCAAGCCGCGCGAACTCGTGTGGATCTTCGGCTGCGCGATTTTCCTGTGCCTGATGGCCGAGGCGTTCTTCGGCTATCTGCTTCCGTGGGGCCAGATGTCGTTCTGGGGCGCCCAGGTGATCGTGAACCTGTTTTCGGCGATTCCGTTCATCGGGCCCGATCTGTCGCTCTGGATTCGTGGCGATTACGTCGTCTCCGATGTCACGCTGAACCGCTTCTTCGCGCTGCATGTGATCGCGATTCCGCTCGTGCTGCTGGGGCTGGTGTTCGCGCACATCGTCGCGCTGCACGAGGTGGGTTCGGGCAACCCCGACGGCATCGAGATCAAGGAAAAGAAGGACGCGGACGGCAAGCCGCTCGATGGCATTCCGTTCCACCCGTATTACTCGGTGCACGACTTCATGGGCGTGTGCATTTTCCTGATGATCTTCGCGGCGATCGTGTTCTTCGCGCCGGAGATGGGCGGTTACTTCCTCGAAGCGAATAACTTCATCCCCGCCAATCCGCTGCAGACGCCACCCGAAATCGCGCCGGTCTGGTATTTCACGGCCTTCTACGCGATGCTCCGTGCCACCACCGACCCGTTCAAGATCGTCCTGATGATCGTGATCGCGGTGCTCGGCGTGATTGCGCTCGTGCGTGCGCGCGGCAAGTGGCGAGTGGGGCTGCCGGTGCTGGCGGCCCTCGTGGTCCTCGCGATGTATTTCACCCAGTCGAAGTTCTGGGGCGTCGTGGTGATGGGATCGGCGGTGATTTCGCTCTTTTTCCTGCCGTGGCTCGACCGCGCGCCGGTGAAGTCGATCCGCTACCGACCGCTGTTCCACAAAGTCTTCCTCGGGATTTTCGTCGCAGCGTTCCTGACGCTGGCGTTTTTGGGGACGAAACCACCTTCACCGGCGGGGACGCTGATCGCGCAGATCTGTGCGCTCATCTACTTTGCGTTTTTCCTCGGCATGCCGGTCTGGACGCCGCTTGGGACCTTCAAGAAGCCGCCCGAGCGTGTGCGGTTCAAGCCCCATTAACCCCCGACCCGTGCACGAGGAAAACATGACAACAAAATCCCTCTTTGGGACGCTCAGCCGCGTGGGCGCCCGGTTCGGTGTGGCCGCGCTGGCGCTCGTCTGCGCACTGGTGGTTGCGCCCGCGCAGGCCCAGGAGAACATTCCGCTCGACCGCGCACCCGATAACGGCGAAAATCTTGCTTCACTGCAACACGGCGCGCAATTGTTTGTAAACTATTGTCTGAACTGCCACAGTGCGAATCTGATGCGCTTCAGCCGGTTGCAGGATCTAGGTATTTCGCCAAAGCAGATCGAGCAGAATCTCCTGTTCACGACCGACAAGGTCGGCAACACGATGTCGATCGCAATGCGGCCGGATGATGCGAAGGCATGGTTCGGCGTGACGCCGCCGGACCTGTCCGTGGAAGCGCGCTCGCGCGGGCGCGACTGGCTGTACACGTATCTGCGCAGCTTTTACCGGGACGACACACGCCCGACCGGCTGGAACAACCGGGTGTTCGACAACGTGAGCATGCCGCACGTGTTGTGGCAGTTGCAGGGTATCCGCACGGCGAAGTTCGAAGACGCAGTGGACGAGGAAACCGGGCAAAAGGTCCACCGCTTTACCGGGTTCCAGCAGGTCACGCCGGGGACGCTGTCGCCGGTGGATTATGATTCTGCCGTGGCCGATCTGGTGGCGTACCTTGGCTGGATGTCCGAACCGGAGCAGAAAACCCGCAGGCAGCTTGGCGTGTGGGTGATGCTGTTTCTTGGCATCCTGAGCTTTTTTGCGTGGCGACTGAACGCCGCCTACTGGAAAGATATCAAATAGGCACGTCCTGACCGACGTGGGGCTGGCGCCGCGAGTAAACCGCATAACGGCTAAATCGCCCGCTGGCCTTTTGGGTATATTGAGGAAATGTAAATCATGATGGTTCTGTACTCCGGCACTACCTGCCCGTTCTCCCAGCGCTGCCGGCTGGTGTTGTTCGAAAAGGGCATGGACTTCGAAATCCGCGACGTCGACCTGTTCAACAAGCCGGAAGACATTGCCGTGATGAATCCGTACGGTCAGGTGCCGATTCTGGTCGAACGCGACCTGATTCTGTACGAATCGAACATCATCAACGAATACATCGACGAGCGTTTCCCGCACCCGCAGCTGATGCCGGCTGACCCGGTGCAGCGCGCCCGCGCGCGCCTGTTCCTGCTCAACTTCGAGAAGGAACTGTTCGTGCACGTGAGCACGCTCGAAAACGAGAAGGGCAAGGCTGCCGAGAAGAACCACGAGAAGGCGCGTCTCGCGATCCGCGACCGCCTCACGCAGCTCGCGCCGATCTTCCTGAAGAACAAGTACATGCTGGGCGAAGAGTTCTCGATGCTCGACGTCGCGATCGCGCCGCTCCTGTGGCGCCTCGACCACTACGGCATCGAACTGTCGAAGAACGCCGCGCCGCTGATGAAGTACGCCGAGCGCATTTTCAGCCGCCCGGCCTATATCGAAGCGCTGACGCCGTCGGAAAAGGTGATGCGCCGCTAAGTGCCTGCGGGCAAGGCAATCAGGGACGACGTGCGGCGCGTAGTGCGCAGTGGGTTGGGCGGGCGCCGCACGCTGTTCCGGTAAAGGATCGTTGATGCAAGAGATTTCCACGAAGCCGTACCTGCTTCGCGCACTGTACGAGTGGTGCACCGACAACGGCTTCACGCCGCATATCGCGGTGCGGGTCGATAACCGGACGCGCGTGCCGCGCCAGTTCGTGCGCGATGGCGAGATCGTCCTGAACATCAGCTTCGAGGCGACGAGCTCGTTGCAGATGGGCAACGAGATGATCGAGTTTCACGCTCGTTTTTCCGGCAAGTCCCACAAGATCGAGGTGCCGGTGGCGAATGTACTCGCGATCTATGCGCGCGAGAACGGGCAGGGGATGGCGTTCCCGGTCGAGACGCCGGCTGGCGACGCCGACGAAGTGCTGCCGTCGGCGCAAGATGAGCATGTAGAGCCTGCTGCTGCGTCCGAGGCTTCGTCCTCCGATGAAGCGAGTGGCGAGTCGTCAGTGTCCGCGCCGGAAAAGAGCACGGACGATGGCGCGAAGGGCGGCAAGGGCCACCTCAAGATCGTGAAATGAAGTAGAATTGCGGGCTACGCCGGCTTAGCTCATCTGGTAGAGCAGTTGATTTGTAATCATCAGGTGGCGGGTTCGAGTCCTGCAGCCGGCACCAAATAAATCAAGGGGTTACGTGAAGTTCACGTAACCCCTTGTGCTTTCTGGGTGCTGGGAAAGGCCTGTTCGATGCGCTCGACGTTCAACCGAACGGCCCTCCATGCCGACCGGGTACCACGCAGCGATTCCGTCCGTTCTCCGCACGCGGCCAGGAAAGGAACGGTAAGAGTTGGCAAGGCTTCCCAACCTCCGCGCTGCTTTAAAATGCGCGCATGAACCCTAGCGTCCTCATCGTCGACGACGATCCCGTCGTGCGCGATCTGCTGAGCCGCTTCCTGCGCTCCCATAACTTCGATACGGCCGTGCTGCACGGCGGCGCCCACCTCCAGCGCCGGCTCGAACGCGAACGCCCTTCCATTGTCGTGCTGGACATCATGATGCCCGACACCGACGGTCTAGAGGCCATCGCCGCATTGCGCGCGGCCGGCGACGACATTCCGGTGATCTTCGTCACGGCGCGCGGCGGGGTGAGTGATCGCATACGCGGGCTCTCGCTGGGCGCGGACGATTATTTGCCCAAGCCGTTCGATCCGTACGAACTGCTCGTGCGAATCCAGAACATCCTGCGGCGGCGCGGTCCATCCACGGCGAGCGCGCCCGTTGCGCTCGGACGCTACCGGTTCGGCGAATTCGAACTCGATTTCACGATGCGCACGCTTTCGTGCCAGAACACGCAAATCGCATTGAGGGAAAGTGAGTTCGCGCTCTTGAAGGTGTTCGCCACCCACCCCTACAAGGTGATGTCGCGCACGCTGATCCACGACATCGTGCATCGCGACGAACGCGAATTTCACGAGCGCAGCCTCGACGTGCCGATCTGGCGGCTGCGCCGCGTGATCGAAGCCGATCCGTCGAATCCGCGCCACATCCAGACGGTGCGCGGCAAGGGGTACGTCTTCGTGCCCGATCCGGCATCGTACGCAAGCGCGCACGGCGCGCCTGTTCAGTGATGACCGGCGTCGGGGCACTATCCCTCACGCTGGCGTTTGCAGGGGCGATATGCGGGGGCCGCTGAACACACTGTTCGGGCGCATGGCGTTGCTCTCGGCGGCCGTCTTGCTGGCGATGCAGCTCGGCTGGTTTTTGTTGCTCGCCAGGCAGGCTCCACACCATGATGTGGACGGTTTCGCGCGCGGCGTTCTTCTCGCGCTGCGCGTTGCCAGCGAAGAAAACGCCAATGAGGCGGGCGTGCCCCCAGCCGTGCGCCTCGGCGAGTCGCTCGACCCCGCGAAGGCCGGTGAGCTGAGCGGCATGTTGCGCGTGCACCGTGTGCCGACGTGGAACATGCCGCGCGACATTCACCTGCATGAGCCGACGCGCCGGCCGCTCGTCGAGCTGATCCACCATTTGCGTACACAGTCACCGGCCGGTACCCAGTTCGCCGTCGACGACGCCCACCCGCCGCAGCTATGGGTCCTCTATCCAGGCAGCGCGTCGTGGGTCGTCGTGCCGGTCGATATTCCTCCGCCCCCGCACTTCGTCACCGAAGCGGTTTCGATGCTGATGGTGGCGCTCACGCTCTCGTTCCTCGCGGCATGGCAGATTCAGAAGCCGCTCGCGAGCCTCGCGCAGGCGGCGCGCCGGTTCGGCACCGGCGAGCGCATCGCGCCGCTCATGGGCAAGGGGCCGCGCGAACTACGCGAGGTGAGCGCGTCGTTCAACGACATGATGCGTTGTGTGAACGAGGCCGAAGACGACCGCGTAATGATGCTGAGCGGCATCGCGCACGATCTGAAAACGCCGCTTACGCGGCTCAAGCTGCGTGCGAGCCTGATGGCCGAAGAGGGCGAACGTAAGGACATGCTGGGCGATATCGATTCGCTCGCGCACATCATTCAGCAGTTTCTGGAGTACGCGCAACAGGTGCCCGATGCGGGCAAGCAGACCGAAGTCGATAGCTTTTTGCAAAGCCATTTCGGCAACCCGGACGAAGTTGAAGGCGGAACCGGCCCGCTGTTCGTGCTCGATCTGCGCGCTGGCTCGCAGTTCAAGTTGCCGCAAGTGGTGCTGGACCGGCTCGTGACGAACCTCGTTGAAAATGCGCTCGAATACGGCGCTCCGCCGGTCGAGATCACGACGTCAGTCGACAACGGATCGTGCGTGATACGCGTACGCGATCACGGCGAGGGTATCGAGCCGGACCGGATCGCTGCCGCCATGCGGCCGTTCGTGCGGCTAAATCCGGCGCGGGGCGGCGTAGGCCACTGCGGCCTTGGGCTCTCCATCGTGGCGCGGCTTGCGCGCGATAACGGCGGCGAATGCATTGTCGAGAACCATCCCGATGGCGGCCTGCTCGTGCAACTGGTCTTTCCGGTAACGCGTCGCTGATACACGGTCTGATTCACAGCCCAATACACCCGATACACAGCCCGATACACAGCCGCGAAAAAAACACGCCGGGCCATCACAGCCCGGCGCGTAAAGGGGACAGTGCTTTAACGCAGCCGCCGCCGGCGACTATCGCTCAGGCGGACGTGCTCACGAACAGCCCGCTTGCACCGCCGGCCCCCTGCTGTTGCAGGTTGCTGGCGAGCGTCGTGAGGAACTGCTGGAGTTCGGACGTCGTGTTGCTCGACGAACTGCTCGACGAAGCACCCATGGCCGTCAACAGATTCTGGAAGTCCGAGGTCAGTTCGTTCGTCGAGCTGGTCCCGCTGCTGGACGAACTGCTTGCCGTGCTCGAATCGGAGGACGTGCTGCTCGAAGTCGACGAGAGCGACTGTGCGAGGTTCTCGATCGCCGATGCCAGATCGTTGCCGTAACCACCGGACGAAGGCGGCGGGGGCGGCGGGGGCATCATCGCCGAGGTGCTGCTTGTGTTGCTCGTGTCGCTCGACGTGGAGGAAGCGCTATTGGTGGAGCTTGCTGCCGTGGTGGCTGCATTCGTCGAGCTTGTCGACGAGACCGTGCTGCCGTCGCTCGTGCCCGTCGAGGCGAAACCGGTTTGCTGCGCCACCGACTGGAACAGTGCGCCGAGGAACTGCTGAAGCGCGGCGGTGAGTGCGTCGGTCGACGAGGACGACGTGCTCGACGTCGAATCGGTGGAGCTCGATGCCGAATCCGTGCTGGCGGTGCTCGTGGATGTGCTGGAAGTGCTACTCGTCGTCAACCCCAGCGACTCGAGCGCTGAAGCGATGGCCGCAGCAAGCGGGTTGACGCTGTTCGAACCGGACGAACCGTTTGAAGCGATGGACGTGTCTGTGGACGTCGAGTCGCTGCTGGTGTTTTGCCCGTTCGCCAGGGAAGTCATCCAGGCTGTATAGAGTGAATTAGAGTTTGATAATGCGCTTATCGACATGTGTAACCCCTCGGTGAATGTGCGATATGGTCGATTTCCGACGGTGACGGTTGGACATGTCCCTCCGTCGGCGCAATCGTATGCGGACTCTTGCACCGGGTGGCGCGTTTGTAATTGGAGGAAAGGGTTCAGGTAAGAATTGGCGTTGCGGCCAGTTCGATCTCAAGCACGACCGTCGCCGGGACGGTGCGCACAGATGCGCGTTTTTGACGCGGATTCAGATCACCGCGTTAGCTTGCGTGCTACGAGCGTGCCTTCAACACACGCAATTTCTGCTAGCGACAAACCGAACGCCTTGTACAGTTCGTCGTCGAGTTCCTGTGCAATTGCTTCTGATATCGCTGCGTGATCCGCATGGCGTTCGACCTCACTTAGCTCGATTAACCGATCAACCAACCGCACCACGTTCGTTCGTAACGTAGCACTCCCAGGCACCGGCACTGAATCGATCATCGCCTTCGTGAATGCGATGCCGCCGTTATAGCTCGACGACGGGTAGCACGCGCGCAAATAAAACGCTGCCAACGGACTGTTGATCACCGCCGCGACGAATTTCAGCAAGTCCTCATCGTCGGAACGCAGCATCAGCGTCGTCTTGCCCGGAATCACGTCGCCGGTCAGATCGAGTGTCGCATCCAGCCGCGTGAGCCCCTTGACGATGACCTTCTTCGCGTCGGCCTTCGCGCGGTAGCCGTTGGCGAATTCGGCGGCGAAGCGCGTGCGTTCCACCACCGGCTCGTGGTAGCGATCGCCGAGGTAGGTCATTGGCTTGGCGGCCCAGCGTGAAACGAACCGGTCGAGCGTGCCGGTGTTGACCACGCGATAGTGCCGTCGCGGAGAGAAACGTCCTTTCGCTTCTTCGATAAGCGGCTTGAGCCGATACGCGTCCGATGTCGCGCAGGCGTTCTCGCACGCAAGCAGCGAGCCGAGCCGCGGGTGTGACGCCTCGATCCGCCGCGCGAACGCGTAATGCGGCGAGAGCAGCGCATCGAGCCGCCACGGCGCAGACAGTGACGCTTGGCGTACCGACGCGAGCGGCGTGAGCGTGTCGCCGTCGAGCCGTGCGGTCGAAATGGTTTCTGTGCCCGAATTCGCGTAGATGGTCACAATCGAATCGACCAGTGCTTCGTCGAACACGTCGCGGCCCAGTGTCACGATGCGTTCGATCCTGCTGAGGTGCAGAGCGCGGAATGCGTCGCCGAACGGTTTCGAGAGCCACTTGTCCGGTGTGAGACAGGCCATTGCGCCGTCGCGCGCGAGCAGCGAGAGGCCGAGTTCCATGAATACGACGTACAGGTCCCAGTTTCCTTTCGCCGCTGGCCATCGTTGTGCGAGGTACGCGCGCACGTCTTGCTGGCCCTCGTTGACCATGCGCTCCGAGTCGATATAGGGCGGGTTGGCGATTACGGCGTCGAAGCCGCGGAAGGAGCCGTCGTTGTCGAGCATCGCGGGAAATTCGATGCGCCATTCGAATGCGTTTTCGAAAACACGCTCGTCGTGGTCGCGCGTTTCCGATGCACGTGGACGCAGGCGCTCGTTGAATGCGTCGGGTGCTTGAGCGATGTGGTTTGCGGCATACGCCCTATGTGGTTGCGACACGGGTTGTCGATCGCACGTAATCGGCTGCCGTTTCTCGACGGGCGCGCCGCGCAATATCGCGTCCATATCGAACCGGCTGATCGTCGCGTTGCCGCACTTGATGTTCGCGGTGAGGTCGGGCAGTCGGAAGAAGCAGCCGTGCTCGTCATAGCCAGCGTGTTCGAGCAGTTCGGCCCAAAGGCGCAACCGTGTCATTTGCACAGCGTCGGCGTTGAGATCCACGCCGTACAGCCCGTTCTCGACGATGGCGCATTTTTCGCGGAACAGCACTTCGTCGAGGCGTCGCGTCTCTTCGCGTGAGTTGAGCGCCTCACCGGTGGCACGCTTCACGATCAGGCGGTCCGCAACGACCTCGATGTCGTAACCGGTGAGGGGTTTTCCGTCGAGACCGGTCAGCAATCGCAGACGTGATTTGAGCGCTACGCACTCATTGAGCGCCGAAACGAGCAGATGCCCCGATCCAACGGCTGGATCACAAACGCACAACGAATCGACGATACTGCGTGCCTCGTCCAGGTCGTCGATAGATTCGCATAACTTATCAATGGTCTCGCAGTGCCAGCCCTTGGTGCGATTGAAGCGTCGCAGCACCGCCGACTCGATCGCCGAGCGGCACATAAGCGTCGCGACACGGCCTGGCGTGAACCAGGCGCCGTCGCGGTAGCCGTTGAGCTTTTCGAAGATCAGACCCGGGGTGGCTGCGTCGATGCGTCGTTTGCGCGGGGTGTCGTGGTGCGGCGCCCTGGAGCTGAAATCGAAGGCGTCGAGGAAATCGAGCAGATACGTGACGGGAGCGCGCGCGCCGGTTCGCGGCGCACCATCGGCCTGTATGAGCACGGAGCGGGCGAACAGCGGGAGCGGCGGATCGTCGTCGAGCGCGCCGAGCGTCGTCGGCGCGGTTCCTGAATCGCGGGGATCGAAGAAGGCGCCGGGCAAGCGCGGGATCCGCTCAAGCCGCACGCGCGTCGCGGTGTCATCGCCGCCGAGTACTTCGCGGCACCGTGCGTCGAGTTCCGCGAACGAGCGAATACGGTCTGAACGCAGGAACGCGTAGGCGGGATCGTTGTCGTGGAGCGTGAGGAGCCGCGCTTCGAGCAGCTTCAGAAACACAAGCTGGCAGATCCACGCGATGCAAAACCGAAGTGCGATGCCGAATCGTTGCGCCTCGCGGCTCGACGGCGCCGCGTCCGCAAACTGTTCGATCGTGTGCGCCTCCATGCGCGCGAGCGCGTTCTCGATCAGCGATCCGCGCAACCGTTCGTGCACGCTTTGGCGGACGATGGCCGGTTTCCCGTTCGCGACGGTCTCGCACAGGCCGGCGATGTGCAGCAACTCCGCGTAGAAGGCTTCGTCGAGCGCGGCGCGGCGCGAACGTGCGCGTTTCTTCGGTTTGGTCTCGGGCATGGCTCGCCTGGTGTCGATGCGCGTCGATGGGCGTGGGTTGGCGTCGGTCCGCGTCGATGGTCGCCGCCCATTTTAATCGCACCGCCATGGCGCCTATGACGTTCGGACGGGTCGACGCCCGCGGACAGGTGGGCGATGATCATGGCAAGCCTCGTCGGCGAAGCTTTCTGTCCCGCTCTGCTATATGATGGCGCCGCTCCGGCAGTGCCGTTTTGCACACGTAACCTATGAACGATTTTCCCACCCTCAGCTGGCCCGATACGGACGGCCCCCGCACCGTCCGCTGGCGTTCGGAGGCCGGCGTGCCGGCGCCGAAACGCGTTGTCCTCGCGGACGATCGCACCACGGCCGACGCCGCTTACCGGCTCGCTTGCGAAGGCACGGCGCTCCTGTGGCGCGGCGACTACCAGAATGCTCGCCAATTGCTGCAGGCCATGGCGCGCCGCACCGACCGCAAACCACGCAAGGCGCCGGCTTCGCTGCTCGACGCGTTCAACCTGCACCGGCAGGCTCAATCCCAACGCGCGCGGACTTTGGGGATGGTGCTGATTCCGCTGGAAGGCGACTACACAATCCCGCTGCGCCGTGCACCCGACGTGCGGCTCGCCTGCGAGGAGGCGTGGGGACCGGCGACGGACGATGCGTCGGCGGTGTCGCTGCGCGAACTCCTCGGGCTGATCGGCGCGCACGAATGGCGCAAGAAGGGCGTCGAAATCCCGGCGCTCGATAACGCCCGCATTCATCCGTACTACGGCGTCTTTTCACCGGTGCGCGGCGAGTATGTCGATCTCGTCGCGCGCACGCCGTTGCCCTCGACCGACCTGGCCTTTGACATCGGCACGGGTACCGGTGTGCTCTCGGCGGTGCTGGCGGCGCGCGGCGTGAAACAGGTCGTCGCCACCGATCAGGACCCGCGCGCGCTGGCCTGCGCACGCGAGAACCTCGCGCGGCTCGGTTACGGTGGGCGCGTCCAGGTGGTGGAAGCGGACCTGTTTCCGGCCGGGCGTGCGCCGCTCATCGTCTGCAATCCGCCGTGGGTGCCGGCTCGGCCCGCGTCGCCTGTCGAGTATGCGGTGTTCGATCCCGACAGCCGCATGCTGCGCGGCTACCTCGACGGGCTGAAAGACCACCTGGAGCCAGGTGGAGAAGGTTGGCTGATCCTCTCGGACTTCGCAGAACATCTGGGCTTGCGCTCGCGCGAAGCACTCGTGGAGATGATTGCGAACGCGGGTCTCCAGGTAATTGGCCGCGAGGATATCCGGGCGCGTCACCCGAAGGCCGCCGACCGCACCGATCCACTCCACGAAGCGCGCGCGAAGGAAGTGACTTCACTCTGGCGATTGAAGGTTCGGGGCGCTTGACGCACGGGCGTGCATACCCTGGTGCACTGCGGGAGTAGGGCTGCACGCGGTAACGCGCGACGTCGCACGTGTGACTGCGGCGCAACGAGCGGTGCGGCCGATGCGCTGGCGCCAGGCACCCGCTTCGGCCGCTCGGTGATCGCTGCTCAGAGTCGCGTCAGCCCGGATACGCCTCGTCGACCTTCAGGCCCGCAAGCTTGAAAATCACGCGCAGCGTCTGCGGCTTGATATCGCGGCGCGCGGCGAGCGCCGACATCACGAAGTCGAGCACCTTCGCGTATTTCAGCAGGATCAGGCAGGTTTCGAGATCTGCGGTGCCGTCACGCATTTCCTCAGCTATCCTCAGCATTTCCATCGAGATGTCGCGCGCCATCTCGAGTTCCAGTTGCTGCTTTTCCGTCCACTCAGGAACGGCGAGCAGTTTGGTGAGCAGTTCCTGGAATTTCTGCTCGGCGTTTCCGTCTGGAATCGTGTTCATCACATGCCCCATGCAAGGACGTCCAGGGTCGAGCGCTCTGTGCGCATCGGCGAGCCGCAACGTGCCTGTTCTGTCGGTACCGGCAGTGCCGGCGCCACCTCCCGAACGCGCTGACCAGTCCGCTGTCCAGACTATTGCCGCCCAGTCGCGCTCCCGACTCCCGACTGCTCATTTGTGGACATCGGGGACACATACCCTCGGTGTCTCTTGTGATCAACCCAATCTATCTCTGGCATCCGGTCGCGCGTGAACGTTCCCGGCGCTGAAGGCGAATTGACGGCCTCATTGCACTTTTTCCGTAAAATGGCAGGTCAGTCGTATTCCTTCCGTAACCTGTCGCACGTTTCCCGCCAAATGGCGTTTCTTCTGTGCCCGCTCCGATGTCCAGCAAGACCTACGAAATCCGCCCGAACCAGTCGATCGAACTCCTCAAAGAGCTTCACATCCTGACCCGCGACGGCAAGATGAACCAGGATAGCCGCCGCAAGCTCAAGCAGGTCTATCACCTGTTCCAGTTCATCGAGCCCCTTCTCAAGGACCTGAAGCAGGATGGCCGGGACATCACGCTCGTCGACCACGGCGCGGGCAAGTCATACCTCGGTTTTATTCTCTACGACCTGTTTTTCAAGGAACTGCATGACAAGTCGCGCATTTTCGGCATCGAAACGCGCGACGAACTCGTGCAGCACTCGCGCGAACTGGCAGAGCGGCTGGGCTTTGGGGGCATGTCGTTTCTGAATCTGTCGGTTGCGGATTCCATTACATCGACCCAGCTGCCGACCACCGTCGATATCGTGACGGGATTGCATGCCTGCGATACCGCCACCGATGATGCGCTGCGCTTCGCACTGAAGAAAAAGGCGCGCTACATCGTCGTCGTGCCGTGCTGTCAGGCAGAGGTGGCGGGGGTGCTGCGACGCAACAAGGGCAAGTCACTCGGCCAGGCGCTCGCCGAGATCTGGCGTCACCCGCTGCACACTCGCGAGTTCGGCAGCCAGATCACGAACGTGCTGCGCTGCCTCCAGCTTGAGGCACACGGCTATCAGGTGAGCGTGACGGAACTGGTCGGCTGGGAACACTCGATGAAAAACGAGCTGATCATCGCCCAGTACAAGAATCTGCCGCGACGCAAGCCCGCGGCGCGGCTCGCCGAAATCCTCGATACGTTTGGCCTTGCCGAACTGAAGGAGCGCTTCTTCATCGACGAAGGCGAAGAAGCGGCGGGTGTGGCGGCAACGGAAGCCTGAGCGGGCGTTATTCGCCGGACTCGCTCATCCAGTCGCGCCAGCCTTGATGGCCGAGGCGGCGCAGCACTTCCATGTTGCGTTCATAGATGTCGGAGGCGTCGGGGAATGCCTCGACCGCGCGGGCGATGCTCGCCTCGCGTATCAAATGCAGCGTGGGGTAGGGCGTGCGATTCGTGTAGTTCTCTATGTCGTCGGGCTCGGTGCCCTCGAACTGGAACTGCGGATGGAAGCTCGCGACCTGCAGCGTGCCTTCGAGCCCCAACTGTTTCAGCAGGCGATCCGCGAACCAGGTCGCGTCATTGAAATCGAGGAAATCCGTAAGTGCATGGGGCAGGATCAGCAGCGTCGTGTCGATCTGCTCGGGATCGGCCGCGTCGAGCGTCTTCAACTCGGCCTCGAGATCGGCCAGAACGCCCTCTAGATCGGTCGCCTCGCTGATCGCATAGCGGACCTGGTTCTTCACGTGCACGCTCTTCGCGAACGGGCACAGGTTCAGTCCGATCACGGCGCGCGTGAGCCAGTGGCGGGTCGCGGCGATGATCTCGGCGTGGGCCGGATTGGCGTCGGTGGGCGGGGGGGCGTTATCGGTCATGCCGTCATTTTACCGGCCGGTGGCTTGGGTCTTGCGCGGTGCGGCGTCTCAGCCGCTGTCGCGCATCGGCACCTGACCGGGTCAAGCCGCCGCGTCAGGCGCTGCCGGGCACGCCGAATTGATCAGCAGTTTTGCGATGCGCGGTGCCGCAAGGATCGGGCCGCAACCCGCTCCGTATGTCTGACTCGCCGCGTAGACCCCCTCGACCAGAAGTGCGAGCGCGTCGGCGAGCGCTTCGGGGTCCGCTGCGCGCGCGTCTTTCGCCAGCGCGGTGAGCCGCGCGATCAGTTTCGATTTGTTGTCGGCGACCGCGCGTCGCGCCGGATGCGACGCATCCGGGAATTCCGCCGCAACGTTGACGAACGGACAGCCGCGGTAGCCGGGCACTGACGCGCGCCGCGCGAGGTCGTCGAAATACTGGAGCAACTGCCTGGCCGGCTCGCCCGGATGTTTCGCGAGGCTCGCGTCGAAGCGTTCGAAGAATCGTTCGTCGCATCGTTTCAGATAGGCGACCACCAGATCGTCCTTCGACGAGAACTGCCGGTACAGGCTCATCTTGTTCACGCCCGCACGCTCGACCACGGCTTCGATGCCCACGGCGCGCACGCCATCCCGGTAGAACAGTTCGCCCGCCGCGTTGAGCAGATGCTCGTGCGCACGAGCGCCCGTCGTGTGCGGACGCGGTTTGCCTGCGCGACGGTCCGTGGCGGTGGGTGGGTGGTCGGTCATGGCAATCTCGCCGGTAGGGATACGCTTGACATGTTACCGAGCGGTCACTACGATCGCAACACACTTGTGACCGATCGGTAACAAACCGTTGCCGATGTGTTCACGGTTTTCGAATCGGGCCAAATCAGGCAGGAGACCGCTCCTCGAGGGCGACAGGAGCACGGATGAACTGGGCAGCTAGATGGATCGGCGGGCGTTTCCACTACGGATGGTTCGTCGTGGCGGTGGTGTTTCTCGTCTTGCTGGCGGCCGCCGGCACGCGGGCGACACCGAGCGTGATGATGATTCCGCTCGAGCATCAGTTCGGCTGGAGCCGAGCGACGATTTCGCTCGCGATTTCCGTGAACATTGCGCTCTACGGCCTCATGGGGCCGTTCGCGGCGGCGGCGATGCAGCGTTTTGGCGTGCGTCCGACATTGCTCGCAGCGCTCGGCACGATGGGCGGTGGCGTGGCGCTGTCGTCGCTGATGACGCACCCGTGGCAGATGGTGCTGATCTGGGGCGTGATGGTCGGCGGTGCGACGGGCGTCGCGGCGCTGTCGCTGTCGGCAACCGTGGTGACGCGCTGGTTCACCACGCATCGCGGTCTGGCGATGGGCATCCTCACCGCAAGCTCGGCCACCGGTCAGCTCGTGTTCCTGCCGTTCCTCGCGGCAATCGCGCAGAAGTACGGCTGGCAGCCGGTTGTGCTGGTGGTCGCGGCGGCGTCGGCGGTGGTGATTCCGCTCGTCGCGTTGCTGTTGCCGGAGCGGCCCGCCGACATGAAGCTGCGCCCTTATGGCGAAGGGCACGACATGCCGCCCGCGCCGCCACAGCCGCAGGGCAATCCGCTGAAGATCGCGTTCGGCGCGCTCACATCGGCAAGCCGCACGCGTGACTTCTGGCTGCTCTTCTTCAGTTTTTTCATCTGCGGCGCGAGCACGAACGGCTACGTCGGCACCCACCTCATCGCGATGTGCGGCGACTACGGCTTGTCGGAGGTTCAGGGCGCGTCGCTGCTCGCGGCGATGGGCATCTTCGACCTCTTCGGCACGACGCTGTCGGGCTGGCTTTCGGACCGCTTCAACAGCCGCGTGTTGCTCTTCTGGTACTACGGCCTGCGCGGTCTTTCGCTGATCTATCTCCCGCACGCGTTCGGCATCGAGTTCTTCGGGCTCCCGATCTTCGCCGTGTTCTACGGACTCGACTGGATCGCGACCGTGCCGCCGACGGTGCGTCTCACCACCGACGTTTACGGCAAGGAGCGCGCGCCGATCGTCTTCGGCTGGGTGGTGGCGGGACACCAACTCGGTGCGGCGTTCGCGGCCTACGGCGCGGGACTTTTGCGCTCGAGCCTCGGCACTTACACGGTGGCGTCGATGATTTCCGGCGGGCTGTGTCTCGTTGCGTCGTTCCTCGTACTGTGGATCAATCGGGGTCCGCGTGAAGTGGCCGTGCAAACAGCATAAAGCGGGCGTTTACCCTCCCGGAATTGCTGCAGCGCGATTCACAAGGCGCGGGTATGCTAGTGTCCCCTGGGGCGAGCCGCCCTCACGTAAAGGACAGACAAGGCATGACGAAGCAAAAACCTGCACCGACAGCCGTGCCCATCCACGAACTGATTGCCGGCCGCTGGAGTCCGCGCGCCTATTCGAACGAGCCGGTGAGCCGCGAGGCGCTGCATGCGGTGATCGAAGCGGCGCGTTGGGCGCCGTCGAGCTTCAACCTGCAGCCGTGGCGTTTCATCGTCTTCGACCGCACGGCTGACGAAGTCGCGTTCAAGCGCGCGTTTTCGACGCTCGTGCCGTTCAACCAGCAGTGGAACGCACCGGCCCCGGTGCTGATCGCGGTGACCGCCCAGACGCTCAACACGAAGGGCGAAGTGAACCGCACGGCGCAGTACGACGCGGGCGCGGCAGCGATGTCGCTGGTGCTGCAGGCGCATGCGCTAGGCCTCGCGGCGCACCAGATGAGCGGCTTCGACGTCAACGCATTCCGCAAGGAGTTCGCGCTGCCGAACGGCGTGGAACCGCTCGCGATCATCTCGATTGGCCACTACGGCGAAGCCGAGAAGCTCGATCCGGTCCTGCGCGATCGGGAAAAGGCGGAGCGCACGCGCGCGGCGATGGGTGAGATCGCGTATGCGAACGCGTGGAAGCAGCCGTTCAAGGGCTGACGAACGATCGACGCTTGATTAACACGATCAACACGAAAAAACGCGCGGCCTGACCGCGCGTTTTTCTTTGCGGGGACGCATCATGGCGTTGCGGTTGCGGCGCGCCAGGCTTTCGTGATAAAAAGCCCGTCCCTCCCAGCCCTTCCTTTCACGCGTGCATGCCCCGTGCGGCGCGCTTCCTGCCATGACCACGTTCTGCGCGATCGACTTCGGAACCTCCAATTCGGCCGTGGCGCTGCCCGATGCTGCGTCCGGCGGCACCATGCGGCTTGCGCCCGTGGAGGGCGACCACGTCACGTTGCCGACCGCCGTATTTTTCAACGCCGATGAGCACACGCGCGAGTTCGGCCGCGCGGCGTTGACGTCGTACATCGACGGCTTCGACGGCCGCCTCATGCGGTCGATGAAGAGCATCCTCGGCTCGCCGCTCGCCCAGAGCACGACGGATCTCGGTGACGGCAGCGCGATCCCCTACACGGAAATCATCGCGATCTTCGTCGATCATCTGAAGCGCAGTGCCGAAGCGTGCGCGCATGCGCCGATCGAACGTGCGGTGCTGGGCCGCCCGATCTTTTTCGTCGACGACGATCCGCGCGCCGACCAGCTCGCGCAGGATCAGCTCGAAGCCGCGGCGCGTGCCGTCGGGTTTCGCGAGATCCATTTCCAGTACGAGCCCATTGCTGCCGCATTCGACTACGAATCGCGCCTGACGCAAGAGGGTCTCGTGCTCGTGGCCGACATCGGCGGCGGTACATCGGACTTTTCGCTCGTGCGCGTGGGCCCGCAGCGCATGCAGCGACTCGAACGCAAGGATGACGTGCTGGCGCACCACGGCGTGCACGTCGCGGGCACGGACTACGACCGTCGCGTCTCGCTATCGACGATCCTGTGCGAACTCGGCTACCAGACGCTCGATCCGGAAGGCCGGGAGATTCCGAACCGCGTCTACTTCGATCTCGCGACGTGGCACCTGATCAACACCGTCTACACGCCGAAGCGCACGACCGAGCTGAAGCTGATGCGCCACTTGTATCGCGAGACGCGCCACCACGACCGGCTCATGCGCGTGGTCGAGCAGCGCCTGGGACACGCGCTGGCGGCGCGCGGCGAGGAGGCGAAGATCGGCGTATCGGCGGGTGGCGAGACGATGATCGATCTGGAAACGGTTGAGGCGGATCTGCGTCTCGCTTTCGGCGACGCGCAACTGGTCGAAGCCGGCCGCGAGGAAACGCGCCGCATCGTACAGGCCGCGCGCGATACGGTGCAGGCGGCCGGCGTTGCGCCTGCCAACGTGGACGCGCTGTATTTCACGGGCGGCTCGACGGGCTTGCGGTTCCTCACCGAGGCGCTCTCGGAGGCATTCCCGCAGGCACGGCCGGTGTTCGGCGACCGGCTGGCGAGCGTGGCAACAGGCCTTGGCATTCACGCGCAGCGCCTGTTCGGCTGAAGCCGGAGAGGCCGCGGGGACACAACACGCGGCGTCCGCAAACCGTCATTCCCATCGCGAAAAACGAAGCTACAGCCCCGCCTGGCGCCGCCTCGCCGGGAGCAGGCAAGAAAAAACCCCACCTTCCGGAGGAAGCGTGGGGTTTTTCGGTAAGCTTGTCGGGCAGGACACCGTAGCAGGCACCCTGGCGGACATTACCTCAAGACGCAGTCTTAGACCGGCTTGATGTTCGCAGCTTGCTTGCCCTTCGGGCCAGTGCGAATTTCGAATTGCACTTTCTGGTTTTCTTGCAGGGTCTTGAAGCCGTCGACCTTGATTTCCGAGAAGTGCGCGAACAGATCTTCGCCGCCGCCGTCCGGCGTGATGAAGCCAAAGCCCTTTGCGTCATTGAACCACTTGACGGTACCGGTTTCCATATTACTTTCCTAAAAATGAATTGAGGCCGAAGCCCGAGAGGTGCACGAAAATCAAGGAAGGGGTATGGGACCAGCCGGAGTACCGTTGATGGGCGAACTACGAAAGACCAATTCACACTCGCCGCTTGAAATCCTGCGTGGTCTTTATACGGCGAAATCGCTGTAAGGTCAACTGGGACCAGGGAAAACTCGAGGATTTTTACGCCAGGGTCGAAACAAAAGCGCACAAGCCTTGTCGGGAGCGCAAATTTTTTTGTAGCCAGCAGGGGACTTTCAAAGCCAATTCGGGGTGCAACCGTTAAACTACGCGCCGCGCAATGGTTGCTCCCAAGGGGCGCAACCAATTCAATGCGCGAGAGGTGCGACCGCCCGGATACCTGTCCGCAAAACAGACGGGACCCTCGGCATCAAACCGCTCTTGATACAGGAGAAGACGTGAAAAGTTCTATTCAACGGAGCATCGGCCCCTTCGCGCTGATGTTTACGGGTCTCGGTTCGATCATCGGTTCGGGCTGGCTGTTCGGCGCGTGGAAGGCTGCGAAGATTGCGGGTCCGGCGGCCATCTGCGCCTGGATCATCGGCGCAGTGGTGATTCTGGCCATTGCACTCACTTACGCCGAACTCGGCGCGATGTTCCCGGAGTCGGGCGGCATGGTGCGTTATGCCCGCTACTCGCACGGTGCGCTGGTGGGCTTCATCAGTGCATGGGCAAACTGGATCGCCATCGTTTCGGTGATTCCGATCGAAGCCGAAGCTTCGATCCAGTACATGAGCACCTGGCCCTATCCCTGGGCCCACGCGCTCTTTGTCGATGGATCGCTGACACATTCGGGGCTTGTGCTCTCGGCGCTGCTCGTGATCGTGTACTTCATGCTCAACTATTGGGGCGTGAAGATCTTCGCGCGGGCCAACACCGCCATCACGCTGTTCAAGTTCATCATTCCGGGTCTGACGATCATCGGATTGATGGCCGGCGCTTTCCACCACGAAAACTTCGGCACGACGACCACCTTCGCGCCGTACGGCTGGTCGGCGGTGTTCACGGCAGTCGCGACGAGCGGCGTCGTGTTTGCGTTCAACGGCTTCCAGAGCCCGATCAACCTCGCGGGTGAAGCGCGCAACCCGGCGAAGAGTGTGCCGTTTGCGGTGATCGGCTCGATCCTGCTGGCACTCGTGATCTATGTGCTGCTGCAGGTCGCCTACATCGGCGCGGTGGACCCCGCTCACGTCGCTGGCGGCTGGAACACGTTCGACTTCAAGTCGCCGTTCGCCGAACTCGCAATCGCGCTGAACCTGAACTGGCTCGCGATCCTGCTTTACGTCGACGCATTCGTGAGCCCGAGCGGCACCGGTACGACCTACATGGCGACGACCTCGCGCATGATCTACGCGATGGAGCGCAACAACACGATGCCGAAGATGTTCGGCAGCGTACACCCGTTCTACGGCGTGCCGCGCAATGCGATGTGGTTCAACCTGCTGATCTCGTTCATCTTCATGTTCTTCTTCCGCGGCTGGAGCGCGCTCGCGGCGGTGATCTCGGTGGCGACGGTCATCTCGTACCTCACCGGCCCGATCAGTCTGATGGCGCTCAAGCGCTCCGCAACGGATCTCAAGCGGCCGCTCTCGGTGCCGTTCATGAACGTGATCGCACCATTCGCGTTCGTCTGCGCATCGCTGATCCTGTACTGGGCGAAATGGCCGCTGACTGGCGAAATCATCCTGCTGATGGTCGTCGCGCTGCCGGTTTACTTCTACTTCCAGGCCAAGCAAGGCTTCGATGGCTGGGGCGCGGACCTGAAGGCCGCCTGGTGGCTGTGCGGGTACCTTCCGGTTATGGCGCTTCTCTCGCTGATCGGCAGTAAGCAGTTCGGCGGTGCCAACGTGCTTCCCTACGGCTGGGACATGCTGGTCGTTGCACTGGTTGCGCTCGTCTTCTACTACTGGGGCATCAACTCTGGCTACCGCACGCCGTACCTCAGCGAGCGTGCGGAGCACGACGAGGTGCTCGAAGGCATCGGCGCGCACTGAGCGCCGGACGTCGATCGCGGCACACGCTGCGATCGATGTAGCGAAAAAGCCCGCCTGAAGTAATTCAGGCGGGCTTTTTCGTTTTCGGGGGCTGAATCGTGGTCAGTGCTGCGCCGAGCCGAAGACGTAGTTCGTCATCGCGAGCGCGCGCTGGTACGTACCGAGCGACTGGATACCGAGCGTGTAGTCATCGTCGGCGGCGCCGAGTGCCGCGAAGACCGGCAACAAATGTTCATCCGTCGGATGCATGAGCTGTGCGTGGGGCGCGCGGTGACGATAGTCGAGCAAGGTGTCGATGTCCCGCGCGGCAAGACGGTCTTCAAACCAGTCCGTAAATTCGGCGACGCGCGGGTCCGCATCCTCCGGACGCGCCGAAAAATCCGCCGCGCGCAGGTTGTGTGTGATCTGGCCGGAGCCGATCACCATCACGCCTTCGTCGCGCAACGCGCGCAGCGCGCGGCCAATCGCGAAGTGATGCGCGGCGTCGGCGCGTGGCTGAATCGAGAGCTGGGCGACAGGCACGTCGGCGTGCGGGAACATCAGCAGCATCGGCACCCAGGCGCCGTGGTCGATGCCGTGCGCTTCCTCGCCGACCGGCACACCTCGCTCGCGCAGCAGCGCGGCGGCGCGCTGCGCGGTCTCGGGCGCGCCCGGGGCGGGGTACTCGATTTCATAGAGCGCACGCGGGAAGCCGTAGAAGTCGTGGATCGTTTCGGGCTGCGCCGCTGTGCTGACTACGGGCTGCACTGTGCACCAGTGAGCGGACAGCATCAGCACGGACTGCGGGCGCGGCAGCTCGGAGGATAGCGTCGCGAAGGCGCCGGAGGGCAGAGACGGGTCGATCGGCAGTGTGGGTGCGCCGTGCGAAAGGAACACGGCCGGCATGCGGGTGGTTGTCGTCATGATCACGGGCCGCGGCGAGGCGGCGCTGAAGGTTCGGTTGTGACGAATATAGATGCCTACCGATGGGAATTAAACGGCCTGCGAGAGAATTGATTGTGTCGCGTGTGTTGATAATCTCAGCCCGCCGCTGCGGCGGCTCACAGGGCCAGATGACGAGCGTAAAGTGCCTGGGGCGCTTTAAGCTTTAGTCCGCACTTTCGCGCAGACCTTGCCACGCTGGCGAAAGCGCGGGCCCGAGCGCGAACAGGTCGAGCACGCGCGCGACCGTGTGATCGACCATTTCGTCGATCGAGGCAGGCTGGTTGTAGAACGCGGGCAGGGGCGGAAAGATGACGCCGCCCATTTCGGTCACTGACGTCATGTTGCGCAGGTGGGCGAGATTGAGCGGCGTCTCCCGCACGAGCAGCACGAGGCGGCGGCGCTCCTTGAGCGTGACGTCGGCGGCGCGGGTGATGAGGTTGTCGGAGAGGCCGTGTGCGACGCTCGCGAGCGTCTTCATCGAGCATGGCGCGATGATCATGCCGTCCGTCGCAAACGAACCCGACGCGATGCTCGCGCCCACATCCCGCACCGAATGCACGACGTCAGCGCGTGCGTGGACGTCGTCTTTGGTGAGTTGCAGTTCGTGCTGGATGTTGAGCCAGCCGGCTGAAGAGACCAGCAGATGGCTCTCGACACCGCCGACGCGGCGCAGCATATCGAGGATGCGCACACCGTAGATCGCGCCAGTCGCGCCGGTAATGGCAACGATCAGCCTGCGCGGAGGAGCGATATGGGGAGCGTTCACGAACGGAAGGGGCGCGTAGGGCGTGCGGGAGATCGAACGGCTGCCCAGGCGGGACGGCCGGGAGGTGGCGAGGTTCGGGCCACCTCCCGGCGAGGCGCTTACGCCTGTGCGAACAGCTGCTGCAGTTCGCCGTTCTCGTACATCTCCATCATGATGTCCGAGCCGCCGATGAATTCGCCCTTCACGTAAAGCTGCGGGATGGTCGGCCAGTTCGAGAATTCCTTGATGCCCTGGCGGATCGCGTCGTCTTCGAGGACGTTGACGGTCTTGAACTGATCGACGCCGCATGCCTTGAGGATCTGCACCGCGCGACCCGAGAAACCGCACATCGGAAATTGCGCGTTGCCCTTCATGAACAGGACGACTGCGTTTTCATCGACGATCTGCTTGATGCGTTGTTGGGTTTCCATGAGTGACCTTGCAAAGTATTGATGCGGAACAGAATGAAATGATAGCGGATTTCGCCTGGCGAGGCGGGGTGCGACATGGTTGGCGGAGGGGACATTCGCGCTGCGTTTCAGCGCGGCGACCGCCCCCCGCTGATGCGCTCGATACCGGCGAGATCCTGCTGCGAGTGCACGTCGGCGAAGCCTTCCGCGGCGAGCAGCGCGCGCACGGCCGCCGCCTGGTCGTAGCCGTGTTCCATCCACAGCACGCCTGCCGGAGCGAGGTGCCCGAGCGCACCCGCGACAATGGCCCGCAGGGCCGTGAGGCCGTCGGCTTCGTCCGTGAGCGCGCCGCGCGGCTCAAAGCGCAGGTCGCCCTGGTCGAGATGCGGGTCGCCGCTCGCGATGTACGGCGGATTGCTCACGATCACCTCGAAGCGCAGCGACGGATCGAGTGCGTCGTACCAGCTGCCCGCGACGAAGGTGAGCGCGCCGCCTGGGCGTTTCGCGTCGAGAAGGCGGGTAGCGTTGCGCGCGGCGAGCGCAAGCGCGGCCGCCGAGCGGTCGACAGCCCACACGCGCGCGTCCGGCCGCGCCGAGGCGATCGCCACCGCAATCGCACCGCTGCCCGTGCCGAGATCGAGCACGCGCGGCGCGGTGTGGCCCTCGATGGCGGCGAGCGCCGTTTCGACGAGCAGTTCGGTTTCGGGCCGCGGAATCAGCACATCGGACGTGACTTCGAAATCGAGGCCGTAGAACTCGCGCGCACCCACGAGTTGCGCGACCGGAACGCCTTCCACACGGCGAGCCTCGAGCGCGCGCCAGGCGTCGATTTGCGCCGCGTCGAGCGCTTCGTCGCCGCGCGTAATGAGTTGGGTGCGGCGCCAGCCGAGCACGTGCATGAGCAGCACGCGAGCCTCCAGGGCCGGCAACGGCGAGGCGCGCAGCAGGGTGTCGGCGGTGACGGGATTCACACTCACGGGCGGGGTGGCTCTCAGTCCGCGTCGCCGAGCGAGGCGAGCTGCTCGGCCTGATGCTCGGAGAGGAGCGCGCCGATCAGTTCGTCGAGTTCACCGTCCATGATCGATTCGAGCCGATAGAGTGTGAGGTTGATGCGGTGATCGGTGAGTCGCCCTTGCGGGAAGTTGTACGTGCGGATGCGCTCCGAGCGGTCGCCCGAGCCGACGAGACTCTTGCGCGTCGCCGCTTCCTTCGCGTGCTGCTCCGAGCGTTGCTTGTCCATGATGCGCGCCGCGAGCACCTTGAGCGCGCGGTCCTTGTTCTTGTGCTGCGAGCGATCGTCCTGGCACTCGACGACGATTCCGGTCGGAAGGTGCGTCACGCGCACGGCCGAATCGGTCTTGTTGATGTGCTGGCCGCCCGCGCCCGAGGCGCGAAACGTGTCGATGCGCAGATCGGCGGGATTGATCGCGACTTCGCCGATTTCGTCGGCTTCGGGCATCACCGCGACCGTGCACGCCGACGTGTGGATGCGGCCCTGCGTTTCCGTGGCCGGCACGCGCTGCACTCGATGGCCGCCCGACTCGAACTTGAGCTTCGAGTACGCGGCTTCGCCCGCGATTCGCACGATGACTTCCTTGTAGCCGCCGAGGTCCGATTCGCTCGCCGACATCATTTCGATCTGCCAGCGATTGCGTTCGGCATAGCGCAGGTACATGCGCAGGAGGTCGCCCGCGAACAGCGCCGATTCGTCGCCGCCCGTGCCCGCGCGGATTTCGAGGAACACGTTGCGCTCGTCGTTGGGGTCCTTCGGCAGCAGCATTTTCTGCAGGTCGTTCTGCAGTTGCGCCATGCGATCGCGTGCGCTTTTAACCTCGTCTTCGGCGAACTCGCGCATCGA
This sequence comes from Paraburkholderia adhaesiva, assembly GCF_021390575.1. Lineage (GTDB taxonomy): Bacteria > Pseudomonadota > Gammaproteobacteria > Burkholderiales > Burkholderiaceae > Paraburkholderia > Paraburkholderia adhaesiva. Next base: position 2,953,904 of record NZ_JAJEJQ010000001.1, on the reverse strand, counting down.
GGCGTCCGAAAGCAGGTCCTTCGCCGCCGATTCGTCCTCTTTCGCCTGGCGCCACTGCGCGTAGTGCTCGACCACGGGCTCCAGTTCCGAGTGCTCGCGCGTGAGCTTGCGGTACTGGTCGCGGTTGGACGTCACATCGGGACGGCTCAACAGGTCGTTCAGCTCGGCCAGGCGTGTAGTCAGCTGGTCGAGCTTCGATTGCATGCTCGTTTTCATCGGGCGGTTCGAAGCGGGCTTTCCGGAAAGGACTGCGAGAGAGAAGGAGGGCGGGCGGTGTGCCCAGTCGTTGGGCGCGTAAGCGTAAAAAAGGACGCGCCGATCAGCGGTCCGTGCCGCTAACGGTCCGAGGAACCGGACGATTCGGAAGGAGTATCCGCCGCGGACGAGGCGGCAGGCGCGGCCTGCTCATCGCGGGCGTCACGCGTATCACGCGACTCGCGGCTCGACTGGCCGTGCCGGTAGAAACCGCTCATGACTTCGATGAGCGAGTCGCGGTTCTCGCTGCTTGCGCTGTTGAGCGCGTGCGTCGGACCGTGGATCAGCTTGTTCGTGAGCGATTGCGAGAGCGCTTCGAGCACCAGCGCCGGATCGTCGCCACGCAAGAGCATCTTGCGTGCGCGCTCGAGTTCGGCGCGGCGCAGCGCATCGGCCTGGGTGTGCATGTGGCGGATCACCGGCACGATGCTGCGTGCGTCGAGCCACTGCATGAAATTCGCGACGCGCGTCTCGATGATCGTCTCGGCCTGCGCGACGGCGGCCTGGCGCGAGGCATTGCCTTCACGCACGATCGTGCCGAGGTCGTCGACGGTATAGAGGAACACGTCTTCGAGCTGGCCGACTTCGGGTTCGATGTCGCGCGGCACCGCGAGGTCGACCATGAAGATCGGGCGGTGACGGCGCGCCTTGACGGCGCGCTCGACGGCGCCAAGTCCGATGATCGGCAGCGTGGACGCAGTGCACGACACGATGATGTCGAATTCATGCATGCGCCCAGGCAGGTCGGACAGTGGCATCGCATGGCCGCCGAAGCGCTCGGCGACCTCGCGGCCGCGCTCGGCGGTGCGGTTCGCGACGACAAGCTCGCGCGGCACGTGCGCAGCGAAGTGCGCGGCGCACAGTTCGATCATCTCGCCCGCGCCGATGAACAGCACGCGCTGGGTGGAAATGTTCTCGAAGATGCGCTGCGCGAGCCGCACGGCGGCAGCGGCCATCGAAACGGATTGAGCCCCGATTTCAGTAGTGCTGCGAACTTCCTTCGCAACGGCAAAGGTGCGCTGGAACAGCTGGTTCAGATAGGTGCCGAGCGCACCGGCCTCGGTGGCGGTGCGCACAGCGGTTTTCATCTGGCCGACGATCTGCGTTTCGCCGAGCACCATCGAGTCGAGCCCCGACGCCACCCGGAACGCGTGGCGCACCGCTTCGGACTGCGGCAGCGCGTAGACGTGCGGCGCGAGCTCCTCTTCACGGATACCGTGGTACTGCGAGAGCCAGTGGACAGCGGCGTCGCGCGAGGCGAGATCGTCGGTGGCGCAGTAGAGTTCGGTGCGGTTGCAGGTGGACAGGATGGCGGCTTCCGGTGCGCTGAGTGCACGACGGCCCGACCACGCCTCCTTGAACAGGGCGAGCGCAGGCTTGATCTGTTCGAGCGGAAACGCCACGCGCTCGCGCAAGGCGACAGGCGCGGTGTGGTGATTGATTCCGATCGTTAGAAGCTGCATACCGTGGAGGCGAAATTTAGACAAATATTATAACTTTTCTTCGCTTCCTATATGTCCGTCAGCGGTGGCCGGGGGTTCCGTGCCAGGCGTTGAGAGTCTCTCGAGCTGGTAGCCGACGCCGTACAACGTGGTCAGGCGCCAGCCGTGTTCGGGCCACAACTGGAGTTTGTTACGCAGCCGGGAGGCGTGCGTGTCGAGCGTCCGCGACTGAACGTCGCGCCTCAGCTGCCAGACCGTTTCGAGAATGCGCGCCCGGGAAACGGGGCGCGATGCGTTTGTGAACAGCAGCAGTGCGAAGCGGAATTCCTTGGGCGTGAGCGTGACGGTCTGGCCCCTGAAGGAAACGCCATGGCGTGCTGAATCGAACAGGTACTCCCCGAAGCCGTGGTGCGCCCGGTTACGCGGCCGGCGCACGCCTGCGCGACGCAACAGGGCGTCGATGCGTGCGAGCATCTCGGGGCCGCTTACCGGCTTCGTCATGCAGTCGTCGGCGCCCCCGTGAAGCGCTGCCACGATTTCGCTTACGTGCGGCGACACCAGTAGCACGATCACCGGAAGACCCGGCAGCAAACGGCGCGCGCGCGGGATCAGTTCGTCCGCGCTGATGTCGCCGCACCACCAGGCGGTGATCATGAGATCGAACGCATCATCCCCGAGCGTTTCGAGCAGCGATGCGCCGTCGCGAAACGGCTGGCACGCGTGCGCCCCTGAAATCAGCAGGTGCTGGAGGACTTCAGCCTGGCGCGCGTCCGGTTCGACAAGTGCAATTCGCATAGCGGATTTCAGCCGCGGCGGGCCGGATGCGCTTGCCTTGCGACACCCTGCCCCCTACACTCAAGCGCTACGCGGGAAGTGCCGAGTCGACCGTTTATCAGTGAGAATCAGTTATTGAGACGAAAATGCTAGTCCGAGCGGTGTGGCAGTTCTATCGGATGAGTCTGAAATGCCATAGGACGAGTCTCTGATGGGCTGGTTTGGCATTGTCGTGCTCGGTATCGTGGTCGGCGTCGCGGGACGGTGGCTCCACCCGATGCGCACACGCGCGCGTGGCGGCCTCGTGCTGGCGGCCCTCGCGGGCGTGTCTGGCGCCGTGCTCGCGCGCCTCGTTGGGCGCGTCACAGGGCTCTTCCACGACGGCGAACTGCTCGAATGGCCTGTGTGCACGGCGCTCGCGCTTGCCTTTGTCGCCACGGCCATCACGCTGCGCGCACGCCGCTGAACGCCTCGACCTCCCGCTCGCGGTATCCGGCCGCTGTCCCGCACGAACATTTCTCGCAGGTGTATTCATGAACGCACGACTTCCCGAAACCTCCTCGATCCCCGAACGGATCGCCGCACTGCGCGCCGCCATGACGCGCGCGAGCGTGGATGCCGTTCTCGTTCCGTCCGCCGATCCGCATCTCTCCGAGTATCTGCCGCCGCGCTGGCAGGGGCGTCAGTGGCTGTCCGGTTTCACGGGTTCTGTGGGCACACTGGTCGTGACGAAGGATTTTGCGGGCGTCTGGGTCGACAGCCGCTACTGGGTGCAGGCCGAGCATCAGCTGACGGGCACCGGCATCGCGTTGATGAAAATGACCGGCGGTCAGCAGACTTCACCTCACATCGACTGGCTCGCGCAGAACGTGCCCGCCGGCGGCACGCTGACGGTGGACGGCGCGGTGCTCGGCGTCGCCTCGGCGCGTGCGCTTTCCGAGGCATTGGCCGCGCGCGGCGTGAAGCTGCGGACCGACCTCGACCTGCTCGAAGTGGTCTGGCCCGCGCGTCCGGACCTGCCGCTCGAACCGGTCTATGAGCACACGGCGCCGCATGCCGACGCGGGCCGAGCCGCCAAGCTCGACCAGGTGCGCCGCGCGATGCAGGAGAAGGGCGCGCAGTGGCACTTCATCTCGACGCTCGACGACCTCGCGTGGCTCTTCAACCTGCGCGGTGCCGACGTGAGCTACAACCCGGTGTTCGTTGCGCACGCGCTGGTCGGCCCGGATCAGGCGACGGTGTTCGTCGCCGACGGCAAGGTGCCCGAGGCGCTCGCGCAATCGCTCGCACGCGATAACGTGTCCATCGCGCCCTACGCGCAGGCTGCGAAGGCGCTCGCCGCGTTGCCCGCAGGCGCCACGCTCCTCGTCGATCCACGGCGCGTGACGTTCGGTTTGCTGCAAGCGGTGCCATCGGCGGTGAAGCTCGTCGAGTCGGTCAATCCGAGTACCTTCTTCAAATCGCGCAAGAGCGCCGCGGAAGCGGCGAATGTCCGCGCGACGATGGAGCAGGACGGCGCGGCGCTCGCCGAATTCTTCGCGTGGTTCGAAGCTGCGCTCGGCCGCGAGACCATTACCGAACTCACGATCGACGAAAAGCTGACCGCCGCGCGTGCACGTCGGCCGGGCTACGTTTCGCCGTCGTTCGCGACGATCGCGGGCTTCAACGCGAACGGCGCGATGCCGCACTATCGCGCTACGCCTGAATCGCACAGCGTGATCGAAGGCAACGGCCTCTTGCTGATCGACTCGGGCGGGCAGTATCTCGACGGCACGACCGACATCACGCGCGTCGTTCCGATCGGCACGCCGAGCGACGAGCAAAAGCGCGACTTCACGATCGTCCTCAAGGGCACGATGGCGCTCTCGCGTGCGCACTTTCCGCGCGGCATCCGCTCGCCGATGCTCGACGCCATCGCACGTGCGCCGATCTGGGAAGCGGGCGCCGACTACGGCCACGGCACCGGACACGGCGTCGGCTATTTCCTGAACGTTCACGAGGGCCCGCAGGTGATCTCTCACTACGCGAGCCCCGAGCCGTGGACCGCGATGGAGGAGGGCATGATTACCTCGATCGAACCGGGCATCTACCGTCCGGGCAAATGGGGCGTGCGTATCGAGAATCTCGTGCTGAACCAGAGCGCGCAGAAGACCGAACTCGGCGACTTCCTCTCGTTCGAGACCCTCACGCTGTGCCCGATCGACACGCGCTGCATCGACCTCGCGCTGCTGCGCGACGACGAGCGCGCGTGGCTCAACGACTACCACCGGACCGTCCGGCAGCGTGTATCGCCGCACGTTTCGGGTGCTGCGCTTGCGTGGCTCGAAGCACGCACGCAGCCCATCTGAGGCACACGATGGCGATCAAGGCGGTGGTGTTCGATTTCGGCGGTGTGCTGGTGGACTGGAGCCCCGAGTACCTGTATCGCAAGCTGATTCCGGACGACGACGCGCGCCGCTGGTTCTACACCCACGTCTGCACGATGGACTGGGTGCTGCGCCAGGACGGCGGCCAGCCGATCGCCGAGGGCACGGCGGAACTCGTCGCGAAGTTTCCGGAGCACGAGGGGCTGATCCGCGCGTTCTACGAACGATGGCCCGAGATGGTCCGCGGGTTGCTCGAAGGCGGTATTGCGACGTTCGACCGGCTGGAGGCGGCCGGCGTGCCGCTCTTCGGTCTCACGAACTGGTCGGCGGAGACGTTTCCGTGGGCGTGGGAGCGTTTTGACGTGCTGCGGCGCTGCCGCGATATCGTGGTGTCGGGGCGTGTGAAGCTCGTGAAGCCCGATCCGGCGATCTTCCAGGAAATGTTCCGCCGCATCGACGTGCAACTGCCGGGCGTTGCGCCCGAAGAACTCGTTTTCATCGACGACAATCGCCACAACGCCGAGGCTGCCACGGCGCTTGGCTGGCACGGCGTGCATCACACGAGCAACGCCACCACTGATGCTCGCCTGCGCGAACTGGGCCTGCCTGTTTGATACGGGTCGTTCGGGCGTTTACGGCGTTACAGCCTGGCGCTCATTGCGACGGCTGACCGCCGCCGAGCAGCCTGCGAAGGGCCTCGCCGATGCCCTTCGCGGTCTCGCCCGCGCCCTTTACCACGTCTTCCGCGCTCACGCCGAGCGCCTTAGCAAAACCCGCACGCACTTCGGTCATGAGGCTTTCGTCGAGCTTGAACTTCGGATCGTGCAAATCTCCGTCCAGTACGAAATGCAGCGTAATGTCGCCGTTGTGGGCCTTGAGCGCGTCGATGGCGATGTGCGTCGGGATTGCGAGGAACGTGTCGAGCGCCTCGTGTCCCTGCGCTGGACGCGCAAGCTGCAACTGGCGCAGCGTGATCGTGCCCGGCGCATGCACGTGCGAGGCGCTCACCGTGGCGGTGAGGTCCAGATCGAGCGTGCCGCCCGCGATCTGCGTTCTTGAGCCGGGCTTCCTGATGAGGTAAGGCGCAAGCGTCACGACGTCGACGCCGCGTAGTGTCGTGGTGGTCTGCGAGTCCTTGCTCGCGATCTTCACCCAGCCGGCGAACGAAACCTCGCCCGTGTGCTGCGGCCCCTTGATCGCGCCGGTTACCGCGACCTGCGTCCGATCGGCGAGCGCGGGCAGATGGATCGGGCCGACCGTCGCGTTCGCATCGCTCAATATCACACGGTGGGGCGGATCGCTCACAGAACGGTCGTAGAACTCGAACGAGCCGTTTTCGAAGGCGACACGGTCGATGACGTTTTCGCGAGGCGCCTCCGGGCGCGATGACGTATCGGCCGCAGGCGCAGGTGCCGCACTCGCTATTGCGTCGCGCAGATTCGGCAGGATCTGAATCGAGCCGTCAGCACTGCGCAGAACGATCATCGCGAAGTCGTGAACGGTCACGTCGCGGATATAGATGCGATGCTGGAGAAACGCGCGCGGATCGGTGGTGAAGGTGATGCGGTCGGAACGCAACGAATCGGCGGCGGGCCAACCGTGCGGTGCTTTGACGTGGACGTCGCGGAGTTCGACTGAGGTGAGCCAGAACGAAATGTCGATGTGGCTGGCGCTTCCGATGGGCGCGAGCGCCTCGGTCACGCGTTGCTTTATCTCGCCCTGGATTGCATAGAGACCGCCGAGCGCGCCGAGCACGAGCACCGCGGCGACGATTGCCACGATGAGGCCTATGCGGGAGCGGATCGGCATCGCCATGCAGGGTTCCTGATCATTGAGGAACGGCGGCGCGCAGGACGCGCGTCACGGCGGCTCGTCAGTAACCGCCATGCCGCGCGCAAAGCCGGGCGTCCGCCGTCTGCGCGGCGGCGGACGCATTCAGCCTCAGCGGCTGATCGGCTTGTAACGCAGACGCTTCGGACGCGCAGCTTCCTCGCCGAGGCGCTTGATCTTGTCGGCCTCGTATTCCTGGTAGTTGCCGTCGAAGAACGTGACTTGCGAGTCGCCTTCGAACGCGAGGATGTGCGTCGCGATACGGTCGAGGAACCAGCGATCGTGCGAGATCACCATCACCGAGCCCGCGAATTCGAGCAGCGCGTCTTCGAGCGCACGCAGCGTTTCGACGTCGAGGTCGTTCGACGGTTCGTCGAGCAGCAGCACGTTGCCGCCCGAGATCAGCGTTTTCGCGAGGTGCAGACGGCCGCGCTCACCGCCCGACAGGTTGCCGACGATCTTCTGCTGATCGCCGCCCTTGAAGTTGAAGCGGCCGATATAGGCACGTGACGGCGTTTCATACTTGCCGACCGTGAGCACGTCCGCGCCGCCCGAGATTTCCTCGAACACGGTCTTGTCCGCAGCCAGTGCGTCGCGGCTCTGATCGACGTACGCGAGCTTGACGGTCGGGCCTTGCACGATCTCGCCCGAATCCGGCTGCTCCTTGCCCGTAAGCATGCGGAACAGCGTCGATTTGCCGGCGCCGTTCGGCCCGATGATGCCGACGATCGCGCCCGCCGGGATCTTGAAACTCAGGTTATCGATGAGCAGGCGGTCGCCGTACGACTTGCTGACATTCTTGAATTCGATGACTTCGTTACCGAGACGCTCGCCTGCCGGAATGAAGATCTCCTGCGTTTCGTTGCGCTTCTGGTATTCCTGGCTCGACAGTTCCTCGAAGCGCGCGATACGCGCCTTCGACTTCGCCTGGCGACCCTTCGGGTTCTGGCGCACCCACTCCAGTTCCTTCTTGATTGCCTTCTGGCGCGCCGATTCCGACGATTCTTCCTGTTTCAGGCGCTCTTCCTTCTGGTCGAGCCAGCTCGAATAGTTGCCCTTCCAGGGGATGCCGTAGCCGCGGTCGAGTTCGAGAATCCACTCGGCGGCGTTGTCGAGGAAGTAGCGGTCGTGGGTCACGGCGACGACCGTGCCCGGGAAGCGCGTGAGGAACTGCTCGAGCCATTCGACGGATTCGGCGTCGAGGTGGTTGGTCGGCTCGTCGAGCAGCAGCATGTCGGGCTTTTCGAGCAGCAGCTTGCACAGCGCGACGCGGCGCTTCTCGCCGCCCGAGAGGTTGCCGATCTTCGCGTCCCATGCCGGCAGGCGCAGGGCGTCGGCGGCGATTTCGATCTGCTGTTCCGCGCTGCCATCCGTCGTGGCGAGAATCGCCTCGTACTTCGCCTGTTCGGCGGCGAGCGCGTCGAAGTCCGCGTCGGGTTCGGCGTACGCGGCGTAGATCTCGTCGAGCTTCTTCTGCGCATTGAACACGTCGCCCAAGCCCTCTTCGACCGCTTCGCGCACAGTCTTTGCAGGGTCGAGCTGCGGTTCCTGCGGCAGATAACCGATGTTGAGGTTGGGCATCGGCGTGGCTTCGCCTTCGATGTCCTTGTCGACGCCGGCCATGATCTTGATGAGCGTGGATTTGCCCGAGCCGTTCAGGCCGAGCAGGCCGATCTTCGCGCCGGGGAAGAACGACAGCGAGATGTCTTTCAGGATCTGGCGCTTGGGCGGCACAATTTTGCCGACCCGGTTCATGGTGAAGACGTATTGGGCCATGAGGGGTTCTTTGGAAACGGGGAAATGGGGCGGGACGAGGCGCGAGGTGCCGCGCTGCGTCTTGACCGCGAATTGGGGCATTGCGCAAGGCGCTATTGTACGTGGCGCGGATGACGCAGGTGCCGGCTTATGTCTTCCGGCCAGGGCCGCTGAACCGGCTGGGCATGAAAAAGCCCGCAGATGTGCGGGCTTTGCGACATGCACGAACGCCGCACGGGGAGGCGTTGGGCGAAAGCGTCAGACGTTGAACAGGAAGTTCAGCACGTCGCCGTCATGCACCACATACTCCTTGCCTTCGGCGCGCATCTTGCCGGCTTCCTTCGCGCCTTGCTCACCCTTGTACGTGATGTAGTCGTCGAACGCGATCGTCTGCGCGCGGATGAAGCCCCGCTCGAAATCGGTGTGGATCACGCCGGCGGCTTGCGGCGCTGTGTCGCCGATATGGATGGTCCACGCGCGCACTTCCTTCACGCCCGCCGTGAAGTACGTCTGCAGGCCGAGCAGCTTGAAGCCTGCGCGGATCACGCGGTCGAGGCCCGGTTCGTTCATGCCCATGTCGGCGAGGAACTCGGCCTTGTCCGCATCTTCGAGATCTGCGATTTCGGCTTCGATTGCCGCACACACGGCGACGACCGGCGCCTTCTCGGCTTCGGCGTACTTGCGCACGGCGTCGAGGTGCGGGTTGTTTTCGAAGCCGTCTTCCTTCACGTTGGCCACATACATCGTCGGCTTTGCGGTGATGAGGCAGAACGGCTTAAGAAGCGCCTGCTCGTCGTCGCTCAGGCCGAGCCCACGGACCGGCTTTGCCTGGTCCAGTTGCGCGCGCACCTTCTCGAGCACGGCGACGAGCTTCGCCGCTTCCTTGTCGTTGCCCGACTTCGCGGCCTTCGAGTAGCGCGTGAGCGACTTCTCGACGGTGCCGAGGTCGGCGAGCGCGAGTTCGGTGTTGATGACTTCGATGTCGCTGAGCGGGTCGATCTTGCCCGCGACGTGGATCACGTTCTCGTCCTCGAAGCAGCGCACGACGTGCGTAATGGCATCCGTTTCGCGGATGTTGGCGAGGAACTGGTTGCCGAGCCCTTCACCCTTGCTCGCGCCCGCGACGAGGCCTGCGATGTCCACGAATTCGACCACGGCCGGCAGGACGCGCTCGGGCTTGACGATTTCGGCGAGCTGGCTCAGACGCGGATCCGGCACTTCGACCACGCCGACATTCGGCTCGATCGTGCAGAACGGGTAGTTCTCGGCGGCGATGCCCGCCTTCGTGAGGGCGTTGAACAGGGTGGACTTGCCGACGTTAGGCAAGCCGACGATGCCGCATTGGAGGCTCATGAATAAATCCTTTGGAATCAGTGCACTACCCGCCAGAATGTCGGCGTGGTCGAAGTGCCGGACCCGCGCCATTCAGGCGTGAGCCGCAACTGTTGGGGTGGCGGGAAACCGGTGCGAATCGGGCCATTGGCTTGACCGCTTTGCCCACAGTTTGTCCGCGAAAGACAGGATTTTACCCGGTTCGGGGTGGAGGGCGGTGACCAGTCCTTCGGGAATATCCCGCCGGACGGGTTCTGCCATTGAGGGGCGTTGAGACTGCGTTGAAACTGAATGGCGGCAAGCCGCACTTGCCGCCGAAGTCCGGCGCGTGAGCCAGGGGGAACCTGGCCACGACCGGAATGCCGGGAAGCGAGTAGATCGCCCCCCGAGGATGGGAATTACTTGCCCGCCAGTTCCGCGAATCGGGGATTGTTCACAACCTTGCTGATCAGGTCCTGCACAGCCGGCGAGTAGGCGTCGGCGACGTTTTTGCATGCACCGGCGGCCGTCCAGCTGGTCGAGAACTCATATTTTTCCTCGACGGTGTAGCCAGGCGAATTGTCCGATTCAACGTGCAGCGCAATCTGCCAGTTGGCGGGCGACACCGAACTGAAAGTCAGCTTGTCGATGCGCGCGCGAATGGTCGGGCCGTGCGGGTCATACGTTTGGGCGGTGAACAGTTCTTTCTGGAGCGCTTCCTTGACGAATTGCGACAGCGTCTTGCCCGACCCCACAGTCACGTCGCCGTTCAGGCGGCACATCAGGTGCTCGCTGACATCGGTGCCGAGCGCGACGGGTGCCACGTTGACCTTCTTCGTCTTAAGCCCTTGCTGGATCGCGATTACGTTGTCCGTGGAGGCTTCGTACGGAACGGCCGAATTGGTTGTCTCGCACGCAGAAAGGAGCAGCGCCACCGAGCTTACTGCTACTGCCGAAATCATTTTTTTCATGGGATATCGTCGGTTTCTTATTAACAGGATTTCCGGAAATACTTGCCAGGACGTTGTCGAGGCAAATGGCCTCTGACCCAAGAGGTACTTTTTTTAACGGCCCGCGATGCCCCGGTCTTTAGGTTGGCGGCTTGCCGTAGCTCAATCCCCGCCCGCCTGACCCTTTTGCGTTATGCCCCGCGGCTATAATGCGCGCATGACAGCAACCAACCAGACCTTCGACGTCGCCGTTGTCGGCGGCGGGCTCGTCGGCAAGTCGGCGGCGCTTGCGCTGACCCAGGGCGGCCTGCGCGTCGCGCTGCTCGCTCAGCCGTGTGCGCCACTTCCGCCCGGCGCCGTTTTCGACGCGCGCGTGTACGCGTTCTCGCGCAGTTCACAGTCGCTGTTCGAGCGGCTGCGGGTCTGGCAGGCCATCGACCCCGCGCGGCTCACGCCCGTCTATGACATGCGCGTGTTTGGCGACGCGGCCGCCGAGCTGCACTTCTCGGCGTACCAGGCGTCCGTGGCACAACTCGCCTGGATCGCGGAATCGTCCGTCGTGGAGCGCGCACTCGACGCCGCGCTGCGCTTCCAGCCCAATCTCACGTGGATCGATTCGCGCGCGCAGACATTCGATGTAGAGCCGCACGCCGCCGTGATCGGCCTCGCCAACGGCCGCACCATCGAAGCCGATCTCGCAGTGGGCGCCGATGGAGCGCATTCGTGGGTGCGCGCGCAGATCGGCTCGAGCGTCGAGCGACGCGAGTATCGCCAGACGGGTGTCGTCGCGAATTTCCGTGCGGCGAAACCGCACGGCGAGACCGCTTTTCAATGGTTCCGTGAGGGCGAGATCATCGCGCTCCTTCCGCTGCCGGATCAGCATGTGTCCCTCGTGTGGTCCGCGGAAACCGCGCACGCCGAGGCGCTGGTCAAGCTCGATCCGGAGCAGCTCGCCGCCGAAGTCGAGCGCGTGACGCAGCAGCAGGTCGGCGCGCTCGAATGCGTGACGCCCGCGCGCGGCTTCCCGCTCGCCCTGCAAACCGTCGACCGGCTGATCGCGCCGCGCGTTGCGCTCGTCGGCGACGCGGCGCACCTGGTTCACCCGCTCGCGGGCCAGGGCGTGAATCTCGGCCTGCGCGACGTTGCGACGCTCGTGGACGTCATCGCGCGGAAAGAATCGTTTCGCGACCTCGGCGACACCGTGCTCCTGCGCCGCTACGAGCGGGGCCGCCGTGAGGACATCAGCAAACTCGTCGCAGCCACCGATGGACTCCAACGCCTGTTCTCGTTTCCCGGTACGATTGCGCGTGCAATGCGTAACACGGGCATGGCGTTCGTTGGCGCGCAGCCGCTTATCAAGCGCTGGCTCGTCGCTTCGGCGCTCGGCTAGACGTGGCCGGCGCAGCGCGGCACGGTTGGGCGCCCGCGCACTTCCCGCCTGACGCTGCGGCGGGAATAGTGGTTGCCCCGCTGCCCGGCTGGCTTCAGAATGCCTGAAGCCGCCAGGGGCAGCGGCACGATGCAGACGCAACGGCCATCCGGCCCCACACCGCGCTCTGCCGCCCCACACACTCAAACAGGACCCCGTCGCGCAACCCGCGCGCGACCGAATCAGGAAGCAAGTCATGAATAAGCGAATCCGGATCGCCACGCTGGTTTTGGCTGCGGCGGCCAGCGTGCTCGGCTGCCAGGCGCAGGCCGACCAGACCACCGACAAGCTGAAGGCCACGCTGCAAGCGCGCCTCGGCTCGGACGCCAATATCAAGGGCATCACGAAATCGCCGGTCGAGGGCCTCTACGAGGTGAATCTCGGCCAGCAGATCATCTATAGCGATGCGAACGGCGATTACGTTCTGCTCGGCGATCTCGTCGATACGAAGACGCGCCACAATCTCACCGAAGCGCGCCTTTCGGATCTCAATCGCGTCGACTTCGCGAGCCTGCCGTTCGCGAATGCTGTGAAGGTGGTCAAGGGCAACGGCAGCCGCAAGATCGCGGTGTTCTCGGACCCGAACTGCCCGTACTGCCATCAGCTCGAAAGTACGCTCAAGTCGATCGATAACGTCACGGTTTACACGTTCCTCTACCCGGTCCTCTCGCCTGATTCGACGGCGAAGGCGAAGCAGATCTGGTGCTCGCCGGATCGCGCGAAGGCGTGGCAGTCGTGGATGCTCGAGCGCCAGGCGCCCTCGGCGGCCGCCAACTGCAATACCGCCGCGCTCGACAGCAACCTGGAGCTCGGTGCGAAGATGAATGTGACCGGCACGCCGACTGTGATCCTCGCCGACGGTCGCCGCCTGCCGGGCGCTGTGGACGCAAGCCGGCTCGAACGTGCGTTGAACGAAGCGCACTGAAGTTCGTCCGATACGCCGGCCGCTTCTGCGGCCGGTGCTTTTTTTGCCCAGTCATTCGATCAACCGCATTTTGTCTGCAGGTTTCTCCACCTGCGCAACGCATGCGGTCATCGCAGTCCCTGATGTGCTCGCCGCTTGTGCTTCTTGTGCTGCTTGAGCCGCGCCTTACGCTGGCGGCACCATCAGCACAAGCGGCGAGCGCACCCTGAACCCGAGTCACCGATCCCGCCGATGAAGCCGATCCGATACACCATCGTTCCGAAGGACCCCGCCGCGCATCTGTTCGAAGTGACGCTCACTGTCGACGATCCCGCGCCGGACGGCCAGCGCTTCATGCTGCCCGTGTGGATTCCGGGCAGCTACATGGTCCGCGAGTTCGCGCGCAACATCGTCGCGCTGCGCGCGTTCAACGACGCCGGTCGCAAGGTGCGCGTGAGCAAGATCGACAAGCATTCGTGGCAGGTCGCGCCCGTGAAGGGCGCGCTGACGCTGCGCTACGACGTGTACGCATGGGACCTCTCGGTGCGCGCCGCGCATCTCGATGACACCGTCGGGTTCTTCAACGGCACGAGCGTGTTTCTTGCGGTGGTCGGGCATGAGGACGCGCGGTGCATCGTCGATATTCAGCGTCCCGATGGCCACGCGTACCGCCACTGGCGCGTTGCGACCGCGATGGCGGAGGCGCGTGGCACCAAGCGCTACGGGTTCGGCGAGTACGTCGCTTCAGACTACGACGAGTTGGTCGACCATCCGGTGACGCTCGGCGAATTCACGCTCGCGAGCTTCAAGGCACACGGCGTGCCGCACGACATCGTGATCGCGGGGCGCGTGACCGGGCTCGATATCGAGCGCCTCGCCACGGACCTGCGGAAGATCTGCGAAGCGCAGATCGCGTTCTTCGAGCCGCGGACGAAACGCGCACCGATGGACCGCTATGTGTTCATGACGCAGGCCGTGAGCGACGGCTACGGCGGACTCGAACACCGCGCCTCGACCGCGCTCATCTGCAACCGTACCGACTTTCCCGTGAAGGGAAAGCCGGAGATGAGCGAAAACTACCGCACGTATCTGGGCCTGTGCAGCCACGAGTATTTCCACACCTGGAACGTGAAGCGCATCAAGCCGGCGGCGTTCGTGCCGTACAACTTCACGCGCGAGGACTACACGTCGCTCCTGTGGCTTTTCGAGGGCTTCACCTCGTACTATGACGACCTGATGCTCGTGCGCAGCGGTCTCATATCCACTGACGATTATTTCGGTCTCCTTGGCAAGACGATCGGCGGTGTGCTGCGCGGGTCCGGGCGCTTGAAGCAGAGCGTCGCGGAAAGCTCGTTCGACGCGTGGGTCAAGTACTACCGTCAGGACGAAAACGCGTCGAACGCGATCGTCAGCTACTACACGAAGGGCTCGCTCGTTGCGCTCGCGTTCGATCTCGCGATCCGTGCGCAGACGAACGGCCGCAAGTCGCTCGACGATGTGATGCGTCTTCTGTGGCAGCGCTATGGCCGCGACTTCTATCGCGGCAAGCCTGTGGGTGTCGGTGAGGACGACGTCGCGGCGTTGATTGCCGAGGCGACCGGTGTGACGCTCGGCAGCCTCTTCACCGATGCAGTAAGCGGCACGCGCGACCTGCCGCTCGCGACGCTCTTCGAACCGTTTGGCGTGACGCTCGACGGTGAGCCGGAGAAGGGCGCGAAGCCGTCGCTCGGCGCGCGCTTGCGCGGCGGCGCGGACGCGACGCTGGCCGTCGTCTATGAGGGCGGCGCGGCGCAGAAGGCGGCCCTGTCGGCGGGTGACGTGCTGATGGCGCTCGACGGCCTGCGTGTGACGGGCGCGAATCTCGATGCCTTGCTCGGACGCTATCAGCCAGGGGCGAAGGTCGAGGTTCATGCGTTCCGCCGCGACGAACTGCGCGTCACGCGGCTCACGCTCGATGCACCGGAAGTCGCTCGCCACAAGCTCGCCATTTCGGACAAGCGAGTCGCGCCGCGTTCATTGCGCGAGCACTGGCTGAAAGGCTGAATCCGAGGGCTTACCGGCGTCCGCCGGTTAAAAATCAGACAAAAGCGGCGTGCGACGCCGCTTTTTTTTTGTGCCTGCGATCGTTCCACTGTTGCAACAATCCGTCATCGGCGGGCTACTTTTTCGCGTCGCGACAAATAACCACAATGCCTTCACTCGCGCAACTTTGCGCAACTGAGACCCGAAGGAGCCACCATGACCACGATCCTGCAAATCAATTCCGCCGCCCGTTCGCAAGGCGCCCAGTCGACGCTGCTCGCTGCCGAATTGACGGCCCGCCTGCAACAATCGAACGCCGGTTCGACCGTCGTCTCGCGCAACCTGCAAGCCGACCCGCTGCCGCACCTCGACGACGCGGTCCTCGGTGCGTTCTTCACGCCGGCCGAGCAGCGCACGCCCGAGCAGCAGGCCATTGCCGCGCGCAGCGACGCGCTGATCGCGGAACTGCAGGCAGCGGACATCATCGTGATCGGTGCGCCGATGTACAACTTCGGCATCTCGTCGCAGCTCAAGACCTACTTCGACTGGATTGCCCGCGCCGGTGTCACCTTCCGCTACACCGCGAATGGTCCGGAAGGTCTCGTGCACGGCAAGAAGTTGTACGTGGTTACGGCGCGCGGCGGCAAGTATCAAGGCACCGCGCACGACAGCCAGACGCCGTACCTGAAGTCGTTCCTCGGCTTCCTCGGCATGACCGACGTGAACTTCATCTACGCCGAAGGCCTGAACATGGGCCCGGACGCCGCGAACGCCGCGCTTGCAGGTGCTCGCGAGGCAATCGCGGCGGTGTAAGTTCCGCCCGCACGCTCGATCCGGTGCGCGGTCCACGCGCCCGCTCCTCGAAAGCAAAAGCGCCACGAAACTGGTTTCGTGGCGCTTTTGTTTGTGCTCTCGGCACTACGCGGCGGTGGTGCCGTATTGCGTCGGACTCAGGCGAGCACTTCACCTTTCTCCGGCAGACGCCAGTCGATCGGCGTGCGGCCGTGCGATTCGAGAAAGACGTTGGCCTGCGTGAAATGCCCGCAGCCGAGAAATCCGCGATGCGCCGACAACGGCGACGGATGCGGCGCCTCCAGCACACAATGCGTCCGGCCTTCGACTAGTACGCGCTTGGCTTGCGCATGCGCGCCCCAAAGCATGAACACGAGATGCTCGTTGCGGGCGGCGAGTTCGCGGATCAGCGTATCGGTGCAGCGCTCCCAGCCGCGCTTTGCGTGGCTCGCGGCGTTCCCTCGTTCGACGGTCAGCACCGTGTTGAGCAGCAAAACACCCTGGCGCGCCCACGCATCGAGACAGCCGTGCTCCGGCGCCTCGATGCCGAGGCTCGCTGCGATCTCCTTGAAGATATTGCGCAGCGACGGCGGCGGCCGGACACCGGGCGGCACCGAAAACGCGAGTCCGTGTGCTTGCGGTGTGCCGCGATCTTCACCGTGGTAGGGATCCTGACCGAGGATCACGACTTTCACGTCGTCGGGTGAGGTGAGGCGCAGCGCGCGGAATACATCGGCCGGGTAGACCGTCTTGCCTGCGGCGCGTTCTTCATCCACGAAACGACAAAGCGGCGCGCAGGCGTCGCTCGCGAGGAACGGCTGCAGCAGATCGCGCCACGCAGTGGGCAGGGCGTCGAACTGATCTTCAAGGCGCTCAGCGGGCGCGGGCGCTGCGGGGATATCGGGCATGGCTTGCGTCGTGGTCGCCCTGGAGGGGACGGGGGGCGGCTCGTCGTCGAAGAGAGAGAACAGCGAGATCTGGCGCGGATCAACCTCGGGTGCCTGCGAGTCGTCGAGCGTGGCTTGCTCCGTTTCGGGAACCGGCTCGTCGAAGAGCGAAATCTGCACAGGCGCCACCGCGCGGGAGCGTTTCGTGGAAGTCATGGGCAGGAAGTGTCGCAGCAAACGCGCGGCGATTCAATGTGGCACCAAATGTGAGGTGGCGTTTGCTTCGGTCGCGATGCAGATTGGCTTGCGAAACCGGGGTAGTTGAGTTCGCGCGATTAGCCGCATTTTCAGTGTGCGCCGTTTTATCGACGAGGCTGCGGTACAGTCTTCCCGCCGAACCGCGGCACCACGTTCAACCTTCGCGCAACCGATATCCGCGTTGCGCCTTGCTGATGTCGTCTGGCGCGAGCCCTGGCAGTTCGGCTGCGAGAAGCGCTGCGAGCGTATGCAACGCCGCATCGTCGCCAGCTTTCAGTTCCAGTTCGATCTCGCAGATCGGCGCGCGGCGCGTCTCGCCATTCACTTCCGCGGTGATCTCGCCCTGATCGATGGCCGCCTCGATTTCCGAACCGTCGACTTCGAGCATCCACAGCGTGCGCGTGAAATCGGTGCGAAAGAGGGCGATCAGATTCGGCGCCGCGTCGGACAGCGCCGTCGCGACGCCCGCTTCGTCGCACTCGTGCAGTAGCCGCGCGGTTTCGAGCGCTTCGCCCGCCACCGGCATTTCCCACTCGTGTCGCGCGTGCAGGCCGTTTTGCGCAACGCCGACCGTCTTGAACGTCTGCAGCCAGCCATCGGGCGTGCGCCGCAGCCGCAGCGCGCTTTTTGCGCGCGCCAGCTTGAGCGACGGCGTGTCGAAGTAGATGTTCTCCAGCCGCACAGCGCGGCCTTGCGCGCCAGCCCGCGCCGCGAGGATCCGCTGCGCCGCGTCCACCTGGTCACGCGGCAGCGCGAGCTTGATTTCCCTCTCGATGGCCATGACTACGCCCTGCGCTCAGAAAAACATGCGGGCGAGTTCGGCGCCCGGGTGCTCCGCGCGCATGAACGCTTCGCCGACCAGGAACGTATGAACGTCCAGCGCGCGCATCTTCTCGACATCGGCGCGCGAAAGAATGCCCGACTCGGTCACGACGATGCGGTCTTCCGGCACATCGTCGAGCATGTCGATCGTCGTCTGCAGCGTCGTTTCGAACGTGCGCAGATTGCGGTTGTTGATGCCGATGAGCGGCGTCTTCAACGTGAGTGCGTGCGTGAGTTCATCGCGGTCGTGCACTTCGACGAGCACGGCGAGGCCGAGCGAATGCGCATACGCTTCGAGGTCACGCATCTGGCCCGGTTCGAGCGCCGCGGCGATCAGCAGGATTGCGTCGGCGCCCATCGCGCGTGCTTCGAGGATCTGGTACGCGTCGACGATGAAGTCCTTGCGCAGCACCGGCAGCGTGCACGCGGCGCGCGCGGCTTCGAGGTACGCGGCGCTGCCCTGGAAGAACTGCACGTCGGTGAGCACGGAGAGGCACGCCGCGCCGTGCTGCGCGTACGAGCGGGCAATAGCGGCGGGGTCGAAGTGCTCGCGCAGCACGCCCTTCGACGGGCTGGCCTTTTTCACTTCGGCGATCACGGCAGCTTCACCGTTCGCATGCTTTGCGCGCAGCGCGCCGACGAAGTCGCGCAGATCGCGCGACGACGCTTCAAGGCGCAGTGCTTCGAGCGGTGCGCTTTGCTCGGCAGCGCGTACTTCTTCACGCTTGACCGCGATAATCTTTTCGAGGATGTCGCTCATGGTATTTCCGTGATTCGTGTCTGTATCAGCGCTTGAACTGTTGCGTGAAGCGTACCAGTTCATCGACTTTGGCGCGTGCGCGGCCGCTCGCGAGGGTCTCGCGTGCGAGTTGGATACCGTCTGCGATCGACGCCGTCACGTTCGCCGAATAGAGCGCCGTGCCCGCGTTCAGCGCGACGATCTCGCGCGCGACGCCCGGCTGGTTCGACAGCGCGCCGAGCAGCATCGTCTTCGATTCCTCGGCGTTTTCGACCTTGAGCGACCGGTTCGACACCATTTGCAGGCCGAAGTCTTCGGGATGGATTTCGTACTCGCGCACGATGCCATCCTTCAGTTCGCCGACGAGCGTTGCCGCGCCGAGCGATACCTCATCCATCCCGTCCTTGCCGTACACAACGAGCACGTGCCTCGCGCCGAGGCGCTCCATGACGCGCACCTGGATGCCGACGAGATCGGGGTGGAACACGCCCATCAGCTGATTCGGTGCGCCAGCCGGATTCGTGAGCGGTCCGAGGATGTTGAAGATCGTGCGCACGCCGAGCTCGCGGCGCACGGCCGCGATGTTCTTCATCGCCGGATGATGGTTCGGCGCGAACATGAAGCCCATGCCCGTTTCGGCGATCGACGCGGCAACCTGGTCGGGTTGCAGGTCGATGTTCACGCCGAGTGCTTCGAGCACGTCCGCGCTGCCCGACTTGCTCGACACACCGCGGTTGCCATGCTTCGCGACCTTGCCGCCCGCCCCGGCGACGACGAACATCGACGCCGTGGAGATGTTGAACGTATGCGAGCCGTCGCCGCCGGTGCCGACGATGTCGATGAAATTCGAGTTGTCCTTCACCTCGACGTGATTCGCGAATTCGCGCATCACCGTCGCAGCGGCGGCGATCTCGCCGATGGTTTCCTTCTTCACGCGCAAGCCCGTGATGATGGCGGCCGAAAGCACGGGCGAAAGCTCGCCGCGCATGATGAGACGCATGAGGTGCAGCATCTCGTCGTGGAAGATCTCGCGGTGCTCGATCGTGCGTTGCAGCGCTTCCTGCGGGGTAATCATGATGTCGGCTCCGTTCTTATGCGCTGCGAGCCGTGGCGGCGCGCCTCGATTGCTTCAGGAAGTTCTCGAGGAGCGCGTGACCGTGCTCGGAGAGAATCGATTCCGGATGGAACTGCACGCCCTCGACAGCGAGTTCGCGATGGCGCACGCCCATGATCTCTCCGTCCTCGGTCCACGCCGATATTTCGAGGCAATCGGGCAGCGATTCGCGCTCGATGGCGAGCGAGTGATAGCGCGTCACGTCGAAGTGCTTCGGCAGATCCGCGAACACGCCTTTGCAGTCGGTTTCGATCTGGCTCACCTTGCCGTGCATGATGGTCTTCGCGCGCACGACACGTCCACCAAACGCCTCACCGATCGCCTGATGGCCGAGGCACACGCCGAGAATCGGAATGTGGCCAGAGAATTCGCGCAGCACGTCGAGCGTGATGCCCGCGTGCTGCGGATTGCTCGGGCCCGGCGAGAGGCAGATGCGCTCGGGGTTCAGCTTTGCGATCTCGTCGATGGTGATTTCGTCGTTGCGGTACGTATGGACGTCTTCGCCGAGTTCACCGAAGTACTGGACGATGTTGTAGGTAAACGAATCGTAGTTGTCGATCATGAGCAACATGGTCTTCTCTCCGCTCAGAAGTCGCTGTCGAGGCCGTCCTGCACCTGCTCGGCGGCGCGCAGCACGGCGCGCGCCTTGTTCTCGGTCTCCAGCCATTCGGACTCGGGCACCGAATCCGCGACGATGCCCGCCGCGGCCTGCACATACAGATTGCCGTTGTGAATGAGGCCCGTGCGGATCGCAATCGCGAGGTCCATCTCGCCGTTGAACGAGAGATAGCCGACTGCACCGCCGTAGAGGCCGCGCTTCACGGGTTCGAGTTCGTCGATGATTTCCATCGCGCGTACCTTCGGCGCGCCCGAGAGCGTGCCGGCCGGGAACGTCGCGCGCAGCACATCGAAGTTGTTCATGCCGGGCTTGAGCTTGCCCTCGACTGAACTGACGATGTGCTGAACGTGTGAGTACTTTTCGATGACCATCTTGTCGGTCACGGTGACCGAGCCGATCTGCGCGATGCGGCCCACATCGTTGCGCGCGAGGTCGATCAGCATGACGTGCTCTGCGATTTCTTTAGGATCGTTGAGCAGTTCGGTCGCGAGTTCGGCGTCGCGCTCGGGCGTGTTGCCACGCGGCCGCGTGCCCGCGAGCGGACGGATCGTCACGATACGGTCCTCGCCGCGCTTTTCCTGGCGCACAAGAATTTCCGGCGATGCGCCCACGACGTGGAAATCGCCGAAGTTGTAGTAGTACATGTACGGCGACGGATTCAGCGAACGCAGTGCGCGATAGAGCGAAAGCGGGTTGTCGCGATACGGCTTAGAGATGCGCTGACCGACCTGCACCTGCATCAGTTCGCCCGCTGCGATGTATTCCTTCGCTTTGCGCACGGCGGCGAGGTAATCGTCCTTCTTGAATTCGCGGAAGGTCTCGGTGCGAACGCTTGCGGACGTGACCGGCGGCTGCACCGTCGTGCGCAGTCGCTGTTTCAGCTCACGCAGGCGCTGCTTCGCCTTCGTGTAGGCCTCGGACGTCTGCGGATCGGCGTAGACGATCAGGTAGAGCTTGCCCGCCAGGTTGTCGATGACGGCGACTTCCTCGGTGAGCAGCAACTGGATGTCGGGCAGGCCGAGGTCGTCGGTGGGAGCCGTATCGGCGAGCTTTTTCTCGATGTAGCGCACCGCGTCGTAGCCGAAGTAGCCCGCGAGGCCGCCGCAGAAGCGCGGTAGACCCGGTCGCTGTGCCACTTTGAAGCGCGCCTGGAACTGCGCGATGAATTCGAGCGGATCGCCCTCGTGCGTTTCCGTCACCTGACCGTCGCGCACGACTTCGGAGAGGCCATTGCGCGCGCGGATCAGCGAGCGCGCGGGCAGGCCGATGAACGAATAGCGCCCGAAGCGCTCGCCGCCCACTACCGATTCGAGCAGGAACGAGTTCGCGCCGCCGCGTTCTGGCTGTGCGAGCTTCAGGTAGAGGGAGAGCGGCGTTTCGAGATCGGCGAGCGCTTCGGCGATCAGCGGGATGCGGTTGTAACCCTCGTTGGCGAGGGACTGGAATTCGAGTTCGGTCATGGTCCGATCCTTCCTGTACGTGCGGCCCGGCGCCGTTCAGAAGGGCGCGGCCGGTGAGCAGTGGCGACTTATTTGGGGTGCCTCGTTGCTATGCGCTCGCTCGTTCCCGGCGCCCAAACGCGAAGGCGCCGATGTGCGGATGTTACTCGACCGTGAGAGCGGACACGACGTTCCAGCCTTGCACTGCCAGCATCGCCGGGTAAGACGAAGCAGCACGCACGGACAAGCAACGCCAGCGGCCTGCGAGCCAACCGGTGAGTTACCGCAACAGTTTAGAAACGAGACACGCGCGAGTGCGCAACGAAGTAAAAAACGGGGCTGAAGATGAAATGCAACTCAGCTTCAGCGAACCTCGAGAGAGGTTAGCGCGACGAGCGACGCCAGGGCCAGGCTCCCCGGTCGATGGTGCTCAGACTCCGTTTTTTATTCAGAAACATGAGGATAGGTGACGTTCAGTTAATAACTTAAGTCAGTAGATTGTGCGCTGCGACTGCCTTGGCGGCGTCGAGCAGCGTGGCAACTATACCATCCGATTGAATTTTTTGTACAGGCTGGCCGTGGTTGTAGCCATAGGGGACGGTGAGCGTCGCCATGCCTGCCGCGCGGCCCGCGATCGCGTCGTTCTCCGAATCGCCGATCGCGACTGCGGCATTCGGCGCCACGCCGAGTTGCGCGCAGGCCGTGAGCATCGGTAGCGGGTCGGGTTTCTTGCGGGGTGTGCTGTCGCCGCCGAGCACCACCTCGAAGTACTGCGCGAGCCCGTACTGATCGAGCAACTCGACCGCGAAGCGGTGCGGCTTGTTCGTCACGCACGCGAGCTTCACGCCCGCGTCGCGAAGTGCCACGAGGCCCGCTTCGACGTCCGGATACAGTCGCGTGTGCTGGCCGTTGATCTTCGCGTACTCGTCCTGGTAGATCGCGAGGGCTTCCTCGAAGCGCGACTGGGCGTCGTCGGCGGGAAAGCGCGGCGCGAGCACGCTGCGGATCAGATGCTCCGAGCCTTTGCCCACGTAGCCCATCACTTCCTCGCGCGTCGTTTCCTCGGCGTCGAACTGGGCGAGCATGCCGTTCAGACCTGCCGCGAAATCGTCGGCGGTGTCGACCATCGTGCCGTCCAGGTCGATCAGCGCCGCGTCGATACGCGGCGAGGTGAACGCGATCGGCGTGCTCATTTAGCGGCGCTTACCGTGGCGAGTTGGGCGCGCATCTGGTCGATCACGGCCTTGTAGTCCGGCTTGCCAAAGATCGCCGAGCCGGCGACGAAAGTGTCCGCACCCGCTGCCGCGATTTCCGCGATGTTGTCGACCTTCACGCCGCCGTCGACCTCCAGAAGAATTTCCCGGCCGGTCCGCGCCGTGTAGGCGTCAAGCTTCGCGCGCGCTTCGCGCAGCTTGTTGAGCGCCTCGGGAATGAACGACTGGCCGCCGAAGCCCGGGTTCACCGACATGAGCAGCACAACGTCGATCTTGTCCATCACGTGATCGAGGTAGTTGAGCGGCGTGGCCGGGTTGAACACGAGGCCGGACTTGCAGCCGTGATCGCGGATCAGCGAGAGCGTGCGGTCGACGTGATCCGAGCCTTCCGGGTGGAAGGTGATCACGTTCGCGCCGGCCTTCGCGAAGTCGGGCACGATGCGGTCGACGGGGCGCACCATCAGGTGGACGTCGATCGGCACGTCGACGTGCGGGCGGATCGCCTCGCACACCAGCGGGCCAATGGTGAGATTCGGCACGTAATGGTTGTCCATCACGTCGAAGTGAATCCAGTCGGCACCCGCCGCGACGACGTTGCGGACTTCCTCGCCAAGGCGCGAGAAATCGGCGGACAGGATGCTGGGAGCGATGCGGAATTGCGACATGGTGAAATCGGAAACGGGCGGAAAAGCGTTATTTTACCGTTACCTGCGTGCGAACCCCGCGCCGCCGTGCGATGCCGGTCCAGCGCATTCCTACGCGGTGGCCGCAGCTGACCTGCCGCCGGGCTGGCGTTGCCTGACGGTCCTCGCTGGCCGGGTTGCGGGTACCCGCCGCATCAAGCAGAATGCGTAACCATATGCTGCGATGCGCGTCGACGCCGGCACGGCCTTGATGCGCGGGGCTCGGCGGACTTCACGGCGCGCGCAGCCTCCCGCTTTATCGACCGGAAACAGGATGAGCCAGTACCAGTTCAGCGTGACGTCGCAGGTGCGTTATCTGCCTGAAGAATCCGAGCCGGACCGCCGGCAGTACGCGTTTGCCTACACACTGACCATCCGCAATACCGGACAAGTCAGCGCACAACTGATCGCGCGCCATTGGGTCATCACCGATAGCGAGAGCCACGTGCAGGAAGTGAAGGGGCTTGGCGTGGTCGGGCATCAGCCGTTGCTCAAGCCCGGCGAGCAGTTCGAGTACACGAGCTGGGCGGTGATCGCGACGCCCGTCGGCACGATGCGCGGCGAGTACTTCTGCGTTGCGGAGGATGGCGAGCGCTTCGAGGCGCCTGTTCCGGAGTTCGTCTTGCGCATGCCGCGCACACTGCATTGAACCGTAGCGCGCTGATGCAGTCTGCTAGTCCTGACGCCGGTCGTGCGTGGAGCGCTTCTTTCTGCCGGATGCGGTCCACACAACGATGAAAACCAACAGGAATAGTGCGAGCAACGCTTCCAGACCAAACATGAGCATCGGATATTCGTCGAGCAGATCAGACATGGTGGCATCCATCGAGAGCACACAGTGTAGGCGCGTTTCGGGGGATGTTATCAGTGCTCCCGATGCGCTGGGGCCGTGCACCGGGTGGCTGCGTGGTCAGGGTTGGGGCCGCGTCGGTGGATGGATCGGCGCCGTTTCGCTGGCGGCATTGCTTGCCGCATGTGGCGGCACGAACTACGTGCGCAATGCCCCACCGACCGGCGCGCCGTCCATTCCGTCGCAGATCGCCGCGCAACGCCTCACACTGGTCGCCTGGAAACAGGTGCCGGGCTGGCAGGACGATTCGCTGATCGGTGTGACCAGTGCACTGCGAGCAAACTGCGCGCGACTTGCCAGCGACACACGCTGGCAGCGCGCATGCACCGCGGCCTCGCAACTCGACGATCTCGACGCCACGAGCGCCCGCACTTTCTTCGAGACCTATTTCACCCCGTATCAGTTCGCCAATAACGATGGCACGCTCGACGGCCTCGTGACCGGCTACTACGAGCCGCTGCTGCGCGGCGCGCGCGCGCGCCACGGTATCTATCAGACGGCGCTTTATCGCTGGCCTGCCGGATCGCGCGCGGGCGCTGCGTTGCCGCCGCGCGCGCAACTCGAGCGCTCGGGTGTGCTGAATGGCAATGAACTCGTCTGGGTCGACGATCCGATCGAAGCGTTCTTCCTGCAGGTGCAGGGTTCCGGGCGCATCGTGAAGGAAGACGGCAGCGTGATGCGTGTTGGCTTCGGCGGGACCAACAATCAGCCGTACCGGTCGATCGGAAAATGGCTGCTCGATCGTGGCGAACTCACACCCGCGCAGGCAACGATGCAGGGCATCAAGGCCTGGGCGCGCGCGAATCCGACTCGCGTGGACGCACTGCTAGACACGAACCCGCGCTTCGTCTTTTTCCGCGAAATGCCGGGGTCCGAGGGGACGCCGAAGGGTGGTGCAGATGGTCCGGTCGGCGCACTTGGTGTGCCGCTTACGGCGGAGCGATCGATTGCGGTGGACCCATCGTCGATTCCGCTCGGTACGCCCGTTTTCCTGCAGACCACGCGGCCGCTTACGAACACACCGCTTAACCGCCTCGTGTTCGCGCAGGACACGGGTTCGGCGATCAAGGGTGGTGTGCGCGCGGACTACTTCTGGGGCCTCGGCGACGATGCCGGCGATCTCGCCGGCAAGATGAAACAGGGCGGCCGCATGTGGCTGCTGTTCCCGAATTCCTGAGTGCCGGAAGTTCGATCAATAAAAAAGCCGGCGAATGCCGGCTTTTTTATTACGTGTGCTGCGCGGTAGCGCTTATTTGTTGCGCTTGTCGATAACGCGGCGCGCCTTGCCCACCGATCGCTCGATGCTGTTGAGATCCAGCACGTTGACGATTGCCGTCACACCGATCAGCGCCTTAATGTCGTACGCAAGCGCCTTGCGCGCCAGTTCGAGCGCGTGGCCGTCGGTCGCGCTCTCGGGCGACGGCTCGAGATTGAGCGTCATCACGTCCAGAGGGCCTTCCTTCGTCAGGATGATCTGGTAGTGCGGCGAGAGCACGGGCTGCTTGAGCAGCAGTTCCTCGATTTGCGTCGGGAACACGTTCACGCCGCGAATGATCATCATGTCGTCCGAGCGGCCCGTGATCTTCTCCATGCGACGCATGGTGCGTGCGGTGCCGGGCAACAGACGCGTGAGGTCACGCGTGCGGTAACGGATGATCGGCAGTGCTTCCTTCGTGAGCGACGTGAACACCAGTTCACCGAATTCGCCGTCGGGCAGGACTTCGCCGGTCTCCGGGTTGATGATCTCGGGGTAGAAGTGATCTTCCCAGATCGTCGGGCCATCCTTGGTTTCGGCGCACTCTGACGCGACGCCCGGACCCATGACTTCCGACAAGCCGTAGATGTCGACGGCCGTGATACCCATACGCTGCTCGATGGCCGCACGCATGTCGTTCGTCCACGGCTCGGCGCCGAAGATACCGATGCGCAGCGAGCTCGAGGCCGGATCCATGCCCTGACGCTCCATTTCGTCGGCGATCGAGAGCATGTAGCTCGGCGTCACCATGATGATGTCGGGACGGAAGTCCTGGATCAGTTGAACCTGCTTCTCGGTCTGGCCGCCGCCGAACGGGATCACGGTGAGACCGGCGCGCTCGGCGCCGTAGTGCGCGCCGAGGCCGCCCGTGAACAGGCCGTAGCCGTAGCTCACGTGGACCTTGTCGCCGCGGCGGGCGCCCGATGCGCGCACCGAGCGCGCGACGAGGTTGGCCCACGTGTCGATGTCGCGTGCGGTGTAGGCCACGACGGTCGGTTTGCCGGTCGTGCCCGACGACGCGTGAATGCGCGAGATCTGCTCCATCGGAACGGCGAACATCCCGAACGGATAGTTGTCACGCAGATCCTTCTTGGTCGTGAACGGGAAGCGCGCGAGATCGGAGAGCGACTGCACCTGCGACGGATGCACGCCCGCCTCGTCGAACTTGCGGCGATAGACCGGCGAATTCTCGTATGCGTGATTCAGCGACCATTTCAGGCGCTCGAGCTGAAGTGCCGCGAGTTCGTCGCGGCTCGCCTTTTCGATTGCCTCGAGGGGCAGCGTGGTGGTCATCGATGTCTCCTGGATCCTGGATGCCTGAATTGGTTGTGCTTGAGTGTTCGAGGGGTACCCGGTCACTCAGCAAGCGGAATGATGTTTCCGCGAATCTGTGCGGACTTGCCTCTGAACAGCGCGACGGTCTCGCCCGCGCGGTTCGTGACGGTAATGTCGTAGACGCCGTTGCGTCCTGAAAGGATCTGCTCGACGGCAGTGGCCGTCAGTGCTTCGTCGGGCTGGACTGGGCGCAGGAACTCGATTGAGCAGCCGGCCGCGACCGTGTTCACGTTGTACGAATTGCAGGCGTACGCGAACGCCGTATCGGCGAGCGTGAAAATCAGGCCGCCGTGACAGATCTGGTGACCGTTAAGGAACTCGGGCCGCACGGCCATGGAAAGGCGTGCGTAGCCGGCGCGGACTTCGAGCACTTCGATGCCGAGCGCACGTGCGCAGGCATCTGCTTCGTACATCGTTTGCGCGGTTGCCCGGGCGAGTTCGTCTGGTGTCATCGTGGCGGGCTGCATGCGTTGAGCGGACTGTTGCGCGGTCATATCAGCGGCCCTCGAAGCGCGGCGCGCGCTTTTCCATGAATGCCTGGACCCCTTCGGCGTAGTCGTACGAGTTGCCGAGTTCGCGCTGCAAATCGCGTTCGAGATCGAGTTGCTGGTCGAGCGTTTGCGTGACCGAGGCGCGCATGGCCTCGCGCGTGGCGACGATGGCACGCGTAGGTTGCTTCGCGAGTTGGGCTGCGAGTGCGGCGGCGGTTTGCGCGAGTTCGGCGTCGTCGGTCACTTGCCAGACGAGGCCCCAGCTTTCCGCTTTCTCGGCCGGGAGGCGCTCGCCCGTCATTGCGAGTCCGAGTGCACGCGCCATGCCGACACGCTTGGGCAGGAACCACGTTCCGCCCGAATCCGGCACGAGGCCGATCTTCACGAACGCCTGAATGAAACTGGCCGAGCGGGCGGCGAGCACAATATCGCATGCAAATGCGAGATTGGCTCCTGCCCCGGCAGCGGTGCCATTGACTGCGGCGATGACAGGCATGGGCAGCGCCTGCAGGCGCTTGACCAACGGATTGAAATGCTCTTCGATTAGCGCGCCGAGGTCGCTCATCGCGCCGGGCGTGAAGTCGAGGTCGGCAAGATCCTGACCAGCGCAGAAGGCGCGGCCGGCACCGGTCAACACCAGTGCACGCGCACCGGAGGCGACGACTTCGTCGAGCGCCGCTGCAAGTTCGCGGTGCATGGCGCGCGTGAAGCTGTTGAGCTTGTCCGGGCGGTTCAGCGTGATCGTTGCGACGCGCGTGACTGCGTCGGTCTCGACTCGGATCGCATCGTAGGGCATTGATTGTCTCCTTTTGTCGATGGGACTGGCGCTTTTGCGCCTCGTCCCATCCCATGCACGGCGGTCGGTCCGGGTTAGCGTTTTTGTGCTTCCCCGGACGCCATGCAACGCTGTCTCCAGCTACCGCCGAGCACTACGCCCGGCGGCTAGTCCGTACGGCGCGTCCGGGTCAGAGGCGCTCGATGGCGAGGGCGATACCCTGGCCAACGCCGATACACATCGTGCACAGCGCGTAACGTCCCTGGGTGCGCTCAAGCTGGTGGAGCGCCGTCGTCACGAGCCGCGCGCCCGATGCGCCCAGCGGGTGACCCAGCGCAATTGCGCCGCCGTTCGGGTTGACGCGAGCGTCGTCGTCCTTGAGGCCGAGTTGACGCAACACTGCCAGCCCTTGCGACGCGAATGCCTCGTTCAGTTCGATCACGTCGAACTGGTCGAGGGTCATGCCAAGTTGCTTGAGCAGCTTCTGTGTTGCGGGCGCAGGGCCGATGCCCATGATGCGCGGCGCAACGCCGGCCGTTGCCATGCCGAGCACACGGGCGCGACGGCGCAGCCCGTACTGGCTGGCGGCCGCATCGCTCGCGATGAGGAGCGCGCAAGCGCCGTCGTTGACGCCCGACGCGTTGCCCGCGGTCACCGTACCGTCCGGACGCACAACGCCCTTGAGCTTGCCGAGCGCTTCGAGCGAAGTCTCGCGCGGGTGTTCGTCGAGCGTGACGCGGATCGGATCGCCCTTCTTCTGGGCGATTTCCACCGCCACGATTTCCTGCGCAAGCGTGCCGTCCTTCTGCGCGCGTGCCGCTTTCTGCTGGCTTCGCAGCGCGAATGCGTCTTGATCGGCACGGTTGATGCCGAATTCGTCCGCGACGTTCTCAGCCGTTTCCGGCATCGAGTCGATGCCGTACTCGCGCTTCATCAGCGGATTCACGAAGCGCCAGCCGATGGTCGTGTCGTAGATGCTGGCGTCGCGCGAGAACGCGGACGCAGCCTTGCCCATGACGAAAGGCGCGCGCGTCATGCTCTCCACGCCACCCGCGATCATGAGGTGTGCCTCGCCGGCCTTGATTGCGCGCGCGGCGCTGCCGACTGCGTCGAGGCCCGAGCCGCACAGGCGGTTGATCGTGCCGCCAGGTACGTCGGTTGGCAGGCCTGCGAGCAGTGCAGACATGCGTGCGACGTTGCGATTGTCCTCGCCGGCCTGGTTGGCGCAGCCATAAATGATGTCGTCAAGCGCTCGCCAGTCCACGCCCGGGTTGCGCTCGATGAGTGCGCGGATCGGCACGGCGCCGAGGTCGTCCGCGCGGACGTCTTTCAGTGCGCCGCCGTAGCGGCCGAACGGGGTGCGAATCGCGTCGCAGATATAGGCTTCGGTCATGGCAAATTCCTGGGCATGAGCGCGTAATCGCACTCATGCCGTTCATGCTAGGGGGACGGGGAGTCGGGCGCCATTCGGCTAAACGGCATACACCGTTCAGCCAGCTGCTACCGGCGCCGCTTTCGGTTCAACATGAACGCGGCTTTGAACCACACGGAAGCGGTTCGCCACGAATGCGGCATCGGCCAGCGCTGCGTTTGCGGCGGGGTTCGCTCCGGTGCCGTGGAAGTCGGAGAACGCCGCAGACTGGTTGACGAACACACCACCCGTCAGGTTGATCGAGAGTGCCACGCCGCCGGTGATCGCGGCTTCGTGGGCAGCTTCAACGATGGCGTCGTCAGTGCTGTACACGGAGAGCGTCAGTGCGCCGTGGTCACGGGCGATCGAGCCGGCGAGATCGAGCGACTGCGCGGTCGAATCGGTGGCAATAACAAACGAGATCGGACCGAACCATTCGCTTGTGAACGAGGCAGCGTCGCGAGCGGCGTCGAGTGACAACACGAGCGGCGTGCGCACGCGAGCCCCGGCGAACTGGGGATGTCCGAGCGTTTGGCTGTCGGCCAGCACGGGACCCAGTTTGCGCGCCTCGTCGATGCGCGTGGTGACGCTTGCGTTCTGGATTGCACCCAGCACCTCAACGGCGCGGGCCGGATCGGACACGAACTTCTGGACCGCGCCCGCAATGGCCTGCGCGACCGTCTCGAAGCTCACGTGGCCTTCAGCCGTGCGAATGCCGTCGCGCGGCACGTAAATGTTCTGCGGCGCGGTACACATCTGGCCCGAGTAGAGCGAGAGCGAGAATGCGATGTTGCGCGCGGCGGCCTTCAGGTCGTCCACGGAGTCGATGACGATCTGGTTGACGCCCGCTTTCTCCGTGTACACCTGCGCTTGATGCGCGTGCTGTTCGAGCCAGTTGCCGTTCTGCGTGCTTCCCGTGAAGTCGATCAGCTTGATTTCGGGACGCTGGGCAAGCGCCTGGACCAGCGCTCCGTCATTTGGATCGGTGGCGAGCAGCGTGACCACGTTCGGATCGAAGCCTGCTTCGCGCAGCACATCGCGCGCGATGCGCACGGTGATCGCGAGCGGCAGGATTGCGCCAGGGTGCGGCTTGACGATGACAGTGTTGCCGGTCGCGAGATCGGCAAAGATGCCCGGGTAGCCGTTCCAGGTCGGGAACGTGCAGCAGCCGAGCACGAGACCGGTTCCACGCGGCACGACCATGAAGCGCTTGTGCATGGCGAGCGGCGGGTTCTTTCCTTGCGGCTTTTCCCAATGTGCGTCGGCCGGGATGCGGCGTAACTGGTCCCATGCGTAGGTGACGGCTTCCAGCGCGCGATCCTGGGCGTGCGGGCCACCGGCCTGGAACGCCATCATGTACGCCTGGCCAGTGGTGTGCATCACGCTGTAGGCGATTTCGAAGCTCGCGCGGTTCAGGCGCTCGAGGATTTCGAGGCTGACGCCCACCCACGCTTGCGGACCCGCTGCGCGCCAGGCGCGTTGCGCCTTGTTCGCCGCGTCAATCAGTTGGTCCGGCGTCGACTTCGGATAGCGGACGTCGAGCGCAATGCCGAACGGCGACACTTCGCTACCGACGGTTTCGCCGGTAGTCGGCTGATCGAGTTCGAACGTGCGGTTCAGGTGCGCATTGAACGCTGCTTCACCGTCGGCACTTGCCGTTTCCCCGTACACTTTTGGGCTCGGCATTTCGGAAAACGGGCTCCAGTAGCCGCGGGTCTCAATGGCGGAAACCGCCTTTTGCAGCACGGCTTCGTGCTTGGCGAACAACGGATTTGTCATGGCGCAACGTAGATGCAACGAAGAGAATTGGATGGAACCCGTACCGATTAATTAACCGACCGGTTGGTTGGCTAATGTTAGCATTAGTCAAAGTTTGGTGTGAAAATTTTTTTAGGGACTTTTCTTACAGAGACGGAGGGCATATGGGATACGAAAACATTCTAGTGGAGACACGCGGCAAGGTCGGTTTGATCACGCTCAATCGGCCGAAGGCGCTGAATGCGCTCAACGACGCGCTGATGGACGAACTGGGCGCGGCGCTGAAAGCGTTCGACGCCGACGAGGGGATCGGCGCAATTGTTATCACGGGTAGTGAGAAGGCGTTCGCGGCTGGTGCGGACATCGGCATGATGGCGACTTACACCTTCATGGATGTCTATAAAGGTGAGTACATCACGCGCAACTGGGAGACGATTCGTTCGATTCGCAAGCCGATCATCGCTGCAGTCGCGGGCTTCGCACTGGGCGGTGGTTGTGAACTGGCGATGATGTGCGACATGATTTTTGCGGCCGGCACGGCAAAGTTCGGTCAGCCGGAAATCAAGCTTGGTGTGATTCCGGGCGCGGGTGGGACGCAGCGTTTGCCGCGTGCTGTATCGAAGGCGAAGGCGATGGATCTGTGCCTGACAGCGCGCATGATGGATTCGGCCGAGGCCGAACGCGCCGGTCTGGTGTCACGAGTGATCCCGACCGCCGATCTGCTGAATGAGGCCATCGCCGCGGCTACGACCATTTCCGAGTATTCGCTTCCGGCCGTGATGATGGCTAAGGAGTCGGTGAATCGCGCGTACGAGACGACGCTTGCCGAGGGAGTGCATTTCGAGCGCCGCATGTTCCACTCGCTGTTTGCGACGGAAGACCAGAAGGAAGGGATGGCGGCGTTCGTCGAGAAGCGCAAGCCGGCGTTCAAGAATAAATAGGCCCGCAGGCAGTGCCGCCGCCAGGTGAGGCCGACAGAAAATTTTTCTCTGCCCCCCCTTGCGCGGTGGCGGGTGGGGGCGGTAAGATTCGCCCCCTTCGCAGTTCAGCCGCAGTGGTTCAGGCGTGCTGGCAGCGGGGTCCGCCGCGGAAACCGGCGGGCGCGGGAGTCGACGGTGAAGCAGCGGTAGCGCGAAAAAAACTGTTGACGAAGCGAAAAAGATTCTTCATAATCTCGTTTCTCTGCTGCTGACGCAGCGACGCAGGAAACGCCGGGTAGTGAGTGGTTTAACGGCGCTTTCGCGAACGATCTTTAAAAATTTACAGCCGATAAGTGTGGGCGCTTGATGTGCTGACGCGGCTCATCCGGTTCTTCGGAGCGGGGTGGGAGTAGCGAAAGTATCAAGAGTCTCACACTAAAGTAAGTCAGGTTTTTGAATTTATTCAGAACCTGTCAGCTTTGAGTGAGCGACCTGTCCCGAGAGGGACAGAAACAAGTAACAGGTATTGAACTGAAGAGTTTGATCCTGGCTCAGATTGAACGCTGGCGGCATGCCTTACACATGCAAGTCGAACGGCAGCACGGACTTCGGTCTGGTGGCGAGTGGCGAACGGGTGAGTAATACATCGGAACATGTCCAGTAGTGGGGGATAGCCCGGCGAAAGCCGGATTAATACCGCATACGATCTATGGATGAAAGCGGGGGATCGCAAGACCTCGCGCTATTGGGGTGGCCGATGGCGGATTAGCTAGTTGGTGGGGTAAAGGCCTACCAAGGCGACGATCCGTAGCTGGTCTGAGAGGACGACCAGCCACACTGGGACTGAGACACGGCCCAGACTCCTACGGGAGGCAGCAGTGGGGAATTTTGGACAATGGGGGCAACCCTGATCCAGCAATGCCGCGTGTGTGAAGAAGGCCTTCGGGTTGTAAAGCACTTTTGTCCGGGAAGAAATCCCCTGAGCTAATACCTCGGGGGGATGACGGTACCGGAAGAATAAGCACCGGCTAACTACGTGCCAGCAGCCGCGGTAATACGTAGGGTGCAAGCGTTAATCGGAATTACTGGGCGTAAAGCGTGCGCAGGCGGTGATGTAAGACCGATGTGAAATCCCCGGGCTTAACCTGGGAACTGCATTGGTGACTGCATCGCTCGAGTATGGCAGAGGGGGGTAGAATTCCACGTGTAGCAGTGAAATGCGTAGAGATGTGGAGGAATACCGATGGCGAAGGCAGCCCCCTGGGTCAATACTGACGCTCATGCACGAAAGCGTGGGGAGCAAACAGGATTAGATACCCTGGTAGTCCACGCCCTAAACGATGTCAACTGGTTGTCGGGCCTTCATTGGCTTGGTAACGTAGCTAACGCGTGAAGTTGACCGCCTGGGGAGTACGGTCGCAAGATTAAAACTCAAAGGAATTGACGGGGACCCGCACAAGCGGTGGATGATGTGGATTAATTCGATGCAACGCGAAAAACCTTACCTACCCTTGACATGTACGGAATCCTGCTGAGAGGCGGGAGTGCCCGAAAGGGAGCCGTAACACAGGTGCTGCATGGCTGTCGTCAGCTCGTGTCGTGAGATGTTGGGTTAAGTCCCGCAACGAGCGCAACCCTTGTCCCTAGTTGCTACGCAAGAGCACTCCAGGGAGACTGCCGGTGACAAACCGGAGGAAGGTGGGGATGACGTCAAGTCCTCATGGCCCTTATGGGTAGGGCTTCACACGTCATACAATGGTCGGAACAGAGGGTTGCCAAGCCGCGAGGTGGAGCCAATCCCAGAAAACCGATCGTAGTCCGGATCGCAGTCTGCAACTCGACTGCGTGAAGCTGGAATCGCTAGTAATCGCGGATCAGCATGCCGCGGTGAATACGTTCCCGGGTCTTGTACACACCGCCCGTCACACCATGGGAGTGGGTTTTGCCAGAAGTGGCTAGTCTAACCGCAAGGAGGACGGTCACCACGGCAGGATTCATGACTGGGGTGAAGTCGTAACAAGGTAGCCGTATCGGAAGGTGCGGCTGGATCACCTCCTTTCCAGAGCTCATCGCTTCAGCGCGTTGAAGCGCTCACACTTGTCGGCTGTAAAGAAGACAGACTCAGGGGTCTGTAGCTCAGTCGGTTAGAGCACCGTCTTGATAAGGCGGGGGTCGATGGTTCGAATCCATCCAGACCCACCACTTTGTCTGCATAAGGCGAAAGCGGATCCCTCGAGTATGTATGACTGGGGGATTAGCTCAGCTGGGAGAGCACCTGCTTTGCAAGCAGGGGGTCGTCGGTTCGATCCCGTCATCCTCCACCAATCCTCAATGCTCAGTGTCCGGTACACACCGGATATTTAGCATTGGCGATTGAGCCAGTCAGGGCGATGTGAGTAAAAACCATATCGGCTGTCGTTCTTTAACAATCAGGAAGAAGTAGTAAAGAGATTCATCCAAAACACACTTAGAGATGGGTGTGGAGTAGGTGAATCAGGGTTGTGATTGTATCGATGTATTTTTAAGTTCCTCGAAAGAGGGCTTTGGAATACGGCACAACGCTAAAACTCAACCTGTAGCGAGTGTGATCAACGCGGGAAACTGCGAAGAGACATACCCGTTATAGGGTCAAGCGAACAAGTGCATGTGGTGGATGCCTTGGCGATCACAGGCGATGAAGGACGCGGTAGCCTGCGAAAAGCTCCGGGGAGCTGGCAAACAAGCTTTGATCCGGAGATGTCCGAATGGGGAAACCCACTCCTTATGGAGTATCCGTAGCTGAATACATAGGCTACGTGAAGCGAACGCGGTGAACTGAAACATCTAAGTAACCGCAGGAAAAGAAATCAACCGAGATTCCCAAAGTAGTGGCGAGCGAAATGGGAAGAGCCTGTACTCTTTATCTGAACTGTTAGCCGAACGCTCTGGAAAGTGCGGCCATAGCGGGTGATAGCCCCGTAGGCGAAAACAGATTGGAAGAACTAGGTGTACGACAAGTAGGGCGGGACACGTGAAATCCTGTCTGAAGATGGGGGGACCATCCTCCAAGGCTAAATACTCGTGATCGACCGATAGTGAACCAGTACCGTGAGGGAAAGGCGAAAAGAACCCCGGGAGGGGAGTGAAATAGATCCTGAAACCGCATGCATACAAACAGTCGGAGCCTCGCAAGGGGTGACGGCGTACCTTTTGTATAATGGGTCAGCGACTTACATTCAGTGGCGAGCTTAACCGAATAGGGCAGGCGTAGCGAAAGCGAGTCCGAACAGGGCGTCCAGTCGCTGGGTGTAGACCCGAAACCAGGTGATCTATCCATGGCCAGGTTGAAGGCACGGTAACACGTGCTGGAGGACCGAACCCACTAACGTTGAAAAGTTAGGGGATGAGCTGTGGATAGGGGTGAAAGGCTAAACAAACCTGGAAATAGCTGGTTCTCTCCGAAAACTATTTAGGTAGTGCCTCGTGTATCACCTTCGGGGGTAGAGCACTGTCATGGTTGAAGGGTCCATTGCGGATTACTTCGCCATAGCAAACTCCGAATACCGAAGAGTGCAATCACGGGAGACAGACATCGGGTGCTAACGTCCGGTGTCAAGAGGGAAACAACCCAGACCGCCAGCTAAGGTCCCTAAATATTGCTAAGTGGGAAACGAAGTGGGAAGGCTAAAACAGTCAGGAGGTTGGCTTAGAAGCAGCCACCCTTTAAAGAAAGCGTAATAGCTCACTGATCGAGTCGTCCTGCGCGGAAGATGTAACGGGGCTAAGCAATATACCGAAGCTGCGGATGCGAGCTAGTCTCGCATGGTAGGAGAGCGTTCCGTAAGCCTGCGAAGGTGCACTGTAAGGTGTGCTGGAGGTATCGGAAGTGCGAATGCTGACATGAGTAGCGATAAAGGGGGTGAAAGGCCCCCTCGCCGTAAGCCCAAGGTTTCCTACGCAACGTTCATCGGCGTAGGGTGAGTCGGCCCCTAAGGCGAGGCAGAAATGCGTAGCTGATGGGAAGCAGGTCAATATTCCTGCACCATTGTTGAATGCGATGGGGGGACGGATCGCGGAAGGTTGTCCGGGTGTTGGAAGTCCCGGTCCTTGCATTGGAGAAGGCGCTTTGGCAAATCCGGGCGCGGAATTCAAGGGTGTGAGGCCATCCACTTAGGTGGAGAAGCAACTGGAAGTGGTTCCAAGAAAAGCCTCTAAGCTTCAGTTCAACAGTGACCGTACCGCAAACCGACACAGGTGGGCGAGATGAGTATTCTAAGGCGCTTGAGAGAACTCGGGAGAAGGAACTCGGCAAATTGGTACCGTAACTTCGGGATAAGGTACGCCCCTGTAGCTTGACTGGCCTGCGCCAGAAGGGTGAAGGGGTTGCAATAAACTGGTGGCTGCGACTGTTTAATAAAAACACAGCACTCTGCAAACACGAAAGTGGACGTATAGGGTGTGACGCCTGCCCGGTGCCGGAAGATTAAATGATGGGGTGCAAGCTCTTGATTGAAGTCCCGGTAAACGGCGGCCGTAACTATAACGGTCCTAAGGTAGCGAAATTCCTTGTCGGGTAAGTTCCGACCTGCACGAATGGCGTAACGATGGCCACACTGTCTCCTCCCGAGACTCAGCGAAGTTGAAGTGTTTGTGATGATGCAATCTCCCCGCGGCTAGACGGAAAGACCCCATGAACCTTTACTGTAGCTTTGCATTGGACTTTGAACCGGTTTGTGTAGGATAGGTGGGAGGCTGTGAAGCGGGAACGCTAGTTTCCGTGGAGCCGTCCTTGAAATACCACCCTGATCTGTTTGAGGTTCTAACCTTGGTCCGTGATCCGGATCGGGGACAGTGCATGGTAGGCAGTTTGACTGGGGCGGTCTCCTCCCAAAGGGTAACGGAGGAGTACGAAGGTACGCTAGGTACGGTCGGAAATCGTGCTGATAGTGCAATGGCATAAGCGTGCTTGACTGCGAGACTGACAAGTCGAGCAGGTGCGAAAGCAGGTCATAGTGATCCGGTGGTTCTGTATGGAAGGGCCATCGCTCAACGGATAAAAGGTACTCTGGGGATAACAGGCTGATACCGCCCAAGAGTTCATATCGACGGCGGTGTTTGGCACCTCGATGTCGGCTCATCTCATCCTGGGGCTGTAGCCGGTCCCAAGGGTATGGCTGTTCGCCATTTAAAGAGGTACGTGAGCTGGGTTTAAAACGTCGTGAGACAGTTTGGTCCCTATCTGCCGTGGGCGCTGGAAGTTTGAGGGGGCCTGCTCCTAGTACGAGAGGACCGGAGTGGACGAACCTCTGGTGTACCGGTTGTGACGCCAGTCGCATCGCCGGGTAGCTATGTTCGGAAGAGATAACCGCTGAAAGCATCTAAGCGGGAAACTCGCCTCAAGATGAGACTTCCCCGGGGACTTGATCCCCTTGAAGGGTCGTTCGAGACCAGGACGTTGATAGGTCAGGTGTGGAAGCGCAGTAATGCGTTAAGCTAACTGATACTAATTGCCCGTAAGGCTTGATCCTATAACAGGTATGCCTCCCTCCCCCGATGGAGAGAAGCGCGTACAGGTTGAGATCACGTGTTGTGCCTGAAACAACACAACCCCAATTCAGCAACACACACTCTTTACGCTTCTTCCCGATTGGCTGTGGCGCACCATAAATGCGACGCAGCAACCCGTCATGCCTGATGACCATAGCGAGTTGGTCCCACCCCTTCCCATCCCGAACAGGACCGTGAAACAACTCCACGCCGATGATAGTGCGGATTGCCCGTGTGAAAGTAGGTAATCGTCAGGCTCCTTATGCTGTAAAGTTCGAAACCCCGGTGTCTCCGAAAGAGCGCCGGGGTTTCGGCGTTTATGCGCCGGTGAAGCCACTCCGGAGCGATACGCTGAAGCGCAAGACCGTAGCGGACGTACCGCGGCGCAAGCCCGGGACGCTGGGCCTGCCGGTCGCGCCGTGAAACCGGAAACGGAAGCCGCAATAAAAAGCCGTCCCGAAGGACGGCTTTCGCTCCTGGAATCAGGACACACTATCCCTGTGCAAGAAATTTCGTCGCCAGTTGCACCCAATATGACGAGCCAACCGGCAACAGTTGGTCGTTGAAGTCGTAACTCGCGTTGTGCAACATGCATGGCCCCGCGCCGTGGCCCGCATCGCGATGACCGCCGTCCCCGTTACCCAGAAACGCGTAGCAACCCGGCTTCTCGAGCAGCATGAACGAGAAATCCTCGGAGCCCATAGTCGGTTCGACGTTGGCGTTAACGCGCTGCTCGCCAACTACCTCTCGCATCACCTCCGCTGCAAACTGCGTTTCCTTGCTGCTGTTCACCGTCGGTGGATAGTTGCGGTGGAAGGTCACTTCGACTGAGCACTCATAGGCCTCGGCTGTGCTTTCAGCGATTTTGCGCAACCGCGATTCGATCAGATCCAGCGTCTGTGTCGTAAAGGTGCGGACCGTTCCGGCTAACCACGCTTCATTCGGCACGACGTTCATCGCATCGCCGGCGTGAATCTGCGTAATTGACAGCACCGCAGTGTCGAGCGGCTTCTTGTTGCGCGTGATGATGCTTTGTAGTCCATTGGCGATCTGAACCGCAGTGAACACAGGATCGCGTCCATAATGCGGCAGCGCAGCATGCGATCCGACGCCATTGATCACAATCCGGAATTCGTTGCTCGACGCCATGATCGGGCCTTCGGTCACTCCGAAGTGCCCAGCCGGCATTCCCGGCCAATTATGGATACCGAAGACGGCACCGACCGGAAAACGCTCAAAGAGCCCATCTTCGATCATGGCTTTCGCGCCCGCGCCACCCTCTTCTGCGGGCTGGAAGATAAACACCACCGTCCCATCGAACTGACCGTGCTTCGCGAGATACTTCGCGGCGCCGAGCAGCATCGCCATATGGCCATCGTGCCCGCATGCATGCATCTTTCCCTCGTTCTGCGAGCGATGTTCAAACGAATTCTGTTCGTGGATCGGCAGCGCATCCATGTCGGCGCGCAGACCAACCGATCGCGTGCCATTGCCCCTTTTGAGTACACCGACCACGCCGGTTTTACCCATCCCGCGATGCACCTCGATCCCCCATTCGGTCAGCTTCGACGCGACGAGCTCGGACGTGCCGGTCTCTTCATAACGCAGTTCGGGGTGCGCGTGAATCGTTCGTCGGAGTGTCTGGATTTCGCCGTGGGCGGACTGGATTTCCGGGATCAGTTTCATGGCGGACGGTGCGTTAGCAGTTGAGCATCCGGGATCGAACCGGGTCGGGACTAATCATTCTACGCCCACGCCTTTTTTTTGCGAGACCGCATGGGCGCGCGAGAGCGCTGCCCCGACCATACTAAAATCGCAACACCGAAACACCTCTTTGATTTGAACTAGTCCCCATGAACGCATCAGCCGATTTCGCACGCGCGGTTTGCCCTCACGATTGTCCCGATACGTGCGCGATGCGCGTGACCGTCGAAGACGGCCGCGCGATCAAGGTTATGGGTGACCCCGATCACCCGCCGACGCAGGGCGTGCTCTGCACGAAGGTGAGCCGCTATGCCGAGCGCGTACATCATCCAATGCGTTTGACCCAGCCGATGAAGCGCGTAGGCCGCAAGGGAGAAGGGCGTTTCGAGCCGATTAGCTGGGAAGAGGCGACCGAAATCGCGGCGTCGCGGCTCGGCGAAATCGCGGCACGCGCGTCCGAGGCGATTTTGCCGTACAGCTACGCGGGCACCATGGGGCTCGTGCAGGGCGACAGTATTGCCCAGCGGTTCTTCCACAAGCTCGGCGCGTCACGGCTAGATCGCACGATTTGCGCCGCAGCGGGGGCTGCCGGCCTGCGCTATACGTATGGATCCAGCGTCGGCATGCACATGGAGCATTTCGCCGAAAGCGAAGTAATCCTGATTTGGGGGGGTAACCCGATTGCGTCGAATCTGCACTTCTGGACGCGAGCTCAGGATGCAAAGCGTAACGGCGCAAAGCTGATCGCTATCGATCCGTACCGCTCGCTGACTGCGGAGAAGTGTCACCAGCACATCGCGTTAAAGCCCGGCACGGATGGTGCGCTCGCGCTCGGCATGATGTATGTGCTGATTACCGAGAACCGGCTCGATCACGATTACCTTGCTGCGCATACGCACGGCTACGAGGCGCTCAAGGCGCGTGCGCTCACCTATACGCCGTCGCGTGTGGCCGAAATCTGCGGTATTGACGAGCAGGTCGTCGTTGATCTTGCCCGTCTCTATGGCTCCACACGCAAAGCGGCTATCCGCATGAACTACGGATTGCAGCGCGTGCGCGGCGGCGGCAACGCCGTGCGCGCCATTGCCTGCTTGCCCGCGCTCACCGGTGCATGGCGCGAGCGCGCGGGGGGCGTGCTGCTCTCGTCCTCGGGATGGGCGAACATCGACGCAAACGCACTCCAGCGTCCCGATCTGATCCCCGGCTGGCCGAAGCGCTTGCCGCGCGTGATCAACATGAACCAGATTGGCAATGCGCTCACGCATGCGGGCGATGCCGCGTTCGGCCCGAAGATCGAGGCAATGGTGGTCTACAACTCGAATCCGGTGGCGGTCGCGCCTGATTCACGTACGGTTGCGGCGGGCTTCGCGCGTGAGGATCTCTTTACGGTTGTGCTCGAGCAGTTTCAGACCGACACGGCTGACTACGCCGATCTGTTGCTGCCCGCGACGACGCAACTCGAACACCTCGATGTACACAAGTCATACGGCCATACGTACGTCATGGCGAATCTGCCCGCGCTCGCCCCGGTGGGCGAGGCGCGCCCAAACACGGAAATCTTCCGGACGATCGCGCGCAAGATGGGTTTGACCGAGCCTGCGCTCTTCGAGGCAGACGAAGACGTGGCAGCGCAAGCGTTCCACTGGGACGATCCGGTGTTCGAGGGCATCGACTGGACGTCGCTGAAGGCGAATGGCTGGGCGAAGCTCAACGTTGCCGATGCCCCGTTCGCCAATGGCGGTTTTCGCACGCCGTCGGGCAAGTGCGAGTTTTACAGCGACGCGCTCGCGAAAATGGGTCTTGACCCACTGCCTGATTACATCCCGCCGTATGAGTCGGCGGACGGCGCGCCCGAACTCGCGGCCCGCTATCCGCTCGCGATGATCTCGCCGCCCGCGCGCAATTTCCTCAACAGCACGTTCGTGAATATCGAAAGCCTGCGTGCGACCGAAGGCGAGCCGCATGTCGACCTCAATCCCGCCGACGCGGTCAGCCGCGGCATCGCGGATGGCGACGAAGTACGCGTCTTCAACGATCGCGGCTCGATGCGCGCGCGCGCACGCGTGAGCGACCGCGCACGCGAGGGCCTCGTAGTCGGCTTGTCGATCTGGTGGAAGAAGTTGTCCGCGGACGGCCGCAACGCCAACGAGGTCACCAGCCAGGCGTTGACCGACCTGGGTGGCTCGGCGACGTTCTACGACTGTCTTGTCGAAGTCGAACGCGTCTGATCCGGACCGAGGCCAGTACACACGCCGAACCCGGCGCCAGCACCCGTACGCCTTTTTTCGCGTGCGGCGTCCGTTCGAGCCGAGTTTCTAACTTGCTGATTTGCGGGCTAAAACCGGACGCTTCCGTGCTACGATCGACTTTTTAGCACGACCATTCGAAAATTTTGGAGGCGACCCGGCATGCAAAAAGTCTGGCTGAAATCGTATCCCCCCGGCGTTCCATCGGAAATCGATCCGGGCCGCTATGCGTCGATTACGGCGCTGCTCGAGGAGAGTTTCAGCACTTACAGGACGAAGCCCGCCTTTGCGTGCATGGGCAAGGAGATTACTTACGGCCAGCTTGACGACATTTCACGTCGGCTTGCGGCCTGGTTCCAGTCGCGAGGACTCGCGCGTGGCGCGCGTATCGCGATCATGATGCCGAATGTCCTGCAGTACCCGATCGCGTTGGCTGCGATCTTGCGCGCGGGCTATGTCGTCGTGAACGTGAATCCGCTCTACACACCGCGTGAGCTCGAACATCAACTGAAGGACAGCGGCGCTGAGGCGATCGTCATCCTCGAAAATTTTGCATCGACGCTCGATGCGGTCGTCGCCAACACCAGCGTCAAGCATATCGTGGTCGCCTCGATGGGCGATCTGCTCGGTGCGAAGGGCTGTCTCGTCAATTTCGTCGTACGTCGCGTCAAGAAGATGGTGCCCGCGTGGACCCTGCCGGGCCACGTGCGCTTCAGGGATGCGATCGCTGCCAATGCCCCGTCG
Source organism: Paraburkholderia adhaesiva (assembly GCF_021390575.1). GTDB lineage: Bacteria > Pseudomonadota > Gammaproteobacteria > Burkholderiales > Burkholderiaceae > Paraburkholderia > Paraburkholderia adhaesiva. The sequence goes on along the minus strand of NZ_JAJEJQ010000001.1, from coordinate 2,911,284 downwards.
GCATTCAAGCCTGTCGATCAGACGGGAGACGACGTCGCGTTTCTGCAATACACGGGCGGCACGACCGGCGTCTCGAAGGGCGCGACGCTGCTGCATCGCAATCTGATCGCGAACGTGCTGCAATCGGCTGTGTGGACCGAACCCGGCATGGTGGACCTGCCGGCCGGCGCACAGATGGTGACGGTGGCGGCGCTCCCGCTCTATCACGTGTTTGCGCTGACCGTGTGCGGCCTGTTGTCGATGCACACGGGCGCCCTCACCATCTTGATTCCGAACCCGCGCGACATCGCGGGCATGATCAAGGAGCTGCACCGCTACGCGATTACGACGTTCCCCGCGGTCAACACGCTCTACAACGCGATGCTCGATCATCCGGACTTCGGCAAGCTCGACTTGTCGAAGCTGCGGGTCGCGATTGGCGGCGGCATGGCGGTGCAGGAGGCCGTTGCGAAGCGCTGGTATGAGAAGACCCATACGCCGATCGTCGAGGGATACGGTCTCTCTGAAACGTCACCCATTGTGGCGTGCAATCCGGCGACGGTGACCGAATACACCGGCACGATCGGCTTGCCGATGCCCTCGACCGAAATCTCCATCCGCGACGATGCAGGCAACGAACTGCCGATCGGCGAAGCGGGCGAGATCTGTATTTGCGGGCCGCAGGTGATGGCGGGCTACTGGCAGCGGCCGGACGAAACGGCAAAGGTCATGACGCCGGATGGCTTCTTCAAGTCGGGTGACGTTGGGGTGGTGGACGCGCGCGGCTACGTGAAACTCGTCGACCGCAAGAAGGACATGATTCTCGTCTCGGGCTTCAACGTCTATCCGAATGAAGTCGAGGATGTCGTCGCGAAGCTGCCCGGTGTGTTCGAGGTGGCCGCGGTGGGCGTGCCCGACGCGCACTCGGGTGAGGCGGTGAAGCTTTTCGTCGTCAAGAAGGACCCGGCGCTCACCGACAAGGACGTCCTCGACTTCTGCAAGAAGGAGCTCACGGGTTACAAGCGACCGAAGATCGTCGAGTTCCGTAGCGAGTTGCCGAAGAGTAACGTCGGCAAGATCCTGCGTCGGCAACTGCGCGACAGCCACGCTTGAGCGCCACGCCCGGCGCCGCGCCTTTTGAGGTGCCGGCGACCGGCCACCATCGTATTTCCAGCCATCGCAGAAACGGCCCGATCAGCGCAAGCCGATCGGGCCGTTTCGCTCATAGGCTGCCCGTCCACGTTTCGTCAGTGCGTGCGATCCGGAAGGCCCGGCACCGCGCGCCGCCAAGGCAAAGAAAAAAGGCGCCCGGAGGCGCCTTTGAGAGTGAAACGACTCTTCTTGTTAGAACTTGTGGCGGATGCCGACACGCGCCGTGAACTGGTTCGGGCCGCTCGATGCCGTCAGGTTGTTGATCGCAGCGACCGCAGCGTTTCCGGTCGAGTCCGTGCCCGTAGCGTGCTGATAAATGCCGATGACGTAGACGTCCGTGCGCTTCGACAGGAAGTAGTCCGTGCCGATCTGGTACTGGAAGTACTTCGCGCTGCCCGTGCTCGTTCCGTTCGCGTTCGCGACGCTGCCGCGGTCCACGTAGTCGAACGCGAGGCCGCCCAGCAGAGCCGGCGTGAACTGGTACTTGAAGTTGACTTCGGCGTTGTTGAACGTAGCGTTCGTGCCGCGTTCAAAGTTCGTCGTTCCGTTCGCGCCGAGGTTGCGGAAGCTGACGTTCGAGTAGTTCAGGCCAAACGTCGCAGCACCGAACGTGTAGTTGCCGGCTACGCCGATCACCTGGTACGTGTTCGCGTTGATGAAACCCGAATACACCGGCGACTTGATCGCGCCAGGCGTCGACGTCGAGGTGTTGTTACCCATCAGGCCGCCGGCATTCGACGGCGTGCGTGCATTCAGGTAGGCAGCGGCAAGAGACAGCGGACCGTTGTTATAGCTGCCGCCCAACGACCAGGTCTGGTTCTGCGTGAAGTTGCCCGCCTGGCCACCCAGGCTGTACATGCCACCGAACTGCAGACCAGAGTAGTTCACGCTCGTGAACTTGATGGCGTTGTTGGTACGGAAAGCGTTGTTGAAGTTGTCGAGGTCACCCGGCTTGGCGCCGATGTAACCGCTCCATTGGTCAGCTGCGATCAGCGGTCCGATGTAGTCGACGACGGAGTCGTACTGACGACCCAGCGTGACCGAGCCGAACTGCGAGCTGCTCAGGCCGACATACGCCTGGCGGCCGAAGAGCAGGCCGCCCAGGCCGATTGCGCCGGTGCCCAGATCGAAGCCGTTTTCGAGCACGAAGACTGCCTTCAGGCCACCACCGAGATCTTCGGCGCCGCGCAGGCCCCAGCGGCTGCCTTGCATGACGCCGCTCGACATGTTGTACAGGTGAGCGCTGCCAGTAGCGGTTTTGACGTTCGTAACGAGGTTGACGCCCTGGTCGATGATGCCGTACAGGGTGACGCTGCTTTGTGCGTGAACGACACCGGCGAACGTGCCCAGTGCGGCGAGTGCGAGAAGCGACTTCTTCATTGTGAAGGTGTCTCCAGTATTTGCGTATCTTTTTAATCAGGGCCGATTTTTGTTGGATATGGGGCCCTGCAAGTAAATTAACTTCGCGAGAAGTTCACCCTAATGTAACAAACCGCTTAACTGGGACAAAGGGGAAATCCGGCCGCTTCTAAGTACATGTTTCGTTTACACAACATGGTCTAAAATATGCGGTTAATATCAGCGCTGCCCCTGATTGACGGCGCTGTGGAAGTTCTTGTATCGGCGAAAGACAGCCTGTTATTCGCCCGACGCTTGTGCATCGAAAGGGAGGTTGGATGACGCTTGATGAGTTGATTACCGAATTTGACCGGGGCCTGCGCTCCATCACTGGCGTTTCCCGCATGACGCGGCCTATGCCGATGCCGTCCGCGTTGCCGGCGGCGAGCGAATCCGCCGAAGGCGCCCCGCAGGCCGCCACGGAACTCACGCAGGCTGAGCGTGCGCATGCCGCCGGGTTGATGCGCGTGAATCACGTTGGCGAGGTTTGCGCTCAGGCCCTCTATCAGGCGCAGAAGCTGGCCACGCGTTCGCCCACGCTCAAGGCGTCTTTTGGACAGGCCGCGCTGGATGAGGAGGATCACCTCGCGTGGACAGCACGCCGCCTCCAGGCGCTCGAGTCGCGTCCCAGTTTGCTCAATCCGCTCTGGTATGCGGGGGCGCTCGCAATCGGTCTCGCTGCCGGCCGTTTCGGCGACAAGGTCAGTCTCGGTTTCATGGCTGAGACCGAGCGGCAGGTCGAGCATCATCTCGACGGCCACCTCGAAAGCCTGCCGGCCGCCGACGTCGAGTCGCGTGCGATCGTCGAGCAGATGCGCGTCGACGAAATCGCTCACGCGAAGGCGGCAACGGACGCAGGCGGCACCGAGCTGCCGCTGCCGGTGCGTTCGCTGATGCGTGCAGCATCGAAGGTGATGACCCGTACTGCGTATTACATTTAATGCATTCAATTGGGGTGGCGCACTGCGCCGCCCCGGTTTTCAGCACACTAGTCCGTTTGGCTTGTCCCGCGCTTTTGTCCCCGCCGAATCCCACTCTGCTCGCGGTTTTCCCTCCGCTTTTCACGTATCACCTTCACAACCTGCGTTAGTGCATTAATTAATAACAGTTTTTGTTTTTTCATTCGACTTTCAGAAGTGCCGCTAAGTCTTTGTTCTAAAGGGCAAATCTCGTTAAAAAACACCCCGCGTCCCTTGACCCTCGTGGGGCGTTACTCTAAAGTGGGAGACAGTGTGAGAAAGTGTATTTTCGTGTGATTTCGAGTGTCAGTTCGGGTAAATTTTTTTAAATTGGGACAGGCGACGAGCGGTCCCGGGTGAGGGGGAGCAAATTGTTCCAGGGGGCGTCAGCGCTAACACTCGATGCGAAAGGACGGATGTCGATTCCGTCGCGCTATCGGGACGCGCTGCAACAACAGGCAGAAGGGCGGGTGACGATTACCAAGCACCCGGACGGCTGCCTGTTGCTCTTTCCTCGCCCCGAATGGGAAGTATTCCGCGCGAAGGTTGCCGGGTTGCCAATGGATGCGCACTGGTGGCGCCGCATTTTTCTCGGCAATGCGTCCGATGTCGACCTCGACGGTGCGGGTCGCGTACTCGTTTCACCTGAATTGCGTCTCGCAGCGGGAATGGAAAAGGAAGTCATGCTGCTTGGCATGGGTAGTCATTTTGAGTTGTGGGATGCGCAGACGTACGCGGCCAAGGAACAGGCCGCGATGGCGCAGGGCATGCCCGACGCCCTGAAAAATTTCACGTTCTGATCGCGGTTTAAAGAGCTATGGCATCTGCGATGGGACAAGGATTGCAGCATCGCACGGTGCTGCTCGACGAAGCGGTCGATGCACTCGTCACGCGTGCGGACGGCGTCTATGTGGACGGCACGTTCGGGCGTGGCGGGCACAGCCGCGCGGTTCTCGCGAGGCTGTCCGAAGCCGGGCGCCTGATTGCGTTCGACAAGGACCCGCAGGCGATTGCAACGGCCGCGACGATCGAGGACTCGCGTTTCTCGATCGTGCACGAAAGCTTTGCTTCTCTGGGCGATGCTCTGGCGTCGCGTGGGGTAGGGCGTGTGTCGGGAGTGCTGCTGGATCTTGGCGTGTCGTCGCCCCAATTCGACGACCCGCAGCGCGGCTTCAGTTTCCGCGCGGACGGCCCGCTCGACATGCGGATGGACCCGACGCGCGGCGAGTCTGCCGCTGACTGGCTCGCGCGGGCCACGGTGCAGGAACTGACGGAGGTGATACGGGATTATGGGGAAGAACGGTTTGCTTTTCAGATTGCAAAGGCGCTTGTTGCTCGCCGGGCAGAATCCGACCGTCTCGGGCCTCTCGACAGCACGAGCGAGCTTGCCCAAATCGTGGCTAACGTCGTCAAAACCCGTGAGAAGGGTAAGGACCCGGCAACCCGCACCTTTCAGGCTATACGGATTCACGTCAATCAAGAGCTTGCGGAGTTGCAGGTAGTTCTAGAAGCGGCGTTGACGTCGCTGGAGCGGGGGGGGCGGCTGGTGGTCATCAGCTTTCATTCGCTCGAAGACCGCATCGTCAAGCGGTTCATGCAGGCGCACGCGAGTGCGCCTGCTGTCGATCGCCGCCTGCCGATTCGTGCCGTCGATCTGCCGAGCCCGCCGCTCAAGCTGCTTGGCCGTGTGTTCGCGAGCGACGCCGAAGTCGCGGCGAACCCGCGCGCCCGTTCGGCCGTGATGCGTATCGCGGAGCGCGTTACGCCATGAGCCGCCTGAACATCTTCCTGCTGATCGTCGTGATGGGTTGTGCGTTGTCGGTCGTCAATGCCACCAATCAGCAGCGTCAGTTCTTCATCCAGTTGCAGCGCGCGCAGTCGCAGGAGCGTCAACTGCAGCAGAACTACGCACAGCTCCAGTATCAGCAGAGCGCATTGTCGAGGTCGGCGCGCATCGAACAACTCGCCACCGACTCGCTCAAGATGCAGCCCGTCGCGACCGGACGCACGCAATATCTGACCCTCGCGCCCGGGGCGGCCACGGCCTCTGACGCACCGGTGCCCGTGCCGGCACCGGCCTCCTCCCCGGCCGCTACCTCCAGCCGTCGCGGAGGCACGCGATGAAAAAGGGCAATAGCCGCAAGAGCGTCGCCTTTTCGTCGAATCCGATCCTGTCCGTGCGCTTGCCGATGTGGCGCTCGAAGCTCGTCGTGTTTCTGCTTTTCATGGCGTTTGCTGCGCTTGCCGCGCGCGCGTTCTGGATCCAGGGCCCGGGCAACGCGTTCTATCAAAAGCAGGGCGAAAGCCGCTATCAGCGCACGGTCGAATTGCCCGCCACGCGAGGCAAAATCCTCGACCGCAACGGGCTCGTTCTCGCGACTAGCCTGCCCGTGCGCGCCATCTGGGCGATCCCTGAAGACGTGCCCGACGATCTCGGCGCCGACAAACTGACCCAGCTCGGCCAGTTGCTCAGCGTGCCGACGACCGACCTGCGCAAGAAGCTATCCGAGGGCAAAAGCTTCGTCTACGTGAAGCGCCAGGTGCCGCTCGACGTCGCCGCCAAAGTGGCGGCGCTCGACATTCCGGGCATCTATCAGCGTAACGAATACAAGCGCTTCTATCCCGAGGGCGAGGTCACGGCTCACCTGATCGGCTTCACGAATGTCGAGGACGAGGGTCAGGAGGGCGTCGAGCTCAGCAACGAAAAGATTCTCGAAGGCGTGTCGGGCATCCGTCACGTCATCAAGGACCGCATGGGCCACGTGGTCGAGGATCTCGACGAGCAGGTCGTGCCGCACGATGGACAGGACGTGCGCCTGTCGATTGACAGCAAGATCCAGTACATCGCCTATTCGAACCTGAAGGCCGCCGTGGAGAAGTTCAAGGCGAAGGCCGGCGCGGCCATGGTGGTGGACGTGCGAACGGGCGAAGTGCTCGCGCTCGTTAACTATCCGACCTACAACCCGAACGATCGCTCGCACCTCACCGGCGAGCAGCTGCGCAACCGCGCCCTGACCGACGTGTTCGAGCCGGGCTCGATCATGAAGCCGTTCACGGTCTCGCTCGCGCTCGATCTGCACAGGGTTTCGCCCACTACACTGGTGGATACGGGCCCGGGCCGCTTCATGCTGGACGGCGCGCAGATCACCGACGACAGTGCGTTCGGCGTCCTGACTGTGGGCGGCGTGATCCAGAAGTCGAGCAACATCGGCGCGACGAAGATCGCCATGACGCTCAAGCCCGAAGAAATGTGGAACATGTATACGAGCATCGGACTGGGCCAGGCGCCGAAGGTCGGGTTCCCCGGCGCGGTGGCGGGACGTCTGCGTCCCTGGAAAAGCTGGCGTCGTATCGAGCAGGCGACGATGTCATACGGCTATGGCCTTTCGGTGTCGTTGTTCCAGCTTGCGCGCGCCTATACCGCGATCGCGCACGATGGCCAGATTCTTCCCGTAACGATCTTCCGGCATCCGGGCGACGACCAGCAGGTCGCGGGCACGCAGGTCTTCGCGCCGACCACCGCGCGCGAAGTGCGCACGATGCTCGAGTCCGTGGTGTCGACGCAGGGGACCTCGCCGGATGCAGCGGTGCCGGGTTACCGGGTCGGCGGCAAATCAGGTACGGCGTACAAGCATGTGGGTCGCGGTTACGACAAGTCGAAGTACCGCGCGTCGTTCGTCGGCATGGCGCCGATGCCGAATCCGCGTATCGTCGTTGCCATATCGGTCGACGAGCCGACCGCCGGCAGCCACTTCGGCGGTCAGGTGTCGGGTCCGGTGTTCTCGAGCATCGTCGGCGATACGCTGCGCTCGCTGAACGTGCCGCCCGATATGCCTGTCAAGCAGCTCGTCGTCTCCGACGACAGCGCACAGGCGACGCCGCCGAACACGCCCGCATCAGGCGCCGCCGCGTCGCCGGTCAAGCGCGCTGCCGCCACGGCCAAGGTCGCTGCGGCAACCCGTCAACTGGCTGTTGCCGATAACGTGAAAAACCGTCCCGGAGTCGTCCGATGAGCGCCACGCGCACCCAGCATCCCGCGCACCGGCAGATCGCAGACGCCCTCGCGTGGCTGCGCGCGCGCGTCTCGCCGCAGGCCGACCTGCATGCCGACACGCGTTCGCTCAAAGCGGGCGACGTGTTCGTCGCGTATGCGGTCGAGGGGGCGGACAATCGCGGGCATATCGACAAAGCCATCGAGCGTGGCGCAAGCGCCGTTCTCTATCAGCCGGAAGGTTTCGCGGGGCGGGTTGACGCGTCGATTTCGCTCGCCGTGCCGCAGCTCGACGTGCTGGCGGGAGAGATCGCGAGCGGCTGGTACAGCGATCCGAGCGACGCGATGCTTGTGGTCGGTGTGACTGGTACCAACGGCAAGACGTCGTGCAGCCAGTGGGTCGCGTCGGCGCTTACGTCGATCGGCCAGAAGTGCGCCATCGTCGGTACGCTCGGTAGCGGTTTTCCGGGGCAGCTCGTTCATACGGGCTTCACGACACCCGACGCGTCGCAGTTGCAGCGCAGCCTTGCACATCTGCGTGAATCCGGTGCGCAGGCCGTGGCGATGGAAGTGTCGTCGCACGCGCTGCATCAAGGGCGCGTGAATGGCACGTTGTTCGATATCGCGATCTTCACGAATCTCACGCAGGATCACCTCGACTATCACCGCACCTTCGACGCTTACGAGGCCGCGAAGTCGCGGCTCTTCGCGTGGCCGGGGCTACGTGCAGCAGTGATCAACGCCGACGATGCAGCGGGCCAGCGCCTGATCGCCTCGACGCGCGGTCATGCGCGCACGATCGCTTACGGTGTCCAGTCGCCCGCTGACGATGCGCCGGTCGATAGCGTGTACGCGGATGCCTGGCTGCGCGCAACGAACGTGCGCGCGACGGCCACGGGCACGGCGTTTCATCTCGCGACGTCGGACTGGGGCGATGCCGACGTCGAGGTAGAAACGCTCGGCCTCTTCAACGTGAGCAATCTGCTCGGCGTGCTCGGCGCGCTGCTCGCGGCGAATGTGCCGTTCGTGGCAGCGCTCGGCGAACTTGCGAAGCTGCAGCCGGTGAACGGCCGCATGGAGCGACTGGGTGGCCGAGTCGAACATGACGAGCCGCTCGTCGTCATCGATTACGCGCACACACCCGACGCGCTCGAAAAAACGCTGGAGGCGCTGCGCCCGATCGCGGCGGCGCGTGGCGGCCAGCTCGTCTGCATGTTCGGCTGCGGCGGCGATCGCGACGCGACCAAGCGTCCGCTGATGGGCGCGATTGCGGAACGGCTCGCCGATCAGGTGGTCGTGACGAGCGACAACCCGCGCAGCGAATCGCCCGCCGCGATCATCGACCAGATCGCCGCAGGTATGCACGAGAGCGCGAAGATCCGCCGTATCGAGGACCGCGCGAGCGCGATCCTGCAGGCGGTGCGAGGCGCGTCGCGTGAAGACGTCGTCGTGCTGGCCGGCAAGGGCCACGAGTCGACTCAGGAAATCATGGGCAAGAAGCGGGCGTTTTCCGATCAGGACCACGCACGGCTTGCTCTCGCAGCCCGTGTCGCGCACGGGCGCGGAGGTGGTGAATGACGATGCTTTCCCTGCTCGATGCAGCGGCGTTGATTCCGGGCGCGAGTGTGCTCGGCGATGAGAACGCGACGTTCGAGCGTATTTCAACCGACAGCCGCACGACCGGTCCGGGCGATCTCTTCGTGGCGCTCAAGGGCGACCGTTTCGACGCGCACGATTTCCTGCCCGAAGTGGCGAACCGGCACGTGAGTGCGGTGCTGGTATCGCGCAGTCCAGGGGACTGGCGCATTCCGGCGCTGCGCGTGGACGACACGCGCACGGCGCTCGGTGCGCTCGCGCTCGGCTGGCGGCGGCGTTTCGCGCTACCGCTTGTGGCGGTGACGGGCAGCAACGGAAAGACGACGGTCAAGGAAATGATCGCGTCGATCTTCGCGGCGGCCGTGGGTGTTGAACAACGGCTCGCGACCGCCGGGAACCTCAATAACGACATCGGCGTGCCGCTCACGCTGCTGCGTTTGTCGAGCGCGCATCGCCTCGCGGTCGTCGAACTCGGAATGAATCATCCGGGCGAAACGAGCGTGCTCGCGCAGTACGCCGAGCCGACCGTCGCGGTGGTCAACAACGCGCAGCGCGAGCACCAGGAATTCATGGCAACGGTGGAAGCCGTCGCGCTCGAGCACGCAAGCGTGATCCACGCGCTGAAGCCCGAAGGCGTCGCGGTGTTTCCCGCCGACGATGCCTACGCGGGTATCTGGCGCGTCGCCGCGACGGGCTCGAAGGTGCTCGATTTCGCGCTCCATACTGAAGAGCGCGCGGTGGAGGCTGCGGTGACCGGCAAGCTCACGGGCAACCGCCTCGCGATCGCGACGCCTGACGGTCATCTCGAAGTCGAATTGCAGGTGCTCGGCGCGCATAACGCACACAACGCGCTCGCTGCTGCTGCTGCTGCGCTGGCATCGGGCGTTTCACTCGATGCGATTCGCCGCGGGCTAGAGGCGTTTTCGCCGGTGAAGGGCCGTCTGCAGGTGAAACAGGCGGCGCTCGGGGAACTTGCGGGCGCCACGGTAATCGATGACACCTACAACGCAAACCCGGACTCCGTGCGCGCGGCGATCGATGTGCTTGCCGCGAAGGCCGCGCCGCGTGTGCTCGTGCTCGGCGACATGGGCGAAGTTGGCGACAACGGTCCTGTGTTTCACCAGGAAGTGGGCGCGTACGCGAAGGAGCGTGGCATTGACGCGCTCTACACGCTCGGCGACGCAGCGCGCGACACGTCGGCCGCATTCGGCGCGAACGCGATGCATGCCGCCAATGTCGGCGAACTGGTGAACGCGCTGGCCGGAGCCGGTTACGGCAGCCACGCAACGATCCTCGTGAAAGGCTCGCGCTTCATGCAGATGGAGCGTGTGGTGGCGGCGCTCACGAATCCGCATAACCCTGCGTCGGACGCTGCGTCCGGCGCGCACTGAAATACAAAGGAATACAAGGCATGCTACTGGCGCTGGCGCAATGGCTGCAGAATGACGCAAGCTTCTTGCGCGTGTTCAGTTATCTGACGTTCCGTGCGGTGATGGCGACCATCACCGCGATGGCGATCGGCCTCTTCTGCGGCCCGTGGGTCATTCGCAAGCTGACCGCGATGAAGGTCGGCCAGGCCGTTCGCACGGACGGCCCGCAAACGCACCTCGTGAAGTCGGGCACGCCGACCATGGGCGGCGTGCTGATCCTGATGGGCATCGCAGTTTCGACGCTGCTTTGGGGCGATCTCACGAACCGCTTCATCTGGATCGTCATGCTGGTGACGTTCGGCTTCGGCATGATCGGCTGGGTCGACGATTATCGCAAAGTGGTCTACAAGGACCCGCGCGGTATGTCGTCGCGCGAGAAGTACTTCTGGCAATCGGTGATCGGTCTCTTCGCGGCGGTGTATCTCGCGTTCAGCGTATCCGAGGCGAACAACGTGCGCGTGTTCGATCTCTTCATGGCGTGGCTGCGCAGTGGCTTCTCGATGGGCCTGCCCGCACGTGCTGACCTCTTGCTGCCGTTCCTCAAGTCGATGACGTATCCGCTTGGCGTGTGGGGCTTCATCGCGCTCACGTATTTCGTGATCGTCGGCGCGAGCAATGCCGTCAATCTCACGGACGGTCTCGATGGTCTCGTCATCATGCCGGTCGTGCTCGTGGGTGGGTCGCTCGGCGTGTTCGCCTACGTGATGGGCAGCTCGGTTTATTCGAAATATCTGCTGTTCCCGCACATTCCCGGTGCGGGTGAATTGCTCATCTTCTGCGCGGCGATGGGTGGGGCAGGGCTCGCGTTCCTCTGGTTCAACACGCATCCCGCGCAGGTGTTCATGGGCGACGTGGGTGCGCTGGCGCTCGGCGGCGCCCTTGGCACCATCGCCGTGATCGTGCGCCAGGAGATCGTGCTCTTCATCATGGGCGGCATCTTCGTCGCGGAGACGCTCTCCGTGATGCTGCAGGTCACATGGTTCAAATACACGAAGAAGCGTTACGGCGAGGGCCGGCGCATCTTCAAGATGGCGCCGCTCCATCACCATTTCGAGTTGTCCGGCTGGAAAGAAACGCAGGTGGTCGTGCGGTTCTGGATCATCACGTTGATGCTGTGTCTGTTTGGTTTGTCCACTCTCAAGCTGCGTTGAGCAGTCCCATCGAGTAAGAAAGGGAAACAAGCGATGTTTGGCGAGAAGTTTCGGGATCGGCAAAAGCCGATGGTGCTCGTGCTGGGGCTCGGTGAATCGGGCCTCGCGATGGCGCGTTGGTGCGCGCGGCATGGTTGCCGCCTGCGCGTCGCCGACACGCGCGAGGCGCCGCCGAACTTGCCCGAGCTCGCGGCGCGTGGCGTCGACGCCGATTTCATCGGCGGCCCGTTTTCGACCGCACTGCTCGACGGCGTCGAACTCGTCGCGATCAGCCCGGGCCTCTCGCCGCTCGCCGCCGACCTCGTGCCGCTGATTGCAGCCGCGCGCGAGCGGGGCATCGAAGTCTGGGGCGAACTCGAACTCTTCGCGCAGGCGCTGCGCCATCTCGGCGAAAACGGCTACGCGCCGAAGGTGCTTGCGATCACTGGCACGAACGGCAAGACCACGACCACGAGTCTCACCGGCATGCTCTGCGAGCGTGCGGGTAAGCGCGTCGCCGTCGCGGGCAACATCAGCCCCGCGATGCTCGACAAGCTCGCCGAGGCGATCGATAACACCGCTCTGCCTGATATCTGGGTGCTCGAACTGTCGAGTTTCCAGCTTGAGACATCGCAAACATTCGCACCCGATGCGGCTGCGATCCTCAACATCACGCAGGACCATCTGGACTGGCACGGCGGCCTCGATGCGTATGCCGCCGCGAAAGGGCGCATCTTCGGGCCGCAGACGACGCGCGTGCTCAACCGCGACGACAAGCGCGTGATGAAGCTCGCTCCCGCAGCCGATAGCGCTGCTCGCGCGGTGACGTTCGGTCTCGATGAACCGCAGCGCGATGGCGACTATGGCCTCTTGCGCGAAAGCGGCATGCTGTGGCTCGTGGAAGCGCACGACCGCGACGCCTCTGACGAACCCGTTTCGCCGCGCCGGCGCAAGCAGCAGGACGCAGCGCCGGTGAACATCGGCCTCAAGCGCTTGATGCCCGCCGACGCGCTGCGTATCCGCGGCCTGCACAATGCGGCGAACGCGCTCGCGGCCTTCGCACTCGCGCGCGCGATCGACCTGCCTGCCGCGCCGCTGCTGCACGGACTGCGCGAGTACCGTGGCGAGCCGCATCGCGTGGAATTGATCGCGTCGATCGAAGGCATCGACTATGTGGACGACAGCAAGGGCACGAACGTCGGCGCGACGGTCGCAGCGCTCGACGGCCTCGCGCAGCGCGCGGTGCTGATCGCGGGCGGCGACGGCAAGGGTCAGGACTTCGAACCACTCGCCGAGCCCGTCGCGCGCTGGTGCCGCGCGGTGATGCTGATCGGCCGCGACGCGCCGCAGATCCGTACCGCACTCGAATCGACCGGAATCGTCATCGACGATCACCCGACGCTCGAAGCCGCCACGCGCGCCGCGACGGCGCTCGCGCAGCCGGGTGACGTCGTGCTGCTCTCGCCGGCGTGCGCAAGCTTCGACATGTTCAAGGGCTACGCCCATCGCGCGGCCGTGTTTCGCGACACGGTAGAGGAAATCGCCGCAGAGCGGGGGACGATGATATGAGCTGGTCCGAGCGGTTCGGTTCGCGTCTTTCGGGGCAAGGTGCAGGCGGCGCCTCGTCGAAGGGTTCGACGCGCGCAGGCGGGCTCGCAAGCGTCGTCAACGGCGTGCGGCCCGCGCGCTCGCGCATGCTGGACTACGATCACTCGCTCCTGTGGGCTGTGATTGCGTTGCTCGGACTGGGTGTCGTGATGGTGTATTCGGCGTCGATCGCCATGCCCGATTCGCCGAAGTACGCCTCGTATCACGACTACGCGTTCCTCGCGCGTCACATCGTTTCGCTCGTGGTTGCCGCGATTGCCGCCCTGATTGCATTCCGCATCCCCGTTTCGACGTGGGAACGCTATGCGCCGAAGCTGTTCATCATCTCGCTCGTGATGCTTGTCATCGTGCTGATTCCGCATATCGGCAAGGGCGTGAATGGTGCGCGTCGCTGGATTCCGCTCGGCATCACGAACATGCAGCCGTCGGAAATCATGAAGCTCGCCGTGACGATTTACGCGGCGAACTACACGGTGCGCAAGCAGGAATACATGCACAGCTTCGCCAAGGGATTTCTGCCGATGGGGTTCGCGGTCGGCGTCGTGGGTGCGCTTCTGCTGCTCGAACCCGATATGGGTGCGTTCATGGTGATCGCCGCGATCGCGATGGGCGTGCTGTTCCTCGGCGGCGTGAACGGCAAGCTGTTTGGCGGGCTCGTTGCGACGGCGGTCGGCACCTTCACGGTGCTCGTGTGGGCATCGCCGTGGCGTCGTGAACGGATCTTCGCGTATCTCGATCCGTGGGATGACCGTTACGCCCAGGGCAAGGCCTATCAGCTCACGCACTCGCTGATCGCGTTCGGACGTGGCGAGTGGTTCGGCGTGGGACTCGGTGGCAGTGTCGAAAAGCTCAGTTATCTGCCCGAAGCGCACACCGACTTCATCCTCGCCGTGATCGGCGAGGAACTCGGCTTTGTGGGCGTGCTGGTCGTGATCCTGCTGTTCTACTGGATCGTGCGTCGTTCGTTCGAGATCGGCCGCCAGGCGCTCGCGCTCGATCGCACGTTCGCGGGGCTCGTCGCGAAGGGTATTGGCGTGTGGTTCGGCGCGCAGGCGTTCATCAATATGGGTGTGAATCTCGGTCTGCTGCCGACCAAGGGTCTCACGCTGCCGCTCGTGAGCTACGGCGGTTCGGGCATTTTGCTCAACTGCGTCGCGGTGGCGTTGCTGCTGCGTGTGGATTATGAAAACCGGGTGTTGATGCGCGGAGGCAAGGTATGACCACGCCGCGCACACTCATGGTGATGGCCGGCGGCACCGGCGGGCATGTATTCCCGGGGCTCGCGGTCGCGCATCGCATGCAGTCGTGGGGCTGGCGTGTGGTGTGGCTCGGCAATCCTGCGGGCATGGAAGCGACGCTCGTGGCGAAGCACGGCATCCCAATGGAATTCGTGCGTTTCGGCGGCGTGCGCGGCAAGGGCATCAAGACGAAGCTCATGCTGCCGCTCAACCTGCTGCGCGCGTTCACGCAGAGCCGCGCGGCGCTGGCTCGCGTGAAGCCCGATGTCGTGCTTGGCATGGGCGGCTACATTACGTTCCCGGCGGGCGTGATGAGTGCGGTTTCGGGCGCACCGCTCGTGCTGCACGAGCAGAACTCGATTGCGGGTCTCGCGAACAAGGTGCTCGCGAAGCTCGCGAAGCGCGTGCTCGTCGCCTTTCCGGGCGCGCTGCCGCACGCCGAGTGGACCGGCAACCCGATTCGCGAGGAACTCGAACACGTCGACGAACCTCATGCGCGCTACGCGTCGCGAAGCGGCCCGTTGCGACTGCTCGTGGTGGGCGGCAGCCTCGGTGCGGCGGCGCTCAACGAAGTCGTGCCGCGTGCGCTTGCGCTTATCGCGCCGGGTGATCGTCCGTTCGTCGTGCATCAGGCGGGCGCGAAGCACATCGACGCATTGAAGGCGAATTACATCGACGCCGGCATCGAGCCGGGCGAAAACGCGCAGCTCGTGCCGTTCATCGACGACATGGCGCGCGCTTATCACGACGCAGATCTCGTGATCTGCCGCTCGGGTGCGATGACCGTGGCCGAGATTGCGGCGGTCGGTGTGGCGGCGTGCTTCGTGCCGTTCCCGTTCGCCGTGGATGACCATCAGACCACCAACGCTGCGTTCCTCGCCGACAAAGGCGCGGCGCGCGTGGTGCAACAACGCGACCTGACGGCGGAATCGCTCGCCGACTGGTTGCAGCAACAAACCAGAGAATCGCTGGCAGAAATGGCAGGGCGCGCACGCGCGCTCGCAAAACCCGACGCCGCCGATCAGGTCGCAAGCATTTGCGCGGCCGTAGCGGGCGCAAGTCCGGGAGGAAAGCAATGAAACACATCGTTAAACAGATCCATTTCGTCGGCATCGGCGGGGCGGGCATGAGCGGTATCGCCGAAGTGCTCGTCAACCTCGGCTATCAGGTGAGCGGCTCGGACCTCACGAAGAACGCCGTCACCGACCGGCTCGCCGCGCTCGGCGCGCGCATCTCGATCGGCCACCACGCTGAGAACATCGAAGGCGCGAACGCCGTGGTCGTTTCGACCGCGGTGCGCAGCGACAACCCTGAAGTGCTCGCGGCGCGCCATCGTCGCATTCCGATCGTGCCGCGCGCGGTGATGCTCGCGGAACTCATGCGCCTGAAACAGGGCATCGCGATTGCGGGCACGCACGGCAAGACCACGACGACCTCGCTCGTCGCGAGCGTGCTGGCGGCGGGCGGACTCGATCCGACCTTCGTGATCGGCGGGCGTCTCATCAGCGCGGGCGCGAATGCACGCCTTGGCACGGGCGACTTCATCGTCGCGGAAGCCGATGAGTCGGACGCCTCGTTCCTGAATCTCTTCCCGGTGATCGAAGTCATCACGAACATCGACGCCGATCACATGGACACCTACGGGCACGACTTCGCGCGCCTGAAGCAGGCGTTCATCGAATTCACGCACCGGCTGCCGTTCTATGGCATCGCGGTGCTGTGCGTCGACGATCCGAACGTGAAGGAGATCCTGCCGTTCGTGTCGAAGCCGATCATCCGATACGGGTTCGCGTCCGATGCGCAGGTGCGCGCGGTGAACGTCGTTGCGCGCGACGGCAAGATGTACTTCACAGCGATGCGCGAAGATGCGCCGTCGCTCGACATCGTGTTGAACCTTCCGGGTACGCACAATGTCCAGAACGCACTGGCCGCGATTGCGATTGCGACCGAACTCGAAGTGAAGGACGCGGATATCCAGCGCGCGCTCGCCGAATTCAACGGCGTGGGTCGTCGCTTCCAGCGCTACGGCGAAATCCCGGTCAACGGCGGCGGCACTTACACGTTGATCGACGACTATGGCCATCACCCGGTGGAGATGGCCGCGACGATCGCGGCGGCGCGCGGCGCGTTTCCCGAGCGCCGCCTTGTGCTGGCGTTTCAGCCGCACCGCTATACGCGCACGCGTGACTGCTTCGAAGATTTCGTGAGAGTGCTGTCGACTGTCGACGCACTCGTGCTGACTGAGGTCTACGCCGCCGGCGAAGCGCCGATCGTCGCCGCCGATGGCCGCGCGATCTCGCGCGCGCTTCGTGTGGCCGGCAAGGTCGAGCCGGTGTTCGTCGAGACGGTGGACGAGATGCCGGACGCGCTCGCTGCAGTGGTGCGCGACGGCGACGTGGTGATTACGATGGGCGCGGGTTCGATCGGCGGCGTGCCGGGTCGGATCGCAGCTCAGGAACAGAAGGTGTGAGATGACGAGCAGTATCGATCCCAAACAATTCGGCAAGGTCGCGGTGCTGTTCGGCGGTGTGTCCGCCGAACGCGCGGTCTCGCTCAAGTCCGGCCAGCTCGTATGCGAAGCGCTGCGGAGCGCGGGCATCGACGCGCATCTTTTCGACCCGTCTGAACGACCGCTTTCGGCGCTCAAGGACGAAGGCTTCGTGCGCGCGTTCAATGCGCTGCATGGCGGCTACGGTGAAAACGGCCAGATCCAGGGCGCGCTCGACTTCTACGGCATCCGCTATACGGGCACGGGCGTGCTCGGCTCGGCGCTCGGCCTCGACAAATTCCGCAGCAAGCTCGTGTGGCAGCAACTGGGCATTCCCACGCCGCCGTTCGAAGCCGTGCTGCGCGGCGACGACTACGCCGCGAAGGCGCCGGCCATCGTCGCGAAGCTCGGCTTGCCGCTCTTCGTGAAGCCGGCGAGCGAAGGCTCGAGCGTTGCGGTCATCAAGGTGAAGGCCGCAGCCGATCTCGTGCCGGCAATCGAAGAGGCCGCGAAGTTCGACAAGATCGTGCTGGTGGAGAAGAGCATCGAGGGCGGCGGCGAGTACACGTCATGCATCGCGGGCGACCTCGACCTGCCGCTCATCAAGATCGTGCCCGCCGGCGAGTTCTACGACTACGACGCGAAGTACATCCTCGACTCCACGCAATACCTGATTCCGTGTGGTGTCGCACCGGAGGAAGAGACGCGCTTGAAGAAGCTCGCGCGCCGCGCGTTCGACGTGCTCGGCTGCACCGATTGGGGCCGCGCGGATTTCATGATCGACGGTCACGGCAACCCGTATTTCCTGGAAGTGAACACGGCGCCCGGCATGACCGATCACTCGCTGCCGCCGAAGGCGGCGCGCGCGGTCGGCATTGCGTATCAGGACCTGGTCGTGAAGGTTCTGGCACTTACTCTGACGGAATGACGCCACTAACGGACCTTTACTGACGAATTGATTTAACCCAGTTCACGCAACAATCTCGTTCTCGACATGTGGAATAACGTACGCCAGCTCAACCTCCTCGCCAATGCGTTGCATGCGCTGCTCGCGCTTGCATTGCTGGCGGCCGGCGGTCTTTGGCTGGTGCAGCGGCCGAATTTCGCGCTGCGCGAGATCCGCATCGGGGGTGACACCGACCACATCAACGCGCCGACGGTCCGTGCAAGCGTGGTTGGCCGATTGAAAGGCAACTTCTTCACGGTCGATCTCGACGCCGCGCGCCAGGCATTCGAGCAGATGCCATGGGTGCGCCGCGCGAGCGTGCGCCGCGTCTGGCCGAACGCGCTCGCGGTGAGCCTCGAGGAGTACAAGCCGCTCGGCACGTGGGGCAGCGATCAGTTGGTGAGTACGGACGGTGAGCTTTTCACCGCGAACCAGGGCGAGCTGGACACGGACCTGCCCGCGTTCGAAGGACCGGACGGCAGCGCGAAGGAAGTGGTTGCGCGTTACCACGACTTCGAGAAGTGGTTTGGGCCGCTCGGCCTCACGCCGGACGAAGTGACGCTTTCGCCGCGCTACGCGTGGACCGTGAAGCTTTCGAATGGCACGCAGGTGGAGCTTGGCCGCGAGCGCAACGCGGACACACTCGGGGAGCGCGCGCATCGACTCATCGCGGCATGGACAGCGGTCACGCAGCGTTGGGGGAAGGACATCGAATATGCGGACTTGCGCTATCCGAATGGTTTTGCGATTCGAGCGGCCGGCATGCGCTTTATCACTGACACGGCCTCAGGCAAGAAGTAACAGCACATCACACGCAACGAGCACGCTATGAGTAAAGACTATAAAGATCTGCTGGTCGCCCTCGACATCGGGACGTCGAAGGTGGTGGCTGTCGTCGCCGAGTTGAAGGGCGAAGGCCACTACGAGGTGATCGGTCTCGGCCAGAGCGAATCGAAAGGGCTCAAAAAGGGCGTCGTGGTGAACATTGAGGCCACAGTGCAGTCTATCCAGCGTGCGCTGGAAGAAGCGGAGCTGATGGCCGACTGCAAGATCACCAACGTGTTCACCGGTATCGCGGGCAGTCACATCCGCAGTTTCAATTCGAGCGGGATGGTCGCCATCAAGGAGAAAGAGGTTACGCAGGCCGACGTCGCGCGCGTGATCGAGACCGCGAAGGCGATCAACATCCCGACCGACCAGCAGGTGCTGCATATCCTCACGCAGGAATTCATCATCGACGGTCAGGAGGATGTGCGCGAACCGATCGGCATGAGCGGCATCCGTCTGGAAGTGAAGGTGCATATCGTGACGGGCGCGGTCAGCGCGGCGCAGAACATCGTGAAGTGCGTGCGCCGCTGCGGCCTCGAAGTGAACGACCTGATCCTGCAGCCGCTTGCTTCGTCGCTGGCGGTGCTGACCGAGGACGAGAAGGAACTGGGCGTCGTGCTCGTTGATGTGGGCGGTGGCACGACCGACATTGCGATTTTCAGCGAAGGCGCGATTCGCCATACCGCGGTGATTCCGATCGCGGGCGACCAGGTGACGAGCGACATCGCGATGGCGCTTCGCACGCCGACGCCCGACGCGGAAGACATCAAGGTCAGCTACGGCATCGCGAAGCAGGCACTCGCCGACCCGGACGAAATGATCGAAGTGCCGGGTCTTGGCGAACGCGGTCCGCGGACGCTGTCGCGCCAGGCGCTGGCGGCTGTGATCGAGCCGCGCGTCGAAGAGCTGTTCTCGCTCGTGCAGCAGGTGGTGCGCGAGTCGGGTTACGAAGAGTTGCTGAGTTCAGGTGTCGTGCTGACGGGCGGTGCCGCGATGATGCCGGGCATGGTTGAACTCGGCGAAGACATTTTCCTCAAGCCGGTGCGCATTGGCGTGCCGGAGTATGCGGGCGGTCTGGCCGACGTGGTGCGCAATCCGCGCTACTCGACGGCGATGGGCCTGCTCGTGGAAGGCCGCTCGCAGCGTATGCGCGGTCGCAAGGTTGCAGTGCAGTCGGGGTCGATGGGGCAGGTCTTCACGCGGATGAAGGACTGGTTCCTCGGCAACTTCTGACGAACTGGATGGGAATACGCGCTGGTGCCGGCGGCTGGCGCGCGGAGGAAGGTTGCCCGATCTTCCACCGGATAACGGCCGAGGAGCGGTATCTCTTTCTTGACGGAGGCAACATGGAATTCCAGATGCTGGAAACCGAAACCAACGGCACCATCATCAAGGTGGTGGGCGTGGGTGGCGCTGGCGGCAATGCCGTTCAGCACATGATCAACCGCGGCGTGCAAGGCGTCGATTTCATCGTCATGAACACGGACGCGCAGGCGCTTTCGCGTTCGCGTGCGTCGGCTGTGATCCAGCTCGGTAACACGGGTCTGGGCGCAGGTGCGAAGCCGGAGATGGGGCGCGCAGCGGCTGAAGAAGCACGCGAGCGTATCGCCGACGGACTGCGTGGCGCGCACATGGTGTTCATCACCGCAGGCATGGGTGGCGGCACGGGCACGGGCGCGGCACCGGTCGTGGCACAGATCGCCAAGGAAATGGGCATTCTGACCGTTGGCGTCGTGAGCAAGCCGTTCGAATTCGAAGGCGGCAAGCGCATGCGCGTGGCAGAAACGGGTGCGCAGCAACTGGAGGATCACGTCGACTCGCTGATTGTCGTCCTGAACGACAAGCTGTTCGACGTGATGGGCGATGACGCCGAAATGGACAAGTGCTTCCAGTGCGCTGACGACGTTCTGAACAACGCGGTTGCAGGCATCGCCGAAATCATCAACGTTGACGGTCTCGTGAACGTCGACTTCGAAGACGTGAAGACGGTGATGGGCGAGCAGGGCAAGGCGATGATGGGCACGGCGACGGTCGCCGGCGTCGATCGCGCGCGCCTCGCGGCGGAACAGGCCGTGGCGAGCCCGCTGCTCGAAGGTGTCGATCTGTCGGGTGCGCGTGGCGTGCTGGTCAACATCACGTCGAGCCGTTCGCTGCGTCTGTCGGAAACCCGCGAAGTGATGAACACCATCAAGAGCTACGCGGCGGAAGACGCCACGGTGATCTTCGGTGCGGTGTACGACGACGCGATGGGCGACGCACTGCGCGTGACGGTGGTCGCGACGGGCCTTGGCCGCGTGGCGAAGAAGCAGCAGTCGGCTGCGCCGATGACGCTGCTGCGCACAGGCACGGACAACCATCCAATCCCGACGATGCAGACGTACACGACGCACACGCAGGCGGGCTCGACGGCCGACTACGGCGCGCTCGATACGCCGGCCGTCTGGCGCACGTCGCGCGACACCGCGGCTTCGCACGTTCAGGCGCTGCAGGAAAAGGGCGTCGACACGTACGACATCCCGGCGTTCTTGCGCAAGCAGGCGGACTGAGCGTGTGGATGTCTGGCTGCGGCGCGGCGCAGTTTTTGCGCTCGCCCGCGGACGGACCTGGGACTTGAGTAAGCGCTAAAGCGCCAACTCCGGTCGACACACGCGAAGCGTCGCAATGATGGTCAGCAGGGCTGCGTCCGCGAGGATGTGCGGCAGGGACGGTTGCCGGCTGCGCCATGGGCGGAGCGGCAAGGTGGCGTGCCGCCTGACGATCCTGAAAGACTGATGACCGATAATTGCGAACAACCGCGGCGAACTACTGCAGCGAAGTACCGCGGCGAGATACCGCGTGTAACTTGCTGGCGCATCGACGCGAAGGACGAGCCATGATCAAACAGGGTGAATTGCTGCCCGACGCGACCCTCTACGAGTATGTCGAGGATGACCGCGCAGGCTGCACGTTGGGGCCGAACAGCTTCAACGTGCGCGAACAGACGGCGGGTAAGCGTGTGGTGATCTTCGGATTGCCAGGCGCGTTTACGCCCACGTGTTCGGCGAAGCACGTTCCGGGTTACATCGAGAAGGCTGAGGCGCTTGCCGGGGCCGGCATCGACGAGGTCTGGTGCGTGTCGGTCAACGACGCGTTCGTGATGGGTGCGTGGGGGCGCGAACTGCGTACCGCGGGCAAGGTACGCATGATGGGCGACGGCAGCGCGGCATTCACCCAGGCGCTTGGTCTGGAGCAGGATTTGTCGGCGCGTGGCATGGGGCTTCGTTCCCAGCGCTATGCGATGGTGGTCGACGAGGGTGTGGTCAAGACGCTGCACGTCGAAGCACCCGGCAAGTTCGAAGTCAGCGATGCGGCGAGCATCCTCGCCACATTGGGTCCCGCCTGAGGGCGCCGACCGGCGACACGTTGCCGCAGCGCAACGAGCCGACGGCGCAATTGTGACGGGCCATTACGTGGCACAAGGCAGGCCGATGACCGGAAACGCCTCCGTTTCGGGCATCGGCCGTGCTGCTTGATTGCGTTGGCGTAACAGCGGGAAACAGAGTATCGCGCTGCGGAGAACAACGAACGCCGCGTATCTGGAGTATAATTGGGGCTATGAATTAAAAAATCCCGATTGGGATTTTCAATGACCAGAACACCATGTTGAAGCAGCGAACCATCAAATCAATCGTGAAGACAGTCGGCATCGGCCTGCACTCGGGCCGTAAGGTCGACCTGACGCTCCGTCCGGCGGCCCCGGACACGGGCATCGTGTTTTCGCGCGTGGATTTGGCGACCCCGGTGGATATCCCCGCGTCGGCGATGTCGATCGGCGACACGCGTCTCGCCTCGGTGCTGCAGAAGGATGGCGCGCGTGTCTCGACGGTCGAGCATCTGATGTCGGCGTGCGCGGGCCTCGGTATCGACAACCTCTACGTCGATGTAACTGCGGAAGAAATTCCCATCATGGACGGCAGCGCGGCCTCGTTCGTGTTCCTGATCCAGTCGGCGGGTATCGAAGAGCAGAACGCGGCGAAGAAGTTCATCAAGGTCAAGAAACCGGTCGAAATCCGCGAGGGCGACAAATTTGCACGCCTCGATCCGTATTTCGGCTTCAAGTTGAAGTTCACGATCGATTTTCGCCATCCGGCCGTCGACAAGACGGGCCAGGCGCTTGAAGTCGATTTCGCGAATACGTCGTACGTGCGTGAGATCGCGCGTGCCCGCACGTTCGGCTTCGCGCACGAAGTCGAAATGATGCGCGAGTTGGGCCTCGCACGCGGCGGCAGCATGGACAACGCGATCGTGCTCGACGAATACCGCATCCTGAATAACGACGGCCTTCGCTACGACGACGAGTTCGTGAAGCACAAGATGCTCGACGCGATCGGCGACCTGTATGTGGTGGGGCATCCGCTGCTCGCGTCGTACACGGCGTACAAGTCGGGCCATGGCCTGAACAACGCGCTGCTGCGCGAATTGCTCAAGCACGAAGACGCCTGGGAACTGGTGACCTTCGACGACAAGCAAAAGGCGCCGCTCGGCTTCGGCTACGAAGCGCAAACCGCATTCGCCTGAGCAGAGCGCTCGGCAGTGTCAGCAAAAAGGGTGGCTTGATGCCGCCCTTTTTCATTTCCAGCGCATCCAGCCTATTCAGCGTATGGCACCTTGAGACGCGACAAGTGAATTAACGCTTGTTCGAATGGCGCGCCGCCATCTTCGCGAGTGCCGCCTGGAGCGGCGAAGGTGGCAGCTCCTCGCTGAGCGCCCTCAGCGCCTCCGCACCCGCGGGCGACATGCGTGCCTCTTTGGGCGGCTTCGCTTCCTTCACCGATTGTGGGCGCACGCGAATGCGCACTGAATCGAGCGGCCAGCCGCGCGCCTGCAAGTCGGCAACGAGGCGCGGTTCCAGTTGCCGTAACCTCGCCGCGAGCGCGTTATGCGCCGTGAAGAGCGCGAGCTTGCCGTCCTTGATGAAGCCCGGCTCGACACTTGTCGCGAGATAGTCGGGCAGCAGCGCCTCCAGGTCGCGCCGCATGGCCGTCATCTGCTCGACGCCCGCGCGCAGCGGCGCGAGCGCCTCGGTGCGGCTCAACAGTTCGGCGACCGGCCGGGCGAAGCCTGGCGCTGGCGGCCTTGAAAATGGCGAAAAACGGCTCATGTCAGGAGGAGGAAGGGCGCGTACGCGACGCCGCATGCAGATGTCGTCATTGTAGCTTGCGCGGCAAGCGCCCACGCGCCTTCCAGTCGTTCGGCCAGGACTTGTCCGCAAATGGGGGGCGAGCGGCCGGGAGGCTTTCCGCGCGGGCATTTCACGCGCTCAGGGCGTCTTGCCACTGACACAGGCGGCCACGAGGGCGCGTGCTAAAATGCGCGATTCAAATCCACTAATTTGGGCTTAAGTCGCCGAGGTCTTTCCGAACCGGGTGCGTCCGCAGGCTGAGCAGGGTAAGCGCAGAGAGCGCGCGCAAAAACCCCGCCGAAAACCTGCGAGGAATCCTGGTCGAAGCCCCGACGCCGACACCGATCCGATGAGCACCGGTTTCTTACAGAAAATCTTTGGCAGCCGCAATCAGCGCCTGGTCAAGCAATATCAGAAGACGGTCGCGGCGATCAATGCGCTCGAACCGCAGATCGAGCAATACACCGACCAGCAACTGCGCGCGAAGACCGATGAATTCCGCGAGCGCGTCGCGAACGGCACCTCGCTCGACGAGCTGTTGCCCGAGGCGTTTGCGGTTTGCCGCGAAGCCAGCAAGCGCGTGCTCAAGATGCGCCACTTCGACGTCCAGCTGATCGGCGGCATGGTGCTGCATTACGGCAAGATTGCTGAAATGCGCACCGGTGAAGGCAAGACGCTCGTCGCGACGCTTCCCGTGTATCTGAATGCACTCGCCGGCCGCGGTGTGCACGTCGTGACGGTGAACGACTACCTCGCGCAGCGCGATGCCGAGTGGATGGCACGCCTCTACAACTTCCTTGGTCTGACCGTCGGCATCAACCTGTCGCAGATGGACCACGCCATGAAGCAGGAAGCTTATGGCGCGGACATCACGTACGGCACGAACAACGAGTTCGGCTTCGACTACCTGCGCGACAACATGGTCTACGAGACCGAGGCGCGTGTGCAGCGGGCGCTGAACTTCGCGGTCGTCGACGAAGTGGACTCAATCCTGATCGACGAGGCTCGCACGCCGCTCATCATCTCGGGTCAGGCCGAAGACCACACCGAACTCTACGTGCGCATGAACGCGCTGCCGCCGCTGCTCGAACGCCAGATCGGCGAAGAGAAGGCCGACGGCACGGGCGTCGAAAAGCCGGGCGATTACACGCTCGACGAGAAAGGGCGTCAGGTGTTCCTCACGGAATCGGGTCACGAGAAGGCCGAGCGCATGCTCGCCGAGTGGGGCCTGATCGGCGAGGGCGAGAGCCTTTACGCGCCGCAGAACATCACGCTGATGCACCACGTTTATGCCGCCCTGCGCGCGCACACGCTGTTCTTCAAGGACCAGCACTACGTGGTGCAGAACGGCGAAGTCATCATCGTCGACGAGTTTACCGGCCGTCTGATGGCTGGCCGCCGCTGGTCGGACGGCCTGCACCAGGCTGTCGAAGCGAAGGAGCACGTGAAGATCCAGAGCGAGAACCAGACGCTCGCATCGATCACGTTCCAGAACTACTTCCGCATGTACGCGAAGCTGTCGGGCATGACCGGCACGGCCGACACCGAAGCGTACGAATTCAACGAGATCTACGGCCTCGAAACCGTCGTGATCCCGACGAACCGGCCGCCGAAGCGCATCGACAAGCAGGACCAGATCTACAAGACCGCACGCGAGCGTTACGACGCCGTGATTCGCGACATCCGCGATTGTTACGAGCGTGGCCAGCCGGTGCTGGTGGGTACGACGTCGATCGAGAACTCGGAACTGCTCGCGGATCTTCTCGTGAAGGCAGGGTTGCCGCACGAAGTCCTCAACGCGAAGCAGCACGCGCGTGAAGCGGCGATCGTCGCCGAAGCGGGTCGTCCGAAGCGCATCACCATCGCCACGAACATGGCGGGCCGCGGTACCGACATCGTGCTCGGCGGCAACGCCGAGAAGCAGGCGTCGTTCATCGAAGCCGACGAAGCCATTCCCGCCGACGAAAAAGCGCGCCGCATCCAGCAGCTCAACGACGAATGGCAGACGCTGCACGATCAGGTGAAGGCCGCGGGCGGCCTGCACATCATCGGCACCGAGCGCCACGAATCGCGCCGTATCGACAACCAGCTGCGCGGCCGTGCGGGCCGTCAGGGCGACCCGGGCTCGTCGCGCTTCTATCTGTCGCTCGAAGACCCGCTCCTGCGCATCTTCGCCGGCGACCGCGTGCGCGCGATCATGGACCGCCTGAAGATGCCCGAAGGCGAGGCGATCGAGGCGGGCATCGTCACCCGGTCGATCGAGTCGGCGCAGCGCAAGGTCGAGGCGCGCAACTTCGATATCCGCAAGCAGCTGCTCGAATACGACGACGTGTCGAACGATCAGCGCAAGGTGATCTATCAGCAGCGTAACGAGCTGCTCGAAGCGCACGACATCACCGAGACGATCGGCGCGATGCGTCATGGCGTCATCACGGAGATCGTGCGCGAGTTCGTGCCGCACGCCAGCATCGAGGAGCAGTGGGCCGTCCCCGAGCTGGAGGAAGTGCTGCGCAACGAATGGCAGCTCGACCTTGCGATTCAGGAGATGATCAACGAGTCGTCGTCGATCGACGCCGACGAGATTCTCGAAGCCGTGGTCGCCGCCGCCGACGAGGCCTACGAGCAGAAGGTCGCGCTCGTCGGCCGCGAATCGTTCAGCGCATTCGAGCGTTCGGTCATGCTGCAGACGCTCGACCGCAGCTGGCGCGAACACCTTGCCGCGCTTGACCATCTGCGTCAGGGCATCCATCTGCGCGGCTATGCGCAGAAGAATCCGAAGCAGGAATACAAGCGCGAAGCGTTCGAACTGTTCGCGGCGATGCTCGAAGCGGTGAAGCTCGAAGTCACGCGCATCGTGATGAACGTGCAGATCCAGTCGCCGGAGCAACTCGAACAGGCCGCTGAGCAGATGGAAGAGCACAGCAGCCATCTGGAGAATGTCGAATTCCGTCACGCCGAATTCGCCGAAGCCGAGGCGGCGCCCGGTCCGGCAGCGGCGCCGGTCGCGGCCGATGCGGCTACGGCGATGGTCGGCGCGGCCATGGGCCACGCGCACGCGACGGACGGGCAGGGTGTGCCGAAGGTTGGCCGCAATGATCCGTGCCCGTGCGGCAGCGGCAAGAAGTACAAGCAGTGCCACGGCAAGATTGCGTGATGCCGGACGGCGTGCGCGTGAACCGCGTCGCCACTCGCTTCGCGCGGCTCTGCCGTTGATTCCGTGACCCGGACCTCGCTTCCGGGCACGGCCTTCGTGATTCCCAATGCCGGTGAGGCCTTACGCGCCTTGGCCGGCATTGCCTTTTAGACAGGTCGCTACCATGGCTGTCAATTTCCCCTCGATCGATCCCGCACAACTCCACCCGGTCGCCGGTGTGACGCTCGGCTGGGCCGAGGCCAATATCCGCAAGCCGAACCGCAAGGACGTGCTCGTGATTTCCGTCGACGAAGGCGCGAGCGTCGCGGGCGTGTTCACGCTGAACCGCTTTTGCGCCGCGCCGGTGACGGTGTGCCGCGAGCATCTCGCGAACGGTAAGGGGATTCGTGCGCTCGTCGTCAACACGGGTAACGCGAACGCCGGGACGGGCGAGCCGGGCCTCGCGATCGCGCGCGCAACCTGCGACGAGCTTGCGCGACTCGCGGGTATCGAGTCTTCGCAGGTGCTGCCGTTCTCGACGGGGGTGATTCTGGAGCCGCTGCCGCTCGATCGCCTCAAGGCCGGCCTGCCCGCCGCACTCGCCAACCGCCAGGCCGCGAACTGGTATGACGCCGCGCAGGCGATCATGACGACCGACACACTGCCGAAGGCCGCGTCGCGCCAGGTCGCGATCGACGGGCATACGGTCACGCTCACGGGCATCAGCAAGGGCGCGGGCATGATCAAGCCGAACATGGCGACGATGCTGGGCTTCCTCGCGTTCGATGCGTACGTCGCGCAGCCCGTGCTCGACGAACTCGTGAAGTACGTCGCAGACCGCTCGTTCAACTGCATCACCATCGACGGCGATACCTCGACGAACGACTCGTTCATCCTGATCGCGTCGGGCAAGTCGAGCCTGCCGGCCGTCACGTCGACGGACTCGCCCGCGTACGCGGCGCTGCGCGATGCCGTGACCGAAGTGGCGCAGACGCTTTCGCAACTGATCGTGCGCGACGGCGAAGGCGCGACGAAGTTCATGACCGTGCAGGTCGAGGGTGGCAAGGACGTTGCCGAGTGCCGCCAGATCGCCTACGCGATTGGCCACTCGCCGCTCGTCAAGACGGCCTTCTACGCGTCGGACCCCAACCTGGGCCGCATCCTGGCCGCGATCGGCTACGCGGGCGTAACCGACCTCGATGTCGACAAGGTCGATCTCTATCTCGACGACGTGCTCGTCGCGAAGGCCGGCGGTCGCAACCCGGCGTACCGCGAGGAGGACGGCCAGCGCGTGATGAAGAAGAGCGAGATCCTGATTCGCGTGCTGCTCGGCCGCGGCAACGCGCAGGCCACAGTCTGGACCTGCGACCTCTCGCACGACTACGTGAGCATCAACGCCGACTACCGCTCCTGATTTAAGCCACGATTCCCATGGATAAGCTCGAACAGTTTCTGACGCGCGCCGAAGCGCTCCTCGGCCGCCTTGAAGCAGTGCTGCCGCCGGCCGCACCCACCGTCGACTGGAACGCGGCCGTGGCCTTCCGCTGGCGCAAGCGCCAGGGCCGTGGCTATCTGCAGCCGGTGCCGGCGGTTTCGTCTATCTCGCTCGACGACCTGCAGAACATCGACCGCCAGAAAGACCTCATCGAACGCAACACGCGCCAGTTCGTGCAGAAGAAGCCTGCGAACAACGTGCTGCTCACGGGCGCGCGCGGCACGGGCAAGTCGTCGCTGATCAAGGCTTGCCTGAATGCCTACGCGAAGGATGGCCTGCGTCTGATCGAAGTCGACAAGGACGATCTGCACGATCTCGGCGATATCGTCGATCTGATCGCTGACCGCCCCGAGCGCTTCATCGTGTTCTGCGACGACCTCTCGTTCGAGGAGGGCGAATCGGGCTACAAGGCGCTCAAGGTGGCGCTGGACGGCTCGGTGGCCGCGCAGGGCGACAACGTGCTGATCTATGCGACGTCGAACCGCCGTCATCTGCTGCCCGAGTACATGAGCGACAACGAGTCGTACAGGCACATGCCCGACGGCGAAATCCATCCAGGCGAGGTGGTCGAGGAGAAGATCTCCCTGTCCGAGCGCTTTGGCCTGTGGGTGAGCTTCTATCCGTTCAAGCAGGACGACTATCTGACGATCGTCGGCCATTGGCTGCGCCACTTCGGGTGCGGTGACGCCGAAGTCGAAGCCGCGCGCGGCGATGCGCTCGTCTGGGCGCTGGAACGCGGTTCGCGCTCGGGCCGCGTCGCGTGGCAGTTCGCGCGCGACTGGTCGGGCAAGAAGGTGCAAAGCGCATGAGCGGGGCTTCCGAGGCTGGATCGGCGCAGATGCGGCCCGTCACCGAGGTGGCGGTCGGCGTGATCGTGCAGCCGGACGGCCGCTATCTGCTGGCGCAACGCCCGGAAGGCAAACCCTACGCCGGGTACTGGGAGTTTCCGGGCGGCAAGCTGGAGGTGGGCGAGTCGATCGAGGCGGCGCTCGCGCGCGAACTGCACGAGGAACTCGGCATCGACGTGAAGGCGTGCCACCTGTGGCACACGCTCGAACACGACTATCCGCATGCCTATGTGCGCCTTTACTTCTGCAAGGTGACTGAGTGGAGCGGCGAACCGCACGGACGCGAGGGACAGGCGTTCGTCTGGCAGTCGCTGCCGGCGAGCGTCGAACCGCTTCTGCCGGCCACCATTCCGGTCCTGGAGTGGCTGGCCGCCGGGTGAGGCGAAAAAAACCGCTGCGTGAATCGCGCAGCGGTTTTTTTATTGCTCGTTCGTTTTTTCGCTTACTGACGCGTATCCGTGGGCGGTGCGTCCTCGGGCGGCGTCTCTTCGTCGTTACCGCCGATGCGGTACTTTTCGGCGGCCCAGGCGCCGAGGTCCATCTGCTTGCAACGTTCGGAACAGAACGGCCGGAACCGGTTTTCAGGCACCCAGCGGACTTCTTTGCCACAAGTCGGACATTTGACAGCAGTAATCATTCGATCGAACGGTATTCGGTTCGCGACGCGTTGGTGAAAATCAGCCCGCGAGGCGTCACAGGCTGCATAGCGTCAAGTGGAACGGCACATCGACATCTACCGCGCGTGGCCGCAGATCGCCATCCTGCACGGTGAAGCGCACCCACAACATGTACTTGTTGGCGCTGGCTTCTGGAATCACGCGCAATTCCGGTGCCACGCGTACCTGCATCAACTGCCAGGCGCGACCCGCAAGCATCTGCTGGTAGCTGCCCTGCATCGCCATTACTTTCGACGCCTGACCTGATTCGCGCGCGAGGCGCAACACGATCGCGGCAGCGTCGCGCAGCGGCAGGAGCGGCATCACCCACTTCGCGATGTCCTGGCGGCGCTGGTCGGCATGCAATTGTTGCCACGCGTAGTACGACGGCAGGTCGAACTTGCAGGTGCCGCCCGGAATGATCGCGCGGCTGCGGATACTGGCAAGCCACTCATTTTCGGCGAGATGCTGGCCGGTCTTTCCCTGCATCTGCGTGAGGCCCGCGAGCGTCTGCTCGATCTCGCCTAGCACGGCTTCGAGCGCAGTTTGTTCGATGCCAGGATTGCCCCGGAACGGTGCGAGCGTCTGACGCTGCCTTTCGAGTTCCTTCATCAGGTCCGACTTGAGGTCGGCGCGGCCCGCGACTTCCGCAATTTCGAAAAGCGTCGTGAGCGCGACATGATGTTCCCTCGGATCCTCCTGCGTCAGGAAAAACGTGAAGCGCTCGAAGAGATCTTCGAGGCGCAGCAGCGTTCGGATTCGCTCGTTGAAGGGATACTCGTAAAGAATCAAGCGCGCTCGCCTCTGGCGTGGTCGGTGAAAGATTGCAGGACATTCTAATGCTGTGGGACTACAGTCGCAATCGCAGGGGCTTGTGAGAGCGGTCGGATTTTGCGCCGACACCGTACGTAGTACCTGTTGCGTAGCGCTGTCGTCCGAAAAGAGAGCCTTTTGCCTGTCTGTTCTACCTTATCTGTCGCGCTTGCCGGTGTTCAGCCGGGCGGGTTTGTCTCTTGCGCCTTCGCGAGAGCAACGTACTGCGCATGCAGCGTGTCTACATCGCTTGAGAGTGATTCGAGAGACGCGCCGTCGTTGACGACGACGTCGTCGGCCGCGGCAAGACGCGCTTCACGCGTGGCCTGGCGAGCGATGATGGCCAGCACCTGCTCGCGCGTGAAGCCGTTGCGTTTCATTACGCGGGCGATCTGCGTTTCGACGCTGCAGTCGACACCGAGCACACGGTCGACGCGTGCCTTCCACGTACCCGATTCCACGAGAAGCGGCACTACGACGATTACGTAGGGGCCGCGGGCGGCGCGCGAAGCCCGCTCGGTTTCCGACCGTATCAGCGGGTGCGTGATCGCTTCCAGCCGTTTGCGCGCGGATTCGTCGCTGAAGACCAGAGCGCGCATGCGGGTGCGGTCCATCGAGCCATCGGGTGCGACGAATTCGGAGCCGAATTTTTCGCGGATCTCTGGCATCGCAACGCCTTGGGGCGCCGTGATCTGATGGGCAATTACGTCGGTATCGACGACAGGCACGCCGCGTGCGGCGAACAGATCTGCCACGGTCGACTTGCCGCTGCCTATGCCTCCTGTGAGTCCGACCAGGAACATCGATCAGTTCCCCCACGCTACATAGGACGGCGAGAAAGGTGTGCCGACGAAGAGCGTGACGAGCGCGCCCGCGGCAAGATATGGTCCGAACGGCAGCGGCTCTTCGAAACGCATGCGCCCGGTCAGCGTCGCCGTGAGCCCGATCACTGCGCCCGCGACGGCGGCGATCACGACGATCTGCGGCAGCGCGCCCCAGCCGAGCCATGCGCCAAGCGCCGCGAGCAATTTGAAATCGCCCTGGCCCATGCCCTCGATGCCACGCAACAGCCGGAACAGCCAGTAGACGCACCAGAGCGCGAGATAACCCGCGACGGCACCGATCACGGCCTCGTGCAGACTGACGAATGTGCCGGACAGATTCACGATCAATCCACCCCAGAGGAGCGGCTGCGTGATTTCGTCGTAAAGCATCTGGTGTTCGAGATCGATCGCACTGGCCGCAATGAGCGCCGCGCACAGTATGAACGCGGCTAGCGCCTTGCCCGAAGGGCCGAACACGATCAGCGCGATTACCGCACAGATCGCGCCCGCGAGTTCGATGAGCGGATAGCGCACGCTCACGCGTGCGTGGCAGTGGGAACAGCGCCCGCGCAACGCGAGCCAGCTGATTACAGGAATGTTTTCCCAAGCCCTGAGTACGTGGCCGCAGTGCGGGCAGGCGCTGCGGGGGAGCCACAGGTTGTAGCGCTCGGGTAGGCCGTCGTCGGTGAAGAGCTGGCCGTTCGCCTCGGCGGCGTCGGCGCGCCACGCGCGCTCGAGCATGAGCGGCAGGCGATGTACCACGACGTTCAGGAAACTGCCGACGATGAGCCCAAGGACGATCGCAAAGCCCATCGTCAGGGCGGGCGGCAGCATGCCGAGCGCGTCGGGCGTTGCGAGACTCGCAGTGGATGGAATATGAACGGGCATAAGCAGTATAGGAATCTGGCAGCGATGCTACACCACGTTGCCGAGTTGAATGATGGGAAGATACATCGCGACGACGAGCCCACCAACCAGTGCGCCGAGCACCACAATTACTAGCGGCTCGCACAAACTCGAAAGCAACCCGATCTTTTCGTCAACCTGACGGTCGGCGAGCGAGGCGACGTCGAGCAGCATTGTGTCGAGCGCGCCGGATTCTTCAGCGACGGCAACCGGCTGGATCACATCGGCGGGAAAGCAGCCGGCCGCGCGCATGGCGGCAGCGAGACGTTCGCCGTGCCGCAGGCGTGCGCTGATGCCCGCGCTCGCATGGTCGAAAAATGCATTGCCGCTGGCGTGGGTGAGCGAAACGAACGCGTCGGCGAGTGGGGTGCCCGCGGTGAGCAGCGTACCAAGGGCCCGGCTCCAGCGCGCGGCGCACAACGCGGTGAGCAGCGAGCCGGCGAGCGGCAATTTCAGCAGAAGGCGGCCAAAGGCGATGCGGGCGCGTGCGAAATGGCGCAGCACGCTGCGCGTCGCGAACACGACCATTGCGCAGCAGGCGGCCGCCGGCATGCTCCAGCGTGCGGCTCCGGCGGACAGCATCAGCACGAACTGCGTGGGTGCCGGCAGAGCGGCGCCGAATCCGTCGAATATCTGCTTGAACGTCGGGACGACCCAGATCAGTAACGCCGCCGTGATCGCGACGGCAAGCAGCAGTACGGCGACCGGATAGGTGAGCGCGGCGCGAACTTTGGAGCGCTGCGCGGCGGCGCGCTCGCGGTCGTCGGCGATGCGGGCGAGGACGGCAGCCAGCGCGCCCGATGCCTCGCCGACTGCGACTAGTTGGCAATAGAGTGCGCCGAAGCGTTCTGGGTGACGAGCGAGCGAATCGGAAAACCGCATGCCCGCGGTGATATCGCGTGCGAGCATGCCCACAATGCGTGGCATGCCTTGCGGCCCGGGAGACTGCGCGAGCAGGTCGAGCGCGGGTGCAAGCGGCAGGCCGGCGCGCAAGAGGCTCGATAGTTGACGCGTGAAGCGGGTGATATCGGTGGGGCTGGCGCGCGGGTCCGGTGCCGCTCGTTGCCGTGTGAGGGTCGTGAGGGTGATGCGTTCGCGCTTGAGCGCCTGCCGGGCGGACGCGGCGTCTATCGCGATCAGCGTGCCGCGCTTTTGCGCGCCCGTTGCGTCGACGCCTCGCCAGGCGAAGCGCCATTCGGGGGGCGCTCGATCCAGTTTGACGGCCGCGGGTGTCATGCCGAATCCGTGGCCGAGAGTGCTTCGGCAAGACTCGTCGTGCCGTCGCGAACTCGCTCGAGCGCCGCTTCGCGCAGCGTCGCTGCACCGTCCGCGCGCGCTTGCTGCGCGATGGCGTGTGCGCCTTGCTTGGCGACGATCCGTTCGCGTATCGCCTCCGACACCGGCATGATCTCGTGGATACCGACCCGCCCGCGATACCCGATGCCGTGACATGCTTCGCAGCCACCCGCAGCGTAGGTCTCCTGATTGCCGTCGAGCCCAGCTGCGCGCAACGTCGCGGCGGGTTCTCGGGCTGGCACGCGACACAGCGGGCACAGCCGGCGCACGAGTCGCTGTGCGGTGACGAGCCGCAGCGCGCCCGCGAGGTTATAAGGCTCAACGCCAATGTCGATCAGACGCGCCGCCGCCGAAGGTGCGTCGTTGGTGTGCAGAGTCGAGAGTACGAGGTGTCCCGTCTGCGCCGCTTGCACCGCGACGCTGGCGGTTTCCTCGTCGCGGATCTCCCCGATCATGATGACGTCCGGATCCTGACGCAGCAGTGCGCGCAGCGCGACGGCGAACGTGAGTCCGGCCTTCTCACGCACGTTGACCTGGTTGATGCCCGCGAGCTGGATCTCGGCGGGATCTTCCACCGAGCAAAGATTGCGCGAGTCTTCGTTGAGCATCTGCAGGAAGCAGTAGAGCGAAAGCGTCTTGCCGCTGCCCGTCGGGCCTGTCACGAGGACGAGACCGTGCGGCGCGCGAATCGCGTCGGCGACGGTCTGCCGCTGCGCCTCGTCGAGTCCGAGCGCCGCGAGCGTGAGGTCTTCGGGCAGTGTTTCGAGCCGCCGCAGCACGAGCTTTTCACCAAACAGCGTAGGCAGCGAGTTCACGCGATAGTCTTCGGCGGGCTGGCCGAGGTGAGGCGGTGCGAGCCGCAGGCGACCGTCGAGCGGAATGCGCCGCTCCGCGATATCCATGCGCGCGAGCACCTTGACGCGCGTGATGAACGCATCGCGTAGATGGGCGGGCGGCCGCATCATCTCGTGCAGCACGCCATCGATCCGTAGCCGGATGCGCCAGCCGTGCTCGAGTGGCTCGATGTGGAGATCGGACGCATTGCGGCGCGCTGCTTCGCCAAGCGTTTCGGTGAGCAGGCGCACGGCGGGGGCGTCGTCGGCGGGCGCAGCGGTGGGCTTTGCGAACGACGCGGGACGTGGCACGCCACCACCACTCGCCGCTGCTTGTGCGGCGGCACACGGGTGGCGCGACGCCGTGCGATAAGGAAGGGGAATCATCGGATGGAGCCGCCTCGAAGAAGAAACGGTTCCATCATCGAACGACACGCGATTCGCGCGCTATTCGGCCGGATGGCTAACGGCCCGGCAGGCGGTTCCTGGCTTTTTTCAGCGTGCTCGCGCGCGGCTTCGCGCCGGGCTTGAAAAGTTTCACGGTGCGCACGCCCTGATCGTCGCTGCGCAGCACTTCGAGCTTCACGTCGCCGATCTGCAGGCACACGTCGCCTTCCGGAATCTCCTCGAGCACTTCGAGGATCAGGCCGTTGAGTGTCTTCGGCCCGTCGGTGGGGAGCGTCAGGTGCAACCAGCGATTCAGTTCTCGCAACGGCATACTGCCGGCCACGATGCATTCGCCGTCCTCGTTCCAGCCGCCGCGGCCGGCACCGCTGCGCGGCATCGTCGTCGTGAATTCGCCGATCAGTTCCTCGATGATGTCTTCCGGCGTGACGAGACCTTCCATCTCGCCGTATTCGTTCACGACGAGCGCGATGCGATGGCGGCTTTCCTGGAAGTACTGAAGTTGCTGGAACACGGGCGTGCCGGTCGGCACGAAGTACGGCTCGGCGAGCAGTTCACGCAGCGTCTCGCGCTCCAGTTCCTGGTTGTGCAGGGCGGACAGTGTCTTGCGCACGTGCAGGACGCCAAGCACGCGGTCGATGTCGCCTTGATAGACGATTAACTTGTTGTGATAGCAGGTTTCCAGCTGATGCAGGATATCTTCGAGCGGTGCCTCGAAGTCGAGCGCCTCGATGCGGCGGCGCGGGATCATGACGTCGTCGACGGTGATGTTCTCGAGGTCGAACAGGTTCATCAGGATGCTGCGGTGCTTGGTCGGCATGAAGCTGCCCGATTCGAGCACGATGGTGCGCAGTTCGTCGGTCGAGAGGCGCAGGTCGCGCCCTTTGCTCGTGTTGATATGCAACAGGCGCAGGAGGCCGTTCGCGAACTGGTTCACGAACCACACGACGGGCTTCGTCACGCGCATGAGCGGCGCGATCAGGAGGCTCGCGGGCAGGGCGATTTTTTCCGGAAACGTTGCGCCGACGATCTTCGGCGTGATCTCCGCGAACACGATGATCAGGAATGCGACAAGACCGGTCGCGATCGAGAGCACGAGATTGTCATGGCCGAACGTGTGCAGCGCGATCGAGGTGGTGAGGACCGGGATGATCGTGTTGAACAGGTTGTTGCCGATCAGGATGACGGTGAGCAGCAGATCGGTTCGTCCGAGGAGCTTTTGCGTCGTCTTCGCGCCGAGTGCCCCCTGGTTGGCGAGGTGTTTCAGTCGATGGCGGTTGAGTGCCATCATCGCCGTTTCGGAGATCGAGAAGAAGCTGGAGCAGACCAGGAGGACGAAAACGGCGCTAATCTGCGCCCATAACGGGATTTGGTCCACGCGTCGCGAAAGTCAGAAAAAGGGGATGAGGAGACTATAGCAGAGGGGTGTCGCGCTACCGCAGCGGCCTCGCTGCGGGTGAGATGGCGCACGAAAACGCGGACATGGCGGGCCACGACCCACTCAAGCAGCTTGTGCGCAATCTCGGTATCAACGACCATCGCCAGGATATTTGGCATGGACCTGGGACTGGGTAATGTGTCGTCGCTGGCGGGGCAACTCGTATCGCTGTCCTACGGTCGTGATATGGAGCGCGTTACCGACCTGCGCGGAGCGAAGTATCTGGAGGCAAGCGGCCTGCGCAGCGACGGGTGGCGGCTTTTTCTCTGCGTCGCATCTGGAACGTGAAGCCGACAACGGCCTGCCAGCTTTCCTGTCGGATCACCCGGTTACCCCAGAGAGGGAAACATTGAACTTGGGTTCCTGGTCCGGCGAGGACGCCACGACCAATGGCGACTGACATGCGGTTAACGCCATGTGCGAGCAATCGGTTTAGCAGTTACCCCGGAAGGTGCAAGGTCGTGGACGGATATGGCGCGATAGACTGCGCGGGCTGCGGGTTGGCTCCCCGGTGATTGCGCGTTGCGCGCTCTGGGGAAATGCGCCGATCAGGAATTAGTGGGACAGGTACGGCGATCTTGCCGCAAAGCGGAGCGCAAAAACAAAAAAGCCCAGCATCGGCTGGGCTTGATGTCCTTGGTTCACAAGGAAGAATTCTGGTCGGGGTGAGAGGATTCGAACCTCCGGCCTCTACGTCCCGAACGCCAAAAACGTCCCTAAACGGAACGTTGCGGAGCATACCACACTCTTTAATTATCAACAACTTACGCGCGGTTGCGCGTAGTTGCGTGTGGTTTCTCGCAGCCGAAGTTGTGGCGGAAAACGCCCCAAGTGCGACAGAAATGCGACAGAAGTTTGAGAGGTCGCGCCGAGCGAACGTAGCTTGCATCGGCTAAAAATTCGGCGACGATGGGGCTGCCGAATGGGCGATCTGGGCGATCCGTAAACATTTGTAACAAAGGTTCAGGAAAGACACCCCGGTTGGGATAAAACGGCTCGCTTCACTCGTGGTTGCAACTCGACCACAGTACAGAACATGACCGTTGAAGCTTTTCGACCACTCGGCAAGGAAGATGTCGCCGAGATTCTCGGCGTCAGCATTCGCACGATAGATAACTACGTTGCGGCTGGGTCAATGCCCGCGCCCGCCCATATTGGTACCCGCGCCTTTTGGCATCCAGACATCTTCTATACGTGGCTGGATCAGGCCCTTCGTGGCGGCGGCTGTGTTGCACCCGATGAGGGTGTCACATGCTGCACGTCAGAGTTTCCCGGGGCTCGGGCCTCTTCGCCAGGTAAGCAGAGCCAGCGCCAGACGCGTAACGAAAAATCTCGACGGCAATCAACGCTAGACGTTCGCATGGCGGGCCTTCTTGCGAAGGATCTGGCCGCACACCGCGCACAACATCAGTCCTCCGCATTCGCTGCCCAGTGAGCATTGAGCAAACCAGTTATCACAATCCACCTGGAGCCTTAAACGTGATCATGAACCACAAGTCCCAAATTATCGTCCCGACCTACTACTGGAACGTCGGCAATCCTCAGTTGATGAACGCGATGTCGCGGCATGGTGGATGGAACCCTAACGCGGGCAACCTGACCCGCATCCATGCAGAAAATGCATTCGATGAACTGGGGCTTGAGCTGCGCGAGCTTGTCATGGACAGTTTCGTTGCGGCAGCATCCAGGGGCCAGTTCGATGCCGAAAATTACGTGTATCAGCTGTTCGCGAGTCAGTCCCAGTGCCTGTTTTTTTGCACAATGCTGATCGAAGAATTCTCTGCGACACCCATACCGGAAAAGTACCGTGCCGCCTTACTCCCGTTTGTGGACGTGCGGGCCACTGAAACTTACGGCGAACTCGCTTGGTGCTGGTACGACCTTGCACTCGACGACGAGGCGACCATTGACGGACAGCCATTCCTGAACTGCTCGCGAACTTGCCACTGATCGAACCAGACGGCGGTGTTTTCGCCGATTGGATAAAGAAGCTGGGTGGCTCGATAATTTGCCCGATGGTGCTTGTTTGTTCGCGTTATGGGACATTAAATGGTACATTGCGCGAATGTACCGCAGAGATCTCACCGATGATCCCACACCTCGCCAGCGTCCTGGATGCATTCGAGCGTTCGGGCAAGCTCAACGTCCGGGCTGATGAGATCCGGGGCGCAATGCCCGGTGTCAGCCCTGAAGGGCTGCGCAAGGCACTCTATCGCCAGCAGACTCGCGGACGTATCGTGCGGCTCTCCCGTGGTGCCGAGCATTGGTTAATCGTCCCGCTTCAGCATGCAATCGCGGGCGCGCCACCTTTGGAGGCGTGGCTGGATCACTACTTGCGCAAGACGCTGGAAACCCCCTACTACGTTGGGCTACTGAGCGCGGCCGAAACCTACGGGGCATCGCCCTATGCGGTTATGGTGACCCAGGTGATGGTCCCGCATAAGCGTCGCCCGATTACCGTTGGGCGCCATGAGGTGGTGTTTCATACCCGGGCAGGGCTTGAGCAGATGCCGACCCGCTGGCATGAATCGGCTGATGGGCGATTTCGTGTCAGCACGCCTGAGCTGACTGCCCTCGATCTCATCCAGCGTGAAGTCATCGTGGGGGGCATCGACCGTGTTCAGCAGGTATTGCGGGCGCTATGGGTGCATTGCACGCCTGCTGGATTTGCGCAGGCCCTGGATGCGGTGCAAACCTTACCACTTGCGCAACGACTGGGGGCATGCCTTGCCATGGACAATCAGCCCGAGCTGACCGCATCTGTCCAACACTGGCTGCACGGCAAACCCTTGCGGCTTGTATCACTGGAAAGCGACATCGATCCAGATGAGCACGCGCCTTTCTCGATCAACACGGATTTCAAGGTGCGAATGCTGGCCAACCGCGCCGGAGCTAATACATGATGCAACAATTCCATTTGACGGCATGGCAGGCCAATGCGCCATGGCCCAAACGCAGCCAGGTTGAGCAGGACTTACGTCTGTCCCGTGGCGTGGCTGCGATCTTCGACGATGACGTGCTGCGCGAGTGCGTGGCTATGCGCGGTGGCACGGTATTGCATAAAGGGCATCTCGCCCCGGCGGCGAGATACTCGGAAGATATCGATCTGGTGCTGGTCAAACCCATGGATACCGATGTCCTGGATAATCACCTGCGCCGCGTATTGACGCCGGTGTTGGGTCGTCCCAGTGATTCAGCGATTGCGGATGCGTGGCTTGCCATCCGCAACGTGCTCAAACCGTCCAAAATCCTACGTACGTCGTACAAGTTCGTGCCGCTCGGCCTTCAACGTGAAGAGACGATCAAGGTCGAGGTGAATCTGAATGAAAGCGCCTCGCTTTACCCCCTGGTAGATGTCGGGCTGGATACGCTTGACGAGGAGGGGGAAGTGGTCCGCGCCACCGCGCGTTCCTACGATATCAACGAAATGCTGGGTACCAAGACGCGGGCGCTCATGCAGCGTGAGCAGGGGCGCGACCTGTTTGACCTGTTTCACGCCTGGCGATGCAGCACGGCGGGTGCGACGCCGTACGTGGTCGATGGTATCCGGGCAATGGATGCCTTCACTTGGTACCTGGAGAAGGAGGGAACGCATTTCAACGCTGACGAGGCCAATGCACAACTCGACGCCCGACTGCGGAAATCGGCATTCCGGCATGACATGGATACGCTGCTGAGACCGGGAGCCGCCAGTTTCAGTATTGACGACGCGGCCACCACGGTGCGCGAAGCTTACTTTCGGCATTTGCGGTGATTGCATCGTAAGCGATCAATAAACCACGCCCTGCCACCGACAGATGGAGTGTGAGAGAAAGGTGTCCACCTAAATTGAACTGAACCCAAGAAGTTGGACTGTGAACGACTATGCCTTCGCAAATTGAGCTCGGTACTCGACCGGGCTGAACCCCTGCAATTTGATCTTGATTCGGTCGTGATTGTAGTACTTGATGTAGCTCTCAATGCCAGTTCGTAACTCCTCGACGTCTCGGAACTCATTGAGATAGTAGAACTCCGACTTTAGCGTACCGAAGAAGCTCTCTATGGCAGCGTTGTCGAGGCAGTTTCCTCTGCGAGACATGCTCTGGGTAATTGCACGCTCTTCGAGGCGACGTCGATATTCTGGCATCCGATACTGCCAGCCTTGGTCGGAATGCAGGACTGGCTTATCACCGGATTGCAGCCGGTTGAACGCCTTCCCTAGCATTGCGCTCACCATATTGAACAAGGGACGTCTGGCAATCTCATACGACACGATTTCGCCGTTGTAGAGATCCATGATTGGCGACAGATACAGCTTCTGACCGCCCACGTTGAACTCCGTGACGTCAGTCACCCACTTTTCGTTCGGACGTCTCGCCTCGAACCTGCGCTCGAGTACATTCGGCGCTACGTGGCCGAGCTGCCCTCTGTAGGCGCGATACTTCTTCGCCCGAACACAGGACTTCAACTGCAGCTGAACCATCAATCGTCGGACGGTCTTATGATTGACCAAGTGCCCGTCTCGCCGGATGACGGCCGTGATCCGCCGATAGCCATACCGTCCCTTGTGTTGATCGAACAACATGCGAATCTTCACTTTTAGATCAGCATACTTGTCGACCATCTGCAATGCCTTCTGCTGGTAGTAGAAAGTGCTGCGCGCAAGTCCCGCTACCTTCAGAAGGCCTGCAAGCGGATATTGTTGCCTTAGCTCAAGCACGATTTTCGTTCGCTCTCTCGCGCTGACCGCTCGCTCGCTTGAACCAAGGCCTTCAGCTTTTTTAGATATGCATTCTCCATACGGAGACGGTGCAGTTCGTCCAGCAATTCCTGGTGGCTTCTCGCATCACCGGCTTGTTGCGCTTTGTTTTGTAACGCAGCGTTCTTCGTCATCTTCCTGCGACGCCCCCTGGAACCCCACGACAGGGCTTCCGGTCCACCTTCGTTATATTGCTGCTCCCAGCGGCCAATGATGTTGAAACGTCGGATATTGAACAATGCGGCGGCCTGTCGATGCGACAGCCCCTCCTCACGCACTCGCTTCAATACCGAAAGCTTCAATTCGACGCCATAGAACTCCCGCTTCTTCTCGACAACACCGGCTTCACCGTGCGTGCGATAACCAGCGATCCATTGGCGTAGCGATGAAACGTCGACGTTGTGCCGCTGAGCGATAGCCTTCAGCCCGCCCTCGCCTGAACGGTAGTCTCTCACCGCAGCCAGCTTGGCTTGCTCCGTATATTTTCCCATAAACCCCTCGGGTTGATGTCCAACCTTCGGGGTTCAGTTCAAATAGGTGGACACCAATGACTGACAAACACGCAGAGTTAGGAGTAGTCCGGCTGACGCGGGACGGTCGTCGCCGGTACGACGAGGGTGCCAAGCGCGCGCTGATCGAAATGGCACTGCGCCCAGGCGTGTCGGTTGCACGACTGGCGCAGGAGCATGGGATCAACGCGAACCTGCTGCGCAAATGGATCACGAAGTACCTGATGCAACGCGAGGCGGCGGTGGCCGGCTCGCAGGAGTCTCGCGCGGTCGAGATGATCGATGGGGTATCGATCGACATGCCGGTGCGCGAGCCTGCGAACGCACCTGCGCCGGCGTTTGTACCCGTTGTGACCGTGCCATCGCAGCCGCCGGTGTTGGCACGCGAGCCGCTGCGCAGTGTTCCCGCGCCTGCCGCCGCGCTGCACGTGTGCCTGCCCAACGGGATCGAATTCAACCTCGGCGAAGCGAGCCTCGAAGAACTGACGGCAGTGATCCAGATGCTCGGGAGCTGCCGTGTTCCGGTTTGACGAAGGGCTGAAGGTCTACCTGCATCGCGATCCGGTCGACTTCCGCATGGGCATTAACGGGCTGTCGATCCTGGTCGAACAGGCGATGCGCCTGAACCCGATGACCCCGGCGCTGTTCGTGTTCGGCAACCGCCGCCGTGATCGCATCAAGATACTCGGCTGGGGCGGCAACGGCTTCTGGCTGCTGCTCAAGCGACTCGAAGCCGACCGCTTCGTCTGGCCGGGTGGTCGCGAAACGCTCACGCTGAGCGTCGAACAACTGCACTGGCTGCTCGACGGCATCGACCTGGCCGTGATCCAGAAGCATCCCCAGCGATATTACGCGCGGATAAGCTGAACACCGGATACACGGCACGGTCTAACTGGCCATGCCGAACAACCCCGTCATGCCGAGTGCTGAGGAATACCAGGCACTGCTCGCCGAATGCGACGCCCTGCGCAGTGAGCTCCGGCTCGTGACGGCCCAACGGAACCTTGCGGAAGAGAAGCTGCGCGCCTACAGGCACGAACTGTTCGGCGCATCGAGCGAGGCGCGCCATGCTGACCAGCTCGGCCTGTTCAACGAGGCAGAAGCGCTGGCCCAGTCCGCCGACGCGCCCGCGCGTGAAGACGTGCCTGGCACGCCGGTCGCCTCCCACCTGCGCAGCAAGCGCGGGCGCAAGCCACTCGATCCCAACCTGCCACGCGAGGTCGTGCGGCACGAACTGCCCGAGTCCGAACGGTTCTGTGCAAACGACGGTCATGTGCTCGTGGAGATCGGTGTCGAGACGAGCGAACAGCTCGACGTGATTCCCGAGCAGGTGCGCGTCATCCAGCATCAGCGGGTCAAGTACGCGTGCCCCTGCTGCGATCTCGGCATCAAGGTGACGCCGGCGCCGGCGCGCATCATCGCGCGCGGGCTGCTCACAGAGTCGGCGCTCGCGTGGATCATCACCGGCAAGTATCAGTACGGCATGCCGCTGTATCGCCAGGCCACTCTGCTGCGCCGCTTCGGCGGCGACATCTCGTCGAATACGCTGGCAGCGAGTGTCGTGCGCGTAGGACTGGCCACGCAGCCGGTGATCAACCTGATGCGCGATGCGCTGCT
The DNA here is from genome assembly GCF_021390575.1 of Paraburkholderia adhaesiva. Lineage (GTDB taxonomy): Bacteria > Pseudomonadota > Gammaproteobacteria > Burkholderiales > Burkholderiaceae > Paraburkholderia > Paraburkholderia adhaesiva. The sequence goes on along the minus strand of NZ_JAJEJQ010000001.1, from coordinate 2,867,869 downwards.
CGACTCGGACCTGATTTACGGCGATGAGACGACCTTCCAGGTGCTCAAGGAGCCAGGACGAAAACCGCAGGCGAAGAGTTATCTGTGGGCACAGGTCAACGGGTCGGGGCCGCCCGTGCGGATGTTCTCGTATTCACCGGGACGCGGTGCGCAGCACGCGCAGCGGCTCTATGCCGGCGTGCTACCCGGCACGGCGTTGATGACGGACGGGTACGAACTCTATAACGGCATCGCCCATGATCACCAGCTCGTCCATCTCGGATGCTGGGCGCACGTGCGCCGGGGCTTCATCAAGGCCGAAGAGTCCGTGCCGAAGGCCGCCCGTTCGCCGGACATGCTGGCGACTCGCTTCGTTATGCTGATCGGCAAGCTGTTCGCAGCCGAAGCACGTGGTGCGCGATGGGAGCCGCAGCGGCGACAACGATTGCGTGCCCGGTACAGCGGGCGGGTGCTCGCAATCCTTGAGCGGATGCTGGTTGAACATCTGCCCACAGTTGTGCCGTCGAGCCAGCTCGGCCGCGCGCTGCGGTACCTGTACGGCCAGTGGCCCAAGCTGATCCGCTACGTCGACAACGGCATATGGCCAATCTCGAACAACCTGTGTGAAAACGCAATCCGGCCGTTCGTCATCGGCCGCAAGGGCTGGCTGTTCTCCGACACCGTCGCCGGCGCGCAGGCCAGCGCCAACCTGTACTCGCTCGTCGAGACGTGCAAGGCCAGTGGCATTGATCCATACCGCTACCTTCACTGGTTGTTCCAGCGACTGCCGCATGCGCAGACCGCCGACGACTACGCGGCACTGCTCCCGTGGGGCGTGCCAGCAGACGTCCGCTGACTTCCGCACGATTGATCCATATCGTGTTTTGTGATGCGCGAAGTCGACCTCGCGCTGTACGATGGCCGCGCAACCATTCGCGCCATTCAAGCGAGGGATATCGACCCATGAAGCGATTCGCCGTATTACTGCTTTCTCTTTGCACGGCTACCGCGTTTGCCCAATCAGACGTGCAATCCGACCCGAAGCTGACCACCGCGTCTGAGGCTGCTCCGGCTACCACGCGGTTTGTCCCGGACGACCAAATACCCTGCCAATACGGCTTGGCGGCTGGCACTCCACGCAAGACGACGCCGAATGGGCCTGCTGCAGTTCACGTGTCTCTGGACGAGCAGGGGCAGGTCAAGGACGCCGAACTCTGGCGGTCGTCCGGTGACGCTGCCTTTGATAATCTTGCGCTACGTCAGTCGAGACTGGCTACCTGCAAACCCGTTTTGGGGCTCTTCGGCAAGAGCATTCCTGTCGAGACCACCTTCTGGTTCGTAGCGACGCCAGCTAAAACCGTCGCTTCCGGCTCGGCCGTACAGCCGTACGCCCGGAAGATTCAGCGACTGGTCCGTGCCAACCTCAGGTGGCATGGCGAAGACGTCACTTTACCGGCAGTAGTCGCGGTGAATTGCTCACCCGATGGCAAGCTCCTTTCGGCAACTATCGTTCATTCAAGTGGTAATTCTGCGTGGGACGATGCTGCGCTAAGAGCGGTGCAGGATTCTGACCCGATGCCGGCCGATGAAAATGGGAAAACTCCAGCACATTTCACGATCACGTACTATCAGAGGAGATAGCTGCGAACGCGTCTACCGGCTCCCTGAAACCAATCCGCGACGTGTCAACGCAGAGGGGCGTCGTTAAAGGACCGCATACATTGCATCGCGACGCGCAATTGGGTGCTGCCGTGATTTCCTGCCTGAAAGGCGCCAGTATGATCTTGCGCTTGATGATGAGCCGATCATTGAAGGGCGGCCGTTGAGACTGCCCGCGCAAGCCGCTCCAACCGCAGGGATTCATTGACAATAGGGACAGGTTCTGCTAATTTTTTAAGCATCTTCACCGGTCGATCATGGGCGTAATTCCAGTTCCCCCGCCGTTCGAGCCCGCCAGGGTACGGCCAAGTAACTGTCGTTGTATTGAGATGTAGCGACCGGTGCAGATGTAAGACATTCGTTCCCCCAGCTTCCGGAAATTCGAACTCCGTGTAGCGCCACAGGCCGAACGGATCTTTCTGAGTTTTTTATCCTTCAGAAGGGTTCGTTATGGCTCGTCCATACATTCCTCAGTGCTGCTTTATTCATGCGCCTGCTGCGCAGGCCAGCGTGCGTTCCGGCTTTTCCGCTTCCGGCTCATTGACCTTTGCGCGGATGAGTTCTCGCCTGCGTCTTTCTGTACATCTGTCCGCTGCGCGTGCGCCGTCTGCTATTCCCGAAAAACTCATTCCGAAGTCCAGCGTGAGTCGGGAGGCAGGCTTTGATCCTGAGATAAAACTCGTGGCTTCACGAGTAACAGATGCGCCGGAAAGAGCAAAAAGCGTTTCCGCTCGGCGAGCAGAGATCCAGTCTTGGGCTGGCTCTTCCACGAACAAATCGTTAGCCATACGAGTCAATGTGGCGATGAGAGAATCCCAACTAATTGGAGTCGTAGAGATGTCAAAAATTACTGTCGTAACCAAACTCCACCGTGGCGTAATGCAGTCATTCGGCGCCGGTGTTCCCGTGGTTCATTATGAGTTTTCTGCAGGTCCGCGCAATCTCCGCGTGGCGGCCCGTACGCTTGCCGAGCATGCAGCAGAGATGGAGAGAAGTTGGGGGAATGTCGGCTGTGGTTCGTCGTGGCTGGAGATCGACGGAAAACAAGTGGACAACTGGGAGTCGGGCTATGCAGCGGAGAGCGTCGAGAACGCAAGGGAAATTCTGGAAAAATACAAAACCCCGTCGCGCCGCTACATCTATTTTTCTGTGGCACTTGGTGGGCATGAGATCAAATTTAACGGCCACAAACTTTATATCGGTCGAGACAGCGTAGAGATCAGCAAAGAGGATTATGAGGAGCTGAAAACGCTGGCGACATATGGCAATGCATTCGGAGCACGCGAGGTTTTCAGGCGCAACAACTACGGCCTGTGCTGAATCTGACGATACTATGGCTAGTGCTGTCCGACGTTTGCTATACGAATTGCGCTATGTGGCGCTTCATATAGGACACGACGATGATTGACGGAATGGGAGTGCTGGGACGACACGGTGACGCAACTGTTTACCCTGCCAGATTAATGGCACCGGACGAAGTGATGGCAGTTGTGGGGGACAGGCAGGATAGGTCAGCAGGTCTAGGTGGTTGGTTCCTGTGTGGAGACGTGTCTCTGCCCATGTTCTCGCGACTACTTGCCGGGACACCCCGGTTGGGATTCACGTGCTGCATGATGACGGGCGGCCTGGCTGGTAACTATGCGGTCATGGCCATACAACTCGATTCGTACCAGCATCGATTTTTGCTGCCGCTGTTCGAACAACCCGTCGCCGAATTCATCCGGTCGCTGCGGGAGGGGCCGCTTCAGTTGTCGCTGGGTGACGCCGGTGGTGATAACGCGGCCATTACATCAGTCACGTTCCCGCAGAAATTGCACGCGCCCGTCGCGAACCTTTTGCAATCGGGAGTCGATATTGATGACCGAGATACGCTGAGCTCGTGGAAGGACGTTGTCGGCGAGGTATGTAATCTGAGCATGCTTCCATCCCTAGTTGATGGCCGTAGCGTCGACGATTTGAGCGTTTCCGTCATGATGCCGATGGAGGCATTCAACCGGGTATTGATGACCTCGGACAGACAGGTGGATGAGATGGTGCACTAACCCAAGGGAAAGGCAATACGCACTCCGGCTGCACTCCTGCCATGCGTGGAGGGTGGCCGGAAGCAGATGATTTAGGCTGTGATCGGGGTGGCCTGCGTAAGCGGGCCGCCCTTTTTTGTCGGATGCATGCTTGCTTGGGGGGCGGTCTTGCCGCCACGGCTAAAACTGATCGCTGGACTTGTGGTTTCAATTTGACCACGGACCATCATGAAGAGAAGCTACGGCAAGCCCGGCTACCGGAAAATATATGTCATCGTCGATGCCAACACCACGCTCCATAGGCGCTACCTGCTAGAGCGGCGTGACCGAGATGGCTCACCTTGGACATATGACATCACGCAGGCGTGGCGCGTCGGGGGATTCGAAGGGGTTGAATTTCTGGATCGAGCGCTTGAACGCGGTCTCGATCTGGCGCTGGAGCAACTGGATGATTGTGTCCTGTCCGAGTTGATCCGATGAACGACATACTCGACGCGCTTGTCGCCGAGCAGCAGCGCGAGGAGGGCGTCCAGCCACGACCTTCTGTACCAACGCCACAGCTATGGCAGGAATCGCACCTGCTTGTGCCTGCACGCCCAGATAATGCGCCGGTCATTCCGAATGAGTTTGTGAGGTGCGCTCTGTTCCGCGTTGCCGATCCGGCTTCTCTGCGACGGCAGTTTTTTCGCCACCGGCTAATGGTGCAGGCCGCACGCAACGGATATATCGAGTACACCGGGGAGGAACTTCGCCAGGATGACCGGCGGGTGTTCATGTATGCGCTGCATCTCGAGGGCGATACGCCGGGCTCGGCGACGTTTCGCCCGCGCCGTTTTTGTGACGAAATCGGATGGGGCACATCGAATGCCGCGTACAAAAAACTGATCGATACGCTGACCCGGCTCAAAGCTACAAGTCTGCAAATGTTCGTGCCGCGTATCTCGCGGCAGGGTGCAGCTGTATCGCTCATTGCGAAATGGGAATTCGTACCCGGTTCGAAAGCTATCAGGGTCTATTTCGACCGGGAGATTGCCGAATTATTTCGCGACCGGCAGTACACGCGCATTCTGAAGCAATACGAAGACCAACTTACGCGGGGCTCATCGCTTGCGTCGTGGATGCTCGGGTTTTATTCGTCACATCGTGAGCCCATCGATTTTCCGCTCGACCGACTGCAAAGTCTGTGCGGCGATGGAACGCCACGCAAGGAGTTCCGGCGCAAGCTAGATCAGGCACTCGCTCAACTGGTCAAGGTCGGCTTTCTTAGCACATTCATGATTTGCGACGGGTTAGTGCAGTGTCGGCGCGCAGTCAGCCCACCTGGATCGCGCAATTGTCCCGCCGCCATCGCGTAATTGACCCACGGAATTCGCGCAGTTGGCCCACCGCTCCCAAAGCTGAAATCCCGCCTGGTGCGGTTTTCCGGGTTGCCGTTGGCACGTAACCAAATAACCACATAACCGATTAACTAGGCGGGCGCTTTTCTGTTGCAGCCTCCGTCAGAGGTTCCGCCTTGTTGGCCAGTGGGCTTCGCCCGCTGTTTCTGCGGAAGGCGTTCCACAGTTACCCCGGTGGGACAACTGCGCGATGACGACGGCTACGTCACTTCGACCGTTCGTAGTTGACGGCGTTGCTATACGAAGTGCACCAGTCTCGGTGTGCCACATTTAAAGGACAACAACAGCAATGACCTTCGCAACATATGAGCTGAACGGTACCGTGATCTCTGAAGCACGCATCCTGGCACAGGGAGAACTGAGCAACTTGATGCAGGGCAATGACGTAGTAGGGTGGAACCACAATGCACGCGAGAGATGGGGATTGTTCGGCGAAACAGGCACGCAGGCATCTGATGCGCTGGTCGACCAACGCTTGCCCGTCGGCCTGCGCCTGACGGCGTTTGTGGGGCCGTTAGGTAACCACTTCGGTATCGTCACATATCAGCTAGGCACGCATCAGCACAGATTCCTGCTGCCGATGTACGAACCACCGATTCAACGGCTGTTCGGCTCGCTCAGACATGACTCGCTGGTGTGCGTGCTGGGCGTGTGCGGAACAGAAAAGCAGTTTACCCTGGCGGATCGCCTGCCGTGGAGCGGGGTCGTGCCGATGTATTCGTTGTGCCAGCTCGGTTCCCAGCATTCGGCTGATGACGTATTGGTCGAACTTGCGCTGGCCGCGCATGCGACGAGTGAGCGGGCAGCCGTACCACCGATCAACGACATTGAGGTCCACTCGGTACACGTTGGCATCGTGATGCCTGTCGAATACTGTGCCACGCACCAGTTGGCTGACGTGAAGCACGTACAACTATGACGAGGTATCCAACCCCTGTCTCGGCACAATGTAGGTTCTACGCGGTAAGACATGAGCCAAGCGGGATTACGGTTGCGCTTCTGGAGGCTCAGGATCAGGACGAAGCAGTGGCCTTTTTTGAGGCGGTGAGGTACATGGTTGATGCGCCGGACGACGTAACGATCCATCTGTATACCGAGTCCTCAATACCAACCGGGGCACCTGCGTTTGGTCGGGCGTACTATCTGGCCATGCAGTCGGCAGCGATAGCTGAGTTGGCGGCGTGTCAGGTCAGTTCAAGGCATTGAAGATCCAGACACATGATTCGCGGCTTCCTTCGGGGAGCCGTTTTTATCAGTATTGCCTGAATAAGTCGAGGCTTTATTCGCTGTTCAGCGTCATGTCAGGCCATAAGTCGCTGTGTCGCTCGGCGCGACAGGCCGCAATCCGGCCACAGGCGCCGTTCAGACGCTTGGCACGGTCGCGACTGTCTTACGGAGTGCGTCAGCACACTGCTACGCACCGCCTCGGATAGGGGCATCTTTCCTGCATGCAATGTTCCCGATCTCAATGGCCGACAGATTCCGCCCATACGTAAATGAGGTGCAGGCCGATGTTGCGGGCCGTAAAAGTGGAAGTTTCCTAACTCGTACCGAGCAACTAGCAGGGTGAACGACGACTTTGATCGATCTATGTAATTTTTCACATAGAATCTACGTATAATTTGATGAAAAATCTCGTGCTTGCGTAGAGATTAGTTGCGGCCCTCTCCTCATACTTCCTCCTGCAGCGCAATTTTTTCTTAAGGAGGAGCAGATGTGGCGCAGGCGACTAAACGAAGGTGTTCCGATTCCACTGCCCGCGATGACAGTTGGGATGAAGGTTCATTTGAAAGGCACCGATTTCGGGTGTGTATGGAAAATCATCGGTTTCGAGCGGGACGGAAGTGGTGAAGTGTGGCTTCATGTCCAGACGCCGTTGAGCGGCAAGGTTTCTCGGGCACGTGCTAGCCGCGCGCGTTATATCCGTGCCCATGAGCCCTATCGAGGTTGAAATTTTTGGTCGGGAAGGAATCGTGTCGACTTCTGCCGAATCGCTGATGCGAAACAGTGCGTATCTCGCGGCAGTTGCGGAAAAGAAGATCGAAGAGTACAGCGGCGTGATGCCGCTGTATGAGAAGAGAACGCTCGCCCAGAATTTGGGCGAGTTGTTGGTTCAGGCCAAAGAGCAAGGTGTCCGGAAAAGTGACGTCGTTGTGAAGTCTGGGCTTCGACACAATCCCGATGCCCCCGTCAACGCTCTGGGCGAGTACTGTCTTTTGCCAAAATCAAAAAGTAGGAGAACGAAGGAGCCGCGCTTGTGTGCCCATCCGCTACCGTACCTGCGCTTGGCGCTGGCGGCTGCCGATTTGATGGAGATGGCACCTCACGACGCGATCATCCGGCTTACAGAAGGGTCAAATGCTTTCAGCGCTCAGGACGCGATTGATGAAGAGTTTTTCTCACCTGCGCAAGCTGTATGGCGGCTGCTAAAGGCGAAACTTGCGGTGATCGCTGAACGTTATCGGTTGAAACAGTTCTTCCAGGATGCTTACACGGTCTCCGCAGTCTACGGGGAGGACATCTTTAAGCCCAACACCTGGGAGCAGGACTCAATCGGTGTTTCCACTTCATACTGGCCGACGGTCTATCTATGCACAATCATTCGTTCAAGTGCGTCGGCCCGCCTCACTGTCCACAATACTAATGTGGAAGTAGGGGGCCAGGTACACGCTGTCGAACAGGTATTCCTCACGCTTGGCTGGCATGCGTCGGGGTGGATTGTCGGCTACCTCGAGTTTCTACCGGGATTGGCGGTGCAATCGATTGATCTCAAGAATCGTAGCCCGCTCTTCGACCTTCATGTCTCGGGTGAGACGTTCACGAAGGGAGGGATCGGTGACATTGGATTCATGATAGACGACGGAGGATCGATCAAAGTACCGGATGGCCCCTCAGGGGACTGGCCATATCGGTTGCGCTCTCGAAAGCGGTTCGAATCTCTGACGCCACAGCTACTTGCGTCGACCTTTATTGGAACCACGCTGATAGCCACACCAAACGAAGTACTGTCCGAAGACATTGATACGTCGGCGGTGTTGTCTCCGCCGGATTCTCCCCTTGCTATGCTGGAAGCTCAGTTGCTGGGTAGACAGCCGAACTGGCCAAATCGCGAAATACCCTGTTTTCTTGATGCACTTGAGAAGGACGTCGTATCGCTGAAAACCAGCTTTCAGCAATGGCGGCAAAGCTGTCGGGAAAGAGGTGGCCTCACTCGTTCGGACAGTCATCTGAGATTTTTAAGTGGAACGTCCGAGGCAATCATGCTGCCGATTTGATCGCAGGCAGCGTCGCGAAGTATGCCTCATCCGGGGTCTGATCCGCCAGGCTCGAATGGGGCCGTTTCCGGTTGTACAGCTCGACGTATTCGCCGATGGAGCGCCGGGCATGGCTGACCGACTCGTACGCTTTCAGGTAGACCTCTTCGTACTTGATGCTGCGCCACACCCGTTCGACGAACACGTTGTCGCGCCAGGCCCCTTTGCCGTCCATCGACAGCCGCACGCCCCGGCTCAGCACCGCCTCGGTGAACGCGCCCGCCGTGAACTGGCTACCCTGATCGGTGTTCACGATGTCGGGCAGTCCGTAGCGGGCGAACGCCTCTTCCAGCGCCTCGACGGCGTGCGTGGCTTCCAGCGTGATGGCGACCCGGTACGCGAGAATCTTGCGGCTCGCCCAGTCCACCACTGCCGTCAGGTACACGAAGCCGCGCGCCATCGGAATGTACGTCGTGTCGAGGGCGAACACCTGATTGGCACGCTCGATCTTCATGCCGCGCAGCAGGTACGGCCAGATCTTGTGCTGCGCGTTGCGGCGGCTCGTGTTCGGCTTGCAGTACAGCGCCTCGACGCCCATGCGCTTCATCAGCGTGCGTACGCGACGGCGACCCACCTCATGGCCTTCCCGGCGCAACAGGCGCGCCAGCATCCGCGCCCCTGCAAATGGGAACTCCATGTGCAGTTCGTCGATTCGCCGCATCAGCAACTGATCGACCTCGCTGACCGGCTGCGCCCGGTAATATGCGCTCGATCTCGCGATGCCAACCAGTCGCGTCTGTCGCGAAACCGGCAGCGCATGCGTACAGTCAATCATCGCTTTGCGCTCAGCAGTCCGGCTTTGCCGAGCGCTCCTGACAAAAAATCGTTCTCCAGCGTCAACTGCCCGATCTTCGCGTGCAGCGTTTTCACGTCCACCGGCGGATCGCTCGACGGTGCACCTGTCGCACCAAACACGTCTGCCGCACGCTCCTGCAACTGCCGCTTCCATTCCGTGATCTGGTTCGGATGTACATCAAACTGCTGTGCCAGTTCGGCCAGCGTGCGCTCACCTTTGACCGCTGCCAGTGCCACTTTCGCTTTGAACGCCGCTGAGTGCGTCCGTCGGGTTCTCTTCGTCATTTCCTCGGTTCCTTTGCCAGCATTATCGCTGGCTCAGGCCCCGGCCAAACCACTTATCCGACTGTCCGAATTTGCGCGGCCACCTCTGGAAACCGCAAAGAACGACCATTTTCAGGCCTTGGCTGCCGCAACGGAGGAATTGGAAGGTCTACGTCGCGCTGACAGACAGCAAACGCGAGAGTCGGCTGCTGAATCCAACTCAGACAATCCATTAGATTGACCACCCTGACGGCAAGCGGCATACGACGTGAGTCATCTTAGTCGTAACGATCAAGATTTCGTTGGTATCCAGAGCACCTGCTCGTCGTCAGGTTCCGTCGAATTGGCCGTTGCCGGAGCGAAGCGGTCTCATGGATGTCCAATGATGTTCGCGAGCGTCCTTTTGTGGACGAGTCGGGGCATACGCTCTCACGTCATTGGCCAGTTCAAGTATCAGCCAATACATCTGACCAGACAAAAAAAGCGCGGGCATGGCCCGCGCGTGAATTACCAGATATTTTCCTGTCCGAGAGTTCTGTCGAGATCCTGTAGTGCGGTCGTATTCTCGACTAGCACAATGGCCACGTGCTCAGGTGCAACGCCGTTAGACTGTCTTGGTATATCGTTTCCCAGCTCAAGGCAGACCGCTATCTTGTGCTGGAATAATTCGACTGGTAGCGGGAGACGCGCCTCCACGGTTGAGTCAAGCAGTATCCCGTATTTTGAGTTGTCGACGGTGAACAGCAGTGTTTTTCCCCAACTGTCGTTCTGGGGATGTAGCACGATGGTCATGGACCCATGTGTACGCGCATCTTGCAGAAATTGTCGGACGCAGGGTTCAGCCAGATTCGCGATAATCAACAGTGCTGCGGCCCCTATCCGAAGCGTGAGATTCAGATAGGCCAGTCCGTTCGCGGTATAGAGAACATTTGCCTTGGAATATCCGTACCCTTGTGCTTCGATGGCCTTCCGCATCTTGTCAGGTACCTCAGCTATCAACGCTCCGCCTGGCGAGGGATGTTCCGTACAACCCTCTTCGATGTGTCGCCAGACAGCAGACGGGATAACGACGCCGGGGTGAAATCCAGCTCCGCGTATCAGATGTTCGTTCATCAAGCCTCCACCATCAAGGCCGGGTAATCGGACACCTCGTCCCTTGGCAATCGTGGAGGCTGCCGGACTTCCTCATCGAACGCCAGTGTCGCCTGCATCATGTCACTGAACCTTCTGGTCGGTAATGCCCCTGGCGTCAGATCAAGCCCAGTTGCTTCGCGGTAGCATTCGATCACGAATAGTTTCATCTCTCGACTGGCGGTGAGAATATCGTTCGGCACCGATGCTCCGAAATTTCCATCATCTCGAATGAACACCATTGCTTGATTGAGGCGATGATCGAGTGCCTCGTTAGGCAGCACGAAATCCGTTGCCTGAACCTGTTCTGCCAGGATCTTGACGATCACGGGCATGACCCCGAGATACCGAGCGCTCGCTTCGGCAAACTGCTGAGAAATCCTGTTCGTTTTCCGCAGACCGGTTCTCAGCTGAGAGACATAACCAAACGTACATCCGAGCTCGCTGGCCATTTGGCTGAGCGTATGTCCACTGGCGTTGGCTCGTTGAATGAGCGCTGCTATTAATCGTGATCCTGGTAATTGCAGTTGCTCAGCATCGAGGCAATGTTTTTGCCTGCGTCCAGTTTTTTCTCTGTTCGTCGTTTCCATTGTAGTGTCCTTAGAAATATGGCCGTGAGCGGATTCGCTCAATACGTATAGCAACCCGTGCGTTCCCCCGTGATTCGCCCACTTGCTATACACATTGCTGAGGCAAAAACGAGGACATATTGATGGAAATGACAGGACCAGTTTCAGAGCTGATCGACCTCCTGGTCGAACTCGCCGCAGCGCACATTCAACAGGGAGATGTATGCAGCGAGCAGCTATCTACGCGCGTTACTCGGACGACGAGCAGCGGGCCACTTCAATCGATGATCAAATTCGCAGGGCAAGGCAGAAAGCCGAACAATCCGGATTTACCGTCGACGACGAACACGTATTCGTTGACGCCGCGATCACCGGGCAGGACAAGGGGCTGAAAAAACGTGTCGGGTACGAGCGGTTCATCGCCGCGTGGGAAGAGGGCGTATTTGACGCCATCGTGATCGACGAGATTTCGCGTCTCGCACGATCCACAATGGAATTCGCATACCTGCAGCAGCGAATCGAACGTACCCGTGTTCGGCTCGTCAGTTGCGATGGGATTGATACGTCACTACCTAGCTGGGAGTTGCACTTCGGTATGTCTGGTCTGATCGCGAGTCATTTCGTGCGCGAGACGAGTCATCGGGTGCAGCGTGGAATGCAGGGCCAATTGATTCGGGGATTCATGATCGCGAAAGCGGCCTATGGATATCGGGCGGCAAGGGTCGGTGATCGCGACAACGAGGGCGGTACCATTTGGGAGGTCGACGAGGACGCGGCGCAGTGGGTGAGGCAAATGTTCGCGATGCGGTATGCCGGAGCGTCATTCAATGGCATTGCCGAGAATTTGAACCGGGCAGGCGTGCCGTGCCCACGGCCGCCGAAAGACGGAGCTGGATACTGGCGACCGGCTACGGTCAGGCAAGTCATTGGAAATACGATTTACCGGGGCGTGTTCGTGTACAGAGGTAGTGCGTTCACGAAGGCCAAAGCCAAGCGAGAGAAGAAGGAAGTCGAGTCCATCGAGTACGCGCGACCAGAACTGCGGATTGTCGACGACAGCATCTGGTACGCGTGCAATACCAGTTCGGGATCGAAGGCGTTTCGTGGCGGTGCGGTGAGGTTGTTTACCGGGCTCGTGACGTGCGGAGTGTGCCGGAGTCGGATGAGTATCGCGGGTGGTGGGAGCTCGCCGGGGTTGTACTGCGCGGCATGCGCCCAGCGGCGTCGAGTGGCTAGTTCGGACAGCCCGGAACGGGTTGATTATGTTTCGGTACGATCACTCGAGCACGCGCTGACACATTTGTTGAACGCCATGTTCGATAACTCCCGGTTGCAGGTGTTTCGTGACAAGTTACGCGCCCGGCTGACGGGTGGTCACGAAGAGCGAATCATCGAACTTCGTCTTGAGGTGGCACGTGCCGACCGGCAACTGGAAAACCTGGCTCAACGTATGCGTCGGCTTGAGGCAGATGGCGACGATTTTCTCGATCAGGCTTATCGTGATCAACGTAACGAAAAACGAAGGCTCGTTGAGGAACTGGCTCAACTTGAGGCATACGCCGGATCGCTCGATAGAGTAAGCCTCGAAAAACAGTTAGCCGTTAATCCGCTAGAAATTATCCCGGCGCTGTTCCGGCCGGGCACCGGTGTTGAGCAGGCGAGAGCCGTGCTATCCAGAGTTTTTCCGACGATTATGCTCAGCGCGCGGCCACGGCGGTTCGTGTCTGTCTGGAATGTGGAGGTTTGTGAAGGGGCCGTGATGTCGAGCCTGTCCGGCACGTCGCAAGTGATTGCGAGTGAAACTAAGTACATCGTTTGTGTTGAGACCAGTGCGGCACGACCGGCACCGTGGCATGTTACGGTGAAAGAGGCCAGTCCAGAGGGCGGCGAATGATTCACGCGGGGCGTCATGCCCCGCTTTATTCGTGCTCCGGGTAACCATTTTACCGACACTCGTTTCGTCGCATTAGGGGAGCCTATTGATACCAACGAGGTGTCGCGATGGCATTCCCGGATAAATTACAACATTCGCGTACGACCGACCTACAGTACGCTAGGTTTCAAGGAGCCGATCATGTCTGCATCACCAGCCGTCTGGGCATCCGGAGCAAGCCATTTGATTGCCGACTGCTTCGACTGTGCTAAGCCGTACTTGGACCAAGCATATAAAGGCCTGCCACCTCTTGTCCGATTCGTTGCTGCGCAGCTATTCATCGACTGTCACCTTTCCAGTGAAAGCGCTCTTATCCTGATTCAATCGGGCAAAGAGTGGGATGCCGATCTGATTTCCCGCTCCGTCATGGAGGGCTCCGTCAAGCTCGCGTACATGTTGTACGGGTCAATATCAGAGATTGAGTTGAAAGTTGAGGAGTATTGGCAAGTGTTACCGCTTTTTTTTGCCATCCGGCGCGGCGAAAACGCGAGGCAATTTCTCGACGCCGTACCGGATGCGAATGCACCCGAGTGGCAGTCATTCAAAGATTTGCTCGTCGAACCCGAGGAGGTTAGCTCAATCCGGGCAAGTTACTCCAAACGTGCTCGGCAGGAAATTGAAGAGAGATGGTCATTTTCTGGAATGTGCAGGTTCTTTGCCCGAACCGAAGATCCCGTGTTTCGATTTATAAGGCAATATCTTGCGCACGGCTACTCAATGAGCAGCCACTTGATCCATAAAGATGCGGATAGCATTGGAATGATCTGGGAGCGTTCAAGAAGGGATGAGGCTCGCCGGACTGCTGTCAGCCTTGGGCATTCAGCACGTGTAGTCTCGGACACGTGCGCTTATGCCAAGCTACGCCTGTTCTCATTGCTTCGTGCGTGTAGTGCGCCCACGAAGGTACTGAGCGATATTGACACTAGGTACGAGGGGCTCACCGAAGCACTGGCTTCTGCAAACAAACACTTCCATGATGTCGAGTACCCGAGCGACGCGTGAGCTTCGTTGCGTCTCATCGTCAACGACTGATGGGGTCAAGCGTCGAGTGACCGCTCGGCGATGTGAGAGTTCGCAACTGGCCGATGTTGCTCATGACCTAAAAAATGGTAAAGCCAGGTCCTACGAAGTCAGAGGTGGCCGCGCAAATTCGGACAGTCGGATAAGTGGTTTGGCCGGGGCCTGAGCCAGCGATAATGCTGGCAAAGGAACCGAGGAAATGACGAAGAGAACCCGACGGACGCACTCAGCGGCTGACCTGCCCCCGGTATTAGTACGAAGCGCCGTTAGAGTCCGAGGTTAATAATTCCTTCGTTTCGTGCGCCTGCGCGAACTGCGCTGGCGCCAGATACCCGAGCGAACTGTGAGGGCGCTCGGTGTTGTACTCGATACGCCAATCTTCAATCAACCGCCTGGCGTGACGCATGGAAACGAACCAGTGCTCGTTCAGGCATTCGTCCCGGAATCGCCCGTTGAAGCTCTCGATGTAGGCGTTTTCCACCGGCCTGCCGGGCCGGATGAACGACAGCGTTACGCCCACTTCGTAAGCCCATGCATCCAGCACCTTACCAGCGAACTCCGGGCCGTTGTCCACCGTGATGGACCCGGGCAAGCCGCGCATCTCGCTTAACCGTTCAAGCACCTGCTTGACCCGTTGACCCGGCAATGAGGTATCGACCTCGATAGCCAGGCACTCACGCGTGTAATCGTCGACCACGTTCAGGCAGCGAAAGCGCCGACCATAAGCCAGCCCGTCGCTGACGAAGTCCATCGACCAGCTCTGGTTCGGCCCCGTTGGCACCGGCAGCGGTTTGCGCTCGACAGCGGCTATGCGCTTGCGTCGCCGCTTGCGCACGCTCAGTCCAGCCTTGCTATACAGCCGCCAGATGCGTTTATGGTTTGCCAGCCAGCCCTCGCGCTGCAACAGAACATGAATCCGGCGATAGCCGTAGCGACGCTTTTGCGCGGCGATGGCCATCATCCGGCCAGTCAGCACTTCGTCGTCGACCCGGCGGCGCGACTCATACTGAAACAGCGAGCGCGAAATCCCTACCAGCCCGCAGGCCCGGGTGACACCCATGGCGCGTTCGGTCATCAATATCTGGACCGCTTCGCGTTTGGCCTGCGGGCTTGCTATTTTCGCGACAGAAGGTCCTTCAACGCAGAATTGTCGAGCATCGACTCGGCCAGCAGACGCTTGAGCTTGCTGTTCTCCTGCTCCAGCTCCTTCAGGCGCTGCGCATCGGAAACCGTCATGCCGCCGAATTTCGCCTTCCAGTTGTAGTAGGTCGCTTCCGAGATGCCGTGCTTGCGGCACAGCTCTGCTGGCTTCAGGCCCGCCTCGCCTTCCTTCAGCACGCCAATAATCTGTTCTTCGGTGAATCGCTTCTTCATGACCGCTCCTTGTCGGAACGGACTCTACACCGTCAGCGTACTAATCTCGGGGGGCAGGTCACGGCGTTCAAAGCGAAAGTGGCACTGGCAGCGGTCAAAGGTGAGCGCACGCTGGCCGAACTGGCACAGCAGTTTGATGTACATCCGAACCAGATCACGGAATGGAAGCGGCAGTTGCAGGAGCGTGCGGCAGACGTGTTTGGTGCGACAGGTGCACCGTCGAGCGATCCGCCGGTGGACGTGAAAACGCTGCACGCGAAGATCGGGCAGTTGACGCTGGAGAACGATTTTTTGTCAGGAGCGCTCGGCAAAGCCGGACTGCTGAGCGCAAAGCGATGATTGACTGTACGCATGCGCTGCCGGTTTCGCGACAGACGCGACTGGTTGGCATCGCGAGATCGAGCGCATATTACCGGGCGCAGCCGGTCAGCGAGGTCGATCAGTTGCTGATGCGGCGAATCGACGAACTGCACATGGAGTTCCCATTTGCAGGGGCGCGGATGCTGGCGCGCCTGTTGCGCCGGGAAGGCCATGAGGTGGGTCGCCGTCGCGTACGCACGCTGATGAAGCGCATGGGCGTCGAGGCGCTGTACTGCAAGCCGAACACGAGCCGCCGCAACGCGCAGCACAAGATCTGGCCGTACCTGCTGCGCGGCATGAAGATCGAGCGTGCCAATCAGGTGTTCGCCCTCGACACGACGTACATTCCGATGGCGCGCGGCTTCGTGTACCTGACGGCAGTGGTGGACTGGGCGAGCCGCAAGATTCTCGCGTACCGGGTCGCCATCACGCTGGAAGCCACGCACGCCGTCGAGGCGCTGGAAGAGGCGTTCGCCCGCTACGGACTGCCCGACATCGTGAACACCGATCAGGGTAGCCAGTTCACGGCGGGCGCGTTCACCGAGGCGGTGCTGAGCCGGGGCGTGCGGCTGTCGATGGACGGCAAAGGGGCCTGGCGCGACAACGTGTTCGTCGAACGGGTGTGGCGCAGCATCAAGTACGAAGAGGTCTACCTGAAAGCGTACGAGTCGGTCAGCCATGCCCGGCGCTCCATCGGCGAATACGTCGAGCTGTACAACCGGAAACGGCCCCATTCGAGCCTGGCGGATCAGACCCCGGATGAGGCATACTTCGCGACGCTGCCTGCGATCAAATCGGCAGCATGATTGCCTCGGACGTTCCACTTAAAAATCTCAGATGACTGTCCGAACGAGTGAGGCCACCTCTGTCTGGCTGTGACTGTCGAATCGCGGCCCAACCTATATCCGTCATGGGCCACTACTTGCCGAGTCCTCGATCAACGACACAATTTTCGTATTGACCAACGCATCCAAATGTTCGTGCAACAATTTGGGGATATCACCGCCGGAAATTAGCACCCCGGCTTCCATGTTCTGCTCCATTGCATGGCCGGTCAGATTGGCGCTCGTAACGAAGCACATACTACCGTCGGCTACTGCGACCTTGGCATGGACGCGCCCATCAGAAAATGAGGCCGTTCTTTCGTGCCAAGAGAAGAGTCGCGCGGACGGCATCAGCGTCTTCATCTTACCGATTGCGTCGAATGAAATGCTGCCGCCATGATTTTGGGATGATTCGAGCAGCATTGAAATGCGTACCCCGCGCTTACTTGCGTCGTTCAACGCCTTCACAATGGTCGAGACATCGTAGGCAACAAAGCTGGTGATGAACAGGCTTTGTCTAGCGGCAGCAATAACCTGTAACAGCGCCTGCTCCGTTCGACGAGTAGAGACAAATGGCGTCGTAGGCCCCGTCCATACGAGTTCAGTCGTCTGAATGTTTGACGCGCTCGCCACCGCATGGCTCGCGGCAATCAACATTGATGCCAGCTCAGGGGCACTGACTGACGTGGCTCGCCAAGCATCGACGAGTTTATCGACGGCATCTTTGGCTTCTGGTTTGTCCACGACACCCAATAGTGCGATGTTCGCCTTTCCGCTTTCCGTCCTTCGAACCCTACCTGCCAGAAATCGCACTTTCTCTGGGGAAATCAGGCGGGCTATCGTTGTGACGGCATCCAGCAAGATTTCCATGTCACAACCCTACGAAAAATGCGGCATCCCCCCGGTCGAGGGTCTGTACCAACAGTGATCGATCAAGGTAGCGGTTGCCCTGCTCACAGGAAGTCTCTGCTACCAAGCTACACGCATGGCAAGCTGCCGCATGTAGCGAGCCGTCTTCTCCGGGATCATGCTCTGAGCAGAGCGGATCGGATGAGCAAATCTTTGATCGGTTCAGCGCTTGGCGAAGCAGTCTGCCAAGGTTCTCGGGTTTGCCAAGATCGACGAGGCCACCCAGCGTTCCATCGGAATCAGCCGCCGCCGTGTAGATGAGGATGCCAGCCTGATGGCTTTCCCCCGATGTGTTGGCATAGATCCGTTCGCGGATGCTTGCCGCGTTGTATCCGCATTCCAGTGCCAGCTCACGAATCAATAGGTGCGAGAGCGTGTGTAACATGGCATACCGAATACCGGGGTAGCCCTCATCGGGGGCAAGGCTGCGTCGATTTCTCCATCCACGGTGCCCTTTGTTGAGCATTTGATCAACGTGCTTGACACCCTGATATGCTTCCCACGCCTGTACTGCGTCTTCATTAAACTGAACGAAGATACCTTCGCCGTGGACCTGATTGGCGGGAACCCAATCGGGTTTGCGTCGTGCAAGACTCGCCATCTGTGGCCGCTCACTCGGATCACTCGTTACCTCGGGGGCTTCCACTCGAGTGAAACCGAGCAAGGCGTTCACCTCGCGAAGCCTTTCCAGGAGTAGTACTCGGCCGATGTGTTTTTCGAAGCCTGGCGGAGTAGTAACCGTCTTGCTCATGAAGTGTGGGTAGTCGCTCGGCGGATTGGTTGCCGTTAGCACGTCCCATTCTGGCCCCTTGATGTCGGCCTCTCCGATGGCATCCTGTCCGCCGCCATTCCGGTGTGATTCGATGGCCGTCCAGATGTCCGATGCAGAATACTTATCGATGCCCGGCAAGGCTCCGGTTTTTCTCAACGCCTTTACCGTCACCGCGACGGCAGTCTCCGAATCCAGATCGTCGAAAAACTCCCAACCATCCTGAACTAGTTGGCCCAGTGGATCTTTGGCTTGGGGGATCGCAAGCGCGGAAAGGGTGATTGGGAACCAACTGTTCGTTGAGCCTAGCAGAACGGCTCGAGCTTCCTCATCGCATTCCTCGTCGAAATGATCAAGGTGAGGATGCCGACCTCGGCAGCCCGGAAGATTTTCTTTCCCGGCCTTGCCAAAGGCTTGTGCGAGGCTGCGTGAAACACCACGGCAATGTACGTTGTCGCCGTCGCATCTTACCCAGAGATTTTCGGTTTGCAGCGACGCTCCGCTTTCGAAAAAACGCAGCTTTCCTTTGCACGAACTATTCCCGCCATGGACGAAATAGCGCCAGGGGAAGTCGTCGAGATGGCCGTTACGGCAGGCTAGGAGAAAACGGGCAGGGACGGCATCGGCATCCTTCGCGGGCTGGTCATTCTTGGAGCCACGACATTCCTTATGGACGAAGCGAGTTCGCTCCGGTCGGAAGCGGTTCTCCTTGATTTCGAATAAACCGGTATCAAACGGTGAAAGCAGGCCACATTTCACACATCGCATCCAGCGAGGAAAAGGTCGAACGGGGACGCCTATGTTCGCCTCAGCCGACCATTGATCGACATGTTCGCTTTTCTGGAACGGCGGCATGCGTAGGCTATCCACCTGCTGTCCGAGAACCTTACGGACAGCGGTAAGCAGGCGCGGCTCGGTCACGGGTTGACATCTGTCTTTCTCCCATTGATCGATGCCCAGCGTCACCACCGAAAGGCTTGGCAAATCGATAAGCGCGCCAGGCCCGTATGTCCATAGTAGTTGACTGGGGCGGACTTCCCCTACGGGTGTTCGATTGGTTGTCATGGTCAGTCTTCGTCATTCGACATCGGACGTACCTTCCACTCATGGTCGTCCGAGATATGTCCCGTGTTCATGATCAGGCGCACGCCCGGCTCTACTTCTCGCATCGACATCGGAACCGTCCAGTTATCCCACGCATGGATACTTGGTGAGTTAATCAGTCCCACCATCGTTGCAGCCTGCGCGCCGCGCTTTTCGTAGGCCAATGTGCGTCCGGGAACACTGACTTTCTTGGCCCATTCATCCGCACGCTCTTTCAATTCGCGCTCGGCCAGATTCTTGATGGTCGGCGTCTCACTGACGTTCCATGCCCGCTTCACGAGCACGTCGATGGCATCAAGGATCTCCGGTTTGTTGGGCTTGTCCAGTTCGCCCGCACCCACGTTCGGACTGAAGGAGTCGTTTTCCAAACGCATCAAAGAGAGGAGGGTGCCGGTCAGGCCGCGATCCATCGCCCGTGGCGAGAAGGGGGTCACCGACTGGGCTTCCACATGCTTGTAGAAGGTCGCGTGGTAATGCTCGAAGGTCTCGTAGTGCGAGAGATCGCGCGGACGTGCCCATGTAAGCACGGTGCAAACCAATCCGGGGAAGGAACGGCCCACTCGACTAGTGGCTTGAATGTATTCCGCTGTGCCCTTGGGCTGGCCGTTGACCGCCATTAGGCCCAGGCGATTCACGTCCACGCCAACCGAAAGCATGTTGGTTGCGAGGACGACATCAATCGCACGAGTATCCCCATCATTCCATTTCGTCACATACTTCCCTGTGGCGGGGTCGAAGGCAGCCTTGAATTTGACCTCCAGATCGTCGAGGTACTTCGGAATGTCTTGACTGGAGACGCGCGACGTCAGCTCGCTAATGTTTTTGACGCTGCGCTGTGCAAGCGCAGGCCGGTCGACCAAGCTCATTTGCACGCGGTAGGAGCGAGTCTGGACGTCGTCCTCGGCTAAGCGTCGCATCCCGCCTAATTCGCGCAGTGAATTGAAATAGCCGACCATCGTCATGTATGGGTCGGCAGGTTCGCCGAATCGGTCGAACAGGGTTTGGGCCGCAGTGAGGAAGGCCGTATAGACACGGATCAGCATCGCTGGGCGCGAGCTGCCGGGCGAGCATACGCCGAGATAACGCCGTCCAGGCCGCTCTTCGATTGGGCGCTGCACCGAGAAATAGTTGTCTTCTACGTCCAGGCCGTGCGGCGGGAACACTGACACCTGCCGCATGAACACATTGCTCACCTGCTCCTTGGCTTTGCGCACAGTTGCCGTGGATGCGACGATCTTGGGCTTAACCGTGTTGCCCCCAAGCGTCCACCCACACAGTTCATCGACAGCGGATTCGTACAAGCCCACCATTGTTCCCAGCGGGCCGCTGATCAGGTGGAATTCATCTTGGATGATCAGATCGGGCGGTCGAATCGCACCGACGGGCTTTACAGATGCCGCAGGCAATCCCTTTGCCGCGCGGTGTCCCGTGTTGCATTCACAGCCAGGCCAAAGCAGACCGTGACGCTCGCATTCTTGGTTCACACGACCGAACAACGTACGCACTTGACCGCGCCACGCCATCATGGCGAACTTGTCTACAGTAGCGATCATCATCGTTGGCGGGCGATGGTAGATTTCTTCGTCCACCGTCAGCACTGGAATACCCGGGTGCGGCGACTTGCTAGACTTGCCGCGAGAAAACTCGCAACGTCCCTTTTTGTCTCCGCAATAGACAAGCGTGCGACCGTGGTTCTTGTCGACCTCAACGTCGCGCCCCGGCGCGATGTCGGAGCCACACCACGGGCAACTGGTAAGTTGCACAGGCGATGCTGCCCCAGCATGGTATTTCCCGGGGTTACGAATATCTTCTATCGCACGATGGCTGTCCTCGGTCGTGCCAGGCGTTACCTTGTTGCCCACCCAGAGTCCGATGGTGAACGGTTCGTGGCCCAATGTGGGATCGCCGTGCCTCAGCACTTCCATCGCGCAGATCAGCGCGGTGGCGCGCTGGAACTGCTGCAAAGTTAGTAGGCGCAGCGTGTAGCGCATGATCACGGCTAAACCGCGCGAGCCGTCATAGCCGCCAAGCTTGCCTTGCAGGCGGCGGATTGCCATAGTGAATGCCGCGACACCAAGATAGGCTTCCGTTTTGCCGCCGCCAGTGGGGAACCACAGCAAATCGGCGTGAGCTTCCAACGGTTGCACGCGATCCGGATGAGTGGGATCAGCCAGAGCGGGAATTGATAGCAGCAGGAACGCCAGCTGGAAAGGGCGCCAGCTTTGGTTTTCCCGCAGATTGAACTGATCGACCGTGACGTCCCTACCACGTCGCACTTCCAGCGCATATTGGCTGCGAACACGCTGAATCGCCATCGCCTTGTTGGCGAATCGGAACGCCATCAGTGCCTTTTCGTCGTTTTTCAGTGTGTCGATGCCTTGCTGCAAACGCGACTGGATTTCCTGACACCGATCCAGCGCTTGTATGGCCTGTGTGTCATAGCCAATCACGTCATTGCCGATACGCAGGCGTTGTTCCGCTATCCATGCCGCGTAGTCTTTCGTCAACACATTCAGGGCATCGACCAACTCGGTGACGTCCAGTGTAGCGAGTCGCTGCATGTCGAGGAGGCCGCTTGCCATCATCTCCTTCATCGCGGGGCGATCAGAGGGATCGCGCCCGGGCGTCTCTGTGACCTGCACTTCATACTGAGGCAGCACAGTGGTACGCACCTCGGTGGCCAGTGTCACGTCGTCTGCCGTTTCGGCGTGTATGGCGACACCGTGACCGACTGCGAATTCCACACGGTTGCGGTAGAGCATCTCTAGCGATTCGCGCTCCGGATCATTTCCATCAGTATTCAGTACAGGGCGGCGGCGGAAGATGGCACGATTGGGAGCATCGCATTTGGCGCGCACGATCAGTTCTGGCTGGAACAGCCATGCCGCGTCTCGATTACTGTCGAGCTCCTTTTGCGTATTGATGAGGAATAGCGTCACCAAGCGGTCGCCGTTGTCGTTCTTTGAGCGAATGGCGCCCTGGATACGGACGGCAGGATGGTTTGCGTCTGGTGCCCGATGGGAAATCACGCCTTCAGTAAGCGGTAAGTCCAGCTTTCCGCCACAGGGGACACGTTGCCAGACCTTAGCCTTCTGGCCATTTGGTCGTAACTCTTCGTGTTCATCGTTGGGTACGCGCTCGTAACTGCCCCATCGTGCCTCAATCTCAATACCTTCTGCGTCGCCATCGACACAGAAGGTCATGCCGAAACTGCTCGGTACCAGAGACTGATTACTGGCCGCATCGATCTCATCCGATACGTCTGATTCGGGTTCTACCTGCCCGGTTGCCGTTCCAAACTCCGCACCGGGTTCGTGCCGACCGGGAACCGTTGAGTCAGTTGGCTCATCAACCTCGTCCTCTGCTAACGGACCCTCCAGCCCTTCGATGCCACCTTGAGCATCTTGATGTGGGTCCTTGCGTGGTGCCAGTTTTCCCACCAAATAGCGATCACGCACACCCATGTCTACGATGCGCTCACGCGGACCGCTCGCCGGGCCGAGTAGGTCGTCCACCACTGCCAACTGCAGTAATTCACGAATATAGGTCTGATCCTTGACCGGGGGCACCCCGTTCACCGTCTGATGTAGTGCCGCAGACAAGGTTGCGACAAATTGTTCCCACTGAATGCGGCCGACATTTCCGGATGATGGGGGGGCCATCAAGACACTGGCAACCGGCACCGGAGCATCGGTGACCGATACTCGGTCGAAGAACAAAGTGGTGGTTTCGAGATCGGAGCGAACTCGCAGCACGCGCCCGACACGGACGATTTCCCCGGCAAGATTTAACACAAGTACCCAATTGTCTTCGCCGATGTCCTGATACAGGGTGCGCTCACCTTTTAAAACCAAGGTATAGGATGCGAACTCGCGACCTGCACCGAGTTCGCGGTCAACGGCGATCCATGCGTTAGGCGTCTTTGTCATATCTCGCTTGCCTTAAATCCTGTTGACGATGTTTTCGAGCTTGTCGAGAGTCTTGGTTTGATCGATATAGCCCGAATAGGCTTCTTGCGCTCCCCGGATGAGAGTGTCGTAATGGACAATGCGGCTACCTGGCGAGATCGATTCCATCGATGATTTGAGCCGACTCGGGTTCGTCGACTCTTCATCGACAGCCTTGCCGAGAACGAAAACCACTTCAATGTCTGGTGCTGTTACGTTCTGCTCGCGCAGTATTTTTCTCAGCTTGTCCACGTAGGTCTGGCCTTGCTCTACCAGTTCGAGCAAACTCATCTTGCGACCGACTTTCTTGAGTTCGACGATGACATGCTTACCTGCTTGAGTGCGGTAGGCGATGTCCACACGACCCAGGCGTTCCTTGTCGGTCAAGTCCTCGACCAGCACGCCCTCTGTCGTGAGGCGTGACTCCATGATCTGGCTGCCCGTGGCACGTTCCCAAGCTGGATCAAGCAGCCAGAGATGGTCGAACAGATATTTTTGAAGCACCCGTTCCTTCGCGTCTTCGTCGATGATCGTTTGAAAGTCGCGGATCGCGTCCAGACGCGACTTCACTATGTCGCGGTAGAGAGATGCTTCCAATGAATCCCGGTCGGCGAGCACGGCCAGTAGCCGGTCTGCACTTTCTACGTTTGTCACGAACTCCTCTGTCGAGCCGCGTAATTTCATACGCTCGAAAGCTAGGATGCCGTGCCGGTACATGAGCTTGCGGTCGTCTTCGTCGTCGACAGGCAACGCACTCAATTTGGCGATCAGCGTCTCCGCGCTCTTCCGGTAACCTTCGGGAAGTGTCTCTAGCCATTCGGCGAGGGCTGGCGACGCTTCCTTGGCCTTCTCTACTTCGTGCTTCCTGCGCCATTCGTTCCAGCGTCTTTCAAGCTTGTTGAGCTGTGATCCAAGGAACGCGATCAACTGAATGTAACGCTCGTCATCCTCTTGTACCCGCTGGCGGTCGCTGGTGGCAATGTCCGGCTGATCGTCTGCATCAAGGAAGTCCGCCTCGATCTGCCCGGTCAGGTACTTGGTATAAAGTCGCCCATCGTTCAAGCGATCAAGGACATTTTCATGGAACAGGCGGCCTCGGGCGAAGACCACAATGCCATTCAAATTGCCCGCCTCGTCGTCGTCCAAGTCTTTGGGTTTGCGCGCAGTGCCGAGCCAACCGCTCACGCGCCACGCCGAATCCCAAACCTCGAATCGTGCGGGCAGTGACTCGCGCTCCTTGACGTGCGAGATAGTGCTAGCCTCCGGGTCATAACCCTCAAACGTCCAGAGGAACTGGACTCTGGGTAAATCGCCGCGATCCGCTGCGTTGATGGGTTGGCCATCAATCTTGATCTCGAAACCGTTGGCCTGACCAATAATCGAGAAGCGACGGGCCAGACGCTTGCGCAACGCGGTTACCCCCTTGCCGAGACGCTGCCGTTTGATCTCACGCAATACGAGCTTCGTGCCCCGCGTCACCGTAAGTGCGTCGCTCGCCAGCGGCTCAGGGTGGTAAGTCCGCTTTTCCAGCACGGCCTGATGGATGCCCGGAACGCTCATGCGGAATCCGTGCGTTTGACCGTCCTTGGCGGACTGAACCTCGATTACGTTGGCAATGGAGAACAACGATAGCTTGCCCAGCCCCTTGCGGCCCATGACAGGGCGGCCTTTTGCTGTTTTGCAGCCGTGCTCCCTGTCCTCGTCGCGGCGACGGTACCCCACACGCAAATATTTGCCGTTCAGGTCATCGACCGCCATACCGATGCCGTCATCCTCGATTTCGATCCATTCGCTATTCGGATCGACTCGAATTTGTACGCTCGACGCATCCGCGTCCCATGCGTTGGCCACCGCTTCAGTCAATACGGCTGCGATGTTGCTGTAGAGATTGATGCCGAGATGCTCGAGGACATTGAGATCGACGGTCATTTCGAACGTCGGTGTGGCTTGGGTTCGAGTCATGACACTCTCTTGTGATGTTCGTCCCGGTAACTGGGTTGGATGCGGTAACGCGCCCCGCGCCTCTCACCCTGGCGTTCGATCCTGCCGTCGCTGATCAGGGCGGTGATTACGGCATTCCACTGACCGTTCGTGATGCCGGTGGCGGCAAGGATATCAGCCTTGGCATGCCAGCCGTCGTGAGTGCCAAGAAAACCGAGGATCGAACTGATTGGGGCAGAACCGCTGACGCCGGATGCGATCACTGTCTCAAAATCGAACGATGGCTGAACCGTTGCGACGCTGTTCGTACGCTTGGTAGCACGGGGCATGGCGTCAGCATGCAGGCCTTGGGCGACTTCTTCCTCGTACCGGTGGCGGTTCAGCTCCGCAAAGCGACGTAGCACTTCGACGCGGGCGGATTCGGAAATGGTAAACCGCACACGGTCGTTTGCAGCGAGGTGCTGCTGCTCATGGTAACCATGTCCGAGGTCCAGGTCATTCCATCCGTAAACACGCATGACCGCCGCATCGATTTCTCGATGCAGTTCACGCAGTCGATGGATGCGCGAGTCGCCGTCGCCCACATTGTGGAAACGGTTGTAGAGCTTCGTGAGACCGATTGGGTTGGTAGAGTCCATCATCACCTCGCGCCGCGCTTGTAGGTACTCGCGTCCGAGTTTGTCTAAGCAATTGATATCGGAGGACTTCAGAAACGGGAACGTCTCAATCGCGTCGGAAGGTGAGAAGTTCAGGTCGAGCTTCATCCGCGACGAATGCTTCCATACCCATGCGTCGACCGGGGATGAATTGAAGAGAGCTGCATAGGCGTAGACGTCTTCCAATGCGAAGACAACGCACTTCTCATGGAAGATAGAATCATTCGTCACTACGGATGGGTTGAAATACTTACCAACCCGACCAGCCACGAGGACATATTCGAGAGACCGAGTCTGAGCGTCCCACCCTTCTGGATGCTGCTCAAAATATTGCCCTCGACCAATGGCGTGGTAAAGCTCAGGTCTGGCGCGTAGAGGCAGCCACCATTTTTCTCGCGCGCCCCTATCATTTTTGGCGAGCCGTTCCGCTTTCACATGATTTTCTAACCACGCATACGGAAGTGTATATTCGCGAGCCCGATCCTCAGGCCAGTCCCAGAAATTGATGACCCATCGAGTTGGTAGCTGCTCCGGGACAGATTTGAGATCGTCACCGTCAAGGTAGGGGAAAATGACTTCGGCATTTTTGGGGTCAGCGACCAGCATCCGCTTTGCCTCATCCGGGCAAAGAGCAAAGCCCAACCCAAGAACGTATGTTCCTATGAAGGTTGCATTCTCTGAGGCTTTCAAACGCTTCGGACTCCATTCCTCACGATTGGACAGGAAGGCCGATATGAAGCGAGTTGACTGCCCGAGGAGTAGGCAATCTCCTAGCCATTTTCCCTTGTGGACATGGACACGGCTGGTAACAACTGCAGCCTTGCCGGGCCAAGGTTCGTTTGGGTAAGCAGCATGGATGACGGCACCTGCACCGAGCATCGCTTCCAGACCAACTTGTCGCGTATCGCCTTCCGCGATGGTGTTGACCGCGAGCAACCCGAAGCCGCCCCCTCGCGCAGCAGGGCCCATGCTCGGAGGAAGAAATAGGCAACCAAATCAGCCGAGCCGCGCCGCCCCTCGGCAATGTGCGCGACCAACCAATCGCGGAAGGCAGTGCCCGCGACACCCGTGATGCGTTGACCTCCCAGAAACGGCGGATTGCCGACCATACCGTCGAAACCGCCTCGCTCGGACGCGAACACCTCCGGAAACTCCAGCGGCCAATGAAACGGCCGACGTGCGGGCTTGTCGGTGGGCAGATCGGTCGAGAGCGCAGCGACCGATCTCCGGAGCATCGAGGCGAGCACGTCACGGTCGCCGTCGATGGCCTTTCCAGCGTGGACGGTTAGCGACACCAGTGCGTTCTCCAACGTCACACCACTTCCACCCGATGCGAACACCTCCCCGATTAACGCATCGGCGATGCATTCCGGAACTTCGAGCCTGCGGCGCGCGTCGGCGTCCAGATGCGCCATCGCCTCCACGTCGCGGATGTCGCGGATGGGCACTTCGCGCAACTGCTGTCGCAGTCCGATGGCGTCGCGCACGGCTTGCTCGACGTTTTGTCCGAACAGGCGCAACTGCCCTTGCCCAGTGGGGTTCATCGATAGCTGGGTGAGCTGATCCAGCCGATGGATGCCGAGCAGGCTGTCGCCGCAGCGCAGGTTGTGATCAAGGAAACCGAAGGGCCGCCCTTTGGCCAGCGTTACCAGCCAGATGGAGAGCTTGGCCAGTTCGACCGCCAGCGGGTTCAGATCGACGCCGTAGAGGCAGCGTTCGGCGATGAGGCGACGGGCGACGATGGCGCGCGCATCGGTGTCGCGTGGCAGCGTCTCGATGTTGGCGTCGGCATCCCCCACCTCTCCATCAATGCCCACCGCGTACCCCTGTGCCTCGGCCTGCGCCCATGCCTCCACCAGCCGGTCGGCCAGCCATCGGCAGGCTTGCACGAGGAACGCGCCCGAACCCATCGCGGGGTCGCAGATCTTCAGTTCAAGCAGTTCGGCGGGCGATTTCAGCGTCCAACCCTCGCGCTGTGCTCCTTGTGCCGGGCCAACGTAGGCGATGGGCGTGAGCGTCTCTGCGACGATGGCTTCGGTGAGGGACTTCGGCGTGTAGTGGGTGCCGGTCTCGCGGCGGTCGGAGCCGGTGGTGACGACGAATGCTCCTGCAGGATAGACCAACGGATAGCCCCAAGGATCGGTACGCACCAGGTGGCCGAAGGGCTTGATGCGGTCGCGCAGCGCTGTATTGCCGTGGCAAGCGGTCAACAAGCGATCAGCAAGCGCATCGTCCACGGGACGTGCCAGATCGTTGCGCACGCGGCTGGCAGAACTACCGGTGCGCTGCTGGAGCAGATCAGCCAAGCGCGCAGCACCGTCTAACCGAGACGATTCGAGTTCAGCCATCGTGACCCACGGCGACTGAGCACTCTTGGTGGCGTCGAGTTCCAGCGTAACCTCGGCGGTGCGCTTGACTGTACGCTCCAGCAAGCCTTCGTAGACATAGCCGATCTGCTCGACGTCCAGCGACCGATATGACAGCGTGCGTCCCTGGAATTGCTGGATCGCTTCAAGCAGTAGCAGGACTGTGCGGTTGTCGATTGGTAGCGGCTTGGCAATGTCGGTACGCCAATCCGAGCCACGGGTGCGTCCTTCGAGGAAGGGAAATCGATCCGGATCGAATAGTGAGCCGCCCAGCGCGGGCAGCCGCAGATTTTCGTGTTCGATGCCGCCGTACACGGCGCGGAAGACTGCAAGCAGGCGCGACCAGGCATCCCAGCGGCGCTCAAGGATCTCGTCAGGCTCGGCGCGCAATTGCATGCGCAGCGTCGAGATCGCGTAATTGGCTTCATAGCGCTCATCGCCCAAGAGCAGCAGGTCGCGCTCCTCGGCAGAAAGCAGAAAGACCAGTCGCATCATCACCGTCAGAGCGGCTTCGTAGAGTTCGGCTTCCTTCACGCCGCGCAGTAATTCCCGGTCCCGATCCTGGTCGGATTTGTCGAGCGACTGGATCAGAACTTCGACTGCACGCCGTACCTGCTCGCCCAATGCGTCCGTCACCTCATCCTGAAACTTCAGCGAACGGTCAAGCAGCGCGGGCAGCCGTTCTGATTCATCGACGAAGAAGCGCTGGATGCCTAGGAGGTGAACGAAGGCCTGCAGGGTGACAGGTTCCTGTGACCAGATGCGTGCATACCAACTGGCGAAGGTAGTGACAGCACCCACCGGCGCATCGACGAACATCCAGCGTTCGCCATTGGTCACCAGCCCGAGGCGGCAGCCCGTCGCTCGGCAGAGTGTCACCATGCGTTCCACCGGGCTACTGTCCCAGCCATCCAGCTTCTGGGTGGCATCGAGATCAACGTCCTGCCCGTAGGCGTGGACGAGCATCAGTGGCTGATCACCATTGCCGACGACGGCGAAGTCTGGTGACAGACTTACGCCATGTTCGGGCAGCGCGGCGGCCAGGTGCGCAGCGCACCAGCCCTTGCGTCTGAGCACATCACCGCGACCATCCTCATCGAGTTCCAGTCCGCGAGACAAGACCTCGTCAATCCATGCTGCGTGTAGTTCGACGAAGCGGAGATCGCCGGTTTCCAGTGCATCGCACCATTCTTCGTAGGCTTGGCGCAGTCGCTTGCGCTTGGTCGTATCAAGTTCCTCCAGCCCTTGCGGGAAGGTTTCCTTCAGAACGGGAACGGCGAGGAACGGACCGGAAATCTCGACGAGCGAGAGCCATTCGTGATGCGCGCTCATACAGAGCCTCCGGCGGATTCGGGCACAACGAAGATCACTGCTACCGGGAAAGTGCGGTCGTCAAGTTCGGCGTAGCGTGATTCGATGGCGTGGATCTCCATCTGGCGCTCATCGGGAATTCGTGCGAGGCGAGCTTCCAGTGCGGCAATGTCGCGTCTGAGTTGTAGGTGCTCATCCTCAGTGAAGAGCGAAAGCTGTTCGGGCTGCTGCCCTTTGTTCAATTCGGACCGGATTGCCTTTCCCAGTTCGTCGAGCACCGTGCCGATATCGTCAATCTCCTGTTGCTTGCGGGTCTGGAGCGTGTTGGTCAGGAAGCGGAGGCGCTCCTTGGAGCGAGCGTCCACCGCTTTCAGGATGGCTTCTCGCTGGCGGTCGAAACGGACGCGGAGCACGTCGAACAGGGATGGGGCTGCTGGAATTGGCTGCGCATCGTCCAGCCATTGCTGGACACGGGTGACCCCTTCCTCGCGGCGGAAGGATTGGTCGCGCAGATAGCCGCCCGATACTGTTAGCTCTTCATGCAGCCGATGGTGGTTGCCGCCGGTGACGACCAGCCGCGAGACGATGACTACAACCGGGCCATCGATAAGCGCGTCTGGTACGGTACGGACGGTGACGCGGTGCAGCTTCTTCACGTCGTCCTGCGCCCAGACCTCGGCACGCAGCAAGCGCAGACACATCTGCACCAAGCGATGATTCAGGTGGACGAGCACGACGTCGTCACGGCCACTGGCGACCGCGTGGTCGAACGTGACGGGCCGCATCTTTTGGGTGTGCGGATGCCGTAACCCTTCCCGACAGCGCGCCCACGAGCCGGATAGCTCTGGCATCCGGAATACGCTGCCTGAGGGCGCGCCCGCCAGTTCTACAGATTCCAGCGGTGGGCGACCCGCCAATGCGAGGCCGGTCTTTACCGCCATCAGAACGTGATCGGGCGTGAGATGGAAATCCTGTTGGGTAGCGAGCAGACGTTCGTGCAGTTTGGCGACGCGCTCCTTCAACTCGCGCTCGGCGCGAACGAAATTCTTGGCGCGAGCGATCCGGGCTTCCGCGAGACGAGTGTCCAGATCCTTCAGAGAGCCCTCGATGAGGCCTGACATCTGTGGTGCGATCACCGGATTGACGCTACCCATGTCAGCGCGCATTGAGTCCAGTTTCCGCAGAGCGCGCAGGATATCCTCGCCGTGGCCTCCGACCGATGCTCCGCTTGCATCACCCCCATCGACCGGATGCCAGATCAGTACTTCTTTCTCGCGCTGCCCGTGCCGGTCGATACGCCCGTTGCGCTGCTCCATCACGTTGGGGTTGTAGGGAATTTCCAAGTGGATGAGTCGATTGCAGTGGTTCTGCAAGTCGATACCCTCGGACGCCGCGTCGGTGGCAAGCAGGATGCGTACAGGCGAATCCTTCGGAGATGCCTGGAACGCCGCCTTGATCGGTTCGCGCTCCTCTTGGGATAGACCACCGTGAAGCAGACCGAGACGCTCACCGCCGAAACCGTGGCTGGCAAGGATTTGATGCATCCACTGATGCGTCGTACGGTACTCGGTAAACAGAATCACCCGATGATCGCTCCACTGGCCATCGGGCTTGAGGTTCACTGTGAGCCAGTTGAGAATGGCCCGGGCCTTGGAGTCGGCCTGATGCTGGGCGCTCTGCGCCCACGTCCGCAATTCGTCGAGTGCGGACCGCTGCTCCGGAGTCAACGGTGATGCGCGTCGCGTCGCTTCCTCAATGGCTTCCTCTTGGGCGTTCTCGAATTCACGGTCGTTGGCGTAGTCCTCGTCCGCTTTCAGGATGGCTTTGTGCAGGATACGCTCGGCCATCGCATCTGGTTTCACGGGGCGCGCGTCGGATAACGACGCGACGTGTTTTTCGAGCGTGGATGCGAAGGCGGCGGGCGATGAGAGCAGGCGCTTTTTGAGGAGACGGCTGATGAAGGCCGTGCCAAATGCATTGCCCGCCTTGTTGGCATCTTTTTCGCGGCTGGCGCAGAAGTCGTCCAGCTTGCTATGAGCCTCGCGCTCTTCCGCCGTGTATGGGACTTCGAGCGCCTGCAAGGTGCGTCGGGCATATAACAGATTGCCGTTTGCATCGACTAGATCGCTCTTCAGGCGGCGGATCATCACCTGGCTCAGACGCTTTTCATCCGGCAGGATGTTGCGTGCGAAACGCTGATCATCGAGCAGTTCGAGCAGCGAGGTGAACGATTCGGTGTAACCGTTGTGCGGCGTCGCAGTCAGGAACAGACGATGTTGGAAATGTGGGCCGATAGTTCGGATGAAGCGTGTGCGCTGGCTTTCCAGCGCATAGTGCGCACCTGCTGCTGGTGCGACATTATGTGCTTCGTCCACGACCAGCAGGTCGAACTTGCGGGGATGGCCAACGTGAGAAGGAATCACGTCGCGCATGGCGCGTAAACCTTCTCCACCCTTGGCCCAATCCATCGACGTTATGAGGCGCGGATGTGACGTCCACGGATTGGCGTGAATTCCGCGCTCTCGCCGCAACTGTTTGATGTAGTCGGTATCGACCACGCGGAAGTCGAGGCCGAACTTCTCCAGCATCTCGACACGCCACTTTTCCTGAAGCGACGCAGGGCAGACGATCAGGATGGTACGGGCACGATGCCGCAGCAGCAGCTCCTGAATTATCAGACCGGCTTCGATGGTCTTGCCAAGGCCGACGTCGTCGGCAATGAGCAGATTGACGCGAGCCATGTCGATGGCGCGTACCAAGGGATCAAGCTGGAAATCCTCGATGCTGACGCCGCTGCGGAATGGCGCTTGGAGAAACCCCCTGTCAGCATTGGTGGCGGCGCCCCACTGCACAGCATCGAGAAAGGCGTTGAGCGTGTGCGAATCATCCTGTCCGGTGATCGAAGGCAGGCCTGCGCGCTCTATGACTTGTGCACCCGGTTCGATCTCCCAGATGACTTCCAGCTCCTCGCCAAGCCCGTCCTCGTCAATCGACGACAGAGTCACACAATGTTGCCGGACTCCCGTATCTAGTTGGGCGGCATCGACGTCTGCGACAACCCACTGCCGACGGCGCACCTCGACGAGTTGGCCAGGCTCGGGACGAGCACGATACGTCTGGGTTTGCGGTTCGTTCTGGACGCCCATCTGATGACTATCTTCCTTTAATTCTGGGACCCATATCGGGTGGGCCGGTCCTGCGTTCGTCTGTAATTGCAACCGCCCGAGCGATGATCTCAGCCGATTCGACTGGGGATTCGTGCGACCAGAACCTCAGTACCGTCCAGCCCAGGGCACGCAGTCGATCATTCGTGTCCGCATCTCGTGTTCGGTTAGCTTCAATTTTTTGACGCCAGAACTCAGCGTTTCGCTTCGGCCATGTAGCATGCTCTGGACAGCCGTGCCAAAAACAGCCGTCCACGAAGACCGCGATTTTGCGACCGGGAAATACAATATCGGCGACGCGGCGAGGTTTCTTCAGAACCTCGTAATCAACCCGGTAGCGTAAGCCGATTCGATACATCTCCCGCCGCAATGCCACCTCGGCGTCCGTTCCCTTCTGCCGCACCTTCGCCATACGACTACTGGTATCTGGTGATGAAGGCAAGAGTCGAGACATGACACGAATCGCGTCAAACCAGTATTACGCGACCACTGACTTGATGTGCTGGTTGATACTGCGTGCAATAGCGCGCCCGAGGTCGACGGGAACTGCGTTTCCAATGAGGCGGCCGAGGGCCGTGAAACTCACTTCGCCATCCTGTGGAATGAAGGCGTAGTCGAGAGGGAAGCTTTGCAGAATTGCCGCTTCCCGAAGAGAGATGGCTCGATCCTGTTCAGGGTGACCAAAGCGGCCGTTGCCGAACCCATAGCACTGAGTCGTCATTGTGGGCGCGGGCTTGCCCCACTCCATGCGGCCGTAGACCCCTGCATAGGTACGACCACTTTCGGCACGGTGGCATTTTGCAATCAGGTGTTTGGGCCAATCGCGCCAAGTACCGCCAGGCTTGGATGCCTTGATCCGCTTGAGATTTTTTTCGGACAGTGTGGCCGTGACATGCAACTTATCTCTAGGTGCGGATTCACCGGCTGAAAGAGGGCGCAAATGCCCGATGGCCTGCTTTACGGTTTTGGGTTTCGAATGGGTCGGGGCAATCATCTCGATGCGCCCGTGCTTCGAGGCTAGTAAAACCATACGCCGACGCATCTGTGGAACGCCATATTGAGAGCTGTCGACAACATCGAACCATACGTCATAGCCGAGTTGCTCCAGCGTATGCACGAAATCGCGAAACACCTCATGCTTGGCAACGGAGGGCACGTTCTCCATCGTGATGACATCGGGCATTGAGCCCTCTGCAAGGCGGGCAAACTGATAAAGCAGTCCCCACTTGCCATCTTTGCCGTCCAGCTCATAGCGCTGAGCGT
The DNA here is from genome assembly GCF_021390575.1 of Paraburkholderia adhaesiva. Taxonomy (GTDB): domain Bacteria; phylum Pseudomonadota; class Gammaproteobacteria; order Burkholderiales; family Burkholderiaceae; genus Paraburkholderia; species Paraburkholderia adhaesiva. The sequence goes on along the minus strand of NZ_JAJEJQ010000001.1, from coordinate 2,833,799 downwards.
AGGTCGAGAACGGCTGGCAAGGTGCGCAACCAGCGAGAATCGTCAGCTCAGCATCGCCGAACAGGCCTTTGAGTTCGTCCGTTGTAACCTTGCTAATGTCACGCTCGATAAATTTGGCTTGAGCATTGTTCGTTTCGTATGGGAAACGGCAGGCCGGATCAAGATCAATACCGGCGACGACAGGCATCCCTTCGAGAATGAAGCCATGCGTCAGTCCGCCCGCGCCGCAGAATAAATCGACACAAGCAATTTTTGTCACGTCAAATCCTCTTTTCCGGTTGGGCTCTTGTCAGAGACGAAAATCAGCCGAAGCCGTCGGCATTTTCTGTAGCCGATAACTGCTGCTCACACAGCATGAAGTTGCAGAACCCCTGATTCTGGGGATGATCGCATGGATGCGTGCACCTAGGAAGGGTTGGGGGCATCTTCGCCATGTCCCATGTGGCATCGGTGTGTAGTGGTCAACTAATCCCGGACACTGCGTTAAGTTTTTCTTCCGCAACAGCCGGCGCCAGTCCGTCATTGAACTGATGCGGCCGTATCCAGTTGTAACGGTGCATCAGGTAGTGGCTGATATCCCGGTGTGCTTCCTGCGTCGACGTGTACCCCACTGACGGCAGCCATTCCGTCTTGAAGCTGCGGAACAGCCTTTCCATCGGGGAGTTGTCCCAGCAATTTCCACGACGGCTCATGCTCTGCTGAATCCGATAGCGCCACAGGCGCTGACGGAATTTCCGGCTTGCATACTGGCCGCCTTGATCCGAGTGGAACAGCAAGCCTTGCGGACGACCACGCTGCTCATAGGCCATCTCCAACGCCTGCACGACCAGATCGGCATCCGGGCGTGTCGAGAACGCCCAGCCAACAACCCGACGCGTGAACAGGTCGAGCACTACGGCCAGATAATGCCAACGGCCCTGCGCCCAGACATAGGTGATGTCACCACACCAGATCTGATTCGGCGTACCAACCTCGAATTCACGATTGAGATGATTCGGGATATCGATCCGCTCGACCGTGGCCTGCTTGTAGGCATGGCGACCCGGCTGCTTGCAGATAAGCCCGAGTTCTTCCATCAGGCGGCTGACCTTGAAGCGGCCAATCACCGTACCTTCTTCGCGCATCATGCCCATGATGCTGCGGCTGCCGGCAGAGCTTCGACTCTCGACGAACAGCTCGTGTACCCGGCTACGCAGTGCCATGCGCTCGGCGTCAACGCGCTGGGCGCGCTCCCGGTACGCATACAGGCAGGATCGCGATACGTCGAATACCGCGCAGATCAGTTCGACCGATTCGCTTGCGCCAATCTGATCAATTACTTCGTACGTTCGATGCCTTCCGACATCAAGAGCGCGGTAGCCTTTTTTAAAATGGCCTTCTCACGCTCGAGGCGTTCGATACGCGCCTCGAGTTCCTGAATACGCTGTTGATCCGGCGTGATTGCCTTGCCCTGCGGCGTGACGCCCTGGCGTTCCATCTGAAGTTGCTGCACCCAGCGACGCAGCACCGTCTCGCCGACACCGACCGAGCGGCTTGCCTCCATATGGCTATAGCCCTGGTCGAGCACCAGACAGGCGGCTTGCTGTTTGAACTCCGGGGAAAACGTACGTCGTTGCTTGCTCATCAGACACCTCTTCATGGCGACCATTCTCGCCTAAATCAGTGTCCGGATTCATTAGACCACTACAGTGATCGGTGCGGCATTACGGACGAACGCGATCACAAGTGGAAGAGTGGAGGGCTGGAAGAAAGCGGGAGCAGGGGCGGCTTGCCTCGATTCAAGAGATGGACGGGGCCGAGGGCTGGCCCATGGGTGGATTAACTTATTGATTTAAAAGGATTGGCCGTCTAAATCTCAGAATCAAGATTTAGACGGCCAACTTGTTTTTGAGGTTTTCCGACGGACTCTCCTACGGGGGCTCAGATGATGGCCGCTAATGCGCCTGTCTTACGCCGCAGCGCTCGGGCGGCGAAACGCAATCACGTTAGCTGCCAACGCCGGGCTGGCCGCTGGCAGTTTCTGCGCGGAAACCGGCATGCTGTCCAGGACATGCGCTTCCGAATCGGCCTGAATCTGCGCGACCGACATCCCTGCGCTGCTCTTCAGGCGGACACGCCCGTGGTGAGACGTCGTCATGACCGATTGTGCCGTTTCACTCCCAAAGGCCTCATCCAGACGTTCGGCCAGCTTCCGCGTGCAGAGGTGAGAGTAGCGAAGCAACATGCGTACGTCGCGGTGGCCCGAGAAATGTTGAAGGTCAATCAGTGTGAACTTAGCGGTTTCGGCCGCCCGGGAAATTGCTTCATGGCGCAGGTCGTGAATATGCAGATCTTCGATACCTGCGCGCGCGAGAATGCGCTTCCAGGCATCGCCTAGGACAACAGTCGAGATCGGGAACACGTACGGGTCATTGCGCGGTAGGGTTTCGAGCATCTCCATCAGGTCGCGGCGCAGCGGCAGCTTACGAGGACGCCCATTCTTGGTTTCCGGGAGAAAAATCGACCGGTCTTCCAGGTCAACGTGCTCCCACCGCACGTTCAAGGTCTCTCCTCGGCGAGCTGCCGTCATCAACTGGAACTGAACGAATGTCTCATACAGCGGAACGTGGACATAGTCCGGTTCAGCCGCCTGTCTTGCGTGGATGAGCGCCTGCTTGATATAGGCTTTCTGTTGATACTTCGTCGGCAATGTGGCTGCGTGGGCGCGTGCCTCACCCATCAAGGCTTCGGCAGCAGGGGTGATGCAACGCTCCCGGTCTTCAGCGCGAGCTGCCGCCAGCAGGCGTGCTTCTTCACTCGGTTTCAGGCGGCGGTCGCGCTCGTTGAAGTATTTCGGGCGACGAACCCCATCCATGGGGTTTTCGTCGACGCGGTACTTCCAGACCGAAATCGCCACCGTGAAGATGGCCGAGAGCGTATCGAGTTCGCGGTCTACCGTGCTGGGGGCGACCACTTCCAGGCGATCACGGATATAGCCCTCGATATCCTCGGTCGTGATTTGGGCGAACGATTTCTTCATCCAGTCAAGCCCGCGTGCGGGTGCGCGCATGGCGTTGAGTAGTGTGGTGGCCTTGCCGGTTGCCGTGATCTCAGCTTCGCGCTGCTTATGGCGTTTGACGAGCAGGCCTTCTGCATCCTCCAGCCAGCCGTTGATCTTGTACTTCTCGACCTTCTCCCATCCCTTGTGTTTCGGGCCTTCTTCATCCCGATAGCGAATGAGCAAATCGAGGAATGTGATCTGGTGGGCCTTGGTGTAGTCGATAAACAGTCCGCGTGAGCGCTCTTCCTCGATTTTCTTGACGATGTTTTCGGCTTCTTCGAGTGAGGCGGCGGTGTGATTGAAGGTCTTGACGCCCTTCTGGCGAATCACAACCAGGAAGGTGTCTTGAAGCTGGGTGAGGGACGGCTTATAGCCGTCCTTCTCGAGCGTCACAGAGTAGCCGACGGCGGCTTGGCGATTGCCGTAGGCGAACTCGCGGTAGAGCGAGTTGTTGTTTTTGACCGAAACGGTGTAGCGACTGCGATTAGTGATCGATGCCATTGTCAGAACTCCAATAAGGGAGTTCCGTCTAGGAATCGGTTTTAGCTTTCGCGTAGAGGGGACGAAAGTTGTGTTCCGCGCGACAGATTTGCGACAGAACAGCAAAAACAACCCCGGAAAACAAAAAACCGTCCAGCAAGTGGACGGTTTTGGCCTTGATTTACAAGGAAAATTCTGGTCGGGGTGAGAGGATTCGAACCTCCGGCCTCTACGTCCCGAACGTAGCGCTCTACCAGGCTAAGCTACACCCCGAATTGACTAACTGAGTACTGGACTCCAGCTAGACTCAACAGCTCGCTGCGTCTTGTTCAAGACTGGCGCGTCGTCGAGTAAGAACATAATTCTAGCAGGCTCTCTTTGTAAATGGAAGGGGGGAACCACGAAATCGCATCAGCTGCGGCTTGTGCCTCGGCCTTCGCGCACTCGAGCGTGTGATCAAGCGCACCCGAGCGCGTGATCGCCGCGAAGATTTCGTCGAAGCGCGTCGTGCCACCCTGCTCGATGGCTTCGCGCGCGAGAGCGGCTTGCTCCGGCGTGCCGTGCTCGATCAACCAGATGAGCGGCAGCGTGGGCTTGCCTTCGCGCAGGTCGTCGCCGGCATTCTTGCCCATCGCATCGGCGGTGCCTGCGTAATCGAGCCAGTCGTCCATGATCTGGAACGCGGTGCCGATACGCCGGCCGAACTCCGCAGCCGCTTCTTCGGTCCGCGCATCCGACCCCGAAAGCACCGCGCCCAGTTGAGCTGCCGCTTCGAAGAGCTTCGCCGTCTTGTAGCGGATCACCTGCATGTAGCGAGACACGTCCACGTCGGCGTCGTGCATGTTCAGGAGCTGAAGCACCTCGCCTTCGGAAATGATCGTCGTCGCCTGCGACAGGATCTCCATCACGCGCATCTTGCCCACGCCGACCATCATTTCGAACGAGCGCGAGTACAGGTAGTCGCCGACCAGCACGCTCGCCGCGTTGCCGAAGAGGGCGTTGGCCGTCTGGCGGCCGCGCCGCAGGTCGGATTCGTCGACCACATCGTCGTGAAGCAGCGTCGCCGTGTGGATGAATTCCACGACGGCAGCGAGTTCGTGCCGGTGCGTGCCACGGTCGCCGAGCGCGCCGGCCACGAGCAGCAGGAGCGCCGGACGCAGCCGTTTGCCTCCCGCGCCGATGATGTACTCGGAGATCTGGTTGATCAGCATCACCTCGGACGCCAGGCTTTTCCGGATGACTCGGTTGACCTGCTCCATGTCAGCGGCGATCGGGGCGAGCAGGGCAGCTGCGCTGGGGGTGGGGGTGACGGTGGACGGCATGATGACATTTAAGGATAGTGCCGCGGATTATAAGGCGAATCCGGCGACTCCCGAGCGCTGCCATGTCGCCTGGCTTGCGATCCGGCCAGGGCCTGCCGGCGGGGAACGCCCGCTGCGCGGCGCTTTGACGCGCGCACGTGACTTGCCTCCGGGCTTGCGTGCGGCCCCCGGGCGCTCCCGTCAATCAGTTTTGACTGCGCAGCTAACTCTATGTATAATCGAGGGTTTCCAGCGCCTAGAGTAAGTTTGTCAACAAGCTGGAAAGTATTCTCAGAGTGAGGTTCTCAATGTACGCGGTCATAAAAACCGGCGGCAAGCAGTACAAAGTTGCCGTTGGCGAAAAACTTAAAGTAGAACAGATACCGGCAGACATTGACGCAGAAATCACGCTCGACCAGGTTCTCGCAGTGGGCGAAGGCGAATCGATTAAGTTCGGTACGCCGCTGGTCAGTGGGGCTTCCGTCAAGGCTACCGTCGTCTCCCACGGTCGTCACGCCAAAGTGACCATCTTCAAGATGCGTCGCCGGAAGCACTACCAGAAGCACGGCGGCCACCGCCAGAACTACACCGAACTGCGCATCGACGCGATCAACGCGTAAGTCGACGCCACAGCGCACGAAGGTAAAGGAGCAAACAAATGGCACACAAAAAGGCTGGCGGTTCCTCGCGGAACGGCCGTGACTCAGAGTCGAAACGACTTGGCGTGAAGGTGTTCGGTGGCCAGGCGATCCTCGCAGGCGGCATCATCGTTCGCCAGCGTGGCACGCGCATGCACCCGGGCCTGAATGTCGGCATCGGCAAGGACCACACGCTGTACGCGCTGGTCGATGGCCACGTCGCATTCACGACCAAGGGCGCAGCGAACAAGCACACGGTCAACGTCGTCCCGGCAGCGGTCTGAGTTCCAGACCGTTCGCAATCGACGCAAAGAAGGCCCCGCGAAGTTTGCGGGGCCTTCTTGTTTATGGCCGCAATCTGATCGGCCGCACTCGCCTGACCGGGCCCAGTGCGAAGCCGCTGGCCGTGTTTGCGGGGCGTGAACGCTTCGCGAGGCCGGTGAAACTGCCCGCCTGGACATTGGCTGTTCGGCCATGTTGGTCAGGCAGGTCCTTGCGCGGCAAAATAACGACATCCACGGGACGGAGTAACGCATGAAGTTCATTGACGAAGCGAAGATCGAAGTCATCGCCGGCGATGGGGGCGATGGCAGCGCGTCGATGCGGCGCGAGAAGTTCGTCCCGTTCGGCGGACCGGACGGCGGCGACGGCGGGCGTGGCGGCAGCGTCAACGCGGTCGCGGACCGCAATATCAACACGCTGATTGACTACCGCTATACGAAGAAGCACCAGGCGCGCAACGGCGAGAACGGCCGTGGCTCGGACTGCTACGGTAAGGGCGGCGACGATATCACGTTGCGCATGCCGGTGGGCACGGTCATCACCGACCTCGAAACGGGCGAGCTGATCGCCGACCTCACCGAGCACGACCAGCGCGTGATAGTGGCGAACGGCGGCGCGGGTGGCCTCGGCAACCTGCACTTCAAGTCGTCCACGAATCGTGCGCCGCGCCAGAAGACCGACGGCAAGCCCGGCGAGCGCCGCATGCTCAAGCTCGAACTGAAGGTGCTGGCGGACGTCGGTCTGCTCGGCATGCCGAACGCGGGCAAGTCCACGTTCATTTCGGCGGTGTCGAACGCCAGACCGAAGGTTGCCGACTACCCGTTCACGACGCTTGCGCCGAATCTGGGCGTGGTGCGCGTGGGTCCGAGCAAGAGCTTCGTGATCGCAGATATTCCGGGTCTGATCGAAGGTGCCGCCGAAGGCGCGGGCCTTGGTCACCAGTTCCTGCGCCACCTGCAGCGCACGGGGCTGCTGCTGCATATCGTCGACCTTGCGCCGTTCGACGAATCGGTCGATCCGGTAGCGGAGGCGAAGGCCATCGTCGGCGAGCTGCGCAAGTACGACGAGACGCTTCATGAGAAGCCGCGCTGGCTCGTGCTGAACAAGCTCGACATGGTGCCCGAAGATGAGCGCGCCGCACGCATCGCCGACTTCGTGAAGCGCTTCGGCTGGGACGGTCCCGTGTTCGAGATTTCGGCGCTCACCGGTCAGGGCTGCGAAAACCTGTGCTACGCGGTGTTCGACTACGTTTCCGCTCATTCGGACGCGCGTCGCGCGGAAGAGGCGGAAGACCTCGCATCGGACGTGCGTTTTCGCGACGCGCCGCGTCCCGACGGCGATAGCACCCCAGAGCCGCAAGAGTAAGCATCTCGTCAGTGCCGCCGCGCGGTTAGCGCCGGGGCTTTACGCGTCATCAGTCATTTGGGGAGACCGCGCAGTATGCGTTCCGTCATTGCCGATTCCCGGCGTCTGGTAGTGAAAGTCGGTTCGAGCCTCGTCACGAACGATGGGCGGGGACTCGATCACGAGGCCATCGGTCGTTGGGCCGCGCAGATCGCGGCGCTCCGTGCGCAGGGAAAGGAAGTGGTGCTGGTTAGTTCGGGTGCGATTGCCGAGGGCATGCAGCGGCTCGGATGGTCGAAGCGACCGCGCGAAATCGACGAACTGCAGGCGGCCGCGGCCGTCGGCCAGATGGGGCTCGCGCAGGTGTACGAGAGTCGTTTTGCCGAGCACGACGTTCGCACCGCGCAGATCCTCCTTACGCATGCCGATCTTGCCGATCGCGAGCGCTATCTGAACGCGCGCTCGACGCTACTCACGCTGCTGCGTCTGGGCGTCGTGCCGATCATCAACGAGAACGACACGGTCGTCACAGACGAAATCAAGTTCGGCGACAACGACACGCTGGGCGCGCTCGTCGCGAATCTGATCGAGGGCGATGCGCTCATCATCCTGACCGACCAGAGTGGTCTCTACACGGCGGATCCGCGCAAGGATCCGTCGGCGACACTCGTGCAGCAATCGGACGCCGGCACGCCGGAGCTGGAGGCGATGGCGGGCGGCGCCGGATCGAGCATCGGCCGCGGCGGCATGCTCACCAAGATCCTCGCAGCGAAACGCGCGGCGCACAGCGGCGCAAACACCGTCATTGCGAGTGGCAGGGAGCCCGAGGTTCTCGTGCGTCTCGCATCGGGCGAGGCGATCGGCACGCAGTTGATCGCACGCACCGCACGCATGGCCGCACGTAAGCAGTGGATGGCCGACCACCTGCAGGTGCGCGGTCACGTTGTGATCGACGACGGCGCAGTGCAGAAAGTCACCGCTGCGGGAAAGAGTCTGCTGCCGATCGGCGTGACTGGGGTACAGGGCGCGTTCGCGCGCGGTGAAGTGATTGCGTGCCTGAATGGCGCCGGCACCGAGGTGGCACGCGGGCTCACCAACTACAGCAGCGCGGAAACGAAGCTGATCCAGCGTCATTCGAGCGGCGAGATCGAGGGCATCCTCGGCTACATGCTCGAACCCGAACTGATCCACCGCGACAATCTCGTCCTCGTCTGACTCCAGCCAGGCGGTCATGCAACGAAAAAACCGCGACGGCCCAAGGCCGGCGCGGTTTTTTTATACAGGGGCCGCGACGTCAGCGAACGAGTGACGACTGCACGCGACCGTAGCGCAGGTTCTGGACGATGACCGGTGCTTTCGCCACCGGCAACTTGTTCGCGCAGAAGTAGTCCTGGTAGAGCGCCGAGTGATAGGCATTCAGCGTACCGCTCTCGATGCGCGACCAGTCGTTCGCCACGGTTTGATCCCAGCCGTTGTGATCGGCGTCGAGGCTCGCGTAGAGACGCCACTCGTACGTATCGCAGCGAATCCCTTCGTAGTTCACGTTGCGTGCACCCGTCGGGCTGGTGATGACGATCGTATAGCGCACGACGCCGTCGGTGCCCACCGTCAATGAGGCGGGATCGATCGAGAACTTGAGCGGAGTGTTGTTCGAGACGTCGAACGGCAGCAGCGTCGCACCGGTCTGCGGCAGCGGCGGCAATCCTTCGAGCTTGTTTTCCTGCCAGTTGGATTTGCGGTCCAGCAGATAGACGAACGCGCTGTCATCCTTGTTGGTGGGGCCGGAGCTACCGCAGCCGGTCAGCAGGACGCTATTTGCGGCCGCGGTGCACACCGCAGCAAGAGCAATACGTTTCAAATTGGTTTCCCTTCGAAGCAACGGCGCGTCGCGCGCCAAAGGCGGCGCAGCGCGTAGAGGAGCGGCGATGCGAACGTGGTTCGCGTCGCCGGTTCTGGCGCTCAGTGCGCCGTAGTTGGTTACTCGTGCTCCTCCGGCGCAGGCACGATCATACTCTCGCCCGGTCCGCAGTCGCTTTCGACAGGCGTGCCGTCGGGCACGTCAGCCATAAAAGGCGAGGCCTGCACGGCGTTGGCGTGTGCCGACGTGACGATGCGCGGGTAGCGCACTTCGTGCCCGTGCATGGCGCCCCTTTCCGGGCGCGGCGCGGCGGGTCGCCGCAGAAAGCGCGACAACTCGGTCAACGCGAGTTGATAGACGTCGCGTTTGAACTCGATGACCGCTTCGAGCGGCACCCAGTATTCGTTCCAGCGCCACGCATCGAACTCGGGATGTTCTGTCGCCCTCAGACAGATATCGCAGTCGCGCCCGACCATGCGCAGCAGAAACCATATCTGCTTCTGGCCGCGATAATGGCCGCGCACTTCGCGCTTGATGAACTTGTCCGGCACCTCATAACGCAACCAGTCGCGCGTGCGACCGACAATCTTGACGTGCTCAGGAAGCAGCCCGGTTTCTTCTTGCAACTCCCGATACATTGCCTGCATGGGGGTCTCACCATACTTGATGCCCCCTTGCGGAAACTGCCAGGAATGTTCACGAACCCGTTTGCCCCAAAACACTTCGTTGTGCGCGTTCAAGAGGATGATGCCGACGTTCGGGCGAAAGCCTTCACGATCCAGCATACAACCACCTTCGAATCCTTTAAAATTGCTTTGATTATAAACAGATAACGGTCCTCACGCACCCGAGCGCCGGAAGATTGGAGCGAATTGCCGCGAGTACGGGCAGGGCGCGCAATCGATGCCTCGCGGGGGGCGCCTGGCCGGCTGGCCGGTGTCATGGGTAGTGCGCCGGCATCTCGATACCACGCGAGCTGTGCGAGTTCCCACCGTTTCACCTTCTTCGGGCGGTCTGCACGGGCCGCCGCTTTTGGAAAATCTGAATGAAAGCCACCCGTTTCTTTATCGGCACCCTGAAGGAAGCGCCGGCTGACGCCGAGATCGTCAGCCACAAATTGATGGTCCGCGCGGGCATGATCCGTCGCGTCGCGGGCGGCATCTATAACTATTTGCCGATCGGGCTGCGTTCGATCCGCAAGGTCGAGCAGATCGTGCGCGAGGAAATGAACCGCGCGGGCGCGATCGAACTGCTGATGCCATCGGTGCAGCCGGCCGAGCTGTGGCAGGAATCGGGGCGCTGGGAACAATACGGGCCGGAACTGCTGCGCTTCAAGGACCGCAAGCAGAGCGATTTCGTGATGGGGCCGACGCACGAGGAAGTCATCACCGATATCGCGCGCAACCAGATCAAGAGCTATCGTCAGTTGCCGGTGAACTTCTACCAGGTGCAGACGAAGTTCCGCGACGAAATCCGTCCCCGGTTCGGCGTGATGCGTGGCCGCGAGTTCATCATGAAGGACGCGTACTCGTTCGATAAGGACGTCGATGGCCTGAAGGTCTCGTACCAGAAGATGTTCGACGCCTATACGCGCATCTTCACGCGTCTCGGTCTCGAGTTCCGTGCCGTCGCGGCCGACAACGGCTCGATCGGCGGCAGCGGCTCGCACGAATTCCACGTGATCGCCGAGACCGGCGAGGACGACATCGCCTACTGCCCGACGTCGGATTTCGCTGCGAACGTCGAGGCCGCCGATGCGCTGCCGCTCATCGCACAACGCGGCGCGGCCACCGAGCCGCTCGCGAAGACCGCCACGCCGGGCGCGGCGAAGTGCGAGCAGGTCGCTGAGCTGCTCGGGATCCCGCTTGAGCGCACGGTGAAGTCGATCGTGCTCGCAACCGAAAACGGTGAAGGCGCCGAACCGACGATCTGGCTGCTGCTTCTGCGCGGCGACCACGATCTGAATGAGATCAAGGCGGGCAAGCTCGAGGGCCTCGGCAATTTCCGCTTCGCGACCGAGGCCGAGATCGTCGAATGGTTCGGCACGCCGCCGGGCTACCTCGGCCCGATCGGCACGAAGAAGCCGGTGAAGGTGATCGCCGATTCGACAGTCGCGAACATGAGCGACTTCGTCGTCGGGGCCAACGAAGTGGACTTCCACACGACCGGCGTGAACTGGGGCCGCGATCTGCGGGAGCCGGTCGTCGCCGACATTCGCAATGTGAAGAAGGGCGATCCGTCGCCGGACGGCAAGGGCGTGCTCGACATCTGCCGCGGCATTGAAGTGGGCCACGTGTTCCAGCTCGGCACCAAGTATTCCGAAGCGATGAACGCCAGCTTCCTCGGCGAAAACGGCAAGCCGCAACCGATGCAGATGGGCTGCTACGGCATCGGCGTCACGCGTATCCTCGGTGCCGCGATCGAACAGAACTTCGACGAGAAGGGGATCATCTGGCCGGAATCGATCGCGCCGTTCGAAGTGGTCGTGTGCCCGATGGGCCTCGATCGCAGCGAACTCGTGCGCGAGCACGCCGAGCGCGTCTACGACGAACTCGTCAAGGCAGGCATCGACGTGATCCTCGACGATCGTGGCGAGCGTCCGGGCGTCATGTTCGCGGACTGGGAGCTGATCGGCGTGCCGCATCGCCTCGTGATCGGCGAGCGCGGTCTCAAGGAAGGCAAGATCGAGTACCAGGGCCGTCGCGACACCGAAGCGACGCTGCTGGCAGCCGACGAAGCCGCCCAGATCGTCGCGCAGAAGATTCGCGCGGCGCTCGCGCGCTAAACGTCAGGGAGCGCCGCGAACGTGCAGTACAGCTTCCTGTCCGCGACGGTCCTGCTGCTTCTCATCACCGATCCGCTCGGCAACATTCCGCTCTTCATCGGGTGTTTGCACCATGTGGCGCCGCGGCGCCGGGCGATCGTGATTCTGCGGGAAGTGGCAATCGCGTTTGTGATCCTGCTCATCTTCATGGTGGCCGGCAACGGATTCCTACGGATGATGGGGCTCACCGATACGTCGCTGCGCATCGGTGGCGGCATCGTGTTGTTCCTGATTGCGCTGCGCATGATCTTCCCGCATCCGGGCGGGCCGTTCGGCGGCAGCGACAAGGGCGGCGAGCCGCTCATCGTGCCGCTCGCGATTCCCGCGCTGGCGGGGCCTTCGGCGCTTGCCACGGTGATGCTGCTCACGTCGCAGGCGCCTGGCAAGCTGTACGAGTGGATCGCGGCGCTCACGGTGACGATGGTAGTTTGTGCCGCGGTGCTCGTGCTGGCGGAGCGCATCCAGCAGTGGCTCGGCGAACGCGTGGTGACCGCGTTCGAGCGGCTGATGGGACTCGTGCTGGTCGCGATCTCGGTCGAGATGATTCTCGCGGGGATCAGCACCTTCGTGCATCACCTGTGAAAACGCAGCATCGCAGCGACACGCGCACACAACAAAAAAGCGGCCCACGGGCCGCTTTTTTTCATGGTGCGTGTGAGCTTGCCTGCTCAGGCGCCTTCGGTCAGCGCACGGATGGTCGGCAGGTTGCGCCAGTAACCCTTCGCGTCCATGCCGCAGCCGAACACGTAGCGATCCGGGACCGCGAAACCGCAGTAGTCCGGATGCAGCGGCTTCGCCTTCGGGATGGTCTTCTCGCACAACACCGCCGACATGAACCGCTTCGCACCCATCGCGAGGATGCGGTCGCGGATGGCGGCCATGGTCTCGCCTTCGTCGAGGATATCGTCGAGAACCAGCACCACGCGGTCCTTCACCGACTCGCGCGGCGCCACGCGCCACTGCATTTCGGCGCTACCCTGGATCGCGTTGCGATAGCGGGTGAGGTGGATGTAGTCGAATTCGAGCGGGAAGTCGAGGTGCGGCAGGAGCATGCCGGTGAACACGGCAGCGCCGCCCATCACCGACAGCACGAGCGGGAAGTCTTCGCTGATTTCGGCGCGGATCGCTTCGGCCATCCGGCCGATCGACGCATTGACCTCGCCCTCCGAAACGATCTCTTCGGAGTGGCGGAAAATGTGAAGGGCTTCTTCGCGATTCATGACTCTGGCGGGGTCGTGGCGGTAGTAATTCAGTGTGGAAAATAACGCTGGTGCGCGCTACAGCATAAACCCGTGCTGTCGAGCTCGCGCGCCGCGTGACAGGCGACGGCCCGCGACGCCCGAACGCAACCGGCCGCCGCGCGTGTCGCCCGCAATTTCAGCGCATGCCGGGCATCATGCCCTTCATGCCGCGCATCATCTTCTGCAGGTTGCCGCCCTTGAGCTTCTTCATCATGGTGCGCATCTGGTCATACTGGTTCAGCATGCGGTTCACTTCCTGGACCTGCACGCCCGCACCTGCCGCGATGCGCCGCTTGCGCGTGGCCTTGATGAGTTCGGGCTTGGCGCGCTCGGCGGGCGTCATCGAATTGATGATGCCCTCCATGCGGCGCATCTGCTTTTCGGCAACGCCCATGTCGGCACCCGCGGCGGCCTGCTGGAACTGCGCGGGCAGCTTGTCCATGAGCGTCGAGAGGCCGCCCATCTTCTTCATCTGCGAAAGCTGGGCCTTGAAGTCGTTGAGGTCGAAGTCGCCGCCTTTCTTGACCTTGTCGGCGAGCTTTTGCGCCGCTTGCACGTCCACGCCGCGCTGTGCTTCCTCGACGAGCGCGAGAATGTCGCCCATGCCGAGGATCCGGTTCGCCATGCGGTCCGGGTAGAAAACTTCGAGGCCATCGAGCTTTTCGGCGACGCCGACGAACTTGATCGGCTTACCCGTGATGTGGCGCACGGAGAGCGCGGCGCCGCCACGCGAATCGCCGTCGAGCTTGGTGAGGACGACACCGGTGAGCGGCAGGGCGTCGTTGAACGCCTTCGCGGTGTTGACGGCGTCCTGGCCGAGCATCGCATCGACGACGAAAAGCGTTTCAGCGGGCTTGAGCGCTGCATGCAGTGCGGTGATCTCGTTCATCATCGCCTCGTCGATACCGAGGCGGCCGGCCGTGTCGACGAGCAGCACGTCGTGATAGTGGCGCTTGGCCCAGTCGACGGCGGCGTTGGCGATATCGACCGGCTTCTGGTCGGGCTGCGACGGGAAGAAGTCGGCGCCGACCTGTTCGGTCACCGTCTTCAGCTGCGCGATAGCGGCCGGACGATAGACGTCGCATGAAACGGTGAGCACCTTCTTCTTGTACTTCTCGCGCAGGAGCTTGGCGAGCTTGCCGGTGGTGGTCGTTTTACCCGCGCCTTGCAGACCGGCCATGAGGATGACGGCGGGGGGCGTGACCGCGAGATCGAGTTCGGCGGCCTTACCTTCGTAATCGCCACCGATCACGGCGGTCAGCTCGCGCTGCACCACGCCGACGAGCGCCTGCCCCGGCGACAGACTGCTGATCACTTCTTCGCCGAGCGCCTTCTCCTTCACCTTGGCGATGAATTCGCGCACGACCGGCAGCGCGACGTCCGCCTCGAGCAGCGCGAGACGCACTTCGCGCAGCATTTCCTGCGTATTGGCCTCGGTCAGCCGGGCTTCGCCGCGCAGCGTCTTGACGACGCGCGCCATCCGTTGAGTGAGATTGTCGAGCATGGGGAGCGGTGAGCAGTGCGGCCCGGGCGCGCGCGAAAGGGATGCTGTCCCTCCCGGCATGGGGCCTATAGTAAACTTCGAATATGGATATTGTACTGTATGCCCTCACCGCGCTCCTTTACGCCGGTCTATGCGCCGCCGACTGGCGGGCGCTGCGTCATGCCGGCGTAGAGACGCTTCCCGGCAGCGTGCTTCCGGCGTCCGTGACGGCACCGGTGAGCGTTGCCGGCGTCGGCGGCCCGGCGCGCACGCGCAGCTTCGGACCGCTCTCGCGCACGCTGCTGCTCGTTGCGCTCGCGGCGCACGGCGTACTGCTGCACATGACGATCTTCCCCGTCCACGAGATGTTCTTCGGCTTCGCCTTCGCGTTGTCGGCGATGTTCTGGCTCGGCGTGGTCATCTACTGGATCGAGAGCTTTTTCTTTCAGCTCGACGGGCTGCGCCTGTTGTTACTGCCGCTTGCCGCGCTGGCCGCGCTTTTGCCGCTCGTGTTCGGCGGCGTGCGTGTGCTGCCGTATGCCGCAGCACCGATGTTCAAGGCGCACTTCGTCATCGCGAATATTGCCTACGGGCTCTTCGCCATCGCCGCCTTGCACGCGATCCTGATGCTTGCCGTCGAGCGCCGCCTGCACTCGCTGCGCGGCGGCGGCTTCCAGCGCAACGGTCCCGCGAACGGCGGCTGGCTTTCGAACTGGATCGACACGCTGCCGCCGCTCCTCACGATGGAGAAACTGCTGTTTCGCCTGATCGGCGCTGGTTTTGTGCTGCTCACGCTCACGCTCGCGTCGGGCATCGTGTTCAACGAACAGTTGACTGACCGGCCACTTTCACTCGATCACAAGACGGTGTTCGCGATCCTCTCGTGGGCCATGTTCGGAACGCTCCTCACGGCTCGCAAGATTTCGGGCTGGCGCGGCCGCGCCGCGCTGCGCTGGGTGATCGCGTCGTTCGTCGCGTTGCTGCTCGCGTATGTCGGCAGCCGGTTCGTCTTCGAGGTGCTGCTGCACCGGCCCATCGTCTGAGTGCGCGTGAAGCGCATCAATGCCATGAGACAGATTTTTCTCCTGTTCCTGCTGATCGTCCTCGGCCAGTGGTTCGTCAAGGCGCTGCGCCGTGCGCAGATGCGTTCGGGTTCGCAAGGGCAGCAAGCGCAACAAGGACAGCAGGCGCAGCAAGGGCAAAACACGCAAGGCGGCCGCGGCGCACAGGGCGCATGGCGCGCGTCGAACGGCGCGGGTGCTGCTGGCCGTTCGAATGGACAGGGCGCGCTGCCGGAGCCGATGGTCCGCTGCGCCGAGTGCGGCGTGCACGCGCCGCGCAGCGAGTCGGTGACCGCCGGCGCGCATTCGTTCTGCAGCGCCGAGCATGCGCGTGCCTACGTCGCACGCGCAGCGGACAAAGACCGCGCCACGCGATGAGCGCAGCATCGCATCCGTTCGAGGTGGACGCGCAGGGCTGGGTTGACGCCGCGCGCCGCCTGCCCTCACCGAACTTCGAGGCGCGTCCCGCGCACGCGCTGCCGACACTCATCGTCGTGCACAATATCAGCCTGCCGCCGGACACCTTCGGCGGGCCCTCGATCGCAAATCTTTTCCTCAATCGCCTCGACTGCGACGCACATCCGTACTTCGATCAACATCTGCGCGGCGTGCGCGTGTCGGCCCATTTCGTGATCCATCGTGACGGCGCGCTCGAACAGTTCGTCTCCTGCGACGAACGCGCGTGGCACGCGGGCGTGTCGAGCTTCTTCGGCCGCGAGCGTTGCAACGACTTTTCGATCGGCATCGAACTCGAGGGCAGCGATACGACGACGTTCGAGTCCGCGCAATACGCGACGCTGGCGACGCTCGTGAAGGCGCTCGTTACGCGTTATCCGGTCGACGCGCTCGCCGGTCACTCTGATATCGCGCCGGGTCGCAAGACCGATCCCGGCCCGCATTTCGACTGGGCGCGTCTGCAGCGCGACGCGCAACTCGCCGATCGGTACTTCCCCTATTTCCGCGGGCAAGGCACGCAAGACGCGACGCTTTGAACCACCGCCGTGCCTTCGATCTCTGTCACGAAAAAGTCGCATTGAGGCTTGCTTTGCGTGGAGGCCCCGACGCGCCGGGGCTTCACAAATGTCAAGCTTTCTGGCCCAAATAAAACGTTTGACCGGTTTTTATTCTCCACTATACTTTGTTCCCGAAACACTGCTTCACACCATATGTTGTGTTGCGCCGCGGCGCCTCGCTCCACGAGCACGGCGCCGCTCGCTTTAGCGACATAGGAAAAAGAACGATGTGCGGTGCGCAGTAAGTAAAAAATCGGCAGAACAGCCGGCGCACCGGCAGTAATCGAGAAAAGGGGTGCAGCCAATGATCGCGACATACACGATGAAGACCGGCATTTCGTTTGTCCCATCTGCTTTGTCGCATCCGGCATCCACGCCAGGCTGGCTTTTTTTCTCCGCCTAATCGACCGCGCACACGGGGGCGCGGCGCTCGTATTAATCCGCGAAAACTCTTCGCACACTTCCAGGACCAGGAGCTTTGCACATGCAAACGACCGATAACGTCTCGACCCGGTTTGAAGGCGCACACGCTGCGCACACGCTGGGTGGTGAGCCGCAGGACGGCCAGACGAATGCGTCACAGTTCGCCGACCACAAGGTGATCCGCCGCAACGGCAGCGTGGTGGTGTTCGAGCCGTCGAAGATCGCAATCGCGATGACGAAGGCCTATCTGGCAGTCAATGGCGGTCAGGGCGCGGCGTCGGCACGCGTGCGCGAACTCGTCGAGCAGCTCACGCAGAACGTCGTGCGCGCGCTCGTGCGCAGCCGTCCGAACGGCGGCACGTTCCATATCGAAGACATCCAGGACCAGGTTGAACTCGCGCTGATGCGCGGCGGCGAGCACAACGTCGCGCGCGCTTACGTGCTCTATCGCGAGAAGCGCAACCAGGAGCGCAGCCACGCGCAGGAAGAAGAGGCACCGGCCGCTGCGAGCCTGAACGTTACCGACAACGGCGTCACGCGCCCGCTCGACATGAACGCGCTGCGTGCGCTGATCGAGTCGGCATGCGCGGGGCTGGGCGATGCCGTGAACGCCGATCCGATCGTCGCGGAAACGGTGAAGAACCTCTACGACGGCGTGCCGATGTCGCAAGTCTATGACTCGGCCATCCTCGCCGCGCGCACGATGATCGAAAAGGATCCGGCATATAGCCAGGTGACTTCGCGTATCCTGCTGCACACGATCCGTCGCGAAATTCTCGAAGAGGAAGTGACGCAAGCGGAGATGGCCGAGCGCTATGCCGACTACTTCCCGCAGTTCGTGAAGCGCGGCGTCGAAGCCGGCCTGCTCGACGACAAGCTGCAGCAGTTCGACCTGAAGCGCCTCGCATCGGCGCTCGACGCGAACCGCGACCTGCAGTTCGGCTACCTCGGCCTGCAAACGTTGTACGACCGCTACTTCCTGCACGTCGACGGCACGCGCATCGAGATGCCGCAGGCGTTCTTCATGCGCGTCGCGATGGGTCTGTCGCTGAACGAGATCGACCGTGAAGCGCGCGCGATCGAGTTCTACAACGTGCTCTCGACGTTCGACTTCATGTCGTCCACGCCGACGCTGTTCAACTCGGGCACGCACCGCTCGCAGTTGTCGTCGTGCTACCTGACGACGGTTGCCGACGACCTCGACGGCATCTACGAAGCGCTCAAGGACAACGCGCTGCTCTCGAAATTCGCGGGCGGCCTCGGCAACGACTGGACGCGCGTGCGTGCGCTCGGCTCGCACATCAAGGGTACCAACGGCAAGTCGCAGGGCGTCGTGCCGTTCCTGAAGGTCGTCAACGACACGGCTGTCGCCGTGAACCAGGGCGGCAAGCGCAAGGGCGCGGTGTGCGCGTACCTGGAGTCGTGGCACCTCGACATCGAAGAATTCCTGGAACTGCGCAAGAACACCGGCGACGATCGCCGCCGCACGCACGACATGAACACGGCGAACTGGATTCCCGACCTGTTCATGAAGCGCGTGATGGAAGGTGGTGACTGGACGCTGTTCTCGCCGTCGACCTGCCCGGACCTGCACGACAAGTTCGGCGCGGAGTTCGAACAGGCTTACACGGCTTACGAAGAGAAGGCCGCGCGCGGCGAGATCAAGCTGTTCAAGAAAATGCCGGCCGCCCAGCTGTGGCGCAAGATGCTCGGCATGCTGTTCGAGACGGGCCACCCGTGGATCACGTTCAAGGATCCCTGCAACGTGCGCTCGCCGCAGCAGCACGTCGGCGTCGTCCACTCGTCTAACCTGTGCACGGAAATCACGCTGAACACGAGCGATGCCGAAATCGCTGTTTGCAACCTCGGCTCGGTGAACCTCGTCGCGCACATGGTCAAGCAGGACGACGGCAGCTACGCGCTCGACCAGGACAAGCTCAAGCGCACGATCAGCGTCGCGATGCGCATGCTCGACAACGTCATCGACATCAACTACTACGCGGTCTCGAAGGCGCGTAACTCGAACCTGAAGCACCGTCCGGTCGGCATGGGCATCATGGGCTTCCAGGACTGCCTGCATCTGCTGCGCACGCCGTACGCATCGCAGGAGGCCGTCGAGTTCGCCGACCGTTCGATGGAATCGGTCTGCTACTACGCCTACTGGGCTTCGACCGAGCTGGCGCAGGAGCGCGGCCGCTACTCGACGTACCGTGGCTCGCTGTGGGATCGCGGCATCCTCCCGCAGGACACGCTGAAGCTGCTCACCGAAGCACGCGGCGGCTACGTCGAAGTCGACACGAGCGAGACGATGGACTGGGAATCGCTGCGCTCGCGCATTGCGACGCACGGCATGCGTAACTCGAACTGCGTCGCCATCGCACCGACCGCAACGATTTCGAACATCATCGGCGTCTCGGCGTGTATCGAGCCGACCTTCCAGAACCTCTATGTGAAGTCGAACCTCTCGGGCGAGTTCACGGTGGTCAACGACTACCTGGTGCGCGATCTGAAGGAGCGCGGCCTGTGGGACGAGGTGATGGTCGCGGACCTGAAGTACTTCGACGGCACGCTCTCGCGCATTGACCGCGTTCCGGCCGACCTGCGCGCGATCTACGCGACGGCGTTCGAAGTCGATCCGAGCTGGCTCGTCGAGGCAGCATCGCGCCGCCAGAAGTGGATCGACCAGGCGCAATCGCTGAACATCTATATGGCAGGTGCGTCGGGCAAGAAGCTCGATGAGGTCTACAAGCTCGCGTGGTTGCGCGGTCTCAAGACGACCTACTACCTGCGTACGATGGCGGCGACGCACGTCGAGAAGTCGACGGTCGCGCACGGCGCGCTGAACGCAGTGCCGACGCACGGCGACGGCGGTGCAGGTGGTGCCAGCGGTGCCGGTGGCGCGTTCGGCGGTGGCGCTGGTTTCGGCGTGACGGGTGGCGGAGTGGATTCGACGGTGCTGCAATCGGCGAGCGTCGCCGAGGCCGAACCGATCGCGGAAGCGCCCGAAGCCGACGGCCCCGTGTGCATGATGCGTCCGGGCGACCCGGGCTTCGAAGAGTGCGAGGCCTGCCAGTGACGCGGCGCAACGCCTCGTGACTGAAGCAGCACTAAAGTAGTAACTAGTAGAGAAGGGCGGCGCGTGCGATGCGCGCCGCCTGGCAAGACGAAGCTTTCGCCGCTCGCGTCATCTGCTTGCGGCTCATTCCCGACACGCACGGCACGAATGCCGCGACTCACGAAAGAAGTCGGCGAGCGAAGGCATCAGGAATCCCTGGAGTTTTCACCGATGCGCCCGGGACACGCTGTAAGACCGGCAGCGACGAGGCGGCGAAGTCTGCACGCGTGGCAGTGACGACGCGCTGTGCATCGTGCAATCCGACGCAAGCGTAGGCATTCGAGAGTGATCGACTGCAATCAAGAGCACTCGCGCGTCGCGAACACTTGCGAGTTTCAAGGCTCATTTGAAACACGCGAAGGCATTCGAACACATCGTTATCGCAGCGCACTTCGCATGTTGATCGACACGATGCAATGACAAAGTGTTGTATGCAGGTCGCAACGCGAAACGAAAACTGGACTTTTCGTGCACGAACCCTTTTACCGCTCACGAAAAGATGGTACAAACCGATCTAAATTGATGGTGACATTTATGCTCAACTGGGATGACGAGAAAACGGCTGTAACTCCGTCGAGCGGTGCGCAACAAAATGCGATGCGCAACCTCGCGAGTGAAGCTGTCCCGGCTGCCGATGTGCAGTTCGGTCTGCGTTCCACTCCTCAGGCTTCCAAGGCGGATAACATTTTCGCCAGCGACTTCGCAGTCGCCCCGCCGCGTGAGGCAGCGGTGTCGTCCGAAGCGCGCGTGAATGTCGCCGACAAGCGCATCATCAACGGTCAGACCGACGTAAACCAGTTGGTCCCGTTCAAGTACAAGTGGGCCTGGGAAAAGTATCTGGCCGGCTGCGCGAACCATTGGATGCCGCAGGAAATCAACATGTCCCGCGACATCGCCCTCTGGAAGGACCCGAACGGTCTGACCGAGGACGAGCGCCGGATCGTCAAGCGCAACCTCGGCTTCTTCGTGACCGCCGACTCCCTCGCCGCGAACAACATCGTGCTGGGCACCTACCGCCACATCACGGCGCCCGAATGCCGCCAGTTCCTGCTGCGCCAGGCGTTCGAAGAGGCGATCCACACGCACGCCTATCAGTACATCGTCGAATCGCTCGGTCTGGACGAAGGTGAGATCTTCAACGCGTACCACGAGGTCAAGTCGATCCGCGACAAGGACGAGTTCCTGATCCCGTTCATCCATACGCTCACGGATCCGTCGTTCAAGACGGGCACGCTCGAAGCTGACCAGAAACTGCTCCGGTCGCTGATCGTGTTCGCCTGCATCATGGAAGGCCTGTTCTTCTATGTCGGCTTCACCCAGATCCTCGCGCTCGGCCGCCAGAACAAGATGACCGGCGCGGCGGAGCAATATCAGTACATCCTGCGTGACGAGTCGATGCACTGCAACTTCGGCATCGACCTCATCAATCAGATCAAGCTCGAGAACCCGCACCTGTGGACCCCCGCGTTCCGTGCAGAGATCGCTGATCTGTTCAAGCAGGCGGTCGACCTCGAATACCGCTACGCGGAAGACACGATGCCGCGTGGCGTCCTCGGTCTGAACGCGTCGATGTTCAAGAGCTATCTGCGCTTCATCTCCAACCGCCGTTGCCAGCAGATCGGTCTCGATCCGCTGTTCCCGAACGAAGAGAACCCGTTCCCGTGGATGAGCGAGATGATCGACCTGAAGAAGGAACGCAACTTCTTCGAGACGCGCGTGATCGAATATCAGACGGGCGGTGCATTGTCTTGGGAGTGACCTGGGGCGCACTGCTGAACAAGTCTTTGGGGTGCCGGCGGCGCTACGCGAGCGCCATGCCGGCGAGATGATTAGGAGCAGGAACGCCTGATGCAAAGCGTGCCCGGGGCCCTGGTGGCTGACCGATATGACTGGCACTTTGCGAACCCTTCAGAGGGATGGGCAAACTTCCCCCCGGAAAACGGCGTTAGCCCTATGGCTGGCGTCTTCAACGAACGTTGGCCGGTGTCGGTATCCGACGCCGGGTTGACATGGCGCGCAGTGCCCGATGGCACTGCGCGCCTTACCGCATTCATTAGCGTAAGCGCGCGGGATCAGCGTACGCCGATGAATAGCCCGCTTCGCAGCGTGCGCCCTGATAAGCGTTCGCGGGAAGCGGGTTTTGACGAAGGGCGATGTTTGAACTGACTCTCATCTGAACCTGAAGGAGAAGAAAATGGCAACTGCCAAGAAGAAACCGGCGGCAAAGAAGGCCGCAGTGAAGAAGGTTGCAGCGAAGAAGGCTGCTCCGGCGAAGAAGGCTGCTGCGAAGAAGGTCGCAGCAAAGAAAGTCGCAGCAAAGAAAGTCGCAGCGAAGAAAGTCGCCGTGAAGAAGGTTGCTGCGAAGAAGGCAGCACCGGCGAAGAAGGCTGCTGCAAAGAAGGTCGCAGCGAAGAAAGTCGCCGTGAAGAAGGTCGCTGCGAAGAAGGCCGCACCGGCAAAGAAGGCCGCAGTGAAGAAGGTTGCTGCGAAGAAGGCAGCACCGGCGAAGAAGGCCGCTGCGAAGAAGGCAGCACCGGCGAAGAAGGCTGCAGCGAAGAAGGCCGCGCCTGCGAAGAAGGCCGCTGCGAAGAAGGCTGCGCCTGCGAAGAAGGCTGCTGCGAAGAAGGCTGCGCCTGCGAAGAAGGCTGCCAAGAAGGCGCCTGCGAAGAAGGCTGCCGCTGCCGCGCCTGCTGCCCCTGCTGCGCAACCGGCCGCGCCAGCAGCAGCGGTGAAGACCGCGCTGAACCCGGCCGCTGCATGGCCGTTCCCGACCGGCAGCCGTCCGTAATACGCAGTACCAGGCGAGACACGCATCTTGTGTGTCTCGCGGTTCGGGCGGCTTCAAGGCCCGATCAAGATCCCGTCGCCAGCGTTGCTCGCGACGGGATTTTTTTCGCCTGTCGGTTCCGTGGTACACGCGCGCTTGCATGTGCGATCGCGAGCCGGCGAGCACGCATGAAAAAAGGCGCATGCACAGGGGAGCGCATGCGCCTGAGGTTCCGCGTAAGGCGCAAGGGCGCCGCCGCGGTACAGGGGAAACCGCTGTTAGTGGGTGACGCGGGTCACGCCGCCGCTCGAGAGCAGGCGCACGCGGTCACCCGCATTGAAGACTTCACCGGTGGAGGTCTGCGTGATGGCACGCAGGTCGCCACTGTCGAGTCGCACCGTAAGCTCGAGGCCGTCGCGCAACGCAGCGCCGTTCTCCACCGCATTGCCGGCCACAGCGCCCGCGATGCCGCCGATGATGCCCGTCACGATCGAGCCGCGCCCGCCGCCGATCGCGCTGCCTGCTACCGCACCGAGCGCACCGCCGCCAATGGCGCCGAGACCGGTGGGCTGTCCGTCATTGGAGCTGATCTTCACGGCACGAACGCTCTCGATCGTGGCCATGCGGACCATGGCCTCGCGCTGCGCCTGCGACGCCGTATAGACGTCGGCGGAACTGCTGTTATATGCACACCCCGAAACCGCAAACGAACCCGCCACCAGCACAGCAACCAGCAAACAACTTGTTGTTCTCATTCGTATAACTCCAGAAGGCCCCCGCGCGAGGCCTGCGTTCAGTTCGGCA
The DNA here is from genome assembly GCF_021390575.1 of Paraburkholderia adhaesiva. Classification (GTDB taxonomy): domain Bacteria; phylum Pseudomonadota; class Gammaproteobacteria; order Burkholderiales; family Burkholderiaceae; genus Paraburkholderia; species Paraburkholderia adhaesiva. Next base: position 2,810,125 of record NZ_JAJEJQ010000001.1, on the reverse strand, counting down.
GTTCGTATCCGAACGCCTTCTTGAACCGTTCATTGATCTGCGCCCGTGTGGGTGCATAGTTCTGCGGACCTTGATGTTCGATCTTGAGCGCGCCCATGAGGCTCGCGAGACGCCCGGTTGTTGCCCAGCCGAGGCCGTTCTCGATGCCGTAGAGCAGACCGCCGCGGAACGCGTCGCCGCAACCGGTCGGATCCAGCACACGTTCCGCCTGCACCGGAGGAATCTCCTCGATGCCGCCGTCGTGGTAGATCTGCGACCCGTGCTCCCCGCGCGTGACGATCAGCGCATCGACCTTGCTGGCGATCTCTTCGAGCGACCAGCCGGTGCGGTGGCTGACAAGGTTGGCTTCGTAATCGTTGACCGCAACATACGTCGCAAGTTCAATCGCGCGTTGCAGCGACGGTCCGTCGAAGAGCGGCAATCCTTGACCCGGATCGAAGATGAACGGCACGCCAGCTTTCGCGAATTGCTCGACGTGCTGGACCATGCCGTCGAAGCCGTCCGGCGCGACGATGCCGAGCTTGATGCCAGGTGCTTCGTCGGCGCGGTTCAGGTGCGACTGCATCATCGCGCCCGGGTGGAACGCGGTGATCTGGTTATTTTCGAGATCGGTCGTGATCATCGCCTGCGCCGACCACGTGTCGGCCAGCACGCGCACATGCGCTTGCGAGAGGCCGAGCGTGTTGAGGCGATCGAGGTACGGTTGTGCGTCGGCGCCGCCGAGCGTCGCCATGATGCGCGCATCGCCGCCGAGCAGATGCAGCGAGTAGGCGATGTTGCCTGCGCAGCCGCCGAATTCGCGACGCATCGTCGGCACGAGGAAGCTCACGTTAAGGATGTGCACCTGCTCGGGCAGGATGTGCTCACGAAAGCGACCTTCGAAGGTCATGATGTTGTCGTAGGCGAGCGAGCCGCAAATCAACGTAGACAAGGCTGGAGTTCCTGTAGGGCGTGGAGGGTGAATCCGGGCGTGCGCTGCGCGCGAGGCGCTGCGGCGCACAGATGCCGGATTACTTTAGCGCTGCGAGCGCTGCGTCGTAGTTCGGTTCGTTCTTGATTTCGCTGACGCGTTCCGAGTAAATGACCTTGTCGTTGGCGTCGATCACGACGACCGCGCGCGCCGTCAGGCCGGCGAGCGGGCCGCTCGTCACATCGACGCCGTAGGCCTGTGCGAAGTCATGGCCGCGGAAGGTCGAGGCCGTCACGACGTTCTCGATGCCTTCGGTCGTGCAAAAGCGTCCCGCCGCGAACGGCAGGTCGCCCGAGATCACGACGACGACCGTGTTGTCGAGCTTGCCCACGGCTTCGTTGAACTTGCGCGTCGACGTGGCGCAGACGGGCGTGTCGAGGCTCGGGACGATGTTGAGCACCTTGCGCTTGCCGCCGAAATCGGCGAGCGAGACAGGCTTCAGATCGCGGCCGACGAGCGAAAATGCCGGCGCATTCTGGCCGGCCGACGGGAACGTGCCAGCGACGTCGATCGGGTTACCACCCAGCGTAACTTGACTCATGATGTGCTCTCCGGGAGTTCATGTACCGATGAAAAGCGCGCCGGTCGTACCGGGCGCAGGGAATGTGCGGGCCACATGAAAGCGGTCCCGCAGGCGAAACTGACAACTACGCGTGCATCAGGGATAGAAGATCTCGATGCGGAAGTTCGAAGCGACGACGTTACCGGTGTCGAGCCGCACGATCATCGTCTGCGTGGTGCGTGCCGGCAAGCCGGCGTCGATGGGCGTGCCGGGCGTCACATAGTCCTTCGGCCAAAGCACGCGACGCACGACCACGTTATTTTGGTGGTCGAGCAGTGTCAGTTCGATGGCTGGAAACGCGAGCGCCACGTTGAAGTGATTGCGCAGCGGCACCTTCAGTTCGAGGTGATGCGGATCGTCGACCTGGCGCAGATCGGACGGCTGGACCTGCAGGCCGTCGATATCGCGCGGCGGCAGCACGCGGCAGCCGAGCTGCTGGCATGCCTGCTCGTAGAGCGGCTTCGAGGCGGGCCAGTAGACCATCACCGTCTCGCGCAGCCACCACGCGAGCTGGGCCGCGAGCAGCGCGAGCAGCACAAGCGCGAACAACGAGCCGATGATGCGCAAGCCCGTGCGGCGCGGTGCGCGCGCAGGCGCTTCGCGTGTAACGGCGAACGGTTCAGGACCAGCATCTGGAGACAGGGTGCTGAAGGCAGACGCCGCAGTCGCTGCTGCTGCTGCGCCTGGCAGTACGGGTTCGGGATCGTCGGTGCGGGCGGACGTTGATGTGTCCGCCGACAGTGTGGGCTCGTTGAGGCCCGGTTCGACGTGCTGCCAGTGCGACGCGGTCGAGTGTGCTGCCGTCGCTGCAGCGCTTGCGTGTGTCGCCGGTTCGGGCGTGAGTGACGGCTCGCCGGGCGGGGGCGTGAACTTCGGTGTGACGCTCGGCGCGATCGTGGGCTGCGGCAGGTGTTCGGCGGTGTAGCGCAGCTGGTTGTCGATCTGGCTGTCAGCGGGCGGTGCCCACGGGTCCCACGCGGGATTCGCGAAATCGGGTGCGCCGGCTGCGGTGACTGCCTCGCGCTTGCCTTCCACGAGATGCGTCGTGGCCGGTGCGGTCAGGGTCGCTGCAACATCGGCGGCAACGGGAACGGCATTTGCGAACTCGCCGTCGTCCGGCACCTCGAACAGGCTACCCGACGCGTCAAACGCTTCCTGACAGTGGCCGCAACGCACGAGGCCGCGACGCACGGCAAGCTGCGCGGGCACGATACGGAAGACGGTTTCGCAGAAGGGACAGCGCGTTGCCAGGAGCATGTGGGCCGTTGATCTGGGTAGACCGGTGGGTTAGCGATACCCGCCATTCTACTGGCATTCCGTTGCTAGCCGCGCCGCGTGCCTGCGAGGCAAACCCAGCCTTCGTGTTCGCGCCAGACGGCGATGTCGATCCACTGTTCGTACACGCGAGCCACTTCCTCGGCCTGACGCGCGAGGATGCCCGATAGCGCGAGGCGTCCGCCGGGTTTCACGCGCGACGAGAGCATCGAAGCCATGAGCTTCAGCGGATTCGACAGGATGTTGGCGACGACGATGTCGAACTCGCCCGGCGGGCAATCGTCGGGGAGGCCGTAGGTGACGTCGGCGTGATTGCGCGCGCTGTTGTGGCGCGCCGATTCGACTGCTTGCGGGTCGATGTCGATGCCGATGACAGGATTCGCGCCGCACTTCTTCGCGAGAATCGCGAGGATGCCGGAGCCGCAGCCGTAGTCGAGAAGCGAGTCGCCCGGCTTGACGTGCTGTTCGAGCCACTCCATGCAAAGGCGCGTGGTGGGATGGCTGCCGGTGCCGAACGCGAGGCCTGGATCGAGTTCGAGGACGAGCGCGTCGGGGTCGGGCGCGTCGTGCCACGACGGCACGACCCAGATGCGCTGGCCGATCTGGATCGGCTCGAACTGCGATTGCGTGAGCCGCACCCAGTCCTGCTCCTCGACTTCACGCAGCTTAAACGCAGGCTGTACCGCAAGCCCGAGTTCGTTCGCCGCGGCCGCGAGCAACACGGCCGGATCCTGATCGTCGCCGATCAGCGCGATTACGCGCGAGTGCTGCCACGCGGTGCGATCAGGCGTGAGCCCGGGCTCGCCGAAGAGCGGTTGCTCGTCGGGCGTGTCGGCGTCGGCGTCTTCGACCGACACCGACAGTGCGCCGAGTTCGATCAGCGCGTCGGAGAGTTCCTCGGCGCGTTCACGATCCAGCTCGACGATCAGTTCCCGATAGCTCATGAATTACGCTTCTTCCTTCTGGACCTGCTGGCGCGCGGCCAGACGGTTTTCGAGGTAGTGAATGCTCGTGCCGCCTTCGACGAACTTCGCATCGAGCATCAGCTCGCGGTGCAGCGGGATGTTCGTCTGGATGCCTTCGACCACCATCTCCGACAACGCGATGCGCATGCGCTGGATCGCCTGCTCGCGCGTCGCGCCATAGGTGATCAGCTTGCCGATCATCGAATCATAGTTCGGCGGAACGAAGTAGCCATTGTAGGCGTGCGAATCGACGCGCACGCCCGGGCCGCCCGGCATGTGCCACGACGTGAGACGTCCCGGCGACGGCGTGAACTTGAACGGATCTTCGGCGTTGATACGGCACTCGATCGCGTGGCCCTTGAGCTGGATGTCGCGCTGGCGGAACGTGAGCTTCTCGCCGGCGGCGATGCGGATCTGTTCCTGCACGATGTCGACACCGGTGATCAACTCGGTGACCGGGTGCTCGACCTGCACGCGCGTGTTCATTTCGATGAAGTAGAACTCGCCGTTTTCGTACAGGAATTCGAACGTGCCCGCGCCGAGATAGCCCATCTTCTTGCAGGCGTCGGCGCAGCGGTCGCCGATGCGATCGAGCAGACGACGCGCGATGCCCGGCGCCGGCGCTTCTTCGATCACCTTCTGGTGACGGCGCTGCATCGAGCAGTCGCGCTCGCCGAGCCACACGGCGTTCTTGAACGAGTCCGCGAGCACCTGGATTTCAATGTGGCGCGGGTTCTCGAGGAACTTCTCCATGTAGACCTGCGGATTGCCGAACGCACGGCCCGCTTCTTCACGCGTCATGTTGACCGCGTTGACGAGTGCAGCTTCCGTGTGCACGACGCGCATGCCGCGTCCGCCGCCGCCGCCTGCCGCCTTGATGATGACGGGATAGCCGATCGCGCGCGCGATCTTGACGATCTCCTTCGGATCGTCCGGCAATGCGCCTTCCGAGCCCGGCACGCACGGCACGCCGGTCTTGATCATCGTCTGCTTCGCGGTGACCTTGTCGCCCATCATGCGGATCGTGTCCGGACGCGGGCCGATGAACGTGAAGCCCGATTGCTCGACGCGCTCGGCGAAATCCGCGTTCTCGGAAAGGAAGCCATAGCCGGGGTGGATCGCTTCGGCGTCGGTGACTTCCGCCGCGCTGATGAGCGCGGGCATGTTCAGATAGCTGAGGTTCGACGGAGCCGGGCCGATGCAGACCGCCTCGTCGGCGAGCTTCACGTACTTGGCTTCCTTATCGGCTTCCGAGTAGACAACGACGGTCTTGACGCCGAGTTCGCGGCACGCGCGCTGGATACGGAGCGCGATTTCGCCACGATTGGCAATGAGGATTTTTTCAAACATGGTGGGTATTCGACTCTTCAATGGGCGCCGCGCAAGGTACAGGCGGGACACCTGAGAGGATCGGTCGCGCGTGCGTCGCCAAGCGCTCTTCGTTTCGGCGGGCAGCACGCAGCACAGGCAACTCATGCGTCTCGCGCGCGGCACCGCCGCAGCGCGAGCGCGCCAACGGCTTTACGCGACTACGAAGAGGGGCTGGCCGTATTCCACAGCCTGACCGTTCTCGACGAGGACTTCCTTGACCACGCCGGCCACGTCCGATTCGATTTCGTTGAGCAGCTTCATTGCTTCGATGATGCACAGCGTCTGGCCTTCCTTGACCGTGTCGCCGACCTGGACGAACGGATCGGCGCCCGGCGACGGCGCGCGGTAGAACGTACCGACCATCGGCGACGTCACGACGTGGCCTTGCGGCAGAGCCGGCGCGGCAGGGGCGCTGGCAGCGCCTTCGGCGGCGTGGGCGGGCGCTGCGAGCGGCGCGGCCATGGGTGCCGCGAACTGGGCGGCCGTCGGCTGGACGTAGACCGGCGGAGCGTTCTTGACGATACGCACCTTGCCTTCACCCTCGGTGACTTCGAGTTCCGAGATGCCCGACTCGGAAACGAGGTCGATCAGAGTCTTCAGCTTACGTAGATCCATGGTGCAGCCCCTTTGAATGCGTGAGGTGCCGGGGCACGCGCGCCGGCACAGGATTGGTGTTGTCTGTCAGAGTGAGTCGGCTAATGCGGACAGCGCGACCCGCGAATCACGCGCTCTTGGCGGCGGCAAGCCGGTCAAGCGCGTATTCGAGCGCGTACAGGTAACCCTTCCAGCCGAGGCCGCAGATGACGCCTTCGGCCTGGTCGGAAAAATACGAGTGATGCCGGAAGGCCTCGCGGCGATGCACGTTCGACAGGTGAATCTCGACGAACGGAATGCCGACGCCTGCCAGCGCGTCCCGGATCGCCACGCTCGTGTGCGTGTAGGCGGCCGGATTGATCAGGATGAAATCGGTTTCTTCGACGCGCGCCGCCTGAATGCGATCGACAAGCGCCCCTTCGTGATTGCTCTGGAACGTCGCGAGCGTCACGCCTGCGTCTGCGGCACGGTCAAAGAGCGCCTGATCGATCTGCGGGAGCGTCACACGCCCATAGACCTCAGGTTCTCGTGTGCCGAGAAGATTGAGGTTGGGGCCGTGCAGAACCAGCAGTCGCGTCATGGTCGCTTGTTATTCCGTGGAGTTGCGCGAACTTTAGCGCCGATTAGAGAATTTTGTCTAGTTTTCCGAAAGGCTGATGCGGCCCTTAGTTCGTCCGGCGTCCGTCAGAATCAACGATCTTCTGTCAAAAAGCGTAAATTCCAGAGCAAAAAGTGCCGTACGGTGGCTAAGGTCCGGTCAATTCTTCCGCTGCGTCAAAGTGCGTCCAGCGTATGACGAAGTTCGTCCGGTTTGATTTGGCCTAATTTTGTCGCGCGTACGTTGCCGTTCGCGTCGATAACGACGGTGTACGGCAAGCCGCCTGCCGTATTGCCGAACGCGCGAGCGACATCGGCGCCGCCGAATCCGGCGACATAGATGGGGTAGTCGACCTGCACTTTCTGGAGGAAAGCCTTGATGTTCGCGGTGGAGTCGACCCCGACCCCGATGAACTGGATGCCTTTCTTCGCGTACTCGCGCTGCAGCGCGGACAGCTCCGGCATTTCTTCGACGCACGGACCGCACCACGAGGCCCAGAAATTCACGACGATCGGGCGACCCTTGTAGGGGGCGAGCGACTGCGGTTTGCCGTCCGGTGTCGTGACGGCGGCGGCCCACAGTTGGCCGACCGCGTTTTTGTCCGTGACCGAGGCGGCGTCAGCCTTGCCCGCGTTGCCGCCCTTTGCCCAGTGTCCCGCCAGAATGCCGCCGCCGGCAGCCAGAGCCGCCACCGCGACGGTGACCAGAATCCGCTTCGTGTTCATCGGTGCGCTTTTCAGTCCGTTTGATCGTGTTGATTGAGTGAGGTTGACGTCAGGACGCCGGGGGATGTCGCGCCGCTTTCGTCGATCAGCGCCTTGAGCGCCTCGGCGTTCGCGCGCGGCAGGCGTCCGCGAGCGTCGGCGCGCACGGCGCCGCGCAGGTCGTCGGTGTCATAGAGCGCAACGTGTATGCCCACGGGCTCCTCGTTGCGCGATGGCCGGTACAGGAAGCTCAGCGTCTCCACGTAGGCGCGCGCAGCAAAGTGGGGCGTCTCCGATACGTCATATTGCACATTCGCGTTCAGGAGCCAGATGGCGACGTCCTTCGGGTTGTCGCAGAAGATCTGCAGATGGATATCCGAATGCTCGCCCGCCGTGCCGTTGAGCACCGCACCCGTCACAAACGGGTTGAAGGCATCGAGTCGCCGCATCCAGTCGAGCGCGATCTCGCGCAGCCGCCGCAGCACCACGGGCTGGCTCTCGCCCTGAAACAGGGCCTGATATTCGCGGATTTCCTCTTCTATCAGGTCGTTGTCGGGCAGCCAGGCGCCTTCGATGCGCGCGTCCCCCACGACCTGCCGCGCCGCCTTGCGCTTGGCGCTCGCGTAGTCGAGGCCGTCTTCGGCAATCATCCGTGCTGCCGCGATCGCGATTTCCTCGCGTACGCGTTGCGGATCGAAATGTGCTCTGCGAATCATGATCCCTCAATGATACTGGAGAATGCCTGGGCGCCCGACTGGTGCCCGGGTCGCACCCAACGGTGTCCCCCGGGTCGTCCCCGTCCGGTGTCCACGGCAACCCGCCTGACAGCGGTTCCGCGCCCCGCGGCGGAGGCGCTCCGTGGCCCGCGCCGCCGGGGAAGCGTCGGGTACAATAGCGTCCTTCGTTGTGGCGGCGCACGCCGCCGTCTTCGCGTACCCCATCCCAACAACCCGTTTCCCGACGCCCGCGCGGCGTGACAGGCTTATGCACATCCATATCCTCGGCATTTGCGGCACGTTCATGGGCGGTCTCGCCGTGCTCGCGCGCAGCGCGGGCCACACGGTGACCGGCTGTGACGCAGGGGTCTATCCGCCGATGAGCACGCAGCTCGAAGCGCAGGGCATCCGCCTGATCGAGGGTTACGACGCAAGCCAGGTCGATCTGAAGCCCGACCTCTACGTGATCGGCAATGTGGTGTCGCGCGGCAATCCGCTGATGGAGGAGATCCTGAACCGCGGCTTGCCGTACACGTCGGGGCCGCAGTGGCTCGGCGACCATGTGCTGCGCGACAAGTGGGTGCTCGCCGTCGCGGGCACGCACGGCAAGACCACGACGAGCTCGATGCTCACGTGGCTGCTCGAGGACGCGGGCCTGAATCCCGGCTTCCTGATCGGCGGGGTGCCGCTCAATTTCGGCGTGTCCGCGCGGCTCACCGATTCGAGTTTCTTCGTCATCGAAGCCGATGAGTACGACACCGCGTTCTTCGACAAGCGCTCAAAGTTCGTCCATTACCGTCCGCGCACGGCGGTGCTGAACAACCTCGAATACGATCATGCCGACATCTTCCCCGACCTCGCCGCTATCGAGACGCAGTTTCACCATCTCGTGCGCACGATTCCCGGTGTGGGCCGCGTTGTCACGAACGGCCGCTCGGATGCGCTCGAGCGTGTGCTCACGCGTGGCGTGTGGAGCGACGTGGAGCGCTTTGGTGTCGACGGTGGCTGGCAGGCGCTGCCCGCCGCGAGCGATATGCCCGTCGATGAACGCTTCGCCGTTTATCACAACAGTGAGCGCGTGGGTGTCGTCGAGTGGCAAATCCAGGGCGAACACAACCGGCTGAACGCGCTCGCGGCGATTGCAGCGGCGCGCAGCGTCGGCGTGCCGCCCGCGCAGGCCGCCCAATCGCTCGCGACGTTCCGTAACGTGAAGCGCCGCATGGAAGTGCGCGGCAGCGTGGACGGCGTGACGGTCTACGACGACTTCGCGCACCATCCCACCGCGATCGAGACGACCATCGCCGGACTGCGCACGCGCGTGGGTAGCGGCGACGATGGTAAGCGCACGCGCATTCTGGCTGTTCTGGAACCGCGCTCGAACACCATGAAGCTCGGGGTGATGAAGGCGCAACTGCCCGTGAGTCTCGCCGACGCGGACCTCGTGTTCGGCTACGGCGCACCAGGCGGCAAGGACGCGCTCGGCTGGGATCTGGCTGGCGCGCTGGCTCCTCTCGGCAGCAAGGCGCAGGCATTCCACGACCTCGACGCGCTCGTGAAGGCGGTGGTCGCGGCCGCGCGCCCGGGCGACCAGGTCCTCGTGATGAGCAACGGCGGCTTCGGCGGCGTGCATCAGAAGCTGCTCGATGCGCTTTCTGCACGGGGTACGTCGTGATCGTTTATCTGCATGGGTTCCGGTCGTCGCCGCAGTCGTTCAAGGCGAAGCTCCTCGCCGCTCGCCTGGCTGAACTGGGCCGCGCCGACGAATGGCTCTGCCCGACGCTGCCTGTGTCGCCCGTCGATGCCATCGCGCTCGCGGAGCAGGAAATCGGTGAGCGCGTGAAGCCGGGCGAGCGCGTGACGCTCATCGGCAGTTCGCTCGGCGGTTATTTCGCGACGCATCTCGCCGAAAAGCACGGCTGGCGTGCTGTGCTGCTCAATCCGGCGGTGGTGCCGGACCGCGATCTGTCGAAGTACCTTGGCGAGCAGCCGCTCTGGCACGGTGGCGGCAGTATCGTCGTCGAGCAGCGCCATCTGGACGAATTGCGCGCGCAGGCGGTCGAATCGGTGACGCAGCCCGAGCGTTACTATCTGATCGCCGCGACCGGCGACGAGGTGCTCGACTATCGGGAAATGCTCGCGCACTATCCGGGCGTGCACATGAAGCTGATTGAGGGCAGCGACCACGGCATCAGCGAATTCGCCGATTACGTCGACGACGTGATTGCCTGGTGCGACGCCCCCTGACGTATCGCCAATAGAAGGCGTCGCGCGGGACACAGTCGCGAACGCCAATCTGTATGTATACAGCACCGCCTCGCCGCATCGCGCGGGCGGTCTAAGCAAGTCTGAACGAGAGTATTGAGTGAACGTTTTCTTTGAGGAATCGGGCAGTTTCAAGGCGGGCAGTGTGCTGTCGCGCCAGGGCGACGCATTTCAGGTCGAGTTGCCGGGCGGACGCCGCGCGAAGGTGCGCGCGAAGGATGTGCTGATCGAGTTCGAAAAGCCGGCCGCCGCTGAGTTGATGGAGCAGGCGGAAGCCGCCGCGAAGGAGATCGATCTCGACTTCCTTTGGGAATGCGCGCCCGCCGAAGAATTCGCGTTCACGACGCTCGCCGCCGAGTACTTCGGCGAAACCTATGGCGCGATCGAGCGCGCGGCGCTCGTGCTGTGCCTGCATGGTTCGCCCGTGTATTTCCGCCGCAAGGGACGCGGCCAGTACCAGCGCGCGCCCGAAGAGCAGTTGAAGATGGCGCTTGCCGGGCTCGAGCGCAAGCGTCAGCAGGCACTCGTGCAGGCTGGTTATGAAGATGACCTGAAGGCCGGCAAGCTGCCCGAAGCGTTCCGCGGCAAGGCCCTGGGCCTCCTGACGAAACCCGACAAGAATTCCATCGAGTACAAGGCGCTCGAAGCGGCCGCGGCTCACCGTGGCATCTCGATGCCGCGCCTGATGCTCGAATGCGGCGGCATCGCGTCGCCGCGCGCGTTGCACGAGGCGCGTTTCCTCGCGGAGTTCTTCCCGCACGGCACGGGCTTCCCGACCGTGGACGTCGGCGCATTGCCCGAGGATCTGCCCGAGGCGGGGCCGCACGTCCAGGCGTTCTCCATCGACGACGTGACGACCACCGAAATCGACGACGCCTTCTCGATCGAACCGCTCGCCGATGGCCGCGTGCGCATCGGCATCCACATCGCGGCGCCTGCGCTCGGCATTCAGCGCGGTGACATGGCGGACACGATCGCGCGCACGCGTCTTTCGACGGTCTACATGCCCGGCGACAAGATCACGATGCTGCCCGACGATTTCGTCGATGCGTTCACGCTCAAGGAAGGCGGGCTGCGTCCGGCGCTGTCGCTCTACTGCATCGTGAACCGCGAAACGCAAGACATCGTCGCGACCGAAACGCGCGCCGAGCGCGTGTTCGTGAAGAACAACCTGCGCCACAACACGCTCGACGAAATCGTCACCGAAGAGACGCTCGCGGCCGGCACCGGCGACTATCCGCACAAGGACGATATCGCGGTGCTGTGGCCGTTCGCGCAATCGCTCTTCGAGAAGCGCCAGGAGGCGCGTGCGGGCTACGGCCTGCGCCGCGAAGTCCAGCGCAACACCGACTTCAACTTCTACGTCGATGGTGAACACGTCACGATCACGCCGCGCCGCCGTGGCTCGCCGCTCGACCTGATCGTCGCGGAGCTCGCAATTCTCGCGAATTCGACGTGGGGTGCGTTCCTGCACGATCACGGCGTGCCGGGCATCTATCGCTCGCAACGCGCGTTTGGCGCGCCGAGCGGTCCGAAGCGCACGCGCATGCAGACCTCGGCGGCGCCGCACGAAGGCCTCGGTGTCGCGCAGTACGCGTGGAGCACCTCGCCGCTGCGTCGTTACGTTGACCTCGTGAACCAGTGGCAGCTTCTCGCGTGCGTCGAGCACGGTGTTGCTGCGAAGCTCGTTGCGCCGTTCAAGCCGAAGGATGCCGATCTTTTCGCGGTCGTGCAGGGCTTCGACGAGACCTATACCGCTTACGCCGATTATCAGCGCCGCATGGAGTACTTCTGGTGTCTGCGCTGGCTCAAGCAGGAAAACCGCCGCGAATTCGCCGCGACCGTCATCAAGGACGATCTCGTGCGCTTCGAGGAAGTGCCTCTGATCATGCACGTGCCCGCGCTCGGCGTGCATGCGCGCGGTACGCGCGTGCTGCTCGAAGTGATGTCGATCGACGAGCTGACCATCGAGGCATCGGTGCGCATGCTGCGTGTGCTCGACGCGCCGGTCGTGACGAGCGGTGCGGAGGCTGAAGAAGCGGGCGAAGACGACGAACTGATCGAAGCCGCGGACGAATCGGCGCAAAGCGAGGCTGAAGCGCTCGCCGAGTCGGATGCGAGTGAAGGCACTACAGACGAAAATGCGGACGAAAACGCGGACGAAAACGCCGCTGAAAACGCCCCCGAATCGAACGCGCAGCAAGCACAGCATGCAGCGGAGACACGCGAATGAGCGCAGCCGGCACAGGCGACTTGCACGTTGACCGCTACGCCGTGATCGGCAACCCGGTCGCGCACAGCAAGTCGCCGTTCATTCACGCGCGGTTCGCCGAGCAAACCGGCGAGCACATCGAATACACACGCCTGTTCGCACCGCTCGATGGTTTCGTCGCCGAAGTGAACGCATTCAAAGCGGCCGGCGGCCGCGGCCTGAACGTGACCGTCCCGTTCAAGCTCGAAGCGCATGCGCTCGCGCACCGGCTCTCGCCGCGTGCGGCAGCGGCGGGTGCGGTGAACACGCTGCGCTTCGACGCAGACGGCATCTTCGGCGACAACACCGACGGCTTCGGTCTCGTGCGCGACATCGAAGCGAATCTCGGCGTCGCCCTCAAGGGAGCGCGCGTGCTGTTGCTCGGCGCGGGCGGGGCAGCGCGCGGCGTCGTGCTGCCGATGCTCGAACGCGGTCCGCGCGAGATCACCATCGTTAACCGCACGGCCGCGAAGGCACACGATCTGATTGGCCAGTTCGCGGGCGCGGCGGCCGAGGCCGGCTGCCTCATCAACGGCGGCGGGCCGCACGCGGTCGATCCGGCGCCCTACGACGTGATCGTCAACGCGACGGCAGGCAGCCTCGACGCTGCACTGCCCGAATGCGACGAGCGCGCGTTCGGCACGCACACGCTGGCCTACGACATGATGTACGCCGCGCAGCCGACGGTCTTTATGCGCCACGCGCAGTCGCTCGGTGCACGCGCGGCGGACGGGCTCGGCATGCTGGTCGAGCAGGCAGCAGAATCGTTCTACGTCTGGCGCGGCGTGCGCCCCGACAGCGCGCCGGTACTGGCCGCGCTGCGCGCGCAACTGGCGGCGCACGCTTAAGCGCGCCGCACGCACACAGGGGCCCTGATGCCGAAGCACTCAGGCGTGAAACGTCCGGGCGCCTTGCGCTGGCTGGCCTATGTGGTCGCGGTGTTCGTGATCGCCTGGGTAGGGCTGCAGGCCTATTACTTCGCGCAGATCGCGGCCTGGAATTTCGTCGATCCGCAATCGACGGCATTCATGCGCACCGACGAAGCGCGCCTTGGCGCAGACCGTCCCGGTGTCTCGATCCAGCATCGCTGGGTGCCCTACGACCAGATATCGCGCAACCTCAAGCGCGCGATCATCGCGTCCGAGGACGCGAACTTCGTCAACAACAAGGGCTACGAAACCGACGCGATCCTGCAGGCGTGGGAAAAGAACCGGCGGCGTGGCCACATTGCGGCTGGCGGTTCGACGATCACGCAGCAGCTCGCGCGCAACCTGTTCCTTTCGCGCGAGAAAAGCTACATCCGCAAGGGCCAGGAACTCATCATCACGTGGATGCTGGAGACGCTGCTCGACAAGGAGCGCATCTTCGAGATCTATCTGAATTCGGTGGAGTGGGGCAATGGCGTCTATGGCGCCGAGGCGGCGGCGCAATACTACTTCCGCACGAGCGCGTCGAAGCTCACGGCCTGGCAAGCGGCGCGGCTTGCGGTGATGCTGCCGCGTCCGAGGTATTTCGATGAGCATCGCGATTCGGCTTATCTGGCGCAGCGCGCGTCGGTGATCGCGCGGCGCATGGGGGCAGCCGAACTGCCGCATTGAGTTTGTCTTCCTGCAAGAAAAGGCCCGTCGCGGATTACCAGGGCGGCCCGGTTTTGTCGAGCGTCAACGCTCAGGGAATCTGCCGCTGTGCGGGCTCCATCGGATTCCCACAGTAAACGCGCTGTACGACAATCACCCACTTCGAGCCCCCAGGAGACCGTGCGCATGGACAAACTGCTGGCACTTAGAACGTTTGTCGAAACCGTCGATGCCAAAGGGTTTTCTGCCGCGGCACGCCGACTCGATCTGGCAACCTCGTCCGTCACGCGCACGATCGACGGTCTGGAGACGGAACTCGGGGCGGTTCTGCTAAATCGATCGACTCGTCAGGTGACGGTATCGGAAGCAGGCGCGGCGTATTACCAACGTGCGCGCAAGATCCTTGATGCGGTTTCCGAAGCCGACGCCATGATCGCGGATCGTGGCGATACACCGGTCGGCCAATTGCGTGTTTCGCTGCCGGTGGCATTCGGCAGTCGCTGCATTGCGCCATACCTCAGTCGTCTGCTGACGATGCATCCCAAGCTCGAGTTGGACGTCACGATGACGGACGAGATCGTCGACCTCCTCGGCGAGCGAATCGACGTTTCTATCCGGCTGGGGAGCGCGGCCTCCTATGACGATGTGATCGCGCGGCAGATTGGTACGTTTCGCCGGTATGTCGTGGCGAGCCCGACTTACCTGCAGCAGCATGGCTACCTTGAGTCTCCGATGGAACTGACGGCGCACGCTTGCCTGCGTTTCAGTTTTGGCAGTAACGCTCAGGTCTGGACGTTCAAACGCGGCGAGGAAGAACTGCAGGTGCCGGTATCTGGGCGGCTGCGCGCCAACAACATGGAGATGCTGTACGAACTCGTCATGTCAGGCAGCGGCATCGGTTTGCTACCGGACTGGCTGGTCGATGCGGATATTCACGCGGGGCGGCTGAACGTGCTGTTCGACCATTGGACGGTCAACCCCAATCGCGCGACTTCGGCCGTCACCGCGTTGTACTTGCCCAGTCAACGAGGGTCTCGCCGAGTCTCGGCATTCCTCGATTTTCTCGCCCAGATTCCCGGGCCGACGCATCAGGTGGCGCAGGTCGGCTTGCCCGGCTGATCTGCCGTGGCTTTGCGTTGGCCGCAAAGCCGTGTTGCGGTGCGACCCTATTCTGTACGGTTGAATGGCTGGCTAAGCTTCAGGGCATCTCTTCCAGATGCATTCAACCCTGAGGACTTAGCCATGAACACCGTGTCATCCAGCGCACAAAGCGCCCGTCCCGAGATGTCACCGACGTTGGTGGGACTGTTTTCAGTCAGCGCCGGTGCGATCGTCGCAAACATCTACTACGCCCAACCGATCATCGAACTTATCGCGCCGGCAGTTCGACTGTCGTCGCAGGGCGCGAGCCTGATCGTTTCGCTGACGCAGATCGGCTATGCACTTGGCTTGTTCTTCCTGGTTCCCTTGGCCGATCTGCTTGAAAACCGTCGACTGTTGATCGTAACGGCGCTGACCGCTACGGCGAGCCTGCTGGCCGCAGCTTTCTCCGCTACACCGGGAATCTTCCTTCTCACGTCCCTGCTCGTCGGGCTGAGTTCCGTCACGGTACAGATTCTGATTCCACTCGCAGCCCATCTCGCACCGGAGGAATCGCGTGGACGCGTGGTGGGTAACATCATGAGCGGGTTGTTGCTCGGCATTCTGCTGGCGCGCCCCTTGTCGAGTTTCCTGGCGCAGCACTTCGGCTGGCGTGCCGTGTTCATGTTTGCGGCGGCCATGACGCTGGGTACTGTCGGTGTTATTGCAACGACTTTGCCTCGTCGAGTACCTGAGCATACGTCCAGCTACGGTCAACTCCTCGGCTCGCTGTGGCATCTCTTTACTCGATTTGCCGTGTTGCGCGAGCGCGCTCTGTACCAAGGTCTGCTGTTCGGCACGTTCAGCCTGTTCTGGACGAGCGTACCGCTTGAGCTGACCCGGCACTATGGCCTGACGCAAGAGCAAGTTGGTCTGTTCGCCCTGGTGGGCGCGTTGGGCGCGGCCGCAGCACCCGTTGCGGGTCGGCTTGCCGATGCTGGTTATACGCGGGGAGCGTCTCTTTTCGCCATGATCGTCGCGGCGGTAAGTCTCCTCCCGGGTCTGATTGGCGGCGCACACGGTGTTGTGTGGTTGGGTGTGACCGGCATCGCTCTGGATTTCGCGGTTCAGATGAACATGGTGCTGGGTCAGCGCGCCGTTTATGCCCTCGACGCTACGAGCCGCGGCCGCCTGAATGCGCTGTACATGACAAGTATCTTTGTTGGCGGTGCCATGGGATCGGCGGTGGCTAGCACGCTCTATAGCGCGATGGGCTGGGCGGGCATTGTGCTGGGCGGTAGTGGCCTGGTTCTGGCTACGGTCGCGGCATTCCTCGTGCATCAACGCAAGCGTGGGTGAGCGATGATCGTTTCAGGCTCGCGGGACACGGAAATCGCCTCGATACCCCACGGGCGTTCTACCGGTCAAAACGGCCACTGGATGTGCGTGAGCGTGAGTCACCGGGCAGCTTCTGGTAGGGAAGCTGCATCGCCCGCCAAGCCGCGGACAGCCCCCAAAAAAAAGGTTCATCGAGGAAAACCGTGGAGCTTTAGGGAGCGATTGCGTACCCTGACCTGACTTTATGGAGGTCAGGAGGTGGAGTTGCTCGATCGCAAGGCACTTCAGGCGCTGGGTTGCTGGACGGGTTATCGGCTCGAACGTGTGGAATGGCCGCAAGGCGACAGCCATACGCTCTCGCTGTATCTGAAGCCGGCGAGCAAGGTCATGTACTGCGAGCAGTGCGGGGCGCGTTGCACGCAGATTCATGAGACGTCGGTTCGACGCGTACGTGATCTGCCGTTGTTCGAGTACCGGGTCGTGCTGCACGTGCCGCGCCGGCGGGTCTGGTGCGAACAGTGCGGTGGTCCGCGACTGGAGAAGCTGGACTGGCTGGGCCGTTACCAGCGGGTGACCGAGCGATTTGCCAAGGCCTGCGAGAAGCTGCTGCAGGCGGCCAGCGTGCAGGCGGTGGCCGCCTTCTACGATCTGGGTTGGCATACGGTCAAATCGATCGACAAGATGCGCCTGCGCGCACGCGTGGCCGAACCAGACTGGTCGACGATCCGCTATCTGGCGATGGACGAGTTCGCGCTCCACAAAGGCCATCGCTACGCCACAGTGGTGGTCGATCCGATCGGCCGGCAGGTGCTCTGGATCGGGCCGGGGCGCTCGCGCAAAACAGCCCGGGCGTTCTTCGAACAGCTTCCAGCGGGTGTGGCCGGGCGCATTGAGGCGGTCGCCATCGACATGACGACAGCCTATGAGCTGGAGATCAACGCGCATTGCCCGCAGGCCGAGATCGTCTACGACCTGTTTCACGTCGTCGCCAAGTACGGGCGCGAGGTCATCGATCGGGTGCGCGTCGATCAGGCCAACCAGCTTCGCCACGACCGGCCCGCCCGCAAGGTCCTGAAGTCCAGCCGCTGGCTGCTGCCGCGCAACCGCCATAACCTGAAACCTGAGCAGTCGGTGCACCTGAAGGAACTGCTGGCCGCCAATCAGCCGTTGTTATGCGTGTACGTGCTGCGCGACGAACTGAAACGACTCTGGTTCTACCGCAAACCCGCCTGGGCCCAAAAGGCCTGGGAGCAGTGGATCGAGCAGGCAAATCAAAGCGGAATCCCTGCCCTGCAGCTGTTCGCCCAGCGGCTGCAGGGCTACTGGCACGGCATCCTGGCGCGCTGTCGCCACCCGCTGAACACCAGTGTGGTCGAGGGCATCAACAACACCATCAAGGTCATCAAGCGTCGAGCTTACGGGTACCGCGACGAGGAATACTTCTTCCTGAAGATCCGCGCCGCCTTCCCCGGAAATCGTCGATGAACCAAAAAAAAGCGCCATCAACGGCGCTTTTTTTCATGGTCAGCGCTTGTCGCGTCGACTTACTGCCGCGCAAGCCGCGCGTTATCCGGCATCGGCATGTTGAAGTTCGTGCGGAACGGATTGATATCGAGCCCGCCGCGGCGCGTGTACCGCGCGTAGATCGCGAGCCGGTCCGGTTTGCACGCGTTCAGGATGTCCACGAACATGCGCTCCGCACATTGCTCGTGAAAGCCCGTGTGGTTGCGATACGAGATGATGTAGCGCAGAAGCCCGGCCTGGTCGATCTGCGGCCCCACGTAATGAATCTGCACGCTGCCCCAGTCGGGCTGGCCGGTCACCGGGCAGTTCGACTTCAGCAGATTCGAGTACAGCGTTTCTTCGACGGGCGCTTCGTCGAAGGCAGCCGTGAGCAGCGACGGATCCGGATGATAGACCTCGGCCTCCAGTTCGAGACGGTCGAGCGAGAGGCCATCGAATTCCTCGAACTGGATCTTGCCGAATCCGCCCGGCTGCTCGAGCCGCACCGATACCGGCGCACCGCAGGCCGCCGTGATATCGCGCTTGAGCGTGTCGCGGACGACTTCGGCGGAATCGAGCTTCGTCTGCGCGAACGAGCCCAGATAGAGCTTGAACGATTTCGATTCGACGATGTTCGGTGAGTCGGCGGGGATGAAAAACGTCGCGATCGCGATCTGCGGCTTGCCGCGCGCGTTCAGCCACGAAAGCTCGTAGGCGTTCCAGATATCGGTGCCGAAGAAAGGCAGTTGCGCGCCGATGCCGATCGCTTCGCGTGCCCCCGCGCGCGGGATCGGGAACAGCAGCGAGGCGTCGTACTGTTCGGTGTAGGCGGCGGGCTTGCCGAGCGGAGATTGTTCGGGAGTCATGATGCGATGGTTACTGTTGCTGCTGCGGCGTTAGCCGGTGTTTTTGCATTCGCCACGCCGCTGGCCACGTGTCCGGTCGCCGTGACCGAGCGGGCCGATTCGCAGTGGCGGATCTGGTCGTCGAAGAAAAAGTCGGGTTCGAACTCGCGCAGGAACGGGCCTTTGTCGAGTCCGCCGAGGAACATCGCTTCGTCGATTTCGATGTTCCATGCCATCAACGTGCGGATCGCGCGCTCGTGCGCCGGCGCCGAGCGCGCGGTGACGAGTGCGGTGCGGATGCGCATCTGCGCGTTGGCGTCCGCGAGCTTCTGCAGGCGATGCAACGCTTCGAGCAGCGGCTTGAGCGGGCCTTGCGCAAGCGGCAACTCGCGGTTGTCGCGCTCGTGGCTCACGAAGGCGCCGAGGCCCTTACTCTGGAAGATCTGTTCGGCTTCGTCGGAAAACAGCACCGCATCGCCGTCGAACGCGATGCGAATCTCGCCCGCATTGCGTCCCGCCATTGTCGCCGAATTTGCGTCGACGCGTGGGAAGACGCGTGCGGCGGGAAAGCCCGCGTCGAGCGCGCCGCGCACGTCATCGGGATTCGCAGAGAGAAAGAGTGACGCATTGAGCGGCTTCAAATATCGCCACGGCTCACCCCCTCGCGTGAACACGCCGCGCTGGATATCCAGCGCATGCTCGCGGGACGAACTGAACGCACGCAGGCCACTGATCGGATCGCTGCGCGAGAGGATCACGACTTCGACGTGATGCGCGGCGTCGTTGAGCGCGAGCAGCTTGCGGATCAGCGCGAACGCGACGCCGGGCTGCGCGGGCACGTTCAGGCGCTCGCGCTGCAGGGCCTGGTAGGCTGCGAGGTCGCCGGTCTCGAAGACGCGGTTTTCCTCCTCGAAATCGAAGAGGGCGCGCGACGAGATCGCGACGACGAGTTTGTCGGAGAGCGAAACGCCCACGATTGCGGCCTCTTATGAGAGAAACAACCGGTACGCCGGATTGTGCGTCTCTTCCCAGTGTGGATAGCCGAGCGTGGCGAGAAAGCGGCGGAATTCGGCATCGTCGGCGGTGGGCACCTGGATGCCCACGAGGATCGAGCTATAGTCCGCGCCCTGGTTACGGTAGTGGAACAGGCTGATGTTCCAGTCCGGCGCCATCGACGACAGGAACCGCATCAGCGCGCCCGGCCGCTCCGGAAACTCGAAGCGGAACAGCCGCTCGTCATGCGCCAGCGGCGAGCGGCCGCCCACCATGTAGCGCACGTGCTGCTTCGAGAGTTCATCGGCGGTGAGGTCCACGCTCGGGAAGCCGTGCTCGACGAACGTCTGCGCGATCTGCTGCGACTCGCCCCGGTGGCGGATCTGCACGCCCACGAAAATGTGTGCGCGCTCGGCATCCGCGATGCGGTAGTTGAACTCCGTCACGCTGCGCGTGCCCACCAGTTCGCAGAAACGCTTGAAGCTGCCGCGCTCCTCGGGGATCGTCACCGCGAACACCGCCTCGCGCGCCTCGCCCACCTCCGCGCGCTCGGCCACGAAGCGCATGCGGTCGAAGTTCATGTTCGCGCCCGAGGTCACCGCCACCAGCGTCTGGTTCGCGATGCCCTCGCGCTCCACATAGCGCTTGGCCGCCGCCACGGCCAGCGCCCCCGCCGGCTCCAGCACGCTGCGCGTGTCCTGGAACACATCCTTGATCGCCGCGCACAGCGCGTCGGTGTCGACCGTGATGACCTCGTCCAGATACGCGTGGCACAGCCGGAACGTCTCCTCGCCCACGAGCTTGACCGCCGTGCCGTCCGAGAACAGGCCCACCTCCGACAGTTCGACGCGCCGCCCGGCCGCGATCGACTGCGCCATCGCGCACGAATCGTCGGTCTGCACGCCGATCACGCGGATCTCCGGGCGCACCGCCTTCACGTAGGCAGCGATACCCGCGGCCAGCCCGCCGCCGCCGATCGGCACGAAGATCGCATGAATCGGGGCCTGATGCTGGCTCAGGATCTCCATCGCGACCGTGCCCTGGCCGGCGATCACCTCGGGGTCATCGAACGGGTGCACGAAGGTCAGGCCCCGCTCCTCCTGCAGGCGCACGGCGTGGGCGTAGGCGTCGCTGTAGGATTCGCCCGCCTGCACGACCTCGACGGTCGGGCCGCCATGGGCGCGCACGGCGTCGACCTTGACCTGGGGCGTCGTCACGGGCACGCAGATCACGGCGCGCACGCCGAGTTTCGCCGCCGACAGCGCCACGCCCTGGGCGTGATTGCCCGCCGAGGCGGTGATCACGCCGCGCTCGAGCTGCGCGGGCGTGAGGTGCGCCATCTTGTTGTAGGCGCCGCGCAGCTTGAAGGAGAACACCGGCTGGTTGTCCTCGCGCTTCAGGTAGACGGCGTTGCCAAGGCGCGCCGAGAGGTTCGGCGCGCGCTCCAGCTCGGTCTCGCGGGCGACGTCGTAGACGCGGGCGGTGAGGATTTTCTTCAGGTAATCGTCGTGGGAGGCCATGCGGGAAGGCGCTTGCGCAATTGGTGACGGGAAAACGTCAATCATAGCGCCAATGACTCGGGCACTGGCGTGGGTAAGGGCCGGACGGACGCTGGCGCTGGCGGGCTGTGCGCGAGGCGGGGCGACGCGAAAACGAAGCGTGTGGGCGGCGAGTGTGGGCGACGAAGCGGGGCGCGGTGCAAAGGGCTGCCCCGTCGAGAAGACTGCTGATACCGGGACAGGAGGCGACGACCACGATCCGCGAGGCTGCGCCGCCGGTACGAATTCCCCGACCATTCGGACGGCGAATCAAGGCGCCGGGCGCCCGGCGTTCTCCTGGCAACGCCCAGGGACGACGGGGAGGCGTCCGGATTTTGCGCCCGACGTCGAAGTCCCGCGTCAGCGCCCTCACCATTGCACGAAAGTGACCTCCGTATGACCCTACGCGCTCTGCGCAGCGCCAGCGCACGGGCGGATCATGCGTTAAAATCCGGTTTTGATAACCAGGATCGGAAGATGCTCTGGCAACCTCGGACAGCCCATTTGATGCCCGTGCGGCGCGAGACCCGCCCCGCGGCGCAGCGGCACGCCCGCCACGCACGATCGTGTCGCGGAGTCTGAGTACCGGGGAACCGTCGGCGTGAGTTGGCGTAAGTGTTGCCGCCTTACCGCCGCTTGTCCCCATCCCCAGAGTCCGCAACCAGTCGCAGGCGGACAAGATTTCAGAATAGCGCCCCACGCGCCCCGTCGGCATCGGCCGGACGGCCTCCCAGCCGTCTGCGCGGTACTGACCCAAAGAGTCGTCCAACCATGAACGCACCTCAAGTTTTCGATCCTAATGGCGCTGCCGCCGCCGTGGCCGCCGACATCGAACCGCGTCTGCGCGAGATTCCCTATAACTACACGTCCTTTTCGGATCGGGAAATTGTCATCCGCCTGCTGGGCGAGGATGCCTGGACGGCACTCGCCGAACTGCGGGCGGAGCGCCGGACCGGCCGCTCGGCGCGTATGCTCTACGAAGTGCTCGGCGACATCTGGGTCGTGCGCCGCAACCCGTACCTGCAAGACGACCTGCTCGACAATCCGAAGCGCCGCGCGCTCCTGATCGAAGCACTGAATCACCGGCTCGCCGAAATCGAGAAGCGTCGCCGCGCCGACCTCAGCGCGCACGGCGACGATGCGGGCGTGGATCGCGCTGCTCGCGTCGAAACGCTGGTCGCTGCCGCGCGCCGTGCGATCGACGCGTTCGCGGGCGAGTTCGAGAAAATGGCCGACCTGCGCCGCCGCGCGACGAAGGTGCTCGGCCGCCGCACGCAGAAGGACAACATCCGCTTTGACGGCCTCGCGCGCGTCTCGCACGTCACCGACGCCACCGACTGGCGCGTCGAGTATCCGTTCGTCGTGCTCACGCCCGACACCGAAGCCGAGATCGCGGGCCTCGTGAAGGCCTGTTTCGAACTCGGTCTCACGGTGATCCCGCGTGGGGGCGGCACTGGCTACACGGGCGGCGCGGTGCCGCTCACACCGTTCTCGGCTGTCATCAACACGGAAAAGCTCGAACAGCTTGGCGCAGTCGAGATGACCGACCTGCCGGGCGTCGATCGCAAGGTTCCGACGATCTTCTCGGGCGCAGGCGTCGTCACGCGCCGCGTGACCGAAGCTGCCGAAGCCGCGGGCTTCGTGTTCGCCGTCGATCCCACGTCGCTCGACGCGTCGTGCATCGGCGGTAACGTCGCGATGAATGCGGGCGGCAAGAAGGCGGTGCTCTGGGGCACGGCGCTCGACAACCTCGCCTGGTGGCGCATGGTCGATCCGGAGGGCAACTGGCTCGAAGTCACGCGCCTCGACCATAACCTCGGCAAGATCCACGACATTCCGGTGGCGCGCTTCGAACTGAAATGGTTCGACGGCGAGCATGCGCCGGGCGAAAAGCTCTTGCGCACCGAACACCTCGACATCGAGGGCAAGCGTTTCCGTAAGGAAGGCCTTGGCAAGGACGTCACCGACAAATTCCTCGCGGGCCTTCCCGGCGTGCAGAAGGAAGGCTGCGACGGTCTCATCACGTCCGCGCGCTGGGTGCTGCACAAGATGCCCGCGAATACGCGCACCGTCTGCCTCGAATTCTTCGGCCAGGCGCGCGAGGCGATTCCGAGCATCGTCGAAATCAAGGACTATCTGTTCGAAACGTCGAAGAAGGGCGGCGCGATTCTCGCGGGCCTCGAACATCTCGACGAACGCTATCTGCGCGCGGTTGGCTATGCGACCAAGAGCAAGCGCAACTCGTTCCCGAAGATGGTGCTGATCGGCGACATCGTTGGTGACGATGCCGATGCTGTGGCCGCGGCCACCTCGGAAGTGATCCGCATGGCCAACGGCAAGAGCGGCGAAGGCTTCGTCGCGATCTCCGCCGAGGCGCGCAAGCGTTTCTGGCTCGACCGCAGCCGCACCGCCGCGATCGCGAAGCACACCAACGCGTTCAAGATCAACGAAGACGTCGTGATCCCGCTCAACCGCATGGGCGAGTACACGGACGGCATTGAGCGCATTAACATCGAGCTGTCGATCAAGAACAAGCTGCAACTCGTCGACGCGCTCGAAGCGTTCTTCAAGGGCGGGAATCTGCCGCTCGGCAAGAGCGATGACGCCAGCGAAATTCCGAGCGCCGAACTGCTCGAAGACCGCGTGCAGCAAGCGCTCGAACTGCTCAAGCGCGTGCGCGCGCGTTGGGAGTTCCTGCGCGACAAGCTCGACTTGCCGTTGCGCGAGGCACAGCACTATCTCGTGCAACTCGGCTACGAAGCGCTCGCGGAAAAATTCGCCGACCGTGCCGACGCGCAACCCGGCGCGAACGTATTCCATGTCACGCAGGACCGCACGGTGCGCGTGTCGTGGAAGCAGGAGATCCGCGCCGAACTGCGCCAGATCTTCAATGGCGGCGAGTTCAAGCCGATCCTCGACGAAGCCCAGGCGATCCACAAGAAAGTGCTGCGCGGACGCGTGTTCGTCGCGCTCCACATGCACGCGGGCGACGGCAACGTTCACACGAACATCCCGGTCAACTCGGACAACTACGAGATGCTGCAGGACGCCCACGCGGCGGTCGCGCGCATCATGAAGCTCGCGCGTTCGCTCGACGGCGTGATCTCGGGCGAGCACGGCATCGGCATTACGAAGCTCGAATTCCTCACGGAAGAAGAGATGGCCGATTTCCGCGCCTACAAGCAGCGCGTCGATCCGCAGGGCCGTTTCAACGCGGGCAAGCTGCTCGAAGGCGCCGATCTGCGCAACGCCTACACGCCGTCGTTCGGTTTGATGGGCTACGAATCGCTGATCATGCAGCAGTCCGATATCGGCGCGATCGCTGAATCGGTGAAGGACTGCCTGCGCTGCGGCAAGTGCAAGCCCGTGTGCGCGACGCACGTGCCGCGAGCGAACCTGCTCTACAGCCCGCGCAACAAGATCCTCGCGACTTCGCTGCTCGTCGAGGCGTTCCTGTACGAAGAGCAGACGCGCCGCGGCGTGTCGATCAAGCACTGGGACGAGTTCAACGACGTCGCCGACCACTGCACGGTCTGCCACAAGTGCGTGACGCCGTGCCCGGTCAAGATCGACTTCGGCGACGTGACGATGAACATGCGCAATCTGCTGCGCAAGATGGGCAAGAAGAAGTTCAACCCGGGCAACGCGGCGGGCATGTTCTTCCTCAATGCGACGAATCCGCAGACCATCAATCTCGTGCGCACGGCGATGATGGGCGTGGGCTACAAGGCGCAGCGCCTCGGCAACGACCTGCTGAAGAAGGTCGCGAAGAAGCAGACGGTGCGTCCGCCCGCGTCGACGGGCAAGCCGCCCGTGGTCGAGCAGGTGATCCACTTCGTCAACAAGAAGATGCCGGGCAACCTGCCGAACAAGACGGCGCGCGCGCTGCTCGACATCGAAGACAACAAGATCGTGCCGATCATCCGCAATCCGAAGACGACGAACGTCGATTCGGAAGCGGTGTTCTACTTCCCCGGCTGCGGCTCCGAACGCCTGTTCTCGCAGGTCGGCCTCGCGACGCAGGCGATGCTGTGGGAGGCGGGCGTGCAGACCGTGCTGCCACCGGGCTACCTGTGCTGCGGTTATCCGCAGCGCGGCTCGGGTCAGTACGACAAGGCCGAGAAGATGGTCACGGACAACCGTGTGCTGTTCCACCGTGTCGCGAACACGCTGAACTACCTGGACATCAAGACCGTGGTGGTGTCGTGCGGCACGTGCTACGACCAGCTCGCCGGTTACGAATTCGACAAGATCTTCCCGGGGTGCCGCATCATCGACATCCACGAGTTCCTGCTGGAGAAGGGCATCAAGCTCGACGGCGTGAAGGGCACGCGCTACATGTACCACGACCCGTGCCACACGCCGATCAAGACGATGGACTCGATGAAGCTCGTCAACGAACTGATGGGCGCGGAAAAGGACGGCTACAGGATCGAGAAGAACGATCGATGCTGTGGCGAATCCGGCACGCTGGCCGTGACGCGCCCGGACATCTCGACGCAGGTGCGCTTCCGTAAGGAAGAAGAAATCCGCAAGGGTGCGGCGAAGTTGCGCGGCATTCCGCTCGTCGGCAATGGCGCGAACGGCGTGCAGCCCGCGACGCGGGAAGAGGCGGGCGGTGTCGGCACCGATCAGGAGGTCAAGATCCTGACGAGCTGCCCGTCGTGTCTCCAGGGGCTGAAGCGCTACAACGAAGACGCCAATATCGACGCCGACTACATCGTCATCGAAATGGCCCGCCACATTCTTGGCGAAAACTGGATGGCGGACTACGTTCAGAACGCGAACAATGGCGGAATCGAGCGTGTGCTGGTCTAATGGCGGCGCAACACGATTTTCGTGATACCAGTTCGGGGGAACGACGATGGCATGCGTATTCTGCGGTGAGGATGGCGGCGACGTGCTGTGGCAGGACGCGCGCATGCGCGTCGTGCTGGCGCCGTCGGAGGCCGATTATCCGGGCTTCTGCCGGGTGATCTGGAATGCGCACGTCGCGGAGTTCTCCGATCTGGCCGATTCCGACCGGGAACACCTGATGCTGGCGGTCTATGCGGTCGAGCGCGCTGTGCGACGCGTGATGCAGCCGTCAAAGGTGAACCTGGCGAGCCTCGGCAACCAGGTGCCGCACGTGCACTGGCATGTCATTCCGCGCTTCACGAACGACGCGCACTTCCCGCTTCCCGTGTGGGCGCCGCGCCAGCGGACGGTCTCCGAGGCGATGCTAGGCCAGCGCCGCGCCCAGGCCACGCTGCTGCGCGACGCAGTGCGTCACGAAATAGAGCAGGCTCTCGCCTGAGCGAAACAAGCCGGCTGGCGCCCGAAGCGGGGCTCGCGCGGCTCGCCAACCGGGCGCACTAGCCCGAGGACGATCATGACTGGATTGAAACCCGATACCCCGGTGCCGACTGGCGTCGTGGTGCACGCGCTTTCGCGCGTCCTGGAACTGCAATACGCGAACGGCGAGAGCTACCGCATCCCGTTCGAGCTGATGCGCGTGTATTCGCCGTCGGCGGAGGTGCGCGGCCACGGGCCCGGGCAGGAAACCCTGCAGACCGGCAAGCGCGACGTCACCATCACGGCGCTCGAGGGCGTCGGCCACTATGCGTTGCAGCCGACCTTCTCGGACGGCCACAACAGCGGCATCTACTCCTGGGACCAGCTTTACGAACTCGCTACGCGCCAGGATGAGCTGTGGGCCGCGTATTTCGAGCAATTGAAGGCAGCAGGTGTTGATCGCGATGCGCCTATGACGCCGCCGCCTGCTGCGCACGGCCACTGCCACTAAGGCTTCCTGTTACGATCCTGCCCCGTCGCCAGCGCGTAAAACGCCGCGGCGAGTATCCTCAAGACAAGACCCCCCGCGAAAGGACCAGCGCGATGAGCAAAACCCACTTCGGCTATCAGACAGTTGACGAACAGGACAAGGCGAAGAAGGTGGCCGGCGTGTTCCACTCGGTTGCCTCCAACTACGACCTGATGAACGATCTGATGTCAGGCGGGATGCACCGCGCCTGGAAGGCTTTCACGATCGCGCAGGCGAACGTGCGGCCGGGCGCGAAGGTGCTCGACATCGCGGGTGGGACCGGCGACCTTTCCATGGCGTTCGCGAAGAAGGCGGGGCCCAAGGGCGAGGTCTGGCACACCGACATCAACGAGTCGATGCTGCGCGTGGGCCGCGACCGGCTGCTCGACCACGGCGTCATCACCCCCGCGCTGCTCTGCGACGCCGAGAAAATTCCCTTTCCGGACAACTACTTCGACGTGGTGACCGTGGCATTCGGGTTGCGCAACATGACCCACAAGGACGCCGCGCTCGCCGAGATGCGGCGCGTGGTCAAGCCTGGCGGGCGCGTGATGGTGCTGGAGTTCTCGAAGGTGTGGGAGCCCCTGAAAAAAGCCTACGATGTTTATTCGTTCAAAGTGCTGCCGTGGCTCGGCGCGCGCTTTGCCGACGACGCCGAAAGCTACCGCTATCTGGCCGAATCGATCCGGATGCACCCGGACCAGGAAACCCTGAAGACGATGATGGAGCAAGTTGGCCTCGATGCTGTCAAATATTACAATTTGTCAGCTGGCGTGGTAGCCTTGCATGTCGGCACAAAGTATTAGTGCGCCTAACAGGCTGTCTTTAAAGGAAATTCGCCCATGTCTGAGCCCCGCGTCAATACTTGCAAAAAGCTTTCAACGCAGTGGGCCAGACGAGTTGGGACGCTGGCAGTGATCGGTGCGCTGGTCGTTGGCAGCTTCATGTCGCTCGACGCAGAAGCCCGGCGCCTTGGCGGTAGCCGCAGCATCGGCAGGCAGTCGTCGACAGCCACGCAGCGCAGCACGACCCCGCCGCCCGCGCAGCCGAACGCCACCCCGAACTCCACCCAGCAGGCAGCCCCGGCCCAGACCGCCCGGCCTGCTACGCCTACGCCGGCGACCGCCGCGCCCAACCGCAACCGCTGGCTCGCGCCGATCGCGGGTCTCGCGGCCGGTCTCGGCATCGCGGCGCTGCTTTCTCACTTCGGTCTTGGCGAAGCGTTCGCAGGCATGTTGGCGAACGTCATCGTCATCGCGCTGATCGCGTTCGTCGTCATCTGGCTCATCCGCAAGTTTACTAACCGCCGGCGTGCAGTCGAGCCCGTGTACCAGACGGGCGGTGGACTGCCGCCGTCGGGCGGCTTGCGCCAGGTCGGCGGGTTTCCGGAAGAGCCTCGCTTCACCGCGCCGCCGACCGGCCAGTACCTCGCGCCTGAAGCCAATCCGCTCTCCACACCGCTGATCGGCGCGGCACCGTCGATCCCCGCGGGCTTCGACACGGAAGCGTTTCTGCGCAACGCGAAGGTCTACTTCGTGCGCCTGCAGGCCGCATGGGACGCGGGCAACATGGACGATATCCGCGAATTCACGACGCCCGAAATGTTCGCGGAAATTCGCATGGATCTCGCGGACCGCGGCGCCGAACCGAACCAGACCGATGTCGTGCAGCTCAACGCCGATCTGCTCGACGTGGCTGACCGTGGCAACGACTACCTCGCGAGCGTGCGCTTCAACGGCCTGATCCGTGAGACGTCGGGCGCCGCAGCGGAGCCGTTTGCGGAGATCTGGAATCTCTCGAAGTCTCGCCTTACTGGCGAGGGCTGGTTGCTCGCGGGTATCCAGCAGGTCGAGTCTCACTGAGTTCACTGAGTCCGGCACCGGGTCTGGATTGCACCCGGGGCCCTGTTGATCTGCGTCATGACACGGGGCCATCACAGTGACGGTCGCTTTATTAGCCGTTCGGCCAGGCCGGCTGGTGCCGCGATCGGGCCTTGCGAACGCTACAATAGGAGCCCGCGCGCGCTTCTGCCCGCGCGGGTTTTCTTATTCCATGCCCGATGACTCTCGCCGCCAAGCCCTTCGCTGCCGCCGTCAACCACCTGCTCGCCCGCGAATCGTGGGCTCGTGAACGCCTCGCTCCTTATGCGGGCAAGACTGCGCGTCTTTCGAGCCCGCCCGTGGTGCTCACACTGCTCGTCCAGCCCGACGGCTATCTCACCGCGGTGGACGAACATGACGCGCAGCACGCGGACGTTGCGCTTTCGCTGCCCATGGGCGCGCTCTCGTCGTTCGTGCAGGGCGGCCAGGCCGGGGTGATGAAGCACGTCAAGATCGAGGGTGACGCGGAGTTCGCGCAGATCATCGGCAAGCTCGCCGAGCATCTGCGCTGGGAGCCGGAGGAGGACCTCGCGAAGCTGATCGGCGACGCAGGCGCGTCGCGCATCGCGTCGCTCGCTCGCACCGCGCATGAGCACGCGTGGCGCACCGGCCGCAACCTTCTCGGATCGGTGACCGAATATCTGCTCGACGAGAATCCGCAACTCGTGCGGCACGCCGAGCTGGACGGCTTCAACACTGAACTTTCCCGCGCGCGCGATGCGCTTGCGCGTGTGGAAAAGCGCATTGAGCGCCTCGAACAAAAAACGGCCTCCGGCAGCCGGGTTACGCCCGTCACGCCGCTGCGTGGCCCGCGCCCGACAACAGGCCTCTAAAACATGCGCATCCTGCGGTTTCTGAAGATTTTCTTTACGGTTATCCGGTTCGGCCTCGACGAAATGATGCTGAGCCGGATCAATGACCGGCGCGTGCGGTTGCTCTTGCGCATCACCACGATCGGCCGCCGCTTCGATCAGCCGCCCGGCGTGCGGCTGCGCCTCGCGCTGGAAAGCCTCGGTCCGATCTTCGTGAAGTTCGGCCAGGTGCTCTCCACGCGCAGCGATCTGTTGCCGCCCGACATTGCGAGCGAACTCGCCCGATTGCAGGACCAGGTGCCGCCGTTCGAATCGAGTGTGGCGATCGCCATCATCGAAAAGGCGCTAGGTGCGCCCGTGGATACGCTTTTCGACGACTTCGAGCGTGTGCCTGTGGCGAGCGCGTCGATTGCCCAGGTGCACTTCGCCAAGGTGAAGTCGGGACAGCACGTCGGCAAGCCGGTCGCAGTGAAGGTGCTGCGGCCGAACATGCGTCCTGTGATCGATTCCGACCTCGCGTTGCTGCGCGACCTCGCCGTGTGGGCCGAGCGCCTCTGGGCGGACGGCAAGCGCCTCAAGCCGCGCGAAGTGGTCGCCGAATTCGACAAGTACCTGCACGACGAACTCGACCTCATGCGCGAGGCCGCGAATGCGAGTCAGTTGCGGCGTAACTTCGCGGGCCTCGACCTGTTGCTCGTGCCGGAGATGTATTGGGAGTTCAGCACGTCCAATGTGCTCGTGATGGAGCGCATGGTCGGCGTCCCGATTAGCCGCGTGGACAAACTGCGCGCGGCGGGCGTCGATATCCCGAAGCTCGCGCGCGAGGGCGTCGAGATTTTCTTCACGCAGGTGTTCCGCGACGGCTTTTTCCACGCCGACATGCATCCCGGCAATATCCAGGTGAGTCTGGATCCGGCGCACTTCGGGCGCTATATCGCGCTCGACTTCGGCATCGTCGGGGCACTCTCCGACTTCGACAAGAACTACCTCGCGCAGAACTTCCTCGCGTTTTTCAAGCGCGACTATCACCGCGTCGCGACGCTGCACATCGAGTCGGGCTGGGTGCCGCCGAATACGCGCGTCGAAGAGCTTGAGAGCGCGATCCGCGCCGTCTGCGAGCCGTATTTCGACCGCGCGCTCAAGGACATCTCGCTTGGCCAGGTGCTGCTGCGCCTTTTCCAGACTTCGCGCCGCTTCAACGTCGAAATCCAGCCGCAACTCGTGCTCCTGCAGAAGACGATGCTGAACGTCGAGGGGCTTGGCCGGTCGCTCGATCCGGAACTCGATCTCTGGAAAACGGCAAAGCCGTATCTCGAACGCTGGATGACCGAACAGATCGGCCTGCGCGGCTGGTACGAGCGCTTCAAGATCGAAGCGCCCCAATGGAGCAAGACGCTGCCGCAACTGCCGCGCCTTGTGCATCAGGTGCTGATGCATCGGCAGGACGGCGGACATCTCGCCAATGACGAGGCGATCCGCGCCATCCTCGCCGAACAACGGCGCACGAACCGCCTGTTGCAAGGTGTGCTGGTGTTTGGCATCGCGGTGGGCGTCGGCATGATGGCGGCGCGGGTGTGGATCGCGTTTGCGGCGGGCGGTTGAGTATTCAGCGCCGCGGCTGAACAGGAGGAGACAGAGATGAGTGAACCGACGCGTCCCACGCAGCCGCCGGGTGTCCCCGAATTCGAAACCCGCGACCCGGCCGAGGCGTCGTTCTGGGACGAGCGCTTTACCCGGGGCTTTACGCCGTGGGACCAGGCGGGTGTCCAGCCGCAGTTCGAGGCGTTCGCCACCGCACACCCCGATCTCGCCGTGCTGATTCCAGGTTGCGGTAACGCGTGGGAGGCGGGCTGGCTCGCCGGGCACAACCGCACCGTGCGTGCGATCGATTTCTCGCCTGCGGCGGTAGCGAGCGCGCGTGCAGCGCTCGGCGAGCACGCGGCAGTGGTCGAGCAGGCCGACTTCTTTGCGTACGCGCCGCCTTTCGCGCCGGGCTGGGTGTTCGAGCGCGCGTTCCTGTGCGCGCTGCCTCCGGCGCAACGCGTACGCTACGCCCAACGCATGGCGGCGCTGTTGAAGCCCGGTGCGCTGCTCGCCGGATACTTTTTCATCGACGAGCCGCAGAAGGGCCCGCCGTTCCCGATGCCCCGCGACGAACTCGACGCGCTGCTCACACCGTACTTCACCTTGCTCGTCGAGGAACCCGGGATCGGTTCGCTGCCGGTGTTCGAGGGCCGCGAGCGCTGGATGGTCTGGTGTCGCAACGACGCGGCAACGCCGGCCACTTGATCGGCTGCCGGGTCGCCCCAATCTCTGGAAAATCGGCCGCAACCCGTTCTCGCCCGGCAAATGCCAGGGCGACGGATCGTTTGCGGCTATAATTCAAGGCTTTGCAAGCTTTTACCCGATTTTCACCAGGACAGAGATCATGCCGATCTACGCTTATCGCTGCGAGTCGTGCGGCTTCGAGAAGGACGTGCTGCAAAAGATCAGCGATGCGCACCTGACGCAGTGCCCGAGTTGCGGCGCGGACGCCTTCCGCAAGCAGGTGACCGCCGCTGGTTTTCAGTTGAAGGGGTCGGGTTGGTATGTGACCGATTTCCGCGGTGGCAATAGCGGTGGTGGCAGTGGTGGCAACGGCGCCGGCACGAGCGCGGCTGCGACCGGCGCGAAGGCGGCAGGCGATTCGGCGTCGGCGTCATCGCCCGAAGCCAGCAAGCCGGCTGGCGACAGCGCCGCTTCGAGCACCTCAGCAGGCGCGAGCACGACGCCCAGCACGGCAGGCGCTACCTGAGAACCCGCGGCCCGGTTGTTGCACACGTGTTGCACGCCGGACCGCACGCACGCTGCGCTGACCCAGCGCGGCCCGCATGGCGGTTGAGATGACGACGAAGAAAGCGACCCTCAAAGCTGTATTCCTGACCGGCCTGCTGGTGCTGGTTCCGCTCGGCATTACGCTGTGGGTGTTGAACCTCATCATCGGCACGATGGATGAGACGCTGCTTCTGTTGCCCGAATCGTGGCAGCCGCGACATTTCGGCATGCGTCTGCCGGGTCTTGGCGCGCTGCTCACGCTCGCGTTCATCTTCGTGGTCGGTCTGTTCACGCAGAACTTCATCGGTCAGAAGCTCGTTAGCTGGTGGAATGCACTCGTGCGGCGCATTCCGGTCGTGGGACCGCTGTACAGTAGCGTCCAGCAGGTATCCGATACACTGCTTTCGAGCAACGGCAACGCGTTCCGCAAGGCGCTCCTGATCGAATACCCGCGCCGCGGCTCGTGGACGATTGCGTTCCTGACTGGTGTCCCGGGTGGTGATGTGGTGAACCATCTTCAGGGAGAGCACGTTAGCGTTTATGTGCCGACTACGCCGAATCCCACGTCGGGTTTCTTCCTGATAGTGCCGAAAAGCGAGGTGATCGAGCTCGATATGAGTGTCGACGTCGCGCTCAAGTATATTGTTTCGATGGGCGTCGTCGCCCCGGCCGCGCCTTCGCGCCGCCCCATCGATCCTCCGCTGTAACACCGGGCGTCGCGCTGCGCGCGGTCCGCTCGTTCAATTCATGCATAACGAAAGACGAACATCATGTCGATGAGATCTGAATACTGCGGTCTGGTGACCGAACAGCTTCTGGGCCAAACCGTTTCGCTGTGCGGATGGGTGCAGCGTCGCCGTGACCACGGCGGCGTTATCTTCATCGACCTGCGCGATCGCGAAGGCCTCGTCCAGATCGTCTGCGATCCGGATCGTGCCGAAATGTTCAAGGTCGCCGAAGGCGTGCGCAACGAATTCTGCGTTCAGGTGAAGGGCCTCGTGCGCGGCCGTCCGGAAGGCACGGTCAACGCGAACCTCACGAGCGGCAAGATCGAAGTGCTGTGCCACGAGCTCGTGGTGCTGAACGCGTCGGTGACGCCGCCGTTCCAGCTCGACGACGACAACCTCTCGGAAACTACGCGCCTCACGCATCGCGTGCTGGACCTGCGCCGTCCGCAGATGCAGCACAACC
Organism: Paraburkholderia adhaesiva; assembly: GCF_021390575.1. Taxonomy (GTDB): domain Bacteria; phylum Pseudomonadota; class Gammaproteobacteria; order Burkholderiales; family Burkholderiaceae; genus Paraburkholderia; species Paraburkholderia adhaesiva. The sequence goes on along the minus strand of NZ_JAJEJQ010000001.1, from coordinate 2,776,483 downwards.
TGCGTCTGCGCTATCGCGTGGCGATGGAAGTGCGCAAGTACCTCGACGGGCTCGGCTTCATCGACATCGAAACGCCGATGCTCACGAAGAGCACGCCCGAAGGCGCGCGTGACTACCTCGTGCCGTCGCGTGTGAACGCGGGCCAGTTTTTCGCGCTGCCGCAGTCGCCGCAGCTCTTCAAGCAGCTCTTGATGGTGGCGAACTTCGATCGCTACTACCAGATCGTCAAGTGCTTCCGCGACGAAGACCTGCGTGCCGACCGTCAACCGGAATTCACGCAGATCGACTGCGAAACGTCGTTCCTCGGCGAGCAGGAAATCCGCGACCTGTTCGAGGACATGGCGCGTCACGTGTTCAAGGAAACCATCGGCGTCGAGCTCGACGCGAAGTTCCCGGTGATGCCGTACTCGGAAGCCATGAGCCGCTTCGGTTCGGACAAGCCGGACCTGCGCGTGAAGCTTGAGTTCACCGAACTGACCGATGCCGTGAAGGACGTCGACTTCAAGGTGTTCAGCGCGCCGGCCAACTCGAAGGATGGCCGCGTCGCGGCGCTGCGCGTGCCGAAGGGCGGCGAACTCTCGCGCGGCGACATCGACGGCTACACGGAATTCGTGCGCATCTACGGCGCGAAGGGTCTCGCGTGGATCAAGGTCAACGAAGTCGCGAAGGGTCGTGACGGTCTGCAAAGCCCGATCGTCAAGAACCTGCACGACGCCGCAATCGCCGCGATCCTCGAGCGCACGGGCGCGCAGGACGGCGACATCATCTTCTTCGCGGCCGACCGCGCGAAGATCGTGAACGACAGCCTCGGCGCCCTGCGTCTGAAGATCGGTCACTCGGAGTTCGGCAAGGCTAACGGCCTCGTCGAGACCGGCTGGCGCCCGCTGTGGGTCATCGACTTCCCGATGTTCGAGTACGACGAGGAAGAGAATCGCTACGTGGCCGCGCACCACCCGTTCACGAGCCCGAAGGACGAGCACCTGGAATACCTCGAAACGGATCCGGGCCGCTGCCTCGCGAAGGCCTACGACATGGTGCTGAACGGCTGGGAAATCGGCGGTGGTTCGGTGCGTATCTATCAAGAGGACGTGCAGAGCAAGGTGTTCCGCGCGCTGAAGATCAACGCGGAAGAAGCACGCGCGAAGTTCGGCTTCCTGCTCGACGCGCTGCAGTACGGCGCGCCGCCGCACGGTGGTATCGCATTCGGCCTCGACCGCATCGTCACGATGATGGCCGGCGCCGACTCGATCCGCGACGTGATCGCGTTCCCGAAGACGCAACGCGCCCAGTGTCTGCTCACGCAGGCGCCGAGCCCGGTCGACGAGAAGCAACTGCGCGAACTGCATATCCGTCTGCGTCAGCCCGAGCAGAAGGTCGCGCAGTAAGGCGTGCCGCAGTAAGTCGTGTAATAAGCGCGTCAGGCGGCGAGCTCCCAGGCGGGCCGCCGCACAGAACTACGCGAAAACAAAAAAGGCGCATCGAGCGCCTTTTTTGCTTTTTGCGATACATTTTCGTTAGCGGCCCGTGTGAGCGCCAACGCGTGCCGCGAGAATCCACCCACGCACCGTAGCCATGCCGAAGCCGCCGAAGATTCCGGAATCCGTACTCGTCGTCATTCACACACCACAGCTGGATGTGCTGATCATCGAACGCGCCGACCGACCCGGATTCTGGCAGTCCGTGACAGGCTCCAAAGACCACCTGGAAGAGCCGTTTCTCGATACCGCCGTGCGCGAGGTGGCCGAGGAAACCGGCATCGTCGTCGGGCCGGGCGGTGTGGCGGACGCATCGCTTGTCGACTGGCGGCACGAGATCGAGTACGAAATCTATCCGGTCTGGCGGCATCGCTATGCGCCCGGCATAACGCGCAACACGGAACACTGGTTCAGCCTCGAAGTGCCGCATGGCACGCCGGTTACGCTCGCTCCGCGCGAGCACGTTGCGTATCTCTGGTTGCCCTACGAAGAGGCGGCCGCGAAGTGCTTTTCGTCGTCGAATCGCGAAGCCATCCTGCAACTGCCCGGTCGTCTTCGCGAGGCGCGTGCGTGATGGATATCGATCCGCGGCGCGCCGTCCGGTTGCAGGACTTGCTGCTGGGTCGACGCTACCGGTCGCGCTACCGCTACACAAGCGGCAATGATGTGCGCCTGTTCCGCTCGGGGGCGCAACTCTTCGACGCGATGATCCAGCGGATCGACGCGGCCACGCGCGACGTCGCGCTCGAAACCTACATCTTCTACGACGACGATCTCGGCCGCGCGGTATCGGCGGCGCTCCTGCGCGCCGCTGCGCGCGGCGTGCGAGTGCGCGTGATTACCGACGGCATCGGCAGCCCGCGCATCGCGCTCTTCGACGACTGGGTGGCCGCAGGCGTCGAGCATCGCGTCTACAACCCGCATATCTTTGGCCGCTTTGGCTTTTCGCGGACGCACCGCAAGCTCGCGGTGATCGACAGTCAATACGCCTATTGCGGCGGTATCAACGTGGTCGATGACCTCGTGCACGACGACAAGGCGTTGCCGTTCCCGCGATGGGATTTTGCCGTTGAACTGAGCGGCCCTGTGGTCGTAGACGTGCGCGAGGCGATCGAACTACAGTGGCGCCGCATCCGGCTCGGCTTCCGGCCGCCGTTGCCGGCTCCGTCGGCGCAGCCGCGATTTCCCGGCGTGCCCGCGAACGTGAGCTTCATGGCGCCGCATCCCACCGGGCAAGGCACGGGCCGCACCGTGCCAACCGCGGATGACGCGCTGCGCGAACTGGCGCCCGCCGAGCCGCTCAGCCGTGCGGAGCGCATCGTCGAGCGGCTGCGTGCGCGCCTGCGCGCGAGCGTTCGCGATCCACGCACCGCGCGCGTGCCATGTGTGGCGTTTGTCGCGCGGGACAACGTCGTAAACCGGCGCGCAATCGAGCGCGTTTATCTCGACGCAATCGGCCAGGCACGCCACGAAGTGCTGCTCGCCAATCCCTACTTCATGCCGGGGCGGCGGCTGCGGCGCGCGCTCATCGAAGCGGCGGGGCGGGGCGTGACGGTGCGCTTATTGATCGGACGAAAGGAGTTCAAGCTCCTCGATTACGGCGTGCGGTTCCTCTATCGCGCGCTCCTTTGCGCGGGTGTGCAGATCGCCGAATACGAAAAGACCTTGCTGCACGGAAAGGTGGCCGTCGTCGATTCGAAATGGGGGACCGTGGGCTCGTCGAACCTCGACGCGCTGAGCCTCGTGCTCAACAACGAGGCGAACGTGCTGATGGTGCTGCACCCGCAGATCCAGGAACTGCGCGATGCGATCCTGGCTGCGTTCGACGATGCCACGCAGATCGACCGGGCTCACTACGATGCCCGCCCGATGCGCGAGCGGACGGTGAGCTGGCTTGCCTATACGACCTATCGTGCGGTCATGAAGCTGATAACTATCGGCGGCTACGACTAGGCGCGCCTGCCATAAGAAACATAAAGGGTGCAATCGAGAGTTGGTCCGCTTGTGCCTGGCGCCCAACACGACAAAATTGTCAGGCCGGTTAGAAACCGGTTTCTAATAAAGTCCTTGTTGCGCGGACGGCTGCCCATAATAATAGTACGGCCGTTCGCTTTTATTCCGGCCTAAGAACCGGCCACCTCGTTACGGTAAATAGAGCTATGCGAAAAGGCGAACAGACACGAGCCGCGATTCTGGATGCAGCACTCGACCTGGCTAGTCGTGATGGACTTGAAGGGTTGACGATCGGTTTGCTTGCGGAGCGCATGCAGATGAGCAAGAGCGGCGTCTTCGCGCATTTCGGATCGCGCGACGACCTGCAGACCGAGGTGGTGCGCGAGTATCACCGTCGATTCGAGGAAGAGGTCTTCTTTCCGAGCCTGCACGAGCCGCGTGGTTTGCCCCGCTTGCGTGCGATGCTGTCGCGCTGGTTTGAGAAGCGCGTTCACGAAGTCACGACGGGCTGCATCTACATCAGTGGTGCGGTCGAGTACGACGATCGCGCGGACAGCCAGGTGCGCGAGCAGCTCGTGTCGAGCGTCACGACCTGGCGTACCGCGCTGCTTCGGGCGATTTCGCAGGCGATCGAAGAAGGGCATCTGCGCCGTGACACCGATCCCGCGCTGATGCTTTTCGAACTGTATAGCGTGACGCTCGGTCTGCATCACGACGGCCGCTTCCTGCATCTGCCGGACGCCGCCGATCATGCGTGGGCCGCGCTGGAAAAACTGATTCGTTCGTATCAGACCGAAAGCCGCTAACGGCTACAGGCTTGCAGCGAGCGGCGCGAAGTGCGTTTTAGAAGTACCGGACTGGCAACATTCGAACTTTGGAGATAGGACATGGGACAGTACACCGCGCCGCTGCGCGACATGCAGTTCGTGCTGCACGAACTGCTGAACGTGGAAGGCGAAGTGAAGCAGATGCCGAAGCACGCCGATATCGACGCCGACACGATCAACCAGGTGCTCGAGGAAGCGGGCAAGTTCTGCTCTGAGGTGCTGTTTCCGCTGAACCAGGTGGGCGACCGCGAAGGCTGCACGTATGCCGGTGACGGCGTCGTTACCACGCCGACCGGCTTCAAGGAGGCGTACGCGCAGTTCATCGAGGCGGGCTGGCCCGCGCTCGCCTGCGATCCCGACTTCGGCGGTCAGGGCTTGCCGTTGTTCATGAACAACGCACTCTACGAGATGCTGAATTCGGCGAACCAGGCATGGGGCATGTACCCGGGCCTCTCGCACGGCGCCTACGAGTGCCTGCACGCGCACGGCACACCCGAACTCCAGAAAATCTATCTGCCGAAAATCGTCTCGGGCGAATGGACCGGCACGATGTGTCTGACCGAACCACACTGCGGCACCGACCTCGGCCTCCTGCGCACGAAGGCCGAACCGAACGCGGACGGCTCGTATGCCATCTCCGGCACGAAGATCTTCATCTCGGCCGGCGAGCATGACATGTCGGCCAACATCGTCCACCTCGTGCTCGCACGTCTGCCGGACGCACCGCCGGGAACCAAGGGCATCTCGCTCTTCGTCGTGCCGAAGTTCGTGCCGAATGAAGCGGGCGAGCCGGGTGCGCGCAATGGCATCAAGTGCGGCTCGATCGAGCACAAGATGGGCATCCACGGCAACGCAACCTGCGTGATGAATCTCGACGGTGCGAAGGGCTGGCTGGTCGGCGAACCGAACAAGGGCTTGAACGCCATGTTCGTGATGATGAATGCTGCGCGCCTTGGCGTCGGCATGCAGGGTCTGGGCCTCACCGAAATCGCTTACCAGAACTCGCTCGCGTATGCGAAGGACCGTCTGCAGATGCGCGCGCTGACCGGCCCGAAGGCGCCGGAGAAGGCCGCCGATCCGATCATCGTGCATCCGGACGTGCGCCGCATGCTGCTCACGCAGAAGGCCTGGGCCGAAGGCGGTCGCGCGTTCACGTACTGGTCGGCGTTGCAGATCGACCGCGAGCTGTCGCACAGCGACGAATCCGAACGCAAGGAAGCCGCCGACCTCGTCGCCTTGCTCACGCCGATCATCAAGGCATTCCTCACCGACAACGCATTCGAGAGCACCAACCTCGGCATGCAGGTGTTCGGCGGCCACGGCTTCATCTCCGAGTGGGGCATGGAGCAGCACGTGCGGGATGCGCGCATCAACCAGATCTACGAAGGCACGAACACGATCCAGTCGCTCGACCTGCTGGGCCGCAAGGTGCTCGGCGATATGGGCGCGAAGCTCAAGAAGTTCGGCAAGATCGTGACCGAGTTCATCGAAGCCGAAGGCATCAAGCCCGAAATGCAGGAGTTCGTGAACCCGCTCGCCGACATCGGCGACAAGGTGACGAAGCTCACGATGGAAATCGGCATGAAGGCCATGCAGAACCCGGACGAAGTGGGCGCGGCAGCGGTGCCGTACCTGCGCACGGTGGGTCACCTCGTGTTCGCGTATTTCTGGGCACGCATGGCGCGTATCGCGCTCGACAAGGAAGCGTCGGGTGATCCGTTCTACAAGTCGAAGCTCGCCACGGCGCGCTTCTACTTCGCGAAGCTGCTGCCGGAAACGGCCACCGCGATTCGCCAGGCGCGCGCGGGCTCGAAGACCCTCATGGAAGTCGACGAAGCGCTGTTCTAAAAGCCCTGGCAAGTGTGGCGCGGTTTCTCACCGCGTCACGCTCGCACGATGTCCAGACGCGGCGCCGCAGTGACGTGTAAAGCGTCACGCACACAGAGCGCCGCGCACACTCCCAATCCGCTCGACATTGCATATCCGCTGGAGGAAACAACGTGAGCAATCTCAATATTCGCAAGGTGGCTGTGCTCGGCGCCGGCGTGATGGGCGCGCAGATCGCGGCGCACCTGATCAACGCGCGCGTGCCCGTGCTGCTGTTCGATCTGCCCGCGAAGGAAGGTCCGAAGAACGGCATCGCGCTCAAGGCGATCGAGAATCTCAAGAAGCTCTCGCCCGCGCCGTTCGGCGTGAAGGACGACGCGCAGTACCTCACGCCCGCGAACTACGAAGACGACATCGCGAAGCTCGCGGAATGCGACGTGGTGATCGAGGCGATCGCCGAACGCATGGACTGGAAGCACGACCTCTACAAGAAGGTCGCGCCGCACATCGGTCCGAATGCGATCTTCGCGACGAATACATCGGGCCTGTCGATCACCGAACTCTCGCATGGTTTCGACGCTGAACTGAAGGCACGCTTTTGCGGCGTGCACTTCTTCAATCCGCCGCGCTACATGCATCTGGTCGAGCTGATCCCGACCGCGCAGACGAAGCCCGAAATTCTCGACCAGCTCGAATCGTTCCTGACGAGCGTGGTCGGCAAGGGCGTCGTGCGTGCGAAGGATACGCCGAACTTCATCGCGAACCGCGTCGGTGTGTTCTCGATCCTGGCCGTGGTCGCTGAGGCGAAGAAGTTCGGTCTGCGATTCGATGAAGTCGACGATCTCACGGGTAGCCGCCTCGGCCGCGCGAAGTCGGCGACGTTCCGCACGGCCGACGTCGTGGGCCTCGATACGCTCGCGCACGTCATCAAGACGATGCAGGACAACCTGAAGGACGATCCGTTCCATCCGGTCTACGAGACGCCGGCCGTGCTGGCGGGTCTCGTCGCGAAGGGCGCGCTCGGCCAGAAGACGGGCGGCGGTTTCTATCGCAAGGAAGGCAAGGCGATCAAGGTGCTCGACCCGAATACGGGCGAGTACGTCGACGGCGGCGGTAAGGCCGACGAACTCGTGGGTCGCATCCTCAAGCGTCCGCCCGCAGAGCGCCTGAAGCTGCTGCGCGAGTCGGAGCACCCGCAGGCCCAGTTCCTGTGGTCGATTTTCCGCGACGTGTTCCATTACATCGGCGTGCATCTGCAGTCGATCGCCGAAAACGCGCGCGATGTCGATCTCGCGATCCGCTGGGGTTTCGGCTGGAACGAAGGCCCGTTCGAAGGCTGGCAGGCCGCCGGCTGGACGCAGGTTGCGCAGTGGGTGAAGGAAGATATCGAAGCCGGCAAGGCGCTCTCGAATGTGCCGCTGCCCGCGTGGGTCTTCGAAGGTCCGGTCGCCACGAACGGCGGCGTGCATGGCGCCGAGGGCTCCTGGTCGCCGGCTGAAGCGCGCTTCGTGCCGCGCTCGAATCTGCCGGTGTACGAGCGCCAGGTGTTCCGTGCAGCGCTTCTCGGTGAAACCGGTGCACGCGATCCGAAGACGTTCGGCAAGACGCTCTTCGAAAACGAGCATGTGCGCGCCTGGACCGATGACCGCGCTGGCGAGGACGATGTCGTCATCGTCTCGTTCAAGTCGAAGATGAACACGATTGGCCCGGGCGTGCTCGATGGCCTCACGAAGGCGATCGAAATCGCGGAAGGCGGCTACAAGGGTGTTGTCGTGTGGCAGCCCACGTCGCTGAAGCTCGGCACGCCGGGCGGACCGTTCTCGGCCGGGGCGAACCTCGAAGAAGCCATGCCCGCCTTCATGATGGGCGGCGCGAAAGGCATCGAGCCTTTCGTGAAGAAGTTCCAGGACAGCATGATGCGCGTGAAGTACGCCAACGTGCCGGTCGTGGCAGCCGTGTCGGGCATCGCGCTCGGCGGCGGTTGCGAGCTGATGCTCCATAGCGCGAAGCGCGTGGCGCACGTCGAGACTTATGTCGGTCTCGTCGAAGTCGGCGTGGGTCTCGTGCCTTCGGGCGGTGGCCTGAAGGAAGCCGCGCTGCGTGCGGCGGATGCCGCGCAGGCAATCGGCGCCGCACCGAGCGACATGCTGCGATTCCTGCAGAAGTCGTTCGAAAACGCCGCGATGGCGAAGGTGTCCGGCTCGGCGATCGAAGCGCGTGCGATGGGCTATCTGAAGCCGTCCGACACGATCGTCTTCAACGTGTTCGAGCTGCTCGACGCGGCGAAGAAGGAAGCGCGCGCGATGAGCCAGGCGGGCTACCGTCCGCCGCTGCGTGCGACGCAGATTCCGGTCGGCGGCCGCTCGGTCATCGCGACGATCAAGGCATCGCTGGTCGGCATGCGCGACGGCCGCTTCATCAGCGACCACGACTTCCTGATCGCGAGCCGCATCGCCGAAGCCGTGTGCGGTGGCGATGTCGAAGCGGGCAGCACCGTCGATGAAGAATGGTTGCTCATGCTTGAGCGCCGCGCTTTCGTCGAGCTGCTCGGCACGCAGAAGACGCAGGAACGCATCATGGGCATGTTGCAGACCGGCAAGCCGGTACGCAACTAAGCGGCACGCACCCTACGAACTGGATACGGACTGGAGTATCAGATGAGCAAACAGTTGCAGGACGCATACATCGTCGCCGCGAGCCGCACACCCATCGGCCGTGCGCCGCGCGGCGCGCTGAGGAACACCCGCCCGGACGAGCTGCTCGTCCACGCGATCAAGTCGGCCGTGGCGCAGGTGCCCGGTCTCGACACGAAGGTGATCGAAGACGCGATCGTCGGCTGCGCGATTCCCGAAGCCGAGCAAGGCCTCAACGTGGCGCGCATCGGCGCGCTGCTGGCGGGCCTGCCGAACACGGTGGGCGGCGTGACCGTCAACCGGTTTTGCGCGTCGGGCCTCACCGCGCTGGCGATGGCGGCTGATCGCATTCGCGTCGGTGAAGCCGATGCGATGATCGCGGGCGGCTGCGAATCGATGAGCATGGTGCCGATGATGGGCAACAAGCCGTCGATGTCGCCGCACATCTTCGATTCGAACGAGAACATCGGCATCGCCTACGGTATGGGCCTGACCGCCGAGAAGGTCGCGGAGCGCTGGAAGGTTAGCCGCGAGGCGCAGGACGCGTTCTCCGTGGAGTCGCACCGCCGCGCGCTCGCCGCGCAGCAGGCCGGCGAGTTCAACGACGAGATCGCGCCGTACACGATCGCCGAACGCTACCCGGATCTCGCGTCCGGCGAAGTGAAGGTGAAGGAGCGCGTGATGGCGCTCGACGAAGGTCCGCGCGCGGACACGTCGATGGAAGGGCTCGCGAAGCTGCGCGCCGTGTTCGCCAACAAGGGTTCGGTGACGGCGGGCAACAGCTCGCAGACGTCGGATGGCGCGGGCGCGCTGATCGTCGTTTCTGAGAAGATGCTCAAGCAGTTCAACCTGACGCCGCTCGCACGCTTCGTGAGTTTCGCGGTGCGTGGCGTGCCGCCGGAGATCATGGGCATCGGCCCGAAGGAAGCGATTCCGGCAGCGCTGAAGGCCGCAGGGTTGAAGCAGGACGACATCGACTGGATCGAACTCAACGAGGCATTCGCCGCGCAATCGCTGGCGGTGATCCAGGACCTCGGTCTCGATCCGTCGAAGATCAACCCGCTCGGCGGTGCGATTGCGCTGGGTCACCCGCTCGGCGCGACCGGGGCGATCCGTGCCGCGACCGTCGTGCACGGCCTGCGTCGCCGCAACCTGAAGTACGGCATGGTGACGATGTGCGTCGGCACCGGCATGGGCGCGGCGGGCATCATCGAGCGTCTCTAAACGTATCGGGCAACATTGTCGACACGGTTCGCAGGCTTCACGGTTTGCGAACCGTTTTTCGTATCTGGGTGATGGAGCATGACAGGAGACAACCGGATGACTCAGCCGACCCATGCAATCGGGATCACGCGCGAAAACGGCGTGCTGACGATCACCATTAACCGGCCGGAGCGCAAGAACGCGCTCACGCCGGCGATGTATGAGGCGATGATTGAAGCCCTCGCGTCGGCGCACGAAGACGCGTCGGTGCGCGTCGCGTTGCTGCGCGGCCAGGCCGGGATCTTCACGGCCGGCAACGACATCGAAGACTTCCTGAAGACACCGCCCACAGGCGGCGATTCACCCGTGATGCGCTTTCTCGACGCCATCTCGAGCTTCGAAAAACCGCTCGTCGCGTCGGTGGCGGGTGCGGCGGTCGGCGTGGGCACGACGCTGCTGTTGCACTGCGACATCGTCTATGCCGCCGATTCGGCAAGCTTCGCCATGCCGTTCGCGCAGCTCGGACTGTGCCCGGAAGCGGCGTCGTCGCTGCTGCTGCCGCGTATCGCCGGCCATCAGCTCGCGGCGGAAAAGCTGCTGTTAGGCGAGATGTTCGATGCTGCCGAGGCGCACCGCATGGGATTCGTGAATCGCGTACTGCCAGCCGCCGAACTCGACGCGTTCGTCGCCGCGCAACTGGCGAAGCTCGTTGCGCTGCCTGCTTCGTCGCTGCACGTGACGAAAGCGTTCATGAAACGCGCGAGCCAGCACGAGATCAAGGCGCGCATCAGCGCAGAGGCCGTGCAGTTTGGCGAGATGTTGCGCATGCCCGAGGCGAAGGAAGCGTTCACGGCGTTCCTGCAAAAGCGCAAACCGGATTTCAGGCAATTCGACGGCACGCCGGATGGTGCGGAACGGGTGATCGGGAACGCGTCCAGGCCTTCGGACGTTCAGGCCGTTTCGTAATCAACGTAGCCCGATTCGCGGCAGAAGCTCACGAGCCGCAGTCCGGCGCGTTGGGCGATGGCGATGGCGAGCGAGGAGGGCGCGGAGATCGTCGCCAGCATCGGGATGCCGACACGCGCCGCCTTGCGCACCAGTTCGTAGCTCGCGCGGCTCGACAGGAATACGAAGCCTTGCTGCGTGTCGGCGCGCGCGAGCACCAGTTGGCCAATCAGCTTGTCGAGCGCGTTGTGGCGGCCGACGTCTTCGAACGCGTAGACGATCGCGCCCTGCGCGTCGCACCACGCGGCCGCGTGCAGGCCGCCTGTGAGCTGCGTGAGCGCCTGATGCTGCGGCAGTTCTCGCGCGGCGCGCGCAATGGCGTCGGGCGCGAGGCGCTGGACGAAGCCCGTGTCGGGTACGCGCTCGGGCTGCAGATCGAGCAGATCGATGCTCTCGATTCCGCACACGCCGCAGCCGGTGCGTCCGGCCAGCGCGCGGCGCTTGTCCTTGAGTCCGGCAAAGGCCTGCTGGACAACCGTGAGATGGACTTCGGCGTGGGGCAGGTCCGTGTCCTCACGGAAAACGACCTCGATGTCCTGAATGTCCGCGTTGCGCCCGACGATGCCTTCCGAAATCGCGAAGCCGACGGCAAACGCCTCGAGGTCGCGCGGCGTGCACATCATCACCGCGTGCGAGATGCCGTTGAACACGAGCGCGACGGGCCACTCCTGGCCGACGTGATCGGCGCGTGTATCGATCGTGCCGCTCCCGTGGCGGTGCACGCGCAGTTCGATGACTCCGGGCTGACCGGCGGTTTCAAGTGGATTCAAGCGTATTACTCCATCAAGCCTGGCGAGGCGCGGTCGCGCGCCACGCGGAAGGTTCTAAAATACCTCAAGCGGACGCCTCCCGCTCGCGTCCGCTTCGCGAGGATACTGCCATGGCATTGAACGAAGCTCCGCTCCTGTTCCGGTTCGAGGTCGAGTCGTCGGAGAATCTCACCTACATTCCGATGTGCGTGCGCTTCAATCTGGACCGTTTCGGGCTGCGCATTTCGCTCTCGCAGTGGCAGCTATTGCCGCTGGAAGACCGGCGGCTGCTGGCGCGTTTCCCCGTCGATGAGGACGTCTCGACCGAGACCAACTTCGATCACGCACTCTTCGAGATGTTGCGGACGCATGCCAACGTCGAGCCGGAGTGGTTCGCACCTGACGAAGCACCGGCCTGGCGTGACGTCAGCGTCGTGCCGGGCGGTATCGCGCACCAGGCGGCGATGGCGAGTCTGGCTACCCCGGACGTCGACGCGTGGGCACAGCTCGCGCCGTTTCAGCGCTACGTGCTCGCCAAGCTCGCGCGCAAGCCGGAAAGCAACCACGACTTCGTGCCCGCGATGCGCGAATTCGGCCTTGCGGCGCCCGTCTGAGCGCCGTTCCCGGCGTGATCCGCCAGAAACCGCCGATTTCTCCCCCATTTTCTCTCAAGCCTTCACAAAGCGTGCCGTTATCTGATTAGGCGCAACAAACGCCAGCCTTTCGCATTCAGGTCGCTTTCCTTCGTCCCGCGAACACTTCCCGGCGGACGAACGACGTTCGGCACACAATGAACTCTCTTTTTCCAAGGCGCCAGCTCATCAATCTGGCGGTCGTCGTCGCGGCCATCGGGGCCAACGCGTTTGTCGCATGGTCGCAGATCGGCGCGCAGCGCGAGATCGATTCGCGAGCCGAGCGGGCCTCGTCCGTGAGACACGATCTCGACCGCTTCCGCGAGGCGCTGGATTCCGGTCTGGGCGCGCTTGGCCGCTTCGTCGCTTCGGGCGCGATCGACACGCATGAGGCGCGCACCCGGCGCGCCGCGGTCCTGGACGAGACCGCACGTTTCACGCGCGCGGAACTCGCGGACGATCCGGAGCTTGCCGCCCGGTTCGATGCTTTGGCTCGCAACGCGCGCGCGCTGGCGCGCGACATCGACGAGACGCTCTCGCTCGCTCAGCAACGTGTCGCTGACGAAGAGGCGCAGGCGGCAGGCGCGGCTGACGCGGGCCGCGCGGACGCGGGCGAGGCACACGACGGGCGAGGCCCTGCTGCCCCCAATCCGGGCCAGATGAGCCAGATGAGCGGCGCCAGCCCCGCACCTTTGACCGACCCGTCCGGACCGCAAAGGCCGAGCGCCATCGGTCAGGCGGCGAGGGCGTACGTCGCGCTCGACAGGCGCATCGACGAGATCGACGCGGAGATTTCGGCGCTGCACGGCGCGGAGGATCTTGCGCTGGCTGCTTCGCTCGGCGAATCGGCGCGATCGGCGAGCCACGCGACGGTGCTCCTGATCGTCACGATGCTCGCAGGCGCGACGCTGCTCCTCTACACGTTCGGTGCGCGCGAAAACGCCTCCCGTGAGGTAATGCGCGGGCTGCGCTCGCGCGGCGAGCGTTTCCAGGGCCTCTTCGACGCGCATCCCGTGCCGATGTACGTCTTCGACCGCGAGACGCTGCGCTTTCTTGCCGTCAACGCGGCGGCCATCCAGCAGTACGGCTACAGTGAGGAAGAATTCCTGGCGATGTCGATCCGAGACATCCGCGCGCCCGAGGACATCTGGCGGCTCGAACAGCATCTCACGCGTTCGGACACGCTCACGCCGAACGTGCGCACGATGGCCGGTATCTGGCATCACAGGCGGCGGGACGGCTCGGTCATCAGCGCGGACATCTCGCACCATTCGCTGCACTTCCTCGGCCGCGAAGCGGTCTTCGTGCTCGCCGACGACGTTACCGACCAGATCAAGGCCGAAGCGGAAGCCCAGCGCTCGAACCAGATGCTCGAATCGGTGATCGACAACATCCCGCAGCGCATCTTCTGGAAGGACGCCGACTCGCGCTATCTCGGCTGCAACATGGCCTTCGCGCGCGATGCGGGGCTCGCGTATCCCGAGCTGATCGTCGGCAAGACCGACGACGACCTGCCGTGGCGAGCCTATGCTGACCGCGTTCGTGCGACGGATCGCGAAGTGATTGAATCGGGCCTGCCAAACATCAATTTCGAACTCGAGTTGATTATCGGCGGCCTGCACACGACGTCGCTCATGAGCAAGCTGCCGATGCTCGACGGCGAGGGTCGCGTGATCGGCGTGCTCGGTTCGTACTCCGACACCACCGCGCGCAAACGCGCCGATCTCGCGCTGCGACTGCAAAGCCGCGCGCTCGACGCCTGCGTGAACGCGATTCTCATCACGGCGCCGGGGCCGGGCGGCAGCAACCTTATCGAGTATGCGAACCCGGCGTTCGGGCGCATCACGGGCTACGATCCGGCGGAAGTGATCGGACTCGACAGCCGCTTCCTGCAACGCGACGATCGCGAACAGGAGGGTCTGGTCGAGATCCGCGACGCACTCGTCGCGGGGCACGAGGTGAGCGCCGTGCTGCGCAATTACCGCAAGGACGGCGTGCTCTTCTGGAACCAGTTGCTGATCGCGCCGGTGCCCGATCCCGAAGGTCGCACGACGCATCACATCGGCATCATCAACGACGTCACCGAGCTGATCCGCTATCAGGAACAGCTCGAATTCCAGGCGAACTACGACAGCCTCACGCTGCTGCCCAACCGCAACCTGTTGCGCGAGCGTCTGCAGCAGGCGCTCACGACCGCGCGGCGGCAGGGGCGTGGCGTCACCGTGGTGTTCCTCGACCTCGACGGCTTCAAGAACGTCAACGACAGCCTCGGCCACAGTGTCGGCGACCAGTTGCTGCGTGTGGTCGCCGAGCGGCTCGCGCGCTGCGCGCGCACGAACGACACCGTCGCGCGTCACGGCGGCGACGAATTCGTGGTCGTGCTGGCCGGCATCACGGATGAAAAGTCGCTGATCGCGTGGATGGAGCGCGCCCGCGCGATGATCTCGGAGCCGGTGTGGCTCGAGGGCATGGAGCTGTACGTGGGTTGCAGCATGGGCGCGAGCGTGTTCCCCCAGGACGGCGACGATGCCGAAACGCTGCTCAAGAAGGCCGACGTCGCCATGTACCGCGCCAAGGACATGGGCCGCAACACGTACCAGTTCTTCCAGCCGGAGATGAACGCGAGCGTCGGCGCGCGCATGAACCTCGAGCGGCGCTTACGCCGCGCCCTGCGCGACGGCGAGTTCCTGCTGCATTACCAGCCCCAGGTCGAGCTGGCGACGGGGCGGATCGTCGGTATGGAGGCGCTCGTGCGCTGGCACGACCCTGACTCGGGGCTCGTGTCGCCCGCGCAGTTCATTCCGGTGGCGGAGGAGAGCGGTCTGATCGGCCCGCTTTCGGACTGGGTGCTGCGCGAGGCCTGCCGGCAGAATCGCGAGTGGCAGAGCGCCGGGCTGCCGCCGGTGCGCGTGTCGGTGAACCTGTCGGCGCGCGTGTTTCATCAGCGCAATATCGCCGAGCTGGTCACGGAAGTGCTGGCCGAAACCGGTCTCGACGCCTGTTACCTCGAGCTCGAAGTCACCGAGAGCACGCTCATGCGCAACACGGAGGAGGCCGTCTCCATGCTGAACGAGCTGCATGAGCTTGGGATCGGCATTGCGGTCGACGACTTCGGTACCGGCTATTCGAGCCTGAGCTACCTGAAGCGGCTGCCCGTGGACCGGCTCAAGATCGACCGGTCGTTCGTGGCGGATATCGGCACGAGCGACGACAACGAGACGATCACGGCCGCGATCATCGCGCTGGCGCACGAATTGCAGTTGCAGGTGATTGCGGAGGGCGTCGAGACGTCGTCACAGTTCGCCTTCCTGCGCGAACGCGATTGCGACGAACTTCAGGGTTACTACTTTTCGCCGCCGTTGCCGGGAGACGATATCGCGGCGTTGCTCGGTACGAGTGCCGAGTATGGCGAAGGGACCAGCGTGGCCTGGACGGCGTAACGGCCACGCCAGGCCAGACGGGCCGGATCAGTGCGACCGGCCGGCGCGTGCTCAGGCGAGCGGTGGAAGCGGACGCGGACGGCGATCGTCGCCGGTCGCGACATACGTGAGGGTCGCTTCGGTGACTTTGACGACCTTGTCGGCGTGACACATGCGCTGGGCGTACACCGCGACGTCGACGGTCACCGACGTCCTGCCCGTCTTGACGACCTCGGCATAGAAGCTCAGCAGGTCGCCCACGAACACCGGTTCCTTGAACAGAAAGGAGTTCACCGCGATGGTCGCGACGCGGCCATTCGCGCGCCGGCTTGCGGGAATCGAGCCGGCGATGTCGACCTGCGACATGATCCAGCCGCCGAAGACATCGCCGTGGACGTTCGAGTCCGACGGTTGCGGCATGACACGCAACGTGGGCGGTTGTTGGGGGAGCGCGGGAGCGTCGTTCATCGGATGTTCCATGAATAAGGTGGAAAGGCCGGTGCGCCATTGCGGGGCGAGCCCCAGCGGCGCAAGCAGCCTTCTGCGACAATACAGCGATCAGGAATTGTACGGGAAAGCGGGCTTCGGGCCGACCGGCCCGGGTGCCTGGCAGCGCGGTGCGAGCCGCACCGCCGCATGCCACTGCGCCGTGTTGTAAGCCCTGCTGTACGCCCCGCTGTGCGCCGTGCGATCCGCCAAACCCGTCGTCTGCAAATTGACGACCCGCCGAATCACCGGATTTTCAGAACGCGCGCCCTCGCGCTCACCGCTTTCGCTCATGCGTAGTCATTCTTCGTCCAACGAACCCGCGCTGCCCAACATCGGGCCGCGCAACGACTGGCAGACCATCGTCTCGCTGCTGCCGTATCTCACCGCGTACAAGTGGCGTGTGGCGTTCGCGCTCACGTGCCTGATCGGCGCGAAAGTGGCGAACCTCGGCGTGCCGATCGTGATGAAGCACATCGTCGACAACCTCGCCTCGGTGCGCCATCTCGAAGCGCTCGGGCGCGCGGAGCACGCGCCCGGTATCGTGCTCGTCGGCGGGATCGGGCTGCTCGTGGTCGCTTACGCGGTCGTGCGGCTCTCGACGTCGCTTTTCACCGAACTGCGCGAGATTCTTTTCTCGAAGGTGACCGAGAGCGCCGTGCGCCAGCTCGCGCTCAAGGTGTTTCGCCATTTGCACGGGCTGTCGCTGCGATTTCATCTGGACCGGCAGACCGGCGGCATGACGCGCGACATCGAACGCGGCACGCGCGGCATCACGCAACTGATTTCGTACTCGCTCTACAGCATCCTGCCGACGCTCGTCGAAGTGGGGCTCGTGCTCGGTTTCTTCGTCGTGAAGTACGAGGCGTATTACGCGATCGTC
This sequence comes from Paraburkholderia adhaesiva, assembly GCF_021390575.1. GTDB lineage: Bacteria > Pseudomonadota > Gammaproteobacteria > Burkholderiales > Burkholderiaceae > Paraburkholderia > Paraburkholderia adhaesiva. Next base: position 2,759,391 of record NZ_JAJEJQ010000001.1, on the reverse strand, counting down.
ACGCTTGTGGCGCTCGTCGCGTACATCGTGTTCACGGTGAAGGTGACCGAGTGGCGCACGCATTTTCGCCGCACGATGAACGAACTCGATTCGCGCGCGAACTCGCGCGCCATCGACTCGCTGCTCAACTACGAGACCGTGAAGTACTTCGGCAACGAAGAGTGGGAGACGCGGCGCTATGACGAAAACCTGCACCGCTATCGCGCGGCCGCGATCAAGTCGCAGCATTCGCTTTCGGCGCTGAACTTCGGGCAGCAGGCGATCATCGGCACGGGGCTCGTGTTCATTCTCTGGCGCGCGACGCAGGGCGTGATGGCGGGCAAGCTCACGCTCGGCGACCTCGTGCTCATCAACACATTCATGCTTCAGCTCTACATACCGCTGAATTTTCTCGGCGTGGTGTATCGCGAGCTCAAGCAGAGCCTCACCGACATGGACCGCATGTTCACGCTGCTCACGGTCTCGCGCGAAGTGGCCGATGTGCCGGGCGCGCCGCCGCTTGATGTGCGCGGCGGCGAGGTGCGTTTTTCGCATGTGAGCTTCGCGTATGAGCCGTCGCGACAGATCCTGCACGACGTGAGCTTCACCATTGCCGCGGGCACGACGACCGCCGTGGTGGGCCACAGCGGTTCCGGCAAGTCGACGCTCGCGCGCCTGCTGTTCCGCTTCTACGATCTCGATCGGCCGACGGGCGGCGACATCAGGATCGATGGCCAGGACATCCGCGATGTCACGCAGGAGTCGCTGCGCGCGTCGATTGGCATCGTGCCGCAGGATACGGTGCTGTTCAACGATTCGATCTACTACAACATCGCCTACGGCCGGCCCACCGCGAGCCGCGACGAGGTGATCGCGGCGGCACGCGCAGCGCACATTCACGCGTTCATCGAGAGTCTGCCGAAGGGCTATGACACGCCGGTCGGCGAGCGGGGGCTCAAGCTATCGGGCGGGGAGAAGCAGCGTGTCGCCATCGCTCGCACGCTATTGAAGAATCCGCCGATCCTGCTGTTCGACGAGGCGACCTCGGCGCTCGATTCGCGCTCGGAGCGCGCGATCCAGCAGGAACTCGATCTGATCGCGCGCGATCGCACGACGCTCGTGATCGCGCACCGGCTCTCCACGGTGGTGCACGCCGAGCAGATCATCGTGATGGACCATGGGCGCATCGTCGAGCGCGGCACGCATGCGCAATTGCTGCGCGAAGGCGGCCACTACGCGCAGATGTGGGCGCTTCAGCAGCAGAGGTCGAGCGAGCAGGCTGGGCAGATGGAGGAATCGGCCGGCGAGCAGTGAGGTGAACTGCGCTTGCGGCGTCCGGCGTGCGATTGTTGAGGTGTGCTGGTTCGGCGGCGTGGCATGCCGCCCGGCGCGGGCCACAGGCGTGGTCCGCGGTTGCGGCGCTCAACCGCGTTGCTGCGCCCGCAATGCTTCGTCGAGTGCCGCTAGTTGTGCGGCTGTGCCGACGTTTTCCCAAATTCCTTCGTAAAGCTCGCCGCTTGCGCGCCGCTGCCCGATGGTCTCGCGATAGTACGGCGTGAGCGCGCGCCGCGTACCGCGTGGCAGATCGCGGAACATGCGCGTGTCGTAGAGCCCGATGCTGCCGAATGTGTCGCGCGGTGCACCGTCCAGGGTGAGCACGCCATCGGCGCCAAGTGCGAAGTCGCCGCCCGGATGGAAGGTCGGATTCGGCACCATCACGAGGTGCATGCCGGGCTCGGTCTGCGAGGCGAGTGCCTCGGCGCGAGCGTCGAGATGCGCGAAGTCGAATTCGCTGTAGACGTCGCCAGCGACTGCGAGAAACACCGCGGGCTCGCCGCCGGTTTCGAGGAGCGGCAGCGCCTGGGCGATGCCGCCCGCCGTCTCCAGCGCGTCATGTTCGGGTGAGTAATGCAGCGTGACGCCGAAGCGCGCGCCATCACCGAGTACCGCTTCGATCTGCGCGCCAAGCCACGCGTGATTGATCACGATTTTCGTGTAGCCGGCCGCAGCGAGCCGCTCGATCTGCCAGACGACCAGCGGTTTGCCGCCCACCGGCAAGAGCGGTTTCGGACAGGTGTCGGTCAGCGGGCGCATGCGCTCGCCGCGCCCGGCGGCGAAGATCATTGCCGTGCGCTCGAAATGGGCGCGGCTCATGGCGCAATCCATCGGTTCTGTTTCGTCATGAGTCGGCGTGTTCAAAACGTGTAACCGGTTTCGACGCTCGTGCCCTGCAGCTCGTCGATGAGCCGGGCGAACGGCGCGAGCGGACGGTAGCGGTGTGCGACCTTGCTTGCGTAACCGAGGAAGCGCGGCAGGTCGGCCATGTAGTGAGGCTTGCCGTCGCGATAGTTGATGCGGCAAAAGAGGCCGAGCACCTTGATATGGCGCTGCAGCCCCATCCATTCGAGCTGGCGGTAGAACTCGCCGAAATCGGCGTCGACGGGCAGGCCCGCCTTCTTCGCGCGCTCCCAGTAGTGGGCGAAGCAGTCGAGTTCGAAGTCCTCGTCCCAGGTGATGAACGCGTCGCGCAGCAGCGAAACGACGTCATACGTGATCGGGCCATAGACGGCGTCCTGGAAGTCGAGCATGCCCGGATTCGGCGTCGCGATCATCAGGTTGCGCGGCATGAAATCGCGCAGCATGAACACCTGGGGCTGCGTGCGCGCATTCGCGACGAGCAGCGCGAACGTGCGATCGAGCACGCCACGCGTGGCGTCGTCGATTTCGCGGCCCAGATGGCGCTGCAGATACCACTCCGGCATCAGATCCATTTCCCGGCGCAGGAACGCTTCGTCGAACGACGGTAGTACGCCTTCGCGCGACGAAAGCTGCCAGCGGATCAGCGCGTCGAGCGCATCGCGCATGAGGTCGCGCGAGCGCGGGCCGGGCCCGGCGTCCTGTAACGCCTTCAGATAAGGCGCGGTGCCGAGATCGGTCACGAGCATGAGGCCCGCGTCGAAGTCCACTTCGAGCACGCGCGGCACATGCACGCCCGCTGCGGTGAGCAGTTCGGCGACCTGCGCGAACTCGCGGGACTTTTCGGGCGGCGGAGCGTCCACAGCAATCAGCGACGCACCGTGCGCGCCCGCGCTCGCGACGCGGAAGTAGCGCCGGAAGCTCGCGTCGGCCGAAGCCGGGGCGAGCGTGGCGAGATTGAGTGCGTAACGGTCGGCGTGCCTGGCGAGCCAGGCGGCAAGCAGGTCATACCGGGCATCGGGGGTGCTGGTGGTGGCGCTTTTGGCCGCGACGTGGGGGGCGCCGTTGGCAGCGCTGTCGGCGGAATTGGGTGCGGCGGTTGAGGTCATGAAAACCTGAGGCAAAATCAATGGAACAACGTCTTGCCATATAATACCCCACGACTTTTTTGACGCGACTCGCGCCAAAGCCCGCATGACGGTTCGCTTGCCACCTTCATCGTTCGGTGAAGGCTAGCCCGATGTGCGCCCAGGCCTCGCCTTGCATCGCGCTTTCGCGCGGGAGGCGGACGGCCGTCATGGACCGGGCAGGCGGCCGGGCCGATTCGCCAAAACCATAATGCCGCCCAGACAGTATTTCCAGACGATCTCCAGCAGTGACGAAGGCGTGCCGGGCAAGCGGCGGCCCATCGTGGCACTCGCGGCACTCGTGGCCGCGCCGGGCTTGATGCCAGCGCTCGCGCATGCCCAGCTGTCGGGCGCCACCGCGCAGGCCGAGCCGCTGGACGGCCCGTTGAGCCTGCGCCTCGCACCGCAACTCGAAGACCATCCGCTCGTGCCTGGGCAGCGTCCGGGGACCTTCGTGCTCGGCGACTCGGTCACGGGCACGGTCAATACCGACATCGCCTTGCGGGGCGCAGCCGAACTGCGCCAGGGCGTCAACGTGGTGAAGGGCGACGCGCTTCATTACGACCAGGACACCGACACCGCCACCGCGTTCGGGCGGGTCGTGATCTCGCAGGCCGGCACCACGTTCTCGGGTCCTGAGGCGCACCTGCGGGTCGAGGCCAACGAAGGCTTCATGCCCTCGCCCACGTATCACTTTGCGGCGACGGGCGGCTCGGGCAGCGCCGAGCGCGCGGACCTGCTAGACAGCGAACGTTCGGTGCTGACGAATGGCACGTATACGGCGTGTCAGTGTTCGACGAATCCGGCGTGGTACATCAAGGGCAGCGAGTTCCAGTTTGACACCGGCGCGGACGAAGGCGTCGCGCACAACGGCGTGCTGTTCTTCCAGAACGTGCCGATCATGGCAAGCCCGTGGCTCACGTTCCCGCTCTCGAGCGACCGCCGCAGCGGCCTGTTGCCGCCGACGTTCTCGATCAGTTCGACGAACGGCTATGAGATCTCGCTGCCGTATTACTTCAACATCGCGCCGAACCGCGATTTCACGTTCACGCCCGAGGTGATCTCGAAGCGCGGCGTGTTCATGCGGGGCGACTTCCGGTATCTGTCGACGAACTACAGCGGCACGATCACCGGTACGTTTCTGCCAGACGACGCGCTGACGAAGACGAATCGCTACGCGCTGTTCATTCAGCACAACCAGAATTTCGGCGACGGGTTCGCGGGCTACGTCTACTTCAACAAGGTCTCGGACAACACCTATCCGGAAGACCTGTCGTCGGCGGCCAATCAGTTCCTGAACGGCACGCAGCTGCTGTACCAGCAGGAAGCGGGCCTCACGTACAACAACGGGCCGTGGTCGGTGCTCGCGCGCGTACAGCACTGGCAGACGCTTGAGCCTTCCACGCCGCCGTACGGTCGCGAACCTCAGCTCAACGTCAAGTACGCGAAGTACAACGTCGGCGGCTTCGACTATGGCGCGGAAGCCGACTACTCGCGCTTTCGCATCACGAGTTCCGACACGACCGAAGGCGACCGCGTCGTCTTCAATCCGTACCTGTCGTACTCGGTGGTGGGGCCAGGCTACTTCGTCACGCCGAAGGTGCAGTGGCACTTTGCGGCGTACGACCTCAGCAACATCGGCACGGGTTCGCCGGCGGGCCAGCCGAAGAATTTCACTGAGTCGATTCCGACCTTCAGCTTCGACACGGGGCTCGTGTTCGAGCGCAACGTGCACCTGTTCGGCCAGGACTACATCCAGACGCTGGAGCCGCGCCTGTACTACGTGTACACGCCGTTCCACAACCAGCAGTTCGCGCCGCTCTTCGACACCGCCGAGTCCGACTTCGGGCTCGCGGAAATCTTCACGCCGAACACGTTCGTCGGTAACGACCGCATCGCCGACGCCAACCGCATCACGGCCGCGATCACCACGCGCTTCATCGACCCGGCTTCGGGCGACGAGCGTGCGCGCTTCGTGCTGGCGCAGCAGTACTATTTCCAGGATCAGCGGGTCACCCTGCAGCCGCTGCAGCCCGGCCAGACGCCGGCGCAATCGACGCACTCCGACCTGATTGCAGGTGCGTCGCTGAAGCTCGGGGGTGGTTTCGCCTCGGAAACGGCGTTCCAATATAATGCCGACAACGACCAGCTTGTGAAGGCGAGCGTTGGCTTCGGCTATAGCCCGGGGCCAAATCGCGTGCTGAACGTCGCGTACCGCTATACGCGTGCCAACACGACGCTCGACAACCAGCCAATCAACCAGATTCTGATCTCGTCACAGTGGCCGTTTTCGCACCGGGTGTACGCCGTCGGTCGCTTCAACTACGATCTGGGCAGTCACCGGATCGTCGACGGTCTGATCGGCATGCAGTATGACGCCGACTGCTGGGCACTCGGCATTGGCCTCCAGCGCTACGCAAACGGGGTCAATACCTCTGGCGGCAGTAACTCGTCCACGCGGTTCCTCGCGCAGTTGACGCTCAAGGGGCTGTCGAACGTCGATAACGGGCTGGTGGCCGCGTTCCGCGCGGCCGTGCCGGGCTACACGGTGCCGCCGGGCCAGGCGCCGTTGCCGTCGCGTTTCACGGATTATCAATAACGCGTGATCCGTCGCGTTTTCCCTGACCGGGACGCGCGGGGCAATGCGGGGTCGGTTGCAAAGAGCCGGGCGAAGCTGCCCGCAAACATTGGAGTATCTGTGGGAATCATGAAAAAGCTTCGCCTCGCAACGTTCACTGCAACGCTCTTCGCCGCCGCAGGCCTCATGCCGGCCCTGTCGGCACAAGCACAAGGACTGTCCTCCAGATCCGGCCAGGTGGCCGACACGATCGCCGCCGTCGTGAACGACGGCGTGATCACGCAGCGCGAACTCGACGAACGGGCCGAGCTCATCACGCGGCGTCTGAACCAGCAGAACGCGCCCTTGCCCCCGGCCGACCAGTTGCGCGCGCAGGTGCTCAACCAGATGGTGCTCGAACGCATCCAGCTCCAGAGGGCGAAGGAAGACGGCATCGTCGTCGACGACGCCACGGTGCAGCGCACGCTCGAACGTCTCGCGCAGGCCAACGGCCTTGACCTTGCTACCTACCGCGCGCGCATCGAGGCGGCCGGCGTGCCCTGGACCACCTTCACGAAGGACGCGCGCACCGAACTCACGCTCTCGAAGCTGCGCGAGAAGGAAGTGGACAGCAAGATCTCGGTGTCGGACGCGGAAGTCGCGAACTACATCGCGAGCCAGCGCGGGCCGAACGCCGGGCAGCAGAACGACCTGCATTTCGAGCGCATTCTGATCAAGGCGCCGCTCAACGCATCGCAGACGGACATCGAAGCCGCGCAGGCACAAGCCAACGCGCTGCTCAAGCAGGCATTGGCGGGCGACAAGTTCTCGAGTCTCGCCAAGTCGAGCTCGCAGGCGCCTGACGCGAAAAAGGGCGGCGATATGGGCTTCCTGTCGCCGTCGAAGCTCCCTGCGGAATTCGTGACCGCGGCCTCGACGCTGCGTCCGGGCCAGGTGAACCCGTCGGTCGTCCGCACGAATGACGGTTTCGAAATCATCCGTCTGGTCGAGCGCCGCCCGGGTCAGGGCACCGCCGGCGATGCGCCGAAGCTCGTGCAGACGCACGTGCGCCACATCCTGCTGCGCGTCGGCGAAGGCATGTCGGAGCCGGAAGCGCGTCAGAAGCTGCTCGAAATCAAGCGTGAAGTGCAGGCGGGCGGCGACTTCGCCAAGTTCGCGCGCACGTACTCGCAGGACGGCTCGGCGTCGCAGGGCGGCGACCTCAACTGGATCAGCCCGGGCGAAACCGTGCCCGAATTCGAGCGTGCGATGAACACGCTGCAGGATGGCCAGATCAGCGATCCGGTCCGTACCGAATACGGTTACCACCTGATCCAGGTGCTCGGCCGCCGCGACGCGGAAGGCTCGGTCGCGCAGCAGATGGACCTCGCGCGTCAGGCCATCGGCCAGCGCAAGGCCGAGCAGGCGTACGCCGACTGGCTGCGCGAACTGCGTGACAGCGCCTACGTGAACTACAAGATCAGCGGCATCGCTCCGCCGCAAAACTAAAGGAATCGTGCCGTGAACGTCCCCGCAACCCAGTCGTCGGTTCCGTCGGCTCCGCGGGGGCCGCGGCCGGTCCGCATCGCCATCACCGCCGGCGAACCCGCGGGCGTCGGCCCCGAGCTGACCGCGGCCGTGCTCGCCGGTTCGGCGGCGCACTGGCCTGACGCGGAGTTCGTCGTGCTCGGCGACCGCGATCTGCTCGCGGCGCGTGCCGCTGCCGTCAGCGTCGACTGGTCCGCCATCACTGCACACCCGCGCGTGCGCGTCGAGCACGTGCCGCTCGCGGCACCGGCGCAGGCGGGCAAGCTGAACGCCGCCAACGGACGTTACGTGCTCGCGCTGCTCGACCGTGCGATCGACGGCGCCATGGCGCACGAATTCGACGCTATCGTCACCGCGCCGCTGCAGAAGAGCACGATCAACGATGCGGGCGTTCCATTCACCGGCCACACCGAATATCTCGCGGAGCGCACGCATACGCCGCGCGTGGTGATGATGCTCGCGGGCACCGGCGCGCGGCCGCTGCGCGTCGCGCTGGCCACGACGCATCTGCCGCTCAAGGACGTTTCAGCCGCGCTCACGATAGACGGCCTCGTTGAGACCCTGCGCATCATCGACCACGATTTGCGCCGGCATTTCGGTGTACCGCAGCCGCGCATTCTCGTGACGGGGCTCAATCCGCACGCGGGCGAGAACGGCTACCTGGGCCACGAGGAGATCGACACGATCTCGCCGGCGCTCAAGGCCGTCGAGGCTGAGGGTATCGACGCACGCGGCCCATATCCTGCCGACACGCTGTTTCAGCCGCGCTACCTGAGCGAAGCCGACTGCGTGCTGGCGATGTTTCATGATCAGGGCCTGCCGGTCCTGAAATACGCGACGTTCGGCGAGGGCATCAACGTGACGCTCGGCCTGCCGATCATCCGCACGTCGGTGGATCACGGCACCGCGCTCGATCTCGCGGGCACGGGCCGCGCCGACGCGGGCAGCCTGATCGCCGCCGTCGATACCGCCGTTTCGATGGCGCGCTATCGTCACGCCGTTGCCGCGTCCTCTGATTGATTTTCCATACGATGTCCAACAGCAGCAGACAGCATCAAGGCCACTTCGCGCGCAAGCGCTTCGGGCAAAATTTTCTCGTCGATACGGGCGTGATCGACTCGATCGTCGACACGATTCGCCCACAGCGCGGCGAACGTATGGTCGAGATCGGGCCGGGGCTCGGCGCGCTCACCGAGCCGCTGATCGAGCGGCTCGCCACACCCGAATCGCCGCTGCATGCGGTCGAACTCGATCGCGACCTGATTGCGCGGCTCACCAAGAAATTCGGCCCGCTGCTCGAGCTGCACGCGGGTGACGCGCTCGCGTTCGACTTCGGCTCGCTCGCGGCGCCCGGTGAAAAGCCGTCGCTGCGCATCGTCGGCAACCTGCCGTACAACATTTCGAGCCCGTTGCTCTTTCACCTCGCGAACTTCGCGCATTGCGTGATCGACCAGCACTTCATGCTGCAGAACGAAGTCGTCGAGCGTATGGTCGCCGAGCCGGGTAGCAAGGCGTTCGGCCGGCTCACGGTCATGCTCCAGTATCGTTACGTCATCGACAAACTCATCGACGTGCCGCCCGAATCGTTCCAGCCGCCGCCGAAGGTCGATTCGGCGATCGTCCGCATGATTCCGTACGCGCCGCATGAACTGCCTGTGGTGGATGCGGCGATCCTCGGCGAGCTCGTGACGGCCGCGTTCTCGCAGCGGCGAAAGATGCTGCGCAACACGCTGTCCGACTATCGCGACCGGGTGGATTTCGAGGGGCTCGGCTTCGACCTCGCGCGCCGCGCAGAGGATGTGCCGGTGGAGGAGTACGTGCGGATTGCTCAGGCGTTGAACGGTGCGTCGCCGGAGCGCGCTTGAGCGTAGCGCGAGGCTAACGCGGGGCTAATGACCCACAAGCCGGACAGACGATGCGGGCGCGAAAGCGCCCGCAGTCGTTTCGGGATGCTCCAAGGCCGCCAAAGCCATCCGACGTTGGGTCGACCTTACGTGCTTGCGTCGCTCTCGCTCGCCCGCGGCGTTTCAGTTTTGCTTAGCCTTCGCCGGCGCGTTGACGAGCACGATCCCGCTCAGCACGAGCAGCGCAGCCGCGAGAAAGCGGTAGCTGAACGACTCGCCGAGCAGCAGCACGCCAAACGTCACGCCGAAGAGCGGCGTGAGGAACGAGAACACGGAAAGCCGTGACGCCATATAGCGCGTTAGCAGCCAGAACCACGCGAGATAGCTCGCGAACGCAACCACCACGGCCTGATAGCCGAGCGCCATGAGCGCAAGCGGCGTGACCGTGCGGACCTCGATCTGGCCGATGCCCGCCGCGAGCGCGAGCAGCACGATGCCAGAGACCGACAACTGGTAGAAGAGCGTCTTGCTGGCACTCACGCGCGCGAGTGTGCTCGTGCGCACGACCACCGTCGTAGCGGCCCACAACGCGCCACCCAGCACGCCGAGCGCGTCACCCGCAAGGCCGGTGAGCATCGCGTGCGTATCGGCGGTGCCGTTGCGCGCGAAACCATCGGCGAACGCAAGCGCCATCCCCGCGAACGCCACCATCACGCCGATCCACTGCGTGCGCCGCATGTGCTCGCCGGGCGTGAACCAATGCAGTCCGAGCGCGGTGAAGCACGGAGCGGTGTAGAGAAACACGGCCATCCGAGAAGCGCTCGTCATCGAGAGGCCGAGGAAGATGCAGACGAACTCGCCGGCGAACAGCACGCCCGCGAGGAGGCCGGCGGCAAGCGTGCCGTCGTTGCGAAAGAGCGGCGTGCCGCGGGCGCTTGCCCAGCCCCACACGAGCACAGCGGCGATCGCCGAGCGCAGCCCCGCCTGAAAGACCGGCGGCAGCGCCACGTTGGTGCTTTTGATGGCGACTTGCTGAAGGCCCCAGATCGCGCAGAGCATGATCATCAGGATGACAGCCTGGCTGTCCGGGGCGCGGCGTGCGTGTACGGCGATCGTGCTCATCTGTGAGTGGATGGCTGTAGGAAGAGCACTACGATATCAAACTCCACCTGCAATAATCGACGATCACCCTATGGCGCTGAGGGCGCTGCGCGCAGTGCCTCGTAGGCCTTCAACTGGCTATAGACGATGCGCAGCACCGAGACCGCGCCGCCCGCCGGCGCTGTGCTGTCGCGCCGGATCAGGTCACCGAGCACGTGATCCGCTTCGATTCGCGAGCCGTTCTGCACGTCGCGCAACATCGATGCCGTGAGCGGCGAACCGGGCGTGAAGAGCATCGCGCGCGAGCGTTCGACAAACTTGTCGCGCGCCGCGTGGCCATTCCCGGCTGCGATCGCACGACACTCTGCGAACAGACGTTCGACGATCGCTTCACCATCGGGCGTGGCGAGAATGGCGCCGATGGGCGCGCGAAAGAGACACGTCGAGCCCGCGAGCGACGCGAGGAACACCCACTTTTCCCACATCTCCTGGAGGATGCGGTCGCTCGCCGTGACGTTGAAACCCGCGTTGGAGAATGTATCGGCGATGGCTTGTGCGCGCGCCGAGACCCCACCGCCCAGTTCGCCTAAGCCAATCGCGTGGAGGTCATTCAGATGCACGATTTCCCGCTGCGCATTGAGCGTCGACGCGATCAGGCATACGCCGCCCAGCACGGCTTGCGTGCCGAACCGCGCTTGCAGCACGTCGAGATGGCGCATGCCGTTCAGGAGCGGCAGGATCACCGTCGAGGCGCCGACGCCCGCGGCGAACGACTCGATCGCACTGTCGAGATCGTAGGACTTGCAGCTGAGCAGCACGACATCGAATGGCTGCGCGCTAGTCGCCTGCAGTGCGTCCTGCGTGACAGTTCTGACATCGCGCAGCGTGAGGTCGCCGAAGCGGCTGCGGATAACGAGCCCGTCTTCACGCAATTGCGCGGCGCGCGCGGGCCGCACGAGAAATGTCACATCGCGCCCGGCGGCCGCGAGGCGTCCGCCGAAATAACCGCCCGTCGCGCCTGCGCCCACAACGAGAATCCGCATGTCTGCTCCTTGTATCGATCGGCGGTATTTTGACGTGCCGCCAACGGCAATTCCGGGATGGCGTTCATGCTAGAGCAAATCGACGGAGCTTGCCGACGCCGGCAGGGCGGGCAAGATTTTGATACAGTCCGGTTTTTGATGACCGCAAAACGGAGCTTACGATGCGCCTGCTTCACACGATGATCCGGGTCGGCGACCTCGATCGCTCGATCAAGTTCTACACCGAACTGCTCGGCATGAAACTGCTGCGCCGCGACGACTTCCCCGAGGGCAAATTCACGCTGGCATTCGTCGGCTACACCGACGAGCGCGACGGGGCCGTGATCGAACTGACCCACAACTGGGATACGCCGTCCTACGACCTGGGAACGGGTTTCGGGCATCTGGCAGTGGAAGTGGACGACGCCTACGCCGCCTGCGAGAAGATCAAGGCGCAAGGTGGCACCGTCGTGCGCGAGGCCGGGCCGATGAAACACGGCACCACCGTGATCGCGTTCGTGACCGATCCGGATGGGTACAAGATCGAATTTATTCAGAAAAAGTAAGCAAGTTTCTCGCGCGGCGCCGGACCATACCGGCGCCCGTACCCTCTCGCGGGTGGTGATCTGTCGGTAGAAAGTAAATCGCCGCTTCGCCATCTGACGCTGTTTCTCGCGCCTGCGCAGCACTGTCGTCGATCAGCCATGCGTCCATCGCATGGTGCATACATACCCCGCGTTTTCCCCGGTTAGCGCCATTGATTTCTCTTAGCGAATCTATTTTTGCTTCAATTTGTACTGCGAATTAAATGGCTGAAATTTAACAATCCGTCAGTTTGATACTGGCATGTGCGTTCGTTCCGACATCTGTGCCTGTCCTTTGATGCCTAAAAAGCTCTGAGGATATTTCGGACGAATCCTATATGCGGGGTAGTCGGACTAAACGAAACTCAGCGGCTCAGACATTAGCCGCCAAACCCATCCCGCGAGAACGTTTGCGCGGTTCGCACGGTGCCATCCGATGCGGCCAATGTCTGGACGTTGCGCGCGCAAGTGCTCTGAATTTCCAGGGGACCCGCTCCATGAGATTTATTTCTCGTATCCATTCCGGTCTTTGCCTTATCTGACAATGCATGGTGCATCAGAATTTTCCGGGAGTGAGCCGCCCATCCTGTCCGGCCCAGCGGCCGCAGGTACAGCAAGACTACGCGACTACCGCGTCGCCGGCCGGCATTCATCCGTAGCACGCGCCATGCATTCGCCTGCTCATGCGGATTCAGGTCCCAGCCTGCGTCGGCTCGGTATGCCGGTTCGTGTATTCGACGCGGTCGTTATCGTCGCGGGCGCGTTGCTGGCGACGCGTTTCGCGGGCACCAACAGTCAGAACGGCTTTGATAGCGCCGTGCTCGCGTTCGCGCTGTTGTTCGCGCTCATCTGCTTTCCGGTCTTCGGCATGTACCGCGTCGGGCGGCGGCACCTGCTATTGCGTTGCGTATGCCTGCCCATCGTGGCATGGCTCCTCGTGTACGCGGCGTCGGTGCTTCTTGTTGCTGCGCTCAATCCGACGTATCGCCCCGCGCCGGCATGGGTTGGACGCTGGGCGCTCGTCTCGTCGCTCGGGATCGTCGCGTGCCGGCTCGCAGGTCGTGGCATTGCCCTGCGCCGTGCGAGGCGGGGCGCCCGCACGCGCGCCGTGGCCATCGTCGGCAGTGGCGACCATTGCCGTCACCTGATCAGCAAGGTCGATCAAGCGGACGACTCGCCCTACCGCGTAGCGGTGACATTCGCTACCGGCGCTGCGTGTGTGGCAAGCCTCGGCGGGCCACCCGCGTTCCGCGACCGCAGTCGATTCGTGGACTACCTTCGCCGTCACCAGATTGCGGAGGTCTGGCTCGCGCTGCCGCTTTCGCAGGAACGGACGATCCTCGAATTCACCGAGCTTTTGCATAACGATCTGATCGACATCCGGTTCATTCCCGACGTCAGCGGCCTGGCGCTTTTCGAAGGCGAGATGGTCGATCTCGACGGTACGTCGGCAATCAATCTCGTCGGCTCGCCGTTGTCGTCGCAGGCGCTTGCGAAGAAGGACATCTTCGATCGGGCGTTTGCCTTCGCCGCCGTATTGGCACTGTCGCCGGTTCTGCTCGCCATCGCGTGCGCTGTCAAGCTGTCTTCGTCTGGGCCTGTGTTCTTCAAGCAGCGGCGCAAAGGAGCCAACGGCAAGGTTTTCTCCATCTACAAGTTTCGCAGCATGCGCGTGCATGCCGAGACCGAAGGCGTGGTCCGTCAGGCGACCCGCAGCGACCCGCGTGTGACGCGTGTCGGCGCATTCCTGAGGCGAACGAGCCTCGACGAACTGCCGCAGTTCTTCAACGTGCTGCGCGGCGAGATGTCCGTGGTGGGACCGAGACCCCACGCCATCGAACACGACGCGCTCTATCAGAACATCGTCGACGGCTATATCCACCGCTATCGCATCAAGCCCGGCATCACCGGCTGGGCACAGGTGAACGGCTTTCGCGGCGAAACCGACTCTATCGAGAAGATGCAGGGGCGCGTCGAACACGATTTGTATTACCTGAGCAACTGGTCCTTCGCACTCGACATGCGGATCGTCCTTATGACGTTCGTGAAGGGACTGGTTCATCGCAACGCATACTGAACGGCTGGAATCTGGACGTGCTCATTAGATTATTGAACCTGTCGCGCGCGACGGGTCCGGAGAGTGTATCGAGCCGCTTGCGAGCGGCCGCTGTATCTGGCGCGTGCGTCATGCTCGGCGCGTGCGCGATGGCGCCAGGCATGCGCATGACGGTATCAAGCGCGTCAGACCGGGTCGTGTTGGGCAATGCCACACCGGCGGTCGCCGGCGGTGTTCGTGACGACGGTACGGAACTCGTACCTGTGACCGCGCGAGGGGCCTCGCGTGCGCCAGCGAAAGCCGATGCCACAGCGGCGACACCCGAAGTGCCCATCACGGAACTCGACATTGCGCTGGTAAAGCAGTTGCAGGAAGAGCGGCGGAGCGCGCAGACGCAGTTGGCGAAGCTGCTCTCGGCCACCCCGCGACCCTACACAATGGGCCCGGGTGACGTGCTCCAGATCGTGGTGTGGGACCACCCGGAACTCGCGCAGGCCCAGGGCACTTCGCAATCACAGCAGTCCTCGCGCCCTGGCGATCCGCCATCGGGTTTTGTGGTCGATCAGTCCGGCGATCTCACCTTCCCCTATGCGGGCACGCTGCACGTTGCGGGTCTGCGTACTGACGAGGTGCAAAAGCGCCTCAGCGCACAGCTCGCCCAGTACTTCGTCAAGCCGCAGGTTACCGTGCGCATGGCCTCCTATCGCGCACACGATGTCTACGTCGACGGCGAAGTGCACAACCCGGGCGCCATCGCAGTGAACGACGTGCCCATGTCGATCTACGAAGCGGTTGCGCGTGCCGGAGGATTTAGCGATACCGCCGACCAGAGCGATGTCGTACTCGTGCGCGATGGCGTTACCCATCGGGTGAATTTCACGCAAATGGTGGCGAGCGGGCTGAACCCGTCGCGCCTCTTTCTGATGTCGGGCGACCTCCTGCGTGTCGTCGCCCGCGACGAAAACGACGTCTACGTCATGGGCGAAGTGAACAAGCCGTTGTCGGCCATTCCGCGCCGCACAGGCCGCATCACGCTCGCGGATGCGCTTTCGCAGGCCGGCAGCGTCAACGCAACAACGGCCGACGCCTCGCAGATGTTCGTGATTCGCGGCGCGCTAAACGGCACGCCGGAGGTGTTCCATCTGGATGGACGCTCGCCGGTAGCGATGCTCGTCGCCAAGGAGTTCGATCTCCAGCCGAAGGATGTCGTTTACGTCGACGGCAATGGCCTCGTTCGCTTCAACCGCGTGCTCACGTTGCTGCTGCCGGCGATCAACTCGGGCCTGACAGCGGGAGTGGTGGCGAAATGATCAGCAGGGTGCTGGTGGTTTGCGAAGGCAATATTTGTCGCAGTCCGCTCGCGTGTGCGCTGCTCACGCGCGAGTTGCCCGATATCGCGTTCACCTCGGCGGGCACACATGCGCGCACGGGTGAAGGTGCTGATCCGCTCATCGCGGAGATAGCCAGCGCGCGCGGCGTCGATCTCGCCGCGCACACTGCGTCGCAGGTCACCGGTGAGCGCGTGCGCGACGCCGATCTGATTCTCACCATGACGAAGGCGCAGCGCGAGCAGATCGAAACGGCATGGCCGTTTGCGCGCGGCAAGGTGTATCGCCTCACCGAGCATGAGGGCGTCGATGTCGTCGATCCATACCGTCGGCATCGGGCGGCATTCGAGCTGGCATTCGCCCAGATCGAACACGGCGTGGCGCACTGGCGCGGCGTTCTGGCAGGACTGACTCACTAAATCATGAATCTTCTCAAGCAAGGCCATTCGGACGACACGTCGTCCGAGGACGAAATCAACCTGTCGGAAGTCGTCGCCGTACTTCGCGAAAATCTTTCCCTTATTGCGATCGTCGCAGCGGTCGTGCTCGCACTCGGCACGATCTACGCATTCTTTGGCACACCTGTCTATCGCGGTGACGCGATGATCCAGGTGGACAGTGACGCGGGCCTCGGCTCGATCAACGACAAGCTCGGCGATCTGGCGTCGCTGTTCCAGACGCAGGCGACTTCCGACGCGGAAATCGAACTGATCGGCTCGCGTGCGGTCGTGGGTGAGACCGTGCGGCGGCTGCATCTGGACGTCGA
Organism: Paraburkholderia adhaesiva; assembly: GCF_021390575.1. Classification (GTDB taxonomy): domain Bacteria; phylum Pseudomonadota; class Gammaproteobacteria; order Burkholderiales; family Burkholderiaceae; genus Paraburkholderia; species Paraburkholderia adhaesiva. The sequence continues at coordinate 2,743,283 of NZ_JAJEJQ010000001.1, read as the reverse complement.
CGCGCAGCCTCACCATTTCCCGTTGATCGGCGCGGCGATCGCGCGTTACCTTGCGCCGGACCATGGCGTTGCCGATGCCGTGCTCGGTCTGTCCAGCTATGCGTGGGGCGGCGAGCGCATCGGTGTGTCGCAGTTCGATGTTCCGCCGCGTCTGATCGACAAGACGTTCACGCTGATCAACCTGGACGGACAGCGCTACGAGTTGCAGGACCCGGACGGCAACACCGTGCTGCGCGCACGCGTGGGCGAACAGGCGAGTGCAAACACGGCAGCAGGGCCGGTGCAGTTGAACGTCGCGTCGCTGCTCGCGCGCGACGGCACGCGTTTCGATCTCAAGCGAATGTCGACGCAGCAGACCGTCGCGGACCTGCAGAAGGCGCTCGACATCGCCGAAAAGACGAAAAACTCGGGGATCATTCGCGTCAAGCTTGACGGTCCAGACCCGGACATCATCACGGCAACGATCAACACGATCGCGAGCCTCTACGTTCAGCACAACGTCGACCGCAAGTCGGCGCAGGCGCAGCAGATGCTCCAGTTTCTCGGCGAGCAGCTTCCGCAACTGCGCGCGGAACTGGACAAATCGGAGGCGCGCTATAACGCTTTTCGCGTGAAGGCCGGCGTGATCGATCTCGATTCACAGGGCAAGCTGCTGCTGCAGTCCGTAGTCGAAGCGAAGACGCGTCTGATCGAACTGCAGCAGCAGCGCGCCGATCTCGTGCAACGTTTCACCGCATCGCACCCTTCCGTCGTGGCCATGGATGCGCGCATCGCTGAAATCGAAAGCCAGCAGCGCGAGTACGAGCAGCAGGTGAGTGGCTTGCCCGGCACGCAGCAGCAGGCGCTGCGCCTGATGCGCGACATGAAGGTCAACGCCGACCTCTATATGAAGCTGCTCGATAGCACCCAGCAGCTGCGCGTGCTCAAAGCGGGGCAACAGGGCAATGTGCGGACGGTCGACTACGCGGTCGTGCCCGAGAAGCCGGTTCGGCCGACGAAGATTCTCGTGATTCCGCTTGCTGCGGCGATTGGGTTGCTGCTCGGATGCGTTGTTGCGCTTGGCCGCCGCATGTTCAACCGCGGGCTTGAAAGTCCGGCGGAAATCGAACAGGCGGTGGATGTCCCGGTCTACGCGATCATCTCGCACAGCGATAAGCAGCATGTGTTGACGGAGTCCGCACGCCACGATCCGTCGCGGCCGGCAGTGCTCGCGGCGGCGTTCCCCGACGACATCGCTGTCGAAGGCCTGCGCAGCCTGCGCACTGCGCTGCAGTTTGGCGTGCTCAAGCCAAATGGCGTACTCGATCCAGAGAACAACAACGTCGTCATGGTGACGGGCCCGCGCCCGGGCGTGGGCAAATCGTTCGTCTCCGTGAATCTCGCAACCTTGCTCGCAGCGACAGGCAAGAAGATCCTCCTGATCGACGCGGACATGCGCCGCGGCGATGTTCACTCGTACTTCTCGCTGCAGCGAAGCCCGGGTTTATCGGATGTGATCGCCGGTACCGACCCCAACGGCGTTATTCATCGCCAGCTACTTCCGAATCTCGACGTGTTGATGGCGGGCTCGGTCCCCGAGCGTCCGTCCGAACTACTACTCGGAGAACGCGTCGGGCAATTGCTCAAGCAGTTCGGCGCCCTCTACGACATGGTGATCGTAGATTCGCCACCGGTTCTCGCCGTGACCGACCCGGTTCTCATTGGCAAGCATGCCGGTGCGACGCTGATGGTGGTCCGCCACGGACGCCATTCGGGCGCCGAACTCCGGGAGACCGCACGTCAGCTTTCGAGCGGCGGCGTGACGGTCAATGGCGTGTTGCTGAGCGACGTCCCGCAGCGGGGTGCCAGCTACGGTGCGTATTCCAACTACAGCAAGAAAACCGACAAGAATCCGCGTTGAGCGAAATGGAAAGGCCCAAAACAAAAGTATTGCTGACGTTTGGCACGCGGCCCGAGGCGATCAAGATGGCGCCGCTCGTGAAGCGGTTTCAGGGCGACGCAGGTGTCGAGTGCCTCGTCTGCGTGACGGGACAACACCGCGAGATGCTCGACCAGGTGCTGAAACTGTTCGACATCCGACCGGACTACGACCTGAACGTGATGAAACGCGGTCAGGATCTGTTCGACATCACGACCACCATATTGTCCGGCATGCGCGACGTGCTCGACCGCGTCAAGCCCGACATCGTGTTCGTCCACGGCGACACGACTACGACGCTCGCCGCGACACTGGCATCGTTCTATCGGCGCATTCCCGTGGCACACGTCGAGGCCGGATTGCGCACGGGCAATCTGCTTTCTCCGTGGCCAGAAGAGGCGAACCGCAAGCTTACAGGCGCCCTGGCGTCGCTCCATTTCGCACCGACGGACATGGCGCGGCAGAACCTGCTCGCCGAGGGCGTGCGGGACGAAAAGATTGTCGTCACTGGCAATACGGTAATCGATGCGCTGCTGCACGTGCGTGAGCGCCTCGCCGTGGACGGTGACTTGAGGTACGACGCACAACGCGTGTTGCCTGCGCTCGACACGGCGCGCCGGCTCATTCTCGTGACCGGCCATCGCAGGGAGAGTTTCGGCGAAGGCTTCGAGCGCATCTGCACCGCGCTCGCCCGGCTCGCGAAGGCGTATCCGCAAGTGGACATCGTTTATCCCGTGCATCTGAATCCCAGCGTGCGCGAACCGGTGAACCGGCTTCTGACGGGAATCGCGAACGTCCACCTCATCGAGCCGCTCGACTATCTGCCGTTCGTCAGCCTGATGGATCGTGCGTACCTGATTCTCACCGATTCGGGTGGCGTACAGGAGGAGGCACCGTCGCTCGGCAAGCCGGTGCTCGTGATGCGCGACACGACCGAGCGCCAGGAGGCTGTCGATGCCGGCGTGGTGCGACTCGTCGGCACGGATGTCGACGCGATCGTATCGGGCGTCACGCAACTGCTGGAAAACGACGACCTGTATCGGTCGATGAGCCGCGGCGAAAACCCCTATGGCGACGGGCGTGCGTGCGAGCGCATCGCGCGGGCGCTAAGGCGCGCAGAAGCGGCCGAAATTCATCCGGTCTGACCTGAAAAAGACAGTAGCGAGAGCGTGAAAACAATGGAATTCGAAACGATATCGGTGATGGGCCTCGGCTATATCGGGTTGCCGACGGCTGCAGCATTTGCGGCTCGCCGCAAGAAGGTGATTGGCGTCGACGTCAACCAGCACGCTGTCGACACGATTAATCGTGGCGCCATTCACATCGTCGAGCCGGAACTCGACATGCTGGTTCAGGCGGCGGTGACACAAGGATATCTGCGGGCGACGACGATCCCGGAGCCCGCCGACGCATTCCTGATTGCCGTGCCGACGCCGTTCATGGATGGGCACCGGCCGGATCTGACGTTCATCGAGGCAGCGAGCCGGGCGATCGCGCCGGTGCTGAAGAAGGGGGACCTGGTCGTGCTCGAGTCGACCTCGCCCGTCGGCGCGACGGCGAAGATGGCGGGCTGGATGGCGGAGTTGCGCCCCGATCTTACCTTTCCGCAGCAGGCGGGGGAGTCGTCGGATGTGCGTGTCGCGCATTGTCCGGAGCGCGTGCTGCCGGGCCATGTCATTCGCGAACTGGTGGAAAACGATCGCGTGATTGGCGGCATGACGCGCCGGTGTAGCGAGGCGGCGAGCGAACTCTACAAGGTGTTCGTGCGCGGCGAGTGCATCTTGACCGACGAGCGGACGGCGGAGATGTGCAAGCTCACTGAGAACTCGTTCCGCGACGTCAATATTGCTTTCGCGAACGAGCTTTCGTTGATCTGCGACCGGCTCGACATCAACGTCTGGGAATTGATCAGACTCGCGAACCGCCATCCGCGCGTGAGCATTCTTCAACCGGGGCCGGGTGTGGGCGGACACTGCATTGCCGTCGATCCGTGGTTCATCGTTGACTCGGCGCCCGACGAAGCACGCTTGATTCGCACGGCACGAACGGTGAACGACGATAAGCCGCATTGGGTGATCGAGCGGGTCGAGCGTGCAGCGACGCGGTTCAAGGCGCCAGTGATCGCGTGCCTGGGGCTTGCGTTCAAGGCCAATATCGATGATCTGCGGGAAAGTCCGGCGGTGGAGATTGCGAGGGAGCTGGGGGAGCGGTTTCCGGGGCAGGTCGTGGCGGTGGAGCCGAATGTCAACTGTTTGCCAGAGCAGTTGCAAGGGCACGTGGAATTGGGTCGTCTTCAAGACGCTTTGACGCGGGCGGATATTGTGGTCATCCTGGTCGACCACGCGCCGTTCAAGAGCATCGATCCGATTCGTCTGCAGGCAAAGGTGGTGATCGATACCAGGGGTGTGCTCGCGTGATCGGATATCGAAATCTTGCCCGATAAGTAGAGTTGTACGTGGATAAGTCAGCGCGTCCGCAACGGATCGCGGAAGGAACGGTTCAAGTTCCCCGTATTGGTCGAAACCTGTTCGCGATGATCGCGTGGCAGGTCGGCAATTATCTCGTTCCACTCGCGACATTTCCCTATCTGACGCGGGTACTGGGGCCGGCCCATTTTGGCATCCTGGGATATGCGTCCGCCATTGCTATTTATGGTGTGCTGTGGACTGAGTGGGGCTTCAACCTGAGCGGGCCGCGAGCCGTTGTCGAGTGCCGCGGTGACAAGGCTGCCATCAACGAGTTGATCTGGTCGGTCATTTCGGCAAAGGCACTTCTGTGCCTTGTTTCCCTGATTGCGCTCGGTGTCGTCATGCACTTCGGCAAGCTCACCAACGCCGCAATTCCGGTCGTGCTGATGTCGTGGATCGCTGTATTCAGCAACGTGTTCACCTTGAACTGGGTGCTGCAGGGATTGGAGCGATTTTCTTTGTTCGCAACGGTATCGCTGGTGGGACGGTTTGTGACACTTCCGCTGATTTTTGTCTTCGTGAAGACCCCCGACGATATCGCGGCAGCAGCGGCAATTCAGGCTTTGGCACCTTGTTTGACGGGATTTTTTTCGCTTTTAATGGTGCGCAAGCTTGGGCTTCTCGGGTGTCCCGGGAACGCCTGGCGCTCCGCAATCCGACGGTTGGCACAGGGCGCGGACATGTTCGTATCGACGATATCCGTGAGCCTCTTCGGTGCAACCAATACTGTGATACTCGCGGCGCTCAGTGGTCCGTATCAGGTCGGTCTGTATGCGGCCGCCGACCGGATCAAGACCGTGGGAAACATGGTCCCAGCCCAGATCAATACGGTGTTATATCCGCGCGTATCCGCGCTAATGCTGAACAAGCAGAAGGACGCAGCGAGACTCACCGCGCTCGGAGCTGCTGCAACGCTCGCTGTCACCGGCATAGGGGTTGTCGCCATCGCCACGCTCTCCGGCTACGTGACCAACGTGATCCTGGGCCGCGGGTTCGGCGCCGCCGCGCCGGTCCTGGTGACCCTCTGTCTCGCCACGGTCTTTGGCAATCTTGCTTATCTGCTCGGACTGCAGGTGCTTGTCCCGTTCGCATACGGCAAGTTGAGATCGTTCGTCATGCTTCTCGCGGGCCTGCTGAACATTGGCTTGTCGTTCTTCTTGATCCCGCGGTTCGGTGCGAGTGGTGCGGCGGGGGCGTTCCTGGCCGCCGAGGTGGTGATTCTGGCCGCATTCGTTTTGGTTATCGCGTGTTCTTCGCCGATGCGGCGGCACTTCACGCAACTCATGAGGGTATGAATGGCTGCGAGATTTCCCGTCAAAATCGTCTCGCTCGTTCGTTCCGGGCGGCGGGAGCGGATCGCTGACGCTCTGTCTGTGTACGGCGTGGACTTCACCTTCGTGGACGCGGTAGATGCGCGCAATCTTGGGAACGAAGAGTTGGACCGCATGTACGACGATACGGCCGCGCGCTCGCGCTACGGGCGCTCGTTAAGCAGTGGCGAGGTCGCCTGTTTTCTCAGTCATCGCAGGCTTTGGGAAGACATCGCGAAACGCGGGCGCAGCGTTGTCGTACTCGAAGACGATGCTTTACTCGACCTAGCATTTTTCGAGAAGGTCCTGTCGTGGCCCGAGGACAGGCTGGCCGGGATGGCCGATGTGGTGCTGCTGGGGCGCGCGAAATTGAGCAGGTCATCGGCGCGACTGGCTTACCTGTACGAGCCGCTTAAACGCGCCGAGCGCATCGATGGCATGAAGGTTGGTTCACCGTTCAAGCAATGGACTTCGGGAGCTGTGGGCTACTGGATGTCACCGCGTGGGGCCGCGCTCGCGCTAGCCCATACAAGCGGTCCGGTGCGGGGGTTGCTCGACGATTGGCCGTGGCACCGCGATGAAGGCGGCATGACGATCAAGGAGCTGCGCCCTTACGTCGTTTGGGAGGCATTCGAATCGATGGCGAGTGATCTGGAGGGTGGCCGCGCCCGGCTCATACCCGCCAGGGCTGTTTGGCGCGAGTGGTATCTCAAGCCTTTGCGGGTATGCCGGTTGATTGTGCGTTGGATCGTTGCGACGTGGATCCGCATTGCGGAGGCGGTCGGCAATGGGCGGGCAGTCAATCATGATTGACACGAGCGCAAGGCTGCCGGTCGGACGTCCCGGCACGGGTAGCGGCGCCTGGGACAAGTCGACGAGGACGTTGATATGGATAGTTCTGCTCGGTGGGATCGCACTGTCGCCACTTAGCGACTTTCTGTCTGTCTACGCATTGAAAGGGCAGGTAAGCGGCGACGTCGGTGCTCGTTATTCACTTTTTCTCCGGAGCGTCACGGTTGCCGCATTGATCGCTTCAATGCTGCTCGGAGGGCGCGTGCGCCTTTCGAGTTGGCGACTCTGTTGTCTGGCGATGGTTACGGCGTTCATGTCGTGCGTTTCCCTCACTTTCGACGATATGACCGGCCAGGAATTTGCCGAAGAGCTCATCGCAATCGCGAAGGTCTTTTCACTGTTCGTCTATATCGCCGCAATGGTCCAACTCAAGGACCGCCAGCTGGAAAAAGTAGAAGCGGTAATGCGCATGGCGCTGCTGGTCTACGCGCTCGCGATTATCGCCGGGGCTGTGTTCTCCATCGATATGTTCCGCAGTTACCGGGGCGATACGCAGATTCGCGCCGGCTACAAAGGCATTATTTACGCGCAAAACGAAGCGTCCGCATTGCTGCTTACGGGTCTCGCGTTGGCGTACTTGCGCGTGCTTCGAGAGGGGTGGAAAGCGAAAAGCGTCATCTTCGTTGCGACCTTGATCGCAGCGGCGTTCCTGCTTGGGACGAAAGGTGCAATCGTCGCCGCGTTGGGTGTCATCGCCGTGTATTCCTACGCGAAGTACGGCGCACTCAAAGCGTCGGTTCGACTCGCACCTGCTGTCGTCCTCGTGTTTGTGGCGGCGGTCACAGTTTATTTCGTCTCTCCGTCGGTGCGGCAGGCGGTTGATCTTAGCGTTCAATACTTCAGTTATCAAAGCGATCGCGCCGATGGAAACAAAATTGCGACCGTACTGATGTCCAGCCGCAACGTGAAGTTCGCGAACGTCTGGAACGAACTTTCAAGTCGAAACTTTCTGCCACTGCTCATAGGTGGCTATCCGACCGTTCGTTACCCGATCGAAATGGATGGACCCGACCTCATATTGATCATGGGGATTCCGGTTTTTCTGCTATATCTGCGGCGCCTTTTCAGGCTGTATGTTCGACGCGGTGATGGAAGTGTCGCAAAGTACGGACGATATTTCTTCTTTCTTTTACTGCTGATAGCTTGTTCGGCCGGTCACGTTTTGACGTCGGCAATCGTAGCCCCCTATCTGGCCGTGATCGCGGAAATCGTTCGCCGGCGGTCTGGTGATGAACGCCGGCCGATCGCCGGAAGACGATCTAAAGAACTGAAGTGAGCAAGCGAGTATCGACGTCATGAGTAGAGAAATCCGCGTACTTCACGTCGGACCGGGCTATAACCAGCGAGGCGGTGTTGCATCGGTCCTCAACGAACTGAAAACTGCAAAGTCGCTGTTTGAGGAGAGCGCGATTCGGGTTGAATTTTTCGAAACGCGGGGATTCAAGGGGGCGGGGAACAAACTACTCTTTTTCGCGCTTGATCTTCCACGATTCTTTTTTCGCGTGCTGAGCGGCGTGGATATCATCCATTTCCACGTATCGCCGCGTGGTTCGGCGTTTAGAAAGTTGATTTTCTACCGGCTCACGCGGTTTATGCGGAAGAAGGTGATTTTCCATTGGCATTCGAACAATCTCGTCGATTGCGTTGAGCAATCGAGGGGACTAGTCCAACGAGGTTTGGAGGACTTCATCGCGAATGCCGATGATGCCATTGGCGTTTCCACGGAAATTGCGGCCGATATACGGATTTTCAGGAAAGGGGCGGGTGTGCGCGTGATCGGAAATTGTGCGCTCAACGCGGAGCGTATTGCGTCCCTCGGTTCTGCAAAAGCCATCAACCAGCGGGCACTTGAACCCTACATTGCATTCTCGGGTCGATTCGTCGACGAAAAAGGCATGGCTGAGTTATTCGCCGCCGTGGCGATCCTCAAGGAAAAGCGGCGGCACGTCCACGTGAAGCTCGCCGGGACGGGCGATACCGGCAGATGGGTCAAGCTTGCTGAGGATCTCCAGATTCTGGACTGCATTTCCTTCACAGGCTGGCTACGTGGCGACGAATTCATGGACTTCTACAGAAACGCGCGGATGTTCTGCCTGCCGAGTCATAGGGAGCCGTTTGGGATCGCGACCCTGGAGGCGATGCTTTGTGGTCTGGCCGTTGTCGGTACGAGACGAGGCGGATTTCTCGATCTCGTCAAAGAGGGCGAGACGGGATATCTGGTCGCACCGGGGGACGCCGCACAACTCGCGGACGCGATTGAAAAGGTCATGGACGACCCGGGGCTTGCCTGGGAGATGGGTGAGGCCGGGCGTCAGTACGCTCTTGCACATTACTCGTTCAAGAGTGTATGCAGCGACTACGTTCGTTGCTATCGCGAACTGTACGCGTGATTGCGCCGAAACCTGTTTCGCGAAAACATCCGCTCGCTGTACGGTGAATGATGGCCGGTTGCGAGCAACTTAGTCGTTGGAACGGCCGCGGGGCGGTTCAGATGCAACAATGATTTGATGAGGATCACGAAGTGAAAACCACGCATGCAAACTCAGCACGATCATGGCTTTCGAGTACCCGGGGCGTGGCGCTGCTCCTGTCAGCTCTGACCATGCCGGGACTCGCGAGTAGCGCGCCGCAGTCTGGGCCACCCGATGATTCAGCCTCGGTTAGCCTGGCTAACGTGAATTGGGGTGCCGGTTTTGGGAAAGCGGTGACGGTACAGGCCAACCCAGGCGACATCGCTATCGTGCCGGATCCGGAGGATGCTTCGAGGAGGGCGCTGAAGGTGAAGATCGAGCGGCACGAGAATTTTGCGAATGTCGTGAATGGCACACCCAGGGCCGAAGTGCTACTCCGCGAGCCCGCAACGTTCAATCAGCGCTCCGACTATCTCGTGAGTTGGAGTACCTACATTCCGCGCGATTTCGCATTCGACAACAAGCAACTTGTGATCATTTCGCAGATTCATCAGTCGCTCAAGGCAGGTGGGCCGACCGTCGCGCTGACTCTGCTCGGGCCGAACTATTACATTTCGACCCGCGGTGGCACGCAGGTACAGAAGACGTCTGCGGGAGCGAAAATATGCTGTGCGGTTAGCGACAAGGGGAGGTGGGTTCGCTGGGCGCTCCGCTATGTCCCGGATGACTCCGGCAAGCGATCGCTAACGCAACTTTGGAAGGACGGAAAATCGGTATTCCGGTCTGAAAATACGCCCAACGCGTATCCGGGAGATCAGGATGCCTACATGAAAATAGGATTGTATAAATCTGCCTGGGCGAAAGAGCCATCGGATGTAGATGCCTTAACCATGCTCTACGGACCCGTATCCATACGCAAACGATAGCGTGCTCCAGTCGCGGTCCAAGGGGGCAGGTGTGTTCAGTCGACAGCGGCGCCTGTGAAAATGCGCGACTCAGTCTGCACCTAGGGGTGTGGACGGGCGTGGTGTTACCGCAAGCGATGTCAACGCGTTTTTGTCGATTGATTTCTCACCCGATACAACATTGACTAAACGAGCTGGCCCCAGGCGTGGGCGTCTTGCGCTTTGCGTTATTTCATCGCCGATGTCACTCGGCGGGAGCGAGGAGTCGAATGAAAAGGATAGAACTGTTCTCGTGTCCAATGGACATAGCGAGCGAGCGTGAGACGGTCGAGTTGATCAGCAAACGAATCGAGGAGAGAGAATTCACGCAGCACGTCGTAGTCAATGTGGCCAAGATCGTGCATATGCAGCGCGATCCCGCGCTGGCGGAGTCGATTCGTGCATGTGACATCGTCAACATTGACGGCATGGGTGTTGTCTGGGCCGCGCGTATGCTGGGCTTTGATGTCCCGGAACGCGTTGCGGGAGTTGATCTGTTCGACGCGCTACTGACCATGGCAGCTCAGCGCGGATTCCCGATATTCCTGCTCGGCGCCACGCAGGAGGTGGTCAGAACCACTGCGGAAGTGGTCGCGCGCAAGCATCCGGGGCTTCTCGTCGCGGGCTATCACCACGGCTACTTCTGGGACGATGAGCGGGCGATCGTCGAGAAGATCCATGGATCAGGGGCGCGGCTTCTTTTCGTGGCGATTACATCGCCGAAGAAGGAGAACTTCATCAACCGCTGGCAGGCGCAGCTTGGTGTCGATTTCGTAATGGGTGTTGGCGGCACCTTTGACGTTGTTGCCGGCAAGGTGCGGCGGGCTCCGGTATGGATGCAGCGAGCGGGTCTGGAGTGGATGTACCGCGTCATCCAGGAGCCGCGTCGCATGTGGCGGCGTTACCTGACGACCAACACAAAGTTTGCCTTCCTGTTGCTGAAGGCGATGCTTCGCGCGCCTCGAAAGCAGGTGCGATAGCCGCAATCGAATACCATTTCGGGCCGGCCTGCACGGCCTCACGCACCCGATAGACGCACATAGGACGGATCGGTCGATTCCGGTCCATCAAACCCCCGGCACCATCTCCGGCGGATGCTGCTTAAGCGCCTTCCTGGCCTCACGAAACTCAGGAAAAATAGACTCGACCGTTTGCCAGAACCTGGGGCTATGGTTCATCTCCCGCAGATGAGCCAGCTCATGGGCGACGACATAATCGACGATAGACAGCGGAAAGTGCACGAGTCGCCAGTTCAGCCGGATCCGCCCTTCGCTTGAGCAGCTTCCCCACCGCGTCGCCGCCGAAGAAAGCGCATATGAGCGAAACGTCACGTCGAGCCGCTCGGCGTAGACTGCGAGCCGCTCGCCGAAAATCCGCCTGGCTTCCCCTTGCAACCATCCGAGCACGCGGTCCTTGATCTGTTGCGGATCAGCGTGCGGCGGCAGCGGAAGCGCGAGCACGCGCGTCGTTTCGTCGAAGACAAGATGCCGCGCGCCGAGCGTCACCCGTACCGGCTTGCCGAGATAGGGCACTTCCGCGCCGTCACTCCACTCGATCTGCGGCAGCGCGCGCTGCTCCACGCGTGTCTGCCATTCGGCAAGCTTCGCGAAGATCCAGCGTTGCTTCTCGGCGATGGCATTCTCGATATCCGCAAGCGTGACCCAGCGCGGCGCGGTGATCGCGAGCCCAGTGCCATCGATCGCAAACCCGATCGAGCGCCGCGACGAGCGTTTGAGCCGATAGTGCAGCGTCCGCGCGCCCAGCACGACCGAGCGCAGCTTCGTGCCGTCCGGTGCAAGCGGCGCAGTGGGAGGTGTGAGGGGTGTAGCGGGGGACGCCGGCTGTGCGAAGAGCGGCAGATCGAGTTGACGGTTGTCGAGCGCCGCGGAGGGCCGCGGCGTGGGGGACTTCTGCATCGTCAGGTCTCGTGCGTTTGAGCGGGTGGCACGCGCTTACAGGCCGATGAAGCGCACGTTGCCGGGCAGCCCGCGCGCTTCAGATCCGCGCCGTGTTAGCGGACGCGTTTGCCGTTGCGCGATACGCGTCGGGATCGATGCGCCGCATTTCGGTCTCGATCCATTTTTCGACGCGCGTATTCACTTCATCGGGCGAGAGTCCGGCCGTGTCGATCGGCTTGCCGATCGACACCGTGACTATACCCGGATATTTGATGAACGAGTTGCGGGGCCAGACGTGTCCCGCATTGTGCGCGACCGGTATGACCTGCGCGCCCGTTTCCACCGCAAAGCGTGCTCCGCCGGTCTTGTACTTCCCTTGTTTGCCGACCTGCGTGCGCGTGCCTTCCGGGAACATGATGACCCATGCGCCCTCGGCCATGCGAAGCTTGCCCTGCTGGGTCACCGAATTGAACGCTTGCTTGCCTTCCTTGCGATTGATGTGAACCATCTTCAGCAGGCCGAGCGCCCAGCCGAAGAACGGCACATAGAGCAGTTCGCGCTTGAACACGTAGCAGAGTGGCCGCGGCATCAGTGCGGGGAGTGCGACCGTCTCCCATGCCGACTGGTGTTTCGAGAGGACCACCGCGGGGCCGTCCGGCAGGTTCTCCATGCCTTCGACACGATAGCGGATACCGTTGAGCCAGCGCGCCACGAAGACTGTACTGCGGCACCAGCCCACGGCCATCCAGTAGCGGCGGTTCGCGCTCAGGAACGGGAATGCGACGATGCACGCCATGGCGTATGGCACCGTGTACACGACGAAGTAGACGAACAGCAGCAGGGATCGGAGAAAGCGCATCGATCGGGCCAGGAGGTAGGGCGTGCGGCGCGTCGTTTGGGTGCGCCGCGTGGCCGTTGGGTTAGTGTCGGGTCGGGTCAGTCGGACTCTTTCGCGAGGAGGTCCAGAGCGAACGCACGCAGGTCGTCGTGGATCTGCGTGCCTTCGGGCAGGTCGCCCCCGGCCAGCGTCTTCTCGCCCTTGCCGGTACGCACGAGGTGCGCGGGAAAACCGAGCGCGGCGCCGGCTTGCAGGTCGCGCAGCGAGTCGCCGACGACCGGCGTAACCGAAGGATCGACTTCGAAGCGTTCCGCGATCATCTTCAGCATGCCGGGCTTCGGCTTGCGGCAGTCGCACTGGTCAAGCGCCGTGTGCGGGCAGAAGAACACCGCGTCGATGCGTCCACCCACGGCAGCGAGCTGGCGGTGCATCTTCGCGTGCATTGCGTTGAGCGCGGCCGTGTCGAAGAGGCCGCGGCCGATGCCCGACTGGTTCGATGCCACCGCGATGCGATAGCCCGCCTGGTTCAGGCGAGCGATCGCTTCGAGGCTGCCGGGAATGGCGACCCATTCGCCCGGCGACTTGATGAACGCGTCGGAGTCGAGGTTGATCACGCCGTCGCGGTCGAGGATCACCAGCTTTCTGCTGGAACTGGTCGGCATGGCGTCGCTCAGTAACGTGTGTGCCGCATCACGCGGCGAGTCGCGAGATGTCCGCGACGCTGTTCATCTGGCGATGCAGCGCCTTGAGCAGCGCGAGGCGGTTGGCCCGCAGCGCCGGGTCTTCGGCGTTGACCATCACGTCGTTGAAGAACGTGTCGACGGTTTCGCGCAGTGCTGCAAGCGCGGTGAGCGCGCCCGTGTACTCTCGTGCGGCGAGCTGCGTTTGCACACGCGGCGCGACTTGTTCGAGCTGGGCGTGCAGCGCCTTTTCGGCCGCTTCGACGAAGAGCGCGATCTGGATGGTCGCATCGTCGACACCTTCGGACTTCTTCAGGATGTTCGAGATGCGCTTGTTCGCCGCCGCAAGCGACGCGGCTTCCGCGAGCGCCGCGAATTCGCGCACGGCGTCGAGGCGTGCGACGACATCGTCGAGGTGCGTGGGATTGAGCGCGAGCACCGCGTCGATTTCAGCGGGTGCGTGGCCGCGTTCGCGCAGCAGACCGCGCAGGCGGTCCATGCAGAACTCGTAGATCGCGTCGGTCGAATCGGTCACCGTCGCGATGTTCGCGAATTGCGCGTAAGTGGCGCGCAGCAGTGTGACGAGGTCGAGCGGCAACTGCTTTTCGACGAGAATGCGCAGCACGCCCAGTGCGTGGCGGCGCAGCGCGAACGGGTCCTTCTCGCCGGTCGGCGCGAGGCCGATGCCCCAGATACCGACGAGCGTCTCCAGCTTGTCCGCGAGCGCGACGATCGTGCCCGTGGGCGTGGTCGGCAGTGCGTCGCCGGAGAAGCGCGGCTGATAGTGCTCCGAACACGCGAGCGCCACATCTTCGGCTTCGCCGTCGTGACGCGCATAGTAGGTGCCCATCGTGCCTTGCAGCTCGGGGAACTCGCCGACCATGTCGGTCAGCAGGTCGGCCTTCGCGAGGCGCGCGCCGCGCTTTGCGAGCGCGACGTCGGCGCCGCACATCTGTGCGATTTCACCGGCGAGTGCTTCGAGGCGCTCCACGCGCTGCAACTGCGAGCCGAGCTTGTTGTGATAGACGACGTTCGCGAGCAGCGGTACACGCGCGGCGAGCGGCTTCTTCTTGTCCTGCTCGAAGAAGAACTTGGCGTCGGCGAGACGCGGGCGAACGACGCGCTCATTGCCTTCGACGATCTCAACCGGCGTTTCGGTCGCGATGTTCGAGACGATCAGAAAGCGCGAGCGCAGGCGGCCTTCGGCGTCGGTGAGCGCGAAGTACTTCTGGTTCGTCTGCATCGTGAGGATCAGGCATTCCTGCGGCACCTGCAGGAACTCGTCCTCGAATTTGCATGCGTACACCACCGGCCATTCGACGAGCGACGTCACTTCGTCGAGCAGCGCGTCAGGCATCACGACCTTGTCGCTGCCGGCCTGCGCGATCAGTTGCAGGCGGATCGATTCGCGACGGTCCGCGTAGCTCGCGATCACGAAGCCTTTGTGCTGCAGCGTGTGCGCGTAGTCGTCGGCACGCGTGATGGCGACCGGGCCTTCGGAGAGGAAGCGGTGACCGCGCGTGGTGTCGTCGGCGTCGATGCCGAACGCCGTCACGGGCACGACCGCATCGCCGTGCAGCACCGTGAGGCGATGCACCGGGCGCACAAACTGCACGTTGCTGCCGTCCGGGCGCTGGTACGTCATGACCTTCGGAATCGGCAGCTTCGTGAGCACTTCGTCGAGCACGGCCTGCAGGCCGTCGGCGAGCGTCGCGCCCGGCGCCGCGTAATGCAGGAAGAACGCTTCGTTCTTGCCATCGGAGGCACGCTCGAGGTCGCTCACCGGGAAATCGGGGAAACCGAGTGCCGCGAGCTTCTTCGCGAGCGGCGCGGTGGGCTGGCCGTTGGCGTCGAGCGCAACCGACACCGGCAGCACTTTTTCGCGCACCTGCTTTTCCGGCGCGACGCTGCGCACGTTCTTGATCGCCACGGCGAGGCGGCGCGGCGTGGCGTAGCGTTCGAAGGAGAGTTCGCCTTCGATCAGGTCGCGCGCGGCGAGGCGCTGCGCGATGCCTTCGGCGAACGCGTCACCGAGGCGCGCGAGCGCTTTCGGCGGCAGTTCCTCGGTCAGCAGTTCGACGAGGAGAGTGGCGTGATGAGCTTGGGTCATTGTTGTACGAAATCCGGTCATTCCTCGGCGAACTTGCGTTCGACCTTCAGCGGCGGCACCCAGGCGGGCATCGCGGCGTCCTGTTCGTCGGTGGTGAGGCCAGGCACGCCGTGCACCGGATTGCCGAGCATCGGGAAGCCGAGCTTTTCGCGCGATTCGAAGTACGCCTGCGCGACGCTGCGCGACAGCGCACGGATGCGGCCGATATACGCCGCGCGCTCCGTGACCGAGATCGCGCCGCGCGCGTCGAGCAGGTTGAACGTGTGAGCGGCCTTGAGCACGAGTTCGTAGGCGGGCAGGGCGAGCTGATGCTCCATCATCCGCTTCGCTTCGCCTTCGTACGCGTTGAAGAACGTGAACAGCAGGTCGACGTTCGCGTGCTCGAAGTTATAGGTCGATTGCTCGACTTCGTTCTGGTGATAGACGTCGCCGTAGGTGAGGCGGCGCAGTTCGGGGCCATTCGGGCCTTGCTCTTCCCACTCGGTCCAGACGAGGTCGTAGACGTTTTCGACCTTCTGCAGATACATCGCGAGGCGTTCGAGACCGTAGGTGATTTCGCCGAGCACCGGCTTGCAGTCGAGACCGCCCACTTGCTGGAAGTACGTGAACTGCGTGACTTCCATGCCGTTCAGCCACACTTCCCAGCCGAGACCCCAGGCGCCGAGCGTCGGGTTCTCCCAGTCGTCTTCGACGAAGCGCACGTCGTTCTGCTTCAGGTCGAAACCGAGCGCTTCCAGCGAACCGAGGTACAGGTCGAGGATGTTTTCCGGCGCGGGCTTGAGCACGACCTGGTACTGGTAGTAGTGCTGCAGGCGGTTCGGGTTCTCGCCGTAACGGCCGTCCTTCGGGCGGCGCGACGGCTGCACGTAGGCGGCTCGCCACGGCTCGGGGCCGATTGCGCGCAGGAAGGTGTGGACGTGCGACGTGCCGGCGCCGACTTCCATGTCGATCGGCTGGAGCAGCGCGCAGCCCTGCTTGTCCCAGTAAGACTGGAGCGTCAGGATGATTTGCTGAAACGTGAGCATGAAGTGCCTGCAGTGTCTTTGGAGCAGTCTTTGGGTGCAGATGCGGGCGGCTCCGGCAGCGCACGGACGATGCGTGCTGCTGCGTGCCGCTTTCGCGTTCCGCTTGCGTGCCGCTGTTGCCTGCGGTTACGCGCCGCGCTGTCCGGTGGCCCTGGCCGGGAGGCGGCCTGGTGCTAAAACGATGAATTTTACCGGATTGCTGGGGCGTTGAGACCTGGACCGGTATTCCGGGTCCGCAAGGGGCACAAACACCGTTCGTGTGAACGCTTGTTCTGGCTGGCGCGCCGGGCGGTGGCAGGGCGGCCATGGGCACGCCGAGACACCGCCGCGCCGCAGGCGCGCGTGCCTTAGCGCTTGTCCGCGGCCTTGTCGCGCCCGAGCCGACCTGGCCCGAAGGCGAAGCCGAACGCAAGCGTCAGCAGCGAAATCGCAATCACCGAGTTGTTGCCGGTTCTCATGAAGGGCGTGAAGCCCGTCGTGCCTTCGATGTGCACATCGAGCGACTCCACCGTGAAGACGGGCAGGCGCGCGATCACGCGGCCTCGGGCGTCGATGGCGGCGGTTACGCCGGTGTTGGTCGCGCGCAGCATCGGCCGGCCGGTTTCGAGCGAGCGCATACGGGCCATCTGCAGATGCTGGTCGAGCGCGATGGTGTTGCCGAACCATCCGAGGTTCGTCGAGTTGATGAGCACACCCGGCGCGGTCGGATTTTCGCGCACCGTGCGCGCGACCTCCTCGCCGAAGATGTCCTCATAGCAAATGTTCAAGGCCACCGGCTGGTTGTGGACGAGAAACGGCGGCTGCACGGGCGCACCGCGCGCGAAGTCGCCGAGCGGGATGTTCATGAGCTGAACGAACCAGTGGAAGCCCAACGGGATGAATTCGCCGAAGGGCACGAGGTGATGCTTGTCGTAGCGATAAAGGCCCGGCTGGCCTGGCGTGATGCCAAAGAGGCTGTTCGTGAAATCGACGACGCGACCATCCGGTGTCACCGTGCCGCCGACCGCGCCGAACAGGATTGCAGTGCCCGTCGAATCGGCGAAGTGACGGATGGCGCGCGCGAACGGCTGGGGCATTTCCTGCAGCAGGACCGGGACGGCGGTCTCCGGCGTGACGACGAGATCGGCGGGCTTTTCGGTGATCAGCTTCTGGAACTCATCGAGTGCGGCATACATGCCGGCCTCCGAGAACTTCATGTCCTGCTTCACGTTGCCTTGCAGGAGCCGCACGTTGAGCGGCGCATTGGCGGGTTGCGTCCAAGACACGTTGGCGAGCAGCAGTCCG
Source organism: Paraburkholderia adhaesiva (assembly GCF_021390575.1). Lineage (GTDB taxonomy): Bacteria > Pseudomonadota > Gammaproteobacteria > Burkholderiales > Burkholderiaceae > Paraburkholderia > Paraburkholderia adhaesiva. Next base: position 2,725,545 of record NZ_JAJEJQ010000001.1, on the reverse strand, counting down.
GCGGCGATCAAGGCGAGCGCCGCGACTGCCGGTGCGACGACCGCGACACGTTGCGTGCGCGGGTGTGCGGTCGCGTCGGGTTGATGACCGGAAGACTGGCGCTTCAGCGCCCACGCGCGCACGAGTGCCTCCACGACAAGCGCCGCGACCAGAGCGAGCACCCAGCCCACCCCATACACACCGGCAATGGGCGCGAAACCGGCGAGCGGCCCGTCCACCTGCGTGTAACCGATCGAGAGCCACGGAAAGCCCGTAAACACGTAGCCGCGTGCCCATTCGCCGAGCGCCCACGCGCTCGCGAATGCGAAGGTGCCGAGCCAGATGGGCGGGAACGGTCGATCGCCCGTGCGGCTGTTGCTCGCGTGCCCTGTGCAGAACGACCATACGCTGGCCGCGAGCCCCGGATACAGGCCGAGGTAGAGCGAGAACAACACGAGCGCCGCGCCGGCGAGCGGCGCGGGCATGCCGCCGTAGAAGTGCATGCTGACGTAAAGCCACCAGACGCCGGTGACGAAATTGCCGAAGCCGAATGCCCAGCCGGTGAAGAGCGCGCTTTTCCAGCCGGTCGTGCGTGTGAGCGCCAGGTAGAAGGCCGCGAAGATCGCGATGGCGAGCCAGCCGCCGTGCGGCGTCGGTGCGAACGAGAGCGTATTCAGCGCGCCAAGCGCGGCGGCGCCGAGATAGTGCCAGACGGGCAGTGTGCGGCGCGCGGCGCCGTTTCTGCCGCTCGCACCGCTGGCGGCGTTGCGGGGCGCGGTTTCACGCGCTGAGGAATCAATCGGTTCGGCCATGGAATCGGGATGCGCTTTGCGCGCGGTTACTCGACGTATGCTGATGCGACGCCAACGGCGCGGCTGACGCGCTCGTGGTTGGCGAGCGCAAAGATAGCACTTTCATGTGTCGGATTTCGATGCCCGAATTCGGGCACCCGGACATTCGATCCGCGCCGCGGCGGTCCCCAGCGTGCAACGTGCGATCGGCGGACGACCTGCGTGTTTGCGGCGAGCCGCTCAGGTCCCCTGCGGCTGCAGTTCACTCTCGCGCTGACCGGCCATCGGGTCGCGACGCACGAGCAGCATGTGAACCTGGCGGGCGTCGGCGCGCTGCACCTCGAAGATCAGCTCGCCCATGCGCACCTTCTCGCCGCGATGTGGCACACGCCCGAAGTGATGCGTGACCAGACCGCCGATGGTATCGACTTCCTCGTCGGGGAAATGGGTGCCGAACACCTCGTTGAACTGCGCGATCTCGGTGAGCGCGCGTACGCGAAAGCGTCCGTCCGGCGACGCGATGATGTTGCCGCTTTCTTCGTCGAAGTCGTACTCGTCCTCGATATCGCCGACGATCTGCTCCAGCACGTCCTCGATCGTAATGAGGCCCGCGACGCCACCGTACTCGTCGACGACGATCGCAATGTGGTTGCGGTTCATGCGGAAGTCGTGCAGCAGCACGTTCAGCCGCTTCGATTCGGGGATGAACACCGCCGGCCGCAGCATGCCGCGCACGTCGAACTCTTCCTCGGCGTAGTAGCGCAGCAGGTCCTTGGCGAGCAGCACGCCGATCACGTTATCGCGATTGCCGTCGTAGACGGGGTAGCGCGAGTGCGCCCTTTCCAGCACAAACGGAATGAATTCGTCAGGAGTATCGGCGATGTTGATCGCGTCCATCTGCGCTCGCGGAACCATGATGTCGCGCGCGCACAGCTCGGACACCTGGAACACGCCTTCAATCATCGACAGCGAATCGGCGTCGATCAGATTGCGCTCGTGCGCGTCCTGGAGGATTTCTAGAAGCTCGCTGCGCGAGTCGGGCTCGGGCGAGATCAAGTCGGTCAGCCGCTCGAGAAGGGAGCGCTTTTCCTGCGGTTTGTCGGTTTGTCGTCGACTGGGATAAGAGTCGTTCATGGTGGTGCGCCTTGAACCCGTCCCGGGCGAGGCGCGTTGTTGCTAAAAGTTAAGGATACATCATGTGCGTGTCGCGTCCGTGTCGGGGGTGCGGCGGCCAGTTCATGCTAACGCAGATATTGCTTGCCCGCTCGACGGGAATGGAGCGGGGCGGCTCGCAGTGGGCAGTCTTTACGGCGTCCTGGTCGGCCGGTTTGACGGATCACTGCTGTGTGATCCCTATTCGAGGAACGGAAGTACGGTAGCAATTCAAGCGATCGGAACCGGCGTCACGCGCACCGTGAAAGCAACTGCTCCAGCGCGCGATCGCGGATACCGCTTTCACGCAGTGCATCCACCGTGCGGCGCACATAGTCCAGCGTCGTTCCGTACCGACCCGATGCGCAGCCAAGCACAGTGCGCACGGTTTCATCGGAGAGCTTGCCGGTGTAGGCCGACACGTCGCGGCGCATGACGAAGGCGAGGGCGGCCACGCGCCGTCCGTCCGCAAGCGTGCACGGCACCCACGCAGGACGATACGACCCCATCGGCATTTCGCGTCGCCACAGCGCTTCGAGATGCGGCATCACGCCCGCTGCTGCCAGCCTGAACGCGACGCCCGCGCACGAGCCGCCACGGTCCAGCGCGAGCACGAGACCCGGCTGCTCGGGCGTGCCGCGGTTCACACGCGACCAGAGGTAGAGTCCGCGGTGGTAGCCATACACGCGCGAGCGCACGTTCTCGACGGTCGGCAGCCCCGGGTTCCAGATCAGCGAGCCATAACCGAAGAGCCACAGGTCGCCCGTGCGGTCCCAGTCTTCCAGCGTGGAGTCGAGTGACGTGCGCAGTTCGGCTTCGCTGAGAAGGCGCGATTCACCGAGGAGCGGCGGATATCCGGCGCAGGGCGCAACCGACATGCCGTCTTGTTCACCGCTTCGTTCGTGGTTTTGCCCGCCATCGGGCTGCAGAACGGGGATTTCGTCGGATGCGTTCGCGCTCATGTCGTGTCGGGCGTGCGAGGGTCGCTTTGTTGTCGCCTTACTTGTACGGATCCGGATAACCGAGCGACGTGAGGATCTCCGTTTCGATGCCCTCCATCTCCTCGGCTTCGGCCTCGTTCTCGTGATCGTACCCTTGCGCGTGCAGCGCGCCGTGCACGAGCAGATGCGCGTAGTGCGCGGCGAGCGGCTTGCCCTGCTCCACAGCCTCTTTCTCGACGACCGGGCAGCACAGGATCAGGTCGCCCGTGACCGGATCGTCCTCGCTCTCGGCGTAGGCGAACGTGAGCACGTTGGTCGCGTAGTCCTTGCCGCGATACGTGCGGTTGAGCGTGCGGCCTTCGTCGGCGTCGACGAAGCGCACGGTCAGCTCGGCGTCCGCGAACAGCGCGGCCTTGACCCACGCCGCGACGGTCGCGCGCGGCAACATCGCCTTGTGTTGGGCAAACGCCTTCGCGGCGGGGAACTGCACGGTCAGTTTGAGTTTTGGTGAGGGGGCCATAGAGCGCTCGACGTGTAGCTGGCGTTCAGCGTGCGTCGCCGTTGCCTTCGTCTTTCTTCGAGTGGGCGTCGTAGGCCTCGACGATACGCGCAACGAGCGGATGACGCACGACGTCCGCGCTCGTGAAGCGCGTGAGCGCGATGCCTCGCACGTTCGCGAGTACCTGCTGCGCTTCGATGAGGCCGCTCTTGTGGCCGCGCGGCAGATCCACCTGAGTGGTGTCGCCCGTCACGACCGCCTTCGAGCCGAAGCCGATGCGCGTCAAGAACATCTTCATCTGCTCGGGCGTGGTGTTCTGCGCCTCGTCGAGGATGATGAACGCGTGATTGAGCGTGCGCCCGCGCATGTACGCGAGCGGCGCGATTTCGATCATCTGGCGCTCGAACATCTTCGCGGTCTTGTCGAAGCCGAGCAGGTCGTAGAGCGCGTCGTAGAGCGGACGCAGATACGGATCGACCTTCTGCGCGAGATCGCCCGGCAGGAAGCCGAGCCGCTCGCCCGCTTCGACAGCCGGACGCGTGAGCACGATGCGCTTGACCTGATCGCGTTCGAGCGCGTCGACGGCGCACGCGACCGCGAGATAGGTCTTGCCGGTGCCCGCAGGCCCGACGCCGAACGTGACGTCGTGCGAGATGATCTGCTTCAGGTACTCGCGTTGTGCAGGCGTGCGGCCGCGCAGGTCGGCGCGTCGCGTGTAGAGCTTCGGGCCGAGCTCATCGGCGTCGATGCTCTCGTCCACGGGTTCGTCGAAGGGATGATCGGGGTCGCCGCGAAAACGCGGGTCGATCGGATCTTCGCCATTTCCACTGCTTCCACCATTTCCCGGCTTGCGCGATTCGCTTGCCTGATTGCGCCCGAAATTGGCGGGATGGCGGGCCTCGACGAGCGCGAGCTGGATGTCGTCGACGGAGAGCGGATCGCGCGCCTGGTTGTAGAAGTTCTCGAGCGCGGCGAGCGCGAGTTTCGCACCGCGTCCGCGGATCGCGATGCGGTGGCCGCGACGCGACAGCGTCACGTCGAGCGCTTGTTCGATCTGCCGCAAGTTCTCGTCGAGCGGGCCACACAGATTCGCGAGCCGCGCATTGTCGTCGCGCGGCGCGTTGAATTCCAGATGCTGCTGTTGGTTCTTCAAGGTATCGATGAACTCCGGTTCAGGGTTCGCGCGCGCCGGTTATTGCGCGAGCATCAGCTCGCCGCGCAGCGAATGCGGATACGCGTGATTGATCTTCACGTCGATCATCTGGCCGATGAGGCGCGCGTGCGAAGCGAGCGGTGCCGGGAAGTTGACGACACGATTGTTCTCGGTGCGGCCGGACAGCTCGCCCGGGTCCTTGCGCGACGGGCCTTCGACGAGAATCCGTTCGACGCGCCCGACCATCGACTGGCTGATGCGCTGCACGTTCTCTTCGATGGTCGCCTGCAGGTGTTGCAGGCGCTTCAGCTTCACTTCGCGCGGCGTGTCGTCGTGGAGGTTCGCGGCGGGCGTCCCCGGACGCTGGCTGTAGATGAACGAGAAGCTCGTGTCGTAGCTCATCTCTTCGACGAGTTTCATCGTCTTCTCGAAGTCGTCTTCGGTTTCGCCCGGGAAGCCGATGATGAAGTCGGTGGACAGCGACAGGTCCGGACGGATCGCGCGTAGCTTGCGGATCACCGACTTGTATTCGAGCACGGTGTAGCCGCGCTTCATCGCCATCAGCACACGGTCGGAGCCGTGCTGCACCGGCAGGTGCAGGTGGCTCACGAGCTTCGGCACCTTCGCGTAGGCGTCGATCAGGCGCTGCGTGAACTCCTTCGGATGCGAAGTCGTGAACCGGATGCGCTCGATGCCCGGAATGTCGGCGACGTATTCGATCAGCGTGGCGAAGTCGGCGATGTCGTGTGAGCCCGCCGTCAACGCGCCGCGGTATGCGTTCACGTTCTGGCCGAGCAGCGTGACTTCGCGCACGCCCTGGTCGGCGAGTCCGGCGACTTCGGTCAGCACGTCGTCGAGCGGACGCGACACTTCCTCGCCGCGCGTGTACGGCACGACGCAGTAGCTGCAGTACTTGCTGCAGCCTTCCATGATCGAGACGAACGCGCTCGGGCCTTCGACCCGCGCGGGCGGCAGGTGGTCGAACTTCTCGATTTCGGGGAACGTGATGTCGACCTGCGGACGACCGCTCGCGCGGCGCGCATCGATCATCTGCGGCAGGCGGTGCAGCGTCTGCGGGCCGAACACGAGGTCCACATACGGCGCGCGGGCGACGATCGACGCGCCTTCCTGGCTCGCCACGCAGCCACCCACGCCGATAATCAGATTCGGGTTCGCTTCCTTGAGCTCGCGCACGCGGCCGAGGTCGGAGAAGACCTTTTCCTGGGCCTTTTCGCGCACCGAGCAGGTGTTGAACAGGATCACGTCCGCGTCTTCGGGCGTGTCGGTCTTCACGAGGCCTTCAGTGGCGCCGAGTACGTCGACCATTTTGTCGGAGTCGTACTCGTTCATCTGGCAGCCAAAGGTCTTTACATAAACTTTCTTGCTCATCGGGATTCGCCGTTCGCAGTGGTTGACCTGGGGGCGTCGTCCGGTCGCTCTGTAACGCTGGACTACGGTGATAAAAACTTCGCTGAACCGGGTGGTAGGGCGGCCACGACCGTTCGCATCGCGTGCACGTTGCCTGCTTTTCGCACGGCTTTCTGCGACGGATTCTGGGGTTCCGTCACGTTTTTTGACCGCGATCTCGATCGCCTGTTTGACGATCCCCGCCGACTTCAGCGCAACGTTGCATTATACCTTTTGCGCCGCCCGCCCTCGTGCCCTGGAATGGCCGCATTTCGACGCGGCGGCCGCCATGAACGCTGGCGTTGCGGGCGCAACCACACCACGAGGGCACAAAACCCGCGACGCTTGTCGGGTGATTCATCCAGACGCATGCACGACGCCAGCGGCTGTTGTATCCTCTTGCCCGCCGGTCGATCCGGCAATCAGTACGTCTTCAGGGCGGGGTGGAATTCCCCACCGGCGGTATGCCGGCCAGCGCCGCAAGGCAAGGCCAGCGAGCCCGCGAGCGCCCGCGCGAGTGTTTCAGTCCTGTGGTGTCAGCCACCGGCGCGCGGGGTCAGCAGATCTGGTGCGAAGCCAGAGCCGACGGTCAGAGTCCGGATGAAAGAAGATGTGCAGATGGTCTAGCCTGCCCAGCCGTTGCGGCTTCGCGGCCACGTGTGGACGCGCCCTTTTTTTGGCGCGTTGCGCGTGCGTCCTGAATGCGCGCGACAGGGCGGCCTGTCTGTTTGCAATGCCCTGAAACGTTTTTCGCCCAACTCTTGCGAGGAGCGTTTCACATGTCCTTTACCCGCACCGCCGCTGTTTCGTCCGCCGTTTCGTCACTCGTTTCCTCAGTCGGGCAGCCGCTCGACGCCATTCACGATCTTCCGCTGCTCGACACCGAACCGGTGCCGCCGCGCATTGCGGCCGCGCTGCAGGCCATGCGCGAAGGCCGTCCGGTCGTGCTCCAGGACGACCACGACCGCGAGGACGAGGCTGATCTGATCGTCGCCGCCGAACACCTCACGACCGCGACGATGGCGCTGTTCATCCGCGAATGCAGCGGCATCGTGTGCCTGTGCCTCTCCGACGAGAAAGTGCGCGCGCTCGAACTGCCGCCGATGGTGCCCCACAACGAAAGCCGCAACCGCACGGCATTCACGGTCTCGATCGAGGCGCGCGATGGCGTGAGCACGGGCGTTTCGGCCGCCGATCGTGTGACGACGATTCGCGCGGCGATCGCGCCGAACGCGAAGCCTGCCGACATCGTGCGCCCGGGCCATGTTTTCCCGCTGCGCGCGCAGCAGGGCGGCGTGCTGGCGCGCCGAGGCCACACGGAGGGCACGGTGGATCTGGCGGTGCTCGCGGGTCTCGCGCCAGCGGGCGTGCTGTGCGAGCTGATGAATCCGGATGGGACGATGGCGCGCGGTGAGCAGGTCGATCGATTTGCGAAGCTGCACGACTTGCCGATGCTGACGATCGCGGAACTGGTCGAGTTCCGTGAAGCGCTGGCAGCGGCGCGCGAGCGCTGCGCGGAACCGGCCTGATCGGGTTAAGTTTGGTGGCACGGGGGCGCTGGGCCGACACGCGGCGAAGCGCGCTGCGTGCGCTGGAGTTGCCCGTTGTGATCGGGGCGCGCGGTATGCATGCGCTGTGCTGCGTACCGCGGGCGTGCGCCGCGCGGCGTGCCGCTGCGCGACGCGTTTTGGAGCGGCCGCAGTCGCCGTGAGGGCCGCCAATGGGCTGCCGATGCGCTCCCGTGTCGCGCTGCGCGCTTACGACTGCACGTCGCCGAATTCCCCGCGCACACCCGCTGCGACGAGCGCGGGCAACTGCTCCATCCGTTCGATGATCCGGCTGATGCCCATGTTACGCAGCACGTCTGCGTAGCCACCAGGGATGTGACTCGCGCCGACGAACGCAATCGTCTTCATGCCTGCCGCGCGTGCGGCATTCAAGCCAGAGACGCTGTCCTCCACGACGATGCAGCGTGACGGTTCCACGCCGAGCTGTTCCGCCGCGAAGAGATAGACATCGGGATAAGGCTTGGGCCGCGCGACCTGCTCGGCGCTGAATACGCGCGCGCCGAAGATCGTATCGAGCCCGGCACGGCGTACCGACGCGCTCACACGCGCGAAATGGCTGTTCGACACAACGGCTGCGGGCAGCGCGATCTGGCGCAGCGCGTCGCGCACACCATTGATCGGGCTTACCGACGCCGCGAGCGCAGCGTCGACGTTGTGGTCGATGGTTTCGAGAAAGTCGTCGGGCATCGCGAGATTGAAGCGCTTCGCGACGTCGTCGAGAAAACGCGACGTCTGCTGACCGAACGCCGATTTCACGACGGCGCGGAAATCGACATCGGGAAAGGTCCGGGTGAGCGTCTCGAACAGCACGCGGTCGGCGATGACTTCGCTGTCGACGAGCACGCCGTCACAGTCGCAGATGAGGTGGTCGATCATGGGTAAAACGAAATGGCAGGGCGGCAAAGCGCCGGATGAGGAGCGCCTTTACAGGGCGCAGCAACGATGAAACCGCCATGATACGTGTTTTGCGCGCGCTTCCCGAAAGCTCGCATGTCAACGGCGCGCCAGGCAAACCCGGCCGAATGGCCAGGATGTTGCGCGCCACGGGGAGTGCGAGAATAGCTGCACTAACTGGCAGTCATCAGTCGTTCAAGTGAAGGCGGGGGCAAACATGCGTGGACTGGCAATAATCGGCGCGGCAGCGCTGCTGGCTGGATGTGTGAGCACGCCGGGGGACCTCGAGGGCGGTGGGCGGGCGCCGTCGTTCGTCGCCTTGCAGCAGATGTGCGGCCGTCAGCCCGTCGATTTCGGTGCGTACGCAAAGCCCGTTTATATCGCGACATTCGATGCATTTGTCGCGAATCGTCGCGGGAGGCTGCCGCAGGACCAGTTCTGCGAGTTCCAGGCCGCGCTTGCGCAGCACTACAAGACGTTCGGCACGAGCAGTGACCCGCAGATGCGCAACCAGTGGGTTACCTGGCTCAACGTACAGCGGGCGCAGGCTATCGCATGGCGCGCAGCGGCCGACCCTACCTTGCGGGCGGGTTGAACGAGGCAAGCGGCGCGGTCAGCCGGAACAAACGAGGGCAAAAAGCCAGCGCGGGCAGGAAACTGCCGCGGACAAACACCCAGACGAAAAAGTGGTCACGCGGGCATGAAGCGCGCGGGTCCGCGTGACCATGCACTGCAGGCGCGTACGTCTACTGCCGTGCGCCTGCATCGGGGATGGACTCGACGAAGCCATTGCGCGGACGTATCCCGGCGTCCGCGCGCGTCGAAAGAGTTGACGAAAGCAGGGGGCTAGAGCCTCGACTGCCTATGAACACCGTTTGATGGCTCGCAACGCCGAGTTCCCGATTTCGGTGAGTCGCCATTGCTGGAGGCCTGAAGCCAGCCGCTCCAGCTGGACGAGCTGTCGTTCGAGGAGGGCGTCCAGTTCTTCCCGTTCCATGTCGATCTGGTTGGGGGCGTCCTTCACTAGCAGCAGGGTGGCGAATTCGTGCGGACTCAGCATCGTTCTCTCCGTGTTGCCGCATCAGAGGTCGCCGTAAGCGGCCCACAGGGCGGCCCGGCGACAGAAATGCGGTAGGTGTGAGCGAAAGCCTGTAACCGTGCAGATCGCGCCCTGGACATGCTGGTCGGTTCCGGCAGGCGTGATTGACGGCCCAAAGACGTCAAAAGAGGCCCAAACGCTGTCCGGCCCGTGATCGGCGACGGGGAACTGGAGTGTAGTCAACAGCACCGCGTTCTACAAACCACATACGGAAAATTTTCCGTTTGACATCCGCGCGATCCGGCAGCGGGTGCTGCCCGCGGCCAGATCCTTGATTTCACTTCAGGTGCCTGCTGCGGCGCGACAATGCGCGACGCATGGTTCGTCTGCGCAATACGCGCGCGGTGGCCTTTCGACGAGGTATCGCGACCAGCGGTTGCCGATCATCGACGCACGTCGCCTGATCAAGCGCGGGGGCCGTTCGCGTCGTATTTCTTTCGTTTGCCTACGCAACCCGAAGCGCAACTCGCGGCGCCACTTTCGCCATATATGCGTGCGGTCCAGTGAACAGTGGACCGCATTACGGCTGGCGCATGATTCTGCTGCGGGGCCTGTTCAGGGCGTCTATTTCCGGAACTGTGGGCGCCGGGAGCGGTCTGTGCTCTTTGTCTGCAGCCTGGCGAAACAACAGCTAAGATTGATTAACGATGTCTGGTAACTCTCACAACGCAAGCGCGCCAGGCTTGAACTGCAAGCCGCGCTCAGCGCGAGCACCGATACCGCATTCGGAGCACAAAATAATGCGTGACGTCATTGAGCCCGGCCGTACGCTGCCGTGGCGAATCGAAGATATCGATCTCACACGAATAGATCGTCAACGTGCCGCTGCGAACGAAGACCTGCTGTTGCTGTTGTGCGCGTCTTCGTTCATCGAAAGCGGATCTGACCTGTACACCAGCAATCTGAGTGTGTTCTTCAACGGCGACCCTGATGTTTCCGAATGGCTCAATACCGAGTGGGAGCCTGAGGAACTGCAGCATGGTCGTGCGTTGAAGACTTACGTTCTTTACGTGTGGCCTGAATTCGACTGGGACACGGCGTTTCGCAACTTCTTCGAGGAGTATTCGAAGACGTGCTCCTACGAGGAATTCGAAAAAACGCGTGCGCTCGAGATGGTCGCGCGTTGCGTGGTCGAGACGGGTACAGCCACGCTCTACCGGGCGATCAGTGAATCCTCGGACGAGCCGGTGCTCAAGGAGATCACCGAAAACATCCGCACCGACGAAGTGCGCCACTACAAGCACTTTTTCCACTACTTCAAGAAGTACAACCAGGTCGAAGGCCATGGCCGGCTGGCGGTACTCGGCGCACTGCTTCGTCGCGTGATGGAGATCAAGAACGAGGATTCGGAGATCGCACTGCGCCATGTGTTCGCCATCCGCTATCCGGACCGCGTGAACGATCCCGTCTGGAACCGCGAACTGACTTCGCGCGTGAGCCGGCTCGTGCGGCACAATCTCTCGGCGGATATGTTCGTGAAGATGCTGCTCAAGCCGCTGGATATTCCGGCGAAGATTCAGCCTGGCGTGCACTATCCGCTCGCGAAGATCACGCAGCACGTGTTCTTGCGCTGAAGCACCGCGCGTATAGCCAACAGGCCCGTCACGTTGCGGGCCTTTTATTTTGCGCGCCTTTTTTTGCGCATCGACGACGAGAGGACGAGGAAGATGAGCGATACGGGACCGGATCTCCACCGCGCGGACCGATTGCAGTTCGACGTATGGCCGGGCGGATTGTTGTCCTGGTTCGATGGCCGCTCACTGGCGGACAAGACGGGGTTCACGGCGTCGCTCGTGACTCACCACGACGATGGCCGTTTGGGTACGTCGCTGCTTGGCATCGGTGAGCTGTACGCGTCCGGACCGCGATCGTTGCGCTTCGTGCTGTGGGCACAAGCGAGGGCAGCGAGCGCGCTCGCAACGGGTGCGCGTGCGGCGCTGACATTCGTGTTCGACGGCGCGTTTTATCAGGTCCAGCTCGGTGTGACGCCGATCAGGTCAGCCGAGGCGCAGGCGAACGGGTTTGCCTGCTTTGAAGCAACGATCGTGTCGGTTGAATTGCAGCGCGTGCCGTACGCGAGGCTCGATGCGGGCATCGTGTTCACGCTCGACGAACGTGAGCGCGAGGCGACTTTGCGTCGATGGAGCGCGCAGATCGTGTGGTTGAAAGCAGCGGGCGAGTGAAGCCTCGCTGCCGGTGGAGAGGGCGGTGTCGTATGACCGCGCCCTTGCAAAGACGAAGCGCTGGCGGGAACGAGAACCAGAGGCGGCAATCGAAATAGCCGCACTCGCTCCAGTCAGGAAATGCGAGCGGGGCGGCTCATGCCGTCCCCCCGCAAACCTGATTAGCGGTCGCGCGAGCCGCCGTTGCGGCGCGCATCGCCGCCCGGACGGCCGCCGAGCAGTGCGCCAGGGTTCGACTGCGGCTTGCGCGGCGCGCGGCCGGTTGCGCCGTCGTGTGCTGCGCCACGCGAGCGATCGCGATCGACGTTGCCTTCTCGCCGTGTGTGCTCCGCGCGCGAGGCGCCTGCTCCCGGACCTTGCGCCTTCACCGGACGAGCGCCACCCGCAGCAGGTTTGGCCGCTCGTTGCGCGCCGTTGCCGGCACCATTGCCACCGCGTCCACCGCCGTTGCGCGATTCACCACGGGCCTCAGTACGCGATTCGCCGCGCGAGTCGCGCGTCTGAGCAGGCTTGCCACCTTGTCCGCGGGGAGCGGCGCCACGCGCCTGCCCTTGCCCCTGGCCCTGACGCGGCGCGCGTGCGCCGCCGCCGCCCTGGCCGCGTCGCAGGATCGGCTCGGGCTTCGCGTTCGGGTCCGGCTCGAAGCCGGCGATGACTTCCTGCGGCACCGCACGCTTGATCAGCTTTTCGATGTCCTTCAGCAGTTGGTGCTCGTCGACGCAGACGAGCGACACCGCTTCACCCGTCGCGCCCGCACGCCCAGTGCGGCCGATCCGGTGAACGTAGTCCTCGGGCACGTTCGGCAGATCGAAGTTGACGACGTGCGGCAACTGGTCGATATCGATGCCGCGCGCGGCGATATCGGTCGCACAGAGTACCTGCAGCGTGCCGTCCTTGAACTCGGAGAGTGCGCGCGTCCGCGCCGACTGGCTCTTGTTCCCGTGAATCGCGAGCGCGCTGATGCCGTCCTTCGTCAGTTGCTCGGCGAGCCGGTTGGCGCCGTGCTTCGTGCGCGTGAACACGAGCACCTGGAACCAGTTGTGCTGGCGGATCAGGTGCGTGAGCAAGTCGCGCTTGCGGTCGCGATCGACGGGGTGGATCTTCTGCGCAACCGTTTCGGCGGTCGTATTGCGGCGGGCGACTTCGATGAGCGCCGGCGAATCGAGCAGGCTGTCGGCGAGTGCCTTGATTTCGTCGGCGAACGTCGCCGAGAACAGCAGGTTCTGGCGCTTCGGCGGCAGCTTTGCGAGCACACGCTTGATGTCGTGGATGAAGCCCATGTCGAGCATGCGGTCCGCTTCATCGAGCACGAGGATCTCGAGCTGCGAGAGGTCGATGGTCTTCTGCTGCATGTGATCGAGCAGACGGCCCGGCGTCGCGACGACGATATCCACGCCACGCTTGAGTGCGTCGATCTGCGGATTGATGCCGACACCGCCGAACATCACCGTCGACTTGAGCTTCAGGTATTTGCCGTAAGCGCGCACGCTTTCTTCCACCTGCGCTGCGAGTTCGCGCGTCGGCGTGAGAATGAGGGCGCGTACGACGCGTTTGCCGCCCGCTGCGGGCGGCATGTTGGTGAGGCGCTGGAGGATCGGCAGCGTGAAGCCGGCCGTCTTGCCGGTGCCTGTCTGGGCGCCGGCGAGCAGGTCACCGCCGTTCAGCACGGCGGGGATCGCTTGCAGCTGGATGGGAGTGGGCGTCGTGTAGCCTAGTTCGTTGACAGCGCGGACCAGCGGTTCGGACAAGCCGAGAGAATCAAAGGACATAAAAACTCGTTGTATTGCAGTGGCGCGAGCGGCAAAGCGCGGCGCACGTGCGCGCGCGGAGCGTGGCAGCGGAGGCAGGGTGGACCCCGGGTTCCGGTGTTCTCGCGTTAAAGGACGGCGCGCCAGTGCGCGCGCCGCTTGGTCGACGGTCTAAAAGACTCGCCGGCTGGCGTTAAGTTGCATCGCGGGGCTGCGGACACTGCGGCAGCCGCGCGATGGCTTCGCTCAAAGACGCGTCACGCGACGTAGCGCGCGATGCTAACGAATTGACAGACGCTTCCTGCGAGTACGAACAGGTGCCAGATACCGTGTCCGTGCCGGATGCGTTCGTCGTTGACGAAAAAGTAAATGCCGGCGCTGTAGATGAGGCCGCCGACGACTAGCCACGCGGTGCCGGCAGCCGACAACGCTTCGAACAACGGGCGGAGCGCGACCACGCCGAGCCAGCCCATTACGACATACAGGACCATCGAAAGCGCACGCGTGCGCCGGCCGAGGGTCAGTTCCTGCACGATGCCGAGGACGGCCAGTCCCCAGCTTATGCCGAACAGCGACCAGCCCCACGGTCCACGCAGACTGACGAGCGCGAACGGAGTATAGCTGCCCGCGATCAGCAGATAGATCGCAGCGTGATCACACTTCTGAAGAATCGCTTTCAGACGTGGCCCGCGAACACCGTGATACAGCGTCGAAATCGTGTACAGGGCGCAAAGCATTGCGCCATACACGCTGAAGGCCACGATCTTGTACGCGTCGTGATCGAGCGCGCCGAGCACGACGAGCGAAACAAGACCCACTAACGACAACATTGCGCCCACGAGGTGAGTAACGCTGTTCAGGCGCTCGCCAACGTGCATACCGACTCCTTCTTCTTCTGCCTGTGCGGCGCCTTGCGCTTGCTTCCTCGCTTGCATTGTTTGCGCGGGCGGCGAACGGATTAATCGGGTGCCAGCCTTTCTCTGCCCGCGCGCCGGAAAGGCGCGTCACGAGGCCGACAAAGGTGAAACCCAAAAGGCTACCGCAAAATTCCGGATGGAAATAGCGAAGGGCGCAACCTGCGACGTTTTGCAGGATGCGCCCTGTCAGGCAGACGCCACTATAGCAGCAAGCGCTATGGGGTCGGAGCGGGCCCGGTTCAGTCGAGCGGCGCGGACCGCAGATTGGCCACCTGTTGCGGTGACACGGCCGTGCCCTTATTACCCCAGGACTTGCGGATGTACGTCACGACCGCCGCGACTTCCTGGTTCGACAGCGACTGCGCGAACGGCGGCATGCCGTAAGGCCGCGGATTGCCGGCCGTGCTCGGCGGATAGCCGCCGTTGAGCACCATGCGGATCGGGTTCACGGCCGATTGCATCTGGATCGACTGGTTGTTCGCGAGCGGCGGGAAGTTCGGCGGCATGCCGAGGCCGTTTTCCGCGTGGCATTTCGCGCACTGGTCGTGGAAGATCTTCTGGCCTTGCTGCAGCAGTTCGCCGCCGTAGGCTTCCGACGTCTCCATCTGCATCGTCTCGGGCGCTTCCTTCTTCTGCGGGATGGTCTTCAGGTAGGTCGCGATCGCGTGGATGTCCTCGTCCGAGAGGTATTGCAGGCTGTTGTGGACCACGTCGGCCATCGGGCCGAACACCGCGCCGCGCGGCGATACGCCGGTCTTGAGCAGGCTCGCGATGTCGTTGACGTCCCAGTCGCCGAGGCCGCCTTCGGCCGCAGTGAGCGATGGCGCGTACCAGTTCTGCAGCGGGATCAGGCCGCCCGCGAACTGCGCCGACGTGACCGGGCCGCCCACCACGTTGATCGACGTGTGGCACATGCTGCAGTGGCCGAGGCCCTCGACGAGATACGCGCCGCGGTTCCATTCGACCGACTTGGTCGGATCGGGCTTGAACTCGCCCTCACGGAAGAACAGCGTGCGCCAGCCGATCAGCAGGTTGCGGTTGTTGAACGGGAACTTCAACTCGTGCGGGCGGCTCGGCACGTTCACGGGCGGCGTCGAGCGCAGGAACGCGAAGATCGCGTCCGAGTCGGCGCGCGTGACCCTCGAGTAGCTCGCGAACGGGAATGCCGGATAAAGCAGGCTGCCGTCCTTCGAATGGCCCGTGTGTATCGCGCGATAGAAGTCGTCGGCACTCCACTTGCCGATGCCGTACTGATCGTCGGGCGTGATGTTCGGCGTGTAGAGCGTGCCGAACGGCGTCGCCATCGGCAGGCCGCCCGCGAAGGTCTTGCCGCCGCGCACGGTGTGGCAGGCGACGCAGTCGCCGGCGCGGGCGAGGTATTCGCCGCGCTTGATCAGCTCTGCCTGGTCGGCCGGCGTGGCCGCAACGGCCGTGCCGTTGTGCAGATAGTCGGTGGCGGCCCACAGCACTGGCACGAGCGCCGCGGTCGCGGCGATGATGACTGCCCAGAGGCCCAACAACGAATTGCGGTTCATAGGACTGTCTCCCCCGGCGCCTTATTGCGGTTCGCTGCCGCAAGCGAGCGGCGTCTTCAACGAGCGCGCCGGTGCCGGCACGGGATTCGGCGGAGCAGGCTGCGTGGAAAGCCACACAGCGACCGCATTCACGTCTTCGTCGGTGAGTCGCGTGGCGATCTCATGCATGCAGTCCGGTGCGATCGCGCGTCGCGAGCCCGACCGCCATGCGCCGATCTGTGCGCTGATGTAGTCCCGATGCAGCCCGACGAGACCCGGAATGGCCGGCTCCATGCCGGTCAGCTTCGCGCCGTGGCAGGCCACGCAGGCGGGGATCTCTCTCGCTGCGTCGCCGTGCAGGACGAGGTCCTGGCCGTGAGCGAGCGTGCTGCTGCCGACTGTCGGCTTCGCGGGCGGCGGATAAGGCGGTCGCTGCTGCGAGAAGTACAGCGCGATCTCGTGCAGGTACTCGTCGGAGAGATAGGTGACCAGATAATTCATCGGAGGGTACTTGCGGCGACCCTCGCGGAAGTTCATTAGCTGGTTGAACAGATACTCGGCCGGTTTGCCGGCGAGACGCGGGAAGTAGTCGTTGTCGCTGCCCTGGCCGTGTGTGCCGTGGCACGCGATGCAGCCCTGGACGCGGGATTCGATCGTGTCGGGCGCCGCGGGTTGAGCCGCCTGCGCGACGTTGAAAGCGCAGGTCGCCCCAACTACCAGCATTGCCCCCAGCGGCGCGACGAGCGGAATAAGCGGTCGGAAGATACGTCTTGGGAACACGCGTAACTCCATCTTTATCGTGGACCTGACCAGGCTTCGAGCGACCCGGCTGTAGGCTGCGCGCGATGAAAGCAGCAGACCGTGCGCGACGCGGCGACGGGGCGATTCTATCATCGCGGGTGGATAGAGACTAATTGACGCATGCGGCATGATGTCGGTGCGGCGGGGTATCTGCACGCCAGTGGCAAAACGACGTCGTATCGCCGTTATCATTCTGCACCCGTGAGTCGAGCCGTGGCGCGTGTATGGCTGGCGCCGTGCGAGCTTCGATCCGCCGCTGTCTGGCTCCCGCGCGTGCCTGCGCGTTCTGCCCGCATCGAACCGCGCTGCTCAGGTTCGGTGTACGAGGCACTCCGCGGTCCGCCCCGGCGGTTGTGTTTTCATGTTGTTTCCTTGCCACTGGTCTCGATGACTCCAATTGCACTTTCCTTACCGATACGACATACCCGCCCGGCATACGTGCCGTCGTCCCGCGCCCGTCGGGAGGTGACATCACGATGAAACCTGACTGGCTCTGGTTCGGGCAGGTTGCGATGGCTACCATCGTCAACGTTGCCTATGCGTTTGCTCTCGGCTCGGCTCTCTTCGGCGCATGGCTCGAAAAGGACGGGCGCACCCCCATCGCCCCCGCCTACGCGGCATGGCTGCGCGCGCAACGCTCGCTACGCGCGGCGGCCATCGTGTTCGTCATCGCGCTTGCGATGTGGCTGCTCTACGAGAGCGCGTCCATCAGCGGCGAGCGGCTGCCAGCCGCGTTCGATGTCGTGTCGACCGTGCTCACGCAGACGCACGTCGGGCTCGCGTGGAGCGTGGCCTTCGGCGGCGCGCTCGTGCTGCTCGCGTTGGCGTTCGCGGCGCAGGGCGCCGTGCGCGATGGCTTGCTCTGGATCGCACTTATCGTGACTGCACTCGGTCGCGCGGCGCTCGGCCATGCGGCCGATGCGGGCTTCGCCTCGGCCGCACTCGGTGTGCATACGCTGCACATATTGA
Organism: Paraburkholderia adhaesiva; assembly: GCF_021390575.1. Classification (GTDB taxonomy): domain Bacteria; phylum Pseudomonadota; class Gammaproteobacteria; order Burkholderiales; family Burkholderiaceae; genus Paraburkholderia; species Paraburkholderia adhaesiva. The sequence goes on along the minus strand of NZ_JAJEJQ010000001.1, from coordinate 2,707,930 downwards.
GTTCGAGCGCATGGAGCGGCATCGTCGTTGCGGGCGGACTGGTGGTGCTGCCTGCGCTCGGCGCATCGACGGCGCGCGGCATCCTGATCCGCACATCGACGCAGGTGTCGAACGTGGCGATGTTCGCGGTGGGTCTCGTGCTTGCCACCAGCGTGTTCAACGCCGTGCGCGGCACGGGTGGCTCCGTCGCCGCGCTCACGGGCAGCTCGTGGGGCCACGTCCTGCTGATCAAGACCGCACTGGTGGTGATTGCGCTTGCAATGGGCGCCTATAACCGGATTGTGGTCATGCCGCTGCTGCGCCGCGCGGCTTCGACGGCGGCGGCGCGGCGCTTCGTGAATGTGATCCATCTGGAAGCGATCGTGATGATCGGCGTGCTGGCGCTGGCCGCCGTGCTCGCACACACCGCGCCGGGCTCTGTGTTGCAGGGTTGATACACGGGATCGTGGCGCTCCTGCGCCGCGGCCTTACTCGTAGCCGAGCCGGTGACTGAGTATCGGTGCGAAGAACAGGGCGATGGCGCAACCGACTGCATTGCCTTCGAGCTCGGCTAACGCGTTCGTCGACGTGGGATGCCACAACCACTCAAACAGTTGTGGTGCGCACCACAGCACCGCAACGCCGATGAAGGCCTGCTCGACGACGAGAATGCGCCACCCGCGCGCGCAGGCGACTGCCGCAGTGATCACACGCAGAATTCCGAAGACGACCAGCGCGCCGACGGCGGCCTGTTCGCGGATCAGATAGTCGGGGAGCGTTGCGTCCATGTGAATCCCTGCCGCGCGTGATGGGTCATGCGGAGATTCAGCAAGGAGCAGGCCAGTGAGGCGTCGGATGCGGCCTTGACGCGTGTCTTGCGACGCTGGGCTTATGTGGCGCGACTTCGCGCGAGCCTTTTATGTGGGCATGACGACATTCGCCGCGAGCGCTTTGCGGCGTCATGCGGCGAATGTCGTTCAAGTCGGCCTCAAACGTTGCGGCGCTGAAACACGCGATGCGCACGGTGTTGCGCGATGGGCGCGACGGATCGGATTTAGGAGGTGGCTCACCGCTCGCGGCCATGCCGACGTTCGCGTGACGTCACACCGGATCGCGCCGCAAATGTCCGATCATTGCCATCTCGCGTCCGTTCTCCTCATTCACTTCAATGCCAGGTTCGATCACCCATTCCGTGATCCACGCCTGCGATATCGCTGGCGTGCACCGGCGACTCCCCAGCCAGCGCGAGATGCACGTGAAGGCACAGCGACGTGCTGGGCCCGCGTGTGCTTGCACGTAGCCGCGACATTCCTGAGCGGCCTGCCTCATCAACTGCCGACAGAGCGATTCAAGACCGGGAATAAACCGGACTCCTTCGCGGTAATCCACGTGAAACCCACCCCGGAGGCCTCCCCGGATCGAACCGGCGGTCTGCTTCCTGAATCCAGCCGGAGGACACTATGTCGTCGGATCTTCCTTCCCAGCCGTCGCGCCGCAACGCCTTGAAATGTCTCGCCTTCGGTGGCGTAGGCACCGTGTTCGTTCTGGCCGGAGGCGTACTCACGCCCGTGGAGCTGTCCCTTGCCGCGAGCAGCAAGGACAAGTCAGCGGCTTCGGGCGTTCCGCTGTTCCTGCAGATCAGCGATTCACATATCGGCTTCAACAAGGAAGCCAATCCCGATGTCGCGGGTACGCTCAAACAGACGATTGATTACGTCAATGCCATGCCGGTCAAGCCGGCCCTCGCAATTCACACCGGCGATATCACTCACCTGTCCAAACCGGAAGAGTTCGATCACGCAGCCCAGATATTGTCCGCGCTGACCATCACTGACTTGCACACCGTGCCCGGCGAACACGACGTGATAGACGGACCGCAAGGCGAGTATTTCAAACGCTTCGGCCAGCAGTCGGACAACAGGGGCTACTACAGCTTCGACCACGCTGGCGTGCATTTTGTCGGGCTCGTCAATGTGATGCATTTCAAGCCAAACGGGTTAGGAAACTTGGGCGAAGACCAGCTCGCCTGGCTGGAAAAGGATCTAAAGGGGCGAACGTCCAGCACGCCGGTCGTCGTCTTTACGCACATGCCAATGTGGACGATCTACGAACCATGGGGTTGGGGCACCGGTGATGCGGGCCAGGCAATGGAGTATCTGAAGCGGTTCGGCTCGGTCACCGTCCTGAACGGTCATATTCATCAGATCGTTTCCAAGGTGGAAGGGAATATCACGTTCCACACGGCACGCTCGACCGCCTATCCGCAGCCGACAGCCGGCAATGGCCCAGGACCCGGACCGCTCACGGTGGCAAGCGACCAGCTACCGAAGATGCTTGGCGTAACGAGTATCAAGATCTCGCGGCATCCCCTCGCGGCGACGCTTTCCGACACAACCCTTGCCTGACCTACGTCGCGCTCGCTCAACAAGGATCCAGACCATGCAATCGACTCACTTTTACTTTCGTCGCGCGTTCGTTGTCTGCTGCGCGAGCGGGATGCTCGTGACGGCACTCGCTACGGCGTCGCCTGCCGCACAGGCGCAGGAGGCCAATCAGGTCGTTATCAAGAATTTCATGTTTTCGCCCATGGCTCTCACCGTCAAGGCTGGCACTACAGTGACCTGGAAGAATATGGATGGCGAGCCGCATCTGGTCGTCAACGATGCGGGCTTGTTCCGCTCCGCCGCGCTCGATCAGAACGATACGTACCAGTTCAAGTTCGACAAGCCGGGGGTGTACAAAGTGTTCTGCTCAATACATCCGTATATGAAGGCGACCATCACTGTGCAGTAGGTGGAATGGCATCTGCTGGAAGGGTGTTGTGCGGGGTGTTTCGAAGCAGCGGAGCAGCCTCGCTCACGAGGATTGAGCGAGGCTACAACTGCGCTGATCGAACGGCCGGATGTATCCGGATTGAACGCGCTCACCTTCGCGCGTGAGTGTCTGGCGTCTATGACGAAGCCTGCCCGTTGGCCTGCGTTATCTGGTTGTTGGCCAGATCGCGCCAGCCCGCGAGCAGGCTTTTCTTTCCAGGCGCCGAAGTTTTCGCTTTTCACGACGCACGAAGCAAACCCCAAAACGGTCAGGCACTGGCCCATCGACGACGGGGCGTCCGCAGAGAAGACAAGGCCGGAAACGTGAAATACTGAGCCTCGCGCAGGCCGCGGGCTACGCGTACTGGCCTGCGCCTTCGATCAAGGAGGCGCCCGATGAAACGCCGTGAACTGCTGGTTGGGCTGGCCGCAGGTGCGATTGTTGCGGGTTCTGCCTGCGAGGCGCAGGAGGGCAAGGCGCGGTACACCAATGAGATCGCGCTGCCGAAGCCTAAGGTTGCCGGTTCGGTCTCCCTCGAGGAAGCCATCGAGCGGCGCAGGTCCGTACGCACCTTCGGACCGGGCCCGCTGCCTGTCGACACCATCGGCCAGCTGCTGTGGGCCGGGCAGGGCGTCACCAGCCCGGACGGCAAACGCGCGGCTCCGTCGGCCGGTGCCTTGTACCCGCTTGAACTCTACGTGGTGACCGCCACGCAAGTGATGCATTACCTGCCTCAAGGTCACCGGGCCGAAACGCGGGTGTCGCCCGATCTGCGCCCGCAACTAAAAGAACTAGCAGTTGGGCAAGCGTCTGTCGGGGCGGCCCCGGCCCTGATCGTGGTGGCAGCCGAGCCCGGTAGGCTCTCCCAGCGGTACGGTGCAAGGGACAAGGCCTATACCGACCATGAGGTCGGGCACGCCGCCGAGAACATGCTGCTCCAGGCCGTTGTTCTCGGGCTTGTCGCTGTGACTGTTGGTGCGGTCGACGGGCCTCGGGCGGCGCGGGCGCTCGCTTTGCCTCCCGGCCAGACCGTCGTGTATCTCATTCCCGTGGGTTTTCCGGCCTGATTGGCTGCGAGCGGTCGGGCTGTGATGGCTCGAAGCAGAGCGAGCGCGGGATCAGCTCCTGGAGCGCGAAGGTGAGAAGCACGCCCGCACGGGTGAGGAGGGCGGGTGCGAGCCGCAAATCATCGGCGTTGCGCGTAAGCCCGCGTCTTCCGACAATTGCGCCGCGCGAGGCGCGGTAAAAGAAAAGGGCTCGCGGATAACCAGCAGAGCCCAAATTGAAAAAGCCCGGTAGATCAAAGATCTACCGGGCTTTCGCATTTGGTGGCGAATCAGGGATTCGAACCCCGGACCTGCGGATTATGATTCCGTCGCTCTAACCGGCTGAGCTAATTCGCCGAAGAAGAAGATTATGCAGGCATGGGAGGGAGCTGTCAACCCCACCCAACTGATTTTTTCGCCGGGCCGTCAGGCCCGGCAATCTGCACAACCCTGCATAAAACCAGAACCCACCTCAATCCTTGGCGTAAATATCCGAGTCCTTGGTTTCCTTGACGAACAGCGTCCCGATCACGAACGTCATGAGCGCGATGACGATCGGATACCAGAGGCCCGAGTAGATATCACCCCGCGCTGCCACGATCGCGAACGCGGTGGCCGGCAGGAACCCGCCGAACCAGCCGTTGCCGATGTGATACGGCAGCGACATCGACGTATAGCGAATGCGTGTCGGGAACATCTCAACGAGCATGGCGGCGATCGGCCCGTAGACCATCGTCACGAAGATCACGAGGATCGTCAGGATCACCACGGTCATCGGCCAGTTCAGTTGCGCCGGATCGGCCTTGGCCGGATAACCTGCCGCCTTCAGCGTTGCCGCGAGCGTTTTCTCGAACGCCGCTGCCTTCTCCTTGGCCCCTTCAGCCCTGCCGTCGAACGAGTCGATCACGACGTCGCCCACCTTGATCTGCGCAATCGTTCCAGCAGGTGCTGCCACGTTCGAGTAGTTCAGGCCAGCCTTCGACAGCGCGCTCTTCACGATGTCGCACGAGCTCGTGAACTTCGCCGTGCCGACCGGGTTGAACTGGAACGAGCACTCGTCCGGATTCGCGATCACGACGATCGGCGCACGTTGCGTCGCGGCTTCCAGCGCCGGGTTCGCGTAGTGCGTGAGCGCCTTGAACAGCGGGAAGTAGGTGAGCGCTGCGATCAGGCAGCCGGCCATGATGATCGGCTTGCGGCCGATCTTGTCCGACAGCGAGCCGAAGAACAGGAAGAACGGCGTGCCGATCAGGAGGGCCAGCGCGATCAGGATGTTCGCGCTAGCACCGTCCACCTTGAGCGTCTGCGTGAGGAAGAAGAGCGTGTAGAACTGGCCCGTGTACCACACCACAGCCTGGCCGGCCGTCAGGCCGAACAGCGCGAGGATCACGACCTTCAGGTTCTTCCACTGGCCGAACGCTTCCTTGAGCGGTGCCTTCGACACTTTGCCTTCTGCCTTGATGCGCTTGAACGCCGGCGATTCGTCGAGCTGCAGACGGATCCAGACGGACACGGCGAGCAGCAGGATCGACGCGACGAACGGAATGCGCCAGGCCCACGCGCCGAACTGTTCTTCGCCGACCGACGTGCGGACGCCGAGGATCACGAGCAGCGAGAGGAAGAGGCCGAGCGTCGCGGTGGTCTGGATCCACGACGTGTAGAAGCCGCGTCGTCCAGCAGGCGCGTGTTCCGCGACGTAGGTCGCAGCGCCGCCGTACTCACCGCCGAGGGCCAGGCCCTGCAACAGCCGCATGGCGATGAAGATCACGGGTGAGGCAATGCCGATCGACGCGTAGCCAGGCAGGAAGCCGACCACGAACGTCGAGAGACCCATGATCACGATCGTCACGAGGAACGTGTGCTTGCGGCCGACGAGGTCGCCAAGCCGGCCGAACACTATCGCACCGAACGGACGCACGGCGAAACCCGCCGCGAAGCCGAGCAGCGTGAAGATGAAGCCTGCAGTCGGGTTGACGCCAGAGAAGAAGCTCTTGCTGATGTAGGCCGCGAGCGAGCCGGCCAGGTAGAAGTCGTACCACTCGAACACGGTGCCGAGCGACGACGCGAAAATCACGCGTTTTTCGTCACTGGTCATCGGCGCGTGTGCGACTTGTCCGCCTACAGTTGCCATAGAAGTCTCCGATATTGATATGCGTGTGGGTCCGCCAGAGCGGCGTCCTTGGAGCATTATTGGAATGGAAACTTACGGGTTTCTGACGTTTCGTTCGACTTCGGGTATATGCTGGTTAATGGGGTTGCATCATTCAACGTCGCTCAATTTCGCATAATTTCTGCCAATCAGTGAGCTTTATTCGCCTATCGTCTTTTTCTGGTGACGTTGATGGCGGTGCGGCTAAGGGTAAGTCCCATTCCGCCTTACGCGCCGAAGTCAGCTTCGGGCCGCGTGTTTGCCGTTATGTGTGCACTGCGGCGCGCAGCCGCAGCGTCACGCGTACGAGTGTCCCCGCAAGCCGCGGCGACTGTTGATAGACGTTGTCCTCGATAGCGAGCGTGCCGCCATGCATCGTCGCGATCTCGCGGACGATCGCAAGGCCGAGTCCGCTGCCGTCGCCTTCGCGTCCGAGAATGCGATAAAAGCGTTCGATCACGCGGCCGCGCTCGGCGGCCGGAATGCCCATTCCCGTATCCTCGACCTCCAGATGCACGACGCCTGCCGCCGGCTCCGGCCGCACGCGCACCGTGATCCGCCCGCCGGCCGGGGTATAGCGGATCGCGTTGTCGATCAGGTTCGAGAGCATCTCGCGCAGCATCACCGGATTGCCGTCGACTTCGAGACGTGCGGCGTGTCCGTCGTCACCGCCGTCACCGTCGCCATCACCGTCATGCGGTGGCGGTCCTTCATAGCCGAGGTCCATCTGCTTCGCGAGCGCCGGCTGAACCCAGTCGCGCACTGCGTGGCGCGCGACGTCGCCGACATCGACCGGCGTGAAAATCTGCCCCGACATGCGGTTTTCGGCACGCGCGAGCGCGAGCAGTTGCGTGACGAGCCGCGCCGCGTGTTCGGAACTCGTCGCGATCTGTTCGAGTGAGCGCTGCACTTCGGGCGACACGTCCTGGCGCATCGCGAGTTCGGCCTGGGTTCGAAGTCCGGCGAGCGGGGTCTTCATCTGGTGCGCCGCGTCGGCGATGAAGCGCTTCTGCAGTTCCATGTTCTGTTCGAGACGCGTCAGCAGGTCGTTGAACGACGTGACGAGCGGCTCGATTTCGGTCGGCGCGCGCCGGGCTTCGAGCGGCGAAAGGTCATCCGGGCGCCGCATGCGGAGGTTCCACTGCAGCGCGTGCAGCGGTGCGAGTCCGCGCGAGAGTCCGAACCAGACGAGCACGATCGCGAGCGGCAGGATCACGAACTGCGGCAGGATCACGCCCTTGATGATGTCGTTGGCGAGCTGGCGGCGTTTGTCGAGCGTCTCGGCCACCTGGACGAGCACAGGTTGCCCGCCGGCCGTCTGCGGCAGGTCGGCGGGCGCGACGGTCGTATAAGCCACGCGGATGTCGATGCCGCGCAGCGTGTCGTCGCGGAACTCGACGATGCCGGCGGGCGGACGGTCGTCCTCATGCGGCAGCGGCATGTCGCGATCGCCGCCGAGCAGTTCGCCGCGGCTGCCGAGCACCTGGTAGAACACGTTGTCGACGTTGTCGGCGCGCAGGAAGTCGCGCGCGGAGCCGGGCAGTGACAGTTCCGCCACGCCGTTCACCGGATGGATCTGGCGCGCGAGCACATAGGCGTCGGTTTCGAGCGCGCGATCGAATGGCCCGTTGGCAATCGACTTCGCGACGAGGTACGTCACCGCGATGCTCATCGGCCAGAGCAGCAGGAGCGGCGCGAGCATCCAGTCGAGAATCTCGCCGAACAGCGAGCGCGGGCGCGCCTCCATGGCGGCCTCGGTTTCGTCGGGCGGGGCGAACGGGTTCGCGTAGCGGGCGTCGCGCGCTGCGTCGTCGAGCGTGTCGGGCGCGGAGGCGGGCGGCTTTGCTGCGCGCGCGGCGGGAGCGGGCTCGCGCATTTTCAGACCTGGCTATTTGTTGTAATCGTCACTGGCCGGCATGGCGGGCGGTGCGTCGGCGGCGCTCTCTGCCGTAGTTACGGACGAAGTCGCCGTGTTCGCGCCCGGCCCCGACTCCTTTTCGAGGCAATAGCCGAGCCCGCGCACGGTCACGATCCGCACGCCGCCCGCTTCGAGTTTCTTGCGCAGCCGGTGGACGTAGACCTCGATCGCGTTGTTGCTGACCTCTTCGCCCCATTCGCACAGGTGATCGACGAGTTGTTCCTTCGAGACAAGGCGTCCCAGACGCTGCAGCAGCACTTCGAGCAGGCCCAGTTCGCGCGCCGAGAGATCGAGCACGTGGTCGTTGATCTTCGCCACGCGCCCCACCTGGTCGAACGAGAGCGCGCCATGGCGCACCATGGTCGGCCCGCCGCCCGCGCCGCGCCGCGTGAGCGCGCGCACGCGCGCTTCGAGTTCGTTGAGCGCGAAGGGCTTGGCCATGTAGTCGTCCGCGCCGAGGTCGAGGCCTTTCACGCGCTCGTCGACGCTATCGGCGGCGGTGAGGATCAGCACCGGCAGATTGGAGTTGCGCGCGCGCAGGCGGCGCAGCACTTCGAGGCCCGTCATTTTCGGCAGGCCCAGGTCGAGGATCAGCAGGTCGAAAGTCTGCATCGACAGCGCCGTATCGGCGTCGATGCCGCTCTTCACGTGATCAACGGCATAGCCCGATTGGCGGAGTGATCGGATGAGACCGTCCGCGAGTATGCTGTCATCTTCGGCAATGAGAATTCGCATGGTGCGTGCGGTGCGTACATGCCGCGTTTCCAGGCTCCAGGCCCGAAGCCCCAAACCCGCCCTGGGCTCGTGCGGCGCAGGGTGGCCTCCCGAAAATTCGCGGTTTTGGTGAGCCGAGGGGCTTGCTAAAACCACTGTTTTTTTATACAGTGTCTGCGTTCGCGCGCATGAACTCCGGTATTAGCTTGATCAACTCGTTGAACAAACTCGCCGAACAACCTCGCGCGCCGTCACGAGACGCCGTTCATCATAGCAAAGGACGATTCATGGAAGATAGCAAGAAAGGCTCGGCTGGGCTGACTGCGGAAAAGAGCAAGGCGCTTGCCGCTGCGCTCGCGCAGATCGAAAAGCAGTTCGGCAAGGGGTCGATCATGCGGCTCGGCGACGGTGACGCGGTCGAGGACATCCAGGTGGTCTCCACCGGTTCGCTCGGTCTCGACGTCGCACTGGGTGTGGGCGGTCTGCCGCGCGGCCGCGTGGTCGAAATCTACGGTCCGGAATCGTCGGGCAAGACCACGCTCACGCTGCAGGTGATCGCCGAAATGCAGAAGATCGGCGGCACGGCGGCGTTCATCGACGCAGAACACGCGCTCGACGTTCAATACGCGTCGAAGCTCGGCGTGAACGTGCCCGAACTGCTGATCTCGCAGCCAGACACGGGCGAACAGGCGCTCGAAATCGCCGACGCGCTGGTGCGCTCGGGCTCGATCGACATGATCGTGATCGACTCGGTCGCGGCGCTCGTGCCGAAGGCCGAAATCGAAGGTGAAATGGGCGATTCGCTGCCGGGTCTGCAGGCGCGTCTGATGTCGCAGGCGCTGCGCAAGCTCACCGGCACGATCAAGAAAACGAACTGCATGGTTATCTTCATCAACCAGATCCGCATGAAGATCGGTGTGATGTTCGGTAACCCGGAAACCACCACGGGTGGTAACGCACTGAAGTTCTACGCTTCGGTACGTCTCGATATCCGCCGTATCGGCTCGATCAAGAAGAACGATGAAGTGATCGGCAGCGAAACGCGCGTGAAGGTCGTGAAGAACAAGGTTGCGCCACCGTTTCGTGAAGCCGTGTTCGACATCCTGTACGGCGAGGGCATTTCGCGTCAGGGCGAAATCATCGACCTCGGCGTGCAGGCCAAGATCGTCGACAAGGCCGGCGCCTGGTACAGCTATAACAGCGAACGCATCGGTCAGGGCAAGGACAACGCGCGCGAATTCCTGCGCGAGAATCCGGAAATCGCACGCGAGATCGAGAACCGCATTCGTGAATCGCTCGGCGTGAGCGCGATGCCGGCGAATGCCAACGACTCCGGCGAAGTGGAAATCGCGGACGAAGAGGAGTAATCCACTCGTGATTCGCAAGGGCAGGTCCGCATCGGCGCCGACGGCACCGCACAATACGGGCCGCCCGCGTGAAGGTTCGCGAAGTGACCAGGTCGGCCGCGACGTCCGCGAGGGCGATCGCGGCCTTGATCATTCGGGGCGCGATGCTTCCGATCCTCGCGATGACCGCGAACATGATTCGGGTGTCAGGGATCCTGGTCCACCTCAAGGAGGGCCGCTCGAACCCTTCGAGCAGTTCGACGAATTCGAGTCCTCGTTCGGGGAGTTCGAATCCTCCGCCGATGCGCCGGGCGTCGCTACGCCGAACGCCGATGCCCAGCGCGCAGGCCGCTTCGAGCGCACTTCCACGCCTGGCGCCATTCGCTCCGCGGGTGAGCGCACCGAGCGCGGCGCCCACGATCATTTCGAGCGCAGTTCCGGAATCCGGACCGATCGAGCCAATCGTGCCGATCGCACCAATCGCGGCGTTCCCGCGACAAGCGAATCCGCCGACCGCTTCCAGCGCAGTTCAGAGCTTCGTGATGAAGGCGCGCGTTCCACTGCCGCCGCCGAATCGCAGCGTCCCGCTCGTTCGCTCAAGGGCCGCGCGCTTGCCTACCTTTCGCGCCGCGAGTACAGCCGCGCGGAGCTTTCGCGCAAGCTGATACCGTTCACCGACGACGCTGACGCACTCGAAGCCCTCCTCGACGCGCTGGTCCGCGACGGCTGGCTCTCCGACGCGCGCTTTGCCGAAAGCGTGATCCACCGCCGTGCCGCGCGCCTCGGTACGACCCGCATCGTCAGTGAACTCAAGCGCCACGCGGTAGGTGACACCCTCATCGAGGAGGTCAACGCGCAGTTGCGCGAAACCGAGCTTGCCCGCGCGCGCGCCGTCTGGCGGAAAAAATACGGCGAGTTGCCCACGTCGCCGGCCGAACGCGCGCGTCAGGCCCGCTTTCTCGCCGCGCGCGGGTTTTCGATGACCATCATCGGCAAGATTCTCAAGGGCGTCGACGACGACTGGGCGGAAAACTAGGTCCGCCGACGTCCCCAAATTCCGCGCGGTGCCTGCGTGTTCGGAAGAGTCCGAAATATCCGCTATGCTAAAATTGAACGGTTTTCCAATCCGGTCTTAGCCTTAGCATGCCGCTTTCCCCGCCCGTATCACGCCAGTTGCGCCATCAGCGTGCAATCCGGGCGGAAGCCTATGAGCGCGAAGACGGCCTGTGGGACATCGACGCGTGCCTGACGGACCACAAGCCGCGCGACGTGTCGCTCGCCACGGGCGTGCGGCCAAACGGTCTGCCGATCCATGAACTCTGGCTCCGCATCACATTCGATCGCAGGTTCAACGTCGTCGACGCCGAAGCGTCGTCCGACTGGGTGCCCTACGTCGGTTCGTGCCAGAGTGCCAATCCCGCCTATCGGGCCCTCATTGGGCTCAATCTCCTCCAGAATTTCCGCCGCGAAGCGGGCCGCCGTCTCGGCGGCACGGCAGGCTGCACGCATCTCACCGAGATGCTGGGCATACTGCCGACCGTCGCGGTGCAGGCGTTCGCCGGAGCGGTCTGGGATATCGAGGGCGGGCCGTCAGGCGATGCGTTTGGACCGGAAACAGGCAAGACCGCCGGCGGCCCTGAGGCCGACGGCGAAGAACCGCCCTTCCAGCTGGGCCGCTGCCATGCGCTGCGGTTCGACGGCGAGGCGGTCAAGCAGTTCTATCCACGCTGGTACGGTCGCGAGCCGCGCTCGATGGAGCGCGGTGCGCAAGCGGCCGGCGTGCGAGATGGCGTTGACACGGGCCAAGAGGGCAGAGTCGACGTCGTCACGCATGAATAACAACACAGCTAACAAAACAAGAAGTCCAATCCAACTCTCCGACTGAAGGGAATCACGCATGAAGATTCACGAGTACCAGGGTAAGGAAATCCTGCGGAAATTCGGTGTCGCGGTACCGCGCGGCATTCCGGCGTTTTCGGTGGATGACGCGGTCAAGGCCGCTCAAGAGCTCGGTGGCCCGGTTTGGGTCGTCAAGGCTCAGATCCACGCAGGTGGCCGCGGTAAGGGCGGCGGCGTGAAGGTTGCAAAGTCGCTGGATCAAGTTCGCGAATACGCGAACCAGATCCTCGGCATGCAGCTCGTTACGCACCAGACCGGTCCGGAAGGCCAGAAGGTCAAGCGCCTGCTGATCGAAGAAGGCGCTGACATCAACAAGGAACTGTACGTCAGCCTCGTTGTTGACCGCGTTACGCAGAAGATCGTCCTGATGGGATCGAGCGAAGGCGGCATGGACATCGAAGAAGTCGCCGCGAAGACGCCCGAAGCGATCCACAAGGTCATCGTCGAGCCGTCGACGGGTCTGACCGACGCCCAGGCCGACGACCTCGCCGCGAAGATCGGCGTGCCGGCTGCTTCGATTCCGCAAGCGCGCGCAATCCTGCAAGGCCTGTACAAGGCATTCTGGGAAACCGACGCATCGCTGGCCGAAATCAACCCGCTGAACGTGTCGAGCAATGGCACGGTCACGGCGCTCGACGCGAAGTTCAACTTCGACTCGAACGCGCTGTCGCGTCATCCGGAAATCGTCGCTTACCGCGACCTGGATGAAGAAGATCCGGCTGAAATCGAAGCGTCGAAGTTCGACCTCGCGTACATCTCGCTCGACGGCAACATCGGCTGTCTCGTGAACGGCGCAGGCCTCGCAATGGCGACGATGGACACCATCAAGCTGTTCGGCGGCGAGCCGGCGAACTTCCTCGACGTCGGCGGCGGCGCCACGACCGAGAAGGTCACGGAAGCGTTCAAGCTGATGCTGAAGAACCCGGGCCTGAAGGCGATCCTCGTGAACATCTTCGGCGGCATCATGCGCTGCGACGTGATCGCAGAAGGCGTGATCGCTGGTTCGAAGGCCGTGAACCTGAATGTGCCGCTCGTCGTGCGCATGAAGGGCACGAACGAGGACCTCGGCAAGAAGATGCTGGCCGACTCGGGCCTGCCGATCATCTCGGCGGACAGCATGGAAGAAGCTGCGCAGAAGGTTGTCGCGGCTGCCGAAGGCAAGTAATTCTCACCGGATACGCATGGTGCGGCGGCGGCGCGAAGGCGACGCGAGTAGCAGCGTGATGTCGGCAACGAGGTTAGCAGGACTCACGCGGCCGACGCGACGCGCAGCATCAGGCAAAAAGAGGTCAATACATGTCGATTCTGATCAACAAAGACACCAAGGTCATCACGCAGGGCATCACCGGCAAGACCGGTCAGTTCCACACGCGCGCCTGCCGTGAATACGCCAACGGCCGCGAAGCATTCGTCGCGGGCGTGAACCCGAAGAAGGCCGGCGAGGACTTCGAGGGCATTCCCATCTACGCGAACGTGCGTGAAGCGAAGGACGCGACCGGCGCGACCGTGTCGGTGATCTACGTGCCGCCCGCAGGCGCTGCTGCTGCGATCTGGGAAGCCGTCGAGGCCGATCTCGATCTCGCGATCTGTATCACGGAAGGCATCCCCGTCCGCGACATGATCGAAGTGAAGGACCGCATGCGCCGTGAAGGCCGCAAGACGCTGCTCCTCGGCCCGAACTGCCCCGGCACGATCACGCCGGACGAGCTGAAGATCGGCATCATGCCGGGTCACATCCACCGCAAGGGCCGCATCGGCGTCGTGTCGCGTTCGGGCACGCTGACGTATGAAGCTGTTGCGCAGCTGACCGCGCTCGGCCTCGGCCAGTCGTCGGCAGTCGGTATCGGCGGCGACCCGATCAACGGTCTGAAGCACATCGACGTCATGCAGATGTTCAACGACGATCCGGATACGGACGCCGTGATCATGATCGGTGAGATCGGCGGTCCGGACGAAGCGAACGCCGCTTACTGGATCAAGGACAACATGAAGAAGCCGGTCGTCGGCTTCATCGCGGGCGTCACGGCGCCTCCGGGCAAGCGCATGGGCCACGCCGGCGCGCTGATCTCGGGCGGTGCGGATACGGCCGACGCGAAGCTGGAAATCATGGACGGCTGCGGCATCAAGGTGACGCGTAACCCGTCGGAAATGGGCCGTCTGTTGAAGGCGGTGCTGTAATACTGCCGATTGCCGGCTCCCGCTTGCGCGGGACGCCGGCGATTTTGGTATGCTTGCGGAAGCCTTACACGAGGTTCCCGCACAAGAAGCGAGGACGCCAGTCATGGCCTCCTCGCTTTTTTTGTCGGCAGGAGTTAGCGCTTCAGCGCTTACTCCGGTCCCATGCAAAGCTCTTACTCAGGCCCCATGCAGAGCTATTGGCCGTGCGGGTTGTCGTGTTCTGGTGTGCCTTGCCGCGCTTTCGCGCTGACCTTCACCGCCCCTTGCCCCTGCCGCCGCGCTCATGCTCGAGTTTTTCACGTCGCTCCATTGGGGCGCAGTTTTTCAGATCATCGTCATCGACATCCTGCTCGGCGGCGACAATGCCGTCGTGATTGCGCTGGCGTGCCGCGATTTGCCGTCACAGCAGCGTTTGCGCGGGATTCTGTGGGGAACGGCTGGGGCGATCGCACTGCGTGTCGTGCTGATCGCGTTCGCTGTCGTGTTGCTGAACGTGCCTTTCGTGAAGTTCGCGGGCGGCCTGCTGCTGTTGTGGATCGGTGTGCGGCTGCTCGCGCCGGTGCATCTCGAGCATGCCGACGTGAAACCCGCCGAGAAATTGCTCGGCGCGATCAAGACGATCATCATCGCGGATGCGGTGATGAGTCTCGACAATGTCGTGGCGATTGCAGGCGCCGCCGAAGCCGCTGACCCGTCGCACCGCATCGCGCTCGTGATCTTTGGCCTGATGGTGAGCATTCCGTTGATCGTGTGGGGTAGCCAGATCGTGCTGCGGCTGCTCGACCGTTACCCGATCATCGTCACGCTGGGCGCTGGGCTGCTTGGCTGGATCGCGGGCGGTCTCATCATTAACGATCCGGCGGGCGATCGCTGGCCGTTGCTCGATACGCCGGTCGCGGAGTACGGCATGTGCGTGGCGGGCGCGGTGTTTGTCGTGGCGCTCGGCCACGCACTGAAGCGCCGCAACGCACGGCGCGCCGCGGCCGGCTGATTCGAGATGAATTTGCGTTGAAGCGGCGCTGAACGCGCCGCTTTCCGAACTTCGCGGCTCCTATGCCGTTCGGCCGACTGCCCCGCCGTGGGCCCCGCCGATACGATCAAGACGCCTGCTCACTTTCCGTGAGCAGGCGTTTCTTGTTTCAGGAGCCCTGATGATGATCGTCTCTGTATTTTCTGCGAGCCCGCCCGGTGTTGCGCCGCGCCGGGATTGGCTGAACTCGTCGCTTATATCCGCCGCGTTTGCACGGCTGGCCCGGCTCGCGCGATCTGCGCACCGTGTCGCCGCAAGCGGCTTCACGCTGATCGAGCTGATGATCGTTCTCGCCATCGTCGGCGTGATCGCCGCCTATGCCATACCTGCCTATCAGGACTATCTTGCGCGCAGCCGCGTCGGCGAGGGGCTGTCGCTCGCGTCGTCGGCACGGCTTGCGGTCGCGGAAAACGCCGCGAGCGGCAACGCGTTTTCAGGCGGCTACTCCGCGCCACCGACCACGCGTAACGTCCAATCGGTGCAAATTGACGACGCGACGGGACAGATCACCGTTGCGTTCACCGCTCGGGTCGCGCCTGCGGGAAGCAATACGCTCGTGCTCGTCCCATCGGTACCGGACAACGCCGACGAGCCCACGGCCCGCGTCGCGCTTACGAAGGACAGTGTGCAGGGCGGCACCATTACGTGGGAGTGTTTCTCGGTCGGCAAGACCGCGTCGTCGCTGGGCGAACCGGGCGCTGGACCGACGCCGGTGGAGGCCGCGACGCTGCCGTCGAATCTCGCGCCGCCCGAGTGCCGCAGTTGATGAGCGCTGACGCGGCGATGAAGGTGACGCGACAGTCAGGGGCGTGCGGTTAGGCGCGCGCGCAACGAATCGTGCGCTGCCGGCTACGGCCGCGCACGATTGAATCAATGAGGGCGCGGGAACGCGCTTCTACGTTTCCGAGATAGTCTCGGTCCGCACAGAGCGGGAAAAGTTTTGTATAGTGCGCCGGTTGCCGACGCCCCCGCTTACCCATGTCTTCCAATTTTTCGCGTTTTCTTACGTTCTTCTTGCTGGCTGTAGCGTTCACGTTACCGTATGCCACCGTCTTCCACACCTACCCGATACCGACCTTCTATTCAGAATTCGTATCGCTGACGCTCTGGTTGCTGGCTGGCGCCGCGGTTGTCCTGCTCGCGCACGAGGCGCGGCCGATGGTCGAGTTTGCTTCGCCGTCGGTCGCGCTCGTGCCGCTGGCGTTCGGCCTGCTGCTGATCGTCCAGACCATCGTGCTGCCCGTTGCGCTGCCATCGATGAACTGGCTGGGCGCCGGTTATCTGCTCGCCGGGTTCATGGCGACCCACGCGGGTTACGGCATCGCGCGCGTGCGGCAGGTACAGACCGCGATGGTCTGGGCCGCCACCGCACTGCTGATCGGTGGGCTGTTCGCCGTGTTCACGCAGATCGTGCAGTTGTTCCACCTCGAAGCGAAGTTCACGCCGTTCGTCGTCGCGTACAACATCACGGTCGATCGTCGTCCGTTCGGCAACATGGCGCAGGCCAACCACCTCGCAACGTATATTGCGTTCGCGATGGCGGCGGCGCTCTTTCTCGTGCAGACCCGCAGACTGCACGTCGTGCTCTGGGCCGTGCTTTCGGTAATCTATGCGGGCGGCCTGGCGCTTACCGTGTCGCGCGGGCCGTGGCTGCAGATGGCGGTAATTGTCGTCGCCGGTTTCTGGATCGCGCTTGCGGGTGTGCCCCGTGACGGCGTGCGGGCGGTCCGGAAGGGGGGCCTGCGCAACTGGTTGCTGCCGGTCGTGCTGCTGCTGATCTTTATCGGCGTGAATGCGTTCGTGCGCTGGGCCAACGTGCGCTATCAGCTGCAACTCGACGTGTCCGCTGCCGACCGCTTCAAGGACGCGGGACAGATTGCGCCGCGCCTCGCACTCTGGCGCTACGGATGGACGATGTTCAAGTCGAGTCCGCTCCTCGGCGTCGGCTGGGGCGACTTCCCGATTCACCAGTACGCGCTCGTGCGCTCGCTCGGCGGCGTCGAGATCGCGAACAACGCGCACAACATTTTCATCGACCTGCTCGCCAAGACCGGCGTGGCAGGCCTCGGTATCGCGCTGCTCGGCCTCGTCGCGTGGTTCGTGCGCGCATTGCGCGTGCCGCATACGCCCGAGCGCGTGTTCGGCTTCATGCTGATCGGTGTGCTCGTCATGCACGCGCTCGTCGAATATCCGCAGCAGTACATGTTCTTCCTGCTACCTGCGATGTTCGTATTCGGACTGCTTGAAACGCGGCCGCTGCGCTTCGTGCCGTCGCGCGTGTCGCTCGGCGTGTTCACGCTTATCGTGGCGGGCGGGATTGCTTCGCTTTATCCGATGGTGCGCGACTACAACCGCGCCGAGGTGCTCTACTACGGCGAACATCCCGCACAGGAGTACCCCGCGGCACCGACGTTCCTGTTCAAGGCGTGGGGCGACTACGGCATGGCGACGCTGATGCCGATCGATGCTGCGAATCTCTCGACAAAGCTCGCGGCGCATGAGCGCGCGATTGCGCTGCTGCCGGGCGAGACGGTGTTGCGGCGTTATGCGGTCCTGCAGGCGCTGAGTGGCGACATGGCGGGTGCGCTCGATACGGTTCAGCGGCTCAAGATCTTCGCGACGGAACTGCACGACTGGCCGACGCAACTCGCGGCGATTTACGGTCTGAGCGAAGGCCAGCCGACGCTCAAGGAGTTCAGGGCGGCGCTGGTGAAGAAGTACGGCGTGCCGCCGAAGCAGATCGAAGACGATGACGACGATTCTGCTAGTTGATTGATGCAACGGCGCGATACAACCGAGGCATGCGGCGCGAGCGAGGCGCCGCGTCGCGCCCCGGGACGATGATGGCGGGCCTGTGCGCCCGATCATCAAGCAGGTCACCCGCGCGAACGGATGCACCGCTGCGCGAGCGCGCAGCGAACCTGTCAGCGTCCCGGTGTCTCAGCGGACGGTTTCGTCCGCGACCCAATCCCCCGATTTCCCACCATGCTTCTCCATCACCTTCACATCGGTGATGGTCATGCCGCGATCCACGGCTTTACACATGTCGTAGACGGTCAGCAATCCGACCTGCACGGCCGTTAGCGCTTCCATCTCGACGCCCGTGCGCCCGAAGGTTTCCACCTGCGCCGTGCAATGCACGCAAGGCACCGTTTCATCGAGCGCGAAATCCACCTTGACGCGCGTGATCGCGAGCGGGTGACAGAGCGGAATCAGATCCGAAGTGTGTTTTGCGCCCTGAATTGCGGCGATGCGCGCGACGCCGATCACGTCGCCTTTTTTCGCCTCGCCGTCGCGGATCAGCGCGTAGGTCGCGGGCAGCATGCGGATCGTGCCGCGCGCCACGGCGATGCGCTTCGTTTCGGCCTTGTCGCCGACGTCGACCATATGGGCATCGCCGGCAGCGTCGAAATGTGTGAGTTCAGGCATGACTGGCTCTCCATCGAGGGCGCCTATCATAGCAGCGCCGCGCGCAAGCGTTGACGGCATGGCGTCGCTGGGGGGCGCGGGCCGGGCTACAATTTGTGGGTATCGGGGCGGCTTGAGTCGCCGCGCCGGAATTCCGCCTTCTCCCCTGAACCCGTCGACAATGCATCTGAAAAAGCTGCTTGCTGCATGGTTGTGCGTATCGCTCGCGGTTCCCCCGCAGGCGTATGCGCAGGCGAACACCGTTTCTGGCGCGACGGCTTCGGGCGCCTCCGCGCTCGTCGATACGCATGCCGGCGCGCATGTCGGCGCCGCGCTGCCCCTCGCACCTGATACGCCCGCGCTTGTCACCGGCCCGCTCGAGGACGATGCCGATCCGGCGATTCCCGCGTCCGTCGCCCAGGGCGTGTTCGGGACCTATGGCGGCGCGCAAAGCCTCTTTTCCGGCAAATCCGGCGCGCGCAGCAACACGAGTGTGCTCTCGAGCACCTGGATGCCGCAACTGCCCGATCTCGGCGACGGTTCGGGCGGCGCCCTCACGCCGCAGGCCGAGCGCAAGGTCGGCGAACGCGTGATGCGCGAGATCCGACGCGATCCCGACTACATCGGCGACTGGCTCGTTCGCGATTACCTCAATTCCGTCGCGGCGCGGCTCGCGGCCGCGGCGAGCGCGCAGTTCATCGGCGGCTATCGGCCTGACTTCGACCTCTTTGCGATACGCGACGGCCAGATCAACGCGTTCTCGTTGCCGGGCGGTTTCATCGCCGTGAACAGCGGGCTGATCGTCGCCACGGAGACCGAATCGGAGCTCGCGTCCGTGCTCGGCCACGAGATGGGCCACGTCCTCCAGCGGCATATCGCGCGCATGCTTGCGCAGAACGAGCGCACGAGCATCGTGACGCTCGCGGGCGTGCTGTTCGGGATTCTCGCCGGCGTGCTGGCGAGGAGCGGCGACCTTGGCAGTGCGATCGCGATGGGCAGCGGAGCCTGGTCCGTCGACACCCAGTTGCGCTTCTCGCGCGCGGCCGAACACGAGGCGGACCGCATCGGCTTCCGGTTGCTCACTGGCGCGGGTTATGACCCCTACGGCATGGTGGCGTTCTTCGAGCGCCTCGAACGCGCGTCGATGGGCGACGCGGGCGTGCCGGCCTACGCGCGCACGCACCCGCTCAACACGGAGCGCATCGCGGATATGCAGGACCGTGCGCGACGAACCGACTATCGGCAGCCGCACCAGGCGTCCGAGTACGGCTTCGTGCGCGCGCGCGTGCGTGTGCTGCAGGACCGCACCCATGGCGACTGGATGGAAGAGGTTTCGCGGATGCGCTCGGAGATCGAAGACCGCACGGCGTTGAACGTGGCGGCGAACTGGTACGGCATTGCATTCGCGCAGACGCTGCTTGAACGTTACGACGACGCGTCGGCGTCGCTCGAGAAGTCGCGTGCGGCGTTCGACGCGGTCGAGGCGGCCGATGGCAGCAAAACACGCAGCTCGCCGAGTCTCGACGTGCTCGCGGCCGAAATAGCGCTGCGAGCGGGGCGCCGGGACGAAGCCGTGCAGTTGGCGATGGCGGCGCGCAAGGCATGGCCGGCGTCGCATGCCGCGACCGACAGCGTGTTGCGAGCGCTCATCGCCGCCAAGCGCTTCAAGGAAGCGCAGACGCTTGCACGTGCGCAGACGGTGTCCGAGCCACTTCAGCCCGCGTGGTGGCAATACCTCGCGCAGGCGAGCATGGGCATTGGCGATGGGCTGGAGCAGCGGCGCGCGCTCGCGGAAAAGTTCGCGCTGGACGGCGCGTGGCCGTCGGCGATCCGTCAGTTGAAGGAGGCGCGCGACATGAAATCGGTGGGCTACTACGATCTTTCGACGATCAACGCGCGTCTGCACGACTTCGAGGCGCGCTACAAGGAAGAGCTTAAAGAGGAAAGAGATAACAGCTGAGCGGGGTGCTCAGCCGGCGCGGACTGCTTTGCCGCCTGCCAACGCCAGTGCTTCTTCGCGCGCCGGACTCGCGACGAATCCAAAACGCGCGGGCACCTGTGCACGAAGTACGGGTTTAAGCGGTAGCGAGACCCCGGCGCGCCACACGAATGTGCCGTCCAGTCCGTCTTCTGCAAGCGAAGCGTGGTCGGTGAAAAGATCGAGATCGTGATCGTGGAGCAGGGCGACGCGCACGGGCGCGCGACCCTCGGCGGCACTCGCGAACAGCACACTGCCCGCGTCATCCACGTAAGCCGCCGACGGCACGAACGGTTGACCGGTCTGGTCCGTGAGCGTCAGCGTGCCGGCCGCATCGCACGCGAGCCGTACGATCAACGGCGTGTATTCGAGTTCGACATAGACTCGCTGCGGCCCGTTCTGGAAGTACCACTGTCCGCGCTCGTCGCAACCGTAATTCCGGTTGATGAGGCCGATCAGGGCATCGTGCCGGACCGGCGTGCCGGCTATGCCGGCGGCCTGGTCGGCTTCGTCGCGCAGACGCCACTGGCCGCGCGCGTCGAGCAGCAGCCAGCCAGTGCAATGCGGTACGTCGGGCCACCGCGCGAGCGCCTGTCTGACGATCTCATCCATGCGAAACGAAGCGCGAGAGGTAGCCGGTCACGCGTTGCGCGAGCCAGTCGGAGCGGCCGGGGAACGGACCTGTCATGAACCCTACGTGGCCACCGTGCGCGGGCTGCTCCAGTTCAACGGCCGCGCTCACCTCGTGGCGCGCGGGCAGCGCGCGGTCCGGCAGGAACGGATCGTTGCGTGCGTTGAGCACGAGCGTCGGCACGACGATCTCGCTGAGCTTCGGGCGAACCGTCGCCTTGGTCCAGTAGTCGTGGGCGTTGCGAAAGCCGTGCAGCGGCGCGGTGACGACATTGTCGAACTCGTACATCGTGCGGCTCGCGAGTACGGCCTGCGCTTCGAAAAGGCCAGGAAACTGTTCGAGCTTCTGGAGCGCCTTCGTCTTGAGCGACCTCAGAAAATTGCGCGTGTAAACCATGCCGAACCCGTGCGAAAGCATCTCACCGCCCGCATGGACGTCGAGCGGCGCCGAGATCGCGGCGGCTGCGGTCACGATCGACGTTTCTTCGCGCCGCTCCGCAAGCCAGTGAAGCAGCACGTTCGCGCCGAGCGAGACACCCGCGGCGACGACCGGCCCGCGATGACGCGTCGCGAAACGGCGCAGCATCCAGTCGACTTCGTTGGCGTCGGCGAGATGATAAAAGCGCGGCAGCAGGTTGATCGGTCCGCTACAGCTGCGAAAGTGCGGGATCACGGCATGCCAGCCGCGCGCGGCCGCGGCTGCCGACATTGTGCGGGCGTAGTGTGAGCCGGAACCCCCTTCGAGCCCGTGAAAGAGCACGAAGAGCGGGGCGTCGGGCGCGGGGATCGGCTGACCTGGCGCGGGTTCGACCCAGTCGAGTTCGATGAAATCGCCGTCCGGCGTGTCCCAGCGTTCGCGGCGGTAGGCGGGGTTCGGCAGGCGCGCGAAGAAGGCTGGCACGATGGTCTGCGCGTGCGCGCCCGGCAGCCAGAACGGCGCGAGGTATGCGCCGCGTTGCGCTGCTCCCGGCGAAGTTCCGGTCGCCGTGATTGCGGAGCGCTTGGTGGCTGGCCTGTTCCCGGTGGTGCTCATGACTGCGCGTGAAGCTGGATCAAAAACGGTGTGAAAAACGGCGTGTAGGGCCGTATGAGTAACGGTAGGACAGATCGGGCAAAAACCGGAGCAAAAAGCTGTCCGAAAAGCGGTACGGCAAACGCTACGAGACCAGTGGCGAGAACGGTCGCGAAAACCCGTCCGGAAAGCGGCGCGTTCAGTGCAACGCGCCCTGGCCGTGGCGCAGCTTCGCGGAAAACTGGGCCGCCGCGTCATCGGGCATGCGGCTCGCATGGATATGGGCGATGCGCCATTCGCCGCGCTCGTGGACCATCACGTAGGTCGTGAAGACCAGCTCGGGCACGGCGGCCGGATCCACGGGGCGATGCGCTTCCACGATTGCGTAGACCACGGTGCCGAGGCTGTCGTAGACGCGGATGTCGAGCGGCTCGATCGAAACCGGGTTCGCCTCGATCTGCGTCGCGAGACCCGCGCGGATGTTCGACAGACCGTGCAGATGGGCGCCGTTCGCACAGATGAAGCTCACGAATTCCTCGTCGATCCACAGGCCCATCAAGCTGTCGATATTGACTTCCGCGACGGCCTGGTAATACGCGTTGAGGGTGTCCGCGGCGGCTTCGAAGATGTGGGCAAAACGTGGCATGGCTCGTTGGTCTTGTGCGCCGGGGCGCGGGTTGGCGAATCGACACCTGATGCGGCTGTTGCGCGCATGCCGCTATCGCGAGGCATGCCTGTGAAGCTCGGCGTCGCGCGCGTGTCCCGGTGTGTGCGGTAGCGCGGGATGCCTGCGCGGCGCGCCTCGATCTCCCGCCCGACAGGCGCTCACCGCATGCGCCAGCGCGTCGCCGCGCTTTCAACCGGTTTCCGGGCCCGCTTCCTGGCCCATTTCCAGCCCTCGTGCAAAAGCCCTTTGCGACTAACGCTGGCCGAGCAACATGCCGCGAAGATCGCCGAACACCTGCTCAGGGCTCAGTTCGCGCAGGCAGTTCAGATGCCCCAGCGGGCACTCGCGCTGGAAACACGGGCTGCAGTCGAGGTGCAGCCATTGTACCTTTGCGAGTTCCGACAAGGGCGGAGTGTGGCGCGGGTCGGTCGACCCGTATAGCGCGACGAGCGGCCTGCGCAGCGCGGCGGCGACGTGCATCAACCCTGAATCGTTGGTGACCACGGCGTTTGCGCGCGAGATCAGCGCGCACGCTTCGCCGAGCGCGGTCTGGCCGCACAGGTTGCGCACGTTCGGTGCGCGGTCGGCGATGGCCTGCGCGAGCGGTGCGTCTTTCGGCGAGCCGAGCGCGACGATCTGCGCGTACGGGAACGACTGGCTCACCATCTGCGCGAGTGCCGCGAAATGCTCGGGCGGCCAGCGCTTGGCGGGGCCATATTCGGCGCCGGGGCAGAGCACGAGGAGCGGCACGCGCGTGTCGAGGTTAAAGCGCGCCGAGACGCGCGACGCCTCGTTCGGATCCGACTCGAGACGCGGCGCCGGCAGGTCGTCGGGAACGTTTGCGCCGGGGGCCCAGGCGAGCGCGGCATAGTGCTTGACCATCGGCGGCCGCTCGTCTTTCGGCGGATTCGCGTGGCGCACGTTCAGGAGGCCGTAGCGGCTCTCGCCCGTATAGCCGATGCGCAGCGGCACGTTCGCAAGCCACGGGATCAACGCAGACTTCAGCGAGTTCGGCAGCACGTAGGCGGCGTCATAGCGCACATCGCGCAAGTCGGCCGCGAGGTGCCAGCGGCTCAGCCATTGCAGCTTGCCGTGCGCGAGGTCGGTGGCGTAGACGTCGCGAATTTCGGGCATGCGTTCGAGCACCGGCGCGACCCACGTGGGCGCTACAGCATCGATCACGATGCGCGGGTGCAGTTTCACGAGCCGCGCAAAGAGCGGCTGCGCCATCAGTGCGTCACCGATCCAGTTCGGTGCGATTACCAGCGCGCGACGCATCGGGTGTCAGGGTCCGGAAATGGCAAAGATTCCGCGCGCGTTGGGCGCGTGGAATGCGGTTAGTGGGGAACGCGCCGCAGGGCGCGTCGTCGGGCCGCCCGCGGCTGATTGCCGGCGGGCGACGCCTGTGGCGTCACAAAGGCAGCGCAGAGCGAACGAACCGACATGCGCCAGGCGCGCCCATCAAGCGCCGTGTGGCTCAATGGCCGTGCACGACCTCGCCGTCACGCAGCTTGTAACGTGTGCCGCAGTATGGGCAGCGCGCTTCGCCATGCGTCACGTCGATGAAGACGCGCGGATGCGTGCTCCAGCGCGGCATCGACGGATTCGGGCAATACGCGGGCAGATCCTTGGCCGACAGTTCGACCAGCGGCATTTCCTTGATTTCGCTCATGAGGACAATTCTCGTGATGCTCGTTGTTAAGCCCATACGCTGCGGCAGTTCCAGAGTCCGCAGCGGGCAAACGATTATTTTAGCCTTATTTGGTGCCCGGACGGGCATTCGCGGGTGTTTATGTTGCGGCGCAATATGCCGGTCGGGTATCTCGCGTACGCGACGTGCAGGCGCGGGAGACGTGCACGCGAAGCGAGTTGGCAAAACAGCGCGCCAATAAACAGCAAAAAAGCAGGAAAAAAAGCAGGAAAAAAAGCTAAAAAAAGTCCGGGTGCCGCAGTGGCCGTCCAAATACAGGACATTCGCAGTTGCACGTCTCAGATCGACCTGGCAATCGGCTAAAATACCGGCTTCGCAATACTACGATGACGATGCTCGCGTTTGCCGGCAGTCGCTGGGTAGCGAGCCGCGACCCGGAGTAGCGTTAGATCCGGATCCCGCGCCATACTCGCGCCGTGACCGTGCCGTCCGTGCAGTCGCGCCGCTTGCGCTGTTCGAACCGCTTTTCGCAGCGGCGATCCGCACCATCCGCATCGTGTTGCCACCGCCTTCCCACCATCACGTACAGTCAAGCCCATGAACAAGGTTCTGCGTCTCTCCGATCTGATCTCCGAAGGCAAGCTTACGGCCAAGCGTGTGTTCATCCGCGCCGACCTGAACGTGCCGCAGGACGATCAGGGCAACATCACCGAAGACACCCGCGTGCGCGCCTCCGTGCCGGCCATCAAGGCCGCGCTCGACGCGGGTGCCGCCGTCATGGTCACGTCGCACCTCGGCCGTCCGACCGAAGGCGAATTCAAGCCGGAAGACTCGCTCGCGCCGGTCGCGAAGCGTCTGTCGGAACTGCTCGGCCGTGACGTGCCGCTCGTCGCGAACTGGGTCGAGAACGGCGTCAACGTGGCGCCGGGCAATGTCGTTCTGCTCGAGAACTGCCGCGTCAACAAGGGCGAGAAGAAGAACTCCGACGAGCTTTCGCAGAAAATGGCCAAGCTCTGCGACGTCTACGTGAACGACGCATTCGGCACCGCGCACCGCGCCGAAGCCACCACGTACGGCATCGCGAAGTTCGCGCCCGTCGCCTGCGCGGGCCCGCTGCTCGCCGCCGAACTCGACGCGCTCGGCAAGGCGCTCGGCGCGCCGAAGCGTCCGCTCGTGGCGATCGTCGCGGGCTCGAAGGTTTCGACCAAGCTCACCATCCTCAAGTCGCTCGCGGAGAAGGTGGACCAGCTGATCGTCGGCGGCGGTATCGCCAACACGTTCATGCTGGCGGCCGGTCTGAAAATCGGCAAGTCGCTCGCCGAAGCCGATCTGGTCGCTGAAGCGAAGACCATCATCGACGCAGCGCGTGCGCGCGGCGCGTCCGTACCGATCCCGAGCGACGTCGTGACCGCGAAGGAGTTCTCGCCGACCGCCAAGGCCGAAATCAAGGCAGTGGCCGACGTCGCCGACGACGACCTGATCCTCGACATCGGCCCGCAGACCGCCAAGGCACTCGCTTCGCAACTGGCGCAGGCCGGCACGATCGTGTGGAACGGTCCGGTGGGCGTGTTCGAATTCGACCAGTTCGGCAACGGCACGAAGACGCTTGCGGATGCCATCGCGAAGTCGCCGGCGTTCTCGATCGCTGGCGGCGGCGACACGCTTGCGGCCATTGCGAAGTACGGCATCCATGACAAGGTCAGCTATATTTCGACCGGTGGCGGCGCGTTCCTCGAATTCCTCGAGGGCAAGAAGCTGCCGGCTGTCGAGGTGCTCGAAACCCGGGCGGCTGGCTAAGTGGCACCGCGCCGCGCTGCGAAACCGGCCCGAGTGCGCGCCAAGCAGCGCACGGTGGCCGCAGCAGCGGGGCGCGTAGTACCCTCGGCACTGGCGGTGCATGCGCTGAACGCGTCTGAGTCGACCGCCACGCTTGCAACATCTACCACCGCCGCGACAGCCACGGCTGATGCGGCGCCGTCCGAAGCGCAGGCATCTGCGCTGGCGGACGCAAGTTTCCCGGCGGCGGCCGCGGACGCAGCGCGAGAAAGCGCATGCACAAACCGCGAGCACGCCGCACAGATGGCGCAGGCGCGCGAGGCCAGATCGTCCGATCCGGCCGCCGCGTCTCTCGCGCCGTCACACAAAGCGACGCCGGATCTCACCGGCGCGCGTCCCGGCAATGGCGCAGGTGCGCTTGACCCGGCTTGTCCTTCTCGCAGCGGCGTTTCTTCCAGCGATCCTTTCCAGACGAGGAGACTCATGCATCGCGCCACCAAGATTGTCGCCACCATCGGTCCGGCTTCCAGTACGCCGGACGTCCTGCTGCAAATGATTCACGCGGGACTGGACGTGGTGCGCCTCAACTTCTCGCACGGCACAGCGGACGACCACCGCCAGCGTGCCGAAACCGTGCGGGAGTGCGCCCGTCAGGCCGGTAGGGAGGTCGGGATCATGGCCGACCTGCAGGGCCCGAAGATTCGTGTCGGTAAATTCGAGAACGGCAAGACCACGCTCGAGCCCGGCAAGCCGTTCATCCTCGACGCCAACTGCGAACTCGGTAACGACGATCGCGTCGGCCTCGACTACAAGGACCTGCCGCGCGACCTGAGGCCCGGCGATGTGCTGCTGCTCAATGACGGCATCATCGTGCTCGACGTCGTGCGCGTGATCGGCAGCGAGATCCATACGGTCGTGAAAATCGGCGGCGACCTGTCGAACAACAAGGGCATCAACCGGCAGGGCGGCGGCCTCACGGCGCCAGCGCTGACGGCGAAAGACATGGAGGACATCCGCACGGCGCTCGCGCTCGGTGCGGACTACGTCGCCGTGTCGTTCCCGAAGAACGCCACCGACATGGAAATGTCGCGCCAACTCGCGAACATCGCGGGCGCGCCCTACGGCATCAAGCCGAAGATGATCGCGAAGATCGAGCGCGCCGAGGCCATTCCGGCGCTGCAGGAGATTCTCGATGCGTCGGACGGCATCATGGTTGCGCGCGGCGATCTCGCGGTCGAAGTCGGCAACGCCGCGGTGCCCGCGCTGCAAAAGCGCATGATCCGCATGGCGCGCGAGTCGAACAAGTTCGTCATCACCGCCACGCAGATGATGGAGTCGATGATCCACGCACCGGTGCCGACGCGCGCCGAGGTGTCGGACGTCGCAAACGCGGTGCTCGACGGCACCGACGCCGTGATGCTTTCGGCGGAGTCGGCGGCGGGCAAGTATCCGGTGCAGACCATCGAGGCGATGGCAGCGATCTGTCTCGAAGCCGAGAAGTCCGAGCAGTCCGAGCTCGACAAGGACTTTCTTGACCGGACTTTTGGACGTATCGATCAGTCGATCGCGATGGGCGCGCTGTTCACGGCGTTCCACCTCGGCGCGAAGGCGATCGTGGCGCTCACGGATTCGGGTTCGACCGCGCTGTGGATGTCGCGTCACTGGATCCATGTGCCGATCTTCGCGCTCACGCCGCGCACGGGCAGCGAGCGCGCCATGGCGCTCTACCGCAACGTCACGCCGCTGCATCTCGACACCAGCAGCGACCGCGACACGGCGCTCCAGCAGGCGATCGAGGTGGTGGTGAGCAAGGGCTATGCGTCGCGTGGTGACGTGGTCGTGCTGACCGTCGGCGAGCCGATGGGCCAGCCGGGCGGCACGAACACGCTGAAGATCGTGCGTGTCGGAGACGTGCTGTAACTGTGCGGCCTGGCTTCCTGGCACAAACGCTGGAACAAGCCGGGCCGCAGTCCGCACCGCATTTCGCATGATCGGGAGGCCGTGCGGCCCCTCTACCGGGCGGTCAGCTTGCTGTCAACGCGCTTTCAACGTTGACCGGTCACCATGACGCGCGGACAGGCCGATTTGATGCTGGTTACGTGATTCGGCCAGGGAGGGGCGCGGCTTCGCGATAAAATCTCGCCATTGAGCCCGCGGTGACCACGCGGGCAGCGGCCGCCAGGCCGCGCTCGACCGGCTACACGAGATGGCCGGCGACACACGGGATTTCGTTTTAAATCAAAGGAGTAGCACAATGCCTCTCGTTTCAATGCGACAACTGCTCGATCACGCGGCCGAGAACGGCTACGGTCTGCCGGCGTTCAACGTGAACAATCTGGAGCAGGTCCAGGCCATCATGGCCGCGGCTGACCAGGTCGGCGCGCCGGTGATCATGCAGGCGTCGGCGGGCGCGCGCAAATATGCAGGCGAGGCGTTCCTGCGCCACCTGATCGAAGCGGCGGTCGAGTCGTATCCGCATATTCCGGTCGTGATGCACCAGGACCACGGCCAGTCGCCGGCGGTCTGCATGGCAGCGATCAAGAGCGGCTTCACGAGCGTGATGATGGACGGCTCGCTCGAAGCAGACGGCAAGACCGTGGCGTCGTATGAGTACAACGTGGACGTGTCGAGGAAGGTTATCGAAGTGGCGCACTCGATCGGTATCACGGTCGAAGCGGAACTGGGCGTGCTCGGTTCGCTGGAAACGATGAAGGGCGACAAGGAAGACGGTCACGGCGCCGACGGCACGATGACGCGCGAGCAACTGCTGACCGATCCGGAGCAGGCCGCCGACTTCGTGAAGCTCACGCAGTGCGATGCACTGGCGATTGCGATCGGCACCTCGCACGGCGCGTACAAGTTTTCGAAGAAGCCCACGGGCGACATCCTGTCGATCCAGCGCATCAAGGAAATCCACGCCCGCATTCCGAACACGCACCTCGTGATGCACGGTTCGTCGTCGGTGCCGCAGGAACTGCTCGCGGAAATCCGCGAATTCGGCGGCGACATGAAGGAAACCTACGGCGTGCCGGTCGAGGAAATCCAGGAAGGCATCCGTCACGGCGTGCGCAAAATCAACATCGACACGGACCTGCGTCTCGCAATCACGGGCGCGATCCGTCGCTACATGTTCGAGAATCCGTCGAAGTTCGACCCGCGCGACTACCTGAAGCCGGCCCGCGAAGCCGCGAAGAAGGTCTGCGTCGATCGTTATCTGGCGTTCGGCTGCGAAGGCCAGGCAGGCAAGATCAAGCCGGTCTCGCTCGACAAGATCGCCGAGAAGTACAAGTCGGGCGAACTCGCGCAGATCGTTCGCTGACGCGACGCGCCACCGCCGTGTTGCTCATCCGTCCGGCAGGGCGGGACGGGCGCCACGGCGGGTGCAAAGTTTTGCATCAGGCGCTGCAGGATCGTCGCCGTCTCCGCCAGGCTGGGGAACGGCGACTGGCTTTTTGATTTACCCTATCAGTCCACGTTTGGTCCGGATTTCCGCCGGTCCCGCCACGTTTTTATAGCGAATCACGACGATGTCTACCCTTTACGAATCCACGCTTCGCTCGCTGCCGCTCCTCGGCCGCGGCAAGGTCCGCGACAACTATGCCGTTGGCAACGACAAGCTGCTGATCGTCACGACCGACCGTCTGTCGGCGTTCGACGTCATCATGGGCGAGCCGATTCCGCGCAAGGGCCAGGTGCTGAACCAGATGGCGAACTTCTGGTTCGAAAAGCTCGAGCACGTCGTGCCGAACCATCTGACGGGCGTCGATCCGGAAACGGTCGTCGCCGCCGATGAAGTCGCACAGGTGAAGGGCCGCGCGGTCGTCGTGAAGCGCCTCGAGCCGATCCTCGTCGAGGCGGTCGTGCGCGGCTATCTGGCGGGCAGCGGCTGGAAGGACTACCAGGCGACCGGCGCCGTGTGCGGCGTCGAACTGCCGCCGGGCCTGCAAAACGCGCAGAAGCTGCCCGAGCCGATTTTCACGCCGGCAGCGAAGGCCGAAATGGGCCACCACGACGAGAACATCACGTACGAAGAGATGGAGCGCCGCATCGGCACCGAACTCTCGCGCACGATCAAGGAAATCTCGATCAAGCTGTACAAGGAAGCGGCCGATTACGCTGCCACGCGCGGCATCATCATCGCCGACACGAAGTTCGAATTCGGTCTCGACAACCACGGCCAGCTGTATCTGATGGACGAGGCGCTCACCGCCGACTCGTCGCGTTTCTGGCCCGCCGACCAGTATCAGGTCGGCTCGAATCCGCCGTCGTTCGACAAGCAGTTCGTGCGCGACTGGCTCGAAACCCAGAACTGGGCGAAGGAGCCGCCCGCGCCGAAGCTGCCCGACGAGGTGATCGAGAAGACGTCCGCGAAGTATCAGGAGGCGCTCGAGCGCCTCACCGGCCAGAAGCTGGTCTGATCTCTGGCTTGACTGGGTTCGATGCGCGCTTGCCGCGCATCACTGCAAAAAGCGCAGTAAAAAGCGCGGCAAATTCGCGGCGACAATCGCGGGAAAAGGAAGGAAATGAGCGAAGTACAGACGGCTCACCAGCACGCGGCGCCGCTCGTCGGCGTGCTGATGGGTTCCAGCTCCGACTGGGAAACGATGAAGCAGGCGGTCGCGATCCTGCAGGAGTTCGGCGTCGCTTATGAAGCGAAGGTCGTCTCGGCGCACCGCATGCCCGACGAGATGTTCGAGTACGCCGAAAAGGCCCGCGAGCGCGGCCTGC
Organism: Paraburkholderia adhaesiva; assembly: GCF_021390575.1. Lineage (GTDB taxonomy): Bacteria > Pseudomonadota > Gammaproteobacteria > Burkholderiales > Burkholderiaceae > Paraburkholderia > Paraburkholderia adhaesiva. Next base: position 2,677,007 of record NZ_JAJEJQ010000001.1, on the reverse strand, counting down.
GCGCGATCATCGCGGGCGCGGGCGGGGCGGCGCATCTGCCGGGCATGCTGGCCGCCAAGACCACCGTGCCGGTGCTGGGCGTGCCTGTCGCGAGCAAGTACCTGAAGGGCGTCGATTCGCTCCATTCGATTGTGCAGATGCCCAAGGGCGTGCCGGTCGCGACTTTCGCCATCGGCGAGGCGGGCGCGGCCAATGCGGCGCTCTTCGCCGTGTCGATCCTGAGCGGGACCGACAGCGACTACGCGAACAAGCTCGCTGCTTTCCGCGTGCGCCAGAACGAAGCCGCGCACGCGATGGTGTTGCCGGCGCTGTAAGCGCCATCGTCGGGGCAGGGCAGGACGCCCCGCTTCGACGTTAAACCCCGGCCTCGCCCGTGCGCTCTCTCGCGCCCTGGCAGCCGCGACCGATCACTGAAATGACCCCTGACAACACTCCGGTTTCACCGATCCTGCCCGGCGCCTGGCTTGGCATGGTGGGTGGCGGCCAGCTCGGCCGCATGTTCTGTTTTGCCGCCCAGGCGATGGGCTATCGCGTCGCCGTGCTCGATCCGGATCCGGCGAGCCCGGCTGGCACCGTGGCCGACCGCCATCTGCGCGCCGCCTACGACGACGAAGCCGCGCTGACCGAACTCTCGCGCCTTTGCGCGGCCGTTTCGACCGAGTTCGAGAACGTGCCCGCCGCGAGCCTCGACGCGCTCGCCCGATCGACCTTCGTGAGCCCCATGGGCCGCTGCGTGGCCGTGGCGCAGGACCGCATCGCCGAGAAGCGCTTCATCGTTGCCGCCGGCGTGCCGGTTGCACCGCATGTGGTGATCGAGTCGTCGCAGGCGCTCGCCTCCATGGACGACGATGCGATCGCCGCCGTGCTGCCGGGCATTCTCAAGACCGCGCGGCTCGGCTATGACGGCAAGGGCCAGGTGCGCGTCGGCAACGCTGCCGAAGTGCGCGAGGCGCATGCGTCGCTCGGCGGCGTGCCGTGCGTGCTGGAAAAGCGCCTGCCGCTGAAGTTCGAGGTGTCGGCGCTGATCGCGCGCGGCATCAACGGCGCGAGCGCCGTCTATCCGCTCGCGCAGAACACGCACCGTAACGGCGTGCTTTCGCACACCATCGTTCCCGCGCCCGACGCGAGCCCCGCGCTCGTCCAGCAGGCGCAGCAGGCGGCGATGCAGATCGCGGCGAAGCTCGGCTATGTCGGCGTGCTGTGCGTGGAATTCTTCATCCTCGAGGACGGCTCGCTCGTCGCCAACGAAATGGCGCCGCGTCCGCACAACTCGGGTCACTACACGGTCGATGCCTGCGCGACCGGCCAGTTCGAGCAGCAGGTGCGCGCGATGACCGGCATGCCGCTCGGCGACACACGCCAGCACTCGCCGGCCGTGATGCTGAACATCCTCGGCGACGTGTGGTTCCCGTGCGCTGTCGGTGAGGCGAAACCGCAGAAAGGCGCCGCGCCCGTTCCGCCGCCGTGGGACCAGGTGGCCGCGATGCCGGCTGCACGTCTGCATCTGTATGGCAAGGAAGAAGCGCGCGTTGGCCGCAAGATGGGCCACGTGAATTTCACGGCGCCGACGCTCGACGAAGCGCGCGCAGCCGCGCGCGAGTGCGCACGTTTGCTGCACATCGCCACGAGTTGAGGTTGGCTGACTCCATGACCGTGCAGCACGATTCCACCAACGTCACCGATGCCGTGATCGAACAGGCCGCCGCGCTGCTCGATGCGGGTGAACTCGTCGCGTTCCCGACGGAGACCGTGTACGGGCTCGGCGCCGACGCGGCAAACCCCGACGCCGTCGCGCGAATCTACGCGGCCAAGGGTCGGCCGGCGAATCATCCGGTGATCGTGCATCTGCCGCCGGGCGGCGATCCGCAGTACTGGGCCGCCGAGTGGCCTGAAGCGGCACAGAAGCTCGTCGATGCCTTCTGGCCCGGCCCGCTCACGCTGATCGTCAAGCGCCATCCGCGCATCCCCGACGCGGTGAGTGGCGGTCAGGATTCGGTCGGCCTGCGCTGCCCGTCGCATCCGGTCGCGCAGAAGTTGCTCGCTGCGTTTTCGCAACGACGCGGCGGTCACGGCGGCGTCGCGGCGCCTTCGGCGAACCGCTTCGGCCATGTCAGCCCGACCACGGCGCAGCACGTTCGCGATGAGTTCGGCTCGTCCGTGTATGTGCTGGACGGTGGTGCGAGCGACGTCGGCATCGAATCGACGATTCTCGATCTCTCGCGTGGTTTTCCGGCGCTCCTGCGGCCGGGGCATGTCACGCCGCACGATATCGCGCGCGTGCTCGGCGAAGCACCGCGACTGCCTGACGGATCGGATGCCACGGCGCCTCGCGCGTCGGGTACGCTCAAGGCGCACTACGCGCCGCGCACGCCGCTCGCGCTGCTGCCGTTCGAGGCGCTGGAGCCCATGCTGACTGCCGCGCGTGCGAACGGCGAGTCGGTGGCGCTCGTGGCCCGCGCCTCGCGTTCGGGTGCCTGGGCGAGTGCACCGGACGTGCATTTCATCGCCGCGCCCGAGGATCCGCAAGTCTATGCGCGCGAGCTTTATGGCTTGCTGCGCGCGCTCGATCGCGCAAACGTCGCGCGCATCCTGATCGAGAAGCTCCCCGAAACGATCGAATGGATCGCCGTGAACGACCGGCTCGGACGCGCCGCCGCGGCGTTTGAGGCGCAGCAGGACTGATCGCATTCCGCGTTCCGCCGCGTTTCTGTCGCATTACGCGGCGGGCATCGTCAATCTTTCTGGCTGAAACAAGAAAACGCCCCGCTGCCTGAACGGCGAGCGGGGCATTTGAGTCGCGCCCGGCGCGTTGCGCCGGACGCGGACTGCATGCGCCGGAATCCCGGCGCGCTGCCTGGCTCCTGTTAGCCCCTGATGTTGTTTTCGGTCACGTTCGCGTCTACGCACGAACTGGCCGGTGCGGGTTGTTCAGCATGCAACCGCGCAGCCCATTCGGGTGGCGCGAACAACGCGGCGAAGCGACTGCGCCAGTCGGGCATCTGCGCGAAGTCGTGCGCCATCGATAGCCATTCGTGGAACGTCGCTTTCAGCGGGTTGTAACTGTGGAGCGGCTCGACGATGCCGTATTCAGGCGGGTCGTTCTCGTCTTCTTCGACGTAGCTGCCGAATAGCCTGTCCCATATCACCAGTACTCCTGCGTAATTCCGATCGATGTAGCGGTCGTTACGCGCGTGGTGCACGCGATGTATCGACGGTGTGTTGAGCACGTATTCGAGCCAGCCGAGCTTGCCGACCACTTCGGTGTGGACAAAGAACTGAAACGCCAGATTGACGAGCACGATGGCGACGATCTGCATCGGCGTGAAGCCGATTACGGCGAGCGGAATCCAGAACACCCACATTCCCGCGACGGGATACATGAGGCTCTGCCGGAATGCCGTGGAAAGGTTGAGCCGCTCCGACGAGTGATGAACGACGTGCGCGGCCCAGAGCCAGCGCACGCGATGGCTCGCGCGATGAAACACGTAGTAGAGGAAGTCCTGCGCGACGAACAGCACGAGCCATGCGACCCACCCCGGCTGCCACGAGACGATGCGCCAGTGCTGGTAGACGTAAGCGTAGACGGGAATGGCCACGAGCCACGCGAGCTTGTCGGCGCCCTGGTGCATCAAGGCGAGCGTAGCGTTGCATAGCGTGTCTGCCCAGGTATAGAGCGCGGCGCCGGGTCGCGTGCGTGCGAGATACCAGGCTTCCCAGGCGATGAAGGAGAGAAAGACAGGGGCGAGTGCAAGCAGCAGCAATTCGGCATCGAACCGCACGTGTGGCCTCCTCTTCGTCCCGGTGGTGGCAGTGCTGTGAAGCACCGCCCTTGTTGTCTCTTGTCTGTTGTTGCGCGGCTGCGCCGCTTTTTGCGTTCCGGGGCGCATCGCGTGCGCGCCGCCGGAAGATGCCCATCAGGGTACACGTCTAATACGTGCCGGAGGCGGGGCTTTGCTAGAGGGAGACTTCGGTCTGCTGCACGAAGTCGATCCGCACTTTCAATGGCCGCCGCGGCGCTGGGGGTTTTTACGGATGTGCTTCGCGACGCGCTTCGGATGTGCCTCTACGTACACCGGAGACTCTTCGGGCATGCCCTTATAGATCCACTCGAGCAGCGCGTCATGGGCCTCGCGTGCGGCCTCCGCGCGCGGGTCGTTGATGATGCTCACGACGATCCACGTTTCGCCGGTCTGAGAAGCAACGTAGCCCGCGATCGCGCGCACGTCGCGCAGCGTACCGGTCTTGATGTGCGCGTTGCCGAGCACGTCCGCGTTCGTGAGTCTATTGCGCATCGTTCCGTCGACGCCTGCCACCGGCAGCGAGTCGACGAACGGCTGCGCGACCGGGCTCGCGTTCGCGGCCTGGAGCAGGTTCGCAAGCGAGAGGGCGCTGATGTGCTCGTCGCGCGAAAGGCCACAACCGTTGTCGAGCACGAGTTCGGGCGCGGAGATGCCGCTCTTGCGCAGGAACGTCGTGACGGCAGCAGCGGCCTTCGCGGTTGTCGCGGGTCGCTTGCCTGCCTCGGCACCTAGCGTGAGGAACAGATTGCGCGCCATCACGTTGTTGCTGAACTTGTTGATGTCGTGCACGACATCCGCGAGTGGCGGGCTTTGATGAATCGCGATGAGGCGTGCGCCCGGTGGCACGACACCGTCGTGGACCGCGCCGTTGAAGGTGCCGCCCGTCTGCTGCCACAGTGCGAGGAAACCATCGGCGAAGAACGTACTGTGATCGACGGGCGCAGCCATGTTGAGCGTGCGCTCGCCGCATCGCATCGCGTAGCTGCCGCCGAAGCTCGCCGTCACGAGGCCGTTCGCGCCTGGCGCGATCTGCGGTGACGGCAGCATGCCGCCGCACTTGCCGCCGCGTTCGTGGAGCTGGTTGTCGATCTGCCATTGCGCAACCGGCGGCACGACGTCGATCGAGACGCCTCCGTTCGACGGCGCGAACGTGAACGACACCGCCTTGAACGCATACATCAACGCGTCGGGGCCGACGTTGTAGGGGGCGCTGGCGTCGTCGTCGAAGGGTGGCAGATCGCGCGTCGAAGCGTCGAATTCGCTCTTGTCGAGCACGAGCGTGCCGTCGATACGGGCGATGCCCGCCGCGTGGATTTTCTGTACGAGATCGATCAGCTCTTCTGGCACGAGCTTCGGATCGCCCGTGCCCTTGATGTAGAGATTGCCGTGCAGTGTTCCGGCGGCATCCACGCTGCCATCGGTGAACGCGCTCGTTTTCCAGCGGTAGTCGGGCCCGAGCATCGCGAGGCCGGTCCAGGTCGTGACGAGCTTCATCGTCGAGGCGGGCATCATCGGCTGTCCCGCGTTGACGGCCACGCTTGGCTGGCGGTCGCCGATCTTTTCGATCACCACGCTCACCGCCGACAGCGGCACATGGGCGCGTTCGAGGCCTGCCATCACCGTGGGCGGCAGCACGGTGCTGACGTTGACCGAAGGCAAGCGCGCTTCTGCGGGCTGCGCTTGCGCGGCGGGCATGGCGACGCAGGCCGTTGCGACGGCCGCGCAGGCAATCCTGATCGCGAATGCGGTGCGCGTGGCGGCTGGCACGGCAGCGCTCGCGGTGGCGCGCTCGTGGCTCGGTGTCGCGCGGCGGAGCAAAGCGCCAAGTCGGGATAGCGAAAGGGGCCGCGTGATCGGCAGCAAATCGGACAGTGAACTGAACAGTGATGCGGGCAGCATGTAGAGCGTCTGACGAATAGGTGCGTTGCGGGCGGTGCGGCTGGCGCCTGGCTCGCGCGCGGCGTCCCAGGGACACGACCGACGGTGCGAGGCGCCGCCGTGCGCGTGCACGAAAACGGGCGCGCAGCGCGACGCCAGACGCATGTCACAAGGCTATCGCGCATCACCGCGCCGCGCCGCGCGCCGCAAAAGGGCTCATTGTAAAGACCTGGCGTGACGCGCGCGCGTATTGCGACAACAAAGCCGGCGCCGCGAACGCCAGTTGGCGCGGTGGCGGGACCCGCGCGCTAAAATGCACGCATTGCCTGAACTCCGGAGCGAGGCGGCGCACCGCGTTGCCATTTCATTACGATGCGAATATTGCTAGTCGAAGATGACCGCATGATCGCCGAGGGCGTGCGCAAGGCGCTGCGCGGCGACGGATTCGCAGTCGACTGGGTCCAGGACGGCGAGTCCGCGCTCTCCGCCGTGACCGGAGAGCCTTACGATCTGCTGCTGCTCGATCTGGGCCTGCCCAAACGGGATGGGCTCGAAGTACTGCGCATGCTGCGCGCGCGCGGCCTCTCGCTGCCGGTACTGATCCTCACGGCACGCGACGCGATCGCCGACCGCGTGAAGGGTCTCGATGCCGGCGCCGACGACTATCTCGTCAAACCCTTCGATCTCGACGAACTCGGCGCGCGCATGCGCGCGCTGATCCGCCGCCAGTCGGGCCGCAGCGACTCGACGATTCGCTACGGCTCCATCACGCTAGATCCGGCGTCCCACCAGGTGACGCAGAACGGTGTGCCTATTGCGTTGTCGGCGCGCGAGTTCGCGCTGCTCGAAGCGCTGCTCGCACGGCCGGGCGCGGTGCTCTCGAAGAACCAGCTCGAAGAGAAGATGTACGGCTGGGGCGAGGAGATCGGCAGCAACACCGTCGAGGTGTATATCCACGCCTTGCGCAAGAAGCTCGGCGCCGACCTGATCCGCAATGTGCGCGGACTGGGCTACATGATCGCGAAAGACGCGTGATGCGAGCCGCTCTGCATGGGATGGGACCAAGCGCTGAAGCGCCAACCCTGATCGACAGCTTTGCATGGGATGGGACCAGGCGCTAAAGCGCCAGGTCCCATCGACAGGAGATTCACGCGCCGATGAGTTCCATCCGACGACAACTGCTGTTCTGGCTGCTCGCGATCGTGGTCGCGGGTGTTGGGCTCGCGGGCTGGCTGATCTATCGCCAGGCGCTCGCAGAAGCCAACGAACTGTTCGATTACCAGCTGCAGGAGATCGCCGCGGCACTGCCCTCCAGATCGTTCAACGCGATTCTCAGCTCGAACGACACCGGCGACGAAGGCATCGTGCTGCAGATCTGGAACCGCAATGGCGTGCTGATGTACTACTCGCATCCGCGGGCGCCGCTCGCGCCGCATGCGGAACTCGGCTTCTCGACCGAGCACACCGACCGCGGCGACTGGCGCGTGTATGGCGCGATCGTCGGGGACAATGTCGTGCAGCTCGCGCAGCCCATCTCGGTGCGCAACCGTCTTGCGGCGAACGTCGCGCTGCGCACGCTATGGCCGCTGATCGTGCTGCTTCCGTTTCTCGGACTCGCCGTCTGGCTCGTGGTGGGCCGCGGGCTCGCGCCGCTCTCGCGCGTCGCACGCGCGCTCGACACGCGCCATCCCGAAGCGCTCGATCCGTTGCCGGAGCAACGGCTGCCGCGCGAGGTGACCCCGCTCGTGCACGCGCTGAATGCGCTGCTCGACCGTCTCGCGAAGGCTCGCGATACACAAAAGGCTTTCGTCGCGGATGCCGCACACGAACTTCGCACGCCGCTCGCCGCCGTGCAGATCCAGGCGCAACTGGTTGCGCGCGCAAAGGACGATGAAACGCGCCGCGAAGCGCTCACCGATTTGCAGGCGGGCATCATGCGCGCGACGCGGCTCGCCGAACAACTGCTCGCGCTCGCGCGCTCCGAACCCGATGGCCACGGGCGTATGCAGGACGTCGATCTGCATGCGCTCGTCAGCGATTGCGTCGCGGCTTACGCGAGCGTCGCGCAGCAGCGCGGTGTCGATCTGGGCATCGAAGAAAGCGCCCAGGCGTCGGTGCACGGCGACGCCGGCGCGCTGCGCGTGATGTTCAACAACCTGCTCGATAACGCCACGAAATACACGCCGGGCGGCGGCCGCGTCGATGTGGCCCTGCGCGTGGACGACGGCCATCCGCTCGTGCGCATCGCCGATAGCGGTCCGGGCATTCCAGTCGGGGAGCGCGCGCGGGTGTTCGATCGTTTTTATCGCGTCGGCGAGGGCGCGTCGCGCGCGCGTACGGACGTCGCCGGAACCGGTCTTGGACTCGCGATCGTGCGCCGCATCGCGGATCAGCACGACGCGACGATCACGCTCGGCGACTCGCCGGCGGGCGGTCTGCAGGTCGACGTGCGTTTCTGATGCCGGCCGGAAACGCCTTCGCGCGGTACGGCGCGTGCTTAAGTCTCCTTTAAGTGATGCCACGTAGTCTTCATGGCGTATCCACCGTATCCCGCTTCAAGGAACCTGCTATGAACGCAAAAGTCTTTACTCGCAGTGCCGTGGCGATTGCCATTGCCGCCGCGTTGTCGGCGGGCTACGTGGCCGGACACCGCGACGTCCCCGCGCCTGAAGTCATCACGGCTGCGCAGGCAGCGATGATGCCCGCGGAAGCTGCCGCCAAGACCGGCATTCCCGATTTCTCGGGCCTCGTTGAAACCTACGGCCCCGCGGTCGTCAACATCAGCGCCAAGCACGAGGTCAAGCGGACCGCGATGCGCAACAGCGGCGCGCGGCAACTCCCGATCGATCCGTCCGATCCGTTCTACCAGTTCTTCAAGCGTTTCTACGGCGGCGTGCCGGGCCAGGGCGGCGGCAACGGCGGTGATGGCGGCGACGGCGGTGGCGATGACGGCGGCCAGGCCGACACGCCGAGCACGAGCCTCGGCTCGGGCTTCGTCCTCAGCGCCGATGGCTACATCCTGACGAATGCGCACGTCGTGGACGGCGCAAACGTCGTGACCGTGAAGCTCACCGACAAGCGCGAATTCAAGGCGAAAGTCGTCGGCGCGGACAAGCAGTCGGATGTCGCTGTGCTCAAGATCGACGCGAAGGATCTGCCGACCGTGAAGATCGGCGATCCGCGCCAGAGCAAGGTCGGCCAGTGGGTCGTGGCGATCGGCTCGCCTTACGGCTTCGACAACACCGTGACATCGGGCATCATCAGCGCGAAGTCGCGCACGCTGCCTGACGAGAACTACACGCCGTTCATCCAGACCGACGTGCCGGTGAACCCCGGCAACTCGGGTGGCCCGCTCTTCAATATGCAGGGCGAAGTGATTGGCATCAACTCGATGATCTACTCGCGTACGGGCGGCTTCCAGGGCCTGTCGTTCGCGATCCCGATCGACGAGGCGATCAAGGTCAAGGACGACCTCGTCAAGACCGGACACGTGAGCCGTGGCCGTCTCGGCGTGGCGGTGCAGTCGATGAACCAGACGCTCGCCAATTCGTTCGGTATGGACAAGCCGCACGGCGCACTCGTCAGCTCGGTCGACGCGGACGGTCCGGCAGCGAAGGCCGGCCTGAAGCCGGGTGACGTGATCCTTTCGGTGAATGGCCAGGCGATCGACGATTCGACCGTTCTGCCGTCGGTGATCGCGGGCATCAAGCCGGGCACCAAGGCTGACCTCCAGGTCTGGCGCGACAAGTCGACGAAGAATGTGACGGCGACGATCGGCGCGCTCGGCGACAAGAAGGTCGCTTCGGCCGATACGCCAGAAGCGCAGACGCAAGGGCGTCTCGGCGTCGCGGTGCGTCCGCTCACGCCGGAAGAGAAGAGCAGCGGCTCGGTCGATCACGGCCTCGTCGTCGAGCAGGCTGGCGGCGCGGCGGCGAACGCCGGCATCCAGCAGGGCGACGTGATCCTCGCGGTGAACGGCCGTCCGGTGACGAGCGCCGATCAGCTAAAGAAGATGATCGCGGACGCCGGCAACAGCATCGCACTCCTGATCCAGCGCGATAACGCGCAGATCTTCGTACCGGTCGATCTCGGCTGATTCTGCCCCTTATCTGTCCCCCACGGTCCGGCTACGCGCCGGACCGCTCTTCGCGTCTAGCGAAACGCTGCCGCCGTTGGCCCTGGGCCCGGCGGCAGTGTCGTTTTGGGCGGCTGTTGCCACGGCCTCGGCCTGTTGGCAGTGCGAACAGGCTTTTGCCGTGACATCGCATGCCTGACCCTCATTTGAAGCCTCGATCTCCGAAACGTGTTCACGATTCCGATGAGTCGCGCACGCGTTTTGCGCAGTTATGTCGTCTGGTTACATCCGAAAGGAGCATGACGATGAAGACATCCCTGAATTCGCGACACATCGCTACGGTGCTGCTCGCCGCGGCGTCTGCGCTCGGGATGGCGGGCACGGCGGCGGCGCAGCAAAACAGCGCCAGCGGCGTCGTTGGCGGCTCGACCACCGACAACACCAGCGCAGGCAACACCCACGGCACGGGCATGCCGCAGATCCAGCAACAGGGCGGTGTGTCGTTCGTCTCGGGCGGCGTCGGCCTGGATGAGTCACAGGCGCTGCGCAGTGCCGCGAGCGATTGGCCGCTTTCCCTGCGCTTCACTGCAACCGGCGGCGAGTTTCTTGCCGACGTCCACGTCACGATCACCGACGCCCAGGGCACGAGCGTCCTCGACACCACATCGCGCGGGCCCTACATGCTCGTGAAGGTGCCACCGGGCCGCTATTCGGTTCATGTGAGCCATGCAGACGTTTCGAAGACGAGCGCGGTCACGGTGACCGCGAGCGGTAACGCGCGCGCTGCATTCACCTGGTAAAAACCCTGCGGCCGAGGAACTGCCGGCGTGTGTGGGTTCGTTCGGGTGCCCACGCGCGCCGCCGAAGTTTGCGCAATCCGCCGAAGTTTCGTCGATAATGAAGTCGTGGGCACACTGCGGCGCGGGCCGCTGAATGCCCACGACGAGGAGCGCAGTGCGCAAGGCGCGGGGCGCGAACACGGGCCGGGCGTGGCACGACCAGCCGGCCCAGGCGGGGGCGCCTTGAGGCGTTGCCACGATCAGTCAGGGAGCCGGACATGGCGGTCGATCCAGACGCCGATCATCGAATCGATATTGTCGCGAACCGTCATCGCGTGCGCGTGATTCACGGGGGCATCACCATTGCCGACACACACGCGGCGCTGACGCTTTCCGAAACCGGTTACTCCGACGTTTTCTACTTTCCGCGCAGCGACGTGAACATGGCGCGGCTCGAGCGTTCGACACGCACGTCGCGCTGCCCGTACAAGGGCGAGGCGTCGTATTTCCATCTGCACACCGAAGATGGGCGTGTCGATGATGTCGCCTGGACGTATGAGGCACCGCTCGACAGTGTGAGCAGTATCAAGGGCTATCTGGCGTTTTACGCTTCGCGCGTTGACCGGATCGATCAGACATCCTGACCGGATGTCGCGCAACGCGCCGGCAGAGGAGCCGCCATGGAACTGAACGACGCATTACGCATTCCACTTGCGCCGTCCGTTGTCTGGGATGCGCTGCAGGACAGCGCGCTGGTGCGCGCGAGCGTGGAACATTGCGAGTCGTTCCGTCGTCTTGCGCCGGGCGAATACGCGCTGACGCTCACCGTACCGCTCGGACCACTGCGCGCGCGCTATGAAGTGCGCGCCCACATCGCTAACGATGCGGGTGTGGTGCCGCTTGCGCCGCGTCGCGTGCTGAGCTTTCGTGCGCGAGCCGACGGTATCGGATCGCTGCGCGGCCAGATCGACGTTGCGCTGCGTGCCGACGATCACCCTGGCGGCCCGGCGGGCATCCGCAGTTGCATGAGCACGCGTATCGACTACTCGGTTTGGGCGACGCTCACGGGGCCGCTCGCCGACCTGCCGCCGCGCCAGCTCGAAAATGCACTGCACGAAGTCGCTGATGACTTCTTCTCGGAGTTCTGCGCCGTCGTCGAGGCGAAGCATGGCAAGGGGCCGAACCGCGCGTCGGGGAAGGAACCGCGCCGCACGCATGTGTTTCTGCGGCCGATCAGCCTCGCGGGCGTGGCACGGCGCGCGCACCTGCTGCCGCAGCATTACGGCGGCACGTTGAGCGGCCGCGCGGCGAGCACGCTACATCACGAGACCACGCCGCACGCCATGCCGAACTGGGCGTGGGCCGCGTTGATTTTCTTCGTCGCGCTGTTGTTCTACGTGGCGCGGCGTTTCACCGGCGGCTGAAGCGCGGACTGTTTGCGGACTATTCGCGTGCTGCAGTGCGGCGGGGGTTCTGGTGCTGCCGACGTTCGCCGTTGGCGGCCAGGTAGCACGCAGCGTCCGGAATATCGCTAACGTACCTCGCAAGCACTGCGAACCGCACGAGCGATCCGGACCGCGACGATCCCTCCTTTTGAGCCTGACTCCCTCGCCTCATGCGCCGCGGAATTCGCGCCGCCACGATGACGGTGTCGTGTTGAACGCCTCCACGAAATGCTGACGCAGCGACGCGGCAGAACCGAAGCCCGCGCGCTGCGCGATGGCGTCGATCGGCTGGTCGGTGGTTTCCAGCAATTGCTGCGCGCGTGCGAGCCGCTCGCCGAGCAGCCAGCCGCTCACCGTCGAGCCGGTCGTCAGCCGGAATTGACGCGTGAACGTCCGGCGGCTCATCAACGCGCGTTGCGCGAGCGAGTCGAGTGTGTGCGGCGCGTCGAGATGCGCGCGGATCCAGTCGAGCAGTTCCGCGAGCCGGTCGCGGCGCCCCTCCGGTGCAACCGGCTGCTGGACGAACTGAGCCTGGTTGCCCTGCCGGTGCGGCGGCACAACAAGCCGCCGCGCGACGTAGTTCGCAGCGGCCGTGCCGCACAGCCGCCGCATCAGGTGCAGGCAGCAGTCGAGTCCCGCTGCGGTGCCCGCCGAGGTCAGCACGTCACCGTCGTCGACATAGAGCACATCCGGGTCGAAGCGCACGTGCGGGAAGCGCTGCGCGAACGTATCGGCTGCAAGCCAGTGCGTCGTCGCAGGGCGGCCGTCGAGCAGGCCAGTATCCGCAAGCACGAACGCGCCAAGGCACAACCCGACGAGAATCGCGCCGCGTGCATGGGCTTCGCGCAGCGCGTCGCTTAGCGCGACCGGTGGCGGCTCCGTGGTGTTGCGCCAGCTGGGGACGATGACCACGTCGGCGTCGGATAGCGCATCGAGTCCGTGCGTCGTGCCGATCGTAAAGCCTGCCGTGGTCGTGAGCGGGCCAGGCTCTGATGCGCAGACGCGCAGCTCGAACGCTGGCACGTCCGATTCGGCCCCGTCCTCGCCAAATACGACGCACGGCACCGAAAGGTGGAATGGGCTCATGCGGTCGAACGCAATCACTGCGATGCGGTGCGGCGAGGGCGCTTCGGCGCGATTATCCGTGGAGCGAGGTACGGCGGGCATGGCGAGCCTTCTGCATTTGGGCTGGACGGCGGACTTCCGGTTTGAACGTTGGACGAATGGCCCGATTTTAGCGAAAGTTGTCATTCGGGCCACTGTCAGGGGCTCGGGCTGAACGCAACAATGACTCCATCGCAGCCATGCCGTCGAAAGGCCATCCGATGCTGCACCCGACCACCTCGCTAACCACGCTTCCAGAAGGAACACTGCCATGTCTTCGAATCCGCGCCGCGCACTTGTCGTGATCGACGTCCAGAACGAGTACGTCACCGGCGAACTGCCGATCGAATTTCCCCCCGTCGAAACGTCGCTCGAAAACATCGGCCGCGCGATCGACGGTGCGCGGTCGGCCGGCGTGCCGGTCGTCGTCGTGCAGCACTTTGCGCCCGCTGGAGCGCCGATCTTCGCGCGTGGCAGCGTCGGCGCGGAGCTGCATTCGGTGGTCGCATCGCGCGAACGCGATCACTACGTCGAAAAAGCAATGGCGAGCGCTTTCGCGGGTACCGATCTCGCACAATGGCTCGCGGCGCGCGACATCGATACGATCACGGTGGCCGGGTACATGACCCACAACTGCGATGCCTCGACGGTTTTCGAAGCCACGCACGCGGGGCTTAAGGTGGAGTTTCTGCAAGATGCGACGGGCTCGCTGCCCTACGCGAACGATGCGGGATTCGCGAGCGCCGAGGACATTCATCACGTGTTCAGCGTCGTGATGCAGTCGAACTTCGCCGCGGTGGCGACCACCGATGCGTGGCTCGCCGCCGTGAAGGCCGGCATGCCGCTGTCGCGCGACAACATCTACGCGTCGAACCAGCGGGCGCGCGCGAAGGCCGTTGCGTAACGTGCAACGCGTAGCGGTGAGGCGGGGAAGGGTGCTCGCCTAAAGGCGTTTTCGGGCGCGGCACACGTCGGCTAGTGAAATGGCAGACGCAGGTCGCCGCCCATGCGCGCGGTTGAAGACCCCTTCGCGGTACGCCGCTGTAACGCGGCGCAAGCCGCTCAGCCCGGCTAAGGCTTTGCCGCCGCCCCGATTCGCAATGCCGGGCTATAGCGCAGCGTGTCGAGCATCGCTTCGACGTGCCGCTCGGCGTTTGTTGCGACATCGAAGACACCGGGCAGGGAAGCCATGTCGCGCAGCGCGCCCGTGATGAACGAATGCAGCACGCGCGCCGCGCACGCGGCGTCGAGGTCGGCGCTCAACTGCCCCTTGGACATCGCATTGCGCAGACCTTCCTCGATCCGCTCCAGTCCCTCACGCATCGCGGACTGATGGCGCGCCATCACCGGCCCCATTTCCTCCACGAACTCACACTTCAGGAACAGGATTTCGAACACGCGGCGGCGCCGTGCGTCCGTTGCCGTGTCGCGAAGACACAGCACGCACAGGTCGCGAATGCGTCCGAGCGGATCCGGCTCACTGCGGGCGACCGACGCCGCCTTGATCTCTTCGAGCGGCAGCACCACGCGGTCGAACATCGCCGTGAACAGGTCGCCTTTGTTCTGGAAATGCCAGTAGATCGCGCCGCGCGTGACACCAGCGGCCTCGGCGATATGGGCAAGGGACGTGCGCGAGACACCTCGCTCGAAGAAGACGTGCTCGGCGGCATCGAGGATCTTGCTGCGCGTCTCCAGCGCTTCCTCTTTTGTGCGTCGGACCATGATTGAGCGTTTGTAATAGGTTGCGAGAGGGCGAAGCGCGGCTGCTAGCCGGCTTGCGCCGCACATCCGCCGCGCCGGGGCGGCGGAACGCGCAGATTGCACCTGAAAGACCCTTCTAACCCAATGGCTTGTTCTTTTACATGCATTCGCGAATGTATCTATAATAGCACCCCACCACTCAGGTACCTCAAGTGGTGATGTCCGGTTAATATCCGTCACTGGCCCCGGGTGCCCGTAGAAACCCGAGCGCACGATACTCTCGTAGTCGCGTGGCCGATGACCCGTGAGTACGGATGCGGTGGCCGGACTGGTACCAGAAAGAAGTCAACATCATCCGTCAGGTAACACCAGATGCTGGCGTGCGATGCGTCCCCTGGTTTCAAGCGGGACGCCGCATGCTTTTTTGTCAGATAAAGACAGAGGTCGCTCCATGCGCGTCGAACGGGTTCCATTCCGCCTAATTAGTCTTGCGACGGCTGCTGTAGTGCTCGCAGCGTGCGGGCAAAAGCAGTCGGCGCCGCCGCCGCAAACGCCCCAGGTGGGCGTCGTAACGGTCCAGCCAACCGCTGTGCCGGTCGTATCCGAATTGCCTGGCCGCACCAGTGCCTTCCTCGTCGCGCAGGTGCGTTCCCGTGTTGACGGCATTGTGCTGACGCGCGAGTTCACCGAAGGCACCAACGTGAAAGCGGGCCAGCGGCTCTACAAAATCGATCCGGCGCCGTACAACGCCGCGTTGAACAATGCCAAGGCCGCGCTCGCGAAGGCGCAGGCCAACCTCGCCACGCAGAACGCCCTTGCTGCGCGCTACAAGGTGCTGGTCGCTGCGAATGCCGTGTCGAAGCAGGACTACGACAACGCCATCGCGGCCCAGGGCCAGGCGCAGGCCGATGTCGACGCAGGCAAGGCCGCCGTCGATACCGCGCAGATCAACCTCGGCTATACGGACGTCGTGTCGCCCATCTCTGGGCAGGTCGGCATTTCGCAGGTCACGCCGGGCGCCTATGTACAGGCGAGCCAGGCCACGCTGCTGTCGACCGTGCAGCAACTCGATCCGATGTATGTGGACGTCACGCAGTCGAGCAGTGAAGGCCTCAGGCTGCGCCGGGAGATCCAGGAGGGGCGCCTCAGGACGAGCGGTCCGAACGCCGCCAAGGTGACGCTCATGCTCGAAGACGGCCGCGCCTACAAGGAAACGGGCACGCTGAAGTTCACCGACGTGACGGTCGATCAGACCACCGGCTCAGTGACGGTCCGCGCTGTCTTCCCGAATCCGAACCGCGTGTTGCTGCCGGGCATGTTCGTGCGTGCGCGCATCGAAGAAGGCGTGAATGACCACGCGTTCCTCGTGCCGCAGGTGGGTGTCCAGCACGACCAGAAGGGTCAGGCGACGGTGCTCGTGGTCGGCAAGGACGACAAGGTCGTGCTGACGCCGATCCAGACCTCGGTCACGCAGGGCCAGGACTGGGTCGTCCAGAGCGGCCTGAATGCCGGCGACCGCGTGATCGTGCAGGGCACCGAGAAGGTCCGTCCGGGCGCGAGCGTGAAGGCTGTCGCGGCGGAACTGCCGCCGCCGCCGGCGCCGGGAGCGCCTTCGGCTGACATGACGACAGGTCCCGCCCAGGCTCCGGCAGGCGCAAGCCCCGCTGCGAGCGCAAAACCGGCCTCCGCCGCGCATTAACCGGGAGCCTGCTTAATGGCAAAGTTCTTTATCGATCGCCCGATTTTCGCGTGGGTGATCGCCATCATTCTGATGCTGGCGGGCGTGGCGTCGGTGTTCACGCTGCCGGTCGCGCAGTATCCGACCATCGCGCCGCCGTCCATCCAGATCAGCGCGACCTACCCGGGCGCATCCGCGAAGACGGTGGAAAACACGGTCACGCAGGTGATCGAGCAGCAGATGAGCGGTCTCGACCACCTGCTGTATCTCTCGTCGACGAGTGATGACTCGGGCACGGCCACGATCACGCTGACGTTCGCCGCGGGCACCAACCCGGACATCGCGCAGGTGCAGGTGCAGAACAAGCTGCAGCTCGCCACGCCGATCCTTCCGCAGGTGGTGCAGCAGCTCGGTATCCGCGTCACGAAGTCGAGCAGCAGCTTCCTGCTCGTGCTCGCGTTCGTGTCCCAGGACGGCAGCATGTCGAAGTACGACCTCGCGAACTACGTGGCGTCGAACGTACAGGACCCGATCAGCCGGATCGACGGCGTGGGCACGGTCACGCTGTTCGGCTCGCAGTACGCGATGCGCATCTGGCTCGACCCGAACCGCCTGACCAACTTCGGCCTGACGCCGGTTGACGTCACCACCGCGATCACCGCACAGAACGTGCAGATCGCGGGCGGCCAGCTCGGCGGCACGCCGGCGGTGGCAGGCCAGGCGTTCCAGGCGACGATCACCGAATCGACGCTGCTGCGCACGCCGGAAGAGTTCGGCAACATCCTGCTGAAGGTGAACCAGGACGGCTCGCAGGTGCGCTTGCGCGACGTGGCGCGCATCGCGCTCGGCGGCGAAACGTATAACTTCGACACGAAGTACAACGGCGCGCCGACGGCAGGTCTCGGTATCCAGCTCGCAACGGGTGCGAACGCGCTGCAGACCGCAAGGCTCGTGCGCCAGAAGATCGATCAGCTCTCGGCGTACTTCCCGCATGGTCTCGTCGTGCAGTATCCGTACGACACGACGCCGTTCGTGCGCCTGTCGATCGAGGAAGTGATCAAGACGCTGCTGGAAGGCATCGTGCTTGTGTTCCTCGTGATGTATCTGTTCCTGCAGAACCTGCGCGCGACGCTGATTCCGACTATCGCGGTGCCAGTCGTGCTGCTCGGCACGTTCGCGATCATGGCGGCGGTGGGCTTCTCGATCAACGTGCTGTCGATGTTCGGCCTCGTGCTGGCAATCGGTCTGCTAGTTGACGACGCAATCGTGGTCGTGGAGAACGTCGAGCGTGTGATGGCCGAAGAGGGGTTATCGCCCAAAGAAGCCACCCGCAAGGCGATGGGCCAGATCACCGGCGCACTGGTCGGCGTGGCGCTCGTGCTCTCCGCGGTGTTCGTGCCGGTGGCGTTCTCGGGCGGTTCGGTCGGCGCGATTTACCGGCAGTTCTCGCTCACGATCGTGGCGGCGATGGTGCTCTCGGTGCTGGTCGCGCTGATTCTCACGCCCGCACTCTGCGCGACGATTCTCAAGCCGATCCCGAAGGGCCACCACGAAGCCAAGAAGGGCTTCTTCGGCTGGTTCAACCGGACCTTCGAGAAGAGCCGCGACAAGTATCACAGCGGCGTGTACCACGTGATCAAGCGCTCGACGCGCTGGCTCATCATCTATATCGCTGTGATCGTCGCGGTCGGCATGCTGTTCGTGCGCCTGCCGAAGTCGTTCCTGCCGGATGAGGATCAGGGCACGATGTTCGTGCTCGTGCAGACGCCGTCGGGTTCGACGCAGGAAACCACCGCACGCACGCTCGCCAATGTCGAGGACTACCTGCTCCACGACGAGAAGTCGATCGTCGAGTCGGTGTTCTCGGTGAACGGTTTCAGCTTTGCGGGCCGTGGCCAGAACTCGGGTCTCCTGTTTGTCCGCATGAAGGACTACAAGCAGCGCCAGAGCGACGACCAGAAGGTCCAGGCGCTCGTGCGCCGCATGTACGGGCATTTCCAGGGCTACAAGGACGCGATGGTGATTCCGGTGAATCCGCCGTCGATTCCTGAACTCGGCACGGCGTCGGGCTTCGACTTCGAGCTGCAGGACCGCGGTGGCGTTGGCCACGACAAGCTGATGGAAGCGCGCAACATGCTGCTCGGCATGGCGGCGAAGGACCCGACGCTCGCGCAGGTGCGCCCGAACGGCCTGAACGACACCCCGCAGTTCAAGGTCAACATCGATCGCGAGAAGGCACAGGCTCTTGGTGTGTCGAGTTCGGCGATTGACCAGACGTTCTCGATCGCCTGGGCGTCGCAGTTCGTGAACAACTTCCTCGACACCGACGGCCGGATCAAGAAGGTCTACGTGATGTCCGACGCGCCGTTCCGTATGACGCCGGAAGACATGAACATCTGGTACGTGCGCAACGGCGCGGGCGGGATGGTGCCGTTCAGCGCGTTCGGCACGGGCACGTGGACTTACGGCTCGCCGAAGCTCGAACGTTTCAACGGCATCTCGGCGATGGAAATCCAGGGCGCGGCCGGTCCGGGCAAGTCGACGGGCCAGGCGATGACGGCCATGGAGCAGATCGCGGCGAAGCTGCCCGCGGGCATCGGCTACGAATGGACGGGCCTCTCGTACCAGGAGCGCCAGTCGGGCTCGCAGGCGCCGATCCTTTACGGCATCTCGATCCTCGTCGTGTTCCTGTGTCTTGCGGCGCTGTACGAGAGCTGGTCGATTCCGTTCGCGGTCATCATGGTGGTGCCGCTCGGCGTGCTCGGCGCGCTGCTGGCGGTCACGCTGCGCGGTCTGGAAAACGACGTGTTCTTCCAGGTGGGTCTGTTGACCACCGTCGGTCTATCGGCGAAGAACGCGATTCTGATCGTGGAGTTCGCTCGCGACCTCCAGGCTGACGGCAAGATGGGGCCGGTCGAAGCGGCGCTCGAAGCGTCACGTCTGCGGTTGCGGCCGATCCTGATGACGTCGCTGGCGTTCATCCTCGGCGTGCTGCCGCTCGCGATCAGTAACGGTGCGGGCTCGGCGAGCCAGCACGCGATCGGCACGGGCGTGATCGGCGGGATGCTGACGGCGACGTTCCTCGCGATCTTCATGATCCCGATGTTCTTCGTCGTGATCCGCGCGAAGTTCGCCGGCGAGAAGGAAGACGCCGATGTCGCGCTCCAGCACTACGAAGAGCACCACGCGCACGACAACGATGAGGACAACGCGGACCACGGCGGCGACGCCGGCCCGCAGGGTGGCCCGAACGGTGGCGGCAGTGGTGGCGGTGGAAATGGCGGGAGCGGCCCGGGCAAGGAAGGACATTGAGATGCTTAAACTATCCGTAATTGCAGCGGCCGCTGCGCTGCTCGCCGGCTGCACGATGGCGCCGTGGTATCACCGTCCCGAGGCCCCCGTTTCGCAGAGCTTTCCGCAGGGCGGGGTCTACGCGACGCAACCGGGCCAGCCCGGCGTCCCCGTGACCGGCCGCAGCGCCAACGGCGCCGCGGCGACCGACATCGGCTGGCGCGACTTCTTCGTCGATGCGCGCCTGCAGGAGCTGGTCGCGATCGCGCTGAAGAACAACCGCGACCTGCGCGTGTCGGTGCTGAATGTCGAGGCCGTGCGCGCGCAGTACCAGATCACGCGCGCAGAACTGTTCCCGTCGATCAGTGCCGTGGGCACGGAATCGCGCACGCGGGTTCCGACCAAGCTGGTGACGTCGCCGAGCAATCCGTTCAGCGTCTATAACGTCGAATTGCAGGCGTCTTGGGAAATCGACTTCTGGGGGCGCATTCGCAGCCTGAAGGACCAGGCGCTCGCGCAGTATCTGGCGACCGCCGAGGCGCGCAAGGCCGCGGAGATCTCGCTGGTCTCGCAGGTGGCGGACCAGTACCTGACGATGCTGGCCGAAGAGGATCTGCTCCAGGTCACGCAGAACACGCTGAAGAGCGCACAGGACTCGTACAACATCACGAAAGTGCAGTTCGACAATGGCACTGCCGGCGAACTGGATCTGCGCTCGGCTCAGACCGTCGTCGAGACCGCGCAGGCGAACCTGCAGTCGCAGGCGCGCGCGCGGGCGCAGTCCGAGAACGCGCTGGTGCTGCTGATTGGCGAACCGCTGCCCACGGACTTGCCGCAGGGGCTGACGCTCGACGCGCAGAATCTGCTGACCGACATTCCCGAGGGCCTTCCGTCCGATCTGCTCACGCGTCGTCCGGACATCATGGAAGCGGAGCAGCAGTTGCTTGCGGCTAACGCGAACATCGGTGCAGCGCGTGCGGCCTTCTTCCCGAAGATCTCGCTGACCGCAGCGTTCGGAACGGAGAGCCTGACGCTCGGCGGCCTGTTCAAAGCGGGCACGGCGGCGTGGAGCTTCGTGCCGCAGGTCACGATGCCGATCTTCGAAGGCGGCGCGAACGTCGCGAATCTCAATCTCGCGAATGTCGAGAAGCGCATCGAGATCGCGAACTACGAGAAAGCGATCCAGTCGGCGTTCCGCGAGGTAGCGGACGGGCTCGCCGCGCGCGGTACCTACGATCAGCAGATCGCGGCGCTCGAGCGCAATACGTTCGCGAATCAGCGTCGTCTGGATCTTTCGGATCTGCGATACAGGAACGGTGTGGACAGCTATCTTTCGGTGCTGCTCGCACAAACCGATCTGTATTCATCGCAGCAAACGCTGATCCAGACGCGCCTCGCACGGCTGACGAATCTCGTCGATCTGTATCGCGCGCTGGGCGGCGGTTGGATCGAACACGCTGGCGAGACGCCGCGGCCGGCCGATGCGCCTGTCGACTACGGTGCGGGCAGTGCGCCGGTGGCGGCTTCGGCGACAACGGCGGGGTGAGGGTGCGCCGGTTCGCTGTTTAGCGGTGCTTCAAATGAAAAACGCCACGGGAGACCGTGGCGTTTTTTTTATGGTTCTTCGTGGATTTTCGGGGAGATCGATTGCGGGCGGGCTGTTGTCGGCCACGCGCGGACGCTCGCGTCAGCCCCGGCGATGACGCTCGACCGTCCCTTGAGAAGCCGGAAGCGGCCGCGCGGGTCGCGTATCAACACGGCCATGTAGCCGTGCACGGGCGTTACTTGCCTGCTGCGCTCTTCACGGCGCATTGCGCTACGATTTTCTCGCCGTCGCTGAAGTTGAAAGTAACCGGGATCGTCGAGCCGACCGTAAGCGGCTTCTTCGCCTTCTCGAACATCACGTGATAGCCACCGGGAGCGAATGCAAGCGTGCTGTTGGCCGCGACTGTCGCTTTGTCGATTGGGGCCATCTTCGACGTGTTGCCGCTGATCTGCGTCTGATGCAGCATGGACATGCCGAACGCATCCGTGCCGACACTTTCGAGATTGATCGGCTTGTCGCTCATGTTCATGAGTTTGAAGTAGCCGCCCGAGGGTGTGTCGCCCGGCATCGAGCGGATCCAGCAGTCGGAGACCATCATCGAATCGGACGAAGCCGCAAAAGCGGTAAACGAGACTGCCGCCAGCGGCAGTGCGATAGCGAAGTGGCGGAAGGTACGGTGCATGACGTGTTCTCCAATTCTGTATTGACCAGGAAATGCAATTCGTTGGCGGGATGAATGTGACAGTGCGAGGCGTCACGGTCATTCGCCGCATCAATATCGCGCGCGACCCGAATTATCCACGTGCTAGCCACCTGTCGGCGATGTATGGCCCAACACTGCAGCCAGCACGAGGATAGCCAGCATGGCAAGCGCTTCAACAGCAAGGAGGCTGTCGAAGCGGCGCTGTGCAGCAGGATAAGCCGGATCGCGTCGTTCAGCGCGAGCGTGCAGATCGGGCAGGACCACCATCCGGTTCCAGCCACCCAATGCGGTTGCAAGGGCTACGCATGCAAGCTTGGCGGCGAGCAACCGGCCCCAGGCGGTTCCGAAGAGTGGCGCGCTCGCGTGTGCGGTGTCCTGCATTGCGTTGTAGAAACCGGTGAGGAGGACAACCACAAGTGCCAACGTCGCCAGATGAGACAACGCGGAGCAAAAGGCAGCCTTTGGGCCGGGTGAACTGCCCGCTTCGCGTGAAAGCCGGTACAGCAGGATCGCCGCGACGATCACGCTGCCCGCCCAGAGGCCAGTTGCGACAAGGTGCACGACGTGGATGGCCTCTCTCAGCGAGAAATCGCCCGAGTCCGCCGCATGGCTGAACGCAGCCTTGCCCGCCGCATAGGCAAGCATGCCAATGACGAACAGCGGGAAGCCGCGCCGCCCGAAATAACAACTCAATGCCGCGACCAGTGCGCCGAAGAATCCGACTGACCATGCAAGGCCGAAGTGAGACTCTGTCAGCACGGCGCCCAATGCTGCACCTGCGGCAGGGAGTGCCGAACCGCTCATCACCGCCGCCTGGAGCCAGAGATACGCGAATGCAGCGATGGACAGCGCCGTCGTAAGGACAGCACGCCAGCGACGCAGCCTAGCCTGCTCAAGCACGCCGCTGCGCTCTCCCATTACGCCGCACGCAACCAGGCCTGCTGTTGTGGCAAACAATATGTTTTGCACCGCTGCCAGTGTGATCTGAGCGATGACGAGTGGCTCCACCGTTATTTCACCGTGAACGTGTAGTGTCCCTGCGTGCGGTGCCCGTCGGAAGCAACGGCTATCCACGCGACCGTATAAAGGCCTGGTGTCAGCGGATTGAGCCCCACGGACATGTGCTTCTTGTTCGCTGGATCAACCACAGCCTTGCCGCTCGTAACGGTATTGCCTTTCGAGTCGGTAACGGCGATCGAGCTGAACGAGGGTTCGAGCGCGTCGTCGAAGTCGATCGCCACTTCCGTTTGCGTGGTCGTGACGGTCGCTCCGGCCGCGGGCGCCTGGTGGGTCGGGTGGGCGTGCGCCAGCGCGACCTGGCAAATGACGATCATCAGCGCGGCCACAGCGGCGCGCGCGGTCGTGTGCAGTTTCATGAGACGGTCCTCGCTAGTCAGAACAGCGGTTTGCCGAGCGTTTTCGGCGCAATATCATCGAAGAAAAGATGGGCCTGTACGAGGATGCCCACGTGCGAACCGCTCGCGCTGTTGATGGGTATCTGTGCTTCGACACCGAACTGGCCATAGCGGTTGATCCAGATGAAGCCGGGATTGATCGTGCCGGTGGTTTGGCCCTGGCTTCTCGACAGCGGAAACTCGACAAGAGGAACAATATTCGACAGCGGCTGTGGCAGTCCGAGATCGTGCACCTGCTGCTGCAGATACGGCAGGCTGTACTGGACCGTGAAACCATAATCGAAGGAGTTGGGCTGACCGGATCCGGTCGTCAAGGAAGGCCCGGCTTCGGCGGTAATGGCAACGGGGCGCAGATAAGCCAATGAGTCAGGCAGATCGCCCATGCCCTTGCCGACGAAGATTGTCGGCGAGATGGTCGAGAAGCTGTTCGCAATCGCCTTGCTGCCGGTTCCGCCAAGCTCAGCGTGCACCCCGACTGACGTCATGAATTCGTGCGGGGCATTCACGTACAGCAGATACTTCAGGCCGACCCCAAAGTTATCGAACCCGCGAGCGGTCGGATTGTTCTGCATGACGTAAGCGCCATCGACCGACAGGGCAAGCCTCGACGTGATCAGCTTGTCGTACTCGAAGCTGAACGTATTGATGCTTTGATCGCCGTTGTCGCCGGGAACGCGCTGATGCCCGTATTCGAAGTTGGCTTCATCGCCGACACCTGGATCATCGACAGTCATCGTTGACGGAAAGACGCGGTCGCCTGCAACGGCGTGAGCAGTGGCCGGCGATGAGGCAATCAGGAGCGCGGTCGCAGCGAATGAGATGGTCGCCGCGGCGAAGAAGGGTTTGCCATGGCGAGAGGTCTTGGTATTCATGTTCATCCAGCGAATGAGGTCGTCGTCGTGCCGCCGCGAGTCTGCAAGGATGCGCGGCGTCACATGGCGATGCGTTCGTGTACGGCATCGCCAACAGGGCTCAATTCAGAATGAAACGGGAGGCGCGCGTGGCTGGGCTGATGCGAGTGGATCGACGCGGCGCACACTTTCAAACCGCGTCGCAACGCGATGCTGGATGGCCCAGACCGTGACCGCAAAGGCGGGTTCTACACTCGGCAGTGCAGGCATGTGCGCGAGCAGGTTGCAGTAGCCACAAGCCTGCCAGTGGCCAGCCAGGGCGTGCGAAGTGCCCCCATTGTCCGGCGTGACGCCGGGCGTCGAATGCGCAAAGCAGTGCGAGCCAGGATGAAGCCCGGCCTCGTGGGTTCCCGGCAGTGCCTGCGAGACTGTCGGCGCGAGCGTCGCCATCAGGATTGCCAGCAATCCCAAAAAACAACCGAGTTTCTGGCGGAAGCGGCTCAGCATCGGGCTGACGTTTCGAAATCAAAGTGGTGGTGAAGAATGCGAAGAATTATGCCACGGGGTAGTTGACAGTTCCCTCACACGGCAATTTGACGCACGATCCGACACCTCAATTCGCCCAAGGATGAGACGCTCGCCGACCCGGCTTACTCAGAGGGATTTACAGCTGACGGCATCAGACGTTGATCGGCCAGGATGTGACCTTCGTCGCCTCAGTAGTTCAGGCACCCGGGCGGCGGAAGTCCCTTTGGATCAGCGCGGTTGAAACGCGATAATCGCCATTCCGGCGAGCGAGGCTATCACCCCCGCACAGTCCCACGCTGTGGGCTGTATCCCGTCGACAAGCCAGAGCCAGATCAGCGCGACGGAGATGTAAACACCGCCGTAGGCCGCATAGACGCGCCCTGCAGCGGATGGATGCAACGTCAGAAGCCATGCAAAGAGCGCGAGTGACAGCGCAGCCGGAATCAATAGTGCGGCGCTCTTGCCTTCCTTTAGCCACAAGTAAGGGAGATAGCAGCCAACAATTTCCGCGATCGCCGTAGCTACATATAAAGAAATGGTTCGCATTTTTGGTGTCACGAGACGGGGGCGTGGAGAATGCTACCCCACAAAGCCGAGAACCTCGGAACGCCATAGCTAGTTGACCGGCAACCGTGCTAACGACCGCTATGCCACCATATGCGGGCGTTGGCGCATCGCTCCGCTGAATGACAGAAACGGGTCGTACTCAGCCGGCCGCGGCGTTACACGGGGGTTTCGAATCATGCGAATTGCACGAGTCGGCTTGCGGTCAGGAAGTATCATTCGCCCGAGGCGACGCCCGGACATTGAGACGTCGGCTCCACCCCAAGAAGCGGCCGAACGATTCGAGAAACCTATTGCATCCACCGGTTGAATCCGCAACCCGACGCGGACAGTCGACTCCCTCCCTTGCGGCCGTTCACCACTGGTCGTGGCGCCATGAGGTGTTAGAGTTCTCAGGGTAAAGTGGACATATAGGCCGCCAGAGCAAATCCCATCACATTGACGAGACCGGCCAGTTTTCCTCCAAGTTCTCCGATGGGCAGTTCAAACTCCTCCACTTGTGGGCGGCTAAATTCCCCCAGGCAGGACGAGCGGATTATGTGTCGGATTCCACAGCCGACGTACTGCCTTGCCTTCACGACACCACACGGACGATTGATGATAAGTATTTCGAGTTTTGACGAACTTCTTCGCGTCGCACGGCAACAACCGGAGCCACAGCGTCTGCTATTCGTATTTACCTCAGTTGAGTTGCCCGATGATTGCACGCCAGACCAGCTGACCCGCTTCGAAGCGGGTCAGGGTGGCGCGTTGACACCACTGATGTGCGTGGACAAAACACCTGAGGAACTTGGTACGTTTAGCGATCTGCTCGCGGAATCACGACAGGTGCTCCAGGATTGGGCAATCGTCTTCGTCGCGGCACTCTCGGGTAAAAACGGGTGTGTGCCGCGAACTGAGGATGCCGAAGCGCCGTTGAACAGGATGGTGGAATCGATCAAGACTGGTTCTGTCGGGATGTTTATTCCGTTCGATACCCACGGTCATCCAGTCCAATTTGGTCCCTCCTCTGAACAGATCTCTCATTGACGGTGATGGTCTCGCCAATGACGCGTTCTCCACAGAGCGGGTCAGGACGCAACGAAACGATTGATTCAGCTGCGTGCTTAGGGAGACGCAGCATGGCTATGCAGCGACGTTCACCGGATGCGTCGCCCAGACATTCAGCGGATGGCTTCGCTCGGTCAGTCGAATGACCGTTGCGTCTTCAGGAGCCGCCATTGGCTGGGGGCGTGCTTGAACGGCAGTTCAGGGTCGACAAGAGCCTTTAGCTGCACGATGGCAAAATACCCAGGGCGGCCATATTGCACTGCCACAGATGACCCACAACCCCCAACAATCCCACGCCCAGAACCTCCTCACCTCCTTCTTCTGGAGTGGCGACGTCATTCGCAGCCGGCGCGTGAGCGACGTAGTGCTGTCTGGCACTGTCGACGTGCCTGAGCCGCCTGCGCGGCTGCTCGCAGATTGGGCAAGGGAGATTGCGTTCCGCATAATCCTGGAGCCGGGGGATGTCGAGGTCATGCCTCTGGCACGAGCGCGCGTCCGCTGGCCGGACTACTCGCGCTGCGTGCGGGCGGTGTCCGATTGGACGAGCTCGCGCGGACTGCCTGGAGTGCTTGCCTCGAGCGACGTGGCCCTCATGGCTTGCCGCGGCGCGAGGTATCACCATGACGGAGAGCAGTATGGCGGTGCAGCCTTCTGCAATCTCTTCCTGAGCGAGGATAAGGGGCAAGACGTACATTTTCCGTCGCTTGATCTTCGAATCCCGCTGAAGCGGGGGACGGTCTTGATATTCGATACCTGCCAGCCTCATGGGGTGATCCAGCGTGGTAGCAACGGTTTTGACGTAGCCGACTACCCGTCCGATCAAGATTGCACCCAGCTATTTCTGACCTGGGAGCTTCCTATCGAGGACCCCGCTGTCGGACAGGCGCTCAAAGTCACCTTCGACAGTGACCTTTCGAACGCGATGATGACCAATGAAGAGCAAGTGTGGCTGAACGGTGAAAGAGTCGGCGTACGCCCCGAATCAGGTCAGTGGCGCCGGGCTGACTAATGGGGTCAAATGTTGAACCAATGCACTGGATGCAGGCGACCTCAGCGTTTGGCCGACCTCGGTCGCTCCCTTTCTATCTGGCCGTCGAAGGTCGGCCAGGAGCAGACAGTCGTAAGGGGCGGCTTTCGGGTTGGCTAAGTGCGTATTCGACTTAGCACGATGCATCCGAGCACTGTAGTGGTCTAATGAATCCGGACACTGATTTAGGCGAGAATGGTCGCCATGAAGAGGTGTCTGATGAGCAAGCAACGACGTACGTTTTCCCCGGAGTTCAAACAGCAAGCCGCCTGTCTGGTGCTCGACCAGGGCTATAGCCATATGGAGGCAAGCCGCTCGGTCGGTGTCGGCGAGACGGTGCTGCGTCGCTGGGTGCAGCAACTTCAGATGGAACGCCAGGGCGTCACGCCGCAGGGCAAGGCAATCACGCCGGATCAACAGCGTATTCAGGAACTCGAGGCGCGTATCGAACGCCTCGAGCGTGAGAAGGCCATTTTAAAAAAGGCTACCGCGCTCTTGATGTCGGAAGGCATCGAACGTACGAAGTAATTGATCAGATTGGCGCAAGCGAATCGGTCGAACTGATCTGCGCGGTATTCGACGTATCGCGATCCTGCCTGTATGCGTACCGGGAGCGCGCCCAGCGCGTTGACGCCGAGCGCATGGCACTGCGTAGCCGGGTACACGAGCTGTTCGTCGAGAGTCGAAGCTCTGCCGGCAGCCGCAGCATCATGGGCATGATGCGCGAAGAAGGTACGGTGATTGGCCGCTTCAAGGTCAGCCGCCTGATGGAAGAACTCGGGCTTATCTGCAAGCAGCCGGGTCGCCATGCCTACAAGCAGGCCACGGTCGAGCGGATCGATATCCCGAATCATCTCAATCGTGAATTCGAGGTTGGTACGCCGAATCAGATCTGGTGTGGTGACATCACCTATGTCTGGGCGCAGGGCCGTTGGCATTATCTGGCCGTAGTGCTCGACCTGTTCACGCGTCGGGTTGTTGGCTGGGCGTTCTCGACACGCCCGGATGCCGATCTGGTCGTGCAGGCGTTGGAGATGGCCTATGAGCAGCGTGGTCGTCCGCAAGGCTTGCTGTTCCACTCGGATCAAGGCGGCCAGTATGCAAGCCGGAAATTCCGTCAGCGCCTGTGGCGCTATCGGATTCAGCAGAGCATGAGCCGTCGTGGAAATTGCTGGGACAACTCCCCGATGGAAAGGCTGTTCCGCAGCTTCAAGACGGAATGGCTGCCGTCAGTGGGGTACACGTCGACGCAGGAAGCACACCGGGATATCAGCCACTACCTGATGCACCGTTACAACTGGATACGGCCGCATCAGTTCAATGACGGACTGGCGCCGGCTGTTGCGGAAGAAAAACTTAACGCAGTGTCCGGGATTAGTTGACCACTACACACCAACCCCACAAGGGACGCGATGAGTCCGCCACGAATTGTGCTTTTCAAGGAGGCAAGGTTCGCGTTTCCCTCGGCAGGGGTAACCAAAACTTCATTGCCCGCGCGAGCGAATAGCACAGCCTGATCTGACATTCCGGAATCCGCGCCGGCTAGCCGCACCGTCAACTCAACTGGCGAGTGCTGCATTACGAAAAGGCATAGTGGAGAGGCGGGATCGCAATTTTGTCGCTGCAAGCCGCCGTCCCGCTTTTCAAACTCAAGCCGGCTCTTGCCGCTGGGCAGATACCTTGCCGTTACGACAATCTCTGTCGCCTTGGCGACAGCCCCAGCGTCTGGCATGTGCGTCAGGCTAATGGTGAAGATCACAAGCCAGAAGAGCGACATGACGGCAACCACGGCGCCCCAAAGAATTTGACCGAAGCGGCGCGGCTCTAATTTGCGGACCGCGTGGCCTTGAGATCCGGCCTGACTTGACGTTCCTGACTGAGGATCCGCTTGACTCATTGGAGCCTTCTCCTGTCGACGAAGTGCATCGTCATCCCAGCGGCCAATTCTACAATGCGTGTCATCCGAGACGGCCGCGCCAATGACCGTATTCGGGCGTCGAACCTGAGGAGGCGAATGTCGCTAGCGGGTCGAACAGAGCCCTTCCCCGGAATTCTGCGAAGCCCCTTTTTTATGCCCGTGCGGCCGTATCGCGTTGCACGACACGGCCGCACCGTCCGGCTTCACTGAAGCTGGCTACGCAGCGTCTTCGCGGCCGCGACCATGTTCGTGAGCGCCGGAACGACCTCGGCCCACTGACGCGTCTTCAGCCCGCAGTCCGGATTCACCCACAAACGCCGCGCCGGAATACGTTCTGCCGCCTTCCGCATGAGCTGCACAATGTGTTCCTCGGTCGGAATGTTCGGCGAGTGAATGTCATAGACGCCCGGTCCGATTTCATTCGGATACCTGAAGTTATCGAATGCGTCGAGCAGTTCCATATCGGAGCGCGAGGTCTCGATCGTGATGACGTCCGCGTCCATATCGGCGATCGACGCGATGATGTCGTTGAACTCCGAGTAGCACATGTGCGTGTGGATCTGCGTCTCGTCGCGAACGCCGTTTGCGGTGATGCGGAACGATTCCACAGCCCAGCGCAGGTACTCGCCCCATTGCGCGCGGCGCAGCGGCAGCCCTTCGCGCAGTGCCGCTTCGTCGATCTGGACCACGCGTACCCCGGCCTTTTCCAGGTCGAGCACTTCTTCGCGGATCGCGAGCGCGAGCTGGTAGCACGACACCGAACGCGGCTGGTCGTCGCGCACGAACGACCAGTTCAGGATCGTCACGGGGCCCGTGAGCATGCCCTTCATCGGCTTGTTCGTGAGCGACTGCGCGTAGGTAATCCATTCGACAGTCATCGCTTTGGGCCGGCTGATGTCGCCGAACAGGATAGGCGGCTTCACGCAGCGCGAGCCGTACGACTGCACCCAGCCGAACTGGCTGAATGCATAGCCGTCCAGTTGCTCGCCGAAGTATTCGACCATGTCGTTGCGTTCGGCTTCGCCGTGTACGAGCACGTCGAGCCCGAGCGCTTCCTGCTCGCGCACGCTGCGCTCGATTTCCTTGCGCATCGCGTCCTGGTAGCCCGCCTGATCAAGCGAGCCGCTCTTGAACTGGCTGCGCGCGTAACGGATTTCCGCGGTCTGCGGGAATGAGCCGATCGTCGTGGTCGGATACGCGGGCAGTTCGAGGATCGCGGCCTGCTTCGCTGCCCGCTCGGCGTAAGCGTGCTGACGGTTGCCGAGCTTCGCGTCGATACGCGCCAGTGCGGCCTTCACCGCCGGGTTGTTCACGCGCGGCGAGTTGCGGTGCGCGGTGACCGCGGCGGCGTTCGTGGCGAGTGCATCGGCGACCTTGCTGCGGCCTTCGTTGAGCGCCGTGGCAAGCAGCTTCACTTCGTCGAGCTTCTGGAGCGCGAACGCAAGCCACGAACGGATTTCCACATCGAGCTTTTCTTCGCTTGCGAGATCGACCGGCACGTGCAGCAGCGAGCACGACGGGGCGATCCACAGGCGATCGCCCAGTTGCTTCGCGAGGGGTTCGAGGCAGTCGAGCGTGGCGTTCAGGTCCGTCTTCCAGATGTTGCGGCCGTTGATCGCGCCGACCGAAAGCACACTCTGCGCGGGCAGCTTCTCTGCCGCGAGCGCGATTTCATCACGCGCGTTGATGGCGTCGATGTGCAGACCGTCCACGGGCAAACCGCACGCGAGGTCGAGATTTTCCTGCAGCTGACCAAAGTAGGTCGTGAGCAGCAGTTTGACTCCGCGCACTTCGAAGCCCTCATAGGCCCTCACAAACGCTTCGCGCCACGCCGGGTCGAGTTCGGTCACGAGAACGGGTTCATCGATCTGTACCCACTCGACGTCCATCACCTTGAAATAGTCGAGCAGTGCACGATACGCGGCCATGATGCGCGGCAGCAGCGTGAGCTTGTCCGAATCGTCCTTGGTTTTGCCCAACCACAGATAGGTGACCGGACCGACGATCACCGGCTTCGCTCGTACGCCGAGCGCCCGGGCCTCGCGCAATTGTGCGACGAGACGCGAGGTGTCGAGGTTGAACTGCGTGTCGGCCGTGAACTCGGGGACGATGTAGTGGTAATTCGTATCGAACCACTTCGTCATTTCACCCGCCGCAACACCGCCGCAGCACGCCGCATGTTCTTCTGCACCGGAGGCGGACCGGCCGCGTGCGACGCGGAAGTAGTTATCGAGCGCGTCGCCGTGAAAGCCATGCACGCGTGCCGGCAGGTTGCCGAGCGTGAAGCTCATGTCGAGCACCTGATCGTAGAACGCGAAATCGCCAACGGGCGAGAGATCGAGGCCGCGCTGGTCGTTCCAGTGACGCTCGCGTAGTTGCGCGCCGAGCGCCTTCAGTTCGTCGCGTGACGATTCGCCTTTCCAGTAGCGTTCGAGGCCGAATTTGAGTTCGCGTTTTGCGCCGATGCGCGGGAAGCCGAGATTGTGTGTCGTGACCATGGGAGCTGCCATCCGGTGAAATTTACAGGGACTGGCAGCGATGATAGGGTTTTCAATCCATGAAGAAAAATGGAATTATTTCATTCATCCATTAATTTTCTTCATGCCGTATCCTGGGCCGGACTCATCATGATCGAACGCTTTCATCTCACCCTGATCCGCGAAATCGATCGCCAGGGGTCTCTTACGGCGGCAGCAGGCGCGCTGCATCTGACGCAGTCGGCACTGAGTCACACGGTCAAGAAGCTCGAGACGCAACTCGGCACCCAGGTTTGGGAACGCGACGGGCGTAACTTGCGGCTCACCCAGGCGGGT
Source organism: Paraburkholderia adhaesiva (assembly GCF_021390575.1). Lineage (GTDB taxonomy): Bacteria > Pseudomonadota > Gammaproteobacteria > Burkholderiales > Burkholderiaceae > Paraburkholderia > Paraburkholderia adhaesiva. The sequence continues at coordinate 2,644,841 of NZ_JAJEJQ010000001.1, read as the reverse complement.
CAATATCTGCTCTCGCTCGCCGAACGCCTGCTGCCGCAGTTCGAGCACGCCGAAGCGCGCATGAAGCAATACGCGAACGGCGAGCGCGGCACGCTGCGCATCGGCATGGAATGCCATCCCTGCTATCAGTGGCTGCTCAAGGTGGTGTCGCCTTATCTCGCGCGCTGGCCCGACGTCGATGTCGATGTGAAGCAGCGCTTTCAGTTCGGCGGCATTGGCGCGCTGTTCGGCTATGACGTCGACGTGCTTGTCACACCGGACCCGCTTCAGCGTCCCGGACTGCGCTTCGATCCCGTATTCGATTACGAGCAGGTGCTCGTGGTGGCGGAGGACCATCGGCTGGCCACGGCACGCTACGTGGAGCCCGGACAGCTTGTCGACGAGACCTTGATTACCTATCCGGTCGAAACCGATCGCCTCGATATCTACAACCAGTTCCTGCGGCCTGCGGGCGTCGCGCCGCGCCGCCACAAAACCATCGAGACCACCGACATCATGCTGCAGATGGTGGCGAGCAAGCGTGGCGTGGCGGCGCTGCCGCGCTGGCTAGCGGAGGAGTACGCGGATCGTATGCCCGTGGTGAGCGTGAAGCTCGGCAAGACGGGGATCGCCAAGCAGATCTTTCTCGGTACGCGCGAGGCGGATGCGTCGCTCGACTATCTGCAATCGTTCGTCGAATTCGCGCGTAAATCGAACTGGAAAGGGGCGCGCGTCAGGCGCTGAGCGCTGTATATCGCGGGTGATGTTCGGTGCGACGCCGGTCTCGGCGTTGTGATAGTTCAGCGTGGTGCCAGACATCGGCTGGCGCTTCGATTTGCCAGTGCCGCCATGGAATGACATTGAAAAAAACGCGCGGCTTCTTTTAGCGTCCGCTTGATTCCACAAGTTACGCGAACGGTGCGCGCGTCTCACCGGAAATGCAGCCAACCGGGACGGGAGCGGTCATTTACGACGCTCGCATCCCGTCTCCCGCTCATGCCGGTTTGTCGTGACCGGCGCCGCTGGGCCCCGATTGCGTATGTTGACCGTCCTTTTCAAACGCGTTGTATTTCCACTCCAGTTTTGCCGCTGCCGTTGCGGACGTTCGCATCACGTAAATCCCATACTCGGTCAGGTACGTTCGGCGACTCGTCGTCAGGAGAATGCTGTCTTTTCTGTCCTCGCAATCCAGATCGATCGCGTCCCCCTGAAGGCCCGCGCTCACGCGCGATGCGGGGTAATAGTGTGCTGCGTGGCACGTCGAATCGATGACGCGAAAGTTGATGAGTTGCGCCGTAGTGCCCGACGTGAACGTCGTACTGAACGTGCTGTCTTCCTGCGGTTTGCCCATGACGAACGGATTTTGCTCAACGGAGTGGGCCACAATGGGCATCGGGGCGACGGGCTGGAAATAGGACGTCGTTTCGGTCTTCAGGTAAAACAGATTGAGGTAGGAAAGACTGAACGTCGCCGCGCTGGGTATCCCGTTCGACGACACCTCATGGAGTTGCTGCACGAGTCCCGTGTCTTTTGCGTTGACCAGCGTCGATTTGAATTCGCTCGCGACGTTGTTCGCACCGACGTGGCCGGACACGACGCCCGAAATTGTCAGGATTTTGAAGGGCAGGGGATGGGTTCCGGTAGCCGGCAGCTTCTCCTTGATCGACGCGGGCAGAGAATCAATCGTAAAGTTCGCGGCGAGATAGGCGGGTTTATCCTTTGCGATATCTTTTACCGGCGTAAATTGCACGCATCCGGAAAGCGACCCTGCGATCGCGAGGAGAGCGCACTTAAGCGTGAGTGTGTTTCGCGTCTGATTTTTCATTGTCCGCTACCTTTTCTTTGTATCCAGAGTTCTTACCTGCAGGATCTCCAACTACAACCCGGCTCAACCTTAATTTATCGGCACGCGGGCGTATTTCTTTAGCTCGTGTTGCGATCAGTGAGTCAGGTTGGCGTACTTGTATAGTGGATGGTCGATATTTCGCATCCGTGGCTGGATGGAGATTTGGCGGACCAGGCTGGCTCGCGTTTGGACAGTCGGTTCTGGAAGGGGTGAAACGGTGCGGGTCGCGGCGATTGCCGGTTACCGGATTGAGCGGCATAGGCGTTTTGCGAACGCGCTGCAGCTAGGCGAGTGGTGCCGCTAAAAGATGAAAAAGGCCATGCAGCTCACGGCGGGTGCATTGCGTTCACGATGATCGTGAGTTTCGGCGCTGAGGTGCTGATGCGGAATACGACGCACGGCGCGCTGCTTCATCCCCCGAAGGCGAGGCTACGCTGTGGACCTGTCATCGAACGCGCGGACAGTGCCCGAGCGATCCGCACGCCACCACTAGAACGGCCAGTACAACGGACCAATGACCACAACAACCGCCAACGACCACAGCACGATCAGCGAGCCGATCTTCCAGTAGTCGCGAAACTCGTAGGCGCCTGGCCCGTAGGTCACGAGGTTCACTGGCGTGCTCATCGGCGTCATGTGCGCCGCGCCCGCGCCCAGTGCGACGGCGATGAGGAACGGTGTCGCGGAAACGCCAAGCTCCTGCGCGGAGGCGACCGCAATCGGCACCATGACGAGTGCTGACGAATTGTTCGCGATCACCTGGGTCAGCGCAGCGGCCACGAGAAAGAGCCCGGCCATCACCGCGCGAGGGCCGCCCGCGCCAACGGCCTGAATCACGAAATCGCCGAGTAGATACGCGAGCCCCGTATTCGACATCGCAGTAGCGAGCGGTATGAGCCCTCCAACCAGGATGCAGGTGTTCCAGTCGATGCTGTACAGCTGGTTCAGGTTGATCACGCGTGTGAGCACCATCAGCGTCACGCAGAACAGCGTCGCGACGGCGGCCGGCACCACATTGGTCGAGAGCAGCACAACGAGCAAGGCGAGGATAACGAGCGCCTCGCGAGCCCCGCGACCGAGCGCGACCGTCTGACGGCGGACCATCTGCGGAGAATCGACCATCAGGATCTGCGGGTCGGAGAAATGCTTGTCCAGCGCTTCCCATGTTCCCCTGAAAAGCAGATGGTCGCCGGCGAGCAACTGTGTCGATGGCTCAGCGACGTCCTGTCCGCCGCGCTGCACGGCGAGCACGATCAGATCGCCTTCGTGCGTCGCCATGCCCGGAAAAACGGTTTGACCGATCAGCGCCGAACGCGGCGGGATCACGACCTCGGCGAGACCTGCCGAGCGGTTGAAGAGGGCATTCGTGACCGCCTGCGATTCGGAGAGCGGTTCGCGGATCGCCAGATGCTGGTCGTTCGCCAGCCGGGCGATGCCTTTTGCGTCGCCACGAACCAGAAGGTTGTGTCCTTCCTTCGCTCCCTCGCCGGATACTTCGACATCCTGATCATCAAAAAGACCGAGCACGCTGACGCCCGGGTATTGCGACAGATCGATGCCGCTCGCCGCTTTGCCGATGAACGGCGACCCGGCACGCACACGTAGCCGGTACACGCCGTCCGCGATCCGGTATTGCTCGACGAGCGTATGGGCGTGCTGGCTGAAATCGGCTGGAAGCGAATCTGAACTGCGCTTCGGCAACAACAGCGGTCCCAGGACCAGAATAATGAAGAGCGCACCGCCGAACAGCGGAAGGCCCACGATCGACCATTCGAAGAAGCGGATCGGCGGTCCGCCTGCCGCGTCGGCCGCCGTCGACGCAATCACGTTCACAGGGCTGCCGAGCAGTGTGAGTTTCGCGCCGGTCAGGCATGCGATCGATACCGGCATCATCAGTTGGGAAGGCGCGAGCCGCGTGCGCACGCAGATGATGACCGCGATCGGCAACATGGCGACCACCGCGCCGTTCATGCCGATCAGGGCCGTGGAAATCGCGGACAAGATCAGGAGCGACGCGATCAGCCGCGTGCGGCTCGTGCCGGCATGGCGAATGAGCCACTGTCCCGCCCATGTGCCGACACCCGTCGTTTCGAGGCCGATTCCGATGCCGAGCAGCGCGGCGATGAACACGATCAGCGGATCGCCGAATCCGCTCAACGCTTCGCGCATCGTCAGCACGCCGGTCAGGTACAGCGCGAGCAGCGACATGACGGCGACGACCGCTGCCGGCAACTTGTTCCAGATGAACAGCACCATCGTTACGGCGAGGATCAGCGAGGTAACGATCATGGGGTTCATGTGTTCTACCCTTCGTATGGCGCTGTCGTGAGCCGCCGCCGGGCGGATCACGTGCCGTTCATGCCGTGCTCACGCGCGACCGCGGTGGCCCTCCGTCAAACCGGCCCGTGCAGGACTTAACAGGACCTGCAGGACCTAATAGCCGAGCGCGGCACCATCCCCGCGCGGATCCGCGCCGCCTTCGTAGAAGCCCTGTTCCGCGTCGATCCGGATCGCGTGCGCGTGGCCCATGTTGTCGTTCCAGTCGGTGACCATCTGAACCGGCTGGCCCCGGCGCTTCAGTTCGCGCACGACTTCGTCGGATATCCGCCCCTCGAGCGACATGTTGCGTGATTTGGTGCCCCACGTGCGCCCCATCAGCCAGCGCGGCGCTTCGATGGCCTGCTGCACGTCGTAGCCGAAGTCCACGATCCTCGTCACGAGCGCGGCTTGCGTCTGCGGCTGCCCCTCGCCGCCCATCGACCCGAACGCGAGGCACGGTTTGCCATCGCGTGTCATCAGCGCCGGAATCAGCGTATGGAAAGTCCGCTTGCCCGGCTGCAGGCAGTTGGGATGATGCTCGTCCAGCGAGAAGAACGCGCCGCGATTCTGCATGATGATGCCGGTGTCGCCCGCGATCACCGCGCTGCCGAAGTCGTGATAAATCGACTGGATCAGCGACACGACCATCCCGTTCTTGTCCGCGGCGCAGAAGTAGCAGGTGTCGCCGTCGGGCGCGCGGCGGTCGTGCGGATACTGATACGCGATGCCAGCCGGTACCGTCGCGATGTCCATCGCGCGTTTGGGGTCCAGCAGTTTGCGGCGTTCGTCGCAGTACGCCTTCGAGATCAGTTCGTCCACCGGAATCGCGACGAAGCGCGGGTCCGTCAACCACTCTTCGCGATCGGCGAACGCGATCTTTACCGCTTCGGCGATGTGGTGGTAATAGTCCGCCGTGCCATCGCCCCACGCGACGACGTCGTAACCCTCGATCAGGTTCAGGATCTGCAATGGCGTGAAGCCTTGCGTGTTCGGCGGCAGTTCGTAAATCGTATTGCCCCGGTACGTCGTACTGATCGGCGTCACCCATTCGGCCTGATACGCGGCAAAGTCGCTCGGCTGCAGCGGCGATCCGGCTTGCCCGATTCCGCTGCAGATCCGCGCGGCGAGATCCCCTTCGTAGAATCCTGCACGCGCACCGTGATCGGCGAGATGTTGCAGCGACCTTGCCAACGCTGCCTGCACGAGACGGTCGCCGTCCGCCGGCACACGACCGCCCGGCATGAAGATCGCAGCCGTTTCCGGATACCGCGTCAGGATCGGCACATCGTGCACCGTCCAGTCCGCGAGCGAGCGGGTGACCGGCACGCCGTCGCGTGCGTAGCCGATCGCCGGTGCGAACAGTTCTGCCCACGCGAGGCGCCCAAAGCGCTCGTGCGCGAGACGCCAGCCATCGATGGCACCCGGCACCGTTAGCGCGGCCTGTGCGCCGCGTGCCGCGATTTCGTCGCTGGCCGCGCCGCTCCCGCCGCTCCGATAGCGCGCCAACGTCGCGCCTTCGGCCGCAGGCCCGCTCGCATTGATCGCGTGGACCTGATCGCTCTTGCCGTCGGCGATCAGCCAGAATCCGTCGCCGCCCAGCCCCGCCATGTGCGGATAAGCGACGCACAGCACGGCGTTTGCCGCGATGGCGGCATCGACTGCCGTTCCACCGCGTTGAAGCATCTCGACACCGGCCTGGCTGGCGAGATAGTGCGGTGTCGACACCATCCCATGTGGCGCGCGGGTAGGTGGGCGGCCGGTACGAGGTCCGTTCGGATGACTCATGATGCGTTTTCCTGATGTTGGTCCGCTAGTTGGTCCACCACGTTCGTTTCTCCCGCATTCCGGAAGCGGTGAACGTGCTGCGGAAAAACGACTGGTCCAAAGGAGCGAAAGCGATGGCTCGATCAGGAAGCCCGATCGTCGAACTCGACGCCCGCGTCCCTCACCTTGTCATTGGAGTGATCCATGAACCGCGTGATGATGGGCAACACGCCGCCGGCGATCACGCAGAGAAACCCGATGCTCAGCAAGAGCGTGTTGTCGTCGGTCGCGCCCTTGCTGGTGAGCGGAAAGGCCGCGAACATCAGGATCAGCGCCAATGTTTCCGAAACGAGCTTGTCCATGCGATTCGCCTCACGCGAGTAGGACCAGGGCGATCGTGCCTATCCCGGTCAGGATGGCAACGATGATCGTCCACGGAATGGCCAGCCTCATCACCGCGCCTTCTTGTCCCTTGATGCCGCTGATGCTGGTTCCAAGCACGATATTCGCGGGGCCGATTGCGTTGCCGTAGGCGCTGCCCGCTGCCTGCGCGGCGACGATGGATTCCACGGGCAGCGAATGCAACTGCGCGACGTCGCTCTGCAGGCCGCCGAACAGCACATTCGATGCGGTGCTGCTCGACGTCATGAACGCACCTAGAGCGCCGATCATGCTTGCAATGCCCGCGTAGATCAGCGGAGGCGCTGTATCCGCTATACCGTGTGCGAGGACGATGGTCTGGCCACTGTGATCGAGGATGCGGCTCGTCACGAGGAATGCTATAACCGGCAGCGACGCAGGCACGCCATCGACGATCAGCGAGCGCCCGAGATTCTCCGTGCCGTGACGCGCTCCCCATGCCGCGTAGTAGCCGTTCGCGCGATAGACGATCCAGACGACGATGGCAGCGATCATCAGCATCGTTCCTGGGTGGGTCAGCGGCGAGAACGGCGCGTAACGCTCGATGGCATCATTGGTCACGCCGAATCCCGTGGTCACCTCCGGAAACGGAAGGCCGATACGGAATTGCCGCAGCGCATTATTCAGTGGATCGAAAAGCTGAACGCCCAGGGTGACGACCGTCAGCACGGCATAGGGCAGAAACGCCATGCCGATGCTCATCACCGGTTCATCCGATTCTGCTTGCGCGTGCGTTGCGGTGTCGTCCATCGCGGGGCGATCCGGTACGTCGGACTGCGGAACCGGCTCGCTGAAACGACGCCAGCGCGAGAGCGGATACAGCGCGATCATCGCGATGCAAGCGGCGAGGAACGTCGAGAGTTCCGGGCTCAGGAACGCGAACACAAGCTGACCGAATCCAAGTATCGTGCCGAGAATCAGCACGAGCGGCCACGCGTGACGTACCGCGGCCCAGCGCCCGTACAACCACACGATTAGCAAGCCGCCGAAGTAGGTCGGAATGAGCAGCAATAGCGAAGATTCGAACGCGGCCCGCGGTACATCCTGGACATCGGCGACCTGCAACGTCGCGAGCCAGCCGACGCCGAGCGTCCCGAAGAATCGTGCCCATGCATGCGCAATGATCGAGATGGCGGCTGCGTAGACGGGCCTTACGCCGATTGCGAGCAGGAGCGGGGCCACGACGGCGATCGGGGCACCGAAACCGGCAATGCCTTGAAGAAACGATGAAAACACCCAGCCGAGCCCGAGTATGACGAATAATTCATTTCGACTGAAACGGGAAATTCCGTGTCGAAGGGCGTCGTATCCGCCGGCCTGTTTGGTGATTTGATAAAGCAGAAGCGCTGGCCACATCACATACAGAATGAATATGGCGTCCCACACGCCCTTTGCGCTTGCGACCGCAAGGGTCGTGATCGGCGTGCGGAATGCAAAAAACGCGAGCAGGCCAGCAACGAACATCGCGCCAGGACCCGCCTCGGGGGCTCGCCAGCGAAGCGGCACGAGAAAGACAAGCAGGGCAACGATAGAAAGCGTTGCCAGAATCCAGTGAAGCAGGTCGACTGGAATGGTTGTCTCGTCCATGACGCTCCCTCGTTCCGTTGATATCGCGTCTTATGCTGAGAGGTCTGTTTTGCAAATCAGTCGAACTGATAATAGTCTCTTTTTTTTAAGCCGCAAGTTAATAATCCTCGAAATTGAAGGGCGCGATTCGGGATTGGGTCGATTTAATGCGGACTGTTTCGATGTATTACACAGAAGTGGTTCGATGTTATTTAACGTGGAATTCGTGGCGTACGACGGTAACGTTTCGAATTGACGCAGACACATTTCGAAGCACGCGTGCGCGACGCGGATAACGAAAGCGGCGCAGGTAGTCATCGCCTTTTGCGCGCTCCTGCGCGCATCGCGTCATCCTGTGCGCGTGTCTTGCCACGACCTGCCGTATGGTTCTTCACATGATCGATAAACGCGCGCAGCTTCGGCGTCATCTGCCTGCGGCCAGGATAGTAGAGAAACACCCCCGGCACCATCGGCGCATACGGCTCCAGCACATGGACGAGCTTTCCTGTTTTCAACCCTTCAGCGGCCATCACCTCAGGCAGTTGCGCAAGACCTATGCCTTGTTTCGCCGCGCCAAGCATGGTGGGAAAGTCGCTCGCGATGAGCGGGCCTGATACGGCAATCTCGATCGCGTGGCCGTGGTCGTTGAAGGACCACAACGCGAGCGCGCCGCTGGATTGCCGCCATCGCAAGCATGCGTGCTGGCGCAGATCGTCCGTGTGTTTCGGCCGGCTGCGCGCTGCGAAATAGGCAGGGCTGCCGACAACGACGAGACGAAACGGTGGCGTCAAAGGCACGGCGACCATATCGGCATCGACGAACTGGCCTAACCGGATGCCGGCGTCGAATCCTTCCGCTGCAAGATCGATCAGCTCCTTGCTGACGGCGATCTCCACCTCGATCTCGGGATACGCCTCGCAGAAGGAGGCGAGCAGTGGCTCGAGGATGATCGGGACGACCGCGCGCGGTACGGAAAGACGCAACAATCCGGTCGGTCGCTGGCCGAGTCCGCGCGCAGCTTCGCTGGCGGCGACGAGTTCCTCGAAGGCAGGCTTTGCGCGCGACAGAAACCGTTCGCCGGCCTCGGTCAGGCCAACGCTACGCGTGGTGCGTACGAAGAGCGCGGCGCCAACGCGCTCTTCGAGCACGCGCACCGTCTGGCTGACGGCCGACGGCGTTACGCCGAGGTCCGCGGCCGCCTTGCGAAAACTGCGATGCCTGGCGACGCTCAGGAACGTCTCCACGCCATCGAGCGCACCCTGCCTGACTGTGAAGTTCTGCTTCATAGCCCGTCAACATTGTGATGAATAGTCGCTCGCGCGAAACGATGGTACACCTTACGTGCATCTCGGGAGTGGGGCGTTTCGCGATGACTGACGCACGGAATGGCGTGCGTGAACGCTATCGCGCGACTCGCCTGACCGATGACGAAGCCACGCATTCATCTGGAGAACCGCCGATGACCGCTGCTCACGTTCCCGCTGCTTTCGTCGCGCCGCGACCTGCCTGGCGCAGCCTGTTCTGGCTCGCTCCGTTGACGGCCCTGTGGATCGGATTGATCTACTGGCAGCCGATTATTCCGTCCAGCGGTTTTTCGACCACGGCTCACCAGCTTGCGGCTCGTGCGTTCATCGCGGTCGGCTTGTGGCTCGGCCTCGAACGCACGGACCTGACACCGCGCCAACGTCTGGCGACCTGGCTTGCGGTCATCATCACGGACACGCTCTGGTTCGCGGTCATCTGGAACGCGGCGATCAGTGGCATCTTTCGCACCGACGCTTCACCTTTAGCGCCGCCGTTTCTGCCGTTGGCGATCTTCCTTCCGGTGATCATCGGCGCGCCGATATTGCTGCGGTCGAAGCGAGTGGGACAGGTGCTCGATGCGATGCCTGCGGCGTGGCTCATCGCGCTGCAGCTTTACCGGGTGTTCGGCAGTTGGGCTATCGCTGCCTGGCTGCATGGGGAACTGGCGGGCGTCGTGGGGTTGCCCGCCGGATTCGGCGATGTGCTGACGGGCCTGCTCGCCGTACCAGCGGCAATCGCCGTGGCGAGCGGCACCGCACAAGGACGCAGAGCGGCGATCGCCTGGAACATCCTCGGCCTCGTCGATTTCGCCATCGCGATTGCGTTGGGAATGATGACTGCGCCGGGCCGATTCCAGTTGATCGTGCCGGATATGCCGAGCATCAACCCCGGCACCTATCCGTATGCGCTGACTCCGGCTTTCGTGGTGCCAAGTTCGATCCTGCTGCATGCGTTGTCGCTGCGTCAGTTGATGCGGCGACGCGCTCGCTGATCGCCATTCCTTTTCGTCGCTGCACCGGACACTACTTGCCAGGAGGCACCATGTCACCGGAACGCATTTTCCAGCTGCATCTCGCCTTGGGGTATGTCGCCTGGCTGCTCTGCTTTAGCACATACATCTGGCCCAGGCTCAAGTCGATGGACCAGTTCGAAGCGCAACGCGTGATCGCGACCTTGCACAGCTTCCGCTTCTTTGGCCTCGTGTTCATCCTGCCGGGCGTTGTCGGTAGTCATCTGCCTGCCAGCTTCGCGGTGCCCACCGCGTATGGTGACCTCGCTACAGGTGTGCTGGCGATGTTTGCGCTGCTCACGGCGCGCATCCGCCCACTCTTCTGGTTGTTCGTCGTAGCCTTCAACGTGGTGGGCACGACCGACCTCATTCTCGCTTACTTCCACGCTACGCAGGCGGGCCTTCCCGCGCAAGCGGGTGAACTGGGTGCCACGTACGCGATTCCGATCATCTTCGTGCCTGTGCTGATGATTACGCACGTCGCTGCGTTCTATCTGATGCTGCGTCCACAGCCCAAGGTGGTTCCGAGCTATTGATTCTTCGGTTGCGCAATAGCGTATCCGAAGCGCAGCCTGCTTTCGGCAGGCTGCGCTGACCGACGTTACGCGTCGTCCGCCCGATCACACCTTCTTGACGAATTCCGATTTCAGGCTCATCGCGCCAAACCCATCGATCTTGCAATCGATATCGTGGTCACTGTCCACCAGCCGGATATTCTTGACCTTGGTTCCCATCTTGATCACGCCGCCCGAACCCTTCAGTTTCAGGTCTTTGATGACAGTGACGGTATCCCCGTCCTGCAGGACGTTGCCAGCCGAATCGCGATAAACCTTGGCAGCCGTTTCCGTCGACACGGCGGCCGCATCGGCCGACCATTCATGCGCACACTCCGGGCAGATGAAAACGCCACCGTCTTCGTACGTAAACTCGGAGTTGCATTTCGGGCAAGGGGGCAGCGCGCTCATGGGTAATCCTTTGTGGCTGATAACGGTAATAAAAGCGCGAAAGTATAACGCCGCCTGGTGGCTTGCTCATTCTGCGGCGGTCGTGACTTTAATGTAGGACGTCTGTGCGCAGAATGTATGAAGGTTCGCTTCGGGCCGTCATGCGGCATGCGCTGATGATCGGCGTGTGATGCCGCGACGTGTGCGCAGTGATCCGCCTCTGCAAAGTCCTTTTGCTGCACGACGATCGTTTGAGCCGCGACGCCGCCGACGTTCGCAATGTCGATGCAAGCGGGCGGTGCGGGAATCGCGGCCCGCGAGACACATGCGTTCGTCGTTACGATCCCAATTTCGCGAGCCGCATGTGGGGTGTTTTGCATCGCGTCACGCCACGCCGGACGTGCCGTCAGGCATCAAGTTTTCGCCTCGCTTCGGCGTGTCGCATGGACGGTGCCTCCCGCCGTTATCATGACCCTTTCTCACTTCGGCGCATCCCGTTTCCCATGAGCCAATCGCACGCGCGTTTTCTGGGCATCGATCTCGGCACCGGCTCGCTCAAGGTTGCAATCATCGACGAAGCAGGGGCCGAACGCGCGACAGCTAGCGCCGCCTACGCGTTCGATACCCCGAAACCCGGCTGGGCCGAAATCCCCGTCACGCGCTGGTGGGACGCGTTATGCGCGGCATGCGCGCGGCTCGATGCTGGTGAGCGCGCGGCCGTGCGTGCGATCGGCTTCTCGGGGCAGATGCACGGCGTCGTGCTCACCGACGAAGCGGGCCGCGCGCTACGCCCCGCGATGCTGTGGCCCGACACGCGCGCGCACGCGCTGCTCGACGCCTGGCCACAGCCGCAGCCCAATCCGGTCGCGCCGGGCATGGCGGGACCGCTTTTGCGCTGGGCGATGCTGCACGAAGCCGATACGGCGCGCGCCGCGCGCTGGGCCTTGCAGCCGAAGGACTGGCTGCGCGTCGCGCTCGGCGGTACGGTCGCGGCCGATCCGTCAGATTCATGCGCGACTGCGCTCGCCACGCCCGATGGCGCATGGGACCACGCACTGATCGAGCGCCTCGGCTTGCCATCGCATTGGTTCGCGCCGCTCTCGACATCGTCGGAAACGAGCGGCAAACTTCGCGCCGACGCCGCGCGCTCGCTCGGCCTCACCGCCGGCATTCCGCTTGCGACGGGCGCGGGCGACACGCCGTGCGCCGCGCTCGGCAGCGGTCTCGCGCCCGAAGGCGACGCGCTGCTCACCACGGGCACCGGCGGCCAGATTCTGGTGACTGCGCGCGCCGAACCGCCCGTGCAGCGGGGCCTGCATCGCTATCGATCGGCGAGCGGCGGCTGGTACACGATGGCCGCCATGCAGAACGTCGGTGTTGCCTTCGAAGCAGCGCGCGGCTGGTTGTCATACGATTGGGCTCGCGCGTACGAAGAAGCGTTCGACGCGACGCCCTCGGCTACCCTCGCGTTCCTGCCGTATCTGAGCGGCGAGCGTTCGCCGTGGCTCGATCCGTCGGCGCGCGGCGGCTGGCTCGGCGCGGATTTGAGTGACACGCGCGGTACGCTCATGCGCGCGGCGTTCGAAGGCGTAGCGTTCGCCTTGCGTGCGGGACTCGACGCAATCCGCGACAGTGGCACGCCGATCACGGCGCTCAAGCTCGCAGGCGGCGGTTCGGTCGATGCGCGCTGGCGGCAATTGCTCGCCGACGCGCTCGACGTCGAACTCGACGCCATCGATTGTCCGAACGCAGCAGCACGCGGCGCGGCGTTGCTCGGCGGCATCGCATGCGGGCACTGGTGCGAGGCCGATCTTGCCGCGCTCGCGCCCACGGCGACGCGCGTGGCGTCGCCGCGCGAGGACGCAGCGCTACAAGCGCGCTACGCGCGCTTCATCGATCTTTATGGCCGCGTGCGGAGCTGGTTTCCCGCAACGCGGTAAACCGTGCAGCGCATCGCACACATTGATTTACCGTTTCACAGGAGCATGGAAGATGAAAACGAAAGCCGCCATCGCATGGAAAGCGGGCGCTCCGCTGACGATTGAGGAAGTCGATCTCGAAGGTCCGCGCGCGGGCGAGGTGCTGATCGAGGTGAAGGCGACGGGCATCTGCCACACCGACTACTACACGCTCTCGGGCGCGGACCCCGAAGGCATCTTTCCGGCGATTCTGGGCCATGAGGGCGCGGGCATCGTCGTCGACGTGGGGCCGGGCGTCGGCACGCTGAAGAAGGGCGATCACGTCATTCCGCTCTACACGCCCGAATGCCGCGAGTGCAAATTCTGCCTCTCGCGCAAGACGAACCTGTGCCAGAAGATCCGCGCGACGCAGGGCAAGGGCCTCATGCCCGACGCGACCTCGCGCTTCTCGCTTGACGGCAAGCCGCTCTTTCACTACATGGGCACCTCGACGTTCTCGAACTACATCGTCGTGCCTGAGATTGCCGTCGCGAAGATCCGTGAGGATGCGCCGTTCGACAAGGTCTGCTACATCGGCTGCGGCGTGACGACGGGTGTGGGCGCCGTCGTGTATTCGGCGAAGGTGGAGGCGGGCGCGAATGTCGTTGTGTTTGGTCTCGGCGGCATCGGGCTGAACGTGATTCAAGGTGCGAAGATGGTTGGGGCTGACAAGATCATCGGCATCGACATCAACCCGAAGCGCGTCGAACTTGCGAAGAAGTTCGGCATGACGCACTTCATCAACCCGAACGAAGTCGAGAACGTAGTCGACCGCATCGTACAACTGACCGATGGCGGCGCCGACTACTCGTTCGAATGCGTCGGCAGCACGAAGCTCATGCGCGAGGCGCTCGAATGCACGCACAAGGGCTGGGGCCAGTCGTTCATCATCGGCGTCGCGGCGGCGGGCGAGGAGATCAGCACGCGGCCGTTCCAGCTCGTGACGGGACGCCAGTGGAAGGGCTCGGCGTTCGGCGGCGCGCGCGGCCGCACCGATGTGCCGAAGATCGTCGACTGGTACATGGAAGGCAAGATCAACATCGACGACCTCATCACGCACAGGCTGACGCTCGATCGCATCAACGAGGGCTTCGACCTGATGAAGCAGGGCGAGTCGATCCGCTCCGTCGTGCTGTACTGAGCGGAGGCGCGCGATGCTGACTTTGATCGAGGAACACGCCTGTTACGACGGCGTGCAGCGCATCTACAAGCACGACTCGGCGACGATCGGGCTGCCGATGCGCTTTTCCGTGTTTCTGCCGCCGCAGGCGCACGCGCGCAAGGTGCCGGGGCTTTTCTATCTTGCGGGCCTGACCTGCACGGAAGAAACATTCCCGATCAAGGCGGGTGCGCAGCGCTTCGCGGCGCAGCACGGCATCGCGCTGATTTCGCCGGACACGAGCCCGCGCGGCGCGAACGTGCCGGGCGAAGCCGATGCGTGGGACTTCGGCGTGGGCGCGGGCTTCTACGTCGACGCGACGCGCGAGCCCTGGGCCACGCACTGGCGCATGTACTCATACGTGCGCGACGAACTGCGCGAGGCCGTGACGTCGAATCTGAGCGTCGATGGCGAGCGGCTCGGCATCTTCGGGCATTCGATGGGCGGGCACGGCGCGTTGATGCTCGCGTTGCGCAATCCGGAGATTTATCGGTCGGTGTCGGCGTTCGCGCCGATCGCTGCGCCTTCGCGTTGCCCCTGGGGGGAGAAGGCGTTCAGCGGTTATCTCGGCGACGATCGCGAAGCGTGGAAACAGTACGACGCGAGCGAACTCGTCGCGCGCGCGACGCGCAAGTTCGATGAGGGCATCCTCGTCGATCAGGGCATGGCTGATCAGTTCCTCGCGAACCAGCTCAATCCCGATGTGTTCGAAGCCGCATGCCGCGCGGCGGGGCAGCCGCTTACGCTGCGCCGCCACGAGGGCTACGATCACGGGTACTTCTTCATCCAGACGTTCGTCGAGGATCACATCGCGCATCATGCGCGGGTGTTGCTGAAGTAAATCGGCGCACGTCCGAAGCAGAAAGCAGAACGGCGTTGCCCTTGCGGTGCAACGCCGTTTTTTCTTGCCTGCAAATAGCGCGTCAGGCGCTTCGGGCGCTTTAGCGTCGCCCGATCAAACTCGCGCCGTACACAAGCGCGGCGAGCGCGGTGATCCAGAAGCTCGTCGGCCAGTCGGTGTAATACGCGAGCGTCACGCCGAGCCACGCCTGCACGAGCGCGAGCGCGGCGGCGAGCACGAGGCCGGTCGACAGACGCGTCGTCAGGTTCTGCGCCGCAGCGGCGGGTCCGACCATCAGCGTGAACACGAGCAGCACGCCGACGATCTGCGTACACGCGGCCACAGCGAGCGCTGCGATGGCCAGGAACAGCACGGAGACGAGGCGCAGCGATACACCCTTGGCTTCCGCGAGTTCGGGTTGCAGCGAAGCGAACAACAGCGGCCGCATGATCGCGGCGAGCGCGGCGAGGCTCGCGATGGCGAGCGCGGCCAGCACACCGAGCGTGTCGCGGCCGACGCCGAGCACGTTGCCGAAGAGCAGGGCGGTGACCTGCGTCGCGTACGACGTGAAGAAGTGCAGGAACAGGAGGCCGAAGCCGAGCGCGAGCGAGAGGATCACGCCGATGGCGACATCGCGGCCCGCGAGCTTTTCGCCGAGCGCACCCATCGAAACGCCCGCGGCGAGCGTGAAGCCGACCATGCCCCAGATCGGCGAGATACCGAGCAGCACGGCGCCGGTCGCGCCCGTGAAGCCGACGTGCGAAAGCGCGTGACCCGCGAAGGTCTGTCCGCGCAGCACAAGAAAATAGCCGACCACGCCCGCGAGCACCGCGACGATGCCCGACGCCGCGAAGGCGTTCACCATGAAATCGTATTCAAGCATCGTGCGTGTGGTCGTGTTTGCCGTGTGTATCGCCGCCGTGCTGATGTGCATGCGCGGCGTGTCCATGATCGTGTTCGTGCGTGTGGTCGTGCTCGTAGCCGTGATCGTGTTTCTCGACTTCGACGTCGCCGGACATCACGAAGATGCGCCCGTTCATGCGCATGACTTCGATCGGCGAGCCGTAGAGGCGCGAGAGCACGGGTCCGGTGATGACCTCGTCGACACTGCCGAGCGCGGCGACGCCATTGCCGAGGTACAGCACGCGGTCGAGCGCGTTCAGCAGCGGATTGAGTTCGTGCGCCGAAAACAGCACCGCGATGCCGAGTTCGCGCTGCACGCGCCGCACGAGTTCGACGACGCCACGCTGATGGTTCGGATCAAGGCTGATGAGCGGTTCGTCGAGCAGCAGCAGCTTCGGGTCACCGAGCAGGCATTGCGCGAGCAGGAGGCGCTGGCGCTCGCCGCCGGAAAGCTCGGAGAGCGGGCGGTCGGCGAGCTTCGTCGCGCCGACGAGGTCGAGCACGCGCGCGACGTCGGCGTGCGTGGCGGAATCGGTGCGCGGCAGGCCCCAGCGGTGCCCGTCGGCGGCCATCGCGACGAAATCGCGCCCGCGCACGCGGCGGCTTGCCAGCGCGGTGCGCGTTTGCGGCATGTAGCCGATCGACGGATTACCGCGCGCCACCGGCGCGCCGAGCACGCGGATCGCGCCGTGCGAGGCGGGCACGAGGCCGAGGATCGAGCGCATGAGCGTGGTCTTGCCCGCGCCGTTCGGCCCGAGCACGCCGATGAATTCGCCCTGGTTCACCGCGAAATTCGCGTCTCGCAGGATCGTGCGCTCGCCGAGCGTGAGCGTCACGCCCGCGAGCGTGAGCACCGGCGTCGCGTGCCGGTGTGCGCCGTGCGGCGCCGCTTGCGTGTGCGGATCGTGGTGATTGTTGCGATCGTTGGACGGGGGCACCGCCGTCGTCATCGGGACTTTCCTTGCACTTCGGGTTAGGGGTTCGCGGACGCGGCCAGCGCGTGATCGAGTGCGTCGAGCTGCGCCATCATCCATTGCTGGAACGTGACACCCGCCGGCTGCGTTTCAGTGACGCTCACCGCCGGCACCTTCGAATCCTTCGCGAGCGCGAGCATGCGCCGCGTGAGCGCTTCGGTCGCCTGGCTGTTGTAGATCAGCACGCGCACGCGCCGCTCGCGCAGGTCGCGCTCGAAGGCGGCGATGTCCGAAGCGCTCGCTTCGGTGTCGTTCATCGCGGCCAGCTGGAAGCGCAGGTTGCGCATGTCGAATCCGAGCGCGTCCGACATGTAGCCGAACACCGGCTCCGTCGCCGTCACCGGCACGCCATGGTAGCGCGCGCGCATGGCCGCTACCTTCGCGTCGACCGGTTTTAGTGAGGCGAGAAACGTCGCCAGGTTCGCATCGTACACGCTCTTGTGCGCGGGGTCCGCGGCGGCGAGCGCGGCGCTCACGGCGCGCGCGACGGCGGGCATGGTCCGCGGGTCGTACCAGATGTGCGGGTTGTCGCCGGCCCTCTTGCCGACCAGATCCGCCGCGACGATGACCGCGCGCGGGCTACCCTGGCTGCCCTTGGTGGCGCCGAGCAGCTTGGCCATCCACGGATCGTAATCGGCACCGCTATAGACGACGATGCGCGCGTGCTGAAGTGCACGCGCCGTCGTCGGGCTTGCTTCGAAAAGGTGCGGGTCCTGATCGGGGTTGCTGAGGATGCTCGTCACGTCCACGCGTGCGCCGCCGATTTGCTTGACCACGTCGCCGTAGAAGTTCTCCGCAGCGACGACGGGAATCGTCGCGTCCGCGGCGAGCGCAGCGTGGGCGAAGCCGAACACGGCGGCGACTGTGGCCGTCAGCGCGACAACGAGGCGCGCGGCGGCTCTTGTGAGGCGGGCGGCGGGACCGTGCGCGGGGTTTTGGTGGATCATTGATCTGTCCTCGAAGGCGTCGGGAGCAGTGGAGGCGGCACGTCAGGGTGCGACAAAGCCGCAATGATATAACGTATCGCGGAGGTTGACGAGCAAGCGGGCCGATTATCTCGTTTGGGCGGCCAGTGCAGCGTGGACGCTTGCGCGCCGCACCATCGAAATCTCAATAAATCTCGTTCACCCGCCTTGACATGCACCAGTGCGTATCCGATCATTCGATCATCAATAGAGCAAATGCTCGACTGTTGAGCGTTCGCTCACTCGACCGGCGCGCAAGGCACCGGGACGAACGAACTGGGAGACAGCCCTGTGACACATTCCGCGAATCCGGCGGCTGGACGTTTGCAGGACAAGGTCGCCGTGCTGACCGGCGCGGCGAGCGGCATCGGCGAGGCTGTGGCGAGCCGCTATCTGGATGAGGGTGCGTACTGCGTGCTCGTCGACGTCAAGCCAGCCGGCGCCATCGCGCCCCAGCTTGCCGCCGATCACCCGGAGCGTGTGCTCGCGTTCAGCGCCGATGTGACGCGCCGCGAGGACATCGAACGTATCGTGAACGCGGCCGTTGAGCGTTTCGGACGCGTCGACATCCTCTTCAACAATGCGGCGCTGTTCGACATGCGCCCGCTCCTCGACGAATCCTGGGATGTTTACGACCGGCTCTTCGCCGTCAACGTGAAGGGGATGTTCTTCCTGATGCAGGCCGTCGCGCGCCGCATGGTGGAGCAGGGCCGCGGGGGCAAGATCATCAACATGTCGTCGCAGGCAGGACGTCGTGGTGAGGCACTCGTTTCGCACTACTGCGCAACGAAGGCCGCTGTGCTGAGCTACACGCAGTCGGCGGCACTCGCGCTCGCGCCGTACCGGATCAACGTAAACGGCATTGCACCCGGCGTCGTCGATACGCCGATGTGGGATCAGGTCGACGCACTCTTCGCGCAATACGAGCATCTCCCGGTCGGCGAAAAGAAACGACTCGTGGGGGCGGCGGTGCCGCTCGGCCGCATGGGATTGCCCGCTGACCTCACTGGCGCTGCGCTCTTTCTCGCGTCTGCGGACGCCGATTACATCACCGCCCAGACGCTCAACGTCGACGGCGGCAACTGGATGAGTTGACCTCAAGCCGCGTCGGATCGTGCGGCACGACATAACGTAACAAACAAAGGAGACAAGTCATGAAACCAGCCTTCAGGACCGCGTTACGTTTCTTTGGCGCGGGTGTCGTTGCTGCCGCCAGTGCAAGCGTCGTCCACGCGCAGACCGTCACCATCGCGATGTTGAACAATCCGGACATGATCGTGCTGAAGAAGCTCTCACCGGCCTTTGAAAAGGCCAATCCGGGCATCAAGCTTAACTGGGTGATTCTCGAAGAAAACGTGCTGCGCCAGCGCGCGACCACCGACATCACGACCAACAGCGGCCAGTTCGACGTGATGATGATCGGCACGTTCGAAGCGCCGCAGTGGGGCAAGCGCGGCTGGCTCGTGCCGATGACGAACCTGCCCGCGAGCTACGATCTGGAAGACGTCGTGAAGACCGCGCGTGACGGCCTCTCGTACAACGGCACGCTTTTTGCGCTGCCGTTCTACGTCGAAAGCTCGATGACGTATTACCGCAAGGACCTGTTCGATGCGAAGGGCCTCAAGATGCCCGAGCAGCCGACCTATGACCAGATCGCCCAGTTCGCCGACAAGCTCACCGACAAGGCGAGCGGAACGTATGGCATCTGCCTGCGTGGCAAGGCAGGCTGGGGCGAAAACATGGCGTATGTGACGACGGTTGTGAACACGTTCGGCGGACGCTGGTTCGACGAAAAGTGGCACGCCCAGCTGACCACGCCCGAGTGGAAGAAGGCCGTGAACTTCTACGTCGATTTGCTGAAGAAGGACGGGCCTCCGGGAGCCAGTTCGAACGGCTTCAACGAAAACCTGACGCTGATGTCGTCGGGCAAGTGCGGGATGTGGATCGACGCGACGGTCGCCGCGGGCATTCTCTTCAACAAGCAGCAGTCGCAGGTTGCCGACAAGATCGGTTTCGCCGCCGCGCCGACCCAGGTCACGCCGAACGGCTCGCACTGGCTGTGGTCGTGGGCGCTCGCGGTTCCGAAGTCGTCGAAGTCGAAGGAAGCCGCGCAGAAGTTCGTAGAGTGGGCGACGTCGAAGGAATACATCGAGCTGGTGGCGAAGGACCAGGGCTGGGCCTCGGTGCCGTCGGGCACACGCAAGTCCACGTATGCGCGTCCGGAATATCGGGCCGCTGCGCCGTTTGCGGACTTCGTGCTGAAGGCGATCGTGAGCGCCGATCCGACGCGCCCGACGCTCAAGCCGGTTCCGTACACGGGTATCCAGTTCGTCGGGATTCCTGAGTTCCAGTCGTTCGGTACCGTGGTCGGACAGAACGTCTCCGGCGCGCTCGCCGGACAGATGAGCGTCGATCAGGCGTTGACTGCGGGCAACGCCGCCGCTGACCGTGCGGTCCAGCAGGCGGGCCTCCAGAAGTAGCGGGAAGCCGTCCGATGCGCGCCGCGCCGTCCGGTAAGCAGGGCGGCGCGGTCGCCGAAAGCAAAGAGCGCCGGGACCTGAGCGGCGCGCAACAGTGAAGGGTGGTCACGATCATGCGTCATCTCCATCTTCCCATGCCTCTATTCAAAGGGGCGCGCAGTCAGGGCCCGCAGCGGGTCGAAACGCGGCGCACGGCGTCGAGCTGGCTTGTGGCGCCGTCCGTGGCGGTCTTGTTGCTGTGGATGACGATCCCGCTCGCGATGACGATCTGGTATTCGTTCATGCACTACAACCTGCTGAACCCCGATCTCAGAGGGTTCGCGGGATTCGACAACTATCGCTTTCTCGCGACTGACCCGTCATTCGTTCCGTCGATCATCCACACGATTCAACTGATCGTCTCGGTGCTCGTGATCACGGTGGTCGGCGGCGTGCTGATGGCCGTGCTGTTCGACCGCAAGTTCTACGGCCAGGGCATCGCGCGTCTTTTCGCCATCGCGCCTTTCTTTGTGATGCCGACGGTCTCCGCGCTGATCTGGAAGAACATGATCCTGCATCCCGTGTACGGCCTCGTGGCCATCGCGATGCGCGCGGTCGGGCTAACGCCGATCGACTGGTTTGCCGACCATCCACTCACCGCGGTCATCATGATCGTCGCGTGGCAGTGGCTGCCGTTTGCGTTCCTGATCCTCTTCACGGCGATACAGTCGCTGGACCAGGAGCAAAAGGAAGCGGCGCGCATCGACGGCGCAGGCCCGATTTCCATGTTCTTCTACATCACGCTGCCGCACCTGAGCCGTGCCATCGCCGTGGTGGTGATGATGGAAACCATTTTTCTGCTGGCCATCTTCGCCGAGATCTACACGACCA
Source organism: Paraburkholderia adhaesiva (assembly GCF_021390575.1). Lineage (GTDB taxonomy): Bacteria > Pseudomonadota > Gammaproteobacteria > Burkholderiales > Burkholderiaceae > Paraburkholderia > Paraburkholderia adhaesiva. The sequence goes on along the minus strand of NZ_JAJEJQ010000001.1, from coordinate 2,623,539 downwards.
CGGGCGGCGGACCGGGCAATGCGACCACCAACCTCACTTACCTGATCTACTCGATGGGCCTGCAGCAGTTCGACGTGGGCATCGCTTCCGCAGGCGGCATTCTCGCCGTGGTGCTGGCGAACATCGTGTCGTTCTTCCTCGTGCGGATGCTCGCGCGGAACCTCAAAGGGGAGTACGAAAAATGAGCCAGCTTGCCGCTACGCCAACGGCTGCGCCGGAGTCGCCGCATGCCGTCAACCGCTCGTCGCCGATGCAGTTCATCGGCCGCGTGCTGCCTGGTCTTCTAGCGTGGCTCATCGCGCTCGCGCTGTTTTTCCCGATCTTCTGGATGACGATCACGGCGTTCAAGACCGAGCAGCAGGCCTATATTCCGTCGATCTTTTTCATGCCGACGCTCGAAAGCTTCCGCGAGGTGTTCGCGCGCAGCAACTACTTCGCGTTCGCGTGGAATTCGATCCTGATCTCGGCGGGCGTGACGCTCGTGTGCCTGATTCTCGCCGTGCCCGCCGCTTACTCGATGGCGTTCTTCCCCACCCAGCGCACGCAGAAAGTCCTGCTGTGGATGCTCTCGACGAAGATGATGCCTTCGGTGGGCGTGCTCGTTCCGATCTATCTGCTGTGGAAAAACAGCGGAATGCTCGATACGGTGAGCGGCCTCGTCATCGTCTATACCCTGATCAATCTGCCGATTGCGGTGTGGATGGCGTTCACCTACTTCAACGAGATTCCACGCGACATCCTCGAAGCCGGCCGCATGGACGGTGCGGCGACGTGGCAGGAAATCGTCTATCTGTTGATGCCGATGGCCGTTCCGGGTCTCGTCTCGACGGCGCTGCTGCTCATCATTCTTTCGTGGAACGAGGCGTTCTGGAGCATCAACCTGTCGAGTTCGAACGCGGCGCCGCTCACGGTGTTCATCGCGTCGTATTCGAGCCCTGAGGGACTGTTCTGGGCGAAGCTCTCCGCAGCTTCGCTGCTCGCGGTGGCGCCGGTGCTGATCCTCGGCTGGCTGTCGCAGAAGCAACTGGTGCGCGGACTCACGTTCGGGGCCGTCAAATGACGGCGGTTGCCGCGTTGATCTGCGACTGCGATGGCGTGCTGATCGACAGCGAAGCCGTGGCCGCGCGCGTGCTCGTGCGCGAACTCGAAGCGCGCTGGCCTGGCGTCGAGGTCGCGCCGGTCGTGATGCCGTTGCTCGGGCAGCGCATCGAGCGCGTGCTCAGCGGCGCGTGCGAGGCGCTCGGACGCAGCCTCACGTCGCACGATGTCGAAGCGATCGGCGCGGCCGCCGAACGGGAAGCGCAGGACGCGCCGCTATTTCCGGGCGTGGTGGTCGCGCTCGACGCCATCGCGCTCCTGAAGGCGTGCGCGAGCAACAGCTATTCGGCGGTCGTGCATGGCGTACTGGCGCGAAACGGCCTCACGCGGTTTTTCGGCGATCACGTTTATTGCGCCGACAAGGTCGCGAAGCCCAAGCCCGCGCCCGATGTTTATCTCGCGGCGGCAGAGGGCACAGGCGTGGCGCCTCGTGCATGCCTCGTCGTCGAAGACAGCGTGGCGGGCGTGAGCGCGGCGCGTGCGGCTGGCATGACGGTGCTGGGTTTCGTCGGCGGTACGCACGTGGGCGATGCGCACGCGCGGGAGCTGCGCGATGTGGGCGCGATCGAGGTTTTCGACGATATGAGCAAGCTGCCCGCGCGGGTGGCGTACTGGACGCAAAAGACGCAAGCGGTGCAAGCCAGCTCGCGTTGAGGGCATTGAGCGCATCGCGGCAGGCGCTGCGATGGACAAAGTGAATCGCGGCAAACGGCGCATCACGCAACACCGCGCCGCAACGAACGGAGACACATCATGGCAAGCGTGATTCTGCGAAACGTGCTGAAGCGCTACGACGAGACCGAAGTGCTGCGCGACGTGAACCTCGACATCGCGGACGGCGAATTCGTCGTGTTCGTTGGCCCGAGCGGCTGCGGCAAGACCACGCTGATGCGGATGATCGCGGGGCTGGAGGACATCAGCGGCGGCGACCTCACGATCGACGGCGCGCGCATGAACGATGTGCCGCCCGCGAAGCGCGGCATCGCGATGGTTTTCCAGTCGTATGCGCTCTACCCGCACATGACGCTCTACGACAACATGGCGTTCGGTTTGAAGCTAGCCGGGGCGAAGAAGCCCGAGATCGATGCCGCCGTGAAGAGCGCCGCGAAGATCCTGCATATCGACCATCTGCTCGATCGCAAGCCGAAGCAGCTTTCGGGCGGTCAGCGTCAGCGCGTGGCGATAGGGCGCGCGATCACGCGCAAGCCGAAGGTCTTTCTTTTCGACGAGCCGCTCTCGAACCTCGATGCCGCGCTGCGCGTAAAGATGCGCCTCGAATTCGCGCGTCTGCACGACGAACTGAAGACGACGATGATTTACGTGACACACGACCAGGTCGAAGCGATGACGCTGGCGGACAAGATCGTCGTGCTGTCGGCGGGAAATGTCGAACAGGTTGGGACGCCGAATCAGCTCTATCACGCACCGGCGAACCGGTTCGTGGCGGGCTTCATCGGGTCGCCGAAAATGAACTTCTTCGACGGTGTGATCCAGCAGGTTGCGTCCGATGGCATCGTGGTGCGTTACGAGACTGGCGAATTGCAGAAAGTGGCTGTGGAGCCGCGCGGCGCGCGCGTTGGCGACAAGGTCACTGTGGGCATCCGGCCCGAGCATCTGCATATGCTCGCAGGCGAGTGGGGTGTGAGCGCGCGGGCGATGACGGTCGAGTCGCTCGGCGACGCGGCGTATCTCTACGCGGAGACGCCAGTCGCGCCGGACGGATTGATCGCGCGGATTCCGCCGCTGGAAAAGCACGAGCGTGGAGAATCGATGAAGCTGGGTGCGACGCCGGATCATTGCCATCTGTTCGACGCGGATGGTCACGCGTTCGAGCGGCGGTTCGCGCACGAAATGGCGGCTTAGGCGGGAGGCGAAACGAACAGATGCAAGCGCTGCTGCGATTGAGCGGCAGTGCAGCGCCGCGGTTGACTGTGGTTGTCTTTGTGCGCCCGCTCTGTGCGGGCGTTTTTTCTGGGCGGGGGCGCTGACGCCGCGCGCCCAAGTCTGATCGCCGAACTAATGGAGAGCCGCCGCCTGCTCGCTATTTCTTGCGGCGGCTCTGCAGTTCGCGACGCGGCGGCCCTTTCCCGATGGCTTGTCACTCACCGGGGGCGGGCGCTGTCACGATTCGATTACTTGCCGATCTGGAGCAGTTCGACTTCGAACGTGAGGTCGCTGTTCGGCGGGATCGGACCGACCGCGCGATCGCCATAAGCGGTCGCCGCCGGGCAGGTCAGCCTCGCTTTTCCACCCACCCGCATCTTCTGCACGCCTTGCGTCCAGCACGGAATCACTTGCCCGAGCGGGAAGGTCGCCGGGCCGCCGTGCTTGGCGGAGCTGTCGAATTCAGTACCGTTCGCGAGCGTGCCGCGATAGTTGACGCGCACGATGTCTTCGGCGGTCGGTTGCGGGCCGGTGCCTTGCTTGAGGTGTTCGACTACGACGCCCGATGGCAACTTCTCAATGGTATTGGCGGCGAACGCGGTCGATGCGACGGTTGCAGCGGCGAGTAGGGCAATCAGAGATTTCATGGGATGTCCTCGTTGAATGGCACGGCAATTATATCGGGTGCCTCTGGCCGGGTTCCGGATCGTCGCCGGTCAGGCTGGGCGAAGGGGAAAGCGCCGCCTCGCCGTTTTCATCGATAGCTGGCATCATGGCCGCCTCGCTCGCGTTAGCTCACCTTTTTGGAGGCCCAGCCATGGCATGGCGCCGCATTCGGCAAGACTATCTGGTACGTTTCTGGGCACCGCTGCCCTCGATCATCGCAGCCGGCGTGCTGTCCGCGTTTTACTTCGGCCTGACGGGCACCTTCTGGGCCGTCACCGGTGAATTCACTCGCTGGGGCGGACATGTGCTTCAGGCCTTCGGCCTGCACCCCGAGGATTGGGGCTATTTCAAGGTCATCGGACTGCACGGCGCACCGTGGACGCGCATCGACGGCGTCATGGTGCTCGGCATGTTCGCGGGCAGCCTCGCCGCCGCGCTGTGGGCCAACAACGTCAAGCTGCGTTTTCCGCGTCGGCGGCGCCGCATCGTCCAGGCTCTGGCTGGCGGCGCGATAGCCGGATTCGGGGCGCGGCTCGCGATGGGATGCAATCTCGCTGCGTTTTTCACCGGCATCCCGCAGTTCTCGCTACACGCGTGGCTGTTTGCACTGGCAACCATCGTGGGTTCCTATTTCGGCACGCGCGTCGCGCTGATGCGGTATCTGAGGGCCGAACCGCATCTCGAACGCGTGACGACTGCCCAGAAATCCCGCCTTCCCGCAAAACAGCCGCAATGGCAATTCCGTGCCGGCGTGCTGGTATTCTCCGCCGCGCTGGCCGGCTCGCTCGCGCTCGCATTCGGCGCACAAAAGCTCGGTCTCGCCGCTGTTTTCGGCATCGCGTTCGGGGTGCTGATCGAGCGCGCGCAAATCTGCTTCACCTCGGCGTTTCGTGACATGTGGATCACCGGACGCACGACGATGGCCCGCGCGATCGTGCTTGGCATGGCCGCCAGCGCGATCGGGATTTTCAGCTACGTCCAGCTCGGTGTCGCGCCGAAGATCTTCTGGGCCGGTCCGAATGCCATCATCGGTGGTGTGCTGTTCGGGTTTGGCATCGTGATTGCGGGCGGCTGCGAAACGGGCTGGATGTATCGCGCGATGGAAGGGCAGGTGCACTACTGGTGGGTCGGCGTTGGCAACATCGTCGGCGCGACGGTGCTCGCGTCGCTTTGGGATCGCGTCGCGCCGGTGCTGGCGCTCGATTACCCGAAGGTCAACCTGCTGAATGCACTTGGGCCGATGGGCGGACTGATCGCGACTTATGCGGGTCTCGTCGTCGCATTCGCCCTGTTGCTGTGGTGGGAGCGAACCTACCTCGATCGTGCGCGTCCGCGCACGCTTGGCCAATCCGAAACCGGGAGCGCCATTTGATGGCTGACGAAATTCTCACGCCCGACTATCGGCTCGATCTCAGCGGTGAGCCTTGTCCGTATCCCGTGGTCGCGACGCTCGAAACCATGCCGAATCTGCAGCCCGGTGAGGTCCTCGAAGTGCTCAGCGATTGCCCTCAGTCGATCAACAGCATTCCCGCCGACGCGGCACGCTATGGATACCGCGTGCTGAAGATCGAACAGCATGGGCCGACGATTCTTTACTGGATTCAACGGTAACGGTAGGTGATGGGCCAACGATCGGCTTCATCGAGGATGACCGGGGAACGTGCTGAAGACGATCGGCTGGCGAATCGTGCAAGGAACATGCTTGAACGCTGCACACGAAGTCGCTGCTCCGTGTGTACCCGTTACGCCCCGAGCGCGGCCTTCGCGCATTCCTCGTCGGTGACAAGGCCCGACAACCAGCCGCCGTTCAGCGCCGAAATCACCGCCTGACGTTTGCGCGCACCGCCCGCAAAACCGATGGTCGGACGCTTCGGCGGCGAATCGAGGTGCACGCTCGTCACGCGCCGGCCCGTCGGTGAATCGACGCGCTGGCCCGATGCGTTGATCGGCAGCCCGAGCATTTCGGCTGTCGCGCCGAGCTTCATCAGCTCGCGCACTTCATCGGCGGTGATGAAACCGTCTTCGTGCAGCGGACAATGCTCGCCGATATTGCCGATCCCGACGAACGCGACATCGGCTTGCCCCGACAGCGACTCGACGATCCGATAGAGCCGGTGATTGCACCATTGCGCGCGCTCGGCCTCGTTGTCGGCGATGAGGGGCGCGGGCAGCAGGAAGTGCTTGCCGCCCGTTTTCTCGGAGATGTGCAGCGCGACGTCGTAGCGGTTCGACGAGCCATCCTGTGCAATCGCGCCCACCATCGACACGAGCCGGTGCTGCGGCCGCTCGAGCTGCGCGATCTGATCGACGGCGGCCTTGAGCGTGCGGCCGCTGCTCACGGCGACGATCATCGGCTGTTCTTCAGTGAGGTAGCGCTCCATGACCTGCGCGCCCGCGACGGCGAGCTTGCGGTCGATTTCCTCGGGGGTGTCATTGTCGACCGGAACTACTTCGCAGACCGAAAGACCATAGCGTTTCGACAACTGGTCGGCGAGCGCGAGGCAATCGGCCAGCTGGTGATCGACGCGCACGCGGATCAGGTTCTTTTCGACCGCGAATGCGACGAGCCGCTGCGCGACGGGCCGCGAGACCTGAAGCTTCTCCGCGATTTCGTTCTGTGTATTGCCGGCCACGTAGTAAAGCCAGGCGGCGCGGGTGGCGAGATCGAGTTTTTCGGTGGACTTTGGCACGGTGTTATCAGGTGTCGCGGGGTGTCAGCGGGGTGTCGGCGCGCTCGTGTGAAGGCCGCAGTGTAACGGACCTCAGGCGAGCCGCTCGCGCGATCGCTCGAAGAGCGGCCGCACGTGGCGGTAGAGCGCGCGGTAGGTGTCGAGCCGTCCGCGCAGCGCTGCGTGGCGCTCGGCGTTGGGCATGTATTCGGCGACGATGGGTGGCTTCGTCAGCACGTCTTTCGCATCGCCGCCCGCAGCGAGCCAGCCGAGCCGAGCCGCGCCGAGTGCCGCGCCCGTCTCGCCGCCGCCGTGCTGGCGCGTGGGTGTATCGAAGGCATCGGCCACGAGTTGCGCCCAATACGCGCTGCGCGCGCCGCCTCCGATCATCGAAAGGGGGCCGACTTCGGTGCCGGCCGCGACGAGCGCGTCGAGCCCGTCGGTGAGCGCGAGCGTCACGCCTTCGAGCACTGCATAGCCGAGCAGCGCGCGGTCGGTCGCATGCGTCATGCCGAAGAACACGCCTTGCGCGTAAGGGTCGTTGTGCGGCGTGCGCTCGCCCGAGAGATACGGCAGGAAAAGCGGTGCTTCGCTCAGCGCGTCGGGTGCGAGCTTTGCGACTTCGGCGAGCAACGCGGGCTCGTCGGTGCCGGTCAGCGTGCAGACCCAGCGCAGGCAACTGGCCGCCGAAAGAACGACACTCATCTGATGCCAGCGGTCGGGAATCGCGTGGCAGAACGCATGGACAGCCGACGCCGGATTGGGCCGGAAGCGGTCGCCCACGACGCACAGCACGCCCGAGGTGCCGAGCGAGACGAAGCCGTCGCCGGGCTGCGTCGCGCCGATGCCGATCGCGCTCGTCGCGTTATCGCCGCCGCCAGCCGCGACGATGACGTCGGGGCGCAGGCCGAGTTCGCGCGCGACTTCGGGCAGTAGCGTGCCGGACGGCGCGCTGCCCTCGGCGAGCGCGGGCATCTGCGCGCGTGTCATGTTGCATGCGTCGAGTAGCGCGTCGGACCAGTCGCGCTTCGCGACGTCGAGCCAGAGCGTGCCGGCCGCATCCGATGGATCGGACACCTTGCCACCCGTGAGACGCAGGCGCAGGTAGTCCTTCGGCAGCAGCACACATGCCGTTTCGCGAAAAATCCGCGGCTCGTGGCGCGCGACCCAGAGCAGCTTTGGCGCGGTGAAGCCCGGCATCGCGAGATTGCCCGCGACGCGATGAAGCTGCGGCGCGCGTGCGGTGAGTTCTGCGCATTCTTCGACGGCGCGCATGTCGTTCCAGAGGATCGCGGGGCGCAGCACGTTGTCGTGTGCGTCGAGCAGGACGGCGCCGTGCATCTGTCCGGAGAGCCCGATGCCGCGCACCTGTGCGAAATCGGCGGGATGCTTCTCGCGCAGCATGGCGAGCGCTTGGAGCATGCCGTCCCACCAGTCGGCGGGATTTTGCTCCGACCAGCGCGGGTGCGCGCGCGTGACCACGAACGGCGAGCCGGCGGTGCCGATCACGCGGCCATCGGGCGCGAGCAGCAGGACTTTCACTTCGGAGGTGCCGAGGTCGATGCCCAGGTACATGTGCGCGCGATGTCGTGGGGGAAGATGCGCTACTTTAGCCGCCTGGCGGGCGTAGCGCCATGCGCGGCGACCCGGAGGCCTCGCGCTTGAATCCGCGAACCCGCGCGTGCGCGCGGCGCGGCGCATGCGGGCGAGCGAACGTGACGATGGCCACGCTCCGCTCAAGCCGGGGCGCCGCGGCGTGCAGCGAGCCATGCATCGACGCGTGCCAGCGCATCGCGCAGCGCGCTTCCGAGCGATGCGTTGCCAGCGAGTCCGCCCCACAGAAGCTTGTCGGCGCTGAAGACCGCGAGCGGGTCTTCGGCCTCGAACATGCGGTGGACGGCGGCTTCGTCCATGACGCCGTCCTGATACGTGTACGGCAGCGTCCCCTTGTGCCAGAGTTCGAGAAAGCGCAGGAACAGGGCGGGCAGTATCGCCGTCGCGGCAGGTGTCGCACCGGCCTCGATGCGTTGCGCAAGCGTCGGCGTGATGAAGCCGGGGATCTTCGAGTAGCCGTCCGCGGCGACGCGCTGGTTCGTGTCCTGAATGTACGGATTGCTGAAGCGATCGAGCACGACGTCGTGGTACTTCGCGAGATCGAGCGGGCTCGGCGTGAGACAGGGAATCACGTCTTCGCTTACGTATTGGCGGGCAAAGGCGCGGATATCGGCATCGCTTGTGCCTTCGTGGATGTAGTCGAGGCCAATCAGCGTGCCCGCCCACGCGATGCAGCTGTGCGTCGCGTTGAGGATGCGGATCTTCGCTTCCTCATACGGCTTCACCGACGTGACCAGTTCCGCGCCCGCGCGCTCCCACGCGGGGCGCCCAGCGCGGAAGCGATCCTCGATCACCCACTGGATGAACGCTTCGCCCATGACAGGGCAGGTGTCGTCGAGGCCGGTTGCCGCTTTCACGCGCTCGCGGACATCGGGTGTTGGGCGCGGCGTAATGCGGTCGACCATCGAATCCGGGCAAGACGTGTTCGCGTCGAACCAGGCGAGCAGGGCGCTCGCGCCGCGCCGCGTGAGAAATTCGCGCATGCCCGCGTGAAAGCGATCGCCGTTGCTGCGCAGGTTATCGCAGGACTGCAGCGTGACGGGGCCGCCGTTGCGCGCCATGCGCGCTTCGAGTATCGCGGCGAGCGCGCCGTAGATCGTCGTGCGTGCGCCGTTGAGATCGGCGGCGAGGTCGGGGTTCGCGGTGTCGAGGCGGTCGTGTTCGTCGAGGTAATAGCCGCCTTCGGTGACGGTGAACGCGACGATCTTGCACGCTGGATCGGCTCCTGCGTCGATCAGGCCCGCGAGGTTGGCGGACCACGGCAGCACGCGCGTGATCGAACGGATCGTTTCGTAGCTGCGCTCGCCCTGTGGCGTGACGGTTTCGAGCGTGTAGACCCCGTGTTGGGCTGCGAGGGCGTCGAGCACGGCGTTCATGTCGGACCGGATGTTGCCGACGGTCAGCGACCAGGCCGCCTCGCCAGGTTCGCGCGAGAGGTTCACGCGGTGCAGGTACCACGCCTGATGCGCGCGGTGAAACGAACCGGCACCAATGTGCAGGATCACGTTTGCGCTGGTGTGTTCGCTGTTCATGTGTGTCTCCTTTCGGCTGCACTGGCGTGTTGGCCGAAGCTGGCACATCAGCGCCTGCCTCGGCTCCATAGCACTGGTGCGATTCCATGCAGAGCTGAGAGGTACGGAGTGCGCGCATCGAATGCGCGTCCACAGGTGGCTCAGTACCTCAAGCAGAGCAATTGCTCTATTTGTGAACTAATGATCGTAGCCGATTGGGCGAAAGTCAAGACGGCTACGGTGGAATTTCGTGGCGCGGTGCCGCGCGCAAGTGGGCGCGCGTCACGCGTGAGTGCGCGTGTTGCGGACCGTTGGGGGTCTTGCTGTGGCGCACCAGCGCGACAGGCTCCGCTGGTGGGTAGGGTGGGCCTGCAACCGGCGGAATGCAGATGTTTGAAGTAATTCCGGCGGCAATGCCGTTGGATTCGCTGCGTCCGGCTTTAGGGTCGCGGCGTGCAGATCATGAACCGTTCGACGCGTGCGTGTTTTTCGATATCGTTCGCTGTGCGCGTTGCAGCGCCACGTCAGCCGCCGATGCTCGTCACCGCCGCCACAGCCTGTGCCGTAGCATCCGCCGCACAGCAATCCACGACGATCCGCTCCGGCATCGAGCGCAGCCAGGTCAGTTGGCGCTTGCAGAGTTGGCGCGTCGCGAAGATGCCCTTGTCGCGCATCGTGTCGTAGTCTGTGGCGCCGTCGAGGTATTCCCAGGTCTGGCGATAACCCACGCAGCGCATCGAGGCCAATCCCGCGTGCAAGTCCCCGCGGGCGCGCAGGGCCTTCACTTCGTCGATGAAGCCAGCGGCCAGCATCGCGTCGAAGCGCGCGGCGATGCGCGCATGCAGCACGCTGCGGTCAGACGGTTCGAGCGCGATCGGCACGAAGCGGTACTGCGCGGCAAGGTCGGTGCGCGGCGTCGGCGCGGCCAGCAGCGTCGACATCGGCTGGCCGGTCAGCATGAACACTTCGAGTGCGCGCTGGATGCGCTGCGAGTCGTTGGGCGCGAGGCGCGCGGCCGTCGCGGGATCGACCTCGGCGAGGCGTGCGTGGAGCGCGGGCCAGCCGTCGCGGGCGGCGTCGGCGTCCAGCGTCGCGCGGACTTCGGCGTCGGCACCAGGCAGGTCATTCAGGCCATGCGTGAGCGCGCGATAGTAGAGCATTGTGCCGCCCACGAGCAGCGGCACGTTTCCCCGCGCGACGATCTCACCGGTCACGCGCAGCGCATCGGCGCGGAAGTTCGCGGCAGAGTAGGCGTCGGCGGGATCGACGATGTCGATCAGATGATGAACCACCGCCGCGCGCTCGGCGGCGGACGGCTTGGCCGTGCCGATGTCCATCCCGCGATAGACGAGCGCGGAGTCGATGCTGACGATCTCGACCACGCGCCCACGCGCCGCGGATTGCGCGGCGAACGCGAGCGCTGCGGCGGTCTTGCCCGATGCAGTCGGGCCGAGCAGGCAGGCGACCGGCAGCACGCCGTCGCCGGAAGGAGCGCCAGACATCATTGACCGCGCATGAAGAGGCGGTCGAGGTCGCCGAGCGTCAACTGGTACCACGTCGGCCGGCCGTGATTGCACTGGTCGGCGCGCTCGGTGGCTTCCATCTGGCGCAGCAGCGCGTTCATTTCGTCGAGCGTCAGACGCCGGTTCGCGCGCACCGCGTGATGGCACGCGAGCGTGCCGAGCATTTCGTGCTGGCGTTCGGTCAGCACGCGCGAGCCGCCGTAGGCGTGCAGATCCGCGAGCACGGCGCGCGCGAGCGCGGCCAGATCGGCGTCCTTGAGCAGGGCGGGCACGGCGCGGATCGCGATCGAGGTGGGCGAGAGCACAGCGAGGTCGAAGCCGAGCGCTTCGAGCGTGGCCTTCTCTTCCTCGACGGTGCCCGTTTCCACGGGATCGGCGGTCATCGAAAGCGGGATCAGGAGCGGCTGGACGGCCAGCGAGCGTTGCGCGAGCGCCTCTTTGAACTGCTCGTAGAGGATGCGTTCGTGCGCGGCGTGCATGTCCACGATCACGAGGCCCTGTGCGTTCTGCGCGAGGACGTAGATGCCGTGGATCTGGCCGATCGCGAAGCCGAGCGGTTGATCGTCGCTCGGGTCGAAGGCGTGCGCTTCGCGCGGTGCTGCGCTTGCCGCGCCGTCTTCGGCCTGCAGCATCGTTGAGCCTTGCGGTGTCCCGGCGCCCACGTCCTTGCGGCCGAAAAGCGCGTCGTAGAGCGCGAGCGGCTGCGCGACGGGTAGCGAGCCCTGCGTCATGCGCGACTGGCGCAGCCAGGTGTTGCCCGAACTGCTGCCGCTGGCGCCGCCGGTCATGAAGCCGGACGAACGCGTGCCGCCGCCGAAGTTGCCACCTGAGCCACCCGAGCCGCCACCCGAACCGGACCCGCCGAAGCTGCCCGCGACGCGCGCAGTGCCAAAACCACCCGATTCACCGAATCCGCCCGCCGCACCGTGCGGCGTCGCGCCCGGCACACTCGCGCCAGGCGCGGGCCGCGGCTCGACGAATGCGGCGTGGGCGCCCGAAGTCGTTTCGGGAGACGCACCGGCGTGCCGCGCGAGTGCGCGCTGCACGGCATGAAACACGAACTGGTGAATCGAGCGCGAGTCGCGGAATCGCACTTCGATCTTCGACGGATGCACGTTCACATCGACGGCCTCGGGCGGCAGGTCGAGAAACAGCACATACGACGGATAGCGGTCGCCGTGCAGCACGTCCTCGTAAGCGGCGCGCACGGCGTGCGTGAGCAGCTTGTCGCGCACGAAGCGGCCGTTGACGAAGAAATACTGCTGGTCCGCGCGGTTGCGGCTCGCGGTCGGCAGGCCGGCGCAGCCGTAGACGGCGAGCGGCCCGGCTTGCTCGTCGAGCGGCAGGTGCGCAGTGGCGAACGCTTCCCCGAGGATCTTCGAGACGCGCGTGGCCGGATCGCTCGCGTTCCAGTGCTCGACGGCGCGGCCGTTGTGCAGCACCGAAATCGCGACGTCGGGCCGTGCGAGCGCCGAGCGGCGGATCATCTCGAGACAATGGCCGAGTTCGGTCTGCTCGCTCTTCAGGAATTTGCGGCGCGCGGGCGTGTTGAAGTACAGCTCGCGCACTTCGATGGTCGTGCCCTGGCCGCCCGCGGCAGGCGAAAGCGAGCCGGTGTCCGCATCGATCTTGACGGCGTGCGCCGCGTCGGCGGGGCGACTCGTGATCGACATCTGCGCGACTGACGCGATCGAAGCCAGCGCCTCGCCGCGAAACCCGAGGGTCGCGACGCTTTCGAGTTCGGCGAGGGAGCGGATTTTGCTCGTCGCGTGGCGCATCAACGCGAGCGGCAGTTCGCGCTCGGGAATGCCGCAGCCGTCGTCGGTAATGGAGATGCGCTTCACGCCGCCCTCGTCGAGCAGGATGCGTAACGACGTAGCACCCGCATCGAGCGCGTTCTCGAGCAGTTCCTTGACGACCGACGCGGGCCGTTCGACCACTTCGCCCGCGGCGATCTGGCTGATGAGCTGGTCGGGAAGCGCCTGGATTGCGCGGGCGGGCTGCGCGGCCCGCGATGCCGCGGTATGCGTGGCGGTGTCGTCGCGGGCCGGGCCGGCGGCGTCGGAGGGATCGGAATACGATGACATGCGCGTCATTATAGCGACTCGGCAGGAGCGGCCCGGTGGCGTGACCGACGGGATTTATTCGTGACGGTCGGGCACTTTAGGTATGATGGCGCGGTCAATTTCCTTCTCGCCCCATAAGCTAAAAAGGGACACTTTTGGATACGCTGCTGCAGTTCGCCAACCTTGTCTTGCACATCGACAAGTTCCTCGGAGTCTTCATTCAGCAATATGGCGCCTGGGTTTACGGCGTCTTGTTCCTGATTGTGTTTGCCGAAACCGGGCTCGTGGTCGTGCCGTTCCTGCCGGGCGATTCGCTGCTGTTCATCGGCGGTGCGTTCGCCGCGGCGGGTGCGATGAACCTCGGTGCGCTGATCGTGTTGCTGCTCGTTGCCTCGGTTACGGGCAATACGGTCAACTACATGATCGGCCACGCCATCGGGCCCGCCGTGTTCAACACACGCATTCGCGGGCTCGAGCGGTTCCTCGACCGCGCCGCGCTGCAGAAGACCCACGACTTCTACGTGCGCCACGGCGGCAAGACCATCGTGCTCGCGCGCTTCATTCCGGTCGTGCGCACGTTCGCGCCGTTCGTCGCGGGCGTCTCGCAGATGAGCATGAAGCGCTTCCAGTTCTTCAACTTCGCGGGCGCGTTCTTGTGGGTGCTGCTGCTCGTGCTGCTCGGCTACTTCTTCGGCAACATCCCGTTCATTCGCCAGTACCTGAATGTGATCGTGCTCGTGGGCATTGGCGCTGCAGTTGTGCCTGTGGCCATTGGCGGGTTGTGGAAGATGCTGCGCAAGAATCCGCGCCACGACGACGGTGTTCGCCGCCCCGACGGTAACCGCTGATCATCCGCACGGCGCGCGATTCGTGCGAATCGCGCTAGTCGTGAAAGCCGCGCCAACGAATAACGGCATCGCCAGTCCGACTGGCGATGCCGTTTTGCATTGAGGCCGTGCTTCGGGTGCGCGACGGTTGTGCTCCGTTAGCCGGCGCGCGAATTCCCGGCGATGGACGCGCCGCGTAACTCAGTTCACGCGGCGAATGATGGAAGGCGTCTCCGGTGTCGGATATCCGGCGTCCCTGAACGTCTCGACAATAGCGCGGTTCGTGTCGAAATAGACCTGCCAGTAAGTGTCGTTCTTCGTGTACGGCCGCACGCACAGGAGCGGTCCTTCCGGTGTGAACGACAGCACTTCGACGTCGGGCGCCGGGTCCGTCACGACGTTCGGGATCTTCTCGACGGCCGCACGCAGGCGCTTCGCTGCATCGACGGGATCGACGCCATTGGCGATTTTCGCGGTCAGCTCGACGCGCCGAACGGGCGTGGCGCTGAAGTTGGAGATGGTGTCGGAGAAGATCTTGTTGTTGCCGACGATGTTGACGACGTTGTCCGGCGAAATGATCGTCGTGCCGAAGATGCCAAGCTCTTTCACGGTGCCGGTCACGCCGCCCGCCGTCACGAAGTCACCCACCTTGAACGGCCGCAGCACCTGCATGAACACACCCGCCGCGAAGTGGGCGAGCAGGCCGCCCCAGGCCGTGCCGATCGCGAGGCCGAGGCCGGCGAGCAGCGCCGCGAACGAGGTCGTCTGCACACCGAACACCTGGAGGATCGCGAGAATCAACAGCAGGTTCAAGAGCGCGGCGAGGATGGAGCTGAGGTAGTGCGCGAGTGTTGGATCGACGCGCTCGTTGCGCCCGAGCATCTTGCGCAGGAGCCTCGCGATCAGGTTGATGGCCCAGCGCCCAACGATCCACAGCACGATCGCAGCAAGGACCTTGGTCCCGAAGTCGATACCCCGGGTCATGATGAACGAGTGGATGGTGTCGAGATCCAAGATGCCCTCGCTTGAGTCGGTGAGTAAGTCGGGGTGATTCGAACCATGCTGCCGGGTGATGCCGAACGATGCCGAATATTGCCGATACGACCGGGGAGCGAAGCTGGCGGGCGCGCGATCGCGATGAAGGTGGCCCGCGCCCGTTTTCGCACCCTGGAGGCAGGTGCGAGGTGCAGCAGCACGGCGCTCAGGCCGTGCTTCGTGAGGTCATGCACCCGTCGTGCACGATAAAGGCCGCGCGGGTCATGGCAACCGGCATGGCGCGCGCAAAACGCCACCGTTCGACGGTATTGTTGCGCCTGTGACACTCACATGAAAACGAGGCGCGACCATGATACTGCCGAACACCGATCTGCATCTGATCACTGTGCAACTGGAGGAACTGCGGCCGACGCAGATCACCGTTGGTTATCGCGAAGTTCACGCCAAGCGCGCGCACTGGACATCGCTCGACAAGAAGGGCCGCGCGGCGGCCATCGACTCGCACTGGTTTCCGGCCGTGCTCGGCCCGAAGGGACGCTACTACGTGGTGGACCATCATCACCTCGGCTTCGCGTGGCTGCAGGAGGGCGTGCCAAGCGCGCGCGTCACCGTGCTCAAGGATCTGTCGTGGCTCGAACCGAATCTCTTCTGGCGCATGATGGAGCACAACCAGTGGGTGCACCCGTTCGACGCCGCGGGCAAGCGCTGCGATTTCGACGACCTGCCGAAGCAGTTGACCGGGCTGGCCGACGATCCTTATCGCAGTCTCGCGGGCGAATTGCGCACAGCGGGGGGCTTCGCGAAGGACACGACACCGTTCAGCGAATTCCTGTGGGCCGACTATCTGCGCCAGAGGGTGTCTAGGACGCTCGTGCGCAAGGACTTCGACAAGGCGCTTGCCGCAGCGCTCGCGCACGCTCACGAACCCGATGCGCGCTATCTGCCGGGCTGGTCGGGTGTCGTTCCTGCGGCGGCGCCCGCGAGTTTGCCGGGGAAGGGAGCGGGCAAGCGCGCAAAGGCCTGACGCTTCACGCGAGATGGCCGTTCAGCCCGCGTCCGGCAGCGGCTCGCCGGGCGGCGCGCCCCTCGACAGATAGTGGCTCAGCCACTGCCCCGCCGGACCAGGCGCGGCGTCTACGCGATGGATCAGCGAAACGCTGTAGTTCACCGAACTCCGATCCGCGAGAGCAATGCGCACGAGCCGACCGGCCTCGAGATCGGCGTCCACAAGATGCTTCGGCATCGATCCCCAGCCGAGCCCTGCGAGCAGCAGCCGATGCTTCGCGCCCAGATCGCCGAGCCTCCATGCGCGATTGCTGTACACGCCGAACGTCTGTCCTTCGGTGAGGCGGCTGCGGTCGGTCAATACGAGTTGAGTGTGTTCGCGCGCATCGGAAATCCGCACTGGCTGGTCGGCTTGCGCAAGAGGATGGCAGGGCGCCGCCACAAGCACGAGTTCGACCGTTGCGATCGCCTTGGCCTCGATCACGTGCGGCCAGTTGTTGTTTGGACCGCTGATGCCGAGCGTGTAGTCACCGTCGAGCACGAGCTTGAGCACGCCGCCGAGCGCTTCCATCGTCAGGTTGAGCGCGACGGTGGGAAATGCCTGGGCGAAGGCCTGCAACGCGTCCACGAGCCGTTGCGACGGAAACATCACGTCGACCGCCACCGATACCTCGCCTTCCAGTCCGCGCTGCAGCCCGGCGGCTCGCGCATCGAGCTGGGCCATCATGAGATCGAGGCGCCGCGCGTCGGCGAGAATGGCGCGGCCCGCGGCGGTCAGCTCGGGCTTGCGCTTGCCGCGCACGAAGAGCGCGACGCCGAGCAGCGCCTCCAGATTCGCGATCGTATAGCTCACGACCGACTGCGCACGGTCGAGCCGCCGCGCGGCCGCCGAAAAGCTACCGGTTTCGGCGACAGCGATCAGGGCGCGCAGTTGTTCGATGCCAGGCGAGCGGTCCATCGTGAGTGGTCCATCGGTAATCTATCGACAAACTGGATAGTAACGATCCATTTTATACGATTGTTTGAATAGATTCCGCCTGGTAAAGTGCGCGTCACCCGTAACGGAGCTGATTGCACGATGAACACGATAAACCGGCCTCTCGCGCCCGCCCGCCGCTACAGCGGCGTCGCGATGCTGCTGCACTGGCTGATCGCCGTACTGATCGTCTGGGGTTTCGCGCTCGGCTGGGTGATGACCGACATTCCGGGTATCACGCCCACCAAACTGCGCTATTTCTCGTGGCACAAGTGGATCGGCGTGACCGTGCTCGCGCTCGTGCTCGTGCGTATCCTGTGGCGCGCGACGCATCAAGCGCCCGCGCTGCCAGCGTCCACGCATGCGTGGGAGCGCCTCGGCGCACATGCGGGGCACGCGGCGCTTTACGTGCTGATGCTCGCGATTCCCGTGACGGGCTATTTCTACAGCTCGGCGGCGGGCATACAGGTCGTGTATCTCGGCATCTGGCCGCTGCCCACGTTGATCGGCCCCGATACTGCGCTCAAGGCGGTGCTGCGCACGGTCCACATCGCACTCAATTACACGCTGCTCGCCGTCGTGGTGGTGCATGTGCTCGCAGTCATCAAGCATCACGTGTTTGACCGGCAGAATATCCTCGCGCGCATGTTGCCGTTCGGCACGCCGCGCGACTGAACCCAACGTCCCCGTGACACTCCTCACCAGCGAATCGACCGCCATGATCAAACGTCTCGTCCATACCGCATCAGTGGCCGCGCTTGTCGCCGCCGCAGCTTTCAGCGTGAGTTTCGGCGCGAACGCCAACGCCGCGGCTGCCGTTGCCGCGAAGAACTCCGTTACCGCGGTCTTCAAGCAGATGAACGTGCCTGTTGAAGGCCACTTCAACCGTATCAACGCCGACGTGCATTTCGATCCGGCCAACGTCGCGGCTGCGAGCGCGAAGATCGATATCGATGTCGCGAGCTTCGACATCGGCGCGCCCGAGTACAACCAGGAAGTCGCGGGCGACGAGTGGTTCGACGCCGCGCATTTCCCGCATGCGACGTTCGTCTCCACGCGCATTCAGCCGGGCGCGAGCGGCGCATATTCAGTGGCGGGCAAGCTGACGATCCGGGGCAAGACGACCGACGTCGTCATGCCCGTGCAGTACCACAAGGACGGCGCGAACCAGGTGTTCGACGGCGCGCTGCCGATCAAGCGCCTCGTGTACGGCATCGGCACGGGCGAGTGGAAGGACACGTCGATCGTCGCCGACGACGTGCAAATCAAGTTTCACATCGTGACCGCTGCGCACTGACGCGCGCGAGTTTTTCGTTTTATCCGCCTCATCCAGTTCTTCCGGTTAATCCGGCTTAACCCATATCAGGAATCACGTCATGAAGACCTCGATTTTCGCAGCAGCCGCGCTCGCCGCCGCCATCGCAGCGCCTGCGATTGCTGCACCGACCACCTATAACGTCGATCCGAAACACACTTATCCGAGCTTCGAAGCCGATCACTTCGGTGGCGTTTCGGTGTGGCGCGGCAAGTTCACGAAGTCGTCGGGCACGGTCGTGCTCGATCGCGCTGCGAAGACGGGCACGGTCGATGTGACCATCGACGCCTCGTCGATCGACACGGGCGACGCCGCGCTCGACAAGCACGTGCGCTCGGCCGAGTTCCTCGACATCGACAAGTATCCGACCGCGACGTACAAGGGCACGTCGATCCGCTTCGACGGCGACAAGCCGGTGGAAGTGATCGGGACGTTCACGCTGCATGGCGTGACGAAGCCGCTGAACCTGAAGATCGATTCGTTCAAGTGCTTCCAGAACCCGATGCTCAAGCGCGAAGTGTGCGGTGCCGATGCGAAGGCCGAGTTCAACCGTGCCGACTACGGCGTGAACTGGGGCGACAGCTACGGCTTCAAGATGGCCACGCAACTGCAGATCCAGGTGGAAGGCGTCAAGGCCGACTAATACCCGGAAGCCGGCGATGTTTTGAAGCGCCATCGTGTCGATGGCGCTTCGCGTGGCACGAAAGAGCCCGCGCACGTAATGTGCGCGGGCTTTTTTTTTATGGTTTCGGACGATCCGCTGAGCGGCAATTCGAAAGTTTGTCCATTGGCAAATCTGAGCAATCAAGGCTACCGGCAGTTTTGCCGTTATTCAGCTATCCGGTGGCGCAGATCGCTTTTCATGCAAGAGGCAAAGGAGTCGGGCGCAGCCAACCAGCCTGGGAGAATCGGTGATGACGAGGAGCAGGGATCGAAAGGTTGTTGTGAGGTACGTCATGCCCGATCGAAAGGTTCATCGCAGTGGGGCATGGAAGCTCGCTTACGCGGACTTCATGACCGCGATGATGGCCTTTTTCCTCTTGATGTGGCTGCTGACCATGGAGACAACGGTTCAGGTCCAAGGGGTCGCCGACTACTTCAAACAGCCCCTGAAACTGACCTTGTGGAATGGGGACCGCAGCGCTGTCGAATCGGGCGCCCTCAAGGCTGGAGGCCAGGACGTCTCCATTGATCGCCAGGGCGATACCCGGCAAACGGACGGGCGCATCAACCGCGCCGAACACTCATCGCAACGGGCGGATGACGACGCCACCAAACTGCAGAGCGGCAATGTTGCAATGCAGGAACAGCTTCGTCTGCATGACCTTCAGCTCAAGTTGATGGCGGCATTACAGGCCAACCCAGCACTTCGGCAATACAAACAACAGATCCGGATTGACTCGACGCTCATGGGTTTGCGTATCGAGATCGTGGATTCGCAGAAGCGTCCGATGTTCGCGACCGCGCGTGACACGGTCGAGCCTTATATGCGTGACATCCTCCGGGCGATCGGAGGCACGCTCAACAGCGTGCCCAACCGGATCATTGTTCAGGGGCACACGGACGCCGTTCCCTACCCGAACGGTGAGAAGGGCTACAGCAACTGGGAGCTCTCCACTGACCGGGCGAACGCGTCGCGTCGCGAGTTGATTGCTGGCGGCCTCGACACTGGCAAGGTGATGCGCGTCCTGGGACTCGCTGCGACGCAGAACCTGAACAAGGCAAATCCGCTGGATCCGGAGAACCGACGCATCAGCATCATCGTCCTCAACAAGAAGTCGGAAGTGGCGCTCATGCAGGACGACGCATCAACGACGACAACCGTATCCGATGATGCGGCTGCGGCAGGTAACTCGCCGCTGCCACGGTTCACTGTACCCGCGGTCAACGCGACGCGCAGATAGCTTGAATACGGCGTGAGCGGTATCTCGCGGTTCGGTTTGTGTTGGTCGGGCGTAGCGGCTATTCCGATCGCCGATTTCGGGCAGCGCTACACGTGGATCGCACGCAACGGGTTGCACAAAAGAAAAGGGCTTAGCCACGACTAGCCCTGCATATTTTCAAATCGGCGAGAAGTTAATAACGGAGAAAAATAAAATGCGTGTCGGGGGCTTCAAGGATTTATCAGCATTCGCCGCGGTCATGACATTGACCATGGCGCTCAGCGCGTGCGGAGGTGGTGGCGGTAGCGGTAGTGCAAGCAATACTTCCAATGGCCCCACGGTGGTGTCGCCGGTCGCCGATGGCCAGATGCACGCCGCCTGCACGAACTGCGGCGCGGCGGATGATCAGACCTACGCCGGGAGCGGCGTGGGACTGTGGCAGGCGATCGACGCGAGCGCGCAAAGCGACGCGGTCAACGTCACGTTGAAGAACGTGGCGGGCCGGAACGTGTCCCTCGTATTCACCAACGAAGGCACAACGAGTCAGACTTTGCAGCCGATCACCGTCAGCGCAAGCATGATTAGCGCGGCGGACATGAGCGTGTCCGGGTCGAACCTGACGAGTGCTGGGTCAACGGAGCCGGCGCGGCTCAAGGCCATCCATGAGTTCAACCAGCACGGCTGGACCTCGCTGACCACGCGTCAGGCTACCTCTTCGGCCGAGATGGTGGCGCAGACCAGCCTGGTTGGCGTCGCGTCCTCGAATGTGGTGGGCACCACCCCCCGGAACTTCTGGCTCGACGATGGCACTTCGCGTTCGACGACCCTCGAAGCCTCCTCGCACACAACTGACGGCACAACCGTCAACATCTGGGTGGAGAACACCGAGTACGGGGCGGGGATGATCACGCCTGCCATCGTCCAGCAACTGATGCAGACCTACGCGGGCGCAGGCGGGGTCTATGACATCGACACGGGCATCGGCGGTCCGCTCTGGGGGCAAACGCTCTACACGAACATGATTGCCCCGACTGGGCAGCCGATTGACCTGGTGGTTGTGAACATCAAGAAGGATTCGACGCCGTTCGGCATAGTGGGGTACTTCTACGGGCTCAATAACTTCGTGAACCAGGGCAGCGGGACGTCGACGGCGAACAGCAACCAGGACCTGTCGCTCTATCTGGACTCGGAAACCCTTTATCTGGGGGGCAGCGCCGGCATGCAGTCGATGCGTACGGTCATGGCGCACGAAACGACGCACATGCAAAACTTCTATCGCCGCGACATGGTGATGGGCCAGCAATACGCGTACGACACCTGGCTCGAAGAGATGACGGCCATGATGATGGAGGACTGGGCGAGCTTCAACCTCGACCCGACTTACAACTCGGTGCGTGACAACCGCTTCCTGGACTTCATGAACTATAACGGCCACGGCAGTTATGGTTGCGGCCTGACCACCTGGGACCCGATGGGTACGACGTGCGACAGCTACGCAACCAATGGGTCGTTCGGTGGCTTCCTCAACCGTCAGCTGGGCCTCGGCTTCTACAAGGCGCTGCTGAACGACAAGTCGTCGACGGATTCACTGGCTGTCCTCACCGATGCCATCCACAAGTACCGCTCGACTTCGAGCGTGGCGCAGGAACTGCTTCACTTCACGGCCGCAGCTGACGGACAGATCCCGCTCAGTGCCAACATGGCGCAGTATTCTTTCCCGGCGCACTCGGAAGGCGGCTTCACGCTGCCGGCCATCGACCCGTCGACCGTGACGCGCTTGCTGCCGGCGAACTCGCCCACAGCCTTGCTGGGTTACTCGAGCTCCGTCGTGGTACGCACGAACGTGCCGAGCACGTATCAGGAAACGGTGAATGTGCCACCCGGCACGACACTGACCGTCGTGGTGCAGTAAGGCTATGTCCCGGAAGCCGCCCCTTTCAGCAATTCACCTGGGGCGGCTTTTCATGCACACTTCTCGATGTCTGGCCCAGGCGCCTGGCCGGGTGTCTTACTCCCGATTCATCATTTCAACATGCTGAAACCACTCGTTTTCGCCTCCGCGCTGCTTGGCGCCGCTGTTGCCTGGGCCGGCACACTCCACGCGGGCGACGCGGTTGCCCTTCACGGGCGACTGGCGCTACGCGGCAATGAGCCCTTCGTCTATGCCGTCGTCTATGACGACCGCGGCGGCGTCTGGACCCT
Organism: Paraburkholderia adhaesiva; assembly: GCF_021390575.1. Taxonomy (GTDB): domain Bacteria; phylum Pseudomonadota; class Gammaproteobacteria; order Burkholderiales; family Burkholderiaceae; genus Paraburkholderia; species Paraburkholderia adhaesiva. The sequence continues at coordinate 2,601,304 of NZ_JAJEJQ010000001.1, read as the reverse complement.
CAAGGGAGTGAGTCGCGCCGACGCGGCCAGGCTCCAAAACCACATCGTGCAAGTCACAGGGACGGTCAGCTCGGAAGATGCTGGAGAACCCGCGGCGCAGGTGCGCTCCATCCGCCTGGACGACCCGCAATAGCGCCGATTTTTGCCTCGCAATTCAGTTTAGGTCGGTAGTCGCGAAGACTTGCTGCGGCGTGGGCTAGAGAGCGTTTGCGCTGCAAAATTCCTGTTCTTCGCGGAATGGCGGGACCGGCTCTTCGCGACCCGCTCCTCCCGTTCGGCCCGGCTTCACCACGAGGGTCGCTTCCAATGCACGTCGGCCGTTCAGGTGGCACGTCGGGTAGCTTGTGCTCGACTATCGAGGTACCTATTTGCTCGCCGACGTTGCACACTGCGTGCTTCGCCGATGTGCGGGCTCGGCTAGATCAGCCACCGGACTGTTCCACTAGCCAGTCGATTAACACTCGCACTTTCGGCGGGAGGAGCCGGTTCGGCGGATACAGCAGCCAGACAGGCCCGCTGTACGCGCGTGGCTCGAACGCCCATTCGGGCAGTACCTGGACCAGCCTGCCGGCGCGGAGGTCGTCCCCTACCGCAAACTCCGGCAGGCTTGCCACGCCCCAATCCTCCAGCGCAGCCTCACGCCGTGCGCTCACATCGTTCGCGATATAGCGGCCTCTGACTTCAACGGTCTGCGTGTGGCTGCCTTGCCGGAAGGTCCACCGGTTGTCGTCCGGAGCATCGCCGATATATAGACAATCATGCTGCGCAAGATCGTCTGGAACGACAGGCGTGCCTCGTGCACGCAGATAGCCTGGAGAAGCGCACGGCATCCATCGCACAGTGCCGAGCTGCCTTGCCACGAGGCCTTGCGGCGTCGTCGGGGTGGGCCGCACGACGAGATCGACGTAATCGCGTATCGGATCGATGTCCCGATCGTCGAATACGACCTGTACCTCTACTTCCGGGTAGGTACGCAGGAAGTCGGGAATCTTCGGGTGAATCAGGCTTTTCGCGAGCGAAATCGGCGCGCTGATGCTGACCCGGCCGCGCGGTTGCGCCGTCAACTGGCTTGCCGCATCGATGGCTCCGGACGCTGCGTCCACCATGTCCCGGCAGTGGCGATAGACCTCCATGCCGGACTCCGTCAGCCGGATGCGTCGTGTCGAGCGTTCGAACAGTCGCGTACCCAGTGCCCGTTCGAGCCGCTGCACTTGCCGGCTTATTGTCGAAGGTGTGGTGCCGAGCGGGCGGGCTGCTGCCGAGAAGTTACCGGCCTCGACCACCTGCGCGAAGGTCGCGAGATCCGGCAACAGCGGGAGAAGTTCGGTCGGTGTCATGGGCGTATCAGGGCAAACGTGCGTTTCGGGTCTATTTGTGCGCCGGGTGCATAAAACATATACTCGCCGACCGGATTATCGCCGCCAATGCATCGTCGGACAATGAGGGCCTTCGTTACGGGAGGTTCGTCATGCGATTCCGATCCAGCACATCTGCCGATTTGCTACTTCTCGTGGTGGCTTTCATCTGGGGAACGAGCTATGCCGTGGTGAAGAGCGCGTTGCTCGTCTATCCGGTGTTGGGCCTTCTCGCCCTGCGCTTCGGCATCACGTTCGTGCTGCTGTCGCCATCCCTGTGGTCGATGCGCGGATTGTCGCGTTCTCAGTGGGCCAGGATCGTCGGCGCCGGCTGCGTACTGCTCGGGATTTTCCTGGCCGAAACGTTCGGCGTGCGGATAACGAGCGCGTCGAATGCGGCGTTTCTGATCAGCCTGTGCGTGGTGATGACGCCGCTGGTCGAATGGGCATGGCTCAGACGCGCGCCGCGCGGTGTCGAATGGGTGGCAGCCGGACTTTCCCTTCTGGGCGCATTTCTGCTCGGGGGCGGCCGATTCGATTTCACACCTGGCGATGCGCTGGTGGTGCTTGCCGCGCTGTTACGTGCGATCAACGTGTGCGCAACGAAGCGCGTCATGCAGGTCAACGCCGTTTCTCCGTTAGCGATGACGGCCGTGCAATCGGGCGTTGTTTCGTTCGGCTGTGCCGTGCTCGCTCTGACTGTTGCGAGATCGCAATGGCAGCCCTTGCCTGCGTTCGCCGGTTATGAGCGTTTCTGGATGATCGTCATGTATCTGGTCGCGGGCTGTACGTTGTTCGCATTCTTCGTACAGAACTATGCGGTCAGCCGTAGCACCCCGACACGCGTCGCGCTGCTGATGGGCAGTGAACCCGTCTTTGGCGCCTTGTTTGCGAGCGTATGGCTTGGGGAAAGGGTAACTGTGCCTGCGGCAATCGGTGGTGGGTTGATCGTCCTTGCATCCCTGCTGGCATCGATTAAGGGAAAGGATCGACGCGATCGCGGTGTCGTTCCGGATATCGAAGAGCCGAAGCCGGTAGCCATCTAACGGACGAGCGCCGCGAAAGTTGGGCTTTGATGACGCGAATGTAACGTTGAATGCGGAAGAAATTGAGGAATCCTTCGAAGGTCGGTCGGCAGATGCTGAGCGGCCGTTCGCGCGTCCGTGTGTGTTCGACAGCGAGTGTCGGAAGCTGGCCGAACCCGGACGCTTCCGCTACCCGTCCGCAAAAATATTCGGCGTGGGAGACTAGCCGCCCCGTTGCAGAGCCGACCTGGCAGCTCGCCGTGCGGCACTTGCCGTCGAATACGCCATCGCCTTGACTCGGTCCCTTACCGCGCTCCGTCCAGGCGGGCTCGGATCGATACCAAGCTTCCGGAGGTAATGATTGGCCCGATAAATATCCGCGCGCATCGAGTCAACAAACTGGAAATTCACGCTCAAGGTCACCGAGACATTGTCGCCGTTCTTCAACCAATGGGGGCAGTTGACGGGAACGTGAACGCCAATTCCGGGAGCTAGTTTGTACGTCCATGCCCGATCCTGCAGCTCTGGTCTATAGTTCGCCGCGTTGTTGTCCAGTGCCCAGAATCGCTCGATTTCCACTTCCGGCAGTATCTGTCGGTCTTCGCGATCGAATACGTACAAATCCTTTTCCCCGTGGATTTGAAGTATGAAATTGCATTCACGATCTATGTGATATGTCGAGACCCGCTTCGGTGACGTTACGAAAATGATGATGTCCTCCTTGAGGATCTTCGCTTCGATTTCGCCACCGACCATATTCTTGATCTCTGCGATCGCGTGGCTGTACAGCTCGGCGTAGGCCGGATCTCTTTGCGTGCTTCTGAAAATGAACCACGCATCTGACCCTTCCAGCTGATCCAATGCTGTCAGCGGTGAGAAAGCGCGATTCACATCTTTCCATTTCTGACCAGGCTCGACGTCGCCCATGTCGTAGTAAAGGTCAGACGGGCGCGTTTTCAGCGTTCGCTCCGCCAGATCCATCAATTGGGGGAGTTGAAAGAGCGGATGGGACGCCAGATGGTGGGAGACCTCAAAGCTCTTGCGCTCAAAATTTTCTCTAAACACCGACGGATCCGCGTCGATCCACTTGTCAGGCAATGTCGCATCAGAAACGGGGGAGACAGTGGACATATACATGCAATTGCTCCTTGCAGTCTCATATGGGCTGGTAACACAGGACCCGATGGCACCAAAGCTTCCAATTGCTGGAACTCGCAGAAATCCTGCGCCGATAACACGTCGTCGAAATTCAATCGTGCAGAATCACATTCCAGCCATCTTCCTGGCTGACGCTGTAATTTTTCGCATGGCTGGCCACGGCTAAGTCCGGTTCGCCCAGCCGCGCTCTCTGCCGCATGACGCTCGACCTTGTATCTATAGAGCCACGTCTGACGTCACAGACGCGGCCGCTACCATCTTTTCGATTACCCGCGTGGCGAGTTCGACGACTCCTGGACTCTCGAACAACCCACTGTGCGATACTTGATTGAATTTAAAAATCAGAGAATTTAATTTTTCTGAATTAGTTATTGCAGGTCTGAATTTATTTGCCGCCGTCTGAGCGTAGCCGGCCTGATGTGCTGGCTAACACAGTACGGTTGTTGGCGACAAACACGGAACACGGCATTGATCAGATAGCATTGACCGTAGCCTACTATCCTGTCTGTCGGTCAAATGTGTGTTGACGTACATCCATGTGGAGTTGACCCTGTAACTCCGGGCACAGCATCCCTGGCGCGTGTCGCAGCTGTATCGCGCCGCGACACTCCAAAACCCCATGGTGTAGGTGCGGTCCTGACGGTCGGGGTGAGGAAATCCCGGTTAGATGGCGGTTACATGACGCCAGAAATGAAAAAGGGCTGCGACGCTTTCGCGTGCAACCCTTTGTATCTTTTGGTAGGCCGTACGGGATTCGAACCTGTGACCAACGGATTAAAAGTCCGGAGGAAATCGTAATTAAATCAAAGGCATAGTGATTTTTTCCGCAACGCAAACACGTGTCTAGGTTCTACACATAGTGCCCGAATCTGCTGGATACCATGGGGATTTGCGGAGCAAGTCGCGCTTGAATCCGCCGTTCAAGTGCGGACGCGGAGTATCTCTGCTTCTCGTTCTTCCCGTCGTTCACGCTCCAACTCTGCATGGAGTTTCGGACTAACAACCCAGTCGCGGTCGACGTCATCTGCGATAAAACGATAGAGCCAAGACGCGAGGAGGAGGAGAACAACGACGGTACCGACGACATTACCGAGGTAGGAGAGTGACGAATTCAAGAATATTACGAGACCCATCGACAGCGAGGTATTGCCGAGTAGTGTTATGTCAATCACTATCAGCAAGAGCAAGCCAAATGAAAGTGAGGCAGTGCGCCAAGCCGTCGCGTCTATCGCTCCCTTGGCGGTCATGTAGTCATCGTATTGTTTGAGATAGCCTTCCTGCCCGTCTGCACTGGCGGCCGTGAGCAACTCATAGGGGCGCACCCTATGAGTTGGACGTCCACCCACGCTCCAATGGACCCTTTTGGGGTGATGACCTGCCCCCCGAGATTAGTACGCTGACGGTGTAGAGTCCGTTTGACCTGCCCCCGGTATTAGTACGAAGCGCCGTTAGAGTCCGAGGTTAATAATTCCTTCGTTTCGTGCGCCTGCGCGAACTGCGCTGGCGCCAGATACCCGAGCGAACTGTGAGGGCGCTCGGTGTTGTACTCGATACGCCAATCTTCAATCAACCGCCTGGCGTGACGCATGGAAACGAACCAGTGCTCGTTCAGGCATTCGTCCCGGAATCGCCCGTTGAAGCTCTCGATGTAGGCGTTTTCCACCGGCCTGCCGGGCCGGATGAACGACAGCGTTACGCCCACTTCGTAAGCCCATGCATCCAGCACCTTACCAGCGAACTCCGGGCCGTTGTCCACCGTGATGGACCCGGGCAAGCCGCGCATCTCGCTTAACCGTTCAAGCACCTGCTTGACCCGTTGACCCGGCAATGAGGTATCGACCTCGATAGCCAGGCACTCACGCGTGTAATCGTCGACCACGTTCAGGCAGCGAAAGCGCCGACCATAAGCCAGCCCGTCGCTGACGAAGTCCATCGACCAGCTCTGGTTCGGCCCCGTTGGCACCGGCAGCGGTTTGCGCTCGACAGCGGCTATGCGCTTGCGTCGCCGCTTGCGCACGCTCAGTCCAGCCTTGCTATACAGCCGCCAGATGCGTTTATGGTTTGCCAGCCAGCCCTCGCGCTGCAACAGAACATGAATCCGGCGATAGCCGTAGCGACGCTTTTGCGCGGCGATGGCCATCATCCGGCCAGTCAGCACTTCGTCGTCGACCCGGCGGCGCGACTCATACTGAAACAGCGAGCGCGAAATCCCTACCAGCCCGCAGGCCCGGGTGACACCCATGGCGCGTTCGGTCATCAATATCTGGACCGCTTCGCGTTTGGCCTGCGGGCTTGCTATTTTCGCGACAGAAGGTCCTTCAACGCAGAATTGTCGAGCATCGACTCGGCCAGCAGACGCTTGAGCTTGCTGTTCTCCTGCTCCAGCTCCTTCAGGCGCTGCGCATCGGAAACCGTCATGCCGCCGAATTTCGCCTTCCAGTTGTAGTAGGTCGCTTCCGAGATGCCGTGCTTGCGGCACAGCTCTGCTGGCTTCAGGCCCGCCTCGCCTTCCTTCAGCACGCCAATAATCTGTTCTTCGGTGAATCGCTTCTTCATGACCGCTCCTTGTCGGAACGGACTCTACACCGTCAGCGTACTAATCTCGGGGGGCAGGTCAGTCTGGCTAAGTTGCTAGATGAATGACTCATGCAATTGGCATAGAGGGGGCTTTTGTTGACGTAAAGCCGTGGGCCAGTAACGCGGAGCAATGCGGAAATGAAATCAGCCTCTTTCCAAGAGGGGACTTCGAAAATATTGACTGTGGCGCGGGTCTATGCCTATGATATGGGGCCTTTACGCGGTTCTACGACGGGCTCCGTAGAATAGTCGGGCGGTTCGCCAGACTGACAATGATTGATCGAGATTACCGCCGCGAAACCGGTTTCGGGTTTTCCTGCGGGCACTCGGAAAACCCGAAACCGGTTTCGCGGCGCACTTTAGGTAGGGCAATAATAAATGAGCGATCTCAGCACATCGCTTTCGTCAAGGATTGATCTTGACCGGTCACGTGTGAAGCCCTACGAGGGCTTCATTTTTTTGTGCGGCGGCCCCACGGATGTGAAATCCGTTCTTCCAACATCCCTACGTGATGCTCTTTATCGTGAACTGGTAAAAGATAATTCCGACGAAGAGCGAATCCGCGTCGCAGAACACTATAAAGATTGGGCTACTGATTCAATCTACAATGATCTAGTCTTATTTGAGCGGCATATAGCGGAACTATCGTCGATCATTGTTCTGGTTTTGGAGAGTCCCGGTGCAATTGCCGAATTGGGGCTTTTTTCTGCGATAGGTGAGTTTCGCGATAAGCTCCTAGTATTTGTCGACTCTCAGTACTACAAGTCGGCTTCATTTATTAAATTGGGGCCTGTCGATTTCCTCGAAAAGACACACGGGAACACCGCTGAGGTTTATAAATGGCTTAACGATAAATCACAAATAGACGGTAAGCTAGCGGAAGAGTTGCAGGCTGAGGTGGCGGAGGCTGTTCGCGCGAGGTTATCGAAGAAAAATACAGAGAAGCCATTCGACCGCGGTCAGTGGCTTCATTTTGCATTGCTTGTATGTGATTTGCTTGACCTCTACTCAGCACTGACGGTGCGCGAATTGCGAACTTTTCTGAATGAGGCTGGGGTGGAGAAAAGCGAACACGAACTGAAGCAAGTTCTGTATTTGCTGGACCGTGTTGGATTGATTGCGATGGAGCCCAAAGGGGATCAGCGGTTCTATGTTGCCATAACCGGTAGTCAGTATTTAAAGCTTCATATTGGTGATGGGTTGCTTGATGTCGCGCGTTTTCGAAGCGACGTCTTGGCAAAATATAGTACGTCCGACAAAAAGCGCTTTCGTGCCATTCAGGAAGTGCGGAGCCGTCGATAATGGCATATCCAGATCTTTTGAGGAAGATGGCCGGCGACTTGGGAATGCTTCCGAGGCAGCTTGCAAGCATCATTAAAACGGCGCCATTGCGCTACAAAGTATTCGCAATTCCGAAGCGCGATGGGTCGCCGCGGGTTATTGCACAACCAGCGCGCGAGGTGAAGGCGATTCAGCGTTGGTTGATAAATGAACTTCGTCCGCAACTTCCGGTGCATGAGGACGTCATGGCGTATGAGCCGGGTACTTCGATTAAAAAGAACGCTGAGCGGCATTTGGGCAGTCGCTTTATGCTAAAGATGGACTTCTCTAATTTTTTTCCATCGATCTCTGCTGAAGCTCTCCACATGCACTTGGAGTCATACTGCGGAAATACGTACACGCTTGTGGATCGCCAATTGATTGTGCGAGCTTGTACTTGGCTTCCGCAGCGTACTCGCGCGACTGCGTTGCAGCTTTGTATTGGTGCACCGAGTTCTCCGTTACTGTCTAATAGCGTAATGTATGAGTTTGATTGCGCTGTATCGGAAAAGGCTCAGTCTGAAGGGGTCGTGTATACGAGGTACGCAGATGATATTACTTTGTCGACTACCGAGAGAGGGATTCTGTCCGAGTACGCAGATTTCGTGAGCGATACGCTTGCGACTTTGGCATACCCGAGGGTCACAGTAAATCGTCGGAAAACTGTACACGCATCCCGCGCTGGTCTACGCATGGTGACAGGCATTGTCCTGACGCCGGATGGGGGGCTTTCTGTGGGCCGTGACCGTAAGCGTTTGGCGAGATCGATGTTTCACCGTAGAACGTTGGGTCTGTTGACTGCGGATGAGTCTGCTGAGCTTGACGGGCTTCTGGCGTTTATTGACAGCGTTGAGCCGGGGTTCTCAGCTACGCTGCGTACATCATTGCTCAACAAGAAGCCGCATCCCTGAGGGGGCTTCCAAATGGCACTTCGACATTGCCGATCTCTCATTTAGATCGTGATTGTAGTGGTCAACTAATCCCGGACACTGCGTTAAGTTTTTCTTCCGCAACAGCCGGCGCCAGTCCGTCATTGAACTGATGCGGCCGTATCCAGTTGTAACGGTGCATCAGGTAGTGGCTGATATCCCGGTGTGCTTCCTGCGTCGACGTGTACCCCACTGACGGCAGCCATTCCGTCTTGAAGCTGCGGAACAGCCTTTCCATCGGGGAGTTGTCCCAGCAATTTCCACGACGGCTCATGCTCTGCTGAATCCGATAGCGCCACAGGCGCTGACGGAATTTCCGGCTTGCATACTGGCCGCCTTGATCCGAGTGGAACAGCAAGCCTTGCGGACGACCACGCTGCTCATAGGCCATCTCCAACGCCTGCACGACCAGATCGGCATCCGGGCGTGTCGAGAACGCCCAGCCAACAACCCGACGCGTGAAGGTAATGCCCCCGTTTTCCACGGTGGGCAGAAGTAGAAACTAAGCGGCCATGGCCAGCCGCTGCTTCGGGGTAAAACCGCCCAATGCCATATTCGGGCGCTCGTGATTGTAAATCCACATCCAGTCGGCCGCCGCTTCGCGAACCTGCTCCAGGTCTTCCCACAGATACTGCGACAACCATTCGTACCGAGCAGTCCGGTTGAACCGTTCGATATACGCATTCTGCTGCGGCTTGCCCGGCTCGATGTATTCCAACCGGATGCCTTGCTTCTGCGTCCACGTCACGATGGCCGCGCTCAGATATTCCGGGCCGTTGTCGCACCGGATGACCTTCGGCTTGCCTCGCCATTCCATATGCTGCTTCAGCGTGCGAATCACCCGCTCGGATGGCAACGAGAAATCCACCTCGATGCCCAGCGCCTCGCGGTTGAAATCATCAATCACGTTCAGCGTCCGGATACTGCGCCCGTCAACCAGCTGGTCATGCATGAAGTCCATCGACCACACTTCATTGATGGCCTCCGGTACCGATAGCGGCTGCGGCGTTTCCCGCACCAGCCGCTTTTTCGGCTTGATGCGCAGGTTCAGCTCCAGCTCGCGGTAAATCCGGTAAATGCGCTTATGGTTCCAGCCGAATCCCTTCACGTTACGCAGGTAGAAGTAGCACAGCAGAAAACCCCAGTTGCGATGGCAACCCGTGATACGCAGCAGCCAGTTGGCAATCTCTTCGTTCTCCGTGTTCAACTTCGCCTCGTACCGGTAGCACGACTCGCTGATGCCAAACGCCGCGCACGCCACACGAATTGACACGCGCCGCTGTTGCACAACCCGCTTTGCCATCTCGCGCCGACGAGATGGCTTCAGAACTTTTTTTGCAGTGCCTCCGAGGCAATCTCAGCCTTGAGCTTCTCCTCGATGTACATCTTGCGAAGCCGGGCATTCTCCGCCTCCAGTTCCTTCATGCGCGACATCATCGACGCGTCCATGCCGCCGTACTTCGAGCGCCATTTATAAAACGTCGCCGAACTGATGCCCAGCTCCCGGCACAGCTCCGGCACCGCCAGTCCGGCCTCCGCGCGCTTGAGCGCCTCCAGTATCTGGCTGTCCGTGAATCTCGACTTCTTCATCTGCAGAACTCCCTCTTAACGAGAAAATTCTACTTCTCCCGACGATGGATTTGCGGGGGCATTACCTGAACAGGTCGAGCACTACGGCCAGATAATGCCAACGGCCCTGCGCCCAGACATAGGTGATGTCACCACACCAGATCTGATTCGGCGTACCAACCTCGAATTCACGATTGAGATGATTCGGGATATCGATCCGCTCGACCGTGGCCTGCTTGTAGGCATGGCGACCCGGCTGCTTGCAGATAAGCCCGAGTTCTTCCATCAGGCGGCTGACCTTGAAGCGGCCAATCACCGTACCTTCTTCGCGCATCATGCCCATGATGCTGCGGCTGCCGGCAGAGCTTCGACTCTCGACGAACAGCTCGTGTACCCGGCTACGCAGTGCCATGCGCTCGGCGTCAACGCGCTGGGCGCGCTCCCGGTACGCATACAGGCAGGATCGCGATACGTCGAATACCGCGCAGATCAGTTCGACCGATTCGCTTGCGCCAATCTGATCAATTACTTCGTACGTTCGATGCCTTCCGACATCAAGAGCGCGGTAGCCTTTTTTAAAATGGCCTTCTCACGCTCGAGGCGTTCGATACGCGCCTCGAGTTCCTGAATACGCTGTTGATCCGGCGTGATTGCCTTGCCCTGCGGCGTGACGCCCTGGCGTTCCATCTGAAGTTGCTGCACCCAGCGACGCAGCACCGTCTCGCCGACACCGACCGAGCGGCTTGCCTCCATATGGCTATAGCCCTGGTCGAGCACCAGACAGGCGGCTTGCTGTTTGAACTCCGGGGAAAACGTACGTCGTTGCTTGCTCATCAGACACCTCTTCATGGCGACCATTCTCGCCTAAATCAGTGTCCGGATTCATTAGACCACTACATGTTGAGGATGACATCTTCCAGCGTGTGTGGAGTGCCGCCGATGAGCCTACGCGCGACGCGATGGACTTGGCCTACCTAACTGGGCAACGGCCCGCGGACACGTTGAATTTCTCGGAATCGGATATTCGGGCCGGTGAGTTGTGGGTTCGGCAGGGGAAAACTGGGAAGAAGCTGCGAGTGGTGGTATCCGGGCAACTTGCGGGTGTGGTGGACCGGATTAAGCGGCGAAAAGCCGCTTGCCACTCAAGGGTGGATAGAGGTGGCCTCACTCGTTCGGACAGTCATCTGAGATTTTTAAGTGGAACGTCCGAGGCAATCATGCTGCCGATTTGATCGCAGGCAGCGTCGCGAAGTATGCCTCATCCGGGGTCTGATCCGCCAGGCTCGAATGGGGCCGTTTCCGGTTGTACAGCTCGACGTATTCGCCGATGGAGCGCCGGGCATGGCTGACCGACTCGTACGCTTTCAGGTAGACCTCTTCGTACTTGATGCTGCGCCACACCCGTTCGACGAACACGTTGTCGCGCCAGGCCCCTTTGCCGTCCATCGACAGCCGCACGCCCCGGCTCAGCACCGCCTCGGTGAACGCGCCCGCCGTGAACTGGCTACCCTGATCGGTGTTCACGATGTCGGGCAGTCCGTAGCGGGCGAACGCCTCTTCCAGCGCCTCGACGGCGTGCGTGGCTTCCAGCGTGATGGCGACCCGGTACGCGAGAATCTTGCGGCTCGCCCAGTCCACCACTGCCGTCAGGTACACGAAGCCGCGCGCCATCGGAATGTACGTCGTGTCGAGGGCGAACACCTGATTGGCACGCTCGATCTTCATGCCGCGCAGCAGGTACGGCCAGATCTTGTGCTGCGCGTTGCGGCGGCTCGTGTTCGGCTTGCAGTACAGCGCCTCGACGCCCATGCGCTTCATCAGCGTGCGTACGCGACGGCGACCCACCTCATGGCCTTCCCGGCGCAACAGGCGCGCCAGCATCCGCGCCCCTGCAAATGGGAACTCCATGTGCAGTTCGTCGATTCGCCGCATCAGCAACTGATCGACCTCGCTGACCGGCTGCGCCCGGTAATATGCGCTCGATCTCGCGATGCCAACCAGTCGCGTCTGTCGCGAAACCGGCAGCGCATGCGTACAGTCAATCATCGCTTTGCGCTCAGCAGTCCGGCTTTGCCGAGCGCTCCTGACAAAAAATCGTTCTCCAGCGTCAACTGCCCGATCTTCGCGTGCAGCGTTTTCACGTCCACCGGCGGATCGCTCGACGGTGCACCTGTCGCACCAAACACGTCTGCCGCACGCTCCTGCAACTGCCGCTTCCATTCCGTGATCTGGTTCGGATGTACATCAAACTGCTGTGCCAGTTCGGCCAGCGTGCGCTCACCTTTGACCGCTGCCAGTGCCACTTTCGCTTTGAACGCCGCTGAGTGCGTCCGTCGGGTTCTCTTCGTCATTTCCTCGGTTCCTTTGCCAGCATTATCGCTGGCTCAGGCCCCGGCCAAACCACTTATCCGACTGTCCGAATTTGCGCGGCCACCTCTGATTCGCTGGTTGTGAATGAAAAGGGGGAGGGCATGACGGCGGACGCTTTGCGCTTTAGGTTTGATCGTGCGCGCAAGGTCGCGGGCGTTGAGAAAGGGATCTTTCAATTTCGTGACCTTCGGGCGAAGGCCGGTACTGACAAAGCCGAATCGTCTGGTGACATCCGCGCGGCGCAGCTGCAGCTGGGGCATACGTCGGTTGTGATGACGGAGCACTACGTCCGTGAGAGGAAGGGCGACAAGGTTGAGCCGACTAAGTAGGAAAAAATCGGCGCGTAAGGTATTGGAACGCACTGCGCTCTCACTTCATATAACAAGTTATGGAATTTCAGTGGTAGCCTTGGTCCCGTTTTAGATAACTAACGAGGCATAAATGCAGACACTGACATTTTTTAACCATAAAGGCGGAGTCGGTAAGACGACGTTGACTGTCAACACGGCGGACGCGCTGGTTGATCAGGGTGTTCGGGTGCTCATGGTGGACGCTGATCCTCAGTGCAACCTCACTTCGTTTTACCTAAACGAGAAGGAGCTGGATGCCCTTTTGGGGGAATCGGGCGAGGAAAATGGTGGGACTTTGTGGTCTGCTATTAAGCCGGTCGTTGACGGTAAGGGGCCGATCAAAGACGTCGTTGCTTACGAGGTACGGGACGGACTGTACCTGTGTCCGGGCGACGTGCTCCTAGCGGACTATGAGGAAGAGTTGCCGGCCGCGTGGACCGGTTCGTTCGCAAGGAAGGGACGCGACTATGACGTGATGTGCGCGTTGTCCCGAGCCGCGCGTAGCATGGGGGAACGTTACGAGGTGGACGTTGTGATTTACGACATTGGCCCGAACGTCGGCCCTTTGAACCGGGCGATCATCTTGGATTCAGACTACTTCATCACGCCGGTTGCGGCCGATCTTTTCTCGTTGCGCGCACTGTCGACAGTGGGGCGTGCAGTTGCACGATGGATTACGGATTGGGCGACTGTTCGCTCGTTGGCTGGGGGCGAGACGGTTAAGCAGCTGCTACATGGTCAGCCGAAGTATCTGGGCTACGTTACGTCGGCGTATAAGGTGTCGTCTGGGCGTACGTCGACCAAGCCGCATGAATATTGGGAGGGGAAGATTGCTCCGCGGGTGCGGGATCGGGTTGTTGACGTTTTGCGTCATGTCGATCCGGCGATTGTTCCGTTTTCGCCTTACAAGCTCGCTTCAATCAAGGATTTCCACAGTTTGGCGCCACAAGCGCAGGAATTTGGCGTTGCAATTGGCAAGCTTCGCGGGAAGGTGAATTCGGGTTACAACGAGCAGGTGGCCGAGGCTGGTCATGAGTTTTCGGCGTTGGCGCATGAAATTGCCAAACGCATGCGCTAGCCCGGGATTGCGGAGCACACGTCTTTTGCGGAGCAAATAAAAAGGGCTTAGCCGAAGCTAAGCCCTTGAATCTTTTGGTAGGCCGTACGGGATTCGAACCTGTGACCAACGGATTAAAAGTCCGCTGCTCTACCAGCTGAGCTAACGACCCAAAAGAGAAGCGGGATTATAGCCGCGGACTGACCAAGTGTCAACGGCGATCTCGCCAGCGCTCAGGAACGACAAAGGCCCGGGACACACCGTGTCCCGGGCCTTTGTATCGTCACGCGAGAGGCGTGTCGCACGGCAAATGCCGCGTGAAACCGCGTCCTGCAGCGCCTACTTGAGCTGTGACAACTTGCTCTGCGCTGTCTGGGCCACGTCCGAGCTGCCGTATTGCGAAACGATCTGCTCGAGCGTGCGCTTGGCCGCGGCCTTCTGCCCTTGCTCGATCTGATTGTTCGCAATCGCGAGCAGGGCCTCGGGCGCCCGCGGGTGCTGCGGAAAGCTCTTGACCACGTTCTGCCACGTCGCCGTCGAACCCTTGTAGTCCTTCAGCGCGTAGAGCGCGTTGCCGAGCCAGAACTGCGCGGTCGGCTGGTACGGGCTATCCGGGAACTTCGCGATGAAGCTGCGGAACGACGCTGCGGCGTTCTTGAAGTCGCCGCTGCGGAACTGCTGCGAAGCGGCGTTGAACGCGTCCGTCTCACCCGGCTGAACCGTGCCTTGCATGCCGTCCACGGTTTGCTGCTGCGGCTCGAACTTCTTGATACGCGTGTCCAGATCCGTGTAGTAGTCCTTCTGTTGCTTCTGCACGGTGGCCAGCTGATTCGCCAGATCCTCGTTCTGCCCACGCAGCGTCGCGACCTGCTGGTTCAGCTGGTCGAGGCGGTTGGACTGATCGAGAATCGTGCGTTGCGCAGCGGACAGCTGACTAGTCAGGTTGTCCGTCTTCGCTCGCAGGTCGAGAATTGCCTGGCGTGCCTGATCATCATCGAAAAGGCCCGCGTGCGCCGGCATCGACATGAAAGCGACACTAGCCACGCAGGCTGCTGCGGCTGTCCGCAGCGGGGAGAAACGGTGCGCCATACGCCCCTTCATCCAATACGTCGGTTACTGTTGGTACACGAGGTCAGCACGGCGGTTCTGCGCCCACGATGCTTCGTCGTGGCCGAGCGCAACCGGCTTTTCCTTACCGAGGCTGACAGCTTCCATCTGCGAATCCGGCACGCCCATCAGCGACAGTGCGCGGCGGACGGCTTCAGCACGACGCTGGCCGAGTGCCAGGTTGTACTCGCTCGTGCCACGCTCGTCGGTGTTGCCCTGGATCAGGACGTGACGCTCCGGATGCGCCTTCAGATACTGCGCGTGAGCTTGCAGCACCGACTGGAACTCGTCGCGGACGACGTAGCTGTCGAAGTCGAAGTACACGCTGCGCTTGGCGAGCGGGCTGTTCGGGTTGTTGAGTTCATCGACGTTCACTTGCGCGACAGCATTCGGGTTCGGCTGCGTGCTCATTGCGCCAGCGTTGGCGTTTTCGTTGGGCTTGACACCCGACTTACACGCTGCCAGCGCGCCGATCATCAAAACGGCCAAGGTCAAGCGGACTTTATTCGACATCATTTTTGCTCTCCTGAAGTGTCATTGCATGAAGGGGCCCCAGGACGGCTCGCGAACGATGCCGCCCTGAACGGACAGGATTTGCCGCGTACGACCGTCGGTCGATACAGCGGCCAGCACGCCACGGCCGTTCACCTGAGTGGCGTAAAGAATGTACTGACCGTTCGCCGCGAAGCTTGGCGATTCGTCATGTGTGGTGTCGGTGAGCGCAGTTGCGACGCCCGACTGCAGGTCCTGGATGTACAGCTTGAATCCGCCGCCCGTTCGCGAGATGTAAGCGAGCTGCTTGCCGTCCTGGCTGACCCGCGGGCTAGTATTGTAGTTGCCGGTGAACGTCACGCGCTGCGCGGCGCCAGTGCTTTCGCCCTGGGCTGGCATCTTGTAGATCTGCGGCTGGCCACCGCGATCGCTGGTGAAGTAAATCCACTGGCCGTCAGGAGAGTAGGTGGGTTCCGTGTCGATCGTCGTGCCTTGCGTGAGGCGGCGCAGGCCGCTGCCGTCGGCGTTGACGGCGAAGATCTGCGTATTGCCCGTGCGCGACAGTGCAACGGCGAGCGTGCGGCCGTCCGGTGACCAGGCGGGCGCCGAATTGTTGCCCTTCTGGTCCGAGATGATCACGCGGCGGCCGGTTGGCAGGTCATGCACGTAGACGATCGGTTTCTTCTTTTCGAACGAAACGTAGGCAACCTTGGTCCCGTCGGGCGACCAGGCCGGCGAGATGATCGGCTCAGGGCTCGACAGTGCGATGTGCGCGTCCTGGCCATCGGAGTCGGAAATCTGCAACTGATAGCGGTTGCCCGTCTTGATGACGTACGACAGACGCGTGGCGAACACGCCGCGGTCGCCCAGAAGCTTCTGATAGATGTAGTCCGCGACCTTGTGCGCGCTCATGCGCAATCCGCTCGGCGGGCTCTGGAGCACGAGGCCGCCGAGGCTTTGTCCCTTGACGGTGTCGTAAAGCTTGAAGCGCACTTCGTATTGACCGTTCGCAAGCTTGTTCACGCTGCCCGACACGAACGCGTTTGCGCCCTTGGCTTTCCAGCTGCCGAGATCAACCGAATCGTTCTCCGAAACGGGCGCGCTGCCCGCATCGATGTTGGTGAACTTGCCGCTGCGCGCCAGGTCCGCGCGCACGATCGCGCTGACCTGTTCGGGCGAACTTGCTTCGTTGGCGAAATTCGCCGTCGCGATCGGAAACTGGGTTGAGCCGATACCCGTCACGAGGACGTTGAGTTGCGCATGCGCCGCACCGCCGGCCGTGATCAAACAAGACGCGACGAGGGTTCGCAGACCAAGCTTTGTCATCAAACTCATGCTGTGATGTTTCCTGAAAGAGCTATTTTGTAACATCGTGCAACAGCAAAGAGACCCGAATAAGCTCCAATCGTTCCGCTAATTCGCTGCTGCACGCCTGCGCCCCCTGGGGCCGCCCTCAACCTGCAGGGCGCAAAGTAATTGTAAAGTTCGATGGTGCCTTGCCGTCCTTGTCGAGCGGCATCGGATCCGACTGCTGGACTGCGCGCAAAGCCGCTGCGTCCCACTGCTGGTTGCCGCTGGAGCGGGAGACGGAGGCGGAGAGTAGCGTGCCAGTGGCCGCGCAACGTACGGTCACCACCGTTTCGAGGCCCTCCGTCGCGCCGGCCCAGATGATCTTCGGGCGCACGAGGCGCTGCACCTTCTCCGCGTAGCCCGACGAAGCCGCCGTGCCGCCCGCGCCGCTACCCGTGCCGCTCTTTGCGAGACCGTTGCCACCGGCGTTTTCGCTACCGCCGGCGAGGCCTTGCATTTGCGCGATACGCGCGTTCCGTTCGGCGTCGAGCTTCTTCGTCGCCTGCGCGTCGGCTTGCGCCTTGGCTTTCGCCGCCTTGGCGGCGTCGGCCTTCTTCTGCGCTTCGAGTTGAGCCTGCTTCTGCTCGTCTTCCTGCTGTTGCTTCTTCTGTGCGTCCAGTTGCTGTTGCTTGAGCTTCGCGGCCGCGGCCTGCTGTTCCTGCTGCTGCTTGAGCTTCGCCGCTTTCTGTTGCGCGGCGAGTTGCGCCGCCTGCTGAGCCGCGAGTTGCTGCTGGCGCTTCGCCGCGGCTTCTTGTTGCTGCTGCAGTTGCAGACGCTGCTGCTCAGCGAGCTGCGCCTGACGCGCGGCTTCTTCCTGCTTGTGCTTCTGCTGCTGCAGCGCGATGTCAGCTTCCTCGGTCGGCTGCGGCGGGGCAGGGGCGACTGGCGCGGGCGGTGCAACTGGGCGCGGCGTCGACACGTCCGGCACCTCGGTCCACAGTTCGGCTTCCGCGCCCGCCGGCGTGCTGTTCTGCCAGTGGATGCCGTGATAGAGGAAGAACCCGAGCAGCACGTGCATCAGCACGGCAAGCAGAAAAGCACGTACCGTGCCGCGATCACGCGGAGGCTGTGCTGGATAGCTGGATTGCTTGCGGGTCATTGCGGTTTAACGAGCAGTCCGACGCGTTTGACGCCCTGTGCCTTCAGGTCGGACATCACGTTCATCACGGTCTCGTACTTGACGGCCTTGTCGGCGGCGATCACGACCGGCTGGTCGGGATGGCTCTGCTCGCGCTGGGCGACGAAACCGACGAGGTCGGCCCGCGTCATGTCTTCCTGCTGGCTGGCGCCGGAATCATCCTTGTAGCGTACGCTCAGATTTCCGTCTGCGCGAATGTTGACCACGACCGGCGGCGTTTGCTGCTGTGGCGCCGCGCCGCCGACAGTCGGCAGGTTGACGATCGACGGCGCGATCAGCGGCGC
Organism: Paraburkholderia adhaesiva; assembly: GCF_021390575.1. Taxonomy (GTDB): domain Bacteria; phylum Pseudomonadota; class Gammaproteobacteria; order Burkholderiales; family Burkholderiaceae; genus Paraburkholderia; species Paraburkholderia adhaesiva. The sequence goes on along the minus strand of NZ_JAJEJQ010000001.1, from coordinate 2,583,223 downwards.
CGTGACCATGAAGATCACGAGCAACACCAGCATCACGTCGATGTACGGCACGACGTTGATGTCGGCCATTGCGCGGCGCGAGCGGCTGCCGCGCATGCTCGATCGAACTGAGCCTCCCATCTCCGACTCCTTGAAGATTAGTGGGCCTGACGCTGCAGGATGTTCGAGAACTCTTCGATGAACGTTTCGAAGCGAATCGCGAGGCGGTCGATGTCGTGCGCGTAGCTGTTGTAGGCGACGACAGCCGGAATCGCGGCGAAGAGACCGATCGCGGTTGCGGTGAGCGCTTCGGCGATGCCGGGCGCGACGTTCGCGAGCGTGGCCTGTTGCACGTTCGCGAGACCGCGGAACGCGTTCATGATCCCCCATACGGTGCCGAAGAGACCGATATACGGGCTGACCGAACCCACCGATGCGAGGAACGACAGGTTGGCCTCAAGTACGTCCATCTCGCGCTGGAAGGCGGCCCGCATCGCGCGGCGCGCGCCGTCGAGCACAGCGTCCGGATTGTTCAGGCGCTTTTCTTTCGCCTTCAGGAACTCGCGCATGCCCGACTCGAAGATGCGTTCGAGCGCACCGATCGTGTGCCGGTTGTTTGCGGCGCTCTGATACAGGGCCTGCAGGTCGCCGCCGGACCAGAAATCTCGCTCGAAGCGCTCGGTTTGCGTGCGGGCGCGACGAATCGCAAACCACTTGCGGAAGATAAAGGTCCACGAAACCACGGAGAGCAGCAGGAGCAGTCCCATGACTGCCTGAGCCAGCACGCTCGCATTAAGAACGAGCGAAATGATCGAAAGATCTTGAGTTGAGTTCATATAGGTTCGTTGTAACGTCCCGCAAGGGGCGAGCGGCTGCAAGGCGTTGCGAGGCTTCCTGGGTACAAGCGGGAATCCTCCGCGCGAGCGCGACCGGACCCTGCTTGGTCCCGAATTGACAGGCGCGAGTTCACTGGCGTCGTATCAACGGTAATAACTGCGCGGCCGTTGACACGGCCGGTGCGTCGTTGCCCGGCCCACGGCGCAATGCATCGTGCACGTGGTCCGGAATGGCGGCGGGGCGCATGGTGGCGCCTTGGACGCAGGCGACGCGAATGCTTCCTGTCGCGAGCAGCGTTTCGCCACGCCACGCTTCCTGCATGAAGTCGACCGACGCGCGGCCGAGCTTCTCAATCCTGCTGGTGATCGTCACGATGTCGTCGAGGCGGGCTGGCGCGCGATAGTCGATGGCCGTACTGCGCACTACGAAGAGCGAGCCATTTTCCTCGGCAAGGCGGCGCTGGTCGACACCGCACGCGCGCAGCCATTCGGTCCGCGCGCGCTCGAAGAATTTGAGATAGTTCGCGTAGAACACGATGCCGCCGGCGTCCGTGTCTTCGTAATAAACGCGAACCTGCCACGTAAAGTCCTGCACGGACCCGGGCGGGGCCGCGCCCGTCTGACTGGTGGATCTTTCCATGCCGCGCATTCTACCGGAACGCGCTGGTGTACTGACTTTCGTCCACATGACAACGAACGCCGGCCCGAAAACATCGATCCTGCCCTTTAGCCGCGGTGGATGCTCAATCCGGCGAACGACTGCGCGACAGGCATCAGCTCGATCGTGTTGATATTCACATGCGCGGGACGCGTGGCGATCCAGTAGATCGAGTCGGCGATGTCCTCAGCGGTGAGCGGCTGGACGTCCTTGTAGACGTTGGCAGCCTTGGCGTCGTCGCCGCGAAAACGGACGTTCGAAAACTCGGTGCCGCCGCACAGGCCCGGCTCGATGTCGGTCACGCGCAGTGCCGTGCCCGCGAGATCGGCCCGCAGGTTCAGGCTGAACTGGCGCACGAAGGCTTTGGTTGCGCCATAGACATTGCCGCCCGGATACGGCCAGCGCCCGGCCACCGATCCGAGATTGAAAACGTGGCCACGGTTGCGAGCGATCATCCCGGGCAGGAACGCGTGGGTAACCTGCACCAGACCAGTGCAGTTGGTGTCGATCATGGTTTCCCACTCGTCGAGATCGGCTTTTTGCGCCGGTTCGACGCCGAGCGCGAGGCCGGCATTGTTGACAAGGACGTCCACGGACGCAAATTCGGGCGGCAGCGCGGCGGGGGCCGCCTCAACGGCGGCGCGGTCGCGAACGTCGAGCTCGATCGGCAGCAGTGCGTCACCCAGTTCGGCGGCGAGTGCATCGAGGCGATCCTTGCGGCGAGCGGTTGCGATGACGCGATGCCCGCCCTTCACAAAGGACCGGGCGATGGCGGCGCCAAAGCCCGCGGAGGCGCCGGTGACGAAGACAATCATGGTTGCTCCCAAATCGGTAGAAGGTACAGAAAGGGTGAAGCCTACTTCCATTGACGCGCTGCGGCAAGGAAGCCGGCATAGAACAGGGGCCTGAACATCGGCGGCCCGGCCGCACAAGGCTTCGCGCCGGCGGTTGCCTATTCCCTGCGCATCCAATACACTAACGCGCTCAATCCCTGCGTGACTGGCGATAGGGTTCCCGAATGGCAGAGCTGGCGGCAAATGCAACTGCGGCAACTGCAGTAACTGCAGCACCAACCGCAGCGGCATGCGCGCCGCAGGCCGGCACGGGAACTCAAGGTGGAACGACCCACCGTGAAGCGCAGGGTGCCGTTTTGCCGTTCGCCTGGGCAGCCGAGATTCGCGCGCTTCAATTTGCGCTGCATGGGCGATACCGCCCGTGGCTGTCCTGCCTCGCGTGTGCGGCACCGTCTTCCGCCATGTCAAGGCTGGCGATTTTGCCAAATGCGTTGCCGGATGTGTCACCAAACGCGTTTTCAAAATCGTTGCCAGCAGCGCCGCGTACCCGCTACGCGTTTCGCGCGATCCCCGGTCAACCTGAACACACTTAACGGAAACCGTATGTTTGACAGAGCCGAAAGCACCATCGCCAAGGTCGATCCCGAACTCTGGAAAGTGATCGAACTCGAAAACCGCCGTCAGGAAGAGCACATCGAGCTGATCGCGTCGGAGAACTACACCAGCCCGGCCGTGATGGCCGCGCAGGGTTCGCAACTCACCAACAAGTACGCCGAAGGCTACCCGGGTAAGCGCTACTACGGCGGCTGCGAATACGTGGATATCGCGGAGCAACTCGCGATCGACCGCGTGAAGCAACTCTTTGGCGCCGAAGCCGCGAACGTTCAGCCGAACTCGGGCTCGCAGGCGAACCAGGGCGTGTTCTTCGCCATGCTCAAGCCGGGCGACACGATCATGGGCATGAGCCTCGCGCACGGTGGCCACCTCACGCACGGTTCGCCGGTCAACATGTCGGGCAAGTGGTTCAACGTCGTGAGCTACGGCCTGACCGAAGCCGAGGACATCGACTACGAAGCCGCTGAAAAGCTGGCACAAGAGCACAAGCCGAAGCTGATCGTGGCAGGCGCCTCGGCGTTCGCGCTGCGCATCGACTTCGAGCGTTTCGCGAAGATCGCGAAGAGCGTGGGCGCGTACTTCATGGTCGACATGGCGCACTACGCTGGCCTCGTGGCTGCGGGCGTCTACCCGAATCCGGTTCCGCACGCCGACTTCGTCACGACGACCACGCACAAGAGCCTGCGCGGCCCGCGCGGCGGCGTGATCCTGATGAAGGCCGAATTCGAGAAGCAGATCAATTCGGCGATCTTCCCGGGCATTCAGGGCGGTCCGCTCATGCACGTGATCGCGGCCAAGGCCGTGGCATTCAAGGAAGCGCTTTCGCCGGAATTCAAGACCTACCAGCAGCACGTGGTCGAAAACGCGCGCGTGCTGGCGGAAACGCTCGTCAAGCGCGGTCTGCGCATTGTCTCGGGCCGTACGGAGAGCCACGTAATGCTGGTCGACCTGCGCGCGAAGAAGATCACGGGCAAGGCAGCGGAAGCCGCGCTGGGCGCCGCGCACATCACCGTCAACAAGAACGCCATTCCGAACGATCCGGAAAAGCCGTTCGTCACGAGCGGCATCCGTCTCGGTTCGCCGGCCATGACGACGCGCGGCTTCGGTGTGAAGGAAGCCGAGCAGGTGGGCAACCTGATCGCTGACGTGCTCGACAACCCGGAAGACGCCGCAACGATCGAGCGCGTGCGTGCCCAGGTGGCCGAGCTGACGACGCGCTTCCCGGTCTATCGCTGATCCTTCGGCCGATCGATCATGCGCTGCCCCTTTTGCCGGCACGAAGACACGCAGGTGGTCGACTCCCGCGTGTCCGAAGACGGCGCCGCGATCCGGCGCCGCCGCCGCTGTCCGGCCTGCGACAAGCGTTTCACTACGTATGAGCGGGTCGAACTGTCGATGCCGGCCGTCGTGAAGAAGGATGGCAGCCGCACGGAATTCGACCGCCGCAAGATCGCGGCAAGCATGCAACTGGCGCTGCGCAAGCGCCCGGTTGCGGCTGATGCGATCGACGCGGCGGTTGCCCGTATCGAATATCAATTGCTCGGCAGCGGTGAGCGCGAGGTGCGCAGCGAGCGCCTCGGGGAACTCGTGATGGCCGAGTTGCGCGAACTCGATATGGTCGCGTTCGTGCGATTCGCTTCCGTGTACCGGCGTTTCGAGGACGTCTCCGAATTCGAGGACGTGATCGGAGAATTCCGCCGTTCCAGCAGCGCCGACACACCGCCGCGCAAACGCTGAGCCTGTCTGCATTTTTCTTCTCCCTTTCTCGCTGTTTTTCGTGACGCTTGCATTGTCGCGAGCGTGCGTCTTGCACACTAGCTGGCCGTTCGGCTAATTGTTCCGAATGCGTTTCGCCGGTAGATTCACTGCAATCCCATCAAGATAAGGATTGCTGATGAAGTGCGAAGGCTTCTCGCTCATCGAGATCATGGTTGTCGTGGTCCTGCTGGCCATCTGCGCGACGATTTCGACACCAGTATTCGTAACATGGCGCGTGCGCGACGAAGTGAACGCACGCGCCGATGCGCTACTCGTCACACTTGCCTACGCGCGTAATGAGGCCATTCGTCGAAAGACGCGCGTCACCGTTTGCCGCGTCGACACGGCGGGCAACTGTCTTGCGTCCGGTAAAGCGTGTCCGTCCGGTGCAGTCGATTGGTCGTGCGGGTGGGCCGTGACGGCCGAAGTCGCGGGCGCACTCAGGCTATTGCGCGTGAAGCCGGCGCTCGACGAGATCGGTGTGGCTGCGCCGTTGGGCTCGATCACGTTTACACCGCCAGCCGGTCAGGCAATTGGTGTGATGCGCGACTTCGAGGTTGCGCCGCGCATCGTGAGCGCCGCTACGAGCGGGGCGGCCTGGCGCCGGTGTATCCGCATTGCGGCCGGCGGTCGGGCGCGTATTAGCGACGGTGCATGCAAGGCGTCATCGTGAGTCTGCGAGGATGCTCCCACGCCTGTGGCTCGACGTTGCTTGAGGTGGCGCTGGCGATGTCCATCATGGCAATTTGCACGCTCGGGTTGATGAGTACGCAACTCGCGCTCGGCCGCAACGCGCAGGCGGTAGCTGCACGTGAACGGGCAGCATTTGCCGCCGATGCAATTGCGGAGGCTGCGAGCTTGTCCGGCGCCGGGCTCGCCGTATGGAAGGCGCGTGTCGTCACGATAGTTCCGGACGGTCTTGCAGGAGTCTCGAATTTGGAGTCCGGTGTGTCGAATGCGACGGTAACGTGGGCGTTTTCCGGCTTCGCGATCGCGTCGGGCGTCGTCGTGCCGCCATCGACCTGTAATGGTGCGCCTCTCGCTTCCGGACGAGATTGCTTCGCACTGGCGTTCGCTCGATGAAACTCAGCCGCGCCATTCGCTTGAAGATCGGCACCGGCCATACACTGCTCGAGCTGGTGATCGCGGTGGCCCTTGGCCTCGTCGTGACGGCGGGAGCGGTGGCCGCATACCGTTCGCAGCTTCAAGCGTTCCGTCTTGCAACCGACGCCGCACGAATTCACGAGGCGGGCATGAATGCGCTGACGTTGGTGGGAGAGCAGATCCAGCTCGCTGGATTCTCCCCGGCTGACGAGCCGCAAAGTCTCTCCGGCTCCGCGGTCTTCGGTTGCTCGGGGGGCCGTCCGACTGGCGCGGACGCCAGTCTCACCTGCAAATTGTTATCGGGCGGGTCAGACGGCATCGCCGTTCGCTACATCGGTGACACCGTCTCGACCTGGCCGTCGAGTGCTGGCCTCGTTACCGATTGCCTCGGTCAGGCGGTCGGTGCAACGGGTGTCAACGTGGTCAACCGCTACCACGCCAAAGCGAGCAGTTCGACCGGCGAGCCAGAACTGTATTGCGAAGGCTCGGGCAACGTCGGTACCGCGCAACCGCTCGTGGAGGGCGTCGAACTATTGCGCCTGCGCTACTGGCCGACGAACGCCACGCAACCCGTGGACGCCTCGTCGCTGGCGGGCGATCAGTGGTCGTCGGTGGTCGCCGTAGATCTGTGTGTCCAGGTGCGCGGTGCGCCGTTTCCTCGTCGCGTGAGCTATGTCGATTGCGATGGCGCGTCGAAGTCCGCAACCGATGGGCGCATGCGGCAGACGTTCTGGCGGCACATCACGCTGCGTAATCAGCAAGGTGAGCCATCTTGAGTGGCGTGCGTGGTCGCAGTCGTCGTCGCCGCGGATCTTCGGCGCCGCGAGGCGTCGCGTTGCCGGTCGTGCTAGTGATGGCGTCGATGATGCTGGTTACGTCGGCGGCATGGTTCGAGGCGTGGCTGCTGGAAGCTCGCAATGCGAGCTTCATCGCCGATCACCTCGTGTCCTTCCACGCCGCAGACGGGGCGCTTTCGCTTTGCAGTCGGGCACTCGCTGATGGTTCGATGGTCGCGCCATCGTTACCGGAGCAGCCCGGCGAACCCGATGGCTGGCGGCGCAAAGACGCCTTTGAAGCACAAGCCGTCGCGCCCGTTGCCGGGTGGTTCGGCTCGGTCAGGCCGCCGCAGTGCCTGGTCGAAGCATGGCGTATCGACAGTCGTCCTGATGCACGCGCGTTTGTCGTTACGGCACGCGGCTTCGGAGCGGACGACGACACGCAGAGCTGGCTACAGGCCCAGGTCGTGTTCGTTGGCTCGCGCGTCGAAAAACACTGGCGGCGCGTCGTCGCGCGCCCGTTCTGAACAACGTTGGCGCAAAAGGACAGCGATGAGAGTCAGAGTCTCTGCGTTCACCCTACTGGAACTCGCCATGACGCTGGCGGCCGTGGCGATCGTCGCGGCTTTTGCGGTACCGGCCTACCGTAGCCAGATCGCGCGGGGTCATCGCATCGACGCCATGACAGCGCTCTATCGGGCGGCGCAGTTCGTCGATATGCAGAAGCCCGCGGCCACGTCGCTGCCGTCCGGCATGGACCAGGCGCCGCCGACGGGCACGGCGGTCTATCGGCTCAGACTCTTGCCCGCGGATGAATCGAATGGCGGGTATGCGGTAACCGCGTCACCCGTGGAGTCAGGTCCGATGCAAGACGATGCGTGCGGCACTTTCACACTGGATGCCACGGGAAAGCGAGGCAATTTGACAACCCATGCGTCCGCGGATTCGCCGGGCGACTGTTGGCGCGGTCGCTGAACAGAACGGTGGAGGGTATTTCAGTAGCCCTGATCGTCCGCCGTTTCGGTCGATTCGCTGCCCGCGGCCTGGCTGTCCTGGCTTTGCGTTTGTTGCCACGTGCGCCAGACTTTCCACGCGGCGAATGCGACGGCACCCCACTTGATGATCGGGCGTGCCGCAGAGAAGACGCGGCCGCGCAGCGGCTTCGTGAGGACCAGGGAGACAAGCGAACTCAGAAGCGGATATTGCGTGAGGAGATTGCCGAGTCCGGCGCCAAGGCCTCGGCTGTGCGAGCGGCCACGGCCCGGTACCAGAAAGCGCAGCCAGTTAAAACGCGCGACGCTCGTGCGCAACTCGATAATCGTAGTGGCTATCTCGGCACGCTCCACACCAGCCCGCACGATCAGCAACTCCTTACGCAGCGCGCGCAGTTGCGGTGTCGAAAGCTCGCGGGAGCGCGGGCGGGCGGGGCGGAAGGCGGTATCCGGTCGGGGTCGGCTCATATTGTCGGATGGGCAACAAGCGGTTCCGGGACTAGGGCTTGCGAAAGATCTCGCGATCCTTCTCGAACTCCTCCAGCGTCGCGTGGAACACCAGCGGAGCGTCGCGCAGTCCACTGCGCGCCTTCAGCGCGCACAACAGCGCGGCGAGCGCATAGACGATCGTGATAACGGCGAGCGCCTGCCAGCGCCATGTGTCCCAGAAGGCGATCGCGATCAGCGCAGTCAGCGTGATCAGGGCCATCGACAAGAGCATCATCGCCGCAAGGCCGAGAAACAGCACTCCGAACAGGCGGTCTTTCTCTTCGGCTAGCTCGATGCTGACCAGTTCCAGCCTGGTCTGCAGCATCGCGAACGCGGAGCTGAGCAGGCGGCGCAGTGCTCCATGTTCGGGGCGTGGCGATTGGGTATCTGTCGTCATGGCGAGAGCGGATTGCGCATGCGGATGCGTCAAGGACTGCTGTCCGGCAAGGCACACCGGTTACAGACCCTGACGGACCTGGGGCGCACGGGCGCGCTAGTGCCGCGCGGCCGGCCACATTCATGCGACCGGTCGCGCCCACACGCACGCCGGGCGCCCCGCGATGCAGTTACTTGCGGTTGATCAGGAGGCCGATCAGCACGCCAACACCCGCGGCGATACCGATCGACGTCCATGGATGCTCATGGACGTAGTCGTCGGTGGCACGGGCCGCTTTCTTGCCCTTCTCGACGACAACGACCTGAACGTCCGCCGCCTTTTCCTTCGCCTGCTTCAGGCGCGAGAGCGCCGTTTCGCGCAGTTCGGACGCACGCTCGCCGGTGGCGCTCGCAGCCTGCTTGAGCAGATCCTCCGCGTCCGAGAGGACGGTTTTGATATCGGACATCAGCCTCTCCTTGTTGACTTCTGACATTGACTGGCTCCCTTCGTATCACGTCACGCGTGAATCGTAACAAAGAAACGGGTGCTGGCAAGCGCTGCGCACCGCATTCATCGCCTGCAAAGCGCGGGTTGCTTGTGCGCCGTCTTGCCGTAGTTCATCGCGATGCGTATCGCATGACAATTCGCTGCCCCATCGAATGGAGTTGATCTGTCCCGTAAAGTTTCCGTCATCGCGCCCAAAATTACAAAAACACATAACGGTGTGAACCGATGTTCGTTTGTTCCACGCCAGGTTTCCCGTATTCTTTTTTCAAAGTTCGCTTACTTTTCCGTGGGCTGGCAGCGTTACTGCGCGCCAGTCTTCCATCCATTCAAGGACATTGAACATGAGTCTACGTCTTGGCGATCCCGCACCCGACTTCGAACAGGATTCGAGCATCGGCCCCATCAGGTTCCACGAATGGCTCGGAAACAGTTGGGGCGTGCTGTTCTCGCATCCCGCGGATTTCACGCCCGTTTGCACGACCGAACTCGGCTTGACCGCGAAGCTGAAAGACGAATTCGAGAAGCGTAACGTCCGGACGATCGCGCTTTCGGTCGATACGGCCGAATCGCACAACGAGTGGATCAAGGACATCAACGAGACGCAGGCCGCGAGCGTCGGCTTTCCGATTCTGGCGGATGGCGACCGGAAGGTGTCGTCGCTTTACGACATGATCCACCCGAACGCCAATGAGACGCTCACAGTGCGCTCACTCTTCGTGATCGACCCGAAGAAGAAGGTGCGGCTCATCATCACCTATCCGGCCAGCACGGGCCGCAACTTCGACGAAGTGCTGCGCGTGATCGACTCCCTGCAACTCACCGATAGCCATCAGGTTGCGACGCCTGCCAACTGGAAGCAGGGTGACGATGTCGTAATCGTGCCGTCGTTGAAGGATGAAGCGCTCATCCGCGAAAGATTTCCGAAGGGATACAAGGCGCTGCGTCCGTATCTGCGCCTCACGCCGCAGCCGAACAAGTAAGGCGTCAGTCCGCCCGGGTTGCCCAAACAAAAAGCGCCGCACGATGTGCGGCGCTTTTGCAATACTGCAGATCCAGACGGTCAGTGATCAGAAGAACGCCTGAATGCCCGTCTGTGCGCGGCCGAGGATCAGCGCGTGGATGTCGTGCGTGCCCTCGTAGGTGTTGACCACTTCGAGGTTCACGAGGTGACGCGCGACGCCGAATTCATCGGAGATCCCGTTACCGCCCAGCATGTCACGTGCGAGACGGGCGATATCGAGTGACTTGCCGCACGAGTTACGCTTCATGATCGACGTGATCTCGACGGCGGCCGTGCCTTCGTCCTTCATGCGGCCAAGGCGCAGGCACCCTTGCAGGGCGAGCGTGATTTCCGTCTGCATGTCGGCGAGCTTTTTCTGGATCAACTGGTTCGCGGCGAGCGGGCGGCCGAACTGCTTGCGGTCCAGCACGTACTGGCGCGCGGTGTGCCAGCACGATTCAGCCGCGCCGAGTGCACCCCAGGCGATGCCGTAGCGCGCCGAGTTCAGGCACGTGAACGGACCACGCAGGCCCTTCACGGAAGGCATGATGTTCTCTTCGGGGACGAACACTTCGTCGAGCACGATTTCGCCGGTGATCGACGCGCGCAGACCCACCTTGCCGTGGATCGCCGGTGCCGACAGACCCTTCCAGCCCTTCTCGAGGATGAAGCCGCGGATATCGTCCTTGCCGTCCTCTTCGAGTTTGGCCCAGACGACGAACACATCGGCGATCGGCGAATTCGTGATCCACATCTTCGCGCCCGAGAGCGAGTAGCCGCCGTTCACCTTCTTCGCGCGCGTGACCATGCTGCCCGGGTCGGAGCCGTGGTTCGGCTCGGTGAGGCCGAAGCAGCCGATCCACTCGCCGCTCGCGAGCTTCGGCAGGTACTTCTGCTTCTGCGCTTCCGAACCGAATTCATAGATCGGCACCATCACGAGCGACGACTGCACCGACATCATCGAGCGATAGCCCGAGTCGACGCGCTCGACTTCGCGCGCGATCAGGCCGTAGCTCACGTAGTTCAGGCCGGGGCCGCCGTACTCTTCGGGAATCGTCGGGCCGAGCAGGCCCACTTCGCCCATTTCGCGGAAGATCGACGCATCGGTCTTTTCATGGCGGAACGCTTCCAGCACGCGCGGTGCGAGCTTGTCCTGCGCATAAGCGGCGGCGGCGTCGCGCACCATGCGTTCTTCTTCGGTGAGCTGCTGGTCGAGCAGCAGCGGATCTTCCCAATGGAACTGGGCGTGTTGGGCCATGACGTCTCTCCTCGAATGGCAAATCTGGTACTTGACGGAAGTTCCGCTATGCGGAACAATGTTTTGCAAGTTGACTCCAGTGTACCACTCGCCCGCCTATGTCTGTATCTGGATTGCCCTTATATGCGCCGCAGCCCGATGGTGCGATCGACGAGCGCAAGTTCGTGGTCGCGCTCGCGCGTGGCCTCGAACTACTGCGTGCGTTTCGCCCCGGTGAGACGCTGCTCGGTAACCGCGATTTCGTCGAGCGCACCGGACTGCCAAAGGCGACCGTGAACCGGCTCGCCTACACGTTGACGGTGCTCGGTTACCTGCGCTTCGACGAATCGCTCGGAAAATACGCGCTCGATGCGGGCGTGCTCTCGCTTGGTTTCACGATGCTGTCCGGTACCGATATCCTCGAACTCGCGCGGCCGCATCTGCGAGCGTTCGCGCGCGAAGTAGGGGCGGCGGTGTCGCTCGGTTGCCGCGACGGCCTCGGCATGGTCTATCTGGAGACGATCCGCAGCGAAACGGCACTCACGCTCGGTCTTGCATCGGGCTCAAGGCTTTCGATGCTCACGAGCTCGATGGGGCGCGCATACCTTGCAGTCCTGCCACTGGATGCCCGTATGGCGCTGATGGCCGAACTGGAAAAGGCGGCGGGCGAGGATGGCCCTGCACTGGTAGCGGCCACGAAACGCGAGATCGAGACGTTCGGGAAAGAGGGCTGCTGCTACTCGTTTCGCGACTGGCACGACGACGTCAACGCGGTAGCGGTGCCGTTTCGCGAGCCGCGCGAGCGCCGCTGGCTTGTGTTGAGCTGTAGTGGGCCGGCATCGTCGATGGGACCGGACGTGTTTCGCCAGCGCGTCGCACCGCTGCTCAAGTCGCTCGCGCGGCGGTTGGGGGAGACAGTCTGACCGGACTGCGCGCAGCCTGGGTGTTGCGGCAGTGGCGAGATGAAAAAAAGCCGGGACGCTATTACGCGTCCCGGCTTTTTTGCAGCCTGCGTGCAGGATGTCGCTTACTTTCCGCGCTGACGGCGCGCGTTTTCGGCAATACGCATACGCAGTGCGTTGAGCTTGATGAAGCCGCCGGCGTCGGCCTGATTGTAGGCGCCGCCGTCGTCGTCGAAGGTCGCGATGGTCTTGTCGAACAGCGTGTCCTTCGAGTCGCGCGAGACGACCGAGACGCTGCCCTTGTACAGCTTCACGCGCACCCAGCCGTTGACGTTCTGCTGCGTGTGGTCGATGAGCACCTGGATTGCCTTGCGCTCAGGGCTCCACCAGTAGCCGTTGTAGACCAGCGAGGCGTAGCGGGCGAGCAGGTCGTCCTTCAGGTGAGCGACTTCGCGATCGAGCGTGATCGACTCGATGCCGCGGTGCGCCTTGAGCATGATCGTGCCGCCCGGCGTTTCATAGCAGCCGCGCGACTTCATGCCGACGTAGCGGTTTTCGACCAGGTCCAGACGGCCGATGCCGTGCTTGCTGCCGAGGCGGTTCAGTTCGGTCAGGGCTTCAGCCGGCGTGACGCGCTTGCCGTTGATCGCGACCGGGTCGCCGTGTTCGTACTCGATGTCGACAAATTCGGCCGCATCGGGCGCCTGTTCCGGCGACACCGTCCAGCGCCACATATCTTCCTCGGCTTCAGCCTTCGGGTCTTCGAGGTGGCGACCTTCGAACGAGATATGCAGCAGGTTCGCGTCCATCGAGTAGGGCGCGCCGCCCTGGCGGTGCTTCATGTCGATCGGAATGCCGGCCGCTTCAGCATAGGCGAGCAGCTTTTCGCGCGACAGCAGATCCCATTCGCGCCACGGGGCGATCACCTTGATGCCCGGCTCGAGCGCGTAGTAGCCGAGTTCGAAGCGTACCTGGTCGTTGCCCTTGCCGGTCGCGCCGTGCGAAACGGCTTGGGCGCCGGTCGCGCGTGCGATTTCGATCTGGCGCTTGGCGATCAGCGGACGTGCGATCGACGTGCCAAGCAGGTATTCGCCTTCGTACAGCGCGTTGGCGCGGAACATCGGGAACACGAAATCGCGGACGAATTCTTCGCGCAGGTCGTCGATGAAGATGTTTTCCGGCTTGATGCCGAGCAGTTCCGCTTTCTTGCGGGCCGGTTCGAGTTCTTCACCCTGGCCGATGTCGGCGGTGAAGGTGACGACTTCAGCGTCGTAGTTGTCCTGCAGCCACTTCAGGATGACGGAGGTGTCGAGGCCGCCGGAGTAGGCGAGCACGACTTTTTTGATATCGCTCATGGTGAATCCGTAACAGGTGAAATCGGTGCGCGCGAGCGGCCCCGACGCGCGAAAAACAATATTTTGACACCAAACGTGTGGCGCGCCGCGTTTTCGCGGCGGCGTGCCACGCGTCGGATCAGTGGTTCAGGCGGCCGAGCAGCAGGAATTCCATCAGCGCTTTCTGGACGTGCAAGCGGTTTTCCGCCTCGTCCCAGACCACGCTCTGCGGCCCGTCGATCACTTCTGCGGTCACTTCCTCGCCGCGGTGCGCGGGTAGGCAGTGCATGAAGAGCGCGTCGGGCTTGCCGCGCGCCATCATCTCGGCGTCGACGCACCAGTCCGCGAACGCCTTTTTGCGGGCTTCGTTCTCAGCCTCGAAGCCCATGCTGGTCCAGACGTCCGTCGTGACGAGATCGGCACCGTCGCAGGCCTCGTTCGGATCGTCGAAAACCTGGAAGAACGGCTGGCTCTCAGGCGCGACAAGTGCCGGATCGATCTGATAGCCCTGTGGCGTCGAGACGCGCAGCTTGAAGCCGAGAATCTGCGCTGCTTCGATCCACGTGTAGAGCATGTTGTTCGCGTCGCCGATCCAGGCGACGGTCTTGCCGCGAATCGGCCCGCGGTGCTCGTAGTACGTGAAGATGTCGGCCAGCACCTGGCAGGGGTGATACTCGTTCGTGAGACCGTTGATGACCGGTACGCGCGAATTTTCTGCGAAACGCGTGAGGATGTCCTGACCGAACGTCCGGATCATGATGATGTCGACCATGCGCGAAATGACCTGCGCCGCGTCCTCGATGGGCTCGCCGCGGCCGAGCTGCGTGTCGCGCGTGCTCATGAACACAGCGTGCCCGCCGAGCTGGAAGATGCCGGCTTCGAACGACAGGCGCGTGCGCGTCGAGTTCTTCTCGAAGATCATCGCGAGCGTGCGGTCGTGCAGCGGATGGTACGTCTCGTAGCTTTTGAATTTGCGCTTGAGGATGCGGGCACGCTCGAGCACATATTCATATTCGTCAAGAGAGAAATCCTTGAACTGCAGGTAATGGCGTATGGTCCGGGAGGTCATGAAACGAAAACGGCGCCGGATCCGGCCTCAGAACTGCAGGATCAGGCCGGCGACGCCGCTGCGGTTGGTGGTAAGTCAATGGAGCATAAAGGATTTTGCGCGTTTTGACGAGTCGCCCGAACGGTGGGCGATGCTCTCGTTGCGCAACCGGAGAGCATGGATCGCGTCGGGGCGACGGTGCGCTCGCGGTGTCTCCGGGGTCCGCCCGGGGGTTCGTCCGCCTCGTCCGGTAAGCCTTGTGTGCGGTGCGGAAAAACCCCAGGTACGCTATAATCGACGAGTTTTCTTTCAGGCACGACAGCGAGCCCGGCGGATATAAAAAGCGGCTCGCGGCAGCGGCCCGTACGTTGGCTGGCAGTGCGCTGCAAACCCGATCTCGATTTGCGGTGCGGCGCCAGTCCTCGTGTGCAGGCGGCCGCGCCCTGTCCATTGGACTGTAATCGCGCGCGAGGTCGCAAGGCCAATGGCCGGCAACCCGTGTCCCGCCGGGGTAACGCACGAGATGGCAAAGACGGCGCGAGCGTGCCGCCGTTTCGTGCTGCAGCGCAGCGTGCAGTCACACAGGTACAGTACATGGCCGACGAAGCCCCAACCGAATACTTCATTCAAGGCATCACCACGAGCGGGAAGAAATTTCGTCCCAGCGACTGGTCCGAGCGCCTGGCGGGCGTGATGGCGAATTTCGGACCCAAGGCTGCGATGAATGCACGCGGGCCGAACGCCTACCTGCGTTACTCGCTGTATGTCCGGCCGACGATGATCGGCGATCTCAAATGCGTGGTGCTCGACTCCCGCCTCAAAGAGGTGGAGCCGATGGCGTTCAACTTCGTGCTGAACTTCGCGAAGGACAATGACCTTGTCGTGACCGAGGCGTGCGAACTCCCGCCCGAGCATGCGGCGCGCAAGGGGAGTGGCGGTTAAGCGCATAGCGCGTCACTGCCCCCTGGCCTGCCAGAATGACCCGCTACGGCGGGTTTTTTTGCGCCTGCGCGTGACGGTTTCGCGCGCAACAACAACAAACAACCAGCAACAACCTGCGGAAACGAGCAGCAACAAAAAAACCCGCCGAAGCGGGTTCTCATGAGGCGCAGCGGAAACAGGAGGCGGCCCGCCGAAGCGGGCCAACCGGAATTTACTGCGCGACCTGCAGCGCCTTGAGGGCGGCAGAGAGGCGGCTCTTCTGACGAGCAGCTTTGTTCTTGTGAACGATCTTCTTGTCGGCGATGATGTCGAGCGTCTTTGCCGAGGCCTTGAAGATTTCAGCGGCCGCAGCCTTGTCGCCGGCGTCGATAGCCTTGCGAACAGCCTTGATGGCGGTGCGGAACTTCGAGCGCAGCGCCGAGTTGTGCGAGTTTGCCTTCGCGGCCTGACGGGCGCGCTTGCGTGCTTGTGCGGAGTTAGCCATTACGGTTCCTTATCCTGATCCTGTTTCTAGAGCCAGCCCGCTGACGATCTGTCAACGTGGGTGGCGCTGCTTGCCTTGATCCGAGCTCCCGGAAAGCGTTTGTCGCGCTTTGGTCGTGTCTCTGTCGTCCCTACTGCTACGACTTCATCACAACTGTCCGGAAGCGCAAAACTTGTTCGACCGGCTGTGCCTTGTGGTTATCCTCGGACACGGCGGCTGCCTTTGCGGCGACTTTGCGGATGAGGGCGCCCGTCCATGAGACTACATGAGGATGGGGCCACGCCCGAAGGCCTTATTCGATACCGCGTTGCCTTCAAAGGCGAAGTGAGCCTCGAAACTCGCGATTATAGCAACGAAATCAGCGAGGTGGCAACCAGAAGCGGGCGGGCGACGCATGGGCAACAGATCGGCGGCACGGATGGGGGAAACGCCTGGTGCGTTGCGCACCGTGCATGCAGGCGTGTTGCTGGCGGCCACCTGAGCAAGGAAAGCGGGGCACGATCAAATCACTCCCGGGACTACGCGCGATCAAACGCCGTCCCATGCGCGTGGTCAGAATTGCCGATTCGTCCGACAAACTGTTACCGATCCGAAGCAACGGTGGGTCACGCACCACCCGTATAATAAGCGCCCCATGAATCTATTCCGAGCCTTGCTGACCGTCAGCGGCTTCACGCTGCTGTCGCGCGTGACCGGGCTGGCCCGTGAAACGCTGATCGCGCGTGCGTTCGGCGCGAGCCAGTTCACCGACGCCTTCTACGTCGCGTTCCGCATCCCGAACCTGTTGCGCCGGATTTCGGCCGAAGGCGCATTTTCGCAGGCCTTCGTACCGATCCTCGCCGAGTTCAAGAACCAGAAAGGCCACGACGCGACGCGCGATCTCGTCGATGCGATGTCGACGGTGCTTGCTTGGGCGCTCGCCGTTCTCTCGGTGCTCGGCATCATCGGGGCAACGTTCGTCGTGACGGTAGTCGCGTCGGGCCTGAAGGGCCACGGCGAGGCGTTCCCGCTCGCCGTCACGATGACGCGCATCATGTTCCCTTATATCGTGTTCATTTCGCTGACGTCGCTCGCGTCCGGCGTGCTGAACACGTACCGGCAATTCTCGCTGCCGGCGTTCGCACCGGTCCTGCTCAACGTCTCGTTCATTGTTGCGGCCGTGGCCTTCGCGCCGCACATGAAGCAACCCGTGTATGCGCTCGCGTGGGCCGTGATCGTCGGCGGCGTGCTCCAGTTCCTCGTGCAACTGCCGGGCCTCAAGCGCATCGACATGACACCGCGCATCGGCTGGCACCCGCTCAAGGCGCTCGCGCACCGCGGCGTGAAGCGCGTGCTCGCGAAGATGGTGCCCGCGATGTTCGCCGTCTCCGTCGCGCAGATCAGCCTCATCATCAATACCAACATCGCATCGCGCCTCGGCGCGGGTGCCGTTTCGTGGATCAACTTCGCCGACCGGCTCATGGAATTTCCGACCGCGCTGCTCGGCGTTGCGCTCGGTACCATCCTGCTGCCGAGCCTTTCGAAGGCTCACGTCGATGCCGATACGCACGAATACTCAGCGCTGCTCGACTGGGGGCTGCGTGTGACGTTCCTGCTGGCGGCGCCCTCGGCGATCGCGCTCTTTTTCTTCGCCGAGCCGCTTACCGCGACGCTTTTCCACTACGGCAAATTCGACGCGAACTCGGTCGTGATGGTGGGACGTGCGCTTGCCGCTTACGGCGTCGGGCTGGTCGGTCTCATTCTCATCAAGATCCTCGCGCCCGGATTCTATGCGCGCCAGGACATCAAGACGCCCGTGAAGATCGGTGTGGCCGTGCTCATCGCCACACAGGTCAGCAACTACATCTTCGTGCCGATTTTCTCGCACGCGGGTCTTACCCTTTCGGTCGGGCTCGGCGCGTGCATGAACGCGCTGCTGCTTTTCATCGGCCTGCGTCGGCGCGGAATCTACATGCCGTCGTCGGGTTGGGCGATGTTCTTCGTGCAGTTGTTCGGGGCATGCCTCGTGCTGGCGGGTGCCATGCACTGGTGCTCGATCAACTACGACTGGATCGGCCTGCGTCACCAGCCGTTCGCGCGTATTGCGCTGCTCGGCGCCTGCCTCGTGCTGTTCGCGGCGCTATATTTCGGTATGCTCTGGCTCATGGGTTTCAAATACGCGTACTTCAGAAGGCGGGCGAAGTGAACACGAATACCACGCGGGTGCTCGATTATTTCAGCGCCCTCGTTGCCGAGGACGACAGCCTCCCGCTCACGGAAGCTGCCCTCGCGATAGCGCAGGACGCGTACCCCGACCTCGATCTGCAAGGTACGCTCGCCGAAATCGACGAACTGGCCCTGCGCGTGCGCCGTCGCATCCCCGAGGGTTCGGACGTGCGCGAGCAGATCGCGATCCTGACCCGTTGCTTCTTCCGCGAGTTCGGGTTCGCCGCGAACCTCAACGACTACTACGACCCCGACAACAGCTATTTGAACGCCGTCCTCAAGCGCCGGCGCGGCATTCCGATTTCGCTTGCGGTGATCTACCTGGAGATCGCGGGGCAACTCGGTTTGCCGGTGCAGGGCGTGGCGTTTCCGGGACATTTTCTGCTGCGCGCGTCGCTGCCAGACGGCGACGCGATGCTCGACCCCACAACGGGCCGCACGCTTTCCGAATCGGACATGGTGGAGATGCTCGAGCCTTATGTGGCGAAGGCGGGTGATTCGGTTGCGCGTGCGCTGCGCTTGCTGCTCGAACCGGCGACGCGCCGCGAGATCGTCGCGCGCATGCTGCGCAACCTGAAGTCGATCTACGTGCAGACGGAGCGCTGGCAGCGCCTGCTCGCCATCCAGCAGCGGCTCGTGATTCTCCTGCCGTACAGCGTCGAGGAAGTGCGCGATCGCGGCTTCGCCTACGCACGGCTCGACTACCTGCGCCCGGCGCTTGAAGATCTCGAACAGTATCTCGACGAGCGCCCCGACGCGGATGACGCCGAAGTCGTCGAATCGCAACTGCAGGAGTTGCGGCAGCGCACGCTCGACAACGAGCAGGGCTGACGCGACGCTGCGCATCACAATGCGTTGATGAAAAAAAGCCCGCGACGTGTCGCGGGCTTTTTCACGTGGACAGCCACCGTCACGCGGCAGCAGGCCGTGCCATCACTTCGGCTGCATGCGGATCGCGCCGTCGAGCCGGATCACTTCGCCGTTGAGCATCGGATTCTCGACGATCTGCTTCACGAGCATCGCGTACTCGGCGGGTTTGCCGAGGCGCGACGGGAACGGCACCATCGCACCGAGGGCGTCCTGCACTTCCTGGGGCATGCCGAGCAGCATCGGGGTTTCGAAGATGCCAGGCGCGATCGTCATCACGCGGATGCCGCTTCTCGATAGATCGCGCGCGATCGGCAGGGTCATGCCCACGACGCCGCCCTTCGACGCAGCATAGGCCGCCTGGCCGATCTGGCCATCGTAGGCCGCAACCGACGCCGTATTGACGATCACACCGCGCTCACCGCCTTCCGCGGGCGCGCTTTGGGCGATCGCAGCGGCCGCGAGGCGGATCATGTTGAACGTGCCGATCAGGTTGACCGAAATGGTCTTGGAGAATACGGCGAGCGGATGCGGGCCGTCCTTGCCGATGGTCTTCACGGCCGGGGCGATGCCGGCGCAGTTGACGAGGCCGCGCAGGGTGCCGAGCGCCGTCGCTGCTGCAACTGCTTGCGCGCCATCGTCCTCGCTGGCGACATTGCACTTCACGAACACGCCGCCCAGTTCCTTCGCGAGTGCCTGACCGGCTTCTTCGTTCAGGTCGGCGATGACGGGCTTGCCGCCTTCGGCCGCGACGAGGCGCGCGGTGGCCGCACCGAGGCCCGACGCGCCGCCGGTGATAAGAAAGACATTGTCACGGATCTGCATGTTTCTCCTCCATCCATTCGTTATGGTCGTCGTGCGGGCGGTGCGCACGTAAAACGGGCCGCCCGGCATCGCGCTTGTGGCGCGACGCCGGCCGGCCCGCAGGCAAACCAGCAAATCCGAGCAAGACCGGCTAAAGCTTCTCTGGGGAAACCGACCAGGCCGGTTTTCCCCGGGCTGACCGGCGTGAGATAGCGGCTTACTTGAGTGCGTCGAACACGCGCGTGCGGATTTCGTCGACGGTGCCGAGACCCGAGATCGCGCGGTACTGCGGCGCCTTCAGGCCATTCTCTTCACCGCGCTTTGCCCAGTCGCCGTAGTAGTCGACGAGCGGACGCGTTTGTGCGACGTAGACGTCGAGGCGCCGGCGCACGGTCTCTTCCTTGTCGTCTTCGCGCTGGACGAGCGGTTCGCCCGTCACGTCGTCCTTCATTGCCTCTTTCGGCGGATTGAACTTGACGTGGTAGGTGCGGCCCGATGCCGGGTGCGTGCGGCGGCCGCTCATGCGCGTGATGATTTCGTCGAACGGCACGTCGATTTCCAGCACGTAGTCGATCGCGACACCAGCCTGCTTCATGGCTTCGGCTTGCGGCAGCGTGCGCGGGAAGCCGTCGAACAGGTAACCGTTCTTGCAGTCCGGTTCCTGCAGGCGTTCCTTCACGAGGTTGATGATCAGCTCGTCGGTCACGAGCTCGCCCGCGTCCATGAAGCGCTTGGCTTCGATGCCGAGCGGCGTGCCGGCCTTCACGGCCGCGCGAAGCATGTCGCCGGTCGAGATTTGCGGAATGCCGAACTTCTCCTTGATGAAGTTTGCCTGGGTTCCCTTGCCAGCGCCGGGTGCGCCCAACAGGATCAAACGCATGTGATCAATCTCCAATCTGTGTGAATTTTTTGCGGCGCGGCGTGCCCTGTGTGGGCAACATCGGTGGCGTCGTGCGTCTTCTTTCCCGTTCGCCTGGAACACCGCTAACGGCCAGGCCGACGCGGTGGCGACACGTCCCGCGCAGCAGCATCCGCGGTTTGGGTCGCGGTTGGCGCAGCAGGGCGAAATCGGCGAAAAGTGGGGAGAACCCCGACGCGCAAAGGCTTCAGACGGCCCGCGCAATCAATTGATTATGCCATGGGATTTTGGCCCCACGGCCGGAATTAAGGACGGAATAGCGCCTGGACGCGCGCCAGATCCGCCGGCGTATCGACGCCCGGCGCGGGCGCCGTTGCCGTTACCAGCACGGCAATGCGCTCGCCATGCCACATCGCGCGCAGTTGTTCGAGAGCCTCGACCGCTTCGATTGGCGACTGTTCGAGCGACGGATAGCTGCGCAGGAATTTCGCGCGATACGCGTACAGCCCGATGTGACGATAAACGGTCGCGGGAGCGGGCGGGGCTGGCATCGCAGCCAGATTGAGGCGTTCAGGCGACCAGTGCGGCAGCCATGCGTCGCGCGCCCACGGAATCGGCGCGCGCGAAAAGTAGAGCGCCACGCCGCGCGCGTCGAGGACGACCTTCACCACGTTCGGGCTGAAAATTTCTTCCGGTGCCGTG
The DNA here is from genome assembly GCF_021390575.1 of Paraburkholderia adhaesiva. Taxonomy (GTDB): domain Bacteria; phylum Pseudomonadota; class Gammaproteobacteria; order Burkholderiales; family Burkholderiaceae; genus Paraburkholderia; species Paraburkholderia adhaesiva. The sequence goes on along the minus strand of NZ_JAJEJQ010000001.1, from coordinate 2,561,955 downwards.
ATCGGATGCGCCGCCGTCGCGATCGCGCATTCGGGGTGCGCAGCAAGGTGCGACGCAACGTCGCACACGAGTGCCGGATCGATCAACGGTTCGTCGCCCTGCACGTTGACGACGATCGTGTCGTCGCTGAAGCCGTACTTCGCCGCAACTTCGGCGAGGCGGTCGGTGCCGGACGGATGGTCGGCGCGCGTGAGCACCGCCTCGAAGCCGTGTTCGCGCGCTGCATCGAGCACGCTCTGTGCGTCGGAGGCGATCAGAACCTGTTGTGCGCCCGAGGCACGTGCGCGCTCGGCAACGCGAACCACCATCGGCTTGCCGCCGATGTCGGCGAGCGGTTTGTTCGGCAGCCGCGTGGACGCGAGACGCGCCGGAACGACGGCGATGAAAGGTTGCACAGGTGCGGTCATGACCAGTTCGGGGGAAGGCGAAAAACGAAAGCGCAGCGCGCGTGAGCTACGACGTGTTGCACCCAGGCGCCGGGCGGCCGACGGGCGGCCCGCAGCGGCACAGGCCGCCGGGACTCAGGCTGCGCTGGGGCCAGCCGGATCGACCGGCGTACCTTCGACGGTCTGTCGCGCCTCGTCCACGAGCATTACGGGGATGCCGTCGCGGATCGGGTAAGCGAGTTTGTCGGCGTGACAGATCAGCTCCTGCGCGGCGCGGTCATAGCTAAGCGGGCCCTTGCAGATCGGGCAGACCAGGATTTCAAGCAGACGGGCGTCCACGGAGTTTCTCCACAACCAAAGTAATAAGGCGGTGATCGAGCGCGGCTTCCACGGGGACGACCCAGATGCGCGCATCGTTCAAGGTCCCCAATTTTACTGCATCCTTCTCGGTGACCAGGATCGCGTCCGCCTTGATGTCGGCGAACGGGCTCGTCGTGAATGCGTAGTGATCAGGCAGCGGCAGGGTTTGGGGCGCGAGTCCGGCGCCGCGCAGCGTCGCGAAAAAGCGTTCCGGTGAGCCGATGCCGGCTGCCGCCACGAGGCGTTGCGCACGCTGGCCCGGCTCGGTTGCGAACTGCGCGAGCGGACGGCGCAGGCCAGGATTGGCCAGATGCCAGGCGTCGCCGGGTTCGAGCTTCAACGCGAACGTATTGGGCCAGGGCGGCAGCCTGCGCTCGAACGGATTGTTGATCAGCGTCGCGTCGCGGCGGCGCGAGAGCGGTTCGCGCAGCGGCCCGGCGGGCAGCAGGAATCCATTGCCGCCAAGCCGGTGATCGAAGACAACGAGTTCGACGTCGCGCACAAGGCGGTAGTGCTGGAGTCCGTCATCGCTGACGATCACGTCGACGTCGCTGTGCGCCGCGCACAACGCTTCGGCGGCAGCGACGCGATCGGGCGAAACCCACACAGGCGCGCCGGTGCGGCGGGCGATGAGCAGCGGTTCGTCGCCGGCGAGGCGCGCGGGTGTGGCCGACGTGACCGGCGTGGGCCGTTCGACTTTCGCACCATAGCCGCGCGAAACCACGCCCGGCGTGAAGCCGGCTGCGCGCAGCCCTTCGACTAGCGCGATCACCGTGGGCGTCTTGCCGGTGCCGCCCACCGTTACGTTCCCGACGACGACGACCGGCACGTTCACGCGCACCGTCTTGAGCCAGCCGCGCGCGTATGCGGCGCGACGCGCGCCGCATACGGCGGCGAATACGGCCGCGAGCGGCGTGAGCGCCCAGGCGAGCGGGCCGCGCCGCTGCCACTCGTGCGCGAGCCGGCTTTCGATGCGCGAGGCGAGGCCACTCATCGGCGCGCGGACCGGTGCGTGCGCGAGGCGCCTTGTGCGGGCGTCGCGCGTGCTAGCAGGACGGGCAGGGCTGGCATCGGGCGGTTCTCCGGATCGTGAGCGGGCAGGGGCGGTGGCGCGCAATACCGCAGCAATATCACCGATTCGCTGCCGTAAGGTCTGGCCGGCGGCCGCTGCGAGTTCACCGGCCACCGTGAACCCGGCACTCTATCGCGTGTGCCAGTCGCGCGGCAAGCCACCTCGCTGGTTAGTGCGACTGGCCTCGCGCGAGATCAGGTGCGCGATGGCCTGTGGATAACTTTGTGGGTAAATGCCTGCCCGGAAGGCTGGGAGCCCCATTCGCGCTGCATTCTATCGGTGGGAATAGTAAGGGTGTATAAAAAAGTATCAATAAAATCAATGTGTTGCAACGAATTCTCGACGTTTCCGGGGCTTCCTGCCCCGTCCCGTCAATTGACTCAGACGATGTGGACACTTAGCTGTGCTTGCCTGAGCGAACAGTTTGTGCTGGACGCAGCCACGCCGATCGGTCTATCGTCTGTCCGGCCTGGTTTTACACACGCTCTGCATGAATTCCGATCGATTTTCCGCTTCCCCCTTCGCTTCCGGCGGCGACGTTGTCGTGCCGGTGTCCGCGCTCAACCGCGCGATTGCGTCGATGCTCGAACGTTCGTTCCCGCTCGCGTGGATCTCGGGGGAGGTGTCGAACTTCACGCGAGCCGCGAGCGGCCATTGGTACTTCTCGATCAAGGACGCCGCCGCGCAGATCCGCTGCGTGATGTTCCGCGGCCGCGCTCAGTACGCCGAATTTACCCCGCGCGAGGGCGACCGTATCGAGGTGCGCGCGCTCGTCACGATGTACGAGCCGCGTGGCGAACTTCAACTTAACGTCGAAGCTGTCCGGCGCACCGGGCAGGGGCGGCTGTATGAAGCGTTTCTGCGGCTGAAGGCGCAACTGGAGGCCGAAGGCCTCTTCGATCCCGCGCGCAAGCGCCCACTGCCGATGCACCCTCGCGCCATCGGCGTGATCACATCGATGCAGGCCGCTGCGCTGCGCGACGTGCTCACGACGCTGTGCCGCCGTGCGCCGCACGTGCGCGTGATCGTCTATCCGGCGCCCGTGCAGGGTGCGGGGTCGGCGGAGAAGCTCACGGCGATGCTCGAGACAGCGAACGCGCGTGCCGAGGTGGATGTGCTGGTGCTGTGCCGCGGTGGCGGATCGATCGAGGATCTCTGGTCGTTCAACGACGAGACGCTCGCGCGCGCGATCGCAGCGAGCGCGATTCCCGTCGTCAGCGGCGTGGGCCACGAAACCGATTTCACCATCGCCGATTTTGCCGCCGACATGCGTGCGCCGACGCCGACGGGCGCCGCCGAACTCGTCAGTCCGCAGCACGCGACGCTGGTGCGCGAACTCGATCAGCACCACGCGGCGCTCGCGCGCGGCTTCATCCGGCAGATGGAGCGGCGTGCGCAGCAACTCGACTGGCTCGCGCGACGCCTCGTTTCACCAGCGCAGCGGCTTGCGCAGCAGAGCACGCATTTGCGGCAACTGGCGATCCGGCTTGCGTCGGCGTCTTCGCGCTCGACGGCCGACGCCCGCGCGCGCTTCAACGTTCTGCAGATGCGCTGGCAACGCACGCGCCCCGATACGGCGGCGCAGTCCGCCACGATCGAGGCGCTCGGCCGTCGGCTCGACACTGCGTTCGCGAGGCAGCGCGAACGTGAGTCGGCACGGGTCTCGGGACTGATGGCGCGGCTCGAAGTGCTCAGTCCGCAGCGCACGTTCGAGCGCGGCTACGCTGCGCTGCTCGATGCGCAAAGCGGTGCGGCAGTGCGATCGCCTGCGACGCTGAAACCCGGCAAGCGACTCACCGTGCATCTCGCGCAGGGCAGCGCGGATATCGCGCTTTCGGACGTACAGCCCCGCCTCGCTGACGGCTTCTGACGCCATTCGCGGCGAAGGCGCATTGCGTCAACCTGGTTGCAAGCTGTTGAAGGTCTTTTGCAGGCACAGTGACGCGCGGATCTGCGGGACCAGGCACGGCGTTCGCGCGTCGATTCGTCGATTGGATGCTGTGGTAAGCACGCCGCTTTCACGGCATCGGTCATGCTGCGCAAACATGGCAGCGCGAGTGTCGAAGCGTGCAATCGGCGTTACAGTGCAGTGCTGACCAACCTGGGGTACCTGTTGTGCGCAAGCGCTCCGGAATCCACACGGAACCCCTGCACAGCGGACATCCGGCATAAAGTCCGCTAGTTTGCGGGGTTATTCCAAGTCGCCTACAATCGAACGCTCTATACCGGTTGTCACGCAGAACTAACTCCCCATAACACGACGAAGGAACAGAATCATGTCATTTACGCTCCCGCCGCTGCCGTTCGCGAAGAACGCTCTCGTTCCGCACATGTCGGAAGAAACGCTCGAGTTCCACTACGGCAAGCACCACCAGGCTTACGTCACGAACCTGAACAACCTCGTCCCGGGCACCGAGTTCGAAAAGCTCTCGCTCGAAGAAATCATCAAGAAGTCGTCGGGCGGCGTGTTCAACAACGCAGCCCAGATCTGGAATCACACGTTCTTCTGGAACAGCCTGTCGCCGCAAGGTGGCGGTGCACCGGCCGGCGCGTTCGGCGACGCGATCAACGCGAAGTGGGGCTCGTTCGACGCGTTCAAGGAAGCGTTCTCGAAGGCAGCAGTCGGCAACTTCGGCTCGGGCTGGACGTGGCTCGTGAAGAAGGCGGACGGCTCGCTCGATATCGTGTCGACCAGCAACGCCGCCACGCCGCTCACGACCGACGCAAAGCCGCTGATCACAATCGACGTTTGGGAACACGCTTACTACATCGACTACCGCAACGCACGTCCGAAGTTCGTCGAAGCGTTCTGGAACATCGTGAACTGGGACTTCGCAGCGAAGAACTTCGCTTAAGCGCTAGCGCTCAGCACGACTGTGCCGCGTAGTGTGCCGCCTCGGGCGGCACAAACAAAAAAGCCCTCGATTTTCAACGTCGAGGGCTTTTTTTATGCGCGTTGGCGTTTATGCCAGCGCGTCGATCACTTGCTGCACCGAACGTACGTGGCCCATGTACGGGAACAAGTTCTCGAAGTTGAAGCTGTGCATTTCGCCATTCAGACCCGACGTGGCGTCTTCGACGAACACAAGGTTAAAGCCCTGGTCGAAGGCGGCGCGCGCCGTCGATTCGACGCCGAAGTTCGTCGCGATGCCGCCCAGCACGATTGTCTCGATGCCGCGACGGCGCAGTTGCTGTTCGAGGTCGGTGCCGTAGAACGCGCCCCACTGGCGCTTCGAGACGATCACATCGCCCGGCTGGGCGCCGGTCCCGGGCACGAGTTCCGAGGCTTCCGCCGGGGCGGGTGGCGTGCCGGGCGCGTGCATGGAGATATCGGCCGGGGCCGGGCGCAGCTCGTTGAGCAGCACGCGCACCCACACGATCGCCGCGCCTTTCGCGCGCATCGTGTCGGCCAGTTGTTTCGCGCGCGCGACGACTTCGGCGCCACTGTGCGGCGCGACCGAGCGGCCCACGATGCCGTGTTGCAGATCGATCATCACAAGCGCCGTTTTGCGCGGATCGAGGGAAAGAGCTTGCGTCATGAGTCACCAATATGTGAGGATGGACTCATATAATCATACAGGAATGTGAGGGGGCTATCAGATATGGGCGCAGGCGCACGAGGGGATTGTCCAGCATCGCGGCGCGTGCCGCGTCAGGAACGCGCGGCGCGCACGGTCGAGGCGCTGCTCCTCGCGGCGGGCGACGCCATTGCCGAGCGCGGCTTCGACGGCGCGACGATGACGCAGATCGCGCAGCAGGCCGGCGTGTCGATCGGCGCGGCGTATCAGTACTTTCCGAACAAGGAGGCGCTCGCGTTCGCGCTGCGCAAGCGCTATGGCGACGAGATTGACGCGCGCTGGAGCGCGATGATCGAAGCGGGCGAGGCAAACGGTAAAGGCGGCACGGACGCCACGGTTGGCGAATTACCGTTTGCTGAACTGGTGGAGCGGCTATTCGATCTGATGGTCGAATTGATGGCCGACTATCCGGCCTATTTGCCGCTGCTTTCTGTGCCGCTTGGATTCCATCGCGACGCTGCCGCGCGCAACCGGTTGCGCGAGCGCTTCGCCGCGCTCTTCAGGCGCTACAACGCAGCGCTCGCTGCCGACGAGGCCTATCGCATCGCGGAAGTGATGCTGCAGGTCATCAAGAGCCTCAATCCGCTGTACGCGGCGGCGAAGCCCAAAGAGCGCAAGCTGCTCGTCGCCGAGTACAAGGGCGTGCTCTCGACATGGCTTGCCGTGCGGCTTGCCTGAAATTGCAGGCAGTGTGGGCGCGGTGGGCGCCGCGCGCGCGTCAGCCGCGCTTCGCGGTCACTTCCCAGTTGATATCGACACACAGCACCTGCAGGCCGTGTGGCGTCTGCGCGGCGATCGACGCGGTCACGCACAGGTGCGCCTCATTGATCGACAGATAGGGCGGCGTGAGGTGAACCTCGCCCGGAGTGCGTATTGCGCCGATGAAATAGGGCCGGCGCTCCCAGCTCGCGCCCTCGGAATGCAGGAGCGGACGGAAGCGTTTCGCGCGCTGCGTCGTACGGCCTTCGGGCACCACGTTGTCGCCGATCTGGCGTCCGGACGCGTCGAGCAGGAAGCAGCGCGCCGTCTCGTTCAGGCCGAGCAGCGGCGACGTCGCATCGGCCATGGACGTGCCAACGGCCAGTTGCGCTGCCGCCGTTTCGATTGCGCTCACGTACGGCGCGAGCCGCGCCACCTGCGAGATCTCGCGCGCATTCACGCAGTCGCGCAGTCGCGCTGAAAGATCGTCCATCAGCTTCGCCGCCCTGGCGGGGGGCACCGGCTCGATGCCGGGTCCCGCGAAGTACGTACCCTGCACGAAATCGGCATTGCTCTCGAGGGCGATGAGCGCGTCGCGTTCGGTCGCGAGGCCGCCCACCAGCACGAGTTGACCGGACTCGTGCAGCATCGAAACGAGTCCCGGCAGCACGCGCTCGATGTGAGCGTGGCGGCTCGCCTGCGCGAGCAGACTGCGGTCGAGCGTGACGATGTCGGGACGCACTTGCCACACGCGGTCGATGTTTGAGTGCTTCGCGCCGAAGCCGTCCAGCGCGATGACGAAGCCGCTTTTGCGCAGTCCGTCGATGATTTCCGCGAATCGCAGATTTTCGCCGCCCGCCTGCTCCGACACTTCGAGCACCACGCGCTGCGGCTGCAGCCCGAGCGCCTTGATGCCGGCAAGCAGGGCGTCGCCGTAGCTCGTGTCCATGAGCGCGGCGGGGTGCAGGCTCAGGAAGAGCCACTCGTCATGCGAATCGAACGCGTTGAAGTTGCCGAGGTGCAGCGATTCGGCAAGTCGGCCGAGTTCCAGCAGATCGCCGCGGCGCGCCGCCTGCGAAAACACCTCCTGCGACGGCACTTGCTGGCCGTGCTCGTCGTGGGCGCGCAGCGACGCGTGATATCCGATCGCACGGCGGTGCGCGACCGAGAACACCGGCTGGAACACGCTGAAGACGGTGTAACCGCCGTACAGCACGGTGCGTCGGGCGCCTTCAACGCCCGCGATGGGGCGCGACTGGAAACCTGGGGGTTCGAGGTCGATCATGCCGGTCGTATCGATGGGGAGCGCGGCGCACACCGCGCCGCAACATCAAGTTTATAGGATAAGCATAGCCCAGCAAAAAGTATGCGAGTCACCGCACGAGGGCAGGGGCCGGGACGCGCAGACGCCGCAGACTCGGGGCGCTGCCTCGGATGCCGGGAGAAATGCAGAGCTGTGCGCATCGCGCTCGGGTGGCCGCGCCATGCGAATTCAGTTCGACCGGCGACTGCGCGCGCACCGCGCGGTCGCGGCATGCACTGCCCCGGTGCGGCGGGGCACAAATGGGCGGGTGAAGCGCGGGCGATCTGGCGAGGTGGAAGCGCGCGCCGGCGTCGCGATCGGGCGGCGCTTGCCCGCCGTCGCGCCGCTAAGTCCGTTCGGACGGATCGGTCCGCTTCGCGGTGCGGTGCAGATCAGAGGAAAGCTGGGCGAAGATCCACGACGATGCCGCCGTGATGATCCCCACGCAGATGAACGTCGCGTGGAAGGCGGGAATCACAGCCGAACCCGTGACGTGATGGCCGATGAATCCGGCAAACGTGGTGAGCAGTGCGCCCGCGACGGTCACGCCGAGGCTCATCGAGAGCATCTGCACGAGTGAGAACAGGCTGTTGCCGCTGCTCGCGCCACCGGTGCCGAGGTCCTTGAGCGTGAGCGTGTTCATGGCGGTGAACTGCATCGAGTTCACGCCGCCGAAGAGCGCCAGTTGCACGAGGCGCAGCCATAGCGGTTCTTCGGTCGTTGAGAACGCGAAGCTTGCCATCGCAATGCCGACGAGCACCGTGTTCGTGACAAGCACGCGCCGGTAGCCGTAGCGCAGGATAAGGCGCGTGACGAGCCGCTTCGAGAACATGCCGGCGGCGGCGGTCGGCAGCATCATGAGGCCCGCCTGGAACGGCGTGTAGCCGAGCGCCACTTGCAGCAGGAGCGGAATCAGATACGGCATCGCCCCGCTGCCGATTCGCGCGAACAGGTTGCCTAGCAGGCCCACGCTGAACGTGTCGATCTTGAAGAGGTCGAGCGAGAAGATCGGGCGCGGCGTGCGGACCGCGTGCAGACCGTAGGCGACGAATGCAGCGAGCGAGAGGATCAGCAGCACGAGCACGGCGGCGTGCTGGATGCCGAGTTCGGTGCGGCCGTCGAGTGCGAAGGTGAGCGTCACCATGCCGATGACGAGTAGCAGGTAGCCAGGCAGATCGAAGCGGGCCGTGTCGGGGTTGCGGCTGTCGGGCATGAAGATGAATGTCGCGACACAACCGACGATGCCCACCGGCACGTTGATCAGAAAGATCCAGTGCCATGAGGCGATCTGTACGAGCCAGCCGCCGAGTGTCGGGCCGATCAACGGGCCGATCAGCCCCGGTATCGCGACAAACGAAAGCGCGGGCAAATAGCGTTCGGCGGGAAACGTGCGCAGCACGGCGAGCCGGCCGACCGGCAGCAGCATCGCGCCGCCCACACCCTGTGCGATGCGCGAGAGCACCAGTTCGTCGAGCGTGTGTGCGCTCGCGCAGAGGATCGATCCGATCGTGAACACGAGAATCGCGCCGAAGAAAACGCGGCGTGTGCCGAGCTTGTCGGCGAGCCAGCCGGAGACCGGGATCATCACGGCCATCGTCAGCGAATAGGCGATCACGACCGACTGCATGGCGAGCGCCCGCTCGCCGAGGCTTGCCGCCATGGCGGGCAGCGCCGTGTTGACGATGGTCGCGTCGAGCGTCTGCATGAAGAAGCCGATGGCGACGAGCCACAGCATGACCGACAACGAACGGGCAGATGGCTTGGACGCGGGCGACGGACTGGGGACGGACATGGGCAATGGCTGGGATGCGCCGGCGGGTGGCTGGCAGCCGCCATTGTAGGGAAAACGGCGGGGCCGCGCGGCGGTGCGTGCAGGCGCAACTAACGGCAGTGACGTTGGCCCGGGCTATGCCGATGTGGAGGGCGGTGACGGCGGTTGGGGCGCGGCGCGCGAGGCGGTCGCGTCGATCGCCTCGTTTGCGTCGTGCGGCGACTGCCGTTCAGGCATCGAGCTTCGCCGCCGCAGCGAAGAAGTCCTGCGCGCGCGGATCGAGCGCGTACGCCGCGTTGATGCGAATCCACGGACTCGTCTCGCCGTGGGGCCGGAAGTGGTTGCCCGGCGACACCATCACGTCCAACGGCTCGCCACACGCCACGAGTCGCGCCGAATCGTCCACGTGCGGGACGCGCGCCCACACGAACTTGCCGCCCTCGGGTCGCGCGAACAGTTCCCAGCCGTGATCTTCGAGCGTGCGCGTGGCGCTGCCGAGCGCTTCCGACATGCGCCGCCTGAGCCGCTCGAGATACTTGCGGTACGCGCCGCGCTCGAGCAGTGTCGCCGCCACGGCCTGCGTGAAGCGCGATCCGCTGATGGTCGTGAGCGCCTTGACCGACGCGAGATCGCTTATGAGCGCGGGATTGGCCACGACGTAGCCCACCCGCAGCGACGACGACAGTGTCTTCGAAAGCCCCGACACGTACACGACATGCTCGAACTGGTCGAGTGCGGCGAGCCGGTCGGTCGGGGTGCTCTGGCAGTCGGCGAAGATATCGTCCTCGACGATCGTGAAGCGGTGCTCGCGCGCGAGTTGCAGCAGGCGGAACGCGACAGGTGGCGCGATCGTCGTGCCGGTCGGATTGTGGAACACCGTGTTGACGAACATTGCGCGCGGCCGGTGCTGCGCGAGCATCTCGTGCAGATGTTCGATATCAGGCCCGCCCGCCGTGCGCCGGATGCCGACGAGCCGCACACCGTGCAGCTTCAGCAGTCCGTAGAGGTTGTAGTAGCCGGGATCTTCGACGAAGACCGTGTCGCCGGGCTTGAGCATGTAGCGCATCAAGAGGTCGAGGCCCTCGCTCGCGCCCTCGGTGATGAGAATCTGCTGCGTATCGGCGACGATGCCGAGCGGCGCGAGCCGGTTGCGCAGATGCTCGCGCAACGTGGCATCGCCGAGCGGCGTGCCGTAGTCGACGAGGCTCGACGGATCGGTACGTGAAACGTGGCGGATCGCCTGGCCGATGGCGTCGATGTCGCGCCACCCCTGAGGGATCGAGCCGCTGCCGATCTGCAGTGCTTCGCCGGGGCGGTTGAGTGCGCTCAGCACGAGGTCGGATTCGTCAGCGGCGTTCGACAGGTCGCAGGTGCCCATGCCGGACATGCCCGCGCGTGCGTGCTCGCTCACGTAGAAGCCCGAGCCGTGCCGCGAGTCGAGATAGCCAAGCGAGACGAGCCGGTCGTAGGCCTCGATCACCGGGAAGCGGCTGATGCGGTAGTCGGCGGCGAACTGGCGGATCGACGGCAGCCGGGCGCCTGGATGCGCCGAGCGCGAGCCGATCCAGGCCTGCACGCCGGTGACGATCTGGTCGGTGAGCGGGACGCTGCTCGCGCGGTCGAGTTCGAGTTTCATGCGGGCCTCGCGACGTTGCAGGAATTAGGGAACTGTCCGGTTTTTTGGCTGCACAGTTCCGGGTGAACTGTTCGGAACTGTGCATGGGTTTCGGTGGCGCTGATCGCAATAATGCTTCAACCGGGAAGGGCGTTCAAGGAGAACGGCGATGCGCGAAATCCGAATTTTCGAAATGGAGTACGACGAACCTGCTCAGACCTGGCAGTTGACGCAGCCGATGCAACTGCGCGTGAGCGAGGGTGAACTCTGGCTGACGATCGACGGCGATGCGGGCGACTACTGGCTGCGCGACGGCGAATCGCTGACGCTGGGCGGGGGAACTTCGGCGCGCATCAGCGCAGGACGCTCGGGGGCTCGCTTCGTCATGGCGTTGGGTGGGGCGTCGGCGTCTTTGCGCGTGGACGAGGTTCGCCGCGTGGCGCTTACGCTGGCGGGAACGTTGCGCGACTGGGCGCTGCGCGGCGGTTGGCGCACGCGCTCGGTGAGTTGAGCGTGGGGCGCCCGGGTGGTGCTGCGTAGCGCGCCAGCGCTCAAGGCGTGCCGCCGGGCTCTCCCACGTAGCGCGCGCGTGGGCGGATCAGGCGTCCGTCGGCGGTCTGCTCCAATGCGTGCGCGATCCAGCCCGTCACTCGGCCCGCGGCGAACAGCGTGAACGCCGCTCCGCGCGGCAATTCCAGCACGCGCTCGATGGCCGCGAGCGCGAAATCCACGGTTGGGCGCGCGCCCGTCGTTTCTGCCACCGCTTGCGCGAGTGCGTCGATCTCGCTCATCGTCGAGCGAGCTGGCGCGCGCTGCGCCAGCTGGTCGAGCAAGAGCCGCGCACGCGGATCGCCGTTCGGGTAGAGCGGATGGCCGAAGCCCGAAAGCGGCGCAGGGACGCCGCGTTCGTCGGGCACAAGGCGATCCGCGAGATAGCGGTGCAGGTCGCTCGCGCGCGCCGCTTCGTCGAAGAAGGCGGCCACGCGCATCGTTTCGCCGCCGTGGCGCGGCCCCGACAGCGCCGCGAGACCGCCCGCCGCTGCGCCGAACAGGTGCGTGCCGGTGGAGGTGATGCAGCGCACCGTGAACGTCGAGGCATTCAATTCGTGGTCCGCACAAAGCACCAGTGCCGCGCGCAGTAAGTCGGCGTGCGCGCGCGAGCGCAGTCCCCACGCGTGGGCGAGCTGCCGGTGCAGCGGTTCGTTCGACGGCGCCGCCGAAATCAGTGCCGCCGCGAGCAGGCGCATCAACATCGAGCCCGTATCGATCTGCGCGTCGCGGCCCTGGGCCCAGACGCGTGGCATCTGCGCGGCGGCGGCCGGCAGCAGCACGAGCGCGCGTTCGAGCGGCGTGTGCTCGCCCCAGATCTTGAGCCACGCGGACCATTGCGCGCCCGTGATCGGCGCGGGCGGCGCCTCCAGGATGCGGCGCGGCGCGCATTCCCAGAGCAACGCCGCGACCTCTTCGAGCGACGCGTGGCGCGCCAGGTCGATCGCATCGTGGCCGCGGTAGTAGAGCTTGCCGTCGGCGATCAGCGTGATCGACGATTCGAGCACCGGCACACCCCAGTCCAGCACCTTCTGTGCAACCTTGCCCGCGCGCTTGCCGTCGGCCTTGCGTCGCGCGAGGCGGCGCACGTCTGCGGCGGCGTAATGGTTGTGACGGCCAACGGTTGCAGGCGTCGACGAGAGGAGTCCGCGGCTCACATAGGCGTAGAGCGTGGCGCGGCTGATCCCGAGCGTTTCGGCGGCCTCGGCCGCGGTCATATAGCTGGACATGGTGGCTGGTGTCGTGAAACCGGAGAAATCAATCTATATTGATTATATTAATCAAGATTGATCGTCCGTGCGTGTCAAATCTAGACTCGTCAGCACTTTCTTCAACTTCGAAGGACCGGCGACATGACACCGCGTGACGCGCTCGAACACCTCTGGATGCTGGCCGGCTGCGATCCCAGCGCGCTCGACATGCTCCGCGTCGAAGGCGACGATCCCGCTTTGCCGTCGGTGTTTCGCGTTGGTTCGCTGGCGGTCGCGAGCATCGGCGCGGCGGGGCTTGCAGCGGCGCAATTCCACCGCCTTCGCAGTGGACTGACGCAGCGCGTTTCGATCGACGTGCGCCGAGCGCTCACGGCGTTTCGCAGCGAGCGCTACCTGAGCGTGGAAGGTGGCGCGCCAATCGAGCTTCGCCACCCGGTGACGGGTCATTTCGCCACGCGCGATGGCCGCTGGATCCAGCTGCACGCGAACTTCCCGCATCACCTCGACGGGATCCTGCGCGTGCTGGGTTGCTCGGGCGAGCGCGAGGCCGTCGCCGCTGCGATCCGCGGCTGGGACGGCGCGGCGCTCGACGAGACGCTCGCGCAAGCGGGCCTCTGCGCGGCGCTCGTGCGCTCGCCGCAAGAGTGGGCCGTGCTTGAGCAGGCGAAGGCGATCGCGAGCCTGCCGCTCTTCGAGATCGAACGCATCGGCGATGCGCCGGTAGAACTGCCTGCCGGGCGTGCGACGCGACCGCTAGAGGGCGTGCGTGTGCTGGACCTCACGCGCATCATCGCGGGGCCGGTCGCCGGACGCACGCTCGCATCGCATGGCGCCGACGTGCTGCTCGTGAACGGCCCGCACCTGCCGAATATCGCGCCGGCCGTGATCGACAACGGCCGCGGCAAGCGTTCGGCGACGCTCGATCTACGCGAGAGCGCCGCGTGCGAAACGCTGCGCTCGCTCGCGCTGGGTGCCGATATTTTCCTGCAGTCGTACCGCCCTGGCGCGCTCGCGTCGCGTGGCTTCTCGCCTGAGGCTCTCGCACGGCTGCGGCCCGGCATCGTGTGCGTGTCGGTCAGCGCGTATGGGCATCGCGGCCCCTGGCGCGAGCGGCGCGGCTTCGACAGTCTCGTGCAATCGGCGAGCGGCATCGTTTGGGACGAGAGCGTGGAGGCCGCGCGCGGCAGCGGCGTGGCGGCGTCCGATGCGCCGTTCGAAGCGCCGCGCCCGCTACCGTGCCAGGCACTCGATCACGCCACAGGCTATCTGGCCGCGTTTGGCGCGATGGTGGCGCTCGCGCGTCGTGCGCAGGAGGGCGGCAGTTGGCAGGTTCGGCTTTCGCTTGCACAGACCGGCCGCTGGCTGCGGTCGATGGGGATGGTGGAGAGCGGCCAGCGCGTACCCGATCAACGCGCCGAGGACGTAGCCGATTGCCTCGAAATGATGGATTCGCCGTTCGGGCTCGTTCGCGTCGCGGCCCCCGCCGAGCAACTCGACCTCACGCCCGCGTACTTTGCGCGCCCGAGCGTACCCATCGGCACCGACGCACCCGTGTGGGCTGCTTGACGCGTTCGAGCCGCCAGAGCCGCTAGCGTGTCACTTGCGCAATTCCGCGACGAAGTCGTAGTAGTCGTTGCGGCAGTAAGTGTCGGTGAGTTCGATGGGGCGCTGGTCGGCGGTGTAGCCCACGCGCGTGATCAGGAGCAGCGCTTCGTTCGGCGCGATGTTCATCTGCCGCGCTATCTCCTCGCTCGCGTTCACGGCGCGAAAGTGCTGCAGCGCGCGCTGAATCGCGAGTCCGCGCTGTTCGAGGAAGCTGTAGAGCGAATCGCCGATCGCCTCCGGGTCGGGAATCAGCGCAGCGGGGAATGTCGAGTTTTCGACGGCCATCACGATGCCGTCCGCGAGCCGCAGACGCTTGAGCCGCGTCACCGCGGCCGAGGGCGAAAGGCCGAGCTGAATCACCTCGTCTCGGCTCGCGGGCTGGATCTCGCGCGAAATCCAGCGCGAACTGGGCGTGAAGCCGCGCTGGCGCAGCATCTCGCTGAAGCTCGTCAGACGCGAGAGCGGGTCTTCGTAGCGCGGCGTGATGAAGCTGCCCGCGCCCTGCGTGCGGCGGATCAAACCCTGTTCGACGAGCAGCGCGATCGCCTTGCGCGCGGTGATGCGCGAGACGCCGAGTGCGTCGGCGAGCACGCGCTCCGAAGGCAGTGCCTCGCCTGCGTTCCAGCGATTCTCGTGGATTGCGCCGCTCAGCTTGCGCGCGAGTTGCAGATAGAGTGGCGTGTCGTTTTCCGGGTCCGGGCGCAGGTCGCGCCAGCGGTCTTCCGTGGGTGCGTTCATGGGAAGCGGGCATGAAAGGCGAACGGCAATTCTATGACACACGTGTGCAAAAGCGCTAATGAGCGGTGCACGGTTGAACGCAGTTTTGACATGGTTTGCACACATGCTCCCGAAACACACGAGGCGATACACTGCCTGTTTCGTGACCGTCGCTGATTTCCAGCGACGTTGATTGGCGTCGAACGCGGTATTCGCGTTTCGCACGGCACAAGGAGCCAGCCACCATGACGATCGGACTTCCCCATGTCGCGCTGCCGGGCGGCGAGCGCATTCCGAAGCTCGGACAGGGAACGTGGGAGATGGGCGAGCGCGCCGCGCGCCGCGCCGACGAAATTGCCGCACTGCGCGAGGGTATTGCGCTTGGCATGACGCTCATCGACACCGCCGAAATGTACGGCGAAGGGGCTACCGAGCAGCTCGTCGGCGAAGCGCTGCGCGGCTTGCGCGACGATGTGTTTCTTGTGAGCAAGGTGTATCCGCACAACGCGAGCGAGAGCGGCGTGCGAAGAGCCTGCGAGGCGAGCCTGAAGCGTCTCGGCACGGACCGGATCGATCTCTACCTGCTGCACTGGCGCGGGAGCGTGCCGCTCGACGAGACGGTGGCGGGCTTCGAGGCGCTCGTGCGCGCGGGCAAAATCCGTCACTGGGGCGTGAGCAAGTTCGACGTCGACGACATGGAAGAACTCTTCGCCGTGCGGTGGGGCAAGGGATGCGCGACGAACCAGATCCTCTACAACGTCGCGCGGCGCGGGCCCGAGTTTGACCTGCTGCCGTGGTGCAAACAGCATCACATGCCGATTATGGCCTATAGCCCGATCGATCACGCACGGCTGCCGAAGCACTCGCCGCTCGACGATATCGCTCGTGCGCGCGGTGTTTCGGTCTATCAGGTCGCGATGGCGTGGGTGCTCAACCAGCCGGGCGTGTGCGCGATCCCGAAGGCGTCGCGCATCGAGCATGTGCGCGAGAACCGCGCGGCGCTCGATATCGAGTTGAGTGCGGAGGACCTCGCCGCGCTCGACGCTCACTTCAAGCCGCCACGCAGAAAGCAGCCGCTCGAAATGCTCTGACGTGCGAGCGCGCCGCGCGGCCCGATCGATTCAAAGACGAATGCGCGACGCAAAGATGCAGCAGGGAAAGCCGGCATCCGGAGCCCGGCGGCGGCCCCCGGCCGGGGGACCGGGATGCCGCCGCCGACGCCTCGCCTGACGCGAGCGGCCATCGCGCCAGGTCGGAGTGGCTTCGGCGGCGCGCCCGCCCCGCCGGGGGAGGCTAATGTCCGTTGCCGCCATGGCCGCCACCGTGGCCGCTGCCGAACCCGCCGCCCGGGCCGCCAGCTGGTCCACCTTTGCCGAATCCGCCACCGAAACCTCCACCGAATCCGCCAGAGGGACCTCCCGTCGGTCCACCGGACGGCCCTCCGTGGCCACTTCCGCAACCGCAGCCACTCGAGCCATCGCCGCTGGAGCCACCACCATTCGAGCCGCTGCCATTTGAACCACCTCCGCTGCTGGAACTACCACCCCCATTGGAACCGCCCCCGCTTGAACCGCTGGACCCGCTCGACGCGCCGCCCGATCCTCCGGGACCGGAACCGTGCGAGCCTGAATTAGCCGCAGCACTGGACGGCCCGTGCGCCGAGCTTGCGGTTCCGTTCGTCCCCGACGTGGCGCTCGTGCCGGAACTACCGCTCGTGCCAGCGCTGGCCGTACCAGAGGCGCCCCCGCCGGGTCCGGAGCCACAGTCCCCTGCGTTGCCGACACAGGTCTTCAGCGAAAACACGATGGCGGCGTCGTGAGCGACGTCTTCAGGGGCGAAAGCCTGGTTGGCGTCGCCGACTTCCGCGTCTGCCTGCGCAATCTGTAGCGTAGTGTTCGCATCGACGGCACCGCCATGCGCAGCTCAGGCCGCGATGGCGGTCAACATCATGCCCATACCGACCGCACACACAGCTACGTCTCTGGCAAATCCACAGTAGTACTGATTGAAAGACGTATTTTTCATTGCTTTTCCCCGGAGGCAACGGCGTCGTTGCGCCGTTGCCCCTTCCGCGCTTTTTTTCGGGCGACATGCTTTAGTTCATGCACGCCGCCCGTCCCCGTAGTTACTCGCCACGTCGCGTCGTCACGACGTTCGTGACGACGTCGATGGACTGCAAGGCATCCGGCGACGAATCGTCGGGCGACCGGGACGCGCAGGACTACTTGCTGATTGTCGGAACCCGCTCAGATGGTCCGGCAGAAAGCGAGTGCATCGTGCGGCCGGTCATCCGCTGGCCTTGCATGACTACCCGCGAAGTCACGCATGAAGGCAGCGACCGGATGCCTGACCGTGATTTAGCGAGTTCCGTGCCATCGGACGAAGAACGGCGCGGCAGCGGGACCTGACAATCTCGACGCCACGCCGGCGAGGGGGAAAGGGACGAAAACGTTTCGATGATGAAACGCGAGGAGGCATCGTTATCGGTTTGTGTTGCAGCCCCGTAGGTCGCCCCGCGCGACACGCGAACCTCAGACGTTTGCTCGCGCCGATTTTGCCGCTTCCTGCAACCCGCGTAGCTCGTCCACAGGAATATGGCAGCGTATGAGATGACCGTCGCCCGCGCTGGAGAAGGGCGGCGCCTGTTCATCACAGACCGCGCCGATGCGGCGCGGGCAGCGTGCGCAGAAGACGCACCCCGCAGTCGATGTGCGAGCGCCGTTCGTTTCGCTTGCCTGTGACATTTGCGCGGCGAGCAGCGTTTCAGTGTACGGATGGCATGGGCCGCCGAAGAGCGCATCGGCGGGGCCGGTTTCAACGACCTGGCCTGCGTAGAGCACCATCACGCGATCGGCGAGATAGCGCACGACGTCGAGGTCGTGCGAGATGAACAGATAGCTCACGCCACGCTCGCGCTGCAGCCGCGCGAGCAGATTCAGGATTGCCGCCTGCACGGAGACGTCGAGCGCCGAAGTGGGTTCGTCGCAGATGACGATGCGCGGTTCCCCCGCGAACGCCTGTGCAATCGCGACGCGTTGTTTGAGGCCGCCCGAGAGCTGACGCGCGCGCGCGGCCAGATAGCGCGTGGGCACGCGCACGGCGTCGAGTAACGCTTCGAGCCGTGCATTCAGCCCCACAGGCTCGTTCTCGCGCGCGGCAACGGTACGCGCGAGCGAGCGCCCGATCAGACGCTTCACGGGCAGCGCACGGTTGAGCGACAGGTCGGGATTCTGGAACACGAGTCGCAGCGCTTCCCGCTGTTTCGCGCTGCGCCGCGCAACGCGCGCGGGCAGCGGCTCGCCGTCCAGTTCGACGCGGCCGCCCGCGTCGGGTGCGTGCAGCCCGAGCAGCAGTTTCGCGAGCGTTGTCTTGCCGCTACCCGATTCGCCGACGAGTCCTAGCGTCTCGCCCGCGTGCAGTTCGATCGAGACGCCGTCGAGCGCGCGCACGGCCTGCGCGCCGCGTCCGAACGTGCGCGATACGTCGATGGCGCGAAGCACGACCGGGCGATCGCTTTGCGTCGTAGCCGCGTGGGCGCTCATGTCCGTGGGCTCGGCGGGTCCGGCGGACGGCAGCTCGAAGGCGCTTTCGTGGTAGTGGCAGCGCGCCATCCGCTCGCCGTACGGCGCCTCCATACGATGCGGCGGCGGCGCGTCCTCACGGCAGCGCGCATCGGCGAGCCGGCAGCGCGGCGCAAACACGCAGCCGCGCGCGATGGTTCCCGGCGCTGGCAGTTCGCCGGGAACCGTGTCGAGCGGTCCCGCCGCCTTGCTGCGTCCTTGCGCGGGCAGGCAGCGCAGCAGCCCCACCGTATAGGGATGACGTGCTCGCGCGAACACATCGCGCGTCGCGCCTTCTTCGACAAGACGTCCCGCATACAGCACGCCGATGCGATCGCACATCTGCCGGATCACGGCGAGGTCGTGGCTGATGAACAGCACCGCCATACCGAATTCCGCGCGCAGTTGCGCAATGAGCGCGAGCACTTCGGCTTCGACGGTCGCGTCGAGTCCGGTCGTCGGCTCGTCGAGGATCAGGAGCGCGGGGTTCGATGCGAGCGCCATCGCAATCACGACGCGCTGCTGCATGCCGCCCGAAAGCTCGTGCGGGTAGCTCGCCATCACACGCGCGGGATCGGCGATGCGTACGCGCCTCAGCATGTCGGGCGCGCATGCTAGGGCGTCGCCTGCGCTCACGCCCGCTGCTTCGAATGCCTCGGTCAACTGGCGCGCGATGGTGAGCGACGGATTGAGCGCGCCCGCCGGGTCCTGATAGACCATCGACACCGTGTTCGCGCGCAGCGCGCGCAAGCCGTCGGCATCGAGCGCGAGCACGTCCTTTCCGGCGATCGCGATACGTCCGGCTTTCACGCGGCCATTGCGCGCGAGAAAGCGCAGCGCCGCGAGCGCGACCGTCGACTTGCCGCAGCCCGATTCGCCGACGAGTCCATACGACTCGCCGCGCCGGATGCGCAACGAGACATCCGTGAGCACTTCGCGCTCGCGCCCCTTCACGCGATAGGCGACGGTGAGGCCGACTAGCGCAAGCGCATCTTCGTCGCCGCCGCGCGGGGCACCGAAGGTCGCTATCGACCGGGTTGGCGCTGCGCGTTGGCCGCTCATGATTCGAGTGCCTCGCGCAGGGCGTCGGCGATCAGGTTCACGGCGACGACGAGCGAAGCGATCGCGAGTGCATCGAACGCGACGGTCCACCACGCGCCGCCCGCGAGCAGCGCATACGATTCGGCGAGCGCGAGCCCCCAGTCCGCCGAGGGCGGCTGGATGCCGAATCCGAGGAACGAGAGCGTCGCCACCGCGAAGATGGCATAGCCGAGCCGCACGGTTGCTTCGACGACGATGGGCGGCCAGACGTTCGGCAGGATCTCGGCGAACATCACATACGGTGCGCGTTCGCCGCGCAACTGGGCCGCGGCGACGTAGTCCAGATGGCGTTCCGCGAGCACGGCCGCGCGCACCGTGCGGGCGATCAGCGGCGCGAACGTGATGCCGATCACGAGCACGACGGCGAGATTCGACGCTCCCACCGCCGCAAGCACCACGAGCGCGACGATCACCAGTGGCAGCGCGAGCACCGCATCGAGCGTGCGCGCGACGAGGCTGCCTGCAAAGCCCTCGAAGTAGCCCGTAACGAGGCCGAGCGCGGTGCCCACGAGTGTGCCGGTGAGCGTGGCAAGCGGCGCGATGGTGAGGATGTCGCGGGCGCCCACGATCACGCGCGAGCACACATCGCGACCGAGTTGATCGGTGCCGCACCAGTGGGTGCGGTCGGGCGGCATCAGCGAGCTGAGCGGGTCGGTTGCAAAAGGGTCGACCGGGGCGAACGCGTGTCCCGCGAGCGCACAGACGATCCACCAGAGCAGGACTGCCGCGCCCACAAGAAACGCAGGCGAGCGCAGCAGCTCGCGCAGCACGTGAAAGCGTGCTGCGTCGGGCGACGCAGTGACTGGCGTGGCGGCGCTGTCGCTCATGGGCCGGCCCTTGTGCGTAGCCGCGGATCGAGCAGCACGTGCAGCAGATCGGCGGCGAGATTGGCGAGCGTGTACACCGCGCCGATCGCGAGCACGCCGGCTTCGAGCATCGGGAAGTCTTTTACTTTCGCCGCGTTATAGATCAGCGAGCCGATGCCGGGATAGCGGAACAGCGTCTCCACGACGACGAGTCCGCCGATCAGATAGCCGAGCTGCGTCGCCGCGACCGTCACCGTGGGCAGGAGCGCATTGCGCAGCACGTGCCGCACGATCACGACACGCCGTGGCAGGCCCTTGAGAATCGCGGTGCGGGTGTAGTCGGCATCGAGCGCGCCAAGCATGCCAGCGCGTGCCATGCGGGCGAGGTAGCCGAAGAACACGAAGACGAGCGGCAGTACCGGCAGTACCAGATGACGCAACTGTTCGGCGGCGCCGGCGCCGGGCGGCGCGACGGCCTCGATCGGCAGCCAGCGCAGCCACACGCCGAAGACGAGAATCAGCGCGATCGAGGAGACAAACTCGGGCACCGCGCTTGCACACAGGCCGACGGTGCTGATCGCGCGGTCGAGCGGGCGGCCCGCGTGCAGCGCGGCCCACACGCCTGCGCCGACGCCCGCCGGCACGACCACCACGAACGCGAGCAGGCCCAGTATCGCGGACTTGATCAGCGCCGCGCCCACGAACGGCGCGACGCTCTCGCGATAGCTCCACGACGTGCCGAAGTCGCCGCGCAGTACGCGCGAAATCCACGTGACGTATTGCTCGAATGCCGGGCGGTCGGCGCCGAGCTGATGATTGAGCGCGGCAACGGCGCGCGCATCGGCGAGTGGCCCGAGCACCGCACGGCCAATGTCGCCAGGCAGCAGTTGTCCGCCCGCGAACGCGAGAATCGACAGCAGCCACAACGTAGAAAGCGCCCACGCCGCACGGTGCGCGATGAAGCGAAGCGCAGGCGCGGTTCGCGCGGCGTCAGTGCGTTGCGGCGGACTCGTCAGCGGTGTAGCCATCGGACTCCAGTTGCGTGCGCGCCGTGGCCCGCGAATCAGGCGGCGAGCGTGGCGCGGTCGAAGTAGAGCTGCGCGAGCGCCGTGAAGCGCACGCCCTGCAGGGCGGTCCGTTGCGCGATTAGCTGGTCGTAGAAGTACGGGATGATGACGGGCGTCTCGTCGAGCAACAGCGTGGCGATCTGCGCGGCGATCTGCTTTTGCGCGGCCACGTCGAGCGTCGCGACGAACTGCGCCACCAGCTTGTCGTACTGCGCGTTGCCGAAATGGGCAGCATTCCACGTGCCGCCACTCGTGAGCGGCGCGTTGAGGAACGCGTTCGGCACGCCGCGATGCCCGTAATCGGTGATGCCGAGCGGCGAGTCGAGCCAGTCCGATTTGCCGTACGTGCCGGCGCCGTAGTACTGCCCCTGGCTTTCGACCTTGAGCGCGATGCGCACACCGATCGCTTTCGCGGCGTTCTGCACGACCACGGCCAGATCGGGAATCTCCATGTACTTTTCTGTGGTGAGGGTAACGTCGAAGCCATTCGCCACACCGGCTTGCGCGAGCAACTGGCGTGCCTTCGCGATATCGGCCTTTCGCTGCGGCACGCTGGTCGGGCTCGACGGAAAGACCGGCGCGAACGGGCTGTCGTTGCCGACCACGGCGCGGCCCTTGAAGAGCCCGCGCACCATCACGTCGCGATCGAGCGCCAGCGCCAGCGCCTGGCGCACGCGTTTGTCCTTGAATGCGGGCGCGTCGTTGCGCATGTGAATCTGGCGATGCGCGCTGGAGCGCACGCCGATCACCTTGAAGTCGGGATTGTTCAGAATGCCGATGCCGCCCTGCACGGTGAACGTGCCCATCACATCCGCCTGGCGTCCCTGCAGTGCGAGGATCTGCGCCGCTTCGTCGGCGTAGAACGCGAATTGAACGCGTGCGGGCAGCGCCTTGTTGCCCCAGTAATCCGGATTGCGAACGAATGTTGCGCCCTGTCGCGGCTGGAAGCTTTCGAGCTTGAACTGTCCTGTGCCGATGAAGCTTTTCTCGTAGTTGCCGGCATAGTTCGCGGGCAACATCACGGCGTTGTAGTTGTCGGATGAAACGTAGTACGGGAAGTTGCCGTTGGGTGCGTCGAGATGGAACGCTACGGTGTGATCGTCGATGACCTTCGTGCCGCCTTTCGACAGCACGCCCTTCAGCACGGACAGCGCGGCCGAACCGCTCGCCGGATCGGCGAGGCGGTCGAACGTCGCCGCCACGTCCTTCGCACCGAATGGCCGGCCGTCGTGGAATTGCACGTTCGGGCGCAGCTTGAAGGTCCACACGTCCACCTTGTCGTTCGGTTGCCACGAGAGCGCGAGCGCGGGGGCGAGGCGGCCGCTGGCGTCATCGTCGGCCAGGAACTCGCCGGTCTGGTTCAGGAGGCACAGGCCGCCTGCGTCGGTCAGCGTCAGCGGATCGACGGCGCCAGCAGGCATCAGGTGCGCGACGCGGATCGTCTGGTTCGTTGGCTGCTGCGCCCGCGCGAAGCGCGGCGCCAAAAGCCCGCTGGCGGTGAGCGTGAGGCCGAGCACACCCGCGCAACGCAGTAGTTCGCGGCGGGTGAGGCGGCCGGCCAGATATTCGTCGATGGCGTGATTGCCGTAGTCGCCGGCGTTGCGGCGCAGCAGTTCGAAAGGCCCGGCAGAGGACGGCGGTCGTTTCATCGGTGCGCGATTCCGTGCAGTTCCGTGAGTGGGCGCGACCCATCCCGAGGGGAGAATCGCGACGGCGGCATGCGGTGCAGCTAGCGACGAATACCGGTCCAGTTTAAGCGATCCAGCGGCGAGGGCGTGCGAAGGTTCCGATAGTCTGGTTTGCGATGAGCGGGGATGGCTTTGTGCGGGCGATGCCTCGAAGCGCGGTGCTGGGCAGCATCGATTGAGGACGGAGCGCGATGAGCGTGCCCACCCGCGCGGCTACGTTCGCGGGGATCAGTACCGGGTAACGGCCGAAGAGGCGCGAACGAAGCCCGTGGACGGGCATCACGGTCGGCAAGTCAATGATCGTGCGGATGACGATGGATCGGATCGACCCAGTAGACGGTTTCCGGCGCTTCGACGGCGTCGATGTTCAGGTTCACGACAACCGCCTCGTTGTCGCTGCGCACGAGCACGCATTCGAGCGGATCGTCGGTGCTCGCGTTGATCTCCTGATGCGGCACATACGGCGGCACGAAGATGAAATCGCCGGGCCCGGCCTCAGCGGTGAATTCGAGGTGCTCGCCCCAACGCATGCGGGCGTGGCCGCGCACCACGTAGATCACGCTTTCGAGCGCGCCGTGATGATGCGCGCCCGTCTTCGCGTTCGGATGAATCGTCACGGTGCCTGCCCAGATCTTCTGCGCACCCACGCGGGCGGCGTTGATCGCCGCGGCGCGGTTCATGCCGGGCGTCTGCGGGGTGTTGGTGTCGAGCTGATCGCCGCGGATCACCTTGACGCCGTGCTCGCGCCAATCGACCGGCGCAGCCGGGGCGTCGTGGTTGTGGTCATGATCGTGGCCCATCGTCGTCTCTCCTTTCTGGCGGCGCGTCGTTGCTGCGAAGGCGCGCTGTACATGGTCGAAAGTACGGCAAAAGCGCATTGCCGTGCGGCGCTGGCCAACACGTCCGCCAACGAAAAAGCCCGTCCCGGCGACGGGACGGGCTCCGGGTATCGCAGCGCTTGTTACTTCTTCGCGTTGATGACCGCTTCGGCGACGTTCTGCGGCGTTTCCGCGTAGTGCTTGAACTCCATCGTGTAGGTCGCGCGGCCCTGCGTGAGCGAACGCAACGACGTCGAGTAGCCGAACATTTCCGAAAGCGGCACCTCGGCGCGCACGATCTTGCCGCCGCCGCCCGCGATGTCCTCCATGCCCTGCACGATGCCGCGCCGGCTCGACAGATCGCCCATCACATTGCCCATGAACTCCTCGGGCGTTTCCACTTCGACGGCCATCATCGGTTCGAGCAGCACAGGCTTCGCGCGCCGCATCGCTTCCTTGAAGGCCATCGAACCGGCCATGCGGAAGGCGTTTTCGTTCGAGTCGACGTCGTGATACGAGCCGAACGTGAGCGTGACCTTGGTATCGACGACAGGATAGCCAGCGAGCACGCCTGCCTTCAGCGTTTCCTGAATGCCCTTGTCGACGGCCGGGATGTATTCGCGCGGAATCACGCCACCCTTGATGGCGTCGACGAACTCATAGCCCTTGCCTTGCACCTGCGGTTCGAGCGTGATGACGGCGTGACCGTACTGGCCGCGCCCGCCCGACTGCTTGACGAACTTGCCTTCCACGTCTTCGACCTTGTTGCGCACGGTCTCGCGATACGCGACCTGCGGCTTGCCGACCGTCGCCTCCACGCCGAACTCGCGCTTCATGCGATCGACGAGAATTTCGAGGTGCAGCTCGCCCATGCCGGAGATGATCGTCTGTCCCGATTCTTCGTCGGTCTGCACGCGGAACGACGGGTCTTCCTGCGCGAGACGGTTCAACGCGATGCCCATCTTTTCCTGGTCGGCCTTGGTCTTCGGCTCGACGGCCTGCGAGATCACGGGCTCGGGGAAGATCATCTTTTCGAGCACGATCGCGTGTGCCGGATCGCAGAGCGTGTCGCCCGTCGTCGCTTCCTTCAGGCCGACCGCCGCGGCGATGTCGCCCGCGCGCACTTCCTTGATTTCCTTGCGCTCGTTCGCGTGCATCTGCAGGATGCGTCCGAGACGCTCCTTCTTGTCCTTCGTGGCGTTCAGCACGGTGTCGCCCGATTCGACCACGCCGGAATAGACACGGAAGAAGATCAATTGACCCACGAACGGATCGGTCATGATCTTGAACGCGAGCGCCGAGAATGGCTCGTCGTCGTTCGGATGGCGCTCGATTTCCTTGTCGTGGAGGTCGTGGCCGAGAATCGCGGGCACGTCGACCGGCGAGGGCAGATAGTCGATCACGGCGTCGAGCATTGCCTGCACGCCCTTGTTCTTGAACGCGCTGCCGCAGAGCATCGGCACGATCTCGCCTGCAATCGTGCGGCGGCGCAATGCGCCCTTGATCTCCTCTTCGGTCAGGCTCTCGTGGTCATCGAGGTACTTTTCGAGCAGCACCTCGTCGGCCTCGGCAGCGGCCTCGACCATCTTTTCGCGCCACTCCTTCGCGAGTCCGGCCAATTCGGCCGGAATGTCCTCGTACTCGAACTTCACGCCCTGGCTCTCGTCGTCCCAGACGATCGCCTTCATCTTCACGAGATCGACCACGCCCTGGAAGTGGTCCTCGGCGCCGACCGGAATCTGGATGGGCACGGCCACGCCCTTGAGGCGCTCGCCGATCTGCCGCTGCACGCGGAAGAAGTCCGCGCCGACACGGTCCATCTTGTTGACGAACGCGATGCGTGGCACCTTGTACTTGTTCGCCTGACGCCACACGGTTTCCGACTGCGGCTGCACGCCGCCCACGGAGTCGTACACCATGCACGCGCCGTCGAGCACGCGCATGGACCGCTCGACTTCGATCGTGAAGTCGACGTGTCCCGGGGTGTCGATGATGTTGATGCGGTGTTCGGGATAATTGCCGGCCATGCCTTTCCAGAACGCGGTCGTCGCGGCCGACGTGATCGTGATCCCGCGTTCCTGTTCCTGCTCCATCCAGTCCATGGTCGCCGCGCCGTCGTGAACCTCGCCAAGCTTGTGATTCACGCCGGTGTAGAACAGGATGCGTTCTGTCGTGGTGGTTTTGCCGGCATCGATGTGAGCGCTGATCCCGATGTTGCGATAGCGCTCGATGGGAGTCTTGCGAGGCACGGTGAATCTCCTTGGAATACGCGCCGTGGATGGTGCCGGACGGCGCGCGGCGCGGCCTGCGCGCGGTCTGGCGCGACGCGCGGTGCCCGATGCATCGCGCGTGCTGGGTTATCAGGATAGCGCTTGTTACGCCCTTTTGCAGGATGTGAGTCAGATCGGCGGAGCGCTACTGTTCAGGCAGGCTCAACGGCGGGGAGGCGAGGCGGTATGCACTGTGAATGCGCAAAAGCCGGCGCCGCTGGAAGCGGGGCCGGCTTATCCGGAGCAAGCTGGCGCAGGCGGGGGGGCACGCGGTGAACGTGCGGGCGGTGCAGTCCGTTGTGGAGTGGCGTCCGCGACCGGCGGACGTGAGCGCGGGCGGCGCCGCGCGTCACCCGGTCACTGGAGCTGCGGGAGACCCTGGATCTTCATGCCGGGCTTGACGCCCTTCGACGAGAACCAGCCTTTTGGCATTTCGAGCGCGAAGACGCCGTTATTGCGCGGGCAGTGGTTGTTGGTCGTTTCGGCCTGCATCTCGTCGATGTCGGTGATCGTGCCGTCTGCGCGAATGAACGCAATCGACAGCGGGATCAGCGTGTTTTTCATCCAGAAGCAATGGACGGCGTTTTCGCCGAACACGAACAGCATGCCTTCGTTCGGCCCGAGTTGCGTGCGATACATGAGGCCTTGCTCGCGGTCCGGATCGGTGGCGGCGACGGCAGCGTCGATCACGAACATGCCGGCGGTCAGCTTCACGCGCGGAAACTCGCTGGGCTGCTTCGCGCCGGGAGGCATCTGCTGGGCGTGGGCGACGCCGGTCGTGGCGAGCGTCGTGAACGTCAGGGCCGCGACGGCGGCGAGCGAAACGGTAACGGCGAACGCGCAGCGCGCGAGAAGCGGGCGCAAGGAAAATCGCACGACAGGACTCCTGGGTTGAGCTTATAACCCGCGCATGTTACGCGAGTACGTCGGAGTGGGTCAAAGCGCGTCAAATACAAACTGTGACACGCAAAGCGCAGCGCGAAAAAAATGCATGAAAAAGCGTCAAAAACACGCGTCAGGAAAACGCGCCAAAAAACAAAAGGCAGAGCGCCTTGCGACGATCTGCCTTTCAACGCGATGCAGACCGGCAACGAATGCCGATCGTCGATGCGCCTTACAACTAGCTTACTCCGAAGCTGCCGATGCGGCTTCAGCCTTAGCAGCCTTCTTGTGCGCCGACTTCTTGTGCGCCTTCTTGTGAGCAGCCTTCGGTGCCGAAGCAGCAGCGGCAGCAGCCGGAGCAGCTTCCGGAGCCGAAGCTTGTGCGAATGCAGCCGTTGCGAAGAGGCCAGCGACCAGAGCGGCGATCAGTTTGTTCATGTTGTGAATCCTCAGCTTGAGTTAATTAACCAAGTGACTCGGTTTTTGGAGTCAGGTCGGTAAACGTGCCATCCACCTTTCGGTTGACAGTCTCGATCGACAATTTCGGAGAAATTCGCGAACGCGTCTGCCAGCGGTCGGGACCTCACCAGGACGGCTTGCGCACGCCGGGCAAAAGTACCTGAAGGCTGAATGCCGGATAGCTTCAGCGGCATCTGGGTCGTTTAACGCATCGCATCGCGACCCGGTTGACGCGATGTTTTCATTTCCTTTCGACCGCGTCGGCATAGAAGGCCAGGTTGATGCCAGTCAAAAAGTGCTGGCGCAACGACTATCGGGATGATGGCGTGTGCTTTGCTCGTTGCCACGGCGCGTCGGTCGGTACGTCGACGCTTTCTCCGGGCGCAATCCCGAGCGAAAAAATATCGAGCGAGCCGATCGCAACGCGCACGAGCCGCAGCGTCGGAAACCCGACGGCAGCCGTCATGCGTCGAACCTGCCGGTTCTTGCCCTCGCTGATCGCGAGTTCGACCCATGTGGTGGGAATCGATGCACGAAAGCGGATAGGCGGGTCGCGTGGCCACAGGTGATCGGGTGATGCGATGACCGACGCCCGACACGGCTGCGTCACAAAGTCGCCGAGATCGACGCCACGCTCGAGGGCGGCAAGCGCCTCGGTTCCCGGTTCGCCTTCGACTTGCGCCCAGTAGCGCTTCACGAGCTTGCGACGCGGCTCGGCAATGCGAGCCTGGAGCGCACCATCGTCGGTGAGCAGCAGCAGGCCCTCGCTGTCCGCGTCGAGGCGTCCCGCTGGATACACGCCCGGCGTCTTGACCCAGTTGGCAAGAGAAGGGCGCGTTTCGTGCGGCGAAAACTGGCAAATCGTGCCGAAGGGCTTGTTGAGGGCGATCAAACGCATAAGAGGCGAGCGGGCGAGGGAGTTTCTATTGTGGCGCGGCGCGATGTTAATGCAAAAAACTGTGTATCGGATTATGCGACCCATCCACGAGATGAAGGCTGCTCGATGCGACCAGCTCGGCCATCGATATGCGCGTTGCACATAACGCGGGCGTGAACGGTGCCGGGCGCTGGCGCTGGGCAACTCGCGATGCGTCGTCGCTTGCACGATCCGGAGGAACGATGCCTCGTTGCGGGGCGTGGGCTAGAATGACTGCCAGACCGTTACGCGAACGGGCGGACTCGCAGCGTCATTGTGCGGCTGGCCCTGCCGCGAGCATCGAGCGCACCGGATGCCGCGAGGCCGCGTGTGTCTCGCGCAGGCGCTTCGAGTGTTGAATGCCGTTGCGCCGCGAGCTACCCGATACCACTAACCAGGCCCCTAACTGGAGTCGATCATGCCGTATCAGCACATCCAGGTTCCGACGAGCGGTGAGAAGATCACCGTCAACGCGGATTTCTCGCTCAACGTCCCCGACCAGCCGATCATCCCGTATATCGAGGGTGACGGCACCGGCGTCGACATCACGCCGGTGATGCTCAAGGTGGTCGACGCTGCGGTGGCGAAAGCATACGGCGGCAAGCGCAAGCTCCACTGGATGGAGATCTACGCGGGCGAGAAGGCCACGCGCGTCTATGGGCCCGACGTGTGGCTGCCCGACGAGACGCTGGAAGTCGTGAAGGAATACGTCGTGTCGATCAAGGGGCCGCTCACGACGCCGGTCGGCGGCGGCATCCGCTCGCTCAACGTGGCGCTGCGCCAGCAACTCGACCTCTACGTCTGCCTGCGCCCGGTGCAGTACTTCAAGGGCGTGCCGTCGCCGGTACGCGCGCCCGAGAAGGTCAACATGGTGATCTTCCGCGAGAATTCGGAGGACATCTACGCCGGCATCGAATGGCCGGCCGAATCGGAAGGCGCGAAGAAGGTCATCCGGTTCCTGCGCGAGGAGATGGGCGTGTCGAAGATCCGCTTTCCGGACTCGTCGGGCCTTGGCATCAAGCCGGTCTCGCGCGAGGGCACGGAACGGCTCGTCCGCAAGGCGATCCAGTACGCGATCGATAACGAACGCCGCTCGGTGACGCTCGTCCACAAGGGCAACATCATGAAGTACACCGAAGGAGCGTTCCGCGACTACGGCTATGCACTCGCGCAACGTGAGTTCGGTGCGGAACTGATCGACGACGGTCCGTGGATGAAGGTCAAGAATCCGAAGACCGGTGGCGACGTCGTCGTGAAGGACGTGATCGCCGACGCGTTCCTCCAGCAGATCCTGCTGCGCCCCGCTGAGTACGACGTGATCGCCACGCTGAACCTGAACGGCGATTACATTTCGGACGCGCTGGCAGCGCAGGTCGGCGGTATCGGCATTGCGCCCGGTGCGAACCTGTCCGATTCGGTGGCGATGTTCGAGGCGACGCACGGCACCGCACCGAAGTACGCGGGCAAGGACTACGTGAATCCTGGCTCGGAGATTCTTTCCGCGGAGATGATGCTGCGCCACCTCGGCTGGACCGAGGCTGCCGATCTCATCATCGAGTCGATGGAGAAGTCGATTCAGCAAAAACGCGTGACGTACGACTTCGCGCGGCTGATGGAAGGCGCGACGCAGGTTTCGTGTTCGGCGTTCGGCCAGGTGATGATCGAGAATATGTGAGCGAAGCCGGCGCCTTGCGGCGCGGGTATGAGAACCCCGGCTGGCCCTCGGGCCGCCGGGGTTTTTCATTGCGCCGGACGATTACTCGCCGGATCTATTTGATAAGTGATCCGAACTATCTCGGTGCCGTTACTCCTTCACCAATCTTGTCGTGCACTATGATCCGCAAGACTATCCATCTTTTTGCCATCACTCGCCGCCATGAATCCATCGATGAAACGTAGAGCTTTTGTGTTCGGAACGCTCGGTGGCGTTGCCGCGTCGATTTTCGCGCGCAGCGCGATCGCGCAGGACGCGAGCGCCACCATACACGCTATGCCCCGCATGGGGGACGACATGGCCATGCCGGGCGGCATGTTAGCGTCTCACGTACCGCTGGCGGCTGCCGACGCCTTGCCCTCGGGCGCGCCGCTCGCCACGCTGCGCATGCTTGCAAACGAAAGCAGCGAACCGGGCCATTTCCAGGCGACGCTTGTCGCCCAGCCGGTCGCGCGGGCCATGCTCGCGGGTCAGCCGGATACGGTTTTCTGGCAATACAACGCAGCGTCCGGCGACACGGCCGGTCCGGCAGTCGGCCCGCTGATCGATGTACGCGAAGGCGACACGGTTGAGATCCGTTTCGCGAACCGCTTGCCCCAGCCAACCACGATCCACTGGCACGGCTTGCCGGTGCCGCCCGAACAGGACGGCAATCCCGCGCACCCGATCGCGCCGGGCGCGCAGCGCGTCTACCGGTTCACGCTGCCTGCGGGAAGCGCGGGGACGTACTGGTATCACCCGCACCCGCACATGCTGACGTCGGAGCAGGTATTTCGCGGACTGGCGGGGCCGATCGTCGTGCGTGCGGCGGACGATCCGTTCGCACGGTGGCCCGAGCGTAATCTGTTTGTCACAGACCTGAAGATTTCCGCCGATGGCACGATCCCGGCGAACGGGATGATGGACTGGATGAACGGGCGGGAAGGCCAGTTCGTGCTCGTGAACGGCGCGCTGCGCCCGGCGATCGATGTCGCAAGCGACGAACGCTGGCGCGTGTGGAACGGCTGTAGCGCGCGCTATCTGTTGCTTGCGTTCGATGATGGCCGCCCGTTCGCACACATCGGCAGCGACGGCGGGCTGCTCGCTGCGCCGCGCGACGGTTTGACGTCGCTGCTGCTCGCGCCAGGCGAGCGCGCCGAGCTGATCGTGCGTGCGGGGTCGGCGCCGTCCCGCGCGAAGCTCATCGCCGCCCGCTACGATCGCCGCAAGATGGCGATGTCGCACGGCAGCCTGCCGGCCGAGCCAGCCCGTGTGCTGGCCGACGTGCGTTTTGTGCCGTCGTCTGCTGCGGCGGCAACGTCGTTGCCAGCGCATCTGCGCGATATCGCAACGCTCGGGCCCGCGCGCGGCCAGCAGTCGGTCGTGTTCAGCGAGGCGATGGACATGCACGCGATGCACCAGCCGGATGCTTCGTCGCTACGCATGCCGCGCGGCATGCAGTTCATGGTGAACGGCGCCGTGTACGAACCCGGGCGCGTGACGCTCACGAGCCGTCGTGGCGAAGTCGAGCACTGGTCGATCGAAAACCGCACGGATATGGATCATCCGTTCCATCTTCACGGAACGCAGTTTCAGGTGCTGGAGCGGGAGCGGGGCGGGGTGCGCGTCGCGGAGCCTTATCTGGCGTGGCGTGACACCGTGAATGTGGAGCCCGGCGAAACTGTCCGGATCGCAACCGTCCAGCGCGACGCGGGCGATCGCATGTTCCATTGCCACATCCTCGAACATGAGGATCTCGGCATGATGGGCACGTTGCGCGTCGTCTAGTTGTGCCGCAGCGCGTGACAAAAATGTGTCACAAAAAAAGAGAAACCCGGCCGAAGCCGGGTTTCCAGGGTCTGGGTACCGAACGGATCAGGCGGCTGCCTGAATGTTCGATGCCTGTTTGCCCTTCGGGCCTTGCACGACTTCGAAACTTACCTTCTGACCTTCTTTGAGGGTCTTGAAGCCATTCATCTGGATGGCCGAGAAGTGGGCGAACAGATCCTCGCCACCTTCGTCAGGCGTAATGAAGCCGAAGCCCTTCGCGTCGTTGAACCACTTGACCGTACCGGTTGCCATACCTACTTCCCCTGTAACTCATGTCACTACCACGAGCAGTTCGAAAAGCTAAACGATCGCCCCATTGCGATCGTCCCCTCCTCACAAGCTCACCAACGGCATTTTTTCGAATTTGAAACGGCTGAAAAAAGTGCCAGCTTGATTGTTGAGGCTCTTTATTCGGCTGTCAAGAATATTTTGAGATGCACTGTGACGCGTTGTAAAGACAGCATTTCCAGGGTTTTTCCTGCTTTTCCTCGCCGCGGCACGGGTGGAGCGGGGCGTCTTGAAAAGTCGCATAATCGACGCACATAGGTTTCGTTGCAGTGCGGAAATCCCCACGATCCGTGCGGCCTCCGACGGACGGTGTCTACGGCACGGCGTAGGTTGTGCGATACTCGATTCGCCCGATGTCGCGAAAGGCCCAAGAGACAGGAAAGGGGCGCATCGGATGCACTCAGCGGGTGCATGACGAATACGCGAGAAGTGGATGAGACCGGCCCCGCAGCCGGTAGTGGCTGGATGGGGAGGGGGCGCTGCGCACCGTATACGTGCTGCGAGTTCACCGACCGGCCGGTCGGGTATCGGCAGGATTGCGGGCCTGTCCGAGTTGTTTAGAATGGGTGTATGGCGATTATCCCGGACAAGCAGGATTCAACCGTACTGGAGCGGCAGGAGCAAAAGGTCAAACCGCCCTCCATGTACAAGGTCGTGCTGATGAATGACGACTACACGCCGATGGAATTCGTCGTGATGATCGTGCAGGAATATTTCAATAAGGATCACGAGTCCGCAACACAGATCATGTTGAAGGTGCATCGTGAAGGCAGGGGAGTTTGTGGGGTCTATACGCGGGACATTGCGTCGACCAAAGTTGAGCAAGTTGTTACCCACGCACGGCAAGCCGGTCATCCGCTGCAGTGTGTGATGGAGGAAGCATGATTGCCCAGGAACTGGAAGTCAGCCTGCACATGGCGTTCATGGAAGCACGTCAGGCACGGCATGAGTTCATTACGGTCGAGCATCTCCTTCTGGCGTTGTTGGATAACCCAACAGCGGCAGAAGTGCTGCGCGCGTGTGCCGCGAATATCGAAGACCTGCGCCAGAACCTGCGCAACTTCATTCACGACAACACGCCTACGGTTCCCGGCACGGACGACGTCGATACGCAGCCCACACTTGGGTTTCAGCGCGTGATTCAGCGCGCGATCATGCACGTCCAGTCCACCTCGAACGGCAAGAAGGAAGTCACGGGTGCGAATGTTCTCGTCGCGATTTTCGGCGAGAAGGATTCGCACGCGGTGTACTACCTGCAGCAGCAGGGTGTCACGCGTCTCGATGTCGTGAACTTCATTTCGCACGGTATCGCGAAGACGAGCAGCGGCGACGCTGCCAAGGCGACCGATGCGAACGCCGAAGCCGAGGACGCTGCGGGCCAGAAGGAAACACCGCTCGCGCAGTTCACGCAGAACCTGAACCAGATGGCGAAGGACGGCCGCATCGATCCGTTGATCGGGCGCGAGCTGGAAGTCGAGCGCGTCGTGCAGGTACTGTGCCGCCGCCGCAAGAACAATCCGCTGCTCGTGGGTGAAGCGGGCGTGGGCAAAACCGCGATCGCGGAAGGGCTCGCCTGGCGCATCACGCGCGGCGAAGTGCCGGACATTCTGGCGGACGCGCAGGTCTATTCGCTCGACATGGGTGCGCTGCTCGCAGGCACCAAGTATCGCGGCGACTTCGAACAGCGTCTGAAGACGGTGCTCAAGGAGCTCAAGGAGCGGCCGCACGCGATCCTGTTCATCGACGAAATTCACACGCTGATTGGCGCGGGCGCCGCTTCGGGCGGCACGCTCGATGCGTCCAACCTGCTGAAGCCTGCGCTTTCGTCGGGCACGCTCAAGTGCATCGGCGCCACGACGTTCACCGAGTATCGCGGCATCTTCGAAAAGGATGCGGCGCTGTCGCGGCGCTTCCAGAAGATCGACGTGGTCGAGCCGACCGTCGAGCAGACCGTCGCGATCCTGCGCGGGCTGAAGTCGCGTTTCGAAGAGCACCATGGCGTGAAGTATTCGTCGGGTGCGCTCAATGCGGCGGCCGAGTTGTCGGCGCGTTTCATCACGGACCGTCATCTGCCCGACAAGGCGATCGACGTGATCGACGAAGCGGGCGCAGCGCAGCGCATTCTGCCGAAGTCGAAGCAGAAGAAGACCATCGGCAAGAGCGAAATCGAAGAGATCATCTCGAAGATCGCGCGTGTGCCGGCGCAAAGCGTGTCGCAGGACGATCGCAGCAAGCTCCAGACGCTCGACCGCGATCTGAAGGCGGTTGTGTTCGGCCAGGATCCGGCCATCGACGCACTCGCGGCTTCGATCAAGATGGCGCGCGCCGGCCTCGGCAAGACCGATAAGCCGATTGGCTCGTTCCTCTTCTCGGGTCCGACTGGCGTCGGCAAGACCGAAGTGGCGCGGCAGCTCGCGTTCACGCTCGGCATCGAGCTGACCCGCTTCGACATGTCCGAGTACATGGAGCGTCACGCGGTGAGTCGTCTGATCGGCGCGCCGCCGGGCTACGTCGGATTCGACCAGGGCGGGCTCCTCACCGAGGCCGTCACGAAGAAGCCGCACTGCGTGCTGCTGCTCGACGAAATCGAGAAGGCGCACCCGGACATTTTCAACGTGCTGCTGCAGGTGATGGACCATGGCACGCTGACCGACAACAACGGCCGCAAGGCGGATTTCCGCAACGTCATCATCATCATGACGACGAATGCGGGCGCCGAGACGATGAACAAGTCGACGATCGGTTTCACCAGCCGCCACGAACAGGGCGACGAAATGGCCGACATCAAGCGCATGTTCACGCCCGAGTTCCGCAACCGGCTCGATGCGACGATCAGCTTCCGCGGGCTCGATGAGGAAATCATCATGCGCGTGGTCGACAAGTTCCTCATGCAGCTCGAAGACCAGTTGCACGAGAAGAAGGTCGATGCGCTCTTCACCGACGCATTGCGCAAGCATCTCGCGAAGCACGGCTTCGACCCGCTCATGGGCGCGCGGCCGATGCAACGCCTGATTCAGGACACGATCCGCCGTGCGCTCGCTGATGAACTGTTGTTCGGCAAGCTCGTGAACGGTGGTCGTGTGACCGTGGATGTCGATGCAGATGACAAGGTCAAGCTCACGTTCGACGAGCATCCGGCACCGCGCAATCCGAGCCCGGAAGCGGCTGAAGTGGAATAAGCAGTTCGTCGGCGCTTAGGCTGTCGAATAGAAACGGCGCGGATCTCACGGTCCGCGCCGTTTGTTATTCGTGCGGCCGATGCTCGTGACGTCAGTGAAGACACAAAAAAGCACGCCTTGGCGTGCTTTATTCGTTTGTGGCGACGATCAGTGCTTGCCAGTGCTGCCGAAACCACCCGCGCCGCGCTCGCTCGCCGCGAAGTCGTCGACGATATTGAACTGCGCCTGCACGACCGGCACGATCACGAGCTGCGCGAGGCGCTCCAGCGGATTGAGCGTGAACGTCGTGTGACCACGGTTCCACGTCGAGATCATCAGTTCACCCTGGTAATCCGAATCGATCAGGCCAACCAGGTTGCCGAGCACGATGCCGTGCTTGTGGCCGAGCCCCGATCGCGGCAGGATCAGCGCCGCATAGCCCGGATCGGCGACGTGGATCGCGAGGCCCGTCGGCACGAGCTTCGTTTCGCCCGGTTCGAGCGTGAGCGGTGCATCGATACATGCGCGCAGGTCGAGGCCCGCGCTGCCCGGCGTCGCGTAGTGGGGCAACTGGTCGCGCATGCGTTCGTTCAGGATCTTGATGTCGATTTGCATGAATGAAAATGTGAGTTGGATTGGCGTCCGGTGGATCAGGAGCGGGATAGCTGGAAGGCTTGCGCCAGCAGTTCGTAGGAGCGCAGCCGTGCCGCGTAGCTGCCGGCGACGGTGAGCACAATAAGTTCGTCGGCGGCGAAGCGCTCCTGCACCGCGTGCATGCGCTCCACGACGCTTTCGGGCGTGCCGATGATACTCCGCGGCTTCTCACGGTCGATCACGAGTTGCTCGCGCTCGCCGTATTCCTGCGCGAGGCCTTGTTCGACGCTCGGAACCGGCGCGTTCAGGCCGAGAGCCATCTGCACGCGGCGCAGATCGACGGCTTTTTCGAGGTCGGCGGCTTCCTGTTCCGTGTCGGCGCAGATCACGAACACCGCGCAGGCGAGATACGGCGTCGCTTCGTGGCCCGCCTGGAAGTGCTCGCGATACGCGTTCGCCACGAGATGCCCGAAGTGCGCGTTGATGAAGTGGGCGAACGAGAAGCGCAGCCCGAGTTGCGAGGCGAGTGCGCCGCCGAAGTCGCTCGATCCGAGCACCCACAACTGCGGCCGCGTCTCGATCTGCGGTTGCAGGACCACGCCGCTCGCGACGTTGTCCGCCGGCAGTGTGCCGTCCATCAGCCCGACGAGGTCCTGCACCTGCTGCGCGAACACTTCGCCCCGGTTGTACTGGCCGGACGCGACGGCCTGTGCCGTGCGCATGTCGCCGCCGGGTGCGCGGCCGACACCGAGATCGATGCGGTTCGGAAACAGCGCCTCGAGCATCATGAACTGCTCGGCGACCTTGAACGGGCTGTAGTAGGGAAGCATCACGCCGCCCGAACCGATGCGAATGCGCTTCGTCACGCTGCCGAGTCGCGCGAGCATGATTTCGGGACTGGGATTGCATACGCCTTGCAGGCCGTGGTGCTCGGCGCACCAGTAGCGCGTGTAGCCGAGGTCGTCGGCGAGCTGCGCCAGTTCGACGGTCGCGGCGATGGCATCGCCCGCCGTATGCCCGGCGATGACGGGCGACTGGTCGAGTACGGAAAGGAGCGTCATGACATACCTTGCTTCGTTCGCGATACGCGCCGCTCACGCCTCGCTGACCGAAGGCGCGGCGCGCGTATCACGAAATGATGCTCTCGTCGGGCAGGCGCCGGGCGATTTCGGCGATCAGCGTCTGCGCGAGCGCCTGCTTGGCCGCTCGCGGCAGCTTCGTGCGACCGGGCGCCTCGAAGAGGATGACTTCATTGTCGTCCAGACCAAAGGTCTGCGGTCCGAGATTACCGATCAGGAGCGGCACGTTTTTGCGCACGCGTTTTTCCTCGCCGAGCACGTCGAGGTTGCCGCTTTCCGCTGCGAATCCGACGCAATACGGCGGATTCGGCAGCGCCGCCACGGACGCGAGGATGTCCGGGTTCTCGACAAACGTGAAATCGGGCACCTGGCGGTCCGCCGTCTTCTTGATCTTGTGCGTCGCGACGTGATCGACGCGCCAGTCGGCCACCGCCGCCACGCCGATGAACACGTCGTAATCGGGCACGGCGCGCATGACCGCGTCGTACATCTGGCGCGCAGTCTGCACGTCTTCGCGATAGACGCCCCACGGCGTCGCGAGCGCGACCGGGCCCGCGACGAGATGCACGTCGGCGCCCGCCTGCTGCGCCGCGCGTGCGAGCGCGAAGCCCATCTTGCCGCTCGAACGGTTCGTGATGCCGCGCACCGGGTCGATCGGCTCGAAGGTCGGTCCGGCGGTGATCAGCACGCGGCGGTGCGCGAGCACCTTCGGCGCGAAGAATGCGACGATCGCTTCATACACGGCCTCGGGTTCCAGCATGCGGCCGTCACCGATTTCGCCGCACGCCTGCGGGCCCGAATCGGGGCCGAGCGTTTCAATGCCATCTGCGCGCAGTTGCGCGACGTTGCGCTGCGTGGCCGGGTTGTTCCACATCTGCCGGTTCATCGCGGGGACGACGAGCAGTGGACAGTCGCGCGCGATGCAGAGCGTGGAGAGGAGATCGTCGGCGAAGCCGTTCGCGAGCTTCGCCAGGAAGTCGGTCGAGGCGGGGGCGATCACGATCGCGTCCGCTTCGCGTGAGAGGTCGATGTGCGCCATGTTGTTCGGCACACGACCATCCCACTGGCTCGTGAAAACCGGGCGGCCCGAGAGCGCCTGCATCGTGACGGGCGTGATGAACTGTGTCGCCGCTTCGGTCATCACGACCTGCACGGTTGCGCCGGCCTTCGTCAACAGGCGCGTGAGTTCGGCGATCTTGTAGCAGGCGATGCCGCCCGTCATGCCGATCACGAGGTGCTTGCCGGCGAGTTCGCCCGGGGTGGCAGCTGCTGTGTTCAAATCGCGTCTCCTGTGTCGACCCGAGTTAGCGCTTTAGCGCTTACCCGAGCCCCATGCATCGCACCGACCGGCGTTTTCAACGTCCGCGCCGCACGCGGCGCAGTTCGTCGAACACCAGCAGTACGGCGCCGATCGTAATCGCGCTGTCCGCGACGTTGAACGCCGGCCAGTGCCACCCGCCCACGTGGAAGTCTAGAAAGTCGATCACGTGGCCGTACATCAGCCGGTCGATCACGTTGCCGAGTGCGCCGCCAAGAATCAGCGCGAGCGCCGTGCAGAACATGCGCTGCCCGGCGTGCCGCTTGAGCAGATAGCAGATCACGAGTGCCGCCACGATGCCGAGCGCCGTGAACGCCCAGCGCTGCCAGCCGCCCGCTGTGGCGAGGAAGCTGAACGCGGCGCCCCGGTTGTACACGAGCACGAGGTTGAGGAACGACGTGACCGCGCGGCCTTCGCCGTAGCGGAACACGCTCGTAATGGCGATCTTCGTGAGCTGGTCGACGAGGATCACGATCAACGCGACGCCCAGCCACGGAGCGAGCGTGCCGCCGGCCTGGGACTGCTTCGGCAGGGTCTTGGCCATTATGCCGCGCTCCGCGTCTCACCGTTACCGAACAGATTTGCGAAGCAGCGGCCGCACAGCCCCGCATGCTCGGTGTTCGCGCCGACGTCTTCGCGGTAGTTCCAGCAGCGCTCGCACTTGAGGTACTTCGAGGTGACGACCTCGACGGCCTCATCCGCTTCGCTCTCCACCTTGACGACTTCCGCCGCCGACGTGATCAGCACGAACTTGAGGTCGTCGCCGAGCGAGGTGAGCGCGTCGTAACGCGCGCCGCTCGCGAGGATGCGCACTTCTGCCTGCAGCGACGAGCCAATCTGGTTCGCCACACGCGCCTCTTCGAGCGCCTTCGTCACGTTGCCGCGCACGTCGCGCAGAAGCGTCCACTTCGCAATCAGCTCTTCGGCTTGCGCGATGTCCGGGAACGCATGGAACGTCTCGGTGAAAATTGTTTCGGTTTGCGGCTGGAACACCTTCCACGCTTCTTCGGCCGTGAACGACAGGAACGGCGCGAGGATGCGCAGCAGGCTGTGCGTGATGTGGAAGAGCGCGGTCTGCGCTCCGCGACGGGCCTTCGAATCGGGCGCGCTCGTGTAGAGGCGGTCCTTCAGCACGTCGAGGTAGAAACCGCCGAGATCTTCCGAGCAGAACGTCTGCAGCTTTGCGACGACCGGGTGGAACTCGTAGCGGTCGTAGTGCGCGAGCACATCGTTTTGCAGCGTGTGCGTGAGCGCGACGGCGTAGCGATCGATTTCGAGCCACTCGGCTGCGGGCAGCGCGTGCTTGTCGAAGTCGAAGTCGGAGAGGTTCGACAGCAGGAAGCGCAGCGTGTTGCGGATGCGCCGATAGCCTTCCGTCACGCGCTTCAGGATTTCCTCGGAGATCGCGAGTTCGCCCGAGTAGTCGGTGGAGGCGATCCACAGGCGGATGATTTCCGCGCCGAGGCGGTTCGCCACTTCATGCGGATCGATGCCGTTGCCGAGCGACTTCGACATCTTGCGGCCTTCGCCGTCGACGGTGAAGCCGTGCGTGAGCAGGGCGTCGTAGGGCGGGCGGCCATCGAGCATCGACGCAGTCAGCAGCGACGAGTGGAACCAGCCGCGATGCTGGTCCGAACCTTCCAGATAGAGGTCGGCCGGGAACTGAAGCTGATCCTTGTGCGAGCCGCGCAGCACGTGCCAGTGCGTCGTGCCCGAGTCGAACCACACGTCGAGCGTGTCGCGGTTCTTCTCGTACAGGTTGGCGTCGTCGCCGATCAGCTCGCGCGGATCGAGCGTCTGCCACGCCTCGATGCCTTCCTTTTCGACGCGCTTCGCGACTTCTTCAAGCAGCTCCAGCGTACGCGGATGCAGCTCGCCCGTTTCCTTGTGGACGAAGAACGCCATCGGCACGCCCCATTGGCGCTGGCGCGAGAGCGTCCAGTCCGGACGGTTCGCGATCATCGCGTAGAGGCGCTGCTTGCCCCACGACGGATAGAACGCCGTCGCCTCGATGCCTTCGAGCGCCGTCTCGCGCAGCGTCTTGCCGCCGTCCTTCGGCTTCACGTCCATGCCCGCGAACCACTGCGACGTGGCGCGGTAGATGATCGGCGTCTTGTGGCGCCAGCAGTGCATGTAGCTGTGAACGTACTTCTCGCTGCGCAGGAGCGTGCCGGCGGCGTCGAGCGCGTCGACGATCTTCGGGTTCGCCGCCCAGATCGTGAGGCCGCCGAACAGCGGCAGCGATTCGATGTAGCGGCCGTCGCCCATCACCGGACTGATGATGTCCGAGTCGGCCATGTTGTGGGCCTTGCACGAGATGAAGTCTTCGACGCCGTAGGCGGGCGCCGAGTGCACGATGCCCGTGCCGGTGTCGGTCGTGACGTAGTCGCCGAGATAGATCGGCGATGTGCGCTTGTAGCCCGGATGCGCGGACGCGAGCGGGTGATGGAAACGCAGGTTCGCGAGCTTTGCGCCCGGCGTCGTGGCGATCACGCGGCCTTCGAGGTCGAAGTCCTTCATGCACGCTTCAACGCGCTCTTCAGCCAGGATCAGCAGGCCGCGCTGCGTGTCGACGAGCGCGTAGACCACTTCCGGATGGACGTTGAGCGCCTGGTTGGCGGGAATCGTCCACGGCGTCGTGGTCCAGATCACGATGCCGCCTTCCTGACGCGGCAGCGCCGCGAGGCCGAACGCGGCTGCCGTCTCGGCGGGCTGCGCGAATGGGAACTCGACGTCGATGGTCGGATCGGTCTTGTCCTTGTACTCGACTTCGGCTTCAGCGAGCGCCGAGCCGCAGTCGAAACACCAGTTCACGGGCTTCAGGCCGCGGAACACGTAGCCCTTCTCGATGATCTTCGCGAGCGCGCGGATTTCGCCGGCTTCGTTCGCGAAGTTCATGGTCTTGTACGGGTTGTCCCAGTCGCCAAGCACGCCCAGACGGCGGAAACCGGCCTTCTGCGTCTCGATCTGGCCGGTGGCGTACTCGCGCGCCTTCTGCATGACTTCCTGGGCGGGCAGCGATTTGCCGAACTGCTTTTCGATCTGGATTTCGATCGGCATGCCGTGGCAATCCCAGCCCGGCACGTAGACCGCGTCGTAGCCCGCGAGGTTGCGCGCCTTGACGATCATGTCCTTGAGAATCTTGTTCACCGCGTGGCCGAGGTGGATGTCGCCGTTCGCATACGGCGGGCCATCGTGCAGGATGAACTTCTTGCGGCCCTTCGAGGCTGCGCGGATCTTTTCGTAGATCTTGCCGTCCTGCCATTCCTTGACCCACTGCGGCTCGCGCTTCGGCAGATCGCCGCGCATCGGGAACGGAGTGTCCAGCAGGTTGACGGGGTACTTCGATTCGGACTTCTGCGCGGGCTTGCCGGAGGATGCTTTTTTGTCGCTCATGGTGAGATCACGGTGAATTCTGGGGATACTCGGGTCGGCGCGAGCGGCTTCGCCGCATAACTGCCGCCTCAGTCGCCTCGTGCGCTGCTCGCGTCATTGCGAGCGGTGCGCCGCGGCGGGGGACCCGGGCGGCGCATTGATTACGCGCGCACGGGCAGCCGGTCACCTAATTCGGTCGGTGGCCGAGGTCGCAAAACCGGTGGAACGGGTGCCCGCGGCATCGGCGCCGGCGGCGGCGAACCACGCGCGGGCGTTGACCACATCGCGGGCAATCGCTGAGGTCAGCGTTTCGAGGTCGACGAACTTTTCCTCGTCGCGCAGCTTCTTCAGGAATTCGACGCGCACG
Source organism: Paraburkholderia adhaesiva (assembly GCF_021390575.1). Classification (GTDB taxonomy): domain Bacteria; phylum Pseudomonadota; class Gammaproteobacteria; order Burkholderiales; family Burkholderiaceae; genus Paraburkholderia; species Paraburkholderia adhaesiva. Next base: position 2,519,820 of record NZ_JAJEJQ010000001.1, on the reverse strand, counting down.
AGCTTGCCATAGGCGCTGCCGTGCCAGTCGAGCAAATGGACTTCGAGCAGCACACGGCCCGAGTCGTCGACCGTGGGGCGCACGCCGAGGCTCGCGACGCCCGGCAGCGGCTTCTCGGCGATGCCATGCACCTGCACGACGAAAACGCCCTTCGCCGCCGGCCGCTTGTGGCCGATCGGAAAGTTCATCGTCGGGAAACCGAGGTCGCGGCCGAGTTTCAGGCCGTGCACGACGTGCCCGCTGATCGCGTAGCCGCGGCCGAGTGCGGCGCGCGCCGCGTCGAGGTCGCCCGCTGCAAGCTGTGCGCGCACGCCCGAGCTGGAGATGCGCGCACCTGACGGGTCGGCCACGGTCGCCATCTGCTCGACTTCGAAGCCGTACTGACGGCCCGCGATCTTGAGTGACTCGAAATCGCCGGCGCGTTTGGCGCCGTAGCGGAAGTCGTCTCCGATCAACATCCAGCGGGCATGGAGGCCGCCGACGAGGACGCGCTCGACGAACGCATCCGGCGACTGGCTCGCGAACGTATGGTTGAAGTGCTCGACGACGACGCGGTCCACGCCGTTATCGCGGAGCGCTTCCAGCTTGTCGCGCAGCATCGCGATGCGCGGCGGCGCGCCGGCAGGATTGAAGAACTCGCGGGGGTGAGGCTCGAAGGTCATCACACAGACGGGCAGGCCGCGAGCGTCGGCTGCCGCGCGCACGCGCGCGAGCAACGCCTGATGTCCGCGGTGGACACCGTCGAAGTTGCCGATGGTGAGCGCGCAGGGCGCGCGGCTTTCGGCGTTGGGAAGACCGCGGAAGACTCTCACGATTGCGGAACGGACCGTTAATGTGGCTGGTGTGACGTTGTCACGTGCGGCGAGCGGGCCGCGACGAAACAGAAGATTATAAACGCTCGGGCGGTCAGCCGCCCCGGTACGGGCGTCGGAGGCCGCCCTCAATGATAAAATCCGCGGATGAAAAATCTCGTCATCCTGATTTCTGGACGGGGCAGCAACATGGAAGCCATCGTGCGCGCCTGTGCGCACGAAGCGTGGCCGGCGCGCATCGCCGCCGTGATTGCCAACCGCCCTGACGCCACGGGCCTTGCGTTCGCGGCTTCGCACGGCATTGCCACGGCGGTGGTCGATCATCGCCAGTATTCGGATCGCGCTGCGTTCGACGCGGCGCTCGCACAAGTCATCGACGGCTATCAGCCAGACCTCGTCGTGCTCGCCGGCTTCATGCGCGTGCTGACCGACGGGTTTGTCGCGCATTATTCGGGTCGGATGCTGAACATCCATCCGTCGCTGCTGCCGAGCTTTCCTGGTCTCAAGACGCATCAGCAGGCCCTCGACGCGGGCTGTCGCGTGCATGGCGCGACGGTCCATTTCGTCACGCCGACGCTCGATCATGGGCCGATCGTCCTGCAGTCGGCCGTGCCGGTCTGCGCGGGCGACGACGCGGCGGCGCTCGCCGCGCGCATCCTCAAGACCGAGCATCTGATTTACCCGCGCGCGGTGCGCTGGTTCGTCGAAGGGCGCCTTGCGCTCGACGACGGACGCGTGACGCTCACGCCGCCCGAGCCGCAATGGCTCTTCCTTGACGACACCAACACGAACGCACAAATCGCCGGGGAGGGCGCATGAGGCTGCATGGATTTCTGATCGGACAAACCGAAACGTTGCTCGCCGACGTCCTCAAGTTCACCGGCCCCGCCGACGCCGTCACGAGCCGGTTTTTCCGCGAGCATCCGAAGCTCGGCCACGGCGAGCGCGGCGTGATCGCCGAAGCGGTGTTCGCCGTGCTGCGCCGCCGCATGGAGTTCGCGCATCTGGCCGAGAGCGGCACGGGCAGCCCGACGCGGCGCCTGGCCCTGCTCGGCCTGATGGCGACGGCAGGCCGATCGGCTGTGCGCCCGTTCGTCTCGGACGCCGAGGCGAACTGGCTCGAACACGTATCGAAGGTCGATCCGGCGAGCCTGCCGCAGCGCGTGCAACTGAACTTGCCCGAGTGGATCGTGCGGGCGCTCGAGACGCGGTTCGATGCCGCCGAACTCGCGCAACTGGCTGCCGCGCTGAACTACCCGGCGCCGCTCGATCTGCGCGCGAACCCCATCAAGGCGAGCCGCGACGAACTGCTGCGCGCGCTCGCCGATGCCGGCATCGATGCCGGTGAGACGCCGTTCGCGCCGTTCGGCGTGCGCGTGGCGACCAAGCCGGCCCTCGCGAAACTCGATGCATTCAAGAACGGCTGGTTCGAAGTGCAGGACGAGGGCAGCCAGCTTCTGTGTTCGCTCGTCGCGCCGCGCCGTGGCGAGATGGTCGTTGATTTTTGCGCGGGCGCGGGCGGCAAGACGCTCGCGCTCGGCGCGATGATGCGCTCGTCGGGGCGTCTCTACGCGTTCGACGTCTCGGATCGCCGGCTTGCGAAGCTGAAGCCGCGCCTTGCGCGCAGCGGGCTCTCCAACGTCAATCCGGTGCTGATCGACAGCGAGCACGATTCGAAGATCAAGCGGCTCGTCGGCAAGATCGACCGCGTGCTGGTCGATGCGCCGTGCTCGGGCCTCGGCACGCTGCGCCGCAATCCCGACCTCAAGTGGCGGCAGACGCCCGAGTCGGTCGCCGAACTCGCGCCGAAGCAGTTGTCGATCCTCACGAGCGCCGCGCGTTTGCTCAAGCGTGGTGGCCGCCTCGTCTACGCGACGTGCAGCATCCTCGAAGCCGAGAACGAGGCAGTCGTTAAGCAGTTCCTCGAAGCGCATCCGGAGTTCGTCCTGGTGAGCGCGCGCGACGTGCTCGCCGAGCAGCGCATCGGCCTCGACACGGGCGAGTACCTCAAGCTCTGGCCGCACCGCCATGCCACCGACGGCTTCTTTGCTGCCGTGCTGGAGCGTCGCGGCGAAGCAAAGCCGAAGACGAAGACGGCGCAGGCCGAAACCACGCCGGAGGAATCGGCGGTGGTGAGCGAGGCGACCGAGGCGATCGCACGGGCGAGCGACGTCGTCTCCGCGCCGGACTCGGCGCTCGACTAAGAGCGCCCCGGTAGTGGTTAGTCACAAGTACGAACGCGCGGCCCGCCCGGCCGCGCGCGAACACGCATCATGATCGAGAACCGTTTGCTGTCCCACATGCTGGGCGGCGTATTCCGCGACTTCGGCCAGCCAGTCATGCTCTGGCAGGCGGGCGTGCTGGTCGTCGCGCTCGTCGTGGCCTTTGTGCTCGCGCGCGTCACGCGGCGTGCCCTCGAAAGGCGGCGCCAGAAGCGCTACGGCACGCTGCCCTTCGGCGCGGAGAGTCTCAGCAAGGCCCTGTTTCCGCTCATCGGCGCGGGCTGCGTCTGGATCGCAGGCGCGATCGCGAGCAACTTCATCCACACGTCGCTCCTCAATCTCGCGCTTGTGCCGCTGCTCGGCATCGGGCTCATCTACATCGTGTTCTTCCTGGCGCGACGGGCGTTCGGCAGCAAGGGTGAAACGCACGCGCTGCTGTCCATCGTCGAAAAGGTCGTCTCGCTGGTCGTCTGGGTCGCCATGGTGCTGACCGTGCTCGGCATCCAGGACGATGTGCTCGACTGGATGGCGAGCGTGCGCTTTCGTATCGGCACCGCGCACGTCACCCTGCTTTCTCTCGAAAGCGGCGTGCTGTGGGTCGGCGTAACGATGGTCGTGGCGATCTGGGCGGGCTCGGCGCTCGAAGACCGCCTCATGCGCGCCACCACCCTCGACGCCAACGTGCGCGTCGTGCTCGCGCGCGTCGGGCGCGCGCTGCTGATGTTCGCTGCGGTACTGCTCAGCCTCTCGATTGTCGGCATCGACATCACGGTGCTGGGCGTGTTCGGCGGCGCGCTCGGCGTCGGCCTCGGCTTCGGGCTGCAGAAGATCGCGAGCAACTACGTGTCGGGCTTCATCATCCTGATCGACCGCTCGCTGCGTCTTGGCGACACGATCAACGTGGGCAGTCTCGCAGGCAAGGTCACGCAGATCCGCACGCGCTACACGGTGGTGCGGGGCCTCGACGGCGTGGAGACGCTGATTCCGAACGAAAAGCTCATCACCGACGTCGTGCAGAACCAGTCGTCATTCCTGACGCGCGGCTACGCGAAGGCGGCGGTACAGGTCGCCTACGACACGGACCTCGATTTCGCGATGCCGCTGCTCGCCAGCGCGGCCGTGGGCGTGGACCGTGTGCTGGTCGATCCGGCTCCGACCCCGTATCTCGTGGGGTTCGGCGCAGACGGCATCGACCTCGAACTGGGTTACTGGATTGCCGATGCCGCCAAGGGCACGGCGGGCGTGCGTTCGGCCGTGAACGTCAATATCTGGCGTCTCTTCAAGGAACACGGTATTTCGATTCCGTTTCCGCAGCGCGAGGTCCGGATCGTCGGCGGGGAAGAGGCGCCTCGTGCACCGGAACCGGACGCGCAAACGCAGCCGCCCGCATGCGACAAAATGGCGCAGAAAAACGGTGTAGCATAGCGCCGCATCCGCGTATTCCTGCGTTGACGAGCGCGGGCGGATAGAAAAGAATTCCTATTTGTTACAAACACTTGGAGCGGTTCTAGTAGAATGCCGTCCAGGCGTTTCCAACGCTTTCATTTTCCTGACTCCGGCGACCTTGCAAAACCGAAGTTGCCGAATTCCCTCGTTCCACGGGTATAGACCTTGTTGAATTCCCTGCTCGATTTCCTGGCCCACGGGCTGTTGCATTTCTCGTGGTGGCAGATCCTGCTATTCGTCGCCGTCGTCACGCACATCACGATCGTCGGCGTGACCGTGTACCTGCACCGTTGCCAGGCGCACCGTGCGCTCGACCTGCATCCCATCGCGAGCCACTTCTTCCGTTTCTGGCTGTGGATGACCACCGGCATGCTCACGGGCCAGTGGGCCTCGATCCATCGCAAGCACCACGCGAAGTGCGAAACCGAAGAAGATCCGCACAGCCCGCAGACGCGCGGCATCTGGAAGGTGCTGCTCCAGGGTGCGGAACTGTATCGCGCGGAAGCGAAGAACGAAGAGACGATGCGCCGCTACGGCCACGGCACGCCCGATGACTGGATGGAGCGCAACGTCTACAAGAAGTATTCGGTCCTCGGCGTGAGCATGATGATGGTGATCGACGTCGCGCTCTTCGGCGCGGTCGGGCTGACCGTGTGGGCCATTCAGATGGCGTGGATTCCGTTCTGGGCGGCAGGCGTCGTCAACGGTATTGGCCACTTCTGGGGTTATCGCAACTTCAATTACGCGGACGCCAGCACGAACCTGTTCCCGATCGGCATCATCATCGGTGGCGAGGAAATGCACAATAACCACCACACGTTCGCGACTTCCGCGAAATTCTCGAACAAGTGGTACGAGTTCGACATTGGCTGGATGTATATCCGGATGATGCAATCCGTCGGGCTGGCCAAGGTCAAGAAGGTCGCGCCGTCGCCGCGTCTCACTCAGGGCAAGCTCGTGCTCGACCAGGAAACGCTGCAGGCCGTGCTGTCGAATCGCTACGAAGTGATGGCGCGTTACGCCAAGGCCGTGAAGCAGGCGTATCGCCAGGAGCTCGCGCACCTGAAGGAAGCCGGCGCGCGCGAGAAGTACCAGTTGATGCGCGGCGCGCGCAAGTGGTTCGACAAGGATGAAGCGAACCTGGACGAGCCGCAGAAGCGCCAGCTTCCGCAGATTTTCGCGAACAGCCAGAAGCTGCGCACGTTCATCGAACTGCGTAACGAGCTCGCGGCGATCTGGGAGCGTTCGAGCGCCTCGCGCGAACAACTACTCACGCAGCTGCAGGATTGGTGTCATCGTGCCGAGCAAAGCGGTATCCAGGCGCTCCAGGAATTTGCTTCGCGCCTTCGCCGCTACGCATGAGACGTTAGAAAATCAATTAGAATTCAGGTACGTCACAAAACCCCGCGCTGGCGGGGTTTTTCTTTTGGGGCCGCGAAAACCTGCGCTGTTTGCAGGGGTTTTCTGCGGCCAGGCGGCAGGCAGCAACGAACTTGCATGGGACCAGAGGAAGCGCTCTGCATGGGCGCGGAGTCAGTGCCAAAGCACTGAGTTCCGGCCGACAGCTAAAGCGCTATCCAGGGTCGACAGAGGACATCATGAATCAGGTGATCAGGAAGGTCGAATATGACCGCCCGCAGGGCACCGTCTGCAGCGTCGGACAGGCTTGGGCACGCGTGCCCGATGCGCCGTCCGCGGCACAGCGCGTTGCATTGAAAGAGCGCATCCGCGCGCTACTCAAGCGAGAGAAGGCGGTGCTCGTCGCGCACTATTACGTCGATCCTGAATTGCAGGAGCTGGCGGACGAAACCGGCGGTTGCGTTGCCGATTCGCTCGAAATGGCGCGCTTTGGCCGCGATCACGACGCGCAGACGCTCGTCGTGGCGGGCGTGCGCTTCATGGGCGAGACCGCGAAGATCCTGAGTCCGAATAAGCGCATCCTGATGCCGGATTTGGACGCGACTTGCTCGCTCGACCTCGGCTGCCCCATCGACGAATTTTCCGCGTTCTGCGACGAGCATCCGGACCGCACCGTCGTCGTCTATGCGAACACGAGCGCCGCAGTGAAGGCGCGCGCCGACTGGATGGTGACCTCGTCGATCGGTCTCGAGATCGTCGCGCACCTGCACGCGAAGGGCGAGAAGATCCTTTGGGCACCGGACCGTCATCTCGGCGGCTATATCCAGGAGAAAACCGGCGCCGACATGCTGATGTGGCAGGGTTCGTGCCTCGTGCACGACGAGTTCAAGGGCATTGAACTCGATTTGCTGCGCGCCGAGTATCCGGACGCGAAGGTGCTCGTGCATCCCGAGTCGCCGGCGGGCGTCGTCGCGCTGGCCGACGTAGTCGGCTCGACCACGCAGCTGATCGACGCGGCCGTGAAGCTCGATGCCACGCGTTTCATCGTCGCGACCGACCTCGGCATTCTGCACAAGATGCGCCTCGCCGCTCCGGGCAAGACCTTCATCGAGGCCCCCACGGCCGGCAACAGCGCCACCTGCAAGAGCTGCGCGCACTGCCCGTGGATGGCGATGAACGGCCTCGAAAATCTCGCGGACGTGCTCGAGCGTGGCCACAACGAGATCTTCGTCGATGCCGCGTTGGGCGAGCGCGCACGCTTGCCGATCGACCGCATGCTCGCGTTCGCGGCCGAGCACAAGCGCCGCGTGCAGGCGAGCGGTGACCTCGCGCGCGATGGCGCACTTTTCTCAAATGTGGGGGCGGCGTAAATGGGTGCGATGGAGCTGATCGGCGTTGAGGCGGCGTCGCCGTTGCTGGCCGAGGTACGTGCGCAGTACGGTGCAGCGCTCGATGCCGCGATAGCGCGCAACGTGGCCGAGGCGCTGGCGGAAGATATTGGCACCGGCGATGAAACGGGCCGCCTGGTCCCCGCCGACGAAATGCGTGACGCGCGCATCATCGTGCGCGAGGAAGCGGTGCTGTGCGGCGTGCTGTGGTTCGACGGCGTGGTGCGCGGCGTCGATCCGCGCATCGAAGTGCGCTGGCACTATCGCGAAGGTGATCGCATGAGCGTCGACTCGACGGTCTGCTCGCTGCGCGGCCCGGCGCGTGCGTTGCTCACCGCCGAGCGCAGCGCCATGAACTTCCTGCAGATGCTTTCGGGTGTGGCGAGCGCGACGCGCCGCTATGTGGACGCGATCGCGCACACGCAGGCACGCATCGTCGACACGCGCAAGACGCTGCCAGGCCTGCGTCTCGCGCAGAAGTACGCGGTACGCGTGGGCGGCGGTGCGAACCAGCGGCTCGCGCTTTATGACGGGATCCTCATCAAGGAAAACCACATCGCTGCCGCAGGTGGCGTGCGCGCCGCGATGGATGCCGCGCTCGCACTGAACGCAGGCGTGCCGATCCAGATCGAAGTGGAGACGCTCGCTGAACTCGATGAAGCGCTCGCACACGGCGCAAAGTCGATCCTGCTCGACAACTTGGCGATCGACACGATGCGCGAAGCGGTGCGGCTCACGGCCGGCCGCGCGGTGCTGGAAGGCTCGGGCGGCGTGAATTTCGACACCGTGCGCGCGATCGCCGAAACGGGCGTCGACCGCATTTCAATCGGTGCACTGACGAAGGACGTGCGCGCCACCGACTTTTCAATGCGGATCGTCTGAGCGTACGCGACTGGAATGCAAAAAGGGCCGCCTCTTGCGAGGCGGCCCTTTGCTTTTGCGGCGCTAACGCGCTCAGTTGACCGTGCGGTTGCGCACGTGCTCGGGCGAGAGAACGCTCGGCAGGGCTTTCGGCAGCGTATTCGGCCAGTCACGGCTGTAGTGAAGCCCGCGACTCTCGCGTCGCGAGCGCGCGCTTTCAACGATCAGCGATGCGACTTCCACGAGATTGCGCAGTTCCAGCAGATCGCGCGTCACACGGAAATTCGCGTAGTACTCGAGAATTTCGTCGCGCAAGAGGGCGATGCGGTGCTGGGCGCGCTCGAGCCGCTTGTCCGTGCGCACGATGCCGACGTAGTTCCACATCAGGCGGCGCAGCTCGTCCCAGTTGTGGGCCACGACGACTTCTTCGTCGGAGTCCGACACGCGGCTCTCGTCCCAGTCGGGCAGCGGCGCGTGTGCGGAAGCGCCGAAGCCTTCTGCCTCGATCGCGTCTGCCGCCGAGCGGCCAATCACGAGACACTCGAGCAGCGAATTGCTCGCGAGCCGGTTCGCGCCGTGCAGCCCTGTGTACGACGTTTCGCCGACCGCGTAGAGGCCCGCGAGATCGGTGCGTCCCGCGAGGTCGGTCACGACACCGCCGCAGGTGTAGTGCGCGGCCGGCACGACGGGAATCGGTTCCTTCGTGATGTCGATGCCGAACTCGCGGCAGCGCGCGAGGATCGTCGGAAAGTGTTCTTCCAGGAAAGCCGGGGGCTGGTGGCTGATGTCGAGATGCACGCAGTCGATGCCGTGCTTCTTGATTTCGAAGTCGATCGCGCGCGCAACGATATCGCGCGGCGCGAGTTCGGCGCGCGGGTCGTGCGCGGGCATGAAGCGGGTGCCGTCGGGCAGGCGCAGCACGCCGCCTTCGCCGCGTACGGCTTCGGAGATCAGGAACGACTTCGCGTGCGGGTGGAAAAGACACGTGGGGTGGAACTGGATGAATTCCATGTTCGCCACGCGGCAACCAGCGCGCCAGGCCATGGCGATGCCGTCGCCGGTCGCGGTGTCGGGATTCGTCGTGTAGAGATAGACCTTGCCGGCGCCGCCCGTCGCGAGGACGGTGTGCGGCGCCTGGATCGTCACGGTGCGATCGTTCTGCAGATCGAGCGCGTAAAGGCCGTGACAGCGGCGCCCGGGCAAGCCGAGGCGGTCGGACGTGATGACGTCGATCGCCTGATAGTCCTCGAGCATCGTGATGTTCGGGTGCGCCCGTGCGCGCTCGATGAGCGTCTGCAACACGGCATGACCCGTCGCGTCTGCGGCGTGGATGATGCGGCGATGGCTGTGGCCGCCTTCGCGCGTCAGGTGAAAGCCCAGTTCGGCGGCGGCGTCCTTCGTGAACGGCACGTCCTGCTGGATCAGCCACTCGATGGCCGCGCGGCCATGCTCGACGATAAAGCGCGTTGCGCCTTCGTCGCACAGACCGCCGCCAGCGACGAGCGTGTCGCCGACATGGTTCTCCACGCTGTCGGCCGAATCGAGCACAGCGGCGATGCCGCCTTGCGCGCGATCGCTCGCACCTTCGGATGCAGCGCGCTTCGCGATCACGACGACGCGCCGCGTGTCGGCGAGGTTCAGCGCGACGCTCAAGCCAGCGAGCCCGCTACCGACGATCGCAACATCAAAATTCATGGTCCTGCTTCTCCATCTCTTGTTCTACTGCGGCGCGCGGTGCGGCCGACGAAGCGGGAAGCATACTCCGAACGGTGACCGAAGGAAAAGCAGCATGAAAGTCCAGATGGGCAAAGGTGTCTTGCCGGCCGCGAAAAAAGAAAAACCCCGCACGAATGCGGGGTTTTCGGTCTTCGTCAGGCTCGGAAGCAGATCAAGTTACTTGATCTTGGTTTCCTTGTACTCGACGTGCTTGCGCACAACCGGGTCGAACTTCTTGATCGACATCTTTTCCGGCATGTTGCGCTTGTTCTTCGTGGTCGTGTAGAAGTGACCCGTACCTGCAGTCGATTCCAGCTTGATCTTGTCGCGGACGCCCTTGGCCATGATTTACTCCTTAGATTTCGCCGCGTGCGCGCAGGTCTGCGAGCACGGAGTCGATACCGTTCTTGTCGATCAGGCGCAGGCCTGCGTTGGAGATGCGCAGACGCACCCAACGGTTTTCGCTTTCAACCCAGAAACGGCGGTTCTGCAGGTTCGGGAGAAAACGACGCTTGGTCTTGTTGTTAGCGTGGGAAACGTTGTTGCCGCTCATCGGCGCTTTCCCAGTCACTTGGCATACTCGTGCCATGAGAGCACTCCTACGGTAATTCTGAGTTCGAGGGCCATCGAAGTTTCCCAGGCAAGACATGACGGGCAAGAGAAACTCACGTATGGATGAGAGACAACCTCGAACCCGGCACATTTTCCCACCTGGAACGCCTTGAAGGGCTTCGGAAACAGGGGTGGAAATAGGCAAACCGTAATTCTAGCAGAAAAAGAGCAGGAAAATCAAACTCATTTTGCGCATCGGTGAAGTGGTACTGCGGCTGTACTGCGCCCTGCGGATGCCTGTCAGTTCCAGCCGTTGCGGGCAAACGAGTAGGTATCGCGCGCGCCGATCACGAGATGATCGATCAACTGGACTTCGACGAGCGTGAGCGTTTCGCGCAGAACCCGCGTGAGGCGCTGGTCGCTCGCGCTCGGGTGCACCGCCCCGGAAGGGTGGTTGTGCGCGACGATCAGGCTCGCGGCGTTGAGCATCAGAGCGCGCCGCACGATTTCGCGAGGATACACCACCATGCGCGTGAGCGAGCCGCGGGAGCTTTCTTCGGCGCGGATCAGGCGATGGCGTATGTCCAGATAGAGGCAGACGAACACTTCGTAGGGGCGGGCGCCGATCTGCAGGCGCAGATAGTCTTCTACGGCGCCGGGCGTGTCCACGAGAGGTTTGTCGTCCAGTTGCTCGGCCAGTGCGCGCCGGGCCAGTTCGAACACCGCGAGCAGCTTGGCGCCTTTCGCGTCGCCGATGCCGCGCAGCCCATCGAATTCCTCGCGTTGCGCGTTGAGCATCACGCGCAACGAACCAAAATGCTCAAGCAGCGAGCGTGCGACGTCGAAGACATCATGACCCGGCAAGCCGGAACCGAGCAGCAAGGCGAGCAACTCAATGTTGGAGAGTGCACCTGGTCCGAACGCGCGCAGCCGTTCCCGCGGCATACCGCGGTAACGTGCCGCAGCGTCCACGGCGCTGGTTCGTGGGCGTCTCGCTGCGGGTATGGCGGGAACGGTACCGTTCAGGATTTCCGCGCCTCGCCAGTCTGGCTTCGCGCAGGCTGCTTCCAGCATCGTGACCTCCATGGAGCGGCCCGGAACGCGCGGTGCGGCGGCCGTGCTGCGGCCGTTCGTACACACGTCCCAACCGCCCCGGATATGTGGCTTACAATAGTGACTTTGCGGCTGCGTCACCGCAGCCGGGCTGGCGCCTCATGGCGCGTGCGCCTTGGGGCGCGACCAGATGAAAATGAGTACCGCATGAGCATCATCGATATCTCCGAGGTGAAACCCGACTCCCACGTAACGTTGCACTATCGGCTCGCGCTTGCCGATGGCACGGAACTCGTCAACACGTTTTCCGAGCGGCCGGCCACGCTGATGCTCGGCGCCGGGCAGCTTTCGCCGCCGCTGGAAGATATTTTGCTGGGCCTGAAGGTGGGGCACCACTCGACCTTTCAGCTAGAGCAGGGCGTGGCGTTCGGTCAACGCAATCCAGACCTGGTCCAGCGCGTCTCGCTTGCAACGCTGCGCGAGAACGGCATGGTGGGTGACGAATTCAACCCCGGCGACCTGATTGAATTCAATGCACCCGACGGCGGCCGCTATGCCGGCGTGCTCAAGGAGGTCAACGAGACCTCTGCACTGTTCGATTTCAACCACCCGCTCGCAGGCCAGGCGGTTGCGTTCGAAGTGAAAATCATCGGAATCCTGTAAGCCCATGAGTTACACGGACACGTCCCTTAGCGCCGACGCAGAAATCCTGCTCGCGCAGCCGCGCGGTTTCTGTGCCGGCGTTGACCGCGCCATCGAGATCGTCGAGCGTGCGATCCAGTTGCACGGCGCACCTATCTATGTGCGCCACGAGATCGTTCACAACGCGTACGTTGTCGATGATCTGCGCAAGAAAGGGGCGATCTTCATCGAGCAGCTCGATGAAGTGCCGTCCGGCAGCACGGTCATTTTCAGTGCGCACGGCGTATCGAAAGCGGTGCGCATGGATGCCGAGTCGCGAGGGCTGCGCGTCTATGACGCGACCTGCCCGCTCGTGACCAAGGTGCACGTCGAGGTCGCGAAGATGCGCGACGAGGGCCTCGACATCGTGATGATCGGCCACAAGGGACACCCGGAAGTCGAGGGCACGATGGGCCAGGCGGCGGAGGGCATGTATCTCGTCGAGGATGCCGCCGACGTCGAGGCGCTGCAGTTGCGCGACCCGGCGCGCGTCGCGTTCGTCACGCAGACCACGCTCTCGGTCGACGACGCGGCCGAAATCATCGAAGCGCTCAAGGCGCGCTTTCCTGAAATTCGCGAGCCGAAGAAGCAGGACATCTGCTATGCGACGCAAAATCGCCAGGACGCAGTGAAGTTCATGGCGCCCCAGTGCGATGTGGTGATCGTGGTCGGCAGCCCGAACAGCTCGAACTCGAACCGGCTACGCGAAGTCGCCGAGAAGCGCGGTATTCCCGCCTATATGGTGGATGCGCCCGCTCAGATCGACCCGCAGTGGCTGGTGGGCAAGCGCCGTATCGGTCTGACGGCCGGTGCGTCGGCGCCAGAGGCGCTTGCGCAGGAGATCATCCGGCGTCTGCACGAATTGGGTGTGCGCAACGTGCGTGCGCTGGACGGAATCGAGGAAAACATCGCGTTTCCGTTGCCGCGAGGGCTGGGCATGTCGGCCTGAGGCATCCCGACTCGAAAGGACAAAGCGCGCCACCGGCGCGCTTTTTTTTGCCACCCGATCCATGGATCGGGTCCGGCATTAAATGGGGATCTATCGCGTGTCGAATCGGGGTAACCGCAGCGGCGTGTCGGCTTTTCTCTCCTTTTCAGGCGCGATGACGGGAAAAATTTAAAATATGACCCCATTTTTTATGCACCCCCGTCGCCGCATAAAATCCAATTTGCATCGATGTGGTGCGTAGCAACCGGACGCTTACTCGTGTCCCACGTTGTGGCACAGAAGACCTTCTGACAAGGCCCTCCGGTTGCCGTTTGCAACACTTGATGTGGGCGACAGCAGATATAGCGCAACTGATGTGCAGAAAAAGGAGCAACCATAGGTGCAACCAGCTGCACTCGTGTATCTCGAAATACGGTTGCAATGCAGGAAAACCCTGCCGGTTCAACAATATTGCCGGTCGCATAATTGGAGTTACAATGCGCGCGTCCTGAAGGTTTGGCAGCCTTTTGGCGTGGAATTCGGAAGGCGCAGGAGACCTGATTGATGCAAGTCGAGTTTGCTTATTCCGCGTCTTCGGCAACTGCGGTTGCGCCGCGTAATTCGCGGTGCGGCGACAGTGCCAGGACGGGTAGGGACGCTGCATCTATGAGGTCAGCATGCCCGGCAGGGTCCGATGCGCGTTCCGGACATGACGGCGAAACCGGCTGGCCGCGTCACATTCTGGCGCGTGCCGCGAACGGGGGCGGCATGATCGTTGTTCCAGTTGACATGACGAATGGCATGCAACTTGCTGCTGCACGCACCCCGGCGAGCGCCATTTTCGTGACGGATCGCAGAGTGCGCGCCGTTGCCATCGGCGATGATGGCGCGGCGCGGGCGTGGGGAACGTCTGCAGGTTCCGCCGAAGCCGCGCGCAGCAATGCGGCGTTTTCGGACGGCGCGGGCAGCGAAGATGGCCCGAAAAAGGGAGTCACGACGTACGACGCAACCATGAGCGACCAGCAGGCTGTTCGCCATGGCGTCGCCACGAAGGTGACAGGTAGTTGAACCTGACGGCACCGAAACATCCGACGGTGCCGTTTTTGCATCCACTTCCGGGGAGTGTGCTGCTGCAACACAGCGGCGATGCGAGCCGGATGTGACTAACCGTAACCGGTCTTTTACTTCAGTACCCGAGAGTGTCGTTGCGGTTTTCGTGAACCATCGCCCACCGGCCGATGAACAGCGCGAATCCGGTCGCACGGGCTAAGGAGCAATAAATGGATATCTTCATCCAGCAGGTCCTGAATGGGCTGGTGCTTGGCAGCGTCTACGCCATCATCGCACTGGGCTACACCATGGTGTACGGGATTCTGGGCATCATCAACTTCGCGCACGGTGACGTCCTGATGGTCGGCGCCATGGTCGCGCTGTCCGCCATCACGGTGTTGCAGAACCATTTCCCGGGTCTCGGGAGTATTCCCACGCTGGCGATAGCGCTGGTCATCGCCGCGGCGGTCTGTTCGGTCGTCGGGTACACGATCGAGAAGGTTGCCTATAGGCCGTTGCGCCGCGCGCCGCGTCTCGCGCCGCTGATCACTGCGATCGGTGTGTCGATCCTGCTGCAGACGCTCGCCATGATCATCTGGGGCCGCAATCCGCTGGCCTTCCCGCAGCTGATCTCCACCGATCCGATCAACGTGATCAAGCCGAGTGAGACAGGTGTCGGCGCCGTGATCTCGCCCACTGAGATCGTCATCATCGTCGTCGCGTTCCTCGTGATGGCCGGACTCCTTCTCCTCGTTCACAAGACCCGGCTCGGCCGCGCGATGCGCGCCGTCGCCGAGAACCCGAACGTCGCGAGCCTGATGGGCGTGAATCCGAACTTCGTGATTTCGGCCACGTTCATGATCGGCTCGGCGCTGGCCGCGCTGGCCGGCGTGATGATCGCTTCGGAATATGGCAACGCGCACTTCTACATGGGTTTCATTCCCGGCATGAAGGCGTTCACTGCTGCGGTGCTGGGCGGTATCGGCAATCTCGGGGGCGCGATGGTTGGCGGTGTGCTGCTCGGTCTCATCGAGCAGCTCGGCGCAGGCTATATCGGCGGTCTGACCGGTGGCGTGTTCGGCAGTAACTATCAGGACGTATTCGCGTTCATCGTTCTGATCGTCGTGCTCGTGTTCCGTCCGTCGGGGCTGCTGGGTGAACGTGTCGCCGACCGCGCATAAGAGGGAGTAGAGCAAAATGACTTCAATTCAACCGATCGAGCCGTCGACGACGCTCATCCCCGAGAAGAACATGACGAAGACCCTCACGGTGGGCATCGTCACCGCGATCTTCGTCGTCGCCTTGCCGTTCGTGGTGGGCGCCACAGGCGGCAACTACTGGGTGCGCGTGCTCGACTTCGCGATGCTCTATGTGATGCTTGCGCTCGGCCTGAACGTGGTGGTGGGCTTCGCGGGTCTGCTCGACCTCGGCTACATCGCGTTCTACGCCGTCGGCGCTTACACGGCCGCGTTGCTGACGTCGCCGCACCTTGCGAACCAGTTCGAGTGGATCGCGGCCATGTTCCCGGGCGGCATGCATACGCCGTACTGGATCGTGATTCCGGTCGCGATGGCGCTTGCCGCCGGCGCGGGTGTGCTGCTCGGTGCGCCGACTCTGCGTCTGCGCGGCGACTATCTCGCGATCGTGACGCTCGGTTTCGGGGAAATCGTTCGTATCTTCATGAACAACCTCGACCGTCCGCTGAACATCACGAACGGGCCGCAGGGCATCACCGGCGTCGCACCGCTTCAGGTAGGCGGCGTCAGCCTCGCGGCGCCGATATCGGTGTTCGGTTTCCAGTTCACGTCCGTGTATACGTACTACTTCGTGTTCGTGCTCTGCGCACTGCTCGTGATCTGGGTGTGTACGCGGCTGCAGCACTCGCGTATCGGCCGTGCATGGGCCGCGATCCGTGAAGACGAAATCGCCGCGAAGGCCATGGGCATCAACACGCGTAACGTCAAGCTGCTGGCATTCGCGATGGGCGCGTCGTTCGGCGGCCTGTCGGGCGCGATGTTCGGTGCGTTCCAGGGCTTCGTGTCGCCGGAATCGTTCACGTTCTGGGAATCGGTCGTGGTGCTGGCGTGCGTCGTGCTGGGCGGTATGGGCCACATTCCGGGCGTGATCCTCGGTGCTGTTTTGCTCGCCGTGTTCCCGGAATTCCTGCGTTCGACGATGGGGCCGCTGCAGCACGCGATCTTCGGCCACGAGATCGTCGATACCGAAGTGATCCGCCAGCTGCTCTACGGCCTCGCGATGGTCGTCATCATGCTGTATCGCTCGGAGGGCCTGTGGCCTGCGCCGAAACATGAGGACCGCATTGCGAAGATCGCGAAGCGCGCGGGCAAGAAGCCGGTGCGCGCATAACGGACAGGGAGAAAACCATATGAGCAACAAACCCATCCGCCTGTCCGTGAAGGGCGTGAACAAGCGCTTCGGCGGCCTGCAGGCGCTTTCGGACGTTGGCCTGCAGATCGAGGAAGGCACGATCTACGGCCTGATCGGCCCGAACGGCGCCGGCAAGACGACGTTCTTCAACGTGATTACCGGCCTCTACACGCCGGATTCGGGCGACTTCAAGCTCGACGGCGAGTCGTACACGCCGACCGCTGTTTATCAGGTGGCGAAGGCGGGTATCGCGCGTACCTTCCAGAACATCCGTCTCTTCGGCGGCATGACCGCGCTTGAGAACGTGATGGTGGGCCGCCACGTGCGCACGAAGCACGGGCTGCTTGGCGCCGTGTTCCAGACGCCTTCGGAGCGTCAGGAAGAGCGCGAGATCAAGGAGCGCGCGCTGGAACTGCTCGAATACGTGGGCATTTCGCAGTACGCCGACTACACGTCGCGCAACCTTTCGTATGGTCACCAGCGCCGTCTGGAGATCGCACGCGCGCTGGCGACGGATCCGAAGCTGCTCGCGCTCGACGAGCCGGCGGCCGGCATGAACGCAACCGAGAAGGTCGAACTCACGCGCCTGCTCGACAAGATCCGCGCGGACGGCAAGACGATCCTGCTGATCGAACACGACGTGAAACTGGTGATGGGCCTGTGCAACCGTATGACAGTGCTCGACTATGGCAAGGTGATCGCCGAAGGTCTTCCGCATGACGTGCAGAAGGATCCGAAGGTGATCGAGGCATATCTGGGCGCAGGAGTGCACTGATGGCGAACGCAATTCTCAAGATCAAGGGCCTGCAGGTCAATTACGGCGGCATTCAGGCCGTGAAGGGTGTCGACCTCGAAGTGAAGGAGGGCGAACTCGTCACGCTGATCGGCGCGAACGGCGCAGGCAAGACCACGACGATGAAGGCGATTACGGGCCTCAAGCCCTATAGCGCCGGTGACATCGAATACAACGGCAAGTCGATCAAGGGCGTGCCGGCGCACGAACTGCTCAAGCGCGGGCTCGCGATGGTGCCGGAGGGTCGTGGCATTTTCGCGCGCATGTCGATCGTCGAGAACATGCAGATGGGCGCGTACCTGCGCAACGACGCTGAGGGCATCAAGAAGGACGTCGATCGCATGTTCGGCTTCTTCCCGCGCCTGAAGGAACGTGCGGCGCAGCTCGCGGGCACGCTCTCGGGCGGCGAACAGCAGATGCTGGCGATGGCGCGTGCGATCATCAGCAAGCCGAAGCTTCTGCTGCTCGATGAGCCGTCGATGGGTCTTTCGCCGATCATGGTCGAAAAGATCTTCGAAGTCGTGCGTGAGATCTCGAAAGAGGGCATCACGGTGCTGCTCGTCGAACAGAACGCGCGTCTCGCGCTGCAGGCTGCGAACCGCGGTTACGTGATGGACTCGGGTGTCGTCACGATGGAAGGCGACGCGAAGAAGATGCTCGACGATCCGAAGGTGCGTGCCGCTTACCTCGGCGAATAAGGCATCGTTCTACGCTGCAAACATAAAGCCGCATGGGCCAGGTGCCCATGCGGCTTTTTTCATATGTGCGTGGTTTGCGCTACGCGTTAGCGAGTGTCGGCGGCGTGAGCCGCTTACCGAGGCTCACCACAGCATCGGCGCGATAGCCAAGCGACTCGTAGAACGCGAGCACGTCGGGCTTGTCATGCAACACCTGCAGATTGAGCTTCGGACAGCCGCGTATGGCCAGCGCGGCTTCGGCGTGTCGCACGAGCAGCGTGCCGATACCGAGTCGCCGCGCAAGCGGATCGACGGCAAGCGAGTAGAGCCAGCCGCGATGACCGTCGTAGCCCGCCATCACCGTGCCGACGAGCGCGCTGTCCTCGTCGCCCTCGTCGCGCTGGCTGCGCGTGGCGACGAAGAACAGCTCCGGCTGTGTGCCAAGCTTGTTCGCGATCGACAGACGCGGATCGCGGTGCGGCCGGCTCGTGTCCTGATACTCGGGAAACGCCTGCAGCCAGAGCGCGATCACGGCGTCGGTATCGGCTTGCGCGAAAGGGCGGATCGTGACGGTCATCGTTCGCGGCTTCGTGCGGTTACAGCGAGTCCAGGATCGTGCGCAGCATCGCCATCATCTGGTCGATCTCATTGTTCGTCACGTTGAGCGCGGGCATGAAGCGCAGCAGGTTCGGGCGCGCGGCGTTGAGCAGCAGGCCGTCCGGTTGCAGGAGGCGCGCTTTTTCGACGATCTGCGGACCGATGTCCTTGCCAAGCAGCAGCGCGCGCAAGAGACCTTCGCCACGCTCGCCTTCGAAGCCGCGTTCCGCAGAAAGCTCGAGCAGTTTCTCGCGCAGATACTCGCCGCGAGCGCGCACGCCTTCGAGGAAGCCGGGCGCAACCAGTTGCGAGATCACCGAATAGCCAACGGCAGTCATCAGCGGGTTGCCGTTGTAGGTGCCGCCCTGATCGCCGGCTTCGAATACGCAGACGTCCTGCTTCGCGAGCAGCGCCGCGAGCGGCACGCCGCCGCCGATGCCCTTGCCGAGCGTCATGATGTCCGGCTCGATGCCCGAGAGTTCATACGCGAACAGGGTGCCCGCACGGCCACAGCCGCTTTGCACTTCGTCGACGATCAGGAGGATGCCGTGCTTCTTCGTGAGCGCACGCAACTGCTGCATGAATTCGCGCGTCGCGGGAATCACGCCGCCTTCGCCCTGGATCGGCTCGAGCATCACGGCGACGGTCTTGCCCGAGATGAGCTTTTCGATCGATGCGATGTCGTTCAGATCCGCCTTCGGGAAGCCGGGCACCTGCGGCGCGTAGATCGTGTCCCAGCCGGGTTTGCCGCTTGCCGACATCGTCGCGATCGTACGGCCGTGGAAGCTGTGATCGAACGTGATGACCTCGTAAGCGCCGTCGCGATGTTTCTTGCCCCACTTGCGCGCGAGCTTGATCGCGCCTTCGTTGGCTTCCGCGCCGCTGTTGGCGAAGAACACCTTGTCGAAGCAGCTGTGTTCGGTGAGGAGGCCTGCGAGCTTCGCCATCGGCTCGTTATAGAACGCCGGCGACGGATTGATCAGCAGGCGCGCCTGCTTTTCGAGCGCCTCGATCATGCCTTCGTTGCAGTGGCCGAGGCTGTTGACGGCCCAGCCCTGGATGAAATCGAGGTAGCGCTTGCCTTCGTTGTCGTAGATCCACGAACCCTTGCCATGCGTGAAAACGACATCGGGCCGGTTGGTGATGTACATCAGCGAATCGGTCGGGTACTCGGAAAAATTCATGGCAACGGGCTCCGCGCTCAGGACTGAAAAAAGAAAGGTGCCGCAATGAGGCGGCCGGAAATACAAAAAGCCACGGCTGGCCGTGGCTTTCGTGACTCGAACTCCATGCGCGTGGGTGTCAGACGCGCGTCCGCCAACGAAGCCAGGCCCTATTCGGGCAAGCGGCGACGTCGGAGAGCGGACAGGATGCGGTTCATGGGCGCAAGAATACGATAAGCCGAACCGCGCTGTAAACCGGCAATTCGCAGACGGCCGAAGAATTTTTCATGACGGCCGCCTTGCGCGGTGTGCCGGAAATGCCCGGAAAATCCGAATCAGACCGGATTCGCGAGGTCTGCTGCGCTCGTGAACGCATCCGCGTAGAACTCGCCTTCGGGCAGGCCGTGGTGCTGCGAGAAGTCGCGCTGCGCCGATTCCACCATCACCGGGGCGCCACATGCGTACACCTGATAACCCGAAAGGTCCGGCAGATCTTCGATCACGGCGCGGTGCACGAAGCCCGTGCGGCCAGTCCAGTTGTCGCCGGCTGCGGGTTCGGAGAGCACGGGCACGAAGCGGAAGTTCGGGATCGCCGAAGCCCATTGTTCGGCGAGATCCATCAGGTACAGGTCCTTCTTCTGGCGCGCGCCCCAGTAGAGCGTCATCGGGCGGTTCAGCTTCTTGTGGACCGCATGCTCGACGATCGCCTTGATCGGCGCGAAGCCGGTGCCCGAGGCGAGCAGCACGATCGGCTTGTCCGAATCCTCGCGCAGGAAGAACGTGCCGAGCGGCGCCTCGAAGCGCAGGATGTCGCGCTCCTTCATCTGCGTGAAGACGTGGTCGGTGAACTTGCCGCCCGGCATGTGACGGATGTGCAGTTCGAGCGGACCTTCCTCGTGCGGCGCGGTCGCCATCGAGTAGCTGCGGCGCGTGCCGTCCTTGAGGATGAATTCGAGGTACTGGCCCGCGAGGTATTGCAGGCGCTCGTTCGCGGGCAATTGCAGCTTCACGACGATGACATCGTCGGCCGCGCGAGCGATCGAGGCGACGCGCGTGGGCAGTTTGCGCACCTGCACGTCGCCGACGCCCGCCACTTCGCGGATATCGATTTCGAGGTCCGACTGCGCGCTCGCACAGCAGAAGAGGGCCATGCCGCGCGTCTTCTCATCGTTCGCGAGTGCCGATGCCGCGTGCGCGTGCTGCTCGACTTCGCCGCTGACGACGCTGCCCTTGCACGATCCACATGCGCCGTTCTTGCAGCCGTAGGGCAGGCCAATGCCCTGGCGCAGCGCGGCGTTGAGGATGGGTTCGTCCGGCTCGACCTGGAATTGCCGGCCGCTTTGCTTGAGCGTTACGTTAAAAGCCATATTCGAGTGAAGTGTGAGTCCGTAATCGGTAATCCGTAACGACGCCTGTGATGAGCGCCGACGGCTTAAAATGGGTCCACCATGATTGCGACACGAACCTTGCGCCGTGCGCGCGTTTTGATCGTCGGTTGCGGCGACATCGGCTTGCGCTGTGCCGCGCTTTTGCGTTCCCGCGCGCGCGTATTCGCGCTAACGAGCCAACCGGCGCGCGTCGCCACGCTGCGCGAGGCGGGCACGATACCAATGATCGGCGACCTCGACGTGCCCGCGGATCTTACGCGTCTCGCGGGACTCGCGTCGGTGGTCCTGCATCTCGCGCCGCCCCAGAAATCGGGCGATGAAGATACGCGGACGCGCAGGTTGATCGCCAAGCTGACGGCACGCCGTCGCGTTGCCGCGCGTCCGGCCGGTGGAGGACGGCGCGCGCTGCGTGCGAATATTGCGTTGAGCCCGCGCTTGCGGATGTCGGCGCCCACGCACGACACGCGCCCGAAAGCCCTATCAGGCCCTCTGCGACCGGCCTTTGGCCCGCGCGCGACGCCCCTGCCGGCACGCCGCAAAACGCCTTCTATTGTACCCGAGCGTACTGCCGGGCCCCGGCGCGCGTATCCTGGCCGGTTGACGGTCGTCTACGCGAGCACGACTGGCGTTTATGGCGATTGCGGAGGGGCGCTCATCGACGAAACGCGCCCCGTGCGGCCCGCCAACGCGCGCGCGAAGCGCCGCGTGGCGGCCGAGCGGGTCCTGCGTCGCGCGACCACGCGAGGCTCGCTCGTGACAAAGATCGCGCGAATTCCGGGCATTTACGCGGCCGACCGCCTGCCGCTCGCGCGGCTCGCGAAGGGCACGCCCGCGCTCGTCGAGCACGACGACGTCTACACGAACCACATTCACGCCGACGACCTTGCCGCGATCATGGTGCGCCTCGCGACACACGGGCGTCCGGGCCGCGTCATCCACGCATCCGACGACAGCGAACTCAAGATGGGGGCCTGGTTCGACCGCGTCGCCGACGCCTTCGGCGTCGCGCGCGCGCCGCGCGTGAGCCGCGCCGAGGCCGAGCGTCAGCTCGATCCGGTGCTGCTGTCGTTCATGCGGGAGTCGCGCCGGCTCACGAATGACCGGCTCAAGAGGGAATTGGGGATACGGCTGCGCTATCCGGATGTCGACGACTTCCTGCGCACGCTGCCGCCTCGCCCTTGAGCGCGGGCGGGGCGGCATGGCGCAAGCGTGCCGTTCACGTGATGGCCGGCAGCGCCTCGAGCAGGAGGAAGCAGCACAGGGCACCGATGAGGGCGCCGATCAGGTTCGGCTGGTATTGATGCCGCAAGTGCATCGATACCAGCATGGTGCCAATCAGAATGGCCCCGAGACCCACGAACGCCATCAACACGGCTGAGATTGCGAATCCGCCGATGATCATGCCGTCCCTCCTTGCATTGCTTGTAATCATTGTTTAAACGAGTATAGGGCGCAAGGTCGGGAAGGGCATGCTGCAGCGCGGCGTAATACGAGGCGACATGGGCGCATCGGCGCGGTACCGCACACTGGCGCGGCAGGGTGCGATGCCGCGCTACGCCGATCAGCCGTTGCGCAGCGCGTTGATTCTGGCTGCATCGAGCCAAATCCACGCGCCCGGCGCCAGTTCCGCAGGCAGCGAGAGGCCCCCGATCCGCTCGCGATGAAGCGCCTCCACACGATTGCCGACGGCGGCGACCATGCGCTTGACCTGGTGGTACTTGCCTTCGAGGACGGTGAGTTCCAGCTCGCGCTCGCTGCGCGCGCTGGCGGCGACGGCAGCGATCGGCTCGCGCTCGCCGTGCAGCAGGACGCCTGCGCGCAGCGCATCGAGCTGGGCATCGTCGAGTGCATGGCGGGTCGTTGCGACGTATACCTTGGGGACTTTGCGTTTAGGCGACGTGAACGCGTGGACGAACTGGCCGTCGTCGGAGAGCAGCAGCAGGCCGGTCGTGTCCTGATCGAGCCGTCCGACGCATTGCACGCCGCGCGTTGCGAACTGCGCCGGCAGGAGATGAAACACGCTCAGATGATGCTGCGGATCGCGCGAGCATTCGTAGCCCGCAGGCTTGTTCAGCGCAAGGTACGCGCGTTCGTGGAACGGCCAGGTTTCGCCGTCGACGCTGAAGGTGAGCCCCGCTGTGTCGAATGACGCGAGCGGATCGGTGCAGGGCGTACCCGCGACGACAACGCGCGCGTCGGTGACGAGCGTGCGGCACTGGCGGCGCGAGCCGAAGCCCTGGGAAAAGAGGATGCTTTCGAGATTCATGAGGAGCGGCGGACGGCGTCGAACGGCTGCATTCTAACTGGCACAGGCCGCTGCGCTTGAGCACTGCCGTCGCTGAACGCGCGGCGTCGTTCGGGCCAATGGCATAGCGCGAGGCGAAGCATCGCAGACCTGTGCCCGCGAACCGCCTGATCAAGACAACGCGCCGGTGAATCGACGGGCGGCAACGCGGATGATGGCCGAGCTCGCGCGCAAGGTTACAGCATGCGATGGACCAGACCGGAGAAGTGATGTTACTGGCCGGTGCCGGCAACAAAAAACCCCGCAGGACGGGCCTTTGCGGGGTTTTCTTGGCGTCGCCAGGATATCTGATGGTGCCTCGGGCCGGAATCGAACCGGCACTCCTTTCGGAACCGGATTTTGAGTCCGGCGCGTCTACCAATTTCACCACCGAGGCATTCTTCACCGCGCTTTATCGCTTTTCGCGATCGGCCACCATATACGGGGGCTAGCGGTGAAGTAGCCTTAAATTATGACGCAATTCGGCCGCCCCGGCAACCGCCACCGCAGAACCGGTCAAACAGTGCGGGAGTACCGCTCCGTGTTCTGTGCACCGAGGTACCGGTCGAAAACCATCGCGATATTACGCACGAACATGCGTCCGGCCGGCAGGACTTCCAGCCGGTTTGTGCTGCGCGCGACGAGGCCGTCCTGCTCGAACTCGTACAAGCGCTCCATTTCGGGGGCGAACGCACTCAGGAACCGCACGCCGTACGCTGCTTCGAATTCGTCGAAGCGCAATTCGAGGTTGCACATCAGTTCGGTGATGATGTCGCGGCGCAGGCGGTCGTCGGCGGAAAGTTGTACGCCGCGCGCAATCGCGAGACGCCCTTCTTCGATCGCGCCGCCGTAATTCACCAGGTCTTTCGCATTCTGCGCATAGACGTCGCCGACCTTGCCGATGGCCGAGGCCCCGAAGGCGATCAGGTCGCAATCCGCGCGCGTGCTGTAGCCCTGGAAATTACGATGCAGCGTGCGTTGCTTCTGCGCCAGCGCTAGTTCGTCGGTGGGCAGCGCGAAGTGATCCATGCCGATGTAGACGTAGCCCGCATCGGTGAGCTGCTCGATCACGAGCTGCAGCAGCGCTAGCCGCTCGGCCGGCGAGGGAAGCGTGCTTGCGTCCATCTGCCGTTGCATCTTGAACAGATGCGGCATGTGCGCGTAGCCGAACACGGAGAGCCGGTCGGGTGCGAGCAGGAGGATCGTTTCGAGCGTGCGCCGGAACGTTTTTACGCTCTGATGCGGCAGGCCGTAGATCAGATCGACGCTGACTGACTCAAAACCGTTCGCGCGCGCCGCGTTCATGCAGTCGACCGTCATTTCGAGCGGCTGGATACGGTTGACCGCCTGTTGCACGACCGGATCGAAATCCTGTACGCCGAGGCTCATGCGGTTGAAGCCGAGCCCGCGAAGATGGGCGATCGTCGCCGGCGACGCTTCACGCGGATCGATTTCGATCGAATATTCGCCTTCGCTGTCCGGGCGCAGCGCGAAGTGCTCGCGCGTGGCGGCCATGAGCGTGCTCATCTCTTCGACCGACAGGAAGGTGGGGGTGCCGCCGCCCCAGTGCAGTTGCGAAACGGGGCGCTTCGTGTCGAAAAGGGCGGCCTGCATTTCCAGTTCCCGCAGCAGTTGCTTCAGGTACGGTTTCGCACGGGCGCGATTCTTCGTGATTACCTTGTTGCAGCCGCAATAAAAGCAGACGGTGTCGCAGAACGGGATGTGGAAGTAGAGCGAGAGGTCGGTATCTGCGGCGCCGGGATCGGCTGCGGCGCGGCGGTAGAGGGCCGGGTCGAAATCATCGCGGAACTGAAGAGCGGTTGGGTAGGACGTATAACGTGGACCGTTCGCGCCGTATTTGGCGAGGAGGTCGGGGCGGAACAGAAGATCGGCGTCGCTCATGCGGGGCTCTCTTGGGTTTGCGCGCCGTAAGATTGTTCCCGACGCCGGAGCGTGCCGCGCATCGGGCGACGAATTTTCTGGCGCCATGTTGATCTAGTTTAAGAGTCCGTGCCCTGGCGCGATTGTGTAAAAAGGTCGCATTGATGGATGGCACAATGCCTCGGTCCGCCGATCGGCGGCGGAATGTATCGACAGTTTCAGGAAGCAGATGGTGAGTGCAGGTTCCCCCTTCGACGTGCCCGGTCACGCGTGCCGCCCCGGTTGCGGCGCGTGCTGTATCGCGCCGTCCATTTCGAGTCCGATCCCTGGCATGCCGCACGGCAAGCCCGCGGGCGTACGCTGCGTGCAACTCGGCGACGATCTGCAATGTGCGATCTTCGGCTCGCCGTTGCGTCCGGCGTGCTGTTCCGGACTGCAGCCGCAGGCCGACATGTGCGGCGCGTCGCGCGAGGAGGCGATTCGCTGGCTCACGCGGCTTGAAGCCGAGACGCAACCGTTGCGCCGCGTATGACATCGTTCCACGTTCCGTTCAAGCGGCCGCGTGCCGTTCATCATGGAGATTTCGCATGACCCACACCGCAAAGCGCGTTTCCCGGCGCGCCTTCCTGCTCGCAGCCTGTGCTGCAGCAGGTACGGCCATATCGGTAGGCGCGTGTGCGACGGGGATCTTTCCGTTCATTCCCGATCACTACACGTTCTCGCAGCAGCAGGTGCAGGACGCGGTCCAGCGCAAGTTCCCGTACCGGCGGCAGATGCAGCAGCTCTTCGACGTTTCGCTCACGAATCCCGTCGTCATGCTGGAGCCCGATCGCAACCGCATCGCGGTGCGGCTCGACGCGCAACTTGCGAGTCCACTTATCGGTCAGCCGGTCAGCGGTGTATTCACGCTGTCAAGCGAACTGGCCTGGGATAGCGCGAGCCGCTCCGTCGTGCTGAAGTCGCCCTCGGTCGACCGCGTCGACATGCAGGGCGCCGCCGCGGCTTACGGACAGCAGGTCGGCGCAGTGGCGGCGCTCGCTGCGACGCAGCTGCTCGACAACTATCCCATCCACACCTTCAAGCCCGAGCAACTGCAATTTGCGGGCGTTAGCTACGAACCCGGTACAATCACGATCCTTACAAACGGCATACGCGTGCAGATCGTCGAGAAATGAATCGACGAGACGCCGCCGCGCGCAGCCGTCGGCCGGCGTGCGTCATGTGGCAGGTGCCCGGTCCGGCGCGAATCTCGGCAAGGAGAACGGATGGACTGGTGGCTGACCTGCAAGGCTTTGATACTGGGCGTCGTCGAAGGGCTGACCGAGTTCCTGCCTGTCTCGAGCACCGGGCATTTGATCGTAACGGGCAGCGCGCTCGACTTCGAGGGAGACTTCGCGAAGACCTTCTTTGTCGTGATCCAGTTCGGCGCGATTCTCGCGGTCTGTTGGGAATTTCGCCGCAAGATCGGCAGCGTGATTACCGGTCTGCCTACACGGCCGGACGCTCGCCGGTTCGCGTTGAATGTGATCGTCGCGACTGTGCCGGCCGTCGTGCTCGGACTGTTGTTCGAGCGGGCAATCAAGTCGGTGCTGTTCGCACCGGTGCCTGTGGCGTTCGCACTGGTCGCGGGCGGCCTTGTCATTCTGTGGGTGGAAGGGCGTCCGCGGCGGGCCGGCGCACCGGCAGCACAGGCGCTTCCACGCGTGCGCTCGATCGACGAAATCTCGCCCATCGACGCATTCAAAGTCGGTTGCGCGCAATGTTTCGCGCTTATTCCGGGGATGTCGCGCTCGGGCTCGACGATCATCGGCGCGATGCTGTTCGGCTTCGAGCGACGCGTCGCAACCGAGTTTTCATTCTTTCTCGCGATACCGGTGATTTTCGGCGCCACCGTCTATGAACTGCACAAGAGCTGGCAGACGCTATCGATCGAATGGCTCGGCCTCTTCGGAATCGGCTTCGTTGCTGCGTTCGTGAGCGCGTTCCTCTGCGTGCGCTGGCTGCTGCGCTTCGTCGCCTCGCATGATTTCACGGCGTTCGCCTGGTACCGGATCGCGTTCGGTCTCGTGATTCTCGTGCTCGGTTACGGCTACGGGCTCGGGTGGGGCGATTGAAAGAAAACGGGGCGCTTTCAGCGCCCCGTTTTTCATTCTGCGAAGAAATATCAGTCCTGCGCGCGGCGGCGGAACACCAGATCCCACACACCGTGGCCGAGGCGCAGGCCGCGGCGCTCGAACTTCGTCACCGGACGGTAGTCGGGGCGCGGCGCGTAATCGGTGGCCGTGTTGACGAGCGCGGGTTCAGCGCCCAGCACTTCGAGCATCTGTTCCGCGTAGTTCTGCCAATCGGTCGCGCAGTGCAGGTAGGCGCCCGGTTTCATGCGCGATACGAGCAGTTCGACGAACTTCGGCTGGATCAGGCGGCGCTTGTGATGGCGCGCCTTGTGCCACGGGTCCGGGAAGAAGATGTGGACGCCGTCGAGGCTTGCGGGCGCAATCATCTGTTCGAGCACTTCGACCGCGTCGTGCTGGATGATCCGGATGTTCGTGAGATCGTGCTCCCCGATCAGCTTGAGCAGCGCGCCGACGCCCGGTTCGTGAACCTCGACACCAAGAAAGTCGTCGTTCGGTCGAAATGCGGCGATTTCCGCCGTGCTTGCCCCCATCCCGAAGCCTATCTCCAGCACGCGCGGCGCCTGGCGGCCGAAGACCGTGTTCCAGTCGGGCTGCGCGGGTGCATACGGCACGACGAATCGCGGACCGAGTTCGTCGAGCGCGCGGCGCTGGCCTGTCGACACGCGGCCCGCGCGCGTTACGAAGCTGCGGATACGGCGCAGGTGCAGGGCGTCCCCGGGTGCGTCGGTGGCCGCTTCGTGCGGCTCGTCCGATGAGGCGGGCGGCAGGCAGTCGGGCGGGGCTGCGTCGTTTGGATCGTGAATCATTGTCGAGAATGGCAGGGTGAGGGCAGCGCGTACTGCGCCGGACGGCGAGGCGCTGCGGGTCCGGCGAGCGTAGCGTTCGTGTCTGCCTGAAACGGGGTCGGGTTCAGTTGGCGACGCTGGCTTGCGCTCTGGCGTGTTGCAGATGTGTCGCAGATCGGGCCGTGCGGGTCTCGCATGATTACCGTACTGCGAGCGCGCCTGGACGCTGAAAACGACGCGCATTATAGCAGCGCGGGCCGGACCGTTCGGCGGCGCCCGGACGCCCCGGCGTTCAGTACGCGGAGATCGTCACATGGATCTTCGTCGGGCGATGCAGTTCGAATTCGTCGATGCGGCACGCGCGGACGTCCAGCAACAGGCGCTCCAGTTTGGCGGCGTCGTCGTAAAGCGGCTGGGCGTCCGACGGTAGTCGCTCCGCGGCCTTCGCCAGCAGGTCGTTGCGGACGCGCACGATCAGCGCAAGTGCGCGCCGACGAGGCATGAAGAAATGTTCCATCGTTGACGGTCCCTACGGCGTGCGCAAGGCGAGTCGTTCAAGAGCGGATGATGGCAGGCCGGTGCGCGGCAGAAGCCGGAGCTGGGGCGTACGACGGGAGGGAATCAGGACAACCTGGAGTGACCGTGCGACGTCCAGGCACAAGACTGGCAAGCCGATGTGGAGCGGGCGATGGGAATCGAACCCACGTCTCCAGCTTGGGAAGCTGGGGTAATAGCCATTATACGACGCCCGCAGAGCGCGCCATTTTACGCGGATTTCGTCGGCTTGTGCAATCGGCGGTGCCGTCAGACGGACCGGTTTAATTGAGCCGCGGCGGTCATGCGTCGCCCAGACCACCGCGTCTTACCGCGCTCAGATTCCGAAAAGCGTAAGCGACACAGCCGCGCGCGTGACCACCATCAGCAGCACCTGCACGATTACAAACAGCAGGATGGGCGAAAGATCGAGTCCGCCGAGTTGGGGCAGGATGCGCCTCAGCGGATTCAGGAACGGCGCAGTCAGCTGGAACAGCACCGGCATGGCCGGCGAGTTTGGATTGAGCCACGACAGCAGCGCCATCAGGATCGTCAGCCAGATCAGCAGGTTGAGCGCCCACTTCACGACTGTCAGCACGGCGACGAGGGCGAGCGTCGGCAACGCGCCGAACGGATCGATGCCTGCGAGCCAGACCGCCAGCAACACGTAGACGATGGCCGCAAGCAGCGCCGCCACGATACTCGCCCAGTCGATGCCACGAAAACCCGGAATGATGCGCCGCAACGGCAGCACGAGCCAGTTGGTGACTTGTTGCACCGCGTGGCTCACCGCGTTGTAGGCCGGCACCCGGACGAACTGAAGCCACGCGCGCAGGAGTAGCGCGGCGCCATACAGCGTGAAGATCGTGCTGAGCAGAAAACGGGCGATATCGCCGAACATCGGTGTCTTTTCCTTCGTGTGGTTAGTACCGCGGTAGCGTTGTCGGACTCAGACCGATACCTTGATTTCGCTGATCAGGATCGTGCCATTGCCGCCGTCGGTGTAGTTGGGAATATCGTCGAGAAGCGTTTTTGCATGCGGCTGGAATACGGCGTAGAACGCGTCGATCGTGTCGAACAGGAAATGTCCCGCGGCGACGTATGGAGGGGTCGTGCCCGGCGGCCCGGCATTGATGCCGACATCGACCGACCAACCGCGGAGCGAATCGCCGAACAAGTGCGCAGCGAGCGGCATGTGCCGCGTGCTGTAGTACTCGCAGTCGAAATGCCCGTCTTCGCGGTAGGGGTACAGGATGCTGACTTTGATCATTGTGCGTTCTCGACGTTCGCCGTGAATCCTGAAGCGCGCGTCGTGTGGTCCCGGCGGCGCGCGCGCCGTTGCCACATTACCACGGCTTTTGCCGGCGCTGTGCGGTTCGGAGCGGGCTGTCGCGCCGGTGCGCCGCATGGAGGCGCCGGCGTGACGCCTTTTCCTGCAAACCGCTAAAGTGGTTCTGCTGATTCGCGTCGCCGTGTTGCTGTGTCGGGCCCCCGGTCAAGGAAGGGCGCGCGCATGGCGCAGAGGAAGCATGACGACGCGCGCAGTGTTTGCTGCCGTACTGAAGCGCGGCAACCGGTGCGGCTAAAACGGATCGGGACACACGGCGAGGACTGCGGCGTACGCGATGGCAGGTCCGCGGTCAGGCCGCAAAGGCAAAGGCGGGGGTGCGACACGGCGGTTGGCCAGGCACAGAAAGACATGATGGCCTATACCGGCTGGCAGGCAGGTGAAGCGCGCGGACACCGCGCACTGCGTGCGAAAACGAATACAGGCGCGACACAGGGTGTCGCGTGGCGGGTATCCGCGCGGCGTGGACAACTCGCGGATGTC
This sequence comes from Paraburkholderia adhaesiva, assembly GCF_021390575.1. Classification (GTDB taxonomy): domain Bacteria; phylum Pseudomonadota; class Gammaproteobacteria; order Burkholderiales; family Burkholderiaceae; genus Paraburkholderia; species Paraburkholderia adhaesiva. The sequence continues at coordinate 2,489,296 of NZ_JAJEJQ010000001.1, read as the reverse complement.
GCAGGGTTGGCGCGAGGAGCGATGCAACGCGATGGCCAGGGCCCGTCGCAATCGGCGATTTGAGGGCAATAAGGGGGTGCTTGCGGCTATCTCGCAACACCGCGGTCGGCGTCCCCAATTTTGCGCACAATAAGCTCCATGCTTTCGGTTTTGCTGTTGCAGTCGTGCGCTGTTTCCTGTCGGTAGTCCGATTCGGGAGTCCAACATGAGCATCTTCGCATACCGAAAACACCTGCGATTTCTCACGCCAGTTCAGCGTCGCCGCTGGTGGGATCAGAGAAAACGCCTGAAACCGAGAGTGAAGATCAGCGGTGCCTACGTGCCGCCAAGCGTTACGCGCGAGTTCGCTTACGTCAAAGTCGGATGACGCCGGGAAAGCGGCTCGTGGCCGCTGGACGCGTCAAGACCTGATGCCCGGTCCCTGACCGGGCATCGTCGTTTACGGGCTGTTCCGGCCACCGGCCTCAACCAATTTGTAATCAAACTTTACCGGGCGATTTGTCTTGCCGCGCCGATTCGTCAGCAAGTTTTACGGCACGTCGTCGCGAACGACGATTCAAGCCTCGAAGTAGCCCGTTTGTCAGCTTTTACTAAAGACGTTGCGTCGCGCTGCTTTGTTCGTGCGTCGCCAAAGCCCAAAGTGGGATTGCAATTTGCAACAAATGGGTGCCGCCAGTGCACGGCGTTTTCGATACATTTGAACCGTGGGCTGTGCCCCATGTATAGATTGGCGCCGTTGTTGGCTGTCAGGAGAAGAGAAGTGAAGAAGACCGTTTCGTTTATCGTTGCCGCTGTGCTGGGTGTGGGGCTCGTCAGCGCAGCCGAGGCGCATGTTTCGGTGGGCATCGGTATCGGCATTCCGGTTGCGCCCGTGGTTCCGGTGTATGCGCCGGTCTATGCGCCGCCTCCGCCCGTCGTCTATGCCCCGCCTGCGGTCGTGTATGCACCGCCGCCTGCCGTCGTAGTGGGCGGTTACTGGGGGCATCCGTACTGGGGTCATCCGTACTACCACGGGTACCATCGCGGCTGGTATCGCCGCTGATTGAGTGGGCCGCGACAGGTCCTGCTCGTCTCAAGTGTCACGGCGCAATGCAGGCTTATGCCGCGTTGCGCCGTTTGCTTTTGTGGGTTGCGTGACGGTGTTGTTCCGCGCGCTTCAGGTGGCGCCCGCCCCCTGGAGGATCAGATCGCGATAGCCGTGGACGATCACGCTATACGAGAAGTACGCGAACAGGAGTGCCGAAAGCACGTGGCACGTGCGTAGCAAGCCGGCACCGGCGCGTTTGCGTCCGTGGCTTGCGAGGCCGCAGAGAAAGAGCGTCCAACCCAGGCCGCCGAGAAAGAATCCCGAGAGAAACAGAGCCGCCGCGCCTGCGGTGGTCGCCCCCGTTTTCGCGATCAGCGCGCCGCCAACGGCCGCAAACCAGAGAATGGCGCTCGGCGATGAGAGCGCGAGCAGCACCCCCCGCACGAAGCTGCGCCACGGATCGGGATTGGGCGAGGTCGGATCCTCTGTGCCCTCGACGGGCGGCGCGGACGCCGGATTGAGCGCTTCGCGCGCCATCTTCCAGGTGAGCATCAGCAGAATGGCCGCGCCACCGATCCACACGATCCAGCGTACCGCGTTGAACTGCAGCAGTGCCGCCATGCCCGCGAGCGCGAGGGCGGCATAGATCAGATCGCCGAAACACGAGCCGAGGCCGAGCCAGAAGCCGGGCTTGAAGCCGTGTGAGAGCGTGAGCGAGATGATCGCGACGTTGACGAGGCCAATATCGAGACAGAGCGAGAGCGACAGGAAAAAACCGTCGGAAAGCAGGGAAACGTGAGGCATTGAAGCGGATTCTTGTTTATTTGGGCCCGCGCGGCGTGCCCGGATTTTGTTGCGTCCGCCACAATACCAGAAGCAGGCGCCGCGGCCTCGTCACGGCGGCGCCCATCGCGAATTTGCAGTATCTAAACGCCCATACACAGATACTTCAGCTCGACATATTCGTCGATGCCGTATTTCGAGCCTTCGCGCCCGAGCCCCGATTGCTTCACGCCGCCGAACGGTCCGACTTCGTTGGAGATGAGCCCGGTGTTGATGCCGACCATGCCGTACTCCAGTGCTTCGGCGACGCGCCACACGCGGCCGATGTCGCGGCTGTAGAAGTACGACGCGAGACCGAATTCGGTGTCGTTCGCGAGTTGAATCGCCTCTTCTTCGTCGCTAAACCGGAACACGGCGGCGACCGGGCCGAACGTCTCTTCGCGCGCGATCAGCATCTCGCGCGTGACATTCGCGAGCACGGTCGGCTCGACGTAGCGCCCCTCGCGCACCTTGCCGCCGGTGACGAGCGTCGCGCCTTTCGCGGTCGCGTCGCCGATGTGCTGCGTGACTTTTTCGACTGCTGCGTCGTCGATCAGCGGACCCTGCGTCACGCCCGCCTCGAAGCCATTGCCGACGCGGATCTTGCGCGTCGCCGCTGCGAGCTTTTCGACGAACGCCTCATAGATCGAATCCTGCACGTAGAAGCGGTTCGTACAGACGCAGGTCTGGCCCGCGTTGCGATACTTCGAAATCACCGCGCCTTCGACGGCCGCATCGAGGTCGGCATCGTCGAACACGATGAACGGCGCGTGGCCTCCGAGTTCGAGTGCGATCTTCTTGACCGTCGGTGCGCATTGCTGCATCAGGATGCGGCCCACCGGCGTCGATCCGGTGAACGACAGATGGCGCACGAGATCGCTCTCACAGAGCACCTTGCCGATTTCGATCGAATTCGCGGCGTCGGCGGTCACGACGTTGAACACGCCGCGCGGCACGCCCGCACGCTGCGCGAGTTCGGCAAGCGCGAGCGCACAAAGCGGCGTCTGCTCGGCGGGCTTCACGACGATCGTGCAGCCTGCCGCGATCGCGGGCGCGACCTTGCGCGTGATCATCGCGATCGGGAAATTCCATGGTGTGATCGACGCGCAGACGCCGATCGGTTGCTTCAGGACGACTAACTTTTTATCGGCGGCCGGACTCGCGAGGACGTCGCCGTTCACGCGCTTGGCTTCCTCGGCGAACCATTCCAGGAACGATGCCCCGTAGGTGACTTCACCGCGCGCTTCGGCAAGCGGCTTGCCTTGCTCCGCCGTCATGATCGCGGCGAGATCGTCGGCGTGTTCGGTCACGAGGTCGAACCAGCGGCGCAGGATGGCTGCACGCGCCTTGCCCGTTTTCGCGCGCCACGCGGGCAGGGCCGCGTTCGCGGCGGCGATCGCGCGCCGCGCTTCGTCCGCGCCGAAGTCGGGCACGCGTGCAATCTGGGCGTTGTCGGCGGGGTCGAGCACGGCGAAGTCCGTCGGGCTGCCGCTCCATTCACCGTCGATGTAGGCGCGCGTCTTGAAGAGGGCGGGGTCCTTCAGCTGCGTGAGACGCTCCATTGCGGACAAAATCATCTTCGTGCCTCCAGGGTGCGTGGGCGACGCGGCAGCCGCCGCATCGCCTGTCGAAACGCGCCGCGCCCAATGCGCGTCGCGTTTCGACCTGGCCCCGGGACGCGCCGCGCCTCAGAGCCCGAGTTCGTCGTACAGCCGGTCGATGCGCGCCTTCACGCCGGCATCCATTTCGATCGCCCGGCCCCATTCGCGCGTGGTCTCGCCGGGCCATTTGTTGGTCGCGTCGAGCCCCATTTTCGAGCCGAGCCCCGCCACCGGAGAGGCGAAGTCGAGATAGTCGATTGGCGTGTTCTCGACGAGTACCGTGTCGCGCGCGGGGTCGATGCGCGTCGTGATCGCCCAGATCACTTCCTTCCAGTCGCGGATATTCACGTCATCGTCGACCACAACGATGAACTTTGTATACATGAATTGCCGCAGGAAGCTCCAGACGCCGAACATCACGCGTTTCGCGTGCCCGGGATAGCTCTTCTTCATCTGCACGATCGCCATGCGATAGCTGCAGCCCTCGGGCGGCAGATAGAAGTCGGTGATCTCGGGAAACTGCTTTTGCAGCAGTGGCACGAATACTTCGTTGAGCGCGACTCCGAGCACGGCGGGCTCGTCGGGCGGCTTTCCGGTGTAGGTGGAGTGGTAGATCGCGTCGCGGCGCATTGTGATGCGCTCGACCGTGAAGACGGGGAACCACTCCTGTTCGTTGTAATAGCCGGTGTGGTCGCCGTACGGGCCTTCGAGCGCGTGCTCGTAACTTGCGCTCGCGCCTTTCGACGGGCGCGGCGGCGCGCCTGCCGGCGCCGCTTCCGGCTCGCCGGTCTGCGGATAGATGAAGCCTTCGAGCACGATTTCGGCTCGCGCGGGCACCTGGAGCGTATCGACGCCCGGTGTCAGGCACTTCGCGAGTTCGGTGCGTCCTCCGCGCAGGAGACCGGCGAACTGGTATTCGGAGAGCGTGTCGGGCACGGGCGTCACGGCGCCGAGGATCGTCGCGGGATCGGCCCCGAGGACCACCGCGACGGGGTACGGTTTGCCTGGGTTCTTCAGCGCGAACTCGCGGAAGTCGAGCGCGCCCCCGCGGTGCGCGAGCCAGCGCATGATCAGCTTGTTGCGGCCAATCAGTTGCTGGCGGTAGATGCCGAGGTTCTGACGGGTCTTGTTCGGTCCGCGCGTGACCGTAAGGCCCCAGGTGACGAGCGGGCCGGCATCGCCGGGCCAGCAGGTCTGAATCGGGAGCTTCGCGAGGTCGACGTCCTGGCCTTCCCAGACGATCTCCTGGCACGGGGGCGAACTGACCGTCTTCGGCGCCATATCCCAGACGGCCTTGGCGAGCGTAAACAGCTTGCCGGCATCCTTCAGCCCGCGCGGCGGTTCGGGTTCCTTGAGCGTGGAAAGCAGCCGCCCGACATCGCGCAGTGATTCGAGCGCGGCGCCGTCGCCCTCGCTGCCGGGCGCGTCGATGCCCATGCCGAGCGCGACGCGGCGTGGCGTTCCGAAGAGATTGCCGAGCACCGGGAACGCATGGGTCGCGCGGTTTTCGAACAGCAGTGCAGGGCCGCCCGCGCGGAGCACGCGGTCGCACAGTTCGGTCATTTCGAGTACCGGGGAGACGGCTTGCGGCACGCGGCGCAATTCGCCGAGCGTCTCGAGTCGATCGACGAAGTCGCGCAGGTCTTTGTATTTCATCGGGGGCGGTTGACTGGCCGGGGCCGCGCACGGCGGCGGATGGTGGGGCCGCGGCCCGCGATAGGGCAGGCAGGGGCGGCTGTGCAGTTGTCGATTTTACCTGTGTTGGCTGGCACACGCTGCGGGGCACGATGCGTAATGGGCCGCAAACGCGCTCGGCACGCGGGTCTCCTCCTGCTGAACGCCGTTCATCATTACGTTTAGTTATATGTTCGGCGTTCTATAGTATTGACGATCTATAAAACGCTGCTAGAATCCAGCCACACTGGTTGCAGGACTTGCAATTTTTAGCCACCGTCCCGGTCCTTCAGACGCAACGCGTCGCCGTCGAGCCGATTCCCTGCACGGCTTTACCCGGTCTAGATATGTAGTCTTCGTCAGCGCGCCTTCGCGCTGGCTGTTCGCGTGAGAACTTCCACGCGCGCCCCCGGCGCGCACCGAGTAGTACAGGAGTTCCATTCACGGCGCACGCGCCGTTTCCCGATGCCGCTGCCGCACCAGCCAGGGCGCGCGGTGTCTTGATCCTGCAATGGGCTGCTGGCCATGTGCCCCCCCGCCGGATCATGCAACATGGGAGATCTGTCGATGAATACCTGGTTATCGTGGTGGCGTGCCGATGAGCGTTTAGCTCCGGGCCTCCGTGCGCTGCTACGGCGCGGCACCCGCCTGAGTCAACACCTGTTCAGCATCGTTGGCGGCTGTGCCGTTCTGCTCGCGCTTGCGCTGTGGATGCAGCCGACTTTGCGCGGTACGCTCGCTGCACGCCTGATGCCCTTCGTGTCGGCGGCCGTGCAGGCAGGCCCCGCGCGCCTGCTTCAAGGCAATCCGCTGCCGTCGTTCGCGCCGCCGGGTGCGGTAACGGACGACAACACCAACGACAATTCGTCGCTGCCGGTCGCGTACAGTTCTGACAGTGGCACTGCTGGCACCGCGCCGACGTCTGTCAGTATGACCGCGCTCGATACCGTCACGCTCAACGGCCTCGACCCGCACTCGCTTCCGAGCGTCGGTGCGCTCGCCCGCATGATTCCTTCGCAGCGCATCACGCCCGATGCCCGCGACGACCGCATGTTCGTTTCCCTGCGTGAGCAGATGCTTGTCGCGAACTATCTCGCGCGTCGCTATCACGTGGCCCAGGGCCCGGTCGGCGAGCTCGTGAAGGCTTCGTTCGATACCGGCCGCGAAGTGGGGCTCGATCCGCTCCTGCTGCTCGCGGTGATGGCAATCGAGTCGGGCTTCAATCCGTACGCCGAGAGCGGCGTCGGCGCGCAGGGCCTCATGCAGGTTATGTCGAAGGTCCATTCCGACAAGTTCCAGTACTTCGGCGGACAGAGCGCGGCGCTCGATCCGCTCGCGAACATCAAGGTCGGCGCGCTCGTGCTGAAGGATTGCATCGCGCGCGGCGGATCGGTTCCGGGCGGTTTGCGGCTCTACGTCGGTTCGACTTCGCAGGACGACGGTGGCTATGGCGCCAAGGTGACGGCCGAGCGCTCGCGTCTTCGCGACGTCTCCCGTGGCCGCAACGTGCCGATCAACACGCCGCAGGCACCTGGCACGGCGACGGTCAGCGCGCCGGCGACGCAGAAGGTAGCCGGCAACAAGCGGGTGGAAGTCACGCTCGACGGGAAGACGGGGGTTACACCGGTCAAGGCGGATCCGGAGCAGGACGACGCCAGCGCGACTACGCAGAAGCACGCTTCGTCGTCTGATTTTGGGGCGTAGCAGTCGGTGCGATTGCGTAGCTGATCCTGGAGTCTGCTGGACCCAGTAAAAAAGGCACCCTCGGGTGCCTTTTTTGTTTGTCCGCGCGATTCGCGCGACGCTACTGTCAGCGGTTGAACAACTTGCGCAACCGATCCGCAGCTTCTTCGAGCCGCTCGTACGCGGTCGCGTACGAAAGCCGCACGTACTGGTGCGGAGCGCTCACGCCGAAATCCATGCCCGGCACCATCACGGTACCTGCATCGTGAAGCATGGCGCGGGTCAGGGCGTCACTGTCGCCGGCAGCCGGGTGCGCCACGTGCGTGCAATCGGCATAGACATAGAACGCGCCGTCGGGCATCACCGGCACGGTAAAGCCCAGCGATTCGAGAGCGGGGGCAATAAAGTCACGGCGCCGTTTGAATTCGAGGCGGCGCGATTCGTAGATTGCCAGCGTGTCCTTCTCGAAGCACGCGAGCGCCGCGTATTGCGCGAGCGACGACGCGCAGATGAACAGGTTTTGCGCCAGCTTCTCGAACGCGCCGACCAGTGCGGGCGGCACCACCAGCCATCCCAGACGCCAGCCCGTCATGTTGAAGTACTTCGAGAAACTGTTGACGGTCACGACATCGTCGCCAAACGACAGTGCCGAGACCGGCGGGGCGTCATAGCTCAGTCCCTGGTAGATCTCGTCGACGATCGTGAAGCCGCCTCGCGCGCGTACGGTTTGCACGATGCGACGCAGTTCGTCGGGTTCGATCGAGGTGCCCGTAGGATTCGATGGCGACGCGAGCAACACGCCGCGCGTCTGGGGCGTCCAGAGGCGCTCGACATCGGCGGCAGTCAACTGGAAGCGCGCTTCCGGGCCGCTCGGCACGAGTACGGGCTTGCCTTCCGCAGCGGCCACGAAGTGGCGGTTGCATGGGTAGCACGGGTCGGGCATGAGCACTTCGTCGTCGCGATCCACGAGCGCCGTGCACGCGAGCAGCAGCGCCGCCGATGCGCCTGCCGTGACCACCACGCGTGCCGGATCGATCGTCAGTCCATATGCGTGCTGATAATGCGCGGCGATTGCCTCGCGCAGCGGGTGGATGCCGAGCGCGCTCGTGTACTGGGTGACGCCGCGGCGCAGCGCTGCTGCGGCCGCCTCGACGACGGGTTCGGGGGCCGTGAAGTCCGGCTCGCCGATGCCCATGTGGATGATGTCGCGTCCGGCGCGTTCGAGTTTCGCCGCTTCTTTCGCCAGTTCCATGACGTAGAACGGCTGGATCGCGTCGACGCGCGCGGCAAGCCGCAGGAGCGGTTCGGCAACGGTATTCATGCGGGGGATTCCAGTTCTTGCTCACCGGCTGTGCCGGCGGGCCCGCGGGCGCGGACCCTCAAACAACGGTAAGGCGCGGACGGCGCGTACTCGGCACGGTCCGCAGCCTTCAACTTCACGACCTGCGTGCGGCCTGGGTTTCCGTGGCGCGCAACTGTACCGACAGCTTGTCGAGCACGCCATTGACGTACTTGTAGCCGTCCGAGCCGCCGAACGTCTTCGCCAGCTCGACCGCTTCGTTGATCACGACGCGGTACGGGATGTCGACGTGATGCGTCAGCTCGTAAGTCGCGACGAGCAGCACGGCACGCTCGACGGGTGAAAGCTGCTCGATCGGGCGGTCGAGGCACGGTGCGATGGCAGCCGACAGCGTGTCCGCTTCGCGGATCACGCCGTGCAGGATGGCGTCCAGATGCTCGTGATCGGCCTTGTCATAGCCCTGCGAACCGCGCAGCTGCGCGTCGATTTCACCGGCGGGCACGCCCGACAGCAGCCACTGATACAACCCCTGCGTGGCCAGTTCGCGGGAGCGGCGACGCGCGCTCTTCATTGGCGTTCCTCTTCGTCTTCCTCGTCTTCGTCCTCGTCGTCGTCGCCGCCGTCGAGTTGTTCGAGCGCGACCGTGAGGTTCGCCATCTCGACCGCGACACGCGCCGCGTCACGACCCTTCTCGGTCATGCGCGCGACTGCCTGCTCGTCGTTTTCGGTCGTCAGCACGGCGTTTGCGACCGGCACGCCGAAGTCGAGCGCGATGCGCGAGATGCCCGCGCCGCTCTCGTTCGAGACGAGTTCGAAGTGATAGGTCTCGCCGCGCACGACCGCGCCGAGCGCGATCAGCGCGTCGAACTGGCCGCTTTCCGCGAGCTTTTGCAGCGCGAGCGGGATTTCCAGTGCGCCGGGCACGGTGACGAGCAGCACATCTTCGCCCGTTACGCCGAGGCGTTCGAGTTCTTCGATGCACGCGTCCGCGAGGCCGTTGCAGACGGGTTCGTTAAAGCGCGACTGGACGATGCCGATGCGCAGTCCGTCGCCATCGAGGTTCGGTTGGTATTGTCCGATTTCCATGTGGTGTCCGTAGGTTCGGTTAAGCGTGGTGACGAGTAGGAGGGCGCGGCGGTTGCCCGGTGGTTGCCGGTCAGGCGCGCGCCGCGCTGCGATCGGCGCCTTCAGGCGGACAGGGCGCTTCGGTGCTGCTGCCGGGCATCGGCACGAAGCCGGTGACTTCGAGCCCGTAACCCGACATGCTGCCGAGGCGGCGCGGTTTCGACAACACCTGCATGCGGCCCACTCCGAGCTCGCGCAGAATCTGGGCACCGACCCCATAGGTCTTGAAGTCGACCGGGCGGCGCGCGAGCGCCTCTGCGCGCTCCTTCTGGTCGAATGCCTTGAAGACGTCGATCAGATGTTCCTTGGTTTCGCCGCAATTGAGCATGACGATCACGCCGAGATCGCGTGCCGCGATTTCACGCATGGCGGCGTCGAGCGTCCACGAGTGCGTGGATGCGCCGGTCTCCAGCAGATCCAGCACCGAGAGCGGCTCGTGCACGCGCACCGGCGTGTCCTGCCCGGGCGTGGGCTTGCCGCGCACGAGCGCGATGTGTGGAGTGCCGGTCGGGTGATCGACGTACATGACCGCGCGGAAGTCGCCGTGCGCCGTATGCATGATGCGTTCAGCGACGCGCTCGACGATCGACTCGGTGCGGCTGCGATAGTGGATCAGGTCGGCGATCGTGCCGATCTTCAGGTCGTGCTGCTGCGCGAACTCGATGAGGTCGGGCAGGCGCGCCATCGTGCCGTCGTCCTTGATGACCTCGCAGATCACCGCAGCCGGCGTGAGGCCCGCAAGCGCCGTGAAGTCGCAGCCCGCCTCGGTATGGCCCGCACGCACGAGCACGCCGCCCGGCTGCGCCATGATCGGGAACACGTGGCCTGGCTGGACGATGTGCTCGGCGCGCGCGTCGTGCGCGACGGCTGTCTGGATCGTGCGCGCACGGTCGGCGGCGGAGATGCCGGTCGTCACGCCTTCGGCGGCCTCGATGCTGACCGTGAACGCGGTGCCGTACTGCGTGCCGTTGCGATACGTCATGAGCGGCAGGTTGAGCAGCTTGCAGCGCTCCTGGGTGAGCGTGAGGCAGATCAGGCCGCGCCCGTACTTCGCCATGAAGTTGATGGCTTCGGGTGTAACGAACTCCGCAGCGATGACGAGGTCGCCCTCGTTTTCCCGGTCTTCTTCATCGACGAGGATCACCATCCGGCCGGCTTTCAGCTCGGCGATGATCTCTGGGGTGGTGGCGAGGCTCATTCTTGGGATCTGTTCTGGAAAGCGCATATTTTACGCCACGCGGGCTTGCGCGTCGCCGGAGATGCTGGCGGGAACCGTTTTGATCCGCCGCATGGCCGTCTTGTGGCCATGTTCTTGCGCCGCGCTTTCGTCGCGCCTTTGCCGTGTTTCGGCACGCTGCGATGGTAAAGCCACGCGAAAGCGTTGGCCGAAAGGCTAGCTGGGCAGCGCAAAATGCGGTCGGCCCAATAGTAACGGTTGACGTTATTAACGCAAGGCGTTACTATTCACGATGATTACTTCGTTTGCATGCCGAGACACCGAGGCGCTTTTTTTCGGGCACCGGGTCGCCCGATTCGTCCTTATCGAACGGGTGGCGATTCGCAAGCTGCAGCAGATCCATGCCGCCGTTACGTTGTCCTTTCTTCGGGCGCCGCCGGGCAATCACCTGGAGCGTCTGTCAGGCGACCTCGCCGGGTGGTACAGCCTGCGCATCAACGTGCAATGGCGAATCTGCTTCCATTTTGCGGACGGCGACGCATCGGGGGTTCGCATCATCGACTACCACTAGGGAGCATCACCATGGTACGGGAAGTTCCACTTGCGACGCCGGGCGAGATTCTGTCAGAAGACTGGCTCAAGCCCTTGGGCATCACCCAGTACGCGCTCGCAAAGGCTATCGGCGTGCCACCGCGCCGCATCAACGAGATCGTGCTCGGCAAGCGCGCGATCACAGCCGACACGGCGGTTCGCTTCGCCGTCTATTTCGGCACTGACGCGCGCAGCTGGATGGAATTGCAGGCCCATTACGACACGGAGCGCGCACGTGAGCTATTGCAGGACGTGCTTGCGCGTATTAAACCGCTTGTCCGGGCGGAGCACGCCTGAGCGCACGGCGCCGGTGCCGTATCAGACCGGAGTGCAACGTCATCGCGCTGGAACAACTCGTTTAGGAACGCGAAGCCGGGTACGCCGCGGATCGTGCGTCGGCTGGAAACGCGCCTGCGTGAGGGCACCGTTTGCCTCGGCGGTGGCCCCCTGCTGCGCTCGAAGTGAATACGCCGCTACGCTGTAACGTTACGGCGTAACACAATATTCCCCTATTTTTTACAGCGAAGGAGCCGATAACTAAGCATGGTTACTGCAGTCGGGGTAGCCAGGCAGTCGAACACACGAACGTCGGTTATGTCATATTCAAATTCAGAAAGGCAACGTAGATATCGAGCGCGCCACCTCGGAGCTGGCGGGCGTCGTGAGCGATTGCAATGTCTGATCTTGATCTCGACCAAGAGAAATTTAGAGCGACTCGCCTCGTATTTTGAATGCTCAATTACCGAGTGCGTTGAAAAATTGATTAACGAAAAAAATAAATCCGTGCTGGAAGAGTTGGACGAAGACGCGCGCCGGGCATTTCTGGAGCAAAGGAAATAACAAACCATCGGCTGGCGGTAATCGGTAATCCAGAAGTGCTCGAGATCTTCACGTGACATCCGAAAATATCGCATCGAATAACGCGGCCGATTTCGATATGGAAAAGCGTATTGGGTGGGCGATGTTCAGGCACATCTTGGGCAATGCCGCCATTCCTCTCGTTGCGAGTGGTGCAGGCAGCCTGCTAGTTGCCGGCGCTTTCTTTTTGCGCGACAGGCAGACGATAGCTATCACGTGGCTTCTTGTTGTCTACGCAACGATTGTGATTCGCATTTGCTTAACCCGTTGGTTTCGCGGTTTCGTTGCGGTACATGGTTTTTCGCGAAGGGCTGGAAACTGGTATGCGCTTTCCGTCGGGCTGTCGGGGGTCGCGTGGGGAGTGGGTGCCCTGTTGTTAATCAAGGCGCCCGACGTGATATGCGCCGTACTGACTATCACGGCAATTCAGGCGATGGTGATGGGTGGCGCAATCACACTCGGTGCGTTCATGCCAGCTTTTTTCGCCTTTTCCATTCCAGCCATCATGCCGATGGTTGGTGTCCTGGCGTCGAGCGGCGAGGCCACCCAGATGGTGCTTGCCGTGTGCAGCCTCATCTTTTTCGTCCTCATCAGCCTGGTCGCGCGGAATTTCAACCGCTCACTTCACCGCGCTTTGCGGTTGAAGTTCGAAAATGAGGCTCTCGTCGACTTGCTGTCAGAGAAGGCCCGCGAACTGGCGTTGCGCGCGAATACCGACGGTCTCACCGGACTCGCCAATCGATTGTGGTTTGACCAGATACTGGAGTCGGAGTGGGCGCGCCTCAAACGATCGGGCGCCCCGCTTTCTGTAATCCTGCTCGACGTCGACCACTTCAAGCTTTTCAACGACACGTATGGCCACATTGCAGGCGATGCGTGCCTTAAGCAGATCGCTCAGGTTCTGAAGGAAGCTTGTCGCTCGACGAGCGACTTTGTAGCGCGTTATGGAGGCGAGGAATTTATTGTCCTGTTGCCTGAGATTCAGGCTGAAGGCGCGTGTGCCGTTGCCGAGAGAATCCGTACACGTATTGCCCATCTCGAGATACCTCACGAGGCGTCCCAGACTGCGCGCCACATCACCGCTAGTTTGGGTGCTGTGACGGTACAGTGCGCGGATCTGGCCACTTCAGCCGATGCCGTTGCTTTCGCGGATGAGCAGCTCTACCGTGCCAAAGCGCTTGGACGCAACCGTGTCGTGCATCTGACGTGGGGCGCGCGTGATATCCCGGGTTGAATGCGTCACCCAATCGCTTTAAGTGCGTTGACGCCGATCCCGATATTGATTCGGCTGTACGGCTATTTCCTGTAGGGATGACGGTATCGTGAACGCGAAATACGGCCGCATTCTGTCAGAATTTCTGTCTGCAAGCCGGAGTTGTCAGGCCTCGTCGTGAAACGGCGGCAGGTGGTCCATCCGCCAAGAGAAGAGTAGATCACTTAACGATTGATAGCCGTACTGAGGCGTGCGTCCTGTAGAGATACGGCGATCGTACGCCTGACGCACAACGCATGTGCCCGACGGCGGCACGTCCGTTCCGGTTGTTCGAGACTACAGATTTTCATCTCCTAATAAAAATATAAAGAGTGCGTACGTGATGGAATGTCCGGCGGGTTGTCTCGCTAAAGTCAATCGCTATACCTGACAGCGAATCGCGGTATTTCGTATAAGTCAGAGTTATCAAGATAACTGCGAATGCTAGTATCGCGCACCTAAATAAATTGCCAGCGCGTTAGCGTTGTCGATGAATTCGCTGCGGGGTCCTATGTACAAGCGCTATAAGCGTGGGTTTGTCGTCGCTCTTCTGTTGATCGCGTGCACGTTGGCCACTTGGGGAGTGGTGCGTCACTTGCACGGGAGTTCCTCGCAAGAAGCCGATGCAGAACCGGACCCCAACACGCCGTTCACTGTGATCGATGCCGCGAACCGCGAACTCGACGGACACCCCGCGCTTGCCCTGACGTTTTCCCAGCCGCTCGACGCCCGCACGGACTATGACAAGGTCGTGCGCGTCATGAAGATGCCGCCGAAGGGCATACCGATAACGGCTCGGCCGGACGATAGCGATGAATACGACAGCGACGCCGGAAGCGCGCAGGGCGCCTCAGCGGCGAGCGAGGTTAGCACATCGGCGGAACAGACGGATCTTGCGGGCGGCGTTCCCGTGTCCGGCGCGTGGGTTGTCGGTGACAATCCACGCATGCTCTATTTCCCGCACGTCGAGCCGCTGACCCGGTACGTCGTGCAGATCCAGGACACGCTGACGGGCAAGGACGGCCGCAAGCTCGGCCGCGAAGTGCGCTATTCGATCACCACGCCCGCCGTTTCGCCGGCGTTCTACTTCGCGAGCCGCGGCATGGTGCTGCCGGCGAAGGAGAGCGGCGGTCTGCCGGTGATCACCGTGAATGTGCCGGAAGTCGATGTGGAGTTCATGCGTGTGCGGCCGGACCAGTTGCCGCGCTTCGTCGACGCAATGCTCGCACGCAATCAGTCGTCGGGCGTCTCGGACGACAGCAGCGATAACGGCGACGAAAGCGATGACAGCAGCCGTCGTGGCGACCCGGACCTGCAGACGGATCTGCACGGCGCAGTGTCGCTCTGGTCGCTCGATCACCTGCACAAGATGGCCGATAGCGTCTATCAGGGACGCTTCCTGACGGAGCAAAAGACCGACAAGCGCAGCGTCACGTACCTTCCCGTCGAAACGATCAAGGCGCTGAAGGAGCCGGGCATCTATGTCGCCGTGATGTCCCAGCCAGGGCGCTTCCGCTACGAATACCAGACCACCTATTACTACGTCAGCGACCTCGGCCTGCACCTGCGGCTCTTCGACCATGCGGCCGAAGCCTTCGTTAGCTCGCTGATCGATGGCGGCGCTGTGTCGGGCGTCGACATCACGTGGCTCGACCACCAGGGCAAAGTTCTCGCGCGCGGCCAGACGGATGGTGACGGCCATGCGTCGTTTGCGAAGCAGCCGGATGGCGCGGCGCTCGTGCTCGCGCAGAAGGACGGACAGATGTCGGTGCTGTCGGTTCGTGAAGCGGCGCTCGATCTCGGCGAGTTCGAGATCACGGGTTCCGATTTCAAACCCGTGCGGCTTTTTGCGTGGAGCGGCCGAGACCTCTACCGTCCGGGCGAGACCTTCACGATGTCGGTGCTCGCACGCGATGCCGATGGCAAACCTGTGCCGCCACAACCGCTGCAGGCGACGTTGCGTCGCGCCGATGGCAAGACCCAGTTCGTTTCTACCTGGCAGCCGGTGGCGGGACGTCCTGGCTATTACCAGCAGAAGATCACGCTGCCGGTCGATGCGCCCACGGGTAACTGGTCGCTCGAGCTGCGCAACGATCCGGCCGAGAAGGAGCCGGGTGCGACGGTCGCCTTCAAGGTGGAAGAATTTCTGCCGGAGCGAATGAAGCTCGATCTGGCGAGTCCGTCGGCCGTGCTCGCGCCAGGACAGGCATTCCATGTCGACGTGACCGGCACGTACCTGTACGGTGCACCTGCTGCGGGCAACCGTCTGCTTGGCGTCGCGGAATTCTCGCGCGACCGGAATCCGCTCCAGACGCGTTATCCGGGCTTCGAGTTCGGCGACGCGAACGACGACACGCTGAAGGTACGCCAGCAACTCGACGAGCAGGCGCTCGACGATGACGGCAAGAGCTCATTCGACATTGCCGCCGACCCAGCCGCAAACGCGCATTCGCCGGTTACCGTGCGCGCGACACTGAGCTTGCTCGAAACAGGTGGTCGCCCCGTCGTGCGCAATATCGAGCGCACGATCTGGCCGGCACAGGTTATGACGGGCGTGCGTCCCCTTTTCGCCGGCGACTATGCGCCTGAAAACTCGCCGGCTGATTTCGAGGTGATCCGTGTCGACCAGGCTGGCAACCTGAAGGCCGCAAAAGGCTTGCAGGTGAGGATGTTCCGCGAGAACCGCGACTACTACTGGCGATTCGACGACCAGCGCGGCTGGAATTCCGGCTTTACGGAAACGGACGAGTTGACCTATACGGGTGTGGTGGACATGCCCGCGAGCGGCCGCGCGAAGGTGCGTGTGCCTGTCAAATATGGCCGTTACCGCCTCGAACTGTTCGACGCGGCCACTGGTCTGACGCAGCGCTATCGCTTCTACGCGGGATGGGATGCCCAGAGCGACGAACAGGCGGGCCAGCGTCCCGACCGCGTGGCGCTGAAGCTCGACCGCGATGCGTACCAGAGCGGCGACACGGCGCACCTTACGATCACGCCGCCGCACGCCGGCGCGGCGCTGATTACGGTCGACGGCGATCACACGCTGTGGACGAAGCGCGTGAAGATCGACGGCGCGAGCAGTACAGTCGACATTCCGGTCGACCGGGCGTGGCAGCGGCACGATCTGTACGTGAACGTGATGGTGCTGCGTCCCGGCAACGAAGGCGACCTCGTCACGCCGACGCGCGCGCTCGGCCTGATTCAGCTACCGCTCGCGCGCCAGGACCGTAAGCTCGATATGACGATCGAAGCGCCGGCGAAGGTGAAGTCCGAGTCCGTCGTGAAGGTCAAGGTGAAGGTGCCGGCGGCGAAAGGACAGAACGCGATGGTGACGCTGGCGGCCGTCGACGTCGGGATTCTCAATATCACGAAGTTTCCGGTTCCCGATCCGTTCGAGGCGTTCTTCGGCAAGCTCGCCTATGGCGCCGACCTGCACGACATCTACGGTCGCCTGATCGAGAAAATGGCCGGCAAGAAGGGCAAGCTGAAGTGGGGTGGCGACACCGCGCCGAAAACGACCCAGGATCTGCCGAAGAAGGTGAAGCTCGTCGACCTGTTCACCGGTCCCGTCACGCTCGATGCGAACGGTGAAGCAGAGATTCCGCTCACGCTGCCCGATTTCAACGGCACGCTGCGGCTTTCGGCTGTTGTTGCGACTGCCGACCGTTTCGGCAGCCAGAGTCAGGACATGGTCGTGGCGGCGCCGGTGATCGCCGAGTTGTCGATGCCGCGCTATCTGAACTTCGACGACCGCTCGACGTTCGCGCTTGACCTGCAGAACCTCACGGGCAGCGCCGGAACGTTCAAGGTCGATGTGAAGGCGAAGGGCGGCCTTAGCGTGCAGAACGGCTCGCGCGAAGTGACATTGAGCGCCCAGCAGAAAACGACGTTGCGCTATAGCGTCGACGCCGGCGAGCAGATCGGTTTGCATGCGATCGACGTGTCGGTGCAGGGCGCGGGCGTCGCGCTCACTCGCCACTACGCGCTCGAAGTGGAAGCGCCTACGCCGTCGACACAGAAGACACTGCGCTACACGGTCGATCCAGGCGCGACGATTACGATTCGCGATCCCGCCGTCATGGGCTTCTATCCGGGCTCGCTGTCGGCTCATCTGTTCGGGTCGAACGTGCCTCCGATCGATGTAAAGGCGGCCGTCAAGTGGCTGCTCGAATATCCGTACGGCTGTGCCGAGCAGACAACGAGCAGCGCCTATCCCTGGCTTTTCGTCGACGAGGCGGCGGCGCGGCGCTACGGCCTCAAGGTCTACACGCGCGACGAGCGCGCACAGCGGATCGATTTCGCGCTCGGCAAGCTGGGCGGCTATCAGTCGGCTCGCGGCGGTTTCAGCCTGTGGGGCGGCGCGCAGGACGACTTCTGGCTGTCCACCTATGTGACCGGCTTTCTCCAGGACGCGCGCGCACAAGGCTTCACCGTGCCCGACGCGCTCTACAACAAGGCGATGGACTATCTGCTGCGCAGTTTGCAGGAGGGCAGCGCGCAGATTACACCGTTGCCCGCGCGCGTCCTGACGCCTGACGATCTGCGCCGCCTGATCGACGACGTCTCGCGAAACAATCGCACCTATGAGGGGCTCGTCCAGGCCGGGTATGTGCTCGCCCGAGAGCGCCGTGCACCGATAGCGACACTGCGCTTGCTGTTCGATCAGCGCGCGCAGGCGAATTCGGGACTTTCGCTCGTCGAGCTTGGCATCGCGTTGAACCTGATGGGCGACACTGCGCGCAGCCAGCAGGCGATCACGCAGGGGCTCAAGATGGAGCGCCGGACGGGTTACTGGTGGTGGGACTACGGCAGCGATGTGCGTGATCTGGCGATGCAGTATGTTCTGCTCGATCGCGACCACATCAAGGTGCCGGACGCGGCGATGTTGCTGGGTCGCGTGCAGAGTGCGATCGCTGTGAGAGGGGGCGACTATTTCAGCACGCAGGAGCGTCTCGCGCTGTTTCGCCTTGGGCAGGCGCTGGGAGCGCAAGAGCCGAAGCCGTGGAGCATGACGATCACCAGCGCGGGTAATACGCGTACCGTCGACAGCGCGAAGACACAGTTCGCGGACGTCAGCGCTACGGAGTTCGCTCAGGGGCTGACCGTGACGAATCCGTCGGATCAGCACCTGTTCGTGGAACTCTCGTTGAGCGGCAACCCGGTGCAAGCGCCGAAGCCGCCCGCTAGTGGCAGCGCGCAAATCACGCTGTCACGGGAGTATCTGAAGGCTAACGGCGCCCCGCTCGGCAACGCGCCGCTAAAGGTCGGCGATACGGTGCTCGTCCATCTGCATGTGCGTGCAAACGACTACGTGACGGCCTCGGCGCTCGTCGTCGACCGGATACCGGCCGGCCTCGAAATCGAGAACGCAAATCTGGTTCAGGGCGAAAACGGCGATAGTCTCAAGGTGGGCGGCACCGACGTGAACGAGGCGATGCAGAGCAACCGCATCCAGCACGTCGAGTTCCGCGATGATCGCTTCGTTGCTGCGATGAAGCTCGGCTGGGGCGATCAAGAACTGTTTTACCGGGCGCGCGTCGTGACGCCTGGGCAGTACACGGTGCCGCCGGTCTTTGCGCAGGACATGTACCGACCGGATGTCTTCGGCGTGCTGGATCCGCAGACGAAAATGACAATCGTCGACACTGCTGCGCCGGCTGCGACCGCTGGCGCTGCGAATGAGGTCGGATCTTCCGGGGCGGCCGAGCAAGCCCACGCTGCGTCGGCGACGGCCAACTGACAGTCAGCAGAGGATCGTGTCCAACGATGGGGATCGCACGGCAGCGTCCGTGCGCTCGCGCTGGGCGGGCCGCTGCGCCTGTCTGCGTCGCAGCATGCAACGTCTGCTGGTCCGCGCACGTGCGTCGCGCGCGTTGCGGATCGGCGCATCAGTTGTCGTGGCGGTCGGCCTCGTCGCGGTCGCCGCCGACCGTCTCTATCCGCTGCCGACGCCGGGGCGCTCCGCGCCGTTCTCGCTGATCGTCACGGCGCGCGATGGCACACCGCTGCGCGCGTTTCCGGACAAGCTGTATATCTGGCGCAATCCCGTCGCGCTTAACCAGGTTTCACCTCTGTACGTCGAGGCGGTCATCGGTTACGAGGACCGGGCGTTCTGGTGGCACCCGGGTATTAACCCGTTCGCGCTGGTGCGGGCTGGCGCGCAGTGGATATGGCACGGTCACATTGTGTCGGGCGGCTCGACGATCACGATGCAGGTTGCACGCATGATCGACCCGACGCCACACACGATGGCCGGCAAGCTGAACCAGATCCTTCGCGCGCTTCAACTCGAGGCACACCTCTCGAAGCGGGAAATTCTCTCGCTCTATTTGAATTACGCACCGATGGGCGGTGTGCTCGAAGGTGTCGATGCGGCGAGCCGTGCCTATATCGGCAAGCCGCCTTTGAATATGAGCCACGCCGAGGCCGCGATGCTCGCGGTGCTGCCGCAAGCGCCATCGTTGCTGCGTCCCGACCGCTATCCAGAACGGGCTCGACAGGCACGAGACAAAGTGCTGCACCGGATGGCGGATCGTTGGGCGGCGCCAGACATTGCCGATGCCCTTACGGAGCCAGTTTATGCGCAGACGATCCGGGAGCCCATGCTCGCACCGCTGCTGGCGGAGCGGCTGAGACGCGGCGCGCGTGGCAAGCTGCGTGTGACGAGCACGATCGACGCGGATCTGCAAACGACGGTCGAAGCGCTATTACTCGAGCGTGTGCGCACGCTGCCGCGTCATGCTTCGAGCGCGGCGCTCGTCATCGACAACGCGACGCTCGAAGTTCGCGCCTACGCCGGCTCGGCCGACTTCAGCGATCTCGAGCGAGCGAGCCACGTCGACATGGTGCGCGCATGGCGCTCGCCGGGTTCGACGCTCAAGCCCTTTCTCTATGGCTTTGCGCTCGACGCCGGGATAATCGATTCGGAGTCGCTACTAAATGATGTGCCGCAGTCGTTTGGCGGCTATCAGCCAGGCAACTTTCAGCAGTCGTTCAGCGGCGCAGTGAGCGTGTCTGAAGCGCTGACGCGTTCACTGAACGTACCGGCGGTGCAGGTGCTCGATCAATACGGCCCGGACCGCTTCGTCGGCAAGCTGAGGCAGGGTGGCCTGAAACTGCGCTTTCCGCGCGGGGCAACGCCGAATCTCGCGGTGATTCTCGGCGGCGCCGATACGACGCTCGAAAATCTCGTGGGTGCCTATGCATCGCTTGCGCGTGGCGGCATGGCGGGCTCGCCGCGCCTCACGCCTGATGCTCCGCTCGACGAGCACCGCATCATGAGCGCCGGTGCCGCGTACATCGTGCGCGATATTCTGGAGACCGGTGGCCCGCTTGGGCGCGCGATCGGAGAGCGCGGCACGTCGCGTGGCATCGCGTGGAAGACGGGGACGAGCTTTGGCTTTCGCGATGCGTGGTCGATAGGCGTGACGGATCGCTATACGGTGGGCGTATGGATCGGGCGGCCGGACGGGACGCCGAACCCCGGCTACTTCGGTGCGAACGCCGCGACGCCATTGATGATGAGCGTCTTCTCGGCGCTGCCCGACGCCGTCGTGACCTCGCACCGCGAACCGCCGCCGGATGTGACTCAGGCGCAGATCTGCTGGCCGCTTGGCAATGTCGTTGGCGCGCAGCCCGACGCGCTGTGCGCCGTGCAGCGCCGGGCATGGTTGCTCGCCGGCGTGGCTCCGCCCACTTTCCCCGATCCGGTTCGCGGCGGCGAGCCGATCCTGCGTTACGCCATCGACACCGTGACTGGACTGCGCGCAACGTCGGACTGTACGGATCATCCGTTGCGGCAAGTAGAAAGCCCATTGTGGCCTGTGGCGCTCGAGCCATGGCTCGATGAACAGAGCCGTCGGCTTGATCCGCCGCGCTGGGCACCTGGCTGTGCGCCGCCGGCTGGCGGCGCAGGGCGCCTCGCCATTACTGGCGCGAGTTCAGGTGAGGTCGTGCGGAGTGCGTATGGCGCCGCTGCGCCACAGGTACATATGGGTGTGATCGGTGCGCGGGGTGTCGTCGGCTGGCTGGTGAACGGGACGCTTGCAGGGCGTGCCGCGGCGGCGAGCGGATGGACCGTGCAGTTCCCCAAGCCCGGTGAATATGCGATCACCGCGTTCGATGAAAGCGGGCGATACGATCGCGTGACGATCGAGGCTCGGTAGCGGGGCGACAGGGCGCTCAGTTCGCTCTCGCGCGGCCCATACGCGTTTTCTGTGCGCCGCCGCTGATAACGGCCCTTTCGCACACACGTTGAGTCGTATTGCAAGCGCTTGTGCTGCAATGCGAGGGCGTCCCCGGTCCGCGCGCATACCGTCGGAAATACCATCGCATCCTCTCTCCGCTCAGCAGATGCCTTCGCGCGTGAGGTTGCGTCATTTGTTTATCCCAATTTCTTCGTTCCCTTCTGGTGCCCCGCACCATAGAGTGGCTCCGTCCACCTAACGAGAAATGGAGATCACATGCGTATTCCGCCGTTGCTTAAGGTTCTTGTCGCCGGTGTCGTCGCTTTCGGTACCGCGGCCGCTCATGCCGACCAGCTCGCAGACATCAAGCAGAAGGGTGAAATTGTCTTCGGCGTACTCGGCACCGATGAGCCGAACAGCTTCATCGATCCGCAGACGCGCGACTATATCGGCTACGAAATCGATCTTGCCAAAGATGTGGCGAAGAAGCTCGGCGTGAAGCCGGTATTCAAGCAACTCTCGGTGGCCGCGCGTATTCCCGAACTGCAACAGGGCCATGTCGATGTGCTGGCGGCCTCGCTCACGCACAACAAGGAACGCGAGTCGCAGATCGATTTCGGGCTGACGCACTTCATCACTGGATCCAAAGTGCTGGTTGTGAAGTCCAGCGGCATCCACAGCATCCCTGATCTGGCCGGCAAGCGCGTGTTGACGGTCAAGGGCGGCACGCAGGTGCCTAACCTGCTGCGCGTGGTGCCGACGGCGCAGGTCGTCACATTCGAAACCACCCAGCAGGCATTCCAGGCGTTGCAGCAAGGCAAGGGCGTGGCCTACGTGAACGACGAATCGTCACTGTACGACGACATCCACAAGCTCGGCCCGCGCGCTTCCGAGTATGAAATCCTGCCGCAGAACTTGAACGTCGAGCCGCTCGCACTGGGTGTCCGAAAGGGCGAGCCGGCGCTCAAGACCGCCATCGACGGCGAACTCCGCGAACTGGAAGCGTCGGGCGAGGCCAATCGTCTCTACGACAAGTGGTATGGCAAGGACAGCAAGCTGAAATTCGGTCCGCGCAACTTCAGGATCGAAACCGACAAGATCGACGACGACAAGGTCACCGGCTAACAGGCACACCGGCACTGTCTCGTCTGCGGCAGCCCACCAGGCGCTTCGATGGTGGGCTGCCGCCGTTCTACCGCTTTGCGTTCTCCCATGCCGCCATTCGATCTGTCGATCCTGCTCTCGGGCCCTTACCAGGCGATGTTGCTGGCCGGTCTACGGCTGTCGCTGACCTTGCTGGGGGCGACGTTTGTCCTCGCCCTTTCGCTTGGCACGTTGATCGCACTCGCGCGTCTGTCGCCTTTCGCGCCGATGCGTGGCCTCGGTAGCGTGTTCGTCGAGTCGCAGCGCAATGTGCCACTGCTCGCGCATCTGTTGTTCTGGTACTTCGGCGCCCCCGAACTGCTTCCCGACGCGGCGAGGCAATGGCTCTACGCACACGACGTCGAGACGATCGCAGCGGTGGTCGCAATCACGCTGTATTACGCCGCATTCATCGCCGAAGACGTGCGCAGCGGCATTCGCGCTGTCCCGACCGTTCAGTTCGAAGCGGCGCGCGCGCTCGGCCTGCCGTGGCTCGCATCGATGCGTCTCGTCGTGCTGCCGCAGGCGCTGCGTGTCGCCGTGCCGCCGTTGCTCTCGCAGACGCTCAACATCTGGAAGGACACCAGCATCGCCACCGTCATCGGTACGGCGGAACTCATGTATCAGGCAGCCAAGGTGGAAAGTGCCACGTTTCGCAGCTTCGAGGCATTCACGTTTGCGACTGTGAGCTATCTGGCGGTGTCGCTGCTGATCTCCGCGCTCGCGAGCGGTTATCACCACCGCTTCCCATCGCGAACATCATAAGTATTCCGACATGACGTTCATCGACGTGATCCGGACATACGGGCTCTATTTTCTGGTCGGCCGATTTCCGCAAGGCCCGCTGGGCGGGCTTGCACTGACCCTTGTGCTGGCAACGCTCGGCTTGTTGCTCGCGATGCCGCTCGGCCTGCTGCTCGGACTCGCCCGCGTAAGCCCGTGGCGTTGGCTGCGCTGGCCAGTGACGACGCTGGTGTTCGTCGTTCGCGGTACTCCGCTGCTCATGGTGGTGTTCTGGGCGTACTTCTTCCTGCCGAGCGTCACGGGTATCCAGACGGGGCAGTTCGCCACGATGCTGATGGCGCTGGTGTTGTTCGATAGCTGTTACCTGGCCGAAATCGTGCGCGCCGGCATTATGGGTCTGCCGCGCGGCCAGATGGAGAGTGCGCGCTCGCTCGGTTTGCCGTGGATCGCGGCCATGCAGCTCGCGATCCTGCCGCAGGCGCTGCGTCACATGCTGCCTTCGCTGGTCAACCAGTTCATCTCGACCATCAAGGAGACGTCACTGGGCTACATCATTGGCCTCGCGGAAGTGTCCTTCGTGGCCACGCAGATCAATACGCAGGTATTCATCTATCCCACGTCCATCTATCTGATCCTCGGCTTGACTTACTTCGTACTGTGTTTTTCCCTTTCGCGGTTTGCGTTCTGGCTGGAGCACCGGTCTGCGCGCCAGACCGAGTACAACGCAACAGCAATGGCCACTTCATGATCCAGTTCGACAACGTCAACAAGTGGTACGGTCGATACCACGCGCTGGTCAATATCAGCGAAACCTTCGCCAGGGGCGAGGTCGTGGTGATCTGCGGACCGTCGGGTTCGGGCAAATCGACGCTGATCCGCACCCTCAACCGGCTGGAGCCGATCGACTCGGGACGCATCCTGCTCGACGGCGACGATATTCATCGCCGCGGGCTCGATATCGACGCGTTCCGCTCGCACATCGGTTTCGTGTTCCAGCAGTTCAATCTGTTCCCGCATCTGAGCGCGCTCGAAAACTGCACGATCGCGCCGGTGCACCTGAAACGCGCCACGAGGCAGGAGGCACGCGAGCGTGCGCTGGCGCTGCTCGATCGCGTGGGACTTGCACACAAAGCGAACGCGTTCCCGTCGGAGCTGTCAGGCGGCCAGCAGCAGCGCGTGGCGATCGCGCGTGCACTGACGATGCAGCCGCCCGTGATGCTGTTCGACGAACCCACATCTGCGCTTGATCCGGAAATGGTGGGCGAGGTTCTGCAGGTCATGAAGAGTCTTGCGCGCGACGGCATGACGATGGTGGTCGTGACGCACGAGATGGGTTTCGCGCGGGAAGTGACCGACCGGGTGCTGTTCATGGATCACGGCGAAATACTGGAGCGCGCCGCACCGGAGCGGTTTTTCGCCCGGCCTGAGCATCCACGTGCGAGGCGGTTCATTTCGGATATCCGTATGGCGTCCGCGTCGCTTTAAGTCACGCTGCTTTGCTGGTGCTGCATCCTCGTGTACGAACGGTGATGCGCAGGCCGTGCGCGTGACGTATCGCCAAAGCCGACGCTCGCCGCAGCCGGGCGAACGACGTCATCCGTCATTGGTAAGGAGCACAGCAAAACGTCGCGTGGATTCAAACGCAGAAAACGCAATGATCAGACCGACGGTGATCGGCACGGCGAGGAAGGCGCCCGCGATGCCCCAGATCGACGACCACACCGCCAGACTGATCAGGATCACCGCGGGGCTCAGGTTCAGTGAGCCGCCCATCAGCCACGGGTCGAGGAGGTGGCCGACCACAAAATTCGCGATCGTGAGCAACATGAACAGTACGATTGCCTCGCTCCACTGGCCGAACTGCAGCGCGGCGAGCAGCGTCGGCACGGCGACCGAGATCCACGAGCCCGCATACGGGATGAAGTTCAGCAGGCCGATCAGCACGGCCCACAGCTCCGCAAATTCAAGTCCGATGAAGCGCATGCAGATCCAGCTCACGATGCCGAGGATCGCGCCGAGCAGAGCCTTCATCGCGAGATAGACGCCGATCTTCGAGTTGATCTCGTCGATGACGGAGACGATGCGCGTCGAGCCTCCCGCGAAGTTCACGAGCTTGCGGCGGTATTTCGCGTGCTCGATGAGAAAGAACGTCGTGTAAAGCAGCACGACGATGATCGCCGCGAGCAGTGACGATACCGACGACAGCATCGTGGTAAGAATCGCCTGCACGTCGACACTCCCCAGCAGATCGCGGCGGATCGCAGTCCAGCTCGCTTCGGTTTCGATGTGCAGCAGCGCGGCGAATTTCGTGAGCAGCACGAGCAGCGTCGCCTCGTACTTCGGCGCAACCGCCATCAGCCGGTCCTTGTCGGAAAGCAGCAGGTCGACCGACAGGTAGACGGTGAAGAGCATCAGCGTTGCCGCGATCGCGTAGCGCGGACCGGCTCGCAGACGTTTGCCGAGGTACGGAATGCGGCACAGCAGGTTGGCGAGACCGAAGACCACATAAGTCGCGATGATGCCGAACGCGATCGGCACCAGTACGGAGCGGCCGACGTACAGTCCCCACCCGAGCAGCGTGGCGAGCACGGCAGCACATGTGCATTTCAGCAGAGCCTGGTTCATGCGTTCCCCTGCGAGCAGCGTTGCCTGCCGGGTTGCGGACCGCTGCGTCAGTCGCAGCGGGACTCTTCACCGGATAACGACTCGTCGGCGGCATGGCGCTTGCGTCGTCCTCGCCACAGTACGCCGACGACCAGCGCGATAACGCCCGCGGCTATCACGATCGCCATCGCCGCCGGCAGGTGCGCACGGACCCACGGCACGTTGCCGAAGAAATACCCGGGCCCCGCGAGCGTGCATACCCAGATCACCGCGCCCCCGGTCGCGAAGCGCACGAAGCGGCGAAACGGCATTTTCGTTGCGCCGGCGAGGGCGGGCGCGACCGCCCGGACGATTGCGATGAAGGGCGAGTACAGCAGCAGCGCAGCGCCGTGACGCGCGTAGAGCGCGCGCGTTCGTGCAGTTAGCTTGTCGATCCAGCCGCTGCTCTTCGGCTGCCATACCGACGCGACGGCACGTGCGAGCCAATAGTTGAACACTTTTCCAGCGACCGCGGACGCGACCAGCACCGGCGCAAGCCACACGGGCTGCAGCACGCCGACGGCGGCGAGTGCGCCTGAGAGGAACAGCAGCATGTCCGCAGGCAGAAAGACGAGCGGCAGTACACCGACACTGCAGAAGATGAACGCCCCGAGGATCGCGTAGGCCAGCGTTCCATGCTGGACCAGCAGCGCTTCGAGGTCCTGGTCGAGTTGCAGGACGAATTGCATGAACGTAGCCATGCTCGCCGGGGACGTGTGCGTTGGTCGAGCGGTCAGTATAGCGGCAAGCGCGAGGCGGTTTCGCTCCGAGCGGCAGGCGGGGGGGGGGGCTGGCCGCGCGCGAGCCACGCCAATCCCTAAAGAGGGAGCCGTGCCGGGCCCGATCAGATCGGCATACGTATTGCCGCCATGCCAACGACGTCCGCACTATTCGACTGCTCAGAACGAGTAGCGGGAACCGGCATTGATAAACCAGCCGTTCAATTCGTACGACACGACGCGGCGCTGATAGAGCGCATCGCCGTAGATCGAAAGACGATTGTTGAACCGGGTGGTTACGTCGGCGCCAGCCTCAACTGATGAACCGTTTCTGCCGAGTTCAAACGGCACGCGTCAAATGACAGCACTGCCGCCACCGTTCAGGGGCTGCAGGAAGTTCGGGGCGTTCGATCGAAGCGGCGTAAAGGCAAACTGCCACGCTGCGAATGCGTCGCCGATGTGCCGTTTCTGCCCGGCGGCTGGCAGTTTCGCCGTTTTTGACCTACAAATTAAGTCAGGCGTTTTGGGACGCGAAGCGGCGGCGCTTCGCATCGATGTCGTTTCTGACGACGCACACCACCAGGCTGCTGCAGGAGGAGGTCGACATGGACGCTCAAAGTTGGAGTTATACGGAACTGACTGCCGCAGTCGAGGCCGAGATTAAACTGCAACTCCAAAAGGCTCATGTTGCGTCCTCTGAACTGGAGCGCAGAAGCTGCCGGGACTATGCCGTCGGCACCTACTTTGCCTGGGAGTCGATCATGCGTGCACATTCAGCCGAGCGCCGACTGGAGGATGCGCAGCGGCTTGGCGAAATGGTGTCGCCGTCCGCTCACCTGATTTCCGCTTCCCAGGAATCGATAAATTCCGTTACCGCGGGGAAGGCGCGCTAGGGAGTTGCAGGCTCCCCCACTGTGGTGCGCAGGCTCTGTCTTGATCCTCGCAGGTTTTCCCCCATTGGATGCATGCCGCTTTTCGCCGGCGAGCGTTGGAGGATACGGTTTGTGATGGACGCGGGGAGCGGGTCACTGGCAACTCAACCAGGCCGCAAATCTCCACATCCAGCAGGCACTAATTCGGGCCCGCACTCAAGACGCGACCACGTTAGCGCTGCGCTGGATCTGTGACGAATCCGATCTTCGAGAGACCGCCACGCTGTGCGGCCGACATCAACTGCGCGACGTGTTCGTACGCGACTCGCCGGTCCGCATTCAGATGTATCTCCGGTTGCGGCGACGCCTGCGCAGCCGCTGCGATCTTCAGGTGCAGCGCGTTGTCGTCAACCGGTTCACCGTTCCACAGCACGGAGCCGTCTTGCTGGATCGACACGTTGACCTGCGCCGGTTTCGCGTCCTCTTTCTGGCTGCTCGCGTGCGGCAGGTCGATCTTCACCGCGTGGCGAATCACCGGGATCGTCACCATGAACACAATGAGAAGAACGAGCATGACGTCGACGAGCGGCGTCATGTTGATCTCATTCATCACGCCATCGTCCTCGTCGCTGGAAAAGGCATTCATCGCCATTGAAAACCTCCGTCGTTATTGGCGGTGCGCGGCGACCCGCAGGTTGCCCATCGGCGACGACAGTCGCGCGCCGGTCACGAAGTAGCCGTGCAGGCCATGCGCGAAGCGGTTCAGCTTCGTGACAATGGCCTTGTTTGCGCGAGTGAGCGCGTTATAGCCGAGCACTGCGGGGATCGCGACGAACAGGCCGAACGCGGTCATGATCAGTGCCTCGCCGACCGGACCCGCGACCGCGTCGATCGACGTCTGACCGGTTGCGCCAATCGTCATCAGCGCGTGATAGATACCCCACACGGTGCCGAACAAACCGACGAACGGCGCCGTGCTGCCGATCGACGCGAGCACCGCGAGACCGCCTTGCATCTTCGCGACCGCGTCGTCCATCGTGTCCTTCAGGCAGCGCGTTAGCCAGTCCGACACGTCCATCCGGTCGTGCAGATGGGGCTGCGTCTGGTGATGATGCTCGGCGGCCTCCTGACCCGATAGCGCGAGCGCGAGGAACGGATTGTCTTCCCGGTTTGCGTGGCCAAGCTTCTGCACGCCTTCGGCGAAATTGTCCGAATGCCAGAACCTCTCTTCGGCGTGCTTCGTCAGTCGCTTCAGGCGCACGACATTCCAGCCCTTCGCGACGATCACGCACCAGGACAGCACCGACATGATCAGGAGCGTGAGCGCGATACCGCGTGTCACGAATTCGCCTTGCTCCCAGACGTGGGCGATACCGTAGTTCTGCATTGTTTTTTCCTCTTTTCAATTCATGATATTCACGGCTTCACTCATCCTTAGTTATGCAGACTGAAGTCGAAAGGTTGAGTGTAGGCGGCACGCACGGGCTCGCCGTTTTCCTTATACGGCTTGCACGAACTGTCGCGCATCGCTGCGAGTGCGGCGTCGTCGAGACGGCTGTAACCGCTGCTCTTCTGGAGCCGGATGTCTTCGATCTGCCCGCTCAGGCCGACCACGAAACTTACGGACGCGGTGCCGGTTTCGCCACGCCGCTTCGAGAGCATCGGGTAATCCGGCTGGGCGATCCGGCAGTCGAGGTGCGACACGTTTTTCGGTGCGCTCAATTCCATCGTCGGCTTGCCCTGCGCGGGTGCGGCGGCAGGCGGCGACGCCTCAGGCGCTGAAGGCGCGGCGGCGGACGGTGTCGGCAATGCCTGTGCGGCCGTCTCGTTCTGGTGCTCCGACGGCGCTTGCGCAACGGGCAGCGGCACGGGGCGCACCGTTGGCTGCACTGCCGGTTTTGCGTGAGCGACGCGTTGGACCGGTTTTGGCGGAGTCGGGGGCAAACTGGCTGCGGCTGCAACCGCAACCGGATCGGGCTGAAGCAGTTCGGCGGTGATCGCGTGCGATCCCAGCGCGACCGATGTGGAGGCGTCGCGTCGTGTCAGCACGATTGCGATCAACGTGGCATGCAGTGCAACGACGAGAGCGATTGCTGTGGCGACGCGGCGATCCGCTCCGGCAGCAAAAAGCATGGGCTGTGTACTCAATTCCATGGATGAAGCAGGGGTTTCGAACGTCGTCTACGCGGGCATGCGCACCGTCCGGCTTATTCCGGCTGATTGCCGGCCGAAAAATATTATACGAAACGCGAATCATTCGCAATCGCATTACGGTAAGATTCCGCTCCTGGGCTTTGGGGCCGGGCACAACTCGCGCACGAGCCGCCTTGATTACTACCTTGCAGGGGAACGGATGCAACCGGACTGGACGGCACGCTTGCCATCGATGCGCTTTACTGCCGACGCCACGGCCAGGTCGGCATGAGCGCGCTGTTCGATCGCGTGCGCCGGGCAGGCCCCATGACGGCGCGCATCATCGGCGCCGTCTTCGGTGGTTATGCGCTTGGCGCGCTTGCGAGTGTCGTGGCGCTCGCGCTCCCGATCGGCACGACGCAAGCGGCGATCACTGGCATGCTCGCGAGTTTCATCGTGTACGCATGTACGGTAATTGGCGTCTTTCTTGCGCGTCGTGGACGCAGCGTGCGGCAAAGCATGTCCGGCCTGCATACGTGGACGGGCCTGCTTGCCGGCTGGCTGCTTTACGCGATGTTCCTGACCGGCACAGTCAGCTATTTCAGGGACGAGATTTCGCAATGGATGCGCCCGGAACTCGCGTTTCACCATGAGTCTCCCGATGCGGCGACCGCGGCCGCGCGCGTGAGCGCGACGCTCGGCACCGTCGCGCCGGATAGTTCGCAGTGGTTCATCCAACTGCCGACGGCACGCAGCAACGTCGTCAGTGCGTTATGGCTCGCGCCGCACCCGCACCCGCAGCCAGGTCAGCAGGCCTTCCAGAGCGCGACGTTCGATCCGGCGACCGGCATGATACTCGCGACACGCGACACACTCGGCGGCGATTTCTTCTATCGCTTCCACTATCAGTTCTACTTTCTACCGGTCGTGTGGGGCCGCTGGCTCGCGGGCCTGTGCGCGATGTTCATGCTGATCGCGATTATCAGCGGCGTCATCACGCACAAAAAGATTTTCGTGGACTTCTTTACGTTTCGCTGGGGCAAGGGCCAGCGTGCGTGGCTCGATGCGCATAACGCACTATCGGTGTTCGGCCTGCCGTTCTACCTGATGATCACGTACACGGGGCTCGTCATGTTGATGACGATGTACATGCCCTGGGGCGTGCAGCTCGCGCTGAGGACACCGTCCCAGAAGCATGCGTTGGACATGCAGTTGAGCACATTCATCGAGCCCGTCGCGCGTTCGGGCGTGAAGGCCGCGCTCGCGCCCGTCAACGCGATGGTGCGGGCAGGGGAGGCCCGCTGGGGCCGCAATGGTGTCGCGAGCGTGCTGGTGACGAACCCCGGCGACGCAAACGCACGCGTGGTGGTCACGCGAGGCACGGCCGCGCGTGTATCGACAAGTCCGCAATACCTGCTGTTCGACGGCGCAAACGGCACGCTGCTCGACGTGCAGGACCGCGTCGGCGGGGCAGCGGAAACGCGCGGCGTACTGTACGCGCTGCACATGGGACGCTTTGGCGATCCGCCGCTGCGCTGGCTGTATTTCCTCGTGAGCCTCGCTGGCACGGCGATGGTCGGCACTGGACTCGTGATGTGGACCGTGAAACGCCGCCAGAAGCTGCCCGATCCCGAGCGGCCCGACTTCGGTTTCCGGTTGGTCGAGCGTCTGAACATCGCGAGCATCGCGGGATTGTCGATTGCGATCGCGGGCTTCCTGTGGAGCAACCGGCTGTTGCCGACGTCGCTGGCCGGTCGCGCGGGCGTCGAAGTCGATGCGTTTTTCGCGATCTGGGCCGCCACGCTGCTTTACGCGTTAGCCCGTCCCGCCCGGCGCGCTTGGATCGAATTGCTGTGGTTCGCGTGCGCCTTGCTCGCGCTGTTGCCGGTGCTCAATGCGCTGACGACCCAGCGCCCGTTCTGGCGGAGCGTGGCCGACGGCGATTGGGTCTACGCGGGCTTCGATCTGACGATATGGGCGCTGGCAGCGCTTCACGGTGCGCTCGCCGTGCGCACGTCGCGACACCGCTCGCGCGTGCAGTCACCCCTCAAGCGCCGCGCCGTGACCCCACTGCACGAGGAGAGCACGTGATGCGGCTGCTCGCGCTGCTCCTGTGCGTCGGCGCGTTCGCGTGTCTTGCAATGGCGATGGCACGTCACCAGGAAGCGCTCCTTGGACGGGCGCTTCCGGTTGTGCACTCGCGTTGCCTGCGTGGCGCGGGCTGGTGCTCGCTGGGGATCGCGCTCGTGCTCGTTGTCGCCGGTCAGGGTTGGGCGCTGGGCCTCGTAGCGTTCAGCGGCAGCACCAGCGTTGCGGCCGGGACCGTGTACGGCGCACTCATCGCGTGGGGGCGGTGGTCCGACGCCCGCTGATTGGCCGGGCACTCTATTTCGCGCGCCATTCCCTTACCAACCGTCAGGTTTTTTACCAATGCAAATGGTAATCGTTCGCATTTAGATATACGATGGCGGCCTTCGATGCTAACCCCATCGACCCGATCCATCACAAAGCCAACGATTACGACCATGAAACGAACGGGAACGACACAGTCGTCTGTACACACGCTTCGCCTTGCGCCCGCCGCCGCCGCTGTACGCCAGCTTTTCCCCGCCATCGCCGTCTGCTTCTCTGTCTGTTCTGCCGGCTTTTCGTCGCAGGCGCACGCAGCCGATGCAGCGAGCACGCCGACTTCGGCACCGGCGTCGAACGTGTTGCCGACCGTGAGCGTGCAGGCAACCGCCGCCGCGCTGCCGGGCGACCTGTCCGCCGCTTACCCCGGCGGACAGGTCGCGAGCGGTGCGCAGATCGGCGTGCTCGGCCAGCAGAAGCTGATCGACGTGCCGTTCTCTGTGACTAGCTACACGTCGAAGCTGATCGAGGACCAGCAGGCCCGCACGCTTGCCGACGTCGTCGCCAATGATCCGGCGGTACGCACGGCACTCGGCTACGGAAATTTTTCGGAAACCTACATAATTAGGGGTTTCCAGATTTACGCGGACGACGTGGCGCTCAACGGCATGTACGGCCTCACGCCGCGCCAGATGGTCGACACCGGCGCGATCGAGCGCGTCGATATTTTCAAAGGCGCCAACGCATTCGTGAATGGCGCGTCGCCGGGCGGATCGGGGGTGGGCGGCAGCATCAACGTGCAGACGAAAGTCGCTGACGACAAGCCGCTCACGCAGCTCACCGTGGCCGGCAGCGCGTCGGGCGAACTGGCCACGCACGTGGACGTCGGTCGCCGCTTCGGCGACAGCGACCAGTTCGGGATTCGCGTGAACCAGACCGTTCAGGGCGGCGACACCAGCATCGATGACGAAGCACGTCACGCACAGCAGACCGCCGTCTCGCTCGATTATCGCGGCGACAAACTGCGCCTCAATGCCGATTTTCTGTATCAGAAGGAGCGCATCACGGAAGGCCGTCCCGGCGTCTTCGTGAGTGGCGACGCACTGCCGTCCTCGCCGTCGGCGACGCACAACTACACCCAGCCGTGGACGTGGTCGTCGCTCGAAGACACCGTCGGGATGCTGCGCGGCGAATACGACATTGCGCCGGACTGGACCGTGTATGCGGGCGTTGGCACGCGCCACACGCACGAGAACGGCGACTACCTGACCCCGACCTACGGCATCAACGGCGCGACGAGCGCATACCGTCTCGGCACCGCGCACGACGAATACTCGCTCTCGGCGCAGGCGGGCGTACGCGGGAAATTCGTCACCGGCCCGGTCAGCCATGCAATCAGTGCGGGATGGCAGATCAACCGCGTTGCCGCGTACAACGCGTTCGACTTCAGCCCGTCGTTTCCGACCAGCCTGTACAACCCACAGCCGGTTGCCCGTCCCGACGGTTTCTTCAGCGGGGGCGATTTCGCCGACCCCGGCCTGACCGCCGTGACGCTGATGCGCAGCTTTGCGGTGTCGGACACGATGGGTTTCTTCGGCGACCGCCTTCTTTTCACACTGGGCGCGCGCCGCCAGAACCTGATCCAGAACGGCTACGACTACGGCACGGAAGTGCAGAACGCGGCGTACAACCAGTCGGCGACGACGCCGGTGTTCGGTGTGGTCTACAAGCTTCAGCCGAACCTGTCCGTCTATGCGAATCGCAGCGAGAGCCTGCTTTCGGGCGGCACTGCACCGGCCAACGCGGTCAATGTCGGCTCAGTCATCGCGCCGTTTCGCGCGACCCAGTACGAAGCGGGCGTGAAGTACGACGCGAACCACTACGGCGCCGCACTGGCGCTCTATCAGATTCGCCAGCAGGTCGCCTTTACCGACAGCGTGACCGGCATTTACGGCGCGAACGGTATCCAGCGTCACCGCGGCGTCGAATTCTCGATGTACGGTGAGCCGCTCAACGGCGTGCGGTTGATCGGCGGCGTGTCGTATATCAACGCGAAGCTGGAAGACACCAATGGCGGTGCCGAGAGCGGCAATCGTCCGATCGGCGTGCCCGCCTGGACCTTCAACGCGAACGTCGAATACGATGTGCCGCACGCAAGCGGCCTCACGCTGATGGCACGCGCGCTGTGGACCAGCACGCAGTATCTGGATCAGGCGAACACGCTGCAGGTGCCGTCATGGACACGCTTCGACATCGGTGCGCGTTACAAGACTCGCGTGTTCAATCGCGACACGAGCGTCAACATGATCGTGACTAATCTGGCAAACCGCTCGTACTGGTCGTCGGCGCTCGGCGGCTATCTGACCCAGGGCGCACCGCGTACCGCGTGGTTCTCGGTGACGACGGAATTTTGACGGCGTGACGGTATGCGACCCGCGGAAAACGGCCTGCATACCGTCACAAAACCGAAGCTGTAGTGGGTGTCAGCCGGACGATCGTAGACAGTCGAACCCGAAAAACAGAATATTTCGGCGGGTGATGCCCGTTCGGAGACGCCCCGAGCATCGGCTTCACATACTGCGCAACCATGTTGAGTCTGGCGGCAAAGCCATGCCTCACATGGAGGGGCTCGCTGCGATGGCCGCGTATGCCGTCAGAAAACCATCACCTGATTGCAGCCGTAGCGCGACGTCAATAGACACAGGGCTCGGCGCAGGGCTTCGGCACGAAGGGCTCCATGGAAGAGGGACTTAGCCTGGGTAGCTCAGAAACGAGCCTCATGACGCAAGGATCTGAGGCTACCGCTGTTGCTGCTTGAGCTGTTCATTTTCCCTCTGCAATCTCCCGATGTCGCTTCGCGCCTTATCGAATTGCTCGAAAGCGGCTCGGCCGAACAAGACAAACTGCTCGTGCTTGCGCCACAGATCTTCCAGCATCGACGACACCATCTGCTGCTCGTCAGCGCTTGCTGCCGACTCGACACAAGCTTGCCGGGCAAGGCGTTCGATCTCGAATCTGGTCCTGGCAGGGTTGGCAATCATGTACTGGGGGCAATCGATGCTTTCACGCGCGCCGGACAGATCGACATGATGGCCGATCAAGCGGGTAAGCATGCTCTCTGTTTCCTTTCGATAACCGTCAGGCTCACTCGCCAGCCGATTGCAATCAATGACGATGTCGCAATATCTCGCTGCATTCACGAGCAAATACACATGAAATGCGATGAATATGCAAAACGCGTCATCGTACCTGTCTCGTGAGGACCATTCATCAGCAGAGTCAAACTCGTCGACCCTGGATAACTCCTTCAGATACAGCAAGAATGGGTCATCTCTTGCGAACCTCAGCGCATCGAACAAATAAATCATGAAGAACGAAGTGCCATTCCGCTGCTGACCGGAATACGAGTTCCATTGTGAAAATAAATTCCGCACCAGCAGAATATGGATACCGCCAAATTCACTTTTCAGACCGGCCACTTTGGCCAGCATGCCTGTACACGTCAGAACCGGCTGCTTTCCATCGCTCCGCGCGAAATCGATCAAATGGGCCACGTAACTATTGGAAACCTGATCAAGGGGCGCCGAAATTCCACCTGCGGGAGTGAATGATTCGCCGCGCTGATTTTCGACCGGGAAGAAAGAGAGACGACCGCTATCGGGCAGCAGCGGCAGGTATTCTAAATAGTAAGGCTCTGATTTTGGATGGCGGGAATTCCACGCCTTGGGTGAAAAATTCGTGAAATTAGAAAAATCAACAAATGGAATGACGCTATTGAAGATTTCGTAGTAGCACCAGAAATGGATGTCCCGCCTGAATCTTGACCAAAGCCAGGTGCTCGACGTCCTGAATCCACCGTGAATAAAAACTGGATTTCGTTCGTTTTCGTTCATGTGCCGTCCCTTTTCGGGCGATACAACTCAATCGACAATTGAGCGGCCTTGGTTCGCTGCCACGAAAATATCCAGACGCTCCCGCGCACGCACGAAACGATGTACGGGCACCTCGGCGAGTTGCGCGTCGAGCAACACCAGTAGCTGCCCGACAACCTGCTGCTCATCCGGCATCAGAGTCCACGCAGCGTTGCTTTGTATAGCGCGCTCAGCGCAACGTGCCAGTGCCTGCTCGGCCTGCCGGTAATGTTCGACATCCCCACCCGACGCTGTTTCATCTCGCAGGTAATAACCCAGATACACCACGCGCAGCAGGCGGCTCATCTGCTCAAGGCTCCCGTTGCCCGCCTTCACGGCCGCGAAGGCCAGATGATTCTCGAGTGACATCGCGTGTACGTTCGCCGACGGCAACGGCAACAAATGGCTCTTCGTCAGTGATTGACGCGGCGACTTTCGGCGATTTCCCGGCATGTTTCGTAATCACCCCGTTGTTCACGAGGCCCAGAAGTAGACAGGTGCCCTCGTTGATGGCTGTGAAACGTTTGCGGGCAGGTGTGATGGCCGATGAATGTACGCCCGGCCTGGGCGGCAAGGCACGCATCATAGACGCACTCCGCGCATGGGCGATGCGTATGTAATGAGAGGAAAGGAAGTCGGTGGGGTTAGTAAGAAGGGCTGTCGGCCGCAAGGCTTTAGCCGTGACTTCGCTCCGGGGGCGCGGGGCGTCCGTCGCGCTCAGCGTACTCGCAGCCACCGTCGGATCGTTCGTCGCTGCTCGATGAAGCGATCTCCCCCGGGCGGAAGAAGAGGGATAGTTATGCGACCGGGGCAAGCACCCCATAGACCCAGTCGCATGCCTACCCGTTGTTCCAGATGGGTGACTGTGTCTGGACGTTCAGCGGACAGTTCCGGCTACCGCACCGCTAGCGTCAGGTTGCGTATCGTTCACACGTTCGCCGGTGCGGGGGAGCGGCGCGAGCCGGCGCTGACCACGCTTACTTCAAGGATTCAGAGCCATCCTGAGACGACGAGAGCATCCGCTCCACATACCGCGCAATTATGTTGAGTCTGGCTGGAAAGGCTTGTCACAAAAGGCTGGGCCGTCAGTTGTGCGTCAGTATACCGTCAGAAATACCGTCGCTCGGCTGAATATGTGGCGAGACGTCCGTAGACGTAGGCCGGCGTATTCTGGCGTCCACCTCTTACATCTGTGTGTGGTCGACGTTCGAATTCGGTCATATATTTTGTCCTCTGACGGTGGCCCTAGCTCGCGGCCAATACTTCTTGGCAAGAGGTAAAATCGCGCCGGCAAAACGAGAAGAGGGGCGACCATGAACGACAGAAATCATGCTGAGGAAGTGCTGGTTGCATGGGAATCGCTGACCGCAGAGATGCTTACGGGGGACTCTGTTCGTGCGGTGGAAAAGATCGCCCCCGATGATCGTGGACGCATCGATCTGCCATCTCATGCGGGCGTATATGCCTTTTGGTGGATCGGCGATCGCGAGCAGCTCATGAACGCAAATCGGCACATCATGCTGAAGGGCCCGGGGGGAGGTGACGTCGATGTCTACTACCATGACTGGTGGCCGAGCGACGCGCCGTATCCCTGTTTATACGTCGGCAAGAGCACGGATTTGAAGAAGCGCTTCAGTCAGCACCTAATGCGAGGTACAAAGGGTCGTGTACATCCGTGGATAGCAGGAAACCGGAAGGCCAAGCCGCGCACGACGTCATGCCAAGTGCGATTTGGCATCGAGCACGTCTTCTCTACTGAGTCCAGCCCGCTCCAGCTCATCAAAAAATGCGTCGGCTTTTCCTACTGCGACAAGTTTGCGGACAACGCTGTTGCCGAGCGCTTTTTCACCGAGGACCGGCTGGTCGGTCACCTAAGGCCTTGGTTCAATATCGATTCTGAACGTTGATCTGAAGCGCACAGGTGTCATGCGGTACGGCACTATCCGGGATCGCGGCACATGCTGGTGCTTGCAAGATCCTGGTTGTCTCTATAGTAAATGCGGATTGCTTCACCGGGAGATTCAGAATTTGTGGGGATCCAGTAGTTGTTCACCACTAGATACTTGATCGTGACCTCTGGAGACCAAAGCCCAATCGCGCCGAGTGCGTGCTCCAGAGAATGAAGTAATCGGTTGGACGATTCGGCCTCGTATTTGATGCTGAACATTGCAGCGTCCGACTCCATCGACGGCCGATCAGAGAGCGGTGGTACGCGAAATTTGATGTCTGAATTTGCCGATATTTTCCGGCCATCAAGTTCCTTGTACTCGACCGCGGGGATGTACGTCTTATTACCACCGGGCAACACAACGCCATTCGGAGTTTGCTGTGCCGGCGTGTCTTGAGTTATGTGATAAATGATCTGCTGATGTGGCGGCGCCACGATCCGGAGGCGCGTGACGATTTTGTCTGCAGGTGTTGGGTTCTTCAGTTGAAATTCGTAGCCCCGATCCAGTGCTCTTACGAAATCGAGTGATACATCGCCACACAAGTAATGGTAAGCGCCGCCGGTGGCTGATGCCACGAGTCCCGAGCCCAAAACAAGCCCTGCTGCCACGTTGATCCAGCTTTTCTTTTTCTCGGTGTGCGCTGGTCGTGTGCGTACGGCAACTTGAGGGTGGTAGGTTTTTCTTTTTTCTTTTTGCTCATCGAATTCACTGCGGAGAGGCATGAAATAGTTGGGGGCCGGACCTTTGGTTGTTCGCTGTTTCAGCGCTCTTGCCGGGTGTCCCAGATGCGCAAGAGCGCGATCATTTTCGGCGTATCCGCGTAAGCAGGGATAACCTCATAGTGCAGTTCGTATCGGCCGTGCAGGCAGACCCATTTGTGTACCTCGCGGGGCGGTGGGCCTTCGTATCCGTCCAGTTCCTCGCCGAGGCGATGGTGATGATCTTCTCCCAGCTTGTCTGCTTCGCTCAGCAGGGCTTTCACGACCTTGCGCGCGGCGACCCCATCATTGAACGTCTTGATGTGCACAGAGATGTTCGCAAGATCGCCCATTGCCTTGCTGGTTGGCTTGACCGGGATATTCACGCACGCGGTACCGGGAGTTCGTTCTCGGTGCCGATACTATCGGCCCAAGCCTGCGCATCTTCCATGGACACCATGCGACCGGCATCCACATCGTCCAGCCCTTCCTGAATGAGCCGACGTTTTTCCTTCTCACGGGCGAGATAGGCGATCAATGCTTTTTTGACGATCCACTGACGCGGACGTTCGAGCTGCTCTGCGAGGGCGTCGACTTCTTCTGCTAGCGCAATCGGCACTTGCGCAGTGAAGGTGCGGGTTGTTGCCGTAGTCATCACCGACCTCTCTATTCGAATGAAATAAATTCTATTGTATTTTATTGGTACGTGTGCCGCCAGCATGATGGTCATCGATCTGGATCAATCTGGCTGGCGGATTGTTGCAAAATGTCGGAGTATTTCGCTGACTTTTGACGAATTTGGCTGGATTTTCAAAGTTATTTAGCTGTTGAGGCTACGATTTGACCCTGGTAACGTGTCAATACGACCGAAAAACTGCTCGAAAACCGGTTTTCGGCTCGCCGCTCGCGC
Source organism: Paraburkholderia adhaesiva (assembly GCF_021390575.1). Taxonomy (GTDB): domain Bacteria; phylum Pseudomonadota; class Gammaproteobacteria; order Burkholderiales; family Burkholderiaceae; genus Paraburkholderia; species Paraburkholderia adhaesiva. The sequence goes on along the minus strand of NZ_JAJEJQ010000001.1, from coordinate 2,449,929 downwards.
CGCAGCGCACGCCTGAGTGAATCCGCCGGAATTTGGCCGGATTTCGCCGCGAATTTTCCCCTCTGATTCACCCAAAATGTCCGATGCCCGCCAGGCAGGCGTTGCTGCGCGCTCATTTCTTGCATTTCCAGGAGCTGATCCATGCCTGTGCTGCCCACCGGGGTCGAGAGTACCCCGACGACTTTCACGCCCGCGTTTCCGTATGTCGCGCAGACCAACGATTTCGATGACGTCTTCGCGTGCGCCGCGATGCTCTCGGGCAAGACGATCGAAGAGGTGCGCGAGATCGCCATCGCCAAGATCAAGCATCCAGCCCGTGGACCGTACTACCTCGGCGAGACGCTTATCGCCGCATTGATGGCCCAGTTAGGGCTCGTGGCGACCGTGTACAAGGAGATTTCCCGCGTATCGGATATCCCCGACGTCGCTCTGATCCTGCTCGACTACAACGACGAAATGGAGGTCGGTCGGCACATCCTGTTCCATCGGGCCAAGGCATCGCATACCCCCGGTACGACCATCGAATATGCGCTCGATCCGGCGCCCTGGTGCAAACCAGCTGACCGGGTTCGGACGAACTTCAAGGGTGTCGCAGGGACATGGGCGATCGGCATCCACGCGATGAACAGCAAGGCGGGCGCGGGCAAGTAGCAGGCTTGCCCATCGACGGATCGGGACAAACGGCTTATAGGCCCTTAGATGGCTTGCCACCCTTGGCCGGTCTCGACTCACTGAAATCGGGCAAGGCGGACGTGGCTACGCCGAGTGTGTCGGCCAGGATGCAGATGTTGATGAGGGCGATGTTGCGCTTGCCCCGCTCCACCTCGCCGACACACGAGCGCGCGAGGCCACTCGCCAGGGCGAAACCTTCACTACAACGTCGCGAAGCACAACGACTGAGCCTCAGCGAAGCCGGAATTTCTCTGTGCGGCCGGTTTTCGGACCGGCCGGTATTCAGGGCGGCGCGTGGCTCGTTGCATGTGCTGCCCTGTTATCCGAAGCAGCGACACGCGTGTCGCGATACCAACATAAGAATGAGTAGAGAGATGGATGATTTTCCACGGGCAGATTTGCCATATACCGCGGAGAAGCTGAAAAGGCGCGGTATTCTGGCACGGCTGTTTTTTGGGGCGGGTTTGCGCAAGCTTGAGAACGATTACCTGAACCCTAGGCACGGCGACGTACTTGCATCTCAACGACGCTACCGCCGATACCTTGCCGGAGACCGGCGCGTTGTCGTTCAGGCCAGCTGGTCGGTATGGCTGCCAGTCATTTCGATTTTCCTGGGGCCGGGATTGATGGGGATAGCAGCGAGTGTCTACGGGCTGAAGAAGGAGATCGACCACTACGGCCTGGGAATGGCCGCGATATCCCAATGGATTTGGCCGCATCGCACGCAGACGACTGTACCTGCCGTGTTAACCGCCGCGAATTCAGATATCCCGGTCGGAAGCGCAGCTCAATCAGGCTCGAAAGCAAGTCACATGAACACCCCGGCGAGTGACGCCATCGCAGCCGTCCAGCAACCGAATACTCCGGGGCAGTCGGCCACCTCGACCGTAGACACGAACGCGCAAGCGAATGGCGCCGCGCAGGAATCCGACATGGGACAGGAATTGTCCATGAAGGTGCAGGCCCTGGTTACGCAGTCGGAACAGCAGTATGACGCGGGTCAATATCAGAGCGCAGTCGCGACGGCTGAGGCGGTGCTGGCGATTGATCCCGTAAATATCATCGCGCAGCGGCTTCGTGATGCGTCGCGCCGGGAGATTGCTGCTGATCAGGCATTGGACGCTGCACAAGCACAGACGACTGTTCCCGTGCCTGCACCAACCGCTCAAGCAACGCAAGCCAGCCCTTTCGCGGCACATGCACCATCGCCCCCGGCAGGTACGTGCGTGTACGGCTGCAATCGCCATTCGTCACATGGCCTGCACGTCAGCGTTCGATAGACCGGACCGGTATTTCGCGCATTCTTTGGTTGGCCTCGACTGCCAACCGTGAGAGTCGCACAGCACGAACCGGCGGCACAGCCCTACCATGACGGCACCTGTGGTAAAGCAGGTGCCGTTTTTGCATCCAACAATAACCGACGAGAGAAGACCTGATGAAGCTGAAGCGATTGATTCTTGCACTGTCTGTCGTACTGCCAGTCGTGTCGGTAATGCCCGTTAATGCGTATGCCGATATGCACTCGTTCCCGCCGCACACGGGCGATCTCGTGACGCTGCAAAGCCGACCTGACGCCACACAGCCGATCTACATCGAAACCGAAACACAGACGCCCACGTGGGTTGTGCTCGATTTCCCCGGAGGCGGCGGCGACCTGTCCTTGAGCACCGACGGCCCGACACGTACCAAGGGCAACTTTACGATCCGCACGGCGAGTTACTGGATTCAACAGGGCGATGCGACGGTCATGGTCGATACCCCGTCCGACTTTGCTGATGGCGCGACTGACGGCTATCGCATGAGCAAGGACGCGCTCAAGGACGCGGAGGCTATCGTGGCCGAGGTTCACAAGCGGTTCCCCGGTGCGAAGGTGGCGCTGATCAGCACGAGTCGCGGGACGATCTCGGTTGCCAACATCTTCAACCGTGAGCCGGAACTTGCGGACGCCTACATCCTGACTTCGCCGGTCTCGGTGGTCATCAAGCATCACTCGGGTTTAGCTAGCGTTCACGCCGATCACCCTGAGAAATTCCGCGTGCTGTATGTCGGCAACAAGGGTGACGTGTGCATTGCGTCGCCGTACACCAGCGGCAGGGGACTGGCCGAAAGCAGCGGGTATCCCTTCATCGCCGAAGAATCCCATGAGGGCGGAGGCGACTGGAAATCGGACTGTGAGGGACACTCGCCCCACGGCTATCTCGGCATCGAGCCACAGGTGATGAACGACATCAACGCCTGGCCGGTTGGGCAGCAACCGGCGGTCACACAGAAGTGACGGTGCAACACCTGAATACGGGCGTGCAATCACGCAATTAAGCAATCGGGCCTGACGGCCCGGACCATTCCCTTTGCCGCAACACCACACCGAAGCCGGAGCGCAATGCTCCGGCTTCGTCCGTTTACGGGGTGCGTGTTTGTGGTGGAGGGCGTTTTTCCACGAAGGAGACCTTCATGTCCTGCAAATTCTCACCATCAAGCAACCCCGATGATCGCTGTGATGTGCCGCCCCCTCCATCACGTCCGTTGTTCCCGTTAGGGCGAACAGTCGCGACCCGCAGCGTTTTGCTGCACCTAGAAAAAAATGGAATCGACGCTGAACAGTACCTGCGGCGGCACGCGTGGGGTGACTGGGGTATGGTGCCGCCCGAAGACGCCGAGGCGAACCGGTGGGCAGTCGTGAATGGCGCGCGCATCCTGTCGAGCTACCTGATCGCCAACGAACGCGTGTGGATCATCACCGAGGCTGATCGCAGCGTCACGACGTTGCTCTTTCCCGAGGAGTATTGACGTGGACAGCCAACAGCCATTCGCGGAACTGATGACTGCGCCGGACCAGCTACGCCGAACGGGCTATGACGTGATTCTGTGGATCGAACACGCCGTCGCCTTGCGCCGGTTCGTCCCGCCGTGCATCCCCGCGCATTCGGCCAACCCGAGTCTTCTCGACGAGGTTGACGGGGCCGAATCATCCATTCGTGCGTTCTCGGCGCCATCTTTCCGACGGCCGTCACGTCGCGATCACCGACGCTTAAGCCACGTCACTTACGCAATTTCACGCCTTTGTCCCACGGCGGCAAACCCGAAAATTCGTCGGGCGGGAGCAGCAGGTAGCAACTATTCGGCCCCCCGATGGGCACCGACATCGATTACGAGGCCCAGCACGCCGCGTTGTTAGCGCATTGAGGCGCTATGTCGACCGAAGCCTCGTCGGCGACCTTACCACGAAGGATGCGAGACGCCGCCCGCAGCATCTGCTTTGCCGCCAATGGTGTGATGCAAATCGCGGAACACACGCCGCGGTTATTTTGACGTGGCTTGCTGAGAGACACTTGCCGACGATGGATTGCCACCACAGAACGCCATGATTTGCTGCACAGCCTTGCGGGTGGACACACCCGCCAGTGTTTCGACGATCGATGCGATTGCCTCGTTGTTGAGCGCTGCGACATTGCCTCCACGAATCACGGTGCCAACGCCAGCCGTCATCAGCCCCTCCGTTGCGTTACCCACAAGGTTCGTCTTCGACCAAAGGCTATCGGTTTTGGTGGGCGCTACACATTCGCTCTTCATCGAATAGAGGCCGGTCACACAAGCTGTCGAGGTGGTGAGCGCGGGCGGATGCGGGCCGTTTGCGTCGAACAGCGCTTCGATTAGCACCTGTGTCATCTGGGGACCAAAAACACCTACCGCTGGCGCGCTAGCCCGCACTGGCTTTCCCGCCGCGGTGTCGCTGACCGCAATGGTGACGCCCCCGAATTGCACGGACTGCCCAAACAAGGCGATGAAACTCGTGGTTCCGAGCGCCGGCGGCGATGCGCAATTTCCTGCAATCTTGTTGCAGGCCGCAGCAATCGCATTGCGCAAATCCGTTTGCGCGCTGTCGGGGAGAGGCGAGCTCAACCGCGTGTTGAAAAGGTTGAGGACCTCGTTCTCAAGAGCCCTTTCGTCGACTGTTACCTGAATGAACTGATTGCTCCTGAAGTAAGCGTCGAAATACGTTGCGAGAAAGTCGGCAGCATTGAAAATCGCGACGAGCGCAATCAGCTGCGGAGTTTCGGTGGCGTCCGTGCGTGGTTCGGGAAACTGGTCAATGATCTGTTGCGCGACGAGCAGCGTTACAAGCCGGAACGGCGCTAGGCCGGCAAGTTGCTGAAGGGTCGGCAAGAGTTGTTTCTGGTCACCGGCACCGAACGTCGTCGTGGCTCCACCGCTATTTTTGCTCAGGAGCGTGGCTTTCTTATCAGTTACGAAACTGATCAGATTGAGCGTGGCGTTTGCCGCCTCCGATTGTTGTGAGCCGGAGAGACGTCCACTCGGCAGTACTTCGTCAGCGAGCCATGGAATGCGCCGGGCCAGCTCGTATTCGACCGAGTTGTCATTTGCCTTGAACGCCGCCTGCAATGCTGCAAGCGTGCTTTGTAGATTCTGAATACGCGCGTTGTCATGAGCCACAAGTGAAGTGGCGTTGACATGTTGCACCGGTGCGCCGATCTTCTGGTTAGTCAGCACGACCCCGCTCGCCGCGGCCGCCGCAGAGGCACGTGTATCGATATCCACTGGTGTCGCGCTGCGCACGCGATTGAACGCTTCGTTGAGAACCACGCTTGCTATCCCGTGCGACAGAGCGGTCGGACGGGGTAGCTCGCAATCCGGAGCAATCGTCTCAACCAAAGCCTGTGGGCCTGTTGGATCTCCTCCCGGAATCCAGAGCGCGCAGCCCGACAGCCCTAAGGGGGCGACGCCCGCCACGAGCGAAAGCCATCTGTATTTCCGCTTGGTATGCATTCCTGACCCCTGCGTGCATGCTGCCCGTATCAAGTGAGTGGAGTGTCCGTTTTGTGTCGCCCCTATTGATAGTCGAATGATTTGTCACATACATCATCGTTGCCGAATTCGCTCTGATCGCCGGAGGCATTCGCACCGACGATCTGTCGCACCCTGTCCAAAGCCTGCTGGTCTTTTGTTACCAGGATCTTGGCCGCACAAAAGATCGCATTTTGGACGGTGGCGGAGTCGAGGTTTCGATAGGGCTTCAGATAAAACAAAGTTGGCGTTGAGTTCGCAATAGTCGCAATCCTCACCATCTTTTCTGGCAGTGCAGGCTCGGTTCGCGAAAATGAGTCATCGCGGCTGAGTATTGGCAGATGATCGAACGTGAGGTGCCAAATTGTGCAGACATTCCGCGAGTTTTGAATATCAGCCACCCATACGGACCGGTTCCCGGGCGGGTCAGTGTTGAGAATGGCCGGCTTGCCACTTACCAGGTTTCTGACTTTCAGCGGCGAGTTTACGCTGAACGACGAGCCCGAAGTCTGGGAGTTGTTCCAGTAGTCGAGTTCTCGCAGGGTGTCGAGCCGACGTTGCGTCAGCAACGTATCCATAGCCCACATCGCGTTCTGATCAATGAGTCTACCGAACAGCCCCCTTGTATCCGGCGTGTGGGGTTCTTCGTCCGATTCATCGGGGTAAGCGTCAACGATAATCATTAGGCAGCTTTTCGCGGTCGTTTTCCTGCCCACTGTCAGAATACCTTGTTGAATGGCGTCGACGCCGAGGTTGTCCGACGGGCCACCGTCGAACACATGGACATAGCTGTCGCGTGACTCTGAAGACAGCGGGGAACCATTGGATGGACTGTAGTCCCGCAGGGCGACGCTGCTAAACGCGGCGGGGAATGCAGCGGAAGCGGCAGCCGCATAGGCGATGGGGAAATCTCCGAGTCGTGCGTATAGGCGATTGAAGGATGTATCGGTGAATGAAAATCGATTTTGCATCGCCGAAGTCGAGTTCAGGACGATTTTGGGCATGGTTCCTGGAAGGTCACCGTAGGTAACCCACTTTCCACCTAACAGCTTTTCATCGAAGACACCGGCCATGATGTCGGTGCGACTCATGGGCGTGAACCAATATCTGACCACATTTCCCGGATAGAACCAGCGTGCTTCCCAGGAACTCTGAAAGTCTTGGAACATTTTTTGTTTGACGGTTATGAGACCCGCGTCGCCGTACACAGCGAAATAGGCGGCCGTTAGCGAGCCACCGGATACAGACGAGATGATTGCGGCATGTGCTGGGTCGAAAATGGCCGCCTCCTTCAGGTAGTAGAGCACAGCGGCGGAAAAATTCGCGGCGCGACTGCCGCCGCCCGAAAGCGCGATTCCGACGAACGTCCCGTCGGACAGTTCGGTTGCCTTGACAATGTCCGTCCCGCGTGTCTGATTGTCTGGCTGGACGACCGGCGTACCCGCTGACTGAGACCCGCATTTCGGCGCGCTGGACGACGGTACCTGGTTGCCGCTCGTTCCCATCGGCCAGCAGTCATTTGGCGCCCCGCTGAAGGACGGTGGAATACTCGAGCAGTTCGTCAACAATTGGCACAGGCACACGCCCGCCACGACGGCAATGGTGCGCAGGCCATATCGATCATTCATGGTCGCCTCACTGTTTGTATGTCCTCTGCTACTGAACACTGCCGTCCAGCTCGGTCCGCGTGGAGTTGTGCTTCCGCGGCGAATACGATAGCAATGCACGAGACCGATGGTGTGTGGCCTGCCTAACGCAACTCGATCTCGTACTGGAGCACAGCGTCGACGATCCATACGTCTTCGGTCACTACCACGCCTTCATGAGTCACACTCGCGATTTCTTCGGCGTCGCGATTTTGACTGTGCTTCGTCCACAAAACCAGGCTTCCTCGGTCCGTCACCCGAGTTATCGTATCCACGCGAATCCGCATAGTCGCTGAGCAGGTCGGGACAGATTGCGTTTCCCGTGAGGTCAGCAAATAAATCGACTGGCGAACACCGCATTCGATACTTAGTGCGGAAGCAGACCCTCCGCCGCTAGTACGTCGAGCCTGCTGCTATGATGCGGTGTTTCCCAGCCCGGGCCATCCACGAACTTTTTCGAAGACAAAAACGTGAACCATCTCGAGAGTTTGCTTGCATATGGCCCACGCAATCTCGGTTTTCAATTCTAGACGCCTGGTGGTAAACGAAGCCCATTGAGATCAGACGTGGAAGAAATCGGCCTTATTCCAAGGTTAGAGGTGGCCTCACTCGTTCGGACAGTCATCTGAGATTTTTAAGTGGAACGTCCGAGGCAATCATGCTGCCGATTTGATCGCAGGCAGCGTCGCGAAGTATGCCTCATCCGGGGTCTGATCCGCCAGGCTCGAATGGGGCCGTTTCCGGTTGTACAGCTCGACGTATTCGCCGATGGAGCGCCGGGCATGGCTGACCGACTCGTACGCTTTCAGGTAGACCTCTTCGTACTTGATGCTGCGCCACACCCGTTCGACGAACACGTTGTCGCGCCAGGCCCCTTTGCCGTCCATCGACAGCCGCACGCCCCGGCTCAGCACCGCCTCGGTGAACGCGCCCGCCGTGAACTGGCTACCCTGATCGGTGTTCACGATGTCGGGCAGTCCGTAGCGGGCGAACGCCTCTTCCAGCGCCTCGACGGCGTGCGTGGCTTCCAGCGTGATGGCGACCCGGTACGCGAGAATCTTGCGGCTCGCCCAGTCCACCACTGCCGTCAGGTACACGAAGCCGCGCGCCATCGGAATGTACGTCGTGTCGAGGGCGAACACCTGATTGGCACGCTCGATCTTCATGCCGCGCAGCAGGTACGGCCAGATCTTGTGCTGCGCGTTGCGGCGGCTCGTGTTCGGCTTGCAGTACAGCGCCTCGACGCCCATGCGCTTCATCAGCGTGCGTACGCGACGGCGACCCACCTCATGGCCTTCCCGGCGCAACAGGCGCGCCAGCATCCGCGCCCCTGCAAATGGGAACTCCATGTGCAGTTCGTCGATTCGCCGCATCAGCAACTGATCGACCTCGCTGACCGGCTGCGCCCGGTAATATGCGCTCGATCTCGCGATGCCAACCAGTCGCGTCTGTCGCGAAACCGGCAGCGCATGCGTACAGTCAATCATCGCTTTGCGCTCAGCAGTCCGGCTTTGCCGAGCGCTCCTGACAAAAAATCGTTCTCCAGCGTCAACTGCCCGATCTTCGCGTGCAGCGTTTTCACGTCCACCGGCGGATCGCTCGACGGTGCACCTGTCGCACCAAACACGTCTGCCGCACGCTCCTGCAACTGCCGCTTCCATTCCGTGATCTGGTTCGGATGTACATCAAACTGCTGTGCCAGTTCGGCCAGCGTGCGCTCACCTTTGACCGCTGCCAGTGCCACTTTCGCTTTGAACGCCGCTGAGTGCGTCCGTCGGGTTCTCTTCGTCATTTCCTCGGTTCCTTTGCCAGCATTATCGCTGGCTCAGGCCCCGGCCAAACCACTTATCCGACTGTCCGAATTTGCGCGGCCACCTCTGTTCAAGCCGTCGAGAAGGCCATTTGCCGTTGAAGTCCCGAAGTCGAAGAAACCTGCAGTTCTTCCCCTGCAACGCCCGGAAGCTAGCTCGAACGATCGAGCGCAGGTGAGCATTCGATTGCTAGTGTTTACTTTTCCTGTCGACCAAAAAAGTAACCTATGACAAGCGTTACGATTGGCGGAATGATTTGCGCGCATCGGTCGAAAATCTTCGCTCCTCGACCGTCACTGGGATTGAGATTGGGAAGACTGGGTTCCCAGTAGTACATTGCCATGCTAAGCAAGAAAATGAGGGCAAGGGTCGTGAGTATGACAGCCGCGAAGTGAACCAGCTTTGATTCCTGTGAATTGGGTATTCCCAGAGACCAGATCAACAAAGCCATCACGAATACGATCGCTAGCTCGCCGAGTGCGAAGAAGCCGACACTTTGTAAGGGCATAAATTGTCCTCAGGTCACTGACGCTCATCAAGTTCGGCGTAACGTGCCGCGAAGATCGGAGCGCAACTTTCCGATTTATGGCAGTAAAGCGGAAAGCAATCTGTGCGCAACGCCGCATACGTCGCGTTCAGAGGCCTGCCGCCTCTCTCCGTCTCTCGCAGGCATGCAGTTATGCGACCGTGATGTGCTGCCACTCCCCTGTACGGGCCGGAAACTTCACACGGAACGGTCCTCGATAAAATCGAGTCTCTCCCAGTGGGTCGTGCAATGGCGCGAGGTTGAATGCGCATCTGCAAGATCAGGCGCCTCCTGAATGCAGCGCTCACACGCAGCGAGCGTCCCGTTTTGCACTGCGGGATAAGCTCGAAAAAGATAGCAATATTGATGAAATATGGTCGTGAAACACGGTGTTGTTCGGCATTCATGCGACAGATCGTCCATGAGGTTTCATGCGTAGTTGTTCACGCACCCCGTACCTCGCGGGGCAGCAAACGGCTGCAGGCAACCCGTCGCGGCCATTGACCACATTCAGGGCGTGGAGTCGCGTTATGGCTTACGCCAGTTATTCGCCGGCCGTAGGTTAGTTTGAGTCATGGTCCGATGGCTAGCTCGGACTGTCCTGCTTTCGCCGTTGTATTTTCGTAGCAGGATGTTTTTGCCAGTAAGTTCCGCAGTTTAGACGTGGTAAGGGACGCTCGATTGAACGCCAGATGGACGTGCGCCGCATCCGATTACGTTGGGAACTGCGCGGCGGAGCCGTATGCTCACGACCAACTAAGGAGCCCAATGTACTCTATCTGCCAACGACTAGGGTTCTCGATTCACGAGACCTCTCGTGGCCGCTGCCGGCTCAATGACGAGCATTTTCCCAAGAAAAATTCGCACAGAAACTGTTTTTCATCCTTCGTGGCGGATGACGGCAACGCCGTCGGCTACGCACGCCAAAGATCATTGGATTATCGGCGGCTTCCGTATTGACCGCGGACGGCAAGCACTTTCGAATACTTATGGCGAGAAGAGGCGAATCGCGGGCTTGTTCGAGACGCACGAAGACTGGTTCTATCCGCCCGCGATCGCGTTTCGTATGACGCATCGAATGTCTGCTAGACGGCATAACGGCTACGACGAAATTTCGCAGGGTGCGAACGCCAACCTATGCTTGTTCGATCGGGCGGCGACCTATGGGCCTTCATTCGTTCCGATCGTACTTCGCATTCGTGCTATTCAAAGGGCCCAACGTATCCGGCCCGCCCGCTGCCTCTTTTGCCGATATTGACCTGCCCGGCGATTTTCGGACCAGTTGAAACTTGAGAGAATGGCTTCCAACCGAGAGAAGGAAGTCATGAAAAAGAGCCGGTTCACGGAAGAGCAGATGGTCACGATGCTGCGCGAGGCGGACAAAACGTCGGTCGCGGAGGTATCGAAGAAATACAGGGTAAGCGACCAGACGATCTACAACTGGCGCCAGCACTTTGGCGGCATGGATGCGGCGGACGTCAAGCGCCTGAAGCAGCTGGAGCAGGAGAATGCCCGGCTTAAGAAGATGCTGGCCGAACGCGATCTCGAACTGGACGTGATGAAGGAGATCAACGCAAAAAAGTGGTGAGCGCGTGCGCACGACGCCAGCAGGTTGCCTATGCGAGGGCACGGGGCCTGTCGGAGCGACGAGCGTGCGCGCTGATGCTGGTGGCAAGATCAGCGCTGCATTACCAGTCGAAGCTGGCTGAGCGGGATGCGCCCGTGACGGCGGCCATGTGCGTGCTATCGGCGCAATACCCGCGCTACGGCTACCGTCGCATCCAGATTTTTCTGGAACGGCAGGGCTACCCGATGAGCGCCGACCGAGCATGGCGACTGTGGCGGCTCGCCGGATTGCAGGTGCCACGCAAGCGTCCGCGTCGGCGTGTGTCGGTTCGTCGTCCCTGGCCGACACCAGCCACGGCAGCACGACACGTCTGGGCTTACGACTTTGTGTTCGATGGATGCGCCAACGGTCAGCAGTTGAAGTGCCTGACGGTGATCGATGAATACACGCGCGAATGTCTGACCATCGATGTTGCCGGGTCGATTCGCTCAGGGCGGGTAATCGAAGTGCTGTCGCAATTGATCAGCCTGCATGGCACACCGCGTTACCTGCGCTCGGACAACGGCCCAGAGTTTGTGTCCCGCGCCATCTTGAAGTGGGCCGCACAGAACGGAATGGACATGGCGCTCAGTGATCCCGGCAAGCCGTGGCAGAACGGTGCAGACGAGAGCTTCAACGGCAAGTTCCGTGACGAATGTCTGAGCCTGGAATGGTTCCGCTCACGGGTCGAAGCCAAAGTCGTGATTGAGCAGTGGCGGCGTCATTACAATGCGATTCGGCCGCATTCGGCGCTGGACTACCTGACGCCCAACGAGTTTAAGCAGCGGTATTGTTCAACTGAAGCAACCGAGGCCGTTCTCCAAGATTGAACCGGTCCGAAGAAATCAGGCAGGTCAATATCGCAAAGACGAGTCAAAAGATGAATACGCCCGCCTCCGTCACGCAGAATCTTGCTCCTCTCGCCGCAGCACAGGCTGACCCTGATGAGCTCAATTCTCTGAGACAAAGGGCGTTGGCCGCGATTGCCGCCATTAGAGCCGACCCAACGTCCAACGCCCCCATGGTCGACTTTCTTTTAAACCAGGCGCAAAGCCAGACCAATGATCTGATCAACGGAGACGCCAATTCTTCACCCGTGCATCACATTCTCGCAAACCTCAAAAGCTTGCTACTGAATGCGCAGTTGGTTCCGACGGCGTCGAGTGGGCTCGTGATGTCCTCGGTATCCGATGAAGGAGATCTCGTCGGATACGCGAAATATGAATTGCTGGATATCGGCTGGACTGAAGCGGCTGTCTGCTGGCTGGAGCACTTTCCAGCCAGCCAGAAGGCGTCGTTTCCAAACAAACCACCGGTAATTGTAGTGGTCAACTAATCCCGGACACTGCGTTAAGTTTTTCTTCCGCAACAGCCGGCGCCAGTCCGTCATTGAACTGATGCGGCCGTATCCAGTTGTAACGGTGCATCAGGTAGTGGCTGATATCCCGGTGTGCTTCCTGCGTCGACGTGTACCCCACTGACGGCAGCCATTCCGTCTTGAAGCTGCGGAACAGCCTTTCCATCGGGGAGTTGTCCCAGCAATTTCCACGACGGCTCATGCTCTGCTGAATCCGATAGCGCCACAGGCGCTGACGGAATTTCCGGCTTGCATACTGGCCGCCTTGATCCGAGTGGAACAGCAAGCCTTGCGGACGACCACGCTGCTCATAGGCCATCTCCAACGCCTGCACGACCAGATCGGCATCCGGGCGTGTCGAGAACGCCCAGCCAACAACCCGACGCGTGAACAGGTCGAGCACTACGGCCAGATAATGCCAACGGCCCTGCGCCCAGACATAGGTGATGTCACCACACCAGATCTGATTCGGCGTACCAACCTCGAATTCACGATTGAGATGATTCGGGATATCGATCCGCTCGACCGTGGCCTGCTTGTAGGCATGGCGACCCGGCTGCTTGCAGATAAGCCCGAGTTCTTCCATCAGGCGGCTGACCTTGAAGCGGCCAATCACCGTACCTTCTTCGCGCATCATGCCCATGATGCTGCGGCTGCCGGCAGAGCTTCGACTCTCGACGAACAGCTCGTGTACCCGGCTACGCAGTGCCATGCGCTCGGCGTCAACGCGCTGGGCGCGCTCCCGGTACGCATACAGGCAGGATCGCGATACGTCGAATACCGCGCAGATCAGTTCGACCGATTCGCTTGCGCCAATCTGATCAATTACTTCGTACGTTCGATGCCTTCCGACATCAAGAGCGCGGTAGCCTTTTTTAAAATGGCCTTCTCACGCTCGAGGCGTTCGATACGCGCCTCGAGTTCCTGAATACGCTGTTGATCCGGCGTGATTGCCTTGCCCTGCGGCGTGACGCCCTGGCGTTCCATCTGAAGTTGCTGCACCCAGCGACGCAGCACCGTCTCGCCGACACCGACCGAGCGGCTTGCCTCCATATGGCTATAGCCCTGGTCGAGCACCAGACAGGCGGCTTGCTGTTTGAACTCCGGGGAAAACGTACGTCGTTGCTTGCTCATCAGACACCTCTTCATGGCGACCATTCTCGCCTAAATCAGTGTCCGGATTCATTAGACCACTACATCCTCAACCTATTCGTCGTTACCAACCTGCCCCTGCCGAAGAGGGGCGCGGGCAACACCGAATCCGTCGGAGACTAAGTCATTGATCCGTTGTATGTTCAGCGTCGCTGGATGTCGGGTAGCTGCTGAGAAACTGTTATCAAAATGAACGGATGTCCGAGTTGATGTGCGGCTTCAGCGCGTTGATGCAACGCAACGAGGAGTGCGTGCATCAACCGCGATGCACATATCCTTAATTCCCAACGATCCCGCTGGAAAACCCGCGCCAAGCTGAAAAATACCCGCAGTGAGTCTTCCGGGTTGATCCGGCGTAACGCCAACACTGGCGCGGCAGACCGCCAGTTGCAGGAGCACGGAACAGCCAAGTTCCAGGATCGTGACGGTATACGAATCGCAAAAAACGGCCGTATACCGTCAGAAATACCGTCACATATTGTGGATGTAGCTGGATTCCACTAGGCGACAATAGACAGTGGATGTCGTAAAAACGCTGTTATTTCAACGAATTAGAGGCGTCTGTGGACGCCCCGAGCATCCTTTCGACGTACCGCGCAATCAGATCGATCTCCAGATTCACGAGCGAGCCGGCCTGCAGATGCTTGAGCGTCGTAACTTCGACGGTGTGCGGAATCAGGTTGATCGAGAATTCGCAGCCGTCGGCGCGGTCTTCGACCGAGTTCACGGTGAGGCTGACGCCGTTCACCGTCGCCGAGCCTTTATACGCGAAATAACGGCCAATCTCGGCGGGCGCGAGGATGCGCAGTTCATGCGATTCGCCCACCGGCGCAAAGCGCGTGACGGTGCCGAGACCGTCCACATGCCCCGACACGATGTGTCCGCCGAGCCGGTCGTTCGCGCGCAGCGCCTTTTCGAGGTTCACTTCGCCCGTTGCGGCGAGCCCCACGGTGCGATTCAGGCTTTCACGCGATACGTCGACGTCGAAACCCGTCGCCGATTTTTCGATCACGGTCATGCACGCGCCCTGGATGGCGATGCTGTCGCCGACCTGCACGTCGTCGAGACCGAGCCCGCCGGCGTTGACGGAGAGACGCACGCCCGCGTCGGCGCCTGCGCCGAGCGGCTTGATCGATTCAATGCGGCCCACTGCCGCGACGATTCCGGTAAACATCGTGCTGTTCCTTGTGTTCGTTTCGTTAGCGAGGCTCACTGCGCCTGCAGGTCTTCGGCACGCACGAGCCGCGCGAGGATGCGCAGGTCGTCGCCGATGCGCTCGACTGAATGGAAGGTGAGTTGCTTGCGCTCGTCGAGCTTTGCCGGGGCTGCGATGTCGATCATGCTGAGCGCGTCGCTGCCGAGCAGCGACGGCGCGACATAGAGCAGGAGTTCATCTACGCAACCTTCGCGCAGCAGCGAGCCGTTGAGCTTGTTGCCCGCTTCGACGTGAAGCTCGTTCACGCCGCGCGCGGCCAGCTCGGTGAGCATCGCGGGCAGATCGACCTTGCCGTGCCCGTTGCCGAGCGCCACCAGTTCAGCCCCGTGCGCGCGCAAAATCTCTGCGCGCTCGGCGTTGCGTTCGTCGAGCGAGGCGCAGAACACGAGCGTCGGTGCGCCCACAAAAATCTGCGCTTCGGGCGCTGCTTCGAGTCGGCTGTCGATGAGTACGCGCTTCGGCTGGCGCGGCGTGTCGACTGCACGCACGGTCATGCGCGGATCGTCTTCCTTCACGGTGCCGATGCCGGTGAGAATCGCCGAGGCGCGTGCGCGCCACGCGTGGCCGTCGGCACGCGCCGCCTCGCCCGTGATCCACTGGCTCTCACCCGAGGGCAGACCGGTGCGCCCATCGAGCGACGCCGCGATCTTCATGCGCACCCACGGGCGCTTCCTCGTCATGCGCGAGACGAAGCCGATGTTCATCTCGCGCGCTTCGTTGGCAAGCAGCCCGCAGCGCACGTCGATGCCCGCGTCGCGCAGCATCGAGAGGCCGCGCCCCGAAACGAGCGGATTCGGGTCTTCCATGGCAGCGATCACGCGCGCGACTTTCGCCTCGATCAGCGCGTTGGCGCAGGGCGGCGTAC
This sequence comes from Paraburkholderia adhaesiva, assembly GCF_021390575.1. GTDB lineage: Bacteria > Pseudomonadota > Gammaproteobacteria > Burkholderiales > Burkholderiaceae > Paraburkholderia > Paraburkholderia adhaesiva. The sequence goes on along the minus strand of NZ_JAJEJQ010000001.1, from coordinate 2,434,275 downwards.
GGCCGAAGTGGCTGCATGGTTCGAGCGTCACGTACGCCGTGGCGCCTCGCAGTTCGTGCCCGCGCGCGCGGGCATCCTTCATCGCCTGAATTTCGGCATGGTCCTGGCCTGCCGGTTGCGTGAAGCCTTCGCCGATTACGACGCCGTCCTTCACCAGCACGCAACCGACGCGCGGATTCGGATCGGTCGTGTAAAGGCCGCGCGCCGCGAGGGCGAGCGCGCGTTCCATGTGGACGAAATCGGTTTGCGAGAACATCGTCGTGCTTTCTCCGCGGCGGCGGGTCGGGTGAGCCGGGTGAGCCACCCGGCGCTCTCTCGTGGCGTGTGTGGCGTGTATCGCGTGCGTTATGCCGACGCGAACGCGCGCCGCGCGGCAGCGATCGTTTCGTCGACGATCGCGTCGTCGTGCGTACTCGACACGAAGCCCGCCTCGTAAGCCGACGGCGCGAAGTACACGCCCTCGTCCAGCATCTGATGGAAGAAGCGGTTAAAGCGTGCGATGTCGCTCTTCGTGACTTCCGCGAAGCTCGCCGGGACCTTGTCGGCGAAGTAGAGGCCGAACATGCCGCCGACCGAATCCGCGACGAACGGCACCTTCGCTTCGCGCGCCGCCTCGGTCAGACCGTGTGCGAGACGCGCGGTTTGTGCCGAGAGGCGATCGTAGAAACCGGGCGCCTGGATCAGTTCGAGTGTCTTCAGACCGGCTGCAACCGCCACCGGATTGCCCGAGAGCGTGCCCGCCTGATACACGGTGCCGTTGGGCGCGAGATGGTCCATGATCTCGCGCCGGCCGCCGAACGCCGCCGCGGGCATGCCGCCGCCGATGACCTTGCCGAGGCACACCATGTCGGCCTCGACGCCGTAGAGCGCCTGGGCGCCGTGCAGGCCCACGCGGAAGCCGCACATCACTTCGTCGAAGATCAGCACGGCGCCGTGCTTCGTGCACAGGCTACGCAACGCGCGGATGAACTCCGGCGAGCCCTTCACGAGGTTCATGTTGCCCGCGACGGGCTCGATAATCACCGCAGCGATTTCGTCGCCGAACGCCTTGAACGCCTCTTCGAGCGCCGTGACGTTGTTGTACTCGAGCACGGTGGTGTGCTTCGCGATATCGACCGGCACGCCCGCCGAAGTCGGGTTGCCGAACGTGAGCAGACCCGAGCCGGCCTTCACGAGCAGGCTGTCGGCGTGGCCGTGGTAGCAGCCCTCGAACTTCACGATGCGATCGCGCTTCGTGAAGCCGCGCGCGAGACGCAGTGCGCTCATGGTCGCTTCGGTGCCGCTCGACACCATGCGTACCTGTTCCATCGACGGCACGATCTTGCAGATTGCCTCGGCGATCTCGATCTCGGACTCCGTCGGCGCGCCGAACGAGAAGCCTTTCGCGAGCACCTGTTCGACGGCCTTGAGCACCTCCGGGTGGACGTGGCCGACGATCATCGGGCCCCACGAGCCGATGTAGTCGATGTAACGCTTGCCGTCGGCGTCCCAGAAGTACGGCCCGGCAGCGCGCTCGATGAAGCGCGGGGTGCCGCCGACCGAGCGGAAGGCGCGCACGGGCGAATTGACGCCGCCCGGAATGGTGCGGTGGGCGCGTTCGAAGAGGACTTCGTTCCTGGACTGGGTGTTGGACATGAGTGCTGGATCTGCGTGAGTGGCGTGGCCGGGGTGGCCAGTGTGGCCGATATGCCGCGAAGGTCTCGCGCGGCGATGGGACATTCTCCCGAAATTGTACCGGAGTCGAAGGCAACGGGCGGAGGCGCAACGTCGCTCCGCGCCGCATGCGCACACGCCATGGCTGGCGGGCCTCATACCGCTTTGTCGCCTGGCGGGTTCCGGTCCTGATGCGCCGGATCGGCGGAAATGCGCCCGCGAGGCGCGCCGCGAGCCCGCTAAGGTCTGAAACTGCAAGGCAACGCCGGGCAAAACCCGAAGCCGCTCCGGCCGCGGGGAAGGGCGGCAGCAGCCTGATTTCCGCGCAAGACGCTTCAAAGCGTCGGGTACAATTGCATGCTCTGACGCCGCCTCGCGTTACGCGCGAAGCGGCCCATAACACCTGCGGCCGCGGCGTACCGCACACGGCCCGTTTCCTCTCGCTCCCATGCCTCATTCGTCACGCCGCCGGCCCGATATCCGGTTGATCCTGCTGCTCGGCGCACTCGCGGCCTGCGGCCCGCTCGCGACGGACATGTACCTGCCGAGCCTGCCCAGCATCGCGCGGGCGTTCGATGTGCCGACGGCTGCGGCGGCTGCAACGCTCACGAGTTTCATGGCCGGCTTCTCGATCGGCATGTTGCTTTACGGTCCGGTATCCGACGCCTATGGCCGCCGTCCCGTCCTGCTCGGCGGCATTGCGCTCTTCACCGTGGCGAGCGTCGCGTGCTGGCTGTCGTTCTCGATCCACGAACTCATCATCGTGCGCTTCCTCCAGGCGCTCGGTGCAGGCGCGGCATCGGTGCTTTCGCGTGCCATCGCCCGTGATGCCCACGAGCCGTCCGATGCCGCCAAAGTCCTCTCGATGGTTGCCATCGTCACGGCAATCGGACCGCTGCTCGCGCCGCTGATCGGCGGACAGTTGTTGCTGCTCGGCGGCTGGCGCGTCGTGTTCGTCGCGCTCACGCTGTTCGGGCTCGTGTGCGCCGTCGCGGCATACCTTGGCGTGCCCGAGACCTGGCCGCGCGAGAAGCGCGAAAGCTCGGCTGTGCTCCGGTCGTTCGGGGCCTATGGGCGTCTGCTGCGCGATCCGCTCGTGTGGGGGCACATGCTCTGCGGCGGCATGGCGTTCGCCGCGATGTTCACGTACATCTCCGCCACGCCATTCGTCTACATCGAGTACTTCCACGTCTCGCCGCAGCACTATGGGCTTTTCTTCGGCATGAACATCATCGGCATCATGCTCGGCAACCTCCTCAACACGCGATTCGTCGGACGGTTCGGCGCGCTGCGCATGGTGTCGATGGCGTCGACGGTGAGTTGTGTCGCGTCGCTCTTCGTCGCGCTGATGTGCCTGACGGGCTGGGGCGGGCTGTGGTCGATCGTGTTCGGCCTTTTCTTTGTCGTGGGCGTGGTGGGCGTGCTCAGCGCGAACTGCGCGACCGATCTGATGTATCGCTATCCGAAGAACGCGGGCGCGGCGGCAGCCGTGTTCGGTGCAACGCAGCTCGGCCTCGGCGCGTTCGCGAGTGCCGTGGTCGGCCGGTTTCCCGGTGTTTCGCCGTTCGGCATGGGCATCACGATCGGTGCATGCGGCGTGCTGACGTACGTCGGGCGCATCCTCGTTGTGCGCTGGCACAACCATCCGGTGCCGGGGCAGGTGCAGCAGCCTGTCTCGACGTGATCGTGTGAAAGCCGCCGCAATGAAAAATGGGACGCCTCGGCGTCCCATTTTTTCGCACGTGCAAAGTGCGAGCAGCCGCAATCAGTCGCGAGTTGTCGAAGACGCCCCGTGGCTCAGCCAGTCGAGCACGGCGGATGCGTCGTCGTCGGCTTGCTCGCGCGCGCGCTCCACGGCATCGTGCAGTTCGCCTTCCGACGACGCACGGCGGATCGCAACACCCACCGCAAGCATGTCGATCATCAGCAGATGCAGGATGCGCGAGATCATCGAGAGCTGCGACTCGCGTATCTCGATGTGATCGGTTTCGAGCGCGACGGTCGCGCGTTTCGCGAGCGGCGTGTTGCTCGACGTTATCGCGATCACCTTCGCGCCGGACTGCATGGCGACGTCGAGCACGCGCAGCAACTCGGGCGCGCGGCCCGATTTCGACACGGCCACGATCACGTCGCCCTTGCCAAGCAGTGCCGCCGACGCCGCCTGCATGTACAGATCGCCGTACGCGATGGTCGGGATACCGAAGCGGAAGAACTTGTAGTGCGCGTCCTGCGCGACGATGTGCGAGTTGCCGAGCCCGTAGAACTCGATGCGGCGTGCGCCGTTGAGCAGCGTGATGGCCTCCTCGACGCGCTCGAAGTTCAGGTGCTCGCGCAGCTGGATGATCGCGGAAACCGTGTTGTCGAGCACCTTCGCGCCGAAGTCGGTCGCGGTGTCGCCCAGATGCACCTGGCTGTGGCTCACGGGGACCGTGCCCGTGAGACCCGTGGCGAGCTTGAGCTTGAAGTCGGAGAGCCCCTGGCAGCCGAGCGAGCGGCAGAAGCGGATCACGGTGGGCTGGCTCACGTCGGCCTTGCGCGCGATGTCGACGATCGGATCGTTGATGATCGAGCGCGGATGGTTCAGCGCGAGGTCGGCCACGCGGCGCTCGGCGGGCGTGAGTGCGTCGCGCATCTGGCGGATGCGTTCGAACACGGCCGACGAACTGCCGCCCGCGCGGTTCGACAACTGCTCCGCGAGAATCGCCGACACGCCGAGGAACGCCGGATATTCGGCGGTGATGACGTAGGTCGGGACGTTCGCGAGGTACGCGTCGAAGCGGCCCTTGGCTTCGAAGCGCTGGCGGAACGACGAACGCGCGAACAGTTCGCCGAGACGCGGCACGACACCGCCGCCGATATAGATGCCGCCGAGCGAGCCGAGCGTCATGGCGATATTGCCAGCGAAGCTGCCGAGAATGCCGCAGAAGCATTCGACGGTTTCCAGCGCGAGCGCTTCGCCTTCGTGGGCGCGCTTCACGATGTCTGCGGGGTCGATGTTCGGGTTCACGCGCTTCTTGTCGCGCGCGGCGAGCGCGCGATAGATCAGCTCGACGCCGGGCCCCGCGCACACGCGCTCGAAGGAGACGTGCGGCCACTTCTTGCGCGCGAACTGCAGCACGATGTCTTCGCGCTCGTCCTGCGGCGAAAAGCTTGCGTGACCGCCTTCGCTGCCGAGTGCGATCCAGCGGTCGTCGGCGGGAATCAGGCCCGAGACGCCAAGGCCGGTGCCCGGACCCAGCAGGCCGATCACGCTGTTCTGGCGACGCGTGCCGCCGCCCACCTGCGTGCGCTGGGCGTCGGTGAGCCCCGGCAGCGCCATGGCGAGCGCGGTGAAATCGTTGACGACGAGCAGCGTGTCGAAGCCGAGCGCGCGGCGCGTCGCCTCGATCGAGAACGTCCAGTCGTGATTGGTCATGCGCACCTGGTCGCCGTCGACCGGATTCGCGATCGCAATCGCCGCGTGGTTCACGCGTGCAGTCTTCGTGTCCTTCAGGTACTGCTGGATCACTTCCGCCACGCCGGGATATTCGGCGCACGGATACACGCGGACCTGGCCGATCTCGCCCGCGCCGGTTTCGAGCGCGAAGCGCGCGTTGGTTCCGCCGATATCGGCGAGCAGCCTCGGTCCGTCGGCGTGCTGGCCCGCGGACGGGGCAGCTTTGTTAGGCACACCAGTAGACATCGAGTCTTACCCCCTTATCGTTCGCCAGCTTCGAGATGGCGTTGTTCTGTTCCGCCGCGGCGGCCTGTTGCAGGACTTCGAGCTTGCGCGCTCCCGCGATCAGCAGGAAGAGGCGGTCGACCTGGCGCAGCGCCTGCATCGACCACGACACGCGCGCATGTGGCGCTGCCTGCGGATGCACGGCGACGAACGGGCGGGCCGTCGTAATCGCCTCGTGCCACTCGGGCGCGTCCGCGAAAATCGACGCCGTGTGGCCGTCCTCGCCCATGCCGAGCACAGCAACGTTCGGCAACCGGCGTTGCGGGTCGGCGTTGAGCGCGGCGACGTGGGCGTCGAGCGTCGTCGATACATCCACGAGCGGCAGGAAACGCACGTTCGCGGCCTCGTTTTTCAGCAGCGTTTCGCGCACGAGGCTCGCGTTGCTGGCCGGGTCGGCTTCCGGCACCCAGCGATCGTCCACCAGCGTGACGTCGATTCGGGACCAGTCGAAGCGGTGCGTGGACAGGGCTTCGAGGAAGGGTCGCGGGCTCGTGCCACCCGAAACGGCAAGCGTCGCACGATGCGCGCTGGCGCCGGGCGCCGCCTGTTGAGCGATGAGCGACGCACGTAATGCATCGCCCACGGCTCGCGCCAGCGCGTCGCATTGTACGCGCGGGTCGTCGAATACATGAAGCTCGATCACTTCTCCTCCATGCTGCTTTCTTGTACGTCTCTACTGCGTTTCGTCTTTCAGGTCCCGGCGGCTGCACTTCGCGTGACCGCCGGCATGGCCATCATGTGTCAGTTTTCTTCTTCGAGCCAGCAGGTCCCGTGCTGCGCGAGCATGGCGCTCGACGCGGCCGGTCCCCACGAGCCTGCCGTGTAGGGCTTCGGCTGACGGGGCGCCGTTGCCCACTCGTTAAGGATCGGCTCGACCCACTTCCAGGCCGCTTCCTGTTCGTCGCGGCGCACGAAAAGCGCGAGCCTCCCATGGATCACGTCGAGCAGCAAGCGCTGATACGCCTCCATCTGACCTTCGCGGAAGAATCGATCGAACGCAAGGTCGAGGTACACGCTTGCGAGGTTCATCCCCTCGCCGGGCTGTTTCGCGAGGCAATACAGGCGAATGGTTTCGTTCGGCTGCAGGCGGATCACGAGGCGGTTCGAACCGGCACGCAGCGCGCTCGGGCCGAGCGCCGAGTGCGGTACCGGGCGGAAGTTCACCACGATTTCCGCGACGCGGTCCGCGAGTCGCTTGCCAGTGCGAAGGAAAAACGGCACGCCGGCCCAGCGCCAGTTCTCGATTTCCACCTTGAGCGCGACGAACGTTTCGGTGCGGCTGTCCGGCTTCACGCCCGGCTCGGTCGCATAGGCCGGCACGGGCTGGCCGCCGCTCACGCCTGCTTGATACTGGCCGCGCACGGCGACCTTGTTGATGTCGTCGGCGTCAATGGGTTTGAGCGCCCGCAGCACGCGCAGCTTCTCGTCGCGCACCGAGTCGGAATCCATCGAGTGCGGCGGCTCCATCGCCACGATCGACAAGAGCTGCAACAGGTGGTTCTGCACCATGTCGCGCAGCGCGCCGGTGTTGTCGTAAAAGTTTCCGCGCGCCTCGACGCCAAGTTCTTCCGCGATCGTGATCTGGATGCTCTCCACCCATTCGCGGCGCCACAGCGGCTCGAAGAGCGCGTTGCCGAAGCGCAGCGCGAGCAGGTTTTGCACCGGCTCCTTGCCGAGGTAGTGATCGATCCGGTAGATCTGCTCTTCGGCGAAGATCTCGCCGACGGCATCGTTGATCGCATTCGACGACTTGAGGTCGTAGCCGAGCGGCTTTTCCAGCACGATGCGCGCGTTGCTGTTCAACCCGACCGACGCGAGGGCCTGGCAGATCGGCACGAAGAGCGACGGGCCCGTCGCGAGATAAAACACGCGGATGCCAGGTAGCGGCGCGATGGCCTCGCGCAGCGTCGCGAAGTCTTCGGCGCGCGAAAGGTCGAGCTTCACGTAGTCGATGCGCGCGAGAAAGCTGGTCCACGCGGCCTCGTCGAGGCCGTTTTTCGCGGCGTAGGGCTTCACGTGCGTGTCGACCCACTCGATGTACTGCGCGCGGTTCTCTTCCTGGCGTGCGACGCCCACGATCTTGCCCGCCTCAGCGAGCATGCCCGAACGGTGCGCCTCGTACAGGGCCGGGAGGATCTTGCGCATCGACAGGTCGCCGGTGCCGCCAAAGAGAACGAAGGTAAAGCCGGAATCAGTCGGGAATTGCATAGTCTCCAACGCAGTGCTGAGGGGCCGCTGCAGGAGAGCTCGGGCGGCCGTAGTCCGATAAAATTTTTTTTGACACTGAATTGTAGTTTAACTACAATCCAAATCAAGAGGTAACGTTCATTCGATGAAAAAAGCGTGGCCAACAGCGGTATAACGGCATCGGCACGCGCTTTCCACGGGTGGACGGAACATCCCTCATGCCATTGGACGAGAAATTCGTCGTTTGGCGAACTGGGCGGCCGGGTGGGGCTGCCCTGAGGGACGTGGGGCCGCGTGACGTAGCGGCGCCTCGACTTGCCGCAGGCGCCGGGCAATCTGCATGTTGCTCGCCGCGCCGGTGAAAAACAGAAGAGGAGACAATCAGTTGCTTCCCGAATCACTCATCTCTTGAGCGTCCGGCGGCTGCAAGCCGGCACGCTGTCCGTGCGCGTTTGATGAAAACACACGCGCGCGCGGCACTCCGGCGCCCGGCCGTCCCGTGTTTTGCCTGTTTGAACCACAACCACACCCTGGCGACATCAGGGGTCAATCGTTTTGTTCAGGTGTCTGGAGGAGAAAAGTTATGACGATGAAATTCCGGGCGATCGCAGGTGCCCTGTGCGCCGCAAGTCTGATGGGCAGCATCGCGACGGCGCAGGCAGCCGAATCCCTCGAAGTGCTGCACTGGTGGACGTCGGGCGGCGAATCGAAAGCCATTGGCGTCCTGAAGGACGACATGACGAAGCAGGGCTTCGTGTGGAAGGACTTCGCGGTCGCCGGTGGCGCGGGCGCGGCGGCCATGACCGCACTGAAGACCCAGGTGATTTCGGGCAACGCGCCGACCGCCGCCCAGATCAAGGGTCCGCTGATCCAGGAATGGGCTTCGCAGGGCGTGCTCGTGCCGATCGATGCCGCTGCGGCCGACTGGAAGACCAACCTGCCGCCGCAGATCGACAAGATCATGCGCGCGGATAACCACTACGTCGGCGCGCCGTTCTCGGTGCACCGCGTGAACTGGGTGTGGATCAACAAGGCGGCGCTCGACAAGGTGGGCGGCAAGGCGCCGACCACGTGGCCGGAATTCTTTGCGCTCGCCGACAAGATGAAGGCCGCCGGTATCCAGCCGGTCGCCGCGGGCGGCCAGCCGTGGCAGGACCTGACGCTGTGGGAAGACGTGGTCCTCTCGCAGGGCGCGGACTTCTACAAGAAGGCGCTCGTCGACCTCGACCAGAAGACGCTGACGTCGCAGCAGATGGTCGGCGTGTTCGACACGGTCCGCAAGATCGAAGGCTATATGGATAACGCCCGCACCGGCCGCGACTGGAACCTCGCGACGGCGATGGTCATCAACGGCAAGGCCGGCATGCAGTTCATGGGCGACTGGGCGAAGGGCGAGTTCGCGAGCGCCGGCAAGGTGCCGGATAAGGACTACGTCTGCGCACCGGTACCGCACACGGAGAAGGCCTACACTTTCAACGTGGACTCGTTCGTGTTCTTCCAGCAGAAGGACCAGAAGGCGGCGACGCCGGGTCAGATCGCGCTCGCGAAGACCATCATGAGCCCGGCGTTCCAGGAGCAGTTCAGCCTGTACAAGGGTTCTATCCCGGTCCGTCTGGGTGTGGACATGAGCAAGTTCGACGCGTGTGCGAAGCGGTCGTACGCTGACGAGCAGATCGCGATCAAGGCCGGTGGCTACGTGCCGTCGCTCGCGCACGGCATGGCTCAGCCGGACGCGGTCGCCGGTGCGATCACCGACGTCGTGACGAAGTTCATGAACTCGACGCAGGACTCGAAGAGCGCAGTCGAAGCGCTCGCGAAGGCAGCGAAGACGAAGTAAGCAGGGTGAGTTCCGCGCGCGGCGTGCGAAGCGCCGCGCGCGGCCCCCTGGACATGACGGTTCGACCTGAACCCAATCATCGTGCGAAACCCTCTTTCGCACTGCACCAGGAGTTACGCAGTGACTGCTTCTCTTAGCGGTAACGGCAAGGCGGCGACGGCTGCTGCCCGCCGCGCGTCGCAGACGGCGGCGTTCGCAGACCGCTGGATCCCGAAGCTGGTGCTTTCGCCCAGCATTCTGATCAGCCTCGTATTTGTATACGGCTTCATCCTCCTGACCGGCTGGCTGTCGCTGTCCACCTCGAAACTGATGCCGCGCTACGAGTTCGCCGGCCTCGATCGCTATCGCGAACTGTTCGAGAACGACGTCTGGTGGACTTCGGCGCAGAATCTCGGCTGGTTCGGCGTGCCGTTCATCGGCATCTGCGTGGCGCTCGGGCTTTTTCTCGCGATCCTGCTCGACCAGCAGATTCGCCAGGAAGGCGCGCTGCGCGCGGTGTTCCTTTATCCGATGGCGCTCTCGTACATCGTCACCGGCACGGCGTGGCAGTGGATCATGAATCCCGATCTCGGCATCCAGGGCGTGCTGCACGACTGGGGCTGGACGAGCTTCACGTTCGACTGGCTCAACAATCCGGACAGGGCCATCTTCTGCATCGTGGTCGCTGCCGTCTGGCAGTCCACCGGCTTTTGCATGGCGCTCTTCCTCGCCGGGCTGCGCGGCGTGGACAGCGAAATCTTCAAGGCCGCCCAGGTGGACGGCGCGACGCTCCCGACGATCTATCGCAAGATCGTGATCCCGAGCATGCGTCCGGTGTTCTTCTCGGTGCTGCTGATCCTGTGCCACATCACGATCAAGACGTTCGACCTCGTCGTCGCGCTGACCGCGGGCGGGCCGGGCACAGCGTCGTCGCTGCCTGCGATCTTCATGTACACGTTTTCGTTCAACCGCGGGCAACTCGGCGTCGGCGCGGCCTCGTCGATGATGATGCTCGCCACCGTCGTGGCCGTGCTCGTGCCGCTGATGTATCTGGAATCGAGGAGCACGCGCAATGCAGCCTAAGATGACGGTGAGCCGCGTGGTCGTCTATGCGGCGCTAATCCTGTTCGCGTTGTACTTCCTGTTTCCGCTCTACGTGATGCTGTCGACATCGTTCAAGGATCTCGACGAGCTTCACCAGGGCAACATGCTGACGCTGCCCGCGCATCCGAGCTTCGTACCGTGGGTCAAGGCGTGGAGCGGTGCCTGCACCGGCGTGCGCTGTGACGGTATGCAGCCGTTCTTCATGAACTCCGTGAAGATGGTGATTCCGGCCGTTCTGATTTCGTCGATCATCGGCGCGTTCAACGGCTACGTGCTCACGCACTGGCGTTTTCGCGGCGCGGATGCGCTCTTCACGATGCTGCTCGTGGGCTGCTTCATTCCGTTCCAGGCGATCCTGCTGCCGATGGCGCGCCTGCAAGGCTTCTTCGGCCTCTCGAACACGATCGGCGGCCTCGTGCTCGTGCACGTCGTGTATGGCATCGCGTTCACCACGATGTTCTTCCGCAACTTCTACGTGAGTGTGCCCGCCGAACTCGTGAAGGCCGCGCGCATCGACGGCGCCGGGTTCTTCATGATCTTCACGCGCATCCTGCTGCCGATCTCGCTGCCGATCTTCATGGTGTGCCTGATCTGGCAATTCACGCAGATCTGGAATGACTTCCTGTTCGGTATCGTGTTCTCGGGCGTCGATTCGATGCCGATTACGGTGGCGCTGAACAATCTCGTGAACACGTCCACGGGCGTGAAGGAATACAACGTCGACATGGCCGGCGCGATCATCGCCGCGCTGCCCACGCTGCTCATCTACGTGATCGCCGGCCGCTACTTCGTGCGCGGCCTCACGGCGGGCGCGGTGAAGGGCTGATACGGGGGCTTATCCCCAAGTTTGAGAAAAGGATTCACAGCATGGCAAGCCTTTCCATTCGCGACGTCTACAAGACCTACCCGAACGGGGTGCCCGTCCTGAAGGGCGTGAACATCGACATCGAGGACGGACAGTTCCTGATTCTCGTCGGCGGTTCGGGCTGCGGGAAGTCGACGCTGCTCAACATGATCGCGGGTCTCGAAACCGTCACCAAAGGCGAGATCTCCATCGACGGCAAGGTGGTGAACAACCTCTCGCCGAAGGACCGCGATATCGCGATGGTGTTCCAGTCGTACGCGCTGTATCCGTCGATGACGGTGCGCGAGAACATCTCGTTCGGCCTGAACATCCGCAAGGTGCCCAAGGGCGAGCAGTCGCAGATCGTCGAGCGCGTCTCGAAGCTGCTGCAGATCCAGCATTTGCTCGACCGCAGGCCGGGTCAGCTCTCGGGCGGCCAGCGCCAGCGCGTCGCGATGGGTCGTGCGCTCGCACGCGACCCCGTCATGTTCCTGTTCGACGAGCCGCTCTCGAACCTCGACGCGAAGCTGCGTATCGAGATGCGCTCGGAAATCAAGCTGTTGCATCAGCGTCTCGGCACGACGATCGTCTATGTGACGCACGACCAGATCGAGGCAATGACGCTCGGCGACCGCATCGCGGTGATGAAGGACGGTATCGTTCAGCAGTTCGGCGCGCCGCAGGAGATTTACGATTCGCCGTCGAACCTGTTCGTGGCGGGCTTCATTGGCGCGCCGCCGATGAACTTCATCGACGGCAAGCTCGTGGAGCAGGGTGCGGGTGTGGGTCTTGAACTCGACACGGGTGTTGCCCGCAGCGTGCTGAACCTGCCGTTCGATGTGAACAAGTTGCGCGGGCATGTTGGTCAGAATGTGGTGCTCGGCCTGCGGCCGGAGCGCATCACCGATGCGCGCAGCTCACACGATGGCCATGGCCACGAACTGCAACGCCATACCGTGAAGGTGGACGTGATCGAGCCGACCGGGCCGGATACGCTGGTGTTCGCGCAGGTCAACGGCAAGCGCATTGTGAGCCGCGTGCACCCGAGCGCGAATCCGCAGCCGGAGAAGGAGATGGAACTGCTGTTCGATGTTTCGAAGGCGGTGCTCTTCGATCCGAAGTCGGAAGAGCGGATCGCCTGATACGAGCAGAGAGGTGGCCTCACTCGTTCGGACAGTCATCTGAGATTTTTAAGTGGAACGTCCGAGGCAATCATGCTGCCGATTTGATCGCAGGCAGCGTCGCGAAGTATGCCTCATCCGGGGTCTGATCCGCCAGGCTCGAATGGGGCCGTTTCCGGTTGTACAGCTCGACGTATTCGCCGATGGAGCGCCGGGCATGGCTGACCGACTCGTACGCTTTCAGGTAGACCTCTTCGTACTTGATGCTGCGCCACACCCGTTCGACGAACACGTTGTCGCGCCAGGCCCCTTTGCCGTCCATCGACAGCCGCACGCCCCGGCTCAGCACCGCCTCGGTGAACGCGCCCGCCGTGAACTGGCTACCCTGATCGGTGTTCACGATGTCGGGCAGTCCGTAGCGGGCGAACGCCTCTTCCAGCGCCTCGACGGCGTGCGTGGCTTCCAGCGTGATGGCGACCCGGTACGCGAGAATCTTGCGGCTCGCCCAGTCCACCACTGCCGTCAGGTACACGAAGCCGCGCGCCATCGGAATGTACGTCGTGTCGAGGGCGAACACCTGATTGGCACGCTCGATCTTCATGCCGCGCAGCAGGTACGGCCAGATCTTGTGCTGCGCGTTGCGGCGGCTCGTGTTCGGCTTGCAGTACAGCGCCTCGACGCCCATGCGCTTCATCAGCGTGCGTACGCGACGGCGACCCACCTCATGGCCTTCCCGGCGCAACAGGCGCGCCAGCATCCGCGCCCCTGCAAATGGGAACTCCATGTGCAGTTCGTCGATTCGCCGCATCAGCAACTGATCGACCTCGCTGACCGGCTGCGCCCGGTAATATGCGCTCGATCTCGCGATGCCAACCAGTCGCGTCTGTCGCGAAACCGGCAGCGCATGCGTACAGTCAATCATCGCTTTGCGCTCAGCAGTCCGGCTTTGCCGAGCGCTCCTGACAAAAAATCGTTCTCCAGCGTCAACTGCCCGATCTTCGCGTGCAGCGTTTTCACGTCCACCGGCGGATCGCTCGACGGTGCACCTGTCGCACCAAACACGTCTGCCGCACGCTCCTGCAACTGCCGCTTCCATTCCGTGATCTGGTTCGGATGTACATCAAACTGCTGTGCCAGTTCGGCCAGCGTGCGCTCACCTTTGACCGCTGCCAGTGCCACTTTCGCTTTGAACGCCGCTGAGTGCGTCCGTCGGGTTCTCTTCGTCATTTCCTCGGTTCCTTTGCCAGCATTATCGCTGGCTCAGGCCCCGGCCAAACCACTTATCCGACTGTCCGAATTTGCGCGGCCACCTCTCAGTGTTGGCGATTTAATGCAAAAGCCTCACGTGCGGGTTGCGCGTGAGGCTTTTTTATCGGTTCTTCGTAGATTTCCGGGGCAGGACTCTGTTTGACCCGAAGTGGTCTTTCCCGCTCACGGCGACACCTGTGTCTCACGTGAGAACATAACGGCCACTAGCCCTTATGGAACAGCGAGACTGGTTAGCACACACCGGGCATGACCTTGTCCGGGAGCATCCACATTGCTACCGCGTAACGCAATAAGGCAGCCACGCCCGATCAGGTTTGCTTGTCGAGCATCGACGTCACGACGATCGCCTTGACCTGGTTTCGTCCGGACGACTTCGCCTCGTACAACTGTTCGTCCGTGATCGAAACGAGTTGCTCCGGGCCGCCTCCGTCTGCCGGATGGTATGTCGTACAGCCGATGCTGACCGTCACCTGTCCAGTTTCGCTTCCCGGATTCGCGATGCGAAGTGACTCGACATTGCGACGAATCGTTTCCGCGATTTCGAGGGCGGCTTCGTGGCCCGTATCCGGCAACACGACCACGAATTCCTCGCCACCGTATCGGGCCACGAGGTCAATCGACCGTCTTGCCGACGATGCGATACACCCCGCGACGGTCGCGAGAATGTCGTCGCCGGCTGCATGCCCATAGGTGTCGTTGAACAGCTTGAAGCGGTCGATGTCGATGAACAGCATCGAGAGTTCGCTGTGTCCATCGCGCACAGCACGAATCCACTCAGCCTGAAGCCGGTCGTCGAGTGTGCGACGGTTTTTCAGCTTCGTCAGCGGATCCGTGGCGGCCAACTGAGCGAGTTCGGCCTGCGCGCGTAGCTTGTCGCGCAAGGTGAACGCGAGAAGCCAGGCGCCGACGGTCAGCACCAGCCCCCAGAGGACCGAGGCGGCAGCGGTAATAAAAAACTGGCGCCGCCAGGCCCTCATCACATCGTCCGTCGCTGGCGCCACGACCGCAATGAAAGGCAGCCCCTTGACACGCTGGTAGGTGTAGATCCGTTGGATACCGTCACTTCCGGTCGCGATAGTCGAGCCACTATCGCGCTGACGCATTTCCGCGAAAGTCGGGCGCTGGGCAACGCTCGTGCCAACTGGCCGATCGGACCCAGGCTTCGCTCCGAGGACTGTTCCGTCTGCCGACAGGATCTCGACCAATCCCGGCTTCTCTACGTCGATCGTGTCGAGAAGTCGCTGGAAGCTTTCCAACTGGACCGTGAAAAGGGCGATGCCCGCGAACGACCCGTCTGGACCGCTGATACGACGGGTGAGCGCGATGGATAGCTTGCCGTCCGGAAACCGGGAGCGAAGGGGGTGGGAAATGGCGAGGCCCATCGCCGGGTTACGCTGCTGCTCGATGAAATAGTCGCGATCGCGCAGCGCCAACGCGGGGTCCCGGTTCAGGCCATCAGCGGACGCAACGATCCGCCCGGAGGCGTCGATAATGAGTTTTCGGTCAACAAAGGCGCTGTCCGGCAGACTCCGAAACAATCCGTTATCTTGCAGCGCGGTGGATAGAGGCCCCGCTTTTAGTTGTTCGATGCTGCGTATCAGGTCCAGAAGCTGAACATCGTAGAACTCGAAGTTACGTTCAAGGTCGAGCGCGATAAGCGAACTCATATTCCTCGACGTTTCCCGTGCGTGGTCGATTGTCTCGTCGCGACCGGCCACCATCACGACGAAGGGGAGCGCGATCACCACGACCGCGAAAATGGTGCCGGCAATGCCTACGGCATACGGGTGGCCGCCCGTCCTGCGGATAGCGGCTGCGATTCCTCGCGAGATGAGTCCGCGCAATTGCGCCCCGATCGATCTGGAAGACGCACCCTTGACATCATCGTCCATGGACGGCCACCGCTAAACATGTTGGAAGTGCGCCTTGGTTCTTACCCCTTACCTGCCGATTAGCGCAGAGATCATGAACCGTCGTATTCAGGCTCTGCAGGGCGCCTCTTGACCCCGCCGGGGGTTAGTTCACCCGTAGCGCTGATCCTGCAATGGGTTGCCGGTACAGTACGCTGAATCACGCAGGACTGGGTGCTGCGGGGCCGGTTCGCGCCTGGGCATGCGTTGGTGCGCACTGGCGAGCCAATGGCAAGGTCGATCAGAAGGCTTTGTCTTATAGCGTGCGGGAGACTGCAATACAGTGAACCGTGGACATCGGAACGTCGTAGCGAGACGTTAAGCAAATGTCACATCCTGGCCGACTACGGTCCGTCCGTTAGCGGTCTTCCACGAAATCCGCGAAGCACTCTTTTTCGAGGGAACGCATCACGTATCCTCACGATACGTCCCCTTACGACTGAAGGCGCACCGGTCAGCGCGGCGTATGTGCTCCAGCGGGACCAACCGCTTGCGGCTGCAACAGCACGAGCACCGCGCCCGCGCCGCCATCGTGCGGCCGCGCCTGGCAGAACGCGATCACTTCTTCCTTCTGCACGAGCCACGCGCGCACCTTGCCCTTTAGCACCGGCCCCTTCCCGACCGAGCCGAGTCCCTTGCCGTGAATCACGCGGACACACCGCAGCCCGCGCTTGCCCGCTTCACGGATGAACGTCTGCAGCGCCTCGCGCGCTTCTTCGCGGCGCATGCCGTGCAGGTCGAGTTGCGCCTGCACGATCCACGTGCCGCGTCGCAGCTTTTTCACGACCTCGTCGCTGATGCCGGGGCGGTGGTAGTAGAGCGAGTCGTCCGTGTCGAGGAGCGCTTCGGGATCGAAGTCGTCGGAGATGGCTTCGTGCAGCACGGCCTGCTCGTCGCGCTGCGTCTGGAGGGGCAGCGGCACGGGCGCCGCGCGGCGCGCCGGCGAGCGCGGGGGTGCGTTCAACGGCGCGATGGTGCCGATCTCGCGGCGGAAGAGTTCGCTGTCTGCGTCGGCTTCTACGCGGGCCGCAAGCGCCGCCGCGCGTTCACGCTCGCGCTGGCGGGTCTGCACCTTCAACGCGTCGCGCAGGCTGCCTAGCCCTCCAAAGCCCGCGGCGAGATTGCCCTTCTCAGTCGTGACAGCAGGTGTCGTGGCAGTGGGTTCGGGCGCGGCGGGGCGTTGTGCAGCGGGACGCTTGGGCTCGCCGGGATGAGGCTTGTTCTTCGGCATGGCGGAAGGCGTTGTCGTGGTCGTCTGGTTTCAACCGCCGCCTGGCGCGCGAGGTGCGCCCGCAGTGCGGCGAGTGTAGCGATGGAAGAGGCTCTTATATCGACATGGCACCGGAAATCGCGCCGACAGCCGGGTGGCGATCGCAGCAAAAAATCGCAGCACAAATTCCGGGCACAAAATCGCGGCACAAAAGAAAAGGGCCGCCGGCTGGCTGGCCGCGGCCCTGATTCCGGTGCGCCGACAGGCTTCAGACCGCTATTTTAGCCGTCTGCGCCCGCCAGCGCCGGAAGCTTTCAGCGCTCGGCTTCTGCGCTCATGACGTGCGGCTGGGCGATCTCGTGGATGCTCTCGAGATAGCGCTGCGCGTCGAGCGCGGCCATGCAGCCGGTGCCGGCGCTCGTGATCGCCTGGCGATAGACGTGGTCCTGCACATCGCCCGCCGCGAAAACGCCCGCCACGCTCGTGCCGGTGGCGTTGCCGTTCAGCCCGCCGTTCGTGATGATGTAGCCGTTCTTCATCTCGAGCTGGCCCTGGAAGATATCGGTGTTCGGCTTGTGGCCGATCGCGACGAAGAGGCCCTGCAGGTCGAGGTCGGTCGTCTCGCCGGTCTGCGCGTTCTTGATGCGCAGGCCGTTCACGCCGCCTTCGTTGCCCTTGACTTCGTCGAGCACGTGATTCCACTTGATCTCGACGACGCCTTCCTTTTCCTTCTCCAGCAGGCGGTCGATCAGGATCGGCTCCGCGCGGAACTTGTCGCGGCGGTGGATCACCGTCACCTTCTTCGCGATGCCCGCGAGGTACAGCGCTTCTTCGACGGCCGTATTGCCGCCGCCCACCACTGCGACGTGCTGGTTGCGGTAGAAGAAGCCGTCGCAGGTCGCGCAGGCCGAAACGCCGCGGCCCATATACAGCTCTTCGCTCGGCAGGCCGAGGTACTGCGCCGACGCGCCGGTCGCGATGATCAGCGAATCGCAGGTGTACTCGCCCGAATCGCCGATCAGGCGGATCGGCTTTTCATCGAGCTTCGCCGTGTGGATGTGATCGAACACGATTTCCGTGTTGAAACGCTCAGCGTGCTCGAGGAAACGCTGCATCAGTTCCGGGCCCTGCACGCCGTTCGCGTCGGCGGGCCAGTTTTCGACGTCGGTCGTCGTCATGAGCTGGCCGCCCTGCGCGAGGCCGGTGATGAGGAGCGGTGAAAGGTTCGCGCGAGCCGCATAGACGGCGGCGGTGTAGCCGGCGGGGCCGGAACCGAGAATCAGGACTTTGGCGTGTTTGGTTACAGACATGGTCGAAATCCGTAAAAAGGCGCTGCGTATGACGCTACAGAGACAGACGCTGAAAAGCGCGCTGTAAAGCGAGACCGCCCGGCGGTGCGACAGGGCACACACATGGATATGGGCATCAGGGCGCAATTATAAAGGCCGGGGCCTGCCCGCGCCTCATGAAGCTTCCTGATCGTGCCGATAGCCTGTACGTGGGCGGGCGGTTGGGCGGCAGCGGATGTGCCGGGATGCGAGGCACGGCGCGGCGCGCCCGCCAGTGCGCGACAATGCGCCACGCGCGCTGGTTCGGCCCTGAGCGCGGCAGCGCCACTGTTGCCGGTAACCGTCATTTACAGCCGGGGCCGAAACAACACGTTTACAATAAGCCGGATCGGACGAAAGGCGGCTGCGCGGGTCCGCTGCATCAGCCTGCAGCGCGCGCCGGCCGCGAACGCATCAAGGATCAGCACCAGGATTCAATGGCCAAAGCTACCTATTCCGCGCAGGCGCAGGCATTGCCCCATCGCATGTCGCGCCTGTTCACCGAAATCCGCTGGCTCTTGCAGGTCGCGCTCGGCGTCTTCCTGCTGATGGCGCTCATCAGTTACAGCCGCCTCGACCCCAGCTGGACCCACGCCGCCCATGTCGATCACATCTCGAACTGGGCGGGCCGCGTCGGCGCGTGGACCTCTGACATTCTGCTGCTGCTGTTCGGCCTCTCCGCCTACTGGTGGGTCGTGCCGCTCGCCCGGCGCATTTCCGCGAACTATCGGCGCATCACGCTCAACGAAGCGCTCGCCGACGATGACGACAAACCGCGCGACCACAGCTGGATCACCGAAAGCCTCGCGTTCGTTCTCGTGCTGCTCGCGAGCGACGGCATCGCGGCGTTGCGCATGTGGTCGCTCAGGGTGCAATTGCCGCGCGAGCACACGCCCGGCGGCGTGGTGGGCGATGCCGTGGCGCGCGGTGTCTCGCACGCGTTCGGCTTCACCGGCGGTACGCTCGCGCTCCTGCTGGCGCTCGGCATCGGGCTGTCGCTGTATTTCCGTTTCTCGTGGCTGTCCGTGTCCGAGAAGGTCGGCGAGGCGCTCATCAATGCGGTCACGCTCGCGAGGATGCGCCGCGAGGCACGGAGCGACCGCAAGCTCGGCGAGGCCGCGGCCGTCAAGCGTGAAGGCAAGGTCGAGAGCAGCCGCGTGAAGATCGAGGAGCACGAGCCGGTCATGATCGTGCCGCCGGTGGCCACGCCGCAGCGTTCTGAGCGCGTCGAGAAAGAGCGCCAGGTGCCGCTCTTCACCGACCTGCCGGGCGATTCCACGCTGCCGGCCATCTCGCTGCTCGATCCGGCGCCCGCCACGCAGGAAACGGTCTCCGACGACGCGCTCGAGTTCACGTCGCGCCTCATCGAGAAGAAGCTCAAGGATTTTGGCGTTGAGGTCGCCGTGGTGGCCGCGTATCCGGGCCCCGTCGTCACGCGTTACGAAATCGAGCCGGCGACCGGCGTGAAGGGCAGTCAGATCGTGGGTCTCGCCAAGGACCTCGCACGCGCGCTGTCGCTCGTGTCGATCCGCGTTGTGGAGACCATTCCCGGCAAGAACTACATGGCGCTCGAATTGCCGAACCAGCGCCGCCAGACCGTGCGCCTGTCCGAGATTCTCGGCTCGACGGTTTATGCGGACGCGCCGTCCGCGCTCACCATGGGTCTCGGCAAGGACATCGGCGGCAAGCCCGTGTGCGCCGACCTCGCGAAGATGCCGCACCTGCTCGTGGCCGGTACGACCGGCTCGGGCAAATCGGTCGGGATCAACGCGATGATCCTGTCGCTGCTCTACAAATCGAGCGCCGAACAGGTCCGCATGATCCTGATCGATCCGAAGATGCTCGAAATGAGCGTCTACGAGGGCATACCGCATCTGCTGTGTCCGGTCGTGACCGACATGCGCCAGGCCGGTAACGCGCTGAACTGGACCGTCGCCGAAATGGAGCGCCGCTACAAGCTCATGAGCAAGGTCGGCGTGCGCAATCTCGCGGGCTACAACAACAAGATCGACGAGGCAACGAAGCGCGAGGAAAAGATTCCGAATCCGTTCAGCCTCACGCCGGACGATCCGGAGCCGCTCGCGAAGCTGCCGCACATCGTGGTCGTGATCGACGAACTCGCCGACCTCATGATGGTGGTCGGCAAGAAGGTTGAAGAACTGATCGCGCGTATTGCGCAGAAGGCGCGCGCGGCGGGCATTCACCTGATCCTCGCGACCCAGCGGCCTTCGGTGGATGTGATCACCGGCCTCATCAAGGCCAACGTGCCGACGCGCATGGCGTTCCAGGTGTCCTCGAAGATCGACTCGCGCACGATTCTCGACCAGATGGGCGCCGAGTCGCTGCTCGGCATGGGCGACATGCTCTACCTGCCGCCGGGCACCGGCCTGCCCGTGCGCGTGCACGGCGCATTCGTCTCCGACGACGAAGTGCATCGCGTGGTCGAAAAGCTCAAGGAGCAGGGCGAGCCGAACTATATCGACGGCCTCCTTGAAGGCGGCGTGGCAGGCGAGGGCGACGAAGGATCGGCGGGCGCGGGAACCAGCGGCACTGGAGATGAGTCCGATCCGCTGTACGACCAGGCCGTCGAAGTGGTCGTCAAGAACCGGCGAGCGTCGATTTCGCTCGTGCAGCGGCATCTGCGCATCGGCTACAACCGGGCAGCGCGGCTGCTCGAACAGATGGAGCAATCGGGGCTCGTTTCCGCGATGTCGTCGAGCGGCAACCGCGAGATTCTCGTACCCACGCGCGACGCCGACGCTTGATACCGACGCGGCCGCGCACCTCCCTTTCCCTATGGAGAACGTTTTGAAGCAGTTCCAGGCAGGACTTTCCACCCGTTTTGTCCAGATGGGCGTACGTGCGGCGCTCGCGCTCGGCACTTCCGTGCTGCTGGCGTCGCACGCGTTCGCGAGCGGCACGGATCAGCTCAAGCAGTTCGTGGCGCAAGTGCATTCGGCGCGCGGTGAATTCGTGCAGCGCGAGCTGAAGGCGCAGCCGGGCGCGAAGAGCGCGAGCGAGGCGATCGCCACGGCCACGTTGAACGCGAGGACTTCGAGCGGCACGTTCGCGTTCGCGCGGCCCGGCAAGTTCATCTGGCAGTACGAGAAGCCGTATCAACAACTGCTTCAGGCCGACGGCGAGACCCTCTTCGTCTACGACAAGGACCTGAATCAGGTCACCGAGCGCAAGCTTGGTGGCGCGCTCGGCGCGAGCCCGGCTGCGATTCTGTTCGGCAGCAACGACCTCGAGAAGAACTTCACGCTGCGCGATGCGGGCGTGAAGAACGGCATCGACTGGCTGGAGCTCATTCCGAAGTCGAAGGACACGCAGTTCCAGAACGTCGGCATCGGTTTTCGCGACGGCAATCTCGAAGCGATGGAACTGCACGACGTGTTCGGCAATGTGACGCTGCTCACGTTCTCCAACATTCAAAAGAATCCGCCGATGCCCGCGTCGGCGTTCAAGTTCGTGAAACCGCCCGGCGCTGATGTTGTGACTGGTGGCGCTAACTGACGCGGCGGGGTTTGCAGATTGCCAGGAAAAACGGGCGGCTCATTGCGAGCCGCCCGTTTGCTTTTTGTGTCCGCGTGTCGCTCAGGCCGAAAACCGGATCACACCATCCTCACCCGTCGATCGCTTGAGCTTGCCCGCGAGCCACAGCAAATTCAGATGCGCGAGCGCTTCGCCCATGGCGAAGGTCGTCTGGTGGATGTCGAGCGGGCGCTTGAACATGAGCGGCACGATGTCGGCCGCACTGCGCGGCTCGGCGGCGCACGCTTCCATCACTTCTGCGAGGCGCGCGTCGTGATGCTCGCGCAGTTGCGCGATACGCGTGCGCACGCCGCGGAACGGCTTGCCGTGTGCGGGCAGCGCGAGCGTGTCCTCGGGCATGGTCTCGTAGCGCCCGAGCGATTCGAGGTACAGGCGTAGCGGATTGCCTTCCGGCTCCACGTCGAATACGGAGATGTTGGTCGAGATGCGCGGCAGCACCATATCGCCGGACAGGAGCACGCGGGTTTCCTCGCAGAAGAGGGCGCAGTGCTCGGGCGAGTGGCCGAAGCCTGTCACGATGCGCCACGCGCGACCGCCGATCGTTACGATGTCGGCTTCGCGCAGGCGGCGGTATTGCGTCGGCAGCGCGGGCACGAGGTTCGTGTAATAGCCGCCGCGGTTGCGCAGCAACTCCTGCGACTGTTGATCGATAAGGCCGTGCCGCCCGAAATGACGCGCCGCGCCTTCGCCGCCCGCGTTCGAGCCGTCGCCCGACGACATCACGCGCGCGCTCACGTATTCACCGAGCGTCGTCCACAGCCGCACGTTCCAGCGCTTCTTGTCGCCGCCCGAGCAGATCCAGTGGGCGAGACCGATGTGATCGGGGTGGCAGTGCGTGACCAGCACGCGCAGCACAGGCAGACCTTCCAGCGCCGTGTCGAACACCTGCTCCCAGTGCGCCTTGATCGTGTCGTTTGCGATGCCGCAATCGACCACGGTCCAGCCCGCCTGGCCGTCGATCTCGTCACGCAGCAGCCACAGGTTGATGTGGTCGAGCGCGAACGGCATCGGCATGCGCACCCATTTGACGCCGGGCGCAACGTCGAGGGTGTGGCCAGGTTCCGGAAGGGCGTCGGCGTAGGGATAGTCGAGCTGGTGTTCGAGTGCGTTCATTGCGGGTGTCTTCTCCGTTTTTATCGGCTGTTACCGGCGTTTGCGCGCTGATAGCGGCGTTGCAACGCATCCATCCTGCAGGCGGCCCGTGGGCGGGCAGGTTGCGCAACCGGCAGGTTGACGATAACGTAAACGTTGATTCTATCGCCCAATGCGCCGCCCCGCTGGCGGCTACGGACCCGTCGCTCATTACGCACCATGACTCAGTACACGATTACCGAACTCGCCCACGAATTCGACGTGACGCCGCGCGCAATCCGTTTCTACGAAGACCAGGGCCTGGTTGCGCCTAGCCGCGAAGGGGCGGGCGGCCTCAAGCGCGTGTTTTCGGGGCGCGACCGCACGCGGTTGCGGTTGACGCTGCGGGGCAAGCGGCTCGGCTTCACGCTCTCGGAGATCAGGACGCTGCTCGACCTGTACGATTCGCCCACCGACACGCTCCCGCAGTTGCAGGCGTTTCTCGACACGGTGGTGCGCCACCGCGAGATCCTGGAGCGCCAGCGCGCCGATCTCGACGCCACACTCGAAGATCTCGCGCAGTACGAGATGCAGGCGCGCGAACTCCTTGCGCGGGCGGACGCGCGCGAAGCTGACGCCGCGGGTGCAAAGAAGTAGTCGCGGCCGGGTTTCGGTTCAAGTCCCGGTTCAATGAAGGAGTCGTCTCCCGACGCACCACAGGCCAGCCCGCGATGAAACACTTTCCGAAACTGCTCTCCTCGCAGATAGGCTTCGACGTTGCCCAGACGATGCTTGAGGGCTTCGACAGTCACTACCGCAATTTCAGCGACGCGGGGGTGCGGGCGAAGGGGCTCTTCGAGTCGGCGGACTGGCACGGTCTGCAGCGGCTCGCGCGCGAGCGCATCGCATCGTATGACGAGCGCGTCGAGCAATGCGTGGTGGCGATGGAGGACGAGTACGACGCGGAAAACATCGACGATGAAGTGTGGCAGCAGATCAAGCTGCATTACATCGGCCTGCTCACGACGCACCGGCAACCCGAGTGCGCCGAGACGTTCTTCAACTCGGTGTGCTGCAAGATCCTGCACCGCTCGTACTTCAACAACGATTTCATCTTCGTGCGTCCCGCGACTTCGACGGAATACATCGAAAACGAAGAGCCCGCGGCGAAGCCGACTTACCGCGCGTACTATCCGGGCAAGGACGGGCTCGCCGCGACGCTCGAGCGCATCGTCACGAACTTCCAGCTGGAGACGCCCTTCGAAGACCTCACGCGCGACGTCAAGTGCGTGATACGCACGATGTTCGACACCTACGGCGAAGTCGAGCCGAAGACCAACTTCCAGATTCACGTGCTGTCGTCGCTGTTTTTTCGCAACCAGTCGGCGTACATCATCGGGCGCATCATCAACGGTGATGTGCTCGCGCCGTTCGTCTTGCCAATCCGCCATGTCGAGGGCGGTCGCCTCGCGCTCGACGCTGTGCTGTTGCGCTCCGAGCAACTGCTCATCATGTTCAGCTTCTCGCACTCGTATTTTCTGGTCGATATGGATGTGCCTTCGGCCTACGTCGAGTTCCTGCGCACGATCATGCCGCGCAAGTCCAAGGGGGAGATCTACACGTCGCTCGGCCTGCAGAAACAGGGCAAGAATCTTTTCTATCGGGACCTGCTGCACCATCTCTCGCATTCGTCGGACCAGTTCGTCGTCGCGCCCGGCATCCGCGGCATGGTGATGATCGTGTTCACGCTGCCTTCGTTTCCTTACGTGTTCAAGGTCATCAAGGATAGCTTCCCCGCGCCGAAGGACACCACGCGCGAAGAGGTCGAGGCGAAGTACCGGCTCGTGAAGCGCCACGACCGTCTGGGGCGTCTTGCCGACACGCTCGAATATTCGAGCGTCGCGCTGCCCGTCTCGCGGCTCGACGACGCACTCGTGCGCGAACTGGAGAGGCTTGCACCCTCGATGATCGAGTACGAAGGCGACAATCTCGTGATCCGCCATGTGTACATCGAGCGCCGCATGGTGCCGCTCAATATGTGGCTGCAGAACGGCACTGACGCGGATGTGGAGCACGGCATCCGCGAGTACGGCAACGCGGTCAAGGATCTGATGCGTGCGAACATCTTTCCGGGTGACATGCTGTACAAGAACTTCGGCGTGACGCGTCACGGCCGCGTGGTGTTCTACGACTACGACGAAATCGAGTACCTCACGGACTGCAACGTGCGAACCGTACCGCAGCCACGTAATGAGGAAGACGAACTATCTGGCGAGCCGTGGTACACCGTGGGCCCGCGCGACATCTTTCCGGAGACGTATCGCCCGTTCTTGCTGGGCGACCCGCGCGTCAAGCGCTACTTCCTCGAGTATCATCCCGATTTCTTCGACCCGGCGCTCTGGCAGGAGAGCAAAGCGCGTCTCATTGCAGGTGAGGTGCCGGACTGTTTTCCTTACGATCCGTCGATGCGTTTTCGCATGCGCTACCCCGAATGTTTTGCGCAGCAAAGCCCGCCCGCTGCGGCGCGCGCGGCTTGACGCACACGGACCAACCCGCTGAACCGACATGGCCCCATCCCCTGATCATCCGCTTGCCCCTCTGTTCGAGAACAACGACCAGTGGGTTACCGCACGCCTCGCCGCCGATCCCGGCTACTTCTCGCGTCTCGCGCATCAGCAGGCGCCCGAATACCTGTGGATCGGCTGCTCCGATTCGCGTGTGCCCGCGAACGAGATCATCGGCCTGCCGCCGGGCGAGGTGTTTGTCCATCGCAACATCGCCAACGTCGTCGTGCACACGGACCTCAACTGTCTTTCGGTGATCCAGTTCGCTGTGGATCTGCTGAAGGTGAAGCACATCATGGTGGTGGGGCACTACGGCTGCTCCGGCGTCGGCGCGGCGCTGCACGGCACCCGTGTCGGTCTCGCCGACAACTGGCTCCAGCACGTGCAGGACGTACGCGAGAAGCACGCGGGGCTGCTCGACGAGTGGCCCTTGGGCGAGCAGCGCCATCGCCGTCTCGTCGAACTCAACACGATCGAGCAGGTCGTGAACGTGTGCCGGACGACGATCGTCGGCGACGCGTGGGCGCGCGGCCAGACGCTCACGGTTCATGGCTGGGCGTACGGCGTGCACGACGGGCGCATCCGCGACCTCGGCATGTCGATTGGCGCGCAAGACCAGTTGCACGAGACGTATGCGCGCTGCGTGGCTGCCGTGTCCGCGCACGGCGCGCATCAGGCGGACAACGACGTGCTCGCCGGGGACGCCGCGCGTCTTGGCGACGTGCCGGCCGTTATCGCGGAAGTCATCAAGGAGCACAAACATGAGTGAGACATTGAAAGACCCCATCGTGATCGTCTCGGCGGCTCGCACGCCGATGGCGGGTTTTCAGGGCGATTTCGCGTCGCTGAGCGCGCCGCAACTGGGCGCGTTTGCGATTGCGGCGGCGGTCGAACGCGCCGGCCTCGCACCCGCGCAGATCGAAGAAGTCGTGATGGGCTGTGTGCTGCCCGCGGGGCAGGGCCAGGCACCCGCGCGCCAGGCAGCGCTTGGAGCGGGCTTGCCGCTCGCGGCGGGCGCCACGACCGTCAACAAGATGTGCGGCTCGGGCATGCGCGCGGCCATGTTCGCGCACGACATGCTGCTGGCGGGATCGGTGGATGTGATCGTCGCGGGCGGCATGGAAAGCATGACCAACGCGCCGTATCTGCTGCCGAAGGCTCGCGCGGGCATGCGCATGGGTCATGGCCAGGTGCTCGACCACATGTTCCTCGACGGTCTCGAAGACGCCTACGACAAGGGCCGTCTGATGGGCACGTTCGCCGAGGAATGCGCGAGCGAATACGACTTCTCGCGCGAACGCCAGGACGCGTTTGCGATCGAGTCGCTCAAGCGCGCTAAGCGCGCCAACGAGGACGGTTCGTTCGCGTGGGAAATCGCGCCGGTGAAGGTGGTCTCGCGCGCGGGCGAAACCACCATCGATCGCGACGAGCAGCCGTTCAAGGCCAACCTCGAAAAAATTGCGACGCTCAAGCCCGCGTTCAGCAAGACCGGCACGGTGACGGCGGCGAATTCGTCCTCGATCTCGGACGGCGCCGCGGCGCTCGTGCTGATGCGCGAATCGACGGCGTTGCGGCTCGGCGTGACGCCGCTTGCGCGCGTGACCGGTCATACGACGTTTGCCCAGCAGCCTTCGAAGTTCACCACTGCGCCGGTCGGCGCCATCGCGAAGCTCTACGAGAAGACTGGGTGGTGCGCGTCGGATGTCGACCTCTACGAGATCAACGAGGCGTTCGCCGTCGTCACGATGGCCGCCATGAAGGAGCACAACCTGCCGCACGAGAAGGTCAACGTGAACGGCGGCGCGTGCGCGCTCGGTCATCCGATCGGCGCATCGGGCGCGCGTATCCTCGTCACGCTGCTCGGCGCACTGCGCGCGCGCGGCGGCAAGCGGGGCGTCGCGAGCTTGTGTATCGGCGGGGGCGAAGCGACGGCGATGGGCATCGAACTGCTGTAACGCTGGCTAATTGCGGTAGTCTCGCGACAGACGCGCCGCAAGGAGGTGGCGCGTCCAATACCAGGATGCCAGGGTGGCCAGATGAAAACAGCGTTGATCGTGGGTGCGTCGCGCGGCATTGGGCGCGAGTTTGCGCGGCAATATGCGAAGGCGGGCTGGCGCGTGCTCGCCACGGCGCGGGGCAACGTTGCGCTCGAAGGACTGCACGAGCTGGGCGCACAGCCGTTTCAGCTCGACATCGAGCATCCCGATGAGATCGCGGCGCTCGGCTGGAAGCTCGAAGCCGAGCGGCTCGACGTGGCGCTCATCGTGGCGGGCATCTACGGCCCGCGCACCGAGGGCGTCGAGACGATCACGGCCGAGGACTTCGACCAGGTGATGCACACCAACGTACGAGGCCCGATGCAACTGATTCCGGCGTTGCTGCCGCGTGTCGATGCGGCGAACGGCGTGCTCGGCGTACTGTCGAGCCGCATGGGCAGCATCGCGCAGGCCACGGGCACGACGGGCTGGCTCTATCGCGCGAGCAAGGCCGCGCTCAACGACGTCATCAAGATCACCTCGCTGCAGACGCGTCGCGCCACGTGTATCGCGCTGCATCCCGGCTGGGTGCGCACCGACATGGGCGGCGCTCAAGCGGCCATCGACGTGGCGCACAGCGTCACGGCCATGCGCGAGGTGATCGCCGAAGCGGCGGCGGCACGCGAAGTGTTCAACGGACGCTTCTTCCAGTACGACGGCACCGAACTCGACTGGTGACGTTACATCCCGCACCGATCGCGAATCAACCCGACCGGCACGATTTTTCTGCTTGAAAGCGACAGGGCGCGCCGTCCGGAGAATCCGCGTACGGCACCCGAATGGATTTTTTCCCCGATGACTGCTGAAACTTCCCGGGCCGCCCGGCCTACCGACTGTCCTTGCGGCGGTGCCGCACCCAACCAGAAATCGTCTGCGAAGCCGCCGCGCTATGTCGACTGCTGCGGCCCTTTCATCGACGCGGGTGTGCTTCCAGAAACGGCGCTCCAACTGATGCGCTCGCGCTATACGGCCTACGTGCTCGGTGAGACGGCCTGGCTGCGCGCGACCTGGGCGCCGCAAACCTGCCCGCCGGACCTCGACGTGCAACCCTCGGCGCCGGATGCGCCGCGTTGGCTCGGCCTCGCGGTGAAGCGTCATGAACAGATGGACGCGACTCATGCGGTCGTCGAGTTCGTCGCGCGCTACAAGACGGGAGGGCGCGCCTCACGGCTCCACGAAGTGAGCCGTTTTACGCGCGACGAGGACGGCCGCTGGCGCTATGTCGACGGCGATGTGACGGACGCCTGACGCCGTGCGCAGCGAGGGCGCAAAGTACCTCGCGCAGCGCATGCTCTGCTTCGTGTTTTCACACGTAAGTAATTAATTCCACGTATTTTTTTCCGATCGCCGTGGGCCGTGCACGACGCGCCCAATAGCGGCAAAAAGACTCGATCTGCCTGAGAGCCAGGCCCCGTGGGACTCACACGGGACTGGCATGCGTTATGCCGGGTTACCCCTGAATTGCGTAACGATCTTTTGTTGTGCGACGATGTAATCGCGGTGTTCGGCCGGTTGCGCAAGTTGAATGTAAGCAGAGCTTGCGAGTCCGGTGCAGGGCCTTGCCGACCGAGGGTTTTGCTTCGATAGCGCCCCCGTTTCAGGTGTGGGTCACTGCATGCCGAGCGCCCCGGAGGCGTCGTTGCACAACTGCATCGCGCCGCCGCAGCGGTGTTCCGATCGGTTTTTTCCCCTCGTGGGTTTCACCGGCACGTGTCTTGCGACACGCCCGTGGCTTACGTTGTGCCGGAAGCGGACCGACCGGAGTAGCACGAAGTCAATCAGGTTTCTCGCAGGCGGGTTTGCGCATGGCGTTCAGGAAGCTCCTTACCGGATGGGCCTTGGCCGGCACGGTGTGTCTGCTTTCGGTCGCGCACGCAGCATCGCTATCCGATCAGGTAGCCACGCAGTCGGCTACGCCGGCTCGCGCCGCCACGCAGGCCACCATCGCGCACGCCACCGCACCGGTTCCGGCCGGCCCGCTCGGCAGCGCCAATGTTGCCCGTCTTGCTCTCGACGAAGCCTGGCTGCCCGCTGTACGCCCCAACATGAACGAGCAGGTGATCTACATTCCCGTCGATGCCGACGGCACCGTTACGCTCGAAACCACGATCTACCGCCCGGACGGCCCTGGCCCGTTCCCGATGGTGGTGTTCAATCACGGCAAGATTCTCGGTGACCCGCGCAGCCAGTCGCGTAGCGACCCGGTGTCGTTCGCACGCGAATTTGTGCGCCGGGGCTACGTAGTCGTCGCACCGAACCGCCGCGGCTTTGCGGGCTCGGGCGGCTCCTACGAGCAGGACGGCTGCGACGTGGCGAGCAACGGCCTCGGCCAGGCCGCCGATGTCGCCGCGACGATCGACTACATGTCGAAGCAACCGTATGTCGACGCAGACCACATCGCGGTGGCAGGGACCTCGCACGGCGGCCTCGCGACGATCGCCTACGGCACCGAAGCTGCACACGGCGTGCGCGCGCTTATCAACTTCTCGGGCGGCCTGCGTCAGGACGCCTGCACGGGTTGGCAGGACAACCTGACCCAGGCCTTCGGCGGCTATGGCGGCAAGGCACGCGTGGCCTCGCTGTGGCTCTACGGCGACAACGATTCCGTGTGGACGCCGGGTCTCGTCGCGAACATGTTCGCTGCGTACCGCACCGCACAGGCCGGCGAGTCGCAGCCCGGTGCGGGCGCGAAGCTCGTCGATTACGGCTCGTACAAGAACGACGCCCATCGCCTCGTAGGCGATCGTGACGGCGTGCAGGTCTGGTGGCCGGCAGTCGAAGCATTCCTCGCCCGCGAAGGCATGCCGACCGCAGTCGAGTACCGGGTTCCGGCACCGGCCGCGCCGCGCGGCACGGACTTCGCTGCCATCGACTCGGTGAGCGCCGTGCCGTATCTCGATCAGGCGGGCCGAGACGGTTATCGCAACTTCCTCAAGCAGTATCCGAGCCGCGCCTTCGCGGTGTCCGGTTCGGGCGCGTGGTCGTGGGCCGAGGGCGGCGACAATCCGATGGCCGTCGCGGTCGCGAACTGCCAGAAACACAGCAGCGATGCCTGCCACCTGTACGCGGTCAACGGCACCGTGGTGTGGTCCAACGATGCCACGGTCACCGCCCGGAATGAGGCCAGCGCGGGCGCGACGCCTGATGGCGTGGATACGGCTGACAACGTCCGCCACGCACTCGCGAGCCGCTAGGCGTTTCGTCTTGCCGTCTGCGCGCGGCGCCTTTCCTTCCTCCTTCGAATTCCTTTCTTCAGCCTGTTGACGCGTCACGCGACGATCACGTTGCGTGATGGGTGTCGCATTGTTCCGGGCACCGATCCGTGCGTCCGCGATAACGCTGTTGCGCATGCGTCGCACTTTTTCGCATGCAGTCGACAGATTTTTTGCACAAGCGCAGTTCACTTTGTCGTCGCTATCTACGGTCATTTCTGGCGTTCGCTGAAGATCTGCTGCCTGCCGGTCCGAACACCGCCTAACATCGCGCCGCAACGCATCGCGACGCCATTTTCGGGGTAGTGCATTGCGCGGGCGTTCGCGCTAATCTCGGTCCCGCTGTCGTACCGGGAGTCGTCTTTGAATCAGCTTTCCAACCCTGCCAGCGACCATTGGGTCGAGCGCAGCCTGCGCGCCGTCTGGCATCCGTGCACCCAGATGAAGCACCACGAGCGTTTTCCGCTCATCGCGGTCGCGCGCGGCGCCGGCCCGTGGCTCTACGACCGCGACGGTCGGCGCTATCTCGACGCCATCAGTTCGTGGTGGGTGAACCTGTTCGGTCACGCGAACGAGTCGATCAACGCAGCGCTCAAGGCGCAGCTCGACACGCTCGAGCACGTGATGCTCGCCGGCTGCACGCACGAAAGCGCGGTTGAACTCGCAGAGCGACTGAGCGCGCTCACGGGCCACACGCTCGGTCATGCGTTCTTTGCTTCGGATGGCGCATCGGCGGTGGAAATCGCGCTGAAGATGAGCTTTCACGCATGGCGAAATCAGGGCGAGAGCGGCAAGCGTGAATTCGTCTGCCTTGCGAACAGCTATCACGGCGAGACGATCGGCGCGCTCGGCGTGACCGATGTGAAGATTTTCAGGGATGCTTACGATCCGCTGCTCCATCGCGCGCATGTGGTTGCATCGCCCGACGCGCGTCAGGCGCGCGAAGGCGAAACCGCTGCCGATGTGGCGCAGCGCGCGCTGGCGGACGTCGAGCGGCTCTTCGAAGCCCGCGGCGCGCACATCGCCGCGCTGATCGTCGAGCCGCTCGTGCAGTGCGCGGCGGGCATGGCGATGCACGATCCGGCTTACCTCAAGGGCTTGCGCGCGCTGTGCGACCGCTATCGCGTGCATCTGATCGCCGACGAAATCGCCGTGGGCTGCGGCCGTACGGGCACCTTCTTCGCGTGCGAGCAGGCAGGCATCTGGCCCGATCTGCTGACGCTGTCGAAGGGCATTAGCGGCGGTTATCTGCCGCTTTCGATCGTGCTTTCGCGCGATGCCATTTTTGAAGCCTTCTACGACGACGACACGGCCCGCGGTTTCCTCCATTCGCATTCGTACACGGGCAACCCGCTCGCGTGCCGGGCGGCGCTCGCGACGCTCGATCTGATCGAGCAGGGCGATGTGCTGGCGGTGAACGTGCGCAAGTCGGCGCGGTTGCGTGAGGCGTTCGAGGCGCTCGCATCGCATCCGCTAGTGCGCAACGTGCGCCAGCGCGGCACGATCCTTGCGTTCGACGCCGCGATCAACGATGCCTCACGCGCAGCCACATTCTCGCGCCGCTTCTTCGAACATGCGCTCAAGCGCGAGTTGCTGCTGCGGCCCATCGGCACGACGGTGTATGTGATGCCGCCGTACATCCTCGATGAAGCGACGCAGTCGCTGCTCGCCGACCGCACGCGCGAGACGTTCGAGGCCGTCGTCGCGGAGGACCTCTGATGCAGCTCATCGACACCCTCGAACAAGGCTTGCGCGAACTCGATGCGCGCGGCCTGCGCCGCCGCCGCCGCACGATCGACACGCCCTGCGACGCGCACATGCGCGTCGACGGCCGCGACACGATCGGCTTCGCGAGCAACGACTACTTGGGGCTTGCATCGCATCCGCAACTCGTTGCCGCGCTCTCTGAGGGCGCGCAGCGCTACGGCGCGGGCAGTGGCGGGTCGCATCTGCTCGGCGGGCATTCACGCGCGCATGCGCAACTCGAAGACGATCTCGCGGAATTCGTAGGCGGTTTCGTCGATGATGCTCGCGCGCTGTACTTCAGCACCGGCTACATGGCGAACCTCGCGGTGGTGACCGCGCTCGCGGGGCGCGGCACGACGCTTTTTTCCGATTCGCTGAATCACGCGTCGCTGATCGATGGGGCGCGCCTCTCGCGGGCGGACATCCAGATCTATCCGCACGCCGACGCCGATGCATTGAGCGCCATGCTTGAAGCGTCTGGCGCGGGTGCGAAAGTTATCGTCACCGACACCGTGTTCAGCATGGACGGCGACGTCGCTCCGCTCGCGCGCCTCGTCGAACTCGCAGAGCGGCACCACGCGTGGCTCATCGTCGACGATGCACACGGCTTCGGCGTGCTCGGACCGCAAGGGCGCGGCGCGCTCGCCGAGGCCGCGTTGCGCTCGCCCAATCTCGTGATGGTCGGGACGCTCGGCAAGGCGGCTGGCGTGGCGGGCGCATTCGTCGCCGCGCACGCAACGGTGTGCGAATGGCTCGTGCAGCGAGCGCGTCCGTATATCTTCACGACGGCTTCGGCGCCGGCTGTTGCGCATGCCGTGTCGGCGAGCCTGAGGATCATCGGGAACGAGGAGGGCGACGCGCGACGCGCGCATCTGCGCAAGCTGATCGCCCGCACGCGCTCGATGCTCAAGGAGACCTGCTGGCTGCCCGTCGATTCGCAAACCGCCGTGCAGCCGCTCGTGATCGGTGCAAACGACGCAACGCTCGCACTCCAGGCCGCGCTAGAACGCGACGGCATCTGGGTGCCTGCGATCCGTCCGCCGACCGTGCCCGAAGGCACTTCGCGGCTGCGAATCTCGCTTTCGGCGGCGCATTCCGAAGACGACATCGAGCGCCTCAATACGTCGCTGCAGCGCGTGAGCCGCGAGGCACAGGAGCGCGCGCGATGACCACGCCGCTCGGACTATTCGTCACCGGCACCGATACGGAAATCGGCAAGACGTTCGTGAGCGCCGCCTTGCTGCGCGGCTTCGCACGCGCGGGGCTGCACGCTGCAGGCATGAAGCCGATTGCGGCGGGCGCATTCGAACGCGACGGCACCTGGCACAACGACGACGCCGATCAACTCGATGCCGCCGCGAGCGTGCTGCTGCCGCCGGACATGCGCACGCCTTATCTGCTCAAGGAGCCTGCCGCGCCGCATATTGCCGCTGCGCTCGAAGGCGTGAGCCTCGATATCGAACACATCGTCGCGTGCTATCGGCAGGCGCGCGAACGCGCGGACGTCGTCGTGGTGGAAGGCGTGGGCGGCTTCCGCGTGCCGCTCGATGCGACGCGCGACACCGCCGATCTCGCCGTCGCGCTCGACTTGCCGGTGGTGCTCGTCGTAGGGATGCGACTCGGCTGCATCAGCCATGCGCTGCTCACCGCCGAAGCGGTCGCCGCGCGCGGACTATCCATCGCGGGCTGGGTCGCGAACCGCATCGATCCGGCCATGACGTTCCCCGAAGAAAACATCGGCGCGCTGCGCGAGCGTCTTGCGACGCAATACGGTGCACCGCTCATCGGCGTCGTGCCGCATCTGGGCGGCGCGAGCACTGACGCCGCTGCCTCCCATCTCGACATTGATGCGCTGCTCGCGCGGCTGAACGCCGCCGCGCCCGCAGACGCGTCCTGCTAAAACATCGTCACGAAGGACCTCCGACATCATGACTCAAACCACTCTCGCAAGCGCCGCGCAACCGGCTCAGCAAACGGCCGCGCGCTGGCGCGTCGCCGACGTCGTCGCACTCTACGACCTGCCGTTCAACGATCTGCTTTTCCGCGCCCAGCAGGTGCATCGCGAGCATTTCGACGCGAACGCCGTGCAGCTCTCGACCCTTCTGTCAATCAAGACCGGCGGATGCGAGGAAGATTGCGCGTACTGCCCGCAGTCGTCGCACCACGACACGGGCCTCGACGCGGAAAAGCTGATGGAAGTCGATGAGGTGCTCAAGGCCGCACGCGCTGCAAAGGACAATGGCGCAACGCGCTTTTGCATGGGTGCAGCGTGGCGCAATCCGAAGGACCGTCATCTGGAGCCGATCAAGGAGATGATCCGCGGCGTGAAGGCGATGGGGCTCGAATCCTGCGTGACGCTCGGCATGCTGGAGGCGCATCAGGCGCAGGCACTGGCCGACGCGGGGCTCGACTACTACAACCACAACCTCGACACGTCGCCGGAGTTTTACGGCCAGATCATTTCGACGCGCACGTATCAGGATCGCCTCGACACGCTTGAGCACGTTCGCGACGCGGGCATCAACGTGTGCTGTGGCGGTATCGTCGGCATGGGCGAGTCGCGCCGCGAGCGTGCGGGCCTCGTCGCGCAGCTCGCGAACATGGAGCCGTATCCGGAATCGGTGCCGATCAACAACCTCGTGCAGGTGCACGGCACGCCGCTCGAAGGCACCGAAGCGCTCGATCCGTTCGAGTTCGTGCGCACGATCGCCGTGGCGCGCATCACGATGCCGCGCGCGATGGTGCGCCTCTCGGCTGGCCGCGAGCAGATGGACGAGGCGCTGCAGGCACTGTGCTTCATGGCCGGTGCGAACTCGATCTTTTACGGCGACCATTTGCTCACGACGAGCAATCCGCAGGCCGAGGCGGACCGCAAGCTGCTCGCGCGGCTTGGCATTCGCGCAGAGGCGGCGCAGCAGTTGAGCGAGTCGGAGTCGGCGAAACGCGGCGGCTGCGGCCATTGCGAATGAGGTGAACGCGATGTGGGCGCGAAGCGTTTGATTCGCGTTCGTAGTCCATACAAAGAAAAACGCCGCGCAGCGATTAGATCGCTGCGCGGCGTTTTTTTCATTTACGCGAGAGACTCCCGCGCCGATGTGCCCGGGGCGCCGGAAGGCCGCGCGCTTACGCGTAGGCCGCGCGACGCCGTGCTGCGAGCAACAGATAGCAGAGGCCACCGATCACGAGCGACGGCAGCGTCGCGCCGAGATTCGGCAGCCACTGGTTGAGCGCCTGGTAGGCGCCGAAGCCGATCGCCCACGCGACGAACGCGCTCACGTGCCAGCCGCCGAGATAGCCGTAGACACCGTTCAGATCGGCGAGGGCCTGCGCTTCGATACGGCGGCGTCGCACGATGAAGTGATCGGCGAGCACGACGCCGAAGAGCGGCGCGAACACCGAGCCGATGAGGAGCAGGAAGTTCTCGTAACGCGCCATCGGCACGACAACGCCGATCAGCGTGCACAGCGCGCCAAACCCCGCCGAGAGCATGGGCACGCTTGCGCGCGTCCAGAACGTGCCCGTCGAGACTGCAGCCGAGTGAATATCGGCGAAGGCATTGTCGATTTCGTCGATCAGCACGAGCAGCAGCGCGAAGCCGCCGCCCGCCTGCGCGAGCGCCGTCGTGAGCAGCGCATCGCCGCCACCTGCCGCGAGCCCGTAGACCGCGCCGAGCGCATAGAACCACATGTTGGCGATGCCATAGCCGAACAGCGTGCCCCGGAACGTTTCGCCGGCACGGCGGCCGAAGCGCGTGTAATCGGCGATGAGCGGCAGCCACGAGAGCGGCATCGCGACGACGAGATCGATTGCGCTGCCGAACGGCATGTCGCCGGTGCCCGGGCGGCGAATCAGCGCGTCCAGATCCTTGTGCACGAGCAGGTTCCACGTGAGCCACGCGGCGCCCGCGAGCAGGAGCCAGATGCCATACGTCCGCAGGAATCGACGCACGAAAGAGAGCGGGCCGCTCACGGCGAGCAGCGTCGCGAAGAGACCGAACAGCAGCGTCCAGACGATCGGCACCGAGAGGCCGAAGGCCTGCTTCGCGAGCGCATCGGCGGAATCGCGCATCACGATGATCTCGAACGAACCCCAGCCGACGAGCTGCACCATGTTGATGACGGCCGGAACGGACGCGCCGCGCACGCCGAGCGTCGGACGCAGCGACGACATCGCAGCGAGGCCAGTATCGGTGCCGATCACGCCCGCGAGCGCGAGTAGCACCACGCCGATCACGCTGCCGATGACGATTGCCGTTAGCGCGGCCGGCAGCGAGAGGCCGGGCACCAGCAGCGCGCCGGCTTGCGCGACGAGCAGCCCGATGCCGAGCGAGAACCAAAGCGCGAAGGCGTCCCCCGTGCGGAACTGGCGGCGCGCGTCCGGTACGGGCATGAGCGGGGCGTAAGTAGAGCCGGTGTCGCCGGCGTGCGAATCCTGGGTCATTGCGTTGGCTGTCCTCTGGTGTCGTCGATCGTTATTGGTTTGTTCGGTGTTGCTGTTGGCCGGATTCGATGACGGTGGTGCTCCGGCGCGTGCCGCGCGAGGGCAGGGGTGCGCTAGTGCGCCCGCTCGGCGCCGGATCTGTCCCCCGGATCGCGGGCGTGCCTCGCGGGCTGCGCGCGTCGTGTTTCGATTCGTATCCGCGAGCGTCCCGGCGCGTCCGGCCACCGACTACGCGCACACCATCCCGGCCTGCGCACCTCGCCAGGCCGCCCACGCTGTCATAATGCACGACTGCATCCGGCATGGCGTCGCGGTCAGCAGCGCACGAGCGCGCTTCTCCGGCGCGCCCGGCGCCGCCCTGTCCGCGGCGTGTCCGAAAGCCGACATTATCGCGAAAACGTCATGTTTGAAGAAACCCGTGCCAACGTCCCGCTCGCCGAGCGGCTGCGACCGCGCTCCATCGACGAAGTCATCGGCCAGAAGCACCTGCTGGGTCCGAACAAGCCGCTGCGCGTCGCGTTCGAATCCGGCGAAGCCCATTCGATGATCCTCTGGGGGCCGCCCGGTGTCGGCAAGACGACACTCGCGCGCCTCATGGCCGACGCGTTCCACGCCGAGTTCATCGCGCTCTCGGCGGTGCTCTCGGGCGTGAAGGACATCCGCGAGGCCGTCGAGACCGCGCAAATGCATCGCGTGCGCGGCAAGCAGACGCTGGTGTTCGTCGACGAAGTCCACCGATTCAACAAGAGCCAGCAGGACGCGTTCCTGCCGCACGTCGAATCGGGGCTGTTCGTGTTCATCGGCGCGACGACCGAAAACCCCTCGTTCGAGGTGAACAGCGCGTTGCTCTCCCGCGCGGCGGTCTACGTGCTGAAGAGCCTCGACGAGGACGAGCAGGGCGAACTGCTCGCGCGTGCCAGCGAGGAACTGGGCGGCCTCACCTTCACCGACGAGGCAAAGAAGGCGCTGATCGGTTCCGCCGACGGCGACGGCCGCAAGCTGCTGAACAACCTCGAGATCGTCGCGCGCGCGGCCGCGCAGCAGAAGACCACCGAAATCGACGAGGCGCTGCTCGGCAGCGCGCTCGCCGAAAACCTGCGCCGCTTCGACAAGGGCGGCGACGCGTTCTACGACCAGATCAGCGCGCTGCACAAGTCGGTGCGCGGCAGCAACCCGGACGGCGCGCTGTACTGGTTCTGCCGCATGCTCGACGGTGGCGCCGATCCGCGATACCTCGCGCGGCGGATCGTGCGCATGGCGTGGGAGGATATCGGCCTGGCCGATCCGCGCGCGGCGCGCATCACGCTCGACGCCGCCGAGACCTACGAGCGCCTCGGTTCGCCCGAGGGCGAACTGGCGCTTGCGCAGGCGGTCATCTATCTGGCCGTCGCGCCGAAGTCGAACGCGGGCTACATGGCGTACAACGAGGCGCGGCGCTTCGTTGGCAAGGACCAGTCGCGCGCGGTGCCGATCCATCTGCGCAACGCGCCGACGAAGCTGATGAAGGAACTCGGCTACGGTCACGAGTACCGCTACGCCCACGACGAACCCGATGCCTACGCGGCCGGCGAGACGTATCTGCCGGACGGCATGCGCGAGCCGCACTGGTACCAGCCGACGCCGCGCGGCCTCGAAGGCAAGATCGGCGAGAAGCTCGCACGCCTCGCCGATCTCGACGCGCACTGGCGCGAGGCTCACCCGGATCAACAGAACGAGGCGCGCGAGAAGAAGCGCAAGGACTGAAGCCCTGGCCGACCGGCCAGTGATGGCCCCGCACCACGGTGCCATCCCGCCGGTGCGTTAAAATCCTCCGTTCACACAACGTAACAGCGCGTAACTGCGTCCCACATTCCCATGCTCGACATCCAGCTGCTGCGCAAAGACCTCGACGGCGTCGCGAAGCGCCTCGCCGACCGCGGCTACACCCTCGACGTCACGGCCTTCTCCGCGCTCGAAGCGGAACGCCGCGCCATCCAGACCCGCACCGAAGAACTGCAGGCTCGTCGCAACAGCCTGTCGAAGCAGATCGGCGCGATGAAAGGCCGTGGCGAGGACACGTCGGCGGTGATGGCTGAAGTGGGCGGTATCGGCGACGAGATGAAGGCGTCGGCGGCGAAACTCGAAGAGATCCAGACGCGCCTGTCCGACCTGCTGCTTGGCGTGCCGAACTTGCCGCACGAGAGCGTGCCGGCCGGCCGCGACGAAAACGACAACGTCGAAGTGCGCCGCTGGGGCGCGCCGCGCGCGTTCGACTTCGCGGTGAAGGATCACGTCGATGTCGGCACGCCGCTCGGCCTCGATTTCGAAACGGGCGCGAAGCTCTCGGGTGCGCGCTTCACGTTGCTGCGCGGCCAGATCGCGCGCCTGCACCGGGCGCTCGCGCAGTTCATGCTCGACACGCACACGCAGCAGCACGGCTATACGGAAGCGTACACGCCGTACATCGTCAATCCGGAAATCCTGTTCGGCACGGGCCAGTTGCCCAAATTCGCCGACGACATGTTCCGCGTGGAGAAGGGTGGCGGGGAGAACACGATCACGCAATACCTGATCTCGACGTCGGAGATCTCGCTGACGAACACCGTGCGCGAGAGCATCGTCGAGGGCAGCGCGCTGCCGATCAAGCTGACGGCGCATTCGCCGTGCTTCCGCTCGGAGGCTGGCTCGTATGGTCGCGACACGCGCGGCATGATTCGCCAGCACCAGTTCGACAAGGTCGAGATGGTGCAGATCGTTGCGCCCGAAACCTCTTACGACGCGCTTGAGCAGATGGTGGGTCACGCCGAGACGATCCTGCAGAAGCTCGGCCTGCCGTACCGCGTGATCACGCTGTGCACGGGCGATATGGGCTTCTCGGCGGCGAAGACTTACGACCTCGAAGTGTGGCTGCCTGCGCAGAACACCTATCGGGAAATTTCGAGCTGCTCGAACACCGAAGCGTTCCAGGCGCGCCGCATGCAGGCGCGCTACCGCAACGCGCAGGGCAAGCCTGAACTCGTGCATACGCTAAACGGCTCGGGGCTGGCGGTCGGCCGCACGCTCGTTGCTGTGCTGGAGAACTATCAGGAAGCGGACGGCTCGGTGACGGTGCCGGATGCGCTGCGTCCGTACATGGGCGGCGTTGCGCGCCTCGAGGCGGGCACCTGATTTAAATCAGGTGCGCAGTCCCGTTTTCCACACAGCCAATTTTTTTGAAAGACGGCTTGGAAAATGGGACGGGTTGTTCTATAATCTTCGCTTCGCCAGTCAACGACCAGGCTGGTGATGCGGTGGCAAAGGAAGGGAATTTCCGGAGCAGCCGCACTGGCAGTACCCCGGAGAGGTGGCAGAGTGGTCGATTGTACCTGACTCGAAATCAGGCGTACGTTTAAGCGTACCGTGGGTTCGAATCCCACCCTCTCCGCCAGATACATAAGCAAAAGCCCCATAAGTTCAAGGACTTACGGGGCTTTTGTTTTTTCCAGCCCATCACGCAGCCCATCATTTGGCACGGGCTAGGATGCTTCGGGGGTGTTTACCCTGGAATTACCACACAGTAAATCACACTCGTGATCCGCCATGATCCGTAGCGATCCATAGTTAGGCGATGACTAAAGGAGAAGAACCCTGCTTTATATCGGCACTTTGGGGTGAATTCTTCTGTGACACCGTAAACTATGCGAAACCAATAAGCCGGATTGCTGGCGGCTGGCTGGTAAAGGATTCTCTCAGGGGGCTGTTGACCAATTCGCGCCGACTTCTCGTTGTGGTTTGCGCAGACGGTTCGGTTCATAATCACGAAAATTGCCCGCACGCGGGCGTACGACAACAAACCGTTGCGCCCCGCAATCGGGACGAAACTACAGGTTGTGGATTTTGACGGGGAAGGTGCCGGACGGGATGCCTGAGAAACGCCCCGCCCGGCGATTGGGTTGGTAGCCCGGTTCCTTGCGGAACTGCGACGCTTGACGAGAGCGCCGCGCCTTGATGGTACGTTAAGCCTGCTGCGCTGGTAAACACTTTGGTTGTCAAGCCCTGAAATTTCATCGGGCCGCTCCAAGCGATAGCGCTGTGCGCCTGTACAGGCTGTCCGTATATCCATGTTCCGCCCGGAACCGGCTGTTTTTCGAGATACGAGAAATGGCCACGAAAATCCTTCGTCTTGCTGGCGTGGTTGCCGTCGTCGGCGTCAAGAAAACCACCATCTACAAGTGGATTCGCGAAAAGCGCTTCCCGGCCCCGGTTCGCCTGGGCGAAAACTCGGTCGGCTGGCGTGAAGCCGATATCGAGGCATGGCTCGCGGCACGCGAATCAACCCGCACCGAAGCGGAGGGCGTATGAGCGCATCCGTGACCTTCGCTGTGGAGCGGGCGGCGTCCTCTTGCGATCCTGAGAGCTTGGAATCCGTCCGGGAGGCGGCCCGTGCTGAAGCGGCCCGCCAGCAACCGGCGCGCTCAGGCGCTGCGCTCCATGCCTATGCTGCGCGTCTGCTGGCGGGCGAACTGGCGCGCTGCGAGCGAAGCATGACGCCGGAGCAATGGGCCGAGCATCGCGCCTGGATCGAGGAAAACGCGCGCGTATCACTGCTGATGGCGCTGCGCGAACGCGCGGAACGGGGCGAGCTATGAGCAACGATTTCGGCGCGGCGACGTTCGCGGAGATCGCGGCATCCAATCAGGCCGCAAAGCGCCAGCGCGCCGAGCGTGAGGCGAT
Organism: Paraburkholderia adhaesiva; assembly: GCF_021390575.1. Lineage (GTDB taxonomy): Bacteria > Pseudomonadota > Gammaproteobacteria > Burkholderiales > Burkholderiaceae > Paraburkholderia > Paraburkholderia adhaesiva. The sequence goes on along the minus strand of NZ_JAJEJQ010000001.1, from coordinate 2,392,796 downwards.
CCAGGCGACGCGCGAAGCCTTCTTCAATCGGGTCAAGGTCGCGCCGGATGGCCCGCCAGCCTGGCCGGTCGTCACGCCGCTGCCCGAATGCGAGCTTGTGCCGGTGCAAGTGTTTGACATGGTGTTGCTTCCTGAAGCGCTGCGCCCGTGGGCGGCGGACATTGTGGAGCGTATGCAGTGCCCGCCTGACTTCGTGGCCGTGACGATCATGAGCGCGCTCGGCATCGTGATCGGGCGGCGCGTGGGCGTGCGCCCGAAGGCGTGCGACGACTGGACCGAGTACGCGAACGTCTGGACCTGTGTGGTAGGCCGTCCGTCCGTGATGAAGTCGCCCGCCATGCGCGCGGCGCTCGCCCCGCTGAACCGCTTGCAGGCTGAAGCGGACAAGGATTTTGACTTCGCGATGGAGGGATACGCCGAGGCGAAGCGCCTCTATGACATGCGTGAGGATGCCATCGAGAAGAACGACCGCGCGGCGCTGAAGAAGAACCCGCACGCGAACCTTGCGCGCGTCGAGATTGACGAGCCGATTGCGCCCGTACAGCGCCGCTATCTGGTCAACGATGCGACCGTGGAGGCGCTGATGGAAATCTGTGGCGAGAATCCGCAGGGCGTGGGCGTCTATCGTGACGAACTGGTGAGCCTGCTGCGCGGACTGGACCGCGAAGGCCAGGAATCGGCGCGCGGCTTTTACCTGACCGGCTGGAACGGAAACGACCCGTACACGGTGGATCGTATCGGGCGTGGCCGCAACCTTCGCGCGGAGGCGGTCTGTCTCTCGCTGGCGGGCAGCACGCAGCCTGGGCGCATCGGTGAGTACTTGCGGGAGGTCACGCAGGACGCGGCGGCCAATGACGGGCTGATGCAGCGCTTCGGGCTGCTGGTATGGCCGGACGTGTCGCCGGACTGGAAAGACGTGGACACATGGCCGGATACGGAGAAGAAGAACGCAGCGTTCGCCGTATTCGAGCGGCTTGCGGCGGCTGACCCACTGGCCGATTGGGACGCCGAGCCAGTGTTTAACCACGCGGGCGAGATCGAGGCCGGAATGCCGCCGTTTCTTCGGCTGGACGAGGCCGCGCTCGCGATGTTCCGCGACTGGCGCGCACAGTGGGAGGCCATGCTTCGCAGCGGCGGGCTGCATCCGGCGCTGGAATCGCACTTCGCGAAGTATCGAAAGCTGGTGCCGTCGCTCGCGCTGATATCGCATCTGGCGGACGGCGGGCGTGGGCCGGTGGGCGTCGAGGCGATGGCGCGGGCGCTGGCGTGGGGTGAGTACCTGGCGATGCACGCGCGCCGCGCCTACGGTACCGGCATCGTGACGGCGATGGACCGGGCGCGGACGCTTGCGAAAAAGCTGGCCGAGGGCAAGTTACCGGAGAGTGCTTTCGCGCTCAAACAGGTGTACCGGAACGAATGGTCGATGCTGGCGGACCGCGAACAGGCGGCGGAAGCGGTCGTTATTCTGGTCGAGCACGGCTATCTGGTCGAGGTGCTGGAAGCGGAGAACAGCGCGAAAGGCGGACGGCCACGCGAGCCGCGCTACATGGTCAACCCGGAGGCGATGAAATGAGCCGCTACCTGGACTTGCTCAAGGCCATGAAATCAGAAAAGCGCCTACCCGGTGACCCGCCAAAACTGCCAAAAGTCCCGGAACAGGGTTTAGGCGGTTTCGGCGGGTACCCGGGTGACCGCATTTTGAAAAATGAGCCTCTGCCTGAAGCAGCCATCGTCGAAGCCGTAGCGGCGAGCGGCGAAGGTTCGGGTGGTTTTGGCGGGTGCCCGGGTAGCCCCGTTTTGAAAAACACATCCCCGGATGTGGCTGAGGCGGTCGAGGCTGCAAACGACCCGCAGGCCGAGCCGGACAATTGCGCCGGGGCGCTGATTGACCCGGACGGCGGTCCCTATCTGCCCTGGGGGCCGTATCTCGAAGCGGACAACGTGCGGCGGCTGCGCGCCGAACTGTTCGCGATGATTGACGCGCTCGCACGCGCTGAAGCGTGGACGCCGGCGCGCTACGCGGACACGATGGACCGCGCGGCCAACGGGCCGTTGGCGGACTTGCTGCCGAATATCGACCACTTCCATGCGAAGCTGACCGAGCGCCGCGCCGAGGCCGAGGCGGCGGCGCTGCTGGCGGCGCGTTCGTGGCGGCTGGAAGGTCTGGAGGATCGGAGGGGCTGACGTGGCGACGAAAGCAAAGGTGAAGGCCGCCGACAAGGCGCTATTCGAGCGCAAACCGGGAGCGATACAGCTTCCTGCCGAACTGCTGGACGATGAAGTAAGACGCGATGCGACGCTGGCGGCCAACGTGCGTTTGCGCGGCGCGATTACGAATCGCGCGTATGCCGTCCCGATGTTTGGCGAGAGCCTAGACCTGAGCACTTACGCCAGTCTGCTGCGCGAGCAATCCGAAGAGGTCCGCAAGGGCGACATGTCGCGCGTTGAATCCATGCTGTTCACGCAGGCGAACACGCTGGACATGATCTTCAATCAGCTTGCCCGCAAGGCGGCATTCTGCGAATACCTGAACCAGATGCAGGTGCATCTTTCGCTGGCACTGAAGGCGCAGGCGCAGTGCCGCGCGACGCTCGAAGCGCTGGCGGAAATCAAGAACCCGCGCCCGCTCGCGTTCGTGAATCAGGCGAACATTGCGAACGGGCCGCAACAGGTGAACAACGGGACCGGTGGCGAACATGCCAACGCGCCGCCAGCCCCTCACGCGCGCGGGAAAAACGGTGACACGCCGAACGAACTATTGGAATCGAGCGATGGCAAACGGATGGACGCCGGAACGGCGGGCGAAGCAGGCCGAGGCGATACGGCGCTGGAAGCCGTGGGAACGGTCAACGGGACCGCGCACTGAGGCAGGCAAGGCCGTATCGGCCAGTAATGCAACGGTTCACGGCATGGCGGGAAAGCGCTGGCGGATCCAACTGCGCGAACTGCGTGCGCTGTTGCGCGAATGCAAAAAGCGACTTGCGCGCTGAATCTTCCGCCCATAAAAAAGGTACTCCCGGACCACTAGTCGCGCGCGGGGAATGTGGCGACGCGCACTGCTCGGGGAAATTCCGGTCTGGAAAACGGGCCGGTCACAATCACAACGGGCCGCGAATCTCCTGTTTCCGTTTCCGCAACAATCGCGGCGCGTCTTTGTGCGTGGGGCGTGCAGCCGTCCGAAAAGGCGGCTCGCGAGGGGCGCAAGGCGCGAATTCGCCCGCGCCTTTGTGACCGGATAGACGCCCGGTGCGCCCGCCAGCACGCATAACGCGGCTCAAACGACACTCCCCACGCAAAAGGTACTTCCACGTGACGTAATGCCATGCGGACACGAAGGCGCGTGTTTTTCGCCAAGCTATCAGCCTGGAAAATTGTCCTGGGACAACCTGAGTGTTGGCCGCATGCGAAGTGCTCCTCGACATCCGTGCGAATGTCCGCAAGGTTCGCATTTTTGTCCGCATGCATGTTCGCATTCTGCGGCCCGGAAGCCTTGCCAGAAGCGCCACTGGCCGAATCGATATGCGAATGCGAATACTTTTGCGGACCCCTAGCTACTCACTATCCGCGCGTCTTCGCACCCGCGCCGCTATCGACAACAGGAAGGACCCGTCGCGGGTTGACGGACGGCGCGAGCGGGTGAATGTCGTCGGACACTTCGCATTGCGCCAGCCAGCCGCCGCAACGAATGGTGTAGAACGCGTTGCGGTTAACAAGAATTAACGATTTTCCGGATAAGTCCGATTCTCTGGTGCGACTTACTCCGTTAATGTCGACATGGGTTATTCCAAAAAAAGAAGAAAGGAATCTCGCGTGAAAGAAAACGAAGTCGGCGGGACAAGGCAGCGCGGCTGCCAACTCGCGGGCGTGGTCGTCTCATTGGCTATTGCGCTCTCGGCGTGTGCGGCTGCACCGCAGCCACCTCTGCCGCAGGTTGTCGTACCGAATTTCGGCAAGCTACAAAGCGGCGATATTGCGGGGTTGAATTACTCAACGGACTTGATCTACACGTTTGGCTTTGAAGGTCCGAAATATTCAGGCATCAGTGGTGGAGGCGGCCCCGTTCATGAACTCAGTCGCAGTGGTCGAGTTGGGGGAGCCGTTGTGTCGTGCTGCGGCACGCTGCCCGCTGTCTGGCATCCTGACCTGAGGCTAACGGTGCGCTGGCTTGCCTACGAAGATGAAGGCAACAAGGTGGTCAAGCACTGGTACAAGGCCGAGAACGTCCGGATACCGAAGTATGACGGCAAGACCGCAGGCTATATCTGGGGTGTCTTTCTGCCGGGCCACCGCATGCGGATCATGGTGCCTGATGGCGTTGACCCCAATGGCGGGAACAACCCCGACATCCGTCCGCCCGATAACGACCCTTACATGGCCCAAGGCGTGCGCGATACCGAGTGGGAAGCACTCTACCTGAAAGGAAATAACCGATGAGTCTTGAATGGCCGCAAACCATGACCGAGGGAGGTCGCCTGCCGCAGAGTGACATAGCGCAGCAAACGGGCTTGTGTCTCGTTCTCGATCCGAGAATGTCCTGCCCGCAAACTCTTAATATCACGCTGTTTTTCGACGGGACAAATAATAACGACGATCCCAATAATGCCTGGAAGGATTCGCTCCACAAGGCGCACACCAATGTTGCGCGCCTGCGCAACATGGCACTTTGGGAACCGGAAAACGGGACTTTCGCCTTCTATGCGCCTGGTGTTGGCACACCGTTTCCCGATATCGACGAAGAGCTCTATACGACTAAGGGTAAAGCGTTTGCGGCAGGTTTCAACCAGCGGTGTGTCTGGGGCTATGCGCAGGTGCTTAATGCGATCTACTACGCCATTACCCGGAGCAACTTCAAGCAACTGATCCCCCAATCAAACCTTGCCAGGTTCTGCAACGAGGGCGCGCTCGATCGTCCGGACGAGCTCAAGAAGGCGGTTCACCGCCTGACTGTTGCGCACAAGGACAAGTTCGACGCGGGCCAGCACCCCCGCACGGTGGCGTATGTCTGGATCAATGTGATTGGCTTCTCGCGGGGCGCAGCAGGCGCACGCGCCTTCGTCCACCGGCTGGTCAACAAGTGGGCACCCGGCGGCCAGTTTGCCAGTACGGATGGGCGTCCAATCCGCTACCAGGTCAACTTCATGGGGCTGTTCGATACGGTTGCATCGGTCGGATTGCCGGATTCGGCGCGTTCATCCGTTGATCTTGACATGTTCGACGGGCACGGTGACTTCGCTTCCGGCGGCGGGCTGGACATCCCGGACTCGGTACGCTACGTTCATCACGCTTTCTCGATCCACGAGCAGCGCATGAGTTTTCCGCTGGACTCGATTGCAAAGGGGACAACCTACAGTCCAGGTTTGCGGTGTGAAGTCGCCTATCCAGGCGTGCACTCGGACGTGGGCGGCGGGTACGGACCGGGCGAACAGGGCAAGGGCAAGCCGGACGACGACAGCCACAAGCTCAGCCAGATCGCATTGCACGACATGTATATCGCCGCGTTGCGATTCGGCGTTCCGCTGGCAGCGGAGAAGCACTTCAAGGACCGGCCAAAGTACAAGTCGATCTTTGAAGACGATTTCGCCCTGAACCCCGCGACGGTCGAAGCGTTCAATGCGTGGGTGAAGACCACGGAGGGCGAGCCGCTCAGGAACGTGGGCGACGCGCTGAAGTTCGGCATGGGGCAGATGCTGACCTGGCGTGCGATGCGTGCCCAGATCAACACGGCCGATTACGTGACGGAACAGGCGTTTTTCAAGCAGGCGCACGAAGACGCCCTCACCCCGTTCAAGGTGCTGACTGACTATGATGCGGCGAAGGAAAACGACCCGGAGTACAACGCGCTGAGCGCGCAACGCAACCAGGTGGACACGCAGAAGTGGCAGGCCATACGGAACAATGATTTTCCGCCGGACATGCCCGATGCGCAGGCATACGAGGATAAACTCGACGCCCTGGACAAGGCCATTCGCGAGCGCGACGAAGCGCTATGCGGCGGCGCGGCCTATCCGGACGTGAAGCCCCCCAAGGTCGCGCGACCGGGCGAAGGGCCCTTCGATATCGGCACCAACGACCAGACGGATTTGCGCCAGGGCGCGGAAGAGATGCGCCTGCTGCTGGGCCATCTCTATCCGGATCAACTGGAGCGCTGGAAGGTTGGGCAAAACATCAGGGTCAATCCGTCGAAAAACGCCTATCCGGCCACGCCCGAGATCACGCTGTTTGTGAAGCACGACCAGCCGCGCAGCGACTCTCCGGCGGTGACGCTGGCGCATGCCGGGTTTCTGTTCAAGACCGTATGGGCTGTCATCATGAGCAAGTTCAGTCCGGACGATGACGTGATGGCCGCGCCACTGACGGGGGTGATGCCGTTCCTGAAGCAGCACACATCGGACGAAGCCATTGCCCGGCTGAAGCAGAATGTCACCCTGATCGGCCTGTACGACAATTTTATCCACGACAGTCATTGCTGGTTCCGGCTGCACTACTGGCACGAGTACGCGCCCGGCGGTTACGGCTGGCCGCGCGTGTACTGGGCTGGCGGTGACAAGCGCGTCCGCTACTTCGGCATGGCGTCCGATGCCGACCTTGGCACGCACTAGCCGCAGCACCGGGAATGCAGGCAATGAACAAACCTGAACGGGCATCCGGGCGTCGGGCAGCGGGGCTATTCACGAATCCGGCTGCCTGGGTGCTGATGGCGGGCGATGCCGATGGCGCGGCGATTGCCGCGAGCAACCGGACCGCCTCGGGCGGCTCGGCGATCCGCTGCTTCCTTTCACCGATAGACGCGATCATCGGCGCAGCGGGCCTTGCACATCGCGATGAGCACTACGCCGTGCTGGCGGCTGCGGACCTTCCGCCAGCCGCGTTTCTGGAGCGCGGCAGCGCGGACTATCATGCATCGCTGCATGTGGCGTGGTCGGCGCGCGACGGACAGGTGCTGCTTCACGTCGACGGCGCACCAGCGGAACAGTTCACGCTGCTGCATCAGCCTTTTCAGGAGACGGGCGGGTTCGAGGTAAGCGCCGATGCGCTCGCGGCCCTGGATCGTCTGTACGATCGCGCCGGACTGTTCGCATGGCGCGAAACGCTGGTGGAGGTGTCCCGATGGGACCGGCCACGGCTGGAGGGTATCTGCAACCAGATCGCCGGAACACTGCGGGAGTCAGGATGCCGCGAACCCGGTGTTCGTGGGAACCAGTTGGCGCTGTTCGATCCGGAAAGCTGCTGCTGGCACTTCGTCCCGCGAAGCGTGCTCGACTAGCGGATTGCTACGATTGCGACGTAACATACGCCGCCCACGATTGCATCATCGGGCGGCGCGCTTCAAGCAAATCAGTCCGGTGATAGGCTCTTTCCGTTGCGTTCGCAATGGTATGGGCGAGCGCCCGCTCTGCGAGGTCGCGGGCGTAGCCGCTCTCGCTGGCCCAATCGCGAAAGCTGGAGCGGAAGCCGTGCGCGGTCGCGACACGCCCCGGCGTATCGCTGGCGGCTTTCACGCGGCGCAGTAGCGCCGTCAGCGACATGTCGGATAGCACCTTGCCGCGCGGCGACTGAAACACCAGGGTTTCGTGCTGTCTCTGTTCTTTCAGCCGCTTGACGAGCGCGAGTGCCGCCGACGAAAGCGGGACCCGGTGCGGCTCTTTCGCTTTCATCCGTTCGCCCGGAACGGTCCAGATACCGGCGTCAAGGTCGAACTCGCCCCACGTCGCGCCACGCACTTCTCCCGAACGCGCAGCCGTGAGAATCAGGAACAGCAGGGCAGCGCGGGTGTTGTCTCCCCGTTCGATATCGCGAAACTGAGCTTTCGCAAACGCCGGAATGTCGCGCCACGGCATCGCCGGTTGATGTTCTTTCTTCGCGTTCTGCTTCGGCAGGAGATGGTCAACGACGCTAACAGGGTTCGCAGTGATATGGCCGTGCGCCCAGGCCCATTGCATCACTGCGTGCATACGCTGGCGGGTACGGCTGGCGGTTTCGGCCTTCTCCAGCCAGATAGGCCGCAGGACTTCGGCGCAGTCGGCGGGCGTAATCGCGTCTAGCGGCTTGCCGCCGAACTTCGGAAACACGTAAGTCTCCAGTGTCGAAATCCACTGCGCGGCGTGCTTAGCGTTTTTCCAGCCGGGTTTCAGTTCTTCATGAAGCTGGCGCGCGGCTTTCTCGAATGTGAGCGCGGCGGCGGCAATGCTGGCGGCTTGCTGTTCGCGGTCGCGCTCTTCGATGGGGTCTTTGCCCGCGTCAAGCTGGCGGCGCATGGCGAGCGCCTTCTCGCGCGCGTCCACAATCGGGACTTCAGGATAGACCCCGAGACCCGCGTCGCGGCGCTTGCCCGTGACGGGGCTGGTAAAGCGCAGCGTCCACTTGCTGCCGGTCTTGCCGGGGGTGAGCATCAACCCCGTTACCTTGCCGTCGAATACCGGTTTGTCGCCGTGCGTGAGTGCCTTTGCCTGTTTGTCTGTGAGTGCCATTCTCAGCCCATCGTCTAGCCCATCACGAAACGCCGGATGGGAGCGAACGAGTATAAACTGGAACGCACAAAAATACAGGGTAAGATACTGATGTAAAAGGATTCTGCGCACTCGCTCGAACCGGGGCGCACTGAATTTTGGCGGTCACCCTCTCCGCCAGAATTGTTCAAAAAACCCCGTAAAGTCAAAGGCTTGCGGGGTTTTTTGTTTTTCGGCTAACAAATCGACTATCAAATACCGTTTGCTTACCCTTTGAGACTCAGGATGCGGTGTTGGGTCGTCTGCCGAGCGCGAGCTGGGATGCCAGGAGGTGGTGGCTCAGGCCCGGCGGGTGCCGCATTAGCGGGTGGTCGGTCGCGGGGCCTCAGCTTGATGATAAGGGGGCGGCAGGTCGGAGGATTCCACTACCTAATCCAACATAGTGCCCCACCGGCACAAAATCTGGGGTTGCAACCAGGTTTGATGCTGTATATGCTCACAGGGGTTGGCACTCTCCCTATGGGAGTGCTAACAAGAAGAATGGTGGGGCCTCGGCGGCAACCGAGTCCCACCAAGCGGAAACTCCCTTTCGGCAAGCATCCGCTACCCTGCAGACACAGGACGCGTGACGATATTGCAAATAGCAGCTTTTGGCAATAGCGCACCGTTTTAAGGGTTTCGCAGCTTGCCGTGTTAATGCCATACCTATACGGAGCTTTTATGGCAAATGGCAACAAACCGGGTAGCAACTCGGGCAATCAGGGCGGTATCTATCAAGAGCGTGGTCCGCGTGGTGGACTGAAAGATAACTTCGCCACCGTTCCGGAAAATCGTTCCTTCCCACCCACGAGTCAACCCGGCAGCACTTGGGTTCCCCGCAGCAAAACACCTCACGGTAGTCATAAGTAAGACGTAAGCGGGTCCAGGCCCAAGGGGGAGGGAGTATTCTCTCCCTCCATATATTCAATTCTGTGCGATCGCCATGGTTACCAAGAAGCCGTCGTTCACTGTTCCCCTGTCGCGCGGCGTCGTGCGGCCCAATATTGGGCCGCGTATCGTCGCGCCGAATCGAGAGGTAAATGCTGGAGTGATTGGGCAGCGCATGCAGCCGGTCCCGAAGGGCGGGGGTAACGGGGGTGGTGGTCAGTCCGGCGGCGACAAGAAGTAGGCCCGCAACTTGGCGACGCGACGGGTACGCGGCACAGTTCGCGAGTCATCGGCAGAAAAGGATGCGAAGGAGCGGACGCGTATCCACGAGCGGACGCGGGATGATCTTTCGAAGCGACACATTTCGAACGCGGAGAATCTAGATAAATCCGTGCTGACGTATTCTGGTGCGGGCTTGGCACTATCGTTGGGGTTTCTCAAAGACTTCATCCCGATTCGTGAAGCAAGGCTGCCATGGGCGCTATACGGATCGTGGGTTGCGTTCACTGCGGCAATGGTGCTGGTCGTGCTTTCATACGTTGTCAGCCAATGGGTACTTGAACTGCAACTTGACCGCGCGTACCGCTATTACGAGAAACGCGAGGAGGCAGCCTATGACGAGATCGCTATAGTCGAGATAATTGCCAAGCATCTCAACGGCTGGCTATACGCGACCGCGTTCGCAATCGGTTTGTCGCTAACAATTCTATTTGTGTCGATCAACTTAAGCGGGGCAAACATGGTGAACAAAAGCGATAAGAGCGGTAATTGGGCGTACGCTCAGGATGGCGCAATCGGAACGAAGATGCAGCGAGTCGAAAGGGGCGTTACTGGTGGGAAGATGCAGCCGGTGAATCCCAGTACACCTGCGCAGCCGACGCCACAGCCGCAACAGAGCAGCACGTCGAACAAGCCGAAGTAAAAGGACAACTTTGTCCTCTTCGCTCGATGCGCAAGGGCGAAATAGGAACAGAGTTTGCCAAGCTAGTCCCGGAGCGGCCTTTCTAGGGCTGCTTCGAGGCGATCAGCGCTCGTCCTGTGACGATCGAATGCGGTCCAGTTGGCCCAATCAAGTGCCTTCGGGGTAGTCAAGTCCCACTATCGTGCTTACGCAGCCACGTCTTGTGTTCGGCTGCTATTTCCAGAAAGCCCCTTGGGCGGCAGCCCCGGGGGTGCTGGAAAAATATCGTCCGGCTGGTTACCGCTCCCCAGACCGGGTTTGAGCCGGTAAGAAAATCCTTGTAAACCCGTTGATTACCTGGCATCTTGGCTGCCACCATTACTTACCGCGGTTGCCAATGTCTCGCATATTCCTGTACGCCCGCGTCTTCACGGCGGAGCAGACGACAGAAAATCAAGTGCTGGGAAGGCCGCGCGGCCAGGTTTTCGGTCCTGCCGCGCCATACCGTTGAGGAAATCACCTCGGGCAGCGTTCCGGCTGCGGAGCGGCCCGGCATCGCCAAACTACTGGACCGGCTGGACGAGGGGATAAGCTCATCGTGACCACGCTGGACCGGCTGGGCCGGAACACAGAGGTGGCCTCACTCGTTCGGACAGTCATCTGAGATTTTTAAGTGGAACGTCCGAGGCAATCATGCTGCCGATTTGATCGCAGGCAGCGTCGCGAAGTATGCCTCATCCGGGGTCTGATCCGCCAGGCTCGAATGGGGCCGTTTCCGGTTGTACAGCTCGACGTATTCGCCGATGGAGCGCCGGGCATGGCTGACCGACTCGTACGCTTTCAGGTAGACCTCTTCGTACTTGATGCTGCGCCACACCCGTTCGACGAACACGTTGTCGCGCCAGGCCCCTTTGCCGTCCATCGACAGCCGCACGCCCCGGCTCAGCACCGCCTCGGTGAACGCGCCCGCCGTGAACTGGCTACCCTGATCGGTGTTCACGATGTCGGGCAGTCCGTAGCGGGCGAACGCCTCTTCCAGCGCCTCGACGGCGTGCGTGGCTTCCAGCGTGATGGCGACCCGGTACGCGAGAATCTTGCGGCTCGCCCAGTCCACCACTGCCGTCAGGTACACGAAGCCGCGCGCCATCGGAATGTACGTCGTGTCGAGGGCGAACACCTGATTGGCACGCTCGATCTTCATGCCGCGCAGCAGGTACGGCCAGATCTTGTGCTGCGCGTTGCGGCGGCTCGTGTTCGGCTTGCAGTACAGCGCCTCGACGCCCATGCGCTTCATCAGCGTGCGTACGCGACGGCGACCCACCTCATGGCCTTCCCGGCGCAACAGGCGCGCCAGCATCCGCGCCCCTGCAAATGGGAACTCCATGTGCAGTTCGTCGATTCGCCGCATCAGCAACTGATCGACCTCGCTGACCGGCTGCGCCCGGTAATATGCGCTCGATCTCGCGATGCCAACCAGTCGCGTCTGTCGCGAAACCGGCAGCGCATGCGTACAGTCAATCATCGCTTTGCGCTCAGCAGTCCGGCTTTGCCGAGCGCTCCTGACAAAAAATCGTTCTCCAGCGTCAACTGCCCGATCTTCGCGTGCAGCGTTTTCACGTCCACCGGCGGATCGCTCGACGGTGCACCTGTCGCACCAAACACGTCTGCCGCACGCTCCTGCAACTGCCGCTTCCATTCCGTGATCTGGTTCGGATGTACATCAAACTGCTGTGCCAGTTCGGCCAGCGTGCGCTCACCTTTGACCGCTGCCAGTGCCACTTTCGCTTTGAACGCCGCTGAGTGCGTCCGTCGGGTTCTCTTCGTCATTTCCTCGGTTCCTTTGCCAGCATTATCGCTGGCTCAGGCCCCGGCCAAACCACTTATCCGACTGTCCGAATTTGCGCGGCCACCTCTCACGACGGACGTGCTGGGGACCGTCGACAAGCTTGGGACGATGGGCGTCCACGTGCATTGTTCTTGTGCTCACCCTGCGCTTCTCACTTTGCTTGCACTATCCACCAACATGCCCGCGCATTTGCAGTGCACGCAGGTATTGCCCCGAAATCGCCGACGACCCGTGATGCACGACCGTCTCGTCGATCAGCGCCCAGACCGGCAGGCCGGCTGCGCGCACGCGCTGGCAGAACGACAGGTCTTCGGAAAGATAGACGCCTTCGTCGGCGACGGTATCGAAGAATCCGTAGAAACGCCCGTCCGTTAGCAGCGATGCGTACTGCGACGGCGCACGGTAGAGCTGCGTGAGCGGAACCACGGCTTCGAACGCGTCGCGGCGGATCAGGAGGAGGCCCGTGCCTACGTGGCGGACTTCCGCCCAGCCGTCCTTCACGAAGCCGTCGCCGGCCTCGTTCGTCTGCAGTGCCGCTGTGTAATCGACGTTTTTTTCCAGCCAGTCTCGCAGCGAGAGCCCCACGTCGGCCTGTGTGATCACGCGACCATGATCGAACTGGCGATGCGGATACGCCACGCCGGCCACCGGCTTGTCGCCCGCAATCAGGCGTAGCGGCGCCTCGCGCGAGAAATCCATGTCCGTATCGAGGAACAGCAGATGCGTGAACTCGTCATGGCTCAGAAAATAATTCGCGAAGAAATTGCGGGCCCGGATGATGTGCGACGAGGCCGCATGGATAGTCTCGTAACGCACACCGGCATCGTTCAGTGCGCGGAGGGTCCGAGCCAGCGCGAGCGCGAAATCGATGTGGACGGCGTGGTTGTAGGTCGGCAGCGCGATCAGGATGTTCGGCTGGGTGCGGAGTGACATGGTTCGGTGTTCCGTCGGCGTTGTAAGATAATTCTGAATGCTGCGCTGGGCCTCGATGACCGACAATAAGACGCTTCTGAAAGCGCGACGCCTGTGATAGTGAATCTGGGTCGGCGCGCGGCGCTCTGCCCGGTACAATCACTCCTTTGAATTTTTGCGTTGGGCACCATTGGTGCCCTCGCACGTGTTTCGGTCCACAGATGGCTATTACCTACAAGTCCGCTGCCGACATCGAACGTCTGCGCATTGCCGGTCGCCTCGCCGCCGACGTGCTCGCCATGATCGGGGAACACGTCAAGGCTGGCGTCTCCACCGATGAACTCGACGCGATCTGCCACGATTTCATCGTCGGCACGCTCAAGGCCGTGCCCGCGAACGTGGGCTATCTGGGTTTTCCGAAGACGATCTGCGCCTCGGTCAACCAGGTGGTGTGCCACGGCATCCCGAGCCGCAACGAGATCCTCAAGGACGGCGACATCATCAACATCGACGTCGCGGTCATCAAGGATGGCTACTTCGGGGACACGAGCCGCATGTACACGGTCGGCACGCCGAGCACGGTTGGCCGCCAGCTCATCGACACTACCTACGAGGCGATGCTTGCCGGCATCCGCCAGGTGAAACCTGGCGCGACGCTCGGCGACATCGGGCATGCGATCCAGCGGCGAGCGCAGGCTGACGGCTTTTCGATCGTGCGCGAGTACTGCGGCCACGGCATCGGCAAGGTCTATCACGAGGAGCCGCAGGTGCTGCACTACGGCCAGCCGGGGCAAGGCCTGCGCCTGAAGCCTGGCATGGTCTTCACGATCGAGCCGATGGTAAACGCGGGTCGTGCCGGTACCACCGTGCTGCGCGACGGATGGACGGTGGTGACGAAGGACCGCTCGTTGTCGGCGCAGTGGGAGCACATGGTCGCCGTCACCGACGACGGCTACGAACTGCTTACGCCCTGGCCGGACGGCACGGGTGATTACGAATCGCCATGACTGCTCCGTGACCGGCTGTAAAGTGCCGCGTGCTCGTTGGGGCTGGTGTGAAGCGCCGGCGCGACGATCCGTCATTTTTATGAAATAAGCATTTGACTCGCGCGCGCGTTCGGTTAAAGCTACGCGTTACTGCTTTATAGGGGTTTACGACTGCATGAGTCCGTCACTGACCGTTCGCCGTACCGTTGCCGATCAGGGTTCCGTGCTCCAGGAGCTACGAACTGCGTCGTTGCGCGATGCGCCTTACGCGTTCGGTGATACCACGCTCGAAGACACCCTTCGGGCCGACGCGGCCTTTTTCGATGCAGCGGCAGCCCGGCACGCGGACTCGCACACCTGTGCCTCGTTCATCCTGTACACCGAGGGGCATCCCGCCGGGCTCATCGGCGCGAGCTTCGAGGCCGAGCCGTCGAACCGTGCGTTCGTTTCGGCGCTGTGGGTTGCGCCGGCGGTGCGGCATCTGCGCGGCGGTGAACTGCTCCTGAATGCTGCGATCGACTGGCTAGTCTCCGAGGGCGCCATGCAGATCTTCGCGTGGATCCCCGACAACAACACCACGGCCATGCGCTTCTACGAGCGCCTCGGCTTCGCCGCGACCGGCGAGCACGTCCCCAGCAAACATTCGCCCGAACAGTGGGAAACGCTGCTCGTGCGCGACGTCGCGAGCAACGTGCGCAGCGCGTGATCGCGCTGACACCTTGACGTCACATCTCCCGCGCGCGGCGTCTCGATGCGCTGCGCGGCGACAGTCCATCGTTCCCCATTCGATCTGATCACCCGCAATTCACGGGTTTCCCATGTCCGTCTGGCGCGCCGTGTAGCGTGTTCGCTTTGTCATCGCGTGAGTTAGCCGCTAAAAATAATGGCCGCGCGCGTCGACGCCTGTAAAATACGCAAAATTTTTCGTCGAACGCCATGTCGCCCAAGAAATCGCCATATTTTGAACTGAAGAGCGGTTCCGTCGATACGCTTCTGTTCGTGGTCAAGACTACGGAGCTAGATGCCATGCGCGCCGAGCTTACTCGGCGCTTCGAGGCCACGCCCGAATTTTTTGCGAACGATACCGTCGCCATCGACGTGCGCAGACTGGGCGACGGCGAGCAGGCTGCTATTGGCGAGATCGCGCGCCTGCTCGAAAGCGTGAGCATGCGTCCGGTCGGCGTCGTCGCACTGCCCGCGCAGCACAGCTGGGCCGCAGAAGCGGGGCTGCCGATCCTCGAAGCACGTGACCGCCGCACCGCGAGCGCGAAGTCCGCAGCGGAGGAAGCACCCGATGCCGAGCCGGTTCCCGCCGCGCCCGACGCACAGGGCACGCCCGTTGCGCTCACGCAGCCCGAACTCTTTTCCACCCAAAGCGAATCCGATACCGATGCCGCACTCGCGGCGTCCGACACTGCGGCGCCCGGTACGCGCCCGGAGCCGGCGCTCGTGATCGATCGTCCGCTGCGCTCGGGTCAGCGCATCTATGCGAAGGGCGACCTGGTCGTGCTGGGCCTCGTCTCGAACGGTGCCGAAGTGATCGCCGAGGGCAACATTCACATCTACGCGCCGCTGCGCGGCCGTGCGCTCGCAGGCGTGCACGGCAATCACGACGCGCGCATTTTCTGCACATGTCTCGAGGCGGAACTGATTTCGATCGCGGGCATTTACCGGACCACTGAAGTCCCATTGACCGCGGACGTGGCCGGCAAGCCGGTGCAGATCCGCCTGGATGACGAAAAGCTGTTGATCGAACCGTTGAGGCTCACCTGACGCGCCGCCCGGCTTCGAGCAACGCGCAGTAGCGAGAAGCGCCAGGGCGGCACGCGATGGAACCAAACTGAAGATTCTGACGAACGCAAGGTAAGGGAATGGCAAAAATCATTGTGGTGACTTCGGGCAAGGGTGGCGTGGGCAAGACGACCACGAGCGCGAGTTTCGCATCGGGCCTCGCGTTGCGCGGGCACAAGACCGCTGTCATCGACTTCGACGTGGGCCTGCGCAATCTCGACCTCATCATGGGTTGCGAGCGCCGCGTCGTGTACGACCTCATCAATGTGATCCAGGGTGAAGCGAACCTGAACCAGGCGCTCATCAAGGACAAGAAGTGCGAGAACCTCTTCATCCTGCCGGCCTCGCAGACGCGCGACAAAGACGCGCTCACGAAGGAAGGTGTCGAAAAGGTCATCGACGATCTCGTTTCGATGGACTTCGAATACATCATTTGCGATTCGCCGGCGGGCATCGAGTCGGGCGCACTGCTCGCGATGCATTTCGCCGACGAAGCGCTCGTCGTGACGAACCCGGAAGTCTCGTCGGTACGCGACTCGGACCGCATTCTCGGCATGCTTTCGTCGAAGACGAAGCGCGCGATTGAGGGCAAGGATCCCATCAAGGAGCACCTGCTCATCACGCGTTACAACCCGAAGCGCGTGAGCGAGGGCGAGATGCTCTCGCTCTCCGATATCCAGGAGATTCTGCGTATCGAGCTGATCGGCGTGATTCCGGAATCGGAAGCCGTGCTGCACGCGTCGAACCAGGGCTTGCCGGCCGTGCACCTCGACGGCACCGATGTCGCCGAGTCGTATAAAGACGTGGTCTCGCGCTTTCTCGGCGAAGACAAGTCGCTTCGATTCACTGACTACCAGAAGCCGGGCCTCTTTCAGCGCCTCTTCGGCACCAAGTAACGGAGGCGCAACCCATGTCGTTTCTTACGTTTTTTCTCGGCGAGAAGAAAAGATCCGCCTCAGTAGCGAAGGAACGCCTGCAGCTCATCATTGCTCACGAGCGGGCAGGCGGTCATCCGCCGGCCGATTATCTGCCGGCGCTGCAACGTGAACTGGTCGCGGTGATCTCGAAGTACGTCAAGATCTCCGACGAGGATATCCGCGTCAGTCTCGAACGTCAGGACGACCTCGAAGTGCTCGAGGTCAAGATCGAGATTCCGCAAGCCTGATGGTGTAGCCGCGCGCGGCCGCGGCTGTTTACCACTGCGGTTTGCCGCGGCTGCGCTGTCGTGTCTGTTTCCGTGTGCGTGCGTGGTCTTTGCGCACGCGCCGCAATTCCTGCTTTATCCCCGCTTCATTCCCCTTGCTCCAGGCTCTTTTGAGCTGGTTCGTCTTTGCACGCCCCCGGTGTTGCATCGGATTTCACTTTGCCGCTTGCCATGGTGCGCCCTACGTTTGCGCGATGATTGGGTAGCACCCCATCCAGCGTGGAAAACGTAACGTGAAGTCAATACCAACAACGGAGTGAAGCCGATGCTCATCACCACTGCGTTCGTTCCCGTCAGCACTCGCGCAACCGGTTCACCGGTCTCTGCTGACCACGTTGAAGCCAAATCGGTCGCGCCGCATGTCAGGCTGGCGCGATTCATCGGCTATATCCCGGCCAGAGGCTACTGGAAGCTGGCCCACGGCCAGTATGTGTGGATCATGGGCCGCTGGCAGCGCGGAATCGAAGTTCGTCGCTCGGTCTATGGCCCAGGGACCGTGCAGGGCTCCAGTTGGTATCGGCCGGATGGCCAGCAGGTTTCGGGAAAACGTCAGTCTTTGGGCGCTTCGTTCGCCTGCGCGCTTTCGGGCTCGTTGTGCCTGAGCGGCTCCGGCATGTCGGGCACGGCGTTCGCCCGCACGGCCTGAGACTGCGTTCCGGATGCAGACTGCGGCTGGGCCCTGTAGCGCTGTGAGAGTGCTTCGTAGAGCGGTGGCACGAAGATGCGCGATATGCGGCTCGCGATCAGCGCGGTCGCCATGAGCGCGATCACGAGGGCGTGGCCGTTGGTCATCTCCGTCACGATCACGAACGACGTGATCGGCGACTGCGTGACCGCCGCGAGGTAGCCGACCATCGCGAGTGCGATGAGCATCTGCAACTGCAGGTTGCCGAACACCATGTGCAGCAGGTTGCCGAAGCCCGCGCCGATCGACAGCGACGGCGCGAAAATGCCGCCCGGAATCCCGGGCAGATACGAGCCCACCATCGACGCCATTTTCAGGAACGGATACGCCATCGAAAGCTGCTCGTGTCCGTCGAGCAGCCTGCGCGCTTCCGTGTAGCCGCTGCCGAACGTCGTGCCGCCCGAGACAAGGCCGATTACGGCGATGGCGAGTCCGCAGAGCGCCGCGAATACGATCGGCCGTTTGCCGTGTAGCTCGCGCAACGGCCCCGGAATCCAGCGCGCGGTGTTGAGCAGCAGCCAACTGAATACACCGCCCGCAATGCCGGTCACGACGGCGGTGAGCACCACGGCTACGGCAAGCAGATCGGGAAAATGCGTGCCGACCTGGATCGTGCCGAAATACGTGTAGTTGCCATTGAGCCCGAGCGCGATCACACCGGCGATGATGATCGTCGTGATGACGACGCCGCTCGCCCGTTCCTCGAAGCTGCGCGTGAGTTCCTCGATGGCGAAGACGATGCCGGCAAGCGGTGTGTTAAACGCAGCGGACAATCCCGCGGCCGCGCCGGCGAGTATGAGCTTGCGCTCGATGTGGATGTTCGTGCGCGGATAAAACCGGCGCATGTTGAACATGAGCGCCGCGCCAACCTGCACGGTCGGGCCTTCGCGACCGATCGTGAAGCCACCGAGTATGGCGAGAAACGACACCGCGATTTTGCCCGCGAGAATGCGCAGCGTGAGGAGCCTCGCGCCTGATTCGCCCGGCTTTGCGTGCAATGTGGCGATGACCTGCGGAATGCCGCTGCCTTCGGCGCCGCGAAAGAACGTGCGCGTGAGCCAGACCGAAACGGCCGCGACGGCTGGCGTCACGATGAGCGGCAGCCATACGTGCTCTTGTCGCGCGTGTAGAAACGCGTCGTAACCCCAGTCGATCAGCCGTGCGTAAAACACCGCTACGAGACCCACGGCGATGGCGCCGAGCCACAGGATTCCGTACTGCCGCCACAGGCGTTGTGCGCGTCGTGCGACAGTCGAGGAGAGGTTTGGGCTAACCGGGAGCATGAGTTTTTTCGGGGAACGGACGCAAAATTATATCGGTGGGTGGCCTTTTGGCGTTTCGTGGAGGGCACGCATTCCACGAGCGCGGCTGCATCGGCGGTAAATCAGGGAACGAATCGGCGGCGCCGGCGCATCGGATTGACGTCCTTGAGCGACGGCGATTCCGATAGAATCTCGGACAAAGCATGGATACCCGGCCGGCAGGACAATGAAACGAATTCTGATTATCAAGGTGACCTCGCTCGGCGACATCGTGGAGGCGTTGCCCGTAGTAGCCGACATTCAGCGCGCTTTTCCGGGCGTGAAAGTCGACTGGGCGTCGGACGAGGCGTTTGCCGATATCGTGCGCTGGAACGCGGGTGTCGACCGCGTGCTGTTCGCGCCGCTGCGTCGCTTCAAGAAGTCGCGCAGCTGGAACGATCTGAAGGCGATTGCAGCCTCGATCGGCGAACTGCGCGCCGAGCGCTACGACGCTATCATCGATATTCACGGTGTCTACAAAAGCGCCATCATCGCGTGGCTCGCGCGTTCGAAGCGGTGCTATGGCTATCTCGCGCAGGACCTTGGCGAGCGCGGCGCGGCCTTCGCCTACAACGGCCGCTTCGGGCCGCGCCCGAAGTGCGATGCGTGGCTCGGCATGCGTATCAGCGCGGGGGAGGCGCTCGGCTACACCGTCGATACGCCGCCCGACTTCAACATGCGTATTCCGCGTGACGGCGACGCGCTGCCCGCACCCGACAGCCCCACCGCGATGATCTTCCACGCGACGTCGAAGGAAGAGAAGAAGTGGCCGGTTGCGCACTGGGGTGAGGTGTGCCGCGAACTGCAAGCGCGCGGCTTGCGCATCGAACTGCCGTGGGGCTCGGACGTCGAGCGCGCAACGGCGCTCGAGATCGCCGACCTCGTGCCTGGCGCTATCGTTCTGCCGCGCCTTTCCGTCAAGCAGGTGGCGCAGCGCATCGAGGACGTGGCGCTCGTCGTCGGCACCGATACCGGCTTCGTCCACCTCGCCCATGCGCTGCTCAAGCCGACCGTCATGATCTTCGTCGCGACGCCGGCGGAACATCTCGGCGTGCGTGCGCCGGGGCGTTCGGTTTCCATCGGCGATGGTAATCACGTGCCGCCCGTGAAGGTCGCGATCGACGCGGTCGATTCAGTCTACCCGCCGCGTAGCAACGCTTCAGCCGACGGCTCGGTTGCCTCGGCTGCCTGAGCGCCTCTTGGTCTGACGTGGCCTCGGGCAAGTGCACGAGGCCACGCTGTGCAGCGGCACGTCTCGCCGTGCCGCCTCGCGCGCAAATTTCCGTTTACCGATTTGTTAAAAGTGTCGCCGCGAATTGGCGAATCTTCCGCGCGGGGCACCGCAGCGGGCCGCGCCGCTTCGGCTGTAACAGGTTCCACACGGCCGCTTACAAATTGCAACGCCTGGCGAGCGCACTGTCGTGTCCAATCGAAACCGTCCAAAGGCCACTCACTAAACGGCCGGACTACAGACATTGACTCGACGGGAGAATGAAGTGAAACGACTGACGCTTACCCTCATTGCAGGTGCATTGCTCGCGGCGTCGCTGAGCGGGTGCATTGTATTGCCGCCGGGAGGCTACTACGGTGGCGGCTACCATCACGATCGTGGCTACTATTGATCGGCGGTTCGGGAGGGAGAATGCGGTGTGAACGCTGCGATGGGGATGCCGCTCAGGCGAGCAGCATTTCTATCGCGACGACGGCGGCGATTGCCGCGGCATTCGCCGCAATCGCCTCGACTATCACGGCGCGCCAGCTCGTGGTGCGCAACCGGAAAGCCAGCACGAGCGAAATGCCCAAGGCGAGCGCCATCATCAGGACAATGTCTGCGTTGCTCAGATGAATGTTCATCATCATCGGCTCCCAGGAGCGGGTAGAGCAGGGTTGGCTAGCTGGAATGACTGACCTGTTGTTCCGAGTATAGCCACGCACTGGGCAAGGTCAAAACGGACAAAAAAGCGCAGACAAAAAAAAGCGGAGCCCGTCAGACGGGCTCCGCTTTTTTGCGCTTATGAGGGCGTTTTGTATTACATCAGCGAGCGGTGACGCGTTTCGCGCATGGTCAGGACGCCGAACAGGCTCACGGCGGCCGCAATGGAAACGTAAGCGCCAACCCACGAGAGCCCGCCGCGCGCGGCGAGCACCTGGGCAATATACGGCGCCACCGAAGCGCCGAGAATGCCGCCCAGGTTATACGCGACGCCCGCGCCGGTGTAGCGAACACTGGTCGGGAAGAGTTCCGGCAACAGCGCTCCCATCGGCGCGAACGTGGCGCCCATCAGGAACAGCTGGATCACGAGGAACAGCAGCACGAGCGGCAGTGAGCCGCTACCGAGCAGCGGTTCCATCGTGAAGCCCGAGAGGATCGCAGCGATACAGCCGACGATCAGCACCGGCTTGCGGCCGAAGCGGTCGCTCGCCCACGCGGAAAGCGGCGTCGCGAGGCCCATGAACACGACCGCGATGCAGAGCATGCCGAGGAAGCTCGGACGCGGGATGTGCAGCGCCGTTACGCCGTGCGAGAGCGAGAACACCGTCGCGTTGTAGAAGAGCGTGTAGCAGACGACCATCGCCAGTGCGCCTTGCAGCGTCGGCCACCAGTGCTGCGAGAGCAGCGTGGCGACCGGGACGCGCACGCGTTCTTCGCGTTCGACCGCGGCCTTGAACGCCGGGGTTTCGGCGATCTTCAGACGCACATAGAGGCCGATCGCGACCAGCACCGCCGAGACGATGAACGGAACGCGCCAGCCCCAGTCGCGGAATTGCTGATCCGAGAGCGTCGAGGCAAGTCCGAAGAAGAGCCCGTTCGAGGCGAGAAAACCCACCGATGGCCCAAGTTGCGGGAACATGCCGAACCAGCCGCGCTTGCCTTGCGGCGCGTATTCGGTGGCGAGCAGTGCTGCGCCGCCCCATTCGCCGCCGAGACCGATGCCTTGTCCGAAACGCAAAATGCACAGCAGGACAGGTGCAACGCTGCCGATCGCGTCGTAGCCGGGCACGAAGCCGATCAACGTCGTGGAGAGGCCCATGACGAGCAGCGAGGCGACGAGCGTCGACTTGCGGCCAATGCGGTCGCCGAAATGGCCAAACACGAACGAGCCGATCGGCCGCGCAATGAATGCGATGCCGAATGTGACGAACGCTGCCAGCGCCTGCGCGGTCGCCGAACCGCGCGGGAAAAACACCGGCCCGATCACGAGTGCGGCGGCCGTTGCGTACACATAAAAGTCATAGAACTCGATCGCCGTGCCGATAAAGCTCGCGAAGATCACTCGCGAGGTACTTTGCTGTCGCGATGCGTCCGATTGGTCGGCGCGCACGGGCGAAATCGGTGAGGTGGACATCGTAGGGTCTCCAGTCGTTGTGACGCGCGACGTCGCCATGGGGCGGCGTACGGTTCTTTCTAAGTGGCATCAGGCCGGCAGCCTGGGACGGGACGTCCCGGCGCACGTTGCCGGTCATTGGCCGATCGTTATCGGTGATCTGCAACGATTCGTCAGCATGCAGCGCGCGAGCCGGGTTATGCGCTCGCGATCAGAACGGCGCACCGGCGCCAGGGTGGGCGCATGTGCAGCCGATGTCCGTCGAGGCGAGGCGGGTGGCGCGCGTCGACGAACGAAGCCGGGCGGGGCCGGCCAGGGGATATCAAAAAATTATAACGACCGTGCTGCGAATGCAGCAAGGCGTCGCACGGGCGGGGTGATACGGATTGTCCGGTGCGTCAGCCGTGGCTCAGTCGTAATTCTGGGCCTGTGGCGATGCTAGCGTGCGCAACTGGAATTTGCCGTCGTCGTTGAAGAGCCAGTCCTCGAACAGTTCAAGCTGTCCGCGCCCATCGACGAGCCGCGCGGGCGGCGCAGGCAGCGGCGCTGCGCGGCGCAGTGTTGAGAGCGCGGTGGCTTCGGAATCGTTGTCGCCGTTGGAGCGATAGACGGACGATTTCACGATCTGACCGTCGCGGTCGACTACAAACGACACGACCACGAGCGAGCGCAGCATTGGCTGCGGCGTGCCGTGCAGGACATAGGACGGATTGCGTTCGAGGATGCGCCGAGCGACCGCTTCGCGATACTGGTCGAGCGTATAGCTGTTGATGGCTGCGGGGGGAACAGTGGCAACCGGACGAGGCGGCGGCGTGATCGTGCAGGCGTTTGCGATTAGCAGGAGCAAAACGGGCCCGACGCGCCGCAGTGCGAGGGCGCACAATGCGGCGGGGCCGCGGGGCGGACGGATGCTACGGATCATCGTCGAGCAAGCTCGGAGGCGAGTCCAGATTCGAGCTTAGTCGATACGCTGCGGGATGCAATCCGCAGTGCCCCTGCGCCGGGCGACAAACCGGCGGCGCGGAACACGCGAGGAAACCGGCAGGCTTACTCGAGCGCGAATTGCGAGCAGGAATCGCCCGAGTTGGTTGCGCAGGCGTCGTACGTGAACTCGCCGCTCTTCAGGACCAGTTCCTTGCCTTGCTGAACATCCAGGCGAAGATCGGGCGAGCTTTCCCAGGCGATGTAGCTGCTACACATGACGGCAGACAGAACTACGAGCGAAAACGCAAATTTTTCAAGAAGTTGGTAGCGGTGCGGCATGGTGACGATTCCCCTGAACGGGGGAGATTCTATCGCAATATCAGGGTTTGTACCTACTCTCTGAGCTTGGCGACTAGCCGTCTTGCCCGGATTGTTGCGTTTGCGCTCCTGACTGGCTCATCGTTAGCGCATGCGTGGGTATGACGCCGGCTGCCGGGTGCCTGCCCGGCGTTCACCCGGTCATTGCCGGCCGACGCGAAAGGTCTGTGGCCGGAAATTGTCTTGCAGGTGCGCAGGCGTGGCCTCCATCGCTCGACGCTGTGCATCTGCGAACATCTCGCGCAGTCGTTGCCGCTCGGTGTCGGTCAGATGCGCGGCGGCTGCCGGTATCGTGAGCACCAGTTGCAGCGTAAGGTCGCCGCGCGAGCCGTGACGGTCCGCAAGCCCAAGCCCGGGCAAACGGATTGCGGTGCCCGAGTGCGCGTTCGGCGGGATCGTTAGTTCCTGCATGCGTCCCAGGATTTTCACTTCGACGCTGCCACCAAGCGTGGCAGTCACGAAGTCGACCTCGATCTCGCAGGTGAGATCGAGTCCGCTTCGACTGAAGCCCGAGCCGCAGACAATGGCGACCGAGAAAATCGCGTCGCCCGATGGGCCGCCATTTACCCCGGGGTGACCGCCGCCTTCGACCACAAGACGCTGGCCGTCCCACGCGCCCCGCGGAATCGGTACGATTTCAGACTTGCGCCAGGTTCTGATGCCCGTGCCGAGACATCGGGCGCACTGCAAGCCACCTTTCTCTCTCTCGCATGGATGACACGGTCCCTTCACCGGGTAGCTCGCTTCGACGCCGCCACCGTCGATGGCGACTTCGAGCGGCACGAAGAGTTCGACCAGACAGTTCGAGCCACGCATCGGTGGCGACCTGCGAGTTTCGCGCGGGGAGGGAGATTCGCTGCGATGCCCGTTCGGTTCGGGCGTCGGGGTTGCCGATGAGGCGTCGCGCTTGCCGGTGAGAATCTCGAACGCTTCCTGAATGAGCTTGAATACCGGCTCGACTGCCGCTTCGCGCCCCTTGTTGCGATCGGGGTGGTACTTCGCTCTCAGTCGCCGGTACGCGCGTTTGACCTCCGCCGATGTTGCAGTGCACGGCAGTTTCAGTCGCCTGTAGTATTCGTCGAAGCTCAAGCGGTTTCCTGGTTTTTATCTTTCGGGTCGGACAGTGGCGCTTCCCGCGTTCCGGCCTTGTCTGCGTGATGTTGAGGTTGCGGTATTCCGCGTGATGTCGAGGCCGACTTCGAAGCGCCGCGATTTTCTCACGATACGCAGTATGGCATTTGCCTGCCCATTCCCTTCGACGGAAAAGCCTTGTTCTGGCACATCAATTTCCCGAATTAACTGCCGGGAAGCATGCGTATTGCTTTTGGTTTCGCAACAACTCGTGTGGTTTTGGCGTTGCAACATCTGTTTGATCTGGCAACGAATTCCGTGCCGATAGCGGTTTGGCGGCGTGTTCGCGCTAACCGCAATGGATGCATTCAGACCGCCGCCGGGTCGATGAAGTCAACATCGTCCGAATAAGGCTGCACAACCCCTAAAGTCTGCGCGCGATATGCCGATAGTGACGATAAGCCGGGTCATATACATTTTTTTGTTTGGGATTTTGTTGGTTTGATATCAGGCGGCGTGTGCAGAAGGCTGTCGTGGTTATCGCGGTTTCGTTTCTGTTCGGTGGCGCTGGATTGGCAAACGAGTGCTTGTGAAATGAATCAGAAGTCACCGGTCGGACAAGCGTCGTCGATGCAAAAATAGAGGAGGTTAAAATCAGATAATTGGTTTGATATCCTGAGTAATTAAAATTTACCGATAGATCACTCGATTTCTTCACTTCGTACAGCAATACTGTCGAGAAAGATCTGCTTCTGATCCCAAGATTTTCAGGACGGGTTGCCCGCCAGGTCAGGCATGATCGGAAATGCGGATGAAGATGAGGCTATGCGGCGTGCCACCAATCTTGCTCGACATCGTTGGCAGGATGGCTCGCCATGGTGGTTCCTCGCCTCTCGCTGAAATCCGTCTGAAACGCCCGTTAGAGACGTTTCACAATATCTTGCCTACCTGGATATCCCCAAATGAATAAAAGACCAATTTCACTGACCATCTTCGCGTGGTTGTCTATCGTCATGAGTCTGCTGTCAGTGCTCAACGCGTTGCACACGCTAAACAATTCAGCATCCATGGATCTTCTATCCAGCGGCATCACCCGGTTACCTGCGCGGGCGACAATCGCTATCGGGATCGTTACCAACGCCATTTACTTCGTGCTGGGAATTGCGATCCTCAAGCGGCGCGCGTGGGCACGCACCGCCTATGTGGTGATTTTAGTGCTCGGACTCATCCTGTCGCTGATTATCTCGAAGCCGGGGATGTACGCCATGATTGTGCCTGGCATCCTGCTTGCCGCGTTGATCGCCTACCTGCTGTATCGTCGGCCCGCGACTGACTATTTTCACGGGCCGAGTATATGAGCACGGTACGCAACGTAGTCGCGATCATGCTGTTCGTGCTTGCGGGCTTATGCCTGACCGTTGCGCAGATGGCGGCTTTCATTGATGTCGGCCATCCGGCAGCGTTGTACGCAGTGAGCTGCGCGGCGTTCGTGTTTTCAGCCGTACTGCTTGTCGTGGGTGCGTTTGCCGGTACGTTTCGTCCTCGAGCCCGAAGCGTGGGCATTGTATTGATCACGGTGACTGCAATTGCTGTATTCACGGTGCTCACTTGGGTATCGATCCTGCTTTCGCCGACGATGGTTGATATGTTCTCGACTCAGGGCATAGACCTATCGATGTCAATGTTTCACGCAGCGCCGGGTTTCGTGGCGATAGCAGTTACGGGGCTCTCTGGCATTTGGCTTGTGCGGCGACGCTAATGCGCAAATGGAGCCGTCAATCGCAAGGGGCGAATCTGGCGAGCTTCCTCTTTTCGCTCAAAGGCAGCCCCGTTCACCGACACGCCATAGCCGCCCTAGCGTCGGACATCGAGGAAGCAGTCTCCAGCGTGCAGAGCCCCGCATCCTGAATTCCGACCTGGAGTCGTCACCAGGTGCGGGGCACGCCTCGGCGACTAGGGCCGCCTCTAATGCCCCGGCAAACTTCCCTCATCCTCGTAACCGGGAAGCGAAAGCTCGCTACCAGACACGAATACCACGTTCCTCATGTGGAAGCCGTCAGCCTTCAGCCTTGCCGCGGTTTCGTCTGTCGCCTCTGTCAGCTTCGTCAAGGCTTCGCGATATGCAAAGAACTTGGCGACCCTCGCCGCGGCAGTAGGTGTACGCGAAAGTGGTTTCTGTCTGTCCAGTGGTGACCCTCGCCTTGCGCGGCCAACATAAACGGATTCTTGATAATAGCAACGGCCTCGGGCGGTATCGACTATTCGCTCGATGATGGGCTAATCATAATGGGCCGGAAAAAACAAAAACCCCGCAAGCCATTGAGCTTGCGGGGTTCTATCGGTCTTTTCTGGCGGAGGCGGTGAGATTCGAACTCACGGAAGGGTTACCCCTTCGCCGGTTTTCAAGACCGGTGCATTCAACCACTCTGCCACACCTCCGGAGCGGCGCATTGTAACCCAAAAGGGCCAATCGTCGGCACTACGCCTGCCGACTCACTCCGCGTCTTTGAGAAACAGCCCCTGCAGATCGTTCAAGAAGCGCTGGCCGAGTTCGGTCGGCGCGATGTTCTCGAAGTCGCGCGTGATAAGCCCGCGTCGCTCGGCCTCCTGAAGCGCAGGTTCTATCGAAGTCATGGACATCCCCGTGCGTTCGATGAAGCTATGCACCGGAAAACCTTCGACGAGCCGCAGCGTGTTCAGCATGAACTCGAACGGCAGATCTCGCGGACCGACCTCGCGCTCTTCCTGCACCGGCGAGCCCGCGCGCGCCTGTTCGATGAACGTCGCAGGATGCTTGTAGCGCGCCTGGCGCACGATGCGGTTCGGGAACGACAGCTTCGTGTGGGCGCCCGCGCCAATGCCGAGGTAGTCGCCAAAACGCCAGTAGTTGAGGTTGTGGCGGCTCTGCCGGCCCGGCTTGGCGTAGGCGGACACCTCGTAGTGCTGATAACCCGCTTCGGCCGTGCGCGCGTGGATCCAGTCCTGCATGTCGGCGGACTGGTCGTCGTCGGGCAGCGGTGGCGGAAACTTCGCAAACAGCGTGTTCGGCTCGAGCGTCAAGTGATAGAGCGACAGATGCGGTGGCGCGAACGACAACGCGGTCTCGATGTCGGCGCGGCATTCCGCGAGCGTCTGCTGCGGCAGCGCGAACATGAGGTCGAGATTGAAGTTGTCGAAGTGCATCGCCGCCACTTCGACGGCGTCGCGCGCTTGCGCCGCATCGTGAATCCGTCCGAGCGCCTTGAGGTGTCCCTCGTTGAAGCTCTGGATGCCCACCGACAGCCGGTTCACGCCGCTCGCGCGAAACTGCGCGAACTTCGCTGCTTCGAATGTGCCTGGGTTTGCCTCGAGCGTGATTTCGGCGTCGGCGTCGAGCGGCAGCAGTGCACGCACGTCCGAGAGCAGCCGGTCGAGTCCGGCCGCGGACAGCAGGCTCGGCGTCCCTCCACCGATGAACACCGTATGCACCTGGCGGCCCCAGACGAGCGGCAGCGCCTGCTCGAGGTCGGCACGCAGTGCATCGAGGTAATCGTCTTCGGGAAAGCGCTCGCCTTTCCACTCATGCGAGTTGAAGTCGCAGTACGGGCACTTGCGCACGCACCACGGGAAATGCACGTAGAGGGCGAGCGGCGGCAGCGAGGTCAGGCGGATGCCGCCGGGCATCGAGAACGCCTGGATCACACGATTGCCGGTTTGATGCGCGTTGCTCACGCGTCCTCCTTGAGCCGCGCGAGCAGGTGCGCAAGCGCGATCGCGCGATGGCTCGATGCGTTCTTCACGGCCGGATCGAGTTCGGCGGCGCTCGCCTTCAGGTCCGGAAGGTAGAAGTAGGGGTCATAGCCGAAACCGTTCGCGCCGCGTGGCGCGTCGAGCACGACGCCGCGCCAGCGTCCCTCGGCGATAAGCGGCTCGGGATCGTCGGGGTGACGCACGAGCGCGAGGACGCAGTAGTAGTACGCGCGGCGGTCCGTATGTTCTTTAAGCATCTCGACGAGCCGCGCGTTGTTCGCCGCGTCGCTCTTTTCGCCGCCCGCAAGCTGCGCGTAGCGCGCCGAATAGACGCCCGGCGCGCCGCGCAGCGCACGCACGCACAGGCCGGAGTCGTCGGCGAGCGCCGGCAGGCCGGTCAGCTTCGACGCATGGCGCGCCTTCGCGAGCGCGTTTTCGACGAAGGTCGGATGCGGCTCGTCCGCCTCGGGCACGTTGAACTGGCCCTGCGGCAGGAGTTCAATGCCGGCCGTTGCGAACAGCGCCGCGAACTCGCGCAGCTTGCCCGCATTGTTCGAAGCGAGCACGACGCGCGCGAGCGCGTCGCGAGCCATGTCGCCGGTGTCAGACATGCGTGATCTCCAGCGCAGCCTTCTGCTTTTCGACGAGCGAGCGAATGCCGCTCTGCGCGAGGTCGAGCAGCGCGTCCATTTCGGCGCGCGAGAACGGCGTGCCTTCCGCGGTGCCCTGGACTTCGACCATGCCGCCCGAGCCCGTCATCACGACGTTCATGTCGGTGTCGCACTGCGAGTCTTCGGCGTAGTCGAGATCGAGCACGGGCACGCCTTCGTACACGCCGACGGAGATCGCCGCGACGTAGTCAGTGATCGGCGAGCGCTCGATGCGGCCCATCGCGAGCAGTTTCGACACCGCGTCGTGCGCCGCAACGAACGCGCCCGTGATGCTGGCGGTGCGCGTGCCGCCGTCGGCCTGGATGACGTCGCAGTCGATGTTGATCGTGCGCGCGCCGAGCGTTTCGAGGTCGAACACTGCGCGCAGTGCGCGGCCGATCAGGCGCTGGATTTCCTGGGTGCGCCCGGTCTGCTTGCCACGCGCGGCTTCGCGGTCGCTGCGCGTGTGCGTCGCGCGCGGCAACATGCCGTACTCGGCCGTGAGCCAGCCCTGGCCCTTGTCGCGCAGGAACGGCGGCACGCTTTCGGAGACGCTCGCGGTGCACAGCACCTTCGTATCGCCGAACTCGACGAGCACCGAACCTTCGGCGTACTTCGTATAGTGGCGGGTGATGCGGACGTCGCGAAGCAGGTCGGCCGGGCGGCCGCTCGGGCGCTGGAGGGTTTGGGTCATCGTAGAGGCGTGCGCGCGGGCACGGTTGGCAGGGGAAACGCTAATTTTACCGCCTGCAGCGAGGTGTGCGTGGGGCGGCGCATGCGCGACGGCGCGGGCAGCCGCGCAAGAAAGGAAAAGAGGGCGGCACCGAGGCGGTGTCCGGGGCGTCTGCGCCCCCAAAAATGGGATAATGTGATCTCTCCGCCCCGCGTCATCTCTTATACGCCGGGCGCCTCGATCCTTCCGCCGTGTTCCGCGCACTTCTCCGCGCGAAGCCACGGCCTTATCGCGAGACGAACCATGATTTACAGCATGACTGGCTACGCAAGCGCCACGCGCGAGCTTGTAGCGGCATCAGGCACGGGCGGTGTGAGCGTGTCCGTCGAATTGCGTACCGTCAATTCGCGGTTTCTCGATCTGAATTTCCGCATGCCCGAAGACGTGCGCGTCTGCGAGCCCACGTTGCGCGAGATGCTGATGACGAAGCTCTCACGCGGCAAGGTCGACATTCGCATCAACGTGCAGCGCAGCGAGCAGGGCGCGAATGCGGGTGCACTGAACCGCGATGTGCTCGATCAACTCGCCACGCTCGAACGCGCAGTGCTCGAAGCATTCCCGCAATCGGGCCATCTGCGTACGGGCGAGATCCTGCGCTGGCCTGGTGTGCTGGCTGAAAGCGAAATCGCGCCCGAAGTGTTGCGCGACGCGGTGCTCGGTTGCGGCAAGCAGGCCATTGCCGATCTCATCGACGTACGCGCGCGCGAAGGCGCGCAACTGGCAGGCATGCTGCTCGCGAACGTGGCCGAAATGGAAGCGATCGTCGCGAAGATCACGCCGCTCGTGCCCGAGCTGATCGTGAAGCATCAGCAGAAGATCGTCGAACGTCTGCAGGAGGCGCTCGGCATCGTCGCGCCTGAAGCGAACGGCAGTCCCACGATCGGTGGCGTCTCGCGCGAGGAAATCAACGAGCGCATCCGCCAGGAAGTGACGATGTACGGCATCCGCATCGACATCGCCGAAGAACTTTCGCGTCTCACGGCGCATCTGAACGAAACGCGTCACGTGATCGAGAAGGGCGGCAGGGTCGGCAAACGGCTCGACTTCATGATGCAGGAGCTCAACCGCGAGGCGAACACGCTCGGCTCGAAGGCGGCGGCTAAGGAACTCGCCGATGCGTCGATGACGCTCAAGCTCCTCATCGAACAGATGCGCGAGCAAGTCCAGAATCTCGAGTGAAGGAAGGAATGAACATGACCGCAACCGGACATCCCGGCGAAGCGAAACCGCGCAATCCGTACGCGGGCGTCTATCCGGGCAACCTCTTCATGGTGGTGGCCCCGTCGGGCGCAGGCAAGTCGACGCTCGTGAACGCGCTGCTTGCCGCGGACAGCGCGATCCGCCTGTCGATTTCGTACACGACGCGCGCGCCGCGCTCGAAGGAGCGCGACGGTGAGCACTATCACTTCACGAGCGTCGACGACTTCCTCAAGCGTCACGCCGAAGGCGAGTTCCTCGAAAGCGCCGAAGTGCACGGCAACTACTACGCGACGTCGCGTGTGTGGATCGAAGATCAGATGAAAATCGGCCATGACGTGCTGCTCGAAATCGACTGGCAGGGCGCGCAGCAGGTGAAGCAGCGCTTCCACAATGCGGTGGAGATTTTCATCCTGCCGCCGTCGCTCGATGCGCTCGCCGATCGCCTGAGAAAGCGCGGCGAAGATGAACCGAACGTCATCACGCGGCGGCTTCTTGCAGCCGGTAGCGAGATGGCGCATGCGAGCGATGCGGAGTACGTCGTGATCAACGAAAACTTCGACACGGCGCTACAGGAATTGCGCAACGTAGTGACAGCTACTCGTCTGCGTTTCGCGTCGCAATACGCGCGTCATACTGAGCTCTTCGTGGAGCTCGGCATACACCACCCTCAGCCCGGGTCATCGGGCACATAAGGTAGAATGAGAATCTGCTGAGAAAGAGAAGGAAACCGACATGGCCCGCATCACCGTCGAAGACTGTTTGAAACAGATTCCGAACCGCTTCGAACTGGCGCTCGCCGCGACGTATCGCGCGCGCCAGCTCGCACAAGGTCACACGCCGAAGATCGAGAGCCGCGACAAGCCGACCGTTGTCGCGCTGCGCGAGATCGCGTCTGGCCAGGTCGGCCTGGAAATGCTGAAAAAGGTGCCCGTTTAACGGCACCTCGACCGCATTCCTGGTCAGACTAAGTAGTACCGCGCGCAGCCGCTCTAACGTCAACGCCAACCTGATACGGAGGGGAACATGAGCACCACGCCCTCGCCGGCCACGGAAGTGGACCAGGAAGCCGAGACTGCGGGTGGGAATGCAGGCGCTGCGCGCAATTACATCGACGCGGTTCTCGAACAGTCGTTTCGCCATCTGTTCGGACCGACCGCGACGCCAGAGCAGCCCCGTAAGCACGGGGTTGTCTCCATCGCCAATCTGACCGCGGCACTCTCCGGTTACCTCACACCCGAGGAGATCAAGGAGGTCAAGTCCGCGTTCCACTTCAGCGATGAGGCCCACCTCGGGCAGTATCGTCAGAGCGGCGAACCCTACATTACCCATCCTGTCGCCGTCGCGGAAATCTGCGCCGGCTGGAAACTCGACGCCCAGTCGATCATGGCCGCGCTGCTGCACGACGTGATCGAGGACCAGGGCGTGACCAAGGCCGAGATCGCCGAGCGCTACGGTGCGAAGGTCGCAGAACTGGTCGACGGGTTGTCGAAACTCGACAAGATGGAGTTCCGCAACCGCGAAGAGGCGCAGGCGGAGAACTTCCGCAAGATGCTGCTCGCAATGGCGCGCGACGTGCGCGTCATCCTCGTGAAGCTCGCGGACCGGCTGCACAACATGCGCACACTCGGCGCGGTGCCGCCGGAGAAGCGCCGCCGCGTCGCGCGCGAAACGCTCGATATCTATGCGCCGATCGCGCACCGGCTCGGCCTGAACAATACCTATCGCGAGCTGCAGGACCTGAGCTTCGCGAACTTCAATCCGAACCGCTACGCCACGCTTGAGAAAGCGGTGAAGGCAGCGCGCGGCAATCGCCGCGAGGTGGTCGGGAAGATCCTGGAAGCGGTGCAGCGCGCCATCGCCGAAGCGAAGATCAACGCCGAAGTCACCGGGCGCGAGAAGACCATCTTCAGCATCTACAAGAAGATGCGCGACAAGCAGTTGTCGTTTTCGCAGGTGCTCGACGTCTATGGTTTTCGCGTCGTGGTCGAGTCGGCGCTTGAGTGCTACACCTGCATCGGTGCGCTACACGCGCTCTACAAACCGGTGCCGGGCAAGTTCAAGGACTATATCGCCATTCCGAAGGTGAACGGCTACCAGTCCCTGCATACCACGCTGGTTGGCCCGTTCGGCGCGCCGATCGAGTTCCAGGTGCGCACGCGCAAGATGCATGAGATCGCCGAAGCGGGCGTGGCCGCGCACTGGCTGTACAAGAATGGCGGCGCCGATCTGAACGATGTCCAGAAGCGCGCGCACCAGTGGCTCAAGTCGCTGCTCGACATCCAGAGCGAAGCGGGCGATTCAAGCGAATTCCTCGAACACGTCAAGATCGACCTGTTCCCGGATGCGGTCTACGTGTTCACGCCGAAGTCGAAGATCATGGCGCTGCCGCGCGGCGCCACGGCGCTCGACTTCGCGTATTCGATCCACAGCGATCTCGGCAACCAGTGCGTCGCCGTGAAGATCAACAACGAACTGCTGCCGCTGCGCACCGAGCTGAAGAGCGGCGACATCGTCGAGGTGATTACGGCGCCGTATT
Source organism: Paraburkholderia adhaesiva (assembly GCF_021390575.1). GTDB lineage: Bacteria > Pseudomonadota > Gammaproteobacteria > Burkholderiales > Burkholderiaceae > Paraburkholderia > Paraburkholderia adhaesiva. The sequence continues at coordinate 2,359,249 of NZ_JAJEJQ010000001.1, read as the reverse complement.
CGAAGCCGAATCCGGCGTGGCTCGGCTTCGTGCGCACCGGCAAGGCGCGCTCGGCAATCCGTCACTACCTCAAGACGATGCGTCTCACGGAGTCGGTGCAGCTCGGCGAGCGGCTCGTCGATCAGGCGCTCAAGAGCTACGGCTACCAGCTTTCGGAAGTCACGCCGGAGGTGTGGGACAAGCTCGTCCAGTGGACCGGCAACAAGAACCGTCAGGAAATCTTCGCGGATATCGGCCTCGGCCGGCGCGTTGCGGCGGTCATGGCCAAGCGCATCGAGGTGCTGATCAGCGGCCAGGATGCCGACGACGACGAGCATCACCATGCGTCGCGCGACCCGAACGCGCCGCACGCGCCGCCCGTCGTCATCACGGGTACCGAGGGCATGTCGGTGCAGTTGTCGGCGTGCTGCCGGCCGATTCCGGGTGACAGCATCATGGGTTACATCGGCATCGGGCTCGGTATGGCGATCCATACGACCGACTGCCGCGTTGCACAACGCATTCACCGCCGCGATCCGGGTCGCTGGATCGATGTGGCCTGGGCGCCGCAACCCGGGCGGCTCTTCGACGTCGCGGTGAAGGTGCTCGTGAAGAACACGAAGGGCGTGTTCGCCCGCGTGGCAGCCGATATCACCTCCGCGGATGCCAACATCGTGCACATCGCCATGGACGACGACCTGGCGCAGGAATCGAACTGCTTGCGCTTCGTGATCCAGGTGAGCGACCGCGTGCACCTCGCGAACGTGATGAGGCGTGTGCGCACGAATCCGGACGTGATGCGCATTGCCCGTGAACGTTCGAGTGACGAAGGGCATCATCGTCATGACGGCGGCATGCGGATCGAACGCGAGCGCGCCGACTACTAAACGCGCCCACGCAGTCTGTCGAGGCAGGGGGCGGACGTGTTGCGGCCTTTGAGCCTCAGCCGCTCACCACCGGGCCGCCGCTCCAGTGGACTCGCCGCCAGCCGTTCGATTCCCGATTCAAAGCGAGGGAGTTGCGATGAACGTAGCGGATCTGACCGGCATCACGCTCGATTATTGGGTCGCGCGTAGCCTCCATGATTTTGTCCGCGAGATCTATTTCACCGATAGCGGCACGAAGGTCGCGGTGCGCGGCAACGACCACGGGCGGCCGTGGGACGGTCGCTTCACGCCATCGACATCGTGGGTGGCTGCCGGCGTCGTGCTCGACCGGGCGCAGCGTTTCGAGTTGCGCGAGCGCCACGACGGGGAGGCAGCGTTCTGCGTCGCCGAGTTTCAGGGCAGCCATCAATCGGTACAGGCACACGGCGACACGGTGCGCATCGCGCTGCTGCGCGCGTTCGTGACGAACTGCTTCGGCGATACGGTGACTGAGATGCTGCGACAGCCGCAGGCGCTGAACGGCCCACACGCGGAGCGGGTGGGGGAGCCGAGCGCTGTCGGCGACGTGGAGGACCTGCCGCACCCGGATGCGCAGATCGGCGATATCGGGACGGCGCCGCGCTAGATGGCCGGCGAGACGCCGTGCGGCGATCGGGACGCAGAAGGGGCTCGAATCGGCCACAAACGGATTGCAAGCGGACCACAAAAAGACAAAGGGCCTTCCTGAATCATCAGGAAGGCCCTTCGAGAGGTGGCGCGGCTGGCAGGATTCGAACCCACGACCCCTTGGTTCGTAGCCAAGTACTCTATCCAACTGAGCTACAGCCGCACGCTAAAACGGTACTACCGAATGCAGTAAAACAAAAGGACCTTCCATCGTTTGATGTGAGGAAGGCCCTCGGAATAAGTGGCGCGGCTGGCAGGATTCGAACCCACGACCCCTTGGTTCGTAGCCAAGTACTCTATCCAACTGAGCTACAGCCGCACGCAGAAAAAAGATTATAGCAGAGCTTCAAGAAAAGGAAAGGCTTCTATCGCGATTTGTCTTGCTGTCCGGTTCGTGTAACCTGACTATGTAACCTGAGCACATGTTGTACGCATCGCAGTGATCCATCATGAACAAGGCATTTGTTAAAGAATCGACCGGCGACGACGATGACGATCTCGAAGGCGGTCTGCCCGAGATTCCGCCGGGCGCAAAGAATTACATCACGCCTGCGGGTTACCACCGCATGCGCAGCGAATTGCTGCATCTGATCGACGATGATCGCCCGGAGGTGGTCAAACTCGTGTCGTGGGCCGCGTCGAACGGCGACCGCTCCGAGAATGGCGATTACATCTACGGCAAGCGGCGCCTGCGGGAGATCGACCGGCGTATCCGCTTTCTGACGAGGCGGCTTGATCTGGCCGAGGTGGTGGACAGCAGCCGTCAGGAACACACCGATCAGGTGTTTTTCGGTGCGACTGTTGAATATGGCACCGAGGATGGCGAGTCGCATACGGTGACGATCGTTGGAATCGACGAGGTCGATCTCGATCACGGACACGTGAGCTGGATCTCGCCCATTGCGCGGGCGCTGCTCAAGGCGAAAGTCGGGGATCAGGTGACGCTGCATACGCCTGTGGGTCCGGCACCCATTGATGTGCTCGACGTGCACTATCCCGCGCCCGGCGGTTGAGCTGCTATCGGCGAGCCAGAATTTCCCCCGCTGAAATAAAAAAAGGCGCCGCAAGCGGCGCCTTTTTCAGCTGCGATACTGCCAGCAGGGTGCTTCTTAGAAGCGGTGACGCATACCGACCGTCACAGCGACCTGGTCTTGCGTCTTCGAAGCATTGCCCGAACCCAGACCGTTCAGGATTGGTCCGATGCTTTGGCCGGCCGCGTTCGTGTTCGACGACACGTGCTGCCAGTTGCCTTGCAGGTAGACGTCGGTGCGCTTCGAGAGCAGGTAGTCCGACTGCAGCGAAACCGAGTTGAAGTTCGGGTTCACGCCGCTGCCGAGGTTTGCGCGGGTGTACGTGTACGCGCCAGCCAGGCTCAGGGCCGGGGTCAGAGCGTAACGGATGTTGCCTTCGATGTTCTGGAAGCGTGCGCTGTTTGCGCCGAAGCCGACACCACCCGTGACGCCCGATTGGGCAGCCGAGATGTTGCCACCGTTCGTGCCGCTCAGGTTGGTCTGCGTGTACACGAGGCCAGCGGTTGCCGGGCCGAACGTGTAGTTCACGCCGCCGCCGAACGTGCGCTGACGGCCTGCATTGAAGGTGTATTCGCCCGTTTGCGTACCGGGGTTCGATGCCGAGGCGCCCTGGAAGGCGGCGCCCGTGTCGTTGTTCAGCTGCAGGTAACCGGCTGCGAACTTCAGGGGACCGTAGTTATACGATGCGCCGAAGCTATATGCACGGTTGTTTGCAAACTCCGTGCTGTTCGAGAACGCGTACATCGCGCCGAACTTGAAGCCCGCGTAGTCGACGCTCGAATACTTGACCGCGTTGTTGAAGCGGACCGAGTTGTTCAGGTTGTCGTTATCGAACGGGTGTGCAGCGATCGTGCCGCCGTATTGCGTGCCGGTGTTCGAGAGCGGTGCCAGGTAGTCGACGACGCTGTCGTACTGACGGCCGAGGGTCACGGCGCCGTACTGGTCGCTCGCGAGGCCCACAAAAGCTTGACGGCCGAACATGCGGCTCGACTGGCCGAGCGTGCCGTTAGCGACGTTGAAGCCGTTTTCCAACGTGAAGATTGCCTTCAGACCGCCGCCGAGATCTTCAGCGCCGCGCAGACCCCAACGGCTGCCGTTGACCACGCCGCTGCGCATTTGCCATGCGCTGTGGCCACCCTGGTTGTTCGTGTACGTGATACCTGCGTCGATCAGGCCATACAGCGTAACGCTGCTTTGGGCGTGCGCGGCCGTTGCAAAAACGCCCGACAGGGCAGCGACCAAGAGAGTCTTTTTCATCTTTGTAAACTCCGAGAACAGTATGGGTTCTGTAAAACCCAGGCTTGTGGAAACCGCTCACGCGAAAGGCAGCGAGAGGCGAAATCGCGTGGTACGGATTATTCGGACGAAGTCGGTTTCCAGACAGGCAGAGTGTAGAGATGGCCCTTGGAAAGGAGGCGTTCCAATTGGCGCAATAAAGTATTGCGGCATCTGAAATTGTATTTCGGATCGTGTTAAGCCTTACTGGTAAAGGCTTTGGGCGATATTAACGGGGGGCGGGAAGAGGGTGTCAACCGAATGACGTTGTGCAATCGCTACACCAAATGAACGCGAATCGAGCAAGGTAAATCGGTTCTGACTCGATTATTGCGCCTCAGGTAACAGATGATTGCCTTTCGTATGGTTAATTCAACATGCCTGACGCAGCTATACTCTGATCACTGCTTTTCGAAGCAGCCTTTTTCGTTGACGAAAAAGATCTCCAAACCTTTGTTAGCGCGGCCGCAAGCTGCGCTTTTTTTTGCCCGCCGCTTTCTTTTCCTTTGCCTGTCGCCGCAGCTTGTCGGCGATTCGCCAGATATTTATCTGGCTTGCGTGGCGTGCGGCGGCTCGGGCTGCAGGCTCCAGTCTTCCATTACGTAGTGTCGAGCGTCCATAGGGGAACACAGCAGGTTGTGCCAGTGATCGCCGTGCCATGAACCGTAGGCGTCGAATTCGCCAGGTGCCTGGGACGTGACGTCGTCCATTTGCACAAGCCACTTCAACCAGCGTCGCAGACTCGTCAGCATGGTGACCTCCTGATGCGCGCAAACTTTATTAATCCTGGATTGAATGTTTTACTTTAACAACCGGGAAAAACACTTACGTTTGACACTAATTGTTACATCTCGGGAATTTTTGCCGCTTTAAATTATTAGACGAGAGAGCGGGTAAAAATGACGCAGTACAGGCTCATTCCTCAACGACGCATTTTTTCATTAATTTGATGTGCGCTCGTTTATCGTGAGTGTGGGAAAGCTGTTATAAAAAATTCGCTTGACTGGCGATTGGCGTTCCATTTATAACGGCAAAGCTGATTTTCCCGCTGTGCGCAATATCGAACTGCTATGCCGAGATTGCGAAGAAGTGGGTATCGGTTGGCTTTCGGCGTAAGGGCTCATGCCCGCGTCAACAAAATTTCGAGGAAAACTGAAACATGGAAACCGGTATTGTCAAATGGTTCAACGATGCGAAGGGCTTTGGCTTTATCACATCTGACGCCGGCGGCGACGATCTGTTCGCGCACTTTTCTGAAATCCGCTCAGACGGCTTCAAGTCGCTCAAGGAGAACCAGCGCGTGTCGTTCGATGTCAAGGTTGGGCCGAAGGGCAAGCAGGCTGCGAACATTCAGCCGCTGTAAGTGGTTGCGCCCCGCAGTTGCTATGCGACGAGAGCCCTGGTTATGCCAGGGCTTTTTGTTTTTCGATGTACCAAATCCAGAATGAATAATCGGCCCTGCAATTTATGTTTTCGCAATCGGGAAATAACCGGATACTAAATCACGGGGTCGTAATAGAAAGAAAATGATCGCCGCGCGGGCTACCCAGGCAATCCGCGCGCGAACAGGGCATACTTCGCCTGTTTCCTCTCAATTCAGGCTTGCCGCTTCACCATGTCCGACAGTCATCTGAGTCCCGGCACGTTGCCGGTCGATATCCCCGTTGTTTTTGTAGACCTGGAAACGACAGGCGGTTCGGTGGGCGAACACCGGATTACCGAAGTGGGCGTTGTCGAGGTGGTGGCGGGGCAGGTTACCCGGTGGAGCACGCTGGTCGATCCGCTGCAGGCCATTCCGCCCTTTATTCAGCAGCTCACCGGCATCACCAATCAGATGGTGCAGGGTGCCCCAACGTTCGATGAGATCGCTCCCGCGCTATTCAAGCGGCTGGAGGGCAAGTTGTTCGTCGCCCACAATGCTGCATTCGATCGTGGTTTCTTGCGTGCGGAATTCGAGCGTGCAGGCTTCTCGTTCAACCCCGATGTGCTGTGCACGGTGCGTTTGTCGCGGGCGCTCTTTCCGGCCGAGAAGCGTCATGGTCTCGATGCGCTCGTCGAGCGACACGCGCTTGTGCCATCGGATCGCCACCGGGCGCTCGCGGATGCTGATCTGATCTGGCAATTCTGGCAGCAACTGCCAACTCTCGTGCCGCAAGAGGCCCTCGAAGCACAGATCGACCGACTGACGCGTCGCCATCGCCTGGCCGGCGATATTACCGACGACCTGATCGACACGGCGCCGGCTGGCCACGGCGTCTACGCTTTTTACGGTGAAAACGGTGTGCCGCTCTATGTAGGGCGCAGCGTACGGGTGCGTCAGCGAGTTCGTGCGCATCTATCCGGCGAGCGACGCTCGTCGCGCGAGCAGCGTATGGCCCAGCAGATCCGGCGAGTGGAGTGGCGCGCGACGGGCGGTGAATTCGGCGCGCTGCTCGTCGAAGCGCAATGGATTGCCACGCTACGGCCCGCATTCAACCGCGTGCCGCGCGTGACGAAGCACGATCCACAATCGGCGCCCTGGCCGTTCGAGGGCGTCGTGCTGGTCGAAGAGTGCGAGGTGTCGGGCGGCCCCAGCGTCTTGCATCTGCTCGACCGTTGGTGCTACCTCGGCGCGGCGGCAAGTCTTGCCGAGGCGACGACGCTCGCGCAAGCGGCAAGTGAGCCTCCATTCGAACTTTCGACGTGGCGCATCCTGCAGAGCCATCTCGAACGCGGTTTGCGCGTGCAAACGCTGAACGAGTTCTGAGCGACTGGAATTGCGAACGTTGCCTGAGCGTTTCGCGATGAGCGCAAGCGAGCCCAGCGTCTGACGCTTAAGCCGTTCCGCCCACGCCGCCCGCTTCACAGACATGTCCGAGCGCGCGAGTCATCGCATCGGCGCTCACGGCGTCATAGCGAGTCAACTGCTTCCAGGTTGCAATCGATCGAGCCACGCGCACGGGGCAGTCGGCGGACGCGCGCAGCGGCTCAACGCGAGCGAGCGCGCTGACCAGTTGCCCCGTGAGGCGGTCGAGTTGCGGCCGCGTCACGGTAGCCAGATCGGGCGCCGGACCTGCGGGGGGCTGTGACTCCCGCCACGTTTCGAACAAGGCTTTCTGCACCTGCGTGCTTGCGTCGATCTGATCGCGGAAAAACGCGCGCGCGAATGCGGGGTCGATACCTGCTGCGGATGCGCGCTTCTGCACATCGTCGAGCAGTGCCGCTTCGCGAGGCTCATCGGTGATCGGTTTGTGATTTGCCCACTTCCAGAGTGCGACCGGCTCGGCGAGCGAAAGGCGCTGCGCGACGAGCGCAATGAGGCTGGTCAGCGCAGTGTCGTCGCCATCTGCGCGAACAGGGGCGGCGGGCAGGGCGAACAGCAATGCGGCGGCGCAGCATGCGCTCACGCGAACGAAGGCTTTCATGTCAGGAGGAAAGGCGGCAGGCCCGGAATGCAAAGAGCGAAGAATAGCCGGAATCGCTGCCAATGCGGCAAATCGAATAACGGATCAGCGCGGCGAGTCACAACGGCAACACGACGATGGCGTGCGCGAACGCGCACAAAGAAATGTCGCTACCTGATGCAGCGTATGAAGTCAGGCGCACACTTGATAGGCGATCCAGTCGTCTCGCCGCTTCCCCGCGTGTGCGCGTTCCCCGTTATTTCTGTTCGTGGGCCTTGCGTTGCTCGTCAAGAAACGCCCGCACGTGTGCGGGCAATTCATCGCCGAGAAACTCGACGGCCACTGGTTCCGGATCCGGACTGAATACCTGGTCCGGGGTCGGAATGCTTGGCGCTTTGGCGTCCATGATCTTTCTCCTATATGAGTCGATTATCCGACTCGGCCCTTCAGCTGCGCTAGTGCCGATCACGGAAACAGTGCTTTTCCGGCGCGCGTGTTGCTTTAACCGCACAACGTCATATCGTATTAATCGACGGGGAATATAATCGAGCGGTTCCCTCCCATTCCCACGCATGCGCGCTGGATCTTTCCAGACCCCGCGCCGGAGCCCATTACGCTAACATCCGTGCGCTGGCTGTCACAAGTGACGGGTTGCCACTTCTTCGCGTGAGCGCGCCGCTACGCGCTTCGCATTGCCCCGTTCATTCCGCCGTGCTAACTCAACGGATAATTATCGGTTGAGGTTGACGCTGAAACTGTTAATTCTTCTTTAAATCTCGCCGGGACGTCGGGGCAGTTCGATCATTTAATTTATTTAACCGCGAGAAAGTCAGGCTATTCGATTTATCGTGCTACTCACATAAATGAGGGTGCCAGGTATTGCGGATAACGCCGCCGCCATTGATTTACTGGCTCGCGCTGTTGCACTCCTTGCCGCTTACGTCGACGTCGGTTGCGGCGCAGGCACGCGTTGCGAGCGACTATAGTTTGGCGGTTGCGCGGCCACGTTGACCTGCCCGTGGATGCGCGCTTGATGACCGTCCGCGAACATGTAGTACGGGAACGGATGGGATGGCTCAGAGGCCGCGTCCAGCCGGGCGACAAGTTCGGACGCCAGAACGAAATCCAGGGCTTGAAGCGACTCCGCGAGTTGAGAGACCTTCGTCGCGCCGACGATGATGCTCGCGACGCCCCGTTTCTGATAAAGCCAGTTCAGTGCCACTTGGGCCATCGGCCGGTTCGCGATGTTCGCGACGGCCTCCAGTTCCGCGACGATCGCGAAGTTGCGCGCCGAAAGCTTGTCGAATCCGGGTGGCGGCTTGGCGCCGATGGTCTGCAGGCGGCCGCTGCCCGTGACGTCGGTTGGACGTTGAGCGCCCTGTGATGGACGGTACTTTCCCGACAACACGCCCATTCCGAGCGGGCTCCACGGCACGAGCCCCATCCCGAGGTTCGTCGCGAGGTCGGTGAACTCGTGTTCCGCGTTGCGTTCGATCATCGAATACTCCACCTGCATTGCCGCGACCGGTTCGAAGCCGCGCCAGTCAGCGAGCGTCTGCGCTCGGCCCGCGTACCACGCGGGTACGTCGGAGAGCCCGACGTAGCGGATCTTGCCCGCACGCACCGCGTCGTCCATTGCGCGCATCACTTCGTCGGCGGGCGTCATGCGGTCCCAGGTGTGCAGGTAATAGAGGTCGATGTAGTCGGTGCCGAGCCGCTTGAGCGAGCCTTCGAGCGAGCGCAGCAGGTTCTTGCGGTGGTTGCCGCCAGCGTTGGGGTTGCCCGGCTGCGCGTTGTATGAGTACTTCGTCGCAATCACTAGCCGCTCGCGCAGTCCGCGCGCCGCCGTGAAGCGGCCGATCCATCGCTCGCTCGTGCCTTCCGTGTAGAGATCGGCCGTGTCGATGAAGTTGCCGCCTGCGTCGACGTAGAGATCGAAAAGCTGCCGGGCGGTGGCTTCGTCAACGCCCCAGCCCCATTCGGTGCCGAATGTCATCGTGCCGAGCGCTATCGGGCTCACGCGCAGGCCGGAACGGCCGAGCAGGGTGTAGTGGTCGAGCGTCATGGCTGTCTCCTCGGGTGGTGGGTCAGCGATGGCCCTATCGTGCGCCCATTCTTTTTGTGAAAAAATCGGCTTCACCTGAAAGGACTGTGAAGCGACGCTTCACAATGGAGGGGCCATGGATGCGTCGCACCTGCCTGCGTTGTCGGCTGTCGCTGCCGTCGCGCGGCTCGGCAGCTTTACGCGCGCCGCGCAGGCGATGGGCATGTCGACGTCGGCGCTTTCGCAGAATGTGCGTGCGCTCGAGGCGCAACTGGGTGTGCGTCTCTTCAATCGGACGACGCGCCGCGTCGCGCTGACCGAAGCCGGTGCGCAGTTCCTTGCTCGCGTGCAGCCGGCACTTGCTGAAATCGACGCCGCCTTCGAGGCGCTAGATGAAGCGCGCGGCCGCCCGGCGGGTACCTTGCGCATCAACCTTTCGCGAATCGCGAGCGAGTTGCTGGTGATACCGCACCTCAGCGAGTTTATGCAGCGGTATCCGCAGATCCGGCTGGAGCTCGCGCTCGACGATGGCTTCGCTGACCTCGTGGGTGAAGGCTTCGATGCGGGCATCCGGCTCGGCGAAAGTCTTGCGCCCGGGATGGTCGCGGTCGCGCTGGGTGGTCCGATACGGATCGCAGTCGTCGGCTCGCCGGACTACTTCATGCGCCGTCCACCGCCTGCGACGCCCGACGAACTCGGCGCGCATGACTGCCTGCATTACCGGTTTGCGACGGGTGGGGTGTATCGGTGGGAGTTTGCGCGGCCCGAAGAGCCGCGACGTGTGTTCGACGTCATCACACAAGGCCGTTTCGTCACTAACGATCTGCGGACGATCGTGCAGGCTGCGGAGCGGGGCGTCGGTTTGCTGCATGTGATCGACGACTACGTGCGTGCGCAACTGGACGACGGGCGGCTTGTGCCGGTGCTGCAGACGTGGTGCCCAACGTTCCCCGGCTTCCACTTGTACACGGCGGGGCGCGCACAGATGCCCGCGAAGCTGCGGGCGTTGATCGACTTCTTGAGGGAGAAAAGAGAAGGGCTGTGATGACGTGGTGCCGCGAAGCCCTCTCAAGGCACCCGCAAAACAAAAAGCCCAGTCGCGAGGACTGGGCTTTTGCTTGAAACTTTTTGGTGCCGGAAAGAGGAATCGAACCCCCGACCTTCGCATTACGAATGCGCTGCTCTACCGTCTGAGCTATTCCGGCATCAGAGAAGGAAGATTATAGGAAAGTTTTCGCTGTCCCGCAAGCCCTTCCTGCAATTTTCATTTGTTTTCTTCGTGGTGGTAGCGGGTCACACGCTCGACCTCGTTCTTCGAGCCGAGGAACACCGCGACACGCTCGTGCAGGCTCGTCGGCTGGACGTCGAGGATGCGCTGCTTGCCGTTGGTCGCCGCGCCGCCTGCCTGCTCGACGATGAACGCCATCGGATTCGCTTCGTACATGAGTCGCAGCTTGCCCGGCTTCGACGGATCGCGACGGTCCGCCGGGTACATGAAGATGCCGCCGCGGTTCAGGATGCGGTGCACGTCGGCGACCATCGACGCGATCCAGCGCATGTTGAAGTTATCGCCGCGCGGACCTTCCTTGCCGGCATTCAGTTCGCCGATGTACTTCTGCACCGGCTCGTACCAGTGACGCGCATTCGAGGCGTTGATTGCGTACTCGCGCGTGTCTTCGGGGATGCGCATGTTGCTCTGCGTGAGCACCCACGAGCCCAGTTCGCGGTCGAGCGTGAAACAGTTCACGCCGTGGCCGGTCGTGAGCACGAGCACGGTCTGCGGGCCGTACACGGCGTAACCTGCCGCGACCTGCTCGGTGCCCGGTTGCAGGAACGACGCTTCGGTGGGCTGCTTGCCGTCCGGGCAGCGCAGCACCGAGAAGATCGTGCCGATCGAGACGTTCACGTCGATGTTCGACGAGCCGTCGAGCGGGTCGAACACGAGCAGGTATTCGCCCTTCGGGTAGTTAGCGGGGATCGGGAAGAAGGTTTCCATTTCCTCCGACGCCATCGCGGCGAGGTTGCCGCCCCATTCATTGGCGTCGAGCAGGATTTCGTTCGACAGGATGTCGAGGTTCTTCTGGACTTCGCCCTGGACGTTCTCGCTGCCGGCGGTGCCGAGCGCATCGCCGAGCGCGCCCTTGCTGACGTTGTAGCTGATCGCCTTGCACGCACGCGCGACGACTTCGATCAACAGGCGCAGATCGGCGGGAAGATTGTTGTTTTCGCGTTGCTGCTCGATCAGGTACTTCGTGAGGGTGGTACGACGTTGCAAGGCCATTGCGGTTACTCCGGAAACACTGGGAATAGCGCAATTCTACCTGCTCGGCCTCGCACGACCCGGACAGCGCGGGGTAAAAAATATTGCGGTGCGGCAGTCCGGTTGCGGGTCAGGGTGGCAACCGGTGCGCAGTTGGGCGGCGAAACGCAGAAGAGCAGGCGACAAAAAACCGGCCACGCGGGCCGGTTTTTTGGGGAACGTTGACCGTCGCGCTGCCGCGTCAGGCCAGCGCCTTCTCGACGATCTCCCGCACGTCGCGCGACTTCACACCTGCGGCGACCTTCTCCAGCGCCGCGCGCATCGGTTCGCGCAGTTGCGGAGTGAAACGGCGCCACAGTTCGAGATTGCGCGCGAGGCGCGCGGCGACCTGCGGATTGATCGCGTCGAGCGCCAGCACCTGGTCGGCCCAGAACGCGTAGCCCGAGCCGTCGGCGGCGTGGAACTGCGCCGGGTTCGCGGCGCAGAAGCTGAAGATCAGCGAACGCGCACGATTCGGATTCTTCAGATTGAACGCCGGATGTTGCATCAGCGCGCGCACGGTTTCGATCACAGGGCGCTTTGCGCTACCGCGTTGCGTGGCTTGCAGGGCGAACCACTTGTCGATGACGAGCGGCTCGCGCTCGAATCGCGTGTAGAAGTCGGCCAGCGCGCGGCTCGCGAAGTCGCCGCCTGTGGCGGCCGAGGCATTCAGCAAGGCCGAGAGCGCTGCCGCGCGGTCGGTCATGTTGTTCGCCGCGTCGTATTGCGCGGTGGCGAGGCGCACGGCGTCGGCGGGATCGTCGAGTTCGGACAGATACGACAACGCGAGGTTCTTGAGCCCGCGATGGCCGGCCGCCTCGGGCGTCGGTTCGTAGGCGCCCGGTGTGCGGTGCTTTTCGAACGTGGCGAGCCAGTCGGCCTTGAGCACGGTGCCGAGCTGCTTGCGCACGAACTGGCGCGCGGCGTGCACGGCGGCGGGGTCGGACACGGCCATCTGTTCGGCGAGATACGTTTCCGATGGCAGCATCAGCGCCAGTTCGCGGAACGAGGGCGAAAGCGATTCGTCGTTGAGCACTCGTCCAAATGCATCGACAAGTGCGTCGTTGACTTCGAGCGACTCGCCTGCCGCCGCGCGCGCGGCGAGCGCGAGCAGTTCGCGCGTCGCGAGCCGCTGGCCAGCTTCCCAGCGGTTGAACGCGTCGCTGTCGTGTGCGAGCAGGAACGCGAGTTCGTCGTTACCGTAGTCGTACTCGACGATCACGGGTGCCGAGAAGTTCCGCAGCAAGGAGGGCAGCGGTTTCGCGGGGACATCGACGAACGTGAAAGTCTGCTGCGCCTCGGTGAATTCGAGTACGCGCGTCGTGCCGTTTGGCGCCGATTCGCCTTCGAGGCAGAGCGGCAGGTCTGTCCCGTCCGTGCCAATCAGGCCGATCGCGAATGGAATCAACAGGGGACCCTTCTGCGTTTCGCGTGCGGCGGGCGAGGCGTTGCCGTAATCCTGTGCGAGCGTCACGCTGTAACGCTTTTGCGCTTCGTCGTAGCGCGTCGTCACGCGTACGCGCGGTGTGCCGGCCTGGCTGTACCAGCGCTCGTACTGCGCGAGGTCGCGACCGTTGGCATCGGCCATCGCGGCGCGGAAGTCGTCGCAGGTCACGGCCTGACCGTCGTGGCGCTGGAAGTACAGATCCATGCCCTTGCGGAAGCCATCGCGGCCGAATAGCGTCTGATACATCCGCACGACTTCCGCGCCTTTCTCGTAGACGGTCATCGTGTAGAAGTTGTTGATCTCGACGTAGCTCTCGGGGCGCACCGGATGCGCCATCGGACCTGCGTCCTCTGCGAATTGCATCTGACGCAGCACGCGCACGTCTTCGATGCGCTTCGTCGCGCGTGCAGCGGCGTTTTCGTCGCCGCCCGACATCGCCGCCGAGAATTCCTGGTCGCGGAACACCGTGAGGCCTTCCTTCAGGCTCAGCTGGAACCAGTCGCGGCAGGTCACGCGGTTGCCGGTCCAGTTGTGGAAGTACTCGTGGCCGACCACGGCTTCGATGTTGGCGAAGTCGGTGTCGGTGGCCGTTTCGGGATTCGCCAGCACGTACTTCGTGTTGAAGATGTTGAGCCCCTTGTTCTCCATCGCGCCCATGTTGAAGTCGCTCACGGCGACGATCATGAAACGGTCCAGATCCAGTTCGAGGCCGAAGCGCGCTTCATCCCAGCGGATCGAGTGGATGAGCGAGTCCATCGCGTGGCGCGTCTTGTCGAGGTCGTGCGGCTCCACCCAGACCTGCAGCAGCTTGTCCGTGCCCGAGCCCGTCTTGATGCGCTCTTCGAGCGCGACGAGCTTGCCCGCGACCAGCGCGAACAGGTAGCTCGGCTTGCGGAACGGGTCTTCCCACTTGGCAAAATGACGCCCGTCGCTCAGGTCGCCTTCGGCGACCAGGTTGCCGTTCGACAGCAGCACCGGATACGCCGCCTTGTCAGCGCGCAGCGTGACCGTGTAGGTGGCCATCACGTCGGGGCGGTCGAGAAACCAGGTGATGCGGCGAAAGCCTTCGGCTTCACACTGCGTGAAGAAGTTGCCGCTCGATACGTAGAGGCCCGAGAGCGTCGTGTTCGCCGCCGGGTCGCACGCGCCGGTCAGCGTGAGTTCGAACGAATCGGGCACGTCCTCGATCGTGATGCCGTGCTCGTGGATGCGTACATTCGCATACGGCTTCGCGTCGATCGCCGCGCTGACGAATTCCAGTTGCTCGCCCATCAGTTCGAGGTCGCGGGTGTGAGCCGCGGCGGGGTTGCGGCGCACGCGCATCGTGTTCTTGACGATCGTACGTTCGGGGACGAGGTCGAACTCGAGATCGACCGTGTCGATCAGAAAGGCGGGCGGCGCATAGTCGGCGCGGCGGATCACGTTGGGCGTGGCGGCGGTATCGGTCATGGTCGGGGCTGGCGTTTCGTCGAATGGATGGCACGCGGGCTCTGGCGGCGGGTTCGGGCCGCGAGGCGAGGCGCACTGCGTTTCATTGTACAAAGGCGCGGGCGGCTTGTCCGGAGGCCGCTCGCACGACGGCCATCGCGTCGCGTGCGAATTGGCTCCGGTCGCGCGGGGCAGTGCGCTCGGACTGCTCCGCTGGCCGGCCGGTTTTCACGCGCTTTGATTGCTTCAGTTGTTTCAGACGCCCACGCCCATCACCGCGAGCACGCCGAGCACGACGAACAGGACAGCGGCGATGCCGTGCACGAGCTTCGTTGGCAGCTTGTGGGCGAAGCGGTCACCGAGCAGGATCGCCGGCACGTTGGCGATCATCATGCCGAGCGTCGTGCCGGCCACCACGCCGAAGAAGTCGTGAAAACGCGCCGCGAGCGCGACGGTGGCGATCTGCGTCTTGTCGCCCATCTCGGCGAGAAAGAAGGTCACGACGGTAGCGCCGAACACGCCAAGGTGCGTGCGGTTGATGTTGCTTTCGCCATCGTCGAGTTTGTCGGGCACGAGTATCCACAGGCCCATGACGACGAACGAAGCGGCGAGTGCCCAGCGCATCACCGACGGCGTGACGAGCGTGCCGAGCCACGTGCCGAGCGCCCCTGCGCCGGCGTGGTTCACGAGCGTGGCGACGAGCACGCCGAGAATGATCGGCACCGGCTTGCGATAGCGGGCGGCGAGGACGAGCGAAAGCAACTGGGTCTTGTCGCCGATTTCAGCAAGCGCGACCGCGCCCGTAGAGACTAGAAATGCCTGGTTCACGTTTAGATGGATCCTCGGGCCGGAATGTGTGCGAGCGACGACCCGCGACGCGCCGGGCCCTGTAGCGGCGGTCATGGGTCATCGGTCTCGCCAGGCCAGAGGCTGCACCTGCCATGGCCGCAACGGCCAAGTCTGTTGACAGGTGCCCCCGCGAATCGTGCGCGGCGCTTGCGCGGCTTTTGCGCGAATGACGTCTGGCGCGATGAAAGGCCAGAAAAGTCCAGAAGCGCGGCACGATGCGGGGCGGCTACTCCCCAATGAGCGGCGGATTATAGCACCGCGTGTGACACTGCGCGCTCGCCGCGTCGATGCACGCGCTCGCCTGCCGCGTAGGTTTCGTACACGGTGCGGTCGTCGCCGAGCAGCGCAAGCGCGAACAGCAGTTCTTCGAGCGATCGGGCGCGCGCCGTGCGACGCGCGAGCAACGGCGTCGCCTGCGGGTCAAGCACGACGAAGTCGGCTTCGCTCTTCGGCGCGAGCGTGCCGATCGTCTCGCCCAGGTCGAGCGCCTCGGCTGCGCCGGCCGTCGCGAGCCAGAACATGCGGGTCGCGGTGAGGTGATGGCCGCCCATGCGTGCGACCTTGTGCGCTTCGTTCATCGTTTGCAGCATCGAGAACGACGTGCCGCCGCCGACATCGGTCGCGAGCGTGACCCGCATCGCAGCCGCGTCAGCCTTTTCGAAGTCGAACAGGCCGCTGCCGAGGAACAGGTTCGACGTCGGGCAGTGTGCGGCCACCGCCCCCGTCTGCGCCATGCGGTGACGGTCTTCGTCGTCGAGCCAGATGCAGTGGCCATACACGGCGCGGCGCCGCAGGAGTCCGTAGTGATCGTAGACGTCGACGTAGCTGCGCTGTTGCGGGAACAGTTTGCGCACCCACTTCACCTCGTCGCGATTCTCGGCGACGTGGCTCTGGATGAAGATGTCCGGATGCGCTTTCGCCAACGCCTGGCAGGCTTCGAGCTGCGCCTCGGTCGATGTGGGCGCGAAGCGCGGCGTCAGCGCGTACATCAGCCGGCCGCGATTGTGCCAGCGGCCGATCAACGCGGCGCTGTCGTCGTAGCCCGTCTGCGGCGTGTCGCGAAGGAACTCGGGGCAGTGGCGGTCCATTAGCACTTTGCCCCCGATCATCCGCAGGTTTTTCGCTTCGCTCGCGCTGAAGAGCGCATCGGCGGACTGCTTGTGAACCGTGCAGTAGACGAGCGCCGTGGTCGTGCCGTTCGCAAGCAGTTCATCGACGAAAAAGCGCGCCGTGTCTTCAGCCAGCGTCTGGTCTTCGAAACCGCGTTCGGTCGGGTACGTCCAGGTTTCGAGCCACGGCAGCAGGCCGGACGCCGGCGACGCGATGATGTCGGTCTGCGGGTAGTGGATGTGCGTATCGATGAAGCCCGGCACGATCAGCTTGTCGCGCAGGTCATGGACGCTCGCGTCATTTTCGACAACGCCGGCGAGCTCAGTCCATGCACCCGATGCGATCACATGCCCCGCTTCGACGATCACGACGCCGTCTTCGTGATAGACGGCGGCGTCGGCCGATTGCGCGGGGTCGCCGGTAAACGTCAGCAGTTTTGCGCGGTAAGCCGATTGAGTCATGGCAACGACGTCTCCGGAGTGTTTAGGTATTCAATGACGTTCAACGTTCGCTGGGCGCGGCGCTACAGGGAACGCGGGGCGCAAGTGCCCATCGCCCTGCATTCGCGCGGGAGCCTGGGCAGGGCGCTCGAGTTTCACCAGCCGATGCGCTTACGCAGCGGTGCCGTTCCAGTAAGCGTCGAGTTTCGCGATCATCGCGTCGCGTTCTCGCGGCGTCACGAACGATGCCTCGAAGCCGTTGCGCAGGATGGTGTAGACCTCGGCGTCATCCAGTTTGAGTGCATCGATGATCGCGGTGTAGTTCTCGTTCACGTAGCCACCGAAGTAGGCGGGATCGTCGGAATTGACGGTTACCGCCACGCCGTGGTCGAGCAGATCCTTGAGCGTGTGTCTCGTCATGTCGTCGAACACGCACAGCTTGATATTCGAAAGCGGACAGACCGTGAGCGCCACGCGCGTGTCAGCGAGACGCGTGACGAGCGCCGCGTCTTCGATGCTGCGCACCCCGTGATCGACGCGGTCCACCTTGAGCAAGTCGAGCGCCTCGTAGATGTACGAAGGCGGGCCTTCCTCGCCAGCGTGCGCGACGAGCTTCAGACCGCTCGCGCGTGCGCGTTCGAATACGCGCTCGAACTTCGAGGGCGGATGCCCGCGTTCCGACGAATCGAGGCCCACGCCGATCAGGCGCGGGTAACGCGCGAAGAGCGGCAATGCGGCGTCGAAGGTGGCAAGCGCGTCAGCTTCGCTCAGATGGCGCAGGAAGCACAGGATAAGTTTGCTCGTGAGGCCGCGCTTTTCGGCGTCGGCAAGCGCGCGGTCGATGCCCGCGACAACGGTTTCGATTGCCACGCCGCGTTCGGTGTGGGTCTGCGGGTCGAAGAAGATTTCCGTATGCACGACGTTGTCCGCGAGCGCGCGCTCGCAGTAGGCCATCGTCATGTCGTAGAAGTCGGCTTCCGTTAGCAGCACGCTCGCGCCCGCGTAGTAGATGTCGAGGAACGACTGCAGATCGGTGAACGCGTAGGCGTCGCGCAATGCCTCGATCGAGTCGTAAGCGAGCTTCACGTTGTTGCGCTGCGCGAGCTTGAAGATCAGCTCGGGTTCGAGTGAGCCTTCGATGTGGATGTGCAGCTCAACCTTCGGCGCGCGTGCGGCCTTTTCTGTTAGCGGGATGGTGTGGGTCATGACGGTCATGGTCTGGTCGGTCTGTGAGTAGGTGACATCACGCGTAATGCATGGTGGCGTGCGCCTCGATCGTCTGCAGCAGCTGCGCGGCGGCGGAGATCGCAATCGCTTCCGGCGACTTGTCGGCGATACCCTCGACGCCGAGAGGGCACTTCATCCGCGCGATCTGCGCGGGGTCGATGCCGCGTGAGGCAAGCCGGTGCTCGAACTGCTTGCGCTTCGTGTGCGAGCCGATCATGCCGAAGAACACGTAATCGCCGCGCCGCAGGATGCGTTCGGCGAGTTCGAGGTCGCGCGAATGATCGTGCGTCATCACGATGAAGCACGTGCCGGGCAAGGCTTTGTCGACGGCTTCGTCGGGGGCATCGTTCGCGTCGATTTCGACGTTGCGCGCGCCGAGCGCCGCGAATGCCTCGGGCGTCGGGAACGCAGCGTCGCGCTCGTCGACCCAGCGCACCCGGCACGGCAGCGTGCCGAGCACGCGCACGAGCGCCGCGCCGACATGTCCCGCGCCGAACAGCACGACGGGGAAATCGTTGGGCGCGATGGTCTCGGTGAGGATCGCGCCGCCGTCGCCATCGCGGGCGTTCCAGAGCAGGCAGTCGGGTGCTTCGACGCCCGCTTCGGGTTCGGAAAGCATCACGGCGTCGGCTGCTGCCGTCGCGCTTCCCTGGCCGTTTTGCGTTCCTGACGTGCCTGCGTTGTGCGAGGGGCGAAATGATACGCTACGCACCGTCGATTCGCCCGCCGCCAGCCGGCGCGCCAGCGACGCGAGCCACCCGAGGTCGCCCACGTCGAGCCGCTCGAACGCCAGCACGACCGCGCCGCCGCAACATTGGCCGAGGCTCGGTCCGAGTGCGAGGCGCTCGAGACGGCGCAAGTGCGGCACGCGCATGCCGTCGCGCAGCACCTGGCGCGCGATCTCGATCGCCTTCCATTCGAGGTGGCCGCCCCCGATCGTGTGTCGCGCGGTGTCGCGCGTGACGATCATCTTCGTGCCGGGATCGCGCGGTGCCGATCCTTCGACGCGCGCGACCGTCACGAGCACAGCGGCGTCGCCGTGTGCGAGCAGGTGCTGCAGATCGGTAAGCCAGGTGTGCATCTGGCGCTTCTCCTTCCTGTGCGGCACGTCTTGCGTGCCGCTGGTTCATCTTCTCGTGGCTTCGCGCGGGGCGCGGTCAGCTTCGCCGTGTGGTGCGCTGGACGCGTCGCGCGGTTACGCGCTGCCACAGTCGCACTTGATCGTTCGAGCGCACAAGCTGCCAACTGGTTCGCGCCTTCAGTCCACCTTCTGGTTGCGGGCCGCCGCCGGCACGGCCGGAAGGCCGGCGTGACCACGCCCGGCAGCGCTCGCAGTGGCTTGCGTTGCCGCCAGAGCGCGCAGCGCGTCGAGCGCATCGAGGATCGCCTCGGGCGTCGCCGGTGCACGCAGCGGCGCGGCGTCGTGCGCCTCGGGCACCGCCGCGCCGATCGCGTCGCGGATCGCGAGAAACACCGAGAACGCCAGCAGCAGCGGCGGCTCGCCTACGGCTTTCGACCGGAAGACAGTCGGCTCTGCGTTGTCGTTGCGATAGAGCCTGACGTTGAACGCGGCGGGTGTGTCGCTGATCGCCGGGATCTTGTAGGTGGAGGGCGCGTGCGTCATCAGTCGCCCGTCGCTGTTCCACCAGAGTTCCTCGGTCGTGAGCCAGCCCATGCCCTGGATGAAAGCGCCTTCCACCTGGCCCATGTCGATGGCCGGATTGATCGACTGGCCTGCATCGTGCAGCACATCGGCGCGCACGAGCTTCCATTCGCCCGTGAGTGTGTCGGCGACCACCTCGGACACCGCGGCCCCATACGCGAAGTAGTAGAACGGATGGCCGGTGAGCGTGCGCGCGTCCCAGTGGACCTTGGGCGTCGCGTAGAAGCCGTCCGACCACAGCTGCACGCGTTTCAGATACGCGAGTTCGACGAACTGCGCGAACGCGATCGACACACCGTTCGCCCGTACCGCGCCATTGTCGAATGCGACGGCATCGGGCGTGCCGCCGTACTCGGAGGCCGCGAGTGTGGCGAGGCGATTGCGGATCGTGAGCGCTGCATCTTCGGCAGCCTTGCCGTTAAGGTCGCTGCCGGTCGAGGCGGCGGTGGCCGACGTGTTCGCCACCTTCGCGGTATCGGTCGCGCTCACGCGCACGCGTTCGAGCGGAAGACCGAACGCACCCGCCACCACCTGCGCGACCTTCGTGTTGAGTCCCTGGCCCATCTCGGTGCCGCCATGGTTCACGAGCACCGAGCCGTCCCGGTAGACATGCACGAGCGCGCCTGCCTGGTTCAGATGCGGCACGTTGAACGAGATGCCGAACTTGACCGGTGTGATCGCAATGCCGCGCTTGAGCACCTGGCTCGCGCGGTTGTAATCGACGAGCGCGGCGCGTCGTTCGGCGTAGCGGCTTGATGCGAGCAGATCGTCGGTGAGCGGGGCGAGCACGTTGTCCTCGACATGCTGGCCGTAGGGCGTGACGTCACGCTCGCCGATGCCGTAGTAGTTCACGCGCCGCACGTCGAGCGGATCGCGGTTTAGACGTTTCGCGATGGCGTCGAGCATCACTTCCATCACGAGCGCGCCCTGCGGTCCGCCGAAGCCGCGAAAGGCGGTGTTCGACTGTGTATTCGTCTTGCAGCACAGCGCGACGATCTCGACGTCGGAGAGGTAATACGCATTGTCGAAGTGGCAGACCGCGCGCGTGGCTACCGCGCCGGACAGATCGGCGGAGTAGCCCGCGCGTAGCGCGATTTCCACGCGTGCGCCGAGCAGGCGGCCGTCGTCGTCGAAGCCGGCTTCGTATTCATACTGGGCGTCGTGGCGCTTGCCGGTGATCATGAAGTCGTCGTCGCGATCGGCGCGCAACTTCACGGGGCGGCCGGTCTTGAGCGCCGCGAGCGCGGCCACGCACGCAAAGAGGGCCGACTGCGATTCCTTGCCGCCGAAGCCGCCGCCCATGCGGCGGCACTCGCATGCGACGCGGTGCGCGGGCCAGTTCAGAAGATGCGCGACGACCTGCTGCATCTCGGACGGATGCTGCGTCGAACTGTGGATCAGCATGCCGCCCTGTTCCTGTGGCAGCGCGTAGGCGATCTGGCCTTCGAGATAGAACTGTTCCTGGCCACCGACTTCGAATGTGCCCGCAATGCGATGCGGCGCGGCGGCAATGCGTTGCGCGGGTTGGCCGCGCGTGAGACGCAGCGGCGGCAGCACGTAATGGTGCATCGCCTTTGCCTCGGCGACAGAGAGCACGGGCTCGAGCGGTTCGTAGCGCACAACTTCGTCGCTCGCGGCCAGCGCGGCCGCGCGGCGCGCGAGATCGTGGCTCGTCGCGATCACCGCGAAGACGGGCTGGCCGAGGTACTGCACCTCGTCGTACGCGAGCACCGGGTCATCGTGCAGCACCGGGCCGCAGTTGTTTTCGCCGGGAATGTCGGCGGCGCTGAACACGGCGATCACGCCAGGCGCTTCGCGCACGCGGCGCAGGTCTAGCGACACGATGCGCGCCCGCGCATGGCGAGAGACGCCGAGTGCTGCATGCAGCGTGCCGTGCAGTTCGGGAATGTCGTCGATGTAACGGGCTTCGCCGCTGACGTGCAGGTCGGCGGACTCGTGCGGTAGCGGTGCACCGAGCGCCGGCTGGGCCGCAACGCTCTCGCGTGCCGGATCGGCCGATGGATTCGACTGCGTAGCGCGTGTGACGATGGGATCGGATCGGCGGTTCATCGCGTGACTCCAGTCCCTTGCAGCGCGAGCGCCACGTCGTCCTCGCCTTCGAAGGCGAATGCTTCGACGTCACGCAGCGCAAGCGGGGCGTCGTCGCGCGTTTCCAGCCAGCAGCGCCACAGCAGGTTGCGCGCGACCTTCGCGCGGTACGCAGCGCTCGCGCGAAAGTCGGCGAGCGGCTCGTAGTCGGAGGTCAGCGCGTCCATCGCGCGAAACGCCGTCGGTTCGTCCCAGCGCGCGCCGGTCAGCTCGGCTTCGGCGTGCGCGGCGCGCAACGGCGTTGCAGCCATCCCGCCAAATGCGACGCGTGCGTTCGCGATCACGCCGTCCTCGCCGATATCGAGCGCGAACGCCGCGCACACCGCCGAAATGTCCTGGTCGTATCGTTTCGCCACCTTGTAGGTGCGAAAGCGCAGTGTGGGAGCGGGGCGCGGTACGCGGATCGCTTCAATGAACTCGCCCGGTGCGAGCGCGTTCTTTTGATAGCCGGTGTAGAACGCGGCGAGCGGCAGCGTGCGGGTGCAATCGTCGCGGCGCAGCACGAGTTCTGCATCGAGCACGAGCAGCGCGGGCATCGAATCGCCGATCGGCGAGCCGTTCGCGACGTTTCCGCCGAGCGTCCCTGCATTGCGGATCGGCAGCGATGCGAAGCGCGCCCAAAGTTCGGCGAGTTCAGGATAGTCGACGGCCAACGCGGCATACGCTTCTTCGAGCGGCACCGCCGCGCCGATCGTGAGCGCCTGTGCGTCGCGCGTCAGCGTGCGCAGTTCGGCGACGTTGCCGGTGTAGATCACGTCGCCGAGGTCGCGAAACTGCTTCGTGACCCACAGGCCGACATCGGTGCTTCCTGCCAGCACGCGTGCGTCCGGCAGGGCGGCGCGTAGCGCGGCGAAGTCAGCGAGCGTACGCGGCGCGAAGAACGTCGCTTCATCGTATTCGGCGCCGCGCACATCGGGGCCGTGGTACTCGAAGGTTCCTGCGCGTTGGAGCGGACGCAGGACTTTTTCGATCGCAGTGCGATCGAGCGCGGCGCGCGGATAGCACGCGTAATCGAACACGCGCTGGGCAGCGTCGACGATGGGCCGATAACCGGTGCAGCGGCACAGGTTGCCCGAGAGGGTCTGGCTGATCTCGTCGCGCGTGGGCAGGCCCGCGTCGGCGCGCTGGCGCTCGTAGAGCGCCCATAGCGACATCGCAAAGCCCGGCGTGCAGAAGCCGCATTGCGACGCATGGCAATCGACCAGGGCCTGCTGGACCGGATGCAGCGCGCCATCGGGCGCACGCAGGTCTTCCACGGTGAAGAGCGCGCGGCCGTCGAGTGTGGGCAGGAACTGGATGCAGGCGTTGACGGCCCTGAGGGCGAGATGCCCGTCGCCATCGAGTTCGCCGATGACGACGGTGCACGCGCCGCAGTCGCCTTCCGCGCACCCTTCCTTGGTGCCGCAGGCATGCAGATCTTCGCGCAGGTACTGGAGCACCGTGCGTGTAACGGGCACGTCGCGCACTTCATGCACTTCGCCCCGGTGGAGGAATCGGATGGTTTGCGTTGTCATGGTGAACCCGGAAGACATTGCGGATCAGGCGCGCGTTACGCAGGGGGCGTGCCTCAGCAGGCCTCGCGCACGTAGATCGCCATCCAGTTCCGAAGATAGCACCGCTCGTGTCAGGAAAGTATTACCCGTGAATGATTGGGACTATCACGCGGTTGTCATGACCGAGGTGCGCGTGATCGGGCCCTTTAATGGTGGCCGCGGGTGGGCTGAGACGATGGGAAGAGGGGGAGAGGCTTGGCGCCTGCCCGCAAACGGGCGGAATGCAGAGCAGGCAGATGACGACGGCGCGCGGCGGCGCCGTCGCGGGGAACGTGTGCGTGTAGGGTGGCTTAGCGGCGGATCCCCGGCCACGATACCTGGCGGCGGCGATTGCGCAACAGGCTGAACAGCACGGGCACGAAAATAAAGACAAATGCGATCAGCCCCCACATGGGCATCGACAAACCGAGGATCGGCGGATAGATCGTCTCGCACAGGCCCTGAACCTTGAAGACGCCCGGTAGCCAGCGCGCCGGGGGCAAGCCGTCGACGATGGGCTGCAGCGTGTCGAAGCCACAGCTGAAGCTCGGGAATGACTGCACCCAGACAAGCCGCGCCGAAGCAACGAGGCCACCCGCAGCCGCCAGCACGATCAGACCTTCGAGCACTCGCACGCCGCGCCAGCTCGAACTGCGCGCGCCGACGAACGCGCACAACGCGATCAGGAGGAAACAGTAGCGCTGGATGATGCACAGCGGACAGGGGTCCTGGCGTTCGACGTGCTGCATGTACAGCGCGCCGCCCACCAGCGCGAGGCAGATCAGCCCAAGAAAGGCCAGCAGGCTGCGCTCGCGGCGCAACAGTGCGTTATCGTCGTTCATGTTGTCGGTTTTCTGTATTGATGGCGCAGCTGGCACGCTGCGACGGCGTGTTGGGGATTCTAGCGCGAAGGACGTTGCGCGCGTCTGTGCTCAGTGGGTCGCGGCGACAGCGCGCCCACGATCCTGCGTGGCGCGACGCACGCCGCGTCATCAACTGTTAACGCAACGGCGCGAGGACGGCTTCCACGCCGCGTCCGATCGCGAGCAGCGCGTCGTCGGCGTACGGTGCGCCAATCAGCATCAATCCGACCGGCGCTGAGCCGTGGTGGTGGCACGGCAGCGACAGCGCGCACGCATCGAGGAAGTTGAACGCAGCGGGATTGCGCAGCACGAGCGCGTTGGTCTGCGCGAAGACGTCGTCGTCGGCGACTAGCGGTGCAACCCTCGGCGGCACGATCGGCACGGTCGGCGCGATGACGGCGTCGAAGCGCGACCAGAGCGTCTCCTGCGCCTCTTCGAGCACGGCCGCGCGCGCGGCGATCAGGTCGAGGTAGTCGACGGCACGGGCCGGCTCGCCCTTGAGGATGCGCGCCAGTACGCGCGGGTCATATTCGCCACGGTGTTGCGCGATCAGCTCGCGATGCCACGCGTAGGCCTCGATCGGCGAGAAGCCGTAGCGGTTGATGTCGGCCAGCCGATCGAGCGCGCCGAAACGCACCTCGTTGACGATTGCACCCGCTGCGTCCAGGTGCCTGAGCGCGGTGTCGATTGCGTCTGCGACCTCGGGCTCGACGCTTTCGGTCACGTAGTTGGTCAGCACGCCGAGTCGTACGCCTTCGAGATGCCGGGCAGTCGGCACGTGCGGCGCGAGCCCGGCGAGGATGCGGTCGACGAGCGCGCAGCATGCCACGCTGTTGCCGATCGGGCCGAACGAGTCGAGCGTGGGTGAGAGCGGCACGCCGCCCGTTTTCGGGATACGTGCGGCAGTCGGCTTGAAGCCGGTGAGACCGCAGAACGCGGCCGGGATGCGGATCGAGCCGCCCGTGTCGGTGCCGAGCGCGACGGCGGCCATGCCGTCGGCCACCGATGCCGCCGCACCTGACGACGAGCCGCCCGCCACGCGCGCGTCGCCGTCGACGCCACGCCGGTATGGCGAGAGCGGCGTGCCGTAGTGCGGGTTCAGCCCGAGCCCGGAGAACGCGAATTCGCTCATGTTGGTCCGGCCGATCAGCACGGCGCCCGCGTGGCGCAGGCGCGCGACGGCGACAGCATCGGCTCGCGCGGGGGCCGCGCCGGCGAGCATGGTGGAACCCGCACGCGTGACGTCGCCAGCGATGTCGAACAGATCCTTCACCGAGACAGGAATCCCCGCGAGCGGTGAGAGCACGGTGCCGCTCGCGCGCAAGCGGTCGTGGGCGTCGGCGGCGGCGCGGGCGCGCGCGGCGTCGACGTGCATGAAGACGGTCGAGCCCTGTCCAGTCGGGGCGGCGATGCGTTCCAGCGCGATCTCGACGAGCGCTCGACTGGTCGTGCGGCCGGCGGCAAGGTCATCGCTGAGTCGGGCGAGAGGGGCAAACGGAGTGAATTCGATGGTCATGGCGATGAGCGGTTTGGGGGCTGGCCAGCGCGAAGGCTGCGAAGCAGCGGCCGGCGCCGGATCGCCTCACGCTGCTGCAGCAAGGGACGCATCATTGTAGGGCCGTATTTTCGGCGTGGCGTGATCTTGGCATGTATCGCATCGGCGCGTTGGGATTCGACCGTGCGTCGTGCCTTCGGCGTCGGTGCGATCGCGGCCGGGTTGCACCGCTGTGCTCGCAGTGCCGTCTGGGCGCTGGTCACGAGAAATCCGCACGTCGATTCACATCACCGCGTTGCGCGAGACCATCGATTCCTGTCAGGACACTTAAATGCCGCTCCCCGTCCCGGTTGCGAACGCCGTAAGCGGGTGGGCCGTTGCGCACGGGACTGGCGGCTCACCGCAGGGCGACGGATAATCGACTCGTGTTCATCGTTCGCGCGCCGCGCGCTTGACCCCACGTCATGAGCGAAAACAAGTCCGACAACCCCGAAGTCCCCGATGGCGCAAGCCACGCCTCCGATGCCGGTTCCCCCGGCGTCTCCCATCCGCCCGCATCGGCCAGTTCGTCTGGCGCTTCAACCGGTTCACCCTCTGCTACCGCATCCGCATCTGGCCGCGAGCCCGTGCAGCGTGCATCGAGCGATGCACCCGAACCGGCGCCGACGATGACGCCTGGCGGTTCCTCGCAAGTCGCTGAGGCGGCACAAGCGCGCGACGAAGCCGCGCGCGCAGTCGCGCAGCAGGAAGCGGCGGCACGTGCGCCAGAAATTCCGGTCAGCGAGACCGCCGAGGCTGGCAAGACAACGCCCGCCACGGCCGATGCCGCAAAGGCGCCTGACACCGTGCCCGCTGGCGCGGCGCCGGCGGGCTTCGGGCAGGCACCGGACTTCGGTGCGCAGAACCCGCCGCCGCCGAACGCACTGCCGCCCAATCCACCGCGTTACTTGCGTCCGAACGATTCGGCGTGGGCGGTGTTCGGGCGCATCCTTGCGGCGCGTGCGCGGCAAATGTTTGACCGCGCGGGGCAGCGCATCACGCAGCGGACGTTGCGCATCGGCGTGTCGGCGCGCCTCTTCCACCCAGAGGCGGGCGCGAAGGGGCTGCGCGGCAAGACGCTGCAGTACCTCGAGGAATCGATCGCGCACTGGGTCATGTCGCGCGACGTGATCGTATTCATGATCCCGACGGTCGGTCATCAGGGCATGCTGCATCCGAGCAACATCCGCCTGCGCGATTACGCGAAGCATCTCGACGGCTTACTGCTGCAAGGCGGTGCCGACGTTTCGCCGCAGAGCTATGCCGAACCGGGAGCGCATGCTGAGTGGCCCGGCGACCGCGTTCGCGACATGTACGAACTGGAACTGCTGCACGAGTTCATCGAGTCGGGCAAGCCTGTGCTCGGCGTCTGCCGGGGATGCCAACTGATCAACGTGGCATTCGGCGGGACGCTTTACCAGGACATCGCCACCGATGTGCCGACAGCGGGCGTGCACGTGAGCGAGCACTACGACCAGCATCGTCACGCGATTACTTTTCCGGAAGGCTCCACGCTCGCGAGCATGTTCCCGGGTCGGCGCGAAGCGATCGTGAACTCGATCCACCATCAGGCGGTGAAAAATGTGGGCCGCGATCTGACGGTGGAGGCCGTGTCGGCCGGCGATGGACTGATCGAGGCGGTGCGCTATCGCCGCGCGCCGTTCGTGGTGGGCGTGCAGTGGCATCCGGAGTTTCATCGCGCAGGCGGGCCGGAACTGCTCGACTGCACGCCGCTGCTCGACAGTTTCCTGCGTTCTGCGCGCGAGACGCGTTTCTAGCGAGAAGGGGTGCCTTGCGTCGGCCCGCGCGGTGGGCCTTCGCGACTGTCGTTTTCCGGCGCGACGTTGCGACCCGACGTTGCCCCCGACTTTGCCACCTGAAGTTTCCACCTGATATTGCCGTCGTTACTGACCTTACCGTGGTCCGGTCAATTCGAATTACGTTATCCGAAAATAAAGGATGATTTTGAGATTTTCGGGCGGCGATAATGAGCGGTTACTCAGAATCGCTAACGGAAAACGGGCAGGTATGAAGCATTCAATCCAACTGCGACGCGTCTTGCTGGGTGCCGCGGCTGTCTTGATGATGGAGCACGGCGCGGTTGTGTGGGCGCAGAACGACACGATCGAACTGGCACCGGTGGCGGGCAGCCGTCCGCCGCTCGGCAGTCTTTTGCCACCGCCTGCCGACGCAGGGAAGAAGGCGCCGTTGGTCGACGAGCAGGCGAGCGTTGACGTGAGCCAGGGCGAAGTCGCCACATTGATGCAACTGATCCACGACGCGCAGATCGTCGAACTGCGTACGACCTACAACGGCAGTTACGGAGCGAGTCTGTTTTTCTATCCTCCTGACATGACCTGGTACGTGGCGCTTTTCCAGGATAAGCGTTTCTGGCGCGTAATCCGTTCGCAGGACGAGATGCGCGGCGAGGCCATCTACGCGGATTTTGCCCGGCAGACCGAGCGGCTGGCGGACGTGGAGATTCGACGTACGCAGCTCGAAGCACAGAAGGCGAATATCGAGCGGTTCATTGCGTTGTCGGAGGATCGCGCGCGACGTCTGCAGGCCGATCTCGACGTTGCGCGATCCCAGCAGGCAAAGGTCGACGCGCGCCAGAGCCAGATGCAGGCCGATTCTGTGGCTTTGCGGACCGAGAAGGCGCGCGCACAAGCGCAGTTGCAGGACTTGCAGCGCTCGGTCCAACAGTTGCAGCGCGCGACGGAAGCCGGGCTGCCAGGTGCGCCGAAGTGAAGCTGACGATGCGGCGCGCTACGCCGTCAACAAAAAGCCCGGCGGATGCCGGGCTTTTTGTTTATGTGTCATCGGGTCATTTCCCGAACCGGTCGGGTATTTCAGTCACGCGGCGCTGGGAAACGTGGTCGACCCACTCCGTGCTGTCGACAGGCACCGACGTGCGGCTCGCTGGACGCGGGGCCGTGTGCGTGTTCGCGTAGGTGATGATTGATGCGTAGTCGTCGTCCTGGCGCGCGCTCGGCTGGCGCGGCGAGTAGCCGCTTGCTTCGGAGTACATGCCGAGCGTGCGGTCTGTCGTGACGGGCCGCGCTATGCGGGGCGGTGCGAACGAGTGTGCCGGACGGCGGCTGCTTTCGACACGTGACACACCTGTGATGCGCTCGCGCGACGAGTGGCCCCGGACGGACTCCCGGTTCTTGTTGCTGCGGCCTTCGCCGGCGCGATCTGCGCGGCCTGACAGCGTTGCGCGTAGCGGCGCAGTCGGGTGATTCGCCGCGGCATAGTCTGGTCGGGTCGCAGACGGACTTGGGGCCGGTGCGGTGACAACTGAGCTAACGGCTGCCGAAGCCGCGCGCTGCGACGCACCAGCGGTTTGACCTGGCTGCGATGCGTTCGTGACCGTGTCTGTTGTGGGCGCGGCCGTTGTAGTCGCTTCGTGAGCGGCGCGTGTATTGGCAAGGCGTTGTGACGCGACGTTGTCGGCATCGCGGATCGGGGTAGCATCCACCGCAGCGTTCTTGTGGCCTTGATCGTGCGGCGTGTGGCTCGCCACGATCCACGCGAGGAGTGCTGCGCCGCCGATTGCGCATGCGCCGCCCGTAAGCCTGTGCGGACCGAATGCTGGTGTGTGCGGGGGGCTTGGGGAAGGTGCCGCAGCGACGTGCGGCGCCGCCTTGTCTTTGGCGAACGACGGACTTGTCTTTACACCTGCGCTCGGGCGAACCGGTGCGGCGGCGGGCACAGGAAAGAAGTGGTGCTGCAGGTCCCAGCGGCAGGCTTCGCGAAAAGCCTCTGCGCTCAGGCAAACCGTGCGCATGATTGCGGCGTAGAGCGCCCGGATTTCGGCACGCAGGCATAAGTGCGGCTGTGTCAGCATCCATTCGCGGCCGAACATCACCGGCATACGCCCGAGCGGGCGTATGCGCGGAAGCGCAATAGAGCCTTCCACCTGAATGAAAGGAAAAGTTGACATTGATCTCTCGCAACCACGGCGTGAAGAGGGGGCCCGCACTTGCTGATCGCGCCGCGCCGAGGGGGCCGCACATGGCGCAGCAGTCTTGCTTAGAGATGCGAATAATGCGGGTCGAAGCGCAAATGGGCCATCAGATACGTCCGAAAAACCGGGATGGCGCTGATTCCAATCAGGGTCAACGAGTAGTGGCGGACCGCGTGCGGACTGCGTCGTGTCGTCCGCAAGGGGTTTCCTGTGCGGCCTCGGGGGGCTCTACGACATCAGAGCGCGTCCAGCCGATAGATGTAGCGCAACGCGGTAATGTCGGCGCCGCCCATGCGATCCGGTTCGGCGCCTGAGTACTTCCACCCTTGCCGCTCGTAGAAGGCAATCGCCGCGGTGTTGCCTTCGAGCACATACAGATAGATCTGCGACTCGCCGCGCGCGCGAGCCCAGTCCAGGGCGGCCTGCATCAGCCGTTTGCCCACCCCGGTGCCCTGCCAGGCGGGCAGTGTGTGGAGGTTGTCGAGCAGCACGCCCCACGGCGAGTCCGGCTGGCGTTCGACGCACACGAAGCCGACTGGCGTCATTTCGTCCAGTTCGGCGATCAGAACGAGGCGCCGGTCGCCACCGGGCGCTTCCATGCGGGCGCGCCACCAGGTCGCGCGTTCCGCGTCTACTTCGTCGTGGAGGAAGGCAGCGGGCAGGAGCTCGCGATATGTGGCCTGCCAGCTCGTCGCGTGCATGGCGGCGATCAGCGGGGCGTCGGCGGCCGTGGCCGGACGCAGTGTCAGCGATGCGATTGACATTCGATGATTGCGAGCGACGAAGAGGATCGCGCGCGGAACTGGGCGTGCATGTTATTGTGCACGATAAGCGTGCGCTCACAGCAAGTCGTGCGTGCGTTGAAAGCTGATGTAATGTAAATGGAAGATAAAGTGAAGGAAATGGGCGACGTTGTTGCTGTTTAATTTTGTGCGCCCTCGGGTGTTACCCGGATATCGGCAGGTGCAACCGGGGCGCATATAATAGCGGCCCTTCCGGACGCGCCCCTCGCGAGGCACACCCCCGGCGGGCCTGTGTTTACCGTCTGCCCATCCGGTCACCCCGGAGCAGGCCGCATCAAACGAGAATCTCATGTCTACCTCTGCCCACGCTACCGATACCTCCAGAGAATCCAAAATCCGGACTGTGTTCCGCGTTACAAGCGGAAACTTTCTGGAAATGTACGATTTCATGGTCTATGGCTATTTCGCGTCGGCGATCGCCAGGACCTTTTTTCCGAGCGATAACGCGTTCGCTTCGCTGATGCTTTCGCTCTCCGTGTTCGGCGCCGGCTTCCTCGTGCGTCCGATCGGCGCCATCGTTCTCGGCGCGTACATCGACCATCACGGCCGGCGCAAAGGCCTGATCCTCACGCTCGGTCTCATGGCGCTCGGCACGCTCGCCGTTGCAGTCGTCCCGGGCTACGCCACGATTGGTCTCGTGGCGCCGCTGCTCGTCCTGTGCGGGCGCCTGCTGCAGGGTTTCTCGGCAGGGGTGGAACTGGGCGGCGTCTCGGTCTATCTGTCGGAAATCGCCACCAAGGGCAACAAAGGTTTCTACGTGTCGTGGCAGTCGGGTAGCCAGCAAGTGGCCGTCGTGTTCGCGGCGCTGCTTGGCGTGGTGCTGCATCGTCTGCTGCCCGTCGAAGTGATGACGGCTTGGGGTTGGCGTGTGCCGTTCATCATCGGCTGCCTGATC
Source organism: Paraburkholderia adhaesiva (assembly GCF_021390575.1). Taxonomy (GTDB): domain Bacteria; phylum Pseudomonadota; class Gammaproteobacteria; order Burkholderiales; family Burkholderiaceae; genus Paraburkholderia; species Paraburkholderia adhaesiva. Next base: position 2,327,815 of record NZ_JAJEJQ010000001.1, on the reverse strand, counting down.
GTGCCGTTCCTGTTCATCATTCGCCGCTCGCTGCAGGAAACCGAAGAGTTCGCGAAGAAAAAGCATCGTCCGTCGATGGGCGAAATCATGGCTTCCATGGCCGAGAACTGGGGCATCGTGCTGGGCGGCATGGGCATGGTCATCATGACGACCGTATCGTTCTACATGATCACCGCCTATACGCCGACGTTCGGCCGCGAAGTCCTCAAGCTGAGCGATATCGACACGCTGGTCGTCACGGTCTGCGTCGGCCTCTCGAACCTGGTCTGGCTGCCGCTGTCGGGCGCCGTGTCGGACCGCATCGGCCGCCGTCCGGTGCTGCTCACCTTCACCATCCTCACGATCCTCACCGCTTATCCGTCGGTCCAGTGGCTTGTCGCGGACCCGTCGTTCGAGCGTCTGCTTCTGGTCCTGCTGTGGCTGTCGTTCCTGTATGGCTCCTACAACGGCGCAATGGTCGTGGCGCTTACCGAGGTCATGCCGGCCGACGTGCGTACTGCGGGCTTCTCGCTCGCGTACAGCCTCGCGACGACGATCGGCGGTTTCACGCCTGCAATCTCGACGTACTTGATCCACGTAAGTGGCAACAAGGCCGCGCCGGGTGCGTGGATGGGCATCGCCGGTATTTGCGGTCTGATCGCGACGCTCTGGCTCTATCGCAGCGCCGAAGCGCGCAATCAGTACAAGGCGGTTTGATACGCGGCGCCCGTAGTTGCGCGTATCTGCCGTCGTATGACGAAACAGCCTCGCAGTGTGAATTGCGAGGCTGTTTTTTTTACGCGTTCGAAACGGAAAGGGGCGGGCGCTTCGCGCTCACATCTCGCGTAAATCGCGAGCGACAGCCGCGACGACTTCGTCCCACGCGCCGGGCCGCGGCTGGCGCACGAGTCGCGTGCGCGGATACCACGGGCTCTCGTCGGTGTCGGCGAACCAGCGCCAGTCGGCGGCGAACGGCAACATGAGCCAGAGCTTCACGTTGAGTGCGCCTGCGAGATGCGCGATCGATGTGTCGATCGACACCACGGCGTCGAGTCGGTCGATCACGGCGGCCGTGTCGGCGAAATCGGCGACCTTGTTCCCGAGCCGGTGAATCGAGCGCGCACGCTCATGTGCATCGAGCGCGGCGTTCTCCGCATCGCTTAATTGCGGCTGGAGCACGATCCAGTCGATGCCATCGAGCGCGAAAAGCGGTTCCAGCGCGGCGAGCGGCATCGTCCGGTTCTCATGCTTCTGGATGCGCCCCGACCACGCGATGCCGATCTTGCGCTTTGCCTGACCGCCGAGTGAGCCGCGCCATTTGCGCTGGTACGTTGCCGGCACCGTCAGGTAAGGCGTGCGCGTTGGCAGGTCGTCGAACGTCCTGCCGAGCGCGAGCGGCAATGAGAGCAGCGGGCAGTGAAGATCGGCTGCGGGGCGCGGCGCACCTTGCGCGATCAGCGTGACGCGAGCGGCAAGCGCCGTCGGCGCGATGAGCGGCAGCAGTTCCGGCTGCACTTCCAGCACGATGCGAGCGCCGCGCGCCGCGACGAGCGGCACGAAGCGCACGAAGTGCAGCGTGTCGCCAAAGCCCTGCTCGGCCTGGATCAGGAGCGTGCGCCCGTCGAGTGGTTCGCCACGCCAGCGCGGCAGCGCGGTGGTCCGTGTGGCGGGCACGGTGTGTGGAGCGGGCTGCGTCTCGGGCGTATCGAATCGCGCGGGTTCGCGCGCCGTTGGGTCGAGACGCCATTCGTATTCGGGCAGACCGCGCCGGAAGTCCCCCATCGTGAGCCACGCCAGCGCGCGGTTTAGATGCGCGGCAGCGAGGTCGGGGCGCGCGCGCAAGGCTTCGTCGAATGCGCGCACAGCGGGTTCAAAACGGCCGAGCGCGTGGTGCGTGGTGCCGAGCGCGAGCCACGCCAGCGCGAATTTCGGATCGACGCCGACCGCACGCTCGAGCGGGGCGATGGCTTCGTCGTGCCGGCCGAGGGCGCAAAGCGCGTTGCCGAGGCCGAACAGTGCAGGCGCGAAACGCGACTGCAGCGCGATGGCTGCCTCGAACGCGGTAACCGCTTTGCTGTGCTGGCCGACGGCGTCGAGCGAATTGCCCAGGTTGAAATGCGCGGCGACGAAGCGCGGCTGCGCCGTCAGTGCCGCACGGAACTGCGCGAGCGCGCCCGCCGTGTCGCCGAGCGCGTTCAGCGACATGCCGAGATTGTTATGCGCGCCCGCGTGCCCGGGGCGGATCTTGAGCGCGCGGCGGAACGATTCGACGGCTTCGGCGTGGCGTCCGAGCGCGTGGTATGCGTTGCCGAGATTGTTATGCGCGGACGCATCGCCCGGTTGCAGGCGCACGGCGTGGTTGAACGACAGCATCGCGTCCTCGTGGCGACCGATCACCGCGTAGGCGTTGCCGAGGTTGTAGTGCGCGAGCGCGAAAGCGGGTGCGAGCGTCAGCGCGTTGCGAAAGCGTTCGATCGCGCCCTCGAGTTCGCCGAGCGCCTTGAGCGCATTGCCGAGGTTCAACTGCAGCGCAGCGTCGTCGGGGCGCAGATCGACCGCACGCCGCACGAGGTCCGCGGCTTCAGCGTGCTGGCCCTGCTGGTGCCGCAGCACGCCGAGCAGATGCAGCGCATCGACGTGCACGGGATCGGCGGCGAGCGTCGCGCGGTAACCGCGCTCAGCGTCTTCCAGCCGGCCGTCGCGATGTGCGGCGTACGCGCGGACAAAAACCTGTTCCATGACCGAATGGGCAAAACAAAATGCAAAGCACGCATTTTCCCATACTCGGGAGAGGGGCCCCGGAGCTTGACGCCAAAATGCCACCGAATTAACATTTGAACAGGTATTCACATGTTTGGATGAAGTTCATGGCCCCGGTTTTCGACGACGAGCGCGTGACACCGCTCGCTGACCTGTTTCGCCTGCTCGGCGACCCCACGCGTCTGCGCATCGTGCTTGCCTGCGTGCGCGAGCGGAGCGCCGTAGGCGCGATCGCGGATGCGCTCGGGCTTTCGCCGTCGCTCGTCAGCCACCATCTGCGGTTGTTGCGCGCCGCGCGCATCGTGCGCTCGGAACGCGAGGGCAAGCAGGTGTTCTACGCCGCCGCTGACGCGCACATCAGCGCGATGCTCGCGGGTATGCTCGAGCACGTCGCGGAACCTGTGGCGGAGTCGGTTGTGGATTGGCAGGAGCACGCGTGATGGACGAGCAGCGCAGGCAGAAGGGCGCCGCCGAGGAGCGCGAGGACGAGCACGCGCCGACGTGGCTCGAAGACGAAGACAGCGGCTCGCTGGCGGCGTCTGCGGGCGAAGGGCGTGATGGCGAGCGCGTGTGTCACGGGGATGCTCACGAGCACCTCGGTGAGCACGCGCATGCGCATGAAGCAGACCACGCGCATGGCCACGACGAACATGCCAGTCACGCACACGACCACAGCCACAGCCACAGTCATGGGCACCATCACCACCACGCTCCCGTCGTCGGACATAGCCGTGCTTTCGCGCTGGCCGTCGTGCTGAACGTCGTGATCGTCGTCACGCAGACGATCTACGGCGTGATCGCGCATTCAACTGCGCTGCTTGCCGACGCGGGCCACAATCTCTCCGACGTCCTCGGCCTGCTGCTCGCCTGGGGCGCTGCGTCGCTCGTCACGCGCAGGCCTTCGGGGCGCTACACGTTCGGCTTCGGCAATTCGTCGATCCTCGCATCGCTCGCGAATGCAGCGCTGCTGCTGATCGCCTGTGGCGCGATCATCGCGCAGGCGATCAGCCGGCTCGTTTCGCCCGCGCCGGTTGCGGGCCTCGACGTTTTCATCGTCGCGACGATCGGCATGGTGGTGAACGGCTTCTCGGCATGGCTCTTCATGCGCGGCCAGAAGGACGATCTCAACATCCGTGGCGCCTTCCTGCACATGGCCTCGGATGCGGGCGTGTCGGCTGCGGTCGCCATCAGCGGACTCGTGATCCTCGCGACCGGCTGGAGCTGGGTCGATCCCATGATGAGCATCGTCGTCGTCCTCGTGATCGTCTACGGGACCTGGGGCCTGTTGCGCGAGTCGGTGCGGCTCGCGCTCGCGGCGGTGCCGCAGGGCGTCGACATGGAGCGCATCCGTGGCTTTCTCGCGGCGCAGGACGGTGTGACGGACGTACACGATCTGCACATCTGGCCGCTCTCGACCACGGGCAACGCGCTGAGCGCTCACCTCGTGATGCCGGCCGGCCATCCCGGCGACGACGTCCTCGACGGCATCGTCCACGCGCTCTGCACGCGCTACAGCATGAAGCACGTCACGCTGCAGGTCGATCTGGGCACGAGCGCGCATCGCTGCGCGCTCGACGTGCCGCCGCATCCGCACTGATTCCGGTGCCTCTTCGTTTGATGCGCCGCCGCGCCGGGGGCGAGGGTGGCGGGCGTACACTACAGGTCATGTTGACCGCATGGAGGTCTGCATGACCGTGGTTTCTCCCTTGTCGTCCGTGCTCATCGTCGGTGCAGGACCGACGGGTCTCGCTGCTGCGATGAGTCTCGCCCGTGCGCGCATTCCGGTCCGCCTGATCGATCGCGCGCCCGAGCCCGGGCGTCATACGCGCGCCATCGGCATTCAGGCGCGAACGCTCGAACTCTTCGAACAGCACCGCATCGTCGAGCCCTTTCTCGAACTCGGTCACCGTGCTCACGTCGCGAACCTCTATTCGAACGGGCAACGCCGCGCGCGACTCGACTTTGATCCGCTCCTCACGCGTTACCCGTATCTGCTGTTTCTCGACCAGACCGTCACCGAACGCATTCTCACAGACCATCTCGCGACGCTCGGTGTCGAGATCGAACGCGGTAGCGAGTTGCTGGAATTCACGCAGGGATCGGCGGGGGTAAGCGCCGAAGTGCGTCGCGCCGATGGGCGAATCGAATCGATCCGCAGTTCATACCTCATTGCGGCGGACGGTGCGCATAGCACGATACGGCGCAAGCTCGCGATGCAGTTCGACGGCGATACCCTCGCGCAGTCGTTCCTGCTTGCCGATGTCATCGCGGACGCGCCCTGGCCCGATGATGAATTTCACGTCTTCGCGTCCGGAGAAGGGCTTGTCGTGTTGCTTCCGTTCGGCAATGGGCGCTGGCGATTGATGGCCGATCACAAGGCCGTGCTGCCCACGGCGCCTGAAGGGGCGGTTGCGCTACCGACGCTCGACGAATGCCGCGAGATCATCGAGCACCGCGTACACCATCCGGTCGAGGTCTCGGACATGACCTGGTCGTCGTACTTCAGCGTGAACAGCCGCATGGTGCGCGAGCTGCGCATGGAGCGTGTGTTCTTCGCCGGCGACGCCGCGCATGTGCACAGCCCGGCAGGCGCACAGGGGATGAACACGGGCATTCAGGAGGCGTTTAATCTGGGCTGGAAGCTCGCACGCGTGATCGCGGGTGGTGCGCCCGATCGTCTGCTCGACACCTATCATGGCGAACGCTATCCGATCGAGCGCAACGTCCTGCAGCAGACGAGCTTCATGACGCAACTCGTCGAAGCCGACCACGGCCCGATGAAGCTGTTGCGCGAGCGCGTGATGCCGGCCCTCGCGGCGCTTGGCCCACTGCGCGACGCTGCGCGCGAGGCACTGAGCGAGCTGTCGATCCAGTACCGTCGCAGCCCGCTCACGCTCGAACGTGTGGTCGACGGCGGTCCGCGTGCGGGCGATCGCGCGCCCGATGCTCTCGCGCGCGTAGTCGATGGACCCTTCGGGCAGGCGCCCGGCACAGGCCGCATCTTCGACCTGCACGATCCGGCGAGCTTCTCGCTGTTTCTACTCGTGGATGAGGACGTCGCCCGCGCGGCCGATAACGGCAACGCCGCGCGCGAAGCCGATGCTCTCGCGCATTTCGTGCAAGCGATCGAGCGGATCTTGTCGCAGGCGCTGCGCGTATGGTGGCTGAGCGACGCGCCGGCCGGTGAGACGACGCCCGTAGGCGAGGGCGCGTCGTCGCTGAGCGAAGCGTACGGGCGGACGCGTCCCGCGTTCTATCTCGTGCGACCCGATGGATATCTCTGCGCGCGTGGCCGCCCATCGTCCGATTTGAACGCCGTGTTGCGCCTTTGCGAGTCCTGGTTCGCGGCGAACGGCTTTCCGCAGGCAAGTGCCGATTGACGTTGCGTGAAACGCAAAAACGCGGAACCGCGCACTGACCGCGTGCGCTGTTCCGCGTTATAGGTGCGCGCGCTCAGGCTGCCACGGCGGGCACCAGTGACTCGCGATGCTTGACCAGCGCGGCCAACACGATCTCGGTGAAACCCGCCTCGGCGCCGCTGTCGAGTTCGGCGAGCAACACGCGCCGCATGCGCGGCTCCCAGAAGCGGCGGATGTGTTCGGCGATATCGAAGAGCGCTTCGTCGCGATCGGGCAGCGAGTCGAAGAACATCCCGATCTGGTTGGCCATTTCGATCAAATGGTCTGCTTTCATCGCATCATTTCCCTGAAGTCGTGACGGCCTCGCCCTCGCGCCTGCGATGCAGGTCGAGCTGCTCGGCGTTGAAGCGCGAGTACTCGCGTTGCCATTCGGAAGGCTGCTGGACGTGGTTCACCTGCACCGCGGTCACCTTGTACTCGGGGCAGTTGGTGGCCCAGTCGGACGATTCGGTCGTGATGACGTTCGCGCCCGATTCGGGGAAGTGGAACGTCGTGTAGACCACGCCCGGCTGCATGCGCGTGCTGACCTTCGCACGCAACACGGTGTGCCCCGCGCGCGACTCGATGCCGACCCAGTCGCCGTCGCGGATGCCGCGATCCTCGGCGTCGACCGGATGGATTTCGAGCCGGTCCTCTTCGTGCCAGCGCGAGTTGTCGGTGCGGCGCGTCTGCGCGCCCACGTTGTACTGCGAGAGGATGCGGCCTGTCGTGAGCAGCAGCGGATAGCGGCGCGTGACCTTCTCCGGCGTCGCGATGAACTTCGTGATCACGAACTTGCCCTTGCCGCGCACGAACTCATCGATGTGCATGATCGGCGTGCCGTCGGGTGCTTCTTCATTGCAGGGCCACTGGATGCTGCCGAGTTCGTCGATACGCTGGTACGAGACGCCATGGAACGTCGGCGTGAGGCGTGCGATCTCGTCCATGATCTGCGAAGGATGCGTGTAGTCCATCTCGTAGCCGAGCGCGCGAGAGAGCAGGATCGTGACTTCCCAGTCGGCGTAACCGGCGATCGGCGGCATCACCTTGCGAACGCGCGAGATGCGGCGCTCGGCGTTCGTGAACGTGCCGTCCTTTTCGAGGAACGACGAGCCCGGCAGCAGGACGTGCGCATACTTCGCGGTTTCGTTCAGGAAGATGTCCTGCACGACGATGCATTCCATCGACGACAGTGCGGCCGACACGTGCTGCGTGTTCGGATCGGACTGGACGATGTCTTCGCCCTGGCAGTAGAGGCCCATGAAGGAGCCGTCGAGCGCAGCCTCGAACATGTTCGGGATGCGCAGGCCCGGCTCGGCCTGCAGCGCGACGTTCCAGGCGTCCTCGAAAAGCGTGCGCGTCGTGGTGTCGCCGACGTGGCGATAGCCCGGCAGCTCATGCGGGAACGAACCCATGTCGCACGAGCCCTGGACGTTGTTCTGGCCGCGCAGCGGATTCACGCCGACGCCTTCACGTCCGATGTTGCCCGTCGCCATCGCGAGGTTCGCGATGCCCATCACCATCGTCGAGCCTTGTGCGTGCTCCGTGACGCCGAGGCCGTAGTAGATCGCGGCATTGCCGCCCTTCGCGTAGAGACGTGCGGCTTCGCGAACGCTTTGTGCGGGTACGCCGGTGACCGCTTCGCTGGCTTCGGGCGAATTCTCCGGCAGCGACACGAAATCGCGCCATTGACCAAACGCGCGCGTCTCGCAACGCTCGGCGATGAAAGCTTCGTTCAGCAGACCTTCGGTGACGATCACGTGCGCGAGCGCATTGACCATCGCGACGTTCGTGCCGGGGCGCAGTTGCAGGTGATGCTCGGCCTTGACGTGCGCGGTATCGACGATATCGATGCGGCGCGGATCCACGACGATCAGCTTGGCGCCCTCGCGCACGCGGCGCTTCAGGCGCGAGCCGAAGACCGGATGGCCGTCGGTGGGATTGGCGCCGATCACCATGATGACGTCGGAGTGATCGACCGACGCGAACGTCTGCGTGCCCGCCGATTCACCGAGCGTCGTCTTCAGGCCGTAGCCCGTGGGCGAGTGGCAGACGCGTGCGCAGGTATCGACGTTGTTGTTGCCGAACGCGGCACGCACAAGCTTCTGCACGAGATACGTTTCCTCGTTCGTGCAGCGCGACGACGTGATGCCGCCGATCGAATCGCGGCCATATTTGTCCTGGATGCGGCGGAACTCGCTCGCGGCGTAGCTGATCGCTTCGTCCCAGCTCACTTCGCGCCACGGATCGGTGATCTTCGCGCGGATCATCGGCTTCTTGATGCGGTCCTTGTGCGTCGCGTAACCCCACGCGAAGCGGCCCTTCACGCAAGCATGCCCCTCGTTCGCCTGGCCGTTCTTGTGCGGCACCATGCGCACGACCTGGTTGCCCTTCATCTCGGCCTTGAACGAGCAGCCCACGCCGCAATAGGCACAGGTCGTCACGACCGAGTGTTCGGCCTGACCGAGCATCACGACGCTTTTTTCCTGCAGCGTTGCGGTCGGGCATGCAGCGACGCACGCGCCGCACGACACGCATTCCGATTCCATGAACGGCTCGCTCATGCCTGCCGCGACGCGCGATTCGAAACCGCGTCCCGCGATGGTTAGCGCGAAGGTGCCTTGCGTTTCCTCACAGGCCCGCACGCAGCGATTGCAGACAATGCACTTCGACGGATCGTAGGTGAAGTACGGATTCGACTCGTCCTTCTTGTCCTTGAGGTGGTTGGCGCCCTCGAAGCCGTAGCGCACTTCGCGCAGGCCCGTGACGCCCGCCATGTCCTGCAGCTCGCAGTCGCCGTTGGCGGGACAGGTGAGGCAGTCGAGCGGGTGATCGGAGATGTACAGCTCCATCACGTTGCGGCGCAGATCCTGGAGGCGGTTGGTCTGCGTGCGGACTTTCATGCCTGCTTCAACGGGCGTCGTGCACGAGGCCGGGTAGCCCCTACGTCCCTCGATCTCGACGAGACACAGACGGCACGAGCCGAACGGTTCGAGCGAATCGGTGGCGCAGAGCTTCGGCACATTGATGCCCGCTTCGATCGAGGCGCGCATCACGGACGTGCCCGCAGGCACCGTCACGGACTGGCCGTCGATTTCGAGCGTGACGTCGACGTCGGAATGGCGCAGGGGCGTGCCGTAGTCGGTGTCGTCGAACGGATCGCGTTGCTTCATCGCCTGCGACTTGCAACTGCAATTGCCGGAGCCGCAACCGGCTTTGGACATGAGCGTGTCGGACATGCTGGCTCCTCGTTCAGGCGGCCGCCGCGGGGGCGGCGGGTTGTGCTGCGGGTTCGAGACCGAAATCTTCGGGGAAATGGTTCAGTGCCGAGAGCACCGGGTAGGGCGTCATGCCGCCCATCGCGCAGAGCGAGCCGGACACCATCGTGTCGCACAGATCGCGCAGCAGCGTGACCTGTTTCTCCGATGTGTCTCCGTTGCGGATCTTCGCGATCACTTCGACGCCGCGCGTCGAGCCGATGCGGCACGGCGTGCACTTGCCGCACGATTCGAGTGCGCAGAACTCCATCGCGTATTGCGCGAGTCCGGCGAGATCGGAGGTGTCGTCGTGGACGACGAGCCCGCCGTGGCCAACCACTGCGCCGACGGCTGCATACGCTTCGTAGTCCATCGGAATGTCCCACTGGCTTTCGGGCAGATAGGTGCCGAGCGGGCCGCCGACCTGCACGGCGCGCGCAGCGCGACCGCTTGCGGTGCCGCCGCCGTAGTCGAACATCAGTTCGCGCAGCGTCACACCGAACGCCAGTTCGACGAGCCCGCCGCGTGCGATGTTGCCCGCGAGCTGGAACGGCAGCGTGCCACGCGAGCGGCCCATGCCGAAGTCCTTGTAGAACGCGGCGCCCTTCGCGAAGATGATCGGCACCGTGGCGAGCGTGATGACGTTGTTGATGACCGTCGGCTTGCCATACAGGCCGGCGAGTGCGGGCAGCGGCGGCTTCGCACGCACGATGCCGCGCTTGCCTTCGAGCGATTCGAGCAACGCGGTTTCTTCGCCGCACACATAGGCGCCCGCGCCCTTTGCGACGAAGAGGTCGAACTTTTTACCGCTGCCGAGCACGTTATCGCCGAGCCAACCTGCAACGCGCGCGCGGCGGATGGCTTCTTCGAGTGCTGCGATCGAATGCGGATACTCGCTGCGCACATAGATATGGCCGACCGTCGCGCCAACCGCGATACCCGCGATCGTCATGCCTTCGATCAGCACGTACGGATCGCTTTCCATGACGAGCCGGTCGGAGAAGGTGCCCGAGTCGCCTTCGTCGGCATTGCAGACGATGTACTTCTGGTTGGCCTGCGCGTTGGCGACCGTGCGCCACTTGATGCCCGCCGGGAACGCAGCGCCGCCGCGTCCGCGCAGACCCGATTCGATCAGTGCGTCGCAGACGGCGGCGCCCGTCATTGCAAGTGCGTTTTTCAGTCCTTCGAGGCCGCCGTGGGCGACGTAGTCGTCGGTCGAGAGCGGGTCGGTGATGCCGATGCGCGCGAACGTGAGGCGCTGCTGCTTACGCAGATACGGAATCTGTTCGACGAGCCCGACGCTGCGCGCGTGCTGCGCGCCTTGCACAAAACCTGCGTCGAAGAGCGCGCCGACTTCTTCGGGCTCGACGTTGGCGTAGCCGACGCGGCCTTCATCCGTCTCCACTTCGATCAGCGGTTCGAGATAGAGCAGCCCGCGTGAGCCATTGCGCACGAGATCGATCTGGATTCCGCGCGCGGCGGCTTCGCGCTCGATGGCTTGCGCGATGGCGTCGGCGCCGAGTGCGAGCGCAGACGAGTCGCAGGGGACATAGATGCGTGTCATGCGACCTCCTTGGCACCGTCGATGCTGGCCATTGCGGTGGCGAGCAGGGCGTCGAACTTCTGCGGGGTCACTTTCGCGTGCAACGTGCCGTTAATGGTCATGGCGGGCGAGAGAGCGCACTGCCCGAGGCAATAGACGGACTCCAGCGCGAGCAGGCCGCCGCCTTCATGCGCTTGCGGGTGATCGTGGCCGTGACCGTGCTGCTGGGCGAAATGGCAGCCGGTGCTCGACTCGATGTGCTGCGCGAGTGCCTCGCTGCCCATGCTGCGGCACGCCTCGGCGCGACAGAGCTGGACCGTTACGGCCGCTGGCGGCGAGGTACGGAAATGGTGGTAGTACGTGACGACACCGTGAACTTCGGCGCGCGAAAGGTTTAGCGCCTTCGCGAGCGGCACCACCGTTTCGGTCGGAATGAAACCGGTTTCGTCCTGAATGGCGTGCAGGATCGCGAGCAGCGTGCGGCCAGGTTGCGCATGACGGCGCACGAGTTCGTCCGCTGGCGTGACTGTTATGTCGTCCAAAGTGGGGCTCCTCCTGGAGCATATATGCACTTGAAATTCATAAACCGTGCACGTATGCTGCGGTTGTCTTCGTTGTATGGTCGAACAATAGGCTGGTGCGCCGGCTTTCGCAATAGGAACAGCGATTTCATAATGATCAAGGTCGAATGCCGTGCACAGCTGATCGTGCGTGATGGGGAAGGCCGCGAGGCAAGCCTGACGGACGTTGTAGCGCTTCTCGCGCTCGTTGCGGAGGAAGGCAGCATCGCGAATGCCGCGCGGCGCAAGGGTTTGTCCTACCGGCACGCGTGGGGATTGCTGCGCGAAGTCGAGGAGCATCTCGGGGGGGCGCTAATCGCCAAGGAGCGCGGGCGCGGCTCTGTGCTTTCGGAACTCGGCGAGGCGGTGCTGCGCTCGCAACGGCTGTGCGGCGAGCGCTTGCAGGGGAATCTGCAGGCGCTTGCGAGCGAGGTGGCGAGCGATCTGAACCGCTGGCTCGCGCCGCATGGGCAGGAGCTGCGTATCCACGCGTCGCACGGCTATGCGGTGGCATCGCTGGTCACCGCGCTGGTTGCCGATCAGGTTCCGGTGGAGATCAAGTACCGCGACAGCGTCGACGCCATCACGGCGCTCGCGCGCGGCGAATGCGATCTGGCGGGCTTCCATCTGCCGCGTGGCGATTTCCGTTCCGCGTGCGCCGATGCCTATCGACAGTGGCTCGATCCGCAGCGCCATGTGTTGCTCCACCTGACGCGCCGCAAGCAGGGACTTTTCGTCGTGCGAGGCAACCCGAAGCACATTACCGGGCTTTCGGACCTGGCGCGTGCCGACGTCCGCTTCGTCAACCGGCAGCGGGGCTCGGGCACCCGGATGTTGATCGATTTGCTGCTCACGGGAATCGGCGTCGATCCCGAACGCGTGAACGGCTACGCGTCATCGGAGTTGACGCACTCCGCGATCGCGGCGTTCGTCGCGAGCGGGGTGGCAGACGTGGGCTTCGGCGTCGAACCGGCTGCGCATCACTTTGGCCTTGATTTCGTGCCAATCGCCGACGAAGACTACTATTTCGCGTGTGATCGCGACAAGATCGAGCGCGAGCCGCTGTTTTCGGTGCTGAAACTGCTGCGCAGCGGCGCGTTCCGGCAGGTGGTCGCGCATCTGGAGGGCTATGACCCAGCCGAATGTGGCAAGGTCGTGCCGCTCGAGGAAGGCTGGGCCGGATTGCAGAGCACGCCGTAACACGATGCAATCAGTCTGTGCTGCAGAGCGCGGCGCTTTTTGTGATACTTTCGTGTAGTCGTTGGCTTCCCGTTTCCGATGCGCGCCCGACGCGCCGATCAACCATGAAATTTGTGCTTAATGTTTGTGCTGCTGCCGTGACCGCGGGAGCCTTGTTTGCCACCGTCTCGATTGCTTTCGCACAGAATTCGCCGGGCGTGCCGGGCGGCATTCTTACCGACCAGTTCAGGCTCCAGGAACACCCGCAAATGCAGTTCGCGGCTTCGGCGCCGTCGGCCAAATACCAGCACGGCAAGGAGTCGGCCAAGCGCCGCAAGGGCGATATGGGTGATCCGAACGGCTGCAATCTGCAGTGTCCGCAGGACGACTGATGCTTTGAGCGCCTGGGTGCCGGGAACGATGCGGCTTCCGGTCAGGGTGGTTTTCGTGGCGCACAAAGAAAAACTCGCGAAGTCCGAAAGGGTTTCGCGAGTTTTTTGTTTGAAGCGGGAATTCTGGTGGAGCCGGCGGGAATCGAACCCGCGTCCAAAGGCAGTCCACACCCAGTTCTACATGCGTAGTTCTGTCATTTGATTTAACCGCAGCGACGCGGACGAACACGCTGCGCTACGGCGATTCACTAGATTTTCGACCCTGGCGTCGTGACGCCGACAGAGCTTAACTGACGTAAATGACCTCTGGCGGTATTGCTACCGGTCTTGCGACGCTAGCCCGTCAGTAAACTAGGCAGAGGACGGCGGCCCTTAGGCTGCCAGTGCGAACGTATCGTCGTTTGCAGTTACGTTTTTCCCATTGATTAACGAGGTGACGGGTCCTCGGCATGCCCTGACTGCTTCATAACCCCTGTCGAAACCAGGTCGGCCCCAGAGGAAAGTCAATTATCCCACACTACGCAAGATGAGGCTAACCGCGTCCATTTCAAGGGCGCGTGCCGCCGATGTACCTATACGGTGTCTATACCGCCCGCGCCGTTTGGCGGACGTGGCCGAGCAGCGTGAGCAACGCCGCTGAAGTGTCGGCAACGTACTGCGCGTTCCACTCGGATGGCGGCACGTCGTTGCCGCAGTAGCCATAGGCGGCTGCGATGGTAGCCATGCCGGCGGCAACGCCAGCCTGAACGTCGCGCAGATCGTCGCCGACATAGACCGCGCGGTGCGGATCGACGCCGAGCGCTCGCGCCGCGTGGAGCAGCGGCGCGGGATGCGGCTTCGAGTAGGGCGTGGTGTCGCCGCTGACCACGCAGGCTGCGCGCGCGTCGAGGTGCATCAGCGCGACGAGCGGGTCAGTGAGCCGCGCGACCTTGTTGGTCACGATGCCCCAGCGCACGCCTCGCGTATCGAGGTCGTCGAGGACGGCATCAATACCCGGAAAGAGCGCTGTCTCGACGCGCAGGTTTGCCGCGTAGTTGGCGAGAAACTCCTCGCGCATCGCCGCGAATTCCGGATGGTCCGGCCCGATGCCGAATGCGCCGCCGATCAGGCCGCGCGCACCGGCGGAGGCAAGCGGCCGCAGCCGGTCGAGCGGCGCGGGCGCGAGACCGCGTGCGTGACGCATCTGGTTGACTGCGGCGGCGAGGTCGGGCGCAGTGTCGGCGAGCGTGCCGTCGAAATCGAACAGCACGGCTTCGCACGCGGCAAGTGCTGCGCCGTTATCGGGCGCAGGAGAGGCTTTCGTAAATGAACTCATATCGGACGAGGAACGCGCGCGTCAGGCGTCGCGCCGGCAGGCGATCATGTAATTGACGCTGGAATCGTTCGAGAGCGAAAAGTGCCGCGTGAGCGGGTTATACGTGATCCCCTTGATCTCGACGAGGCTCAGTCCAGCTTGACGGACAAGCCCGGCTAACTCGGACGGCCGGATGAAGCGCGCGTAATCGTGCGTGCCCTTGGGCAGCATCTGCGCGATGTATTCGGCGCCGATCACGGCGAGCAGATAGGACTTCACGTTCCGGTTGAGCGTCGAGAAGAACACCCAGCCACCCGGTTTGACGAGTGTGGCGCAGGCGTCGACCACACTGGACGGATCGGGCACGTGCTCGAGCATCTCCATGCAGGTCACGACATCGAACGAGGCAGGTTCGCGCGCGGCGAGCGCTTCGGCCGCTATCTCCTCATAGTCGACGGTCACGCCGCTTTCGAGGCTATGCAGGTCTGCGACGCCGAGCGCTTCGCGCGAAAGGTCGATGCCTTTGACGGTCGCGCCAAGTCCGGCCATCGACTCGGACAGGATGCCGCCGCCGCAGCCGATGTCGAGCGCGCGCTTTCCGCTCAGGTGCGCGTGAGTGTCGATCCAGTCAAGCCGGACCGGGTTCAGTTCGTGTAGCGGTTTGAATTCCGCGTTCGGATCCCACCAGCGATGCGCGAGATCGCTGAATTTCTGAAGTTCATGGGGATCGGCGTTCGTCATGTCGTGTGGCCTGAGGCGCGGGTTCGGGTGGAGGAGGATAAACCCTGAGTATATAGGCGGGTTGCCATGGCAGCCAAATGCCGCCGTTTGCCGCCAGCAGGGCAGGCCGTCCGTCGGCGCAGCGAAGTCAGGGAGAAATGGGCACAAAAAAAGCCCCGCCGAAGCGGGGCTTTGAGACTTTCAGTCGCGACTCGCGAATTACTTCTTCGTGCCGACGACTTCGACTTCCACGCGACGATCCGGTGCGAGGCAGGCGATGAGAGCCTTGCGGTTCTTCTGGTTGCAACCCGTCGTAACCGGTTGACGCGGACCCTTGCCTTCCGTATAGATACGGTCGGCCGGAACGCCCTTGCTGACCAGGTATGCCTTGACGGCTTGTGCGCGACGCAGCGACAGACGGTCGTTGTAGGCAACCGTACCGATACGGTCGGTGTGGCCCGTTGCGACGACGACTTCGAGGTTCAGCGCCTGAATCTTCGTTGCCAGTTCGTCGAGCTTGTCGCGGCCGGCCGGCTTCAGGATAGCCTTGTCGAAGTCGAACAGGGCGTCAGCCTGGTACGTGATCTTCTCGCTGGTGATGGCCGGTGCCGGTGCCGGAGCAACCGGGGTCGGGGCCGGAGCCTGGGCGACCAGGGCGCCATCGCACTTCGCGTTAGCCGTTGCAGGCGTCCAGAACGCATCGCGCCAGCAAAGCTCGTTCGTGCCGTTCATCCACACCCACTCGCCCGTACCATTCACCCAGTTGTCATTGACGGCTTGTCGCGACGCCGGCACCGATTGTGCCGAGGCGGATGCAGCCATAACTGCGGTAGCTGCAATGAACGCGAGCTTTGAAAGTTGATTCATATTTCTCCTCTCGAAATTGAGATTACCGCAGATTTACTGCGAGCTATATGACGAAGACCGGTCATACATTGCTCGAAGTATAACATCGGCGCGTTGTCGGAAACGTGTTGGTGTTGTGTAGACTTCGAGCAGTGTCTAACTTTGTGTGTTGGCATTTTGCCATATCGTTCCCGTCCGACGATAAAAATTATCCGCCCCTTTGTTTACCGCAAGTTTAATGTGGTACACCCGCAACAAAAAGTTCCCGCGGCTTACCCTGGGTCGAGGCTCGGCCCTCAGTGTCCCCCAAAAGGCCGCACGACGTCGTTCAATTGCACCGAGTTGTCCTGCGTGCGTCCATTCAATGCGCTTCTGAGCGGTCCGGCGCGCCCCCTCTAATAGGTATACGCAGGGCGCGGACGGGGGTGTCGCGCATGGTAGAATCGCGTGATGCGCTGCGTCCGCGGCGTCCATGCGACAGCATGGGCGCGCCAGGCTGCCTGCCGGCTTCCACCGGCTGCGTCCGGTGCGCCTGTATACGACATCGATAATGGATCAATTCGCCAAAGAGACTCTGCCTATCTCCCTCGAGGAGGAAATGCGTCGCTCGTATCTCGATTACGCGATGAGCGTGATTGTCGGGCGGGCGCTCCCGGATGTTCGCGACGGCCTGAAGCCCGTGCACCGGCGCGTGCTCTACGCGATGCACGAGCTGAACAACGACTGGAATCGTGCCTATAAGAAGTCGGCGCGTATCGTCGGCGACGTCATCGGTAAATACCACCCCCACGGCGACACCGCTGTCTACGACACGATTGTCCGGATGGCGCAGAGCTTCTCGTTGCGCTACATGCTCGTGGACGGGCAGGGCAACTTCGGCTCGATCGACGGCGACAACGCCGCGGCCATGCGATACACCGAAATCCGCATGGCGAAGATCGGCCACGAACTGCTCGCCGACATCGACAAGGAAACGGTCGACTTCGGGCCGAACTACGACGGCAGCGAAAGCGAGCCGCTGATTCTGCCCGCGCGCATCCCGAACCTGTTGATCAACGGCTCGTCGGGCATCGCGGTCGGCATGGCCACGAACATTCCGCCGCACAACCTCAATGAAGTCGTCGATGCCTGCCAGCACCTGCTGAAGAATCCGCAGGCGTCCATCGATGAATTGATCGAAATCATTCCGGCGCCGGATTTCCCGACCGCCGGCATCATCTACGGCGTCGCCGGCGTGCGCGACGGCTATCGCACCGGCCGCGGCCGCGTCGTGATGCGCGCAGCCACGCACTTCGAAGAGATCGATCGCGGCCAGCGCATGGCGATCATCGTCGACGAATTGCCGTATCAGGTGAACAAGCGTTCGCTGCTTGAGCGTATCGCCGAACTGGTCAACGAGAAGAAGCTCGAAGGCATTTCGGATATCCGCGACGAATCGGACAAGAGCGGCATGCGCGTCGTGATCGAGCTCAAGCGCGGTGAAGTGCCCGAGGTCATCCTCAACAATCTGTATAAGGCGACGCAGCTGCAGGACACGTTCGGCATGAACATGGTCGCGCTGGTGGACAACCAGCCGAAGCTGCTGAACCTGAAGGAAATGCTCGACCATTTCCTGTCGCATCGTCGCGAGGTTTTGACGCGGCGCACTGTATACGAACTGCGCAAGGCGCGCGAACGTGGCCACGTGCTGGAAGGTCTGGCTGTCGCGCTCGCGAACATCGACGACTTCATCGCGATCATCAAGGCCGCGCCGACACCGCCGATCGCGAAGCAGGAACTGATGAACCGCTCGTGGGATTCGTCGCTCGTGCGCGAGATGCTGGCGCGCGCGGAGTCGGAGAACGCAGCGGCGGGTGGGCGCGAGGCCTACCGTCCGGAAGGGCTTAACCCGCTGTACGGTATGCAGGGCGATGGCCTCTACCGTCTGTCCGACACCCAGGCTCAGGAAATCCTGCAGATGCGTCTGCAGCGCCTGACCGGTCTGGAGCAGGACAAGATCATCGGCGAGTACCGCGAAGTGATGGCGCAGATTGCTGACCTGCTGGACATCCTTGCGCGCCCCGAGCGCGTAACGGTCATGATCTCCGACGAACTCACCGCGATCAAGAGCGAATTCGGCGACGCGCGTCGTTCGAAGATCGAGATGAACGCGACGGAGCTGAACACCGAGGACCTGATCACGCCGCAGGACATGGTCGTCACCATGTCGCATGCCGGTTACGTGAAATCGCAGCCGTTGTCCGAATATCGCGCCCAGAAGCGCGGAGGTCGCGGCAAACAGGCCACCTCGATGAAGGACGACGACTGGATCGACACGCTCTTCATCGCCAACACCCACGACCACATCCTGTGCTTCTCGAATCGCGGGCGCGTGTACTGGGTGAAGGTCTACGAGGTGCCGCAAGGCTCCCGCAATTCGCGCGGCCGTCCGATCGTCAATATGTTCCCGCTGCAGGATGGCGAAAAGATCACGGTTGTGCTGCCGGTGAAGGAATTCTCGGCGGACAAGTTTGTCTTCATGGCGACCGCGCTCGGCACCGTGAAGAAGACCCCGCTCGAGGCGTTCAGCCGCCCGTTGCGCAAGGGCATTATTGCCGTCGGCCTCGATGACGGCGATTACCTGATCGGCGCTGCCATCACCGACGGCGAGCACGACGTCATGTTGTTCTCCGACGCGGGCAAGGCCGTGCGCTTCGACGAAAACGACGTGCGCCCGATGGGCCGCGAAGCGCGAGGCGTGCGCGGCATGCAACTCGACGACAACCAGCAGGTCATAGCCCTTCTCGTGGCGGGCGACGAGCAGCAGTCAGTGCTCACCGCAACCGAGAACGGCTACGGCAAGCGCACGCCGATCACCGAGTACACGCGTCACGGGCGCGGTACGAAGGGGATGATTGCGATCCAGACGTCGGAGCGCAACGGCCGCGTCGTTGCTGCGACGCTCGTGGACCCCGAAGCCCAGATCATGCTGATCACGACGACGGGTGTGCTGATCCGCACTCGCGTATCGGAAATCCGTGAAATGGGCCGTGCGACACAAGGTGTTACACTCATCAGCCTTGACGAAGGTACCAAGCTTTCCGGTCTGCAGCAGGTCGCAGAGGCCGATGCGGATAGCGAAGCGGGTGACGCCGATTCAGGCGAGGGTGAGGCCCAGGAATAACCCAGTAGTAACCCAGGGGTAAAGGAACGGTAGCGGTCCGCGTGAGCGGACCGTTGCTTAAGAATGTAATGAATGGCCCCGTGCGGCACCGGTCGGGTGCGAATGACGCATCTCGCGGTCCGCAGGGCAGGCAGTTCGACTAATTTCTCATGTGTGGGAGTAATGATGCAAAAACGATTCAAGCAGGTTTTGTTGCTGGCCGCTCTCGTGCCGACGTTTGCCATGGCCCAGGCGCTCTCGACCCAGGCGCCTGCCCAGGCACCGGCAGCTGCTGCCGCACCGGTTGATCCGGCCAAGCAAGCCGCGATCAAGGACCTGCTCGATGCGATCGATGCGGAAAAGCTTGTTGGCGCAATCGGTAACAGCGCGCAGATGCAAGCCAAGCAGCTCGTCCCGGCGATCCTGTCGGACGCGCTGTCGGAAAACAAGACGCTGACGGACAAGCAAAAGCAGGCTTCCGTCCCGACGCTGCAAAAGACCGCCGTGCCGAAGCTGGTTGACGGTGCAGGCCAGGTCTTCACGACCGACGCGTTCAAGCAGGACGCAATGCAAGCTCAGTACGAAGCCTACGCCAAGTACTACAGCGTTCAGGAAATCAAGGACCTGACCACGTTCTACCGCAGCCCGACCGGCCGCAAGTTCATCCAGGTCCAGGACCAGGTGGGCCGTGACGTCGTCAACAGCCTGATGCAGAAGTACATGCCGGCATCGATCAAGGCGACGCGTGACCAGGCTGACAAGGAAGTCGCAGCGGTCAAGCCGGCCAAGTAATTGGCCTGAAGACCGCGGTCGAAAGGCGGCGGTCGAACGCAGGCGCGTCGGCCCCGGACATACGTTTCGGGGTTCGATCGTCGCCAACCGCCGCCGGACCTGCGTTGGCGGGTTCCCGGTGACAGTGCGATAATGGCTGTTTGCGCGCAAGCGCAGACGGCCATTTTCTTTTTCGGGCGCGGTTTCCGGCCTTATTTGCCGCAGCGCCTGCCTCGGGGATCTCCTTACGATGCGCGTCTTCAACTTCTCCGCCGGACCTGCTGCCTTGCCCGAAGAGGTGCTGCGCCAGGCCGCCGATGAAATGCTCGACTGGCACGGCAGCGGCATGAGCGTGATGGAAATGAGCCATCGCGGCCCGGAATTCATGCAGATTCACAGCGAGGCGCTGCTCGACCTGCGTGAACTGATGGAGGTCCCGGCGAGCCACCACATCCTGTTTCTGCAGGGCGGCGGTATCGGCGAAAACGCCATCGTTCCGCTCAACCTGTTCGGTGTGAAGCCGCGCGCCGACTTTGTGATCACCGGCTCGTGGTCGCAGAAGTCGCAGAAGGAAGCGCTCAAGTACGGCGCGGCGCATATCGCCGCGACGGGCCGCACGGCCGAGGGGTTCACGCACTCGCCGCCGAAAAGCGAGTGGCAGCTTTCCGACGATCCCGCTTACGTGCACCTGTGCACGAACGAGACGATCGACGGCGTCGAGACCTTCGAAATTCCGGATCTCGGTGACATTCCGCTCGTCGCGGACGCCTCCTCGCACATCCTGTCGCGTCCGATGGACATCGCCAAATACGGCGTGCTCTACGGCGGCGCGCAGAAGAACATCGGCATGGCCGGCGTAACGGTCGTGATTGTGCGCGAGGACCTGCTCGATCGCGCGATGTCGATCTGCCCGTCCGCGTTCGAATGGAAGACGGTCGCCGCGAACAACTCCATGTTCAATACGCCGCCGACCTACGCGATCTATATCTCCGGGCTTGTGTTCAAGTGGTTGAAGCGCCAGGGCGGTCTCGCCGCCATGGAGGCTCGCGCCATAGAAAAATCGAAGCTGCTCTACGACGCGATCGACGCGAGCAGCTTCTACATCAACAAGGTGGAGCGCCGCGCGCGCTCGCGGATGAACGTCCCGTTCTTCCTCGCCGACGAAACACGTAACGAAGATTTCCTTGCCGGCGCGAAGGCGCGCGGGCTGTTGCAGCTGAAGGGCCACAAGTCCGTCGGCGGCATGCGGGCGTCGATTTACAACGCGGTGCCGCTCGATGCAGTGAAAGCACTGGTCGAGTACATGTCGGAATTCGAAGCAAAGCACGCGTGAGCGCTTCCTCGCGCATCCTTTCTGATTGCCGGTTTCACGCATGGACGACGAACTCAATTCAAAACTCAAACCACTGCGCGAGCGTATCGACGCGATCGATACGCAGCTCATCGCACTGCTGAACCAGCGGGCGGCGGTCGCGCTCGAAGTGGGCGAGGTCAAGAAGCACTACAACGCGCCGGTGTTCCGTCCCGAGCGCGAACTGCAGGTCATCGCGCGCCTGCAGGAGTTGAGCGCGGGGCCGCTCGGCAATGATCACATCAGCGCGATCTGGCGCGAGATCATGGCCGCGAGCCGCTCGCTCGAAAAGACGCTCACTGCCGCCTATCTCGGCCCGGTGGGTACGTACACCGAGCAGGCGATGTACGCGTACTTCGGCCAGTCGATCGAAGGCCTGCCGTGCCCGTCGATCGACGAGGTGTTCCGCTCGGTGGAAGCGGGTGCAGCCGAGTTCGGCGTCGTGCCGGTCGAGAATTCGGCGGAGGGCGCCGTGTCGCGCACGCTCGACCTGTTCCTCGAGACGCAGCTCGTGATCGGCGGCGAGATTGCGCTGCCAATCCAGCACAATCTCATGACGCAAAGCGGGAACCTGACCGGCGTGACGCGCGTGTGCGCGCATCCGCAGGCGCTCGCGCAGTGCCAGCACTGGCTGACGGCGAACGTGCCACAACTGGAGCGGCAGACCGTTTCGAGCAACGCCGAGGCCGCGCGTCTTGCCGCGGCTGACCCGACCGTCGCGGCCATTGCCGGCGAGCGCGCCGCCACGCACTACGGACTCTTGATCTCGAACGCGTTGATTCAGGACGATCCGCATAACCGCACGCGTTTCGTGATGATCGGCAAGCAGCTGTCGGGGCCGTCGGGCCATGACCAGACGTCGATGATCGTATCGGTGAAGAACGAACCGGGTGCCGTCTACAAGCTGCTCGAGCCGCTAGCACGCTACGGTGTGTCGATGACGCGCTTCGAGTCGCGTCCGGCGCGCGTCGGTACGTGGGAGTACTACTTCTACATCGACTTCGAAGGCCATCGCGATGATCCCGGCGTGGTCGCTGCGCTCGACGAGCTGGGCAAGAAGGCCGCGTATCTGAAGATCCTCGGCTCGTATCCTCGCACGCGCTAAGGCGGCGCACGGCGCCGCCGTTCTGATACAGATCCGCTGATGCCATTGGGCCTGTGGCCGGGCTCTGCATGGGCTGACAGTGAGCGGTAAATCGCTAACTGTCATCGACCGCTCTGCATGGGATGCCAGTAAGCGCTAAAGCGCCAACTGGCATCGACAGCTTTGCATGGGATCGCACCAGGTGCTGAAGTACTAGGTGCGATCGACAGCTTTGCATGGGACCGCACTAAGTGCTGAAGCACCAAGTGCGGTCGACAGCTTTGCATGGGATCGCACTAAGTGCTGAAGCACTAAGTGCGATCGACAGGAGAAACGCATGACAACGCAATTCGGCCCTGAATACGTGCGCGCAATCGCGCCATATATCGCGGGCAAGCCGATTTCGGAAGTCGCCCGGCAATTCGGGCTCGACGAGGCGCGTATCGTGAAGCTGGCGTCGAACGAGAATCCGCTCGGCATGCCCGAGTCGGCGCAGCGCGCGATGGCGCAGGCAGCGAGCGATCTGGGTCGTTATCCGGATTCGAACGCGTTCGAACTGAAGGCCGCGCTGGCCGCGCGCTACGACGTGCCGCCCGAGTGGATCACGCTCGGCAACGGCAGCAACGACATTCTCGAAATCGCGGCGCATGCGTTCGTCGAGCGCGGTCAGTCGATCGTCTACTCGCAGTACTCGTTCGCGGTCTACGCGCTCGCCACGCAGGGTGTGGGCGCGCGCCATCTTGTGACGCCTGCCGTGCAGTACGGTCACGACCTCGACGCGATGCTCGCGGACATCGCTGACGACACGCGCCTAATCTTCGTCGCGAATCCGAACAACCCGACCGGCACCTTCATCGACGGTGCGGCGCTCGAAGCGTTCATCGCGAAGGTGCCGCGAGACGTCGTGGTGGTTCTCGACGAGGCGTACACGGAGTATCTCGCCGCCGGCAAGCGTTACGACTCGATCGCGTGGGTGCGTCGCTATCCGAACCTGGTCGTCTCGCGCACGTTCTCGAAGGCCTATGGGCTTGCGGGCCTGCGCATCGGCTTTGCCATCGCCCAGCCTGCACTGACCGATCTGCTGAACCGTCTGCGCCAGCCGTTCAACGTGAACACGCTCGCGCAAGCCGCGGCGATCGCCGCGCTCGGCGATGCGGAATTTCTGCAGAAGAGCGCCGCGCTGAACGCCGAAGGCTATCGGACGCTGACCGCCGCGTTCGAGCGTCTTGGCCTCGAATACGTGCCGTCGGACGGCAACTTCGTCCTGGTGCGGGTGGGCAATGACAATGGCGCGGGCGATCGCGTGAACCTCGAATTGCTCAAAGAGGGTGTGATCGTACGGCCGGTCGGCAACTACGGGCTGCCGCAGTGGCTGCGCGTGACGATTGGCCTGCCCGAAGAAAATGCAGCGTTTCTCACCGCGCTCGAGCGCACTCTTGCGAGAGCATGAGTGCCGCCCTTGTTTTCCTCCTTCCGGTGATGTCGTGAGCGCGTTTTCCTTCAGCAAACTGGTGATCTTCGGCGTCGGCCTGATTGGCGGATCGCTTGCGCGCGGCTTGCGCGAGCGTGGCGCAAAAGGGCGCGTGATCGGCGTAGGGCGACGTCTGCATGCGGTCGAGCGCGCGCTCGAGTTGGGCGTGATCGACGCCGCGGCAACGCTCGATGACGATGCGGCTCTCGCCGAAGCGCTCAAGGGCGCCGATATCGTGCTGCTCGCCGCGCCTGTTGCGCAGACGCGCGCGTTGCTCGAACGCATCGTGCCGCACCTCGAAGCGCAGACGCTCATCACCGACGCGGGCAGCACCAAGAGCGACGTGATCGACGCCGCGCGCTTGGTGCTCGGCACGCGCATCGCCCAGTTCGTTCCGGGGCATCCGATCGCGGGCCGCGAGTCGAGCGGCGTCGAGGCCGCGCTGCCCGAACTCTACGTCGGCCGCAACGTCGTGCTGTGCCCGCTCGCGGAGAATGCACCCGAAGCCGTCGAGCGCATTGCCGCGATGTGGCGCGAGGTCGGAGCCGTGATCGGCACGATGAGCGCCGCGCAGCATGACCGCGTATTTGCGTCGGTGAGCCATCTGCCGCACGTGTTGTCGTTCGCGCTCGTCGATCAGATCCTCGCGTCGCCCGATGCTGAACTCAAGTTGTCATTCGCGGCAGGCGGCTTCCGCGATTTCACGCGCATCGCAGCGTCGAGCCCCGAAATGTGGCGCGACGTCTGCCTCGCGAACCGTAGCGCGCTGCTCGCCGAACTCGACGGCTACACTGAAGTGCTCGCGAAACTGCGTGCCGCTATCGACGCCGGCGACGGCGCCGCGCTCGAGACGCTGTTTGCGCGATCGCGTGCGGCGCGTACCGCGTGGCAGGAGCGCGGCGGCAAGCGCGCCGCCGATGCGGCCCCCGACAAATAAGCCGGCAAATGAGCCGATAAACCAGCGCCCGACCGAACTCTCAGGACACGTTCATGGAATATCTCGATCTCGGACCGTTCTCCCATGCGGCCGGCACGATCCGTCTACCCGGCTCGAAGAGCATCTCGAACCGCGTGCTGCTGCTCGCGGCGTTGGCCGAAGGCGAGACGACGATCACGAACCTGCTCGACTCCGACGACACGCGCGTCATGCTCGACGCGCTTCAGACGCTCGGCGTGAAGCTCAGGATCGACGGCGACACCTGCGTCGTGCAGGGCACGCGCGGTGCGTTCACAGCGCGCCGTGCCGATCTGTTCCTCGGTAACGCAGGCACCGCAGTGCGGCCGCTTACGGCCGCGCTCGCGGTCAACGGCGGCGACTATCGCATCCACGGCGTGCCGCGCATGCACGAGCGGCCCATCGGCGATCTCGTGGACGGTCTGCGCCAGATCGGCGCCACGATCGACTATGAGGAGAACGAGGGATTTCCGCCGCTGCGCATCCGTCCGTCGCAGATCACGGTGAATGAGCCCATCCGCGTGCGCGGCGACGTGTCGAGCCAGTTCCTCACGGCGCTCCTGATGACGCTGCCGCTCGTGCGTGCCCAGGACGGCGTGAGCGTCGTCCAGGTGGAAGGCGAATTGATCTCGAAGCCGTACATCGAGATCACGATCAAGCTGATGGAGCGCTTTGGCGTGACGGTGACACGTCACGGCTGGCATCGCTTCGAAGTGCCGTCCGGCGTGCGTTATCAGTCGCCGGGCAAGATCATGGTCGAGGGCGACGCCTCGTCGGCTTCGTATTTCCTCGCCGCGGGTGCGATCGGTGGCGGGCCCGTGCGCGTGGAGGGCGTGGGTCGCGCGAGCATTCAGGGCGACATCGGCTTTGCCGAAGCGCTCGGCCGCATGGGCGCGAACGTGACGATGGCGGACGACTGGATCGAGGTTCGCGGCATCGGCAACGACCACGGCAAGCTCGCGCCGATCGATATGGACTTCAACCTGATCCCCGACGCCGCGATGACGATCGCCGTAGCAGGACTGTTTGCGGACGGCGCGACGACGCTGCGCAACATCGCGAGCTGGCGCGTGAAGGAAACCGACCGCATCGCCGCGATGGCGAAAGAACTGCGCAAGGTCGGCGCCGATGTGGAAGAGGGCCCCGACTACCTGATCGTGCGTCCGCCCGCACAACTCACGCCGAACGCCGCCATCGACACCTACGACGACCACCGCATGGCGATGTGTTTCTCGCTCGTGAGCCTCGGCGGCGTGCCGGTGCGCATCAACGATCCGAAATGCGTCGGCAAGACGTTCCCCGATTACTTCGAGCGTTTCCTTACGCTCACGCAACCTTGAAGCCGAGTTCGTCGCCAGCATGAAATCGTCCCGCCCCTTTTATCCAACCCCCGTCATCGCGATCGACGGTCCGACCGCATCCGGCAAGGGCACGGTGGCCACGCTGGTCGCCGCGCATCTCGGGTTTCACCTGCTCGATAGCGGCGCGCTGTACCGCCTCGCGGCGCTCGCGAGCGTGCGCTATGCAATCGAGCCCGACAACGCCGACGGGTTGGCCAAGCTCGTCGACGACCTGCACATCACGTTCCGCGAAGGGCTCGCACAGCTCGACGGTGCGGACGTGTCGAGCGAAATTCGCCAGGAGGCGGTCGGCAACCGGGCGTCGGTGATCGCGGCGCATCCGCAGGTGCGCGCGGCGCTGGTGGCGCGCCAGCGGGCGTTCCGCAAGCTGCCGGGACTCGTCGCGGACGGCCGCGACATGGGCACGGTGATCTTCCCGGATGCCGTCCTGAAGGTGTTTCTGACCGCCAGTGTGGAGGCCCGCGCGGCCCGCCGGCATAAGCAATTGATCCAGAAGGGATTTTCTGCTAATATGGATGACTTACTCCGGGATTTGCGTGAACGCGATGCGCGCGACAGTGGTCGCGCAGCCGCGCCGCTCAAGCCTGCGGAGGATGCAATGCTGCTCGATACCTCGGCGCTATCGATCGATCAAGCGGTCGATCAGGTGGTGCAGTGGTACCGGGAAAGCCACGCGATGCCGCTCCGTCATCACGACGGGCAAGCCAGGCCAGCGTGAGTTGAAGAGTCGTAAAAGCAGTAGTAGTAAGAAGTAGCAGTGGTGCTCCGCGTGAGCGGTGCGTGTGTTAAACCCTTTAACCCCGTATGGCATTTTGCAGTTGCGCTGTGAACAGGTGTTCCGGCAAGAAGGCGCAACCGGTCGTATGACCGGCATGCAGTGAAAGCTGCAGTAAATCGCCGCGCAAAATCCATGCAAATCCAGATTTTTATGTCCGACCTGCAAACCTCCACCCCCAATACCGAATCTTTCGCGGCTCTGTTCGAAGAGTCGCTGACCCGCCAGGACATGCGCGCCGGCGAAGTTATCTCCGCCGAAGTCGTGCGCGTTGACCACAACTTCGTGGTCGTCAACGCTGGCCTGAAGTCCGAGGCTTACATTCCGCTCGAGGAATTCCTGAACGACGCAGGCGAGGTTGAGGTTCAGGCGGGCGATTTCGTTTCCGTCGCGATCGACGCGCTGGAAAACGGCTACGGCGACACGATCCTGTCGCGCGACAAGGCGAAGCGTCTCGCTTCGTGGCTGTCGCTGGAAAAGGCTCTCGACAACAACGAACTCGTGACCGGCACGATCACGGGCAAGGTCAAGGGCGGCATGACCGTCATGGTCAACGGCATCCGCGCGTTCCTGCCGGGTTCGCTCGTCGACACGCGTCCGGTCAAGGACACGACGCCGTACGAAGGCAAGACCCTCGAATTCCGCGTCATCAAGCTCGACCGCAAGCGTAACAACGTCGTGCTGTCGCGCCGCGCAGTGATCGAAGCCACGCAAGGCGAAGAGCGCGCAAAGCTGCTCGAAACGCTGAAGGAAGGCGCGATCGTCAACGGCGTGGTCAAGAACATCACCGACTACGGCGCGTTCGTGGACCTCGGCGGCATCGACGGCCTGCTGCACATCACCGACATCGCATGGCGTCGCGTGCGTCACCCGTCGGAAGTGCTGTCGGTTGGCCAGGAAGTCACGGCTAAGATCCTCAAGTTCGACCAGGAAAAGAACCGCGTTTCGCTCGGTATCAAGCAACTGGGCGACGATCCGTGGGAAGGCATCTCGCGCCGTTACCCGTCGGGCACGCGCCTGTTCGGCAAGGTCACGAACATCACCGACTACGGCGCGTTCGTCGAAGTCGAGTCGGGCATCGAAGGCCTCGTCCACGTTTCGGAAATGGACTGGACCAACAAGAACGTTGCTCCGTCGAAGGTTGTCCAGCTGGGCGACGAAGTCGAAGTCATGGTCCTCGAGATCGACGAAGACCGCCGCCGTATCAGCCTCGGCATGAAGCAGTGCAAGCCGAATCCGTGGGATGACTTCAGCCGCAACTTCAAGAAGGGCGACAAGCTCCAGGGCGCGATCAAGTCGATCACCGACTTCGGCGTGTTCATCGGTCTGCCTGGCGGCATCGACGGCCTGGTTCACCTCTCCGACCTGTCGTGGAGCGAAACCGGCGAAGAAGCCGTGCGCAAGTACAAGAAGGGCGACGAAGTCGAGGCTGTGGTTCTGGGCATCGACGTCGAGAAGGAACGCATCTCGCTCGGTATCAAGCAGCTCGAAGGCGACCCGTTCAGCAACTTCGTTGCCATGAACGACAAGGGTGCCATCGTCGACGGTATCGTCAAGTCGGTCGACGCCAAGGGCGCTGTGATCACGCTGAACGCCGACGTCGAAGGCTACCTGCGTGCTTCGGAAATCGCGCAAGATCGCGTGGAAGATGCTCGCAACGTGCTGAAGGAAGGCGACAAGGTCAACGCGATGATCATCAACATCGATCGCAAGTCGCGTGGCATCAACCTGTCGATCAAGGCGAAGGACTCGGCTGAGCAGCAAGAAGCACTGCGCAGCATGTCGGTTGACTCGGGTGCGGCTGCCACCGGCACGACGAACCTGGGCGCGCTGCTGAAGGCCAAGCTCGACGGCCAGAACCAGTAAGCCTCAAAAACGGGGGCAGCTGAAGTATGACCAAATCAGAATTGGTCGCGC
Organism: Paraburkholderia adhaesiva; assembly: GCF_021390575.1. GTDB lineage: Bacteria > Pseudomonadota > Gammaproteobacteria > Burkholderiales > Burkholderiaceae > Paraburkholderia > Paraburkholderia adhaesiva. Next base: position 2,299,060 of record NZ_JAJEJQ010000001.1, on the reverse strand, counting down.
AGCTGGCTACGCGATTTCCGCAACTTGTTCTCAAGGATGCGGATTTCGCGGTCAAAACGATGCTCGATGCGATGTCCGACGCGCTTGCGAAGGGCCATCGCATCGAAATTCGCGGCTTCGGCAGCTTCGGCCTGAACCGCCGGCCGTCGCGTGTCGGACGCAATCCGAAGTCGGGGGAAAAAGTGTTGGTGCCCGAGAAGTTCGTGCCGCACTTCAAACCCGGTAAGGAATTGCGCGAGCGCGTGGACCGGCGCTCGGGTGAGCCGTTGAAGGCAGACGAGCCGGACGACGATCTGTAAGCGTTGCTCGCAGCTTCGGCGATCTCATCGATCGCCGGCGGCCAATCGGTTGGCCAGACGCATGGACCAGAAAAAGCGCCTTAGGGCGCTTTTTTTTCGCCCACCATTTTTGCCTGTTTTCTGCTCTCACCCGCAGGCGCTATGTTCGGCAGCGGTGCGGCACATTTTCGTGCGGGTGCCCGCTCGCCAGGCGTTCAATTACAATACGGGTCACTTCTGCGCGGCTCGTGCTGCGGCGCAGTATGGCGGCCGTCGCCGGCACCTCGCCGGTGCGTTCCCTGCAACTGCCAAGAGATTCTTCATGAGATTGATCGCCTGGGTGATCCGTGTGCTGGTGTTCGTGTTGCTGCTCGTCCTCGCACTGGCGAACACGCAACCCTCGACGTTGAACTTCCTTGCCGGGTATGCGTGGCAAGCTCCGCTGATCCTGATCGGCCTCGCGTTTTTCGTGGTCGGGCTGCTCGCCGGGCTGCTGTCTGCACTGCCCGCCATGTTCCGGCTGCGCATGGAGAACGGTCGCCTGAAGCGGGACCTGCGCACGGCACGCGAGACCCCCACGCCCGTCGCCGAACCGCCACTGCCGCCGCTCATCTGAATTGACCGTATTGCCGCGTGCATTGAAGGCGCGCGGTTTATCTTTCCGCTTACACCATCGCTCGCATGGATCTCGATTTCTGGTGGCTCCTCGTCATTCCCGTCGCTTTCGCGCTCGGGTGGATGGCGTCGCGCTACGACCTTAAGGCGCTCCTGTCCGAAAGCGCAAATCTGCCGCGTTCGTATTTCCGCGGCTTGAACTTCCTGCTCAACGAGCAGCCGGACAAGGCCATCGACGCGTTCATCGAGGTGGCCAAACTCGATCCCGAAACGGTCGAACTGCACTTCGCACTCGGTAACCTGTTCCGTCGCCGCGGCGAGACCGACCGCGCAATCCGCGTGCACCAGAACCTGCTTTCGCGGCCCGATCTGCCGGTCAACGAACGCGACCACGCGCTCTACGAACTCGGCCAGGACTATCTGAAGGCGGGCTTGCTCGATCGCGCGGAAGAGACGTTCGTCTCGCTGCAGTCGGGCGACTACGCGCAAGGTGCGCAGCGCGCGTTGCTCACGATCTACGAGATCGAGAAAGACTGGAACCGCTCGATCGACACCGCACGTCAGCTCGAAAAGATGGGCGCGGGCTCGCTCGACCTCGAAATCGCGCAGTTCCACTGCGAACTCGCGCAGGAAGCGCTGCAGCAGAAAAAGCCCGACGAATCGCGACGTCAACTTGCGTTGGCGCTGAAGGCAAATCCGCACAACGTCCGGGCGACGATCCTCGGCGGCGACGTCGATGCGGCGAGCGGGGCCGGCGAGTCCGCGCTCGCGCAGTGGCGCCGCGTGGAAGAACAAAATCCCGCGTATCTGCCGCTCGTTGCCGAGAAGGTGATGAAGGCCTACGAGTCGCTTGGCCGTGCCGATGAGGGTGCGCAGTTGCTGACTCAATGGGTCGATGCGTATCCGTCGAACGATCTGCTCGACGTCGCCTACAAGCACGTGGCGGCCCTGCGTGGCGCCGATGCGGCGCACGCGCTCGCTCGCGCGCAGATGCAGAAGTCGCCGAATCTCGCTGGCATGTCGCGGCTGCTTGAAGCACAGCAGGCCACCGCCGAGGAGCCGCGCCGCAGCGAACTCGAACTGATGCGCTCGCTGCTCCAGCAGCGCACCAAAAATCTGCCACGTTATACATGCCAGAATTGCGGTTTCCGGGCGCGCCTCTTCTATTGGCAGTGCCCGGGGTGCAGCGGCTGGGAAACCTATGCGCCGCGTCGCGTCGAGCCGGTTCCCGCCTCGAGCTGACCGTCCGGTGGCCTTCGCGCGGACGACGCTCTTGAATGGCGCGTCTGCCAACGGTCCTCTCCGGCCGCGCGGTCTTCCACCCACCCAACATCAGAATCTGTTACCGGAGCGCGTATGAAAATCACCATTATCGGTACCGGCTATGTCGGCCTCGTCACCGGGGCGTGCCTGGCCGAAATCGGTCACGACGTGTTCTGCCTCGATGTCGATCCGCGCAAGATCGACATCCTGAACGCCGGCGGCGTGCCGATCCACGAACCGGGCCTGCTCGAACTGATCGCGCGCAATCGCGCGGCGGGCCGTATCACGTTTTCAACGGACATTGCCGCGAGCGTCGAGCATGGCGACGTGCAGTTCATCGCCGTGGGCACCCCGCCCGACGAGGACGGTTCCGCCGACCTCCAGTACGTGCTCGAAGCGGCGCGCAGCATTGGCCGTTATATGAACGGTTTCAAGGTGGTTGTCGACAAGTCGACGGTGCCCGTCGGCACGGCGCAGCGCGTGCATGACGTGCTCGCCGAGGAAATCGCGAAACGCGGCCTCGCGGGCAGCGCGCAGCACGGCTTCTCGGTCGTCTCGAACCCCGAGTTTCTGAAGGAAGGCGCGGCCGTCGAGGATTTCATGCGGCCGGACCGCATCATCATCGGTATCGACGAAGACGAACAGGGCAACGTCGCGCGCGAGAAGATGAAGCGCCTCTACGCGCCGTTCAACCGCAATCACGAGCGCACGATTTACATGGATGTGCGTTCCGCCGAGTTCACGAAGTACGCCGCCAACGCGATGCTGGCCACGCGTATCTCGTTCATGAACGAAATGGCGAATCTTGCCGACCGCGTGGGCGCCGATATCGAATCGGTGCGGCGCGGTATCGGTTCCGATCCGCGCATCGGCTATCACTTTCTCTATGCGGGCTGCGGCTACGGCGGTTCATGCTTCCCGAAGGACGTGCAGGCGCTGATTCGCACTGCCGCGGAATCGGGGCAGAACCTGCGCATTCTCGAAGCCGTCGAGGACGTGAATCACGGCCAGAAGGAAGTGCTGGTGCGCAAGATTCTCGACGCCTTCGGCGAAGACCTGACGGGCAGGCACTTCGCCGTGTGGGGCCTCGCGTTCAAGCCGAACACCGACGACATGCGCGAAGCGTCGAGCCGCCGTGTGATCGAAGCGCTGCTTTTGCGCGGGGCGACGGTGACCGCGTACGATCCGGTCGCGACGGACGAAGCAAAACGTGTGTTCGCGCTCGACCTCAAGCAGGCGCCGGAACTGCTTGCCCGCCTCACGTTCGCATCGAGCCAGGACGAGGCGCTCGTGGGCGGCGACGCGCTCGTGATCGTCACGGAATGGACCGCATTCAAGGCGCCGGACTTCGTTCATCTGAAGTCGGTGCTCAAGGCGCCGCGTATATTCGACGGGCGCAATCTCTATGAGCCGGACGCCATGGCGGAACTCGGCATTGACTATCAATCGATTGGGCGGCCGCATGTCAAGCTTGCAACGGATGCAACCCCTGCAGTCTGATTCAGCGACGCCTGGCGCGGGTATCCCGCCCGGCGCGACGCTCGCGCCTGCCGTCGAGCACGTGCCGCGCGAGAAGTTCGCCGCATCGCGCGTGCTCGTGGTGGGCGACGTCATGCTCGACCGCTACTGGTTCGGCGACGTCAACCGTATCTCGCCCGAAGCGCCCGTGCCCGTCGTGCACGTGCAGCGCCAGGAGGACCGCCTCGGCGGTGCAGCGAACGTCGCTCGAAACGCCGTCGCGCTCGGTGCGCAGGCGGGGCTGCTCTGCGTGGTCGGTCATGACGAGCCGGGTGAGCGCATCGTCGAGCTGCTCGGCGAAAGCGGTGTGAACGCGTTTCTCGAACGCGATCCCGCGCTACCCACGACGATCAAGCTGCGCGTGCTGTCGCGCCAGCAGCAGTTGCTGCGCGTGGACTTCGAAAACACGCCGGCACACGAAGTGCTGCTCGCGGGCCTCGCACGCTTCGACGCGCTTTTGCCGTCGCACGACGTGATCCTCATGTCCGACTACGCGAAGGGCGGTCTCACGCACGTCACGCAGATGATTGCCACGGCGCGCGCAGCGGGCAAGGCCGTGCTCGTCGATCCGAAAGGCGACGACTGGGAGCGCTATCGCGGCGCGAGCGTCATCACGCCAAACCGCGCGGAACTGCGCGAAGTGGTGGGCACCTGGAAGTCGGAAGAGGACCTGCTTGCGCGCGTGACGAAACTGCGCCGCGAATTGCAGTTCGATGCGCTGCTGCTCACGCGCTCGGAGGAGGGCATGACGCTGTTCACCGACGCGGGCGTGCTGCACGCGCCGGCCGACGCACGCGAAGTGTATGATGTGTCGGGCGCCGGCGACACGGTGATCGCGACTGTCGCGGTCTCGCTCGGCGCGGGCCTGCCGCTCGTGCAGGGCGTCGCGCTCGCGAACCGCGCTGCGGGCATCGTGGTCGGCAAGCTCGGCACGGCCACCGTCGACTACGACGAACTCTTTCACTGACGTTGCGCGCGCGGCCACCGCCCGCGCGCTGCGTATCCAACCGGTACGTGGCGTCGACGGCGGTGCGCTTCGTGCGCGACGCGACCCCCTCATCACAGGCACACCATGACCCTCATCGTGACCGGCGCGGCTGGCTTCATCGGCAGCAACATCGTCAAGGCGCTCAACGAGCGCGGCGAAAACCGCATCATCGCCGTCGACAACCTCACGCGCGCAGACAAGTTCCGGAATATCGTCGACTGCGAGATCGACGATTACATCGACAAGACCGAGTTCGTCGAACGCTTCGCACGCGGCGACTTCGGCAAGGTGCGTGCGGTGTTCCACGAAGGCGCCTGTTCGGACACGATGGAAACCGACGGCCGCTACATGATGGACAACAACTTCCGCTACAGCCGCGCGGTCCTCGACGCCTGCCTCGCGCAGCGCGCGCAGTTCCTGTATGCATCGTCGGCTGCGGTCTATGGCGGATCGACCCGCTTCGTCGAAGAGCGCGAAGTGGAAGCGCCGCTGAACGTCTACGGCTATTCGAAGTTCCTGTTCGACCAGGTGATCCGTCGCGTGCTGCCCACCGCGCAAAGCCAGATCGCTGGTTTTCGCTACTTCAACGTCTACGGCCCGCGCGAAACGCATAAGGGCCGCATGGCATCGGTGGCGTTCCACAACTTCAACCAGTTCCGTGCCGACGGCCATGTGAAGCTTTTCGGCGAATACAACGGCTACGGGCCGGGCGGGCAGACGCGCGACTTCGTGTCGGTCGAGGACGTCGTGAAGGTCAACCTGTTTTTCTTCGATCACCCCGAGAAGAGCGGCATCTTCAACCTCGGCAGCGGCCGTGCACAGCCGTTCAACGATATCGCGAGCACCGTGGTCAACACGTTGCGCGCGATGAAGGGCGAAGCGCCGCTGACGCTCGACGAGCAGGTGCAACACGGTCTGATCGAATACATCCCGTTCCCCGACGCGCTGCGTGGCAAGTACCAGTGCTTCACCCAGGCCGATCAGTCGAAGCTGCGTGCGGCCGGCTACGACGCACCGTTCCTGACGGTTCAGGAAGGTGTCGATCGCTACGTACGTTGGCTGTCTGGCCAGGTGTAATTCGAAGCCGCAACTTTCTAAACTGGTCTCTCCCTGCCGGCGATGGTCGCCGGCAGGCGGTTTCAAGGGAGATCCAGCATGTTCAGGAAACTGCTCGCGGCAGCTCTGCTGCTCGCCGCATTCGGCCACGCGATCGCGGCGGTCGACGTCAATACAGCCAATGAGGACGCCCTGCGCGGCATCAAGGGCATCGGGCCCGCCAAGGCCAAAGCCATCCTCGACGAGCGCGAAGCGCACGGCCCATTCAAGGATTCCGCCGACCTCGGCAAGCGCGTGAAGGGCATGGGCGGCCATACGGTCGAACGTCTGCAGAGCGAAGGATTGTCGGTCGGGCCGGCAAACACGCAAGCCGGCCAGAGTGGCCCGAGCGACACGATGACGCAGACGGCTCAGGCGAAGACAGCGCCACCCGGTCAACCCGCTACCACGGTGACGATCAAGAAGTAGTCCCGCACTAGCACGTCCATTCCCGTCGGCCATTCGCGGCGGTTGCTCCGCGCGTGCCGGGACCGTTCACGTATCCTTCAGGCGCCGCTTCGGCGGCGTTGACCCGCAGTACGGGCTGCGGGTCTTTTTTGCGTGCTCCGCGCGGGCAGCGAATGTCACGCCGGGGCCAGGCCGCGCGAACGTCTGCGCTTACCTGTGCGCACCGGAAATGGCACAGCGGGCGTGCCGGGAGAGCACATTACGGCCCTATGGCGGCCAGGGGTCAACGGCGCGGGATTGCCGCGTGGTTTAGAATCGGTTCATCAGGTCAATCACGTCAATGGCGCCTTGCAAGGCGCCGCGCCCGATCGCAATCAGTCATGTCATACAAAACTATCGAAGACACCATCGGCAATACGCCGCTCGTGCAACTAGTCCGTCTGCCGGACGATGAAATCCGCGCTCGCAACAACGTCGTCCTCGCCAAGCTGGAAGGCAACAATCCGGCGGGGTCGGTGAAGGATCGCCCGGCACTTTCGATGATCCGCAAGGCCGAAGAGCGTGGCCGTATCAAGCCGGGCGATACGTTGATCGAGGCGACGAGCGGCAACACGGGCATCGCGCTAGCGATGGCCGCAGCGGTCCGCGGCTACAAGATGCTGCTGATCATGCCGGAGGACCTCTCGGTCGAGCGCCGTCAGAGCATGGCCGCCTATGGCGCGCAAATCCTGCTCACGCCCGTGAAGGGCGGCATGGAATACGCGCGCGATCTCGCCGAGCAGATGCAGCGCGACGGCAAGGGCATCATCCTCGATCAGTTCGCGAACCCCGACAATCCGCTCGCGCATTACGAGGCCACCGGCCCTGAAATCTGGCGCGACACGGAGGGCCGCATCACGCACTTCGTTTCGTCGATGGGCACGACCGGCACGATCATGGGCGTGTCGCATTTTCTGAAGGAGCAGAATCCGGCTATCGAGATCGTCGGTGCGCAGCCGGAAGAGGGCTCGCGCATTCCGGGTATCCGCAAGTGGCCCGAGGCTTATCTGCCGAAGATCTTCGACCGTAGCCGCGTCGATCGTGTCGAGAACGTGAGCCAGGCCGCCGCCGAAACGATGGCGCGTCGTCTCGCTTCGGTCGAAGGCATTTTCGCGGGGATTTCGTCGGGCGGGGCTTGCGAGGTGGCCATGCGTCTCGCGCGCCAGCTTGAGAATGCCACGATCGTGTTTATCGTCTGCGATCGCGGTGACCGCTATCTATCGACGGGCGTGTTCCCCGCTTGAGCGACGTTGTCGCGCGTGAACGGCGGATCCGGCCGCGTGCACCGGCTGCACTCGCGCGAAACGTCGCGGGTCAAATCGAGTCAATCGGACGACGTGGGTGAGGCGGCGCGTGGCCGCCTCCAGCGTGCCCGTTACTGCTGGCCCGCCGCAGGTGCTGGTGTCGGCGGAGTCGTCCCGCCATTTGCAGCGCCGCTTCCGGCGTTCGACTGCGTCGCCAGCATCTGCGCCTTGACGCGCTGACCCAGTTGATACACCGCGAGCGCGTAGAAGAAGCTGCGGTTATAGCGCGTGAGCACGTAGAAGTTCTTCAGCCCGAGCTTGTATTCGGTCGCACGTCCCGGTGTCGGCAGATCGACGATCGTGACGGGCGTGCCCGCTTCAGCTACGACGTCCACGCCCGGCTCGTTCAGCACGAGCCCCGAGCGCAGCAATTGTTCCAGCGGCCAGTGCGGTTCCGGCGTTCCGTCCGCGGCGGCCTGTGCTATGCCCTGGCTGCCCGCGTCGGCAGCGATTCTCCACACCACCGGACGGCCCGTCTCCCAGCCGTTCTGCTTCAGATAGTTCGCGACGCTGCCGATCGCATCGGCCGCATTCGTGCGCAGGTCGATGTGATTGTCGCCGCTGAAGTCGACGGCGTATTGCACGATGCTGCTCGGCAGGAATTGCGGGATGCCGATCGCGCCCGTATACGAGCCGAGCACCGACGTCGCGTCGATCTGCGAGTCGCGCGTCCACACCAGAAAATCTTCGAGATTCTTGCGGAAGGTCACTTCCCGGTCGGCTCGGTTCGGCGTGTTCGGATAGTCGAAGGCGAGCGTCGTGAGCGCGTCGAGCACGCGGAAGTTGCCCATGTAGCGCCCGTAGATCGTCTCGACACCGATGATGCCGACGATCACCTCCGGCGGCACGCCGAACTTGTCCGCCGCGCGCTGCAGCGTGGCCTCGTTCTCGCGCCAGAACTTCACGCCCGCGTTGATGCGCACGGGGTCGAGAAAGCGCGCCTGGTACGCGCGCCAGTTCTTGATGCCCGGCGTGGGCGAGGGTGTGACGAGCTTCACCGCCGTCGCCGAGTAGCTCGCGCTCGCAAAGAGGGCGTGCAGTGTGTTCGGGTCGAAGTCGTAGCGGGCCACCATGTCGTTGATGAACGCTTCGACGTCCGGGTTGTTCACGTAACGCTGAGGGACGATTTCCTCTTCGAACGTCTGCCCCTGCTGCGTGGGTGTTTGCGGTTGTGCCTGCGCGACGGTGAGCGGCGGGTGCTGCCGCGTCTGCGCCAGCGCCGCACCGCTCATGAGCGGCAGCGCTGTGCTGCATGCAAGGGCGAGAATCGTGGTGCGCAGGCGACCGGGGACTGACAGAACGGACTGGAGCGTCATGGGAAGCGGCGTGGTTCGAGCGAGGGTAAGTGAACCGGGGAAGTATACCCGAGCGTTTCGGCTGGAACCGAGGCATTTCGGGGCTGTGCGGCCCTGACAGAAAGGGCCGCTGTGGTAACGTGATGGCTGTGCGCGCAATCCGACGCGCCCCATGGATGGAGACACGCGGCGACGCATGTGCCGCGGCACGTACGACGACATATGACAACCGGATTTTTTTCGCACCCCGACTGCCTGCTGCACGAAATGGGCGAATGGCATCCCGAATGCCCGGCGCGCCTGCAAGCCATCGAAGATCAACTGATTGCGAGCCGCATCGATATGTTGATCGAGCGCGACGAGTCGGCACCGCTCGCCGACGAATCGGCGCTATTGCGTGTGCATACGCAGGCACATATCGACTTTGTCCGTAACACGTCCCCGTCGGAAGGCTACGCGGCGATCGACGCCGACACGTCGATGAATCCGCATACCTGGCAGGCTGCGTTGCGCGCCGCCGGCGCCGCGATCGCCGCCACCGACGCCGTGATCGAGGGCCGCTACGAGAACGCGTTCTGCGCCATCCGTCCACCGGGCCACCACGCCGAGCCTGCGCGGGCCATGGGATTCTGTTTTTTCAACAACGTCGCCGTCGCGGCGCGGCATGCACTGGCAGTGCACGGTCTTTCGCGTGTCGCGGTCATCGACTTTGATGTACATCACGGAAATGGCACGGAGGCGGCATTCGCGGGCGACTCTCGCGTCCTGATGTGCAGCATCTTCCAGCATCCGTTCTATCCGTTCTCGGGCGCCGACAATGTGGCGCCGAACATGGTCAATGTGCCGCTGCCTGCGCGCACGAAGGGCATGGATGTGCGCGAAGCGATTGATCTGCTGTGGCTGCCGCGTCTGCACGAATTCAAGCCGGAGATGGTGTTCATCTCGGCGGGCTTCGACGCGCACCGCGAGGATGATCTCGGCAACATGGGTCTCGTCGAGGACGACTTCGCGTGGATCACTGGGCAAATCCGCACGATTGCCGAGCGTTACGCCAAGGGGCGCATTGTGAGTTGCCTCGAGGGTGGCTACAACCTTTCCGCGCTCGCGCGAAGCGTCGTTGCGCATTTGCGTACGCTCGCCGATTTCTGAGCGCACTGCGTTCTGCTGCGTCGGCCTGGTTCCGCCTGGTCTCCGCTTGACCCAGTTTGTCCCCCTAATCGCCTCGCGCGCATCGCGTCGCTTCGTTCGGCGTGCCGCGCGATATTGTGCATCGACATTGAAGGAGATCTGACATGAGCGCTCACCCGTCCTCATCGGCTGTTGTCGACGCCGCTATGCCGCTCGTCGAACTGACGCACGACGCGTATGGCGTGCCCGGCGTCGCCCTGCTTACGCTCAATCGCCCCGACGCGTTCAACGCGCTCTCCGAGGGGCTCATCGATGCGCTACAGGAACACCTGAGCGCGCTTGCGTCCTCGTCGGCGCGCGTCGTTGTGATCGCGGGCGCCGGACGCGCGTTCTGCGCGGGACACGATCTCAAGGAAATGCGCGCGGCGCCGTCGCGCGACTACTACGTGCAGCTCTTCGGGCGCTGCTCGAAGCTGATGCTGACGATCCAGAAAATGCCCCAGCCCGTGATCGCGCGCGTGCACGGCGTCGCGACCGCGGCGGGTTGCCAGCTCGTCGCAATGTGCGATCTTGCCGTCGCTGTCGATACCGCGCGATTTGCCGTGTCGGGCATCAATCTCGGCCTGTTCTGCTCGACCCCCGCCGTGCCGCTCACGCGCAACGTCTCGCGTAAGGCGGCGTTCGAAATGCTGATGACGGGCGACTTCATCGACGCCGCCGCCGCGCAGCGCGAGGGCCTCGTGAACCGCGTGGTCCCGCCCGACGAACTCGACGCAGCTGTGACCGCGCTCGCGGCGAGCATTTGCGCGAAGTCGCGCGAAGCGGTGCAGGCGGGCAAGGGACTGTTTTACCGGCAGCTCGAAATGGGCATCGAAGCCGCATATCAACTGGCGGGCCAGACGATGGCCTGCAACATGATGACCGACCCCGCGCTCGACGGTATTCAGGCGTTCATCGAGCGGCGCGGCACGAAGTAAAGCCGAAGTGACGCTTTAGCGACTGGCCGGCCGGCAGTGCGAGCCGATCCAGTCGATCATCGCGTCGATCACGCGCTCGCGGTCGATGTCGTTCAGCGTCTCGTGATAGCTGCCTTTGTAGAGGATCAGTGTGCGGTCGGGCGAGCCTGCGTGAGTGCCGAAGGCCCGGCTGCCGTCCGGCTCCGTGAGCTTGTCCTCGGTGCCGTGCCAGATCAGCAGGGGCAGACGCAGCGATGCGCGTCCCGCTTCAATGCGCCGCATCGCTTCCAGCACCTCGGCGCCTGTGCGTGCCGGGATTCCACCGTGATGGACGAGAGGATCGGCACGGTTCGCGGCGACCACCGCCTCGTCGCGCGACAGCAGGGCCGCGTCGACCTTCATCGCGGGAAAGCGCGGGCAGATCGCGCTGATCGCGCGGCTTGCGGCGATCATCCACGCCGGGACGTTGCGCCCGGGCGCGAGCGCGGGGCTCGACAGCAGCAAGCCCGCTAGCGGCACCCCGTCTCGCGGCGCGCGCTCGATGGCGTAGAGCGCGGCGATGGTGCCGCCCATGCTATGACCCATCAGGAACAGCGGCGTGGCTTGCGGCGCGCACGTTGCGCCCGCGTGGACGACGAGCGCCTGCGCGTCCTCCAGATATTCGTCGAAGCGCGTCACCCATGTGCGGCGGCCGCTTGCGTGGCCGTGACCGCGCAGATCGATCGCAAATACATCGATACCCGCCGCGTTCATGTCCGCTGCGAATGCCGCATAGCGTCCCGCGTGCTCCGCGAGGCCGTGCAGCAGCGCAATGGCCGCGCGTGGCGGCGTCGCGGTCGTGCGCCAGACGTAGAGCGGCAATGTGATGCCGTCGCGCGTGTGCAGCGTCGACGTTTCGGGTACCGCGGTTGGCGCAGTGTCGTGTACGGAGACTTCGAACGGCGGGGTGGTCTCCATCATCGCTCTCCTCGTTCTTGTGCGTTTGTTATCGGTTATCGGCTGGGGCGGGGCGCCGCCAGATCATAGCGCCCATGCCACTGCCGGCGCGCCGCAGCGACCCTCTAATGCCGCCGGGTTATGAAGGCATCGGAATTGATTATTAAAGTGAATTTAGCGTGCCAGGGTAAAATCTGGCGTCAAAATCAGACCAGCAACGGCGGCAGTCTGCTGGCGCGCGGCATTTCCGGTCCGTTCATGTGATGGGCCCGGACGTGCGTGGCGCGCGGCGCGCCCGCCGTTTCGTTTTTTCATGATCCAAATACGCAATGTGTCGCAACGCTTTGCCGGCCCACAAGGCTGGATCGAGGCGCTGCACAACGTCAATCTGACGATCCCCCCAGGTGAGGTGTTCGGCATCATCGGGCGCAGTGGCGCGGGCAAGAGCACGCTCGTGCGCACCATCAACCTGCTCACGCGACCCACCGAAGGCGACATCATCGTCAACGGCCGCACGCTCACGTCGCTCGCGCCCGCTGCGCTGCGCGAGGCGCGACGCGAGATCGGCATGATCTTCCAGCACTTCAATCTGCTCTCGTCGCGCACCGTGTTCGACAACGTCGCGCTGCCGCTCGAACTCGCCGGCATGAAGCGCGCGCAGATCGACGAGACAGTGCTACCTCTGCTCGACCTCGTCGGGCTGGGTGCGCAGAAGGACCGTTATCCGTCGCAGATCAGCGGCGGGCAGAAGCAGCGCGTCGGCATCGCGCGCGCGCTCGCGAGCAAGCCGAAAGTGCTGCTCTCCGATGAAGCGACGTCCGCGCTCGACCCCGAAACGACGCGCGCGATCCTCGACCTGCTGCGCAAGATCAATCGGGAACTGAACCTGACGATCGTGATGATCACGCACCAGATGGAAGTGATCAAACAGGTCTGCGATCGCGTGGCCGTGCTCGATGCGGGCCGCGTCGTGGAGACCGGTCCCGTGATCGACGTGTTCCTGCAGCCGCGCCACGAAGTGACGCGCGCGCTTCTCGGCGACGTGATCGCGCAGGAACTGCCGCCCGCGCTCAAGGCTCGCGTGGCCGAGCGCCTCGCGAAGGGCAGCGGTCATCTGCTTCGCCTCGCGTTCACGGGCACGGGTGTCGATGCGCCCGTGCTTTCGGAGACGATCCGTCGCTTCGAACTCGATTTCAATATCCTGCACGGCCAGATCGACGAGATCCAGGGGCAGGCGTTCGGCTCGCTCGCGGTGCTCGCGAGCGGCGATCCGGCGAAGGTGGCGCAGGCGATCGCCTGGTTGCGCGAGCAGGGCGTGGTGGTGGAGGAACTGTCCCATGTGGAGTGAAATGTTCGACATGTTCGTCCAGTCGTTCTGGGAGACGCTCGTGATGGTGGGCATCTCCGGCGTCGTGGGTGCCGCCCTCGGCGTGCCGCTCGGCGTGCTGCTCTATCTGACCGACAGGGACGGTGTGCTCCAGAACCTCGGCGTGAATCGCGTGATGGGTGCGATCGTCAACGCCGTGCGCTCGACGCCGTTCATCATCCTGCTCGTCGCTGTGATTCCGTTCACGCGCCTCGTGGTGGGCTCGTCGATCGGCACGGCTGCCGCCATCGTGCCGCTCACGATCGCGGCCGCGCCGTTCATCGCGCGTCTCGTCGAAACGGCGTTGCGCGAAGTCGACCGCGGTCTCATCGAAGCCGCGCTGGCCATGGGTGCGAGCACGCGCCAGATTGTCTTCAAGGTGCTGTTGCCCGAGGCGCTGCCTGGCGTCGTCGCGGGGCTGACGATCACGTTTATTTCGCTCGTCGGCTATTCGGCGATGGCGGGCGCGATCGGCGGCGGCGGTCTTGGCGATCTCGGTATCCGCTACGGGTATCAGCGCTTCGAACCCATGGTGATGCTGATCGTCGTCGTGATCCTGATCGTGTTCGTGCAGATCGTGCAGTCGTTCGGTGACTGGCTCGTGCGTCGCTTGAGCCATAAATAGCACTACTAATCTGGCGCCGTTCTGATAACTACAACTCAAGGCAGGGGTTTGGCATGCAACGTCGTTTCATGATCCGTATCGCCGTGGCGCTCGGGGCGGCAACGCTCTTCGCCTCGTTCGGCGCGCAAGCCGACGAGACCATCAAGGTGGGCGTGACAGGCGGCCCGCACGAGCAGGTGATGGAGGTGGTGAAGCAGGTCGCGGCGAAGAACGGCCTGACAATCAAGATCGTTGAGTTCTCCGACTACGTGCAGCCGAACGCGGCGCTCGCAGGCGGCGACCTCGACGCGAACAGCTACCAGCATTTGCCGTATCTGGACGCGCAGGTGAAGGACCGCGGCTACAAGCTTGTGCGTGTCGCCGATACCGTGACCTTCCCGATGGGTATCTACTCGAAGAAGGTCAAGTCGCTCACGGAACTGCAGCCTGGAGCGAAAATCGCGGTGCCCAATGATCCGACGAATGGCGGCCGGGCATTGCTGCTGCTTGAGAAGCAGGGCTTGATCAAACTGCGCGCGGACGCGGGCCTGAAGGCGACGCCGCTCGACATCGTGGAAAACCCCAGGAAGCTGAAGATCGTCGAACTCGATGCGGCGCAGATCCCACGCTCGCTCGCCGACGTCGATGCTGCCGCGATCAACACCAACTTCGCGATGGAAGCAGGCCTCAAGCCGAAGCAGGACGCGATTGCGATCGAGGACCCGAAGGGCCCGTACGTGAATATCATCGCGATCCGCGATGCCGACCGCAGCAAGCCGTGGGTGGGCAAGCTCGTGGCGGCTTACCACTCGGCGGAAGTGAAGCAGTACATCGAGTCGAAGTTCGGCGGCGCGGTGATCGCTGCGTGGTGATGTGCCGACCCACAGTTTTCGGTTTAGAGATATCAGTCGGAACCCGGACTTGAGCCTGGGTTGTGATCCGCCTAAAATAGCACGACCGTTCGCTATTGTCGATTCTCTGGTGCAGAAGCGGTAGTCGTGAAAAGTAATGGCGACAGACGCCCGCAAAGGGGGCGCTCGTTATAATGTCGGCCAGGTTGACGTATTCGTAACTTCGGAGCATGTGAATGAAAGTCCTTGTGCCAGTTAAGCGCGTAGTCGATTACAACGTGAAAGTCCGCGTGAAGTCGGACGGTACGGGCGTCGATATCGCGAACGTGAAAATGTCGATGAACCCGTTCGACGAAATCGCGGTTGAAGAAGCGGTGCGCCTGAAAGAAGCAGGCGTGGCGACGGAAGTGATCGCCGTGTCGTGCGGTGTCGCACAGGCGCAGGAAACGCTGCGCACGGCGCTGGCGATCGGCGCCGACCGCGCGATCCTCGTCGAATCGAATGAAGACCTGCAGCCGCTGGCTGTCGCGAAGCTGCTCAAGGCGCTCGTCGACAAGGAACAGCCGCAGCTCGTGATTCTCGGCAAGCAGGCCATCGACGACGATTCGAACCAGACCGGCCAGATGCTTGCCGCGCTGGCGAACCTGCCGCAAGCCACCTTCGCTTCGAAGGTCACGGTTGCCGACGGCCGTGCCACGGTTTCGCGTGAAATCGATGGCGGCGCTGAAACGTTGTCGCTGAAACTGCCCGCGGTCGTCACGACCGATCTGCGCCTGAACGAGCCGCGCTACGTGACGCTGCCGAACATCATGAAGGCGAAGAAGAAGCCGCTTGAGACCGTCAAGCCGGAAGACCTCGGTGTGGATGTCACGCCGCGTCTGAAGACGCTGAAGGTTACCGAGCCGCCGAAGCGTTCGGCCGGCGTGAAGGTGCCGGACGTGAAGACGCTGGTCGAGAAGCTGAAGACCGAAGCCAAGGTGCTGTGAGGAGCGAAGGAAAATGACGATTCTGGTAATTGCCGAACACGACAACGCATCGGTCAAGGCTGCAACGCTGAACACCGTGGCTGCCGCGCAGAAGATTGGCGGCGACGTGCATGTGCTGGTCGCGGGTCACAACGCGCAGGGTGCGGCGGACGCCGCTGCGAAGATCGCGGGCGTTTCGAAGGTGCTGCTGGCCGACGCGCCGCAACTCGAAGTGGGTCTCGCTGAAAACGTCGAAGCCACTGTGCTCTCGATCGCGAAGAACTACTCGCACATCCTCGCGCCGGCCACGGCTGCGGGCAAGAACGTCTCGCCGCGCATCGCTGCGAAGCTCGACGTCGCACAGATCAGCGATATCACCGCGGTCGTAAGTGCTGACACGTTCGAGCGTCCGATCTACGCGGGCAACGCTATCGCTACGGTTCAATCGGCTGATCCGGTCAAGGTGATCACCGTCCGTACCACGGGTTTCGATCCAGTGGCAGCAGAAGGCGGCAGCGCTGCGGTCGAGAAGATCGACGCAGCAGCCGACAGCGGTCTTTCGCAATTCGTGAGCCGCGAAGTGACGAAGCTGGACCGTCCGGAACTGACCAACGCGAAGATCATCGTGTCGGGCGGCCGTGGCCTCGGCAGCGGCGAAAACTACACGAAGGTGCTCGAGCCGCTGGCGGACAAGCTCGGTGCAGCACTGGGCGCGTCGCGCGCAGCAGTGGACGCAGGCTACGTACCGAACGATTTCCAGGTAGGTCAGACGGGCAAGATCGTCGCGCCGCAGCTGTATATC
Organism: Paraburkholderia adhaesiva; assembly: GCF_021390575.1. Taxonomy (GTDB): domain Bacteria; phylum Pseudomonadota; class Gammaproteobacteria; order Burkholderiales; family Burkholderiaceae; genus Paraburkholderia; species Paraburkholderia adhaesiva. The sequence goes on along the minus strand of NZ_JAJEJQ010000001.1, from coordinate 2,282,649 downwards.
GCGGTCGGTATCTCGGGTGCGATCCAGCATCTGGCCGGTATGAAGGACTCCAAGGTCATCGTCGCGATCAACAAGGACGAAGAAGCACCGATCTTCAGCGTGGCCGATTATGGCCTCGTGGGCGATCTGTTCACGCTCGTGCCGGAGCTGGTCAAGGAACTCGGCTGATCGCCGGTGCTAATTGACGCCAATCGACGCCACGCGGTCTGACCGCCCGGTGTAAGGCAAAACAGAAAGGGGCGCCGCGGCGCCCCTTTTTTTTCATCGTCCGAACTCAGGGGGCTGACATGTACAACGCACCAACGGGTGACATGCTGTTCGTGATGAAGGAACTGGCGGGCCTCGACGAAATTGCGGCGCTGCCGGGCTACGAAGACGCGACGCTGGAAACGGTTCAGGCCGTGCTGGGAGAAGCATCGAAGCTGTGCGGTGAAGTGCTCGCGCCGCTGAATGCCGAAGGCGATCGCAACCCGAGCCGCTGGGACAATGGCAACGTGCGTGCGACGCCAGGTTTCGCGGAGGCGTTTCGCCAGTTCGTCTCGGGCGGCTGGCAGGGCGTGCAACATCCACAGGAGTACGAAGGACAGGGGCTGCCGAAACTCGTCGCGACGCCGTGCGTCGAGATGCTCAACGCGTCGAATTTGTCGTTCGCGCTTTGCCCGCTCTTGACCGACGGTGCGATAGAAGCGCTGCTTACCGCCGGAACCGAAGAGCAGAAGCGCCGCTACGTGCCGCGCCTCATCGCTGGAGACTGGACCGGCACGATGAACCTGACCGAGCCGCAGGCCGGTTCCGATCTCGCAGCAGTGCGTACGCGCGCAGAGCCACAGGGTGACGGGACCTACAAGCTCTTCGGCACGAAGATCTTCATCACCTGGGGCGAGCACGACATGGCCGCCAACATCGTCCATCTCGTGCTCGCGCGCACGCCCGACGCACCCGCGGGCGTGAAGGGCATTTCGCTCTTCATCGTGCCGAAGTTTCTCGTGAACGACGACGGTTCGCTTGGCGCCCGCAACGACGTGCATTGCGTCTCGATCGAGCACAAGCTCGGCATCAAGGCGAGCCCCACGGCCGTGCTGCAGTTCGGTGACCATGGCGGTGCGATCGGCCAGCTCGTTGGCGAGGAGAATCGCGGACTCGAGTACATGTTCATCATGATGAACGCCGCACGTTTCGCTGTGGGCATGCAGGGGGTGGCCATGTCGGATCGTGCGTACCAGAAGGCCGTCGCGTATGCGAAGGAGCGCGTGCAGAGCCGACCCGTCGACGGGTCGTCGAAAGAGGCCGTCACGATCATCCATCACCCGGATGTGCGCCGCATGCTCTCGACGATGCGTGCGCTCACCGAGGCCTCGCGCGCGCTCGCGTATGTCGCGGCGGCGCAGAGCGATCTCGCACGTCATCACCCCGATGCGCCGATGCGAGCGATGCACGAGGCGCGCTACGAATACCTCGTGCCGATTGTGAAGGGTTGGAGCACCGAACTCTCGATCGACGTAACGAGCCTCGGCGTGCAGGTGCATGGCGGCATGGGCTTCATCGAGGAAACGGGCGCGGCCCAGTTCTATCGCGACGCGCGCATCTTGCCGATCTACGAGGGCACGACGGCGATCCAGGCGAACGATCTTATCGGGCGCAAGACCCTGCGTGACGGTGGGGCGGCGGCGAAGGCGCTGGTCGCCGATATCGCGCGGACGGTTGCTGCGCTCGGGGCGCACGACGGCGCGCCGTTCAAGTCGATGCAGAACCATCTCGCGCGTGGGCAGCAGGCGCTGGCGTCCGTGGTGGACTACGTGCTCGCGTATGCGAAAAGCGACCCGAACGCGGTGTTTGCGGGCAGCGTGCTTTATCTGAAGCTGGCGGGCATCGTACTGGGCGGATGGCAGATGGCGCGGGCGATGTTGGCGTCGTCGCGTCTGATGTCCGCGGATCCCGCGTTCCACGGCGCGAAGATCGCTACGGCGCAGTTCTATGCGGAGCATGTCTTGCCGCAAGCGGTGGCGCTGGAAGCGGCAATCGTGAGTGCGAAGGGGGGCGAGGGCGTGCTGGCGCTATCGGCGGACCAGTTCTGATGTGCGTTCCTCAAACGCAGAAATGAAAATCGGCACCCGAGGGTGCCGATTTCGCTTCTGACGTGCCGCAAGTGGCACGTAGTGGCGGTGTTACGCGTAAGCCGGGCGATGCGTGCCTTGGGTGTCGCCAAGGTAGCGGTGCACAGAGAGGTCATCGGCCTTGATCGCGGGCTGCTTGCCCGAGATGAGATCGGCGAGCAATTGGCCAGAGCCGCACGACATCGTCCACCCGAGCGTGCCGTGGCCCGTGTTCAGGAACAGGTTCGACATCGGCGTGCGGCCGACCACGGGCGTGCCGTCGGGCGTCATCGGGCGCAGGCCGGTCCAGAAGGTGGCCTGGGTCGTATCGCCGCCGCCCGGGAACAGGTCGTTCACGCACATTTCCAGCGTCTCGCGACGCGCGTCGCGCAGGTTGAGGTCGAAGCCAGCAACCTCGGCCATGCCGCCCACGCGGATGCGATCGTCGAAACGCGTGATCGCGATCTTGTAGGTTTCGTCGAGCACGGTCGAGACGGGCGCTGCGTCCGAGTTCACGATCGGCGCCGTGATCGAGTAGCCCTTGAGCGGATACACGGGAATCTTCACGAGGTCCGCGAGCATCTTGGTCGAGTACGAGCCGAGCGCGACCACGTAGGCATCCGCCCGCACGAGTTCGCTGCCGCAATGCACGCCGGAGATGCGGTCGCCCGACACGGCGAGCCCGTCGATCGGCGTGTTGTAGCGGAACTTGACGCCCAGTTGTTCGGCCATCGCCGCGAGGCGCGTGGTGAACATCTGGCAGTCGCCGGTTTCGTCGCCGGGCAGGCGCAGGCCGCCCGTCAGCTTGTGCGCGACCGCGGCGAGCGCCGGTTCGGCGCGCGCGAGTTCGGCGGGGCTAAGCAGTTCGTAGGGGACGTTCGCGTCCTCCAGCACCGCGATGTCTTTCGCTGCGCCGTCGAATTGCTGCTGCGTGCGGAACACCTGGAGCGTGCCGCCCGTGCGACCTTCATATTCGATGCCGGTGTCGGCGCGCAGCGCCTGCAGGCAGTCGCGGCTGTATTCGGCGAGACGCACCATGCGGCCTTTGTTGACTGCATAGCGTTCGGCGGAGCAGTTCTGCAGCATCAGCCACATCCACTGCAACTGGAACTTCGTGCCGTCGAGTCGGATCGCCAGCGGCGCATGCTTCTGGAACATCCACTTGATTGCCTTGAGCGGGATGCCCGGCGCGGCCCACGGGGCGGCATAGCCCGGCGAGATCTGGCCTGCGTTGGCGAAGCTGGTTTCGAGCGCGGGGCCGGCTTCGCGGTCGATGACCGTTACCTCGTGACCCGCGCGTGCGAGATACCAGGCACTCGCCACGCCGACCACGCCACTGCCCAAAACGACGACTCGCATAGCTGCTCCAATATTTATCGGTTGTTCACGCAAACCCGGAATGCAACCCCAGGTGCTACCCCGCGAGATCCATCAGACAGAAAAAAATGCGGTGAAAACGGAGTAGCCAGTATTTGCAGCTATGCTATTGTTATATGTCTAGGTGTTGTTATTGTATTTTTCAAATATTCAGGAAAAAAACATGAGAACGCAGCGCCAGCCGGTCCGCGCACTCGACCGGCTCGATCACCGCATCCTCAAGCTGCTTCAGGAGGACGGGCGCATGGCGATGAAGGACCTCGCCGAACAGGTCGGACTCTCGGTCACGCCGTGCATCGAACGGGTCAAACGCATGGAGCGCGACGGTGTCATCACGGGCTACTACGCGCGTGTGAATCCTGCGGTGCTCGGGGCGGCGCTGCTGGTGTTCGTCGAGGTCACGCTGGACCACAAGAGCGGCAACATGTTCGATCAGTTCCGCCGCGAGGTGCAGAAGATTCCCGAGGTGCTCGAATGCCATCTGGTCTCGGGCGACTTCGACTATCTGATCAAGGCGCGCATCGGCGAAATGGCCGACTACCGCAAGCTGCTCGGCGATATCCTGCTGCAGCTGCCCGGTGCCGTGCAGTCGAAGAGCTATGTCGTGATGGAAGAGATCAAGGAGACGCTGACGATTGCAGTCAGCGAGTGAGGGCGCGCGTTCAGTCGTAGAGGCGCTAAAAGTCCCCATTTTTCGGGCTCGACAAAGCGCGTTGATGCTGTATATTTGTACAGTATCAACGCGCTTTTTTGCATGCTCCCGTGAACGACTCCGATCGCGAACCGCACCACGATTCCGACACCTGGCAGACCGTCATGCCGCCTGCGCCCAGAAAGGGGCGAGGTGCTGTCACGAACCTGCAAGGGCGCTACGAAGTGGACCAGCGCGAGGTCTTCGACGACGGCTGGCAGCCGCTTCCCGGTGGGGAGGAGGGTGACGCACCCGCGTTGCGTACGCAGGTTTTGGAAGAGCGCGCAAAGAGCATCCTCACGCGCAACCAGTCACCGGACATTCCGTTCAGCGTGTCGTTGAATCCCTATCGCGGATGCGAGCATGGTTGCATTTACTGCTTCGCGCGGCCCACGCACAGCTATCTGGGGCTGTCGCCGGGGCTCGATTTCGAAAGCCGCATTTACGCGAAAGTCAACGCACCGGAACTGCTCGCGCGCGAGCTGTCGAAGCCCGCCTATGAGCCGGAGCCCATCGCGCTCGGCGTCAATACCGACGCATGGCAGCCCGTCGAGCGTGACCTGCGCCTCACGCGTGGCGTGATAGAAGTGCTGGCCGAGCGGCAGCATCCGTTCGCGGCGATCACGAAATCGTCGCTGATCGAGCGCGACCTCGACTTGCTCGTACCGATGGCGCAGCGTAGGCAGTTCATGGCGGCGATCACCATTACGACGCTCGATGCCGATATCGCCCGCACACTGGAGCCGCGCGCGGCGACACCTTCGCGGCGACTGCGCACGATACGCACGCTTGCCGAGGCGGGTATTCCTGTCGGCGTGAGCATCGCGCCGGTGATTCCGTTCGTCACCGAGCCGGACATGGAGCGCGTGCTCGAAGCCTGTGCCAAGGCGGGGGCGACGAGCGCGAGCTACATCGTGCTGCGTCTGCCGTGGGAGGTGGCTCCACTATTCCAGCAGTGGCTTGAAGCGCATTTTCCGCAGCGCGCGGACCGCGTGATGAGCCGCGTGCGCGACATGCGCGGCGGCAAGGACTACGACGCGTCGTTTTCGCAGCGCATGAAGGGCACGGGTCTATGGGCCGACCTACTCAAGCAGCGCTTCCAGCAGGCCGTGAAGCGCCTCGGACTGGACGCGCGGCCCCACGGCATCCTCGACATGTCGGCGTTCGTCGGCGCGAAGATCGCGCGTGAGAAACCGCAGCTTGATCTTTTCTAGCCAGTGGTCACGCGCATTACTGCGAGAGCGCCTTTGCCGCTTCGACCTGCGATTCGAAATACGTCTGGAACGCGAGCGCGAGGCCGGTCATCAGCAGGAACGCGCCGATCAGCAGCGAGAAGATCACGACGAAAACGACGGCCCAGCCGGAGCGGCTCTGGAGGCCGGCATGGGCATTGAATTGAGCGTCCCACTTCGCGTCGGGTCGCAGGCCATAGACGATCGCTGCCAGAAAAGCTGAGAGCACGGACACCGCGCCGATCACCGCGAGCGCCCAGCCGGGGATCGAGGCGCGTTCTGTGGCGACGAGCAGCATGACGCCGGGGATACCGATGAGCGTGCCAATCACGTGTGCCCACCCCCAGACGTCGCGCGGGCCATAGAGATAGAAACGGTGTGCGCCGAGGCTGCCGAGAAAGAACGCGAGCGCGGCGGTCAGCGTTTTGGAACGGAAACGCGCGGGATTATTTTCGTTGGACATGGGCGGGCGGATTCGTTGACGACACAAGTGCGGCGACCGTCGGGCATTGTACGTCGCGGCCGCGTGCGTCAGCAGTGGTACATGTTGATGGTCGGGGGAGACGCGGGCGGCGAAGGATGCCGCTCACGGTCTGGTCCAGGTCACGCGATAGATCGCGCCTGCGTAATCGTCGCTGATAAGGAGCGAGCCGTCGGGTAACGGCTGTACATCGTCGGGGCGGCCCCACTCGGTTTCGTCGGGGTTGAGCCAGCCTTGCGCGAACACTTCCTGATGCACGTTCGTGCCGTCGGCATTCGCCGTGATCCGGACGACGCGATAGCCGATCTTCTTGCTGCGGTTCCACGAGCCGTGCTCGGCGATGAAGATGCTGTCGCGATACTCGGGCGGGAACATCGCGCCCGTGTAGAACCGCATGCCGAGCGAAGCGACATGCGCACCCAGCTTCGCGACGGGCGGCGTGAAGCCGCTGCATGGGTGGCCCGCGCCAAACTCTGGGTCCGCGACGTCGCCGCCGTGGCAGTACGGGAAACCAAAATCGAGCCCGACGCGTGCGAGGCGGTTGAGCTTGTCATCGGGGATATCGTCGCCCAGCATGTCGCGGCCGTTGTCGGTGAACCACAACTCGTGCGTCTGCGGATGCCACGCGAAACCCACTGTGTTGCGCACACCGCGCGCGATCGTCTCATAGTGGCTGCCGTCCGGATCCATGCGGCCGATCATGGCGTAGTGCGAGCGTTGCGGGTCGCTCGACGGGAGGCACACGTTGCAGGGTGCACCCTGCGGCACGTAGAGCTTGCCATCCGGCCCGAACGCGATGAATTTCCATCCGTGGTGGCGTTCGGCGGGCAGCGCGTTTGTCACGACGACGGGTTTCGGCGGATCTACTAGATGCGAGTCGATCGCGTCGAAGCGCAGGATCGACGAAACGGCCGAGACGTAGAGTGCGCCGTCGCGCCACGCGACGCCCACCGGCATCTCCAGCCCCGATGCGATCACATGGCGTCGTATGAGCTTGCCATCGCGCAGTTCGAGGGCGTAGACGTGGCCGTCCAGGCTCCCCACATAGAGGATGCCTTTGGGCGATAACGTCATTTCGCGGGCTGCCGGAACGTCGTCCGAAAGCACTTCTATGTGGAAGCCGGGCGGTAACTGGATGCGCTCGATGGGCAGCGCCGCCCGGGCGAACGGTGCCGCGAGCGCGAGAAGGGTGAGGGTGAGGGCGGTAAATCGCCCGCCGCGTGTCAAAATATCGGCGCGAGTCCCGCGAACGCCCTCGTCATCGAGGCGGTCGTGCGTCGAATACGGGGATCGACCATGCAGCCTCGCGCCGACGATGCACCACAGCCGCTCGCGCACCCGTTCAAATGGCCGCAGAAGCGCAGAGAGGGCCTGCCCGAGCCGGCCGCTGGCCGGGGATCGATCGCCATTCATCGCGCTTTTCCTCCTGGGCTCTCCCGGATACCCAGTTAAGTGTTTGTTATGGCTTTGGTTTCGGGATATAATCGCGTGTTTCAGTGGTTCCGATCGATTCCAAACTCGGTTCCAAACTCACCGGTTTTCAAGGATTCTAGTATGGTCATCATCCGTCTGGCACGTGGCGGCTCGAAGAAGCGCCCGTTCTACAACATCGTCGCAACCGATTCGCGTAACCGTCGCGACGGCCGTTTCATCGAGCGCGTGGGCTTCTACAACCCGGTCGCGACCAAGGGTGAAACGCTGCGTATCGCTCAAGATCGCGTGACGTACTGGCAAGGCGTTGGCGCACAGCTGTCGCCGGCTGTCGAGCGTCTCGTGAAAGAATCGCAAAAGGCTACGGCTGCTGCGTAAGCAGTGGTTTGTCCCTTTAGTCGATTTTTCGTTGCCGGGTTGACCCGCGTGCGCGCAGCATGAGCCGCGTATGCGTGTCCCTCTGGCTACGTGATTGAAGCAAGAGTTGTGAAGCATAAGCTGGCTGCGAGGTTCGCCGATGCATGACGACGCAAAAGCGGACGCCCCGGCGGCCAGCAAGCCGCGCAAGGGTGCGGCCGACGGCGCCGCGCCGTCCGCTGTTCCTTCCTTTGGCGCTTTCGTGCGCAAGCCTGCGCGCGCGAGCGCGGCAGGCGCGGCGACCGCCGCTACTAAAGCCGCTGCCGCGGCCGAAAGCCTGCGCCCCGAAACCGAGGCGAGCTTTCCCGCAGATGCGGTCGAAGTTGGCGCCGTGATCGACGCCTATGGTCTCAAGGGTTGGGTGAAAGTCGCGCCGCACGCTCAGGGCGGTGGCGCGTTGCTCTCGGCGAAACGCTGGTGGCTCGTCAAGGGCCACGGGCGCCAGTCGTCGGTGCGGCTCGCCGCGAAGGTGCACGGCGACAGCGTCGTCGGGCAACTGGCCGGCGTAGGCGACCGCGACGCGGCCCTGCTCCTGCGTGGTTCCCGCATTTACGTGAGCCGCGCCGAATTCCCGGCCCCCGCGGCTGACGAGTATTACTGGGTCGACCTGATGGGTCTCGATGTCGCCAATGAGGCGGGCGTCGAACTCGGCAAGGTCGCCGACCTGATCGATAACGGCGCGCAGTCGGTGTTGCGCGTCGAGTATCCGTCGACGGACAAGGACGGCAAGCCCGCCACTGGCGAGCGGCTGATTCCGTTCGTCGGCGTGTTCGTCAAGACGGTGGACCTGGCGGCGAAGCGCATCGTCGTCGACTGGGAAGCCGACTACTGAGCATGTTCACGGTACTGAGCGCGTTTTCACGTTTTACAGAATGGAGAGGGCGATGCAGTTCGATGTCGTGACGCTCTTTCCCGAGATGTTCGGCGCGCTGACCGACTGGGGTATCACCAGCCGGGCGGCGAAGCAGCAGCGGTACACGCTGCGCACGTGGAATCCGCGAGATTTCACCACCGACAATTATCGAACGATCGACGACCGCCCTTACGGCGGTGGCCCCGGCATGGTGATGCTGGCCAGGCCGCTGGAAGACGCGATCGGTGCAGCGAAAACTGCGCAGACGGAGGCAGGCTTGCCCGCTCCGCGCGTGCTGCTGATGTCGCCCCAAGGCAAGCCGCTCACGCACGAACGCGTGATGCAGTTCGCTCAGGAGCCCGGTCTCGTGCTGTTGTGCGGCCGTTACGAAGCGATCGACCAGCGTCTGGTGGACCGTTGCGTGGACGAGGAAGTCAGTCTCGGCGACTTCGTGCTGTCGGGCGGCGAATTGCCGGCGATGGCGCTGATGGATGCCGTGGTGCGTCAGTTGCCGGGCGTGTTGAACGATGCGCAATCGGCTGTGCAGGATAGTTTCGTCGACGGTCTGCTCGACTGTCCGCATTACACGCGTCCCGAGGAATACGACGGCGTGCGCGTGCCCGATGTGCTGCTCGGCGGCCATCATGCGGAAATCGAGAAGTGGCGCCGTCGCGAGGCGCTGCGCAATACGTGGAACAAGCGGCCCGATTTGATCGTCCGGGCCAGAAAGAGCAAGATGCTGAGCCGTGCCGATGAGGCATGGCTTGCTAGTCTCGCGAAGGGTACGAGCGAAGCCTGACGTTACGTCGCGCTTCGAGCGGGCGCGCTGCGAGGCGCAAAAGGCGGTGCTGCTTCATGCGTGAACGGCGCCAGTTGTGAATCCATCCTCTATCGGGGCCGTAGTTGCTGGAGCTATTCAGCACAGGTACGAACGCCGACACGATGGCAAAAGGAGTTAATCCATGAACCTGATTGCAAAGCTTGAACAGGAAGAAATCCAGCGCGTGCTGGGCGAGAAGACCATCCCCGAATTCGCCCCCGGCGATACGGTGATCGTCAACGTGAACGTGGTTGAAGGTAACCGCAAGCGCGTTCAGGCATACGAAGGCGTCGTGATCGCAAAGCGTAACCGCGGTCTGAACTCGTCGTTCATCGTGCGCAAGATCTCGTCGGGTGAAGGCGTCGAGCGTACGTTCCAGACGTACTCGCCGCTGCTCGCCAGCATCGTCGTGAAGCGTCGCGGTGACGTCCGTCGCGCGAAGCTCTACTACCTGCGCAACCTGTCGGGCAAGAAGGCTCGTATCAAGGAAAAGCTGGTGTCGAAAGACCGCGCAGCAGCTCCGGTCGAGCAGGCGTAAAAGCTGTAAGAAAAAGCACCCTCCGGGGTGCTTTTTTTATTTTCGACGCAAAATATTCGCTGTGCAGGGCCGTGCGCGCCCCTTGGCCCCCCCGCGCACCCCGGTGGTGGGGGTTCATCGGCGTGATTCGCACCAGCGTGTGCATGTATTTTGAGATTTCCGTTGACCCGTCCAGTTTTTGAACCAGAAAGCCTGCCGATCGAATCGACCGGTGCCAGTCTGCCCGTGGTTGCGGCCGAGCGGCTCACGCCAGAGGGCCTGCGCGCGCGCTTCACGCAGCGCCTGCCGTGGGACCCCGAGCCGCAGGAATCGCGATTCACCACCGACATGCGCGATCCGCGCAACGCTGCGGTGCTGATGCCGCTCGCGATGCGCGCGTCTGGTCTGACCGTGCTGCTTACCCAGCGCGCCGACAACCTCAGCAACCATGCCGGCCAGGTGAGCTTTCCGGGCGGCAGCGTCGAGCCCGCCGATCCGACGCCCATCGCCGCCGCTTTGCGCGAGGCGCACGAGGAAGTGAACCTCGATCCGGCGCGTGTCGAAGTGCTGGGCGCGCTGCCTGACTATCTGACCGGCACGGGCTTTCGTGTGACGCCGGTGGTCGGTCTCGTGCACGAACCGTTCAGCCTCGCCGCCGATGCGCTCGAAGTGGCCGATATCTTCGAAGTGCCGCTGAGCTTCTTGATGAACCCTGCGCATCATCAGGTGCGTCTGTTGCGCTGGGAGGGCGGCGAGCGCCGTTTCTTCGCGATGCCGTATTCCGGTTCAGGCGCGAGCGGCGTTGCGGCCTCGCATTTCATCTGGGGCGCGACGGCCGGCATGCTGCGCAATTTCTATCGTTTCCTGCTGGCCTGAACTGCGCTGCGAACGCGGGTGTCGAGCGACGTGTATGCCTTATGGTGTTGTACGTTTGCCTCCCCCTGCTCAGGCACATCTGGCCCTGTGATATCGTTGCAAAAATTCCATAAACACACACGTATCGCACGGCGCGTCGCATGACCTTCTTCTCCGTATTGCTTGCTCTCGTCATTGAACAGGTGCGGGCGCTTTCGCCGAACAACCCCGTGATGGCTCTCGTGCGCCTCAATGCGGAATGGGCCGCGCACGGTTTTGACGCCGGCAAGCAAAAGCACGGATTGATCGCGTGGCTCGTCGTCGTGTTGCCGTGGACGCTCGCCACGGCGCTCGTCTATTACGTGCTCTACCACATCAGCTTCGTTCTGGCGTTTCTGTGGAACGTGGTGGTGGTGTATTTCACGCTCGGCTTCAGGCAGTTCAGCCACTATTTCACCGACATTCACCTCGCGCTGAACAACGACGACGTGTCGCGTGCCCGCGAAATCCTGCACGAGTGGTCCGGCATTGAGACCGTGGACATGCCCGTGAGCGAGATCGTGCGTCACACGCTGATTCATGCGGTGGTGGCGTCGCATCGGCACGTCTTCGGCGTGTTCTTCTGGTTCCTCGTGCCGATCGGTCCGGCCGGTGCCGTCCTGTACCGCATCGCCGAGTACCTTGCGCGCGAATGGGCGCGTCCCGCAAACGAACGCAGCGAACCGTTCTCGAACTTCGCGCAGCAGGTGTTCTTTGTGATTGACTGGGTGCCCGCGCGCCTCACGTCGCTCGGTTTTGCGATCGTGGGCAACTTCGAGGACGCGATCTATGCCTGGCGCAATCACGCGAACCAGTGGCCCGATACCAATGAAGGCGTGCTGCTCGCCGCAGGCAGTGGCGCGCTTGGTGCGCGCCTGTCGGGTCCGCTTGCAGAGCCGTCGAGCCTCGACGCGCTCGCCACGCCGGGCGAGGGCGGTCCCTATACGGTCGGCGACGATTGCACACCCCGTACGCTCCAATCTGCCGTGGGCCTCGTGTGGCGCGCGGTGATCCTTTGGATGATCCTGCTGCTCATGCTCACGATCGCCTTGTGGCTTTGAGCGGTATCGCTCTACGAAGCATCAACGCTTCAACGCAAAACGGCCCGCTTCACGCGGGCCGTTTGCATTGATGCCGTCATTCATCGCGGATATCGCGCTCGCGACCGCATTGCCAACACACCGTAAATTGCGCCTCCAGCGTTTCGCCGCAGCGCGGGCAACGCCACGATGGCGCACCGGCCGGCGGGCCGCTCCGTGCTTCGTCGATGAGACGGCGTGCCAGCTTCTCGTCGCGCTCGTCGACTAGCCACAGTTCCGGCGCGCACTGCTCGGCGGGGATCTCGCCCATCGCGCCGCTCAGGTAGCGGTTGTGCAGCTCGCACAGCACGCCCGCAGTGGCGAGGATGTTCATCCAGTGCTGGGCGACCAGCAGGTTCGGTGCGCGGACGAGCCTGATCATGGTGTCTGCCGTCTTCAGCGCACGATCTGGCTGATCTCGTGCATGAGCTGCGCGTAGAGCGCGTGACGTTCCGGCGCGACGCGGCCGTCTTCGACAGCTTCGAGAACCGCGCAGCCCGGCTCGTGCAGATGATGGCAGTTGTAGAAGCGGCAGTGCGCGAGGAGCGGCCGGAATTCCGGGAACGCGCGCTCGAGCGTGCCTTCGGTGAGGTGATAGAGGCCGAATTCCTGAAAACCCGGCGAATCGATCAGCGCGCCGCGTGCAGTTTCGTCACCCGGTCCGTCACCCGGCAGCCGGTAAAGCCGTGTGAACGTCGTCGTGTGGCGGCCGCTGTTGAGCGCCGTCGAGATCTCGCGTGTGGCCGCTTCCGCATCGGGGATCAGCAGGTTCACGAGCGTCGATTTTCCCATGCCCGACTGGCCGAGCAGGATCGTCGCGTGGCCGTGCAGATGCTCGGAAAGCGCCGCGCGCGCCGCTTCCGGCTGGCCCTTCACCGACACCTCGACGACCGTGTAGCCGAGCGCCCGATACCGTTCGAGCCGCGTGCGGGCGAGCGGCAGCGCCGCCTCCACGTCGATCTTGTTGAGCACGATCAGCGGCTTGAGGTCGTTGGCCTCGGCGGCGACGAGCGCGCGGCCGAGCAGGTCCTCGCTGAAGTGCGGCTCGGTGGCGAGCACGATCAGCAACTGGTCGAGGTTCGCGGCGAAGAGCTTCGACTTGTACTGGTCGGAGCGATAGAGCAGGTTGCGCCGCTCGCCGATCGCGACGATCACGCCCTGATCGGCCGATGTCGATTGATATTCGACGCGGTCGCCCACGGCCACCTCGCTCTTCTTGCCGCGCGGAAAGCACTGGAACGGCGCGCCGCCATCTTCGGGCGCGACGAGATAGTGGCGGCCGTGCGCCGCGATTACGACGCCGTGCAGCGTATTCCCGGCTCCGCCCTTTGCGCTGGATGCAGCGGCTTTCGGTGCGCGCCGGTTCATGCGTGCGCGAGCAGCCGGTCGATCCGCTGCGACGCGGGCGGGTGCGAGTAGTAGAACGCGGTGTAGAGCGGGTCGGGCGTCAGTGTCGACGCGTTGTCTTCGTAAAGCTTCACAAGTGCATTGATGAGGTGCTGGGCGTCGGTTTGCGTCGCGGCGAAGGCGTCGGCTTCGAATTCGTGCTTGCGCGAGCTGAGGCTGCCGAGCGGCGTCACGAAGAACAGAAACACCGGCACGGCGAGGAAGAACAGCACGAGCGCGAGCCCTTCGTTGCCGCCGAGCAGCGACGGCCGCACGCCGAGGCCCTCGAAGAACCAGACGCGCTGCGAGAGCCAGCCGAGCAGCGCGAGCAGGGCGAGGCTGATCGCAAACGTCACGACCATGCGCTTGATGACGTGGCGGCGCTTGAAATGGCCGAGTTCGTGCGCCAGCACGGCCTCGATCTCGCTGCCGGAAAGGCGCGCGAGCAGCGTGTCGAAGAACACGATGCGCTTGGCCGCGCCGAAGCCCGTGAAATAGGCGTTGCCGTGCGCGGAGCGGCGGCTGCCGTCCATCACGAAGAGGCCCTTGGCGGCGAAGCCGCAGCGCTGCATGAGCGCTTCGATGCGCGAACGCAGCGCTTCATCCTTGAGCGGCTCGAACTTGTTGAAGAGCGGCGCGATGAACGTGGGGTACAGCACGAGCACGAGCATCTGGAACCCGACCCAGACCCCCCATGTCCACAGCCACCAGAGGCTGCCGGCCTGCCGCATGAGCCACAGCACGACGAAGAGGAGCGGAATGCCGAAGGCCGCGCCGATGAGCAGCCCCTTGACGCGATCCATCACGAAGATGCGCCGCGTCATGCGGTTGAAGCCGAAGCGCTCTTCGATCACGAACTGGCGGTAGTAGTCGAGCGGCAACTCCACGGCGCCGCTGATGGCCAGCACAGCCGCGATGAGCGCCATCTGACCGACGTAGTCGCGCCCGAGCCAGTCGGAGAGGCCGAGATCGAGCGCTTGCACGCCGCCGAGCAGCGTCAGCGCGATCAGCACGACGGCTGAGAGCACGATCTCAAACATGCCGAGCCGCGTGCGCGCGACGGTGTAGTCGGCGGCGCGCTGGTGGGCGGCGAGCGGGATGGTGGCCGCAAACTGGGCCGGCACCGCGCCGCGGTGGGCAGCGACGAAGCGGATCTGTCGCGAGGCGAGCCAGAGTTTGGTTGCGACCATCGCGAGCACGGCGATGACGAAAAGGGCGCTGAAGGCCAACGCCGGGGACAACGCTGGGGACGAATTAGGCATCCGTGGGGTCCGTTTTATCTATGCGACAATTATATGTTCTTGCCGGCTGGGCCACGCATAACCGCGTTGCCATCCCAGGCCGCGTCCACATTGCTCCGGGTTACCTCTCATGAATGACATCGCATCCGCCACGACGGCCGGCCAGGCACCGCTAATCGAACGCACCGACATGAACCTGATCTGGCTCGACATGGAGATGACGGGACTCGACCCCGACAACGACCGGATCATCGAAATCGCCGTGGTGGTGACGAATTCGACGCTCGACAAGATCGTGGAAGGCCCCGTGCTGGCGATTCATCAGACGCAAGCCGAGCTCGACCGCATGGACGAGTGGAACCGCAACACGCACGGCCGCTCGGGCCTGATCGAGCGCGTGCGCGCGTCGACGGTAACCGAGGAGAGCGCCACGGAGCAGATCATTGCGTTCCTGTCGCAATACGTGCCGCCGGGCAAGTCGCCGATGTGCGGCAATTCGATCTGCCAGGACCGCCGCTTCATGGCGCGCTGGATGCCGACGCTCGAGCGCTTTTTCCACTATCGCAATCTCGATGTCAGCACGCTCAAGGAACTGTGCCGTCGCTGGCAGCCGGTGATCTACAAGGGCTTCCAGAAGCGTGCAATGCACACGGCGCTCGCGGACATCCACGAGTCGATCGACGAACTCAAGTACTACCGCGAGCATTTCCTCGTGCCGGCTGCGGCAGCGGACGTGTCCGCCACCGGGCCGGCAGTCGGCACGGAGAAGTAAGACCACCGCGCCCGGTGTGCCCGGGCAGTGGGATTTATGCGCGCGGTGGACGCTGCGCGCTCTTCGGCCGGAATGCCGTGACGATGGCCGGATCGGTTTCGATATACGGGCCGCCGATCAAATCGATGCAATACGGCACCGCTGCGAAGATGCCCGGCACTTTCACCGCACCGGCGTCGTCGCGCAGGCCCTCCAGCGTTTCCTTGATCGACTTCGGCTGACCGGGCAGGTTGACGATCAGCGCCGCGTGATCCGACGTTTCGCGGATCACCGCCACCTGGCGCGAGAGGATCGCCGTCGGCACGAAGTTCAGGCTGATCTGGCGCATCTGCTCGCCGAATCCCGGCATTTCCTTCGTCGCTACCGCGAGCGTCGCCTCGGGCGTCACATCGCGGCGCGCAGGGCCGGTGCCGCCCGTCGTCAGCACGAGGTCGCAACCGAGGCCGTCCACGAGCGCCGTGAGCGTCGCGGAGATGGTCGCGGCGTCGTCGTGGATCAGGCGCGTTTCGGCGCGCCACGGCGACTTGAGCGCCGTGCCGAGCCATTCGGTCAGCGCCGGAATGCCCTTGTCCTCGTAGACCCCCGCCGTCGCGCGGTCGCTGACCGACACGAGGCCGATCAGCAGTTCGTCGGGGTGGCTGCGCTCAAGTCTGGTCATCGTCGGCGTCCTCGTTCGCGTCGCCGGCTTCTTCAGCATCTTCCTGCGCGCTGCCGCTCGCGGTCTTGATCCACTGGAACAGTTCGCGGAAGTATTTCGGCGGACGGCCTTGCTGCTGTTCGCGGCGCACGTTGCGGATCAGCGTGCGGCCTTCCTGCGGATCCGCCGCGGGATGCTGGCGGATGAATTCGGTGAGCGCGGCGTCGTCGGCGAGCAGTTTGTCGCGAGTGCGTTCGATCCAGTGCAGGCGCGCCGTGGCGGCCTTGTTCACGCCGCGATGCTCGTCGAGCGCGGTGCGCAGCGCAGCCGTTTCGGCCTCGGTGAGACCGCGCATCATGCGGCCCACGTACTGGAGCTGGCGGCGCTTGCCTTCGTGATCGGTGATGCGGCGGGCCTCGTGGACGGCGTCCGCGAGGTCTTCCGTCATCGGCATGCGCTTCAGGGCGTCTTTCGGCAGCTCGACGAGCGCCTCGCCGAGTTCCTGAAGGGCGACCATTTCACGCTTGAGCTGCGATTTGCTCGGGCGGTCGTATCCGTTGTCGTCCTCTTGGTCGACAACCTCGTTTATCGGTTGAATGCGGGTTTTGCGTTTCATGGGCGTTATTGTAGCGTGCCGGGGCGTGCGGCTCGGGCTGGCGAGCCGGAGGCGCAAGCGCGCACCCAGGCCCGGCGCGAGTGCCAGCCGTGGAAGGCGCGGCGGCCGTGCAGGGCGTGCGCGGTGCCGGCGCTTCATCGGACGCTTCATCGGCACCGCATGGCCGCCGGGCCCGGCCCGACGCCGCGCGGTGTTTTCCCCGATACCCGAGTCCGGTGAGGCGTCGGATACCTTGCTATGATCGCGGGATGCGCCAAGGCGCCGAATCATCCGACACACGACACCAGCGGGCCCGCGTCACCTGTGGGCCCAGAACCGGACCGTAACGACAATGGCAGCAGACATCGAAGCCCGGCAACGCGTTTTCCCGCATACCCAGGACGAACTGAAGGAGATCGCGTCGGACATCCTCCGACACGCGAAGGCGCTCGGCGCAAGTGACGCGGCGACCGAAATCTCCGAAGGCGACGGATTGTCCGTGTCCGTGCGACGCGGCGAAGTCGAAACCATCGAGCACAACCGCGACAAGATGGTCGGCGTGACCGTCTATATCGGCAACAAGCGCGGTAATGCGAGCACCTCGGACTTCTCGCGCGAGGCGCTCAAGGACACCGTTGCGGCCGCGTACAACATCGCGCGCTTCACCGCCGACGACGACTGCGCAGGCCTCGCCGAGCACGATCTGCTCGAAATGTCGCCGCGCGACCTCGATCTCTATCACCCGTGGAATCTCTCGGCAGACGAAGCCGTCGAGATCGCGCGACGCGCCGAGGACGCCGCATTCGCCACCGATCCGCGTGTGAAGAACTCGGAAGGTGCGAGCGTATCCGCGCAGCACTCGCAGTTCGTGCTCGGCACGACGGGCGGCTTCCTGCACGGTTATCCGTATTCGCGCCACTACGTTTCGTGCGCGCCGATCGCGGGCGAAGGCCGCAACATGCAGCGCGACGACTGGTACACGTCGCGCCGGGCCGCAAGCGAACTGGCTTCGCCAGAAGCGGTGGGCCGTTACGCCGCCGAGCGCGCGCTTTCGCGCCTGAACGCACGCAGTCTCGACACGCGCAAGGTGCCGGTGCTGTTCGAGGCGCCGCTCGCGGCGGGGCTGCTCGGGGCGTTCGTGCAGGCGACGAGCGGCGGCGCGCTCTATCGCAAGACGTCGTTCCTCGTCGATAGCCTCGGCAAGCCGGTGTTCGCGCCGCATATCCAGATCGTCGAGGATCCGCACGTGCCGCGCGCGGCCGGCAGCGCGCCGTTCGACGAAGAGGGCGTGCGCACGCATCGCCGGGAGGTCGTGAAGGATGGCGTCGTGCAGGGCTATTTCCTGTCGTCGTATTCGGCGCGCAAGCTCGGCATGCAGACCACCGGCAATGCCGGCGGCTCGCACAACCTGCAATTGAAGAGCGCGCTCACGCAGCCCGGCGACGATTTCGAGGAAATGCTGAGGAAGCTCGGCACGGGCCTCTTGCTGACCGAACTCATGGGGCAGGGCGTGAACTTCGTGACGGGCGACTATTCGCGCGGCGCGTCGGGCTTCTGGGTCGAGAACGGGAAGATCCAGTACCCCGTGGAAGAGATCACCGTGGCTTCGACGCTGCAGGAGATGTTTCACCACATCGTCGCCGTGGGTGCCGATACGCTCGCGCGCGGTACCCGGCAGACGGGCTCGGTGCTGATCGAACGGATGACGGTGGCGGGGCAGTAACGCTCGTTTCGGTCGTCGAGAATGCAAACGGCACGCCATCGGCGTGCCGTTTTTGCTTTGGTGCGCAACGTGTGTTCAGTGCGCCTTAGTCGTCGCGTCGCTCGTAAGTCACGAAAGCGAAATCGAAGTCGTTCGGTGCGTTGGCGTGCAGCGTCTCGCGCGACGTTTCGCGCCACTGCGCCGGATCCGGCGCGGGGAAGGTCGCGTCGCCTTCGAAGTCGGCGGCGATTTCGGTGACGACGAGCTTGTGCGCAAGCGCGAGCCCTTGCTCGTAAAGCTGTGCGCCGCCGATCAGAAACGCCTCGGGCGCATGGTCTTGTGCCGCAATCGCAAGCGCCTCTTCGAGGCTCGTCGCGGTGTCGCAGCCGGGGAAGCGTTTCGAGCCGTCGCGCGTCACGACGATGTTGCGGCGCCCGGGCAGCGCGCGCCCGATCGATTCGTGCGTCTTGCGGCCCATCACGATCGGCGCACCCATCGTGGTCCGTTTGAAGAAGGCGAGGTCTTCGGGCAGCCGCCAGGGCAGTTCGTTGTCGCGGCCGATCACGCCGTTGCTGGCGCGCGCGACGATCAGGGTGAGCGTCGTCATCGAGTGAGTCGAGTGGGAGAACATCCGTGCGATTCTACCCGACGCCGCCGAAGCGTCCGACCATCGGCTTGGCGCCTCACCTCATTCGTGGTGGCCCGGACGGTGTGCCGGCTGGTTTTCGGCCTCGCCGCCGAAGATCGTCTTTTCGTCGCGCAGTCCGTGCGTGCCCATCAGTCGATACAGCGTCACGCGCGAGATGCCGAGGTCCGCGGCCGCTTCGTTCAGGCGGTGGCGGTGGCGCAGGAGCGCTGCCTCGATCGCGCGCTTTTCCGCCGCCTCGCGCGCCTGCGCGAGCGTCACGGTCTCTCGCGCGGTGAACTGCGCAAGGTCGAGGTCAGCGGCCGAGATCAGCTTGCTCTCGGCCATCACGATCGCGCGCCGCACGCGGTTGATCAACTCGCGAACATTGCCCGGCCAGATGTAGTTGTACATTGCCTCGATCGCGTCGGGCGTAAAGCCGCGGATCTTGCGCGCGCTATCCATCTGGAACTTGTGCAGCACGTGATGCGCGAGGATCTCGATGTCCTTGCCGCGTTCGCGCAGCGGCGGTTCATCGACGCGCAGCACGCACAGACGATGGAAGAGGTCTGCGCGGAAGCTTCCTTCGCGCATGGCCGCTTCGAGATCGACGTGTGTCGCCGAGATTATTCGAACATCGACCGGAATCTGTTCGTGACCGCCGAGGCGCTCGATCTTGCCTTCCTGCAGGAAGCGCAGCAGGCTTGCCTGGCTTTCCACCGGCATGTCGCCGATTTCATCGAGGAACAGCGTGCCGCCATTGGCCGCCTCCACGCGCCCGATCTTGCGCTGGTTCGCACCCGTGAACGCACCACGTTCGTAGCCGAATAGTTCGGATTGCAGAAGATGATGTGGAATCGCACCGCAGTTGATCGGCACGAACGGTGCCTTGCGTCGCGCCGAGCGTTCGTGGATTGCGAGTGCCGTTAGCTCCTTGCCGGTGCCCGATTCGCCTGAGATAAATACGGTGGCGTCGGTGTTCGCCACCTTGCGGATCGTGCGGAAAAGCTGTTGCATGGCCGCACAGGTGCCCACCATTTCGTCGTCGTCGTGGCCCGCAGCTGCGGCGGCCGCGCTCTCGTCGACTTCACACAGCGACACCATACCGTACGCGTGGCTCACGAGGTAATCGAGCGTCGCGTTCGCGACCGGCAAATGCACGTAGTCGAAGCAGAAATGGCGGATCAGCCTGCGAACTTCGGAGTCGGCGAGCCGCGCGGAATCGGTCAGCGCGATCCAGCCCACCTGCTGCAGCCGCAGCACCGCTTCGAGGCCCGCGTAGTCGCTCGGCGCGAAGCCAGTCAGATCGACGAGGCCCGCGCACGCGGGCGCGGGTTTCACGAGCCGCGACGCCTCGTGGGCGGTGCGTGCCGTCGCCAGTTCCCAGCCGCGGCTCTTCAGGTAGGCGGACAGGTCAGGGTCGGGCGTGCGGGCAAGGTAAAGCAGCGTGCGCGCGAGGCTCACTGCGATCCGCGTGACGGACCCGTCTGTCTCGCACGAAGAGCTCACGGCATCCGGCGGATCGAGCGGCGGTGTGATGGCAAGCCGTTGACCGGCGCCAGCGAGAGGCGTCACGGTGGCGCCTAGGTGAGAGGATTCGCGCACGATCGTTCTCGCATTCATCAGAAGGTATAGGGGAACCGCACGCCGACTACAAAGTTCGGCGCGTCAGGCGTGAGACCGACGGCAACCGCGCCGTTGATCGTCAGGTGTTTGTTGACGACGTGATTCAGTCCGAAGTTGAGCGTCGAGGCGGTGGTCTCGCTGCCCGGCACGCCAACCCAGCCGCCGCCCGGCGACTTGGTCTGCGACTGCGGCGCGATCGCCATCGTGTAGGAAATGCTCGCGGAATCCTTATCGGAGAACGCAAGCGCGACGCCGCCGCCGAACTGGTAAATGTCGCCGAGCTTCACGTCGGCGGGCTCGATCTGCCCGACCACGGACGAAATGTCGGCGAACGAGCGCGCAACGTTGTACGTGTACGAGAAACTGCCGAACAGCACGACCGGGTCGTAGGTCTTCAACACGGACACACCGGCCGTGATGTTCCAGAAACCCGTACCCGTGGGTAGCTTGCTGGGCGCGACGAGGTTCGTGTTATCGGGCTCGAGTTGCACGAGCTTGATGCCGAACGGCGAGCTGCCAGTCGGCGTTTTCACGCGCAGACTGCCGACCACGTCGGGTATGTCGTTGGTTTCCTTCAGGAACTGGTAGTAGACGCCGAAGCTCACGTCGCCGATGTCGTGCGAACTGACCGAAGCATCGGAGAGCGTACCGGCCGCCCCGCCTGCGCCGCCGACGATGAAGGTGCTGTGGCGGTAGATGTACGGCACATCGACATCGACGCTGATCCGGTCGGTGAGGCCGTAACGCGTGTCGAGGTCGGCCTGGACCTGGTGCGACTTCGTCTGGCCCAGATTGATGTTGCCAAGGAAAATCGCGTCCAGCGCGAGGAAGCCCGAGAGCTGCAACTGGCGCCGGTCGTAGTACGTGTCGCTGATGCCCCAGTCCAGCGTGAGCCTGCGGTCGAAGAGCGGCGCATGCTCGCGCTGCACGACGGCCTGCTCGGCTTCGGTGCGCTGCGGCTGCGCCTGTTTCTGAGTTTCACCCACCTCAGGATTCACGCCAACGGGCGCGCCCTGTTGCGGGCCGCTCGAAGCGGAACTGCCGGTCGCGCCGGTCGTAGGCCCGGAATCGGGTGAGGGAGGATTGACCGGTACGCCGGTTGCCGTGCCCGTGAGCGAACCTGGCGCTGCCGCGCCGGGCAACACCTGCGCGAGCGGCGGTAGGGGTACCGGCAGGCCGTCGTCGCCGGGCTGCTCGGCAACGGCCGCGTCGGAGGCAGCGTTGGGCGCGCCCGCACCTGGCGCGCCGCGTCCGCGCTGCGCCATCTCCAGGTTCGTGACCTGGCGTTCGAGCGACTGGATCTGCTTCTGCTGCTCGTCAACCACTCGCATGAGCATGTTCAAACGGTCCTCGAGCGACTGGTTCTTCAGCTCCTGAGCGCCGGCCGATTGCGCGAGCGCGAACAGCATGGCAGCTGCGGGTATGGCCGCGAGCCTCATTCGCGGCACCCCAGTCCTGGACATTGTGTTCATTCTTGTACCCCCGGGTTTGCACGTGGGCGCATAACCTGTTGTTCCGGTATCCGCGCCCGCATGCCGCGATGTTTCTCGTTCCTCCTGTACGGCTCGCGGGGTTCGTGCCCGCGTTACTCCTCCTTGTCAGTGGCCGTTGCGCAGCGCCTGAAGCACACCGGTCTGCCGGATCATGGCTGCGCTCATCTGCTGTGTGTGCAGGCTCAATGCCAACTGATTGGCTACCTGCTGATTGTTGCCGGCGATCTGGAGCAACTGGGCGATCGCACCTGCCTGTTGTGCGTTGCCTGGCACGATGCTCTGGGTCGCGATGCCGGCGGGGGTCTGTACCGACACGTTGATGCTGTTATTGGCGAACGTGATGCCCGCCTGAACGCTGCCGTTCCCGTTTGCGGCGAACGCGGACGGCTGGCTGGTCGCGCCCTGGATGCCCGGGAGTTGCGGGGCGCTGTTGCTGTAGGTGATAGTCGCGGCGTTCGTGCCGACGTTGCTGTTGCCCGCGACCTGGGTGATCTGCGATACCCCGTTGACTGCTACTTGCTGGCCGCCCGTGACTCGCGCGGCGGGGTTGGCGCCGCTGTTACGCGTGGTGGTGACGTTGGTGTTCGTGCTAGCGCCACTGTTATTCGCTACGGTCCCGCTTGTATTCGTGTTTGTATTCGCGCTGGTATTCGTGCTGGTGCCGTTGGCGCCGTTAGTGCCATTAGCGCCATTGGTGCCGTTAGCGCCGGCGCCGCTCGTCTGCGCACCGGCGCCTCCATCGTTCGTGTTGGTGTGCTGGCTGGTCTCCGTCACGCGAGCGTAGGTCTCGACCTGGGCGGTGATCTGGTTGGCGAGGTTCTGCGAAACCGAGATCGCGCCCTGGGCGATCGCCGTAGCGCCATTGGGCATATCCCACCTGGAAAGCACGCTAAGAACGAACCCGGAAATCATGCTGCTGCCGGCGTACTTGCCGGTCTGGCTGGAGAGCACGTCGTCGTCGACGGGCTCGCACTTGATGGTCTCTTTCGCGGCGCTGCTGGTGCTCAGGAAGGTCGGCAACGTCGAGGCTTCGATGCTGCCGGCGGCTGAAGCGTCGCTCGCATGGCTGCAGGCGAGCGCGAGGAGCGCTCCCGTGACGCCACAGTATGAGAGGCTGCGTTTCATGGCTCGATCAGGACATCAGAACATGACGGCCCGCTCGAGGCCGTAATCGACGAAAGGAGTCGCCGCAGTGCCGGTTGCCAGTGCATTGGCGCGCAGCTTGAGCGCGAGCGACTCGTTGTTCTGCAGCAAAGGAGAATCCTCCCTGAATGGTTTTCCTAGCACGGCGAAGACGAGGCCGTTCCACGACTTCGAGAAATCGTCTTCGGCGACGATACGGTTGCCGAGTGCCGGATCCGCGATGAAGACCCGGCCGTCTGCGGCATGCTTGACGATGACGAAGTGCTCGTAGCCCTCGATGTTCATGAGAACGAGCACGGGAATCTGCAGGTGATGGAGCGCATCGATGTTGACGCGGAAACCGCGTCCGCGCAGGCCGATCGTTTCGACGAACTTCTTCATGTCGAGCATCGAGAAGCCGTTCTTCTGGACCACCTCCGGCGTCGAGAACGCCATCATGCGGCGGATCAGTTCCACTTCCGGAATGTCGATGTCATAGCCGTACTTGAGCAGGGTCGCGAGCGCGGCCGCGCCGCAGCTGTAGTCGAACTGCTGCGTGACTACGCTGCGGTAGCGCAGGTCTTTCATCGAACGAATCGGCAACTTGACGGGCACGCCGATCAGATTCGTCGCGTCGATGGTCGACTGCGCGTAGGCCGGCGCGTACAACACGCAGGCAGACGCACAGGCAGCAAGCGCCGTTGCGCAAACCTTCCGCACCGGGAACTGGACGAGCCCGGACATGATGGTCTCCTTGCCGGCCGGCTTGCACGGGTTCGATAGCGGGTGTCGACTGGAGTCGCGGCTTCATCCCACGTGGACCGGGGGCAGGGCGTCAGCCCTCACTCCGGTCCCATCCAGTTCCCGCTTTACCCATTCAGGTCTGCCGAAACCGTACCGGCCGCTGCAATGGCAGCCGGCACGGGTACTGCGCTCAATCGGTTACTTCGGGTTACTTCGGGCTACTTCGATACGGTCACCGCGGCGATCGCGAGGCCGTTGTGCTGCACGTTGCCCGCGCCACCAGCGATGTTCACGCCGATATTGCCGCTTGCGCCGGCCAGCGCGTTCGCGGCCATCGAGGCGGTACCGCTGAACTTCCCGGTGAAGTCCATGCCCGCCGACTGGCTGCTTTCGTCGGTGGCGACCATGGCAGCGCTGCTCGGCGCCGACTTCTCGGTGCTGCTCGATACGGCAAGGCTATTGTTCTGAGCATTGCCCACACCTGCCGCGACGTTCACGCCGACGTTGCCGCTTGCGTTGGCAAGCGCGTTGCTGCCGACGGACGCGTTGATGTTGAAGTTCTTGATCTTCGCGTTGCCAGAAGTCGACTGGTTGTTGAAGATCTGGGCATTGCCGAATACGTTGCCTGCATCGATCATGGCGAGCGACGCGTCGTTGCTTTGCGCATTGTCGACGCCCTCCGTGATGTTGATGCCGACATTACCCGAAATGCCCGTTGTCGGCGCCGAAGCGGTGCCGCCGATGTTCGCATCGAGCGAGCCGGTCGGAACGCCGTTGTAGTGCGTCGTGACCGCCCCGACCGTCGTTTCGTTGGTCGTGTTGTCATGCGACTTCACGTTCCAGTTGGCCTGGAAGGTGTGCGAGTCAATCGACCCGCCGACCGAATACCAGCTCGACTGCTCGCCGAACGACTGGTGGCCCGAGCCCTCGTTGCTCGAGAAGCCCCATACCACGCCCTGGCCCGAACCTTCCGAGGCCCCGAAGCTGCCGCCGATGCCCGAGCCCTTCGCCCAGCTGGACTCGTTATAGCCGGCCGAGAAGCCGCCCTGGACATGGGCTGAACCGCCGCCGAAATACTTGTTGCCGTAGTTGTTGTAGCTATACGAGCCGCCGGCATGGCCACCCGCTGAAATATGGCCGCCCTGGCTCTGGTTCACGTCGTAGAAATAACCGCCGACGGACGCGTGTTGCTGGCTATATTCGTAGCCGCCGCCGGCGACGCTCGACTTCTGGTTCGCGTAGGAATAGTGCGACGATTCCTGGAAGCCTTGTGCGCCGCCCGACGCGTGGAAGCTTGTCGTCGTGACCGAACCGGACGCCGTTCCGCCGGCGTCGACTGAATGCTTTGTATCGTAGGTGTAGGTGGTTGTGTGGCCGGTCAGGTATGCACCGGTCGGATCGTTCGGCCTCAGCGTGACGCCGTCGAGGTTGACTGTTTGCGAATTGTTGACGACTGCGCCGGTGGTGTTCGATACGTTGACGCAGCCAAACAGCAGGACACCTCCCCAGATGCCGACGTTTTCGTTGACGACGGTCGAGTTGAAGATGAACGGGTCCTTCAATGCGTGGGCGAAGACGCTGCCCGACGAGACCGCGAGAACCGCGGCGGCAATTAGAGTGCGCTTCATGATGTCGCTCCGATACTTGATTGGTCAGTTAGAAAAGAGTGCCCGCCGGGGGACGGAGCACGAAACTATTCGCCGTAGCATTACCGGCTCCGACGGTCTGGTTCACCTGCACGAGACCCGTAGCATTCCTGAATGCCGCACTGCCGATACTGGCCTCACGAATGCCTCTTGCCTCGGGCGATCGACCCGGACCGCCGTTTGTCGCAGCCGCCGCAGACAAGTCCCCATCTGAGACGGTTTCAACACCAATTACCGCAGTGCCGATGCGGGCACTGTTGCTCTGGGAATTCCCGATGCCCGCAGCCTGGTTGACCATGACTACGCCCGACGCGTTGGCAAAGGCACCTTCGCCGATGCTCGCGCTTGCGTTAGTGAGGTGCGCCCGCGCGCTTGCGCTCTGCTCGCTGCTGGTGCCGTTGACCATGCCGGAGCCGCCGCTCGTGACCGTCAACTGGTTGGCTTGTGCGTTGTTGAGGCCCGCCGCTTCGTTGACGGCGACCACGCCGAGCGTGCCGTTTGCCACGCCGGCCCCGATCTCCGCATTCGCGCCGACGACAGCCTGTGCCTGTGCCGTGCCCGCGCAGACGACGAGCGCGGCGGTGGCGAGCACCACCCGCTGCAGCCAGCAGGAGAGAAGCGGGGACGCGTTCATTTCGCGGCTCCGAGCGCCGCCGAGAGCGGCGCCAGCGCGCCGGCCATGGTGGACGAGATCATGCCGCCGATGCCTCCGCCTTGGCCGCTTGCGCCCAACGCCACGTTGGAGCCGGTGTCTCTTCCGGTCAGGATCGACGAGAGGGCCTGCATGCCGGCCGCGTTGGCGCCGGTCGTGCCGTTGGGCGCGACGCCGGCGGAGCCGTGTGCGTTGGTGAGTTCGGTGTCGGAGACGACGGCCGCCATCGTCGGATCGAAGCTGTTGGCCGGGAAAGTCGTCGCGCGAACCACGACGGGGTCCTGGCTCTTCGGGACGGCAGCGAAGGCGCTGCGCGGGGTGATGTCGCGTTCGACGATGATGTCGCCCGGATTCACGACCTGCTGCGCCGTCGATACAGCCGAAATCCCGGCTGCAAGGCATCCGCAAACGATTGCGGCGACCCTTGCTGAACGCCGGCTGTGGGCCGGCGTCGTGTTGCATGCCGTCATGTCAGTCCCCTGCGAGTCCGGCGTGGACGGCTCACGTCACGCCGGACGCCGCGCCGCGCGAGCGGCCCGGTTTACTTTCTCGTATAACTGGCGATGTTTCCTTGTGCGGCCTGCGAGCTGTCGACCGGAATCGGCAGCGGGGCGGGCGGGGCAATCTCATCCCACAGGGTGACGTTGTTGCCGCCGTGCATCAGCTGCGGCGTGGCGGCGACCATCAACATGCCGACTGCGCCGCCGCGCTGGCGCGACAACGTCTGATCGTCCAATGCGCGAGCACCGACCAGCACGCTGTCGTCGCCGGGCGGCGTAGGGTCGGCGGCCACTGGCCCGTTGTCCGTGTCGGCGCTGTCCGTCTGCGGGGCGCGTACTTCGAGCGTCGCGGGAACGATGGACGGTGCAACAATGGCGTCGCGCGTTGCAGGAATGACATCAGCGTTCACGCTGGCGGACGTCGCGGCGACCGGCGCATCGACTGCTGCTACCAGCGACTGCGCGTGAACCGCGCTCGCAAGCCCGAGCAGCGCGGCGGCCGCGAGGGCCACAGTGCCGCCTGATGCATGGCGCCTGACGATGAAGGGATTGAATCGCATGGCTTATCTCCTCGTGCAGGAGATTTAGCGAAACATGTGCCATGCGCCGCAATCCATTGATGCACCTGATGTGTGCGTTTTCAGCTGGTTTTTGAATGGCCGATTTTGTCTAAAATGTTTCAGTGCTGAAACGCGTAACTAATTAAAGGACTATGCGCATTGCGCACAGGTAACCAGTCGTTAAGCGGAGTCTTAATGCGAAGGTAATCGGAGAGTGAAACATTCGATTAATTTCCCTTCTGACAACGTTCGGTAATATTCGCCTTGAAAACCTTTTCATCTGGCCCGTTTGGGCGGTGGCAGGTGTAAAAACCGTCCAACAATTCCGCATATAGAGTAAGCTTCAGGAAACGCTCTAAAGCAGATAAGTAAAAAGTGCCCGTATGGGCCCGCGACACCCACACCGAGACTCGGGGTTTCATCGTCAGCAAAAGCATGTCCGTTCGCTTCTATTTCAGAAGCGAATTGGCGCTTTATGCTGGGTGTCTGGACATTCAGGTGCGTGCCGGCATTTTTAACGATGTAGTGGCGAGAGGATCTGAATAATGGAACCCGCAACACGGCAACTAATATACGTGACGCGCAGCCCGAGCGAAGAGCTGAACGAGCGGTTCCACGAGCGTGGCTGGCAAGTGGAAGTCGTCAGCAACGCGCGCGACGCGCGCAGGGTGCTGCGCGCGGGTCTTCCGGCGGGTGGCCTTCTCGACGTTTCCAGTCATTTCCATCTGCCAGAGATCGGCGCGTTCGAGCCATGCCTCACGTTGCCTAACGTCGGCTGGGTGGCAGCGACGACCTCGGGACAGCTTCAGGACGCAACGCTGCGCCGCCTTGTGCGCGATTACTGTTTCGATTACGTAACGGTCCCATGGAGCGGCGAGCGTATCGTCGACTCGGTTGGCCACGCATATGGCATGGTCTCGCTCGGCGAACCGGCTTCGAACGACACGACCGGCGGAACGGAAGGCGAGATGGTTGGCTCGTGCGAGGCGATGCTCGCGCTCTTCCGCTCGATCCGCAAGGTCGCCATGACCGACGCCCCGGTGTTCATCTCGGGTGAGTCGGGCACCGGCAAGGAACTCACGGCCGTCGCCATTCACGAGCGCTCGTCGCGGCGTAACGCGCCGTTCGTGCCGATCAACTGCGGCGCGATTCCGCCGCATCTGTTGCAGTCGGAGCTGTTCGGCTACGAGCGCGGCGCCTTCACGGGCGCGAGCCAGCGCAAGATCGGACGCGTCGAGGCGGCCAACGGCGGCACGCTCTTCCTCGACGAAATCGGCGACCTGCCGATGGAAAGCCAGGCGAGCCTGCTGCGCTTCCTCCAGGAAGGCAAGATCGAGCGTCTCGGCGGCCATCAGTCGATGCCCGTGGACGTGCGCATCATCTCGGCGACGCACGTCGACATGCGTGCCGCGATGGTCGAAGGGCGTTTTCGTCAGGATCTGTATCACCGCCTGTGCGTGCTGCAGATCGACGAGCCGCCGCTGCGCGCGCGCGGCAAGGACATCGAGCTGCTCGCGCGGCACATGCTCGAACGTTTTCGCAAGGACGGCTGCCGGCGCCTGCGCGGCTTCTCGCCCGACGCGATCGCCGCGCTGCACAACTACAGCTGGCCGGGCAACGTGCGCGAGCTCATCAACCGTGTGCGGCGCGCGATCGTGATGTCGGAGGGGCGCGCGATCACGGCGAGCGATCTCGAACTCGGAGACTACGTCGAGGTGATGCCGGTGTCGCTCGCGCAGGCGCGCGAAGCCGCTGAGCGCCAGGCGATCGAACTTGCGCTCCTGCGTCATCGCGGGCGCCTCGGCGACGCGGCGCACGAACTCGGGATTTCGCGCGTGACGCTTTACCGGTTGCTGTGCGCGCACGGCATGCGTCACATGGAAAGTGAAAACCTCACACCGCATCCGGGCGGGCTGGCCTCGGGAGGCGGGGCGTAAATTCCCGGCACGTCCATGGTCTGATTTGGGCCCTGGCAGGTCGGCAGGGCGCGCCACATGTCTTCAGCTCGCGTTTTCCGCACGCGACGCTTCGGACGCTACCCTCGTGCCCGGTGGGTTTTCCCGGCTCCGGCGCCGCGCTTGTTAAAATCCCGGTTTCTCGATCCGAACCGGGTGCCGCGCGCGCCCGCCGAAGGGGCCCCGCATGAAACAGTACCTCGAGCTGGTCCGCTCGATTCTCGATACCGGCACCTGGCAGGAAAACCGCACGGGCATCCGCACTATCAGCCAGCCCGGCGCGATGCTGCGCTTCGATCTCCAGCAGGGATTCCCCGCCGTGACCACGAAGAAGCTGGCGTTCAAGTCGGCGGTCGGCGAGCTGATCGGCTTTTTGCGCGCATCGCGCAGCGCGGCCGATTTCCGGGCGCTCGGCTGCAAGGTCTGGGACGCCAATGCGAACGAGAACGCGCAATGGCTCGCGAATCCGTATCGCGAGGGCACCGACGACCTCGGCGACGTCTACGGCGTGCAGTGGCGCCGCTGGCCGGCGTACAAGGTGCTCGACGCCGACGCGGCGGCGCGTCTGGCGGACGCTGAATCGCGCGGTTATGCGCGTGTGGCGCAGTTCGTCGAAGATGGTCGCCCGAAGGTGCTGCTCTACAAGGCGGTCGACCAGTTGCGCCAGTGTCTAGACACCATCATGAGCAACCCCGCCGATCGCCGCATTCTGTTTCATGGCTGGAATCCCGCGGTGCTCGAGGAAATCGCGCTGCCAGCTTGCCATCTCCTGTATCAGTTCCTGCCGAATCCGGCGAAGCGGGAGATCTCGCTGTGCCTGTATATCCGCAGCAACGACGTTGGTCTCGGCACGCCGTTCAACCTGACTGAAGGCGCAGTGCTGCTGCATCTGGTCGGCCGGTTGACGGGCTATACGCCGCGCTGGTTTACGTACTTCATCGGCGATGCCCACATCTACGAAAACCAGCTCGACATGCTGAACGAACAGTTGCGTCGCGAGCCGTTTGAGAGCCCGCAGCTCGCGATCTCGGAGCGCGTGCCCGAATACGCGAAGACGGGGGTCTATGAGCCGGAATGGCTGGAAAAAGTCGAACCCGCTGATTTTTCGCTTGCCGGCTACCGGCACCACGAGCCATTGACCGCACCGATGGCAGTCTGATTCGGCGTTACCCGGCTTAAATTTAAAAGCCCGCGGACCTCAGGTCCGCGGGTTTTTTAGTTTGTCAGGCGAGAGGCTAGGCCTTCGCGATAGGTACGGTTAGCCGTGCGGATGGTCGTCGCGGCCATGGCTCGCGCGTTCCTGCGGTTGCGGCGCCGGGCGTGCCTGAGGTTGAGGCTGTGGTTGCGGCTGCGGGTGGAACTCCGCACGCGGTTGGGGTTGCGGCTGCGGCTGCGGGCGAACCTCCGCACGCGGTTGGGGTTGGGGCTGCGGTTGCGGGCGGAACTCCGCACGCGGCTGGGGTTGCGGTTGCGGCTGTGGGCGAACCTCCGCACGCGGCTGGGGTTGAGGCTGCGGTTGCGGGCGGAATTCCGCACGCGGTTGCGCTTGAGGCTGCTGTTGCGGACGAATCTCCGCACGCGGTTGCGCTTGAGATTGTGGCTGCGGGTTGAACTCCGCGCGCTGCTGGGGCTGCTGTTGCGGTTGCGGACGAGCCGCCTCGCGCGGCGCGGGCTGCGGCTGTTGCATCGCGTATTGCGGCTGTCGGGCACCCTCGACCGCGCCGGGCTGGCCACGTGTTGCCATCGGCGCATGCGGCTGCGTCCACATCGGCTGACGCGCTTCGTTCGGTGCCGCGTCTGGCGTGCGGCCTTGTGCGCGAGACATGTCGCCTTCCGGGCGGCCCGCCAACTGCGGCGGGCGTGGCGCGCCACGCTCCTGTTCCGCCGGACCACGTGGGTTCCCCATCGCAGGAGCCACGCCCGGCTGGCCGCGTTCCTGCGTCGGTGCGTTCGACGCAAAGCCTCCCGGACGACCGGGCTGCGGCGCCATGCTGCCGGGCCGTCCGGCCTCACCCATCACCGGCGAATGCGGCGGCACCACGCGCACATTTTGCGCACCCCATGCGCCATGCGCTGCATCGAGAGGCGCATGCGCC
Organism: Paraburkholderia adhaesiva; assembly: GCF_021390575.1. Classification (GTDB taxonomy): domain Bacteria; phylum Pseudomonadota; class Gammaproteobacteria; order Burkholderiales; family Burkholderiaceae; genus Paraburkholderia; species Paraburkholderia adhaesiva. Next base: position 2,251,412 of record NZ_JAJEJQ010000001.1, on the reverse strand, counting down.
GGCGCAGAAACACGCACTACCGGCGCACCTGCACCCGGTACCGTGCCGCGTTCACGCGCAAAGCGTTGCGCGAGGTTGTCGCGTAACGCTGGCGGCGCGACGGGCGCGCGCGTCGCCACGACCTGGCGCTGTGTGAGCGCGGCAGGCGGACGATAGTCGGCGCGCCGCGCGCTGTTGCCGAAACTGCCCGCTACCGGCGCGATGCCCGGCGTGCCCGACTCGATGTGCGCCCCGTGCCATTGTCGCGGATCGACGTGCTGTGCAAAGCGGGAGACCGGCTGGCCGTGGACGAACGCGGTTGCCGGCACCGCCGTAACGGCACCCGGCACGCGATAGTTCACATACGTGTTGTGGATGTTGTTGACGACGACGGTACGGTTCACGCGATCGTAGTAATGCGGACTCCAGTCCGCCCAGCGCGGATGCCACGGCTCACCGGGTCCGAGCGCGAACCACGCGATGCCGGCCGCACCGACACCGCCCGCCGCGAGGCTCACGCCCCAGTCGACGCCGCCATCCCCGCCGCCGACAAAGCCGACGAGCGCCGGCGCATAGACCGGCGGCTCGCTCTCGACCATGGGGCCGGGCACCCAGGCCCACGAATCGTCGATATTGGCCCAGCGGCCGTAGTGATAGGGGGCGAAGCCCCACGGCTGATCATCGACCCACGTCCAGCCCCATGGCGCTTGCCAGACCCAGTGGCCGTCGTGATACGGCGCCCAGCCCGCGGGCGTGTCATTCGGTACCCAGACCTCGCCATACTGCGGGCTGTTGCGCCAGGTGCCGTTCGCGTCGAGGTCCTGATAGCCCGTCATGTCGCGTGAAACGTAGCGTGCCGACACCGAGCGGTCCTCGGCGGCGTCGCGCGCGAGTGCCCAACGGTCGAAGGCATCGGGCTGCGGCGCCTCGTTGCTTCCCACCTGCTGCAGGTCCGTTCCAGCGAAGCGGATCTGCTGGCCCGCCGACATCGGCGTCTGGCCGTTCTCGCCGTAGGCGGTCACGTTGCCGCTGTGGACCGTGACCGTGGTCGAACTGCCATCCGGCGCCACGTCGACGCGATAGTCGCCCGGGCTGCTCACGCCGAGCGCCAGATTCGGCGTGTCGATTTCATAGGATGTCCCGGCGGGCAGTTCGCGCACGTGCGTCGAGAGCGTGCCTTGCGCGACTTTCAACTGAGCCGTCGAGTCGTCGAGATTGAGGACGCTAACGCTCGTTTGCGCGCCAAGGCGCACCGCCGTCGAACCGATGTGCAACTCGGAGCGCGCATTCGCGTCGTTCCAGAGCTGATCGCCGGACGTGAGCGGGCGGTTGAGCTGGGCGTAGGACCAGTCGGTGGCGCCCGCCGGTTCTGTCGTGACGGGGCCGGCCATGTAGTCGAGCCGCGCGACGCGCCCCGGCGGATCGATAGTCGCACCCTGGGAGGGCGGCTCGCCCTGGGCATACCCCGGCGCGCTCTGGGCGAACGCAGGCACGGCGGCGAATTGCAGCGCCGCAACCGCGGCACAGGCAACAAGGGTAGGCGTGTGGCGGGGAAGCCGGCGAAACTCGATGATCGTTGGGGTGCGCGTTTTCATGTTCTTTCTCCACGGCACGCCGTCGTTTGCGGCGCGTCCTGTTGGGGACTGTAGCGGCCTTGCCTGTTACCATGCGCGGCGAATTGTAATGGCCCATGCTCCAGATGTAACAGAACGTGCGTCCCCTGCTGGTGCGGCGACGCAGGGAAGGGGTCAGAGCCGTGTTGCCGGTAATAAACAGAGACAAACAGAGACGCGCGACACCTCGCGCGGGGTGCGTCGAGCGCCCAATGGCTGTGATGTGGTGACAGGTTTAGCGGGCAGTCAGCGCATCGAAACCACGCTGACCTGCTGGCGTGATGCGCAGTACGCGAGGCCGGCTTGCGCGCTCGACCCAGCCGCCGGCGATCCACGAATCGAGCAACGCGGCGCCGAGCGCGCCACCCAGGTGCGGCCGTCGCTCGCTCCAGTCGGGACATGTGCACGCGAAACGCCGACGCCGCCCGCGCAGCGCGCCGATGTCCACGCCCCAGCCGGCGAGACGCACAGCGCCCTCGGGTGTCGCATCGAGGTTGTCGCCGTCGCGTACGAGCAGGCCGCCTCCGACGAGCCGCTCCAACACCTGCACCGCAACTTCGCCTGCCATGTGGTCGTAGCACGTGCGCGCATGGCGCATTTCAAGCGGGACCGTGCGCGCGGGCTTCGCCGCAGGCAATGACGACATGCTCGCCTGTGCGACGTTCATGAGCGCCTCGATCGCGGCGGCGACGTCGGCCGTTGCGATCCGGTAATAGCGGTGCCGGCCGCGCACTTCGAGCGCGAGCAGGCCGCCGTCGGTGAGACGTGCGAGGTGCGCGCTCGCAGCTGATGGCGAAAGTCCCGCGATGAGCGTGAGTTCACCCGCCGGACGCGCGGTGCCGTCCATCAGCGCCCAGAGCATTGCAGCGCGGCCGGGATCGGCGAGCAGCGCGCCGATGCGCGAGAGGCCGGGAAAGTGGCCGGTATCGTTGCCAGGTGTCGCGGACATGGCGATTCCTTCGTCGCGGTTACGGCACGCGGAGTGCCCATGACGCCACTTTAGCCGGAGGCGGCATTCGACGTTTCAGTGCGGCATGAAATGTCGAATACGCTGTTTCTGCGAGCCACTGGTCCTCGGCGCTAAAATTCCAGTTCTCCTCCTCGTTCCGCAAGCTGATATGAAACGCTTTTTCGCCCTCGCGGCTGTCTGCTCCCTCGCGCTGCTCGGTACGGCGTGCGCTCAGGGCGGTTCCATGCCGTCAAACGGTGCGAGTGGCATCACGATGTACGGCACGGTCGACGAAGGCGTCGTCGTTCGCCACTGATCGCCGGGCCCGGCACGCTCGGCGTGCTCCGGGTTGGCAGAAATTGAAGCGGATTTGACGCGACTGCCAGGCGCGCGGGTGCGATGATGACGTCATCGTTTCCCGATCGACCTCTCTGCCATGTCCGTATCGTCTGCTGCGCGCCACATCGTCTTCGCCGTTGCGCCCGATCTCGTGCTGCTCGACGCCTGCGGGCCCATCGAGGCCTTCTGGCGCGCCGAACTCACGGCGCGTGCCGCAGAACGCACGCAGGCCGCGCAAGGCGAGCCGTGTGCGTACCGCGTCACGGTTGCGTCGGTTGCGGGCGGCGTGCTGCCGACTTTCGCGGGCCTGCCGGTCGTCACGGAACGGCTCGACTCGCTCGACTGCGCCACCATCGACACACTGATCGTCCCCGGCGTCCCTATCGACGACACCACGCCGCTGCAGCCCGAACTCGTCGCGTGGATCGCGGCCTGCGCGCCGCGCGTGCGGCGCGTGGCGTCGGTCTGCACGGGGGCGTTCTATCTCGCGGCCGCCGGTCTGCTGGATGGCCGTCGCGCGACGACGCACTGGCGCAATGCCGCGCAGCTCAGGCGGCGCTTTCCGCTGGTCGACGTCGACCCCGAGCCGATCTTCCTGTGCGATACACGCGATGGACGGGCCATCTGGACCTCGGCCGGCGTCACGGCTGGAATCGACCTCACGCTCGCGCTGATCGAAGAGGATTGCGGGCACGCCGTGGCGATGCAGGCCGCGCGGCGGCTCGTGGTGTTCATGAAGCGCCCCGGCGGGCAAGCGCAGTTCAGCGAGGCGCTGACCGCGCAGATGTCGGCGGGCGGCGACTTCGACGCATTGCATGGCTGGATGGCCGCGAATCTTCATACGGAATTGAGCGTCGAGCGTCTTGCCGAGGCGGCGCGCATGAGCCCGCGCACGTTCGCGCGCCGCTACGTCGAGGCGATGGGGCGCACGCCTGCGCGCACGGTGGCGGCGATGCGCGTCGAGGCCGCCGCGACGAGGCTCGTCCAGTCGCGCCAGCCGCTCAAGCGGATCGCTGCCGATTGCGGCTTCGGCAGCGAACAAAACCTGCGGCGAGCATTCGAGCGCTCGTACGGCGTGCTGCCGCTCGATTACCGGGCGCGCTTCGCAGCGGCATAGCGCGGCCGCGGTCGGTCGGAACTTTTCACGCGAAGTAGGGCGGGAGACGTCTGGCTTTCGCGGCCCGGCCCTCGGCGCGAGGCTTCGGAGTGCGTTCAAATTCATCGCAGCGCACTCCTTATCGTCCTCGTATAATCGACGCCTTTCCACCAAACCGCCGCGCAAGCGGACGACCCACGAGCGAAGCTCAACATGAATATGCCTGCCCAGCCGCTGGACCGTTCGGAAACGACGTTCCGCTTCCTTGCCGAGCCGACCTCCGTGAATTTCGGCGGAAAAGTGCACGGTGGTGCACTGATGAAATGGATCGACGAAACGGCTTACGCGTGCGCAGCCGTCTGGTCGGGCCGCTACTGCGTCACGGTGAGCGTCGGCAATATCCGCTTTCGCCGGCCGATTCTCGTCGGCAACATGGTCGAACTGCGTGCGCGCATCGTCGCGACGGGCCGTACGTCGATGCACATCCATATCACCGTCCACGCGGGCGATCCGAAGAGCGGCCAGTTGCGTCTCACGACTGATTGCATGATCGTGATGGTCGCCGTCGACGAAAACAGCACGCCGGTTCCGGTGCCGTCATTCGTGCCGGAGACCGACGAGCAGAAGCGTCTCGCGAAATACGCGCTGGACGTGAAGGATGCGCTCGACGCAATCGTCGAACTCAAGCCCGACGAAGTTGCGAGGGGCGCGGCCTGACGCGCAGATAAAAAAACGGGCGGCATTGCCGCCCGTTTTTCATTGGAGCGGGCAGGAAACGTCGTTAATTTTTCAGACTCCCGACCATGTCGTTGGGGCGCACCCATTCGTCGAACTGCTGCTCGGTGACGTGGCCGAGCGCGAGCGCTGCTGCCTTGAGCGTCGTGCCTTCCTTGTGTGCCTTCTTCGCGATCTGCGCGGCCTTGTCGTAGCCGATGTGCGGATTGAGCGCCGTCACGAGCATCAGTGATTCGTTGAGCAGCGTGTCGATGCGCGAGCGGTTCGGCTCGATGCCAACGGCGCAGTGATCATTGAACGAGAGCGCGCCGTCGGCGAGGAGACGGATCGACTGCAGCACGTTGTGCGCGATCATCGGGCGGAACACGTTTAGCTCGAAGTTGCCGCTCGCGCCGCCGACATTCACGGCGACGTCGTTGCCGAACACCTGGCAGCAGAGCATCGTAACTGCTTCGGATTGCGTAGGATTTACTTTGCCCGGCATGATCGAGCTGCCTGGCTCGTTCTCGGGGATCGAGAGTTCGCCAAGCCCGCAGCGCGGGCCGCTCGCGAGCCAGCGGATGTCGTTGGCGATTTTCATGAGGCTCGCGGCGACGGTCTTGAGCGCGCCATGCGCGAACACGAGCGCGTCGGCGGCGGCCATGACCTCGAATTTGTTGGGCGCGCTAACGAAGGGCAGGCCCGTGAGCTTGCCGATTCCTTCGGCCACCTTCTGTGCGAACTGTGGATGCGCGTTGAGCCCCGTGCCGACTGCCGTGCCGCCCTGCGCGAGTTCGTAGAGATGCGGCAGCGTCGATTCGACATGCCGGATGCCCTGGTCGAGTTGCGCGACATAGCCCGAGAATTCCTGGCCGAGCGTGAGCGGCGTGGCGTCCTGCAGGTGCGTGCGGCCAATCTTCACGATGTCGACGAACTGCTTCGCCTTGGCGTCGAGCGTATCGCGCAGCGTCTTCAGCGCGGGCAGCAGATGCTTGACGATGCCGTACGCAGCGGCCACGTGCATGGCCGTCGGGAACACGTCGTTCGACGACTGGCCGCGGTTCACATCGTCGTTCGGATGGACCTTACGCGCTTCACCGCGCTCGCCGCCGAGAATCTCGCTCGCGCGGTTTGCGATCACCTCGTTGAGGTTCATGTTGGTCTGCGTGCCCGAGCCGGTCTGCCAGACCGCGAGCGGAAATTCGCCCGGATGCTTGCCCGCGATGATCTCGTCGGCGGCCTGCATGATCGCGTGCGCTTTCTGCTCGTCGAGCACGCCGAGCCCGAGATTGACCTCGGCCGCCGCGCGTTTGATCGTCGCGAGTGCGGTGATCAGCTCCGGCGACTGCTTCTCGGTTGAGATGCGGAAGTTCTGCAGGGAACGCTGCGTCTGCGCGCCCCAGAGGCGCGCGGCGGGTACGGCGATCTCGCCGAACGTGTCGCGTTCCATTCTTGCTTCATCGGTCATGGTGCACTCCGGTGGATGCGCGCGGCACCGGCTCGCCGCGCGCCGTTTTCGGGGTCCGGCGGGGGAGAGAACGAAGAGCGAATGCGGTGCGAGGCTACAGCGCGCCGTTACAGCTGATCGTTCACTGGCAACAGCAAGAATAGCCCGGTTAGCACATTCCGGTAGAAACCGGCGTGCGGGTCGAGGTTGTAGGTGCGGATCACGCCGTCCTCTTCATCGGTCCAGATGAGCGGCGAATTCGGGGCGGCGGTACCCGCGAGCTGCGCACGCTCTTCGGGTGTGGTGAGCGTCACGCGGTAGCTGATGTCGAGCGACGTCGCGCGCGCGAAATAGCCGGCGACGTCGTGCGCGAGCGCGGGGCTGTCGATCGTGAGTGCAAGCTCCGTATTCAGCCGCGCCGAACGCGGATCGAGGTTGAGCGAGCCGATCACGAGCGTGCGCTCGTCGATCACATACGCCTTCGCATGCAGGCTCGAGCGCGAGCGCGAACCCATCATGCCGGGCCGCTGCCGCCGCTCGCCGCGCACCGGTTGGCTTGGCTTGAATTCGTAGAGTTCGGCGCCCGCGTGCAGGAGCGGCACGCGAAACGGACTGTAGCCGGACTGGACGACGACCGCATCCGTGGCGGCGAGCGAGTTCGTGAGAATCGCGACGCGCACGCCGCGTGCGGTCAGCTTGCGCACTTCCTCCACGCCGGCGTCGTGCGGCACGAAATACGGCGAGAACACGAGCACGCTCTTTCGCGCCGCACGGATCTGGTCGATGAGCGAGCGCATCGCGTCGCCCACTTGTGCGTTCTGCGTTGTTTGCGCGTTGGCGATCTTTTCGGGGGAATCGGGGACGAACGAGCAGTCCGCCCAGACAAGCACCAATTCGTGCCGGGCGATCTGCTCGGCAAGTGGTGTGGCGTTCAGCGGTTTCGCGTCATAGGGCTCGGCGTTTTTGCGCCAGTGCTCGCGCAACGCGTCGCGGACGGTGTCGAGATCGTGCGGATCGAACTTCTGTTTGTTCAGCGCGCTGAGCGGATAGGACACGCTGCTATTCCAGTAGTCGTCGAAGCTCGCGGACACCTCGGCCGCGACCGGGCCGGCAGCAAGCACATCGAGGTCGCTGAACTCCAATGTCGGGCTCGCGTTGAAATACTCGTCGCCGAGATTGCGGCCGCCCACGATCGCCGCCTGGTTGTCGACGATCATCGCCTTGTTGTGCATGCGGCGCGTGAACTGGTCGAGTTTCGTCAGCAGGTTCGTCGTGCGCGCGAACATGCTTCCCTGCGCACTGCCGTACGGATTGAATACGCGGATCTCGATCAGCGGGTGCGTGTCGAGCGCGGCCATCAGGCTGTCGATGTCGCGGAAATTCAGATCGTCGACGAGCATGCGCACGCGCACGCCCCGGTCCGCCGCGTAGAGCGCCGCGCCGAGCAGCAGCTTGCCGGTCGTGTCCTCGTTGGCGATGTAGTACTGCATGTCGAGCGTTTGCGTTGCCGCGCGCGCGAGCGCGATGCGCGTCTGCAGCGCGTCGGTGCCGTTCGCGAGCAGGCGAAAGCCCGACTGGCCCGGATGCGCGGCTACGTCGGCGGCAAGCGCGGCGCGAAGCGGCGTATTCGCGGACGCGGACAGCGCGTGCGTGGTCTCGCGCGGCAGGGCGGTGGCGGGTGGACGTGTCGCGCATGCGGCGAGAAGCGTTACGAAAAGCAGGGCGAGCCACGCGCGCGCGAAGATCGCGATGCGGGGCGCGACCTTCGCGCCGCGGGCCGTGCGGAGCGGCAGCGAGTCGCCGGGCGCGGGCGTGCTCCGGCGATCGCGATGCGGCGTGGGTTCGGTCGGGACTGAATAGACGGTCAAGCAGGATTCTCCGAAGCCGACGAGGTGCGCGGCGGTTCACCGTCGTGTCACGGCGTTCGGCCGGATTCTACGGGATGCGGCGCGGTTGGCGCGCGGACCCGTGCGGGCCGCAGGTCTCGTTTCAGCACGGCCGGAAACGTCGAGCCCCTGGTGCACGCAACACTGCAGACATCCTGGACGGCTGGAGACGGCGATGAACGCAGTGGAGGTGACCATGAACATCGCGCGCGGTACGTGCCGCACGTGGCGTGCCGCGCATGGCGGTTGGCTGGGCGCGCGCGTTGGGCTCGTGTGGATCACGGTGGAAGGCGATCCCGAGGACTACTGGCTCGCGCCGGGCGAAGCGCTTCCCGTCGCGCGCGGGGAGCGGGTCCGGATCGGCGGGTGGGACGAGGCTGTGATCTGCGAGTGGCATCCGCTTCACGCGGTCGAGGTGGTTGCCCAGACACGCTCGGCGGCACAGTCGCAGCGGCAGCCGTGGGCCGCGCTCGGTGCGTGGCTCAGCTGGCGGGCGTCGCGTGTGGCGCACTGGTCAGTTCGCGCGCGGTTTGGGGCGTTGCGCCGGATGCGGGCGATACGCTGACGCGGGCACTACTGAAGCCGGCTAGCGCCACCGGCGTGCGAGAGCAATTCGCGGCGGGCCGCCATGGCAGCCCGCACGGTGAATGGGTGCCCCGTTAGCGACGCGTCGTAACCGTGGGACGCGGCTGCAGCACGGCGGCGGCATCACGTATGCCGTTACGCACGGGTTTGCCAGCCCAGTAACCGGCAAGCAGCGATCCCGACAGGTTGTGCCACACCGAGAACAGCGCACCGGGCAGCGCCGCGAGCGGCGAAAAATAGAGCTTGCCGAGCGTCGCGGCGAGCCCGGAGTTCTGCATGCCGACCTCGATGGCGAGTGTGCGGCACACAGACTCGTCGAAGCCGAGCAGACGGCCGCCCCAATAGCCACCGAGGAGGCCAATTCCGTTGTGCAGCACCACGGCGAGCGCGACGAGCGGCCCGACCGTTGCGATGCTCGCGTGCGTGCCGCCCACCACGGCGGCGATGATCGCGAGGATCGACACCATCGAGACGAGCGGCAGCACGGGCTCGATGCGGCGCACGAGCAAGCCCGCGATGCGATTCACGACGAGACCGATCAGGATCGGCAGGGCGACGATCTGCAGGATGCTCATGAGCATGCCGCGCACGTCGACGGTGATCGACGCATCGACGTAGAAGCGTGTGAGCAGCGGTGTCGCGAATACGCCGACGAGCGTCGAGAGCGCGCTGATCGTCACCGACAGCGCGACGTCGCCGCGCGCGAGATAGATCATGACGTTCGACGCCGTGCCGCTCGCCACGCTGCCCACGAGCACCATCCCGGCGGTGAGATCGGGCGGCATGTGCAGCGCTTTCGCGATCGCCCACGCAGCGAGCGGCATCACGAGGTAATGCAGGACGATGCCGGCCAGCACCGGAGCGGGGCGTGTGAACACGCGCTGGAAGTCCGCGAACGAGAGCGTCACGCCCATCGAGAGCATGATGATCGTGAGCAGCGTCGTGACGTGCGGCGCGATCGGCGCGACCGAGGCTGGCGCGAAGTACGCGACAAGCGAGACGACGACGGCCCAGAGCGGAAAGAGTCGGGTAATCGGGGCGAGCATGGAAGGGTGGTCCGGTTGTGCGTTCGTTTTTGCGTTCGTTATAGTTCGTGGCGCAGTGCGGAGGTCTTGCGCGCGCTGCGCGGTGAAGCCGGCCATGGACAGCGCCTGCGGTGCCGCGGTGGCGGCGGTGCGGGTGTCTGCGGGGTCTCCTCGGCTACACGTCGACGTCGCTTCGTGAGCGGGACGGCGAGTGTGGCGGCCGGGGTATTTTAGCTGCCTGCTTAATCGCGCGGGGGATCCGGCGAGACATCCGCCGACTCAGGCGGCGGCGGGCGTGGCGGCGCGGCGCAGGCTCATCCTGTGAAAGCGCAGCGTCATCATGAACGCAACGGTGGCGAGTCCCGCGGCGAGGCCCCACCAAAGGCCGCGTGCACCGAGGCCGAAGTGGAACGCGAGCGCGTAGCCCGTGGGAAAACCGATGCCCCAATAGCCGAGCGTTGCCGCCATCATCGGAATGCGCGTGTCCTTGAGTCCGCGCAGGCAACCGGAACCCACCGCCTGCACGCCATCGACGATCTGGAACACTGCGGCCACGCCGAGCAGCGTCGTCGCGAGCGCGACCGTCGCCGCGTTGGCGGGGTCGTCCAGATGCAGGTACAGGCCGACGATCCAGTGCGGCGCGAGCACCATCACGAGCGCCGACACGCACATGAATCCCGCGCCGAGTCCGAGCGACGCGAATCCCGCATGGCGAGCCGCGTGCGGCTCGCCCGCGCCTGCCCAGTAGCCGACACGCACGTTCGCCGCCTGACCGATTGCGAGCGGCACCATAAACGTCATCGACGCCACGTTCAGCGCGATCTGGTGCGCCGCGAGCGGTATCGCGCCGAGCAGGCCCATCAGGAGACCGGTGGCGAGGAACAGCGTCGCTTCGACGGCGTACGTGATCGCCACAGGCCAGCCGATCGAGACGAGTTCGCCCATCAGCGGCGCCGTGGGCCGCCGCGCGGCGACGAAATGCTGGTGCGATGGACGCAGGTGCAGCAGCGCCATCAGCACGGTGGCGGTGAGCCAGACCGTGATCGCGGTCGCCGCAGCCGAGCCGAGGAAGCCGAGTCGCGGCAGGCCCCACGCGCCGTGAATTAGCCCGTAGTTGAGGAAACCGTTGACGAACACGCCTGCGATCGACACCCACAGGAGGCGTCTCGCCGCGCCGATCGCGGGCAGGAACGAGCGCATGAGCCCGACGCCGATCAGGCTGGCGGGCGCGCCCCAGCGCAGCACGGCCGCATACTCGCCGACGTGACGCGCGAGCAGCGGCGGCTCGCCGAGCGCGAGCAGGAGAGGCGTTGCGAACGAGAGCAGCACGAACGCGGGCAGCGTGAGCAGGAGCGACAGCGCGAAGCCCGTCCAGTAGATGTGCGGGACGTCGCTCTCGTTGCGCGCGCCGCGCGCCTGCGCGACGCTCACGCTCACCGAGGTCAGCACGCCTTGCAGGATGATCAGGGTGACCAGGTACAGATTCGCGCCGAGACCGCCCGCCGCGAGTGCATCGGCGCCGAGCGAGCCGAGCAGCACCGTGTCGGTGACGCTCATCGCCGTTTGCGAAAGCTGGGCGATGGCGAGCGGCGCGGCGAGTCGGGCGGTGTCGGCGGCGTGTCGCGTCAGCGTGGGCGGCGCGATGGGGCGCGCGAAGAGCGTCGGTCGGGTCATGAAAAGCAAGCGGCGCGAAAACTCGCGCCGCGGGGAAGTCGGGGCTGCTATCGAGAACAACAGCTTAGGGGTGGATCGCGCCGTTGTCGATCAAAAAGCCCACTTCTGGTGCGCGTTCTTTCAGTCGGCTTCACGCACCGCGATGCGCGTATCGCCGAGCAGCACCACCTGGCCCGCGCGGATCTTGCAGGTCTTGCGCAGTTCGACTTCGCCGTCCACCTTGACGGCCCCCGACGCGACGATCTGCTTGGCCGAGCCGCCGCTGTCGGCAAGTCCGGTGATCTTCAGGAGGTTGTGCAGCTCGACGAAATCGCCGGTCAGTGTGAAATCGAGGTTGGGCATGGCGTTTGGGTTTTCCGGATGGTCGCAGGTACCGTGGGCGGGTGCGTCGAAGGGTTCGCATCATAAAGCATATGCGGTCGTCGGAAAGGCAATCGGTGGACCGAAGCGTTCGCGCTTTGCTGCTGGTAGCCTCCGGCAGCGCCCGGTGTCATCCGGCGGCAACGCGATCCACGCCACGCCGCCGACAATCGGCGAAGGTCGGCGAAAGTCGGTGAAAAATACCGCCAGATCGCGGCACGATCGGCGCTTGCCGGGGTAGGGTGTATGGATATACAGTATCCGTCGCCGCCCTTATCGCCCTGACACTCCTGACGTCCATTACCGTGTCCACCGTTCTCGAAACGCCTGCCGCGAGCAGCGTCACCGCTTATCTTTCGAAGCTCAATGATGCGCAGCGCGCCGCCGTCGAGCATGGCGGCGCCAACGCGTTCGCACCGGGTGCCGTGCTTCCCGCGCCGTTGCTCGTCATTGCAGGCGCGGGCTCGGGAAAGACGAATACGCTCGCGCACCGCGTCGCGCATCTGGTCGTGAACGGCGCCGACCCGCACCGCATTCTGCTCCTGACGTTTTCGCGCCGCGCCGCGCTCGAGATGACGCGCCGCGTCGGCCGTATCGCCGCCGGCGTGCCGGGTGCCGCGTCCGTGCTCGCGCAGGGGCTCACGTGGGCGGGCACATTTCACGGCATCGGCGCCCGCCTGTTGCGCGAATACGCCGAACGGATCGGCCTGTCGCCCGCGTTCACGATCAACGACCGCGAGGATTCCGCCGATCTGATGAACCTCGTGCGCCACGAACTCGGTTTGTCGGCGAAGCAAAAGCGCTTTCCGGCGAAGAACACCTGCCTTGCGATCTACTCCCGCGTCGTCAATACGGGCGACACGCTCGCGAACGTGCTCAATCGCTCGTTTTCGTGGTGCCTCGAATGGGAGCCGCAACTGAAGGGGCTGTTCGCGGGCTACGTCGACGCCAAGCAGAAGCAGAACGTCCTCGACTACGACGACCTGTTGCTCTACTGGGCGCACATGGCGGCTGAACCGTCGCTTGCCGCCGACCTCGCGGGCCGTTTCGATCACGTGCTCGTGGACGAGTATCAGGACACCAACCGCCTGCAGGCTTCGATCCTGCTCGCGCTCAAACCCGATGGCCGCGGCCTCACGGTGGTCGGCGACGACGCCCAGGCCATCTACTCGTTTCGCGGCGCGACGGTGCGCAACATCCTCGACTTCCCGGCGCACTTCGATCCGCCCGCGCGCCAGGTCACGCTCGAACGCAACTACCGCTCGACGCAGCCGATTCTCGCGGCGTCGAACGCCGTGATCGACGCCGCGCGCGAGCGCTTCACGAAGAACCTCTGGAGCGACAAAGCGTCGGCGCAGCGTCCGCACCTCGTGACCGTCGCCGACGAAGCCACCCAGGCGCAGTACGTCGTCGAGCAGATCCTCGCGGCCCGCGAGGAGGGCATGAAGCTCAAGCAGCAGGCCGTGCTGTTTCGCGCCGCCCACCACAGCGCGACGCTCGAAATCGAACTCGCACGGCGCAACATTCCGTTTGTGAAGTTCGGCGGGCTGCGCTTTCTCGATGCCTCGCACGTCAAGGACGTGCTGGCGGTATTGCGCTGGGCCGAGAATCCGCTCGACCGCGTCGCGGGCTTTCGCGTTGCGCAACTGCTGCCGGGCGTCGGTCCCGCCACTGCCGCGCGGCTGCTCGATCAGGTTGCCGCCTGCACGGGCGCGTACCGTGCGGCCGAAGCGCTCGCCGCGTTCGCGCCGCCGCCGCGCGCCGCGGACGACTGGGCCGAGTTCGTCGCGCTGATCGAGAATATCGGCGCGCGCGCCACGCCCTGGCCTGCTGAGTTCGAACGCGTGCGGCGCTGGTACGAGCCGCATCTGGAGCGTAACCACGAGGACGCCGCCGTGCGCATGGCGGACCTGCTGCAGATGGAGAGCATCGCGAGCACCTACGCCTCGCGCGAACGCTTCCTCACTGAACTCACGCTCGATCCGCCCGACGCAACGAGCGCCGAATCCGCCGATCCGCTGCTCGATGAGGACTACTTGATCCTCTCGACGATTCACTCGGCGAAAGGGCAGGAGTGGCGCAATGTGTTTGTGCTCAACGGCGTGGACGGCTGCATTCCGTCCGATCTGGGCGTCGGCAGTGACGAGGAACTGGAGGAAGAGCGGCGTCTGCTATACGTGGCGATGACGCGCGCGAAGGAGGACCTGCATATCGTCGTGCCGCAGCGCTTTTACGTGCACAACCAGGTGGCGTCCGGGGATCGCCATGTCTGGGCGTCGCGTACGCGTTTCATTCCGGCGTCGGCGCTGCCGCTCTTCGAATCGTGCGCCTGGCCTCCCGTGCCCGTGGCGAGCGCGCCCGGCGCGGCAGGCCTTGCGGCTGCCGCGCACGCAAAGATCGAGATCGGTGCGATGCTGCGGAAGATGTGGGACTAGAAGGGCCTGTTACTCGCAGGGCCTGTCACTCGAGTACTCGCTGAAGTGAACAGGCCCTCGGTGCGCGCGCGTCAGTTCGACTGACGACGCGGCTCGGTGCGGTGCGGCGGCACGAAGAAGTTGCGCAGCCAGGCGGCGAGGCGCGCGAACACGTCGTCGGGTTCCTCGACGAAGATTTCCGGCTTCAGAAGACGCAGATACTCCATGATCTGCTGCGCTTCCTGCTTCTGGAAGACCCCGTGCGTGATCGCGAGCCGCAACAGTCCGCGCAGCTCGCCGAGTCGTTCGCGCGCGGTGCTGCCGGTGCTCGTCTCGCAGTCGATCTTCGCTTCGTAGATGCGCTGGCGCAGCGATTCTGACAGGCGCCACGCGGGCGTCTGCATGATCTCTTCCAGCGTCTGCATGTCCTGCACGGACGCCTTGATCTGCGCGGCGAGCGGATCGACGAGCATCGCGTCGCCCTGTGCTTCGTTGACGATTGCCGTCGCCCACTCGCGACACTGCTTGGTCAGTTCCTCGGGCGTCCACTCGGTCCGCGACGCAAAGCCGAAACCGAACTCGTTCGCCTGCCGCATCAGGATCGAGACGACTTCCGGGAATTCCTTGTCGAGCGTGCGTTTTGCCCATGCGTACTGGCCGCCCGTCAACATGCGCTGCACCGCGTGCTCGGTCAGCGGCACCATGTTGTCGAGCAGCTTGGCGCGCAGGAAATCCTCGAACGATGGCGTCGCGAACTGCGGATCGAGCTTGACCGATACGCGCAGGAACGCCTCGAAGTCCTTGCGCAGCGACCCGAGCGTTTCGTCCTTGATAGAGAGGGTGATGTGCCCCATTCGTTGTCCCGTGTGATCCTTGCTGCACTGCGCCGCGTGCGCTTTCGCGCAGCGCGGCAACGCGAAAGCAGCCATTGACGGGATTAACGGCGCAGAAGGGGGAAACTTGAGGCGCGATCGTGGAGGACCCCACCTGGCGCCACCGTGAGGCCCGGCGCGTCAGTGCAGCACGACGCCCTGCCAGAGGAAGAACACGCCGAGCCCGGCCGCGATCGTGACGAGGGGCCGCCGCGTGAGCACGCTGACCGCGATGGCTGCGAGCGCGCCCACGAGCTGCGGATTGCGCCAGGTGAGTTCGGCGCCCTGGCCGTGCGGCGAGACGGCCATCGGCACAATGATCGCGGTGAGCACGGTCACGGGGACGAAGCCGAGCGCGGTGCGCACGATCGGCGGAAAAACGAGCCGCTCGCCGAGCACGAAAACCGCGGTGCGCACGAGCCAGGTGATGGCGGCCATGCCGAGGATGAGGACGACGTAGCTCATTGGCGGGCTCCTGCGGTTTGGCGGGTGTCGCTGGCGTTGCGGGCGTTGTCGGTGCTGCTAGGGCTGCGCGTAGCGCCCGCCGACGGCGCTGCGGCTGCGGCTGCGCCGTCGCGCGAGCGGCGCGGCAGCGAGAGTGCGACGCCCACCGCGACGCCCGCGAGGACGGCGCCAAGCAGGCCGAGCTTGTACGGCCAGCCTTGCCAGAAGAACGCGAGCGCGCCGGCCGTAACGGCTGCCGCGATATAGCGCACGGCGACGAGCTGCGGCACGACGATTGCGATGAACGTGGCGACCATCGCGAAGTCGAGGCCGAGCGACTGGAGGCCGGGGAACGCGGCACCGAACAGCAGGCCGACAGCGGTCCAGATCTGCCAGTTGACGTACATCGCGACACCGGAGCCGAGGAAGTGCCACGGCGAGACATCGTCGCTTGGCGGGTGGCGGCGGAAGTGCGCCCAGGCGACGGCAAAGACCTCGTCGGTGAGCACGCCGCCCAGCACGAGACGCCAGCGCAGGGGCAGGTGCGAGACGTAGGGTGCGAGCGTCGCACTGTAGAGTACGTGGCGCAGATTGACGATGAACGTGGTCGCCCAGATCACGACGAAGCTCGCGTGCGAAGCGATCAGGCCGAGCGCAATGAATTGCGCGGAGCCCGCGAAGACGGCGAGCGACATGAACTGGCCGTGCCACAACGAGAGCGGGCCCGACGTGACGAGCGTGCCGAAGATCACGCCGAACGGCGCGGCGCCGACCATCATGGGGATCGTGTCGCGCGCGCCGGCGACGAACTCCTGGGAGCGGGTGGGGTGAGTGGTCAAACTGTCCTCGTGATACGGCAACCGTCTTTCATGGGACCAGGTGGGACTGTCCGGGAGCGGAGTGAGGCCTGAAGCCCTGACCCCTGCCGATGCGCCAACGCTGGTCGATACACGCCGACAGCATAGCGGGCGTGTGCGTGCGTGGCTTGTACGTTCTTGCGGGGAGGGAAGGTGCGGGGGCGGATTTATTCGGGGCCGGTACGCAATCGAGCCGTGAAGCCGGCTAGCAGCCCACCAGACGCCCACTACGCCGACTGCCAGCGCCCTGGTGGCACGCCGAACATCCGGCGAAAGTGACGCGTGAAATGGCTTTGGTCGGTGAAGCCGCTGGCGGCGGCCACGTCGGCGACCGACGCGCCCGCTCGCAGCGGCGCGAGCGCGCGCTGCAGCCGCACCTGCGTGCGCCAGGCGTGCGGGGGCAGGCCGGACGCCTCGGTGAAGAGCCGCGTCGCGTGGAACGGCGAGAGGCTGACCGCCTGGGCGAGATCGGCCACACGCAGCGGTGTCGCGAGATCGGCGGCGAGCAGCGACTTCATCGTCTCGACGCGCGGATCGTTCATCTGCGGCTGCAGTGGCGCTTCGCGCGTACGGCCGTGGCGCGTGAGCAGTGTCGAAAGTGCGTCGAGCAGCGCGCTTTCCACGGCGAGCACGTCGATTTCCGGGACGGGGCTGGCGTCGGCGCGGGCGATCGCGCTTGTGCCGGAAGCTGCGCGGCGCCGGTCGGCGTCCGCTTCCAGCAGCCGGTGGGCGAGCGAGAGACGACGGGCCAGATCGGGATCGCGGATCACGTCGGCGCCAAACCACGGCAGCGGCTGCAGGCGGTCGGCAATTCCCGAAGCGAGATCCCTCAGATAGTCGACCGGGACGTACATGACGCGGTAGCGCCAGCCTTCGTCGACGGCGCGCGATCCCGTGTGCAGCTCACCCGGATTGATGACCGGCACCGTACCCGCCTCCGCGACGTGTTGCGCGCCCAGATAGCGAAAGCACTCGGCGCCGTCTTCGATCACGGGGATCGTGTAGGCCTCGTGCCAGTGGGGCGCGAATTCGTGCTCGTGGTACTCGGCGGTGAGCAGATCCGCGCCGGGCAAAAGCGGCGTGCGCCAGTAGCGGGCGGAATCGCGGAAACGGCGGGCGGTCATGGCGGGTGTCCGGGCGGGGCTCTCAGTGTAGCGCGGGCCTAGCGCAGCGGGATTGTCGTGCCTGCTGGCACCGGCACGGCGCTGACGCTGTTCTTTGCGCTGCCGCTCACGATACGGTCGCTATACGTCAGGTAGACGAGCGCGTTGCGCTTCGCGTCGACGATGCGCACAACGTGCAGCGTCTTGAAGATGAGCGACATGCGTTCGCTGAAGACGTCGGTTTGCGGTTTGAGCGGCCCGGTGAAGGACATCGGCCCGATCTGGCGACAGGCGATGGACGCTTCGGTGGGGTCCTCAGCGAGGCCGAGCGTGCCCTTCACGCCACCCTTGCGCGCGCGAGAGACGTAGCACGTGACACCGGTCACCTGCGGATCGTCGTAGGCCTCTACGACCACGCGGTCCGATCCGGTGATGTGGAAATTGGTGTTCACGCTGCCGATCTCTTCGGCGTGCGCGGAAGCGAGCGCGCCGAGGCAGGCGCTGGCGACGGCCGCGCGCGATACGAACGACAGGAAACGAAATGCTTTCATGGGGATTCCCAAAGATGACGACGCGCCATTATCGGGCAGTGCGATGGCTGTGCAGCAGTCGCAGCGCAAGCTTCGACGCCGCAAAAAGAAAAAGGCGTTGCACGAGATTCGCGCAACGCCTTCGATTTTTGGCTCCCCGACCTGGGCTCGAACCAGGGACCTACGGATTAACAGTCCGGCGCTCTACCGACTGAGCTATCGGGGAACAGCAGTACAGCAACTTTTCACTACATAAAAAAGCCCGTTATGGTTAGCGGGCTTTTGTGATTCTTTGTGACTTGCAATCTGGTTTGCAAATTCGTTTGTGCCAAATTTTTATTTGGCTCCCCGACCTGGGCTCGAACCAGGGACCTACGGATTAACAGTCCGGCGCTCTACCGACTGAGCTATCGGGGATCAACAAAAGCAGAGAACGAGATTCTATGGGGCACGGCTGGATCTGTCAACACCTGTGCGCCATCCTGGAAACAATTCAGCAAATAATTCTCTTCCGGGACGACGCAACGGCAGCCGCAGCCGGCGCCCGTCGCACTGATCGTGCGCTTTGGTGCACTTAGGGCGCTTAGCGCACGAGCATCGCGAGCTTGTCCTTCACGTCCTTGAACTCTTCGGCTTCGGGCAGCGCGGCCTTCGTCTTGGTGATGCTCGGCCAGCCCTTGGCCAGCTCGGCGTTCAGCGGGATGAAATCCTGCTGGTCGCCCGGCACGTCCTCTTCGGCGTAGATGGCATTGACGGGGCACTCGGCTACGCACACGGCGCAGTCAATGCACTCGTCCGGATCGATCGCGAGGAAGTTGGGACCTTCGCGAAAGCAGTCCACCGGGCACACGTCGACGCAGTCGGTATAGCGGCACTTGATACAGCTTTCGGTCACAACGTGGGTCATTCAGGCAACTCCTGCATGCTTTGTATCGGGGGATGGCTCAGGGCCAAAAAAGCTATTGTAACTTAACGTGATATTCCCCTGCGGGCGGCCCGCATGGGTTCTTAGATCGTTTCGTGATTAGTTTATGGCGCTCCCGGGACCGCGTGTCGAATCCCCCTCCTGGCCGCGCGGGCGTGCTGGCGGCGCGGCGGGGCGCACGCGCATTCGGGTAACATGGGCACATCGCTGACGCCCGGCCTCGCAGGGGGCAAGCCGGGAGCAGCCGATGCGCGACGTCACGTCACAGGCCCGGTCCTCCCGCAGACGCGCGTCCTCAGAATGCAGTCCGGCTGGCTCACCATGATCATTACTTCGCTGCTCGATACCGACCTCTACAAGTTCACGATGATGCAGGTGGTGCTGCATCACTTCCCGGCTGCGAGCGTGGAGTACCGGTTCCGCTGCCGCACGCCGGACGTCGATCTCGTGCCGTACATCGACGAAATCAAAAGCGAGATCCAGAAGCTCTGCCGTCTGCACTTCTCCGAAGGCGAACTCGACTACCTGCGCCGCCTGCGCTTCATGAAGAGCGATTTCCTCGATTTCCTCGCGCTCTTTCATCTGAACGAGAAGTACATTTCGGTCACGCCGTCACCGAAGAACAATGGCGAAATCGACATCGAGATCAAGGGGCCGTGGCTGCACACGATCCTCTTCGAGATTCCCGTGCTCGCGATCGTCAACGAGGTCTACTTCCGCAACACGCAGCGCCAGCCGCAGTACGAGGAAGGCCGCGAGCGCCTGCGCCGCAAGATCGAGATGCTCGGCGCGAAGCCCGAGTTCGCCGACTGCAAGATCGCCGACTACGGCACGCGCCGCCGCTTCTCGAAGCAGTGGCACGAGGAGGTGATCCTCAAGCTCAAGGAGAATCTCTGCGAGCAGTTCGCGGGTACGAGCAACGTGTACTACGCAATGAAGCACCACCTCACACCGCTCGGCACGATGGCTCACGAGTATCTGCAGGCGTGCCAGGCACTCGGCCCGCGTCTGCGCGATTCGCAGATTTTCGGCTTCGAGATGTGGGCGAAGGAGTATCGCGGCGACCTCGGCATTGCGCTCTCGGATGTCTACGGCATGCAGGCATTCCTGCGCGATTTCGACATGTACTTCTGCAAGCTCTTCGACGGCGCGCGCCACGATTCCGGTGATCCGTTCGACTGGGGCGAGCGTCTGCTCAAGCACTACGAGGACAACCGGTGCGATCCGCGCACGAAGACGATGATCTTCTCGGACGCGCTCGATATTCCCAAGGTCCTGCGTCTCTACGAGCGTTTTCGCGGACGCTGCCGGCTCGCATTCGGCGTCGGCACGAACCTCACCAACGACCTCGGCTATCAGCCGCTGCAGATCGTCATCAAGATGGTTCGCTGCAACGGCCAGCCCGTCGCCAAACTGTCTGATTCGCCGGGCAAGAACATGTGCGATGACAAGGCCTATATCGCGTATCTGCGCCAGGTGTTCGGCATTCCCGCCGATGAGGAAAGCGCGGGCAAGTAGACCGGCAGTCAAGGCGGTGTACGCCGCGTGATTTGCGCGCCTTCGTCCGGCACGACGGAGCGTCGCCGCGTGAGGTCTGCGCAGTCGGTCGACACTTCGCCTGGGCGGCCCGCGTGCGCGCAATGGACATCGCTCGCATCGGTATAATCGGCACGAGTAATTGCCACGACGCCCGACCACCCCACGGTAAGAGGACCGCACATGGACACCACGGCCGCACGCCGCAGCATACTCGCGCGCATTCGCGCGGCCCAGGGGCGCGGCGCGACTCCCGACGCGTCCGAACGCGAGGCCGTCGCCGACTATCTCGCCCGCCATCCCGAAGGCCCACGTCCGCCACTGGAGGACGATCTCGTTGCACGCTTCGTGCGCGAGGCGCGCAAGATGTCCACGACGGTCGATGAAGTCGAGAGCCTGGCTGCCGTACCCGCCGCCGCGCAGCGCTATCTCGCGGAAGGCGGATTGTCGATGCAGGCCGTCGCCTGGCAGACGCTCGATTCATTCGATTGGGCCGCCGCAGGACTTTCCGTCGAATTCCGCACACCCGAAGACCGCGATCTGGTCGGCTTCACCGGCTGTTTTTGCGCGACCGCAGAGACCGGCACGCTCGTCTTGCTTTCAAGCCCGCAGACCTGGGCTTCGGGCGCGCTCCTGCCTGAGACGCACATCGCCGTTGTGCCTGCATCGCGCATCGTCGCCGGTCATGAGGACGCCTTCGCGCTGATCCGCGCCGAACGCGGGGAACTGCCGCGCGCGGTCAACTTCGTATCGGGGCCGTCGCGCACCGGCGATATCGAACAGACGATCATCCTCGGCGCGCACGGGCCGTATCGCGTGCATGTCATCGTCGTGCATGGCGCGTAAGGGCACGGCACCCGTACCCCGGCAACGCGCCGGCGCGGGCCGCTGTAGCGGACAACCCGCGCGTGAAATGACCCGCGTCGCGCCGGGCCTGTGCGCGGCGTTGACGCTGATGCCCGCGTGGGCGCATGCCGAAGGCGTCGACGGCGCCACGCTCTCACCAGCCTGGGGCCTTCCCTTCGCGGGCATGCTGCTTTCGATCGCGCTCTTTCCGATGTTTGCGCCTGTGCTCTGGCATCGGCACTTCGGCAAGATCGCTGCGTTTTGGGCGCTCGCGTTCCTGCTGCCGTTCGCCGCGACGCACGGCTTTGCCGCCACGTACCCGATGTTCCTGCACGCGGTGATCGACGAGTATCTTCCGTTCATCGTGCTGCTCGGCGCGCTTTTCACGATCGCGGGTGGCATCTGCGTTGTGGGCAACCTGCGTGGCTCGCCGCGCACGAACACGACGATCCTCGGGCTCGGCACGCTGCTCGCGAGCATCATGGGCACGACCGGCGCGGCGATGCTGCTGATCCGGCCGCTCCTGCGCGCCAACGACAACCGGCGCCACAATGTCCACGTCGTCGTGTTCTTCATCTTTCTCGTCGCGAATGCGGGCGGGCTGCTGACGCCGCTCGGCGATCCGCCGCTTTTCCTCGGTTTCCTGAACGGCATCAGTTTCTTCTGGACTACGCAGCATCTCGTATGGCCCTGGCTGTTTGTCTGCGGGGTGCTGCTCGCCGTGTTCTACGCGCTCGATTCGTGGTTCTTCCGCCGCGCAGGCGAGGCGCGTGCCGCAATCCTCGATCCGACGCCTGACACGGGCCGGCTCGGCATCCTCGGCAAGTTCAACTTCGTGCTGCTCGCACTCGTGATTGGCCTCGTGCTGATGAGCGGAGTCTGGAAGCCGGGCATCACATTCGCCGTTCCCGGCGCGCACGTCGAACTGCAAAACCTTCTGCGCGATGCGGGGCTAATCGCGCTCGCGCTCGTTTCGCTCGCCTTCACGCCGCGTTCGGTGCGCGCCGCCAACGACTTCAACTGGGCGCCCATCGCCGAAGTCGCGAAGCTCTTCCTCGGCATCTTCGTGACGATTGCGCCGGTTATCGCGATTCTGCGCGCGGGGGAGTCGGGCGCATTCGGGGGCCTGATTCATCTCGTGAACGCGACGCCGGGCCGTCCCGGCACCGTCATGTACTTCTGGGCGACGGGCCTCCTGTCGTCGTTCCTCGACAATGCGCCGACCTGGCTCGTGTTTTTCAACCTGGCAGGCGGCGATGCCCCGGCTCTGATGACGACCGGCGCGAAGACGCTCGCCGCGATTTCGGCGGGTGCAGTGCTGATGGGCGCGCTCACCTACATCGGCAACGCGCCGAATTTCATGGTGAAGTCGATCTCCGAGTCGCGCGGCGTGCGCATGCCGGGCTTCTTTGGCTATCTCGGCTGGTCGTGCGCGATACTCGTGCCGGTCTTCCTGATGGCGACCTGGCTCTTTTTCGCCTAGCCGCGCGGCCCGTCACGCCTGACAATGACGCATGCAGCGAACGCGTGCGCGACCGAACAACCTGAAGTGGAGAGTAACGATGCAAAAGATCCTTGTGGCGCGGCCGATTTTTCCGGAAGTAATCGACCGGCTCAAACAATATTTCGACGTCGAGTGGAACAACGGCGACGCACTGCCCGCCGACGAACTCACGCGCCGTCTTGCCGACAAGGATGGCGCGCTGACTGCGGGCGATCCCGTCGGCGCCGCAACGCTTGCCGCCGCGCCGCGTCTGCGCGTCGTCGCGAACATGGCCGTGGGCTACAACAACTTCGACATGGCCGCGTTCAACGCCGCCAACGTGCTCGGCACCAATACGCCCGACGTGCTCAACGAAACCACGGCGGATTTCGGCTGGGCGCTGATGATGGCCACGGCGCGCCGTATCACCGAATCTGAGCACTTCCTGCGTGCGGGCAAGTGGGAGAAGTGGCAGCACGACGCGTTCCTCGGCGCGGACGTGTACGGTTCGACGCTCGGTATCGTCGGCATGGGCCGCATCGGCCAGGCGATCGCGCGCCGCGCGAAGGGCTTCAACATGCGCGTCGTCTATCACAATCGTTCGCGCGTTGCGCACGGAATCGAAGCCGAACTGAACGCCGAATACCGATCGAAGGAAGCGCTCTTGCGCGAAGCGGATCACGTCGTGCTCGTGCTGCCGTACACCTCGGAAAATCACCACACGATCGGCGCGGCCGAACTCGCGCTGATGAAGCCCACCGCGACGCTCACCAACGTCGCGCGCGGCGGCATCGTCGATGACGCGGCGCTCGCCGAGGCGCTGCGTTCTCGCCGCATTGCGGCGGCGGGCCTCGACGTGTTCGAGGGCGAGCCGAATGTGCATCCGGGGCTGCTCACCGTGCCGAACGTCGTGCTCACGCCGCACATCGCGAGCGCGAGCGAAGCGACGCGCCGCGCGATGGCGAATCTCGCCGCCGACAACCTCATCGCGGCACTGGGCGAGGGCCCGCGTGCCGGCCATCCGGCCAATCCGATCAATCCTGACGTTCTCGGGAAAGCCCGTTCATGAGCCCATTGCTGTTGATGTCCGTCGCGACGCTGCTGATCGCCGTTGCGCTTGTCGTGGCGGTGGTCGCGCTCATGCGTGCGCGCGGTGGCAACGAAGCCGACGCCGTCCACGACTCGCTCGACGCGCTCTCCGGCCGTCTGGCGGCCTCGACCGAGACGCAGGCGCGCGCCGCCGAGCGCATCGAGCGTGAACTGCGCAACGAGATCGCGCACACCGCGCAGGTCTCGCGCAGCGAGTTTGGTGGCGGCTTCGCGCAGGTGCAGCAGGCGCTTGCGTCGCATCTCACGAGCATCGCGACGGTGCAGAACAACCAGATCGACGGCTTCGCGCAGCAACTCGTCAAGCTCACCGAGACCAACGCGCAGCAGCTCGATGCCGTGCGCCAGAACCTGCAGCAGCAGGCGCAGCAGGCCCGCGAAGAGCAGGGCGCGGCGTTGCGACATTTCGGCAACGTGCTCGGGCAGCAGCTCGCGCAGCTTACGGAGGCGAACGACCGCCGCTTCGCCGAAGTGCGCGCGACGCTGGAGCAGCGCCTGAAGGACATCGAGGCGAACAACGCGGCGAAGCTCGAAGAGATGCGCCGCACCGTCGACGAAAAGCTGCACGCGACGCTCGAACAACGCCTCGGCGAATCGTTCAAGCTCGTTTCCGATCGCCTTGAGCAGGTGCATCGCGGGCTCGGCGAAATGCAGACGCTTGCGGCTGGCGTCGGCGACCTGAAAAAGGTGCTCACGAACGTGAAGACGCGCGGCACGTGGGGCGAAGTACAGCTCGAAGCACTGCTCGAACAGATGCTCACGCCCGACCAGTACGCGAAGAACGTTGCGACGGTGCCGAAGAGCACGGAGCGCGTCGAGTTCGCGATTCGCCTGCCGGGTCGCGGCGACACAGGCGACACAGGGGGCTCGGCCGAGCCGGTCTGGCTGCCCGTCGACGCGAAATTCCCGCGCGAGGACTACGAGCGCCTGATCGACGCGCAGGAGCGCGCCGACGTCGCGGCCATCGAGGAAGCGGGTCGGGCGCTGGAGGCGCGCGTGAAGGCGGAGGCGCGCACGATCGCCGAAAAATACGTCGCGCCGCCGCACACGACTGACTTCGCGCTGCTGTTCCTGCCGACCGAAGGGCTCTACGCGGAAATTCTGCGCCGACCGGGCCTGACCGACCTGTTGCAGCGCGACTTCCGCGTGACGGTCGCGGGGCCGACGACGCTCACGGCGCTGCTCAACAGTCTGCAGATGGGCTTCCGCACGCTCGCCATCGAGCGGCGATCGAGTGAGGTCTGGCAGGTGCTGGGCGCGGTGAAGACGGAGTTCGGCAAGTTCGGCGACGTGCTCGCGAAAACGAAGTCGCAACTGGAAACGGTGACGCGCTCGATCGAGGCGGCAGAGGTGCGCACACGCGCGATGAACCGCAAGCTGCGCGATGTGGAGGCGTTGCCGGGCGAGGAGGCGACGAACCTGCTCGGCGATGCGCTGCGCAACGGGGCGTCGGACGAATAAAGGACGTTGCGTCCGCATCAATGTGAACGGGCCGCCTGCGCTTATACGCAGGCGGCCCGTTTTTTTTTGTGCGTTCGAAGGCCGTGAACCGTGCTTAGCCGGCGGGTTGCTCCGCGGGCGCGGCGAGTTGTTCGAGCGCCTCGCCGGTCACGCGCACGACGCGCCAGTCGGGCAGCACGGTCGCGCCCATTTTTTCGTAGAAGCTGATGGCCGGCTGGTTCCAGTCGAGCACGGTCCACTCGAAGCGGGCGCACTGGCGCTCAAGGGCGATTGCCGCGAGCGCACGCAGCATCGCCGTGCCGAGGCCCGTGCCGCGCTGCGACGGCTGCACGTAGAGGTCTTCGAGATAGAGCCCGCGGCGGCCAAGAAACGTCGAGTAGTTATGGAAGAAGAGCGCATAGCCGACGACTCGCCCCGCATCCTCGGCGACGAGCGCCTCGGCCGCCGGACGTGCGCCGAAGAGCGCGTCGGCGAGGGCGTCTGTCGTCGCGACGAAAAGATGCGTGAGCTTCTCGAACTCGGCCAGTTCGTACATCAGCGCGTGCATCGCGCTGACGTCGGCGGGGGTGGCCGCGCGGATCGTTGCCGTCATTACGCTTCCTCTGGTACGTCGGAGAGATGGATCTCGATGCCGCCAAAGCGCGACGCGACCCAGTTGTACGCGTGGCAGGCGATCCAGAGCAGGACGAAGCCGAGAATCGCGTTGAGCAGCAGTGCGCTGAAAATCGTCGACAGTTCAACCGAGCCGTACCGGAAGAAGGCGACGAGCACGCCAAGCAGCACGATCGGCACGCTGAACGTCAGGTAGACGAGGATGAGCGCCTTGGCGGTCTGCCCCGGAGCGATGAACGAAATCTGTTTTTTCATGTTAGTCGGTCCGTATGACGTGGTGGACGTGCCGAATTTGACGATTGCGGGTAATGGGCGGCCCGCGTTAGACGAGGCCATCGAAAAGCATGACGTCGACGACGTCGCCGGCGTCGAGATCGGAAGCTTCATGGGCAAGCACAATAAAGCAATTTGCCTCGCTCATGGTGCTTAATGCGCCGGAACTTTGCGAACCCGTGGGCGCGACGCGCCACTGGCCTGTGCTGTCGCGCGTGGCGACGCCGCGCTGGAATTCGGTGCGGCCCGGGCGTTTCCGGATGGGCGCGTCGCAGCGGGCGGGGATCAGCGGCACCGGATGGGGCGTCGCGCCCGCCATGGCGAGCAGGGCGGGGCGCACGATCTGGTAGAAGGTGACCATGGTTGCCACCGGGTTGCCTGGCAATCCAAAGAGGAGCGCGGGATGCCCTGCGCCGGGCCGGCCGCCCGACCAGATGCGCCCGAACGCGAGCGGGCGACCCGGACGCATCGCGAGTCCCCAGAACGTGACGTCGCCGAGTGTTTCCACCTGTTCTCGCGTGAAGTCGGCGTCGCCGACCGAGACGCCGCCCGAGGTCAGTACGACATCGGCGCATTCCGCTGCCTGTCTGAGCGTGGCGCCCAGCGCGGCCGGGTCGTCGCGCACCATGCCGAGATCGATCGCCTCGACGTCGAGCCGCTTGAGCATGGCGCCGAGCGTGTAGCGGTTGCTGTCGTAGATGCAGCCCGCATCGAGTGAATCGCCCGGCGCACGCAATTCGTCGCCGGTCGAGAAGTACGCAACGCGCAGACGCTGTTTCACCTCGACGTCGACGAGCCCGAGCGACGCCAGCAAACCGATGTCGGACGCGCGCAGCACGCGGCCCGCGCGAAGCGCGGCGCGACCCTTCGCGAGGTCTTCGCCCTGGCGGCGCCGGTTCGCTCCGCGCGCGAGAGCCTTCGCCGCGAACGTGACGCTGTCGCCGTCCGGCTGCGTCTGTTCCTGTGGCACGACCGTGTCGCAGCCGGCGGGCATCGCCGCGCCGGTCATGATGCGCACGCAGGCGCGCTCGCCGATTTCGCCCGTGTACGGGTGCCCGGCGAACGCCTTGCCGACGATATTCAGCGTGAGCGGATCCGTTGCCCCTTCCAGCGCCGTACCGTCGAATGCGTAGCCGTCCATCGCGGAATTGTCGTGCGCGGGCACGTCGATCGGCGAAATGACGTCCGCTGCGAGCACGCGCGCAAGCGCGTCGCGCAGCGGCACGCGCTCACTGGCCGCCAGTGGCGTCACCCACTGAAGCACGATCGCCTGAGCGGCGCTGACGGGCATGGCTTGAGGATCGTAGCGAGTGACGCAACCGGACAGAGTGTTAAGCGTGGTCATCGGGTGGAGCAGCGGCGCGGGCGCACTGCGAGTGCGGCGATCGTCCTGATGGGCATGCCGGAGGATGGTGGGCGGCGACAGGCTGCTGGCCGGTCGCGTGCTTCAGGCACGGTCGAAGTCGGCGAGTTCCTGTAAGGAATTGATATTGTAAAACGCACGCTCGTCGGCAAACGGCACTTCCACCGTCTTGTGGCGCGCGTACCACGCGCGAACCTTGCGCTCACCCGCGTGCAGAAAGGCGGCGAGATCGTCCGCGAGCGACGTGCGAACGAGCGCGAACACCGGGTGCAGCGAGACATCGCCTGCGGCGTTCGTCGTGGTGACCGTGGCGATGTCGGCATCCTGCGCGAGCGCGGCTGCGGCGAGGTGCGCTGCGAGATCGGCGGGCAGCCACGGCGAGTCGCACGGTACGGCGAGCAGCCAGTTCGTGTGGCTGGCCTGCAACCCGGCGAGCAGACCGGCGAGCGGGCCGGGAAAGTCGGGCAGCGTATCGGCTAGAACGGCCGCGTGCCACGGTGCGCCGAGCGCCGCGTAGGTGTCGGTGTGCCGGTTTGCGCTGATTGCGAGCTCACCGACCTGCGGTGCGAGCCGCGCGAGCACATGTGCCGCGAGCGGCTGGCCACGCAGCACTTGCAGGCCTTTGTCGGCGCCGCCCATGCGCTGGCCGCGTCCTCCCGCGAGCACGAGGCCCGTGATGGAAGCAGCATCCAGGATTGATTCCATCGATGCGTCAGCCACCGATGTAGGACATTTCGATGCGCCGTTCGGCACGGGTGGCCGTCCCGGTGGCACTGCCGCGCAGTTGCGAGTAACGGTCGGTGCGACCCGTCCAGATCCGGGCAATGGCGGCCGAAATCGTCTCGTCGCTCGCGCCATTGCGCACGAGTGCGCGCAGGTCATAGCCCATCGACGCGAACAGGCACAGATACACCTTGCCCTCGGTCGACAGCCGTGCGCGCGTGCAGTCGCCGCAGAACGCGCGCGTCACGCTCGAAATCACGCCGATCTCGCCCGCGCCGTCCGCATAGCCCCAGCGCTGTGCGGTTTCGGCCGCGGTGTGCGCTTCGAGCGGCACGAGCGGGAAGTGCTCGGCGATGCGCGCGACAACGTCGGCGGACGGCAACACCTCAGCCATGTTCCAGCCGTTCGATGTGCCGACGTCCATGTATTCGATGAAACGCAGCGTAGTGCCCGACCCACGGAAGTGACGCGCCATCGGCACGATTTCGTGGTCGTTGGTGCCGCGCTTGACCACCATGTTGATCTTCAGCGGTGCGAGTCCCACGGCGTGCGCCGCCTCGATGCCGTCGAGCACGTCCGCGACGGCAAAGTCGGCGTCATTCATGCGGCGAAAGAGTGCGTCGTCGAGGGCATCGAGACTTACCGTGACGCGCGTAAGGCCCGCGTCTTTCAGCGCGCGCGCCTTGCGGGCGAGGATCGATCCGTTGGTGGTGAGCGTGACATCCAGTGGCTCGCCCTGGGGCGTGCGGAGTGCAGCGAGACGCTCGATCAGAAATTCGACGTTCTTGCGCAGCAGGGGCTCACCGCCGGTCAGGCGAATCTTGGTCACGCCTTGAGCGACGAAAAGCCGCGCAACACGCTCGATTTCTTCGAGCGAAAGGAGCGCGGAATGCGGCAGGAATTGATAGTTCTTGTCGAAAACTTCGCGCGGCATGCAGTAGACGCAGCGGAAGTTGCACCGGTCCGTGACGGAGATGCGCAGATCCTTCAACGGCCGCGCGAGCGTATCGAGAAGCTCGCCGCTGGGCGAAGGCACGGCCACGCCAGCTGTCGGGGGCGGCAGCGAGCGGAAATCGGCAACCGGGATCACGCGTCGGGACATGATTGTTTCGTATCAAACGTTATGTCGATTTTAGCCGAACACAAGGGTACCGGCGGATGGGGTGCGACGCTGTTGTACCAAAAAAAAGCCCGCCGAAGAAGGCGGGCTTTTTGCGGGGGGACGGTGTGCAGTGCACGACGTCCCCCGACTGGTTCACCGTGGGCCTTACTGCGCCTGGCGGTCCGTTTCGACTTGCTGCATCGGTGCCGAATCGACCGGTGGCAGCGGCTTGCGCTCGCGCGGCACGCGTGCCGGCTTGACGATCTGCGCGGCCGCGGCATGGGCGGCGTTCAGCTTGTCGGCGTCGGTGTTGACCCAGACGAGGCCCGCAGAGGCGAGCATCGGGGCCAGCGCCTCGGCTGACAGTGCGCTTGCTGCGGTCGCACGCGTAACGGCTTGCGGCGCGGGTGCAGCGGCGACCGGAGCGGCTTCCGCTTGTGCCACGGACTCGACCGGCTGCGGGGCGGGTTCGGCAACAGCCGGGGCTTCCACGCGGGCTTCGTGAGCCGGCACTTCGACCGGTGCCTGCACTGCGACGGGTGCAACAGCCACTTCGGGCGGCGCCACCGGTTCAACCGGTGCGACGGGTTCAGCCACAGCCGGGGCGACGTGCTCGATCGGCGCGGCAGCCTGTTCGGCCTGCGCTTCGATCTTCGACTCGACGGGCTGCGCCGCTTCCGGCAATGCCGTCACGATCACCGTTTCGGCGACGACAGCATGCACGGTCGCTTCCGACGATTTCGCTTCGGCCTGGACTTCCGGCTGCGCAACGACGGGGGCAACGATCGGGGCAACAACCGGTGCAACAACCGGTGCAACAACAGGCGCAACAGCGGCCGCAACGACGGGGGCAGCAACCGGCGCGATATCGGCATCATGCTCCGTTACCGATTCCGCGACATCCGCGTCGCCTTCCTGCGAGCCTTCGGCGGTCAGGCCTGCTGCACCTTCGACTTCACGCTCGCGACGGCCACCGCGGCGGCCGCGACGGCGACGACGACGTTCCTCGCCGTCACGCGGAGTGCCCGCGTCCTCGTCGGTGACGCCAGCCGGGACGCCTTCGGTCTGCACAGCGCCAGCGGTGTCGATGGCGGCTGCTTCGAGACGTGCTTCCTGGGCTTCGGCGGCCTCCGCCTGTTGCGGACGACGGCGTTGCTCGCCACGCTCGCCGCGCTCACGGCGCTCGCCACGTTCCTGACGCTCGCCACGCTCCTGGCGCTCACCGCGCGGTGAGCTGGCTTCCGCCGTCTCGCTACGGTCCTGACCGCGTTCGACGCGTTCGATTCGCTGCTCGCGCTGTTCGCGCGGCTCGCGTTCGGTACGGGTTTCGCGATTGTCCCGGCCCTCACGGCCTTCGCGGCCTTCACGCGGTTCCCGGGTAGCCCGGCCTTCGCGGCCTTCGCGTCCCTCACGCCCTTCACGCCCTTCACGCGGCTCACGTTCTTCACGGCGCTGCGACGGCTGGCCAGTGCGCGCGCCGCCTGCGGCTTCGCCGCGGCCTGCTGCGTCACGACCGCCACCGCGGCGATTGCGATTACGATCGCCACCCTTATCGCCGCGCTCGGTGCGTTCACCGCGTGCTTCGCGAGCCGGGCGGGCGGCCTTGTCCTGCTGTTCGACCGGAGCCGGTGCGGGCGTTGCAGCCGGTGCGCCACCGAAGAGGCGCTTGATCCAGCCGAAGAAACCGCCACCTGCAGCCGTCACGGCGGCCTGCGCGGCAGCGGGTGCTGCCTCGGCGGGCTTTGCCGTCGAAGTCGGGGCAGGACGCTCAGGCGTAATGCCCTTCACCGCGGCTTCCTGCTTGGGCTTGGCTTCGGCGCTGCGCTTGCTGTAGCCGGTTTCCGATTCGAGTTCGCGAGCCGCTTCCTCGGCCATCTTCCACGAGGCGCGCGGATCGTCGAGGCGCGCGTCGTCGTGGCGCAGGCGCTCGAGCTTGTAGTGCGGCGTTTCGAGGTGCTTGTTCGGAATCAGAACGACGGCAACCTTGAATCGCGACTCGATCTTGTTGATTTCCGAGCGCTTCTCGTTGAGCAGGAAGGCGGTCACTTCGACCGGCACCTGGCAGTGGATCGCCGCGGTGTTTTCCTTCATCGCCTCTTCCTGGATGATGCGCAGGACCTGGAGCGCCGACGATTCCGTATCGCGGATGTGACCCGTGCCGTTACAGCGCGGGCAGGTGACGTGGCTGCCTTCCGACAGGGCGGGGCGCAGACGCTGGCGCGACAGCTCCATCAGGCCGAAGCGCGAGATCTTGCCCATCTGCACGCGCGCGCGGTCGTGGCGCAGCGCGTCCTTCAGGCGCTGCTCGACTTCGCGCTGGCTCTTGGCCGACTCCATGTCGATGAAGTCGATCACGATCAGGCCGCCCAGGTCGCGCAGACGCAACTGGCGCGCGACTTCGTCGGCGGCTTCGAGGTTGGTGCGCGCGGCGGTTTCCTCGATGTCGGCGCCCTTGGTGGCGCGCGCCGAGTTCACGTCGATAGCGACAAGCGCTTCCGTGTGGTCGATAACGATTGCACCGCCGGACGGCAGCGGCACCGTGCGCGAGTACGCGGTTTCGATCTGGTGTTCGATCTGGAAACGCGAGAAGAGCGGGACGTCGTCGTGGTAGCGCTTCACCTTGTTGACGTTGTCCGGCATCACGATGTCCATGAAGGCGCGCGCCTGGTCATGGATCTCGGTGGTGTCGATGAGGATTTCGCCGATGTCCGGCTGGAAATAGTCGCGGATCGCGCGGATCACGAGGCTCGATTCCAGATAGATCAGCATCGGATTGCCGCTCTGGCCGGCCTGCGACGCGGCTTCGATGGCGCGCCACAGTTGCAGCAGGTAGTTCAGATCCCACTGGAGCTCTTCCGCCGAACGGCCGATGCCGGCCGTACGCGCGATGATGCTCATGCCGTCCGGCAGTTGCAGCTGCGCCATGGTTTCGCGCAGTTCCTGACGGTCGTCGCCCTCGATGCGGCGCGACACGCCACCGCCGCGCGGGTTGTTCGGCATCAGGACCAGATAGCGGCCGGCGAGCGAGATGAACGTGGTGAGGGCTGCGCCCTTGTTGCCGCGCTCTTCCTTTTCGACCTGGACGATCAGTTCCTGACCTTCCTTGAGTGCGTCCTGGATGCGCGCGGAGCGCATGTCGACGCCGTCGCGGAAGTACTGGCGGGCGACTTCCTTGAACGGCAGGAAGCCGTGGCGGTCTTCGCCGTAATTGACGAAACACGCTTCGAGCGACGGCTCGATGCGGGTGATGACGCCCTTGTAGATATTGCCTTTGCGCTGTTCGCGCCCGGCGGTTTCGATGTCGATGTCGATCAGCTTCTGTCCATCGACGATGGCGACGCGCAGTTCTTCCTGTTGCGTCGCGTTGAACAGCATTCGTTTCATTGAACGGCTCCAGAGCGGCTTCGCGCGCGGCCCGTGCCGGCGCCATGCGTCAAGCCTGGCGGCACAGGACGGGCAGCGGCAGGCCGCGCCTTAGGGTGTTTTCACAAGCACGCTGGAGCGGGAACGATGGCGGGGAGAATTGCCTTCAGGGCGCCCGGCCGGGTCATACGCAACGGATGCGATGTCCCGGATGGGCCGCGGGGGCACATGCGAATACGGCTTCAACAAGCGGCGTGACTTGCCGCGGGAGCGCGACGGCGCACCATTCCTCAACTTCCGGCTTTCCCGCTGGGCGCACGATGCGAGGCATCAGCACGCGCGACAGGCGGTACAGGCCTCTGCCGCCGCGGCGAACTGCGCACGCTGCCGGCAGAAACGGGTTTGCGGCTGCTGCAGTCGATACCTGCAATACCTGCGCCGCGCACGGGAAGTTTTCGAGGAACGCCCGTCTTCCCCCTCGGGGTGTCTTGCCACCTTTTGACGTCGCCATGTCCCGCACGTTGCCGGGACGCTTCGGGCGCTCGCCGTATTTCGCCACCGGCGCGTCCTCTCGCCGGTCACTTCGACCGTGCGCCGGGACTCACCGGATGAATTCTTTATACCAATGTTCCGTTACCGTCGGAGCCGTGCCTGACCGAACGTGCCTGTGGGCGCCGTCCCTGCCGGTGCGGATTTCCGTGCGTGCAACTCGTTGCTTCTCATCGTACGGGGTGAGCAACTAACCCCGGGCGCAAGTAAAATAACCGTTTATCGCTTGCAGCCTGCGCTGTCGGCACGGATCGAGGACCTGGCGGAATTGCCGTCTAGTCAACCGTCGTCGCGTGAGCGCTGGGCAAATTATATTCAGAATGAAAGGGTTAGGCAAAACATCCCAGAATCAGGTCGCAAGCGACCAGGTTTCGTTCGTCGAAATCGACGAGGGCGCGGCCGGTCAGCGCATCGACAATTTCCTTGTGCGCGTCTGCAAAGGCGTGCCGAAAAGCCACATCTACCGGATCCTGCGCAGCGGGGAAGTCCGCGTTAATAAGGGTCGGGTCGACGCCCAGTATCGGCTGTCGGAAGGCGATGTCGTGCGCGTGCCGCCCATTCGCACCGCTCAACCCGGCGCGAGCGCCGCGCCCGTGCCCGCCGGACACTTCTCGGTGCTCTACGAAGACGAGGGCCTGCTCGTGATCGACAAGCCCGCGGGCGTGGCCGTTCACGGCGGCAGTGGCGTGGCGTTCGGCGTGATCGAACAGTTGCGCGAGGCGCGGCCGCACGGCAAGTTCCTCGAACTGGTGCATCGGCTGGACCGCGAGACCTCCGGTATCCTCATGCTGGCCAAGAAGCGCGCGGCGCTGGTCGGCCTGCACGAGCAGATTCGCGAAAACAGCATGGACAAGCGCTATTACGCGTGTGTCCACGGCGACTGGGCCAGCGATTGGGGCCGCCGCCGTGCGGTGAAGGAGCCGTTGCACAAGTATCTGACCCCGGAAGGCGAGCGCCGCGTGCGCGTGCAGCCGGACGGTCTGGCGTCGCATACGGTGTTCAATCTCGTCGAGCGCTGGCCCGAATACGCGCTCCTCGAAGCCGAACTGAAAACCGGGCGCACGCACCAGATCCGCGTGCACCTCGCGCACCTCGGGTTGCCGATCGTCGGCGACGCCAAATATGGCGACTTCGCGCTCAATAAGGCGCTGGCGCGTCAGGGGGCGAATCCGGGCATCAAGCGCATGTTCCTGCACGCGCACCGGCTGAAGATTACGCACCCGATCACGCGCGAGACGCTCCAGTTCGAAGCGCCGCTGCCCGCGGAGTGCCGTCGTTTCATCGACGAACTGCGGGCCCAGCGCGAGGGAGCCGAAGGCGTCGGCAGGCCCGCCGCGCAGCCCGACTAGAACGACATTGCATTGGAGAAGGACCGCATGGCCCGAGAGCAATTTGACCTGATCGTGTTCGATTGGGATGGCACGCTGATGGATTCGACCGTCCATATCACGCGCAGCATCCAGGCCGCCTGCCGCGACCTGGGTTTGCCCGTGCCCGGCGACGAGGCTGCGAGTTACGTGATCGGCCTCGGCTTGCGCGAAGCGCTGCAGATTGCCGCGCCGACGCTCGATCCGGCCGACTATTCCCGCCTCGCCGAACGGTATCGCTTTCACTACCTCACCAAGGGCGAGGTGACGGAGCTTTTCGTCGGCGTGCGCGAGATGCTGGCCGAGCTGCGCGACCGCGGCTACCTGCTGGCCGTGGCGACGGGCAAGAGCCGCGTCGGTCTGAACCGTGCACTTGACGAGGCGCGCCTGACGAGCGTCTTCGACGGGACGCGCTGCGCCGACGAAACCTTCTCGAAGCCGCATCCGGCAATGCTCCACGAACTGACGCGCGAACTCGGGCAGGATAACGGCCGCACGCTCATGATCGGCGATACGACGCACGACCTGCAGATGGCGATCAATGCTGGCGTCGCAGGCGTCGGCGTGGGGTACGGAGCGCATTCGCCGGATTCGCTCGAAGCGCTCTCGCCGCGTTACGTCGCGTCGGACGTCGCGTCGCTCGCGCTCTGGCTACGGGAACACGCGTGAGCGCGACGGCCATCGATCCGGTGCGCGTCTGCGCGGCGGAAGAATTGCTCGAAGGCGGTATGGGTCACCGCCTGAACGTCACCTACTCGGGCGGCGATGCCGTGGTGTTCTTCGTGCGTTACGGCGGCGAGGTCTTCGGTTATCTGAACCGCTGCGCCCACGTACCCATGGAGCTTGACTGGGTGGAGGGGCAGTTCTTCGAATCTTCGGGCCTCTACCTGATGTGTGCGACACACGGCGCGATTTATGAGCCCGACACCGGCAAATGCGTGGGCGGTCCGTGCCGCGGAGGGCGGCTGCGGCCCGTGCGTGTTGAAGAACGGGACACGCCCGATGGCCGTGCGGTATTCTGGCTGCCAGACGAAGATCTGCGTCCGCAACAAACCTGACAAACCACCACACGCATGTCCGACAATCCGACCCCTGAATCGAACGAGCCGGCCCGTCCGGTCTCGGTGGACCGCAACGCGCCTGCGCCCGGCTGGGAGCGCGACGCGCTGGAGCGTATTGCGCTCGCCGCGGTAAACGAGCAGCGCGCCGCACGGCGCTGGAAGATCTTTTTCCGCTTTGCGTTTCTGTTCGTGTTGCTGGTGATCGCGTGGAGCGTGGTGGACCTGTCCGGCGCACGCGTCGAAAACGGTGGGCGCCATACGGCACTCGTGACGCTTGATGGCGAAATCGGGGCCGACACGAACGCGAATTCGGAGGACATCGACACCGCACTCCGGAGCGCGTTCGACGACGACGGCACGGCCGGCGTCATCCTGCACATCGACAGCCCGGGAGGCAGCCCGGTCCAGGCGAGCATCATCAACGGCGAGATCCAGCGACTGCGCGCGAAGTATCCGGCCATCCCCCTCTACGTCGTGGTCGGCGACATGTGCGCGTCGGGCGGCTATTTCGTCGCGGCCGCCGCCGACAAGATCTATGTGAACAAGGCGAGCATCGTCGGCTCGATCGGCGTGCTGATGGACGGTTTCGGCTTCACCGGCCTGATGGACAAGCTCGGTGTCCAGCGCCGGCTTCGCACGTCGGGCGAGAACAAGGGCTTCTTCGACCCGTTCTCGCCGGATACGCCGAAGATGGACGCCCACGCGCAGGCCATGCTCGACCAGATCCACCAGCAGTTCATCGACGCCGTGAAGGCCGGCCGCGGCAAGCGTCTGCACGAGACGCCCGACCTCTTCTCGGGCCTTTTCTGGACTGGCGAAAAGAGCGTGGAACTGGGGCTGGCGGACGGCTACGGCGATACCGATTACGTCGCGCGCGAAATCATCAAGGCGCCCGATGTGGTCGATTACACCGTCAAGCAGAGCTTGACCGACCGGATCGCGAAGCGCTTTGGCACGGCCGTGGGTACGGCGGCGGTTCATGCGTTGATTCTGGGCGGGACGAAGGTCGTCCGCTAACGCGCGTGTGGTGCCACGAACGGCCGCTTACGCATTGCGCAAGCGGCCGTTGTGTTTTTGAGGCTGCAGTGTGGGGCCGTTTTCGGGCCGCGGATGCACGCCCTCAGACGGCGAGCAGCAGGAAGATCGCTGGCCGCTTGTGCAGATCCGGCCCGGTGTGCCTCTTCCAGTCGGACACGGTGCGGCTCTGAATCGTCTCGGTGGGCAGCGTGAGGTCGGCGGCGACGCACACGAGCGTCGAAGGCGCGCAGGCGCTGAGCAGTGCGTCGAGCATCGTGCGATTGCGATACGGCGTCTCGATGAAGATCTGCGTCTGCTTTGCCTTACGCGAGTGCTGTTCCAGTTCGCGCAGCTTTTTCGCACGCTCGTTGGCGTCGACGGGCAGATAGCCGTGGAACGCGAAGCTCTGGCCGTTCAGGCCCGAAGCCATCAGCGCGAGCAGGATCGAACTCGGCCCGACGAGCGGCACGACCTTGATGCCGCGCTCGTGTGCGCGCCGCACGAGCAGGGCGCCTGGGTCGGCCACGGCGGGCACGCCCGCCTCGGAAACGAGTCCGGTGTCGATACCGGCGAGAAGCGGCGCGAGCAGCTTGTCGATCTCGCCGGCCGGCGTGTTGACGTTCAGTTCGCGAATCTCGATTTCCTGGATCGGCCGCGTGGTACCGACGCGCTTCAGAAACGCACGCGTCGTCTTCGCGTTTTCGCCGATATAGCTGGCGAGCGTCCCCGCGCGCTCGCGCACCGGCGCGGGCAGGACGGCGGCGAGCGCGGCTTCGTCGCCGTCACCGAGCGTATTCGGAATCAGATAAAGCGTGCCGGTCATTGCGCCTCCAGCAGCGGATAGCCCGCGGCGAGCAGCATGCGCGTGAGCGCGATCAGCGGCAAGCCGATCAGCGCGGTGGGGTCGTCCGACTCGATCGCTTCGAGCAGTGCAATGCCGAGTCCCTCCGATTTCGCGCTGCCCGCGCAGTCATAGGGTTCTTCGGCGCGCAGATAGGCGTCGAGGGCCGCGTCGGGCAGGTCGCGAAAGCGCACCTTCGTCACGACGTCGACGGTATCCGTTTGGCCAGTAGCGGTATCGAGCAGACTGAGTGCACTATGGAACAACACCTCGCGGCCGCGCATCGACTGCAACTGGGCCAGGGCGCGTTCGTGCGTGCCGGGCTTGCCGATCTGGTGCCCGTCGAAGGTGGCGACCTGATCCGAGCCGATCACGAGCGTGCGGCCTGCCGTCGCCGGAAGGGCGGCGGCTACGGCACGGGCCTTTGCCGCGGCAAGACGCAGCGCGGTGGCTTCGGGCGTCTCGCCGGCAAGCGGCGTTTCGTCGATGGCGGGCACAGTGGTCTGAAACGGAATGCGTAGCCGCTCCAGCAGTTCGCGGCGGTAGCGCGAGCTGGAGGCGAGAATCAGGGCGGGCCGGCTTGTGGCGGCAGTGGCTGGCGTGGCCGGACTTGGGAGCGAGGAATCCTGCATGGTCGATCGGTTAGAAAAAGCGGGGGCGGATAGCCGAAAAGTGAAGCTGCACAGGCACTTGCATCGGTGCAGTTAAGTGTTTGACTCGTAAAGACAAAGGCGATATGATTTTAGGCTTTTCATCGGTACGCTCGTTTCGCGTGCTGCCCCGTGTGTCCGCAAAATCGCAGTGCACACGACCAGCACGGACCCGCAACGAACCAGCACGCTGGCGCAGGAGCTTACAGGCCTTGTCTGCTTCTATGCGACGACTGTGCAAGCGAAAGTGGTAGCGACACGTGCCGACTGAACGCCTCGAAGCAGGAGCGCACATGACCGAACGGACTGAACCAGCGCGGACTGAACCAGCGCGGACTGAGCCGGCGGGCAAGCCCGCAGGCCCCATCGAGTCGCTGAATCCGCGCGATCTCGACATTTTCGAATTTGCGCGCAGCGGTCGCGAGGCCGCAGGGGCAGTGCGTCTGTCGCAACTGCCGCGCATGTTAAACGAAGTTCCGGCCGACGCGCCAGATCGTGACACCGTGTTCACGTGGCAGGCGGCAGGTTTCACGCAGCCGGAATTGCAGGACGACGGCGCCGAGGGGCAGCAGCCATATCTGCGGCTCGCGATTCACGGTACCGCATGGCTGACGTGTCAGCGTTGCCTCACTCCCAGTGAGCAGGCGTTCAACGCTGACCCTATCTTCCGTATCGTCCAGACGGAAGAAGAGGCGGACGAGTTTCCGCTCGACGACGATGAAGTCGAAGTGATCGTAGGCTCACGCCATTTCGATCTCATCGACTTGATCGAAGAGGAGCTGTTGCTTGCGCTGCCGCTCGTGCCGAAGCACGAAGTCTGTCCGGAAGTCCACGAAAGTCTTGCCTCGGGTGCCGACGGCGCGGACGGCGTGGATTCCGTGGACGATGTGCCGGAGCAGGAAATCGAAGCGGAGGAGCGCGTCAACCCGTTTGCGGCGCTCGAATCGCTGAAGAAGGACAGTCCCGGCGGCAAGCACTGAAGCAGCCGCAGGTGGCGGACAGTATTGACGCAGTAGTTTGGCGCAGTAGTCGCGCAGTTTTAGCGCGGTTTTGCGCAGTTATAGATACGTGGGCCTCGTCCCGGCGTCGGGTCATCCCCAGGGTGGCGGCCGCTGGACCGGGCTGTGATAGAATTCGCAAAATTTCTCAGGAGTTATCATGGCAGTTCAACAAAACAAGAAGTCGCCGTCGAAGCGCGGCATGCACCGCTCGCACGACTTCCTCACGGGCGCTCCGCTGGCTGTCGAGCCGAGCACGGGTGAAGTGCACCTGCGTCACCACGTCAGCCCGAACGGCTACTACCGCGGCAAGAAAGTCGTCAAGACCAAGAACGATTAATCGTTGCATTGTGCGGCGCCAGGTGGGGAACCGCGCGGTGCTGTGCATGGCGATTCTGTTCGCTTGACAATCTTCTGGCTCGGCAAAAAAGGCGGCATTTATCTGCCGCTTTTTTGTGCCTGAAATTCGTCGCATTCCATGACTGTTACGCTCACGATTGATTGCATGGGAGGCGACCACGGTCCGTCCGTGACGGTGCCTGCCGCAGTCAATTTCGTCCGTCTGCATCCCGATGTGCGTCTTATGCTCGTCGGTATCGAAACGGCGATCCGCGCCCAGTTGAAAAAGCTGAAGGCGCTGGACAATCCTGCGCTCTCCATCGTTCCCGCCACCGAGGTCGTCGAAATGGACGACCCGGTCGAGATCGCACTGCGCAAGAAGAAAGACTCGTCGATGCGCGTCGCGCTCAATCGCGTGAAGGACGGCGAGGCGCAGGCCTGCGTGTCCGCCGGCAACACCGGCGCGCTGATGGCCGTGTCGCGCTACGTGCTCAAGACGCTGCCCGGTATCGAACGCCCGGCCATCGCATCCGCGATGCCCACGCCCACTGGTTACACCACCGTCCTCGATCTCGGCGCCAACGTCGACTGCGAGCCGCAGCACCTGCTCCAGTTCGCGGAGATGGGCCATGCGCTCGTCGCCGCGCTCGAAGGCAAGGAGCGCCCGAGCATCGGGCTCCTGAATATCGGCGAAGAGGTCATCAAGGGCAACGACACCATCAAGCGCGCGGGTGAATTGCTGCGCGCAAGCACGCTGAACTTCTACGGTAATGTGGAAGGCAACGACATTTACAAGGGCACCGTCGACGTTATCGTCTGTGACGGTTTCGTTGGGAATGTCGCGCTGAAGACATCCGAGGGGCTCGCGCAGATGCTCAGCAATGCGCTCAGGGAAGAGTTCAGCCGCTCGTGGCTCACGAAGCTGATGGCGCTCGCAGCGATGCGCGTGCTCAAGCGCTTCGGGAAACGTTTCGACCATCGCCGGTACAACGGCGCGGCGCTGCTCGGCCTGAAAAGTGTCGTGATCAAAAGCCACGGCTCCGCAGACGCCTACGCGTTTGAGTGGGCGATCAAACGCGGGTATGATGCCGTCAAAAATGGCGTGCTGGAACGCCTCGCGCACGCTATGGACGAGAACTCAGGATCGCTCGAACGGGCGGCCGCCGCGTCTCCCAGCAGCCATTCCGGCGACCCGCTTCCGGGAGGAATTCCGCCCGGAACCGCATCTTCCCCGAAGGCATAATGACTCAACCGACTCTATTTTCCCGCGTACTCGGCACGGGCAGCTATCTTCCGCCTGATCGCGTCACCAATCAGGCGCTGGCTGAACGTCTCGCCGCGAAGGGTGTCGAGACGAGCGATGAGTGGATCGTCGCCCGCACGGGCATTCACGCGCGCCACTTTGCCGCGCCCGACGTCACCACGAGCGATCTCGCATTCGCCGCTTCGCAGCGCGCGATCGCGGCTGCCGACGTCGACCCGCAGTCGATCGACCTGATCATCGTCGCGACGTCCACGCCCGATTTCGTGTTTCCGAGCACTGCCTGCCTTCTGCAGAACAAGCTTGGCATTCGCAATCACGGTGCGGCGTTCGACGTCCAGGCTGTGTGCGCGGGCTTTGCCTACGCCGTTTCGATCGCCGACAGTCTGATCCGCAGCGGACAGCATCGCACGGCGCTCATCGTCGGCGCGGAGACGTTCTCGCGCATCCTCGATTTCAACGATCGCACCACGTGCGTGCTGTTCGGCGACGGCGCGGGCGCGATCGTACTGCAGGCATCCGACAAGCCGGGCGTGCTGTCGAGCGCGCTCCACGCAGACGGCAGCTACGCGCATATTCTCTGCACGCCGGGCCATGTGAGTGGTGGCGTGGTCGCTGGCAACGCGTTCCTGCACATGGACGGTCAGGCCGTGTTCAAGCTTGCGGTGAACGTGCTGGAGAAGGTCGCCATCGAGGCGCTGGAAAAGGCACAACTCAAACCCGAGCAGATCGACTGGCTGATTCCGCACCAGGCAAACATCCGCATCATGCAGGGCACCTGCCGCAAGCTCGGCCTCCCCGCCGAGCGCATGGTCGTCACGGTCGGCGAACACGGCAACACGTCGGCGGCGTCCATCCCGCTCGCATTGGACGTCGCAGTGCGCGACGGCCGTGTCAAGCGCGGCGACAACGTGCTGATCGAAGGCGTCGGCGGTGGGTTTACCTGGGGCGCTTCTGTCATCCGTTATTGATTTCGACTGGGCGCGTAGCGCCACGCCTGCTTGCCAGCGCGCGTAATGCGCGCGGTTCGCTGCGGCGCGCCGCCCGTCTGTATTGAACGAATTTGGGGTCGTTATGAAATTCGCATTTGTCTTTCCCGGCCAGGGCTCACAGGCAGTCGGCATGCTGGATGTTTTTGCCGATAGCGCCATCGTGCGTGAAACGCTGCAGGAAGCCTCCGATGCCCTGAACCAGGATCTCGGCAAGTTGATCGCCGAAGGCCCGGCCGATGAACTGAACCTCACCACCAACACACAGCCGGTGATGCTGAGCGCCGCTTATGCGGTCTATCGTGCCTGGCAGCAGGCGGGTGGCCCGCAGCCGGCGATCGTCGCTGGCCACAGCCTCGGCGAATACACAGCGCTCGTCGCTGCCGGCGTGCTCGCGTTTCGCGACGCTGTGCCGCTCGTGCGCTTCCGTGCGCAGGCGATGCAGAGTGCGGTGCCGGTAGGCGAGGGCGGCATGGCCGCCGTGCTCGGCCTCGACGATGACACCGTGCGCGCAGTCTGTGCAGAAGCCTCGGCCGCGGGTGGCGTAGTCGAAGCCGTGAACTTCAACGCGCCGGCGCAGGTCGTGATCGCGGGCCACAAGGCCGCGGTCGAAAAAGCGTGCGAGATTGCCAAGGCGAAGGGCGCGAAGCGTGCGCTGCCGCTGCCGGTTTCGGCGCCGTTCCACTCGTCGCTGCTCAAGCCTGCGTCGGACCAGTTGCGCGAATACCTCGCGAACGTGACGCTCAACGCACCGGTGATTCCCATCGTGAATAACGTCGACGTGGCGTTCGAAACCGATCCCGCGAAGATCCGCGACGCGCTGGTTCGCCAGGCCGCGGGTCCGGTGCGCTGGGTCGAGTGCGTACAGGCAATCGCGGCTCAAGGCGTCACGCACGTGATAGAGTGCGGCCCCGGCAAGGTGCTCGCGGGTCTCACGAAGCGCATCGACGGCAACCTCGTGGGCGCCTCGGTGGCGGACCCGAAGTCGCTCGAAGAAGCGCTCAAGCTCGCGACCGCCTGAGTAGTTAGCGGAGCAGTTACCCGGGTCACACTGGCAACGGATACAAGCGATGGAAAAGACTCTCGATAATCAAGCAGCGATCGTGACGGGTGCCTCGCGCGGCATCGGTCGGGCGATTGCACTCGAACTGGCGCGCCAGGGCGCGACAGTGATCGGCACCGCGACGAGCGAAGCGGGCGCACAGGCCATCACGGCGGCGTTCGAAGAAGCGGGCGTGAAGGGCCGCGGTGCGGTGCTCAACGTCAATGACGCGGCGGCGGCCGAAGCGCTGATCGACGCGACCGTGAAGGAATTCGGCGGTCTCGCGATTCTCGTGAACAACGCGGGCATCACGCAGGACAACCTCGCGATGCGGATGAAGGACGACGAGTGG
Organism: Paraburkholderia adhaesiva; assembly: GCF_021390575.1. Taxonomy (GTDB): domain Bacteria; phylum Pseudomonadota; class Gammaproteobacteria; order Burkholderiales; family Burkholderiaceae; genus Paraburkholderia; species Paraburkholderia adhaesiva. The sequence continues at coordinate 2,208,265 of NZ_JAJEJQ010000001.1, read as the reverse complement.
GACGCCGTCATCGACACGAACCTGAAGTCGGTGTTCCGTCTCTCTCGCGCCGTGCTGCGTCCGATGATGAAGGCGCGTACCGGCCGCATCATCAACATTACGTCGGTGGTGGGCTCGTCGGGCAATCCCGGTCAGGCGAACTATGCCGCCGCGAAGGCTGGCGTGGCGGGCATGACGCGCGCACTGGCCCGCGAGATCGGTAGCCGTGGCATCACCGTGAATTGCGTCGCGCCGGGCTTCATCGACACCGATATGACGAAAGATCTGCCTGCCGAACAGCAGGCAGCGCTCAAACAGCAGATTCCGCTGGGCCGCCTTGGCAGCCCGGAGGACATCGCTCACGCGGTTGCGTTCCTCGCATCCGCGCAGGCGGGCTACATCACCGGCACGACGCTGCACGTGAACGGTGGCATGTATATGTCGTAACGAGATTCGGGTACTATCCGCGCCTTGATGCGTTTGCTGGATCGCTTTCTCAAACGCCGTCGCGTATAGCACATCTGGAACCTCGAGTGCCGCTTTTCTGCCAGGTTAAACCTGCTAAAATGCGCGCACTCGCATTCATGAACTGACTTTTTCCCTTGGAGGGGTAATGGATAACATCGAACAGCGCGTCAAGAAGATCGTCGCCGAACAACTGGGCGTCGCCGAAGCCGAAATCAAGAACGAAGCTTCGTTCGTTAACGACCTGGGCGCCGACTCGCTCGACACCGTCGAACTCGTGATGGCCCTCGAAGACGAATTCGGCATGGAAATTCCTGACGAAGAAGCCGAGAAGATCACGACGGTCCAGCAAGCCATCGACTACGCTCGCGCGAACGTCAAGGCCTAAGGGCATTCAGGCGCCAATTGTCCGCGGTTGCGCAGTTAGCCCTACAGTTTCCCCTGCAGTCGCTTCTGCAGTTGTCACTTAAGGGGCTGCGCCTGCGTCGCGCAAGCGACCCGCCAGGACTTTCGCCAGTGAACCCGCAAACGAGCGCCGCACTTGCTGGCGCGCTCTTGCCGGTCAAACAGCCACAGGGCTCACAGGAGCATTTCCTGTGGCCACTGTGGCTTTTGTTTTTGTCATCTATGGAAAAGGGGTTACCGTGAGCCGCCGTCGAGTCGTCGTTACAGGCCTCGGACTGATTTCGCCTGTTGGCAATAATGTTGCCGACGGCTGGGCCAATGTGGTCGCCGGCAAGTCCGGCATTGCCAATATCACGAAGTTCGATGCCACGAACTTTTCGACCCGCTTCGCCGGTGAGGTCAAGGACTTCAACGTCGAGGATTACATGCCGGCGAAAGAAGCCCGGCACATGGATACGTTCATCCATTTCGGCATCGCCGCGGGCATCCAGGCAATGCAGGATAGCGGCATCGAGATCACCGAAGAGAATGCCGAACGCGTCGGCGTCGTGGTGGGCTCGGGTATCGGCGGCCTGCCGATGATCGAAGTCACGCAGACCGAACTGCTGAACCGCGGCCCGCGCCGTATTTCGCCGTTCTTCGTGCCCGCGTCGATCATCAACATGATCTCCGGCCATCTGTCGATCAAGTATGGCCTCAAGGGCCCGAATCTCTCGATGGTCACGGCCTGCACGACCGGCCTGCACTGCATCGGCGAAGCATCGCGCCTCATCGAGTACGGCGACGCCGACGTGATGATCGCAGGCGGTGCAGAATCGACCGTTTCGCCGCTCGGTGTCGGTGGTTTCGCGGCAGCGCGTGCGCTCTCGCAGCGCAACGACGATCCTGCGACGGCGAGCCGTCCGTGGGACAAGGACCGCGACGGCTTTGTGCTGGGCGAGGGCGCGGGTGTGATGGTCCTCGAAGAGTACGAGCACGCGAAGAAGCGCGGCGCGAAGATTTACGCGGAAATCAGCGGCTATGGCATGAGCGGCGACGCGTATCACATGACCGCGCCGCTCGAAGACGGCGACGGCGCACGCCGCTGCATGCTGGCGGCACTGCGTAACGCGGGCATCAACGCCGACCAGGTGAACTGGGTGAACGCGCACGGCACGTCGACGCCGCTTGGCGACCTCGCGGAAACCATCGCGATCAAGCGCGCATTCGGTGACCACGCGAAGGACATCGTCGTGAATTCGACGAAGTCGATGACCGGGCACCTGCTCGGTGGCGCTGGCGGTCTCGAATCGGTGTTCTCGGTGCTTGCCGTGCACAACCAGATCTCGCCTCCGACGATCAACATCTTCAACCAGGACCCCGAATGCGACCTGGACTACTGCGCGAACACCGCGCGGGAGATGAAGATCGACGTCGCGCTGAAGAACTCGTTCGGGTTCGGTGGCACGAACGGCACGCTGGTCATCAAGCGCCACGTTTGACCCACAGCGACGATCAAGCGGCTGCGCCGGACTTCCCGGCCAGCCGCGATTCCGCTTTCCTCTCGCGGCGCGTTGACGTGCCGCGCATCATGTTGCGCCCGTCCGTGGCGCTTCATCTCGTTCTTGCGACGGCTATCGGCTTGGCAGTGGCGGCCTTGTATACGACACTGGCGCCCTGGCTTGGCGCCGTGCGTGCCGTTCCACCTACATTGGCTTTCCTTGCCGTCTGCGGGCTGGCAGCCGCGGCCTGGCGTCGCGAGCAACCCGCTGTCATCGAAATCGGGCCGGATTCGATCGCGGCCTGTTCGCGCCATGGGGCCCGAATTGCGCAAGGACGTTTGACCGGCGCATCCCAATGGGGCACCAGCCTCCTCGCGCTGGACCTGCGAAGCGGCAAGCGGCGCGCAACTGTACTGATTGCCGCCGATTCGCTCGACGCCGACGCTTTTCGCGCGCTGGCCGTCCGGGCGCGTTGCGCCGCCGGACGGTGAGCGCCCATCCTGCTCCGACAGTGAGCCACGACACTCGCTGTAAAGACTGTAACCGGTGATATTCGCGTAACGTGACGGGTGTGCGAGGGGCGCTACAATGGTCGCCCCGCGTCTACCATGAGCTAACGGATTTTTCAGGTGAGTGAAAAAGAAATCGATCAGGTACTTGTTGAACGTGTGCAGAAAGGCGACAAGGCCGCGTTCGAGCTTCTGGTCTCGAAATACCACCGCAAGATCATCCGTCTGATCTCGCGCCTCGTGCGGGATCCCGCGGAGGTCGAGGACGTGGCGCAGGACGCCTTTATCAAGGCGTACCGGGCGTTGCCGCAGTTTCGCGGCGAATCGGCTTTCTATACCTGGTTGTACCGTATTGCCGTCAACACGGCGAAGAACTACCTTGCAACCCAGGGAAGACGTGCCCCCACATCTACCGAAGCAGATGCAGAAGAAGCTGAAACTTTCTCGGACGCCGATCAACTAAGGGATATCAATACGCCCGAGTCGTTGTTGATGAGCAAGCAGATCGCCGAGACGGTGAATGCTGCCATGGCGGTTTTGCCGGAAGAACTGCGCACCGCCATTACACTTCGGGAAATTGAAGGTTTGAGCTACGAGGAAATTGCTGAGATGATGGGTTGCCCGATCGGCACTGTCAGATCGAGAATTTTTCGTGCGCGCGAGGCCATTGCGGCAAAATTGCGTCCGTTGCTGGACACTCCGGAGGGCAAGCGCTGGTAGCGGGTAATCCGCCCAGCGTGTCCTTCGGGCGCGGATACGATTCACGGGGTTGGTGTCGGGTTGCTGTCTCTATGGGGCAGTTAGTCAGGAAATGGGGAGCATCATGGGATCGGTCTCGATGCAATCGGTGTCAGGCTCGCGCGGCGAGCGTCTGTCCGCGTTCGTCGACGGGGAATTGCCAGCCGGCGAGCATCCGAACGGTGTTTTTGCTGAACTCGATCAAGCCGATTACGCGGCGTGGTCGGTGTATCACTTGATCGGCGATGTGATGCGTTCGGACGACCTCGCGGTCAAACCGGCCGCGAGCCAGTCGTTCATGGCGGGATTCGCCGCACGCTTCGAGGCCGAGCCGCATGTGCTGGCGCCCGCGGCGCTGCCGGCCAGCCGCGCGAGGCGCATCCTCGCGCTGCGTCACCGCGTTGTCCCCACGCTCGCGGTTGCCGCTGCGGCTGCTACGCTCACGTGGATCGTCGTGCCGCAAATGCACGGCGTTGGCGTTGGCGGCGGCACGCAGGTTGCGTCGGTGGCCTCGTCGCAGGCTAATGGAGTCCAGCGTGTCGCGATGAATGCGGCGCCGGTGCAGACCGCCGCGACCCAGGACGGCAACTTCATTCGCGACGCACGTCTCGACGCGTATCTGGAAGCCCATCAGCAGTTTGCCCAACAACCGGTGATGCTGGATTCCATGCCGCTGATCCGGGCTGCCGCAATTCCGGCGCAACCCACGCAACACCAGTGAGTCTGATGCAGACATTGCGGTTCAATAAAACGACGAATTGGGGGCGGCTGCCGGCATTCCTGTGCTGTGCGGCCGTATTGCTAACCGCTCTGCCTGCGGTCGCGAGCACGTCGCAGGGCGCGTCGGCTCCAGATGTTGCGGCGCAGCAAGGCGCGGGTCAATGGCTCGACCGCATCCACCAGGCCGCCCAGCAGCAAAATTACGAAGGTACGTTCGTCTATCAGCGCGGCGCGTTCGTGCAGTCGTCGCGAATCGCGCACTACGCGACGAAGACCGACGGTGAATACGAGCAGCTGGAAAGCCTCGACGGCAAGCCGCGCAAGCTCCTGCGCCACAACGACGACGTCTATACGTTCGTACCCGAGCGCAAACTTCTCGTCATCGAGAAGCGCCAGAACAAGGATGCCTTCCCGGCACTGCTCTCCACCAGCGGCGACCAGGTGCTGTCCGTCTATACGCCGAAGATGCTCGGCGCCGACCGTGTCGCGGGCGTCGACAGCAAGGTCATCCAGCTCGATCCGAAGGACGGCTACCGCTTCGCTTACAAGTTCTGGGCCGACGCCAAAACGGGTCTCCTGTTGCGCGCGCAGACGCTCGATCCCGCGACCGGGCAGGTGCTGGAACAGCTTTCGTTCACACAGGTTCGTATAGGCGTCCCGCTGGACAACACCGCAATCATCAACGGCATGCGCAATACGGCTGGCTGGAACGTCGTGCACCCGCCGCTCGAACCGGTTGATATGGAGGCGCAGGGTTGGCGTTTCGGCACGACAGTGCCGGGTTTCCGCAAAATTCGCGAACTGCGCCGCCCGATGGCCGCGAGCGACTCGAGCGATCCGCCCATTCCCGTCGATCAGGCCGTGTTTTCCGACGGACTCGCCGCTATCTCAATTTTTGTTGAGCCGGTCGCGCACAACAATCGCAAGGAAGGCTCGGGCAGCGACGGTGCTACCCACGTCCTCGTGAAGCGTAGTGGCGACTACTGGATTACGCTGCTCGGCGAAGTGCCCCAGACCACGTTGCAGCAGTTCGCGTCTGCCATAGAATATAAGGCTCCTAGGTAAAATCCTTCGGCTGACTACAAAATGACGATTCTTCCGCTGCGCAAATTGTTCGCGGCCGCGGTGCTTGCGGCGTGCCTGCCGTTTGCACCGCATGTGGCGTCGGCGGCACCGGCCGCCAACTTGCCCGATTTCACCGATCTGGTCGACAAGGTCGGACCCTCCGTCGTCAACATCCGCACCACGACGCGCGTGAGTTCCGCGCAGCGCGGCCTGCCGCCGGGCGTGGACAACGGCGACATGTCGGAGTTTTTCCGCCGTTTCTTCGGCATTCCGCTGCCTCAGAGTCCCCAGGGCCAGTTGCCGCGTGGCGGGCAGCAGGGTGACCAGGATCAGCCGTCGCCCGATAACGGCGGTAACGACCCCGAGCAGAGCAGCGGTGTCGGCTCGGGCTTCATCCTGTCGAGTGACGGCTACGTGATGACCAATGCGCACGTCATCGACGACGCTGACACCATCTACGTCACGCTCACCGACAAGCGCGAGTTCAAGGCAAAGCTGATTGGCGTCGACGAGCGCACGGACGTCGCCGTCGTCAAGATTCAGGCGAGCAATCTGCCGGCCGTGACCATCGGCGATTCGAAGAAGCTGCGCGTGGGCGAGTGGGTTGTCGCGATCGGCTCGCCGTTCGGGCTCGAAAACACCGTCACGGCGGGCATCGTCAGCGCCAAGGGGCGCGACACGGGCGACTATCTGCCGTTCATCCAGACCGACGTGGCCGTGAACCCGGGCAATTCGGGTGGTCCGCTCATCAACATGCAGGGCGAGGTCATCGGCATCAACTCGCAGATCTACAGTCGGACCGGCGGCTTCATGGGCATCTCGTTCGCGATTCCGATCGACGAAGCGATGCGCGTCGCCGATCAGCTGCAGCGGTCCGGCAAGGTCACGCGCGGTCGCATCGCGGTGGCGATCGGCGAGGTGACGAAGGATGTCGCCGACTCGCTCGGGTTGCCGAAGGCGCAGGGCGCGCTGGTGTCGAGCGTCGAGCCGGGTGGCCCGGCCGATAAGGCCGGCGTCCAGCCGGGCGACATCATCACGAAGTTCAACGGTCAGTCCGTCGAAGCCGCGACCGACCTGCCGCGCATGGTGGGCGACACGAAGCCGGGCACCAAGGCGACGATCACGGTCTGGCGCAAGGGACAGACGCGCGAACTGCCGATCACGATTGCCGAAATGCAAACCGAGAAGTCGGCGAAGGGCGACCCCAAGAAGGCGCCCGAGCCGAAGCCGCGCGCATCGAATGTGCTTGGCCTCTCGGTGTCCGACATTCCGGCCGACCAGTTGACGCAATTGAAGATCAAGGGCGGCGTGCTGGTGGATTCGGTCGATGGCCCGGCGGCACGCGCCGGTCTGCAGAAGGGCGACATCATCCTGCGACTGGGCGACACCGATATCACGGGCGTGAAGCAGTTCCAGGAAGTGACCTCGCGCCTCGATCCGCAGAAGATGGTGGCCGTCCTCGTACGGCGCGGCGACAACACGCAATTCGTGCCGATCCGGCCGCGCAGCCCGGCACAGAAATGACGCAAACGTCGACGCAAACCACAACGCCGATGCCCACGCAGACAAGCGTGGGCGCGCCGCACCTGGTGCTGTATGGTCGCGCATGGTGTCATCTGTGCGACGACATGCGCGCGGCGCTCGAGCCGTTTGCCGCCGCAGCGGGGGCGCGACTCGATGTCATCGACGTCGATTCTGACCCCGCATTGGAGGCCCGCTACGACGAACTCGTGCCCGTGCTCGTGTGCGATGGCGTCGAGTTGTGCCACTACTGGCTCGACGAGGCGCGCGTGCGCGAAGCGCTAGGGCTCGGCGCCTGAATGCACGTCAGCGCAGCGACACACGCGCTCACCGTACCGTGCCGTGTCGCCGAGTTCGTGGTGTCGCGCGGTGTTGTACAGACCTCATACTCCCGGACTCTGCCGGCCGCCCCCCTTTTCGGCTAAAATAGTCCGGTTTTTCATCTGTTTACGAGGCGTGCTCTGCTTTTCGTCCGGGCGCGCCTTTTTTGCTTGATCGGCACTGAATGGATCATATTCGTAACTTCTCGATCATCGCGCACATCGACCATGGCAAGTCGACGCTCGCCGATCGCATCATCCAGCTGTGCGGCGGCTTGTCCGACCGCGAAATGGAAGCCCAGGTGCTCGACTCGATGGATCTCGAGCGCGAGCGTGGCATCACGATCAAGGCACAGACCGCCGCGCTGACTTACAAGGCGAAGGATGGCCAGGTCTACAACCTGAACCTCATCGACACGCCGGGCCACGTCGACTTCTCCTACGAGGTGAGCCGCTCGCTTTCCGCGTGCGAGGGCGCATTGCTTGTCGTCGACGCGAGTCAAGGCGTCGAGGCTCAGACGGTGGCGAACTGCTACACGGCGATCGAACTCGGCGTCGAGGTCGTGCCGGTGCTCAACAAGATCGACCTGCCTGCCGCGAATCCGGAGAACGCAATCTCCGAGATCGAGGATGTGATCGGCATCGACGCCACCGACGCCACGCGCTGCAGCGCGAAGACCGGCCTCGGCGTGGACGAAGTGCTCGAAGCGGTGATCGCGAAGATACCGGCGCCGAAGGGCGACCCCGAAGCGCCGCTGCAGGCGCTCATCATCGACTCGTGGTTCGACAACTACGTCGGCGTCGTGATGCTCGTGCGTATCGTCAACGGCACGCTGCGTCCGAAGGACAAGATTCGCCTGATGGCCACCGGCGCGCAGTATCCGGTCGAGCACATCGGCGTGTTCACGCCGAAGTCGCGCAATCTGGAGTCGCTGTCGGCGGGGCAGGTGGGCTTCATCATCGCGGGCATCAAGGAACTCGCCGCGACCAAGGTGGGTGACACGGTCACGCACGCGGCGAACGGCGCTACGGAACCGTTGCCTGGCTTCAAGGAAGTGAAGCCGCAGGTGTTCGCGGGCCTGTATCCCGTCGAGGCAAACCAGTACGACGCGCTGCGCGAGTCGCTCGAAAAGCTCAAGCTCAACGATGCGTCGCTGCAGTACGAGCCGGAAGTTTCGCAGGCGCTCGGCTTCGGTTTCCGCTGCGGCTTCCTCGGTCTCCTGCACATGGAGATCGTGCAGGAGCGCCTCGAGCGCGAATTCGACATGGACCTCATCACCACGGCACCTACCGTGGTCTACGAGGTCGTGCAGCGCGACGGCACGACGTTGACGGTCGAGAACCCGGCGAAGATGCCGGACCCGTCGAAGATCGAAGAGATCCGCGAGCCGATCGTCACTGTGAACCTGTACATGCCGCAGGACTACGTGGGCTCGGTCATCACGCTCTGTACACAGAAGCGGGGTAACCAGATCAACATGCAGTACCACGGCCGTCAGGTGCAGTTGACCTACGAAATCCCGATGGCCGAAATCGTGCTCGACTTCTTCGACCGTCTGAAGTCGGTGTCGCGCGGTTATGCATCGATGGACTACGAGTTCAAGGAATATCGCAGTTCCGACGTCGTGAAGGTCGACATGCTGATCAACGGCGACAAGGTCGATGCGCTGTCCATCATCGTGCACCGCTCGCAGTCGCAGTACCGCGGCCGCGAAGTGGCGGCGAAGATGCGCGAAATCATTCCGCGCCAGATGTACGACGTCGCGATCCAGGCCGCGATCGGCGCGCACATCATCGCGCGCGAGAACATCAAGGCGCTGCGCAAGAACGTGCTCGCCAAGTGTTATGGCGGCGACATCACGCGAAAGAAGAAGCTGCTCGAAAAGCAGAAGGAAGGCAAGAAACGGATGAAGCAGGTCGGCTCCGTCGAAATTCCGCAGGAAGCCTTCCTCGCGATCCTGCGCGTCGAGGACAAATAAGACTGCTGTGACGCGCGGCGTTTTTCGCCGCGCTTTGCGCCGCGCTTTTTGCCGTATAACGTTGAAAAACGGATAACTACATGAATTTTGCGCTGATCCTTTTTGTGCTCGTGGTTGTTACGGGCGTCGCCTGGGTTGCGGACAAGCTCGTGTTCTTGCCGCGTCGCCGCCTTGCCGCCGACGCTGCCGTCGTTGAGTTCGACCGCCAGCAGGAGCGCATCGGCGAGCGCTTCGCTGACGAGAATGCTCCCGCCACGCGTCAGACGCTGCGCAACGAGAAGTTGCGCCAGCAGTGGTGGCTCGAGTACACGGCAAGCTTCTTCCCTGTGATCCTGGCCGTGTTCCTCGTGCGCTCGTTCGTCGTGGAGCCGTTCAAGATCCCGTCGGGCTCGATGGTGCCGACGCTGCTCGTCGGTGATTTCATCCTCGTGAACAAGTTCGACTACGGCATCCGTTTGCCGATCACCAACACGAGGGTCACCCAGGGCCGCCCGCTCGAGCGTGGCGACGTGGTCGTGTTCCGCTATCCGAAAGACGAGTCGGTTGACTACATCAAGCGTGTGATCGGCCTGCCGGGCGATGTCGTGGCGTATCAGGACAAGCGGCTCACGATCAACGGCAAGCTGGTTCCCCAGACGCCGCAGCAGGACTACTTCGACGAAGAGCGCATCGGTTATGCGAAGCAGTTCACCCAGGATCTCTTCGGTCGCAAGAACAACATCCTGAACAATCCCGCTGTGCCGCCGTTCGTCATCGGTGCGGAAGACTTTCCCTATCGCGATAACTGCCAGTACAACGAGCACGGCGTGATCTGCAAGGTGCCGCAGGGCAACTATTTCATGATGGGCGATAACCGCGACAACAGTGCTGACAGCCGCTATTGGGGCTTTGTGCCCGAAGCGAACGTCGTGGGTCGTGCGTTCTTCATCTGGATGAACTTCGGCAATCTGCGACGCATTGGTTCATTCCATTAACGGCGCGCCAGCAGCACCAATAGAACAAACGCGGCATGAACACGCACGAGCGACACCTGTGCCGATTCGGCCATCGCGCATCGACGACAAGCGTCGCGATGCGCACGGCGTGTTCGCACGCTACTTGAAGAACCCGCGGTAACTTCGCAACATCCACGCCATTTCACCGACCGTCCCGCGTTTCCGTCGGGGCGGTCCGGCGCGTTATACTCTGCCCATGCCCCAATCTCCGTTGGAAAGCCGGTTGCGCTACGAATTTCGCAATGCGGAATTGCTGCGCCAGGCTTTGACCCACCGCAGTCACAGTGCCACGCATAACGAACGCCTCGAGTTCCTCGGCGATTCGGTTCTGAATTGCGCGGTGGCGGCCCTATTGTTCCAGCGTTTTAGCAAGCTGGACGAAGGCGATCTTTCGCGCGTGCGCGCGAATCTGGTCAAGCAGCAATCGCTCTACGAAATTGCTCAGGCCCTTAATATTGCCGATGGCCTGCGCCTCGGCGAGGGCGAACTGCGCAGCGGCGGTTTCCGCCGTCCGTCGATTCTCGCCGACGCGCTGGAGGCGATCTTCGGCGCGATTTTCCTCGACGGCGGTTTCGACGCAGCCCAGACGGTCATCAAGCGGCTGTACGTTCCGATTCTCGATCACATCGATCCGCGCACGCTCGGCAAAGACTCGAAGACGCTGCTGCAGGAGTACCTGCAGGGGCACAAGATTGCACTGCCGACCTATACGGTCGTCGCGACCCATGGTGCGGCGCACAATCAGCAGTTCGAGGTCGAGTGCACGGTACCGAAACTCGACGTGAAGGTGTCGGGTTCCGGCGCGAGCCGCCGGGCGGCCGAGCAGGCCGCGGCCAAAAAGGCGCTCGACGAGGTGATGGCGGCGGCTCCCGCTGTCGTCACCAAGCCGCGCCGTTCGAAAGGCGCGCGCGCTGCCAAGGCGGAGCCCGAAGTCGTGCCGGGTGTGACGGGCGTGCAGGGCGCGCTGGATCTGCGAACGCCTGAGCGCCGCGAGCGTCAGGCGCGTGGCGATCGCCTGAGCGTGCCAGCGGGGTTCAGCGACGACGTGCCGCCGCCGCAAGCCGCGCCGCTCGCTGTCATTCGTGCGGCGCATGTTCAGGAACGTCCCGCGGAGAGGGCCGAAGGGCTTGTGCCGCGACCGCACTCGGGCGAAAAGCCCGGCGAGCGAGGTACCGGACGTGCCGAGCACGCACCCGACAAATCCGCGGACAAGCCTGTCACTGCCGAGCGCGGGGCCACTTCGGGGCATACATTGCATCGCGTGAGCGCCACGAAGGCCGACACGGCCTTGCGCACCGCTGACCGCGCTGAAACCGGCACGCAGGCCGCCGAACCGCGCGCAGCCGTGCGCGGTCGCGACGGCGCCGAAACGTCGTCTTCCGGCAACCCAGCCGAGTCCGCTGCCGAGGCGGGTACCACCGCCGCGTTGCCTGTGCGCGCGGCCGACGCCAGCCACTGATTCATCCCGTGCGCGCCGCGCCTGCGAGCGCCGCACCCAATGTTGCCTTAACGTTGCATTCAACGTCGCATTTAACGTATTTCTTGCCCGGTCCGATCATGAACGCTCCCACCTCAACTCCAGCTGGTTTTCGCTGCGGCATGGTCGCGATCGTCGGCCGGCCGAACGTCGGCAAATCGACGCTCATGAACGCTCTGGTCGGTCAGAAGATCAGCATCACGTCGCGCAAGGCGCAGACCACGCGTCACCGCATCACGGGCATTAACACGATCGACGACGCGCAGTACATCTTCGTCGACACGCCCGGTTTCCAGACGCGCCACAGCACGGCGCTGAACCGCTCGCTGAACCGCGCTGTGACGTCGACGCTCAGTTCCGTCGATGCCGTGCTGTTCGTCATTGAGGCGGGCCGGTTCGGACCGGACGACCAGAAGGTGCTCGATCTGATTCCGCCGAATGCGCCGACGATCCTGATCGCCAACAAGATCGACCGCGTGAACGACAAGGCGACGCTCTATCCGTTCATCGAAGGCGTGCAGAAGCTTCGTGAGTTCCGCGAGATCGTTCCGCTGTCGGCGAAGAATTCCGACGACATCAAACGTCTGCTCGCAACGCTCAAACCGTATCTGCCTGAAGGTGAGCCGATCTACGGCGAGGACGACCTCACCGACCGCAGCGAACGCTTCCTCGCCGCCGAAATCCTGCGCGAGAAAGTGTTCCGCTGGACCGGCGACGAGCTGCCCTACACGAGCACCGTGCTCATCGACAAGTTCGAGCAGGAAGGGCGCCTGCGCCGCGTCTTCGCGACGATCCTCGTCGAGCGCGACACCCAGAAGGCCATGGTCATTGGCCAGAAGGGCGCGAAGCTCAAGCAGATCAGCACCGAGGCGCGGCTCGATATGGAAAAGCTGTTCGACGGCCCCGTTTACCTCGAAACCTTCGTGAAGGTGAAGAGCGGCTGGGCCGACAATGAAGCCGGGCTGCGTGCCTATGGGTATGAGTGACGGCGAGGCCGTAAGCACTCAAGACGCGTGGACGCCGCCCGACGCTCAAGGCGATGAGCCGGCTCGGTCGCCGGCACCGTCCGCGCCTGCTGCGCCACGACGCAAGCGCGCCAAGGCGCAGTCTTCAACGAGCGACACCGAGGGCGAGGCCGCACAGGCCCCGCGCCGCGCTTCGGCTCCGCGCGCGCCGCGCGGCTCGTCCGTCGACTCGCGCATCTCCGAGCAGCCAGCCTTCGTGCTGCACAGTTATCCGTACCGCGAAACCAGTCTCATCATCGACGTGCTTTCGCGCGATCACGGCCGCGTCGCGCTCGTCGCAAAGGGCGCGAAGCGGCCGCATTCCGCGCTGCGCGGCGTGCTGCAGACCTTCCAGCCGCTTGCGCTCGCCTGGACCGGCAAGGGCGAAGTGCGCACGCTCACGGGTGCCGAATGGGTCGGCGGCATGCTGCCGCTTACCGGTGATGCGCTGCTCTGCGGCTTCTACGTGAACGAACTGCTCGTGAAGTTCATCGCGCGCGAAGATCCACATCCCGAATTGTTCCGTCACTACGTCGTCACGCTTACGCGCCTTGCGCACGACGAGCCGCCCGTGCAGGTGCTGCGCTCGTTCGAGCGCGTGCTTCTGCGCGAGACCGGCTATGCGCTCGCGTTGAACCGCACGGTGAACCGTAAAACCGTGGTTGCCGATGGGCGCTACGTGTTCGATCCCGAGCGCGGCGTGCGCGAGCTATCGGACCAGCGGGATGAATGGCCGGCGCAGTGGCCCGTCCTATCAGGCCAGACGTTGCTCGACATGGAGGAGGACGATTACCATCGACCCCAGACCGTCGCGCAGAGCAAGGCGCTGATGCGTTTCCTGCTGAACACTTACCTTGGCGGCACGCCGCTTGCGACGCGCCAGATCCTGATCGACCTGCAGAACCTATGAGCTTCTTCCTGACTTCGCCTCGAGTGATCGACCTCGGTGTGAACATCGATCACGTCGCCACGTTGCGCAACGCACGCGGCACGACTTATCCCGATCCGATCCGCGCGGCGCTCATGGCCGAAGAGGCGGGTGCCGACGTCATCACGCTGCATCTGCGTGAGGACCGCCGACACATCGTCGACGCGGACGTGCGCGCGCTGCGCCCGCTTCTGAAAACGCGCATGAATCTCGAATGTGCCGTGACGGCCGAGATGCTCGACATCGCGTGCGAGATCAAGCCGCAGGACGTCTGCCTCGTGCCTGAGAAGCGTCAGGAACTGACGACCGAAGGCGGTCTCGACGTTGCCGGGCATTTCGACGCTGTCGCCGCCGCATGCCGCCAGCTCGCAGATGCGGGCGTGCGCGTGTCGCTCTTCATCGACCCGGATGAAACGCAGATCCGCGCAGCGCACGAGACTGGCGCGCCCGTCATCGAACTGCACACCGGACGCTATGCCGAAGCGCATGACGCAGGGGAGCAGGAGCGCGAGTACGAGCGCGTCGTGCTCGGCGTGAACTGTGGCATCGGCCTCGGGCTGAAGGTCAACGCCGGCCACGGTCTGCACTACACGAACGTGCAGCAGATCGCGGCGATCGACGGCATCGACGAGCTGAACATCGGCCATGCAATCGTTGCGCATGCCATCTTCGCGGGCTGGGAGAATGCGGTCCGCGAGATGAAGGCGATCATGGTCGCGGCGCGCCTCGGCGCTCGCGCTTAAACATCACAGCGTTATCACAGCGCGTCGCGGCGTCGACCGCGTCCGCCACGCGCGCGGCGCGGATTGTGAATCGGCTGCACATCGAAGAGGGGCATATGGCGATCTACGGCATCGGCACCGACGTCGTCCAGGTGAGCCGCGTCGCGGCGGTCATGGAGCGCACGAACGGGCGCTTCGCATCGCGCGTGCTCGGACCGGACGAACTGGCAGTGTACGAGGCGCGCAAGGCGCGCTCGGCGGTGCGTGGGCTCGCCTATCTCTCCACGCGATTTTCGGCGAAAGAGGCGTTCTCGAAGGCAATCGGACTCGGCATGCACATGCCGATGACCTGGCGTGCCGTGCAGACGCTCAACGAGCCGGGCGGCAAGCCGGTGATGGTTGCGTCGGGGCCGCTCGCACAATGGCTCGACGAGCGCGGCATTACGATGCGCGTGACGATCAGCGACGAGCACGACTATGCCGTCTCGTTCGTCATAGCGGAAGTCTGCGAACCCGGTGAAGCGCCCGGACGCGCAGCGGCCCGGTGATTCACCACCGTGCCGTTTTTATAGAAGACATAACGATGAAGAAACTTCCCGGACCGGTGATGCTCGACGTGGTCGGCAAGACGCTGACCGAAGACGACGTGCGTCGCCTTGCCCACCCGATGACGGGCGGCGTGATCCTGTTCGCGCGTCACTACGAGAGCCGCGCACAACTCGTCGCGCTGACCGACGCGATCCGCGATGTACGCGACGACCTGCTGATTGCCGTCGATCACGAAGGCGGGCGCGTGCAGCGCTTTCGCACCGATGGGTTCACTGTGCTGCCTGCGATGGGGCGCCTCGGCGACCTGTGGGACAAGGACGTGCTGCTCGCGACCAAGCTCGCGACGGCGGTCGGTTATATCCTCGCGAGCGAGTTGCGCGCGTGCGGCATCGACCTGTCGTTTACGCCCGTGCTCGACCTCGGCTATGGGCACTCGAGCGTGGTGGGTGACCGTGCGTTCCATCGCGATCCGCGTGTGGTCACGATGCTCGCGAAGAGCCTGAACCATGGCCTCGCGCTGGCGGGCATGGCGAACTGCGGCAAGCATTTCCCCGGGCACGGCTGGGCGCAGGCGGACTCGCACGTTGCGGTACCCGTCGACGACAGGCCGCTCGACGCGATCCTCGGCGAAGATGCGATGCCATACGACTGGCTCGGACTTTCGCTTGCCGCGACGATGCCGGGGCACGTGATCTATCCGAAGGTCGATTCGAAGCCTGCCGGTTTCTCGCGTGTCTGGGTACAGGAGATCCTGCGCGGCAAGCTGCGTTTCACGGGCGCGATCTTCAGCGACGATCTTTCGATGGAAGCCGCGCGACAGGGCGGGACGCCGACCGAAGGCGCGCGCGCCGCACTCGACGCGGGTTGCGACATGGTGCTGATCTGCAACCAGCCGGACGAGGCCGAGAAGGTGCTGGATGCGCTGAACATCGTGAGGTCGACGCGCCGCGCACAGGATTCGGCGAAGCGCATTCGTCGCTTGCAGCCGCGCGGCAAGGCGATGCGCTGGGACAAGCTCGTCGCGGAGCCGGCGTATCTCGCTGCGCAGGCCTTGTTGCGCAGTGTGCTGCCTTGACGTGACGGTTGAGTGGTTCGCGAGGTGGAGCGTCTCTAACCGGAATGCCGGGATTGCGCGAGCGTAATGGCGCCCTGGATGGCGGCGCGGGCTTGCGGACTGTTCTTCCAGCAGGTGGCGCCCAGCATTTTCGATGCGCGCGCAACGATGTCCAGCGCGTTCGCCTTGCTCAAATGCGCCAGCGATTCGAAGCCCATTTGCTCCAGCCTCGTAACCACTGTCGGGCCGACACCCTTTACGCCAAGAAGAGCCTTACGTTCTTCGGGAGGAAATGGCATATAGGGCGCCGGGAAGGATGAAAATGGGAGCGGCGTGACGCGCTATCTATCGGCTTGTGTAGCCGGCAGTCAGCTTACAGACGTCCCGGTGCGATGGATTGATGAGCGATAAGGACATTAATACTTCGATGCGCGTTTACGGCGGAAGGCCGCCCCAAGGGGCGGCCTTCCGCTTTTGAGCCCAGTGTCGCGCTCAATTCAGACGCATGCGCTGCAGCTTGTTGTAGAGCGTTTTCGGACTGATACCGAGCAGCGATGCCGCGCGATGCCGCGTGCCGCCCACGGCGTCAAGCGTCGCACGAATCAGCATTTCCTCGACGTCGGCGAGCGGCGTGCCGACGGTCACCTGCACGCGGCCGCCGCTCATGTCGCGTGGGAAAGTGCCGCTGCTTTCTACCGCCTGGAGCGTTTCGAGCACCTCGCCAGAGGCGTCGAACGCGCCACGCACGCGTTCTCGCAATTCGCGCACGTTGCCCGGCCAGTTATAGGCGAGGCATTCGTGGATAAACGACGGCGCAACCAGCCGCGTCCCACCGTCCCCACGCGCATGCGCTTCCTGGTTCAGTTCGTCGACCCACGCACACGCGAGCAGTGCGGCGTCGTCGCCGCGTTCGCGAAGCGGCGGCAGCGGGAGTGCCGCCGCATCGAGGCGCAGCCACAGTTCCTCGTTGAGCACGCCGTGCGCGACCGCATCGCGGGGCACGGCGCGTGTGGCGGCGATCAACCGGAAGTCCGTACCAACTTCGTTGCTGCCGCCGGGCCGCATGAACGTCTGCGAATCGAGCGCGCGCAGCAGCATCTCCTGCTGGTCGTGCGGCAGGTCGGTGATTTCGTCGATGAAGAGCGTGCCGCCGCTCGCCAGATCGACGAGCCCCGGTTCGTGCTGGTCCGCGCCACTGAACGTGCCGCGCTCGTGGCCGAACAGCACGCTCGCTAGCGGCCGGCCGTTCGCGGCGTCGGTGCTCGCGGCGCGCGCGTTCCACACGATGAACGGTCCCTTGCGGCGACGGCTCAGCTGATGCAGCGTGTGCGCAGCCACGTCCTTACCCGTGCCGGCTTCGCCGTGGACGAGGATCGCGGATTCGGTGGGTGCAAGCTGTTCGACTGAGTCGTAGACGTGCTGGATCGCGCTGCTGCGGCCGAGCATCGGACCGAAGCGGCCGATTTCGCGCAGCATGGCGCGGAGTGTGCGGACCTCTTCGGTAAGTTCATACGGTCGCGGGATGCGCGCGAGCAGGCTGCGCAGGCGCGGAATGTTGACCGGCTTGAGGAGATAGTCCCAGATGCCGTGGCGCAGGCCCTCGATCGCGCTTTCGACGGTCGCGTTGCCGGTCATCACGATCACGGGCAGCGCGCCGCCGGGCGGTTGGGCCGGCAGGTGATGAAGCAGCTCGAGTCCGCCGCCATCCGGCAGGTTCAGGTCGACGAGCACCACATCGGGGATGAAGCGGGCGAGCGCGGCCCGCGCGTCGGCGAGCGTGGCGGCGGTGTCGACCGTGAAGCCGTCGGCGACCAGTATCGCGGACAGGCCGGACAGGCTGTTGGGATCGTCTTCGACAATCAGTGCGTGTGGCATGGCGTGTACGGCTTTACGGATGATTGAAGGCTGGAAATTGCGCGGCGCAGTCCGGATGCGACGCGTCGCACCGCGCAAAGGCTCGGTGCGTGACGACTGGGGCCAGTGGGCGTTGTCGATGCAGGCAATTCAGATCCGCTCCTCCTGTTTGGCCGCGGCGTAGCCGCGGGGTGCCGGTCATGCGCTGGCCGATGGTCGTGCCGCGCGGTTGCTTCATGCTGCCCACGCCTTATGCCTGGCTGCGGACCTTGTCCATCGCATCATCGCCACCGACGATGCACTTCGATCCACCCTCACGCTTTCTGTTCCGCGTCATCGCGCGTTTTGCCATGGCGTTGCTCGATTAACCGGCGAGGCGACCGCTGCGTGGCTCGATATCGATCAGTTCGTTGTCCATCAACTCGCGCCATGTCGCCTTGGCCTGAGTGATCAGTTGCGTCCATCGGCCCGTGGCGTTGTCACTGGGGATCGAACTCCGTCCTCACGGGAAGCAGGATCGCTCGTCGCCTTTCCTCTGGCAGCAGAAACCGTGCCATGGGTCGAGCGTTGACGAAGAGCAATGCAAAACGTTTGCGCACCAACGCACAGCGTAAAGATTTCCTGTCTGTTTCACAAACATACACGCTCGGAAAAAAAAGAAAAAGCGCCCAGCGGGCGCCTTTTTTCCTGATTCGCCCGCCGCGCATGCGCGCGGCGGCCCGTGCGGGATGCTTACGCGCGGCTGCGATATTCGTTCGTGCGCGTGTCGATTTCGATCTTGTCGCCGATGTTGCAGAAGAGCGGCACTTGCAGTTCGAAGCCGGTGTTCAGCTTGGCCTGCTTCATGACCTTGCCCGACGACGTATCGCCCTTGACGGCCGGTTCCGTGTAGATGATCTCGCGGACCAGCGTGGTCGGCAGTTCGACCGAAATCGCCTTTTCGTTGTAGAACACGACTTCACAAGCCATGCCGTCCTGGAGGTAGTTCAGGGCGTCGCCCATCATCTCGCCTTCGACTTCGAACTGGTTGTAGTCGGCGTCCATGAACACGTACATCGGGTCAGCGAAGTACGAGAACGACACTTCCTTGCGGTCCAGCACGACGACGTCGAACTTGTCGTCCGCCTTGTACACGGTTTCCATACCGGCGCCGGTCAGCAGGTTCTTGAACTTCATCTTCACGACGGCGGCGTTGCGGCCCGATTTGTTGTACTCGGCCTTTTGCACGACCATGGCATCGCTACCGATCATCACGACGTTGCCGGTGCGGAGTTCCTGTGCGGTCTTCATAATAAAAAACTGTCCTGTCCAGATTAAATAGCTTCGAGTGTGCTCGACGGCAAACGTCGCAAACGGGTTCAGATGGTGTTGCCCACGAAATAAGGGCTCGGTAGCACTGCGTTTTGCAGCCGCCTGCGTCTTACTGCCGCTCTGCTGCCGCTTCTACTGCCGCTTCTACTGCTTTCGCGACCGCTACCGTGTTCTCGCCATCGTGGCGGGAGATCGCTGCAGCCATGAAGCTGCAGTTCACCCCGCCCGCGTGCTGCCGTACCTGCCACAAATCCGCTTGGAACGGCTGCCGTCGGATAACCGCTTATTTTAACTGAGTTTTTGCGAACACGGCGAGATTTCCGGCGAGGTCGCCGGCTTGCGCGAGTTCGGTGGCCCAGGATGCCGCGCGGGCCTTGAATTCCGGCAGATGTCGCGCGAAATCGGCCCAATCGGGCGTGCCGTTCCCGTTCCACGCGTGCCAGAAGCGTTCGAGCGCGGCGCGCGCTTGAGCGGAGAGCGGTCGCGCGTAGTGCGCGAGGGCGGCGTCGAGCTTTGGCAAATGGGCGTCGTCGGCCTGCGGGTAGATGTGCCACACGAACGGACGCGCGGCCCACTGCGCGCGGACGAACGAGTCTTCGCCGCGCACGAAGTTCAGGTCGCTCGCCCACAGCAGCGGGTCGTAGCCGCGCTGCTCCGTGAACGCGAGGCCGTGCACGTGCAGATTGCCGCGCGTGGCATGCGCTCCGGCCTCGAACGCCGGGAGGCCGAAGAAGCGCGCGACGGCGCCCGAGACGCGGCCCTGCGGCACCAGCAGCACCACGGGCGACGCATTGTCGCGCCATTGCGCGAGCAGGCTGTCGAGTGCGGGGTTCTCGTAGGCGAAAAGCGAGATCACGGTCGCGCCCGGCGCGGGCGGCGGGCCGCCGGTCGCACGCTGCCACCAGGCGGCGTGCGCCTGAGGCGATTGCTCGAAGGCCGCGCGCTGTGCATCGAGGTCGCGCTCTTTGACTACACCACCCGTGCGGGGCACGAGGCCGGGAAAGAAGAAGCGTTTGACGAGCGGATAGCGCGGGTGCGGCGACGGCCGCAGATGGAAGTCGGCGACCCAGTCTTCGGCGCTCAGGTATTCGAGGTTGAGCCATACGGGGCGCTGCGCGCGCTGGGCCATCCCCGTGACGTAGACCGGCGGCAGTTCGCACGCAAAGGCCTCGATCACGACATCGGCGATTTCGAGTGTTTCGCCCGCATGCGCGGGCTCATGCCAATGCTCGACAACAATGCCCTCGACGGACTGCTTCACGTGAGTCGCGTCGAGCGACGGGCAGAGCTTCGTGAACGCATGCAGATCGTCGACGAACAGCCGCACCTGCCAGCCGTGCTCGTGCGCAAGTTGGCGCGCGAGGCGCCAGCACACGCCGATATCGCCGAAGTTGTCGATCACGGCGCAGAAGATGTCGCAGGCGATGCCGGGCGGTGCGGTGCCGGATACGGTGGGCTTGGGTGTGTCGGTCATGACTTGCATGCGCGGGCGGTTGCAGGCCGGACGACCTGGCGCGTGGTCGGTGTGTCCACGCGGCAGCCGTTGTAGCCGGTTCGGCCCGGAGCGGAATGATCTAAACTGGCGATTCTAAGATATCCCCGGGACACACCCGTTACATAGGTGACCAGGTGAGCGCGTCGCGAACGACGACACGACCTGTCCCCCGAGACCCCGAAACTGGATGACCGATTCCGAAGTTTTCGACCCGAAGAAGACGCTGGCGCAGTTGCCGCATCTGCCCGGCGTCTATCGCTATTACGACGCCCAGGGCACGGTGCTCTACGTCGGCAAGGCGCGCGATCTGAAGAAGCGCGTTTCGAGCTACTTCACGAAGACGCAACTTTCGCCGCGCATCGCGATGATGGTGACGCGCATCGTGCGGATCGAGACCACGGTCACGCGGTCCGAGGCCGAAGCGCTGCTGCTCGAAAACAACCTCATCAAGGCGCTCACGCCGCGCTACAACATCCTGTTTCGCGACGACAAGTCGTATCCGTTCCTCAAGCTCACGGGTCACAGGTTTCCTCGCATGGCGTACTACCGCGGCGCCGTCGATCGCAATAATCAGTACTTCGGCCCGTTTCCGAGTGCGTCGGCGGTGCGCGAGAGCATCCAGATCCTGCAGCGTGTTTTCCAGCTGCGCACCTGCGAGGACTCGGTGTTCAGCAACCGGACGCGGCCGTGCCTGCTCCATCAGATCGGGCGCTGCACGGCGCCGTGCGTCGGCGCGATCAGCGAGGAGGACTACGCGCGCGATGTGAGCAACGCGTCGCGATTCCTGCTCGGGCGGCAGAACGAGGTGTTGAAGGAACTCGAAACGAAGATGCACGCGTTCGCAGCCGAGCTCAAGTTCGAGCAGGCGGCGGGCGTGCGTAACCAGATGAGTTCGCTTGCGACGGTGCTGCATCAGCAGGCGATCGAGACGGGCAGCGAGAGCGACGTCGATATCCTCGCCGTCGTGGCGCTCGGCGGGCGTGTCTGTGTGAATCTCGCGATGGTGCGCGGCGGGCGGCATCTCGGTGACAAGGCGTATTTCCCGGCGCACGTCGAACGCGCGTTGACGGACGAAGAGGGTGGTGTAGCCGAGGACGTCGATAGCGAGGCGGTCCTGGCAGCAACGGCCTTGACGTCATTGCCGTCGCTTGCGCGCAGGGCGCTCGAAGCGGCGGCGGGGCTGTCGGCGCAACAGGATACCGATGACGAGGAGGCGGGCGCGGTGGCCGATCCGCTCGCGATAGCAGCGGAGCTGCCGCCGGAGCCTGAAACGGCCGACTCCGAAGCAAACGCCGGGGAAGGCAGCGAAGAGGACGAAGGCGACGCGGCAACGCCGCCAGCGGCAGGCCGCAAGAAGGGCGAAGTCGGCATCGAATCCGAAGTGCTCGACGCCTTCATCGCGCAGCATTACTTCGGCCATCGCGTGCCGCCGGTGCTCGTCGTGAGCCACCCGCCGGCGAACCGCGAACTCGTCGATGTGCTCACCGAACAAGCCGGTCACAAGATCACGCTGCTGCGTCAGCCGCAGGGGCAAAAGCGAGCGTGGCTCGCCATGGCCGAGCAGAATGCGCGGCTCGCGCTCGCACGGCTGCTTTCGGAGCAGGGTTCCCAGCAGGCACGCACACGCTCGCTCGCGGGACTGCTCACACTCGAACTCGATGATCTAGCGCAACTGCGCATTGAATGCTTCGACATCAGTCACACGATGGGCGAGGCGACCCAGGCGTCGTGTGTGGTCTTTCACCATCACAAGATGCAGTCGAGCGAGTACCGTCGCTACAACATCACGGGCATCACGCCCGGCGACGATTACGCAGCGATGCGCCAGGTCCTCACGCGCCGCTACGAGAAGATGGTCGAGCAGGCCGCGAGTAACGAGACCGGTGAGGCGCAGTCGCAGCCAGGCGCCGACCCTGCCGATCCCACGGCGAGCCCCGAAGGGGCGGTCGCGGCGGGCGCCCTGCTGCCGAATATCGTGCTGATCGATGGCGGCAAGGGGCAGGTGGAAGTCGCGCGGCAGGTGTTTACCGAACTGGGTCTTGACCCTGCGATGCTCGTGGGCGTGGCGAAGGGCGAGGGCCGCAAGGTGGGTCTCGAGACGCTCGTGTTCGCCGACGGCCGCGCGCCGCTCGAACTCGGCAAGGAGAGTGCGGCGCTGATGCTGGTCGCGCAGATCCGCGACGAGGCGCACCGTTTCGCCATCACCGGCATGCGTGCGAAGCGCGGCAAAACGCGCCAGACTTCGCGCCTCGAAGAACTCGAAGGCGTAGGCGCGAAGCGCCGCCAGCGCCTGCTCGCGCGCTTCGGCGGGCTGCGCGGCGTGATGGCGGCGAGCGTCGAGGATCTGGAGAGCGTCGAGGGCATTTCGCGCGCTCTCGCTGAACAGATATACCAGCAGCTTCACTGAACCCGGGACGCGTCTGACCGGCGCGACCTTACAGTTGCTTGTGGCAGGTGCGACGACACGGCACAATTGCATCTCCCTCGACAGACAGCGCCCGCCGATGCCGTTCAATATTCCGATTCTCCTGACGTGGCTGCGGATCGTGCTGATCCCGCTCGTCGTTGGCGTGTTCTATCTGCCGCCGACGGTGCTGACCCCGATGCACCAGAACATCGCGGCGATGCTGATCTTCGTGCTGGCGGCGCTGACCGACTGGTTCGACGGCTACCTCGCGCGCAAGTGGAACCAGACGTCGTCGTTTGGCGCGTTCCTCGATCCCGTCGCGGACAAGCTGATGGTCACCGCGGCCCTCCTGATGCTCGTGCACCTCGGGCGGCTTGATGCGGCGATCGCTCTGGTGATCGTCGGCCGCGAGATCGCGATCTCGGCGCTGCGCGAATGGATGGCGCAGATCGGAGCGTCGAAGAGTGTCGCCGTGAATTCGCTCGGCAAGTTCAAGACCGCATGTCAGATGGTGGCGATTCCGATGCTGCTCTTCTACGCGCCGCTCACGATCGGCGGCGTAACGCTTTTCGATTCGCGCGTGTGGGGCACCTGGCTCATCTACGTTGCAGCGTTCCTGACGATCTGGTCGATGCTGTACTACATGAAGCTCGCATGGCCGCAAATCCGCGAGCGCGGGAGTCTTTAGGCGAGTTTGCACGCATTCGTTTAGTCACACGCCTGAAAAAGATTACGCGCAGGGGTTGACACGATTCAGCGGCTTATACATAATCTCACTTCTCCGCTGCACGACACTCTGGCGAAGCAGCAACAAGCAAGAAGATGCGGTGGAGATAGCTGAAGATAGTTGGTAGATCAGCAGCAGAATGCGGGAGTAGCTCAGTTGGTAGAGCGCAACCTTGCCAAGGTTGAGGTCGCGAGTTCGAGACTCGTCTCCCGCTCCAGAATTCAGGTTCTGGCGACTGTGTAGTCAGAGCCGTAAAGCAGGATCCAGCAGTACAACGCGGGAGTAGCTCAGTTGGTAGAGCGCAACCTTGCCAAGGTTGAGGTCGCGAGTTCGAGACTCGTCTCCCGCTCCAGCTATACCGGGGAAGCAACGCTTCCCCTTTTGTTTGGCGGACCATGTTCGTGCATCGGGCCGTCGAAGAAATCTGTCCGGTCGTAGCGGGCGCAAGCAAGCGTCCCAGTATCGGCAGTCCGCTTCTGGCGCGATAGCAAAGCGGTTATGCAGCGGCCTGCAAAGCCGTGTAGGCCGGTTCGACTCCGGCTCGCGCCTCCAGGTAAGAAAAGAAAAAGCCACCTTCGGGTGGCTTTTTCTTTTTTTGCGTTTTTTTTTTGCGTTTCGTCCCTATTGAATTTTGGGGTACCTGGAATCGTACTCACTTACCCGCGGCCATAGTCCGAATTCAATCAAGCGCCGGGTGTGACGCATCGATACGAACCCGTGCTCGTTCAGGCATTGATCCCGAAAGCGTCTGTCGAAGCCCTCGCCTCGCTATACCCGTTCTCCACCGGCTTGCTGGCGGCGAGTCATGAAGGTCTTCCCTGTTTGCGCCAGCCGCAGTTGCGCGATGAGCGCGGATCGCTGAGACACCGAGTCAGGAGAGTTCGGGGACGGCGCGGTTGAGAGTCGGTGCCGGTGGGGCGGCAAAAATGCTCGTTTCGCTTGTGTTGTCTATGCGCCTGTATTGCCGCAGCGTGTTCGCGCGCATCGAAACTGATCTCGCCTATCCACGGAGATCGAGATATGCAAACCAATCCTTCCATTCAACAGCCCGCGCACATCCAGAACAAAAATCCCCAGCGCAACGAGTCTTCACCGAAGTCTGCGCTAGCCGCTTCGGTCTCGCCTCTCGGCGGACATCCGGTACAACAGGGTGTGCGAATCGCCGCGCTGTTCGGCGTCTCCCGGGCGACGATCAGCGCCTTTCACAACATTTTCGGCCTGCGCAGCACCCGTGGCGCCGGTGTCGCCTTGACGCCGGAGTGCAAGGCTGAAATCAATGCGTACCGTCGCGGGCACGCAGACGAGTCAACCCATGAGATAAGCAGGCGTTTTCGGGGGCGAAGCGGCTTATCAGGCAAATGTGCCAACGGATTCGCGAGCAACACTATGAGGTGCAGCGCACCTCTACCTCGGTTGCCGTGCCGTTTCAGACGCAGGATCGGCGAACACCATCTGCCCGGATCTCACCGGACGAGGCCGCCGACAATGCCATGGATAACGAAACAATAATCGATTGGATTCTGGAGACCCTGCCTCTCGACCAGATCGAGAGTGCCGGCGCGAATCCTGGTCTATCCAGAACGAACACACGGGAAGGTTGAGGGCTCAGGCCGTAATCGACGCGAAGTTGCAGTGGATTCGGGAAAATCTGCCCCTCGAAGAGAAAACCCGGATCTGAAAACATTCGGATAACGAATTAATAAAAGAAAAAGAAGGGATGCGGCAGCGCATGACTCAGGATGATGGGTCGTGAGCGTCTCTCAATAGCCCGGAAAGTGGCGGATGCATGTCTGGATCCGCCTCGCTCGAACAACGCGCTTTCGAATCATTGGAGAACACGATGCAAGTTAATCAAAATGTTTCACCTATCCAGCTTTATACCCAGGACCAATACAAAGACTCCGCTCAAAAAGATAACACCGCGAAGGAAAATGCCTCCGTACTACTCCCCGCCAATGCAAAACAGCAGCGGATATGGTAATGCCCCCGCAAATCCATCGTCGGGAGAAGTAGAATTTTCTCGTTAAGAGGGAGTTCTGCAGATGAAGAAGTCGAGATTCACGGACAGCCAGATACTGGAGGCGCTCAAGCGCGCGGAGGCCGGACTGGCGGTGCCGGAGCTGTGCCGGGAGCTGGGCATCAGTTCGGCGACGTTTTATAAATGGCGCTCGAAGTACGGCGGCATGGACGCGTCGATGATGTCGCGCATGAAGGAACTGGAGGCGGAGAATGCCCGGCTTCGCAAGATGTACATCGAGGAGAAGCTCAAGGCTGAGATTGCCTCGGAGGCACTGCAAAAAAAGTTCTGAAGCCATCTCGTCGGCGCGAGATGGCAAAGCGGGTTGTGCAACAGCGGCGCGTGTCAATTCGTGTGGCGTGCGCGGCGTTTGGCATCAGCGAGTCGTGCTACCGGTACGAGGCGAAGTTGAACACGGAGAACGAAGAGATTGCCAACTGGCTGCTGCGTATCACGGGTTGCCATCGCAACTGGGGTTTTCTGCTGTGCTACTTCTACCTGCGTAACGTGAAGGGATTCGGCTGGAACCATAAGCGCATTTACCGGATTTACCGCGAGCTGGAGCTGAACCTGCGCATCAAGCCGAAAAAGCGGCTGGTGCGGGAAACGCCGCAGCCGCTATCGGTACCGGAGGCCATCAATGAAGTGTGGTCGATGGACTTCATGCATGACCAGCTGGTTGACGGGCGCAGTATCCGGACGCTGAACGTGATTGATGATTTCAACCGCGAGGCGCTGGGCATCGAGGTGGATTTCTCGTTGCCATCCGAGCGGGTGATTCGCACGCTGAAGCAGCATATGGAATGGCGAGGCAAGCCGAAGGTCATCCGGTGCGACAACGGCCCGGAATATCTGAGCGCGGCCATCGTGACGTGGACGCAGAAGCAAGGCATCCGGTTGGAATACATCGAGCCGGGCAAGCCGCAGCAGAATGCGTATATCGAACGGTTCAACCGGACTGCTCGGTACGAATGGTTGTCGCAGTATCTGTGGGAAGACCTGGAGCAGGTTCGCGAAGCGGCGGCCGACTGGATGTGGATTTACAATCACGAGCGCCCGAATATGGCATTGGGCGGTTTTACCCCGAAGCAGCGGCTGGCCATGGCCGCTTAGTTTCTACTTCTGCCCACCGTGGAAAACGGGGGCATTACCATATCATCGCAGGATTCCGATAAAGGAACGAAAAATCAGAAAGGCGATGGTTCGGCGAAAAAAAACGGGGGTTCCGTTGCGCAGTCGAAATCGTCCGCACCGGTTGCGTCGGTGTCGTCGACCCATCACATCGTCAGACGCGACGCCCCGCCGGAAAACCCTGAGCCGACGGTCTCCGCCTTGAGTGCCGACGGAGATGCGGATGCGGATTCACAGGACATCGACAAGATCCATGTCGATCCGGAATCAATCACGTCGGACGTACAGGATGAATTCCAGGACTTGTTTGACCGGACCAAGGTATTCAAGGAAAAGGCCCCATCCGATGTCATGGTCCAGGCCAGCAACTTCATCCGCGACACGATCAAGGCAAAGACCGGTCTCGACATCGATCCCAACCAGACCTACCTTGTGCGTTTTTCCGGCGGAGAGGCGTCTCCGGAGGGCAATAAAAGCGTTACCGGCTGGCAGCACAAGGCCAGCCAGGTGGAACAGTTCATGTCGTTGACCGATTTTCTCCTCAAGGGCGCAGATGACCAATGGGCAAACAGCTATGCGGGCACATTGAACTCCTATCACGGCCTGTACACATCAAGTAATGCGACGACCTACGGCGCGAACAACGAGGTCAAAATCCTGCCAACAGATTTAAGGTCGATGTTCCAGGGTGAAAAGCTCGAGCAACACCTGAACGAGAAGCAGAAATCGTTCTGGGAGGCGCAGAAGCCGCAGTGGCGGGAGATGGCGAAATTCGAATTTTCGGCGCTGGCGAAAAAGGCGTCCGTCGACGGCCAGCTTTCCAGGCAAGGCTACGAAATCGCGATGAAGGGCGCCGCGAGCAACGTTGCGCTGGACAAGCCCGCCAAAATGAAGGACATGGAAGCCGAGGCCACGCCGGACGCATCCGTGAAGGTACGGCGCTTCGATATCGACAAATATACGGCCACCGACATTATTCGCATGGTGGGCAAGGACGGCCGCACCGTACTCTATATTCCCGGATCGAAGCAGTCGTTCTATGAATTCAAGAACGAAGCCGCCCTGGACAAATGGGTGATTGCCCAGACGAAGGATCCCGCTGCGCGGCAGGAACTGGCGAGCCATTTCTCCGCCTACGATCGCAGCAGCGGAAACTGGGGTGCCTTATCAAAATCCGGCATCAATGAGGCGCTTGAGAATCTGGCCTCCGGCGCATGGGATTCGGGCAGCATCAACATGGCGAATGAGGAGATCAGTGGCGATGCGTTTTCGGATATGGCAGACCGTATCCGGAACCGCAACGATGAGGATCTCACTCAAATCAGCCTCAAGCACGAGACACATGACATCTGGCTGAAGAATATGATCAGCGGCCACACCGACTCGCTGACCAAACCGATTTCGCGCACGCTGTCGGCAGGAAGCTTTGCGGAACTCGTGGGCAGCGAGGGCGGGGGTGCCTTCGCCGCTGACACGGACTTCCGGCGCCAGGCCATCAACGAGGCGCCGGGAATGAGTGTCGCGGCCACGTTGCTGCTGGCGCCTGAATCGTCGGCGGCCGCAGTGAAAGCACAACCCCCCTCGACTTCGTCTTACGACGGCCCGCGGCAGAAGGATTTCAGCACGACCCCGTTTCCGCCCGGCAACGCGGCGGAGGCCATGAACGAATTCACCGGAAAGATCCAGGAGATCACGGGTCAGACGACTCCGACGTTGTATACGTCGCTCAGCGCAGTCAGGGACGTGTCGGCTACCGGGAAGGACAAAACGGGTTTCCAGCGACTCCAGAATTCGCTCGACGAGGTGTACCGGCGACTGGACGATGCCAACAAGCGGCTCCACGACCCGAACAAGAAAGTCGACATTCTTGCGTCGCTGATCCAGTCGCTCGACACGGTTGACGAAAATGCAGTGAATCAGGCCTATGAGCGCCTCGGGCATCTGGCTTCGGATGCATTCGAGCGATTCAAGCTCATGAAGGAGAGCGATTACCGGGACATTGAATTCTTCGAACGAGGCGACAAGAGCAAACCGGTTCCGGAAAATGAAAGGCGGTGGCCTGTCCAGGCGTTCAGCAACCTCAAGGATCGCCGCAAGATGGCGATCAACCTCGAAGCGTCCGATATGGGACGCAGCAAGCTTTCAGACGCTGAAGCAGGAAAAAGATATAACGCGGATCTGGTGGATTCCATCATGAACCAGCTCACGCGCATGTCGGCCAATACGCAGGATTTCATGACCACCATGGTGGAGCCGACGCACGATGGATTTGCCCTGACCTCGGCCAGAACCGCCCTGCATCAGCTCAAGCTCAGCGTACCGAACGACGCCACCTGCCGGCAGGTGCTCGGCAGGGAGCCGACCAGGCTCGACGACGACTCGGTCCGGTACGTTCTGGGCTATGGATCCGACGTCGCTGTCGACGATCACACGCATTCGGAAGCAGTAAAGGTATACAACGGCTGGACTTCGGCAAACAAGGAAAAATACGCGAGCCATATCAACTGGATATATAACGACAAGGACAGGCAGGAAGCCCGCAATAAACTGCTGAACGACGATGTGGCCCGGGCGGACATCCTGACCTCGAATGCCGATACGGCAGCGCTTTATCTTCGTGACATCGGCGGATGGCGAGACTACAACTGGCCGCCGGGGTTCGATTATTTCCTTGAGCGGGCAAGGAAAAATGCTCCGGAAGGTTTTGGCGGAATCGCGATAAAACGTCGTGCCATCGAGGATTTCAATACTGGCGTCAGGCACGACTTCAAGGAATGGTCCGAATACAGCGGCCATTATGTACCGAAGCCTCGGATCTGGAGCGTTGAGGATTTCGAAGGCAAGGTGCACAGCTTCAAGACGGAGGCTTCTGCCGAGGCTTTTTCAAACCATATCATCGCAGTATATGTCGCCGAGCAATTGGGCAATCCGCTTGGCTCTGCTCTGCAACTTACCGAACCCAATGCTACCCCCGAAAGGCGAAAGGTACTGAACGAATGGGGCGATAACCCAATCGGCAAGACGTTGGTGGGCATGACGAAGAAGATGGGCGGGGGGGAATTGACCTGCCCCCCGAGATTAGTACGCTGACGGTGTAGAGTCCGTTCCGACAAGGAGCGGTCATGAAGAAGCGATTCACCGAAGAACAGATTATTGGCGTGCTGAAGGAAGGCGAGGCGGGCCTGAAGCCAGCAGAGCTGTGCCGCAAGCACGGCATCTCGGAAGCGACCTACTACAACTGGAAGGCGAAATTCGGCGGCATGACGGTTTCCGATGCGCAGCGCCTGAAGGAGCTGGAGCAGGAGAACAGCAAGCTCAAGCGTCTGCTGGCCGAGTCGATGCTCGACAATTCTGCGTTGAAGGACCTTCTGTCGCGAAAATAGCAAGCCCGCAGGCCAAACGCGAAGCGGTCCAGATATTGATGACCGAACGCGCCATGGGTGTCACCCGGGCCTGCGGGCTGGTAGGGATTTCGCGCTCGCTGTTTCAGTATGAGTCGCGCCGCCGGGTCGACGACGAAGTGCTGACTGGCCGGATGATGGCCATCGCCGCGCAAAAGCGTCGCTACGGCTATCGCCGGATTCATGTTCTGTTGCAGCGCGAGGGCTGGCTGGCAAACCATAAACGCATCTGGCGGCTGTATAGCAAGGCTGGACTGAGCGTGCGCAAGCGGCGACGCAAGCGCATAGCCGCTGTCGAGCGCAAACCGCTGCCGGTGCCAACGGGGCCGAACCAGAGCTGGTCGATGGACTTCGTCAGCGACGGGCTGGCTTATGGTCGGCGCTTTCGCTGCCTGAACGTGGTCGACGATTACACGCGTGAGTGCCTGGCTATCGAGGTCGATACCTCATTGCCGGGTCAACGGGTCAAGCAGGTGCTTGAACGGTTAAGCGAGATGCGCGGCTTGCCCGGGTCCATCACGGTGGACAACGGCCCGGAGTTCGCTGGTAAGGTGCTGGATGCATGGGCTTACGAAGTGGGCGTAACGCTGTCGTTCATCCGGCCCGGCAGGCCGGTGGAAAACGCCTACATCGAGAGCTTCAACGGGCGATTCCGGGACGAATGCCTGAACGAGCACTGGTTCGTTTCCATGCGTCACGCCAGGCGGTTGATTGAAGATTGGCGTATCGAGTACAACACCGAGCGCCCTCACAGTTCGCTCGGGTATCTGGCGCCAGCGCAGTTCGCGCAGGCGCACGAAACGAAGGAATTATTAACCTCGGACTCTAACGGCGCTTCGTACTAATACCGGGGGCAGGTCAGAATTTGCCCAGGCGTTTATGGAACACCTGGGCCGCGCGCTTGAATATTTTATCCCGATTTGGGGACCGGCCAGAGGTGCTGCGCAAGCGTTTGGAGGCATGACTGCCACTTCTCTTAAAGCCCAGCGTCCGAAGCTTGAAGACGCGACATCCATGCTCGATACGTTGAAGGATATTGTTTCCGCAGGGCCAGTCAAGACTGACGGGCTCGGCGGCAAAACAATGTCCTTTAGAATTGCATTTCCTAAAAGCACCAAACCCGTTAACCTGACCATAAGAATTCCCAAGGTTACGTCGACCAGGACTTCGAAAGCGCCAACGGGTTCAAAGCCGACCGCTCGCCCGAATAAAATCTCGCAAGAGGGAGCCGGCGACCCGGGCAAGCCGAAGGTCGACCAGAAAGGGGGAACGCAAGACGCCCCGAAGGCGACCACGGCCGATGCGCCCGCGACCCAACCGCGCAAGACCGTGGAGTCGCCGACACAGGCCGGCTGGAAAAACTTCCGGGCGAACAGAGGGGGCGATGCGCTCAAGACAACGGCGCTTTCGTACAAGAAGTTCGACCAAGACAATTATTCAGCATTCAAGCCTTCCAATCCGGATGGGGTGTGCCAGGGGCTTTCTCTCGAAGCCATAAAGCGTATTGACCGTGGTTCGGCATCGGGACAGGATCTATCGTCCGCGGTGCTGGATATCAGGCGGGGTTTGGGGAAACACGGTCCCGAGCGGAAGGCGCTGATGGTCAGCATAGTGGGCCAGCAGTGGAATCCGAAGCTGACGGCGTTCCAGAATCTTAACCAGCAGCCGACGAAGCGCTATGACGCGGACCGGCAGATGTCGATCAATGCGCTGGAAAACGATATCCGGGGCATGGCGCCAGGCGACGTTGCCCTGCTGAGAACGAAGATCCGGGGCAAGCACGGTGAGATGCTGGATACGGGTCACATGCTGGTGGTCCAGCGGACCAAAGATCAGCAATACCAGTTATTCGATTCGAACAATGGCGTTTTCAAGTACGGAAACGAAGACACGTTGAGCAAAGGTCTGGAACCGTACTTCGACACGGCCTATTCGGACAAGGGCGTCATGGCTCCGGATTCCTTCACGCTGTACAAAGCCGATGCCGCAGCGGCGA
The DNA here is from genome assembly GCF_021390575.1 of Paraburkholderia adhaesiva. Classification (GTDB taxonomy): domain Bacteria; phylum Pseudomonadota; class Gammaproteobacteria; order Burkholderiales; family Burkholderiaceae; genus Paraburkholderia; species Paraburkholderia adhaesiva. Next base: position 2,176,015 of record NZ_JAJEJQ010000001.1, on the reverse strand, counting down.
AAGACAAGACCAAGGCGCCCGAAGCACCGGACGGACAAAAGCCGTTCGGCGAGAACTACGACTTCCCGTACGCCGATGCCGATGACGCGTCCGGGCCGAAACCGGCCACGCCGCAATCGGGCACGGGCAAGCCCGCCACGGATCAACCGGCGACACCGGCAGGCACGCCCGCCTCATCGCCTGACGGCGGCAGCACCGGCCCCGACGTCCGGACCGATAAGGCATCCGAACCGAAACCCGCCACGTCGCAGACGAGCACGGGCAAGCCCGCCACGGATCAACCGGCGACACCTTCAGGCACGCCCGCTTCATCGCCAGCCAGCGGCAGCACCGTTCCCGAGGTCCGGCTGAACGCGGGGAATGTTACCAGCGAACTACCCGGGCTCACGGCGCAGGGCCACCTGAATGCGGCGCGCTACTTCACCGAAAACGGGAACCCGCCGCTGGTCATACAGGACAAGCAGGACGTAGCCGCCCTCACGCGGTTCTTTAACGAAGAAGGCGGCAGGCTCAGACTTTTGGGCGGCGCGCCGGGCGGCGATGGTCCATCGCAGCCCAAGCGCACGCGGACCGAAGCCAACGACGGGCAACAGCCATCGACTTCGACGACCCATGCCAACGACGGGCAGCAGCCATCGACTTCGCGGACTGATGCCAACGACGGGCAACAGCCGTCGACTTCGACGACCAATGCCAACGACGGGCAACAGCCGTCGACTTCGACGACCCATGCCAACGACGGGCAACAGCCATCGACTTCGACGACCAACGCGAACGACGGGCAACAGCCGGCGGCTCCGAGTTTTACGGGGGGGGGTATTTACGGTGGCTTCTACGTTTCGGATCAGCTAAAGAGCAGAATTCTCGCCACCGTCCGCGGGAATCAGCGTCTGGCGGACAGCACGGTCGCCACGATCCACAAAATCCCGACCAGAGTAGTCACTGACCTGCGCGACAGCTTTAACTTGAGGAGAACCTCAGGCCGTGCCATTAGCCTCGCGGACGACACAAGAACCCAGATCAAAAACGCCATTAACCAGCCTGGCGGTGCGACCGATATCGATATCGCGACGCGGTTCGATGTCCCCAAGTCGCTGGTCGAGACCATTCGCCAGGAAGTCGGCCTCCCCAAGGTCACCGGTATATCCGATCAACGCAAGGCGGAGATCGTCGAGTACATCCGCAAGAACATCGGTGACTCCAACGACGATATCGGCAAGGCGTGCGGCGTCTCGGGAATGACAATCTCCAGGCTGCGCCATGATAACGGCCTGCAAAAGTCCAGCGGTATGGGCGTTCCCCTGACTACCGAACGGAAGATGGAAATCCGCGACTACATGCAGAAGAACCCGCACCTGATCAATGCCCAGATCGGCACTCGTTTCGAAGTCAGCATCACGACCGTGAGCCGGATCCGCAATGATCCCGGTTATGTCGAAGCGCCGCTGCCAGTACCGTCTCCGTTGCCGGCAGGGCTCGACCTCAACGCCCCGTTGTCTCCGAACAGCCAGAAGAAGGTCGACGAGATCAAGGCCGGTCTGGATAGCACGCTTCCCAGCCCCCAGCCGGGCACATCGGGTGGTTCATCCGCGCCCGCCCAGTCATCCTCTCCGTCTGCGTTCGCGCAGAATGTCGATGCCGATGCGCCGCTGCCCGAGTTACGTGAACGTGACCTTCAGCAAGTCTGGAACGAACTGGGGTGGGTCAATCCGGATGAGCCCACCAATCCGGACTTAATGCGCTGGATATCGAAGAACCTTCCTCCGGAAGAGCTTCATCGGCTTGCCGATCTGCCCGATCCCCAGGTCGAAGGGGAACTCGGGATGATCAGGCGGCGCGCGAATATGCCTGAGGAAGGCGCACCCCTGACGCCGGTGGCAACGCCGTCCGGGTCCCCGTCTTCAACCTCGTCGGGGTCTTCAACTCCGTCCACGCAGGGCAGTGCCGATGCGCCGCAGTCACCGGCCCGTGAGCAGCAACGGGCAGAGCTCGAGAATAGAGTGGCCTCGTCACCGACGCCTCCGCCCGATGCCGACGCGGTGATCACCTGGCTTCAGAACCACCGCACACCGGAGGAAATGAAACGTATCGAGAAACTTCCGCAGGACGAATTCGACGCGGAGATCGACCGCGCAAGAACAGAAATGCTCGCAGCACAAAAGCAGGACGCCGCGCCGGGTCCATCGGGCTCGGGAGGCGTGACGAATCTGAACCTCCAGCTGACCACCGATAATGTCATTCGCGAACTGCCCGGACTCACGCCGCAGGGCCAGCAAAACGCGATGAACTACCTGGCGCCAGCAGCGCGCAACCCTGTCCCGGTCCTGCAAAACCAGCGGGACATCGACAATGTCACGGCGTTCTTCAACGAAGGCAGGAGCAGACCCGGACTGCCGGGTGGCGACCCGGCCAGCGCGGGCCCATCTGGGCCACGACGCCAGAGCCCGGAAACGGTTGCCGGGCAATCCCAGCCGTCTGGGTCGGGAACTGGTGACGCTGTGAGGCAGGGTCAATCGAGCTCGACAAATGCCGCTGCGAGCGAGGGTCCGTCGACCTCGGCAAATTCCGAAGCGAGTCAGGGTCCATCGACCTCGACAAATGCCGCAGCGAGCCAGGGTTCATCGACCTCGACGAATACAACGGCCGCGCCAGCGACGCAAACGAGCCAGTCGACGAGCACCGTCCCGAATCCGGAAGTGATTACGCCGAGCGCGGGCAGTCTCCACGAGCGCGATCTGCAGGTCAAAAAAGAGGTCGAGCAGAATCACATACCCGATCCCGCATCACCCGATTATTCGGCGCATATCGACGATGTGGTCTCGAAGACATCGGGCGAAACGGGCGTCGTCAAGGTCGATTTGCCGGTGCTGCAGAAGATGGCCTACAAATACAACACGATCATCAGTATCCGGCCCGTCGATAAATACGCCACCGGCTTGATCGAAGAGGGTTATGAAACGAAGGGCTTCCATATCAAAGGGAAGAGCGCATCGTGGGGGCCGCAGGCGGGGCTTATCTGTTCGGACCAGAAGTTCAGCAAGCTTGAAAACACCGATTCCGCGCGCATCGACAAATTCAATCAGGAAATCACAAAGAGCATCAACGGAGGCGATGCCACGAAAATCCCGCTCGAGTTGTCGTGGGACCGGCTCCAGAAGCTCTCGGATATGGGAACCATAACGGTAGTATCGGAACCCAATTCGAAGGGTGTGCGCACCTTTGGTGCCGTCGCGCCAAGTGGGAAGCTATATTATTTCGAAGCGACCCCGACGAAAAACGGGAACTTCACCATCACCAGCAACAACCAGCCCATTGAAGTCCTGGCCCCGACTACGAAGGGCGCGAAACCGTTCACCGCGGATTACGATCTTTTTGCTGTCGCGCCACATCTCGCTGACGTCGGTCCACAGGACAGGGTGCCCACGCCCGATGTGCACCAGGACGTATTCAAGAAGCGAGTGGACAACTACCAGAACAAGGACGGCATCAATCCCAATCTGAAACCGGCCTATGACGATAAAAAGGAATTCCACAAGAACGACGATCCGGATCTCGGTAATTCGTCGCAGCGCGTCGCCAATCTGGTCCCTGCCATCAACGACGAGATCAAGGCGAATGACAGCCGTGAGCGTGCAAACGTTGCGCACCACGCCGATGACTCGACCAACCCTGTGACGGATCAGGATGCGAACTACCCGGCAACGTTCTTTCTTCCCTACAAAATGGGGCGCTTTGACGAAATCTGCGTTATTCACGACAAGGCTGAATTGAAAGAAATGATTCAGGCAGCGAAGGACCGTGGTTATAACTTCCCGCTCAACCCGCTCTGGGACAGCGATATCACGGATACGCGGCGAAAGGGCTTTTCGGATGCCCAGGACAACCTGTCAGGCAGTGGTGGTGGTTCGGGAACCGGTAAGACGGACCAGCAGGGGACGGCGTCAGGCAGTGGTGGTGATGGTTCGGGAACCGGTAAGACGGGCCAGGAGAACACGTCAGGTAGTGGTGCTGATGGGTCAGGAACCGGCAATACGGACCAGGAGAAGGCGTGAAGCAGCAGTGGTGATGGTCGGTAACCTGTGAGACGGCCAACGGCTGAGCCCCGTGCTCTGATGGGCTCAGCCTTTTTTCTTGACGCGCGTGCCCGGGCGATTGGCCGATCGGCCGCCGCACCACCTTGCGCGCACGCGCGAAGTCAATGACAGCTATAACGTGCAACGGAAAAGCAAATGGGCACGGACGAGACAACCGCATTGATCTAAACGTTGAGTGCCGTGACGTTGACGGTGAGCGACCTCTCGCGCTCGGCGCGCGCTTGCACGAGTCACTGGAATTCTGACAAGGCTCCGCGCCCCGCGTGTCGGGGTTGGCGTCGTTCGAACCGGGCCGCGTTCTGGAGCACCTCCTCGCACGCCTGAGCCGCCTGACTGCCTTGTACGGCGTTTGCCTTCCCTTTACCTGTGCCTGAAAAAAACCCAAGTCCGGCTACGGCAGGGGCGGAGCTTGTTGCGCCTTCGAGGCAAACGCGCCCGCGAATTTCAAGGTCGAGGATTGTGTTCAACGCTGCGGCGAATTGGCACGGAAAGAGCGCGGCCACTCCCCCGAAACGCCATAAACCGTTAATTCGACTAGCTTTTTTTGAACTTGTGTAGCCGCAAGCGCCGACCAATCGCATCTTTACACGCGGCTTCGGCACCAACTATGATGCCGATAACATGCATCAATGATGCATCTTTAAACGCAGTGAAAACGGGCTACTGACGCAGACATTGTCTCCGCAACTCATCCCTTTCTGGAGAAGGAGAGAGGAATATGCAATCAACAAATCGGTTATGGAAATGGCTGGGGCTCATCTGCCTCGCGTCATTTGCCGTTCTACTCTGGCTTGGCCGCGAGATCTACCTCGTCGCGCCGCCGATCCCAAGCGCAGTCGTTAGCGATAGCGGCAGCCTCCTGTTCACGGGCGAACAGGTCCAGCGCGGTCAGAAGGTGTGGCTGGCCGCCGGCGGTCAGCAGGTAGGTACGGTCTGGGGCCACGGCAGCTACGTCGCCCCCGACTGGTCGGCAGACTGGCTGCATCGTGAAGCCGTCACGCTGCGCGACCTGTGGGCGCAAAAAGAGTTCGGCAAGTCGTATGACGCGCTGACGCCGGAGCAGCAAGGCACGCTCGACGCTCGTCTGAAGCGCGAAATGCGCCAGAACCGCTATGACGCCGCGAGCGGGCACGTCGCGGTGACCGATCAGCGTGCGACCGCGATTCTCGATGTCGCGAAGCACTATGAGTCGCTGTTCGGAACGGATCCGGCTTTCGACAAGCTGCGCGATCAATACGCGATGAACGCCGGCTCCGTGCCGGGAGCTGCCGACCAGGCTGCACTGGCAGCGTTCTTCTTCTGGTCGTCCTGGTCAGCCACGACCGACCGTCCGGGCGAAACGGACGTCACCTACACGAACAACTGGCCGCATGAGCCGCTCGTCGCCAATACGCCGACGGTTGCCAACGGCATGTGGTCGATCGCGAGTGTGATCCTCCTGCTCGCGGGTATCGCCGGTCTGATCTGGTACCACGCGTCGCACCATGACAGCGAAGAAGAGGTCCCCGCTGCACCGGCCGAAGATCCGCTGTTCAACGTCAAGACGACGCCGTCCATGCGCGCGACGAAGAAGTACTTCTACGTCGTGATCGGCCTGATGCTGACGCAGGTCGCCATGGGCTCGCTGACGGCGCACTACGCAGTGGAAGGACACAGTGTCTTCGGGATGCCCATCGCTGATTTCCTCCCCTGGGTCGTGAGCCGCACGATTCACACCCAGTTCGGCGTCCTCTGGATTGCCACGGCATGGCTTGCAACCGGTCTCTACATCGCGCCGCTTCTGTCCGGGCGTGAACCGAAGTTGCAGAAGCTCGGTGTGGACCTGCTGTTCTATGCACTGCTCTTCATCGTGGTGGGTTCGACCGTTTGCGGCTGGCTCGGCTCGCTGCAGCATCGCGGCACGTCGTTCGCTTTCTGGCTCGGCAATCAAGGTCTCGCTTACACGAGCATGGGCCGGGTCTGGCAATTGCTGCTCTTCGTCGGCCTCCTGTTCTGGGCATTCCTCCTTGGCCGTGCGTTGATGCCCGCGCTCAAGGATCCGAAGACCAGCGGCCGCGGCATCATCACGATGATGTTCCTGTCGGCTACCTGCATCGGCTTGTTCTATGCGTCCTCGCTCGCGTGGGGCCAAAACACGCACTACTCGATGATCGAGTACTGGCGTTGGTGGCTTGTCCACCTCTGGGTGGAAGGCTTCTTTGAAGTGTTCGCGACGGCTGTCATCGCGCTCATCTTCTCGCGCCTGGGTCTGATTCGTGCCGCAACCGCGAACCGCGCGATTGTCATGGAAACGATCATCTTCCTGTTCGGTGGCATTCTCGGCACGCTGCATCACCTCTACTTCACGGGTACCTCGACGTCCATCATCGCGTTCGGCGCAGTGTTCTCTGCATTCGAAGTGGTGCCGCTCGCCATCATGGGCATGGAAGGCTGGCAAACCTATCGCCGCTCGCAAGCTGCTCCGTGGGTGCAGAACTACAAGTGGGTGATTCTCTGCTTCGTCGCAGTCAGTGTCTGGAATACGGTGGGCGCCGGTCTGCTCGGCTTCTCGATCAATCCGCCGATCTCGCTGTACTACGTGCAGGGCCTGAACATGACGCCCGCACACGGCCACGCAGCACTCTTTGGTGTGTACGGTATGCTGGGCATCGGCCTGATGCTGTTCTGCCTGCGCGGAATGTCCGCACGGCAAGCCTGGGACGACTCGCTGCTCAAGCCGGCCTTCTGGATGCTCAACATCGGCCTGTTCATGATGGTGTTCTTCTCGATCCTGCCGTCGGGGATCTACGAAGCATGGGCATGCGTCAGCAAGGGCCTCTGGTATGCACGTTCGCCTGAAGTGATCCATTCGGCGATCATGCAGACGCTCGTCTGGGTGCGTGTGCCGGGCGACATCGTGTTCGCCATGGGCGTGTTGTACCTCGGCTGGTTCGCACTGCGTCTGCTCGGTCGTGGTCCGACCGCACCGCAGGAAGCAACCGCCAAACGCGTCTCGCAACGCGTCTAAGCAGTGGGCGTGAGGGGGGGCGGCCGGCCTGTGCTGGCCGGCACCTCGCCCCGATGATGAACAGGAGAGAGCGCCATGATGTCCCCGGCCGACAATGCAGCACTGCCGAGCGAAAGTGAAATCCGCGAGGCCCTGCGTTATGTGATCGATCCCGAGGTCGGCGTCAACATCGTTGACCTTGGTCTCGTCTTTCGCGTCGATGTGAGTCCGGAGATGCTGGAAATCGACATCGCGCCGACATCGCCCGCCTGCCCGATGGGCGAGGTGATTCTCGACGACGCGCGTGAGGTCGTCGACGCTCTTACACCTGCAAGCATGGCTATCAATATCAAACTCGTATGGGAGCCGCCATGGGATCCCTCGATGATGACCGACGCGGCTCGCCGGGTGCTGGGATGGTCGGACGAGTAACGAACCAGCCGGCCACCAGGGCTGCGAACCGGCAGGCAGATCCGATGAAGAGGGGATCTCCCCTTCGGCTCGCGCCCCGCGTGTTGCTTGGCGCGGTCATTGTCGCGACGCTGCTGTGTGGTCTCGGCACCGGTCTTGCCCGCTTTGGCGTGGCGCTGCCGGCGCACGCCGTTGCCAGAGCAGGGTGGCACGGTGTGCTGATGGTTCCGGTATTCTTCGGCGCGGTCATCAGCCTCGAGCGTGCCGTCGCGATTGGTCGTGCATGGTGTTTTGCTGCGCCTGTCGGCGCGGCGCTCGCCAGCGTGTTACTGCTGGCCGGCGCACCCGTCCCGCTTGCGCAGGTGGCTCTGCTTGTTGCGTCCATTCCGCTGCTTGTCGGTAGCATCTTCGTGATGCGCCGACAGTTCGCGCTCTATTTGATTACGCTTGCCATTGCCGCAGCCTGCTGGACCTTCGGCAATCTGGTCTGGATCGTATCGGGCGATCCGTTTTCTGCGGTGCCTGCCTGGCTCGCATTTCTCGTTTTGACGATCGTCGCCGAACGGCTCGAATTGATGCGCATGCGCCCTATGCGGCCCATGGCACCCTATCTGTTCGGCGGTTGCGTCACGCTCTTGCTGACGGGGCTCGCCATCGCGCTTTGGCAGCCCGACTTTGGCAGCCGTGTTTTTTCGGCGAGCTACTTGCTGCTGGCGTTGTGGCTCGCGAAGTACGACATCGCGCGCTACACGGTACGTCAGCGCGGTCTCACACGTTTCATTGCCGTTGCGTTGCTGGTCGGCTACGGCTGGTTTGGCGCAAGCGGCCTGCTCGGACTCGACGGTGCACTCGTCGCAGGACATCCGTGGCACGACGCGGCGCTGCATGCACTCACGCTCGGCTTTGTGTTCTCAATGGTGTTCGGCCACGCACCGATCATTCTCCCCGCCGTCACCCGCTTGCGCGTCAAGTACAGTCCGCTCTTTTATGTGCCGCTCGTGCTCTTGCACGGTGCCGTGGCGGCGCGCGTGGTCGGTGTTCTGTACGGTGATTTTGGCCTGAGACGTTTCGGCAGCGAAGCCGCTGCCGCAGCCCTCGCGATTTTTATCTTCGTTTTGCTAACGGCAATCTGGTCTGCACGCCGGGGCAGGCGATAAACAATGCGTTCGAACCGATTCGTCAGTTGCACGCGAAACCGGCGCAACAACGCCACCTTGACTGTCTAACGTTACGACGTGGACTTGCTTGAACTTTTAGATGGAGCTTCACATGACCGAAACCATTAACCGCAACGCATTTGTTTTCGACGCACGCGGCATCTCCAAGCGTTTTCGCCACGCCGCGATTTTCGGCGCACTGGAGTCGCTCGATCGCGGCGAAACGATGCGCTTCGTGAACGATCACGACCCGCTTCCGCTCTTGAACCAGATCCAGTCGCGCTACGGCGACCAGGTGGAAATCCACTACGTGGAGCGTCAACCTGCGCAAGTCGTGATCGACTTCCTGGTTGTGCCTGCCGCCGGTGGCTCGGCACCGCAGGAGCGCGAAACCGGTGCCTGCGGCGGCGGAGCGGGTTCGGGCTGCGGTTGCAGCGGCGGTTAATCGGACGTCAGTTCGTCGCTTCATCGATTTGCACGAAGCGCCATTCCAGTAATGGCGCACGTGCGCTTGACCAGCGCGCTGCAAGCCAGGTGGCGCGTTGTGGGGCGTCCACATGGCACGGCATAATCGTGGATTGACACGACACTTGCCGGAAATCAACGATGACTACGCCGTCCCCCGCATTGCCGCTCCCGCAGTTCGACTGGCGCTGGAAGGCTTTCGATGCGCTCGACACCCGTGAGGTCTACGAGATGCTCAAGGTGCGCTCGGACGTTTTCGTTGTCGAGCAGAACTGCGTCTACGGCGACATCGACGGCCTCGATGCCGCCGCCTGGCACCTCTTCGCCTGGGATACGGCGGGGGAGCGTCCTGCGATTGCGGGCTATCTACGCGTATTGCTACCCGATTCGAGCGACCCCGACGTGCGCATCGGCCGTGTGCTGACCACGGCGGGCTATCGCGGCATCAAGCTCGGCAATGCGCTGCTCGAACGGGTGATACACCTGATCGGTCAGCAATGGCCACGCGTGCCGATGCGACTGCACGCGCAGGCCCATCTGCAGAAGTTCTACGGCGCGTTCGGCTTCGGGCCGGTCTCTGATATTCACGACGAAGACGGCATCCCGCACGTCTGGATGCGTTCGGAATGAGCGCCGCACCCCGGGCCGCCATCGCGATGTAGAGCGTTCCCGGGGCCACGTGCTGCGCGACGCATGAAGAACCCACGCAGGAAGACATCGGTGCGCGGCGTCCGGACCGGAACGCGGTCCGGCGGACGCGCGGCTTTATCGCGAGTTGCTTGCCTGCGTTACTGCTGTGCGGGCGCTTTCACAGTGAAGGGCGTGTCGAGCGCTTGGCCGTCCGAGAAGTGCAGCTTGACGTGTACCGTGTCACCCGGCGCGATCTTGTGCTTCGCTTCCTCAAGCATCAGGTGATAGCCACCCGGCTCGAACGACACCGACCCGTGCGCCGGCACCGTCACCTTGTCCACCATCATCATCTTCTTCGTCGATCCGTTCGAGACGGTCTGATGCATCATCACGCTGCCATAGTCGTCGCTTGAAACGTCCACGACATCGATGTTCCGGTCGCCCTCGTTCTTGAGTGTGACGTAACCTCCCGCGGGCAGGTTGTTGGGCAGCCAGCGCACCCATGCGTTCTGGGCGGTGATCGCCGTGCCGGCGGCTTGCGCAGTCGGCACGAACGTGGCGCAAGCGAAGCCGAGCGAGCAGATCAACGTGGCGGTGAGGGAGTGCAGTTTCTTCTTCATCACATTTCCTGTTACGGGTAAGGCGAAAGCCGGACTGGCGCGTTATACGGCCGACGAATGCGAGACTACGTGAATGGCGACGCGAGGGCGCTTCGAGCGGCGGCGCACGTCGCGCGGCAGGTCGCTGCGACTTTAGCAAAATTGGAGCCGGACTGCCGTGTGAGGCCGGATGCGTTGTCGACTGGAGTCAAATTGCCGGCCGCGACGGCGCGAAAGCTGGGGTTCGAACCTTACGTTCTCGAAAATCCGTTGAAGGCGCGGTAAGATGCGCACACTTTCTCCGCCGGCTCAATGCGCCGCCGGAACCTTATCCGGCAAGCGCCGATGGGCGAAAAACACGGAATGCAAGCACTACCGGCTGTATTGCCGCCTGATCAGACGGCTTTCTTCTTCGATTTCGACGGCACGCTCGTCGATCTCGCACCGACGCCCGATGGCGTGCTGGTGCGTCCCGACATGCTCGCGCTACTCGCCGAGTTGCGGCGTGTGACGCACGGCGCAGTTGCGATCCTGTCGGGGCGCGGCATCGACAGCATCGACGCGTTCCTCGGCATGCCGGACCTGCCGGTAGCAGGCCTGCACGGCGCAGAACGGCGCGACGCCAATGGCGACACACAGCGCGTGGGATTCAACGATCAGCGGCTCCTGCACATGGAGCAGGTGCTCGCGGAAGTGGTGCGCGTGCATCCGGGCATGCTGCTCGAGATCAAGGGGGCGGCGGTGGCGCTGCACTACCGCAACGCGCCCGATTTCGAGGGTGCCGCGCGCGAAGTGACCACGCGTCTCGCGGGCGAATTCGCCGATGCCTACGTGTTGCAGCCCGGCAAGATGGTCTACGAGATCAAGCCAAAGGATGTCGACAAGGGCCGCGCGCTGCGCGCCTTTCTCGACGAGCCGCCGTTCGCGGGCCGCCGTCCGGTATTCGCCGGCGACGACCTGACCGACGAGAAGGGCTTCGCGGTCGTCAACACGCAGCGCGGGCTTTCGATCAAGGTGGGCGGCGGCGATACGATCGCGCAGACGCGCGTCGATTCGGTCGATGCGCTGCTTGGCTGGCTCGCGTCGCTCATTGCAGCGATGCGCGACGCGTGAGCCCCCGCCTGATGGCAATCGCGCCGCTCATTCGCACAATCGCGGCGCTCTCCCACTTATTCCTGAACGGACCCCGCACCTCATGAGCCGATTGATTATCGTGTCGAACCGGGTCGCGCCAATCTCCGAAGGCCTCCCGGCTGCTGGCGGCCTCGCGGTGGGCGTCTATGATGCGCTGAAAGAGACGGGCGGCATGTGGTTCGGCTGGAGCGGCGACGTCCTCACGTCGGGGCAGCCGCAGATCAAGCTCGAGGAACACGGCCCGGTCACGTTCGCCACGATCGGCCTTTTGCGCCGCGACTACGACCAGTACTACCGCGGCTTTTCGAACGCGACGCTGTGGCCGGCATTCCACTATCGCGCCGATCTCGTCCAGTACGACCGTCACGACTTCGAAGGCTACTGCCGGGTGAACACGTGGCTCGCGCAGCAGCTCGTGCCGCTCCTGCGCGACGACGACGTCATCTGGGTCCACGACTACCATCTGATCCCGTTCGCGCAGGCGTTGCGCGCGGCGGGCGTGAAGAACCGCATCGGCTTCTTCCTGCATATTCCGTTTCCGGCTTCGCAGGTGCTGCTCGCCGTGCCGCCACACCGCGAGCTGATTCAGGCGCTGTGCTCGTTCGATCTGCTCGGCTTCCAGACGAAGCCCGACCTGCGCGCATTCTGCGACTACGTTATCAACGAGGCGGGCGGGGCGGTGGCGCACCAGCCGGACGGCCTGACGCGCATCGAGGCGTTCGGGCAGACCCTGTTCGCGGGCGACTATCCGATCGGCGTCTATCCCGACGAAGTCGCCGAACTCGCGAAGGCGGGCGAACGCGGCAAGGCCGTGCGCACGCTCAAGGAGACGCTGCACGGCCGCAAGGTCATCATGAGCGTCGACCGGCTCGACTATTCGAAGGGGCTCGTCGAGCGCTTTCGCGCGTTCGAGCGGCTGCTCGACCATCATGCGACAGCACGCAACAATGTCTCGTTCGTGCAGATCGCACCGCCCACACGCGCCGATCTGCATGCTTACCAGGACATCCGGCTGCGTCTGGAGTCGGAATCGGGGCGCATCAACGGCCGTTTCGCCGAACTCGACTGGACGCCGATTCTGTATATCCATCGCCAGTACGAGCGCGCGGTGCTGGCGGCGCTGTTCCGCGCATCGCACGTCGGTTACGTGACGCCGCTGCGTGACGGCATGAACCTGGTCGCCAAGGAGTACGTATCGGCGCAGGACCCTGAAAATCCGGGTGTGCTTGTACTGTCGCGTTTCGCGGGCGCTGCGCAGGAACTGACTGGCGCGCTGATCGTCAATCCGCTCGACATCGACGGCATGGCAGACGCGCTCGCCACGGCGCTCGCGATGCCGCTTGCCGAGCGCGAGGCGCGTTACCGCGACATGATGAGCCAGCTGCGCGAGAACAACGTGTCGGTCTGGCGCGACCGCTTCATGCGCGACCTCACGCAGATCGTCGCGCGTCGCGGCGTCGCGCTGCCGTTTGCGACGACGGCGCACGGTGAGGCGCAGGGGCAGCAGGGCTGACCGTTTGCCATTAGTGCGGCCCGCCGGATCGCACGCAAAAAAAAGCCGCTTCGATCGAAGCGGCTTTTTTTGTGGCTGTTGCGTTTGATGCGCCGGTGCGGCGCTCGCGTCAGGCGACGTGTTTCTCGTCGGCCTTCTTGCTGCCCAGATGCAGCGTGGAATGCTTGCCGTACTGCTTGGCGAGCAGTTCGCGGTAGAGCCCCGCACGCTCGCGCAGTTCTTCCGGGCTACCGTCGTCGATCACCTTGCCCGTACTCATCACGATGATGCGGTCGAAATTCTGCAGCGTGGAGAGACGGTGCGCGATGGCGATCACGGTGCGGCCGACCATCAGCCGGTCGAGCGCGAGCTGGATCGCTTCTTCGGAGGCGCTATCGAGTGCCGAGGTCGCTTCGTCGAGCAGCAGGATCGGCGCGTTCTTCAGGATCGCGCGCGCGATCGCGATGCGCTGGCGCTGGCCGCCCGAGAGCTTCACGCCGCGGTCGCCGACGATCGTGTCATAGGTTTCCGGCATGGCCTCGATGAAGTCGGAGCAGCGCGCCTCGCGGGCGGCGGCGAGCACTTCCTCGCGGGTCGCGTCGGGGCGGCCGTAGGCGATGTTCTCGTAGATCGAACGGTGCAGGAGCGAGATGTCCTGCGGCACGAGGGCAATCGCGTTACGCAGGCTCTCCTGCGTGACCGTCGCGATATTCTGGCCGTCGATCTTGATCGCGCCGCCCTGGGTCTCGTAGAAACGTTGCAGCAACGCGAGGACGGTCGTCTTGCCCGCGCCCGACTTGCCGATCAGGCCCACGCGCTGACCGGCTTCGATACGGAGGTCGAAATGGTCGAGGATCGCCTTGCGGTGCGGATAGGCGAAGGTCACGCCCTCGAAGTCGACGCGGCCGCCCTGGGGGATGAGTTGGGTTGCGTCGTCGCGGTCGGGCATCCCGTGCGGTTCGAGCAGCGTCTGGACGGCTTCCGCGAGACGCGCGACGTGCTGCGTGACGTCCACGAGCGCGACAGCGAGGTCGCGCGTGCCGTGCAGGATCGTGAAGCCGAGCGAGCTGACGAGCACGATGTCACCGGAAGTGGCGCGGCCCTGGTCCCAGAGCCAGAGCGCCCAGCCGAGCAGTCCCGCCGAAAGCATCGCGGTAATCACGGCGTGCAGGAGACGCAGCCTTTCGAGGTAGAGCAGGCTGTCGCGGCGGGCGTCCATCTCTGCCTTCACGGTCGCGCGAAAGCGCTTCTGCTCCCGGAACGTCATGCCGAACGCGCGCACCAGCGCCATGTTGCCGATCACGTCGACCAGCTCGCCGTCCACGGAAGCGGCCTTCGTCGCGAACGTGTGGTGGCGCGACGAGCCGCGCCCGGCGAGCTTGAAGAGGATCACCGAGAGGATCGCCGAACAGAGCAGGAGGCCCCCCGCCATCATCGGGTTCACGGTGATGATCATGACGATTGCGCCCGCCACGGCGATACATGGCGGTAGCACGTTCCACGCCGTGGTGTTCTCGGCGGTGTAGACGGCGTTCGAGGTTGCGGTGATGCGACTGGCGAGCGTGCCAGGCTGTTTTTCCGCGTAGTAGCTGGGCGAGTGGCCGCTCAGGTACTGGAACAGGTCGCGCCGAAGATCGCCTGTCACGGCCACGAACGTGTGCGCAGCGAACCAGCCGCCCACCCGCCAGAGGAGGTTATCGGCGGCGATCAGGCCGACGAGCAGCGCGAACGCGGTCCACAGCGGCCCGGGGTGGTGGCGTCCCTCGCCGAGCACGTCGATCAGGTGCTTGATGGCGTACTGCGAAGCGAGCGCGCAGCCGACGGCCGCGAACACGCTCGCGAGCACGATGGAGTGCGCAAGCGGGTGGCGCCGGATGTAACGAAACAGGAACGCAAGCGGCCGCCGCGCATAGCTCGCGAGCTTTGCGTTGTGGGCGTTACGCTGGGCGATGGTCAGATGTTCCAATTGATCGGTGGTCGGTCTGACGGAACGAATCCGTCCAGGGTGAAAAAAGTAGAGAGCAGGCGAGCAAACGCCAACAAAGGAGAACTATCACGCATTGTAAACACCCCTTGCGTAAGGCGCATCGCCCAGGGCCATGGGACGCGCATCATATCGCGACACCACCGCGCTAGACAGGCATAGGCGACAAGCTGTTGCAGCCAAGGGTAAACGCCATACAGCGACTGTTTTAGAGATACAATTACAGGTTCCATTCATTGCGGTGCCACGCATGGCCGGCCCGGGGTGATTGGGGCGACGGCTGCGCTCGCAATTGATGTGCCGTGGCCGGACTGCCGGACCCGCGTTCGATCCCCTAATTTAAAACTGCGTTTTAAAACAGAGGGTTGCCGAGTGTTACCGGCTTGTAACAACGTAAAGCATTTGAAATGTTCTGACCGGTAGAGGCTGTGGGCCCGGATAATGCCGTCTCGGAAAACGTAGGGAATCTGACAGCTTTTGTGTCAACGACCGCGAACCCTGCGCGTTTACTCGCTAGTGCCGTTTCGTCAATCTGACCCAGCGACGGCTAGCGCGCCGGCAAAGCCGGCGTGATTTGCGGTAACAGAGCCTCTGGAGGCGAACGGCAAGGGTGCCGGCGCCGGTGAGGGTCGATTGTCAAACCTGCAGTACTTTGCCCGATTTATTACGAGGAAGGAGTTCACCACTATGCGAATCGCTCAAATCGCTCCCTTGCACGAGGCGGTTCCTCCCAAGCTGTACGGCGGCACGGAACGGGTGGTCTCCAACCTGACCGAAGCGCTGGTCGCGCAGGGCCACGATGTCACGCTGTTCGCGAGCGGCGATTCGATTACCTCGGCGAAGCTCGAAGCGTTCTGGCCGCAGGCCCTGCGTCTCGACCCGACGATCCGCGATGTGATGGCTCCGCACATGCTGCTGCTCGAAGAAGTTCGCCGCCGCGCGGACGAATTCGACGTGCTGCACTTCCACATCGACTACTACCCGTTCTCGCTGTTCCAGCGTCAGGAAGTGCCGTTCGTCACGACGATGCACGGCCGTCTCGACCTGCCGGAACTGCAGCCGATTTTCAACGCGTTCAGCGACGTGCCGGTCGTCTCGATTTCGGACAACCAGCGCCTCCCGCTCCAGCAGGCCAACTGGCTGAAGACCGTCTACCACGGTCTGCCGGAAAACGTGCTCAAGCCGATTCCGAACGTCAAGCCCGAGTACCTCGCATTCCTCGGCCGTGTTTCGCCGGAGAAGGGCCTCGACAAAGCGATCCGCATCGCTGGTCAGGCTGGCATGAAGCTCAAGGTCGCGGCCAAGATCGACAAGGCTGACCGCGCCTATTACGAAGAAGTCATCCGTCCGCTGATGGCGCTGCCGCACGTCGAGTACATCGGCGAAATCGGCGAAAGCGAGAAGGCCGAATTCCTCGGCAACGCGCACGCGCTGGTGTTCCCGATCGACTGGCCGGAGCCGTTCGGCCTCGTGATGATCGAGGCGATGGCCTGCGGCACGCCGGTTGTCGCGTTCAACCGCGGCTCGGTGCCGGAAGTCATCGAGAATGGCGTGTCGGGCTTCGTCGTCGAAGACGAAATCAGCGCGGTCGCCGCGATCAAGCGTCTGTCGTCGCTGCCGCGCGAGAAGGTCCGCGCAGCGTTCGAAGCGCGCTTCACGTCGAAGGTGATGGCGACGAATTACGTTGCGGTCTATGAGGAACTGCTGCGTCAGAAGCGCCGCACTGTGCTGCGTGAAGTTGCGGCCGGCTAAGTCCGTCTGACGTCGGGCACCTCAGGCTGCCCGTTCGGTTTCCCTGCAACGCCCCGGTGCCTGCGCACCGGGGCGTTGTCTTATGTGCGTGCGGCTTTGCGGATCAGCGTGAGGGCGGGCGGCAATGTCCCTATAATGGCCGTGCCGCAAATCCGGCGGCGCCCACGACGTGAGGAGAAGAGCCTTGGCAAGAACCCGACCGACGCCCACGGCCGCCGTACCCGGCGCCGGGACGATGTTCGCCTTGCGCGCGATCGGTCTGGTGCTCCTCGCGCGGTGGCTCTATTCGATGGCGGAGATGAACTTCATCTCCGCGCTTACCGGCATGGCTTCGTCGCCCTGGGCGTGCATCAATCTCGTCTTCCTGTTTCTGCTGATCGTCCTGCCAGGCGCCCGGGCGCGCGTGGAGCGGCCGTTCCATCCGTTACCGCAGTGGCTGCGCCAGGCGCTGCGCTTTTTCGGCCTGCTCGGCTGCCTGTTCGCGCTCTGGTCTATCGGGGTGTTTGTCTGGTCCGCGGGCTGGCGGCGGGCGGCCCACGCCGTCGTGGCGACCAACGGATGGCTCGTCGTCGCGCCGGCGCTCTACGGCGCTGTCATCTGGATCTGCCGTCCGCGCGCTCTCTGGCGGACCAACATCGCTGCCCGGCGTTTTGCGATCGGCCGCTATGCGGTTTCGCTCGATTCGGCCACGCGCACCACCATCGTCTGGCTGGAAAGCCGCAAGGTCGGCCAGTACGACGCGCGCGAACTGTCCGTGCGTTGGCCGCAGGACGCGCACCCGGTTGCGGCTGCGCCGGCGGCGCTCCTGCCGCCGCCGTTGCAGACCGACGTCGGTGTAAGTACCGACAACGTCGGGCGGTCGCCTGTCGAGGAACCGGCACGTCCCGGTGGTACCGCGGACTGGAAGTCGGAGAAGGGCGCCACTATGCGGTGGACGAAGATCGACTTGCTGTGGGATTCGCCCGCCGCGGCTGGTCATAACCGCCACACGGTGTTCAGTGTCCGGCTCGCCACCGATGGCGATCGCGTGGCCGCTCGCGCACTCGACGCTGCGCTCAAGCAGGCATGATGGCGTAGTAACGGGTCGTCGCGTGGCGCGTCGCGCGACGCCTGGCCGATCCCGTCGCTCAACCGAAGGAGTCGCGATGGTTTCCAGCTGGTTGCTTGCCTCCGTTCACCTGCTCGCGTTCGGTTTCGCGCTCGCGTCGATCCTGCGACGCTCTCGCGGCCTGCGCCGCTGCACGTCCACCGAAGACCTTCCCAGCATCTTCAGCGCTGACAGCGGCTGGGGTCTCTCTGCGCTCGTGCTGATCGTGACAGGGGTGATGCGCGCGTTCGGTGGCTTCGAGAAGGGGGCGACGTACTACTTTCACGAGCCGTTCTTTCACGTGAAGATGGCCGCGCTTGTGCTGATCCTGCTACTGGAAATCGCGCCGATGATGGCGCTGCTGCGCTGGCGGCTCGCTGTGCGACGCGGCGACGTTCCTGATCTGACTGGGGCCACGAAGTACGCGCGGATCGGGGCGTGGCAGACCGTGTTGCTGATCGTGATGGTGTTCGCGGCCTCCGGGATGGCACGCGGGATCGGGCTGGACGCGCCCGTGTGACGCGGCCTGTTATGTGAATGCCGTCGGAACAAATACAAGAACGCGGGAGCAATTCCGCTGAGGCGAAATTGACTCGTGTGCGTATTGCGACCGGAGCCGCTTTATTCCTGCCGCACTCTTGTTGGTGGCTCCGCGTGCTGGAAAGTGTCGTCGCGCTGTGAAGCGATACCGCAAGCGAATGTCGTATTGAACGCCTCGTGACGCTGGAGCCACCGGACATCAACACGACTTGGGGCTCCTGGCGGTTAAATCACCGCCGCTTCTTAAAGGCCGCACGCGCGTATAACCGGCGCCGCAGTGCGGTTCATAGCTCGGCCATTCGACCATCGTGCTTGATGCTGTATGCATTTCAGCTTCCAGCAGCAATCGTCAGCGTGCGGGCGTTGCCACTTCGTTAAACGAGCGTTTCCGCGATGAGAACCGCTCGCTCTCGATTGATGGACATCACGCGTTCAAAAAGACAAACGTTTTCGTCTGACTTTTCCCTTAACTTAATCCGCATTTATAGGCTATTAAATAGCGAGCGGTAGTTACGTCGATGACCGTCCGGACGGCAATGACTCAACCATGCGTGACAATCTGCCACATGCGTAGCGTGAGCTTGAATGCAAGGTTGGCACGACGATCATCTTGGTGGCCGACGAGCGAGGCTGCATGGCTTCTGGCAACGCGGCAAGCGTCGAGGTCTGCGGCTTCGACAGGACCGAACTGATCTGCGATGCATAAGCAGTCCGATGCACCTGATGAGGTCAACGTCGCAACCGCGAAACTCGACCGAACGATGCAACGCGATACGTCGCTGATCGAACAATCGGCTGCTGCGAAGGAGAGTTTGTACGAGGAGATAAATGTGTTCGGTGTGGCGTAGTGTCAGGCGAGTATCGCCCCGCCGGAACGCGCGATGACGTCGACCCTGGAGTGCCTGCATGCGTGGATCAGATAGCTACCTTGAGGCGAAAAAAATGAAAATCATCCCCAGCAGCCGAAACGGCCACGAAGTCACATACGCCCGAGGTGACGCGAATTCGCTTTGTATTGCCGTCGATTTCCGCGTGCGTCGGCAAGTCGATGATCTTTGCATCGCGTTGTTCGACCACTGGTGTGAGCGCCGCGAACTCATTCCTCTCGTGTATCTCCTGCACGTGTGGCCATTTCTACCCTCGACGCCGCATGCCGTCGCGACACTTTCGGCCGCGCTGCGCGATCTGCTGGTCTTCCATGACGAAACGATCGACGATCGGGGTCGTCAGTTGATTGACGGTATTCACACTTTGCACGCCGATGAAATATGACTTGCCGACGGGGCGGCGCCGCATGCAGGCTCATCTGGATACCCCGTAGTGACGGGTTCAGAAAGACAAGACGCGGTTCGGCGGAACGATGGCAAGCCGACATGAGTAACTCGGCGCAGCGAATCGATGTGTGTTGAAATATCGTGCGGTGCGGGGCCGGAATTCTACGGGCCATTCGGACACGTTCACGCACCTCGGTTTCGGATCATGCGAATACGGGTCGGCGTTCGCATCGGGTATCGCTGTACGTCTGCTGCCCACCATTTCACGGAGCGTCACTAATGAAACGCATCTGCTGCGCGATGGCGGCGATGTTCATCGCCGCGCACGCATACGCGGCTCCACTCGAACATGGCGCCTTCGTGACGCTCCCAACGCGGGCAGGCGTGACGCAGGGCATCTTCATCGAATCGCCGGTTGAGAATCCGCCGTTCGCCGTGGCGCTATATAGCGGCGGTAGTGGGGCGCTCAAGCTCGACTCGACGGGTGCCACCGCCTATGGCGGCAACTTCCTGATCCGGACGGCGCGCTACTGGATCGACAAGGGCTACGCCGTGGCGCTTGTCGACATGCCTTCCGACCACGCCGACGGAGGGGACGACCAATACCGCCTGAGCCGTGACAGCCTCGCCGATCAGCGAGCTGTCGTCGCTGAACTGCGCAAGCGTTTTCCGCGAGCCCTGGTGGTGTTGACCGGAACGAGCCGTGGAACGGTGACGGTCGGCAGCGTACTCGCAAACGACGCGGGCCTTGCCGATCTTTATGTGCTCACTTCTCCAGTCACTATCGCGAGTAGAAGTCAGCCGGGCATATCCGTGCTCAGCTTTGGCAACGCCGATCCGAAGAAGGCACTGGTCGTTTCGAATCGCAATGACAGCTGCCCGGTGGCGCTATTTTCAGGCGGAGAGCACCTGGCCCATCGTTACGGCATGACGTTCATCGCCGAGGATTCGAACGATGGTACCGACAACTGTGGCGGGCGCTCACCGCATGGATTTTTCGGTATTGAAAAGCAGGTGCTCGATGATATCGACGGCTGGATGAGCGCGCAGCGTCCTGCGGCCGTGCAGAAGTAGCGCTCAAGGCGTTTCGGGGCGCGGCGTCCCGACGTTAGACACGTTCGCGGCACCAGGCCTTCGCGAATCGGTGTTGCTGCTGAAGACAAAAAAACCGCATGCGCTTTCACGCATGCGGTTTTGTGCTGAATTAGCGGTCCCGGCACGTGGCCGGGCAGCATCATCAGAAGATGTTGCGCAGGCCGACAGCAACGCCGGTCTGGTTGTTGCGACCCGGATAGTCGATGGTGTATGCGCCCGTACCGCGCGTGTAGTCGACCGTACCATAGACTTCGGTGCGCTTGGACAGCGAGTACTCGGCCAGCAGCGTGGCCGAATAGTTGTGGCCGCCGCCGAACGTGGCGTTGCCCAGTGCTGCGTTGGTCGCGCGGCCGTAGTAGCCAGCGGCGGTGATCAAGAGCGGGGCGGTGGCTTGCCAGGTCGAGCCGATGTAGAAGAAGTTGTCGATACGATTCGTGCTCAGATCAGACGACGTCAGGGTGCTGAGTTGCTGCATGTTTACATCAGTCGTGCCGGAATTATCCTGCGTACGCATCCAGCCGGCGAGCAGGCGAACCGTCGGTACGACCGTGTAAACCACGCCCACGTTTACCTGATTCTGCTTCCTGCCTTCCTTGTTTTGGCCCAGGATCTGGCTTGCGATGTCGCTCTGCTGCCAGCCGACCAGAGCTTGCAGCGGACCGAACGCATACGACGCGGTGAAGCCGTACGTGCTCAGCGAACCGACGCTGCCGGCCTGGTTGCCGAAGCCGTAAATCGCTTTCACGTTCAGGCCGCCGAACGAGTTCGCGTACTTGACCGAGTTCTGGACACGCAGGTGGCTGCCGATCCCGTTGTACATCCAGCTATCCTGCCAGTAATTGGCAACCGTCAGCGGGTCAAACGTGTCACCCATTTCGTCGAAGAACGGCGAATTCTGGTTACCGAGCGTCACCGTACCGTACTGGCTCTTCAGACCGACATAAGCCATCCGGTTGAACAGCGTGTTCGCGCTACTCATCGCGCCATTGAACAAGTTGAAACCATTCTCGAGGCGGAAGACTGCTGCCAGGCCGCCACCCAGATCTTCCGTACCCTTGAGGCCCCAGCGGCTGCCGGTGATCGGACCTTCGAGCATTGACACCAGGTTGTTGTTTTCGGGGTCAGCGTTCGTCTGGAAGCGCACGGCAGTGTCAACGATGCCGTACAGCGTGACCGAGCTCTGCGCGAAGGCAGACTGGGCCGAAAGGGCAAGCAGGGCGGCGCCGATGGCGACGGTGGTCTTTTTCATGGTATCCCCAAGATTAGTTATAGCCGTCGTTATGCGACGGCTTGGGTCTGGAACCCGCTCGGTCGGTAAGGACACGCGCGCTGGGTAACGCGGCGATGATATTTCCGGTGAATAAAAATCTGTTAAGAATTCGCGCAGTTGTCGCCTGACTACAACATTTCGCGAATTTGTGGTGGACGCCGTTGGCGGGCCGTGGGGCCGGCAGTCTGTCAGAGCGGGGGGCTTTCGCTCGATGCGGTCACGACGCTTGGGTGTGCGGGTAGCGCGTACCGCGACGCGGTCGCTCCGATCATCGAGACGATCTCTCACGCCAGGTCGCCGGTCGTTGCGGGCACCGGGATCGCATGGGAGGTGCTGCGGGCTGATGCCGACGCAACCGCTGACTTCGCTGGCTGGTCGATCGACGACCATCATCCATGGTGTAACGAATCACTGCGTGAGTGCTGCTGGATTCCCCAAAGGGGGAATCCCCTGCGTGTCAGTGAAGGGGGGCGACGCTGTGCAAGGCGAGCCGACCACACCTGGGAGCCTCGCCAACACCATCGCGAACAGCAGCCGTAACGCGTGGCGCGACTTGTGGCTGAAACGGCCGAGCGATCCGCAATGGCGGCTTGCAGATGATTGCCGGGGAATGGCGCTGGGCAAGATGTTCAATGCTGGATAGGCCGCTGCGCACGACTTCTTATGGGCCGCGCTGGACTCTCGACCGGGAGTAGGCGCGGCTTTTCCTTGCACTAGGCTATTGCTGTGGCGCTGGGACGTTCGGCTCTACGTTCAGCTTGGCTTGTTGAGCTTGCGGCGTGATGCCATTTATCCAAAGCGGAAACTCTTTCTTACCTCTCGACATAGCGCGAAAGTATTCCAACACATCATTGGAAAGCGAATCTCTGTGCGCCCATCCTTCCGGAGCATAGCCGCCCTCGAACAGATCGAGTTCAGACATGTCGAATTTCAAAACCTTCGATATTTGGAATAGAAGTTGGGCCAAGCGCCGCTCCTTTGTCTTTCCCCACACTTGGGCTGCGGGTTCATCGTCTTGCGGGAAGCGTGTGTTCAGATGGTCGAGATACGTCTTCCATGCCTTCTCCACTTCCTCGCACTTGTAGAAATCGACTTCTATCAGGTTTAGCGCGTTCACATGGTCAGGGGATATGCCGAGCTTTCGAGTAGCCATAAGCGCGCGAAACACGAACATGCGGCGGTTGTATTTCGCCGCAATCCCATCGCGCCAACGTGTCATGAGCAGGGCGGTGATAGGCCCGAAGAATGTAGCAAGGACAACAGCCCACGTATCTACGTTCATCGCAATTCCTTCTTGTGTTTGGGAATTGTCTCAAATTGTACAAGGCGAACGAGTCGATCAACACGCGTGGCGAATACGCGGGTGATAGTAGTGGGCGCGGCTTCGTGTTCGGAGGGTTCCGGGCATGGAATCTAGGCCGTGCTCGCGACCGTAGGTGGGCGAGTAGGCGCGGCGCGTTCCTTGCACCAGGGTTCCGGGCGCGACGGTTTTTCGTACCGGGCCGTCCGTACGATAAAGTGCAGGTCCGGTAGCGGCGCGCGTAAACGGAAAAAGGCTTACGTCTTTCAACGTAAGCCTTTGATTTTCCGCTTCGGTGCTTGTCTTTACCAACACCATAAATCTGGTGGGTAGTACTGGGATCGAACCAGTGACCCCTGCCGTGTGAAGGCAGTGCTCTACCGCTGAGCTAACCACCCGAAGAGCTTTGAATTATGACTGACTTTTCGAGGCTTGTAAAGCCCTTTTTAAGTGGTTTGCGTACCAACTGCTGCGACGAATGCTTACGTGCCTTCCGCTGTCGGCTGCGCGCGCCACACGCTCGTGCCCTTGACCGCCTTGTCGAGGCCGTCGAGCACCGCGTCGTGCGCGGCGAGTTCTTCTGCGTTAGCTGTGATCACGGGCAGGGCGAGCGTCTCGATCTGCATGCGCGGCGCGGTGACGTCGCCCGTTGCGGCAGTCTCTCCAAGCATGTCGATGACGAGGCTTTCCTGGCCGCGCGTCATCGCGAGATACACCTCCGCGAGCAGTTCCGAGTCGAGCAGCGCGCCGTGCAGCGTGCGGTGCGCGTTGCTAATACCGAAGCGATCGCACAGCGCGTCGAGTGAATTGCGCTTGCCCGGGAAGATCTGCTTGGCCTGCACCAGCGTGTCGATGACCTCGCCGCAGTGCTCCTTGAACGACGGCTTGCCGAGCAGCGCAAGCTCGGCGTCGAGGAAGCCGATGTCGAACGGCGCGTTGTGAATGATGATGTCCGCGCCCGTGACGAAGTCCAGGATCTCGTTGGCGATTTCAGCGAACTTCGGCTTGTCCGAGAGGAACTCGGTCGTGAGGCCGTGCACGGCAAGCGCGCCTGGATCGCTGTCGCGTTCCGGATTCACGTAGAAGTGCAGGTTGTTGCCAGTGAGCCGGCGGTTCACTAGCTCGACGCAGCCGATTTCGATGATGCGGTCGCCGGTGCGGGCGTTCAGGCCGGTAGTTTCGGTATCGAGAATGATCTGGCGCATGTCGGATAAATCAGGTTGCTACAAAAAGAAGGCGCGGCGTGCTCAAAGTTCGGCGAGCGAGGCGACGCCACGGTTCGCGAGTGCGTCGGCGCGCTCGTTCTCCGGGTGTCCTGCGTGGCCTTTCACCCAGCGCCATTCGACGTCGTGCTGCGCGACGAGCGCGTCGAGTCGCTTCCACAGGTCATCGTTCTTGACTGGCGTCTTCGCGGCCGTCATCCAGTTTTTTTTCTTCCAGCCGTGGATCCACTCGCTGATGCCTTTCTGAACGTATTGCGAATCGGTATGGACGACCACGCGGCACGGGCGCTTGAGCGCCTCCAGCGCGGCGATCACGCCCATCAGTTCCATGCGGTTGTTGGTCGTGACGGCCTCGCCGCCGAACAGTTCTTTTTCCTGTGCGCCAAAGCGCAGCAGTGCGCCCCAGCCGCCGGGGCCCGGATTGCCCTTGCAGGCGCCGTCAGTAAAGATTTCGACGTAGTCGGGAGCAGTCATGTGTCCTTGTTGCGTGTAGGGGAGGGTGTGGTGGCGGCGGCTTTCAAGCTTGGCGCCAGCACGGGTTTTTTGACCTTCAGCGGGCCCACGAGGCGCATGCCCTGGACGCGTTTGATCGCCGTAACCATATAGACGGCGCCGAAGATTGGCCACCAGCGGTCGCCGGCGGCCTCCATAAAAGCGGAACGCGCGAGCCACTTGTCGGTGGCGAGCGGCGGACGATAGCAGCCGAAACGTCCGCGTTCAAGCTCGAAACCAAGCAGCTTGATCCAGTCCTTCAATCGCGTGAACGCGATGAGGTCCTGACGCGCCGGCAGGAACGGCTGGCCAATCAGCTTGCTCGCTGACTGCCGTGCGCCCCAGAGCGACAGCGAATTGAAGCCGACGATCAGCAATTGCCCCTCGGGCATCAGCACGCGCTCGGCTTCACGCAGGAGCCGGTGGGGGTCGCTCGTGAATTCGAGCGTGTGCGGCATCACGATAAGGTCGACGCTCTGTGCCTCGAACGGCAGGTCGAGCAGGTCGCACCAGACAGTGCTGCGGCCCTCGGGTGCATGACGCGCGGGGTTCGCGATGCTATTCGTCGCCGCGAAGCGGCGGACGTCATCCGCGTGGGCGGACGGCACCGTGTACGGCGCGCTCGCGGCGCTGGCGGCATCGAGCACGAGGCCGCGGCACGACATGCGGTTCTCGCGCAGCGCGTCGAGCTGCGGCATGCCGAGCTGCAGCGCGTGGTAACCGAATATATTCGACACCACGCGGTCGAGCTGCTCCTGTTCCCACTCGAGGACGTACTTGCCGGTCGGCGAATCGGTCCAGGCGGGCCAGTCTATAATCGTTCGGTCAGACATGTCGAAGAATACGACGCCCCAATGAATAGTCCGCTTTCGTACGAATACGTACCCGTTCCGGCTTTTGACGACAACTACATCTGGGTCGTGTCGGATGGCCGTAATGCAATCGCCGTTGATCCGGGCGACGCCGCGCCGGTACGTGCGTATCTGGCGAAGCGCGGCTGGCGGCTTGCCGCTATTTTACTCACCCATCACCACAAGGACCACGTCGGCGGAGTGGCCGATCTGCTGAACGGCCAGGGCGTGCCGGTGTACGGCCCCGCCAGTGAAGCGCTCGGGCCGCTCGACCCGTTCGTCACGCGCGTTGCGGGCGGCGAGCGTGTGCATCTGGACGCGCCCGCGCTCGACTTCACTGTCATCGACGTGCCCGGCCACACGCGCGGGCATATCGCTTACTTCCAGGCCGCCGATTCCGCCGGCACGCCACACATCTTCTGCGGCGACACGCTATTCGCGTGCGGCTGCGGCCGCCTCTTCGAGGGCACGCCTGCGCAGATGCTGGCGTCGCTCGACTCGCTCGCGGCGCTGCCAGGCAACACGCAAGTCCATTGCGCGCACGAGTACACGCTATCGAATATCCGCTTCGCGCTGGCCTGCGATCCGGGCAACGCCGCGTTGCACGACTGGAGCCGCGACGCTGCGGCGCTTCGCGAGCGCGGAGTGCCGACGCTGCCGACCACGATTGCGCACGAACGCGCCGTGAATCCATTCTTGCGCGCGGGCGACCCGTCCGTCCAGGCGACGCTTGCTGAGCAGTTGCACGAAACAGTGCCGGACCGGCTGGCAGCCTTTACGCTGATGCGCGAATGGAAGAACAGGTTTCGCTAACCCAACCCGGTCAAGGGGCAAGCTCATCCCAAAAGTATGGAACCGCACCCAACTTGCGGATTTTCATGACTTTTTCGATTTTTTTAGATTGACGGGAACACGCAGCTTCCGTACCATCGGCTGCAAATTCCAGCCTTGCGGAAGTAGACGTTCATGCGATTTATCTTTAGTACGCTGCTGGTCCTGATGCTCGCCGCATGCGCGGGCGGGGGACCATCTGCGAGTAATCCTGCCAGTTCCCTCGCCCCAGCAGATCCTCAGGCAGCAGCCGACCAACTCCGCAGGACTTCCGCCGCAAAGGAAACGATCGACATCGACAACGGCTCGGTCAGTCAGCTCACCAGCCAGGACGCCGACCTGTGGGGCCGTATCCGCCGCGGCTTCCAGATGCCCGATCTGCAGACCGACCTCGTCGACATGAACGCCAACTGGTACGCCCAGCGTCCCGACTACGTCGCGCGCATGACGGAGCGTTCGCAGAAGTACCTGTACCACATCGTCGAAGAACTCGAAGCGCGCCACATGCCGACCGAGTTGGCGCTGCTGCCGTTCATCGAATCCGCGTACAACCCGCAGGCACTGTCCGTCGCGAAGGCGGCGGGCATGTGGCAGTTCGTGCCGGGCACGGGGCGCACCTACAAGCTCAAGCAGAACATGTGGCAGGACGAGCGCCGCGACGTGCTCGCCTCGACGAGCGCCGCGCTCGACTACCTCTCGCGTCTGCACGATATGTTCGGCGACTGGTATCTCGCGCTGGCTGCGTATAACTGGGGCGAGGGTAACGTGCAGCGCGCGATCGCGCGCAACCAGGCTGCTGGTCTGCCGACCGACTACCAGAGCCTGCGCATGCCCAACGAGACACGTAACTACGTGCCCAAGCTGCAGGCCGTCAAGAACATCGTGATGAATCCGACGCAGTACGGTCTCACGTTGCCGACGATCCCGAATCACCCGTATTTCGTCACGGTCACCACCTCGCGCGATATCGACGTGGACGTCGCCGCGAAACTCGCGAATATGACCTCCGACGAGTTCCGTTCACTCAATCCGTCGTTCAAGAAGCCGGTGATTCTCGGCGCGACGCAGCCGCAGATCCTGCTGCCGTTCGACAACGCCAGCGCGTTCGAGCGCAACCTGAAGTCGTTCAACGGGCAACTGTCGTCGTGGACGGTATACACGACGGACGCCCGTACGACGCCCGCGGCGATCGCCCAGAAGATCGGCGTGGACGCGGACACGCTGATGTCGGTGAACAAGATTCCGGTGGGTATGCGCCTGAAGGCTGGCTCGACGCTCGTGGTGCCGCGCACAGAGGACGATGACGACGAAGACATCAGCGCCAACGTTGCAGAAAGCGCGGTGCTCGCGATGGAGCCGGACGTGCCCGACACGCGCAAGATGCTGATCCGCGTGCGCCGCAAGCAGTCGATGGAAGTGGTGGCGAGCCGTTACGGCGTATCGGTTGGCCAGTTGAAGGCGTGGAACAAGACGCATCGCGATCTCGTCACGCCGGGACAGGTTCTTGTGCTGCATGTGCCGGTGGGCAAGGCGATGCCGAGCGAACCAGCGGCTGAACGGATCGCGACGAATGCTTCAGGTGGCACCGTCCAGCGCATTGGCACCCACGTTGCAGACACGGGTTCAAAGTCGCGCTACGATAAGAAGCATGGTCGTGTGCGCGCCGAGGTTGTCAAGGTTTCCGATCCGGTCAAGGCAAAATCGTCGAGCGCCGCGCCCACCAAGGCGTTGAAGGTGACGGCAAGCCGCCAGAAGGCCGTCACCCAAACGCAAAAGCAGAAAACAAAATAGCGGCTTGCGAAGGGTGACAACATGCGTTGCGGGGGCAGCGCGTGGCAGTTCGCTCCGATCACTCGTCGTTTTACTTCATACGCCGTCGCCCACCGGGTGGCGGCGTTTTCATTTGCGTTCACCTCCCGGCAACGACGCGCTAACCGGGCTCGCCAGGGGAGCGGTCGTGAGGGTCTCGGGGCCAGGCCAATGCCTTGTGGTCTGATGGCTTGCGGCTATAGTGGAAAGGGCGTTGCGCCGGTTGGTTGAGGCGAGCCGGCGGGCGCCAGCCCGGATAAGTTGTCGTGAAATTTGAAGAAAAGGGCACTTTCGGGCTATAATTTCAAGGTTTGAGCTTATCAACCCGCACCCTAGCGCCTACCTTCCCCCATCCGTTCATCCGCCGCCCGCGCATTGCGCTTCTGGACGCCGGCGCCGACTGAATCCCGCCCCGACACCTTGTGTGCGGTGTGCGAAACCAGTCCGGCACGCCGCAGATAGAACCCGCCGCAAAATGCGACGACAGCGAGCGAGCCGCGCGCGCATCTTGCCCTGAAAAGGCGTGATGCCGACGCAGCAGCCGCCGCAGGATACAGGTCGGATAAACAGGTCGGCACTGGGTGT
Organism: Paraburkholderia adhaesiva; assembly: GCF_021390575.1. Classification (GTDB taxonomy): domain Bacteria; phylum Pseudomonadota; class Gammaproteobacteria; order Burkholderiales; family Burkholderiaceae; genus Paraburkholderia; species Paraburkholderia adhaesiva. Next base: position 2,146,954 of record NZ_JAJEJQ010000001.1, on the reverse strand, counting down.
TCCCCCAAGGAGTCTCCCGTGTTGCCGTCTTTCTCTCCCGCTCTGCTCGCGCTCGCCGACGGCACGGTCTTTCGTGGCTATTCCATCGGCGCGCCGGGTCATACGATTGGTGAAGTCGTGTTCAACACGGCCATCACCGGCTATCAGGAAATTCTGACAGACCCGAGCTACGCTCGCCAGATCGTCACCCTGACGTATCCGCACATCGGCAACGTCGGCGTCAACGCCGAAGACGTCGAAGCCACGAAAGTCCATGCCGCCGGGCTGATCATCCGCGATCTGCCGGTGCTCGCGTCGAATTTCCGCATGGAGCGCACGCTCGGCGACTATCTGCGCGACGAAGGCGTCGTGGCCATCGCCGGCATCGACACGCGCAAGCTCACGCGTATCCTGCGCGACAAGGGTGCGCAGAACGGCGCAATTCTCGCAGGCTCCGATGACGAAGCGAAGGCAATCGAACTCGCCCGCTCGTTCCCGGGTCTCGCGGGCATGGACCTCGCGAAGGTCGTTTCGACGGACAAGTCGTACGAGTGGACGACCACCGAATGGCGTCTCGGCGACGGCTACGGCAAGCAGACCGCGCCGAAGTACAAGGTCGTCGCGTTCGACTACGGCGTGAAGCAGAACATCCTGCGCATGCTGGCCGAGCGCGGCTGCCACGTCACCGTGCTACCCGCACAGGCCACGGCTGCGGACGCGCTCGCGCTGAACCCGGACGGCGTGTTTCTCTCGAACGGCCCCGGCGACCCCGAGCCGTGCGACTACGCGATCAAGGCGGCGCAGGAATTCATCGCGCGCGGCATCCCGACGTTCGGTATCTGCCTTGGTCACCAGATCATGGGCCTCGCGGTCGGCGCGAAGACCATGAAGATGAAGACCGGCCATCACGGCGCGAACCATCCGGTGAAGGACCTCGGCGACGGCCGCGTGGTCATCACGTCGCAGAACCACGGTTTTGCAGTCGATGCCGCCACGCTGCCCGCCAATGCGCGCGTCACGCACGTCTCGCTCTTCGACGGCACGCTTCAGGGCTTCGAGTTGACCGACAAGCCCGCATTCTGCTTCCAGGGTCACCCGGAAGCATCGCCGGGTCCGCACGACATCGGCTATCTGTTCGACCGCTTCACCGCGCTCATGGACAGCGCGAAGGGCGGCAAGCGCAGCGCGGCGGCGTAAGGGCGCGGCGCAGAACAGCAGGGACGAGCAGGAAAGGACGCGCAGCGAGCCGCGAGGGTGCAGGAACAACGGCCCACGCGCGCGTCCGGCGGTGAGCGGTGAACGGGTGAAGTGCGCAACTGGCGCGGTTAGTGATCACCCCGTCGCCCACCGGACACAAGACACAGGAATATTTAGCGAGAGCGTTATGCCCAAGCGGACAGACATCAAGAGCATTCTCATCATCGGCGCGGGTCCGATCATCATCGGCCAGGCGTGCGAGTTCGATTATTCGGGCGCGCAGGCATGCAAGGCGCTGCGCGAAGAAGGCTACAAGGTCATCCTCGTCAACAGTAATCCGGCGACGATCATGACCGACCCGAACACGGCCGACGTCACCTACATCGAGCCGATCACGTGGGAAGTGGTGGAGCGCATCATCGAGAAGGAGCGCCCCGACGCGATCCTGCCGACGATGGGCGGACAGACCGCGCTGAACTGCGCGCTCGATCTGCATCACCACGGCGTGCTGACGAAGTACAACGTCGAGCTGATCGGGGCATCGCCGGAAGCGATCGACAAGGCCGAAGACCGCCAGAAGTTCAAGGACGCGATGACGAAGATCGGCCTGGGCTCGGCGAAATCGGGTGTCGCGCACTCGATGGAAGAGGCGACCAAGGTCCACGCCGAAATCGCAGCGGCCGTCGGCACGGGCGGTTATCCGGTCGTGATCCGTCCGTCATTCACGCTCGGCGGCTCGGGTGGCGGCATCGCGTATAACCGCGAAGAATTCGAAGAGATCTGCAAGCGCGGTCTCGACCTCTCGCCCACGCGCGAGCTGCTGATTGAAGAATCGCTGCTCGGCTGGAAGGAGTACGAGATGGAAGTGGTCCGCGACAAGGCGGACAACTGCATCATCGTCTGCTCGATCGAAAACCTCGACCCGATGGGCATCCACACCGGTGACTCGATTACCGTGGCGCCCGCGCAGACCCTGACCGACAAGGAATACCAGATCCTGCGTGACGCATCGCTCGCCGTGCTGCGCGAGATCGGCGTCGATACCGGCGGTTCGAACGTGCAGTTTTCGATCGATCCGCGCACGGGCCGCATGATCGTGATCGAGATGAATCCGCGTGTGTCGCGTTCGTCGGCGCTAGCGTCGAAGGCCACTGGCTTCCCGATCGCGAAGGTCGCGGCGAAGCTCGCCGTCGGCTACACGCTCGACGAGCTGAAGAACGAAATCACCGGCGGCCAGACCCCGGCGTCGTTCGAGCCGACGATCGATTACGTCGTCACGAAGATCCCGCGTTTCGCGTTCGAGAAGTTCCGCGAAGCCGACCCGCGCCTCACCACGCAGATGAAGTCGGTGGGCGAGGTCATGGCGATCGGCCGTACGTTCCAGGAATCGTTCCAGAAGGCGCTGCGCGGCCTCGAAGTCGGCGTTGACGGTCTCGACGAGAAGACCACGAGCCGCGACGAGATCATCCGCGAGATCGGCGAAGCCGGTCCGGACCGCATCTGGTACGTGGGCGATGCATTCCGCGTCGGCATGACGCGCGAAGAGATCTTCGAGGAAACGGCGATCGACCCGTGGTTCCTCGCGCAGATCGAAGAGATCATCAAGAAGGAAGCGGCTATGAAGGGCCGCACGCTCGCAAGCCTGTCGAAGGACGAGCTGCGCTACCTGAAGCAGAGCGGCTTCTCGGACCGTCGTCTCGCGAAGCTGCTCGGCAGCAACGCCGCCGATGTCCGCAAGCGTCGTATCGAACTGAACGTTCGCCCGGTCTACAAGCGTGTGGACACTTGCGCGGCCGAGTTCGCGACGAAGACCGCCTACATGTACTCGACTTATGAGGACGAGTGCGAGGCGAATCCGACGAACAACAAGAAGATCATGGTGCTGGGCGGTGGCCCGAACCGGATCGGCCAGGGTATCGAATTCGACTACTGCTGCGTGCACGCTGCTCTCGCGATGCGCGAAGACGGCTACGAAACGATCATGGTCAACTGCAACCCCGAAACCGTTTCGACCGACTACGACACGTCCGATCGTCTGTACTTTGAGCCGGTCACGCTCGAAGACGTGCTCGAAATCGTCGACCTCGAAAAGCCGGTGGGCGTGATCGTGCAGTACGGCGGCCAGACGCCGCTGAAGCTCGCGCTCGACCTCGAAGCGAACGGTGTGCCGATCGTCGGTACGTCGCCGGACATGATCGACGCAGCCGAAGACCGCGAGCGCTTCCAGAAGCTGCTGCAGGACCTCGGCCTGCGCCAGCCGCCGAACCGCACCGCGCGCGCCGAAGACGAAGCGCTCAAGCTCGCCGACGAAATCGGCTACCCGCTGGTCGTGCGTCCGTCGTACGTGCTGGGCGGTCGCGCGATGGAGATCGTCCACGAGCCGCGCGACCTCGAGCGCTACATGCGCGAAGCCGTGAAGGTCAGCAACGATTCGCCGGTGCTGCTCGACCGCTTCCTGAACGACGCAATCGAATGCGACGTGGACTGCATCTCCGACGGTGAAGCGGTGTTCATCGGCGGCGTGATGGAGCACATCGAGCAGGCGGGCGTGCACTCGGGCGACTCGGCGTGTTCGCTGCCGCCGTACTCGCTGTCGAAGGAAACCATCGCCGAGCTCAAGCGTCAGACCGGCGCGATGGCCAAGGCGCTGAACGTGGTCGGCCTGATGAACGTGCAGTTCGCGATCCAGCAGGTTCCGCAGGATGATGGCTCGAAGAAGGACGTCATCTACGTGCTTGAAGTGAATCCGCGTGCTTCGCGTACGGTGCCGTACGTGTCGAAGGCCACGAGCCTGCCGCTCGCGAAAATCGCGGCGCGCGCAATGGTCGGTCAGAAGCTCGCACAGCAGGGCGTGACGAAGGAAGTCGAGCCGCCGTACTTCAGCGTGAAGGAAGCGGTGTTCCCGTTCATCAAGTTCCCGACCGTCGATCCGGTGCTCGGACCCGAAATGCGTTCGACCGGCGAAGTGATGGGTGTGGGGCAGACATTCGGCGAAGCGCTCTTCAAGTCGCAGCTTGCTGCCGGCTCGCGCCTGCCGGAATCGGGCACCGTGTTCATCACCGTGATGGACGCCGACAAGCCGAAGGCCGTTGAAGTCGCACGCATGCTGCACGAACTCGGTTACGGCCTTGTCGCGACGCGCGGCACGGCCGCCGCGATCGAGGCGGCCGGTGTGCCGGTGAAGGTCGTCAACAAGGTGAAAGACGGCCGTCCGCACGTCGTCGACATGATCAAGAACGGCGAAATTTCGCTCGTTTTCACGACCGTGGACGAAACGCGCGCGGCGATCGCCGATTCGCGTTCGATCCGCATGAGCGCACAGGCTAACAAGGTCACTTACTACACGACGATGTCGGGTGCGCGGGCCGCCGTCGAGGGTCTGCGCTACCTGAAGAACCTGGAAGTCTATGATTTACAAGGCCTCCACGCTCGCCTAAACTAAGGGTTCGACTAGCTGTCTAACCCCTCACGAGGCGGGAATTCCCCGCTAGCTGCCGCGGTTGAGCGGCGTCCCACAGGGTTCGAAGTCCGGCGCATTTATCAGCGCCGGCGCCCTCCAGGGATGCACTTAACCGCGGTGATTTTTTTTATGGCCTCCGTGGCCATTTGGGCTAATTGAGTTGTCTATGAGCACGATCCCCCTGACCCGGCGTGGCGCAGATCAATTGCGTGAAGAACTGCAGCGCCTGAAATCCGTCGAGCGGCCGGCGGTCATCAATTCCATCTCCGAAGCGCGTGCGCAGGGTGACCTGTCGGAAAACGCGGAATACGACGCCGCGAAGGAAAAGCAGGGCTTTATCGAAGGCCGCATCGCAGAAATCGAGTCGAAGCTCGCAGCGGCGCAGGTTATCGATCCCGCCACGCTGGAAGCGGACGGTCGCATCGTGTTTGGCACGACAGTCGACCTCGAAGATCTTGAATCGGGCAAGACGGTCACTTATCAGATCGTCGGCGACGACGAGGCCGATCTCGAACACGGTCTGATTTCGGTCAGCTCGCCGATTGCGCGCGCGCTGATCGGCAAGTCGGAAGGCGACGTCGCCGCGGTGCAGGCACCGAGCGGCGTGCGCGAGTACGAAGTCATCGAAGTTCGGTACGTTTGACGGGTACGCCGACGTGAATCCAGTCTCCCCGCTTGCACACCGACTTTTCAGCCTGCTGGCCATGCTGTGGGTGGGTAGCCAGCTGACGGTCGGCTACGTGGTCGCGCCGGTGCTGTTTGCCTCGCTTGAACGCACAACGGCTGGTTCGATTGCCGCGCGGCTCTTTCACATCGTTGGATGGGGCGGTCTCGCGTGCGGTGTGTTGATGCTCGTTCTGTCTAACGTGCTCGCGCGGAGCGGCGCCGCGCAATATCGACGGCTGCGCTGGCTGGTGCTCGGGATGGTGTTGTGCGTGCTGATCGGCTATTTCGCCCTGCAGCCGTCCATGAACGCACTACGCATGCAGGCCATGAGCGCCGGCATGGACATTGCGACTTCGCCGTACGCGAGCCGTTTTGGCATGCTGCACGGCGTGTCGAGCGTGTTTTATCTGATTGGGAGTTCGCTGGGCATCGCGCTCGTGTGGGTGCTGTCCACCGCATGGCCGCCGCGCGCGGCGTAGCGTCGCAGGGCGCACCGCGCTGAAGCGCGGGCCCGTCTGCCGCGCATCCGCTATTTTTCCAGTTGAAACCGGAAGTGTGCGCCGCAGGCAGGGCCGGGCGGCGCACGATAGTGGCGCTTACTTCGAGCCTTGATGGGCGCGCTTGCTGCTCGTCTGGCGCTTTTTGGCGCGCTTGATGTTGCCGCCTTGCGTGACACGCTCGTTACCCTTGACGACCAGCGCTTGCGGCTTCGGACGGCGCATCGGGTTTTCGCTCGGCTTGACGACCCTGACGACGCGGGGTGACGCGCCGCGCTTGCCGGCTTCGCCCGCGCTCGGCACGTCGCCGGCCGGACGCTTGACCGTGCCGCGCGCACCGGCGCGTGCAGTCGTGGTCTTCGGCGCGTCTTCTTCGGGCTTCCAGATCACGAGCAGTTTGCCGATGTGCTGAATCGGCGCGGCATTCAGGCGGTCGCAGATGTCTTCATAGATGGCGATCCGTTCCTCGCGCTCGTCACCGAACACGCGAACCTTGATGAGTTGGTGCGCGGCAAGGTGAACCTTGATTTCCTTGAGGACGGCGTCGGTCAAGCCCTCTGCGCCGATGAGCACAACTGGCTTGAGCGCATGAGCGGCGGAGCGGAGTTCGGAGCGCTGTTCGGCAGTAAGAGTAAGGGCGGGCATGGAGTATGAAGAGTCGACTAGAATGACGGCGCCCAGCGGGCCGGAATGAGCGTTTTTGACAGCTCACCCGTCGCATAGCGCATCGGAACAACGGAAAAAACCGTGGAGAACGGCAAAACGCGAGGCGCGAACCGGCGTAGATGAGCCGGACGGGCCGCGACGGCCGCACGAATAAAGCGCGTATTATCCGCTAAAAGCGCGCAATGACGCAGCAAGAGTTCACCTTTAATGGCAAAAAACCGCTTCAACCAGTCGTGGCTGCACGACCATATTAACGATCCGTACGTGAAAATGGCGCAGCGGGAGGGGTATCGCGCCCGCGCTGCGTACAAGCTGAAGGAAATCGACGAGCAGGACAAGCTGATCCGCCCTGGCATGGTGATCGTCGATCTCGGCGCGGCGCCGGGCAGCTGGAGCCAGTACGTGCGCAATAAGCTCGCGCAGGGCACGAAACGCGACGCCGAGCGGGAGGGTGGCATCGACGGCACGGTCATTGCCCTCGACCTGCTGCCCATGGAGCCGATCGCCGACGTTCAGTTCATCCAGGGCGACTTCCGCGAGGACGACGTGCTTGCGCAACTCGAAGAACGTGTTGGCGGACGTCCGGTCGATCTTGTAATTTCGGACATGGCTCCCAATCTGTCGGGCGTGGCGTCAGCCGATGCCGCGCGGATCGAACACGTGTGCGATCTCGCACTCGAGTTCTCGCAGAATCATCTGAAACCAGATGGCGCCCTTTTAGTAAAATGTTTTCACGGTAGTGGTTACAGCCAGATCGTCGAGAAATTCAAGAATCAGTTCAAAGTTGTGGCTGCCCGCAAGCCGAAGGCTTCGCGGGACAAATCGGCCGAAACGTTTATATTGGGTAAACAACTGAAGCGGCCGCGTTGAAGCGGTGATCGGTTCCGGTGTACGCAGGGCAGGGTAGAAAACTGCCGGCAGAGGGTGTTGAAAGGCCGCTGGAAGGGCCACCTGATAAGGCCCCGAGGCTATTCCCGCGGTAGAGATTGATTATGGCGGGTGCCTGCGTACTGGATTAGAATGCTTTGGTGGTGTCGCAAGGCAAATGTAGGCGCCCGTCTATGAGTGAAGGAGTGGTGCTTTGAACAACAACATGTTTTCGAAGGCAGCAGTGTGGCTGGTTATCGCACTGGTGCTGTTTACGGTGTTCAAGCAGTTCGACAAGCCCCGTGTCCAGGAAGGCGTCTCGTATTCGCAGTTCATGGACGACGCGCGGAACGGCAAGGTCAAGAGCGTCGTGGTGCAGGGGCGGAACCTCACGGTCACTCCAGCGGATGGCCAGAAATACCAGATCGTGTCGCCCGGCGACATCTGGATGGTCGGCGACCTGATGAAATACGGCGTGCAGGTGAGCGGCAAGGCTGACGAAGAACCGAACGCGCTCGTCTCGGCGCTGTACTACCTCGGACCGACGATACTCATCATCGTGTTCTGGTTCTACATGATGAGGCAGATGCAGGGGGGCGGCAAAGGCGGGGCGTTCTCCTTTGGTAAATCGCGCGCCCGCCTGATCGACGAGAATAACAACGCGGTCAACTTCTCCGACGTCGCAGGCTGCGACGAAGCCAAGGAAGAGGTCTCCGAACTCGTCGACTTCCTGCGCGATCCGCAAAAATTCCAGAAGCTCGGCGGGCGTATCCCGCGCGGCGTGCTGCTCGTCGGCCCTCCGGGTACCGGCAAGACGCTGCTCGCGCGTGCGATCGCGGGCGAAGCGAAGGTGCCTTTCTTCAGCATCTCGGGTTCGGACTTCGTTGAAATGTTCGTCGGCGTGGGCGCGGCCCGCGTGCGCGACATGTTCGAACAGGCCAAGAAGCATGCGCCGTGCATCGTGTTCATCGACGAAATCGACGCTGTCGGCCGCCATCGCGGCGCCGGCATGGGCGGCGGCAACGACGAGCGCGAGCAGACGCTGAATCAGATGCTTGTCGAGATGGACGGCTTCGAGGCGAACTCGGGTGTGATCGTGATCGCTGCGACGAACCGTTCGGACGTGCTGGACAAGGCGCTGCTGCGCCCGGGCCGTTTCGACCGCCAGGTCTATGTGGGCTTGCCGGACATCCGCGGCCGCGAACAGATCATGAAGGTGCACCTGCGCAAGGTGCCGATCGCCAACGACGTCGACGCAGCGGTGATCGCGCGTGGCACGCCTGGTTTCTCGGGCGCCGATCTGGCGAACCTCGTGAACGAAGCGGCGCTGTTCGCAGCACGTCGCGGCAAGCGCATCGTCGAGATGCAGGATTTCGAGGACGCGAAGGACAAGATCTTCATGGGTCCGGAGCGCAAGTCGGCGGTCATCCGCGAAGAAGCGAAGCGCGCCACGGCGTACCACGAGTCGGGCCACGCCGTGATCGCGAAGCTGTTGCCGAAGGCCGATCCGGTCCACAAGGTTACGATCATTCCGCGCGGTCGCGCGCTGGGCGTGACCTGGCAGTTGCCGGAGCACGACAACGAAACGTATTCGAAGGATTATCTGCTTGACCGTCTGGCCATCCTGTTCGGCGGCCGCGTTGCAGAAGAGCTGTTCCTGAATCTCATCAGCACTGGCGCTTCGGACGACTTCAACAAGGCGACGCAGACGGCCCGCGCGATGGTGGCACGATTCGGCATGACCGACGCGCTCGGGCCGATGGTCTACGTGGAAGACGACGATGGCAGCAGTCCGTTTGGCAAGGGCTTCACGCGCGCCATTTCGGAAGCGACGCAGCAGAAGGTCGATGCGGAAATCCGCCGCGTGCTAGACGAGCAGTACAGCCTCGCTAAGCGCATGCTCGACGAGAATCGCGACAAGGTCGAGGCGATGACCGCTGCTCTGATGGAGTGGGAAACGATCGACGCCGACCAGATCAACGACATCATGGAGGGTCGTCCGCCTCGTTCGCCCAAGAGCACGCCGTCGGCGGGTGACGCGTCGTCGTCGGGGGGCAGCGCGGGTACTGAGGTGAAACCTGGCAGCGCGACTGCGCCGGCCTGAACGCCTTTGTCCTGAATCAAATCAAGTTGCGGGCCGGTGTGAGTTCACATCGGCCCGCCTCCATTTCTGGCGACGGTTTTTCGTTACACTTCTGACCTTGTTTCACGTGCCCAATTTGATCTCGCAGGGTAATCTGCTTCCAGAGCCGCTACAGTGCGGTCGTTTCACGCTGACGTTCGAGCGCCCGCTGGTCATGGGCATCCTGAACATCACGCCCGATTCGTTTTCGGACGGCGGTCGTTATGCCGAGTTTGGCGATGCGCTGCGGCGCGCCGAGCAGATGCTGCTCGACGGCGCGGACATCCTCGATATCGGCGGCGAGTCTACGCGGCCTGGTGCGCCGCCGGTGCCTGTCGACGAAGAACTGGCGCGCGTGATTCCGCTAATCGAGCAGTTGCGCGAGGCGAACGTCCCGTTGTCGGTCGATACGTACAAGCCGGAGGTCATGCGTCAGGCGATTGCTGCCGGCGCGGACATGGTCAACGACATCTGGGGCTTCCGGATGCCGGGTGCCATCGACGCTGTGCGCTCGAGCAATTGCGGGTTGTGCGTGATGCATATGCACGGCGAGCCGCAGACGATGCAGGTAGGCACACCGGATTACACGGACGTGGTGGGCGAAGTCAGGGCATTTCTCGATGCGCGCGTTGCGGAACTCGAAGCGGCAGGCGTGGCGCGTGCGCGCATTAGCGTCGATCCGGGTTTTGGCTTCGGCAAGGCCGTGATCGAGCATAACTATGCGCTGCTCGCCCATCTGGCCGAGACGGCGCCGCACGTACCGCAAGGCGCCGCGCCGTATCCGGTGCTGGCCGGCATGTCGCGCAAGTCGATGCTCGGTGCGCTCGTGAACCGGCCCGCGCCGGAGCGCGTCGCAGCGAGCCTGGCTGCCGCTGTGTGCGCGGCGGAGCGGGGCGCCGCAATCATTCGCGTGCACGATGTTGCACAGACCGTGGATGCACTGAAAATATGGGCCGCCGTGCGCGACGCTGGGCGCGGCGAGGCGGCTTCAGCGCAGAACTGAACAGAACACTCCAGGAAAGGAATCGGAAGATGGGCCGTCGTTATTTCGGAACGGATGGGGTTCGCGGCAAGGTTGGCTCGGCGCCGATCACGCCGGATTTCGTGCTGCGCCTCGGCTACGCGGCCGGCAAGGTCCTTGCGGGTTCCGCAACGGATTCGGGCCCGCGTCCCGCGGTGCTCATCGGCAAGGACACGCGCATCTCCGGCTACATGCTGGAAGCGTCGCTGGAAGCCGGGCTTTCGGCGGCCGGTATCGACGTCATGCTGGCGGGCCCGATGACCACGCCCGGCATCGCCTACCTCACGCGCGCGTTGCGGCTTGCTGCGGGCGTCGTGATCAGCGCGTCGCACAATCCGTTCTACGACAACGGGATCAAATTCTTTTCAGCCGACGGCAACAAGCTGCCCGACGAGGTCGAATCACAGATCGAGGAACAGTTGGAACTGGCGCTCGACTGCGCGCCGTCCGAGCAACTCGGCCGGGCGCGGCGTCTCGATGACGCGCGCGGCCGCTACATCGAGTTCTGCAAAAGCACGTTCCCGCAGCCCTACAACCTGCGTGGGTTGAAGCTCGTCGTTGATTGCGCCAATGGCGCTGCTTACGATATCGCGCCGCATGTGTTTCATGAGCTGGGCGCGGACGTGATTCCAATCGGCGTTTCGCCGAACGGCTTCAACATCAACGACGGTGTCGGCGCGACCGCGCCGGACGCGCTCGTGCGCGCCGTGCGGGCGAATCATGCCGATGTCGGCATCGCGCTGGACGGCGACGCCGACCGCCTTCAGGTAGTCGACGCGAAAGGCCGCCTCTTCAACGGTGACCAACTGCTTTACATCCTCGTGAAGGACCGTATCGCGACCGAGGGGAAGGTGGAAGGCGCGGTCGGTACGCTGATGACGAACCTCGCGGTCGAACAGGCCATCGAGCGTCTCGGCGTGAAGTTCGTGCGCGCGGCCGTTGGCGACCGTTATGTGCTCGAACGGCTGCGCGAGCACGGCTGGGCGCTCGGCGCCGAGGGCTCCGGGCACATCCTCTCGCTCGACCGGCACACGACCGGCGACGGCATTGTCTCGGCGCTGCTCGTGCTCGCGGCGATGAAGCGCAGCGGACTCACGCTTGCCGAACTGCTCGACGGCGTGACGCTGTTCCCGCAGAAGTTGATCAACGTGCGTATCGCGCAGGGCGCCGACTGGAAGGGCCAACCGGCCATTCAACAGGCGATCGCCAAGGCCGAGGCGGAACTCGAGGGCAAGGGCCGCGTGCTGATTCGTGCCTCGGGCACGGAGCCGGTGCTGCGCGTAATGGTCGAGGCCCGCGAGGAGCGCGATGCCGTTCACCACGCAGAAGCGATCGCCGAGACCGTCACACGCTCGATCGCCTGAGTCAGCCGAAAGGCGAGCCCTGCGGGCGCGGCGGTGCGCCCCTGGCGTGCGGGTTTCGCCTGCGTTGAACTGAATCGCCCTGCGATTCGAGGGGATCCTCAGGTTCCTTTCCGCACGCTTTCGAAAATGGCAAAGCGCGGTCCGCCTGGGCCGCGCTTTTTCACGCCGCCCGAATCCCGTCACGCCCTTCCGAACGTTTCGCAAACGCTTGCCACGCGCGCCGCAACGGCTATGAAGCAAGCGTATCGTTCATTCATTCCTCCAAGCCTTTCAGCCGTAATCAGACTGTCACAGCTGTTTCATGAATAGTCACGGTACTGTCACAGAGAGCCCCTAAGCTTCGCGGTGTCGTTTAACGGCATACACCCTGGACCTGGAGGCCACATGAAATTGATGCACACCGTGTTCGCTGGCGTTGCTGGCGCGCTCTTCGCGATCGCAGCGCAAGCCGCCGACATCACTGGAGCGGGCAGCACCTTCGCAGCACCGATCTACACGAAATGGGCGGACGCCTATCAAAAGTCGGGCGGCGGCAAGGTGAACTATCAAGGTATCGGCTCGTCGGGCGGTATCAAGCAGATCGTCGCCAAGACGGTTGACTTCGCGGGCTCCGACGCTCCGCTGAAGGACGACGAACTGGCCAAGCAAGGTCTTTTCCAGTTCCCGACGGTGGTCGGTGGTGTGGTGCCGGCAATCAACGTGCCGGGCGTGAAGGCTGGTGAACTCGTGCTGTCGGGCGAAGTGCTCGGCGACATCTATCTCGGCAAGATCAAGAAGTGGAATGATCCGGCCATCGTCGCCCTGAACCCGAAGGTCAAGCTGCCGGATCTCGACATCGCCGTGGTTCGCCGCGCCGATGGTTCGGGCACCAGCTTCATCTGGACGAACTACCTCTCGAAGGTCAACCCCGAGTGGAAGACCAAGGTTGGCGAAGGCACGACCGTGAACTGGCCGACCGGCACGGGTGGTAAGGGCAACGACGGCGTCGCAGCCTTCGTGCAGCGTCTGCCGGGCGCGATCGGCTATGTCGAATGGGCATACGCCAAGCAAAACCACATGGTCTACACTGCCATGAAGAATGAGTCGGGCACTGTCGTTCAGCCGGATACCGACACGTTCAAGGCCGCCGCTGCCGGCGCAGACTGGAAGAAGTCGTTCTACCAGATCCTGACCAACGAGCCGGGCAAGCAGGCATGGCCGGTCGTCGGTGCGACCTTCGTGTTGCTGCACACCGCGCAGGACAAGGCGGATGAGGGCAAGGAAACGCTGAAGTTCTTCGACTGGGCGTTCAAGAACGGCTCCGCTGCAGCTGACAATCTCGACTACATCACGCTGCCGCCGGCTGTCGTGAGCGAAATCAAGACGCAGTGGAAAGAGAAGGTGAAGGACGCCGCTGGTAAGTCTCTCGCAGAATAAGAAAGGCTGAAGCTGGCAAAACGGGGCCGTCGCGCGTTGAGCGCGCGGCCCGTTCGTTCGTTAGTGTGAGATCCGCCGCCCGTCGTTCGGTTGCAAGACCGGCAGGCGGGCGGTTTGCAGTCTCAGACTGCATGACCGCCGCGAGCCCTTTGGGCGAACGGCATCTTGAAACTGGTCACCATGTCCGACGCCCCGCTCGTATCGAATCCGCCCGGCAGCGAAGCGCAGCAGAAAGCGCCGAGTCCGGCAGGCGACGTCATTTTCGGCAGCCTTACGCGCCTTGCCGCCATCGTCACGTTGCTGCTGCTCGGCGGCATCATCGTGTCGCTGATCGTCGAGTCGATGCCGTCGATCCAGAAGTTCGGCCTCGCATTCCTCTGGACTGCCGACTGGGATCCGCCCAGCGATCAGTTCGGCGCGCTCGTGCCCATCTATGGCACGGTCGCCACCTCGATCATCGCACTCATCATCGCTGTGCCTGTGAGCTTCGGCATTGCGCTCTTTCTCACCGAGCTTTCGCCGGCGTGGCTGCGTCGTCCGCTCGGCATCGCCATTGAATTGCTGGCCGCCATTCCGTCGATCGTGTACGGCATGTGGGGCTTGCTCGTGTTCGCGCCCATCTTCGCGCAGTGGTTCCAGAAGCCGTTGCAGGCGGTGCTCGGCGGTATGCCGATCATCGGCGCGCTGGTGGCGGGGCCGCCGATCGGTATCGGCATCCTGTGCGCGGGCGTGATTCTCGCGATCATGATCATTCCGTACATCGCTTCGGTCATGCGCGACGTGTTCGAAGTCACGCCCGTGCTGCTCAAGGAGTCGGCCTACGGCATTGGCTGCACGACGTGGGAAGTCATGTGGAAAATCGTTCTGCCGTTCACGAAGACCGGTGTGATCGGCGGCATCATGCTCGGTCTGGGTCGCGCGCTCGGTGAGACGATGGCCGTCACGTTCGTGATCGGCAATACGAACCTGCTCGACAACGTATCGCTCTTCTCGCCCGGCAACAGCATTACTTCGGCGCTCGCAAACGAGTTCGCCGAAGCAAGTCCTGGCCTGCACACCGCCGCGCTGATGGAACTCGGCCTCATCCTGTTCGTGATCACGTTCATCGTGCTCTCGATCTCGAAGCTGCTTCTGCTGCGCCTCGAAAAATCGGAGGGCGCACGATGAGCGAGCCGCTGATGAAGATTCCGGGCGCCATTTACGGCCCAGAACTGGAAAAGATGCGCGGCAGGCTGCAGCACCGCCGCCGCGTGACCAACGCGATTGCCCTGACGTTGTCGCTCGCCGCGATGGCGTTCGGCCTCCTCTGGCTCGTGTGGATTCTCTATACGACGCTTTCGCTCGGTATCGGTGGTCTCTCGGTGGAGCTGTTCACGCAGTCGACGCCGCCGCCCAATACCGACGGCGGCGGTCTAGCCAACGCGATCGTCGGCAGCCTGATGCTCGTCGGTGTCGCGACGTTCGTCGGGACGCCGATCGGCATCATGGCGGGCATCTATCTCGCGGAATACGGCCAGCGCAGCTGGCTCGCATCCGTGACGCGTTTTATCAACGACATCCTGCTGTCGGCGCCGTCGATCGTCGTGGGCTTGTTCGTCTACGCGCTCATCGTCGCCCATATGGGGCACTTCAGCGGGTGGGCGGGCGCAATTGCACTCGCGCTCCTGCAGATTCCGATCGTGATCCGCACGACCGAAAACATGCTGAAGCTCGTGCCGAATGCGCTGCGCGAAGCGGCCATTGCGCTCGGCACGCCGAAATGGAAGATGATCCTGTCGATCACGCTGAAGGCGTCGGTCGCGGGCATCGTGACGGGTGTGCTGCTCGCGA
The DNA here is from genome assembly GCF_021390575.1 of Paraburkholderia adhaesiva. Lineage (GTDB taxonomy): Bacteria > Pseudomonadota > Gammaproteobacteria > Burkholderiales > Burkholderiaceae > Paraburkholderia > Paraburkholderia adhaesiva. The sequence continues at coordinate 2,131,869 of NZ_JAJEJQ010000001.1, read as the reverse complement.
TTGCCCGTATCGCAGGCGAGACGGCACCGCTGCTTTTCACGGCGCTGTCGAACCAGTTCTTCACGGTGGACATGAATCAACCGATCGGGAACCTCCCGGTCACGATCTTCAAGTTCGCGATGAGCCCGTTTGCGCAGTGGCAGTCGCTCGCGTGGGCCGGTGTTTTCCTGATTACGCTGGGCGTGCTGGGGTTGAACATCCTCGCGCGCACGGTATTTTCGAATAAGTAAGGGCGGAGTCATCCGATGAACATGGCAGAAAGTCAAATCAACCCGGCCGGCCGGGCATCGTCCGCCCCGGGTTTTCAACCTGTGGATCCCGCCCAGAGTGCCAACGTGCAGGCGCTCGGCACGCCGAAGATCGAGGTGAAGGATCTGAACTTCTTCTACGGCAAGTACCACGCCCTGAAGAACATCAACCTGCACATTCCCGAAGGCAAGGTGACGGCCTTCATCGGCCCGTCGGGCTGTGGCAAGTCCACGCTGCTGCGTACGTTCAACCAGATGTACGCGCTCTATCCGGAGCAGCGCGCCGAGGGCCAGATTGTCATGGACGGCGAAAACCTGCTGACCTCGAAGCGCGATATTTCGCTGTTGCGCGCGCGCATCGGCATGGTGTTCCAGAAGCCGACCCCGTTCCCGATGTCGATTTATGACAACATCGCGTTCGGTGTGAAAATGTTCGAGAAGCTGTCGCGGCCGGAAATGGATGACCGCGTCGAGTGGGCGCTCACGAAGGCGGCGCTCTGGAACGAGGTGAAGGACAAGCTCGGCCAGAGCGGCTACGGCCTCTCGGGCGGCCAGCAGCAACGTCTGTGCATTGCGCGCGGCATCGCGATCCGTCCGGAAGTGCTGCTGCTCGACGAGCCGTGCTCGGCGCTCGACCCGATTTCGACGGGCCGAATCGAAGAGCTGATCGCGGAACTCAAGAGCGACTACACGGTGGTGATCGTTACCCACAACATGCAGCAGGCTGCGCGTTGCTCGGACTACACTGCATATATGTACCTCGGCGAGCTGATCGAATTCGGCGATACCGAGAAGATCTTCATCAAGCCGGTCCGCAAGGAAACGGAAGACTACATCACTGGCCGCTTCGGCTGATTGTTGCAGGGAGCCCGACATGTCCGACAAACATCTGTCCAGCCAGTTCGACGCCGATCTGAACCTCGTGTCGTCGAAGGTCCTCGAAATGGGGGGCGTCGTCGAATCGCAGATCATCACGGCGATGCAGGCGTTGAACGATTTCGACGCAGCTGCCGCCGATCGCGTGATCGTGACCGAAGACCGCCTCAACACGATGGAAGTCGAGATCGATGAGGAGTGCAGCAACATCATCGCGCGTCGCCAGCCGGCCGCGCGTGACCTGCGCCTCCTGCTCGCGATTTCGAAGACCATCACGAACCTGGAGCGCGCCGGCGACGAAGCCGAAAAAATCGCCAAGCGCACGAAGCGCCTGATGGAAGACGGCGCGTCGCGCAGTGTGAACATCGCCGAGATCAAGGTCTCCGGCGAGATGGCCGTCTCGATCCTGCGCCGCGCGCTCGATGCATTCGCGCGTCTCGACACCGTGGCCGCCGCGCAGATCGTGCGCGACGACAAGGCGATCGACGAAGAATTCCGCGCATTCGTTCGCAAGCTCGTGACGTACATGATGGAAGATCCGCGCACGATTTCGGTCGGGCTCGACTATCTGTTCATCGCGAAGGCGATCGAGCGGATCGGCGATCATTCGAAGAACATCGCCGAGTTCATCATTTACATCGTGAAGGGCACCGACGTGCGCCACAAGTCGCGCGACGCGCTCGAACGCGAAGCGCTGAGCTAATTACCCGCTTATAAGATCAAGAGGTGCCGATGCCTAGCAGCATTCTTGTCATCGAAGACGAGCCCGCCATCTCCGAGCTGATTTCGGTGAATCTGCAGCACGCGGGTCATTGTCCGATCCGCGCGTATAACGCGGAGCAGGCGCAGAATCTCATCAGCGACGTGCTGCCCGATCTCATCCTGCTCGACTGGATGCTGCCGGGCAAGTCGGGTGTTTCGTTCGCGCGCGATCTGCGCAACAACGAGCGCACGAAGCATATTCCGATCATCATGCTGACCGCCCGCGGCGACGAGCAGGACAAGGTGCTCGGCCTCGAAATCGGCGCGGACGATTACGTGACGAAGCCGTTTTCGCCGAAGGAGCTGATGGCGCGCATCAAGGCGGTGTTGCGTCGCCGCGCGCCGCAGCTCACCGAGGACGTCGTCGCAATCAACGGTCTCAAGCTCGATCCCGCCACGCACCGCGTGGCCGCGCATGCGCAGGGAAATGAGATCAAGCTCGACCTCGGTCCGACCGAGTTCCGCCTGCTGCACTTCTTCATGACTCACCCGGAGCGCGTGCACAGCCGCACGCAACTGCTCGATCAGGTCTGGGGAGACCACGTGTTCGTCGAAGAGCGGACTGTGGATGTGCACATCAAGCGTCTGCGTGCCGCGCTTAAGCCGGCGGGGTGCGATGCTATGATCGAGACCGTGCGCGGTAGCGGCTATCGTCTCGCCAAGAGCGCCTGACGCACCGTTGCACTCAAGCGCGCCGCATGCCGCGGCGCGCCTCCGGGTGGATTCCGGGCCGCCCGCGCGTCGCTAACAGGTCCATGTCGCGCCTGGTTCGGACGGGTTATCTTCGACAAGCAGGAACATGAACATCATCTGGGCGCGCTCCATTGTTTCGCTTGTACTGCTCGCGCTCGTGTGCGCGGGAATCGGTGCGCTGTTCGGCGTGAAGTTTGCGCTGGCGCTGGCTGTCTGCATACTGCTCGTGCAGCTCTTCTTCAGTACGTTTCACAAGCAGCGCCTATGGCATCTGCTTGATGCGCCGGTCTACGGCGAGGTGCCGAGCGCCCCCGGCGTATGGGGCGAAATCTACTATCGTCTGCACAAGCTTGCGAAGCGCTGGCACGCCCAGGTGCGCCAGGTCGAGCAGCAGCACTCGCGTTTCATCCAGGCGATCCAGGCGTCGCCCAACGGCGTCGCCATGCTCGACGATCACGACCAGATCGAGTGGTGCAACGCGATTTCCGAACAGCACTTCGGGCTCGACGCGAGGCGCGATTTGCGCCAGCACATCACGCACCTCGTGCGCCAGCCCGACTTCGTGCGCTACCTGAATTCGAACCGTTACGAAGAGATGCTGATCATGCGTGGCATGGGCAGCAGCCGGCAGAACGTCATTTCGGTCCAGGTGTTTCCGTACGGCGACAACCGCAAGCTCGTGCTGACTCAGGACATCACCGAACTCGAGCGAACCGACGCCATGCGCCGCGACTTCGTCGCGAACGTCTCGCACGAACTGAAGACGCCGCTCACGGTGCTATCGGGTTTTCTGGAGACGATGCGGGAACTGCCGCTGTCCGAAAGCGAGCGCGCACGCTACCTCGAACTGATGGAGCAGCAGGCCTCACGCATGCGCCACATCGTGACGGATCTGCTGGTGCTCGCGCAGCTCGAAGGCGAGGCGCGAGTCCAGAGCAACCAGATGGTCGATATGCGGGCGGTGCTGTGTCACGTGCGCGAAGACGCCGAGAATCTCTCCGGCGGACATCATCGCATCACGGCGGACTTTGACGACAGCCTGAGCGTGACTGGCTCGGAGACGGAGGTGTTGAGCGCGCTCGGCAATCTTGCGACCAACGCAGTGCGCTACACCCCCGAAGGCGGGACCGTGCATCTGTCGTGGCGCGCCGAAAACAATTGCGCGGTGTTCTCGGTGACGGACAGCGGGCTGGGTATTCCGGCGGCCGACATACCGCGCCTCACGGAGCGCTTCTATCGCGTCGATCGCAGCCGTTCGCGCGACACGGGTGGAACGGGCCTCGGCCTCGCGATCGTCAAGCACGTGCTGCAGCGCCACGACGCGGTGCTCGACGTGAAGAGCGAGGAAGGGCGGGGCAGCACGTTCACGGTGCGATTCCCGGCCGCGCGCACGGCGCGCCGGCAGCCGACGCCGGCTTAATCGTCGACGGACGGCGAGGGCAAGAAAAAGGCCGCGCAAATCTGCGCGGCCTTTTTGTTTGCTTCGAGCTTCGAGCTTCGATCGCCGCGCGAAGCGGCGCGGCGCAATCACGGACAGAACTTCGACAGCAGGCTCATCTGTGCATTGCGTATCGCCTTGCCCGCGCGGCGGCGGCGATAGTGGCCGTCGCTCTGCATGAGCCACGCCGCCTGATTGTCGCCGAGGAAGGTCGAAAGGCCTTCGGCGATCACGCGACGCTTGAGGCGCCGGTCGTCGATCGGGAAGGCCACCTCGACGCGCCGGAACAGGTTGCGATCCATCCAGTCGGCGCTCGACAGATAGACTTTTTCCTCGCCGCCCGCGTAGAAGTAGTAGATCCGGTGATGCTCGAGGAAGCGGCCGACGATCGAGCGCACCGTGATGTTCTCGGAGAGCCCTGGCACGCCCGGCTGCAGCGAGCAGACGCCGCGCACGATCAGGTCGATCTTCACGCCAGCCTGTGACGCCTCGTAAAGCTCGTCGATCACGGTGGGTTCGAGCAGCGCGTTCATCTTCGCGACGATGCGCGCCTTCTTGCCAGCGCGCGCAGCTTCGGCTTCGGCCCGGATCGACTCGATGACCTTCGGGTGCAGCGTGAACGGCGACTGCCACAGTTCGTGAAGTTGCAGTTCGCCGCCGATGCCGGTCAATTGCTGGAACACGTGATGCACGTCTTCGCAGATCGTCGGCTTGGACGTCATCAACCCGAAGTCGCTGTAGAGACGTGCGGTACGCGGGTGATAGTTGCCCGTGCCGAGGTGGACGTAGCGGCGCAGCACCGTGCGGCCGTTCACCGGCACGCGGCGCACGATCAGCATCATCTTCGCGTGGCACTTGTGGCCGACCACGCCGTAGACCACGTGCGCGCCCACTGCTTCCAGTTGTGAGGCCCAGTTGATGTTCGTTTCTTCGTCGAAGCGCGCGAGCAGTTCCACCACCACGGTGACTTCCTTGCCGTTGCGCGCGGCCTGCATGAGCGCGTCCATCAGCGGTGAGTCGGTGCCCGTGCGGTAGATGGTCTGCTTGATCGCGACGACGCTCGGATCATTCGCAGCCTGCAGGAGCAGTTCCAGCACAGGCTGGAAGCTTTCGTACGGATGGTGCAGCAGAACATCGCCCTGATCGATCACGTCGAACATGTTGCTGCCCGCTGCAACGCGTGCCGGAATGGTCGGAACGTGCGGCACGAATTTCAGCTCGGGGCGGTCCACCAGCTCGGGCAAGTGCATGAGGCGCACGAGATTCACGGGGCCGTCGACGTAATAGCAGTCCTTTTCGCTGAGCCCGCTCTCGTCGAGCAGACGCTTCACGATATGCGCCGGCGTCGCGGCGGACACTTCGAGCCGCACCGCGTTGCCGAGGTGTCGCGCCGGCAATTCACCTTGCAGCGCAACGCGCAGATTCGTGATTTCGTCCTCATCGACGAAGAGTTCGCTGTTTCGCGTGATACGGAACTGGTTGCAGCTGCGCACGACGAGGTTGGGAAACAGCTCGCCGACGAAGCGCTGCAACAGCGCCCCCAGCAGCACGAAGCCATACTGGAAGCCTGACAACTCCTGCGGCATGCGCACGAGTCGCGGCAGCGCGCGCGGAGCCTGGACGATGCCCATGACGGCCTGCCGGCCGAAGGCATCCTTGCCCTCGAGCTCGACGACAAAATTCAGGCTCTTGTTAAGCACGCGCGGAAATGGGTGCGCGGGATCGAGTCCGATTGGCGTGAGGACGGGCAGCAGTTCGTCGACGAAGTACTTGCGCGCCCAGGCGGTCTGGGCCTCGTTCCAGTCGTCGGTACCGTGGAAAAAAATGTCTTCCTGTTCGAGGGCGGGCAGCACGGTCTCGTGCAGCATGACGTACTGGCGATGCACGAGACGCTGCGCACGCTCGACCACGAGGTCGTAGACGTGCTGTAGCGACATGCCATCGGGCGAGAGCGCGCCAGGGTTATCACGCATCTGCTCCTGAAGCCCGGCCATGCGGATTTCAAAGAACTCGTCGAGATTGCTGCTGGTAATGCAAATGAAGCGCAAACGTTCGAGCAGCGGGACGGCGGGGTCAGCCGCCTGCGCGAGCACGCGCTCGTTGAATCCCAGAATGCCCAGCTCGCGATTGAGTAAAGGGTAGCGGATGGACATCGGTGATGAAAACTGAATGTCAGGATGTATTTCGAACGGACGCTCGGAAATTCGCACAGTAGTATGAAATTATTGTGACATTCGGTGTGTCATTAATTCTACGCTCCATTATCACGAAAACGACAACTCTCGTGGCGATCATGCACAGTGGTTCAAGGTGACGCGCGCGAGGAGCGACATCGTGAAAGCGGGAGCGCTTAAAATGACACATTTCAACAGCGCGGCCGCCGCCCGGATGGCAGCGCTCGCTCGCATGGAGCCTGCTCCCTCGATGCTCACCAATCCGCACCTGATTGCCGCCGTCGATCTCGGTTCGAACAGCTTTCGTCTTATCGTTGGCCGGGTCGAAGAAACCGAAGCCGGTAGCCAGATCTATCCGGTTGACGCGCTGCGCGAACCGGTACGCCTCGCCGCAGGGCTTTCGAAAGACAAAATGCTCGACCGCGCTTCGCAGGTGCGCGGCTGGGACGCGCTCAAACGATTCGGCGAACGCCTTCGCGATTTCCATCCCGATCATGTGCGCGCGGTCGCGACGAACGCGCTGCGTGTCGCGAAGAATGCGCGCGAATTTCTCGGCGAGGCCGAAGCCTCGCTTGGTTTTCCGATCGAAGTCATCGCGGGCCGCGAAGAGGCGCGCCTCATTTACGCGGGCGCGGCTCATTCGGTGCCGGCGAGCGCTGGCAAGCGGCTCGTCGTCGATATCGGTGGTGGCTCGACGGAGTTCATCATCGGCGCGCACTACACGCCGATCCGTATGGAAAGCCTCTATATCGGCTGTGTGAGCCACAGCCGCCAGTTCTTTCCCGCCGGCAACGTCGATGAGTACACGATGCGCCAGGCCGAACTCGCGGCCACGCGCGAAATCCAGATTATTTCCTCCGACTACCGCAAAACCGGCTGGGAGCAGGTGATCGGTTCGTCGGGCACGGCGCGCGCGCTTGCGGAGCTCGTCGAGGCGAACGGGTTCAACGATTCGGGCGTCACGCACGGCATTACGCGCGGCGGGCTCGAGCGGCTCAAGCGGGCCCTGATCAAGGCCGAGAACGTGAATCGCCTGAAGCTCATCGCGCTCAAGCCGGACCGCGTGCCGGTGCTCGCGGGCGGCCTCGCGATCATGATCGCGGTGTTCGACGAGCTGGGCGTCGACTATGCCGACACCACCGACGCCGCGCTGCGCCTCGGCGTCCTGTACGACCTGCTCGGGCGTTCGCAGCACGAGGACATGCGCACGGTGACCGTCGAGGGCTTCATGCGCCGCTACGGCGTCGATCGTGCGCAGGCAGGGCGGATCGGCGAGCTGGCCATGGGGTTCTACGACCAGCTCTGCGCGTCCGGGGAAGAGAGCGACGAAGAACGCCGCGAGGAAAACCGCATGTTCCTCGGCTGGGCGGCGTCGCTGCATGAAATCGGGCTTTCGATCTCGCATAGCGCGTATCACAAGCATTCGGCCTATATCGCGAGCAACGCCGACATGCCGGGTTTCTCGCGCACCGACCAGTCGCGGCTCGCCGCGCTCGTGCTCGGTCACGTGGGCAAACTCGGGAAGCTCTCGCAGGCGCGCGACGTTGAATGGCCGCTACTGTTCTGCCTGCGCCTCGCGGGACTGCTTAGCCGCCGCCGCGCCGACATCGGCCTGCCCGAGATTTCGGTCGCGCACGAGGGTAGCGGCTACGAGGTGCGCCTGCCCAACGCGTGGGTCCAGAACAATCCGCTCACCGACTACAACCTCATTCAGGAAGCGGCGGAGTGGGGGAAAGTCGGCATTCCGTATCGTGTGGTTTATTCGGATGACTGAATGAAGGTGGAGTTGCCTCGGTAGTTCAAAACTTCAAAACAAAACGCCCGGCTGTTCGCCGGGCGTTTTGTTTTACGTACTTCGTCGCGGGACTTAACGCGCGACGGCGTCGCCGAGGAAGTGACGCGCGTAGCGCTCGTTGATTTCGGAGAGGCGGAACAGCGTGAGGAAATCGGCGGTATTGAAATCGGGGTCCCAGGCGGGCGCGCCGCAAATCTTTGCGCCGAGACGCAGATAGCCCTTGACGAGTGGCGGCGGCACGGCGCTAGCGCCCGTGCGCAGTTCTTCGACGGGCAGAGGCGTGTGCGGGAACGCACGATATTCGGGCGCCGTGAGCGCATTCGCGCCGAGCGATGCGTAGAGGTTCGCCGCGTAGTGGCCGCCGTCGGCCATCGACACGCTCGCGCAGCCGAGCATCGTTTCGTAGCCGTTGTACGTCATGTACGAACCGAGGCCACCCCACAGAGACATGATCACCGAGCCACTGCGGAAATCGGGATGCACACACGAACGGCCCACTTCGACCATCTTCGGACGCAGATGCGCGAGGCGCGAGACGTCGAATTCGCTCTCGGCGTAGAGGCGGCCGATGCGCAGTGCCTCGTGCGGCGGCAGCACGCGATAGGTACCGACGACCTTGAGCGTGTCGAGGTCGCGGACGAGCAAGTGATCGCAGTAGCCGTCGAACGCGTCGACATCGAGGCCCGCGGGGCCGGAGAGGCGCGCGCCCATTTCTTCGGCGAACACACGGTGGCGCAGGCGCTGCGCTTCGCGCAGCTCTTCGTCGCTGCGCGCCCAGGTCACCTGCAGGCGATGCTGCGCGGTGATCGTTTCTTCGGCGCGCGGCAGACGCCGGTTCGACTCGAACAACGTCGAGGCGAGCGGCAGGGTGTGCGTCGGCAGATCTCGCATGGTGCGTCCTGGTCGGATGGTAATGAAACTTTTCCGGCCAATGTAGTAACGGCTCGTTACATCACCATGGCAACGCAATGACGATTCGATGACGCGACGTAAGGCGTACGTAGGACCAGGTTGCGCACATGGGCGCCCCAGAGGGGCGTGGTTCGGGCGCACGCCGGAGCAGAAGGTATCAGGCGAGATCGGGTGTGATCGCGGCGTGGAGTACGGCCTGTCCGTTGCCGTTGCGATCGCGGCTGGCGATCCAGACCAGCGCGCCTTTCTTCAGCGCCCAACTGCGCTGATCCTGGCCACTCGAGAGGAGCTGCGCGGCGATTTCGCCGAGCACGGGCTGGTGGCCGACAATTACCACCGTCGGTGCGAGGCCGCCGGGCCAGCCGGCGGCTTTGAGAACGTCGTCGACGCTCGCGTTGGGGGCGAGTTCGCGCACGACGCGGTACTGGTCGGTGAGTGTTTCGACGGTCTGGATCGTACGGGTGGCCGGGCTTGCGAGGATGAGGGCGTCATCGGGCAGGCGCGCGCGCAGCCATTTCGCGACGTTCTGCGCCTGCTTGCGGCCGCGTGTGGTGAGCTGGCGGGCGAGGTCGCTGGCGGCCATCTCTTCGGCTTCGGCGTGGCGCCAGAGGATGAGGTCCATCTATGACTCCTTCAATGGGGACGGCGGGTCCTCGCATGGTGCACGCGCGGGCTGTTCGCAGCAAGGCGCGGTGGCCCGATTTGACGGAAGTGGGTGTCACCCAATATAATCACTGATTCGTCGGAGCGTAGCGCAGCCTGGTAGCGCATCTGATTTGGGATCAGAGGGTCGTAGGTTCGAATCCTATCGCTCCGACCACGCATGAAAAAACGGAAACCCGCATGGCGTAAGGCTGTGCGGGTTTTTTGTTTTTAGATCGATTTGCCCGCTTCCTTGGATTTTTCCGGTTTAGGTAACACTGTAGGTAACAGGTAACATTTTTCGGGAATTTGTCATCTCGGGCGGAATTCAGGCGGAGCCCGCCCAGTCCACGCGACGTTGGCCGGACACATGGCCATCAGCCGAGGCGCGCGAGGCGCTCGAACAGTTCGTCGTGCTGCTGCTGGAACTTCACCCGGTTCTTCTGCAACCGGGCCAGATTCATCAATTTCCACTGGATTGCTGGCAGCTCTCTGACATGCCCGAACGGCAGCAGGTCCCAGTCCGGCTTCGCCTGAACCAACGACAACAGGAAACCCCGCTGTTGCTCGGACAAGGCTCTCGGCAATTCGGCCATCAGTTTCTTTCTGGTCGCCTTCAGCTCGTCCAGCGTCACTGGCACATTCGTCATGCCGACGAACTCCGCTTCAAACACGGCGTCAATGTCCTGCTCGTTGGGAAACAGCACCTCATGCGCGGGCCGGTTATGGCCTGCCAAATAGATGACAAAGCAGTCGAGGAATTCAGGCGGCAACCCGAACCGCGCGAACATCAACTGAACGTCGAACAGGTCTCGTGGATGCTGGCGATCCAACGCGGCGACTAACTTGCTACCGTACAACTCCGGGGTTGCCAGTATTGGCACGTCGATATTGGCCGCGAACATCTTCTGAGCATCTTCAGTCAGCGACGTACGAACCGGTGGCAGTGCCGTACCCCGGAAGACAAAGTTCACCTCGATCTTAACTTCGTGCTCGCCGTTTGAGACGAACAACTTGGCTTCGTTTCCGTCTTTGGTCTTCCGCAGATCAGCCCGCAGGCCAAGCGCTTCCAGTCTCGCCTTCGCGGCGGCCAGCTCATCCGCAATGCGCTGTAGCGCCTCGTCGCGTGGCAGTTGGTACGGCACAAAAACGACATCGATATCGACCGACAGTCTGGGCATGCTTTGCACAAATAGATTGAGGGCCGTGCCGCCCTTCATGGCAAAGCACGGCGACTCAAAAATTGCCGGTGCGACGAGCAGCAGAAGCTGCACTGTATTGATGTACTCGTTGTTCATGTTGGACGCTTTAAATTAAGGCGCTCACCGCTTTTGCCAACCGATACCCAGCGCCGCCCGCCCCCTAGGCGCTCGCTGTGATGCAACGCCAGCGACTTCCATGGCAGATCCAGTTCGTCTGCAAGCTGGCAGGCCAGGCGAACGACCTTGATGCGGTTCAGGTGGGTAAACAGTTCTTCCAGGATCTGCAGGCGTGGAGAACGGATGCTTTCGACGAGATGCCCCGTCTCCTCCAGCCCCTGACGCTTGCCCACGTCGTTAAGGAGCTCGAGCATGGCACGTTCAGTGGTAGATACAAGGACATCGCTACGACCAGCAGGTAGCGGAGCTAGGCCAAGATCCGGCGGCATTGCGTCGTCGAATATATGGGTACTCTGGTAATGGGCCGGAAACGCCGCTGTAAACCATATGGGTAGCTTTGCAGGATGATTACCCCACAGCGTCAGCGTTTCACGGGCCGGGAGGTTATGCCGCACGCCACGCCATGCCAATGCGGTCTTGGCCGCCACATGCAAGCCAGGGACATCTTTTGCGAGCCAGGCTAGAGACGCATCGCGATCCAGTTTGTCGCCGGGCAGCAAATACACACCATGCCCGAGACGGGTGAGCCACCCGTCCTCTGCCAGGCGGGCAGTTTGCTTCGCCGTTAGCCCATGCTCAAGCAGCCAGGCTGTTCCGAGCGGAGTGCCGCGCGGAAGCTCAGGCAGAAGTTTTCTGAATAGAAAATTTGGCGAAGTTCCCATATGAGGAGAATTATACGGATAAATTTATGCTCTTTCCAAGAGGAATGCAGGACCTTAACTCGACGACATCTTCTACAAGACGGAATACAAAAATCATCCATCTTCACGATACACGAGAAAAATTTGCATAAATCTATGCAGCCCTTGACTGCCTCACCTCATCATGCCCCTATATAGGGGCATGATGAGGTGAGGCAGTCAAGAATCTACCAAACAAACAACTTAGTGCTTACGCTTACGAGCCTGAATTTCGCTATTTGCGAAAATATGTTGCGCTATGCGAAGGCTGTGCTATGCTGGCGATTGAGGGTTCGGAATAATCTCGTTGCTGTTTTGGCCCAACGGGTCGTGGAGCCGAAAGGTTCTGCTGTTTCGCGGCGCATGTGTCCGGCACGTCGTACTGTGTCCCGTGTGGCGCGAGAGTGCACGCCTGCGAGCAGCGTGCACTCTTCTTGGGTAGGGGGTAGTACCGCCGTTTGTTCCGTTTCAGTTACGTGCGAGAGCCATTGCGTGGTGCGATGGCGTAACTGAAGGAGCCGATCCATGGGCATCAAGACCTCCAAACGGCGGGGGCTAGCTGGTCGGATCGCGTCCGCGCTGATCAACCCGAAGACGCTACGGTTCGCCGTAGCAGTCCTACGGGTGATTGACTTGGCAGCGCGCGTCTATGATCACTGGCGTAGCTAGCGCCCCCTATTTTTAGAAGGAGCTATGGCATGTTGAATCGCGCGCTAAAGCTCATTCGCGCATTCCATCAGTTATCGCAGACCGAGCTTGCCAAGCGGCTAGGGATATCGAACTCCTACCTCAGCGAGATCGAGTCAGGGCTGAAGGCGCCGAGCGTTGAGCTACTGAAGCAGTATTCGGAGATTTTCAAGATCCCGGTTTCGTCCATCATGCTTTTTTCCGAACATCTGGAAGCTCAAGGGCCTGGCGGGAGACTCAGAGTCAAGGCGGCGGACAAGATACTGCGACTGCTTGAATGGGTCGCTGACAAGGAAGCTCTCACGCATGGCAACTAAGGAGAGATATGACTTTCGGCAGTCCCCTTTTTTTCGACTTTCGTCGAGGAAGCGGGCTGCTGAGTTATTGGCTTTTGATCTTGCTGACGTTGATTCGCTTGTCGGTGAGGGTAGCTACCATGTATTCGTCAACGACAAGGGGCGGACTATTCAGCATCCGCAGGGGGCACTTAGCGTTGTACATAAAAAAATCGCCACGCTGCTGGCCCGATTGGCTGCCCCCTCGTACGTCCGATCCGTCAAGGGCGAGTCGTATATCTCGAATACAGGGGCTCACTGCGGTCGGGTTCCTCTCATCAAGACGGATATTTCTAAGTTCTATCCGAGCACCAAGTTCAGCGCGGTGTATGACCTGTTCCACCGGCGCTTCGAATGCTCGCCCGATGTCGCGTACCTGCTCGCGACGTTGTCCTGCTTCAAAGGAAAACATCTTCCGACTGGAAGTTACCTGAGTGGATCACTGGCATTTTTCTCGCACGAAGAGATGTTCCAGCAAATTCATGATCTTGCGGTGTCTCACGGTTGCCAGATGACATGCTATGTCGACGACATTGTAATCTCGGGTGAGCGTGCTACTAAGGCATTGCTGTACCAGGTGCGTGGGGTAGTTCGAAAGCATGGTCTTTCGACGAAGGATGATAAATCCAAGACCTTTTCGGCACATAAACCCAAAATTGTGACCGGTGTCGTACTGAGCGCAGACGGGTTACGTCTTCCGAATTCACGCCATAAAATGATCCATGAGACGAGAAAGGCATTGCGTCTTCGGATGCCTGACGCTGAGCGCACCCCACTTCTAGCATCACTGCGTGGTCGATTGCAGGAAGCCAAACAAATCGAGACGTGGAATGCGGATCACAGTCCCGCGTTGAAAACCGGAAGCCAGTAGCGCATAAGCAATGCATCTGCAGTGGTGTATGGGGTAAATAAAACGAGAAGTCGGACAAACACATAAGATGACGCAACAGTTGCTGACACCACATCAAAGCCAGTATGTTGCTTGGCTGCTTACTCGTCGCGCCGCTGGCGACTCAGTCGAGTCGCTGGCTTCGACCCTGGTCGATTCCCAGGTCGATCTGAATCCGCATCAAGTCGATGCCGCTCTCTTCGCTTGCCGTAACCCTTTGTCGCGGGGCGTTATTCTTGCCGACGAAGTGGGACTTGGCAAAACCATTGAGGCTGGACTGGTCATTTCGCAGCGCTGGGCTGAGCGCCGACGCAAGATTCTCATCATCGTTCCAGCTAATTTGCGTAAACAGTGGCATCAAGAACTGCAAGACAAGTTTGGGCTTCAGGGCGTAATTCTGGAAGCCAAGAGCTACAACGCTATTCGCAAACAGAACCAACAGAGCCCGTTCCAGATGACGACAGGGCCGATCATCTGCTCGTATCAGTTCGCCAAGGCCAAGGCCGACGACATCAAGGATATTGCGTGGGATTTAGTCGTGCTCGACGAGGCACATCGCCTACGTAACGTCTATAAGACTAGCAATGTCATAGGCAAGACGCTGAAAGATGCGATGGCGCATGTACAGTCCAAGGTGCTTCTCACCGCGACTCCGTTACAGAACTCTCTACTGGAACTCTATGGCCTAGTCAGTATTGTCGATGACCGCGTCTTCGGCGACCTCGATAGCTTTCGCTCACAGTTCACCGGACAGGCGCGCGACCAGGCCTTCAGTGCTTTACGGAATCGTCTTTCGTCCGTCTGCAAGCGCACGCTGCGCAAGCAAGTCCAGCCTTACGTGTCATACACGGCACGTAAGGCAATCGTGCAGGAATTCACTCCGTCGGACGAGGAGCAAGAGCTTTCACGGCTCGTCGCGGACTATCTGCGACGCCCTAATCTGAATGCGCTGCCCAATGCGCAACGGCAGCTGATCTCGCTAGTCCTCTGGAAGCTGCTGGCTTCCAGCACTCACGCGATTGCCGGTGCGCTGGAAACGATGGCGAACCGACTCCAGGGTGTTCTGGAAAACTCGCCTGTGGTTGATCTGAGCGATGAATTGGACGAAGACTACGAATCGCTCGACGAAACCGCCGAGGAGTTCTCTTCTGACGATAGCGATTCGGGCGCAAAAGATGCCCCGCTTGATCAGGGTGAACGTGATGCCATTTCGAGTGAAATCGATGAGTTACGTCAATTCAAGACTCTGGCTACCAGCATCCGTGACGATGCCAAAGGCAAGGCACTGCTAACGGCCCTGGACAAGGCATTTGCTGAACTGGATCGACTTGGTGCGGCCAAGAAAGCCATCATCTTTACCGAATCCAGGCGCACACAGGACTATCTGCTTACCCTGCTAGCCGACACAACCTACGGCAATGGCATCGTCCTTTTCAATGGCACTAACAGCGATGCGCGTGCGCAAGCTATTTACAAGGACTGGCTGAAGCGTCACGAAGGTAGTGACCGTATCACCGGTTCCAAGACTGCAGACACTCGTGCGGCACTGGTCGAGCATTTCAAGGAACGCGGTACTGTGATGATCGCTACGGAGGCCGGGGCCGAGGGTATCAACCTCCAGTTCAGTTCTCTGGTCATTAACTACGATCTGCCGTGGAACCCACAGCGCATCGAACAGCGCATTGGCCGATGCCACCGTTACGGGCAGAAACATGACGTAGTGGTCGTCAATTTCGTGGATCGCAGCAACGAGGCTGATGCTCGCGTGTATGAACTGCTGGATCAGAAGTTCCAGCTTTTCGAAGGTGTGTTCGGCGCTAGCGATGAAGTGCTCGGGGCTATTGGCTCCGGCGTCGATTTCGAGCGTCGCATCGCTGACATCTACCAGAATTGCCGCGAACCGGCCGAGATCAAGGCCAGTTTCGAGCAGCTTCAGCTCGATCTTTCCGGCGAGATCAACGAAGCGATGGTCAAAACGCGTCAGGTTCTGTTGGAAAACTTCGACGAAGAAGTACAGGACAAGCTTCGTGTCCGTGCCGAAGACAGCCGCAGCACTCGCAGCCGTTTTGAGCGAATGCTGATGGATTTGAGCCAGGCGGAACTGGGCGATTGCGCCAGCTTTGATGATGGCGGATTCAATCTACAGCGTGTGCCTGACGACATTGAGGCGAGCGGCCAGATAGGCATCGAGTTGGGCCGTTATGAGCTACCACGCCGATCTGGCGACGCTCATCTGTACCGGATCAATCATCCGCTGGCGTTGTGGATCGCAGATCAGGCGAAGGCCCGCGCGCTCGATAGGGCCAAGCTCGTATTCAACTACGACGCTTATGGTACGAAGGTCAGCACGCTCGAGCCGTATCGTGGCAAGGCTGGATGGCTTACCTTGAAGCTGGTTTCGGTGGAGGCCCTGGGCAACCAGGAACAGCACCTGCTGGTCGTGGCCAGCACCGTTGACGGAATCGCGCTGGACGAGGATGACCCGGAAAAATTATTGCGCTTGCCTGCCACGACGCAGGCAACAAGCCTGTTCAACGATGCAGGCGATGCCGCACTGGTCGCCGATGTGACAGCCCGCAAGACGGAACTTCTGCGCGACATTAATCAGCGCAACTTAGGCTACTTCGAACAGGAAGTGCAGAAACTGGATGCGTGGGCGGACGACCTTAAGTTGGGCCTTGAGCAGGAAATCAAGGAGATCGACCGCGAAATCAAGGAAGTGCGCCGTACGGCGGCCATATCGCCCACACTCGAAGAAAAGCTGGCACACCAGAAGCGTCAGCGTGAGCTAGAGGGCAAACGGACCAAACTGCGCCGTGAACTGTTCATCCGGCAGGATGAGGTCGAGGCGCAGCGTAACGATCTCATTAGCCAGTTGGAGGTGCAGCTCCAGCAACAAGTCGAGGAGCACACGTTGTTCACCATCGAATGGGAGTTGGTGTAATGGCTGCGCTTTCCTCGCAATACATGGTCATTCTGAAGAAAATTCTGGCGGATCGCTTCGTGCCATTCCTTCCGCCGCTCCTCGGTGCGGCAAAACCAGAAGATCAGGCAGTCAAGCAACTCTCGCGAGCCTTCAGCGCCTTCGCTCTGCACAAGCTGCTTGACCTCACTCCACAGGTCGCCGCCGCATCAGTTGTGGATGATTTCAACGACAAGGGAATCGATGCCATCTACTACGCGGAGGATTCGGAAACCCTGTACCTGCTGCAAACCAAGTTGAAGGAGTCCGAGCAGTTTAAACAAGAGGACGCGTTGCCATTCTGCGACGGAATCCGCTTACTGCTCAGGCAGGATTTCACCGGATTTAACGAGAATTTCAAAACCCGGACGGCTGATATCGAAGCCGCCCTTGATGCGTGTAGCCATATCAAGTTGGTTGTGCCTTATACCGGCGCCGGAATTTCTAAAACGGCCAGTGATGCCTTGCAAGCCTTGCTCAATGATGAAGATCTCGACGAGGAACGGCTCGACAAACAGGTCGAATACTATACCGCGTCGGAGGTCGTCCGCGACTTGTTGGCAGAACAGGCCTACCAGCCTGTGCACACCGATATCGTCTTACAGAAGCACGCCAAGGTTGAAAATCCACGCACGACGTACTACGGTATTGTCCGCTTGGCTGATCTTGTTGCTCTGCACAAGGACAAGGGCAAGGCATTATACGAACGTAACATCCGCTATTTCCTTGGAAGCGGTAGATCGGACGTCAATAAGGCTATCAAGACAACCCTGCGCGATGACCCGAACAGCTTCTTCTACCTCAATAACGGCGTGACGGCGGTCTGCGACGAGATCGAACCGAAAGGTAAAAACCCCAGCAATGGGGCTAGAAAATTCAAGGTTCGCGGCTTGTCTATTATCAATGGCGCGCAGACGGTTGCGTCGGCGGCCGAGTTCGTAGCCCAGCACCCTCATAGCAACATCGATGATGCCAAGGTGATGTTCACCCTGATCAAGGCACCGGCGGACGGCTTGTTTGGCAAGCGTGTCACCAAGGCCCGCAACCACCAAAATCCAGTACAAACGGCAAACTTCGCCTCGCTGGACGAAAATCAGGAACAGTTGCGTCAGGAGGTTGCCCACCTCGGCTTCGTTTATCACTACCGCCCTGAAGCGTCGGCGACCGGCCCCCATGCCATTTCGCTTGACGAAGCCTTGCGCGCGCTTGCCTCGCGACAAGACGATCCACGTTACGTGGTCTGGCTCAAGAGCGAACCAGCGCGACTTGCTGACCCAGAGTCCGCCGAATACCAAGCGTTGTTCCCCGGAGTGTTGTCAGGAACGACGCTGATCAACGCTGTTCTGTGTCACCGAGCCATCCGTACTTTCGTAGTGGACTATGAACAGAACGCGGCTGCGCGTAGCCAAGAAAAACTAATCTACCGACACGCCTTGCATGTCATCATGGCCGTAATGATGAAGCGCCTGCGCCAACGCATTGGCGCGACAACAGTCATCGACTCGACCGCAATCCCCGCGTTAATCAGCCAACCACTCGATCAACTTCGGCAGCAGACCTTCGACCTGGGGAGACAGCACCTGTTGGTCGAGGGGCCGCTGGCCTATTTCCGCAATCAGGGTAGCGTCGCGGGCTTTCTAGCCGATCTGATGGAAACACACTTCGTGTTGACCGCTGACCCGGCACTACCCAACCTGCGTAATGTCAATAATGCGACGGATGCATATCCGCGCAAGCGCCTGATTGACTATCTGTCGAGCAGAGCGCCGCAATTGTGAGAACCATGCCATGAGCAAGCGAAAATTAGAACTGACATGGATCGGGAAAGAGAAGCGCCCCAAATTGGAGCCGCGTATTCTGCTTGAAGATCCGGCAAAGTCATATCACGCCAAGCATCGCGTGACGGACGATGACATCTTTGATAACCGACTTATCTTTGGCGATAACCTGCTGGCGTTGAAGGCGCTGGAACAGGAATTCACCGGGAAAGTAAAGTGTGTCTTCATCGATCCTCCCTACAACACGGGTAGCGCTTTCACGCACTACGACGATGGGCTAGAGCACTCGATTTGGTTGGGCCTGATGCGTGACCGGTTGGAAATCATTAAGCGGTTGCTGGCCGATGATGGCTCGCTGTGGATTACCATTGATGATAATGAGGCTCATTATTTAAAAGTTTTATGTGACGAAATTTTCGGTCGAACCAATTTTGTGTCGAATGTCGTATGGCAGAAAACACTGACTCGGCGAAATGATGCTCGCGCGATGTCGACCGCTCATGATCACATTCTCGTTTACGCAAAAAATCATGAGTATTTCGTCGTCAATAAATTAGATGCCGGTGAAAAACAGCGTGCCACCTATCGGAATCCGGATAAAGATCCACGAGGCGATTGGTTGCCAGTACCATTTCATGCTCCGAACATACGTCCGAATTTGACGTATGAGATTATTACTCCTGGGGGGAAGTCATTGTGGCCGCCGAAAGGCCGCTGCTGGAGTACTACGAAAGAGCAGTTTGAGGCATTGTATGCAGACAATCGAATTTATTTCGGATTGGATGGCAATGGCATGGCTCAGCGTAAAAAATTTTGGAATGAATCAGAAAATAAGATGGTTCCATGGACTTGGTGGGGCTATGAGGAAGCAGGCGACAACCGTGAGGCAAACAAAGAGGCAAAACTGCTGGCTGAATTAGCAGGAATTGAAGAAAAATTTGATACTCCAAAGCCAGAAAAATTGCTGAAGTTGGTATTGGAAATCGCCACTGCCCCGGGCGATCTTGTTCTCGATTCGTTCTCGGGTTCCGGCACAACCGGCGCTGTTGCTCACAAAATGGGCCGTCGCTGGATCATGGTGGAGTTGGGCGAGCATATTCACACGCACATCATTCCCCGATTGAAAAAGGTTGTTGACGGTGAGGATAAGGGTGGTGTTACGGAAAGTACGGCTTGGAAAGGCGGTGGCGGATTCCGTTACCATCATCTCGCACCGAGTCTGATCGTCAATGATCGTTGGGGTAATCCGGTTGTCAACCCAGACTACAACGCGGCACATCTTGCCGAGGCATTGTGCAAGCTGGAAGGCTTCAACTATGCGCCCTCCGAAGTGCAGTGGTGGCAGCATGGCCATTCCAGCGAGAGGGACTTCATCTACGTCACTACACAGAATCTGTCCGTGGACCAATTACAGGCACTTTCTGAGGAAGTCGGCGCTGACCAGAGCCTGTTGGTGTGCTGCTCAGCCTTCCATGGCGTAACGGCGGCAAAGGCGGTAGAACGTTGGCCGCACCTGACACTGAAGAAGATTCCAAAGATGGTGCTAACTCGTTGCGAATGGGGCCACGACGACTATAGCCTCAACGTAGCGAACCTGCCGATGGCTGAGCCTGAACCGGTCGAGCCTGCGGCAATGGGCAAAGCTCCCAAAAAATCTAAGGACAGAAACGTGGCTGCTGAACAAGGCGGCTTGTTTGGGGAGAACGAATAATGAACGACCGCACCTTACATGCTGTCACCGGTCGTCTGTCTCTTCGCCCACCTCAAGCGGAATCTCTCGCTAAACTGGTGCGTGCGCTCGATGCTGCGCCCGAATTGCTCGGCCATGAATGGGATGTCGCATCTGTTCTTTCCTCGCTGAAGGGCGAATTTGCCACGTTAGAAGATTTTGAACGCGAATTTCCATCGCTGTGTTTCGCGCTGGCCACGGGCGTGGGCAAAACGCGACTGATGGGTGCGTTCATCGCCTATCTGCATCTGGCGCACGGTATCAACAATTTCTTTGTGCTCGCGCCCAATCTGACTATCTACAACAAGCTGATTGCTGACTTCACCCCTAACACGCCGAAGTACGTATTCAGGGGAATCGGTGAATTAGCGATACAGCCGCCGCGCATCATCACTGGCGATAACTACGATCAACAGAACATTACGGGTGGTGAGCTGCTTGGAGAGGTTCGCGTCAACATTTTCAATATCTCCAAGATCAACTCCGAAGTACGTGGTGGTAAGGAGCCGCGTATTAAGCGAATGCGCGAAGTTCTGGGTGACAGTTACTTTAACCATCTGGCAAACCTACCAGACCTTGTGATGCTGATGGATGAATCTCACCGCTACCGTGCTAGCGCGGGTGTGCGGGCCATTAATGAGCTGAAGCCATTGTTTGGGCTGGAGGTGACGGCAACGCCTTTCGTGGAATCCGCCAAGGGGCCTGTGCCGTTCAAGAACGTGGTGATGGACTACCCATTGGCACGCGCGATGGAGGATGGTTTCGTCAAGGAACCAGCAGTCGTCACACAGCGTAACTTCAAGGCTAGTGACCATACCCCAGAAGCTGTCGAGCAGATCAAGCTGGAAGACGGTGTGCGTTTGCATGAAACCACGAAGGTCGAACTGCTTACCTATGCTCGCGAGAACGGCGTCAAGGCAGTGAAGCCTTTCATGCTTGTCATTGCCCGCGATACGACTCACGCCGCACAACTCAAGGCGTTGATCGAGTCAGGACAGTTCTACGAAGGACGTTACGCGGGTAAGGTGATTCAGGTGGACTCCAGTCGGTCCGGCGCAGAAGAGGAGGAAATGATTACGCGCTTGTTGGCCGTGGAGAGCATGGATGAACCCACAGAAATTGTGATTCACGTCAACATGCTCAAGGAAGGCTGGGACGTGACCAACCTTTACACCATTGTCCCGCTGCGTGCGGCCAATGCACGCACGCTAATCGAGCAGAGTATCGGGCGAGGCCTGCGTCTGCCCTACGGCAAGCGCACTGGCGTGGCGGCAGTGGATCGCCTGAACATCGTCGCACACGACAAATTTCAGGAGATCATTGACGAGGCCAACCGTGGCGACTCTCCGATCCGCTTGAAGCAGCTCATCCTTGATGCACCGAACGTGGACGACAAGAAGGTCAGCGTGCAGGTAGTCTCTGGGGCAGCGGAACGCCTCGGACTCGCAGAGGCACCAGCAGTAGACTCGGCGTCGACATTTATTTCGGTCACTGCCAATGGTAATGGCGAAGCTCGCCCTGCACGTGCTCCAATCTTTACGACTGAAGCCGAAAAGCAGGCAGCACGCGTGGTTATGGAGGTCATCGGCAAATACGAGGTCAAGCGTGATCTAGTGCCGACCAGCGGCGCGTTACTCAAGCCGGAGGTACAGCGGGAAATTCTGGTGGCGGTCGAGGAACGGCTGAAGCCGACCCAAGGTAACCTGCTCGCGGGCGTAGACGCGGCTGCTCCCGCTCTGGATCTATCGGCCGTTGTGGCGAAGACGACGGAAATCGTGGTGGATCAAACCATCGACATCCCGCGTATTGCTGTGGTGCCCAAGGGAGAGGTTACGACGGGCTTCCGTCCGTTCACGTTGGATATAAGTCAGCTCCACCTGCAACCGGGTAAGCGGGAAATCATTATCCAAAACCTACGCACTAACGAGCAGGACACACTGGCTGCTGAAGTCAATCTGAAGGAGCAGCGTCCGGAGGACTATATTGTTCACGCGCTGGTGGACTTTGATGATATCGACTACTTCACGCAAGCCGATCTGCTCTATGACCTTGCTGGACAGATGGTTCAGCACCTGAGCGGCTATCTGTCGGAGGCGGATGCGCTCAATGTTCTGGATGGCCAGCGTAAGACCATCGCCAATGAAATCCACTCCCAGATGATGGCGCACTTCTATGAAGAGGCGACGGATTTCGAGGTACAGGTTAGCCGTGGTTTTACGGAACTCAAGTCCTGCAACTACACGGTAACGACTGGTCAGGCTCCGCGCCATTTCCGTGAAACTGTGGAAGACGTGAGCCGCATCAAGACGATGCTATTTGGCGGATTCATGAAGTGCTTGTATCCGCTTCAGAAGTTCGATTCGGACACGGAGCGGCGCTTCTCGGTCATCC
This sequence comes from Paraburkholderia adhaesiva, assembly GCF_021390575.1. Classification (GTDB taxonomy): domain Bacteria; phylum Pseudomonadota; class Gammaproteobacteria; order Burkholderiales; family Burkholderiaceae; genus Paraburkholderia; species Paraburkholderia adhaesiva. Next base: position 2,109,499 of record NZ_JAJEJQ010000001.1, on the reverse strand, counting down.
TGGAGCGCGATGCCCTGAGGTGGTTCAAGCCAGCGAAGGGACAGTTCTTGATCTATTACAAGCTTGGTACCGAGCAGCCAGAATACGTTCCGGACTTCGTAGTCGAGACCGACGCAGAAATCATCATGGCAGAGACCAAAAAACGGGATGATCTGACAACCGACGAGGTCAAGGCCAAGGCCGCTGCAGCAGCCCGTTGGTGCAAGTTCGCTTCAGAGCACACTGAGAGTGTCGGCGGGAAGCCATGGAAGTACATCCTGGTACCGCACGATGAGGTCGTTGAGTCGCATCAGATGCGTGCATTCCTTCGCTTCGAACAAAAGGCGTGAGGCGGCAGCATCATTAAGTTTTTTGAACCGGTGCCGATATCCAGCGCGGAGCCATGCTGAACGTGGCTCCGACACGGATAACTTTCCTCACGAGGCAATATGAATGCATTGAATGGTCAGGCGGTTGAAGCAGCCTTGGCTCTGTGCCGTGATGCGTACGGCAATTTGCGCGGCGGACAGGACGCGCGAGCGCTGGGTTACCTGGGCTATGCGATTTCTGTTCTCGGCGCGCTGCAAGAAAGCGCGGAATCCAAAGGCGATGTCCGTGCTGAAAAAGCTTTGAAGGTTGCACTCGATGAGGCACTTGATGGCGTAGACACGCTTCAGCCCCCGTTTGATCTGTCGTTGGTGGGGGCTGCACACGCGAAATACGAGGCGATGGGCATTCCCGGTGAGGGTGTCTTGCAGTCGTTAGAGATCACGGATCTCCCCGAAGATCATCCGATCCGTAAGCTTGTCGCAGATCTCGAGAAATAAGCTGCCTGGGGCCCCGTGATTGGCGGCGGCCGGTATTTTCGCAATCGCTTCTCGTCTCAGACGGTTGCATGGCACACCATGTAACCTATAACCGGGCGGAACCTGAGGGATGAGTTCACCGCCCAATAACCATACTAATAACATGGCTATTGTACGGTGAAATGCACGTCGTTTAAAGCGATTCGCTACATGTTCGTGAGTCCAACGGATCGGGCTCCCGGACAGTGGAGGAGGGATAACCGCCGCGCCTGTTCGGGTTTGGCGCCGAGCGGACAGTCATAGGCGCAGCCTGGGTGCAAGTGACCAGAGGGCGACGAGGGCGGGACGAATCCGCTAATAGTCTGGTCATGCACGAACGTATCGTCGCGATTCGTGTGCTCGATGGGGGACGTCGGCTCCGACGCTGCACACCCGGGGAGCAAGGCACGGATCGCAGGTCGCCTGCGATTAGGGATGCTTTGCTCTCCGAGAGTCCATCTCACCAACACTGCACTCTTCTAATTCAAAAGTATTGTTGTAAAAAATACAAAAGTACTCCTGATTAGAAGCGGGTTTTCCTTTCGCCGGTTTCACCGGCAGCGAGGCTTTACATGGTGAAATTCTAGCTGTACGCTTCAGCGTACAGCCACTGCAAAAAAACGGGCCTCCGCAGTGGAGGCCCAAATCAGTGAGGTGGTCTGCCATGACCGGTTTAATTCAAGACGCCTATGCCGCCGGTTCTCGCTTCGAAATCTTCGTCGCTTCAAACGCCAATATCAGCAGCGTGCCCGTCGGCGTACCCTCTCTCGACAGGTAATAGTCGGCTTTCAGCTTCCCCGTCGTTTTGACAAAATCGCCAAGCTGGAGCCGAGGATCTTGGTCTTTCATGACGCGGACCGTGAACCATGAGGGATCGGTATCAACCCCTCGTTGCGATTCACACATTCTGAACTCGTAATACGCCCGCTGACTTGTTTTAGATACGCGTCTTTGCGGTGGTGTCGCGACGTTTCCGTAAACCTGCATGATGTGTGTCCTCGTGAAATGAATGGCATAGTGCAAATATGCAAAACGTATAGCAACCTCGCTCACTGATCGGCTTCAATCGCATCAATGAGCGGCGATTGCGGCACAGGCCAGGCTCCGATTCGTTCAGGGCGTCGATACGGCAGGTCGTGTTCGTTCAGCCAGCATGTCTCCGTAGATGAATTGCTTGACTGCCCAGATCGAGGCAGCCAGGTCGGCAACAACTGCACGATCACCTGTCCAACAGTCTGCTCGACAAACTGTTGCCGAGCGTCGTCAAATACCAGTGCGCGAACGTCAAAGCTGCCCGCTTCGTGCTCGATCATCCGTCGCTCATTCGTAGAGTTCATCGTACGCCCCGCATTAGCGCGTATTCGCTCACGCAACAGGCTCATCGCACGGTTCATGATGCGCGGATTGCGCGCGGTCACGACGACACGGCGCAGCGCCATGCCGTTCGTCAGTAGTGTCCCTACGCTCATGGCTAGCGCAACCAGAGCCGCTTCGCGATCTGCGCCGCGCTTGCTACGGTCGATCTCAAACCACGTGACCCCATCACCTTCGAATGCCAGTGCATCCGGACGCAGGGCGCGACGGAGTCCGTGTACTTCAACGCTGAGGAACTCAGCATGCCGTCGGTTACCTGAGGCTGCCGCGATCTCTCGCAAGGCCTCGGATTCCGTCATCGCCGGAATGCCACGTGCTTCGCAACAAAGCGTGATGAATCCGGCCCAAAGTAAATGCTCGGGGTTTGACATCTCGGTGACGCGACGTATCGATGCAGATGCCTCGCTGCCCTGTTCATTGAGCCAGCGCGCGCCTGCCGTTGTCAGGCCGTATACATGCTGATGACGATCTGTGACGTATCGACGGACGAGTCCATCGCGAACCAGCTTTCCCATGACGCGCTGCGCAGCTGTCAGTGCCGCTTTGAACGAGCGCTCGGGGAATACGCCTGCAGCGACATCGATGGTCCGCACGACGCGCAGCCGATTGATGAGTGTCAGCGCCTGGGTACGCGTGATCAGTTTCAGCTTCGATGGCGCAATGTATTGCGTGAGTCCGCGATCAATACGCCGTGCAGGTGTTGTGGCGGTATCGTTTCCGATGGTCGGTGATTCGGGTAGGGTCGATTGCATAGGTGCTCCGAGAGGCAAGTCGGGGCGCGCTGCGAGGTGTGATCGGATGTGCTTGCCCCTTCTCCCGTATAGCGAATGCACGACCAGGCGTGTAGTAGCGCACGCCTCGCATGAGGTCACCGTTTTTGTGTGATCGGGGAATCGTTGCCCGGCAGGATCAGGGCACAGGCAACTGCCTCATCCCCTTATCCAGCCTGGCTCGCCGGGGGCGAGCCGCAACGACGTCTTCATCGCGACGTGCATCAAAGTGAATGCGATCCTGACCGGCTGCGCCGGTGCGCACCCCCGCCGCCGATCACGTACGCACTATCGAGGCCACTGTTCGTCAGATCGCGGTGCCACACTGATCCGGCACGCCGTGCATCTACTGGCTGCCCCGTGCAGCGATCAGCTGTGCCGTCATCGCTGCACGGGGACCCCTGCCAGTTAGCCCGGATGCTTTCGCATCCGAGACCATCAATGATGGCTATGCGCTTCGACGGCGGGGGTGCGCACCGGCTTCGCCGTCTCCGGTCGCGAGCAGCTGCATGCTCACTGGCGTGCTCCCGAAGTTGAGCGGGACCCATACCCGCACGACTGTCTCAGCTAGGTCCACGGCTGGACGCCATGTCGTGATCGGCGGGCCCCGTCGAGGCGAACTGTCGGGTGCCATCCGGCCTAGCGTTTCGAAATGGCCTGCTATCCAATGGCGAGAGCGCTTTCAAAGTGGTCGATCAGCCGAATTCGACTACGTTTTACCAATTCAGCTGTGTCATGCAACACGAATCGGGAAATGAAGATTTATCACTGAAAAAAACATGTTCTATTTAGTATGTATGCCTGAATTATATTTTCAATATGCACTTGATTGCCGCACGACGTCGCAGTAGATTGGTCGACCCTGAATACGTTTCAGGTTGAGCAAATAGGAGAATACGATGCTCTATCGACTACGTGATGCGATGCGCTACTGCATCGTAATTCAATTCCTGCTGGTGACGATCAGCGCAGCACTCGGGATCTGGCACGGCTACGGCATACACATCGACGAGGATGGCATATTTTCGGACATCGACATCATCCCGTCCGCACTCGACGGCATCAATAAATTTGAGTCGTACTGGGGTTGGTGGCTGTTGCCTCTGCTAGCGTTTATTCGACTGCTGCAACTGGGCGGGGATTTACTGCCGTGGCTGCCCCAAACGCCTGGTGGCGTGTGTCTGCTGAATGGGTCGTCTGCGTCGTATGGAGGGTATTACGTCGCAGGTGATGATGAGGAATCATCGTCCGGGCATTCCGTCCCGTATCAGCCAATGGTCAACATCGATGGAAGTCCGATGTGCGGTAGCGTGGATATTCACGGCTGCCCCTACGGCTCTACTGATCCATTCTGAACAGGTATCGATCAGGGGGTAAATGATGAAAGTCAATTTGAAGACGATGCGCCGGGTGTTGAGCTACATCGCGACGATTTTGCAGATCGTACTGTGTGCGGAGGTGATCTATCTGCTCTGGAACGGCATCTCGGATTTCTCGTGGCACTGGTCGTATCTCGCTGCGATCCCACTTGCTGTGTTTGTGTTCTGGCCGGTGGGTCGGGGGCGGTATGTTCGGCACGTATGAAGGATGCTGACCACCTGCGTGAGAAGAAAATGCCCCGCATAGGCGGGGCAGGAATCAATCAACGATCAGCATCAGCTTCTGGCGAGACGCTCGATATCCAGTAGTGCTTGTACGGCTCGGTTGTCATCCGAATCGATCAAATCGGCTGGAATCTCATCTACGCGTACTGGCCAGATCCACTCGACGGTTGAGCCAGGATGGGCGGCCAGCAAGCCTTTTTTGGCTAGTTCGATATCGGGTGCCGACACATTGACCATCTCTGAATAGCCTGCACTGCGAGCGAGTATGGCTCGAAAAATCATTGGTTTCTCTCCATGGATGGTGTCCTGATGAGCAGGGGCGCTCAGAACGTATAGCCACGTATACCTGATGATGGGAGAGCTCGATATGGATGACCTGACACTCGATGAACTTGAAGAGTTCGAGGTGCTTTCGCTGCTAACGTATATGCAGGGTGGAAAGCTGATTACCACACACATCGATACTCTGACGGAACTGTGTGCGCGACATGCGGTACTCGACGTGCTATTTCCGCTGGTCTTGAAGGATGCCGAGCGATTCGCGTTCGTGATCATGCGAATCGCGGTCATGCGCGCACAGTTGCAAACGAAAGGCATCCGATAGGACTGGCCAATAGGCCCGGAAGTCTACTGGCGCGGTGGCGAGATAGCTGTCCCGATATGGAACGTGCGATGGATGGATAACCATTTGCGCCAGCCCTGCATCACAGATCGTGTTATCGACAGCCATGTTGTCTTGGCGGGACGCGCCTCTTGCTTCGGTGGTGCCGGAGAAAGCTGCGGTCGAATCGCGGCAAGAATGGACTCGAGTACGTTGGCCAGAGGCTCGCCATCTTTAGTCCGCGCAGCGATGGCCTTGAGCACGGCGTGATGATCAACGGGAGCAGTAATGCTGACCTGTTTTAGCCCTTTCTCTTCCGCACGGGCGCGACAACGTTTCGACCGTTCTGCTGTATTCGAGACAACAGCCGATTCGTCTTCGACCCAGGCGTGGACTTTGGTCAATCCGATGCTGCGTGCGGCAGTCGCGATGTCCTCGGCATCGGCAATAGCTGGCGTTTCTGTTTGTATAAATTCTTGAATATTCATGGGGTTCCTCGGTTTCATGTGACGTTGCATGACCGTGTAGAACTGCCTTTTAAACGGCCATAGGTGTTCGGCCGCAGGGAGATAGATAGATGGCTAGACCCCGAAAAGTCAGCGAGTCGATGGATCTCGTGTTCAGGCGCATCGAACGCCAGCAGCGCGAGGCGTTTTCCGAGATCGATGAAGGCGGTATTACACGGCATCGAACGGCCGCGAACGACTCGCCACTGGATCGAATCACAATGACGCCGCAGACTGCGCGACAGGTGCGAGAGGTGTTCGTCCGTTACGGCTTTCCTGCGCAGCCGGAAACCTGGCAGGCATTTCGTGCTGTGCAGATTTACATCACCGAGGCGGAAGCCTGCGCGGAGATCGTGCGCAACAGCCTGGATGATTGTTCGATGGATATCCAGCTGGATTTCATCCAGCGCTTTTATGCGCCATATGCACAAGCCGTGGTGCATATCCTCGACGACGACTGGTCCTGCCTGGTTGCGTATCACCACGCGCATCGGGTGTATGACCGATTGGTCTCCGCATATCGCGAGCACGACGATTACGCATCTTGAGAACGGTACACCATGCCTAGCCCGACCATCTTTCTCGACTACGACGGCACATTGCATCGGGGTAATTCGTATGCCACGCCAGATGGGATCGTGAGCAGTGCCCCTAGCGTGATCGACCTATTTGAATTTGCGCCGATACTGAACGAGCTGCTGTTGCCGTACCCCGACATCAGGATCGTCCTGTCCACCGACTGGTGCGTGCGATTCGGATTCGAGCAAGCCAAAGCAGCTTTGCCGCTGGAAAGCTTGGTTCGGCGAGTGATCGGCACAACCTATGCCGGAGAGGATCTTGCCGCGTGGACGACGCTCGCGCGGGGCGCGCAGGTCCTGGGCTATGTAGCGCGACACCGGATATCGAAATGGTTGGCCATTGATGATCGGCGAGACGGATTTGCGACGCATCCACAGCGACTGATTCATTGCCAGACCGATGCAGGATTGGGCGATCCTGCTGTGACCGATTTGCTTCGACAGCGACTGTTTAATCTCGCCGCTTAGAAAAAAGACCTGCTCGCGATGAGCAGGTCCCAAATCAATGCAGCATGTCCTGCATGGAACCTACCCGCTCGACGTCGAAAATCAAGTGAGGTGCCACTAGCGTGATACTTCTGATGAGTTCGCGTTCGTTTCTGCTGCGCATGCCATCCGGCGTAAATGCTGCGGCATGAATCGCGAGCAGCGGCAGACTCTCACGCAACGCCGATACGTCGATTTCGTCAACCTTCTGAAACAGTTTTCCGACCATTTCTTCGGCCTCATCCGGCGCATTTCCACGGAAAACGATGGACGAGTCGTTGTCCTTCATGCCGACTGAGAACTGAATCCCGCGACTAGCGACGGTAGAGGCCCACGCTCGGCAATGAGGGTCAAACATCGGAACGACAAACGCATGATGCGCATGCGAGGTGTCCATACTGATGATCAGATGGTTGCCCAGTACGCCGCGATCTACCGGCGTCAACGTCATTTCAAAGAGCCGGTCGGTGCACAGATCTCGATACAGAGCGTCGCTTGATGTCCCGCATAGGCACCAGTCCGCTGCCTGGCCGGGAAAAGGCTTTCCACTTTGCACGCGTTGCATGAGATCGTCGGGCGACAGGAGCCTGCCATCGGTCACGAGAATCGAGTGAAGCACAGTGTCGAGATTGATGTTTTCCATGATGTCCTTTTCGAAAAGTCCCGGGCAGTGCGCCGGGTCCTTCGTATAGCGATCTCCAGATCGCTATACGCGAAATACAGGACAACCAAGGAGGTCAAGATGCTGAAAGTTTCGTTCTACCGTTGCGACAACGGCGTATTGATCGGTGCACTGTCAGGCGATGGCGTGCGATTGTTGGAGACTGCACACCCGGCGACGATTGCCGCCGCGATCTTTGCAATGGATGTGCCAGAGTACGTGATTGACACCGGGGCAGGCGTTCTTGACGCGCAGCTTCCGGCGAGTCCGTACCTGCTGTGTCAGATCAAGGAACTGTCGATGGACGTAGATATGCAGCAGTGGCTGAAGGTTTTCTGGAGGCTCAGTTGGGTCAAATTCGACGACACGGATGATCCAGACTGCCACGCTGAAATCCATTTCAGAACGGCTACGCATCACCTGCCGATCAAGTTGATCCGAAGGTGGCCTGTCGGTCCCGAACCGAAATGCTTTCGCAAGGAGTTAAGAAAGCGCAACCGCTCGATTCTGTATCCGCTCTGCTGAGTACTGGCAGAGTGACGCAGTAGTCATGATTGTCAGGTCCGTGCCGATAGGCCGGACCTGTTTTCTTATGCGCGATCCGTGGCGAAATCCTCCTCGCCTCAACATCCCCTTATATAAGGGGATGTTGAGGCGAGGAGGATCAAAGAGGCGTTTGCCTCTCGATCTCTTCTCACACCCAAACTGGCTGAAAGCTAGCTGGTCATGCCTCATGCCAGAGTGAGGTACTCGACCTCACGCGCCTGTCGGCGGTCACGCTTCGTCTGGACGATGATCGTCCCGTCCAACAGCGCTCTCGTCAGGGCCGCTTTCAGCTCCACGAGCTGGCACCCGTCATTCAGACCTTGCGCGATCAGCAGCTTCGGCAGGTAACGCTCCACCGAACGGGAAGACTGACTCGCGTCGATACCCAGGCCCTGGAGGTGCATCAGCCCGTTCAGCAGCACGCTCTGCGCATGTTCATCCAGCCTCTCCTGGCGAATGAGCTCGAACGCGTCCGCATTCTCGCCATCCGTGCGACGGTAGAACCCCTCGTCATAGCGCAGGCATACCGTGCCTCGCGCGGCGTAGTTGGCCTTTCTGCTGGACAGAAGCACCTCGTCCGAGGGCTGGTCCATGTCCTCGTCGTCCTTACGTCTCAGAAGCAGGCGCGAGCGCACGGAATTTTCCCACGCTGTCGAGCCGGAGAACTCGCTCGTCCCGACCTTGGCGGTATGCGCGAGCATCAGCACGGCACAGTCAAACTGGTTTGCCACACGAGACAGAAGATTGACGGCCTGCGTCACCTGTGCGCGGTCATTCTCCTGCACAGCGAGCATTTGCGCCACGTTGTCGAGGATGATGAACGAGTACGGCCGTTCTTGCGAACGCGCGGTCATCAGCGTCTCGACGAGACTTGCATAGAGAGGCTCTGGACGGACAATTCCACCTTCGCCTCGCGTAGCAAGCACGTTATCCATACCGATACGCGGATGGAAATCGAGCCACCCAGCCAGGTCGCGCAGACTGGAGTCGAGGCCCTGTGCAAGGCGATGAGTACGGCGCCACAACTCGTCGTGGTCATCCTCGCAGAAGAGGCCGAGCACACGCCCGCGCGTCACGTCGATACCGAACGCGGGTTTGCCGAGCGCAACGCAAGCGCCCATCTGCATCGCGCTCAACGTTTTGCCAACGCTGCCGCGACCGTAGAGACTGGTAACGTGCCCCGTCGGAATCAGCTGGTCAATCAGCCAGCTCCGCTCAGGCGGCTCTTTACCGCACAGATTGAGCCAGTTAATCGGCTCAGCGATGTCGGAAGCGCTGATAGTGGGCGTGGGGAGCGCGAGATTAGGCAGCATGGCGAACCTCCATGCCGAGCGAGGCCATTTCGCGCGCATCGATCCAGGCAAGAATCGAGCTCGCACGCCATGCGATGCGGTTCGACGAAATGCGAATCGGAGCGGGGAATTGTCCGGCCTTGACCAGACGATACAGATGCATCCGGCTATACGGGACGCCAAACTCAGTCTTAAGCTGCGGCAGCAGCACAAGGCGATGGGGATTTGCAGCGGACGCTGCGGTGTTGGGTACTACGAACATGCTGTCCTCCAGGACGCGAACACAAAAGGACCATCAGGTTCATCGTCACGAGCCCGAAAAAAAGACGGACCCGTGGCCTGATGGGTAAATGTGTTCGTCCGAAGGACGTGTAAAAAACTGAGAGCCTAAGCCCTCCAACCTGATCTAGGCGAGACCTAGCGCATCAAGTTGGAGCAACGATACGTGAGGAAATTTGCGACGTCAACAAGTTTTAGGGCCTCAGCAAATTTCTGTGCCTGGGCGTTGCCAAACTTTTTTCACCCCACAGACAACGGCATGCGAAGTGCCAAAGCCCAGCGTGTCGGGAGAGGGGGTGGGGCGAACGTGTCGCGACTTCGTACTTCGTGACTGCCCCCTATGGAATCGCCAACCAAATGCATTCGATTAAAGCCATCTTAGAAAGACCGTTATTCAAAAATAATTTATATCGAAGTAACGTATTCTTGCTCAAATATCTATACGAACAAGATCGTCCGTAAAATTTAAACGTATAAAATGAAAAAGTACATTTTCATTAAAAATAGCTTTACGAAAAATCAATCTGAGTATTATCATAAATCAGATGACGCGCCGAACGGACGATGTTAATTCTGATGGATTGACTGTATTTCCGCCGAATAGGCGGCTTGCAGTAGCAGCACATCCCCGGCGTTAGCGGGGACAATCCTCCCGTACGAGAGTGCGGAAGGATTTTTTTCTTGGTTGGTCGTCAATTCAATGTGACTTCCACTACCTGATCAGATTGCACCAAAGATTCGATATATTTCGCCCACACCTCAAGTGCCGACCGACGTTGGGGAAGATATTGAGCGTAGTTATACACGCCTGCGACATTGTCTTTTACTGAGCCGCTCACGTGATTTACTACGATCTCAACAATATGAGGATCAATCATTTGATTGTTCATTCCGGTCACTAACGTACGCCGGAAATCATGCAGACGCCATGAACAGCGGGTCGGATCGACATCCAGCATCTCCAATTCGGTAGCCAAACGCGCTGCCGCCCCGGCGTCTCCGGCCGCTTCAGCTGCTGCGATGTCACTGAGAATTCGAGCTTCTCGCCTCTCGCTGGGAAATGCTTTCCCTAGTTGAACTAGTCGTTGCATATCGCCAGCGTTGCGCACCGTTGTCAATTCCGCATTTGTAATTCTGACGATTTCCTTGTCTATTGAATTTTTAACCCTGCTATATCCAGACAAAGGTGTCTTTCCTGTGGTACTAAATACGTAGGGATTTCCATCTGAATTTTGACAATTGGTAAGCGCACGACGCACTAATTCTGCGGATAAGGGTGCAAGCGGCACAGTATGGGGCAACCCATTTTTTGTCCGGGATTCTGAGAGAAGAATGTATGGGGCATCGGTATCCAGGTCATACAGCTCATCTCTACGAAGAGCAACGATTTCCTCCCGCCTTTGTCCGGTCAATATTAATAATTTGTATGGAATCTCGAAAATTCCGGCGCTGGACAATGCTGTCCATGCAATCCGCAATTCGTCGTCAGAAAGAACCCGTTTCCGCTTGTCAGATCCATCCGGGCCCTCCATTCGATCAGTAGGTGCCGTAGTCAAAATGTCTTTCTCTACTGCCCAATTAAACATCGCTCGTAGAGACGAGAACACGGCGAACGCTACAGATGCGGAAATTTCCTCCTCGATGCCATCGATCTGGGCACGAACCTGAGCACGTGTGATGGCCTTCAAGGGGAAATTATTCCAGCCTTCAAAATGGGTATCGCCGAGATTTGCGCCATAGAATTCAAGGGTTCTCGGCTTCAGTTTCTTGCTTTTGGCGGCCAGGAACCTATTTCTGACGTTTTCGAAAGTATTCTTATTGTCCGCCACCTTCGCAATTTTTTGGGCTGCCTTGGTCGCCTTTGGATCATCCCCCGCTTCGATCAAGACAAGGATCTCGCGAGCACGCTCCCGCGCGTCTTCAAGTGACAACTGGGGATAGCGTCCGAGCGTTTCCCGATGCAGCTTCTTTTTGCCGCCGACACTCGCGCGCTTTACTACGACCCAAGATCGAGTACCCGTGTAAGTCACTCGCAACGCCAAACCGGGCACCAGGGCATCCCAGTGCTCCTCCTGGCCCTCTGCAGGCTTGTCGATGTTTTTGACCTTCCTGTCGGTCAATACGATTCGAGTCACAGTCCCTCCTTAGGTAACGGCCAGGTAACAAAATTGGCCGATAGCGGATGAGACATGATGTTACAACAGGTGACCAAGAAATCCATGAAACTCAATACAGTAAAGTATTTTGGCAGGATGTCGAATGCATCTTGGTGTAACATCGAACATCATCAGAATCGAATACTTCTGATTTGGGATCAGAGGGTCGTAGGTTCGAATCCTATCGCTCCGACCAACGAATTCAAGGGGTTACAAGCCATTGGCCTGTAACCCCTTTTTCGTTTTCTGCTGCTGCGCCCGTACATTGACCCCAACGGATGGGGCGCAGGTTAGTTTTTGCCCAAGTCAGCGATTCGTGGCAACTTACAGCACCGCTAACCGCCGCTCAACAGCGCGCGCAGAACATAGCCTGCGATACGTGGATTTTCCTTGATGCGCCGCGTGCTGTATCCATACCAGTCGTGACCGTAGGGAACATACACACGCACCTGCATCCCCATTGCACGCAGACGCTCCCGCAACGATTCACAAACGCCGAGCAGCATCTGAAATTCGAAGCGGCCTGGCTCGATCTGCTCGTGCCGGATCCACTCGATCAGCGAGTCGATCAACGCCTCGTCGTGCGTCGCAATACCAACGAACGATCCAGCCTGTAATGCGCTCGAGACGTGTCGCACGAAATGCTCGTTGATTGCACGTCGGTCCAGCGATGCGCCCGATACAAGATGCTCCCTGGCTTCGGCATAGATGCCTTTGCAGATTCGCAGCCGGCTCATCCGAAGTTGAAGCGGGACGATGTCATCGTATGTGCGTTTCAGATACGCCTGCAGAGCAATACCCACGTCTGCCCCTGCCGCTTCTGCCTTCCCGAAGAGGTCGAGTGTTTTCTGTGTGCAATTCGCGTCTTCCATGTCGATGCAAGCGGTCACGCCTTTCGCGTTCGCAGCATCGAGGATGCGTAGTACGTGCTCTTTGCAAAGGGTTTCATCGAACAGCAAGCCGAGGGCGGATGGCTTGATCGACAGCTCCGCAGACACGCCGGCGGTATGCAGTGCGTCGATCAGGGCCAGGTATTCGCGCGTTGCCGTTTCGACTTCTGCCAGCGAGTAGACGGTTTCACCGAGGACTTCGAGCGTCGTGCGGTAGCCCGCTGCATGCAGTGAGCGCACGCGGTCGAGCGCGTCGGAGAGCGTCGCGCCAGCGATATAGCGGCGCGAGATTTTGCGGATTAGTGAACGGGGTACGAGCGGGATGGCGCGTGCCGCCATCGTATTGAGAATACGCATGTTGGTCTCACGAAAAAGCCGCCGTGCGATTCCTGACGAGTTGTGTCGGAGTCGAACGGCATTGCCGGATCGCTTGTGACGCGAGTCCGGAACGAATAGCTGCGTCAGCGCATAGGGGTGCGGTGACGGAGGCTGTTCAGAGCGTTTTCGAAGGAGGCCAGGCGGCTGCGTACATTGCGGATCGAGCGCGGTTAGTGCAAATAATGCGAAGCGTTCAGTGAATCAATGCCGTGAGACGGGCAGCCCGCGCGCTGTCACGCATCGCGGGACTGGCAATCATAGCATCGCGGGTCATCCCCCTTTCGGCTTGGCCTCAAGTCGATGACCTCAGCGATCGCTGCCAGATCAGCAGCAGCTGACGCGGGTGCCCCAGCGCGCTCCATCCCGCTTCCCAAAATTGCGTAAAATACTGTATAAATATACAGGTACCGGCGCGATAACAGCTCCAGTCAGTGATTTCGTCATGCCCCGTTTTCGGCTTGGGCAGGGCGATCCATTCCTTTTCGACCGAGCACAACCATGGCAGCAGCACTTCAGCTTGCGGCAACCCATCTGCCGCCCCGGCTGCAAAGCCGGATCTGGGCGGGTGACCAGCTCGCGCATGCGGGCGCTCGCACGGTACCGAGCGGCCATGCTGCGCTCGACGCACTCCTGCCCGGCGCCGGTTGGCCAACGGGCAGTCTGACCGAGTTGCTGGTCGAGCAGGGCGGTATCGGCGAGATGCGTCTCATCGCGCCCGCGCTGCGAACGCTCACGGCCACGGCCGGTCGCCATGTGCTGCTCGTCGCGCCGCCCTGGCAGCCGTATGCGTGCGCGCTCGGGGCGTGGGGACTCGCGCTCGAGCGCGTGGTCTGGGTGCGCGCGGGCGAGGACGATGCCCCCTGGGTCGCCGAGCAGGCACTGCGCCAGGACGGCATGGGCGCAGTGCTGCTCTGGCAGACGAGGGCGCGCGCCGATGCGGTGCGGCGTTTGCAGGTCGCCGCGCAGGATTCGGGCTCGCTCGCGTTCCTGATCCGCCCGCTCGCGGCGCGTAGGCAATCGTCGCCGGCGCCGTTGCGTATGGTCTGCACGCCGGTGCCGCCGCCCGTCGATGCCAGTCTCAACCGGCGCCAGTGGATGCAGCTCACCGCCGTGTCCGTCGATATCTTCAAACGCCGCGGGCCGCCGCCCGCCCAGCCACTCGTCGTTACGTTGCCGCTGCAGGACGCCGTGCTGCCCCTCACAGGGTCGGCGCATGCCGTGCCGCGGCCCGGGGTCAATCATGTTGTGGATCGCCGTTACCTTGCCGCTCTTGCCGCTGGAGGCCGTGAGGCCGCTGCTGTTGCCAGGTCAATTGCCGGGTCAACTGCCGGATCAGCCGCATGGGCATCCGTCTGAGGCCCGGGCGCAGCCGCTGGGTGTGCCCGATGCGTCTGATGCGCAGGACTCCCGCTGCTATGCGCTGGCCGACCACGCGCGTGTCCTGATCCCCGATCCCGATGCGTTCGCGCTCGGCGTGCGCGCCGGCAACACGCGCGCGCATGCGCTCGCACTCGCGCCAGGGCTCGTGCTGCTCGAACCCGATCCGGCGCGCGAGACGCGCGCGTTCGAAGCGCTCGCGCTCGCGTTGCTTGCCTATACGCCGAAGGTGTCGTTTGCGCAGTCGCATACGTTGTTGCTGGAGGTCGGTTCCGGCTTGCGCCTTTTCGGCGGCGTGCGTGCGCTGCTGGCGAAAGTGGCGTCGACGGTGGCCGACTGCGGTCACATCGCGCGCATCGCCTGCGCGCCCACCGCCTGGGGTGCGTGGACGCTTGCACAAGCACGCGCCACGCGTGCGTCGCGTCGCTGGCGCGTGCTCAAGGAGACGACGCTTGCGCGCGTGCTCGACACGCTGCCGGTCACGCTGGCTCCGTTCGCCGCGCAGCACGATCACGCGCTCACGCAGATTGGCTGCGCGAGCCTTGGCGATCTGCGCCGTTTGCCGCGCGATGGCATCGCGCGGCGCTTCGGTGACGGTGTGCTGACCTGGCTCGCGCAGGCGCGCGGCGAGGCGCCCGATCCGCGCGTGTCGTTCAGCGCGCCGCCGTCGTTTCGCGCCGAACTCGAATTGCAGGCGCGTGTGGAAAGCGCCGAGGCACTGCTCTTCGCCGCCCGTCGGCTCGTGATGCAGCTGGCGGGCTGGCTCGCCGCGCAACATGCTGCGCTCACGGCCTTCGAGTTGCGGCTCGAACACGAACTGGCTTCGCGCCACGCACCGCGCACGTCGAGTCTGACGCTCGCGTGGGCAGCGCCTTCGCGCGATGCCGCGCATCTGTTGTGGCTCTTGCGCGAGAAGCTCAATCAGACCGAACTCGCCGCGCCGGTGATCGGGCTTGCGCTCGTCGCGTCCGGGGTGAGCGAGTATGCCGCGCCTAACGACACGCTGTTCCCGATGCCGGAAACATCGGATGCATCGATCGCGCAGTTGTTCGAGCGCATTGGCGCGCGGCTCGGCGAGCAGAATGTGCTGCAGCTTTTCGTCGAAGACGATCATCGGCCCGAGCACGCGATGGCGGCACGTGCATATCGCACGTCTCGCTCGAGCGCGCGCCGGGCGTCTTCGCGCAAGCCGCGCAGTCAGCCGCAGACTCAGTCGAAGGACGCAGCGGCGTCCATGCAGTCCGTGCTCGATTTGCCGGACATGCCGCTGCCGTCGCAGCCACGCCCGGCATGGCTGCTCGAAAAGCCGCTGAAGCTGGCCGTGCGCGACGACCGCCCGATTTACCGCCGCCCGCTGAAGACGCTCACGCGCACCGAGCGTATCGAGACGGGCTGGTGGGACGGCGAGGGTGTCGGGCGCGACTACTACGTCGCCGCCGACGATCAGGGCCGTATGTTCTGGCTCTATCGCGAGCGCATCGGCGGGCAGTGGTATCTGCAGGGACTCTTTGGCTGAGCCGCGATCATGTCGATGTCCGGTTCCGGCGAGGTGCCGCGCGTGCCGTCGCCGTCTCGTCCATCCTTGCAGCCGGGCAGCGCGCTATCCGCGCGTTTGCCCACGCATTTGCCCAATTATGCGGAGCTGCACTGCCTGACCAACTTCACGTTCCTGCGCGGCGCGTCGCGCCCGGACGAACTGGTCGGGCAGGCGATCCGCCATGGTTACCGCGCGCTCGCCATCACCGACGAGTGTTCGCTCGCCGGCGTCGTACGCGCGTTCAGCGCACTGAATGATCACGACGAGCCGCTCAGGAAAGCGCATGACGAAGCCGTGCGCGAAGCGCAAAGGCGCGTCGGCAACGCGGGCGCGTCGGCGTTGGGGCCGTTCGTGCCGTCGCTGCAGTTGCTGATCGGCAGCGAGTTGAATCTCGTCGAAAAGGACAGCGATGCACCGTTCTGCACGCTGGTCGCACTCGCGATGAACCGCGAGGGCTACGGGAACCTGTGCGAACTGATCACGCTTGCGCGCTCGCGGGCGGACAAGGGGCATTACCGCGTGCACCCGGATGATTTCACCGATCCCGATCCGGAGTTCACGCACCTTTTGCATCTGCGCGATTGCGTGCTGCTGCTCGTGCCGCAGCGCGCTGCGACGCTTGCGGATACGCTGCGCGCCGCACACTGGCTCGCGGGTTTCGCGGCAGAGCGCGCGTGGCTCGCGCTCGAACTATGGCAGACGGGCGGCGACGATACGCAGATCGAAGCGCTGCGTTTTGTCTCGCAGGAGACGGGCCTGCCGCTCGTGGCGGCAGGCGGCGTGCTGATGCACGCACGCTCGCGCAAGCCGCTGCAGGACACCTTGAGCGCGATCCGCATCGCCCGGCCGCTCACGGCGTGCGGCCGTGCGCTCGAACCGAACGCGGAGCGTCATCTGCGCTCGCGCGTGCGGCTCGGCGCGCTGTATCCGCGCGATGCACTCGACGCGACGCTCGACGTTGCGCGTCGCTGCACGTTCTCGCTCGCCGAACTGGCCTACGAGTATCCCGAAGAGCTGGTGCCGGCCGGCGAGACGCCAGCCACGTGGCTGCGCGAGCTGGTCATGCGCGGCGCGGCTGGGCGCTGGCCCGACGGCATGACGGAAAAGCGGCAGAAGCAGATCGACAAGGAACTCGATCTCATCGCGGCGCTGAAGTACGAGAAGTACTTCCTGACCGTCCACGACATCGTCCGCTACGCGCGGGAACAGGGCATCCTGTGCCAGGGGCGCGGATCGGCGGCAAATTCGGTCATCTGCTATTGCCTCGGGATCACGGAGATCGATCCCGTGCGCATGAACATGCTCGTCGAGCGCTTCATCTCCCGCGCGCGCAACGAGCCACCCGATATCGACGTCGATTTCGAGCATCAGCGCCGCGAAGAAGTGATCCAGTACATCTACCGCAAATACGGCACGCGCCGCGCCGCGCTGGCCGCGACGCTCATCACCTACCGTTCGCGCAGCGCGTTGCGCGACGTGGGCAAGGCACTCGGGCTCGACGCCGCGCTCGTCGAAAAGCTCTCGGGCGCGCACCAGTGGTGGGACGGCTCCGATTCGATCGCGGGGCATCTGGAGGAGGCGGGTTTCTCGCCGGATTCGCATGTCACGCAGCAGCTCATCCGTCTTACGCGCGAGTTGCGCGGCTTTCCGCGTCATCTGTCGCAGCATGTGGGTGGCTTCGTGATCGCGAAGGACAAACTCTCGCGTCTCGTGCCCATCGAGAATGCCGCGATGAAGGACCGCTATGTGATCGAGTGGGACAAGGACGATATCGACGCGCTGCGGCTCCTGAAGGTCGATGTGCTCGCGCTCGGCATGCTCTCGGCGATCCGGCGTTCGCTGGAGTTCGTCGCGTTGCGGCGCGGGCTGCCGGCATTTCGTGTGCAGGACATTCCCGTCGAGGATCCGGCGGTCTACGAGATGTGCTGTCACGCGGATACGGTCGGTGTGTTCCAGATCGAATCGCGCGCGCAGCAGAGCATGCTGCCGCGCCTGAGGCCGCGCACGTATTACGACCTCGTGATCCAGGTGGCGATCGTGCGACCCGGGCCGATCCAGGGGGGCATGGTCCATCCGTACCTGAAGCGGCGCCAGGGGCTGGAGGCGGTGGAGTACGCGAAGGACGAACTGCGCGCGGCGCTGGCACGTACGCTCGGGGTGCCGATTTTCCAGGAGCAGGTGATGCACCTCGCGATGGTCGCCGCCGATTACACCGGCGAGGAAGCCGACAAGCTGCGCCGCGCGATGGCCGCATGGCGGCGTGACGGCGACCTGCGCCCGTACCAGGCGGATCTCACGCGCCGGATGTTGAAGAAGGGCTACACCGAGGAGTTCGCTTCGCGCATCTGCAAGCAGATCGAGGGCTTCGGCGATTACGGTTTTCCTGAGAGTCACGCGGCGAGCTTCGCCTTGCTCGTCTACACGAGCGCGTGGATCAAGCGCTACGAGCCGGCCGCATTTCTGGCAGGACTGCTGAACAGTTTTCCGCTGGGGTTCTATTCGCCGTCACAACTCGTACAGGATGCGAAACGCCATGGCGTGACGGTGCTGCCGCCCGATATCGCGTTGAGCGACTGGGATTGCGCGCTGGAGATGCACGACAGGGCAGGCGTGCGGATCGATGCCGATGCGGCCCGCGCGCACCGTGCCGGCGCGGCGCATTACCAGGACCGGCTGCGTGCCGCGTGGCCACACGACCGGCCGCGATTTTCAGGCCGGATTGCGCGTCGCTTTGCGCGCAGGCTGCGCGCGCGGATCGAGTTGGCGTCGCGTTTCTACGGCCGTGGCGGTCCAGCGGTGCGGCTCGGTTTGAGACTCATCAAGGGCTTTTCGGAGGATGCCGCGCGGCGCGTGATGGAGGCGCGCGTGCGCGCACCGTTCGCCGACGTCGACGATCTCGCACGTCGCGCGGCGCTCACGCGGCGCGACCTGGAAGCGCTTGCGGCAGCGAACGCGCTTGCAAGCATCGCAGGGCACCGGCGCGAGGCGTGGTGGGCCGTGACCGCGCAACATGTGGTGCCGGCGCTGCTGCGCGATGCGAGCATCGCAGAAGCGCCGCTCGCGTTGCCGTGCGCATCCGAGGGTGCGGAAATCGTCGCCGATTACGCGAGCCTGCGGCTCACACTGAACCGGCATCCGCTCGAACTGTTGAGGCCCGGCCTCGCGAAGCAGCGCTTTCGCACGGCAGCGCAACTCGCGCAGTGCCGCCACGGCGCGCTCGCGCGCGTGTGCGGCATCGTGACGGTGCGGCAACGGCCTGGAACGGCGAATGGGACGATTTTTGTCTCGCTGGAGGACGAGACCGGCTCGGTCAACGTGATCGTGCACGCGGCGCTCGTCGAGCGGCAGCGCAAGGAACTGCTGGGGTCGTCGCTGATGGCGGTGGCAGGTGTCGTGCAGCGCGAGGGGGAGGTAGTGCACCTCGTCGCGCAACGGCTCGAAGATCACAGCCGCCTGCTCGGGCGGCTCGCGACCGAGAGCCGTAATTTTCACTGAGCAGGACGCGTCCCGGCGGCCGACACTCGCCGACTTTGCACAATGCCGGGCGCGTCAACCGTTCTACGCGCCCGTGACGACGCCCTTGACGGTGTAGCCTGCGTCGTCGATCGCCGCCCTCAGCACGTCGGCGCTCTGGCTCGATTCGACGCTCACGCGGCCCGCGGCCAGATCGACTTCGACCTTTGCTGCGGCGTCATGCTCCTGGATCGCGCGGGTGACAGCGCCCACGCAGTGCTGGCAACTCATGCCTTCGACGTTGAACTGGATCATCTTTCTTCCTTTTGCAGAGGGGAGGGCTCAACCACTAACCTGATATGGGGCCGCGGCCGGATTATGCCAGTCGTTAGTGGTACGGGCGCTGGACCTTCCCATCGCTGGAAGGTATACGATGGAAACATCGTTTGAGTACGGGAGGGAGCGCAGCATGAACATCGGCGAAGCGGCACGCGAATCGGGCGTTACGGCGAAGATGATCCGCTATTACGAGAGCGTGGATTTGCTGGCGCCCAAGGGGCGCACTGAGTCCGGCTATCGCGTGTACGGCATGGAGGAAGTGCATGCGCTGCGCTTCGTACGTCAGGCGCGGCGGTTGGGATTTTCCGTCGACGATATCCGCCGCCTCCTCGCGCTATGGCACGACCGCTCGCGGGCGAGTGCAGAGGTCAAGTCGATTGCGCTCGCGCACGTGACCGAGTTGAACCAGCGCATCGCGGAACTGACCCAGATGCGCGACACGCTTGGTCACCTGGCGGCGCATTGCCATGGCGACGACCGTCCCGACTGTCCGATCCTTGAGCAGCTTGCCGATCCGCAGCCTGCCGTGCACGAGCCGTGTGTCGGCGCACATTGAATCACAGTGCGGCCAGTACGGAGCAAATCGCCGCACCTTGCTTTGGTTGATGCCCCAAGGTGGTGCGTATTTTGTGCTTACGCCGCATCGCTTGGCGCGCATACAAAAAAATGTGCCTATAAATCAAACTTTTGCCGAGCGCTCGCGTTGATGCATTCCATTCTGGAATGCACTTCATTCGTGCAATTCAGTGGCAAATCTTAAAAACATGGCTATAATGCGGGTTATCCCTAGGTAGGGTAATCCCTGAAGAGAATCTACCGGGGATATAAAGATCCTTGTAGAGGAACATCATGTTTGCGTACATTCTTGAAGCAGTGAGCAATTGGTTTGAAGTCGCTGAGCGTACCCGCCGCGAATCGTATCTCGCGTCCTCGACGGACGTTGTGCAACTCGAACAACGTATCCGGGCGCTCGAAACGGACGGCTACTCGCGATAAGCGACGCGCTACGCCACGTTGTCTCAAGCCCCGCCTTGCGGGGCTTTGTCATTTCTGGCGCCGCTTCTTTGGGAGGCGGTCACCGCCAATACAGGCGCTGTAGTCCGATCAGTGACGCCGCAGTGAGGTAAAGTCTTTTCGAGATAAGCCGACAAAGCAGTGAAACCGCACATTTCGGGGGGGCGTCCATGGTGTCGAACCACATCTTCCGCAAGCCTTTGACCGTCTGGCTAACTGCCGCCGCGATGGGTGGTGTACTGGCTCTGACTCACGCCGCCGCGCACGCGGACGGCCCGCCATTGATTCTCGATACCCAGCACGGAATTATCGACGGACAGAAAGGGGTGGTGCTGCAGAACGCGCCGCTTTCACACGAGCCGATCGTTGCGGCGCATCAGCCCGCTGAGCCGGCCGGGTTGGCGAATGACTATTCACAGCCTTATATCGTGGCGCCTTATATCGCAGTGCCGGGCGCCGGAACGAAGCCCAATCGGCCGCGCCCGCCGCATCCCCGACCACGGCCGACGCCACATATCACGCCGCAGGTATCGCCGGCGCAATAGGCTGCAACTGGCTTAGTCGCCGCGCGATTCGATCTTGAATTGCGCGGATTGATCTTGTCCGAGCGTTTTGACGAGCCAGGGCAGCGTCTCTTTCATTGCGGCGACGAGCGTGTAGGGCGGGTTCAGGATAAACATCCCGCTGCCGTACAGGCCGTAGCCATCCGACGGCGGCTGACTCACGGTGAGCGTGACGTGCAGCCAGTTCTTCTCCTGCAGACGCTTGAGCTGCTCGGGGAATCGTTGCGATTCGGGGCGCGTCACCTGCGGATACCAGATCGCATACGTGCCGGTGGCGAACCGCTTGAGACTTTCCTCGGCGCATGCGAGCGTGCGCGCATAGTCACGCTTGTCCTCGAACGACGGGTCGATCAGAACGAGCGCGCGTCGCGGCGGCGGCGGGAGCAGTGCCTTGATGCCTTCGAAGCCGTCTCCCTCGTAAAGCATCACGCGACGGCCCGCGTCGCGAAACCGGTGGCGCAGCACTTCGATTTCAGTGCTGTGCAACTCGAAGAGCCGCATGCGGTCCTGCTCGCGCATCAGCCGCCACGCCAGATACGGCGAGCCCGGATAGAAGCGCAGTTCGCCATCGGGATTGAGCGCCGCGACTTCTTCGACGTATTCGGCGAGCACCGTCGGCAGATCGGTGCGGCCCCAGAGCTTGCCGATGCCCGTTTCGAATTCAGCGGTCTTCGTCGCGTAGCCCTCGCGCAGCGCATACGCGCCGGCGCCTGCATGTGTGTCGATGTACCAGTACGCCTTGTCCTTCTTGCTGAGATAGCGCAGCAATTGCACGACAACGGCGTGTTTCAGGACGTCGGCATGATTGCCTGCGTGGAAGGCGTGGCGGTAGCTCAGCATGATGGGCGGGACGAAAAGCCAGGAAAAAACGGGGTGGCGCAATGTGGGGCCAGGCGCCTGTGGTGCGCGTCGCGTTGCCCTTTTGGGACAGTGAGCGACGTCAAGGCCGCGTATTGTACTCGACGCGTACGCGACCCGGCCGCACACAGTCGCACGCGGCCCCGCGGTGCGTTTAGTTATAAGCGTCGCCGACGATCGCCTCGATCTGCGCCTTGATTTCCGGCGTGATCTTTTGGGCGACGTCGAGCGCCAACATGTTCTCCTTGATCTGCGCGACGTGCGACGCACCGGTGATCACCGTGCTGACTTGCGGATTCTTCAGGATCCACGCGATGGCGAGTTGCCCGACCGTGCAGCCCAGTTGCGCGGCAAGCTCGGCGAGCTTTGCGACGATGGCGTTCTTGTCCGCGTCGGTGAGCGCTGCGCGCAGCCAGTCATAGCCTTTCAATTGCGCGCGACTGTCGGCGGGCACGCCGTCGCGGTACTTGCCCGTGAGCAGGCCCGATGCGAGCGGGCTCCACGTGGTGAGCCCGAGACCGATGTCCTCGTAAAGACGCCGGTATTCGTCCTCCACGCGGCGCCGATGGAACAGGTTGTACTGCGGCTGCTCCATGACCGGCTTGTGCAGGTGGTGCCGCTCCGCGATGTCCCACGCCGCGCGGATTTCGTCGGCGCTCCATTCCGATGTGCCCCAGTAGAGCGCCTTGCCGCGCGAGATCATGTCGCTCATCGCCCAGACCGTCTCTTCGACCGGCGTGTTCGGGTCAGGACGGTGGCAGAACACGAGATCGATGTAATCGAGCTGCATGCGCTTGAGCGACCCGTCGATAGCGTTGAGCAGGTACTTGCGGTTGAGCGTGTGGTACTGGTTGGGTCCTTCGCTCAAGCCCCAGAAAAATTTGGTGGAGACAACGTAACTCACACGCGGCCACGCGAGTTCCTTGAGCGCCTCGCCCATGATTTCCTCCGACTTGCCGCCTGCGTAACCCTCTGCGTTGTCGAAGAAGTTGACGCCCGCGTCGCGCGCAGCGGCGAGCGACTCACGTGCAAGGCCGCGATCGATCTGGCTGCCGTACGTGACCCACGAGCCGATGGACAACTCGCTCACCTGCAGGCCGGAACGGCCCAGTCGCCGATAATTCATGAACGTCTCCTTTGAATAGAACCCGAATATTAACGCCGGCGCAGCCAGCAGGCGTCCTGTCAGATGCGAGGTGCGGGCGGGTTCATGCACAATAGCGCGGTTGGCCGCGGTGCAACAATCCGCTGGACGGCATAGGCCATATGGCCGGTTTGACAGCGTTCGCGTACCGAGGTCTGATCTCGACTACTACCTGGAGGTGCTCGATGTCGTCTCTTTCCCTGAACACCAAGCTCGACGGCAAGGTTGCCGTCGTCACCGGCGCGGCCAGCGGTATCGGCAAGCAGATCGCGCTCACGTTCGCGCAGGCGGGTGCCGCAGTCGCCATTGCGGACCTCAACCAGAGCGGCGCCGACGCCGTCGCTGAGGCGATCAAGGCCGCCGGCGGCAAGGCGATCGGCATTGCCATGGACGTCACGAGCGAGGACGCCGTGAATCAGGGCATGGACCGCGTTGCGGCCGAACTCGGCTCCGTGGACATCCTTGTTTCGAACGCGGGCATCCAGATCGTGAATCCGATCGAAAGCTACGCGTATTCCGACTGGAAGAAGATGCAGGCCATCCACGTGGATGGCGCGTTCCTCACCACCAAGGCGGCGCTCAAGCACATGTACAAGGACGATCGCGGCGGCGTCGTGATCTACATGGGTTCGGTGCACTCGCATGAGGCGTCGCCGCTCAAGTCGGCCTACGTCGCCGCGAAGCATGCGCTGCTCGGTCTGGCTCGCGTGCTCGCCAAGGAGGGTGCGAAGCACAACGTGCGCTCGCACGTAGTCTGCCCGGGCTTCGTGCGCACGCCGCTCGTCGACAAGCAGATTCCCGAGCAAGCCAGGGAGCTCGGCATTTCCGAAGAGGAAGTCGTCAGGCGCGTCATGCTCGGCGGCACGGTGGACGGAGTATTTACGACCGTCGAGGACGTTGCCCAGACGGTGCTGTTCCTTTCGGCGTTCCCGACCGCGGCGTTCACCGGTCAATCGTTCGTCGTCAGCCACGGATGGTTCATGCAGTAACAGCAGTGAAATCTGGGAGGGAACGCGGCCATGGTTCAACGCAAGAAGCAGGTCCAGTCCAGCGCCGTCGTCGATGAGACCGGCGTCCATACCGGCGCCGCGCCGCGGCCGCGTCCCGACTACTGTGGTGGCGAGTCGGCGCAATGGGAGACCATCGCGCTGACGTTGCAGGGCGGCGGCGCGCTGGGTGCGTACCAGGCCGGCGTCTATGAGGGACTCGCGGAGGCCGGCATCGCGCCGAACTGGATCGCCGGTATTTCGATCGGCGCGCTCAACACGGCGATCATCGCGGGCAATCCGCCCGAACATCGCGTCGCGCGGCTGCGCGAGTTCTGGGAGACGATCTGCCAGCCCGCCTATAGTCTGCCGATGCCAGCGTTCGTCGAGCATGCGCTCTTCAATTCGGGCGACGCGATCCGCAAGACGTTCACGGCGTTCCAGGCCGCAGGCGCGCTCGTAGAAGGGCAGAAGGGCTTTTTCGTGCCGCGCTTTCCGCCGCCCATGCCGAACGCATCCGGCCATCCGGAGCGCGCGAGTTACTACGACACGCGGCCACTCAAGGAGACGCTCGCGCGTCTGTGCGACTTCGATCGCATCAATTCGAAGGAAATTCGTGTTTCCGTAGGCGCGGTCAACGTGAGCACCGGCAACTTCGTCTACTTCGACAACACCACGACAAAGCTGCGGCCCGAGCATTTCATCGCATCGGGCGCGTTGCCGCCCGGCTTCGCGGCTGTCGAGATCGACGGCGAGTACTACTGGGACGGCGGGCTCATGTCGAACACGCCGCTCTACGAGGTGATCCAGACCACGCCGCGGCGCGACACACTCGCGTTCCAGGTCGATCTCTGGAGCGCTCGCGGTCCCGTGCCCGACAATCTCACCGATGTCCAGGGCCGCATGAAGGACATCCAGTATTCGAGTCGCACGCGTCTCGTGACCGACATGCTCCAACGTTCGCAGCGCTTTCGCCATGTGCTGCGCGAGGTGCTCGAGCGCGTCGCGCCCGAGCATCAGCAGGATTCGTGGGTCGAGCTGGCGGAGGAATTGTCATGCTCGAAGAAGTACAACGTGATCCACCTGATCTACCGGCAAAAGGAGTACGAGGGGCACTTCAAGGACTATCAGTTCGGTACTTCGACCATGCACGAGCATTGGCGAAGCGGCTTGCAGGACATACGCGCATCGCTCGCGCAGCCGGGCTGGCTCGACAAGCCCGATAACGATGCTGGGTTCGTCACGCACGACATTCACCGCGATGGCCGCGGGCATTCGCGCAAGGGAGAAGGCGAGGGCGTGGTGTAAGGCGGTCGTTGCCTGCGGTAGCGCGAACAGGCGGCTCTCGAAAGGACGCGACGTACTCGCAAAACCAGAGCGTCAAATGAAAAAGGCGCCCGTCGTTAAGACGGGCGCCTTTTTCGTTGCGGCAGCGAAGCTGCGCGCCGCTCGTTAAAGCGGCGCGTGTTCAAAGCTGCTTACTTGAGCACTTGCGCGACGGCGTTAGCCACGACGTCGAGATTGCGCGTGTTCAGCGCGGCCACGCAGATGCGGCCCGTGCTCACGGCGTAGATGCCGAACTCTTCGCGCAGGCGGTCCACTTGCGCTGCCGTCAGGCCCGAGTACGAGAACATGCCGCGCTGCACGTTGATGAAGTTGAAGTCGCGGTCGACGCCAGCGGCCGTCAGACGCTCGACGAGACCCGTGCGCATTGCACGGATGCGATTGCGCATTTCGCCCAGTTCGTTTTCCCACAGCGCGCGCAGTTCCGGCGAGCCGAGGACTGCAGCGACTACCGAGCCGCCATGCGTCGGCGGGTTCGAGTAGTTCGTGCGGATCACGCGCTTGAGCTGCGAGAGCACGCGCGCCGATTCTTCCTTGCTGCTCGTGATGATCGACAGCGCGCCGACGCGCTCGCCGTACAGCGAGAACGACTTCGAGAACGACGACGAGATGAACACGTTCAGTTCCGAAGCGGCGAAGAGGCGTACGACTTCGCCGTCTTCCGCGATGCCGTCACCGAAGCCCTGGTAGGCGATGTCGAGGAACGGCACGAGATTGCGCGCCTTCACGACTTCGATGACCTGCTTCCACTGGTCGACGGTCAGGTCCACGCCGGTCGGGTTGTGGCAGCACGCGTGCAGCACGATGACCGTGCCTGCGGCGTAGCCGTTCAGCGCGCTCAGCATGCCTTCGAAGTTCACGCCGTTGGTCTGCGCGTCGTAGTACGGGTACGCGATGACTTCGAAGCCTGCGCTTTCGAACAGCGCACGGTGGTTTTCCCAGCTCGGGTCGCTGATGGCGACCTTCGCGTTCGGGTTCACGCGCTTGAGGAAGTCGGCGCCGATCTTCAGTGCGCCCGTGCCGCCCAGCGCCTGCGCCGTCACGACACGGCCAGCAGCGATCAGCGGCGAGTCGTTGCCGAGCAGCAGCTTTTGCACGGCGGCGTCGTAGGCGGCGAGACCTTCGATCGGCAGATAGCCGCGGGGCAGCCCCGCTTCGACGCGGGCCTTTTCCGCGTCACGAACTGCGCGCAGCAGCGGAATCTTGCCTTCCTCGTTGGTGTAGACGCCCACGCCGAGGTTCACCTTGTTGGTGCGGGCATCGGCGTTATAGGCTTCGTTCAGACCCAGGATCGGGTCGCGAGGGGCGAGTTCGACAGCGGAGAAAAGGGACATGATGGTTCGGCAATAGTCAGGGATGGACACTCTGTTGGCCGCTTGCGCTGGCTTATGCGCCGCCGGGAGTTGTGTTATCCCGGCAACGCAGCCGGCCGGCCACGCAACTCGCTATTGTAGCGAATCTGTGAATCGTTTTCGCCCGCGGCGGTCGGATTGCGCGGTTTTCGGGCGTGTTTTGCTAGCGGGGCGCCGCTGCACATTTCCTGAGACGTGTGTCGCCCACGTGCTGTTTGCCGGGGCGACAAGCGTGGATCCTGTTCCCGAAAACGGGTGCCCGAACGCCGTACGCCCGGCGCGATCGGCTGCCTGCGCGCCGCAGCCCATTCGCTTCGGGCCGGTTTTCGTCCCACCTTGGTCCCGCTTCCCGCCCGATTCGGCCCCCGGCTTTGCCAGCGGCAAAACGCTAGAATAGTCGTTTGCTCCTGGCAGAGGATGTCGTCCCATGTCCGACCACAGTGTTGCCGATGCACCCGTGCTCGACGAGTCGAAGTTCATCCGCTTCGACGGCTCGCCGTTCGAGCTTTATCAGCCGTATCCGCCGGCCGGCGACCAGCCCACGGCCATCGAGACGCTCGTCGAGGGCGTCGGCGACGGCCTGATGTTCCAGACGCTGCTCGGCGTGACCGGGTCGGGCAAGACCTACACGATGGCGAACGCGATCGCGCGCCTTGGCCGCCCGGCCATCGTGTTCGCGCCGAACAAGACGCTCGCCGCGCAGCTCTACTCCGAATTCCGTGAGTTCTTCCCGCGCAACGCCGTCGAGTACTTCGTCTCGTACTACGACTACTACCAGCCGGAAGCGTACGTGCCGCAGCGCGATCTCTTCATCGAGAAGGATTCGTCGATCAACGAGCACATCGAACAGATGCGCCTGTCCGCGACCAAGAGCCTGATGGAGCGGCGCGACGTCGTGATCGTCGCGACTGTGTCGGCGATTTACGGTATCGGCAATCCGTCCGAGTATCACCAGATGATTCTCACGCTGCGCCACGGCGACAAGCTCGGCCAGCGCGACGTCATCGCGCGCCTCATTGCGATGCAGTACACACGCAATGAGCAGGACTTCCAGCGCGGCACGTTCCGCGTGCGCGGCGACACCATCGACATCTTCCCGGCCGAGCACGCCGAAATGGCCGTGCGCGTCGAACTGTTCGACGACGAGGTCGAGACGCTACAGCTCTTCGATCCGCTCACGGGTCGCGTGCGCCAGAAGATTCCGCGCTTCACGGTGTATCCGTCGTCGCACTACGTGACGCCGCGCGAGACCGTGCTGCGTGCCGTCGAGACGATCAAGACCGAACTGCGCGACCGGCTCGCGTTCTTCCACACCGAAGGCAAGCTCGTCGAGGCGCAGCGGATCGAACAGCGCACGCGATTCGACCTCGAAATGCTTCAGGAACTGGGTTTCTGCAAGGGCATCGAGAACTATTCGCGGCACTTCTCGGGCGCGCAGCCTGGCGAGCCGCCGCCGACACTCGTCGACTACCTGCCGCCCGACGCCATGATGTTCCTCGACGAATCGCACGTGCTGATCGGCCAGTTGAACGGCATGTACAACGGCGACCGTGCGCGCAAGGAAAACCTCGTCGATTACGGCTTCCGGCTGCCTTCCGCGCTCGATAACCGGCCGCTCAAGTTCGGCGAATTCGAGCGCAAGATGCGCCAGGTGATTTTCGTATCGGCGACGCCGGCCGACTACGAGAAGAAGGTGACCGGCCAGATTGCCGAGCAGGTCGTGCGGCCGACGGGTCTCGTCGATCCGGTGATCGAGGTGCGGCCCGCATCGACTCAGGTCGACGACGTGCTCGGCGAGATCAACGAACGCGTGGCCGCGGGCGAGCGTGTGCTCGTCACGACGCTCACGAAGCGCATGGCCGAGCAGCTCACCGAGTTCCTCGCCGATCACGGCGTGAAGGTTCGCTATCTGCACAGCGATATCGACACGGTCGAGCGCGTGGAGATCATCCGCGACCTGCGGCTTGGTACGTTCGACGTGCTCGTCGGCATCAACCTGCTGCGCGAGGGGCTCGACATTCCCGAGGTGTCGCTCGTCGCGATCCTCGACGCCGACAAGGAAGGCTTCCTGCGCGCCGAGCGCTCGCTGATCCAGACGATCGGCCGCGCGGCGCGCAATGTGAACGGCAAGGCGATTCTCTACGGTGATCGCATCACCGATTCGATGCGTCGTGCGATCGACGAAACGGAGCGCCGCCGCGCCAAGCAGATGGCGTTCAACGAGGCGCACGGCATCGTGCCGCGCGGCGTGGTCAAGCGCATCAAGGACATCATCGACGGCGTCTACAACGTCGACGAAGCACGGGCCGAACTGCGCGAGGAGCAGGAGCGCGCGAAGTTCGAGGACATGTCGGAGAAGCAGCTTGCGAAGGAAATCAAGAAGCTGGAAAAGCAGATGATGGACTACGCGAAGAACCTCGAATTCGAAAAGGCCGCTCAGACCCGCGACCAGCTTGCCCTGCTGCGTCAGCGCGTGTTCGGAGCCAACGTCGGCGATCATCCGGCCTGAGCAGTTCCGCGCGGAGCGGGAGCAGGAGGGCGGCACGCACAGGCCGCCCGCAGTTGACCACCTGACCACCCGTGCCGCCAACGGGCGTCCCAGGCCGGACGCCCGATTTCCCTCCCTCCTGGCCGCAAGACGGCGCATCGCGCCCGGCCCTCATCGCACAAAACCCTGTCACCTTAAGGCCTTACGCGAACACGTCTTTGTGATGGCTCCGCATCGGTGCTAAACTGCACACCATAGTGAGAATTGTTCGCATTAACGTTTACATCGTTATTGTGCCTTTGGTGGTGTTGTATCTCCCATAAAAATCAGGAGTTTCGATGCGGATTCACTCCCTTTTGCGCGGCATGACGCTGATCGCCGCCGCGACGGCTGCCTGTGCAGCCAGCGCGGCCGAATACCCGATCGGCAAACAACAGATTCAGGGCGGCATGGAAATTGGCGCGGTCTACCTGCAGCCGATCACCATGGATCCGGAAGGCATGATGCGCAAGGCGTCGGACTCCGATATCCACCTCGAAAGCGACATCCACGCGGTCAAGGGCAACCCGACCGGCTTCGCCGAGGGCGACTGGATGCCGTACCTGCAGGTTCGCTACGAACTGACGAAGCCGGGTTCGAGCTACGTGCAAAAGGGTGACCTCATGCCTATGGTCGCGGACGATGGCCCGCACTATGGCGACAACGTCAAGCTCGCGGGTCCGGGCAAGTATCACCTGAAGCTGATCGTGGAGGCGCCGATGCAGTCGGGCCACATGGCGTTCGGCCGTCACGTCGACAAGGAAACCGGTGTGGGTCCGTGGTTCAAGCCGATTACGGTCGAATACGACTTCCCGTTCGCGGGCATCGGCAAGAAGGGCGGCTATTAAGCGGCCAATGAGCGGAGAGCGCGGCGTGGTGTCTGGAGCGCGCCGCCGCCTGAAAACGCAGAACGAAGCAGGAACAACGAATGACTGGAACAAGGAAGATTGCGGGGCTCGCGCTCGCTGCGGTGCTGGTTGCCCCGGTCGCCGGGCTGTTTGCGCAGGCCGCACACGCAGAGGATCTGCCGACGTTCAAGCTGGAAATGACCGACGGCAAGCTGAACCCGACGCGCATCGAGGTGCCCGCGGGCAAGCGCATCAAGATCGACGTGCGAAACACGGGTAAGGGCGCGGCCGAGTTCGAGAGCGTCCAGTTGCGCAAGGAAAAGGTCCTGGCGCCGGGTGCGGAGTCGTTCGTCGTGATCGCGCCGCTCGATCCGGGCGAATACAAGTTTTTCGACGATTTCCACCAGCAGGCGCAAGGCCTGATCGTGGCGAAGTGATCGCGGCGGAATTCGCGTCGTCAGCAGGAGGGTTCGAATGGGTCAGGTGATGTTCGTCGTGTGGCGGGAGAGCGTCGAGGCGCTGCTCGTCGTCGGCATTCTCTATGCGTGGCTGAAGAACGGCGACGCCGACGCGCGGCGCGGTTTGCCGTACCTGTGGGGCGGCGTGGCGCTTGGCGTGCTCGCGGCAGTCGCACTGGGAGCCGCGCTGGTGGGATTCACC
This sequence comes from Paraburkholderia adhaesiva, assembly GCF_021390575.1. Lineage (GTDB taxonomy): Bacteria > Pseudomonadota > Gammaproteobacteria > Burkholderiales > Burkholderiaceae > Paraburkholderia > Paraburkholderia adhaesiva. The sequence continues at coordinate 2,078,552 of NZ_JAJEJQ010000001.1, read as the reverse complement.
GAAGTGCTTTCGGGCGACGCGCAGGACTACTTCCAGACTGCAATGGTGCTCGTCGCCTGCGTGCTGATCGTGCAGATGGTGCTGTGGATGAAGCAGCACGGGCGCACGCTCAAGCGCGAGATGGAACATTCGCTCGAAGCAAGTGCGCGCGACGCGAAGTGGTGGGGCGTGACGGCGCTCGTTGCGCTCGCCATTGCGCGCGAGGGCAGCGAGACGGTGATCTTCCTCTATGGCCTTGGCTTCGGCCAGTCGGGCCATGTCGACGCAAGCCAGTACTTCGCGGTGGTGACCGGCCTCGCGCTCGCGTTCCTCACGTTCTACGTTCTGCAACTGGGCGGGAAGGTGTTTTCGTGGCGCCACTTCTTCCGCATCACCGAGATCATGCTGCTCCTGCTCGGCGCAGGCCTGTTCCAGACCGGCGTCGACAAGCTGATCGACAAGGAAATCCTGCCGACCCTCATCGACCAGGTGTGGAACGCATCCGCACTGCTTGATGATTCGAGCACCTTCGGCTCGCTCGTGGCGACGCTCACCGGCTATCGCGCGCACCCGGCGCTCATGAACTTGATCGCGTTTGCCGCGTACTGGGGTGTCGTGTGGCTCCTCGTGCGTCGCGCGAATGGCCGTGCGGCGGCGATTGGCAAGAGGCGTGCGGCGTGAGCTGCGCATCGGCGCAGCCGGTTGTGAGGCGCGGCAAGCTCGCCCAGGCTGGGCTATGGATGCAACGGCACGGCGCGGTGATCCGTGGCGTGCAGTGGATCGTCGTTGCGGTCTACGCGTTTCTGATTCTCGTGCCTGCGGTCATGCCGCTGCCCGGCGATACCGCGCACCTCTGGAACAATCTCACGCTCGCGGCGCAGTTCGTGTTCTGGGGCATCTGGTGGCCGTTCGTGCTGCTGTCGATGATCATGCTTGGCCGCGTATGGTGTGGCGTGCTCTGTCCCGAGGGCGCGCTCACTGAGTTCGCGAGTCGCTTCGGTCGCGGTGGTGCGATTCCGCATTGGATGCGCTGGGGTGGCTGGCCCTTCGTCGCGTTCGGAATGACGACCATCTATGGCCAGATGGTGAGCGTCTACCAATACCCGAAAGCGGTGTTGCTCGTGCTGGGTGGCTCGACGCTCGGCGCGATGGTGATCGGCTTTCTTTATGGCCGCGAGAAGCGGATCTGGTGCCGCTACCTGTGCCCCGTCAACGGGGTGTTTTCGCTTCTGGCGCGCCTCGCGCCGTTCCACTACAAGGTCAATGAGGACGCCTGGCGCCGCTCGTACAAATCGGGCGAGCACGGCGGACATCGCGTGATTCCGGTTAATTGCGCGCCGCTCGTGCCGCTGCGCAACATGAAGGGCGCCGCTTCGTGCCACATGTGCGGCCGCTGCGCGGGCCACCGCGACGCGATCGATCTGACGTGGCGCTCGCCTGCGCAAGAGGTCGTCGAACTCGGTGACCGGCAGGCAAAGGGTTGGGACACCGCGCTCATCCTCTATGGTCTGCTCGGCATTGCGATCGGCGCTTTTCACTGGAGCGGTTCACCGTGGTTCGTCGATCTGAAGCAGTCGATTGCAGGCTGGCTCATCGATCGCGACATCACCTGGCCGCTCGACACGAACGCGCCGTGGTTCCTGCTCACGCACTATCCTGAGCAGAACGACGTGTTTTCGTGGCTCGACGGGACGCTGATCGTCGGCTATATCGTCGCGACCGGGCTCGCTATCGGCACCACGCTCCTCGCGATTCTGGCGCTCGCGTGCGTGCCGCTCGGACGCTTCGAGATGCGCCGTCTGCATCACCTTGCACAGGCGCTGATTCCGCTAGCGGGTGCGGGAGTTTTTCTGGGTCTTTCGGCCACGACGCTCTCGCTGTTGCGCGCCGAGCACATGCAGCTCGACTGGGCAACTGGCGCGCGAATTGCGATTCTTGTCATATTCAATTTGTGGAGCGGCTGGCTTGCGTGGCGGGTGACAGGCCGCTACAGTCAGCGGCTCTGGCAGCGTGGTTTCGCGATGCTCTGTTTCGCCGCCGCGCTCGCCGTGATCGACGGTGCGTGGTGGCTCATGTTCTGGGGCTGGGCGCACTGATCGGCGGTTCAACCGATCGGAGAGCAAGCCATGCGAACCAGAGCGGTATTGACTGACGAAGACATCGTGACGATGGGCGATGCGGCCGTCTCACATGCACGCACCAATCAATGGAACGTGACGATTGCGATCGTCGATGATGGCGGGCATCTGCTGTGGCTGCGCCGTCTTGACGGCGCGTCGCCCGGCACGGCCGAAATGGCAACATCGAAGGCCCGCACCGCAGCACTCGGCCGTCGCGAAAGCAAGATCTATGAGGACGTCATCCGGCAGGGGCGCACCGCCTTTCTGAGCGCGCCGCTGACGGCGATGCTGGAGGGCGGGGTGCCGATCGTCGTCAACGGCGATGTGATCGGCGCGATCGGCGTCTCGGGTGTGAAGTCCGATCAGGATGCAGCCGTGGCCCGCGCGGGCATCGCGGCGCTCGGCGTCGAGTAATACATCGCTTTGCCGGTGCGCGTGATCGCTACGCGACACGAGCACATCGGTTAGCACTGGAAAAAGCTAAGGCCGCAGACAATGCTGCGGCCTTAGGCTCGAGCCGCGCCTGGCCTCGGCGCCGCCTCTATCACGGTGAGAACAAAAAAATGGCATGGCTGACTGCAACGGCCGGCTTGAATAATGTTTGCACGAAGGGGTCTAGATCTCGCGTGCAGGCCGTCGTGGCTGGCTAGTGCCCCAACGCCTCGCGTAAGGAGGCGGTCCCCACAATACCCGGTACGAACTACTTGGTGAGGATCAGCTTGCCGAGCCGGGTGGCTCGCAGCTGGTACGTCTCGCCGTTGTGCTTGATGTCCACGACACTGCGGCCTTGCAGCAGCGTCGTGCTGTCGAGCGCGCACCCGGCGCCGACTTCTGGTGCCGCTGCGGTTGCGGTTACCGCACTCGTGCACGGTTGCGTTTGCGCGGCCGGTTTCGATCGCGTGGCGCTCGACGCCGGGCCGCCAGCGCGGCGCAGGCTGAGCGTTGACGAGCGGTTGAAGTCGGTCATGAGCGTGGTGTCTGTTTCGATTCGATGGAATAATATTAAATGATAATCATTCCTATTTGCAACCGCGAAATATGTATCGGATCGGAGCAACGATAGTTTTTGGCGGAGCGCGGGGTGGTCCCACTGTGCAGGTCGTGCGTTACCACGCGAAGCGGCCGCTCACCGCACGGCACCCGCCTCACACGTAAAGCGACTCAATGGTGCAGCGCGCCCGGGCCGTTGGGTCCGAGCACGAACTCGCGAATCAGACGCACGGTGTCGATATCCGACTCCCGATACGCGGACTTCACGATTTCCGAGGTCTGCCGGTCGTCATCGGTAACGGCGGCGGGCAACGTCGTGCGGTACTCGAAACGCAGGAACAGCTCCGATTCGTCGGGCTCTTCGATCGTCATCGTGAGCGAGCCGCCCACGTGCTCCTCGGTCGCAAGGATGTCGTAGCGCACGCTCTGGCCGGGCGTGAGCGTGACGCGGTCGCGCACCGTCGCGTTACCGTAGTGCAGCTCCCGTTCGAGCGTGTTTTCCTCGCGCGAGAGGATCGTGCAGCTATCGAGGCCGAGCACGAAGAGTTGCGGCTGCTCCGCGCGCAGCACGAGGCCTTCCCACAACTGCTCGCGCGTCATTGCCGGGACGAGCGGGTTCTGTGGGTCGTTGATCTGGATGAGATGTTCGAAATTCAAGTCGAAGGCTTCCTGTGGCATTGTCCGTGAGCGCCGCTCACGCGGCCACCAGACCAGAGCGGATCGTTACCGACTGGGTCAGGATCTTGTGGACAGGGCATACGTTCGCGATCTCCAGCAGACGCTCGCGCTGTTCACTCGTGAGTGCGCCTTCGAGCGCGATCTGGCGGTCGATGGTCGCGCCGGAGGCGCCGTTTTCCATCGAGAGCTTGACGCGCACGCCTTCGAGCGGCCATTCCTTGCGCTTTGCGTACATCTTGAGCGTGATCGACGTGCAGGCGCCGAGGCTCGAGAGCAGGAGCGAGAACGGCGTCGGGCCGGTGTCGCCGCCGCCGAGCGAGGCGGGTTCGTCGGCGACCCACGTGTGGGTGCCATCGTTGAATTGAACCTGGTAGTCGGTTGAGCCGATGTGGGCAATGACGGCGGGTTCGGCCATGCGCTCCTCGCGGACGGTACGGGCTGATAGGGGACGGGAAGCGAGCGGTGAATCCCTGCGCTTCCCTGGAGGCCCTATTGTGACGGAAAGCCAAAAAAGCTGTGGAAAGTATCGGAGGAAATGGGCGATTACCCGGCACTGCAATGCAGCATCGCCGCGCCGCAAATAACGCGTCAGTGCGCGATGTGCCCCATGCGCCCCGCCTGGTAGTCGAGCACGGCCTGGCGGATTTCCTGTTCCGTATTCATCACGAACGGGCCATAGCGCACGACCGGCTCGTTGAGCGGTTCGCCGCCAATCAGCAACACCTCCAGCGCCTCGGTTGCATCGTCCGGTGCGGCGAGGACGACCGAGTCGCCGTCGTTGGCGAACGCGATCATCTGCTGTGCCTCGATACGCTCGCCGTCAGGCCCGTAGTGTCCGATGCCCGCGAGGCCATACGCGAACACGCGCCAGTTGCGCGGCACAGCCTGTTCGACGCGTCCGCCCGGTGCGATCGTGAAGTGCTGGTAGAGGATCGGCGTGCGCGTTTCGATTGCGGCTTTTACGCCGAGCGATTCGCCCGCGATCACTTTCACCGAGACCTTGCCGTCCGCCGATCGACCGACCGGAATGCGCGCGGTCGGCATTTCCTGGTAGCGCGGCGCGATCATCTTGTCGCGCGCGGGCAGATTCACCCACAACTGCAGACCGTGCATGCGGCCGCCGCTGCGGGCGAACTCGGGGTCGGGCATCTCGCTGTGAATGACGCCCGCGCCGGCGGTCATCCACTGCACGTCGCCAGGGCCAAGCGTGCCCGAATGTCCCGCCGAATCCTTGTGACCGAAGCGCCCTTCGAGGACATACGTGACGGTTTCGAAGCCGCGGTGCGGGTGATCCGGTGCGCCCTTCGCGGCGCCCGGCGCGTAGTCGGTCGGACCCATTTCGTCGAGCAGCAGGAACGGATCGAAGTCCATCAACTGCCGCGTCGGGAACGGTCGATGGACGATGAACCCGGCACCCTCGGTGGTGCGAACGGCGGGAAAGACGCGTTCGATCGTGCGGGTGGTCGTCATGGATGTCACCTCCGAACAGGGGGAATTGCGTTATATACGAAACAAACCGCTATTATAGGTAGCCGATTTGCCAAGTTTGACGGCCCAGACGCAATGGATTGTCCCATCAGTGGAACGACCACATGAAGATCGACTCGCATAATCTGAACGATTTGATGTACTTCTCACAGGTCGTCGAGCACGGCGGTTTCTCGGCGGCCGAACGCGTACTCGGCATTTCGAAGTCTCGTCTGTCGAGGCGGGTGAGCGAGCTTGAAGCATCGCTCGGCGTGCGCCTGCTGCAGCGCTCGACGCGCAAGCTGGCGCTCACCGAAGCCGGCGATCTTTTCTATCAGCATTGCCGCGCCATGCTCTCCGAAGCGCAGGCCGCCGTGAACGTCGTCCAGTCGTTGCGCTCGTCGCCGCGCGGCACGGTGCGAGTGAGCGTACCGGTTACGCTTTCGCAGACCATCTTTTCGCAGATCATTCCGGAGTTCATGATTCGCTACCCCGAGGTGCGGGTCGTGATGCGCGTGACGAACCGCGTAATCGACCTCTTCGAGGATTCGGTGGATATCGCGCTGCGTGTGCGCTCGGAGCCGCCGCAGAATGCGAACATCGTGGTGCGTCCGCTCTGGCGTACGGAGCAGATGCTCGTCGGCGCGCCGAGCCTGCTCGCGCAGAACGCGCCGCCACTCACACCCGACGATCTCGCACGTTTCGAAACGCTCGATACACCGACGAGCGACGGCCGCCACGTGTATCAACTGATCGCACCGGACGGCACGCGCCATTCGCACGAACACGAGCCACGCCTCATCTCGGCCGATCTCACGACCATCCGCGAAGCCGCGCTCGCGGGCCTCGGCATCGCGGCGATGCCCGAGATGATGTATGGCGCCGCGCTGCGCTCGGGCAAGCTTTCGCCTGTGATGCCGGGCTGGACGCTGCCGGTGCCGCAGCTTTACGCGGTGTTTCTCTCGCGGCAGGGCATGGTGCCGGCGGTGCGCGCGTTCGTCGATTACCTCGTCGAAGTGCTCGATGCCGACCAGAGCTTGCAGCAGGAGTGTCCGCTGCGCAGCGAAATCGCGCCGCTGCTCGAACGCGATCGTGAGACGCAGCCAGTGGCGCCAGCGTTGCGTGCGAAGTCCCGGCGCAACATTGAGACTGCATGAAGAATCGCAGGGCAGGCTCTGCCTATGCCTTTTTGCATTTAAGCGTCGCCAGCAATCGTTACTTTCAATGGGCAATGTCTTGAATGCGAGCGGCGAGAGGAATATATTGAAATCCCTCTCGCCAAGACCGGTCTTGTGCGGGAATTGATGGCCGCTATGATAGCGAGCCTTCAGGGCTGATAGCGCTATCCGTGTTGCCCACGGTATGTCGCATGTGTTGACGCGAACTGGCCGACGGTGAGCGTCGAGACCGCCCGAATGCGCCGCGTGCGCTCGAAAAAAGGCCTTCATCTGACGATGAGGGCCTTTTACTTTGTACAGACCAGGGACGCGAAATACGCGGCAGTGGCCCGGCCGTTCCGCACTTCCGTAATTGCGCGCGGGATCGGTGGTCAACCCGGTATCGCAGGACAGCGCAGCATGCCTCCGATTGTGCTTGTGCCAATTTCCCGGACGTCACTTTGCAGTGCGTGCTCACGTGCGGCACGGCATGCGCAGTGGTCAATACGTTGATCTATGTGGCTTCGCTTCTTCCATCTGGCTGCTTGCGTGTAGCAGGCCGATCTTCACGGAGCGACAGATTGCGGTGATCGTCATCAGGAAATTGATAAGGATACCGAACATAAAATCGTGCCAGTGCACGCGTTGATATCGTTCATCCGATCATCGTGAGACTGCGCGTTAGAGTGCGTGCGGTGACGCGCCCGTCGGTTACGAAGATCGAGTGCAGGCTGTGCACGATGGGGAGCGACGAAGAAACCGAAAAAATGGCAATGACACGCGCCTGACTAGATGGACCAGCGACGGCGCCAATCGTAAGCAGTGCGTGAGAGATGATCTACGTGGTGTCTCACCGCGTCATTCGCGGAATATCCACAGCGCGATGCACACAGTCGTCACGAATCCGGCCAGCAATTCCATCCCAATCTCCTGATAGAGGGGTGAGCGGTCGCTGGCTCGTCGTGAAACTGGCTTGCTGGCGGCGCGAACGGGGCGCGCCGGGATGTTCAGGCGGCCTGAAGCTCGTAGAACACGACGGGGGCAGCGGCGGGCGCGGCCGCCGGATGGGCGTGGGCGACGCCACAACGGCTCGCGCAAACACCGCTCTGGGCCATCACGTCGCGAACCGTTTCTTCGCATTTGCCGCAGCAGGTCGCAACGCCGAGTTCGAACTGCAGTTCATCGAATGAATCCGTGCCTTCGGCAATGGAAGCTCGGATCGTCCGGTCGGAGACGGACTTGCACACGCAGACAATCATGATGGTGTAGCGCAACAGAGATCAGTAATGGGAATTATTATCATTATCTTTGGTGCGCTTGGCAAGCGCCTTGACGGATTTTTTGTAACAAAACCGGACACTTAGCATGGATTTTCGCTGGAGCCCCGGCCCGTGAGGAAGGCGCGAAACGGGGGCTGACGGCGGTTCGGCAGCCAGAAAGGCTCGGCTCGCCAGACGGGCGCTACAACGAGGGTGCGACGTCAGACCGCGTCGGTTTCCAGTTCGAGCGTGCGTCGTGACGGAATCCGCACGGCTTCGACCTGCGCGTCGATGCCGAGCAGCGCCGCGGCAAGCACGCGCAGATGGGTGCCATCGCTCGTCGAGCAAAAGCGTGCGCTCGCTTGCGCGTCGCCTGCTGCGTCTGCGAGCAGGCCGTGATGGCCCAGCACGCGTTCGAGCTGCCGCGCGATGGCGACGCTGGTGTCGACAAGCGTCATGCGCTCGCCGACGATCGAGCGGATCGCCGTGTCCAGAAATGGATAGTGCGTGCAGCCGAGCACGAGCGTATCGGCGCCGGCGTCGAGCATCGGCGCGAGATAGCCGCGCAGCAGCGCGAGCAGTTCGGGAGAGCCTGTGTCGCAGCGCTCCACGGCTTCCACTAGCCCGTGACCGGGCTGGCAGAGCACGCGCAGATCAGCCGCATGACGTTCGACGAGAGCCTGAAAGCGCGTGCTGCGCAGCGTGACCTGGGTGGCGAGCACGCCCGCCACGCGCGTTTTCGACTGCAGCGCAGCGGGTTTGATGCCGGGTTCCACGCCGACTAACGGGATGGGCAGCCGCTCGCGCACGAATTCGATTGATTGCGCGGTGGCCGTGTTGCAGGCCACCACGAGTGCCTTGGCGCCCTGCGCCACGAGCCATTCGCCGATGGCGAGCGTGCGGTCGGCGATGAAGTCGTCGTCGCGCTGCCCGTAAGGCGCGTAGCGCGAGTCGGCGACATAGACGAGACGTTCGGCGGGCAGGAGCGTGCGCACCGCGCGCAGCACGGAAAGGCCGCCAAGGCCAGAGTCGAAGATGCCGACGGGCGCGGCGCCGCTAGGAGGCGAAACGTTCAAGATAGTCCGGGCAGGATAGTAGGGACGCATTCGCCGCCGGGCGCATGCGTCGAAACAGCAAGACAGCGATCAGGATTCTACCGAACCCATGCCCGACTGCTGATAGTTCTGGATGCCGACCTTGTCGATGAGATCAAGCTGCGTTTCGAGCCAGTCGATGTGCTCTTCGGTCTCGTCGAGGATCGTTACGAAGATTTCGCGCGAGACGAAGTCGCGCACGGACTCGCAATAGACGATCGCTTCCTTGCAGGTGCCCTGGGAAATCTGTTCGAGTTTCAGGTCGCATTCGAGGATTTCCTTCGTCTCCTCGCCGATCAGCAGCTTGTGCAGGTCCTGCAGGTTCGGCAGGCCGTCGAGCACGAAGATGCGTTCGATCAGCATGTCGGCGTGCTTCATTTCGCCGATCGATTCGTCGTATTCGTGTTTGCCGAGCTTGTCGAGGCCCCAGTGGTCATACATGCGCGCGTGCAGGAAATACTGATTGATGGCGGTCAGCTCGTTCTTGAGCTGCGCATTCAGATATTCGATCACCTTCTTGTCGCCTTGCATGATCTTTTCCTTGGTGTGTGGGGCGGGCTCTGGTTTTCAACAATAAGCGCTGTGCCAGCAAAAGCCAAGGCTGACTGCGGACCCAAAGCCGGTCCTTGCAATGGATACCCAGCCTCGAGCCGTTTTGCGGTGCATAAAAAAACCGGGGCACAGGGCCCCGGTTTTGTGTATCAGCGTAGTCGGCACGAACCGGCCAACAGCCTCGAGTCGCGCATCAAACCGTTGCGACCGGAATCTTGCCGATCTTCGCCTGCCATTCCTTCGGGCCGGTCTGGTGGACCGAGGTGCCCGACGAATCGACCGCGACCGTCACCGGCATATCCTGGACGTCGAACTCATAGATGGCTTCCATGCCGAGGTCTTCGAATGCGAGGACCTTCGAGCCGCGGATCGCCTTCGACACGAGGTACGCTGCGCCGCCGACAGCCATCAGGTAAGCAGCCTTGTGCTTCTTGATTGCCTCGATCGCGACCGGTCCGCGCTCGGCCTTGCCGACCATCGAAATGAGGCCCGTTTGCGCGAGCATCGTCTCGGTGAACTTGTCCATGCGCGTGGCGGTGGTGGGGCCTGCCGGGCCGACCACTTCGTCGCGAACCGGATCGACCGGGCCGACGTAGTAGATCACGCGGTTCTTGAAGTCCACGGGCAGCTTCTCGCCCTTGGCGAGCATGTCGGCGATGCGCTTGTGCGCGGCGTCGCGGCCCGTGAGCATCTTGCCCGAGAGCAGCAGCGTCTGGCCCGGCTTCCACGAAGCGACTTCTTCCGGTGTGAGCGTGTTCAGATCGACGCGCTTGCTCGTTTCCGTGTTCGGTTCCCAGTTGACCTTCGGCCATGCGTCGAGCGACGGTGCCTCGAGCTTCGCAGGACCCGAGCCGTCGAGCACGAAGTGCGCGTGGCGCGTGGCCGCGCAGTTCGGGATCATCGCGACGGGCTTCGACGCGGCGTGCGTCGGCGCGGCCATGATCTTGACGTCGAGCACGGTGGCGAGGCCGCCCAGGCCCTGCGCACCGATGCCGAGTGCGTTGACCTTCTCGTGCAGTTCGACGCGCAGCTCTTCGATCCAGTCCGTCGGGCCGCGCTTGATGATCTCCTGAATGTCGATCGGCTCCATCAGCGATTCCTTCGCCATCAGCATCGCCTTTTCAGCCGTGCCGCCGATGCCGATGCCGAGCATGCCCGGCGGGCACCAGCCAGCGCCCATCGTCGGGACGGTCTTGAGGATCCAGTCGACGATCGAGTCGGACGGGTTCAGCATCACGAACTTCGACTTGTTCTCCGAGCCGCCGCCCTTGGCCGCGACTTGCACGTCGACCTTGTCGCCCGGCACGATCTCGTAGTGGATCACGGCCGGCGTGTTGTCCTTCGTGTTCTTGCGGCCGCCTTCGGGCGGGTTCACGATCGATGCGCGCAGCACGTTGTCCGGGTTCAGATAACCGCGGCGAACGCCTTCGTTGATCATGTCGGTCAGGCTCATCGTCGCGCCATCCCAACGCACGTCCATGCCGACCTTCACGAAGATCGTGACGATGCCGGTGTCCTGGCAAATCGGGCGCTTGCCTTCGGCGCACATGCGGCTGTTCGTGAGGATCTGCGCGATCGCATCCTTCGCGGCGGGGCTTTCTTCAAGCTCGTACGCGCGGCCGAGTGCTTCGATGTAGTCCTGCGGATGGTAGTAGCTGATGTACTGCAGCGAATCCGCGATGCTCTGGATCAGGTCTTCCTGTTTGATGACTGTCATGGCTAGCTTCAGTGGGGACGGAATGTCGTAAATCTTGTTGTGAGTGCCGCCTTACTCGACGGCTTCGGCGACAACGGAGTCGGCCGGTACCGGATGGCGCGCGGCGAATTCCTGGTAATGCTCGGAATGAGTGTGCGTCGTGAGTCGGTCGATCCACGCCATGATCAGCGCGGAGACGAGGAACGCACCATGGATGATCACCTGCCACATCACGGTGTGAGTGGAGACCGCATCGGGATTGATGAAGGTCTTCAGCAGATGAATCGACGAAATGCTGATGAGCGCCATCGCGAGCTTCACTTTCAGCACGCCGGCGTTCACGTGATCGAGCCATTCGGGCTCGTCGGGGTGGCCTTCGAGGCCCATGCGCGAGACGAACGTCTCATAGCCGCCGACGATCACCATGATGAGCAGATTCGAGATCATCACCACGTCGATCAGGCCGAGCACGGCGAGCATGATGCTCGTTTCGTCGAGCGTCGTCGAATGGCTGACGAGGTGCCAGACTTCCTTCAGGAAGAGCACGCAGTAGACGGCCTGCGCGACGATCAAGCCGAGATACAGTGGCACCTGGAGCCAGCGGCTCATGAAGATCACGCGCGGCAGCAGACGGCTGGCGCGCGGGGTGCGGGCGGGCGTGGGTGCTCTGGACGGCGAAGGGCGTGCTGCGGACATAGGCAATTGCGATGGCGAAAATCGGGCGGGGTTCAAGCGCCGCGCCTTCCGCATCCGGCAACGCAACGGGTGCGCCGCCGGCGGGTGCGCGCCGCCTGGACCGGGCGCGCGTAATTGTACAGTGTCGGCGGCTGGCCTCGCCCTAACACCGGCAGCGGCTGGTTCGGCCCGGGCGGGCCGGGCTTGCGGTCGCCGCGCGGCGGGCGCCACGGGCTGCAGCGTGCAACGCGGGGCCAGACCCGGCGCGCGCATCATTCTTCACCGCGCCGCAATGCAAGTCAGGATGCGACGGGCGGCACCTGTTTCGTCTTCAGGCTGGCGAGCGCGATGCCGGTAATCACGCAGGCTAACGCGATGCCGTGCGCGGGTGTGGGCCGCTCGCCGAGCAGCACGATCCCGTAGACTGCCGCGGCCACGGGCAGGACGGCCGTAAATACGCCGGCGACACTGCCCGGAACGTGCCGGATTCCCTTCATCCAGAGCCAGAACGAGAACACGCTGGCGGCGAGCCCGTACCAGAGCGAGAGTCCCCAGATGCCGGCGGGCACGGCCGCATAATCGAACGACAGTGCAAAAGGCAGACCCACCGGCAGCATCAACAGGAAGCCGAAGAGGTGCGTGTACGCGCAGATGTCGATGGGCGCGAGCGTCTGCGTGAGGCGGCGGGAAAGGATCACGTAGAGCGACTCGCAGCACACGGCGCCGAGCACCATGAGATTGCCGGTCAGCGATTGCGGCGAACCGCTGTCGTCGGCGTGTGCGAGGTTGATGACGGCAATGCCCGCGATGGCGAGCGCGATCGACGCGAGCGCGCGAGTGTCTGGCCGCTCGCGCAGGAAGATCCACGAAAAGAGGGCGACGACCGCGGGGATGGTGCTGGTGATGACGCCTGCAGCGACAGCGCTCGTGCGATGCACGCCGTCAAGCATGAGCAGCGTAAACCCGAATGTACCGAAGAGCGCCTGAAGGAAGAGATTGATCCACTCGCCGCGCGTCACGAGTCGCATCTTCGCGACACGCAGCAGCGGCCCGAGCACCGCGAGGGCGATCACGAAACGCAGGAGCGCAAAGAGTGGAACGGGGATAAAGGCGACGATCGATTTGCCGATGCCGACATTGCTGCCCACGAGGAGCATCGCGGCGACGAGGAAAATAGAATATCGGTTCAAGCTGGAATCCGGGCGCGCAAAGTTTTCAGCTAGCATTCTAAATGCCCGCTTACCTGAACGTCACCTGAAAGGCGTGTGTGCAAGGCTGCGCACATTGCACGTAAGTGGCAGGTAAGTTGGTACGCTTACGCTAGTCCGCACAGACGGAGAGCAATATTGCACGCGCGGCTTTGCTGCGGTGCCGCAGTGCACATCTGAAAGCAGCAACACGAATAGCAGGAATAAAGCAGGAAAAATAATCGTCGCAACCGCTCACAAGGCGGGGCGGCATTCGGAGACGGCGCATGCTGGCATCGGAGATGCTGCGTGTGTCCATGAGTTTGATGTTTTACCTTCACGAAGGGGTTGTCGATGTCAGCGATTGAATCGGTACTTCAGGAGCGCCGCGTTTTCGCGCCGTCCGCACAAATCGTAGCGAATGCCACGGTGTCCGGCATGGACGCCTACCAGGCGCTGTGCGCGGAAGCCGAACGCGATTACGAGGGCTTCTGGGCGCGCCTCGCGCGCGAAACCCTGACGTGGCAGAAGCCGTTCACGAAGGTGCTCGACGAATCGAACGCACCGTTCTACACGTGGTTCGAGGACGGCGAACTCAACGCTTCATACAACAGCCTCGACCGTCACGTCGAAGCGGGTAATGGCGCACGCGTCGCGGTGATCTTCGAAGCCGATGACGGCACCGTCACCCACATCACCTACCAGGACCTGCTCGCGCGCGTTTCGCGCTTTGCCAACGCGCTGAAGAAGCGCGGCGTGAAAAAGGGCGACCGCGTCGTGATCTACATGCCGATGTCCGTCGAGGGCATCGTGGCGATGCAGGCGTGTGCGCGGATCGGCGCGACGCACTCGGTGGTGTTCGGCGGTTTTTCGTCGAAGTCGCTGCACGAGCGCATCGTCGACGTGGGCGCCGTGGCGCTCATCACCGCCGACGAGCAGATGCGCGGCGGCAAGGCGCTGCCGCTGAAGAACATCGCCGACGAAGCGCTCGCGATGGGCGGCTGCGAGGCGGTGCACAGCGTGATCGTGTACCAGCGCACGGGCGGCAAGGTCGCGTGGCACGCGGGCCGCGACTACTGGATGCATGAAGTCTCGGCGGCGGAAAGCGACACCTGCGCGCCGGTGCCGGTGGGCGCGGAGCATCCGCTGTTCATCCTCTACACGTCGGGCTCGACGGGCAAGCCCAAGGGCGTGCAGCACAGCACGGGCGGCTATCTGCTGTGGGCCGCGCAGAGCATGAAGTGGACGTTCGACTCGAAGCCGAACGACGTGTTCTGGTGCACGGCCGACATCGGCTGGATCACGGGCCACAGCTACGTCGCGTACGGACCGCTGACGATCGGCGCGACCCAGGTGGTGTTCGAGGGCGTGCCGACGTATCCGAACGCGGGCCGCTTCTGGGACATGATCGCGCGCCACAAGGTCACCACGTTCTACACGGCGCCCACGGCGATCCGCTCGCTGATCAAGGCGTCGGAAGCCGATGCGAAGGTGCATCCGAAGAGCTACGACCTGTCGTCGCTGCGCATTCTCGGCACGGTGGGCGAGCCGATCAATCCGGAAGCGTGGATGTGGTACTACGAGAACGTGGGCGGCGCGCGCTGCCCGATCGTCGACACGTGGTGGCAGACCGAGACGGGCGGCCACATGATCACGCCGCTGCCGGGCGCGACGCCGCTGGTGCCGGGTTCGTGCACGCTGCCGCTGCCGGGCATCATGGCGGCGATCGTCGATGAAACGGGCCAGGACGTACCGAACGGTCAGGGCGGCATTCTGGTGGTCAAGCGCCCGTGGCCGGCGATGATCCGCAACGTGTGGGGCAACCCGGAGCGCTATCGCACGGGGTACTTCCCGGAGGAACTGGGCGGGCGTCTGTACCTGGCCGGTGACGGCAGCGTGCGCGACAAGGACACGGGCTACTTCACGATCATGGGCCGCATCGACGACGTGCTGAACGTCTCGGGTCACCGGCTGGGCACGATGGAGATCGAGTCGGCACTGGTGGCCAATCCGCTGGTGGCAGAGGCGGCGGTGGTGGGTCGTCCGGACGACACGACGGGTGAGGCGGTGGTGGCGTTCGTGGTGCTCAAGGGCGCACGTCCGCACGGTGACGACGCCGTGAAACTCGCCAACGATCTGCGTGCGTGGGTGGGCAAGGAGATCGGACCGATCGCCAAGCCGCGCGACATCCGCTTCGGCGAGAACCTGCCGAAGACGCGCTCGGGCAAGATCATGCGGCGTCTGCTGCGCTCGCTGGCGAAGGGCGAGGCGATCACGCAGGACGTTTCGACGCTGGAAAATCCGGCGATTCTCGATCAGCTCGGCGAGTCGGTGTAAGCGATTCCCAGCAGCGCGGCTCGCTCGACGGCGCCGCGCTGCTCCTCCATAGCGGTCGATCCCGATTGCCGGCGTGGCGCATTTTTGTTACATAGGCGCATGGCCGCGCCACAGTCCACACCCCAGAACAACGTCAATCCATTGCCTGAGCCTCCACGGGTGAGCGAGGCGATGGCGCTCGCCCATAAGCGCTACTGGCGCTTCAACATCGTGCTGATCGCCGTGCTCATGACGATTGGCTTTATCGTTTCCTTCGTCGTTCCGTTCTTCGCGAGCTCGCTCAGCAGTGTGCGCTTCGCGGGTTTCAGCCTGCCGTTCTACGTCGGCGCACAGGGCGCGATTATCGTGTACGTGCTGCTCATTGCCGTCTATATCGTGCTGATGCAGCGCGCCGACCGCGAATTGCAGGCCGCCCGCGAAGCCGACCTGGCGATCCGGGAGGCCTTCAAGGCGCCCCAACGATGAAGCTCGCGCATCGGCTCATCCGGTCGTACGCCTTCTATACGATCGGTTTCCTCGCGTTTGTCTACGTGATGTGGCGCATCGAGCTGTTCACGGGACCCGGCGTGTGGATCGGCTACGTGTTCCTGTTCGTGCCGATCGCCGTCTACGCCGTGATCGGCTTGCTCTCGCGGACATCCGATCTCGTCGAGTACTACGTCGCGGGGCGCCGCGTGCCGTCGTTCTTCAATGGGATGGCAACCGCTGCGGACTGGCTTTCGGCTGCGTCGTTCATCGGTCTTGCGGGCTCGCTCTACGCGAGCGGCTACGACGGCCTTGCCTACATGATGGGCTGGACCGCAGGCTACTGCCTTGTTGCGTTCCTGCTCGCGCCGTACGTGCGCAAACTCGCGCGCTATACCATCGCCGACTTTCTCGGCACGCGCTATTCGAGCAACCTCGTGCGCGCACTCGCCGTCCTTGCGACGATCCTCTGCTCGTTCGTCTATCTCGTCGCGCAGATCCAGGGCGTGGGGCTGATTGCGATGCGCTTTATCGGCGTCGATTTTGCCATCGGCATCTTCTGCGGACTTGCCGGTATTCTCGTGTGTTCGTTTCTCGGTGGCATGCGCGCGGTGACGTGGACGCAGGTCGCGCAGTACGTCATTCTCATTTCCGCGATCCTGATTCCTGTCTCGTTGATCGCGCATCGCGACGGGTTGGGGTGGCTGCCGCAATTCAATTACGGCCGGCTGATGGAGCGCGTGGAAGCGCTCGAGGGCAACGTACGCGACGCGGCCCCTGAACAGAGCGTACGCGACGAATTCCGGCACCGCGCGGGGGTTTGGCAAACGCGGCTCGATGCGTTGCCGCAGTCGTTTGTCGAAGAGAAAACACGCCTCAACGACACGCTCGTCAACCTGCGCCGCCACAACGGTCCGCTGCGTGAGATTGACTCGCTCGAACGCCAGATTGAATCGTTTCCGCACGACGCGGATGCGGCGCGTATCGTGTGGACGCAGCATCGCGACGACCTGCTCGAGCGCGCGGCGACGCCCGTGCCGATGCGCGAACCGTTTCCCGCTGTTGACGACGACGCGCGGCGCATCCACCAACGCAATTTTCTTTCGCTGCTGCTGTGCCTGTCGCTCGGCACGGCGAGCTTGCCGCACATCCTCACGCGCTACAACACGACGACGTCAGTGGCGTCGGCCCGGCGCTCGGTGGGGTGGACGCTCTTTTTCGTCGCGCTGTTCTACCTGACCGTGCCGGTGCTCGCGGTGATGATCAAGTACGAGATCCTCACGCATCTGGTAGGGCAGCGCTTTGGCGATCTGCCGCATTGGGTGATGCAGTGGCGGCGCATCGAGCCGTATCTCATCAGCATCGCTGACGTGAACGGCGATGGCATCGTGCGTTGGGGCGATATTCAAATGCAGCCGGACATGGTCGTGCTTGCAGCGCCGGAGATTGCCGGACTGCCGTATGTCATGTCGGGACTTATTGCGTCGGGTGCGCTGGCCGCGGCGCTCTCCACCGCG
Source organism: Paraburkholderia adhaesiva (assembly GCF_021390575.1). Lineage (GTDB taxonomy): Bacteria > Pseudomonadota > Gammaproteobacteria > Burkholderiales > Burkholderiaceae > Paraburkholderia > Paraburkholderia adhaesiva. The sequence goes on along the minus strand of NZ_JAJEJQ010000001.1, from coordinate 2,061,379 downwards.
GATGGTCTGCTGCTCACGATCTCAAACGTGCTTTCGCACGATGTGTACTACCACATGGTCGATCCCGAGGCGTCCAGTCAGCGGCGCGTGACGATGTCGAAGATCCTGCTGCTCGGTGTCGCGCTGTTTGCTTCATGGGTGGCGTCGCTCAATACGGGGAACATCTTGTTCCTCGTTGGTGCCGCGTTTTCGCTCGCGGCGTCGAGTCTCTTTCCGGTGCTCGTCCTCGGTGTTTTCTGGAAGCGCACCACACGGCTCGGCGCAGTGGCGGGGATGATTGCGGGACTCGTGGTGTGCGTCTATTACATCGTTTCGACGTATCCGTTCTTTACGCAACTGACCGGCTTCGAAGGTGGGCGGTGGTTCGGCATCGAGCCGATCAGTTCGGGCGTGTTCGGCGTACCGGCGGGCTTTCTTGTGGCGATCGGCGTGAGCTTGCTGGACAGGCGGCCGGATGCGTATACGGTCGCGCTCGTGGACTATATTCGCCATCCTTGACGTGCTGGGTGCAGTGGGTCAGAGGGCTGGGTGGGGCAGGTGTCGAGAGAACTCGCCGACGTTTGTCGACGCGCGTTCTAGCGACTGCCAACAACGCTGGTTTAGCCCTCGTTCTGCGGCATTTCGAATTCCCCCCCCCCGGTTGAACAGATCAATACAGCACGTCGGACCACGCCAGTCCGAGCGGACACCCCGCAAGGTCCTCGTGTGTGCTGTCGCATTCGTCATCAAAGCGCAGACCGCAAAGGACTTCGACCGGCGCTGCAGCCGGCTGCGCGGCGGCGGTCTGAAACTGTCGCATCGCCGTAAGCGTGTCTCGATCCAGCGTGTCAATTGCCGCTCCTGTCAGCCGACAGCGTTCGGTTTCCTCTTGCTAATTTTCGGTTGGGAAAATCAGGCCAATCAGGTAGATCACCATGGCGAGCTTGTTGAGTGAAATCGTATGGATTGCAGAATTATTTTGTTTCAGGCCAGTCCGATTGTTGATGTCGTCGGAGTTGATGGAGAGTGTTCGCTCATTCGTGGGGTGCTCAACGCGCGCTTAAGCAATAGGCAGCAATAGCCGCCACAACAGTGGATCTGACGCCACGCGTTGTGCGCAGTCCGGTTTGCGTGCTGCGTTATTCGACTGCCGGAATGGCCGTGCCGCACGGGAATCTCCGACGACTGGCGCGAGCTGATCAAGTCCTGAGTCTGCGAACTGATCGCCTGGCGCGCAGAGATCCTGTCCGTGCATTCCGTCGACCCCACGAACCTCTTTTGATCCACCCGCCGGGAACCATTCATGCCACGCCAGCCCGACCTGCGTTTTGCCGTCGAATGCGCCTGCAGCGGGATTTTCGACGAAGTAGCGTTCGAACTTGCCGAAGCCCCCCGGCGTGCTTTGAATCGAGGCTCAAACTCTCCGGCAGCGACCTCGCTACATTTTTCTCCCAGCCCATAGAGGATCTGTTTATGAAACCTGTTGTTCTCGTAGGCCACCGTCACTCCTGCCCGCAGCACGGCTCTGGTGCGGTTATCTCTGGCGCCTCTGAAGCAAAGATTAACGGCAGGGCCATTGCCCGGGTGACCGACCGCATCAGCTGTGGTGCAGCGATCATCACCGGATCGGCCAATTGTGAAATCGAAGGTCAGGCGGTCGCCCGTCAGGGTGACCGGACCGATCATGGTGGCGTGCTGGAGGAAGGGGACAGCAACTGGATGGTCGAATAAATCCTTGGCAATTATGCGTGTCAGCGTGCGGATATCAGCGGGCAGCACTTCGATATGTCCGGGCGCGGTGTGCAAATTCGTTCGCCGCGAATCCGTAACCCCTTTTTCGTCTGGAAATGCACAAACGGACCAGAACTCACCGTGCACCGACAACGCCCTCGCATAGAGCGCGTCCCACGCAGTCTCGGTGGTCTCCTGCTGGCACGGCCATCGAGCAGGCCGTCCTCTCCACTGTGCAAAGCTATAGACCGTCAATACGCAGCCTGCCCGTGCCCCTGCGCTGTCGGGCGAGCGGGTCGGTAGACGCCTGGGTAAATGGATGCCGCATGACTGGCGAGGCGGGTGCCGCATTGGCGGCACTCTGGCCGACACGCGGTGTTCGGTGGGGGCATTGACGGCCGACCTGAAAAGGCTCGTCGCCGCGCATTATCCGTCAGGCCCGTTGGACCGAGACTGTCAGGCGATGATGGCATACTAGATTGAGCTTGCTCACTCCCGCCTAACGCTTGACGGGGTGAGGGCAGACGACGAGTGGACGTTCGGCCGGCGAGCACTACCGCGAAAATTCAAAGTGATACGATGTCTCGACGTCTACGCAGGAGACGAAGATGCCTATCTATCAGATCACTCGCGGCGTTCTGGAGCGTGTTGCTCAGGCGGTATCGCGTTCCTTTCACGATGACGCCATATACAGCGAGCAAGCTGCAGCGGACGGACGACTGAATGTGCTGATCGTCCGTAATCCGGTCGGAAATGACACTCCGTACATCTCGCTACGTTTTCCCGGTGACCTGCTGGATCGCCTTGAAGCGCTGGGGCCGAAGCAATCCGCCATCGTGGGGGATCAAATCCGGAAGGTCGTTGCGGCGCGTCTTGTTGACTACCAGGATGCGCGTGACGCCGGAACGCTGGGAAGGAACAATCCCTTCCTGATCGAATTCGATGATCGAATCTTCGATGACGTTTCGGGCGGTTGAGCGTTTCTTCGATTCTTCTTTTAGTGCTGCTGTGTCGCCGAGGGCGGTGCCTTCGCGCTAGTCTTGCGGGCTTTCGAGGGCTGCGGTGAGTGGCGTCTTCGGGTGCCGTCTGGCGCTTCTGCTGCTTTCCGGCAGCAGTTTTCGCGGCTGGAATTCGCGTTGCAAAGGTGCGACGCCGTTTCCAGGGTGCGGCCACGAGGAGCGAAATCGCTCGAAGCCGTATGTGGTGTCCTGGCGGAGAGAGGGGGATTCGAACCCCCGATAGGTTATTAACCTATACACGCTTTCCAGGCGTGCGACTTAAACCACTCATCCATCTCTCCTGAGGGACGCGAATTATAGCAGAATCCTGGCGGTAGGGGGAGGTGGTGTTGGCAAAGCCGGGCGAGTCGCCCTTACGCGCGTTCGTTCAGCCACCAGGTGAGACTGCGGTGACTTTTACGAGCCGTGGTTCACTCTACGAGGCGGCCGTCGTCGGCTGGTCGCGCGCGGTTGCGGGTTCAACCGGCTGACTTTCGACCTGCACCCTCTCCGTGCATCCATTCATAGCGTGTTTTCTGGTCGAACAGTTGCCGCTAGCAGTCGTGTGCACGGAACACTTTGCGCCGTGATTTGATATGGACTCCAGATAAAGCCGCGGCAAAAGAACGTTATCCGTGGAGGGGCCATACGATAGCTGCAGCGCAGCATGCGCCGGCTTTCACGCAGGACGTTCCGTTCTGCTACGTCATCGTCGCAATCCGCGATTGCGACAAACACAACAACGCGCGTACGCGCGAGCCACTTACGCACGCAGACGGACCCGCAATCAGCACGCCACAGCGACGAAACCGCACCAGCTCCGATCACTCCGCGGCATCCGCCTGGCGCCGTCCATTACAGCGCGGCCCGAATACGCTGGGCAAGCGCCTCGAGCCTGGCCATGTCGGCCATCTCGCGTGCGTGCGGACGCAATTGCTCACCCTCGCGACGCGGAATCACATGGAAATGGACGTGCGGCACGGTCTGTCCGGCCGCGGCACCGTTGAACTGCGCGATCAGCAAACCCTCGGGTGCGATCGCCGCGCGCACCGCGGCGGCGACCTGCTGCACCATTGCGATCGCCGCCGCGGCGGCCTCGATCGGGAGATCGTAAATCTGCTCGGCCGGCGCCTTCGGCAGAACCAGCACGTGGCCGTCGGCCTGGGGCATCACGTCCATGATCGCGAGCGCCGACTCGTTCTCGCATACCTTGATGCAGGGCGCTTCGCCGCGCAGGATGCGCGCAAAGATGTTGTTCGAATCGTAAGCCATGATTTTCTCGGGTGACGCGCGCAAGCGCGCGGGGGTACGGGGAGAACAACCGACGATTATGGCTCACGCACCATCCTCCGGAGTGCATTCCTGCAGGATTTTTCGACCGGGTGCATCATTAGGCTTAACAACGGGTTTCATAGCGGATTGCGCAGCGGGCTTCACAGCGCGCGCGACGACGAACGCTTTGACACGGAGCACCCATGGCTACGACCGATATCGAGTCAGCCCATTCCGTCCGCAAGGCCACCGGTTCCTCGGCCTGGCGGTTGGTCGCCAGCTTGCTGGCGCAGGCCGACGTGAAGCTCGACGGAACGCGTGCGTGGGACATGCGCGTCCACGACCAGCACGTGCCCGAGCGTTTGCTCGCGCTAGGCAATCTCGGCCTTGGCGAGGCCTATATGGACGGGCAGTGGGATTGCGACCGTCTCGACGAATTCTTCGCGCGCGTGCTGCGCGCGCATCTGGACGAAAAGATCGACCCGGCGCGGCTCGTCTTTCATGCGCTCAAGGCGCGCCTCATGAACCGTCAGACCGTCCGCCGTGCGTGGAGGGTGGGGCAGCAGCACTACGATCTCAGCAACGCGTTCTATGAGGCGATGCTCGACCGCCGTATGACCTATACGTGCGGCTACTGGTCCGGCGGTGCGACTTCGCTGGACGAGGCGCAGGAAGCGAAGCTCGACCTGATCTGCCGGAAACTCGGTCTCGAACCGGGCATGCGTCTGCTCGACATCGGGTGCGGCTGGGGTAGCCTCATGCGGTTTGCGGCGGAGCGCTACGGCGTGTCGTGTGTGGGTGTGACCGTGTCGAAGGAGCAGGCGGCCCTCGGTGCCGAGCGCTGCAAGGGGCTGCCTGTCGAGTTTCGTCTGCTGGACTACCGGGCGCTCGACGAGCGCTTCGATCGCATCGCGAGCGTGGGCATGTTCGAACACGTCGGCTCAAAGAATTACCGCACGTATATGGAAGTGGCGCACCGCTGTCTCGCGGATGGCGGCCTCTTTTTGCTGCACACGATCGGCAAGAATCGTCGCGATACGACACCCGATCCGTGGATCGACAAGTACATCTTTCCAAACGGCGAGTTGCCGGCCATCGGGCAGATTGCCGACGCTTCGGGTGGTCTGTTCGTAACCGAGGACCTGCACAATTTCGGCGCCGATTACGACCGCACACTGATGGCCTGGCACGCGAACTTCGAGGCGGCGTGGCCGCGTTTCGAGGCGCAGATGGGGCAGCGTTTTTATCGCATGTGGCGGTACTACCTGCTTTCGTGCGCCGGCGCGTTCCGCGCGCGCGATATCCAGCTCTGGCAGTGGGTGTTCTCGAAGAAGGGGCTGCCCGGCGGCTATCGGCGGCCTGAGCTTCGTTGACTGCCAGGCGCGGCCGCCGCAGGGGCAAGCCGCGAGCAAGACGGGCGTCGGATTAGCGCAATACCGCTGCGACGGTTGCGATGCCGAGGATCGTCATGACGAGCGACGCGCAGACGTGAATGGCGATCTGCGCGACCGCCCAGCCGAAGCGGCCATTCTGCAGGTGCGAGACGACCTCGGCGGAGAAGGTCGAGAACGTGGATAGGCCGCCCATGAGGCCCGTGATGACGAAGAGCCGCCATTCGGGCGCCACGTTGGGGACGCGCGCAAAGAATGCGACGGCGACGCCGACCACATAGCCCGCGATCACGTTGGAGGCGAGCGTACCGAGCGGCATCAAGGGAAAGAGGGTGTTCAGGCGCAGGCCCAACACCCAGCGCAACAGCGAACCGAGCGCTCCGCCGATACCGACCGCAAGAATGGACAGATACATGGTGTGAAGAGGTTGAAGGCGCAATGAAGGCCAGCGCGAGGCTGGCTTCGTTTCGAGCACGGAGTTTAGCATCGCCTCCGGCGCGCCTGGCACCATGACCCGCCCGGCGCAACCTCTCCCTTCATGATCCGCCCGTGCGCTCGTCAGGCCAGACCGCCATTTGCGCGCAGCACCTGGCCGTTCACCCATGCGCCGTCTGGCCCTGCGAGAAACGATACGACCGCGGCAATGTCCTCCGGCTGGCCCAGGCGCTGCAACGGTGGCATGTTCGTGAACTGGCGGATCTGTTCGTCGGTTTTGCCTTCGAGGAATAGCGCCGTGGCGGTCGGTCCCGGCGCGACGGCGTTCACGGTGATGTTGCGACCGCGCAGTTCGTTCGCGAAGATCCGCGTGAGGGTTTCCACGGCGGCCTTGCTCGCGCAGTAGATGCCATAGGTCGGTCGATTGAGCGCGAGCACGCTGGTCGAAAAGTTGATGACGCGGCCGCCGTCGGCGAGCCTGGTCGCCGCTTCACGCATCGTGTTCAGCGTGCCGCGCACGTTGATGTCGAATGTTTCGTCGAAGAGGGCGTCGGTGGATTCGGCGATCGTCGCGTTCTTCATGATGCCCGCATTGTTCACGAGCACCGTGGGCTGGCCGAGTTGCTCCGTCGTCGTCTCGAACAGGCGCCGTGCGTCAGCGGCGTTCGAAATGTCGGCTTTTACCGCGATCGCGCGCCCGCCTTCCGCGGTGATCTTCGCGACCAGCGCTTCCGCTGGCGCGGCGCTCGACGCGTAATTGATCACGACGGCGTGGCCGTCGCGTGCGAGACGTTCGGCGATCGCCGCGCCGATGCCGCGCGAGGCGCCGGTGACAATGGCAACGCTGTGGGTAATCGAGGAGGAGTTCATGATCGGTTTCCTGTGTGAGGTGGAGTAACGGAGCCGATCATGAACCGAATCGCGCAATTGATCATCGTGCGGCTGTTGGCTTCATTATTCCATTCTGATTAACAATGGTGCTTCGCGCCCGGAAGCCATGATCGACGAAGCCCGCGTTGGCCGCGTGTGTGTTGGTGCGTTGCGGATCGCAATCATCGGATTCGACCACGGGGACTCCCGCCGGCTCAATTGACCTGTTCCGGTCGGCACACCGTGTCGTGCGATCCGTTGCAGGTTACGCGGTCGGCGCGAGAGGGCACGTTGGAATCGTCACTCTGGTCGATTCCATATGATTCGCATGCCGAATTTAAAACCGCCAGGGACGTTACGGTGCGAAATGGATTCGACAAAATGACGGTTGCGCCGGGCTGCACTAACGTCGCAAAGTTTCTACGGCGAGGACTCGGCCCGGTGCAGAACCTCCGCGAGCAATGACCCGGGGCCTCATGATGCGTCGCGTCATGACGTCCTTCAGCGTGTTCGCGGCTCGGTGGAGTCCTGAAGCGGATAGGCTGTAGAATGGCCCCGTCCACTCACGGTGCCGGCCTGCGCATGAAAGTCGCTCTTTTCATTCCGTGCTTCATCGATGTGTTCTATCCCGAGGTGGGAATCGCCACGCTCGAACTGCTGGAGCGGTTCGGCTGCGAGGTCGACTATCCGCCCGACCAGACCTGCTGCGGCCAGCCGATGGCCAACTCCGGCGCGCAGGCCGAGGCCGCCGGTGTCGAGCGCGTGTTCGCGCGCAACTTCGCGGGCTACGACTATATCGTCGCGCCGTCGGCGAGCTGTGTGAACCACGTGCGCGACCATCTCACGGCCATCGAGCAGACCGACGAGGTGCGTAAGGTTCGCGCGTCGGCTTACGAACTGGTCGAATTCCTCCATGATGTGCTTGGCGTACGCGAATTTCCGTGGGCCGAGTTTCCCTGGCGCGTGGGACTGCACAACAGTTGCAGCGCGCTGCGCCACCTGAACGAGGCATCTGTTTCGGAAGTGGCCGGCGAGCCCTTCAACAAGCCGCTTGCGCTGCTGCGCGGTGTGAAGGGCATCGAGTTCGTGAGCCCAAAGCGGCCTGACGAATGCTGCGGTTTCGGCGGCACGTTCGCGGTGACCGAGGAAGCCGTTTCGGTGCGCATGGGTCAGGACAAGGTCGTCGATCATGTCGGCGCAGGCGCGCAATACATCGTTTCGGGCGACATGTCGTGTCTCATGCATCAGCAAGGCTGCGCCGAACGCATGAACGCCGACGTGCGCTTCATCCACATTGCGCAGGTGCTCAACGGAGCCCGGGAATGAAACGCGTCGAACATGCGAAGCTGGCCGGCGACTTTCTGCTTCGTCCGGAGCACGTCGAGTTCCACGACAAGCGGCTGTGGGACCTGCGCACGAAACGCGATGCCCAGGCCCATGCCATCTCCGAGTGGGAAACGATGCGCTCGCTCGCATCGGCGATCAAGGAACACACGCTCTCGCACCTGGCTGACTATCTTGACCAGTTCTCGCGCAATGCCGAGGCCAACGGCGTGCAGGTCCACTGGGCCGATACGGCTGAGGAGCACAACGAGATCGTCTACCGCCTGCTGAGCGAGCGCGGCATGACGGGCCTCGTGAAGAGCAAATCGATGCTGACCGACGAATGCGCGATGCGCCCGTATCTGGAATCGCGCGGCATCTCGGTGATGGAAACGGATCTCGGCGAGCGCATCCAGCAGCTCGACCGGCAGCCGCCGAGCCATATCGTCGTGCCCGCCGTTCACAAGCTGCGCGACGATGTGGCCGAGGTCTTCAGCCGCACGATTGGTACGGATCCGCACAACAGTGACATCCACTATCTCGCCGAAAGCCAGCGCATGAACACGCGGCCCTGGTTCGTGCGCGAGAAGACGGCCGGCATGACCGGCTGCAATTTCGCGGTGGCCGAGACGGGCACTGTCGTGGTGTGCACTAATGAAGGCAACGCCGACCTGTCGTCGAACATGACGCCGTTGCACATCGTATCGATGGGTATCGAGAAGCTGATTCCGCGCGTCTCGGATCTCGGCGTGTTCATCCGCATGCTCTCGCGCAGCGCGCTCGGTTCGCCGATCACGCAGTACACGTCGCACTTTCGCGCCCCGCGCGAGGGCGCGCAGATGCATTTCGTCATCGTCGACAATGGCCGCTCGGAGCGGCTCAGGATGCCGGAGTTCTGGTACTCGCTGAAGTGCATCCGTTGCGGCGCTTGCATGAACACGTGCCCGGTCTACCGGCGCAGCGGCGGGCTTTCGTATGGGAGCACGTATGCGGGGCCGATCGGCGCGATCATCAATCCCACGTTCGACCTGAAGCGCTTCAGCGCATTACCGTTCGCTTCGACGCTCAACGGAAGCTGCACGAACGTCTGCCCCGTGAAGATCAATATCCACGAGCAGATCTATCAATGGCGTCAGGTGATCGCCGAGCAACACGAGGTGCCGTTCGTCAAGCGGGAAGTGATCAAGATGGCGTCGCGCCTGATGTCGAGCCCCACGCTTTATCGTGCGGCCACGGCTTCCGTCGATGGCGCCTTGCGTCGTCTGCCGCATTTCGTGCTGTATAACCCGCTCAATATCTGGGGGCGGCAGCGCGAATTGCCGCGCGCGCCGAGGACCACCTTTCATGCGTGGTACAAGAAAAATCGCGAAGGAGGCGGCCGTGGCGAATCGTGAAGCTTTCCTCGCGCGTGTGCGTGAAGCTCAACCGGATGCACTCGAACTGCCCGATGTGCCGCTTTTCGAAGCGCCTGCTGGCGACCTGCGTGAGCGCTTCGAGGCCGCGCTCAAGCTGATGGGCGGCCGCGTAGCCGAAGCGACTTCCGGCGAGGCGGTGCTCTCCCTGATCGGTGAACGCTTCGGCGCGCGCGCGGAGATCGCTTCGGCGGCACCGGAAGTGCCGGGCACACGCGCTATAGCCGCGGCCACGGTGCCCGCATCGCTCGAAGACGTCGACGTGGGCGTCGTGCGTGCACGCTTCGGCGTCGCGGAGACGGGCTCTGTGTGGCTGAGCGAGCGCGAATACGTCGTCAATGCGCTTGGCTATATCGTGCAGCATCTGATCGTGCTGCTCGATCCCGCGCAGATCGTCGCGGGCCTGCAGGATGCGTACCGTCGCGACGACTTTCGCAGCGCGCGTTATGCGGCGCTCGTGACGGGACCGTCGGCCACTGCGGACATCGAGGGCGTGCTGATTCAGGGCGCGCAAGGGGTGCGGTCGCTGACGGTGGTGTGGCTGCTGGCATCGTGACGGCGTAGTCGCGCCCGTGTGCGCATCACTTGCGATGCGCCTGCCAGGGCAATCCCACGAAGGTCCGCTGAGTACACAGGTGAGCCATGACGGCAGTGGAATCCGCGATCCTCGTGTTCGTGCTCCTGCTGGGCGGCACGGGCCTCGGCACACTGTTGCGGCCGCTCTTGCCCGACGAGCATCGCAGACACGAGACGCTCCAGCTCGTGCAGCTCGTGATCGGCATGCTCGTGACGTTCTCTGCGCTCGTGCTGGGCCTGCTCACGGCGTCGGCGAAAAGCAGCTTCGATACGGTGACCAGCGACCTGCGCACGTACGCGGCCCAGTTGATCCAGCTCGACCTGCGTCTGCGCGAATACGGCGAAGCGGCGGAGCCACCGCGTCTCGCGCTGCGCGCCTACACGGCGGCGGCTATCGCCTCGACGTGGCCGCGCGAGGCGCGCCCGCCCGGCGACTACTATCCGGTTGTTGCCCAGATTGACCCTTCGAAGCTGGAAAGCAGCGAGCTTGGCGCACTGCTCAATTCCGTGGGACGCTCGATCAACAGCCTCGTGCCGCGTGATCATTTTCACCAGATCCTCGCCGCGGATCTCGAACAGCATTTCCTGCGCGTCACCGACACGCGCTGGCGGCTCATCGAAGAAGCTCATGGCTCGATTTCGGGTCCGTTCTTTACGATGCTCGCGCTGTGGCTCGTTCTGATCTTTCTGAGCTTCGGCCTGGTCGCGCCGCGCGGTGCGCTTGCGGCAGTGACGATCCTGCTTGGCGCGATATCGATTTCGTCGGCGATCTTTGTGATCGTTTGTCTCGACACGCCGTTTGAGGGAATCATCGCGGTTCCAAGCGACTCGATGCGCGAGGCGCTCGCGCACATGAACGAGCCGCTCGCGCCGTTGCCGTCGACGCAGTGAGGCGGCGTATTCCGAAATCAGACGTTCGTTGCGCTAGACTCCCGGGTCCGGTTATCGATGAGAACGAGGAGGTGCGGATGCTGCGCAAGACGCTCAATGCATCGCGGCTGCAGGAAGAGGTGAGCCGCCGCTTGCACAAGCTGCAGGAAGTGATCGATGACGGCGTGAAGTTCACCGTGCCGCGTCCGCAACTTCAGCCTGCCGACCGCGCGGGCTGCAACTGGACGATGAAGCATTTCGGCAACGCGGCCGGTTTCGAGTCGAGCATCGCGGGCGTACTCGCGAAGGTGCAGGCCGAGTACAACCTGACGGTGGACGACGACATGGACGCGGGTGCCGGCGATCCGTTCGGCGGATCGAAGTCGTCTGGCTCGGCGAATCCGTTCGGCGAGGCTGCGGGGCCTTCGAAAGCATCGAATCCATTTGGCGATTCGTCGCCCGCAAAGTCCGGCGATCCGTTCGGCGGCGGAGAGGACGCGTCTCGTCCCGCGCCGAAGCGCTCTGGTAACCCCTTCGGAGACGATTGAACGCGGGCGGGGCGACGCGCGCCACCGTTGAGAATGGCGCGCGTCGTTTCGCGATCAGCTTTCGTCAGCAGCGGCCTTGGCACGCGTGCGGCGGGTGCGCGAGGTGGTTTTCTTCGCTGCGGGAGCTTCGGCTGCGGGCTCGGGAGAGGGCGCGTCGCTCACCGGCTGTGGCGCGGGTTTCTTGCGCGCGGCGCTCTTGCGCGCGGCGCTCTTGCGCGGAGCCGCTTTGCGGGCACGGCGCGGGGCGGTGGCCGTATCGGTGCCACTTTGCTCTTGTCCGGCCGTGTCTGCGGCGCTGGTCACTTCAGATTCGACGTGCGCGGCGGTGTGTGCCGCCTCGCCAAAGGGCAGGGCTGTTTGTCCCGCGTGCGCTTCGCCCGCTGCTTCGCTCGCAGGCGTTTCCGCGTGGTCGTGAGGCTCGGTGACGCTCGCCTCTTGCACCGCTTCGCGTCCGCCGCGCCTCCCTTTGCCGCGTCCCTTGCCCCGGCCGCGCGATTCTTCGCTGCGCGCGGGCCCGGTTTCACCGGCGGGAGGGGCCACGGTCACCGGCACCTCGATGGCGGCGGGCGCTGGCTGGCTCGTGCGCGATACGAATGCACCCGACTTCTCGTCGCGGCCTACTTCGAGTAGCCCGCGCGCTTGCGCCTCGTCGAGCAGATTGCCGAACGCGCGGAAGCCGTAGCGCGTCTCGTTGAAATCGGGGCGGCGCCGCTTGATCGCGCTCTTCAACACCGACGCCCAGATCTTGCCGCTGTCGCCGCGCTCCAGCACGAGCGCATCGAGCGTTTCGACAGCGAGCGCGATCGCCTTCGATTTGCGTTCCTCCGACTTGCGCTCTTCCGTGTCGGCCTTCGGCTGGCGATCTTCGCCGGCGGGGCGCTTTGAGCCCGCGCTGCCGTCACGCTTTCCGGCGCCGCGTGATGGCTCGCGAGCGAGTTCGCGCACCAGATCGTCGTAGAAGATGAATTCGTCGCAGTTGGCGACGAGCAGGTCGGACGTCGAATGCTTCACGCCGACGCCAATCACCTTCTTCGCGTTCTCGCGCAGCTTCGAGACGAGCGGCGAGAAGTCGGAGTCACCGCTCACGATCACAAACGTATCGACGTGCGACTTCGTATAGCAGAGATCGAGCGCGTCGACGACGAGCCGGATATCGGCGGAATTCTTGCCCGACTGGCGCACGTGCGGGATTTCGATCAGCTCGAAGCTCGCCTCGTGCATCGACGCCTTGAAGCCCTTGTAGCGCTCCCAGTCGCAATAGGCTTTCTTCACGACGATGCTGCCCTTGAGCAAGAGCCGCTCGAGCACGGGTTTGATATCGAAGCGGTCGATCTTCGCGTCGCGCACGCCGAGTGCGACGTTCTCGAAGTCGCAGAACACCGCCATGCTGACGTTTTCCTGGGGGGAGGCCATGTGATTCGTTCGTTCCATCTACAGTTTGAGCGCACATGATAGCCCGTCGAGCGCGTGCGGGACGGGATCGGCGGCGCAGCGCGCGTGGTCGGCGACATATTTTGTTCATGTCGCGGGGCCACTAAACGCATTGAGCCGTTGCGGATGCAAGCACGACCCGTAGACAACCCTCGCCCCTTACTGCGAAACAGATCGCGTTCGATGAGCGATTGCCCCTGCGCGCCGCCGATGCAGAGCCCTCGTCTAGCCGCGTCGCACGGTGCCTGTCGGCTCGGTGCTCGTGCCAGGCGTTGCGTACCCGAGCAGGGCGCTCGCGGCGGCAGCCTCGCGGCGCAGCGCGACGGCGACGGGCCCATCGGGCGACGCATCGAATCCACCCGTCGCGCCGAGCGCTGTGAGTACCGCGCAGAGCTTGCCGGTGTGATCGAAAACCGGTGCGGAGACCGCGCTGATTCCCTTGAGGTTCGTGTCCTTCACGCTCGCGCACTGCGTGGCCTGCACGCTGCGCCGCAACGCGCCAATCGGATCGGCGCTGTCGAGCTGCGCGCGCAGCGAGGCTTCGGCCTGCGAGAGTTCGTCTTCGGCTTGTGCGAGCACGCGCGCGTCGTCGAGCATCCCGAGAAATACGCGCCCCGTCGACGACCACAGCAGCGACATCACCGAGCCCACGCGCACGTTCACCGTCACGGGCAGCCCTGGTTCCTCGAAGCGGATGATCGTCGGCCCCATGTTGCCCATCACCGCGACGAACGTCGTGACCTCCAGCTGTTCGCGCAGGCGCATGAGCGCAGGCTCGGCGATCCGCACAGGGTCGGCCTGACGCATCGCCGCGACGCCGATCATCATCGCCTCCGGCCCAAGCAAGTATTGCTGCGAGCCAGTGTCCTGCGCGACGAGACCTTCGTCGATCAGGCTAGCCAGATAGCGGTGCACCTTCGCTGGACTCTCACCGACGTAAGCGGCAAGGCCCGTGAGACTCGCGCGGCCGCCGAGGCGCGCGAGGCCCTTGAGCACGGCCATACCGGTTTGCGCCGACTGAACACGCTGACGTCGCTCGCGCGCTGCGCCGGCGTTGGATGTGCTGCCTTTCGGCTTCTTCGCGTCACTGGCGCGAGCGAGGGAAACGGCGGAATCAGGGACGGTTTTCATGGCGCGATTCTAAGCGGGCAGATGGGCCGGGCGGCGGCCGCGTGCTTGCACGTTAACCCCAATCTCTGAGTTACGCAATGCGTATTAGAGTTACGCAAAACGTAATTTCGATGAGGTCGCACGATGAGCGAGACTGCCGCCACGACAACCGGACGCTGTCCGTTTCCCCATGGCACCGTTGGCGCCGCCAGCGCCGGTTCCGGTTGCCCGGTGAGCACCAACGCTGCGGCGTTCGACCCGTTCAGCGACGGCTATCAGCAGGAGCCGCCCGAATACGTGCGCTGGGCGCGCGAGCAGGAGCCTGTCTTCTACAGTCCGCAACTGGGCTACTGGGTGGTGACGCGCTACGACGACATCAAGGCGATCTTTCGCGACAACCTCACGTTCAGTCCATCGATCGCGCTGGAAAAGATCACCCCGACGGGACCCGAGGCGAATGCGGTGCTGGCGTCATACGGTTACGCGATGAACCGCACGCTCGTGAACGAGGACGAACCGGCCCACATGCCGCGTCGCCGCGTGCTGATGGAGCCGTTCACACCCGAGCATCTCAAGCACCACGAACCGATGGTGCGCCGCCTCACGCGCGAATACGTGGACCGCTTTATCGACGAAGGCCGCGCCGATCTCGTCGACCAGATGCTCTGGGAAGTGCCGCTCACGGTGGCGCTGCATTTCCTCGGCGTGCCCGAGGAGGACATGGGCCTGCTGCGCCAGTATTCGATTGCGCACACGGTTAACACGTGGGGACGTCCGAAGCCGGAGGAGCAGGTCGCCGTTGCGCACGCGGTCGGCAACTTCTGGCAGTTCGCTGGCAAGGTGCTGGACAAGATGCGCCAGAACCCCGACGGTCCCGGCTGGATGCAATACGGTATCCGCAAGCAGAAGGAACATCCGGAAATCGTCACGGACTCCTATCTGCATTCGATGATGATGGCGGGCATCGTGGCCGCCCACGAAACCACGGCGAACGCGACCGCCAACGCGATGAAGCTGCTGTTGCAGCACCCGCACGCGTGGCGCGAAATCTGCGAGGACCCGAGCCTCATCCCGAACGCGGTGGAGGAGTGCCTGCGCCACAACGGCTCGGTGGCCGCATGGCGCCGGCTCGCGACGAAGGATGTCCAGGTCGGCGGCATTGACATTCCGGCGGGCGCGAAGCTCCTGATCGTCATGTCGTCGGCGAATCACGACGAGCGCCATTTCGCCGACGCCGACCTTTTCGATATCCGTCGCGACAACGCCAGCGATCACCTCACGTTTGGCTACGGCTCGCATCAATGCATGGGCAAGAATCTCGCGCGCATGGAGATGCAGATCTTCCTCGAAGAACTCACGCGCCGCCTGCCGCATATGCGCCTCGCGGAGCAGTCCTTCACGTACGTGCCGAACACGTCGTTTCGCGGGCCGGAGCATGTGTGGGTGGAGTGGGATCCCGCACAGAACCCGGAGCGCAAAGCGCCCGCGCTGCTCGATGCGAAAGTGCCGGTGCGCATCGGCGAGCCTTCAGGTCATGCGTTGAGCCGTCCGGTGATCGTGGAGCGCGTGAGCGTTGCCGCCGACGGCATTGCGAGGCTGCGTCTCGTCGCGCCCGATGGCGGTGTACTGCCTCGCTGGGCGCCCGGCGCGCATATCGACATTGAATGTGGCGACACGGGCCTCTCGCGCCAGTACTCGCTGTGCGGCGATCCTGCCGACACGCGGGCGTTCGAAATCGCCGTGCTGCGCGACACGGCGAGCCGCGGTGGTTCGGCGTGGATTCATGAGGCCGTGCGCGAAGGCATGCGTCTTACTGTCCGCGGGCCGCGCAATCACTTTCGCTTCGACGAAGAAGGGCGCCGCGCGATTTTCATCGCAGGGGGCATCGGCATCACGCCCGTGAGTGCGATGGCGCGTCGCGCGCGCGAACTCGGGATCGACTACGAACTGCATTACAGCGGACGTTCGCGTGCAACGATGGCTTTCATTGACGAACTCGCACAACTGCACGGGGAGCGACTCTCGCTGCACGTTACGGACGAAGGCACGCGCAACGATTTCGACGCGCTACGCGTGGACGACGAGACGCGCGTCTATGCCTGCGGCCCGACACGTATGCTGGATGCGCTGCGTTCGTGCAGCGAGACGTGGCCGGAGGACGCGCTGCGCGTCGAGTACTTCGCGGCGAACGCGGGCAAGCTCGACCCCGCCAACGAGCACGCGTTCGAAGTGGAACTGAAGGATTCGGGACTCGTGCTGAACGTGGCTGCGGACCAGACTGTGCTCGACGCGCTTCGCCGCGCGAATATCGATGTTCAGAGCGACTGCGAAGAAGGCTTGTGCGGATCGTGCGAAGTGCGCGTGCTCGCGGGTGAGATCGATCACCGCGACGTGGTGCTCACGCGAGCGGAGCGCGAGACGAATCAGCGCATGATGACCTGCTGTTCGCGTGCCAAAGGGCGGCGATTGATACTCGAACTGTAGGTCGTACAGCGCGAGCGGATCAAATTCCGGCTATCGACTGTCCGCACATAAACGTGAACGAAAATAAAACGTCCGCTCCGGAAAGGACACTTTCGCGGAGTCGCGCGTATCGTTCATAGTGCGTTCGTACGACGAAACAGGAGAACCGCCGTGCCAGATTCGCAAACGCCGCCACTCGAAGCGTGGCTGGACAGGACTGAAACGCTGTCCGACGAGATCACGTCGTTTCCACTGCGCGCGCTCGCGGCGACACTCGTCCGCGCGGCGCCCGCCGTTGCCGTACCGCCGCTGTGGCACTGGCTGTATTTCCTGCCTATAGCGCCGCTTGCGGACGTGGGCGAAGACGGGCATCCGAAACGCGGTGGTTTCTTGCCGCCTGTGGCGCTGCCACGGCGTATGTGGGCGGGCGGTCGCTTCACATTCCACGCGCCGTTGCGTGTGGGCACGCAGGCGCAGCGTACGTCGACTATTGCCAGCATCGAGGACAAGACGGGACGCAGCGGACGGCTCGTCTTCGTGACGGTGCAGCATCGCTATGAGTCGGCGGGTACGCTTTGCGTGGAGGAAGAGCACGACATCGTGTATCGCGACGCGCCGCAGCCAGGTGCGCCAGCGCCGAAGCCCGTTGCCGCGCCGACCGGTGAAATATGGTCGCGTACGCTCACGGCTGGCGCAGTCATGCTGTTCCGTTATTCGGCACTGACTTTCAACGGCCATCGCATTCACTACGATTTCCCGTATGTGACTCAGGAAGAAGGTTATCCGGGGCTCGTCGTGCACGGTCCGCTGATCGCGACACTGCTGCTCGATCTCGTGCATCGTCACCTTCCGGACGCGGCTGTCGAGACGTTTGCGTTTCGCGCCGTGCGGCCGGTCTTCGCGGGCAATGCGTTCACGTTGTGCGGCCAGCCTTCGGCTGATGCTCGCACGGTGGAACTGTGGGCGAAGGATCACGATGGCCACCTGGCGATGCAGGCCACGGCGACGCTCGCGTGAATTTGCCCGCTTTCGCCTGTTGAGTCGTCAAGTGCACAAGGCAATCAGGGCATCGTCAGGACATCTGCATGGCGAGTGGCTGAAATCGGGACGCCTCAAGACATTGACGGCGTCTTGTCGCGCATGAAGCGCATTGCGAAACGCACGAGTTTCGGCATCGTTTCGGGCCGCAACAGGCGCGTGTCGTAGCCGGAGAAGCGGCGCTCGTTCTCGGCGAGACACAGGCGCATCACTTCAGACGCGCTGATATTGATATCCGTGACCGAATTCGCGCCGTTCATCGTGAACTTGGAGTCCTGATGGTGTTCGTTGCCCTCGGCATCAATCGTGCGCGAGAGGCCGATGCGCTCCCAAGCGAGAAAGACCCACACAGCGGCCACTTTCAGTTCAAAGCGCAGACGGCGCCACCAGGAAAGCCGCGTACGATGCCATGCCAACCAGTTCGCAAATAGCAGGATGTGGCGGCACTCTTCCTGCATGACGGGCTCGAAGGTATCGATCAACTCGGGCGGAAAGAGCCCGGAGCGCCGAGCCACTTCGAAAAGGCCGAAAGCGAAGAAACTGTCGATGCATTCGCTAAGGCCCGTCACGAGATAAGCCCATTCGGTGTCTTTCGGGTGGATGTAGGGTGGCTCGCTCGCCAGTTTGATGCCGTATGCCTCAACGAGGCGCGACAGCACTTCCTTGTGGCGGTTTTCTTCCCACGCGTTCAGGGCAAGGGCGTCGCGCAGGTCGACGTCGTCGAGCGTCGCGGCATAGGCGGCCATGCGCAATCGTGCCTTGCCTTCCGTCTGCACCGCGATGTCCCAGATCGGCAATTCGACGATGCGTTTGAGCGCCCCCGGTTCAAGCCTCGGCCATTCAAGCGTGGATGGACGGTACGGATTGAAGGTGTCGCGGAACATGCGGCACATCTCGCGCCGGTGAACTTCGGAGCCCGGCACTATGGCGCCGCTCACAGCGCTCGTCCAGACGCGCGTGTTGTGTTCGGCGGCGTCGAGTGTCGCGCGGTCGGGCTGATCGCGCGGCAACTCCGGCGCCGTGAAGCCAGGTATCAGTTGCGCCGCATCGAAGCCGTCCAGAACCTGATCACTCATCGGGTAGTGTCCCAGTCGAATGCACGGTGCTGCGATTCTGGCATGGATTCGTTTCGCGCGCGTTTGGGGTGCAGCGGGTTCGGTGTTCCGCTTCGCACGCGACCCGTATCGACTGCAGAAAGGGGAGAAGGTGAAATTGCGGCGGCGCACTAACCGTCGTATTGCGATGACGAGGGCTCGCTGAGTACGTGAAAGCCGCCAGGTCGACTCTGCGATCCGATAGCGTCGCCCGGCAGCGGCCTAACGCGCTCGTGCTAACGATTACACGCACTTGAGTTGCGTGCGCAACAGCGCGGCTTCGCCGTCGCGTGTGCGCCGCGCAATCGAACGATTCGATATCGCTCGGGTAGGCAATTGGGGTGAGTGGTATCCAAACATCAGGCGATGCTGCGTGCAACAACGGACGCAATCGCAAGCGTGATTCGTACGACAACGCGAGAAGCAACGCGCGTCATCCGGAAGGTGTGATGCCCGATAAAAAGCGGCGGTACTCGCGTAGCGATCGCCGAAACATTGGCGCAGCAACTTAACGACCGTGACGGCTATGGCGTATGTCCGTTCGGCATTCGTCCTGCGGCGCCGGAATGGGCAAACTCAGCGCAACTGTGCGAACGCAATCAACAACACCATGCCCCCGATGGCGCCATCGAGCACGCGCCACGCGCCAGCACGGCGAAATAGCGGCGCGAGTACGCGCGCGCCGTAGCCGAGCCCCACGAACCACACAGCGCTTACGCACATCGCGCCGATCGCGAACGCGAGGCGGCTGCCCGCGGGCTCGCGCGCGCCCGCGGTGCCGATCAGCAGAAATGTGTCGAGATAGACGTGCGGATTGAGCCACGTGAACGCGAGCGTCATCAGGATGATTGGCCACGCGCGCTGCTCGGTCGCCGCGTTCGCAGCAGCGGTATCGAGCACCGCATGACCGGGGCGTACCGCGCGCCGCAGCGCGCCGATACCGAACCACACAAGCCACGCGAGCCCGGCGTAGAGCACGAGATGCACGAATGTCGGATAGCGCTCGACGAGCGCCGACGCGCCGCCCACGCCTGCGCCGATCAGTACGAAGTCCGAGATCGTGCAAAGCACGACGATCTTGCCGACGTGTGAGCGCAAGATGCCCTGGCGCAGCACGAAGGCGTTTTGTGCACCGATGGTGACGATCAGCGACGCGCATAGCGCCGCGCCATGGGAAAAAGCGATCCAGTTCATAAGAGACACCGTTGGACATCGTACGGAAACGGCGCTAGTCTGCGGCCTGCAAGCACATAAGAAAAGCTGATTTTGTTTAACCGGATTAAGGAACGCTAATGCTCGACTATGCATTGCTCGATGCGCTGGCGGCCGTGGTGCGGCATGGTTCGTTCGACCGGGCGGCCGGCGCGCTCAATGTCACGCCCTCGGCCGTTTCGCAGCGCGTGAAGCTGCTGGAGGAGCGCGTCGGCACCGTGCTCGTGAAGCGCGGCCAGCCTTGCGTCGCGACGGCATCGGGTGCACTCCTGTGCCGCCACACTGAACGCGTGCAACTGCTCGAGGCGGAACTGGGCGGCGGGATGCCCACGTTCACGGGCGCGCTCGACGGGGCGCGGCCGACGCTGCGCATCGCCGTCAATGACGACAGCGTGGGCACCTGGTTTATCGACGCCGTCGCGCCTTTCTGCGTCGAGCGCGGCATCCTGCTCGATCTCGTGATCGACGACCAGGACCACACCGCCGAGCGCATGCGCGATGGCAGCGTGCAGGGCGCCCTCACGACGCAGGCGGAGCCCGTGCAGGGATGCCGTTCGACACGCCTTGGCCGCATGCGCTACCTCGCCGTGTGCTCGCCGGCATTCTTCGAGCGTCATTTCGCGCAGGGTGTCGCGCGCGAATCGCTGCGGGGCGCACCGTGCGTTGAATTCAATCCGAAGGATCAGCTGCAAAAGCGCTTCATTCGTCGCATCACGCGCGCGCCGGTCGATGCGCCGCGGCACTGGATACCGCACGTCGCGGGCTTTTTGCGCTGCTGCGTGAATGGCCTCGGCTGGGGCATGTGTCCCGAGCGCATGATCGCGCCGCATCTGGCGCGCGGCGAACTCATCGAACTCACGCCGGGCCGCGCGCTCGACGTCGACCTCTATTGGCAGAGCTGGCGTCTCTCGATCGGCTGGCTCGACGATTTCGGTGCGATGTTGCGGCGCCGGTCTGCCGAATTTCTCGATTAACGGCGGCGCCTTCGGGCGCCGTTACTCTCGCCGTTACTCTGTCTCATATGCACTAAACGGGCATATTCTTTTCATGTTTACGTGCGGTCAAATTGTCGAACTATTTGACCGCATAGTGTTCTTTGCTTTGATGCAATCACGGTGAAGTTGGACATAGCAATTACCCTAAAGACGTATTTATTGCAGATTTATGTCCGTTGAATTGACGCGCTGAAGAGGATTCGTTTTCCTGTAAGCTTCGCGCAGCGCCGTATGATAATTCCTCGCATTTCCGCTGACGATTTGCTATATGGGATCGGTGGCATCCACTTCGCTAACTGTTTATTCAGTTTCATTGACTGGTCATCGTTTGACGTGACTATTCAGGTAGGCGGCGATGAACGGCGGGTGGCGCCAAAAGCCCGTCAGGTATGGCGTTGAGGCGGTGCGCTGCAGCCGTTATGGGCACGTCTGGCCGAGCTAAGTATGTTCGCCTGTCGAATCTCAGGGCACCGTGCCGGTTATTTTTTCCGGTTCGCAGATGTAATTTTTAGAAGAATCGGAAAAAAGGTTATGAAACGTAAAGAAACGATTGGTGTCTGAATGTGGCAGGAACTGAAAGCGTAGGTCTTTCGATTTTTTCGTTTTTGATTGTCTCGCGTGAAAATTGACTTTTCCCTGTGGATTGCGAGACGGACACGCTATAATCCGGACGTGGCAGCGTGTTTATTCGACCGGCATATTGAATCGTTTCTACATGCACGAGGTGCATTATGACGAAATTAGATACCGGCAGCGTATGGCGACAAACCATTGACCTGCTGTCAGCCGCCTCCGAGCCCATGACCCTCACGGGCGACCCGGAGCGCAGCAGAAGCTGCAAACCGGTACCTGTCACACGCGGCGCTTCGGAGGTGTCGAGCCGCCGGCGTGCCGCTGTGCGCTCGTGGGATGCGCAGGGCATCACCTTGATCCGGCGTCATGATCCCGAGAGCATCACAGTCTGCTGGAGCGACGCCACGTATGGGCGCTACTCAGACCAGCTCTGGCGTGTCTGCACCGCAAGGCGCAGTTCGGTATGCGCACTGACGGGCGAGAAGATCCGCCGTGGCGACGCCGTATTCCGCCCGAGTCCCAATCGCCGTCATCGTCCGGCCAACGCCGACGCGATGATTCTCGCGAGCAAGATCGACAATCTACCTAATAGCGTAGTCGCAGCCCGTCTCGACGAGGCTCTCGCGGCCTGAGCGCGGCGGCCTGGTGCGCGTTTGATGCGTTGATGCGCCCGGTGCCTTGGCGCCCGGCGCTTCGGTCGCACGGCATGCGGAGTGCCGGTGGCCTTCGGTGCTGTGGCGTGTGTGGGCCACCCTGTCTGCACACACGGACCTTGTCTTCCGTACTCCTCGCAGTGCACCGCAGCACCGCTAACTATTACTGCTCGCAATGAAAACGGGCGCAGCCGCCAGATCTGGCGGCTGCGCCCGTTCGTTTGCGTGTGTCCGGCGCTGGTGCTCAGGCCGTCACATCGCCGGTTTCCTCTTCTTCGAGCGCGTCGCGCGTCTCCGGCATGGCGAGCCACACCAGCAGCACGGCTGCAGCGCCCGCCGCCGCGAGGCCAATGAAACTGACCGTATTGCCGAAGTGATCGGCGATGAACCCCGCCAGCGCCGTCGAGAGCGTCGCGCCTATGCCTGCCGAAAGCCCGAACAGTCCGATGCAGAGGTTATAGCGTCCCTTGCCTCCGGCGACGTCCGCCGCAATGAGCGGCAGCATCACGCCGAACACCGCCGCGGAAAGCCCGTCGAGCATCTGCACCGGCACGAGGAAGTACGGATTACCGACCGCCGCGAACAGCAGGGCGCGCACGGGCAGGGCGGTAAAGCCGAGGATCAGTACCGGCCTGCGTCCCCAGTGCTGCGCGGTGCGGCCCACCCACGGCGACATCCACGCGACGATCGCTTGCGGCACGATGATGCAGGCGGCGATCACGAGCTGGACGTTGTTGCCCATGCCGGCTGTCACTTCGCCCGCCGCGAGATTGAGCATCGCGGCATTCGACAGGTGGAACAGCACCACACACCCCGCGAACGTCAGCATCCGGCGGTCGCGCAGCAGGTCGAAGATGCTTTCACGCGATTCGCCGTGCGGCGTGGCCGCCTTGCCGGGGCGCGCCGCCGCGGCGGCGCCTCGCTGGTCATACTCGATCATCGACAATGCGACGAGCGCGGGCAGCGCGAGCGCGGCCGTCAGCCAGAACACGGAGCGCGGCGAGATGTACTCGCCCGTTAGCCCCATGAGGCCAGCGGCCACCGCGCTGCCGATCGATGCCCACCGCGCGTTGCGCCCGAGCCGGTCGCCCAGGTTCTGGCGGCCGACCAGCGCGAGCGCGAGCGCGGCCATGGCCGGCACGAGCATGCAGCTTGCGAAACCGTGGAAGACCTCGGCGGCCATCACCGCAACGACAGTCGGGCTCACCGCAAGCAGCGACGCCGACAGGATGATCGCGGCGATCGCCCACGCGGCGGCGGCCTTTTTGTTGCGCATCGCGTCGACGGCCGCTCCGCCCGGCACCTGGCTCACCATCGCGCTGATCGTGCCGACGGATAGCGCGAGGCCGATCTCGCCCTGCGTCCATTTATGCGAAGCGAGATAGGACGCGATGAACGGCCCGAAGCCCGTTTGTACGTTTGCGACGAAGAAGTTCAGCCAGTCGAGCGCCCGCAAACTTCGCGCGCTGGCCATCGAACGTAGTGTGGCCCCCGTCATTGGGCACCGCGCGAGGAAGCTGCGGGTGCAGCGGTTGCGGCGGACGCGGCCGGTGCCGCAGGGGCAGTCGGCGCCGCCGGAGGGTTGGGTTTCACCGCGCGCACAGACGCGTCGCTCGCGTACCGCGGCGAAGCGTCTATCTGCTGATCGGTCATATCGAGCTGAGCCGTCAGCACACGGTTTTTCGTGACGAAGTGCAGTGCTGCCCAGTCGGCGGCAATAGTTTGACGTTTTTCCAGTGTGCCGCTCACATCAAGCACCACCGCAAGCGGGTCCGCGCTGGCGTCGAGCAGCACGTCCACCACGCGACCTACCTTCGCGCCGTTGGGGCGTTCGACGCTCGCATCGAGCATCGGCAGGCGCGTCGGCCCTGCCTCTTCGAGGCTGGGCTGCTGGGGTGCGCCACCCGCTTTCGGCCGGTCCAGCGCGGGCGACTGGCCTGTGACGAGCGTGAGCGTGATCGCGGGCGTTTTGGGCTGGGTGTTCACGCGCACATTGCTCCACGGGAACCAGGCTTTTCGATCGCCGATTCCCATGAAGCCCTGCAGGTTCACGACCACCTCGATCGGCTTGCCGCCCGGCCCGGCGACGAGATCGACCGCGCGGCCTACGACTTTGCCGTCGGTTTTTTGGACTTCGCTGTCGAGCAAGGTGCGGAACGTGCTGCGTTCGAGTGTTCGCGTGCTGACGAGCGGCGCCGGCGCAGGCACGGCCGGGGCGCTGGCAGGCGCGGGCGGCGTCGGCGTGGGGCGGCGGCGGTGGATCAGAGAGGGGTGCGGCTTCTTCGGCGCGGTTTTCGCCCCGGCCGTCTCCTCGGTCTCGCTCGCTACCTCTGGCGCGGATGCTGCCTCGGGCTCGCTCGCGGCCGCCTCCGGCTCGCTTGCGGAAACCGGCGGCTCGGGCTGCACGGGCGGTGGGGAGCGGAACAGGCTGCAGCCCGAAAGCGCGAGCAGCAGCAACAGGGTCAGGGCGTGCGGGAGGGTTACAACGGGACGTGTGAAACCGCCTCTCATTAACGGAAACTCCTGGGAGCGGCCGGCGCGGCGCGCGCGGCAGGGAAAACCGGGTAGGGTGCCCGAGAGTTTAACCTGCGCGGGCGGGCGCACCGTGTCGGTTTTACCTGCCGCCCTGGCGTCGCGCTTGTTTCGATCGTTACTGCTTGACTTTCCTCGCGCGTTTTCTATGCTTAACCGCATGGTTAAGTATGAAGACGACGCTCTGACGCGTACTTTCGCGGCGCTGTCCGATCCCACGAGGCGTGCGCTGCTTGCGCGTCTTGCGGAGCAGCGCGAGCTTTCGGTGAGCGCACTCGCGCAGCCGCTATCGATGTCGCTACCCGCGGTGATGAAGCACCTCGACGTCCTCGCCGAGGCAGGCCTCGTCACGCGCGAAAAGACGGGTCGCACGGTTACGTGCCGTCTGGCTGCAGGGCCAATGGAGGAGGCGATGCATTGGCTTTCGCGGTATCAACGTTTCTGGACTGAACAGCTTGATCGCCTTGCCGCTTTCGTGGAGGAAGATGCATGTCAGCCAACCCCGACACTGGCTTCGCCAGCAGCCCCAGTCTCACGCTCCGGCGGCGCCTCAACGCCAGCACCGCGAAGGTCTACGCGGCATGGACGGAGCCGTCGCAACTGATGCAGTGGATGCACCCGTTCGACACGACCTGTATTCACGCCGAAGCCGATGTGCGCGTGGGCGGGCATTTTCGCGTGATCATGCGCGCGCCAGACGGCGAAGACCACGACGTGAGCGGCAAGTATCTCGAAGTGGTGCCCGACGCGAGGCTCGTATTCACGTGGGCGTGGCGCAGCACACCTGAGCGCGAATCGCTCGTGACCGTCATGCTGCGCGCCGACGGCAACGCGACCGAGCTCACGCTCAAGCACGAACGCTTCTTCGACGACGCTGCGCGCGACGCGCATCAAGGCGGCTGGTCGAGTTCGCTCGATAACCTGGTGGAGCAGTTTCGTCATTCGTGAGGGTGGCGCGGCTCTCGACTCTCGATAACGCAGACGGAGGAACCGACGATGGAATCGCACAAGGTTGTTTCGCAGGACGAATGGTTGGCGGCGCGCAAGGCGCTGCTCGCAGAGGAGAAAGCCTTCACGCACGCGCGCGATGCGCTGGCCGCGAAGCGCCAGGCGTTGCCGTGGGTGAAGCTTGAGAAGCAGTACACGTTCGATTCGCCGCATGGGCCGCGAACGTTGACGGATCTGTTCGGCCCACGCAGCCAGTTGATCGTGTATCACTTCATGCTGGGCCCGGACTGGGAAGAGGGTTGCGTGGGCTGTTCGTTCCTTTCCGACCACATCGACGGCATGCTGCCGCATCTGGAACATCACGACGTCTCATACGTGGCCGTGTCCCGCGCGCCGCTCGCGAAGATCGAGGCGTTCAAAAAGCGAATGGGGTGGCGTTTTCCGTGGGTGTCGTCGAACGGGAGCGACTTCAATTTCGACTATCACGTGTCGTTCAGCGAAGCCGACAAGGCACGCGGCAAGGCGCTCTATAACTTCGTGGAACAGGACTACGCGAGCGACGAGCTACCGGGCGTGAGCGCGTTCTATCGCGACGACGAGGGCAACGTCTATCACACGTATTCGGCGTATGCACGAGGTGCGGAATTGCTGCTTGGCACCTACGCGATGCTCGAGTTCACGCCGAAAGGACGTAACGAGCAGAGCGACATGCGCGAGTGGATTCGCCATCACGATCGCTACGAAAGTGCGCCGCAGGCGGCATGCTGCGCGCACGAGGAGAAGGCTTGAGGCAACGCGTGAAGGCCGGGGTGGGGTCGGCTAGAGTGCCATCTCGAACTCTGGCCGCAGCAGAACCTCGATCGCCATCACGATAAGCCCCATCGCGCCAGCGGCGAGCGTCAGCGTGCCGTATTCATCGTAGAACGTGTCGTACACGCACGCGACGATGAACAGAATGGCGAGCAGATTGGTCAGCCAGTAGAAGTTCAGCGCGAGGAGCATCGGCGTATCCGTGGCGCGGCTCAGGCCGTCTGGGCGGTTGGAATAATGGCCGGGATTCTAGCGGACCGACCTTACGGATACGCAACAGTTACGTGCAGAAGCGCACTTGTGTTTGAGATAAGTGGATTTTCCGGCGGGGCCAGTCCGTAGCGGCGGTGTGGTGGGGCTGTCAGGTGTTGCGGACGCCGCGTGTCGCATGGCGCGCATTCGATGCCTCCCGACCTTCGCTTTTATTGGGGCTGGACTGGAGTACTAGAAAAAGACGGGACTCATGGATAATCCCAGGTCTCCGGACACATCGGACGTGTTGTATAGACAAGCCGGCCAGGCTAGACTTCGGCTCACTTGTATATACAGGATTCGACAATGCGACTCACGCCCGGCCACCTGACTCTCCCGCAACTGCGCCAGATCGCGCGCGAAACGGTGAAACTCGAACTCGATCCGGCCAGCTTTGCCGCGATCGATGCCTGCGCGCAAGCCGTCGCCGACATCGCCGCGAAGGGCGAGCCCGCCTATGGCATCAACACCGGCTTCGGCCGGCTGGCCAGTACCCACATTCCGCGCGAGCAGCTCGAACTGCTGCAGCGCAATCTGGTGCTCTCGCACGCTGTGGGCGTGGGCGAGCCGATGTCGCGTCCGGTTGTGCGCCTGCTCATGGCGCTGAAGCTCTCGAGTCTCGGCCGCGGCCACTCGGGCATCCGTCGCGAGGTGATCGACGCACTCATCACGCTGTTCAACGCCGACGTGCTGCCGCTGATTCCCGTGAAGGGCTCGGTGGGCGCCTCGGGCGATCTCGCGCCGCTCGCGCACATGTCGGCGGTGCTGCTCGGCATCGGCGAGGTGTTCATCCGCGGCGAGCGAGCCAGCGCCGCGGCGGGTCTCGCCTCGGTGGGCCTCAAGCCGCTCGCGCTGCAGGCGAAGGAAGGCCTCGCGCTGCTCAACGGCACGCAGGCCTCGGCGGCGCTCGCGCTCTACAACCTCTTCGCGATCGAGGACCTGTACCGCACGGCACTCGTGTCGGGCGCGCTGTGCGTGGATGCGGCCGCGGGCTCGGTCAAGCCGTTCGATGCGCGCATCCACGCGCTGCGCGGCCATCGCGGCCAGATCGAGGCGGCCGCGGCCTACCGCACGCTGCTCGACGGCTCGGAGATCAACCTCTCGCACCGCGACTGCGGCAAGGTGCAGGACCCGTACTCACTGCGCTGCCAGCCGCAGGTGATGGGCGCGTGTCTGGACCAGATGCGCCACGCCGCGCAGGTGCTGCTCGTGGAAGCGAACGCGGTGTCGGACAATCCGCTGATCTTCCCGGACACCGGCGAAGTGCTCTCGGGCGGCAACTTCCACGCCGAGCCGGTGGCGTTCGCCGCCGACAATCTCGCGCTCGCGGCCGCCGAGATCGGCGCGCTGGCCGAGCGGCGCATCGCGCTGCTGATCGACGCGACGCTCTCGGGGCTGCCGCCGTTCCTCGTGAAGGACGGTGGGGTGAATTCGGGCTTCATGATTGCGCATGTGACGGCGGCCGCGCTCGCTTCGGAGAACAAGACGCTCGCGCATCCGGCTTCGGTCGATTCGCTGCCGACGTCGGCGAACCAGGAGGACCACGTGTCGATGGCGACGTTCGCCGCGCGCAAGCTCGCCGATATCGCGGAGAACACGGCCAACATCCTGGCGATCGAGCTGCTCGCCGCGGCACAGGGCGTGGACCTGCGCGCGCCGCATCCGACGAGCCCGGCGCTCGCGCGCGTGATGCAGGCCGTGCGCAGCGAGGTGCCGCACTACGATCTCGACCGTTACTTCGCACCGGATATCGCGGCGATCACGCGGATGGTGCAGGGCGGGGCGATCGCGGCGCATAGCCCGTTCGAGTTCGAATCGGAAGCCGCGGAATAACGGCCAGGAGAGCCGTGCGATGAACGCACCCGCGTATCAGGGCATCAAGGACTTCATCCAGGCACGCATCGATTCGGGCGAGTGGGGTGAGGGCGACCAGGTGCCTTCCGAGAACGAGCTGGCGCGCGAGTTCAAGGTCGCGCGCATGACCGTGAACCGCGCGCTGCGTGAGCTCTCTGCCGAACAGGTGCTCACGCGCGTGCAGGGCGCGGGCACGTTCGTTGCGCGGCCGAAGTACGAATCGACGGTCGTGGCGATCCGCAGCATTTCCGACGAGATCGCTGCGCGCGGCCATCGCTATCGCGCACACGTCCTCGAGATCGGCCCGTTGCGCGCCAACGCCTCGCTCGCCGGAGAAATGCAGCTTGGTGCGAACGACATCGTCTTTCATTCGCGCGTGCTGCACTTCGAGAACGACGAGCCCGTGCAGCTCGAAGAACGCTGGGTCAGCCCCGTCGTGGCGCCCGACTATGTGGCGCAGGACTTCACACAGACCACACCTAACCAGTATCTCGTGCGCGTCGCCCCCTTGCAGCGCGTGGAGTACCGCATCGAGGCGCTCGCGCCCGAGGGTGATACGCGCGAGCATCTTTCGATGAACCAGACCGAGCCGTGCCTCGTGCTGCACCGGCGCACGTGGTCGCGCGGGGTCGTGGCCTCGGTCGCGAATCTCTGGCATCCGGGCAGCCGGTACCGGTTCACGGGGCATTTCTAGCCGTTCTGGCTACGCCGCAGACCAGCGCTCTGGTAAAGCGGCATCCGTTCCCTTTTCTCTCGTGCCGATCCGCTTTTTTTCACGCGGGTTGCGTACTGCCGCGTGCAACGGCTACCCTTCATTCACCGGCCCGGATGGCGACGCATCGTGGCACAGCGCGCCCGGACCCCGCCATTGGCGCGGTTTCAGGCTGGGATGCCGCCGTGCGCACGAACGAGGGAGGATCCGGGCGATGGACGATACCGGCGCAAGACTCTTGCCCGTATGGCGCGCGAATCTTGCGCTACTGACCCGCCAGGTGGGGGCGGCCACGCGGCTTGCACGCATGATGACGCTCTCGTCGACCTACATGAAGCTGATCCTTTCGGGGCAGCGCGACTTCAGCGGCGAGTTCGTGCGCGGCGTCGAAGCGGTGACGGGGCTGCCGGAGGGATGGATGGACGTGCCGCATTACGCGGGCGAGGTACCGTCCACGGCGCGCGAATCGATCGACAACGAGCAGCCGCGGGCGCGCTTTCACGGCACGGCGCATCCGGTGCGCAAGCCGCCCGTGTTGCGAGCGGAACCGATCTTCGGATTGAACGCGTCGGCCAGACGCGACGAGGGCTCGGCCGACATGGAATCGCATCGCCGCATGGCGGGCGTGCGCAAGATCCGGGATCTCGCCGTGCAGGACGTGCGCAGACTCGAACGCCATCTGAGCGTGCCGCCGGTCGAGCCGAACGTCCTGCGCGCGCGAATCGAAGACGCGATCGCCGCAACCGACCCCGACGGACGTGTCTGCGCGGATCTCATGGGCCGGATCGAGCAGATCGAGAAACATCGCGAATTGCTGTTGCGCCACGTGTCGAAGCTCTACGAGCTGCTCGCGCGCCTCGGCGACGACTGAACGCCGCGCACGCACTAAACGCGTAGTTCAGTGAGGATCTGCTCGGCGAGAAAATCGCACGGCGCCCGGTTTGAGCGTGCGCTGCGCGCGAGCACCACTTCGAGGTCGGGCAACTTCGGCAACCCCTGTGCACGGCCGAGCGTCACGAACGTGTCCGGCACCGCGCAGCGCGCGAGGGGCGCAATCGCGAGACCCGCCGCGACCATACTGCACAACCCCATCAGACTCGGGCTTTCGTACGACGTACGATAGGCGATCTTCGCGCGCTCCAGCGCGTGGATGGCGTTCGCGCGCGCCACACTGCCCGCGCCGAACAGGGCTACGGGGAGCGGTCGTTCGCGCCAGATCTCACGACCGGTCGCCGCGCTGGCGGCCGCGGGCGGCGCGGCCCACACCATGGGTTCCAGCCGGATGAATTCGCCCGGCAGCCCACGCGTGCGCGTCACACAGGCGAGATCGATCTTGTTGTCCTTCACTAGCGGTGCGAGCGCGCTGCTCGGCAATCCGATTACCTGAATCTCGACCTTGGGCCAGCTTGCGGAGAACTTGCGCAACACGGGCGGCAGCAGCGACGAGGCATAGTCGTCGGGCACGCCGATCGACACGCGTCCCTTCAGCTCCGGATGGGCGAGCGTGGCCCACGCTTCATCGCGCAGCGCGAGCATGCGCCGGGCGTAGGCGATGAGCGTGTGTCCGTCCTGCGTGGGCGTGACATTTCGCGGTGCGCGAATGAACAGCGGCTTGCCGAGCGACGTTTCCAGCGCCCGGATCTGCATGCTCACGGCTGCCTGGGAACGATGCACGAGCGTCGCGCCGCGCACGAAGCTGCCCGCGTCGGCCACGGCGACGACCATCGCGAGCACGTCGAGATCGAGGGTCTTCATTGGTATAAGAAAAACTGATTCAAAACATCAATATAACGCGTTTGTCTGAACATAACCCCGACCCCATACTGAGGCTCCACTCACTGAGCGCGCCGCGTGACGGCCAGAACAACATGTTGATGACGCCGCCGGATACTTTGACTTACGAACGATTCAGGGAACTGAAACTGCAACTCGACATGTCGCGCGGCAAGCCCGCGCCCGAGCAGCTTGATCTCTCGCGTGCGCTGATCGAGACGGCGAACGAGGCAGGGCATCTTGCGCGTGACGGCTTCGACTGCCGCAACTATGGGCTGCCGTCGGGGTTGCCCGAGGCACGCGAACTCGGCGCAACGTTGCTCGGCGTACCGGCTGCGCAGGTGATCGCAGCGGGCAACTCGAGCCTCGAACTGATGCACGACGCACTCGTGTTCGCGTTGTTGCACGGTGTGCCGGTGGAAGAGGGTAGTAGTGCCCCGTGGCGCGCACAGGGGGAGATCGCGTTCCTGTGTCCGGCGCCGGGCTATGACCGTCACTTTCAGATCCGCGAGGCGCTCGGCATTCGTATGATCGCCGTGCCGATGCGCGACGACGGCCCCGACATGGACGCGGTGGAGCAGCTCGTGCGCGACGACGCGTCGATCAAGGGTATCTGGTGCGTGCCGCTCTACAGCAACCCGACGGGCGCGATCTTCTCGGACGACGTGGTGCGCCGTCTCGCGTCGATGCCGACAGCCGCGCCGGATTTCCGCCTGTTCTGGGACGACGCCTACCGCTTCCATCACCTCGGTGACGAACGGCTCACGACACTCAACGCGTTGCAGGTTTGCACCGAGGCGGGTCACGCGGATCGATTGCTGATGTTCGCGTCGCTATCGAAGGTTACGTTTGCCGGCGGCGCGCTCGCGTGGTTCGCAGCATCGCCGCGCAACGTCGCGTGGTGGCAGCGGCATACGGTGGTTCGCAGCATCGGCCCGGACAAGCTGAACCAGTTGCGTCATGTGCGTTTCGTTCGCAACCGGGCGACGCTCGAAGCGCTGATGGAGCAGCATCGCGCGCTGCTCAAACCGAAATTCGACGCCGTCGATGCCGTGTTTCGCGCACGTCTCTCGCGCGTGCCGGGCGTGCACTGGAACGTGCCGCGCGGTGGCTATTTCATCAGTCTGTATGCGCCACCGGGCTGCGCGCGGCGCACGGTCGAACTCGCGGCGCTCGCCGGGTTGATCCTCACGCCAGCAGGTGCGGCGTTTCCGTACGGCGTCGATCCACAGGACAGTCATTTGCGCATCGCGCCATCGTATCCGTCTCTCGAAGACGTGCGGCTCGCCGCCGAGGGTATCGCGCTGTCACTGCTGCGTGCGATTGAAGAAGGGCGCGGCGCGCCCTCGTAATTCGCTATTCGCGGGGGATGGGCGCGATCAGCGCCGCGCGCGTCGATGTGCTACAACGACAGACGTGGTTATCGTCGTTGGAGGTTGACGTGCACGCACTCTCCGCTGGACTGAAACGCGCGCTCGCGGAGCCAAGGCGCGACGCAATCGTCAGACCGCCGACCGGAAGGATACTTTTTGCCGACGCCGACCGATTGGCCGAAAGCGTGGCCCGCAGGCCCGGCGCGCACGCTCGGCGTGCAGTTCAACTTGCGCGTCGGCTAGCGGTAATCTTGCCGCCCGGTGCGGTGCGCGGACAGTATGTTCGGGCGTAGGTTTGCGACGGTCGCGGCGCCTGGTTCAGGCGCACTTTGCCTCGCGCTGGCGGTTGCCGCGGGACCGGCGCTGGCTCAAACATCCAGCGTACGCGAGCAGAGCGACGTGACAGTCGTAGCGCCGGTCACGCTTGAACGCGACGTACATTTGTTCATCGTCCAGAAGGACGGCTCGATCGTCGAGCACGACGACTATGTGATGCGTGCGAATACGACCGCGGGCGTCGATCAGGTGGCGGAGCGCTACGTCTGGTTCAATAAGGAGGCCGAAGCAATAACGGAACTATCGGCCGAAACCATCGGGCCGGACGGTGCCGTTCATCCCGTTGGTCCGGAGGGCATCCGCGATGTGCAGGAACCGCGCCCAGCGGGCGCGCCGACTTTCGATGAGGGTGTGCTGCGCGCCGTGATCTTCCCCGGCGTGCAGC
Source organism: Paraburkholderia adhaesiva (assembly GCF_021390575.1). Taxonomy (GTDB): domain Bacteria; phylum Pseudomonadota; class Gammaproteobacteria; order Burkholderiales; family Burkholderiaceae; genus Paraburkholderia; species Paraburkholderia adhaesiva. The sequence goes on along the minus strand of NZ_JAJEJQ010000001.1, from coordinate 2,028,430 downwards.
CGGGATCGCGGGTGCATCTATCCTTCGGCAAGCGCCGGACGAAGCCGCCGGAAAGGGGCGCATTTTCGTACTCCGTCGAACCGACTGGCGACCCCGTCGAGTTCCAGCGACTCACCTTCGATTTGCCCGCCGACATGCCGCTCCACGTCGATGCGCGCGGCTATATCGCGCTCCCGCCCGTCACCGCGAATGGCCGCACGCTCTACGCGTTCGACTACCGTCATGGACCCTATCCGCCGCTCGAACCGGGCGCGGTGGGCTACGCGAACTGGGGCGACCGCCTGATGGTGACGACCCTGCCGGATTTCGCGGCTTTTGCGACGCGCTACCGCGAGGCGGCCGCCGATCCGGGCGCGACCGATCCGTCGATCGCGGCGCTCGCGCAAGCGCTCATCGCGGGCACGAGCGGTCCGCGGGAAGCGGCGGCGCGCATTTACGACTGGATGCGTTTCAACATTCGCTACGTGGCGCTGTTTCTCGGCGAGAGCGCGACCGTGCCGCATCGCACCGTCGATATCCTGCGCAACCGCTATGGCGACTGCAAGGACCATGTCGCGCTATTTACTGCGCTGCTGGCGGCGGCGGGCATCCGTGCAGAGGCCGCGCTGGTGAGCATTGGCCCCGTCTATACGCTGGCCGCAGTGCCGGGATACGGCGACGCGGGGATCGATCACGTGATCGCGTGGCTGCCCGATCTCGGGCTGTTCGCGGATACGACTTCGGGAGGTGTCGCGTTCGGCTATCTGCCAGCAGGCGTGATGGACCGCCCCGCGCTGCTGGTGGACGACGGCGTGCTCGTGCGCACACCCGCGACGCAGCCGCGTGCGCGCAACGCGAAGCTCGCGATCGGCGTCGGCGGTGATGGCAACGCCGCATACCGCTATTACGTCGAGGACGACGGCGCCACCGCGGAGATCGAGCGCAACACGTTTCGCCGCGCAACGCGCGAGGCGGCGCACCAGTTAGCGACGCAACGTTTGCGGCAGACAGGACTCAACGGCACGGCACGCATCACGACGAGCGCGCCCGACGCGACCTCAGGCCCGTTTTCGACGACGACCGAAGGCACGCTCGACCATTTCGTCTGGCCCGATGGCACCACGGCGCTGCCTGCGCTTTCGAGTTTCTCGGGAGGCATCGCCACGCAGATCGATAACTGGCTCGCGCAGCCGCGCCGCACGCAGCCGTGGACCTGCGTCGGCGGCGAGTTCGACGAGTCGTCGCAGATACAGTTGCCCGTGAACGTGCGCGTGACTGACATGCCGCGCGATGCGAGCGTGCAGGGCACGGCTGATGTGCCTCTCGCCTATTCGGCGCAGTACGTGTTCGATCCGGCCTCTCGCACGGTGCAAATCCTGCGCCACCTCACGGCGCGCTTCGGCCATCAGATGTGCTCGGCGGAGGAATTCGCGCAGATGCGCGACGCCCTGGTGCGCATCCAGCGCGATACGCACGCACAAATCGTCGTGCGCGCACAGGGCGGGTGATCAGTAACCGCGTGTCGTCAAGGAAATGGCGGCGGGCGGCTCCATGACCGCTCTGCATTTCCATCAGCGTTTCGCGAAGCCGCACGAGCGGCTCCTTCGTTTCTTCGTCGGCCCAGTCTTCGAGGTCGTCGAGTGCGCGGTTGCAGCCGTCGAGCAACACGTCGAGATCGACCGGCACGCCGTTAGCGAGCGCAAAGCTCAGCGTTTCCGCGAAACGCTCGCAGTCGTCGTCGCCGTATGCAATGTCGAGGTTGTCCGCGATCGTCTGGGCGATGTCGCTGCGTGCGCGGTCACTTTCGTCGACGAAGTCGATGATGCCGCGCGCCACTTCGGGCGCGTGATAGAGCGCGATGTCGAGCCAGATTGCTGCATCGAAATCGGGGTCGTGGCTTTGCGTCTCGAAGTATTCGATGGCTTCCTGCTCGTGCGTAACGCCAGCGTCGACGTCAAGGCAAAGCTGCTCGAAATGTTCTTCCTGTTCGCTGCGGATGGGGTGGGACATCGGTCAATCTCTTCAATCGTGGTGCGCAACGCGCGCGGCCCGAATTATAGGCTCTGGTTCAGCGAACGGGCCGAATGCAGCACGCTGTTTGCCGCCGGTGTGTGCCCGGGCGCACCGCGTCTTATCGCGGCGATATCAAACCGTATCGACGGCCCACGCGTCGTACCACTCGCGCGGCCTCGCGATCTGATCCTGCGCAGCGACGATCTCGAGCTCGTAGCGGCCGGCGTCCCACGTCGTCTTGACCACGGCGTTGACGGCTGCGAGCGTGTGCTCGAGCGCGTGGCGCAGCGGGTCGCCGAGCATCAGCCGCGCGACGAACACGGCACTTGTCACATCGCCGACGCCGACGGGCTGGCGCGCAAACGGATAGAGCGGACGCTGCGCGACCCACGCTTCGTCGCGGGTCACGACGAGCATGTTGAACCGGTCGGCGGGGCTGTTGCGGTCGAGCAGGTGCTTCACGAGCATCAACGCGGGGCCGCGCCGAATCACTTCCCGGCACGCGATGACGGCTTCCTCGGCGGTTTCGATCTCGCGGCCGACGAGGCGTTGCAGCTCGCCGTGGTTCGGCATCATCACGTCAGCCACTTCGGGCATGTTCTCGACGAGGAATGTCTCGATGCCTGGCGACACCTGGCAGCCGTCGGTAGTCCCCATCACCGGGTCGCAGAAATAGCGTGCGTGCGGGTTGGCCGCTTTCACCGCGCGCACGATGTCGATTACGGCCTCGGCCTGTTCAGGCGCGCCGAGGTAGCCCGAGAGCACGGCATCGCAGCGCGGCAGAACGCCGATTGCGCCCATGCCGTCGACGAGGTCGGACATCTGCTGTGCGTCGATCGCGCTGCCGGTCCAGTGGCCGTATTGCGTGTGATTGGAAAACTGCACGGTGTTCAGCGGCCAGACGTTCACGCCGAGCCGGCGCATCGGGAACACGGCGGCGCTGTTGCCAGCGTGGCCGAACACGACGTGGGACTGGATGCTCAGAACGTTGATCATGGTTGGTCCGCTGGATACGCTCTCGTTGACGATGACGGCGTCCGGATCGCGTTGAGTGCAATGCAGCAACGATAACCGAATTCTGCGCGTGTAGTCGACTGGCTTATGCAGGTGTTGTTGCGCGAGGCAGGCAGCGCGTTCGCGGCGAGTGTGGCGAGTGTGGCGCGTCTGGAATTCAGAGCAACTCGCGGTAGAGCGCGAGATACCGCTGGGCCGACGCCGCCCAGCCGAAATCCTGTTGCATCGCGCGCGTGCGCGTATCGCGCCAGTCGTGATTGCGCGCATAGAGCGCGAAGGCGCGGCGGATCGCAGCCGTGAGCGCGTCCGGTTCGAAGCGCTCGAACACGAAACCGGTGGCGAAGCCATCGGCAAGATTTTCGAGCGACGCGTCGACGACGGTGTCCGCCAGTCCGCCGACGCGATGCACGAGTGGCAGCGCGCCGTAAGCGAGCGCGTAGAGCTGCGTGAGCCCGCACGGCTCGAAGCGCGAAGGCACGGCGATCACATCGGAGCCCGCGACGATCGCATGCGCGAGCGCCTCATCGAAGCCGAGTTCGACCGCGACCGCGTCGGGATGCTGTCGTGCGGCGCGCGTGAATCCCTGTTCGAGACTCGCATCGCCGGTGCCGAGCACGACCAGCTGGCCGCCGCGCGAGACGATCTCGGGCAGCGCACCGAGCAGCAGATCGAGGCCCTTCTGTTCGGTGAGGCGGCTCACCACGCCGAACACCGGTGCATCGTGTTTCTGGGCCAGCTTCAGGCGTGCCTGCAGCGCCGTCTTGCAGCGCAATTTTCCGCTCATGTGGTCGGCGGAAAAATGCGCGGCGATCGATCCATCGGTGGCCGGGTTCCAGACCGTGTAGTCCACGCCGTTGAGGATCCCGACGAGATCGTGCGAGCGGCCCCGCAGCAGCGCTTCGAGGCCGCCACCCTGGGCGACCGTCTGGATCTCGCGTGCGTAGGTCGGGCTGACCGTCGTGATCTTGTCGGCGTAGTAGAGGCCGGCTTTCAAAAACGAAAGTTGTCCGTAGAACTCGATGCCGTGCATGTCGAAGAAATCGCTGGGAAGGCCCAGATTCGCGAACTGCTGTGCGGGGAAAATGCCCTGGTAGGCGAGGTTGTGAACCGTGAAGACCGTACGCGCTAGCGAGCGACCTTGCGGCAGGCCACGCTCGCGCGCCGCCGCGCGCAGGTAGGCGGGAACGAGACCAGCGTGCCAGTCGTGCGCCTGCACGATCTGTGGCGCCCACGCGGGATCGGCGTGCTGCACGAGTTGCGCGGCCGCCCAGCCGAGCAGCGCGAAACGTTGAGCGTTGTCGCCATAGGGGACGTGCTCGTCGTCGAGATACGGGTTGCCGGGGCGCGAGTAGAACGCGTCGGCCCGGATCATGTAGACGGGCAGATCGCTCCCGGGCACACGGCCCAGTTCGAGCGATGCCTGTGGCGCCCCAAACGTGCGTTCGAGCCGCGCCACGGGATGCAAGTCGGCGAGTCCCTGCGCGATGCTCGCGAAGCCGGGCAGCAGCAGACGGGCGTCGGCACCCTGTTCGATCAGGGCGGCGGGCAGGGCGGCGGTGACGTCGGCGAGTCCGCCGGTCTTCAGGAGCGGGTAGAGCTCGCTGGCTACATGCAGGACGCGGATGGTCATCGCTCGGGTGTCCTCTCGGTGCTGGGCGACGCGGTTCAGGGCGGGTTCGGGTTTGCTGCCGACACGCGGGCGTACCGCGTGCCCGATGAGCGGTGCCTGCGCCGCGCGTTGCTAACGGGTACGCGTGCCAGCGATGCGCCTCGCGCTCGCGCGCTGCTTGAAACACGGCCAGCGGTCATGTCGCGCACATCGACGCGCACGCCGCCGCATGCTTCATTTCCGCATTCGCGCCAGTGCATCCTGCGTGACCAGCACGACGCCGCTTTCAGTGCGATAGAACCGTTCGGCGTCGAGCGTCGGGTCTTCGCCGATCACGGTGCCGTCCGGGATTTCGCAGCCGCGGTCGACCACGACCATGCGCAGGCGGGAACTCGCGCCGACTGTCACCTGTGGCAACAAGACTGCCTCGGCAATGTTGCAGAACGACTTCACGACGACATTCGACGAGAGCACCGAGCGCGAAATCTGCGACCCCGTGATGACGCAGCCGCCGCAGACGATCAGGTTCGTGCCCGAGCCCTGAAGACCGTTCAGGTCGCGCACGAATTTCGCGGGCGGCAACTGCTCCTGGTAGGTCCAGATCGGCCACGTGCGGTCGTAGAGATCGAGTGTGGGTATCGTCGACGCGAGGTCGAGGTTCGCGGACCAGTAGGCGTCGATGGTGCCGACGTCGCGCCAGTACGGCTCGGTGGTGGCGTCCGAAGTGACGCACGAGAGGCTGAATGGATGCGCGATCGCGTGGCCTTCGGTGACCACACGCGGAATGATGTCCTTGCCGAAATCGTGATCGGTCGCCGATAGCGAGATGTTCTCTTCGAGCAGCTTGATGAGGTAGGGCGTCTCGAACACGTAGATGCCCATGCTGGCGAGCGCGATGTCGGGGCGGCCCGGCATCGCGGGCGGATCGTCGGGTTTTTCGACGAAACCGGTCACGCGACGCGATTCGTCGACGGCCATCACGCCAAACGCGCGCGCTTCGAGTCGCGGCACCTCGATGCAACCGACGGTACAGTCGGCGCCGCTGGCCGCATGGTCGGCAATCATGCGCGTGTAGTCCATCTTGTAGACGTGGTCGCCGGCCAGCACGACCACGTACTTCGGTGCGATGGAGCGGATGATGTCGAGGTTCTGGTAGACGGCGTCGGCGGTGCCGCGGTACCAGTGCGCGCCTTCGACGCGCTGCTGGGCGGGCCACAGGTCGAGGAACTCGTTGAACTCGCCGCGCAGGAAGCCCCAGCCGCGTTGCAGGTGGCGCAGCAGCGAATGGGCTTTGTACTGCGTGACGACGGCGATGCGCCGGATGCCCGAATTCAGGCAGTTCGACAGGGCGAAATCGATGATGCGGTATTTGCCGCCGAAGTAGACGGCCGGCTTGACGCGCTTGTTGGTGAGCGGGCCGAGCCGCGTGCCGCGTCCGCCCGCGAGCACGATTGCTAGCGTTGCGCGTTGCAGGTCGGTGCGGGTTGCCGGAGTGTCCATGGGCCTCTCCTGTGTCGACCCAAGTTAGCGCTTTAGCGCTTACTTGGGTCCCATGCAAAGCTGTCGACCCAAGTTAGCGCTTTTGTGCTTACCTGGGTCCCATGCAAAGCTGTCGACCCGAGTTAGCGCTTTCGTGCTTGCTCCGATCGCATGAAAGATGGTCGTTGTTCCACCTGATGCCCCCGGATAAGCCGGCGCGTTCGCGTTATGCCTGTCTGCGCCGCCAGCGTAGCTGTTCACCTGCAATATCTGTTCTAGCACCGAATGGCGCGCAGTGCGAATCGCGAGCACATGTCGGCGATCAGTTAGCGGCGCGCCGCGAACACTAGCGGCGGCGGGTGAACGCTCCGGAAGCCCTGGGGGCTAGAATCGCGTGCAGTGCGTGCGCGCCATCCGGCCATGCGGCACCATCTTGCGGCGACGTACGGCGGTCCTGCCGTCGCAGACCGGGGCCGCAGCTTGCCCGGTACAGCGCATCCTGCCACGTTCCCAACAGACCGATCCGACGACTGTCCAATTGACCCGCTCATGACCTTGATCCGCAAGTTTTCCGCCTTTGCCGCCGCGTGCTTTGCGGCTGCGTTCTGCCATGCCGCTCTGGCCGACGACGGTCCCGCCTATGGCCCCGAACTCGAGGGCTTTAGCTATCCGCATACGGTTCACGATTTCGCGTTCACGTCGCAGGGGCAGTCGCTGCATATGGCGTACATGGACGTGCAACCTGAGAAGCCCAATGGCCGTACAGTCGTGTTGCTGCACGGCAAGAATTTCTGCGCCGCCACCTGGGACGCGACAATCGACGAACTGACCCATGCCGGCTACCGTGTGATCGCGCCGGATCAGATCGGTTTCTGCAAATCGAGCAAGCCTGCCGCGTATCAGTTCAGCTTCCAGCAACTCGCGCGCAACACGCACGCGCTGCTTGTGTCGATCGGTGTCGAGCGCGCAACGATGATCGGACATTCGACGGGCGGCATGCTCGCGGTCCGCTATGCGTTGATGTATCCACAGGCGACGGAGCAGCTCGTGCTGGTGAATCCGATCGGCCTCGAGGACTGGAAGGCGTTGGGCGTGCCGTCCCTCTCCGTCGATGACTGGTACGCGCGCGAACTGAAAACGAGCGCGGATGGCATCCGCCGTTACGAGCAGGCCACGTACTACGCGGGACAGTGGCGAGCGTCGTATGAACCGTGGGTGCAGATGCTGGCGGGAATGAACCGGGGGCCGGGAAAGGCACAGGTGGCGTGGGACTCGGCGCTGCTCTACGACATGATCTATACGCAGCCGGTCGTTTATGAATTCGGCCAGCTGCAGATGCCGACGCTGCTGCTGATCGGTCAGAAGGACAACACCGCGATCGGTAAGGATGCTGCACCGCCCGAAGTGCGTGCGAAGATCGGCCATTACCCGGAACTCGGCAAGGCGGCCGCGAAAGCGATTCCGCACGCGACGCTGGTTGAATTCCCGGAGCTTGGGCACGCGCCGCAGATCCAGGATCCGCAGGCGTTTCATAAGGCGCTGATGGACTGGCTGGCAGCGGCGCCGACGAATCACTGAGCGTTCAAACGGGTTTCTGTCCCATTGTCGTATTTTCCGGGGAGGGCGCTTGCGGACCGGTTGAATCCACGGCCAGAAGCGGCCATTCCCCTCAACCCGCTTGTGAGCGTTCAAGCATCAGGATTGCCGTTGGACAGCGGATCGTGGGCTGCCAATGACCAGCTTCGATGACGAGTGAAGTCCATCGGAACGTCACTCTGATTGTCGCTCCGTCGGAGTTAAGGCAATCGCAGCGGACCATTGAGGGGAACGCAACAGTGGGCGTCGAAAGGTTGTCAGTTGCAACCGTGACTGTTCGCGCTCCGGTAACAGGTGGTTCCGCCCGGGCCGTGAACCACGCCTTTGCCGTTCATCGTCTCCGCCTGGACGCCCCGGTTGGTCTGAGTCGTCCGCACTCCATTCTGGTTCTTCTGGGACGTCCAGGCCGTACCCGTGTTCCGGTTATAGCCGCCGGCCGTCTGTCCGTTGCCGCAGGCCGTCACCCCACGGGCGTTCGTCGCACATTCTGCAAAGGCGTTCGCGGACAGCATTACGCATGCCAGTACTATCAAAGTCTTCATGAACATCCCCCGCCGAGGGCTGCGGCAGCCGAGGCATTTTCCGCGTCAATTGAATCCTGGCCCAAGGTGCTGGCCAGTATCACAAACTGGCTGCATCGGATATTAGTTTAGGTCTTTCGGGAGCGTTTTCCTCACTCAAGGTAGCGGCCAGTCCAGCGAATTCGACCTGCCGCCGATGGCAGCAGTGTCCACACCGATGGAACTCACCGCCCCGCGCCCAACTCCTCGCGCACTTCCGCAGTGATCTCGAACGAACGTAACCGCGCGGCGTGGTCGTAGATCTGCGCGGTGACGATCAGCTCGTCCGCGCTGGTCTGCTCGATGACCGAAGCGAGTCCCGCGCGCACGGTATCGCGCGTGCCCACCACCGAGCACGCGAGCGAGTGCGCGACACTCGCGAGTTCCATCTCAGTCGCCTCGATTTTTTCGACGGGTGGCTGCAGTTGCCCTGGCGTTCCGCGCCGCAGGTTGATGAACTGCTGCTGGAGCGACGTGAACAGGAAGCGGGCTTCATCGTCCGAATCGGCGGCGAACACATTGACGCCGACGATCGCATGAGGTTTCGCCAGCGTGGCCGACGGCCGGAACTGCGAGCGGTAGAGCCGCAGCGCCGTCAGCAGATGGTCCGGTGCGAAGTGCGAAGCGAACGCGAATGGCAGACCCATGGCCGCCGCCATCTGCGCGCCGAACAGGCTCGACCCGAGGATATAAAGCGGCACACCGAGTCCCGCGCCGGGCACCGCGCGCACGCGCTGGCCCTCCACTGGGGGTGCGAAATAGCGCTGGAGTTCGACGACGTCGTCGGGGAAGGCATCACCGCTCGACTGCAGGTCGCGTCGCAGCGCGCGCGCCGTGGTCTGATCGGTGCCGGGCGCGCGGCCGAGCCCGAGATCGATGCGCCCGGGGTACAGCGATTCGAGCGTGCCGAACTGCTCGGCGATCACGAGCGGCGAGTGGTTCGGCAGCATGATGCCGCCCGCGCCGACCCGGATCGTGCGCGTGCCGCCCGCGACGTAGCCGATCACGACCGAAGTCGCGGCGCTGGCGATACCGGCCATGTTGTGATGCTCGGCGAGCCAGTAGCGGCGGTAGCCCCAGCGTTCGGCGTGCTGGGCGAGGTCGAGCGTGTTGCGCAACGCGGCACCGGCGTCAGAGCCGGCAGGAATCGGCGAGAGATCGAGGACTGAGAACGGGATCATGGTGTTTCGTGTGTGGTGAGGCGCCAGCGAGGCGCCGGCCGGGTGGCCGCCTTGAGGCGACGCAAGCCGTGCGTGAGGTGCGGCCATTGTGCCCGAGGGGCCCGGTGCCTGCCGACGCCGTACCGGAGCCCATGACGACGGCATGGTTACGGTATGCGACGGGTTGTCGCGGTTGGCGAGTGGGAGTAGCTGAAATTCGAATGCGGCAACGTTTGCCGCGCAGTTTTGACGCGGATTCGTCAAATGGATATTTCAATTTATTTTCAATCGCATTTCAAAAAATCCGCTAAACGGAGGCGAAATGCCCGGAAGATGAAATATTTCCCGTAATTGCAACGGTGAGAAGCAGTTTTGCTGCGTGGCCTGAAGCGGGCCGGGGGGGTTGCTGATACAATTTTTTCCGCGTCGAACCGGGGCGCGAGCAGTCCGCATGTTACGGCATATTTCAGTTGCCACTTGATCAGTTAATCCGTCAAGTCCCGATGCATCCGCCAAGGCGCGTTTCTGCGGCCAGTTTCCGGTTGGGAACGCGCGTTGCTGCGCGATTGTGCGTGTGCTTTTTTCCGAAATTCAGGGTTGTGTAAATGGTACTAGGCGATTCGCCTGATCTGACCAGCGTGGGTGGCGTGAGCGGTGTGGGTATCGGAACCACAGGAACCACCGGAACCACCGGATCCGCTGCTGGGCAGAAGCGGGCCATGCGGATCGAACTGCCGGGGGGGCAGGCATGACGGTGCAGTTGCCATCGCTCTGGTGGTTTGCGATCGTGCTGTGCTGCGTGGTGACGCTCTACGCCGTCTTCGCCGCGTTGACGATGCCGCGCCACGGCTCCGCGGCCCAGGTGCGCGCGGCGGCGCGCCGTGCACGCTCGCGCAAGCCCCTGCCCGTGAGCGTGCTCAAGCCTTTATGTGGGGCCGAGCCGCGTCTCTACGAAAATCTCGCGACCTTCTGCGAACAGAACCACCCGCGTTTTCAGCTGCTATTCGGCGTCTCGTCGCCCACCGATCCAGCCATCGCCGTCGTGCGCCAGTTGCAGGCCGCCTATCCCGGCCACGACATCGAACTCGTCATCGACGCGCGCGTCTACGGCAGTAACCTCAAGGTCAGCAATCTGATCAACCTGGCGTCGCGTGCGCGCTACGACGCGCTGATCGTCGCCGACAGCGATATTGCCGTCGAGCCCGACTACCTCGACATCGTCACGGCGCCGCTCGCCGATTCTTCGGTCGGCGTGGTCACCTGTCTCTATTACGCACGCAGTGTCGGCGGCTTTTGGCCGCGCGTCGGCGCGCTTTTCATCAACGAGTGGTTCGCACCCTCGGTGCGCGTCGCGCATAGCACGGGCTCGCGCGCGTTCGGCTTCGGTGCGACGCTCGCGCTTTCGCGTGCGACGCTTGAGCGCATCGGCGGATTCGCGTCGCTCAAGGACTGCCTCGCCGACGATTATCTGCTCGCCCGCTTCGCGCGCGACCATGGCCTTGCGACAGTGCTCGCGCCCGTCGTCGTCGCCACCGACGTCATCGAGCCGACCTTTGGCTCGTTGTGGCTGCGCGAGACGCGCTGGATGCGTACGATCCGCTCGGTGAATCCGGCGGGCTTCGCCTCGCTCTTTATTACGTTTACGTCGCCGTGGATTGTGCTCGGCGCGGTGCTTGCGCTCGCGCTGGCCTCGGGCGGCTCATCCGCGTTCGCGGGCGCCGGTACCAATTCTGCCGCCATGGCTGCGCTCGGTTTCAGCACGATAGGGGGTATCATCGCGCGTTCGGTGCTGCACGCACGAAGCAGCGCCAACTGGCGCACGTTCTGGCGCGATTTGCCGCTCGTCCCGTTGCGCGACACGTTGCTCATGCTGCAATGGCTCGCTGCCGGGTTCGGCTCGCATGTGGTCTGGCGGGGCGTGCGGGTGCCGGTGGCGAATGCCGGCGTCGCGGCGTCGGGGCAGCGTCCGGCTGTCGAGGTGTCGGACGGCCGTTGATCTTCAGGTTTCTCGCGCGTGCCGCAAGGGCGGCGCGCGTCGCGTTTAATTTATATATTTTCACTTTTTTGCCCGATACAACCCGGGTTGCCGGAGCTTTCATCGCATGAAAACGCTGTTTTTGCAGGCCCCGTCCTATGACGGCTTCGACGGTGGCGCAGGTTCGCGCTATCAGGCGAAGCGCGAGATCCGTTCGTTCTGGTATCCGACGTGGCTTGCGCAGCCCGCGGCGCTCGTGCCGGACAGCCGCGTGATCGACGCGCCGGCCGATGGCCTGTCCGTCGATGAGACCCTCAAGATCGCCGACGACTTCGATCTAGTGATCATCCACACGAGCACGCCGTCGTTCCCGACCGATGCGCTCTTCGCGCAGGATCTCAAGAAGCGCAAGCCGTCGATTCTCGTCGGCATGGTGGGCGCAAAGGTCGCAGTCGATGCACACAACTCGCTCGCCGCGACCGAGGCGATCGACTTCGTCTGCCGCGAAGAATTCGACTACACCTGCAAGGAAGTGGCCGAAGGCAAGCCGTTCTCCGAAATCAAGGGCCTGAGCTGGCGCGCGAAGGACGGCTCGATCGAGCACAACGTAGATCGTCCGATGATCGAGAACATGGACGAACTGCCGTTCGTCGCTCCGATCTACAAGCGCGATCTGAAGATCGAGAACTATTTCATCGGCTACCTGAACTACCCGTACGTGTCGATCTACACGGGTCGCGGCTGCAAGTCGCGCTGCACGTTCTGCCTGTGGCCGCAGACGGTGGGCGGCCATCGCTACCGCACGCGCTCTGTTGCGAGCGTGATCGAAGAAGTGAAGTGGATTCGCGACAACATGCCTGAAGTCAAGGAGATCATGTTCGACGACGACACCTTCACCGACGATCTGCCGCGCGTCCAGGAAATCGCACGCGGTCTCGGCAAGCTCGGCGTGACGTGGTCGTGCAATGCGAAGGCCAACGTGCCGTACGAGACGCTCAAGGTCATGAAGGAAAACGGCCTGCGCCTGTTGCTGGTCGGCTTCGAGTCGGGCGACGACCAGATCCTCGTGAACATCAAGAAGGGTGTGCGCACGGACTTCGCGCGCCGCTTCAGCGCGGACTGCAAGAAGCTCGGCATCAAGGTTCACGGCACCTTCATTCTCGGTCTGCCGGGCGAGACGCAGGAAACCATCAAGAAGACGATCGAGTACGCGAAGGAAATCAATCCGCACACGATCCAGGTGTCGCTGGCCGCGCCGTATCCGGGCACGGTGCTCTACAAGCAGGCCGTCGATAACGGCTGGCTCGAAGAGAACAAGGTCATCAACCTCGTGTCCCGCGAAGGCGTGCAGCTCGCCGCGATCGGCTATAAGCACCTTACGCGCGACGAGATCTATCACAACCTCGAGAAGTTCTATCGCGAGTTCTACTTCCGGCCCTCGAAGATCTGGGAAATCGTGCGCGAAATGCTCACGAGCTGGGACATGATGAAGCGCCGCCTGCGCGAGGGCGTGGAGTTCTTCCGCTTCCTGCGCGCTCACGAGGCGTGATGGTTGGGCCGTCTCGCCGCAGTGGGCAGCTCAGTGGGCCGCACCAGCGCGCGCTGATCTTCACCGCCGACGACTTTGGCCTGCACGAGCGGGTCAACGCGGCGGTCGAGCGCGGGCATCGCGAGGGCGTGCTCGATGCGGCGAGTCTGATGGTGGCGGCCCCCGCGGCCGCCGATGCCGTAGAGCGCGCGCGGCGTCTGCCGGGCTTGCGCGTGGGTCTGCATCTCGTGCTGGCGGACGGTGCGTCGATGCTGCCGCGCGCGCAAATTCCGGCGCTCGTCGACGAAAACGGCCGCTTCGGCGAGAACATGGCGCTCGACGGCGTGCGCTTCTTCTTTCTGCCGCACGTGCGCGCGCAACTCGCGAAGGAGATCCGCGCGCAGTTCGAGGCGTTTGCTGCGACCGGGCTCGCGCTCGATCACGTCAACACGCACAAGCATTTCCATCTGCATCCCACCGTGCTTTCGCTGATCCTCGAGATCGGCCGCGAGTTCGGGCTGCGTGCGATGCGCCTGCCGCTGGAAGCGGGTGCGCCGCTTGCGCTCAAGCCCTGGCTTCATCTCGTGCGCACGCGGCTCGCGCGCGCGGGCATCGCGCACAACGACTTCGTCGTGGGCATGGCCAAAACCGGCGCGATGGACGAGGCCGTGCTGCTTTCGGCAATCGCGAATCTGCCGGCGCAGGGCGTCGGCGAGATCTATTGCCATCCCGCCGTTGCGGGCGAGGGCGCCATTACACCGTCGATGCAAACCTACCGTCACGCCGACGAACTCGACGCGCTCGTCTCGCCGCGCGTTGCGGCGGCGCTCGCGGCGGCCGGTGTACGCCATGGCGGTTTCACCGATGTGTTTTTCGGCGATCCGGGCCAATCCGGCGCATCCGCGCTGACGCAAGGGGCAGGCGCGTGATGAAGTGGGTCCAATGGCTCGGCTTGCCGGTCGGGATTGCGATCCTGATTGCGCTCGTCGTCCACAACGGCGCGCATGACGTCATCCGCATCATCGGCATGGCGGGTCCGGCGCTGCTCTGGCTCATCCCGTTCCATGTGCTGCCGCTGCTGCTCGACGCGCAGGGCTGGCGCCTGTTGCTCGCGAAGCGCCTGCCGATCGGCTTCCTTTTGTGGATCGCCGCCATACGCGAGGCCGTCAACCGGCTTCTGCCCGTGGTGGGCGTGGGCGGGGAAATCGTCGGCATCCGGCTCGCGCGCTGGCGCATGCGCGAGGGCAGTTTCGTCACGGCGACGGTGATCGTCGAAGTGATGATCACGATCGCCGTGCAGTACGCGTTCTCGGCGCTCGGCCTCGTGCTGATCGTCGCCGCGACCGGCGATGGCAGCTCGATGCGCACCATCACCACGATCGGGCTCGCGCTCCTGCTCTCGGCACCGATGCCGATTATCGCGGTGGTGCTTCTGCGGCGCGGCGGCATCTTTCACGCGATCGAACGCTGGGCGGGGCGCATGTTCGGTGGTGAGCATCCTCTCGTGTCCGGCATCGACGGCCATCAGCTCGACCGGGACATCGACGCGCTGATGTCGCGCACCGGCCTCATGTTCCGTACCTTCTGCTGGCAACTGGCGGGCTACATGGTCGGCGCGTTCGAGACCTGGCTGGCGCTGCGCCTGCTCGGTTTCCAGGTGTCGATCGAGGGTGCGCTCGCCATCGAGGCACTGACCCAGGCCGTGCGCCACGCGGCGTTCATGGTGCCTGCGGGCCTCGGCATCCAGGAGGCGGCCGTGGTGCTGCTCGCGCAGCTTTTCGGCGTGGGACACGAAGTGGCGCTGTCGCTTGCACTCGTCAAACGGATGCGTGAAGTCGTCTTCGGCTGTCTCGCGCTCGTTTCCTGGCAAGGCGCCGAAATTTTGCGTACGCGTCGCAATCTGCTCACTGGCAGCACGCTTGCGCGTGATGGTCAAGCCGTTGCACCCGATACCGTTCCGTCCAGGCAACACGAAGAAGTGCAGTAAGCGGTACATTGCAGGCAGGGAGCGCGCGCGGCGCTGCGGGGCCGACGCCCCGCCTGCGGTGTGCCGTCGTGGTGCGCATCGGCATTTGTTTGTGTGAGTGCGGTTGCTGAACCATGAAACTCAAATTACATCCGACGCGGTTTTTCGTCGTCGTCATCGCCATGCTGGCGGCGGTCGCGCTCGGCGGCTGCGAGGACCGCCAGATCGACTCCATGTGGCAGACACTCAAGGCCTTCTTCGACTCCGTTAAACCCGACGTGCTTTTGCTCAAGGGCCTGACGCCGGGCGTGTCCACACTCGACGACGTGCGCAGGCAGATGGGCAAGCCTGAAACCGAGCGCGTTTTCGACGACTTCTCGCGCCGCCTCGAATATCCGCGTGGCCCCGAGGGCCTCAACACCTACATGGTGGACATCGGGCCGAACGGGCGGCTCGTTGCGATCACCCAGGTACTCGTCGCTGAAAACTTCGCGAAGATCCGCATCGGCATGAGCCAGGACGAGGTGCGCCAGATGCTCGGCAAGCCCGGTCAGGTGGCCGCGTTCCGGCTCAAGAAGGAGACGGTGTGGAGCTGGAAGTGGCGCGAAGGCGGGGTCGAGCAGGAGGCATTTTTCAACGTGCATTTCGGACCGGACGGCCGGGTCACTACGACTTCGCGTTCGGACGTGATCCGTGGGCACTGACACGCGGGGGAAAAGCATGATGAACCGGCGGCGCAACCGGCGCATTGGCCTCGTACTCGGCGGGGGAGCCGCGCGCGGCTGGGCGCACATCGGGGCGATCCGCGCGCTCGAAGAGGCCGGGATCAAGCCCGATGTCATATGCGGTACGTCGATCGGCGCGCTCGTCGGCGCTGTCTATGCGAACGGGGACCTCGACTGGCTTGAAGAGTGGGTCGGCCATCTCACGTGGCAGACGGTCGTGCGGCTGCTCGACGTGCGTCTCTCGGGCGGGCTGCTGGGCGGCCGCAAGGTCTTCGACGTGTTCGCGAATCAGTTCAACGGGCGCGGCATCGACGAGTTGCAGCTCCCGTTTGCGGCTGTCGCGACCGAACTCGACACGGGCCGCGAAGTCTGGCTGCGCGACGGCGGCGTGGTGGATGCGGTACGCGCGTCGATCGCGATTCCGGGTCTTTTCACGCCGATCTGGCACGACGGTGTGTGGCTCGTGGATGGCGGGCTCAGCAATCCGGTTCCCGTATCGACCGCACGGGCCATGCGTGCCGATTGTGTGATTGCTGTCGATCTCAATCACGACATCCTGAACGGTCGCGACCTCGGCGGCGCGATCGACACCGTGCTGCGCGAGGCGCCAGAAGAGGACGAACCGGCGGTGAGCGATGAACCGCACGTGCTGCTGCGCCGCAACGGCAAGCGCTTTCCTCGCTGGCTCCAGCCCTCGGGACGCGGCGCGACGAACGGCGCCGACGTGCGCGTCGCTCCGCCGCCTAGTGCACGCGTGCCGTCGTTGCTTAGTTCGGTCGCGCAAAGCATCGACATCATGCAGGTGCGGATCACGCGCAGCCGTCTTGCGGGCGAACCCGCCGACGTGCTGATCCAGCCGCGCCTCGGCGGCATGGGTCTGTTCGACTTTCATCGCGCCGGGCCTGCCATCGCGGAAGGACGCGCGGCCGTGCAGTACATGCTGCCCGCAATACGCGCGCAACTCGGGATCGAATAACGCGGGTACAGGATGCGGCGCTGTGGCATGCCGAGCCGGGCGCACCTGTGGCACTCGCCCGCCAGGCGGTACGGTACAGTGACGGCTGGAAATCCAGAGGAGACGATCGTGTCCGATACGACCCCGACCCGGACCGCGACCCCGTCCGCGTCGCAAGGCAATTCGAGCAAGCTGGTGGCACGCGACATCCACAAGTGCTATGGCGATAACGAAGTCCTCAAGGGCGTCTCGCTCGATGCGAAAAAGGGCGACGTGATCAGCATCATCGGTGCCAGTGGTTCGGGCAAAAGCACGTTCCTGCGTTGCATCAATTTCCTCGAAAGGCCGAATGCGGGCGAGATCATCGTGGACGGCGAGACCGTGCGCACGAAGGTGGATCGCCACGGCGCCCTCGACGTCGCCGACCACAAGCAGCTCCAGCGCATTCGCACGAAGCTTGCGATGGTGTTCCAGCACTTCAATCTCTGGTCGCACATGAATGTGATCGAGAACGTGATCGAGGCGCCCGTGCACGTTCTTGGCGTGCCGCGACGCGAGGCTGAAGACCGCGCGCGCGAATATCTGGAGAAGGTGGGGCTCGCGCCGCGCGTGGAGAAGCAGTATCCGTCGCATCTATCGGGCGGCCAGCAGCAGCGTGTGGCGATTGCGCGCGCGCTCGCGATGCACCCCGACGTGATGCTGTTCGACGAACCGACCTCGGCGCTCGACCCCGAACTCGTGGGTGAAGTCCTGAAAGTCATGCAGAAGCTCGCGGAGGAGGGCCGCACGATGATCGTGGTGACGCACGAGATGGGCTTCGCGCGTAACGTGTCGAATCACGTGATGTTCCTGCATCAGGGCCGCACCGAAGAAGAGGGCTCGCCCGCGGACGTGCTCGTCAATCCGGTGAGCGAGCGGCTGCGACAGTTCCTTTCCGGCAGCCTCAAGTGAGGGTGCAGCCGTCGCGCCAGAAGCCTGCACGCCCTCGATGACCCGCTCCGTCAATTCCTCCAGTTCTTCCAGTTCGCCGGTACCCGATGGTGCGCCGCAGACGGCTGCATCCAGCGCTCGCGTGCGTGCGGGCGGTACGACACAGGTCGCAATCGTCGCGCTGCCGCCCGTGTCGATGTCTGGCGTCGGGCCCATCGTCGACGCGCTCAATCTCGCCAATGAGATCGACGGTCGCGCGCTTTACCGCTGGCAGGTGGTGTCGTGGAACGGGCGTACGGTGCCGCTATCGGGCGGTGCCCAATGGCCGGCCGATGCCACGTTCGACGACACGCTCGCGTGCGACTGGCTGATCGTCGTTACCGAGCGCTTCCAGCCGTTTGCCGAGCATCGCGCCTTTCTCGCCGGCCTCGCGCGCGTGGGCCAGCGCACGCCGCTCGTCATGGGCATCCATCACGGCATCTGGTGGCTCGCGATGGCGGGTCAGTTGCAGGGCTATCGCGTCGCGGCGAACTGGGAGACGTATCAGCAGTTCGCCGAGCAGTTCGAGCAGACCATCGTCACGCAGCACATCTACGAGATCGACCGCGATCGCGCGACCTGCGCCGGGGGCCAGGCGACGCTCGACTTCATGCTCGCCATGATCGGCCGCGACCACGGCCCCGAACTCGCCGAGCGTATCGCCGACGTACTCGGCGCGAGCACGCTGAAGAGCGGCGACGAGCGCCAGCGCATTCCATTCGTGACCGCGCCGGGCGAGCGCCATCCGCGCCTGAACGACGCGCTGAAGCTGATGGAGGCGAACATCGAGGATCCGCTCACCACCGACGACATCGCGGCGCTCGTCGGCATCTCGCGGCGGCAGCTGGAGCGGCTCTTCAAACAGTATCTCGGCGCGGTGCCGTCGAAGTACTACCTTGGACTGCGTTTGTCGAAAGCGCGGTCGCAACTGCAACGCACGAGCAAGTCGGTGGTGCAGATCAGCCTCGCGTGCGGGTTTTCGTCGGCGGCGCATTTTTCGAACGCGTATCGCGAGCGCTTCGGCGTGACGCCGCGCGAGGACCGTCGCAACTGGATCGAACGCCAGCATGGCGCTTTGGAGTCCGGCTCGCGCGAAGGGGCGCTTATGGAGCCGCCTGAGCGCCAGTAAGCGCGAATGAGCGCGTCGGCCTGCGCCGCGCACAGGCAGACCACGAAAGAACGTGTCGCGCATGCGCAAGACGTTTGTCGCACGGTTGCCTACACTGCTCCTGTCATCGACGCGCAGGGCGAGAGCCCAGTGCACACCGCCCGCATTCAGAGCCTGAGAGGATCCGTCATGAACGACCAGCATGTGACCCGCAAGACTTTCGACGAAGTGATGGTGCCGTGTTTTTCCCCGGCGCCGTTCGTGCCCGTTCGTGGCCTCGGGTCGCGCGTGTGGGATAGCGAGGGCCGCGATTACATCGATTTTGCGGGCGGCATTGCCGTGACGGCGCTCGGCCATGCGCACCCTGAATTGCTGCGCGTGCTGAACGAGCAGGGCGGCAAGCTCTGGCACATCGGCAACGGCTACACGAATGAGCCCGTGCTGCGCCTTGCGCAGAAACTCGAAGCGCTCACGTTTGCCAACCGCGCGTTTTTCGCGAACTCGGGCGCCGAGGCTAACGAGGCCGCGCTCAAGCTCGCGCGCCGCGCCGCGTTCGAGCGTTTTGGCGAAGACAAGTTTGAAATCGTCTCGTTCGAGCAGTCGTTCCATGGCCGCACCTTCTTTACGGTGAGCGTGGGCGGGCAGCCAAAATATTTCGAGGGATTCGGGCCCGTGCCGGCCGGTATCCGCCATCTTCCGTACAACGACATCGAGGCCGCGCGCGCCGCGATCGGCGCGAAGACCTGCGCGGTGATCGTCGAGCCGGTGCAGGGCGAGGGCGGCGTGATCCCCGCCGATCCGGCTTTCCTGCGTGCACTGCGCGAGGCCTGCGATGCGCACGGCGCGCTGCTGATCTTCGACGAAGTGCAGACCGGTGTCGGACGAACGGGCCACTTCTACGCGTATCAGGATACCGGCGTGACGCCCGATATCCTCACGAGCGCGAAGTCGCTCGGCAATGGTTTCCCGATCGGCGTGATGCTGACGACCGAGCCCATCGCCGCGCACTTCCAGCCGGGCGTGCACGGCACGACTTACGGCGGCAATCCGCTGGCGGCGGCGATCGCGGGCAAGGTGGTCGATCTCGTGAGCGATCCGGCGGTGCTCGCGGGTGTGCGCGAACGAGGCGAGCGGATTCGCGCGAAGCTCGGCGAACTGCACGAGCGCTTCGACGTGTTTAACGAGGTGCGCGGCAAGGGCCTCCTGATCGGCGCGGAATTGACGTCGCGTCATGCGGGCCGCGCCAAGGACTTCCTGGCGGCAGCCGCGAATCGCGGCGTGATGATGCTGATCGCGGGTCCGGACGTATTGCGATTCGCGCCGTCGCTCATCATTCCGGAAGCGGATCTGGCCGAAGGCCTCGCGCGTCTCGAACAGGCGTTTGAAGACGTTCTCGGCCGTTGAGCGAGCAGCGCGTGTTGTTTTGACCGACAGAACCAACAGGACCGACGATGCTCTTCGTTCGCCCCGCCCGACTGGCCGATCTCGATGCCATCGCCCATATGGCGCGCACCGCGCAGCCTGTGTTGCATTCGCTCCCGCACGACCGCGCGGCGCTCGAGGCGCGCATCGCGCTCTCCGAGGACTCGTTTCGCGCCGAAGTCGATTTTCCCGGCGAGGAGTTCTATCTCTTCGTGCTCGAGGATTCGTCTACGGGGCGGCTCGTTGGCACGTCGAGTCTCGTCGCGTCGGCGGGTTACGCCGAGCCGTTCTACGCATTCCGCAATGACGCGTTGATTCACGCATCGCGCGAACTGCACGTGAACCGCAAGATTCACGCACTGCAGATGTCGCATGAGTTGACGGGCAAAAGCCGTCTCGCGGGCTTCTATATCGACCCGTCGTTGCGTGGCGATGCCGCCGCGCACCTGATCTCGCGCGCACGCATGATGTACGTGGCGATGAATCGCCGGCGCTTTACGTCCGAGGTGTTCACGCTGTTGCTGGGCGTCACCGACGAAGCGGGCGTCTCGCCGTTCTGGGAGGCCGTGGGGCGCAAGTTCTTCGGGCGCGATTTCAAGGACATCGAAATGGCTTCGGGCGGGCGCAGCCGCACCTTTATCGCCGAAGTGATGCCCGCGTATCCGATTTACGTGCCGCTGCTGCCTGAAGCCGCGCAGCGCGTGCTCGGCGAGCCCGATGCGAGTGCGCTGCTCGCCTACGAGATCCATCTGGAAGAGGGCTTCGAACCGGACCGTTACGTCGATATCTTCGACGCGGGTCCAGTGCTGACCGCGCAGGTCGATCGCACGACATCCGTGATGGAAAACGAGAGCCGCACGGTGCGCGAGGCGGCGAGCGCGGCGCCGGGTGCGTCGTACATGGTCGCAAGCCAGCGCGACGGCGAGTTCCGCTGTGTCCTCGCGGCGCAAGCGCCGCGACCGGAGCAGCACAGGGCGCGCGCCGACGCCCCGCTCGACGCGAACGCACGCGCTGCGCTCGACGTGCAGGATGGCGACCTCGTGCGCGTCGCACCGCTATGGCGCGAGACGCCGGAAAAGGAAGATCAATCGATGGGAGACGGACAATGATCGTGGTTCGCGTCGTGCAGACGGGCGATATCGACGCGCTCGTCGCGCTCGCCGAGGAAACGGGTCCCGGCCTTACCACGTTCAAGCCGGACCGCGACGCGCTGATGGCGCGCGTCGAGCGTACGAGGCGCACGCTGGCGGGACATGCCGCGCCGCACGAAGCAGGCTACTTCTTCGTGATGGAAGACACGTCGACGGGTGACGTGGCGGGCGTCTGCGGCATCGAAACGGCGGTGGGCCTGCAGCAGCCATTCTACAACTATCGCGTGAGCACGGTGGTGCACGCGAGCCAGGATCTCGGCATCTGGACGCGCATGCGCGCGCTGAACATCTCGCACGACCTCACGGGTTATGCGGAGGTGTGCTCGCTGTTTCTCTCGCCGCGTCACCGCACGAGCGGCATCGGGGGATTGCTGTCGCGCTCGCGCTTCATGTTCATCGCGCAGTTCCGGGACCGCTTCCCCGAGCGAATCTGTGCGGAACTGCGCGGCCATTTCGACGAAAGCGGTACGTCTCCATTCTGGCGTGCAGTCGGTTCGCATTTCTACCAGATCGATTTCAACGCCGCCGATTACCTCAGTTCGCACGGTCGCAAGGCCTTCCTCGCGGAACTGATGCCGCGCCACCCCGTGTACGTCGAGCTGCTGCCCGACGAGGCGCAGGCGTGCGTGGGTCTCACACATGCCGACACGATTCCCGCTCGGCGGATGCTCGAAGCGGAAGGTCTGCGCTACGAGAACCACGTGGATATCTTCGACGCGGGTCCGGTGCTCGAATGCCATATCGCCGACTTGCGCACCGTGCGCGAGAGCAAGGTCGTGCCGGTCGAGATCGGTGAACGCGACGCACACGATGGCGAGCGGTCGCTCGTATCGAACACATCGCTTTCCGACTTCCGCGTGGGGTTCGCCGCGGGCGTCGTGCACGACGGCGTATTTACGCTGACTGCGCGGGAAGCGTTGGCGCTGAACGTCGCGGCGGGCGACGAGGTGCGCGTGCTCGGCGCCGCACAAAAGCATTAACGGGGATCCCCATGAACGAACTTTTCATCGATGGGCAATGGTGTGCGGCCTCGGGCCTCGCGTTTGCCTCGCACAACCCCGGCACCGGCGCGAAGGTATGGAGTGGCAACGCTGCAACGGCTGACGACGTCGATCGCGCCGTGAAGGCCGCGCGCCGCGCGTTCGGCGACTGGTCGCTGACACCGTTCGAGACGCGCTGCGAGATCGTCAAGCGCTTTGCGGCGCTCGTCACGGAGCGCAAGGAGGAACTCGCGCACGCGATCGGGCGCGAGACCGGCAAGCCGCTCTGGGAGGCGCGTACCGAAGCGGCATCGATGGCCGCGAAGGTCGCGATCTCGATCGCAGCCTACGGCGAGCGCACGGGCGAAAAACGCACGCCGATGGCCGACGGCGTGGCTGTGCTGCGCCATCGTCCGCATGGCGTCGTCGCCGTGTTCGGGCCGTATAACTTTCCGGGCCACCTGCCGAACGGGCATATCGTGCCCGCGCTGATTGCCGGTAACGCCGTGGTGTTCAAACCGTCCGAGTTCGCGCCCGACGTTGCGCGCGTGACCGTGGAAATCTGGCGCGAAGCGGGATTGCCTGCCGGCGCGCTGAACCTTTTGCAGGGCGAACGCGAGACGGGCATTGCGCTCGCGAATCATCGGCAGATCGATGGTCTGTTCTTCACGGGCAGTTCGGACACGGGCACGCTGCTGCACCGGCAGTTTGGCGGGCGTCCCGAGATCGTGCTCGCGCTCGAGATGGGCGGCAACAATCCGCTCGTGGTCGCGCCTGTCGAGGATATCGATGCCGCCGTGCATCACACGATCCAGTCGGCGTTTCTTTCGGCAGGGCAGCGCTGTACGTGCGCACGCCGCATCCTCGTGCCGGCCGGCGAGTTCGGCGACCGTTTCCTCGCGCGCTTCGTCGAGGTTAGCGAGCGCATCACGGTGGGCGAATACGACGCCGATCCGCAGCCGTTCATGGGAGCGGTGATTTCGGCACGCGCGGCGGCGAAGCTCGTTGCCGCGCAATCGATGCTGCTGGAGCGTGGCGCACGCGCGTTGCTACCGATGACGCAGCGCGACGCGTCGCTTGGCATTGCGAGCCCCGCGATTCTCGACGTGACCGGCGTGGCGGACTTGCCCGACGAAGAACACTTCGGCCCGCTCGCGCAGGTCGTGCGCTACGCGAGCTTCGCCGATGCGATCGCACAAGCCAACGACACGGCATTCGGCCTCTCGGCGGGTCTCCTTGCCGACGACGATGCGCTCTGGCAGCGATTCTCCCGCGAGATCCGCGCGGGCATCGTGAACTGGAACCGCCCGACCAACGGTGCGTCGAGCGGCGCGCCGTTCGGCGGCACGGGGCGCTCGGGCAATAATCGACCGAGCGCGTACTACGCAGCCGACTACTGCGCTTACCCGATGGCCTCGGTGGAAAGCGCGCAATTGCAGATGCCCGCGAATGTTTCGCCGGGCCTTCACTTCTGAGGATCGACGATGCAAACCCTTGAAGCCAACTTCGACGGACTCGTCGGCCCCACGCACAACTATGCGGGTCTGTCGTTCGGCAATGTCGCATCACAGAAAAACGAGCATTCCGTGGCGAACCCGAAGGCCGCTGCACGCCAGGGACTCCGAAAGATGAAGCAGCTCGCCGATCTCGGTTTCGCCCAGGGCGTGCTGCCGCCTCAAGAGCGGCCGTCGATCCGGCTGCTTCGCGAGCTTGGTTTTAGCGGTAAGGATGCCGATGCCATCGCGAAGGCAGCGAAAGAGGCGCCCGAATTGCTCGCGGCGGCAAGCTCCGCGTCGGCGATGTGGACCGCAAACGCGGCGACGGTGAGCCCGTCCGCTGACACGCCCGACCGCCGCGTTCATTTCACCCCGGCGAATCTGTGCAGCAAGCTGCATCGCGCGATCGAGCACGAGGCGACCCACCGCACGCTCGGCGCGATTTTCGCGTCTCCGTCGCATTTCGTGGTGCACGAGGCACTACCGGGTACACCCGCACTGGGCGACGAAGGCGCAGCGAATCACACACGTTTCTGCGCGCAATATGGCTCGCGCGGTGTGGAATTTTTCGTGTACGGGCGCAGTGAATATCGCCACGGACCGGAGCCGAAGCGCTTCCCGGCTCGTCAGACGTTCGAAGCGAGCCGCGCCGTGGCGCAGCGCCACGGCCTTACCGAAGACACGGCCGTATTTGCCCAGCAGAATCCTGATGTTATCGACGCGGGCGTGTTCCATAACGACGTGATCGCGGTAGGCAATCGCAGCACACTCTTTTGCCACGAGCGTGCCTTCGTGGGGCAAAAGGGCGTGTGCGACGAACTGCGCGCGAAGCTGGCAAAACATGACTCGGCATTCGACGTGATCGAGGTGCCGGATGCGCAGGTGAGCGTCGCGGACGCCGTGTCGTCGTATCTCTTCAATAGTCAGTTGCTGAGCCGCGCGGATGGCTCGCAGATACTCATCGTGCCGCAGGAGTGCCGCGAAAATCCGCGTGTGGCCATTTATCTCGACGAACTCGTTGCAAAGGCTGGTCCGATCGGCGAAGTGCTGGCGTTCGATTTGCGCGAGAGCATGAAGAACGGCGGCGGGCCTGCGTGCCTGCGCCTGCGCGTGGTGCTGGACGAGGCAGAACGTGCAGCGGTGGCGCCGGGTGTCTGGATCAACGATGCGCTCTTCACGCGTCTCGACGCGTGGATCGAAAAGCACTATCGCGACCGCCTCGCGCCACAGGATCTGACTGACCCGACGCTGCTCGTCGAGTCGCGCACGGCACTTGACGAACTCACGCAGATCCTCGGCCTCGGATCGCTCTATGACTTCCAGCGCTGAACCGTTGCTGCTGGATTTTCTCGGCTACACGCTGGCGCTTTCCCGACCGGCGAGCGCCGAAGACGCGCATGGACGATGTGGCATAGGCGCCAGCTGGCAGTGGCTCGACGACGGCGTGCTGCAGTTCGAGCCCGAACGAGTGGACACGCAAACGCGCAGCGTGCTGCTTTCAGCTGGCGTCCATGGCGACGAAACTGCGCCGATCGAACTGCTGTCGCAACTTATCGCCGATATTGCGGCGGGGCGCACAGCGCTCGCCTGCCGTCTGCTAGTTGTGCTCGGCAACATAGGCGCGATGTGCGCCGGTCGTCGCTATCTCGACGACGATCTAAACCGCCTGTTCGGGGCCGCTCACGGGAGCATGACCGGCAGTGTGGAAGCGCCGCGCGCGGCTACGCTCGAGGCGCACGCGCAGCGTTTCTTTTCTATTGCGTCGAGCGAGCCGACCGCGCGTTGGCATTTCGACATGCACACGGCGATCCGCGCCTCGGCGTTCGAGCAGTTCGCGCTCGTGCCGCATACGGTCGCGCCACCGTCGCGGGCGTTGTTCGCGTGGCTCGCCGATGCGCGTATCCCGTGCGTGCTGCTTCACACGGAGAAGGGCGTGACGTACTCATCGTTCACCGCCAGCCGATGCGATGCGACTGCCTGCACGCTCGAACTCGGCAAGGTTGAACCGTTTGGCCGCAACGATCTCGGGCGCTTTGCGAACGCGGACGCCGCGGTGCGCCGTCTGGTCGCGGGCACGGAGCCCGATGCGCAGGCGCCGATGCCGCGCGTCTTCACGGTGATCGGCCAGATTACGAAGCACAGCGCGGCATTCGAGATGCACGTCGCCGCCGACGTGCCGAATTTCACGCCGTTCGCGCGCGGCACACTGCTCGCCAATGATGGCGACTATCGCTACGTCGTCGGCCACGCGGAAGAGCGCATCGTGTTTCCCAATCCAGACGTCAAGCCGGGGCTGCGGGCCGGATTGCTCGTCGTCGAGACGAGCGGTGCGACGCTTGCGTCGCTTGCCTGATGCACGTCTGCATCGGCTCAGGAAGCGCAGCCCCTTTACATTGCCCGCGGATTGCTCCGGTTCGCTTCGCGCGATTCGTCACCCTTGAGGCATTTGTGTGAGCCGCGATGAGGGCGCAGCGATCGGGCCATAAAGAATGGCGGCGCGCTCCCGCCGACCGTCACGTCTATCGAGGGCAAGCGAGTGCGCCGGCCGCAGGGCAGGGCCCAGGAAACTCGTGCGAGGGCGAAGAGGCTGGCAATTTGTCATGCTTTAATTCGCATATCGAAGTAATCCATAAGATGTAGCCTAGGCGTATTTCGCTCGACGTGCCAGACTGGCCTTGCGCAAGAGGCGTCCGGACAAAACGACACACGCGAAAATATTCCAGTTTTTGGGTATTTCCCGTATGCCCTGTCCTATTTGCCAGGATAGAATTGGTAAGCGAAAAGCGGAAGCTCCGTGCTTGCCGCACAACGATGAAATGAGAACCGAGCTCCGGCGCGTGACCGGCGCTTCGCGGGGGACCCCATGAGCTTTAACGCCGCAGATCGGCCGCCCATGTCTGGCGCCGCCGGAGGCGATCTGGCAGTGAATCAGTACGACGTCTATTTCTCCCGCCAGCCCATGCTGGACCGGGAGGGCATGCTTTCCAGCTTCGAAATGCTGCCGCGCGTGATCGACCGGCGCGACGATCCAGAAAAGCCCGGCAGCCCGGGGAAGGCGCTCGTGTCGGCGTTCAGGGCGCCGGCCGTGCGTGCTGCGTTGACCGGACACATGGGTTGGCTCGACGTTACGCGCGAATTTCTGTTCGACGACGCGCTGCTCGGCCTGCCCCCCTCGCGCGTGATGTTCGAGTTGCCGGTCGACATCGGCGCCGATCAGGAGGTCGTGTCGCGGCTCATCCAGCTGCATGGGCGCCGCTACCGTTTCGCGCTCGATCACGTCACGCAGGCCGACGAGTCGTTCGCGAAGCTGCTTCCCTACGTGGAAGCAGTCAAGATCGATCTGAACCAGATCGCACCCGCGCTGCTGTCCAAGTTCGCCAGCGTGCTGAAGGCCGCCGGCAAGATTCTCGTGGCCGTTGGGGTGGAAACCCAGGCCGACTCCGATCTCGCGCATGAACTCGGCTTTGACCGGTTCCAGGGCTACTTTTTCGCGCGGCCGCATAAAGGCGCACGCCGCGCGAGCGCGCCGCGCCAGGCGCTTCTGAATCTGTTGCAACTGCTCGCGTCCGAGCCGACCGTCGCTCAGCTCGAAGGTGAGCTCAAGCTCAATCCGGTGCTCGTGATGCACCTCATGCGGCTCGCGAATTCGTCGAGCTTCGGTATCGGGCACAAGGTGACCACGTTGCGCGAGGCGATCAACGCGACGGGCACTGACCGCATTGCACGCTGGACCCAGCTGCTGCTCTACGCAGACGGGCGCAAGGTGTCGCTGGAAGACGACCCGCTGTTGCAGCTGGCGGCCACGCGCGCACGGTTCATGGAACTCGCCGCGAGTAAGCTGACGAAGGCGAGGATCGCCGAGCAGGACGCGGCGTTCCTTGCAGGCGTGTTCTCGTTTGTCGACGCCGTGTTTGGCGGCCCGCTTGAAGCGACCATCGACATGCTTACGCTCGCGCGGCCAATTCGCTCGGCTATCCTGAACCGCGAAGGTGTGCTCGGTCAGTTGCTTAACGTGGCTGAGGCCCTTGAGCGCGCAGACTGGGCGCGCGTCGACGAGGTGTGCGAGCTGCTCGCACCGCTCGATGCCGCCGCGGTCGCGGCAATCGGGCTCGAGGCGGCCGAATGGGCGGGCATGGCGGACCGTGCCACGGAAGCGACGGGGCTCGAAAGACTGGAAGAGTGAGCAAACGTTGCCGTGCGGTTGTCACATAGTTGGCATGCATCGGGCAATGAAAAAGGCGGCGCGTAGCGCCGCCTTTTTTATTCCCGGGCGTGTCGGTGATCGCGGCGCAGATTAGCGGGCGGGATCCTCAGGCAGCGTCGGCCGTGCTGCGGGCGAAGAAATTCGCAAGCTCGTTTGCGAGTTCGTTGAGTGCGCTCATTTCCGTCTGGGAGATCCGGCGCGGTTCCTGCGAGATCGTCCAGTCGCCGTAGAGCAGGGCAACCGGCTGTTCGTCCTGCACGGCGACCGGCAGCAGGACGAACGCGCGCGCGTCGTCGAATGTTGCGCGGTACCAGGCGGGCAGACGGGTCAGCATCTTCGGGTCGCGTGCGTTTTCGATGAAGATGCCCACCGAATTCGCGATCGCGAGATGGAACACGTCAGGCTGGAATGCGGCGTTGAAGCCGAGCTTCGGCAACGCTTCATCGACGCCAGGACCGAAGCCGTGCTGCGCGGCAAACATATTCACGCCCTGGCGCACGAACACGACCGTGCGCGCAAAACCGAGTCCTGCCAGCACCGTTTCGTTTGCGAGCGTGAGCGCCGTGCTGAACGGGCTGTCCGGCGGCAGCGCGCGCAGATCTTCCACGCCGGCCGCAATGCGCGCCTCGGGGTCGAGCGACTCGCGCGCAATGGCGTCAGCATTCGCACGCAACTCGATGATCTCGCGCATCAGACCGTCGTCGGTCTCTTCCTTCGCAAGCGCGAGGCTCATCTGCACGAGTACTTCGGGATCGGTGGACAGCACGCGGCCGTAGCGGTTCGCAAGGTCGGCGATGTGCGATTCGCGTGCGTCGTCGGTGATGTCCGGCGTGGTGAGTACGCGTGCAACGTCGGTCGAATAGTTCGTGATTGCGCGCAGCCACTGCGTCTGGCGCGATTCGTCGGCGGCAGGATCGTACGTGCCCATGCCTTCGCGGATCGTGTCGGGCAGGCGCCAGCGCGCGGCCGCTTCGTTGCCGAGTTCGTCGAACGTGACGCCGATCACGGCAATGCACGCCTCGTCTTCGGTCGCACCGTCGTCGCACGCGCGGCGAATCTCGTCCCATTCGGCGTCGAGGTAGAACACGACGAGCAGCTTGCCCACCTGGCGCATCAGCGTGCAAACTACGGCTTCTTCGCCCACCCGCAGGTCGCCATGCTCGGTGAGCTTGCGCGCGACGTAGCCCGAGAGCATGGTCCGGTTCAGTTCGAGTTTGGCGTCGATGCGGCGCGGCGCGGAGTGATGAAAGTGATCGACGATCTTCAGGCCGACGACGAGGTGGCCCACCGCGTCCATGCCGAGCACCATCAGTGCGCGTGTGACCGTGGTGATGTTGCCGCCGAACGCCATGTACATGACCGAGTTGGCGAGCCGCAACACTTTCTGCGTAAGGGCGAAGTCCGAGAGCACGATCTGTACGAGCGCGCTGAAGTCGTAGTCATGGTTGGCCATTGCGGCGACCGTGGTACGCAGCGACTGTGACAGCATGGGGAAGTCGCCGCGCTCGTTCATGCGCGCCCACAACCGGTCGAGCAGGACTGCCTTTACCATCTGAACCATGTTAATTCCGAGAAAGCTCTGCCTGTTGGGTTACTGCCATCAATGCACCTCGTGGACGTGGAGCGCGCTCGATTCGAAGCGCTGCGCGAGTTCCTCGGAGGGCAGTGCCTTGCACACAAGCCAACCCTGTATATGGTCGCAGCCCATCTGCGTGAGCAGTTCGCGCTGCGGTTCGGTCTCGACGCCCTCGGCGACGATCTCGAGTTCGAGCGTGCGCGCGAGGCCCACCACTGCATTCACGATCGCCTGATCGTTGCGCGAGGTTAGCAGGTTCTCGACGAAGCTGCGGTCGATCTTCAGTTTCGACAACGGAAAGCGCTGCAAATAGGCAAGACTCGAATAGCCGGTGCCGAAGTCGTCGACCGCGAAGCGAATGCCGAGCGCCGTGAGTTCTTCGAGCAGCGTCTTGGCGTGCTGCGGGTCCTGCATGAGCAGACTTTCGGTGATCTCGAAGACCAGCCGCTCCGGATCGACTCCGGTCAGCTTGATCGCCTCCTGAACACTTTCCTTGAAGCGCGGGTTGCGAAACTGCTGAGGCGACACGTTGACCGCCACATACTGCAAGGAAATACCCCGTTCGTCCCATTGGATCAATTGCATGCAGGCGGCCTTCAGCACCCAGTTGCCGAGATAATTAATCAGGCCGACGGATTCTGCAAGTGGGATAAAGGTCGATGGCGGAACGAGCCCGTGCAGTGGATGCTGCCAGCGGATCAGCGCCTCGACGCCCACGACGCCGCGCGTCGCGCTGCTCGTGATGGGCTGGAAGTGCAGCGAAAACTCGCCGTTGCGCACGCCGTCGTAGAGGTCCGACTCCAGTTTCAGGCGCTGGGCGTCGGTGGGATCGTTGTCAGGGACGTGCAGCATCAGCTCATTGCCGCCGGCGGCCTTCGCACGCTGCAGCGCCTGATCGGCGCGGCGGATCAGCGGTGTGGTGTCCGCGAGGGCGAGTTCGCCGTCGGCCGAGCGCTCGTCCGGATGGAATGCGATGCCGATGCTGGCCGAAAGATGGACCGGCTGATTGCGGAACGTGTAGGGCTGCAGGATCGAGGTCAGCAGGCGTCGCGCGAGATCTTCGGCGGCGGCGCGTACGGCGCCCGCGGGCGAATCGGCTGGCGGCGTGATGACGATGGCGAATTCGTCGCTGCCCGTGCGGGCGATCAGTTCACCCTGCAGCGCGAGGTGGCTCAGTCGCCGCGCGGTCTCGCGCAGCAGCTCGTCGCCCGCCTCGTAGCCGAGCGCGCGGTTCACACGCTGATAGTCGTCGAGGTCGAGCAGCAGGAGCGCCACCGGCACGCCGCGCTGGTCAGCTTCGGCCTGCAGCCGCTCGAGTGCCGGTACGAGCGCTGTCTCGTTCGGCAGGCCGGTCAGCGGGTCGTGGTGCAGCGCATGCGTGAGACGCTCTTCGGCGCGTTGCCACGACGACACGTCGAAGCCCGCCACCGCGAAGCCATCCTTACCCGCGTAGGTCGCGCGCTGAACGCGCAGCTCGACGGCGAGCGGGTAGGTGAGCGCCTTCATGAGATCGACCGTGTCGTTCTCGACGGCGCCCGTCATGGCCGCGCGCTCGAACAGGGCGTCGAGGCGCGTCTGGTGATCCGGGGCGACGATGTCGTGCAGGGTGGTGCCGAGCAGGAATTCGCGGTGATAGGCGGAGAACCGCAGGCTCGAATCGGAAACGTAAAGGAAGCGCAGGTTCCGGTCCAGGTGGACGAGAAAATCGACTGCGCTCGCGGTCTCTTCGAACGAGTGCGAGACGGCGTCCGGATAGGCGGGCGCCGGCGTTTGGGGCGCGCGGGCGGGCGGATCGCCGAGGGTGTCGCCGGCGTACCGGCCGACCCCGCGAATCCGGTCGACGATCGTACGCACCCAACCGGGGCGGGACGCCGTGCTCGTGTTCGCTTCCATGTCTTTCGCTGACAACCCTTGTTCCATGCAGCCCTTAAGTGGCATGTGTTGTTCGCTGGACGCTCCCGGCACGCCTGGTAGACACCCGGGAACTGTCTAAAACCGCCCATCAGAACAGGTTATCGACCGAAGGAAGGAAATCTTTAGCGCGACCCGCGAATAAACGGTGCAGTGCAATACGGGAGTAGGGCCGTGCCCCGCAGGCGCGCGGATTCGGTTAAAGTTGCGCGGGCCGGAATGCCGGACGCCATGCGCGGTGGATACGCGCGGCGTGCGGCGCGCGGCCGGACCAACCGGTCGCGTGGGGTGCCGCGTGGCGGGTCTTTTCAACTGTATGAGTCATCCGTCATGTCCGAATCATCGTCCGCGACAGGCAGGCCGCCCACCATTGTTGCGCAGGGCATCGCAGGCCAGGGCGCCCGGCAGGCCGCATCGGCCGGGTCGCCGTACGTCTATCTCGGCCGTCAGCCGATCCTCGACCGCGGCGGCGCGCTCACCGCCTACGAGCTGCTCTTTCGCGGCGGGGCGGACAACAGCGCAGATATCTCCGACGACCGGCTCGCGACCGCCCAGGTCATGACCCGCACGATGGGGCAGCTCGGCGTGCCCGCGGCGCTCGGCCGGCACTACGGCTACGTGAACGTCAGCCGCGAGCTGCTGTTCGACGACACGATCCATCTTCTGCCTCCCGGCCGTTTCGTGCTGGAGGTGCTCGAGCACGTTCAATTCGACGACGCGCTCATCGCGCGTATCGCACTGCTGCGCCGCGATGGCTATCGCATCGCCCTCGACGACGTGAGCGCGATAACCGACAACCTGGCCCGTGCGCTGCCGAACGCGGATATCGTCAAGATCGACTTCCTGCAGACCGCGCGCGACACACTGCCCGAACTCGTGGCGACGATCCGTGCGGCGGGCAAGACACTGATCGCCGAGAAGGTCGAGACACGCGAAGACTTCGAGTTCGCGCGTTCGCTCGGCTTCGATCTCTTTCAGGGTTACTTCTTCGCGCGCCCCGAGGTGCTGAGCGTGCCGGCCGTGCGTCCATCGCGGATTGCACTCGTGCGGCTGCTTGCGCTCGTGGCGAGCGACGTCGGCGTGGCCGAACTCGAACACGAGCTGCGCAGCCACCCGGGTGTCGTCGTGCAGCTGCTGCGGCTCGTCAATTCGAGCGCCTACGCGCCGGCACGGCCCATTGCGTCACTGCGCGAAGCCGTGCTCGCGGCGGGTACGCGTCAGATCGCGCGCTGGGCGCAACTTTTGCTCTACGCAAGTGGACGCGATCTGCCGTGGGGTTCGGATCCGCTCGTGCAACTCGCGGGCACGCGCTCGCACTTCATGGAACTGGCGGCCCGCAGCCTGTACCCGAACGATCCGGATTTCTCCGATGCCGCGTTCATGACCGGTATTTTTTCGCTGGTCCACGTGCTGGTCGGCTCGTCGCCGGCGCACACGCTCGAGCGCCTCGGCCTCGCTCCCACGATCAGTCGTGCGGTGGACGGCCACCAGGGCGAGCTGGGGACGCTGCTGCGTGTGGCAATGAGCGTCGAGCGCGGCGATCACGGCGCTGCACAGGAAATTACGGCCGAGGCGGGTGGGGCTTTCGCGTCGCTCACGCCGCAGCTTGTCGGCGAGCTGAACCTGTGGGCGGGCGCCTGGTTCTCGGCGTGCACCGATAGTTGACCATCGGAGCGGAAAGGGTTCGAAGGAGTTGGAAGCGGGACGGGCTGAAAGCAGTTTGAAGGCAGGTTGCCGTTCTGCGCGCGATGCATAGGTATGATCCAATGGCATATCGTTGGTCGCCATGGTGCGGGCCGCGCGCCTGACCGGCGAGATTTGGAGAGGACGATCGACATGAAATCCAGATTTACCGCGATGGGCGCTGCGGCGCTCGTGTGCGCTGGACTCGGGTTGTTTGCGCCTGGTGCCGAGGCCACGCTCAAGCCGGGCGATCCGGCGCCGGACTTCACGACACAGGCGTCGCTCGGCGGCAAGACCTACACGTATTCGCTCGCCGATCAGCTGAAGAAGGGACCGGTGGTGCTGTACTTCTATCCGGCCGCCTTCACGAAGGGCTGCACGATCGAAGCGCACGAATTTGCCGAAGCCGTCGATGAATACAAAAAATTGGGCGCCACGGTGATCGGCGTCTCGCATGACAACATCGAAACGCTGACGAAGTTCTCGGTGAGCGAGTGCCGCAGCAAATTCCCGGTGGCCGCCGACGAAGATTCGAAGATCATCAAGGCCTATGACGCGTCGATGCCGATGCACGAAGCGATGGCAAACCGCGTGTCCTATGTGATTTCGCCGGACGGCAAGATCATCTATGAATACACGAGCCTCGCACCCGACCAGCACGTCGAAAACACCTTGCGCGCGTTGAGGGAGTGGTCTGCGCAGCATCCGCAGCAGTAGGTGTTGCGGGGGCGCTTGCCCTCACGCGGATCTTTCGCGGCGCGTGGACTATCCGCGCGCCGCTTTCGTTTGGGCGTTTGCTTTGTCGTTCGTTTAGGCGCACAGCTTCATGCTCGCGATGGCAGCGTACCCAGCAACGGAAAGGGCAGCCCTGAAGCTGCCCTTGGTCACATTACCCTGACATTTACTGCGCCGCCACAGAAGCGCCGCGTCCGCGCCGCTTGTCCCACCAGACACGCAGCCGGTCCATGTAGAGATAGACGACCGGCGTCGTATAGAGCGTGAGCATCTGGCTCACGATCAGCCCGCCCACGATGGAGATGCCAAGCGGCGCACGCAGCTCCGCCCCTTCGCCGCGCCCGAACGCGAGCGGCAGCGCGCCGAGCAGCGCCGCGCAGGTCGTCATCATGATCGGGCGAAAGCGCAGCAGGCAGGCCTGATAGATCGCGTCGCGCGAATTGAGACCCTCGCGCGACGCGTCGATGGCAAAGTCCACCATCATGATCGCGTTCTTCTTCACGATGCCGATCAGAAGGATCACGCCGATCAACGCGATGATGCTGAATTCCGTATTGAAGAGCAGCAGCGCAAGCAGTGCGCCGACACCCGCGGACGGCAGCGTCGAGAGGATCGTGAGCGGGTGGATGTAACTCTCGTAGAGAATGCCGAGCACGATGTACACCGCGAGGAGCGCCGCGAGGATCAGGAGCGGCTGGTTGTCGAGCGACGCCTGGAATGCCTGCGCGGTGCCCTGGAAACTTCCGTGAATCGAAGGGGGCACACCGATCTCGGCCATCGTGTCATAGACGACACGGGTCGCGTCGGAGAGCGACTTGCCCGGCGGAAGGTTGAACGAAATCGTCGAAGCGACGAACTGGCTCTGGTGATTCACGGAGAGCGGCGTCGTGCCCGGCCCGAACGAGGCGATGGCCGAAAGCGGGACCATTGTCTCCTTCGACGTGGAGACGGCCGCGCCCGATGAGGCGCTCGACTTGCCGCTCGCCGCGATCGAATTGTTCGCGAGATTGCGTGCGGAATCGGCGGCGACGGTGGCTGCGGTTGCCGCCGTGCTTGTTGTCGCGCTTTTGGCCGAGCTCGTGGCCGGTCCGGACACCGTGCCCGCGGTCGCGTTGGTGCTCTGTGCGCCGCTCGCCGTGCCGCCCGATTTGCTCACCCAGATATCGTTGAGCATGTCCGGGCTCTGCCAGTACTTCGGCGCGACTTCCATCACGACGTGGTACTGGTTGAGCGGGTTGTAAATGGTCGAGACCTGGCGCTGGCCGAACGCGTCATAGAGCGTGTTGTCGATCTGCGATGGCGTGATCCCAAGGCGTGCGGCACTCGCGCGGTCGATATTGATCATCGCTTCGAGTCCGCCTTGTTGCTGGTCCGAATTCACGTCCGCGAGTTCGGGTCGCGCCTGCAAGGCTTCCGTGAGTTTCGGCCCCCACTTGTACAGGTCCGCAGTGTTGTCGGCGAGCAGCGTGAACTGGTATTGCGCGTTCGACTGTCGGCCGCCCACCCGGATATCCTGCACGGACTGCAGGAAAGTGCGTGCGCCAGCCACATTCGAAAGCGGGCCGCGCAGTTGCGCGATCACCTGGTCGGCGGAGACCTTGCGCTCGGTCTTCGGCTTGAGCGAGACGAACATGAAGCCCGAGTTCGTCGCGCGTCCGCCGGAGAATCCCGCTACCGATTCGACAGCCGGATTCGCCTGCACGATGCGCATCATTTCCGCGAACTTCACTTTCATCGACTGGAACGAGGTGGCCTGGTCAGCCTGGATGCCGCCGATCAGGCGCCCCGTGTCCTGCTGAGGAAAGAAGCCCTTCGGCACGATGACGTAAAGCGCGACGTTCAACGCAATCGTCGCGATCAGCGTGAGGAGGACCGGGAACGGATGCGCGAGCGCCCAGCCGAGCGTGCGTTCGTAGCCGTGCTGCATGCGCATGAAGCCGCGCTCGAGCCACTGTGCGAAGCGGCCCTCGGCCTTTTTCTCGTGCCGCTCTTCGAGCAGCCGCGAGCACATCATCGGCGTGAGCGTCAGCGAGATGGCGAGCGATACCGCGATCGCCAGCGACAGCGTGAGCGCGAACTCGCGGAAAAGCCGTCCGACGATGCCGCCCATCAACAAAATGGGCAGAAACACGGCAACGAGCGAGACGCTGATCGAGAGTACCGTGAAGCCCACTTCGCGCGCGCCGAGGAGCGCGGCCTGCCTGCGCGGCACGCCGTTTTCCATGTGACGCGAGATGTTCTCCAGCACGACGATGGCGTCATCCACGACGAAACCCGTCGCGATGGTGAGCGCCATCAGCGAGAGGTTGTCGAGCGAGAACCCCATCAGATACATCGCCGCGAAGGTGCCGATGATCGAAATCGGCACGGCCACGCTGGGAATGAGCGTCGCGCGCCAGTTGCGCAGGAACAGGAAGACGACCATGACAACGAGCGCCACGGCGATTATGAGCGTGTGCTGGGTGTCCTTGAGCGACGCGCGGATTGTCACCGACCGGTCCGACGTGGGCGTCACATCGACGTCGGCGGGCAGCGACGCCTTCAGTTGCGGCAGCATCGCGATCACGCGGTCCACCGTCTCGATGATGTTCGCGCCCGGCTGGCGGTACAGGATCACGAGCACTGAGCGTTTGCCATTCGCGAGGCCGATGTTGCGCAGGTCCTCCACCGAATCGACCACTTCGCCCACGTCCTCAAGCTTCACGCCCGCGCCGTTGCGATACGCGACGACGAGGTCCTTGTACTGGCTCGCCTTGCTCGCCTGGTCGTTCGTATAGAGCTGGAAGCGCTGGGGACCGAATTCGATGTCGCCCTTGGGGCTGTTCGCGTTCGCTGAGGCGAGCGCGGCACGGACGTCTTCGAGGCCGATACCGTAGTGAAAGAGCGCGTGCGGCTCCAGTTCGACGCGCACCGCGGGATTGGCCGAGCCGCTTACATCGACCTCGCCCACGCCGTCCACCTGCGAAAGCGACTGTTGCAGCACCGTCGCCGCCGAATCGTAGAGCTGGCCCGCCGAAAGCGTCGGCGAGGTGAGCGCGAGGATCAGGATCGGTGCGTCGGCGGGATTGACCTTGTGGTACGTCGGGTTCTGCCGCAGGCTCGACGGCAGGTCCGCGCGCGCCGCGTTGATGGCGGCCTGCACGTCGCGCGCCGCGCCGTCGATGTCGCGGTTCAGGCCGAACTGCAGCGTGATGCGCGTCGTGCCGACCGAACTCTGCGAGGTCATTTCGCTCACGTCGGCGATGCTGCCGAGGTGCCGCTCCAGAGGACTCGCGACGCTCGTCGCGACGGTCTCAGGGCTCGCGCCGGGCAGCGAGGCCTGCACGGAGATGGTCGGGAAGTCCACCTGCGGCAAGGGCGCGACGGGCAGCTTCATGAACGCGAAGATGCCGGCCAGCGCGATGCCGAGCGCGAGCAGCGTCGTCGCGACGGGCCGGGCGATGAACGGGCGGGACAGGTTCATCGCGTCATTGCTCCGCGTCAGGGGTCGGTGCCGCGCCGGACGTGGGCGAACCGCCGCCGAAGCGCTTCCTCAGGCGCTGCGCGATCGAGTCGAACGCGAGGTAGATCACGGGCGTCGTGAAGAGCGTGAGCGCCTGGCTCACGATCAGGCCGCCGGCAATCGCGATGCCGAGGGGCCGGCGCAACTCCGAGCCTGCGCCGCTGCCGAGAATGAGCGGCAGTGCGCCGAGGAGCGCCGCCATCGTCGTCATCATGATCGGGCGGAAGCGCAACAGACACGCCTGATAGATCGCTTCGCGCGGCGGCTTGCCTTCCTGGCGCTCGGCTTCGAGCGCGAAGTCGATCATCATGATCGCGTTCTTCTTGACGATGCCGATGAGCAGCACGATGCCGATGATGCCGATGATGTCGAGATCGTGGCCGGTCAGGATCAGCGCGAGCAACGCACCGACGCCCGCCGACGGCAGCGTCGAGAGAATCGTGATCGGATGGACGAAGCTCTCGTAGAGCACGCCGAGCACGATGTACATCGTCACGATGGCCGCGAGGATCAGGAAAAGCTCATTCGAGAGCGACGCCTGGAACGCGAGCGCCGCGCCCTGGAAGCGCGTCTGGAACGACGCCGGCAGCCCGACTTCCTTCTCCGCCTGCTCGATCGCCTTCACTGCCGCGCCGAGCGAGGCGCCGGGTGCGAGGTTGAAGGAAATGGTCGTGGCCGGGAACTGCGAGAGGTGCGTGACGAGCAGCGGCGAGGGACGCTCATGGAACTTGGCGATGGCCGAAAGCGGCACCTGACCCGACGTCGAGGTCGAGGAGGGCAAGTAGATCGCGTTCAGCGCGTCGGTGTAGTGCTGCAGTTGCGGATCGGCTTCGAGAATCACGCGGTACTGGTTCGACTGCGTGAAGATCGTCGAAATGATGCGCTGGCCGAACGCGTCGTAGAGCGCGTTGTCGACGGTCGCGGGCGTGATGCCGTAGCGCGCCGCGCTCGCGCGGTCGATCTCGACGTATACCGACTGGCCCTGGTCCTGCAGGTCGGTCGCGACGTCGGCGAGTTCGGGGACCTGTTCGAGCCGGTGCACGAGCTTCGGCACCCACGTCGTGAAGTCCTGGATGTTCGGCGTCGTGAGCATGAACTGATACTGCGTCGGGCTCACCGTCGAATCGATCGTGAGGTCCTGCACGGGCTGCATGTAGAGCGTCGCGCCAGCGACGTGCGCGACGTTCTTCTGCAGGTCGCGGATGATCTCGCTCGCCGACTCGTCGCGATCGTCGCGCGGCTTCAGGTTGATCAGCATGCGGCCGCTGTTCAGCGTGATATTCGTGCCGTCCACGCCGATGAACGAGGTCAGGCTCTCGACGTTCTCGTTCTTCAGGATTTCCGCGGCGAGCGCCTGTTGCCGGTCGGCCATGGATCCGTACGACACCGACTGCGGCGCCTGCGTGATCGCCTGGATCACGCCGGTGTCCTGCACGGGGAAGAAGCCTTTCGGCACGACCACGTAGAGCAGGCCCGTGAGCACGAGCGTTGCAAGGAACACGAGCATCGTGAGGCGCTGATGATTCAGCACCCACTGGAGCGCTACGCCATAGCGGTCGATCACATACTCGAAGAACTGGTGGACGCGCGCCTCGAAGCGGTGGCTTTCGGGGGGCGGCGTGTGACGCAGCATCTTCGCGCACATCATCGGTACGAGCGTGAGCGAAACCACGGCCGAAATCACGATTGTCACCGCAAGCGTGATCGCGAATTCGTGGAAGAGCCGGCCCACCACGTCGCCCATGAAGAGCAGCGGAATCAGCACCGCGATCAGCGAAACCGTGAGCGAGATGATCGTGAAGCCGATCTGCTTCGAACCCTTGAGCGCCGCTTCGAGCGGGCTCTCGCCTTCCTCGACGTAGCGCGCGATGTTCTCGATCATCACGATGGCGTCATCGACGACGAAGCCCGTCGCGATCGTTAGCGCCATTAGCGAGAGGTTGTCGAGTGAGAAGCCGCACAGGTACATCACGGCGAGCGTGCCGATCAGCGAGAGCGGCACCGAGAGGCTCGGGATAATCGTGGCGTAGATGTTCGCGAGGAACAGGTACATCACGAGCACGACCAGCACCACCGACAGCAGCAGTTCGAACTGGACGTCACGCACCGAGGCACGAATGGTCGTCGTCCGGTCCGTGACGATCTGCACGTCGAGCGCCGAGGGCAGCGATTCCTGCAGTTGCGGCAAGATCGCCTTGATGTTGTCCACGACCTGAATCACGTTCGCGCCTGGCTGACGCTGCACGTTCAGGATGATCGCGGGCGTGCTATTCGCCCACGCGCCGAGCTTCGTGTTTTCGGCGCCCTGCACGATGGTCGCGACGTCCGTGAGCATGACCGGACGGCCGTTGCGATAGGCCACCACGGCGCTCTGGTAGGCGTTCGCGTCGGTCAGCTGGTCGTTGGCGTTGATCGTGTACGAGCGCGTCGGGCCGTCGAAGTTGCCCTTCGGCGTGTTGACGTTCAGGTTCGAGATGGTCGTGCGCAGATCATCGATATTCAGGCCGTAGGCCGCGAGCGCGCGTGGATTCGCCTGAATGCGCACGGCGGGCCGCTGCCCGCCCGAGAGACTCACAAGGCCGACGCCCGCCACCTGCGAGATCTTCTGCGCGAGGCGCGTGTCGGCAAGATCCTGGATCTGCGTGAGCGGCAGTGTCTTCGACGTGATGGCGAGCGTGAGGATCGGCGCGTCGGCCGGATTCACTTTCGCGTAGATCGGTGGCGCGGGCAGGTCGGAGGGCAGCAGGTTGCCGGCTGCGTTGATCGCGGCCTGCACTTCCTGTTCGGCGATGTCGAGCGGCAGGTCGAGGCTGAACTGCAGCGTGATCACCGACGAGCCCGCCGAACTCTGCGATGACATCTGGTTGAGCGACGGCATCTGCCCGAACTGGCGTTCGAGCGGCGCGGTCACCGCCGACGTCATCACGTCCGGGCTCGCACCCGGATAGAAGGTCTGGACCTGGATGGTCGGGTAGTCGACTTCGGGCAGCGCCGATAGCGGCAGGAAACGCAGTGCGACGAGGCCGACCAGCATGATCGCGGCCATCAGCAACGCAGTGCCGACCGGCCGCAGGATAAAGACGCGGGAAGGATTCATGCTGGCTTACTGGGCGCCGCTTTGCGCAGCGGCCTGGCGATGGCCGTGGTGTGCGCCCGATGCACCGTGTGCGGCCGATGCACCGTGTGCGGCCGACGCGCCCTTGGCGCCCGATGCGCCGTGCGGATGCTCCGCCGGGATCGTGATCTTCGAGCCTTCACGCAGGCGGTCCGAGCCGTCCGTCACGACGCGCTCGCCGGCCTCGAGCCCCGAGGCGATGCTGGTGCGCTCGCCGTCCACGGGGCCGACCTTCACGACGCGCACGGTCACGGTGTTGTCGGGTTTCGCAACATAGACGTACCGCCCCTGCGAGCCGTTGAGCACAGCGGAGGTCGGCACGATCACAGCATCGTGGATCGTGTCGACAAGCAGACGCGCATTCACGAACTGGTTGGGGAACAGCATCTCGTCCGGGTTCTGGAAGCTGGCGCGCAGCTTGACCGTGCCCGTGGTGGTGTCGATCTGGTTGTCGATGGTCTGCAGGTGACCGTTCTCGAGCAGCGTCGTGTTGCTGCGGTCATACGCGGTGACGGGCAACTTCGTGCCCGTGCGGAGCTGCTTGAGAATGGCCGGCAGGTTGTCCTCGGAGGTCGTGAAAATGACGCTGATCGGCTGCAACTGCGTGAGGACGACGATGCCGTTGGTGTCGCCCGGCGTCACGTAGTTGCCCGGATCGACCTGACGCAGGCCCACGCGGCCCGCCACCGGCGCCGTGATGCGCGCGTAGGTGAGGTCGAGGTTGAAGGTGTCGATGTTCGCCTGATCGGATTTCACCGTGCCCTCGTATTGCTTCACGAGCGATGCCTGGGTATCGACCTGCTGGCCCGCGATCGAGTCTTGCGCGAGCAGCGTCTGATAGCGCTTCAGGTCAAGGCGCGCCGTGGCGAGCAGCGCCTCGTCGCGCGCGAGCTGGCCTTGTGCGTTAGCGAGCGAGATCTGGTACGGACGCGGATCGATCTGGGCGAGCACATCGCCCCGTTTCACCATCTGGCCTTCCTGAAAGTTCACGCTTTGCAGCGTGCCGGATAGTTGCGTGCGCACCGTAACGTCGGCGAGCGGCGTGACCGTGCCGAGCGCCGTGATGACGATGGGCATGTCGCCGCGCGCGGCGGCTGCCACGCTCACGGGTTGCGGCATGTTGGCCATCGCGCCCGGCCCGCCGCGGCGCGCACCCGCGCCGCTCGCGCTACCCGGAGCGCTGGCGCCGGCTGCGCCCGAGAGCGCCTTGTTCCACGGGTGCCAGCGCACCAGTACGACACCCGCGACGATCAGTACGGCGGCGAGCGCAATCAGCTTGCCGCGCGAGCGGCGCGGTGCGGGGGACGGCGTGTCTTGACGAGGCGGTTCCGGGTGCTTTTCTTGATGATCCATCGGTCAGGGCGTAACAGCGGTCGGGTTATGCGGTTTCACACGGGCGTGGGCCGCGCGTGGGTATGGATTATGGGGCTATGGGGTGGCGGCGTACCTGCCTGCGTCACTGCGGTTTGCCGATGCTACGCGAGTCACGTGCAAGGTAGGTGTCGGATACCACGGCAATCGGGCGCGCGCTGGAAAGAGGCGCGTGCGGCGTGGCGGACGAGGGCAGCTGAAGCGAGGGCAGGCGGCGCGTTGGCCGCGCAACCAAAAAGCATGATGCTAGTCGGCACCACCGTCAGCGTCCAGTCGGCAATTTTTCGAGACGTTACGGCCGTTACATGGGCCGCCGTCATTTTGTCGGCGCGAGACCGTTTGGTGCTGGTGTGGTGCCATCAACGAAGCACACTGGACCGCTGCCAGGAAGGGCAGTGGATGTAGGGTGATTGTAAAAAACGAATTATGCTTGATGGATCGCGTATTCTAGCGAGATTTTGCTTGACGCGGCTAGTTCTGGCGTAAAAAATGCGAACATGTTTCGACGGGGCCTCGCTTTGTGCGGGGCCTTAATTTGCCCCGATATATGCGATTTGCATTATTCTGGTGAAGCACCACTACGGTGTCCGTCGAATTCCGTCTCTCAGGTTCTAGCACGGCCCTCGGAATGGCTAGAACTTTTCAAGGCGTCACGCTCACGCGTGACGCCTTTTTTTCGCCTATGGGCGTGAGATAGACCGGTTGCGAGCGCCCGCCAGGCGGGCAGGCCCGCCGCGCCATGCTGCGACGGCCCGCCCGCAAGTCAGTGACGATCACCTCAGGCGACGGTTTCCCGCTCCGGCATCGAGGTGATCTTGTGAATGGAGAGGTCGGCGCCGTTGTACTCCTCTTCCTGATCGAGGCGCAGTCCCACCACCAGCTTGAGCGCGCCGTACACGATCGTCCCGCCGAGCGTTGCGATGACAATGCCACCGACCGTTCCC
Source organism: Paraburkholderia adhaesiva (assembly GCF_021390575.1). Classification (GTDB taxonomy): domain Bacteria; phylum Pseudomonadota; class Gammaproteobacteria; order Burkholderiales; family Burkholderiaceae; genus Paraburkholderia; species Paraburkholderia adhaesiva. The sequence goes on along the minus strand of NZ_JAJEJQ010000001.1, from coordinate 1,985,704 downwards.
ACCACCTGCGCCCAGAACGACACGCCGCCGACGCCACCCGCCCAGCGCATGCCGAAAATCCCTGCCGCGATGCCACCCCACGCACCGCACAGGCCGTGCAGCGGCCACACGCCGAGCACGTCGTCGATGCGCCAGCGGTTCTGCACGCACGTGAACATATAGACGAACAGCACGCCGGCAATCGCGCCGGTCACGAGCGCGCCGAGCGGATGCATGATGTCCGATCCCGCGCACACGGCCACGAGCCCTGCGAGCGGTCCGTTGTACGTGAAGCCGGGGTCGTTGCGGCCCGCGAACCAGGCGGCGAGCGTGCCGCCCACCATGGCCATGAGCGAGTTGACGGCCACAAGGCCGCTGATCTTGTCGATGCTCTGCGCGCTCATCACGTTGAAGCCGAACCAGCCCACCGCGAGTATCCACGCGCCGAGCGCGAGAAACGGAATGCTCGAAGGCGGGTGCGCCGCGATGCGCCCGTCTCGCGTATAGCGCCCGTGGCGCGCGCCGAGCAGGAGCACCGCCGGCAACGCCACCCAGCCGCCGAAGGCATGCACGACCACCGATCCCGCGAAGTCGTGGAACTGTGCGCCGAAAAACTGGGCAATGGCGTCCTGAATGCCAAACCGGTCGTTCCAGACGATGCCCTCGAAGAACGGATAGATGAACCCGACGAGCACGAAAGTCGCGAAGAGCTGCGGATGGAACTTCGAGCGCTCGGCGATGCCGCCCGACACGATCGCCGGGATCGCCGCCGCGAAAGTGAGCAGGAAGAAGAAGCGCACGAGGGCGTAGCCGTCGTGTTGCGCGAGCACGTCGGCATGCGAGAAGAACTGCACGCCGTAGGCGATCGTGTAGCCAATGAAAAAGTAGGCGATCGTCGAAACCGAAAAATCGACGAGGATCTTCACGAGCGCATTGACCTGATTTTTTTTGCGCACCGTGCCGAGTTCGAGAAACGCGAACCCTGCGTGCATCGCGAGCACCATTGCTGCACCGAGCAGCAGAAAGAGTGTGTCGGTGCCTGTCTTGAGATTTTCCATCCTTGAATCCTGCAGTTGCCCGAAAAGAGGGCGAACTGAGCAAGATACGGGCCAGCTCTGCGCCAAAGCGGTGAGGCGGTCCGTGGTGCATGGCATTGCGCCGGTGCGTCCGTGCACCGCGGCGGGTGCCGGAATGGTCGTCTCCGGACAATGATCATGCGTGGCGTACGTCGCGCGCGGGGCATGTTGGCACAATTCCTGTGCAGACACGCGAACATGGTGAAGTAATGCGCCAGATCGGGGCGATTATTTCGATTTACCTTTCTCTATTCGCTCGATGTCGGGAAATCGAAAAAAAGCCCTGTGACGCAGGTGATGGCGGCCGGTCCCGGTACCCCTCACGCGGAACCCACATGGGGCGCAAACGCCGACATAATGGCCGGACCAGGTCACCACGCCTTCCGGGCTCCCCGAACCCGCTCATTGCATGCGACTAACGACGAAAGGGTTTCTGCTGATCGCGATTCCCGCCGTTTTCGAACTGACGCTGTTATCGGGCATCGTGAAGGCCGAGGCCGATGCGGAAAGCGCCGAGCGCGCCAGTCAGCGCAGCCAGGACGTGCTCGCGCAGGCGGGGCGCGTGCTCGAGCCGGTCCTGATCGAGTCGGTGCGGCTGCGCGGGGCCGTGGTGGCCGGGGACATCCGGTTCAGGACACCGGACTCCGTGTGGATGGACGTCGATCAGCGCATCGACCGCCTCGTCGAACTGGTCTCCGATAATCCCGGCCAGGTGGAGCGTGCGGTGCAGATCCGCCAGGCCGTGGAGAACTACCGGCAGTGGTCGGACCGGATGCAGGACCTGTTGCACTCGAAGCGGCACCACGAACTGACCGAGCGCTTTCGCCAGCTCGCGGGCGCCGACGTCCTCGACCACGTTCGCGCGCAGATTACGTCGTTCCAGTCCGAGGAGAGACGCATCGATGTCATGCGTGTGACGACGGCCGAAGCCGCGCGTTCCCGTCAGCAGACACTCGTGATGGCGGCCGTGTTCGGGTCGATCGTGCTGGTCGCGTTGTCGGTGTGGCTCTTCACGCGCGGCGTGCGCGGCCGGCTCAACGCGCTCTCCGATAACGCGAGCCGCCTCGCGGGCAACGAGCCGCTTGCGCCGCTCACGGGCGGCAACGATGAAATCGCACAACTCGACCTCACGCTGCATCAGTTCAGCCAGCGTCTGATCGAAGCCGAGCGAATGCGCATCGGATTCCAGGCCGACCTTGCGCGCCGTGCGGACCAGCTCGCGCGCATCAATGAAAATCTGTGGCAGCAGACGCAGGAAAACGAGATGTTCATCCACAGCGTGTCGCATGATCTGCGCGCGCCGCTCGTCAATCTCCAGGGCTTTTCGCGCGAGCTGTCCCATGCCTTCGACGACCTTCGCAAACTCGTCGCGCGTTCGTCGCTCGCGCCGCAGTCGCGCGAGCGCGTCGAGCACCTCATCAACGAGGAAATCGGCGAAGCGCTGCGGTATTTGCAGACCGCCGTGCTGCGCGCGTCGCACATCATCGACGCGCTCCTGCGCCTCGCGCGTGTGGGGCGCGTCGAGTACCGGCGGCAGCGCGTCAACGTGGAGGAGCTCGTGCAGCGCGTCGTCGATGCGATGCACGGCTCGATCCGCTCGCGCGGCACGCAGGTGCGTGTGCGTCCATTGCCCGATGTCTGGGGCGATCCGACGGCGCTCGAACAAGTTTTCGGGAACCTGATCGGCAACGCGCTCAACTACCTGGACCCGGCCCGCGACGGGCAGATCGAAATCGGCACGGCGCCCGCGCCGCCTGGCGTCGAATCGCTGCAGATTTTCTATGTACGCGATAACGGGCTAGGCATTCCCGAAGTCGCCCTTCCGCGGCTTTTCCAGGCGTTTCAGCGTATGCACGGCAATATCGCGCCGGGGGAGGGCATCGGGCTTGCGCTCGTGCGGCGCGTGGTCGAGCGCCACGGCGGGCGTGTGTGGGTGGAATCGACCGAGGGCGAGGGCACGACGTTCTATCTGTCGCTTCCCGACGCGCTGGCGGTCGTGCCACCCGCGCCGGGCGAGTCAGAGCATGCCTTGGCTTCAGGATGGGCCGCTAGCGGCGTCACGGAGCACGAGTCGCCCAGTGACACCGGTGAGTCGGATGACGTGGCGGGTGACAAGGCACACGGCGACGACGGAGCGGTGTCTCCGACGGTTCTGCCTGCTGCGCGAAGGCGTGCAGGCGGCACGCCGGAAGCGCTCTAGCAGGCGCTGAAGAGCGGCCGTGGCCGGAGCAGGCGCAGGCCGCGCCTCGACCAGTTCCCGCCCGCCACGACGAGCAGCAGCGCGAGAGCCAGCAAGGCCTGTGCGCTGAGCTTCAGGCCGAACGGCACAGACCCCGGTGAGACCAGGCTGTAATCGAGCGTGAGCAGCGCACTCCAGAGGGCGATTGCGCCCTGCACGAGCAGCCGTGTGCCGCGGCGGCGACGCGCGCGATCGACCAGATCGACCAGTGCGGTGTTACGGTTCGCGCGCGAGCAATAAAAAGCGATCGCCATCAAGGCGATCGCGAGTACAACAATCCAGTCCGTCAGTTCCATTACCAGCATCCCTAAAGCAAGCGCGTACTTTAGGCAGCGGATATCCCGGACGATATAGGACCGATCCCAAATGGTTGAACGGCGGCGCGATTTCTTGCGCTCGATTAGCTTCGCCGTGCTACGCAAATCAGGGTTCGATGCGGGTACCGAGCAGCACCAGGAACTGGCGCAGCCATTCGGGATGCGCGGGCCAGGCCGGAGCGGTGACGAAGGGCGCGTCGGTGATGGCGCCGTCGATCGGAATCTCGGCGTATTCGCCGCCCGCGAGGCGCACTTCCGGCGCGCAGGCCGGATACGCCGAGATGCGCTTGCCGCGGATCACTTCAGCCGCCGCGAGCAATTGCGCCGCATGGCAGATGGCCGCGATCGGCTTGTTCGCGCGGGCAAAGTGGTGCACGACATCGATCACCTTCGGATTGAGTCGCAGGTACTCCGGCGCACGGCCGCCGGCGATGGCGAGCGCGTCGTAGCTGGCCGGGTCGATTTCGTCGAAAGTGGCGTTGAGCGCGAACTGGTGGCCCGGCTTTTCGGTGTAGGTCTGGTCGCCCTCGAAGTCGTGAATGGCGGTCTTGATGCGCTCGCCAGCCTTCTTGCCGGGGCATACGGCGTCGACGCGGTGGCCGACGGCCTGCAGCGCCTGGAACGGCACCATCGTTTCATAGTCCTCGGCGAAGTCGCCGGTGAGGAAGAGAATCTTCTTGACTGCCATCGTCTGACTCCTGGGTTGGTTGGTGGAACACATCGGATGCTCACGCAGTCTACCTCAGCATGTTTGACGCTTTTGTTCAGGACTCTCCGATTCCATCCTTCGATTTGCGCCCGTACGTGCCGGAACGCGACTCAGCAGCACTTGCCGCGCTCTTCCGCGCGTCCGTGACGACGCTCACTGCCGCGCATTACGATGCCGCGCAGCGTGCGGCGTGGGCGTCGTCGGCCGATGACGTCGCTTCGTTCGGCGCGAGTCTTGCGCGCGGCACGACGCTCGTTGCGGTTCACGATGGCGTCCCCGTCGCATTCGGGCAGCTCTGGCCGGTCGATCACGTCGAGATGCTCTACGTCGCACCTGGATGGACGCGACGCGGCCTTGCGACGGCGCTGCTCGCACGGCTCGAGAGCCTGGCGCGCGAACAGGGCGCGAGCGTACTGGCGACCGACGCCAGCGCGCTTGCGCGGCCCGTGTTCGAGCGCGCGGGCTTCTCGCTCGTTTCAGCGCAGACGGTATGGCGCTGCGGCGTATTATTGTCTCGTTATCAGCTCGCCAAGCCGCTGCGCGCGGCGGATCTTTGAGGATGACTATGTCTCTGCACGTCTCGTTACGCCGGGTCGCCGTGCCCGTTCTGGCCTGCGCGGCGCTCACCGCATGCAGCAAGCAGGATGCGTCGGCGCCCGGCAGTGCGGGCCAATCCGCCGCTGCCGCGCAGCAGGCGGTCCAGCAGGCCGCACAACAGGCCGCACAACGGCTCGATCAGGCGGCGAGTTTCGTGAACCGGCAGATCGATGCCGCTTCGTCGCAGACGGCGGGCGCGAATGCATCCACGGCGGAACTCGCATCGTCGGCGCGTGGTCAGTTGCGCGACGCGGCGAGCGCTGGACAGTCCATGCTCGGCCACGCTGCGGCGGCCACCGGCGCGGGGCTGCAAATAGCTGGACGTTCGCTGCAGCAATGGGCGAGCGGCGCGGCGTCGTCGGCTCCGGCCCCTGACGCCAAGGCGTCACCGGCTCCGGCCTCGGACGCCGGCGACTAGCCAGGCCGAAGCGCGGCGCTCGAGGCTCAGATTGAACGTAATCGCCACGGCCACGTTTTTGACGCGGGTCCGAGGCGAGTGCGGATGCTTGCTTTGCGTGCGCCGTGGCCATGGGCGTGCGTCGCAGATGCAGCAGGATGGCGCTCGGCCCTTGAAAATGTAACTTGTTTATTCAGTCAGCACCGCATCGGCGCGGATAGTCTTATCGCCGATGCCAGATGTGCGGGCCACACCCCGGCACAAGCCGACCCGGTCGAGTTCGTCCGCGCGCCTGAACCGACCGGTTTAACCGCCGGATCGCCATGGCCACTGACTGCTACGGCGGAGGTTACGCGAATGCACGCTGACATTCTGTTACGCACGCGCGTCACGCGGTCCATCGTGGAGTGGCTAGACTGGTGCATTCCGATTTCGCCCCTTTCAACATGACTTCACGCTCCGGACGGGACGATACGCGCGCGTCATGGCGGCATGCTGTGCCGCCCGCCTGGGGGGCGATCCCCGGCCTGCGAACCGCGTGCGCAGCGATGCGGCGCCTGCGCCGCGCGCCGGTCGTGCTTGCGTGGTTCGCGGTTGCGTTGGCGTGTGCGTTTGTGTGTACGAGGCCCGCCGTCGCCCAGGTTGCGCCTGTGCCCATGCTGCCGACGCTCAAGAGCGTTATCACGGGTAAGCCTGCTTCCGCTTCGGAAGCATCGGCCGCCGAGGCCGCGTCCGCACCGAGTCCTGCCAGCGCGGCCGAATTTGCCAAGTCGCTCGATAGCGTGATCACCACGCTCGAGAACGATCGCCAGCGTAATACGCTCGTGACCCAACTGAAGAAGTTGCGCGACACGTCGAGCAGCGCCGCACCGGCACCGGCTTCCGGGGTCGCCGGGGCGTCCGGGTTGCTCGGCGCGATCGCGTCGGGAATCACGTCAGTCGAAGCCGACGCGCGGCACGGCCGCAACCCGCTGGGTTACTGGAGCGGGCGTTTTTCCGCGGCCGGCAACGAACTCGTCACGCTCGCCGTGGGCGAGGGCGAAGCGAGTACAGGGCACCTGGTGCTCGACGCGGGCTCGATGCTGGCAGGTTGGGGCGTATGCGCCGCCGCGCTGCTCTGGCTCGTGCACCGCCTGCTGCGTCGCTTCTCAGTCGCAACGGACCTGCAGCCCAACCCGACCACGCTCGAACTTGTCGTCTTCGCGCTGCATCGTGTCGGTCCGTTCATCGTCGCGTTCTTCGTCGTGCTCATCGTCGAGCGCGCGCTGCCCGACGCGGTCGGTCGCACGATAGGACTTGTGATCGCGTATGCCATTGTCGCGGGCGCGGTGTTCTCTGCGATCTGCCTCACCATGTTTTCGCTGTTCGGCTCGGGGCACCGGCGTGCCGCCGTGCGCATCCTCATCGCGCGTGGCCGTCGACCGCTCTTCGCGATCGGCGTACTCAGCGCGCTAGGCGATGCGGCGACCAACTACGAAATCGCATTTCAGATCGGCACGAATCTGGCCGCGCTCGTGTCCACATTCGCAAACATGACCGCCGCCGTGTTGACCGCGACCTTCGCCGTCGTGTTCCGGCGGCCCGTCGCGCAACTGATCCGCAATCGCAGCTACGTGCTGCGCCACGACCACAAGGCACTTACCGAAGTCTTCGACGTGCTCGCCTCGCTCTGGCATGTACCGATGCTGCTCCTCGCGGTCGCCTCGATCGTTGCGACGATCGGCGGCGTCTATAGCGGTTCGAACGTGCTGCAGAACTCGATCGTCATGGCACTGTTGCTCGTGCTCGCGTTCTTCCTTTCGGCGATCGTGCGGCGCATCACGCGGCCCGACCCCAAGCGCGTGCGGCGGCGCTCGCCTTATCTGTGGCGGCTCCTGCGCTTCGCGGGGACGCTCATTACGGTCTTTATCTGGCTCGCCTATTTCGAGTCGTGCGCGCGCCTCTGGGACGTTTCGATTGCGCGCATGATCGAGGCGAATGTGGCCGCACGCGGCATCGCGCACGCGCTTTTCTCAATCGGTGCGACGCTGTTTCTCGCGTGGCTCGTGTGGATCATCCTCGACACCGCGATGCTCGAAGCGCTTAATCCGAGCAGCCCGCGTGGCAAAGGCCATGCGCCCAGCACGCGTGCGCGCACCATGCTGCCGCTCGTGCGCAACGCACTGCTGGTGACGATCGTTACGATTGCCGGGATTGTCACGGCCGCCAAACTCGGCATCAACGTGACGCCGTTGCTCGCGGGCGCGGGCGTCATCGGCCTTGCGATCGGCTTCGGCGCACAGTCGCTCGTGAGCGACCTCATCACGGGGCTGTTCATCATCATCGAGGAAACCATATCGGTCGGCGACTGGATCGACATCGACAATGGCCACGCGGGCACCGTCGAGCATCTGACGATCCGCACCGTGCGCCTGCGCGATGGTCAGGGTGCGATCCACGCCATTCCGTTCTCGCAGATCAAGATCGTGAAGAACCTGTCGCGCGACTTTGCGTTCGCGGTGTTCGAGGTGCGCGTGCCGTTTTCAGTCGAACTCGATACGGTGACGCGGATGATCCGCGAAGTGGGCGCGGAACTGGTCGCGGATTTTCGTTATCGGCGCGAGATTCTCGGGCCTGTCGAAGTGTGGGGCCTCGACCGCTTCGAGCCGAACTGGATGGTGGTCAAAGGCCAGATCAAGACGCGGCCGCTGCAGCAATGGAGCGTTGCGCGCGCGTTCAACGCGCGCCTGAAGCGCCGGATGGACGAAGCCGGGATCGAGATGCCTGTGCCGCAGATGCAGGTTCACACGTCGTCGCGCAGTGGGCCAGCCGCGACGCACGACGACGATCTGGCGCCGCCGCGCAAGGCGGCGAGGGCCGGCGCGCCGCGCGACGCCTCGCACGAGCCGCGGCCCGCTCCGCAGACGACCTCCGGTCCCGACGGCTCGCCGCCGCAGATTCCGACTGCGGGCGGGTCGGGAAGCCGTAGTTAGCTGTCGTTAGCCGTGTGCGATGCGTGGCGGGGCGTCGTGCGCGCGCGCGTCGCTGTTGACTTCCCGAGTTGCGCACTGCGCTGGTGTAGCGAGTGGCAATACGTTGTTCACGTGCGTCGCGATGCGCGCGGCGTCCACGCCATAGACATGTAGCGAGACCGCTTTGGCATCACTGTCGTTCGACAGCCGGTGAATGCCTCCGCCTCCGCCGAACGACACAGTACCTGGGGCACGCAGATGCTCGCGCACGGCATCCGCGCCGCCGCGTGTCGCTTCCCACGCGTAGAGCGTTTCGGTCAACGCGCCTTCGAGTACCGTGAAGCCGCACCAGGTGTGGTGCGCGTGAACCGGACTGGCCTGGCCTGGCTGCCAGACGAGCGCCACGACCGTGTAGCGGCCAGCGGGGTCGGCGGCGATCAGGTGGCGGCGATATCGTTCGCTGCTGCCTTCGCGTTGTCCGGCCAGGATGAGTGCCGGTTCGGCGAGCGCTACGGCGAGCGCGCCGCGCATGCCACGCGCAAACGCGGGGCACTGCGACGGATCGGCGGGCGTCGTGCACGCGTCGAAGGCGATTTCGAGCGCTGCGTGCAGGCGGGCCACTGCCGCTGCATGGTCCTCGACGGCGTACGCGGCGCACAGGAAAGCAGGTTCGGCAGGGGAATTCATCGTCGATCTCGCGCGAATGGTTCCGATGAACTATTTATACCCGCTTGCGTCTAGAAAGAGTTTCCATATAATTCCGCTGTACCGTCTCTGTATAGAAAAAATTACTACAACTGGGGAAGCGCGGAAATGGATGTCATCGACAGGAAGCTCATCGAGCTGTTGCAGCAGGACGCCACGATGCCGGTCGCCGAACTGGCCCAGCGGGTGAACCTCTCGCAGACGCCGTGCTGGAAGCGCGTGCAGCGTCTCAAAGAGACGGGTGTCATCCGCGCGCAGGTGGCGCTGTGTGATCCGAAGAAGCTCGGCGTGGGGACGACCGTGTTCGTCGCGGTGCGCACGAACCAGCACACCGAGGCATGGGCGCAGACCTTCACGCGCGCGGTGCAGGACATTCCGGAGATCGTCGAGGCGTATCGCATGAGCGGCGAGACGGACTATCTGTTGCGTGTCGTGGTCGCGGACATCGACGACTACGACCGCGTCTACAAGCAACTGATTCGCGCCGTGCCGCTTTCCGACGTGAGTTCGAGCTTCGCGATGGAGCAGCTCAAATACTCGACGGCGCTGCCGGTGCGGACCACGCGAATGGAATGAGCCGGAGGCGCGCAGCACCTGCGCTGCAAGCTGTCTGCAAGGCGCCGCGACGTAGAATGCCTGCTCGTCCTTTATCGCTCCGGTAAGCCATGAACAATCCGCGCAAGAAGAACCCCGTCTTTGGCATAGGCGTGTTCATCGTGGTGGTGGTGCTTCTTGTGATCGGAACCGTGCTCTTCAATGCAATTCGCGAGAAGCGCGAGTATGAAGAAGCTACCCAGCCGCAACCAGCCCGTGAGGCCGCAAGCGCGGCCGTCTCACCCGCGAGTGGCGCCGCGCAGTAGCGTGGTGTAGATTCGCGCGGGCACGTGGCGCGTCATTCCGGAAGCCGGATCACGCTCGCATCCTTGCGTATGATCCACGACGCCGAGATCATCTGCTTGCACTGATGCGAAAGCAGTTTCAATTCCTGCGTCAATTCCCCGGACGCACCGAGCGCGCGTTCGGCGCTAACCACCATGGCATCGAGATCGCGTGTGAGCCGGCGCGTCGCGTCGAGCTGGTCGGCGGGGGGCGGTGTGCCGGCTTCGGCCGCGCCGAGGTTCTCGCTCACGCATGAGAGTGCGCGTTCCAGCGCATCGAGCGGCACGACGTGCCCGGGCTTCGCTGCGCTGCGCAGGAGCGGAGCCGCTGCTGTGATCTGCGAGGCCAATACGTGGCTGAGGATGAGCAAGTCGTTCAGTTCTGCGACGAATTTTTGCGCCGCCTTCGGCTCGAGCATCATTCGCTGGAAAGCCTGGCCGAGATTCGCAAACGCGACGTGGACGTTCTTGCGAGCGAGGCGGTAGCGGTAGTCGCTTTCGACTGCACTCGCCGGTGTGCTTCCCTGTGTGCCCGGGTTCGCGCCCGATGCAGCGGCGGTGAGGCCGCGCGTCATGCCAGCAGAGATGGCTGCATCCGTGCCAGCAGTGGCGGGACTGTTCGTGCGCGTGGCGGCATCGACGCTGGCGGTTGTGTTTGCGCTCGGGAGCGCGGCGGCCTCGGTTAGTGTCGCCCCGGCGAATGCGGACTGACGCGACCCTCCGCGTGCACCGATCCCCCACCAGCTCGCGTCGAGATACTGGCGCATAGAGGCGATCATGTCGTGCACGAGCTTGCCCATCAACCGGTACTCCCAGTACGGGAACAGACGGCTCGCAGCGATCGCGATCATGCAGCCCACCACGGTGTCGATTGCGCGCTCGCCGATGATGCGCATGTTGCCCGGCGCGAGCAGATGGAACATCAGCAGCACATAGGACGACGTGAACACCACGCTCGCGGTGTAATTGAAGAGCAGAAGGCTGTAGCTCATGACCATCGCCGCGAACATCGAGACGAGCAGCACGAGCGGCTCTTTGACGAGCAGAATCATGGCGATGCTCGCCGCGCAGCCGATCAACGTGCCGACGATACGCTGCGCGTTGCGCTGGCGTGTGAGCGAGTAGCCTGGCTTCAGGATGATGATGCTCGTCATCACGATCCAGTACGCGTTCGTGAGCGGCAGGAGGCGCCCCAGCCAGAATCCCACCGCCACCGCGATCGTCACGCGCAGCGCGTGCCGAAAGCTCGGCGAAGCCATCGTGAGATTCGAAAAGATCTGCATGTACGACACCTGGCGGCTCGTGACGAAACGCTGCAGCGCCGCGTCGATGCGCAACTCGGTTTCCGTGGTCGGTACTTCGCTCGCAAGACTGCGGCGCATGCGATCGATCAGGCGCGTTGCGCTCCAGATGCGCCGGAACGACGCCGAGATCGCCGAATACGCCTCGGGATCGGTCGACGGCAGATCGCGTTGCTTGAGCAATTCCAGTTCGTATTCGATCGCTCGCAGCTCGGCTTTCACGTTGACGCTCGCGCGCGGCACCTGGTTCTGCAGCACAGCGAGGCCGATGTCCTCGAGATCGGCAGCCGCCTTGCGGATCAGGTCGCGGTAGAACACCAGCAGATCCGAGCCGCCGAACGTGTTGCGCACGAGCGGATAGTCGGTGTGCGTGCCCACGAATAGCTCGTGCAAATCGACGGTGTTGATGAACAGATTGAAGTGCATCGCGCGGTGCGGATCAGGCTTGCCGCGCCTGAACTTCGGCAGATTGCGCAGCACGATATCGCGTGCGGCGTCCTGGCGCTCGACCGCCGCGATCTGCTTCGCGACGAGATTGCGATAGCAGTCGTCGAGATCGTTGTCGAGGTCGTAGAACTGGGCGCGCGCGAGCAGATAGTCGGCACAGGCAAACACATTTTCCGCGAGCGCCTGCTGCTCGATGCGATCGAGCATGAGCCGGCTCACGAGAGTGGACCAGGCCGTGTACCAAAGCCCGCCGAGCAAGATCCACAGCGCGTTGATGAGCGCCTGATGCGGCGTGAAGTGCTCTTCGAGCGTCATCACCATCATGAAGAGCGTCGCGAAACTGATCTGCGGCCAGCGGTTACCGTAAACCACGACGAGCGAGAGCACGAACGTGAGCGGCACGACGGTGGCCCAGAGTGCGATGGAATTGACGGTCGCGAGGCCCGTGGCAAAAGCGGCCAGAAAACCGATCGCGCTGCACGCGAGCATTTCGTTGCGCTTGTACTTGAGCGGGCCGGGCATATCGACGACGCACGCGCCGAGCGCGCCCGTCGAGATGGTGAAGCCGAGTTCGCTTTTGTCGAAGACGAACAGGCACAGGACGGCTGGAAGCGAGATGCCGATCGCGATGCGCAGGCCGCCGTAGAAGTACTGGCTATAGAGAAACTTGCGGATTTCTACCGAGTAGCGCATCGACTGCCGGTGAAAGTTCGGGAGCGGACGGTGAGTCTAACTGATTTCGACCATGCCCAGACCACCCCCCCATGCAACGTGATGAATAGCGGAGGGCACGGACGCAGCGTGCCGTGTCAGGCGGCTGGATCGCCGAGCAACCCATGGGTGCCATGGATGCGCCGCATGCGCGTGCGATACCAGAACGTCCACGCGAGCAGACCGCCGAACGCGCTGTAGCCGAGGATCGGCGAGACGATGAGGAAGCGCTCGACCGGCCAGGTCGCGGCGAGCCAGGCGCGAAGCGCGCCGTCGGCGGTCATGCCGATACCCCAGACGACGGTGAGCATGCGCATCGCCGACGCGAACTCGCGGCGTTCGTTCCAGAGCCGCTCGAAGCGCGTGACGCCTTCGGGTGTCTCGCGAGCGACGGTTGCACGCGCAAGGTAGAACACGAGCGGCCGGCGCGCGAAGAGCGTCGCGAGGAAGGTGACACCGATGGCGCCCGACGCAAAACACTCGCGCATGAGCAGCACGCGCGGGCTGCCGCCGAATGCCATCGCGACGAGCGAGAGCACGATGCCAAGCAGCACGATTGAGGAGAGCGCGTCGACGCGCTTGAAGCGCACGAGTTCGACGATGCTCCAGACGAGCGGCGGAACGGCCGATGCGACGAGCCCGCCGACTTCGCCGTAACGCGGGTGCGCGAGAGAGTAGGCCACCCAGGGCAGCAGCAGATTGACCGCCAGTTCGGCGACGAATGCCGGGCGCAGCTTCATCGGACGCGTGCTCCAGTGTTTCAGGGGGATGGCGGAAGTATGGTCGAAGGACTGCCGATCAGCAAACGACGTCGTCGCGGAACGCGCGGTAAAGCTTGCGTCGAGCATGCTTGGGAACATGTCTGCGAGCCGGAGCCTGTGCGACACTCGCGCATGCGTCATCGCACACCCGTCTACCCCTCGCACTCCGATCCGATTCACTGCCCGACATGACCGCTCGCCATCCCGTAGCACCACATGAGATCGAACTGGTCGCCGTTCGCGCACAAGGCGCGGGCGGGCAGAACGTGAACAAGGTATCGAGCGCGATTCATCTGCGCTTTGACATTCGGGCGTCGTCGTTGCCCGAGGTGGTGAAAATGCGGCTGCTCGCCCTGAACGACAGGCGCATCTCACGCGAGGGCGTAGTCGTGATCAAGTCGCAGGAGTACCGCACGCAGGAGCAGAACCGCGCAGCCGCGCTAGCGCGCCTCGACGAACTGGTCGACAGCGTGAGCGTGACCCGCAAGGCACGCGTGTCGACCCGGCCCACCCGCGCCTCGAAGCTGCGACGCCTCGACAGCAAGGCACATCGCGGTGAGGTGAAGGTGGCGCGGCGGCGCGTCGTCGAATGACGTTGTTCTGGGGCAACGCCTTTGCGGCAGGGTTCGCCAGCTCAGGAAGGACAGGTGAAAAACAGCCGCACAGACTGTGCATCGCGCGGACGAAGCGGCGCTTCCTGACAACACAGCTGTTGCGTTTGCAATCGTTGGAAGGGGAATGCGGGGGGCACGACGAAGCGTATCGGCGCATACAGGACACGCCGGGTGGTTCCTGGCATCATCAGCGCATCGTCGTTCTGGCCGTCCCGCGCGGTTCAGCGTCCGCGCGGCGGCCGCGGTGCGATCAATGTGCGGAATTGGGTACGTCGAGGATCAGGATGATGGTCCAGTCGGCGTCGCCTTCGTGATGGTACTGTCGCTCGGCGACAATGAACGGCTGCTGCTTGCCTTGCGGTCCGAGGAACAGCACGTCGCCTTCCATGGGCAGGCATTCGACGGGCGGCAACGCGAGGAATGCTTCTTCTTTGTCGCGCGGCATCAATTTTTCGATCTTGCGCGATGCCGCTTCGGTCCATTCGATGTCGAGCTGAATGTTGCTCATGCTGTTCTCCGCGCGAGGGGCGCACAGTGGGTGGGTCAATTCGAGGTGCGCGACTTTAGCATACCGCGGCGAGGGACCCGTTCGGGCGGCGATGGCGCGCACGACGCGCGCGGGCGATAAAAAAGGCCGACGCCGGTCGCTCCGGCATCGGCCTCTTCGCCCGTTGAGACGGGCCACGTGCGACACGCGTGAGCCGCGCCACGTTACGTCACGCGGCGCGCTGCGTCACTCCGCGGGCTTCTTCTGGTGATGGTGCTTCATGTGGTCCTTCATCGGCATCGCTGGCGCTTGAGCCGCTTGCTGCTGCTGCGCCTGCACTTCCTGCGCGTGCTGCTCGAATTGCGCAACTTTTTGCGGATCGGTGCTCTCGATGACGCCGCCTTCGGTTTGCGCGTAGACGGTACCCGTCAGCGCAGAAAGCGAAATCAGAACTGCGAGGGACACTTTGTTCATCTTTACCTCCGTGGGAGCGGTGTGAGGACCCAGCCGTTGCCTGTCCAGACGGAATGGCCATGCCATCCTAAAGAACAAATATACGCTCCAGATGACATCGCGTATTTCTGATTGCCCGGTGTTACATCTTGTTACTCACGGTGTCGCGATGCGACGCCGTCAGAACCATCCGATCATGCGGTAAGCATGAAACTGGACCATGCCGAACAACTCGTGGAGCGCGATCTGCGCGCTGCAGAGATTGACAAGGCGGGGCCGCCATCCGGTCTGCGCATGGCGTACGCCTGACACAACCGGCACGGGATTTGCGCCGAAGCGCCGGAAGTCGAGCAGGGCACGCGGCATGTGATACGCCGACGTGATGAGAAACAGAGTGTCGTCCGCTTGCGCGTGCTGGAGGTACATCACGTTGCGCGCGTTTTGCCAGGTCGTGAGGCTCGTGTTTTCCAGCACGAGATCGACGCTCGCGACGCCGGCGCGCAGGAGATACGGCGCGTAGGTGTCGGCCTCTGTGGCCGTATGACGCTGTGGATTGCCGCCGCTCACGATGACGCGGCAGGCGCCGCCCGCGAGCGTGCATTGCCGGTAGAGGGAAGCGGCAGTTGAGAGGCGAGCGTAGACGTCACGCTTTGGCACGAGCACTCCGTCGTCTCCGGTTCGCGTGCCGCCTCCTAACACGACAATGCCAGTCCGCAAGCCAAACGATGCGGGCAGCACCTGCGCAGGGTCATAGGGAGTGCGATATATCGCGGGTTGGGCCAGATCGAGCAGCACGCCTGTCAGCCAACCGGACGCGAGCAGCCAGAAAAGGACGCCGACGATGACAGCGATCGCCGTGCGGGCGCTGCGCCACAGCAAGGCCAGTGCAATAAATGCCACAAAGAAAACGAATAGAATCAATTTGAATAAGGTAACGTATGGTTTTCGGGATGTGGCACCCTTGCGCTTATGCGCCGCGATCGTGGCGCCGCGCCGGTGGTGCGGGGAGTGGCTCGCCACTCTCACGGGGGCCCGGATCATTTGCAGCTCTGCCGCGTGCTCGTCCGGCGGCGGACGCGCATCGACAGCCGGTTACGGCAGGTTGCCCACTTCGCCTTTGTGCGTTGCCGGGCACAGCCGTTCGAAGGCTGCATTTTAAGAAAGAAGCGAGATGAATACGTATTCCAACGAAGCAGTACTCGAAGCGTTGCGGCGGGTGCAGTACCGGCAGGTACCTTGGGCGCGGCGTCCTGAAGTCTTTCAATATCTGCGCGATCTGGGTTTGATGGACACGGTGAGACAGCGCACTGTCGCGCCCGCGCCCGGCTTTCACGCCCCCGTCGACATCGCCGTCCTGACCGATCGCGGCCGCGCCGAATTTGCGCGCCTCGCACGCGACGAACGCACACTCCAGTGGACCGCGCACCGCGTCGCCGACTACGCGCTTCAATTCGTGGCGCAAGCGGGGCTGGAAACCCGTCAGTAAGGCGGCCGATAAGCCCGGTCGCCGCCTAGTCCTCGTCCCGGCAGCCCGGGCCACGCGAAAAAAAAGCCCGCATCGGACGATACGGGCTTACCGGAATTACTGCTGCCACGCTGTGCTTAATGGCTTAGGGTAGACCGGAGTCAGGCGCAGTGGTTCCCGGTGTTTTCGTAACGTGCGCTGGCGCGCGGGAAACGCCTTATGTGGCGTTCAACTGAATGAATCGAGCGAGCTGGCGAGCGGGATGTCCGGCAATTCCGGCGCTCAGCGACGTCGCTGTTCCGGCGGTGCTGGTCGGGATGGTGATGCTCGCTGGCGGGCATGATCGGCGATGTCGCCGCGCAGGTCCCCGCGCGGCACAGCTTGATTCTGGCCACCCTGCAAAGGCGGACCATTGGGCGGCGAAGTCGCGACGCGGGGCATGGACCAGCCCTGCGAGCCGGCGCGCTGCGACTGGGCACACACGCCGGACGAGGCGACCGACGCAATCAGGGCGAGGGCGCACAGCGAAACCATGATGCCCGGAGTGAGCAGCGGCATGGACTTCATGGCAGTCTCCCGTCAATGCGGGCCGTCGACGTTCGTAGACATGGCCTTACCCTAACGTCTGACGCAAAACGGGGTTGTGAATATTAGTAAATAGATGTTTCGCCCGCTGGCGAGCAGAGGGTAAGCGGGGCGAGCGGACGCTTCGCGCGCGAAGGTGCGAGTGCGTCCTGAATGGGGGAGTGCCGGGGATGGAGTCCGGCGTTGCCGGGCGTGTGGACACCCGGCAACAGAGAGCCTCGTGACCTGCTCAGGCCATCTTGGCCGGAGCGCGCCACGACTCCGGATTGGTCCAGAACGCGCCGCGCAGACGGTCGCGGCTCGGCGGTGCCGGCGGCTTGGTCGCCGTTGCGCCGATACGGCCGCGCAGCGAAATTTCGCGACCGTTCGAACCGAGGCGCTTTACGATTTCGGCCAGCGTTCCGTCGGTTTGCCACTCGTCGAAACGGCGTCGGCAGGTGGGCGGTGACGGGTAGCGGCCCGGCAGCTTCGACCAGCCCTCACCGGTAGACAGCACCCAAAGCACTGCGTTGACCACGGCTCGTGCTTCGACGCGAGGCCGTCCGCGCCGTTCGCTCCGCGCGGGTTCCGCACAGAACAACGCCTCGATCAGCGCCCATTCGTTATCTCTCAAATCGTCGAACAGCATCATGTTTCACCTCAGCGAGCTATCTCTGGTGCGCTGCCCCGCGCTGCGCACTCTTCAAGCACTCCACCAGGGTGGCGGAGGGCCAGGCGGGATCCGGTTGCGTTGGCGGATTTAATGCTCCGCAACGTTCGCCGGTCCTGTACATGCCCAAATGCGAAAAGCGTGCCAACTCATACGCTTTCGTTTCGAAGCCGCGGGACATCAAGCCCGCGCAGGTGCTTGCCAGCGCCGTATGAGACTAGAAATTGCCGGGTGCGGAAATCAGGAGAATCACCAATTTTGTGCAGTCAGGCCCGTCAGACGTGCGCATTGCGCTGCATTGCTGCACTGCGGAAGTCATGCTCGTTGAGGTTTATCAAGATACTGCAAACGACGTCGGACGGGATAAAATCGCATGAGAAGGCATGATTGATGAGAAAATGCGATGAATGTGACGCTGCGACAACTGAGGGTGTTCATCGAAGTGGCCCGGTTGCAGAGCTTCAGCCGGGCGGGTGTTGAAATCGGGCTCACGCAGTCCGCAGTGAGCCGGTGTGTGCGCGAGCTCGAGACGGAAATCGGAGTCAAGCTCGTCGACCGGACGACCCGCGAAGTCCAGCTCACCGACGTCGGAGTCAACTTGATCGCGAGCGTTGGGCGTTTGATCAACGATCTCGACGACGCGTTGCACGAGATCCGCGAAATCGGTGAGCAGCGGCGTGGGCGCGTGGTCGTCGCAGCGAGCCCGACTGTCGCGTGTCGTCTGATGCCTCAGGTCGTCGCCGAATGCGAGCGGCTGTATCCCTACGTTACGCTCGGATTGCGCGACGACGTGCAGAGCGACGTCGTGCGCAAGGTCCGCTCGGGCGAGGTCGATTTCGGTGTGGTCATCGGTCCGTTCGCAGCGGAGGATCTCGAAACCATCACGCTGACTACCGATTCGTTCTGTGTCGTCATGCGCGGCGATCACGCATTCGCGAGGCGCGAGCAGTTGGGCTGGCATGAACTCGACGGTGAGCGGCTCGTGATGCTCGATTACGCTTCGGGCAGCCGCCCGCTGATCGACTCCGTGATGAGCGAGCAGGGCGTCCACGCGCGGGTCGTCCAGGAGCTCGGGCATCCGGCGACCGTGTTCGGGCTCGTCGAGGCGGGTGTCGGCATCAGTGTTCTGCCGTGGCTTGCGCTGCCCGTGCCGGCAGGTTCGTCGCTGGTCGCACGGCCGCTCGTGCCACGCGCCGAGCGTACGGTCGAACTGGTGCGGCGTCGCGACCGCTCGCTTTCCCCGGCTGCAGCGGCCGTCTGGGCGCTGATCCGCCAGATCGGCGGGCGTCAGGAGGAACTGGGCGGGGTGTGAGCGTCGCTCGGTGGTCGAGGCCTCCACGTGTGACGGACGCGCGCTACACTGCGCTTTTCTGCAACTGCCGAAAGCCCAGGAAGCCCCTCAATGAGCGATCCCACCCTGCCTTCGACCATCACTGCGACCCCCGATTCGCCGCAAGCGCGCCATGCCGTGCGGACACTGCGCTCGTCGCAGATCCGCGAGGTCGCGAACGCGGGCTTCGGCGTGCCGGACGTGCTGCCGTTCTGGTTCGGGGAATCCGATCGCGTGACGCCTCCGTTTATCCGCGAGGCAGCAGCCGAGGCGCTCGGTCGTGGCGACACGTTCTACACACACAATCTCGGCATCGCGCCGTTGCGCGAGGTGCTTGCCCGATACGTGAGCGGGCTGCACGGGGCCACATCGGTCGAGAACATTGCCGTGACGAGCGCAGGCGTGAATGCACTGATGCTCGCGGCTCAACTCGTGATCGGCTCGGGCGACCGTGCGGTTGCGGTCACCCCGTTGTGGCCGAATCTGGTGGAGATCCCGAAGATCCTCGGCGCAACGGTCGAGACGGTGTCGCTCTCATACGGCGAGCGCGGCTGGACGCTCGACCTCGAGCGACTCCTCGCCGCACTCACGCCGGGCACGAAACTGCTGATGATCAACTCGCCGAACAACCCGACCGGCTGGGTGATGACGCGAGACGAACAGCGCGCGGTGCTCGATCACTGCCGCCGTCACGGGATCTGGATCGTCGCCGACGAAGTCTACGAGCGCCTCTACTACGGCGAGGCAGGCGAGCGCGCTGCGCCTTCGTTCCTCGACCTCGCGTCGCGCGATGAGCGCCTGATCTGCGTCAATTCGTTCTCGAAAGCGTGGCTCATGACGGGCTGGCGGCTCGGCTGGATGGTCGCGCCGCCCACGCTGATGGACGATCTCGGCAAGCTGGTCGAGTACAACACGTCGTGCGCGCCGTCTTTCGTGCAGCAGGCGGGCATCGCGGCGGTTGAGCATGGCGAGCCGTTTACGCGTGCGCTCGTTGCGGATCTGCGCGCGTCGCGCGACCACCTGGCGGCGGCGCTTGCGCAGTTGCCCGGCGTCGACGTGAAGGCGCCGCCCGGCGCGATGTACCTGTTTTTCAAACTGCCGGGCGCGCAGGAAAGCCTCTCGCTGTGTAAGGCGCTCGTGCGAGACGCAGGCCTTGGGCTCGCGCCGGGCAGCGCATTCGGCCGCGAGGGCGAGGGATTCGTGCGATGGTGTTATGCATGCGATCCGGTGCGCCTCGATAAAGGTGTCGAACGTCTCGCGGGTTATCTCAAAGCGCGGGGCTCGCGCTGACCGTGTGCCGCATGGGCGGTGCGTTGGGCAACGCACGAGAGCGTCTTTACGCACCCGGTGTTTTTGCGTAATATGGCGCTTAGTCTTGCGATTCCCTACGGGATTCTCGCGGCTCCCCGGCTGGGTCAGGCTCTGGTGCCTGTATTGCGACCCCCCGGTGCGTGCTCCCATCAATATGACCGATCAGAATCGGGCGAGCGCGTCTCCAGTTCCATATCGTCTCTGTCTGATCCGGTTCCCTGAACCCGACTTAAGGTCTGACCTGGCTGCATGAATACCCAAGAGGCGAAGATCGTCCTCGAGACTGCATTGATCTGCACGCAAGAGCCGCTGAAGATCGGCGACCTGCGCAAATTGTTCGTCGATGACATTTCGGCCGACACGGTTCGGCACCTGCTCGAAGATCTGAAGCAAGAGTGGTCTGGGCGCGGCGTCGAGCTGGTGGGGCTCGCGTCCGGCTGGCGCTTCCAGAGCAAACCGGCGATGCGGACCTATCTGGACCGCCTGCACCCCGAAAAACCGCCGCGCTATTCGCGTGCGGTGCTCGAAACGCTCGCGATCATCGCGTACCGCCAGCCGGTTACGCGTGGCGACATCGAGGAAATCCGCGGGGTCACGGTGAACACGCAGGTCGTGAAGCAGCTCGAGGACCGGAGCTGGATCGAGGTGATCGGACATCGCGACGTGCCGGGCCGCCCGGCACTTTACGCGACGACACGGCAGTTCCTCGATGACCTCGGTCTGAAGTCGCTCGACGAGTTGCCGCCGCTCGACGATCCGTCGTCGCAGATCGGTGAGCAACTGCTGGCGCAGCATGCTATCGAGTTCCCGGACAGCGAGGTGGCGCAACTGCTCGCGGCCGGAGGTGGCGAATCCGGTGGCGAATCCGGCGACAACGTACCGGCCGCCGTGACCGATGCAGCCGAGGTGCGCGAGGACGTTGCCGAGGCCGTTATGGTGAGCGAGCCCGACGAGACGACTGCAACGCAGACGCAGGAGCCTGCACTGGCTGAAGCGTTACCGGTCGCGGATACCGAGCAAGCGGACAGCGCGCACGAAGATCAGCGCGAGACATTGGCCGCGGCCGCGCCGGACGATTCGGAAAACGTTGCGGCCGCTGAGCCGCAACGCGAAGGACACGAGGAATCGCCCCGCGTCCAGGAAGACGAGCGCGCCGCCCAGAAGGCGTATTGGCCGTATCCGGTCGCCACGTCCGAAGGCGAAGGCTGAGAGCGAACAGGAAGGCGCCGCGACGCGGCGCAGGACGACTCCGTCACGACGACGGACGACGAAGCCGCCCATCGCGGCATCTGATGCAAAGAGCATTTTTGACGCGCCCCGCAATGGGGCGCGCAACCTGACATTTTGAGGTTGTTTTGACTGATATCCACGACACCGATTCGACCGACGCGTCCGAATCCTCGCGCCGCGCGGCTTCCGCGCATGCCGACGAACCTCGTGCCCGTGAAACCGGTGGCAACGCCGCCGAAGTGCCGACGTCCGGTGGCGGCGAAGGCGAGGGCGAGGATCGTCCGCGCCGCGGCCTGCGCCGGGGGCCGCGTAGCCTGATCGCACGCCGCCGTGCGGGCGCGAAGGCCAAGACTGCGGATGCCGTGCCTGCAGAAGGCGTGCCGTCCGCGACCGAAACGCAGCCGCAAGGCGAGGTCGCCGCGCAGCCACGCGCACCGCGCAAGGAAGGCGCAGCGAAGAAGCCGGGCCGTCGCAACCAGACCCCGCAGGCCGATCAGGCCGCCGCCGGGGCCGGAGCTGGGGCCGGGAAGCACACGGGCAAGGGCCGGAAGGGTCAACAGGCGGGGCAAGCGGGCCATGGACGCACCGACGCCGCGTCTGCCGCGGCGGGTAGCTCTCCGGATGACCTGTTCCTGTACGTGACGTCGCCTGCCTTCGACGCCGACAACACCGGCGGAGCCGGCGTGCGCGCGCCGATGCTGCGCCGCGGCCGCGTGCAGCAGGCAAAGCGCGAGCTGAGCGCGGACGACGACGCACCGAAGCTGCACAAGGTTCTCGCGGACGCGGGCATGGGTTCGCGCCGCGACATGGAAGAGCTGATCATCGCCGGGCGTGTTTCGGTGAACGGCGAACCTGCGCACATCGGCCAGCGTATTCTGCCGACCGACCAGGTCCGCATCAACGGCAAGCCGATCAAGCGCAAGCTGCCGAACAAGCCGCCGCGCGTGCTGCTCTACCACAAGCCGACCGGCGAGATCGTGAGCCATGCCGACCCGGAAGGCCGTCCGTCGGTGTTTGACCGCCTGCCGCCGATGAAGACGGCGAAATGGCTCGCGGTCGGCCGTCTCGACTTCAACACCGAAGGTCTGCTGATGCTGACCACTTCGGGCGACCTCGCCAACCGTTTCATGCATCCGCGTTACAGCGTTGAGCGTGAGTACGCCGTGCGCGTGGTCGGAGAACTGACCGAAGGGAACCGCCAGAAGCTCTTGAAGGGCATCGAACTCGAAGACGGTCCGGCGAACTTCCTGCGCATCCGCGATGGCGGCGGCGAGGGCACGAATCACTGGTATCACGTCGCGCTGGCTGAAGGTCGTAACCGTGAAGTGCGTCGCATGTTCGAGGCGGTTGGTCTGATGGTGAGCCGTCTTATCCGCACGCGTCACGGCCCGATCGCACTGCCGCGCGGCCTGAAGCGCGGCCGCTGGGAGGAGCTGGAGGACAACCAGGTGCGCACGCTCATGGCGTCCGTTGGCCTTAAGGCCCCGACCGAGGAGAAGGGCGGTCGCGGCGGCAATGTACAGGAGCGTCGTCAGCCGGATCCGATGCAGACCTCAATGGGTTTCATCAACCGCGAGCCTGTGCTGAGTTCCCATGGCGCGATGGGCCAGCCGCGCCAGGGACGTCGCGGCGCGCCGGGTGGTGCAGGCGGCTTTGGCGGCATGTCGGGTGGCTTCGGCTCGGGTACGGGCACGGGCTTTGGCGGCGGTCGCAACGGCAACCGAACGGGCGGCCGGGACGTCGATGGAAATCGCGCGCCTGGCACGGGCAAGCGCATGGGCGGCAACGCGAACGCCAATCCCAATGGCAATCGCCGCGGCGCTCCGGGCGGCAAGGGCAACCCCGGAACCAACCCCAACGGCAACCGCGCGGCGGGCGGTAACCGTGGTGGTCAGCGCGGCACGCCGCGCAATCGCACGCGCGGTCACTGAGCGTACTGCGCCGCTGTTGCCGCAATGGTCGCAGTGGCGTCAGCAGCCAGCGCCATCGCGAATCTCCGGGATGGCTAAATCGGCGGTTGTGTCGTCGCGCAAGATATGCCGCAAGACGCGCGCCGGATTCGCATCAAGCCTTTCCTAACAGGCATTTAGCGTGCGTCAGATTGCGTTGGTGTCGAAAAAAGGCTAGAATCTCGTGGTCGCTGGGCGTGCGGCTTTTATTTGCGCCCCAGGTGCGACCACCTTGGCAATAAAAGAAGATGGGCGTTTCGCCCATTTTTTTTTGGTCCGGCCGTTTTGCAGTCTGCATACAGTTTCGAGCGCGTTTTGAACGTGTTTCAAGCGAGCCTGAAGCGCTGAAAGCAGGCCGGCGGCGGACTGCTAGCGGACTGAAAACAGACCGCAAAGCAGGCCGAAAAGCGCGGGGCCCGGATCGGGTCGTGCAGGGTGTGTCGCCCGGGGGGGCAGGCAATGTGCAAGAGCGCGCGCTCACCTGGCGCGCGGCCCGCGATACCAGTTTTCTGGAAGTTGCAGGCCTGCCGCGCGAACATCTGGAGTAGGCATTGTGCAACTGACGGAACTGATTGAAACCACGGTCACCGGACTCGGTTACGAGCTGGTTGACCTCGAGCGCACCGGGCGCGGCATGCTGACCATCTACATCGATCAGCCTGCCGGCATCGCGATCGAGGACTGCGAGAAGGTCACGCGTCAGCTGCAGCACGTTCTGACGGTCGAGAACATCGACTACGAGCGACTCGAAGTTTCGTCGCCGGGACTCGACCGTCCGCTGAAGAAACTGGCGGACTTCGAACGCTTCGCAGGCTGCGAGGCGGTTATCACGTTGAAAAAGCCATTGGACGGACGGAAATCGTACCGGGGCATCGTGCATGCACCCGAGGGCGAGACCATCGGTCTGGAATTCGAAGGGAAGGCAGGTCCCGCGATGCTGGATTTCACGCTCGCGGACATCGACAAAGCACGCCTTATCCCCAAAGTTGACTTTAGGAGCCGCAAACAATGAGTCGCGAAGTGTTGATGCTGGTGGACGCGCTGGCACGCGAGAAGAATGTCGACAAGGACGTGGTGTTTGCCGCCCTTGAAGCGGCGCTCGCATCCGCCTCCAAGAAACTCTTCGACGAAGATGCGGACATCCGCGTGCATATCGATCGCGAAAGCGGCGAGCACGAGACGTACCGCCGCTGGCGCGTCGTGCCCGACGAAGCAGGTCTTCAGGAGCCGGATCAGGAAATTCTGCTGTTCGAAGCGCGCGAGCAGAGTCCCGACATCCAGATCGACGAATTCATCGAGCAGCCGGTGCCGTCGGTCGAGTTCGGCCGTATTGGTGCGCAGGCCGCCAAGCAGGTCATCCTGCAGAAGGTGCGCGACGCCGAGCGCGAGCAGATCCTGAACGATTTCCTCGAGCGCGGCGAAAGCATCATGACCGGCACGGTCAAGCGCATGGACAAGGGCAATTTCATCGTCGAGTCGGGCCGTGTCGAAGCGCTGCTGCGCCGCGACCAGCTGATTCCGAAGGAAAACCTGCGCGTGGGCGACCGCGTGCGCGCCTGGATCGGCAAGGTTGACCGCACGGCACGCGGTCCGCAGATCGAACTCTCGCGCACCGCGCCCGAGTTCCTGATGAAGCTTTTCGAAATGGAAGTGCCGGAAATCGAGCAGGGTCTCCTCGAGATCAAGGCGGCCGCGCGCGATCCGGGCGTGCGCGCGAAGATCGGCGTCGTCGCTTACGACAAGCGTATCGATCCGATCGGCACCTGCGTCGGCATCCGCGGTTCGCGCGTGCAGGCTGTGAGGAACGAGCTCGGTGGCGAAAACGTCGACATCGTGCTATGGTCGGAAGACCCCGCCCAGTTCGTGATTGGCGCGCTCGCGCCGGCTGCCGTGCAGTCGATCGTCGTCGACGAGGAAAAGCACTCGATGGACGTCGTCGTCGACGAAGGCGAGCTGGCGGTTGCCATCGGCCGTAGCGGCCAGAACGTGCGTCTTGCCAGCGAACTGACCGGCTGGCAAATCAATATCATGACGCCGGACGAAAGCGCGCAGAAGCAGAACCAGGAGCGCAGCGTGTTGCGCGACCTGTTCATGGCGCGTCTTGACGTCGACGAAGAAGTCGCCGACATCCTGATCGACGAAGGCTTCACGAGCCTCGAAGAGATCGCTTACGTGCCGCTCAACGAAATGCTCGAGATCGAGGCGTTCGACGAGGACACCGTGCACGAGCTGCGCAATCGCGCGCGCGACGCGCTGCTCACCCAGGCCATCGCGAACGAGGAGAAAGTCGAGAGCGCCGTGCTGGATCTCAAGAGCCTCGACGGCATGGACCAGGATCTGCTTGCGAAGCTGGCTCAGCACGAGATTCACACCCGCGACGAGCTCGCCGAGCTAGCCGTGGACGAGCTGACCGAAATGACGGGAATGGAAGAGGACGCCGCGAAGGCGTTGATCATGAAGGCGCGTGAACACTGGTTTCAGTAATGAACCCAGTGAAGAACGACCAGGAAACGACCATGACCCACTGAACTGATCGCGGCCGGTCCCGTTTTTGGTGCAGGTCCCACGGGACCTCACTGGACCTGACAGGACCATGAGGGCCGCATGAACCGATGTCAACCGCAAGGAATGGCTCCTTGCATTAAGAGGAATGAATGGCGAGTAACAACGTAGCCCAATTTGCCGCGGAACTGAAAATGCCTGCAGGCGTGCTGCTCGAGCAGCTGCAGGCGGCGGGCGTCCAGAAAGCGAGCGAGGACGATGCCCTGTCGGAAACCGACAAGGCGCGGCTGCTCGACCACTTGCGCAAGTCGCACGGTTCGACCGACGCGGACAAGCGCAAGATCACGCTGACGCGCCGGCATACGTCGGAGATCAAGCAGTCGGACGCGACGGGTAAGGCTCGCACCATTCAGGTCGAGGTGCGCAAGAAGCGCACGTTCGTCCGCCGTGACGAATCCGCCGATCAGGCGGAGGCATCGAATCATGCAGCCGACGCAGCCGCTGCCGCCGAAGAGGCGGAGCTGCAGCGCCGTGAAGAGGAAGCTCGCCGTGAGGCCGAGCTGCTCGAACGTCAGGCTCAGGAGCTCAAGGAGCGCCAGGAGCTTCTCGCCCGTGAAGAGGCCGAGCGCCTCGCGCGCGAAGTAGCCGCGGAGGCCGAGCGCCGTCGCGCCGAGGAAGAGGCTGCGAAGAAGAAGTCCGTAGCCGAAACGGCGGCCCGCGAACTGGCTGCCCAGGCCGTCGAGGCGCAACGCAGCGCCGCGGCTGAGGCCCAGGCGAAGCAGGAATCGCAGGCCCAGCAGGAGCAACAGGACGAACAGCGCGCTGCTGCCGAACGTGCTGCCCAGCGCGAAGCCGCTCAGAAGGCCGAGGCCGCTGCGCGCGAGGCCGCCGAAAAGGCGCGTCTGGAGCAGGAAGAGATCTCCCGCCGCCGTGCGGCCGCAGAGGCCGAAGCGCGCGCGATCCGCGAAATGATGAATACGCCTCGCAAGGCGCAGCAGGCCAAGCCGGTCGAACCGCCGAAGCCCGCTGAGCCGGCGAAGCCCGCCGAAGCGAAGGGCACGCTGCACAAGCCGGCGCGTCCGGAAGGTGCTGCACGTCCGGCAGCGGGCGGTGCGGCGAAGAAGCCGGCTACGACGACCACTGCTGCGCCCGCCGCGGGCGCACCGGGCGCCGGCGCGGGCGACCGCAACAAGAAGCCGGGCGCAGGCAAGGGCGGCTGGCAGGACGACGCCGCGAAGCGTCGTGGCATCAAGACGCGTGGCGATTCCTCGGGCGGTGTCGACCGTGGCTGGCGCGGTGGTCCGAAGGGCCGCGGCAAGCATCAGGACAACGGTTCGTCGTTCCAGGCGCCGACCGAGCCGATCGTGCGTGAAGTGCACGTGCCGGAAACCATCACGGTGGCCGACCTCGCGCACAAGATGGCCGTGAAGGCATCGGAAGTCATCAAGGCGATGATGAAGATGGGCCAGATGGTCACGATCAACCAGATGCTCGACCAGGAAACGGCGATGATCATCGTCGAGGAACTCGGCCACCGTGCGGTTGCCGCGAAGCTCGACGATCCGGAAGCGCTGCTGGTCGAAGGCCAGGAAACGGCGACGGACGCAGAGCAGTTGCCGCGTCCGCCGGTCGTGACGGTCATGGGTCACGTCGACCACGGCAAGACCTCGCTGCTCGACTACATCCGTCGCGCGAAGGTTGCCGCGGGCGAAGCGGGCGGCATTACGCAGCACATCGGCGCTTACCACGTCGAAACGCCGCGTGGCGTCATCACGTTCCTCGACACGCCGGGTCACGAGGCCTTTACGGCCATGCGTGCACGCGGCGCGAAGGCCACCGACATCGTGATTCTCGTGGTTGCGGCCGACGACGGCGTGATGCCGCAGACGAAGGAAGCGATCGCCCACGCGAAGGCAGGCGGCGTGCCGCTCGTCGTCGCGATCAACAAGATCGACAAGCCTGACGCGAATCTCGAGCGCGTGAAGCAGGAACTCGTCACGGAAGGTGTCGTGCCGGAAGAGTACGGTGGCGATTCGCCGTTCGTGCCGGTGTCGGCGAAGACCGGCGCGGGCATCGACGATCTGCTCGAAAACGTGCTGCTGCAGGCCGAAGTGCTGGAACTGACGGCGCCGGTCGAAGCACCCGCGAAGGGCCTCGTGATCGAAGCGAAGCTTGACAAGGGTAAGGGTCCGGTCGCGACGGTGCTCGTGCAGTCGGGTACGCTCAATCGCGGTGACGTCGTCCTCGCCGGCAGTGCTTACGGTCGCGTGCGTGCCATGCTCGACGAAACCGGCAAGCCGACGAAGTCGGCGGGTCCGTCGATCCCGGTCGAAATTCAGGGTCTCTCGGAAGTGCCGGCAGCCGGCGAAGAAGTCATCGTGCTGCCCGACGAGCGCAAGGCGCGCGAAATCGCGCTGTTCCGCCAGGGCAAGTTCCGTGACGTCAAGCTCGCGAAGCAGCAGGCCGCGAAGCTCGAAAACATGCTCGAACAGATGGGCGAGGGCGAAGTGCAGTACCTGCCGCTCATCGTCAAGGCCGACGTGCAGGGCTCGCAGGAAGCACTCGTTCACGCGCTGCTCAAGCTCTCGACCGACGAAGTGCGCGTGCAGATCGTGCACGGCGCGGTTGGCGGCATCAGCGAAAACGACGTCAACCTGGCGACGGCTTCGAAGGCGGTCATCATCGGCTTCAACACGCGTGCCGATGCTCAGGCACGCAAGCTGGCCGAAGCGAATGGCGTCGATATCCGCTACTACAACATCATCTACGACGCTGTGGATGAGGTGAAGGCTGCGATGTCGGGCATGCTCGCGCCGGAAAAGCGCGAGATCGTCACCGGTATGGTCGAAGTGCGCGCGGTGTTCAAGGTGCCGAAGGTCGGCGCGGTGGCCGGTTGTATGGTCACGGACGGTATCGTCAAGCGTTCGTCGTCGGTGCGCGTGCTGCGCAACAACGTGGTCATCCACACCGGCGAACTCGACTCGCTCAAGCGCTTCAAGGACGACGTCAAGGAAGTCAAGCAGGGCTTCGAGTGCGGTATGTCGATCAAGAACTTCAACGACATCGTCGAAGGCGATCAGTTCGAGGTGTTCGAAATCACGGAAGTCGCGCGTACGCTGTAACGCGAGAGGCGCGACGCTAGACGGGCGGGGCGGGCGCTGGCCAGCCCCGCCCGTTTGTTTTTGTACGGACGGCTTTGTTTGCGAAGCCGTCCGGTTTTAAGGCCGCCGAAGCTGGGCGGATAAATCATGACGAAAAAACGTTCCTCTCCGAATCGCAACGTGCAGATCGCCGACCAGATCCAGCGCGATCTTTCCGAACTCGTGTCGCGCGAAGTGAAGGACCCGCGCATCGGGCTCGTCACGATCCAGAGCGTCGAACTGACGCCGGACTACGCGCACGCGAAGGTCTACTTCACGACGCTCACGGGGGACCCGCACGCCACGCAGGATGCACTGAACCACGCGGCGGGCCATCTGCACAACCTGCTCTTCAAGCGTCTGCACATTCACACCGTGCCGACGCTGCATTTCCACTACGACAAGACGGTCGAGCGGGCCGTCGAAATGTCGCGCCTCATCGACGAAGCCAATTCGACGCGCGCAAAGGACGACTAAGCGCGGCCGGCCGGGCACGCGTGCGCATGAGGGCGATGCCTGCCGGATGGCGGCGCGCTCTTGTGCCGGCGATTCATCCGGTCGTTTGTTCTGCCTGACATGACAGCATCTTCTTCTCCCACACAAGCCGGCTCGGGCCGGCCGAAGGTCCCGCGTCGCCTGCTCGACGGCGTGCTTCTGCTCGACAAACCCATCGGTCTTTCCAGCAACGACGCATTGATCCGCGCGAAGCGGCTCTATCGCGCGAAGAAGGCAGGTCATACCGGCACGCTCGATCCGCTCGCTTCAGGGCTGTTGCCGCTTTGCTTCGGCGAAGCGACCAAGTTCTCGCAGGATCTGCTCGACGCCGACAAGACCTACGAGGCGACCATGCGCCTCGGCATTCGCACGGCGACCGGTGATGCCGAAGGCGAAGCCGTAGCGACGCGCGACGTGACATGCGACGAAGCCGCCGTGCGCAACGCGATGACGAAGTTCGTCGGCGATATCGTGCAGGTGCCGCCGATGTATTCCGCGCTCAAGCGCGATGGCAAGCCGCTGTACGAATACGCGCGCGCGGGACAGGTCGTCGAGCGTGAAGGGCGTCAGGTGACGATCCTCGCGCTGGACATGATCGCGTGTGCTCTTCCGGACGTGACGTTCCGTGTGACGTGCAGTAAGGGCACGTATGTACGCACGCTCGCAGAGGATATCGGCGAGGCGCTCGGCTGCGGTGCGCATCTCGTGATGCTGCGACGCACGGGCGTGGGCGCGTTGACGCTCGAGCATGCGGTGACGCTCGATACGCTTTCCGATGCCGACGACGCCACTCGCGATGTGTGGCTGCAACCGGTCGACGCGTTGCTGTCGACGTTTCCGGCCGTGACACTCGACGATGAGGCATCGCGCCGTTTCATGCACGGTCAGCGCCTGCCGCTCAATGAGCTTGTGGCGGACCGGACGCAGTGGGGCGAGGCGCAGCGCGTGCGCGTCTATGGCGCCGACGCACGGTTGCTGGGCGTCGCGAAGGCCGCGAACGGTGTGCTCGCGCCCGAGCGGCTGGTGGTGAGCGCTGCCGCGTAGGCGTATCGCGGGGCTCAAAGAGAACGGCACGCCGGTGTGAACCGGGCGTGCCGTTTTAGTTTGCACGGGCGCTGTGACGTGCGCCCGCCGTATCAACAACTCAGTGTGCCGCCGACGCTGCTGCCCCCGCGTCCGCGCTACCCGCGCGTTCGGGCCGCGTAATCCAGATCAACGCAATCAGCACGATGAAGATGGCCGACGAAATGTAGAACAGATCATTCACGCCGAGCTGCGCGGCTTGCTGCGACAGCATCCGGTCGAACAGCCCGTGTGCCTGTGCCGGATCGAGGCCAGCCACGTTCTGCATCTGCTGCATCGACTGGTTGAAGATCGGGCTCGTCGGTGTGGCCTGCTCGGTGAGGCGCGCGTGATGAAACGTCGTGCGGTGATCCCACGCCGTTTCGAAGATCGACGTGCCGATGCCGCCGCACATGATCCGTACGAAGTTCGAAAGACCCGAAGCGGCCGGAATGCGGTTGCCCGGCAGTCCTGAAAGCGTGATCGACACAAGCGGAATAAACAGGCCCGCCATGCCGATGCCCTGAATCAGCGTCGGCAAGGTGAGGGCCCACGTGTCCACGCCGGTCGTGTAACGCGAACGCAGCCAGAAGCAGAGCGCGAACACGATGAACGCCGTTGTAGCGATGTAGCGCGGATCGGTGCGCGGCAGGATGCGGCCCGTGATCGGCGAGAGCATGATCGCGAAGACGCCGACGGGCGCCATCACGAGGCCTGCGTCGGTGGCGGTGTAGCCGATGTCGGTCTGCAGCCACAGCGGCAGCAGCACGAGATTGCCGAAGTAGAGGCCGTAGCCCACCGAAAGCGCGATGGTGCCGCCGGTGAAGTTGCGCCGCGCGAAGAGCGAGAGATCGACGACCGGGTGCTTCTCGGTCAGCTCCCACACCACGAAGAATGCGAACGCGATAACGGCGGTCAGCGCGAGCGCGATGATCGTCGTCGACGAGAACCAGTCGAGGTCTTTGCCCTTGTCGAGCATCACCTGGAGCGAACCAACCCAGATGATCAGCAAGGCGAGGCCGACACCATCGATCGGCGCTTTCTTGATGACCGAGTCGCGGTCGCGGAAGATCGACCACGTGGCGAGGGCGGCTACGATGCCGACCGGGATGTTCACGTAGAAGATCCACGGCCACGAGATGTTGTCGGAGATCCAGCCGCCGAGAATCGGCCCCATCACGGGCGCGATGAGCGTGGTCATCGACCACATGGAGAGCGCCATCGGCGCCTTCGCGCGGGGATAGCTCGCGAGCAGGAGCGTCTGCGAAAGCGGGATCATCGGGCCCGCCACCGCGCCTTGAAGTACGCGCGAAGCGAGCAGGAAGGGCAGCGTAGGCGCAAGCCCGCACATCCATGACGAGATCACGAACAGGATGATCGACGCCATGAAGAGACGCACCTGGCCGATGCGGTCGGTGAGCCATCCGGTGAGCGGCACGGAGATCGCGTTTGCGACCGCGAACGACGTGATGACCCAGGTGCCCTGATCGGAGGACACCCCGAGGTCGCCCGAGATCGACGGAATCGACACGTTGGCGATCGAGGTGTCCAGCACGTTCATGAACACCGCGAGCGACACCGCAATGGTGCCGAACACGAGTTTCGCACCTTGCAGCGGCGGATGGACTGCGCTTTGTTGGTCTGCCATTACTTCGCTTCTTGTGGGCTCGTGCGGCTTACATCACTTTGGCTGCGTGGCCGGCCGACGACGCCGTCGCCTTGGCAGCGCTTTTATTCGCGCCTTTACCCGAGCTGGACGCATTGGTGCCGGCGTTTTCCGCAATGATGCGAGCGATCGTGTCGTCGGCTTCCTTGCCGTACTTGTCGAACACATCCGTCGCGTAGACGGTGTTTTGCGCGTTGGCGAGCTGGCTGCCCGTGTCGTCCTTGATGTTGACATCCACCGTCATCGAAAGGCCGATACGCAGCGGGTGCTTCTCGAGATCAGCCGGATCGAGCGAGATGCGCACCGGAAGGCGTTGCACGACCTTGATCCAGTTGCCCGTCGCGTTCTGCGCGGGCAGGAGCGAGAAGGCCGAGCCCGTGCCCGCCGAGAAACCCACCACATTGCCGTGATAGACCACCGACGAACCGTACACGTCGGCCCTCATCTCGACCGGCTGGCCGACACGCATGTGCTTGAGCTGCACTTCCTTGAAATTCGCGTCGACCCACAGCGCGTTCAGCGGCACGACCGACATCAGCGGCGTGCCCGGCGAGACGCGCTGTCCAACCTGCACCGAGCGCTTCGCGACGTAGCCCGTAACCGGCGCGGGCAGCGTATTACGCGCGTTGGCGAGGTATGCGTCGCGGACCTTCGCGGCGGCGGCCAGCACGTTCGGATGGTTGGAGATGGTCGTGTTCGCGGTCAGCGCGCGGTTTGCGTCGAGCTGGTGCTGCGCGGCTTCGAGCGCGGCTTCGGCGCTCCGCTGGGTGTCTCGGGCGTGCGAGATTTCTTCCTGCGAAACGGCGCCCGTCTGCGCGACCGCCATGCGGCGGCGCAGGTCGTCCTGCGCGCGCGAGAGGTCGGCCTGGCGCACCGCGACCTGGGCCTGGTACTGGCTGTCGTCGGCGAAGAGGCCGCGCACCTGGCGCACGGTCTGGGCGAGATTGGCTTCGGCCTGCTGCAGCGCGATGCGCGAGTCAGCGGGGTCGAGCAGTACGAGCGGGTCGCCGGCCTTGACGGTCTGCGTGTCGTCGGCCTTCACAGCGACGACCGTGCCGGTCACCTGCGGCGTGATCTGCACGACGTTGCCGTTCACGTACGCATCGTCGGTGCTTTCCGAGAAGCGTGCGACGAGGAAGTAATAGAGGCCGTAGGCAATGGCTGCAATCGCGATGACGAGGATCAGCATCGTCATCATGCGGCGGCGCTTGCCGTTGCCTGCGCTTGGCTGCGGATTGGCTGCCGGTTGCTGGGGGGTGCTCATGGAAATGATCTCCGGGTTCTCTCTTGCTATTCGGTCGATGATTCGATCGAGGCTGTATTAATCGTGCGAGTGCGGTCTCAGTTCGACGGTGTTGCTGACGCCGTTGCGCTCTGGGCGGGCACCTTCGTGTCGCTCCACGGCGTACCGTTCGGCCCCTTCGCTTCGCTGCCGATTTCGGTCGGCGGTACGAGGCCCGCGCCTTGTGCGTCGAAGCCGCCGCCGAGCGCCTTGATGAGCGCCATCTGGTCGTCGCGCCGCTGGGCCTTCAGGTTCGCTACGGTCTGTTCCGCGGCGAGGCGGTTCTGGTCGGCGTTGAGGACCTGGAGCTGCTCGGAGAGGCCCGCCTTGTAGCGGATCACGGCGAGCTGGAACGCATTCGTCGAGGCGTCGAGCGCGCGCTGTGCGTCGACGAGCTGCCTGTCGGCCGAACGGATCGACGACACCTGGGTCGCGACGTCCTGGAACGCGCCGATGAGCGTCTGGTTGTAGTTCGCCACGTCGAGATCGAAGTCGGCGTAACGGCCTCGCAGTTGCGCACGCAGCGCGCCCGCGTCGAAGATCGGCAGATGGATTGCCGGGCCGAACTGAATCTGCCGGCTCGACGAGGTCAGGAATTTGCCCCAGCCGAAGGCATCGAAACCGAAGCCCGCAGCGAGGTTCACGTCGGGATAGAACTCGGCCTTGGCTTCCTTGACGTCGTGCATCGCGGCTTCGATTTGCCAGCGCGCCGCGACGATGTCCGGGCGGCGCGACACGAGGTCGGCGGGCAGGTTGTCGGGCAGCGTGAGGTTGGCCGCGGGGTTCAGCACCGGCTTCGCGATCTGCAGGCCGCGGTCCGGGCCCTTGCCGAGCAGCGCGCCGAGCTGGTAGCGCACCGACTCGATCTGGCCGTCAATCTGCGAGAGGTTCGCCTGGCTCGTTGCGATGTTGCCGTTTGCGGTCTGACGTTCGACGTTGGTGTCGAGGCCCGCCACGACGCGCCCGTTCGTGATCGTGCCAATCGTCTTGCGGTTGTCGATCTCGCTGACCGCGATGTCACGCAGCGCGTAAAGCTGCGCGAGCTGGTTATAGGTGCGCGCGACCGAGGCGGCGAGCGTGATGCGCGCCTGCTGCATGTCGGCGAGCGTGGCTCGCTGCGCGGAGACCGCCTGTGCGAGGCGCTGGCGGTTCTTGCCCCAGAGGTCCAGGTCCCAGGACGCGCTCGCGAGCACATTGTTCTCGCTATACCATGTGCCGCCGTAGGGCGGCGGGAATAGGGCGTTGGCCGAGTACAGCTCGCGGGTCCACGAGTAGCTCGCGCTGACCTTCGGGAAGAGCGCGGACCGCGACGACTCGATGTAGGACGACGCTTTGGCAATGCGAGCCTGCGCCTGCGCGATCGTCGGGCTGCCTTCGAGCGCTTCGTCGATCAGCTTCGGCAACTGCGCGTCGCCGAACTGGTTGGCCCACTCGAGCGTGGGCCACTGGCCGCCCTGCGTGGGAATGCTCTGCGAGGTCTCGAACTGCTGCGGCTGGGCGATGGTCTTGTCGCTCCGGATGCCGAAGTAGTTCGCGCATCCCGAAAGGGCCAGTGCCGTTACCGCGGCGGCAACGGCGGCCCGGCACGACGCTGGCCGGGATAGCGCTATCCGGGACATGGAAGGGGAGTTCATTGCTCGTCTCGACGCGTGAGAAGTGAAGGTGATACTGGACGTTGCAGCGATTTTGTTTTGCGACGCTTTCAAATTTGATTGCCCCGTCATGAATTGGTGGGCGGGTTCTGGCCTGCGTTTTGATTTGTGTTTTGACTGGCCTCGCAGCCGTTCGCGAGCACCCGCCGCAGCATGCTTTTCAGGAAGCCGATTTCCTCGGGCGAGAGGCCGTTCAGGAGCGTGGAGGCAATGCCGGTGAAGATCGCCGGCATACGCGTCGCGATGGCCTGCCCCTCAGTCGTGAGCGCGAGCCGCACTGCGCGGCGGTCCTCGGAACTACGCACGCGTTTGAGCAGCCCCCGCTTTTCCAGCCGGTCGACGAGGCGCGTCACGGCGCTCGCGTCAATCCCGTACTCGCGCGCGAGTTCGGCGGCGAGCACGCACTTGCCGCTCGCGACCATGAACAGCACGCTTGCCTGCTGAACCGTCACGCCCAACTCAGCGACGGTACGCTGGTTGATCAGGTTCGACATGGTCGACTTCACGCGCGAGATGAGATAGCCGACGCTTTCTCCGAAGTCGTAATCGACGACTTCTGATAGTGGTGTAGGTGTCGGGTCCGTCATGATTCTGCTGCGCCTGCAATGGTTGACCAGGCAGGAATTATAGAGTGCGGTTACTTGACGCGGCAAGGGTTAATTACGCGGTTGCCGAAAAACCTTTGCAGAATCGGGGCTTAATCGCCTTGGGGTCGCATGGGAAAATCCCCGGCCCCTGTGGGGTTAATAAGTCGTATCTAGTCGTATCTGTCTCGCCCCGCCAAAATTTTCACCACGCGTTCATCACCACGCGATTCCTGGCTGCTACTCACTGCTATTCCGCCACGTTCTCTATTGCATTGCAGGACACCGCGAGTACATGTGTCAGAGAGAGTCATCTGCGCATGCTATAATTTCAGGTTCCCAAAAGTGTGCTTTTGCCTCGGGTTGTGCCGGTTGATCCGGAGCCGGGCCAATGACAGCGGACGAATGGGGTATCAACGTCGGGCGGCGAAGTTGTAGTGAAGCCGTAGCGCTCCCGGAGATTGATACCCGACGCCCCTTGCGCACCTAACTGTACCCAGGTTCCTATGTCCCGCGCCCTTCGCAACATCGCCATCATTGCCCACGTCGACCACGGCAAGACCACGCTCGTCGACCAACTGCTGCGCCAGTCCGGCACCTTCCGCGACAACCAGCAGATCGCCGAACGTGTCATGGACTCGAACGACATCGAAAAAGAGCGCGGGATCACGATCCTCGCGAAGAACTGCGCGGTCGAGTACGAAGGCACCCACATCAACATCGTCGACACCCCGGGCCACGCCGACTTCGGCGGCGAGGTGGAGCGCGTGCTGTCGATGGTCGACTCCGTGCTGCTGCTCGTCGACGCCGTCGAGGGTCCGATGCCGCAGACGCGCTTCGTCACGAAGAAGGCGCTCGCGCTTGGCCTGAAGCCGATCGTCGTCGTCAACAAGATCGACCGCCCGGGCGCGCGCATCGACTGGGTCATCAACCAGACGTTCGATCTGTTCGACAAGCTCGGCGCGACCGAAGAACAGCTCGACTTCCCGGTTGTGTACGCGTCGGGCCTGAATGGCTACGCGTCGCTCAGCGCGGATGCACGCGACGGCGACATGCGCCCGCTCTTCGAGGCGATCCTCGAACACGTGCCGGTGCGCGCCGCCGATCCGGAAGGTCCGCTGCAACTGCAAATCACCTCGCTCGACTACTCGACCTATGTCGGCCGTATCGGCGTGGGCCGCATCACGCGTGGTCGCATCAAACCGGGCCAGCCGGTTGCGCTGCGCTTCGGCCCGGAAGGCGACGTGATGAACCGCAAGATCAATCAGGTGCTGTCGTTCAGCGGCCTCGAGCGCGTTCAGGTGGAATCGGCTGAAGCCGGCGACATCGTGCTGATCAACGGTATCGAGGACATCGGTATTGGCGCCACGATCTGCGCGGTCGACAACCCCGAAGCCCTGCCGATGATCACGGTGGACGAGCCGACGCTCACGATGAACTTCCTCGTGAACTCGTCGCCGCTCGCGGGCAAGGAAGGCAAGTTCGTGACGAGCCGCCAGATTCGCGACCGTCTCACGAAGGAACTGAACCACAACGTCGCGCTGCGCGTGAAGGACACCGGCGACGAAACCACGTTCGAAGTGTCGGGCCGCGGCGAACTGCACCTGACGATCCTGATCGAAAACATGCGCCGTGAAGGCTACGAGCTGGCCGTGTCGCGTCCGCGCGTCGTGCTGCACGAAGTCGACGGCGTGAAGCAGGAGCCGTACGAAATGCTGACGGTGGACGTCGAAGACGGCCACCAGGGCGGCGTGATGGAAGAGCTTGGCCGCCGTAAGGGCGAAATGCTCGACATGGCGTCGGACGGCCGTGGCCGTACGCGTCTGGAGTACCGCATTCCGGCGCGTGGCCTGATCGGCTTCCAGGGCGAGTTCATGACGCTCACGCGTGGCACGGGCCTCATGAGCCACGTGTTCGACGCGTACGGTCCGATCAAGGAAGGTACGCTCGGCGAGCGCCGCAACGGCGTGCTGATCTCGCAGGACGACGGCGCGGCTGTCGCCTATGCGCTGTGGAAGCTGCAGGACCGCGGCCGCATGTTCGTGAAGCCGGGTGACGCGCTGTACGAAGGCATGATCATCGGCATCCACAGCCGCGACAACGACCTCGTCGTGAACCCGATCAAGGGCAAGCAGCTGACCAACGTCCGCGCGTCGGGCACCGACGAAGCCGTGCGCCTCGTTCCGCCGATCCAGATGTCGCTCGAATACGCCGTCGAATTCATCGACGACGACGAACTCGTGGAAGTGACGCCGCAGTCGATCCGTCTGCGCAAGCGTTACCTGAAGGAGCACGAGCGTCGCCGCGCGAGCCGCGAAGGCGCTGCCGATTAATTCAGGCCAGCGATTTTGCGCACCGCAATGCAAGTAAGGACGCAGCGAGGAAGCCGCCCCTATGGGGGCGGCTTTTTTGCGTCCGGCGGCAATTGTGTTGCAGTGCAGAAAGAGTGTGTCGCAATCGCCGCAAAGGCCCATGTACAAAGGGTTTGCGTGCGGTCCTGTGCCGCATTGCATCCTATGGGGGAAATCACTTATGTGATATCCTCCGCGGATGCATGATTTAGGTCCTTCCAAGCAGACTTGATTCGCAATCCGCTAAACGGTCAGGCCGTGGCGCGGAAGGTTTAGTAACCCGCTATTTCTCGAGAAACTCGAAGAAAGGTGAGCGTAAATGTCGGAAACGATGAAGCAGTTCCAGCTGAACTCCTACCTGTTCGGCGGTAATGCTCCGTATGTCGAAGAGCTATACGAAGCATATCTTGATAACCCCGCGTCCGTTCCGGACACCTGGCGTGAATACTTCGACGCACTGCAAAACGTGCCGTCGTCGAGTGGCACGGCCGACAGCGACGTCGCCCACGGGCCGATCGTCGAGTCGTTTGCCCAGCGTGCCAAGGCCAACGCATTCCTCCCGCGCGGCGGCGGCGAAGATCTCGCCACGGCGCGCAAGCAAGTCTATGTTCAGTCGCTGATCGGCGCGTATCGCTTCCTTGGCTCGCAATGGGCCAACCTCGATCCGCTGAAGCGTCGCGAACGTCCGAATATCCCTGAGCTCGAGCCTGCGTTCTACGACTTCACCGAAGCCGACATGGACCAGACGTTCAGCGCGACGAACCTGTATTTCGGTTTCGAGCGCGCGACGCTGCGCGAGATCGTCAAGGGTCTGCGCGATACGTACTGCGGTACGATCGGCGCCGAATACATGTACATCAGCGATCCGGAACAGAAGCGCTGGTGGAAGGAGCGTCTGGAGTCGATCCGCTCGACCCCGAACTTCTCCAACGACAAAAAGAAGCACATCCTGCAGCGCCTGACGGCCGCCGAAGGCCTCGAGCGCTTCCTGCACACCAAGTACGTCGGCCAGAAGCGCTTCTCGCTGGAAGGCGGCGAGAGCTTCATCGCCTCGATGGATGAAGTCGTCCGTCACGCAGGCGCGAAGGGCGTGCAGGAAATCGTCATCGGCATGGCCCACCGCGGCCGCCTGAACGTGCTGGTCAATACGCTCGGCAAGATGCCGTCCGACCTCTTCGCCGAATTCGAAGGCAAGCACGTCGACGATCTGCCGGCTGGCGACGTGAAGTACCACAAGGGCTTCTCGTCGGATATGGCCACCGAAGGCGGCCCGGTCCACCTGTCGCTCGCGTTCAACCCGTCGCACCTCGAAATCGTGAACCCGGTTGTCGAAGGCTCGGCCAAGGCCCGTATGGACCGCCGCGGCGACGACAACGGCCTGCAAGTGCTGCCGGTCCAGATCCATGGCGACGCGGCTTTCGCAGGCCAGGGCGTCGTGATGGAAACGCTGAACCTCGCGCAAACGCGCGGTTACGGCACGCACGGCACGCTGCACATCGTCATCAACAACCAGATCGGTTTCACGACGTCGGATCCGCGTGACGCGCGCTCGACGCTCTACTGTACCGACGTGGTCAAGATGATCGAAGCGCCGGTGCTGCACGTGAACGGCGACGATCCCGAAGCCGTCGTGCTCGCCACGCAGATCGCCATCGACTTCCGGATGCAGTTCCACAAGGACGTCGTGGTCGACATCGTCTGCTTCCGCAAGCTGGGTCACAACGAGCAGGACACGCCGGCGGTCACGCAGCCGCTCATGTACAAGAAGATCGCGCAGCACCCGGGCACCCGTGCGCTGTACGCCGAGAAGCTCGTGCAGCAGGGTGTGATCACGGCCGCCGACGGCGACAACTACGTCAAGCAATACCGCGCGGCGATGGACGAAGGCAATCACACGATCGACCCGGTGCTCTCGAACTACAAGAGCAAGTACGCGGTCGACTGGATGCCGTTCCTGAACCGCAAGTGGACCGACGCCGCCGACACGGCTGTGCCGCTCGCTGAACTCAAGCGCCTCGCAGAACGCATCACGACGATTCCGGAGAACTTCAAGGTTCACCCGCTCGTCGAGCGCGTTATCAAGGACCGTCGCGTGATGGGCCAGGGCGAAGCGAAGCTCGACTGGGGCATGGGCGAGCACCTCGCGTTCGCGTCGCTGGTTTCGTCGGGCTACGCCGTGCGTCTCACGGGCCAGGACTCGGGCCGCGGCACGTTCACGCACCGTCACGCGGTGCTGCACGACCAGAACCGCGAGCGCTGGAACGATGGCACGTACGTCCCGCTGCAGAACGTCAGCGAGAACCAGGCTAGCTTCACGGTGATCGACTCGGTGCTGTCGGAAGAGGCAGTGCTGGGCTTCGAATACGGTTACTCGACCGCTGAGCCGAACACGTTCGTCGCGTGGGAAGGCCAGTTCGGCGACTTCGTCAACGGTGCGCAGGTCGTGATCGACCAGTTCATCTCGTCGGGCGAAGTGAAGTGGGGCCGTGTATCGGGTCTCACGATGCTGCTGCCGCACGGCTATGAAGGCCAGGGTCCGGAGCACTCGTCGGCACGTATCGAACGTTTCCTGCAGCTGTGCGCCGATCACAACATGCAGGTCGTCCAGCCGACCACGCCGGCGCAGATTTTCCACCTGCTGCGTCGTCAGATGATCCGCCTCTTCCGCAAGCCGCTCATCGTCTTCACGCCGAAGTCGCTGCTGCGCCACAAGGAAGCCGTGTCGGATCTGTCGGAACTGGCGAAGGGCTCGTTCCAGCCGGTCCTCAGCGAAACGGACGAGTCGATCGATCCGAAGAAGGTCAAGCGCGTCGTGGCGTGCTCGGGCCGCGTGTATTACGACCTGGTCGCCCATCGCCGCGAAGCGAATGCGAACGACGTCGCGATCATTCGTATCGAGCAGCTCTATCCGTTCGCGCACAAGCAGTTCGAAGCGGAAATGAAGAAGTTCGACAACGCGACCGAAGTGGTCTGGGTGCAGGACGAGCCGCAGAATCAAGGCCCGTGGTTCTACATCGAGCACCACCTGAAGGAAGGCATGAAGGAAGGGCAGAAGCTCGCGTACAGCGGCCGTCCTGCGTCTGCCTCGCCGGCCGTTGGCTACTACGCGAAGCACTACGAGCAGCAGAAGGCGCTGATCGAAGGTGCGTTCGGCCGCCTGAAGGGCGCGCAGGTCGCGAAGTAAGCCTAAGTTGCCACGCTAGATAGAGCAATTCGAACCGGGAAAGCGTGTACCAGGCGCGCATCGTTTGACACGCGCTTTCCCGCACTCATCACGTGCGCGAACCGGTTCGTCCTAGACACGTATTCAGGAAATTCAAATGGCTATTGTTGAAGTCAAGGTCCCCCAGCTTTCGGAATCGGTTTCGGAAGCCACCATGCTGCAGTGGAAGAAGAAGCCGGGCGAAGCTGTTGCCCAGGACGAAATCCTCATCGAACTCGAGACCGACAAGGTCGTGCTCGAAGTGCCCGCACCGGCTGCCGGCGTGCTGGCCGAGATCGTCGCCAATGACGGCGACACCGTCGTCGCCGATCAGGTGATCGCGAAGATCGACACGGAAGCGAAGGCTGGTGCCGTCGCTGCGCCGGCTGCTGCTGCCGCTCCGGCCGCTGCACCTGCTGCTGCTCCGGCAGCCGCTGCTGCTGCCGCTGGTGCCACGTCAACCGCAAGCAGCACCGTTGCCTCGCCCGCCGCATCGAAGCTGATGGCCGAGAAGGGCCTGTCGGGTTCGGACGTTGGCGGCACGGGCCGCGATGGCCGCATCACGAAGCAGGACGTGCTCGGCGCTGGCGCGCCGAAGGCCGCTCCCGCTGCTGCACCGGCTGCGAAGCCAGCAGCCGCGAAGCCGTCGCTGCCGCAAGTCGGCGCACCGGCATCGGCTGCCACGTTCCTCAACGACCGTCCGGAACAGCGCGTGCCGATGTCGCGTCTGCGTGCGCGTATCGCCGAGCGTCTGCTCGAGTCGCAGCAAACCAACGCCATCCTCACGACGTTCAACGAAGTGAACATGGCGCCGGTCATGGACCTGCGCAACAAGTACAAGGACAAGTTCGAGAAGGAACACGGCGTGAAGCTCGGCTTCATGTCGTTCTTCGTCAAGGCGGCTGTCCACGCGCTGAAGAAGTTCCCGCTCGTGAACGCGTCGATCGACGGTAACGACATCGTCTATCACGGCTACTTCGACATCGGTATCGCTGTCGGCTCGCCGCGCGGTCTCGTGGTGCCGATCCTGCGCAACGCGGATCAGATGAGCCTCGCGGACATCGAGAAGAAGATTGCTGAATTCGGCCAGAAGGCGAAGGACGGCAAGCTGTCGATCGAAGAAATGACCGGCGGTACGTTCTCGATCTCGAACGGCGGTGTGTTCGGCTCGATGCTCTCGACCCCGATCATCAACCCGCCGCAGTCGGCGATCCTCGGCGTGCACGCGACGAAGGAACGTGCAGTGGTCGAGAACGGCCAGATCGTGATCCGTCCGATGAACTACCTCGCGATGTCGTACGACCACCGCATCATTGACGGCCGCGAAGCCGTCCTGTCGCTGGTCGCGATGAAGGACGCGCTGGAAGATCCGGCTCGCCTGCTGCTCGACCTGTAAGCGGGCCGTTTTTCGGGTTACTTCTCGGGCTATTTAGTCCCGAAGCATCAAGTCTCACTCTGGGCGCGGCGCGCTCGGGCGGCGGAAGCCGCCGCCCGAGCGCCGCGCCCAAGTCTCGAAAGGATAACCATGTCCAAAGAATTTGACGTCGTCGTGATCGGTGCCGGTCCCGGCGGCTATATCGCAGCGATCCGCGCCGCGCAGCTCGGCAAGTCGGTCGCCTGCATCGAAAAGTGGAAGAACCCGGCCGGTACGTTGAAGCTCGGCGGTACCTGCCTGAACGTCGGCTGCATTCCGTCGAAGGCGCTGCTTGCTTCGTCGGAGCAGTTCGAGAATGCCCAGCATCACCTCGAAGACCACGGCATCAGCGTCTCGGACGTCAAGATCGACGTTACGAAGATGATGGGCCGCAAGGACGCCATCGTCGAAAAGATGACGAAGGGTATCGAGTTCCTGTTCCGCAAGAACAAGATCACGTGGCTCAAGGGCCATGGCAAGTTCGTCGGCAAGAATGACGCCGGCGTGCAGATCGAAGTGAGCGGCGAAGGCGAAACCGAAGTCGTCTCGGCGAAGAACGTCATCATCGCGACGGGTTCGAAGGCGCGTCATCTGCCGGGCATTCCGGTCGACAACAAGATCGTCGCCGACAACGAAGGCGCGCTCGCGTTCGACGCCGTACCGAAGAAGCTCGCCGTCATCGGCGCGGGCGTGATCGGTCTGGAACTTGGCTCGGTGTGGCGCCGTCTCGGCGCAGACGTCACGGTCCTCGAAGCACTGCCGGAATTCCTCGGTGCCGCTGACCAGGCGCTCGCGAAGGAAGCCGCCAAGCTGTTCAAGAAGCAAGGTCTCGACATTCACGTTGGCGTGAAGGTCGGCGAAGTCACGACGACCGACAAGAGCGTCACGATCAACTACACGGACAAGGACGGCAACGCGCAGAAGCTCGAAGCCGACCGCCTGATCGTGTCGGTCGGCCGCGTGCCGAATACCGATAACCTCGGCCTCGAAGCAATCGGCCTGAAGGCGAACGAGCGTGGCTTCATCGACATCGACGACCACTGCCGTACGGCGCTGCCGAACGTGTACGCGATCGGCGACGTGGTGCGCGGCCCGATGCTCGCGCACAAGGCCGAAGACGAAGGCGTGCTGGTTGCCGAAATCATCGACGGCCAGAAGCCGCACATCGACTACAACTGCATTCCGTGGGTGATCTACACCGAGCCGGAAATTGCATGGGTCGGCAAGACGGAGCAGCAACTGAAGGCCGAAGGCCGCGACATCAAGACGGGCCAGTTCCCGTTCATGGCGAACGGCCGCGCGCTTGGCATCAACAAGGCCGACGGCTTTGTGAAGATGATCGCCGACGCGAAGACCGACGAGCTGCTCGGCGTGCACATTATCTCGGCGAACGCATCGGACCTGATCGCTGAAGCCGTGGTGGCGATGGAATTCAAGGCTGCTGCTGAAGACATCGGCCGCATCTGCCATCCGCACCCGTCGCTTTCCGAAGTCATGCGCGAGGCAGCGCTCGCCACCGACAAGCGCGCCCTCAACATGTAACGCGCGCGGGCAGGGCGCCGGTTTTAGCCGTTTTCGGCCAGCGTCCTGCCGCGTTGTGGTTTGCATCACGCCAAAGAGGCGGGTGGGTTCGATCCCTCCCGCCTTTACTCATTTGTGGTTCATTGAATGAACGTCGCCGAATACTACGAGAAAGAACTGCAGACCCGGGGATACAAACCCGATGCGGCTCAGCGCGCCGCGATCGACCGGCTGCAGCGGTGTTTTGACGAGTGGGTCGCGTACAAGGCGCGCCGCTCGAACGCGTTCAAGAAGCTCATCATTCACCCCGATCTGCCGCGCGGCGTGTACATGTGGGGCGGGGTGGGCCGCGGCAAGAGCTTCCTGATGGACAGCTTCTACGCCGTGGTGCCCGTGCAGCGCAAGACGCGCCTGCACTTTCACGAGTTCATGCGCGAGGTGCATCGCGAACTGGAAGAACTCAAAGGCCAGGCCGATCCACTTGACGAACTCGCACGCCGCATTGCGAAGCGCTATCGCCTGATCTGCTTCGACGAATTCCACGTCTCGGACATCGCCGACGCGATGATCCT
This sequence comes from Paraburkholderia adhaesiva, assembly GCF_021390575.1. Lineage (GTDB taxonomy): Bacteria > Pseudomonadota > Gammaproteobacteria > Burkholderiales > Burkholderiaceae > Paraburkholderia > Paraburkholderia adhaesiva. Next base: position 1,941,120 of record NZ_JAJEJQ010000001.1, on the reverse strand, counting down.
GTATCGACTGCTCGACCGTCTTTTCATGAACGGCGTGCAGTTCGTGATGACGTCCAACTACGATCCCGACACGCTCTATCCGGACGGCCTGCACCGTGACCGCATGCTGCCCGCGATCGCGCTGCTCAAGGACAAGCTCGACGTGCTGAACGTCGACGCGGGCATCGACTACCGGCAACGTACGCTCGCGCAGGTCGAGGTCTATCACACGCCGCTCGGGGCCGAGGCCAATCGCGCGCTGCGTCATTCGTTCTCCCAGCTGGCGGCCGTGCCCGACGAGAGTCCGCTTCTCCACATCGAAAAGCGCGAGCTGAAGGCATTGCGTCGCGCCGGTGGCGTCGTCTGGTTCGATTTCGCGACCCTGTGCGGCGGACCGCGCTCGCAGAACGACTATCTGGAACTGGCAAGCCGCTTCCACGCCGTGATTCTGTCAGACGTGCCGCAGATGACGCCGCGCATGCAGTCCGAAGCGCGCCGCTTCACGTGGCTCATCGACGTGTTCTACGACCACAAGGTGAAGCTGCTGATGTCGGCGGCAGTGAGGCCGGAGGAACTGTACGTCGAAGGTCCGATGGCGAATGAATTCACGCGCACGGTTTCGCGGATCGTCGAAATGCAGTCGAAGGAATATCTCGAGGCGCCGCGACGTATTGTCGATACATCGCTCACCTGAGGAAAGAACGCGTCCGCAGGGTTTTATCTCAAAAAGATATTTACGTCACTTTTCAGGATTCAGACACATCTGATATTCGCCGCGTGGCCAAGCCGATATCGTCTGTTGCGTACGTTTCGATATTGGAGAAGACAATGACCCCGCATCGCGATATTACCGAGGACGAATGGCAGCGCGTCCTGCCACTGCTTCCCGAATTGCGCCCCCGTTCCGAATTGCGTGGCCGTCCGCTCGCCAACACCCGGTCGGTGCTCAACGGTGTTTTGTGGGTGATGTATAGCGGCGCCACCTGGTCAGCCATGCCGCGCCGTTACCCGTCGTACCAAACCTGCCATCGCCGGTTCAAGGCGTGGTATGACGACGGTGTACTCAAGCGCGTCATGGTCGAACTGTTCGGCGAAGAAGGTGTCGCGCTGTGCGATTCAATCGAAACGCGCATGCGCAAGCATCTGAGCGGCGAGGAAAAGGACGCGCGCAACGAGCGTCCGTCTGTGTCGCAGCCAACGACTCCGCTGTACGGCAGCGTTCCGCCTGCCGTGCCACAGCCGTTCGCGTACCCGCGCACGCTGTTCCGCCACTCTGCCTGAGTGCGCGCCTGATCGGATTTTGGTCAGCATGCCGGCGCGTGCGCGGCGCAGGCGGGTTGCCGTAGATGTTTTGCGTACCCGCTTCGCCTCATTTGCGCTGGCAGTCCTTTTATTGCTCGCGCGTCCACGTCTGTGAGCGTCCGAGCAGCGAAATGCCCAGATAGCCGCGCACGACGAGCTTTTTGCCACCGTCCTCGAGGTGCATCTTGCAGCGATACACCTTGCCGTTTTCCGGGTCCAGGATGTGTCCGTTGTCCCAACCGTCGCCGGTTTTCTGCATCCCATCGATGATCGTCATGCCGATAATCGGCTGGTCCTTGCGCTCATCCGTGCATGCAGTGCACTTTCGGTCCGGCTTGGCGTTGGGGTCGAGTCCGTTGACGACCTTGCCGCTTAGCTGGCCATTGCCGTCATCGCTGATCTGGACGACTGCCTTCGGCTTGCCCGTTTGATCGTCGATGGTGTGCCACACGCCGACAGGCGTAGTGGTTTGTGCGTGCGCGGCGATCGCGCCGCCGAGCAGGGCGCTCGCGAGCGCCAGTTGGGTTGCCGCACGCGCAGCGAATGCAGCGGTGCGTCCGGTGATCCGGTTCATTTGTCGTCCTCCACTGTGTGTTGTCGTTCGTGATTATGCAGACCGCGCGTGTCGAGCCACATGCGCACGCGGTTTGGGGAGCATACGCGAAAGCATTCCGGTCGTTGGAGAGGGGGGACTCTAGTTGCGCAGTGCGCGTCGGGTTTGGGGCATCTGGCATGGGCGGGCGGCAGTCGCGTGTGCGCTGGACCAGTGCATCCGGGCGCGTTCTCGTCCCGCTGATGCTTGCCTTGTGCATCCGGCCCCACTGTATGTTCGCGTATGGCTGAAAGTCGTTGGCCGCATGCAGCCGACGCACAGGTGTCGAACGCGACACAGCGATGTATGTCGGCGTCCTGATTATTGACGGAATCGAGACACTCACTTCGGTTGGCAGCACCGTCTGTTTGTTAGGGTGCGTCGCGTTCTCCCGCAGTCTTAACACCGGCGACGCAGCTTTCCAGCACGCGATGCGAACCACTCCTTGTCGGAAGTCCCTCCGGCCCTTCGCGCGTCCTGCCGCTCGACTTCACATGCGCCGAGTTGCGCAATATCGTCTCGATTATCGTCCTTAAGTTATGCGCGCATCGGGTGCCGACCGTGATGGTGTCGTGCCTGGCACGCAAGCCAGGTCCACGCACGCGCTACCCAACGAGATCGATGCCGTCGCCAATGGCGAGGCGAAGGTGCCGCGTACAGTGAATGTCCCGGTACAGGGCGCCTGACCGGGGCTGTTGCACGCCAGTTATGGGCGCCAGGTACCTGTGGCCGTTCGTCACAGTCGCAATCGCGGGACGGTGTCGCCGCGTTCCCACTCCCCATTTCAGCAGGTCGCCATATCGATCGCGGCCATGCGCTTCCCCTGGCAATGTTCGTGAGTTGCACAATCGGGCGGTGCGTATCAGCGTGAGCGTGTCGCGATGGACGTCAAGGACGTGCCAACCTCGCTGCCGCCTGCGCGAACTAGTTCCGGCGTAGTCGCCCACTCGACGCACCGTATCAGTGCCGCCGTCTGAGGGAAAACGCGCGTCCGTTTCCTGGCATTGACCACGAAGTGTTGTGCGAAAGGATACGCAAGCATCAAATTTGAAATGGAGATCCCGAAACACCAGAAAGTGAGTAATAATTAGATGGTTTTGCCAAAACTAGAACTGTTCAAAGCAGGAACTAAATGGACTACAACCGGAGAGTTCGACAGGCAGCGCTGGCGGTAATGGTGCTGTTCGGGGGTACTCAGGCGGGCTGTGCGCAGCCGATACCGCAATCCGCTGGGCCGACCACCCAGCAAGAAACACAAGGTGCCGACGCGGCGAACGCGGCTTCGGTGACTGTGGCTGCCCAGCCGGCTGATGCGGCATCGACGGCAGCCCCGAGCCAGGCGACAGTGCTGACGCCGGACGAAGCTCAGCAAAGCGCGGCGGGCAATGTGGCCGAGCTTCAGCAGATGCTCCGCGGTTCGGAACTCAATGAGCTACGCACGACCTACAACGGCTCGTACGGTGCAAGCCTGCTGTTTCATGGCAAGGAAATGACGTACTACGTCACGCTGTTCCAGAACAAGATGTTCTGGCGCGTCATCAAGACGAGTGACGAAACACGTGCCGAAGCCATCTACCGCGATTTCGCGGCGAAGAGCCAACAGCTTGCCGACGTGGAGATCCGCCGGATCCGCCTGGAGGCGCAGAAGGCGTTTACGCAGCGCATGATCGCTTTGACCCAGGACCACGCTAACCGGCTCCAGGCCGACCTCACGATTGCGCGTCAGCAGCAGGCGCTCGTGATGGACCAGCAGAAGCAGACGCGCGACCAGGCGAATGCACTGCAGGCCCAGAAGACGGCGGCGCAGGGTCAGTTGCGCGACGTCCAGCGTCAGGTGCGGGAACTGCAGCGTCAGGTCGAAGGCGGCTTGCCGACGCAGTAAGCATCGTGCCGCCGCTGCAGCGTGCAGCGGCGTGAAACTGTCGAAGTGACAAGGCTGGCGGGCGTCGCCGACGCGCCGCCTGGCCTCGCTTCGCCTTATTCAGGCGCTTTGCCGCGAAGCGTTGTGTTGTTTTTTTGCGGTTGCGTCGAATAACCGCAGCCCTTGGCGGGGCTGTCCCTTTTCCCCTGCTTCAGGGGTACGTGCCGCCACGTCCCGGCGCTTTCCATCATTTGTCGCCGTTTCGTTCATCGCACCGCTGCGCACACCTGGCCGCCGTGTGTGAACCGTGCTTTGTCGTGCCAGGTTTCCCACGTCACCGTTGCGAACAGCAAACCAGTCGTGAGCGCACGTTTCAGGAGCAGGTCGTCAGGCCATGCCGCCGAACCCACCCGGCTCCAGGGCAGCGGCGAAGCGTTTATGGCTCAATGCTTGCCGCTGTGATGACCAGCTTCCCGTCCTTTTCTCTTTCCGTGGGCGGCCTGCGCGCGCTTTTGAGGCGGGGGATCGACCGCGATTGGATCGCTGGCGGGGAAGGTTTCCTCGAGCGCCTCGTCGAGCGGGTCAACGGGCCGATGCGTGGGGGGAGTTTTCGACGCGCTCATGATGTACTCCGTTGCGGGGAACATGTATCCCAGCATATCGCAACGGGCAAACGTGAGCACTGGCTGACTGCGGGCTGCAGCGACGCCACGGTTCCATCTGGAAAGAGGAACCGTGTGAGGCAACTGTGCGCACTCGGGCCAGCGCGGCGCGCATGACGTCGCCGCGTCCTGGTCGTGAACGTGTTACCGGGCGCAGCACAAGCGCGCGGGCAGTGCGGGAACTGCTCAGGTGTTGCCGGAACCGTCGCTGCCGTTATTGCCACCGTTATTGACGGCGCCGTAGAGCCGGCGGCGGCGCGTGACGACCACCGGGCCATCCTGCGACGAGGGACGATCGCTCGGCTGCGCGGGCGCGGGCCACGATTCACGCGGCTCTCTCGGTTCTCGCGGTTCTCTCGGCTCGCGGGACTCGCGCGGTCCGTGACCGCCGTGGATCCCATGGGCCCCGCGGGTCGTGTGCTCGCCAGCGTGCGCCGGACGTGCCGGCCGCGGACCCGGCCGCGTGCCGGTGTCGAGCTGGATCGTGGAGATAGCACGCTTGTAGATACCTTGCAGGCCGACAGGCGTGCGCAGCATCACGAGGTACTGATCGAACGACTCAATGCATCCGGTCAGGCGGATACCGTTGACCAGATAGATTTCCACGCGCTTGCGTTCCTTGCGCGCGGCATTCATGAAGTCGTTTTGCGGATGTGATTCTGCGGAAGGCATGGACGAAATTAGACCTGGCGGCTCGATGCCGCATTCAGTTGGAAACGTTTGCTCGCGAGGGATTCTACCCTGTGTCGGCGAGACGCGCGTGTCTGCATATTGGCCATCGCTGCACTATACCGAGTTGGTTCGCCTCGTGCGTCCGGCGTCTCAGGCGTCCGGAAGTACGGGCTACCACGCTTAATCTGTGTCAGTACGCCGCATTCGCGGCACATGCCCTAACAGCGTAGTGCAAAGCGGCGGCTTGTGCTCGACCGATTCGGGTGCGTTTCCGGCGCACAGCCTTCATCTTGGGGCACATGCAATTCTCGATGGTCGTACCCCATTCTTTCCGTGCGCCGCCGCACACGCGCTATGGACCCGATCGCACCGCTGATACGCGAAACCGCATGATGTACATGAGAGCAAGAACGCCACGCACACCGGGAATAACAAACCCCCTCGACACGTTTATACCGTTGTCGGCACTTGCAACGCATGGGCGCGCGCGTTGCAAGGCATTCGTGGCAACTCGGCGGGGCGCATCCTCATCCTGCACAGGAGGTGACGATGAAGTTGGTTCGCAAATTTCTGGTGTTGTTGGCTCTGGCTGCTGTCTCCCTGACGGGAGTGGCCGCGTGCGGTGACATGAATTCGGGCAGCAGTTCGTCGGCCGGTGGTTCGGGCGGCAGCTCGGGTGGTGGCGGTTACTGACGGGCGGACGGCGTGTTCCGCCCTCCGACGCGGGAGTTCGAAGCGCAAGTCGTGGCGCAGCTCGCGCCACTGCGGCGCTACGCGCGCTCGCTGACCGGCGACGCCGCCTGGGCCGACGACCTCGTACAGGACGCCGCGGAACGCGCGCTGTCGCGCTGGAATTCGTTTCGGCCCGACAGCAATCTGCGCGCGTGGTTGTTGACGATCCTGCGCCACCTTTACATCGACCAGTTGCGCGGGCGTCGTGAGATCACGGTCGACGACGAAAGCGCGCCGTGGCGCACACTCGAGGCGCCGCGCGGTGAGGTCGACGGACTGGAGTTGCGCGATCTGCAGCGCGCCCTTTACCTGCTTCCCGCCGCACAGCGCGAGGTGTTGCTGCTCGTGTGCGTCGAGGAACTGAGTTATCAAGAAGCGTCGGCGGTGCTGGGTGTGCCGTCCGGCACTGTGATGTCGCGCCTTTCTCGTGCGCGCGAACATCTGCGGGTGCTGCTCGGCCAGGATCCTGGACGGCGTACCGCATCGCTGAGGGTGGTGGGGACAACGCGATGAATCACGACGATATCGAAAAGAATCGCGATCGTGCCGGGCACGCGGCGGCTGACGGCGCAGGCGGCGTGCCGCCTGCCGACCTGACTGACGCCGATCTCGTCACGCTTTCGGCGTTCATGGACGGCGAGCTGCCGCCCGCTGACGAAACCGTGATGCACGCAAGGCTCGCGAGCGATCCTCTCGCCGCAAACCGTGTTTTCGCGTATAGCGCGCAGAAGTCGGCGTTGCAGGCGCTCTGCCGTGCGAGCGGCGAGGACCCGGCGCCATCGCCGTATCTCGTGCTCCGGCGTCGCGATCCGTGGTGGTTGCGCTTCGGCATGGCGGCCGCGTGGTGTGTGGCGGGCGCTGGCGTCGCGCTCGCGGCGGCCACGTTTGTGCCGCGCGGCGGTTCGGGTGACTCGGGTGCAGGCAGCGTGTTTGCGGCCGGCGAGCCCGACACCTTCGCACGCCGCGCGGACGTCGCCTACGCGGTCTACACACCGGAGCAGCGCCATCCGGTCGAAGTGGGTGCGGCCGATGAGGCGCATCTCGTCGCGTGGTTGTCGAAGCGGCTTGGCAAGCCACTTTCGGTTCCGTCGCTGCAGGAATACGGATATTCGCTCGTCGGAGGACGGCTGCTGCCAGGGGCCTCGGGGCCCGCAGCGCAGTTCATGTACGAGAACGACGGGGGCGAGCGTCTGACGCTGTACGTCGGCTCGTCGGGCAAGGACACCACCAGGGTGCATCTCCTGAGCGACGGCAATCGCCGCACGTTCTACTGGACCACCGACCGCATGGGCTATGCGCTATCCGGCCCGCCCACAGAGGGCCACTTGCGCGACATCGCATACGAAGTCTGCGGCGCGCTGGGCGGCAAGCCGTCGCAATGGTGACGGGTGGCACGATGGGCGATGCCGCGCGCGTTTTGCCGCCGGGCATGAGCGAGTCGCACTTCGAGCGCGCGCTGGCGGCGTTCGAAGCGATCGTCGGCGCGCCCAATGTGTGTCGCGGCGGCGCGGGGCTCGAACTGTATCTCGATCCGTTTATGCCGGCGGCCAATCCGCGCGCGTTCGCGCCGTCTGCCGCGCTGCTGCCAGCGAACGTCGACGAAATCCGCGCGATCTTGCGCGTCGCGAACGAGATGCGCGTGCCGCTCTGGACGGTCTCGACGGGGCGCAACTTCGCTTACGGCGGCGCCGCGCCGCGTCTGTCGGGATCGGTCGTGCTGGACCTTCAGCGAATGAACCGGATTCTCGACGTCGACGACCGGCTCGCTTACGCGCTCGTCGAACCGGGCGTCAGCTACTTCGACCTGTACGCGCATCTGCGCGATGGCGGATACCGGCTGTGGGTCGATCCGCCCGCGGCCGGATGGGGCAGCGTGATCGGCAATACGCTCGAACGCGGTTTCGGCACCACACCTTACGGTGATCATGCTTCGACGCAATGCGGCATGGAGATCGTGCTCGCGAACGGTGACCTCGTGCGCACCGGCATGGGTGCGATCGATACCGGCACGGCATGGCAGCTGTACCGGCCCGGCTACGGTCCCGCTTTTGACGCGCTCTTCACGCAGTCGAACTACGGCGTCGTCACGAAAATGGGCGTCTGGTTGATGCCCGCGCCGCAGGCGTATCTGCTCGGCGAGGTGCAGGTGCCGAACGAAGCCGATCTAGCCGCGCTCGTCGATACGCTGCGCGCGCTGCAGCTGGACGGCACGATCCGCAATCATGCGGCGATCGAAGGCGCGATCCGGCGCGCGGCCAGCATCGCGCCTCGTACGCGCTGGTTCGACGGCGCAGGGCCGATGCCCGAGCATGTCGTGTCGGCGATGCAGCGCGATCTCGGGATCGGACGCTGGAATCTGCACTTCGGGCTCTACGGCGCGCCGGAAGTGATCGACGCCCAGCGGCGCGTGCTCGAGCGCGCGTTCGCGGCGGTGCCGGGTGCGCGCGTCACGACCACGCGCTATTTCACGAGCGACAAGCCAGACGACGAACCCCAAGGCGGTGCCGACCGCAATCTGGCGGGCATCCCCACGATGAGCGCCTTTCGCATGCTCGACTGGCTTGGCGGTCCGGGCGCACATGTCGACTTTTCGCCGCTGTGTCCCGCCGATGGCCGCGACGCCATGCGCCAGTACATGCTCGTGAAGACGCGCGCGGCCGAATATGGCTTCGATTATTACGGCGGTTTCACGGCGGCGGGCCGGTATCTTCATCATATTTTCGCGGTGATCTTTGCACGCGAAAGACGCGAGGACGCTGAGCGCGCGGGCGACTTGCTGCGCGCACTGATGAGCGACGCGCGTGCGGCGGGTTATGGCGTTTACCGGTCGCATCTGCTTTACATGGACTTCGCGGCAGCACAATACAGCTTCAACGATGGCGCATTGCTGCGTCTCGCAGAGACGCTCAAGGACGCACTCGATCCCCAGGGCGTGCTGTCGCCGGGCAAGCAGGGCGTGTGGCCGGCGGCGTGGCGGCACGAGCGCGGCTACACCTGAGCGGGAGGACGCGATGGATCGGCGGACATTCCTGTGCGAGACCGGAGGCACGCTGCTCGGCGCAGCGTGTAACGTTTCGTTTGCGCGAGCGGTTGCGATTCATGCGAGCGCGCACGTCGCGGTTTTCGATCCGGCGCTGCCATCTGGCCGGGCGCTCGCGGGCTACGCGGCACGCGCTGGCATCGCAGCGTGGCCTGCCACCGACGACATCGGTACGCTCTGGCACGCCACGCTCGCACGGCGCGCCGGGCCGCGCACGCCGATGATCGCCGCGCTGCGGCCCTCCGATCAATTCGTGCTGACGCGTTTTGCGGCGTCACGCGGTGCCGTCGTGCTCGCGCTCGACGCGCAAGCTAGAAGCGGTAGTCCGGGTTCTTCGAGTCGAACGTGAGGGCGTCGAAGGACTTCGGCTCCATCTGCTCGAACACGACTTCTTCGAAGAGCCGGCCTTCGCTGTCGTACGACTGCGCCGTGCGGAACCACGGATGGCGCAGGTCGAGCCCGAGCGTTTCCTTGCTCGCGTAGAACCCGTTCACGCCGCGCGGCGCCTCCCAGGTGAACGCGACGACGCGCACGCCATCCACCGTTTTCACGTCGATCTGCGCTGGCCGCACGAGCCCGGCTTCTTCGAGGCGCATGTTTTCGTCGACAAATCGGTGCGCGATATATTCGGTGCCGAGGTCGGTCAGCCGATGGCGCGACTGCGCATGCGCGAATGATCCATCGAGTCGCGCCCACATCGACACCATGCGGAAAATCCCGCCGGGATGGCCGTACATCTCGTCACCGCGTCGCGTGGCGTCGTAGAGCACCTCCTGGCCCGCGTGGGCGCCGTCGGGCAGCCATTTTGCGTAGATGCGCAGCGGATCGTGTGCGATCCGCACGAGCATGTGATCGGGGTCGGCTGGCCAGCGACCGTGGATGCGCTCGCGGCGCAGCATCACGAATTCGCACGACGGGAAGCCGTGAGGGCCCGCCGCGACGTAGCGCGGCAACGTACGCGGATCGAGCGACGAGAAGAGGGTGACGAGCTGCGCGTCGTCGAGCTTCGCAAGTGCACCGTTCTGCGCGGTGCGCTGAAGCCAGCGAACCTGCTCGTCGAGCGGCAGGTGTGCGACGTCCGCAGTGGATTCGTCGGCTTGCGCTGTGTTGGGCGCGTCGTCGGCGTCCGCCGCAGGGAGTGACTGCGCGCTTGCGCAAACCAGGGCGAGCGCGGCGCAGAGGGTCAGGAGACAGGCTGGTGGCGTTGTGCGGAACCTCATCGGCGCACGCTCCACGAATTCATCAGTCCTTGCCGGCAGGTGCCGCAAAGCGGCACCTGCATTACTTCAGCCCGGCATCAACACGGTATGAACGTTTCAGGCCGGCGTTTTCTTCCCGATTTCTTCGTTGCGCAACTCGCGGCGCAGGATCTTGCCGATGTTCGATTGCGGCAGCGCATCGCGGAACTCGACGAGACGCGGCACCTTGTAGCCCGTGAGCTGCTCGCGGCAGTAGTGGATGAGCGCGTCCTCGGTGAGCGTCGGGTCGCGGCGCACGACGAAGACTTTGATGCGCTCGCCCTGCACCGGATCGGGCACGCCGATTGCTGCCACTTCACTCACGCCCGGATGCGTGGCAATGACGTCCTCGATCTCATTCGGATACACGTTGAAGCCCGACACGAGGATCATATCCTTCTTGCGGTCGATGAGCCGCACATAGCCTTGCGCGTCCATCACGCCGATGTCGCCGGTTGCGAGCCAGCCGTCGGCGTCGAGGACCTTGGCGGTTTCGTCGGGGCGGTTCCAGTAGCCCTGCATGACCTGCGGACCTTTCACGCAGAGTTCGCCGGTCTCGCCGATGTTCGCCCACGTGCCGTCGTCCTTGCGAAAGCGCACCAGCGTCGAGGGCGCGGGCAGGCCGATCGTCCCGTCGAAATCGTGCTGCTGACCGACATCGACAGGATTCATTGTCACGATCGGTGAGCATTCGGTCAGGCCGTAGCCCTCGACGATCGGCTGGCCGGTCACGGCCTTGAAGCGCTCGGCGACGGCGCGTTGCGTGGCCATGCCGCCCGCCATCGCGAGCTTGAGGCCGGAGAAGTCGCGCTGGCGGAACTCTTCGTTATCGAGCAGCGCGTTGTAGAGCGTGTTCACGGCCGACATGCAGCTGAACTTCTCGTGGCGGATCGTCTTCATCACGCGTTTGATGTCACGCGGATTCGCGATCAGGATGTTGCGGCCGCCGAGTGCCATGAAGATCATCGCGTTCACGGTCAGCGAATAGATGTGATAGAGCGGCAACGGCGTGAGGACGGTTTCCTGGTCGGCGCCGAGCTGGCCCGCGGTCCACGCCTTCGCCTGCAGCAGATTGGCAACGAGATTGCCGTGCGTGAGCATCGCACCCTTCGCGACGCCCGTCGTGCCGCCCGTGTACTGCAGGAACGCGAGATCGTTGGCTTTGACGTTGACGGGCGCGACGGGCCGACGCGCGCCTTGCGCGAGCACGTCGACGAGCTTCAATGCGTTCGGCAGGCTATACGCCGGCACGAGCTTCGCAACGCGCCGCACCATGAAATTGATGAAGTGGCCCTTGAGATTCAGGCCTTCGCCGAGCAGATCGCCGAGCGCCGTGACGACGATGTTCTTCACTTGCGTGCCGGGCAGTGCGGTTTGTACCGTCTTCGCAAAGTTTTCGAACACGACGATCGTTTGCGCGCCGCTGTCCTTCAACTGATGGGCGAGTTCGCGCGCGGTGTAGAGCGGATTCACGTTGACCACGATGGCGCCCGCCTTGAGGGCACCGAACAGCACGATGGGATACTGGAGCGTGTTGGGCAGCATGATCGCGACGCGATCGCCCGGCTTCACGCCCGCACCCTGCAGCCACGATGCGAACGCGGTCGCTTTTCGCGCGAGCGCGGCGTAGGTCATCGGCGAGCCGGCGCTCACGTAAGCGACACGCTCGCCAAAGCGCGCAGTGCAGTCGTCGAAAAACTGTGCGAGCGAGGCGTATTGATGCACGTCGACTTCGCGGGGAACATGCGCGGGGTACGACGCGTACCAGACACCATCGGTGTCTGGCGCCGCGGGCACGGTGGCATAGACAGTCGAGGGGGGGCGGGGCGTGTCGGTCATCAGGTCTCTCCCTGGCGGATTATTTTGAGTATGAGGCGCGCTCATCATGCACGGAGTATCGCGTGAAGGGCAGCGGGTTTTCCCCCGACGAATTGCCAATCGTCAGTCCGAATCGTGCCATGCCGCGGCGAGGCGCGAAAGCCTTGCGTACGTCGCGCTCAAAAGCAAAGGCCGCGCGGACCTAAGTCCGGCGCGGCCTCGTGTCGCCATAGAGCGGCGCGGCGCCGCTCTATGCGGGGGCGGTCAGGCGACGCTCGACACTTCCTTGGCCGACTGCGTCATGTCGACGCCGCGGCGCTCGCGGCTGAACTGGATCATCACCGCGATGATGACTGCCACGGTACCGGCCACGACGGCCATCGCGAGGCCGTAGTTGTCGTCGTGCGAAGCGGCGAACGATGCCTGCATCGTCGCGTTGATTGCCGCGAACAGGTTGCCGAGCTGGTAGACGAGGCCCGGGAACGTTGCGCGAACTTCATCGGGCGAGATCTCGTTCAGGTGCACCGGGATCACGCCCCAGGCGCCCTGCACGGAAATCTGCATGAGGAACGCGCCGGCCGCGAGCAGAACCGGACCAGTCGAGAAGGCCCACAGCGGCAGCACCGGCAGCGCGATGAGCGCGGCGATCGTGATTGCCTTGCGGCGGCCGATCCGCTCGGACAACGAACCGAAGAAGAGACCACCCACGATCGCGCCGAGATTCAGCACGATGGTGATCCACTGGACCGTATGCGGATCGAAGTGGTGCTGCTCGCGCAGGAACGTCGGATACAGATCCTGCGTGCCGTGCGAGAAGAAGTTGAAGCAGGTCATCAGCACGATCGCGTAGATCGAAAGCCCGAGATTGTGCTTGAGCGTCGTGAGCAGACTCGGACGTGGGCGCTTTTCCATCTCCTTCCATGCGGGCGATTCCGGCACGCTGGAGCGGATATAGAGGACGAGCAGCGCAGGCGCCACGCCGATGAAGAACATGCCGCGCCAGCCTACGTGCTCGAACAGCTGGCCGAACACGATCGAGGCGAGCAGAAAGCCGCTCGGATAGCCGGCCTGCAGGAGGCCCGAAACCGCGCCCCGCGACTTCGGCGGGATGGTTTCCATCGTGAGCGCGGAGCCTACGCCCCATTCGCCGCCCATCGCGATGCCGAAGAGCGCACGCAGGACGAGGAAGGTCATGAGGTTCGGCGAAAAGCCAGTCAGTGCTTCGAGCACCGAGTAACACGCGATGTTGACCATCAGCGTGGGGCGGCGGCCGTACTTGTCGGCGAGGCGGCCGAAGATCAATGCGCCGAGCGGGCGCATGGCCAGCGTGAGCGTAATCGCGAATGCAACTTGCGGAATCTTCGTGCCGAATTCGGCGGCAATATCTTTCAGAACGAAAACCGTTAGAAAGAAATCGAACGCATCAAGCGTCCAGCCCAGATAGGCAGCGATCGTTACGTTTTTCTGTTCCCGCGTCCAGCTCATATGTTGTTCTCCTGATATTCCAATACAACGCCGTCTTTTGCGGCCTTATCGCGTACACCCCGTTTGTCCCGCGCTACGGGGCTGCGCCGAGTGTACGCCCGGGATTAAACATTTGCATGATTGTTGGGGGGAACCTCGGGCTAATCCCTAAGCGATTTCTTTCCTTATGAAAGGAATAAGGTTTTGAGAGCAATTGATATGTAATTTAAAAGAAGGCATAAATTAACGCGCGCTGGGTCAGCATGTTCGCAAACTGAACCTTGCCGCTTCATGCGACCGCATCGCGTTTCCTGGAGGTATGGGAGCTGTGATCGCAACTTTGCAAGGACCGGCAAACCATGATCGCTAGTGATCGGCAGTACCGGCCGTGGTTGGCGAACGATCGTGCTTATTTTTGTTTACGTCATGGGAGGGCGTCGCTAGAATCGGACGCCATCGCGAGAAATCTATCGAACCACATCCGCGCCGCGCGCGGGCGAGAAGGTCAGGGAGAACAACGCATGCAAGTCAGGGACATGTTCGAATTGGACGATCAGGTGACGCTCGTCACGGGTGGCTCGCGCGGCCTTGGGCTGCGGCTGGCCGTCGATGGCGGGGCGAGCATCGTTTGACGTAACATCGCGGCCAGGGTGCGTTGCGTCGATCATGACGCATGCACTGATTGCACGACTGGCGCGCCGCGGCTGCGGCGCGCGTTCACCGGGACGGAACACTCCATGTCCACGTCAGCACAATCCGCTTCGCAGGCTAAGACACAAACCCGGGCGCGGCTGCCGTCGCCGCACTGGCCTCGGCATCTCTCGCCACATCTCACGATTCCGGCCACGAATCTGTTCTACAACGTCGAAGTTTCCGCGGCCCGCTTTCCCGACAAGCCCTTTATCTATTTCTACGACACGCCCGTCACGTTCGCGCAGTTCAAGGACGAGGCCGAACGCGTCGCGGGCTATCTGCAACTGCACTGCGGGGTGAAGGCTGGCGATCGCGTGCTGCTCTACATGCAGAACAGCCCGCAATGGGTGATCGCGTATTACGGCATCCTGCGCGCGAATGCCGTGGTCGTGCCCGTGAATCCGATGAACCTTTCCGACGAACTGTCGCATTACGTCGAAGACAGCGGCGCAACAACTGCGTTTGTTGCTCAGGATCTGTATTCGCGCATTGCGCCGCTAGTTAGCGAGGGTGCTGGGGCTGGGCTGCGTCATCTGCTGGTCGCCACTTATGGCGATTACCTCAAGTGCGAGCCGTCGTCGCCACCGCCTCAGTTCGTGACGGCGCCGCGCGAGGTCGCCGGTCCGGGCGTCATTCACTGGGCCGACATGCTGGACGCCCGCTGCGCGCCTGGTCCGCTGACCGCTGGCGCGGACGACCTGTGCGTGATGCCCTATACGTCGGGCACGACGGGCAAGCCCAAGGGATGCATGCATACGCACCGCAGCGTAATGACCACGGCGGTGGGCGGCTGCAACTGGTTCGGCACTAATCAGGATGCCGTACTGCTTTCCGCGTTGCCGTTTTTTCATGTCACCGGCATGCAGGGCGGCATGAACAGTCCGCTCTACGCCGGTTCGAGCATCGTCATTCTGCCGCGCTGGGATCGTGACGCCGCGGCACGCGCAATCGAACACTACCGCATCACCGGCTGGCAGGCGATCGCGACGATGGTGGTCGATTTCATTTCGAATCCGCGCATCGGCGAATACGATCTGTCGAGTCTCGCGTGGATGCGCGGCGGCGGTGCGATGATGCCCGACGCCGTCGTGAAGAAACTGCGCGATCTCACGGGGCTCGAATATGTCGAGGGGTACGGCATGTCCGAGACGATGGCGGCCACACACATCAATCCGGCGCAGCGCGCGAAGCCGCAGTGCCTTGGCATTCCGGTGTTCGATGTGGACGCGCGCGTGATCGATCCCGATACCCTCGAAGAAGTGCCGGAAGGCGAACCGGGCGAACTGATCATGCACGGACCGCAGGTGATGCAGGGCTACTGGCGCAATCCGGAGGCGACGCGCGAGGCGTTCATCGAACGCGACGGAAAGCGTTTCCTCCGCACGGGCGACCTCGTTCGACGCGACGAGGAAGGCTACTACTTCATGACAGACCGCCTCAAGCGCATGATCAACGCATCGGGCTACAAGGTGTGGCCGGCGGAAGTCGAAGCGCTGATGTATCGCCATCCGGCGATCAAGGAAGTGTGCGTCATCGGCACGAAGGACGAACGGCGCGGCGAGACCGTGAAGGCTTATGTCGTGCTCGATCCGATGCAGCTTGGCAGCGTGAAAGAGGACGACATCATCGCGTGGGCGCACGACCACATGGCAGCTTATAAGGTGCCGCGCATCGTGCAGTTTGTCGATGCGCTTCCAAAGGCGGGTAGCGGCAAGATCCTGTGGCGCAAGCTGCAGGAAGACGAGGCGCTCGCACGCGCCTGATTCGCGGCGAGCGCTCACGATCAGGTGGTTCACCGCAGCTGGTGCGCGATGAATTGCCGACCGAAGCCGCGGTTACGCTGCGGCCGCGGCGAGATACCAGGTAGTCGGATGCAGTATCGGCAGGCTTCGCTTCGGAGCCCGCCTACGCATCAGGCGCCGGCCAGTGCCGGCAGCCCGAGACCCGGATCGCGCCAGTCCGGTGCCCAGCCGGAGGGCAGGGAGGAGCGCTCCTTCGGCTGTTCCTGTTGCACGACGTGCCCCCCGAACCATTCTCCGGGCACCTGCGCGTTCTTGAGCGCAAGAATCGCTTCGGACAGGAAGTCGATGCTGTAGGCGTTCAGCAGGTGCGGATGATGCGCCTCAATATAGGCAGCGATGCGAGCGCGCTCACCGTCAATCGACGCGAGCGAGTAGAGCGTCTGTGCGTCCCAGCGAAACCGCAGGCCCAATTCCGCGAAGGCCGAGTTGAACGCGCTGAGATGCGCGTGAAGGTGCGGGTCTCGATCGGTGGCGTGTGCCTGGCTCATGGCAGTCTCCTCAATGTCGAATGACGTGAACGAAGCGTAGGGCCGCCGATAGATAAACGATAGTTAAAGTTTTTTGTGATTTGTATAAATCATGACTTATTGATGCGGAAAGGCAGCTAGCGTCTCTGGTGAGATGCGCGTAAACCCCGCGTAGCTGCATCTTTGTGTCTGATATATTGTATTGGAAATATGAAATTTACCCAGTAGAGCCGGCAAATCAGAACGTTGGAGACAAACGACCGATGTCCGCCGATAAGCAAGTGGTTACCGGGGCCGCCCCGCTTACCTTGACGCTCGAACCGATCAACGCTGCGGCGTCGCTGCGCGATCAGGCTTATGCGAGGCTGAAGCAGGCTATCGCCGAGACCGATATCTACCGTTCGCGTGACGAAATCCGTCTCGATGAAAAAGAGTTGACGGAAAAACTCGGCGTAAGTCGCACCCCCGTGCGTGAAGCCATGACGCTGCTCGAGCAGGAAGGCTTTCTGCGCACGGTGCCGCGGCGTGGCGTCTATATCCTGCGCAAGACGCGTCAGGAAGTCGTCGAGATGATCTATATGTGGGCGGCGCTCGAAAGTATGGCCGCGAGGCTCGCAACGCAGCGCGCGTCCAACGACGACATTGCGCGCCTGCGGCACATGTTCTCCGACTTCAACGATACGACGCCTTCCGACCATATAGAGGAATACTCGGAGGCGAACATCATGTTCCATCAGTCACTGGTGGAACTGTCGAAGTCGCCGATTATTGTCGACACCATCAAGAACATATTCATGCACGTTCGCGCAATCCGGCGCATGACGATCGCGCAGAGCGATCGCGCGTCGCGTTCGATCGTGGATCACATGCGGATCATCGAGGCGCTAGAGCAACGCGACACCGAGCGCGTCGAGCAATTGGTGCGGCAGCACTCGATTGACCTCGCCCTGTTCGTCGAGGCGAATTGTGATTTTCTCGACTAGACGCGTCCATCCATAAGTCTTTTGTCTGAATCGCGGAGCGGAGCAGGCCGCATATCGATTCGGACTGCGTAATGAGTTGGTGAAGCTGGAATCAGCCGGGACGTACCCGTGTGCCGCCGCATCGGAGTCGCGATCTTTGTTGCGGTGCCGCACATGCAGGATCGGGGAAAAAACGTCTTGACTAATATTGTGTGTGGAATATTGTATATCACGAGCAGCACAACGCCCCGCCAAAGAGGAGACGTCATGGCAGAAGCAGGCATCAACGAAGCGCAGAACAGCCCTGCGCCGGAAGCACAGCAAACGACCGACGGCTTTCATCTCGTCATCGACGCGCTGAAACTGAACGATATCGACACGATTTTCGGACTGGTCGGCATTCCCATTACCGACCTCGCCCGGCTCGCGCAAGCCGAAGGCATGCGCTTCATCGGCTTCCGCCATGAGCAGAACGCGGGTAACGCGGCAGCCGTCGCGGGCTACATGACGAAGAAGCCCGGCGTCTGTCTCACGGTTTCGGCGCCCGGATTCCTGAACGGCCTCACCGCGCTCGCGAACGCCACGACGAATTGCTTCCCGATGATCCTCATCAGCGGGTCGAGCGAGCGTGAGATCGTCGACCTGCAGCAGGGCGATTACGAAGAGATGGATCAGCTCAACGCGGCGAAGCCCTATGCGAAGGCCGCGTATCGCGTGCTGCACGCCGAGGACATCGGCGTCGGCGTGGCGCGCGCCATTCGCGCTGCCGTGTCCGGCCGTCCTGGCGGCGTCTATCTGGATCTGCCGGCAAAGCTGCTCGCGCAGACGATCGACGCCGTGAAGGCCAAGCAGTCGCTCATCAAGGTGGTCGACGCGGCGCCGCGCCAGATCCCGGCGCCCGATTCGGTCAAGCGCGCGCTCGACGTGCTCAAGGGCGCGAAACGTCCGCTGATCCTGCTCGGCAAGGGTGCAGCCTATGCGCAGGCCGACGCGCAGATCCGCGCACTCGTCGAGAAGACCGGCATTCCCTATCTGCCGATGTCCATGGCCAAGGGCCTGTTGCCCGACACGCATGAGCAGTCGGCGTCGGCTGCGCGTTCGTTCGTGCTCGCCGAGGCGGACGTCGTCATGCTGGTCGGCGCGCGGTTGAACTGGCTGCTCTCGCACGGCAAAGGCAAGACGTGGGGCGCGGAACGCGGACCGAAGCAGTTCGTCCAGATCGACATCGCGCCGACCGAGATCGACAGCAACGTTGCAATCGAAGCACCGGTGATCGGCGATATCGGCTCGTGTGTCGAGGCGCTGCTCGAAGGCGTCGGCGACAACTTCCCGCAGCCTGCCGCCGAGTGGATCGACGCCATCGCTGATCGCAAGAACAAGAACCTCGCGAAGATGGCGGCGACGCTGGAGAAGAATCCGTCGCCGATGAACTTCCACAGCGCCTTGCGCGCGATTCGCGATGTCCTGAAAACGCGCCCGGATATCAATGTCGTGAACGAAGGCGCGAATACGCTGGACTACGCCCGCAGCATCATCGACATGTACCAGCCGCGCAAGCGCTTCGATTCGGGTACGTGGGGAATCATGGGCATCGGCATGGGCTTCGCGGTTGGTGCTGCAGTGACGAGCGGGACCCAGGTCGTCGCTATCGAAGGCGATAGCGCGTTCGGATTCAGCGGCATGGAACTCGAAACCATCTGCCGTTACAACCTGCCCGTTTGCACGATCGTGTTCAACAACAACGGCGTTTATCGCGGCACCGACGTCAACCAGGGCGGCGGCACTGACGTGGCGCCCACCGTGTTCGTCAAGAACGCGCGCTACGACAAGATGATGGAGGCGTTTGGCGGCGTCGGCCGCAACGCAACCACCCCCGAGGAACTCACGGCTGCGCTGCTTGAAGCGATCGCATCGGGCAAGCCCACGGTGATCAACGCTGTTATCGACGAATCGGCTGGCACGGAGAGTGGCCGTCTCACGAATCTGAATCCGCAAAGCGCGGCAATGAAGAAATAAATCCAACCGATCAGGAAACAGGAGATAGGCAATGAACAAACCCCTCGAGGGCATCAAGATCATCGACTTCACGCACGTGCAGGCAGGTCCTGCATGCACGCAGATGCTCGCATGGTTCGGCGCAGACGTGATCAAGGTGGAGCGTCCGGGTGCGGGCGATGTCACGCGCAGCCAGTTGCGCGACATGCCCGACGCCGATGCGCTGTACTTCACGATGCTCAACAGCAACAAGCGGTCGCTCACGCTCGACACGAAGAAGCCCGAAGGCAAGGAAGTGCTTGAAAAGCTGATTCGCGAATCGGACGTGATGGTGGAAAACTTCGGCCCGGGCGCGCTCGACCGCATGGGCTTCACGTGGGAGCGCATCCAGGAACTCAACCCGGGCATGATCCTCGCCTCGGTCAAGGGCTTCTCCGAAGGCCACCACTACGAAGACCTCAAGGTCTACGAAAACGTCGCGCAGTGTGCCGGCGGCGCCGCTTCGACCACCGGCTGGTGGCAAGGCGAAAATTCTCCGCCGACGATCTCGGCCGCGGCGCTTGGCGACACCAATACCGGCATGCACCTCGCGATCGGTATCCTGACGGCCTATCTCGGCCGCCTCAAGACCGGCAAGGGGCAGAAGGTTGCCGTGTCGATGCAGGACGCCGTGCTCAACCTGTGCCGCGTCAAGATGCGTGACCAGCAGCGCCTCGATCGCGTCGGTTACCTCGAAGAGTATCCGCAGTACCCGCACCAGATGGATTATTTCAAGGACGGTGCGGTGCCTCGCGGTGGCAACGCCGGTGGCGGCGGCCAGCCGGGCTGGATCCTGAAGTGCAAGGGCTGGGAGACCGACCCGAATGCGTACATTTACTTCACGGTCCAGGGCCATGCGTGGGAACCGATCTGCGACGCGCTCGGAAAGCCGGAGTGGAAGACCGATCCGAATTACACCACGCCGCGCGCGCGCCAGCCGCACATCGACGAGATCTTCGCCACGATTGAGGACTTCATCAAGGACAAGACCAAGTTTGAAGCGGTCAACGTCTTCCGTAAGTACGACATCCCGTGCGCGCCGGTGCTGTCGATGAAGGAACTGCTGCACGACGAATCGTTGCGCAAGAGCGGTTCGATCGTCGAAGTTCCGCACAAGGTGCGCGGCAGCTACTTCACGATCGGCAGCCCGATCAAGTTCTCGGACCTGAAGCCGGAAGTGACTGCTTCGCCGCTGCTTGGCGAGCACACCGACGAAGTGCTCGCTGGTCTTGGCTACACGCCGCAGCAGATCGCGGCGCTGCACGAAGGGCGCGCGGTTTAATGTCGTCAGCCGGCACGGCTCGCGCTGTGCCGGTGCGCGTACACAGTAATCAGGCAGAGACGATGGTGTGCTGCAAGCTCGATGCGAGCAGCGCACCTGCATATTCACGGTGCTTCGCCGCCAATCCGTCAACCTATCGCCATGCAATCCGCCATCGACTACGCGCAACTCGTCAACGCCATCGGCGACGCTGTCATCATCTCGGACGCCGCCGGCGATATCACGTGCTGGAATCCTGCGGCGACCCGCATGTTTGGCTATACGGAATCCGAAGCAATGGGCAAGACGCTCGATCTCATCATCCCGGAGCGTCTGCGTGGCCGTCACTGGGACGGCTATCAGAAAACGATGATGACTGCGCAGACGCGCTACGGCAATGACGTGCTGCGCGTACCGGCCGTCGACAAGGAAGGCCGCGCACTCTCGATCGCATTCACCGTCGCGCTCCTGCGCTCGCCACAGGGCGAATTGACGGGGATCGTCGCTGTGATCCGCGACGAGACGGCGCGTTTCCAGGAAGAGCGCGCTTTGAAAAAGCGCATTGCCGAACTGGAAGCGCAGGCACAACAAGTTTGAACGCGCAAAGGAGCCTTCGATGCAGACCGAAAGACTCGGTCACTACGTGGTCGAACTCTCGGCGCGCCAGCTAATTCATAACGGCGGCTGGGCTGCCTTCGCTGCCATTCATGCAGGCGGCGACGAGCCACGGGAAGAACCACAAGCCGCATTCCCCATGCACTGGATGATCGACGGGACCGTATTCGCGAGCGAAGCGGCCGCCATTGCGGGCGCACGCGAGGCGGCGCTTGAATTCCTCAGATCGGGGAACCCGCAGCCTTGAGCCGGACCGGGGAACGACGCGACACGCGTCGACAACCCGCGGCACACACAGAATTCCAACATCGAGCAGGAGACGTTTCATGAAGTCATGGCAACGCATTCGGTGCGCCAGGGACCTCGGCGCGCCGCCGATCTGTCGTGCCCTCGTCATCGCAATTGAACCGTGGACAGGTGCGCCATGGTGATGACCATTGCAGTTCCGCGCGAAACACATCCGGGTGAGCGTCGCGTCGCCGCGACGCCTCAAAGCATCGCAGAGCTAATCAAACTCGGCTATGCCGTCAACGTCGAGGCTGGCGCGGGAGCGCTGGCATCGTTTAGCGACGAGGCGTACACGCACGCGGGCGCGCAGATCGTCG
Source organism: Paraburkholderia adhaesiva (assembly GCF_021390575.1). Lineage (GTDB taxonomy): Bacteria > Pseudomonadota > Gammaproteobacteria > Burkholderiales > Burkholderiaceae > Paraburkholderia > Paraburkholderia adhaesiva. Next base: position 1,919,321 of record NZ_JAJEJQ010000001.1, on the reverse strand, counting down.
CCGATGCGGCCACGCTCTGGGCGAGCGCCGACGTCGTGACCAAGGTGCGACCGCCATCGGTTGACGAAGCGGGCCAGCTCAAGCCCGGCGCGACCCTCATTAGTTTCGTCTGGCCCGCGCAAAACGCCGCGTTGCTCGACGTACTCGCCACGCGCAGTGCGAACGTGCTCGCGATGGACTGCGTGCCGCGCATCTCTCGCGCGCAGAAGCTCGACGCATTGAGCTCGATGGCGAACATGGCCGGTTATCGCGCCGTGATCGAGGCGGCGCAGCATTTCGGGCGTGTCTTCACCGGACAGATTACGGCGGCGGGAAAGATGCCGCCTGCAAAAGTACTGGTAATCGGTGCTGGTGTCGCCGGACTGGCGGCGATTGGCGCCGCGCGCGGCCTTGGCGCGATCGTGCGTGCGTTCGATACGCGGCCCGAAGTGGCGCAGCAAGTCGAGAGCATGGGCGCGGAGTTCCTCGGCATCGACATCGACGAGGAAGGCGGGGGCACGGGCGGTTACGCGAAGCAGATGAGCGCGAAGTTTATCGAAGCGGAAATGGCGCTCTTCGAAGCGCAGGCTCGCGAGGTCGACATCATCATCACGACCGCGCTCATTCCGGGCAAGACCGCGCCGCTGCTCATCAATGCGCAGACCGTGGCGTGTATGCGGGCGGGAAGCGTGATCGTCGACATGGCGGCGGAGCAGGGCGGTAACTGCGAGCTGACGCAACCGGGCGAAGTGGTGAGCGTGAACGGAGTGACGGTGATCGGCTATACGGATCTTCCGAGCCGCATGGCAAACCAGTCGAGCCAGCTTTACGCGACCAATGTGCGCCATCTGCTCACCGACATCACGCCCGGGAAGACCGGCGAACTGCAACTCGACATGGACGACGTCGTGCAGCGCGGTACGACAGTCATGCAGCGCGGCACTGTGTGTTGGCCGTCGCCTGTCGTGGCGCCTTCACCCGCGCCGGCACCCGCGTCGCCGATAGCGAAAGGCGTGGCGAGCGCGACGCCGGATGCAGCCGATGCCTCTGCCGCACGCCGGCATGGCGTCTGGTCGCTTGTCGCGTTGATGGTCGCCGCGTTGCTGCTGCTTGCGCTCGGCGCTGTCGCGCCGGGGGCGTTCGTCGCGCACTTCACGGTGTTCGTGCTGGCGGTTTTCGTCGGCTATCAGGTGGTCTGGAACGTGACGCCTGCATTGCATACGCCGCTCATGAGCGTGACGAACGCAATCAGCGGAATCATCGTGATCGGTGCGCTGCTGCATCCAGGTGGCACCGGCACGATCGTGAGCGTGCTCTCGGGCATTGCGCTCGTAGTGGCAACGATCAACATCGCGGGCGGATTTCTCGTGACCCAGCGCATGTTGAAAATGTTCCAGCGAACCTGAGGAGACGTCATGCTGAACGGAATCGGAAATATGGCGTGGCTCGGTGCAGCGACGCTCTTCATCCTGAGCCTGCGGGGCCTCGGGCATCCCACGAGCGCGCGTCGCGGCAATCTCTATGGCATGACAGGCATGCTGATCGCGGTGCTCGCCACGCTGCTCGTCACGGGCGGAGCGGGGTTGCAGATCGCGCTCATCGCAGCGGTAGTCGGTGGCGGGTTCGGCGCCGTGCTTGCGAAGCGCGTGGAGATGACGCAGATGCCGCAGCTGGTCGCGGTGCTCCACAGCTTCGTCGGTCTGGCCGCGACATTGATTGCCATTGCAAACTATCTCTCTGCTGACACGGCATTGAGCGGCGTCGAGCGCACGATACACAACACCGAAATCTATATCGGTGCGTTCATCGGCACGGTGACCTTCAGCGGGTCGATTGTCGCGTTCCTGAAATTGCAGGGGACGGTGAGCGGCAAGCCGCTCGTTCTGCCCGCACGCCATTGGCTGAACCTCGTCGTGCTCGCCGCTTGCGTTGCGCTGGGCTATCGCTTCTTGAGCGTGCCCGCAGGTACCGATGGCCTTTACGCCCTGCTCATCATGTGCGTGCTTGCGGCGGCGCTTGGCGTGCATCTCGTCATGGCGATCGGCGGGGCCGACATGCCCGTGGTGGTGTCGATGCTCAACAGCTATTCCGGCTGGGCCGCTGCGGCGACGGGTTTCATGCTCGACAACGATTTGCTCGTTACGACCGGGGCGCTTGTTGGTTCGAGCGGCGCAATTCTCAGCTACATCATGTGCCGGGCGATGAACCGCAGCTTCGTCTCGGTGATTCTCGGCGGCTTCGGTGCAACCGCGTCGGCGGCAAGTTCGGCGCCGCAGGGCGAGGTTGTGGCGACGTCCGTGGACGAAGTGGGTTCGCTGCTGCGTGATGCTAGCGAAGTGGTCATCGTGCCGGGTTTTGGTATGGCGGTCGCGCAGGCGCAGGGCACGATCAGCGAGATCACGCGACGTTTGCGGGCTGCCGGTGTGCGCGTGCGCTTTGCGATCCATCCGGTGGCGGGCCGTCTGCCGGGACACATGAACGTGTTGCTGGCCGAAGCCAAGGTTCCGTACGACATCGTGCTCGAGATGGACGAGATCAACGAGGATTTCACGAGCACCGATGTCGTGCTGGTGATCGGCGCGAACGACATCGTGAATCCGGGCGCGCAGGAGGACGCAGCGAGCCCGATCGCGGGCATGCCAGTGCTCGAAGTGTGGAAGGCGCGCACCGTGGTCGTGTCCAAGCGCAGCATGGCAACGGGTTACGCGGGTGTCGACAATCCGCTGTTCTACAAGGACAACACGCGGATGCTGTTCGGCGACGCGAAGGGCAGCGTTGATGCGCTGTTGAGGCACCTTGAAGCGGCGTGAGACTGCGCCTCGCGGTTGAAGACGGCGGTGAAAGCCGCTGTCGCAAACCGCTGAAAATCGCAGCCGAAAACAAAAAGCCCGCAATTTGCGGGCTTTTTTGATCGATTCTGTCTTGAAGAGCGTGGTGCCCAGGAGAGGACTCGAACCTCCACAGTGTTGCCACCGCCAGGACCTGAACCTGGTGCGTCTACCAATTCCGCCACCTGGGCACGTCTTCAAGCTAGACCGAGATTATAGCGGGCTCATGAAACCTGTCAACGGATGTTTTAAGAATTTTCTCCAGAGTCGGAGCGAATTGCGCGGGGCAGTCGAAAAGCGAATTAGATGAAGCGAAGCGCCGTGTGTTTAGCGTGCAGCTGATGAATCGTGAGTGGGTGCGAGTTGCGTTCCGATTCATGCTACGTGCGGTGCGTGCAGCGCGGTGTCGGTCGGGGACACGCAAAAGAGGGAGCGCAAAAACAAAAAACCCCGCAGGCGTAAATCGCTATGCGGGGTCTTGCTGATGAACTACTTCCCGACATGAATTGCTGGAAAGAGTTTTTGGTGCCCAAGAGAGGACTCGAACCTCCACAGTGTTGCCACCGCCAGGACCTGAACCTGGTGCGTCTACCAATTCCGCCACCTGGGCAAGGTGTCGATTGCTGACCAACTGTGTCGTGCAGCAAAGAAAGCGATTATAACGTGCCTGAGAGTCTTGTCAAGTGTTTCGTGAAGCCGACCGAATCGCTCGCACGCGCTGCCTCGCGAAGAGCCGATTGCCGCTCCGGCAGGGGCGTGAACGAGGCGCAAGCGGGGCGCAAACCGGGCGCGAGCGCTCGCAGTGGCGTCTGTCGCGCGCAAAGCGGGTGTTAGAATGCCTCGCAGCAGGCCGCCGGTACGCGACATCGCGATGTGAGCGGTCCACCGGACCTCACCGGCTGCTGAGCTGATGCTGTGGTACTCGAAGAACGGGGCGCCGTCCGGGCAACACCTGGCGACGCGGCAGATTCGACATCGACGCAACGAGAACAACCATCGACAAGCCCTTGAGCAAATATCCGTACCCGATTCCCAGCCGCGAAGAGATCCTCGGCGTGCTGCGGACCAGCGATTCGCCCTGTACCGCGAACGATATCGCCGAGGCACTCGCCATCAAGCGCCAGGAGCGCGAAGGGTTCTTCAGGCGGCTCGCCGCCATGGAGCGCGACGCTCAGATCCGTCTCGACGCGCGCGGTCATTATCAGCTCGCCCATCCCTCCAGCTTCGTTGCGGGCCGCGTGCAGGGCCATCGCGACGGCTATGGCTTCCTCGTGCGCGACGACGGTCAGGACGACCTGTTCCTGCCGCAAGGCGAAATGCAGAAGGTCATGCATAACGACCGCGTGCTCGCGCGCATCGTCGGCTACGACCGGCGCGGGCGTCCCGAGGGGCATATCGTCGAGGTCACGGACCGCGCGAACCGTCGGGTGATCGGGCGCCTCCTGAACGAAAGTGGCGCGATGATCGTCGCGCCCGAGGACAAGCGCATCGGCCACGACATTCTGGTCACGCAAAACACGAAGAAGGCGAAGGTGGGGCAGGTCGTGGTGGTCGAACTGACCGACTTCCCGAGCCGCCATTCGCAGCCGCTCGGTCGCGTGGTCGAGGTGCTCGGCGACATCGACGATCCCGGCATGGAGATCGAGATCGCCGTGCGCAAGTACGGTGTGCCGCATGAATTCAGCGACGTGGCGCTTGCCGAAGCCGCGAAGCTGCCCGACGCCGTGCGTCCCGCCGACATCCGCTATCGAGTGGATCTGCGCGACGTGCCGCTCGTGACGATCGACGGCGAGGACGCACGCGACTTCGACGATGCCGTTTATTGCGAGCCGATGCAGGTCGGCCGTGGCGACGGCTTCCGCCTGATCGTCGCGATCGCCGATGTCTCGCACTACGTGCTGCCCGGCAGCGGTCTCGACATCGATGCAATCGAGCGCAGCACCTCGGTCTATTTCCCGCGCCGCGTGATTCCGATGCTGCCCGAGAAGCTCTCGAACGGGCTGTGTTCGCTCAACCCGCACGTCGACCGCTGTGTGCTCGTGTGCGACATGGTGATCACCACGCGCGGCGAGATCAAGGCGTATCAGTTCTACCCGGGTGTGATGCACTCTGCAGCGCGCTTGACGTATACCGAAGTCGCGGCGGTGCTCAAGAATACGAAGGGACCGGAGGCGATGCGCCGGCAGTCGCTCCTTCCGCAGTTGCAGAACCTCTACGGCGTGTACAAGGCGCTTTTCGCTGCGCGCCAGAAGCGCGGCGCCATCGACTTCGACACGACCGAGACGTATATCGTGTGCAACGCGCAGGGCAAGATCGAGCAGATCGTGCCGCGCCAGCGCAACGATGCGCACAAGCTGATCGAAGAGTGCATGCTCGCGGCCAACGTGTGTGCAGCGGATTTCCTGAAGCGCAATAAGCACCCTGGCCTGTATCGCGTGCACGCGGGCCCGACTGCGGAGAAGCTCGAGAACCTGCGCACTTTCTTGCGCGGGATGGGCCTCACGCTGGGCGGCGGTGACACGCCGCACGCGAGCGATTACGCCGCGCTAATGGCGCACATTCGCGACCGGCCCGACGCCCAGATGCTTCAGACGATGCTGCTGCGTTCGATGCAGCAGGCCGTCTACAGCCCGGACAACATCGGTCACTTCGGTCTCGCGTATGAGGCCTACGCGCACTTCACGAGCCCGATCCGCCGTTATCCGGACCTGCTCACGCACCGTGCGATTTACGCGATCCTGCAGGGCAAGAAGTATCAGCCGCACGCGCCCGAGGGCGTGGTGCTGAACACGGCGCTCTCGCCGCGCGCCCGCGCTTTGCAGGCCGAGGACGAGGAAAAGCGCGGCAAGCGCGCGCGTGGGAACAACACGGCCATCTGGGAAGAACTCGGTCTGCATTGCTCGGCCAACGAGCGCCGCGCCGATGAAGCGTCGCGCGATGTCGAAGCCTGGCTCAAGTGCTACTTCATGCGCGACAAGCTCGGCGAGGAGTACGGCGGCATGGTGAGCGGCGTGACGTCATTCGGCATTTTCGTGCAGCTCGACGCACTCTTCATCGAAGGTCTCGTGCATGTGACGGAACTGGGCGCCGACTACTTCCAGTACGACGAGATCAAGAACGAACTGCGCGGTGAGCGTACCGGCATCCGCTACCGCCTTTCGGACCGCGTGCGCGTGCAGGTTGGCCGTGTCGATCTCGATGCACGCAAGATCGATTTCCGGCTTGTGCGCGATACGCCCGTGAAGCCTGGTGTCAATCGTCTGGCGTCGCTCGACAAGGGTGCTGCCGACGGCGGTCCGCGCGTGCGCGCACTGCCCCCGGGCGAGCAACCGCGCCGCAAGAAGGCCGCGCCTGCACCGAGCGCCGCCGTGAAGGAAGCGCGTGCTGCGCACAGCGCGGCGAAGACGGCGAAGAAGCGTGCCGCGTCCAAGTCGGCATCGAAGAAGGCGGTTTCGCGCAAGAAGCGCTGAGCGTGCCGCCAGCGCGGCGACCGCCCAGAGAGGGTGTCGCCGCGCCGCCCGGTCCGCGTGTGGCGGCCGGGCGAATTACATTCGTTCGCGATGCGCGTGAAGCATCGCGAACTGTTCATCAGAGGTTGTCTCAGTCATGTCACGTCTTAAGGTTCTTTACGGTTTTCATGCGGTGACCGCACGTTTGCGGCACGACGCGTCGACGGTCGAGGATGTCTACTACGATCCGACTCGGCGCGATCGCCGCATGCAGGACTTCCTGCAAGCCGCGAAGGACGCCGGCGCGCGCCTGATCGCAGCCGACGAAACGCGGCTTTGGGGTCTCGCGCACACGGAGCGCCATCAGGGTGTCGTCGCGCGTGTCCACGACATGCCGCTCGCGCAGAACCTGGCGGAGCTGCTCGACGGCATCAACGGCTCGCCGCTGTTGCTAGTGCTCGACGGCGTGACCGATCCGCATAACCTCGGTGCGTGTCTTCGCGTCGCCGACGCTGCCGGCGCGCACGCGGTAATCGCTCCGCGCGACCGCGCCGTGGGTCTCAACGCGACCGCGGCGAAAGTCGCGAGCGGCGCCGCCGATACCGTGCCGTACATCACCGTGACGAATCTCGCGCGCGCGTTGCGCGAGCTGAAGGAAGCGGGGGTGTGGGTGGTCGGCACGTCGGACGATGCGAGCGCCAGCGTCTATCAGACGAAGCTCGACGGCCCGGTGGCGGTCGTGATGGGCGCCGAAGGCGAGGGCATGCGCCGTCTCACGCGCGAAACGTGCGACGAAGTCATGCACATTCCGATGGCGGGGACGGTGGAAAGCCTGAACGTGTCCGTTGCATCGGGTGTGTGCCTTTTCGAGGCTGTTCGCCAGCGGACTGCCGCGAAATAAACGTTCGGACATGTCGTTTCATCGCTTTGCCTCGCGCGCTGCGACGCTTGCGCTGGCGCTCGCACTGACGGCTTGCGCCAGCAGCACGAAGGTCGATCGAGGCACGTATGTCGCCGACACGAGCCATCACGCGCAGAGCGCCGACTCGCGTATCCGCTTTCTCGTGATGCACTACACCGAGATCGACGAAGCCGAATCGCTCAAGGTGCTCACGACCGAAGCGGTCAGTTCGCACTATCTCGTGTCCGACAATCCGCCAGTCGAAAACGGCAAGCCGGTGGTTTGGCAACTGGTGCCGGAATCGCAGCGCGCGTGGCATGCGGGCGCGAGCGAGTGGCAAGGTGCGACCGAGCTGAACGCTGCGTCGATCGGCATCGAGAATGTCAATCTGGGGCCACGCGACACGCCGCAAGGCCGCGTGTGGCAGCCATGGCCGCCCGCCCAGGTCGATGTGATCACCCGGCTCGCGAAGGACATTGTCGTGCGATACGGCATCTTGCCGACGCGCGTGGTTGGCCACAGCGATATCGCGCCTCAGCGCAAGATCGATCCGGGCCCGCTTTTTCCATGGAAGCAGCTTTACGATGCCGGCGTAGGCGCCTGGCCGGACGACGCCACGGTCAAGGCCGATCTCGCGGGCCGCGCGCCCGACGGCCCCGCCGATGTGCGCGGTCTGCAACTCAAGCTCGCGCGTTATGGCTACGAAGTGGCAACCGACGGCGTGCTCGACGAGCGCACGCGCCGCGTCATCGCGGCGTTCCAGATGCATTTCCGTCCGCGCGACTATTCGGGCACGCCTGACGCGGAAACCGACGCCATCGCGCAGGCGCTGCTCGACAAGTACATGCCCGCACAGCCCGGCGACACCGATCTGACGCGTTGAACTCGCGGCGCGGCAGGGGACGCTGCGCCGGCTGCCTCGCGCAACTCCGGTAAACTATCGGTTTTCCGCCTTTTTCCCTTCCTCGGGCAGTTTTTCCATGACTCAAGACGAACTCAAGCAACTGGTCGGCCAGGCCGCCGCCGACTATGTGAACGCGAACGTACCGCAGGGCGCCGTGATCGGCGTCGGTACTGGTTCTACCGCGAACTGCTTTATCGATGCGCTCGCGGCGAGCAAGGACCGCTATCTGGGCGCGGTGTCCAGCTCGGTGGCGACCACCGCGCGGCTTCAGTCGCACGGTTTCCGCGTTTACGATCTCAACGACATCGAGTCGCTGACCGTCTACGTTGACGGTGCCGACGAGATCGACGCTCAAGGCGCGATGATCAAGGGCGGTGGCGGGGCGCTCACGCGCGAGAAAATCGTCGCGTCCGTGGCGGACGTGTTCGTTTGTATTGCCGATGCAAGCAAGCGCGTCGACGTGCTCGGCCAGTTCCCGCTACCGATCGAAGTGGTGCCGATGGCGCGCACGGCGATCGGCCGGCGCGTGAGCGCGCTGGGCGGTGTGCCCGTGCTGCGCGTGCAGAAGGATGGCTCGCCGTACCTCACCGACAACGGCAACGAGATCCTCGACGTGAAGGGCTTGAAAATCAGCGACCCGTGCGGGTTCGAGGCGCTCGTCAATGCATGGCCGGGCGTCGTGACCGTGGGTCTTTTCGCGGCGCGCGGCGCCGACCTGTGCTTGCTGGGCACAGAAACGGGCGTCGAACGTATCGACTATCCGAAGCGCTAACGCTTGCACGAGCGGCGCGTGCGCCGCTCGTTGCAGGGCCGGTCAATGGCCTTGATGGCCGGCATTGATTTCCGGCCCGTCAATCGCGGATAGATATTCAGTAATCCTGCTTACACGATACGTTGTTGCCATCGGGACGTGTCGTGCGCGAAACGAAACGTATCGGCGCAGCGCTGGTACACGACGTTTCGCGCAACTCTGGTGGCTGGGCGCGATAAGCGTTTTCGAGCGGCGTTCCGGTCCGCCGGACTCGCGCCTGATGCGCACAACCAGCCGTAAGAAGACGTGCGCGCGAGTCGCCCCGCGCGGCGCCTCACTCCACCGTTTCCGCCTGACGCAGGCGGGGCAGCAGCCGATCGAACTCACGCCGCACGAGGCCATAGCACTCGCAGGCGCGCGATTCGAGGCCCTCGCGGTCCAGCACGCGGATGTGACCGCGGCTGTGATGGATCAGCCCTTCATCGTGCAGCTTGCCCGCGGCTTCCGTGATGCCTTCGCGACGCACGCCGAGCATATCGGCGATCAGTTGCTGCGTGACCGTGAGGTCGTTCGACGCCACGCGATCCACTTCGATAAGGAGCCACCGGCACAACTGCTTGCTAAGCGAGTGGTGACGGTTGCAGGCAGCCGTCTGTGCAACCTGCGTGAGCAGCGCGTGCATGTAGAGCAACATGAGGCGGCGCAGGAAGTCCGAGCGTGCGAACTGCTGCCTGAGGCTTTGCGCGCTCATGCGATACGCGAAACCCGCGCACTGCACCTGCACACGGTTCGGCATGGTTTCGCCGCCGGTCAGGACGGGCACGCCCGTCATGCCTTCGCGCCCGACTGCCGCGATTTCGACGGAGCTGCCGTCTTCCATCGTCGACAGCATCGAAATGATCGCAGTGGTCGGAAAATAGACGTGGTGAATGCGCTGGCCGGAGTCGCAAAGTAGTTGTTCGGTGCGCAGGTGAACGAGTTCGAGATGCGGAGCGAGTGCTTGCCATTCGTGCGACGGTAATGCGCCCAGCAGATGATTTCCGTGCAGATCGGATTGAAGGGTTAACATGATTGGTCCTCGTCTGAGGCGGCAAGCGCTGCCTCGTTGTTATCTCGTTCCGGCCGGCGAATCTGTCGTTATCTGCCGCTTCCCGTTCGGCTATCCGTTCGTCGTGCCAGCCCCATAGTCTCGTGGGCTTCCGCCATTTCGATGCCTGGCGTTTGCCTCGTGTGGCGAATGGTCTATAGCAGGGGGTGTGCCAGACTGCCGCAAACGTCCACGGCTCGTGCTTTGCCGACGGTGTGTGCGTTACCGGACGGGCGGATGGGGCATTTTTGTTTCAGTTCTGCACAATGAATTCGGCCTCGGGCGTTGAGGTCATACGATATTTTGTCGATTCAAGTCATTGATTCAGTGCGGATATTTTTGGGTCGGACGCCCGTGCACGAATATGACTCCAAGCTGAAACATGTCTCTCCCTCGTGTCGTGAGCGTGCCGGCCCGCACAGAAGGTATTCGTCGGCCTTGATTCAATGCTGCTGCGGCGCGTGACGTGTGTGCGCCGCACAGTTCGGCGCTGAAACATGGCTCGCGTCGTGCCGCCAGACGTTACGTGGACGAACGATGCGTCTGCGAAACAGCGCACGATCAGTGTGTGCATGCGAACAGAGCCAAACCTCGACCTTTGTTCCAATGAATGCCCAGGTAGCGCGTCCGGCCATGTCCTGACTGGCGACGGAGGTGCGCACCGTGCATATACACATCGACGGGGAGCAGTGCACATGAATCACCTCGTGCAACCTGCCGGCTTGATCGCCGCGGAACAGAAAGTCGAGAACACGCTTGTCGTGCAACCCGTGGTGCTGGCGGGTGGCTCGGGCACGCGTCTGTGGCCGCTGTCGCGTGAACATTGTCCGAAGCAGTTAATCGATTTGCTCGACGGAGAGTCGCTCCTCGAGACCACCGTGCGCCGGCTCGAATTCGCGTTCACGCAGCAAGACGCAGCGGCTCCCGTGCGGAAGGCCGCGCCGCTCGTCGTGAGCAGCGAGGAACTGCGTCTGTTGACCGTCGACCGGCTCGGCCGCAGCGGTGTGACCGCGCGTATCGTTCTGGAACCGGTCGCGCGCAATACGGCACCCACATTGACAGTAGCTGCGCTTGCCGCGCGCCATGAAGGCCTTTTTCAGGGCGTCGGCGACGCGGATCACGACCCCGTGCTCGTCGTCATGCCGGCCGACCATCTCGTCGCCGATCGCAGTGCTTTTGGTCGTGCGCTCGAACATGCCGTCACGTATGCGGCGCGCGGGGCGATCGTGACGCTCGGCGTGCCGCCACAGCGCGCGGAAACCGGTTATGGCTATATCGGCGTGGGCCGCTTGCTAGATGCGAATGGCGCCCGGCCAATCGAACGCTTCGTCGAAAAGCCCGATGCCGAACTCGCGGCCCGCTACGTCGCCTCGGGTGACTACTGGTGGAATAGCGGGATCTTCGTCGTGCGCGCCTCGGTGTGGCTCGCGGCGATCGAGCACCGTCGCCCCGCTATTGCAGCGCAATGTGCGGCCGCGTTCGAACGGGCCACGGTCGATGCGGACGGCAGTCTCCATCTCGACGCGGCCGCGCTGGCCGCCTGTCCGTCCGACTCGATCGACTACGCGGTCATGGAATCGATTGGCGTCGACGCACGCGTCGCGGGCGTCGTTGTGCCTCTCGTGGCGGGCTGGTCGGACGTCGGCGCGTGGGATGCGGTCTGGCAGGTGTCGGACAAGGATCCGAACGGCAATGTCGCGCGCGGACGCGTGCTGCTCGAGGACGTGACCGATACCTTTGTGCATTCGGATGGACGACTGGTTGCGTGCGTCGGCGTGCATGGCGTCGTCGTGGTTGAAACGGCCGATGCCGTGCTCGTCGCCGCGAAGAATCGTGTGCAGGACGTCAAAGCGATTGTCGGGAAACTGAACGATCAGCATGGCGAGGAGGCGCAGCACCACCGGCGCGTCGAGCGTCCGTGGGGCTGGTACGATTCGATCGACCGTGGCGAACGTTTTCAGGTGAAGCGTATCGTCGTGAAGCCGGGCGGACGGCTCTCCCTGCAGATGCATCACCATCGCGCGGAGCACTGGACCGTCGTGAGCGGAACCGCGCGCGTTACACGCGGCGAAGAAGTCTTTTTGCTTTCCGAGAACGAATCCACCTATATTCCATTGGGCGTGAAGCATCGTCTGGAGAATCCCGGCAAGACTGCGCTGGAGATTATCGAGGTGCAGTCGGGCGGCTACCTAGGCGAAGACGACATCGTTCGTTTCGACGATCAGTACGGACGTACCGACACGCAAAGCGCGAACGGCGTGCGACGGTGATCGACCCCGTGGCATCGAATTTGCGCTGCCGAACGGAAGCGGCGCCGAGTAAATATGCACTCCATGCATTCAACCCGCCCGCGCAGCGCGTGACGCAAGCGGCTCGGGACTTGGCGTGGGGTGGCGAAAAAAACGCCACGGGCAGGGCGTTTTTCAGGCGATAGTCTCGTCAGGAGATATCCTGGCTGGTGAAGTATGCAATCAGGATTCAACGTACCGGTAGTTCGATGACGCACAAGGGCCCGCAGTAACCCGCAAACAGGGGCGATACCGCCGAATCGGGGGAGTCTCATGGAACTGGTGAACAAGGAACGCTCGCTGGTCAGCAAGGTCATGGACGGCCTGATTGCAGGCATCGTCGACGACCGCTATGGCGCTGTCCTGCCGCCGCAGGACATACTGTCCAAGGAATTCGACGTGAGCCGTACCGTGATGCGCGAGGCGCTTTCCATGCTGCTCGCGCGGCACATGCTCGACGTGCGGCCGAAGATCGGCACGCGCATACGGCCGATGCGAGACTGGCGCATGATCGACGAAGACGTTGTGAGCTGGCGTTTTCGCGCGAAACCGGACAAGACGTTTTTGCGCGACGTGATCGAGTTTCGCGCTCTGATCGAACCGGCTGCATGCGGCCTTGCGGCGACGCGCGCGAGTGCGGCGGAGATCGCGGGCATTCGCGACGCGTTCGAGGCGCTGAGCCAGACGAGTCCCGGCGACTCAGGCTGCCAGGCGGCCGATACGCTGCTGCACACTCGCATTCTTGCCGCGAGCGGCAATCAGTTTTATCAGCAGATGGCGGCGATCATTCGCGGCGCGCTGTCGCTCGTGAACCCGATCCTCAACGAGCGGGAAGATGGATGGCACAACATCGTGCGGGCGCACGGACGTGTGGTCGATGCGATCGAGCGGCGCGAGGCGAAGGAAGCCGAAGCGGCTGCTGCGGCGATGATCGAATATACGGCCGATGAACTTCACCGGGCGCTTTCGCCGGAGCCTGCCGTTCAGCGTTGAGCGAGGCCGGTGGGCGGGTTGCGCGGTAGCGTCGTCATTGTGACGTGCCGCGAGAGAATCGCGCCCGCTGTCGCGGCGCGTTTCGCGCGCGCGAGACCGTTACACGCGGCTCTCGCGCGGACATTGACCCTCAGTGCCGCGCAGGTAGCGCGAGGCGCTTCTCGTACCAGTGCTGAAGCCATTCCAGCACCTGACACAGCAGCCAGTAGACGGCGGCCGCCGCGAGATAAAGCGGCAGCGGCTGATACGTCGACGCGATGATTTCCTGCGCGCTGCGCAGCAACTCGGTCACGGTGATCACCGAGACGAGCGAGGTGTCCTTGATGAGGCTGATGAGGCTGTTCGAGAGGCTCGGCACGGCGATGCGCAGCGCCTGCGGCGCGATCACGTAGCGCAGCGTCTGGCGCCTCGACAAGCCGAGGCTGTATGCCGCGAGCCACTGGCCGCGATGAATGCCGAGAATCGCGCCGCGCATGCTCTCGGAGAGATACGCAGCCACATTCGCGGAGAGCGCGATCACACCGGCGGGCGTCGGTTCGAGCGAGATGCCGATGCTCGGCAGTCCGTAGTAGACGACGAAAATCTGCACAAGAAGCGGCGTGCCGCGCATGAGGCTCACATAGACGCGCGCGATGCGCGGCAGCGCGGGGTTCGTGCTGATGCCCATCAGCGCGAGTACGACGCCGCCGGCGAGGCCGAAGATCATCGAGAGGACGGCGAACTTGACCGTCAGCACTGCGCCCTGCGCGAGCACCGGCAGCGACTGGATGATGAGCGTAGTGATGGGCATGGGTGGACGGAAAGAGATTGAGGAAGACCGTGCGGGTGCGCCAAAAACAAGGGGCGGCATCGTGCGATGCCGCCCCGCGTCCGGCGTCAGGTCACGGTGACGTTCATTGCGTAACCGGCTTGCTCACGTCGATGCCGAACCACTTATCCGAGATCGTTGTGAACGTGCCGTCGGCTTCGAGCTGGGTCATCGCGTCGTCGATGGCCTTCGCAAACTTCGGATTGCCCTTCTTGAAGGGGATCGCCGACGGGTTGCCATTGCCGACGATCGCGCCCGTGCGCAGCGGCAACTGCGAATTTTTCATCAGGTACGCGAGCATCAGGCGGTCGTTGAGCGCGGCATCGAGCCGGCCGGCCGCGAGATCGCGCAGATATTCGGGGGCGCCCGGATACGTCTTCACGTCGATGCCCGGCACGGCCTTCGCCATGTCCATGTAGTTGGTGCCGAGTCCGACGCCGAGCTTCTTGCCCTTGAGGTCATCGAGCGACTTGAACGCGCGCGTGTCGTCCTTGCGCTGGATGAGTTGCGCGGCCGAGTACGTATAGGCCGGCGAGAAGTCGAGCACGGCCTTGCGCTGGTCGGTGACGCCCACCTGATTGACGATCACGTCGAACTTGCCGGCCTGCAGGCCCGCGATGATGCCGCTCCATTCGGTCGTGATGAACTCGGGCTTCACGCCGAGCTTCGCGGCCACGGCCTTGGCGATGTCCACGTCGTAGCCGACGAGCTGGCCGTCCGGCGCCTTCGAGTTGAACGGCGGGAACGTGCCTTCGAGGCCGATACGCAGCGTGCCGCGCGCTTTCACCTGGTCGAGCAGGTCGTCGGCCTGTGCGCTGGCCGAGACGAACGACGCGCCGATCAGCGCGGCCACAAGGACTTTCTTCAGCAGGGCGAGCTTCATCGTTTTCCTCTTGTTTTGCTGCGGTTTCAGGGCGATGTTACCAAGGCGATGTTGCTGGCGCTGCGCACCGCAGCCAGCGCTGCACGCTGGCTGCAACTATATCGTCAGGCGCGGCCCGAGGCCAGAGCGCGCACGCATTCGCCGACGAGCGACGGCCCGCGGTAGATAAAGCCGGTGTACAGCTGCACGAGCGAGGCGCCCGCGTCGATCTTCGCGCGCGCGTCATCCCCCGAGAAAATGCCGCCCACGCCGATGATGGGCACGTCGGTGCCGAGTTCGGCGCGCAGCTTGCGGATCACGGCATTCGACGCATCGAACACGGGGCGCCCCGAAAGGCCGCCTGTCTCGTCCGCGTGCGGCAGGCCCTGCACGGCGCTGCGCGAGAGCGTGGTGTTCGTCGCGATCACGCCTTCGATCTTGTGACGCAGGAGCGTATCGGCGATCTCCTTGATCTGCTCATCGTCGAGGTCCGGCGCGATCTTTAGCGCGAGCGGCACGAGCTTGCCATGCAGGTCGGCGAGACGCTGCTGCTTGTCCTTGAGCGCGGCGAGCAGCGCATCGAGTTCGCCTGCGCCCTGCAACTGGCGCAGGTTTTTCGTGTTCGGCGACGAGATGTTGATCGTCACGTAGCTCGCGAACGGATAGACGCGTTCGAGGCAGAAGAGATAGTCGTCGGCGGCGCGCTCGATGGGCGTATCGGCGTTCTTGCCGATGTTCAGGCCGAGGATGCCGCGATAGCGTGCGGCCTGCACGTTCTTCACGAACTGCTCGACGCCGTGATTGTTGAAACCCATGCGGTTGATGATCCCGCCCGCCTGCGGCAGCCGGAAAATGCGCGGACGCGGATTGCCCGGCTGCGGGCGGGGCGTCACGGTGCCCACCTCGATAAAGCCGAAACCGATCGCCGCGAACCCGTCGATCGCCGCGCCTTCCTTGTCGAGCCCGGCCGCGAGGCCGACCGGATTGCGGAAGGTGAGGCCCATCACGGTGCGCGGCGCATCGGGGACGCGCGGCGCGAGCAGCCCGGCCATGCCGGTGCGGCCGGCCGCGCCGATGGCGCGCAGCGTCAGGTGGTGGGCGTCTTCGGCGTCCAGGCGGAAGAGCTGGTTGCGCAGGAACGGATAGAGGGAGCTGAACACGGGCAGAGGGCGCGGACGCCGAAAAATGAGAACCCGCTATTTTAACGGCATTGCGCGCGCCGGTCGGCGCGCGCGAGGTGCGGCGCGTTCTAGCGCGCCTCGTGCGCCAAATCGGGATCGAGCATGGACCAGACCCCGTCGAGCAAACCTTCGAGCGGCCTGAAGTGCGCTTTGTAGGCCATTTTGGGGCTCTCGCGGATCCAGTAGCCGAGGTACACGTAGGGCAGTTGCAGACTGCGCGCCTGCTCGATCTGCCACAGGATGTTGTAGGTGCCGTAGCTCGTGTGCGGCTCGTCGGGCTCGAAGAACGTGTAGACCGACGAAAGTCCGTCACCGAGGATATCGATCATGCTCACCATGCGCAGCACGCCGGGGCTTTCGGGGTTCTGGGCATCGGGCTCGCGGAATTCCACGAGGCGCGAATTGATCCTGCTTTGCAGAAGGAATTGCTCGTACTGGTCGCGGCTGTCGCGGTCCATGCCGCCGCCCGCGTGGCGCGCCGACTGGTACCGCATATACAGCGCGTAGTGAGCTTCGTCGTAGTGCAGCGGCGCGACCGTCGCCACGAGGGCGCCATGATGGCGCCAGACCCGGCGCTGCGTGCGGTTCGGCGTGAAGCGCTCGACCGGCACACGCACTGGAACGCAGGCGCGGCACCCGTCGCAATACGGTCGGTACGTGAAGACGCCCGAGCGCCGGAAACCTGCCTTCACGAGATCCGTGTAGACGTCCGAGTTGATCAGGTGGCTTGGCGTCGCAACCTGCGAGCGCGCGATACGCCCCGCCAGATAACTGCAGGGATAGGGCGCCGTTGCATAGAACTGCAGCGCCGAAAGGGGTGAAAGCGGCAGCTCGTTAGGATGCGTCACGTTGGCAGCTCTCATGGCAGTTCGGGTCGTCGCTGGAATGGCGCGTGTGGCCTGTGTGCGCCGTTTCGTGCGGGGTTGCTCGCACAAGGCGCTCCGACGACGTGTTCTATCTTCAGTCTAACATCGGCTCCGAACCGGAATCCATTGAATTGCACGGCACTGCGCCGCGGGCGCAACACCTCACCGCGAAGCGGCAGCGCGGTGGTGTGGTCAGGCAGCCGGGACTGCGCCGCCGCTTCCCACCAGATCGGCGAGGACGCGTTTGTCGAAGCGCCACGGAATGCGCGGTGCGTCGACCGTCGCGCGCACGTGGGCGATGAAGGCTTTGCGCGCGATCTCGTGCCCGCCAAGCGAGGCGAGGTGTGCCGTATTCTGCTGGCAGTCGATCAGCGCGACGCCGTGCTTGCGCAGATGCGCGACGAGTGCGGCGAGCGCGATCTTGGAGGCGTCGGTCACGGAGGCGAACATCGATTCGCCGAAAAACATCGTGCCGAGCGAGACCCCGTAGAGCCCGCCCACGCGCTCGCCGTCGCACCAGGCCTCGATGCTGTGCGCG
The DNA here is from genome assembly GCF_021390575.1 of Paraburkholderia adhaesiva. Lineage (GTDB taxonomy): Bacteria > Pseudomonadota > Gammaproteobacteria > Burkholderiales > Burkholderiaceae > Paraburkholderia > Paraburkholderia adhaesiva. Next base: position 1,901,886 of record NZ_JAJEJQ010000001.1, on the reverse strand, counting down.
TCGCCGATGCGGTGCAGCGTCAAATAGGCGTCGATCACTTCGGTGGTGATCCAGGTGCCGCGCTGGCCGCGGCGTGGCGCGTTCGCGCACGCGCGCATCACGGCGGCAAAATCGTCGTCGATGCGGATTTCCCATGCATCGTCGCGCAGCACGCGCCGGAGCGTCTTTTTCAGCGACGGCGATACCTTGAACTCATCGGGGCGCAGGATCATGCGTGGATCGGGGCTCCACCAGAGCACGGGTTGACCGTCCGAATACCAGGGGAAGATGCCGTGACGGTAGGCATCGACGAGGCGCGATGGCAGCAGGTCGGCACTTGCCGCGAGCAGGCCAGGTGCGCCGCTGTTCATGCCGAGCGAGCGCTCCACGCTGGGGAACGGGTCTTCGGGCCCGAGCCAGGGAACCATCGGAGGACTTGGGTCAGGGCTCGCGCAGCGAGCGAAGCACATCGCCGGTATGCAGCCCGTAGCTGCCCGATTCACGATCGGCGAAGAAGAACCGGAGTGTCTGCACGATCGTCGGAAACGCGAGGTCGTCCCACGGGATCTCGTGTTCTTCGAAGAGCCGGACCTCGAGGCTCTCTTCTCCCGCGGCGATATTGGTGTCGAGCAGGCGCGCGAGATAGAACAGATGAACCTGATGCACGCGCGGCACGTTCAGGAGCGAAAAAAGATTCTGTATTTCGACCCGCGCGCCGGCTTCTTCGAGCGTCTCGCGTACGGCCGCTTCGGACGTTGTCTCGCCCATTTCCATGAATCCGGCGGGCAGCGTCCAGTAGCCATAACGCGGTTCGATCGCGCGGCGGCAGAGTAGCACCTTGTCTTCCCAGACGGGGACGGTGCCGACCACGTTGCGCGGATTCTCGTAGTGCACGGTACCGCAGGCCGAACAGACAAACCGTTCGCGATTGTCGCCGGGGGGTACGAGCAGGCTGACCGTCTGACCGCAAGTCGAGCAGAATTTCATGAGCACGATGGGGGGAAGGGTGATGCGAGTGTATCACCGCGGCGGGGGGAGCCGGGAGGGCGGCGGGCGGCGCGGGGACCGGCAGCTATCCTGGCAGGTACTGCAAACGGTCTGGAGTCAGAAGCGCCAACAATGGCAAAAAGGGCTACAGGCCAGTGCGTTGTAACCCCTGGCTGTCTGAGCCGGTTGATTCCTGGACGGGTCCGCGTTCAGGTGTGAGGCGTGAGCTTGCTCGCGGGCCGGCGCTTCGCGGGAAGCGCCGGCCGCGGGATCACGCGTGTTACTCGCCGCCTCTCAGACCAAGGCCAGGCAGCGTGTCCGTGCCTTCAACCGCAACGGAATGCAGCAGGCGCGGATCGAGATCGAGTGCCTTGAGGATGGTGGGCGCGACCTGCGTGGTCTGGACGCGCTCATCGACACGGTGACCGGCATGGTGCAGTCCGGGGAACGAAACGACGAGGCCGAGATGGCTGTCGTCGGGAGCGTTGCCGCCGTGCTCCTCGTCCTTCGCTTTGCTCGACGTGTAGATCACGCCCGGATTCGGCTGCACGATGATGTCCGGCGTGCGGCCTTGCGCCGGATCCCCGAAGCGCGATGCCAGTGCGTTACCCGAGAGGATGTACGCTTGCGGGCCATCCGCGCAGATGCCGGGCGCGTTGCACGAGAGGTTCTGCTTGAGCGTCGCGATCACGGCGTCGCGCTGCGATTGATCGCGCAGCCAGATGAGGCCCACGTCGTCGGTCTGCACCATGCCCGTGCCGACGAGACCCGAGCCATCGTTCAGATTGCCGCTTGCCGTGTTGAACTGGCCGAAGTTGCCGTTCGGATCGAGATAGTTGTTTGCTTCAAGCAGTTTCGTGAGCGTGTCGCCGTTCTTCACGAGCTTCGTGTGATCGGTCGGCGACTGGCCGTGCTTGGCAGTCACGATGATGAGCGTCGAATTGTAGAGATTCTTCGCCTGGAGCGCCGCAACGATTTTGCCGAGCGAATTGTCGATGTAGGCGATCGCGCCAGCCACTTGCGGGCCCGGCGTGAAGTCGGCGTCGAGATAGCCGCCGCCCGTGGCTACTGTGGCCTTTTGCGCCACGCTCAGCGTCTGGAAGTTCGCGCCGAACACGGTCGGCACCGGCTCGTTGCGCGTGCCCGTGGAGTCCTTGCCATCGATCTCGTTGATGAGTGCCTGCACGTGGTAATCATCAAATTTCTGGGTGTGCGTGTACGTGTCGAGGTAATAGGTGTTCGTGGCGGGGTCGATCGAATTGATCTCGGTGCGCGCCAGATCATCCACGCCGTGGCCGGACGGGCCATTCAGCCAGTCGTAGCCCCACGCGTGTTTGTCTGCCCATGCGGTGCGCGAATTGGATACGTGCTCCTTGACGACTTCGAAGATCGTGTTCGTCTTCACGTAGTTGTGCGGATAGACGGGAACGCATTTGCCACCCACGCGTGCATGCGGAATGGCCTGAGGATTGAACGCGCCGCCGCCATCCAGATGCACGAGTGCGCCGCCGTTTTCGCCGTCGATGCCCGTGGTCTCGTCGAACACGACGTTCCAGCCCTGCTTGCCGACGCAACCTGTGTCGCTGGGCGCGTAAAGCGTTCGGTCATACGAAACGTCGTAGAAAAGGCCGGCGGTTTTCGGCGAGCCGCCCGTCACGAGCGCGGAGAGGCCGGGGAAAGAATCCGAAAGACCCGGCGTATATGCGTTCGTATACGTGACGCCAGATTTAGCGAGAAGTGCGAGATTCGTGCAGGTATTGCCCGCGATGCAGCGTGCGACGTCCTGTTCATGCAAGCCGTCAAAGCTGATCAGCAAGACGTGTTTGATCCCATGCGTCTCGCTCGCCTGCGCCGTTGCGAGTACACCAGTCAAGGCGAGTGCGCCTGCACCGAGCGCCGCCAGACCTGCCGACCACCTCCTTGCGTTTTTCATTGTTCACCTCGTTTGTTTGTTGAGGAACATCGTGCGAAACCACATGAAATTTGCAGGGGTATTACGGCGGAGCGATGTCTATTTGCTTTCAATTACATTTTCTTACACGCGAGTCGCGTGCAGGATTACTGTTGCTCGTTGGTCGATGCGGGGCGTGGCGATGAAGGCTAAGTCGTGCGACGTGCCTTGCGAAAACGATGTTTTCGCAGCAGCGCTTGGTGGGAAGCGGCAATACGGGAGATGGGGCACGTAAAGATCGAATACACGCGAATCGAAATCGGCGGGACGTGACCGGTGTTGCGCACCAGGTCTTCAGGCGATGTGGTGATGAACTAATCAGGATGCCGAAAGTTGGTAACCGAGACTCGACGCGTGCAAATCGCTTAGCAGTTCATCGATCTTGCCCACGACGCGGCTCCTGAGTAACGACGCCAGGATTGTTGCGACGCGTTTGCCGGCGACTGAGTGCGCCCTTCGGGAGCGACGAACTCGAAGACAAGAAGCTGTCGCGCTTCTTCTGCGTGTGACGGGCTCTGGCTATGGCGTGTCACGCAGATCGTGGGCTCGCTGACGCGAGGGCACAGGCGACGAGCCGCGAGGCTGTCAGCCGCCCAGAATACAAAAACCCGGCGCCGGGCCGGGTTTGTTCATGCTGTGCGCGTAACTGGACGGGAAGCCCGATTAGCACTCGCCTTTTTTGGCGTGTCCGGGCGGGCAGTGCCAACCCTTATCGTGGTGATGGTGCTTTTCCCACTCGTCCCGATTCCAGTAGCGATGACCGTCCCAATAGCGGTCGCCGTGCCATCCCGGCGTGACGACGACCGCGGGCGGCGGCGCAACCACAACAGCGCCGGGGGTACCCACATTAATGCCGACATTGACATCAGCCGCGTGTGCGATGCTGGTCAGGCTGATAGCGGCAGAGACGAACGCCAACTGTACGAGTGCGTGTTTCTTCATGGAAAAGCCTCCAAAAATATGAACGTCTGCTCGGGGCGGATTTCGCTGGACAACAAAAAACCCGCACGAAGGCGGGTTCATTGGTGCGACCGAGTGTAGCGCCTGGCAGGCAAATGAACCCGATTACGTTGACATACTCAATAAATCCCCCACCAGAGGGTGATCGTTATCATAAGGCAGGCCCGTTCTACGCCCGAGTCAATTTTCTCGATGCCACGAAGCCGCCACTTCAACTGTCTGACAGCGAGAAAGAATGGCTGATGATGATGGGTGCAACGAAGGACATGAAAGCGATCCCTAAACAAGTTGACGCAGTTGTCTTCGGTAGTGTTGCTCATGATGAATGTAGTGGTCAACTAATCCCGGACACTGCGTTAAGTTTTTCTTCCGCAACAGCCGGCGCCAGTCCGTCATTGAACTGATGCGGCCGTATCCAGTTGTAACGGTGCATCAGGTAGTGGCTGATATCCCGGTGTGCTTCCTGCGTCGACGTGTACCCCACTGACGGCAGCCATTCCGTCTTGAAGCTGCGGAACAGCCTTTCCATCGGGGAGTTGTCCCAGCAATTTCCACGACGGCTCATGCTCTGCTGAATCCGATAGCGCCACAGGCGCTGACGGAATTTCCGGCTTGCATACTGGCCGCCTTGATCCGAGTGGAACAGCAAGCCTTGCGGACGACCACGCTGCTCATAGGCCATCTCCAACGCCTGCACGACCAGATCGGCATCCGGGCGTGTCGAGAACGCCCAGCCAACAACCCGACGCGTGAACAGGTCGAGCACTACGGCCAGATAATGCCAACGGCCCTGCGCCCAGACATAGGTGATGTCACCACACCAGATCTGATTCGGCGTACCAACCTCGAATTCACGATTGAGATGATTCGGGATATCGATCCGCTCGACCGTGGCCTGCTTGTAGGCATGGCGACCCGGCTGCTTGCAGATAAGCCCGAGTTCTTCCATCAGGCGGCTGACCTTGAAGCGGCCAATCACCGTACCTTCTTCGCGCATCATGCCCATGATGCTGCGGCTGCCGGCAGAGCTTCGACTCTCGACGAACAGCTCGTGTACCCGGCTACGCAGTGCCATGCGCTCGGCGTCAACGCGCTGGGCGCGCTCCCGGTACGCATACAGGCAGGATCGCGATACGTCGAATACCGCGCAGATCAGTTCGACCGATTCGCTTGCGCCAATCTGATCAATTACTTCGTACGTTCGATGCCTTCCGACATCAAGAGCGCGGTAGCCTTTTTTAAAATGGCCTTCTCACGCTCGAGGCGTTCGATACGCGCCTCGAGTTCCTGAATACGCTGTTGATCCGGCGTGATTGCCTTGCCCTGCGGCGTGACGCCCTGGCGTTCCATCTGAAGTTGCTGCACCCAGCGACGCAGCACCGTCTCGCCGACACCGACCGAGCGGCTTGCCTCCATATGGCTATAGCCCTGGTCGAGCACCAGACAGGCGGCTTGCTGTTTGAACTCCGGGGAAAACGTACGTCGTTGCTTGCTCATCAGACACCTCTTCATGGCGACCATTCTCGCCTAAATCAGTGTCCGGATTCATTAGACCACTACAAAGAGCAGGTATGGAAATACAAGGGTGAAGTTGGCTACAACATGATCAATTCGCCCCCTTCGCCGATCATGGCCTCGCTAGTGAAGAATCAGCCGCTCATGTTTCCGGCGGGTTCCGATACGTCCGCGCTGGACGCAGCAATCGCTTTGGCGAAACTGACGGGGCGTGCGCAGAGGGGACTGCTACGTATTCCGGATGTCATCATCGTAAAGGACATGCACAACTTCGACCTGAGCCAGCCCAACATCGCGTTCGTGGTGGAAATCAAGTTCGCGGGAGACCGGTGGCGCAAGAAAAATTCATTTCAGCTAGAGGACCAAGAGAGAGACTACGCGGCAATCGCGGGTGGCTATGATCGTGTCAAGGAGCTATCGCCGTCGATCTGTGCGTGCAAGCCGTGCGGAGAACCCGAGAAGGTCCCGCAGGGTGCGAGACTGCCGAGCAAGGCGGTTGCGCCGGACAGGACGGCGGAGGTCAGGCGTATGCTGGAACCGTCCTGGCAGAATCCCGCACCGTCGTACAGTGTCAGGCCCATGGCAGATGAGTTGGAGAGAGGCACTTCCTCGTTCAACCAGAATCAGGTCGCCACTGGCACGACAGCGAGCGGACTGCTGATCCTTCTGATAATCGTTCTTTCCGCCCTAGGGGCTTGATATACACCGACCGAGAGACACGGATATGGATACCTGGACGCAATACGAAAAATACCGCAACGACCTTACGTACACATCGGAAGACGGGATGGATGTGATGGTGTGTGTAGGGCTGTCGGGGACGTTTTATTTCTGGGGTGGTGAGACCCAGCCGGTTCGCGAAGCCATTGTCCGGTGCTTCGAGCGGTTTCAGGAGTTATTCGGCCCACGCCTCAAATGGGTTATGCCCATGGAGGATGCTGAATCCGAAAATCGGGAAGTCGTACCTGATAACAATATTGCTTCCCTGCGGAGCTATATCGCGACGATGGACCCTGACGACTTGCTGTCCTGGAGGATTTCCGGAGGCTCGTCGTGGGAGGAAGCCAGCGACTGTTATCTAGTGGTTTTGACGGCGCGTGAGTGGCAGGTCCGGACACGCAACCGGCTCACATGGCTGAATTTCGCGATGCCGGTCGAAGCGGTCTACGGACCGCAAGGCAATCCGCGGCTTTTTACTGATTTCATCCGGTTCTGCTGCGAGCAGTTGAATCCATGGAATGGCATTGCAGGTCTGGCGTCATTGCTGCCGCTTACCAAGGGGGAAGCGCAAACGGGTGAGTTCGATTTATTGCAGCGATATTTTGGGCTGGACGCCGCAGCAAGTGGATTCGCTCTGACCGATGATCTGCAACGGCATCTGAAGGGTACGAACTGGCTGACGATGTTTGACGACGCCTTTCCTTCGACGGTGACGCAGGAACAATGGAAAACGCTGGAGGCGACGCCCGGTATCCGGATATGGAAAGCAGGGCGAACGTGGATTGTGCAGGCGGGCGACCAGCCGACGCTGGGGCCGGTGCCTGACGGCATCCCGCCACTGTACAAGGCCGTCAGCGATACGCTCAGGCCGATGCGGGTTACTCCATTACGTGCTTTCCATACAGGTTCGATGACAGGAGAAATCCGTTTTAACGAGCGCACCGCAGAACTGTGGTCGCAACGTTTCGATGCACCGGGTATCTGGCCACCCTATCCGGATCAGCTCGGGTTTCACAAGGTCGATGAGACGATAGATGAGTACGCGGCACAACCCGCCGTTGAACCGGTTCAGCAACCGGCGGTCGAGCCACCGCGCGTGACGGTTTTGCGGGCCACGCCGGGTGAAGCCTGTCCGGCTGATGGTGAGTGGTTCAGCCCGATTGTCAAGAACAAGGTGCAGATGCGTAAAGGAGAGCCGATGCCGGGGCCAAAATTCAACAACCTGGGCGAGGTCATCTGGTATCTGCGTCGTGGATAGGATGCTGTCCACGTGTGTTGAGTTTAAGTTCCTTCAAACGATGATGAGTTCACAAGCGTCAACACTGATACTTACCCCGGAAGAAGCCCTGAAGCGCTATCGTGAGGAACTGTGCCTGCATGACAGGAAGGGGCGGCTTGTGGTGCTGCCTGGTGTGATCGGCACGGTGCTTTTCCGGGGTGGTTCGACGCTGGAAGTCCGCCAGGGCATTCTGGCCTGCTTCGACCGCTTCGCGGAACTGTTTGGCGAATACCTCAAGGGTGGCCGGGGGCCGGAGGGAACGGGCAACTTTGGCCGCAGGACACCTGCCGGGATCGTGTCGATCCGTCGCGCCATTGTCGAGACGCCACCCTACGAAGCCGTAGAGGCGGTACTGTCCAGTCAGGCCGACCCGGACGCCGCAGCGGCTTATCAGATCGAGACGCTGACCAGCAGCGCATTGGCCGACGACTACCAAAGCCCTTATTCCGGTCTCATTCACAAGAAGGGAACCGACCGGGAAATGTCCTACCTGAAATTCTGGATGCCGATGGATTTCGTCAGCATGCCGGAGGGCGTCAAGCAATACGAAGCCTTCCTGCGGTTCGTCTGCGAAAAGCTTCCTGTATGCGGCGGCTATGGTGGCCTGTCGCCCATCCTGCCGTACGACTTCCATTCCTACCTGTCGCAGGAATGGGCGATGGCGCAGCGGTTCAGGGGGCTGGAAATTGACAGCTACGCGTTCACGCAGGGCGATGCGTATCAAACGATGTCGTACGAGGAGAATTCGGAGGGACGGGATACCGCCATCTATGACGATCTTCGTCCCGGTGCGAAAGTGAGAAGCTATGGTTTCATCAAGGGCGTGAACTGGTACACGCTGATTGGCGACCTGTTTGTGGACCGTCTCGGTGGTGAGGAAAAGGTGCGGGCCGAACTCGCGCGGCCGGATATCAACATCGAACGGATCGGGAAGTGCCTGCTCATCCGGGCAGGAGATTTCCCTTGGCTGGGTGCGCCGGAAGAGGACTGGTCTGAGCCGTACCTGGTCGTCAACAGTGTACTTCGTGTTTTGCGTAATCCTGATCCCCAGGACTTGCAGACCAATGTGCCGGGTGCGCCTCATGCCGACAGCGACGGAACGCGGCAATGGGAAGCCCGTTTTGATTATCGGGACGCGCCCCCGCTTCCCCGCACGCCTTTGATTGTCCCGGTGAAAACCAACTGACGAGGGACATCGCATGAGCAAGGCAGCAGTGTGTAACGGTGATCCAACGACGACGGGCGGACACGTGATCGCGAAGGCATCCACGTTGTTCGACGGCGAGCGGCGCATTGCGCTCGACCGGGAAATGGCGACGTGCGGCAACTGTCTTGGCGAGTATCCGATAGAGGGTACAGGAACGAACATGAGCGAGGACGGTCGCGCGAGCGTGCTCGACGATGACCAGGTGCTGTGCCCGTGTGGCAGGAATCACGTCAAGGCGAGTCCCGGCGCGGGTTGTTCGGCCTGATGGGGGATGGCCTGGGCGTGACGATTCAGAAAGGCAGGCAGGGCGTGCGTCTGTCCATCGCGGACATGCACGCGATGGCGCAGGCGCGTGGTGGACAGTGCCTGTCTACGGAATATCGCAACACAGCGACAAAGCTGCGCTGGCAGTGCGCCGAAGGTCACGTATGGGAGGCCGCGCCTGCGGGCCTTCGAACCAGCGGCCCGTGGTGCCCGCAGTGCGCCTTCGAAAAGATGCGGCTGAAGATTGGGGACATGCAGGCCATTGCGCACGGGCGAGTGCCTGTCCGAACGCTATGTCAACAACGAGACGAAACTGCGCTGGCGCTGCGCAAAGGGTCACGAGTGGGAGGCCGTTCCTGCCAGCGTGATAAAGGGGAGCTGGTGTCCGCAGTGCGCGATTCTCAACCAGACCAGGGCCAGGAATGGCTGGAAACGCGGGCGGTACGAGGCGACGGGCAAGCTGGCCGGGGGCTGATCCGGGCGCGGCTATCGGCGCGAACGGTTTGGCACCGTCGCGCTTCGGATAAGGAGAAGTCGAAGTGGAGAATGCCGCGCGCCTTGAGGCGCATTACTACTTGAAGGATGGCGCACACTCCATGGATGCGTTCATCAGAAACCGATGCGAAGCGGAATTTTTGGCCACGGTCTCGTATGTCGCGCAACGTTTGGGGGCGGAGCTTCAATTTGAGGCCAGCGTTTCAGCAGACGGTGGATTCCGTGACATCTGGAGAGTCCTGGTTCACAAGGACAACCGGGCTCTGTCAGTACCAGCATTTACAGCCATTTTTTGTGCGATTCTGGACATATCAGTACACATCTGGTCGGCCGCGCCCAAACCCAACCCGGAGTTAGAGAGGCAGCAGTTGGAGATCAACCGACTCGCCATTGAACACTCAAAAATAGAAAACCTTCGATCTGAACTGGAGGTCAAAAAACTTCAGCGCGAATTGAGTGCGAACACTCCAAAGACCAGCCGTCCCTCGCTGCCCGACGCAACGGCCAAAAAATCCCCTGCGTCGTTAGTCTACGTGCCTCCACTGGTTCAACCCGAACAATTGCTGTCGCCGAATCCATACGGAGGTGACAATTTTAAACACTTGAGCCTGCAAACGGACCCGAAAGTCAACCGGCGACGTTCAAATTTTTACAGGCAACTTATCTCCTACAGCGCGGTAACGGCGGCTGGCTTCCGGTGGTTCCCAGAGGACGGGCCGGCGTTAGATGAGCAAATAGTTCACCGGGCGGATTTTTCGAGTTTCGTGCTGCAGAGCGACAAGCTGGCGCCTGACGTCACAGACGCCGTCATAGAAATCGTGGCGCCCGTCATAACTCACGGGAACATACAGTGGAAAGGCCGATGGAACGACCAGGTGATTTCGTTCATCATGGATGACAAGACATACAAGGACGAGGTCTTGCATAGTCAGGTCAGTTTTCAGCATGGAGACTCAATCCGGTGTGTGCTGGAAAGTGAGCGCAAGCTCGACGAGTTTGGCAATGCCAAGGTAACGGGCTACCGCGTTACCACCGTGCTCGACAAAATTGAAGGAAGTGGCGAGATTCGAGAGACGCCTCAGGGACGAAAGAAGCGCTTTGAAAAGAAACGAGCCAACGGCCAATTCGGCTTGTTCGATGGGGAGAACGTCTGACCCGCGTTGGATTGACCTGTAACCGGCGTGCCGGTACACCGGTTACACCCAGGTTACACGGAGCCGGAAAAGCAAAGGGGCTTACACGCCAATGCGCTGTAAGCCCTTGATTTGCCTGGTTGCGGGGGTAGGATTTGAACCTACGACCTTCGGGTTATGAGTCCGATTCTGTCAGTCCAGTGCGGTCCAGTGCAGTCCAAACACCTATATTTTTCAAGGGTTTGCGACTTTTTTGTGTCCAGTGGAGTCCAGTGCGGTCCAGTGCAGTCCAGGGCAAGAATTGCCCTAGATTTGCCCTAACGGCCGTGCTGCTGCCAACCTCTACCGGACAGCTAAATGGGTACAAAACATCAGCGTTTCACGATCGACCGCGCCTTCATGCGTGACATTCGCGCAACCGGCGCATACCAGGAATTTGCCGATACGGAAATGCGGGGCTTTCGCGTCAAGGTGACGCCCGCGGGGCTTGCCTCCTACACCTACCGGTGGACAAAGCCGGACGGCACAATGGGACGGCTTACGGTCGGCCGGTGGCCCGCCATGAATCCCGGCGAAGCGCGCGACGCCGCCCGCCGCGAAGCCGAAATCCTCGACCGCAAGGGCGACTCCCTCACGGCCGCCGCGGTGCGCAAGGCGAAGCGCACAGAACTGACGAAGGCGGCGGGCACGGTTCCGACCCTGGGGGACTTTCTCAGGGACCGCTACAAGGCCCAATTGCGCACCTACTGCAAGACGGCGGCGCACGGCGACGCTAACGCGCGCCTGATCGAACAATCGTTCCCCGATATGCTCGACTTGCCGCTCGACCATATCACGGCCGCCCTGCTCGAAGCGTGGCGCTCGGCGCAACTGAACAAGGGACTGGCGCGCGCAACCACGAACAAGAAACTTACCGCCCTGCAAGGTCTGCTCACCTATGCCGTAGACTGCGAAATCCTCGCGGCGCATCCGATGAAGAAAATCCGCATGCTGCCGGAACCCTCGGGCATCGTCCGATACCTGACGCCGGACGGTAATGCCCCCGTTTTCCACGGTGGGCAGAAGTAGAAACTAAGCGGCCATGGCCAGCCGCTGCTTCGGGGTAAAACCGCCCAATGCCATATTCGGGCGCTCGTGATTGTAAATCCACATCCAGTCGGCCGCCGCTTCGCGAACCTGCTCCAGGTCTTCCCACAGATACTGCGACAACCATTCGTACCGAGCAGTCCGGTTGAACCGTTCGATATACGCATTCTGCTGCGGCTTGCCCGGCTCGATGTATTCCAACCGGATGCCTTGCTTCTGCGTCCACGTCACGATGGCCGCGCTCAGATATTCCGGGCCGTTGTCGCACCGGATGACCTTCGGCTTGCCTCGCCATTCCATATGCTGCTTCAGCGTGCGAATCACCCGCTCGGATGGCAACGAGAAATCCACCTCGATGCCCAGCGCCTCGCGGTTGAAATCATCAATCACGTTCAGCGTCCGGATACTGCGCCCGTCAACCAGCTGGTCATGCATGAAGTCCATCGACCACACTTCATTGATGGCCTCCGGTACCGATAGCGGCTGCGGCGTTTCCCGCACCAGCCGCTTTTTCGGCTTGATGCGCAGGTTCAGCTCCAGCTCGCGGTAAATCCGGTAAATGCGCTTATGGTTCCAGCCGAATCCCTTCACGTTACGCAGGTAGAAGTAGCACAGCAGAAAACCCCAGTTGCGATGGCAACCCGTGATACGCAGCAGCCAGTTGGCAATCTCTTCGTTCTCCGTGTTCAACTTCGCCTCGTACCGGTAGCACGACTCGCTGATGCCAAACGCCGCGCACGCCACACGAATTGACACGCGCCGCTGTTGCACAACCCGCTTTGCCATCTCGCGCCGACGAGATGGCTTCAGAACTTTTTTTGCAGTGCCTCCGAGGCAATCTCAGCCTTGAGCTTCTCCTCGATGTACATCTTGCGAAGCCGGGCATTCTCCGCCTCCAGTTCCTTCATGCGCGACATCATCGACGCGTCCATGCCGCCGTACTTCGAGCGCCATTTATAAAACGTCGCCGAACTGATGCCCAGCTCCCGGCACAGCTCCGGCACCGCCAGTCCGGCCTCCGCGCGCTTGAGCGCCTCCAGTATCTGGCTGTCCGTGAATCTCGACTTCTTCATCTGCAGAACTCCCTCTTAACGAGAAAATTCTACTTCTCCCGACGATGGATTTGCGGGGGCATTACCGGACGAAGCGCGCCGGTTCTATGCCGCCCTGGTCGCGCGGGAAAACGAAATGCGCGACGCGCGCGACCGCACCAACGACCACCGCCGCCGCCGTCGCATGCCGCAATTGCCGTGTCTACGCAACGCGGAATTCGTGGACGCCTTGCGCCCGGCCGTGCTCGTTTCCATCATGACCGGGTTACGCAAGGGCGAACTATTCAACCTTCGATGGTCGGACGTGGACTTCGCGCACCACTTCATTACGGTGCGCGACGAACACGCGAAGTCCGGCAAGCAAAGGCATATTCCGATCAATGCCGCGCTCCATGACGTACTGGTAACGTGGAAGCCCCTGGCGCACCCTGATAGCGAGTACGTCTTCGCGGGCGAAACGGGCGAGCCAATCCAGGACATGAAAAAGTCGTTCGCATCCGTCCTGAAAGCGGCGCGTATCGAAGACTTCCGGTGGCACGACATGCGCCATACGTTCGCGTCGTGGCTCGTGCAATCGGGCGTTGACCTTAACGTGGTGCGTGAACTCCTGGGCCATGCCACGCTGGAAATGACGCAGCGTTACGCGCACCTTGCGCCGGAAAGCAAATTGCGCGCAGTGGCCGCGCTGCAACTCTCGGGGCCGAACATTCTACAGATTGCGCCCGCGCCGCTCCTGGCAGCATAACACCTGTGCATCTAAGAGAAAGCCCGCCATCTGGCGGGCTTCATATAGTTGTCCACGCCACAACCCTTATATTCAACCGGTTGTCTTTCCCAAATGCAGAATTTCACCTAAGAAGAGATATGTATTAAGGAAAAGAGAACGCGCTTCTTCTGCGCTGACATCCTTGTGGACACCGGATGAAACGCGATCAAAAAGATTTGATAAATTCTGCCTAATTTTCTGCTTCCGGGATTGGCTATCGGTTCTCATATTGACATACACATTGATTCGATTCTGGTGCTTTGACGCGTCAAGTTTTAGAGTGTTTCCGTTAACTTCTGCTGTCTCGTCACTCGGTGGGAGGATCGAATCAGCAAACGATTCGATAATTCGCCGACAAGTCGAAAGCGCTTGCGAAACGGCCTCGTTATCACCGGCAGAAAGTCGATCCATAACGGAAGGGATTTTTTCGAGGACATCGCCGCAGTGCTGAACGAGGAGCGTATCAACGTCGCGTTGATATCTTTCGAAAATTGTCTCCGTCAGGTTATCGAATTCCTTCGCGTAGTAGATTTCGCTGACAAAGTTGTGGAGCAAGCCCAATACTCGGCTTTTTATGCCGCTAATCGTCTGTATTAATGCAGTACAGGCGGTCATCTCCTTCATTACGTTCATGATGGCGAGATTGGCGTAATCGCCGCTGATATCTGGTGTCCGTAGCGTTGCAAGCTTTGCTCTTTGTGCAGCAATCAATGCTTCCTGCTGCGCAAGCGGCCCCCAATATCCAGTTTTCTTCTCGCGGTCTATCCAGCGTCCGGTGAGACCCATATACTTGAGCGAAACTGGATCATTATTGTAATAACCTCCCATCTCCAGCTTTAACCAAGCGCGAACTTCGTCGCTCCCAACCCAGCGCGCTAGGCGAGACGCCTTCAAAATCAGGCGCTCACCTTCTGCACGTCCTAACTCGATATCGTCAAGAAGCTCGCGTGCAAGCTCCAGAACGTGTTGCGACCGGCTCTGGTCCGTCATGAAAGGATCTCCTCGTTTGGAGGTCCAATTTTAACCCCGCCCGGACTCTATTCGTCTTGCGCGTTCATCCGTGTCCGTGCGGCTTTTTGCTCTTGGGCGATCCGCCGCTCCCATGCGCGCGCACTGGCGGCCGTTATCAGTGCCTTGCGGCCCACGCGCAATTCGTCGGGCGTGAGTCCCCGTTTTTTCAGGTCGTAATAGTGCGACCGGCTCAGGGCGTAGCGTGCGCAGAATTCGTCAACCGTCATTGGCGGCTCGCCTCTCGCGGTCGTTTTGGCGGGCGGCGTGATAGCGGGCGGGAACAGGTCGGCGCGGAAACCAGGACTCATGCTTTCTCCAGAGGCGCAACCGGACGCACGCACGCCACGCGCGGCCCGGTGTCGTGCCGCAATCGTGGGTTACTTTCCCGCTGCGCTTTCGTCTGTTTCCTTGCTCGCGTCCAGCGTGCCGGGTATTTCGTGTTTCAGCTTCAAAAGCGTGACCAGCTTTGCCGTCTCGCCGTCCGTGCGCGGATGCACCTGGGCGCACGCGGTATAGGCCACGGTGCCGCCTTCGCGCGGGCGCATTGTGACCTTGCAGAAGGTGACGCCATCGAAGCGGATATCGTCGCCTGGCGTTTCGCCCGCGTGCAAGGCCAGGTGCATTTCGCGCCAGGTCTGCGACCACTTCAGCACGCCAAGGCGCGGATTACGCACAGACGTAGGAAGCGCCAGGCCCATATCATCCCAGGCGGTCGGATTGTCGGGCGTCTTGAACAGCGAAGTGCGCAGGGACGGGCTAAGGCCGTCCAGTGACACACTCGGCAGTTCGAAGGCGAGTTTTAGATCGACGGCGATAACCTCTTCGTCGCCGTGGTGCTCGGGGCGCACATTGATATGCGCGACCTTAACCGGTTGCCGTGCAAATTCGATCATTGCGTCTTCTCCAGAATCGACAGCGCCTTTTGCATGATCCTGGCGTCGTAGGCGTCAATATCAGCGCGGCAACCATCAAGCAATGCACGCCCCGGCGCGTCGTCCATTTCGGACGACTTGCACGCCGCCTCGAAAAATATTTTCGCGCCCAGGTAAAAGCCCGTGCGCAACCAGTCCTGCTGTTCGTCGCACATTTGCATGATCGACATGACGCGCTCGACGCGCCCGAAAGACTCATTCAGATAACCCATTGCTGGAACCTCCTTTGTCCAGTTCCGCAGCGCGCGACTTGAAGAGCGCTTCAAGCTCGTTGCGCTGCGTTTCATCGCCAAGACGGCGGGCGAGATCCGCCGCAACATTCAGCGCGTCCAGCGTCGCGGCCTTATGCATTGCATCCGCGATATCTGCATAGGTCGGCGCAGCTTCGCCGCCTTCGGCGCTTTCTCCCCGATCGGGGCCGCCATCGGGCGGCGTATCCTGATCCGTGGGCGCATCGCCCGCGGGCTTGTCCTGGCCGCGCCGCCGCTTCGCCTGCATGCGCGACTTGACGGCCGCTGTCCGCGATTTGCCCGCGCGGGCGGCGACGTTGGCGGCCGGATCGTCCGCGGGCATATCGAACCATTCGGCGGGCGCGCTCATGCCATCTTTGAGCGCGTTGTAAATCTCGCGCAGCGATAACCACATGGCGGGCGTAACCTGGTCGATATGCCGTTCGATGCGCCGCTCTATCATTTCCTTGGTCACGCCGTACTCTTCGAAGCTCGACAGCAATTTTTCGATGCGCTCGTCGTTGATTTCGACGTTCGCTTCCTTTGTGACGCGGCACTGTTCCATCGCCGCGTCTACCACATCGCCGTCAATCAGGGCGAGAATGCATGCACGCTTGCGCCGCGCGCCCACGTTGGCGACCATTTCGTAAATATCCCGTTCGTCTTTCAGGGCATAGCCGCCTTCGCGCGTATCGCGCCAGTGACGCACGGTGAACGTGCGCACGTCGCGATAGTTCGTCTCGTAGTCCCACGCATACGCCATGCACTCCGATACACCATTGGCGCGGCTCAGTTCCTTTATTCCTGCCTCCATGTTTCCCCATCGCTTCGCGATCGTTTCCGCAAGCCGGATCGACGCGCCGATGATTTCCTTTTCGCCGCGTGGGTATTTGTAAGTCGCCTCTTCGGCCAGCGATGCGCGCATGCAGTCTTTGATAATCCGGTCCATCGCGCGGCGCGGGTCGCGTGGATGCGAACGCGCAATCAGCAACGCGGCCTGGACTTCGGCAATGGCCTTGGATTGCTCGACCGCGACAACCGCGCCGGTATGTGGCGCATCGTTGCTGCCAAACGGGTTTGCGACCTGTACATCGTTCATTGCCTGCCCCCTTTCTCCGAAAAGCGGAAGTCGATATAGCTGTATGGCTGCGTGACTGAGCCGGGGTTATTGACGCGTTTGCGCCGCCATTCGCCGCCGCCTGGTACGCGGGCGATGGACGCTTCGCCCATCACGTCAAGAATGTGTGCCTTGGCCTTTTCAGCGCTCGCGGCGTAGCGCTTCGCCAGTTCGTCCGATTGCCGGTAGACGAACTGCCAGTGGTCGATATCGTCCGGTAACGTGACCGTTTCGCCGTTCGTGCCCGGATAAAGGCGCTTGACAAGCGCCAGTGCGCCGGGCCGCTCGAAGTCAATGTCGGGCGGCTCGCGACGCTCGACGCATTGCCAGAATTCATGTTCGCCATCGATCAACAGCGCTTCCAGTTCAGGCTCACGCCGCACGATGTAGCGCTTTAACGTGTTGCCGCCGACCAGGGCCGCGAGATGCCATTGCGGGTAATCGAACAGGATGGCGTAATGCAGGCATTGCAACAGGTACGGCTCCGGTATTTCGTCCGTATCCGGTTCGCCCCAATCGCCGAAGCGATACGCGAGCGCATCCACGTTCTTGATTTCCAGACCAATGCGCGCGCCTTCTATGAGGCGGTCTGGATTGCCGATCATCCACGGGTAACGGGGATGCCGTCGCATCGCATGCCGACGCAGGCGCACGCCGTAGCGTTCCGCGAACACGTCGGCGATAGTGTCTTCCAGCGCGCGGCCCATCAACATGCGTTCCGTGTCTTCGCGCTCGAAGACGGCTTCGCCCGTCTTGTCGTAATACAGTTCGCGCGCCGACACATACGGATGCAGACCGCACGCAATTGGCGCATCGCTACCACCTACGCCCGTGCGCCGCTCGGCGAGCCATGCTTCGCGCGCGTCATTCATCATCGCCCCCGGCTTCGTCGGCGAGCCTCAGACCGCGCGCCGAAAGCGCTTCGGTAATCTCGCTCAGGGACTTGCGCCCAAGATTCGGCATGCGCAACAGTTCGTTACGCGTGCATCGGCAAAGCTCGCCAATCGTGAAAACGTTCCCGGCCGCAAGCGAGTTATGCGCACGCAGCGAAAGCGCAAGCGTCTGGATCGGCGCGCTTGCCTCGACGCTCGCGCCACGCCCGGCGATCATCGCCTCAATCAGCACGCGCGCGCGTGTCAGTTCCTCAACATCGTCGGTTGCCTCGATCGTGATCCGCATATCGCCTCCCTGTTATGCCGGCAGACGCGCGGCAAAGTCGCGCAACCACGCGCCGGACGTGCTGATAAACCGGTGCAGCGCCACGCGCTCTTGCGGATCGAAGGCCGCCGCGACGCGCGCCGGATCGTGCGTTGCGCAGAATTCGGCCAGGTGGCGCAATGCCTCATACAAGGCGGTCGCGGCTGTTTCCTCTTCATAGGAAGTCGCGCCGGGCGTGCGGTGTGGATAGCGGCGGCTTATATGCATCTTTAAACCCCTCGCGGCATCCGGTTTCAGGATTGCCGCGCAATGCCGACTTTAAATAGACGGCTAGATCATCGGTAAAGGCGGATCGGGATTTTTTAGCGAATTTCCGGCCTCAACGAAGACGAAGAATAAGCTGCGTTGCGCAATTTTCAACGGCCAAAAATAATTAGCTCCATGACAAAACGCACTGCAACATCGAATTGTTTGTCACCGATTCCAGGACAAACAATTCGGTGTTTTGAGCACGCAAAAATCGCGCTATGGCATGACAGAAGCGCGATTCAGGCAGCGAGCGTGCGCGAATTTTTTGTCCTGGATTTCGTGACAAACAATTCCGCGCACTTTCCGCAAACGCAAACCCGAAATCAAGGGTAAATCCCTGGCTTGTATTGGACCTGAAAAAATATTTTTTGAATTGGACTGCACTGGACCGCACTGGACTGCACTGGACTTTTAGCGCGATCCGGTGACTTGCATTAGTCACGCGACGGTATAAGGTTTAAAGCCGGCAATTAAAGCGGCTTGCGGTGGCGATCATGAAAAGCACGCGCGAAGGTTCAAGGCCCGGCGACGGGCGCACAGCATGGCGCGGCTATCCGCCATTGCGGGCGCGCGGCTCGACGCTCGCGTGCCTCACGCTGCGCGTCACGGTGACTTGCGCACCGCGATCTCTGCCGGTCGTGCGGCCGGTTTTGCGCGCGTTTTCACGCTCTGCATAAGGGGCGAAAAAACGTGAAAAGCGCTTACGCCGCTGTAAGTCTGAACACACCTGTTTGTCGGCTTGCCGCCAGGGCGAGCCGCAACGGTTGACGCGTTCACGCGCTACATAAGGAGCGACGATGAATGATGACTACGCCCGGCAGTACAAAGACCCGCGCTGGCAACGCAAGCGCCTGGAAATCATGGAGCGCGACGGCTTCGCATGCGTCGAATGCGGCGATAACGAATCGACGCTGAATGTCCACCATGTGCGCTATCTCCGCGGCGTGCCGCCCTGGGCCTATCCGCCGTGGTTGCTCGTCACGCTCTGCGAGTCGTGCCACGAAGCGATCCACGACGGGGGGCCGACAATTGGCGAACTTCTTTACTTCGAAGCACGATGCGTCGGTATGACCAAAGATCATTTCGACAAGCTGGAACGAGCATTTCGCCAATGTCTCTGCACGGAAGCGGCGAAGTTGGCAGCGGAAGAATGGGACCAAGCGCTGGATGCGTTCACGCGTGCGATCAAAGAATTGACCTCCGTTGATGTTGAAGAACCGCAAGCGCGCGCGTGCTTCACAAAGAACGTTCTTCGCTTATATGTGAAATGAGGAAGGGTGTGAACATGCCTCGCATTCGCAGCATCAAACCGGCATTCTGGACAAGCCCGCAAATCGTGCATGTCCCGATTCCCGCGCGTTTGCTGTTCATCGGCACATGGAATTTCGCCGATGACAACGGCAACCTGCCACGCGACGCAGAAAGGCTGAAGTTGCAGATTTTTCCTGCCGACGACATCGACGTGGAGCCGCTTGTGTGCGCGCTCATTACTCACGGATTGCTCATTGAGTACTCAGTGAGTTGCAGACGGTATCTGCATATCGTCGGATTTCGCGCCCATCAGGTCATAAGCCGCCCGTCACGCGCGGCGTATCCAAAACCGCCAGATACGGCCGAAAAGCCCGCGAGCACAGGCAATGACGGAAATTCGCCTGCCGCCGAGAACGGTGAAAACTCACAGAGTACTCATGGAGTAGTCATGGAGCGCTCCCTGATGGAAGAGGAAAAGGATAAAACCAGAAACATTAAAACCAAAGTCAAAAACAAAAGCACTGCTCGCGTTCCGCGCGCAGTAAGCGCGCCGCGCTTCGACGCGGGCACGTATCTGCGTTCGCTTGGGGTAGCCGATGACCTCGCGGCCGATTGGCTCGCAGTGCGCAAAGGGAAGCATCTTACGGCGACGCGCACCGCCATGGCGGGGGTACTGCGCGAAGTCGAAAAAACCGGCTTGCCACTGCCGGACGTACTGCGCATCTGTTGCGAAAAAGGCTGGGGCGGCTTTGAGGCGCATTGGCTCGAAAACTTGAGCCGCGATACACACGGGCCTCCGCCGTTTGCCCTTTCGCCACGCGACGTGCGCGAAGCGCGTAACCGCGCGATGGTGACAACGCTGACCGGGCGCGACCCGTGGGAGCCGCCGCCCGATGTGATCGACCTGGCCCCGGAGGATGTGCACCATGTGCCCGACAGACGGCACTGAAACGCGCGGCGAATGGCTGTTCCGCCACATGCTGACGCTCTACGGTTCGCGTTTTCTGGCGATGTGGCGCGATGTGGACAGCGACGACCTCAAGCGCGCATGGTCGCAGCGCCTGCGCGGTCTTTCGCCCGAAGCGCTGCGCGCGGGCCTCGAAGCGCTCGACGGCGTGACGCATCCGCCGATGCTGCCGGAATTCCTTGAACTGTGCCGCGAGTCGCGCGCGCAGCGCGTAGCGACTGCCGCGCCGAAGCTCGACGCGCTGACGCGCGCCTCGCCCGAAGTCGTGGAAGCGAACCTGCAGCGTATTCACGAAGCGATCGACGCGATCCGGCATCGCAAGCCGTCGCCGCAATGGGCTTTCGACATGATGCTACGCGGCTGTGGACGCAACGGCGCACCGCTGACGTATGAAACGCGGCGCGTTTCGATCGATGCGATGGTTTCGCCTGCGGGTCGCGCGTTCTACGCGCAAGGCACGGCGGAACTGCGCGCGAAGTATCGCGCCGTCTTTGAAGCGGCGTTGCGCACGCGTGGCGAAAAGCTACCGTCCCGCGAGCCGGGCGAAGACGACGAACCTGTTATCGAAAGAGAGGCAATCCATGATCCAGTTTAACGAAGGCGCGCGCTCGCGCGGTGAACAGTTCGTGCTACGCGCGATTCTGCGCGGCGAAGGTCTCATGTGGTGCGACTGGCACGCATTGCGTGCGCAGGACTTCGCGCACGACCTGCACGGCCAGATATACCGGCATGCAGAACGCCTTGCGCAACAGCGTTTGCAGCATGATCCGGCCGCCGTGATCTGCTCGATGCACCGCGAACGGCGCGGGCGCGTGCAAGGCGTCGCAAAGTATCTGAACTGGCTGGCCGGTGACGATCCCTGTTTCGACAGTGGCCGACCGCAAGCGCTTTCCGCGTTCCTGGATGCGCTCACGGACCAATGGGAAGCCGAAGCGCGCGCCGACGCGTTGCGGGGCTGGAAGTGAACGCGCCGACGCCCGCACTGTTGCACGCGCGCGAATACGAAGGCGGCGAAATCCGCTTCGTGATCCGCGGGGAACCGGCGAGCAAGAGCAATTCGCGAGAACTCGTCACGAAGCGTTGGCGCGACGAAGAGGACCGGCCGCGCTCGCGTCCGATGTTCATCAAGTCGGACAAGGCGCGGCAATACGAACGCACCGCGCTTTTGCAGATTCCGGCCGTCGCGCGCGTCGAACTGCTCGGCCCGGTGCGCGTGACGATGCGGATTTTCTACGCGAGCGAACGCCCGGACCTCGATGAAAGCGTGATTCTCGACGTACTGCAATCGCGCTATGTCACGGTGCATCGCAACGGGCGCGATGTGCGGGAATGCGTGCGCCGTGGCATCTATGCCAACGATCGCCAGGTGTACGAAAAGCACATCACGAAAGCGTTTGACCGTCTGTATCCGCGCGCCGAAATCGTGGTGGAGCCGCTGACGCCGGAACAGGCGGCGCTTGCCTTTGAAACGACGCCGGGGGCCGTATGACGTGGTATTTTTCGCGCGCCATGCTCGAAGCCTTCGCGCGCCAGGGGGGCGAACCATGCGCGAACTTGTCCTGTTTGCCGGTGCCGGCGGCGGCGTGCTCGGCGCAATCCTCGCCGGGCATCGAATCGTCTGTGCCGTTGAACTCGACGCCTACGCCCGATCTGTTTTACTCGCACGACAGAACGACGGGACGCTCGAACCGTTCCCGATATTTGATGACGTGCGCCAGTTTGACGGATGCGCATGGCGCGGCCTTGTTGACGTGGTATCAGGCGGCTTTCCGTGCCAGGACGTTAGCATCGCCGGGGGCGGTGCCGGAATCGACGGCGAGCAATCGGGCCTGTGGCGGGAAATGGCGCGCATCGTTCGCGAGATTCGACCGCGTTTCGTGCTCGTGGAGAACAGCCCAATGCTCACTGTTCGGGGACTCGGACGCGTGCTTGCCGACCTGGCCGCGATGGGGATGGATGCACGCTGGGGCGTGCTATCCGCTGCCGGTTGCGGTGCGCCGCACCTACGCGAGCGAATATGGATACTGGCGCACGCCATGTTCGAGGACTAAGGGTGGTGGCGACTATGCGGACGCCGACCGGGCCTTGACACGCGCGGACGCCGGGCATCAAATCAATCTGGCCGACCAGGTGAGACATGCGGCGCTATGGCCGACGCCGGTTTCCGACGATGCGTTTGCGCGAACCTTCGAGGGCTGCAACAAGCGAAGTGCGGATAAGCTCTCCGCGCGCGTGAAGCACTGGCCGACGCCGACCGCAACGCTCGGCAACAAAGGCGGCGTCGTGACGCCCGCGAAAGCGCGCGACGGCGGCAACCTGATTGAAGCGCTCGCATTGCATCTGTGGCCGACGCCAACCTGTGACGACAGCAGAAGCCGAAGCGGCCCCTATGCGTGGGGCTACATGCCGCTCAATCTTGCGGTGCGCTTTCCGACGCCCCGCGCGAATGACGCAGAGAAGCGCGGCGATTTCGACGTGACAAATCCGCGAAACGGATTGCCCGCGGCCGTGCGGACGTGGCCGACGCCGACATGCCAGGACGCCGAAAACAACGGCGGCCCTTCGCAGCATGTGCGCAACACGAAGCCGCTTAACGCCGTTGTCGATGGCCCGCTCAATCCGGCCTGGGTCGAATGGCTGATGGGCTGGCCCGTGGGATGGTCGGACCTTGCGCCGCTCGATGCCGCGCATTTCGACGCGTGGACGCGTCAGAATGCGCCACGCGCCGCCCGCGTGCCTGATCCGTGGTTCGGCATCGACCCGGCCACGCGGGACGCCCACGCGCCCGGATTCGTGCCGCGCCTGACGCAAATGAAGATACCGCACCGCGTAAGCCGCATCCGCGCCCTTGGTAACGGCCAGGTGCCGCGCGTCGTGGCGCAGGCATGGGCCGTACTGCGAAATCGTGACGAAGACGGCGAAGCCGCGAACGAAGACGCGCGCGACATGCGCGCGCTCCAGCTCGCGGCCGGGGGCACGCAATGAACGCGCGCCATCGCGAACAGCGCATCCGCGAAGCTGAGGACGCACGCGCCGCCGCACTGTACAACCTGGCACGGGCACATCAGGCGCTCGACACGATACGCGCGACCGCCGAAACGCACGCGCATTCGCACGACCGCGCCGAAGCGCTGCGAATCATCGCGATTACCGCGCGTGGCGCGCTGCTCGATGCGCTGCGCCCCGATCCGGGCTTCGTGCCCGGCGCGGACCATGAACGGGAAACACCATGAACGATCGAACGAAAGCCCATGCGGGCGTCGTGCCGCGCGGTGTCACGCTCGGCGAACTCGTTCACGCCGAAGCGATCCGCCGCGGCGGCGCGTGGCGCTCGCGTGCGGATGATTGCGCGCGACGGGCGGAAACGTGGTACGGGCGGCGGCCGGTCAGGGGCGAAGACCTCGCGCTCGTCTTCGCACAGGTATTCGGCACAGAGTAACGCGCCATGCCTGCCGCACTCGCGCCTTACGTTATTCACGGCCCGGCACAGGTCTGTTTCAGTGGCGGCCGTACCAGCGCATACATGCTCCATGAAATCCTGTGCGCAAATGACGGCTTGCCCGCCGATTGCTTCGTCGTGTTCCAGAACACGGGCAAGGAACGCGAAGAAACGCTCGCGTTCGTGGATGAATGCGCGCAACGCTGGCGCGTGCCCGTAGCGTGGATCGAATGGACGGGCTTTGTCGAAGGCCGCGCGCAACGCTTTTGCACTTACCAGCTTGTCACGTTCGAAACGGCCGCACGGCATGGCGAGCCGTTCGCGGCACTCACGCGCGCAACAAACATGCTCCCTAATCCGGCAGCGCGCCTTTGCACGATCAATCTGAAGATGCGTGCCAGTAGCGCCTATATGCACGACAAGGGCTTTGAAGAGTGGGACAGCGTAATGGGAATACGCGCCGACGAACCGCGACGCGTGGCGCGCATGATGGACCCGGCGCGGGACAACTCTAACGGCGTGCCCGTGCTGCCGCTCGCGCGTGCGAACGTCACGAAAGCGGGCGTGCTTTCATTCTGGCGCGCACAGCCTTTCGATCTCCAGCTCGACCCGCAAGGCGACTTCGGCAATTGCGATTGCTGCTTTCTGAAAGCGCGTCACAAAATCGTGCGCGCGCTTGTGGCGGAACCGTGGCGGGCCGATTGGTGGATCGAACAGGAAAGCGCGGAACATGGCGCGACGTTCCGTAACGACCGGCCACCATATCGCGACCTGAAACGCGAAGCGCTTTTCTACGCCCGCCAGATTCCGCTTTCGTTCGAAGACGGCGACGAAACGCGACTCGTTGACTGCTTCTGTGGAGACTGACGCGATGGGAAGCGCGCCCGTTGTCATCGGCCCGGCGACGCTCTATAACGCGGACGCGCTCGCGGTGCTGCCGCAGCTATCCGGCCTCGATCTACCTGAAACACCATGCATTGCAGCGGTGAGCGGCCCTGTTACCGACCTCGCTGCAGGCCACGCTGCCGAACACCTCGTTTGTGCTGATTTGTTGCTCAGCGGTTACAAGGCGTTTCTTACTGACCAGATTTGCGCCTATGACGTGGCGGCGGAAATCCACGGACAGCTTGTGAGAATTCAGGTCAAGGCAACGCGCGCACCCAAAGTAATCGCGCAGAATGCACACCGCCCGTTTGCATATCAATGGAATGTGCGCCGGGCCGGAAAGCACGGACGGCGCACGTATGGGGAAAATGAATTTGACATGCTGGCACTCGTTGCGCTTGACGTTAAAAAGATCGCTTACTTGCCGCCAAGTCGTTCGCGGCAGACGATTCACATACGCTGGAATGAACTTGGCGAGCGGCGCGCGCGCAACGGGAAAACGACTAAGACATTTGCAGAGTTATCGTTTGACGCGGCGTTGCATGAGATTTCCCAGACGAGAGAACATCTCGAAGACAAACAGCTAACACTGGCGTTCTAGCGCGCAATCATGAACACGCCCGTCACCATCGGCCCGGCTACCCTATATCGTGGAGATGCGCTCGCCATACTCCCGCATCTGGAGGGCTCCGGCTTCGACTCAGTTCTTACCGATACGCCTTACTCATCGGGCGGACAGTTCCGCTCCGACCGCGTACTCGACACGCGCAGCAAGTACGTTAGCAGCAGTTCAGCAGGCCGCAATCTGCCCGATTTCAGCGGCGATAACCGCGACCAGCGCGCATTCTGTTATTGGGCCGCGCTCTGGTCAGCGGCAGCGCTGCATGCGTGCAGACCCGGCGCGGTTGGCATGTTTTTCACCGACTGGCGGCAACTGCCCGCGTCCACCGATTACATGCAGGCGGGCGGATGGGTATGGCGCGGCATCGTGCCATGGTGCAAGCCCGATGCACGCCCGCAACTAGGCCGCTTTACGGCGCAGTGTGAGTACGTGATATGGGGTACGGCGGGCGCGATGCCAGCGAACCCTGCAGGTATGGCTCTGCCGGGCTTCTACGAGTGCCCCGCGCCGCGTGATCGTGTCCACGTCACGCAGAAGCCGGTCGAACTGCTGCACGCATTACTGCGCGTCGTGCCGGTCGGTGGCGTCGTGGTTGATCCGTTCATGGGAAGTGGTACAGCGGGCGTAGCGTGCCTGCAAACCGGGCGGCGCTTCGTCGGCATCGAACTGGACCCCGTGCATTTCGATAACGCTTGCGAGCGTATCAATGATGCGCACCGCCAGGGCGTACTGTTCGCGCCCGCCAACGATGCGCCGGAACAGGTGCGCTTGACGCTCGAATGAAAAGCCCCGCCGAAGCGGGGCTAATCACTTCCGACAGGCCGAAGCAACTAAGCGCGAGCTGGGTTAATAGCCGCGTCGCTTATCGCCGAAAGTGATTCGCAACTTCCAATCCTCCCAATCGGAATCAGATATATATTCCTTATTCTTTTCGCGATGCGCGGCGAAATATTGGTCCTGCTCTTCTACGGTGAATCGCGACCAAAACGGCTCCCACATATAGATAAACCAGAATTCCTCCGGGCCTTGTCGGTATGAATGAAATGGACCAAGGTGTGCCCACAATTCCCATGGCGGCAATGGTCCATAATTAAACGCGGCCAATCTATAAGCAACTTCCAAGGAGTTAGTGAGAATGTAGATGTTCCGGCCGCCTAACTCATCTTTGTATGTGACGAATGAGTGGAGGTTGTTTTTCTGATAGTGCAAAACTGCTACTTTCTCATACCCTTCTGAAATGGTACCAAGACAGCGCGCATAAGCGTTAATCGAAGTGTGGTATTGAATTACAACCGCATTCAGGCCGCTCTCTACCTGCGACACCGTCTTCGGATACGTTGGTAAATTCTTCAACACATCAGGGTCAATCGGCTTGCTAAACGTCGCTTGCAACGCCTCAAAAGATTCACCAAAAAATTCTTCCAGTGCTTTAACCGCCGACGAGGAAGGTTTCCCCGATTTAGCGCCGAATAATTCGTGCAAGCGTTTTAGCATAGTTTTCGATTCCTTACGGCCCCAAGGTTCTATCCAAAATGTACGATTCACCAACATACCCAAGCGCACCGCTAGGGCGTACTGTTCGCGCCCGCCAACGATGCGCCGGAACAGGCGCGCTTGACGCTCGAATGAAAAGCCCCGCCGAAGCGGGGCATAGATCGTTGCATAATAGCGCGCGTTTAGAAAAACCGCATAGCTTCCATAATGATCAAATGTACGAGCGCAAGTGCAACAGCCAAGACAATCCAGAACGTTAGCCCTCTCTTTTGCTTGCTTGCGAACGCCGCACTAGCAGCAAACACAACAGATGGACCTAGTATGACCGCGAACAGGCCAATAGTCTTAACCGTGGACAGGCCACAATGGTCTATCTCTGTGCAAACGCCCGGTTTAGAACGGCACAACGCAGGAAAATGGTTGCACATTTGTGCGTCGATAGCCGCCACAATCCAAAGGCTTGCAAAGCCTAGCAGGAAGAAGCAAAAGGATAAGCTGATCCGTCTAGTCACTTGGCTTCCCAAAACGATATGCTACTCAACGCCCGCCATAGCTAGGCGCTCTACGTTCGAATGAAAAACCCCGCCGAAGCGGAACGACTCACAGAGCATTTGTAAAGTAAGTGAATATCGGTGAGATTTAGGGTTGGCACGAATGAGAAAAACTGCTTATCTCCATTGACTTCACTATCTCCCCCTTAGTGATAATTTCGAGGCAGCGATTTTTTTTCTTGTAGTGAAAAATGCACAAAGCGCTATCCATTGCACAATTTTCAACTTCCGTGACCCCTTCTTTAATCAAAAGATTCTCCACCCCCAAGCGCTCACCATATGGAGGATGAGATTTTTCAGGATGCCACCCATTGCGAATTAGCAATTTCCTCGCTTGCAGAAAATTCATTCCAATTTTCAAATTTTCTGCATGCACTGCAATTGTAGCCGTTAGCAAGAGAATGGCGACACCTGAAATTCTAGTTAACTTTGCCACCGTAGCCTTGATACGACGAAGAGAATTTTTCATAAGTTACATAGGGTTGCTTGTATCGCCCAGCCAATCCTTTTCCCTGCGGGAGAGCAGCCCACCTTCCGGACGCGGTAGACAGCGCAGAGCTAATATCACCCGATTGAATCGTGTCAATTACTCCAATGGTACGAAGAATTTCCACCGCAAGGATATCCTGAGTGTGTGGACTAAAATCAATCAGACCAACTTTTGCCCCTATTTCGCTCCACGTTTCTTTATTTATTTGATATCTTCCAGCCGCCGTCGTCTTGCCATCATACCCCACACCCGGGTGGGTTGAAAAATCGGTAAATGCCCATTTGTCATGAGCCTTTCCCTTTATCCCTCCATATTTTAAATTATAATCTCCACCTTCAGCGTCTCCAATTGCATCAATAAAGGCTTTTACGTTGGAATTTGACAGATAAGCTTCGTCTTCCTGTAATCGCGTCTTTTGATAATCCGCAGAATAGACGTGTTTAGGTTTGCTATTGCTTTTAGGTGTGGTTGCATGCGTTTTCGCATGTTTCAGCACTTTTCCAGTTCTGGAGGTTATTGTTTTTGTCATATTAATTACATATAGATGTCGATCATTTCAGATTCCAGGGTACTGGAGAGAAGATGCGTGTAGCCGCCCGCATCAGTAACACCCTGTTCAATTGCTCCCGTTTGGCGAACAATTGCATACTCTACGTGCCCAAGCGGTTGACCGGACTTCCCATCCAATAATTGGAATTTTTCATCGTGAAATTCACCACTATTGTTATCAGCCGACTGATAGGAACGAGCTGAAAGCCCATGGTTCTCATCCGTACTCCGTGACTCGCCGGAAAGCGTTGCGATGATGTGGGGCGGAACCGGGCACCGACAAAGGACGATATCGCCATCCAGTGCGATTTCACGCGTTGTTCCGTATTTGGGACGATAGGGACCGCCCGCCTTGGCGATCCAGCCGATGCTCTTGCATTTTTCGCAGTAAGCCTCGCCGCCAATAAGCGCCGCCTTATGCCCGTGAAACGAGCAACCGTGCGCCTGCTCATAAGGAAGAATGTGACCTTTGCTAGTCAATTCGTCGCCGACAACGGCGACACGGCGCATCATGCTGCACCCCCTTCAAGTGCTTTCGTCTGACGGCGGACAATGCTAAAGGTTTCGGGCGACACGTCGGCTCGACGACGCGGACTATCCGTAATCGTGTCACCATTGTCCAGTTCGCTACCTACGAACGCGAACGAGGTGTAAGCGGGATTATTGGTAAGAACAAGGCCGCTCGCGATTCGTGCAGTCGAGCCATCCGAATACTGCACGAGGTCGCCAATCAGCCCAATTTTTGTAGCCTTGCCGTCAACACTCCATTCGCCGTTTGGTTCGCACAGGACGCCACCGCGTGCCGTTGTGGAGCCGTACACTGCGAACCGGTAGCCAGGCTCGACGAGCGGCGGAACATAGGACGGATCGAATAACCCTGCGGGGCGCTGGCCGTCTTCAACAAAAACGCCGTCTTTCCCATCATCCCATGGGGAAAATACAATTTTGTCGCCGTTGCTCAGATGACTGCCGACCAGCGCCCCACATTTCCCATCATCGACAAACAGTATCCCTGCGCCATCGATAATGGCCGCCTCGCTTCCATCCCGGTAGGTGACGATATCTCCCACAAGTGCGACTCCAAGCCCGCAGATGGCCAGATCAGAACTTGCACGGGTCACATAGCCGCCGCGCTCAGTACGCGCACCAATGGTTGCGAATGCGTACATCTCGCCCTTACGTTGTTGCTGTTCCGACATTTGCAATGCTCCTTAGAATGAACGCGCCATCGGCACGGGTTTGCATGACTACAGCGAAAGGGCCAACAAAGCGCGCCCCAAATCTTTTGATCGTTCTCTAACTGCTTAAAAAAGGCAATCGCATAAGTCTGAAAAATAGTCACAGAACAATGCGTATTGGCTCGATTTATCAATCTTTGACTTTCACCAGAAACTGGCTAATATGGGCCTCAATCGGGATGCTCAAAATCTGTCCCGGCTCCCCGAAACCCGCGCCAGCGGGTTTTTGCATTTCTGCCCCCCGTTTTCTCCGCTCCCCGTGCGAACCGTCTATTCGAGTCCTGCTGCCGCGCTGCGCGATGCGTTGCGCCATGCCGTCGAACGGAGCGGCATGTCTTCGCTCGGCGTGCTCCATCAGGGCGTGCCATCGCCCGCCACGCTGACCGGCACGGATGCGACCGCACAGGCCGCACGCATCCGCCGCCAGCTTGACCGGCTCGCGCCACTGCCGCGCGCGCTGCTCGTCGTGGCCTACGCGCCCCAAGCGCTCAAATGTTCGTGCGGCGCGCGCTGCTGTTCCGGCAGTTATCCCAATCCCGAATGGGCCGACGCAATGCGCGTTGCGCTCGCGCATGTCTCCACGCTGCTATCGGGCCATGCCGTCAATGAACGGTTGCACCGCGCCGTCGTGGCGAACGCACTCACGCGCACGAAAGAGACAACGGTTAGCCTTGCGCAGCGTTGCGGCGTGGACCGTCACACGGTCGCGACGCATGTTTCCATCATCGAAGCCGACTTGACCGGCACGCGACAAACGCCGGGCCGCTTCGACCATGCAACCACGCGCATTGACGCGCTGTTACGCGAAGCGGGCATCGTCGCCGACGAACCCCGCGCTCAAGCTGCCTGATTCATGCCTGAGGCGCTTTGCGCGCGTGCTACAAGCGACACGAAGAATGCGGAATCGGCGGGCGGCGCGTCACTGTCTGCAAGCGGTGAGCGCCTGTCGTGTTCGGCGCGCATCATGGCTGCTACGGCTTCGTCGTAGACGTGCGACCGGCACGCGGCTAGCTGTGCATCGAAACGCACCAGCAAGCCCGCAAAATGCGTCGCCTCGTCGGCTTCAAGCCGCCATCCCTGGCCGGCCTGGCCGCGCAGGTAGCAACGCTGGAGCATGGTTTCGGCGGCGCGGTACGGTGTAGCGTCGGCCTTGCGTCCATGCTCGGCGCGGGCCATCAAAAAAGGCAGATAGACAAGGCGGGTAAGGATAGGTATTTGCTTGATTGAGCCGTTGCCGTCGCGGAACGCCGCTACGGCGCAATGCTGCTGAACGGAGAGTTGTCTGATGAAAGATTCTCGCAACGGTACAAGTTGCGCGGCCGTGCGGGGCTTGCGGCGCATGGTGCGGCTCATGGCGGCCTAATGGCTTGCGCCGCGCACGAACAGCACGGCAAACACGCCCACAACGAACCCGACCGCAAGCGAAGTGAGGAAAGCTGCGCTCATGAGAGCATCCGGGATTGCTGGACCATGAACGGCCAGCGCTTTAGCGCCTCCAGGGTGCTTTCAGTATTCAGATTGCCGCGTGCCAGTTCGTGCGCGGCCTGTTTCAGATTTCTACCTGCAAGGCCGATGATTGCGCGTAGCTCTTTGATGGAAAGCGTTTCAAGACCTTCGTTATCCAGGTCGGCGGCGATGCGAAGCAACAGGTGTGCGCTTTCGATGCTCCGTTGCGAATGAAACTCTACAAGGTCTTCAAGTATGGCGATGCGATCGTGCGGGCAAGTAATGCCGGGCGTGCGGGTAGAAGTGTCTGCCATGAATCCGTCCGTTTCGGGTATGGAAACGGCCCGGCCCACGCGTGAGGGTGGACGGGCACAGTGACAGGAAGGTGGTGTCCCACGTAGCGGCTTCGCAAACCAACGACCGAGACGTGAGTCTCCCTGCCACGGCCCGCCCATTGAAAGACAGACGCGCAAAGGCATGACGCGTACCGACCTAAGCCGGTACGCGGGTTTGCGAAGTTTTGCTACACAGGCCACCACAGCCTGTACCACCGTTGCATCTGGCGGCGTTCCCGAATCTACAGCAAGCAAATTCCGGCGGGCAATATCGTAACGTTAACTAGTGTCAAGCTCCAGTCACTTTACCCAAAACGCATTGAATCGATCATGGGCGGCCTGTTAATCCGCGTCGGCGGGCAAGGCGGCGGCGCTCCGCTTCTGCCGTCTTCGCGCGACGTGGCGCGCGCGATGGCGCGGGCCGTGAACAAGACCGCCCTACAGGCCCGTACTGCTGCCGTGCGCGAAGTGCGCGCCGTGGGCTACAACCTCAAGGCTTCGACCATCCGCAAGGCGCTTGCGCTGCGACGCGCGAATCCCAAACAGCCGGTTGCGACGCTCAAGGCAACCGGGCGGCCGATCCCGTTAGCTGAGTACAGCGCGAAACAGACCAGGGCGGGCGCATCGGTGCGCGTGAAGAACGGCCGCAAGACGATCAAGCATGCATTCGTCGCGACAATGGAAAGCGGGCATACAGGCGTTTTCATGCGCGTTGGCAAAGCACACAAACGCGTCACGAAGAACGGCAAAACCTATTGGAGCGGCTTACCGATTCGCGAACTGTTCGGCCCTGCAATTCCCGATGCGGTCGGCAACGAAGCCGTAAAAAAGCAATTGGCGCACCTGGTCGATAGCAAATTTCCGGCGATTCTCGACCACGAAATCAAGTGGGCGGAATCGAAGCGCAAATGACTGAGACGCGCAGGAAATGCCCCTCGCGGTAAAGGAACTCCCTGATTTTTGCAAGGGTCAACACGCCCCTGGCGCAAAAGGTACTTCCGTGCGGGAATTGTTGCGCGGAACGCGAAGAACCCCGGATTTCGGGTAGCTACGACCTCAAAAAATTGTCCTGGGACACGGCATGGGCGAGCGAATCAGCGCAATGGAATTTGCGCGCCGCGCCGGTTGCGACGTGAAGCAGGTACGCCGCGCGATCGAACGCGGCACGCTCACGCGGGACAACGGCGGCAAGCTCGACGCTGCGCAACTCACATCGACATGGCGACGCGCGAACCGGCGCACACGGCAACGCGCCCCGCAAGTGTCCCAGGACAACGATGCGACAAGCACGGCGAGCACCGCGGCGAGCGTAGACGATGCGTTACGCCTGTTTGAGCAACAGGCGGCGGCCGTTACTGAGCGCGTGCTAAACGGCGCTTCATATTCGGACGCCTTGCGGATCAAGGAAAACTATCTGGCGCTGTTGCGCCAGCTTGAATACTCCATCAAGGCGGGCGCTGTCATCGACCTCGCCGCCGCCGAAGAAACCGTCTTCGAACTGTTCCGGGGCGTGCGCGATGCGTGGCTCAACTGGCCCGCACGCGTCGCGCCGCTGATTGCGGCCGACCTCGACTTCGAAGACGTGGAGCGCCTGGGCGTCGTGCTTGCCGCCCATGTGCAATCGCACCTGGATGGCCTTGGTGAACCGCAAACCGATTTCAGGCGCTCAGACGCCTGACGCGCTAGATCGTCGCCTTAACGTCTGCCGCCAGTCTCGAATACAGGTCTTCCAGCTCGTTGCGCGTGTGCGCGCTCAGTGTGGCGAACGCCTTGCGTCCGTCACCAAGAATGAATTCGGTTAGCGCGATGAGCTGTTCCATTGCCTCGGCGCGGTCGATCGGGTTGAGTTGACGCGGGGCTTGTTCTTTCATGGTCTCTCGCAAGTGAAAACAAAAAAGCCGATCACAAGATCGGCTTTTCCGGCCGTCTTTCCGGCTGCCAGTTTGCGCTGCGCGCGCCGGGATATCCAGGCGGCGCGAGACTATAGCACGCCGCTACAGACGGACATATGGAACCCGGACAAGCCCCGAAGGCTGAGGCGCTACGCCGGGCCGCGCGTCGTGGACTCACGCCGCCGCTGCGCCTGTCCGTTGCCGCATGGGCCGACCGGTTCCGCTATCTCGCGCGTGAAGCCGGGAGTACGGCCGGAAAGTGGCATACGTCCACGGTCGAAGTTGCGCGCGGGGCCATGCTTGCCGTGACGGAACCGGGCGTGCATGTGATATCGGCCATGTTTTGCACGCAGCTTTTGAAAACGGCGTTGCTCGAAAACGTAACGGGCTACTTCGCGCACCTGGACCCGTGCCCGATCCTGCTGTTGCAGCCGAAGGAAGACGCCGCACTCCAGTTCTCGAAAGAGCGTATCGCAACGATGGTGCGCGTCACGCCCGTATTGCGTGACCTGATCGGCACGCGGCGCATGCGCAATGCCGAAGAGACGTTGCTGTTCAAGTCGTTTCCTGGGGGCTTTCTCGCGCTCGCGGGCGCGGGTTCGCCGGACAACCTGGCGCGGCGGCCGGTGCGCGTCGTGCTTTCGGATGAAATCGACAAATACCCGTTGACGCGCGAAGGCGAACCGATCGCGCTCGCCGAAGAGCGCACGGCAACTTTTGCCAACTGGCTTTCCATCCGTGCGTGCTCGCCGACCATCGAAGGGCAAAGCCGCATCGCGAGCGCCTACGCGGAATCCGATCAACGCCGCGCGTCCGTCGCGTGTCCACATTGCGGGCATCGCCAGTTCCTGGAGTTTTTCAGCCATGTGAAATGGGCGCGCGATGCCGAAGACGAAACGCGGCATTTACCGAAGACCGCGCGCATCTATTGCGAAGCGTGCGGCGCACAGTGGAGCGAAGCGCAACGCTTGCGCGCGCTCGCGACCGCGCGATGGCATCAGACCGCGCCTTATACGTGTTGCGGCGTGCATCACGAACCGCTCGAAGAGTATGCGAACGCATGGCGCGCGCTCGATCCGTGCGCCGGGCATGAAGCCGCCCTCGATGCTGTCTGGACCTGGTGGGCGTCGGACCTGTACGCGGTCTATCGCGTGAAGTGCCCGAAATGCGGCGCGTGGCCGGTCGATAACCGGCACGCTGGATTCACGGCCTCGAAGCTCTATTCGCCGTGGGCGAAAGACCGGCCCGCCGAAATCGCAGTGAAGTGGCTCGCGGCGCACACGGACGAAACGCTTAAACAGGTCTGGTGGAACACACAGGCCGGGCAACCCTACCGCGTGCGCGCGGGGAAGGAAGTCAAGCTCGAAGTGCTCGCGGCGCGTGCGGAACATTGGCCCGGCGAAGTGCCGGCCGGTGTCGGCGTGCTGACGGCCGGAATTGACGTACAGAGTGACCGCGTGGAAATGGAAGTTGTCGGATGGGGAAAGGACGAGGAATCATGGTCTATCGCCTATGACGTGATCGAAGGCGATCCATCCGCGCCGGATCTGTGGCACGAAGTCGATGCCGCGCTCATGCAGACCTGGCGGCGCGATGATGGCCGCCCGTTCTCGATCATGGCTGCGTGCATTGATTCGGGCGGGCACGCCACGCAAAGCGTCTATGCCTTTGCCAAAGAGCGTATCGGCCGCCGTGTGTGGGCGATCAAGGGCGAAAGCGCGCGCACGGGGCAACGCTCGCCGGTATGGCCGACGAAGAAGCCGACACGTCGCACCAAGGCGAGTTACCGCCCCGTGATTCTCGGCGTCAATGCCGCCAAGGATTCGATACGCGACCGGCTCGCGCTAGATCAACCCGGCCCCGGCTTCATGCACTTTCCCGCCGACCGCGACCGCAACTATTACGCGCAATTGACCGCAGAGCGAATCATCGTGAAAGAAGTGGCGGGCCACAAGTTCTATGTGTGGGAACTGCCAGCAGGCCGCGCGAATGAAGCGCTCGATTGTCGTGTCTATGCGTATGCCGCGCTGTGCGGTCTGCTGCATTTTGGCTTGCGTCTGAATGTCTTTACCGATCGTGCCGCCGCGGCGTATGGCGACGCCGGGTCGGATGGCCCGCGTTCATCGGGCGGCGCGCATTCGCTGATATCGCAACTGGCCTGAATCATGTACACGCCCTATACGCCCATGTTCCGGCCGTGCTGTTTCGACCCGTCGAAAAGCCTGTTCGCGGGCATGACGACAGCGCAGCTACAGGCCGCGCTTGACGCAGCCCAGGCGGCCTATGTGCGGCTTATGACGGGCGGGCAAGGTGTTTCATTCAGCTATACCCAGGGCGACGGGACGCGCAGCGTGACCTATACCGCGGCGAATCCCGCCATGCTCGCGGCGTTCATCCGGCAATTACAGCAACAGCTAGGCATCATTTGCCGGGGCCGCGCGCCCGTGCGTTTCTGGTATCGCTAGACGTGCTTGCTGCGATGCTCTACAGGGCCTGTTAGCTTTAAGATTTCAGATATGCAAGCACCAATCGTTTGACTAACACAATCGTCATCGTCACTACAAATCCAATTGCAATACGCAATCATTTTTTCGCGCAAATCATCGCCGTCTACGTAGCCGACGATTTTCTTTAGCGCTGGAACCGCATCTTTGTACAAAACGGGGCGTTTCGTTTTATCCGAGATGGCATGAGCAAGATAACTGCTTCGATAGCGGTAGTAGCCTCTGTCTTCAACACATATTTTGATTAAATTAGCCGCCTTGCACAATTCTTTCGGTAGAAACTTTCGAGTAGATTTTCCATAGTGGTCCCACGCTTCACGGAACCGGCACATTTGCAATACGATTGTATGAAAGCAGACTCTATTTGGCCCCACCAAGTCTCTTTTATCAAGTCCACCATTTATAACAATTCTATTGAAAAAATATACGGCGGCCGTAATGTCAATCCTGATATCCGTGAGCACCCACATCAAATCTTTCAGGCGATTAATGTCGTCTTCTTTTAGTGTTTCCACAGCGCTTTCCTTACACATTGGTTGACCCGAAATAAAGTCTAACATACGCATTTAAGTGCGCTGCGATAGCAATTTCTCGTGTCCGCCGTCCAGATACTCGATGCCAACGGGCGGCCATTCCCCGAACGTTCGCGCGTACTGGCGATGCTCGCGGGCACGACGCCTTATGACGCAGCGGACGCGCTTAACCCGGAGTTAGCCGCGTGGATGCCGTGGTTAGGTTCGCCCGATATCGAGCTAAACCCGTACCGCGACCGCATCGTGTCGCGCGTGCGCGACCTGGTACGCAATGACGGATGGGCGAGCGGCGGCGTAACGCGCATTCTCGACAATGCCATTGGTGCCAATTTCCGCCCGATATCGAAGCCTGATTTTCGCGCGCTCGCGTACCTGAGCGGCAATCCCGCGTTTGATTCGAGCTGGGCCGATGAATTCGGCCGCGCACTGGACGCGCGTTGGCGTGCCTGGGCCAATGACGTAAACCGCTATTGCGACATACAGCGCAACCTCACGATATCGCAGATATTCCGCCTCGCGTTCCGGCACAAGCTGATCGACGGCGACGCGCTCGCCATGCTGCACTGGCTCCCTGATCGTGTCGCGCCGGGCCGTGCGCAGTACGCAACCGCCTTGCAACTGATCGACCCTGACCGGCTCTCGAATCCTTACCTCATGTTCGATCAACAGTTCACGCGCGGCGGCGTCGAACTCGACACGCGCGGCGCGGCCATTGCGTACTGGATTCGACAGGCGCACCAATCGGACTGGTTTTCCGGGCCAAAAATGATGGAGTGGAAGCGCGTACCGCGCGAAACCACATGGGGGCGTCCCGTGATCGTCCACGACTTCGAACACGACCGCGCAGACCAGCACCGCGGCGGCGCGGGCGTTTTTACGCCGGTACTCGACCGCCTCAAGATGCTTATCAAGTACGACGCGACGGAACTTGAAAGCGCCATCGTCAACGCGATTTTTTCGGCGTATGTCGAAAGCCCGTTCGATCCGCAGTTTGTCGAAGACGCCCTCGGCGATTGCGCGGAACTCAAGGGCTACCAGAAATTGCGCAGCGACTTTCACAACGAACGCCGCTTGATGCTTGGCGGCGTGCGCATTCCGGCGCTCTTTACCGGCGAGAAAATCAACACGGTTAGCGCGGTGCGGCCGACCTCCAATTTTCGCGACTTCGAAGGGGCCGCATTACGCAATGTCGCCGCGTGCCTAGGCGTCAGTGCGCAACAGCTTTCGCAGGACTGGAGCGACGTGAACTATTCATCGGCGCGCGCCGGTCTGCTCGAAGCGTGGAAGACCCTCACGCGTCGCCGCGCCGACTTCGCAAACGGCTTTGCGTATCCGATCCGCGCCGCGTTTGTCGAAGAAGCGCTCGAAGTCGATGATTTACCGCTGCCAGATAACGCGCCGGCATTCATTGACGCGCGCGGCGCGTATGCGCGCTGTACGTGGATCGGTCCCGGCCGTGGCTGGATTGATCCCGTTGCAGAGAAACAGGGGGCGGTGCTTGGCATGGATGCGGGCCTCTCGACACTCGAAATCGAATGCGCTGAAAACACGGGCGAAGACTGGGAAGACATGCTCGACCAGCGAAAACGCGAAGTCGATGCATTCAACGCGCGCGGCCTGGCATTGCCCGAATGGGCGGGACTGACGCCCGCGAACATTGCCGCGCGCACGCCGCAACGCCCTGAGCCGCAGTAATCATGCAGCAACGGACCATGAACGCGACGCCCCCGCGCTTCGGGCATCTTGCGCAGCGCCTCTTTAATGTGCCGCTCGCCATTCATCCCGCCAAGGCCGAAATCATCGTCGCGGCGCTTGCGGAACGCCTGGGGATTGTGCAGATAGACACGGGCGAACGCATGCCCGCGCGTGCCTTTGCTGACGAAGACGAAGCGCCGCGCAACGTAGCCGCGCCGGTATCCGGTTACGACGTACTCGCGGGCGTCGCGGTGATTCCCGTACAGGGAACCTTGGTGCATCGGCTCGGCACGCTGCAACCGGAATCGGGCATGACGGGCTATGACGGTATCCGGCAAAACTACCTTTCCGCGCTTGCCGATTCGCGCGTGCGTGCCGTGGCACTTGACATTGATTCGCCGGGCGGCGAAGTCGCGGGCGCATTCGACCTCGCGGACGTGATCCACGCCACGCGCGGCGAGAAACCCGTGTGGGCGATTCTCGGCGAAAACGCCTACAGCGCCGCCTATGCCATCGCGAGCGCGGCCGACCGTATCA
The DNA here is from genome assembly GCF_021390575.1 of Paraburkholderia adhaesiva. GTDB lineage: Bacteria > Pseudomonadota > Gammaproteobacteria > Burkholderiales > Burkholderiaceae > Paraburkholderia > Paraburkholderia adhaesiva. The sequence continues at coordinate 1,863,307 of NZ_JAJEJQ010000001.1, read as the reverse complement.
CGGTTCCGCGCACGGGCGGCACGGGTTCTATCGGCGTTGTGTGGATGCATGTCGATTGGTCGCAAGCGCTAACCGATGCCGGGCTAAAGGTGACGTTCGTGACTTCGGGCGACCGCAAGCTGGACGGCTACCCGCAATTGCCACTCTCGGACGAAGCGCGCGAACGCATGCAAGCCGATATCGACACGACCGCGGATCTGTTCATCGCGACCGTGGCGCGCAACCGGGACATATCGCCCGCTGCCGTGCGCGCCATGCAGGCCGCCTCATACCAGGGCGCGCGCGGTGTGGCCGCGGGCCTGGCCGATGCCGTCGCGGCTCCCGACGAAGCCTTCGCCGCGCTATTGCGCACGCTCGCATCCTGACGTAACCCAGGGAGATTCGATCATGGGCGCTTTTCACACTACCGCCGCGCGTTTCGCGCATTTGCTTGGACCGCTCGCGCATGCACCCGCCGCGCAATCCGATGACGACGACGACAGCGCACGCGCCGAAGACGACGAAGACCGCAAGGACGACAAGGGCGACGATAAGGACAGCCGCAAGGGCCGCAAGGCGGGCAAGGCGAACTGTCCGAAGGGCCGCGCCGACGACGACGACAAGGAAGACGAAGACAAGGACAGCGAGCGCTCGCGCCGCGGCAAGCGTGGCCGCAAGGCCCGCGCGCAGGATGACGACGAAGGCGACGAAGCGCGCGCCGAAGGTGACGACGACAAGGACGAAGACAGCGACAGCCGTAAGGCCGCACGCGTTGCCGAGCGTGCCCGTTGCGCGCGGATTTTCCGCTGTGCTGCCGCGGCCCGCCGTCCCGATGTGGCCGCGCACCTGGCCTTTGATACCGGCATGGCAAGCGCCGATGCGGTCGCACTGCTAACCGCCATTGCATCGGGCGATGCACGCGCGGGCGCAGACGCTGCCACGCTGCGCGCGCGCATGGCGGGCGTGGCCTTGCCCGATATCGGCACGGATGGCGGCGTCCAGGACCGCGACGGGCCACAGGCCGCCGCCGACCTGATCCTCGCCGCCGCGCGTCACGCCCGCGGCCAGGCATAAGCCACGCACAACCCGCCGCACAGATTGCCAGGAGGCATTGCCATGTCTACGCCTGTTACCCCCTATGGAGACAACCCGTTCCAGCCCGGCATGTCTTCGGAATGCTATCTACCCGATCAACTCATCGCGGGCGACTTCAAGCTCGTTACCGAAGGGCAAGCGCAGTTTGCGGCGGGCCTGACGCTCAAGCGCGGAACCGTACTTGCCATGCAGACGGATGGCACATACAACATGGCGAATTCGGGCGACGGTTCGCCCAATGCCATTCTTGCCGACGATATCGACAGCACGGCCGGGCCGGTAACGGGCGGCGTCTATCTGAGCGGCGAATTCAACGCGCGCGCGCTGATCCTCGATCCAACGTTGACGCTTGCCGCTGCAACGCTCGCGCTTCGTTCGTGGGCAATTTTCGTCAAGCCCAGCGTATCCGCTGCTGATCCAACCTGAGCCTATGTAGACATTGCGCCGCCGCTGCCGCCTTGTGCGGCATTGAAGCCCGCCCGGTGAAAGCCGGTGCGGGCTTTTCTTTTGCGTGCGCCGGGGAGTATGCATCATGAACATCTACGACACGAACGCACTGATTCTTGTTGTCCCCAATCTGTTGCGCCCGCAAAAGTTTTTGCTCGACCGCTTTTTCCCAAACATCGTCACAAGCGATACGGAAGAAGTGAGTATCGACGTGGACGTAGGCAAACGCCGTATGAGTCCGTTTGTCTCGCCGCTGCTCGAAGGTCGGCTCGTTGAACAGCGCCGCTACCAGACCAACAAATTCCGGCCCGCGTATCTCAAGGACAAGCGCGCGCCGGACCTTCGCAAGCCGATTCGCCGCATGATCGGCGAACGCATCGGCGGCGAACTGCGCGGCGAAGAGCGCGCGGCGGCCAACATTGCGGCCGAAATGACCGATCAAATCGACTTGCTCGACCGCCGCCTGGAATGGATGGCGGCCCAGGCGCTCATGACGGGAACGGTACTCATCGAAGGCGACGGGTTCCCCGCCGCGCTTGTCGATTTTGGCCGCGACCCGGAATTGACGCTCGCGCTTTCCGGTTCGTCTGCATGGGATAACCCGAACGGCACGCCCACGCACGACATTGAAGTATGGCAACGCCTGATCCTCAAGAAAAGCGGCGCACAAGTAACGGACCTCATCTTTACCACGACGCCGTTTGAATACTTCATCGCGGACGAACGCGTAAAAGCTGCCGTCTACTATCCGAAGCTCTCGGATTTTGGCAACGCCATTGACCCCGGCGCGCAGATTGCCAAAGGCGCAGTCTACAAGGGACGCTGGGGGCAATATTCCCTGTGGGTCTATAACGACTGGTACGTGGACGACAACGATGTGGAACAGCCCATGATCCCCGATGGTGTCGTCATCATGGCCGGGTCGGACTTGATGGGTACGCGTGCATTCGGGATGATTCTCGATCCGCGCTTCAACTATGCCGCGCTGCCTTACGCGCCCAAGATGTGGATTGCCGAAGACCCGCCACAGCGTTTTCTCATGATGCAATCCGCGCCTATCGTGATTCCCTCGCGCGTGAATGCGGCACTGTGCGCGACGGTTTGCGCGCCGCAGGAGAGTTAAGCCATGAACACTCCCACGAAAGACACGCCCACGTCGCAAGCGACGGCCGATAGCGGCAACACGCCGGGAAACACGCAGACCGTAACCGTTGCACGCGGGCGCTCGATCCGCATTGGTTCGCGCACCTACAGGGCGGGCGAATCCGCGGCCGTACCCTCGGCCGATGTAGCGCGGCTTCGTGCGCTGGGTTTCATCGCGCGCGACCGTGACGCACAGACCGCGAGCGAAGAGGAAAAGGCCCGCACGCAGGGGCCGACCTTTGAAACACGCAGCGGCCCGGCTGTGAAGCAACGGCGCTAACCGTGTCCCTTGCCGTCCCCGATGATTTCGACGGCTATATCCTCGCGCCGCTCTTCGCACAGTTTGCCGAAAGCGTGACCTATGGTTTTGCGGACGGCTCCACGCTTGCCGTCGATGGCGTCTTCGATGAAGCGTACCGCGAACTGATCCCGCAAGGCGGCGTGCTCGCGTACACGACCGAGCGCCCCGTCTGTAGCGTGCGGCTCGCACAGTTTGCCAGCGCTCCGCCGCAACAGGGCGACACGCTCACGGTGGACCGCACGGGCAACCTCTACGCGGTCCAGGAAGTGCGCCTCGACGGGCACGGCGCGGCGAAGCTCATGCTCAACTGGATCGGTGCGCCCACGCCGTGACACGCCATGCTGTACCGGGCACAACTGCGCGATATCGCCGCCGATGTGCTCACGCGCGCGCAGACCATCGCGGGCGATCGTGTCTACACGCCGCGCGACTGGCCGACCGTCCAGTGCTATCCGTGCATCCTCGTTGACTGCACAAGCGACCGCAAGGAATCCATAGGACAGGAACCGCCGGCATTCACGGCGACCGCCACGCTAACCGTGAATGCACGCGTCGAAGCGCAGAGCGCCGCCGCGGCACGCTCCGCATGCGAACAGCTATGCGACGAAATCGAATGCGCCTTGCTGACGTGCCAGGCGTTGCTGGATGGTATCCAGCAGGTGCGCAGCATTGAAACCGACATGGACCTCGACGCAACCGGGCGCGTGCATATCGCCGACCTGCGCATGAGTCTGGAACTCGAATATTTCATCGCGTTTAACCCGCTCACGGACACGCCGCCCGCATTGCAGCCCGTCGCCGTGCCGCTCGTCGCGCTCGGCATTCACGCCGACACGATCGCGCCCGCCGACAAAACCGGCACTTATGCCAATCCACCTTTCCCGGCACCCGTCACGCCCGCGCCACGCACGCAAGGCCCGGACGGACGCGACGAAGGAACGCTCGACTTTCCCTCACTGAACCCGGACAGCGAATAACCGTCCGCGTCTTCCCGCCATGCAAACGCTACGTATCCGCCCGGTTACGGGGCGAGTCGTGCGCGATCCGGTTTTGCACGACCTCATCGAAGCCCCACGCACGGTCCCTGATTCGCCTTTCTGGCGGCGTCGCGTGCGCGATGGCGACGTGACCCTCGACCCCACGCCGACGACCGCGCCACGGGCCGCGTATGCGTCCACACAGCCCATGCCGGACACGCCCGCGCGCACAACGCCGCCCGCGACGGCGGCAACGCCGACCAAACGCGCCGCCGATCCGGCACGCACCACGGGGGATAAATCATGATCCCGTTTCATCAGATCCCGGCCAATATCCGCGTTCCGCTCTTTTACGCCGAACTCGATAACAGCCAGGCGAACACGGCGCAAACCACACAGCGCGCGTTGATTCTCGCGCAGATAACCGCCGAAGGAAGCGCGCCGCCCGGCATACCGGCCATCAGCCAGGGCAACGGCGATGCGATCAACGCGGGCGGCCAGGGTTCCATGCTTGCGCTCATGCTCGCGGCCTATCGTGCGGCCGATGCCTTCGGGGAAGTCTGGTATTTGCCGCTGAATGATGCGACCGGCTCGACCGCGGCAACGGGCACGCTCGACATTACCGCAGCGCCCACGGCCGCGGGAACGTTCTATCTCTACATCGCGGGCGTGCGCATCGCACAGCCGGTGCAGCCCACGCAGGCCGAAAGCGATATCGCAGCGGCGCTTGTCGCGAGCATCGGACAGACGCAGGGCCTGCCGGTGACGGCGACAGCAAGCGGCGGCGAAGTGACGCTCACCGCAATCAACGCCGGACCGGGCGGCAATGAAATTGACCTGAGGGTGAATTACCTGGGAACGCCGGGCGGCGAAGTCACGCCGCAAGGCATGACGTACACCATTACGCCGATGGCGGGCGGCGCGGTCGCGCCTGACCTTGCAACGGCGCTCGATGGCCTGGGCGACATGGCCTTCGACTTCATCGTGTGCCCGTACACGGACCCGACCTCGCTCGATGCAATCAAGACGTTCCTGGACGATATCAACGGTCGTTGGTCGTGGCAACAAATGCTGTACGGCCACGCGTTCGCAGCGGCGCGCGGCACGCTCGGCGCGCTTGTTTCGCTCGGCACGGCGCGCAACGATCAACATGCCTCGATCATGGGTTTCTATGACTCGCCGACGCCCGCGTGGATATGGGCCGCGAGCCTCGCGGGCGCGTCTGCCGTCAGTCTGCGCGCCGACCCGGCAACGCCATTGCAAACGCTGCCGCTTCCGGGTGTGCTTGCGCCGCCCGTGCAATCGCGCTTCCCGCTCTCTGACCGTAATTCGTTGCTGTTTGACGGCATTGCAACGTTCACGGTCGGTGACGATGGCACGGTCGCCATTGAAAACCTCATTACGACCTATCAGGAAAACGCCTACGGGCAACCGGACGACTCCTATCTGGAAGTCGAAACGCTGTTCACGCTCGCGGCCGTCTTGCGCCATCTGGCAATCGTCGTAACCAGCAAATACGGGCGCGTCAAGCTCGCGGACGATGGCACGCGCTTTTCTGCCGGCGCCAATGTCGTGACGCCCAATGTGATCCGCGCCGACCTCATCGCCGCCTATCAGGAAGACGAATCCAACGGGCTTGTACAGGACAGCGACGTATTTGCAAAAGCGCTCGTCGTGGAGCGCAACGCGACGAATCCAAACCGCGTTGACGTGCTATGGCCGGGCGTGCTGATCGACCAGCTCCGAATCTTTGCGTTGCTCGCGCAGTTCCGGCTAACCGCATAAGGGGGCAATCATGCCAGATACCACTAACCGGTTAGCGGGCATCGCGTATATCTCCGTTGACGGACAAAGCTACATGCTTGCGGGCGAACTGACCTATTCGCCCGGCGACGTGGAGCGCGAATCGCTCATCGGCCAGGACCGCGTACACGGGTACGGCGAGAAGCCGCGCGCGCCGTTCATATCCGGTTCATTCCGCGATGCCGGGACGCTGACCGTTGCTGACTTTAACGCCATGACGAACGTAACCGTAACGCTTGAACTGGCGAATTCGAAAACGGTTATCGGCCGGAATATGTGGACCGTCGAAGCGCAGGAAGTCAAGACGCCCGATGCAACCTTCGAAGTCAAATTCGAAGGGTTCAGCGGCTCCGTGACCGAGCAATAAACGGAGAACACATCATGGGCGAAACCATCAAGCTGCTTGCGCCCGTTGACGGTATCAGCGAAGTCATTCTTCGCGAGCCGACCGTCGATGAAATCGCGAAAGTCACCGAAGAGGCGCAGAAATTCGGCGCAGTGCGTGCCATGAAAAACCTTATTTCCACCATCGGCCATATCGAAGTCGCGACCGTGGGAAAGATGGGCGCGCGCGACTTCAACGCGTGCAACAAGTACCTTTCCGCTTTTTTCGAGTAGTCCCGCCGAATCTGCGCGACGTAATCGCGGACGTAACGTGGTTTTTTCATTGGGGACCGCGCGACGCGGGCGCGCTGACCTGGACAGAGTTAGCGCAGTGGCACGAACAGGCGCGACGTATCGCGCGAAACATGCACCGCGACGGGTGAATCATGGCCGCGAAAACCATTACCTACACGATATCGGCCGTGGACAAGGCCACGGCCACGATGGACCGTATCAACAGGAAAATAGAAAAAATGACCGCGCCATACAAGGCGCTTGCGAAGAGTGCAAAGGGACTCTCGGACGCAACGGGATTCACGAAGGTATCAAAGAACCTCGGCAACGTGGCGAAGGAAGCGGACAAGGCCGCGCGCAGCGTCCTGAAGATGGGCGCACCGCTACTCGCGATCGTGGGCGGCGGGACGATCGCGGGGCTAACGGAGATGGTGACGCAGTGGGAACGGATGGGCGCGGAAACTGAGCGCACGTCCCGCATGCTCGGCATTACGGCCAACCAGCTAACGCAGATGCGCGGCGCGGCGAATCTCGCGGGCGTGTCGGCGCAGAGTATGACGGCCGGTTTTCAGTCACTCCAGGACACGTTACAGGACGCGCGATGGGGCCGGAATCAGGCTGCTTTTGCGACGCTCCAGGCGCTCGGCATCCGGCTAAAGGCCACGAAGAGCGGCGCGATTGATACCCAGGCCGCCATGTACGACCTGGCCGACCGGATGCAGCGCATACAGAAGCGCGACCCGGCTGCGGCGCGCAATCTCGCACGCTCGCTTGGCGTCGAACAGCTTATGCCCATGCTGATCCGGGGCCGCCAGGGCATGCAGGAATACGAAGCCGAAGCGCGGCAGTTGCGCGGCGAATTCACGCCTCAAATGGCGGAACGCGCGCAAGGCTTCGCGCTTTCGTTCTCGAAGATGGGCGAAGCGGTTGAAGGTCTGAAAGCCTCGATTGCCGACAAGCTCGCGCCAATCCTCGAACCGTTTATCGACAAGATAACGAACTGGATTGCGAAGAATCGCGAACTCATCGCGCAGAAAGTCGGCGCGCTGTTTGAGCGCATCGCGAATGCATTAGGCAAGGTGGATCTCGACAAATTCGCGGACGGGCTTTTCCATGCGATAGACAAACTGATTGACCTTGCCTCATGGGTCGTCAAGGTTATCGACCATATCGGCGGACTCCAGACCGTCGTCGAAGTATTCGCGCTCTACATGGCGGGCGGCTTTATCACTTCGATTCTTTCCAGCACAGGAAGCATCGTAGCGCTCGGCTGGCGTATCTGGGGCTTGATTGGAATGTGGCGCGGCGCGGGTGCAGCGGCGGGCGCAGCGGCCGAAGCCATGACCGCCGCGGCAGGCGAAGCGGCAACGGCAACCGCGACAGCAACCGAAGGGGCCGCCGCGGGGGCCGCGGGCGCGGCCGAAGGAACCGCCGCCGCCGCGGGCGCGGGGGCCGCTGAAACGGCCGCCGCGGCAACTGCTACGGCGGGTGCGGGCGCGGCCGGTGCAACGATCGGGCGCGGTCTGCTCGCGCGCGTCGTGGGCGGCGCGCTGCGCTTTATCAATCCGGTTACGGTCGGTGCGTACCTTGGCTTGCATAGCGAAGAACTCGGCGGCCAGAGTGAAGCGGACAACCTCAAGCGCATCCGCGCCGCCGAAGCCGCTTCGGGCGGGCAATGGACCGGCGCAAACTTCCAGCCCAGCGACGCCGCAAAAAATGCGACGGTGACGCAATGGGCGAAGAGCCTGGATTTCGCGGGCCTCGAAAAACAGTACGGCTTGCCGCCCGGTCTGCTTTCGGCCGTCGCTCAGGTGGAGTCGAAAGGCAACGCTTCGGCCGTGTCTCCCGCGGGCGCAAAGGGCCTGTTCCAGTTCATGCCCGCCACGGCGAAACAGTACGGCATCAATCCACTGGACCCCGGCCAGGAAGCAGGCGCGGCGGCAAAGAAACTCAGTGGCCTCATGCAGCGCTATCACGGCAATCTGTCCGCAGCGCTTGCGGCCTATAACTGGGGCGAAGGCAACCTCGAACGCAAGGGCATGGCGAATGCGCCGCTCGAAACGCAGCAATACGGGCCAAAGGTAATGGCGGCCTTGCGCGCCTACGGCGGCGACGCCGCGGGCGCGATGGATTCGGGCGAACCCATGCCGCCATTGAACGCACCGCCGCCCCCTATGGCGAACGTCGCGCCGCCCGTTGTCAACGTGAGTAACCAGATTCACGTCGAACGCGACGGGCGCACCAGTGTTCGCACAGAAACGCCTACGGGCGTGAATATTGCACGGCCGCTTGCGCCGCCCGCGGCGGCGTAACTGTAGTGCAGCATGGGCGCAATATGGGTGCGATTAACCGGCCGTTTTTCTCGGCACTCCAGACGGCAAGCTGGCGCGGTGTGCCGTTCGCGGTGCGTGGCGCGACGCTCAGGGCGGGCCGCCGCGTCGCGATGCATGAGTACCCGTATCGGGACGATGTGTGGGTCGAAGACCTGGGGCGCGCGGGTCGGCGCATTACGCTGACGGGCTTTCTGTTGCAGGATGCCGCCTATGGGGGCGGTGACGTGATCGCGCAGCGCGCGGCGATGATTGCCGCGTGCGAAACCGAAGACAAGGGCGACGGCGAACTCGTACACCCATCGCTCGGCCGCGTTACCGCGTCCCTGCTCGAATTCGAGTGCGAAGAATCCAGCGAGCACGGCCGTTCGTTTGAACTGCGCTTTTCGTTTATCCAGGCGGGCACGGAACAGTTTCCGACGCTCACCATTGCGACCCAGGCGCAGACGGGCTTATCGGTTATCGCCGCGTATGCTGCCGCCGCACAGGATTTCGTCAACAGCATGACGGCGTTACTGACGACACCGCCGCTGGTGGGCGAAATCGAACGCACAGTCGAAGCGTTTGTCGTGGACGCGCAGACCATTACGCAGCGCGCAACGTCGCTTGTGTCGATGGTCGCGACGCTGCAAGGCGATTACGGGCGCTTCGTCGGCCAGTTCACGGCGGGCGTAAAGAATCCGGCAACCACGATAGATCAACTCAGCGGCGCGGGCGCTCAGGCGCGCGAAGCCGTGACAGAAAGCGGAAACGCGCTTGTGTCGGCCGCGTCGATTGCCGATTACAACGGCATGGCGAGCGCCGCACAGTCGCTTGTATCGGCGGTGCAGACCGCGAACCCGGACCCGCATGAAGCCGTGCAATCCCTCGCGACACTCCAGGCCGAAACGACCGCGCAGACACGCGCAACGCCTACGCTTACCGTCGCAAATGCGGGCGTAACGGCGATGCTTCGCCGCTCGGCCGTGATCGCGCTTGCCGACAGTACGCCAGGCTATGCGCTGACCTCCTATAACGATGCGCAGACCTTGCGGCAAACCGTATGCGACGCGCTCGACGCGGAAATCGTGATCGCGGCCGACACGGGCGACGATGCGACCTTCGAAGCGCTCGGCGCACTCGAAACCGCCGTGATACAGGATTTAACCACGCGCGGCGAATCGCTCGCGATCATGCAGACAGTCACGATGGGCGCATCGCTTCCCGTGATCGTAATTGCACAGAAGCTCTATCAGGACGTAACGCGTTACGGTGCGCTACTCCAGCAGATCGACCCGGTGAATCCCTGTTTCGCGCCCGCAGCGTTCCGCGCGCCTGTCATTTGATGGACTTTGGGCCGGTCCTAGATTTCCAGGCCCGCAACATCACCATTGACCAACGCCCAGCCAAATCGCCGTGCTTCCTGGCATGCTTCGGCTTCCGTAGGGAAACAGTGTTGCGCGTCGAAGCGCTGTTCCAGCGTCTCGTTTGCCTTGTCGCGCTGGATCGTCACTCCAGCGCCGTATATGCCATCGGCCATAAGTTGCGCCTTTGGTTTGATTAGATAGTCTCCCGCCTTTATCGGCGAGCATGGATTATCTGTCATTTACCTTTCGCCTTTTTGCCTCGCGGCTGGATGTGTGCTTCAACCGACGCGGCTATTTTCTGTACCTGCTTTTTTGTGACCGATGATGGATTACGCAGTGCTTCGCCTGCTGCGTGTTTAACTGGCTTGCTCGTCTTCGTTGCCATGATGGCTCCCTGTTGGTTACTGCCAATCAGGATAGGTAAACGAACGAAATAACCCAAGGGCCAGGACTAGAATTTGCTCTCGGGCCAGCCTTTCATATGTCCAACGATGTATCCCTCACGGTGGGCGGACAGACCACCGCGGGCTGGACCTCGATTCGCGTGACGCGCGGCATGGAGCGCATACCGGCCGACTTCGAAATCGGCCTGACGGAACGTTATCCGCATACGTCTGACGTGCTCATCATGGAAGGCGACGCGTGCGTGCTCGCGATCGGTGGCGATGCCGTAATAACGGGCTATGTGGACCGCGTTAGCGAACAGATCGACGCACACAATCACGCACTCTCTGTTTCGGGCCGCGGCAAGTGCGCGGATATCGTGGACTGTTCCGCATGGTTCGATTCGTTCGAATTCGTGAACATCAGCACGGCCGCTATTGCGGCGCAACTGTGCAAGCCTTTTGGTGTTTCCGTCAAGGCGTTTTCGCCGGGAATGATTCATCCACAGGTCAATCTGAATGTGGGCGATACGCCATACAACAAGATTGACGAACTGTGCAAGGTCGCACAATTGCTGTGCTATGAAGACGCGGACGGCGACCTGGTAATCGGGCCGCTCTCGACGCTCGAAGCGGCGGGCGGTTTTGCGCTCGGCGTGAACTGCGAACGCGCGGCCTATGTGCGCGATATGGCGCAGCGTTTCAGCGAATACCGCGTCTATCCCGTGGGAACCGGCATTCTTAACGATATCGGCATGCAGTCGCTAACCGAATATATCGTCAACGATACGACCGTGCCGCGCTTCCGCCCGAAAGCCTTTATTGCTGAAACGGGCGACGCCGGGGACACGGTATCGAAAGCCCATGCCCTGTGGGAATGCAACCGGCGCATTGGCCGCGGCAATGTCGTAGCGGTGACGGCTTCAAGCTGGCGCGACTCAGCGGGCGCGCTCTACGCGCCTAACACGCTCGCGGCGCTTTCCATGCCGCAACTGAAACTGATCGACGGGCAAAAATTCACCATCGGCGAAGTGACCTACCGGCGCGACATGAACGGCTCGGCATGCGAACTTACGCTCATGCCGCCGCAAGCCTTCCAGCCTGAACCGATTCTCTACATGCCGTTGCCACAGGACGCCGCCGCCGCGCTCGGCCAGGTCTGACATGCAATCGCTCTACTGGGGCATCGTGCGCACGCTCGGGCGCGGGCGGCTCACGCGCATTGACGATAACGGCGCATCGCAGAGCGTGCAGATGCAGCTATCGCAGACCGAAACGCGCAACAACACGCCGCGCCTGGCCGAATATGGTTTCCAGTCCAACCCGCCCGAAGGATCGGACGCCGTAGCGCTGTTTCTCGCGGGCAACCGGACTAACGGCGTGGTAATTGCGTGCGGCAACCAGCAATACCGTATGCGCGGACTGGCAAGCGGCGAAGTGGCGATAAGCGACAACAAGGGGCAATCCGTCTATCTGACGGCTTCGGGCATCGTGATAAGCGGCGGCGGCCTCCCGATAAAGCTCACCAATACGCCGGAAATCACGGTCGATTCGCCCGTTGTCCATTGCACGGGCGCGCTGAACGTGGACGGCAACATAACCAGCGGACAGAGCATTACAGCGGCGCAGAACGTATCCGACCAGGGCGGCGCGAAGTCCATGCAATCCATGCGCGCGACGTACAACGGACACGAACATAACGGCACGGACAGTCACGGCGATTCGTTCACGACCAACCCGCCAAACCAGCAACAGTAAGCGCGCACCATGCCCGATATCACGACCGTATGGGATATCGGCCTCATGCTCGGCGACTGGCAACTGGACGGCCCGGCATTGCTTGCGGGAAACGACCTCCAGACCGCGGTCCTGATATCGCTTTTTACCGATCGTGTCGCGCTGCCGTCCGATATCACGCCGGATGGCGACCGGCGCGGATGGTGGGGGGACGATGCGCGCTATCCGATCGGTTCGCGCCTGTGGTTGCTTGGCCGCGTAAAAGGCCCGCTCGACGTGCCGCAACGCGCGCAGGACTACGCCGCCGAAGCGCTGCAATGGATGATTGACGATGGCGTAGTCGCGTCATTCGATATCACGGCGCAATGGATCAACCCTGACCGCCTCGACCTTACCGTGACTGCAAACCGCGCGGACGGCTCGCGCGTCGCGATGAATTTCCCCCAGGTGTGGACCGGCTGACCCGTTACGCCGCTTCGCGGCGCATGACCTCCCTGAGTTCCGCGCCTTCGCATCATGCCTTTCTCGCGTCCAACGCTCACGCAGCTACGCAACGCGAGCGCGCAACAGCTTAATGCGGAACTTCCCGGCGCGGACGCATTACTACGCTTTTCGAATCTGCGCGTAATCGCGGATATCGACGCCGCGCTCGCGTGCATGCTTTACGGCTATCTCGACTGGATCGCGCTGCAATGCACGCCTTTTACCGCAACGGATGAATACCTCGAAGCCTGGGGCGCGCTTAAAGGCGTGACTCGCAAGCCTTGTGCGCAGGCGTCCGGCTCGATTGTTTTCACGGGCACAAACGGCAACTTAATAGCCATCGGCGCGGCCGTGCAGCGTAGCGACGGCGTAGCCTACATAACGACCGATGCGGGCAAGGTCGCGGGCGGCTCCGTCACGGTGCCGGCTTCGGCCGTACCTGATCCGCAAGGGCTGACCGGTGCAAATGGCGATTGTGCGCAAGGCACGACATTTACGCTATCGAATGCCATAGCCGGAATTGATTCGACGGGCTACGCCTCAACGGCGTTTCTCGGCGGGGCCGATATCGAAAGTAACGACGATTACCGCAGCCGGGTTTTGTACGTCTACCAGAACCCGCCACAGGGCGGCGACCAGAACGACTATGTAGAGTGGGCGCTCGCCGTTCCCGGTGTCACGCGTGCATGGTGTGTCGGCAACGGCTACGGTGTCGGCTCCGTGGTTGTCTGGATCATGATGGACGCCGCGAATTCGGCGTATGAAGGGTTTCCGCAAGGCACGAACGGATGCGCGACGGACGAAACACGCGGGCCGACCGCAAGCGGCGACCAGTTGACCGTCGCGAATGCCATCTATCCCGTGCGCCCGGTCACGGCGCTTGTCTATGTCGTTTCGCCCGTACCGTATCACGTCGATATCAGCGTGCAGGGTATCGCCGTTCAATACCAGGACGCGGTATCGGCGGCGCTCGCGGCGCAGCTCGTCACGGACGGCGAGCCGGGCGGCGAAGTGATCGTCGCGCACCTGTGGAGCGCCGTTTCGTCGGTGCCGGGCGTCAACGATTTTCTGGTTCTCTCGCCGACCCAGGATATTTCCCTGCCTTCGGGCGCATTACCGGCGCTTGGCGTGGTGACGTGGAGCTAGGCGCATGGGTACGAATCCCGATGCGCCGGTAATCGTGCCCGCACGCAACAGCGCGACCGACTATGCGGACGTATTGCGCAAACTGCTACCGCGCGGGCGCGTATGGACGCGCGAAGACGAAGGCACGCAAGCGGCCGTGCTCGATGCGCTCGCCGTCACGGCCGAAGGTATCGACAGCGAAGCGCTTACGCTGATCGCGGCGGGCTTTCCCGCAACGGCCGACCAGCTTTTGCCGGAATGGGACGAAACCCTGGGGCTACCCGATGCGTGTTTCGGGCCGTTCGCCAATGACACGGAAAACCGGCAACAGGTCGTTGCAAAACTCATCAGCACGGGCGGCCAGAGCATTCCTTATTTCGAATCGTTCGCGCTTCTGCTCGGCTACGACATCCAGATAACAGAATACGCGGTCCATACGGTACTCAGTCCCGTGACCGCGCCGATTGCGGGGCTTGACTGGCCCTTTGCATGGAAAGTCGAAATCATCGGTACGCCTGGCGTGCTATGGCACAGGGTAGACGGCCCTGTGCAGGAAGCACTTTCTTTTCTCGGCACGACGCCAACGGAACAGGTTCTCGAATGCCTGTTACGGCGCTACGCCCCCGCGCATACCGTGCTCATTTTCCAGTATTCGTGATGTGAGGCATTCATGGACCGCTATTGGGAAACCAACGCGCTTGCAACCGCGCCGCCCGTGCCTTCAGGGACATCAGGCACGTATCCCACGGACGGGAACCCCGCCACGGTTACGCCGCCGACCACGCCGGGGCAATGGTGGTATCACCAGATAACCGAAGAGATACGCAATGCAATCGTGAAGCTCGGCGGCGTGCCGGATTTCACGAAGGTAGACCAGCTTGCGAATGCGATTCTTGCTTCGGTTTCCGAGTCCATCAGCAATGCAACGGGCCAGCTTGCGAAGGTCGCGACAACGGGCAGTTATAACGACCTGACGAACAAGCCAACGATTCCCGCCGCACAGGTCAATTCAGACTGGAACGCATCATCGGGCGTCGCGGCCATTCTCAACAAGCCCGCCGTGCAGGCTCCGCTCGGCTTTACTCCCGTACAACAGGGCGGCGGCATCGGCCAGGTCACCAACAAGGTTTATATCGGCTGGGACGGCGGCGGGCTGCGGGCAACGATTGATAGCAGCGACGAAGGACATTTTGTTTTCGAGGCCGAACTGCAGGCCAACGTTGCCAACCTGCAAAACGAAATCAACAGCGCGGTAAGCAATGCATGGACGCCGAATAACCTTCAGCCGTTGACGCTGGGCGGCATCGGTAACTTCATCATTATCGGTAGCGCGTTGGGCGCGGGACAGATGATTACGAATCCCTCTGTGCGTCCTGGCGGGCCGACCCTGGCGGGAACATGGATGGGCTGTGGCGAATTCTCAAGCGGCAGTGACACGTTTTCGCTCTGCGTGCGGGTGGCATGATGGATCGTTACTGGCAATCAGGCGCGGTGCCGGATGCCCCCGCCGTGCCCGCGAGCAATGCGGGCGGCTATCCGGCTAACGGCAATCCGGCGGCGGGCATCAACGGCACCGTGCCGGGCGAATGGTGGTATTACGCCATTTCCGAAGAACTGCGTAACGTCATTGTTTCGTTAGGGGGCACGCCCGATTACACCCAGGTCAACCAGCTTGCGGCGGTACTCGCGAACGAGTTTGCGCAGACTACGCAAAACATCATGGGGCAACTCGCGAAGGTTGCCACGACCGGCCA
This sequence comes from Paraburkholderia adhaesiva, assembly GCF_021390575.1. Taxonomy (GTDB): domain Bacteria; phylum Pseudomonadota; class Gammaproteobacteria; order Burkholderiales; family Burkholderiaceae; genus Paraburkholderia; species Paraburkholderia adhaesiva. Next base: position 1,847,786 of record NZ_JAJEJQ010000001.1, on the reverse strand, counting down.
ATACGGCGATCTGCTCGGACGGCCCGCACTCGCCGTTGTCGCAACTTCGGGCCAGTATCACGACCTGGCGGGCTTGCCGAATCTCGCGACCGTCGCGACAAGCGGCGACTATAACGACCTGATCGACAAGCCGGCCATTCCCGCCGAATATGCATTGCCGCCCGCGACAACCAGCACACCAGGCGGCGTGATTGCGGGCGCGGGCACGACCATAGCGCCCAATGGCACGCTTGCCGCTGCGCTGCGCACGGTCTGTACGCAGCAACCGGACTCGACGGGTAACGTGACCGTCCAGGCGCAAAACGCGCAGGGGCCGACAAGCGCACAGGTTTCCATCATCAACCAGAGCGGCGCAACGTCCGGCGCAATCCTGCTCAAGCTGTTGCAGGCCGATATCGGCATCGCGCTCACGGATGCCTATGGCTCGATCATTGTTGCCAACGCGCCCGCCACGACAGAAAGTATTGGCGGCGTAAAGCCAGGGACGGGCCTCACGGTCGAAGCGGACGGCACACTCAACGCGGGAGCAACCGGGACAACCATTCTCAACCTCACGGCCGCCGCAAGCGTCACGCTCGACCTCACGCCGCTTTCACAGGGTGCGCCCGAAATCCTCTTTAATCTACCGATTGCGGCAAGCACGAATTGCGCGCTCACGATCGCCAACGCGCCCGCATCGGGCACGCTCGCGGAATTCGTGCTCGTCGTGCATAACGCCGCAAGCTCGGCGGTTATATGGCCGTCCAGTATCCACTGGCCGCAAGGCATCGCGCCGTCACTGAGCGGCGCAGCGGGCAAGCTGGATACTTTCGTGATTTATACGCAGGACGGCGGCTCGACGTATTACGGCTTCGTGGCGGGACAAAATCAATGAGTTACCTGGCCCGCCGTCTGCTCATGGTCACGACGCCGCCGTGGGTCGGCATCCTCGACAAGCTCACGACCGTTGCGGCGGGTGCGTGGAGCATGCGCCGTCTTCGTGGCGGCTATGCGGGACCGTGCATCAATGTGCGGCGCGACTCCGACAACACGACGCAGGATATCGGCTTTACCGCCGCAGGCGATCTGAATGTGGCCGCGCTGCGCGCGTTCGTGGGAAGCGCGAACGGATACGTTACGGCATGGTATGACCAGACCGGCAACAAAGCGTCGTTGACGCAAACGACCACTGCCTTTCAGCCGCAGATCGTGAATGCAGGTACAGTCGTTAACCTGCTGACGCAGGCCGCGCGGCCTGCCGTGTCAACCAATGGTGGCACCGTGGGAGCATCGCCGACCAACGGGCAGGTGCTTTCGACGGCTGCCTCGGTGGCCTCGCTTACCTTTGCGCAACCGCTTACCCGGTCGTCGGTCGTGTCATTCCCGATCGCACCGATCGGCGCGTATCCGAATCCAGTCCTGCTGAACAGCAATTCCACTTCGGTCGAGCTGTACGACACAGGTGCTGGCCAGTTGACGATGTACGCCAATGCGGGCTTTGCGGCAATCAACGGAATTACGGCTGGCTCGTCAGGGACGATTCTCGAACTGTTCAACGCAGCCGCCAGTTCCTGCGCGTTCAACTCCGCGACCACAAAAGGCTCAGTCGGATCAGGCGCGCTCGGTTCAAGCGCGATGGCCGTGGGTGGTTACGGATGGGGCGGCTACCGGAATTTCGAGGCGCTGTATGGCGAAGCCATGGTATTCGCCCAGGCGCTCTCCGCCAGCGATCAGGGCGCACTGTTGACCGATCAGTGCAGCTACTGGCAGACGCCATCCCCTTACCGCAGCGTTGTGCTCGCGAACGGTCCCTATGCGTACTGGCCGCTCAACGAGACGAGCGGTACGGTCGCGGCGGATATCTCGGGGAATGGCCGCAACGGCACATACCAGGCCGGGGCGCAACTCGCATCCGGTCTGCTACTGCCGGGCATGCCCGGCGCATATGCAGGGCTTACCGGCGCGTCGAATTCGTATGTTGACGTAAGCGCCGCGGCGCAGTTTTGTGCGGGTTCGGCATGGTCTGTTGAATGCTGGGTGAATGTAGCATCGTATAAACAGCCTTCCGGCTCCGGCCACACCAACGGCGTTTCGTTTCTGGACAACGCGCCTAACGCGACCAGCTCTTCACCTGGTTTCCAGTGGGGGGCCTTCAGTTCGCCCGCCGTAGATGGCCTCACCAACGCGTTGCAGTTCTGGCCGCAAAACTATAACGAAAAAATCCCGTCATCCGGTAGTGCGCCCATCCCCGGTACAGCCGCGCACATTGTGCTGACGTACAACGCGGGCACCATCTGCATGTATGTAAATGGTGCCGCGCTTGCAAGCACATGGACGGCTGCAGCGAATGCCACGCCAACCACAGGCCTGTTCATTGGAACCACTTGCTGGACGCTTGGCGCAATGAATGGCGTAATTGGCGAAGTCGCGGTGTATGCCTATGCATTGTCGGCGCAACAGATCGCGGCGCACTATGCCGCGGGTATCGTCTCGCGTGTCGGCCTGCTCGACGGTCTCACTACGCCGGTAGTGGCGGCGTGGAGTCTGCGATGCCTTCGCGGCGGATACACAGGGCCATGCGTGAATGTAAGGCGCGACAGTGACAACGCGACAGCCGATATCGGCTTTACGGCAACGGGCGACCTAGATATCGCATCATTGCTCGCATTCGTCGGCACGGCGAACGGGTTTGTAACGACGCTGTACGACCAGACCGCGAACGCGTCAAGCGCATCGAACCTCGTGCGGAGTGTCGCCACAGAGCAACCGCAAATCGTCACGAATGGCGCGCTCAATACCGCGGCGAGCGGATCGGCACGGCCCGCCATGCTTTCAGGTGCGACCGCAAGCTCATTCCAGAACCTCCTGGCGAACGCAAGCAAGCTCACCATCAGTCAACAACCATTCAGCCGCGCAAGCGTAACGGGCATTCCGGCCGGGGCGACTTCCAGCACCTTTACGGTAATGACGGGTAGCACGAATTATTCGGCGATTGCGCTTAACGCGGTGAACCTCAAATATCAGATGTACGACTACAACGTGGGGTTCACGTCAAGCAATACCGTTACAGCGGGGGCAATCAACAGCGTCACGGAAAACTACAACGCGACTTCCAGCAGCATTGTTGTAAACGGGACCACGACTAGCGGCTCGATCGGATCGGGCGGCGACGGTACGCAATTAATGCTCGCGGGCGTGCTCTCCGAAGTGGCGGGGGCGGCGGCGACATTCTGCGAAGTCATCCAGTTCGGCGCGTTGCTCGCGGCGGCCGATCAAACCGCGCTATACGCGAGCCAGAAACACTACTGGGGCACGCCGTAGCCGTGCCGCTTTCCGCTTGAACAGGCCGCCCAATATCGGGCGGCTTTTTTTCGTCTGGAGCCATCATGGACCGCGAAACCTTCCAGCGCGCCGCCGCGCTTTCCGATACGCTCGCCGCGCGATGGTTCGCGCCCGTGTCGGCCGCAATGTCCGAATTCACCATCAATACGCCCGCGAGACAGGCCGCATTTATCGCGCAGGTTCGCCACGAATCAGGGGGCTTTACGCAGCTTGTCGAATCGTTCAATTACGCGCCCGCGGCGCTCGCGATTTTCTCGCGCGTGCCCGCGTCGATGCGCGCGACGCTCGGCCGCCATCCGGACGAAAAGACCGTGCCGCCCGCACGGCAACAACAGATAGCGAATCTCGCCTACGGTGGGCGTTACGGTAACGGCGACGCTTCAAGCGGTGACGGATGGCGCTATCGCGGCCGTGGATTGAAACAGATAACGTTTTTCGACAACTACCGTGCATGCGGTCGTGCGCTCGGCGTTGATCTTGTCGCGCATCCCGATTTGCTCGCGTCCGACGATACGCTCGCCGCGCGCTCGGCCGGGTGGTTCTGGCGCGCGAACGGTTGCAACGAAGCGGCCGACGCGCGTGACTTCGCTAGAACCACGCGCATTATCAACGGCCCGGCAATGGATCAACAGGCGAAGCGCGAAACATACTACGCTGCCGCAAAGACCGCGCTTGGTCTTGCCTGATCCGCGCCGTGTGCAAGGGTGGCGTGCCATGTGGGAAGCGCTTGTCGGCCTGTGGAATGGCGACGAAGTACACGCCGCTATTGCGGTCGGCAACGTGTGCGGCGCGTTCGTCTATCTGCTCGAAACGACCGAATCGCGACGTTGGCATAAATACGCCTATGCCGTCATTTCCGCGGTCCTGGGTTACGGCATCGCGCCCTGGGTCCATGAACGCGTGCCGATCATGCCAAACATGCTTGCCGGTGCGCTCGCGAGCGCGCTTGTCGTGGGCGCACTGATTGCGGCATTCCGCCAGGCTGAAAAGCTCTTTCCGTCACTCGCAAGCCGCATTGGCAACGAAGCCCGCAAGCGGATTACGGGCAACGATACGCCGGGCCAGGATCATGAACCCCGTTAGCGAATGGTGGGAAGTCGCAAACGCATTGGCCTGTGCGTCGATTGCGTATTTCGTCGGCTTTCCACACGCGCAGGCAGGGCGGCATATTTCCTTGCGCATGGCGATTGCGCGCACGCTTGTTGCGAGCATGGCTTCGGCCGTATGCGTGTCGATCCTTGTCCATCGCTACGCGTTGCCGTTTGAAGTCCTGCTCAATTTCGCCTTTGCGTTCGCCGTATGGGCGCGGCATGGCGATATCGCCGCCGGCATGGACGAAGGGCCGCACGCATGAACAAAAATCACGCGGTACGTCTGACGTGCAGGAAATACACAACTTCAGGCGGGCATGTGTGCGCGTTTCCATCGCCCGTCACAACATCGTAATGTCGAAGCGGATCGACTTCCGCAATCCGCGCGATGGCCCGGTGACAGGCGCGGCGCTCGCCGGGCGTATCAATACACAACGCGACGCCGTGGAGTTTCAGACGCCAAAGAACGCCCGCGAGCGAACCCGCCTCAATCGGGATTCGCCCGGCCGGACGCCCGCGCCGACCGCTTGCGCCCCGCGCGTCGCGGGACGCTTGCCGGTGTTTTGCGGGCGCGCGTCTTTCGTCGCTCGCCCCCGCATTCACGGCACGCGCTCATCGTCCCTTGTATTCGCGCGTCGCGTCTCCGTTCGGCCGTTTTCGCCCGCTTGTCGGGTGAGTGTGCCAGCCTGGCGGCTCGCTATCCCTGGCCCCGTCCCATGCCGCGAGTGCGTCTCGTGAATGCTCGACGGTCGGATAGCACCACAATTCCCCGTAGCCGTCGATCGTCAGATCGGCAATTATCGCGGACACAAAAGCGCAACGCGCCACGCATGCGTCGCGCCCGCTTGGAAAGACGCGGTAATCCGTCCATCCGTTCGCCTCGCAGACAGCACGCACGGCCGTTGTATCCCGCGAAAGTGCCTTGCCACGCTCGATATGCCGCATACAGGCCGTGACACTCTCGCAAAAAACTTCTTCGGGCGTCAAGCCTTCCCGCTGCGCGTACTTTCTTACACGCTCATACAGTCTTGCGTCAATGAACACATCAGACCGTTTGCTCATTCGCGTCGCCTATCCAGTAGGTTATCCATGAACATGCTCGCGGCGATTGATAAGAGCGCAGCCTTTGAAATTCCCAGACGCTTCGCGTGGGCTTCGACACGTTGCATCAGGTCCGTATCGAATGTGAGATTGACTTTTTTCGTCGGCGATGCGAGCCGATCACGTCGCACTCCCGCGCCCGCGCCGTGGGTCTGCGCGGTCGTGCCGCCTTTCTTTCTAGCGCCTGTCTGTGCCATCGTGCCTTCTCCCGGCTTCATCGTGCGCACTATAGCAATGCAGTTTGCGAGCCGCTATAAGGTTTCCATCCAGGTACGTAAAATGCAAATACGCTTCTTTACGGAACTCCCACAATACAAAAAAAGCGCCATGTGCGCGTCGTGTTTGCCGTTCGCGGAATCAGGCCGTGCGAGCCTCGCGGCCGTCGCGATTTCCAGGTTTAAATCCCTGACTTGCGCGCGATGGACGGGCACGGGCGACCAGCTCAACGTCTAGCCCTTCGGGTCTTAGCATTTGTTCCGGCTTGCAGCGCAGCACCGCACACAGTTTCGTAATCGTGCCCTGGTGCAAGACGCGCGCGCCCGCCAGTGTGCGCATGTTTTCGCGCCCGCATCCGTATTGCCCGGCCAGTTCGGCAACCGAAAGGCGACGATAAAGCCGCCATGCCGTAAGCGGTGATTTACCCGCCAGCATGTGCGCCATTACCGCGTCCGGGTAATCGGTATCGTCCGGCGCGCGCGGCTCGCGTCGCATGACACGCGCGGGCATGGCCGCAATTACCTTGTGCGGTGCATTCCCATTCATCGCAACCGGTGGCGTCGTGTTGTTGCCAGGCTTCGGCGTGAGTTGCTCGACCGTGCAATCGAACAGGCGCGCGAACATGGCGAGCGTCTCTTTCAGCGGCTTGCGCGTGCCTTGCTCATGCTTCTTGATGTTCGATACGCTTGTGCCGTTCAGTTCGGCAAGCTCGCGCAACGTCCAGCCGCGATACTTGCGCCAGGCGCGCAGCACGGGAACGCCGCGCCCGATCAATGCCGCGACTGCGGACGGCGGCGCTTCGATGAACTCGTGGGGAAAGTAGTCGCGCGCCTCGACCTTCGCCACAGGGGCGGCCGGTTCGGCGGCGGGGTGCGTGTCTTGCGTAGCAGGGGGGATGATGGCGGGGGGTGACGCGGGCGGCGCGTCGATGACGGGTTCGCTTTCGTCCGGCATGCGGGCTATCAGCGCTTCCCATTTCCGGTCATACCGGCTCCCAGGGTCGGGCGCTGCGTCGGCTGTGCTATCTGGAACAATCTGTGCCAGCGCACTGCGATACACGCCGGGCCGTGTGCCGGCTTCAATGCGGGCAGTCTGCGCACGGTGCCCCGTCTCCCACCATCCGCGCAGGGCCGAAAATACCGGGATGGACAGAATGGCTTCGGTGGGTTTGCCGCGCTCGTCGGTTATATAACGGACCAGTGAAAAATCCAGACCATACGACATTGCCATGCCTCCTGATGGTCAATAAAACGAATCTGTGCGAGCGGGAATTCCGCGCGTCCGAAGTCGTTTTCGTTTCCATCGTTTACCGGGCAATGCGCACAGTACGGGGTCCGCAAGCTGCGCGCGAACACTCCGTAAGCGTAGTGATTCTGTGGACGAAAACAAGCCCGGTAACAGACCATACAGCCGCGTAAGCGAGCCGGTAAAAAGGAAACAGGCAGGGGGAAAGTGTGGGGGTGCGGCGTGTCGCAGGGCAACAAAAAACCCGCTCAAGGCGGGTTCTTTAGTGACGAAAAATTTTGCCAATTTTTCGCCGGATTTGCCCTCAGTTTGCCCTAACGGTAGAATGCCGGGGACGTCCATGAAGACACAAAACGGCTGGAAGCCTTATTGGGCTTGGTTGCGGGGGTAGGATTTGAACCTACGACCTTCGGGTTATGAGCCCGACGAGCTGCCAGACTGCTCCACCCCGCGTCCGTCGAAGAAAAAAGATTATAAGGCAATTGAAACGTCATTGCAACATGTATCCACGTTTCGCCTTCCAGCCGATTGCAGATCGGCTGCAAATCGATTGCAAGCCGCGATTGAACACCGCGATTGCACGCCGATTGAGAGACGCTTGCCGCAGCGAAACGATCTGGGGCCAGGCTAGAATCGTGAATCCAGTCGGCGCCAGCTTACATCCCGGCAGCTACGTCCCGGCGTTGCAGCAGTGCCGTCACCACTACGGTTCGTCTCCATGGACATCGCTCACGATCTTCAGACGATCGCCGCGCAAGAACAGGTGCTCGTCTTTCCCCGGTTCGACGCAGCCCGCGCGTGGGCGCTCGGCTCTCATCTGCACGAACTCGCTCTCGCGCGTTCGCTGGTGCTCGCCATTGATGTGCGTACGTTCGGGCAACCGCTCTTCTTCAGCGCGCTTGAAGGCACGACGCCCGACAACGTCGACTGGGTGCGTCGCAAGTCGCGCGTCGTCGAGCACTTCCGGCGCAGCTCGTATTCGATCGGCCTGCGCATGCAGCAGGCGGGCACCACGCTCGCCGACAAGCACGGCCTGCCCGTTGCCGACTATGCGCCACACGGCGGATCGTTTCCGCTTACCGTCGAGGGGGCAGGGGTGATCGGCTCGGTGACGGTGTCGGGATTGCCTCAGCGCGCCGATCACGAACTCGTCGTCGAAGCGCTGTGCGCACACCTCGGCGTCGACTACGCGCAGCTTGCGCTCGGAAAGGCGTGACGCAATGCGGCTGAACGCGTGGACCTGGCTCGTCATTGCGATCATCGCCGAAGTCATCGCGACGTCCGCACTGCGGGCATCGAACGGTTTCACGCGCCTCGTGCCCTCTGTGATTGTCGTCGCGGGCTACGCGCTCGCGTTCTATGGGCTCGCGCTCACGCTGACGACCATTCCAGTGGGCATCGTCTATGCAGTTTGGTCCGGCGTGGGCATCGTGCTCATCACACTGGTCGCGATGGCGCTCTATCGTCAGGTGCCGGATCTTCCCGCTGTGCTGGGCCTCGGGTTGATCGTGGCGGGTGTCGTCGTGCTCAATCTATTCTCGAAGATGGAAGCGCACTGAGGCGTCGTCGTTCGCGAGCGGCGCGCGGCCAGATAAAGATGTCGCGGTGGCCCGCGGCACTCGGCTACTTCCGTGTGCGCACCCGCACGCACGTTCGCGACGGTGCAGTTGGGCAAGGCGTAACATTGTCGGTCATTCCCGCCGGCCGCCGGCGCGGATTTTCTTCCGATGAATGGCCGATGAGGCTCGAGATGGACATCCGCTTTTCTTCCGACGCGCCGCTCTATCGCGATTCGAATCTGACTGTGGTGTTCGCCGCACTCGTCGATGGCGCGCGCGTTCCATGCGCGATTTCGGTCGAGGCGCTCGAAGATCATTTCGGCGCGCCCGCGGCGAGCCGCGATGCGTCGATGAAGGCCTTCGATGCCGGGCGCCTGCACATCGAGCAGGTGGCCCGCGCGCACCTCGAACTCAGCAACGGCACACCCGTCCTGCTCAAGAGCGGGCACTTTCCCCCGGGACGTCTCGGCTCGTAAAGCCGCCCGGGACGCTTCGACCCACGCGCCCGCGACAACGACAATCGCCCCCAATGGGAATACCTGACCGAAAAGACCCCTCAAACGCCGTCCAGCAACCGGAATTGCGACAGGCGCTGCGAGCTCGCATTCTCGATGCCGCACAGCGCATCGTGACGCGCGATGGCTTTACGGCGCTATCGATGCGCAAGATCGCAGACGCGATTGGCTACTCACCGGCGTCGCTCTACCTGTACTTCGAAAACCGCGACGAGATCGCGCGCGCACTCGGTCACGAGGGGCATGCGCAACTGCTTGCGCAGCTCGAACCGCTCGTGCTGATCACGGATCCGCGCGAACGTATTCGCGCACTCGCCCAGACGTATGTGGCATTCGGGAGGGCGCATCCGCAGACTTATCGGGCGGTGTTTATCGACGTGCCCGGCGCCGCGGATCCGGGCGGGCAGGTTGTGGCGTTATTTGCCGATGCCCTCGATGCGTTGTATGGCGCCGATGGTGTGGCGCGCGCCGAGGCGTTCTGGGCGACGCTGCACGGCATTGTGGCGCTTTCGCTCACTTGTCCCGGGTTTCCGCGCTCTCCGCTTGGGCAGGTCGTGGATGCGGCACTGGATGCCTGGACGGGTTCGCAATCCAGCGCGCCAACGGACGCTGGAACGCCTGTCGCGAAGCGAACAAAGGCATCGACGACGTGATAGCCTCACAAGCCTGGCCTCGCTAACGAGGAGTGTTTTCATCGCACTTTCGATTTCTCGTGTCGCCATGTCACACGTCCCCCCATCTGCCAGCGACGATGAGCAGTACGTCGTCGCCCGCGTAGCGAACCGCATCGGCTTTATCGAGCTTGAACGTCCGCAGGCGCTCAATGCGCTGACCACGGGCATGGTCAGCGCGATGCTCGCCGCGCTCGTGCGCTGGCGCGACGATCCGGACGTGCTCGCGGTGGTCGTGCTTTCGCGTCACGCGCGATCGTTTTGTGCTGGCGGCGACATCCGTTTTCTCTACGAGTCGTTCCGCGCCGGCGATCAGGCTGCACTCGACACGTTTTTCTCCACCGAATACCGCCTCAATCACGCGATATTTGCCTATCCGAAGCCCTATGTCGCGTTGATGAACGGTGTGGTGATGGGCGGCGGCATGGGCATTTCGCAGGGCGCGTATCGCACGGGCGGTCTGCGCGTGGTGGGGGCGTCAACGCGTGTGGCGATGCCCGAGACGCGCATTGGCCTCTTTCCGGACGTGGGCATGGGCTGGTTTCTCGCGCGCACGCCAGGCGCGCTCGGCCGCTATCTCGCAGTGAGCGGCGAGACGATCGACGCCGCCGGCGCACTTTACGCGGGTCTCGCGGACGTTTATCTCGACGATTCCGCCTGGCCCGCGCTCATCGATGCGCTGGAAACGGAGCCGTTCGCGTCGGGCACGGAACTCGTCGCGCGTATCCGGCGCGAGGTCGCGACTCCCGAGGTCACGCAGCAGACCGTGGACGCCTGTGCGCTTGCCAGTGCACGAGCGTGGATCGACAGACATTTTTCGCATACGGACGTACCGGCTATCGTGGCGTCGCTCGAAGCCGCAACGCGTGACGCCGAAAACCCCGACGCATCAGAGGCCGAGTGGGCCGGACAAATCGTCGGTGTGCTGCGCGAGCGGTCGCCGCTGTCGATGGCGGTGTCGCTGGAGGTCGTGTCGCGCGCCGAGGATTCGATGGCGGACGTGTTGCGCCGCGATCTCGATCTCACGCGATCGAGTTTCACGCAGGGCGATGTGATGGAAGGGATACGCGCGCGCATCATCGACAAGGACAATCTTCCGACGTGGCGTTTCGCTCGCGTAGAGGATGTGACGGCGAGCGACGTCGAGAAGATGTTCAGGAGCCCATGGACGGTCGAGGACCATCCGCTGCGCGATTTGATGGAGTGAGCCGCGCCGCGCTTGTCTGCAAGGCGCGCCTCGTTCAGTCCTCGACGGTTTCGCTCATCAGTGCGCGCATGAACACGAGTGCGCCCCATCCCCACATGGCGTTCGAAGCAAACCCCATCGCGAGGCGCGGCAGCATGTTGCCGCTCGGCCAGATGCCGCGCAGCGGATCGACGACGAATACCATCCCGGCCGTGAGCACGAGGCCGCCGAATACGAATGCCGGCACCCACGGCGCGGGCCGCGAAGGCGACACGCGCAGCAGCCACGCCATCGGCACGGCCCAGATGGCGCTCCAGATGGCGTTCACGAGAAACTCAGGCAAGCCGAGGGGCAAGAACGGTTGTGTCGAAAAGCCCGATGCGTCGATGAACTGTGCCGCATGCAGCAGCGCGAGCGTCGCTTCGCGAAAGAACAGCGACGCCAGAAAGCCCGATACGAACGGCAGAATCAGTTTTTGCATATGAAACAAGCGAAAGTGCGAAGCATCGGCACGTGGCGCGTAAAACAGTGCGAAGTGGCGCCCGATGCGGCCTGTTGGGCCGTTCAGGGTGTGCGCCATTATATCGGCGCATTGCGGCTGCGACTTTAGCTGTGTGCGTTCGGACGTCGTACTCGTTATGAAAGTGAAAGGGCGCCCAAAAATGACGACGCTGGTGAAGTCGGTGCACGTGTTCACGGCGGGGCGGTCGCGCGCGGGGGAGTGCTAGGATGGATTGTCTGCTTATGACGGAGACGGGATCATGGAGCCGAAGGGCCTCGACATGGGCGACTACGAGGAGCACTACAAGGACTGCGACATCGAGGTTGCGGTCGAGCAGGTGCTGACTGGCGTGAAGGCACATTTTCGCGTGCTGAAGGGCGATGCGGTCCTGCTGGACTGGCAACTCGTCCATATAGACCGGCTGTGGACGACTGAGCACGCTGCCGCAGAGGCGGGTTTCGAAGCGGCGCGGGCGTGGATCGATGCACGTCCGGCCTGAGATTGATTAGTGTCCGCGTGGTTGTGTCCCCAGGCGGAATCCTTGGGGGCGGTCGCTCGATCGCAAGTACCCGCGGCTCAATCGTTGGCGGCCGGACGCGTTTTTTCCCAATGACGTAGTGTCGGTAACGTGTCGGCCCACGCGTAGAAGCGATTCCTGAACGGTACCTCGATGTGGCGATGCAACAGCAGTGCCACTTCAAAAAAGCCCAGCAGAAAAAAGACGAAATACGCGGCGCGCAAATACGCGTTTGCGGTGGTGGCGATGAGTTTTAGATACACAGGCAATAGCGCTCCATGGCCAAGATAAAGCGAATACGAAATGCGGCCGAGAAACTGAGCTGGTTTTGAAGAAAGCACTTTCGCGACCGGGCCGTCGTCATTTAGCAGCGATGCAACCAGAAGGGAAAAGATAACTGGCGCCGCCAATGCGATGCCATTTTTCCAGTCGGAAATATCGCAGAAGACAAGGGCCACGACGCAAACCGGTAGCTGCAGCGTTCTGCTCCGGAGCGCGCTTATGATCCGCGTATTGCTGCATTCCGCAATTAGACATCCTGCAAAGAAGCCTGCGCCGCAGCGGGTCCAGCCGGATCCAAACGAGAGGTCGAGGCACGGACCTTGTGTCAGGCAGCGAAACTCGTCGATGCTCAAGTAGATTGCGCTCGCGTAGCTAACGGTGGCGATAATCCCGAACGCGAAGATACGTCGTGGAGATGGAATCGTTGCGCAAATCACCGCGAACAGCAGGTATACGTAGAACTCGTCCCCTGCGCTCCAGCTAACTGGGTTGCGCAGTGCCGCACCGGAATTGCTAAAGCCATTTGCCATCGTGGCGACTGCGAATACGTCGAATGGCGATACGGACGTGCTGCTAGGCGTTCCGGGCGCCGCTACCTCCGGAGCGATCTGAAATAGTGCGTAGACGTTGGTGTACGCGAGAAAGAGGACCGTCGATGCGATGTAGGGCGGCCAGAGGCGTCCGATACGCCGCAGGACGAACCGGGTGACATTGGATACACCGGAAAGCCTGTCGCCGTACGCTGTGCAGATCACATAGCCGCTGAGGACGAAGAAGAGGTCAACGGCCAGGTACCCGTTTCGTACGATTCCCGAGGACTGGGACAAAAGAGCCAGGTGATAGAACATCACGACGAGCGCCGCAGTGCCTCGCAAACCTTCCAGGCTTCGGTTTGTTGTTGTGTGCAAAAGGGTCTCCGGCAAAGACGCACAGGTCCTGGCACAACATTTTGTTCCTCGAATCCGGACAGCGATGTGTGCTGGCGAACGTGTATCGAGTACGTGAACAGTTGGGCGCCTGCGGGCGGACTTTTTCGTTTTCGGGGACCGCTGGACCACGGGCGATGGCCGTGCCGGGCTGCCGCTGGCGCGATAACGGTGGCGCGGCGGGAGTCCTGAAGGCCAGTGCCTCGCTCCCCGGCCTACCTGATTAGATCGACAACCTAAGCGGCTTCATCCGCGCGCGCGTGTGGTCGGTGAAAATCGAGTCACCCTCCGGACGTGGCGAGATTGAGCACCGTGCTGCAGCCGAGCCCGCGGCTACCCACGGTGACAATTGCGATCCGCTTCGTGGCTGTCGAATCAGGCGTAGTTTGCATTGCTAATTGCCTGAAATCATTCGTGCCCCGCAGCGCTGGCGTTACCAACTCGATCGAGTTGTTTAAGCACATCGTCCGGCAGATCGAGCGTGCCAGCGGCCAGATTCTCGCGCAGATGCGCAACGGACGACGTGCCGGGAATCAGTAGCATGTTCGGAGCGCGACGTAGTAGCCAGGCAAGGGCGACCTGCATCGGCGTCGACCCGAGACGGGCAGCTATTTCGGACAGGCTGGATGACTGCAGCGGCGTGAAACCGCCCAACGGGAAGAAAGGCACATAGGCAATCCCGTCGCGGGCGAGATCGTCGATCAAGGCGTCGTCGGCGCGATGCGCGATGTTGTAGTGGTTCTGAACACAGACGATTTCGCAGATCTGTTGCCCTTGTGCAATCTGCGCGGGCGTGACGTTGCTCAGTCCGATATGACGCACGAGCCCCTGTCGCTGCAATTCGGCGAGCGCAGTCAACGGCGCTTCGATCGATCCCTCCGCTGGCCCGTGAATGCCGAACATGCTGCGCAGATTGACTACGTCCAGTCTGTCGAGACCGAGGTTGCGCAGGTTGTCGTGCACCGCGCGGGTCAGGTCTTCGGCTGAAAACGCGGGCAGCCATGCGGCGTCGTCACCACGACGCGCGCCGAGCTTGGTCACGATGACGAGATCGTCGCGATACGGATGCAGCGCCTCGTGAATCAATTGATTGGTCACGTTGGGACCGTAGAAGTCGCTGGTATCGATGTGATTGACGCCGGATTCGACCGCCTCGCGCAATACCGCCAGCGCGGCGTTGCGATCCCTCGGCGGCCCGAATACGCCGGAGCCCGCGAGTTGCATGGCGCCATAACCGAGCCGATTGACGGTGGAATCGCCGAGCTTGAATGTGCCGGATGACTGGACACTGGACATACCGTTCTCCTTGCAGTGGACGACCAGAGCTTAGAACTTGAATCACTGGTCGATAAGCCCTCATAATCTGCACAGGTTGTACGAGGATGCGCACAATGCAGATCGATCTCTCCGATTTAAACGCTTTTGTGGCGGTCGCACGCGCGAAGGGCTTCCGGGAGGGCGCTCGCGCCATCGGCTCCAGCGCCTCCGGGCTGAGCGAGGCGGTCCGCCGGCTCGAAGCGCGGCTCGGCGTAAGACTGCTGCACCGCACGACGCGCAGCGTCGTGCCCACCGAGGCGGGCGAGCGCCTGCTCGAACGTCTGCGGCCCGCGTTAAACGAAGTGGAAGCGGCACTCGATGTCGTCAATACCTTCCGTGACAGGCCGGCGGGCACGCTTCGGCTCAACGTGCCGCTCAGTGCGGCGCGCCTGATCCTTCCCGCCATCGTGCCCGGGTTTCTCGCCGCCTATCCTGAGATCCAGCTGGAAGTCATCGCCGAGGAGAGTTTTGTCGATGTGCTGGCGGCCGGATGCGATGCGGGCATTCGTTACGGCGAGCGGCTGGAGCAAGACATGATCGCCGTGCCGATCGGCCCGCGTACTCAGCGCTTCGCGACTGCCGCCTCGCCGGCTTACCTCGATTGTCGCGGGCGGCCGGCGCATCCGCGTGATCTGCTCGGCCACGCGTGTTTTCGCGGGCGTTTCGCGAGTGGGGCGATGCCGCCCTGGGAATACGAGCGGCATGGTGAAGTGGTGCGCGTCGATCCCGCCGGCCCGTTGCTGGTTCAGGTCGGCGGGGCCGTGGATCTTCTCGTCGATGCCGCCATTGCAGGGACCGGGCTGGTCTCTCTCTTCGAAGACTGGCTGCGCCCGCATTTCGAAAGTGGTGCGCTCGAACCCGTTCTCGAAGACTGGTGGCCCTCGTTCCCGGGCCCATTTCTCTACTATTCAGGGCGGCGTCTGGTGCCCGCGCCTTTGCGCGCGTTTGTCGACTTCATCAAGGCGAACTGACGCCGGACCCGTGCTGCGTCTATCGAGTTGCAGCAGGTACGCGGTCCCTTCCGTACCGGTTCGCCAATGTCGTCATGCGCGAATCGCTCAGGCCTCCACCGGATGCTCTCTATCCCGATGATGGTCCGCGGCGAGGAACATATACATCGCAGGCACGACGAACAGCGTGAACAGCGTGCCGATCGACAACCCCGTGAAGATCACGAGCCCCATTGCGTTGCGGCCGGCCGCGCCCGCACCCGATGCGATCACGAGCGGCAGCACGCCCAGCACCATCGCGGCCGTTGTCATCAGGATTGGCCGCAAACGCACGCCAGCCGCTTCTTCGAGTGCTTCGCGCTTGCCGCGTCCCGCGCGTTGCAGCTCGTTCGCGAATTGCACGATCAGAATGCCGTGCTTGCTGACGAGGCCCATCAGCGTGACGAGACCCACTTGCGTGTAGATGTTGAGCGTCGTAAGGCCCACGTTGATGAAAATCAGCGCGCCGAACAGCGCCATCGGTACCGATACGAGAATCACGACCGGATCGCGGAAGCTCTCGAACTGAGCGGCGAGCGCGAGAAACACGATGATCGTTGCGAGCAACAGCGTGATCAGGAAGCCGCCAGACTCCTGCACGAATTGTCGCGACAGACCTGAATAGTCGGCCGTGTAGCCCGTCGGCGCGGCGGCGATGGTGGCTTGGCGCAGGAAGTCGAGCACTTCGCCCTGCGAGATGCCCGGCGCGACCACGCCGGAAATCGTTGCCGAGTTGAGCTGCTGGAAGTGATTGATCGATTCGGGTACGACGTTTGGCTTCAGACGCGTGACCGTCGATGCCGGTATCACGCTGCCGTCGGGCGTGCGCAAGTAATAGTCGAGCACTTGCGACGGGTTCAGCCGGTCCGTTTGCAGCACCTGCGGAATCACTTTGTACGAGCGGCCCGCAATCGAAAAGTAGTTGACGAAGTTACCGCCGAGCGCCGCGCCGAGCGCTTGCCCAACATCGCTTTGCGTCAGGCCGAGCGTAGCGACTTTGTCGCGATCCACGAGCAACACGCTTTCTGGTTTGTCGATCTTCAGATCGCTGTCGACGAAGAAGAACATGCCGCTTTCGCGCGCCTTTTGCAGCACGGCTTGTGACACTTCGTTGAGGTTCTCGAACGGCTCCGTCGTGCTAATGACGAATTGCACAGGCAAACCTTGCGCGCCCGGGAGCGGCGGAAACTGAAACGCGGCGACACGCGCGCCCGCAATGCCGTTCCACTTCTCCTGCAATTCCTGCTGCAATTGCGTCGCGCCTTTCTTGCGCTTGTCCCACGTCTTGAAGAGCACGCCACCGATGCCCTGGTTCAACGTCGGCGCGCCCGTGAGCTGGAACATCTGTGAGTATTCGGGCATTTGCTTCGAGATATCGAAGACCTGGTCCGCGTAGGTCTGCATCTGCTGGATCGTCGCGTTCGGCGGCCCAAGGATCTGGGATAGCACGATGCCCTGGTCCTCTTGAGGGGCGAGTTCCGATTTCGACGTCATGAAGAGAAACACGGCGCCGCACAGGAGCAGCGCGCCCATCACGATGAAAACGGGCCACGTGTCGAGCATCGCATGTAGTAGACGCCCGTAACCGTGACGCACGCGTTCGAACTGCCGGTTGACGAAGTGCGCGAAGCGCCCCGACTCCTGGTCCTTGCGGAAAAAGCGCGAGCACAACATCGGCGAAAGCGTCAGCGCGATGACAGCCGACACCGTGACGGCCCCCGCCAGCGTGAATGCAAACTCGGTGAACAGCGCGCCGGTCAGTCCGCCCTGAAAGCCAATCGGTACGTACACGGCGATCAGCACAACAGTCATGGCGAGAATCGGGCTGCCGAGTTCGCGCGCGGCGATCAGTGCGGCTTCAAAAGGCGGCTTGCCTTCTTCGTTCATATGCCGGTCGACGTTCTCGACCACGATGATTGCATCGTCGACGACAAGACCGATCGCGAGAACTAGCGCAAGCAAGGTCAGCAGATTAATCGAATAGCCAAGCACCTGCATCACGAAGAACGTGCCGATCAACGAGAGCGGCATCGCGATCACGGGTACGATCACCGCGCGGAAACTGCCGAGGAAAAGGAAGATCACGGCCGTCACGATCAGCAGCGCTTCGATGAGGGTCTTCACCACTTCCACGATGGCGGTGTTGATGAAGTCGGTCGCGTCGTAGACGATGTCGCCCGTCATGCCAGTCGGAAATTGCTTCTGCAGGTCCGGAAAGACCACTTTCACGCGCTTCGCGACGTCGAGCACGTTCGCATCGGGCGCCACCTTGATGCCGATGAACACCGATCGCTTGCCGCTGAATGCGACGTTGAAGTCGTAACTGTCCGCGCCGAGCACGACATTCGCGACGTCTTCGAGGCGCACGATCGCGCCGTTCTTCTGCGTGATAACGAGCTTCTTGAAGTCATCGACGGAATGCAGGTCGGTGCCGGCATTCAGATCGACGCTGATCATCTGGCCTTTGGTCGTGCCGAGCGTCGCAAGATAGTTGTTGTTGCCGAGCGCCGTGAATACGTCCGAAGCCGTCACGTTGTGTGCGGCAAGCTTGCCCGAGTCGAGCCACGCACGCAGCGCGAACTGACGGCCACCGAGAATCTCCGCCGTTTGCACGCCCTGGATCGAATCGAGCTTCGGCTTCACGACGCGCAGCAGATAATCCGTGACGTTGTTGCTCGGCAGCACGTCGCTGTAGAAACCCATGTACATCGCGTCTGTGGTCTGACCCACTTGCACGGTGAGCACGGGCTGCTGCGCTTGAGGCGGCAACTGGTTGCGTACCGATGCGATCTGCGTGTTGATCTGCGTTAGCGCGCGATTCGAGTCGTAGTTCAGGCGCAGCGTTGCGGTGATCGTCGAGACGCCCGTGCTGCTTGTCGACGACATGTAGTCGATGCCCTGTGCCTGCGCGATAGCGGCTTCGAGCGGCTGCGTGATGAAGCCGGCCATCGTGTCGGCGCTCGCGCCGTAGTAGGCGGTGGTGATCGTCACCACGCCGTTTTCGGTTTGCGGATACTCGCTGACTTTCAGCGCCGCAAGCGAGCGTAACCCGAGCACGAGTATCAGCAGACTCACCACTGAGGCGAGTACCGGGCGTTCAATGAAAATGTCGGTGAATTTCATCGCGCAGCCTTTTATTGTTCCTGAGGCGCCGGATTCGGGTTGTCCGCAGGCAGCACGCGGTTGTCGATCACCAGTGGCGTGCCGTTTTTCAGTTTCAGCTGGCCGCTCGTTACGACCTGCGTGCCTTCGTTGATGCCTTTGAGAATCGCGACCTGGTCGCCGCGCGTCGGACCCGGCGTAACGAATACCTGTTGCGCGACGGGCATGACCTTGCCTTGCGCATTCTTTTGCTGGCCAGGCTTCACGACGAACACCGTCGCGCCATACGGGTTATAGGTGATCGCCGTTTGCGGCAAGGTCAGATAGCGCTCCACGGTGCCCGCATCGATCTTGACGTTCGCATACATGCCGGGCAGTAGCTTGCGCTCGCGATTGTCGACGGTCGCCTCGATCTGCACGTTGCGCGTCGCGCTGTCCACGCGTGGATTGATCGAGCGGATCTTGCCGTCGAACGCGCGATTGCCGAACGCATCCGTATCGACGACGATGGCCTGGCCGACCTGCAATTGCCCGAGTTGCTTTTGCGGCAGATAGAAGTCGGCGTAAATCGGGTCGATGGCTTGAAGCGTGACGATGGCATCGCCCGGATTGATGTACTGGCCGGGGTTGACCGTTGTGATACCGACGCGCCCCGCGAACGGCGCGCGTATCGTCTTCTTTTCGACTAGGGCGGCCTGTTGATCGACCTGGGCTCTTTTGCTTTTCAGGTCGGCGGCATCGGCGTCGAGCTGCGCCTTGGCAATCGCCTGAATGCCGAACTGCGCCTGGTCGCGCTTGTAGACCGTTTGCGCAAGTTCGGCCGCTGCTTGCAGGGACGCGAGCTGCGCACGATCCGAATCGTCGTTCAGACGCACGAGCACCTGGCCGGTCTTCACCTCCTGGCCAGAGTTAAACGCGATCTCGCGCACGAGCCCGGCCACTTCCGTCGTCACCTCGACGCCGCGCACCGCGCGCAGACTGCCCACGGCGGCAAGCTGTGGCTGCCATGTCTGATAGCTTGCGACAGCGGCCGTAACGGTGGCAGGCGGCGCTGCGTTGCTCGCCATGAACTGCTTGATCATGTGCGCCCGGAAGAGATTGAAGCCGACCAGTGCGCCGAGCAGCAGGCCAACGCAGATCAGCATGATGATCATCCGCTTTGCCATCGGTTTTTTCGTCGTCATCGTCGCGTCCTTGCAGGACAAACAGTTCTGCGTGGGGCGGGAGTGAGCGCTAAAGCGCGGACTCCCGTCGACAGCTTTGGGTGGGACCGGAGTAAGTGCTCTGCATGGGGCCGAAGTGAGCGCTGAAGCGCTAACTCCGGCCGACAGCTGAAGCGCTAACTCAGGTCGACCGCTTTGCATGGGACCTGAGTAAGTGCTCTGCATGGGGCGGGAGTAAGCGCTGAAGCGCTAACTCCCGCCGACAGCTAAAGCGCTAACTCCGGTCGACAACTGAGGCACTTGCTCGTCCGGCGCTGCTGCGGTCTGATCGCATGCGACGCGCGGCTACCGCGAGAAATTCACTTCGGCGTAACCGGCGTGGACTGGGTTGCCTCGCTCGTCGCCGTGTTGTTCCACCAGCCGCCGCCAAGCGCCTGGAACAGCGCCGCCGTGTCCGCGTAGCGCGCGGCTTGCGCCTGCGCGAGATTCACAACGGTCTGCTGGTATTGACGCTGCGCGTCGAGCAGCGCCAGATAGCTGACGCCGCCGAGGCGAAACTGACCGCGCGTCAGGTCGAGCGAACCGCTGGCCGCGTGCCATGCTTCCGTCTGAGCGCGCAGACCGGTTGCATCGTGTTCGAGCGCGCGCAATGTGTCGGCGACATTCTGGAACGCGAGCAGCACCGTTTGCCGGTATTGCGCATTGGCCTGATCGAATGCAGCTTCTGCTGCGCGCTTTTGCGCGCTTAGCTGGCCGCCGTGAAAGATCGGCTGTGTGATGCCTGCGCCGATGTTCCAGATCATATCGGCGTACTTGAGAAGGCCCGCGGGCGTCAACGCCTGCGGACCGTAACTCGCGGAGAGCGTGAGCTGTGGATACATGTTTGCCGTCGCGACGCCCACTTGGGCGCTCGCCTGATGCAGCGTGGCGTCGGCGGCGAGAATGTCGGGACGCTGCCGCACGAGCGACGACGGCACACTGACCGGCAGCGTTTGCGGCAGCGTGAACATCGACAGCCTGAACTCAGGCACGTCCGAATCGCTCGGCAGTTTGCCCGCAAGGACCGCGAGCTGGTGACGCGTCTGATCGAGCGACTGACGCAGCGGCGGCAATGTTGCGCGTGTCTGCGCCACGAGCGTTTCCTGTGAAAGCACGGCGACGCGGCTCACGCCGCCCAGTCCGAACTGCTGGCGCAATACGCCGAGCTGCGCGTCTTCGTCGTCGGCGATGCGCGCGGTGGCGTCGATCTGCTCGCGCAGTGAGGCTTCCTTGATGGCCGCCGTCACGATGTTTGCGGACAACGCGAGATACGCCGCCCGCAACTGAAAGCCCTGGTAATCGACCTGCGAGCGCAGCGATTCCAGTTCGCGCCTTCCGCCGCCGAACACATCGAGGTTGTACGACACGTTCACCGAGGCGTTATAGAGGTTCAGCACTTCCGTGAGCTGTGGCTCGCCGAACGTGACGCCGTTGAATTTCTCGCGCGTCGCATTGGCCTTCGCGTCGACGGACGGATACAGCGTGGTGCCGATTTGCGCGCGAAGATTCTCGCCGGCCTGCCTGAGCGCGGCTTGCGCCGCGGCGACGTTGGGGCTGTTGGCGAGCGCTTCGCGGATCAGGGCGTCGAGGGGCTCGCAATGAAAGAGCGTCCACCACTGGGCCGGAATGTCGAGGCCGGCCACGAACTGTTGCGGGCTGCCTGATGCGCCCGGCGACGAGGCCGTCTGATCGGGTAGGGGTGTGGACGTGTAGGCGTCGGTAGCGGGCGGGGCGGGCGTGTGGTAATCAGGGCCGACCGTGCAGCCGGAAACGGTGATCAGGACAGTGATCAATGCAGCACGCGTGACCATCTCATCGGTTGCATGGCGGCGAGGCGCGCTGCGCGAATGCCAGTGCAATCGACTGCGACTGAAACCGCGGTTGACGTCATCGATCATGTATCCACCCTGGTTTACCGCGCGGATTACGAACGAAACTGCCGGTGCAGCGTTTGAAATCATGCCACAACAGGGGCGCGTGAACGGCGAACGGTACTGGGAGGTGCTTGCGCCTGGTTGCAAGTGGCAGCCGAATGCGATACCGACTGCGTTCCGGCTACGCGCAATCCAGCCTGGATTTGGCCGCACGCCGGCAGGCACAGTGAATCATCAGATTGATTCGACGTTCGATCGCTGGGGCAGTCGTTCGGTGGAACCTGGACAGTCGTCCGCACAGGTTCTTTTTGAGCTGCAATTCATGTGACCCAGCAGCACCGTCCGGTGGGTGTGCCCGGCATTCTCACGACGCCGTTTCAGGCAACGAGTGTGCGTCTGCGGCCTTCATTTGGGAGGGGGCTCGCGCCCCCGCGATTGCGTGGCGCCTTGCGCCGATTGTTTCGAGACGCAGCGGGTTTGCCGCAACGTCTGTTCGATTGTCGCCGCCGAAGTCGAGAGAGCCTGTAAAGGCTGCTTTGGGTCGGATCATGCCTATTGCATACATAGTTCTGCACGAAGAATGCGAGCAACGTACAGCCCGCGACCAGATACATGACGATCATCCAGAAACGCTCATAGCCGGCGAACGCAGGCAAGGGCTGCCATTGCGATCTCGCAACGGTCAGAGCGAGCACGGCACAGCCGAACGAAACAACGCCCGATTGCACGGCGGTCATCGCTAGCACGGCGTGAGGCTGCGCTGGAGGATTGGGGCGTGGCAAGCCCGCCGGAGTTTGCGGTAGGAGACGACCTCCGTGCCGGCAGGCTGGTCCAGGTACTGCCCGAATGGGCGTTCGAGCCACGCGCTTATAGCGGGCCTGTCTGGCTGCTGTATCCGCCGAACCGGCTCCTCCCGCCGAAAATGCGAGCATTAATCGACTGGCTAGTGGAACAGTCCGGTGGCTGATATATGAGGAAACACCTGAAGACGCATTCGTTTCGGAACGAATCCCGAGCGGGGGAGCTAAATATTTTTATCGAAAATTCACGCGATAAAAATTTGCCACATCGATTTTTTTTGATCTATTTTTACCGATATACGCATCGCTAAATGCGTCATATTTTGCACTACGTACAATTTGTACAAGAAAGGAAGATAAAGCAATCTGAAAAATACGTGTGCAGAGATCGCTTATATAGAGCGTTATCAAATGTTATGTTTTTCAGTAGTGGATGTCATATTTAATAAAACGCGTCATAAAAAATAACCGGGTGAGATGCTGCATTTAATTGTGGTGAAGTAGATGTGGAAGTATTACTGCACTCGGTGAATTACGGAGTGCGTAACATCAGATTGAATTCATTCGAGTAAACAATCCAAGGATTTGTTAACTGAAACATAACCAGGATTATCTCATCATGGAAAACGAAGCAAATAAACCATTGGTTGAAACGATCAAGCCACTAGTTTCACTGCCAGAAAACTTCAAGATACGCGAAGTGCTGCCGGAGGGTGTGGTCGGCGTCTTGAAGCCCGAAGCCCCGCTGGGGATCGCACTGTCCCACTTCAAGGGAACCTTCTGCGGCACGGGCTTCAATACGATATTCCGCCCCAACAGCGCAGCGCCGACCACGACCACCTTCACCAACACCGTCATCCCAGCGCCACCGGCGCCCCCCAGCGAGAACGTGCTCGAACTCAATTTGACACACGAAAAACTGTCTTTTGCGTTGTCGCTGGGTACCGTGCCCAATCGCGGGCTGGAAGCGCAGAACGACATCGTCCTCAATGGCGTCCCGTATGCGCAAGCCATCAACGATGTGACCAACCCGGCTACCGGTCGCGGCGATGGCGCGGCGACCGCGATCCACTTCGAGCCAGGCCTCTGGATGCACGTGCCCACGACCGAAACCACTCCCAAGCTCGCAGCCTCCCTGGTGCGCATGGCATCGATCCCGCATGGCACCACCATCAATGCACAAGGTGTTGATCCGAAGTCAGCTACAAACGGACCGCCCACCATTCCACCAGTGAACATTACCCCGTTCTTCATCAACAACAACCACGTGACGTTCGTCCCGTTCATAAGCCAGACAGCTAGCAACAAGAACACGCCACGTATCCCGCAGGACCTGACGGCCTTCATCGCCGCAGGAACCATTACCCAGGATATCCTGAACGACCCTAACCAGGTACTTCGCAACGCCATCGCGGGCCAGACCATTACCAGCACCATCACCTTCACCGTTTCCACGACGCCGACACCACCCATATTCGGCGGCGGGGCGGACAACATCGCATTCCTCGAGGGCGATGCCAACACCACAAACCCGAATGCTGACACGGTCAGCATGAACGCCACGTTCTGGATTGAAGCCGTGGAACACAAGATTGTGGTTCCGCCGTTCAAGCCCGGTGATCCGGTGTTGAAAATACCTGCCACGCCAGCCAAACCCGGTCTGCCGGCCCCGGTATTCGACGTATTACCCCCGCGCGAACTGCTCAAGCCGATCACTATCACGGTGACCTCGACCCAGATCCAGTATTCGCAAGTGGTGTTTCTAAAATTCGGCGGCCTGATCTGGCCGCACGTTTCAGTCGCGACGCTGGTGCCATGCGATACGCAGACGGTGCCGGATTCGGTTTGGGGATGATGTTGGCGTTGGATTAGATGGATTGTCGGCAAACTGTTTATCCGGCCATCGAAGACGCGGCTCAGGCACTGGGTTCAAGCTTGAGCTGCGGGAGTATCGATTTATTCGATGTTGCGGGTTGGTTCAGTTTTCGTGCGAACAAGGCTCTGGCATCGATGGAGGGTGGTGACGTTACCCCGCCGAGTACAGCATTCAAGCCGGACTCGGCGAAGGCTTATCCGACGCTGCTTCAACCACTGTTGCTTCGTTAGCCATTTCATCAAGTACTGAGAAGATTTGAGCCAGATCTTCGCTGTACGAAGCTTTGTAGTTGGGTGTGGCTACGTACCGGTCTTCTATGCGCGAGACTCGTTGACGAATGAGTTCGTGGTGCTGATTCCAGTAGCGCCCCATCTCGTTCGAACTAAAGCCTCCTGGAAGCGCAGCTTTGAACGCAACGTAGTGATCTTCATCTCGGCCCGACAAGAATGGGCTAGTCAAATGAGACAGGCAGCGGTCGAGGAAGTGAAGGACATTGTCCTCGTAGATGTCGGGGTTGAAGCAGACGCCGTGATCTGCCTGATTTCTTCGGACCAATTCGCCTGCGCGAGGGCCACAATTAAACGCGCAGGAACTCCAGTTCGAGCGGCACCGTGGAGAATCCGAAAAAATCCGACGCTTGGTACTTCCGCTACCCGATTGGCGTTGCAATGGTAGCAGGAGGGATTTGGCTCTCGAACCAGCCCAGCACTGCCGCGTGGGTCGCGTTTGTGCTCATCTTGATGGCGGCGTTCGTGATATACGAGGCACTCTTGCTTCTAGTCTTTGCCCTGGTCAGCTTTTTCTTTCTGCGATGGCTGGCCGCTATCCCCGTCAGCTTGGCGACGCTGTTCTTTCTGTGGCTGGTCGTGAAAAAGGACCAATAGGGCGCTTGTCACTCAGCCACGGAGGGCAGCATCCTCGACCTCTCCGACGTTAGAGAAGACTCATATAGCCTGGCTGTGCTGTCCGACGTCCAAGGTAATCTGGCGCCGATTGGCATAACGGGGAGCACAACATGAAGAAAATTGGGAGCTTCGTGTTCTGGGCCATTGTCGCGATGGTCGGCGTGCGTGCGTATTGCTCGGCCGATTTCGTGGCGCGAAAGGCTCGTATGCACCTACAAGGACCCGTCCGGCGATTGTCTGTTAGAGGACGAGCATATCCGGCGAATTGCCCATGATGCAGCGGTGGACGCTATCTCCGATTGGCGCGCCGAATGCTCCGGACTCTACAGCTCAACCAATCCGGATTGCTCGTTGTTCCACCGCAACCAGGGTGAATGGCGCCAGGCGGCAACTTTCCGAATTCGCGCCGCGTTGACGGCAAATGCCTACATGGTGCCTCACGCCCGCACGAAAGCAAAAAGCCCAGTCACATGGACTGGGCTTTTTGTCTGAATTCTCTGGGGTGGCTGATGGGACTCGAACCCACGACAACAGGAATCACAATCCTGGACTCTACCAACTGAGCTACAGCCACCACTGAACAACTTTCCCGGCATTCGCTGCACGATAGTGTGGCGTCAGTCGAGAAAAAAGATTATATACACACTCAATAACGCTTGCCTAGCTTTTTATTCAAATATTTCGGCGGGCGTTTGCGCGTCCGCGGTCGAAGAAGCGTGCAGATGCTCGCGTGCCTCATCGAAGATGGCGAGATCGCCTTTCGCGAGCTTACGGTTGTCGGAGAGCACGCGCCGCCAGCCGCGAGCACCCGAAACGCCGCGATAGAGCCCCAGCGCGTGACGCGTGATGGCCCCGAGATACGTGCCGCGCGCCAATTCGTGTGCGCAGTACTCAATCAGCTTCGCTTCGACCGCTTCGCGTGTGAGCGCCGGGCCGCTCGCGCCGTAGAAGCGCGCGTCGACATCGGCCAGCACGTACGGGTTGTGATACGCCTCGCGGCCGAGCATGACGCCGTCGACGTGCTCGAGATGCGTCTCCACCTCATCGAGCGTCTTGATGCCGCCGTTGATGATGATCTCGAGCTGCGGGAAATCGCGCTTGAGTTGATACGCGTACTCGTACTTGAGCGGGGGAATCTCGCGGTTTTCCTTCGGACTCAGACCCTTGAGAATCGCGTTGCGTGCGTGGACGATAAACACATCGCAGCCGGCCTCTGCGATCGTGCCGACGAAGTCGCGCACAAACGAATACGCTTCGACACTGTCAACGCCGATGCGGTGCTTCACGGTCACCGGCACCGAGACGACGTCGCGCATCGCCTTCACACCGTCGGCCACCAGCTGCGGCTCGTTCATCAAACAAGCGCCAAACGCGCCACGCTGCACGCGCTCAGACGGGCAGCCGCAGTTCAGATTGATCTCGTCATAGCCCCATTGTTCGCCGAGCTTTGCCGCGCGCGCGAGGTCATCGGGCTCGCTGCCGCCCAGTTGCAGCGCTACGGGCGCTTCGGCTGGCGTGAACGCGAGATGGCGCGGCACGTCGCCGTGGAGCAGTGCACCCGTCGTCACCATCTCCGTGTACAGCCACGTGTGCCGGGAGATGAAACGGTGCAGCGAACGGCAGTGGCGATCGGTCCAGTCCATCATCGGCGCTACCGACACGCGACGAGGGCTGGAAATACGGTTGGCGGACATGGCAGATCAGCGGGCTAGCGTGGAACAACCATGAATTTTAACTCATCCGTCAAAACGCATTTCGGGCCGTGCAAACCGTACGAAATTACGCCCAGCGTCCTGAAAACCCTGTTTTCGGTATGTATACCGCGCCGGATTTTGTGCGTCGCAAAATTATTTTGATGGCGCTTATTAGGGTCTGTCCGTCTGTCAGCCTTATGCTGATTGGCTGTCAGGATTGTTTCGGAATCAGGAATGGTTAATTCAAATTATCGCCATTATTTTTCGATAGTAGGTGTATACACTAGGTCTCGTTGACGCAGCTCATGGGCTCAAAGGTCCCGGGTGCGGCGCAATTCCGAATCGCAACTGAACCTGATATTGGAGTCCATCATGAAGACCAAACTGATCGCAGCACTGCTCATCGCAGCTTCCGCTTCTGTTGCCGCTCCGGCGTTCGCCAGCGGCTATGGCCCGGCGCCGTTCTACCGTCCGAACGTCGGCGCGCCGGCGTCGCAGCGCGGCGTGAGCGCTCAGACCGTCGCGGCTGAGCGTAGCCAGCAAGGCGCCAACGTTGCTTACGGCGGTGTCGCCTCGACGGCGTCGCAGTCGGGCAATCACGCCAGCGGCTCGCAGTCGGCGTCCAACGGCCAGTAAGTTTCGCCGCCCGCCTTATCGGGCAGTGAGAGCAAAAAACGCCGGGTGTCCACAAGACACCCGGCGTTTTGTTTTGTCCGTGCGGCCTTTCAGCTGGGCGCAGTCATTCGTTTGTCGATGGCGTCGGGGATCCGGTCGAGCACGTTGTCCTGGGGCGAAAAACACCCGGCGACGATACCGTAGATCGGTGGCCCGGCCGTCACGTCTTCCTCTTTGACGCTGTGATTCGTCTGCGATGAGTTGAGTGAGCTGTGCTCATTGTCGCCGTCGACGCCGGCGGCGATGTCGAAGCCCATCTACTCGCAGGCGCGCCGGTTTTCCATCGTGTGACTTTGTGTTCGGGCGGGCTCGATTCTGGAGCGTCTCCGGCTGTTGGCGCGCTTCGCTCAACGGGTTGTACGGACGCACCGGAACAGCTCCCGCAGGTCTTGTCGCGCCCTGTACTAAGATGACCAGCAGAGGGTGTCCGTGCGGCGGGCCGCACGGGCTTACACCGCAGCGCCAGGCCGTGACAGGCAAAACAGGAGGTGAACGATGGATAGACGTTCCGTGCTTCTCGCCACGCTGGCCCTTCCGGCCATGCTGGCGTCGTTCTCGACGTTCGCGCAGACGCGACCACCGGGGGCCTATCGCGGTGGTGAGCCGCCGGCCCACATGCCGCCGGGCGACCTGCCGCCGCAATTGCAGAAGGGCGACCGTGTCGGCCCCGAGTTCCGCAACCGTCAATTCGTGGTCGACGACTGGCGCCAGCACGGTCTTGAGCCGCCGCCGCGTGGCCGTCACTGGGTAGGTCTCGCGGGGCGGTATTACCTCGTGCGCAGCTCGAACTGGACTGTCGAGCGCGTCGGGCCGTAACGGCCCTCGGCGGTTCATGTCGTTTCGACTCACCGAGGCGCGATCCGCGCGCAGCCGGACCGGCCATGCCGGCTCCGGCTTTTTTGCTGCCTTTTTGCGTGCTGTCGGCGAGCGGCGCCTTGGTCGCGTCCGTGAAAAATCCGGCGCGCCGTGGTAGTTTCGGGGTCCTCCTCAACTGACAATAAATGGAATACGTTTCGATGGAATACCGCACACTCGGCGACACGAACGTCAAGGTGAGTCTGATCGGCCTCGGCACCATGACCTGGGGCGAGCAGAACACAGAGCGCGATGCGCACGAGCAGATCGACTACTCGCTCGATCACGGCGTCACGCTGATCGATGCCGCGGAGATGTACCCCGTGCCGCCGCGCCCCGAGACCCAAGGTTTGACGGAGCGCTACATCGGGACCTGGCTCGCGAAGCATCCGGCTCTTCGCGAGCGCATCGTGCTCGCGACCAAGATCGCCGGTCCGGCACGCCAGCCGCACAATCCGCGGCACATTCGCGGCGAGGGGAACCAGTTCGACCGCAAGAACCTGATCGAGGCGCTCGACGGCAGTCTCAAGCGTCTGCAGACCGATTACGTCGACCTCTATCAGCTGCACTGGCCCGACCGCAGCACGATGACGTTCGGCCGTAACGCTTATCCTTGGATCGATGATGCGTACACCGTGCCGATCGAAGAGACGCTTTCTGTGCTCGCCGAGTTCGTCAAGGCGGGCAAGGTGCGTCACATCGGTGTGTCGAACGAGACGCCGTGGGGCGTCGCGCAGTTCCTGCGCGCGGCGGAAAAGCTCGGCTTGCCGCGCATCGTCAGCATTCAGAATCCGTACAACCTCGTGAACCGCACGTTCGAGAGCGGGCTTTCGGAGTTCACGCACCGCGAAGGGGTCGGCCTGCTGGCCTATTCGCCGATGGCATTCGGCTGGCTCTCCGGCAAGTACGAGGGCGGGGCGAGACCCGAGGGCGCTCGCATCTCGAAGTTCGAACGCTTCACGCGTTACAGCAAGCCTGAGGCCGTCGCGGCGACGTCGCGCTACGTCGCTCTCGCGAGGGAGAACGGCATGACGCCTGCCCAGCTGGCGCTGGCGTTCGTCAACAGCCGGCCGTTCGTGACGAGCAACCTGATCGGCGCGACTTCGATGGCACAGTTGAAGGAGAACATTGCCAGCGTCGATGTGACGCTCTCGCCTGAGGTGCTAGCTCAAATCGACGCGCTGCACGAGCTGCAGCCCAATCCCGCGCCGTAAGCGTTCCGACACGCCCCCCGCCGTCGCACAGGCGGCGCGCACACTCAGTCTATCCGGGCGCGTGGTGTCCCACATTGCGTGCCAGAATACGCCCCCGCCGCGGCGAAAGCCGTTGGCGATTCGCGACCCATACACTACGATCCAGCTTGCGCTGCGGGGACCGCATCAAACGATGCGCCCCCGCAGCCGGCACAACAATCTCCCGGAGCAGGTTCACAATGACGACCGCACGCGACGCCCAGACAACGCCTTCGTATGGCTGGCCCATCTTCATTTTGCTGGCCGTCGTCGGTCTTTTTTACGTGAAGTGGTTCCCGTACTACCACCGCGCCTTCACGGCCGAGGCAACGCATTCGATCGGCAAATCCATCCTGATGGGCACCGAAGCGAGTCCGCCCACGCCGTCGCTCTCTGCCGCGCTCGACTTCGCGTGGGCCTACGGCAAGGCGATCTGGCAGGCGATGGTGCTGGGCCTGCTGCTCGGCTCGGCGGTCCAGGTCCTGCTGCCCGTGCAGTGGGTCGCACGTGTCCTCGGCCGGCACGGCTTCGGCAGCGTGGCCGCGGGCGGGCTGCTCGCCGTGCCCGGCATGATGTGCACCTGCTGCGCCGCGCCGGTCGTGGCCGGATTGCGTTCGCGCAACGCGTCGGCGGGCGGAGCGATTGCGTTCTGGCTCGGCAACTCCGTGCTCAATCCCGCCACGCTCGTCTTCATGGGTTTCGTGCTCGGCTGGCAATGGAGTGCACTGCGTCTGGTGCTCGGCGTGCTGATGGTGTTCGGGCTCGGCTGGCTCGCCAACCGGTTCGTCACACAAGACGAGGCGCGCGCCGCCGACGATCGCCTGGCCCAGTTCACGCAACAGCAGGCGAGCGGCGGCAACGTGTTCGTGCGGTGGCTCCAGCTTTTCCTGCGCATGGCGGTGCGGCTTATTCCTGAGTACGTCGTACTCGTGCTGCTGCTCGGTGCGGCGCGCGCGTGGCTCTTTCCGCATATCGGGCCGGACGTGACGAGCAGCCTTGGCTGGGTCATCGCTTTCGCGGTGGCGGGCATGTTATTTGTGATCCCGACGGCAGGCGAGGTGCCCATCATTCAGGCGATGCTCGCGCTCGGCATCGGCGTCGCTCCCGCAGCCGCGTTGCTGATGACGCTGCCGCCGGTGAGCGTGCCGTCGCTCGCCATGCTGGGGGGCTCGTTCCGTCCGCGTGTGCTCGCGATCGTCGCGGCGGTGGTGGTGCTCTTTGGTATCGTCGCGGGCTTCGCGGCGCTTGCACTCGGTTTTTGATGTCCGGCAGAGTTGGCGCCTTTGCGCTTGCTCAGGTCACACGCCCGAAGGGCGTAGCTCGCCGCTATGGCCGCTTTGGCGCGCCAAAGCGGCCGTACAGGTCTTGCGCCAGGCTCGCAATGCAAGGTTGAAGCATTGCATGGCGCATGAATGATGCAGTAACGGCGGATGCTTACGTGTCCGTTGGCACAGGAGAGGGCTGCAGCCCTGAAATCAGCATGACACAGCAAAAGACGAATCCGAAGCTCGAACAGGCACTGACGCGCGGTGACCTCGCCATCCGGCAGGCGAACTCGGCGCGCGCGACCGCCGTTTTGCGGGCGCTCGGCAAGATGATCGTGGAGGCGTCGGCGACGATCGGCGTCGAGGCGTTCACGTCGATCCCTGAAGGTGACCGTATCTACGATCCCGCCGATGGTCTGTGGCCGCAGTCGCTGCTGGTGTCGCTCGACGGTCCGGTCGAGGATTCGGATCCCGAGGAGATCCGCACCGTTCGTCTGCTCTCGCAAACGACGGCGACGACGTTCCGTGTCGAATGGCATCGCGCGGACGGCAAGCTCGGCCGCCAGGAGGGCGGTCCGTTCGCGACGGTCGCATTTATTTCGGACGTCGATATTCCCTGGGGCGACGACGAGGATTGATTCGTCAGTTTTTCCCGCTATACGTGGGCGGCGCGCCTTTGCGCCGCCCACACCCTCAGCGCATCATGCGCCTGCGGAACAGCACCGTCGCGATCGCGAACGGCACCGCCACATAAACCACCAGCACGAACAGATGCAGCCCCGCGTTTTCGATCGGGCGCCCGAGCATCGCCGGGCGGATCAGTTCGACTGCGTGCGCGAGCGGCAACATCAGCGTGATGTGCTGCGCGGCCGCCGGTAGCTGCGTGATCGGAAAAAACACGCCGGAGAGCAGCAGCATCGGCGTGAGCACGAGCGTCTGGTAGAACATGAAGAAGTCGTATGCAGGCGCGAGTGCCGTGACGATCATTGCGCAGCTCGCGAACGCGAGGCCGCAGAGCGCGATCACCGGCAGCGCGAGCAGCATCGACGGAAAGCTCGCGTAGCCGAGTGCGCCCGCTACCAGCATGATCGCCGCACCGGAGAGCACCGACTTGCTGGCGGCCCAGACGATCTCGCCGAGCACGATGTCGCCGAGCGAGAGCGGCGTATGCATGATCGCTTCCCACGTGCGCTGGACATGCATGCGCGAGAAGCCCGAATACATCGCCTCGAAGCTCGCCGACATCATGACCGACGACGACACCGTGCCCGCTGCGAGAAACGCGATGTACGAGACACCGTCGACGTGCCCGACCATCAGCCCGAGCCCGAAGCCGAGGCCGAACAGATAGATCATCGGATCGGCGAGGTTGCCGAACATCGACGCGATCGCGAGCTTGCGCCACACGAGGTAGTTGCGTCGCCAGACCGCGATCCAGTGCGTCGCGTTCGACGGCAGCGCGGCGCGCGGATCGCGCTGCGGCGTGCTGGCCGGGTACGTCGGCGGCGGGTTGTTGGTGCGTGCGTCCATGGTGTCTCGCGAGTGGGGCTGCGGGTTTGATCCTGTTGGGTTGGTCCTGCCGGGTTTAGTCTTGCATCTCGCGACCCGTCAACCGGAGGAATACGTCTTCGAGATTCGCGGGCCGGTGCAGGTAGCGCAAATCGGCGCGATGCCGCAACCGCTGATGAATGGGCTGTGGGTCGTCGACGTAGCAGAAGAGCGTCTCGCCGCTTATTTCCGTGCGTTCGGCGAAAGGCGCCAGTTCATCGCGTAGCGCGGCCGGATCGGGCCCGTACACCTCGATCACGTCGTAGCCGATCTCCGACTTGATCAGCGTACGCGGCGCGCCTTCGGCAATTTTGCGCCCTTCTTCGATCACGCAAACGCGGTTGCAGAGCCGCTCGGCTTCCTCCATGAAATGCGTCGTGAGCAGGATCGTCTTGCCGCGCGCGAGCAGCGAGCGCAGGCGCTCCCAGATCAGATGGCGCGCTTGCGGGTCGAGGCCTGTGGTCGGCTCGTCCATGACGAGCACGTCGGGATCGTTGACGAGTGCGCGCGCGAGCGTGAGACGCCGCCGCATACCGCCGGAAAGTTCGCCGACGCGCGCGTTGGCCTTGCTTTCGAGCCGCGCAAATTCGAGCAGCGGAGCGACGAGCGCGCGCGTCTCGCTCGCGGACAGACCAAAGTAGCGGCCGAACACGAGCAGGTTTTCGCGGACGGTGAAATCGGGGTCCAGGTTGTCGAACTGCGGCACGACACCGACACGCGTACGGGCCTCGCGCGCACGCGCCGGCACGGGTTCGCCGCACAGGCTAATGCGTCCGGCGTCCGGTGCGACGATGCCGAGCAGCATGCGCAGCGTCGTGGTCTTGCCTGCGCCGTTGGGCCCGAGGAGTCCGAAGCACTCGCCGGGGACGACGTTAAACGACAGGCCGTTGACGACCGTCCTGTCTCCGTAATGTTTGATGACCTGCTCGAATTCGATGGCGGGTGCGGGCATGGAACGTATGAGCGTGAGTCGGGTGGTGTGGCACACAAACGGTGCACCTCGAGGCGGCCTATTCTAGAACATTGCCGAAGAGACGGCTGGCGGCGAACCTTGCGGCCACAGGCACCGTGGCGGTGCAGGGCGCAGAGCGCAGAGCGGTATCGGGGCCGGACCTGGCGTTTTCCAGCGCTTGCATGTGGAATTGCGGCGCACGATGATGAAGTTGCACGGCCGGCGATCCGCATCGGCCGGGGAGAGATCATCATGGCGAGCTACAAGAAAATCCTTCTCTGTTACGACGGCTCGCGCGAAGGCCGCAAGGCGCTACGTTGCGGCGCGGACCTTGCGCTGGATCTGCATGCTGAAACCCACCTGCTGTCGGTCGTCGACATGCGCTCGACGATCGCACAAAGCGCCGGCCTCCTGACCGACGTGGCCTGCGGCCGCTTCGAGGAAACGGCGCGCGAGATCCTTCAGGAAGGCGTGGACTGGCTGACCGAGCGGGGTGTGCGCGCGCAGGGCCATTTCGCTTTCGGACACCCGATCGACGAGATTGCGAATCTCGCCAATGAACTGCAGGTGGATCTGGTCGTGGTGGGCCATCGGTGCCGCACCGGACTCTCGCGCTGGTGGATGGGTGCGGGGAACACGCCGCTGCTCGACCGCGTTTCCTGCAGCATTCTCGTGGCGTGTTCGTCGCCGGCAGAGCAGAAACAGGAGCAAGCGGCCGCTTGATGGTTCGCTCGCCGGCAACGCGCTAAGGCTCGCTAATTCGCACTAGCGGGCACTATTGGGCGTTAATGAGCTGGTCGTGCAGGCTCGTTCAGTTCGACGGCCGCAAGCTTCCATGAAAACGGCCCGTGACGCTGCAGGACGGCGGAATAGTGTTCACCGTTCGCGCTCTGCTGCCACGTTACGACGAATTCGTTGAGGCTACGATAGCCCGCCGTGGATTGCGGGCGAGCCTGTTTGTTCTCGTCCGGCGCAGCCGGCACACCGGATCGCGCGGGCGAGGGCGCGTCGCTGCCATCACTGACTGGCGGCGGCGTTTCACCCGGTTTGCCGCTGGGCGGTATTCCATTGAGCAGCGCGGCGACGCCTTCAGGTGTCGCATAAGCATCCACAATCGGCCCGATCAGCGCCGTGCCGATCGCCGCGCCGAACAGCAACAGCGGATTGTTGCTGTGCTCCGCTCCGATCCGGCGCTGCACCATTTCGCCAGCCTGCTCCTTGAGGCTCACCCGCAACGCTGGATAGTCGACGTAGTCGCTGAGCGCGATCGCATCACGCGCATCGGCTGCAGCTTTCAACCGGTGCAGCACCACATACGGCGACGCATAGCTGTAGCCCACCGTTACCACGACCATCGCCACGGCTACGGTGATCGCGACAGGTTTCATCCAGCGTTTCGTCGATTGGGGCGAGACAGATTCGGTCATCTTCAGGTTTGGTTCGTCAAAGGCACACTACGTGTGGACCGCGCAAACGCCCAAACGATCCCGCTGCTAAATGTTTCTTTACAGCGAATTCCTTACTTCTGAAGTGCCGCGGGCATGTCACCGTGCTGCTCGGCGATGCAGCGGTCGATCATCCGGCAGACGGCATCGACCGTGCCGACCATGATGAGCCGCGATGGTCCGTGATAGACGCGTACCGGCGCACGGCGTTGCGGATCAGCGTGGTTCAGCGTGCTGTTGAGCGAGACGCGCGCAAATGCGGGCTGCGCGGAGGGCAACGGCGGAAGATCGCCCAGGTGCGCGTCCAGGTGCGAAGTCTGGCTTCGTCCGACCTCGGAGAGATCGTCAAAAAGCGAGCCGGACAGCGCCCCTGCCGACGCGCGCGCATTCTGCGCCGCGCAACTGGCAAGGCCACGCAGATGCCGCAAGCGGCCAAATTGACGAAAGGGCAACAGACGGGCAAGGCGTTCCATGACTCCCTCCAGGCAGCGTTCAGATGATCAGAATTCGGTGGGCCGGATCAGGCCGACAGCGATGCCTTCGAGCGCAAATTCCGCGCTGCCCGCTTCGACAAAGATGTTGTCGTAATCGGGGTTCTCGGCAATCAGTTCGAGGCCGTTGGGACGGCGCTTCAGGCGTTTTACCGTGACGTCGTCGCCCAGACGCGCCACGATGATCTGGCCGTCCTTTGCCTCGCTCTTTTTCTGCACCGCGAGCAGGTCGCCGTCCAGAATGCCCGCGTCGCGCATCGAGAGTCCGCGCACCTTCAGCAGGTAGTCGGGCTTGCTCGAAAAGAGCGCGGGGTCACACGCGTAGTGCTGCGAGATATGTTCCTGCGCGAGGATCGGGCTACCCGCCGCCACCCGCCCGATGAGCGGCAGCGAAAGCTGCATGATGCTCGCGTGCGGCAGCGTGAACTGGTGCGGGAGGTCATCCGGGCCGGGCATCAGACGGATGCCGCGCGACGCGCCCGCAGCCAGTTCGATCACGCCTTTGCGCGCCAGCGCGCGCAGATGCTCCTCCGCCGAATTCGCGGAACTGAAGCCGAGTTCGGCCGCGATCTCGGCGCGCGTGGGCGGGAAACCCGTGCGCTCGATCGCGCGCCGGATCAGATCGAAAACCTGCTGCTGTCGTGCGGTGAGTTTTGTCATGGCGCCACTGTATGGATAGACAGGTGACTGTATTTTTATACAGTATTCGGCGCTTTTCAAGTGTTACTTGAAGTTCTCCATCCTGATGTTGCGATTGCGCCGATTTGAGGCCTCCATCCGGGCGCATAGGGGCGAAACCACGGGAAAAATCGCCCGCGCGCCGCCCCAACGGCGGTCTTTACCACTTTTGGGTATTAAAAAATGAAGAAACATTATTTTTAATGATTAAAAACGATCGTTAGACTGCCTTTCATCGAGGGTCGCATGCTGTCAACACAACACGGAGAAGGGCGGATGGGCAGTCAGAACACGGGGAAGGCAGGCTGGTTGAAAACGCTGGCGACGAGACTTGTCATCGGAGCGGTGCCGCTTTTCGGCATGGTCGCGGCGCACGCGGACACGTCGCTGCTCAACGTTTCCTACGACCCGACGCGCGAGCTGTATCAGGACATCAACACGGCATTCACCAAAGACTGGAAGGCGAAAACGGGCGAGACGCTCACGATCAAGCAATCGCATGGTGGCTCGGGTGCGCAGGCGCGCTCGGTGCTCGACGGACTGCAGGCCGACGTCGTGACGCTCGCGCTCGCCTGGGACATCGACGCGCTCGCGAACAAGGGCATCGTGAATGCGGACTGGCAAAAGCGCTTGCCCGACAACGCGTCGCCTTACACCTCGACGATCGTGTTTCTCGTGCGCAAGGGCAATCCGAAGCACATCAAGGATTGGGACGACCTCGTGAAGCCGGGTGTCTCGATCGTCACGCCGAATCCGAAGACTTCCGGCGGCGCACGCTGGAACTACCTCGCAGCGTGGGCGTACGCGGAGCACCGGCCGGGCGGCAACGACCAGAAGGCGAAGGAATTCGTCTCGAAGCTCTACAAGAACGCTGGCGTGCTGGACTCGGGCGCCCGTGGCGCGACGACGAGTTTCGTGCAGCGCGACATCGGTGATGTGCTGATCGCCTGGGAAAACGAAGCGTTCCTCTCGGTCAAGGAGTTTGGGCCGGATAAGTTCGAGATCGTGGTGCCGTCGGTGAGCATTCTCGCCGAGCCGCCTGTCGCGGTGGTCGACAAGGTGGTGGACAAGCGCGGTACGCGCAAAGTGTCGGAGGCCTACCTGCAGTTCCTTTACACGCAGGAAGGTCAGGAGATTGCCGCGAAGAACTTCTACCGTCCGCGTTCGGACAAGGTCCCGGCGGCGCTCACGGCGAAGTTTCCGAAGCTGAAGCTCTACACGGTCGACGACACGTTCGGCGGCTGGGCGAACGCACAGAAGACACATTTCGCGGACGGGGGAGTGTTCGATTCGATCTACCAGCCGCAGTGACGCAAAGCGGCAATCACGCAAGGCGCGCCCGAAAGGACGCGCTTTTTGGCGCATGGTGCGCCTGAGTTTATTGAAAGAGCAACAAGCATGACGACGTTTCGATTTCACAAGCCGAGTGCGTTGCCGGGCTTCGGCCTGACGCTCGGCATCACGCTGGCTTATCTGAGCCTCGTGGTGCTGATTCCGCTCGCGGCCACCTTCCTCAAGACCGCTACCCTCGATTGGGACCAGTTCGTGCGCGCCGTGGCATCGCCGCGCGTGCTCGCGTCGTACCGCCTCACGTTTTCTGCCGCGCTCGGCGGCGCGCTGATCAACGCGGTGTTTGGCTTCCTGCTCGCCTGGGTGCTCGTGCGCTATCCGTTCCCGTTCAAGCGCGTCGTCGATGCGATTGTCGATCTGCCGTTCGCGCTGCCGACTTCGGTCGCCGGCATCTCGCTCGCGGCTGTCTACGCGGGCAACGGCTGGCTCGGCCAGTTTCTCCAGCCGCTTGGCATCAAGGTCGCGTTCACGCCGCTGGGCGTGCTCGTCGCGCTTACTTTCATCGGCTTGCCGTTCGTCGTGCGCACGGTGCAGCCCGTGCTCGAAGATTTCGAGCGCGAGCAGGAAGAGGCCGCTGCGTGTCTCGGTGCGTCGCGCTGGCTCACGTTCCGCCGCGTCGTGCTTCCCGCCGTGCTGCCCGCGTTGCTGACGGGCTTCGCGCTTGCCTTCGCGCGTGCGCTTGGCGAGTACGGCTCGGTGATCTTCATCGCGGGCAATGTGCCGATGAAGTCCGAGATCACCTCGCTCCTCATCATCACCAAGCTTGAGCAGTACGACTATGCGGGTGCGACGGCGCTCGCAGTCGTGATGCTGTGTGCCTCGTTTGTCATGCTGCTCATCATCAATTCGTTGCAGTGGTATCTGCAGCGGCGCACGAGCCGCGGCTCGTCGTCGTCCACGCCCAGCAGCGGTGACGCCGCGCTCGGCGCCGTTGCGGGAGGTGCGCAATGAGCACGTCCGCACGACAGCCGCGCGCGCCGCAAGGCCCCGATCCGGTGATCGAATCGCCCTGGGTGCGATGGGTCCTCACCGGCATCGCGCTCGTTTTTCTCGCGCTCTTTCTCGTGGTGCCGCTCGTCGCGGTGTTCTGGCAGGCGCTGTCGAAGGGGATCGGCTTCTACTTCACGTCGCTGACTGACCCCGATGCGCTTTCTGCGATCAAGCTCACGCTCATCACCGCTGCGATCGCCGTGCCGCTGAATCTCGTGTTCGGCCTCGCGGCGTCGTGGGCGATCGCGAAGTTCGAGTTCCGCGGCAAGGCGCTGCTCACGACGTTGATCGACCTGCCGTTCTCGGTCTCGCCTGTGATCTCGGGTCTCATCTACGTGCTCTTGTTCGGCGCGCAGGGCTGGCTCGGTCCGTGGTTGCAGGACCACGACGTGCAGATCGTCTTCGCCGTGCCCGGCATCGTGCTCGCGACGATCTTCGTCACGTTCCCGTTCGTCGCGCGCGAGCTGATCCCGCTGATGCAGTCCCAGGGCAACGACGAGGAAGAAGCCGCGCACGTGCTGGGCGCGTCCGGCTGGCAGATGTTCCGCCGTGTCACGCTGCCCAACATCCGCTGGGGACTGCTCTACGGCGTGATTCTCTGCAATGCGCGCGCGATGGGCGAATTTGGCGCGGTGTCGGTGGTGTCGGGGCATATCCGCGGTCAGACCAACACGATGCCGCTGCACGTCGAGATTCTCTACAACGAATACAACTTCGCGGCGGCCTTCGCCGTGGCGTCGCTGCTGGCGCTGCTCGCGCTCGTGACGCTTGGGCTCAAGCTGCTCGCCGAGCGTCATCTTTCGACCGAACGCGCAGATACCGGTGCGGTGCCGGCGTATGCGGGGCCGCCGCGCGCGCAGTCGGCTGCGCAGGCGATTGTTGCCGATACGCAGCACGGTGCACCACACGGTTCGCGACCGGGTATTGCCCGGCACGCGCAATAGAAGTCATCTTGCATGGGGCCGCGGGTAAGGCGCTAGAGCGCCGACTCTGGCCGACGTGCCTT
Source organism: Paraburkholderia adhaesiva (assembly GCF_021390575.1). Taxonomy (GTDB): domain Bacteria; phylum Pseudomonadota; class Gammaproteobacteria; order Burkholderiales; family Burkholderiaceae; genus Paraburkholderia; species Paraburkholderia adhaesiva. The sequence goes on along the minus strand of NZ_JAJEJQ010000001.1, from coordinate 1,808,408 downwards.
AGGCATGTGACGGGAGCAGGTGCTGAAGCGCCAACTTCCGTCGACACAAGGAGAGCTGTAAATCATGGGCATCACTGTTCGCAATCTGCAAAAGCGTTTCGGCGACTTCACCGCGCTCGACAACGTCTCGCTCGATTTTCCGCCGGGTGAACTCGTCGCGCTGCTCGGGCCGTCCGGCTGTGGCAAGACCACGCTGCTGCGCGTGATCGCGGGCCTCGAATACGCAGACGCGGGCCAGGTCGTGCTGCAGGGCGAGGACGTGGGCACCGTGGGCGCGCTCGAGCGCCAGGTGGGCTTCGTATTCCAGCATTACGCGTTGTTCCGTCATATGACGGTGTTCGAGAACGTTGCGTTCGGGCTGCGCGTCAAGCCGCGCAACGAGCGGCCATCCGAGTCGGTGATCCGCAAGAAGGTGCATGAACTCCTCAAGCTCGTTCAGCTCGACTGGCTCGCGCAGCGCTATCCGTCCGAACTCTCGGGCGGACAGCGCCAGCGTATCGCCCTCGCACGGGCGCTCGCGGTCGAGCCCAAGGTGCTCCTGCTCGACGAGCCGTTCGGCGCGCTCGATGCGAAGGTGCGAAAGGAATTGCGCAGCTGGCTGCGCCGGTTGCACGACGACCTGCACATTTCGACGATCTTCGTCACGCACGATCAGGAGGAAGCGCTCGAGGTTGCCGACCGCATCGTCGTGCTCAATCACGGGCACGTCGAGCAGGTGGGCCACCCGCAGGACGTCTACGATCATCCTCAGACGGCGTTCGTTTACGAATTCCTCGGCGCTGCGAACCGCCTGCGCGGCCGCGTGAACGCGCAAGGCTTCGTCGCCGATGGCGCGGCGCAGCCCATCGCCGTCGAGGCAGGTTTCGAAGGCCCGGCGCTCGCGTATGTGCGGCCGCACGACATCGCCCTGTATCCGCAGCAGACCGCGGATCGCGATGGCATCGTCGTCGATGTGCGCCGCGTGGTGACGCTCGGCGGTTCCGTGCGCGTCGAGCTGGAAAACCGCGCGGGCGGCGGCGCGCTCGAAGCCGAATTCGACCGCGAGACGTGGCGTGCGCTGAGCCTCTCGGTCGGCGAGAGTGTAACCGCCGTACCGCGCGGATTGCGCGTGTTTCCCGCGCAGTGATCTGCAGTCGCGCGCGCAGTCCCGCGTATTGAATCGGAATCCATTGGCAGTGCCGGAGAGAAGAACATGAATTTCCAGCAGTTGCGCTTCGTGCGCGAAGCCGTTCGCCAGAACATGAACCTGACCGAAGTGGCGAACGTGCTTTACACGTCGCAGTCAGGTGTCTCGAAGCAGATCAAGGATCTGGAGGACGAACTCGGCGTCGATATTTTCATCCGCCGTGGCAAGCGCCTCACGGGTCTCACCGAGCCGGGCAAGGCAGTCCATCAGCTCATCGAGCGCATGCTGCTCGACGCCGAGAACCTGCGGCGCGTTGCGCGCCAGTTCGCAGAAGAGGACAGCGGCCACCTCGTCGTCGCGACGACCCACACGCAGGCGCGCTACGCGCTGCCCAAGGTCGTGCATGAGTTCCGGCAGGTGTTCCCTAACGTGCGTCTCGCCATGCGTCAGGGCAGTCCGCAGCAGATCGCGCAGTCGATCATCAACGGCGAGGCCGATATCGGCATCTCGACCGAGGCGCTCGACCGCTTTCCGGACATCGTGACGTTCCCGTGCTATTCGTGGCATCACGTCGTGGTCGTGCCGAAGGCGCATCCGCTCGTGGGACGCAAGAACCTCACGCTCGAAGAAGTCGCCGAGTATCCGGTCATTACCTATGACCAGGATTTCACGGGCCGCTCGCATATCGACCAGGCGTTCGCGAAGGCGGGTGCGGTGCCCGATGTCGTGCTGACGGCGATCGACGCGGACGTCATCAAGACCTATGTCGAACTCGGCATGGGCGTCGGCGTGGTGGCGGCGATGGCCTTTGATCCGGAGCGTGATACCGGACTCGTGGCGCTCGATACGCAGAATCTGTTCGAGGCGAGCACGACGCGCATCGGCCTGCGCAAGGGCGCGTTCCTGCGCCAGTACGCGTACCGGCTGATCGAGATGTTCGCGCCGCAGTTGACTGAGCAGCAGATCGCGGGGCAGTTGCGCGAGACGGCTTGAGGATCTGGGGAGGTGGCCGCACGCATGCGCGGTTGGCCGTTGGGCCAGGTGGCGCGCGGCGGTGGATCGCTTAAAATCGCCGCCATGAACACACCCGTTTCCACTTCCTCTTCTGCGACGGCGAAGCCGCTGCCACGCATCGCTTTGCTCGCCACTGGCGGCACCATCGCAGGCGCCGCGCCCGACGCAACGAATACGGCCGGCTACCAGGCCGGTGTGATCGGTGTCGCGCAGTTACTCGCGGCCGTGCCTGGTCTGGATGCCATCGCGCAGATCGAGGCCGAACAGGTCGCGAGCATAGACAGCAAGGACATGCCGCTCGCGCTGTGGACGACGCTCGCACGACGCGTGAATGCGTTGCTGGCGAGCGATGACATCGACGGCGTCGTCATCACGCACGGGACCGACACGCTCGAAGAAACGGCGTATCTGCTGCACCTCGCGGTGAAGAGCACGAAGCCTGTCGTGATTACCGCGGCGATGCGGCCCGCCACGGCGCTTTCAGCCGACGGTCCGCTCAATCTGCTGAACGCGGTGACGCTCGCTGCGAGCGGTGCTGCGGCGGGGCAGGGTGTGCTCGTCGCGTTCAACAACCGCATTCACTGCGCGCGCGACGTCACGAAAACCAGCACGTATGCGGTCGATGCGTTCCAGTCACCCGAGATCGGCGCGCTGGGGTGGGTGCAGGACGCTCGCGTGGAATTCCAGCGCCGCGCGCTGCGTCCGCATACAGTGGATTCGCCGTTTACCGCCGACGTGGTGTGGCCGTCAGTCGAGATCGTAGTGAGTTATGCGGGCGTTTCGCGTGTTGCCGTCGATGCGCTCGTCGCGGCGGGCGTGCGTGGGATCGTTGTGGCCGGCACCGGCAATGGTTCGATTCACGCCACGTTGCAGGATGCGCTTACTGCTGCCACCGCCAGGGGCGTGGCCGTCGTGCGCGCGTCGCGTGTAGGCTCGGGCCACGTGATGCACAACGGCGCGGCGAAAGACGACGCGCTCGGCTTCGTCTGCGCTGGCACGCTCAACCCCTACAAGGCGCGCGTGCTGCTGGCGCTTGCGCTGGCGGGCGGAATCAACGAGCGCGGCGGATTGCAACGCGTGTTCGATACGTACTGACCGGCTCGTCTGTCTGCGGGCATAAATGCAAAGCGCCACGCTTACGCGTGGCGCTTTGCGTTGCCCGACGTCTTGCTTATTGCAGGGGCGGAATCACGAGAACCTGACCCGGGTAGATCTTGTCCGGGCTCTTGAGCATCGGCGTGTTCGCCTGGAAGATCACATCGTTTTTCGCGCCGCTGCCGTAATACTTCTCGGCGATTTTCCAGAGATTGTCGCCTGAGACCACCGTGTGGTGCTGCGCTGCCGGGGCCGGGTTCGTCACCGTCAACTGGTCGTCGACTTTTTCCACGTTCTGAACATTGCCAGCGGCCACGAGGATCTTCTCTTTCGTCGCCTGATCGGCAACCGTGCCGGTCACCGTAACCGTGCGCGTGGTGCCGTCGTAGTTCACGCCTAGATTGTCCGCACGCAGGCCCTGCGAAGCGATATAGGCGGAAATGGCGTCGGCGGCTTTCTGGTTTTCAGCGGCCGGGTCGGCTGCCGGCTGTGCGGCGGCGGACGTCGACGCCGAGCCGAAGAGTTTTTCGCCCGCTTCCTTGATGAAGTTGATAATGCCCATCGATTGCAATCCTCACTGGCTGGAAATGACTGGTTGATCGCGTGTTACGACCACCTTGCGCCGTCTGCATGACAGACGGATGAAGGGTCATGGTAGGTCGAACCGGGCGGAACGATCTATCGGCGAAATTTCAATTAGTGTGAAAGTTGCGCGGCGTGTGATGCGCGCGAGTGAAGCCGGGCTGCTGGCCCGGTGCAAGGCAATCCGACAGGCGGACACCCGATGACGACGCCTGACCGACCAAGGCTTCCACGTCGTCACCGGGCGCCGCTGCGGACCCCACAGGCCGCCCTCAGCCCAGAGCGGCCACGATTTGCTCCACGACGGTGCCGCCGCCGCGGAGCGCCCCACCAGTGGCTGTCGCGTTTCTTTCGCGCCAGCCGGAATTCGTTTGCGACAGCCGTGTCACGGCTTGCGTCGCGGGGGGCGAAGCGCGGTCCTCACCGCGCGTTCATACGTTCGCGAGTTCGCGAGTTCGCACAAGCGGCAGGCGCCGCCGCGCCGCCCGGTCCACTTCATATTCGAGGCCTCAGGCAACCAACACCTAAGCGTCTCAAGCGTTGGCGATCTCGAAGTTCGCCATGATTTCCAGCGCCCGGATCATGGCCGAGTGGTCCCACGCCTTGCCACCGTTCGCGACGCACGAGCTGAAGAGCTGCTGCGCGCTCGCCGTGTGGGGCAGCGAAATACCGAGCTTGCGCGCGCCATCGAGTGCGAGATTCAGATCTTTCTGGTGCAGTTCGATGCGGAAGCCCGGGTTGAACGTGCGCTTCGTCATACGCTCGCCGTGTACTTCGAGAATGCGCGACGAAGCGAAGCCGCCCATCAGCGCACGGCGCACGCGCTCAGGATCGGCGCCCGAGCGCGAGGCAAACAACAGCGCTTCGGCCACGGCTTCGATGTTGAGCGCGACGATGATCTGGTTCGCGACCTTGCACGTCTGACCCGCGCCGTTGTCGCCGATGAGCGAGATGTTCTTGCCCATCAGTTCGAAGAGCGGCTTCGCGATGTCGAACGACTTCTGCGGGCCGCCCACCATGATCGTGAGCGTCGCTTCCCGGGCGCCGACTTCGCCGCCCGAGACCGGTGCGTCGAGGTAGTCACAGCCGAGCGCATTGATTTTCTTCGCGAACTCCTGCGTATCGAGCGGGGAGATGGAGCTCATGTCGATCACGAGCTTGCCGGTCGAGAGTCCGCTTGCGACGCCATCGTCGGCGAACAGGACGTTCGCGACGTCAGGCGTGTCCGGCACCATGATGATGACGACGTCCGCGGCTTGCGCGACAGCCGTCGAATCGGCGACGACCTGGGTCTGCGTGCGCAGATCGTCCGGCACCGGATACTTGCCGTTGACGGTGAGCGAGTGTCCGCCCTTGATGAGGTTGCGCGCCATGTGCGAGCCCATGATGCCGAGCCCGATGAAGCCGATCTTTGCCATCTTGCGTTTCTCCGTTGAGTCCTGTGTATTCGGTTAAATGCGCGATTGAAGGCGCAATGGAACGCGGCGCGCTTACGCGAGCGCAGCCGAGCGCTGCCGTGCGCCACGCAGCCACCCGAGACCGTCGAGTGTCGTCGTGCGCGGCTTGTATTCGCATCCGATATGACCTTCGTAACCGAGCGTATCGAGCAGGTCGAACAGGAACGGGTAGTTGATTTCACCGGTACCCGGTTCGTTGCGGCCGGGGTTATCGGCCAGCTGGATGTGCGCGATCTTCGCGAAGTGCTTGCGGATCGTCGCCGCGAGTTCGCCTTCCATGCGCTGCATGTGATAGATGTCGTATTGCAGGAAGACGTTGTCCGAGCCCGTCTTCGCGATCACGTCGAGCGCTTCGGCCGAACGGTTGAGCGCGAATCCCGGAATGTCGTACGAGTTGCACGGCTCCACGAGCAGGCGGATGCCTTCGTGTTTGAGCGCGTCCGCAGCGAACGTCAGGTTGTCGACGATGTTGGCGAGCGCCGCGTCGCGCGACACGCCGGCCGTCGGAATGCCGACGAGGCAGTTCAGTTGCGGCACCTTGAGCGCTTTCGCGTACTCGATGGCGCGGCCTACGCCCTCCTGGAACTCGCCTTTGCGTCCGGGCAGGCAGGCGATACCGCGCTCGCCGGCTTCCCAGTTTCCAGCGGGCAGGTTGTGCAGCACGAGCTTGAGCTTGTGTGCGTCAAGCCGTTCGGCCAGTTCGCTGGCTCTGTACGGATAGGGGAACAGGAATTCCACGGCGTCGAAGCCTGCCTCAGCGGCTGCGGCAAAGCGGTCGAGGAACGGAACTTCGTTGAACAGCATGGTGAGGTTTGCTGCGAATTTCGGCATGGTGCTTGTCTCGCTGGTCGGTCAGTGGATGAATCTGAATCGCCTTGCGGTGAACGGGGGTGTCCGCCGCAAGGCGATCAGCGGGGGGGACGCTTACGCTTCGCCCGGCAGTGCGATCGCGGTCGGTGCGTGCTCCGGCTTTTCGGCAAGTTCTTCGAATTCGTTGATCGCGTCGATCTCGGTACCCATCGCGATATTGGTCACGCGCTCGAGGATGACTTCGACCACGACCGGCACGCTAAACTCGGCAGCCATCGACTGCGCCTGTTTGAGCGCCGGCGCGATCTCCTCGGGTTTGAAGACGCGCAGCGCCTTGCAGCCGAGCCCTTCGGCGACCGCGATGTGATCGACGCCGTAGCCGTTGAGTTCAGGTGCGTTGATGTTCTCGAACGCGAGCTGCACGCAGAAGTCCATGTCGAACTGGCGTTGAGCCTGGCGAATCAGGCCGAGGTACGAGTTGTTCACCACGACGTGAACGTAGGGCAGCTTGAACTGCGCCCCGACGGCAAGCTCCTCGATGAGGAACTGGAAGTCGTAGTCGCCGGAGAGCGCGACGATCGGGCGGGTAGGATCGGCTGCGCGCACGCCAAGCGCTGCGGGAATCGTCCAGCCGAGCGGGCCCGCCTGGCCGCAGTTGATCCAGTTGCGCGCCTTGTAGACGTGCAGGAACTGGGCACCGGCGATCTGCGAAAGGCCGATGGTGCTCACGTAGCACGTGTCGCGCCCGAACACCTTGTTCATCTCTTCGTACACGCGCTGCGGCTTGATCGGCGTGACGTCGAAGTGCGTCTTGCGGTGCATCGTGCGCTTGCGTTGCTGGCAGTCCGCGACCCACTCGCCGCGATCCTTGAGCTTGCCCGCCGCTTTCCATTCCTGCGCGACTTCGACGAACAGTTCGAGCGCGGCCTTTGCGTCCGACACGATGCCGAGATCCGGGCCGAACACGCGGCCGATCTGCGTTGGCTCGATGTCGACGTGCACGAACTTGCGGCCCTTCGTGTACACCTCAACGCTACCCGTGTGGCGGTTCGCCCAGCGATTGCCGATGCCGAGCACGAAGTCGGAGGCGAGCATCGTCGCGTTGCCGTAGCGATGCGACGTCTGCAGGCCGACCATGCCCGCCATGAGCGGGTGATCGTCGGCGATGGCGCCCCATGACATCAGCGTCGGGATGACGGGCACGCCCACCGTTTCGGCAAACTTGACGAGCAGGTCTTCAGCGGCTGCGTTGATCACGCCGCCGCCGGAGACGATCAGCGGTTTTTCGCTCGCGTTGAGCATCGCAAGCGCGGCTTCGATCTGCTTGCGCGTTGCCTTCGGCTTATAGACCGGCAGCGGCTCGTAGAGGTCGATGTCGAATTCGATTTCCGCGAGTTGCACGTCGATCGGCAGGTCGACCAGCACCGGACCCGGGCGGCCCGAGCGCATCAGGTGGAACGCCTGCTGGAATACGCGTGGCACGAGCGCGGGCTCGCGCACCGTCACGGCCCACTTGGTGACGGGCTTGGCGATTGACTCGATGTCGACGGCCTGGAAGTCTTCTTTGTAGAGCCTGGCGCGCGGAGCCTGACCCGTGATCGCGAGGATCGGAATGGAGTCCGCGGATGCCGAATAGAGGCCGGTAATCATGTCGGTCCCGGCCGGTCCCGACGTGCCGATGCACACGCCGATATTGCCCGGTGCGGCGCGCGTATAACCCTCCGCCATGTGCGAAGCGCCCTCGACGTGGCGCGCGAGCAGGTGCGTGATGCCACCTGCCTTCTTGAGCGCCGAATAGAACGGGTTGATGGCAGCGCCCGGCACGCCAAAGGCCGTGTCGATCCCTTCTTTCTCGAGTACCAGTACCGCGGCGTCTACGGCTCTCATTTTGGCCATGACTGTCTCCTGAATTTCGCGAACTGCACAAATGACGAGTTGTTGAGACGCACTTTAGGATCGTACGAAAGGTTTGATAAGATCAGTCCAGGTCGCTTATTTCGAAACTAAAAGTATCGAATGCCGTGGAGAGAGGAGACACCCCATGGACCGCTTCAAGCAGATCGAAACATTCGTACGCGTCGTTCAGGCTGGCAGCCTCGCGGCGGCGGCGCTCGAGGAGGGCGTGTCGCCCGTGATCCTCGGGCGGCGTCTTGACGCGCTGGAGAAACGGCTCGGCGTGAAGCTCCTGTATCGCTCGACACGGCGGCTCGTCGTGAGCGAAGAGGGCGGCGCATTTCTCGAGCGCTGCCGCGGCCTGCTCGCGGAATGGGAGCAGGCGGAAAACGAAATCTCGGCTGGGCGCCGTGTCGTGAACGGGCATCTGATCGTGTCGGCGCCGGCGTCCTTCGGGCGCAAGCACGTCGCGCCGCTCGCGCCCGCGTTTCTGGCCGACAAGCCCGAACTCCAGATGTCGTTCAACCTGACCGACCGCGTGGTCGATCTCGTGCGCGAGGGCTACGACCTGTCGATCCGGATCGGCGGCGCGGTTGATCCGAACTTCGTCGCCGTAAAGCTGGCGTCGAACCGGCGCGTGGTGTGCGGTACGCCCGAGTACTTTCGCCGGCATGGCAGGCCCAAGACGCTCGAAGACCTGCAGAACCACAACTGTCTCGCGTTCAACCTGCAGGGCGGGCAAAACCGCGGCTGGTATTTCCGGCGCAACGGCAAGCTCGTGACCGTGCGCGTGAGCGGCGCGCTCGATTGCAACGACGGCGAACTGTTGCATCGCTGGGCCGCGGAAGGGCTTGGGCTCGGCTGGCGGTCCACGTGGGAGATCGACGCGCAACTCGAGCGCGGCGAACTCGAAACGGTGCTCGACGAATATGCGCTGCCCGACTACGACATCCTCGCGGTCTATCCGCAGCAGCGTTACGTGCCGGCCCGGGTGCGCTATTTCATCGATTACCTCAAGGCGGTCTACGCGCAACCTGGTTACTGGAGCGGTGAAGCGACCTGAGCCGCCGCGCCGGCTCAGGCTGGAGTGCATTGGGATCTCGCGTGAAACGGAGGTGACGGTTTTCGGCCAGATCGCGCTGGACATCCGCGATTTATTTTTCACTCGCGGAAACCCAAAGCGGGAATACACTGGCTGCGGTGCCGGTAGTGCTAGCAGGAAGGTGACGGCGGTTCGAAGGACGAGAGACACCGCAGTGGGCACGAGGGGCGAGCGTGGGCGCGAGCGCGAACGAGCAGATCGATCCGTCTGAAAGCGATGAGGCTGCACGCAGCCGCCGCTTTCAGTTGCTCGCGATGCCGCATCTGGACGCGGCCTACAACCTCGCGCGCTGGCTCTCGCACAACTCGCGCGATGCCGAGGACATCGCCCAGGAGGCGTACCTGCGGGCATTCCGTTTTTTCGACACGTTTCACGGTGACCTTGCTCGCCCCTGGCTTCTGACGATCGTGCGGCGCGTCTGGTACGACGAGTGGCGGCGGCGGTCGACGTCGGAGGAGGTGACGCCCATCGACGAGCTGCGCGACGACACGCCGCTCGAAGGATGGGAGACGGCGAGCGAAGATCCGGAAACACTCGCGATGCGCGCTGAGGACTCGCGCAACGTGCAGGATGCGATACAACGGCTGCCGGTCGAGTATCGAGAAGTGCTGGTGTTGCGCGAGATGGAAGATTTGAGTTATCGCGAGATCGCTGTGATCGTGGACGTGCCGGTCGGGACCGTAATGTCGCGGCTCGCGCGCGGACGCCGGCGCCTCGCGACACTGCTGGCGGCTCAGCAGGGGCGCACGGATTACGACGCGCCTCACGCGCGGCAAGTAAAGAGCAACAGCGCAGGCAATGGGGAAAGCAGTCAGCCAGGGAGACCATCCGTCCGGGAAAACGACGGCCGGGTCCGCGAGGAACCGGCCGTCGACGGCGGACCGCAGCCGCGTACTAGCGGCCACACTACGGAGGGAGGCGCTCGATGAACTGTGACGAAGCGCACCCACTTGTCGACGCGAGCGTCGACCGCGAACTTTCTGCCGCCGACGAATGGCGCGTGCGCGAGCATCTGGCTGGATGCGAGCGATGCCAGCACGAAGAGCAGATAGTGCAGGCGATTTCGAAGGCCACGAGATCGGCGACCTATTACCGCGCGCCCGAGGGGCTTGGTGCGCGCATCGCCGCGGCTTTGCCGCCGATTGCGTCGGGTGAGGATGTATTCGCGAGAGAAACCGGCGCGCAACCCGTGCGCCCGCGCGCACGCAAAACAGGTTGGGGCGCGTCATCTTGGCTGACCTGGCCACGCCACGACGGATTCGGCTCCGGCGGAAGTGTGGGCACGCCGTCGGCGGGATTCAGCTGGCTGACCGGCGCACTGCTCGTGCTCTTCGCGCTTGGACTCGCGGCTGCGCTGAACCTGCGCCATCCGGCTGCAGGCGGCGCATTTGTCGACGAAATCGTATCGAGCCACGTCCGTGCCCAGATCTCGGGTCGCGATCTCGATGTGATCTCGACGGACAAGCACACGGTCAAGCCGTGGTTCAACGGCAAGATCGACTATGCACCGCCTGTCGAGGATCTCGCGGTGGCGGGCTTTCCGCTCGTCGGTGGGCGGCTCGACTATGTGGGGCGCGAACGCGTGGCGGTGCTCGTCTATCACCACGACAAGCACGTGATCGATGTCTACGTGTTCCCGCCAGGCAGCGCAGGGCCAGCCGTGACGACGAGCGCGCCGCCCACCAGCGAGGGCTACGCACTCGCGCGCTGGGAGGCTGACGGCATGACCTGGTGGGCCGTGACCGACGGGGAGGCTGGCGTGCTCACAGGCCTGCGCGACGCGCTCCTCGCGCGGCTGCATGGCGGCTGAACGGCCACTGAACCGCTACGCAGAGCCCCTACGGAGCTTTCGCGGCTCGCACCCCATGGGCGAAGCGCCTCGCAAGTCATTGAAAACACGCCCGATTTGCGGCACAACCCACACCTCTTTCGGCCGATTTCAGTTGCGCGAGCAGCCCTGTCGCGTTACAATCTTCGGCTTCTCACTTGCCGCACCGGTTCGACGCCCGGGTGGCTTCTATCCAAAAGTCAGCATAAGGAGTGTGTATGCGTCATTATGAAATCGTCTTCATCGTGCACCCCGATCAAAGCGAGCAAGTGCCCGCGATGATCGAGCGCTACAAGGGCACGATCACGTCGCACGGTGGCCAGATCCACCGCATCGAAGACTGGGGCCGTCGTCAACTGGCCTACATGATCGAGAAACTCGCGAAGGCTCACTACGTCTGCATGAACATCGAATGCGACCAGACCACGCTCGACGAGCTGGAACACGCGTTCAAGTTCAACGACGCCGTTCTGCGTCACCTCATCGTCAAGATGAAGAAGGCCGAAACTGGCCCGTCGCCGATGATGAAGGAAGTGCAGCGCGAAGAAGCCAAGAAGGCGGCTGCCCAGCCGACCGAAGCGCAGGCTTAATTACACAAGCCATCAGGATTCAAGCGCATTTGCGTAAATTCGCCACGTGAACAGGCTGCAACTGACGGCTAGCGTCGTCGAACGCGAACCGGTGCGGTACACCCCGGCCGGCGTTCCGATTGCAGGCTGCACGTTGCATCACCGCACCGAAGTCGCCGAGGCCGGTATCGCCCGCCTCGTGGAACTGACGATGGACGCGGTGGCCGCCGGCGAAGCATGCGGCAAGCTGGAAAGCTGTGAGATGGGCGTCGAGACGCTCTTCACGGGTTTTCTGGCGAAAAAGCACCGCAACGCGCGAACCCTGGTGTTTCACATCACAGAGATTCAAGGTACAGGAAAGGACTAATCATGGCCCGACCGACTGGCAAGAAATTCGACAAGCGTCGTCAACAGCAAAACCCGCTCTTCAAGCGCAAGAAGTTCTGCCGCTTCACGGCTGCAGGCGTCGATCAGATCGACTACAAGGACATCGAAACGCTGAAGGACTTCATCGGCGAGAACGGCAAGATCACGCCGGCGCGTCTGACGGGTACCAAGGCCCACTATCAGCGTCAGCTGGACACGGCTATCAAGCGCGCGCGTTTCCTGGCGCTGATGCCGTACACGGACCAGCACAAGGCCTAACCCGACGACGCTATAAGGAGCATCCGAATGCAGATCATTCTTCTCGAAAAAGTCGTCAACCTGGGTAACCTCGGCGACATCGTCAAGGTGAAGGACGGTTACGCACGTAACTTCCTGATCCCGAACAAGAAGGCTCGCCGTGCCACGAAGGACGCGATTGCCGAATTCGAAGTTCGCCGCGCCGAACTCGAAAAGGCCGCTGCTGAAAAGCTGGCAGCCGCTCAGGCAGAAGGCGAAAAGCTGAACGGCCTGACCGTTCAGATCGGCCAGAAGGCTGGTGTGGACGGCCGTCTGTTCGGCTCGGTCACGAACGCCGACATCGCCGACGCGCTGACGAAGCAAGGCTTCGCAGTGGAAAAGGCGCAAGTGCGCCTGCCGGAAGGCCCGCTGAAGATGGTGGGCGACCACCCGGTGCACGTTTCGCTGCACACCGACGTTCTCGTGGACGTCACGGTGTCGGTGCTGGGCGAGCACGCCTAAGCGCCGCGGCGGCCCGTCAGGGCCGCTCGACCGCTGTCATTTTCGAAAAAGGCAGGAGCCCAACGGCTTCTGCCTTTTTTGTTGTGCACCGGGTCGCTGTCGATTTGCTGTTTTGCTGCTTGTTCCTGACGGGCGGCTTGTCCGATAATTGCCCCTCATGAACGCTCCCAACGATCCCCAACTCGAGTCGCTGAAGGTCCCCCCGCATTCGATCGAGGCCGAGCAATCGGTGCTCGGCGGCCTGTTGCTGGACAACGGCGCCTGGGACCGGATTGCCGACTTTCTCTCCCAAAGCGACTTCTACCGCTACGATCACCGCATCATCTTCGAGCATATCGGACGCCTGATTTCGTCCGCGCGCCCGGCCGACGTGGTGACCGTCTATGAGGCGCTCGGCAACGCCGGCAAGGCGGAAGACGTGGGCGGCCTCGCGTATCTAAACGCGCTAGCGCAGAACACGCCGAGTGCGGCGAACATCCGCCGCTACGCCGAAATCGTGCGCGACCGCGCGGTGCTGCGACGTCTGGTGTCGGTCGCCGACGAGATCTCGGCGGACGCGTTCAATCCGCAGGGCAAGGAAGTGCGCCAGCTGCTCGACGAGGCCGAGGCGAAGGTGTTCTCGATCGCCGAGGACGGCGCGCGCGGCACCCAGGGTTTCCTCGAAATCGGGCCGCTGCTCACGCAGGTCGTGGAGCGCATCGATACGCTCTATCACACGGCCAATCCGAGTGACGTGACGGGCACGCCGACTGGCTTCATCGACCTCGATCGCATGACTTCGGGCATGCACGGCGGCGAACTGATCATCGTGGCGGGGCGCCCGTCGATGGGTAAGACCGCGTTCTCGATGAACGTCGGCGAGTACGTGGCCGTCGAGTACGGCCTGCCCGTGGCGGTGTTCTCGATGGAAATGCCGGGCACGCAGCTCATCATGCGTATGCTCGGTTCGGTCGGGCGTCTGGACCAGCACCGTATGCGCACGGGCCGCCTGACAGACGAAGATTGGCCGAAGCTCACGCATGCCGTGCAGAAAATGAGCGAGGCTCAGATCTTCATCGATGAAACCGGCGGTCTGAATCCAATGGAACTGCGCTCGCGCGCGCGGCGTCTTTCGCGGCAATGCGGCAAGCTTGGGCTCATCATCGTCGACTACCTGCAGCTGATGAGCGGATCCTCGTCGGGCGAGAACCGCGCGACGGAAATTTCTGAAATCTCGCGTTCGCTCAAGAGTCTCGCCAAGGAACTCGATGTCCCGGTGATCGCGCTCTCACAGCTGAACCGGGGTCTGGAACAGCGTCCGAACAAGCGGCCGGTGATGTCGGACCTGCGCGAATCGGGCGCTATCGAACAGGACGCGGACGTGATCCTGTTCATTTACCGCGACGAAGTGTACAACCCAGACAGTCCCGACAAGGGCACCGCCGAAATCATCATCGGCAAACAGCGTAACGGGCCGATCGGACCTGTTCGACTCACGTTCCATGGTCAATTCACGAAGTTCGATAATTTTGCCGGAGCGCAGACTTTTTACGGCGAGTAGCGTCCGGTAGCGCGCGGTTGCACCCCCGTGGTCAAACGCCGCGCTCCTGTCCGTCAACAAGTGCGGGCACTTCCCTCCGACGTTACAATGTGGCCGTTTTGTGACGGCATGCTTGCCGTTTTATGACGGATAGCTTGCCGTATCGCAACGGCAATCCGAGACCTATTTCCGGGATTCAAATGTTCGGCCGATTCATGCCCACTGAGGGCAAGTTTTTCGAAATTTTTAATGAGCACGCGAAGTGCCTCGTTTCCGCAAGCCGGGAGCTTGAGCTTCTGATGGACAATCTGGCCGATGCCGAAGTCCACAAGCAGAATGTACAGGCCGCCGAGAAGGCAGCTGACAAGCTGACGCACGAAGCGATCGACCTGCTGCACAAGACCTTCATCACGCCGCTTGACCGCGACGAGATCCACAAGCTGATCTCGACGATGGACGACGTGCTCGACCTGATGGAGGACGTGGCCACCGCCATTTCGCTCTATGACGTCCAGGCGGTGACGGCTGAAGCGAACCAGCTCGCGCGTGTCTGCACGGCATGCGTCGGGCGCGTCGAAGCCGCTGTCGCGCTGCTGTCCGACATGAAGCAGGCTCGCGAGATCCTGAAGGCCTGCGAGGAGATCGACCGGCTCGAGTCCGAGGCGGACCGGCTGCTGCGTTCGGCGATGTCGAAGCTCTTCCGCGAGGAAGACAACGTCAAGACGCTGATCAAGCTGAAGGCGATCTACGAATTGCTCGAAGCTGTCACCGACAAGTGCGAGGATGTTGCGAACATCATCGAAGGCATCGTGCTGGAAAACGCCTGAGTTCGCCACGATGCAATCGATACAACTCGCCATCTGGGTGGTCGCGTCACTCGTGGCCATTTCGCTCATCTTCGACTTCATGAACGGCTTTCACGACGCGGCGAACTCGATCGCCACCGTCGTGTCGACCGGCGTGCTCAAGCCGCAGCAGGCGGTGGCTTTCGCGGCCATGTTCAACGTCATTGCCTATTTCGTCTTCCACCTGAAAGTGGCGCAGACAGTGGGCAGAGGCACCATCGACCCCAATATCGTCGACCACTACGTCGTGTTCGGCGCGCTGGTGGGCGCGATCGGCTGGAACGTGCTGACCTGGTACTACGGGATCCCGTCCAGTTCGTCGCACGCGCTGATCGGCGGTCTCGTGGGGGCGGCGCTTGCGAAGTCGGGCTGGCACTCGCTGAACATGCACGGCCTGATGAACACCGTCGCGTTCATCTTCCTCTCACCGCTGCTCGGCTTCATCCTCGGCTCGTTCTTCATGCTGCTGGTGTCATGGCTCTATTTCCGAACGCCGCCCAGCAAGGTAGACCGGCGATTCCGCCGCCTGCAGCTGATTTCCGCAAGTCTCTACAGCCTTGGCCACGGCGGTAACGACGCGCAGAAGACCATCGGCATCATCTGGATGCTGCTGATCGCCACGGGCTACGCTGCAGCGACCGCCGACGCGCCGCCGATCTGGGTCGTGGGCGGCTGCTACCTGTCGATGGGCCTCGGCACGCTGTTCGGCGGCTGGCGGATTGTCCGGACGATGGGGCAGAAGATCACCAAGCTCAAGCCAGTCGGCGGATTCTGCGCAGAGACGGGCGGGGCGATGACGCTTTTCACTGCGTCCTGGCTTGGCATTCCCGTTTCGACGACGCACACCATCACCGGCGCGATCGTCGGTGTTGGCGCCACCCGGAAGCTTTCGGCTGTGCGCTGGGGCGTGGCAGGCAATATCGTCTGGGCGTGGATTCTGACGATTCCGGCTTCGGCGGCGCTCTCTGCCGCCGGTTGGTGGCTCGGCCACCGCCTGATGTAAAACGCCGCCCGGCGCTGTCGTATGTGGCAGCGCCGGGCGGTCGTATCAACGCGCCGGTCGAGCGCGCAGATCAAGCCCCGGTCAGATGATCGGCGCGCCCCCACCGTCCATCGGAATGAGCGCTCCTGTGACATAGCTCGCACGGGGGCTCGCCAGAAACAGCGCGACGTCTGCAATTTCCTCCGGCTTCGCATAGCGTCCGAGCGGCAGCTTTGCCTGTCCGCGCGCGAGCGCCGTCGCTTCGTCGATACCTTCCCGTTCCGCTTCGAGCTTCAGCGCTTCCTGCAGTCGCTCTGTGAGCGTCGCGCCCGGGTTGATGGCGTTGATGCGGATGCCGTAGCGCGCATGATAGTGAGCAAGTCCCACCGTCGCGAGCATCAATGCGGCATTGGCGGCACCGCCCGCGATATGGATGTCACTCGCGTGCTTGCCGCCCATACCGATGATGTTGATGATCGTTCCGGGTTCGGCCGCCACGCCCGCTTTCTCGTTTGCCTTTGCGCGCTCCACCATCCGCCGAAGCACTTCTTGTTGCGGGTAGATGTACGGAAAGTACTTCGCTTCCATTGCCGCCTTGAACGCGTTGGCGTCCAGCGCCTCCGGATCGTAACGGCGCGCCGCGCCCGCGCTGTTGATGAGGATGTCGATTGGGCCGACGGTTGTCGACACATCTTCGACCACGTCCGCAGCGCTGTGCGGTTCGTGCAGGTCGGCGCGCGTGAGATGAACGTGCAGTCCCTCACTCGCGAGTTGCTCGCGTGCGCGGGCGAGGTTGGCGGGGTCGCGCGACACGATTGCGACTTTCGCACCTTCTTTCGCGAACGCGCGGGCGCAAGCGAGCCCGATGCCCTTACTGCCACCCGTCACCAGTACCACCTTGTTGCTGAGTCCGAGATCCATCGCTGCCTCGCTGCGAAAAAGTACCAAAACGATAGCAGACGCAGCGGGCCGCGAGAACCTTGCTGGCGATTCGGACAAGGCCGCGCACGCCGGAGCGTGCGGGAAATCAGAAAGCGCCGTTCGCGAAACGGGCGATGGGGTCGTCGGTTGTTTGCGCCGGTGCGCGCGGTGCGCCGATGGTCGTCGAAGCGCGCATGAACGGTGCTGACGGGGTCGGGGATGTGGAGGGTACGACGGCAACCGATCCGGCCTGCGCCGCCTGGCGAGCGGCGGCAACGGCGGCGGGCGGGGGCGGTTCGAAGGCATCCGCAGCGGCGTTGATCGGGTCGGGCTGACTCGGGCCAGCCTGCGTGCTTAAATTGGCAATCGGGCCCGGCGTGGCGCCACCGCTGGCGGTCGCAATCGATGCGGATGGCGCGACAACCGGCGTCACCGCCCCGGCGCTGCGTGCCTGCACTTGCGCCGTACTGAGGGCAGCAGGAGGCGGCTCATACGCGTCCGCCACTGCTGGTGCGGGTGGCGACGCCGGCGCCGACAGTGCAGCGGCCATCGGCCGGTTCTGCTCCACCGCCGTTGCGGTAGCCGCGGCGGCAGGGCGTTGCACTGGCGCAGACGCCTCCAGCGTCGGCGTATCGAACGGTGCCGGTGCGCTCCTTGGTGGCGCCATTCGGCGTATGCCGTCAAAGCGCTTAGCCCAGTAAGCGTTCGTCAGATAGTCGAGCCGCACTGTTCCGCCCGTCGAAGGCGCGTTGACGAAGCGCAGATTGCCGACGTAGATGCCGACGTGTGAATGCGGGCGCCCGGTCGTATTGAAGAACACGAGATCACCGGCGGCGATTTCGCCGGGGTCGATCGACTCGCCGCGCTCGCTCATCTCCGCCGTGGTGCGCGGCAAGGTCACGGACGCTGAGCGCGCGAGCACGTATTTGACGAGGCCGCTGCAGTCGAAGCCGCTATCGGGTGTATTGCCGCCCCAACGGTATGGAATACCGACGAGGCCCATCGCCTGGATCGAGATCTCTTCGCGGCCGATGCTGTGATCGACGAAATTCGGGAGGCCGGGCGGCCGGGTGCGCAAGGCGTCAGAGGAGGAGGACGAGCTGCCGCTGCGCGCGACTCTATCCGGCGCACTCGAACACGCCGCGAGAAAGACCACGATCAGTAGCGGAAGCCAGAGTCGGCGCATGAAACGCGTTGGCGGACGAGGGCGCCCGCCGCAGTGGATAGCTGGTGATGCGGCGATGGTAGCCCTTCTGGCGGGGCGCTCGCAAGAATTCTTGATAATTTACATGAGGTTCGTGCGCCAACTGTTGCTTTACCGGAACGCTCGAGCATAAAAAAGGGCTGTATCTGGCGATCCAGATACGGCCCTTCGGAACGGCTTGCGCGGTTCGCCCGCGCTGTGCTTACAGGATATCCGACGCGTAATCGGCCAGTCGCGAGCGTTCGCCGCGTGCGAGCGTCACGTGGCCGCTGTGCGCCCATCCCTTGAAGCGGTCGACGACATACGTGAGGCCCGAGCTGCCTTCGGTCAGATAAGGCGTGTCGATCTGCGCGATATTGCCGAGGCACACGATCTTCGTGCCCGGACCCGCGCGCGTGACGAGCGTCTTCATCTGCTTCGGCGTGAGGTTCTGCGCTTCGTCGATGATGAGGTACTTGTCGACGAAGGTGCGTCCCCGCATGAAGTTCATGCTCTTCACCTTCAGCCGCGAGCGGATCAGTTCCTGCGTTGCGGCGCGGCCCCATTCACCGGCTGCGTCGTCGGTTTTCTGGAGCACTTCGAGGTTGTCGTCGAAGGCGCCCATCCACGGCTGCATCTTTTCCTCTTCCGTGCCCGGCAGGAAGCCGATGTCTTCGCCAACCGGCACCGTCGCGCGCGTCACGATGATTTCGTTGTAGCGCTTGTCGTCGAGCACCTGCGCGAGACCCGCCGCGAGCGCGACGAGCGTCTTGCCCGTGCCCGCCTGGCCAAGCAGCGTGACGAAGTCGATCTCGGGGTTCATCAGCAGGTTGAGCGCGAAGTTCTGCTCACGGTTGCGCGCCGTGATGCCCCACACGTTGTTCTTGTGGTGGCCGTAGTCGCGCAGCGTCTGCAGGAGCGCCGTCTTGCCGTTGAGTTCACGCACGATCGCGTGGAACGCCGGCTCACCGTTCTGCGGCTCCAGATAGACGAACTCGTTCACGAGCATCGACGCGCATTCCGGTCCGGTCACGCGGTAGTAGGTCGTGCCGGTCTTCGTGTCCTGCCACGACTCCATGCCCTTCGCGTGCTTCGTCCAGAAGTCCTGCGTCAGCGCGCGGATGCCCGAGTAGAGCAGATCCTTGTCTTCGAGAACCTGGTCGTTGAAGTAGTCTTCCGCCGGCAGGCCGAGCGCGTGCGCCTTGATGCGCATGTTGATGTCTTTCGACACCAGCACGACGAGGCGGTCCGGCCGGTCGCGCTGCAGCGCGCGCACGACGCCGAGGATCTGGTTGTCCGCCTTGCCCTCGGGCAGGCCGTCGACCGGCTCGATGTGCGTTAGCGTCGTCTGGAAGTACAGCCGGCCGAGCGCTTCACGGCTTCCAAGACGCGCGAGCGAGATGCCTTCCGAGATCGTGCCCGCGTTCGCGACCAGCTGGTCGAGCGTGCGGCTCACCTGGCGCGCGTTGCGCGCCACTTCGGACATGCCCTTCTTGTGGTTGTCGAGTTCCTCGAGCGTCATCATCGGCAGATAGACGTCGTGTTCCTCGAAGCGGAAGAGGCAGGTCGGATCGTGCATCAGCACGTTCGTGTCGAGCACGAAGAGCTTGCGCACCTGGGTGCTTTCTTCAGGATGCAGGCGCTTCTTCGCGGCGCCGCGCGTGCCGGTGGCCGCGGCCGTGTCCAGTTTCGCGGGGGACTGCTTGCCGCTGCGTGCGACTGGCGCTTCGGGCTCAGCGCGCGATTGAACCGGCTGCAGCAGTGCAGCTTGCTGTGGTTGCTGCTTACGCTTTCGGGCAGGTGCGGCCGTCACGGGCTCGAGGGCGGCCAGCTCCGCGCTGCCGGAGGGCAGCGGCACCGTGCGCAGCGTGGTGGCGGCATTCGCTGCGGGTGTCATCGGCTCGGCAACGTTCGCGGGACCGTATTCCGTCACGTCGCTTGCGTCGTGCTCGCTCGCCGCTTTCCGGGTGCTGCGCGTGTTACGCGCTCGCGCCTTGAATTCTTCGGGCGGCAGCAGGTTTCCGAGCTTGCTGGGGGGGGTAGGCAAAGGCATGGTGTCCCTCGAAAATTCGGGTCGAGTGGTCGAGTAGGTGCGCTTTGGGACGGTGCAGGTGGTACCGGGTAGGCGCCACGCGCTGCCGTGCTCAGTGCGCGCTCAGGTCTGGAAATGCCGGTTCGCCTGGTTTTCGATCGCCTCCTTGGCAAAGACGCGCGACCGGAGGGTAATCCGTCGCGGCGATGGCGGGATTGCAAACAAAAAAGCCAACAAAAAAGCCGCTGCCCCGGCTAACGAGGCAAGCGGCTCGACTGCGGTGGTGGCGTGTTGCCCCGGGTATGCGTGGCCGACCTTCGGAAGTCCGGCTGCACCTCGTTCGCAACGCGACAGAAAATGGGGTGGACAGGCACTCATTAAAACCCAATATAACGCGCCTCAAAGCGCTTGTACAGCCTCCAGAACGTCGTCGACATGGCCCGGCACCTTGATGCCGCGCCACTCGCGGCGCAGCACGCCGTCGGCGTCGATGAGGAAGGTGGAGCGTTCGATTCCACGGACTTCTTTGCCATACATTTTCTTCATTTTGATGACATTGAAGAGCGTGCACAGCGCTTCGTCCGCATCCGATACCAAGGTAAACGGCAGTTCGAGCTTGGCCTTGAAGTTATCGTGCGAGCGCACGCTGTCGCGCGAGACGCCGACGATCTGCGCGCCCGCCCGCTTGAACTTCGGATGGAGATCGCGGAACTGCAGCCCTTCGGTCGTGCAGCCTGGCGTGTTGTCTTTCGGATAAAAGTACAGGACCACCTTGCTGCCCTTGAGGCTCGACAGCGTGAAGTCGCCGCCGGTGGCCGGCGCTGTGAAGTCGGGAACGGGTTGGTCGACTGCGATGGACACGTGATTCTCCGGTCGTTATTGTCGGGCGATGTGCGCGGGCGCGGCGGAAAGGGCGCTGGCGGGAGCACACGCACTGGTGTGCGCCGCGTCGCCAGGACGGCGGCCGCCTCGGGGCGGCACGCGCGCACGGGAGGCGGGTTCAGTCGGGCTGCACGATCAACTGGCCCGAACGGCCAGTGATCTCGCCCCAGGTGACAGGGTACGATGGCAGCATGTCGCGGTCCAGCGTGGCATGGTAGTCGCCCATCGTGGCAAATGTATGGCCTTGCGCGCGCCATCCCGCGAGCAACTGCTCGAAGACCGGGGCCAGCTTCTGGCCTTCGAGTTCCGCATGCAGCGTGAAGACCTGGTCGTGCGGATTGTTCTCCGTGCGCTTGAGCATCCATGCGGCGACAGTGTCCGTATCGATGCCGTCCACGCCGAGCACTTCGTCGAGCGTGGGCAGCGTCGTGGGCATCTGCACATGGTTGAGCGTACGGCCTTTCACCACCGGCCGATACGGCGAATGCCCACGGCCGTCCGACGCGTAGTGCATGCCCCAGGCGTCGATTTGCTCGAAGGCCGCGTCGTTCATCTGCCAGCCCGCCGCGCCGTGCGTGACGGGCGGCGCGCCGAAGATCTGCGTGAAGCGCTCGTAGCTCTTCTGCATCTCGCGCGCGGTCCAGCCACCGTCGCGGCTACGCACGTTGTCCTGCCAGTAAACGTGATCCCACGTGTGAATGCCGCATTCGAAGCCGGCCTCGTGGATTGCACGCATGTCGGCGGCTGCCCGCACGCCGATGTCCGGACCCGGCAGAAGTACGCCGTACATCAGCTGCTTCACGCCGTAGTGCTCGACCACGGATGTGCGGGAGACCTTCTTCAGAAAACCCGGGCGCAGGACGCGGCGCAGCGCCCAGCCCGTGTGGTCCGGGCCGAGGCTGAAGAGGAACGTCGCGCGGGCCTTGTAGCGGTCGAAGATGCGCGCGAGATTCGGCACGCCTTCACGCGTGCCGCGCAGCGTGTCGACGTCGATTTTCAGGACGATGCGGGCCAAGTTGCCAGGTCCTCGCGTGCGCGTTACTGCTGTTCGACGAGCGCGCGGGCCTCGGCGACGTGGCCTCGGTACGCTTCGAAGATCTTGCGCAAGGCGTCGTCGAAGGTCGACTTCGGCGCCCAGGCGAGTTCCTGCTTCGTGTTGTCGATCTTCGGCACGCGGTTCTGCACGTCCTGATAGCCCGCGCCGTAGTAAGCACCTGACGAAGTTTCGACGAGCTGCACCTTCTTGGCCGTTTCCGCGTATTCCGGATATTCGGCGGCGAGCGCGAGCATCTTGTGCGCGAGTTCGCGCACCGAGAAGTTGTTGGTCGGGTTGCCGATGTTGTAGATCTTGCCCGACGCCACGCCGTTCTTGTTGTCGATGATCTTCATCAGCGCGTCGATGCCGTCGTCGATGTCGGTGAACGCGCGCTTCTGCGCGCCGCCGTCGACGAGGCTGATGTTCTCGCCGCGCACGATGTGGCCGAGGAACTGCGTCACGACGCGCGACGAACCTTCCTTCGGCGTGTAGATCGTGTCGAGGCCCGGGCCGATCCAGTTGAACGGACGGAACAGCGTGAAGTTCAGGCCTTCCATGCCGTAACCCCAGATCACGCGGTCCATGAGTTGCTTCGAGCACGCGTAGATCCAGCGCGGCTTGTTGATCGGGCCGTAGATGAGCGGCGAGGCGTCCGGGTCGAATTCGCTGTCGGTGGACATGCCGTAGACCTCGGAGGTCGACGGGAACACGAGGTGCTTGCCGTACTTCACGGCCGAACGCACGATGGGCAGGTTCGCCTCGAAGTCGAGTTCGAACACGCGCAGCGGTTGCTGCACGTAGGTGGCGGGCGTGGCGATCGCGACGAGCGGCAGGATCACGTCGCACTTCTTGACGTGGTATTCGACCCACTCCTTGTTGATCGTGATGTCGCCTTCGAAGAAGTGCATCCGCTCATGCTTGACGAGATCGCCGAGGCGGTCCGTATGCATGTCCATCCCGAACACTTCCCAGTTCGTGGTTTCGAGAATGCGCTTGGAGAGGTGGTGGCCGATGAAGCCATTCACACCCAGGATCAGGACTTTTTTCATGGACGGGAAGCAGATGAGGTGAGTTCGGCGAACGCGGCTGGAGTGACGATGGTTTCGTGACGGTTTTCGTCCCCTCGCCGCTGGTGCCGCAGTTCGTGGATCGCGATGGCGCGTCCGTCGCCGCAGACGGCGAAAAGCGCATTATCGCTTACGTGGATGCCGGCGGGCAATCCGGCCAGCGTCGCACTGATTGCGCCCGGTCGCGCGAGGCGTGCGCGGCCGATCACGAAGCGCTCGCCGCCGATGTCGGTGAACGCGCCCGGGTAGGGCGGCGCGACCGCGCGGATCAGGTTGTAGACGTGCTGTGCGCTCTGGCTGAAATCGATGCGGCCGTCTTCGGGCTTGCGGCCACCGAAATAGCTGCCCTGGGCGAGATCGTTCGGCAGATGAGGCGCTTCGCCGGCGATGAGTGCTGGTAGCACGCGCCAGAGCGTCTGCTCGGCCGCGACGGTGACCTTGTCGAAGACCTGCGCGGCGGTATCGTCGGGCAGGATCGGCACAGGCGTCTGCGCGACGATGGCGCCCGCGTCGGGTTTTGCAGCCATTTCATGCAGCGTCGCACCGGTTTCGGTCTCGCCGCGCAGCACCGCCCAGTTCGTCGGCACACGGCCCCGGTACTTCGGCAGGAGCGAGCCGTGCACGTTGTACGCGCCTCGGCCGGCGAGCGCGAGCAGGTCGGTCGGCAGCATGTGCCGGTAGTAGAACGAGAAGATGAAGTCGGGCTGCGCCGCGGCAACGGCTGCACGCAGTTCGGCGCTCTTCGGATCGGCGGGTGTGATGACGTCGATGCCGTGCTCCTCGGCCACCGACTTCACGCTGCCGAACCAGATGTTCTCGGTCGGGCTGTCCTCGTGCGTGACGACGAGCGCGACGTCGATGCCGCCCGCGAGCAGCACCTGCAGGCAGCGCACTCCGACGTTGTGATAGGCAAAGACGACTGCGCGAGGTTTCACTTTTGCGCTCCCTGACCGAGCGAGGCCGCGTGCACGGGCTGTGCAGGCTGCACGACGTCCTGAAGCGGCATTTGCCCAATGGCCACGCCGTTACGCTCTTCGAGGATCGTCTGGATGAGATAGCGCGGACGTGCGCGCACCTGCTGATAGATGCGTCCGATGTATTCGCCGAGCAACCCGAGCGCAAAAATGATCACGCCGAGCAGGAAGAACGTGATGGCGAACAGCGTGAACACACCTTGCACTTCCGCGCCGAGAATGAAGCGGCGGATCAGCAGCAGGACGAAGAGGCCGGCCGAGCCGAGCGAAAGTATCACGCCGATGAACGACAGCCATTGCAGCGGCACGACCGAGAAGCCGGTCACGAGGTCGAAGTTCAACCGGATCAGGCTGTAGAGCGAGTACTTCGACTCGCCCGCGAAGCGCTCTTCGTGCGCGACATCGACTTCGACCGGATTCTGCGCGAACGTGTAAGCGAGCGCCGGGATGAACGTGTTGATCTCGCCGCAGCGGTTGATCGTGTCGACGATCTGGCGGCTGTACGCACGCAGCATGCAGCCCTGGTCGGTCATCTTGATACGTGTGATGCGCTCACGCAGGCTGTTCATCGCCCGCGACGCCTTGCGGCGCCACATGCTGTCCTGGCGCTGCATGCGGATCGTGCCGACGTAGTCGTAACCTTCGTGCATCTTGGCGACAAGCTTGCCGATTTCCTCGGGCGGGTTCTGCAGGTCGGCGTCGAGCGTGATGACGATCTGGCCGCGCGACTGTTCGAAGCCCGCAAGGATCGCCATGTGCTGGCCGTAGTTGCCGTTCAGCAGGATCGCTCGCGTGGTGTCGGGGCGCAGGCGGAACTGCGCGGCGAGCATGGCGGCCGAGCGGTCACGGCTGCCGTCGTTGATGAAGATGATTTCATACGACGTGCCGAGCTTGTCGAGTGCCGGATAGAGGCGCTCGAACAGCGCGTCGAGTCCGGCTTCCTCGTTGTAGACCGGAATGATGACCGAGACTTCCGGTGCTTCCGGGGTCAAGGTGCTGTGTTCCGTTTGACTCATGAGTGCGTCTTTTCCGTTTTCGTTGTGCGGCCGTGGGGTGTATTCATTATTTTTGTATGGGGGGCTTCCCCTGACAGGCGCGGACGGCGGCCATGCGCGCCGTCTCCCTGTCCTTGCGTTCGGCCGTGGCGCGTGCCTCAGCCTTTCGCGTACTGCTCGCAGATTTCGTTCACGGCGCGGCACACGCGCGCCACGTCGTCGTCCGTCATCTGCGTGAAAAGCGGCAGCGTGACCGTGGTCGCGCCGAATCGCTCCGCGTGCGGGAACATGCCTTCCTTGAAACCGCGCTCGCGATAGAGCGTGAACAGGTGGATCGCCGGGTAGTGCACGCCCGAGCCGATGCCACGTTCCTTCAGTTGTTCCATGAATCCGGCGCGGCTGATCGTGAGCTTTTCGAGCGGCAGCGTGATCTGGAACATGTGCCAGTTGCTGTTTGCGAAGTCCGCCACAGGCAGACCCACGTCCAGCTTGCGTGCCGCGCCGTCCTCAAAGCCCGCGAAGTACGCGCGCGCAAGCTTGCGCCGTTGTTCGGTGAAACGCTCGATGTGCTTGAGCTGGCCGAGGCCCACGCGCGCCGCGACATCCGTGAGATTGTACTTGCCACCGAGCACGTCGCAGTCCATGCCGTCGAAGCCCGTGCGCGTGATCCCCTGCAGACGGTACTTCTGGGCGAGCACGGCTTCGGCTTCGTTGTTCAGGACGAGCGCGCCGCCCTCGATCGACGTGAGGTTCTTGTTCGGGTGGAAGCTGAACGACACGAGGTCGCCGAACGCGCCGATGCGCTTGCCGTTCCACGTCGCGCCGAACGCCTGGGCCGCATCCTCGATCACGCGAAGGCCGTGCTGGCGGGCGATCGCGTAGAGGCGGTCCATGTCGACGGGCATGCCCGCGAGATAGACGGGGATGATTGCTTTCGTGCGCGGCGTGATCGCGGCTTCGAGACGGTCGAGGTCGATGTTGCGTGTGACGGGGTCGATGTCGGCGAACACGGGCGTCGCGCCGACTTCGTAGACCACGTTGCTCGTTGCGACCCACGACGCCGGCGTCGTGATGACCTCGTCGCCTGAACCTACGCCCGCGATGCGCAGACCGATTTCGAGCGTCGCCGTGCCTGAGTTGAACGTGCGCACCGGGCGGCCGCCGCAGAATTCTGACAGCGCGGCTTCGAACGCCTGGTTTTGCGGGCCGGTCGTGATCCAGCCTGAACGCAGCACGTCGGCGACGCCCTGGATGGTTTCTTCGTCGATCTCGGGTTTGACGAACGGCAGGAACGCAACGTTGGACTGGGTCATGAATGCTTTGCTCGTGAAGATTGGGACGAGACGCAAGGATGCGCCGGCAACCTTGCAAACTACTTATATGGGGCCTGAAATGGCTTGCCGCAAGGCCACAGTGCCCGCGCGGACGCTTCTAGCTGCGCGCGAGCACGAACACGCCGATCAGGATGATCCCGATGCCGACGAGCCGTTGGACTGACAGCACCTCGCCGAACAGGTACCACGCCGCGAAGGCGTTCACCACGTAGCCGAGCGAGAGCATCGGGTAGGCGATTGAGACGTCGACGCGCGACAACCCGACAATCCAGACGACGACGCTCACCACGTAGCAGGCCAGTCCGCCGATGATCGGCACTTGCGTTGCGAGCTTCAGGCCGATGGGCAGAATGTTCGCACGCGTGAAATCGAAGTGTCCAACGGCATTGACACCGGCTTTCAGCAACAGTTGCGCGCAGGCATTCAGGCCGACGCCGGCGAGGATGCAGAAGAGGGAAATCGGATTCATTTTAGGAAAATTCGACAGATATTGGGGGCGGATGGTGGTGGTCGCTTACCTGGCATTCGCGCGCCATCCGCGTGGATCCGGCCTGGCGCCTGCGCGCCCAGCCGGAATTATCGCCTGGGCGGGTGCCGCCGCTTGCTACCGCTTGCCGGCGCTTACGGCTGTGCAGGCCTTTCTACCACCACGCGCCGGGCGTCACGCGCGATCACCTGCATCGGCAGGCCCTGTGCGACCAGTTCGTCGTACCGCTGCGCCGGGAGCAATGCGAGCGCGTAGCGGGACGCTTTCCAGCGCTCTTTCCACTCGTCGATGGTCGGAATCCACTTCTGCGGCTCCTCGTCGATGCCGAATTTGAGCTCGTCGGTGACCGCTACCATCGTCATGGTGTGGCGTACGTAAAACGGCAGCGTGTGGTCGAGCACGCCCACCGAATAGAACGGCGTGTCGGGCGGCAATTTTGCGATGGCCGCGCGCACGGCGGGCGCGAGCGGCGCACCCGAACTGAGGGTGCCGAAGACGTCGTGGCCGGTGCCGGCTATCGTCGCGAGCAGGAGCCATGCCGCGCCGAGCGCGACGGCCGGGGAGGCCGCGCCTGTCGCGGGCGTGCGCGGCGAGCGGTTCAGCCACAGGCCGATGGCCGTCACGACAAAGCCCACCGCCGCCGCAGCGAACACCCACACCTGGAATTCGCGATAGAGCGCGTTCGGATTACGCGCGTCGCCGAGTCGCGTGAGGAAGAACGAGCCGATCGCAAGCGCGAGGCACAGGAACATATAGCCCGCAAGGTGGCGGCGCCATTGCTCTCGGGTCATCAGCGGCAGGTACAGGCCGATCACGAGCGCGAGCGTCGGGGCGATCGGCAGCGTGTAGGACAGCAGCTTCGAGTGCGAGACGCTGAAAAACACGAAGATGAAGACGCTCCAGACGAGCATCAGCGTGACAGGCGCGAACCCGTTGGGCTGGCGCGGCGTCGAGAGCGCGTGACGCAGGCTTTGCACGCTCACTGAAAGCCACGGCAGGAAACCCACGAGGATCACCGGAACGAAGTACCAGAGCGGGCCGGGGCGATTCTGCTCGGGGGTGAGATAGCGGCGGAACTGCTGGACGATGAAGAAGAAGTTGAAAAATTCGGGATTGCGTTGCTGGACGAGGATGAACCACGGCGCGACGATCGCGAAGAAGACGATCAGCCCGCTCACGAGGTAGAGGCGCTTCCAGAGCGCCCAGTCGCGCGCAATGAACGTATAGAGGACGAGTACGGCACCCGGCAGGATCAGCCCGACCAGCCCCTTCGAGAGCACCGCAAGCCCCATAGCCGCCCAGCAGACCCACATCCACAGCCGCACCTGGTTCCGGGGCAGACCCGGGCGCTGGGCCAGCAGCAGCGCACAGAGCGTGAGCTCCATCCAGAACGACAGGGCCATGTCGAGCGTGTTGAAGTGCCCCATCAGGTTCCAGTAGGGCGCGGTCGCCAGTACGAGCGCCGCGAAGAAGCCGGTCGCCGCGTTGAACACGCGCGTGCCCGTGTAGCCGATCAGCAGCACACCCGCGAAGCCCGTGAGCGCTGTATAGAGGCGTGCCTGCCATTCGCCGATGCCGAACCACATGAACGTGAGCGCGTTGGCCCAGGTCTGGAGCGGCGGTTTTTCGAAGTACTTGTAGGCGTTGTAGCGCGGGGTGATCCAGTCGCCGGTCGCGAGCATCTCGCGCGCCATTTCGGCGTAGCGGCCTTCGTCGCTCGGCAACAGGTGGCGCCAGCCGAGCGGCGCGAACCAGATCACAGCGAGCGCCACGATCAGCAGCAGGATCGCGGCGCGGCTAAGCGGCCTCGAAAGCGTTTCGTTCATGGGTTCCAGCCTGTTATTGCGTTCGGGGTACGATCGCGGCGCCCTGGGGCGCGCGGCGCGCAAGTGTACGTCATCGGGCTGCCCGGCGGCTTAAGGCTCGATTAACTTGCGAGACAGATCAGCGTTCGATCAGAAGCGCCGCGGCAACCCGGCGGCCCTCGGCCATCAGGATGTTGTAGGTGCGGCATGCAGCCTTGAAGTCCATCGCCTCCACGCCGATTCGCCGCGCCGCCAGCGCCGCGGTCAGGCGCGGATGCGGAAAGCGCAGTCGCTCGCCGCTGCCGAACACGACGACTTCGGGAGCGGGGGCAAGCAGCATGTCGAAAAGCTCGGGGGTCAGGGCGTCGAACGAACTCACAGGCCAAGGGATGACCGGCGAGTCCGGTATGACGATGACGCTCCCTTCGTGGCGTTGCAAATTGACTTCGACGTAGTCGGCGCCATAGCCGGTGACGGTGTTGAGCGCACCGCTCGAGTCCTGGTGTAGTTTCAAAACGTTGTTCCGGGTTGTCGCCGCTTAGTTGCCGCTCGGTCGCCGTTCGGTGATCCGCGCGTTCACACTCGGCCGCCGCAGTCGGCTTTGCGGTCCGCTTCGCAGTCCGCCTCGAGGGCGGCCAGCTGGCGGGGCGGAAGCGCTCGCCGTGGAAGGCGCTAAGGGCGTCGCAGGGTGTGGCAGTGGGCGCGCCTGGTTGTCATTCCGGGTTCTCCGGCACGCCCGGCGCGGCCGACGTGGCGTCTTGCGCATTGCGGAAGTCGGCCAATATCCGCTAAATTATAACTTTTTAGCCGCTGCTGCGGCGCCCCTCGCTTCGCGCGCCGTCTGCCACAAGCTGTGCGGCCTGCTCCGCCATCAACAGACGAGCTATCAGGCAGGCTGAGGTTTCCGCCAGACAACCCCAGGATGGGACAAGACGCGCGTCCACCGGGCGGGTTCGTAAGGCAGCAACCTCGTGGCAGTAGCCGGGGTGTGCGCCCCGGACCGGGCTCGAAGCGCTGCCCACGGCCGTTTTCCCCGGCCGCGGCCCCGCATCTTATTCCACTGAGGTTCCGGTCTGGTCGATGGCGCCCGTCTGGGCGGCGTACGCGGCAAGACGCGGGGCGTCTGCCAGGGATGTGCGGACCCGTGGTCCGCGCCATCCGGGGCAGCACTGGGTTTTTCGCGGGCCGTTGCGCCGCAAAGCGCAGCCCGTTGCCGTTACAACCCCTGTTCAGCCGTTGTTCGGCCCGATTTACCCCATTTAACTGACTGCTCGCCGTGAAACCGATCCTGAAATCCAACAAACTGCAGAATGTCTGCTACGACATTCGCGGACCGGTGCTCGAACATGCGAAGCGCCTCGAAGAAGAAGGCCACCGCATCATCAAGCTGAACATCGGCAATCTCGCCCCGTTCGGCTTTGACGCGCCGGACGAGGTCATTCAGGACATGATCCTGAACCTGCCGGGGGCCTCCGGCTATTCCGATTCGAAAGGTGTGTTCGCCGCGCGCAAGGCGATCATGCATTACGCGCAGCAAAAGGGTGTCAAGGGCGTCGAACTCGACGACATCTACATCGGCAACGGTGCATCCGAACTGATCGTCATGGCGATGCAGGCGCTCCTGAACGACGGCGACGAAGTGCTGCTGCCCGCGCCCGACTATCCGCTGTGGACGGCGGCGGTGAGCCTCTCAGGCGGCACGCCGGTTCACTACATCTGCGACGAGTCGAACGCCTGGATGCCGGACCTCGACGACATCCGCGCGAAAATCACGCCCAACACGCGCGCGATCGTTGTCATCAACCCGAACAACCCGACCGGCGCGCTCTATTCGGACGATCTGCTGCGCGGGCTCGTGGCGATCGCGCGTGAGCACGGCCTCATCCTCTTCGCCGATGAGGTCTACGACAAGATCATCTACGACGGCAAGACGCACACCGCACTCGGCTCGCTGTCCGAAGACGTCCTCACGGTCACGCTCAACAGTCTCTCGAAGAGCTATCGCGCGTGCGGTTACCGCGCGGGCTGGATGTTCCTCTCCGGCATGACGGGCGAGAACCGCCGCCGCTCGAAGGATTACACCGAAGGGCTCGGCATCCTCGCGTCGATGCGCCTGTGCGCGAACGTGCCGGGCCAGTACGCGATCCAGACGGCGCTCGGCGGCTACCAGAGCATCAACGAACTGATCCTGCCGGGCGGGCGCCTGTATCGCCAGCGCGAACTCGCCTACAACATGCTCACGGCGATCCCCGGCGTGAGCTGCGTGAAGCCCGAGGCGGCGCTGTACATGTTCCCGCGCCTCGACCCGAAGCTCTATCCGATCGAGAACGATCAGCAGTTCATCCTCGACCTGCTGCTGCAGGAGCGCGTGCTGCTCGTGCAGGGCACGGGCTTCAACTGGAAGCAGCCGGACCACTTCCGCGTGGTGTTCCTGCCGAACGTCGACGACCTGACCGATTCGATCAACCGCATCGCGCGCTTCCTCGACGGCTACCGCATGCGGCACGGCACTTGAGCGGCTCTGACGGGCACAAACGCGGTACAAACGCGGTACAAGCGCGCCACAGATAACAAAGCATTCCCTTTCACACATTTGAGACGAACACACGCTGCATGGAACCGATCAAAGTAGGTCTTTTGGGCTTCGGCACGGTGGGCAGCGGCACCTTCACGGTACTGCGCCGCAACCAGGAAGAAATCAAACGTCGCGCCGGCCGCGGCATCGAGGTGACGCGCATCGCCGCGCGCAACCCGGCCAAGGCCACGGCGGCGCTCGGTAACGCCGCTGGCACGGTGGACCTCACGACCGACTTCAACGCGGTTGTCGACGATCCGTCGATCGACATCGTCGCCGAAATGATCGGCGGCACTGGCCTCGCGAAGGACCTCGTGCTGCGCGCGATCGCCAACGGCAAGCACGTCGTCACGGCGAACAAGGCGCTGCTGGCGGTCCACGGCACCGAGATTTTCGAGGCTGCGCGCGCAAAGGGCGTGATGGTCGCGTTCGAGGCGGCGGTGGCGGGCGGCATCCCCATCATCAAGGCGCTGCGCGAGGGGCTCACGGCGAACCGCATCGAGTACATCGCGGGCATCATCAACGGCACGACCAACTACATCCTCTCGGAAATGCGCGAGCGCGGCCTCGACTTCGCGACCGCATTGAAGGGCGCGCAGGAACTGGGGTACGCCGAAGCTGATCCGACCTTCGACATCGAAGGCGTGGACGCCGCGCACAAGGCCACGATCATGAGCGCGATTGCGTTCGGCGTGCCGGTGCAGTTCGACAAAGCCTACGTGGAAGGCATCAGCAAGCTCGACGCCATCGACATCAAGTACGCCGAGGAACTCGGCTATCGCATCAAGCTGCTCGGCATCGCGCGACGCACGGAGCACGGCATCGAACTACGCACGCATCCCACGCTGATTCCGGCCAAGCGCCTGCTCGCCAACGTGGAAGGCCCGATGAACGCGGTCGTCGTGCACGGCGACGCAGTCGGCACGACGCTTTACTACGGCAAGGGCGCGGGCGCCGAGCCGACGGCCTCCGCGGTCGTCGCCGATCTCGTCGATGTCACGCGCCTGCACACGGCCGATCCCGAGCATCGCGTGCCGCATCTCGCGTTCCAGCCGGAGAGCCTCTCGAACACGCCGATCCTGCCGATCGACGACGTTACGAGCGGGTACTACCTGCGCCTGCGCGTCGCCGATCAGACCGGCGTGATGGCCGACATCACGCGCATCCTTGCCGACAGCAGTATCTCAATCGACGCGCTCCTGCAAAAGGAATCGGAGCAGATCGACGCGCAAGGCAAGGCGGAGACCGACATCATCCTGATCACGCACCTCACCGTCGAAAAGAAGGTGAACGCGGCGATCGCGCAAATCGAGAAACTCGCGACCGTGCGGTCGTCGGTGACGAAGCTGCGCATGGAAGGACTGAACTAAGGGCATGGCAATGAATTACGTATCGACGCGCGGCGCCGGCGCCGGCGAGCATCACTCGTTTTCGGACATCCTGCTGGGCGGCCTCGCGCGCGACGGCGGGCTGTATCTGCCGTCGCAGTATCCGCGGACGACCGCGGAAGAACTCGCGCGCTGGCGTGGCTTGTCTTACGCGGATCTCGCGTTCGAGATCCTCTCGAAGTTCTGCGACGACATTCCCGCCGAGGACCTGCGTGACATCACGCGCCGCACCTACACGTCGGCGACGTACTGCAACGTGCGCCACGGCGAGGACGCGAGCAAGATCACGCCGCTCACCGCGCTCGGCGAGGAAAACGGCACGCAGATTTCGCTGCTCGAGCTTTCGAACGGTCCGACGCTCGCGTTCAAGGACATGGCGATGCAGTTGCTCGGCAACCTCTTCGAGTACGCGCTCGCGAAGGCCGGCCAGCAGTTGAACATTCTCGGCGCGACCTCGGGCGATACCGGCAGCGCCGCCGAATACGCGATGCGCGGCAAGAAGGGCGTGCGCGTGTTCATGCTCTCGCCGCACAAGAAGATGAGCGCGTTCCAGACCGCGCAGATGTTCAGCCTGCAAGACCCGAACATCTTCAACCTCGCAGTGGAAGGTGTGTTCGACGACTGCCAGGACATCGTGAAGGCCGTCTCGAACGACCTGGCGTTCAAGGCGCAGCACAAGATCGGCACGGTGAACTCGATCAACTGGGCGCGCGTCGTCGCGCAGGTCGTCTACTACTTCGCCGGTTATTTCGCGGCCACGAAGAGCAACGACGAGCGCGTGTCGTTCACGGTGCCGTCGGGCAACTTCGGCAACGTCTGCGCGGGCCACATCGCACGCATGATGGGCCTGCCGATCGAAAAGCTCGTCGTCGCGACGAACGAGAACGACGTGCTCGACGAGTTCTTCCGCACCGGCATCTACCGGGTGCGTGCCTCCGCAGAAACGTGGCACACGAGCAGCCCGAGCATGGACATCTCGAAGGCGTCGAACTTCGAGCGCTTCGTCTTCGATCTGCTCGGCCGCGATCCGGCGCGCGTCGCGCAACTGTTCTGCGACGTCGAGGAGAAGGGCGGCTTCGACCTCGCGGCGAGCGGCGACTTCGCGCGTGTCGCGCAGTTCGGCTTCGTGTCGGGCAGCAGCAGCCACGCCGACCGCATCGAGACGATCCGCGATGTCTACGCGCGTTACAACACGATGATCGACACCCATACGGCCGATGGCGTGAAGGTTGCGCGCGAGCATCTGCAGCCGGGCGTGCCGATGGTCGTGCTGGAGACCGCACAGCCGATCAAGTTCGGCGAGACGATCCGCGAGGCGCTCGATCGCGAAGCCGAGCGTCCGGCAGCGTTCGCGGGGCTTGAATCGCTGCCGCAGCGCTTCGAGGTGGTGCCTGCAAGCGCACAGCGCGTGAAGGACTACATCGCTGTGCATACGGCGGACTAATCCCGGTTTAGCCGCTTTCCGCCGCTTCTGGCGGACCGGAGTCGACTGCGTACCGAGGACGCGGCACAGTGCCGTGTCCTCGCCGCTACAATAGCGGCAGACCAACCGTTGCAGGCGGCTCGAAAGCCGTCTCCCAGACGCTCCGATGTCCAATTCCCCCACTACTGCTCCTGCCGCGCGCGCTCCGATGCTTTCCACGGCCGAGGCGCTCGCGACGCTGCTGGGCGCGGCGAGCCCGCTCGCGCTCGCTGATAACGGGACCGAAACGCTTCCGACGCTCGACGCCCTGAACCGCGTGCTCGCCGCCGACGTGGTGTCGCCGCTCGACGTGCCGCCGATGCACACGAGCGCGATGGACGGTTACGCGGTGCGTGTCGCCGACCTCGTGCAGGGCAGCCGCCGGCTGGCGGTCTCGCAGCGCATACCGGCGGGCCATGCTCCGGAGCCGCTGGCGGCCGGTACGGCGGCACGCATCTTCACGGGCGCGACTGTGCCGCCCAGCGCGGATGCCGTAGTGATGCAGGAGCAGACGGAGGCCATCGACCACGACGTGGTCTTTGTCCACACGCCGAAGCCTGGCGAATGGATCACGGCGCAGGGTGCGGACATCCGCAAGGGCTCCGTGATCCTGCCCGCGGGCACGCGGCTCACGCCGCAGGCACTCGGGCTGGCGGCATCGGTGGGCTGCGCGACGCTCGAAGTGGCGCGCCGCGTGAAAGTCGCGGTGTTTTTCACCGGCGACGAACTGACGATGCCCGGCGAGCCGCTGCGACCCGGCGCGATCTACAACTCGAGCCGCTTCACGCTAAATGGCCTGCTGCGTAACCTCGGCTGCGAGGTGACCGATTACGGCATCGTGCCGGATCAACTCGACGCCACGCGCGCGACGCTGCGCGAGGCCGCTGCCGCGCACGATCTCATCCTGACCTCTGGTGGCGTGTCGGTGGGTGAGGAGGATCACGTGAAGCCAGCGGTTGAAGCCGAAGGGCGGCTCGCGATGTGGCAAATCGCGATGAAGCCGGGCAAGCCGCTCGCGTTCGGTGCAGTGCTGCGTGGTGACGCGCAGACGGGCGAAGCGTACTTCATTGGGTTGCCGGGGAACCCCGTGTCGAGTTTCGTCACCTTCCTGCTGTTCGTCAGGCCGTTCCTGCTGCGCCTCTCGGGCGTGACGCAGGTCAGTCCGCGTGCGCTGTCGCTTCGCGCCGATTTCACGCAGGCGAAGGGCGACCGCCGCAACGAGTTCCTGCGCGCGCGCGTCAATCAGGCGGGCGGCCTCGATCTGTTCCCGAACCAGAGTTCGGCGGTGTTGACCTCGACGGTCTGGGGCGACGGCCTGATCGACAACCCACCGAATCACGCGATCAGCGCCGGCGAAACGGTGCGCTTCATCCCTTTCACTGAATTGCTGTATTGAGTCGGACGTTATGAAGATCCAGTTGAGATTTTTTGCGAGCGTGCGCGAGGCGTTGGGCGTGGCCGAGGAATCGGTGACGGTGCCCGATGGCATTGCAACGGTAGGCGACGTGCGTGGCTGGCTGCGCGCGCGCGGCGGTGCGTGGGCAGAGACGCTGGCGGAAGGCCGCGCACTGCGCATGGCCTGCAATCACGTCATGACCGAGCCGGGTACGCGGATTACCGAAGGCTGCGAGGTGGCGTTTTTCCCACCGGTGACGGGCGGCTAAAGCGCCAAGGAGAGCAGTCATGCCTGTGCGCGTGCAAACCGAAGATTTCGACCTGACGACGGAAGTCGCGCAACTGCGTGCGCGCAATCCTGCGATCGGCGCGGTGGCGTGCTTCGTCGGCACCGTGCGCGACCTGAACGAGGGCAGTACCGTCGCGACGATGGAGCTGGAGCACTATCCCGGCATGACCGAAAAGGCGCTGGAGAACATCGTCGCCGAGGCGCAGCGCCGGTGGCCTGGCATCGAGGTGCTGGTCGTGCATCGGGTGGGCAAACTGGCGCCGCTCGACCAGATCGTCCTCGTGGCGACGACTTCGATGCATCGTGGCGACGCGTTCGCGTCGTGCGAATTCGTGATGGACTACCTCAAGACCGAAGCGCCGTTCTGGAAGAAGGAAGAGACCGAGCATGGCGCCCGCTGGGTGGACGCCCGCGTAACCGATGATGCGGCGCTCGCGCGCTGGGGGATCGCTTCGGGGAATTCAGCGCCGGAGAAGGGGTGAGTGCGTCGCGCCACCTGGCGGGCGCATCTGGGCGACATTCCTTGTTCCGTGTGCTGGACCGCCATGCTTGTGCATGGTGGGGCCGCGGTGGAGCGAACGCTGCCGCGAAGGGCTCCCGTCGAGATCCAGGAAATGGATTTCGACGGTGAAATGCAACTAACAGCCAAATCGCTGCGTCGCTGCGGAGCGCTAGCCCGCGTCGTTACCGTCGTCGGCGTCTACCGGCCGCCCGACGATTTTCGCGGGAAATGGCTCGCCAGCCGGGCGCGCCGGAACTGCGCGATCGTGCTCCGAGTCCGCCGGTCGCTTGCGCGGCGATATACGCTCCAGAAGCGCCTGCTGTTCGGCCGGAATCGTGTAGTCCCAGCCAAAGCGGCTCAACTGCAGGCTCTGCGCGATCCGGAGCGCAGGCTCCATGAACTGAATAGCCGCGGCGGGTTGATAGCTCGACTCGACGGTATCGAGGAACAGATAAAGCCAATGGCTGAAATGGGTCGGCTCGATACCGGGCAGCGGCTGATGCACTTGCTGCACATTGCCGCGGTAAGTCTTGCTGCCGAGCACCAGACTGCCCCAGAATCGGCACATCTTCGGAAGATGGTCGTCCCAGCGGCCCGCCAGTGCTTCCTCGAACACGGGACCCAGCGTTGCATGCGCGCGCACGCGGTCGTAGAACGCGTAGACGAGGTCGCGAATATTTGCTTCGGTGGGTTCAGCGTGTCGCGTGTCGGCGACGGGGGCATCAGTTGAAGTCATCGTACAACCGGGAATTTCGGACGAGCATGCCCGCCCTTTTATCAGAAGTACCTATCATACCCAACCAGCGCAAAACCTGCATCGCAACTGCATGTTATTGTATGGTTTTTGTCGCCCGCGCCCGCTGCTGATCATGAAACTGACCGACTACACCGACTACTCGCTGCGCGTCATGCTCTACCTCGCCCTGCGCGGCGAGGAGCTCGCGACGATCCAGGAGATCTCGGATGCGTATGGCATCTCGAAGAACCACCTGATGAAGGTCGTGCAGCGGCTCGGCGAACTAGGCTGGGTGGACACGATCCGCGGTCGCAATGGCGGGCTGCGCCTCGCACCGACTTCGCTCACGCTTTCCGTGGGCGAGGTCGTGCGGCATACCGAGAACGACTTCGCGCTCGTAGCTTGTTTCGGCGGCGAGCAAGTCGAGCGCCGCACCTGTGTCATCGAGCCGCATTGTCGCCTCAAGCATGCGCTATGGGCCGCCCGTGAGGCATTCCTGGCCGAACTGGACGGCTACACGATAGGCGAACTTGCGCAGCCGACGGCCGAACTGTCGGGCCTGCTCGGCCTAGCACCAGTCACCATCGTGCCTACGCCGGCAAAAAAGCTGGCGTCGCGCCGCCCGTCGCGCGAATATTGATCCTCCGCAAAGCGCTTTCCGAGTGCGACATCTGGCCGCATCGAGGCCCTGCGAGCCTCAACCGGCTCCAGAGGGCTCAAGCGCGCCCCAACGTCGCGGGCGCGAGGCGCGTTCGTGCGTCTAATTGAGAAAACCGGAAAAAATGACGTGACGGGTGCTTGAAACCCGAATATTGCCCCTCAGATTTGGTGACAGTTAAGAAACTGGAGGTCTCGTTCTAATGAGAATCGACAAACTCACCACCAAGTTCCAGGAAGCGATTTCCGATGCGCAGAGTCTCGCCGTCGGCCACGATAACCAGTACATCGAACCCGTTCACCTGCTCGCAGCACTCGTCGCGCAGCAGGACGGTTCCGCTCGCTCGCTGATGTCGCGTGCGGGCGTGCAGGTCCAGGCGCTTCAGAACGCACTCAACGATGCAATCAGCCGCTTGCCGCAAGTGCAGGGCACCGACGGCAACGTGCAGATCGGCCGTGATCTCGCCGGACTGCTCAATCAGGCCGACAAGGAAGCGCAAAAGCTCAACGACACCTATATCGCGAGCGAGATGTTCCTGCTCGCCGTCGCTGACGACAAGGGCAGCGTAGGCCAGCTCGCGCGCAAGCACGGTCTCACGCGCAAGGCGCTCGAGAGTGCGATCGTCGCGGTGCGCGGCGGCGCGCAGGTCAACAGTCAGGACGCCGAAAGCCAGCGCGAAGCGCTCAAGAAATACACCGTCGATCTGACCGAGCGCGCGCGCGCAGGCAAGCTCGACCCCGTGATCGGCCGCGACGACGAAATCCGCCGCTCTATCCAGATCCTGCAGCGTCGTACGAAGAACAACCCGGTGCTGATCGGCGAGCCGGGTGTCGGGAAGACGGCGATCGTCGAAGGGCTCGCGCAGCGCATCGTCAATGGCGAAGTGCCTGAGACGCTCAAGGGCAAGCGCGTGCTCTCGCTCGATATGGCTGCGTTGCTCGCGGGTGCGAAGTATCGCGGCGAGTTCGAAGAGCGCCTGAAGGCCGTGCTCAACGATATCGCGAAGGACGAAGGACAGACCATCGTTTTCATCGACGAAATTCACACGATGGTCGGCGCAGGCAAGGCCGAAGGCGCGATGGATGCGGGCAACATGCTCAAGCCGGCGCTCTCGCGCGGCGAGTTGCACTGCATCGGCGCGACCACGCTCGACGAATATCGCAAGTACATTGAAAAGGATGCCGCGCTCGAGCGCCGCTTCCAGAAGGTGCTCGTCGACGAGCCGTCGGTCGATGCGACCATCGCGATTCTGCGCGGTCTGCAGGAGAAGTACGAACTGCACCACGGCGTCGAAATCACCGACCCGGCGATCGTCGCGGCGGCAGAGCTTTCGCATCGCTACATCACCGACCGCTTCCTGCCGGACAAGGCCATCGACCTGATCGACGAAGCCGCTTCGAAGATCAAGATGGAAATCGACTCGAAGCCCGAGGAGATGGACAAGCTCGATCGTCGCCTGATCCAGTTGAAGATCGAACGCGAAGCCGTCAAGAAGGAGAAGGACGAAGCTTCGCAGAAGCGTCTGCAACTGATTGAGGAAGAGATCGATCGCCTGAGTCTGGAATATAAGGACCTCGAAGAAATCTGGACCACCGAGAAGGCCGCGGTGCAGGGCAGCGCACAGATCAAGGAAGAGATCGAACGCGTGCGCGCCGAGATCACGAAGCTTCAGCGCGAAGGCAAGCTCGAGAAAGTGGCGGAATTGCAGTACGGCAAGCTGCCGCAACTCGAAGCGCAACTGAAGCAGGTCACGCAGGCCGAGGCGGACGAGCAGAGCAATCCGACGCGTCGGCGTCTGTTGCGCACTCAGGTGGGCGCGGAGGAAATTGCGGAAGTCGTGTCGCGTTCGACCGGCATCCCCGTTTCGCGCATGATGCAGGGCGAGCGCGAAAAGCTGCTGCTGATCGAAGACAAACTGCACGAACGCGTGATTGGCCAGGACGAGGCGATCAACGCCGTCGCCGATGCGATCCGCCGTTCACGTGCGGGCCTCGCGGACCCGAACCGGCCGTATGGTTCGTTCCTGTTCCTCGGGCCGACGGGTGTCGGCAAGACCGAACTGTGCAAAGCGCTGGCGGGCTTCCTGTTCGATTCGGAGGATCATCTGATCCGCATCGACATGAGCGAGTTCATGGAGAAGCACAGCGTCGCGCGGTTGATTGGCGCGCCGCCGGGCTATGTGGGCTACGAGGAAGGCGGTTATCTCACCGAGGCAGTGCGCCGCAAGCCGTATAGCGTGATCCTGCTCGACGAGGTCGAGAAGGCCCACCCGGATGTGTTCAACGTGCTGCTGCAGGTGCTCGACGACGGCCGCATGACCGACGGCCAGGGCCGCACCGTGGACTTCAAGAATACGGTGATTGTGATGACGTCGAACCTCGGTTCGCACCTCATCCAGTCGATGGCGGGCGAGCCGCAGGAAGCAGTGAAGGATGCGGTGTGGAACGAAGTGAAGCAGCAGTTCCGTCCCGAGTTCCTGAACCGGATCGACGAGGTCGTGGTTTTCCATGCGCTCGATCGCGCGAACATCCAGTCGATCGCGAAGATCCAGTTGCAGCGCCTGCGCGAGCGCCTCGAAAAGCTCGACATGGAGCTTGTGGTGTCGGACGACGCACTGGAGCAGATCGGCAAGGTCGGCTACGACCCGCTGTTCGGGGCCCGGCCGCTCAAGCGCGCGATACAGCAGGAGATCGAGAATCCGGTCGCCAAGCTGATACTCGCGGGCAAGTTCGGGCCGAAGGATGTGATTCCGGTCGACATCCACGACGGCAAGTTCGTTTTCGAGCGCGTCGTGCATTGAGTGGGACAGGCGCACGGCCCAGGCGTATCGGGCCGTGGGCCGTATGTGCCGACGTCATTAAAAAAGGGCAACGGAATTTTTCCGTTGCCTTTTTTTCATGCCCGCGCGCGTGCGCGCGAACGTGACTTACGCGGACTTGTTGCCACCACCGAACAGGGAGGCGAGGCTGCCCAGCGTGCCAAGTACGTTGCTGGTGTTGATCTGGCCGTCGGCGGGCACTTCGCCATTGGGCGTCGCCGCGTTGACCACGTGCGGCAGGACCTGGGAGAGCAGGCCGCTCACCTGGTCCGGCTGCATGCCGACCTTTTGTGCAAGGCCCGAGACCACATCGGAACCGAGCACGTTGTGCAGTTGATCCGGCGAAATCGCCTGATTTTCGCCGGTGCCGACCCACGACTGCACCACGTCGCCGAGGCCGCCTTGCTGGAATTTCTGGACGAGGCCGTTCAGGCCGCCGGGCTGGTTGTTGACGAACTCCATCGCCGCCGCGACGAGCTGGGCCTGGCCACCGCCTTGTTGCTGCGACGACGAACCGAACAGGGAACCGAGGGTATCTAGAAGGCTCATGACTTTCTCTCAGGATGATGGCCGCGTCTGGAAACGTGGCCGGAAAACCGGACGGCGCACACGTTGCGCACCGCGTGTGGCGGACCGGCGTCGGCGAACACCGCCTCGGCCGGAAACCGCCGGATAGCAGGCGCCGATAATCAGGCGCCCGAAGCGGCTGCATCGGACGCAGCCTTGCTCTTCTTCGACTTTCCAGACTTCTTGCCTTTTGTCTCCGAAGCGGCACCTGGCGCTGCGGCCGCAGGACTCGCTTCAGCAGCGCTCGCGGCTTCGGCGGCCTTTTGTTTCTTGCTCTCATGCTTCGACTTGCCGGCCTTGGCGTCAGAAGCGGTCTGCGGCGCGTTCGCCGCGGCGGTCGTCGCCGGATTGGGCGTCGTGTTGGCGGCAGCGGCGGGCGCTGCGCTCGTGGCCGCCTTGCTGCTCTTCGACGTCGCAGCGGGTTTGCCGGACGGCGGCGCCGACGAACCGTTGATCGTCAGACCGGCGGCTTCGAGGTTTAGCACTGATTTCGGGCCGATGCCTTTGACGCGGTTCACGAGGTCGTCGGCGTCCTTGAACGGGCCGTGTTGTGCGCGCTCGTCGATGATTGCCTTCGCGTGGACCGGGCCGATGCCCTTGACCGACTCGAGCGCGGTTTGATCGGCGGTGTTCACTTCCACTGCGCTCGCCATTAACGCGGACATCGAGAGTCCAAAGGCAACCAACAGCATCAGCAGCTTTTTCAGCATGACTATCACTCCATTGAGGGCAAATCCAGGGAGCCGGGAACGGACGACGCATCCTTCAAGTGGTGCTGCGCTACAAGAATAGGACAGTTGGCGTATCCATGAACCGGACGCGCTCGACTTATACCGCCCGATTTATGACGCGTAAATCGTGCCAAACAATGTTTGATACTTATGTGTATCCGGTTTGCGGAGGATTAGGGGCGGTAACGGTCGCGCGTGTTGCCGTGGGGCAGGCGAATGGTGTTCAGGCGAGATTGGGTGCGACGTTGCCGGCTTAGGCGATCCGCCGGTACGGTGTGGCGCGCAAGATGTCGCGCGCCGTGGGGCGTTGACGCACCAGCGATGGGCGCGCAGCGTGGCGATCATGCGCACGCGTTCGCCGGCCCGTTAGCGCTGGGTGTCGGCGCCCACGCGCAGATAACGCCGGCTCACGTGCGCGAGATAGACCATGAGCCCGGCGCCCGCGATCACGAGGCTCGCCATGTTAGCGAGCCAGAAGCCGCGCGCGCCGGTCGCCCACGCGGGCACCGTTCCGGTCACGTCGAAGCCGAGTGCATAGCCGCCGCCGAGGCCGACGCCCCAGAGCGCGACGGCGTAGATCACGGTCGGCACGACGGCGACCTTGTACGCCCGTAGCGCGAACGCCGTCGAGACCTGCAGCGCGTCGAATACGTGATAGAGCGCGACGATCGCGACGAGCGGCATCGCGGCCACGGCGACCGCGGGGTCCGGCGTATAACCGCCAATGATGAACGGCCGCAGCAGGAAGACGGCGAGGGCGAAGCAGCACGCGATCGTCACGGCGGTCGCGATGCCGTGACGCGCGAGCGTGCGCGCTTCGGCCGGGCGGTTGCCGCCGAGCGCCTGGGCGACGAGCGTCGAGGTTGCGACGCCAATCGAAAGCGGCGTCATGTACAGCACGGCGCCGAGATTGCCGGCGATCTGATGGCCCGCGAGCGTCGTCGTGCCGAGCCGTGCGATAAAGATCGCCATGAAGGTGTACGAAGTCACCTCGATCAGATACGAGAGC
This sequence comes from Paraburkholderia adhaesiva, assembly GCF_021390575.1. Lineage (GTDB taxonomy): Bacteria > Pseudomonadota > Gammaproteobacteria > Burkholderiales > Burkholderiaceae > Paraburkholderia > Paraburkholderia adhaesiva. The sequence continues at coordinate 1,765,615 of NZ_JAJEJQ010000001.1, read as the reverse complement.
CCCATCGGGATGCCGAGCTTGAGCAGTTCGGCCTGTCGCTGCCAGTGCGGCCAGCAGAAGTGTCTGAAGATGCGGAACGGCGCGAACACGTCGAGCCTCGTCATCGCGAGCACGGCGAGCGCCGCGAGCGCGCAGTTGATCGTAGTGCTCGCGAGTGCGCATCCCGGGCCGCCGAGCGCGGGGACGCCGAGTCCGCCGAAGATGAGCCAGCGGTTGAGCAGCACCTTGAGGACGAGCGCGCCCACCTGCATGACCATCACGAGGCGCGGCCGCCCGACCGCATTGGCGAGCGAACTGTAGATGCGAAAGAAGAGACCCGCAGGCAGCCCGAACGAGAGCAGCCGCAGATAGTCGACGGTGCGCTCGCGCAGCGCATCGGGCGCATGGGCGAGGTCGAGCAGCGGACCGGGAAAATAAAGCGCCGCACAGCCGATCACCATCAGCACGAGCGCGAGCCAGAACGCCTGGCGCACCACCTCGCCGATTTCTGCGTCGCGCTGCGCGCCGAAGAGTTGCGCGGCGACAGGCTGCAGCGCGCTCAGGATGCCGGTGAGGCTGATATAGACCGAAACGTAAATCGACGAACCGAGCCCGAGCGCCGCGAGATCGAGCGCCGAGTAGCGGCCCACCATGGCCGTGTCGATCACGCCGAACGCGATGATCGCGAGCTGGCCGACCAGCACCGGCCACGCGAGGCCGGCGATACGGCGTACGTCGCCGCGGACGGTCCCGGTCACGACGACCTCAGTCCGGGCGTTTGCGCCAGACGTGGTGCGACGCCGGCGGATGCGGCCGGTCGACGCGCACGTACAGGCGGAAGCGCTCATCGCGGTCGGCCGCGCGGCGGCCTTGCCATACCAGATCCCAGGCGAAGTTCGGCATCGGACTCGGTGCGCTGTAGTCCTGGGTGTCCTGGCGCAGGATCACGTCGCAGTCTTCGTCGAACGAAAAGTGCATCTTCCCGAAGTAGGCGAAGGTCGCGATTTGTGCATCACCGAGCCGGACCGGCGTGATGCACGTGTAATCGGCTGGCAGGTGGGCCGCGATCTGTTGTGCGACGTCGCGATAGGTCCGGCTGTAGTTGACGACCGGAAGCCACAGCGTCATCAGCAGCACCCACATGAGCGTGGTGCCGCCGCTCGACAGCACGACGCTGCGCCACAACACCTTCGGATGCCGGGCGACGCGCCACTGGACGAGCATCATCCAGCAGACGGTCACGGCGAGTGCGCAAACGAACGAGAGAATCTTGAACTGCGGCGTGAAGCCGGGAGCGAGGCGCGCGAGATTGCGCGCGAGCGGTGCCGGGAATCCGGTCATGCCGGCGAGCCAGACCAGCCACACGAACGTGCCGAGGATCGTGAAGCTCAGCACGGCGAACCAGTCGATCGCGTTGATCGCGCCGCGCTTGAGCGTCGGCAGCGCAAACGTCGCCAGCACCGACAGCGCGGGCAGGGAGATCATGAAAAGGCTGTTCGTCTCGTGACTCTGCACGACTACGAGGACCAGGAGCGGCAGGATGATCGACAGCGGAATCGCGATGTGTGGCGCGCGGCGCAGGCCCGCCCAGCTGAAACAGGCCCAGAGTGCCAGCGGCCATGCGGGCCACGTGAAGAGCGGCAGATTCTTGGCGGCGTAGCGCAGGACCGTGCCCGGCGGCCCCGAGAAATAGTTGAGGCTCGACTGGATCCACTGATTGAGGAACCAGACGGCATCGTCGGGATAGAAGTGCAGCGCGAGGATCGGCCACGACAGCGCGACGATCAGCGCGACCGGCAGCCCAGCCACGAGCAGCCAGCGCGAGCGCGTCGCAGGGGCGAGCGCCAGCATGGCAAGCGTGCCCAGCAGCAGCGCGGCGACTTGCACGAGGCCGCTCGACAGCGTCAGGATACCGAGCGCGAGCCCCCACCAGAGTGCGCCCTGAATCGGCTTGTCGATGGCGCGCACCATGCCGTAAAGCAGCATCGCGATGCCGGCAAATTGCATGAGCTGTGGCGTCGTCTCGTGGCCACGCTCCGCGAGGCCGAAGCAGGCAAGCAGGATCAGGAGCGCGCCGTCGGCGAGCGTGCGGCCGTAGTCGCGCGGCTCGGGTTCTCCGCCGAATGCGTATTTGAACGGCTGAACTTCTGGGCGGCGGCCCAGCAGATATGCGCTGTACCAGACGAATGCACAGGCGACGACGAAGAGCAAGCCGGTAGCAATGCGGGAGGCGTTACTCGCGTCCACCCACGGCGTGAAGATGCGGATGCTGAGTGCGCCGAGCCAGTAGCCCAGCGGGCCGTTTTCCGTGACGTACTTGCCGACGAGGTTCGGCAGCAGCCAGTCGTGGGAGGTCCCGCCTGCCATGGTCCACATGACACCGAACCCGGCAGCGTCCTCGTTCTTCCAGGGATCGCGGCCGAACAGGCCGAACGACGCAAATACGATACAGATGGCCAGCAACAGCCAGCGTGGCAGGGCGCTGGTGGCGGAGGCGGTCAGTCGAATGGCTGGCTTCATTCAGTACGAAAAAGTCGGGTGAGCGGACCGGCTGGCGCGGCCCCGTTGCGCCATTGCCGCGGGGCACGGTGCCTCTGGGCGAACCAGGGCGGAGCCGACGCACGCCGGGTCGCTGCAGTGGGCACAACCATCGGGCTGGTCCGAAGCATCCGGCATTCTAGCCGGGCCACCAGCGGTGCGTCACGATTCGTTGGCCAGGAACGGTGATCGACCAGCCCAAACGTTGATACGAAGCGTTCCGGTCTGGGCGGAGCTGGCAACCGGCGAGACAAATGGTGCGAAAAGCAGCGAAGTGCCGCAAGGATTGGTAAGGAGCGGCGCAACAACAAAAAAGGGCAGCGTTCGCTGCCCTTTTTGGTCCGGGACCGGCGCGAAGCCGGTTCAGGTGTCTCGCGAAGCTTACTTCGCGACCTTGCCCGTGGCGCGCGAGCCGAACTTCTTGTTGAACTTCTCGACACGGCCGGCCGTGTCCATGATCTTTTGCGTGCCCGTGTAGAACGGATGCGATTCCGACGACACTTCGATCTTGGCGAGCGGGTAGGTCTTGCCGTTGAACTCGGCGGTTTCGCGCGTCTGGATCGTCGAGCGGGTCACGAACTTGAAGTCGTTCGAAACGTCGATGAACAGGACTTCGCGGTAATCCGGGTGAATGCCTTCTTTCATGATTATTCCTTAAATCTGGCGGTAGCCAACCCGCGTGCCTGTAACCCCGCCGGTATTCCGGTGCATGTGGTGTTACAGGACCTTGATCTCGCGAGCCACTTACACAAGGTCGAAAAAAGGAGATTATGCCAGAAAATCAGCCGGTTGGCGATTATTTGAGGTCCGGTTCGCCAAAACCCGCCAGTGCGCCGACTCGGGCCGGGTCTTGCCGGTAGTAGCGGGCGAGCAGCCGGTACAGCTCGGGATACTCGGACTCGAACGCCTTCGGCTTGACGAACAGCGCCTCGCTGCAGACCGCGAAGAACTCGGACGGATGGTCGGTCGCATACGGATCGATCAGCGATTCGCGCTCGAAGCGCGCCCACTGCCGCTGCGAAACCGCGTCAACCTTTGCGCAGAACTGATCGTACGCGTTGTCGAAGACGTCTGCCCAGGCGGTGGCATCGAGCGGCGCGTGCCAGCGGCGATAAAGGGGCGGATGACCGTCCGTCTCGCCGTTCGCCATGTCGATCTTGTGCGCGAATTCGTGGATCACGACGTTGTAGGCATCTGTGCCGTCGGTCATCTGCGCGTCTTCCCACGAGAGGATCACCGGCCCGCCGTCCCATGCCTCGCCGCTCGCATCGTGCTCGACTTCGTGCACGACGCCATCCTCGTCCTCGACTGTCTTGCGGATCACGAATTCGCCCGGGTACACGATCACGCCGACCCAGCCGCGGTACAGATCGAGCGAGAGATTCAGAACCGGCAGCGACGCCTGCGCCGCAATCGATACCGTCATGCGGTCGGTCAGTTCCAGGCCGTGCGCAGTCGAGAACTCCTTTTGCGCGATGAAGAGGCTCGTCAGATCGCGCAGGCGTGCGAGGTCGGCGGCATCGAGGTGCGCGAGGAACGGCAGGCCGTCGAGCGTCGCCTGCCAGAGCGCGTCGTCGATGGCATAGGTGCGCAACGCCTTTTCGCGGCGGCGCGCGCCGAACCACTGGGACAGTTTCGATAGCATCGCCGGATTGTGTCGTAATGGGTGCCGCGGATTGTCGTGACCGGTCACTCGATCTGCTTCTGCCAGGCCGCAAAGATACCACCGCAGATGGCCACGCCCATGAGGAAATAAAAACCGTCGAGCGAACTCAGAAAGCTCGCCTGCTGCGTGACCATGCGGCTCATCTCGGCGATCGCGAGGCCGTGCGCTTCTCCTGGCGAGCGGCCGAGGTTTTCGAAGCCATGCGTGAGCGTCGCGAGGGTGTTCTGAAAGACCGGGTTGAACGGATTTACATAGTCCGCCAGTCGCGACTGGTGCAGCGCGAGCCGGTGTTGCTCGATGATGATGACAGTGGCCGTAGCGAACGACATCGTCAACTGCCGGACGATATTCTTGAGCCGGTAGCCGTGGCTGAATTCCTCGACGGCGAAGATGCTGAACGTGAGGTTGGCGACCGGCACCACGATGAAGATCAGCAGCAGGCCGCGCAGCAGCAGCGGAGCGATGAGCCAGGCTTCGCTGACGTTGGGCGGCATCCGTGTCATCCAGAAGGCAACGAAGGCCGCGAGCGCGAATCCGGGCACAATCATCCACTTTTTGCGCCGCAACAGCTTCCCATAGCGGAAGTGCAGGAAGAGCGCCGATCCCGCGATGAGCGACGTGATGCCCGTGAGCCGTCCGGCGTTTTCGATCGGATAGTTGAGGCCGCCTTCGAGGAAGCGCGAGATCAGATAACTGAACGCGGTGCTCTGGAAGTAATAGATCGTGTAGAGTAGCAAGCCGACCTGAAAGGTCTTTTCGCGCAGCGCGTGCAGTCGCACGAGCGGTTTCGGATGATGCCACTGATGCCAGCCGAACCACGCGAGCGAGCCGACGCCGGCGATGGTGAGCAAGATCAGTCCGGGTGACTTGCTGAAGAGTTCGAAGCGCACCTGCTGCATGACGATCTGGAGTGCACCCTGCGCGAACGCGAAGATGATATAGGGCCAGAGGTGCGCTTCGCCCCGTTCCTCGGGCAGCACGTGACCGGAGTCGGGCAGGGCGAAAAGCGCGAGCACGGCGTACAGGACGCCCGCGGGCGCGGTGCAGGCGAAGAGGGCGCGCCAGTCGAACTGTGCGACGACGATGCCGCCCACGAGCGGCGCCAGCGCGCTGGACAGCACGATCAGCGAGAGGAACGCGCGTGTCGCCACGGGGCGCCGCTGCGGTGTGAAACTGTTCTGGATGAGGATGCGGCACGTGCCCATCATCGGCCCGATGAAGTAGCCCTGAAAACCGCGCGCGAAGGCGAGCTGGATCGATGATTCGCAGAGCGCAGCAAAGACGGAGCCCGCCGCGTAGAGCAGCAGGCATCCGCCTACGTAGCGCCGGTACCCGACACGCTCGACCCACCATTGCTGCTGCAGGATGCCGAGCACCGCGGCGACGGCGTACGTGCTCGACGCCCAGACGAGTTCGTCGGGCGACGCGTTGATGCCGCCCGCGATATAGCTCGCGAAAAAGGAAAAGATCGCGTTGTCGAAGTAGTCGAGGCCGGTGGCGAACGCCAGCACCCACGGGTAGAAGTCACCACGCAGACGCTCCACGCTGAAGATCGGCTGACGGGGCGGGGCGGAATTCATTCGGATGCGTCTCCGTCGCCGCCACTGGTCCGGCCTTGTCCGCTGCTGGCCTTGCGGTGCTTCTTCGCGGCGAGGCGCTCGTCGATCAGCGTTTCGGACGGCACACCCGCGAGGCGCTTTTTCAGGTAGTCGAGGTCGTCCGCGAGTTCGGTGCGCACGGTTTGCGCTTCCTTCAGTTCGCGTCGCACGGCGGCGATGCGCGCATCGAGTGTATCGATCTGCTGCGCCAAAGCGTCCGCGATATGCCGCAGCGAATCCTGCGAGTAACGTCTGCGTCCGTCGCCCGCGGGTTCGAGCGGGCGCTTGAGCATCTCGGCGATGCCGCGAAGGGAGAAGCCCAGCGCACGCAACCGTAGGATGCGCGCGAACTGTTCGAGGTCGCGTTCGTCATAGAGGCGGTAGCGGCCCTCGCTACGTGACGGCGTGACGAGTCCACGCTCCTCGTAATACTTGAGCGTGCGCGGCGTGACGTTCAACCGTAGCGCGGCGTCGCGCACGTTGAGCAGCGCCTGGGTAGTCTTTGACATTGGTGGCTTGCCGGGGGCGGCGGCAGTGGCGAGAGCTTTGAATTATAGGTCAACGTGAACGTTCACGTGCAGGTTGCGGGCGATGCAAGCATGCGCGAATACACGGGCTGCCCGTGCGAGCATGAGCGCGCAAAAAAAACGCCCGCATGGAGCGGGCGTTTTGCGCGATGCCGGGGCGGTCAGCCGCCGCGGCGCATCATCTCGAAGAACTCGGAGTTGCTCTTCGTCTGGCGAATCTTGTCGAGCAGGAATTCCATGGCCTCGACTTCGTCCATGTCGTGGATGAACTTGCGCAGCACCCAGATCTTCTGGAGGATGTCCGGCTTGATGAGCAGTTCTTCGCGGCGCGTTCCCGACTTGTTGAGATTGATCGACGGATAAACGCGCTTTTCCGCGAGACGGCGCTCGAGGTGCACTTCCATGTTGCCGGTGCCCTTGAACTCTTCGTAAATCACGTCGTCCATGCGGCTGCCGGTTTCGATAAGAGCCGTGCCGATGATCGTGAGCGAGCCGCCTTCCTCGATGTTGCGTGCAGCACCAAAGAAGCGCTTCGGACGCTGCAGCGCATTGGCGTCGACACCACCCGTCAGCACCTTGCCCGAAGCCGGCACGACCGTGTTGTACGCACGCGCGAGACGCGTGATCGAGTCGAGCAGGATCACGACGTCATGCTTCATTTCGACAAGGCGCTTGGCCTTTTCGATGACCATTTCGGCGACTTGCACGTGGCGCGCAGCCGGTTCGTCGAAGGTCGAGGCGATCACTTCGCCGGCCACCGAGCGCTGCATTTCGGTCACTTCTTCCGGGCGCTCGTCGATGAGCAGCACGAACAGGATCACGTCCGGGTGATTCTGTTTGATCGCGTGCGCGATGTGCTGAAGCATCACGGTCTTGCCCGACTTCGGCGAGGCGACCAGCAGGCCGCGCTGACCCTTGCCGATGGGCGCAATCATGTCGATGATGCGGCCCGTTACGTTCTCCTCGCCGCGCATTTCGCGCTCGAGCAGCAGCACCTTGTTCGGGTGCAGCGGCGTGAGGTTCTCGAACATGATCTTGTGCTTCGAGGCCTCCGGCGGCTGGCCGTTGACCTTGTCCACCTTCACGAGCGCGAAGTAGCGTTCGCCGTCCTTCGGCGTGCGGACTTCGCCTTCGATCGTGTCGCCGGTGTGCAGATTGAAGCGGCGGATCTGCGACGGGCTGATATAGATGTCGTCGGTGCTCGCGAGATACGAGGTTTCGGGCGAGCGCAAAAAGCCGAAGCCGTCCGGAAGCACTTCAAGCGTGCCGTCTCCGAAAATCGTTTCGCCGGTTTTGGCGCGCTTTTTAAGAATCGCGAACATCAGTTCCTGCTTGCGCAGGCGGTTCGCACTTTCGATCTCGAGGCCATTGGCCATCTCGATCAATTCGGAGACATGCAGAGACTTAAGCTCGGAAAGATGCATACGGAGAACCCGTCGGGGAGAACTGCGACGAAATGAAGTCTGGGGGAAAGAATCGAGCGGAATCGCTCTAGGACTTGCTTGGGACTTTTGCTTGCTACTTTATTGGCGTCTGGTTAGACGCGTTATGAATTCTAGCATAGCACACGCCACTGGCCGCCTGTGTGGGGAGTTGGCATGTTTTTTACGGTGCGTGTTGTCGGTGGACAACACGCACCGTTACTCGCCCGCGGGGCGCATGCGCGTTCAATGAAGAACAAACAATGAACAGACAAGGAACTGCTAAGCGCGACGCGGCGGGCGAAGGGATTTACAGGTGGCTGTCCAGGAACGCGGTGAGTTGCGACTTGGAGAGCGCGCCGACCTTCTGTGCAGCGACGGCGCCGTTCTTGAAGAGGATCAGCGTCGGGATGCCGCGCACGCCGAATTTCACCGGCGTCGACTGGTGTTCGTCGACATTGATCTTCGCGATCTGCAGGCGGTCGCCGTAGTCCTTCGCGACTTCATCGAGAATCGGCGCGATCATCTTGCATGGACCACACCATTCGGCCCAGAAGTCCAGCAGAACCGGTTTGTCGGATTTTACGACGTCCTGTTCGAACGATGCGTCGCTGATGTGCTTGATTTGTTCGCTCATTTTATGAATACCTCTTTCGATTCGAGGCTGACTAAATTGCTCGCCACGATACACCAAAACGGAAAACTTATCCGGGGTCGACCGAAGGCCGACGAAGACCGACGAAGATCGACAAGCGGCCAGGCCGATCCGCGCAAGCTCCGTGCGGAGCCGTTGTGCACGGTGGATCCCATTGCTGACGCCAGTGTAGCCTAAATCCCTATGCGTTGCCGATGGTGATAGTACTCATACCGCCATCAGGGTTTCAGCCTCTCAAGCGACAGTTCGCGCGCATTTTTCGAGCCGCGTCTTTTGCTGTTCCGGCAGCACCGCAATAGCATCGGGAGCGATCTTCCGGACCGAATGCCTCGCCACACGCACTCGATATGGAGGCAGTACGCGCGGTTGCAAGAGCGCGCGCCTCTGCGGCTTTTCGTGTGAGGCAGTCGCATTGCGGCGCAACCAATGTTAGAATGCGCCGTGACGGGCCTCCTCGCATGGAGGGGCGGTCAACCTGGTCAGGTCGGGAACGAAGCAGCCACAGCCGTTTTCCGCCAGTGCCGAGGGTCAGGCTCGTCACCTTCTACTTTCTTCTAGTTGTTTCCCGGCAGTATTCCCCCCGAATTATCCCCAGCCTTGCAGGCGGTTTTAGTCGAGTGCTCGCCGATGTCAGTCGCGTGATCGCTCAGCGCACCGGTTTCGATCGTTACTGTATTTGCCCTCGCGACATGGTTCACATGCGTCGTACCTGCACCGTGTGCATGGGCAAATCGCTAGCGCCGCGGGGCGTCCGTTCGGGGCCCGTCGAATCATCGGTGCGCGCAGGCGATGCTGATACAATTTCCGGATGACCTACCAAGTTCTCGCACGCAAGTGGCGACCGAAGGACTTCGCTTCGCTCGTCGGACAGGAGCACGTGGTGCGCGCGCTCACGCATGCACTCGACGGCGGCCGTCTGCATCACGCGTACCTCTTCACGGGCACGCGCGGCGTGGGCAAGACGACGCTGTCGCGGATCTTCGCCAAGGCGCTTAACTGCGAGACCGGCGTGACGTCGAAACCGTGCGGCGTCTGTCGTGCGTGTCGGGAGATCGACGAAGGCCGTTTCGTCGACTATGTCGAAATGGATGCGGCGAGTAATCGCGGCGTCGACGAAATGGCCGCGCTGCTCGAGCGCGCCGTGTATGCGCCGGTGGATGCGCGCTTCAAGGTCTACATGATCGACGAAGTGCACATGCTCACGAACCACGCCTTCAACGCGATGCTGAAGACGCTGGAAGAACCGCCGCCGCACGTCAAGTTCATCCTCGCGACCACCGACCCGCAGAAAATCCCGGTCACGGTCCTGTCGCGTTGTCTGCAGTTCAATCTGAAACAGATGCCGGCGGCGAACATCGTCGAGCACCTAACGCACATTCTCGGCGAGGAGAAGGTCGAGTTCGAAACGCAGGCGCTGCGCTTGCTTGCACGCGCTGCGGACGGCTCGATGCGCGATGCGCTCTCGCTGACCGATCAGGCGATTGCCTACTCGGCGAATCAGGTGACCGAGGAGGCCGTGCGCGGCATGCTCGGCGCGCTCGATCAGAGCTATCTGATCCGCCTGATCGACGCGCTCGTTGCGAGCGACGGTGCCGCCGTGCTCTCGATCGCCGACGAAATGGCGTTGCGCAGTCTCTCGTTTTCGACCGCATTGCAGGATCTCGCGGGCCTGTTTCACCGTATCGCGTGGGCGCAGTTCGCGCCGGCGTCGGTGCTCGACGAGTGGCCCGAAGCAGCCGACCTGCGTCGCTTTGCTGCTGAACTCTCGCCCGAGCAGGTTCAACTCTTCTATCAGATCGCGACGCTTGGCCGCAATGAACTGGGCCTCGCTCCCGACGAATACGCCGGCTTCACGATGACCTTGCTGCGGATGCTTGCGTTCGAGCCCGCTTCTGGCGCGGGCAGCGTCGGCAATGCACCGGCTTCGAAGCCGGCAGTGGCGGGTCCCGGGGCGAGGGCAGTTACGCCTGCGATGGCGTCTTCCGCTGCAAGTGTCCCGGCTGGTAGGGCTCAACCGGTCGCTGCGCCGCAGGCCGTTGCGGCGGTCACCCGTCCGGCAGCGGCGTTACCAGGATCGAGCGCGGTGGAAGTGGCGAAGTCCGCCGCTGTACCGGACGTTGGCGCTGAAACGGTGCCTGCGGCTCCCGCGACCACCCCGGCAGCGTCCGCTGCGGCGCGCGTCGTGCCGCCGTGGGAATCGGCGGACGAGCCACAAGGCGATACGTCAGACGCTGCGCCCGAAATCACGACCGCAGCACCCGTGGCGGCAGCAACGCCCGTTCCGGCCGAACCGGAGCAGCAATCCCGGTCCGATGCAACCGCAGAACCTGCTGTGGCGCCTGGCGCGCGCGGTGGGGCAAGCGCGGCGCTCGACGTGCTGCGCAGCAAGGGCATGCGCGTTTCCAACCCCGCCGCCCGTGCAGCGGCCGGTGGATCTGCAGCGACAGCCGTTGCCGCACCGAAATCCGCGGCACCGCGCGCCGAGGTCAAGGTGCCGACGCCCGATCCGGCCCGTCGCGTCGTGGTCGCGCAAGAAACGCAGGCTCGCCAGCCGGCCCGTAATGCGTCCGCGCAGGACGCCTCGTCGGCGTCACCGTGGGATGACATTCCGCCCGACGACTACGTGCCGCTCGGTGCTGACGACGCCTACTTTGCGACGCCAGATGACGGCTTCGTACCGGCGTATGACAGTGAACCTGCCGCGCCGCGCGCAGCTTCACCTGCCGCGTCGCCTGCTGCGGCCGTCGTGGATGTGAGCAAGTTGCCACCGGGAATTCCGCTCGACGCGATTGGTTTCTCTGGCGACTGGCCCGCTCTCGCCGCGACGCTGCCGCTCAAGGGCATTTCGTACCAGCTCGCGTTCAACAGCGAACTGACTGCGCTCGACGGTGCGCTGCTCAAACTGAGCGTGCCGGTGCCGCAATACGCCGAAGCGTCGCAGGTCGCCAAACTGAAGTCGGCGCTTGCCGAACGGCTCGGCAAGGCCGTGGATGTCGCCGTGGAAGTCGGCCCCGCACGCCGCACGGCCGCCGCGCTCGACGCCGCCGCGCGCGCTCAGGCGCAACGCGAAGCAGAGCGCGAGATCGGCGCGGACCCGTTCGTCCAGCAACTGATTCGCGACTTCGGCGCTACCATCGTGCCGGGTTCGATCCGGCCGGTGTCGCCGGATGCCGCGCCGGGCAACAGTCCGACCGTCCATTGATTTTCGGCGCGCGGCCTGGCAATCATGCCGCGCGCTTTTCCGATATCCAGATAAAGACGATTCAGAAGGAGTCACGATCATGATGAAAGGCCAACTCGCCGGGTTGATGAAGCAGGCCCAGCAGATGCAGGAAAACATGAAGAAGATGCAGGAGCAGCTTGCCCAGATCGAGGTTGAGGGTCAGGCGGGCGCCGGTCTGGTCAAGGTGACGATGACGTGCCGCAACGACGTGCGCCGCGTATCAATCGATCCGAGCCTGCTTGCCGACGACAAGGACATGCTCGAAGACCTCGTCGCCGCAGCGTTCAACGATGCGGTGCGCAAGGCCGAAGCCACGTCGCAGGAAAAGATGGGCGGCATGACCGCTGGCCTGCCGATTCCGCCGGGCTTCAAGCTGCCGTTCTGATTTGGTGCCTGCGGGCCGCGCGCTCATGCGCCGCGGCCCGTTTTTCACCGGGCCGCTGTGCTTGATTGCACAACGCCCGCATGGTTCGCGGCCGCCGTGAAAAAACGGCCGCAAGACTCATCGATCCGCCACGCTGAACCCGCATGAAACAACCTTCCGCCCTGGCCGCGCTTGTCGAGGCGCTGCGTGTGCTGCCCGGCGTCGGGCCGAAGTCGGCGCAGCGCATGGCTTATCACATGATGCAGCACGACCGCGATGGCGCCGAAAAGCTCGGCCGCGCGTTGATGTATGCGACCGAACACCTGAAGCACTGCGAGAAGTGCAACACATTCACTGAAGCTCAGGTCTGCGAAACATGCCTCGACGAGGAACGCGATCCCACGCTGCTGTGCGTCGTCGAAACACCCGCCGACCAGATCATGCTCGAACAGACCATGACGTGGCGAGGCATGTATTTCGTGCTGATGGGGCATCTGAGTCCGCTCGACGGCATCGGCCCCAAAGAAATTCATTTCGACCGCCTCGTGAAGCGCGCCTCGAACGGCGTCGTCAAGGAAGTCGTGCTGGCGACCAACTTCACGAACGAAGGCGAAGCCACCGCACACTATCTCGGCCAGGCGCTGAAGGCGCGCGGCCTGACCGTCACGCGACTCGCGCGCGGCGTGCCGGTGGGTGGCGAACTCGAATACGTCGATGCGGGCACGATCGCCCGCGCGATGATCGATCGTCGCACGATGTAATACGTCGCTGACGCCCCGCGCGTGGTGTCGCGTGGCGCGCGTCGAAGAACTGCTTTGCATTGGATGTCAGCAATTGCTAAAGCACCAACTGACATCGACAGCTTTGCATGGATACCAGTAAGTGCTAAAGCACAAACTGGTATCGAAAAAAGGAGACTCATGAGCACAGCCACTTCTCCCGAATCCGCGGCCAGCGAACGTCCGGCGGGACCGCTCGCCGGCGTGAAGGTGCTCGAACTCGGCACGCTGATTGCGGGCCCGTTCGCTGCGCGATTTCTCGGCGAATTCGGCGCCGAGGTCATCAAGATCGAAGACCCGAAGGGCGGCGATCCGCTGCGCAAGTGGCGCAAGCTCTATCCGGAAGCAGGCGGAACTTCGCTCTGGTGGGCCGTGCAGGCGCGCAACAAGAAGTCGGTGACGGTGAACCTCAAGGCCGAGGAGGGCAAGGAGATCGTCCGCCGCCTCGCGAAGGAAGCCGACATCGTCATCGAGAACTTCCGCCCCGGCCTGCTGGAGAAACTCGGTCTGGGTTACGACGTGCTCTCGAAGGAGAATCCCGGCCTCGTGATGGTGCGGCTCTCCGGCTACGGCCAGAGCGGTCCGTATCGCGATCGTCCGGGCTTCGGCGCGATCGCCGAGTCGATGGGCGGGTTGCGTCACATCACCGGTTATCCGGATCTGCCGCCGCCGCGTATCGGCATCTCCATCGGCGATTCGATTGCCGCGTTGCACGGCGTGATCGGTGCGCTCATGGCACTGCATCACCGCAACATGAACGGCGGTAGCGGCCAGATCGTCGACGTTGCGCTCTACGAGGCTGTGTTCAACATGATGGAAAGCGTCGTGCCGGAGTACGGCGTCTATGGCCTGGTGCGCGAGCGCACGGGCGCGTCGCTGCCCGGCATCGTGCCGTCGAACACCTATCCGTGCAAGGACGGCAGCATCGTGATCGGGGGCAACAGCGATCCCATCTTCAAGCGTCTCATGACGGCCATCGACCGCGAAGACCTCGCCAACGATCCGGACCTCGCGCACAACGACGGCCGCGTGCCGCGCACGCAGGAGATCGACGGGGCGATCGCCGCATGGCTGGCGACGCGCACGATCGACGAAGCACTCGACGTGCTCAATGCGGCCGACGTGCCGGTGGGCCGCATCTTCAGCGTCGCCGACATGTTCGCGGATCCGCAGTTCATGGCGCGCCAGATGATCCAGCAGTTCCGCTGGCAAGGTAAGGTCGACGTCGCGTTGCCGTCGGTTACGCCGAAGCTCTCCGCCACGCCCGGCGACACGCGCTGGCTCGGCCCCGAGCTGGGTGAACACACCAATGAAGTCCTTCAGGCGCTGGGTTATGATGCAGAGCAAATAGAGCGGTTGCGCGCACAACAGATCGTCTAGGTAGCACGAGCGAGGCGCGGCCGCGAAGAAAGACAAGCACAGCGACCACAGGAGACTCGCACATGCAACGAAGAACCTTCCTCGCCGGTACCGCCGCGCTCGCGGGCGCCACGCTCGCGGGTCCGTCGCTGGCTTTTGCGCAGTCGGGCCAACTGGAAACGAAAAAAGTTTCGATCGCCGTCGGGGGCAAGAATCTGTTCTATTACCTGCCGCTGACCATTGCCGAGCGCCGCAACTTCTTCAAGGACGAGGGCCTCGAAGTCGAGATCTCCGACTTTGCGGGTGGCTCGCAGGCGTTGAAGGCTGCCGTGGGCGGCAGCGCCGATGTCGTTTCGGGTGCGTTCGAGCACATCGTCCTGCTGCAGGCCCAGCGCCAGATGTTCCGCGAATTCGTGCTGCAGGGCCGCGCGCCGCAGATCGTGCTCGCCGTCTCGAAGAAGACGATGTCTGGCTACAAGTCGATCGCTGACCTGAAGGGCAAGAAGATCGGTGTCACGGCGCCGGGGTCGTCAACGTCGATCATGGCGAGCTTCGTGCTCGCGAAAGCCGGTCTCACGGCGAACGATGTGTCGTTCATCGGTGTCGGCGCGGGCGCCGGCGCGGTGGCCGCATTGCAGTCGGGCCAGATCGATGCGCTCGCCAATCTCGATCCGGTGATGACGAAGCTTGATCGCGCGGGCGACATTCATATCGTTTCCGATACGCGCACGCTCGCCGATACGCACGCGGTGTTCGGCGGCGACATGCCGGCGGGCTGCCTCTACGCGTCGCAGGCGTTCATCACGAAGAATCCGAACACCACGCAGGCGCTCACCAACGCAATGGTTCGTGCTCTGAAGTGGCTGCAGGCGGCGACCGGTGCGCAGCTGATCGAAACGGTGCCCGAGAGCTATCTGCTCGGCGATCGCGCGCTCTATCTGGCGGCGTGGGACCACGTGAAGGAAGCGCTTTCGCCGGACGGTCTGATGCCGGCCGGCGGTCCCGGTACATCGCTCAAGACGCTGCAGGCGTTCGATCCGAACGTGAAGGGCAAGCCCATCGACCTCTCGAAGACGTGGACCAACGACTTCGTGACGAAGGCGCTCGCGACCGTCAAAAGCTGAAGTCGCGCGATCGCGTTGTCACGATTGCGAGGACGCCGCGCGCGCCGCGGCGTTTCCACTCCCCGAATCCGCGTAGTTCCTGAATGACGATGACCGTACCCGCACTCGCGCTCGAGAATATTACTTGCACCTTCGCGTCGCGCGACAACCGCTCGCAGCGCTACACCGCCGTCGCGAATGCGACGCTGCGCATCGCACCGGGTGAATTTGTCTCGGTTGTCGGGCCGACCGGCTGCGGCAAGTCCACGTTGCTCAACATCGGCGCGGGGCTTCTTGAGCCGGGCGAGGGCACGGTTAGCGTGTTCGGCGAGCAGCTTTCGGGCCTCAACCGTCGCGCGGGATACATGTTCCAGGCCGATGCGCTGATGCCGTGGCGCAGCGCACGCGACAACGTGATGGCTGGCCTCACGTTTCGCGGCGTAGCGGCCAGCGAGGCTCGCGGGGAGGCCGAGGAATGGCTCAAGCGCGTGGGGCTCGGTGGCTTCGGCGACCGATATCCGCATCAACTTTCGGGTGGCATGCGCAAACGCGTTGCGATGGCCCAGACGCTGATCCTCGATCCCGACATCATTCTCATGGACGAGCCATTCTCTGCGCTCGACATCCAGACGCGGCAGCTCATGGAAAACGAGCTACTCGACCTCTGGGCCGCACGCCGCAAGGCCGTGCTGTTCATCACGCACGATCTCGATGAAGCGATTGCGATGTCCGACCGCGTCATCGTGCTGTCGGCGGGGCCGGGCACGCATCCGATCGGCGAGTTCGCGATCGATCTGCCGCGTCCGCGCGACGTCGCGGAAGTGCGCTCGCATCCGCGATTCGTCGAGCTGCACGCGCAGATCTGGGGTGTACTGCGCGAAGAGGTACTCAAGGGCTACCAGCAGCAGCTCGCCGCCGGCTGAAGCGCGCTGCGCCCGAACAAGAAAAGCAGGAGAGACAACATCATGTGGAAACGGCTGCGCCCGAACCGGGGCAACCTCATCGTGTGGCAGTGGCTGCTGCTCGTCGCGTGCTTCGCGCTCTGGTATGTACTGACGAGTCCGTCGATCCTGCCGCCGTTCTACTTCGATGACCCCGACAAGGCCGCATTCCTTTTCGGCGAGCCGCAGAAGGTCCTCGTGCGCATCTGGCAGTGGTTCACGGGCGGCGAGATCTGGCTGCATCTGTGGGTCACGCTGATCGAGACGGTGCTCGCGTTCGTGATCGGCACCGTCAGTGGGCTCGGCGTTGGCCTGTGGCTCGCGCTCGCACCCATGGCAAGTGCGCTCTCCGATCCCTACATCAAGGCTGCGAACTCCATGCCGCGCGTGATTCTCGCGCCGATTTTTGGCGTGTGGTTCGGGCTCGGTATCTGGTCGAAGGTGGCGCTCGGCGTCACGCTCGTGTTCTTCATCGTGTTCTTCAATGTCTATCAGGGCGTGAAGGAAGTGAGCCCGGTCGTGCTCGCAAACGCGCGCATGCTCGGTGCGAACCGCAAGCAACTGCTGCGCCACGTCTATCTGCCCAGTGCGACGAGCTGGGTGTTTTCTAGCCTGCACACTTCAGTGGGGCTTGCGTTCGTGGGTTCAGTGGTGGGCGAGTATCTCGGTTCTGCGAGCGGCGTCGGTTATCTGATCCTGCAAGCCGAAGGCACATTCGACATCAATACCGTGTTCGCGGGCATTCTCGTGCTGACGGCATTCGCGCTGGTTCTCGATGCGCTTGTCGGGTTCGCGGAGAGGCGTCTGATGAAGTGGCAGCCGAGGACGGCAGACATCGAGAAGCTCTAACGAGCGGCGGCGCCTGCTGCCGTCGGCGAAAAAAAACGGCGCGCCATGGCGCGCCGTATTCGTTCCGGCCGCAGAGCGCCGGCTCAGGGTTCGATCACGATCTTACCCATCACGCGACGTGACGCCATGTCCTTCAGCGCTTGAGCAGTGTCGGCGAGGTTGTAGCGTTTCGAGACATACGGCTTGAGCTTGCCTTCTCCGATCCAGCCGACCATCTGCGCGAACGCCGCCGCGTTGTTCTGCGGCTCGCGGCGCGCGAAATCACCCCAGAACACGCCGACGATGCTCGCCCCCTTGAGCAGCGTGAGGTTGAGTGGCAGCTTCGGTATCTCGCCGTTGGCGAAGCCCACGACCAGGTAGCGCCCCCTCCAGCCGATGCTGCGAAAAGCAGGTTCCGCGTAGACGCCGCCGACCGGATCGTAGATCACGTCCGGGCCTTTGCCGTCGGTGAGCGCCTTGACGCGCTCACGCAGATCTTCAGTGCTGTAGTTGATGGTGGCGTCTGCGCCGAAGCGCCGGCAGACCTCCAGCTTTTCCTCGCTCGATGCCGCAGCGATCACGCGCGCGCCGAGCGCCTTGCCGATTTCGACCGCCGCGAGGCCCACCCCCCCCGCGGCGCCGAGCACGAGCATCGTCTCGCCCGGACGCAGCGCCGCGCGATCGACCACAGCGTGATGCGATGTGCCATAGGCGAGCGTGAACGCGGCGGCTGTCGCGAAATCGGCGCCATCGGGCAGCGGCACGCACGCGGAGGCATCGGCGATGACTTGCTCGGCGAAACCGCCAGTAGCCACGTAGGCGGCCACACGTGTGCCCGGCGCGAGCTTCACACCGACGCCTGCCGCGCGCACGACGCCGGCTACCTCGGCACCCGGCGTAAAGGGCAGCGGCGGCTTCATCTGATACTTGTTCTCGATGATGAGCACGTCGGGGAAATTGACGGCCGCTGCCTTCACGTCGATCACGACCTGACCCGCGTCGGGCGTAAGGTCGGGCAGCTCCTCGAGCGTGAGCGAATCGGGCGGACCGTACTGGTTGCAGCGGATGGCGCGCATCGTGTCTCCTGTGTTCTGTCGCGTCGTTCATGAAGCCGGGATCAGCGGACAGTGTACGGCACCAGACCGCGACGCGAACGATCGTTTCATTCAGTGCGGGCTCTAAAAATCGGGAAGAAGAGCGCTGGGAATGGAGCGAGGCTTGTGGCACACCGGCGTGTGCGCAGCGCCTCGCGCGGGCTTCCCGGACTGTCGTTCGCCTGCCTTCTTTCCTCGGTTACAATCGTCCGATGCGAATACTACTCAGCAATGACGACGGTTATCTCGCCCCCGGACTCGCTGCGCTCTATGAGGCGCTCAAGCCGCTCGGCGAAGTCACGGTGATGGCGCCGGAGCAGAACTGCAGCGGCGCATCGAACTCGCTCACGCTGTGGCGGCCGCTCTCGGTGCTGCGCTCCGCGACCACTGGCTTCTACTACGTGAACGGCACGCCCACCGATTCGGTGCACATCGCGCTCACAGGCATGTTCGAGCACAAGCCCGATCTCGTGGTCTCCGGTATCAACAACGGCCAGAACATGGGCGAGGACACGCTTTACTCGGGCACGGTGGCCGCGGCTACCGAGGGCATCATGTTCGGCGTGCCGGCCATTGCGTTCTCGCTCGTCGACAAGGACTGGGCCCATCTCGATTCCGCCGCGCGAGTCGCTGCCGAAATCGTGTCGCATTACCTCGCGAATCCACTGCGGGGGCATCCGCTCCTGAACGTCAACATTCCGAACTTGCCCTACGACGAACTCGGCGAATGGTCCGTTACGCGCCTCGGCAAGCGTCATCCGTCGCAGCCGGTGATCCGGCAGACCAATCCGCGCGGCGAGCCGATCTACTGGATCGGCCCATCGGGCAGCGCGCGCGACGCGAGCGAGGGCACGGATTTCCATGCGGTGTCACACGGCAACGTGTCGATAACGCCGCTGCAACTCGATCTGACCCACACGCAGATGTTGCCAGAGACGCAAGCATGGGTGCGTCGGGGCGACAGCGCTTCATGACTGGCGAGCGCACGAAGCGTTTTCCGCTCGGACTCGCGGACCTCGTGCGCGAGCCGCGCCGTCGCGACGGTCTCGATTCGCGTCACGGCGAAGCACGTGGCTCGCTCGGCGGTGCGGGCAAGACTGGCATGGCGAAGGACGTGGCAAAGCCATCGGTGCCGCGCACAGGTGGCGGGGTCGGTGCCGGCATGCCAGGGCGTCCGCAGGGCGCCGTCAGCAAGAGCCCGATGAGCGGCGCATCGACTGCGCCCGCGCGTCCGAACGATGTGCGCCGCAGTGATGCCGCGCCGCGTGCAGCGCAACCCGCTACGCATCTTTCGCCGGCGAGCGCGAACCGCTCGGTCGCAATACGCTCCAATGCTCCACAGCGCACGAGTGGCACGCCGACATCCGGCGCGCCAGGCGTGCCGCTCAACAGTGCACTTGCGTTGACTTCGGAACGCGTTCGCGAGCGGATGGTCGAACGCCTGCGTGCGAATGGCCTCGCCGATGCGCGCGTGCTTCAGGCACTCGCGGGCGTGCCGCGCCACATGTTCGTCGATCCGGGTCTCGCGACTCAGGCCTACGAAGATGCGGCGCTGCCGATCGGCCATCAGCAGACGATCTCGAAGCCTTCGGTCGTGGCCCGCATGCTCGAACTCGCGGGCGCCGGCCGTACGCTCGACCGCGTGCTCGAGATCGGCACCGGCTGCGGGTATCAGGCGGCCGTGCTGAGCCAGATCGCACGCGATGTTTATTCGATAGAACGCATCAAGCCGCTGTACGAACGGGCGAAGACCAATCTTCGCCCGTTGCGCATCCCGAACATCCGTCTGCACTATGGTGACGGACGGCTCGGATTGCCGTCGGCTGCACCGTTCGACGCGATCGTGATCGCGGCCGCGGGCTTCGACGTGCCGCAGGCGCTGCTCGAACAACTCGCCATTGGCGGGAGGCTCGTGGCGCCCGTCGCGTCGCCCGCCGCTGCCGGCGGCGAGGCGACCCAGGTGCTCACGCTGGTCGAGCGCACGGGCCCTGCGCAATGGCGTGAGTCGCGGCTTGATCGCGTTTTCTTTGTCCCCTTAAAATCCGGAGTGATCTGAAACCGATGAATATTGTCGTGATGCCAGGAAACCGCCTGAATGTCGATCTGACCTTAGTCCAGCGCAGCCTCTCGGTCATCGCGCTCTGTCTCTTGACGGCCTGCGCATCGCGGTTCGATCTGGCACCCGTGGAAGACCGCACCGCGCCGTCCGGCACAGCCGCAGCGCAGCCTGCTGTGCCGCTCGGGCCGGCGCCTCCGGGGTACTATCGGGTAAAGCCGGGTGACACGCTCTATCGAATTGCGCTAGAAAACGGGCAGAACTACCGCGACATCGCAGCGTGGAATAATCTCGCGAACCCGAATCAGATTGAAGTGGACCAGTTGCTGCGCGTTGCGCCGCCGGGAGCAAACGTTGCCGCGGCGACGCCGGGCGTGGTCACCGCACCGGTGCCGGCCGGCAATGTGCAAAGTATCGGGCCGGGCTCCGTGACGCCGCCGGTCGCCGGTCCGGGAGCGAACGCCGCGACGGTGCCGCCGCTGGCCAATGCAGTTGACGCAGCAGCGGTGTCGAGCAGTATCGCGTTGGGCTGGCCGGTGCGCGGTCCGATGCTCAACCGGTTCGACGACGGGCAGAACAAAGGCATCAATATCGGTGGTGCAGCCGGAGATCCCATCAAGGCCGCCGCCGATGGACGCGTGGTTTACGCCGGAAATGGGCTGCGCGGATACGGCAATCTCATTATCATCAAGCATGACGCGACGTTTTTGACCGCGTATGCACACAACAGCGCTTTGATGGTAAAAGAAGGGGATGCGGTCTCGAAAGGTCAGAAAATCGCTGAAATGGGTAATAGCGATTCGGACCGCGTGATGCTGCATTTCGAAGTCCGCCGTCAGGGCAAGCCCGTCGACCCACTGAAGTACTTGCCGCCGCAATGAAGCGAGCCGACTATGCCGAAATCGAAGCGCCGTCTGGAGCAAACCGAGACTGACAGCGAGGCCACCCCGGTTTCGGTGGAGGACAGCGCTGCGTCGGGCGACGACGAGACGCTGTCCGAACTCGACAATTCGCGCGAATTCGAAGAGCGCGAAACAGCGGCTGAAGAGGAGGGAAGCGGTCGCGAAGCTGCCGAACCCGCTTCCGACGCCGACGATTTCCGCGCGATCCTGCAGGCCGAACTCACGGCCGACACGATCCAGCATTATCTGAACCGCATCAGCGTGAAGCCGCTGCTCACCGTCGAAGAGGAGCAGCGCTATTCGCGCCTCGCGAAGGCGGGGGAGTTCGATGCGCGCCAGGTGATGATCGAGCGCAATCTGCGGCTCGTGGTGAGCATTGCGAAGGGTTACCTGAACCGTGGCGTTCCGCTGCTCGACCTGATTGAGGAAGGCAACCTCGGCCTCATGCACGCGATCGAGAAGTTCGATCCGGCGCGAGGGTTTCGCTTCTCGACCTATGCGACGTGGTGGATCCGCCAGAGCATCGAACGCGCGATCATGAATCAGGCGCGCACGGTGAGGCTGCCGGTGCACGTGATCCGCGAACTGAACCAGGTGCTGCGCGCGAAGCGTCACCTGGAGAAGAATTCGCTGAACGCCGACTCGGCGTCCGAGCGGCGCGACGCGAGCATCGACGACATCGCCTACCTCACGGGCAAGACGACCGAGGAAGTCACCGACATCCTCGCACTCAACGAGCATACGGCCTCGCTCGACGCGCCGCTCGACCTCGATCCCGCGAGCAGCCTGCTCGATCTCCTTTCCGACGACCAGAGCCAGTCACCCGACGCGGAAGTGCAACATCGCGAACTGGAAACGCTTACGCGCGCCTGGCTTGGGCGGCTGTCCGACAAGCATCGCCACGTGATCGAGCGCCGCTTCGGGCTGAATCACATCGAACCGGCGACGCTCGAAGAACTCGCCGACGAGATGGGCCTGACCCGTGAGCGCGTGCGGCAGATCCAGCAGGAAGCACTGGTGCGCCTCAAGCGCTTTTTCGCTTCCAACGGCGTGCGTAAAGACGCCGTCCTGTAAATTGCTGCGCACCTGAACCGGATGACACCTGTCCTTGTATTTGACATCGAGACGATTCCCGATGTCGACGGCATTCGCCGTCTCGAAGATCTTCCCGCCTCGCTGACCGACGCCGAAGTGGCCGAACATGCGTTCGCCGCGCGCCGCGAGAAAACGGGCAGCGATTTCCTGCCGCATCATCTGCAGCGCGTCGCCGCGATTTCCTGCGTGTTCCGCGATGGCCAGGGTTTTCGCGTGCGCTCCCTCGGCACGCCCGAAGACGGCGAGGCCGCGCTTATCCAGTCGTTCTATCGCACCATCGAGAAGTACACGCCGCAGCTCGTCTCGTGGAACGGCGGCGGCTTCGATCTGCCCGTGCTGCACTATCGCGCGCTCGTGCACGGCATCCGTGCGTCCCGCTACTGGGATCTCGGCGAAGACGACCGCGATTTCAAGTGGAACAACTACATCAGCCGCTATCACTCGCGTCACACCGACCTGATGGACGTGCTCGCGATGTATCAGGCGCGCGCCAACGCGCCACTCGATGCACTCGCGAAACTCTGCGGCTTTCCGGGCAAGCTCGGCATGGACGGCGGCCAGGTGTGGTCGGCGTTCCAGCAGGGACGCATCGAGGAAATTCGCAACTACTGCGAGACCGACGTCGTGAATACGTATCTGCTGTACTGCCGCTTCCAGTTGATGCGCGGCGGCTTTACCGAACGCGAATACGAAGACGAGATCACGCACGTCAAGAATGCGCTCGCCATCGAACCCGCGCCGCATTGGGCCGAGTATCTCGCGGCGTTCGGCGCCTGAGCGGCATTCGCCAAACGTCTTAGTCCAGTTCCAGCGCGATCGGTTGATGATCTGACGCCTGCGTCGCGCCGTCGATCTCGCAGCGTGTAAGCCGCCCGAGCAGGTCTTGCGTGACGAAGATGAAATCGCACGCGAGCGGGCCGGACGACCATTGCACGGTGTCGTAGACACCGGCGGTCGGTGGCGGTGTCGAGCCCGGATGCAGTGCTGTCCACGCGTCGACGAACGAGAGGCTATCGGCGATCGGTTCCAGCATGCGCGTGTAGGCTTCGCTGCCCCACGCACTGTTGAAATCGCCGCAGACGATGGCGCTCGCAGGACGCGCAGTCGACGCGAACGGACCCGCGTCGTTTTCGGCCGGCGCCGGGTACGCGGCGTGTGCCGCGGCTTCCTGCTGCAAGCGCCGCAGTTCGTCGACCTGCGCGAGGCGCTGACGTACGGAGTAATACTCGAGATGGGTGACCAGCACGCGTAGCGCGCCGCCCGGCGCGTCGAGTACCGCTTCGAGCGCCACGCGCTGCATCGACGGTGCGGCTGGTTCGGCGGGCCACGGCAGCAGGTGGCGCCACACCTGTGCGACGGGAAAACGACTCGCGATGGCGTTACCGAACTGGCGCCGGCGCGCACCCGATGTGTCTTGCGGCGCGGGAAGATCGACGCCGATTCCCTCGACGATCGTGAAACCGGGCAGAAGCGCTGCCAGTTCCGCGAACTGATCGTCGCCGGGGGCGCCCGGCAACGCGCCAAAGCCGCGTGTGACTTCCTGCAGGCAAAGCACGTCGAAGTCGACAATCCGTCGCGCCTCGCGCACCGTGCGCGCGAGATCCACGACACCCGCTGCGTCGCGGCCCCATTGAATGTTCCAGTTGAGCAGTTTCATGGGCCATCCAGACGCAAAGCGGTATCGCTTCACTGTAGCCCAAAGGCAAACCGCGGGAGCGCCAGAGAACGCGGCAGCGGGCAGGTGCGCACAATAGCGACGCCCGCCGTAACGAACGTCAGCGCATGCGGCCCTTGCATGCTTCGCGCACGGAGCTGACCACTCGCCCTTGATCGTCGAAATAGACCGCGAGCGGGACATTCTTGTCGCCGAGCGCATACTGGAAGCAGTCACGGCCGGCGTAATCGTAGACGTGATCAGGCGGTCCAAGATGTCGCATCACTTCTGTTTGCGTGAGCCCCGGCGTAACGGAGGCGATCAGCCGTTCGGGCTCCTTGTCGGACGAGGCACAGGCGGCGAGGACGAGAAGCGGCGCGACGGCCGCCGCAAAGCGTAATAACTTGCTCAATTCGGCTCCAGCGATGAAAGTGGGGTGTTATCAGTCAATGTTGCACGCGTGATTTTCCATCGAATTACCCTGAAAACGCCAGCGCTACCCCTTGCCGGACGTATTGGGGAATCCCCAGGGTGCGGCAACGTGGACTCCGCTACGGCTCGTCGAGGGTAGCGGTGCCGAGTTCGTCTACAATCTCGCCTTCGCCCATATTTCATCCCCACTGTTTGTCAGGAACCCGCTGGTGTCTCAAGCTGCCCCCGACCCTCAAGCCGATCCCGTCCACGCCGCTCCCGCTCAGGATGCCGCTGCCGTTCCCGCGAAGCGCTCGAAGCGCGAGCGTCGGGCCGAACGGCGCGCTGCCGCGGACGCGTCGGTGCTTCATGCCCCGATTCTGGAGATCGAGTCACTCGACATGGAAGCGCGCGGCGTCGGCCGCACCGTCACCGAGACCGGCGAGCCGGGCAAGGTGATCTTCGTCGAGGGCGCGCTGCCCGGCGAGCGCGTGACCTACTCGAGCTACCGCAAGAAGCCAAGCTTTGAGCAGGCGCAGGTGGTGAATGTGCTGCGCGAAAGCTCGATCCGCACGAAACCGCAGTGCCAGTTTTTTGGCATCTGCGGCGGCTGTTCCATGCAGCATCTGGACGTGCGCGCCCAGATCGCGGTCAAGCAGCGTGTGCTCGAAGACAACCTCGCACATCTTTCCAAGGTCCGCGCCGAATCGATGTTCCGGCCGATTCACGGTCCTTCGTGGGGTTACCGCTACCGCGCTCGTCTCACCGTGCGCAACGTGCCGAAGAAGGGCGGCGTGCTGGTCGGTTTCCACGAGAAGAAGAGCAGCTACGTTGCCGATATGACGAGCTGCGAGGTGCTGCCGCCGCACGTTTCGGCGATGCTGGTGCCACTGCGCAAGCTGGTTGAAGGGCTGTCGATCCGCGATCGCATGCCGCAGATCGAACTGGCCGTCGGTTCGAGCGTGACAGCGCTCGTGCTGCGCATCCTGGAGCCGCTCACCGCAGCCGACGAAGCATTGCTGCGCATCTTCGCCGACGAACACAACGTGCAGTTCTGGTTGCAGCCGAAGGGCCCGGACTCGGTGTTCCCGTTTTATCCGCTCGACGCGCAGCTCGATTACACGCTGCCCGAGTTCGACATCCGGATGCCGTTCAAGCCGACGGATTTCACGCAGGTCAATCATCAGATCAATCGCGTGCTGGTCGGCCGCGCGCTGCGCCTGCTCGCGCCGCACAAGGGCGACCGCGTGCTCGATCTGTTCTGCGGGATCGGCAACTTCACGCTGCCGCTCGCGCGGCTCGCGCGCGAGGTGGTGGGGATCGAAGGCAGTGACGCGCTGACGGCGCGTGCGCTCGAGAACGCGCGCGAGAACGGCGTGGACGGCCACACATCGTTTGCTTGCCGCAACCTGTTTGAAGTGACCGCCGACGACATGCGTGCGCTCGGTGCCTTCGACAAGTTCCTCGTCGATCCGCCGCGCGAAGGCGCGTTCGCGGTGTCAAGGGCGCTTGCGGACATCGCGCAGAGCGGCGACGGTCCGCTGCCGAAGCGCATCGTCTACGTTTCGTGCAATCCGTCCACGCTCGCGCGCGACGCAGGCCTGCTCGTGCACGAGGCAGGCTATCGGCTCAAGGGGGCGGGCGTCGTGAACATGTTTCCGCACACGTCGCACGTGGAGTCGATTGCGCTGTTCGAGCGCGACTGAGCGCCGGAGATAGCGTCGCGCCGGAATCATGGCGCGGCGCGACGCAAATAAAAAAGCCCCGCGTCCGCGGGGCTTTTTTTCAGACCGGAATCAGGCCAGAAGCAGGCCAAAACCACGATCACCAGATCTGCCACCAGGACTTCGTTTCCTTGCCCGCGCGGGCGTGGCCGGTGATATAGGGGCTGTCCGGGAACGTGGCGGCGAGCACGCGGCGGGTGTCCTCGGCGAGCTGCGGCTGATCCAGCTTCTGGTACGAAAGGATCATGATGTGCAGCGCATCTTCGATCGCCGGCGCGCTCTGGTACTCCTTGATTGCGAGCTGCGCGCGGTTGATCGCGGCGACGTAGGCGCCACGGCGGTAGTAGTAGTCGGCCGCGTGTACTTCGTGCGACGCCAGTGCGTTCACGATGTAACGCATGCGCTGCGCCGCGTCAGGCGCGTACTTGCTTTGCGGGTATTTATCGACGACGACCTTGAACGCGTCATAGGACTCGCGCAGCGACTTCGGATCGCGCTCGCTCATGTCCTGACCCGAGAAACGGCCGAAGAGGCCGAGGTCGTCGTTGAAGTGGATCATGCCCTTGAGGTAGTACGCATAGGCGATGTCCGGGTGATCCGGATGCAACTGGATAAAGCGGTCGATCGCCTGGTCGGCGGCGTCGTTCTCGTTATCCTTCCAGTTGCAGTAGGCGACGTTGATCTGCGCCTGCTGGGCAAAATGGCCGAACGGATCGCGGCCCTGAAGCGCCTCGAAGTACTTCGCGCACTTGCCCCAGTCGCCACTGGATAGCGCGTCCTGGGCCTCCGTATATAATTTGTTGTTGTTCCACGCGGCCGTTTCGTCGGTCTTTTGCGGCAGGCCATGGCAGGCCGCGACAACGGCTAGCGCGGCGCCGCACGCAGCGATGCGAACGACGTTGACGATCTTGCCGATCGCCGTCGTGCTCGATGCAGTGATTGACGCAGTGACCGAATTAGGTGCAGCGCTTCGGGCCATCGCAAGTTGGGCCAATCTCGTAATCGTGTTCAAGGCTCGCATTTTCCAGTTCAGCTTCAGGTCCCAGTTGACCCAGACTCAATGACCCGCTCAGTTAACCGCTCGGCGCTTCCCGGGGTTCTTCCCGAGGGGCTTTCCGACGTGCTTCCGACAGGCGGCGCCCCCGGCGCCCCAAACAGCATCGACCATTATAGCCTGGGCGAAGTGCCCAATGACGCACCGCCCGGTGACTCGATTGACGACGACCTCGACGCCGTCGCGAACGCGTCCGGCGGCGGCGCAGCCGGCGCTCGCAAGCGTACCGAAGAGGCGCCACGTCGTGCGCAAGTGCCCGACGATCTAGCCGGCGAGCGGCTCGACAAGGTGCTCGCCAAAGTCTTCCCCGAGTTTTCCCGTAGCCGCCTGCAGGGCTGGATCGAGGAGCAGCGCGTGCGCGTCGATGGCGCACCGGCGAAGGTCCGCCAGCCGGTCCCGCTCGGCGCGACGATCGAACTCGTGCCTGATCTGCTGCCCGAGCAGCTTGCATTTACGCCCGAGCCCGTTCCGCTCGACGTCATCTACGAGGACGACGCGCTCGTCGTCATCAACAAACCCGCCGGGCTCGTCGTGCATCCGGCAGCGGGCAACTGGAGCGGGACGATCCTCAACGGCCTCCTGCACCGGTATGGCGAAAGCGCCGCCGGACTGCCGCGCGCGGGCATTGTGCACCGGCTCGACAAGGAGACCTCGGGGCTGATGGTGGTCGCGCGCACGCTCGAGGCGCAGACCGACCTTGTGCGCCAGCTGCAGGCGCGCACGGTCAAGCGCCGCTATCTGGCGCTCGTCTGGGGCAACATGGCCGACGAGGGTACGATCGACGCCCCGATCGGCCGCGATCCGCGCGAGCGCACCCGCATGGCCGTGGTGCAGGGTTCGGCGGGCAAACCTGCGCGCACACACTTCCGGCGGGTCGACTCGACGCTCTGGCACGGCCAGCCGGTCAGCGCGATCCATTGCGATCTCGAGACGGGCCGCACGCACCAGATCCGCGTGCATTGTGCGCATATCGGGCATCCGCTGCTTGGCGATCCGGTCTACGGGCACGCGCGCGGACGCCGCTCCGTCGCGGCGTTGCCCGACGGGTTCGCGCGTCAGGCCCTGCATGCGTGGCGCCTCGGGCTCGTTCATCCGGTCACCGGCCGCGCGATGCAATGGCGCGCCGACGTTCCCGACGACATGGACGCACTGATCGCCGCCCTGGGTTTTGGTGCGGAGAGCGATGAGTACGGCTACGACGACGAAGTCTTCGACAGCGCGTACACGGACGAAGGCTACGTCATCGGCAGCGATGAAGACGACTACGACGAAGAACACGATGACGACAGCGAGGATCCGCACGCATGACGATCACGCCTGAACTGAGCGCTGCGGATCTGCTGCATCCCGGATGGGACGCTCCGCCGAATGTGCGTGCGGTGGTGACGACTCGCAATGGTGGCGTAAGCGAGCCACCGTTCGGGCGCTGGATGGTGACAGACGCAAGCGGAGAAGGGCGCGAACTGTCGGGCGGGCTCAATCTGGGCCGGCTCTCGGGTGACGATCTCGACCATGTCGAGGTGAACCGCTCGCGCCTCATCGCGTATGCGGGCGTGCCGGCTGCGTGGCTCAAGCAGGTGCACGGCGCGGATGTCGTCGATGCAGCGGTTGCGCTCGATGCCGTGCATGCCGGCGAACTCCTCAGCGCCGATGCCAGCGTGACGGATCGTCCGGGCATCGCGTGCACCGTGATGGTTGCAGACTGCATGCCGGTCCTGCTCTGCGACAGCGCGGGCCGCTCCGTTGGCGCGGCGCACGCTGGATGGCGCGGACTCGCCGCGGGCGTCATCGAAAAGACTGCGCAGCGCGTGGCCGCGCTCGCGGGCTGCGCGCCACAAGACCTCCATGCGTATCTCGGTCCGGCGATCGGACCGAGCGCCTTCGAAGTCGGGGCAGACGTACGTGACGCCTTCATGACTCACGCGGCCGCTGTCGGCGGTGCACAACGCGATGCGACCGCCGCAGCGTTCGTTGCGCGGCCGGAAGCGTCCGGTAAATATCTCGCGGATCTCTACGCACTCGCACGTCTGAGGCTCGCTGCGCTGGGTGTCGAGCGGATCAGCGGCGGCGATCTGTGCACCTACACGCAGCGCGACCGGTTCTACTCGTATCGCCGGGAGCCCGTCACGGGGCGCATGGCTGCGCTGGTGTGGATGACGCCCTGAGGAGCTTTTCGCGGCTCGTCTGACCATATTTTGCTGCACTGCATCGAACCCGGCGGAGCACGCCGCAGCATCGGAAACGAGGAGAGTGCCCGCACGGAGCCATCGTGCTGCAAGCACTTGGCCCTAAGGCACTTTTTTTCTCGCGTGCACCAGCGGGCGTTCGCCCGGATCGAACGACCGGACGATTACATCGGGAAAACGATAATTAAAAAAATATCGCAGTGCGGCAAAATCGGGCACAAGCATTGACATGCTTTGCAACGGGGAGCAAGAATGTCCTTCACCTACGGGACAGGACGTAACGGGGTGCGACGCGATCGCACCCGCTTGCGTTCCACCTGCCTCTCAACCAGTCCTTCGGGACACATCGGTCAAAAGCAGGCATGACGGCATCTCAACGTTCCACGAACTCCCCGGGTACGGGCGCTTCAACTAACGGTGCGCAACAATTCACTCCGGACGCCGCCGGAATGCAGCAGATACTCGACGCCTGGACGTCCGCATGGCGCAACGCCATGAATGCGGCCCAACAGGCGCAGGGCGCGGCGGCGCCGATGCCGAACGGCTGGTGGCCGCATGCCGCTAATGGCGCGGCGCCGTTCGGCGCGTTCAAGCTCCCGAATGCATCGTTCGAGCCTGCCCGTCTGCAGCAACTTCAGGCCGACTACTCGCGCGATGCGCTAGAACTGCTGCGCGGTGCCACCGATACCGCGCCGAAAGCACCGGAGCTCAAGGACCGGCGCTTTAGTTCCGACGCGTGGAAAACCACGCCCGCGTATGCGTTCACGGCGGCGTGGTATCTGCTGAACGCGCGCTATCTGCACGAACTCGTCGACGCAATCGATACCGATCCGAAGACACGCGAGCGCATTCGCTTCGCCGTCCAGCAGTGGACCGCGGCGACTTCGCCCAGCAACTTCCTTGCGCTCAATCCCGACGCGCAGAACGCCTTGCTCGAGTCGCACGGCGAGAGCCTGCGCCAGGGTGTGATGAACCTGCTCGGGGACCTCACGCGCGGAAAGATTTCGCAGACCGACGAATCGCGTTTCGTGGTGGGCCGCAATCTCGCAACGACCGAGGGATCGGTCGTCTTCGAGAACGAACTGTTCCAGCTGATCCAGTACAAGCCGCATACGGCGAGTGTGCGCGAGCGACCGCTCCTGATCGTGCCGCCTTGCATCAACAAGTTCTACATCCTCGATCTGCAGCCCGAGAATTCGCTTGTCGCGTATGCACTCGATCAGGGCCAGCAGGTGTTCCTGGTGTCCTGGCGTAACGGCGACGCGTCGATTGCGCACAAGACCTGGGATGACTACATCGACGACGGCGTGCTTGAGGCGATCGATACGGTGCGCAGCATCAGCGGCCGCGAGCAGATCAACACGCTCGGCTTCTGCATCGGCGGGACGATGCTCGCTACGGCGCTCGCTGTCGCGGCTGCGCGCGGCGAACACCCGGCATCGTCGATGACGCTGCTGACGGCCATGCTCGACTTCTCGGATACGGGCGTGCTCGATGTGTTCGTCGACGAGGCTCACGTGCAGATGCGCGAGCAGACCATCGGCGGCAAGAACGGTGCGGTGCCGGGTGTCATGCGCGGCGTCGAATTCGCGAACACGTTCTCGTTCCTGCGTCCGAACGATCTGGTCTGGAATTACGTCGTCGACAACTACTTGAAGGGCCGCACGCCTGCGCCATTCGACCTGCTGTTCTGGAACAGCGATTCGACGAGCCTGCCCGGCCCGGCGTATGCGTGGTACTTGCGCAATACGTACCTCGAGAACAAGCTGCGCGAACCGGGTGCGCTCACAGTGTGCAGCGAAGAGGTAGACCTCTCGCGCATCGACGTGCCGACCTTTATCTACGGTTCGCGCGAGGATCACATCGTGCCGTGGCGCACGGCCTATGCATCGGTGCCGCTGCTTTCGGGGCCGATCACCTTCGTGCTGGGCGCGTCGGGACACATTGCGGGCGTGATCAATCCGCCTTCCAAGAACAAGCGCAGCTTCTGGAGCGTCGAGACCGACGCGAAGCATTTGCCGGCCGATGCCGACGAGTGGTTTGGCGTGGCCGACGAGAAGCCCGGCAGTTGGTGGCCGACGTGGGCCGGATGGCTCGATCAGTTTGGCGGCAAGAAAGTGAAGCCGCGCGCACAGGCAGGATCGGCGGAATTCCCGGCAATCGAGCCGGCGCCGGGGCGTTACGTTCAGCAGCGCGACTGACGCGCGTTGCTGTGGAAATGCGTTTTTAACTTGACGGGGCGGCGCCTCTCGCGACGGCGTGCTGCCCGGAGGAACTGAAAATGACGGACATCGTGATCGTATCGGCCGCGCGTACCGCGGTGGGCAAATTCGGCGGTTCGCTTGCAAAGATCGCGGCCCCCGATCTGGGCGCCGTGGTGATCAAGGCGGCGCTCGCACGCGCTGGCCTGAAACCCGAGCAGGTCAGCGAAGTGATCATGGGTCAGGTGCTGACTGCTGCGTCGGGCCAGAACGTTGCGCGCCAGGCGGCAATCAAGGCGGGCCTGCCCTCCGCGATTCCGGCGATGACGATCAACAAGGTCTGCGGCTCGGGCCTGAAGGCCGTGATGCTTGCGGCGAACGCGATCATCGCGGGCGACGCGGAAATCGTCGTCGCGGGTGGCCAGGAAAACATGAGCGCCGCGCCGCATGTGCTGCCGGGCTCGCGTGACGGCTTCCGCATGGGCGATACGAAGCTCGTCGACAGCATGATCGTCGATGGGCTCTGGGACGTGTACAACCAGTACCACATGGGCGTGACGGCGGAGAACGTCGCGAAGGAATACGGCATCACGCGCGAAGAACAGGATGCGTTTGCGGCACTGTCGCAGAACAAGGCCGAGGCCGCGCAGAAGGCGGGCCGCTTCGACGACGAAATCGTGCCGGTCGAGATTCCGCAAAGAAAGGGCGAGCCGCTCCTCTTCAAGACCGACGAATTCGTGCGCCACGGCGTCACGGCCGATGCGCTCTCGGGCCTGAAGCCAGCGTTCCAGAAGGAGGGCACGGTGACGGCGGCGAATGCGTCGGGTCTCAACGACGGCGCCGCGGCGGTGGTCGTGATGTCCGCCAAGAAGGCGGAAGAACTCGGTCTCAAGCCGCTCGCGCGCATCAAGGCGTATTCGAACGCGGGCGTGGATCCGAAGGTCATGGGCATGGGCCCGGTGCCGGCCTCGAAGCGCTGCCTCGAACGCGCGGGCTGGACGCCGGCGCAGCTCGATCTCATGGAAATCAACGAAGCGTTCGCCGCGCAGGCGCTCGCCGTGAACAAGCAGATGGGTTGGGACACGTCGAAGATCAACGTGAACGGCGGCGCGATCGCCATCGGTCACCCGATCGGCGCGTCGGGTTGCCGGATCCTCGTTACGCTGCTGCACGAAATGCAGCGTCGCGACGCGAAGCGTGGTCTCGCGTCGTTGTGCATCGGCGGCGGTATGGGTGTGGCGCTCGCGGTCGAGCGTCCGTAAAGTGGTGAACGAAGCGGGCCGCGGTGGCCCGCTTCGATGCGCTTCGATGCCATCGCGGGGGGATTCGGGCGATGGCAGCACGTGCAGAATCGGCGTGTGTGGGAAAAGTGGTGCATGGTGGAGACGCAGCAGGCAGGCCCTGAGCGGCAACACAGGTGGTACCGCATGAGGGGCCAGGCCAGAGCCGTCGTCAGGCGCTCTGGGAAACGATAATGGAGTTGGGTTTATGTCACAACGTGTAGCGTATGTAACCGGCGGCATGGGCGGAATCGGAACCGGAATCTGCCAGCGCCTCGCGAAGCAAGGATTTATCGTGGTCGCCGGTTGCGGCCCGCATTCGCCGCGCCGTGCGAAGTGGCTCGAGGACCAGAAGGCGCTCGGCTTTGAATTCGTCGCCTCGGAAGGCAACGTCGGCGACTGGGACTCCACGCGCCAGGCCTTCGACAAGGTCAAGGCCGAGGTCGGCGAGGTCGACGTGCTGGTCAACAACGCGGGTATCACGCGCGACGTCGTGTTTCGCAAGATGACGCGCGAAGACTGGACCGCCGTGATCGACACGAATCTCACGAGCTTGTTCAACGTCACCAAGCAGGTGATCGACGGCATGGTCGAGCGCGGCTGGGGCCGCATTATCAATATCTCGTCGGTGAATGGTCAGAAAGGCCAGTTTGGCCAGACCAACTATTCGACGGCGAAGGCCGGCATTCACGGCTTCACGATGGCGCTCGCGCAGGAAGTGGCGACCAAGGGCGTCACCGTCAATACCGTCTCGCCGGGCTATATCGGCACGGATATGGTCAAGTCGATCCGTCCCGACGTGCTGGAGAAAATCGTTGCGACGATTCCTGTGCGCCGTCTCGGCGCACCCGAGGAAATTGCGTCGATCGTCGCGTGGCTCGCCTCCGAGGAGTCGGGCTTCGCAACCGGTGCTGACTTCTCGCTTAACGGCGGGTTGCACATGGGCTGATCCGGCGCGCCGCGCATCCTTTCGGGGCGTGCGGCACAGCATGGATCCACAACGGAAGCGCGCCTGTTTGCTCACCGGGGCAGGCGCCGCTACCGGGCAAGTTCCGCGCGCGAGGGGCGTGACGGGCGAACAAGGGCGACATATGACGACTACAAAGAAAACCGCCGAACGACTGATCAAGAAATATCCGAACCGTCGGTTGTACGACACGGAGACGAGCACGTACATCACGTTGAGCGACGTGAAGCAACTCGTGCTCGATCAGGAGGAGTTCAAGGTCATTGACGCGAAGACCAACGAAGATCTGACGCGCAGCATTCTGTTGCAGATCATCCTGGAAGAGGAGAGCGGCGGTCTGCCGATGTTCTCGTCGTCGATGCTGTCGCAAATCATCCGGTTCTACGGTCATGCGATGCAGGGCATGATGGGCACTTACCTGGAAAAGAACATCCAGGCATTCATCGATATCCAGAACAAGCTCGCTGATCAGTCGAAGAGCCTCTACGAAGGCAACGCGATGAACCCGGAAGTCTGGTCGCAGTTTATGAATATGCAGGCGCCGATGATGCAAGGCATGATGACGAGCTACATCGAGCAGTCGAAAAACATGTTCGTGCAGATGCAGGAGCAGATGCAGAACCAGGCGAAGTCGATGTTCAGCAGTTTCCCGTTCAAGCCGGCTGCTCCGGCGCAAAGTGCGCCCGAGAGCAGCGAGGACGAGAAGAAGTAAAACCGAGGGTGGCAGTGGCCGGCAGACAGAGATGCCGGTCAGACTGTCTTCAGGTCGCGCAGCGCTTCGGGATGGAGCGCTGCGACGCGCAGCAGTGTCTGCGCGGCACCGGTCGGCTGGCGTCGCCCTTGCTCCCAGTCTTGCAGCGTACGCGTCGACACGCCCAGAAGTGCGGCAAACGCGCTTTGGGAAAGGCCCACTTTCGCACGCGCGAGCGCGGCAGCCGTGGGTTCGACACGTGTGACGCGCGCAGCGCGTCCCGTCTTCATCTCTCCGACGGATTTGAGCAGGTCCGCCTGGAATTGCTCCATTTCCTTATCCATATTCCACCTCTTCGCGGAGCCGGTTGAGGAATGCCGCCGGCAGGTTATCGAATTTCGCCTTCGCGTAGACGATCAGCAGCCAGATACAGCCCTGACCCAGCATGTTGTAGTAGATCACGCGCGTGCCGCCGCGCTTGCCGAACCCGAAACGTCTCCAGCGCACCTTGCGAAGTCCGCCAGTGCCCGGGATCACATCGCCGGCGAGCGGGTGATCGGCGAGCCATGTGATGAACGCCTCGCGTTCGCTGTTGCTCCAGATATCGGCGGCATAGCGTTGAAACGTTTCCGTTTCGATGACTGTAAGCATGAACGAATCGTGAGTGATTATACGGCTTTGCCGTATATTGGAAAAGTGAGCACGAACAAGAAGGACGCACGGCGCGCCCCTCATCCGGCCCGACTTCTCCGAGGCTACCCGGCAAAGCATCGGCGCTCCATATGACATACGGTTAAAATGGCGGATTGGCTTGATCTCGCGCGGCGCGGTTCCGCCCTGCGCCCCACATCCGGACGTACACGTGAAAAACCCTGTTGAATCAACGACCTCCCAGAATCCCGCACCGCGTGTCGGGATGGTTTCCCTCGGCTGCCCGAAGGCCCTCGTGGACTCCGAGCAGATCATTACCCAGTTGCGCGCAGAGGGTTACGAAATCTCGGGTAGCTACGATGGCGCCGACCTGGTCGTGGTCAACACGTGCGGCTTCATCGACGAAGCCGTGCAGGAAAGCCTCGACGCAATCGGCGAGGCGCTCAACGAAAACGGGAAGGTGATTGTCACGGGTTGTCTCGGCGCGAAGCAGAGCGCGAGCGGTACCAACCTCATCGCCGATGTGCATCCGAAAGTGCTGGCTGTCACCGGCCCGCACGCGGTTGGCGAAGTCATGCAGGTCGTGCATACGCATCTGCCCAAGCCGCACGATCCCTTCGTCGATCTCGTGCCGCCCGCAGGCGTGAAGCTCACGCCCCGCCATTACGCTTATCTGAAGATTTCGGAAGGCTGCAACCATCGCTGCTCGTTCTGCATCATTCCGTCGATGCGCGGCGATCTCGTTTCGCGTCCCGTCGCCGAAGTGATGCTCGAAGCCGAAAATCTCTTCAAGTCGGGCGTGAAGGAGTTGCTCGTCATTTCGCAGGACACGAGCGCCTACGGTGTTGACGTCAAGTACCGCACCGGCTTCTGGAACGGCCGTCCGCTGAAGACGCGCATGACCGAACTCGTCGGTGCACTCGGCGAGCTGGCCGCACAGTACGGCGCATGGGTGCGCCTGCATTACGTGTATCCGTATCCCAGCGTGGACGAAGTCATTCCGATGATGGCGGAAGGCCCGTACAAGGGTCACCTGCTGCCGTATCTGGACGTGCCGTTCCAGCACGCGCACCCCGAAGTGCTCAAGCGCATGAAGCGCCCGGCGAACGCCGAGAAAGTGCTCGAGCGCGTGCAGGCCTGGCGCGCGATGTGCCCAGACCTCACGATTCGCAGCACGTTCATCGCGGGCTTCCCCGGAGAGACGGAAGAGCAGTTCGAGACGCTGCTCGACTTCATTCGCGAAGCAGAACTCGATCGCGTGGGCTGTTTCGCGTATTCGCCGGTCGAGGGCGCGAGCGCCAACGAACTCGACGGCGCACTGCCGGACGAAGTGCGCGAGGAGCGCCGTTCGCGCTTCATGGAAGTCGCCGAGGCCGTGTCGGCGAAGCGCATCCAGCGCAAGGTCGGCAAGACGCTCAAGGTGCTGATCGACGAAATCAACGCCGACGGCGGCATCGGCCGCACCGCGGCCGATGCGCCCGAGATCGATGGCGTCGTCTACGTTGCGCCTTCGACGAAGGCGTCGAAGCGCTACAAGGTCGGCGATTTCGTGTCGGTGAAGATCACCGGCGCGGACGGCCACGATCTGTGGGGCGAGGTCTGAGCCGTATGAGCGCAGGCGCACCGCAGGTTCTGGCGTTCGGCGAGGCGATGGTCGAGTTCAACCAGGCGTCGAAGGGCAAGCCCGAGTACCTGCAAGGCTTTGGCGGCGATACCTCCAACTTCTGCATTGCCGCCGCGCGCCAGGGTGTGAGCACGGGTTTTGTCTCGGCCGTCGGCGACGATCAGTTCGGGCGCCTGCTGCTCGATCTGTGGGCGCATGAAGGCGTCGATACGACCAATGTTCGAATCGATGCGAACGCGCCGACCGGCGTCTATTTCGTATCGCATGGCCCAGAAGGGCATGCATTCGACTACCTGCGGGCCGGGTCGGCAGCAAGCCGGTACGCGCCGCGCGATTTGCCGCTCGACGCGCTCGCTGCGGCGCGCGTGCTGCATCTGTCGGGCATCAGCGTGGCGATCAGCACGAGCGCCTGCGATGCAGCGTTCGCAGCCGTCGATCGTGTGCGTGCGAATGGCGGCAAAATCAGCTTCGACACGAACCTGCGGCTGAAGCTCTGGCCGCTTTCTCGCGCCAGGGCCGTGATGATCGAAGTGCTGCGTGCGACCGATATCTGCCTGCCGAGTTGGGACGATGTCGCGGTACTGACCGGCCTCGACGATCGCGACGCGATCGTCGACTGGCTGTTGGCGCGGGGGCCGCAGGTCGTTGCGCTTAAACTCGGCAAAGAAGGCGCCTATGTGGCGACGCAGAGCGAACGCCGCATGGTGCCGGGCCGTGTCGTCGCGGCTGTCGATGCGACGGGCGCGGGTGACTGTTTCGGGGGGGCGTTTATCGCGCGGCTCGTGTCGGGCGACGATCCCTTCGCGGCGGCCCGCTACGCGAACGCGGCGGCCGCGCTCTCGACGCAAGGTTACGGCGCGGTCGCGCCGATTCCACGCCGCGAGGTCGTCGAGAGGGCGCTGGTCACCTGAATGCCTGGCACCGTCGCGCAAGCAGAATAACGAAATTCCACTCAGATAGACGAGGAGCAAGCGATGCAACGAGACGTAGTGGTGGTGAGCGGAGTTCGTACTGCAATTGGCGATTTCGGCGGCAGTCTGAAGGATTTCGCGCCGACCGACCTCGGTGCCCGCGTCGTGCGCGAGGTGCTCACGCGGGCAAACGTGGAGGGTGACGCGGTCGGTCATGTGGTGTTCGGCAATGTCATCCACACCGAGCCGAAGGATATGTATCTCGCGCGCGTCGCGGCGCTGAACGGTGGTGTCGCGCAGCACACGCCCGCATTGACCGTGAACCGCCTGTGCGGCTCGGGTCTGCAGGCGATCGTGTCGGCGGCGCAGACGATCCTGCTCGGCGATGCGGATATCGCCATCGGCGGCGGTGCCGAAAGCATGAGCCGCGCGCCCTATACGGTGCCGGCCGCGCGTTTTGGCCAGCGCATGGGCGACGCTCCGCTCATCGACATGATGGTCGGCGCGCTTCACGACCCGTTCCAGTCGATCCACATGGGTGTGACGGCGGAAAATGTCGCGAAGAAGTTCGGTATCACTCGCGAGGCACAAGACGCGCTTGCGCTCGAATCGCATCGCCGCGCGGCGAAGGCGATCGCCGAAGGTCGCTTCAAGGACCAGATCCTGCCGATCGCGCTCAAGTCGAAGAAGGGCGAAGTCGTGTTCGACACTGACGAGCACGTCCGCACCGATGCCACGCTCGAAGACTTTACGAAGCTCAAGCCCGTGTTCGCGAAGGAAAACGGCACGGTGACGGCGGGTAACGCCTCCGGCATCAACGACGCCGCCGCCGCGGTCCTGCTGATGAGCGGCGAAGCGGCCCGCGCGCGCGGTGCGAAGCCGCTCGCGCGTCTCGTGGCGTACGCGCATGCGGGCGTCGATCCGGCGTACATGGGCATCGGCCCGGTACCGGCCACGCAGAAGGCGCTGGAGCGCGCGGGCATCACAGCCGCCGATCTCGACGTCATCGAGGCGAATGAAGCGTTCGCAGCGCAGGCCTGCGCCGTCTCGCAGGAACTCGGGCTCGATCCCGCCAAGGTCAACCCGAACGGCTCGGGCATATCGCTCGGCCATCCGATCGGCGCAACCGGCGCGCTGATCACCGTGAAGGCGCTTTATGAACTGCATCGGATCGGCGGCCGCTACGCGCTCGTGACGATGTGTATTGGCGGCGGACAGGGTATTGCCGCTGTGTTCGAACGCATCTGATGCGTTGGAATGGCGGATTGTCGCGCGGTGTACTTGAAGGAAGGAATCGGATGGAAGTAACGACCTCGAAGCAACAAGTCGCCGCGCCGCGCGGCGTGATGCGTCCGGTGCGCCCGGTGCGCCCGGTGCGCCCGGTGCGCGCGTCCGCGTTCGCTGCAGCGGTGTTTGCGCTACAGATTGCGCTCTCGTCGGCGGCCTTCGCACAGGGCGCTGTCGATCCTGTGAAAGCGCTCGCCGCGCCGCCCGCGCCTGAATTGCCGCTCAAACCGAGCCCCGAGTTCGCGCAGTTTCCGCGCTATGTCGGCATGCTCGGCGAACGCCAGATCGTGATGCGCCTCGCAGCGAAGTCGGACGATCCGACCGGCGTCCACGGCGAGTATCAGTTCACCGACACGGGCGAAGTGATCCTGATCGCGGGCGACCGCGCGGGCAGCACGCTCGAGGCCGAGGAGTCGAGCGACGGCACGCATATCACGGGCAACTGGGTCGGCACGTTCGCCGACGACGGCTCGCTGTCCGGCGACCGGATGGAAGTGGACGACTCCGACCCTGTAGCCTTCAATCTGAAGCCGATCGCGGCCGGGCTGCCGGTGCCGGCCGCGTCTGTGGCTGCGCCCAGGGCTGCTACGAAGGCTGAGCAAGCGGAGCCGGTGCCTGCCGGCGGGCCTCCATCGGCGACGCCGGCGGTCAAGGGCGGCCAGCCGGTGGGCGGCGTCAGCAATCTCAGGACCGGCGAATAACGCGATGAAGAAAAACGACTCCAGCCGCGCGCTGCAGACGCGCATCGTCCACCCGGAGGGCGAGATCACGCCGGGTTTCGAATCGTTCGCGGCGCCCATCACGCGCGCCTCGACGGTGGTGTTCCCCGATCTCGCGACGCTGCGCTCGCTCGACTGGCGCAACGACGCACAGTGGCGCTACGGCCTGCACGCGACGCCGACCTCGGCGATGCTGACCCAGCGCCTCGCGGCCATCGAGGGCGGCGAGTACGCGCTCTTGCAGCCGTCCGGGCTATCTGCGATCTCGAATGTCTACTTCGGAATCCTGAAGGCAGGCGACGACGTACTAATTCCCGATAACGTCTACTCGCCGAATCG
Source organism: Paraburkholderia adhaesiva (assembly GCF_021390575.1). Taxonomy (GTDB): domain Bacteria; phylum Pseudomonadota; class Gammaproteobacteria; order Burkholderiales; family Burkholderiaceae; genus Paraburkholderia; species Paraburkholderia adhaesiva. The sequence continues at coordinate 1,725,788 of NZ_JAJEJQ010000001.1, read as the reverse complement.
GGAACTCGGCGATTGGCTCGCCCGCGATTTCGGCATCACGACGCGCTACTACGATCCGCTGATCGGGGCCGGCATCGCAGACCTGATCCGGCCCAACACGAAGCTGATCTGGCTGGAAGCACCGGGCTCGGTGACGATGGAAGTCCCCGACGTGCGCGCCATCACGGCCGCGGCTCGCGCGCGCAACGTGGTCACGGCGATCGACAACACGTATTCGGCGGGGCTTGCGTTCAAGCCGTTCGAGCATGGCATCGACATCTCGGTGCAGGCGCTCACGAAGTATCAGTCGGGCGGCAGCGATGTGCTGATGGGCGCGGCGATCACGACCGATCGCGAACTGCACCTGAAACTCAAGCAGGCGCGCATGCGCCTTGGCATCGGCGTTTCGTCGGACGACTGTTCGCTCGTGCTACGCGCGCTGCCGAGCATGAAGGCCCGTTTTGAGGCGCACGATCGCAGTGCATTCGCATTGGCGAGCTGGCTCAAGACGCGCGGCGAGATTGCGGCCATGTTGCATCCCGCGTTCTCCGACTGTCCGGGCCACGAATCATTCAAGCGCGATTTCACCGGCGCGGGCGGTCTCTTTTCGGTGGTCTTCGACGATCGATACAGCCACGAGCAGGTCGACGCCTTCTGCGAAGCGCTCGAACTGTTTTCGATCGGCTGGAGCTGGGGCGGGGCGCATAGTCTCGTGATGCCGTACCACATCGGGTCGATGCGCACGGCCTCGCACTGGCCGCATCGCGGCACGCTGGTGCGTTTTTACGTGGGGCTCGAAGACGAGGCCGACCTGCGCGCCGACCTCGAACAAGCGTTGGAGCGGGCCTGTCACGGAAAGTCGGTCTGAGACACTGAGAACGTGAATGCGACGGCGACGGGGACAACCGCCCGTCGCAACGAGGTTTCCATTCGCAGAGCCCGGCGCCTCATCGAACGCTTCGTAGTTGTGCCATCTTTTCGGCGGCATCGCAGCGCCGATGATCGATTTCCGCAGGGCGGTCTGCGCAAGCCGGTCAAATCAGTCAATCTAATCTGTTAAATGGGAATTGATAATTCGATGAATATCAGTTTCCACCGCTTATCTTATTTTTAGATAATCAAGCAAGATTTGTCCTGCATGGACTAGACGTGTAATTTCGCTTCGGCCGCTGTCAGCTATCGTATAGAGTCTCATGCGGACTTCCCGTCACCCTGTCGGGGTGGGAGTCTCAATCGATCGCCTCATGCTGTCATGATCTCCCTCAGTTCCCCGCGAAAAAGACGGCGAAGCTGCATCGTTTATCCCGGGGGCCTTAATTACGAAGTGTCTTGTATGCGCGTGGCGAGACGTCTGCCAGATCGTCGTCCCGATTTTCTCGCCGGGCCGTGTGCCATGTTAGTTCACTATGGATAACGAATTTTCACTGCCTCAGATTAACGCCCGGATGTTCGTACTTGAACGGGAGTGGGCAATAGCCCGCGAGCAGAAAATGAAAATCGAGGAACAGTGCACGCTGATACTTGGCAAATTCGTGCTTGCACAGCTCAGAAAACGCTACGGGCAAAAAATATCGCTTGCGGATACCCCGTATCTGACCCTTGGTGATACGTCACTGGAGGAATGGCTCGTGGACGACAGTGAGCGACAAGCATTCGGCTTGCCTTCACTTAACGAACCTGATCGGTCGACAACCGTTTCGCCCGCTCTAACCAACAACAGCGTGGACTATTCCTCGCAGCCCTATCCCTTGGCGCAGCCCTATACGCTGTCATCGCTGACCGTGTATTTCTGATGCGAGGATCGAGCCCGGCAACTAATGGTTCTGGTGGGTATCGGAACGGTTGGATAACCCCGGCGCCGTCACTCAGATCTGATGAGCAACCGCAATTGCGTATTGCTGTACGACCGCTGCGCTTCACATACGCAACGGCCGTGTGAATCAGGCGGGGGGAGCGACGATCAGAAGAGTCGCAACAATCCGTCGAGCCCGACGTAGTTGAACGCCACGCTTGCTGCCTCGCGCACGACGGGTTTCGCACGGAAAGCCACCGACAAACCCGCTTCAGCCATCATCTTCAGATCGTTCGAACCGTCGCCCATCGCAATTGCACGGCGCGGTTCAATGCCGAGTTCCGCGCAGGTTTCGACGAGCGTGCGTGCTTTAACGTCGGCGTTAACGATCTCGCCGATCACGCGGCCTGTCAGCTTCCCGTCGACGATCTCGAGCGTGTTTGCTCGCGTGTAGTCGAGGCCGAGCCGCGCCTTGAGGCGCTCCGTGAAGAACGTGAAGCCGCCCGAGACGAGCAGCGTCTTCAGCCCAGTGGCCTTCGCACCGGCGAGCATCTGCGTCGCGCCCGGCGACAGTTGCAGCCGCTCCTCGTAGACGCGTTCCAGCGCGCTCGCGTCGAGCCCCTTGAGCAGCGCCACGCGGCGCGTCAGGCTCTCGTTGAAGTCCTTGATCTCGCCGCGCATCGACGCTTCGGTGATCGCCGCGACTTCGGCCTTCAGCCCGCAGAAGTCGGCGATCTCGTCGATGCACTCGATCGTGATGAGCGTCGAGTCCATGTCCATCGCGACGAGGCCGAAGTCCGCGAGTGCGCGACCTGCTCCGATAAACGCGTAATCGAGCTGATGCGTGCCGCAATAGACGTCGAGATCCGCGCGTTGTGCGGGAACAGCGTTCTCGATGCGGATCGAGCAATCGTCAATCGGCGTGAGGCTGCTGCCGCGTGCGAGCGCGAGAAGCGGCTTGTGGTGGGCGACGGGCAGCGGGGCAAGACTCTGTATGACGAGATTCATGACGTGGACGAAAATCGGGCGAAAAACGGACGAGGGCGCGGCAAATCGTGACATTGTAACTGCTCGCCGATCCCGTCCGGACCGCGGACGGTTCATCGACACAAGGCGGTTCAGGTCTGGCGGCGGCACGCGATTTACGACGACCAGTCTGACGATCCGGCCCTTCGCGCACCTTTCGCCGACTTGCGCGCTCATTCGTTTCATAATGAAAGCTTGCGCGGTGGTCCGACGGGGACGACCGTCGCGTGCCGTCAACCGTTCGCGTCGTGCGACGCGTCACGTGCGCCGATGCGCGCAAGGGGAACCGGTATGCAGGACGCTCGCAGATCCCAACAGACGACACGAGCCCGAACACCGCGCGGCGCGCGTGGGCAGGTTCAGGACGCGGTCGCGCCGGCAACGCAGGCCGTGTTCGTGCAGCGCACCACGCGCGCCGGTCGACATGTCCCCGATACCCCGGCCGACGCCGACGTCGCGGGTGTTCAGATCACTAGCGCGCGACGCGTCATCGATGTGGCGAGCGGTATCCGCAAGATCGACCTCGTCCGTTATTACGAGCGTGCATCGCGCTGGCTGCTGCCACATTTGCTTGACCGGCCCGTTTCGCTCGTGCGTGCACCGCATGGCCTTGCGGGCGAGATGTTTTTCCAGCGTCATGCTGCGCGTGCGCCGATCCCGGGACTCACGCAGTACGAAGGACTCGATCCCGGTCATCCGCCGCTGCTCACGATCGATTCAGAGGTGGCGCTCGTCGGTGCCGCCCAGATGGACACCATCGAACTGCATACGTGGAACGCGTGCGTCGCCGAAATCGAGCGGCCCGACCGCGTGGTATTCGACCTCGACCCTGATCCGGCGCTCGGCTGGGACTGCATGATCGAGGCCGCCACTTTGACGCGCGCACTACTGCGCGAACTGGGCCTGGAGGCGTTCTGCAAGACGAGTGGCGGCAAAGGACTGCATATCGTCGCGCCGCTCACACCGGAGGCGGGTTGGGACGACGTGAAGGCGTTTGCGCGCGCGGTCGCGCAGCGTCTCGCCTGGGATTCGCCGACATGGATCACGGCGACGATGGGCCCCGAGCATCGCAAGAAGAGAATTTTCGTCGATTACCTGCGCAACGCGCGTGGTGCGAGCACAGTCGTGGCATACGGGGTGCGGGCTCGGCCCGGGATGGGCGTGTCGGTGCCGATTAGCTGGGACGAACTCGCAGAAACGACCGGCGGTGCACAGTGGACGTTGCACAACATCGACGAGCGCCTTGCGGCGGTTGAGGCGGCCGATCCGTGGGCTGGATACGGACACGTGAAACAGAAGGTGACGGCGGAACTGACGATCGGGCTCGAAGAGCGTGGCAGGTAGCGTGGAGCCCTGGCGGGTGGGGCGTTCGCAAGTGGGCCTAGGCGTCGACGAGGCCGGACGTCCCAATCACTCAATCGGCAAGTTTGCATGGCGCGTGCGCTGAGGTTCCGGCGTCCGGCGGGGCTCGCCGGATCGTCGCCAGCAGAATTCGCGGCGTGACAAGCGGGATAAAACCTGGTCCGTGAGTTGCATACGCTCGGCGCACGCCTTCGCGTGGCGCGCTAGACTTCAGGAACGGATCATTCGCCACGATCCGCCTCGTACTGCGCGTGTCGCCCGGAATTGCGACGCGCGGCAGCGCCCCTCAGGAGGTGACGCATGCATTGCCGCCGCTCCCGCCGCGCTCGCGCGGCTTTTGTCCGTGTTGCCCTCGCCGCATCGTGCGCGATTGCGCTGCCGGCGCTCGCGGCCACGCCGATCAAGGTCACATCCAAAGCCGCTACCGACGGGCCGATCCACTACACGGTCAAGGTCACGTCGAAGCAGTTCGGCAATGCATCGGAGACGCGCACGCTGCGCTCGGGCGACACCGACGACTTCACCTGGCGCACTACGCCGCCCGGTGGCGCCGTACCCGCGCCGGAAGGCTGCCCTGACCTCGCCACGCTTCCGCTTGATGCCAACGGTGCAATGGTTCGTCAGACACAAGTGCGCCTCACGCCAGTTGTCGACGAGCACGGCACCGCGAACGTCCAGTTGAACTTCCGGGCACAGACACCGCACGGCACGCGCAGCGTGACGAGCGGCGAGAAGACGCTCAAGTGTCCCGACGTCAAGTCGTATAGCCAGATCGTTCACTTCTCGATGGCGACCAACGGCACGCCAAAGATGATCACGCTAAGCGACGGCACCCAGCTCACGATCTCCGCGCAGCGCTAACAAGGCCGGCGCGCGTGCTACGCGATGCGTTTTTTTGCGAACGCCTCGCGTTCGATGAGCCGCGACGCAAGAAAGCGATGCTCGGCCGAAAAGACGCGCCGGTAGGCGAGCAGCACCGCACCAACCGTCCCTAGTGCTGACGACGCCGCGATCAGAAACATGATCACGATCTGATAGCGCACCGCCTGCAGCGGTGACTCCCCCGCGAGCACCTGGCCCGTCATCATGCCGGGCAAACTCACCACGCCAACGACGGCCATCTGGTTGAGCGTCGGTATCATGCCGGCGCGAACGGCGTCGCGCGCGGGCGCCTGGGCGGCCTCCCAGCGCGTCGCGCCGAGGGCGAGCGCAGTGTCCACGCGGTCGCGCCGCGCGGTCAGTTCCTGGGTCATGCGCTCGACGCCGAGCGACACGCCCGTCAAGGTGTTGCCGAGGATCATGCCGAGAATCGGGATCGCATACTGCGGCTGGTACCACGGCCGGATGCGGATCACGACGAAGAGGCCCACCGCAGCGACGAGCCACGCGCTGACCCAGATCGACAGGATGCTGTCGGCGCGTTGGCCCGTGTACACGTGTGCGCCGCGCTGCGAACCGGCGATGCCTGCGATCAGCGTCATGAGCACCATGAGCGGCAGCACGACGTACCAGCGGTTGTACTCAAAGACCCAGCCGAGCACGTAACCGATCGCGAGCAACTGGACGACCGTGCGCGTGGCCGCCCAGGCGAGCTTGCGTTCGAGATCGAGCTTGAGCAGCACCGACACAGCGCCGTTGACGAACACGAGCAACGCCGCGATAGCGACATCACCGAGGCCGAGGTTCTGGAGAACGGGATTCATCGCGCGGTTCCGGTAACGGGGGAGGCAAAGGTGGCCGGGTGCGCCGCACCGGTTTCATCGACGAGGGCGCCTGCGTCCATCGCGAGTCTCCGGTTTCCGACTCGCGCGGCCTGTGCGCGATCGTGCGACACCCATATCGTCGCGCGCCTCGACGGATCAGACTCGAACCAGGCGGTCACTATCGTCTCGACGGCGCGCGCCGAGTCGGGGTCGAGCGAGGCGGTGGGCTCGTCGAGCAGGAGGACTTCGGGATCGAGTTGCAGCACGCGCACGAGCGCGACGATCTGCGCTTCCCCGCCCGAAAGTTCGGACGCGGGGCGCGTGAGAAAGTCCTCCGCGCGGCCCGCGGCGGCGAGGAGTGTCTCTACACGCACGGGATTGAACTGTTCGCCGCGATAGACCGCGAGTGAATACGGATAGCGCAGGTTGTCCTCCACGGTGCCGTCGAGTAGCGCGGGGCGCTGCCTCAGATACGCCACATGGCGGCGAAAACGCGGGATGCCCGTGCGGGGGACGGCATGGCCGTTCCATCGGATCGAGCCGCCGTCGAGTGGATCGAGCAGCGCAACTGCACGCAGGAAGACGCTCTTTCCTGAACCCGATGGGCCAGTTAGCGCGGCGCGTTCGCCTGGGCGCAGCGCGAAGTCCGTGGGCTGCAGCAGCGTTAGGCCGCGTTGTGGATCGCGCCGCGTAATCTGGCTGGTTTCCACGATCGGCACGCCATTTGCCGCGTGGCTAGCTTCGTTTTGGCTCGAAAAAATCGGATTGTTCATCGAATGAATGCAGACAAAACCGCGTCGTCTCGTGATTCAGCGTGATGGCTAACGTATGCACATGACGGCCGGCCGGCCACTTTCAGAGTGGGCGAAAAGCACGGGGGAGGTCACCGGGTGTGCATCATGTCACGTCACGGCAACTCGTGGTTTTGAGGCATCGGCCGCGTACCTGCCCGGATCTTCGCATGGCTTGTGCGGATTGTCGTCGTCGCAGATATGACATTTGCGGCTATCGGCGCGAACTACGAGTGGAACAGCGCGGGGCAGTGGGTGAACAAGCGGGGCGGCGAGCCTTCGGGTGGTTATTCCCGGCCGAGGGCTATTTGAATGAGCGGGCGTGCGAGCGACAAGCAATCGTCGGCTGGTCGCACAGACGCGATTGCGAAGCTGCAACACCGGCAAGTTCGCCGTGCCGCAGGCACTGTCATCGAGACTCTACAAGGAACGCTGACGCGCCGGCGGCGCGTCAGCGCGCTTAGCGCAGCGATCGCGGAGCGGCGTCGCCGGCCGCGTCCTGGCGGCGCGTGATGCGCCTCGAACTCACAGTGGGTCGCGATGCGCCGAATTCCGGAAGGATCCGGCCACGCGCCCGGCTCGCGAACACAAGGAATCCGAAACCGTCCGCTTCATACCAGTAGCCGCCGTTCTCCAGCCCTTCGATGGGCTGTTCGAGCGCATGCGCGATGGACTCGATGCAGCGCCGCCTCAGTTCGGTGGTGCAGGGATAGGGCGGTTGCGCGCCGCGCACGCTGCAAAGCAGGACATCGAGTCCCGGCAGGACATGCGCGTAAAGGACAGGCTCGTCTTGCGCGCGGGCGCGCGCAATCTTGGTGTCGAGTTGACTGAAGGGTTTGAAGTGGCTGAGCACGGTGAGAAAGGACTCGTCGCCGTCCGCCTTGATGCGTTTACGCTTTTTCGGGAAGGACATAAAAATTCGCCTGAAAAAGGATTGCAAATAACGCAGCTGTCCCATGCGACCACTCCCGGTTTTGCGCGCCGCACGTCGATCCTTTATAGCATAGGGTTCTGCAGGATTCACGAGGATTCAGACGCCACACAAACCCTCATTGCGTCCCGCAATCGCCATGCCGGACCGCTCGCCGCGCTCATGTAGGTATCCCGGCGCTCTTTTCCGCTGTCTTTACTGTCTCCGCGTCTCAATAATAGACCTGCACGCGCAGGCAGTGGGCGGAACAGTCGTAAAAAAGCGGGCTTTTCTGCTCGCCACCGGACGCTCGCCTCATCCGTTGCCATCCAATTATTTCGCGCTGATAATGATCCGCTTCTAGTGCCCGCGCTTGCTCCGCACCGCGTGGCAGGCAGCGCGCGCTGCGCTGCACAGACCGCCCGTCAGCCTGAAACGCGCCAAAAACGCCATGAAACTGTTCGCCAAGGGGCTGTTGCTGATCGCGATTCCAAGCGCCATCGAACTGGCGCTGCTCGGGGTCGTGTTCGATACGCAAGCGGCGGCGGCAGGTGCTGCACGCAGTGCACAAAACAGCAAGCAGATTCTCTGGCAGGCGTCGAGTCTCGTCGATCCGCTCCTGCGCGAAGCGGCCCGCGTACGAACGGGCATCGTGCTCGAAGACCCCACTTTCATCGACCGGCACGCGGTCTGGACCGAGTTTGCCGATCGCATCGCGCTGCTCTCCAGCATGGTCGCCGACAATCCGGCGCAACTCAAACGCGTCGATCACATGCGCGCGGCTGCGTATGCGTGGCGCGCACAGGCGGGTGATGTCGCCGACGCGCTGCGCGCGGGCCGCAGCATCGCGTGGGCGCGTCAGATCAGTGTGGCGTTGCCGCCCGAGATCGAGACCGTGCGCAGCGAGCTTGCCGAGTTCATCGACGAAGAAACCCGGCTCGACGAGATGCGCAGCGTGTCGTCGAGCATGACGCGCGCGCATCAGCATTACGCGCTGATCGTCGCTGTGCTGGGCTCGATGCTGATATGGGGCGTGACTGCCGTCGTGTTCGCACGTAACGTCGGCGTGCGGCTCGGCGCGCTTCGTGACAATGCCCTGCGCCTCGCCGACGGTGTGAAGCTCGCGCCGGCGCTCTCGGGCGGTGACGAAATCGCGGCGCTCGATGCCGTGCTGCATCAAACCAGCACGCGGTTGCGCCACGCCGATCGCGAGCAAGCGGCGCTGAAGCTGCAGCTCGAGGCGCGTGCGGCCGATCTCGCTGGTGCCAACGAACATCTGCGTCAGGAGACCCAGGACACTGAAATGTTTATCTACAGCGTCTCGCACGATTTACGCTCGCCGCTCGTCAATCTGCAAGGTTTTTCGAAGGAGCTGCAGATCTCGTGTGACGACGTGCGTTCGCAGATCGATTCGGCCGGACTGCCGGCGGAAGAGCATCGCCGGATGGTCGAACTGCTCGATGGCGATGTTAAGGAGTCGCTGCAATTCTTGCGCCAGGCCGTGGCGCGCGCCGCGGCGATCATCGACGCGCTGTTGCGCATTTCGCGCGCGGGCCGCCTCGAATATCACTGGCAGCGCGTGAACATGGGACGGATTGTCGAGCGCGCACTAACGGCCGCCCGCGCGCTGCCGGATGGCGCACGTATCGACGTGGGGGAACTGCCGCCCGCGTGGGGCGACCCGGCCGCGCTCGAACAGATTTTCGGCAATCTGATCGACAACGCGATGCGCCATCTCGACCCGGCGCGGCCGGGGCGCGTCGCGATCGGCGCGCTCGACGCCGCCGAGGGGGCGGAATCAAGCGTTGCGCCGGGTTTGGACGCGAGCACGCGGACCTACTATGTGCGAGACAATGGAACCGGCATTCCGGCGGCTTACCTGCCGAAGCTCTTTAGTGCGTTCCAGCGGCTGCATGGCAGCGAATCCGGCGGGGAGGGCATTGGCCTCGCGCTGGCGCGCCGCATTGCGGAGCGGCACGGCGGCCGGATTTGGGTTGAATCGGCGGAGGGCGTGGGTTCGACGTTCTTCGTCGCGCTGCCCACTCAGCCCTTACGTACCGCATGAGCGAAAGGAAACGGCGTGCGCGCCGCGTGCGTCATCGAATGCCGTGGTCCCTTGGAGAGCAGACATGACAGACGGGGAACGGGTCAGCATCGTACTGATAGAAGACGATGACGGTCACGCGACGCTGGTCCAGCGCAACCTGCGGCGCTCGGGCATTTCCAACGGCTTCGTGCGCTTTTCGGACGGGCAGCAGGCGCTCGATTATTTCTTCGGATCGCCCGGCGCCGATTCGAGCGTTGCGCCCGACGTCCCGTCGCGCGAAGACCTTGCGAACTTCGTCGTGCTGCTGGACCTGCGCATGCCGCGTGTCGACGGCTTCGAAGTGCTGCGGCGCCTGAAAGCCGATCCGCTCACGGCGGCGGTACCGGTCATCGTGCTGACAACGACCGACGATCCGCGCGAAATCGAACGCTGTTACGAACTCGGCTGTAATGTGTACATCACGAAGCCTGTCGAATATGGCGCTTTCATCGAAGCCGTGCGGCGGCTCGGCTTTTTCCTGCAGGTCGTCAAACTGCCGCCGGGGCATCGACTGGCGCGTCCGTAAAGCCACCTTGCCCACGAGCCGATGATCCCGTTGCGCACACCCCTGCCAGGAGGCATGTCACGCGCATGAACGACGAACGAAACCTGTTGGCGGCAGCGCACGTCCTTGTCGTCGACGACGACGAGGGCATCCTGCGGCTCGCACGCAAATCGCTCGCACGCGCCGGCGCGCGCGTGGACACCTGCGCGAGCGTTGGGGAAGCGCGCGCGCTGCTTACCTTGCATACGCCTGACGTGCTCGTGCTCGACTATCAGCTCGACGGCGCGGAAACCGGCCTCGACTTTTTCCGCCGCCTGCGTGACGAGGATGTGCGTGTGCCGGCGATTCTCGTGACGGGCTTCACCGACGAATCGCGCGTCATCGCGGCGCTGCGCGCGGGCGTCTCGGACGTCGTGCCGAAATCCGGCGACTATCTCGACTATCTGCCGGAGGCGGTCGCGCGCGTGCTCGCCCAGGTTTTGCTGCAGCGCGCTTCGGACGAATCGTTGTTGTTGCGCGATCGTGAGGAACACTACCGGACGCTCTCCGAGGCGTTGCCCCACCTCGTGCTCACGTGCCGCGCCGATGGCAACTGCGATTTTCTCTCGAAGCAGTGGTTCGACTACACCGGGCTCGATGCGCAACATTCGCATGGCTTCGCCTGGCTCGATGCCGTGCATCCCGACGATCGCGAGGAGATCCGCGGAACCTGGCTCAAGGACGTTAGCAGCGGCGCCACCGACTATCGCCACGAACTGCGCATTCGCCGGCACGATGGTGCGTATCGCTGGTTCGACATGCGTATTGTCGCGATGCGCAATCCGCGCGGCGGTGTGAACAAATGGTTCGGCAGTTGCACCGATGTGCACGCACAGCGCGAGTCTGCCGAGGAGCGTGAGCGTCTGCTCGAATCCGAGCAGGCGGCCCGCCAGATCGCGGAAGAGGCCAACCGCGCGAAGGACCGCTTCCTAGCGATGCTCTCGCACGAACTGCGCACGCCACTCACGCCGGTACTGGCCGGCACGCGGCTCATCGAGCAGCTCCCCGATCTGCCGGGGGCCGTGCGCGCGGGCATGCTCATGATTCGTCGCAATATCGAACTCGAAGCGCGCCTGATCGACGACCTGCTCGACCTCACGCGCGTGGCGAACGGCAAGCTGAGCCTCGCGCTCGAGACCGTCAACGTGCACGAAGCGATCGATGCCGTGCTGGAGCTTTTCCACAGCGAGATCCAGGTCAAACAGCAGGACGTGCATGTCGATCTGCGCGCGCAGCACCATTTCGTGCGCGGCGACCGGGCGAGGCTGCAGCAGATGTTCTGGAATCTGGTGCGCAATGCGGCGAAGTTCACGCCGGACGGCGGTCACATCTACGTGCGCACGCGCGACGAACGCATGCATGTCCAGATCGAGGTCGAGGACACGGGGATCGGCATCGCGCCGGAGCAGATCGGCAAGCTCTTCCACGCGTTCGAGCAGGGCAGTCACAACATGACGCGGCAGTTCGGCGGCCTCGGGCTCGGACTCGCGGTGACGAAGGCGCTCACGGAGGCGCATGGCGGTACCGTGGTGGCGAAGAGTCCCGGCGCGCATTGCGGCGCGACGTTCACGATCGTGCTGCCGACCGCGATGGCGAAACCGGAATCGGCCGCGCCAGCGCTACAGGCAGGGCCGCAGCAGGCGGGCGTGCTCAACGTCCTCTTGATCGAAGATCATGAGGACACGGCCGAGGTGATGTCGCAACTGATCCGCGGACTGGGGCACGAGGTGGCCGTGGCGGGGAGCGTGGCCGATGCGCTCGCGTATACGGGTCGTACGCATTTCGATCTCGTGCTGAGCGACGTGGGCCTGCCCGACGGCACCGGCGTCGACTTCATCCATGCCTTTCGAAAGGACTCGGACGCGCCCGCGATCGCGCTCACCGGCTTCGGCACCGACGAAGATGTGCGACGCTGCCTCGATGCGGGTTTCACGGCGCACCTCACGAAGCCGGTCAATTTCGAGCAGCTCGAACGGCTGATCGAGCGGATGAATGCTGCCCACGTGGCGGGGCATCACGAATCCTGAGTCCGCGGCGGACTGTGGCGCGGGCAACAATATGCAAGAAAAAACCCGCGAGGCAGTACGCCGGCGCGGGCTTTGTCGTAGCGGTGGAAAGACCGCTTCAGCGTGGATTGTTTTTCAACGAGTCACGGATTTCGCGCAGCAGCACGACGTCTTCGGGCGTCGGAGCCGGTTCGGCTGCGGGCGCTTCGTCCGGCTTGCGCAGCTTGTTGATGAACTTCACCATCAGAAAAATGATGAACGCGAGGATGATGAAATTGATCACCGCCGTGAGGAACGAGCCGTATCCGAATACGGCTACCCCTGCCGTCTGCAGATCCTTGTACGAATCGGGATTGCCCTTGTAAGTCGCGGGAACGTGGCCGAGCCGGACGAACATGTTCGAGAAGTCCAGGCCGCCCGTGATCGCGCCGATGACGGGCATGATGAGGTCCTTCACCACCGAGTTCACGATAGTCGAAAAAGCCCCGCCGATGATCACGCCGACTGCGAGGTCCATCACGTTGCCTTTGACGGCGAATTCCTTGAATTCCTGGATCATGCTCATGGACAAACTCTCCGGGTGAAGGGGCAGAACACAACAATGGGATGGCGCAATGATAGCGAACGCATTCCCGACGTGGTAGCTATTTGACAGTCCCTGGCATGTTGCTGCTTGCGCGTGCGATCGAGCCGCAGTAGGGACACGGCGCGCTCGCGTTGCGCAATCCGCGTTAGCTTGCGCGCGCCAGATGTTCGCTGAACGTTGCGGGGTCGGTGTTGGTCCCGCACAGCAGGACGCCGACGCGCTTGCCCTGCACGACGTCGCGCAGTGGCCCGAGCAGGCCTGCCGTGGCCGCAGCGCACGCGGGCTCGACAGCCAGCTTCAGCTGATCGAACAGCACGCGCATTGCGGCGCGCAAGTCGTCGTCGCTGACGGTGACGATGCGATCGATATGCCGTCGGCACAGCTCGTAGCTGTATTGCTCGGAGTGCGGTGCCATCAGCGAGTCCGCGATCGAATGCATGCGACTGATGTGCACCGTATGGTTGGCGGCGAAGCTGCGGCTCATCACGTCTGCGGATTCGGGCTCGACGCCGTAGATGTGCACGCGCGGATCGGCGAGCCGCAGCGCGAGCGAGACGCCCGCAGCGAGGCCGCCGCCGCCAATCGGCAGGATCACGGCATCGAGGTCATTCGCCTGGGTCGCCCACTCGTAGCCGAGCGTCGACGTGCCGAGCACCGTGCGATAGCCGTTGAACGGATGCACGAAATAGCGGCCTTCCTCGGCTTCTACGCGCCTGACGATGTCGAACGCTTCGCTGCTGCTCCCCGCCACGACGATTTCGGCGCCGAAGCGCCGGCACTGTTCGACACGCGCCGCGCTCGCCGTGCGAAAGAGCACGACCTTCGCGCTGATGCCAAGGCGCATCGCAGCATACGACACCGCAATCGCATGATTGCCGCCCGAGACGCACGTGACACCCGCGCGGCGCTCCGCGGCGTCGAGCGCGAGCAAATGCGTGAACGCGCCGCGCACCTTGAAGCTGCCGCTCGCCTGCAGCAGCTCGAACTTGAAGTTGACGAGCGTGTCTTCAAACGAGGGCAGGTCGTGGCGGTCGAACACCGGTGTGCGCAGCACCCACGGCGTGAGCGTGAAGTGCTGCGAGGCGATGTCGTCGAGTGTCGGGATCGCTTCGCCGTCGATCGTGTGGCCGGTCGGTGTTGGCGTGCCGTTGGACATGGCGCTCGCGTGCCTCGTTGTCGCGCTATTGCGACTGCGCTTCGACGGACTGCGCGTGGACGAGCTTGCGCAGGAATCCTTCACACGCGGCAAGCTGGTCGAGGGAAACGAATTCGTTCGGCTTGTGCGCCTGTTCGATGTCGCCGGGACCGCACACGATGCTCGGAATCCCCGCGCGCGCGAACAGCCCCGCCTCCGTGCCGTAGGCCACCTTGCGTTGCGCGCGGTCGGCAGTGAGCGCGCGCACGAGTTGCGTGATCGCGGCCTGCTCGCTCGCATCGAGGCCCGGCGCTGCGGCGATCTTCGAGAACTCGATGGCCGCCGACGCGTGCTCGCGCTGCATCTTCGGCAGCAGCGTCTCGCGCGCGTACTGCTCGACGCGCGCGAAGATCGCATCGGGATCGAGCGTCGGCAGGTTGCGGAATTCGAAGGTGAAGCGGCACTGGGCGGGCACGGTGTTGATCGCGTTGCCGCCGTCGATCAGGCTCGTTTGTGCGGTCGTGAACGGCACGTCGTAGCGGTCGTCGAAGGGGCCTTGGGCGCGGAACTGGTCGGCGAGATCGCGGATATGGCAGATGAGCCGCGCCGCGTATTCGATCGCATTGAGGCCGCGCGGCGTGAGCGAGGAGTGCGCTGCGTGTCCGCGCACGCAGCACTGGTACGCGTTGACGCCCTTGTGGGCGACGATGGGCCGCATGCTGGTCGGCTCGCCGACGATACAGCCTTCCGGCTTCACGCCCCGCTTCATGAGTTCCTCGATCATGAGCGGTGCGCCCGCACAGCCGATTTCTTCGTCGAATGAAAGCGCGAGGTGGAGCGGCTTCGCGAGCTTCGCTTGCTGCATCTCCGGCACGAGTGCGAGTGTGGCGCCGATGAACCCTTTCATGTCGCAGGTGCCGCGGCCATAGAGCAGGCCGTCGCGGATTTCCGGGCTGAACGGATCGCTGTCCCACTTCTGGCCGTCGACGGGGACGACGTCCGTGTGACCCGAGAGGACGATGCCGCCGTTCGTCGATCCGTCGTGCGCGGGCAGCGTCGCGAACAGGTTGGCCCATTTGCCTTCGGGGCTGTGGGTGAGTACCGATTCGATGCCGCGCGTGCGCAGATAGTCGCGGACTGTTTCGATGAGGCCGAGATTGGGATTGCGGCTCACTGTGTCCATCGACACGAGCCGCGTGACCCAGGGAAGCGAGATGGGAGGCGCGGAGGAGGAAGCGCGCGACTGTGTGGATTGCGCCGATTCAGCGTCGACGGCCATAACATGACTCCAGCGTTCCAATATCCCAATATTACCTAAAAAGGATGGTGGAAGCTTGTGCGCTTCGGAACGCGACTTGCAGCGGCACGCGCGACGCACCGCTGCAAGTCACTCCGTCATGCGCCGGCTGACGCGCCCTTTAACGTGCCGCCGCCCGCGCGGGCGCGCCGAGCGCACGCAGCGTTTCCTTGACCGTCGCCACGCGCACCGCGAGGTCCGGGCTGCGCGTTTCGATGCGCAGCTTGTCCTGCCCGGCGAGCTTGATGTGCTTGTGCTTTTGCACCATCTCGATGATGCGCATGCCATCGACGGGCGGATTAGGCACGAACTGCAGGCCGATCACGGCTTCGCCCGCGTCGATCTTCGTGATCCCGAGCGGCTTCGCCGCGAGCCGTAGCCGGTGCGTCTCGATGAGCGCGTGCGCTTGCGGCGGCATCTTGCCGAAGCGGTCGATCAGCTCTTCCTGGATGCCGTCGATGGAGTCGTCGTGCTCGCAGTTCGCCAGCCGCTTGTAGAGCGACAGGCGTTCCTGGACGTCGCCGCAATAGTCGGCGGGCAGGATCGCGGGCGCGTGCAGGTTGATCTCCGTGGTCGCGGCGAGCGGTGCGTTCAGATCGGGCTCGCGGCCTTCCTTGAGCGCCCTCACCGCGTCGGTGAGCATGTCCGAGTAGAGCTGGAAGCCGATTTCCTGAATCTCGCCCGACTGCTTGTCGCCGAGCACTTC
Organism: Paraburkholderia adhaesiva; assembly: GCF_021390575.1. Classification (GTDB taxonomy): domain Bacteria; phylum Pseudomonadota; class Gammaproteobacteria; order Burkholderiales; family Burkholderiaceae; genus Paraburkholderia; species Paraburkholderia adhaesiva. The sequence goes on along the minus strand of NZ_JAJEJQ010000001.1, from coordinate 1,709,865 downwards.
GCCCGTACCGCGGATTTCGAGGTCGTGCATCGCGAGATAGAAACCCGAACCGAGTTCCTCCATCTGCTGAATCGCTTCGAGGCGGCGCTGTGCCTGCTTCGTGAGGCCCTGCGGATCGTGCACGAGCAGGTACGCGTAAGCCTGGTGGTGCGAGCGTCCGACGCGTCCGCGCAGCTGGTGCAATTGCGCGAGGCCGAATTTATCGGAGCGATGGATGAGGATCGTGTTCGCAGTCGGCACGTCGATGCCGGTCTCGATGATCGTCGTGCACAGGAGCACGTTCGCGCGCTGCGCGACGAAGTCGCGCATCACGGCTTCGAGTTCGCGCTCGTGCATCTGGCCGTGCGCGACCGCGATGCGCGCCTCGGGCACGAGCGCTTCGAGCATCGCGCGGCGGTTCTCGATCGTCTCGACTTCGTTGTGCAGGAAGTACACCTGGCCGCCGCGCTTGAGTTCGCGCAGCATTGCTTCGCGAATCACGCTGTCTTCTTCGCGGCGCACGAACGTCTTGATGGCGAGGCGTTTCTGTGGCGCAGTCGCAATCACCGAAAAATCGCGCAGCCCTTCGAGCGCCATGCCGAGCGTACGCGGGATCGGTGTCGCGGTCAGCGTGAGCACGTCGACTTCCGCACGCAGCGCTTTCAGCGCTTCCTTCTGGCGCACGCCGAAGCGGTGTTCCTCGTCGATGATCACGAGCCCGAGCCGTTTGAACTGCACGTCTGACGAAAGCAGCTTGTGCGTGCCGATGACGATGTCGACGGTGCCGTCGTTGATCTGTCCGATCGCCGTGTTGACTTCCTTCCCGGTCTTGAATCGCGAGAGTTCGGCGATGCGCACGGGCCACTCGGAGAAGCGGTCGGTGAAGGTCTGGGTGTGCTGCTCGGCGAGCAGCGTCGTAGGCGAGAGGATCGCGACCTGCTTGCCGCCCATCACGGCGATGAAGGCCGCGCGCAGCGCCACTTCGGTCTTGCCGAAGCCGACGTCGCCGCACACTAGGCGGTCCATCGGCTTGCCGCTCGTCATGTCGCCGATGACGGCCGCAATCGCCGCCGCCTGGTCTGGTGTTTCCTCGAAGCCGAAGCTCTCCGCGAACTTGACGTAGTCGCGCGGATCGAGCTTGAACGCATGGCCCTCGCGCGCGGCACGCCGCGCGTAGAGGTTGAGCAATTCGGCTGCGGTGTCGCGGATCTGTTGCGCGGCCTTGCGGCGCGCTTTTTCCCACTGGCCCGAGCCGAGCGCGTGCAGCGGTGCATTGTCTGGATCGGCGCCGCTGTAGCGCGAGATCACATGCAGCTGCGACACGGGCACGTACAGCTTGCTGCCGCTTGCATATTCGAGGTGCAGGAATTCGGTGTCGCCTTCGCCGAGGTCCATCGTCACGAGGCCGTGATAGCGGCCGATGCCGTGCTGTGCGTGCACGACCGGATCGCCGACTTTCAGTTCGGAAAGATCGCGCACCATCGAATCGACGTTGCTCGCCTGTTCCTGGCGGCGGCGTCCGGCGCGGCGTGCAAGCGGCCCGTACAGCTCGGTTTCCGTGATGATGGCGAGCGCTTCACCGGCGAGCGCGAAGCCCGTCGAGAGTGCCGCGACGCCCAGTACGAAGCGCTCGTCGGACGTAAGCCAGTCCTCATAGCTGTCCGCGGAGGCGGGCCGAAGGTGGTTGTCCGCGAGCAGTTGCGCGATCGTCTCACGGCGGCCAGCCGACTCCACCGCGAACAGCACGCGGTTCTTCGTCGTGCCGAGATACCCGCGCAGCGCGGCGAGCGGGTCGTCGGCGTGGCGGTCGATCGCGAGGTTCGGCAGTGCATTCGCCCAGCCGCCCGCGCTCGCCGCCGGTAGCACGAGGCGCGCGAACGGCTTCGCGAACGTAAAAAAGTCGTCTTCGGTGAGGAAGAGGCGCTGCGGCTCGAGAATCGGCCGTTCGCGGTCGTGCGAAAGGAAGTTGTAGCGCTGTTTCGTGTCGGCCGAGAAGCGGCGGATCGAGGCATCCAGGTCGCCCGAGAACACAAGCTGGGCGTCCGCGGGCAGATAGTGAAACAGCGTCGCGGTTTCTTCGAAGAAGAGCGGCAGGTAATACTCGATGCCCGCCGACGGCACGCCGTTGCCGATGTCCTTGTAGACCGTCGCGCGGCTCGGGTCGCCTTCGAACACCTCGCGCCAGCGGCTGCGGAACGCCGTTCGCGAGGCCTCGTCGAACGGGAACTCGCGGCCCGGCAGGAGCCGCACGTCCTTCACCGGATAGAGGCTGCGCTGGCTGTCGGGGTCGAATGCCCGGATCGAGTCGACCTGGTCGTCGAACAGGTCGATGCGGTACGGCAGCGGCGAGCCCATCGGGAAGAGGTCGATCAGCGAGCCGCGCACGCAGTATTCGCCGGGCCGCACGACCTGGCTCACGTGCTCGTAGCCCGCGAGCGTCAGTTGCGATTTGAGCTTCGCCTCGTCGAGCCGCTGGCCTTGCGCAAACGAGAACGTGTACGCCGCGAGAAAGGAGGCGGGCGGCATGCGGTAAAGCGCCGTCGTGGCCGGAACCAGCAGGATGTCGCAGCGGCCTTCGCCCAGATCGTGCAGCGTCGCGAGCCGCTCGGAGACGAGGTCCTGGTGCGGCGAGAACGTGTCGTAGGGGAGCGTTTCCCAGTCGGGCAGGAGGCGCACACGCGCCTCGGGTGCGAAAAACGGGATCTCCTGGGCGAGCCGCTGCGCGTCGACCGCGCTCGCGCAGATGACGGCGATGAGCGGCGCGCTCGCCCGCGACGCCTCACGGTAGCGGGCGATCAGCAACGCATCGGACGAACCGTGCGTGCCGTCGAAGGCGTAGCGCTGCCCCGGCTTGACGACGGCGACGGGGGACGGAGACTGCGACGAAGCGGCGATATCGGACATAGGCGACAGGTTGGCCTTCTCGGTGGCCCAGGTGTTGGCCCGGCTATTAGCCTGGCTCCTGGCCTGGGTGACAGCGTCGAGGCGCGAATCCAGCGGGTCCGCCCGGCGGGCATGTGCGCGCCGGGCGACAGTATCGACGGCCGTCCGGCGGTTCAGGCGCATGCGGGCCCATTTCGCGCCTTGCCGTGGCAAGGGGCTGAAACGGCCCGGCGTTACGCGCTTGCGCGCTTCTCGTTACGCGCTTGCGCGTGCTTCTGCGTGCGTCCGCCGTGCGGGCAAAGCATCTATTATAAAATCCGTCCCTTACTTTGACTCATACGGCTTGCATCACCGTGACACCACGCCTGTTTGCCCTGATTCCGTGCGCCGGCACCGGCAGCCGTTCCGGCTCGGCCATGCCGAAGCAGTACCGGATGGTCGCCGGCCGCGACCTTTTGCACTATACGCTCGCCGCCTTCGACGCCTGCAGCGAATTCTCCCAGACGCTCGTCGTGATCGCTCCCGACGACGGACACTTCGACGCGCGCCGCTTCGGCGGTCTGCGCTTCGCCGTGCGTCGCTGTGGCGGCGCGTCGCGCCAGGCGTCGGTCTACAACGGCCTCGCCGCGCTCGCCGAGTTCGGCGCGCGCGATGACGACTGGGTGCTCGTGCACGACGCGGCGCGCCCCGGCATCACACCCGCGTTGATCCGGTCGCTCGTCGACGCCGTGAAGGACGATGCGGTGGGCGGGATCATGGCGTTGCCCGTTGCCGATACGCTCAAACGTGTCGATCCGGAGGGCAGCGCGCCGCGCATCGCCCGCACCGAAGCCCGCGACGGACTCTGGCAGGCGCAAACGCCGCAGATGTTCCGCATTGGCATGTTGCGCACGGCCATCGAGCGCGCGCAGCAGGACGGCCACGATCTCACCGACGAGGCGAGCGCGATCGAATGGCTCGGTCATTCGCCGCGCCTCGTGCAGGGCAGCCTGCGCAATTTCAAAGTGACGTACCCCGAAGATTTCGCGCTTGCGGAAGCGATTCTCAACCGGCCGTCGGGCGGTTGAGCGGCTCGGCGCGCGACGATAACCAACACGGATAACCCCACCCATGGACCTCAGAATCGGACAAGGCTACGACGTGCACGCGCTGGTGCCGGGACGCCCGCTCATCATTGGCGGCGTGACGGTGCCGTATGAGCGCGGACTGCTCGGTCACTCGGACGCCGACGTGCTCCTGCACGCGATCACCGACGCGCTTTTCGGCGCCGCCGCGCTTGGCGACATCGGCCGGCATTTTCCCGACACCGACAAGAACTTCTATGGCGCGAACAGCCGCGTGCTGCTGCGCGAGTGCCTGCGACGTGTCGAGGAAGCGGGATTCGCGCTCGTCAACGTGGACAGCACCGTGATCGCGCAGGCGCCGAAGCTCGCACCGCATATCGACGCGATGCGTGCGAATATCGCCGAAGATCTGAAGCTGCCGCTCGATCGCGTCAACGTGAAGGCGAAGACGAATGAAAAGCTCGGCTATCTGGGCCGGGGCGAGGGCATCGAGGCGCAGGCCGCCGTGCTGCTCATGCGCGCTTGATGCGCGCGACAAGCGCGCCGACGATGTGACGGCGCGCGCCTCCGGTTTTGTGACCGGGGTTCGCGCATGATTTCGTATTCCTGAATACCTGCGGCCGAAGAATCGACGTTCGAATGGAAATGGGAATTCGAAGCGACAATCCGCCAGCGGCTCACGTAGCTACCACACCAACGCGTTATCGCACCTGAAGCGTGGTGCCGCCGACGGGACGTCCGCTCAGGCACATCTGCCCTGTCTGCAGGGCGTCGAGGACTCGCAGGATTTCGTCGGGATTACGCCCGACGTTCAGATTGTCCACGCTGACGTGCTGGATCGTATTGTCGGGATCGACGACAAAGGTGGCGCGCAGCGCCACACCTTCGTCCTTGTCGCGTACGCCGAGCATGTCGATCAGTTCGCCTTTCACATCGCCGAACGAGAAGTGGTTCAGGCGGTCGAGGTCCTTGTCTTCGCGGCGCCACGCGAGCTTTACGTGCTCGTTGTCGCAACTGCCGCCTATCAGCATAGTGTCACGAGCCTCGAACTCTTTGCGTAACCGCGCGAATCCGACGATTTCCGTGGCGCAGTCAGACGTGAAGTCCTTCGGATAGAAGTAGATGACTTTCCACTTCGTCGCGAATGTCTGCTCGGTGATTTCCTGAAACGCCGACTCGCCGTTTTCTTCTGGATGATTGAATCCCGGCTTCGCTGCGGTGACGGTGAAGGCTTCGAGTTTGTCGCCCACGGTTTTCATGCGTCAGCTCCTGGTGAGAGAGTGACCGGCAGGATGGCCCTGACGAACGCGATCGCGCTATTCGAAGCCGCCGCACGCTTGTTGCGTCGTTAGCTCCAGGGCGACGTTCGCCGCACGAGAATGCGGCCCGTGTGAGGCAGTGAAGTGGGCCGCCGCGTCCCCGGATTACACGCCCTTGGCGAGCGGAAATTCGATTGTCACTTCGAGGCCGGGGCCGGGCATGCGGTTGCGCAAGCGCAGCGCGCCACGGTAGCGACCCACGAGCCGCTGCACGATCGCCATGCCGAGGCCGGTGCCGTTGGCCTGAGTGCGGGCGTTGTCGACGCGATAAAACGGTCGCGTGACGAGCGCGATCTGATCTTCGGGAATGCCAGGACCTTCATCGACGACCGAAAGCTCGACCCGCGAATGCGAAACGCGCGTCTCGAGCATGATGTGTGGAATGCCGTCCGTTTCGCTCGCACCGTACTTACGCGCGTTCTCGATCAGGTTGCCGACCACGCGGCGCATGTCGGTGTCGTCGGCTTCGATCAGCGCGGTCGGCGCAAGGCGCGTGATCATTCGCACGCCGTCTTCGCTCGCGAGGCGCGCGGCCATTTCACTCGCGATCACGGAGAGGTCGACGCGCTCGGGCAGGCGCTGGACCGGACGCGCATAGTCGAGGAAGCGTCCGATGATCAAGTCCATCTGCTCGATGTCGTCGATCATCGCCTCCTTGGTCGACTCGTCGGACGGACTCATCTCCGTCTCGAGCCGCAGCCGCGCGAGCGGTGTCCGCAGATCGTGCGAGATGCCCGCGAGCATGAGCGCGCGATCGGCCTCGAGTTGTTCGAGGTCGCGCACCATCTGGTTGAAGCTTCGATTGGTTTCCGCGGCCACGCCCATGCCGCTCTCCGGCAATGGCGCAGGCGACTGGCCGGAGCCGACCATGCGCGCCGACATCGCGAGCCGCGCGAAAGGCCGGTTCACGAGGCTCGTGATGAACGCCGCGCCGAACAGCGAAAGCGCAAGCGCCGACACCCCCCATCCGACCCATTGCAGGCCCGTGACGTTATCGAGCTGCTCGCGGTCGAGCGCGACCCAGTAATCGTCATCGTCGATTTTGAAGCTGATCCAGACGCCAGGAATATCGTTCACCGACTGGGCGATGACCGTGTCGTCGCCGAGGCGTCCGCGGATGTCGTGCTCGATGAGCCGGTTGAGCGACTCGTCGGGCTGGAGCTTGTATTTGTCGGTGGTTTCGCGCGGGTAGACGCGCACGCCTTCATTGCTCTCCAGGTCCTGCAGCAGCGCGCGGCGCAGGTCGGGATCGGAATAGAGCAGGGCGGTGCGTGTGAGCTTGACGATCGCGACGAGCTGCAGGGCCACGCGCTGCGCGCGCGGCTCCCGCTCGATCACGCGAAAACTCTGGAACCACGCCGCAAGACTGACCGCAATGAGGAGTGCGATCAGCAGGAAGGTACGCCAGAACAGGTCGCCGAACGCAAGCGTCAGCAGACGCCGGTCAATCCGCATGGGCCCTTTCCTGTCAGACAAAGGAATGGCAGACATCCAGACGGGTCAGGCTGCGCCGTCGGGGATGAACACGTAGCCGAGTCCCCAGACCGTTTGAATGAAGCGCGGGCTGCCGGGATCCGGCTCGATCAGCTTTCGCAGCCGCGAGATTTGTACGTCGAGACTGCGGTCGAACACTTCGTATTCGCGGCCGCGCGCGAGTTCCATGAGCTTTTCGCGCGAAAGCGGCTGACGCGGATGACGCGCGAACACCTTCAGCACCGAGAACTCGCCAGTAGTGAGCGGAATCTCCTGACCAGCTTTGGTGAGCGTGCGTGTGGCGAGGTTCAGTGCAAATTCGCCGAACTCGAACACCTCGGTAGTTTCCGACGGCGCGCCCGGCAGTTCCGACGGCGCCTGGCGGCGCAGCACTGCATGGATGCGCGCGACCAGCTCGCGTGGATTGAACGGCTTTGGCAGATAGTCGTCGGCGCCCATTTCCAGACCGACGATGCGGTCCACGTCCTCACCCTTCGCCGTGAGCATGATGATCGGCGTGCGATCATTGCTGCCGCGCAGGCGACGGCAGATTGACAAGCCGTCCTCGCCCGGAAGCATGAGATCGAGCACCAGCAGGTCGAAACGCTCGCGCACCCACAGCTTGTTCATCGCGGGTGCGTTTTCGGCGACGTAAACATTGAAGCCTTGTTCGCCGAGATAACGCCGCAGCAGATCGCGCAGCCGCGGATCGTCGTCGACGACGAGGATTTTGGATGGGTTTTTGGTTTCCATGCCTGGCATCTTATCGCGATTGGATCGTGGTGCGAGTTTGCACCAATTATCAGGTTACAGTCGGTTACAAGATTTACCCAGCCTGTGCCACGTCATTAAAGGCTGACGGATAGACTGCTTTACGGAATGCGGCCGTTCGGTAGATACTTCACCCGACTTTTAATTGTCTTCCGCGTCAACGCGGGTCCGCACGCTTTCGAGGTAGCCGTTTGCCGCGTCACGAAGGAAACATAATGAAGGGAGGGGGCAGGCCGACAATGCGCCTCACCATGATTGCACTGGCGTTGGCCGGTGGCGTCGTGGCCGCATTGGATTCGGTCCAGGCCAGCGCCCAACCTTCCGCTGACCGGTTCGACCGTCCTCGCCCGACCTCCCATTCCGCAGGCTACAAGTCGACCGGGCAGCGCTTGCACAATGACCCGCCCGGGCGTCCCGCATCCGATCCCAATCCGCGCACACCCGGCGTTCCTCCCGATCTCGACGAGCGACGCCGCGACGGCCACATGACGCCCGAAGAGCGTCGCCTCCTGCGCCAGCATATCGAGGACGCGGTCCGCGAACTCTACAAGCGCTGACGCCGCCGCTCTGGCACATCACTGAAAAATTCCGTAGCAATTGCGCAGTCAACATCCGTTCCGGATCGTCCGTTAAGCGGCTAGAGTCATTGTGTGCGAGCTGCCGCTGTGACTCGCGTGCTCACTTTTACCCGGGACGGCATGAAACCGATCAGGTCGATCGCATCGTCGCGCCTTGCGGCGGCAGGTGTCTGGCTCACGAGCAACTCGCCCTCGCGAGCGTCGGCTGGCGACGCACCCGGCGCAGCGAACGGCCGTCGTACGCATGAGGCGAGTGCGCGTCTATCGGCGGAAGGCGTTGACCTGCTGCTCGACCCCGGCGACGCTCGCCACCTGCTCGTGCGCACGGGCTTCGCGCCCACCACAGCGGAAGTCACGCCTTACGTCGGACTCACGCGCGGCGAAGCGGTTGCGCGCGTGCTCGCGTCGTCGCGTCATGAGGCGCTCACGCCGCTGCCCTCGTGGACAACCGATGCACCCGCGACACGTGCACAACGTGCAACGTGGACACCGGACCAGCGTCGCGACGAACAGCGTCTGCGTCGCGAACGCTACGACGACTTGCGCGCATGGTGGCTGCACGAGATGCTCGTCACGCCTTCACCGTTCACGGAGCGCATGACGCTCTTCTGGCACAACCACTTCACGTCCGGTCAGGACAAGGTGCGTGATCCACAGTTAATGGCCGCGCAAAATGCACTGTTACGGCGCGACGCGCTCGGCCGTTTCGGCGACTTGCTGCATGCGGTCGCGAAAGATCCGGCGATGCTGCTTTATCTCGACGGCGCGAGCAATCGCAAGGGCAAGCCCAACGAGAACTTCGCACGCGAGGTGATGGAGCTGTTCACGCTGGGCGAGGGGCAGTACACGCAGCGCGACGTAACAGAAGCGGCGAGGGCCTATACGGGCTGGGGCGTCGATCCCGATACCTGGCGCTACGTGTGGCGGCCGGGGCAACACGACGATGGCGAGAAGACGGTGCTTGGCCACAGCGGAGCGTTCGACGGCGACGAGGTGCTCGACATCCTGCTCGGCGAGCCGCAGACTGCACGTTTCATCGCGACGAAACTATGGCGCGAGTTCGTCTCCGATACCCCCGACAACGACGAACTCCAGACGGTTGCGCAAGCGCTGCGCGCGAGCGGCTACGACATCAAGACGGGCATGCGGGCGCTGCTGCTCACGCCCGCGTTCTGGGACGAGCGCAATCGCGGGGTAATGGTGAGTTCGCCGGTGGAGTTTATCGCGGGCACGGTGCGGCGATTCGACGTCGCTTATGGCGAAACGATGCCCTTCGCACGGACGGCGGCCTCGCTTGGCGAGAAGCTGTTCGATCCGCCGAATGTGAAAGGGTGGCCTGGTGGATTGATGTGGATCAACAGTTCGACACTCCTTGCGCGCAAGCAATTCGTCGCGCAGTTGTTTCGCGCGACCGAACCGACGCGCGTGCGCAGGCCCGGCATGATGATGAAGGCTGACGCGCGGATGGGCGCCCCCGCGCGCGTGGCGCAGGGCAGCATGCGTTTCGATCTCGACGCATGGCTTGCGCAATTCGGTGTGAACGCAGACGATGTGCCAGGCCTGACGGCGCAATTGAAGATGCAGCACGCGGTGCTTCCGCTCGAGCCCGTCGATGCGATCGCCGCGGGCAGCAACGCGCGCGCGTATCTCGAAGCACTGCTGATGGATCCGGTGTACCAGTTGAAATGATCAGTCGAACCACGAAACGAACCAAACGACGGTCCTGCGCATGCGGCCGCCATGAAGAGCGAGACACAGGATGAAGCGACGCGAGTTTCTGGCTGCGGCCGCTGCGGCGGGGACGTCGCTGTGTCTGCCGCGCATGGTGCGCGCGCAGACCGGCGCGGCGTCGCCGGGTCCTTTCGCGAGAGGCTACGACAATCTGCTGATCCTTATCGAACTCAAGGGCGGCAATGACGGCATCAATACGGTCGTCCCGTTCGCTGATCCGCTCTATTACAGCTATCGCCCGAACATTGGCGTGCGCCGGGATCAGGCGATCCAACTCGATGAGCGCACCGCGCTCCATCCGGCGCTCGCGCCGCTCCTGCCGATGTGGCGCGCGGGGCAACTCGCGATTGTGCAGGGCGTGACCTATCCGCAGCCGAATCTTTCGCACTTCCGCTCGATCGAGATCTGGGACACCGCGTCTCGCTCCGATCAGTACCTGCGCGAAGGCTGGCTCACGCGGGCGTTCGCCAGCGCGCCGGTGCCGGAGGGCTTCGTTGCCGACGCACTGGTGCTCGGCAGCGCGGAGATGGGTCCGCTCGCGAACGGCGCGCGCGCGATCGCGCTTGTGAATCCAGCGCAGTTCGCGCTCGCGTCGCGGTTCGTCACACCGGTCTCACTGAAAGAGCGCAACCCGGCGCTCGCACACATCCTCGACGTCGAGAACGACATCGTTCGTGCTGCCGACGAGTTGCGTCCGCAGCCCGGTCAGTACGTGCTGAAGACGGTATTCCCGCAAGGGGGATTCGGCACGTCGATCAAGACGGCGATGGAGGCGCTCGCATCGGGTGACACGGCGCGGGGTGAACCTGTGCCGGGTAAGGGTGTCGCGGCGATCCGGCTCACGCTTAATGGTTTCGACACGCATCAGAACCAGCCGGGCCGGCACGCGGGTCTGCTTCAGCAATTCGCCGCGGGCATGGTGGCGCTGCGCAGCGCGCTTGTCGAACTTGGCCGCTGGGACCGCACGATGATCGTCACGTATGCGGAGTTTGGCAGGCGCGTGCGGGAGAACCAGAGTCGCGGCACCGATCACGGCACGGCGTCCGCTCATTTCGTGGCCGGCGGTCGCGTGGCGGGTGGCCTCTACGGTCAGGCGCCGCAACTCGCGCAACTGGACGGCAACGGAAACTTGCCGTTGGGTGTCGATTTCCGGCAGATCTACTCGACGGTGCTGGGCCCGTGGTGGGGGCTCGACGCGCAGGCCGTGCTGCAGGGACGTTACGCGCCGCTGCCGCTTCTGCGCGTATAGCCACGGCGTGGCGATGTGTGCAGTTCAGGCGCGCCGTGCCGCGCGCCACGCGATCCAGAGTTTGCGTACCGGCGTCAGCACGATCTGCTGATGCAGTACCTGGAAGCGCTCGCGCTCGACCTCATCGAGCAGCGCGAACGACAGCGCGGCGAGCGAGCGCAGCGTTCGCTGGCCGCGCCGTTCGGAGGCAGGAATGGCGTCGAGTGCGGCGGTGAGCGCTTCGCGTGCACGTGTCGTCTGGAACTGCATGAGTTCGACGAATTCGTCGCTGTAGCGGCGATTGATCAGATCGGCGGCGGTGACGTTGTAGCGCTGCAGTTCGTCGATCGGAATATAGATGCGACCATGGCGCGCGTCGTTGCCGATCTCAGGCACGAGTTGCGCAAGCATCAGCGCATTGCCGAGTGGCGCGGCCCATTGCGCGGCGGCATCGGGCTCGCGTGCGCTCACGCGCGCTACGAGCGTGGCGAACGTGCCGCCAACACCCTCCATGTAGCGCCGCAGATTGGCGAAGTCGAGATAGCGCGCCTGCTCGAAGTCCATTTCGAAGCCGGCGAGCAGTGCTTGAAGCCCGGGGTATGCGGCCTGGACGTCGCCGAGGTGATGCGCGAGCGCCTGCGTCACGGGATGTGCCTGCGTTCCGCCCGCCAGCGCGGCCAGCTCCTTTTGCCACCACGCAAGCTTCGTGCGTCCGACCGCGGGGTCGCTCGTTTCCTTTGCGGTTTCTTCCAGTTCGCGGCGCAGCGCGAAGAGGGCAGCGATGAGTGGCTGGCGTGAGGCACTTGCCTGGCGCAGCGCATAGTAGGTGCTCGATCCGGGGGGAGCCGCCTTTTGCAGGCAGTAATCGTCGAAGTTCACGGCGTTCGGAGGGGGAAAGGTGCGCCGCGGCGCAGAGGAACGGGCAACGGCCCGGGCCGCGGCGGCAGACGCGCGATTCTAGCATCGTGTGTAGCGCTGCCGCGCATGCCTATGCAGACAAGCGCAAGCCAATCGGTTAGAATCTCGCGCTTGCGCTTTTGGGACTGTGTACGCGGGAAACCGCGCCCATCGGTCACGCCAAAGCGTATAAGGTTGAATCAGGTTGATCCGCACGCGAGAAATTCACAAAAACGCAGTCACAAAATACGCAGCGGTCCTGCTGACCAGGCGAAAAGATTCGCGTGAGTGGCGAAATTGGTAGACGCACCAGGTTTAGGTCCTGACGCCCGCAAGGGTGTGCCGGTTCGAGTCCGGCCTCACGCACCACCTCATCTTTGCGCTGGAAACGTCCGCAGAGCGAACGAATCCAGGCAGCAATTCTCCAGGGCCGCTTTGCAGCGGCCTTCGTTTCCTCTGACCTTTCAGTCGACGCTCACTGCTAGCCTTCGGCCAGCGAGGCGTTGATGACCTTGTCGAGCACCCGGCGCAAAATCTCACGCTCCTTGTCGTCGAGACACGAGAAGAAGTCGAGATTCCATTTGCGCGCGACGGGCATCACCTTGCGGTAGAGCACACGTCCTTCGGGGGTGAGCGACACGAGCACGAGGCGGCCATCTTCCTCGCTCGCATCGCGGCGCATGAGCCCACGGCGCATCAAAGCTTCCGCTGCACGGCTCGCCTGACTCTTGTCGAGATTGGCGTGGCGTGCGAGTTCCATCACCGAGAACGGGCCGAATGCGCCCACTGCAGCAATGAGGCGCGCTTCGGGCAGCGTGATGCCGAGCTTCGCCTGATAGCGATCGCTGCTGCCCCGTTCGGAGAGCTTGTTCAGGACATGGAGTCGATAGGTCAGAAACTGCTCGAGTCCGGCTTTGCTTGCCTTCATGGTCGTCCCGGTTGCATAAACGAGGGGGCGCGCGATCGTGTCGCGCGTGATGTGATTGTTGCCGCAACCGGCTCGCGGGTCAACGCGTAGCGTGCAAACACGTAGAGTGAAAACACGCGCCACGCATAGAACGTGGCGCACGCATCTTTTAATCGTTTAGCGAGAAGTTCAGGGAGAAGCTTAAGCAGAAGCGCGTTGTAGCGTCAGCGTGCATCGAAGCGAAGACGCGCGAGTTGTTCCGCTTCGTTCGCTAACAGTTTCGCAGCGTCACGGATCGCGGTGTCGAGCGTGATCGGTCCGGGTGCCGGTGAGAAGCAGCCGCTGAAGTGTTCCGACAAGCGCGGCAGCGCGACGGGATCGATGGCGCCTGAGAGCAGGGTTGCAGGCACGTTCGCGGCCTGCGCGTGGCGGCACGCGATGAAGGGCGCTTTGCCGTGCAGTGTCTGCACGTCCGAACGTCCCTCGCCGGTGATGAGCCAGTTCGCGCCGCTTAATGCAGCATCGAGGTCGATCTGACGCGCCACGACCTCGGCGCCGGGCTCGAAGCTCGCGCCGAGGATGCGCAACGCGAAGCCGAGGCCGCCCGCGGCACCCGAACCCGCTTCGTCGCGCACGCGACGGTTGAGCGCGGCTTCGACGAGGTCGGCGAAGCGCGCGAGCGACGCGTCGATCAGTGCGACCTGGTCCGGCTTCACGCCCTTTTGCGGACCGAAGACCGCTGTCGCGCCGTGGTCCCCCGTAAGCGGGTTGTCGACGTCGGACATCGCAACGAACGAAGCTTCTGCGAGGCGAGCATCCAGGCCCGACACGTCAACGCGCGCCACGCGGGCGAGCGCCTCCGGCGTCGGCTCGACGGAGGCGCCGCCGGCGTCGAAAATCTGCATCCCGAGGCCCACGAGCAGCCCTGCGCCGGCATCGTTCGTGCTGCTGCCGCCGAGTGCGACATAGAAGCGCCGCACGCCGTCGTCGAGCAGCGCGCGGATCGCCTCGCCCATGCCGATCGTGCTGCGCGCGGTTACCGGCACACTCATACCCACTGGATCCGTGATGCCGACGATCTCGGCCGTTTCCACGACCGCGCTGCCGTCACGCAGCAGGCCGACTGCGGCGTCTCGCGTCGGCCCAGCGGCGCCGCGTACGCCGATCAGGCGGCGCTCGCCGCCGACGGAGAGCATGGCGTCGAGCGTGCCTTCGCCCCCGTCGGCCATGGGGCAGATGCGAATGTCCGCGTCCGGGCGGGCGCGGCGGATGCCTTCGGCGATCGCGGCTGCGACCGCGTCCGCACTCAGTGAACCTTTGAACGAATCGGGGGCAATGACGACGACAGGCGTGTCAGACGACGGGTTGGACATGGTGTCTCTGTTCGGAAAGTTGTCTTGTTTGGGCGTCGGCTGGGGCCGGCGGGGCGTCCGGCTTGTCCGTAAGCTTAACAGCCTGGCCTGGCTCGCTGGATACGCAGCTGGTGAAAAGCGCGGGTTGGCGGTCGAAGTGACGGTGTGGCAGGGCGCTGCGTGCGTCGCATCGACCTCGGCCTGAACCCCGTTTAGGCCCGTTTGGCGTGCTCACAACGCGTAAAAAGGCGTGTTTTGGCCGAATTCGGGGCTAACTAGATCGGCGAATCCATTTGATGGCGGAAATAGTTTGCTAGAATACTTGGCTCTTTTGACGGAACCGCGTCGCAAGCCGCCATTCCGGTGCCGCAAGCCGGATGGACAGGATCCGGAATGGGGTCCAAAACGCACCTTCGGCCTTGGCCGGGCGTGCGACATGCGGCGCGGGAGTGCCAGCGACGGGCGCAGGCAAGCACCTGCAAGCGGCGCAATGAGGCGCAGGTGCTGTAGATCGCCTCACCGCGTGTCCGGTTTGCCCAGTTGGGCAGGCGGGCCGCGGCACAGCAAAGATTACTGATTCGCTCGAACAAATTTAGGACGATTGAAGCCATGGCTAACGTTGTTGAAAACCTCGGTAAGCTCGAACGCCGCGTGACGATTTCCCTGCCGAAGGATGCCGTGCAGAAAGAAGTTGAGTCGCGCATCCGCCAACTCGCGAAGAACGTGCGCATGCCGGGTTTCCGCCCGGGCAAGGTGCCGCTCAAGATGGTGACGCAGCAGTACTCGGGCCAGGTGGAAGCCGAAGTCCTGAGCGACAAGGTCGGTAAGGAATTCTTCGACATCAGCCGTGCCGAGAACCTGCGCGTTGCCGGTCAGCCGAGCTTCGCGCCGAAGTCCGACGCCGCTGAAGGCGACTACGCGTTCGACGCGACTTTCGAGGTCTATCCGGAAGTCAAGCTCGGCGACGTGGCGGCAGCTGAAATCGAGCGCACGACCACGACGATCACCGAAGCCGAAATCGACCGCACGCTCGACATCCTGCGCAAGCAGCGCGTGCACTTCCACGCACGTGGCGAGGCAGGCGAGCACGGTGACGGCGGCGCCGAAGCCGCAGCGAAGAACGGCGACCGCGTGACGGTCGACTTCGTCGGCAAGATCGACGACGTCGCGTTCCCCGGCGGCAGCGCGGAAGGCTTCGCGTTCGTGCTGGGCGAAGGCCGCATGCTGCCGGAATTCGAAACGGCTGCACTCGACCTGAAGGAAGGCGAGTCGCGCGAATTCGACCTGAAGTTCCCTGAGGACTACCACGGCAAGGACGTCGCGGGCAAGACGGCGAAGTTCACGATCACGATGCACAAGGTCGAGTGGCCGCACCTGCCGGAAATCGACGGGGAATTCGCGAAGTCGCTCGGCATCGCCGACGGTGACCTCGTCAAGATGCGCGCCGAGATCAAGGAAAACCTCGAGCGCGAAGCGAAGCGCCGCACCCAGGCCATCGTCAAGAACCAGGTGATGGATGCGCTTCTGAAGGTTGCTGAACTCGACGTGCCGAACGCACTCGTCGCGCAAGACCAGGACCGCCTCGTCGAAATGGCGCGTGCGGACCTCGCGCAACGCGGCGTGCCGAACGCCAAGGACGCGCCGATCCCGGCCGAAATGTTCAAGGAGCAAGCCGAGCGCCGCGTCAAGCTGGGCCTCGTGCTGGCCGAGCTCGTGAAGGCGAACAGCCTTGAAGCGAAGCCGGAGCAGATTCGTGCCGAAGTCGACGAATTCGCGAAAAGTTACGAAGACCCGAAGGAAGTCGTGCGCTGGTATTATTCCAACCAGCAGCGTCTCGCCGAAATGGAAGCCTTCGTCGTCGAATCGAACGTCGTGGACTTCGTGCTCGGCAAGGCTAAAGTGACGGACAAGCAAGTGAGCTTCGAAGAACTGGCAAGCGCGACGGCGCAGGCTTAAGGCGACTGCGCAACGGCGTGCCGGCTGTCGGAGCGACCGACGGCGAGCACGCCGTTTTTGTATCCGTGTAATTTGGCCATGCTCATCGTGTGGTTGAATTACGCGGCGTCCGTCGCCATACAGGTTTACCAGAAGAACCTTTCCAGACAAGGATGCATCGCATGACCATTCGCGCTCAATCGCTGGATACGTTGACCTCCCACGCAACGCGGGACCTCGAAACGCAGGCGCTCGGGCTCGTGCCGATCGTCGTCGAGACGAGCGGCCGCGGCGAGCGTTCGTACGACATCTACTCGCGCCTGCTCAAGGAGCGCGTGGTGTTCATGGTTGGCGAAGTGAACGATCAGACTGCGAACCTCGTGGTCGCGCAGCTGTTGTTCCTCGAAAGCGAGAATCCCGACAAGGACATCAGCCTGTACATCAACAGCCCGGGCGGTTCGGTCTCGGCGGGCATGGCGATCTACGATACGATGCAGTTCATCAAGCCGGACGTTTCGACCCTTTGCATGGGCCTCGCGGCCAGCATGGGCGCGTTCCTGCTGGCGTCGGGCGCGAAGGGCAAGCGTTTTGCGCTGCCGAACTCGCGTGTGATGATCCACCAGCCGCTCGGCGGCGCGCGCGGCCAGGCGTCGGATATCGAAATCCAGGCACGCGAAATCCTGTACCTGAAGGAGCGCCTGAACCAGATGCTCGCGCACCACACGGGTCAGCCGGTCGAGCGCATCGCGCGCGACACGGACCGCGACAACTTCATGTCCGGCGATGACGCGCAGGCTTACGGGCTCGTCGACCAGGTGCTTCACAAGCGTCCCTGATTTTGCCCGCTCCGGCGCGTCGCCCGCTTTTCTTCGGGACTTTACCCCCGTGTAAAAGGGGATTGGCAGCGCCGCACGGGCGGTGTGGAATAATCTAAAAAAAGCGCTCGCAGCCTGCGGCCCACACGCCGTCACAGCAAGCGGTTCATGCGCCCCCCGGGCCGGCGTGGCCGGGGGAAACGGCGTAGTATCATGTAACAGAGTGTCCGGAGGCTCATCTTTCCATGGCGGACAAGAAAGGATCTAACAGCGAAAAGCTGTTGTATTGCTCGTTCTGCGGCAAAAGCCAGCATGAAGTAAAGAAACTGATTGCGGGGCCGTCGGTGTTTATCTGCGATGAATGCATCGACCTGTGCAACGAGATCATTCGCGACGAAGCGGTGGGCGCGGGCGTCGACGCCGCACTGTCGCGCTCGGACCTTCCGAGTCCGCAGGAAATCCGCGACATCCTCGACCAGTATGTGATCGGGCAGGAGCGCGCGAAGAAGATCCTCGCGGTGGCGGTGTACAACCACTACAAGCGCCTCAAGCATCTCGACAAGAAGGACGAAGTCGAGCTCTCCAAGAGCAACATCCTGCTGATCGGGCCGACGGGCTCGGGCAAGACGCTGCTCGCGCAGACGCTTGCGCGCCTTCTGAACGTGCCGTTCGTGATCGCCGACGCCACCACGTTGACCGAGGCCGGTTACGTGGGCGAGGACGTCGAGAACATCATCCAGAAGCTGCTGCAGAACTGCAACTACGAAGTTGAGAAGGCGCAGCGCGGTATCGTCTATATCGACGAAATCGACAAGATCAGCCGCAAATCGGACAACCCGTCGATCACGCGCGACGTGTCGGGCGAAGGCGTGCAGCAGGCGCTCCTCAAGCTGGTCGAGGGCACCATGGCCTCGGTGCCGCCGCAAGGCGGTCGTAAGCACCCGAATCAGGATTTCATCCAGGTCGATACGACCAACATCCTGTTCATCTGCGGCGGCGCGTTCGACGGTCTCGAAAAGGTCATTACCGACCGTACCGAGAAGACCGGCATCGGCTTTGGCGCGAGCGTGAAGAGCAAGCAGGAGCGCGACGCCGGTGAAGTGCTGCGCGAAGTGGAGCCCGAAGACCTGATCAAGTTCGGCCTGATTCCGGAACTGATCGGCCGTCTGCCTGTGGTGGCGACGCTCGGCAAGCTCGACGAAACGGCGCTGATGAAGATCCTCGTCGAGCCGAAGAACGCACTCGTCAAGCAGTATCACAAGCTCTTTAACATGGAGCGCGTGGAACTGGAGATCCGCCCGGCTGCGCTGCAGGCTGTCGCCCGCAAGGCGATCCGCCGCAAGACCGGTGCGCGTGGCCTGCGCTCGATCCTCGAGCAGGCGCTGCTCGACGTGATGTACGACTTGCCCGCCATGAAGGGCGTGAGCAAGGTCATCATCGACGACAACGTCATCGACGGCGACGGCAAACCGCTTCTGATCTACGAAGACGCTCCGAAGGTTGCAGGGTCCAATTGATGGTGATGACCGGCTAAAGAGTTTCGGGGAAAAGCCGTTCATACAATGGGATGAACGGCTTTTTAGTTTATCTTGAGGTCGATGGCGCACTTTTTTGGAGTCACTGAACTTTTCCCACAAGCTGGAGGCTTGCAATTGCTGGTGCAGGCCTCACCTATCGAACGAACTGATTCCATTCATGGGGAAATGAAATGTCAGGAACCCAACTCCTTCCGCCGGAACGCACCACGCTCCCGCTGCTGCCGCTGCGAGACGTAGTAGTTTTCCCGCATATGGTGATTCCCCTTTTCGTGGGGCGCCCGAAGTCGATCAAGGCCCTCGAAGCAGCGATGGAGGGCGGCAAGCACATCATGCTCGTCGCACAGAAGACCGCCGCCAAGGATGAGCCGACCGAAAAAGACATGTACGAAGTGGGATGCGTCGCAAACATCCTGCAAATGCTCAAGCTGCCCGACGGCACGGTGAAGGTGCTCGTCGAGGGCTTGCAGCGCGCGAAGACGCTCTCGATCGAAGAGCAGGAAACGCAGTTCTCGTGCGATGTGATGCCGCTCGAACCCGACCACGCCGACAGCGCTGAAACCGAAGCGCTGCGCCGCGCGATCGTGTCGCAGTTCGACCAGTACGTGAAGCTCAACAAGAAGATCCCGCCGGAGATCCTGACGTCGCTGTCGGGCATCGACGAGGCCGGGCGTCTCGCTGACACTATCGCCGCGCACCTGCCGCTCAAGCTCGACCAAAAGCAGCACATCCTCGAAATGTTCCCTGTCGTGGAGCGTCTCGAGCATCTGCTCGCGCAGCTCGAAGCCGAGATCGACATTCTCCAGGTGGAGAAGCGCATCCGTGGCCGCGTGAAGCGCCAGATGGAGAAGAGCCAGCGCGAGTACTACCTGAACGAACAGGTCAAGGCAATCCAGAAGGAACTGGGCGAAGGCGAAGAGGGTGCCGATCTCGAAGAACTCGAGAAGCGCATCACGGCCGCGCGCATGCCGAAGGAAGCGAAGAAGAAGGCCGACGCTGAGCTCAAGAAGCTCAAGCTGATGTCGCCGATGTCGGCCGAGGCCACCGTTGTGCGCAACTACATCGACACGCTGATTGGCCTGCCGTGGCGCAAGAAGAGCAAGGTCAACAACGACCTCTCGAACGCCGAATCCGTGCTCGACGAAGACCACTACGGTCTCGAGAAGGTCAAGGAACGCATTCTCGAGTATCTCGCGGTGCAACAGCGCGTGGAAAAGGTCAAGGCGCCGATCCTGTGCCTCGTCGGGCCTCCGGGCGTCGGCAAGACCTCGCTCGGCCAGTCGATTGCGCGTGCAACGAACCGCAAGTTCGTCCGTATGGCGCTCGGCGGCGTGCGTGACGAGGCCGAAATTCGAGGTCACCGCCGTACGTACATCGGTTCGATGCCGGGCAAGATCCTGCAAAGCCTCGCGAAGGTCGGCGTGCGCAATCCGCTCTTCCTGCTCGACGAAGTCGACAAGATGGGCATGGATTTCCGCGGCGATCCGTCGTCGGCGCTGCTCGAAGTGCTTGATCCGGAGCAGAACCACACGTTCGCCGACCACTACATCGAAGTCGATTTCGACCTCTCCGATGTGATGTTCGTCGCCACGTCGAACTCGCTGAACATCCCGCCGCCGCTGCTCGACCGGATGGAAGTCATCCGCCTCTCGGGCTACACGGAAGACGAGAAGGTCAGCATCGCGCAGCGCTATCTGTTGCCGAAGCAGAAGAAGAACAACGGCCTGAAGGCCGGCGAGATCGAAGTCACGGAAAGTGCAATCCGCGACATCATTCGTTACTACACGCGTGAAGCGGGCGTGCGTTCGCTCGAGCGTGAAATTTCGAAGATCTGCCGCAAGGTCGTGAAGATGTTGCTGCTGAAGAAGGCAGAGGGCGCGGTGACGGTCGATGGCGCAAACCTCGACACGTTCCTCGGCGTGCGCAAGTACGACTTCGGCCTCGCCGCGAAGGAAAACCAGACCGGTCAGGTCACGGGCCTCGCGTGGACGGAAGTTGGCGGCGATCTGCTCACGATCGAAGCGGCGGTCATGCCCGGCAAGGGCAACGTGATCCGCACGGGTTCGCTCGGCGACGTCATGAAGGAGTCGGTCGAAGCGGCACGCTCGGTGGTGCGCTCGCGCTCGCGGCGTCTCGGTATCAAGGATGAGGCGTTCGAGAAGCAGGACATCCACATCCACGTGCCTGAAGGCGCGACGCCCAAGGACGGTCCGTCCGCCGGTATCGCGATGACGACGGCGCTGGTGTCCGTGCTCACGGGCATCCCGGTGCGCGCCGATGTTGCGATGACGGGCGAGATCACGCTGCGCGGCGAAGTGCTGCCGATCGGCGGGCTGAAGGAGAAGCTGCTCGCGGCGCATCGCGGCGGCATCAAGCTCGTGCTGATCCCGGAAGAGAACGTCAAGGATCTCTCGGAGATTCCGGACAACGTGAAGAACGCAATCGAAATCGTGCCGGTCCGCTGGATCGACAAGGTGCTCGAACTTGCGCTCGAACGTGTGCCGCAGGCTCTGCCGGAAGAAGAAGTGAAGGCAGAAGAGGCGAAGGCGCCCGTCGCCGAAAAGACGGACGCTGGCGCGACCGAAGTCGTCAAGCATTAAAGCTGAACGCCGGCCACAGCGAAGTGCTGTGGCCGGCAGACGCACCGAAAACCCGCGGCCTGGTCCGCGGGTTTTTTTTCGTCCCGCGCACGATGCGTAGCGTCGCAGCATCACGCGCCTGAGGAAGTCCTCGAAAACCCGCGCCCCGCCACGCTGAATTCCGCTTGACACCGTTGTTTCGGACCCTTTAAATGAGCGAGCCCGGAGCATAACCGGGGCCGTCTGTTTATCTCCCGACGCACAAAGCGTCCTGACGTTTGCTCAAACACATTCTCGGGGGTTGGAATGAATAAAACGGATTTAATCGACCACATCGCTCAACAAGCCGATATCTCAAAAGCGGCAGCAGGACGTGCACTCGACGCCGTAATCGGCGGCGTGAAGGGCACACTCAAGAAGGGCGGAACGGTCACGCTGGTCGGATTTGGTACGTTCGCCGTCGGCAAGCGTACGGCGCGTACGGGACGTAACCCGCGCACCGGTGACGCGATCAAGATCAAGGCCGCCAAGGTCCCGAAATTCAGGCCTGGTAAAGCGCTGAAAGATGCGCTAAACTAGCGGGCTCGTTGGCTGACGTTGCATGTGGATTCAAGCGCGCGAGCCAACGCCGAAGAAGCATAAAGAGCAGTTCAGGAATCGCGAAGCTGGGTGCTTAGCTCAGTTGGTAGAGCGGCGCCCTTACAAGGCGTAGGTCGGGAGTTCGAGCCTCTCAGCACCCACCAGTTTCCGGTTTCACAGGCATGTGCAAAATTGCAGGTGCCGCGCAGTTGTAAAGTGCAGCCGCACGGAGCGGTAGTTCAGTTGGTTAGAATACCGGCCTGTCACGCCGGGGGTCGCGGGTTCGAGTCCCGTCCGCTCCGCCAGATCTGAGTAAGGAAGGCGAACCGAAAGCAAAGTACGGTTCGCCTTTTTTATTGTCCTCTGAGGTAATATCGGGCGTTCCGTTTTTTTGACGCTCCCTTCGCTCTGTCAAGCATGCTCGACTTTTTCCGCAATCACAAACGCCTGATGATGTTCATGCTGCTCCTGGTGGTTCTGCCAGGGCTTGGCTTCGTCGGCATTCAAGGTTTCCGCGGCTTCTTCGACGAGAGTGCGAACGTCGCGAGCGTCGGCGGTTACAAGATCACACGCGTCGAGTTCGACAACGCCGCCCGCGCGCAACTCGACCAGGCCCGCCAGGTCATGGGCGCGAATTTCGACGCGACCCTATTCGACACGCCGCAGCATCGCAAGGACATTCTCGACGGTCTGATTCAGCAGCGCGTGCTCATCGACGAGACGCAGCGCCTCCATCTGACCGCCTCGGACGAGGCCGTTCGCCGGACCTTGCTGGCCGATCCGGTGATTTCGTCGCTGCGCAATCCCGACGGTTCGATGGATCTCAACCGTTACACGCAGTTGCTCGCCATGCAGGGCATGACGCCCGAGCAGTACCAGGAACGCGTGCGCTACAGCCTCGCGATGCAGCAACTGCCCTCGGCCATCGTTAGCACCGCGTTCACGCCGAAGTCGCTCGCGCAGCAGCTGACGGCGCTCTCCGGGCAGCAGCGCGAAGTGCAGGCCCTCGCGTTCCACGCAGCCGCCTATACGGCCAAAGTGCAGCCGACCGACGCGCAACTGCAGGCCTACTTCGACGCGCACAAGGGTGATTTCGCAACGCCTGCCACGGCACAGATCCAGTATCTGGTGCTGTCGGCGGCGACGGTCGCGGCGAACGTTCAACCTTCCGATACCGATCTCAAGCAGTTCTACAACGACAACATCGCGCACTTCCGCACCGATGCGCAGGTCCGTGCGAGCCACATTCTGATCGCCGCGCCGAAGGACGCTAGCGCAGCCGATCGAACTGCCGCGAAGCAGAAGGCCGAATCGATCCTCGCGCAAGTGAAGGCGCATCCCGACCAGTTCGCGCAGATTGCCCAGAAGGAGTCGCAGGATCCGGGCTCGGCGGCGAAGGGCGGCGACCTCGGCTTCTTCGGCCGCGGCATGATCGCGGGCGGCGCGGCGTTCGACGACGCAGTCTTCAAGCTCAAGCAGGACCAGATCAGCGATGTGATCCAGTCGGACTTCGGCTATCACATCGTCAAGGTCACTGATATCAAGCCGGCGACGACGAAGCCTTTCGACGAGGTGAAAGCTTCGATCATCAACGACGTCAAGACTCAGCAGGCCGCAAAGCTGGTTTCCGATGCTTCCGAAGGTTTCACGTCGATCGTCTATGAGCAGTCGAAGACCCTGCAGCCGGCCGCCGACAAGTTCAAGCTGACCATCCAGACCGCGACGGTCACGCCGAAGCCGAATGCCGCGCTGCCGCCGGACAGCCCGCTAAACAATCAGAAGTTCCTCGACGCGGTGTTCGCGAACGATTCGGTGAACCAGCACAACAACACCCAGGCGATTGACGTTGGCAACGGCACGCTGATCGCAGCGCGCGTCACGAGCTTCAAGGCCGCTGCGACGCCCGAGTTCGCGACGGTCAAGGATGTCGTGCGCCAGCGGGTCATCGCTCAGCAGGCTGCAGAGTTTGCGCGCAAGGATGGCGAGGCGAAGCTCGCTGCGCTGAGGAAGTCGGCATCGGCTGATGGATTCTCGCCGGCCGTGAAAGTCTCGCGCAACGACACCCAGGGCTTGCCGCATGATGCACTCGCGGCGATCTTCAAGGTCGATGCGCAGAAGCTGCCGGGTTTTGTCGGTGTCGATCTCGGCGCGGACGGCTTTGCGATCTATCGCGTGAACGCAGTCACGAATGCACCGGCCGCCGACGGCGGGCATCTCGCTGCCGCGGAGCAGGAACTTGCACGCGTGGGCGGACAGTCGCAAGTGCAGGCGTATCTCGATGCGCTGCGCGACCGCTCCAAGGTGAAGTATTTCGGCTCGCTCGGCGCGGCTGGCCAGTCCGGCGACGGGCAGTAAGCCGCCCGCACGGTTCGGCCGTGCACGCAGTACAAAAGCCCCGCACCTGCGGGGCTTTTTGCTTTGAGAGGCGGATGCGGTCAAAGGCAGGTGCTGATGTCAGCCGTGGCTTCAATGCCCGCGCTGTCGCCGGCGCGGTAGCCCACCCACGTCTTGTTGGTCGGTGACCGGGACGTGCGCACCGTCGCGGCGGTCCCGTCTGGCTGCGACTGGCCCGGCAGGTAAATATCGACGGCCTGGTTGTTGGCGATCATCGTCTGCGAAACGACAGGCAGTTGCGCGCGGTCGGCCCATTTCCGCGCGATGCACTGCGCGACGGCCGCCGTTGGCTGCTCGCTCGTGCCGATGGACTGAGCTCCCATGGGTACGGACTGGTTGGCACACGCGCCGAGCGCTGACGTCACGAGAATTACAGACAGGACCTTCACACTTTTTTCCTCCCAGACGCGGACGATCTGATCCGGCGCAATGCGCCGTCCGCCAACGCGCGCTGGCTGACTGGCTCGAGCGCATTCGAGAAGCGTGACGCGTCCGGGGCCAACGCCCGCGACAGGCGTTTCGTCGAGGCCAGCGCTGCGGTTAGTGCTGCGTACCGCCGCCGATCAGCGGCTTGAGCGTCGGCCACACGTTATCGAGCAGCAAGGGTTGTGCCTGCTGGGTGGGATGAAGCTGATCGGACTGAAACAGATCGGGCTTGTCAGAGAGACCGGCGAGGAGGAAGGGGACCAGCGGTGTGCGCAACTCCTGCGCCAGGCGCTCGTAGAGGCCATGGAATTTCTGCGTGTAGTCGGGCCCGTAATTCGTCGGCACGTACATGCCGACGAGCATCGGCTTCGCATTACCCTTGCGGATCTGCGCAATGATGGCGCGCAGATTGCTTTCGGTGGTGGCGAGCGGCACGCCGCGCAGCGCGTCGTTGGCGCCCAGTTCGACGATCACGACGGACGGCTTGAGACGCTCCATCACGAGCGGCAGGCGAGCGAGACCGCCGCTCGTCGTGTCTCCGCTGATGCTCGCGTTCGCGACGCTATAATCGATTCGCTCACTCGCGAGGCGCTGACGCAACAGCGCGACCCAGCCGGTGTCGCGCGGCAGTCCGTATTCGGCGGAGAGGCTGTCGCCGAGCACGACGATCACGGGCTTCGCTGCGTTGACGGTTGTCCCTGCGGGCGGAGTCGCGGCGATTGCCGGCAGCATGCCGCAGAGCGCGCAGAGCGATGCCACAATCGCGATGATTCTGGCGGCGGTGGTCGCAATTGCGGTGGCAATAGTGGTGATAAGGGCGGCGCGGCGCGTCTTGACGGCTAACCTTTGCGTAATCATGTGCGAATGAATAGCGATCCAGTCATTGAAGTGCGGGGATTGTGCAAGCGGGTCACCGACGCGACCGGCGAGCTAACGATACTCGACGGCATCGACCTCACCGTGCGGGCGGGCAGCAGCGTGGCAATCGTCGGCGCTTCGGGCTCGGGCAAGTCTACGCTGCTCGGGCTATTAGCCGGGTTGGACAGCGCGAGTGCGGGGTCGGTTCGGCTGCTCGGCCGCGAACTAACCGGCATGGCCGAGGACGAGCGCGCGGCGCTGCGCAACGGTTCGGTTGGTTTCGTGTTCCAGTCGTTTCAGTTGATGCCCCATCTCACTGCGCTGGAGAATGTCGCGCTGCCGCTCGAACTGCAGGGCGGCATGTCCACGCGCGAGGCGTTCGCGCGCTCGCGCGCACTGCTCGAACGCGTCGGCCTCGGGCAGCGTACGGGGCATTATCCGAAGCTGCTATCCGGTGGCGAACAACAACGTGTGGCACTCGCACGCGCATTCGTGAGCCGCCCCTCAGTGCTCTTCGCCGATGAGCCCACCGGCAGTCTCGATGCCGCGACGGGCCATGCCGTTATCGACCTGATGTTCGAAATGAACCGTGCGACGGGCGCGACGCTTGTGCTGGTCACGCACGACGTCGATCTGGCACGCCGCTGCGATGCGACCGTGACGATCGAAGCGGGGCGGCGTGTCGCGCACGGCGACGTTCGTGATTCCGGCAAGGTCGAAGAGGCCGGACGCTGACCGCAGTTGACGTGCGCCGCAGCGCACGCCACGTTTCCCCGATCAAGAGCCTGATGCTCCCTCGTGCTTGAGCGCGTCGCGCGCGCGTGCGATGAGCGCAGCCGTCGACGAATCGTGCTGCTTCACGTCGCCGGGCGCGGCCGTGAGATCGGCCTCGACAACCTTGCCGAGAATCTTGCCGAGCTCCACGCCCCACTGGTCGAACGGATTGATGTTCCACACGGCGGCCTGCACGAGCACCTTGTGCTCGTAAAGCGCGATCAGCGCGCCGAGCGTGCGCGCGTTGAGCGCGTCGACGA
This sequence comes from Paraburkholderia adhaesiva, assembly GCF_021390575.1. Lineage (GTDB taxonomy): Bacteria > Pseudomonadota > Gammaproteobacteria > Burkholderiales > Burkholderiaceae > Paraburkholderia > Paraburkholderia adhaesiva. Next base: position 1,683,528 of record NZ_JAJEJQ010000001.1, on the reverse strand, counting down.
GCAATGTCGTCGTCGGACGGTTGCCGGGGAACATGAGGTGCGGCACGAGTTCGGGCTTGTCCGGCCCAGCCACCTTGCGCGCTTCTTCTTCGGTGCGTCCGAGCATCAGCGCCTCGCTCTGCGCAAAGCAGTTCGCGAGCAGCTTCGGATGATGGTCGCCGAGCGGGTGTTCCGGCGTAAGCACGGCAATGAAGTCGATCGGGACGATCGTCGGCCCCTGGTGCAGCATCTGGAAGAACGCGTGCTGTCCGTTGGTGCCGGGCTCGCCCCATGTGACGGCTGCGGTTGGGTAATCGACGAGGTGGCCGTCGAGTCGCGCCGACTTGCCGTTGCTTTCCATTTCGAGCTGCTGCAGGTACGAGGGCAGGTAGTGCAACGCCTCCGAATACGGCGCGACCAGATAGCTCTGCGAACCGAAGAAGTTGCGGTACCAGATACCGATCATACCGAGCAGCACCGGCAGGTTGCGTTCGAGCGGCGCGTCGCGGAAGTGCCGGTCCATGTCGTGCGCGCCGGCGAGCAGTTCGTCGAATTGTTGCGGCCCGATCGCGATCATGATCGAGAGGCCCACCGCCGACCATAGCGAGTAGCGGCCGCCGACCCAGTCCCACATCTCGAAGACGTTATCCGGCGCGATGCCGAACTTCACGACCTCGGCGGGATTCGCGGACACACCCACGAAATGCTTCGCGAGTTCGCTTTCCGGGCACCCGTTCCGTACGAACCAGGCGCGCATCGAGCGCGCGTTGGTCATCGTTTCGAGCGTGGTGAAGGTCTTCGAAACAATGATCGCGAGCGTTTCTTCGGGATCGATGTGCTCGATCACGCGCCAGAGATCCGCGCCGTCGACGTTCGAGACGAAGTGCGATGTGATGTCCGGCGTCGCGAGGTGCTTGAGCGCGTGCACGACCATCTTCGGTCCGAGATCCGAGCCGCCGATGCCGATGTTCACCACGTGACGGATGCGCTTGCCCGTGTAGCCGGTCCACGCGCCGCTGCGCACGGCGTCGGCGAACGAGGCCATCTTCGCGCGCTCAGCGAGGACCTGGGCGTGGAACGGTGCGTCGGGCTCGGTTGCGCGCAACGCTGTGTGCAGTGCCGCGCGGCCTTCCGTCGGGTTGACGATCTCGCCCGCGAACATCGCGTCGCGGCGCGCTTCTACGCCTGATTCGCGCGCGAGTTGCGCGAGCAGTTTCAGCGTCGCGTCGGTGATGCGGTTTTTCGAAAGGTCGGCCGCGAGGCCGCCGCCCGCGAACGTGAAGCGTTCGGCGCGGGTGGGAGCGGTGTCGTTAGCGCTCGCGAACCAGTCGCGCAGGCGCTCGTCGCGGATCTGTTCGTAGTGCGTCTGGAGCGTGGACCATGCAGGAAGAGTATTCGTCATGTTCGTCTAGCGAGGATGCACTGAGGAATGGGGCGTGCGCGCTTCACACGCGGCGCGGATACGCGCACGCGTCCGTCTGGTGGATACGGCGGTGCGGGCAGTCAGTATAGCGGCCTCGCGTGAACCTGCGCAGCCGTCGTGAGGCTGGATTTGCTGGCGCGAAGGCGCACGATCGTGCGTCTTTCGCCTCGAATGAAACAGGCATGAAACAGGCAAACCGCCAGCAAGCGACGTGCCGGTCTCGCGATCGGCTAGTCCCGCGACGAATAGAACATCCGGTTCATGAGCCGTCTTACCATCGGCGCAAGCTCGCCGGCGGTGAGGCCTGCGGGGCCGCAGCCTTCGGCGCAGAGCGCTTCAGCGGCGAGGCCATGCAGCCACACGCCTGCGAGTGCCGCTTCGAACGGCGGTAGCCGCTGTGCAAGCAGCGCGCCGATCAGGCCGCCGAGCACGTCGCCGGTGCCGCCGGTCGCGAGTCCCGCGTTGCCAGTCGGATTGATCACGATGCGGCCATCGGGCGCCGCGATCACGGTGCCGCTGCCCTTGAGTACGGCCACAGCGGCGAAGCGTGCCGCCAGCGCGCGCGCCGCCGCGACACGGTCGCGTTGCACGGACGCCGTATCGGTCGCAAGGAGCCGCGCGGCCTCCAGCGGATGCGGCGTGATCACGCACGGCGTGCCGCGCCCGGCGACACGCGCAGCAAGGGCATCGTCGCGGGCGACGAGATTGAGCGCATCGGCATCGAGCAGCACGGGCAGGTTCAACTGCAGGATCTGGTCGACGAGATGACTTGCCGACGCGCTGCCGCCCATACCGCAGCCTGCCGCGATCGCGTCCATGGTGCCGGGTACGAGTTTGCCCGCCGCGTGCAGCATGAGTTCGGGGTGCGGCGGGTCGTAGGGCGGTGCGTCGCTGCCGATGAACCCCACGTGGACCTTGCCCGCGCCCGCGAAAAGCGCCGCGCGGGCCGCGAGGATCGGTGCGCCGCACATGCCCGTCTCGCCGCCGATCACGGCAAGCGTGCCGAACGTGCCCTTGTTCGTCGCGAAATCGCGTGAGGGAAGCCACGGGGCGAAGAGTGCGGACGCATTGAGACGGGCGGCGGAGGACGCGACGTCGGTATCGACGCCGATCGGCGCAATGCTCACTTCGCCCGCGTAATCGCGGCCCGCGCCGGTGTAAAGGCCAGGCTTCGCCGCGATGAACGTGACCGTGTGCGTCGCCCGCACGGCAACACCCGCGCCGACGACGTTGCCTGTGTCGCTGTCGAGGCCGCTCGGCACGTCGAGCGCGAGCACGTGCCCGAGACTTTGCGCGCGAGCAGAAAGTCGCACAGCCAGCTCCGCGAACACACCTTCAAGCTCGCGTACGAGCCCGATGCCGAACATGCCGTCGACAAGCCAACCGTATCCGTCGAACGAGGCGGGCGGGTCGCTTGCGATGGGCACGCCCTCGACGCGCGCTGCGGCCAGCGCCCAGCGCGCGTCGTCGGGCTTGACCTCGACGGGCATGCAGACCTCCACGGCGACACCAAGGCGATGCAGTTCAGTCGCGACGACGAGCGCGTCGCCACCGTTGTTGCCCGGACCCGCGGCGAACCACACGGGTTTACCGGCCAAGGGCGATGGCGCATGGGCAATCTGTTCGTTCAGGAAGCGGGTGGCCGCGGCTCCGGCACGGGCCATCAGCGTGTGCGCAGGCAAGCCGGACTGCGCACCGGTTTCGCAGGTGCGCAGCTCCGCTACAGTCAGAAGCGGCACGGGCCGGTCGTGCGGCGTGAAGAGCGTGGGCGCTGTAGACGTGGGACGCGGAGTCGCGGACATAGCGGATGTGGCTCGGGGTATCGACAAGTGCAACGATACCCGAGGTGTCCGGTCTCAGGGACCCTGACGGACGCGAGATCCGACCTCGCGAGCGTCGCGTTCGCGAAGTGTGCGGGGTGGCTTGCCTCGCCGAAGAACTCGGCGAGGCTGTGTGCTGCTGGCTGTGCCGCTTACCCGCGCACGGGGCTGAGGGCGTTGACCGTATCGGCCGGAAGATCGGGCGCGGTGCCCGAGATCTGCTGCGCGATGAGCTTCGCCGAGCCGAGCGCGAGCGCCCAGCCAGCCGGACCATGTCCCGCGTTGACGAAGAGCCGCGGATGGCCCGCGTGGCCAACGGCGGGCAGGCCATCGGCGGAAAGCAGCTTCATGCCTTCCCATGCGAGCGCCGCCGAAATCCGCGCCGCACCGGGCGCCCAGTCGCGCGAGGCCTCGCCTAGCAGCGCGAGCGCGCTCTCGGTGAGGGCTTCGGTGAGCGGCTCGTCGACCTGGTTCGCGCGCAGCAGCACGGCACCGCCTGAAATCCGCAGACGGTGATTCATGCGTGTAATCGCGATGCGCTTGGCGGCGTCGATGATCGTCGTGTGGGGCACACATTCCTCGTGTGCAACCGGCGCGTTCAGCGTGTGCATTCGCAACGGATAGAGCGGCAGTTTGACCCCGAACGGTGCGACGAGGGGCAGCGTCTGTGCGCCCGCCGCAACCACCACTGCATCGCCGGAGATCACTTCGACTTCGCGTGCGCTGGCATGCGCGGGCAGGCGTGGCGCCAGTTCGACAGCCGCGCGGCCGCTCTCGAGCCGGATCGCGCTGACTTCGCGGCCGGTCTGGAATTGCACGCCGCCCTGGTTGTCGAGCACCTGCTTGAGTTGCTTGACGAAGAGCGGGCAGTTCGCCACGCGCCCCGCCTCGATGCGTACGCCGCCAGCGAACGCCGGTTCGGGCGGGATGTTGTGCTCGAACGCGATGCATTCGGCGGCGGACAGCGCGTGGTGCGGTACCTCGAAGCGGCGCAGGAGTTCGAGCGCGGGCTGCGTGAGGGACCACTCGTCGTTGCCGCGCACGAGGTGGAGCAGGCCTTCGCGCTGTTCGTAGTCGAGCTGGAAGCGGTTTGTGGCGTCGTCGAGCGCGCTTTCTGCCGAGTCGATCAGCGGGCGCAGCAGCGCGTAGCGGGCCGCGAAGGCCTCGGAGCTACGCAGCGCGCCGAGCCGCTTGACGAACGCGCGAGCCTGACCGCCGAACCCCGTTTTGCAGATCACTCCGCTAGAGGAGTGCCGTCTGTCTCGCAAGAAGGTCGGGCCGAACCAGACGTCCAGCGGGCTCGGGAGCACGACGCCGCTGTGGCCATAAGTGGCGCCTTGCGCAACCGTGGCGTGGCGCTCGACCACGCAGACGCGGTGACCCGCCGCGCGCAATTGGTAAGCGGTGGCGACGCCGGCGATTCCGCCGCCAATGACGATGACATCCATGACGATACGATCTGCAGGCAGGCGGCGCGCCGACGGGAAATGGGCGCCGTGCCGGGGGTAGGGCGTGCGGCGCGCATATTTGCGAGCCGATCGTGTGAAACGCGCAATGATAGCAGCCAAACCGGGCCGTTCACCATCGGCCTTGTTGGAGAATTTGCAGATTGCGTAGGATGTGCTGCGTCGGCGGAGCCGGGCGGTGCGGTGCCTGGTTGCACGAGCGTGCGCCGCGCCCCAACTGGGCGTGGGCGTGTTTCCGGCGCGTATCCCGCGCCATCGTGGCGCGCGGCGGCCCGGAGGCTCGCACGCAGGGTGCGTCCGTGCGCGAGTGCGTTCTGCGTGCAAACGGGCCCCGGGGCGCAGTCCAGACGGCCCTTCCGGGGTATAATCGCGGTCTCCCTTTCGTCTGATGTCGCCCCCACGCGCGAGGCATCGCCTTTGTGCGATTGCTGCCACGCGAGGCGAATTCCGCGACGCAACTCAGACGAATCTTCGACGCAACTTCGACGCAACGCCCCAGTCCATGGCCCACTTCTCGTGCTTCCCCGGTGCTTCGGCCCTCTCCGACTTCCGTCAGACCCGCCTGCTCGAAACGCTTCAGCGTATCGACGCCAACATCGTCGGCGTGCACGGTCAGTATCTGCATTTCGTCAATTCGGCCGCGCCGCTCACCGCTGAGGACAGCGCGAAGATCGAGGCGCTGATGCACTACGGCGCGCCGTTCGCGGCGCCGGCCGAGCGAGGCAGCGTGATGACGTTCCTCGTCGTGCCGCGCTTTGGCACGGTGTCGCCGTGGGCAAGCAAGGCCACCGACATTGCGCACCACTGCGGTCTCGAACAGGTGCGTCGCATCGAGCGCGGGGTCGAATACACGGTTGTGCTGAAAACGGGCCTGCTGGGCGGCAAGAAGACGCTGTCCGATGAAGCACGCGACGCGGTCGCGGCGGCGCTGCACGACCGCATGACGGAAAGCGTGGCGGCTTCGCGCGACGCGGCGCACCACCTCTTCGACGTGCTGCCCGAACGGCCGATGCAGACCGTGGACGTGCTGGGCCACGGCCGCAAGGCGCTTGAGACCGCGAACGGCGAACTGGGCCTCGCGCTCGCGGACGACGAAATCGACTATCTCGTCGACGCGTTCACGAAGCTCGAACGCAACCCGACGGACGTCGAACTCATGATGTTCGCGCAGGCCAACAGCGAGCACTGCCGCCACAAGATCTTCAACGCGAGCTGGACCATCGACGGCAAGGAGCAGGACCTCTCGCTCTTCGCGATGATCCGCAACACCGAGAAGATCAGTCCGCAAGGCACGATCGTCGCGTACTCGGACAACTCGTCGATCATGGAAGGCGCGGTCGCTGAACGCTGGTTCCCGCGCAAGGCGGGCGCCGCGAACGCGCCGGGCGAGCAATACGGCCGTCACACCGAACTCACGCACACGCTGATGAAGGTGGAGACGCACAACCACCCGACGGCGATCTCGCCGTTCCCGGGCGCCGCGACGGGCGCGGGCGGTGAAATCCGCGACGAAGGCGCGACGGGCCGCGGTGCACGTCCGAAGGCCGGTCTCACGGGCTTCACGGTGTCGAACCTCGAACTGCCGGACGCGCGCGAAGTGTGGGAAAACGCCCGCGACAACGCCACACCGCTCGCGCACCGCAATCCCGCCGACGAAGCCCAGGCTTACGGCCGTCCGGACCGCATCGCGTCGCCGCTTTCGATCATGATCGACGGCCCGCTCGGCGGCGCCGCGTTCAACAACGAATTCGGCCGCCCGAACCTCGGCGGCTACTTCCGCGTCTACGAGCAGAACGTCGCCGGCACCGTGCGCGGCTATCACAAGCCGATCATGATCGCGGGCGGCATCGGCAACATCAGCGCGCAGCACACGCACAAGCACGATCTTCCCGAGGGCTCGCTGCTGATCCAGATCGGCGGCCCGGGCATGCGCATCGGCATGGGCGGCGGCGCGGCCAGCTCGATGGCCACCGGCACGAACACCGCCGAACTCGACTTCGATTCGGTCCAGCGCGGTAACCCCGAAATCGAGCGCCGTGCGCAGGAAGTCATCAACTCCTGCTGGCAACTCGGCGAGGGCAACCCAATCCTCTCCATTCACGACGTCGGCGCGGGCGGCCTCTCGAACGCGTTCCCCGAACTCGTCGATGGCGCAGACAAGGGCGCGCGTTTCGAACTGCGCAACGTGCAACTCGAAGAGTCGGGTCTGTCGCCGCGTGAAATCTGGTCGAACGAGTCGCAGGAGCGTTATGTCCTCGCGATCTCGCCCGCGGATCTGCCGATGTTCGAAGCGATCTGCGAGCGCGAACGCTGCCCGTTCGCCGTGGTCGGCGTCGCGACGGCCGAGCGCGAACTGAAACTGATCGACACCGACGAAAAGGCGCTCGCCGCGAACGGCAACCACCAGCCGGTCGACATGCCGATGGACATCCTGCTCGGCAAGCCGCCGCGCATGCACCGCGACGTCGAGCACGCGAGCACGCCGCTCATTCCCGTCGAGGTAACCGGCGTGTCGTTCGACGAAGTCGCGAAGAGCGTGCTGCGTCATCCGACGGTCGGCAGCAAGTCCTTCCTCATCACGATCGGTGACCGTTCGGTCGGCGGCACGACTGTGCGCGACCAGATGGTCGGCCCGTGGCAGGTGCCCGTCGCGGACTGCGCCGTTACGGCGCTCGACTACGCAGGCTACAAGGGCGAAGCGATGACGATGGGCGAGCGCACGCCGCTCGCCGTGATCGACGCGCCGGCGTCGGGCCGCATGGCCGTCGGCGAGGCGATCACGAACATTGCGAGCGCACCGATCGCGTCGCTCGACAAGCTCAAGCTCTCGGCGAACTGGATGGCCGCGTGCGGTGCGCCCGGCGAAGACGCCGCGCTCTACGACACCGTGAAGGCGATCGGCATGGAGCTGTGCCCGGCGCTCGGTATCGGCATTCCGGTCGGCAAGGATTCGCTGTCGATGCGCACCAAGTGGAACGATCAGGGTGTCGCGAAGGAAGTCGTAGCGCCAGTGTCGCTCATCATCTCGGCGTTCGCGCCGGTCGAGGACGTGCGCCGCCATCTCACGCCGCAACTGCGCCGTGTCGATGAAGTGGGCGAGTCGGTGCTCATCGCGATCGACCTGGGCCGCGGCAAGAACCGCCTCGGCGGCAGCATCTTCGCGCAGGTCACCCAGCAGGTCGGCGACGCGGTGCCCGACGTCGATAGCGCAGAGGACCTCAAGCACTTCTTCACCGCGATCCAGCAACTCAACGCGAACGAGCAACTGCTCGCGTACCACGACCGCTCGGACGGCGGCCTGTGGGCGACTATCTGCGAAATGGCGTTTGCGGGTCACGTTGGCGTGTCGCTGAACGTCGACATGCTGACGCTCGACACCGAGCACGAATCCGATTACGGCGACGCGAAGGACTGGGCGAAGCAGACGAGCGGCCGCCGCGAAGACCGCACGCTGCGTGCGCTGTTCGCCGAAGAACTCGGCGCTGTGATCCAGGTGCCGACCCAGCAGCGCGATGCCGTGTTCGCCGTGCTGCGCCAGTATGGCCTGTCGGCGTGCTCGCACGTCGTCGGTCAGTTGAACAACCGTGACGCGGTCGAAATCTACCGCGACGCGAAGCGCATCTACGAAGCGCCGCGCGCCGAACTGCAGCGCGCGTGGAGCGAAGTGAGCTGGCGCATCGCGCGTCTGCGCGACAACCCGGCCTGCGCCGACGCCGAATACGACGCGCTCCTCGACGCCGCCGATCCGGGCATGCAGCCGCATGTGACGTTCGATCCGGCTGACGACATTGCGGCTCCGTTCATCGCGACGGGTTCGCGTCCGCGTGTGGCGATCCTGCGGGAGCAGGGCGTGAATTCGCACCTCGAAACCGCGTACGCGTTCGATCGCTCGGGCTTCGACGCGCACGACGTCCACATGAGCGACCTGCTCGAAGGGCGCGCCACGCTCGCTGACTTCGCGGGCGCGGTGGCGTGTGGCGGCTTCTCGTATGGCGACGTGCTGGGCGCGGGCGAGGGCTGGGCAAAGACGATCCGCTTCAACGCGAAGCTCGCCGGTATGTTCGCGGCCTTCTTCGCGCGTCAGGACACGTTCGCGCTTGGCATCTGTAACGGCTGCCAGATGATGTCGAGCCTCGCTTCGATGATCCCTGGCGCCGACGCCTGGCCGAAGTTCACGCGCAACAAGTCGGAGCAGTTCGAGGCGCGTTACTCGCTCGTCGAAGTGGAAAGCTCACCGTCGATCTTCTTCGCAGGCATGGAAGGTTCGCGCATTCCGGTGGCGGTTGCGCACGGCGAAGGCTTCGCGGACTTCTCGCAGCAAGGCGATCTCTCGAAGGTTGCGGTGGCGATGCGTTACGTCGACCACCACGGCGCGGCGACCGAGCGCTATCCGTTCAACCCGAATGGCTCGCCGCAGGGCATCACGTCGGTGACGACGCCCGATGGCCGCTTCACGGTGCTGATGCCGCACAGCGAGCGCGTGCAGCGCACGGTGACGATGAGCTGGCATCCGGAAGCCTGGGGCGAAGCGAGCCCGTGGATGCGCGCGTTCCGCAATGCGCGCAAGTGGGTCGGTTAAGGCGCATTCCGCTTCGATCGGTACACGTGAAAAAGCCGGCCTTCGGGCCGGCTTTTTTTATTCTTCGCGGATTTCCGGGGAGACCGCCGATGGGCAGGCCGTAGTCGTCCCTCTACCGCATTTCGCCTGGTCATCCACATGAAAATTCGAGCGGTGCCTCCGCCCGGACAAGAGACATCCGCCGCCGATGCTGCCTGTCCCGTCATCGACCGTTGCGGTCATTCAGGCTTATTGCGTAAGCGCTAATCCCGCGCCATGCGCCGCAGTCTCATTACGTGCAATCTTTGGGAGACACGTTTAAACACACTGCACTCGTGTGGATCGCCAAAATGCAGCAATGCAGTGCAGCGCACGCTGCCAGGCAGACAGGCCTGATTCGCATGCAGCGAGCGCATGCCCCAGAAGAAGTAGAGATTGCCCGGCGTCAGCGGCACGATTTTCGCCGATCGCCAACGCTGCACGCGTGGCGTACGCCAAATCCGTTTCAGCAGATTCTCTACCAGCAGTTTTTCAAGGATGTTGACGACCGCAAAGCGCCTCGCATCGCGCATATTCGGAAACATGACCAGGTCGCCTGGGGGTTCATCGAGGCCGTTGGGGATCTGAACCGGCAGCAATACGGTTACGACGTACGAGTCGAAGTGAAAGTTGTTCGCATGTCGTAGACCATGCGTGCCGGTCAGCACGCGCAGGACCGGAAAAATCCGGTCGCTGGGCGGCGACGTGCGCATCTTCAGGTCGTAAAGGCATCGCAACAGCGCCTGCAGGCCAGCATCCTCAAATAGCGGACGCAGGCAGGTGTCGCCGATCCATCCATTGCCCTCGAAGGCGAAATACTGGCCGCCGTGCTGCTCGATGTGATGGGCAACGAAGCTTCGCATCTGCGCGAGAATTGCATGCGGCACGATCTGGTGCAGGACACCTACTCCGGATTCGTCCATTGATTTAGCCAGCGCGTGCGCGCTCGCCGCGCTCACCGGTGCGAATCCGTCGCGCGGGAGACGGTCGTTCAATGTGGTCATCGGCGTCTTCCGGTCTGGTTTCGAAACGGCATTCGATCTCATGCTCGGTCAAAAGCAAATGTTGATGGGAAATTGTGTCGTCTTCCGTACGAATTCGTACAGATCCGGGAGCCATCGCAGATTCGTACCTTATGCGCGTTGAATATCGGCTGGCAAATGTCGCTGCCTGAAGCTTCCATCTCGAACAGCGTTTTGCGTTGGGGCTTCGCCCGTCAGCGGACATCGTTGCCCACGCCACCGTTGCACCTTGCAGGCTGCCGAAGGGCGGCAGTGGGCCGAACAGAGCCCATTCCGGAAATCTGCGAAGAACCATGGGTGATCGAATTCGCGGGTCACCGGCACCATGAACGCTACGTGCGACGTTTCGGCGACCTGCTGCTCAGCACCATCGCGATACCCCCGAGAATGAAGGCTGAGGCAGCAACCAGGCGCGGCGTGATCGCTTCCGAGAGGAACACCACGCCGCCAAATGCAGCGATCAGTGGCACCGACAACTGCACGGTGGCGGCTCGCATAGGGGTGAGCTTGCTCATCGCCGCATACCAGATGACATACCCCATGCCGGAGGTGAGTGCTCCGGAGACAATCGCCAGTGTGACTCCGGTTTCGTTCGCATGAGCGCGCGCGTTGGCGATGAAAAGCACGCTTAGCAAGAGGGCAAGCGGCGCCGCACGCGCGAAGTTTCCTGCCGTGGCGGCGAGCGGGTCGGCCACGCCGCGGCCGCGCAACGAGTACACACCCCATGACACGCCACCGATCGCCATCGACGCAGCGCCCACCAACGGCGGCGCTGCGATACCCGGCGACACCAGGTAGATAAGTCCTGCAACTGCCAGTGCGAGACCGAGCCACGCTACCGATCCGAACTTTTCGCCGGAGCGCAGGCCGACACTGAACATCGTCAATTGAACTGCGCCGAACAGAATCAATGCTCCGGTACCGGCGGACAAGGTCAAATACGCGAAGGAAAAGAAGGCAACGTAAGAAAAGAGCATGGCAGCGGCGAGCCAATCGGCGTTTGCGGCCGCGGGCCGTTCCGTTCTGAACCTCACGATGACGGCGAGCGTGATCGCTCCAGAGAGGAGCCTGATTCCGCCGAAGCTGACCGGATCGATTTCCCCACGTTGCATCGCGAGCCGACAAAGCAGGGAGTTGGCCGCGAAGGCGAGCATCGCCACCGTTGTGAGGGCGGTCGTCTGCAGGACGAACTGGCTGCCGCGCGCTTCGGTCATGCGTCACCACCAGTACGAATGCGCACGACAGCAGCGACACGCGAATTGTCCCGGCGGTTCAGCGACAACCGCAAGATCAAACGCTGGCTGATCGGCAAGGTGTTCGACTCGACGTGTCATCCCGGTGTGGTTCGACCAAACGGGTCCCCGCAGGCGGACATGTCGAGGTGAAGATGCACGGTGCTGGTCCACGGCGCTATTTCTCCGACAAATTGCTGCGCTTCCGGTGCGAGCCGAGGGCTCTTTCAAGAATCCGTAACCAATTGCCCGCATCAAGTCGTCTCCACCGCCATTGTTGACCAATTTATAGACGACACCCGGGAACAGCAACGAGTGCCGTCACTCAGCAGCCTGACCGCGAACTTCATTTTGAAACATCGCCGCGAATTTTGAACACGGTGTAATCGAGACGTGTGCGTCGCATAATGGCTGCGATCGCACCCACTCCGACTAGCGCCTTCGAGTTTCCCTCGGGTTGCGATTGTGTTCGCTTATCGAAACGTTCGATGTTCGTCAGCCGACGTATGCGGACATGTCATCGAAATGGCACGGAGGTCCCCAAATGACACAGGGATGCTACGACGTAGTCATTGTGGGCGGGGGACTTGGCGGCGCCGCTCTTGGCCGTGCGCTGGCAGGCGAGGGGATTCGGACACTCATCGTCGAGCGCGAGTCCGCGTTCAGAGACCGCGTGCGTGGCGAGGGCATGATGCCATGGGGTGTGGTCGAAGCGCGCGCACTCGGCATCGATCGCCTGCTTTGCGAAGGCGGGGCGCACGAGGTCCATGGGTGGACGCGTTACGCCGGATCCGCGCAGGGCCAATGCCGTGATCTCGTGGCGACAACGCCAGGACACACAGTTTGTCTGGACTTCTATCATCCGGCGATGCAACGAACCCTGCTCGACGCCGCCGAGGACGCAGGGGCAACCGTGATTCGTGGCGCCGAGTTTGTCGGCGTCGAACGGGGAAGCGCACCGGTCGCGCAATTGCGTACGCGTTCCGGCGAGCAGCGCGTGAGCGCCCGATTGGTGGTCGGCGCCGACGGGCGCAGATCGACTGTGCGCAGATCCGCGGGCTTTACCGTCAACCAGGACGCAGGAAGGCTGGTTATCGCGGGTGTCCTGCTAGAGGGGGTGGATGCATCGGAAGACTCGGTCCACCACTTTGTGTCTCCGTCCTCGGGACAGGCGGCACTGCTTTTTCCGATCGGCGGTCAACGGTTCCGTGCCTATTTCGTCACGGGGATCGTGCAGCGCCGGCAACCCATCAGCGGCAGCCGGCATGTCGGTGAGTTTATCGATGCTTGCGTCGACACCGGTGTGCCGCGCGACTGGTATGAACGCGTCAGCGCCATCGGCCCGCTCGCGGCTTATCCCGGTGCGGACTGCTGGGTCGACCATCCGTACCACGATGGCGTGGTGTTGATCGGTGATGCGGCCGCGGCAAGTGATCCATCGTGGGGCTGCGGGTTGTCGCTGACACTGAGGGACGTCCGGGTACTGCGCGACGGCTTGCTTGGCACAGACGACTGGTCTGCCGCCGCACACGCGTACGCCGGGCAGCACGACCAGTACTATGGCGCGCTACACCGGGTGGAGGACTGGCTCACACAGTTGATTTACGAACGAGGCCCGGTCGCCGACGCACGTAGAGCCCGCATCCTGCCGTGCTTCGCGAAGGAACCGGACCGCGCGCCCGATTTCCCGGGTCTGGGACCGGAGACGCCGTCCGACGAAGCAGCCCGGCGGCGCTTTTTTGTCGAGGACTACGATTCTCCGCAATGCGGATCCGGCGCGGTTTGATCGCTGGTTGATTGCTTGTGGTGCGCGAACGTGGCGGCCGATTGATCGATGTTGCGCGCAACGGCCGACCAAAGAAAAACCCCGCGCTTTACACAAGTCGCGGGGTTTTCATGACAGCAACACGACGCGCGTGTTACTGGATCTTCGCCTGCTTGCGCAGATTTTCTTCGAATGCCTGCAGCTTCTCCTGCTGCATCTGCTGCACGATCTGCGCGCGCACCTGTTCGAGCGGCGGCGGCGTGACCGGACGGATGTCGTCCACGCGGATGATGTGCCAGCCGAACTGCGTTTGCACCGGCGTGCTGGTCATCTGGCCTTTCTGCAGATGCGTTGCTGCATCGGCGAATTCCGGCACGAAGGCCTTCGGGTTCGACCAGTCGAGATCGCCGCCGTTCTTTGCCGAGCCCGGATCCTTCGAGTACTGCTTCGCGAGATCTTCGAAGCTTGCGCCGGCCTTGATCTTCGCGATCAGGTCTTTGGCCTGCTGCTCGTTGTCCACGAGGATGTGGTGAAGATGGTATTCGCTACCGCCTGCATCCTTCGCCAGCTGCTCGTAACGCGCCTTCACGTCGGCGTCGGTCGGCTGGTTGTTCTTGACGAAATTTTCGATCAGCGCGCGCAGCACGACAGTCTGCTGGGCCACTGCGATTTGCGCCTTCACGTCCGGAAGGTTCGGGATGCCCTGGCGGATCGCTTCCTGCATCAGGATTTCGCGGTTCACGAGCTCTTCACGAACCGCCATCTGCAGTTGCGGCGAATCTTGCTGGCCTTGACGCACGAGTTGGTCGACGAGCGCGGTGGCGCGCGCTTTGGGAATCGGCGTGCCGTTCACGACGGCGATGTTCTGCGCGAAGGCGGGCGCAGCTGCGCACGCAGCCAGCAACACCCACAGACGGGTTTTCTTCAAGGTCATCGAAAATTCCTAACAGGGCGAACTATAAAGTGGGGCTATCGAGGCAACACCGGAGGTAAAACCGGAGGCATCACCGGGGCAACGCTGCCGCTTCTTCGGGCGTGAGCGCTGTGATCACGAGTGCGTGAATGCCGCGCTGCATTGCTTCGGCCAGCGCATCATACACCATGCGATGCCTTGCTACGCGGGCTTTCCCCGCGAACGCCGCCGCCACGATCGTGACGCTGTAATGGCCGCCCGCGGCCGCTCCGGCGTGGCCGGCATGCTGCGCGCTATCGTCGCGCACCGAAATCGACACAACGGGTGCGAGTGCGGCCGTGAGCCGCGACTCGATCAGCGCCGCGCGTTCGGCCGGGCTTGCGTTGAGGAAGACGTCGCTCATTCTTCCTCCTTGATGTAACGCGAGAGCCAGAGGCTCTGTGCGACGATGAACACCACGAGCATGCCCGTCGCGCCGAACAGCTTGAAATCGACCCACGCATCGGTGGAGAAGTGGAACGCGACGAAGAGGTTCACGACACCGAGCAGCGCGAAGAAGATCGCCCACACCAGGTTGAGCTGCGTCCAGACCCGATGCGGCAGCGCGATCTGCTTACCCATCATCGCCTCGATCAGATTCTTGCCGAAGCCGAGCTGCGAGACGAGCAGCACCACCGCGAACGCCCAGTAGAGGACGGTGGGCTTCCACTTGATGAAGGTTTCGTCGTGCAGCACGAGCGTCGCGCCGCCGAATACCACGACGATGCCGAGGGACAGCCAGAGCATGGGGTCGACTTTGCGGTGACGGAAGGCGACCCAGGCGATCTGCACGAGCGTCGCGACGATCGCCACGGCGGTCGCCGTGAAAATGCCCCATACCTTGAAGGTGACGAAGAACAGGATGATCGGAAACAGATCAAACAGGAATTTCATTATCGGTCTGGAAGTCCGCAAAAAGAGGGCGCGACGCCGTTTGCGGCGCAGCGTAGTCCGCAAGCGTCTTGACGGACGCTGCGGTGTGGGCGCCGCGTACGGCGCTCACTTGGGCTCGAATTGTAGCGCAGCCGAGTTGATGCAATACCGAAGGCCGGTCGGGGCGGGGCCGTCTTCGAAGACGTGTCCCAGATGGGCGCCACAGTTTTTGCAGCGCACTTCGATGCGCAGCATGCCATGCGCGCGGTCGGTGCGCTCCTCGATCACCTCGCCGTTGATCGGCCGGAAGTAGCTGGGCCAGCCGCAACCGGCGTCGAACTTCGTGTCGGATTCGAAGAGGGGCGTGCCGCAGCACACGCAGTCGTAGACGCCGCGGTCCCAGTGATCCCAGAAGCGCCCGGTGAACGCGCGCTCGGTCGCCGCGTGGCGCGTCACCTGGTATTCCGTGTCGGAGAGCTGCTCGCGCCAGTCGGCGTCGTCCTTGTGACCGGGGTAGGCGTCGGAATTGTGATCGTCGTGACTCATGTTTGGGTTCCTGTCGAGGGAAAGGAGGCAACGCGGGGCGGCCAGGCGTGGCTCACGAGGAGCAACTCACTTCGAGCGAGCTCGCCCAGTCGGGCGGCAAGGCCGCATACGCCGCGTGCTCCGGTTGCTCGTCGAACGGACGCGACAGCACGCGCGCGAGCCGTTCCACTTCACTGAAATCCTTCTGCGCGGCGCGTTCGATCGCGGTCTGAGCAAGGTGATTGCGCAGCACGAACTTCGGGTTCACCCGATTCATCGCAGCGGCGCGCGTGGCGTCGTCGCGTGGCTCAACGGCGAGGCGCGTGCGATAGTCGTTCGCCCACGCGTCGAAAGCCGGACGGTCAAGGAACAGGTCGCGCACGCTCGCATCGCCGTGTGCGTCGTGTTTCGACACACCGGCGAGATGGCGGAACGTCTGCGTAAAGTCGGCGCGGTTCTCGTGCATGATTTCGAGAAGACGATTGGCGAGAGCGTCGTCGCCTTCTCGGGCCGTTTCAAGGCCGATCTTCGCTCGCATGCGCGCTTCGAGCGCGGGCGCGAAATGACCTTTGAAGCGTTCGAGCACGCCTTGCGCATCGGCGACTGCCCGCTCGCCGCGTGTCTTGTCGTCGGCTTCGTCGCGTTGCAGGCCAAAGAGCGGCAGTAGCGCCTGCGCGAGGCAGAAAAGATTCCAGTACGCAATCTGCGGCTGCATGCGGTACGCGTAGCGGCCCTGCGAATCCGAGTGATTGCAGATGTGGTTCGCGTCGAAGCCGTCGATGAAGCCGAACGGACCATAGTCGATCGTGAGACCGAGGATCGACATGTTGTCGGTGTTCATGACACCGTGGCAGAAGCCCACCGCCTGCCATTCGACCATCAGCGCCGCGGTAGTGCGCACCGCTTCGTCGAGTAGCGCGAGATAGGGATCGTCGGCTTCGCGCAGGTTCGGGTAGAAACGCTCGATCACGTGATCGGCGAGCGAGCGCAGCGCGACGACATTGTCATTCGCGTAGAAGTGCTCGAAGTGGCCGAAGCGCACGAAACTCGGCGAGACGCGCGTCACGACCGCCGCCGTTTCGATTTCCTCGCGGCGCACGGGTTGATCGGAGCCGACTACCGCGAGCGCGCGCGTGGTCGGGATGCCGAGGTGGTGCATCGCTTCCGAGCACAGGAATTCCCGGATCGACGAGCGCAATACCGCGCGGCCGTCGCCCATGCGCGAATACGGCGTGCGGCCCGCCCCCTTGAGTTGCAGTTCATTGCGCTGGCCGGCGTGCTCGAGTTCGCCGAGGCCGAGCGCGCGTCCGTCACCGAGCTGGCCCGCCCATACGCCGAACTGGTGCCCCGAATAGACCGTGGCGTACGACATCGACGACGGTGTTCGTTCGCGCGTGAAGCTTCCGGCGAAGAACGGCGCGAAGGCCGCGTTGGCTGCGATGGCAGGATCGATCCCGAGTAACGCCGCTGTTTCGGTCGAGAAACCGACGAGATACGGCGCGGGGAGCGGTTGTGCCGGCAGCCGGGTGAGGAACGTCGAACCCAGTGCGGGAAATGCGCTTTCGCGCGGCATGATAAGCGCGCGTTCGACGTCAGCCAGCGGGCCGTCGAGCGTTTGGGGCGTCGCGGCAAGGTCCGCGAGGGAATTGGTTTGGCCTGGTGAAAACGACATATTGAGCGCCTGTTGAATAGCCGATATTGTAAATCCGCGCCGGCAGGCGTGCAGGACGCCCGTTAATGCGCCTGCCGGCCCATGAGGCCGGGCATGACGGCCGCGGCACCTGGGCAGACGCAAGTCGATACAAGCCGATACAGGCAGAAAACACACATTCAAGGCGAGGAGACCGCACCCGATGACTGCGCCGCTCTTTGGACAAGTGATGGACGTGCCGCTCACCGTGTCGTCGCTGATTGCGCACGCGGCGCGTTACCACGGTGACACCCAGATCGTGTCGCGCCGCATCGAAGGCGACATTCATCGCTACACGTACCGCGAATGCGAGACGCGCGCGAAGCAGCTCGCGCAGGCGCTGATGGCGCTCGGCGTGGCGCGAGGCAAGCGTGTCGGCACGCTTGCCTGGAACGGCTACCGGCACCTGGAGGCATATTTCGGTGTACCAGGTTTTGGCGCGGTGTGCCACACGATCAATCCGCGGCTCTTTCCGGAGCAGATCGCCTACATCGTCAATCACGCGGACGATCAGTACGTCCTTTTCGACATCACGTTCGCGCCGCTCGTCGACGCGCTCGCCCCGCAGTGCCCGAACGTGCGCGGCTGGATCGCGCTCACCGACGAATCGCATCTCCCCGCGATGCGAACGCCAGTGCTCTGTTACGAAACGCTCCTCGAAGCGCAGGACGGACAGTACGAGTGGCCGCAACTGGACGAGCGCAGCGCGTCGGTTCTCTGCTACACCTCCGGCACGACCGGAAATCCGAAAGGCGCGCTTTACTCCCATCGATCGTCGGTGCTGCACGCCTATGGCGCATCGCTGCCCGATGCGATGGGCCTGTCTTCGCGGGACGCAATCCTGCCTGTCGTGCCGATGTTCCATGTGAACGCGTGGGGTATTCCGCACGCGGCGCCGCTCGACGGCGCGAAGCTGGTGTTGCCGGGCAAGGATCTCGACGGCAAATCACTCTACGAATTGATGGAGGCCGAGGGTGTGACGTGCGCGGCCGGTGTGCCGACCGTGTGGCTCGGTCTGCTGGCGCATCTGCGCGGGGCTGGCGTGCGCTTTTCGACGCTCAAGCGCACTGTGATCGGCGGGTCGGCGTGTCCGCCGGCGATGCTGCGCGCGTTCGAGGACGAGTACGGCGTGCAGGTGATCCACGCGTGGGGCATGACTGAAATGTCGCCACTCGGGACGCTCGCGAAACTGAACTGGGCGCAGTCGCAGCGGCCACTGGAGGAGCAGCGCGCGCAACTGGAAAAGCAGGGGCGCGTGATCTATGGCGTCGACATGAAGATTGTCGGTCCCGATGGAAAGGAACTGCCGTGGGACGGCGTCGCGTTCGGCGACCTGCACGTGCGCGGGCCGTGGGTGATCGACCGTTATTTTCGTCAGGAGAGCGGGTCGCCGCTCGTCGATGGCTGGTTTCCGACCGGCGACGTTGCGACGATCGATGCCGACGGCTTCCTTCACATCACCGATCGCACCAAGGATGTCATCAAGTCGGGCGGCGAGTGGATCAGTTCGATCAGTCTGGAGAACGTGGCGGTCGCGCATCCTGCCGTCGCGGAGGCCGCGTGCATCGCGTGCGCGCATCCACGCTGGACCGAGCGTCCGTTGATCGTGGCGGTCCTCAAGCCGGGTGCGACGCTCACGCGCGAAGAGCTCCTCGCGTTCTTCGTAGGCAAGGTGGCGAAGTGGTGGATGCCCGACGACGTCGTGTTCGTCAACGAACTACCGCACACCGCTACGGGCAAGCTTCTGAAACTCAAACTTCGCGAGCAGTTCCGCGACTACGTGCTGCCCACGGCGCTCGATACCGATAACTGCCCGCTCGGCGAAAGCGAGGCGAATCGCTAACGGTGAGCGGCTTCGTTCACAGGGAGGCGTTTAAAGGCGCGGCGTTTCTGCCGCGCCTTTTTCTTTGCGCGCTTCGGTGCGCCATTCAGCGGTGGTTTGTTGCTGGAGCCACGTAGCGCGCCCCATGCCTCTATTTGCGTTCACCGGCGCTGGTGATGGGTGTTCTCGACTAGCGCCGGCCAATCCTCGGTAAAACCCTGGTGTGGATGAAGCGTTAAAAAATTGAACGATCGTTCGTTTGTGGGTATGCTGCCTCTCTATCGGGATTGTCGGACAATGAAAGCCGACGAATCCCAATGCGACCCGCAAGCATGGAGGCAGCCAAATGGCAGTGGACTACTCGACTCGTGACGGTGTCGCCGTCATCACGCTCAACAACCCGCCCGTCAACGGCCTTGGGCTATCGACCCGCACTGGCATCGTCGAAGGCGTCGCGCGCGCGGCGCAGGATCCGGCCATTGCCGCCATCGTGATCACGGGTGCCGGCAAGGCATTCTCGGGCGGCGCGGACATCACCGAGTTCAACACGCCAGCGGCACTCCAGGAGCCTTCGCTCGATACCGTCATCAAAACGGTCGAACAGAGCGCCAAGCCCGTCGTGGTGGCCATCCACAGCGTCGCGATGGGCGGCGGCCTCGAACTGGCACTCAGCGCGCACTATCGCATCGCCGCGCCTGGTGCCCAGATCGCGCTGCCTGAAGTGAAGCTCGGCATCCTGCCCGGCGCTGGAGGCACGCAGCGTCTGCCGCGTGCGATCGGTCTCGAAGCCGCGCTCAACATGATCGTGAGCGGCGCGCCGGTGCTGTCCGACAAGCTCGCCACGTCGGGGCTTTTCGACGCCATGGCAAAGGGCGATCTGCTCGATGAAGCCATCGCGTTCGCGCGCAAGGCTGCCGACAAGCCGGGTCCGCATCCGCTCGTGCGCGACCGCAAGATCGAGCATCCGAATGCCGAAGGGTTCCTGCAGTTCTCGCGCAATACCGTAGCCGCGATGTCGAAGAACTATCCGGCACCGGTGAAATGCGTGGACGCCATCGCCATGGGCGTGAAGCAGGGTTTCAACGTGGGCCTTGCATTCGAGCGCGCGTGTTTCGTCGAACTCGTCCAGACGCCGGAAAGCCGCGCGCTGCGCCGCGCGTTTTTCGGTGAGCGCGCCGCGAGCAAGATTCCCGACGTACCGTCCAGCACCGCCGTCCGCGAAATCGCCACGGTCGCCGTGATTGGCGCGGGGACGATGGGCGGCGGCATCACGATGAATTTCCTGAACGCGGGTATTCCGGTCACGCTTCTCGAAACGAAGCAGGACGCACTTGACCGCGGGCTCGCTACGATCCGCAAAAATTATGAAGTACAGCTGAAAAAAGGGAAGCTCACGGCGGAGAAGCTTGAAGCGCGCATGGCGCTGATTCGCCCGACGCTTTCGTATGACGACCTCGGCAAGGCCGATCTCATCATCGAAGCCGTGTTCGAAGAGCTTGGCGTGAAGGAGCAGGTATTCAAGCGCCTCGACGAAGTGGCGAAGGCCGGTGCGATCCTCGCGTCGAATACGTCGACGCTCGATCTGAACAAGATTGCCGCGTTCACGAAACGGCCGCAGGACGTGGTCGGCATGCACTTTTTCAGTCCGGCCAACGTCATGAAGCTGCTCGAAGTCGTGCGCGGCAAGGACACCGCGAAAGACGTGCTCGCCACCGTTATGCAGCTCGCGAAGAAGATCCGCAAGACCGCGGTGGTATCGGGCGTGTGCGACGGTTTCATCGGCAACCGCATGATCGAGCAGTACATCCGCCAGGCGCTCTACATGCTGGAAGAAGGCGCGCTTCCCGCCCAGGTCGACCGTGCAATCGAAAAATTCGGCTTTGCGATGGGGCCGTTCCGCATGAGCGATCTCGCGGGCAATGACATCGGCTGGGCGATCCGCAAGCGCCGCTATCAGGAGCAGCCGGACCTCAAGTATTCGAAGATCGCCGATCGCCTCTGCGAGAGCGGCCGGTTCGGCCAGAAAACCGGCGCAGGCTGGTACGACTACAAACCGGGCGAGCGCGCCGCGCTGCCTTCGGTTCTCGTCGACGAGATGATCCTCGCGTATTCGAACGAGGCGGGCATCAAGCGCCGCAAGATCGGCGACGAGGAGATCGTCGAGCGCCTCGTGTACGCGCTCGTGAACGAAGGCGCGAAGATCCTCGCAGAGGGCATCGCTTCGAAGGCGTCGGACATCGACATGGTCTACCTCACCGGTTACGGCTTTCCGCTGTGGCGCGGCGGCCCCATGTTCTACGCGGACACGGTCGGCCTGTACAACGTGGCGCGCGCTATTCGCGGCTACGCTCGCGAGGCCAATGGCGATGCGTGGCAGATCGCACCGTCGCTGGCCGCGCTGGCCGACGAACACGGGACGTTCAACTGAATCGTTGACGGACACGGACGGACATCATGAGAACCGCAGACGATGTGTTGCTGCTGGTTGACCTGCAGTACGACTTCATGCCGGGCGGGGCGCTCGCCGTCGCGGACGGCGACGAAGTCGTGCCGGTGGTGAACCGGCTCGCGCAGGGCTTCGAGCATGTCGTGCTCACGCAGGACTGGCACCCGGCGCAGCACGTTTCGTTTGCGGCGAACCATGCTGGACGCCAGCCGTTCGAGACGATCACGCTGCCATACGGCGAGCAGGTGCTGTGGCCGACACATTGCGTGCAGGGCACCGAGGGTGCTGCGCTTCATCGCGGGCTGGACGTGCCGCACGCACGCGCGGTCATTCGCAAAGGACATCACGCGGACGTGGACAGTTACTCGGCATTTCTCGAAGCCGACCGCACGACGCCCACGGGTCTCGCCGGCTATTTGCGTGACACGGGCGTGAAGCGCGTGTACTGCTGTGGACTTGCGACCGACTATTGCGTCGCGTGGTCCGCGCTCGATGCACGCGCGGCCGGGTTCGAAGTCGTGTTGATCGAAGACGCTTCGCGCGCGATCGATCTCAACGGCTCGCTCGCCGCCGCGTGGCAGCAACTGCTCGCCGCAGGCGTGCGGCGCACGCAATCGGACGAGGTCGCGCGAAATGCCGTTTGAGGCCATTTCACAAGACGTCCGTTCAGCGCGGAACATCGTTGCAGAGAAACTAATTTCGTTTGGAACCGCAGTAAGCGTCGAAAATGGAGACACGCATGACTGACGCCGTAATCGTATCGACTGCCCGCACGGGCCTCGCCAAATCGTGGAAAGGCGCGTTCAACATGACCCACGGGGCCACACTGGGCGGCCACGTGACGAAGGCTGCCATCGAGCGCGCGAATCTCGACCCGGCGCGCGTCGAGGACGTGATCATGGGCTGCGCCAACCCCGAAGGCGCGACAGGCGGCAACATCGCCCGCCAGATCGCCCTGCGCGCCGGGCTTCCCGTCTCGGTGCCGGCCATGACCGTGAACCGTTTCTGTTCATCTGGACTGCAAACTATTGCGCTCGCAGCGCAACGTGTGATCGCCGGTGAGGGAGACGTGTACGTCGCGGGTGGAGTGGAATCGATCTCGTGCGTGCAGAACGAGATGAATCGCCACATGGCGATGGAAGGCTGGCTCGCGCAGAACAAGCCCGAGATCTACTGGAGCATGTTGCAGACAGCCGAAAACGTCGCGAGGCGCTATCACATTTCGAAGGAGCGCCAGGACGAGTACGGCGTGCAATCGCAGCAGCGCGCGGCGGCGGCGCAGGCAGCTGGACTCTTCGACGCGGAAATCGTGCCGATGACGGTGCTCGCCGGTGTTGCCGACAAGGCGAGCGGCCAGCTCCTCACGAAGGCGGTGACGATTGCCGCCGACGAAGGCATCCGCGCGGACACAACGCTCGAGGGCGTCTCGAAGATCCGCACGGCGCTGCCGGGCGGCGTCGTCACGGCGGGCAACGCGAGCCAGTTCTCGGATGGTGCGAGTGCCTGTGTCGTGATGAACGCGAAGGTCGCGGAGCGCGAGGGTCTCACGCCGCTCGGCATCTTTCGCGGCTTCGCCGTGGCGGGCTGCGAGCCGGACGAGATGGGTATCGGCCCGGTGTTCGCGGTGCCGAAGCTGCTCAAGCAGGCAGGACTTACGGTCGAGGACATCGGCTTGTGGGAGCTGAACGAGGCGTTCGCCGTGCAAGTGCTCTACTGCCGCGACAAACTCGGCATCCCCAATGACCGCCTGAACGTGAACGGCGGCGCGATTGCCGTCGGGCATCCGTACGGCGTGTCGGGCGCACGCCTCACGGGCCACGCGCTGATCGAAGGCAAGCGTCGCGGTGCGAAATTCGTCGTGGTGACGATGTGCATCGGCGGCGGGCAGGGCGCAGCGGGTCTTTTCGAGGTCGTCTGATCCGGCGGAGACGGTGCGACGAGCGGGCCGCGCGCCTTGCAAGGGGCCGCTCGCCGCGCAGCGAGGACGGGTATCATCACGTCTGTCGGTGCGCGCGAGGCGCCGCACCCGTTCAATGCAAGCAGAAAAGGTGAATACGTTGATCCGTCATATCGTGATGTGGAAGCTCAAAGAGTCGGCCGAGGGCGCGACGCGCGAAGAAAACCTCGTTAAATTCAAAGCCTTGCTCGAAAGCTGCCGCGATCTCGTACCTGGCACGCTGCGTCTGGAAGTCGGCCTCGCCGCACCGGGCCTTCCTTCGACGTACGACATAGCACTCGTCTCCGATTTCGCCGACAAGGCTGCGCTCGACGCCTACCAGGACCATCCCGATCACCTCGTCGTGAAGCAGTTCGCGAAGGCGGTGACCGAAAGCCGCCAGTGCGTCGACCACTTGCTGTGAGTTCGCTCATGACCGATCAGGCAGAGCTCGCGGGCGGCACGGTGCAAACGCCGCAGATGATCGTCGAAAGTCCGTTCGTCGATCACCTCGGCGCGCAACTCGTGAGCGCGCGCGACGGTGCGAGTGAAATCGCGCTGCCGCTTCTCGAGTGGCACCTCAACACTTGGGACGTCGTGCACGGCGGTGTGACGATGACGCTCGCCGATATCGCGCTCGCGATGGCGGCGCGCAGCCTGGCGGCAGATGGCGTCGGCGTTGTCACGGTCGAGATGAAAGTGAATTTCATGCAGCCAGGACGCGGCGAGTTGCGCGCGTATGGCCGCGTACTGCATCGTTCGACGACGATGGCCTATTGCGAAGGCGAAATCCGCGACAGCGAGGGCCATTTCGTCGCCAAGGCGCTCGGCACCTTCAAGTACATGCGCAGGCTCGCTGTGGGACGTGACGTGACGCGTCAGCGACTGCGCAGCGACCCCAGCGCGAAACCGGGACCGAGCGACGGCTAATCGCGTCCGCGTCGCCCCAATCAATTCCAACACGTGCGGCTTTCGTGCCGCAGAGCGAACGCCATGACCCAGACCAATCGCCAGATCCTGCTCGTGTCGCGCCCGACCGGTGCCGCGAGCGTCGACAACTTCCGTCTCGTCGAGACGCCGCTCGCGCCGCTCGAAGTTGGGCAGGTGCGTGTGCGCAATCATTATTTGTCGCTCGATCCCTATATGCGCGGCCGCATGAGCGATGCGAAGTCGTACGCCACACCGCAACCGCTCGGCGAAGTGATGATCGGCGGCACGGTGGGCGAGGTGGTCGAATCGCAGAATCCGAAGTTCAAGGCCGGCGACAAGGTGGTGGGCATGTTCGGCTGGCAGGAGTTCGGCACGTCGGACGGCACCGGCCTCGTCGCCGTCGATACGACGCACGTCCCGCTCTCGGCGTACCTCGGTCCCGTGGGCATGCCGGGCGTCACTGCCTGGTACGGTCTGAATCGCATCATCGCGCCGAAGGCTGGCGAGACGGTCGTAGTGAGCGCAGCGAGCGGCGCGGTCGGCAGCGTGGTCGGTCAGCTCGCGAAGCGCGCGGGTTGTCGCGCGGTCGGCATCGCGGGTGGTGAAGAGAAGTGTCGCTATGTCGTAGAAACGCTCGGCTTCGACGCGTGCGTTGATTACAAGGCCGGCAATCTCTATCACGACCTAAAGGCGGCGACGCCCAACGGCATCGATGGCTGCTTCGAAAACGTCGGCGGCGAAGTGCTCGATGCGACGCTCGCCCGCATGAACGCATTCGGGCGCATAGCGCTGTGCGGCATGATCTCGGGCTACGAGGGCAATCCGCAACCGCTCAAATACCCGGCGTTGATGCTGACGCAGCGCTTGCTCGTGCAAGGCTTCATCGTCAGCGAGCACATGGACGTGTGGCCGCAGGCGCTCGCAGAACTCGGTGCGCTCGTCGCGCAAAAGCAGCTCACATACCGCGAGACGGTGGCCGAAGGGCTCGAAAACGCTCCCGCTGCGTTCCTCGGCATGCTCAAGGGCCAGAATTTCGGCAAGCAACTCGTCAAGCTGATCTGACGCGGTTCCACCGTTTCATCATTCCGCCGGGCCCGCGCACTTACGCCGGCCCGGTTTCTTTACCCATGCTTCTCGCAGGATATGCAATGGCTGATCCGTTTCAGTTCGACGGCCGCGTGGCCGTCATCACGGGCGCGGCGAGCGGCTTCGGCCGCGCGTTCGCAGACAAGGCCGCCGCGCTCGGCATGAAGCTCGTGCTGGCCGACGTCGACAAGACGTCGCTCGATGCAACCGTCGCAACGTTGCGCGCGGCGGGTGCCGAAGCGATCGGCGTGCCGACCGACGTGCGCGACCCCGCAGCGGTCGATGCGCTCGCGAAAGCGACGCTCGACGCCTATGGCCGCGTGCATCTGCTTTTCAACAACGCAGGCGTCGGCACCGGCGGTTTCGTATGGGAGAGCAGCGCGAAGGACTGGGAATGGGTGTTCGGCGTTAACGTGTTCGGCGTCGCGAACGGCGTGCGCACGTTTACTCCGATCATGCTGGCCCAGGGCGAGCGTGCGCACATCGTCAATACGGCGTCGGTGGCGGGGCTCCTGTCGCCGCCCGCGATGAGTGTCTATAACGCGTCGAAGCACGCGGTCGTCTCGCTTACGGAGACGCTATATCACGACCTCAAGAGCGTCGGCGCTAGTGTCGGCTGCTCGCTGCTGTGTCCGGCGTTCGTGCCCACGGGCATCGCCAATGCCGAGCGCAGCCGCCCTGACGATCTGCGCAACGATGCGCCGCCCACGCGCTCGCAGCAGGCCGCGGATCTGCAGTTGCAGCGCGCGGTGCGTTCGGGCCGCCTGACGCCCGCCGACGTAGCGACGCAGACGTTCGAAGCAGTACGCGAAGGGCGCTTCTACATCCTCACGCATCCGGCGATTCTTGGTTCGGTGAAAATGCGTCATCAGGATATCGAAATATTGCGCAACCCCACGGATCCGCTTTCGTTGAAGCCGGAAGTAAAAGAAGCCAAAGCACCCGAATAAACATGACGCTGAATGCGAAGATCGCACTGGTGCTCGACATGGTTGCCCGCGCGGAGCGGCCGCCGTATCACACGCTCACGCCGCTAGAGGCGCGCGCGTCCTACGAGAAGAGCGCTTCCGTGCTGGAGATTGCGTCCGCGCCGATGCATTCGGTCGAGGACCTGCGGGTATCGGTGCGCGATGGGACCACGATCCGCGCGCGTCTCTACTACCCCGTGGAGCCCCACTGGGCCGAACCGCTGCCCGCCCTCGTGTATTTCCACGGAGGCGGTTTCACGGTGGGCAGCGTCGACACGCATGACGCGCTGTGCCGCATGTTCGCGAGCGATGCGCGTTGTGCAGTTTTGTCGGTGGACTATCGGCTCGCACCGGAACATCGTTTCCCGACGGCCGTTCATGACAGTTTCGATGCCTACGCCTGGCTTCACGCGCACGCCGCGCAATTCGCGATCGATCCAGCGCGTCTGGCGGTGGGTGGCGACAGTGCCGGTGGCACGCTCGCAGCGGTGTGTGCCGTACTCGCGCGCGATGCCGGCATTGCGCCAGTGCTGCAGATGTTGATTTACCCCGGCACGTGCGGCAACCAGGACACGCCTTCGCATGCGCGGCTGGCAGATGGCCATCTGCTCACGGCTGAAACGATCCAGTGGTTCTTCAATCACTACGTGCGCGACGCCGGAGATCGCGACGACTGGCGTTTTGCGCCGCTCGACGGCACGCGTGACGCGCCGGATTTAGCGGGCCTCGCATCCGCGTGGATCGCCGTGGCGCAATACGATCCGCTAGTCGATGAAGGCAAGGCGTATGCCGACAAGCTTCGCGACGCGGGCAACGCGGTGACGCTCGTTCACTACGACGGCATGATCCACGAATTCTTCAAGATGGGCGGTTTCGTTGAGGATGCGCGTCGCGCACACGCCGATGCGGCACGCGCGTTGCGCGAGGCGTTCGGCATCGGCGACTGAGCGCGCCCGGCGGCGATGCGCTTAGCGCGCGGCGAGCGCGAACGCTTCGCGGCGCTCGAAGTCGCCGGGGCGCGTGATGCGGTGCGAGCCGTTGTCGTCGCTGCGTTCGAGGGCTTCGACCTCGACGCGCCCGCCGTTGAGGCTCACGCGGACTGCGGTTGTGCCGCGCGTGCCGTATTCGGGTGTCTCGATGAAGGCCGCCGAAAGCGCGCGTTCGCGCTCGAGCGGGATGCCGGTGGCGGGCAGTTCGTCGTCGCGGGCGATTTGCGGATCGCGCATCATGGCCACGAACCGTTCCAGCGGTGCGGGCGCGGCGGGTGCTGCGCCATCGACGAGCCGCGCGAGTTCCGCGCGCTTTTTCACGAGCTTGGGCCACGGTGTGTCGAGCACGGCGTTCGAAATCCCGTGTGTGCCCTCGGGAAGCAGCGCAGGTGCGAGATCGCCGCGATTGCAGTACCAGGCCAGCTCGCGTCGCGTCCAGTCCCCGACCACCAGATTGAAGCCGTTGTAGAGGCTGCCATTGCGCGCGACCTCGGCGAGATAGCCGAGCGGCGTATCCGGCTGGCCCTCGGCCCCCGTGAGCCACGCCGAGACGAGCGTGCCTCGCGTGGGCGCGTCAGGGCGCATCTCGTGCGGTGCGCGGTAGTTCGTCAGCGCGGCGAAGCGGCCGCCGCGCGTCATGCCGAGCCAGGTCCCGCCACCCACGAGGTCTCTCCCCGCAAGCACGTCAGGGGCGTCGTGCCACCAGTGCAGCGGATCGGCCGTGCGGCGCAGGAATTCGTCGCGATTGGCTGCGAGCGTGAAGAGCGCGCCATCGGTCGCGTGCGGGCGCCAGTCGAAAACGATCAGGCACATAGCGCAAAGCTCCCGGCACGCTGTGACATACCAGCGGAAACCGCAGCGCCGCGCGCGATCGAATGGAACGCCGTCAACGCGTCAGACCTCGTCGGGCAGAGCGTAGGGCAGCGGCAGGAAGCGCAGCGCGGGTCCCTCGGCGGCGCCCAGATGCACGCTGCCCGATTCGAGCGCGGCGAGCTTGATTTCGGCGAGCAGGTCGACGCCGCCATCCGGCGCCGCTGCCGCGTTGACGATCATGCCGCACGGCTGGCCCGGATCGTCGGAGTGGAAGAGTTCGACGCCCGCGCGTGCGGCATCGAGGCTCGCCGCAACGCTCGCGAGCGCCGTGCGGCGCTTGATCGTGCCGCGATACTGGCTGCGCGCGACGACTTCCTGGCCCGGATAGCAGCCCTTCTTGAAGTTCACGCCGCCGAGCACGTCATAGTTGACCATCTGCGGCACGAACTGCTCGGAGACGGCCTGCGTGATGCGCGGCTCGCCAGCGCGAATGTCGAGCCAGTCCCATACCGCAGGCGCGACGCGCTGCAACTTGCCGTCGAGCGCCGCGAGCCGCGCCTCGACCGCTTCTTTCGGGCCAACCCACAGAAAGCGCAGGAGACCGGCCGCGTCGGGCAGACGGATCAGCGTGCCGGACGGATCGTCCACCTTGACATGGACGCCATCGGGCAGCGCATCGAACTGGGCGGCGAGCGGACCGCGCACGTCGCCTGCGAGACCGACGACGAGCAGTTTGTCGCTGTCGTCGGTGAGCTTTGCCTTCGCGCGGAGGACGAACATCGAGAGCCGTTTCTGCACGCTCGCCTGCACGTCCTTCGAAATCAGGAGGCGGATCGTCTCGCCGGTCTTCCACGCGAGAAACGACGCGAGCAGGCGGCCCTTCGGCGAGCAGTAGCCCGCGAGCCGCGCGCCGGTCACGTCGAGATGCTGGATGTCATTGGTAAGCTGGTTGTGCAGAAAGCTGGCAGCGTCGTCGCCGTTGGCATCGATTACGCCGAACTGCGGCAGGAGCGCGTAGGCGCCACCCTTGAGCACGGCGTCGAAATCGGCACTGGCAGGGCGTTCGGCGGCGGGAGAGAGCGTGGCGGCGGAGTCGAGCGGGGAGTTCATGGATTCGGGTAACAGTCAATCCTGACTTTGGCGAGAGCGAGCAGTTATTATATGAGGTCATTCCGAGCCGTGTTCCGCATGTCCCTTCTGAAGAAATGCCTTGTTGCCGCCGCCACGCTCGCCGTGCTTGGCGCTGGCGCCGTGGCGGGTGTCTGGCATTGGGCCAATACGCCTGTCGATCTCGCCTCCGAGCAGCTCGATGTCACCATCAAGCCGCACAGCTCCGTGCGCAGTGCCACAGCGCAGCTGCGCCACGGCGGCGTGCCGGTCCAGACCGAACTGTTCGTGCTGATGACCCGCGTGCTGGGCCTCCAGAGCCAGCTGAAATCCGGCAACTACGAGTTCAAGCTCGGTGTGACGCCGTATCAGGTGTTGCAGAAGATGGCGCTCGGCGACGTCAACGAATACGTCGCGACGATCATCGAAGGCTGGACGTTCAAGCGCATGCGCACCGAACTCAATGCGAATCCTGCGCTGCGCCATGACAGCATCGGCCTGACGGATGCCGAAATCCTGGCCGCGATCGGTGCGCCAGCCATGCCCTCAGGTAACGCCGAGGGCCTGTTTTTTCCCGACACTTATTTGTTCGACAAGAATTCGAGCGATATCGATGTGTATCGTCGCGCCTATCGGTTAATGCAGACGCGCCTCGACGAGGCATGGGCCGCGCGCGCGCCGGGGCTGCCGGTGACGACGCCGTATGAGGCGCTGACGCTCGCATCGCTGGTCGAGAAGGAGACCGGCCGTGCGGGCGACCGGCCGCTCGTAGCCGCTGTATTTTTGAACCGTCTGCGTGCGGGCATGCCGCTCCAGACCGATCCGTCGGTGATTTACGGGCTCGGGGGCAACTACGACGGGCATCTGCACAAGCGCGATCTGCGAACCGACACTATTTACAATACGTACGTGCGCACCGGGTTGCCGCCGACGCCCATCGCACTGCCGGGCGTCGCGTCGTTGCAGGCGGCGCTGAATCCGGCACCGACCACCGCGCTGTATTTCGTGGCGCGCGGCGATGGCAGCAGTGTCTTTTCCGACAATCTCGGCGACCACAACAAGGCCGTCGACAAATACATTCGGGGGCAGTAAATGGCGCGGGGCCGATTCATCACGTTCGAGGGCATCGACGGCGCGGGCAAGACCACGCATCTAGCCTGGTTCCGCGACAGGCTCGTCGAAAAGCTTGCGCCGACCGGGCAGACGGTGGTCATGACGCGTGAGCCGGGCGGTACGCCCCTCGGCGAAACATTGCGCGAGATTCTGCTGCACCAGCCAATGGACCTCGAGACCGAGGCGCTGCTGATGTTCGGGGCGCGCCGCGAACATCTTGCGCAGCTCATCGAGCCGGCGCTCGCGCGCGGCGACTGGGTGCTCTCGGATCGTTTCACAGACGCCACCTTCGCCTACCAGGGCGGCGGCCGCGGATTGCCGCGCGACAAGCTGGAGACCCTGGAGCGGTGGGTGCAGGGCGGTTTTCAGCCCGACTTGACGGTGCTGTTCGACATTCCGCCCGATACGGCCAGCGAGCGCCGAGGCGCCGCGCGCGAGCCGGACCGCTTCGAGAGCGAGACGGACGCTTTCTTTGCGCGTACGCGCGGGGAATATCTGCGCCGGGCCGAAGAGGCGCCGCACCGGTTTGCGATTATCGATTCGAGTCAGAGCATCGATGTGATTCGCAAACAGCTTGAACAAATAATTGCAAAGGTTTGATTAAAAAGCATTATTTGACAAATTTATGTCTCGATGTAAACCTCGACTCAATTCCTGGTTTTATCGGCTAACTGATTGATAAAAAATGATTTATCCGTGGCAGACCGTAGACTGGGAGCGCCTTCAGCAACTGCGTAGCCACTGGCCGCACGCGCTGCTGCTGCACGGCCAGGCGGGGATCGGGAAGCTTCATTTCGCGCAGCACCTCGCGAAGGGACTGCTCTGCGAAGCGCCGAAGCCCAACGGCGAGCCGTGCGGCACCTGCTCCGCGTGTAACTGGTTCGTCCAGGGCAATCATCCCGACTACCGCATCGTCGTCCCTGAGGCGCTGGCCGCCGAAGTTGGCTCGGCCGGTGCCGAGGACAACGAGAAAGCAGCCGAAAAGGGCGACGACGACGGCAAGAAAAGTCGCACGCCGAGCAAGGAAATCCGCATCGAGCAGGTGCGCGCGTTGCTCGATTTCACCAGCGTCGGCTCGCATCGCGGCGGTATGCGCGTGGTCGTGCTGTATCCGGCCGAGGCCCTCAACGTGGCCGCTGCCAATGCCCTGCTGAAAACACTCGAAGAACCGCCCGCGGGCGTCGTGTTCCTGCTCGTTAGCGCGCGCATCGACCGGCTCTTGCCGACGATCATCAGCCGCTGCCGCCAGTGGCCGATGGGCACGCCCGCGCCCGAGGCTGCGACGGCGTGGCTCGCGGCGCAAGGTATCGCCGACGCCACGGGCCTCCTTGCCGAGGCGGGCGGCGCGCCGCTGGCAGCACTCGCGCTTGCCAACGACGAGAACCGCCCGCTGCGCGACTGGACCATTGCGCAGCTTTCGGCGGGCGCCGCGTGCGACGCCTTCGCGTGTGGGGAGACGCTGCAGAAACTGCCGGTGCCGCTCGTGCTCGGCTGGCTGCAGCGCTGGGTCTACGACCTCCTCGCCGAGCGGACTGCGGGCCGCCCGCGCTATTTCCCTCAAGCGAACGCCGCGCTCGCGCGCTGCGCCGCGAAGCTCGACGCTCCGGCACTGGCCCGCTATCTGAAGGCTGTCACGCGTCAGCGCGCCGTGGAGAACCATCCGCTGAACGCGCGCCTCGTGTTCGAGGAGTTGTTTCTCGGCTATCGTGAATTGTTTGCCTGAGGTTCGTCTGAACCCGAGGCCGCTGAGGCCGCTGAGCCCGTTTAACCAGACCTGACTGACCCGGCCGGCCGCGCGCCCTTTGCAGCACGGCCGGCCCCATCCAAAATCTGATCACCATGAGCCTTGCTTACCGGGATGCCACCCTCGACGATCTGCCCGCAATCGTCGCGATCTACAACTCCACCGTGCCTTCGCGGCAGGTCACAGCCGATCTGGAGCCGGTGAGCGTCGAAAGCCGCCTGGCGTGGTTCGAGGCGCACGGCCCCGCGAAGCGGCCGCTGTGGGTGGTCGAAGAAGGCGGCCGCGTGATCGCGTGGCTTAGCTTCTCCGATTTTTACGGACGCCCGGCCTACCGTCACACGTCCGAGGTCAGCATCTACCTCGATGAGGCCGCGCGCGGCAAGGGGCTTGGCCGCCAGCTGCTGGACGCCGCCATCGAGGCCGCGCCGCGACTCGACATCCACACGGTGCTCGGTTTCGTGTTCGGCCACAACGAGCCGAGCGTACGGCTTTTCAGCGGCTTCGGTTTTACCGTGTGGGGGACGCTGCCGCGCGTCGCCGTGCTCGATGGCGTCGAACGCGATCTCGTCATCCTCGGCAAGCGGCTCGACACCGCGCCCGCCGCCTGAACCCCGCAGGACTGCCCATGTTTGTCGATTCACATTGCCACATCAACTT
The DNA here is from genome assembly GCF_021390575.1 of Paraburkholderia adhaesiva. Taxonomy (GTDB): domain Bacteria; phylum Pseudomonadota; class Gammaproteobacteria; order Burkholderiales; family Burkholderiaceae; genus Paraburkholderia; species Paraburkholderia adhaesiva. The sequence goes on along the minus strand of NZ_JAJEJQ010000001.1, from coordinate 1,650,573 downwards.
CGAAGGCCTCGGCGACCGCCTGCCGGAGGTGCTCGAGAACATGCGCTCGAACGCCGTGACGCACGCACTCTGCGTTTCGGTCGATCTCGAGACGCTACCGTCGGTCATCGACATCGCGAATCGCTTCGAGAATGTTTTCGCTTCGGTGGGCGTCCATCCCGATCACGAGGACGCGAAGGAGCCCACCGTCGCCGAACTGGTCGAACTGGCCGCCCATCCCAAGGTGGTCGCGATCGGCGAAACGGGGCTCGATTACTACCGCTTGGGCGAGCGCACCATCGCCGACATGGAATGGCAGCGCGAGCGCTTTCGCACCCATATTCGTGCGGCGCACGCCACGGGAAAACCGCTGATCGTCCACACGCGCGCGTCCGCGGACGACACCCTGCGCCTCATGGAGGAGGAACGGGCAGGCGAGCCGGGCGGCGTGATGCACTGCTTCACCGAACCCTGGCCGATCGCCGAGCGCGCGCTCGCGCAGAACTTCTACATCTCGCTGTCGGGCATCGTGACGTTCAAAAGCGCGACCGATGTCCAGGAGGTCGCGCGCCGGGTGCCGATCGAGCGTCTGTTGATCGAAACCGACTCGCCTTATCTTGCGCCAGTGCCATATCGCGGCAAACCTAATGAACCTGCGTACGTGGGCCATGTCGGAAGATTTATTGCGCAGCAGCGCGGGATGACCGATGCCGAACTCGGCGCGGCTACCACGCAGAACTTCTTCCGGCTCTTCAAGATTCCGGCGGCGGTTTGATCCGGTTTCCGCAAGCTGGCAATATCGTCTTTTATCAGTAACATACCGAATAAAGTTAAGGTTTGACATGAACTCAAAGCCGCTTTTGCCCGCCGTCTCTTCCGTTCGTGCCGCGTCCGTTCGGCGCGCGAGCGCCGCGCTCGCCTGTGCCGTGAGTGCCGCGCTGCTGGCCACGGTGCCCGCACACGCCGCGTCGATCGACTCGGTCGTGAAATCCGTCAAGTTCGACGACGACAAGAGCATTGCGAAAGAGCTCGCCAAGGGTCAGGACCCGAATGCCACCGACGACCACGGCATGCCGCTCCTCGTGATCGCCGCACGCGAGAAGTCCGATAAGGTGGCCGCGCTCCTGCTCGACAATCCGGCCACCAAGGTAGGAGCCGAGGATACGGCGGGCGAAAACGCGCTCATGCTGGCCGCGCTCAACGGCGACATGGGCCTCGCGAAGCTGCTCATCGCGAAGGGCGCCGAAGTGAACAAGAAAGGCTGGGCCCCGCTGCATTACGCGGCGGCGAATGGCAACGACGACATCGTCAAGCTGCTGCTCGACCATTCGGCTTTCGTCGACGCTCAGTCGCCCAACGGCACGACGCCGCTCATGATGGCCGCGCGAGGCGATCACCTCACGACGCTCAAGCTGTTGCTCGACAACGGCGCGGACGTCAGCGCGAAGAACCAGATCGGCATGAACGCGCTCGATTTCGCGAAGCAGTACAAGGCGCCTGACGCAATCAAGGGCTTGTCCGCGCGGATGGCGCAATCGGGCGCCCCGGCCGGTAACACGGCGGCACCGCAAAACAGTGCAAAATAACGAGACTGCCGGCGCCCAGACCGGCCGGCGGCTCGCCGAGCCTCGAACGCGGTGCCTCACTACACGTAACGAACAAGGAGAACCATGCTGCGGGCTCTGATTTGCGCCGGCGCGCTCGTCTTGCCGATTTCGGCATTTGCCTTCACGGCAGGCGACCTCAACCGGCTTTGCATGAAGACCGATATCGCCTCGCGCGCGGCGTGCGCGGCGTACATCGAAGGTGCCGCTGACGGGGTGTTCAACACAATCGATGCAATCGGCGGCACGACTGGGCCGCGCGTCGGCCAGTACTTCTGCCTGCCGCCGGACGCGCGCTCGGCGCAGCTCACCGACGCGGTACGCAAGTACATCGCCGATAACCCGAACGTCGCGGGCTATAACGCAAGCACGGCGGTCTCGCTCGGGCTCGGGAAGGCGTTTCCCTGCAAGGCCGGCAACTGAGTCCCGTCGTACTTCCGGATTGGCTGATCGCGTGATCGGCTGATCTGGGACCTTGAAAGACCTTGCATGACCTGACGGGGATTGCGCGGTGAATGGCCGACGCGGTCGGCTTTTCGCCCCGGCTTGCTGTGCATGGCGCGCCGGGCGATCGACGAAGCGCGGACGTGAAGTAGCAGGTGTAGCAGGACGCACGACGTTGCGGATCGCCCGGTGCGCCTCATCACGCTCACGCGCGGCAGGCCGCTGCGGCACGTCGCGGTGGTACGTGACAGCACGCTGGTTTCGCCCGCGGGCGCGGCGCCTGGACCGCTTCCACGAGTCGTCCCCACGCTCAGGAGGAACAGGCTGCAGATGGAGACCATCGACGCTCTCTCACTCGTCGCCGACACCTCGCTGCTGACCTGGCACGGTACCCTCGTCGTTAGTGTCATCGCGCTCGCCGTTGCCGCTGCCGTCCACTGGCTCGGCTCGCGCGTGCTGCGCCGCCTCGCGCTACCGTATCCGCGCGTGAGCGTGTTTCTGCGCAATATTCGCCTCCCTGCGCTCGCCGTCCTCCTCATTTTCGCGCTCGACTCCGTCTGGTCCCAGGCGCTCGACACATTGCGCTTCATTTCCGGCCTGCGCGAACTCGCCGGCGTCGCGTTCATCGCTTCCATCACCTGGCTTTCGCTGCGCTGCGCAGCCGCCATCGGCGAGACGATCATCGCGGCCCATCCGCTCGACACCGACGATAACCTCCAGGCCCGCCGCATCCACACCCAGGCGCGCGTGCTTGCGCGCACGGTGATGGGGCTGATCTTGATCGTCGGCACCGGCGCGGCGCTCATGAATTTTCCGAACGTGAGGCAGATCGGCACTAGCCTGCTCGCGTCGGCGGGCGTGGCCGGTCTCGTCGCCGGTATCGCGGCACGTCCCGTGCTTGGCAATATGATCGCCGGGTTGCAGATCGCGCTTACTCAGCCGATCCGGCTCGACGATGTGGTCGTGATTCAGGGCGAGTGGGGGCGTGTCGAGGAAATCACCAGTACTTACGTCTCGCTGCGGCTCTGGGATCAGCGGCGAATGATCGTACCGTTGCAGTGGTTCATCGAGAATCCGTTCGCGAACTGGACGCGCAGCAGCTCGCAGATCATCGGCACCGTGTTCCTGTGGCTCGATTTCCGCATGCCGCTCGCGCCGCTTCGTGAGGAACTGGCGCGAATCGTAGCGGACGCACCAGAGTGGGACGGTCGCGTGCAGGTGCTGCAGGTTACCGACGCCAACGAGCGCGCGATGCAACTGCGCGTGCTGGTCAGTTCGCGGGATTCGGGGCTGGCCTGGGATCTGCGCTGCCGCGTGCGCGAAGGGTTGCTCGGCTTGGTGAAGGCGCAGTATCCGCAATTCCTGCCGAGGACGCGCGCTGAGATGTCGACGGAACTGGAGAGCAGTGCGAGCGAGTTGCCGGGACGCTCGCAACGGCCCGCGCAGCCAGCGGCCTCGAGCACGGCGGCCAACACGGAGGCCGATCCGGTGACGGGCGGCGGGGAGCGGACTGGGGAGGCCGGCGCCGTGCAGACGATGGAGAAGGCGAAGGGTGCGCCGGATCACACAGCAACGGCTCCCGCCGGTGATGCACGAAAAGGCACACGGCGGTCCGCGGGATAGCAGCGGGGCACACGGGCGCGGGCGCGGTTTCGTCACGGTCCACGACGATGCGCGCAAGGCGGGCGGCACTGCTCGCGTCAGGTGCAGGACGGGCGCGCGAACGGTGCCAAGGGTACGAAGGGGCCACGCGGAAGCACGACGCAGCACGCGTCACAAGCGGAGGAACGCATAAATGGGCAGATTGATCGTCGTGTCGAACCGCGTGGCAACGCCGGCACAGACGAAGGACTCCGCGGGCGGATTAGCCGTCGCCGTGTTCGGCGCGCTGAAGGGCAACGGCGGCATCTGGTTCGGGTGGAGCGGGGACGTCGTGAGCGAGTCCGTCGCCAATGCCGGGCCATCGCTCGTTCTGGACGGCTCCGTTACCTTCGCGACCATCGGCCTCACTCGCAAGGACTATGACCAGTACTACCGTGGTTTTTCGAACGCCACGCTGTGGCCCGTCTTTCACTACCGCAACGACCTCGCGCACTACGAGCGCGACGAGTACGCGGGCTACCGGCGCGTGAACGCGTGGCTGGCGCACAAGCTCGTGAACCTGATTCGTCCCGACGACAACATCTGGGTCCACGACTATCATCTGATCCCGTTCGCCGAGGCGCTGCGCTCGGAGAGCATCGAAAACCGCATCGGGTTCTTCCTGCACATTCCGTTTCCGTCACCCCAGGTGTTGCAGACAATTCCGCCACACGAGGAACTGGTCCGATCGCTGTGTTGTTACGACCTGATCGGATTCCAGACGCGCAACGACCAGTTGGCGTTCCATGACTACATCGTGCGCAACGCGCGCGGCAAGGTTTTCGAGGAGGGCGAGTCCGCTCGCGTGGAAGCCTTCGGCCGCAAGCTGCACACGGGTGTCTATCGCATCGGTGTGTTCCCCGACGAGATCGCCGAACAGGCAGCGCGTTACGAGAACCGCCAGCACGTGATCGACCTCGAGCAAAGCCTGGAGGGAAGCAAGCTCATCATGAGCGTGGACCGGCTCGATTATTCGAAGGGACTCGTGGAACGCTTTCACGCGTTCGAACAGTTGCTCGAACGCGAACCGGAATGGCGCGGCAAGGTCACGCTCGTGCAGATCGCGCCGCCCACGCGCTCCGACGTCGCGAGCTACAAACGGATTCGCGAGGAACTGGAGCGGGAAGCGGGGCGCATCAATGGCCGCTACTCCGGTCTCGACTACACGCCGATCCGCTATCTGAGCCAGCAGTTCGACCACGGAGAGCTGATGTCGCTCTTTCGCGAGTCGCAGGTGGGCTACGTCACACCGTTGCACGACGGCATGAATCTCGTCGCCAAGGAGTACGTCGCCGCGCAGAATCCGCGCGATCCCGGCGTGCTCGTGCTGTCCATCTTCGCGGGCGCAGCGGCTGAACTCACCGGGGCGCTGCTCGTGAATCCACACGACGCGGCGGCCACGTCGGAGGCGCTGCAGCGCGCGCTGTCGATGCCGCTCGCCGAGCGCCAGGCACGGTATGAGACCAACATGGAAGCACTGCGGCGCAACAATCTCGGCGTGTGGCGAGACAGCTTTCTGCGCGACCTGGGCAACGTTCCGAAGTCGCACTGAGCGCATTGAACCTCGCATTGAATCTTCAACACCCACGATTGCGTATGATTGCCGCGATTGCGTCAGATCCCGCGCCCAGGCCTTACCGACCCATGCTCACCACGCTCGCCATAGCCAACTATCGCTCGTTGCGCGAGATCATCGTGCCGCTCGGACCGCTCAACGTCGTCACGGGCCCGAACGGCAGCGGCAAATCGAATCTCTACCGCGCGCTGCGCCTGCTCGCGCTCACGGCGCGCGGCGGCGTGATTTCGTCACTCGCGCACGAGGGTGGTCTGCAGTCGACGCTCTGGGCCGGACCCGAGCGTTTTTCGCGGGCGGTCCTGGCGGGCGACGCACCGGTCGAGGGCACCGTGCGAAAGGACGTCGTGAGCCTGCGTCTCGGCTTCGCGGGCGATGCGTTCGGTTACGCGATCGATCTTGGCCTGCCGCCTTCGTCGAGCTCGCAGTTCTCGCTCGATCCGGTGATCAAGCGAGAGTGCATCTGGAGTGGGCCGATCCTGAGGCCCTCGGCGTTGCTCGTCGATCGCCAGGGGCCAATGATCCGCGTGCGTGGTGAATCGGGTGAGTGGACGACGCTCGCGCAGCCCGTCGCGGGCTTCGACAGCATGATGACCGAGTACGCCGACCCGCGCAGCGCACCGGAAATGATCGCCGTCCGCGAGCAGATCCGCTCGTGGCGCTTCTACGACCATTTCCGCACCGACGAACTCGCACCCGCGCGCCAGGTGCAGATCGGCACGCATTCACCGGTGCTCGCCGATGACGGCGCGAATCTCGCCGCCGCGTTGCAGACCATCCGCGAGATCGGCGACGGCGAAGCGCTCGACACGGCGATCGGCGATGCCTTTCCAGGCGCGCGCGTCGAGATCGTCAATCACGAAGGGCGCTTCGAGGTTGCGCTTCGCCAGGAAGGGCTGCTGCGGCCGTTGCGTGGCGCCGAATTATCGGACGGAACGCTGCGCTACCTCCTGCTCGTGGCGGCGCTGCTGAGCCCGCGGCCGCCCGAACTGCTCGTGCTCGACGAACCGGAGACGAGTCTGCATCCGGACCTGCTTCCGTCGCTCGCCCGGCTCATCGCGCTGGCTTCGCGCCAGTCGCAGGTGCTAGTGGTGTCGCACGCGACGCGTCTCGTGGCGGCACTCGAGCGCGAGGCGGAGAGCCAGTCGATTGTGCTCGAACGCAGGCTCGGCGCGACGGCGCTCGCCGACGCCGATGCGTTCGACGTGCCGCCCTGGAAGTGGCTCACGCGTTGAGCGCGCGATGTATCGGCATGTAAGTCCGGATAGCAATTGAAAGACCTGCGGCGCGGGCTCACAGCTTGTAGAAGAATGACCGGATCCCACAACGCCCGCGCTGGATTCCGATATGCAGCAAGTACCTCTCTGATGGACGGCTTCCGCATTGCCTTACAATGAGGCACACCAAAGCGGCAGGACCCGGGGGGCACACCGCCGGGCCGCACACCCCGATCGACGGAGATGCCGGATGAGAATTGCGCAAATCGCCCCGCTGACCGAATCTGTTCCGCCCAAGCTCTATGGCGGCACCGAGCGCGTGGTCTCGTATATCACCGAAGCGCTGGTCGACCTCGGTCACGACGTCACGCTATTCGCGAGCGGCGACTCCGTGACGAGCGCGAAGCTCGAGGCCGTCTGGCCGCAGGCGCTGCGGCTCGACAAGGGCATTCGCGACCGGATCGCGCCGCACATGCTGCTCATGGAGATGGTGCGCCGTCAGGCCGACCGGTTCGATGTGCTGCATTTCCATATGGATTACTACTCGTTTTCGGTCTTCAAGCGCCAGGACACGCCTTTCGTGACGACGCTTCACGGCCGGCTCGACCTGCCGGAACAGCAGCCGGTCTTCGACACGTTCGATACCGCGCCGGTCATTTCCATTTCGAACGCGCAGCGCCAGCCATTGCCCCAGGCCAAATGGCTCGGCACCGTCTATCACGGCCTGCCCGAAAACCTCTATACGCCGCAGCCCGTCGAGCAACGCTACCTCGCATTTCTTGGACGTATCTCGCCGGAAAAGCGCGTCGATACGGCGATCCGCATCGCGCAGCGCTGCGGGCTGCCGATCCGCATCGCCGCGAAGGTCGACGAGGCCGACCGCGAGTACTTCGAGCGCGAGATCAAGCCGCTCTTCGCACAGCCGAACGTCGAGTTCGTCGGCGAGATTACAGACGCCCAGAAGGCTGAGTTCCTCTCAGGCGCGCATGCACTGCTGTTCCCGATCGACTGGCCGGAGCCGTTCGGCCTCGTGATGATCGAGGCCATGGCGTGCGGTACGCCCGTGATCGCGTTCAAGCGTGGCGCCGTGCCGGAAGTGGTGGACGAGGGCGTGACGGGCTTCATCGTCGAGGACGAGATCGGCGCCGTGGCAGCGGTGAATCGCATCTCGCGCGTGCCGCGTGCCGGCGTGCGGCGGCGTTTCGAGGAGCGCTTTACGTCGCGGCGCATGGCGCAGCAGTACGTGGACCTCTATCAAGCGGTGATCCGCGCGAGCAGACGCGCCCGTTTCAAGGTGATCGACACATCCGCGAGCTGATGCGGCACGCGAGCACGCTACTCGCGTCGCGGATTCAGATGCGTGATTTTCGTACTGCTGCTGGCGGCTTATGGGCCGCGCGTGCAGCGTGCCGTTGCGCGGGCCATCGGGATGACACCCCGCAGCAGCGGCATCAGTGCTCTGGAGCAGGCTTCGGTTCCGGCTCTGGTTTCGGGCTCGGGTGCCGCAGTGCGCGCCGGATCCCCCCGATCACGATGCCCACGAAGAGCAGCGTCGCCATCGGCGCGACCCAGTAGCCGACGAGCGCATCCCAGAGATAGACGGCCAGTGTCGAGCGGCGCTGGGCATAGTCGTCGAGCGCTTGCTGATGACGGGCGGCATTCGCGGCGAGCACATCCGCCGGACAGCCGGACGTGCGGGCTGCCTCCGGTGTGCCGCGACAGCGCAACGGCGCACCGGTGTCGCGATCGGCGGCGCTGAACGTCCATGTCGCCAGGGCCCGCTGCAGGTCCTCTCGGTTGTACGCCATTTCGTCCTGGGCTTCGCGTACCGCGACGATCATCACCGGCACGAGCCAGAACACGGTCACCATCAGCCAGCGGCGAAACCAGCGATTTTTGTGTCTCCATGCCATTTGCGCCTCCGTTCGATGCCTTTGGCATCAACGAAAAACGGCGGCCCGATGGCGTTTGTGTGGTGTTATCTGAAGTGGGTCGCCGCTGGAGGCATCATAGGAGAAAAACGACCCGTTCGAGCAGGGCCCGCAGAGAGTGCGGGAAACCCCGGGGGCGTTGCACGAGGCGACGGTGTCGCCCGGCCATTCACCGCAGCCGACGGCAATTCAACGTGGGCGCCCATAAAAAAACGGCGGCCAGGGGCCGCCGTTCGTCTTGCGTTCGTTGCCGCTTAGCTCTTCGTCGAGAGGCACTGCTTCATGAAGGCCTTGCGATCGTCGCCTTTCTTGTCGGCCGCCTGAACGTTGCACGCCTTCATCCGTTCCTGCTGCGTCATGGTCGGCGCCGCACCGCCCGCCGAGAGACACTGCTTCATGAAGGCCTTGCGGTCGTCGCCTTTCTTGTCGGCCGCCTGTGCGTTACACGCCTTCATCTTGTCCTGCTGGCTGTTCGGGGCGGCCGCCGGGGCAGCGGTTTGTGCGAATGCCGGTGCGGCCAGCACGCCGCCCAGCACGATTGCAGCGATTGCGGATTGAATCTTCATAGCTCACTCCCAGGGGATTTCGACGTTGTCGGTAGTCGTGCTCGCAGGCCTGAAGCGCTTTTGTGGCCCATCGCCGCGACCATTTTGGCAAAGCTGTCCTAAAAACGGCGTGGCGACGTCCGCGGTTGACGGCACAATGCGACTTATTGGGCTCGCGGCGTTAAGCATTGTCAAACCGTGACAGTCGGCAATGGACGGCGACGGACGGCGACAAGCAAGCGGCACACGCGCAGCCCCCGATCCGCGGAGGGAGACGATGCACTGGCTCTTGACGTACGAACTGGTCGATGATTATCTCGAACAGCGCGCGGCGCACCGCAACGCGCACCTCGCACTTGCGTGGGAGGCCGTATCGCGCGGCGAACTCCTGCTCGCCGGGGCGGTGGCCGAACCCGTCGACAGCGCGCTGCTGCTCTTTCAGGGCGATTCGCCCGCCGCCGCCGAGGCCTTCGCGCGCGCCGATCCCTACGTCCTGGCCGGGCTGGTCAAAAGCTGGCGCGTGCGGCCGTGGCAAACGGTCGTGGGCGATGAGGCGACGAATCCTGTGCGCTAAGGCAGCGCGGCGTGCAAGGCGTCAGGCGTTGTCCGTACCACTGGCGGCCCGGTCGAGCAGGTCGCGCACGGTTTCGTCGTCGACCTGCTCGAAGTCCAGATAGAACTGGCCGACGCTGTAAAACTGCATGGGGGTGAGCACGCACACGAGATCGTCTATGGCGCCGCCAAGACGCTCCCGTGCGCCTGCGGGCGCAACCGGCATCGCCCCGATGATGCGCGCCGGACCGCGGCTCGCCAGTGCGCGGGCGGCAGCTTTCAGCGAAGCTCCGGTCGCTATGCCGTCGTCGACGATGAGCACCACACGCCCCGCCACGGGCGTGGGCGGACGCTCGCCGCGGTAGCGCAACTCGCGGCGGCCCAGTTCGATACGGGCGGTGGCGATGGCGCTCTGCAGCTGCGCCGCACTCACGCCGGTTTCGCGCACCAGCGCTTCGTCGACGAACTGCGCGCCGTTCGAGGACAGCGCGCCCATCGCGAGTTCCGTCTGCCAGGGCACCCCAAGTTTGCAAACGGGCAGCACGTCGAGCGGCGCGCCGAGCGCGGCCGCCACCTCAAATGCGACCGGCACGCCCCCGCGCGGCAGTGCGAGTACGACGACGTCGCGCCGCCCCGCATAGGCGCCTAGGTGTTGCGCGAGCATTCGGCCCGCTTCGCGGCGATCGGTGAATGGACGTTCCATGAGCGGCTCCCGGGTGGAGCGATCCGACCAGTTTGCCACGCAGCGCGCCATCCGGCGCGGGAAAAAAGACAGGATGCAATCGAAGCCGGCTCGCTCTAACGTCGGCGCAGCCGCCGCGCTTTCATGAGGCACGGCCGTCATTTGCAAACGCGAATTCGTTGTTTGGTGGGGCAAACGCCTGCCGGTACGATGGCACCGCCCTTTGTCGAGAACGAGGTCCACGCCATGTCCGAATCCGCCTGTTTCAAGCCGTGCGTCGTCGAACCGGCTGCCGTCGGTCAGCCAGAAGGGCGCGCGCTCGCCGTGGAGTTGTGGCTCTCGCGGCCCGTCGACGGCATTGCGGGCCGCGCGCTGCGCATCGATCTGCGATACGGCACGCGTATGCACGAGGCCGAGACGCTGCGCGATCTCCTGCATGCCATCGGCACCAATATCGTCGTGACCTGAAACGGCGCGCGACGCTCAGTCGAGTTCGGTCGAGAAGAGGGCGTCGAGCAGGTTCGACGATGGCTGATCGGCGAGCCTCGTCAGCGATTCGACCATGCGCACCTGGCAATCCGTGAGGGGAATCATGCGGATACGCGGCGATTCGCCGAACTCCGTGTGTGCGATCACGCCGACACCCACGCCCTGGGCGATGGCCGTCTGCAGCGCCTCGCGTCCATCGACGTAAAGCACCGGCTGCACCTGCAGCCCCTTGCGCACCAGTTCGGCCTCGAGCAGTTGCTGCGTCACGGATTGCGCCTCGCGGAACACCATCGGCTCGCGCACCAGTTCCTCGTAGGTCATCCGGCGCTTCCTGGCGGCCGGGCTGTCGGCGGGCACGACCGCCACGAGCGGCTCCTCGCGCAACGCGCGTGTCTGAAGGCGGCTGTGGACCTGGTGTGCAGCCGTGACGGCTGCGTCCGCTTCGCTCGCGAGCACGCGCCGCATGCATTCGGTTGCGTTCGCGATCGACAGCTTGATCACGACGCCCGGATAGCGCTGCCGGAACGCGCCGACCAGTTTGATGGCAAGGTCGGGGGCGTGGGCGATCAGCGACAGTTCACCCGACTCCAGCGCGCCCGCCGCTTCCAGCAGGCGCCGCGCGTCGCGCTCGCAACTGACCATCTGCCGCGTGACGGCAAAAAGGCGCCTGCCGAGGTCGGTCAATTCGACACCGCGCGGCGCACGCTCGAAGAGTTTGACCCCGAAATCCTGCTCCAGCCGCCGCACGTGATCCGATACGGCTGGCTGCGTGATCGATAGCGCCTGGGCGGCGCGCGAAAAGCCACCGTGCTCGGCGACCGCGTGAAAAGCGCGTAACTGGGCGTATTGCATGGTCAATCCGGGTCGATAAGTTTGACTTATACCGTCATCGATTATATCGATTTTACCGATGCCACGATTTCCAGTACCGTGTCGGCATTCGATGCTGAATCCCGACTAACTTTGTATCGGATCGCACCTGGTGCCACAGCACGAGGTGCGATCGACAGGAGCAAGTGCATGACGACCCCGGCCGATCCGTACCTGCTGACCCCTGGCCCGCTCACGACGGCAGCCTCGACGAAAGAGGCGATGCTGCGCGACTGGGGATCGTGGGACGCCGACTTTCGTGAGATGACGGCCAGGTTGCGCCGCAGCCTGCTGGACATCGCAGGCGACACGAACGGCGACTACGACTGCGTGCCGCTGCAGGGCAGCGGCAGCTATTGCGTCGAGGCGATGCTCGGCAGCTTCGTGCCGCGTGACGGCCACGCGCTCGTGCTCGCGAACGGCGCGTATGGCAAGCGCATGGCGACGACGTTGCGCTATCTGGGCCGCCGTCACACCGTCCACGACACCGGCGACTATCTGCCGCCGCGTGCCGCCGACGTCGAACGCATTCTCGCCGCGAACGCCGATATCACGCATGTCGTCGTGGTCCACTGCGAGACGAGTTCCGGCATCCTGAACCCGGTCGAGGAAATTGCCGAGGTCACGCAGCGGCTCGGCCGCCGTCTCCTGATCGACTCCATGAGTGCATTCGGCGCGATACCGCTCGATGTGCGCACGCTGCCGTGTGACGCGTTCGTTTCGTCGGCAAACAAGTGCATCGAAGGCGTGCCCGGTTTTGGCTTCGTGATCGCGAAGAAAGAGGTGCTCCGCGACGCGAAGGGCAACAGCCATTCACTCGCGCTCGATATCTACGATCAGTGGGACGTGATGAATCGCACCGGCCAGTGGCGCTTCACGCCGCCGACGCACGCCGTAGCGGCATTCATCGAGGCACTGCGGCTGCACACGCTCGAAGGCGGCCAGCCGGCGCGCCTCGCACGCTACGCGAGGAATCGCGACGTGCTCGTCGCGGGCATGCGCTCGCTCGGCTTCGAGCCGCTGCTCACGGAGCCATGGCGTTCGCCGATCATCGTGACGTTCTTTTCGCCTTCCGATCCTGCCTTCAGCTTCGAGCGTTTTTATGAATTGATGAAGGCGCAAGGATTCATCATCTATCCGGGCAAGCTGACCACGGTCGAGAGCTTCCGTATTGGCTGCATCGGCGCACTCGACGAAAGTGTGATGCGGCGCGTGATTGAAGCATGCGGCAACGCGCTTGCCTCGCTCGGGGTGGCAAACGGGGCACCGGCGCCCGCATCGCTCGGCGCGCGCGAAGCGCTCGCGGCATGAGCACCTGCCGTCAGTCGGCAGACCAGGTTTCTCTCTTTGTGGATGACTCGCAGGACAAAACGCAATGAAACACGTCAAGGCAGTAATTTTTGACTGGGCCGGCACGGTGGTCGATTATGGTTCGCGCGCACCGATGGGCGCTTTCGTCGAGACCTTCGAGGAGTTTGGCGTACCGATCACGATCGACGAAGCGCGCGGTCCGATGGGCATGGCAAAGCGTCCGCACATCGCGGCGCTGATGGCGCTGCCTCGCGTCGCCAGGGCGTGGGAAGCGCGTCATGGCCATGCGCCGGCGGACGCAGACATCGACGCGGTCTACAACGTGTTCGTGCCGAAGAACATCGCGGTGGCGGCGCAGTACAGCGATGTGATTCCAGGCGTGGCCGCCGTGACGGCCGCACTGCGTGCCGAAGGCATCCGCATCGGTTCGACCACGGGCTACACGCGCGAGATCATCGACAAGATCGTGCCGGGAGCGGCAGAGCAGGGCTTCGTGGCGGACAGCATCGTCTGCACCGGGGACACGCCCGAAGGCCGGCCGTCGCCGTACATGATCTACCGCACGCTGCCCCAACTGGGCGTGTGGCGCACACGTGATGTGATCAAGGTGGACGATACCGAGGTCGGCATCGAGGAGGGCATCAACGCCGGAACGTGGGCTGTGGGTGTCGCCGTGAGCGGCAATGCATTCGGGATGACTGAGGACGAAGTTCGCGCGCTCCCGCCCGAGGTATTCGCACGTCGCCGCGAGGCCGCTGTCGCACGGCTCGTCGCAGCGGGTGCCCACTATGTGATCGACAGCGTGGCCGACTTGCTGCCGATCGTGAGCGAGATCGAAGGGCGGCTTGCTCGCGGCGAGCGTCCCTAAGCTGTGTGGCGTGCCTTAAAGGCGCGCTTTTTTTGCATTTGGGCCGGGTTGAAGTCGAGGCTTACCTCGCGCAACGGAAGGTCGGCACAGCGATTAGCCGGCCCGTTGCAGGCCTTTACGCTCAGGGTCGGCAGGGCCGTCCCTGAGTTATCTTGCATCGAACGGATGCCTTAATCGTAGTTGGTCACTACGATTACGGGCGTTTGTGCGGAGGAGTCCGGACCCTTGATCTGGAGCGTGCCACCCGAGGCGCCGAGGTGATAGATGCCCGACTGGTCAGGCGTCAGCCGATGGCCGTTGCCATCGAAGAATTTCTCTACGAACGGACTGGCCGCTTTCGAACCGGTCCCGGTACTCGCAGGTTGCATCGTCGCCAATGCGACTTCGGCGTAGGGCGGACTGGACGGGGCGGCCGCGAACGTGACAGTCGCCGTCGCGGGCTCCGAATGGCCGACGCCTGCGGTGGTGGTACCAGCAGAGGAGGTTCCGGACACTGTTTCAATGCTATACGGCGGCGCGACGATCATCCCCGAGAAAAAGATCCGGCCACTACTCGCAGCGACGGCGGCGCAAGGCGTGCAGATGATGGTTGCGATACTCATCGCCACTGCGCCGATTTTCCAACGCCTTTGCAGATCTCTCGCGCTCATTACGGCCTCCCTGAAGCAAAATTTGCGAACCGCCACCAGACGGAATCGCATCATTTACTCTGTTTACGGCAGATCGCTTTCGACTCTTTAACGTTGCACTGGCGAGGGGGATGAGGGCCTCAGGAGGGAAGGACGCAGCGTGCGGACGAAAGGGTGATGCGATCATCAAAGCCCTTTTGCGAGCAAGCACGCGACACCATGAGGATCATGGCTGCACGGTCCGCTCTGACTAACCGCATGCAGGACCGTGCTGGTCGGGTCTGACAGTGCAACGCGTTGTCGTGTGACGTCTTGAACGACCGTCTGAGCACGTTGGCAGTTTGCTTCGCACCCGGCTCCTTTACCCAGATCTCGTGAACGACCCGGTGGCCGTTAGTCGAAGAGCCTTGAGCGAAGGCGCTTGTACTCATCCTCCGTAAGCGACCCGGTCGACTTCAGTCGGTCCAGTTTCTCGATTTCGTCCGCCGCGCTGAAGCCAACCACCTGACGCAACTCGTCGCGCGCTTTCCGGGCGCGTTCTTCGTTGCGAAGTGCCATCTTCCGGCCTTGCGTCAGCACGTACGCGAAAATGCCAATGTAGGGGAGCAGGATCAGAAAGATCACCCACACGACTTTCAGGAATCCGGATATGTCGTCCCGGCGGAACAAGTCACTTGTGATAGTAATGAACAACCAGAACCACAAGATGAACATGAAGATCGAAAAAATGTCGATTATGAAGTTTGGAAACGTAAATCCATTTGTGAGGATCATGCTTCTTCTCCGTTGGATGCGTGAGGAAACCAGTCGGGTCCTGCAAAGGCATTATCTGCGCACAAGTCGTATTTCGATCGATTGAGTGCGCGCTACCGCGCACATCAATCACGCTCGACGGCGGCGTATTGTGGTGTAGCAGACTGCCAATTTCGATCCGCGTCGAAACGAATTTGCCAAAAAACAGTTCTATAAATGCGGGCGCAACAGCATCATCTAGCGCGCAAACTCGATAAATGCGGCATCGCGTTCAATGCATTGATACGGGTGTATCAGGTGATGCTTGAAGCCGTTTCCCGTACGAATTGACGCTCGCTTTGTCGTCGTCGGTCATCACAGGCATCTGAATCACCCAACGCTCGTCTGTGTATCTTTCTCGCGACGCGTGCGATGCGAGTTTGCATGCCACAGGAAAGATTAGCGGAGGGCGTTTATGAATTCGTTTATCCACGCGGCGCGCATTTTGTTACCGCGCGGATCAGGCACTGATTTAATTTGCTGAAGTGTGCTTGCATGCTTCCGGAGCCCGACAACCCATCGCATCGGAGAATATCCGCAAGGCATGTCGATGGTGCTCGCGTGTCTAGTGCCAACGCCGCGGATGGCCCCAACCCGGCGGGTGACGGTGCCGAGGAACCATATGAACTGGCCGGCCGTGCCAGGCCGGATGGCCCCACCGGTTATACATGACGGGAGGCGCCCAGTAGGGTACTGGACGCGCGACGATGAGCGGAGGCGGCGGCGCGTAAAACACGCCCGGAAAACCGATACCCACACTCACATTGACCCGGGCTTGCGCGCAATGCAGTGCACCAAGCATCACGAGAGCAGAAACGAATCCTGACCGTATCAGGCGTTGCTTCAACATTGCGCTTCCCCTACGTTTGGCTTTGCCGTGTCCACGAGGGTGCAGAATCTGGCGGTGCTCTCGCGAAGTCTATTTCGCGTGGTGCTCCGCTGGCCGGAATGCGTCGTCCGCAACTTTCTTCTGTGCGTCGGGCATGTCCATATAAAGCGACTCGAATGCCGCGAGTAGCGCCTTGCTGCCATCTGCGTGGGCTTGGGCTAGTTCGGCCCACGAACGCAGGTTCTCGATCGCTGTTTCCTTCTCCGCATTTTCGTGTCGTTGCTCGAGGAGGGTGTCGATTGCTTTTGCGTTGGCACGCATGGCGTCTGCCACCTTGGCCCATTTATCCTCTTCTGCCGGCGTAATCTTGAGCTCCGAATGAAGAGCCGTTATGTGCTCTTCGACAGTCTCAACGTGTCGTTGCGACGAAGCGGCTGGGCTTGCTTGTGCCCAGCATGTCGACGTACAGAGCAGCATCGCAGCAACCAGGATACATTTCATGACAGTTCTCGCGAAAACGATCACCGGCAACGGCTCGGCAGGTGGAAGGAGCATTGAATTGATCATAGCAGTCCTCGCGGACAATTCAATTTGCGAGTCCGGCACGCAGCGAAGTAACGAGGACGGGTATTGAACGCACGATGCACCATGCGTGCAGGCATTCCGATAGGTTCACATCGAGGTAAGCATTACATCGGAACAAAAGGAGGCCACGTGTCGATGCGATCGGTAATCCGCAGGGAAGGCCGTTTCAAATCTGTTCCGTGGGCCCGGATTCGCTGGCAGCGGGCAGGGTGTGCCGCAGTCGCATTGGTGCTGGCCGCGGGGTACGCCACCGCAGTGGACGCCGCCGTGTCCGTTCTGCGCCCGCCACGCGAAGCGCGCTCGGACGAACCGCTCGCCGTAACGATCATCTACTCGGGAGAGGGACCTTCAGGCAGTTCGATCGATGTCCCGCGCACGGTAACTATTACGTTGACGAACGGCGAGGCTTTGCCACGCGAAGTGGTGCTCACGCGAGAAGCCGGCGCACCGGAGCATCTGCAACTGGGCACGGGCGAAATCAAAGCCGTAAGCTACAGCGCGGCCTGGCCGGAGTGGGCGCGTGGGGCGCTGCGCGTCGATGTGCCGGGTGTCGATGTATCGCCGTCCGTCGTGCTGCTTACGCGCGTACCCGGGCAGGCTGCCGTGGCGAACGCAGCAACGCCTGGGCAGGCTCCTGCAGCGCAAGCCACGGGTACACCCGAAGCGCCGAAGACGGGCAACGAGGCACTTGTCGCTGCTATGCCGCCCACGCCTGCACCGACGCACACGAATTCACTGATACCGGACCTCGGCACCTTTCTGGCGGGACGGTTGTCGATGTATGAGCCGACTTATTTCGCCGATGGCGTCGATTCGCATGGCAACAATATCGCGAAGTTCCAGGTTAGCTTCAAGTATCGCTTCATCTTGCCTAAGGACCCGCGTTCGCGAGGCTTTTTCGACAATCTGTATTTCGCGTACACGCAAACTTCGCTGTGGGATATCCGCGAGTATTCCGCGCCGTTCCGCGATACGAGCTACAAACCCGCGATGTTCTACTACCTGCCGGACACGGGATGGAAGAGCAACTGGTTCAGCAAGATGGGCGTGATGGCCGGCTATGAGCACGAGTCGAACGGCATCGCTGGCCCTGACTCGCGTGGGATCGACATTCTGTTCGTGAAGCCGATCTGGGATTTCGGCAACGTCAATGCCTATCACCTGACCGTGGCACCCAAGGTCTACTGGTACGAGCACATCGCCGGAGAAAATTCGAATATCACGGACTATCGCGGCTACGTTGACTTGCTCATGACATATGGCAGTCCAGATGGCTGGCAGCTTGCTGTGACGCTCAGGAAGGGAACGAAATCGCATTACGGCAGCGTCGATGCACAATTTACCTATCCGCTGGCCAAACTGTTCGGCAGCGCGTCGGGCGCGTATCTGTGGATCGGTTACTTCGGTGGCTACGGCGAAGATATTCTCGACTACAACCAGCATCGCTCGATTGCGCGTATTGGTTTCTCCGTGTCGCGCTGGTAGACGGTTGCGGATGGTGTCGTTGGGGGCGGTTGTTTTTCGCGCGAGTTGTTGGACTGGCGTTCAGGTCCGTGATTGCGAAGCCGGGCGGTCAGCGGGCGGATCTGCGCGGTCGTCAGTCCGGAGCGCTCGGCCGCGCGCCGGTGCGTCAGGCCAATCTCAACGATCGCCCGGATGACCTTGAACCGGCCGACGTAGTGCATCGTCGCGGTGATCGCCCCAGCTGCGCTTGTCGCCGGCGCTCGACCTAGCCACAACACGACATTTCTATTTAGCGGAAACCCGACATTTCTATTTGGGACCTACACCTGATGTCATGGCCAGATACAGATGTCCGATCTCCGGCTCAATAGAAATGTCCGGTTTTGAAGGGAGTTGATTCTGTCTTTCCGGGGTTGAACTTCCATCGTGTTGAAGGGTAGAGGATGAAGCAGCAGGGCGCTGACGTCTATTCAGCGGCTCCTTGCAGACCGCGGGCCCGGTTTTGAATCTGACTTTGGGGCCTGCGCCAGCTTCACGATCACCGCGTCCATGTCCGCCTGCGTGAACTCGCGTTGCTTCTTCGTGCCAGGCACGCGTGCCTTTGCACGCACCGGCTCACCCTGATTCGTGCGTGATGGCGAGCCCGAGGCACGCCGATTGTCGCGCTGCGCCTGCAGCGCCTGCGCCACCTGCAGTGCGTGTGCCAGCCGCTTGTGCTCGATCACCGCGCCCTGGTCCACCCCGGTGAGCCGGTCGTACTCGCGGTACGGCAGCACGCGAGCCTGCGCCCGCAGTTCGATGCGCCCATCCGGGTACTCCCAGACCTCGATGTAGCGATGCACGAGCCTGCGGTTCTGGGGCGTATCGTCGAGCAGGTACATCACGCGGTCGTACTGCACCGTGAGCGACTTCGTCACCCGCCGCGTTTCGCGCCAGGTGAGCAGGGCGTCCAGATCCTCGTCCCCGCGCAGCGGCCGGTGCGCGTCGAACGTGCTGCGCGGCGCCTTCGCGAAGCGCATGTTGTAGGCCGCCATGAAGGCGGGGGCATACGCGTTGGCCTTGCTCACCGTGCTGATGCCACGCAGCCGCAGCTCCTTGACGAGCCGGTCCTGCAGCGTCAGGTGTGCGCGCTCGACCCGCCCCTTGGCCGAACTGCTGTTGGCGCAGAACGTGTCGATGTTCAGCTCGTACATTGCGCGCCCGAAGTGCGTCACGCTGTGGCCAGTCTTGCCGGCGCTCACGCTGCGGAACACGCTGGCGCGGTCGCTGTACAGTGCCACCGGCTTGCCGTGACGCTCCAGGTACGCGCGCGTGGCCTCAAAGTAGCTGAACGTCGATTCGGTCTGCGTGAAGTGCAGGTGCATCAGCCGGCTCGTCGCATCATCGACGTACACCAGCAGCGTGCAGGCCGGCGCCCGGTCCTCGAACCAGCGGTGGTCGCTGCCGTCGATCTGGATGAGCTCGCCCAGGCACGCACGCCGCGCACGCGGCTGGTAGACCTTCGGCGGGCGCTGGGCGCGCGGAATCCACAGGCCCGCATCGCGCATCCATCGGCGCACGGTCTCCCTGGCCAGCGTCATCCCGTGGCACTCGCGCAGCTTCTCGCAGGCCAGCGTCGGCCCGAAATCGGCGTAGCGCTCGCGCACCAGCGCCATGGCCCGGGCCCGCAGGTCGATGGACAGTTCCCGGTTGCTCGGCCGCCCGCGTTTGGACGAAACCAGCCCGGCCGGACCCGCGGCCTCATAGCGCCGGCACAGCCGGCTGATCTGCCGTACGCCGAGCTGCAGCCGCTCAGCCGCCTGAAAACACCGCAGGCGGCCTTCAATGACCGCCTCGATGACCTTGACCCGCTCGAGTTCGCGCATGCTTGCCGTGATCAGCTCACGTCCGTTCATGGTTCGCCCCTGGTCGACGCCTCACGCGAGCGTGCGCTTCAACCAGGGCAGGAATCGGACATCTCTAATGAGCCAGAACCGGACATTTCAAAAAAGCCGTAACACCTGAAACTTCGATAATTTGTATTATGTTAAATTATGTATCTTCACGCGCAATCAGCGTCTGGCTACCTGGCCGTCTCGACCCACCCAACACCGCCCAACACCGCCCAACTTCGCGTGACCAGAGATTGTTGATCGCGGGACTATCAGCACCGTGCTTTACAGGTGGCGTGCGGCAGTTCACCCACGGTGAAGCGACGTAATCCGCGCCGCGCAAAAGCGCGACGCGGATTACCCACGCGATTGACTGAGCGCCGCTCATCGCACGATCATTGCCAGCGCGCCCGGTCCGCTTCACACATCGTCCGCCCAGCTACTCCGTAACGAAGCGTACGCGTGGCGCATCGCTCGCGTCGTCGGGGCGTTATGCAGCGCTTCGCCCGAACGCGCACACTGCATCCGCGCCGCGCGCGGCGTTACCCACACCCAAACGCTGCGAAAAGCCCTCACCACGCGCCCACATAACGCCACGACGCAACGCGAACCAGGCATTACTCAGGAACGCTGCGTGCGTGATGGCGAAGCGCTCATTGCTCGGATTCGAACTCGAACGGACTATGCGCCGCGATCGCCCCGCCCTGCACCATCCGCGTGATCGCCGCAATATCCGGTGCGAAGTAACGGTCGAGATCGTAGTGCGGCACCTCGCTGCGCACGGCCTGCATCACGCGCGCGAGCGCAGGGCTCGTCGGATGCGGTGCGCGCAGGTCCACGCCCTGGGCCGCGGCGAGCAGCTCGATCGCCAGGATGTTGGCCGTGTTCTCCGCGATATCGGCGAGCTTGCGCGCGGCGAACGTCGCCATCGACACGTGGTCCTCCTGGTTCGCCGACGTCGGCAGCGAATCGACCGAAGCCGGATGCGCGAGCGTCTTGTTCTCCGAAGCGAGCGCGGCCGCCGTCACGTGCGCAATCATGAAGCCCGAATTCACCCCACCGTCCTTCACGAGGAACGGCGGCAGCCCCGAGAGCGTCGCGTCGATCAGCAGCGCGATGCGCCGCTCGGCCAGCGCGCCGATCTCGGCGGCCGCGAGCGCGAGATTGTCGGCGGCAAACGCCACCGGCTCGGCGTGGAAGTTGCCGCCCGAGAGCACTTCACCCGTGTCCGGGAAAATCAGCGGATTGTCCGACACCGCGTTCGCTTCCACGAGCAGCACCTGCGCGGCGTGGCGCATCTGGTCCAGACACGCGCCCATCACCTGCGGCTGGCAGCGCAGCGAGTACGGGTCCTGCACCTTGCCGCAGTCGCGGTGCGAGAGGTTGATCTCCGAGCCTTCGAGCAGCGCGCGGTACGCCGCGGCCGCCTCGATCTGGCCGCGATGGCCGCGCAGCGCGTGGATGCGCGCATCGAACGGCTTGACCGAGCCCGCGGCCGCATCCACGCACAGCGCGCCCGACACGAGCGCCGTGCGGTACAGGTCCTCGATCGCGAAGAGGTTGTAGAGCGCGAGCGCCGTCGAGGCCTGCGTGCCGTTGAGCAGCGCGAGGCCCTCCTTCGCCTGCAGCGCGAGCGGCTTGAGGCCCACGGCGGCGAGGCCCGCCGCGGCGCTCGCGCGCTCGCCGCGGATGAACACCTCGCCGATGCCGAGCAGCACCGCCGACATGTGCGCGAGCGGCGCGAGATCGCCCGAGGCGCCCACCGAGCCCTTCACGGGAATCAGCGGCAGCACGTCGGCGTTGAACAGCGTGATGAGCGCGTCCATCACCTCGCGGCGGATGCCCGAGTGGCCGCGGCCGAGGCTCGAGAGCTTCAGCGCCATCAAGAGGCGCACGACCGGGCGCGACATCGGCTCGCCCACGCCCACGGCGTGCGAGAGCACCAGATTGCGCTGCAGCAGTTCGAGCTGCTCGCGCGGAATGTGGGTGCTGGCGAGGCGGCCGAAGCCGGTGTTGATGCCATAGGCGGGCTCGCCCTTCGCGGCGATGTCGGCGACGGCTTGCGCGCGGGCGTCGATCGCGGCAAAGCTGGCCGGATCGAGTTCGAGTTTCACCGTTTCGCGCGCGATCTGGCGCAGTTGCGGGAGAGTCAGGTGGCCGGGGGTCAGTTTAATCATCGCGATAAAGTTGTCTGGACAAGGTGAGTTCAGGTTACACAAGCCATCTTGTCTATACAAGTTAAATCAACTACGCGTATACCCGCTAATACCCCTCTCGTCGGCATGCTCATACCATTGATCCGCCGGCGAAGTCATCCTCATCAGTAATAACACTGATTGTTGACCATCGCTCCAAGCGTTTAATTTGTATAGACAACTAGCCAGCCCGATCCCATCGTACTTCAGGGTATCGAGGCTTGCAGTGCAGGCCAGCTTTGGTCCGAAGTGCAATGTCGACAATCGCTTTAGGAGACTTCATGAAGAAACTTGCTTTGTGCGTCGCGCTCGCTCTTGCTGCCGGTGGCGCTTATGCGAAGGATTGGTCCACGATCCGCTTCGGTACGGACGCCAGTTATGCCCCGTTCGAATCGAAGGCGCCCGATGGCAAGCTCGTCGGCTTCGATATCGACCTCGGCAATGAGATCTGCCGACGCCTCAATGCGAAATGCGTGTGGGTCGAGCAGGATTTCGACGGCATGATTCCTGGCCTGAAGTCGCGGAAATTCGACGGCGCGCTCTCCGCTTTGACGATGACGCCGCAGCGCGAACAGCAGATCGCCTTCTCCGCCAGGATGTACAACACGCCGACGCGCCTCGTCGCGAAGAAAGGCTCCACCGTGCTTCCGACCATCGAGTCGCTCAAGGGCAAGACGGTCGGCGTCGAACAAGGCTCGACCCAGGAGACCTACGCGAAGGAGAACTGGGCGTCGAAGGGCGTCAACGTCGTCACCTATCAGAACCAGGATCAGGTCTATCAGGACCTGCAGTCGGGCCGTCTCGACGCGGCGCTGCAGGACGAAATACAGGCCAACCTGGGCTTCCTGAAAACCCCGCGCGGTGCCGGCTTCGCGTTCGCCGGCCCGCAGATCCCGACGGGCGCCGCCGCCATCGGCATGCGCAAGGACGACGCCGACCTCAAGTCGAAGATCGACAAAGCGATTGCCGACATGGTCAAGGACGGTACGTACAGGAAGATCGCGTCGAAGTATTTCGACTTCGACGTCTACGGCAGCTGAATCCGGCCGTCTCCAATCGCTTGAACAAGGGAGCGCGGGCCGCGCCAAGGCGCGTCGCGCGCTCTGCTATCGAGGAAATCCACCCATGCATTTTCACGGCTTCGGCCCACTACTCCTCGCGGGCACGTGGGAAACCATCAAGCTTGCGGTGCTATCGCTTGCTGCGGCGTTCGTGCTTGGGCTCGCCGGCGCTGCGGCGAAGCTTTCGCCGAACCGCCTGCTTTCCCGCATCGGCACGATGTACACGACGCTGATCCGTGCGGTGCCCGATCTCGTGCTGATGTTGCTGTTGTTCTACGGCATCCAGATCTGGCTGAACAATCTGACCGACGCGCTGAGCATGGACCAGATCGACATCGACCCCTTCGTAGCAGGCGTAGTCACGCTCGGCTTCATCTACGGCGCGTACTTCACCGAGACCTTCCGCGGCGCATTTCTCGCCGTGCCCCGCGGACAGATCGAGGCCGGCTTTTCGTATGGCATGAGTGCCCGGAGAGTCTTCACGCGCATCCTGTTCCCGCAGATGATGCGCTTCGCGCTGCCGGGCATCGGCAATAACTGGCAGGTGCTCGTGAAGGCAACCGCGCTTGTTTCGATCATCGGACTCGCCGACGTGGTGAAGGCCTCGCAGGACGCCGGGAAGGCGACCCAGGCGTTCTTCTTTTTCACGCTCATCACAGGTGCCATCTACCTCGCGATCACCACCGTTTCCAACTTCGCATTGCATCGCCTCGAAAAGCGCTATTCGATCGGCGTCCGGAGGGCTGCGCTGTGATCGCACTTCTTCAGGAATACTGGCGGAATTTTCTCTACAGCGACGGCTTCAACTACACCGGCCTCGTCATTACGCTCTGGTTACTGGTGGTCTCGATCGCACTGGGCTTCCTGCTCGCCGTGCCGCTGTCCATCGCGCGCGCGTCGCGTAACGCCTGGATTTCGCGCCCCGTCTGGTTTTACACGTATGTGTTTCGCGGCACGCCGCTCTATGTCCAACTGCTGCTCGCTTACACCGGCATCTACAGCTTGCACTTCGTCCACTCACACGAAGTGCTGGGCGCGTTCTTTCGCAGCGCCATGAACTGCACGCTACTGGCGTTCACCCTCAACGAGTGCGCCTACGCCACGGAGATCTTCGCCGGATCGATCAAGGAAACCGCTTACGGCGAAATCGAAGCGGCCCTCGCCTACGGCATGTCGAAGTACAAGCTTTATACGCGCATCATCCTGCCCTCTGCATTGCGGCGTGCGCTGCCCTCGTACAGCAACGAAGTGATCCTGATGCTGCACGCCACGACGCTCGCCTTCACCGCGACCGTACCGGACGTTCTGAAAGTGGCACGCGACGCGAACTCCGCGACCTACATGACCTTCCAGGCTTACGGTATCGCCGCCGCGATTTACGCGGCCATCGTCTTCGCCCTGATCTGGGCATTCCGCCGCATGGAAACACGCATGCTGGCTTACCTGAAACCGCAAGGGCACTGAACCCCAGGCCGCCCCGATGGAGTGTATTGAGCAATGTACAAGCTGATTGTCGACGACCTGCACAAAAAGTTCGGCGAGAACGAGGTATTGAAGGGTGTGTCGCTCAAGGCGAAAGCCGGGGACGTGATCAGCCTGATCGGATCCAGCGGTTCGGGAAAGAGCACGTTTCTGCGGTGCATTAACTTCCTCGAATCGCCCTGCTCCGGACGCATCACGCTAAACGGCGAGGAAATCCGCACGACCACCGACCGCAGCGGTGCCTTGCGCGTGAGCGATCCGAAGCAGTTGCAGACGATGCGCACGCGCCTGTCGATGGTCTTCCAGCACTTCAACCTGTGGGCACATATGACCGTGCTCGAGAACATCATCGAAGCGCCGGTGAGTGTCCTGGGATTGAGTCGGAGCGAAGCCGAGGCCCGCGCGCGCAAATACCTGACGAAGGTGGGCCTTACGGCCGCCGTCGAGCACAAATATCCGTCGCACCTGTCGGGTGGCCAGCAGCAGCGCGTGGCGATCGCCCGCGCGCTGGCGATGGAACCGGAAGTCATGCTGTTCGACGAGCCGACTTCTGCGCTCGATCCCGAACTTGTCGGCGAAGTGCTGAAAGTCATGCAGGCGCTCGCGGAAGAAGGCCGCACGATGATCGTCGTCACCCACGAAATGGGGTTCGCGCGCAATGTGTCGAATCATGTGGTTTTCCTGCATAAGGGGAAAATCGAGGAGCAAGGCGATCCCCGGGAGGTCCTGAATGCGCCTCGCAGCGAGCGGCTGCAACAATTTCTGGCTGGGCGGCTGAAGTAGGTCTTACCTGTTGCGCCCACGCCGGCAAGCTGTGCGATCGATCATTCGACTCCTTCGAATGAAGATCGCATAGCCGGGACGCGCACCGCGTTGTTCCTTACGTAAATCCACACCCTCCTCCCTCGCATGCGCTAGTTCGCGCATGAACGTCCGCAGGACGCCGCTTGTTCAGCGACCACGCCGCTCCGTGTGCCCCGCGAGCTTGCCACTCGCGATCGTCGCGTCTTCCGGCCGCCAGACAAACAGAATCGCGCAGGCGCTGTCGATAACAGCAGCGACGTCCTATTCGACGGGATATTCCGCGAACGCATCGAGCGTTTGATGGCATGAGGCCAATTCTGAATCTCGCTCGACGGCGCACCTATATCCCGCGCAGGCCTAACCCGATGTCCTACATGACATTTCACATCGAACTACGCGTCGACCATGCGCCACCTGAGGGGATTCAGACGGCTTGACCGAAAACAATGACAACAGGCCGCGCTTGCGTAGCATGGGCCGTTACCCCCAGTAATCCATGCAACGCACCTGGTATGCACGCGTGTTTAACTGGATATTCAATAAGGTCTCCTTTTATATATCCACAACGATACACGCATGAAAAAGCCGTTAGTTGTTATCGTCTCTGCATTTGCCGCCGGCTATCTCGCTATCTCCGCCATTGCGTGGCACCACGACACCACCTACGCTGAGGCTTCCGTCGCGCGGCCCGCTGCGTCGCCCGAAGCAAGCCGCATTCGCAGCGTGTTCGATCGCAACGCGTGCTATTACTGCCACTCCGCCACCACGGTGCTACCGGGCTACGCCGCGCTGCCCGGTATCAAGCAACTCTCGGAGCGCGACGTGCAGACCGGCCTGCGTTATTTCCGACTGGATGCGATCTACGATTCCCTGCGCGATGGCACGCCGCCACCGGAGGCTGATCTCGCGAAAATCGAAGCCGTCACGAAGAATGGGACGATGCCGCCGCCGTTGTTCCGTTCGGTGCACTGGAGCACCGGGCTGACCGAAGACGACCGCCAAACCCTGCTCAACTGGATCGCGCAGTCGCGCCGTCAGTGGTACGCAACACAAGGCGCCGCCGAAGCATTCGCGAACGACCCCGTGCAGCCTTTGCCTGACTCGTTGCCTGTCGACAAGCGCAAGGTCGCGCTCGGCATGCGGCTTTTCCACGATACCCGGCTCTCCTCCGACAACACGATCTCGTGCGCAAGCTGTCACTCGCTTGCGACGGGCGGCGTGGACGGACGCAAATATTCGTTGGGCGTGAATGGGGGGCTGGGCGGAGTCAATGCGCCCACTGTGTTTAACGCGGCGCTCAATCACAAGCAGTTCTGGGACGGCCGCGCTGCTACGCTGCAGGACCAGGCTGGTGGCCCGCCGCTCAACCCCGTCGAAATGGCGTCCACGTCGTGGGATCAGATCGTCGGCAAACTCAAGCAGGATTCCGCGTTCACGAGCGACTTCGTCGCGGTGTATCCGGATGGATGGTCGGGTAGCAACATCACGAACGCCATCGCCGAATTTGAAAAGACGTTGCTGACGCCGAGCCGCTTCGACGCCTATTTGCGCGGAAACCTGCAAGCGCTGAACAGCGAAGAAGCGCGGGGTTACGCCCTCTTCAAGGAGAAGGGTTGTGCGACCTGCCACGTCGGAAAGAACCTGGGCGGACAATCGTTCGAGCACATGGGCCGCGCATCCGACTGGTTCGCCGCACGCGGCACTGAGCCGACCGAGGCCGACAATGGCCGCGCCAACGTCACGAAAGACCCGCTCGATGGCCGCTCCTTCAAGGTACCGGGACTGCGCAACGTCGAGCTGACGGCGCCGTACTTCCATGACGGCAGCGTGACCGGACTGCAGGAGGCTGTGCGCGACATGGCGAAATACCAGTTGGGCACAACGCTCTCCGATGACGACGAAAAGGCCATCGTGGCGTTCCTCAAGTCGCTGACGGGAACGTACAACCCCGTGCGCTAGTGGTGCGAACGCGGCACCCGATTCATCGCGCGCGTTCGGTGGACGCCCTCGCCACCGACGCGCGCATGGTCACACTCACGGGAAAGGTGCGCTCGATTGACCAGTGGGCCCCGTAGCATTGATTGATGAGCCAGCGCACGGCATTTCTCGTGAGTTCGGCGGTTGGAATATGCACTGACGTTAGCGCGGGCGCCATATAGGCCGTTGAATAGTCGTCGTCGTACCCAATCACCGAAACGTCGTGCGGGACGGATAAACCAGCCTGCTGCAGCCGCGCCAGCGCACTCATTGCCATCGTATCGTTCGCGCAGAAGAGCCCGGTAAAGTGCCGTCTCGCGTCGAGCAGCGTCTGCGCGGCGGCATAGCCGCCTTCCGGCGAAAAATCGGACTCTACGTGCTGAACAGCCTCGCGCGCGATACCGTGGCGCGCGAGTTCTGCGAAAAAACCGTTCAGGCGCGCGATATTGTCCGATGACAACGCCGGCCCGCCGATCACCGCAATCTCCCGATGTCCGTGCTCGATGAGCGTGCGCGCGGCGAGTTCGCCGCCGTGAAAATGATCGGCGCAGAAGGAAGACTCGGGTAACTGGCCGAACGCGCGATTCAAGAACGCCATGCGCGGATTCATGCCAGTCAGCATCGCGAGATCCTCGTCGTGCAGTTCGTGACCGATGACGACGACGCCGTCACAATCGCGCCCGATCAAAAAGCGCACTGCCTCGATGGCCTGCTCGCGCGGCGCCCCCTCCCCGCAACCGGTCGCCACCACGACGTGGCGGTGTACAGCACGCAGTTCCGTGTCGATTTCCTTGAGGATAGTGCCGTAGTAAGAGCCAAAGAACGTCGGCACAAAAAGGCCGATGATCCCGAGCGACTGCGTCGCCATGGCTCGCCCGATCGACGAAGGGCGAAAATTGAGTTGATCGATGGCGGCCTGCACGCGCGCGGCTGTCTCGGCCGATACCGGTCCGTTGCCCGATAGTGCCCGCGACGCCGTGGAAAGCCCCACCCCTGCCAGCGCCGCAACATCTTTCAGGGTTGCCACGTCCTGTTCTCCCCTTTGCCGCAGCCGTTCATGCGCCGTCGCCGTTCAAAGGCGGTTGCCCGTTGCCTCGTCGAAGAGTGAGGCGTGTGCGCTGTCGAGGCCGAATGGCGCTACCGTGTCGGTCACAAGCGGCGTCTTGTCCTGATCGATCGACGCGATCTGCGCACCGTAGCATTCGAGCCACACTACACGATGATTGCCCATCGGTTCGACGAGCGTCACTCGGCCTTGCCACGCCGTATCGCCGGCACGCACCGCCCCTGCCACGCGCACGTCCTCGGGGCGTATTCCAAGCACGCACGGCCGCGTGAAATCAGGCGCGCTCCTGAACGCATAGCGTGTGACGTCCACCTCGATGTGCGGCGTGCGAAACCACAGCTTGCCCTCGCCGGCCGCAAGCGTGCCGTGCAACAGGTTCATCGGCGGTGCGCCGAGGAACGTGGCAACGAACAGATTGTCCGGTCGCGCGTAGACCTCGGCGGGTGTGCCGAACTGCTGGATTACTCCGCCCTTCATGACCGCCATGCGCGTGGCGAGCGTCATCGCCTCGACCTGGTCGTGCGTCACGTAGATCATCGTCGCGCCGAGTTGCTGATGCAGTTGCTTCAACTCGCGGCGCAATTCGGTACGCAGCTTCGCGTCGAGGTTCGAAAGCGGTTCGTCGAAGAGAAACACGTCCGCCTCGCGCACGATCGCGCGTCCGATCGCGACGCGCTGCCGCTGCCCGCCCGAAAGTTGCGCAGGCTTGCGCTTGAGCAGCGGTTCAAGCTGGAGCATGTCCGCCGCGCGCTTTACGCGTCGTTCAATTTCGGCCTTTGGCGTTCCATTGATACGCAACGCGAACGAAAGATTGCGCTCGACATTCATGGTCGGATAGAGCGCGTACGACTGGAAAACGAGCGCGATGCCTCGATCCTTCGGATCGGCCCACGTCATGTCTTCGCCGCCGATCTCGATGCTCCCTTCGGTCACATCGATCAACCCCGCGATACTGTGCAGCAGGGTGGACTTGCCGCAACCCGACGGCCCGAGCAGCACGACGAACTCGCCGCCGCGCACGTCGAGATCGAGGTTCTCGATGATTGTGTTTGCCCCAAGTTCGATGCGCAAGTTGCGCACCGCTACGTTCGCCAGTTCCGCCATCTCCTGCTCCTTGGGCTACCCCTTTACGGCACCCGACGCGATGCCGCGCACGAACCAGCGTCCCGAAATGAAATAGATCGCGAGCGGCACGAGCGACGTGAGTATCGTCGCGGCCATGTTGACGTTGTAGAGCCGCTCGCCCGTTGTGGTGTTGATGATGTTGTTCAGCTGAACGGTCATGGGCAGATTCTTCGTGCCAGCGAATACGAGACCGAGAATGAAGTCGTTCCAGATACCCGTGACCTGCATGATGATCGCGACGACGATGATAGGCACCGACATCGGCAACATCAGCTGGGCGAAGATGCGCCAGAATCCGCCGCCGTCGATTCGCGCGGCCTTGAACAGTTCCTCCGGCAGCGACGCATAGTAGTTGCGGAACAGAAGCGTCATCACAGGCATACCGAAGATCGTGTGAATCACGACGATGCCGGGCAGCGAGCTGAACAGGTGCACGGTCGCGAGCACGCGCACGAGCGGATAGACCATCACCTGAACTGGGATGAATGCGCCCGCGAGCAGGATGCCGAACAGCACGCCGGCTCCGCGCGGCCGCCAGAGCGAGAGCGCGTAGCCGTTCACGGCGCCCACGGCAATCGAGAAGAAAGTGCTCGGCACGACGATGCGCACCGAGTTCCAGAAGCCTACCCGAATGCCGCCACAATCGAGCCCCGTACACGCCGATGCCCACGCGTCGCGCCACGGAGCCAGGGTGAGATTCACGGGCAGCGCGAGCAGATTGCCGAGCCGGATCTCCTCCATCGGCTTCACCGACGTCACGAGCATCACGTAAAGCGGCAGCAGGAAAAAGAGCGCAGCAGTGAAAAGAAAGGCATAGACGCCCACGCGCGCCGGTGTGAGGCGCGAACGCCGTTTTGGACGAGCGTGTGCGGGCTTCGCTCGCAGGCGTGATGCGGCCTCCGGCAAATCGGCGAGCGGTGCGCTCATCGACGCTCTCCTTTGAGGGCCGCGCGGCTGCGTGCGTAGAAGAACGGGGCGAGGATCGCGAGCACGGTTGCGAGCAGGACGATCGAAGCCGCGGACGCTAGTCCGATGTTCGCGCGATTGAACAGATAGTCCATGATGAACTTCGCGGGTACTTCGCTAGCAGTACCGGGGCCGCCCTGGGTCATCGCCACGACGGCGTCGTAGAGCTTCACCACCATCACGAAGAGCAGCACGAATGCCGTGGAAAGCGATGTCCTGAGCATCGGCACGACGATGCTCGCGTAGACGCGCCAGCGCGGAATACCGTCGAGCCGCGCGGCCTTCCAGATTTCGTCGTCGATGCCGCGCAGGCCGGCCAGCATCAGCGCCATCACGAGCCCCGACGCCTGCCACACCGTCGCGATCACGAGTGTGTAGATTGCGAAGCGCTGCGAGACGATCCAGTCAAAACGCGCATCGGTAAAGCCAAGGTGATGCAGTACGGACTGCACGCCGAGCTGGGGGTTGAGAATCCACTGCCACACGAGCCCCGTGGCGACGAAGGACATCGCGTACGGGTAAAGGAATACCGTGCGCAGTGCGCCTTCGGCCACGACGTGCTGGTCGATATAGATCGCGAGCAGCAGCCCCAGCACGAGGCAGGCTGCAATAAAGCACGCGCCGTAGATCGCGATATTCTGCAGCGAACCGATCCAGCGGTCATTCTGGAAGAGCCGGACGTACTGCGTCGCGCCCGCGAAGGTATTCGAGGGCAGTGAGCGCGAAAAGGTCAGCGAAACGTGCGCCGTCCATAGCATTGTGCCCAGATAAGCGAACACCACGGTCGCAGCCATCGGCACCAGTGCGATCCACGCGGCGACCGACAGACGCCGCCGCGTGGACCCTCGCGGCCGCGCCTGCCGTCTCGCGGGATGCAGCTTGAGCGCGTACATGAAAAGGCTTAGCTCCGGATTGCCGTAGCAAAGGCCTTCTGCGCGTCCTCGACCGACTGGTTCTTGTTCCAGAAGTTCGTAATGACGTCCTGCAGCGCGCCCTGCACGTCAGGCGGAATCAGCATTTCCGGGTTAGGCAGCTGCCGCGACTTGTCCTTCATGATCGCCATGCCCTCCTTCGCGCAGACGTCGAAGCCCGATGTGTCGACGTCCGGCCGGATCGGAATCGAGCCCTTGCGCTGGTTGAACGCCTCCTGCGCCGCGGGTGATGTCATCACAGTCGCAAGCAACTGTTGCGCTTTGACTTGTTCCGTGTTGTCGGTCTTCGGGAACACGAATACGTCGCCGGCGATCATGTACGGCGGCTTCGGCCCGAAACCCGGAAAGCAGCCGAAGTCCTTGCCCGCTACCTGGTTCGCGGCCGAGAACTCGCCCTTCGCCCAGTCGCCCATGATCTGCATGCCGGCCTTACCCGTAATCACGAGCGCCGTTGCGTCGTTCCAGTTGCGTCCCGGCGAGCCCGGGTCCACATAATTGTGCAGACGTTTGAAAGTCGTCAGCACGTTCCGGAAGGCCGGGGTATTCACGGCATTCGCGTCGCGATCGCGATAGACCTTCATGTACAGGTCGCGATCCATATCGGCGAAGACCGCGTCAAAAGTGATTTTCTCCTGCCATGCCTGGCCGCCCAGCGCGAGCGGGATGACCCCGGCGGCCTTGAGCTTGTCGAGATCGGCGAAAAGTTCGTCGAACGTTTTCGGCTCATCCTTGATGCCGGCCTTCGTGAACGCTGGCTTCGAGTAGAAGAACCAGTCCTGCATGTGGATGTTGACCGGCACGGCGTAGTAGTGGCCCTTCACCTTGATCGAAGTGAGGATCGACTCGGGAAAGATTGCATCCCACTTTTCCTTCGCTGCGACTGCATCGATATTATTCAGGAGTCCCTGGTCGATGAGATCATGAAACTGCTTCGACGTGTTGAATTGCGCGGCCGTG
Organism: Paraburkholderia adhaesiva; assembly: GCF_021390575.1. Lineage (GTDB taxonomy): Bacteria > Pseudomonadota > Gammaproteobacteria > Burkholderiales > Burkholderiaceae > Paraburkholderia > Paraburkholderia adhaesiva. The sequence goes on along the minus strand of NZ_JAJEJQ010000001.1, from coordinate 1,618,132 downwards.
GGCGGCTCGCCGCCGACGATCCGGTTGATCGCCGTCGAGCGCGCCTGGTCCGCGCCCGCGATGGCGTTGTCGACCCACTGTCCGCCCGCCTGGTCGTAAGCAAGCGCGAACTGTTTGATGGCGGCGGACTCGCCGCCTGAAGTCCACCAGTGGATCACGTTGGCCTTGAGCGGCGCTGCGGCATGTGCCGCGAATGCGCCGGCCAACATCAGTGCGGCTACCACGCCGCGCAGGACAGGTACATTATGTTTCATTGTGTCTCCTCCGGTCTTTCCGGGTTGCCGTGCATGAACGGTCACTACGTGGTTACCGCAAACCGGTCTAGCGCGCACGCATTATGCCGCACCGCGCGTGCGGCGTTCCTCGATGAAACGCTGAAGCAATTCGGCACTGCGCTTGACGGTGCGCTTTTGCGTGTCGTAGTCGACATGGACGACGCCAAAGCGCCGCTCATAGCCAAACGCCCATTCGAAGTTGTCGAGCAGCGACCACACGAAATAACCACGCACGTCCACGCCTGACTTGATGGCGGCATCGACTGCTGCGAGATGGCGCTTGAGGAACGCAATCCGTTGTGCGTCATCCACCCGGCCGTCGATCACGCTATCGTTCGACGCCATGCCGTTCTCGGTGATGTAGATGGGCGGCAGGTTGTCATAGGCGTCACGAAAGCCGGTGAGCAGATCGCGCAAACCGTCTGGGTAAACTTCCCAACCCATCTGCGTGCGCTCGACGCCATCGAGCGGCACCTCGACGAAACCATGCGCGCCATCGCTCTTTACGTTGGTCCGGAAATAGTAGTTGATGCCGAGGAAATCGAGCGGCGCCGAGATCGTGCGCATATCCCCGTTGAGCACCAGCGGTTCAGCGCCGGGCCACAACTCGAACAGATCCTGCGGATACGTGCCACAGAGCAGCGGGTCGAGAATCCACGCGTTGTGCTGCACCTCGAACAAATGCGCTGCGCGCACGTCAGCGGCGGACGACGAATCCGCCGTACCGCGTCCCACGTTCGCGACGAGGCCTTTCGCCGAGCCCGGGTCATTAGCACGCAGCGCCGGAATCGCGAGGCCGTGCCCGAGCAGCAGATGGTGCATCGCCTGCGTCGCATAGCGAACATTCGCGAGACCAGGCGCGTGATGACCACTACCGTAGCCGAGATACGCCGAGCACCATGGCTCGTTGAGCGTCATCCAGCCATCGACGAGGCCCGCGAGTTCGCGGCTCATGAGGTCGGCATAGTCGGCGAAGCGCCAGGCCGTCTCACGGTTGAGCCAGCCACCGCGGTCTTCCAGATGCTGTGGCAGGTCCCAGTGGTAGAGCGTCGCAAACGCGCGTATGCCCTTCTCTTTCAGGCGTTCGAGCAGGCGCTTGTAGAAGTCGATGCCCTTCGTGTTCGGGCGGCCCGCGGCGTCCATCACGCGCGGCCACGCAATCGAGAAGCGATAGGCCTCGAAATTCAGGTTGTCGAGGAGGTCGAGATCGGCTTCCCATCGGTGATAGTGATCGCAGGCCACCGCACCCGTGTCGCCCGCGAGCACTTTTCCGGGCGTCGCGCTGAAGGTGTCCCAGATCGACGGAAGACGGCCGTCCTCGGCGATGGCGCCCTCGATCTGATACGACGCCGTGGCTGCTCCGAGCAGAAAGTCACGGCGCCATAGCGACGATTCGGCAGATGGCGTGAACGCATCGTCCGGCGCGACGGTGTGGGCGGAATACGGCGAAGCGGCTGGATCTTGTATCACGAAAGCTCCTTCGCTAGACCGTCGACCTGGCGCGCGCAGCGCCCGCAACGGTAAGAAGTGGAAGCGCTTCCACACGCTTGTGGCGCAAGATTGCAGCGGCGAATTCGCCGGGACAATCGGGGTTTGTCTGGACGCGCCGCAGAAAGCTTTTCGCAAGCTATGCGCAATCATCCAGGATCGCTATCTGGTGCCGATCCCGGCGCCGCGTTCACTCTTCCGTATGAATCTGGAGGTCGGGTCGCGCGGCAGCCAGCGCCTCGTGTAGCGTCGTGTAGAGGTTTTCTGCGCCAACCACGCGCGTGATGCCATGCCGGTCCATGTCCGAACGCAAATAGCGGTTCACGCGGCCGAAAATGACCTTCACACCCCGGTTCGAAAGAGATTCGCACAAGTCGCCCACCGAGCGCCCAGCCGAATAATCCAGATCGGTGATTGCTGCCGCGTCGATGACGAAGCAGCGCACCGTCGTCGGCGCATGATCGACCAGGTGCCGGACCTCATCGACGAACAGATGGTCGTTCGCGTAGAACAGATCGGAGCCGAAGCGGTAGACGATCAATCCGGGCGCGGTCTGCATGCCGGGCTGCGTCGGTTCGGGCTGCCAGCGGCCCTGCTCGCCCGGCAACAGCACCATAGTGTGCGGCCGGTAGCTATGACGCACGTGACGAAGCAGAGACAGCCCGATCGCGATCAGAATGCCGTTCTCCACACCGATCACCACCACGGCCAGCGCCGTCGTCAATGCGAGCAGGAATTCGCCAGGACTTTCGCGTCGGATGGCGTACATCTGCCGGACATGGACCAGCCCTACGGCGATCGTGAACACAATCGCGGCCAGCACGCAGTGAGGCAGGTATTGCAGCCAGTGGCCGAGGAACAGCAACACGACGAGCACGACGCCTGCGAACACGAGTTGCGCCAACTGGCTGCGAGCGCCCGCCTCAACGGCCATGGCCGTCTGCGTGAGGCTGCCGTTCACGACAAAGGCGCCGCTCAAGCCCGCGACGGCATTCGCCACAGCCAGACCGAGCAGGTTGACGTCCTCGTCGACGCGTTCACCGTAGCGCTCTGCAAAGGCACGGCTCGTCGCTGCGCTCTGCGCGACGATGACAACGACGCACGCTGCGGACACCTGCAGCAGGTCGAACACCTGAAATAAATCGACGGAGGGAAACGTGACGGGCGGCAATCCGCCCGCTACAGGACCGATCACGGCGATGCCGTGTGCAGCAAAGTTCAGGGTCGCGCTCGCGACTATGCCGCCCACCACGGCGATAAGCGGCACTGGCCAGCGAGGCCGGTAATGTTTGAAGAACAGGATTGCCACGACGACAAACGCCGCGATGCCCAACGCCGACCCGTTGATGTGCGGCAATTGCGTCACGATCTCACGAATCTGCACAACGGTGCGCCGCGAAGTCACTGCAATGCCGAGCATGTCGCCGAGCATCGCAATGCCCACCTGCACGCCGACGCCGGTCAGGAAGCCAACGAGCACGGTCCGCGAGAGAAAATCGGCTAGAAAGCCGAGGCGAAAAACACGCGCGATTAATAGCAGCACGGCAGTGAGCAGCGCGGTCATGCCTGCGAGCGCAACGTATTCCGCGCTGGACGGCGTGGCCATCGTCGAGAGACGGCTTGCGAAGATCGTGGCTGTCGCGGAATCGGCGGCCACGACGAGATGTCGCGACGCGCCGAAGATCGCGAACGCAATGACAGGCAGAAAGCCCGTATACAAGCCAGTGACGCCAGTCATGCCCGCAATGCGTGCGTAACCGAGTAACTGCGGGATGTTCATGAACGCGAGCATCACGCCCGCGCGCGAATCGCGTAGCGCCGACGCGCGGCTCAACGGCCGCAGGCCCTTGAATGGTTCAAATGCCATGGCGCCATCCGTTGGATCTCTGCATCCGCGCATGCCCCTTCAATCGGTTTCGATGAGCGCGTATGGTAGCGCGGCCGAGCACTTTGCTACGCGCTAGCCAACATGCACGGAGGAAACGAAAAAGGCCAGCACGCAGGCTGGCCTTCAACGCGATGGACGAGACTCTCGAAGCGCGAGCGACAGCCGGCGCGACTACGCCCTCACCGGCGGCGGCATGTAACGACAGTCGTAGCGCTTGCGCACGGTGCCGTTTTCGTCGACGCTTTCGAGAAACACGTCGAACTGCCACAGCCTTGCCATGTGACGGAGCACCTCATCCGTGTCGCCGGAGAGATGGCGGTTGTCGCTCATGAAGTGGCGCAGCGTGAGACTGCGGTCGCCGCGCGTGTTGACCGACCACACCTGGATGTTCGGCTCCCGGTGATGCATGTCGTACTGCCGCGAGAGCGCCTGACGCACATACTGGTAGCCGCTTTCGTCGTGGATCGCCGAGACTTCCAGCGCGTCGCGCATGTCATCGTCGAGTACAGAGAAAAGCCGCATTTCGCGAATCAGATGCGGCGAGAGGTATTGCGCAATAAAGCTCTCATCCTTGAAATTACGCATGGCGTAGTGCAGCGACTTGAGCCACGGGCTACCCGCGAGTTCGGGAAACCATTTGCGGTCTTCGTCAGTGGGGTTTTCGCAGATGCGGCGAATGTCGCTCATCATCGAGAACCCCAGTGCATACGGATTGATGCCGCTGTAATAGGGCTTCGTGACCGGTGGCTGATACACGACGTTGCTGTGCGAATGCAGGAACTCCATCATGAAGCCGTCTTCCAGCTTGCCCTGCGTATAGAGCGTGTTGAGCAGCGTGTAATGCCAGAACGTAGCCCATCCTTCGTTCATGACCTGCGTTTGTCGCTGAGGATAGAAGTACTGACCGATTTTCCGCACGATGCGGATCACCTCGCGTTCCCATGGTTCGAGAAGCGGCGCGTTTTTTTCGGCGAAGTACAGCAGATTTTCCTGTGGCTCGGGCGGAAAACGCTCCTCTACTTCTTCGGCGACCGGTTGATGTCTCGCGGGGAGCGTGCGCCACAAATCGTTGACCTGCGACTGCAGATAGACCTCGCGTTCGCGACGCATGGCGGCTTCGCGTTCGAGCGAGAGCTTCTGCGGGCGCTTGTAGCGGTCCACGCCATAGTTCATCAGCGCGTGGCAGGAGTCGAGCAGTTCCTCGACGCGATCGAGGCCATAGCGCTCTTCACATTCCGCGATGTAGTTCTTCGCGTAGACGAGGTAGTCGATGATGGCGTGCGCGTCTGTCCACAGACGGAACAGGTAATTGCCCTTGAAGAACGAATTGTGGCCGTAAGCCGCATGCGCGATGACGAGCGCCTGCATCGTCATCGTGTTCTCTTCCATGAGATACGCAATGCACGGATTCGAGTTGATGACGATCTCGTACGCCAGCCCCATCTGGCCGCGCCGGTAGCTTTTCTCGGTCGAGAGAAAGTGCTTGCCGAAGGACCAGTGGCGATAGTTCACCGGCATGCCCACCGATGCGTAGGCATCCATCATCTGCTCGGCGCTGATCAGCTCGAGCTGGATCGGATAGACATCCAGCTCATATTGCTCCGCAACGTGCGAGATGTGCGTGTCGTACTCCTCGATCAACTCGAAGGTCCAGTCGGACGGGCACGGCAACGGCCTTTTATCGGCTACGTTCATCTGCACTTCCTTTCGCTGGCTTTGCGCGCGCTGCGTCTCACGGGCGGGCTCGGCGGCGGACGCAGCGGCGTCCTCCTGCACGCCATGCTGCCCTTTTTCGTGGCCGCCAGTTTTTTGGCGCTCCGGCTGGTAGCCGCGCGCTTCGTTGTGCAAGTGGCGCGTCGTCATGATGTCTCCACCTGCTTTTCGAAAAGCTCCCGGAAAACCGGGTAGATATCCGCCGCGGTGTCGACTTTTTTCATCGCCAGATGCGGTTCGGTGAGCGCCAGCTGTGCGTATTCGAGCCAGAGATTTTGCTCTTCCGGCGTCACCTGAATATACGCAAAATACCGCACCTTTGGCAGGATGTCATCCGCGAGGATCTTCTTGCACTTGGGTGAATCGTCCGTCCAGTTATCGCCGTCCGACGCCTGCGCTCCGTAGATATTCCAGTCGGTCGGCGAATAACGGTCCTCGATCACCTCCCTCATCAGTTCCAGCGCGCTGGAAACGACCGTGCCCCCGCTTTCGGTCGAATGGAAGAACGTATCTTCGTCCACCTCTTCGGCGCGCGTATGGTGGCGGATGAAAACCACCTCGATGCGCTCGTAATTGCGCTTGAGGAACAGGTAAAGCAGGATGAAAAAGCGCTTGGACAGATCCTTGCGCTGTTCGTCCATCGAACCCGATACATCCATCAGACAAAACATGACCGCCTGGCTCGACGGCTGCGGTTGTTTTATGCGGTTGATGTAACGCAGGTCGAAAGGATCGATGAACGGGATGCGCCAGATGCGTCCGCGCAGATGGTGAATCTGTTCTTCGAGCGCGCGGATTTCTTCGCGCCGGTCGGCGGGATCGGCCTTGAGCACCTCGAGTTGCTCTTCGAGGTCGTGAAGTTCGTTGACAAGTGGTGCGCCAAGCGCGATGCGGCGCCCGAGCGCGCTGCGCAGGGAACGCACGACGTCGATGTTGTTGGGTGTGCCCTCGGCCGCCCAGCCCACGCGGATGCTCTTCCACGTAGGCACGGCCATCAGATGGGTTTTGACGAGACGCGGCAGTTCGAGGTCGTCGAAGAAGTACTGCATGAACTCTTCGCGCGAAAGCTCAAAAACGAAATCGTCCTGCCCTTCGCCCTCGTTGCTCGCCTGGCTCCCGCCGCCGCCCCCACCGCCCTGCGGACGTGGAATGCGGTCGCCGCGCACGTAGTCCTCGTTACCCGGATGGACCATCTCACGCCGCCCGCCAGGACCGTGGCGGAATGACGGTTCGGCGATGTCCTTTCGCGGAATCGTAATGCTCTGGTTCTTTTGTATGTCCTTGATGCTTCGGTCGCGCACCGCCTCCGAGACGGCGTGACGAATATAGTTTTTCACGCGGCGCAAAAAGCGCTCGCGGTTTGCAATGCTCTTGTTCTTGCCGGCCAGCCTGCGGTCGATGATTTGATGAAGCACATCCAGTCTCCCGCTCGAGTTTCGAATGGCGAGGCGCTGCGCGATTTGCGCGTGCGGCGCAGGCCGTCTACTTCGCGCTTACGGCCATGCGGTGCGTGCCACGCCGGAAGTCCGCGCGGGCGGCCTGTGTGCAGCACAGGTCGCGCCCCGAACGGACAGTAAAGCCACGTCGCTCATGACGACTTGCGCACCCGCAGATACCAGTCGCAGAGCAACCGTACCTGCTTCGGCGTATAACCCTTCGTCACCATGCGGTTGACGAAGTCTTCATGCTTGCGCTGCTCTTCTGCCGAGCCTTTCGCATTGAACGAGATGACCGGCAAAAGCTCTTCCGTATTGGAGAACATCTTCTTCTCGATAACCACGCGCAATTTCTCGTAGCTAATCCACGCCGGATTCTTTCCGGCGTTGCCTGCGCGCGCGCGCAGCACGAAGTTGACGATCTCGTTGCGGAAGTCCTTGGGATTACTGATGCCCGCAGGCTTCTCGATCTTCTCCAGTTCGGCGTTGAGCGCCGCGCGGTCGAAACTTTCGCCCGTATCGTGGTCGCGGAACTCCTGATCCTGAATCCAGAAGTCGGCATACGTGACGTAGCGGTCGAATATGTTCTGGCCGTATTCCGAATACGATTCGAGGTAAGCGGTCTGGATCTCCTTACCGATGAACTCTGCGTAGCGCGATGCCAACACGTCCTTCACGAACGACAAAAACTTCTGCTCCGTTTCCGGCGGGAACTGCTCGCGCTCGATCTGCTGTTCGAGCACGTACATCAGGTGCACCGGATTGGCGGCGACTTCGGTCGAATCGAAGTTGAACACGCGAGAAAGAATCTTGAATGCGAAGCGCGTGGAAACGCCGTTCATGCCTTCATCCACGCCAGCGAAGTCGCGATACTCCTGATACGACTTTGCCTTCGGATCGGTGTCCTTGAGGTTTTCACCGTCGTAGACCTGCATCTTCGAAAAGAGGCTGGAATTCTCGGGCTCCTGAAGACGCGTGAGCACGGAAAACTGGGCCATCATCTTGAGCGTGCCAGGCGCGCACACGGCATCGGCCAGCGACGAATTGCGCAGCAGCTTCTCGTAGATCTTCATCTCTTCCGAGTAGCGCAGGCAGTACGGCACTTTCACGACAAAAATCCGGTCGAGCAGTGCTTCGTTATTCCGGTTGTTGCGGAACGCCTTCCACTCGGACTCGTTCGAGTGCGCGAGGATGATGCCGTTGAACGGAATCGCGCCGAATCCTTCGGTGCCCTTGAAATTGCCTTCCTGCGTCGCGGTGAGCAGCGGGTGCAGCACCTTGATCGGCGCCTTGAACATTTCGACGAATTCGAGCAAACCCTGATTCGCGAGGCACAGGCCGCCGGAATAGCTGTACGCATCGGCATCATCTTGCGCGTATTGTTCGAGCTTGCGGATATCGACCTTGCCGACGAGCGAGGAGATGTCCTGATTGTTCTCGTCGCCTGGCTCCGTCTTCGCAATGCCGATCTGCCGCAGGATCGAAGGATAGCGGCGCACCACGCGGAACCGGCGGATATCGCCGTTGTACTCGTGCAGACGCTTGACCGCCCAAGGGCTCAGCACGCTCTTGAGATAGCGGCGCGGAATGCCGTACTGCTCTTCGAGAATGGGTCCGTCTTCGTCGTAATCGAACAGCCCGAGCGGCGATTCGTTCACCGGCGATCCCTTGATCGCATAGAACGGCACGCGCTCCATGAGCTGCTTGAGGCGCTCGGCAATCGACGATTTGCCACCGCCCACCGGACCGAGCAGATAGAGAATCTGTTTCTTTTCTTCGAGGCCCTGGGCCGCGTGGCGGAAATACGCGACCACCTGCTCGATCACGTCCTCCATGCCATAGAACTCGCGGAACGCGGGATAAACCTTGATGACCTTGTTCGCGAAGATGCGCGACAGGCGAGGATCGTGGCGAGTGTCTATCTGTTCGGGTTCCCCGATTGCAGTCAGCATGCGCTCGCCTGCTGTGGCGTACGCACTGGGATCTTCTTTGCAGAGCGCGAGATACTCCTCAAGCGAGAACTCTTCCTCTCGCGTTTTTTCGAAGCGGGTCGCGAAGCTGCTGTAGATATCCATGCTACCTCCTCGCTAGATCTGCGACGGATGTCGTGCGCGGCGCGCCCACAGGAAACGACATCGCTCGAATTCATCCTAAACCCTTTTCTATTTTTTTTCACACATAAATCGCGCCTGATGTCCTGGTGGAAAGAGCGCTTGGAGGGCCGCCGATCACGCCGTACAATTATCTTCCCCGCTCGCGCAATATTCAGGCCGCGCAGCATCCGGAAGGCCTGATCCACACTATGCGTCAGCGCCCTGGTGCACAGGGCGTATCGTCATCGAGCCTACCCACAGTCTCACCCACTTCTCGTAGCCTCACTGTGCCTTTGCGCGCTGTTGTCACTACACGTCACCGTTTATTTTTTTCCCGCTTTACGTGCAAGTGCCGCATGTTTCGTTAGCCTCACATGCGTATACGGGATTCGCCCTGGGTCGCGTCCCTGTCCCTGAAGTCAGTAGTGCTTTTGCTGCGAACGAAACTGGCAGGCCCGACAGTTTGTGCGGGCAATGAACACGAGGCAAAAAAGAAAGCCGTCGCGCGCTGCGCCGACGGCTTTAGTTTGTTCGAGACCGGGGTGCCGCGGCGCAGCCCGCTTCAAACGAACTCGACTTCCACCTCGCCGAGTCCGTCGATATGGCCGTGTAACAACCCAGGTGCGTCGAGGCGATGCGCGCCGACGTATGTGCCCGTTGTCACGGTCCACTCGGATTCGATCGTGATGCCCATGGCCGCACAGTGGTTGACGAACCACACCAGCAACTCGCGGGGGTCCCCCGCGGGATTGCCGGACGCCTCGGACACGAGCGACGCACCATTGAACGTCAGTTCAAGCCGCGGCGCGACGAAATCAAACGAGCGGGCGAGCGCACTATATGGAACCGCATGGCCGGTCACGAGCGCGCCGTTGTTCTGCGCGTCGGCGAGTTGCGCGAGCGGCGCAACGTTAGGCCATTCGGCGAAGCGGCTGTCCACGATCTCGATGGCCGGCAGGATCTGCCCGACCCGCGCGAGGACCTCGTCGCGCGCATAGGCATCGCCGCGCGGGGCGATAGGCTCGGCGAAGCGAAACGCAACCTCCAGTTCCACCAGCACGCGGAAGAACGCCTGCTGTTCGAGGCGTGCGGGCGACGCGTAGACGAGCGGCGCCGGTATCGGCGCACCCGATGCCGGGGCTCCCGGCGCACGCGCGCCGACCTTCCACGCCCCCGTGCTCATGCCAAGGCCGGCTAGCACCGCCTGCTGGACGGCATAGGCCGTGGCCGCATCGGGCGGCAAGCGCTCGGGCTCCACAGTGACGATCGGTCGATGCTGGCGGCGCGCATTCACGAGTAGCTGCGCGAGATGGTCATGCGTCATGTCTGGGTCCTTTTGTTCCGTCACACACGACCGGCACCAGGCGCCGGCGAACTCGGGTGTCGTTGCGTCGGGGGCGCTTCCGTCGGGAATGCCCGCGGCAAAACACGAGGGCCCGGAGCGCCGCAGGGCGGCGCCCGAATGCCGACGCGCGCAGTGTACCGCGCCACCGGACCACGGTCATGGTAGCGTCCCTCAATTTACCGTAACTGTGATGCCGCAGCGTGCGGGTTCCCACGGAGCGGAATGAAAAGTAACGCTATTGCAGCGCAGCGGCGCGACCGTGGGCAGCGCGCGGGAGCGCTTGCCCAATGTGGCAGTACGACGCCCAGCCCCGGTGTGCCAAATAGTGAGAAACCTCAGACTCGCCGGGCCGCAAGGCTGCAACGCGTCGCGTGGCAGCGCCCCGGGCGGTTAGACCGGCACCTCGTGCAAGCGCGGAATGGAGGGTTGCGCGCCCGCACGCGTCACCGAGATCGATGCTGCGCGCAATGCGAACTGCACGGCTTCGGGCGCCGCGACGCCAGCGGCCAGTCTTGCAGCGAGAGCGCCGATGAACGTGTCGCCGGCAGCGGTCGTATCGATCGCGGCAACACCCGGCGCCGGCCACTGCACGGCCGGCGAATCCCCGAGCAGCGCGCAGACGCCCTGTGCCCCGAGCGTCACGATCACGTTGCGCGCGCCCTGGCCGCGGAGCGCCACGGCAGCGCGTCCGGCGTCCTCGGGCGTGCTTGCCGGCAGACCCGTGAGTGCGGCGGCTTCGAGTTCGTTCGGTACAAGGTAGTCGATGAGCGGCAGCCACCCGGCCGGCAACGGACCTGTGGCTGGTGCGGGGTTGAGGATCGTCGTCTTCCCGAGCCGTCTCGCGACGGTAAGCGCCGCATGCACGGCGTCATAAGGCGTTTCGAGCTGGCAGACCACCACGTCGGCCTGTGTGAGCACGGCTTCGTGCCGGGCAATCGTGTCGGGGGTCACGTCACCATTGCTGCCCGCGACGATGACAATCGCATTCTGGCTCGCATCGTCGACGACAATCAGCGCCACGCCGCTAGGCGCCTGTGACGACGTTTCCAGCGCGCTGCAGTCGATGCCCTCTGCGGCTAGTCCCGCGCGGAGCACCGCACCGTTGGCATCGGCGCCGGTGCAGCCGATCATCGCGACCTGCGCGCCGAGTCGAGCGGCGGCCACCGCCTGGTTGCCGCCCTTGCCGCCGGCGACCTGTGCAAACGCGCTTCCCGCGAGCGTTTCGCCGGGATGAGGCAGGCGCCGCGCGCGCACGACGAGGTCCATATTCAGGCTGCCGACCACGGCGACGCGTCCGCGTGCGGGTCGGGTGAGCGTTTCAGTCGCCACAGGCTCTCCTGCGTAGAGACATTGTGTCTGGTGGCGCTGCGCGCGTTTTCGCAGATCGCTTCAAACGTCCGCTTGAAACGGCCCCTGCAAGCGCCTCCTTCAGGCGGCCCCTTCCAGCACGGCGCTTGAGGTCGCGACCTGCTCCGGCTCGACCGCCCCGGAAACCGGCCCAGTCGATTCTCGCACGATGAGCCGCGGCGCCGCCACGTGCCGGGCTCCGGGCGGCGACGCCTCGGCTCCACCCGAGATGCGCTCGATCAGCTTGAGCGCCGCCATTTCGCCGAGCGCACGTACCGAGTGTCCGACCGTCGACAGCGCCGGCCAGGTGAAACGGCCAAACTCGATATCGTCGAACCCGATGATCGAGCAATCGCCCGGCACGGAAACGCCGCACTCAGCCGCGGCGCGCAACGCGCCAATAGCCATCATGTCGCTGCAGGCGAAGATCGCGGTGGGACGCACGGTGTCGAACAGTTGCGCCGCCGCGCGATAGCCGCCCGGTCCCGAGAAATCACTCTCCACGATCGCGCCCGGCGCAATCTCGAGGCCGCGCGCGGCCATCGCACGCAGGAAGCCGTGCACGCGCATCGCGCTCACGGCCGTCGAGACCGGTCCCGTGATGCAGCCGATGCGAGAGTGGCCTTGTTCGATCAGGTGCCGCGTCGCGAGCCACGCACCCCGCTCGTGGTCGATCTGCACGAGATCGGCGCTGAGGCCTTCAATGTTGCGGTCCACCACGACGAGCGGCTCGCGCGCGTCCGCGAGGGTCGCCGCGAGCACCGCGTCTTCACCGGCCGACGCTACGATCAGACCGTCGATGCGCTTCTCCTGCAGCACGCGCAAATAGTTGCGCTGCTTGACCGGATCGTCGTCCGAGTTGCAGAAGAAGACGCAATAGCCCTTCTGCGCGCAGCCGTCCTCGACGCCGCGAGCCAGTTCCGCGAAGTACGGATTCGTGCCGTTCGGCACCAGCAAACCAATCGTCGCAGTCGAGCGCGCCTTGAGCGAACGCGCCACCGCTGAAGGCACGTAGTTCAGCTCGCGAATCGCACGCTCGACCTTGGTTCGAACGTCTGCCGACACTGGCCGCGAGTTGTTCACCACGTGAGACACCGTGGTGAACGACACCCCCGCTACGGCGGCCACATCCTTGATCGTCGCCATTTTCTTATTGCTCCTGCCTCGTTTGCTGCCTGTTGCGGCCGCGTCGCGCTGCCCGGTTCGCCCGCTACTGCGAGCGCCGCGATGCGGAAATTGCCCCCCGACACGCCGCACGTGCCGCGCGGACCACGCTCCGGGTCCGCGCAGCGCCCGCACCTGCGGGATCCGCGCTACAGGTACGCACGCTACGCGTGGCATTTGGGCGGTGGCATGCAAAGCACGGTGCGCCTGACCGCCATCCAGCCAGCCGGCGCGCCGATATCGTCGCCATCACCTAACACATAACGGCTTACAGGCGCATTTCTTGAGACCTATTTTTCAGCAGACGCTGCAAACTACGCCCTGCGGGGCTGGCGTCACTTCACCACGACCATGGCCGCCCCTTCGACGGGCGCGGCACCCCAGAATTTTTCGTGTATTTCCCGGTGGTCTCGAAGTTTGCCTCTATTCCGGACGAGGCCGGCCCGACTGCGCACCTGGCCGTGCGCCGCTGTGTGCGGCCGGATTCAGAGCCACCCGCCGCGGCGGAACAGGAAGTACAGGATCACGTCGATGGCCGCCATCGCCGCGAGGCAGATCTGGAAGCCGAAGCGGGACTGCAATGCGGGAATCGACTGGAAATTCATCCCGTAGATCCCCGCGATCAGGGTGGGCACGGCGAAAAGCGCGGCGAACGCGCCAAGCCGCTTGGTCACCTCGCCCTCCGCGACCGAAATCATGCCGAGGTTCACCTGAACCGCCGTAACGATCATGTCGCGGCGTGCGTCGATCATGTTCGATACGCGCACGAGGTGGTCATAGACATCGCGGTAGTACGCCTGCATGCCCGTGCAGATGGCCGGAACGCGCCCGCCGACAAGCTTGCCCACCGCATCCACAAGCGGCGTGATGTGATGCTGGAGGATCACGAGGCGGCGCTTGAGCGAATAGAGATCCTGGATGATCGCGCGCGAGTCGGCGAGGCTGTGCTTCTCGAAGATGCGGTCCTCGAGTTCCTCGATCTCTTCCGAAAGCACCTCCACGACCGGCGTGTACCGGTCGACGACGCTGTCGATGAGCGCGTAAAGCACGAAACCCGCGCCTTCCTTGAGCAACTCCGGCTCGCGCTCGCAGCGCGCACGCACGTCCTGAAAGCCCTTCTGAGCGCGATGGCGCACCGAAACCACGAAGTTCGGCCCCGCGAATATATTCACCTGGCCGATGATCAGTTCGCCGTCGTCGCCGGTCTCGATGGTGTGCAGGACCGTGAAGAGCGTGTCGCCGTAATCCTCGATCTTCGGCCGCTGTCCGCCTCTCATGACGTCTTCGATAGCGAGCACATGCAGGCCGAATTCCTCCTTCATGGCAGCCATCTCGGCATCGTCGGGGTCCTTGAGCGCGACCCAGACGAAGCACTCGGATTTGGCGAGGTAGTCGCTGATGTCCTTGATCGCGACATCGCCCAGTTTTTTGCCGTTCTGATACGCGGCGCAATTGATCAGCATGTGTTTTTCATTCCGCCGACGGGCGCAGCCCGTGGTGAGGTTGACCTGCGGTGAATCCGGTTCGCCAGTATAGGGCGCTTCACGGCAGCCCGCGTTGCGCCGGACACGGCCTCAGGCGCACGCGGATTACTACGGGCGTTACTGCCCAACGCGGCGGATCAGGACACGGTGATCCGTGTCGAACGAGACGCTTGCGCGGTTCGTGTAGCGCTGGTCCACCACGAAGTGGATCTCGACCACCGGATCGAATTGTGTCGTCACGCCGATCCGGTGCACGCCCGGAGGCAGGTGCAGCACGACGTGCTCGCCGTTCATCAGATCGGTGACCTGCTTGCCGTCGACGTAGAGCGGTGCGTCGCGGAACTTGACGATCACGTTCCCCGTTCGTTCACGCCGCACGTCCACCGCGACGAGCCCTTCGCCCGGTTGCAGATAACCGGGCAGCAAGATGCGTTCGGCAGGCACGGGCTTGAACGGCACCGGCGTCGCCGGTGTTTCGCCGCAGCCGGCAAGCGCCAGTACGCCGAGCATGGTGAGCGCCAGCACGCGTAACACGGCGCCATAACTGCGGCGCGCAATAGCAGCAGGTTCGAGCAAGGCACGGAACACGCACAAAGCCATGGACGCTACCCCTGTCTGTATCGGTCTGCCTGTTCGTTTTGCCGGGTCGCCGTCCCCACCGTGCGGTCATCATACGCGCGCACGGCGCGGCGCCTCGGCGCACGTGCCGGCCTCGGTACCTGCTTGCGCGGCACACGCATACCGGCCATCATCGGCGATACAGGATTCGCACGGCACGCGGCGGTGCTGTGCCGCGTCACAAGGCAAGGAGAAAAAACGATGGGGTACTTTTCACGGATACCGGGCATCGGGGTTGCGCCCGGCTTCGGCGCCATCAACGCGATGTGGCTCGAAGCGAGCGGCCGCGGCAAGGGCACACCGCTGCGCAACGCAGGGACGCTCCGTTCGTGACTCGACTCGTATTTTTGTGCGGCCACGCGGGCACCGGCAAGACAACGCTCGCGAAGCGCCTGATAGGTCCGCTCAGCCGCGCCACGGGCGAGGCGTTCTGCCTGCTCGACAAGGACACGCTCTACGGCCGCTACAGCGCCGCCGCCATGGCTGCGCTCACGCACGACCCGAACGACCGCGACAGCCCCCTCTACCTCAAACATTTGCGGGACCCCGAATACCAGGGGCTCCTCGACACTGCCCGCGAAAACATCGAACTCGGCGTCAGCGCGATCGTCGTTGGGCCGCTTTCGCGCGAAATTCGCGACCGTCGGCTCTTCGACCGTGCATGGCTCGGTGTCGCGCCATCGGTGGAGATCGCGGTGGTCTGGGTGCAGACATCGGAAGACACGGCGCACAGTCGCATCGTCGCGCGCGGTAATCCGAACGACGCCTACAAGCTCGCCCACTGGGACGAGTACCGGCAGCGCCGATTCGTGCCGTCGGGCGTGCAGTGCGACGGGCTCATTGTTTTCGACAACACGGCGCCAGGTGCAGCCGATTACGACGCGCTGCTTCAGTGCATTGTGCGGACGGGGCAAGAACCGCCGGCGGGCTGAGGAGCGCCTGCCGACGATCGCTCGAGTATCAGGCGACGAGCGCCGGCGCCATGACATCGAGCGTGGAGCCTTCGTAGACCTGACCAAACCGGTTTGAGAGGAACGCGTCCAGCGACACCTGTTCCTGGCGTACGAAGCCCTTTTGCGGTAGCGCCCTCTCCCGGAACAGATCGAGCACGGCGCACATCGCGCCTGCGGTGGTGATCTGGATTGCGCTCATCGGCATGCCGCATACCGTCTTCGCGAAGATCTTGCGCGTGAACACCTCCTGTACGAGCTGGCCGTCGCGCATGCCCGTGACCGTCATGAAGATCAGCACGACATCCTGCCCGGTTGCGGGCACCGCGCGACGCAGGATCGACTTGAGTGTCTCACGGTCGGTGGCAAGACGCAGGTCTTCCAGCAGGAACTGTATCAGCGCGCGATGGCCCGGATAGCGCACCGACTTGTAGTCGAGCGATTCGACGCGACCTGCCAGCGTCTCGCACAACGTGCCGAGCCCGCCCGAGGTATTGAACGCTTCGTACTCCAAACCATCCAGCGAGAAGTGTTCGAGGCCCTCCAGCGGCTGCAGCGATTGAATGCGGCTGTCACGAATCGCCTCGCACGGCTGGCAATACTCGTTGATGAGTCCGTCCACGCTCCAGGTCAGGTTGTACTTGAACGCGTTGGTGGGAAACTGCGGCAAAGCGCCGACGCGCATCTTCACGTCGCGTATCTCGGTGAAACGGCTCGCAAGCGCATGCGCTGCGATACCGATAAAGCCCGGCGCGAGTCCGCATTGCGGCATGAAGACGTGATCGGCGCCATCGGCGAGTGTGCGGATTGCGTGGGTCGCACGCACGTCCTCGGTGAGATCGAAATAGTGGACGCCCGCGGACTTCGCCGCCGCCGCGACGCTCACCGCAAGGTAATACGGCAGCGCATTCACGAGCACATCGTAGCCGGCCAGCGCGCGGCGCATGGCGGCGGCATCGGCGGAGTCGACACGCTCGACGGGAATGCCCTGGGCCGCGAGCTTGTCGAGCGCGCTCCCGTCGCGGTCGAGGGCGGTCACCTCGTAGTCCCCGGTCTCGCGCAACATGTGAGCAATGGTATGGCCGATCAGGCCGGCACCGGCAATCGCGACTTTCATCTTGCATCTCCTTTGTTTTATGTTCCGGGGCGGGCCGTTCCCGCTACGGACAGTCTAGGGAGGTGCAAAAACGGTTCATAGGCGCAAAGTGATGCGTTTCGACCGCATTTTTCGACATTTCGACGAAACATTTCGACGATTCGTCGAGATGGCCGCATGCACGGCTTCAGCCCGTGATCGTCCCGCGGTCGATTTTGCGCGCGAGCACGATCGAGGTCGTGGTGCGCTCGACACCCGGCATGGTGCCGATCTGGTCGAGCAGGTCATTGAGGCGATCCGGCGTTTCGGCGCGCAGCCACGCGACATAGTCGTATTCGCCGCTGACCGCGCACAGCAACTGCACCTCGGGCATCTTGCCGAGGCGTTTGAGCAGATCCGCGCCATGCTTCGGCGCGATGATCAGGCCCACCCACGCCTGAAGGCTCGCGTCGAGCACGTCCTGTCCGAGCCGCGCGCCATAGCCCGCGATCACTTGCGAGCGCTCCAGTCGCGCGATGCGCGCGAGCACGGTGGTGCGTGCAACGCCGAGCCGGCGCGCGAGGTTCGCGACGCT
Organism: Paraburkholderia adhaesiva; assembly: GCF_021390575.1. Lineage (GTDB taxonomy): Bacteria > Pseudomonadota > Gammaproteobacteria > Burkholderiales > Burkholderiaceae > Paraburkholderia > Paraburkholderia adhaesiva. Next base: position 1,600,661 of record NZ_JAJEJQ010000001.1, on the reverse strand, counting down.
CTCTCGCGCGTTCTCCTGCAGCAGCGCGACGAGGCTGCGGTCGAGGTCGTCGAGTTGGTCGAGGCGCGGCGGTCTCATTGATGGGGCGTCTGACAGGTCAAGTTGAGTTGGCGCCATTATCGCGCGCAGTGCGGCGCAGGCGGCATCGGGAAAACGCGGCGGGCGTGCCTTCAGCGTCCGGCGACGTTTGCGCGAGCGCAAATCCGGCGGTTTCGACCGGTTTCACTTGTAAGGAGTTGTCGCATTCAAATCGCGATGGGCCGTTATCGTGGTACTAATATTCGCTTCAACCGATGCGGCATTACGCCCAACTCGCTACGAAACGAACTAAGGAGTAGCAATGAAGAAAGCTATCGTCGTCCTTGCGACCGCACTGTCGATGAGCGGCGCCTTCGCGCAGAACGCTGCGACGCCGGCTGCGCCGTCGTCGGCAGCCATCGAGGCGGGCGTCGCCGAGCATCAGCAGCGCGTTGAGGAACGCATCGCCTTCCTGCACTCGACGCTGAAGATCACGCCCGAACAGGAGGCGCTCTGGAAGCCTTTCGCGGACCAGATGCGCACCAACGGCCGGACCATGGGCGAAATGTTCAAGCAGCGCGCGGAAGGCCTGGGCACGCGTAACGCGCTCGACGACATGAAGGAATACGCGCAGATCACCCAGGCTCACGCCGATGAGATGCAAAAGCTCGTGACGGCATTCGAGCCGCTGTACAACAGCTTCTCCGCCGATCAGAAGGCGATTGCGGACAAGACCTTCCGCCATGGCGCGCCTGAACGCGGCGGCAAGGGTGGTAAGGGTGGCAATCGGCAGAGGAACAGGTCCGGCTCGCAGTCGAAGCCGGCCGGCGCAGCGCCTGCGGCGAGCGACCCGGCAGCGCAGTAATCCACGCCATCACCCTCGGGCAGGACTCGACTGCCCCACTGCCGTTACCCGCGCAGTCACGCGGAAAAAGCCCGCGGCGGTGACGCACGAAACGACGTGCGCGGCGGGCTGATTCGAGGTACCCTTGCGGGCCGCGCGACTGCCGGGCTCGATTGCCCGGCCGCCGCCTCATCCGGAACACGCTTTTTCGATGCAGGTCCGCTTGCCCCATCATGATTGAACTCACCCAACTCGACCTGCGCACCGACGCCGCCGCCCAACGCGTCGTCAAGGACGAAACCGTCGCTGTCACGTTCGCTGCCGTTCCCGGCGAGCTGATGAGCCTCGAAGGCCCGAACCGTTATGCACAAGGCGACGCGATCATCACCGGCTCGACGGGCGAGCGCTGGGTCGTCTCGCGCGAGCGTTTCGATGCGAAGTACCTGCCCGCCGATGCGGCACGCCAGCATGGCGAATCCGGTGCGTATCGCAACCGGCCAGCAGTCGTGCTCGCGAAGCACATGACCGAACCGTTCACCATCACCCGGTCCGCAGGCGGCGACCGCCTCACCGGTGCGGCAGGCGACTGGGTCATGCAGTACGCGCCCGGCGACTACGGTGTGGTCAAAGCCGAGCGTTTCGCCAAGGTCTATCGTCTCGCCGACTGACCGCCCCCACCCTCACCGCTTCACGCAAACTCCTCGTCCAGTTCCAGCGTCACCTCGCGCGGCACGCTCTCGCCTTTCGCGTGCTGCTCTTCGAGCGAACCAATCAACGCCTCCACGTAGGCGCGCAGCACGGCGAAGCTGCGGCCGCGCAACCGCGCAGGCAGCGCTCGATAGCGGGCAAGCGCGGCAGGTGCGATCGCGATCGTCAACGTCATGCGTCGCGCGGCTGTTCCGAAGCGCATCGCCACCCATTGCACGGTCAGGAGCGGCGCGCCGTTTTCGGCGGGCAGTTCGGCAAAACGCGTCTGCTCAGGAAAGAGGTCCGCAATTACGCGGGCCAGTTCCTCGAAGTCGGGACTCGTGCATTCAAACAGATAGGTTTCCATCAGGGCCAACGAAAAGGTAACAATACGCGCCGGATCTAGACCGGCTCACGCTGCAAGTACGGCACGCCCCTGCACCCGGCACACGCGAAACAGAACGAACGCGACCACGATCGCCGCCAGGACATACGCGCCGTCCACCACCAGGAGCGGCAGCATGCGCGCCTGATACATCGCGGCAGGCACGTCGGTCAGCGCATGAAGGACGATCACGAGCGGCAGGATGCCCTTCTTTCCCGCACGCACGCCGCGCCACATCAGCACTGAAAAACCGATCTGGAACACGAACGCCGCCGCGCGCTCGGCGGCGAATACAAGCGCCATCATCGGCGACAGGTTCGCGAGGATCAGATGTACGCGCAGCACGGCGTCCATCGAAAGATTGGCGAGATGTTCGTCGAGTTCACCGCGATTGGCGAGCACGGCGAACACGATCCACGGCACTTGCACGAAAACGCCGACGAGCCAGGCCTCGGCCCCGCCGTGCCCGATGCCATAGCCGATGCCCGTTTTATCTGAGTCGAGTCGCGCGGATGCCTCGCCGCCCGCGCGTCGAACGAGCAGGCGCATGGCGATGTAACGGCCCACCTCTTCGCACACGCCGGCTGCCAGCGCCCCATACGCGACGAATGCAAGCGGGTGTTCGAACCAGCCGGCGGTCACAGGATTGCCGTGAAGCACGAAGGCGTTGAGTGCTCGCTCGATCACGGTCGCGAACAACGCAAACACGGCGATACCAGCAACCGTGTCGCGCCAGCCGAGCGCGAATGGACGACGCAGCCGCCGATACAGCAACACGGGCAAAGCAGCGACGAAGAGCGTCGCGAACGAGAGGCTGAGCAGCGTGATCGGGGCAACGGTCATGAGGATCCTTGTGACGAGCGGCACGCGAGAGCGCGCGCCGCAGCCCGAATCATCGCAGATATCCGGGCCGACGCGCAGCCCCGGCCGACGCTTCCTGAGAAGATGCCCCCTGCAAACCGCGCGCCACGAGTTCGCATTCCGACGCTGTCCTGCGTGATCAAACCGCTGCCCTTTAGATGCGCGCGCGCCGATCCCGCTAAAGCGCGGGTAGCGCGCTATTCGGATAGCACGAAACGCTGGCCTTGCCGATACCGGGCTTCGCGGACCACATCGCTGATGGTCGCGCAGCGCGCCGGCATAACCAGCCCAACACTCATCGTGCGAGCACCTCGCGGTTCACGATGTTGCGATCGAGCGTGCCCGCAAGCGCGGCAACGAGATTTTCGGCGGCACAGCGCGCCATGGCGTGACGCGTTTCGTGCGTGGCCGACCCGATGTGCGGCAGCGCCACAACGTTGGGCATGGCGAGAAGCGGCGACGTGGGTTCGATCGGCTCGCGGTCGAACACATCGAGCCCGGCGCCGCGGATCGTGCCTGCTTCAAGCGCCGCGATGAGCGCCGATTCGTCGACGGTCGCGCCGCGCGACGCGTTGATCAGAATCGCGTTGCGCTTCATCGCGCGCAGCTCGTCCGCGCCGATCAGATGATGGGTCTCGGGCGTGAGGGGCACCTGCAGGCACACGAAATCCGACGTGGCGAGCAGTTCGTCGAGTGCGACGCGGCGTGCGCCATAGTCGCGTTCCGCAACCGCGTTTGCACTGCGGTTCGTGTACTGCACCTTCATATTGAAGCCGAGCGCCGCACGCCGCGCCACAGCACCTCCAATGCGTCCGAGGCCGATGATGCCGAGCGTCTTGCCCTGCACATCAACTCCGTATTGCGCCGGACCGACACTTGCCGTCCACTTGCCGGCCTTGACCCAATCGGCCAGTTCGACGACGCGGCGCGCACTCGCGAGAATGAGCGCGAACACGGTATCCGCGGTCGATTCGGTCAGCACGTCGGGCGTGTGCGCCAGCACGATACCGCGTTTCGTGAGATCGGCGACGTCGAACTGGTCGTAGCCGACCGAGACCGTCGAGAGTGCCCTCACCCGCGAGCCGTCGAGCATCGCGGGCGTGATCGTCACGCTTGCGCCGATCGCGCCGTCGGCATCGCGCAGCGCGGCAGCCAGCGCGCCTGGCGTCTGCGGATCGACAACGACGAGTTCCGCGTGTTCACGTAGCCACGCGGCTACGTCGTCGGGCAAGGTCTTGTAAATAACGATGTTCTGAGTCATGTCCATTCATTCCTGGGCTGCGGCGCGACGTGGCGCTACGGTGTTACCGCGAGCGCGTGTCCGACCGTATCGACGGGCGCCGCGCTCATGAACGCATAGGATGCCCCGTTCGAAGCTGTGCCGCTATGTCGCCTCGCTCGGGGCCGCGCTTTCGCCGGCAGCCTGGGCGAGACACAGGTCGAGAAATCGCTGTGCGACCCGCGAGGCCGCGCCCCCGTGCGGGACGAGAATCGAGAATCGCCGCACGAGCGGATCCGGCCCAATCCCGATCTTGCATAGCGCGCCGTCCTCGTGGCGCATCGACATGGCCGATACGAAGCCGATGCCCATGCCCGCGCGCACCGCCTCTTTCACGCCCTCCACACCGGCAATTTCCAGGGCGATACGCATCGGCACGTCCGCGCTCGTGAACGCACGCTCGACGATCTGACGCACACCCGAACCGGCCTCGCGCAGCACGAGCGGGTAGTCGCCGATCGCAGCGAGCGGGACACCCGTGTCCGGCGTCAGCGCGCGCGCCGCAAGCGGATGGGCACGCGGCACGATGGCAACGATCTCATCGTCGTGCCACTCGTGGACGACGGTATCGGCAGGCAGCGGCGTGCCGGCTGCGCCTTCGATCAGCGCGATATCGAGCGCGCCGAGCATCCCGACCACGTCGGAGGTGTTGCCGCTCGTCGTTTCGAGCTTCACGCCTGGAAAACGCCGGTGGAACGCCGCCACGAGATACGGCAGCAGATAGCTCGCGGGCGTCGTGCTCGCGCCGATACGCAACGTCCCATGCTCCAGCCCGCGCAACGCGTCGCGGAAGGCGAAGGCGTCACGCCAGCTATCGCGCACCCGCGCCGCGTAGGCGGCCAGTTGCTCGCCGGTGGGCGTGAGGCGCACGCCGCGGCCGTCGCGCAGATAGAGCGGCTCGCCGAACTCCTCCTGCAAGAGCCGCAACTGGCCCGACACCGCGGGCTGCGAGAGATGGAGCGCCTGCGCGGCCCGGCTGATGTTGCGGTGCTCGGCAACGGCGGCAAAGGTTATCAGCTGTTCCGGGGTCATGATCTAGAACTATCGGATTGACTTATATATTACGTCACAAATCACGATTTTTCATATCGATATATCCAAACTAGGATAAGCGCATCGATTCACTACCTGATTCCGGGTTCACCATGTCCGCCTCGCCGTCAACGACCGTCGCGCTTCAAACCTCCGCCACCCGCGGCAAGATCAACGGCGTCCTGTTCGTCGCGCTGTTCGCCGCCGCCGTCACCCGAATCGCCGCGCTGCCCGCCATTGCCGGGCTGGGAATGAGTCCGCTCATCATCGGTATCGCTGCCGGGGCAGTCTACGGCAATGCCCTGCGCGATGGGATGCCCGAAAGCTGGGCTGCCGGTGTCAACTTCTCCGCGCGCAAGCTGTTGCGCATCGCCGTCGCGTTCTTCGGCTTGCGCGTGAGCCTTCAGGAGATCGCCCAGGTCGGCGTGCCGGGGCTCGTCGAATCGGTCACTATCGTCGTGAGCACGCTTCTGATCGGCACCTGGGCAGGCATGAAGGTCATGAAGCTCGACCGCGACACCGCCATCCTCACAGCCGCCGGCAGCGCGATCTGCGGCGCGGCCGCCGTGCTCGCCTTCGAATCGACGCTCCAGTCGAAGCCCCACAAGAGCGCGATGGCCGTCGGCAGCGTCGTGCTCTTCGGCACGCTCTCGATGTTCCTCTACCCCGTGCTCTTTCACGCGGGCTGGCTCCATCTCGACACCCTCGGCGCTGGTCTCTTCTTCGGCGGCACGATCCACGAAGTGGCGCAGGTCGTCGGCGCGGCGTCCAATGTGAGCCCCGAAGCCACGCACATTGCCACCATCGTCAAGATGACGCGCGTGATGCTGCTCGTGCCGGTGTTGCTCGTGCTCGGCGTGTGGCTCAATCGTCAGGCACGCGGCAACGGCGCCGACCACGCGGCGCACGGTGCACGCAAGATCGCGGTGCCGTGGTTCGCGCTGGGCTTCCTCGCCCTCGTGGTCGTGAACTCGCTGCATGTGCTGCCGGCCCCTGCCACGCAGTCGATCAACGCACTCGACACCTTCGCGCTCACCATGGCGATGACCGCTCTCGGTATCGAAACGCGCGTTTCGCAGATCCGCGAAGCTGGTCCGCGTGCACTGACCACGGGCCTTATCCTCTACGTGTGGCTGGTCGGTGGTGGTCTTGCGATTACCTGGGCCGTCGAGCGCCTGTTCGGCTGACCGTGATTACGACAGGCGCGTGAGCGCCGCAGTGCCGGCCACGCAGGCCGATTGCCCCGCCGCGCGCGGGGTTTTTTTCGTTTTGGCTAGTGCCGAGGCGTGGCGACGGATGCATCGCCGGGACGCGGCACGCACCGCCCACGTGTGCCCGTTGCGCGCGATACTGTGCCGGGCCGCCTGCGTCGCGGGTGGGAGTCACGACAGCTTTGCATGGGACCAGGTGGGATTGGAGTAAGGGCCGAAGCCCAACGCCAATCGACAAGCGCTAAAGCGCTAACGCTGGTCGACAGGAGCAACCGATGGCATACGAACTCTATTACTGGGACGGCCTGCAGGGCCGCGGCGAATTCGTGCGGCTTGCTCTGGAGGAGGCGCAGGCGGCGTATGTCGACGTGGCGCGCGGCGAAAAATCGGACGGTCTCGGGATTGGCGCAATGATGGCGAAACTCGACAGCCGTTCAGAGGCGTGCCCACCCTTTGCGCCGCCGTTTCTCAAGGATGGCGACCTGCTGATCCCGCAGACCGCAAATATCCTCTTTTATCTCGGTCCGAAGCTCTCACTCGCGCCGCGCGACGAAGGTCTGCGCTACGTAGCGAACGGCCTGCAACTGACAATCGCCGATCTCGTGACCGAAGTCCACGACACACACCATCCGATCGCGAGCGGCCTCTATTACGAGGACCAGAAGGTCGAGGCGAAGGCACGCTCTGCCGATTTCCTTTCGCATCGCATGCCGAAATTCCTCGGTTACTTCGAGCGCGCACTCGTGCAGAACCCTTCTGGACCACAGCACATGGCCGGCGACACGCTCACCTACGTCGACCTGTCGATCTTCCAGATCGTCGAGGGTTTGCGCTACGCCTTCCCCAAGGCAACGAAGCATCTCGCCGATCACTATCCGCACATCGTCGCGCTGCACGACGCCGTGGCCGCACGCCCGAACATCGCCGCGTATCTCGCGTCGCCGCGCCGGCTGCCGTTCAACGAGACCGGCATCTTCCGGCACTACCCGGAACTCGACCGGGCCGCGCGCTAGCGGCCCCCGCCACCCACCCGGGCGCTGCGCCTCGCAACACCCGTGCCACGCCGGGCGCAATGCTATGCTTGCGCTCGGCGCCGCTTACCCACACTCCAATCCTGTCCATCGTGCTGTCATTCCTGCTGAAACTGCGCACCCGTGCCCGCGAGTTATTCCGGCTCTCGGACGCGCACACGATGCTCATCTGGTCGGTCATCGTCGGTCTCGCCGGCGCCTTCGCGACGGTGATATTTCGCCGAGCCATCGACCTCCTCGAACACCTTTACGCGGGCACGTCGGGCAGCCTCGTCGAAATCGCGGAACATCTCCCGTGGTACATGCGTATCGTGGTGCCCACAGCTGGCGGCGTGATCGCGGGCGGCCTGCTGATCTTCGCGAAGCGCAAGACAGCCGCCGATAGCGCGCGCACCATTCACGCCGATTACGTCGAAGCCGTCGCAATCGGCGACGGTGTCATGCCGGTCGGCACGAGTATCTGGCGCAGCGCATCGTCGCTCTTCACGATCGCGAGCGGCGGCTCGATCGGCCGCGAAGGTCCGATGGTGCAACTCGCCGCGCTCGCGGCATCGCTTCTGGGCCGCTGGATCCACTTCGACCCGCAACGTCTGCGCCTGCTCGTCGCGTGCGGCGCGGCGGCCGGTATTACGTCGGCGTATAACGCGCCCATCGCCGGGGCTTTCTTCGTCACCGAGATCGTGATCGGCTCGATCGCGATGGAAAGCTTCGGGCCGCTCGTGGTGTCCTCCGTCGTCGCGAACATCACGATGCGCGAGTTCGCGGGATACAAACCGCCGTACCAGATGCCCGAGTTCCCGACGATCACGGGCATCGAAGTCCTCCTTTTCGTCGTGCTCGGCCTCCTGTGCGGAGCGCTCGCGCCGCAGTTCCTGAGCCTGCTCGATGCCACGAAATCGCGCGTCGCGCGTCTGCCGATACCGCTGCCCGTGAAACTCGGACTGGGTGGACTCGTGGTCGGCATTCTCTCGGTGTGGACACCAGAGGTCTGGGGCAACGGCTACAGCGTCGTCAATTCGATCCTCCATTCGCCGTGGACATGGACCGCGCTCGCCACCGTGCTCGTGTTCAAGCTCATTGCGACGGCGGCGACGGTCGGCTCGGGTGCAGCCGGCGGCATCTTCACGCCAACCCTCTTCATGGGCGCCGTGGCCGGCTGCCTTTTCGGCCAGGCGGTGCATGCACTATTGCCGGACGGCACGTCGGCGCCCTATGCATACGCGATAGTCGGCATGGGCGCGTTCCTCGCGGGCGCCACCCAGGCGCCGCTGATGGCGATTCTCATGATCTTCGAGATGACGCTCAGCTATCAGGTCGTGCTGCCGCTCATGCTCTCGTGCGTCGTCGCGTATTTCGTGGCGCGTGCGACAGGCAAGGCGTCGATGTACGAGATCACGCTCCACCGCAACCGCGAAGAAGAAGAGCGCATGCGCCTGCGCTCGACGCAGATGCGCGCGCTGATCCGCCCGGCCGACACCGTCGTGCATGCCGACGCCACCGTGCCCGAAATGACACGCGTATTCCTCGAATATCCGGTGAAGTATCTCTACGTCACCGATGCTTCGGGCCACTTCCTCGGCGCAGTCGCGCTCGCCGACATCACCTCGGACCTGCTGCAAAAGCGCGACACGTCGCAAAAGCGCGCTGCCGACTACGTGCAGATGCCTTTCGAGGCGCTCACACCGGACATGTCGCTCGCGACGGGCCTCCAGCATTTCATGGCATTCCGCGGCGAACGACTGCCTGTCATCGAGAGCACGGTGCAGCCGACGCTCGCTGGTGTCGTCTACAAGACATCTCTCCTCGACGCTTATCAGCGACTGAATCCCGATCGGTAAATTCGCCTTGCATGGTGCGTGACGCGCCTGTGACCGCGCACCCCCATCGCCCCGAAAGCCGCATGCCTCGTGCGTCTTCGCCCGCTCGCGGCGCAACGCACCACGTGTCAAAGCGCAGCGGATTTTCTACAATGGAAACCAGCCGCGCGTCCGGTCCCCGCGTATTGGCGGGACTCACGAACCGGGCAGGCGCCGTCAGGCAGAAGCGGTGCAAAGGGTCCAATCCGCGGAGCGAAGATGAGCGAACCGTCCCTCGATGCCGTGCGCCGCGATCATGCGGGATGGATCTTCGTGCACCTCGAAGGCGAACCGTACGACCGCGGCGAGCAGCACGGCCAGTTGCTCGGCAATGAGATCCGCAATGCGATCCGCACGGCACGCTATCTCGCGAAATGGGACACGGGCGAGGACTTCGACACCTTCGTCAACGCCGCCGTCGCGCAATTCGCGCCGCGGCTCGACAACGAATTCGCCGACGAGATCCAGGGCATCGCCGATGGTGCGAAGCTGTCGTTCGCCGAGGTGCTCGCCTGGAACGGCTATATGGATCTGCTGCAGGGCTGGTGGCCGACGCATACCGCCGCGCGAGACCCGCAACACGGGGCAGCGAGGCCGTGGCGCGGCCGGCGCGGCCACCACTGCAGCGCCTTCATTGCGACCGGCAGCGCAACGCGCGACGGCCGCATCGTCATGGCGCACAACTCGTGGGACCGTTACGCGGCCGGCGACGCCTTCAACGTGGTGTTCGACATCGTCCCCGATTCGGGCCACCGCATTCTCATGCAGGGCCTGCCCGGCTGCATCTCGAGCCTCACCGATTTCTGGATCACGTCCGCGGGCCTGATGATCACGGAGACGACCATCTCGAACTTCATCGGCTATCGCACGAGCGGTGCGCCGGAGTTTTACCGCTCGCGGCACGCTACGCAGTATGCGTCGAGCATTGGGCAATGGTGCGAAATGTTCGCGGTCGCAAACAACGGTGGCTATGCGAACAGCTGGCTGCTCGGCGACGTGAAGACCGGCGAAATCGCACGCTACGAACTGGGACTGCAGCACACGGGCTTCGAAATCACGAAGGACGGTTTTTTCAGCGGTTTCAACGCGGCGACGGATCTCAAGATCCGCAATCAGGAATGTGCGGGTGAAGGCGACGACTACACCGACGTGCGTCACAACGGGGCGCGGCGCCTGCGCTTCATGCAGCTCGCCGAGCGGCACCACGGCAAAATCGACGTCGAACTGGCCAAGGAAATGATCGCCGATCACCACGACGTCTATCTGGACCGCGACGACAACCCGTGCTCGCGCACGATCTGCGGCCACCTCGAGCTCGACGACGCACGCTTTCCCGGCTCCGATCACGGACCGTTCAACCCGTGGGGGGCCAACGACGGCAAAGTCGTGGACAGCGAAATGGCGCGCGATCTGGCGTTCTGGGCGCGCTGGGGGCATCCGTGCGGCCGTCCGTTCGACGCGCAGGCGTTCATGCTGCGCCATCCGCAATGGAACTGGCTGAACGGCTACATGCGCGACCGGCCATCCTGGCCCTGGACCCGCTTCGACGTTCTGCGTCCGGGCACCTAAGCCCCTGAACCCCGCACCGCCGCGTCTGTCACCTGCATTTCGTCAAAAAGCACGCATGTTCGCGACGCGCCGGTCCATTTGCTGCCATGATGGGAGTGTTGCATCCACCGGTACGCCAACGCAGGGCAACCACCCCGCCCGCGTGCTGGAGCGATGCCGCGCGCCAGCCGGACGCGGTCGGCGCTGAAGCCGCGTGGCGCCCGCCCGGGCGCGGCACGGCGTTTGCTGCGGCCTGAGGGCTGCATGGAAAGGAGGTCGAGCGATGAAAGCCTCGACACTGATGACCAGTGTGCTCGTATCGGCATCATGCTTTGCTGCGCCGGTACGCACAGCACAGGAAGTTCCGGTCTACCACGGCAGTGCGCCTCTGCAGTTCCCTGCCGAAGACGTCCCGGTTGCCCCGCCCGCTCCCGACGTGCCGGTCTCCAGGGCGAGCGGCCCTGAACACTGGGAATACGTGACCCTGCCGAAGTCGAAGCGGCTCGACCGCGCGCTCACCCCGGTACTGCACCAGCAGACATGAGCGACACAAAGCGGCGGCACCCGGAACGGATTGTGTATGGTCCCGCTGTGACACGATCCGATTGAGAAGTCGTACAGCGCGCGCGCCGCGCCAAGGAACCCCTGCATGTCCGCATCCCGCATCCCCGACGAACCCATCGACCTGCAATTCGCCGACGTGTTGCGCGAGGTGCGCTGGCCGGCCAACAAAGACAGCCTCATCGACGTCGCGCGCAGTGCGGGCGCGAGCAACGAACTGCTGGCCATACTCGACGGCATGCCGGAGCAGGACTATCACGACGTTGCGTCCGTCACGCAGCTGATTGGCAGCAACTACGGCCCGGGTCTCGGCTCGTAAGGGCCGCTGGGCACCCAGTCAGACGTCGCGGCCGAACACCACGCGCGCGAAAAACCGGCCCAGCACTTCTTCGACGACGGGCGGCGTAATCTGCTGCGGATCGGCCATCGCGAGAAATTGCACGCCGTCACACAGGCCGATCAGGCCGATGACGAGCAGATCGGACGCAAGCGGCATGGGCGTGCCGACGCGCGCAGAAAATTCTTCGATGTAAGCGGCAAGCTGGTCACGTTTTTCTTTCATGAACGCGTTAAAACGCGTGCGAAAGCGAGCGTCGCGCGCGGCCAGCAGCTTGGCTTCTACCCACAGCAGAAACCCCTTGTTGTCCTGCGCCATGCGGCTGTAGTACGCAATCACGCGCGCTTCCATGTCCTCGCGCGTCGTTTCCGTCTGGAAAATCGCGTGCAAATCGGCTTGCATCGCCTCGTGATCGCGCCGCAGTAGTTCGACGAGCAGTTCCGCCTTGCTCGAGAAGTTCGAATAGAACGCGCCTCGTGTGTAGCCTGCGGCAAACGCGATATCTTCGACACTCGCCCCCACGAATCCTTTTTTCATGAAGATGGCGAGCGCCGCATCGAGCAGGCGCTCGCGCGTCTGGTCACGGCTCTGCTCGCGGGTGAGTCGTATACGGTTCATCCCGAAAGTCTATCACTGAAAGGATTCGACAATACGGCTTTGCATTCAGATACAGCTGTGTATTAGAATTCGATGCATCATCTGTAGCCAATGCCCGTTCGCCCCTGCTTTGCGGGTCTGGCGGGTTCCAGCGGCGTCGCGTCCACTCTCATGCGAGGCGCGGGCGTGCGCACAATGCAAGTCGAGGTTCACGTGAATCATTGCAGTCGTGACGCATCGAGCCGGATGCGCAGGCAGTCCAGTGGGTCATCGGGTGGCGTGCAGTTGTTTCCGCGGTTGCGCCGTTTCGCCGGTCTCCTGCCGTTGTGTGGCGTGCTCGCGCTCGCCGCGTGCGAAAGACGGGCGTCCGCGCCGCCCGAACCGCGGCCCGTCGTGTCGATGGCGGTGCATCCGGACGAAAGCGCCGCATCGGCAACCTACCCCGGCGAAATCGATGCGCGCTATTCAACGCCGCTCTCGTTTCGCGTCAACGGCAAGATCATCGAGCGCAGTGTGCGCCTCGGCGATACCGTCAAGCCCGGCCAGGTGCTCGCACGTCTCGATCCGGTCGACTACGACAAGAACGCCGCAAGCGCCGCCGCGCAACTCGACGCCGCGCGCCATCGCTATGTATTCGCGCAACAGCAGCTCGAACGCGACACGGCGCAGGCGCAGGCCAACCTGATCGCCAAAGCGCAGCTCGAGCAGACGCAGGACGCTTACGCGTCCGCGGCCGCACAACGCGACCAGGCCCAGCAACAGCTCGCACTTGCCGAGAACCAGCGCCGCTATACGGAGCTCGTCTCCGATCACGCAGGCACCATCACCGCCGAAAACGCCGATACCGGCCAGAACGTGCAATCGGGTCAGCCCGTCTATCAGCTGGCGTGGTCAGGCAGCATCGACGTGCTCTGCGACCTGCCCGAAAACGCCATACACGGCATCAGCATCGGAGAAACCGCACAGGTGAGCCTGCCCGCGCTTCCGGGCAAGCGTTACAGGGCACAGGTGCGCGAGGTCGCGACCGCCGCCGACCCCACAAGCCGCACCTGGCGCGTGAGATTCACGCTCGAACAGCCGGACGCAGCCGTGCGGCTCGGCATGAGCGCCAATGTCGTACTCGCTGCGAATCACGGCGGTGCGCAAGCGTCCTTTACGATCCCGGCAACGGCCCTCTTCCACGACGGCAACGCGCCCGCGATCTGGGTCGTGAGCAAACCCGACAACGTGCTGCAACTACGCCGCGTCACGGTCGCGCGCTACGACGCGCGCACGATTACCGTCACAGGCGGCCTCGCCGACCACGATCAGATCGTGGTTCAGGGCGTCCACACCGTCACTGCGGGCCAGAAAGTGCGCCCGGTCCCGCCGCTCCACCCTGAAGATTTTGCATCATGAGTACGCCTCGCGAAGAGGGGCGCTTCAACCTGTCTGCGTGGGCGCTGCGGCATCAGGCGCTGGTGGTCTTCGTGATCGTGCTCGCGACGCTTTTCGGCGCCCTCTCCTATACACGTCTTTCGCAGTCCGAAGATCCGCCCTTCACGTTTCGCGTGATGGTGATCCAGACCTTCTGGCCCGGCGCGACGGCGCGCCAGGTCGAGGATCAAGTGACGACCCGGATCGGCCGCAAGCTACAGGAGACGCCGCACATCGACTTCCTGCGCGCGTACTCGCGCCCCGGCGAGTCGCTCGTGTTCTTCACGATGAAGGACTCCGCGCCCGTGAGCGAGGTGAAGGAAACCTGGTACCAGGTGCGCAAAAAAACGGGCGATATCGCGGCGACCCTGCCGCCGGGCGTACAAGGGCCGTTCTTCAACGACGAATTCGGCGACGTCTACACGAACATCTACACACTCGAAGGTGACGGGTTTACGCCCGCACAACTGCATGACTACGCCGACACCCTGCGCGAAGAACTGCTGCGCGTACCCGACGTCGGCAAGGTCGATTACTTCGGCGATCCGAACCAGCGCATCTACATCGAGATCCCGAATACGCAGTTGACCAGACTCGGCATCTCGCCCACCCAGATGGGGCAGATCATCGGCGCACAGAACAGCGTCTCGCCGGCCGGCACGCTGACCACGGCCGACGACCGCGTGTTCGTGCGCCCGAGCGGCCAGTTCACCGATCTGAAGGCACTCGCCGACACGCTGATCCGCGTGAACGGCCGCAGCTTCCGTCTCGGGGACATCGCCACGATCAGACGCGGCTACGACGAACCGCTCGCCACGCAGATGCGCTTCGAAGGAAAATCCGTGCTCGGCATCGGCATCACGATGCAGTCCGGCGGCGACGTCATCCGGCTCGGCAAGGCGCTCGATGTACGCGTCGCACAACTGCGCGCCGGGTTGCCTGCGGGTCTTCGGCTCGTCGAAGTTTCGAGCATGCCGAAAGCGGTGTCGCGTTCGGTCGACGATTTCGTTCAGGCCGTGGCCGAAGCCATCGGCATCGTGCTGCTCGTGAGCCTCGTTTCGCTCGGCGTGCGCACCGGCATGGTCGTCGTCATCTCGATTCCCGTCGTGCTCGCTGTGACGTCGCTCGTCATGTATCTGTTCGATATCGGCTTGCACAAGGTTTCGCTCGGCACGCTCGTGCTCGCGCTCGGCCTGCTCGTGGACGACGCCATCATCGCCGTCGAAATGATGGCCGTGAAGCTCGAGCAGGGCTGGGACCGCACGCGCGCGGCTGCGTTCGCCTACACGAGCACCGCTTTTCCGATGCTCACCGGCACGCTCGTCACGGTCGCCGGCTTCCTGCCGATCGTGCTCGCGAGGTCGAGCACGGGTGAGTACACGCGCTCGATCTTTCAGGTCTCGGCGATCGCGCTTATCGCCTCCTGGTTCGCGGCCGTGGTTCTGATTCCGCTCCTCGGCTACCGGCTCCTGCCCGAGCGCAAGCGCGCGGCGCATGAACCCGGCGGCCACGAACACGACATCTACGATACCCGCTTCTATCGCCGGTTCCGGCGCCTGATCGGCTGGTGTATCGAGCGACGCTGGATCGTGCTCGGCATCACCGTCTTGCTCTTCGTGATCGCGCTCGCGGGCTTCACGCTCGTGCCGCAGCAGTTCTTCCCGAGTTCCGACCGGCCGGAACTGCTCGTCGATGTGCGCCTGCCCGAAGGCGCCTCGTTCGACGCCACGCTGCGCGAGGCGAAGCGGCTCGAAGCCGCGTTGAAGGACCGCCCCGAGATCGACCATTCGATCAATTTCGTCGGCACCGGAGCGCCCCGCTTCTATCTGCCGCTCGACCAGCAACTGCAACAGCCGAATTTCGCGCAATTTGTGATCACGGCAACATCGGTGGAGGATCGCGAAAAGCTCGCAACGTGGCTCACCGGGAAGCTGCGCAACGACTTCCCCGCCGTTCGCACACGTCTCTCGCGTCTGGAAAACGGGCCACCCGTCGGCTATCCGGTGCAGTTCCGCGTGAGCGGCAACGATATCGCCGTCGTGCGCGGCATCGCGGAACGCGTCGCCGCAACCATGCGCGACGACCCGCGCACGGACAACGTCAACTTCGACTGGGACGAACCCGCCGAACGATCGCTGCACTTTGAGATCGACCAGCAGAGGGCGCGTCAGTTGAACGTGTCGTCGCAGGACATCGCGAATTTCCTGCAGATGACGCTCTCGGGCTACACGGTCACGCAGTACCGCGAGCGCGACAAACTCATCAGCGTCGACCTGCGCGCGCCGGCTGCGGAGCGCGTCGATCCCGCGCACCTCTTGAGCATTGCGATGCCGACACCGAACGGCCCTGTGCCGCTCGGCTCGCTCGGCCACCTCGTCAACGACCTCGAATACGGCGTGATCTGGTCGCGCGACCGGCAGCCTACCATCACCGTTCAATCGGACGTGAAGATCGGTGCGCAGGGCATCGACGTGACGAATGCTGTCGGGCGAAGATTGCAGACGGTCCGCGCCACGTTGCCGACGGGTTATCGCATCGAGGTGGGCGGCTCGGTCGAGGAAAGCGCGAAAGGCCAGGCCTCGATCTTCGCGCAGATGCCGATACTCGTGATCGCCGTGCTCACGCTGCTCATGATCCAGTTGCAGAGTTTCGCGCGCGTGATGATGGTAGTGCTGACCGCACCGCTCGGCCTGATCGGCGTGGTGATCGCACTACTGCTATTCCGCGAGCCGTTCGGCTTTGTAGCGATGCTCGGCGTGATCGCGATGTTCGGCATCATCATGCGTAACTCCGTGATTCTCGTCGACCAGATCGAGCACGATATCCGCGACGGGCACAAGCGCATCGACGCCATCGTCGGCGCAACCGTGCGGCGCTTCCGCCCGATCACGCTGACCGCGGCAGCGGCAGTGCTCGCGCTGATTCCGCTGTTGCGCTCGAACTTCTTCGGACCGATGGCGACCGCGCTGATGGGCGGCATCACGACCGCCACCGTGCTCACGCTCTTCTATTTGCCGGCGCTCTACGCCGCGGCATTCCGCGTGCGCAGCAACGAAACCGACGAACCCGGCACCAACGCGGAGAATGCATCATGAAACGGTCCGCGACGATCACGATGAAACGCACGCACGGATCGCCCGTGCCCTTGACGCGCACCTGTGCGGTCGCGCTTGCCACTCTCGTCACGCTCAACGTCGCAGGCTGCGCGTGGGGCCCGGGCGGCAAAGCGCCCGAGATGCCGGAGCCCGCCCACTATGGCGCAGCGCCACAGCCCGCGCAAACCGTCGCCGCGCTGGGCGTCGCGCAGCAGTTCGTTGTAGGCGCGAAGCCGGTGCCGCAATGGTGGACGCTGTACGGTTCCGACTCGCTTGACGCGCTCGTCGACGAAGGCTTGCGCAACAGCCCGAACCTCGCCGCTGCCGAGCACAACCTGCAGGCGGCGCGCGAGCAACTGCGCGGCCAGATCGGCAGCTCGCTGCTGCCGACCGTCGATGCACTCGGTGTCGCGCAGCATCAGCGCGTGCCGGGCGTGCCGCAACTGGGCTTCAACGGGACGGAAGCCGACCTCTTCGCGGGCCTCGTCCAGGTACGCTACACGTTCGATCTCTTCGGTGCGACGCGGTTGAATAACGAGGCGCTGGCGTCGCGTGTCGACCTGCAGACCTACCAGTTCGACTCCGCGCGGCGCTCGCTCGCGGGCAACATCGTGGCGGCAGCGATCGGCGCGGCTGTGCTGCACGCGCAAGTCGACGCGACCGAGCGCCTCGTCACGCTCGCAAACGCGCAGGCCGACGATCTGGCGAAGCGCTACGCACTGGGCGCCGTCTCGCACACGGATATGCTCAGCGCGCAGCAAAGCGCGGCATCGATCGCGACGACTCTGCCCGTCCTGCGCCAGCAACTGAGCGCGACGCGCCACTCGCTCGCCGTGCTGCTCGGCCGCACGCCCGACGCGGCGCCGCCCGACCTCGACCTTTCAAGCCTCACGCTGCCCGCACAAGTGCCTGTCGTGGTGCCGTCGGAGTTGCTGAAGTCCCGACCGGACGTCGAAGCCGCCGCCGCGGCGCTCACGGCCGCAGCAGCCGACGTCGGCGCAGCCACGGCGCAGATGTTCCCGAGTATCACGTTGTCGGCTGCACTCGGACAGGCCGGTTTTTCGTGGCCTGCGGCAACGTCCGGCGTGGGTGCACTGTGGCTCATCGGCGCTTCGCTTACGCAACCGATATTTCATGGCGGCGCGCTGCTCGCGCAGCGGCGCGCGGCGCTGCAGTCGTACGACGCGGCGAACGCGTCGTACAAGCAAACGGTGCTCGCGGCATTCCAGAACGTCGCCGACCAGCTCGCCGCGCTCGAACACGACGCGCAGGCGCTCGATTCGGCCAGCCTTTCCGCGCGCTCGTCCGCGGGTGTCTACGAAGAGACCAACGCGCGCTACCGGTTGGGCGCGGTGCCGTACTACGCGGTGCGGCAGAGCGAGCAGCAATGGCGAAACGCGCAACTCGACGAGATTCGCTATCGCGGCTCGCGGCTCTCCGATACAGCCGCGCTCTTCCAGGCGATGGGCAGCCCACCGGTGGCGGCAAACGCAGCGAATTCGTCGAGCGATGCGTCCAGCAAGGCAGCCACGGCAAGCGAGTAGCCACGAGCGACAGTGCGCGCAGTATGATCGAACTCGCCGCTCCACCGCGTAGGAGCGGCCATCGAAATGGAGACGCCGCCATGCCCTCGCCCGACCTCGAATTCTGGTTCGACCTCGCCAGTAACTACAGCTACCTTAGCGTGATGCGCATCGAGGCGGCCGCGCAGCACGCAGATGTGAACGTACGGTGGCGACCATTCCTGCTCGGCCCCGTCTTCGAAGCGCTTGGCTGGGAAGGGCCGCCGTTTGTCGTGCAGAAGGAAAAAGGCGCTTACGTATGGCAGGACATGGTGCGTCAGTGCCGCAAGTACGGCATTCCGTGGCAGCAGCCGACCGTGTTCCCGCGACGCGCCGTCCTGCCGACGCGCATCGCCGTGCTGGGCGCCGACGAACCGTGGATGGCCGCCTGGTGCCGCGCAATCATGACCCGCAATTACGGCGAGGATCGGGAAGTCGATACGCCCGATGCTGTAATCGAGGTGCTCGAGCAGCTTGGTCTGCCAGCGCAACGTATCGTCGATGACGCGCTCGCCGAACCCAATCGCCAGCGGCTGCGCGACGCGACTCGTGAGGCGCGCGAGCGCGGCATATTTGGCGCACCGACCTTCTTCGTCGACAACGAGATGTTCTGGGGCAACGACCGGCTGGAGGACGCGCTGGAGGCGGCGTGTGCCCGCGCGCCTCGATAGCGGCATCGCCTGCACGGATCTCCCACCCTGCCCATCCGTGAAATGCGGCACACGCTCAGCCAGGCGATCGCGATGGCTGAGCGCCCCTAACCCGCGCCTTCGCCACCTGCGCGAATTTCTGACAGAAATTTCGTAAGCCTATTTTCGAGACAACGCTGTTACACTGCGACCGCCGAATACGTTTCCATCGGCAGACTGATTCGCAGTCCTACTAATTCCTACAAGCAATTTAATCGGAGAGCGCTACCGTCCACCGGCTCCTGTCGGGCATTGGCGGCGGCGTTGCTATAGCACAACCTCACGCATATGCCCCACCTACTCAAACAGAGCCTCGGTCTCGCAATCGCGCTGGCACTGAGTTCCACCGCTCACGCCAGTTACGACTGCAACACCTCGCACGGCGGATTCCGTACCACAACGTCGGATAGCTGGATCGGCACCGACAAGCTGGAGCACTTTGCCGTATCGCTGCCCTTCGGCGCGTTAGGCGGCTGGATCACGCGCGACACCAACCATCCGATCGTCTATGGCACGATGATTGGCACCGTGCCAGGACTGGCGAAAGAAATTTACGATGGCACCTGCCACGGCAATGGGTTCTCTTTCAAGGATCTGTTTGCCGATGCCGTCGGCGCGCTGACTGGCGCATCACTCACGCATTGGGCTGTCACGTACAACCGCGACCGACGTGGAACGATGATTGGTCTGGGCTATCACGACAGCTTCTGAGTGCGTTT
The DNA here is from genome assembly GCF_021390575.1 of Paraburkholderia adhaesiva. Classification (GTDB taxonomy): domain Bacteria; phylum Pseudomonadota; class Gammaproteobacteria; order Burkholderiales; family Burkholderiaceae; genus Paraburkholderia; species Paraburkholderia adhaesiva. The sequence continues at coordinate 1,580,933 of NZ_JAJEJQ010000001.1, read as the reverse complement.
AAGTGCCACCCAAACCATTCGTAGTGCAGATTAATTCTCGGCCCGCCGGGATATTCTCCACTCCCGGCGAATAGCGATCGTTTTGGTCCTGAAGTGGAGCCTCAAGCGACGCTATTCACCGTCCTGCTGCAGACAACCCACCAAACAAAAACGGCGCGCCGTTGCCGACGCGCCGTTTTTACAACTGCTAACAGAGTCCCAGACCCCTCAGGGCTTGTTCGTCTCGAACAAATCCATGATCTGCTGCTTTTCCGTCGACGTGACGCCAGGCGGCGTCATCCCGGCCGGGCCCGTACTGCCCACGGCATCGGTCACGCCTCCCGCCGGATTCGCTGCATCGAGGCCGATGCTTGCGACAAAGCCGCTACCCGGCGTCATGTCCGAGAAAAACAGCTCACCACCGATCGTCGCCACACCGTCCGGCATCGGCTGTTGCTGCTGCGGCACGCCGCGCAGCGCGCGCTGCATGTACTCGACCCAGATCGGAAGCGCGAGCTGTGCGCCGAATTCGCGGCTGCCCAGGCTCTTGGGCTGGTCATAGCCCATCCACGCGACCGCCACGAGCGTGCGCTGATAGCCGGCGAACCAGCCGTCCTTCGCATCGTTGGTCGTACCGGTCTTGCCCTGCAGATCGTCGCGATGCAGCACGTTGGTGCCAGCGCCCGTGCCGGCCGTCGCCACCGAGTGCAGCAGGCTGTTCATGACGTACGCATTGCGCGGCGTGATCGTCTGCGGCGCGTTCTGGCCCGCGACGAGCGGCTGTGCGCGCAGGACCGGCTGGCCATTCGCATCGTCGACTTCGGCGATCAGATACGGATTGATGCGATAACCGCCATTCGCGAACACGGAATACGCCCCCGCCGACTGCAGCGGCGTGACGAGCCCCGCACCGAGCGCCATCGGCAGATACGGCGGCGTCTTGTCGGCATCGAAGCCGAAGCGTTGCGTCACATAGTCCTGTGCGTACTTCGTGCCGATGTACGAAAGGATGCGGATCGACACGAGGTTCTTCGACTTCTGGAGCGCGAGGCGCATCGGCATCGGGCCTTGCGGCTCGTCGTCGTCCTTCGGCTCCCACGCGTCGCCGCCCGGCGAACGCGGCGGAAAGTACAGCGGCGCGTCGTTGATGATCGTCGCCGGTCCAAGGCCCTTTTCGAGCGACGCCGAATAGATGAACGGCTTGAAGCTCGAGCCCGGCTGGCGCCAGGCCTGCGTGATGTGATTGAACTTGTTCTTGTTGAAGTCGAAGCCGCCTACAAGCGCGCGGATAGCACCGTCCTGCGGTGTCAGCGACACCAGCGCGCCCTCCACCTGCGGCAACTGCGTGATCTGCCAGTTGCCCTTGTCGTCGGGGAGCACGCGCACGATCGAACCCACGCGGATGCGCTGCGCGTCCGTGGCGCGCGGCGAAAGCGCGTTCGCTGCGAAGCGCAGGCCGTCGCCGCTCACGGTGATCGTCGTGCCGTCGAGCAGTTGGGCCTTGAGCACGCGAGGATTCGCGTCGGTGACGACGGCCGCGACGATCTCTCCGTTGTCCGGGTGATCGGTGAGCGCATCGTCGATGGCCTGATCGCGGTCCCCACCGTCGGCGGGTAATTGCACGAAGCCCTCCGGACCGCGATAGCCGTGGCGGCGCTCGTAATCCATCACGCCCTTGCGAACCGCCCTGTAGGCGGCTTCCTGATCGGCGGAATCGATCGTGGTGGTGACCGTCAGGCCACGCGTGTAGGTCTCGTCCTTGTACTGTGCGTACATCATCTGCCGCACCATTTCGGCGATGTACTCGGCGTGCACGCTGTACTCGTTGCCCGAGTTTTTCGTGACGATCGGCTCCTTGATCGCCTGGTCATACTGCGCCGGGGTGATGTAGCCGAGTTCGAGCATGCGCTTGAGGATGTACTCCTGGCGGATCTTCGCGCGGCGCGGATTGACGATCGGGTTATACGCGGACGGCGCCTTCGGCAGCCCCGCGAGCATCGCAGCCTGCGCAAGCGTGATGTCCTTCAGATCCTTGCCGAAATACACGCGCGCCGCCGCCGAAAAGCCATAGGCGCGCTGCCCCAGATAGATCTGGTTCATGTACAGCTCGAGAATCTGGTCCTTCGTGAGCGCGCGCTCGATCTTGTAGGCGAGCAGCATCTCGTAGATCTTGCGCGTATAGGTCTTCTCGCTCGACAGGAAGAAGTTGCGCGCGACCTGCATCGTGATCGTGCTCGCCCCCTGCGACGCGCCGCCGTGCATCACGTCGGACACGCCCGCACGCAGAATGCCGACGAAATCGACGCCGCCGTGCTCGTAGAAGCGGTAGTCCTCGATCGCGAGGACCGCCTTCTTCTGGACGTCCGGGATGTCCTTGAAACGTACGATTTGCCGGCGCTCCTCGCCGAACTCGCCGATCAACACGTGATCGGCCGTATAGACGCGCAACGGCACCTTCGGGTGATACGCGGTGAGCGCATCGAGAGAAGGCAACTGCGGCTCCATCACGACAAGCCCGTAGCCGAGGATCAACGCGCCGACTGCGAGCAGCGTCACGATCAGGCCAACGAACCAGAGTGCGATCGACCCGCCGAGCGAGCGCCGGCGTCCGGCGCCGTCACGTGAGGTCGTGTGGTGCTCCGGCTGGTGTAGCCCAGTGGATCCGTTGTGGAAGGAAGGCTCCCGATCGTCGTTCGGGTACTGCGGAGAAGGCGGTCGTTTGATAATTGGCATGACTGGAAAGTTTGGCCCGTCCGGCGTGCGCCGCGCTGCGCGTTGTTTCGCACACACAGATCGTGGTCATGGCGTCATGGCGTCGATGCGGCTGGCAGCAGCGCCTGCTGTTGCCTGCTTGTGCCCGCTTGTGCCGGTGCCCGTAACGCGACCGGCAACGCCCCCGTCCGGCCGCGCCGCACACTATGTGGCGCGCCATCGTGCAATGTAACAGCGCATTCTAAATAATTCACGGGGGACAGAACGGGATTTTTTGTAAAAAAATCCTGCGGAACATCATGCTGCGGATGGTGCGTGTGTCATCCCGCCCGCACTTTCGGCGCGAAAGGCGGCTCTTTGCGCCATCGGAGGCGTTCTTCGCAAAAGGTTTTCAGACAAGTCCGGATTGGGCACCAGAAAACGCGCCGCCTGCTCGAATCGCCAGCATATTCTTGCGCCATGCCCCCCGAGGCCCGTACACCTGAGCGTTGCGCATTGCGCGTCAGGCCGTATTATGGTTTCCGTCTGGACAACTGCGGCACGCCCCGCCCGACCGACATGCGACTGTCATCGTTCAAGCACGCTACCCGCGAGCGCCCCGATGCAATCGAGCCGTGCCGTTACGGGACCCCGGGCCGACCTGACAGCCGATCATGAACAAGCCTAGCGAACGCATCGTCGTCTTCGTCACGCCCGGGCAGAAGCGGGCGATATCGGCCACGGCCGACGAACTCGGCATCAGCATCAGCGAGCTGATGCGCCGCGCCGTGCTCGCGTTCGGCGCGACGAGTGACCAGGTGAAAGCCGCGAGCATTGTCGACCGCCTGAACGCACCGCGCGAACCCGATGCGCTGGCGCAGGTACTGCGCAAAGCGGCCAAGCCATTGCGCGAGCGGCGCTCGAGTCCGTTGCGGCCCGCCGTAGCCGTGGCTCCCCGCGCGGAAGCCAGTCCTGCGGATGCTCCGATCCAGACACAAGGCAAGGCAACAGTGATCGAAGCGACGGCAGCCCGCCACGCCGCAACGGCACCCGCGCAAACGCAAGCCTCGACGCTTCCTTCGGCCGTAGTCACTGGGCACGACGTCAGCAGCACCGCACATGAAATCACCCAGGCGACCGCACGGGCGAACACCCCAACGCCGCCCCCCGATACCGCGCAGTCCGATGCGGCTCATGCTGCCGACGACGAACGCTTCCGGTCGCCCAGCGTTGCGCCCATCACCCGGGCCAGACGCTCGCGCCGCGATACGGACGCGTACCAGGATGAGTTCGGCGGCGCTCCCGAAGACGGCAAATTTGCGTGAAGGGGCACGCTCGCGTCGCCATCCAGGCAGCCGTTCCTTTAAGTCCCTTTTAAGAGGGCGCGTGGTGTAATATCCGCGATCGATGGCAACCGGGCTGCACATCGTGGCTCGCCGGACCATTCAGCGTACGATCGAATGCGCTCTTGCAATCGACGGGCCGCGTCCCCAATTTCGCGGCGCATGCGCGACTCGTGCAAGGCGGCGTAAGCTGCCGATAGCGGGCACGACGCCGCACGAGGCGATCCGCGCATCGCGGCCGATTTCAATTCACGGAGAAATTCATGTCGCTTTTTGACTCCATCTCGCGCACGCTCAAGGGCCTGCTGAACGACGCCGCCGATTCGGTGCAGGACCCGTCGCGCGACGCCCGCCAGATCGTGCGCGAACTCGACGACAGCATCGGGAAAGCGGAGAACGCACTCGTCGAGATCCAGGCGCAGGTCGCGACCCAGCAAAGCAAGCGCGATGTAGCCGCCGACAAGGCGAAGAAATACGAAGAAGGCGCAAAGCGCGCGTTGCAGTCGGGTGATGAAACGCTCGCGCGTGAGGCGCTCGGTGCGCAGTCCACGGCCGAAGCCGAGCGCGATGCGCTCGCCGCGGAACTCGCGAAGCTCGAACCGTCGGTCGATCAGCTGAAGCAGCAGATCGACGACATGCGCTCGCGCCGCAACGATCTCAACGCACGCTCGAACATCCTGCAAGCGAAGCAGCAGATCGCGCAGGCGAAGGATGTCGCGGCAACGGCGCTCGGCGGTATTGGCGGAAAAAACCTCTCGGCCGATTTCCAGAAACTCGAGGACAAAGTCGATCTGTCGAACGCGCGCTCCGACGCACGCCTGAATAGCGCCGACACGTCGAGCGGCAAGGCGCTCGACGACAAGCTCGCCGCGCTGAACAAGGGCCCGTCCGTGGACGATCGTCTCGAAGCGCTCAAGAAGCAGTTGAACACGCCGGCGCAATAACGCGCCGGCGTGTCTGGAGGCGGCGCGGCACTCGATGCATGCCGCCTCCCCAACCCGATTGTCATGGAGACGGGCGTCAAGCCGCCCGGCTACAACATGAAAAAGTATCTCGCCGCCGCCCTCGCCTCGCTTGCGTTCGTGAGCGTCGCAGCGTTCGCGGTGCCCACCGCGCAGCAGATCGAATCCGCCATGTCGCAAGGCGACTGGCAACGTGCCGATTCCGGCCTCGTAGAGGTCCTGCAGGCGCACCCGAACAACGCGCATGCTCACTACCTCTACGCGCAGGTGCTCTATCGCGAAGGCCAGTACAGCGACGCGCTGGCCCAGGTCGAGCAGGCCAGAACGCTCGATCCGCAACTGAGCTTCACGACGCCGCAACGCTTTGCCCAAGTTGAAGCGATGATCCGCGCCAATGCAGGGCGTGCCGGCGCCGTAACCACGAACCGTGCCGATAACCCGTTTGCGCAGCAGGTCGCGCCGGTCTCGGTGCCGCAGCGCCACGGGCCGGGCATGGGCGCCTGGATTGGCATTGCGATCGTGTTGCTCGGCGTTGCGCTCGTGCTGCGCTGGACGCTGCGCCGTGCGAAATCGAATGAAGACGCCAAAGCCGGGGACGACCGCCGCGATCAGCTCAAGCGCGCGACCGACCTGCTCAACTCGGTGCGCTCGCTCAAGCTCGACGTGAAGCTATCGACCGCGCCGGGCCATGAGGCGCTCGAAAAGGAAGTCGAAGGTCTGGAAGCGCAGTTGCGCACCCTCGTCGAGACGCTTTCCAATAGTGCGAACCCCGTGCCGCCTTACGAGATCGAGGATCTGGAGCGTCAGGTCGCCAGCCTCAAGGCGCGAGCCGAAGGCCGCCCCGATCCGAATGCACAGCCCGCCGCGGCCCCGGCTTACGGCAGTGATTCGGCCTACTCGCGCGAAGCCGATGCCGCATTCGGTCGTCAGCCACAGACGCCCTATCCGCCACAGCAACCGCAGCAGGTCATCGTGCAGCAAGGTGGTGGCGGCATGGGCGGTATGGGCGGACTGCTGACCGGCGTGCTGCTCGGCGAAGCGCTCGGCCGCGGCCGTGACCGCGTGGTCGAACGCGACGTCTGTGTCGACGAAGACGGCCGGCGCGTGCCGCGCGGCAACGAAGGCGGAGGCGTCGACTTCGGCCAGGGCTCCAACGACTGGAACGATGGTTCGGGCGGCGGCGTCGACCTCGGCAGCAACGACAGCTCCGACGACTGGGGCAACTCGTAAGCGCCTGAAGCGTCCACGAGACAGGACGATAACCCGCACAACGGGCTCCTTCGCGGAGCCCGTTTTTCATCGACTCGCGGCAACGATCGCGAAACCGTTCCAAGGGAAACCGCTCATGGCTTTTCGACCCGGCGAAACGCCGCGCATCGCAATCGTAGGCAGCGGCTTCGCAGGCATCGGCATGGCGATCCGCCTGCGACGCATGGGTATCGAATCGTATGCGATCTACGAGGCCGCTGCCGACCTCGGAGGCACCTGGCGCGACAACGCCTATCCGGGCGCCGCCTGCGATATTCCTTCGCACCTCTATTCATTTTCGTTCGAACCCAATCCGCACTGGACACGCGCATTCGCGCCACAACACGAAATCCTGGACTATTTGCGGCATTGCGCACGCAAATACGATGTCGAGCGATTCATCTCGTACCGCTCGCGCGTACTCGCCGCACGTTTCGACGAGACGCAGCGCATCTGGCGTATCGAAATCGAACGTGACGGCACCACGCTCGAGATCATTGCCGATGTGCTCATCGCTGCGAACGGCCCACTCTCGCGCCCTGCACTGCCCGATCTGGTCGGTCTCGATCGCTTCGACGGCGCGCTCTTTCACTCGGCGCGCTGGGACCATGGATACGCGCTCGACGGCAAGCGCGTCGGCGTGATCGGGACGGGTGCAAGCTCAATCCAGTTCGTGCCGCACATCCAGCCGCGCGTCGCACAACTGACCGTGTTCCAGCGCACCCCGCCATGGATCATGCCGCGCGGCGACCATGCAATCAGCGAGCGCATGCGCGCGCTCTATCGGCGCGTGCCGCTGGCGCAACGCATCGCACGTGCGGCGGCATACTGGCAGCACGAATCGCGCGCGCTCGGTTTCGTCGTCGATCTGCGGCTGCTCAAGCGGCCAACGCAATTCGCGCGTGATTACCTCGGGCGCAAGATCAAAGACCCCGCACTGCGCGCAAAGCTCACGCCGGACTATCTGCTCGGGTGCAAGCGCGTGCTGCTCTCGTCCGACTACTATCCGGCGATATCTCAACCGAACGCCGAGCTCGTGAACGATCCGATTCGCGAAGTCGTGGCCGATGGCATCGTCACAGCCGACGGCACGCACCGCGTGCTCGATGCGATCATCTGCGGCACGGGCTTCCAGGTGAACGACGTCGACGCGCCGTTTCGCGTGACCGGTGCAGGCGGCGCAGACCTGGGCGAGACGTGGCGCCGCGACGGGCCCGAGGCTTTTCTCGGCGTGAGCGTGGCGGGCTATCCGAATCTGTTCCTGATCGCTGGCCCCAACACGGGGCTTGGGCACAACTCGATGGTGTTCATGATCGAGTCGCAGGTGCGCTATATCGCCGACTGCATCCGTGTGCTGCAACGCTCTGGCGCACACACGATGAGCGTGCGCCCCGCCGTCCAGCGCGCGTTCAATGAACGTCTGCAGCACACGTTCGCCCACACGGTCTGGCAATCGGGCTGCCATAGCTGGTATCAGACGCGACACGGCAAGAACACCGCGCTATGGCCGGGCTTCACGTTCGCGTTCCGGCACAGGACGCGCCGGGTGCGCGAGAGCGACTACGAGTTCGGACGCTAGCGCTGCGGCCGCCCTGCGTAGACACGCGTCTCGTAGGCGAAATTCACAAGGCCGTCCTTCTGCGTTTCATCGAACAGCGTGCGTAGCGCGTCCAGCATCGGTTCGTGGCGCGGATCGCCGGGCTTCGGCGCATACGACGACGACATCAACCGCCCCTGCAACCCGTCGAAATCGAGCATCTGCGCGTTGGGAAAAACGGTCTTGCGCTCGAAGCCGTCGCCGAACCAGTCGGCCATCGACGTGTCGCCGGGGGCGTCGCCAGGATACGTCGCGGCAACGCTCGCATAGTCGGAGCTGAAGCGCCGCAGCAGCGCCTCGTAGCCTGCGAGAAACGGCGAGCCGTCCACGAGGCGGCTGTTCCAGAACAGTACGATTTGCCCGCGCGGCTTGAGGATGCGCGCGAACTCGCGGTGTGCAAGCGCCTTGTCGAACCAGTGGAACGCCTGTGCCGCTATCACCAGATCGACACTTGCGTCGTCGAGTGTGGTGGCCTCCGCCGTGCCTGCAACGCTGCGATAGTGCTCGTAGCCGCCAAGCATCTGGTCTGCGGCTTCACGCATCGCGGCGTTCGGCTCGACCGCCACGGCAGGATGGCCCGCGTCGAGAAAGAGCCTGGTGGAAATGCCCGTACCCGCGCCAATATCGGCCACGCGCGCGCCCGGTGCGATGCCGCATTCGGCATGCACGAATGTCGTCAGCTCGCGCGGATAGGTCGGCCGGTACTTCACGTAGTCGGCTACCCGGTCGGTGAAACGCCGGGTGGAATCGTGGATCATCGTGTGCCCTTCCAGGATGTCGCACGCGCGCTTACGCGTGCAACGTCAATCGAATCCGGTCGCGTCTCGTGGATTTCCCGCTCTTTCCTCTGCGGATTTTTCCGCACGTTTACCCTCGGGTTTATCCGCGCTTCTGTCCAATCGCGCCGGCACCACGCAACCGCCCTGCCAGCGGCGTCAAGCGCCGCCCAGAAGCCGCAGCAGTCCCCACAAGAAGCGAAGGACCATCACGATCAGCTCCCATAGCTGGACGAGTTGCTGCCAGAGCGCCCCGATGGCGCCCCCGTACAGCATTGCCTCGATCATCGTGCTCCCACAGCGGGCCCGTTTTCGCCCGCGACCACGATCATAGCCCTGCGGCACTTTGCACGCTCAAGTCTTCCGCGCTTCACGCCGTTAATGGGTTCAGAGAGCCTGTCACTCGCATAAGTGACAGGGCTCCCGCCCATCGACCCTTACGGGCAAGGAGACACTGGATGTCACTTTCGCGTTTGCGCCTGCGCGGTCCCCGCCGCTCGGGCAAATCGGCTGCCATCATCGGCGACATCGCCGCGCAGGCTGGCCGCCTTGGCATTGAAATCTGCGACGTGTCCGGTCACGTCGACGAAGTGGCCGTGCGCGTGCAGAATCAGGCCGGCGTTTGTCATGCGCTGCGCGAATCGGCAGCGCACACACTTGCGGGAAATCATCAGATTGCGGCCGCGGCGCGCGCCATGCGCGAGGTCAGCAGCGAGACGGCGGCCACGGTGCAGAGTTCACAGCAGACCATCGACGACTCGCTCGCGGATATCCACGGGCTCGTCGAAGGCGTGACCGTTATCGCAAGCCAGATCGGCGCGCTGCGCAGCGCACTCGCCCATGTCTCGAAGGTATCCGAGGAAATTTCGCTGATCGCGCGGCAAACGCAGTTGCTGGCGCTGAACGCCGCCATCGAGGCCGCGCGCGCCGGCGAATCGGGAAAAAGCTTCGCGGTCGTGGCGTCCGAGGTGAAGAACCTCTCGGCGAAAACCGCCCTCGCCACGGGCCAGATCGAACAAACGCTCGCGCAGCTGACACAGCAAACCGAGCAGCTTATCGTCGAAGGCAACGCGAACACCGATCGGGCGCATCGTGTGCGCGAAGGCACGCGCTCGATTGGCTCGGCCATGCAGAGCACCGGCGACGCCATTACGCAGCTCGACGAGCACGCCGGCCAGATCGCGCAGTTGACCGGTGAAATCGAAGCGAAATGCGACGGGCTCGAAACGCAGGTGGCGGAAATGGCGAACGGCGTCGAGGATTCGAGCCGCAATTTCGCACAGGCGAAGGATCAGCTCGGGCGGCTCCTCGACGTCTCCGAAACGCTGATCGAGCTGAGCGCAGCCACCGGCGTCGAAACCGAGGACACGCGCTTCGTTGACGCCGTGCAGCGCGCGGCGGCGCAAGTCAGCAAGCTGTTCGAGACGGCGCTCGCGCGCGGCGACATCAGCGACGCGGACCTCTTCGACAGCGTCTATGTGCCGGAGCCCCACACGAATCCGCAGCAGCACATCACGCGCTTCACGGCGTTCACCGATCGCGTGCTGCCCCCGATCCTTGAGCCGCTCCTCACCTTCGATCCGCGCGTGGCGTTCTGCGTCGCGATCGATCCGCGCGGTTATATCCCGACGCACAATCGCAAGTTCTCGCAGCCGCAGCGCGACGATCCCGTATGGAATGCCGCGAACTGCCGGAATCACCGCATCTTCAACGACCGTGCCGGCCGCGCCGCGGGCTCGCACACGAAGCCGTTCCTGTTGCAGACCTATCGGCGCGACATGGGGGGTGGCAACTTCGTGATGATGAAGGATGCTTCGGCGCCGATCATGGTGAACGGGCGGCACTGGGGCGGCTTCCGCATGGGCTACCGGCTTGCCCCGTAACGACGCTTCACACCATGAAAAACGGCGCGCGGTCAGAACTGCCCGCGCGCCGTTTTGCGTATTGAGGTCGTCGTTTCGTTCAGACAGCCATTTCCATTCGCTTGCGCTCGGCGCGCTGCATGAAGTAGTTGCCGAGCACAACGCCGATCGTTACGACGAGGATGAAGAGCGTCGCGAGCGCGTTCATCTCCGGGTTCAGCCCCAGACGCACGCGCGAGAACACGACAAGCGGCAATGTCGTCGAGCCCGGCCCCGAAAGGAACGCGGAAAGCACGAGGTCGTCGATGGAGAGCGTGAACGACAGCAGCCAGCCGGCTGCGAGCGCCTGCGAGATGAGCGGCAGCGTGATCGTGAAGAAAACCTTGAACGGCGTTGCGCCCAGGTCGAGCGCGGCTTCTTCGAGCGACGGGTTCAGTTCGCGCACGCGCGACTGCACGATGATCGCGACGTACGAGATACAGAGCATCACGTGGCCGATCCAGATCGTGAACACACCGCGCCCGGCGGGCCATCCGAACAGCTTGCCCATCTCCACGAAAAGCAGCAGCAGCGAGATGCCCTGAATGACCTCAGGAATCACGAGCGGCGCGTTGATCATGCCCGTGTAGAGCGTGAAGCCGCGAAAGCGACCCATACGCGCGAGCACGAACCCGGCCCACGTCCCGATCACAACCGACGCGAACGCCGTCAGCAAACCAATACGCAGCGACAGCCACGCGGCAGTGATGAGTTCGTCGTCGGTCAGGAGCGCCTGGTACCAGCGCGTCGAAAAGCCCGTCCACACCGTCACGAGCTTCGACTCGTTGAACGAATAGACGATCAGACTGACGATGGGGATATAAAGAAACGCGAAGCCGAGACCGAGCGCGATGAACTGCAGAACACGATTGGGTTTCATCGTCCGCGGCCCTCCAGTTCCTTCGCCTGATAGTGCTGGAACAGCGCCATCGGCACGAGCAGCAGCAGCACCATCGCGCACGTCACCGCGGAGGCCATCGGCCAGTCGGCGTTGTCGAAGAACTCGTTCCACATGACGCGGCCGATCATCAGCGTGTTCGCACCGCCGAGCAGCTCAGGAATCACGTACTCGCCCACCGCCGGAATGAACACCAGCAGGCAACCCGCTATGACACCGTTCTTCGAAAGCGGCAGCGTGATCTCGACGAACGCCCGCCACGGTTTCGCGCCGAGATCGTAGGCGGCTTCGAGCAACGTCAGATCCATCTTCACGAGGTGCGCATAGAGCGGCATCACGAGAAACGGCAGGTACGAATACACCATGCCGATGTAGACAGCCGTATTCGTGTGATACAGCTCGAGCGGCGTGTGGATCATCCCGATCGACATCAGGAAATTGTTCAGTAGTCCGTTGTTCTTCAGGATGCCGATCCACGCGTACACGCGAATCAGGAACGACGTCCAGAACGGGAGCATCACCGCCATCATGAGGACGTTGCGCGTACCCGGCGTCGAGCGCGCGATGTAGTACGCCATCGGATAGCCGATCAGCAGGCACAGGAGCGTGGAAATCCCGGCCACGACCACCGAATTCACGTACGTCGCGAAGTAAAGGCTGTCCTGGAACAGGAACGCGTAGTGCGACAGATCGAGTGCGATATGCAGGACGCCGTCGACGTACGACACGAGTCGCGTGTACGGCGGAATGCCGAGTTGCTGATCCGCGAAGCTGATCTTGACGACCAGGATGAAGGGCACGAGGAAAAACAGCAACAGCCAGAAGAACGGCCCTGCCACGACAGCCGTGCTGCCGGTCAGGTTAAAGCGCTTGACCGGCCAGTTCGCTATTTTCTTCAGCGTCGCGCTCATGACGTCAGCACCACACCGGCAGACGCGCTCCAGCGAACGTAGACTTCGTCGCCATAGGCGGGCGATTCGATCTCGGAGATCGCAAGGCTCGACACGTTCGCGACCACGGTCTTACCGGAATCGAGCTTGACGTGATAGAGCGAGTAGCCGCCCATGTACGCGACGTTCATGACGACGCCATGGCCCCAGTTGTAGGTCCCCTCGGGCGGCTTGCGCGTGAGCGCGATGCGCTCGGGGCGGACCGAGATCGTCACGGGCATGCCGAGCGGGCCCGTGATGCCGTGGTTCACATACAGGCGCACCGACAATTCCGGCGATTCGACGTAGACGTGATCGGGCTCATCCTCGACCACGTTGCCGTCAAACAGATTCGTCGAGCCGATGAATTCCGCGGAAAAGCGGCTGTTCGGGTACTCGTAGACCTGGTTCGGGCTGCCGAGCTGAACGATCTCGCCTTCGCTCATCACGGCGAGACGCCCGGCCATCGTCATCGCCTCTTCCTGGTCGTGCGTGACCATGATGCACGTGACGCCGACCGTCTCGAGGATGTTGACGAGTTCGATCTGCGTGCGCTGCCGGATCTGCTTGTCGAGCGCGGACATCGGCTCGTCGAGCAGCAGCAGCTTCGGGCGCTTCACGAGCGAGCGCGCAAGCGCGACGCGCTGCTGCTGGCCGCCTGAAAGCTGGTGCGGCTTGCGCTTCGCGAACCGCGACATCTGCACGAGTTCGAGCGCCGCCGCGACGCGGTCCTGCAGTTCGCCCTTCTTCACGCCTTCCTGCCGCAGCCCGAACCCGACGTTCGACTCAACCGTCATGTGCGGAAAAAGCGCGTAAGACTGGAACATCATGTTAACCGGCCGGCGATACGGCGGCAGCGTGGCGAGGTCCTCACCATCGATCAGGATCTTGCCCGACGTGATCGACTCGAGGCCTGCGAGCATGCGCAGCAGCGTGGACTTCCCGCAGCCCGAACTGCCGAGCAGCGCGAACAGCTCGCCCTTCCTGACCGAGAGATTGACGTTATTCACGGCAGTCGTCTCGCCGAACTTCTTCACGACGTCGACGACCTGCACGAAATTGTCCGCAGCGGTCCCTGCGGTGGATGCGCCCGAAGGCAGCACGCCGGCCGCGGCCGGTGCGCTCGACTGGTCACTCATGATTCTCTCTGCCCTGCCTTGTGCTGAATTGCGCTGGACGGGTATTGACGAACAAAGCCCCCGGCGGTCTGCCGGGGGCTCGGGGTAACGCGTCGGTGCCTCTTCTTAGCGGCCCGACTTGAACTCGGTCCACAGGCGGGTCTGCAGACGCTGGATCTCAGGCGGCAGCGGCTTGAGCAGGAACAGCGTCTTCAGGACCTCAGGCGGCGGATAGACAGCCGGGTCGTCCGCAATGTCCTTTTTCACGTACTTGCGTGCTTCCGCATTCGCGCTCGGATAGAAGACGGCGTTCGTAATCGCGGCGTGAACCTGCGGCGTTTCGATGTAGTTGATCCACTCGTGCGCGGCCTCGACGTGCTGGGCGTCCTTCGGAATCACCATCACATCGAACCAGATCGGCGCGCCGCCCTTCGGGATGTAGTACTCGATCTTGTACGGCTTCTTCGCCTCGATCGCACGGTGCTTGGCGATCACGACGTCGCCCGACCAACCGAACGCAAAGCAGATGTCCCCACCGACCAGATCGTTGATGTAGCCCGACGAGTTGAACTGCGTGATGTACGGACGGATCTTCTTCATCATCTCGAGCGCGGCCTTATAGTCGGCCGGGTTCGTCGACATCGGATCCTTGCCCATGTAATGCAGCGCGGCTGCGAACATCTGGTCAGGCGCGTCGAGGACCGACACGCCGCACGTCTTCAGCTTCGAGATGTACTCGGGCTTGAACAGGATGTCCCAGTTGTCGAGCGGCACGTCCTTGCCGAGGATCGACTGGACCTTCGTCACGTTGAACGCGAGCCCGGTCGTGCCGTACGCCCAGGGCACCGCGAACTTGTTACCCGGATCCGCCCCGGCGACGAGCGCCATCAGCTGCGGATCGAGGTACTTCAGATTGGGGATCTTCGACTTGTCGAGCGGCGCGAAAATGCCGGCGGCAATCTGCTTGCCCGCGTAGTTGCTGGTCGGCACGACGATGTCGTAGCCCGAATTGCCTGCGAGCAGCTTGGCTTGCAGCGTGTCGTCGCTGTCGTAGTTGTCGTACTTGACCTTGACGCCCGTCTGCCTGGTGAAGTTCGGAATCGTGTCCGGAGCGATGTAATCGGACCAGTTGTACACGTTCAGTTGCGTGTCCTTCGCCACTGACGACACCCACGGCGCCGCACAGAGCACCAGCGCGGCCAGTCGAGCCACCACCTGTTTTTTCATTCCGTTCTCCAATCCCGGCCAGTCCGTAGCGGCCGTCTGCCTCGCATCATGCCGCGCCTGGCGCGGCCCCCCTCTGATTTACGCAACCTACCATCAATATTGCTGGACGACAAAAAACCGCTGGTCCGTCGCGCAGACAGGACAGACCTGGGCCTGCGCCCGTTCCGTAGGTAAATCGCGCGCAATTTTAGCCGGTTCTGCGCGCGTGTCCACCAAAAAAACGCACGTGCTGTTTTCGTGCGACGCCCGGCCTGGCGTGGGCCGGCCGTGCATCGGCGAGTGTTACCGGGTATTTCACGGCACGTCGTCCGGACGCCTGGCGGTGGGGCGATCTGCAGCGGCTATCCGCACGCCCCCACGCTTGAACGGGATGTCGGCGACCGCCAACCCGTAATATCTGAACGCGCGTGCGAACGCAGCGCACCCAGCGGGCCGTCAAACGCCCCGCCCGATCCAGGGTCCCATAAATCGGCCGGTCCCGCGCTGGCATCGGCTAACATAGCGGGGATTTTATCCGTGGACGGCCGTGCCGCAGCGCCCGACCCTCCACCCGAGACTCCTTTCCGATGGCATCCAATCTCCACGACCTCCCCGACAGCCCGTGCATAGGCGTCTGTTCGACGCTTTTCGACGACATCTGCAAAGGCTGCGGCCGCACCGCGCTGGAAGTCTCCAACTGGGTCTTCATGACCGACGAGGAAAAGCGCGCAGTTTGGGTCCGTATCGAGCGGGAAGGCACGGCAATGCGCTTTCAGAAACGCAGCGCCTGATCCGCCGACACGCCCAAAAGAAAAAAGCGCCGGGGAAACCGGCGCTTTTTTAAAGCGTGAGTGCCTCAGAACCGCATACCGACACCGACACCAACAACCAGCGGATCGATGTAAAGCGTGCCGAGCGACGTACCGCCGAGCGAAGCGCCCGTGCGCATCCAGATTTTCTTGATGTCCGCGTTGATGAACACGTTCTTGGTGACATCAACGTCGATACCCATCTGCAGTGCCGGACCGAAGCTGTGGTTATCGATCGAAACCGGCTGACCGAGCGCATGCAGGCCGTTGTTGTAGAAAATCGTGTAGTTGATACCAGCGCCGACGTACGGGCGCACCTTGCCCGCGTGATTGAAGTGGTACTGCAGCAGCAGCGTAGGCGGCAGCACGCCGACACCGCCGAGCGGGCCGATGTTCGATGTGACCTGATTGCGCGACGTACCGAGGATCAACTCCGCGCCGATGCTGTTCGTGAACATGTACGTGAAGTCCAGTTCCGGAACGATGGCGTTGTTGGCTTGCGCGTTGATTGCGTTGAGCGTGCTGCCCGAACTCGTGCTGGACTGCGGCATGATGGCGATCGCCCGCAGACGCACGAGGATGTCACCGGCATGGATGCCGGTGCCCGATGTGTCCGTGGTGGACGCATCGGCTGCACTGGCGGGAGCTGCTGCGAAAGCGGCGCCAAGAACGATTGCGGCGGCAGCCGCGACAGACTTCAGTTGCTGTTTCATTTAAGGTTTGCCCCGTTGGTATTGTCTTGTCTGTAAGACATTGTCAATTGTCAGGGGCAGACCTCTTTGCAACCTTGCGAACCGTCAAGTCAGAGCAAAGGCCGCCCTGCATGCGACTGCGGGTCGCGCTACACCGGTCAGAAGCAGCTCCAGAAGGTCGCGCACGCTGCGGATCGCGTTGCCAAAAGGCAACGATTCGCGGCCGCGGAAGAAGAGCCCGTTCTGCACGTCACCGCGCAGCGCAGCGGCAAGCCGCGTATCAATGCAGAAGTGACCGAATTTTTCGATGCCGTCGCGCAAACCGCACACCGAAAGGCATTCCAGTCCAGTGGGACAAGCAAGCTTGAGCGAGCCGATCTTTGCGCGCACGCGCGCTTCGTTGCGCAGATAGCGTTCGAGCCAGGGCGTCTTGACTGCGCGCGCGGGCAAGCCCGTCACGCTCACGAACTCGACGATGTCTTCGGGCTTCGCGTCCGCGAGCACGCGCTTGAAGTCGGGATGCGCATCGCCCTCTTCCGTTACGGCGAAAGGCGTGCCGACCTGCACGCCGTCCGCGCCCGCTTCGAGCCACTTGCGCACGGCCTCGTGGCTGTTGACACCGCCACCGACGATCAACGGCACGTCCTTGCGCGTGATGCCCAACTGGACGTAAACGTCTTCGAGTTCCTTGAGGATACGATCGAACGCGAAGCGTTCATTGCCCATGTCTTCGATGTCGGTGACACCCAGGTGGCCACCCGCGTGGGCCGGGTGCTCGATCACGATGGCGTCCGGCAGACGGCCTTTCTTCATCCACTTCTTGAGAATGAGCGCAACGCCGCGCGAGTCCGACAAAATGGGGATTAGCGCGATATCGACGCCCTGCGTGAGGTCCGGCAGGTCGAGCGGCAGGCCCGCACCCATCACGATCGCGTCGGCGCCGTTTTCGCAGGCGGCGCGCACATAGTCTGCATGGGCGCTGACCGCCTTCATCACGTTGACGGCGATCATGCCGTTGCCGCCGCTGAGCTTGCGGGCCGCTGCGATCTCGCGCGCGAGCGCCGTCAAATTCGCGCCGGCGAGTGTTTCATGGGACGGGTCCGCACGGCAGAGGTCGATCAGATCGGCGTGGTGGTGACGCAGGTCGATACTCGCGATGGTGCCGACGGCGCCTTCACGGGCAACGCTGCCCGCGAGGCGGTGCGCCGAAATGCCGACGCCCATGCCGCCCTGTACGACGGGCAGGAGACGGCGGCCTCGAATCTGGAGAGGCGCAAACGAATGAGTAGGAAACATGGTGACCCGCGCTATCTGTATCAAAATGACAATGGTCGCGCGTCACCAACATATGATCTTGTTTTAAATCAAACAAATGCGCGGACATCGACGAAGACGTCCGCGCG
The DNA here is from genome assembly GCF_021390575.1 of Paraburkholderia adhaesiva. Taxonomy (GTDB): domain Bacteria; phylum Pseudomonadota; class Gammaproteobacteria; order Burkholderiales; family Burkholderiaceae; genus Paraburkholderia; species Paraburkholderia adhaesiva. The sequence continues at coordinate 1,563,381 of NZ_JAJEJQ010000001.1, read as the reverse complement.
TATGACTTAGACCAACACGTCGCACAAAAATATTTGCATAGCTGCGAAAGCCCCTTGCGGTCAGATTTTAGGGGCTTTCAACTGCATCGACTTGTACACCAGATACTCTTCCAGACCGTATTTTCCGTTCTCGCGGCCGTGACCCGACTGCTTGTAGCCGCCAAACGGCGCGACCATGTTCCACGTGCCGCCGTTAATGTCGATCTGACCCGTTCGAATTCGACGCGCCACGCGCATCGCACGTTCGTCGCTGGCCGCCCAGACCGCGCCGCCTAGCCCGTAGAGCGAGTCGTTTGCGATCGCCACGGCATCGTCCTCGTCCTTCGCCGTGAGAATCGTGAGCACCGGGCCAAAGATTTCCTCCTGTGCAATCGCGGCGTCGCGCGGCACGCGGCCGAACACGGTCGGCTTCACGAAGAATCCCTTCGTCACGCCCGCAGGCAGGCCCGGGCCGCCCGTGACGAGTTCGGCACCATCGGCGATACCGCGCTCGATGTACTCCAGCACCCGCGCCTGCTGCACCGCCGACGCGAGCGGCCCGAGCTTGACCTTCTCCTCACGCGGATCGCCCACCGTGAAGCCTTCCGCGGCTTCTTTGGCGAGTGCACGCGCCTCTTCGTAGCGCGACTCCGGCACGATCATGCGCGTGTGTGCCACGCAGGTCTGGCCTGAATTCAGGAAGCACGCGCTCACGGTGCCCTTCACGGCTGCCGGAAAATCGGCGTCGTCGAGGATCACGGACGCCGACTTGCCGCCCAGTTCGAGCGCCACGCGCTTGACCGTTGCGGATGCAACCTCCGAAACGCGCTTGCCCGCGCGCGTCGACCCGGTGAACGAAACCATGTCGACTTCCGGATGACGCGCGATCAGTTCACCGACCACCGGCCCGAAGCCCGTCACGAGATTGAACACGCCCGCAGGCAGGCCCGCTTCATGGATGGCCTCGGCGAGCACGAACGCGTTGAGCGGCGCGACCTCGGACGGCTTGAGGACCACCGTGCAGCCCGCCGCGAGCGCCGCGGCGACCTTCAGCGTGATCTGATTGAGCGGATAGTTCCAGGGCGTGATCGCCGCGACGACACCCACCGGCTCGCGCACCACCAGCGAGTTGCCAAGGCGCTCCTCGTACTGGAATTCGCTCGCGAGCTTCGCGTACAGGCTCCAGTTGTAAACGGGGCTGCCCACCTGGATCGCGCGCGCGAGCTTGAGCGGCATGCCGACTTCGCCTGCGATTATTTCAGCGAGTTCGTCGGTGCGTGCCTTGAGGTTCTGGGCGATCTTCTGCAGGTAGGCGCCCCGTTCGGCGGCGGGTGTCGAAGCCCAGGCGTCGAAGGCCGCGCGCGCGGCTGCGACAGCCGCTTCAGCGTCGGCCTCGATGCCCTCTGGTATGCGCCCCATCACGGCCTCGGTGCCCGAGTCGATGACGTCGATCGTGCCCTTGCCGGCAGGCGCGACCCACTGGCCGCCGATGTAGAGTTGCTCGTAGTGTTTCATGCGGGTACTCCTGTCTCCGTGTTGCTCGGTATGGCTCGCGGTTCATTCGCGGTGATCGCGCATTCTAGCGTGGTTGACGCAAACGGAAGGCTACGCCAACCAGTCTGACCCGCAAAACAAAACGGGCGACGCTTTCGCGTCGCCCGTCAGGCATCGACCCTATCCTTCAGCCGAGGCTCACTGCAGCCCCTGGCTCGCCAGGAAGTCCTCGTAATTGCCGCTGTAGTCGTTGATCTTGCCGTCGGTCTTCACTTCGATGATCCGGTTGGCGAGACCATTCACGAACTCGCGGTCGTGCGACACGAAGATCAGCGTGCCGTCGAACTTCTCCAGCGCAATCTGCAGCGACTCGATCGATTCCATGTCCATGTGGTTGGTCGGCTCGTCCATGAGCAGCACGTTGTGGCGGCCGAGCATCAGCTTGCCCCAGATCATGCGGCCCTTCTCGCCGCCCGACAGCACCTTCACCGACTTCCGGATATCGTCCGCATTGAACAGCAGACGGCCGAGCGTACCGCGCACCGACTGCTCGTCGTCGCCTTCCTGACGGTACTGGTCGATCCACTCCATCAGCGTGACGTCGTTCGGGAACTCTTCGTACGTGTCCTGCGGCATGTAACCGATGTTCGCGTGCTCGGCCCACTTCACTGAGCCGCCGTCGAGCGTCAGCTTGCCGAGCAGCGAGCGCAGCAGCGTGGTCTTGCCCGCACCGTTCTCGCCGATGATTGCAATGCGCTCGCCCGGCTGCACGCTGATACTGAATTTGCTGAAAATCCGGCGATCGTACTGCTTCGTGATCTCATCCGCGACCACGGCGACGTTATGCAGCTTCTTCTCGAACTCGAAGCGGATGAACGGGTTCTGGCGCGACGAGGGCTTGAATTCCTCGATCTTGATCTTGTCGATCATCTTCAGACGGCTCGTGGCCTGGCGCGCCTTCGACTTGTTCGCCGAGAAGCGGCGCACGAAGTCCTGCAGGTCGGCCACACGCTCCTTGGCCTTCGCGTTCGCGGCGGCCTGGCGCTCGCGCGCCTGGGTGGACGCGAGCATGTAGTCGTCGTAGTTGCCCGGATAAACCTTCAGCGTGCCGTAGTCCATGTCCGCCATGTGCGTGCAGACCTGGTTCAGGAAGTGTCGATCGTGTGAAATGATGATCATCGTCGAGTTGTACTCGTTCAGAACATCTTCCAGCCAGCGGATCGAGTTGATGTCGAGGTTGTTCGTCGGCTCGTCGAGCAGCAGCACGTCCGGCTTCGAGAACAGGGCCTGCGCGAGCAGCACGCGCAGCTTCCAGCCCGGCGCCACGGCGCTCATCGGACCATTGTGGAATTCCGTGCCGATGCCGATGCCAAGCAGCAGCTCGCCCGCACGCGCTTCGGCCGTGTAGCCGTCGTATTCGGCGAACTTCGCTTCCAGTTCGGCGGCGTGCATGTAGTCGTCGTCAGTGGCGTCCGGGTTCGCGTAGATCGCGTCACGCTCGGTCATCGCGGCCCACATTTCCGTGTGGCCCATCATGACGACGTCCAGCACGCGCACGTCTTCATACGCGAACTGGTCCTGGCGCAGCTTGCCCAGACGCACGTTCGGCTCCAGCACGACGTTGCCCGAGCTCTGCTCGAGGTCGCCACCGAGGATCTTCATGAAGGTGGACTTGCCGCAACCGTTCGCGCCGATCAGGCCATAGCGGTTGCCTTCGCCGAATTTGACCGAGATGTTCTCGAACAAGGGCTTCGGCCCGAATTGCATGGTGATGTTGGCGGTAGAGAGCACAGCGCGTCCCTGAAAGTAGATCGAAGAAAAACCTGCAATTTTATCAGGTTATGTCACTTCGCGGGGGAGTGCTATGTGGTCCGGAAGCCTGTGCGGGGACCGGACGCCCCCCTGCCGCAGCACGCTCGGCCCGGACGAGCGACCCGAACAACCCGAACAATCGCGGGTTCATAAAGGGGCAAGATCGCAGCCCCGCTGCACATCGCCACGAGGATGCAAAGCCGTCACTGCGGCATGCTACGTGGCGTCTGCAACACGTCAATGAACCCCGAAAGATCCGCCTGTGCCAGCCCCATCGCCGCGCCGAGGCGCAGCAACTGCTGGACCGTGCCCGAGACCGGCATCGGCGTGCCGGTTTGCTGTGCGGCGGCGGCGACCGTGTCGACGTCCTTCTGAAACGTCTTCAGCGCGCCGATCGGATCGAGGCCATCCTGCGTCATCCGGGGCACGAACGTGCGCAGGAGCGTCGAGTCGGCCCAGCCCCCTGCGAGCGCCTCCGGCAGCTTCGGGGCGTCGATGCCGCTGCGCCGCGCGAGGCTTACGGCCTCTGCAATTGCGGCCACCGTCGCCGTGACGATCGCCTGGTTGCACAGCTTGGTCGTCTGGCCCGCACCCACCGCACCCATATGCGTGACGCGCGAGGCATACGCGGCGAGAATCGGCGCAACCGATGCGACGTGAGCGTCGACGCCCCCCGCCATGATCGCGAGCGTGCCCGCCTGCGCACCGCCCACGCCGCCCGAGACCGGCGCATCGATCCAGCCGACGCCCAGTGCCGCAGCCCGTGCGGCAAGCGCACGCGTGACGTCGGGCGGGATGCTCGAATGATCGACGATCAGTCGCATGCGCGGACGAGCGGCCCGATCGGTATGCTCGTCGAGCAGCCCATTCGCGCCGAACACGACCGCTTCCACCGCTACCGCGTCGGCGACGCACAGCAGCACCACGTCGGCGTTCAGCGCCAGTTCGCGCGGCGTCGCAGCGACGCGCGCCCCATCGGCGACGAGCGCTTCGGCTTTTTCGGGGGTGCGGTTCCACACGCGCACGGCGTGGCCGACGCGAAGCAGATGACGGATCATCGGCCCGCCCATGAGCCCGGGTCCGCAAAATCCCAGTTCCTGCGTGTCCATCGTTTGGCGTCTCCTGTCGATGGGACTTAGCGCTTTAGCGCTTAGTCCCATCCCATACAAAGCTGCGTCGTTCATTCGCCGCCCCGTGAGCGGCGCGGAGCGACATGATACCGGGCCGCGATTGCCTATACTCGATTGATGCACCGTGGACCATGAGGAGACGCCATCATGAACGATCACGTCTACAAGCAGATCGAACTCACCGGCTCGTCGACCGAATCAAGCGACGACGCCATCCGTTGCGCAATATCCCGGGCGGCGAAGACACTGCGACATCTGCACTGGTTCGAGGTGACCGAAACGCGCGGCCTCGTCGAAGACGACAAGATCACGCGCTGGCAGGTGACGATCAAGGTCGGGCTGCGCATCGACGATTGAAGCGGCTCCCGCACGTCCCGAACGGCAGCGGATCGTCCTCAAAAACAAAACGGCCACGCGAGCCCGAAGGCTACGCGCGGCCGCGCACTTGGTACTGCGGGTACTGAGGGTGCTGAGCGCCGCCCGACGCCGCCGCGAGAAGCGGCGCGCGCCTCGGCGCCTGGCGTGCTTACTTCGGCAGAGCGCCGTCGACGCCCTCGACGTACCAGTTAAGACGCTGCAGTTCCGGGTCGGTCAGCGACTTGCCTTCCGGCACCTTCACAGCGCCCGTCTGGTCCTTGATCGGACCCGTGAAAACGTCCCACTTGCCGCTCGCGATCGACTCGCGCTTCGCGGCGACGGCCTTCACGGCGTCGGCGGGCAGCGCGGACGCGTTCACGTCGCCGAGATCGACCGCCTTCTGCGGGATGCCCCACCACACCGGATCATTCTTCCACTTGCCATCGAGGACCTGCTGGATCACGGCGGTGTAGTACACGCCCCAGTTCGCCTCAACAGAGCCGAGATGCGCGTGCGGGCCGAACTTCTGCATGTTCGAATCCCAGCCGAACGCGTGGACCTTCTTCGCTTCGGCCGTCGCGAGCGTCGCGCTCGAGTCGGTGTTCTGGATCAGCACGTCGGCGCCCTGACCGATCAGCGTTTCCGCGGCCTGCTTTTCCTTGCCCGGATCGAACCAGCTGTTGATCCAGATGACCTTCGTGTGAACCTTCGGATTCACCGAACGCGCGCCGAGCGTGTAGGCGTTGATGTTGCGGACCACCTCGGGAATCGGCACCGATGCCACGAAGCCGAGCGTGTTCGTCTTCGTCGCGTAGCCCGCCGCGACGCCCGCGAGGTACGCGCCCTGGTACATGCGCACGTCATAGGTGCCGAAGTTCGGCGCCTTCTTGTAGCCCGTCGCGTGCAGGAACACGGTGTCCGGGAAATCCTTTGCCACCTTCAGCGCGAAATCCTGGTAGCCGAAGCTCGTCGCGAAGATGATCTTGTTGCCCTTGTTCGCGAGATCGCGGAATACACGTTCCGAGTCGGCCGATTCAGGGACGTTCTCGACGCGCGTGATCTTGATCCGGTTGCCAAATTTCGCTTCGGCGGCCCGCGACCCTTGATCGTGGGCGAAAGTCCAGCCGGCATCGCCCGGATTGGCGAGGTAGACGAACGCGACGCCTGCCGGATCGGCAGCCTGTGCCGACGGTGCGAGCGCCACCGCGCCGAACGTTGCGGCGACGGTGAAGGCGGTCAGGATGGTTTTTTTCAACATGGATCTCCTGTCGTGGATGGGAATACTGCAGTCTTTCTACGGCGTTTCATCTGACTTCTGAATCTGGCTCTAGGCGGCCCCCAGAAACGGCTTGCCTAGCGAGGCCGGCGCGTTCAGTCGAATCGTGGTCGGGTTGCGCGAAATCACGGCCAGCACGACGATCGTGGCGACATACGGCAGCATCGCGAGGAACTGCGGCGGAACAGCCACGCCCACGGCCTGCGCGTAAAACTGCAGACCCGTGACGGCGCCAAACAGTAGCGCGCCGATCAACAGACGTCCCGGCCGCCAGGTGGCGAAAACGACGAGCGCAAGCGCAATCCAGCCGCGGCCCGCGGTGACCTGCTCCTGCCACAGGTGCAACTGGACAACCGAATAGTAGCCACCGGCGAGTCCCGCCATCGCGCCGCCGAAGAGCGTCGCGCCGTAGCGCACACCGATCACGGGAAAGCCCACCGAATGCGCGACCTGCGGCGATTCACCGACCGAGCGCAGCACGAGCCCGGCGCGCGTGCGGTAGAGGAACCAGCCGACCACGGCGAACATCAGGAACGCGAGATAGTCGATCGGTGTATTGCTAAAGAGCGCCGGCCCGAGCACGGGCAGATGCGAGAGCCCCGGAATCGGCCAGGCCGCGATGGTTGCCGCGGTGGCCGCCGACGTGAACGGCTTGCCGACATACGCCGAAAGGCCGACGCCGAAGATCGTGAGCGACAGCCCCGTGGCCACCTGGTTGGCGAGCATCGTGAGCGTGAGGAAGCCGAAGAGCAGCGCCATCGCCATGCCCGCCGCGATGGCCGCGACGAGGCCGAGCCACGGATTGCCGGTGACGATCGTGGCGGCGTAGCCGGTGACAGCGCCCATCAACATCATCCCTTCGACGCCGAGGTTGAGCACCCCGGACTTTTCGGTGACGAGTTCACCGACGCCCGCAAACATAAGCGGGATAGCGGCCGTGACGGCGCTCGATGCGAGCGAACTGGCTTGCTGGATATCCATGTGGTTTAGCTTGAAGTCAGTGGCCAGCCGCGACCGGTTGACGGCGGCGCACGCGGTAATTCACGAAAAGATCGGCGCCGAGCAGGCAGAACAGGAGGAGGCCCTGAAACACACCGGAAAGCGCCTGCGGCAATTGCAGCGAGGTCTGCACGTTTTCGCCGCCGAGGTAAAGCAGCGCCATCAGGAGACTCGCGAGCACGATGCCGAACGGATGCAGCCGCCCGACGAACGCGACGATGATCGCCGTAAAGCCATAGCCCGGCGACCACGTCGCCTGCAACTGTCCGATCGGGCCCGCGATCTCGCCCATCCCCGCGAGGCCGGCAAGGCCGCCTGAGAGCAGGAGCGACGTCCAGATCGTCCGTTTCTCCGAGAAACCCGCGTAGCGCGCGGCGAGCGGCGCCAGCCCGCCCACGCTCAGGCGGTAGCCCGCGAAGCTGCGGCGCATGAAGAGCCACACGAGCGGAATCGCCGCGAGCGTGAGGAAGATCGACGCGTTCAGGCGCGTGCCGCGCAGCCAGTGGATACGCCAGTCGCCACCGAAGGTCGGATAGAGTGCGTCGCCGCTGAACATCTCGGAGAGCGGGAAGTTCATGCCTTGCGGATCACGCATCGGGCCGCTCACGAGCCACGTCAGTAACTGTGTCGCGACATAGGTGAGCATCAGACTGGTGAGAATCTCGTTGGTGTTGAAGCGGCTCTTGAGCCACGCTGGAATGGCCGCCCAGGCCATGCCGCCGAGGACGCCCGCGATCATCATGAGGAACAGGATCCACCAGCCGCTCGACTGGTCGAAGTAGATCGCAACCGCGCTCGCCGCGATGCCGCCGAGAACCATCTGCCCTTCTGCGCCGATGTTCCAGATGTTCGCGCGGTAGCCCGCCGCGAGTCCGAGCGCGATCAAGCACAGTGGTGACGCCTTGAGCAAGAGTTCCGACCAGCCGTTGACTGTCGAAAGCGGCTCGATGAAGAACGCGTGCATCGCCTGCACGGGGTCGCGTCCGACGACGCCAAAGATCAGGAAGCCGATCGCCAGCGTGAGAAGCGCGGCGATCAGTGGCACGGCAATGCGCACCGTGCGGGACGGCGCCGTGCGGGCTTCGAGTCGAAACGGAAAAATCATGGTGGTCTGGTCTGTGGTCGGTCCGGTTGTCGGATTTCGGTATTCGGGGTTGTGGCCGCGGGGTTTCAAGCCGGGCTACGGACTGGCTCTGCGTGACTGCCTGGGCCTGGCGGCGAGTCGTGCAGGCGCCAGATCCGGCGGCCATGCGCACAACCACAGCAGCGCCAGGTTCCCCAGGCGTCAGACATGTGCCGCGGGCCCAGCTCCTGGCGCCGCGGACTCGGCGGGTGGTTCACCGCCCCCCGCGCGCTCGCCGAACAGGCCCGCCATCCAGCGCCCGATTTCCTCGGCGTTGGTTTCGCCGGTGAGCCGCGCGGGTGAGAGCCGCCCGCCCGCGAGCACGGCGATCCGGTCGCAGATGTCGAACAGCTCGTCGAGTTCCTCGGAGATCACGAGGATCGCCACGCCGCGCGCCGAAAGATCGAGCAATTGCTGGCGAATGAACGCCGAAGCGCCGACATCGACACCCCATGTCGGCTGCGCGACCACGAGCACCTTCGGCGCCTGCAGAATCTCGCGCCCGACGATGAACTTCTGCAGATTTCCGCCCGACAGGCTCTGGGCGAGCGCATCGGGGCCGCCGCAGCGCACATCGAATGCGCCGATGCAGCGCTCGGCGAACGCACGCATGGCGCCCATCCTGAGCCAGCCCGAGCGCACCATGCCCTCGCGGTGCGCGGTCAGCAATGCGTTTTCCGAGAGCGACATCGCAGGCACCGCGCCGCGCCCAAGCCGCTCCTCGGGCACGAACGCGAAGCCGAGGCGCCGCCGCGCGCCCGCTGCGAGCCGCGCGGCTGGCTTGCCGCAGATCGTCACGGTGTCGGCCGGGATGTGGCGGCCCGTGTGGGCCTCGCCCGAGAGCGCGGCGAGCAGCTCCGCCTGACCGTTGCCCGATACGCCCGCGATGCCGAATATCTCGCCCGCGTGGACGCCGAACGTGACATCGGTGAGCGTCGTGCCGAACGGATCCTCGCTCGGCACCGAAAGGTGCTTCACGTCGAGCAGCACGTCGCCCGGTGTGTGCGGGCGGCGCGTGTAGTCGGGCAATTCCCGGCCCACCATCAGCCGCGCGAGCGACGCATGGGTTTCCTCGCGCGGAATCACGTTGCCGGTCACCTTGCCGCCGCGCAGCACCGTAGCCGTATCGCAGAGTTCCTGGATTTCGTCCAGCTTGTGGCTGATGTAAAGGATGCTGCAGCCTTCCGAGGCGAGCCGCCGCAGCGTGTCGAAAAGCTTGCGCACGGCCTGCGGTGTAAGCACCGAGGTCGGCTCGTCCATGATGAGCAGACGCGGATTCTGCAACAGGCAGCGCACGATTTCCACGCGCTGACGCTCGCCCACCGTGAGACTGTGCACGTGGCGCTGCGGATCGACGTCGAGTCCGTATTGCGCCGACACCTCGCTGATACGCTTGCCGAGGGCCTTGAGGTCGAACGGCTCGTCGAGCGCGAGCGCGATGTTCTCGCCCACCGTGAGCGTCTCGAAGAGCGAAAAGTGCTGGAACACCATGCCGATGCCGAGCTTGCGAGCGGCGGCCGGGCTCGCGATATCGACGACCTGCCCTTCCCAGCGAATCTCGCCCGCGTCGGGTCGCACCGCGCCGTAGACGATCTTCATGAGCGTGCTCTTGCCCGCCCCGTTCTCCCCGAGCAGCGCGTGGATCTCGCCAGGCGCAACCGACAGCGTGACGTCGTCGTTCGCGCGCACCGCCGGATACTGCTTCGTGATGCCGGAGAGCGCAAGGCGAGGCGCGGCGCCGCCCGCACCCTGTTCCGATGCGGTGCCCGCTGCCTGACGTGAAGAAGAATCGCCCATGAAGGTTCCGACGTAGTACGTTATTGCTATTCGTTTTCCGGGCCTGGCGGATGCCGCCCCGGTAGTTGCCCGCGCACCATTATGGATGCACCGGCCGCAGCTTTTCCATGACCGGCCGCCGCGCGGGGGTGACGATACCTGTTAGCCGCGCGTCCGTCGAGGGGCAAAAAGCCCGCCGGACCATATGGCGCGGGGACTCCAGGGATGCCTCCCTTGACGGAGCAGACCGGTTATATCAAAAATCATATACCTGCAAGGACAATCGATAGCCAAACGATATAGCCCGGAGACTTCATGAGCCAGCAGCGCGAGGCGATCGACACCTATTTGTTGCGCGTCCTGAACACCCTCCTGATGGAGCGCAGCGTCACGCGTGCGGCTGTCAAGCTCAACCAGTCGCAGCCCGCCATCAGCGCGGCATTGCGACGTCTGCGCGATATCACCGGCGACCCCCTTCTCGTGCGCGGAAAGTCCGGCATGGTACCGACCGAATACGGCCTGCGTCTGCTCGAACCCGTGCAGAACGCGCTGCGCGAAATCGAGCGCATCCGTTTTCAGCAGCACAGCTTCGACCCCGCAACGTCGATCCGCTGCTACCGGATCGGCTGCCCTGACTATCTGAACGTCCTGTTCGTGCCGACCGTCGTCGAGCGCCTTCGCCAGGCCGCGCCCAATGCAACGCTCGAATTCCACTCGCTCGGCCCCGCGTTTGACTATGAACTCGCGCTCGAAGAGGGCAAGCTCGACATCGTGATCGGCAACTGGCCCGAGCCGCCCGAGCAGTTGCATCTGTCGAACCTGTTCGTCGACCAGATCGTCTGCCTCATGAGCAACACGCACCCGTTCGCGAAGCGCGGCGCGCTCACGCTCGAGCAGTACCTGAGCGCGGCGCATCTCGCGCCGACGCCCTATTCCGTCGGCCAGCGCGGCGCCATCGACGTACATCTCGCACGCGAACGCCTCAAACGGCACGTCGTCGTCACTTTGCCGTACTTCAACCTCGCGCCCTACGTGCTCGTCAAGTCGGATCTGATCTTCACGACGACACGCCTCTTCGCCGATCACTACGCGCGTGTCCTGCCGCTCACGGTCGTGCCCGCGCCGCTCGATTTTCCGCCGATGCAGTATTACCAGTTGTGGCACGAACGCTGTCACTACTCGGACGAGGTGCGCTGGTTGCGGGGCCTCGTGACTGAAGCGGCCAGAACGCTGACCGAAAAGTCCTGATCGCACGAACGCGTCATGGACACCATTGGCCAGTGGCTGCCCGGTACCGCCGCTCCGTCTTCGCATCGCGCGACACACGTTGCTCACATTCCGTACCTTCAGCCGCCAAAATTGCGCCGGCAATTCTGATAACCGCGATATAGGGATTTAAAGCGCCGATATAACGGCTGAATTCTGGCAACGTTACGATAACCACGCGATAGGCCCGATACACGTCGAGTCGCCCGAAACCAGGGTGAACCCGTGCGAAGCGTCGTGTGGCTCATGCCGCAGGCGTTATGTTGCTTATCGGTCATGCGACTGGGCCGCGTTCGTTCCTAAAATGCGTTGACGGCGCCCGCTTCAATCCTTCGACGGGGATGTGGCCAACGCTGACGTACAACCGCGATCCGCCGCCAGGGATCATGGGATCGGGCCATCGCTGAAACTTCGCGCAGTCATTACAGGCACGACACAAGGAAACTGCGAATGGGCAAGCTCACCACTCATGTGCTCGACACCGCAAACGGTCGTCCCGGGTCGGGCATCAAGGTCGAACTCTTTGCGCTCTCAGGCGATGCGCGCCACGCGCTGAAAACCGTCACGACAAACCACGACGGCCGCTGCGACGAACCGCTGCTCGAAGGCAAGGCGCTCGTCGCGGGCGAATACGAACTCGTCTTTCATGCGGGCGACTACTTCGCGTCACTCGGAACGAATCTGCCGCAGCCGCGTTTCGTCGATCATGTGGTGCTGCGCTTTGGCATCGCGGACGCCGGCAGCCACTATCACGTGCCGCTGCTCGTCTCACCCTGGTCGTATAGCACGTACCGCGGCAGCTGAGCGCGCACGACCAGGCCGACGACAGCTTCCGCGCACGCAAGACCGGCAGCGCGATACCGCCGCACGGCATGCACGACGCCGCGGCCACGCAATATCCTTCGCGCCAACGCATCCGTTCATCGGCACCGCAGCACCGCACGACGATGTAACACTCACATCCAGCGAGCCGCATCACGCGCTCGGCACACGACAAATCAGGCGTGGAGGCGTTTCATGGAAGGTTTCATCACCGACTGGCTGAGCCTCACACTGCGCTGGTTCCACGTCGTCGTCGCGATCGCCTGGATCGGCGAGTCGTTCTATTTCGTCGCGCTCGACAACAGCCTCAAACCGCCCGCGGACCCGAACCAGCGCCGCCGCGGCGTGTTCGGCGAGCTGTGGCACGTTCACGGTGGCGGCTTCTACAACATGCAGAAGTACACCCTTGCCCCGCCCGAAATGCCGAAGGACCTCCACTGGTCGAAGTGGCCGTCGTACACGACGTGGCTGTCCGGCGCGTCGCTCTTCACGGTGCTTTACCTCTTCGCGCCGAACACGTACCTCATCGACAAGAACGTGCTCGACATCGGTCCGGTCGTCGCGATTTTCTCGGCGCTCGGCTTTCTCGCCGCGGGCTGGATCGTTTATGACGCCCTGTGCCGCCTGCTCGGTATGCGCGACAGACTGCTTGGCGTTAGCGTCGGCATCTATGTACTGATCGCGGCCTGGCTCGCGTGCCACGTTTTTTCGGGCCGGGCCGCGTACCTGATCGTCGGTGCGATGCTCGCGACGATCATGTCGGCGAACGTGTTCTTCGTCATCATCCCGGGCCAGCGCAAGATGGTCGACGCAATGCTCAAGGGCGACGAGCCCAACCCGATCTATGGCAAGCGCGGCAAGCAACGTTCGGTACACAACACCTATTTCACGCTGCCGGTGGTGTTCGCGATGTTGTCGAACCACTATGCGATGACCTACACGCACCCGCACAACTGGGCCGTGCTCGCGGTGATCATGCTGGCCGGCGCGCTGATTCGACAGTTCTTCGTGATGCGTCACCGCGGCCAGGTGCTCTGGTATTTGCCGCTCGGCGGTATCGCGTTGATGTTCGGCGCGATCACGTGGACGTTGCCACGCCCGGTCGTGCCGCAGGCCGATGCCACGAATGCGCCGGCACTGACGATCGCCGACATCCAGCCTATCCTGCAGGCCCGCTGCGCGGTGTGCCACTCGACGCATCCGACGTTGATGGGCGCAGCGCCCGCTGGCGTGATGTTCGATACGCCCGACGAGATATCGCAGAACGCACAACGTCTTTATCAACAGGCCGTGCAGATGAAGTCGATGCCGCTTGGCAACGTCACGCACATGACCGACGGCGAACGGCAGAAGATCGCCGCCTGGTTCGAAGGCGGCGCGGTGAAGTGAGGTCGAGCTCGACGCGCGTTCACGCTGATGCTAAAGAGAAAGCGCGAGGTGCACGCTTTCTTGTTACGCGAACGGGCCGCCTCGCGCTCGGGAACTCAGCGCAACGGCGTCCCCATCGTCGTGAACGCCGCTGGGATCGCGGGCGCCATTTCGGCAGCGTTTATCAGGCTGCGAACCGTCGACGACGGCACGGGCTGAAGCGCACGCTCGGGCATGCGCGCCACAACGGGCGCGGACACGGACGGGCTCGCGGATACGATTTGAGGCTGGGGCGCGCTTTCGCTTATGCGCGTCACAACGAACGCTGGCGCTGACGGCGTTACGGATGCAGGCACAGGTGTGGGCACAGTCGTCGTCATGGGTGCCGGTAGCGGCGTCGAATCAGACGCTGGCACTTCGGACGGACCCGCTTGCACAGCCACGATGCGCATCGATCCCTCCGACGGTTTCCCACGCGTGCCACTGGCGAACGCCGTGTCCAGCGCCATCGGAGGAAACGAAGCCGTGGCTTGTGAACCGCCACCGGACCGGGGTGCCGCAGGTGAAGCGATCTGCACCGCCATGCGTCCACCCGCAACCACGGGCGACGCAGCATCAGACGGGCTCGACTCCGCCGCCTGCCGCGCCGCAACCGCCACACCCGGATCCACAATTCGCGGCTCGCTTGCGCGTTGTGCGTACAACTGCGTATTGATGCGCCCGACTTCGTCGAGATTCAGACTCGCCGTTTCGGCGAGCAGCTTCAGCAAGGCAAGCACCGTGTCGTATCGCGCACGAATCAGGTCGCGGCGGCTCGCATAGAAGCTGTCCGTCGCACGCAGCACGTCCGTACTCGCGCGGCTGCCCACGCGAAAACCAGTCCTCGTCGCGTCGAGCGACGCCTGCGCACGCTGCACGAGCGTCTCCATCGCGACGATCCGCGCCCGACCCGACGTCGCGCGCAGCCAGTCATCGCGGGCCGCCCCGGCCGCGCCGCGCGTTGCCGCTTCCAGTTCGTCGCGCGCCTTGTCCTCGAGTGCCTTCGCCTCATCGACCTGCGCCGTCGCCTCGCCGCCGGAGAACAGTGGAATCTGCAGCGCGAGCAGCCCCGTCGTCGTCGTCGTGGGCCGGGAATAACCGCCACCGGCCCCCGCAGGCGTGTGCGTGATTTGCAGATCGACGCGCGGATAGTGGCTCGCGCGCGCCTTTTCCGTATCGAGCTTCGCGATCTGCAGCGCAAGCTCGCGAATCTGCACGGGATAGCAGCGGGCCTGCGCCTGCGTGATCCAGGAATCCGCGTCCGCCGGCTCGAGTGCGGGCATCACGGCATGTTCGGGGAGCGTCGCGAGTGTCTCGGCAGGCTTGCCCGTCAGGCGTTCGAGCGCGGAGCGCGCGAGCAGCACGCGGTCTCTCGCGTCGAGCAATTGCAGTTGCGCCTGGGCACGGCTCGCCTCGGCCTCACGTATATCGACGAGTGTCGCCTCTCCTGCCCTCTTCGCTCGCGCGAGCAATGCGAGGTGCGTGTCGAGCGCGCGCAGATAGTCGTCTGCGCGTGCCACCTCGTCAGTGGCGGCGAGCGCATCGAAATAGGCCTGAGCCGCACGCAGGATCGCATCCTGGCCCGCGCTCGCCGCCTCCAGTTCGCCGCGCGCGACCACGTAGTCGGCTTGCCGCCAGGTACTCCACCGGGCCCAGTCGAAAATCGGCTGCGTGAGCACTACGGTCCAGCCGTTCTGCCAGTAGTCGACGTTCGGGAACCCATCCATCGCGATGCGGTTGTACTGCCGCCCCCAGCCGCCATCGACGCGCGGAAGCAGCCCCGCCCGCGCCTTCGGCACGGCCTGCGCCGCGGCGCGATACGCGTCGCGCGCCGCGGCGAGCGTCGCATCGTGATCGAGCGTGTCCTCAACCACGTCCAGCAGATCGGCCGCCCGCGCGCCGCCCGCCTGCACTGCACACGCGAGCGCCGTCAATGCGAAGCGCCCCTTCATGCGCGCGTCTCTGCGTTCGCGTCGACGCGCACGAGCGCGCCATCGACCAGGTGATAGTGCCGGTCGAATCCACCCGACATCGACGCATCGTGCGTGATGACCACCACGGTGCAGTCGAGCCGCTGAAGCAGATCCGCGATGCGTTGCACGGCGGCCGGGTCGAGATTGGAGGTAGGCTCGTCGAGCAGCAGCACTTCGCGCCGCTGGTAAAGCGCGCGCGCAAGCAACAGCCGCTGACGCTGCCCCGCCGAAATGTTCGCCGCCGAATCGCTGATTACGGTGCGCGTGCGCATCGGCAACCCCATCACGTCGTCGAGCAACCCCACGTCGCCGAGGATCGCATGGATGCGCGCTTCGTCAGGATTCGCTTCGAACAGCGAGACGTTATCGGCAATCGAGCCGTGGAGGATGATGTCGCCCTGGCGCATGTGCGCTGCGTGCCGGCGGATTTCGTCGACCGTGAGATTCGGCCACGCGATGCCGTTAAGCAGAATCTCGCCTGACTGCGCAAGTTCGGAGGCGGCGAGCAGCTTGAAGAGCGTCGATTTGCCCGCGCCAGAAGGCCCTGTAATCACGATCTTGTCGCCGCGCGCGATTTCGAGTGTCGCCCCCTTGAGCACCGGGTGATCGGAGACGCCATACGCGAACGTCACGTCGCGCACACTGATGGATTCGAAGCGCCGCGCCTCGACGATCTTGTGCAGGTCCTCCATCGGCGTGTAGCGCTCGGTCTCGCACTCGGTGATGTCGTCAACGCGCGAGACCGGCACGCTCAGCATGAAATACGAAAAGATCGTGTTGATCGCACTGGCGAAGCGATCAGACAACAACGTCTTGTAGATCATGAACGAATACAACACGCCGACCGATAGCTGCCCGGCCAGCATGTACCGCGCGGCGAGCCAGGTGATGAGAAGCGTCTCCGTGTTCTTCAAGAGACCCAGCATTGCGTCGCGGGTCTTGCCAAGGCGGCCGCTGCGCAACTTCGCTGCGGTGAAGACGCGGAACAGTCCCATGAACTTCGAGACGCGGCGTGTTTCGCCTTGCGATAGCTTGATCAGCGACGCGGCGCGCACGGTTTCGATGAGCGCGTCGTCGCAGCGCGCGCCCTCCTGGAATACTCGACCCTGCGACTCCCGCATCGCCGCGAACATGAGTCCGGAAATCAGCACATACAGGGCGAAAATCAGCAGCGCAACGGTTGAAAGCATTGCGCTCTGGATGAACATGAGCAGCGTAGCCAGGAGTCCGACGCCCACATCGACGTAAAACGTGACGACTGAACGCGAGGCAAAGCCCGTGATCTCGTCCTGAGCCTTCACGCGGGCAAACACGTCGCCGACATTGCGCTTTTCGAAGTACGCAATCGGCACTCGCAACAGATGGGCCATCAGGCCTTCAGTCGAATGCACGCTCACGCGCGCGTACAGCAGTTCCACGAGCGTGCCCTGCACGTACTGGCTGATCGCGCCAATGGCGAAGATGCCCGCGAACGTGATGACAAGCACATTCAGAAGATTAATGTTGTCCTGCGCGACGACATTGTCGAGCACGAAAGCGCCGAAATACGGCAGCGCGAGGATCGCGAACTGGCTGCCGAGCGCGACGAAGAGGATTTTCGCGATCTGGCCGCGCATCTGCGGATTGAGCACGCGCAGGCGTTCGAACGCAGCCGGCACGCGCCTGCGCTTCACGATGCGAGGCAGCGAAGGCGTGGGCGCGCATTCGAGCAGATAGCCTGACACACCGGCAAGAAACGTGGCCATCGCAATGCGGCGTCGGCCCATGGCCGGATCGATCAACCACACGTAGTGGCGCGTGCAGCGCAAGAACATGACGAAATGCGCGCCGCCGAAATGAATGATCGATCCGCGCTTGATCTCCCGGAGGTGCGAAGCATCGAAGCGGAACGCCTGCACTTCGAGGCCGAAATCGGCTGCAACGTCGTACAGGTCCATTAGCGAGAGGCCGTTCGCCGAGATCGGCCGATAAGCCGACAGTTCCCGCACCTCGGTCGCGCGGCCCAAATGCGTGAGCACCATAGCAAGGCACGCGTAGCCGCATTCCGCTACTTCATTTTGATAGATCACCCGCATATCAGCCTCGCACGATCTTGAACAACGGCTCGAGCACCCACTCGGCGATGGTGCGCCGCTCGATCACGATGCTCGCGCTCGCCTGCATGCCCGGCAGGATGTCGAAACGCTGCTTGCCATATTCGAACGTATGCCCGCGCAACGTGACCCACGCGATGTAGTCGTCACCGGGCGCTTGCGGCATGCCGTCCTCGCCAAAGTCGACTGCCGTGGGCTGCGCCGCGCTCACGGTGGTGCGCGAAATCGAATCGATGCGCGCCTCGTAAGTGCCGAATTTCGCGTAAGGAAAAGCGTCGAATTTGAGCCGCACCGTCTGCCCTTCGCGCACGAAACCGCGCCGCCGCGATGAAATGCGCAACTCGGCGCGCAGTGGCTGCGACGTGTCGGTCACGAGCACCATCGCGATATCGTCCGGTTGCAGCTTGCTGCCCTGCACGAGCCGCGAGAACGTCACGGTGCCCGCCTTCGGCGCCGACACCGTGGCATCGCGGCGTGTCTGCTCGAAGCGCGCATCGGCGTCCTGCAAATCGCGCGCGCGGCTCGCGTCGAGTTCCTTCGACTGCGCGGCAAGCGCGGTTTGCGTGTTCTGAAGATTGGTGATTGCAGCCAGCGTCTGCTGCCGCCGCTCTGCGGACTGCGCGAGCGCGATGCGGCTCTGGTGCAGTTCCGCGCGCGCCTGCTCGATGCGGTCGGCGACGACGAAGTCCGACACCGATTCGAGGCGGTCGAGTTTCTTCTGCGTTTCGTCGGCGAGCTGACGATTCTGGTCGCCTTGCTCGTCGATTCCGGCGAGTTCGGCGCGTCGGCTCGCTTCCTCCGCACGCGCGGTGGCAACCTGCGATTCGAGATCGACGCGCCGCTGCGCGTAAAGCGCAACGACCGCCCGGCGCTGTTCGTCGCGCACTTGTGCGTTGAAGGCGCCGTGCCGGGCGCCATCACTGGCGAGCGTCATGTCGCGTTCGAGCCTGAATAGCGGCTGACCAGCTTCAACGTGCGCGGGTGGCTGCACGTAGATCGCGGAGATCAACCCGCTCTCGCCCTGTACCTTGATTTCCGAAGGCGACACGATTTCGCAGCGCACATCCTGCTTCAGCTCAACCTGATGAACGAATGCGAAAACGATGCCTGCCAGCACGAATGCCGAAGCACCGTAGGCAATCCAGCGTCCGCGGATATCCCGGAACTCGGGAAGATAGTGCGGCTCCATGGTGTGATGCGGTCCCCGTTGCCGGTCGTGCCGGCATGACGTGTGTGGAGTGCTCGCCCTGCCCTGAAATCAGCGGGTCGGCGCAAAGTGATAGACGCACGGATGGCCGGCGTACAGCCAGTGCGGATAGTTTTCTTTACAGGCGATGTCGATGTCGTCGGCCAGACGCTGCGGCGCGTCGAGTTCGGCAAGCGCGATCGGCTCAAACATTCGCATACCGAAACGTCCGCGTTCCAAACGCAGATAGAACGGCAGCAAATACGCATCAAGCGGCGCCCCAAGCCGGAAGACACCCGCATGCACGCGCGCGTGACGTCCCCGCAGAAACACGTCCACGGTCTCCATCGGAAATTTCGCGAGCGTGAATGGAGGCACGTCGGCGAACAGCACCGCGACGCCCTCCCGCCGCAACGCACGCACGACTCGCAGCCCCAGCGAGTTGCGCTGCTCTCCACTTTCGGCGTATGTGTGGAGCACGCGTATGGAGGGGATCATGGTCGCGTCGTCGCCGTATACATCGCGCGGCACGCCGGATACGAGCGAGATCGATTCGATCCCGAGCCCCCTGCGCACATGCTCGACGATACAGACGTTCGCGTACTGCGAAAGATAGTGAAACGGAGAAAGGATGATGGGGCGCTTCGGCTCGCGGGCCCGCATCTCGCGGATGCGCGCCACAATTTGTGCGGCGAACACACGCAGTTCTGGGCAAGGGTCACGCCCGCGCTCGTGCGCGGCGTAGAACCGTTCATCAATCCAGGCCTCGCGTACCCTGGCACTCATCGTACGCAGTGCGTCGCGACGCGTGAGGGCCACGTCCGCACGTCCCGCTTCGTACCGCGCGACACCCACCGCGCGGACCCGCCCGCTGAATGCCCCACGAACGAGCCAGCTCACCAGCGCGCCGCGCTCCACAGCCCTGAACGACAACCGCGAGAGCACCGCGCGCCGCGTGGCCAAACGTGCGGCTGCAAAACGATGGACGAGGCCGTGAAGTGGCTGCAGGACAGCAGTGAGCGAAAGCGACATGGTGAAAGACGTGATCCCGGTCGGCAGGCCCTAAAGCCAACAGAAAAAAAAGGGGGGCGATAACGCCCCCCCTTTCACCCAGAGGCCTACCTGACTACGTGATTAACGCGGAACCGGAGTATCCTGGGTAGTGCCCTTATCGGAGCCGCAGCAGCCACCAGCAACTTTGAGATTAGCGAGTTGGTTGCGTTCGATCTTTTGCATATCGAGTCCTTGAAATTATCGGATTGAGTTGGCCATCACGATTCACATCAGTGACGGCGTGTGGATGTTAATTAGCCAAACAGCATGACTCAATACGCTTTAACATTTTTCAACGAGTATTCACAAATAGTCACGAATGTCTGAATTTCGAGATCCTCACGGTCATCGCGATCGTGCAGAGAAGCTGTCTTCACGAGTGAATCGCCAGTATCGCTACCCACTCGACAAAATCAGGCGGCAATATTCTTTGAAATATATTAAATACGGCACTTTCGCCAGATATTTAGGACTATTCGTATTTAACCTTGAAACACCCCACCCTACAGTCGCGCTGCGATCTTCGGCGCCAGCCCTGCTGCGCGTAGTGACGGAGCACCAGGCCTCGCGCTGAAGAGCACGCACAACGACCGTCATTAGTCACTATGGGGTGTTTCTCGATGAACAAAACGTACCGCTCGATCTGGAGCGAAGCAGACCAAACCTGGGTCGCCGCACCCGAAACCGCTGCTGCGCGTGGCAAGTCCGTGCGCCGGCTCGCCATTCTCGTAACGGGCGCGGTTGGGCTCGCCGCGAACGCCACGTCGGCCTTTGCCACCACGACCACCGCGCCCACACCCGGCACCGTGGGCCAGGGTGGCCTTGAAATGTGCTCGGGCGCCAAAGGCTACTCGTGGGGCTCCTCGGGCGGCAGCCAGTCGATCGACTGCTCGGTCGATGGCAAAGGCACGACCGACGGCCTCGCCTTCTCGCTGAACAATGCTGCCGATACGAAGGGCGGCTACGGCTTCAATGCGTCGACGGCCCAGGTCGCGGGCTATCAGAACGGCACGCTCAACATCAAGGGCGCGAGCATCATGGTCTACGGCCCGACGACCTTCGACAGCATCGTCACGATGAGCAACCAGAAGATCGTCCAGATGGCGCCGGGCCTCGTGGCGGCAGATAGCACCGAAGCGGTCAATGGTTCGCAGCTGTACGCGACAAACCAGAGCATCACGAATCTGCAAAATTACGTCGGCGACGCCGTCATGTACGACACGACCAATCACGACACGCTCACGCTCGGCGGCACAACCGCAAAGGCGCCGGTCGCACTTCGCAACGTCGCCGCAGGCGATATGGCGCCTGCGAGCACCGACGCGGTCAACGGTTCGCAGCTCTACGAGGTCAATCAGGGCGTCGTCAACAACACGACCACGCTCACCAACCTCATCGAAAACATCTCGAACGGCAAGATCGGCATCGTCCAGCAAGATCAGGCGACCCGAAACATCACGGTCGGCAAGGACACGGACGGGACGATCGTCGACCTGACCGGCACGGCCGGGGTGCGCAAGCTCACCGGCCTCGCGGCCGGCACGGGTGCAAGCGACGCGGTGAACGTTGCGCAGATGCAGTCGGCGGGCTTCCAGTTCGACAACATCGGCGGCGTACTGAACAAGGCTGTCACCTACGATGCAGGCTCGATCGCTGCCGGCAGCCCCTCGATTACGCTCGCCACCGGCGACGGCTTTAGCCCGTATCACATCAACGGGGACCGTAACGCTGGCTACCTGCCCACGGGCACCGTGATCAGCAATGTGGCGGACGGCATTCAGGATACCGATGCGGTCAATCTCGGTCAGGTGAACAACCTGATCAGCTCGGCCTTGAATGGCGGCGGCGGCGCCCAGGGGATGTCGGCACGCGTTCTCGCGGCAGCGGACACCAGCTCGGGTGCGTCGCAGCTCGCCGCGTCGACCGGCACGGATCCGGTGACGTACGACTCGTCGGCACACGATACGATCACACTCAGCAGCGCGACGGGCGGCAACGTCACGATGACGGGCCTGCAGAACGCCACGCTCAGCGACACCAGCACCGATGCCGTGACCGGCCAGCAGCTCTTTGCGACGAATCAGCAAGTCGCGAACCTCAATCAGGCGATACAGAACGTAAGCGCCAACGGATCGACGGCGCTCTCGACCAACACCACGAGCGGCGCGGCCGCCGCAGCCGGTGCGCAGTCGATCGCACTCGGCGGCGGCGCGGCGGCAACCGGCGACAACTCGACCGCGCTCGGCGACAAGGCAAACGCCTCTGGGAAGAACTCGGTAGCCATCGGCGCGAACTCGATCGCGAATCGCGACGATGCGGTCTCGGTCGGCCAAGAAGGTGCGACGCGTCAGATCGTCAACGTGACAGCCGGCACGGCGCCCACCGACGCCGTGAATGTGGAACAGATGAACAGCACGATTGCGCAGCAGAACACCGCGATCAACCAGCAGATGTCGGGCCTTCGCAACACGATCAACACCGTTGAGAAAAACGCGTATTCGGGCGTAGCAGCGGCGATGGCGATGCCGAACCTCACGCCTTCGGCTCCGGGCCGCACGGTCGTCGCAGCCGGTGGCGGCTACTACAAGGGCGGCAGCGCTGGCGCGGTTGGCGTGACGTATCGGTCGGCGAACTCGCATTGGCTCGTGAACGGCGCAGTCGCCGTCACGAATAATGGCGACGCTGGCGCGCGTGCTCAGATCGGCTACGAGTTCTGACGCGCTCGTTGCGGGGCGCTGGTCAACGGCGCTCCTCGTTCGCGAACGGCGTGCGCAGATCCTTCGGCTTGCGCACGCCGAAAGCAGAAGCCACGGCTCGCGCCGTGGCTTTTTTTGGTATTCGCATTTCGCGGTTGATGCCGTCGAGTCTTGGTGCTTGGCGGAAGACACCATTGACTGCATTACGGACTGGTGCATTTCGACTCGACGCGGACCTCTGCAAATCTCGGTACCGGACATTCAAGTGGCCGTCGTGGCAGTCACCCGATGAGTTCGATATCAGGGAGATTTGCCAAAACCTGGTCGTAGGTAGCATAGCGCGCAAGCGCTTCTACGACGACCGGGAGCGGTTCATCCCAGATTTCTGGGAGATCCCGTTCCTTGGGGTCTCTGATAGGGAAAGCGAGCGCCTCTTGAGGAGGACGAAACTGTGCATCAACGCCCGCCTTGTTCCCCCGGGCATCAATACGGTACCAGCCAATTTCTTTCAGGTACACGGCGTTCAAACCGTGAAGGCAATACGGAGCACCCCCGTTACCCACCGACAAGCGTTGATAACACAGCCCGGTCGGCACGCCGTTGGCTCGGAGCAAGGCTGCGAGCAAATGACTCTTGGCGTAGCAGTAGCCCGTTTTGTGTAGCAAAACATCTGACGCCTTGCAGGTAACCGGATTGAGCTTAAAGTCGGAGCTATGCCGTATTTCGTCTCGAACGAACTCGAAGGACAGACGTACCAGTTCGCTTTCCGACCCTGCACGATTCGCAAGCATCTGAGCGACCGACTGGATTTCGGCGGTATGCCAGTCGATGTACACGCTCGACGAAAGATAACGCTGCATCTGCTTGACCTCGATAATATCCAACGTTCATGAGTGTTCGTACCGTCGGTCAGACGGTATGACGATTATCAGCCAGATTCGTCGAATGGCCGAAAGTGGCCGAACCCGGAAATCGAAGTTGGCAATCGGGGCACATGGCGCACGTCGGCCTCGAACGTCCCGATGTTGGAACGAATCTGCCACTCAACGACCCTGGTGATGAAGGTGATTAGCGGCAACGCAGAGCAGAACGGGGACGACTGCTATGGTCCGGCACGGGCCACTGGATCATGTCGGCGCGCAAGGACGACTTGAACGTAGCAACTTCCGCGTGGATTGAGGCGCTTCGCTTACCCGAACAAACGCGTCCATACCGTGCGAATCCGGCGCGCCCGGTCCTCGAATAGGTACGAGGCAGTGAGCGCAAACAAGCCTGACATGACTCCCGTCGCGATGTGTTCGAGAATATGAACGCGATAGTGACTCGCGTGAGAGTAGGCATCCCCTACTACCGTCAGGCAGCCGACGATCAGTGCGTTTGCGTAGCGATTCGCGTACCACTTCGCCGCGGGTCTGAAGGTGAGCAGCACGGCGAGCAAGCCAGTGAACAGCCCAGTCTTGAATGCAATCGCCCAATGGGTAAGGCTCATGACGTTTCCCCAGCTTCCCGGCATGCAGGTCATGCAAGCGCTGGTCGGCTGCCAGAAACGCTGGATAAACAGTCTTATGCGGCGCTTCCATTCCCTTCCCATGACGGACTCCGCGAAATCGGCCTGAGGTTCCGCCGAAATGATACATCGCGAGAGCACGGTAACCCTGGCGCGCGACAATCGCCGATACCGGCGCAAGCGGCAGCGGAGTCAACTCACAGTGGCTCAATGCGCCATGGCGCCCGATGCGGGATGATCTATGCCTGTCGTGTCGTGCTTCATGGGCTTGTTCGTCTGGCCATAGCCCAGGCACTCGCGGGGACAAGTTATCGACGTGAATGGGACGGTCATCCATGCGGCCACAGCCGATCCGTAACCCGACATTCAGATACTCCCTAAGAAGCGTCATCGAACGAACGGTAATGGCCGTTCTTAGACACCCGGCAGCCCTCCAGTCTCCGTGGCATCGCTGCGTCAAACACCGACAAAATAGCCGCGAAATCCGGACACCTTTTTTGTTAGCAGTGCGTCGCACGAGACGTCAACGCTGCACGGCGCGCATTGCCTCCTCGGTCAGCCAAAGCGACTCCGGCAAATCCTGCTCGTTGAGATTGAGTCCTTCCCCGCCACGATCGACAACGACAAAATCGCTGACCTGATCGAGCGCAATCAGCGGATGGTGCCACACGCCCTTCGCATAGTTCACGCCCTGCCAGCCTCGCGTGACGAACGCTCGAACCTTCGTGACGTCGAGGTCGCCCGCCGGCGCGACGACGATCAGATAAGGCCGATCGCTGAGCGGCACGAACGCCTGACTGCCGAGCGGATGACGCTCCAGCATTTTCACCTCGAACGGCAGCACGCGTGGCTCGCCCCGAAAGAGATTGATCAGCGTACGCCCGCCCTCGTCCGTCACATCCACCTTCGCGAGATCGTGGAAGCGGATCGTCGTTGCGAGGTTGATGGGGAACTGCTTCGCGCCTTCGAGCTCGATCACGTCGCCGAATGGCGCGAACGCTTCACGCGTCAACCGTTCGATGACGAGCGTCGCGCCGGGGGATTGCGTCGGATCACTCATGGTTCCGCTCGCGGCCCGCCTATGCGAGCGTGCCCCACAAACGCAGACGCGACACGCCGCCATCCGGAATGATGTTCAGGCGCACGTGTGTGACCGGGCCGAGTGCGGCCAGCTCGCTTTCGAAAACATGTTGCTTGTCCATCTGAAGCTTTTGCTCACCGAGCAGCATCGGCCAGAACATCGCCTGCGTGACAAGCGAGCTGTCCGTGCCGCCGTTCACCCGCGCCGCCTGGATTGAACAACGGTCCGGATAGTTTCCCTTGAAGTGCGCCGTGTCGACCTCGATCTTCCTGATGACGCCCGGCTGCGCGAGCGCGATGATCGCCCAGTCGTTGCCCGGCTCCCGACGGCGGCGCGTTTCCCAACCGTCGCCCATGTTCTCCCCGCGTCCCGGCATCAGTATGTTCGACGCGACACCATAGTGCTGATTGTTCGCGGCGACGACATACGCACCGTTCTCAGTCGCCGCGAGGTTGAATAGCTCGGTGCGGCTCGCACCGCTCCAGTCCACCTGCGGTTGGCCATAGACGCGCAGACGTGCGATGCCGCCATCGGGATAAATGTTCACACGCAGGTGCGTGTATGCCGTCTCGCTCGCGACATCGACATAGTGGTGGCTATTGCCGTTGAGCGAAACGGAAGGCACGATCTCGACCCACTGCGTCGCGGCCGACGGATCGCCCTCCAGCACGCATGCGCCTTCCACCGATGCCGCCGGCGGATAGTTGCCCGTGAAGTAGCTCGTGTCGATGTCGAGCCCCTTGATAACGCCCGCGCGCGCGAGCTTGACGACGCACCAGTCGTAGCCCGTCGTGCGCTTGCGCCGCGTTTCCCAGCCGTCCATCCACTTGCCGTTGTCGTCGTACTTGCCCGGGATGAAGACCGCCGGCTCGGGATTGAGCATGCGTTCTTTCGGCGCGAAGAAGTCGTCGCTGGCAACGAGCGCCTGTGCGCCCAGACGCGGATCGGCAAGGTTCACGTAGCGACGCGTGAAATCGGGCGCGTTTGGATCGAGTGTCGGGAGTGCCATCTCAGTCTTCCTTCGTTCGTGTCTGTTCGGTGATCCGGAAAACACTGCGTCCGCTGCAACGACGGCCTACGCGCACGGTCTCACGCGTGAACCAGCTCGACGAGCCTGAATCGCGCAATGCGATAGATCTGGTCGAGGGTAGTGCGCATCTCATCGGCACGACTGTTGTTCATACGCGATTCGAAGTTTTCGATGATGCCTTCACGGTCGTAACCGCGCACCGCCAGGATGAACGGGAATCCGAACTTCTCGCGATACGCGCGGTTGAGGGACTGCAGCGTGTCGAACTGTTCCTGCGTGCACTGGTTCAGACCCGCGCAGCTCTGCTCGCGGGTCGATTCGACCGTCAGTTCTCCGCGCACCGCCGCCTTGCCCGCGAGTTCCGGGTGGGCGTTGATGAGCGCGAGCTGCTCCGTCTCGCCAGCGCTCTGAACGGCGAGCGACATCGCCTGATGCAATGCCTCGATGCTCGCGAACGGACGTTGGTCCGCGACCGCCCCGGCTACCCAGGGCGAGTGTTCGAAGATGCCCGAAAGCGCCGCTACGAAGGCTTCACTAGAGGCGCAGTTCAACCGTTCGAGCGTGTAGTGCATGCCCGTCATGCGGCGGCCCCACGTTGATCGTTCTGCTTCGATTGACAGGGATGTTGCTCGCACCAGTGGCGTGCGATATCGACGCGGCGAGTCACCCACACGCGATCGTGTTTTTCGATGTGATCGAGAAAGCGCTGCAGGGCGCGGAATCGCCCCGGGCGGCCGAGCAGCCGGCAATGCATGCCAACCGACAGCATCTTCGGCGCTTCGCCCCCCTCTTCGTAGAGCACGTCGAACGCATCACGCAGATACGTAAAGAAGTGATCCGCTGTGTTGAATCCCTGCTGCGTAGCGAAGCGCATGTCGTTCGTGTCCAGTGTGTACGGCACGATCAGCTGCGGTATTGTCTTGCCGCCCGTCACTTCCACGTCCATCCAGAACGGCAGGTCGTCGCCGTAATAGTCGGAGTCGTAGAGAAAGCCGCCGTATTCGACTACGAGACGGTGCGTGTTCGGACTGTCGCGGCCCGTGTACCAGCCGAGAGGTCGCACGCCCGTCACGCGCTCGATCGCCTCCATTCCGAGCCGCATGTGCTCGGCCTCCATGTCGGGCGTCGCGTCCTGGTAATGAATCCAGCGATAGCCGTGGCACGCGATTTCATGGCCGAGTTCGACGAATGCCCGCGCGACCTCCGGATTGCGTTCGATAGCCATGCCGACGCCGAACACCGTCAGCGGCAGACCGCGCTTCTCGAACTCGCGCAGGATGCGCCACACCCCGACGCGCGAGCCGTATTCGTAGATGGACTCCATGCTCATGTGGCGTGCGGGATACGCGGCGGCGCCGATGATCTCGGACAGAAATTGCTCGGACGCGTGATCGCCGTGCAGCACGCAGTTCTCGCCGCCCTCTTCGTAGTTGAGCACGAACTGCACCGCGACGCGGGCCTGGCCCGGCCAGTTGGCCTGCACCGGATGCCGGCCGTAACCAGCCATATCGCGTGGGTATTGTGGGTCGAGTGCCATGCTGGACGATTCCATCGGGCGGTGCGTAGAAGAAAAACCCGGCGATCGGATGCATCGAACGTGCTGTCTGCGCGAAACACCCGTGCGGCGGGACGGCTGGACGATTGCTTTCAGGACCGGATCAGTTTAGCGAATTCGCCCCAGTGCGCCCATACGCGTACTCAGATACTACGGGTCAAACGCCGTGTATGGCAGGCGCCCCGCATTGTGTGCCAGCGATGCATGTTTCCCTGATGGCGCGGCTGCCACGCAAACTGAGGAAAACTTGTTTCCAGTGCGCCTGCAGCGGCCGAACGCGACTGGTTCTCGCCGCCGCGACGCCCGGTTCGGGTAGCCTGCGCAGCCATACGAGGGTCATCAACTACACGATGACCGGTTTGTTGACCTGCTAATCAATGATCAGCAAACCGGATCTGGCCACACCGAGGGATGGCATGACGGTTGCCGAACGAACTGACCGTTAGTTGCATATCTTCCCACCTGCGACGGCGGGCAGCGCCGAGGGCACACACGCAGAGATTCAATGTCCGCTTCCGGAATTGCCGACTGTCGTCTCGCGGGTCGGCAAGCGGCATCCATTCCCGGAAAATCAGCGAAGTCACGTCGAAAAAAAAGCGCCCTAAGGCGCTTCATCGGGTTTCGCCTCACACGAGATGCGGATATCCCTCAACCGCCAGCTCGAACCCCTTCGCCGTAGCCTGCAAACGCGCCGACGCCCCGACCGGCAGCGTCACCATATCGGGAATGTGCCCGAACGGCAGACCCGCAATAACCGGGATGCCCACCACCGAGCGCACTTGCTCGATCATCTGCGTCAGGTCGTAACCGTTGTCATAGTCGAACTGCTTGCCGCCGGAGAAGTCGCCCAGCACGAGCGCCTGCTGACGAGCAAGAACGCCTGAGAGGTGCAATTGGTAAAGCATCCGCTCGATGCGAAACGGCTGCTCGTTGATGTCTTCGACGAAGAGGATGCCCCCCTCCACCGGCGGCAGAAACGGCGTGCCGATCAGCGACGTCAGCACGGCGAGATTGCCGCCCCAGAGCGTGCCCGAGACGTCCGTGGTCTGGGTCTGCGGTACGTCCACCTTGAGCTTGAAACCAGGCTTCGAGAGCGCATTCCAGAAGTGATGCATCGTGAAGCTGCTCAAATCCTCGGCACCGAAGTCGCTCGCGAGCATCGGACCGCCGAACGTCGTGAGCCCCGCGCGCGCGAACAGCGCGAGCTGGATCGCCGTGAAGTCGCTATGACCGCAGAACGCGATCGGACGCCCGGCAAGCCGCCGCTGCAGACCCTCGTAGTCGAGTCCGTGCAGGATGCGGACAGCGCCGTAGCCACCGCGCACCGCGAGCACGATATCGGGCAAGGCGCGCGACGGGTCGGCGAGACGGTTGATTTCGGCGGCGCGTTGGCCGTCGGTGCCGGCAAAGCGCTGGTAGCGCCGCTCGGTCGCCTGGATACCCTCGACGCGATGGCCTTCAGCGTGCAGGCGCGCGATGCCGCGCTGAACCGCCTCCAGATCCTGCGGATAGCCCGACGGCGCAATCAGTTCGAAGGTGCGGTGCTTGGTCATGTGGTTCGGGATGGAATATCAGTCTCACTCTCGCCGCCGGATGTCGTCGACGCTATTTCGCCCGCCGCCGCCCGGCGTGCCTCGCGGCTGGCACGGCGGCGCTCCGCGAAGAACGAGCGCAGCGCGTCGCCGCATTCGGCATCGAGCACACCGCCCACCACGGTCGTGTGATGGTTCAGCTGCGTGTTGGCGAACGCATCGACGACGCTACCGCACGCTCCCGTTTTCGGGTCGTGTGCGCCGTACACGACACGCGCAATCCGCGCGTGCATGATGGCGCCGGAGCACATCAGGCACGGTTCGAGGGTCACATAGAGTTCGCAGCCGGGCAAGCGGTAGTTTCCCAACGTGTTCGCCGCCGCTCGCAGCGCCGCCATCTCGGCATGCGCCGAAGGATCGTGCGCACCGATCGGATGATTGAAACCCGTCGCGATGACCTCGTCGCCGCGTACCAGCACCGCGCCGACCGGCACCTCGCCCGCCGCACGCGCTTGTTCCGCGGCGTCGAGAGCGAGCCGCATGAAACGCTGGTCGCGCTCGCTCATGGGGTTGGGATCAGGCTGCGGCGCGACGGTTTGAGCATCCGGCTGCTGCGCGATGCCGGCATCCTTGAGGACGGGATCCTGCAGGCAATCGGCGGCACCGGACGGATCGACCGGTGTGTTGGCCGGCGCGTTCACTGTGCCACCACTGGGTGCACGCGCTGGTCGTCTGCGCGTTCGGCAAGCCGCTCGGCGATCCGCTGGCGATATTCGTGCGGCACCACCGTCGGGCCACCACGAAGCGATTCGAGCGCCATGTCGAGCGCGAGCACGCGAGCACGCAGGCGGCATTGCGCTGCCTTGTCGCCCACCCTGGCGATTTCCTCCTCGAGGTCGCGCAACGCGCGCAACTGCTCAACCGCCGGGGGCACGAATCCGGCATTTTTGAGGATGCGGTTCGCCACGCGGACTTCTTCGGGCACGAGCAGGTCGTCGTCGAGTTGCTGGGGCGATCCGGCACCCGGCAGATCGTCGAAATCCCCGCGCGCGGCTGCGGCGGCGATCCGTTGTTCGACGAGGGCATCAAGCAATTTCATCGGAAATTCATTACGTTGCGGCTCACGCATTCTATCAGGGCATGACCTCGACGACCGCGCGCCTCCTTCCCGGTTATCTCCCGGTTATCGTCGAATTCCGGTGACTCGACAGGCCATCAATCGAATGTCGCGTGAGTTCTGCAACTCCGGATTCGTCTGATTAGAGGCATTGCGCGTTTGGAGTAACGTGACCCTACCGCGTCTCCACGACATCCCGGGCTCCCGCCTGAATCCCCGTTCACTCGATCATGAAGCTTCAATTCTTCCCCGGCAGCCCCACATTACATAGCCGCGCAGCCACGCTCTTCGCGTATGCCAGCCGGCTTGGCGTATGTGCGCTCCTCGCTGCGGCGCTATCGGGCTGTGGGGTGTTTTGCAGCGCCGCGGGCGGAAGCGGCGGCGGGGTTGCCGGCGGATGCGGAGCTGGCGTGCGGTTCTGAGGCGCACCGGACCGCGTAGCGCTGGCGTAACCAGGAGCGTGCAGCTACCGCAAACGCGCGGCATGGCCGATCCACGATATATCGCGAATACCCGCCAGCGCCGACCGGCCGGACAAAGAGACGGATTGAAACGGGCGACATCGGAATGTCGCCCGCGCTATGAGCCGGGTACGGGCTCACATCGTCCGAAGCGGCTTCGGCACGCCGCGCCCGTGCACATAGGCCGACGCGGCGAGCAAAGCACAGGTTGTACTCTTAGTGCGCGAGCACCTTGGCGATCGCATCGACTACGATCCCAACGTTCTGCTCGTTGAGTCCCGCGACGCACATCCGGCCCGAACGCAGGATATAGACCCCGTGCTCCTCGCGCAGCCGCTCGACCTGATCCGCCGACAACCCGGTGTACGTGAACATGCCCCGCTGGCGGATATAGCGCGACAGCGCCTCGCCGCTCACGTGCTGGCGCAGGCCATCGTGAATCGCAACGCGCATGCGCGCAATCCGCTGACACATCGCCGCCAGCTCGCTCTCCCACGATTGCTTCAGATCCGGCGTGGTCAGCACGCGCGCGACGATCTTTGCACCATGCGTAGGCGGATTGCTGTAGTTGGAACGCACCGAGGCGGTCAGTTGCCCCAGCACGCGATCGGCGCTCGCCGCGTCTTCGCAGACCACGTGCAGGCCGCCGCAACGCTCGCCGTAGAGCGAGAAGTTCTTCGAGAACGAATTCGCAATCAACGCCGGGAGCCCGCGGCGCGCGATCTCGCGCACGGCGAACGCGTCATCGTCGAGGCCCGCTCCGAAGCCCTGGTACGCCATGTCGACGAACGGCAGCAGGTCGCGTTGCTGCATCACGTCGATCACCTGCTCCCACTGCGCGCGCTCGAGATCGACGCCCGTCGGGTTATGGCAGCACGCGTGCAGCAACACGATGCTTTTCGGCGGCAGCGCGGCAATGGCCGCGAGCATCGCCTCGAACTTCAGGCCGCCCGTCGCCTCGTCGTAGTACGGGTAGGTGTTCACCGTGAAGCCCGCGCGCTCGAAGATGAAGCGGTGGTTTTCCCACGTCGGGTCGCTCACCCAGACCTGGCTCGCCGGGAAATAGCGCTTGATGAAGTCCGCCCCGACCCGCAACGCCCCCGAGCCACCGAGCGTCTGCACCGTCGCGATACGCCCCGCCGCGCGCGACGGACACGATTCGCCAAACACGAGCGCCTGCACGGCGTCGCGGTACTGGGCAAAGCCCGCCATCGGCAGATAGGGTTTCGGACCCGGCTCTTCGAGAATCGCCGCTTCGGCGGTACGGACGGCTTGCATGACGGGCAGTCGGCCATCGTCGTCGAAGTAGATGCCGATGCTCAGATTGACCTTGTTCTGTCGCGGGTCCTTCTGGAAGTTCTCGTTGAGCGTGAGAATCGGGTCGCCGGGATAGGCGTCGATGTGTTCGAACATGGTGTTTGCGAAATAGGCTGTTCAGAAAAAAATACGGGCCGGATAGGGTCAGCGCGTCGGGACGCCGCCTTGCAGCGCACATACACGCGTTGTGCTGCAGGAAACAAGAGGCGGCGCCGGGTACGGCAAGCCAAACCGGAATCAGATAAGCGGAAATCCGCAGATCGGGCGTCCGATACATTACAACGAGAACGCCCGCGAGGAAAACCAGAACATCGCCGCAAGCAACGATATTGAACATATCCTCGCCGCCGCGCAAAAACACATTACCGCCGGCGAATTGCGTGAGGCCGTGCGTCTGCTGCAAAGCGTTCTGGCAAGCGTTCCCGATCGCGACGAAGCTCTGGATCTGTCCGGGGCGAACCCGACTCGCGGGGCCAGACATTCCCGCTTCCGCACGCGAGGAAAGCGGCACCGGCCCGCGACACATCTGGGCCGGGAACCTGTGGGCGCTGGCTTTTAGCCCTTTGTACCGAGGAACACGAACCCAGCAGTTCGCGAGGGATTAACACCCGCAGCGACCATCTGGTTGTTGGCGATGACCGCTTCAAAGCCAATCTTCGTACCGGCACCCAGTTGACACGAGGCGTCATTGAACGTCACGTTGCCATCGAACACGTTCTTTCCACTCGCGCGCGGCGCAACGGATCCATTGAATGTGCACGTCCCCGATGACCCAGTGAAGCTGTTATCGGCGGCGACCGTAATAGTGGTGACGGCGGCACCACCTGCTGCGGATCCGGTCCACGTTCCAACGCCTGCGCTCGGCGACGGGGACGAATCGTAAGAGGCGTTATATGTTCCGGTAAACGACACGGATTGACTGGGTTCGCTAACTTTTACAGCGATCAGTTGTTTGGTCGTAGCCGTACCCGCGACCGTAGCGCTTACTGCTGAGGACCCAACTACAAAGTCGATTGCAGAATTGTCAGTGATGGTATTTCCGCTGACTGTTAGTGTTCCCTCAACCATGCCGCCGACGGAACCGTTTGTTGAGTACACAGAAAAGTACTGCCCCGTCTCCAATACCAGAGCCGCAACGGCTCGGCCGTTGGTGTCGGTGCCTTGCCAGAACCCTTGCGGATCGGCGTTCACTACTGGCGCTGGTTGGTTTCCGCTGCTGCTGCCGCGGTAATGCCCCCGTTTTCCACGGTGGGCAGAAGTAGAAACTAAGCGGCCATGGCCAGCCGCTGCTTCGGGGTAAAACCGCCCAATGCCATATTCGGGCGCTCGTGATTGTAAATCCACATCCAGTCGGCCGCCGCTTCGCGAACCTGCTCCAGGTCTTCCCACAGATACTGCGACAACCATTCGTACCGAGCAGTCCGGTTGAACCGTTCGATATACGCATTCTGCTGCGGCTTGCCCGGCTCGATGTATTCCAACCGGATGCCTTGCTTCTGCGTCCACGTCACGATGGCCGCGCTCAGATATTCCGGGCCGTTGTCGCACCGGATGACCTTCGGCTTGCCTCGCCATTCCATATGCTGCTTCAGCGTGCGAATCACCCGCTCGGATGGCAACGAGAAATCCACCTCGATGCCCAGCGCCTCGCGGTTGAAATCATCAATCACGTTCAGCGTCCGGATACTGCGCCCGTCAACCAGCTGGTCATGCATGAAGTCCATCGACCACACTTCATTGATGGCCTCCGGTACCGATAGCGGCTGCGGCGTTTCCCGCACCAGCCGCTTTTTCGGCTTGATGCGCAGGTTCAGCTCCAGCTCGCGGTAAATCCGGTAAATGCGCTTATGGTTCCAGCCGAATCCCTTCACGTTACGCAGGTAGAAGTAGCACAGCAGAAAACCCCAGTTGCGATGGCAACCCGTGATACGCAGCAGCCAGTTGGCAATCTCTTCGTTCTCCGTGTTCAACTTCGCCTCGTACCGGTAGCACGACTCGCTGATGCCAAACGCCGCGCACGCCACACGAATTGACACGCGCCGCTGTTGCACAACCCGCTTTGCCATCTCGCGCCGACGAGATGGCTTCAGAACTTTTTTTGCAGTGCCTCCGAGGCAATCTCAGCCTTGAGCTTCTCCTCGATGTACATCTTGCGAAGCCGGGCATTCTCCGCCTCCAGTTCCTTCATGCGCGACATCATCGACGCGTCCATGCCGCCGTACTTCGAGCGCCATTTATAAAACGTCGCCGAACTGATGCCCAGCTCCCGGCACAGCTCCGGCACCGCCAGTCCGGCCTCCGCGCGCTTGAGCGCCTCCAGTATCTGGCTGTCCGTGAATCTCGACTTCTTCATCTGCAGAACTCCCTCTTAACGAGAAAATTCTACTTCTCCCGACGATGGATTTGCGGGGGCATTACCCCGCTACCGCCGCATGCTGTCAGCAGCACCGCCGCCGCTACACATACGACGATTCTCGTATTCGTTTCCATCATGGTTGCTCTCCCGGACCTGAAGTCAGATTTCCCGTCTCCGGTAAGCTGGCGGGATCATTCAAAGATGCGGGATTTACCTATCTTTGAACGACAAATGACACACCGCGTGCGTATGGGACTTGCGTACGGAATACATTGGTAGCGTCTCGTGACGTATTTGTTAAGTGGCAGGTTGTTCTGCTCACTTAAAGGAAATACTTTGCGTTCAACTTGCAGTTGCATACAGCTCTGCAATTAATCTATGTCACGTGACAGTAAAACGCGAGGATTCCAGCGTTTTGGAAAAGTTTGCAAATGAGAAAATAGCCGCGCGGAAAGCGGGAAGATCAGGACAGGGTCCGGTGCGAGCAAATAATAATTAGTGATACGAATTAACGTAACGGGACCGATGAACGTCTCTTGAGCTTCAGGAACGGTCATCGCCGTTGCAGCGAAGCGACCAGGACGCATTCGAAGGCGCCCGGCAAGCGATGGTATTGAAACTTTCGCGCAGCACGCCGGCTGCGCGCTACGGTGTGCGTCGACAAAGCGCGTTCACGTTTCTGCGCCCTGACGAAGCCGCGCCGGCCACACGGCCGGCGCGGATCGAATCAACTGCGGATTCGTGTTTTTTAAAAAGGAAAACACGAAAAACCAGACTTCCCGAACTGGCCGGGAAAACTTCAGATCACTCCCACTCGATCGTCGCAGGCGGCTTGCCAGAAATGTCGTACACGACACGATTGATGCCGCGCACTTCATTGATGATGCGATTCGACACGTGACCGAGCAGGTCATGCGGCAGATGTGCCCAGTGCGCCGTCATGAAGTCCTGCGTCTGCACGGCACGCAGTGCGACGACGTATTCATACGTGCGTCCATCGCCCATCACACCGACGCTCTTCACCGGCAGGAACACCGCGAACGCCTGGCTCGTGAGGTCGTACCACGACTTGCCGGTTTCCTTGTCGATGGTGTTGCGCAGCGTCTCGATGAAGATCGCGTCGGCGCGGCGCAGCAGATCGGCGAACTCGCGCTTCACTGCGCCGAGAATCCGCACGCCGAGGCCCGGGCCCGGGAACGGATGGCGATACACCATCGAATGCGGCAGGCCCAGCTTCACGCCGAGTTCGCGCACTTCGTCCTTGAACAGCTCGCGCAGCGGCTCGAGCAGTTTGAGGTTCAGCGTCTCCGGCAAACCGCCGACGTTGTGATGGCTCTTGATCGTGTGCGCGGCCTTCTTGCCCTTGCCCGCCGATTCGATCACGTCCGGATAGATCGTGCCCTGGGCGAGCCACTTCGCGTCGGTGAGCTTGCCCGCTTCGGCCTGGAACACCTCGACGAATTCCGCGCCGATGATCTTGCGCTTCGCTTCCGGATCGGTCACGCCCGCGAGCTTCGACATGAACGCTTCGCTCGCATCGACGTGGATCACCTTCACGCCCAGGTTGTCGGCGAACATCGACATGACCTGTTCGGCTTCGTTCAGGCGCAGGAGGCCATGATCGACGAACACGCAGGTCAGCTGGTCGCCGATCGCGCGATGCAGCAGCGCCGCTGCCACCGACGAATCCACGCCGCCCGAGAGGCCCAGAATGACGTGCTCGTTGCCGACCTGCTTGCGGATCGTCTCGACGGCTTCGTCGATGTAGTGGCCCATTTCCCAGTCGGCCTTCGCGCCGCAGATGTCGAGCACGAAGCGTTCGATCATCGCGCGACCCTTCGCGGTGTGCGTGACTTCCGGGTGCCATTGCACGCCGTAGAAGTGGCGCGACTCGTCGGCCATTGCAGCGATCGGGCACGACTCGGTCGAAGCCATCAGCTTGAAGCCTTCGGGCATGGCGGTGACCTTGTCGCCGTGGCTCATCCAGACCTTGAGCATGCCGTGGCCTTCCGGCGTCTGGAAGTCCTCGATACCTTCCAGCAGGCTCGTGTGGTTGCGCGCCCGCACTTCGGCGTAGCCGAATTCGCGTACGTGGCCGATATCGACCTTGCCACCCAGTTGCTCGGCCATCATCTGCATGCCGTAGCAGATGCCGAACACCGGCACGCCGAGATCGAATACGGCTTGCGGCGCGCGCGGCGTGTCGGACGTCGTCACCGAGTTCGGGCCGCCCGAGAGGATGATGCCCTTGGGCGCGAACTCGCGAATGAACGCCTCATCGACGTCATACGGGTGGACTTCCGAGAGGACGTGCGCCTCGCGAACGCGTCGTGCAATGAGCTGGGTGACTTGCGAACCGAAGTCGAGAATCAGGATTTTGTCGTGCATGGCAGGACGAGACCTAAGAAAAGAACGGATACGGAAAGCCGCGCGCGCTGCGCGCAGCGTGAATTCGGGAAGCGTGTGTCGCGTTGCGTTGCTGTGTTGTGTCGTACGTCGCAATCTGGGCGCGAGGCGACAAGGCCTGTGGCGGGGGTCGGGCGTTGCCGTTCAGCCATGCAGCGGAGGCCTCGGCGCGTTGGCGGTTTCGTCGCGGGCGCTCAGGCGGGCTTCATCGGCGCTCGTCGTTCGCGGTGTCGCCACCGGTACTGGCGCTTCCGGCTGCGGCGGCGATGTCGGCGTATCCGCGGCAGTGCTCGTCGTTGTCGCTGGCGACGTAGCGCCCGCGAAAAGCGGAACCGAACGCGTTACTACGGGCTCGCTGCGCGACTCGTTCTGCGTGGCAAGCGGCGCATCGCGCCGTATCGGCTTCGCTCCGGCCGCCTGCGCCTTCTCGCGCCGCCGGACCGCTCCCGCGAGCCGTACACCACCGAAGCCGATCACGATCAGCCATGCGCCGATACCGCCAGCAGTCAACTGACCGAAACCCGTGAGCTGCGGGTTGTGGAACCCGATCAGCCACACGAGCATGAGCACACCGCAGATCCAGTTGATATGCCCGGCCACACGGCCAACGGGCACCGTCATCGCACCGTCGAACGCGGCTCGTACCGCGAGCCACGCCAGGCCCATCAGCACCACGCCGAGCACCAGCCCGACAAGCACCGGCTGCGGCTGCACCAGTTGCAGCGCGTCGAACAGCGAGGCCCACGGAGTCAGCAGGAACAGCACTCCGAAGCCCAGCAGCATCAACGCATCGACAATCAGTACAACGCGCAGCAAGGCCTTCATCGGCGATTAGTCCACGTGGTAGTTGGGAGCTTCCTTCGTGATCTGCACGTCGTGAACGTGCGACTCGCGCATGCCCGCCGACGTGATCTCGACGAAGGCAGCCTTCTCGTGCAGTTCGTCGATCGTGCTGCAGCCGCAGTAGCCCATCGAGGCACGCACGCCACCGATCAACTGGAACAGGATTGCGTTGACCGAGCCCTTGTACGCGACGCGGCCTTCGATGCCCTCGGGCACGAGTTTGTCGATATTCGCGGAATTGTCCTGGAAGTAACGGTCCGCAGCACCGTCCTTCATTGCGCCCACCGAACCCATGCCGCGATACGACTTGTACTGGCGGCCCTGGTACAGGAACACGTCGCCCGGCGACTCTTCCGTGCCCGCGAACATGCTGCCCATCATCACGGCGTTCGCGCCGGCAGCGAGTGCCTTGGAAACGTCGCCCGAGTAACGCACGCCGCCATCGGCGACGCACGGAACGCCCGTGCCACGAAGCGCGTCCGAAACGTTCGCGATCGCGCTGATCTGCGGCACGCCCACGCCCGCGACAATGCGCGTCGTGCAGATCGAGCCCGGGCCGATACCGACCTTGACGCCGTCCGCACCGTACTCGACGAGCGCGCGCGCAGCGTCAGCCGTCGCAATGTTGCCGCCGATCACTTCAACGTGCGGGAAGTTCTTCTTGACCCAGCGGACGCGCTCGAGCACGCCTTTGCTGTGGCCGTGCGCCGTATCGACGACGATCACGTCCACGCCCGCCTGCACGAGCAACTCGACGCGCTCTTCATTGTCCGGACCGACGCCGACTGCCGCGCCCGCGCGCAGCTTGCCGTGCTCGTCCTTGCAGGCGGCCGGGTGTTCGGTTTGCTTGGTGATGTCCTTCACGGTCATCAGGCCGCGCAGTTCGAACGCATCGTTGACGACCAGCACGCGCTCGAGCCGGTGGCTGTGCATGAGCGCCTTGGCTTCGTAGAGCGGCGTGCCTTCCTTGACGGTGACGAGGCGCTCACGCGGCGTCATGATCGAGCGCACGGGCTCGTCGAGGCGCGTTTCGAAGCGCAGGTCGCGGTTCGTGACGATACCGATCAGTTGCGCACCCTCGACCACCGGGAAGCCGGAGATGCCATGCTGCTGCGACAGGGCGATCACGTCGCGCACCTTCATTTGCGGCGGGATCGTGATCGGATCGCGCAGGACACCCGACTCGAAACGCTTCACCTTCGCGACCTCGCGCGCCTGCTCCGCGGGCGTGAGGTTCTTGTGGATGATGCCTACGCCACCCTGCTGCGCCATCGCGATTGCGAGACGGCCTTCGGTGACCGTATCCATCGCGGCCGAG
The DNA here is from genome assembly GCF_021390575.1 of Paraburkholderia adhaesiva. Classification (GTDB taxonomy): domain Bacteria; phylum Pseudomonadota; class Gammaproteobacteria; order Burkholderiales; family Burkholderiaceae; genus Paraburkholderia; species Paraburkholderia adhaesiva. The sequence continues at coordinate 1,524,416 of NZ_JAJEJQ010000001.1, read as the reverse complement.
ACGAGCGGAATATTCAGGGAGATATTGCGGGTCAGCCGGGTCTTGAGGCTGGTGTCGCGCGGCAGAACGTCGGAGAACGCGGGAACGAGGAGCACGTCATCGAACGTGAGTGCTTTCTGGATCAGACGCATGGCAAATCCTATAGGCGCAAAAGCAGATTATACGGGATAGCGCCCTGGAAATCATCAGTATCAACAGTAGCTTAGCGGTGATTTTGGGAAATTTCCTGGCGCTGGGGAAACCGTACGTGCGGCGCCGGTGATGCAGCCCTTTGCCAATCCCAATACGGGACTCAGACGTGAATTCGCTGCAGAATTGAACAAGACGCGCGCCCGCGCACCCTTTAAGCTCAGAGCCAGTCTGATTTGTCCGGAGTTTTCGAAGATGCAGCGTGGTGTGTTGTACGGCGTGCTCGCCGGGGCGTTGTGGGGGACCGTGTTCGTCGTGCCCCGCCAGCTGCAGGATTTTTCGCCGCTGCTCCTGAGCGCGGGCCGCTACGTCATGTACGGCCTCGTTTCACTGGCGGCCCTCGTGCCGATGCTGCGCCGCGTCTGGCCCCGCCTCACGCGCCAGGACTTCGTCATGCTCATCAAGCTGGCGCTGATGGGCAACCTGCTTTATTACCTTTTTCTCGCGACCGCCATCCACCTGGTCGGCATCGCGCCCGCGTCGCTGATCGTCGGCGTGCTGCCCGTCACGGTGACTCTGCTTGGACGGAGCGATCACGGCGCCGTGCCGCTATCGCGCCTCGTCTGGCCGCTAGCGATGATTGCGGCCGGCATCGTTTGCATCAACGTCGATGTGTTCACGGCAGGTGCCAGTCACGGCGATCATGCAAGCACGCTCACGAAGATCGCGGGCCTCGGCTGCGCGGTTGGCGCGCTCGTCTGCTGGACCTGGTTCGCCGTCGAAAACGCCCGTTACCTGCATCGCAACGCCCATTTCACCGGCAACGAGTGGTCCGTGCTGTGGGGCGTGGTGACGGGTGCACTCGGCGGCCTGCTCTGGCTCGCCATTCTCGCGATGCCGCCCGGTACGGTGCAGGAGAGCGTCACGGCGTCACGCTGGACGGTGTTCTGGCAACTGAACCTCGTGCTCGCGATCGGCGCGTCGTGGCTCGGCAATGGCCTCTGGAACGCCGCCGCCAAGCGTCTGCCGCTCACGCTGTCGGGGCAGATGATCGTCTTCGAGACGCTGTTCGCCCTGCTCTACGGCTTCGTCTACGACCACCGCCTGCCGCGCGGACTCGAAATCGCGGCGATCGTGCTGCTCGTGGTGGGCGTGAGCTGGTCGGTGCGCCAGCATTCGGGCGGTCCGGAAGACACCGCGCATGGCGACGGAATCGTGCCGGCAGCCGAAGTGCCCAGCGTCGGCGGCATGGGTGACGAGGGTAGCAGCGAGCGGCGCGGGAACGCGGCATGACGACCTGAGGCCGTGGCGCCGCGCGCATGCGCAAGAAGACGACCCCGCCATGGCAAACGGGCCGGAATGGCGTCTACGCCGCTCCGGCCCGTTGTCTTTGCGCGCTCAGTTTGCGCGTTCAGCGCGTCAGCGCGAATCCTTGTGAAGCCACTTGCGCCCTTCCACGGAACCCGCCTTGCGGGTTTTGTCGACGCGGCGCTGACGTGCGGCTTTCGGATCGACGATCAACTGACGGTAAATCTCCACACGATCGTGATCCGCCAGCACGGTGTCGAGCGGCTTGACCTTGCCGTAGATCCCCACCTTGAGCTTCGCGAGATCGATTTCCGGATGACGACCAAGGATGCCGCTCATGTCGATGGCCTGCTGCACAGTCGCGCCCGGTGCAAGCTCAACCGTAATGAGCGTCTGCGCATCGGGCAGCGCATAACAGACGTCGATCGACAACTTCCCGCTCATGGCTTGCCGTAGCGCTGATCGGCGCGCTTCACGAAAGAGTCGACGAAGGTGTTCGCGATGTGGTGAAACACCGGCCCGATGATCTTTTCCAGAATGACATTTGCAAACTCGTAGTGCAGCGCAAACTCGATCTTGCAGGCGTCTGCACGCAGCGGCGTGAAGCGCCAGAAGCCGGTGAACTTGCGAAACGGCCCGTCCGCGAATTCCATGTCGATGCGCTCCGGGCGCTTCTGCGTATTGCGCGTGGCGAAATGTTGCTTGATACCCTTGAAGTTGATGTGGATCTTCGCTTCCATGCCGCTCTCGTCCTGACGGCGGATCTCGACGCCACCGCACCATGGCAGGAAATTGGGGTAGTCGGCCACATCGGTGACGAGGTCGAACATTCGCTCCGCCGAATGGCGAATCAGCACGGTTTTCTGGACATCTGCCATATATTGCGCGACGCGTCGCAAGGGTGAAGAAGGCGTCGCGGGCTTTCAAAAGCCCGCTTTGCTAAAATTGGGATTTTAAACGAGTTGGGCCGTTCCCATTTCCCCATGAGCATCATCGACAACAGAAAAGCGTTCTTCGATTACTCCATCGAGGAGCGCCACGAAGCAGGACTCGTGCTCGAAGGGTGGGAGGTGAAAGCGCTGCGCGCCGGGCGCGGCCAGATCAAGGAAGGCTACGTCGTCATCAAGGACGGCGAGCTATTCCTGATCGGCACGCATATCAGCCCGCTGCCCGAGGCGTCCACGCACATCAACCCCGACCCGGTCCGCACGCGCAAGCTGCTCCTGCACCGTGACCAGATCGACAAGCTGATCGGCAAAGTCGAGCAACGCGGCTACACGCTCGTTCCGCTGAACTTCCACTACAAGGGCGGCCGCGTGAAGTGCGAAATCGGCCTCGCGAAGGGCAAGAAGCAGCACGACAAACGCGAGGCCGAGAAGAAGCGCGACTGGGAGCGCGAAAAGGCGCGCCTGATGCGCTCGCCGACCTGATCGTCGACATCACCCGGAAAAGCAGACGGGCCGCTTTCGCGGCCCGTTTTTCGTTCACTCAAACTGATGCCAGTCAGGCTGCTCAGGCGCCCTTCACCTTCTGCTCGCCGATACCTGCGCGATTCACAATCGTGAGCGCCGAAGCGATCATCGAGCTCAGATCGCCCATGTCGCCCGGCACGATCAGCGTGTTGCCCTGCTTCGCGAGATTGGAGAACGCGTTGACGTACTGTTCGGCCACCTTGAGGTTGACCGCGTCCATGCCGCCGTGCTCCTGGATCGACGCGCCAATCTTCTGGATCGCCTGAGCGTTTGCCTCGGCCACGGCGAGAATCGCAGCCGCCTGACCCTGCGCCTGATTGATCGCGGCCTGCTTCTCGCCCTCCGACTTCTGGATCGCCGCCTCACGCGCGCCCGACGCGAGGTTGATCTGCTCCTGCTTGCGACCTTCCGACGCAGCAATCAGCGCGCGCTTTTCGCGCTCGGCGGTGATCTGCGCCTGCATCGCGTGAAGGATTTCCTTCGGGGGCGTGAGATCCTTGATTTCGTAGCGAAGCACCTTGACGCCCCAGTTGGACGCAGCCTCGTCCAGCGCCGACACGATGCTGTGATTGATGAAGTCGCGCTCCTCGAACGTCTTGTCGAGTTCGAGCTTGCCGATCACCGAACGCAGCGTGGTCTGCGAGAGCTGCGTGATCGCGAAAACGAAGTTGCTCGATCCGTACGACGCCTTCATCGGATCGGTCACCTGGAAGTACAGCACGCCGTCCACCTGCAACTGCGTGTTGTCGCGCGTGATACAGACCTGGCTCGGCACGTCGAGCGGGATTTCCTTGAGCACATGCTTGTACGCCACACGATCGACGAACGGCAGCACGATCGAGAGTCCCGGCGTGAGCGTCGCGTGATAGCGGCCAAGCCGCTCGAGGACCCAGGCGTGCTGCTGCGGCACGATCTTGATGGTCTGGGCGATCAGCACGATGACGATCACAAGCAGAATCAGGCCGACGACTGGAATTTGCATTGATGGACTCCCTTTCTTCGAAGTGGTCGATGCGATGCACGATGCAACAAACGTGCGGTGACGCGGCTCAGGCGTGCCTTGCCCGGCCGGGCGCCTCGTCTTGCCGCGCTGCGACGATCAGGCAGCTGCCGCGCACGGCCTTGATTTCATAGAGACGCGCATCTTCGGGCTCGCCCGGCGCGAGTTCGACATCCCATTCAGCGCCGCGATACATCGCGCGCGCACGGCGGTCATGCCAGCCGGCGACGGTCAACGATTCGCCGATGTCGAGATTGACGCCCGGATCGCGCGACACATCGGTCACGCGCCGGCGGCGCGTGAAACGGGAGCGCCGCAGCACGATCACGGCGATCAGCGCGACGACGGCGGCAATGCCGAGTTGCAGATCGAGCGGCGCGCCGAGCAGATACGCGAGCACACCCGCGAGGAAGCCGAGCGCGATCATCAGCAGGTAGAACGTGCCCGTCATCAACTCGGCGATGATCAGCACGCCCGCGCCGACCCACCAGAACAAACCATGTGGCCCCACGTCAGTCTCCCAAAGTAAAACACCCCGGCTTGACCGGGGTGTTATAGCACGAAGCTGGCACTTTTTTTGGTACGGCAGGAGACCCTCGGGACGTTACCTCAAGTCTCTCGCCGGACGCGGCGCACTACGCTTACTTCGCTTGCGACTTGGCGAGCGCCTGCCACGTATCGATGATCGTGTCCGGGTTCAGCGACATCGACGCGATACCTTCCTCGGCGAGCCACTGGGCGAAATCCGGGTGATCGGACGGGCCCTGGCCGCAGATGCCGACGTACTTGTTCAGGCGCAGGCACGTTTCGATCGCGCGCTTGAGCATGAACTTGACGGCCGGATCGCGCTCGTCGAAGTCGAGGGCGAGCAGTTCCATACCGGAGTCGCGGTCGAGACCCAGCGTGAGCTGCGTAAGGTCGTTCGAGCCGATCGAGAAGCCGTCGAAGTACTGCAGGAACTCTTCGGCGAGGATCGCGTTCGACGGCACTTCGCACATCATGATGAGACGCAGGCCGTTTTCGCCGCGCTTCAGACCGTACTTCGCGAGCAGGCCGATCACGCGCTCCGCCTGCTTGAGCGTGCGAACGAACGGCACCATGATCTCGACGTTCGTGAGGCCCATCTCTTCACGCACGCGCTTGAGCGCGCGGCATTCCATCTCGAACGCCTCGGCGAAGTCTTCGGCGATGTAGCGTGACGCGCCACGGAAACCGAGCATCGGGTTCTCTTCGTCCGGCTCGTAGCGCGAACCGCCGATGAGCTTCTTGTACTCGTTCGACTTGAAGTCCGAGAGACGCACGATCACGGGCTTCGGATAGAACGCCGCGCCAATCGTGGCGATGCCTTCGGTCAGCTTGTCGATGTAGAACGCACGCGGCGACGCATGACCGCGCGCGACGCTTTCCACGGCCTTCTTCAGATCGGCATCGACGTTCGGGTACTCGAGGATCGCCTTCGGGTGGACGCCGATGTTGTTGTTGATGATGAACTCGAGACGCGCGAGGCCCACACCGGCGTTCGGCAGCTGCGAGAAGTCGAACGCGAGCTGTGGATTACCGACGTTCATCATGATCTTCACGGGAATCGCCGGAAGCTCGCCGCGCTGCACTTCGCTGACTTCGGTCTCGAGCAGGCCGTCGTAAATGCGGCCTTCGTCGCCTTCCGCGCACGACACGGTCACGAGCGCGCCGTCCTTCAGCACGTCGGTTGCGTCGCCGCAGCCCACGACAGCCGGCACGCCCAGCTCACGCGCGATGATCGCCGCGTGGCAGGTACGGCCGCCGCGGTTCGTGACGATTGCCGAAGCGCGCTTCATCACCGGCTCCCAGTTCGGGTCGGTCATGTCCGCGACCAGCACGTCGCCCGGCTGCACGCGCTCCATTTCGGACGGATCGTGAATCACCTTCACGCGGCCCGCGCCGATCTTCTGGCCGATCGCACGGCCCGTTGCCAGAACCTGCGACTGGCCCTTCAGCTTGAAGCGCTGCTCGGCCTTGCCGTGCGCCTGGCTCTTCACCGTCTCCGGACGCGCCTGGAGAATGAAGATCTTGCCGTCGCGGCCATCCTTGCCCCACTCGATGTCCATCGGACGCTGGTAGTGCTTCTCGATGATGACGGCGTACTTCGCCAGCTCGATCACGTCTTCGTCGGTGATCGAGAAGCGGTTGCGCATTTCGTGCGAGTTGTCGACGGTCTTCACGCGGCCCGGCTCGCCCGGCTGCGTGAATTCCATCTTGATGAGCTTCGAGCCGATCGAGCGGCGGATGATCGGAGCCTTGCCCTGTGCGAGCGTGGTCTTGAAGACGTAGAACTCGTCCGGATTCACAGCGCCCTGCACGACGGTCTCACCGAGACCGTAGCTCGACGTGATGAACACGGCGTCCTTGAAACCCGATTCCGTATCGAGCGTGAACATCACGCCCGCGGCACCGACGTCCGAGCGGACCATGCGCTGCACGCCCGCGGAGAGCGCGACTTCGGCGTGGGTGAATCCCTTGTGGACGCGATAAGAAATGGCGCGGTCGTTGTAGAGCGACGCGAACACGTGCTTGAGGCGATCGAGCACATCCTCGATGCCCACCACGTTGAGGTAGCTTTCCTGCTGACCGGCGAACGAGGCGTCGGGCAGGTCTTCCGCCGTTGCCGACGAACGCACGGCAAACGACAGTTCAGCTGGCGAACCGTTCTGGAGCGTCTCGAAACCCGCGCGGATATCCGCTTCGAGCTGCGGCTGTAGCGGCGCGTCGATGATCCATTGACGGATCTCCTTGCCCGCTTCTGCCAGCGCCTTGACATCGTCGACGTCGAGCGTAGCCAGACGCGCGGCGATCCGTTCGGTCAGGTTGTTGTGCTTCAGAAAGTCGCGGAAGGCGAGCGCCGTCGTCGCGAAACCCGTAGGCACACGCACGCCGGCTTCAGCCAATTGGCTGATCATTTCGCCGAGCGAGGCGTTCTTGCCGCCCACGACCTCGACATCGGTCATCCGCAACTGCTCGAAAGGCACTACATACGCCTGATCCTTGGCAACGGTGTTAGTCATACAAGCCCCTAAGTGTGAAAAAAATTCACGATTGCGCAAGTGGGCTCGAACGCGAAACGCTCATTGGAAGCGGATCCGCGTCTTGCGCAACCTGTTGGAGAAGCAATCGCTTTGCGTGTCGAAACTGGGGCTCGACAAAAGGAAAAGCAGGACGATGCGCGCGATTAGACGAAGTTAGACGAAATCGCTGCAAATTGACACCAGAATGAGCCATGAAAGGCTGCGGGTTGGCGCGATTGTGCTGCAATTGCTTATCCAACAGGTTGCCGCTATTCTACCGTGCCGACTCCGGAAAATGTGTCCGTCGTCAAGAACAGCGCCTCGGCATGCCGCGCGAGGCGCCGCCTGGGGCTCCGGCCCGCCTGTTTCGCGTTTCCTGAAACGCCCCTACCCAGCTTCAATCGATGCCGCCCACCGTATTCATCGTCTCCGACGGTACCGGGATCACTGCCGAGACCTTCGCGCATTCGATCCTTTCGCAGTTCGACCAGAAATTCCGTCTCGTCCGCCTGCCTTTCGTCGATTCGTCCGACAAGGCTTACGCTACCGCCGAAAAGATCAACGAAGCTGCCGTTCACGAGGGCCGCCGGCCGATCGTCTTCACGACGCTCGTGGACAGCAACTCGAACGAGATCGTCAAGCGCGCGAACGCGCTCGTGCTCGACATGTTCCAGACGTTCGTCGAGCCGCTGGAGCAGGAACTGGAGCTGAAGTCGTCCCACGCAATGGGCCGCGGCCACCAGAACGCCGACACCGACGAATACAAGAACCGCATCGAGGCGATCAACTTCTCGCTCGCGCATGACGACGGGCAGTCGAACCGCAATCTCACGGACGCCGATGTAATCCTCGTGGGCGTGTCCCGCAGCGGCAAGACGCCGACCAGCCTCTATCTGGCGATGCAATACGGCGTGAAGGCGGCGAACTATCCGCTGATTCCGGACGACTTCGAACGCGGCAAGCTGCCGACCGCTCTGCTGTCGCATCGCGACAAGATTTTCGGGCTCTCGATCGATCCGCAGCGTCTTGCGGAGATCCGTAACCAGCGGCGTCCGGGCAGCAAATACGCGGCACTCGAAAACTGCCGCTACGAGGTGAACGAAGCCGAGGCGATGATGCGGCGTGAAGGGATCAAGTGGCTCTCGTCGACACACAAGTCGATCGAGGAAATCGCGACGACGGTCCTGCAGGAAATCCGGATCGACAAGCCGTCTTACTGATTACGGATGTATCGCGGCAGGCGGGCGGCGTTTGCGTGACCCGCGGCCGCTGCGCTTTCAGCGCGCGCGTCGGCGCTGGCGGCATTGCTCGAACAGGCACACCGCCGCCGCCGCCGCCACATTCAACGACTCCATGCCGCCCGGTTGCGGAATCGTCACGCGATGCGTGGCCGCATCGCGCCATACCTGCGACACGCCAGCCCCTTCGTTGCCAAACACCCACGCGACCTCGCGCGTCAGGTCGCATTCGTCGATCGCCTGAGCGCCATGTGAATCGGTGATCACGACGGGCACGGCGAGCATCCCGGTCAGCGTCTCGCTTTCGACGTTCTCAAACACTTCCAGCAGGAAATGCGCGCCCATCGCGGAACGCAGCACCTTCGACGACCAGACATACGCCGTGCCGGGCGTGCAGAACACCTTGTCGATGCCCGCCGCTGCCGCGCTGCGCAGGATCGAGCCGACGTTGCCCGCATCCTGCACACCATCGAGCACCACGCAGGTCGACTGCACACGGTGCGGCAGCGCCGCCTCGGGCGTATCGACCAGCAGCAGCATCCCCACACCGTGCACGACGCTCGAAAGCTGGCCGAACAACGCATCGGGCAACGTCACGACGCGCCGTTCGTCGACGCGTGCAACGATCGCCCGCGCTTCTTCGTGCGCAAGCGCGCCATCGGTGACGATGCAGTACTCGGGCTGGTTGCCGCCGTCGAGCCAGGCGCTCGCCAGATGGAAGCCCTCAAGCAGAGCCTGACCGCTCTTGCGCTGTTGATGCGTCGAGCCGGCCAGCGCCTTCAGGCGTTTGTAGAGCGGATTGTCGCGTGAGGTAATGGCTTTCACGGGCGGGCCTGACTTGAAAAGGAATGCGGGGAAAAACATCGCGCCGCACGAAGCGGCGCTCGGAGCACGGGAAGCGCGAGATCAGACGGGCGAAAAAGCCCCGCCTTCGCGATTGTTCGGGCCGCTAAGTGCCGGTGCGCGCGGTGCCATGCAGAGCATAAGCTTCGCGCACTGGCGCGAACGAGCGGCGATGATGCTCACAGGGACCGTGCTCGCGCAGAGCGGCGAGATGCTGTGCGGTACCATAGCCAGCGTGTGCGTCGAAGCCATAAACCGGGTACGTCTCGTGCAGTTTCTGCAGCATGCGGTCTCGCGTGACCTTCGCAATGATGGACGCTGCCGAGATACTCGGCACCAGCGCGTCACCGCCAATCACCGCTTCGCAGCGCACAGACACCACCGGGCAGCGGTTGCCGTCGATCTTCGCGAGCGTCGGCGTCACGCTCAGGCCCTCGACCGCGCGCCGCATCGCGAGCATCGTCGCCTGCAGGATGTTGAGCGTGTCGATTTCCTCGACCGTGGCCGAAGCCACGCACCACGCAAGCGAGCGCTCGACGATAAGATCGTAGAGGGCGTCGCGGGCCTTAGCCGTTAGTGCCTTCGAGTCGTCCAGCCCCGCGATAGGCCGAGCCGGGTCGAGAATGACCGCCGCTGCCACCACGGGCCCGGCGAGCGGACCGCGCCCAGCCTCATCGACGCCGCAGACGATGTCATCGGGCGACTCGAACAGCAGCCCGGCCTGCTCCGCGCGTGCCTGCCGCGTCGCGCGCTTTGCCGCCGCCTTCGACGCCGGCGCGCGTGCGCGTTTGCTCGCGACGTCCGTCATGCCCGCCCCCTGCGGCTTTCCAGAACACGCGCCACGACCTCCGCGGCACGCTGCGACGTGTTCTGGCGCAGCGCGAGATGCATCTGCGTGAAGACTTCCGTCAGCGTGCGCCGGTTCGATTCGTCGTGCAACTGCGTGAGCGTGGCGTCGGCCAACGCCTCTGGCGTCGCGAAGTGCTGCAGGATCTCGGGGACGACAAAGCGCCCCGCCAGAATGTTCGGCAGCCCCACATAGGGCAGATAGCCCTGGCGACGCATGATCTGCCCAGTGAGCCAGGGAACCTTGTACGAGATCACCATCGGCTTCTTCAGGAGCGCCGCTTCGAGCGTCACCGTGCCGCTTTTCACGAGGATCGCGTCGGCAGCGGTCATCGCGAGTTGCGACTGGCCGTCGATGATCGTCAACGCGAGACCTTCGCGCGCGCTCGCCAGCTCCTGCAACTGCGCATGGATAGCCGGCGTCGCCGCAGGCATCACGAAGCGCAGGCCCGGCTCGCGCTGCTGCATGATGGCAATCGCGTCGAAGAACGTCGGGCCGATCAGGTTGATCTCGGAGCGCCGGCTGCCCGGCAACACGGCGATCACCGGTCCGCCCTCGGGCAGGCCAAGCGCGCGGCGCGCGCCCGGCACGTCCGGTTCCAGCGGGATTTCGTCCGCGAGCGGATGGCCCACGTAGGACGCCGCGACACCCGCCTTTTCGAGGATCTCCGTCTCGAACGGGAACACACAGAGCATGTGATCCACCGACTTCTGGATCTTCTTGATGCGCCCGCCACGCCACGCCCAGATCGACGGACAAACGAAGTGGATGGTGGGAATGCCCGCCGCCCGCAACGCATGCTCGAGACCGAAGTTGAAATCGGGCGCATCGACGCCGATGAACACATCGGGCGGATCCGCGAGCAGCTGATTTTTCAGCTCGCCGCGAATGCGCAGGATTTCCGGAATGTGCTTGAGCGCCTCGACGTAGCCGCGCACGGTCAGCTTATCCATCGGCCAGTGCGCATCGAAACCCGTGGCCGTCATGCGCGGGCCACCGATTCCATAGTACTGCGTAGTATCGGGCAAACGGCCTGCGAGACCGTTGAGCAGCGAAGCCGCAAGCAGGTCGCCGGACGGTTCGCCGGCGACCATCGCGAGACGCATCGGACGGGTTTGCAGGACCATCGGCTAGCGGATGATGCCGCGTTGCGACTGCTCGACAAAGTCGATCAGCGCCTTGACGTGGATATCGCCATCGCCGCCTGCGCCCGCCAGTTCAGCGAGCTGAACCTTCGCTTCTTCCAGCGAGAGTCCGTTCTTGTAGAGCGTGCGGTACGCTGCGCGCAGCGCCGAGATCGCGTCAGGAGAGAAACCACGGCGGCGCAGGCCTTCGACGTTGATACCGTGCGGCACCGCCTTGTTGCCTGCGGCGACCACGAACGGCGGCACGTCCTGCACGAGCGCCGACGCACCGCCCACCATCGAGTGCGCACCGATCCGCACGAACTGGTGCACGCCCGTCATGCCGCCAACGATCGCATAGTCGTCGACGATCACGTGACCCGCGAGCTGTGCGTTACTCGACATGATCACGTTGCTGCCGATTCGGCAGTCGTGGCCGACGTGCACATAGGCCATGACCCAGTTGTCGTCGCCGATGATCGTCACACCGGTGTCCTGCACCGTGCCCGTATGTAGCGTGGTGAACTCGCGGATCGTATTACGGCTGCCGATCACGAGCCTGGTCGGCTCGCCCTTGTACTTCATATCTTGCGGACGACCACCGATCGACGCATAGTGGCCGATGCGGTTGTCCTCGCCGATCGTCGTATGGCCTTCGAGCACGCTGTGCGACCCGACAACGGTGCGCGCGCCAATGCTGACGTTCGCGCCAATAACCGCGTACGGTCCGATCTCGACCGATTCGTCTACTTGAGCACCCGGTTCGACAATCGCGGTGGGATGAATCCTGGTCATTCGTCCTCGCTTCAGATTCTGTTACTTGCCTGCGCTGTCATGCGACGCGCGACGGCATTTCGCGGTGGGCGTTCGCGGTGGGCGTTATTACGCGTCCGCGTCCATTTTTTTCACGGTGCACATCAGCTCTGCTTCGCAGGCGACGACGCCGTCCACTTCGGCCTGTGCCTTGAACTTCCAGATCCCGCGCATGTAACGCTCGAACGTGGCGTTAAGGATCAGCTGATCACCCGGCTCGACCACGCGCTTGAAGCGCGCGCCGTCGATGCCGACGAAGTAATACAGCGTATTGGCGAAGTCCTGCTGCTGTTCCGAGAACGTCAGCAGCGCGGCGGTTTGAGCGAGCGCTTCGAGAATCATCACGCCAGGCATGACGGGACGCGTGGGAAAATGGCCCGTGAAGAAAGGCTCATTGACCGTCACGTTCTTCAACGCCTTGATGCTCTTGTGCGGCTCCAGCTCGATGACCCGATCGACCATCAGAAACGGGTAGCGATGCGGCAACAGCGTGAGAATCTTGTGGATGTCGAAGTTGAGTTTTTCGATGTTCATGGTGTTTCTGCTCACGCAGGAATTGCGCGAAGATGACTTCGGATGCGGATGCCGACGGCCCCGCGCTGACGCGCAGTATGCGCGAGACACGCGGAATTGGGCATGCGGATCTGCCCGGAGCGCGGTCCAGCATACGAAAACCGGCGCCGCGCAAGACGCCGGTACGGTAGTGCAGGAGACGGTCGCACCGTAGCGCCCCGCCCCCTCCGGTTGCCTGTTGTTTACGCGTCGCCTTGCGGCTTCGCAGCGACGGCCGCTTCGAGCGCCCGGATGCGGTCGCGCAGCTTGTCGATATTTCGCAGCAGGGCGGCGCTCTTGTTCCAGTCGGCGTTATCGACCGCAGGGAATGCACTCGTGTACACGCCCCGCTTCGTCAGCGACTTCGAGACGCCCGACTTCGCCGTGACGATCACATAGTCGGCAAGCGTCACGTGTCCAGCGATACCCACCGCGCCGCCGATCATGCAGTGCTTGCCGATCGTCGTGCTGCCCGCGATACCCGCGCAACCGGCGATCACCGTGTACGCGCCGATCTTGCAGTTGTGCCCGATCTGCACGAGGTTATCGATCTTCACGCAAGCTTCGATAATCGTGTCGGCCATCGCGCCGCGATCGATCGTCGTGTTGGCACCGATCTCGACGTCCGGACCGATCGACACACCGCCGACCTGCGGAATCTTGACCCAGTCGCCCGTGCGCGCGTCGCCGTCGCCCGTGAAATCCGGCGCGAAGCCAAAACCGTCCGAGCCGATCACCGCACCCGCGTGCACGATCGCGCGCTCGCCAATCCGGCAGCCGTAATAGATGACAACGCCCGGATACAGATGCGAACCCGCACCGACCTGCGTACCGCGCCCGACGAACACATTCGCGTCGAGACGCACGTGTTCGCCGATCACAGCGCCGGCATCGACCGTCACATTCGGGCCGATCACGGCGCTCGCGGCAATGCTCGCGGAAGCGTCCACGTTCGCGCTCGGGTGAACACCGGGTGCAACCTTCGGTGTCGCCAGGTCGATGAACGCCTGCGCTACGCGCGCGAAGTAAGCATACGGATTGGGTGTGACGATAAAGTTGCGGCCGTCGCTGGACGCAAGCTTCGTGAGATCGTCCGGGCTGATGAGCACCGCTCCGGCACGGGTCGTTTCGACCTGAGCCAGGTACTTCGGATTGGCGAGGAACGCCAGTTGCTGCGGACCGGCCTGGTCGAGCGGGGCGAGCGAAACGACGCGTTGTGCGGAATTGCCGACCACGTCGCCGCCGAAACGCCCGGCGAGTTCCTCAAGCGTGAAAGCCATGCGTGTCCTGCTCCTGCTTAATTGCTGCTGCTCGAACCCGAGAGGGCCTTCAGCACCTGATCGGTAATGTCGATGCGCGGGCTCACGTAGACGGCTTCCTGCACGATCAGGTCGTAATGCTGCTGCTCGGCAATCTGCTTGATCACCTTGTTCGCCCGATCCAGCACCGCCGCGAGTTCCTCGTTGCGACGCTGGTTAAGATCTTCGCGGAATTCGCGCTGTTTGCGCTGGAAGTCGCTATCGAGTTGCGACAGGTCGCGCTGCTTCTGCGCGCGGTCGGCGGCCGACAGCGACGTCCCGCTCTTGTCGAGCGAATCGGACATCGACTTCAGGCGCTGCGCCAGATCCTGCAGATCCTTGTCGCGCTTGGCGAACTCGGCTTCCAGCTTGGTCTGCGCGGCCTTCGCCGGGACGGATTCGCGCAGGATGCGATCGGAGTTGACCGCCGCGATCCTGGCCTCCTGCGCCTCTACCGCACCCGCGCCGAAAGCAAACACCGCCAGCGACAACGTCACGGCCCCGATCACGCGCCTTGAAAACATACCCGTTTGCAAAGTCATCCTCTCGATTCTCTGGGTTCCGAAATCGGTAAAACCCGCAGTAAACCGGCGGTAGAACCCGCCGTACGCCTCGTCAGAACGCCGTCCCAATCTGGAACTGGAACTTCTGGTACTGGTCACCCGCGTGCTTCTGGAGCGGGAAACCAAGGCTCAGCTTGAGCGGGCCAATCGGCGAAATCCAGGCGAGGCCCGCACCGTAGCCGTAACGCAGGCCGTTCGCACCGATGCTGTTGCCCTGCGTGCCCCAGACATTACCACCATCGAGGAACGTAAAGACACGCAACGTGCGGTCATAGCCCGTGCCCGGCAGCGGAAACGTCAACTCGATGTTGCCCACCACCATCTTCGAACCGCCGATCGGGTCGTTCGTCGTCGCGTCGCGCGGACCCAGCGAGCTCGGCTCATAGCCGCGCACCGAACCGATACCGCCGGCGTAGTAGTTCTTGAAGATCGGGTACGGCTTGCCGGAAAGGCCATTACCGTAACCGCCCTGGAAGTTCAGGCCAAGCACGAAGCCGCGCGCAAACGAGTAATAGTACTGCGCCTGAATGTCGGCCTTGTAATACTGCGTCCCGCCGACCGGCGTGCCGTATTCAGCGTTCGCCTGCGTGAAATAACCCTTGCTTGGCACGAGCGCGCTGTCACGCGCATCGCGCGACCAGCCCATCGTGAGCGGCACGTTGTTCGAGATGCGACCGAACTCGTTCACGTAGTCCTGGTAGCTCTGCGGCGTGTTCGCGTCGACGTCGAGGCGATCCTGCTCGAAGCCGGCGCCGAAGAACACCGTATCGACTTCCGAGAACGGGATGCCGAACTTCAGGTCGCCGCCCGCGGTGATGATGCGGAAGCTCGAATCCGTCGAGTAATACAGCGGCTGGTACGTGCGGTAGTAGACGTCCGTGATGCGCTTGATGCCGTCCACCGTGAAGTACGGGTCCACCTGCGTGACGGCCAGCGTGCGGTACGTCCGCGCCGTGTTCACGTTGACCGACAGCGACGTGCCCGAGCCGAACACGTTGTCCTGCGACACGCCCGCCGAGAGCACCACCTTGTCCGTCGACGAGAAGCCCGCGCCCAGCGTAATCGCGCCGGTCGGCTTTTCGGCAACCTTCACGTTCACGTCCACCTGGTCGGCCGTGCCTTCGACGGGCACCGTCGTCACATCGACGTCGGTAAAGTAGCCGAGACGGTTGATGCGGTCCTTCGAGAGCGCGAGACGGTTCGAATCGAACCACGAGCTTTCGAGCTGGCGCATTTCGCGGCGCACGACTTCGTCGCGCGTGCGCGTATTGCCGATCACGTTGATCCGGCGCACGTAGACGCGGCGGCTCGGATCGACCTGCAACGTGAGGTCGACCGTATGGTGTTCCTGGTCGATCTGCGGCAGCGCGTTGACCGTGGCGAACGCATAGCCGTATTCGCCGAGCTTGTCGACGATGGCCTTCGTCGTGGCCGTGAGCTTCTCGGCCGAGAACTTGTCGCCGGGGCGAATCTTGATCAGCTTTTGCAGTTCGGCTTCGCGGTCGAGCAGATTACCCGCGAGCTTGACGCTGGACACCGTGTACGGTTGGCCTTCATGCACCGTGATCGTCAGGTACATGTCCTTCTTGTCCGGCGAGATCGACACCTGGGTCGACTCGATGTTGAACTCGAGAAAGCCGCGGTTCAGGTAGAACGAGCGCACATTCTCGAGGTCGCCGGTCAGCTTTTCCTTCGCGTACAGGTCGTTCTTCGTGTACCACGAGAACCAGTTCGGCGTGGAGAGCTGCATCTCGGCGAGCAGCGTGCCGGTGCTGAACGTGTGGTTGCCGATGAAGTTGATCTGGCGGATCTTGGCGCTCGGCCCTTCGACCACCGAGAACAGCAGACCGACGCGGTTGCGGTCGATCGGCGTGACGGTCGTCGTCACTTCGGCGGCGTAGAAGCCGCGCGTCAGATACTGGCGCTTGAGCTCCTGCTCGGCCTTTTCGACGAGCGCACGGTCGTAGTAGCGGCCCTGCGAGAGGCCCACCGCGTGGAGCGCCTTCGTCAGGTTGTCCTTGTCGAATTCGTGGATGCCCGCGAAGTCGATCGTACCGATCGCCGGACGCTCCTGAACCTGCACCACGACAACATTGCCTTCGGTGGCAATCTTCACGTCGTTGAAGAAGCCCGTGGCGTAGAGCGCGCGGATCGCCTCAGAGGCCTTGTCGTCGGTGAACGTGTCGCCCTGCTTGATGGGCAGGTACGAGAAAACGGTACCCGGCTCGACGCGTTGGAGGCCTTCGATCCGGATATCCTGAACCACGAAAGCTGCAGTAGCCGAATGAGCAACCAGTCCATGCGCGGCGAGCGCGGCGGCTGCAACGGTCTTTGGAACCAAGCGATGAGGTCTAAACAACGTGCTTCCCCAGGTGTTTATAGCTGCACTCGGTCAGGCGGCCCGGGTCACAAACACAGACGCGGATGCCGCCAGACACTTTAAAAATGGATTAACCTAGCCAGATCGTTGAACAACGCAATCGCCGACAGCGCGACGATGCAGGCCAGCCCCGCTCGCTGCAGTATGAGCTGCCAGCGATCCGATACGGCTTTGCCCGTTACGGCTTCAACCAGATAATATAACAGATGCCCCCCGTCCAAAACCGGAATTGGGAGCAGGTTGAGTACGCCCAGGCTAATGCTGACCAGGGCAAGGAACGACAGAAATGCCGTTAAACCAAGGCGCGCGCTCTTGCCCGCATAGTCGGCGATCGTCACCGGCCCTGACAGATTCTTCAGCGACGCCTCACCGGTAATCATGCGGCCGAACATCCGCAGCGAGTACACGGCGATGCTCCACGTGCGATGCGCACCGAGCTGCACGCTCTCCAGCGGCCCGTAACGCACGGCAACTGTTGGCGCCTGCGCCGCCAGCGCCGCGCCAATACGGCCTACCGTCTCACCCGTTTCGTCATCGCGCTGTGCGGCCGGGACCACGGTCAGCGTGAGCGGTTGATCGGCGCCGCGCAGTATCTCCAGTTGCACCGGCTTGCCCGCATGCTCCTTCACATGCGCGATGAACGTGCTTGCGCTATCGACGGGACGACCATCAACTGCGCGCAGACGGTCGCCCTTCTGCAGCCCGGCCCGCTCCGCCGCACTGCCCGGCTCGACGCCCGCGACCTGCAGCGTGCCGCCGCCGGCCTCGAGGCCGAGGCGCGACATAAAGTCGTCGTCGAGATCCTTGCTGCGAAGCTGGGACAGATCGAGCGGGAAGTCATAGGTGCCGCCGCCGTCATGGGCCGCGAGCACGACGCGACCATGGTCGAACGCCGCCGAAAGCAGCTTCCAGCGCAGATCCGACCACGAACGGACGGACTGCGTGTCGTCGCCGTTCGCGTCGCTCACCGAAACGATTTTCTCGCCGCCCTGGAAACCCGCCTGCGCGGCGGCCGAATGCGCGGGCGGCGCAGCGACGATCGCGGCCGGCTCATTCACACCGGTCGCGAACACGAGCGAAAAGAGCACGATGGCCAGCAGGAAGTTCGCGATAGGCCCGGCGGCGACGATCGCAATGCGCTTGCCGACCGGCTGCCGGTTGAAGGCGTGCGGGAGATCGCCGGCGGGAATGCGTTCCGTTGATTCCCGCTCGTCGAGCATCTTCACGTAGCCGCCGAGCGGCAGCCAGGAGATGGTCCACTCCGTGCCGCTATGCTTGCTGACCCATTGCACGAGTGGCTTGCCGAAACCGATCGAAAAGCGCAGAACCTTCACGCCGCACAGGCGCGCGATGCTGTAGTGCCCATACTCGTGGACGACGACGAGCACGCCGATCGCCACGACAAAAGACACCAGTTCGGTGAGCAGGTTCATATGCGCCTCCAGCCTGTGCCTAGCGAGCCAAATGCAGTGCCAATGCGGGCGCGGCCCTTAATGGCTTCAGGCCGGCACCGGCAGGCTGTCGATGATGGTGTGCGCCGCACGGCGCGCGGCTGCATCCGCTTCGAGCACGACGTCGAGACTCGACGCGCTCCTGTTTTCGAGCGCGTTAAGCACGGCATCGACCGTCTGCGCGATCGCCATGAAACCGATGCGGCGATTGAGGAACGCCTCTACCGCGACTTCGTTGGCGGCGTTGAGCGCCGCGCTCGCGACGCCGCCAGCGGCCATGGCCTTCATGGCGAGCGCGAGGCACGGGAAGCGCTGGTAGTCGGGTTTTTCGAACGTCAGCGTCGCGACTTGCGCCAGATCGAGCTGCGCTACACCCGAATCGACGCGATCCGGGAACGCCAGCGCGTGCGCGATCGGCGTGCGCATGTCTGGATTGCCCAGTTGCGCGAGCACCGAACCGTCCGCATACGAGACCATCGAATGGATCACGCTCTGCGGGTGAATCAGCACATCGATACGCTCGCCCGGCAGATTGAACAGGTAATGCGCCTCGATCACTTCGAGGCCCTTGTTCATCATCGTTGCCGAGTCGACCGAGATCTTGCGGCCCATCGACCAGTTCGGATGCTTGCACGCCTCGTCCGGCGTCACATCAAAGAGCGTGGCAGGCTCGCGCGTGCGAAACGGGCCGCCCGACGCCGTGAGGATGATCTTCGACACGCCGCCGTGCTTCGTGCCCTCGGCCGGCAAAGACTG
Source organism: Paraburkholderia adhaesiva (assembly GCF_021390575.1). Classification (GTDB taxonomy): domain Bacteria; phylum Pseudomonadota; class Gammaproteobacteria; order Burkholderiales; family Burkholderiaceae; genus Paraburkholderia; species Paraburkholderia adhaesiva. The sequence continues at coordinate 1,505,601 of NZ_JAJEJQ010000001.1, read as the reverse complement.
GAACACTGCGTTGTGCTCGCTGTCGACGGGCAAAAGAATCGCGTCGTTGTCGCGCACCGCGTCCATGAAGATGTCGCCCGACATCACGAGCGCTTCCTTGTTCGCGAGCAGGATGCGCTTGCCGGCCTGCGCCGCCGCAAGCGTGGGCACAAGACCCGCTGCGCCGACGATCGCCGCGACGACGGTATCGCAGGCATCGCTCTTCGCAACCTCGACGAGCGCCTGCGGCCCGTAGGTCACGACGGTTTTCGAGCCTGCCGCACGCAGCTTCTTCTCCACTTGCGCGGCCGTTTCGGCATCACCGACCACGGCCACCTCGGGCGCGAAGCGCAGGCATTGTTCGACGAGCTTGTCGCCGTTGCGGTGCGCCGTGAGCGCATAAACCGAGAAGCGTTCCGGATGACGCGCGACGACGTCGAGCGTGCTGTCTCCGATCGAGCCCGTGGATCCGAGCAATGTCAGTCGTTTTTGCATATTCAATTCTCTAGCCGAGCAGCAACATCGCGAGCGGCAACACCGGCAACAGCGCGTCGATGCGGTCGAGCACCCCGCCGTGACCCGGCAGGAGGCCGCTCGAATCCTTCACGCCGGCCTGGCGCTTAAGCATCGACTCAAACAGATCGCCGACCACACTGAACGCGACCAGCACAGTCAGCACAAATAGCGCACGGCCGAGACCCACCCGGGCGGCCAGCGCGGAATAAAACGTCGGCTCGAACGCGTGCAGCGCAATTGCGGCGATCGAAACCGCCATCACGGCGACCCAGCCGCCCACTGCACCTTCCCAGGTCTTGCCGGGGCTGATGGCCGGCGCCAGTTTATGGCGGCCGAACGCCTTACCCGCAAAGTATGCGCCGATATCGGCTAGCCAGACGACAAGCAACAGGGACAGGACAAACGCCACGCCCGCCACGCGCGCTGCGAAGAGCGCGTGCCAGCAGGCGGCGAAGATCACGAAGCCGGCGGCGAGCAGGAATACGCGCCAGACGCCGGCGGCGAGCACGGGTTTGCGCAGCAGCACGAAAGGAGCGGCGACGATCCAGAAGATGCCCGCCGCCTGGAAGAGCGCACGCGGGGCTTCGAGCGCGTCGCTAAACACCACGACCGCGGAGGCGACAGCCGCATAGAGGATCGAGCCGAGGTTACCGACCTTGAGGAGGCGCGCCCACTCCCACGCAGCGAACAGGACGACCACACGGATCATCATGCCAAACGCCGCCACCGGCGCGAACAGCGTGACCGGCAGGAGCACGGCCAGCAGGACGATCGCCGTGATGACACGGGTCTTTAGCATGAAAGCGAGTCGGCGTCTTGTGATTGGGTTTCGACCTGGGCGCTCGTTCGGCCAAAGCGGCGCTCGCGCTCGGCATACGATGCGATTGCACGGCCGAGTGCCGCTGCATCGAAATCGGGCCAGTAGGCGTCGGTGAAATATAGCTCGGTGTAGGCGAGCTGCCACAGCAGAAAATTGCTGACGCGCTGCTCACCGCCCGTGCGGATGAAGAGGTCAGGCTCCGGCGCGTAGGCCATGGCCAGATGCTGGCCGAGCGTATCTTCGGTCACCGGCGCCGGTGCGCCAGTGCGGACACTCTCTTCCACCAGCTTACGGGTCGCCTGCATGATGTCCCAGCGACCGCCGTAGTTCGCTGCAATCGTCAGCGTGAGACGGGTGTTGCGCGCAGTTTTCGTCTCGGCGCGCCGTATCAGGTCCTGGATGCGCTCGTTGAACATCGACAGATCGCCGACTACGCGCAAACGGATGCCGTTCGCGTGCAGACGGCCAACCTCGCGCTCGAGCGCCGAGATGAACAGACGCATCAGGAACGACACTTCGTCGGTCGGACGTCGCCAGTTCTCAGAACTGAACGCGAACAGCGTCAGGTATTCGACGCCGCGATCGACACACGCCTCGACGACCGAACGCACAGCGTCGACGCCACGCGTATGGCCTGCCACGCGCGGCAGACGGCGCTCTGTTGCCCAACGGCCATTGCCGTCCATGATTATCGCGATGTGGCGCGGCACAGCCGCCACATCGGGCACGCGAACGGTTGAGCTGGTATAGGTCATGGCCGTCGAACTAATACTGCAATAAAGAAAGGAAACCCTGACGGGACTGAAGGCCTTGCGGCCTCAGACCGTCATGATCTCGGCTTCCTTGGTCTGGACGAGCTTGTCGATCTCGGTCACGGAGCGGTCCGTCAGCTTCTGGACTTCGTCGCTTGCGCGGCGCTCGTCGTCTTCCGAGATTTCCTTGTCCTTCACAAGCTTCTTCAACTGCTCGTTCGCGTCGCGGCGCAGGTTGCGCACGGCGACCTTCGCCGTCTCACCTTCGCTCTTGACGACTTTCGTCAGTTCCTTGCGACGCTCTTCGGTCAGCGCGGGCATCGGCACGCGGATCAGGTCGCCGTGGGTGGCCGGGTTCAGACCCAGGTCCGACTCGCGGATCGCCTTTTCGACCGCCTGGACCATCTTCTTTTCCCACGGTTGCACGCCGATCGTACGTGCGTCGACCAGCGTCAGGTTCGCGACCTGCGAGATCGGCACCGGCGAGCCGTAGTAATCGACCTGGATGTGATCGAGCAGGCCGGTATGCGCCCGTCCCGTGCGGATCTTCGCCAGATCGCTCTTGAACGCTTCGATCGAGCGCTGCATTTTCTGCTCCGCGCCCTTCTTGATGTCAGCCACAGCCATTTTGAAACCTCCGAACCTTGAACGGTGCGGGTCGCCCGACGCCCCGGCACTGCCTGAGGGAGGGCGCGACCCGAAATCGAGTCTCTCGTATGCCGAGAGTTTACACGTGGACGAGCGTGCCCTCGTCTTCGCCCTGAACGATGCGCTTGAGCGCGCCCGGCTTGTTGATCGAAAAAACGCGGATCGGCAGCTTCTGGTCGCGGCACAGCGCGAACGCAGTCGCGTCCATGACCTGCAGGTTGCGGCCAATCGCTTCGTCGAAGCTGATCGTCGAATAACGGGTGGCCGTCGGGTCCTTCTTCGGGTCCGCAGAGTAGACGCCGTCGACCTTCGTTGCCTTCAGCACGACTTCCGCGCCCACTTCCGAGCCGCGCAGCGCGGCGGCCGTGTCGGTCGTGAAGAACGGATTGCCCGTGCCGGCTGCGAAGATCACAACTTTGCCTTCTTCCAGCTGACGGATCGCGCGGGGGCGGATGTACGGCTCGACCACCTGGTCCATGCGCAGCGCCGACTGCACGCGCGCCTCGATGCCCGCGTGACGCATCGCGTCCTGCAGGGCGAGCGCGTTCATCATGGTGGCGAGCATGCCCATGTAGTCGGCGGTAGCACGGTCCATGCCGGCCGCGCCGCCCGCGACGCCGCGGAAGATGTTGCCGCCGCCGATGACCACTGCGAGCTGCGTGCCGAGTCGCACCACTTCGGCCACGTCCGCCACCATTCGTTCGATCGTGGCGCGGTTGATGCCAAAGGCATCATCGCCCATCAGGGCTTCGCCGGAGAGTTTGAGCAGGACGCGTTTATAGGCGGGTGTGGGCATGGGGTATCCAGATCGCGCGGAAAGGCAATAACGTGAAACTGTAGGGGTGAAATACGGCTTCGGGCAAGCGCCACCAGAACTGATGGTGACCTGCGCCACCTCGCGCTGCGGGGGCTGGGTCGCGCCTGGCGTCGCTACGCTGCCCGCCGCGGCGGATTGCTCCGCCGCGGGTACTGCGGTGCTGCTGCGGGTTTACTGTCCCGCGCGGACCTTATTGCTGCTTTGCAGCAGCCACTTGCGCGGCCACTTCGGCTGCGAAGTCGTCCTGACGCTTTTCGATGCCTTCGCCGACCACGAACAGCGAGAACTTCTGGACCGTCGTGTTGGCGGCCTTCAGCATCTGCTCGATCGTCTGCTTGTCGTTCTTCACGAACGGCTGGTTCAGCAGCGAGACTTCCTTCAGGTACTTCTGGACCGAGCCCTCGACCATCTTCGCGACGATTTCAGCCGGCTTGCCCGATTCGGCAGCCTTCTGCTCGGCGATGCTGCGTTCCTTGGCGATCAGGTCGGCCGGCACGTCGTCCGACGACAGCGAGACCGGCTTCATCGCGGCGATGTGCATCGCGACGTCCTTGCCGACTTGCTCTTCCGCGCCCGTGTACTCGACCAGCACGCCGATGCGCGTGCCGTGCAGGTACGCAGCGATCTTGTTGGCGGTCTCGAAACGCGCGAAACGGCGGATCGACAGGTTTTCGCCGATCTTGCCGACCAGCGCGAGACGCACTGCGTCGACGGTCGAGCCTTCGAGCGGCAGTGCCGACAGCGCCGCGACGTCAGCCGGGTTCTTCGTGGCGACCAGTTCGGCCACCGTCTTCGCGAATGCGAGGAAGTCGTCGTTCTTCGCGACGAAGTCGGTTTCGCAGTTCAGTTCGACCACGGCGCCAGCGTTGCCGCCGATGAACGACGAGATCACGCCTTCAGCCGTGACGCGCGAAGCTGCCTTGCTCGCCTTGTTGCCGAGCTTCACGCGCAGCAGTTCTTCAGCACGCGCGAGGTCGCCGTCGGCTTCCGTCAGCGCTTTCTTGCACTCCATCATCGGCGCGTCGGTCTTCGCGCGCAGTTCTGCCACCATGCTTGCGGTAATTGCCGCCATCATTCGCTCCTTGAGTCTGTCTGGTACACGCCGACCGCCTTTCGATGCGGCCGGCTGGAATTCGTTTCCGTGAGACATGCTTTTTTACAGTCGCACGGTGCCGCAAGTGTGACGCGGCGTCGAACGGCACGGCTTAAAAAAAAGGGGCCTATTGAAAGCCCCCTTTTCTTGCCGGACACGGGGCAGCTTACGCCTCCGAATTGACCTCAACGAACTCGTCGTCGCCGTCGTTGCCGCGCGCTGCTGCGACAACTTCGTTGACCGCGTTCGCACGGCCTTCGAGGATCGCGTCAGCCACGCCCTGGGCGTACAGCGCGACGGCCTTGCTGGCGTCGTCGTTACCCGGGATCACGTAGTCGATGCCTTCCGGCGAGTGGTTCGTGTCGACCACGGCGATGACGGGGATGCCCAGCTTGTTGGCTTCCGTCACGGCAATCTTGTGGTAGCCGACGTCCACCACGAAGATCGCGTCCGGAATGCCGCCCATGTCCTTCACGCCGCCGATCGACTTTTGCAGCTTGGCGATTTCGCGTTCGAACAGGAGCGCTTCCTTCTTGCTCATCTTCTCGAGTTCGCCTGCCTCAACAGCTGCTTCCATGTCCTTCAGGCGCTTGATCGAAACCTTCAGCGTCTTGAAGTTGGTCAGCATGCCGCCGAGCCAGCGTGCGTTCACGAACGGCATGCCAGCGCGTTGCGCTTCCATCTGGATCGTGTCACGCGATTGACGCTTCGTGCCGACGAACAGAATCGTGCCGCGGTTCGCTGCCAGTTGACGCACGTACTTCAGTGCGTCGTTGTACATCGGCAGCGTCTTTTCGAGGTTGATGATGTGAATCTTGTTGCGATGACCGAAGATGAAGGGGGCCATCTTCGGGTTCCAGAAGCGCGTCTGGTGACCGAAGTGGACACCGGCTTCCAGCATTTGGCGCATGGTAACTGCCATGAGAAATTCTCCGCTAGGGTTTGGGTCTGAAGCCGGCTGCCGCATCGGGTGCGCCGCCCTTTCATTGCTTTACCATGAAAGGAACTGGACGCAACCGACACCCTGGATGCGCCGGCTCGTGAATACGCTGTCGTCACCGGAAACCATCCTGCTCCGGCATCGCGCCCGCGACAGCAGCGGGCTACTACTCTTTCGTTGCCCCCCTATCCTTTTAAGGAATAGAGCGAGCGACTTAGCCGGTGAGTATAGCACGCACCGCGCACCTCACTCAAGCCAGCTATTACCCTCGGGAATCACTTCCCGGCAACACCCGGGCAACACCCGGGCAATACGCCGGCAATACCCCAGAAATACGCCGGATCTCACCGGGTGCGCGCTCGCGACCCCGATTTTCAAGACGCGGCAACGAGAGGGATAAGGTGCGATAATTTGACATTCGACAGCATTTCAGGCGCCTATCATGGCCATATCGATCAAGAACGAACACGACATCGCGCTGATGCGCGTCGCCGGCCGCCTGGCTAGCGAGGTACTCGATTACATCACGCCGTACGTCGTCGCGGGCGTCACGACCGGCGAACTCGACCGCCTGTGCCACGAATACATGATCAACGTGCAGGGCACGGTGCCTGCACCGCTGAACTACCAGCCACCCGGCTACCCGCCGTATCCCAAAGCCACCTGCATCTCGGTCAACGACGTGATCTGTCACGGTATTCCGGGTGAGAAGGCGCTCAAGAACGGCGACGCCCTCAATATCGACATCACCGTCATCAAGGACGGTTATTTCGGCGACACGAGCCGGATGTTCGTCGTCGGTGAGGGGTCGATCCTCGTCAAGCGCCTCGTCCAGACCACCTATGAATGCATGTGGCTCGGCATCGATCAGGTACGCCCCGGCGCGCATCTCGGCGACATCGGGCACGCGATCCAGCGTTACGCCGAAGCGCAAGGCTACAGTGTGGTGCGTGAATATTGCGGCCACGGCATCGGCACGGTGTTCCACGACGATCCGCAAGTGCTCCATTACGGTCGCCCCGGTACGGGCATCGAACTCGTGCCCGGCATGATCTTTACCGTCGAGCCCATGATCAACGCCGGCACCCGCGATATCCGCACGATGCCCGACCAGTGGACGGTCAAGACGAAGGATCGCAAACCTTCGGCACAGTGGGAGCATACAGTGCTCGTCACCGAGACTGGCTACGAAGTTCTGACGGTCTCGGCAGGCACGCCGGCCAAGCCGGCCATCGTCGCACAGGCGGCAGGCACGGCAGCCTGAACATCCGGGCGGGCTTGCAGCGTTCACGGCTGCTGGCAGGGTGCGAGCCGCCGCCCCGCTTTCTAGTGCCGTTCTGGGCGGCGGTGTGCCGCCTGGCACTAAATCGACAGTCGCGAGACAATCCGGTATGACAGGCGCGGCTTAGGGCCTACGCTACCATCACCGCGCGCCACGCAATTGCGCCCGTCCCTTGCTTTGGAGCGGGCGCGCAGTTGTGAGACAGCCCCACCCCGGGCGGCTCACAGGCAGATCCGTCCGCGGAAGCCCCACGGTCGGCCGAACTCCAACCCGCGCACGTACAAACCGAGCCCATGAGCGTTCCCGCCGTCGCCGTCCCCGATACGTCGTCGCTGAAGTCCGACTACAAGGCCGCCAAGGCCCAATTGCTCGAGCGTTTCCGCACCGCGAGCAATGTCGACACGCTGATGCGCACCCTCGCCCGCACCACCGACGACACGCTGCGTCGTGCCTGGAATGCCTGCGAGCTGCCCGCTTCGCTCGCGCTTGTCGCCGTAGGCGGCTTCGGGCGCGGTGAGCTGGCGCCCTACTCGGACGTCGACATCCTCGTGCTTCTTCCCGACGATGCGCCGCTCGCGTCACTCGAAGAACGGATCGAGCGCTTCATCGGGCTCGCTTGGGACCTCGGGCTGGAGATCGGCAGCAGCGTGCGCAGCGTGTCGCAGTGCCTTCACGAATCGGCGAACGACATCACCGTGCGCACATCGCTGCTCGAAGCCCGCCGCATCACCGGCAGCGCGACGCTCTTCGGCGATTTCGCGCAACGCTACCGCGACGCACTGGACCCGCGTGCGTTCTTCCAGGCGAAAGTGCTGGAAATGCGCCAGCGCCACGCCAAATTCCAGGACACGCCTTACTCACTCGAACCGAACGTCAAGGAAAGCCCCGGTGGCCTGCGCGATCTGCAGCTCATCCTGTGGGTCACTGAAGCCGCCGCGTTCGGCAGCAGTTGGCGCGAGCTCGATCAGCGCGGGCTGATCACCGGACGCGAGGCGCGCGAGCTGCGCCGCAACGAGGCGTTCCTGAAGACGCTGCGTGCGCGTCTGCATGTGATCGCGGGACGCCGCCAGGATATTCTCGTGTTCGACCTGCAGACGGCCGTCGCACAAAGCTTTGGCTACGAGGCGAGCGCGGCACGACGCGCGAGCGAGCTGCTCATGCGGCGCTACTACTGGGCCGCGAAAGCCGTCACACAGCTCGCGACGATCCTGATTCAGAACATCGAAGCGCAACTGTTCCCGAGCACGAGCGGCATCACGCGCGTGCTTTCGGATAATTTCGTCGAGAAGCAGGGCATGATCGAGATCGCGAGCGACGATGTGTTCGAGCGCGAGCCGCACGCGATCCTCGAAGCGTTCCTCCTGTTCGAGCAGGTACCCGGCGTGAAGGGCCTGTCGGCACGCACGCTGCGCGCGCTCTACAACGCGCGCGACAAGATGGACCAGCACTGGCGGCGCGACCCCGAGAATCGCCGGCTCTTCATCGAAATCCTCAAGCAGCCGGCTGGCATCACGCACGCCATGCGGCTGATGAACCAGACGAGCGTGCTGGGCCGCTATCTGCTGAACTTCCGGCGCATCGTCGGGCAGATGCAGCACGACCTCTACCACATGTACACGGTCGACCAGCACATCCTGATGGTGCTGCGCAACATGCGCCGGTTCGCCGTGGTCGAGCATGCGCACGAATATCCGTTCTGCAGCCAGTTAATCGCGAACTTCGAGCGCCCCTGGGTGCTCTACGTCGCCGCGCTCTTTCACGACATCGCGAAGGGCCGCGGCGGGGATCACTCGACGCTCGGCATGGCCGACGCGCGCCGCTTCTGCCGCGACCACGGAATCGAGGCCGACGACACGGCACTGGTCGTCTGGCTCGTCCAGCACCACCTCACGATGAGCCAGGTCGCACAGAAGCAGGACACGAGCGATCCCGAGGTCATCAAGCGCTTCGCTGCCCTGGTCGGCACCGAACGGAACCTGACAGCGCTCTATCTGCTGACCGTCGCCGATATCCGCGGCACGAGCCCGAAGGTGTGGAACAACTGGAAAGGCAAGCTGCTCGAGGACCTCTACCGCTCGACACTTGCCGTGTTGGGCGGCGCGCAGCCCGATGCGCACTCCGCGCTGAAGACGCGCCAGGAGGAGGCACTCGCGCTGCTGCGCCTCGAAACCGTGCCGGAGAACGCTCACCGCGCACTTTGGGAGCAGCTCGACGTCGGCTACTTCTTGCGCCACGATGCCGCCGACATCGCCTGGCAAACACGCGTGCTCTACCGACACGTCGAAGCGCCGGCGCCGGTCGTGCGCGCGCGCCCCTCGCCGATCGGCGAGGCGCTGCAGGTGCTCGTCTACGCCAAGGATCGCCCCGACCTCTTCGCGACGATGTGCGCCTACTTCGACCGTCGCGGCCTGTCCGTGCTCGACGCGCGCGTGAGCACGACGCGCCACGGCTACGCGCTCGACAATTTCATCGTCGCCCTGACTGAGGGCGACGTGCAGTACCGCGATATCGCGAACCTCGTCGAACAGGAACTCGCAGCGCGGCTGACCGCCACTGACAGCCCGCTGCCCGAACCGGCGAAAGGCCGTCTGTCGCGGCTGTCGCGGACGTTCCCGGTAACACCGCGCGTCGACCTGCGGGCCGACGAAAGCGGCCAGTACTACATCCTGTCCGTGTCGGCAAACGACCGGCCGGGCCTTCTTTATTCCATCGCGCGCGTGCTGGCCGAGCACCGGGTTGGCGTCCATGCGGCGCGGATCAATACGCTCGGCGAACGCGTCGAAGACGTTTTTCTCGTCGACGGCACGGTTCTCTCGAATAGCCGCTTGCAGATCCGCGTCGAAACCGAATTGCTGCGCGCGATAGCAGTGTGAAATAACCATGTCCACCCGAGCCAGACTCACAGCAAAGCACCCGCGCCCGACCACGTCCGAGCGCGCCCCCGTCCGCCCCGGCAGCACGACCGCGCGAAAGCCGGTCCGCAAAGCCGCGAGCCCGACGCCCGAGGCGACGACGAAGACGTCGGCGAAGCCCGCGCCCGCGCGTGGTGAGAATCGGGCGACTGAACGCGCTGGTGCCAGGTCAGCAGGTTCGCGCGAGCGCGATACGACGAACCGCCCGGCGCGGGCTTCAGGTTCTGCGTACGGCAAACCGGCCGCGGGCAAGGCAGGCGGCTACGGCGCCAAACCGGCGGGCACGCGAGCAGCGCGCCCAGGCGACGGACAGACGGGCGAGCGCCGCCGGCCGGGCCCGGCACGCGATGCGGACGCGCCGCGCGCTACACGGTCGTGGGACCGCGACGAGCGGCCGGCGCGGCGTGGGGACAGCGACGAACGACGTCCGGCGCGGGCACGAAGCGAAGGTTTCGGCGATGAGCGTCGTCCGGCACGTCCGCGCAGCGAAGGCTTCGGTGATGAGCGTCGTCCGGCTCGCCCACGCAGTGAGGGTTTCGGCGATGAGCGTCGCCCGGCACGCGCACGCAGTGAAGGCTTCGGTGATGAACGCCGTCCGGCTCGCGCACGCAGCGAAGGCTTCGGCGATGAGCGTCGTCCGGCTCGCCCACGGAGCGAAAGCTTCGGCGATGAACGCCGTCCGGCACGCCCACGCAGCGAAGGTTTCGGCGATGAGCGTCGTCAAGCACGCCCACGCAGCGAAGGCTTCGGCGATGAACGTCGTCCGGCGCGTGCACGCAGTGAAGGCTTCGGCGATGAGCGTCGTCAAGCACGCCCACGCAGCGAAGGCTTCGGCGATGAACGGCGCCCCGCGCGTCCGCGCACCGAAGGCTCCGATGATGGCAAACGCACGTTCGGCGAGCGTAAAGCACCCGGCTCCGCGCCACGGCGCGAATACGGCTCAGCCGAAAACCGCCGCCCCCGCGACGAAGGCACACAACGCACGAACTCCGAACGCCCCGCGCGCGAAGAACGCAGCTTTGCGCGGCCGGCAAAGTCCGCGCCGCGCGACGGCAACGATGCCCCGGCACGCCGCCGCGATACGGCCAACCGCGAAGGCGCAGGCCCGCGCGCGCGACGCAGCTTCGATGACGCCCCCGTACGCAAGATTGCGACACGGGTGAAGCAGGACGAGCGCGCTGGACGCCGTCCGCCCGTTGAGTCAACGGAGGCCTCTGCACCGCGCCACACGCCCCACACGGGCGACGACGCAGCCGGCTCCCTGCGCCTGTCGAAGCGGATGTCGGAACTGGGTCTGTGCTCGCGCCGCGAGGCAGACGAGTGGATCGAGAAGGGCTGGGTTCTCGTCGACGGCGAGCGTATCGACACGCTCGGCACGAAGGTGACGCCCGACCAACGGATCGAAATCGACCCAGCTGCTCGCGCCGCGCAGGCGCGCCAGGTGACAATCCTGCTGCACAAGCCAGTGGGTTACGTCTCGGGCCAAGCCGAGGACGGCTATCCGCCCGCAGCCACGCTCGTCACAGCGGGCAATCAGTGGGACGGCGATCGTTCCGGCATCCGTTTTTCGCCGCTGCATCTGCGCACGCTTGCACCAGCGGGCCGCCTCGACATCGATTCGACCGGCCTGCTCGTGCTAACCCAGGACGGGCGCGTCGCGAAACAGCTGATCGGCGAGCAATCGGACATCGACAAGGAATACCTCGTGCGGGTGACCTACAACGACCTGGAAAGCGACATAGACCAGCAGTTCCCTGCCGAACTTCTCGCGAAGCTGCGTCACGGTCTGTCGCTGGACGATGTACCGCTCAAGCCCGCGATGGTGAGCTGGCAGAACGGCGAGCAACTGCGTTTCGTGTTGCGCGAAGGCAAGAAGCGGCAGATCCGCCGCATGTGCGAGCTCGTGGGACTGAAGGTGGTCGGCCTCAAGCGCGTACGGATGGGCCGAGTGCTGCTAGGCGCGCTCCCGCAAGGCCAGTGGCGCTATCTGACAGCCGACGAATCGTTCTGAGTCGCGCCCGCGTCGAGCGGGTACGCAGGCATCACACAAATAAAAACGGGAGCAGCAAGCTCCCGTTTTTATTTAGTCGTCGCTGACCGGATCGAGATCGGGAAACAGCACGTCGGTGAAACCGAACTTTGAGAAATCGGTGATCCGCATCGGGTAAAGCTTGCCAATCAGGTGGTCGCACTCGTGCTGGACCACGCGGGCGTGGAAGCCTTCGGCAATGCGCTCGATGGGCTTGCCGTACTGGTCGAAACCGTTGTAGCGAATCATCGAATACCGGCTCACCGCACCGCGCATGCCCGGCACCGAAAGACAACCTTCCCAGCCCTCTTCCATATCGTGCGACAAGGGGTGAATGACGGGATTGAGAAGCACCGTCTGCGGGACCGCGGGCGCCTCGGGATAGCGCTCGTTCTGCTCGAAGCCGAAGATCACGACCTGCAGATCGACGCCGATCTGCGGCGCGGCCAAACCTGCCCCGTTCGCGGCGTGCATCGTCTCGAACATGTCGGCGATGAGCGCGTGGAGCTCGGGTGTGTCGAAATGATCGACCGGTTTTGCGATGCTGAGCAACCGGGGATCACCCATCCTGAGAATTTCGCGAATCATGTCGTTTGCCCCTCCAGGAGCTTGCGCAAGCCGTCTTCGTCGAGTACCGGCACGCCGAGCTCCTCGGCTTTTGCGAGCTTGCTGCCCGCGTCGGCACCCGCCACCACGTAGTCCGTTTTCTTCGACACCGAGCCAGCCACTTTCGCGCCAGCCGCTTCCAGCATTTCCTTCGCCTCGTCACGCGTGAGCGTCGGCAATGTGCCCGTCAGCACTACCGTCTTGCCGGCCAGCACGCCCTGCGGCGCCCTCGGCGCAGGCGGACCTTCCGACCATGTCACCTTGCCCGGCGCGCGCAGTTGTTCGATCACCGTGCGGTTGTGTTCTTCAGCAAAGAACTGCTGAATCGACTCGGCGACGATGGGCCCCACGTCGTTGACTTCGAGCAGTTCCTCGATCGACGCATTCAGCAGCGGATCGAGCGAACCGAAGTGTTTCGCAAGGTCCTTTGCCGTAGATTCGCCGACATGGCGGATACCAAGCGCGTAAATGAAGCGTGCGAGCGTGGTGGACTTGGCCTTATCGAGCGAATCGAGCAGATTCTGTGCCGATTTGTCGGCCATGCGGTCGAGTGCGGCCAGCGTCCCGAAGCCGAGATTGAACAGGTCTGCGGGCGTGCGCACGAGATTCTGCTCAACGAGCTGATCGATGATTTTTTCGCCCAGCCCATCGATGTCGAGCGCGCGTCGCTGCGCGAAGTGCCAGAGCGCCTGCTTGCGCTGCGCCGGGCAAAACAGTCCGCCGGTGCAACGCGCGATGGCCTCGTCGGGCAGCCGTTCGATACGCGAGTCACAGACGGGACACTGTGTGGGCATCACGAATTCGCGGGCATCGGCGGGACGGCGATCCAGCAGTGCGCCAACCACCTCGGGAATCACGTCGCCCGCCCGGCGCACGATCACCGTATCGCCGATGCGGATATCCTTGCGTCGCACTTCGTCCTCGTTGTGCAGCGTAGCATTCGTCACCGTCGCTCCACCCACGAACACGGGTTCAAGCCGCGCGACTGGCGTGATAGCGCCCGTGCGGCCCACCTGGACATCGATGGCAATCAGCTTCGTAAGCGCTTCCTGAGCCGGGAACTTGTGGGCAAGAGCGAAGCGCGGCGCGCGCGAGACGAAGCCGAGCGCGTCCTGCTCCTCACGGCGATTGACCTTGTAGACCACACCGTCGATGTCGTACGGAAGGCTGTCGCGCTTGACGCCCACTGCGCGAAAAAATGCGAGTAGACCCTGCGCACCCGTTACGACCGCGCGCTCACTGTTCACCGGCAAACCGAGTTCCGCGTACCAGTCGAGCAGTTCGCTGTGCGAGGCGGGCATCGGCTCGCCCTCCAGCAAGCCAATGCCGTAAGCGAAGAACGACAGCGGCCGCTGCGCGGTAATTTTCGAATCGAGCTGGCGCAGGCTACCGGCCGCTGCGTTGCGCGGGTTGGCGAACTCCTTCAGACCCGCTTCGCGCTGACGCTCATTCATGCGCTCGAAGTCGCGACGAAACATCAGCACTTCGCCGCGCACGTCCAGCACCTTCGGCACCCGCTTGCCCTTTAGTCGCAACGGCAGGGAACGGATGGTCCGGACGTTTTCAGTGACATTCTCACCAGTCGTGCCGTCGCCGCGCGTCGAAGCCTCCACGAACACGCCGTCGACATAGCGCAGCGAAATGGCCAGCCCGTCGAACTTGAGTTCGCACGCGTATTCGACGTCGGTCTTGCCGAGGGCGTCCGCCACTCGCTTGTCGAATGCGACGATGTCTTCATCTTCGAAGCCGTTGTTGAGTGACAGCATCGGCACGTCGTGAACGACGGTCGCAAACCCGGCTGCGGCCTCGCCGCCCACGCGTTGCGTGGGCGAGTCCAGCGTGACTAGCTCAGGATGATCGGATTCGATCTGCTGCAGTTCCTTGAACAGCCGATCGTATTCCGCGTCGGGCAGCTCGGGCTGATCGAGAACGTAGTACGCGTGATTCGCGCGCTCAAGCTCCGCGCGCAACCACGCCGCACGTTGCGAGGCAGACAGTTCATCGGTATGTCGGGCGGACGTTCGGGTCATGCTGGTGCAACGTTGCGAGTGGATATCGGAGACAGATTATCTCAGGAAGCAGTGCGCGTGGCATCGGCCGGATGGCCATATTCGTGCGCCGTCGCACCGCCCCCGCCAGATCCTGGCCGAACGGCCAACGTTGGCCCGGCCGCGTTGACAGCGTCGTGACGAGAATGCGACCGTGAACGCATCCGCAACCCGCAGGACGCGTCACCGTCATGAATTTACGAGCTGCTTTGTCTGGCGCGTGGCCGGCATCACCTGGTGCAAACGCGCGCACGTCGCATGCCCGCCTGTCGAGCGATGCGCGGCCAGACACAGCCGCGCCGGGTCCGATCGCGTTACTGGCTAAAGAGTCGCCGCGTAGCAGGCGAGCCCGCCGGAATGCCGGCCTGCTCGAGCTTTGCGTAGAGCGTCATGAGCTGCTTGTCGATGGACTGAAGCACCGATTCCGGCAACGGCCTGCGCTGATCATCGACCACGCGGCCGCCGATTCGCTCAGCAAGCGACCTGGCGTAGTCGCACATGAGGCGAAACGGCAGGATGTCTTCGTCGGCGACCGGCACGTCGAGAATCAGGGTGATCATCTGGCCGCCCTTATACGTGAGGTCGTCACGCAGGAAGTTGGTGTCGCCGAACTGCAGCATAAACACCGGGCTTTGCTTCGCGTCGAGCTTCACGAACCGCGTGCCGTCCCGCGAGAGCAGCAGCCCATCTTGCGCGGCCACGGCCTGCACATAATTCGCCGACCAAGGTGCGCCGTCCGACATCACGTTGATCGAAAGCTGCGCATCGCATTGCGCGGCGAAACCGTCGAGTTCGCGCGCCATCGAAACGGTTTCGATCATGTCCGGGAATTCGGGTGCGGCATCGAGCGCGTCAGCGAACTGCTGAACACCCGTCACGAATTCCGAAAACTCCAGTTCGTTGAGCGGACCGCTGCGATTGGCGAGCTGGGCCGCAGCGCGCAGCTCTTCGTAGCGCACGCCGTTTTGCAGCAGCTCCCAACCGTCACCACCTTCAGGCTTCCCTTCGATATGCACGGGCTTGCTACCGGCGCGACGCAGGCGCTGGGCGAGCGGAATCACGCGCTCACCGGCCATCGGTGCGGTAAGGCGGATCGGCACGATGCAATCGATCCGGCGATCGACAACCGCCGGAGGAGCCGACGAAATCGTGGTTGCTGCCGGGAGGACCGGCTCGACACGTTCGGCCTCTTCGGGCTGGGTCACCGGCTCGGTGCCCGCCGTATCAGCCGAACCGGGCTCGGGATCGGTGGTGAGGAAGCCATTCGGCGACGTGTTTTCGGCCTGGATGTCGGCCGGTGTATCGAGCGGCGCTGCCGTGCCGAAGCCGGGTTCGACGCGATCATCGGTAGCGCCGTCCCCGAGCGACGGCTCGCGTCGCGACGATGCGCGCACCGGCTCAATGAATGGGCTCTGCTCTTCGAGATCGTCGCGCAACGGCGCTTCAGCGGCTTCCTCGGGCATTGGACGCGGCATGCGCCGACGCACTCTGGCGCCCTGCCACGCGTTGTAAGCCACCACGCCCCCGACCACCACGGCACCCGCGCCGATCAACCCGAGAGTCAACTCGTCCATGCATGCTCCATCAGCAATTCTTGTCCAGCGGTGCGCCACCGGCGCGACCCGCATGCGTTGCATTCACGACGCACGAGGCGGCGGCCTTACGTCCGGCGCCGTCCGTCGCGTGTCGCATACCGACCTTCAGACCGTATTTTGTGCGAAACCTGCCGCCGTTTCCATGTCGACCGCGACGATACGGGACACGCCCTGCTCCTGCATCGTCACGCCGATAAGCTGCTGAGCCATCTCCATCGCAATCTTGTTGTGCGAAATGAACAGGAACTGCGTCTTGTCCGACATCGCCCGCACGAGGTTCGCAAAGCGCTCGGTGTTCGCGTCGTCGAGCGGCGCGTCCACTTCGTCCAGCAGACAGAACGGCGCCGGATTCAGCTGGAACATCGCAAACACCAGGGCGGTCGCCGTGAGCGCCTTCTCGCCGCCGGACAGCAGGTGAATCGTCGAATTCTTCTTACCCGGCGGCTGCGCCATCACCTGCACGCCCGCATCGAGAATTTCGTCGCCCGTCATGATGAGCTTCGCCTGGCCGCCACCGAAGAGACGCGGGAACAGTTCGCCGAAATGGTGGTTCACTTCGTCGAACGTGCCTTGAAGCAGCGTGCGCGTTTCCTGATCGATCTTGTGAATCGCGTCCTCGAGCGTTTCGATCGCGCTCGTGAGGTCGGCAGACTGTGCATCAAGGAAGGTCTTGCGCTCCTTCGCTGCCGCGAGCTCGTCGAGCGCGGCCATGTTCACCGGGCCGAGCGCCGTGATCGCATTGTTGATGCGCGTGACTTCGCCCTGCAGATACGACGGCTTCATGTCCGGCGTGAGCTTCGCCTGCAGTGCCGCTTCGTCAACGCCTGCCGCCTGAAGTTGTTCGATGAACTGCTCGCCGTTCAGACGCGCTGCCTGCTCCTTCAACTGCAATTCCGTGATGCGGTCTCGCAACGGCTGCAGCGCGCGTTCCGCGGTGAGGCGTGTCTCGTCAGCCTGGCGCAGCTTCGCACTGAGATCGTCGAGTTCGGCACGCGCCACGCGCAGCAAAGCCTCTTTCTGCGTCCGGATCTCGAGGGCATCCTGCAGGCCCGTATGTGCGGTCTGCTCGTTGATCGTTTCCAGTTCGGCGCGCGCATCTTCCAGCGACGCAGCGACACGCTCGCTTTGATCGTGTGCCACCTGGATGTTGCGTCGCAGTTCTTCGATGCGGTTCGCCATGTTGCGCGCAGCAAAGCGCGCATCGCCCGCGGCACGTTCGAGATCACGGGCCGAATTGCGCGCTGCGCCCAGCTCTTCGTCGAGCGCTTCAAACGCCAGCTGGTTGTCCTCGAAGCGAGCCTGAAGTTCAGCCAGTTCGCCGTCGTGGCGCTCGAAATTTGCTTCCGACTCCGCGCGCAACGCGCGCTGCTCGTCAATCTGCGCCGCGATCTCGCCCTGCTCCTCGCGAATCTGCGTGCTGCGTGCCGTGTAGCGTTCGTGCGCCTGGGTCAGCTTCAGCACATCCATCTGCAGCGCGTGCACGCGCTGTGTCGCGCGCTCGGCCTGTTGGCGCACTTCGGTGAGCGCCTGCGCGGCCTGAGTGTGGACGGCGTCCGCGCGGATCGCTGCGGCACGCGCATCATCGGCGAGCAGTGCCTGCGCGCGCACCTGGCGCGTGAGGTTCTCGATTTCCTGCTGACGCGCGAGCATGCCGGCCTGTTCGGAATCGGCCGCGTAAAGCTGTACGCCCACGCGCGTCACCATGTGACCAGCCTTCACGACGAAGGTGCCGCCCGACGGCAACTGCGCGCGTTGAGCGAGCGCTTCGGAAAGGTCGGCTGCGACGAATGTCGAACCAAGCCATTCGGACAACACCGCGCGCAGACCCGCATCGTCGATTCGCACGAGCGACAGCAACGATGTGAGACCTGCGGCCGCGCTCGCCGGTTGAGCCGCTGCGGGCGGTGCATAGAACGCGAGCTTGGCGGGCGGCGCGTCGCTGGCGAATGCCTTCACCCAGTCGAGGTTCGACACCTCGAGCGCCGCGAGCCGCTCGCGCAGCGCCGCTTCTAGTGCGGTTTCCCAGCCCGCCTCGACATGCAGCTTCTTCCACAGACGCGGCAGCGCACCCAGCTCGTGACGCTCGAGCCACGGTTGGATCTTGCCTTCGGTCTGCACGTTCTCCTGCAACTGCTTGAGCGCCGCAAGGCGTGCTTCGAGCTGGTGAATCTGCGCGCTCTCGGCCTGCACACGCTCGTGCGCGGCGCGGCGTTCGCCTTCGAGGCGCGGCAGCGCGTCCTGCGCCTCCGACAACCGCTCTTGCGCGTCGCGCAGGATTTCCTCCTGCTCGGCCAGTTGCATACGCAACTCTTCCAGTTGCGCTTCGTCCGGTGCGTCGAGTCCGCCTGCTTCAGCCTTCAGTCGCTCGTGACGCTGCTGCAGTTGCTGCAGCATCTGGTCGGCGTTGCGCTGATGCGCTGCCTCAAGCTTCAACGCCTGTTCGGTTTGCGCAATTGCCCCGCGCTCGTCGTTAAGGCCGCCCTGCGCATCGCGCCAGCGGCCTTCGAGTGCGGGCAGCGCCTCCTGCTTGGCGGCCGCATCTTCTTCCGCCACGGCGGCCTTTTCTTCCGCGATCGCCAACTGCTCTTCGGCTTCCTCGATATCGTCTTGCGACTTCTGCGCCTGCGACTGCCACTGCTCGCGTTGCGCAGTAAGCGCGGCGATCTGCGCCTGCACACGATTGCGCGACTCGACGATGAACTTGATCTCGGCTTCGAGGCGGCTCACCTCGGCATTCGCCTCGTAGAGCGCGCCCTGCGCACCCTGCGTCGCATCGCTCGCGGCGTAGTGCGCGACGCGCAGCGTCTCGAGCTGCGCCTCGACCTCGCGCAGTTGCGCCATCTGGCGCTCGAGATCGATCTGCGCCTGTTCGATCGCACGCTGCTGGCGCTCCTGCTCGCTTCCTGCCTCGTTCTTGCGCAACAGCCACAGGAGGCGCTGCTTTTCCTCCCCATCCGCCTGCAGTTCACGGAACTTCGTCGCGACGATGGCCTGGCCTTCGAGCTTCTCGAGGTTCGTCGAAAGCTCGCGCACGATGTCCTCGACGCGCGTGAGGTTCTCACGCGTGTCGTGCAGACGGTTCTCCGTCTCGCGGCGGCGTTCCTTGTATTTCGAAACACCCGCCGCTTCTTCGAGGAACACGCGCAGTTCTTCAGGCTTCGCTTCGATGATGCGCGCGATCATGCCCTGACCGATGATCGCGTAGGCCCGGGGCCCGAGGCCCGTGCCGAGAAAGATGTCCTGGATATCGCGGCGGCGCGCGGGCAGGTTGTTGATGTAGTAGCTCGACGTCCCGTCACGCGTCAGCACGCGCTTGACGGCAATCTCCGCATACTGGCCCCACTGTCCAGCGGCACGGCCGTCCGCGTTGTCGAACACAAGTTCGACGCTCGCGCGGCTGCCTGGTTTGCGCGCAGTCGAACCGTTGAAGATGACGTCCTGCATCGATTCGCCGCGCAGCTCGGATGCGCGGGATTCACCGAGCACCCAGCGCACTGCATCGATGATGTTGGATTTGCCACAGCCATTCGGCCCGACCACGCCAACGAGCTGGCCCGGGACCTGAAAATGCGTGGGATCGACGAATGATTTGAAGCCAGCGAGCTTAATCGAGGTCAGACGCACGGCGATATCGCTGTTTGAATAGGGAGAGTGAACGGGACCGCCCGTGCTGCAGGCCACGCCCCGGCGAAATTGCCCGGCGGCGGAATGCGCACTGGGCAGCCGCCACGGCTCACCGTGCGGCGCACATCCACGTGCGCTGCGCGGCGAGAACTAGCGGCAATCATACCATCGCACGCGCGCCGTTCCGGCGGCCACGAGCGCTCGAACCGGCTTCGCCACTGCAGTCGGTGTCGATGTCCTCAATGTCATCGCACGTGGCCGCGTTGTCGTCCTCGCGCGGGTCCGGCGCGCTGCGCGTACGGTGCACCCAGCTCGACAAAAGCGATGCGAGCACGATGCAGCCGCCGCCCGCCCATTCGCGCGGACCCGGCACCTCGCCCGCGAAAAGCCACGAAGTGAGCGCCGTGACAACGAGTTCGAACAGCATGATGATTGACGCGCGGTTCGCCGGCACGCGCGCGAGACCGTACTGCACGATCATGTTGTTCGACGCGAGCACGAGGCCGAGCGCCAGGACGAGCAGCGCCGCACGGGTGAGCAGGTGTCCGGCGGGGGCGGCCGCCATCGGCTCAAAGGCCGCCGCGCACGCGCTGAACAGCGCCGCACCGCCGAATATCACTGCAGTGCGCATTTCCGGCTTCATATCCGGCAGCACGCGGCTCGTTTTGACCACGAGCACGTTGCTCATCGCAAACCCCATGCCGCCCGCGAGGCCCGCCCATTCGCCGGCATTGCCCGGCAGCGGCACCCCGAGCGTCGGTGACCACAGCATCAGCACCGCCCCGGCCAGCGACAGCGCGGACAGCGCCGCACCCGACCAGGTCAGCCGCTCGCCGAGGATGAAATGCGCGAAAAGCGCGGTCCACGCAGGGGTCAGATAGAACAGCAGCAGCACACGCATCACTTCGCCGTGGATCGAACCCCAGACGAAGCCCAGATTGGTCACGCCCGCCGCCAGCCCAAGCAGCGGAAGGACGCCGTGCCAGCGCAGCGTCGCAATCGAGCGACGGCGCAGCAACAGTACGAAGGCGCACCCAGCGGCACTCGTCGCCGCGCTCGCGGCCGTGCCCGTCACACCTAGCGCCGCGAGCATCCGCAGCGGGTACCAGACCGCGCCCCACACTGACGCGCCGAGCATGATTGCGAGCGTCGGCCATCCGGCCCGCTGGCTGTGATTCATCGCCCGGCCCCCGACAACGCGCACTTCGCGTCGCAATTCATGCGCCCCTGATAAGTCGAAAACCGCATTACTGCTCCCTCATTAAACCTTCGAATCCGCTTGAATGCTTTCCTTGCCAGAGACGCGCCGCATCAACGTGCGAACCGCACCGCTCCGGGCCAGGCCGGCCACGCAAACGCGCGGTACGGCGGCGCGGCGCCTGCGCCGCCACGCTATAATCGTGCGCTCGCAGCCGCCTGGCGCGTGCACGTTGCATGTTCGTCTGGCGCCAGCGCTTCGCCAATGCAGAACGGCGCCAGCGGCACACCGCATGCGAGCCCCGTGCGCCTGCTGCCCGTCTTTCGCTCTCGCCTGTCCGACGCCCAAGTGAATCCGCTACTCGACACCCTTCAGACCTATCCCTTCGAAAAGCTGCGCGCCCTCTTCAAGGACGTCACGCCGAAAGCCGGCCTGCGGCCCATCAGCCTGGGGATCGGCGAGCCGAAACATCCCACGCCTGCACTGATCCGCGACGCCGTTATCGCCTCGCTCGACGGCCTTTCGGTCTATCCCGCAACGGCGGGCACCCCCGCGCTGCGCGAATCCGTCGCGAGTTGGGTCAAGGCGCGCTACGCGCTGCCTGGCATCGATGCGAACACGGAAGTTCTGCCGGTCTCGGGCTCGCGCGAGGCGCTGTTCGCGCTTGCGCAGGCGGTCGTGGATCCGGCTGAGGGCGTAAAGGATCCGGCCAGACGCGCGATCGTACTCTGCCCGAACCCGTTCTACCAGATCTACGAGGGCGCGGCGCTGCTCGCGGGCGCCGAGCCGTACTTCGTGAACAGCGATCCGGCCCGCAACTACGCCTGCGACTATTCACAGGTGCCCGAAGATGTCTGGGCGCGCACTCAGTTGCTCTACGTCTGCTCGCCGGGCAACCCGACGGGCGCCGTGCTCACGCTCGACGACTGGCGCGAGCTCTTCGCGCTGTCCGACCGCTACGGCTTCGTCATCGCCTCGGATGAGTGCTACTCCGAGATTTATTTCGACGAAGCGTCGCCGCCGCTCGGCGGGCTCGAGGCGGCGCACCGCCTCGGACGCGGTTTCGAACGCCTCGTGATGCTGTCGAGTCTCTCGAAGCGATCGAATGTGCCGGGCATGCGCTCGGGCTTCGTCGCCGGCGACGCGGCGATCCTCAAGCGCTTCCTCCTCTACCGCACCTACCACGGTTCGGCGATGTCGCCGGTCTGGCAGGCCGCCAGCATCGCCGCGTGGGGCGACGAGCAACACGTGCGCGAGAACCGCGCGAAGTACGTGCAGAAATTTTCGACGGTTACGCCGATGCTCGCCGAGGTGCTGGACGTGCGTCTGCCCGACGCCGCGTTCTACCTCTGGGCGAACGTCTCGCGCACCGGACTCTCCGATACCGCGTTCGCCCAGCGCCTCTACGCCGACTATAATGTGACGGTCCTGCCGGGCTCCTATCTGGCCCGCACCGCGCACGGTGCGAATCCGGGCCAGAATTTCGTCCGCATGGCGCTCGTCGCCGACGTCGAGGAATGTATCGAGGGCGCACAACGCATCGTCGATTTCTGCCGCTCGCTCGCCTGAACGCAAAGCGCTGCGCTCCGCAGCGCTTTTCCCTATCCGAACTCACACGAAACCATCACCATGTCGCAACAACTTCAGCAGATCATCGACGCCGCCTGGGAAAACCGTGCAGACTTCTCGGCGAAGTCCGCGCCGAACGACGTGCGCGAAGCCGTCACCCACGTGATTGCGGAACTGGACCGTGGCGCGCTGCGCTGCGCCGAGAAGAAGGATGGCGACTGGGTCGTCAACCAGTGGGTGAAGAAGGCCGTGCTGCTGTCGTTCCGTCTGGAAGACAACGTGCCGATGCCCGCCGGCGGCTACAGCCAGTTCTACGACAAGGTCCCGTCGAAGTTCGCGAACTACACCGCCGAAGACTTCGCCGCGGGCGGTTTCCGCGTCGTGCCGCCGGCCATCGCGCGCCGCGGTTCGTTCATCGCGAAGAATGTCGTGCTGATGCCGTCGTACACCAACATCGGCGCGTATGTCGATGAAGGCACGATGGTCGACACGTGGGCCACGGTCGGTTCGTGCGCGCAAATCGGCAAGAACGTGCACCTCTCGGGCGGCGTCGGCATCGGCGGCGTGCTGGAGCCGCTGCAGGCCAACCCCGTCATCATCGAAGACAACTGTTTCATCGGCGCTCGCTCGGAAGTCGTGGAAGGCGTGATCGTCGAGGAAAACTCGGTCATTTCGATGGGCGTGTACCTCGGCCAGAGCACCAAGATCTACGATCGCGAAACCGGTGAAGTTTCGTACGGCCGCATTCCGGCGGGCTCGGTGGTCGTCGCGGGCAATCTGCCCTCGAAGGACGGCTCGCACAGCCTTTACTGCGCCGTGATCGTCAAGAAGGTCGACGCGAAGACGCGCGCCAAGGTCGGCCTGAACGAGCTGCTGCGAGGCGACTGATGGCGAAGGCGGCGAAGACAGTCGTCTACGGCATCCCGAACTGCGACAGCGTGAAAAAGGCCCGCGTGTGGCTCGAAGAGCACGGCGTCGAGTTCGAGTTCCACGACTTCAAGAAGGCGGGTGTATCGAATGCGCTCGTCCAGGACTGGCTCAAGGACGTGTCGCTGGATCTGCTCATCAACAAGCGCGGCACGACCTGGCGCGGCCTGTCCGACGTGCACAAGGCCGAAGCCGACACGACCGCGGGCGCGATCGCGCTGATGATCCACAAGCCGTCGATCATCAAGCGGCCTGTGATCGTCGTGAACGGCCGCGTGAAGACGCTCGGTTTTTCCGCCGAGCAGTACGCGGAGCTTTTCGCTTGAGTACGCCAGGCCTCGCCTGAAGCGCCGCGTGCGCGCCGTGCGTCCGATTTGAATCACGTCGGGCGCACGCAGTCATGACAAGCAGTTGCCGGCGCCCGTCCGAACCAGCGGCGCCGGCATTTTTATTGGAATTGGCCCACACCATGTCCGGCACCCTCGCCCTTACCGAAACCCTGATCGCCCGCGCGTCCGTGACGCCCGACGACCAGCACTGCCAGCGCATCATGACCGAACGGCTCACTGCGCTCGGCTTCACGTGCGAATCGATCGAATCGCACGGCGTGACCAACCTGTGGGCTACGAAGCGCGGCACGGCCGGCGCCAATGGCCCGCTGCTCGCGTTCGCGGGCCACACTGATGTCGTGCCGACCGGCCCGCTCGAACAGTGGAAATCGCCGCCCTTCGAGCCGACACATCGCGACGGCAAACTCTACGGCCGCGGCGCCGCCGACATGAAGACGTCGCTCGCCGCATTCGTCGTGGCCACCGAAGAGTTCGTCGCCGCGCATCCACAGCATCAGGGCGCAATCGCCTTCCTCATCACGAGCGACGAAGAAGGCCCTGCGACCGACGGCACGGTGAAGGTAGTCGAAGCGCTGCAGCAGCGCGGCGAAAAAATGGACTACTGCATCGTCGGCGAGCCGACCTCGACGAACACGCTCGGCGACTGCGTCAAGAATGGCCGCCGCGGCTCGATGTCGGGCACGCTGGTCGTCAAGGGCGTGCAGGGGCACATCGCGTATCCGCATCTCGCGAAGAATCCCGTGCATCTGCTTGCGCCCGCGCTCGCCGAACTCGTCGCCGAAAAATGGGACGACGGCAACGAGTACTTCCCGCCTACGACGTGGCAGGTGTCCAACCTCCACAGCGGCACTGGCGCGAGCAACGTGATTCCGGGCCACGCCGACGTGCAGTTCAATTTCCGCTTTTCGACCGCCAGCACGGTTGAAGGCCTGCAGCAGCGCGTGCATGCGATCCTCGACAAGCACGGTCTCGAATACGATCTGCACTGGAGCGTGAGCGGCCTGCCGTTCCTCACGCCGCGCGGCGCACTGTCGAACGCGCTCGAAAAGGCGATCCAGGACGAAACCGGCATTACGACCGAACTATCGACAACCGGCGGAACATCCGATGGACGCTTTATCGCGCGCATGTGCCAGCAGGTCGTGGAATTCGGTCCGCCGAACGGCAGCATCCACAAGATCGACGAGCACATCGAAGTGAAGTACATCGATCCTCTGAAGAACGTATATCGACGCGTGCTCGAGCAACTGATCGCCTGAACACGCCCGCCGGAGCCCCAGACATGACGCACCCTCTATCGACCACTTTTTCCACCGTTCGCGACCTGCTGCGCTACGCGGTGACGCGCTTCACCGGCGCGCAACTCGCGTTCGGCCACGGCACGACCAATGCCTACGACGAGGCCGCGTACCTGATCCTGCACACGCTGCACCTGCCGCTCGATCTGCTCGATCCCTTCCTCGACGCGCGACTCGCGTCCGATGAGGTCGATGCCGTGCTGGGCGTAATCGAGCGCCGCGTGAACGACCGCGTGCCCGCTGCCTACATCACGAACGAGGCCTGGATGCACGGCCTGCGCTTCTACGTCGACGAGCGCGTGATCGTGCCGCGTTCGTTCATCGGCGAACTGCTCGAAGACGGCCTGCAGCCGTATGTCGAAGACCCGGAACACGTCGGCGCAGTACTCGAACTGTGCACGGGCTCGGCTAGCCTCGCGATCCTCGCGGCACACGCGTTCCCGAACGCCGATATCGATGCAGTCGACCTCTCGGCGCCAGCACTCGAAGTGGCTCGCCGCAACGTGCACGAGCACGGCCTCGACGAACGTATCTCGCTCTTCGAAGGTGACCTGTTCGCGCCGCTGCCCGAACGCCGTTACGACGTCATCCTGACGAATCCGCCGTACGTGAACGCCGATTCGATGCAGGCGCTGCCTCCCGAGTACCGCCACGAACCGGAGATGGCCCTCGCCGGCGGTGCAGACGGCATGGACATCGTGCGCCGCATCCTTTCGGAAGCGCGCAACTGGCTCACCGACGAGGGCGTACTCGTCGTGGAGATCGGCAATGAGCGTGAGAACGTCGAGGCAGCGTTCGGCGGACTGGACCTCGTCTGGCTCCCGACGAGCGCCGGCGACGACCAGGTGTTCCTGATCCAGGCGGCGGACCTGCCCGTATAAGGGGCTTTCGCGGGCAGAGACGGCCCCGTCGTGGCACCACGCGGGGGCCGCGCAACAACGGCTGACCGGTCACGCGACAGACGTCAGCCGCGCTGCGCTTTACAGCCGCGCCACAACCGCCTCGCGACCGCCCGCGGCTCCCACCGTCGCGCCTGAACGTGACGCTCGACACACCTCGGGGCCAGACCAATAGCCGCGAGGCGGCAGGGTTAGGTAAGATGGTTGCTTTCCGGCAACCGCGCTACGACGTCTTCCGGCACCAGAAGCGTCCCGCGCCTCTATGCAATTCGACTGGTTACATCTCGGCACCCTGCTCGCGATCATCCATGTCCTTGGACTCGCGGCGGCGTGTCACGCCATCCTCAATACCCGCACCTCGCAGGGCGCGATCGCCTGGGCCGTGTCGCTCGCGACGATGCCCTATCTCACGCTGATCCCCTATCTCTTCCTCGGCCGCAGCAAGTTCGAGGGTTACGCGGACGCCCGGCGACTGCGCAACGAGACCCTGCGCACGCGGGCACACGCGCCCGAGTGGGACAAACTCGTCACCACAGGCGAATGGCCCGCCGACGAACTCGGCGTGCGGGTCATCCGGACCATGGCCCAACTAGGCGGCATGCCAATCGTGCCGGGCAATTCGGTGCGCACGCTCGTGAACGGCGAGGCGACGTTCTCGGCAATATTCGACGCCATCGAGCAAGCGCGTCACTACGTGATCGTGCAATTTTTCATCGTGCGCGCGGACGCGCTCGGCGACCTGCTGAAGGACACACTCATCCAGTGCGTGGCGCGCGGCGTGCGCGCGTTCTTCCTCTACGACAGCATCGGCTCCTTCGATCTGCCCGCCAGCTACGTCGAAGAACTGCAGGAAGGCGGCGTGGTGGTGCACCCGTTCTCGACGACGCGCCGCTTCGTCAACCGCTTCCAGCTCAATTTCCGCAATCACCGAAAGATCGTCGTCGTCGATGGCGAGTGCGCGTTCGTAGGTGGCCACAACGTGGGCGTCGAATATCTCGGCGCAAAACCACCGCTCTCGCCATGGCGCGACACGCACATCGAAGTGCGCGGGCCGGTGGTCGCAAACATCCAGTTCGCGTTCACCGAGGACTGGTACTGGGCGACCCAGGAACTGCCTGGCTGCGAGCCGCCGCAGGTCGCGCCACGCGACGACAACATGTTCTGCCTCGCGATGCCGACCGGCCCCGCGGACCGCCAGGAGACGTGTTCGCTCTTCTTCGTCGAGGCGATCAACGCCGCGCGGCGTCGCCTGTGGATCACAACGCCCTATCTCGTGCCCGACGAAGCGGTTTTCTCGGCGCTGCGCCTCGCGGTGCTACGTGGCGTGGACGTACGCATCATGATTCCGGCGCGCCGTGATCACTACGTCGTGTTCGAGGCCTCGACACTGTATGCATTCGATGCGATCCGCGCGGGCATTCGCATCTTCCGCTACCAGCCGGGCTTCCTGCACCAGAAGGTCGTGCTGATCGACGACGTAGCCGCAGCTATCGGTAGCGCGAACCTCGACAACCGCTCGTTCCGCCTGAACTTCGAAATCATGGTGCTCACGGTGCACCGCGGCTTCGCAGGCGAAGTCGAATCCATGCTTCTGCGCGATTTCGCGCAATCAGTCGAGATCGATCGCAGCGAATACCGTGACTCGCACGCCTGGCGCAAGGTCGCGATGCGCGTCGCCCGCCTCTTCGCCCCTATCCTCTAGCGTGCCTTATCCGAGCAACTTTTCGATGTCCGCAGCAATGGCTTCGGGCTTCGTGGCTGGTGCGTAGCGCTTCACCACGTTGCCGTCGCGGTCGACGAGAAACTTCGTGAAGTTCCACTTGATCGCCGCGAGCCCAAGGATGCCTGGCGCCTCTTCGGTAAGCCAGCGATAGAGCGGATGGGCGTCCGCCCCCTTCACGTCGATCTTGTTGAACATCGGAAACGTGACGCCAAAATTCTTCTCGCAAAAACCACCGATCTGCGACGCGTCGCCCGGTTCCTGTTTGCCGAACTGGTTGCATGGAAAGCCGAGCACCTCGAGTCCACGCGTGGCGTAATCGTCGTAGAGCTTCTGCAACCCTGCGTACTGTGGCGTGAACCCGCACTCGCTCGCCGTGTTCACGACAAGCAGCACCTTGCCGGCATAGCGTTCGAGGCTCACCGGACTGCCTGTGCCAAGCGGCTCAGCCGAAAACGAATAAATGGACTTGGTCACCTGTGCTCTCCCCGTGGAAAGCACCAGTCTACGTGAGAAACGCCGCGCGACGCACCCTGGCCGAACGGCGAATGCCGGCACACAGGCCACCCAGGTAAAATAGCGTTTTTTCCTCGCTGGCCCTGCTGTGATCCGCTTCAATCAATTCAGTCTTGCCCGCGGCACCAAGCCGCTCTTTAATGAGACCTCATTCACGCTGAATCCCGGCGAAAAGGTTGGGCTCATCGGCGCTAACGGCGCGGGCAAATCGACGCTGTTCGCCGTGCTGCGTGGCGAGCTGCACGCGGACGCCGGCGACTTCTCGCTCCCGCCGTCGTGGCGCATCGCGCACGTCGCGCAGGAAACGCCTGCAGTTGACCGCAGCGCGCTCGACTACACGCTCGACGGTGACGCCGCGCTGCGCGAGATCGAAACGCGCATCGCCGCGGCATCGGCGGCGCACGACGGCGCGGCCGAGGCCGAAGCGCACGCCGCCTTCGCCGACGCCGACGGCTATACCGCGCCCGCGCGCGGCGAAGCGTTGTTGCTCGGCCTCGGCTTCACGCTCGAACAAACCTGCGCGCCGGTCGCGAGCTTTTCCGGCGGCTGGCGCATGCGCCTGAACCTCGCGCAGGCGCTGATGTGCCGCTCGGACCTGCTGCTGCTCGACGAACCCACGAACCACCTCGACCTCGACGCGATCGTCTGGCTCGAAGACTGGCTGCATCGCTATCCTGGAACGCTCGTCGTCATTTCGCACGACCGCGAATTCCTCGATTCGGTCTGTAACGTCACGTTGCATCTCGAGAATCAGCAGATTAAACGTTACGGCGGCAATTACTCACAGTTCGAAATCCTGCGCGCGCAACAACTGGCGCTCCAGCAAAGCGCGTATGAAAAGCAGCAGAGAACCGTCGCGCACCTGCAAAGCTTCATCGACCGCTTCAAGGCCAAGGCCACGAAGGCACGCCAGGCGCAGAGCCGCGTGAAGGCGCTCGAAAAGATGGAACTGATCGCGCCCGCGCACGCGAGTTCGCCGTTCACGTTCGAGTTCCGCGCGCCCGATTCCGCACCGAATCCCATGCTCGTGATGGAAAACGTGCGTTGCGGCTACCGCGCCGAGGATGGCAGCGAAACGCCCATCGTCGAGCAGGTCACTCTGTCGATCCAGAACGGCCAGCGTATCGGCCTGCTCGGCGCGAACGGCCAGGGCAAGTCCACGCTGATCAAGACGCTCGCAGGCACGCTCGCGCCGCTCTCGGGCGATCTGCGCACGGGCAAGGGGCTGCAGATCGGCTATTTCGCGCAGCATCAGCTGGAAACCTTGCGTCCGGACGACTCGCCGCTACGGCATCTGGCGCGCCTCGCGCCCGACACCCGCGAGCAGGAACTCCGCGACTTTCTCGGCGGCTTCAATTTTCCCGGCGAGATGGCCACCGCGCCCATCGCACCGTTCTCGGGTGGCGAAAAGGCGCGTCTCGCGCTCGCACTCATCATCTGGCAGAAGCCGAATCTGCTGCTGCTCGACGAGCCGACCAACCACCTCGACCTCGAAACCCGCCACGCGCTCACGATGGCGCTCGCTCAGTTCGAAGGGACGCTGATCGTGGTGTCGCACGATCGCCATCTGTTGCGCGCGACGACCGACCAGTTCATGCTCGTCGCGAAGCATCGCCTGCAGCCGTTCGACGGCGATCTCGACGACTACCGCGACTGGCTGCTCCAGCATGCTGCCGAACAACGCGCGGCGCTCAAGCAGGATGCCGCGGCAGACGGCGACGGCACGGCCGATGCAGGCGTCAATCGCAAGGAACAGCGCCGCCAGGAAGCCGAGACGCGCCAGAAACTTTCGCTGCTGAAAAAGCCGCTCCAGGCGAAAATCGGCAAGATCGAGAAGGAAATGGACGCGCTCAATGCAGAAAAGGGTACGCTGGATGCGTTCGTCGCCGACCCCGAAAGCTACGCGCCCGAGCGGAAGACGCGCCTGACCGACGCGATCCGCCGCCAGGCCGAAGTCCAGGCCCGACTCGATACGCTCGAAGCCGACTGGCTCGACGCGCATGATGAACTCGAACAGATCGGCTAGCCGCGCAACGCATACGACGCGCATCACGCGCGCTGCATGAAGCAAAGGAGATACGAGTGCCGTCACCCGCTGCATTGCAAGGCCTACGCGTCCTTGATCTGACCATGCTTCTACCCGGGCCGGTCGCCACGTTGCGCCTCGCGGAAATGGGCGCCGACGTGCTGAAGATCGAGCCCCCGGGCACAGGCGACGCCACCCGCGTGATGATGCAGAGTTCCGCCGATGAAGTCGCCACACGGCCCGGCGCGTTCTACCGCCTCGTCAATCGCGGCAAACGCGAAACGCGGATCGACCTGAAGTCGGAGAGCGGGCGCAATGTCCTGTGTGCGCTCGCGCGCGAGGCCGACGTGATCGTCGAGAGCTACCGTCCCGGTGTGATGACGCGGCTCGGCGTGGGCTACGAAAAGCTACGCACCATCAATCCCCGGCTCGTCTACTGCGCCATCAGCGGCTACGGCGCGGAAGGGCCATTCGCGGATCGCGCCGGACACGACCTGAACTACATTGGCTATTCGGGCGTCCTCGACCAGCTCGTGGCACGCGACGGTACGCCCGTGCTGCCGAACTTCCAGATCGCGGACCTGCTCGGCGGCGCGCTCTCCGCGGTGACGCAGATCCTCGCCGCGCTCTGGTATGTCGCGCGCGGAGGCGGTGGCCGCTTCATCGACGTTTCGATGGCGCACGCCACCTACGCGCACAACGTGGTCGCACAGGTTGCGCTCGCCAATGACGACGAGGCGGCCAACCAGCCCGGCGGCGGCCTGCTCAACGGCGGCGTGCCCTGCTACAACCTGTATCGCACACAGGACGGCCGCTGGCTCGCCGTCGGCGCGCTGGAGTTGAAGTTCTGGCAGGCGCTCTGCAAGGCGCTCGGTCGCGATGATTGGGCCGAGCGGCACTGGAGCCTCGGTCAGGCGATCGGCGGTGCGGATGCCGCCGCGCTCACTCGTGAACTGGCGGCGGTCATCGCTTCCGAGCCGCTGCAAACCTGGATCGACCGGCTCGAACCCATCGACTGCTGCGCAACGCCAGTGCTCACGCCCGGCGAGGCGGCACAACACCCGCTTTTCAACCCGGAAGTTCTGCAGCAGATGCTCGAAGCATCCGACGCAGCTCAGACAGACGAGCAGCCGGCGCAAGGCGTCGTGACGCAGACAGCAGCAGCAGCAGCACCAGCACAAGCCACATCCGCCACGACTCCGCAAACCGGCGCGTTTGGTGGCGATGGCAACAAGCCATTTACGTACGGGCCCTGGGGTTGAGCCGTCGCGTGATGCAAATCACGCTCAGCCGCGGCACAGGCAATGCACAAACAAAAATGGGCGCCCGAGGCGCCCATTTTTTCACTGGCTATCGACGCGGGAGCGTTTGCCGTGGCAAGCGCTCATCGTCATAGAGGAAGTGCTTGCGCCCTTCCACGTGATGCGAGATGGTGCTGCGCACCTGTGCCGCCGTCACGTTCCCGGCCACCACGCGGCGCGAGATGCACCCGTCGCTGTCGATCCACTCGACGATTCGGCAACTGCTGCCCCAAGGCTGCATGAGCGGCTCCGATACCCGGCAGCCGCGTACGACGATCGAACGATCGCCGATGGACATCTCAGTCTGTCTCAAGACGCTATCCCTTCCGCTGGACGCGGGTTGAACATGCGGCCAAGGATAGGGAATTCGCAGAAAACCCAGGTTACAGTCTGTACGAGGGTTGTTACTAATGATTACGCGACAGTACAGCGCGCGAGGCCGTTCGCTCACTCAAACGTGCGGACCTTGTCGATAGCCTCTTCGATCCGCTCGACGGCAATCACCTGCAAACCGTCGATCGGCTGTTTCGGCGCATTGGCGCGCGGAATCAGCGCACATGAAAAGCCCAGCTTCGCCGCTTCCTTCAAACGCTCCTGACCGCGTGGCGAGGGCCGGATCTCGCCCGCAAGGCCCACTTCGCCGAAAACGATCAGGCCCTTCGGCAACGCCTTGTTACGCATCGACGAGTGAATGGCGAGCAACACGGCGAGGTCTGCGGCCGGTTCGGTGATCTTGACGCCGCCCACGGCGTTCAGGAACACGTCCTGATCGAAGCACGCGACGCCCGCGTGCCGGTGCAGCACCGCGAGCAGCAACGCAAGCCGGTTCTGCTCGAGGCCGACTGCGAGGCGCCGCGGATTGGGCACCTGCGCGGTATCGACGAGCGCCTGCACCTCGACCAGCAGCGGGCGCGAACCCTCCTGGGTCACGAGCACGCACGAACCCGGCACGCTCTGCTCGTGCTGCGAAAGAAATAGCGCCGACGGATTGGCGACGCCGCGCAAGCCCCTGTCGGTCATCGCGAACACGCCGAGTTCGTTGACCGCGCCGAAGCGGTTCTTGAACGCGCGCACGAGTCGGAACGACGAATGCGTGTCGCCTTCGAAGTAGAGCACCGTATCGACGATGTGCTCCAGCACACGGGGCCCCGCGAGGTTGCCCTCTTTCGTGACGTGGCCCACCATGATGATCGCCGTGCCGGACTGCTTCGCGATGCGCGTGAGCTGCGCCGCGCATTCGCGCACCTGCGCGACCGAGCCAGGCGCGGAAGTCAGCGCCTCGGAGTAAATGGTCTGAATCGAGTCGATCACCGCGACATCGGGTTTTTCGGCCTCGATCGTCGCCTGAATTTTTTCGAGCTGGATTTCGGCGAGTAGCTGAAGCTCGCTCGCCTTCGAACCGGGATCGAGCAGCGCGAGCCGTTGCGCACGCAACGCGATCTGCGCCGCCGATTCTTCGCCGCTCACGTAGAGCGCGCGGCGTTCGGCCGCAATCTCCGCAAGCGATTGCAGCAGCAACGTCGACTTACCAATGCCCGGATCGCCGCCGATCAGCACCACGCCGCCAGCCACGAGCCCGCCGCCCAGCACGCGGTCGAATTCGCCGACGCCGGTCGTGAAGCGCGGCACATCGGACGCCTCGATCTCGGCGAGACGCCGCACCGGCGCGCTCTTCGCGAGCGACTGGAAGCGGTTGTTGCCCGCCGTTTCGGCGACGCTCTCCACCAACGTGTTCCACGCGCCGCACGCGGGGCATTGCCCCTGCCATTTGGGCGCCTGCCCTCCGCACTCGGTGCAGATGTACAGCGTCTTGAACTTTGCCACCGCTTATTCCGCCCGCACCGGAACGCGGGGCGCCACGGCGCACATCAGCTCATAGCCGATCGTGCCGCATGCCTGTGCGACATCGTCGATCGGCAGGTTCGTGCCCCACAGCTCGACTCGCGCACCGGTACCCGCATGCGGCACCGGCGTGAGATCGACGGTGAACATGTCCATCGACACGCGCCCGACGACCTGTGTGCGCACGCCGTCGACGATCACCGGCGTGCCTTCGGGCGCGGAGCGCGGATAGCCGTCCGCATAGCCGCACGCGACGACGCCGATGCGCATCGGCTTCTTCGCCTTGAAGATCGAGCCGTA
This sequence comes from Paraburkholderia adhaesiva, assembly GCF_021390575.1. Classification (GTDB taxonomy): domain Bacteria; phylum Pseudomonadota; class Gammaproteobacteria; order Burkholderiales; family Burkholderiaceae; genus Paraburkholderia; species Paraburkholderia adhaesiva. Next base: position 1,471,994 of record NZ_JAJEJQ010000001.1, on the reverse strand, counting down.
ACCGATCGTCTGACCCTCCGCGATGTTCTGCGTGCCGATCAGTTCAGAGGTGAACGTCATGGCCGGTTGCAGGCCGACACCGTCGATCGCCGATGCCACGCCCGACGGCGACGCGCCGTAGAGGATGATGCCGGGGCGCACCCAGTCGAAATGCGCGGACGGATGCCAGAGCGTCGCCGCCGAATTGGCGAGACTGCGCGCGCCCGCGATACCCTGCGCGCCGCGCTCGAACGCTTCCATCTGCTCGCCGATGCCGCGCGGCGTATCGGCGTCCGCGAAGTGCGTCATCAGTGTGATCTGACCGATGCCGGGGCAGGCGCGTGCACGCTCCCATGCCGCGCGATATTTCTCAGGCATGTAGCCGAGCCGGTTCATGCCGCTGTTCATCTTCAGCTGAATGTTGACCGGCTTCGAAAGACGCGCCATTTCGAGCATGCGCATCTGCTCGTCCGAGTGCACGACCGTGGTGAGGCTGTAGCGGTCGACCACATCGATATCGGTGGAACGGAAAAAGCCTTCAAGCAGCAGGATCGGCCCTGCCCAGCCGAGTTCGCGCAGCTTCACCGCCTCTTCCAGATCGAGCAGCCCGAAACCGTCCGTGGCGCGTAGACCAGGGAACGCGCGCGCAAGCCCGTGCCCGTAGGCGTTGGCCTTGACCACGGCCCATATTTTCGACTTCGGCGCGTATCGGCGGGCGACTGCGAGATTGTTGGCGAGTGCGGCGGTGTGAATCGTGGCGGAGAGGGGGCGAGGCATGGGGTAGTTTTCGTAAAGACGCTTTCGAATCAGGTGCTTACAGTGTGGTTTCAGCGCCCGGAAGGCCCACCCGTCTGGCGCTCAAGGATTCTGCTAGTCCGAAACCAGCTATTTTCGTGATATAAAGCCCTGCGCACAACCTATTTCGAACGTAATAAGCCCGGATGCACCCACCCGTCCGGGGCGGACGGACCGCAGCGAGGAAAGCATCGCATCAGATGAAAAAAGGCTTTTACACCATTATGGCCGCGCAGTTTTTTTCGTCGTTGGCCGACAATGCGCTCCTGATCGCTGCGATTGCACTGCTTAAAGATCTCCACGCCCCGAACTGGATGACGCCGCTGCTCAAGCTGTTCTTCGTCCTTTCCTACGTCGTTCTCGCCGCTTTCGTCGGCGCCTTTGCCGATTCGCGCCCCAAGGGCCGCGTGATGTTCATCACGAACACGATCAAGGTGTTCGGCTGCGCCATGATGCTGGCCGGAACGCATCCCCTGTTCGCCTACGGTGTCGTTGGTTTCGGGGCCGCAGCGTATTCACCCGCGAAATACGGCATTCTGACAGAATTGTTGCCACCTGAACGGCTGGTCGCCGCGAACGGCTGGATCGAGGGCACAACAGTCGGCTCGATCATTCTCGGCACCGTCATGGGCGGCGCGCTCATCAGCCCTCACATTGCATCGCATGTGATCCGCCATACGCCGGCGTGGATCGGCAGTCCCGCTCAGGCCGCCATGGTCATCATCATGGGCATCTACGTCATCGCCGCCCTCTTCAATCTGCGCATTCCCGACACCGGCGCCCGCTACCCGCGCCAGCAACACGGCCCGATCCGCCTCATTTCCGATTTCGCCGACTGCTTCCAGATTCTGTGGCGCGACAAGCTCGGCCAGATCTCGCTTGCGGTCACGACACTCTTTTGGGGTGCAGGCGCCACGCTGCAGTTCATCGTGCTCAAGTGGGCCGAGGTCTCGCTCGGCATGTCGCTCTCGGAGGGCGCGATCCTGCAGGCCCTCGTCGCCGTGGGCGTTGCGGCCGGCGCGATGATTGCCGCCGCACGCGTGCCGCTCAAGAAGTCGCTCTCGGTCCTGCCGGTCGGCGTCATTATGGGTCTCGCCGTCATGCTGCTGGCGTTCTATACGCGCGATCTCTTTCCGCAGCACTGGGGCCTGCGCATCGGCCATCTGCACGTGAGCGGCTACATGTTCTTCGCCTACGTGTTCCTGATCATCATTGGCGGACTCTCCGGTTTCTTCGTTGTGCCAATGAATGCGCTGCTACAGCACCGCGGCCACGTTCTGCTCTCCGCCGGCCACTCGATCGCCGTGCAAAATTTTAACGAGAACCTTTCGGTTCTCATCATGCTGTGCCTCTACGCCGTGCTCGTCTGGCTCGACGTGCCTGTGACCATCGTGATCGTGCTGTTCGGCACCTTCGTCTGCCTCATGATGTGGGTCGTGATGCGCCGTCATCAGGCCAATCAACGCGCGTTCGACTCCGTTGCGCTGATCGGCGAAAATCACCGTCATTGATCGGTTCGCCGCGCCAGCGCGCCGCCAGTTTGCGCGCGGCGCTTTTGCGTCCCGCGTTTGCGCCGAGACGCGCGCCTTGCTCGCACTCCACACTGCCATGACCTCATCGATTCCCAACGTCCTCACGATCGCCGGCTCCGATTCAGGCGGCGGCGCAGGTATCCAGGCCGACCTGAAGGCATTCTCCGCACTCGGCGCCTACGGGGCGAGCGTCATCACCGCGCTCACCGCGCAGAACACGCGCGGCGTAACCGCGATCCACGCGCCGGATCCCGCGTTCGTCACTGCGCAGCTAGACGCGGTGTTCGACGATATCCGCATCGATGCCGTGAAAATCGGCATGCTGGCGAACGCGCAGATCGTGCGCGCGGTCGCCGACGCGCTACGGCGTCACAAGCCACCACGCGTCGTGCTCGACACGGTGATGATTTCGAAGAGCAACCATGCGCTACTCGCGCCGGAGGCGGTCGCCGCGCTGCGCGAGGAATTGCTGCCGCTCGCGGGCGTTGTCACACCGAATCTGCCGGAAGCCGCGGCGCTGCTCGGTGTCGAACCGGCCACCGACGAAGCGGCGATGGTCGAGCAAGGCGAGGCGCTGCGCGCACTCGGCGCGCGGGCCGTGTTGATGAAGGGCGGGCACCTCGGCGGCACCGACAGCCCGGACTGGCTCGTCGAGGAAGGCGGCACGCTGCGCCTCGGCGCTGTGCGCGTGCCGGTCACGAATACGCACGGAACGGGCTGCACGCTGTCGTCCTCGATCGCGGCGCTGTGGCCTCAGCGCGCGGGTCTCGCCGATGCCGTCAGCGACGCCAAGCAGTACCTCACCGGCGCGCTCGAAGCGAGCGGGCGCCTCGACGTCGGCCACGGCGTCGGGCCGGTCCATCACTTCTATCGCTGGTGGTGAGGAGCCGCGCGCGGCGCTATTCTCGCGCGAAAGCCAACGCCCGCGCGGGCCAGTCGTCGGGGACGATGAAGCCCCGCGAGCACTCGACGTAACCGTTCGCACGATCGCCAAGAAAGGCAGCGACCATCGCCGGCTCGCCGGGGCGCGGCAGATGGGTCAGCAAGGTTTCGGGATCGACCGGCGCGACAATCGACATCCGGTCGGCGAAGCTGTTCGAACGCTGCGCGCGCTCTACACTCGCGTCCGGCGCTGTATTGTCCGCTGTGAATGCGCCGCTGGTCGCGCTCGCGCGAACCGCATCCGGCCCGTCAAACCGACCTGCGGTGTGCGATGACGTCTCGACGTGCGTGACGTAGTCTTCGGCGCTACCGCTTGCCACCTCCCTTAAGAGCGTGCCTGCCGGGATACGGCGGGTCCCGAGCCACGCCAGTCGCGGCAATACGCTCCAACCATCCGCAACTTGCTTAGCAGCGAATTCGGACCACTCGGACCGGGTCACCCACCAGCCGCGCGCATGCCCCGGTCCAAGCGCGGGCGGATCGCTTGCGAGCGTCTGCACGTGTTCCCCCGCCCGATAGAACAACCAGCCCTTCACGAACATCTGCGCGAGCCACGGCCCCGGAAGCCCGAGCGAAACGAACTCTTCGCGCTCGGTAAGCCGGAGCTGATGATCGAGCAGACGAGTGAACTTGCGGTCGAAGCGATCGCGCAGATTGGGCCCGACGAAATCGGCCAGCGTCGTGCCGGAATCCCCCGTGTGCAGATAGCACTTCACAGCAAGCTCCCAGTGCAGCCGCTGGCCGTCGGGCGTCTCGGCAAGAAAATCGCACTCACCGAGCGTGCGGCCCGCGCGCCGCAACGGCACGTTCGCCGCGATGAGCCGCGGCGCCGGCCCGTGTTCGAGAAACCAGCCGAGCAAGATCTCGGCGTATCGGCCAAGACGGGTCGGCCGGCTCTCCTCCAGGACCGCCCAGAGCGGCGTCGGGTCGGCGTCGAGCCGCGCGAGCCATTGCGCGGCAAGCTGAGCCTTAATGCGATCGGCCCACAGCTCGGCAAGCGGCGCCCGCGGCGGTTGCGCACGCAGCAGATCCGCGCTGAAAAGCAGCCACGCGAGATCGCGCACTGCGGGATCGGTCAGCCCATCGAGGCACCCGGCAACATCAACGCCGGACGCATCCACGGGCCCGGCGGCATTCATTTTTCGCCGCCGTCGTCGCTTCGTCCGGCGCGCAAGGTATCGCGCGCGAGGCACAGATCAGCCCACGCCTTGGATTTGTCATGCAGGCTGCGCAGCAGATATGCCGGGTGATAGGTGACGATCACCGGCACGCCCTCGTACTCGTGCACGCGGGAGCGCAACGACGCGATACTGCCCTCGCTCCTGAGCAGGCTCTGCGCCGCGAAGCGGCCCAGCGCGACGATGATCTTCGGCTTGACGAGCGCAACCTGACGCTGCAGGTAGGGCTCGCAGCGCGCGACTTCATCGGGTTCCGGATTCCGGTTACCGGGCGGGCGGCACTTGATAACGTTGGCGATATAGACGTTCTCGCCGCGCGCGAGCGACAGCGCACGCAGCATGTTGTCGAGCAGCTTGCCCGCCTGGCCGACGAAAGGTTCGCCCTGGCGGTCTTCGTTTTCGCCAGGCGCCTCTCCGATCAGCATCCAGTCGGCTTCGCGGTCGCCCACGCCGAACACCGTGTTCGTGCGCTTTTCGCACAGACGGCAGCGCGTGCAGGATGTCACGCATTGGGAAAGCGCGTCCCAGTCCAGCGTTGCAACATCGTTGCGGGGCTCGGCAGGCTGTGACGCGGGTTCATCACCGACGGGTCGGGACGGCGCAGGCGTGTCGTCAAACCAGGCGAAATCGTCTTCGGTCGGCGGCAGTTCGTCCGACGTGATCGGGACGTTAGCAGCAGACGTTTCGGCCGAACGCATGTCCGGCGCAGCACGTTCGGCAGCGACGGTATCGGCGGCGCGAGCGGGCCGCGCCGGAAGATCGCCGGTTCGCGCTGTTGGCCGGTCTGCGCCCGCATTTTCGGCTTGAACGGCAGGCATGTCGGCCCCACGAACCACCATCGAAGCGATCTCGGGCTCCCCGGCGCACGCCGAAACCGGTGTGGACTGCACGTCCCCACCCGGCACTTCGTCCACCATCGTCCCCACGCGCGCCGCCTGCGCCCCCTTGCTCACCCAGCGCGGCGCGAGGCCGAGTTCTTCCAGCGCGAAGTCATCGAGCGCCATCTGCGCCCTCCTCAGCAAAAGAAAAACGCATCACGATTGCGTCCTCGCGGCTGTGATGCCGGGCGGGATAGTAGTTTTTGCGCCGGCCGATCGTGATAAAGCCGAACTGCTCATACAACCGGATCGCCCGGTGATTCGACGGCCGCACTTCCAGCAGCATCCCTTCCAGCCCATTCGCAAGCGCAATGCGCACCGACTCGCGCAACAGCGTGAGCCCGGCGCCCGCACCCTGCGCCTCGGGCGCGACGCACAGATTCAGCAGATGCATTTCATCGACCACCGGCATCAGCACGCAATAGCCAATCAGCGCGCCGGTCACGTGGCGCATACAGATGCCGTAGTAGCCGTTGCGCAGCGAGTCTTCGAAGTTGCCGCGCGACCATGGGAACTCGTAGGCGGACCGCTCGATGGCGGCAACCTCGTCGAGGTCGCTCTCGGTCATCTGCGACATATAGCGGTCGGCCATCAACACGCCGCTCATCGCCGGTCCTCGTCGACAGAGGTGGGCGGCACGTTCGCAACAGCCGCCTTGGCGGCGAGCCGCTCAGCCGTAGTCTGCGCGACCTTGTTGCGCATGTATTCGGGCGCGGCTTCGTCGGCGCGCAGTGTGCGGCCTGCGCGGAACGCCCGCAGCGCTACGTGTGCCAGCGGCAATGCGTGCGGCAGCGCCTCGGTATCGACCGTACGGGCCGTAGCGGCCGCCCCGAGCCGCGTGCCGAACGCCGCCGCGGCGTTGCCCGCCAGCGTGAACGGTACGTCGGGCGCGATGATTCGCTCCGGTGCATCTAGCGACGCCGGACGCAACGTACGCCAGTCGCTCGCCGCCGCATCCCATTCGTAGTCGGCCCAGTAGGCCTCGTCCATGCGCGCGTCGAGCGCCGCCAGCACGCGCGTCGCAGACGGATCGCGCAAACGGGCACTCTCCGCACACACGAGCAATGTGCCCACCGGCACCACTGGAATGTCGAGCCCGAACGCGAGCCCCTGAGCAACGCCCGTCGCGGTGCGCAGTCCGGTGAACGAACCCGGACCGGCGCCAAAGGCAATGGCATCGCAGTCCGCCAGCGACAGCCCCGCTTCATCGAGCAGTTCGCCGATGGCGGGCAACAGGCGCGTGCTTGAGACGGCGCCGGTGGCTTCATGGCGCACCCACACAGCCACCTCGGCGTAGGGTTCGGTAACGGAAACGCCGCCGGCAGAGGCGGTGGCGCGAAGCAGCGCGACCGAGCAGAATTCGGTCGACGTATCGAGGGCAAGCAGCACGGTGTCAGTCATGACCGCTATTGTAATGCGGCGCCCCCTCGCGGTCCCGTGCCGGGCATGGTCCGTGCGTTCGCGCGCTCTTCGTCCGTTGCCTGGCACCAGACCGGCCGCTCTGGAGGAATCGTTCCAGCATAACCGCGGGGCGTGCTGCTACTATCGCCGCGGTTCCGATTAAACGAGTGGAGAAACATCGATGAGCGATATCAACGCCCTGTTCGAGAAAGCGCACGAAGAAGTGCAGCAACTGCCCGAGCGTCCGGGCAATCTGACGCTGCTGCGCCTCTATGCGCTCTACAAGCAGGCCACGAAAGGCGACGTCCAGGGCGACAAGCCCGGTTTCACCGACATTGTCGGCAAGTACAAGTACGAAGCGTGGTCCGCGCTGCAAGGCACTTCGCAGGACGCGGCAAAGCAGCAGTACGTCGAGCTGGTCGAATCGCTCAAGAGCGGCACCGCAAGCTGATTGCCCTTGCGTCCGGCGGCGAGCCCCCTACGCGGCAAGCTTCCGGACGCCAGACGGCACCGCGACGGCTGCCGCGACCTCGTCGTGACTTCGTGTCGCTTACCGCGCACGAGCAACGTCTCTGACCCCAAACTGACCGCGTACGCTTGCCACCGCCCACGGCGCGAGGCAATCCCTTGCCGGTGCATCACTCTGGCGCAGCGCAACAAAACCGGATATAATTTGCGCTGCGCCGCGTTCCGGCCACCCAGTTCAGACTGGGCGGGCCAGCCTGGCGCCTCGTAGCGTTAAGCTCCAATCCAGTTTAGAACCTGTCCCCTCCTGCCTTGGCCTCTTCCACGTAGAGGCTGTCTTGTCTCAGGCTGGCGGCAAACCAGTTCCGGTGCGCCGCATCCGAAACAGCTTCTAACGAAAACCTGCCACGTGGCGGGTTGCCCCCGTTTTTCGATTTGTTTGCAAAATCCGACGACTTGGGTATGCCGATTGGCGCCGACGTTCTATTTCCTGTTTCACCAAGGATTTTCATGACTTCGAGCATTACCCAAAGCCCCCTCGACGCAATCGCCAACGTTGCCCTCGGTCTCGATGCCGCCGCTGACGCGCCCGCGCCTGCCGCCGCCGAAACGCCCGAAGGCCCGACGTTTGCGTCGCTCGGCCTGTCGCCGGAGATCGTCTCGGCGCTGGACGCAGCGGGCTACAAGTCGCCGACGCCCGTGCAGCAACGCGCGATTCCGGCGGCCATCGCCGGCCGCGACCTGATGGTCTCGAGCCCGACCGGTTCGGGCAAGACCGCAGCGTTCATGCTGCCTGCGATCGAGCGTTTCGCGCAGATCCAGAAAGCCCAGGCCGCACAGCCGCGCGAGCCGCGTCCGCAAGGCGCCCAGGGTGGCCAGGGCGATCGTCGCCAGCGCCGTCCGCAACCCGTCGCGCGCCCGGGCCTCCTCGTCCTCACGCCGACGCGTGAACTCGCCATGCAGGTGACCACCGCCGCGACGACGTACGGCAAGCATCTGCGCCGCCTGCGCACGGTCAGCATCCTCGGCGGCGTGGCCTACAGCCAGCAGCTGATGCTGCTCGCGAAGAACCCCGAGATCCTCGTCGCGACGCCGGGCCGTCTGCTCGACCACCTCGAGCGCGGCCGCATCGACCTGTCGGAACTCAAGATGCTCGTCCTCGACGAAGCCGATCGCATGCTCGACATGGGCTTCATCGACGACATCGAATCGATCGTCGCCGCCACGCCCGAATCGCGCCAGACGATGCTGTTCTCCGCCACGCTCGACGGCAAGATCGGCTCGCTCACGGGCCGTCTGCTGAAGGACCCGGAGCGTATCGAAATCACGCACAAGATCGAGTCGAAGTCGAACATCGCGCAGACCGTGCATTACGTCGACGACCGCGATCACAAGGATCGCCTGCTCGATCACCTGCTGCGCAACGAGAGCCTCGACCAGGCCATCGTGTTCACGGCGACCAAGATGGACGCCGACCAGCTGGCCGGCAAGCTCGCCGACGCGGGCTTCGAAACCGCCGCGCTGCACGGCGATCTGCCGCAGGGCGCGCGTAATCGCACGATCCGTGCACTGCGCGAGCGTCGCGTGCGCGTGCTGGTCGCAACCGACGTCGCGGCACGCGGCATCGACATCCCTGGCATCACGCACGTCTTCAACTACGACCTGCCGAAGTTCGCGGAAGACTACGTTCACCGTATCGGCCGCACGGGTCGCGCAGGCCGCTCGGGCACCGCAGTCAGCCTTGTGCATCACGCCGAGCAAGGCGCGCTCAAGCGCATCGAGCGCTTCGTGCGCTCGACGCTGCCGGTCAACATCGTCGAAGGCTTCGAGCCGCGCAAGGCGCCGCCCGCGAATCGCGGCTTCGGCGGCGGCCGTGGCCGTCCTGGCGGCAACGGCGGCGGCGGTCGTCGCTTTGGCAGCGGCAGCGGCAAGCCGGGTGGCTACAGCAACGGCAACCGCAGCGGTAACGGCAATGGCGGTAACGGCGGCAGCTGGCAAGGCAAGTCCGAAGGCTCGTCGCGTGGCGGCTACGCCGGTCAGTCGCGTGATGGCGGCTATGGCCAGCGTGATGGCGGCTACGGTCAGCGCGACGGCGGTAATGGCTCGCGCCCCGCTTACGGCGCTCCGCGCGGTGAAGGCGGCAACAACCGCGGCTACGGCCAACCGCGCGGCGAAGGCTTCGGCCGCTCGCGCGAGGGCTTCAGCACCCGCCGCAACGACGGCCCGCGCGGCGCGCGTCGCGATAGCTGATCGCAACCACTCCCGGGAGCACGGCAGCGCTTTTTGCGCCCTGCTCCCGTAGCGACTCCTGAAAGACCGGTGCTTAGTCACCGGTCTTTTTTTGTCTCCACCGTCGTTTCACGATACGAAAAAAATTTTTGCTTGGTAAAAAATCGTGCTGCGTGGCACAAAGCGCGCTATTGCAACATGGGAAATTGTATTTCTCATCGCGAAACGCAGCATGTAACCAATTGATTTTAATCAACTAAAAATAATCAACAAACCTCACCAGCGGCCTGTCGCGCCCAGATCGATTTCCCTAGACTCTTATATAAGACTTCACGAAACGAAACGCGCGAAATCCACCCGAAGCGTCTCTCATCGTCGAGTCAGCTACGCAGACTGGTCTTACTTATCGGGCAAACGAAGGAGCACACCATGTCGAACCGTCAGGAACAAGCGCAGCAACTGCAGCGGCAATGGGAAACGGATCCGCGATGGAAGGGTGTCAAGCGCAACTACACCGCCGAAGACGTGGTGCGCCTGCGCGGCTCGATCCACCCCGAGCACACGCTCGCGAAGATTGGCGCCGAGAAGCTCTGGCAGGGCGTGAACACGGAGCCCTTCATCAACTCGCTCGGCGCGCTGACTGGCAACCAGGCCATGCAGCAGGTCAAGGCCGGCCTCAAGGCGATCTACCTGTCGGGCTGGCAGGTCGCGGGCGACGCCAACCTCGCCGGTGAAATGTATCCGGACCAGTCGCTCTACCCGGCCAACTCGGTGCCGCAAGTCGTCAAGCGCATCAACGCCACACTCACGCGCGCCGACCAGATCCAGTGGTCCGAAGGCAAGAACCCCGGCGATGAAGGCTACGTCGACTTCTTCCAGCCGATCGTCGCAGACGCTGAAGCCGGCTTCGGCGGCGTGCTGAATGCGTTCGAACTGATGAAGGCGATGATCGAAGCAGGCGCCGCGGGCGTGCACTTCGAAGACCAGCTCGCGTCGGTGAAGAAGTGCGGCCACATGGGCGGCAAGGTGCTCGTGCCGACGCGCGAGGCCGTCGCGAAGCTGACCGCCGCGCGTCTCGCCGCCGACGTCTGCGGCGTGCCGACCGTGCTGCTCGCCCGCACCGACGCGGAAGCCGCCGACCTCGTCACGTCCGACATCGACGACAACGACAAGCCATTCCTCACCGGCGAGCGCACCGTGGAAGGCTTTTTCCGCACGCGCAACGGCCTCGAGCAGTCGATCTCGCGCGGTCTCGCCTACGCGCCTTATGCCGACATGATCTGGTGCGAGACGGGCAAGCCGGATCTCGCGTTCGCGAAGCAGTTCGCGGAAGCGATCCACAAGCAGTTTCCGGACAAACTGCTCGCCTACAACTGCTCGCCGTCGTTCAACTGGAAGAAGAACCTCGACGACGCAACGATTGCGAAGTTCCAGCGCGAGCTCGGCGCGATGGGCTACAAGTTCCAGTTCATCACGCTCGCCGGCTTCCACTCGCTGAACTACTCGATGTTCAACCTCGCGCACGGCTATGCGCGCCAGAACATGAGCGCATTCGTCGAACTCCAGCAGGCGGAATTTGCCGCCGCCGAGAAGGGCTTCACCGCAGTCAAGCACCAGCGCGAAGTGGGCACGGGCTACTTCGACGCCGTGACGCAGACGGTCGAGCGCGAAGCCTCGACGACCGCCCTGCACGGTTCGACAGAAGACGAACAGTTCTTCGACAAGAAGGTAGCGTAAAGCTATTAGCAGCACCGGTGCCGTCAGGCGGCGCCGTGGCCAGCAAGCGTGACCCTGGCGGGGGCTCACTGGCCACAGGCGCAGCCCGGCGTGCATCACAGATGTCCGCGACAGGCAGGACAAAACGGGAGGACAGGGTAAGGCCGCGGCTTGGACGGACACAATCCGGCCAGCCTCACGATCCGGCAATCCGCCGGAGCCACGGCCCGAAACCTGGGCATTAAAAAGAAGCCCAACGGGGACGCAGCCACGGAAGGCGCATGGGTACGCACCAGCTTGCCCATGCGCCGACTGGGGTTCACCCCGCCAAGCCAGGCCACGTCAGGCCATCAGCGGTAAACGATCACCGGAATTTTCGTATGCGTCAGCACGCGCTGCGTCTCGCTGCCGATCAGCAGGCTGCCGAGTCCGCGTCGGCCATGCGAAGCCATGAAGATCACATCGCAGCCACCGGATTCGGCAGCTTCGATGATGCCGAGATACGGTGACGGATGGACGCTCGTTCGGCTCTCGCAGACCACGCCCGCGCTTCGCGCCGCCTCCTCGATTTCCTGCAGATGTGTACGCGCCTCTCGTTCAGTGCGCGTCTGGAAATCGCCGGGTGGTTCGATCGCGACATCCGAATAAGGTGAGTACGGATATTGCGGAAGACAGGCGTAGGCCGTGACGCGCGCCCCAACGGTGCGCGCGAGGTCGATCGCGCCGTCGATCGCTTTTTTCGACAGATCCGAGCCGTCGGTCGGAACGAGGATGTGCTTGAACATGGCGCCCTCCGTTGTCGGCAGCGGCCACTGACGGTGATACCAGCGATGCGGGCGAACGACGCCCGAACGCCATCAAAACGATTGTAGTGCGCCAAAAACCGGCGCAAGGCGCGCATCCGGGTCTCCACGCATATCGGAAACGCGCATACGTGCGCGCCAGACGAAAGCGTCAGTCCTGGCCCCAGTACCCCGGGCGACCGTATGTATGCTTAAGAACATCGAAAAAGAAGCACGCGCGCAACGGCAAGTGCTTGCGCTGCGGAAACACCGCATGAACGCCGATGGGCGGCGCAGCGAATGCGTCGAGCACGGCGACGAGCCGCGCCACCGCAGCCTGCGCGCCCGGCTCGGCCGCCTTCGGCGGGGCACCGCGCGAGATCGTGTCCGTCTCCTCGAACGACTGGACGTCGCGCGTGCCGGCTGGTTCGGCAACACGACCTTCTGGATCAACCGCCAGCGTCTGCCCGCCGAAGAACCCGACGTCGCGCCGCACGGCACCCTCGGCGGCAAGGTGAAACTCGCCGCCCTTCTCTACACCGCAGCGTCGCCTGAACGGACCCCGGCTCGCCCCCGCCCCAGTGCGTGACGAACCCGTCCCCGTCCGGCAACGCGTCTAACCCAGGCATTCCTAAACTGACCGACAAAGGAGCAATCATGTCAAACACGCTGCAACTGCCGCAGGGCATTCAGATCTCGGCCGAGATCAAGCCCGGCTTCGAAACGATCCTCACGTCCGAGGCGCTCGCCCTCGTCGCGAAGCTGCACCGCGCATTCGAGCCGCGTCGTCAGGAACTGCTCAAGGCGCGCGTCGAACGCACCCGGCGCCTCGACGCGGGCGAGCGCCCGGACTTCCTCGCAGAGACGAAGTCGATCCGCGAAGGCGACTGGAAGATCGCGGCTCTGCCGAAGGATCTCGAATGCCGCCGTGTCGAAATCACGGGTCCGGTCGAGCGCAAGATGATCATCAACGCGCTGAACTCGGGTGCCGATGCCTACATGACCGACTTCGAGGATTCGAACGCGCCGAACTGGGACAACCAGATCACCGGCCAGATCAACCTCAAGGACGCCATTCGCCGCACGATCTCGCTGGAACAGAACGGCAAGTCGTACAAGCTCAACGACAAGGTCGCGACGCTGATCGTGCGTCCGCGCGGCTGGCATCTCGACGAGAAGCACGTCACGGTGGACGGCCAGCGCGTCTCGGGCGGCATCTTCGATTTCGCGCTCTATCTGACGCACAACGCGAAGGAGTTGATCGCGCGCGGCAGCGGCCCGTACTTCTATCTGCCGAAGATGGAAAGTCACCTCGAAGCGCGCCTGTGGAATGACATCTTCGTGGCCGCCCAGGAGGCCGTGGGCATTCCGCGCGGCATTATCCGCGCGACCGTGCTCGTCGAAACGATCCTCGCCGCATTCGAGATGGACGAGATCCTCTACGAACTGCGCGAGCACAGCTCAGGCCTGAACGCGGGCCGCTGGGACTACATCTTCTCGGCGATCAAGAAGTTCAAGAACGACAAGGACTTCTGCCTCGCGGACCGCTCGCAGATCACGATGAACGTGCCGTTCATGCGCGCCTACGCGCTGGAACTACTCAAGACCTGCCACCGCCGCAACGCACCGGCGATCGGCGGCATGAGCGCGCTCATCCCGATCAAGAACGACGCTGCGGCGAACGACAAGGCGATGGGCGGCGTGCGCTCGGACAAGGCCCGCGACGCGACCGACGGCTACGACGGCGGCTGGGTCGCCCACCCGGGCCTCGTGCCGATCGCGATGGAAGAGTTTGTGAAGGTCCTCGGCGACAAGCCGAACCAGATCGGCAAGCAGCGCCCGGACGTCAGCGTCGCGGGCAAGGATCTGCTCGACTTCCGTCCAGAGGCACCAATCACCGAAGCTGGACTGCGCAACAACATCAACGTTGGGATCCACTACCTCGGTTCGTGGCTCGCGGGCAATGGCTGCGTGCCGATCCACAACCTCATGGAAGACGCCGCGACCGCCGAAATCTCACGCTCGCAGGTGTGGCAGTGGATCCGTTCACCGAAGGGGAAGCTCGAAGACGGCCGCAAGGTCACGGCAGAATTCGTGCGCGAATTGATCCCGCAAGAACTGGACAAGGTGAAGGCCGTGGTGGGAGGCGACACGAAGCCCTACGTGCGCGCTTCGCAGATCTTCGAACAGATGTCGACGTCCGAGAACTTCGTCGAGTTCCTGACGCTGCCGCTTTACGAAGAGATCTAACGACCGGCTGACCGCATTACGCGTAACGTCAAAAAAAAGCCCGGCGGATTTCGATCCGCCGGGCTTTTATTCATCTGGCGTCCGTGGACGCGAGGCGCCGGCCTCAGCGTGCCAGCCGATGCGCCACCCAGTCGCCGCAATGGATCTCCGGACGTCCATCTGCCCGCTCGCGCACGACCGGATAAAAGAGGCATGCCATCGGCCGCCCCTCGACCTCGACTTCGACCTCCTGTGACAGGAAGAGCCCCGGCACGCCCGGATACACCTCCTCGATTTCGTCGAGCACCGGCACGAGCGCGTCATCGATCTCGTAGACGTCGCCGAGTACGGGCGCCGCGTTCGCGTCGGCGACCATCCCCGGATACGGTCCGAAATCGAACAATCGCCCCGCCACCGCCGCCCGCCCGAGCAGGCGGGGCCGCGTGATCGCGTTACGCGCCGCCGCAACGTTGATGTCGTTGATCTCGCCTGCGCGCAGCGTCCCGTAGACGAACACGTACCGCATCGTTACGTCCCTCTTGACCACAGCGCGACGTCAAGACGCGCCAAGCGGCTCGTGCGACACGAGCACGCCGTCGCTATCGGCGTAAATCCATTCACCGGTCCGCACGGTCGCGCCGGGCATACGCACCGGCAGCTCGCGCTCGCCAGCACCGCGCCGGAAGCTGCGCTGCGGATGAGTCGCGAGCGCCACGATCCCCACGTCGAGCGCATTCAGTTCGAGCGAGTCGCGCACGCAGCCGTTTACGACGACGCCCGCCCAGCCATTGTTCTGCGCCAGTTCGCCGAGATTGCCGCCGACGAGCGCGCAACGCAGACTGCCGCCGCCATCGACGACGAGCACACGACCCGCCCCCGGTGTCTCCAGCGTCGCACGCACGAGCGAGTTGTCCTCGAAGACTTTCAAGGTCAGCGCCGGACCGCTGAAGGCCTGCGAGCGGCCAAACCAGCGGAACACGGGATCGAGCACGCGCAGCGTGCCGGCCGCGAGCCGGTCTTCGTGCGCGTCGCAGAGGTCGGCAGTGGCGAAATTCATGGTGTCTCCATTGCGATATGACGAACCGGCAGCATTATGCCTGTCCACAAACCATCGCGCGCCCCGCCATGTCAACACAGCGCGCCAACGCTGCCGGAGCGATTGCGCCTAAAATGTCCGCGAGCCGCCAACGTCACTCGCCGCGCTTCGCGTTCCACCCCATGTCCCTGCAACCGCTGATGCCCGTCGTTCCCGCTGCGGAAGTCGCCGATATTCCGCCGGAGTTCGAGCCCACGCCCGCGCATCCCGTCCGCGTACGCTCGCGCCCGATGGCCGCCGGCGTGCGAATCTCTCAGCACACGCACGCGTGGGCGCAGCTCGCGTATGCGTCGCGCGGCGTGCTGCGCATGACCACGCCCGGCACAACCTGGATGGTCCCGCCCTCACGGGCGATCTGGGTTCCGCCTTATGTGACGCACGAAGTGCAGATCGTCGAGGACGCGTACCTGCGCACGCTTTACGTCGACGAAACGGTGGTGCCTCCTGGACTCGACGCTTGTCGTGTGGTCGAAGTGTCCGGTCTGCTGCGCGAGACGATCGCATCTTTCGACGAGCGCGACATCGCTCCGGTACGCGAACGGTTGCTTGGCGCGCTCGCGCTCGACGAAATCACGCGCTCCGCGCCGCTGCCGCTCTCGGTGCCGATGCCCGAGGAAAAGCGCCTGCGCTCGCTGTGCGAGGCGCTACTCGCCGACCCCGCCGGGCCCGGATCGCTCGAATACTGGGCCGCGCACGTCGGTGCGAGCACGCGCACGATCGCGCGCCTGTTTCGCCAGGAACTGGGGGTGAGCTTTTCGCAGTGGCGTCAGCAGGCGCTGCTCGCACGTGCGATTCCACTGCTCAATCAGGGGAAGCCGATGGCGATCGTCGCTCAGGAGCTCGGCTATCAGAGCCAGAGTGCTTTTTCGGCGATGTTCCGGCGGGCTGTGGGAGAGAGTCCACGCGCGTTTATTGCGCGCGGCACGGGCGACCGGGCCGACGAAACGAATGAAGATTCGGTGCTGCGCGATTCGATGGACGCCACGTGCGACAAAGTGGACGAGATCGGCGAGACAACGTAAAACGCGTGCAAAGCTCCCATGAAACGCGCTCAGACCGGCCGCGTCATGTGCCGTATCGAGCCGAGCCTGGCCAGCCTCGGCCCGGCCACGCGATAACCCATACGCAGATAGAGCCGCGCTGCCGGATTGTCGACGAACACGCGCAGCTGTAATTCGCGCAGCCCGCGCTCGCGCGCCCAGCGATGCGACATGTCGAGCAGAAAAGTCCCCGCACCGTGACCGCGATAGCCCTCGGCGATCTGGACGTCGCGAATGTGCAGCGAATCGCCCTCTTCGGTGATGCGCAGAACGCCAATCGCCTCGCGATCGAGTTCGAGAATGAAATTCTCCGATTCGCGGTAGCTCGCGAGAAAAAGATCGCCGCGCCAGATGAGATGATGTCGCCGATAGTAGCCGCCCATGTTGTTGCGCGTTAGCGCCTCGGCGAACTCGAAGTCGTCCATGGTGGCGTGGCGCAGCTGGAAACGCGATGGGATATCGTTCGGAGCAAACATGGAATGCGCCAGCGAGGATGGGAAAGTCTCGACTACGCTACGATACCGCGCGCGCGCCGACAATGGCCGTTTGTCCGTACAGCCGGACGAAGGGGAAATGGCGAGAAAACAGCGGCACAAAAGAAAAAAGCCCACTGAAAAATTTCAGTGGGCTTCGTTCGTCTGGCGGAGCGGACGGGACTCGAACCCGCGACCCCCGGCGTGACAGGCCGGTATTCTAACCAACTGAACTACCGCTCCAGTCCTGCTTCTACCTTCGGGCGTCGGTCGATTCCCGATGGCTGTGTCGCCGTACTGCTTGGCGCCACTCGAATTTTGGCGTCCCCTAGGGGATTCGAACCCCTGTACTCACCGTGAAAGGGTGATGTCCTAGGCCTCTAGACGAAGGGGACAACACAGGCTAACGCCTCTACAACTTTAACTAAAAAGCCCGCTCAAGTTATAGCCTGAACGGGCTTCATCTGGCGGAGCGGACGGGACTCGAACCCGCGACCCCCGGCGTGACAGGCCGGTATTCTAACCAACTGAACTACCGCTCCAGTTCGACATACACAGCCGGGCGTCGGTTGATTCCCACCTGCTGCCTCATCGACATCATTACGATCTAATCGACGACGCTCATGTCTGGCGTCCCCTAGGGGATTCGAACCCCTGTACTCACCGTGAAAGGGTGATGTCCTAGGCCTCTAGACGAAGGGGACATAATCTTTTCAGATAATGCCTTGCTACACTTTACTGCGCTTTTCTCTACCGCTTACTACTCTCAGCCGTTAATTTCACTCAACAGCGAAGAACAATATTTTAACTTCTTTACTGCATTTTGTGAAGAACTTTATTCTTCACTCCGCTTTCGCGGAAAAACTTCTACTCTGCTCTGTTGGTGGAGGTAAGCGGGATCGAACCGCTGACCTCTTGCATGCCATGCAAGCGCTCTCCCAGCTGAGCTATACCCCCTTGCAGAACAGAAGCGAGATTATAAACAGCAAACTCGCTTTTGTAAAGAGTCTTTGGATCGTTTTCTGCAACATTTTTGAAACTTCGTTGCCCGATCCAGCCGCTCTTCCGTGAACGTTGCTGCCTGTTCACGCTCCGTTTTCAACGGAGCCCGAATACTACAAGAACTCATGCCCCAGCGCTAGGGCCGGGGCAAAAAATCTTTAAAAAATCACGCGGATTTCGCGAGGCCCTGCTCGATGCGACTCACCACCACGTTGCGGCCGAACAGTGTGAGCACGGCGTCGATCGCAGGCGTATGCGTCGTGCCTGCCACGAAGAGACGCACGGGCATCGCCAGTTGCGGCATCTTCAGCTTGTGCGCGGCAAGCGTCGCCTTCAGCGTCGCCGAGATCGCCTCCTTCGTCCACTCCGCGGTCTTGAATGCAGCAGCGAGTTCGGCGAGCGCCGGACGCACAGCGTCGGTGACGTGCTGTGCAAGCGCGTCGGCTTCGGGCTGCGGCTCGCAGTAGAACATGTGTGCGCTCTCTGCGATCTCCTTGATCGTGTTCGCGCGGTCCTTCAGAAGCGCAATCACGCCTTCGAGCGACGGCCCTTTCGCGAGCGTCGCATCGTCGATACCGAGCGCTGCGAAGAACGGCTTCGCGAGTTCCGCGAGACGCGCGCTGTCGGCTTCTTTCAGGTAGTGGTTATTGAGCCAGTCGAGCTTGTTCTGGTCGTACTGCGCCGGAGACTTGCCGAGGTGATCGAGGTCGAACCAATCGACGAACTGCTCGCGCGTGAACACTTCGGCGTCGCCGTGCGACCAGCCGAGGCGCGCGAGATAGTTCAGCACCGCTTCGGGCAGATAGCCGGAATCGCGATAGCCCATCACGCTCATCGCGCCGTGGCGCTTGCTCATCTTCTCGCCCTGCTCGTTGAGCACGGTCGGCAGATGTGCGTAGACGGGCGGCTCGCCGCCGAGCGCGCGCAGGATGTTGATCTGGCGCGGCGTGTTGTTCACGTGGTCATCGCCGCGGATAACGTGGGTGATCTTCATATCGAGGTCGTCGACCACGACGCAGAAGTTGTACGTCGGGGTGCCATCCGGGCGCGCGATCACGAGATCGTCGAGTTCTTCGTTCGAAATCTCGACGCGGCCCTTCACGGCGTCGTCCCACGCCACCACGCCCGTCAGCGGATTGCGAAAGCGCATCACGGGCTGCACGCCTTCGGGCGGCGTCGGCAGGACCTTGCCCGGCTCGGGGCGCCACGTACCGTCGTAGCGCGGCTTTTCGCCTGCGGCACGCTGACGCTCACGCAGCGCATCGAGTTCTTCCGTCGACATGTAGCACGGGTACACGAGGCCTTGCTCGTTCATCTGCTTGAGCACTTCGCGGTAACGGTCCATGCGCTGCATCTGGTAGAAGGGGCCCTCGTCGAAATCGAGGCCGAGCCACGCCATGCCCTCGATGATCGCGTCGACCGATTCGGACGTGGAGCGCTCGAGATCGGTATCCTCGATCCGCAGCACGAAAACGCCCTTGTTGTGGCGCGCGAAGGCCCACGGATAGAGCGCGGAGCGGATGTTGCCGAGGTGAATGAAGCCGGTCGGGCTCGGCGCAAAGCGGGTACGGACGGGAGTCGTGGTCATGGGCGATTACTCGAAAGACGGTGCCGCCGCGCGTGTTTCGTCAGCGACGGACGGCAGGGGTTCGCGGCCGGCGCGGCGCGTGCGCAAACCGCCGGGCACAACGCCCGGGCGAACGAAAAAACCGGGAAAATTCGAGACCGGATTATACCCGTCGCAGGCGCATTGACCTTGGGCTCGCCGCGCGCGGGCGCCTCACAAGCCCCGAAACGTCGTCTTCGCCCACGCAACGTGTTCGCAGATCGAAACCACCACCCTGCCCGCGAAACTCGCTGACACATCGCGTTACATGCACATCTCAAAATCACGCCCGGCTTTGCCGTATGATGTCGGCGCGCCGCATCCGTCGCACGGCGCCGCGTGGGAGCACCAGAGGCTGCCCGCGCGACCAGACTGCGGCGCACGGACCGTTTGCAGCGCGTGACCTGAGATTGCGCGTCGCATCGACGATCCGCCACGCGCCGTTTGGAGAACCCGTTTGAAGTCGTCATCGTCCTCTATGAGCCGTCGCAGCTTTACGCTCGCGGCTGCGTCCACTGTCCTCGCCGCCTGCACGACCGCGCGCACTGAAGTCGCCAAGGTCACGCCGCCCGTTACCGCGACGACCACCCCGCCACCGCCCGTTGCGAAAACGGTTCGTCCGATTCGTGTCGGCCTCGCGCTCGGCGGCGGCGCCGCGCGCGGCTTCGCGCACATCGGCGTGATCAAGGCGCTTGAAGCACGCAACATCAAAGTCGACCTGGTCTCGGGGACGAGCGCGGGCTCGGTGGTCGCGGCGCTCTACGCGTCGGGCATGAATGGTTTCGCGATCAACAAGCTCGCCCTGTCAATGGACGAAGCATCGATCAGCGACTGGGCGATGCCCTTCAGCACGCGCGGCTTCCTGCGTGGCGTCGCGCTGCAGAACTATCTGAACACCACCCTGCGCGACCGCCCGATCGAGAAAATGACGATACCCCTCGGCATCGTCGCCACCGACCTCCATAGCGGCCAGCCGATCCTGTTTCAGCGCGGCAACACCGGCGTCGCGGTGCGCGCGTCGTGCAGCCTGCCGTCGATATTCGACCCCGTGAAGATCGGCGGACGCGAATACGTCGACGGCGGCCTCGTGAGCCCGGTCCCGGCTGCGTATGCCCGCAAGATGGGGGCCGATTTCGTGATCGCGGTGGACATCTCGGCGCGCCCGGAAACGGCCTCGACGGAGAGCCAGTTCGGCGTGCTGATGCAGACTTTCACGATCATGGGCCAGTCGATCAAGACCTACGAGCTCGACAAATACGCCGATGTCGTGATCCGGCCAGCCCTGAACGCGATGGCGGGCAGCGACTTCGGCCAGCGCAACGCGGCGATTCTCGCGGGCGAGGAAGCCGTGGCGAAAATGATGCCGGAGCTGGAGCGCAAGCTGGCTGCGGCGCGCGCAGCGACCGCGTGAGGTGATGCGGGCTGCGGCCCGCCAATGAAAAATGCCTGCTTGAATCAAGCAGGCATTTTTTTGGCCTAACCCGCCTGAAGGCGGGTCAGCTGGGGTCAGTTACCGCTGGAAGTACCGTTGAGCTGGACGCTCACGCGCTGCCTCAAGTCTTGCTGCTGTTGCGGCGTGAACGACGCTTCAACGCGGCGCGCGCCGGTGAAGCGCTTTTCCCAGTAGCCGTCATCGAGATCGTCGACGCGAATCGTGCTGCCGGTAGACGGCGAATGCACGAACTTGTTGTCACCGATATAGATGCCGACGTGCGAGAACGTGCGGCGCATCGTGTTGAAGAACACGAGGTCGCCCGGCTTGAGGTTGCTCATGCTGACCTTTTCGCCGACGCGGCTCATTTCCGCAGCACTGCGCGGCAGCGACATGCCGAGCGTGTCGCGGAACACGTAGCGCACGAAGCCGCTGCAGTCGAGGCCCGAATCCGGGGTGTTGCCACCCCAGCGGTAACGGACGCCGATCATGTTGAGAGCGCCCACAACCACGTCGCCTGCTTTGCCGGCCATACCCGACAGGAAAGCTCTAGCGCCGCTTTCCGCCGGAGCCGCCTGGTCGGTGGACTGCGCATTGGAAAGGAGTTGTGAGCCTTGGGAATTCGCCGCATTGTTCGGCGAATAGGTGGCATTCTGGCTAAAACTGCTCGCTTCGTCGGCGAACGCGCCGGGAGCAGCGGCCATCAGTACGCCGATGAACATCCCGGCGACGACGCGCGTGCATGCCTGGGTCAAGTATCGGTGCCGCATCGTTCGGTAGAAAGTGCCTGTGAATCAGCAGGTTAGTGAAAGAATTGGTCGATACTAGCCAGTAAGTATTTGTGTGTCAAAACAAATAGAAAAATACAATCACGTTGCGCGCACCATTGATGAACGTTTTCTTACTGTCATCGCGCCAAGGCCGCTTTGAGTAGCCGGCGCGTGTAAGGATGGGTCGGGTCGTCGAAGATTTTTCCTACGTCACCAGCCTCCACGATCGCGCCGTTCTGCATCACGGCCACGCGGTGCGCCATCGCGCCGATCACCTCAAGGTCGTGGCTGATGAATACGTAGCCCAGGTTGTACCTGCGCTGCAACTCTGTGAGCAAGCGCAATACCTGCTGCTGGATCGACACGTCGAGTGCACTGGTCGGCTCGTCAAGCACGATCACGCGCGGCTCCAGCACGAGCGTCCGGGCAATCGCGATACGCTGGCGCTGCCCGCCCGAGAACTCGTGCGGGTAGCGTTGCAGTGCCGTGCGGTCGAGCCCGACTTCGCGCAAAGTTGCAACGATGCGTTTTCTGCGCTCCTCGCCGGTGAGGTCCGGTCGATGCAGCGCAAGCCCTTCGCCGACGATGCGCTCGATGGTCTGCCGCGGCGAAAGCGAACTGAACGGATCCTGAAAGACCACCTGAAGGTGCGAGCGCAACGAGAGCTTCTCAGGCCCCAGATAGCTCTTGACCGGCTTGCCCTGAAACTCGACCTGTCCTCCGGCGGTTCGTTGCAGGCCCAACATTGCCATCGCAAGCGTCGTCTTACCCGACCCCGATTCGCCGACGATCCCAAGCGTCTCGCCCTGCCGCACCGACACGCTCGCAGCATCGACCGCCCGAAAGCGCCCCTTGTGCCACCAGCCCTTGAAGCCGGGCAGCTTCGTCGGGAAATCGACGACGACGTCCTTCGCCTCGAGCAGCACCGGCGCAATCGGCAGCACCGGCAGCACGTTGCGCTCCGGGCGGCTCGCGATCAGCCGCTGCGTGTACGGATGTTGCGGCGACGCGAAAATCTGCTCGACACTCCCCGTCTCCACGAGCTTGCCCTGCTCCATCACCGCCACGCGCTGCGCGAAGCGGCGCACGAGATTGAGGTCGTGGGTAATCAGCAGCACCGACATGCCGCCGCGCGCGGCTTCGTCGCGCTGCAGTTCGAGCAGCAATTCGACGATCTGGCCGCGGATCGTCACGTCGAGCGCCGTTGTGGGTTCGTCGGCGAGTAACAGGCGCGGCCGGCACGCGAGCGCCATCGCGATCATCACGCGCTGACGCTGGCCGCCCGACAGTTGATGCGGATAGTTCAGAATGCGCCGGCGTGGCTCGGGGATGCCCGTGCGCTCGAGGAGCCCCACCGCGCGTTCGTAGGCCTCCTTCTTCGACACGCCGTCATGCAGCACGATCGTCTCGGCAATCTGCTCGCCGATCGTGTAGAGCGGATTGAGGGCCGTCATCGGCTCCTGGAAGATCATCGCGATGTCGCTGCCGCGCAGGCCTCGCATCGCACGCTCGCTCTTCGCGAGCAGATCCTCACCGTCGAGCCGGATCGTCCCTGTCACCTGCGCATCGCTCAAGAGGCGCAATACGGCGAGCGCCGTCACGGTCTTGCCTGAACCCGATTCGCCGACCAGCGCGACGCGTTCGCCGCGCCCGATGGCGAGCGAGACGTCATCGACGGCAAGCGTCTCCCCGAAGCGCACAGAAAGGCGTTCGATGTCGAGCAGCGGCGCGGTGCCTGCCAGCTGTTGCGCGCTCACTGGTTGCCTCCTGCTTTCATCGCATCGGAAATGCGCGTGTCCAGCGCATTGCGCAGCGCGTCGCCCATGAACGTGAGCAAAAGGAGCGTGACGACCAGCACGCCGAACGTCGACATCGAAATCCACCACGCGTCCAGATTGCCCTTGCCCTGCGCGAGCAGTTCGCCAAGGCTCGGTGTCGGCGGCGGTACGCCGAGGCCGAGGAAATCGAGGCTCGTCAACGCGAGAATCGAACCGCTCATGCGGAACGGAAGGAACGTGATGACGGGCGTAAGGCTGTTAGGCAGGACGTGACGCCAGATGATCTGCCAGTTCGACAGGCCCATCGCGCGGGCGGCGAGCACGTAGTCTTGATTGCGGTTGCGCAGGAATTCTGCCCGCACATAATCGGAGAGCCCGATCCAGCCGAAGAGTGACAGCAACACGATCAGCAGGATGAAGCCGGGCTCGAAGATCGACGCAAAGATGATAAGCAGATAAAGCTCCGGCATCGCGCTCCAGATTTCGATGAGCCGCTGCCCGACGATATCGACCCTGCCACCGAAGTACCCCTGCACCGCCCCCGCCAGCACCCCGAGGATCGTGCCGATGGCGGTGAGCACGAGCGCGAACTCCACCGAGACACGGAAGCCGTAGACGAGCCGCGCAAACAGGTCGCGGCCGTTCTGGTCCGTGCCGAGCCAGTTCTGCCGCGACGGCGGCGCCGGGTTCGGCACCTTTGCGAAGTAGTTGAGCGTGTCGTAGTAGTACGGATTCGGCGGATAGATCGCGAAATTGCCGGGCGTATCGAACCGGTGGCGAATATACGGATCGAGATAGTCGGCGGGCGACGGGAAGTCGCCGCCGAACACGGTCTCCGGGTAGTCCTTGAAGAGCGGGAAATACAGATGGCCGTCGTAGCGCACGGCGAGCGGCTTGTCGTTGCTCCAGAGCGGGGCTGCGAGGCTCGCCGCGAACGCGACGAGAAACACGATCAGGCTCCAGTAGCCGAGCCGCTGCTGCCTGAAGCGCGACCACACGCGCCGTGCGGGCGTGGGCGACCGGAAGGCCTTCACGGACTCGGTGCGCGGCTCGGACTCGGCGTTGATGCCGGGGCGGACTCGGTTCAACTCAGCGCTCCAGTTGTTCGAATTGGATGCGGGGATCGACCCACACGTAGCAGAGATCGGAGATCAGTTTCGTAAGCAGTCCGATCAATGTGAAGAGATAGAGCGTGCCGAGCACCACCGGATAGTCACGCCGCACCACCGACTCATACGAGAGCAGCCCCAAGCCGTCGAGCGAAAAAAGTGTTTCGATCAGCAGGCTTCCCGTGAAGAACGCGCCGATGAACGCTGCAGGAAAGCCCACGACGAGTGGCAAAAGCGCATTGCGGAACACGTGCTTCCAGAGCACGGTGCGCTCCGAGAGCCCCTTCGCGCGCGCAGTCATCACGTATTGCCGGCGGATCTCTTCGAGAAACGCGTTTTTGGTCAGCATCGTCGTCACGGCGAAACTGCCCACCACCGACGCCGTCACGGGCAGCGTGATATGCCACAGGTAGTCGAGGATCTTGCCGCCCCACGACAAGGTGTCCCAGTGGTCGGAGGTGAGATTGCGCAGCGGGAACAACTGCAGGAACGTGCCGCCGCCGAACAGCACGAGCAGCAGCACGCCTAGCACGAAGCCCGGAATCGCATAGCCGATCAGCACGATCAGGCTCGTCACGAGGTCGAATCGCGAGCCGTTGCGCACCGCTTTCGCGATACCCAACGGCACCGATATCAGATACGTGAGAAAGAACGTCCAGAGCCCGATGCTGATCGACACCGGCAACTTCGACACGACCAGCGACCACACGCTCTGGTGGTGAAAGTAGCTCTGTCCGAGGTCAAAGCGCGCGAAACGCCCGAGCATCAGGACGTATCGCTGGAGCGGCGGCTTGTCGAAGCCGTAAAGCGCTTTGAGTTGCGCGACCTGCTGCGCGTCGACACCGGAGTGCGCGCGCATGCCGAACGGCATGCCCTGCTCCGCGCCGCGGCGCAACTCGCGCATCGCCTGCTCGACGGGGCCGCCTGGCACGAACTGGATCACGACGAAGGTCAGCGTGAGTACGCCGAGCAGCGTCGGGATCATCAGCAGCAGGCGTTTGACGATATAGCTCCACATGGTCCTGGCGTCCGTGGGTTGCGACAACGTAGCGAAACCGCGTCAGGGCGTCGTGCCCTGCTGCGGCTTGAACCACCATGTCGTGATGATCCAGTCGATCGCGCCGTAGTACCGCGGCAGCGTCGCCGGGTACGCCAGCGTGTTGCGGAACGCGACGCGGTGCGTGGCGTTGTACCACTGCGGTACGACATAGTAGCCGTGCATCAGCACCCGGTCGAGCGCGTGCGTGGCATCGAGCAGTTGTGGGAGCGTCTGCGCCTGCGTCAGGGCCTTCAGGATCGAGTCGACGACCGGCGACTTCAGGCCAATGGAATTGCCCGAACCGGGTTCGCTCGCGGCCTTGCTGCCGAAGCGATCGATCAGCTCCATCCCCGGCACCTGCGAGTCGGGAAAGCGGATTGTCGTAATGTCGAAGTCGAAGGCATCGAGCCGCTTCTGGTAGAGCGCAAAATCCACCGCGCGATAGTTCACGCGAATGCCAAGCCGCCCGAGCGCCTGCGTGTACTGCGCCATGACCGACGCCCACGACGCCGACGCACTCGTATCGTCGAGCACTTCGAACACGAACGGCTGGCCCTGTGCGTTGCGCAGCGCGCCGTCGCGATACGTCCAGCCCGCCTCGGCAAGCAGCGCGCGCGCCTTGAGCAGGTTTGCCCGCAGCGAGCCGGGCGGATCGGTGCTCGGCTGCAGCGGCAGCGGCCCGAACACCACCGGATCGAGTTCGTTGCGCCACGGATCGAGCAGCGCCAGCTCGCCCAGCGACGGCAGCCCCCTCGCCTGCATGTCCGTATTCGCGAACCAGCTGTCGAGGCGCCTGTACTGACCGTAAAACAGCATGCGGTTGAGCCACTGGAAATCGAGCGCGAGATCGAACGCCTGGCGCACACGCACGTCCTGAAAGAGCGGCTTGCGCTGGTTCATGACGAATCCCTGCATGCCCGTGCCATTGTGATGCGGGAACTCGCGCTTGATCAGTTCGCCGCTGTCGAAACGCTTGCCGACGTCGCGCCGCACCCAGTTGCGTGCAATGTACTCGACGAGCACGTCGTACTCGCCGGCCTTGAACGCTTCGAGACGGGCCACATCGTCGGAATAGAGCTTGTAGGCGATGCGCTCGAAGTTGTTCGTGCCGACGCGCACCGGCAAATCCTCGCCCCAGTAGTGCGGATCGCGCTTGTAGGTGATCGTGCGGCCTGTCGAGTAACGCTCGATCACATACGGCCCGCTGGCGATCGGTTCTTCGAACGCAAGCTGGTCGAATGCGATGCGGGTTCCGTCGGCGCGCAATCCCCACTTGTGCGAGAACACGGGCATGCCGCCCGCGATCAGCGGCAGTTCGCGATTGTGGTTGCGGAACTCGAAGCGAATCGTCGCCGGATCGACCACCACTGCGCGGACGATATCGGTGTACGCCGCCTGTACCGGCGGCGAGGCCTGCGGGCTTTTGAGCGTGTCGAGCGAAAACTTGATGTCGTCGGCGGTGACGGTGTCGCCATTCGAAAACCGCGCACGCGGATTCAGGTGGAACGTCACCGACAACCCATCGGGTGCAACGCGGATGTCGTCGGCCAACAGACCGTACGCCGATGCCACCTCATCCATGCTTCCCGTGGTCAGGCTCTCGAACATCAGGCCGAGGCCCGGCGCCGGGTTGCCGCGCATCGTGAACGGATTGAACTTGTCGAAGCTCGTGAGACGGTCCGGATTCGCGAGCACGAGAGTGCCGCCCCTGGGCGCGTCCGGGTTCACATAGTCGAAGTGTTTGAAGCCGGGCGGGTATTTCGGTTCGCCGAACTGCGCAATCGCATGAGCCGCGTGGGCGAACGGCATCGCTGCGAGCGTCAAGGTGAGCGCCACACAGCAAGCCGCGCCCGTCTTTGACCACGCGCAAAGCCACGTTGCAACCCTGTGCCCGCGCCGCGCGCGCGTTGCCCTGGCAGGCGTTCCTGTTGTCATGGATAAGTGATTTGCCGAGTGTGCCGCGTCAATTGTGAGAGAATTCTACCCAAACCGCGCGGCGCGGCATTTCGTGGCGCGCGACGCATTGACCTGATTAGGAGAATCCATGGGCTTCCTCGCTGGCAAACGCATCCTGCTGACCGGGCTGCTGTCGAACCGTTCGATCGCATACGGCATCGCGCAGGCCTGCAGACGCGAAGGCGCAGAGCTGGCGTTCACGTACGTCGGCGACCGTTTCAAGGACCGCATCGTCGAATTTGCGAACGAGTTCGACAGCAACCTGGTGTTTCCCTGCGACGTCGCGGACGACGCGCAAATCGAAGGCCTGTTCACCGATCTCAAGCAGCACTGGGACACGCTCGACGGCATCGTTCACTCGATTGGCTTCGCGCCGCGCGAGGCGATCGCGGGCGATTTTCTCGACGGCATGACGCGCGAGAACTTCCGCATCGCGCACGACATTTCGTCTTACAGCTTCCCGGCGCTCGCGAAAGCTGCCCTGCCGATGCTGGCCGACAACGCATCGCTCGTCACCCTCACGTACCTCGGTGCCGAACGCGCGATCCCGAACTACAACACGATGGGCCTCGCGAAGGCTTCGCTCGAAGCGAGCGTGCGCTACCTCGCGGTGTCGCTCGGCGCGAAGGGCATCCGCGTGAACGGCGTTTCGGCTGGCCCGATCAAGACGCTCGCGGCGAGCGGCATCAAGAGCTTCGGCAAGCTTCTCGGCTTCGTCGAGGCGAACGCGCCGCTGCAGCGTAATGTGACGATCGAGCAGGTCGGCAATTCGACCGCGTTCTTGCTTTCGGACCTCGCTAGCGGCGTGACCGCCGAGATCCTGCACGTCGACGGAGGCTTCAACGCCGTGGTCGGCGTCCGGGCCGGTCTCGACGAATAACGCGCGTCGCCCGCGCTTCGTTGCACGGGCAACGGCAAGGCATGAAAAAGCCGCCCCTCGGGGCGGCTTTTCTTTTGTGGCGCATGTGGCGCTCAGTGCCAGTGTTCGTGTCCCCCAGGACCGCCATGGCCGTATCCGTGACCATGGTGGCGATACCAGTCGTCGCGCTCCCAATAGCGGCGGCCATCCCAATAGCGGTCACCGTGCCAGCCAATCACGATGGCAGGGGCGGCATAGACCGGTGCGGGCTGATAAACGACGGGCGGCGGCGGAGGCGGTGCATAGACAGGCGCCGGTGCGACATAAACCGGGGCTGGAACGCCGATATTGACGCCAACGCTCACGCCAGCCATGGCCGCACCCGACGCACCGATAGCCAGCCCTCCGACGAGCATTGCAGCAATACGTGGGAACTTCATTGAGTCACCTTTTTACAAATAATTTTGTTGCATGAAATATAGCGCAGGCTCGCGGCCCGCATATTTCAGGTTTGTAAGAACTAATGCACAAACGACGCGTGCGCGTACCACCGTAACGTCTCGTAACACTGCTGTGCGTTGTTCAACCCGTGAGGTCCACGACGCGTGGGCAGCTGCGACGCACGGAGTTCGCAGCACGCGGCCAGGCTTCGCCCGCTTGAGTACGTTTGTGTCCGCTCACGTCCGTTTGCGACGCGAGGAAGCATAGCACCGCACGCCGGGCTGTAGTGCCGGGAATCGCAGAGGCCCAGAATATTGCGATGCGCTCTGGAGTCCTGAGTTCCAGTCATTCACGGATTGCCCGCGCGAAAAACAAAAACCCCGCAAGTCCGAAAACTTGCGGGGTTTCGCCGCCATTACTGGCGGAGACGGAGGGATTCGAACCCTCGATCCAGGTTTTGGCCCAGATGCTCCCTTAGCAGGGGAGTGCCTTCGACCTCTCGGCCACGTCTCCCGAAAATTTCGCTCGCGCCAGGGAGGCAGCGCGACGAAGCCAAGATAATAGCGGGTTCGCGAGTGAAGGTCAAATTTTGGGATGCATTTTTTGGTGGATATTTCGCAAGCGTGCGACAAACCATGCAACAAAAACTGCGTATTACGTCCCAAAGGCCGTGAGACCTGTCACCCGCGCCCAAGTCCACGCAGATACCGACGCTTAAGCGTGTTCCAGATCAAACGCCTTGTGCAGCGCGCGGACCGCCAGCTCCATGTACTTCTCGTCGATCAGCACCGAGATCTTGATTTCGGAGGTCGAGATCATCTGGATGTTGATGCCCTCTTCCGAAAGCGTGCGGAACATCTTGCTCGCGACGCCCACGTGCGAGCGCATACCCACGCCGACGACCGAAACCTTCGACACCTTCGGATCGCCCAGCACCTGCTCGGCGCTCACGTGGCCCTTCACCTGGTTCGTGAGGATGTCCATTGCGCGCGTGTAATCGCCGCGGCCGACCGTGAACGTGAAATCGGTCTTGCCGGCCACGCTCTGGTTCTGGATGATCATGTCGACATCGATGTTCGCCTCAGCCACCGGGCCGAGGATCTGATAAGCGATGCCCGGCTTGTCGGGAACGCCCATCACGATGATCCGAGCCTCGTCGCGCTGGAACGCGATGCCCGAAATGACTGCCTTTTCCATGGTGTCGTCTTCTTCAAAAGTAATCAGGGTGCCCGAGGACATTTCCGCGTCGAGCGGCATCAGCGGATCGGTCAGGCTGGAGAGCACACGCGTCTTCACCTGATACTTGCCCGCGAATTCGACCGAGCGGATCTGCAGCACCTTCGAGCCGAGGCTGGCCATTTCCAGCATCTCTTCGAACGTGATGCGATCGAGCCGGCGCGCGTCGTCCACCACGCGCGGATCGGTCGTATAGACGCCGTCGACGTCCGTGTAGATGAGGCATTCGTCGGCCTTCAGGGCCGCGGCCACCGCGACCGCCGACGTGTCCGAACCGCCGCGGCCGAGCGTCGTGATATGGCCTTCCGGATCGATGCCCTGGAAGCCCGTGATCACGACGACCTTGCCCGCGTCGAGATCGGCAAGCACTCGCTCGCCGTCGATGTCGCTGATGCGCGCCTTCGTGAAGGCGCTGTCGGTTTTGACCGGCACTTGCCAGCCGGTGTAGCTGATGGCATCAACGCCGGCTTCCTGCAGCGCGATCGACAGAAGGCCGACGCTGACCTGCTCGCCGGTCGACGCGATCATGTCGAGCTCGCGCGGGCTCGGCTGCGGCGAAATCTCTTTCGCGAGACCGAGCAGACGGTTGGTTTCGCCGGACATCGCCGACGGCACGACGACCATCTTGTGGCCAGCCTTGTGCCATTTCGCGACGCGCTTGGCGACGTTCTTGATGCGCTCGACCGAGCCCATCGAGGTGCCGCCGTATTTGTGTACGATGAGTGCCATTGTCGTTCTGAACTGGAGATGTTACCGCGCTGGCGCACTGAAAACGGCGACGCCACCCGGCCCTAAACCTTGCCAGGGCCCCGGCGACCGCTTGCATGCAGCGCGTGCAGAATTTGTCCGACACCAGAGAAGTTGTTCCGGCGCCCCTGCCCGCATGCCGCGACGTCGCCCCTGCAAGCGGCACTTAACCGCCGAGGGGGAAATCACAACTGCTTGCGCTCGCTCGTGCCTGCTTGCGCCTGTTTGCGCTTGCTCGTGGCCGTTTGTGCCTGCGCACTGTGCCTGTTGCACTTTGCTTGGCCCTTGCTTCACTGCATGCCGCTTTTGACAGCGCCCGTGAACGCGAAAAAGCGAACTGGACAAACGAGTTACCCTACCCGATCGATACGGAAATTTCAAGCCAAAACTGGGCGATGGCGGGTAAAAAAGGCTTGCGCAGCAAGGATTTGCGACGAATTCGCGGTCAACCGGGGACAAATTGGCGCGGTGATAACACCCTTTTTGCTTGAGTCAGGGTGTGCAGCGGAAAAGAAGCGGGAAGCGGAACAGAAGCCCTCATACCGACATCAGGCAATCTGCAAGTCCTCACGCCATTCGATACGCCGCCACGACGCCAGCGAGGGCGCGTTCACGTCGCATTCTGGAAACGCAGCCCGATTCACACCGATGCGCGGCACGAACAACAGTGTCTCGCCGCTGAAGAGCAGCGGCACATCGCGCTCCCAGGCAGGAACGCCGTGTCGCTGAAACAGATGCTTGAGCGTGCGACTTACGTCCGCTGCTGCATCACGCACACGCTCTCCACCTGAGCGCTCCCGCGCAACGAGCGGTGCACGCGTAAGCAGTGCTTCGGGTACCGCATCGGGATCGGCTGAATCGGCGGGGGCGAACACGAACGTGCCGCGCCACTGCGGCAAGCGCCAGATTTCCTGACCGCGCCAGACCAGCTCGGCCGGCTCACGCGCCGCGTGCGCGGGCATTGGCTCGCGCGCCACGTCCCAGAAAACCTCTCCCCGATAGCAGCGTAGCCGCTGCCCCGCGTGATCGACGCGCAACGCGTGATCGCCGCCCGTGCCATCGTCGCGTGCAATCTCACGCAACTGGCGCAATGCATCCGCAAGACGCACGCTCGATGCAGCCGGCAAGCCGATTTCGCGCATCCAGAAGCGCAGCACGTTAAGTGCGCGCTCGTCGTCGAGTGCCACGAGTTTCTCGTGCGAGATCGAACGCGCGCCATCGTCCACGGCGAGTTCGCGAAGATCGATCCGCGCAAGCTCGTCGAGCAAACGTTGCGCCGACGCCGCATGCGTCGCAGTACGTGCAAGCGCCTCGCGATAACCAGGAAACTGCGCCGCCAACGCGGGCAACACATCGTGCCGCAACGCGTTGCGAGCGTAGCGTGTGTCTGCGTTCGATTCGTCGTCGATCCAGCGCACGCCATGCGCGTGTGCATACGCCTCCAGTTGCGCGCGCAACACATGCAGGAGCGGCCGCACGCGCGGTACGCCACCAGCCGGCGCGCGTACCGGCGCCATCGCCGCCAGTCCCGCGAGCCCCGCCCCTCGCAGCAATTGCAGCAGCACGGTCTCCGCCTGATCGTCGGCGTGCTGCGCAAGCCAGAGCGATTGCGCGCCGTGCAGCGCACACATTTCGCCGAGCGCACCATAACGCGCCTCACGTGCCGCTGCCTCTACGCCAGCGGGATCGTCGCGCGCCAGCTCGACGCGCCGCGCGTCGAACGCCACGCCGAGCGCACTCGCCGTCGCCGCACAATGCGCGAGCCACGCGTCAGCGTTCGGGCTTAGACCGTGATGCACATGCAACGCAATACAACGAGACGCACCCGCCAGCCTCACGGCGGCGTCGAGCAGCACGGACGAATCGAGGCCGCCGCTATACGCGATCGCAATCAGGCTATCGTTCGGGCGTGCAGAAAGCGCAACGCCGAGCGCATCGAGAAGGATGCGCCCGGCGTTGGAGTCTGAATGGGCTGTCACGGTTTGACGGCGCGTTTGCGCCGGTGATCGGGAACCGGGGCGCGAGGCTTACGCGCCCGGCGTCGTTTCCTTGAACTTGCCGTAGGCCATCAGGCGCTCGTAACGACGCTCCTTGAGGTCGGCAATGCTCATGCCCTGGAACTGGCGCAGCGAGTCGGAGAGCGCGCGGCGCAGCAGCGCAGCCATGCCCTTCGGATCGCGATGCGCGCCGCCGAGCGGCTCGTTCACGATCTTGTCGATGAGACCGAGCGCCTTCAGGCGGTGAGCGGTCAGACCGAGCGCTTCAGCGGCCTCGGGCGCCTTCGCGGCACTCTTCCACAGGATCGACGCGCAACCCTCCGGCGAAATGACCGAGTAGGTCGAGAACTGCAGCATCATCACGGTGTCGGCCACGGCAATCGCGAGCGCACCGCCCGAACCGCCTTCACCGATGATCGTCGTGATGATCGGCGTCTTCAGTTCAGACATCACGTAGAGATTGCGGCCGATCGCCTCCGACTGGCCACGCTCTTCCGCGCCGATGCCAGGATACGCGCCCGGGGTATCGACAAACGTGAAGATCGGCAGACCGAATTTTTCAGCGAGGCGCATCAGACGCTCGGCCTTGCGATAGCCTTCGGGACGCGGCATGCCGAAGTTGCGCGCGGCGCGCTCCTTCGTGTCGCGGCCCTTCTGATGGCCGATGATCATGCAGGCCTGGCCATTGAATCGAGCGAGACCGCCGACGACCGACAGGTCGTCCGCATACGAGCGGTCGCCGTGCAGTTCATGAAAATCGGTGAACAGCTCGTGAATGTAGTCGAGCGTGTACGGGCGCTGTGGATGGCGCGCGATCTGCGAGACCTGCCACGGGCTCAGGTTCGCATAGAGGTCCTTCGTCAGCTGCTGGCTCTTCTTCGAAAGCCGGTCGATCTCTTCCGAAATATCGACGGCCGAATCGTCCTGAACGAAGCGTAGTTCTTCGATTTTTGCTTCGAGTTCAGCGATTGGCTGTTCGAAATCCAGAAACGTGGTCTTCATGTGTTGGAATCCTTGCACTTACCGGCAGCGCGTATTCTAACCGCGACTGCCAGTGTCGAAATCGGCGCAGAACTATCAATTAAGAGATGGCGATAGCCAAACCCTTGACTGCCCTGACACCTTCTTCATACCTTCAAATCGGGGGTGCAACAACGTCTCGCCCGCTGGGAGTTCAAGCGGGCTCAAGGCTGCGCCACATATACCACGTCGCGACAGTACGCCACGGCTCCCAGTTCGCCGCGACTTCACGGGCTTCGCTGCGCGTGACGGGCTCGCCGCTGAAATAGTTGATGCTAATCGCGCGGATCAGGCTGAGGTCGTCGAGCGGCAGCACGTTCGGGCGCGCGAGGTTGAAGATCAGGAACATCTCCGCGGTCCAGCGGCCGATGCCGCGGATCTGCGTGAGCTCGGCGATGACCTCCTCGTCGTCCATCGATGTCCACTTGCCGACATGCAATGCGCCCGACACGAAGTGCTGCGCGAGATCCAGAATGTATTCCGCCTTGCGCTTCGAGAGGCCGCACGCGGCGAGCTTCTCGTGACCGAGCTTGATGAACTGCTGCGGCGCGAGCTTCGGACAGGCATCCTCGACGCGCTGCCAGAGCGCCTGCGCGGCCGCCGTCGAGATCTGCTGGCCGACCACCGAGCGCGCGAGCGTGACGAACGGATCGTCTTTGCTCAAGAGATGCACGGGGCCGAACTTCGGAATCAGTTTCTTGAGAATGCGGTCGCGCTTGACGAGATCGGCGCACGCGCGATCCCAGTAGTCGGGACGCTGCACATCGAGCTCGAACGCACCGGACAGGTTCTCCGCGGCCGCATCGGGCGCAGCAGCGCCATCGGGCTGCACTGCGGGTACGGCATGCAGCGCTTGTGCGTCAAGCGTCACAGGCGCGCCGTTGACCTTCACGCGTGCCGATTTCACGCCCGGCTTGACCGAACGTTTGAGTGAGCGTTTGACTGAAGCGCCGGGCGTACCCGTCGCGCCGTCGAGCGCAGTCTTCGAATTTCTGGACGCCGTCTTTCTCGCCGGCGCCATCTTGCCGTCGAGCACGTCTTTTGCGGTCTTCGCCGCCGCGGCGCCGCGCACCGTGCGCTTGCCCGCCTCACCTGCCGTGCTCGTCATCGACGCAGACCGCCTGGCCTGCGCCTTCGTGGCCGTTGCCATCCTGCCTCCTGCCCTCGCGAATCGATCAGTGGAAACTGGATAGCCCGCTTAAACGCGGCGCCACTCGGTCAATCCGCCCGGTTTGTCTTCGAGCGCGATACCGGCATCGAGCAGCTCGGCCCTGATCCGGTCCGCCTCCGCATATTGTTTAGCCTTCTTCGCTTCCTGGCGCGCGGCGATCTTTGTTTCGATTTCGGCCACGTCGAACGCCCCTGCATCTTGTGCACCAGCCGCCTGCTGCAGGAACACGCGCGGCTCACGCACGAGCAAACCGAGCACGCGCGCAAGGCGCTGCAACTGACGCGCGAGCACTGCATCACGCGTACGGTTCACTTCCGTCGCTAGATCGAACAGCACAGCGATCGCAACCGGTGTGTTGAAGTCGTCGTTCATCGCCGCGCTAAAGCGCTGCGCGAACGGCTCGTTCCAGTCGAGCTCGCTTGCATCGGGCGTCACTTCTTTCAACGCCGTGTAAAGACGCGTTAGCGCATTGCGTGCGTCGTCGAGGTGCACGTCGCTGTAGTTCAACGGCGAACGGTAATGCGCACGTGCCATGAAGAAACGCACCACTTCTGCATCGTACTTCGCCAGCACGTCGCGGATCGTGAAGAAGTTGCCGAGCGACTTCGACATCTTCTCGTTGTCGATCTGCACGAAACCGTTGTGCATCCAGTAATTGACGAACGTCTTTCCGGTCGCGCCTTCACTCTGCGCAATCTCGTTCTCATGGTGCGGAAACTGCAGATCCTGACCGCCGCCATGAATGTCGAAATGCTCGCCGAGCAGTGTGCATCCCATCGCGGAGCATTCGATGTGCCAGCCCGGGCGCCCGCGGCCGTACTTCGAATCCCAGCTCGTATCGGCAGGCTCGTGCGCCTTCGCCTGCTTCCACAGCACGAAGTCGAGCGGATCCTGCTTGGCATCGTTGGCCGCCACACGCTCGCCTGCGCGCAAGTCTTCAATCGATTTGCCCGAGAGCGCACCATAGTTCGCGAACTTGCGCACCGCGTAGTTCACGTCGCCGTCCGAGCCCTGATACGCGTAACCGTTCTTCTCCAGCATACCGATCATGTCGAGCATCTGCGCAATGTATTGCGTCGCACGCGGCTCGAGATCGGGACGCGCCACGCCGAGTGCATCCGCGTCTTCGTGAAGTGCATCGATGAAACGGCTGGTGAGCGACTTGATGGTCTCGCCGTTCTCTACCGCACGGCGAATGATCTTATCGTCGATGTCGGTAATATTGCGTACATACGTTACCTTGTAACCGAGCGCGCGCAGCCACCGCTGAACGATGTCGAACACCACCATCACACGCGCGTGGCCAACGTGACAATAGTCGTACACCGTCATGCCGCAGACGTACATGCGTACGACGCCGGGCTCGAGGGGCACGAAAACTTGCTTGTCACGCGCGAGCGTGTTGTAGATGCGCAGTGATTCCATAAGGACGCTGGATACGTGGTTCGAAGAAAATCTGCAACGGCGCCGTCAGTGGCCGGCCGGTGCGACGCACCGCGGCACTCAGGCTACGATCTGGACGGAGACGACCACGAGGGGCGAAGACAGCCCGGCGTCTCACGCGTCACGCCCAGCAGTTGCCAGGAAGTTGCCCCGAAGCCGCCCCGAATTTGCCAGGAACTACCGGATGCGGCCGGAACAAGCGCGCGACGAAAACGCACGGACCTTTTTGTTAGAATGGCTCGGAGTATAACACCGCGACCTCACCCTATGAAACCTTCCAGCGGCCGCACGCATCGCGTTGCGACCCTTGCCGCAGTGGCGCTTGCGAGCGTTGCGTTCGTCTTCGGCAGTGCGCAAATGGCCCATGCCGCGCCCCCCGCAACAGCCGACAGCACGCCCGAAGCGGACGCTGCCATCGCGCAGCATAACTGGGCGGCGGCGCTCGAGGCACTCGACGCGCGTATCAAGACGAACCCGCGCGACGTGCAGGCGAAATTCAAGCGGGCCACGATCCTCGCGCGCCTGAATCGCGACGACGATGCGATCGCGGCATTCACCGAGCTCACGCAGCTGTACCCGGAATTGCCCGAGCCCTACAACAATCTCGCCGCGCTTTTCGCGAAGCACGGCCGCTTTGAAGAGGCGCGCGTCGCACTGGAAACCGCGGTGAAGGCGAACCCGTCGTACGGACTTGCATGGGAGAACCTCGGCGACCTGTATCTGCGCCTCGCCGATGCGTCATACCGACGCGCAACTACGCTAGGTCACGCGAGCGCCACCACGCAGCAGCGCCTCGCCGGCATCCAGACCATCGTCTCGCCGTCTGCCGCGCCGAAAAAACCGGCCGCGTCGCAAGGCGCCGCTACGAACGAAGGGGCGACGACAAACCTCATCTCGCCCACGTTGAGCAATCCCTCGTTCCAGTTCGGTGGCCCTTCGGGACCGTTCGCGACACCGCCGTACGTAGCACCTTCGCAATAAGTCGCGCCGCTCAGGCAGCGGCGCACGTCGTTTCCCCATCCGCTTCTAATCCGCTTTACCGAGGACACTCATGAAATGGTTGATGTTGGCGCTCGGCAGCGCCGCCCTGATTGCGAACGCTCCCGCCTTTGCGCAACCGGCCGCTCAAGCCGCGCATCCGCAGGTGCTCATCAAGACCAGCCAGGGCGAAATTCGCGTCGAACTCTATCCTGAGAAAGCGCCGAAGACCGTCGACAACTTCCTCCAGTACGTGAAGGCCGGCCAGTACAACGGCACGATTTTCCATCGCGTGATTCGCGGCTTCATGATTCAGGGCGGCGGCTATACGACGAGCTTCGTCGAGAAACCGACGCGCGCGCCGATCCCGCTCGAAAGCAGAAACGGACTGAAGAATGTGACCGGCGCCATTGCGATGGCGCGTACCGGCGACCCCGATTCGGCGACGGCACAGTTCTTCATCAACACAGTCGATAACGCGAACCTCGACTACCCGAATCCGGACGGCAACGGCTACGCGGTATTCGGCAAGGTCACGCAGGGCATGGATGTCGTGAAGCGGATCGAAGCCGTGCCCACGACTTCGCGCGGCCCGATGTCTGACGTGCCGCAAACGGCGGTCGTGATCGAGTCGGCAACCGTCATCGGCAAATAACACGCACTAGCATTCCTCTTATCGCGCGGTGCGGCACCGGCACACGCGAGGGCGCAACGCCGCGCCTCGTGCCGCTGCCGCACCGCTCATTCACCCCAGCCACAGCAAAGGATTCCATCATGGTCGAACTGCATACGAATCACGGCGTCATCAAGCTCGAACTCGACGCCGAAAAAGCGCCGAAGACCGTCGCGAACTTTCTCGCCTACGTAAAGAAGGGCCACTACGACGGCACCGTGTTCCACCGTGTCATCGACGGCTTCATGATCCAGGGCGGCGGTTTCGAAGCCGGCATGAAGCAACGCCCTACCGATGCCCCGATCGAAAACGAAGCGAACAACGGCCTGAAGAACGAGCGCGGCTCGATCGCCATGGCGCGCACCAACGACCCGCATTCGGCATCGGCGCAATTCTTCATCAACGTCGCCGACAACGACTTCCTGAACCACTCGTCGCCGACGCCGCAAGGCTGGGGCTACGCCGTGTTCGGCAAGGTCGTTGAGGGCCTCGACGTCGTCGACAAGATCAAGAAGGTCAAGACGGGCTCGAAGGGCTTCCATCAGGACGTGCCGGCCGACGACGTCGTGATCGAAAAAGCTGTCGTCGTCGAATAACGACACCGGGAGCGCGCTTCATTCATGCTGCAGGAGAAAGCACTACGACACGCCGCGGCGGGTGTGCCCGGCGAGGGCAAACGCCCGCACGCGGCACGCCCGTTTCTGTTCGTATCGGACCTGCATCTGAGTGAGGCGATCCCGCACACGGTCGCCGCGTTCGAGCGTTTCATCCGCGTCACTGCCGATCAGGCGGACTCGGTGTTCATCCTCGGCGACCTCTTCGAATACTGGATCGGCGACGACATGCTCGCCGATCCGTTCATCGCGCGCATGACCGCGCTGATGCACACACTCTCCGAGCGCGGCATCGCGCTCTACGTCATGCACGGCAACCGTGACTTCCTCATGGGCAAGCGCTTCATGAAAGCCGCGGGCGCGATCTGGCTGCCGGACCCCATCGCGATCACGGCATTCGGCACGCGCATCGCGCTTGCTCATGGCGACGCGCTGTGCACCGACGATCGCGGCTATCAGATCTTTCGCACGTTCGCGCGCAACCGCCTCGCGCAACTGCTCTTTCTCGCGTGGCCGCTGCGCTGGCGTCGTGCGCTTGCCGAGAACATGCGCCGCAAGAGCGAGGCAGGTCGCGATCGGCCCGCCTTGCCGCGCTACGATGTGACTGCGCGCGGCGTCGCGGCGCTTTTCAGGCGCAGCCGTGCGACGACGATCGTTCACGGCCATACGCACCGCCCGGCGCGCCACCAGGAACCTGGCGGCGTGCGATGGGTGCTACCCGACTGGGAACTCGATCACGGCAAGCCACGTGGTGGCTATCTGCGTGTCGATGCGGAAGGATTCAGGATGTTGCCGCTCGATTGAGCGGCATCGATGGAAGGAAAAAGATACGCGCGCTTCGTCACTCGCAGTTGACGATTATTTGCGCGCGTCGATATCAGAAACGCTTTCGTCGTTCCCTGCTGCGGCCCGCTTCGCTGTTTTGTGCGCCATTTCGTGCGCTGTTTCGCTTACAGGCGCCCCACCCTCCAGTCCCGCACACAGACGTCGCAGATCGAAGAGCGCTGCATCCGCGCCATTGAGCGCCTCGAGCCGTGCGCCGAGCCGCTCCATCGCATCGACGATCGCGTCCACGCGCTGCGTCTCCTTGGCCGCGTGATCGATCAGACCGTGAATCGCAAGCGACACCGGATCGTCGGCATTGGGCGTGATGCCATATGCGCAGAATGATTCGCTCGCGGACTTCGGCTTCGCCTCCGGTTGCGCGGCATTCGCGGGCATGACGATCCGCGCCGGATTGCCAACGGCCGTCGCGCCCGCGGGCACCGGCTTCACGACCACCGCGTTCGAGCCGATCTTCGCCTGCGCGCCCACTGTGAAGCTGCCGAGAACCTTCGCCCCCGCGCCGACGATCACGCCCGCGCCGAGCGTGGGGTGACGCTTCGCCCCGCGCGTGAGCGAAGTGCCGCCGAGTGTCACGCCCTGGTAAATCGTGCAGTCATCGCCGACGACTGCCGTCTCGCCGATCACGACGCCCATCCCGTGATCGATGAACACGCGCCGTCCGAGCGTCGCACCCGGATGGATTTCGATACCGGTCAGAAAGCGCGCGAGCTGCGAAATGTAGCGCGCGAGCCAGCGCCGCTTCGCGAGCCAGCAAGCATGCGCCGCGCGATGCAGCACGAGCGCGTGCAGACCGGGATAACACGTCAGGACTTCCCACGCGCTGCGGGCGGCGGGATCGCGCTCGCGGATAGTGGCGATGTCTTCGCGGAGTCTCTTGAACATGATGGCTGCCATACGTTGCCTTGGGGACTGCTGCGCGCGTATGCGATGCGCGCAGCACGACGTCGCCGCATCGGCAGGAACGCTGATTTGCTTATTACGGGGAGTGGATTGTATCGATTGTAGGCGCAACCGCCAGCACCTGCCGCCATGCCCCCGAAGCCGTCAAGGTCGAGCGCGCAGGACCGCACCGGGAATGCGCGAAGACGAGCGCGTGCCCGCCGCAACGCACACGTGACGCGAGCCTAGCGCCCTTCGGTGTCGTCCTTGCCCTTCTGCAGGAGGATGTGTTTCGCGATCCCTCGTACGATGTTGACCTCCTCGCGCTCGAGGCCGGAGCGTGCAAAGAGCCGCCGCAGGCGCGACATCAGCTTCTTCGGATTGGCCGGATCGAGAAAGTCGAGCGCGATCAGCGCGTTTTCGAGGTGGACGTACATGCGCTCGATGTCCTCGCTAGTGGCGAGCGGCGAGCCCGCGGGCGCAAGACCCGCAGTGGGCAGCGTCGCGCCTGGCTCGCCCGAGGCGAGATACGCGAGACGCAATTCGTAGGAGAGCAACTGAACCGCCTGCGCGAGATTGAGCGAACTGTACGCCGGATTCGCCGGGATATGCGCGAGCGCGCTGCAGCGTTCGACGTCATCGTTCGAAAGGCCCGTGCGTTCGTTGCCGAACACGATCGCGATGTCGCCGTGGGCCGCCACCTGGCGGCAAGCGTCGAGCACCGCTTCGCGCGGCGTGCCCGGCGGCGGGCCGTACTCGCGCATGCGCGCCGTCAGCGCCAGCGACCATTGCGTGCCCGCGAGGGCATCCGCGAGCGTCGGCACGACGTGGGCGCCCGCGAGCACATCGTCGGCGCCGCTCGCCATCGCAATGGCCTCCGGGTCGCGCTGCGCCTGCGGCACGCGCGGCGCGACCAGCACGAGCCGCGAGAAGCCCATCGTTTTGAGCGCGCGCGCCGCGGCGCCGATGTTGCCCGGATGGCTCGGCTCGACGAGGACGAAACGCGTGGAAGTGAAGCCGCCGCGCAGCGGCTCGTGGGCGTCGCCTGAGGCGGCGTGATGATCGGGGTGCACCAAGATAAGTCTCGAACGACAGCGCAATGAAAACGCTATGTTAGCGCGCCTTTCCGCTTGCTGGCGTCCAGTGGCAGCGTCGCACGCCGGGCGGTTGGGAGAGACTCCGCGTGCTTTCGCCACAAATTCGCGGCCTTACGCGGAGGCCACCATGGCCGCCGGGCACCCCGCCCAGCGCCCCTGACCCGGCACGCTGCCAGCCCGAAGGGCGCTGCCAACGACCCGCTTCGGCGTGCGCGCAGCAAGACCGGCCCGGACTCGGGTAAAATGGCGGAATTCGCGCGCGGTAAAAAGGTAAAGGCCCCTTCGGTTATCCACAAGGCATTTGCCAGCCGCGCCCCGCTCTTATTCAATTCGTCTCCGTTGGCGGGACAGGTCTTGTGAAAAGACCCTGTCCATCGTTAGACGCTTTTATCTTCTGCTGACCGGCTCGGCGCCTCTGGCGCGCGTCGGATAAAAAGGACCTGGCTCATGCATCCCATGCTCAACATCGCTGTCAAGGCCGCGCGCCGCGCCGGACAGATCATCAACCGCGCGTCGCTCGATCTCGACCTCGTGCAGGTCGCGAAGAAGCAGCACAACGATTTCGTCACGGAGGTCGACCGGGCGTCGGAAGCGGCGATCATCGACACGCTCAGGACCGCCTACCCCGATCACGCCATCCTCGCCGAAGAGTCGGGCCATTCGGAGAATGAATCCGAATATCAGTGGATCATTGACCCGCTCGACGGCACCACGAACTTCATCCACGGCTTCCCGTATTACTGCGTCTCGATCGCGCTCACGCACAAGGGCATCGTCACGCAAGCCGTGGTCTACGATCCGACCCGTAACGACCTCTTTACCGCCTCGCGCGGCCGCGGCGCCTACCTGAACGACCGCCGCATCCGCGTCGGCCGCCGCGACCGGCTCGCCGACTCGCTGATCGGCACCGGCTTCCCGTTCCGCGAGAAGGATGGCATCGCGCGCTACACCGATCTGTTCGCCGACATGACCCGCGCCTGCGCTGGCCTGCGCCGTCCGGGTGCGGCCGCGCTCGACCTGGCGAACGTCGCCGCCGGCCGCATGGACGGCTTCTTCGAGCAGGGTCTCAGTGCGTGGGACGTCGCTGCGGGCGCACTGCTCGTGACGGAGGCGGGTGGCCTTATCGGCAACTACACCGGCGACTCTGACTTCCTCCACGTAGGGGAAATTGTTGCGGGCAACCCGAAGGTGTACGCGCAGATGGTGCCGATCCTCTCGAAGTACACCCACGTCAACGCCGCGTAAAGTAACCGCGTAATCGCGGCTCGTTTCGTGTGACCCTGGTGCGGCGCAGTCCGTCGACTGTACCCGCCTCGCCTCGCCGCGGTTAAACCCGCGGCCCATCAGACGTGGCGCGAGTACTCCGTCCCGGCAAGCTGGCGCTGCCAACCGGACGCGTCATCACAGGCAGTCCGGCAGCAATGAGCGGCTTCGGCCGCTTTTTTGTTTTGCCCGCTGCATGTGGCGCCCGCATTCGATGAAAAGGGCTTTTTCGCGATCATCGCAGTGCGGTTCGGCTCATCGCTTGCGGACAACGTGCTGATGGTCACTCCCCAAAGGCGCGTGCAGCAGATCATCGCCTGCCGGCACGTTTGTTGCCGCGATGATCGCGCTTGCCATGCGGCGCTGCGCCGCAAATGCTCGCCTGACGAACCCGTACGCGCTCGAGGACACATCAGTGCACGTGAACGCACGTCGTTGGCCATTGGGCCAGGTAGACGCGCACACGAAGCGGGTTAAACTCACGCCCTGAACCCTAAGCTTGACACCGAGGATGGCTACACACACCGAAGGCGACATCGCGCAACACACGCCGATGATGCGCCAGTACCTGAGCATCAAGGCCGATCACCCGGGCACGCTCGTGTTCTACCGGATGGGCGACTTTTACGAACTGTTCTTCGATGACGCGGAAAAAGCTGCGCGTCTGCTCGATCTCACGCTCACGCAGCGCGGCGCGTCCGCGGGCACGCCGATCAAGATGGCGGGCGTGCCGCATCACGCTGTCGAACAGTACCTCGCGAAGCTCGTGAAGCTCGGCGAGTCGGTGGCGATCTGCGAACAGATCGGCGACCCGGCTACCTCGAAGGGACCGGTCGAGCGCAAGGTCGTGCGCGTGGTGACGCCCGGCACGCTCACCGATGCAGCCCTGCTGTCCGACAAGAACGACGTCTATCTCATGGCGGTCTGCCCCGGGCACAACCGGCGCGGCGTCACGGTGAACGTCGGCCTCGCATGGCTCAATCTTGCGAGTGGCGCGTTGCGCCTCGCCGAAATCGCACCCGACCAGACCGCAGCAGCCTTCGAACGGATCCGGCCGGCGGAAATTCTCGTCGCGGAAATGCCCGCCGAATCGTCGGACTGGACGCCGCCAGGCGGTGTCGGAGCGTTCACGCGCGTACCGGCGTGGCACTTCGATGTCTCGTCAGGCAAGCAACGCCTGTGCGACCAGCTGGACGTTGCGGGTCTCGATGGCTTCGGCGCCGGATCGCTCACGAGCGCATGCGGTGCCGCAGGCGCGCTGCTGCTCTACGCAGCGGCCACCCAGGGCCAGCAGTTGCGCCACGTGCGCAGCCTGAAGGTGGAAGTCGAGTCGGAATACATCGGCCTCGACCCGGCCACGCGCCGCAACCTCGAACTCACCGAAACGCTGCGCGGCACCGAATCGCCCACGCTCTGTTCGCTGCTCGATACCTGCAGCACGGCAATGGGTAGCCGCCTCTTGCGACATTGGCTCCATCATCCACCACGCGATGCGTCGATTGCACAGATGCGTCAGCAAGCAATCGGCGCGCTGCTCGAAGCGCCGCCCGGCGCCAGCGTCGACACCTTGCGCGCCGCGCTGCGCCAGATCGCCGACGTCGAGCGCATCACAGGCCGTCTTGCCCTGCTCTCGGCGCGTCCGCGCGACTTGTCGAGCCTGCGTGACACTTTCGCCGCCCTGCCGGCGCTGCGAGAGCAAGTCGCGTCAGCCAGCGGCGCGGCGGCCTCGCTCGCACGCATTGCTGAGACACTGGAGCCGCCCGCCGACTGCGCCGAGCTGCTGCAGCGCGCGGTCGCGCCGGAACCGGCGGCGATGGTGCGCGACGGCGGCGTGATCGCACGCGGCTACGACGCCGAACTCGATGAACTGCGCGACATGTCGGAGAACTGTGGCCAGTTCCTGCTCGATCTCGAAACGCGTGAGCGCACGCGCACCGGCATCGGCAATCTGCGCGTCGAGTACAACAAGGTCCATGGCTTCTACATCGAAGTGACGCGCGGCCAGACCGACAAGGTCCCCGACGACTACCGCCGCCGCCAGACGCTCAAAAACGCCGAGCGCTACATCACGCCCGAGCTGAAGGTGTTCGAGGACAAGGCACTGTCGGCGCAGGAGCGCGCACTCGCACGCGAGCGCGCGCTTTACGACGCACTGCTGCAGGCGCTGTTGCCTTT
Organism: Paraburkholderia adhaesiva; assembly: GCF_021390575.1. Lineage (GTDB taxonomy): Bacteria > Pseudomonadota > Gammaproteobacteria > Burkholderiales > Burkholderiaceae > Paraburkholderia > Paraburkholderia adhaesiva. The sequence goes on along the minus strand of NZ_JAJEJQ010000001.1, from coordinate 1,427,128 downwards.
CATCCCCGACTGCCAGCGCGTGGCTGCAGCACTCGCCGAACTCGACCTGCTCGCGGCATTCGCAGAACGCGCCCGTGCGCTCGACTGGAACGCGCCCGAGTTTTCGGATGCACCCGGCATCGAGATCGAACAGGGCCGCCATCCAGTCGTCGAAGCGCAAGTCGAGCAGTTCATCGCGAACGACTGCGCTCTCAACGCCGAGCGCAAGCTGCTGCTCATCACCGGCCCGAACATGGGCGGCAAGTCGACCTTCATGCGCCAGACGGCGCTGATATCGCTACTTGCCTACGTGGGCAGCTACGTGCCAGCGAAGCGCGCGCGCTTCGGTCCAATCGACCGCATCTTCACGCGCATCGGCGCCGCCGACGATCTCGCGGGCGGCCGCTCGACCTTCATGGTCGAAATGACCGAAGCCGCGGCGATCCTCAACGGCGCCACGCCGCAGAGCCTCGTGCTGATGGACGAGATCGGGCGTGGAACTTCGACGTTCGACGGCCTCGCGCTGGCCTGGGCGATCGCGCGACATCTACTCGCGAGCAACGGCTGCCACACGCTCTTCGCCACGCACTATTTCGAGCTGACGCAGTTGCCTTCCGAGTTTGCGCAGGCGGCCAACGTCCATCTCTCGGCGGTCGAGCACGGGCACGGCATCGTGTTCCTGCATGCGGTGCAGGACGGCCCGGCGAACCAGAGCTATGGCCTGCAGGTCGCCCAGCTCGCAGGCGTACCGGCACCCGTGATCCGCGCGGCGCGCAAGCATCTCGTGCATCTCGAACAGATGTCGGCTGGACAGCCCGCGCCACAGCTCGATCTGTTCGCGCTATCGCAACCCGACGAGGCATCGCTCGAAGTCGAAGACGCGCCACACACGCCGGACCCGCTTGCGGCGCGCGTCGCCGAACGGCTGCGTGCCCTCGATCCAAACGAGCTGCGCCCGCGCGATGCACTCGATCTGTTGTACGAACTACATGAGCTGGCTACGTCGCCGGACGCGAAAAACTGAGCGCCGCGAGGCGTTGTCACCACGGCGGGCCCACCTCGACGGTGGTGCGTTGTCACGCGCGCACGCGTTGCGTAGCCTTGCTGCGGCGCTCCTCCTGACGCTGCCGTTCGGCATCGTAGCGCGGGCGCAGGCGCCGCGCTATGCGTTCTCGGTCGTTGCGAACGTCGTGACGTCGCAACGCGATGAACCCGCAGCACGACGGCTCATCGACGCGATCGGCCTCGACCCGCAAAGCGCGTTCCTCGTCTACGACGGCAACCTGAAGGGCTCGCGCGAAGTCTGCGCGGACTCCCTGTATGAGCAGCGCCATGCGATGCTCGATGCGTCGCGTACACCGCTGGTCTTCGTGCCGGGACAGCAGGACTGGGCCAGTTGTGGCGCGAGCGGGTCGGGTGCATACGATCCGGTCGAGCGGCTCGATCTGCTGCGCCAGACCTTCTTCTCCGATCCCGCGACGCTAGGCCAGAGCACACTCGCCATTACGCGTGAGAGCGAGGTACCGCGTTTCAGGCCATATCGGGAAAATGTGCGCTGGCAGCTTGGCGACACCGTGTTCGTGGCGATGAACGTGCCGGACGGTAACAACCACTTTCTGAATGCGGGTGGGCGCAATGGCGAGTTCGAGGACCGCGTGATCGCCAACAGTTTCTGGCTTGATCATGCCGCCGAATACGCGAAGCGCCGCAACGCACACGCGATTGTGATCTTCATCCAGGCCAACCCACTGCCGGAACACGAGGAGCGTGCCGAGCGTTTCGCGTGGCTGCGTTTTGGGCATCGCACGCGGGACGGTTATCTCGAGTTCAGGAAGAGCCTCATCAAGCTGGCGGAGACATTCCGCGGCCCGATTGTGCTCGTGCACGCCGCCGACACGAAGCTCGCACACGGCTTCGTGATCGACCAGCCGCTGCGGAATGAAAAAGGTGTGAGAGTGGCCAACGTCACGCAGATCGCGTTTGCCCTGCACGACCCGCTCACGCAATGGCTGCAATTCGATGTGGATGCAACCCGTCGCACGCCGCTGCGCGTCAGCGTGCGCGACGTGCCGAAGAACACGCCGCTCTTGCCGCCGCCGTCCGCGGATGGCAAAGCATTAACACCTCAGCCCGAGATGCCCGAGGTGTCGTCGATGCCCGATGTCACAGAAATTCCCGGCATGCAGCAGGTGCCCGGTGGCCTGCCGGAGAGCGGAGTGCCCGCGAACGGAGCATTACCCCCGTCCATACCACCAGCGCCCGATGCGATGCCGGATGGCGAGCCTCCGGTACATCAGGCGCCGTAACACCAGAGATTTTCAGCCGAACAGCACGGGCGTTTCGACGCGCCGGCCTGAACCGGCGCGCAACCCAATTGATTAGTGCAACGTCGGTTTGGAACCCGCGTCGCCGTCGTCTTCGTCCTCATCTTCGTCGACAACTTCGAGACCGTCCGCACCGTGCGCATGCTCGTGCTCGATTTCGTCGTCGGTCGCCTGGCGCACTTCCTTCACGGTCAGTGCGAAACGCAGGGCCATGCCCGCGAGCGGGTGATTGCCGTCGAGCACGACCTTGTCCTCGGCAACATCGGTCACGGTGTAGATGAGGGAGTCGAGGTCTTCGTCACCCTCTTCCGGCGTGCCCTCGAACTGCATGCCGACTTCGAGCGGCTCCGGGAAACGGGTGCGCGGCTCGACCTTCACGAGTTCGGGATCGTATTCCCCGAACGCGTCTGACGGCTCAAGCTGGATCTGGGTCTCGAAGCCCGGCTCCTTGCCGTCCAGCACTTCCTCGATCTTGGGGAACGTGCCATCATAGCCGCCGTGCAGATAGACCATCGGCTCGTCGCTCTCCTCGATCAGATTGCCCTGCGCATCCGATAGCTTGTAAGCGACCGACACGACGGTGTCCTTTGCGATTTTCATTCGATCCTCCAGAATACAGCCCACATTATACGATGCCCAAGCGGTCCCCTGATCACCCTGTGGGCGCCCGCCAGCGGCGTGCCTCCCGCTCCCCGGCAAGCCCCGCTCCCGACGTTCCCACACCGCTGCTAGGCGGCTTGAGCCCGGCGCAGTTCATGAAGCGCTACTGGCAGAAAAAACCGCTCCTGATCCGTCAGGCGATCCCGGACATCGAGCCGCCGCTCACGCGTGACGAACTCTTCACGCTCGCAGATGATGAGGACGTCGAGTCGCGCCTCATCAAGCATTTCCGCCGACGCTGGTCGCTCGGACACGGCCCGTTCTCGCCCGACGAATTGCCTTCAGCGGCCCAACGCCAGTGGACGCTGCTGGTACAGGGCGTCGACCTGCATAACGACCGCGCGCGCGCCCTGATGGAGCGCTTTCGCTTTGCGCCAGATGCCCGCCTGGACGATCTGATGATTTCGTACGCGACCGATGGGGGTGGCGTCGGTCCCCATTTCGATTCGTATGATGTTTTCCTGCTCCAGGTTCATGGGAAGCGTCGCTGGCGCATTGGGGCGCAGCGCGACCTCTCGTTGCTGGACGGGCTGCCGCTGAAGATTCTCGCGAATTTCGAGCCCGAAGAGGAATGGGTGCTGGAACCGGGCGACATGCTCTACCTGCCCCCGCACATTGCGCACGACGGCATCGCCGAGGGCGAATGCATGACGTGCTCGATCGGCTTTCGCACGCCCTCCACGAACGAACTGTCGAGCCAGTTTCTCTACTGGCTCGCAGAACGCGGCATGGGCGCCCCGTCGGCCACGCCGGCGCTTTATCGCGACCCCGACCAACCCGCTGTCGAACACCCGGCGCAATTGCCGCCTCTAATGGTCGGACGCGTGGGACAGGTACTCTCAAAAATCCGCTGGAGCGAATCTGACGTATCTTCCTTCGTTGGCTCGTGGTTAAGTGAACCAAAGTCAAATGTTGTCTTCGATACACCCGAGCGGCCGCTCGATGAGGTACGATTCGCGGCGCGCGCCGCAAAAAACGGTTTAACGCTCGACCGCAGGACGATCCTGCTTTACGATTCGCGCTCGTACTACCTGAACGGGGAACAGTACGTGCTTAAAGAAGCGAGAAAGTGGCTGCCTGCTTTGGCCGACAGCCGCTCGATGGACGGGAAATGCTTTGTAACACTCTCGGCCGATTCGTCGATGACAGCTTTGCTGCACGAGTGGTATTGTGCGGGCTGGATACGGGTCGGAATGCTTGCCTAAGCACGCTGGACTGTTATACCGTACTGAGTTAGTGCTAGTATGATAAAGACAACGTATTGTCCCCGGATTTGTCGACGGTCGATACGAAAGTGCCTATAATTTCCGCCCAAGCCGTAGGGAAGATTCACGCTCTTGCAGTGCGTATCCACCAGCGGCTCAGGTCGGTGTTGGAGCACATTACCGGTTTTATTTGCGCTGTTGCTTACCTTTAACCATAAAAGGACGTGATCATGAAGAAATCCCTCCTCGTAGCATCCCTGCTGGCAGCTGTTGCACTGGCTGCATGCAACAAGAGCAGCGACCAAGCTGCTGCTCCGGCAGATGCTGCGTCCCCGGCTGCTGCTGCATCCCCGGCTGAAGCCGCATCGCCGGCAGTCGCTGCATCCCCGGCTGAAGCTGCGTCGCCGGCTGAAGCCGCTTCGCCGGCAGCCGCTGCATCGCCGGCTGAAGGCGCATCGCCGGCAGCTGGCGCAAGCCAGTAAGCTGGTTTCGCGCAACGCTCGCGCTGGAGCCCTGCTCCAGCGGGCATTGCAGCGAATCGCCGCGCAGCCTGACAGAATCGTCAGGCTTGTGTCTGGCAAGCAAAAAAGCCACGAACTTACGTTCGTGGCTTTTTGTTTTGCAGTGCTTTTATGCTGTCGCACACGTTGGTTGTGCGCCGCCCCTAGTGAGCCTCGCGGAAGCGCCGTGTGGCTCGCAGCCACGCCGGCGCCCCGGTCCCGGGCAGCCGTCAAGCCTGATTGGTTCCGGCCTCTTCGCTCCCAAAGAACGCTTTCACCACCTCGATCTCACGCGTGCGCTTGAACGGCGGCAGACTTTGCCAGATTCGGCGGCCGTAAGGTTTGTCGACGAGACGCGTGTCGCAGATCATCAGTACACCGCGATCTGTTTCCGCGCGGATGAGCCGCCCCGCGCCCTGCTTCAGCGTAATGACTGCTTGGGGCAACTGATGGACCGCAAACGGGCTCAAGCCCTTTTTTGTAAGCGCATCGAGACGCGCCGCGAGCACGGGATCGTCAGGCGGCGCAAACGGCAGCTTGTCGATTACGACCAACGACAGCGCATCGCCGCGCACGTCGACGCCCTCCCAGAAGCTCTGACTCCCTACGAGGATCGCGTTGCCATACGCGCGAAAGCGCTCCAGCAACTCCGTGCGGCTCGCGTCGCCCTGTACCAGGAGCGGTGTGTTCCAGCCGCGCGCATCGATCGTTTCGCGCAGCTTCGACGCGATCCGGTCCACCGCGCGCAAGGTCGTGCAAAGCATGAACACCCCGCCGCCGGAGGCCTCGATGGCAGGCAGCGCAGCGTCGAACACGGCATCGGTGAACTGCGGCGAGGACGGCTGCGGCATGTTCCGCGGCACGTACAAAAGCCCTTGCTGGGGGTAGTCAAACGGGCTTGGCAACGTCATCGAACGGCGCGAACTGAGACCCATCTGCGCTGCATAGTGCGTGAAGTCGCCACGCACGGACAGCGTCGCCGATGTGAAGATCCACGTGCGCGGCACGCCGGCGCGCTGCTTCGCGAAAATCGGTGCGACCGACAGCGGCGTTTCGTGCAGTTGCACCGTGTGCGAGAACACTTCGACCCAGCGGACCTTTTCGTCGGCGTCAGCTTGCTCGCCCTCCTCGCCTTGCGCTTCGGCCTTGCGTGCGTCGCGCGACGGTGCGGCGGCGGGCGCTGTCCAGCCCGCCAGTACACCCTGCAGCTCGCGCGCGCGGCGCAGACACGCGCCGAGCGATTCGGCTCGCTCAGCCTGACCGGCTAGCGCCGTCGCGAGCGCGCCAAGCTCGGTCTGCAGTGCATCGAGCGAATCGTAGAGCGGATGATCGACGGGCAGTTGCGTGATCGAAACGCGTAGCGAGTCTTCCTTGAATGCGAGCCGCACGTCGCGCGCCGCACGCTCCAGCGCGGCGCCGAGCTTCACCCACTCGACCGCATCGCGCGCGTGGCTCAGGCCTTCGGCCACGCAATCGCGTGCGAGTTCGAGAAACTGCGAGGTCGAGAGCGTTTCGCCGAAGAACAGCGTCGCCGTTTCGGGTAACTGATGCGCTTCGTCGAAAATGATCGTGTTCGCGCTCGGGAGCAGTTCGGCCATACCCGTGTCGCGCAGCATGATGTCGGCGAAGAACAGGTGGTGATTCACGACGACAATGTCCGCCTGCTGTGCCTCGCGCCGAGCCTGCATCACAAAGCAGTCCTTGTAATGCGGGCATTCCTGGCCGAGGCAGTTATCGCGCGTCGAGGTCACCATCGACCAGACCGCTGCCGTCTCCGGCACGCTCGCCAGTTCCGCCTTGTCACCGGAACGCGTGATCTTCGCGAAGCGCACGATCTCCTGCAGGTACGCCGTCTCCTGGCGCGACGGCAAACGTCCGTTGTCGGCCGTGCGTTGCAGGTAGTAATGACACAGGTAGTTCGAGCGTCCCTTGAGCATCGCAACGCTGACTGGAACCGCAAGCGCGTCGCGCACGGTTGGGATGTCGCGCTGGAACAGCTGGTCCTGGAGGTGCTTGGTGCCTGTCGAGACGACCGCCTTGCCGCCCCATAGCATCGCCGGCACGAGGTAGGCGTAGGTCTTCCCGGTGCCGGTACCCGCTTCGACGATCAGCGTGTTGTCGCCCGCGTCCGCGATAGCTTTTGCCGCCTCGTCCATGGGCCCGGAAGCCGCGGCTTGCTCTGCGCCGCCCTGCTTGCGCCGCGCCGGGCGCGACTGCAGCTCGAACGTCGCGGGGTCCGGCAGCGCTTGTGCGGCCGCCTCCATCGCAGCCGCTACGGCGCGGGCCATCTCGATCTGCGATGCACGCGGCCGATAGCCGTCAATTTCCCGGGCGAGCAGCCCATCAGCGGCGAAAAGATCCTCGAGTTCGGCGACGCGGCGCGCGGAAAGTGGCGCCACTGTGGCGGACGTCGCGGAGCCGGGCACAGGACGTGCGTCACCAGCCGGCGCGCCGCCTTCGGGCGCAGGCCGCGATCGGGATACGGTCGTTGAATTCAAGGCAAGCGGTTCCTGCTCGGTCCTGCGGGCGCGGCAACCTCGATGCCGCGCCCCGGCGCCTGCCAGGACCCGGAATCAGGCGTGCCCGTCCGAAGTCTTCGTTGAATCGGGGTCCAGCTGCAGTTGCAGCAGGATGATGTTGTCCTTGACCTTGAGCTTGCGCTTCTTGAGCCGTTGCAGTTCGAGATCGTCGCTTCCGGGCGTCCCGGCGATCCGCTCGATCATGCGATCAAGATCGCCGTGCTCCGACTCCAATTGCAGAATGCGGTCACGAAGGACCGCGGTCCTGACTTCACGTTGCTCGCGCATGCTCGCCTCCTCGTCCTGAGCGGCGTGCCCCTTGAGCGTAAGATGGCACGCCTGAGGTTGCTGTCTGGCCAAAAAGCGCTGCTACTGGTCCTGCTGTTGCGTCTTCGTCTGTTGCTGCTGTTGCTGCTCTTGTTGCTGCTTTTGCTGCGCCTTTTCAGCCGCCTGCTTCTGACGTGCTTCGACGTCAGCCTTATGCTTCGCCGCGTCTTCCTGCTTCTGCTGGTAACGCTCGGCTTTCTGTTCGCGCTCCTGTGCCTTCTGCTCGCCCTGCGCGCGGGCCTCGGCCATCTTCTTCTGGAAATCCGACTGCTTCTGATCGTACGCCGCCTGGTTCGCCGCATGCTGCGCCTGCGATTGTTCCCCGGCGCGTTGCGCTTCATCAAGCGCGTGCTGTTGCTGCTTCTGCTCGTACGCCTCTGCGTTAGCGGCACGCTGCGGCGCTTCGGCCGCGCGCTGCTGCAAGTCGAGCGCGTGTTGCTGCTGCTTCTGCTCGTACGCTGCCACATTGCGCGCTTCATCAGCGGCACGCTGCGGCGCGTCAGCCTCGTCTCTCGCGCGTTGCAGCGCGACCTGCTGGTCGCGATCGCGTGCGCGCTCCGCGCGCTGCTCAGCGTCGAGCTTGAGTTGCTCGCTGCGGATATCCGCCTGTACGGCCCGCATCCGGTCACGCGCGCGGCCGATGCAATGATTCACGAAGAATGTGCTGTAGCAGTCGTGTTGCGCAACCGCAAAGCGATAATTATTTTCAGCCGTACGCCGGTCAAGCTCCTGCTGGCGCGCAGCAAAACCAGCCTGTACACCAGCGGCCGAATCAGCCGGCGCTGCACCCGGCGCCACCGCATTCGCAGCAGGCGCCGCGCTCTCCTGCGCCATACCCGGCACGCACGCGCACAGCGCGACAGCACACGCCGTCCGACCGACGACGGACCGCCAGCGCGCGCCTTTACGCGTACTGGTCGGGACGGGGGACAAACCGGAGAGCAAGCGGGAGATCGTCAACGTCTTCTGAGGGCAGCGGGACATGCCTGAAATTCTAACACCCCCCGAGTTGAGCGCTCCGGCATTTATGGCAAAATGCCCCGCTTCACCGGCCCGCCGACGCGCTCGCGTACCACAAGACATAGCCGAGACGTGGGCCTCTGAACCGCAACCCGATCCTCGCAGGAATATCCAGACCCTATGACGGAAACCGTAGCACTCAAGATCGTCCAGCGTATCGCCACCGAACTGACAGTTCAGCCGCGGCAGGTGGCAGCCGCCGTGCAGCTTCTCGATGAAGGCGCGACTGTTCCGTTCATCGCCCGCTACCGCAAGGAAGTCACGGGCAATCTCGACGATACCCAACTGCGCACGCTCGAAGAGCGGCTCCTGTATCTGCGCGAACTCGAAGAGCGGCGCGCCACGATCCTCGCAAGCATCGAAGAACAAGGCAAGCTCACCGATGAGCTGCGCGTCGCGATCGAAACTGCGGACAGCAAGCAGGTCCTCGAAGACCTGTACCTGCCCTACAAGCCGAAGCGCCGCACGCGTGCACAGATCGCACGCGAAGCCGGGCTTCAGCCGCTCGCAGACGCACTGCTCGCGAATCCGCTGCTCGATCCGCAGACGGAAGCCGCCCAATACGTCGACGCCGAAAAGGGTGTCGCCGATGTGAAGGCCGCCCTCGACGGTGCGCGCGACATCCTTTCGGAGCAATTCGGCGAAACGGCCGAACTGCTTGGCAAGCTGCGCGACTGGCTGCATAACGACGGCATCGTGAGCTCAAGCGTGGTCGAGGGCAAGGAAGGCGAGGAAGGCGAAAAATTCCGCGACTACTACGACTATTCCGAAACCATCAAGACGGTGCCGTCGCATCGCGCACTCGCGCTGTTTCGCGGCCGTAACGCCGGCGTGCTGATGGTCAAGCTGGGCCTCGGCACGGAACAGGACGCGCTCGTGCCGCATCCTGGCGAGGGCCGGATTGCGCGCCACTTCGGCATCGCAAATCAGGGCCGTCCGGCCGACAAGTGGCTCTCCGATGTGTGTCGCTGGTGCTGGCGCGTGAAGGTGCAGCCGCACCTCGAGAGCGAACTGCTGACCAACCTGCGCGAGCAGGCTGAGGCCGAAGCGATTCGCGTGTTCGCGCGCAACCTCAAGGACCTGCTACTGGCCGCACCGGCCGGGCCGAAGGCCGTGATCGGCCTCGACCCGGGGCTGCGCACGGGCGTGAAGGTGGCTGTCGTGGACCGCACCGGCAAGCTGCTTGCCACCGACACCATCTACCCGCACGAGCCGCGTCGCGACTGGGACGGCTCGCTCGCAAAGCTCGCGCGGATCGCCGCGCAGACGCAAGCGGAACTCATCAGCATCGGCAACGGCACGGCCTCGCGCGAGACCGACAAGCTCGCGAGCGAACTCATCTCGCGCCATCCGGAACTGAAGCTGCAGAAGATTGTGGTATCCGAAGCAGGCGCATCGGTTTATTCGGCGTCCGAACTGGCTGCGAAGGAATTCCCCGAACTCGACGTCTCGCTGCGTGGCGCCGTCTCCATCGCGCGCCGTCTGCAGGATCCGCTCGCGGAACTCGTGAAAATCGAGCCGAAAGCCATCGGCGTCGGCCAGTACCAGCACGACGTCAATCAGCGCGAACTTGCGCGCTCGCTCGATGCCGTCGTCGAGGACTGCGTGAACGCCGTGGGTGTCGATGCGAACACGGCTTCCGTCGCCCTGCTCGCGCGGGTCTCGGGTCTGAACGCCACGCTCGCACGCAATATCGTCGACTACCGCGACTCCAACGGACCGTTCCCGTCGCGCGATCATCTGCGCAAAGTGCCACGCCTCGGCGACAAGACGTTCGAACAGGCCGCAGGCTTCCTGCGCATCAATGGCGGTGAGAATCCGCTCGACCGCTCGTCGGTGCACCCGGAAGCCTATCCGGTCGTCGAGCGCATGCTCGCGAAGATCAAACGCACGATCGGCGACGTGCTCGGCAGCCGCGAAGCCCTCTCGGGCCTCTCGCCCGCCGAGTTCGTCGACGAACGCTTCGGACTGCCCACCGTGCGCGACATCCTCACGGAGCTTGAAAAACCGGGCCGCGATCCGCGTCCCGAATTTAAGACCGCGACGTTCCGCGATGGCGTCGAGAAGGTCTCCGATCTCGTGCCCGGCATGCTGCTCGAAGGCGTCGTGACGAACGTGGCCGCGTTCGGCGCGTTCATCGATATCGGCGTGCATCAGGACGGTCTCGTGCACGTTTCCGCGATGTCCACCAAGTTCATCAAGGACCCGCATGAAGTCGTGAAGGCAGGCCAGGTTGTGAAGGTGAAGGTGCTCGACGTCGATGTGAAACGCCAGCGGATCGCGCTGACCATGCGCCTCGACGACGATCCCGCAAGCGCGACGGCCCCGCGAAGCAGCAGCAATGCGGGCAGCGGCGCGGGCAACCGCAACGGCGGCGGCAACGCGGGCCGTGGACAGCAGCGTTCGCGTGAGCCGGAGCCTGCAGGCGCGATGGCAGCCGCTTTTGCGAAGCTCAAGTCACGCTAAGTCACGCGGATCGATAGCCAGCAATACGCGCGTGGGCTCGCATGGGTCCACGCGGCATGTAGCAACAAAAAACGGCACCGAGGTGCCGTTTTTTTGTTGCTGCGAAAGGCGAGCAATCAGATCTCGATCTTCGTCCCAAGCTCCACCACGCGATTCGCGGGAATGCTGAAGAAGTCGGTAGGCTTCGCCGCGTTCTGGTGCATCCACGCGAATACGCGCTCGCGGAAAATCGACATCCCCGGCAACTGCGTCGGCACCACGGTCTCGCGCGCGAGGAAGAAAGACGTATCCATCATCTCGAACATCATGCCTTCCCGACGGCCCACGTCCTCCAGCACGGCTTGCACGTCTGGCGTTTCGTTAAAACCGTAGTCGGCCTTCACAACAAACAGCCCGCCGCCGACGTCCGTCACGTGCACGCGCTCCGCGTCGCTCACGTAGGGAATGTCACGTATCACGAAAGTCAGGAAGATGGTCCGCTCGTGCAACACCTTGTTGTGCTTGAGGTTGTGCAGCAAGCTCACCGGCACGAGTGCGTCGCTGCCCGTGAGATAGATCGCCGTGCCCGAGACGCGATGCGGCGGATGCGCGAGCAGCCCCTGCAGGAACGGCATCAACGGAATACCGTCGGCGGCCGTGCGCTCTTTGACGATCATGCGCCCCTTGTACCAGGTCATCAGCAGGAAGAACAACAACGCACCGATCCCGAGCGGCAGCCAGCCGCCCTCTCTGACCTTCAGCAGGTTCGCCCCGAAGAAGCCGAGATCGACGGTCATGAAGCCCCCGATGATCAGAGCGACAAGCGCCTTGTTCCAGTTCCAGACTTTCACCATCACGACGCACGCCAGCACGGTGGTGATCACCATCGTCGCGGTAACTGCAATACCGTAAGCGGCGGCGAGATTATCCGAACTCTGGAAGCCGAGCACGATGCACAGGATGATGAAGAGCAGCATCCAGTTGACGAGCGGCACGTAAATCTGGCCGATCGCGAGATCCGATGTATGCAACACCTTCATACGCGGCACGTAGCCGAGCAGGATGGCCTGGCTCGTTAGCGAGTACGCGCCCGAAATCACTGCCTGCGAGGCAATCACCGTCGCCACCGTCGAGAGCACCACGAGCGGCAGGAGCGCCCAGTCGGGGGCGAGCAGGAAGAACGGATTCTCGATGGCGTGGTGATCCTGCATCAGGAGCGCGCCCTGGCCGAAATAGTTGAGCACGAGCGACGGCATTACGAGCGCATACCAGGCCATGCGGATCGGCTTCGCGCCGAAGTGGCCCATGTCCGCGTAGAGCGCTTCCGCCCCGGTCAGCACGAGAACGACCGAACCGAGCACGACGTAGGCCTGCAACAGGTGCTTGCCCATGAAGCTGACCGCGTAGTACGGATTGAGCGCGGCGATGACCCCAGGCGCCTGCACGATGCGCGAAAAACCGAGCACGGCGATGGTCACGAACCACAGCACCATGATTGGCCCGAACAGCCGGCCCACGAGCGCAGTGCCGTGCCGCTGAATCCAGAAGAGCGCGACCAGGATCACCATGGTGATCGGCAGCACGAGGTGACTGAGGTGAGGCGCCGCGATTTCGAGACCTTCGACCGCCGAAATCACCGATATCGCGGGCGTGATGACCGCGTCGCCGTAAAACATGCACGCGCCGAAGATGCCGAGCGCCGTGAGCAAAATAGCTGAACGGCTTGACCGGTTGAACGAGCGCAACGCGAGCGCCATCAACGCGAGCACGCCGCCTTCGCCATTGTTGTCGGCGCGCATCACGAACAGCACGTACTTGACGCTCACGACGATGATGATCGCCCAGAAGAGAAGCGAGATGACGCCGAGGATGGAAGCGTCGTTGAGCGGAATCCCGTGAGACGGGCTAAAGGCCTCTTTCAGCGAATAGAGCGGGCTGGTGCCGATATCGCCGAATACCACGCCGATCGCCGCGACGGCCAGAGTCGGCAGAGGCTGCTTTGCCACGTGTGTGCTAGTTGTCATATACGCGCAAATCCGTTTTCGAGGCGGAACTAAAAAGCGACCGCTATTCTAAACCGGGCCGCGCGGCGGAGTATGACCCTCGTTGTGGCGATGCCACGCCGTTCGCTCCGGCGAAGTGTAGCATTCGCGCCCCAAACCCCCGATCTTGCGCGCCACACCAGCGTGCATCAGCCCGGCGTCACGCCGCGCCAAAAAAAACGGAGCCTTGAAAAGGCTCCGTTTCTGGTTCGTTGCATGCCGTCACGACGGGCGTGACAGGCATGGCGCGAATCGCGTCAGGACTGCGAGCCCTGCTTCGCCTGGTCTGCTTCCTGAAGGCCGCGCTTGATCCACGCGCCGAGATTGTGAGGACGCACCGTGTCCCACTCCTCGAACGGCTGGTGGATCCACGGGTTGGTCGGCAGGTGCTGCACGAAGTAATCGGGCTTGACCTTCGAGCAACCCTTGTACCAGAGCACTGCCGAACGCACGCCCGTCACGGCCGGATAGCGCTCCTTGAGGTGCTCCTGCACGCGTGCAAGCGTGACACCCGAATCGACGAGATCATCGACGAGCAGCACGTTGCCCGACAGTTCGCCGCGCGTCATCGTAATGTACTGCGCGATGTCGAGATCGCCCTGCTCGGTGCCGGCGGCTTCGCGATACGAACTGGTCGCGAGGATCGCGAGCGGCAGGTCGTAAATGCGCGAAAGCTGGTCGCCCACGCGCAGCCCGCCGCGTGCGAGACAGAGGATCTGGTCGAATTTCCAGCGCGATTCATGCACCGCGAGCGCAAGCACTTCAATCAGCCGGTGATACTCGTCCCAGCCGACCCACAGGTTCTTCTCGTCGTTGCGCGGGTCCGTCATCTGAATCATGGTGTGCACCCTCTCACACCTTGAACGGATGACGCAGCAGGATGGTCTCGTCGCGATCCGGACCGGTCGAAACCATGTCGATCGGCACGCCGGCTACTTCCTGCACGCGGGTGAGATAGGCCTGCGCGCTCTGCGGCAGCGCATCCCACTGCGTGATGCCGATCGTGCTTCCCTTCCAGCCCGGGAAGGTTTCATAGACCGGCTCGCACGCTGCAACCTGCGACGCGCCGCGCGGCAGGATATCGACGTCCTTGCCATCGACCTTGTAGCCGACGCACAACTTCACTTCGTCGAGTCCGTCGAGCACGTCGAGCTTCGTGATGCAGAGGCCAGTCACGCCGTTGATCTGGATCGAACGGCGCAGCGCGGCGGCGTCGAGCCAGCCGGTGCGGCGCGGACGACCCGTGACCGAGCCGAATTCCTTGCCGACGTTAGCGAGCGTGACGCCCACCTGCTCCTGCCGATTGGGGTTATCCGCGTCGTAAAGTTCGCTCGGGAACGGGCCCGAGCCGACGCGCGTGCAGTACGCCTTCGTGATGCCGAGGATGTAATTCAGTCGCTGCGGACCGACGCCTGCGCCCGCCGTTGCCGCACCTGCCACGCAGTTGCTTGACGTGACGTACGGATAGGTGCCGTGGTCAATATCGAGCAGCGTGCCTTGCGCGCCTTCGAACAGCAGGTTGCCGCCCGTTTCGTTCACATCGTGCAGACGACGCGAAACGTCCGTCACCATCGGCTTCAGACGGTCGGCATAGCTGAGCATCGTGTCGAGCGTCTGCTGGAAGTCCACCGGCGCCGCGCCCAGGTACTGCGTGAGCACGAAGTTGTGATAGTCGAGGTTGTCGCGCAGACGCTCTGCGAACATTTGCGGCTCGAACAGGTCCTGCACGCGCAGGCCACGACGCGCGACCTTGTCTTCGTAGGCCGGGCCGATGCCGCGGCCGGTCGTGCCGATCTTCGCGGCGCCGCGCTTCGCTTCGCGCGCCTGGTCGATGGCGATGTGATACGGGAGGATCAGCGTGGTGGCATCGGAGATGAAGAGGCGCTTCTGGACATCGATGCCCGCGTCTTCGAGTTCGCCGATTTCCTTGAACAGGGCCTCAGGCGACAGCACCACGCCGTTGCCGATGTAGCAAGCAACGCCGGCGCGCATGATGCCCGACGGGATGAGGCGAAGAATGGTCTTCTTGCCGCCGATGATGAGCGTGTGGCCGGCGTTGTGACCGCCCTGGAAGCGCACGACGCCCTGGGCGTGGTCCGTCAGCCAGTCTACGATCTTGCCCTTGCCTTCATCTCCCCACTGGGTACCCACGACAACGACGTTGCGTCCCTGGGTTACATTCACTGCGCTGGCAGACATGGTGTTTCGTTACCTGGTTAAAAACGTATTTTACCTGGGTTCGGGCGCAAGCCCGCCTTTTTTTCCCGCGTTATCGGGAAATTTCCTTTGCACTCAACGGCATGCGCGACAAAACGCGCCGGGGACACGTATCCCGGGCGCGCCCGGGTGCTGTCAGGCGTGCGTTTCGACGGTCCACACACCATTGCGCTCGACCAGAACGCGGTCGCACGCGAATTCGTCGAGATCGTGCTCATGGCCCGGCAGCGCCTGGATCACAACCTCGCCCGCGTCGCGCAGGGCCGCTACGGCCGCGGACAGCGCCTCGTCATGACGCCACGGCGCGAGTATCGCGCTACTGCGCGCCTCTACCGGCGAAATGCGGGCCACCTCACGCAGATCGAGCGAGAAACCCGTCGCAGCGCGTGCCCGGCCATAGGCCAGGCCCACCTTGTCGTATCGGCCGCCGCGCGCAACGGCGTTCGGCACGCCGTCGACGTAGGCCGAGAACATCACACCCGTGTGGTACGCGTAGCCGCCCAGATCGGCGAGGTCGATCATCAACTCCGCGCCTTCGATCTCGCCGGCAAGGAACGCGAGGTCGTCCAGCGCACGAGCGATGCCCGGGAGCGCCGGCAGGCGCTTGCGCGCTTCGTCGATCACGCTCGCGTCGCCATAGAGCGACGGAAGCGCGCGCAACGCGTCGCGCGTCTGTGGCGCAAGTTCCGCCGTGAGTTCAGCGAGACCCGGCACATCCTTGCACGCGAGCGCTTCATAGAGCGCGTCGCCGAGCGCGGCGGCCGCCGGATCAGCGTCGATCAGCGCCGCGAGCACGCCCGCGTGGCACAGGTCGAGACGCACCTTTGCCAGCCCCGCGAGGCGCAGTGCATCGAGCATCAACTGCTGGATTTCGAGGTCGGCTTCGAGCCCCGCATGACCGTAGATTTCAGCGCCGGTCTGGATCTGCTCGCGCGTGGCGTGCAGGCCGCGCGGACGCGTATGCAGCACGTTGCCCGCGTAGCACAGGCGCGTCACGCCCTGACGGTTCAGCAGGTGCGCGTCGATGCGCGCGACCTGCGGCGTCATGTCGGCGCGCAGGCCGAGCGTGCGACCCGAAAGCTGATCGACGAGCTTGAACGTGCGCAGGTTCAGATCGCCCCCGCTGCCCGTGAGCAGCGATTCGAGATACTCGAGCAGCGGCGGCATGACCATCTCATAGCCGTACGCACGGAAGCGATCCAGCAGCCGGCGGCGCAGCTCTTCGATCTTGCGCGCCTCGGAAGGCAGCACGTCGGCAATATTTTCGGGAAGTAACCAGGTCGACATCGGTTGAGTCCTACCACTATCAAGGCGGCGCGCGAGGCGTAACGCTCGGGCCGCGGAACCGGAACGCGCGGACGGGCCGCGCGTGCGTTCGTTTGCAATCAGGTTGCGAGCATGAGGAGCACGAGTCCGAGTCCCATCACGATCAGTCCGCCGATCCGGATATGGTGCGGCGGCCGTTCCGCAATTTTACGGAAGGTGTCGCGCCATGCCGTCGGGAAAACAAACGGAAACATGCCCTCGATAATCAGCATCAGCGCGATCGCGAGCAACAGGGAGCCAGCTATGTCCATGCAGAAGAACATGCCGCGCGCGAGGCGCGGCGTCTCAATCGTCTCGTGTTATTCAGTGTCTGCGCGGTGCGGCAGGAGCCGTAACCGACGCTGCTTCGCCGTTCGGACCACGCATGAAGCGGAAGAAATCGCTCGACGAATCGACCACGACGACATCGCCCGGCTTAAACGTTTCGCGATACGCCAGCATGCTTTGGTAGAACTGATAGAACTGCGGATCGCGCCCGAACGCCTCGGCGGCGATGGCGGCAGCCTTGCCGTCGCCCTCGCCCTTGATCACCTGCGCCTGGTTGTTCGCGTCTGCGAGCACACCCTGCTGCTTGCGAGCGGCATCGTCCTTGATCTGCTGTGCGTCAGCGGCGCCCTGCGCGCGCTCGTCGGCCGCGGCCTGCTCGTGCGCGGCGCTCATGCGCTTGTAGACGGTGTCCGCAAGTTCCGGCGGGAAGTCGAGGCGCGTGAACTCGATGGCGATGACCTCGACACCGAGCGGGGTCGCCGCCTCGCGCAGCGCGTCGCGCGCGCCGCTCGCGATTGTGTCCTGCTTCGCGAGCGCGTCATTCAGCGTGACCTTCGCGAACGCGTCGCCGAGCGCGTCGCGCGAAAGCGAGGCAAGCCGGTCCGCGAGCGTCTGCGGGTCACCCTTCGTCGCCGTGAAAAGCTTGAGCGGGTCCGTGACGCGATAGCGGATCACGGGGCTCGCCAGCAGTTCGGTCTTGTCGGACGTCGAATAGCGGTCCGCATCCGGGCTGGCGATCGCCCGGACGCGCGTATCGATGAACGTCACGGTCTGGAACGGCGGCGGCAGTTTCACGTGGATGCCGGGTTCGGCGAGCGTCGCCGGACTGCCGCCCGACGATGCAACAACGCCGACGTGACGCGGATCGACGACGAACACCGACGACGACGCAACCAGCACGGCGACCACGACAACGACGACAAGCGCAATGATTCGGTTCATGGGTGCGCTCCGTTATTGCGTGTCGCTTTCGCGACCGCGGCTGCGGAACGCGTCGCGCGACCGGAACGACTCGCGCGCAGCCCCAGCCGGCTCGCTGGCCGACTGACCCGGCGCGGCTGCGCCAGGCTGCGCCGCGCCTGATGGCTCGCCACCGCCCGCGGCGGCAGGGGCCGAGGCCTCGGAACCCGCGGCTGCAGCGGCCGGCGCACCCGGAACGCCCGACACGGGCGCGGATGCTGCCGCGCGCTGGCGCGCCGACTCGACCAGGGTCTCAGCCGGCAGATTGATCACGTTGCTGCCGGACTTGCTGTCGACGAACACCTTCGTCGTAGTCGAGTAGATGTGCTGCATGGTCTCCATATACATGCGCTGGCGGATCACCGCCGGTGCCTTCGCGTATTGCTCGTAGACCCGCGTGAAGCGCTGGGCATCGCCTTGCGCCTGTGCCACTACGCGATCGCTGTACGCCTTGGCGTCCTCGATCATGTGTGCGGCGTCGGCCTGTGCACGCGGCAGCAACTGGTCGGCGTAAGCCTGTGCATCATGCTTCGCGCGCTCGCGGTCATGACGCGCACGCGTGACGTCGTCGAAGGCTGCCTGCACCTGGTCGGGTACCTGCACGCTCTGGATCGTCACGCCGGTCACGTTGAGGCCGGTCTTGTAGTCGTTGAGCGCGTGCTGAATGGTATCGGCGAGCTGCGCGCGGACCGGTTCGCGGTCGGCGAAAAGCAGATCGTGAGTGCTGTGCGTACCCGCCACCGTACGCACCGCCGACTGGGCGGCCTGGGTAACAGTGAGGTCGGGGTCGACGCTGCGGAACAGGTAATCGGTAGGCTGCTTTACCTGGTACTGCACAGTGAAGCGCAAATCGAGAATGTCGCCGTCGCGCGTGAGTACGGACGCGTCCCTCACGTTGGCCGGGCGCACGAGATTGTTGCGGCCGATCTCGACGGAGCGGACCAGACCGACGTTGACGACTTCGTGCGACTGGAACGGAAACGGCAGGCGCCAATGGACGCCCTGCCCGACGGTTTGACGATACTGCCCAAACTGGAGCACGACGCCCGCTTGCCCTTCCGGGATCACGAAAACGCCGCTGCCCAGATAGATGGCGATGAGCACACCGAGCACGATGCCGACGCCGACGCGTGCACCGTGACCGTTGTCCGGGCGCGGACCGAGGCCGCCTGGCCCCTTGCCCTTGCGGCCGAACAACGCCGAGAGGCGGCGATTGAAGTCGCGCCACATTTCGTCGAGGTCGGGAGGACCGTCGCCCTGCCCGCCGCCGTTATTCCCGTTCTTGCCCGGCGGGCGGCGCGGCTCGTCCGTACGCTGGCCATTGCCGTCGCCACGACCCCAACGCGGGTCGTTCAACGAGAGAATGGCGCGCACGCGCTGCCAGCCAGTCCGCTTGTTGTAATCGTTCACCTGAGTTCGTTCACCAGAGTAGACAGCGGGTCAATGCGTGCGGCTTTCGCCCGGTACTGTACCCGGTACCGCGCACGTAGCCGCACCGGTCAAATGGCCCCGGACGTGGCTCAGTGGCCGTGGTCCGAGCCGTGTTCCCCACCGGATTCAAATTCGCTGCGAAGTTCATGGGGTACCGCGTCCCAATCGTCGGCGGGCGATTGCACTGCTTGCGGCGCTTGCGCCGATTGCTGCGGTTGCTGCATTTGCCGCATTTGCCCTAACGACTGAGCCTCGCCGACAAGCGGCTCGCCAGTCGCGATTTCGGCGATGGCAGCACGCAGCGCATCCAGTCCGACGCCCGTGCGCGCGCTCAAAAAGACGCGCGAAATATTACCATATTCGTCCCGCTCGACCGTCCCGCCGCGGGCCGCCAGTTCGGGCACGGCATCGATCTTGTTGAACACGAGCACCTGCCGGATCGCGTCCGCGCCGATGTCATGCAACACCTCATTGACCTGATCGATCTGGTCGAGACGCACCGCGCTCGATGCATCGACCACATGCAGCAACAGGTCGGCTTGAACGGTTTCCTCAAGCGTCGCCCGAAACGCGGCAACCAGTTGGTGCGGCAATTCGCGAATGAAGCCAACGGTGTCCGACAGCACGATCTGCCCGACCTCGCCGCCCAGCCAGACGCGCCGCGAGGTGGTGTCGAGTGTCGCGAAAAGCTGGTCGGCGGCATACGCCTGCGCCTTGGTGAGCGCATTAAAGAGCGTGGACTTGCCCGCATTCGTATAGCCGACGAGCGACACCGACATGGTCTGGTTGCGCTGGCGCTGGCGGCGCTGCGTGCCGTGCTGGCGGCGCAGCTTCGCAAGGCGCCCCTGCAGCATCTTGATGCGCTCGCCAATCAGCCGCCGGTCGGTTTCGAGCTGTGTTTCGCCGGGACCGCGCAAACCGATACCGCCCTTCTGGCGTTCGAGGTGGGTCCATGCGCGCACGAGCCGTGTGGCGAGATACTGGAGCTGCGCGAGCTCGACCTGGAGCTTGCCTTCATGGCTACGCGCGCGCTGCGCGAAAATATCGAGGATGAGGCTCGTGCGATCCACCACGCGGCGATCCAGCGCTCGCTCCAGATTGCGTTGCTGGCCAGGTGACAGAGCGTGATTGAAGATGACGATATCGACGTCGTTCGCCTCACAT
Organism: Paraburkholderia adhaesiva; assembly: GCF_021390575.1. Taxonomy (GTDB): domain Bacteria; phylum Pseudomonadota; class Gammaproteobacteria; order Burkholderiales; family Burkholderiaceae; genus Paraburkholderia; species Paraburkholderia adhaesiva. Next base: position 1,406,742 of record NZ_JAJEJQ010000001.1, on the reverse strand, counting down.
GCGAGACGCAATTCATCGGCCTTGCCACTGCCAATGAACATGGCAGCGTCGGGGCTGGAGCGTCGGCCAGTGAGCGTAACCGCGGGATGCGCGCCCGCACTCCGTGCGAGCAGACTGAGTTCTTCGAGGCTGGCTTCGAAATCGGTCTTGCCGAAATCGATGCCGACAAGTGCGGCGTTGGTCAAATTAGCGGATGTCAAAATAAAAACGGCCGGTCCGGTTCGCCTGAGAGGCGCACCGGACCGGCCGGAACGTGGGTCAGGTCGCTTCCTGATCCGGGTGGAAATTCACCGGACGGGCCGGAACAACCGTGGAAATGGCGTGCTTGTACACCATCTGCGTAACCGTATTACGGAGCAACACAACGTACTGGTCGAACGATTCAATGTTCCCCTGAAGCTTGATGCCGTTGACGAGGTAGATCGAAACAGGCACGTGCTCCTTGCGCAGCGCGTTCAAAAACGGGTCTTGTAACAGTTGCCCTTTGTTGCTCATAGCAAACTCCGTATTTTTTTGCAGGTTTAACTCGGACTGGCGCCGAAGAAAAAGAAATCCGGCGTCAATCGCTACACTATAGCTGATTCTCGTTCAGCCGCGAGGCTCATGGCCGTCCGGCCAGGACGGGCATGCGCGGCAACGTACACAGCTCAGTTTTTCTCGGTATAGGGGTTCGTCGAAGAACGAAACTCTATGCGCAATGGAGTCCCGGTCAGCGAGAAAGTTTCCCGGAAGCGGTTTTCCAGGTAGCGCTTGTACGTCTCCGTGACCGCGTCGAGCGCATTACCGTGGATCACGATGATGGGCGGGTTCTGTCCCCCCTGGTGCGCGTAGCGCAGTTTCGGACGAACCGGGCCGCGACGGCGCGGCTGCTGGAACTCCACAGCCTCGATCAGCGCCCGCGTAAGGCGCGGCGTGGGCAGTTTGGCCATCGCAGCGGCATAAGCGGAATCCACCGAGCGCATCAGCGTGGCGATGCCGAAGTTCTCCGTCGCCGAGATGAAGTGGAACTTCGCGAACTCGAGAAACTTCAGCTTGCGCTGCAGGTTGTGCTTGATGCGCTCGCGTGCGTGCTCGTCGAGACCGTCCCACTTGTTCACGCCCACCACGAGCGCGCGGCCCTGCTCCACGACGAAACCGGCGATGTGCGCGTCCTGATCGGAGATCTCCTGCTGCGCGTCGAGCATCAGGATGACGACGTTGGCGTCCGAAATCGATTGCAGCGTCTTCACCACCGAGAACTTTTCGATGGCCTCGAACACCTTGCCGCGACGACGCAGACCCGCCGTGTCGATGAGCGTGTACTTCTTGCCGCCGCGCTCGAAGTCGATATAGATCGAGTCGCGCGTGGTGCCGGGCATGTCGAAGGCGATCACGCGGTCTTCACCGAGCAGCGTGTTCACGAGCGTCGACTTGCCGACGTTCGGACGCCCGACGATCGCGATCTTCACGCCATGCTTTTCGGCCTCCTCTTCAGTTTCTTCCGGCTGATCCGCGTAGGCCTTGTCGAGCGCCTCGTTGATCATCTCCGTCACGCCGTCACCGTGAGCAGCCGAAATCGCACGCGGGTCGCCGAGGCCCAGCTCGTAGAAGTCAGCGGCAACGGCGCTGTACTTCATGCCCTCGGCCTTGTTGACGACGAGGTAGATCGGGCGGCCGGTCTTGCGCAGATAGTCGGCAATGTGTTTGTCCTGCGGCGCAAGCCCGTTGCGGCCGTCACAGATGAACACGACGATGTCCGCCTCTTCGACCGCCTGGCGCGTCTGACGCGCCATCTCGTGCAGGATGCCGTCCTTCGCGACGGGCTCGAAACCGCCCGTATCGACCACGAGGTAGGGACGATCGCCCACGCGCCCCTCGCCGTAGTGGCGGTCGCGTGTGAGGCCGGGCAGATCGGCCACCAGCGCGTCGCGCGAGCGCGTAAGCCGGTTGAACAGCGTGGATTTCCCCACATTGGGGCGCCCAACAAGGGCGATTACGGGTTTCATCTGATCTTTTCTACGGTAAGGCGCGGCGCCCGGTGGTCCGGCGCACTGCGCGGCAACGCACTGCGTTTGCAGGGTTGCGTCAGTTGCAAATTATCACGAATTTCGCCCGACGCCCGGGCGACGCGTGCAGCACACAGCCACACTGGCTTGAGCCCACGTCGGGCAGACGGATGGACCAAAGACGAGCGGCCGACGCTCTCTTTCATCCCGTGAGCTCAAAAACGCGCGCGGCCGGCATGAGCCGGCCTGGATCGGGCACCGCACGGTCTTGCCGTCCCGCCACCCGCGCGGGAAGGGTTCGACCGGGGCTCGAACACTACGCGTAGACAACTACCCTTCGAAACACCTGGCTGCGCAGGCCCGGCGTCGTTGTCGAATGGCGCTTACTGCGGACGCAGCCCGTACAGCCCGCCGCCCTTCGTCTGGACGACGAGCGTATTGCCGGCCAGAACCGGAGCGGCCGTGATCGGATTGCCGTCGGTCTTCACACGCGCCACGAAACTGCCGTCGTCAAGCGACAGGAAATGCACATAGCCCTCAAAGTCGCCGAGCACGACCGCGTGGCCGAGCACCATCGGCACGCTGAGGTCGCGACTCTTGAGCTTGTCGGTGCTCCAGGACTGCGTTCCCGTCGATACACCGAACGAGCGGACAACCGACCAGTCGTCTGCGCCGACCACGCTGTCCTCGTTCTGGGCAATTCCGCTCACGCTCGAGAACGGCTTCGTCCACATCGGACGACCCGAATTCGCGTCGAAGCAACCCAGTTGACCCTGGAACGTGACCGCGCACGTCGTCGCGCCAACGAGCGTGGGCGGACCGCTCACATCGTTGATACGCTCAACTTCCGTCACGCCCTTCGGATAGGACACCGGCGTTTCCCAGAACACGTCGCCCGTCTGCAGGTTGATCGCCGCGAAACCGCCGCCCGGGAAGCCCGCGAGCACGGCCTGGTCGCCAGCGAACGTCATGCCCGCGGAAACCCGCAGGTTGAGCGGCACGGCACGGTTGCGATAGGCCCACTTCTGTTCGCCGGTCTGCGCGTTGAACGCGACGATCTGACCGTCGATGGTGCGCACGATCACGAGCCCGTTGCCGACGAGCGGCGGCGAGATGATTTCGCCCGGCGCCGTGGCTTGCCACGAGAGCTTGCCATTGGCGTCGAGCACGTAGACCTCGCCCTTCAGGCCGCCGACGGCGGTGAAGTTGCCGTCACTGCCCACACCGGCCGACAGGTCGCCCTTGAGCTTCGTGCTCCAGACTTCCTTGCCGGTCTGCGCGTCGATCTTCACGACCGAACCGTTCTCGCCCGCCGCAAACACGGCGTCGCCGACAGCAACCGGCGCGAAGAGATAGCGGCCGGCCTTGCCGACGCTCGCCTTCCACACCTGCTGGACGTTGAGCACCGGCTTGAACTCGGTGAGCGGCACCGGCACGCGGCGCTCGTCCTTGGTCGACGAGCAGGCCGCCATTGCAAGGACCGTCATCGCGCAGACGGTGGGCACAACGTATCGTTTCAGCAGATTCATCGGTGAGCGAAGCATGAATGGTATTGGTTTAGTGAGATTCGCGGCGCGCGTGCGCCTTAGCCGCCGAGCGCGTCCAGCTTGAACTGGATCAGTTGACGCCCGGACGTGTCGCTCTTCGGCAAGGTGTCGAGCGCGAGCTGGTAGGCTGCGCGCGCTTCGTCGCGCTTGCCCTGCGCGGCGAGCAGGTCACCGCGGCCGTCCGCGACGATACCCTTGAACGGACCCGAATCGGGCTGCGGAATCAGTGCGAGGCCCTGGTCGTAGGCCTTTTCGTCAAGCAGCAACGCCGCGAGACGCAGCTTCGCGATCTGGCGGAATTCGTCGTCCTTCGCGTGGTCGGCGGCCCATTGCAGCTGCGCCTTCGCGCCCGTCGTGTCGCCCGCTGTGTAGAGCGCCTTCGCGACGGCAAGGGCCGTCATCTGTGCGTATGCGGTGCCGCCGAAGCGGTCTTCCATGTCGGACGCAACGCGCGTGAGCATCGCCTTGTCGTTTCCGCCCACGGCCTGCTGCACCTGGTCGTACAGCACCGACGCCTCTGCCGCCTGACGGCGCTGCCAGAAGTTCCAGCCGTTCCACGCGGCGAGCGCGAGCAGAGCGATCAGCACGATCCACGTAGTGAGATTCCCCCACTGCGCCCACCATGCCTTGAAGCTCTCGATCGATTCCTGTTCGTCGTGGTAACTCATCGCGTAGCGATTCCTTCTCTTTTATCCAGCCTGTCGTCTCGCGCGCCTGATCCGCAAATCAGGCACGTCGAGGGTGTTGTGCAGGTGTTTTCTGCCTGACGCGATCAGTCGTCGCCGTCTTCGGCGGATGCAACCATCGCATTGATTAGATATTCGGTCAAGTCTTCGAGCGCGATGGTTTGCTGCTCGTTGCGCGCGTCAGCGGCCACGCCGCGCAACGGCTTCACGCCGACCACACCCTTCGCCACCTCGTCCTCGCCAAGCACCACCGCAAATGCAGCTCCGCTCGCATCCGCGCGCTTCATCTGCGACTTGAAGCTCGCAGACTGGCCGTCGGCGCTGCAGTGCAGGATCACGTCGAGGCCAGTGTCACGCAGACGCTCTGCCACGATGAACGCCTGATCGCGCGCCGCGTCGCCTTGATGGACAACGTAGACATCGCAACCTTCGTCTTGCGGCACGAGGTCGTCTTCCTTGAGCAATTCGAGGATGCGCTCGACGCCCATCGCCCAGCCGCAAGCCGCCGTCGGCTTGCCGCCCAGCTGCTCGATCAGCGGGTCGTAGCGGCCGCCCGCCGCGACGGTGCCCTGCGCGCCGAGCTTGTCGGTGATCCATTCGAACACGGTCAGATTGTAGTAATCGAGACCGCGCACGAGACGCGGATTGATCGTGAACGGAATGTTGTTCGCCTTGAGGATGCGCTGCAGCCCTTCGAAGTGCGCGCGCGAGTGGTCGCCCAGGAAGTCGATCAGCTTCGGCGCGTTGTTCGCGATTTCCTGCAGCGCGGGGTTCTTCGTGTCGAGCACGCGCAGCGGATTCGTGTAGAGACGGCGCTTGCCGTCTTCGTCGAGAAGTTCAACGTGCTGCTCGAGATACTTGATCAGTTCAACGCGATGGGCGGCACGCTCTTCAGCGAGACCCAGCGAGTTGATTTCAAGCTTGATGCCGGTGAGACCGAGGTCGTCCCACAGACGCTGGCACATCAGGATGATTTCCGCGTCCGCATCCGGGCCCGCGAAGCCGAGCGCTTCGACGCCAACCTGGTGGAACTGGCGATAGCGGCCGCGCTGCGGACGCTCGTGGCGGAACATCGGGCCGACGTACCACAGACGCTTCGGGCCGTCGTAGAGCATGTTGTGCTCGATCGACGCGCGCACGACCGCAGCCGTGTTCTCCGGACGCAGCGTGAGATTCTCGCCGTTCAGCGCGTCGGTGAAGCTGTACATTTCCTTTTCGACGATGTCGGTCACTTCACCGATACCGCGCGTGAAAAGTTGCGTGTGCTCGAGGATCGGCGTGCGGATGTTCTGGTATCCGTACGAACGGAGCATCGACTTCACGGTCGTTTCGAAGAAGTCCCACAGCCCTGCGTCCTGCGGCAGGATGTCGTTCATGCCCTTCACGCCGGTCAGCTTCTCGGGCTTTCTTTTCTGTTCAGTCATCTGATTACGATTGGCGATATTCGGTTGTGCGTGGCGCCGGTGCGTTACTGCTCGCTCGCGGCCGGTTGCGTCAGGCGGTGGCTTCGGCCTTGCCGTACTTGCGCACGACGTAGTCGCTCACGATCTGCTGGAATTCTTCAGCGATGTGCTCGCCGCGCAGCGTCTTCACTTTCTCGCCGTCAATGAACACCGGTGCAGCCGGGTTCTCGCCCGAACCGGGCAGGCTGATGCCGATGTTCGCGTGCTTCGATTCACCGGGGCCGTTCACGATGCAGCCCATCACGGCGACGTTCATCGTCTCGACGCCTGGATATTCGGAGCGCCACACGGGCATCTGCGCACGCAGATAGTTCTGGATCTGCGACGCGAGTTCCTGGAACAGCGTGCTCGTCGTGCGGCCGCAACCCGGACATGCGATGACCATCGGCGTGAACGAGCGCAGGCCCATGGTCTGCAGGATTTCCTGACCGACCACGACTTCACCCGTACGCGACGCGCCCGGTTCCGGCGTGAGCGAGATGCGGATCGTGTCGCCGATGCCTTGCTGCAGCAGCACGGAAAGCGCCGCCGTCGACGCGACAATGCCCTTCGAGCCCATGCCCGCCTCGGTCAGCCCGAGGTGCAGCGCGAATTCGCAACGCTTCGCGAGCTGCTGGTACACGGCGATCAGATCCTGCACGCCACTGACCTTGCACGACAGGATGATCTTGTCGCGTCCGAGGCCGAGTTCGACTGCGCGTTCCGCCGACCCGATCGCCGACTGGATCAGCGCCTCGTACATCACGCTCTGCGCTTCCCACGGCTCGCTGCGCGCGCCGTTCTCGTCCATCATCCGCGCGAGCAGGTCCTGATCGAGACTGCCCCAGTTCACGCCGATGCGCACCGGCTTGTCGTACTTCGCCGCGGCCTCGATCATCTGCGCGAACTGCGTGTCGCGCTTGGCACCCTGACCCACGTTGCCCGGGTTGATCCGGTACTTCGAGAGCGACTCGGCACAGCCCGGATAGTCGCGCAACAGCAGGTGGCCGTTGTAGTGGAAGTCGCCGATGAGCGGCACCGACACACCCATGCGATCGAGCTGCTCGCGGATTGCCGGAACTGCCGCCGCCGCCTCGGGCGTGTTGACGGTGATCCGGACGAGTTCGGAACCGGCCTGCGCCAGTTCCTTGATCTGAATAGCGGTGCCAATTGCGTCAGCAGTGTCGGTGTTCGTCATCGACTGCACGCGCACCGGTGCGTCGCCGCCGACCGTCACGAGGTTGCCGCCCCAGCGCACGTGAACGCCGTGCGACTTGCGGCGCGGCGCGTGGCCGCCGAGGATCGGTTCAGTCGAACAGATCTGGCTGGTGCTGGACGGAAATTGCTGTTCAGTTTGCATCGGGAAACCCATTTACACCTCGCGCGCGACAAGAAATGCAACCGCGCGCGAATTGATCAAGCTGAAAAACGTTGCGGCCGGCGAATCGTGAACCACGTGAACGACGACCGGCCCCAACGCATGCCATGTATCTATCAAGGCAACACGAAACGCGCGACATTGCCGCGCGCCGACGCGTACTTCGACGGATCGACCGGCTGGCCGTCGATCGTCATCGACTCGATGCCGGCCTTGTTGCCCACAGTAATCTTCAGCGGCTCGGTGCCCGTGATCTCGCGTGCGTCGCTGCCGCGAACCATTCCGGAGAACACCTCCTTGCCGTCCTTCTGCCGCACGTTGACCCAGGTGTCCTGCGTCACACGGATCGCGAACGTCGACGTATCGGCGCCCGAGGTATCCGCCGTCGGCGTAACGTGCACCGCCGACGCACTCTGCGCGACCGGCTCGCTAGCGGCCGGCGTAGCTGCGGCCGGCGCTTTCGGGGTGCTCACCGCGCCAGTCGTCGGCGCGCTCGCTGCCGCTGCGGGTGCCACCGCCGGCGCCACGGCCTGCGGCGCGCTGCCTGCGGCTGCAGGCGCCGCATCGGCCGGCGCGGCGGATTCGGAACCTGCTGCAGCATCGCTCGCCTGAGTGTTTGCGCTCGCCTGCGCCTGATCGCCCTCTACCGCCGATGCGCCTGCAGCGCCCGCCGTCTGGCCTTCGGCCACCGTCGCCGACGCCCCGCCCGGCTGTGCCGGCGCACCATTCGCCATCGACTTCAGGCGCGCGAACCACGCCGACGATTCACCGCTGTTCGTATGCCACATGCTGAGCGCGATCACCGCGACGATCACAGCCGCGACGCCCCACAGCCACGAACGATGACGAGGCCCAGCGTTGCCGCCGAGGGACAGCGAGACACGGCCGCGCGGCAGGTCGGAGCTGGCCGAAGCGGGCATCGACAGATCCGGCTCCGGCATGCCGCGTTCGCGGCGCAGGGCCTGCGTGAACGGAGTGGGATCCGCGCCGAGCATCTTCGCGTAGCTGCGCACCACGCCAAGTGCGAACGTCGTGTCCGGCAGATGCGTCAGATCGCCGGCTTCGAGCGAGCGCAACTTCTGCACCGACACCTTCAGCCGCGCCGAGACGTCCTCAACCGCCCAACCCTTCGCCTCGCGCAGCTGCGCGAGGCGCGCGCCGGCAGCGACCATTGTGTCGGGAACGGGTTGCACCGGCGATGGCGCACTGCCCGGCGCCGGACGACCTGCGTTGGTGTCTGTCCCGAAAGGGTGCTGCGGCTCGCTCATCCGTGATCCTTGCGTCGTTTCTTTTCAATCCTGGAACCGCCCGGGTGTTCATGCCCCGCGATTCGCAGACCGTTTATAACAAAATGTGCGGCGTCTGTGCCGCTTCCGATCGCTCTGCAACGTTTCCGACCACTACAACCGGGACGGCGCGTGACCCCCGCGCAGCCGCCCTGGCTTCATCGTTACCGGCACAGTCAATGCTGCACCGGCCTTACCTCGATGACCTTTCGCGCCGTGCGTTCAGCAAGGCGCGTTCTATCCTTCACTTCGCCTGCGAGCTGCCCGCAAGCCGCATCGATATCGTCCCCGCGCGTCTTGCGCACGGTCGTGACGACGCCCGCATCCATCAGAACCTGCGCGAAACGCTTGATCTGCTCAGGCTTCGAGCGCAGGAGGCCCGATTCGGGGAACGGGTTGAACGGTATCAGATTGAATTTGCACGGAACGTCGCGCGTAACCGCGAGCAATTCGTGTGCATGCTTCTCCGTGTCGTTAACCCCGTCGAGCATGCAGTACTCGAACGTGATGAAGTCGCGCGGAGCGACTTTCAGATACCGCTCGCACGCGGCCATCAGTTCGCGCAGCGGGTGCTTGCGATTGAGCGGCACGAGTTCGTCGCGCAGCGCATCGTTCGGTGCGTGCAGCGAGACGGCGAGCGCCACGGGCAATTCCGCGCCGAGACGGTCCATCATCGGCACGACGCCCGAGGTCGAGAGCGTGACGCGCCGGCGCGACAGGCCGTACGCGTTGTCGTCGAGCATCAGGCGCATCGCCGGCACAACGGCTTCGTAGTTCAGGAGCGGCTCGCCCATGCCCATCATCACGACGTTCGTAATGACGCGCTCGCCCTTGCCGTCGCCGCCGGTCGCCTTGCCGCCCGCTTCGCCCAGCAGCGAAGCGCGCAACGCGAACTCCGCCATGCGCAGCTGGCCGATGATCTCGGCCGTGGTGAGGTTGCGGGAGAATCCCTGCTTTCCGGTGGAACAAAACCGGCAGTTGACCGCGCATCCCGCCTGCGAGGACACGCACAGCGTGCCGCGCGTCTCTTCGGGAATGAACACGGTTTCGACGGCGTTGCCGTTGCCCACGTCGATGAGCCACTTGCGTGTGCCGTCGGTAGAGACGTGATCGCTGATGACGCTGGGCATGCCGATGGTGGCACGCCCCTTGAGCTTTTCGCGCAGCGATTTCGCCAGATCCGTCATGCCGTCGAAGTCGGCGGCATTGTATTGATGGATCCAGCGTTGCAATTGTTTGGCGCGAAACGGCTTCTCGCCCAGGCTTTCGCAATAGGCGACGAGCCCTTGGGCGTCGAGATCGAGAAGGTTGACGGTGGAACTGCTCGTCATGGTCAATCCTGCCATTTCAGTGCGAAACCCGGTTTACCCGTGATCGACCCGCTGGTCGATCCGCGGGTTCACCGGCCAGCCGTGCGACTCCAGCGAGCCTCCGGGTGGACGGTGAACACCATGGCCGTTCGCGACCGGGGTGCTGCTTATCTAACTCGCGCCGACTCGCTTAGCGCGAGTAGACGTTGACCTGCGGGAAGAAGAACGCGACTTCGACAGCGGCCGTTTCAGCGGCGTCCGAGCCGTGCACGGCGTTGGCGTCGATGCTATCGGCGAAGTCGGCACGAATCGTACCCTTTTCAGCCTTCTTCGGGTCGGTGGCGCCCATCAGATCGCGGTTCTTCAGGATCGCGCCTTCGCCTTCGAGCACTTGAATCATCACCGGGCCCGAAATCATGAAGTCGACGAGGTCCTTGAAGAACGGACGTGCTGCGTGAACAGCATAGAACTTCTCGGCGTCAGCGCGCGAGAGGTGAACCATGCGCGAGGCAATGATCTTCAGGCCAGCGTTTTCGAAGCGGCTGTAGATCTGGCCGATCACATTCTTCGCCACTGCGTCCGGCTTGATAATCGACAGGGTGCGTTCGATCGCCATAAAAACTCCAGAAAATTAACAGGTTACAGGTTTAAAACAATCGGCAATTGTAGCATGTTCCCATGTATGATTGCGATTGAACCCTGTTAGCCGGGCCGATAGTAGCGCCTGAAGTAGCCAAAATGGCACCCCAAAGCGACCCAAACCGGGGCATCGGCCGGGTCACGGGCCCCAAAACACTAAAAGCATGCGCGATGCGCACAGTGCCTGCAGTACACTGGACCGCGAAGTAGCGAGTCGGCCCGTTGAAACTCCGGGGCGACGCGCATATCTTACGAAGGTGCGGATCGTGTAATCCGCCTGTGGCGCCCAAATCAGAACCAGCGCCGAACCAGCGCCCCCTCACGCAAGGAGCAAGCATGAACGAGTACCCCTATAACTTCGGCCGCGGCGGCACCGTCATCTCGGCTGAGGCTCGCAACCGCGTACTGCGCAACACCTACTGGCTGCTCGCGCTGTCGATGGTGCCGACAGTGCTCGGAGCGTGGGTGGGCGTCGCCACCGGTTTCCAGCTGTTCGCGGCCACGAGCCCGGCGATGAGCCTGCTCGCGTTCTTCGCGATCGCCTTCGGCTTCATGTTCGCCATCGAGCGCACCAAGAACAGCTCGGTCGGCGTCTTCGTGCTGCTCGGCTTCACGTTCTTCATGGGCCTGATGCTCTCGCGGCTGCTGTCGTTCATCCTCGGCTTCTCGAATGGTCCGTCGCTCATCATGCTCGCTTTCGGTGGCACCGGCGTGATTTTCGCGGCCATGGCCACGATCGCCACCGTCAGCAAGCGCGACTTCTCCGGTCTCGGCAAGTGGCTGTTCATGGGCGTGATCGTGCTCCTGCTTGCCGGCGTCGCGAACATGTTCCTGCAACTGCCCGCGCTGATGCTCACGTTTTCGGTCCTGGCCATCGTGATCTTCTCGGCGTACATGCTGTTCGACGTTCAGCGCGTCGTGAACGGCGGCGAGACGAACTACATCTCCGCCACGCTCGCGATCTATCTGGACCTCTATAACGTCTTCACGAACCTGCTCGCGCTGCTCGGCATCTTCGGCGGCAACCGCAACTGAGCACTGCCCTGTCTGGCGGGCCGGACGGCTCGCCGGCAGTTCTGGCACAAAAAAGCCCATGACTACTGTCATGGGCTTTTTTTCGTGCCGCGCCTGGTTGTGAGTTGCTTGCGAGCGTTGACCGCTCAGAGCACCACCCAGTCGAACCCTTCGTCCTGCGATGCAACCGCGATCTCCGTCGCCGCGTTGCCGAGCACACCGGCCATCGCGGCATGCGCGAGTTCAGGCGTGTTGTTTTGCTGACTTAGGTGCGCGGCAACGAGGTGCCGCAACTTTGAGCGATCGAGCGCCGCCAGAATCCCGGCGGCCGCTTCGTTGTTCAGGTGCCCGTGCGATCCGCCGATGCGCGCCTTCAGTGAAGGCGGATAACGGCTCGCCGCAAGCATCGCGAGATCGTGATTGCATTCCAGCACGAGTGCGTCGCAACCGGAGAGGATCGAGGCGATATGCGGCGTCGATTCGCCGACATCGGTCAGTACGCCGAGCCGGCTCGCCCCGTCACTGAACACGAACTGGAGCGGCTCGCGCGCATCGTGCGGAACCGTATAGGGCAACACGTCGACTTCACCGATTTCGACCGTCTCGTCACCCCACAGAACGCGCAGGTCGACGCCAGCATCACTGGCGCCGACGGCCTGCGCCGTGCCCCAGCTCATGTAGAGCGGGATCGACCAGCGGCGCGCGAGTGTGAGTGCGCTGCCGATGTGATCGCTATGTTCGTGGGTGATCAGGATGGCGTGGAGGGTGTCGGCGGCGAGACCGGCTCGCGCCAGCCGCCGCTCGACTTCCTTTGCCGAAAAACCGCAGTCCAGCAGCACGCGCGTTGCGCCCGCACCACCGACACCGCGGCCTGCTTCTACGACCAGCGCATTGCCCTCGCTGCCGCTGCCGAGACTAGCAAAGCGCACAGTCGCGTCAGTTGAGCTGGGCGTGCAGTGCAGCCACGATGCGCTGCGCGTCCGACGACGTGTCCACCTGGCCGTTGTGGTCGAGCACGGCGACCTGCGTTTGCGAGTCGCTCTTCGCGCGCACCGCGATCATGAACTCCGGCCCCTGGTTCTTCGCAGCCGTCTTCGGGTTGTAGAACAGCTTGCCGAGCAGGCCGTCACCCTTCAACTCCTGCATCGAGTCGGCGTAGCGAACGTAGTACAGGCCCTTCGCGCGGTCGCGGTTATCGACCGTGAAGTTCGTGCGGTCGAGCGCGAGACCCACACGCAGCCATGCGCGGTCGAACGACTCGGGCAAATCGAGCGTGACGCCGCCTGCGGCTTTGTCGAGTTGCGCGACCACCGTCGACGTACGCGCGTCCGTCAGCAGCTGCTTCGACTGCGCGTCAGTGAGACCGAACTTCTGCATCAGCTTCGACAGGAACGCCGCCTCGAGAGCCGGATCGCGCGGACGCTCGACCCACTTCGACTGCGACTTGTCCTGACCCATCAGCATTTCTTCCATCGCGGCATGGGTGATTGAAATGTCGGTCTGACCGTCCGGGCCGCGCGTGACGAGCGTGCGGAAGCGGTCGCGCGTGCCCGACGAGTACGCGAAGTCGATCACGCGGCCGATCGTGCGGCGGAACCAGTCGTCCGGAATGTTCGCTCGGTTTTCCGCCCAGTCGGTCGTCAGGATGCCCGTGGCCGCCGAATCAGTGGCCAGCGTGAAGCCGTTTTCCGTCCAGAAGGTCTGCAGGATCGGCCAGACGTCGTCGGGCGAGCGGCCGTCGATCACGAGCCAGCGACGATCGCCGTCGCGTTCAACGTGCATGCCGAGCGGGTCTTGCGCCGTCGGCGTGCCGAGCGTCGTGTTACCCGCCGTCGTCACCGCGCCCTTGGGTGCGCCGCCCAGCGCCAGCTGCGGCGGCGGTGCGACGTACTTCTGTTCGGTCGGCGCTGCCGCAAGATCGTGCGGCACCGCGAGCGGCGGTGCGCTCGGCGTGTCCTTGTAGTTGACGCGGTCGGACGCGAAATAGTCGTTCAGCGATTCGCAGCCTGCGAGCGAACCAATGGCCAGCGCCAGCACCGCCATGCGGGTTGCGTGGAGGGAGAGAGCGGAACGTTTCATGGGGACCTTCGAGGTGCTGGAACGCAAAGCCGGGATCTTTCTTGGATACGGGCGGGTGGCGGCGTCGGTTAAAAATCGGGCGCTGGGTGGCAGATCTGGGACCCGTCAGCCAATCAGGCCGGCTTCGCGCAGCGCGGTGCGAACCACGTCGTGGCAGCGCGCGTCGAGCGGCGTGAGCGGAAGGCGGATGCCGCCTTCGATGCGTCCGAGTTCCTGCAGCGCCCACTTCACCGGAATCGGATTCGATTCGATGAACAAGTTCTTGTGCAGCGACAGCAGCTTCATGTGAATCGCGCGCGCAGTCTTCACGTCGCCTTCGAGCGCGGCCTTGCACAAATCGCTCATCTGGCGCGGTGCCACGTTCGCGGTCACCGAAATGTTGCCGTGGCCGCCGAGCAGCATCAACGCGATCGCAGTGGGATCGTCGCCGCTGAAAATCCTGAAGCCTTCCGGCGCGTGCTTGATCAGGTGTGCGGCGCGGTCGATGTTGCCCGTCGCTTCCTTCACGCCCACGATGCCGGGCACCTGCGCGAGGCGCAGGATCGTCTCGTTCGACATGTCCGCGACCGTGCGGCCCGGCACGTTATACAGCACGACCGGCAAGTCGACCGTCTCCGCGATCTTCGCGAAGTGCCGGTACATCCCTTCCTGGGTCGGCTTGTTATAGTAGGGCACGACCTGGAGCGACGCCTGCGCGCCGACTGCCTTGGCCTGGCGGGTCAGTTCGATCGCCTCGGCGGTGGAATTGCCGCCCGACCCTGCGATGATCGGGAAACGGCCTGCGGCGTGCTCGACCGCCGTCTTGACCATCAAAATATGTTCTTCGACGTCCAGCGTGGCGGACTCTCCGCTCGTGCCGACGACGACGAGGGCATCCGTCCCCTCTTCCACATGCCAGTCGATCAGTTTGCGGAACGCCGGCAGATCGAGACTGCCGTCCTCATGCATGGGGGTGACGATCGCGGGGATGCTGCCGCGCAACGTAATGCCGTCCTGAGTGCCGTTAGCCATGAAACGTCAAAAAAATGAGTACGTTAAAGCGCGATTGTAGCGGATTAGCCGGCCAGATCGTAACGCGGCACGGGTAGTACCTGAGTCGCATCTCGATTTCCGCTGATTTCAGCGGGATTCGTACTGTGCGATTCCCGTATTGCGCAGATCCGCTGGATAAATGCCTCACGCGGCTGTGAAAGAAATCCGTCCTGGTACGCGATCACCCGAAGCGCGGGCGTGCAAACTGCGAGCAGTTCGCCCGGCGCGAGCAGGAATGCGGGATTGGACGGTTTGCCGACGGTCTCGTTCCCGTGGGCGAAGGTTTCGTAGATGAGCACGCCGTCGGGCGCCAGCGCGTCAATGAGACGCGGCATGAGCGGGCGATGCAGGTAGTTCGTCACGACGACCGCCGCAAACCGCGATTCGGGCCCCTCGCTCGCGAGCGGCCAGGGCGCGCCTTCGAGATCGCATTCGAGCGTCTCGATGCCAGGTACGCCGCGCATCGTCGCAAGCGCGGCCGCATCGCGATCGAGCGCGGTCACCGGATGGCCGCGTTCAGCGAAGAAGCGCGCGTGCCGCCCTCCGCCCGACGCCACGTCGAGTACCGCCCCACCCGGCGCCACCAGATGCGCCCAACGGCGCACCCAGCGCGACGGTTCGGCAAGCGCACCCTGAGTCGCGCCGGCAGCACACGTATGCGTCGTGCTCAAGGCAACCGCCGTTAGTTGTACGAGAGGCCCATTGCTTCGCGAACGTCGCGCATGGTCTCGTTCGCGAACTTGCGGGCCTTGTCGCAACCATCGGCGACGATCGCGCGCAACAGCGACGGGTCGTCCATGTACTTCTGCGCACGTTCGAGCATCGGCTGCTGCTCGCGCAGGATGCCCTCGATCACGGGTTGCTTGCATTCGAGGCAGCCGATGCCAGCCGAGCGGCAACCCTTCTGCACCCACTCGTGCGTCGCTTCGTCCGTGTAGACCTCGTGCAGTTGCCACACCGGGCACTTGTCCGGATCGCCCGGATCGGTGCGGCGCACGCGTGCCGGGTCGGTCGGCATGGTGCGGACTTTCTTCGTGATCGACTCGGCATCCTCGCGCAGGCCGATCGTGTTGCCGTACGACTTCGACATCTTCTGGCCGTCGAGGCCCGGCATACGCGACGCCTCCGTGAGCAGCACCTGCGGCTCCGGCAGGATGATCTTGCGCGAGCCTTCGAGGTAACCAAAGAGGCGTTCGCGGTCGCTCATCGAAAGGCTCTGCGATTCGGACAACATCGCGCGCGCCTGTTCGAGCGCTTCTTCATTGCCTTCCTGCTGGTAGGCATTGCGCAGCTCGTGATAGAGCTTCGAGCGCTTGCCACCGAGCTTCTTCGCGGCTTCGTTGGCCTTCTCCTCGAAGTCCGGCTCGCGGCCGTACATGTGGTTGAAGCGCCGCGCCATTTCGCGCGCCATCTCGACGTGCGGCACCTGATCCTCGCCCACCGGCACGAGCGACGCACGGTACAGCAGGATGTCGGCGGCCATCAGCACGGGGTAGCCGAGGAAGCCGTACGTCCCGAGATCCTTGTCGCGCAGCTTTTCGATCTGCTCCTTGTAGGTCGGCACGCGCTCGAGCCACGAGAGCGGCGTGCTCATGCCGAGCAGCAGTGCCAGCTCGGCGTGCTCGGGTACGCGGCTCTGGATGAACAACGTCGCCTGGTTCGGATCGATACCGGCCGCCAGCCAGTCGATCAGCACTTCCCAGACGTTTTTCTCGATGATCTCGGGTGTTTCGTAGTGCGTCGTGAGCGCATGCCAGTCGACCACACAGAAGAAGCTCGGGTACTCGGACTGGAGTCGCACCCAGTTTTTCAGCACGCCGTGATAGTGGCCGAGGTGCAGCGACCCGGTGGGCCGCATGCCGGAGAAGATACGGTCTGGGAACATGATGTTATGAGAGGAGCGACTGAAGTGGGGTAAGGATGGCCGAGATTGCGTCGAAGCCGAGGCTCACGAGCGGCCGCAGCCAGAATCGGGTAAAGACGCCCGTGACGAGCAACGCCATCACGATGATGAAACCATAGGGCTCGAGGCGCGAGAGCGCAATGCTCGGCCGCGTCGGCAGGAGCGCCGCGAGAACGCGCCCGCCGTCGAGCGGCGGAAGCGGAAAGAGGTTGAGCACGCCGAGCACGAGATTCACGCCGATACCCGCCGCGGCCATGCGCGTGAAGAACGGCTCGTTGATGCCGAATACGTCGAGCGCGACGCCGAACACGCCCCAGACGAGCGCCTGAACGAAGTTGCACGCCGGCCCCGCCGCCGCCACCCAGAGCGTGCCCCAGCGCGGATTGCGCAGGTTCCCGAAGGAAATCGGCACCGGCTTCGCGTATCCGAACACGAACGCCCCGCCCGTGAGGAAATAAAGGATCAGTGGCATCGCGATCGTGCCGATCGGATCGATGTGGCGCATCGGATTGAGCGACACGCGGCCGAGCACGTATGCGGTGTTGTCGCCGAGCGCGCGCGCGACATAGCCGTGCGCGGCCTCGTGCAGCGTAATGGCGAAGATGACCGGAAGCGCGTAGACCGCGATCGTCTGTATCAGTGAAGCATCCATGGCGGGGTATTGTATCAATGCCCCGGCGCGCAGCCAGGGACGTTGAAGCGGAACATCAGGCCGGCTCCTCGAGACCGAACGGCGCGAGGCTCCCGCGTCCGGCACGCACGAGCACCGGCTCGCCGCCCGTGAGATCGACGATCGTCGAAGGTTCGCACGGACACGCGCCGCCGTCGATCACGAGATCGAGTGGCGCTTCGAGCCGTTCGCGGATCGCTTCGGGGTCGTTGAGCGGCTCCGTGTCCGGCGGCAGGATCAACGTCGTGGCGAGCAGCGGCTCGCCGAGTTCTTCGAGAATCGCAAGCGGAATCGGGTGCCCCGGCACCCGCAGCCCGATGGTTTTGCGCGACGGATGTGAAAGCCGCCGCGGCACTTCCTTCGTCGCCTGCAGCACGAACACATAGGGCCCCGGCGTCACCGACTTGATGAGCCGGTACTGCTGGTTGTCCACCATCGCGAAGTTCGCCAGTTCGGACAGATCCCGCACCATCAGCGAAAGCAGCGCCCGCTCATCCTGTCCGCGGATGCGACGCAGGCGTTCGGCGGCCTGCTTGTCGTCGATGCGCGCCGCGAGCGCGTAGCTCGAGTCGGTAGGCAGCGCGATCACGCCGCCGTCGCGGATGATCTGCACTGCCTGCTTGACGAGGCGCGGCTGCGGATTGTCGGGATGAAGCCGAAAGTACTGGGCCATGGCAGTGATCAGCTAACAGGGGACGAAACGCCGACGTATCGTACGTCACAACGATACTGACGGCGCGACGGTATGCAGGGGTTGTGGGCCACGCGAGCGCGGCCTACAGCCATCGTTCCCAGACAGGAGTGAGATTCGCGGGAAGCGGCGGCAGGCTGCCGGGCGCGATGAAATCGGGCCCCGGCGCGTGAAAATCGGAGCCGCGCGACGCCTCGAAGCCGAAACGGCGTGCAACGGCAGCGTACTCGACGTATTGATCCGGCGTGTGACTGCCGGTGACGACCTCGATGGCCTTGCCGCCGAGATCGATGAATTCGCCGAAAAACGTGTCGAATTCGAGCGGCGTGTAGTGATAGCGGCCCGGATGCGCGATAACGGCCTCGCCGCCCGCGGCCTTGATCCACGAGACAGCGTCGGCGAGCTTCGCCCATCGGTGCGAGACGTAGCCCGGCTTGCCTTCGCCGAGCCAGCGCGAAAACGCGTCCTGCGTGTTCTGCGCGCGGCCCGACTCGACGAGGAAGCGCGCGAAGTGCGTACGCGAGATCAGGTCGGGATTGGAAACGTAGCGCAGCGCACCCTCGTAGGCATCGGGGATGCCGAGCTCGCCGAGCCGCTCGCCGATCGCAACCGCGCGCGCGGCGCGGCCGTCGCGTGTACGCGCGAGCCCTTCCACGAGCACGGAACAGTCGGGATCGACGTGCAGGCCCACGATGTGCACGGTGCGCGACGCCCACGTCACCGAGATCTCGACGCCGCACAGATAGCGCATGCCGAGCGCCTCGGCGGTTTCGCGCGCCTCGCGCTGGCCGCCGATCTCGTCGTGATCGGTGAGCGACCATAGCGTCACCCCGCCCGACTGCGCCAGCCGCGCAACAGCGGCGGGAGCGAGTTGGCCGTCCGAGACGGTGGAGTGGCAATGTAGGTCGGCGTTCATCACAATCGGGAAAAAAGTCTGACGCCATTTTACTGCAATGCATCGATGGCGTCCGGGGACGGCCAGCGACGGGCGGCGCCGGCAGCGTTATGCGCAAAAAGTCGGGCCCGATCGTGCGGCTAAGCGCAGAAAGCCTCGATCAGCCGTGCAATTTCCTCAGGCTGGTCGTGGTGGATCATGTGGCCGGCATCGTCGATGATGCGTTCACGCCAATCGGGAAACGCGGCGAAACGCGCCTTGAATTCGTCGATCGGAACAGCGCCCGCGAGCCACGCGAGCGTTTCGGAATCGGCCGCCTCGACGTGCAGCACCTTCGCGCGCACCTGCGACCAGATCGCCATGACCTCGTCGATGCGGTACAGAAGCGGACTGCGCATCTTGTGCGCCGCATCGGCGAGCAGCATGTAGCCGCCCTCGCCGTCCGGCTTCGACCAGTGCTGCGCGAGATAGCGCGCGCGCGCCGCGGCAAGCCGCGGATTCGTCTTCGTGAGACGCGCGGCCACCGCGTCGAGTGTCGCGTAGCTTCGCAACGTGGGCCGATCGCGCATTTCGTCGAGCCACGCGCGCACGCGCTTCGGCGCCTGCGCGGCCACGGTTGCGGGCATGCCGAAGCCTTCGAGATCGATCACGCGACGCACGCGCTCGGGCCGCACGCCCGCATAGAGGCAAGCGATGTTCGCGCCCATGCTGTGGCCGACGAGGTTCACCTCACCGTCGGGCGCGTAGTGATCGAGGAGCGCATCCAGATCGGCGAGATAGTCGTAGAACCAGTAGTTGCCGCCGCCCTGCGCGGCAACCGGCCAGTCCGAGAGGCCGAAACCGCGCATGTCGGGCGCGATGACCTGCCAGTTGCCACCGAGCGCATCGACGACAAACTGGAATGACGCCGCCACATCCATCCAGCCGTGCAGCATGAAGAGGATGGGTGCGTCGTTGGGGCCCCAGCGCCGCACGTGCACGCGTATGCCATTGACTTCAACGAACTCGGATCGGGAAACGTTCATTCGGGTGCGCAACAAAAAAGAATGGTCGTTCGATTATATCGGGACACGGCGACGAATCGACGCCTATTCCCTCATTTTTCGCTTCCGTCGCCGGTGCGGCTGGCCCCGCCGGCCGCATCTCCTGACGCGTCCTGGGCGGCGAGCGTGTCCAGTTCAGTGTCGTCGAAGCCGGCGGATCGGCGCGCCTCGAAGTTGAAGGGTCCGCGCATCCGGGGCGCCCGGTATTGTTCGGCAAGCGCGAGCCATGCCGCGTGTGGGTCGAGTCCACGCACGTCGCACAGATAACGGAACCAGCGGTTGCCGATGCGCACGTGCCCTACCTCGTCGCGCAGGATCACATCGAGAACCGCCGCCGACTCGTCGTCGCCCGCTTGTTTCAGACGCGCACGGATAGGCGGCGCGACGTCCAGCCCGCGCGCCTCCAGCACGCGCGGCACGAGCGCCATGCGCGCGAGCACATCATCGCGCGTGCGCTCGCACATCTCCCACAAGCCGTTGTGGGCCGGGAAATCGCCGTAGGCGTGGCCGTAGTCCGCGAGGCGCGCACTCAGCAGCGAGAAGTGATACGCCTCCTCAGCGGCAACCGTCAGCCAGTCGGCGTAAAACGTCTCGGGCATCCCCGGGAAGCGCCAGACGGCGTCGAGCGCGAGGTTGATGGCGTTGAATTCGATGTGGGCCAGTGCGTGCAGCAGCACCGCGCGGCCCTGCGGCGTGCCCATGCTGCGCCGCTTGAGCTGACGCGGATCGACAAGCTCCGGCCTCGCGGGACGACCTGGCAGACCAGCGGGGGCGTGCAGTTCGTGCTCGGGCTCCCAGCGCGGCGCCCCATTCGACATGCCTGCCTGTGCGATCGCATGAAGCGCGCGTACCGCTTCGGCTTTCGCCGCGGGATCGCACTCGCGCAGCGCATCGAGCGCGGCAAGACGCCAGTTCCCGGGCGCATTGAAGTCGTCGGCATTCGGTGTGGAATGGGTTGAAGCAACGGAATTCATCGAGAACGTACAGAAAAACGGGTGAAAAATCGGGCTACGTAGACGCGTTGTGGCCTGCCGCAGGCCGACGTGCCCCGCGACATGGCGGGCGGTCCGCGCGCAACCGTTTACAATACGCGATTCACCTGCTGCGCGCCCTGCGCCCAGTCGCAACAACGCCGCAGCCGCACCCCGAGACTCAGGAGACGCACCACCGTGACCATCTACAAGCTTGGCGAAGCCGCACCCACCATTCACGAAAGCGTGTTCGTTGCGGACAACGCAACCGTCGTCGGTAACGTGACGCTCGCCGAGGAGTCGAGCGTCTGGTTCGGGGCAACGCTGCGCGGCGACAACGAGCCGATCACCGTCGGAAAGCGCAGCAACATCCAGGAAGGCTCCGTGCTGCACACCGACCCGGGCTACCCGCTCACGCTCGAAGCGAACGTGACGATCGGCCATCAGGCGATGCTGCACGGCTGCACCGTGAAGGAAGGCGCGCTGATCGGCATTCAGGCCGTGGTCTTGAATGGCGCGGTGATCGGCCGCAACTGTCTGGTTGGCGCGGGAGCGGTGGTCACCGAAGGCAAGGTGTTCCCCGACAACTCGCTGATTCTCGGCGCACCCGCGAAAGTGGTGCGCGAACTCAGCGAGGCCGACATCGTCGGCCTCAAGCGCAACGCAGATGTTTATGCGAAGCGTCGCGAATATTTTAAGGCGCAGCTCGTGCGGATCGGCTAGGCGGCATACATGCCCGCCCGCCGGCGCAAGCCGCGCCGCATGGATCGAAACGAAGGAAAAGATTGTGAACGACCAGTTGCAGAAATTCTTGTTCAGCGCTGCCCCGGTACGCGGTGAGATCGTCTCGCTGCGCAACACCTGGCAGGAGGTGCTCACGCGCCGTCAGTACCCGATGCCGGTTCAGACCGTGCTCGGCGAAATGATGGCCGCGTGCGCCCTGCTCTCGGCCAACCTGAAGTTCGACGGCACGCTGATCATGCAGATTTTCGGCGATGGCCCCGTGCGTATGCTGGTCGTTCAATGCGGCTCGGATCTGTCGATGCGCGCGACCGCGCGGCTCGCCGACGGTATCACGCCCGACGCCGCCGCGGCGCTGCCCGAAGACATGACGCTCGCCGAGCTCATCAATCCGACCGGCCATGGCCGCTGCGTGATTACGCTCGATCCGGCCAACAAGCAGCCTGGCCAGCAACCGTATCAGGGCATCGTGCCGCTCAACGGCGACGACGGCCCGCTCAAGTCGATCTCCGAGGTGCTCGAGCACTACATGCATCACTCGGAACAGCTCGACACGCGCCTGTGGCTCGCGGCCAATGGCGAGCGCGCCGTCGGCATGCTGCTGCAAAAGCTGCCCGGCGACGGCGGCATCGTGCCGCATCCTAACGAGCTCGACGGCGATACCTGGGCGCGCGTGTGCACACTCGGCGGCACGCTTTCGCGCGACGAACTGCTCGAGCAGGAACCGGAGACGCTGTTCCGCCGGCTCTTCTGGCAGGAGAACGTCCGCCACTTCGAACCCGCGCCCACGCGCTTCCAGTGCAGCTGCTCGCGCGAAAAGGTCGGCGCCATGTTGAAGATGCTGGGCCGTGAGGAAATCGACGGTGTGATCGAAGAGCGCGGCCACGTCGAAATCCACTGCGACTACTGCAATCAGCGCTACGAGTTCGACCCTGTGGACGTCGCGCAACTTTTCGCGACGCCAGGGCTCTCAGAAGCAGTCACCCCCGCGGCGCAACGGCGTCATTGATTTTCGCGCAGGCGGTCATGCAGGTCGCCACGCACGCGCTGCTGTACAAGCTGTAGCGCGTGCGCGCGGATTGAACTCAAGCTGGATCGTGGGTGCCTCTTGTCAGCTCGATTTGCTTAGGCGTCCGACAGAATGGAGAGAAGCATGAATAAGGAAAAATCTTACGCAAGCCGATCGCGCGTTGTGGGGCAGCGCGCCGGGACAATCGCTGCGCTGGTTGCGCTCGGCGCACTCGCCGCGATGACGAGCGGCTGCGTGATGGACCCGCCGGGGCCGTCGCCGATCTATAGCCGCCTGCCCGAAAACCAATCGGGTATCCCGACCGTCGCGAAGCCGCTTTCACCCGAGGAGCGCGCACGCTACGACGCAATCGACCGCCAGGCGCTCGCCGACCAGGACCGCGCTATGGCCGCCCAGGCGGCCGAGCAGGCATGGGCGCGCTATTACTCGCGTCCCGTCACGGTCTACGGCAGTTACTACAGCGGCGGCTGGGGAAGTGGTTGGGGCGTCGGCTATGGGGCCCCTGGCTGGGGGTGGGGCTGGTAAGTCCAGCGCGGGCGCCCACCCTCGCACGCCCGATCGCCGAAAGCAAAAAAGCGCGGCTCGTCGCCGCGCTTTTTTCATTTGACTGCACGCGCCGATGAAGCTGGCGGTGGTCGGCAGCAATCCAGCTCAGCCTACCTTCTTTTTCTTCACGTCCTTCTCGCTCTTCGCGTCTTTCTCGCGAGCACGTTTTTTCTCAGGCACGCGCGACACGGGGTTCGGAACGACCTTCACAGGTGCAGCCGACACCACACCGCGCGTCGAAGTGTTCGAAGAAACGCTGGGCGCTGGCAGCGACTGGTTCGGCGAGACAAACTGAACGAACACCTCGCTGTCCTTCACCATCCCCATCTCGTAACGCGCACGCTCCTCGACGGCTGAAGTCCCGCTCTGCAGATCCTGCACTTCGCCCGCAATGCGGTCGTTGCGCGTTTTCTCGTCATCGTTCTGCTTGAGCTGCTGTTCCAGCTGCCCCTGCAGCTCGTGCACGCGCAGCCACCCGCCGTGGCCCCACCAGAGCGGATACTGGATCAGCGCCAGCAGAATGATCAAAACGACAGTGACAAGCCGCATGAAAGGTGCCGGATAACCAAACGCCGCCCTGCGACGAACGCAGGGCGGCGAAGAGAGGAGTCGAAGAGTGACAGCATGGCGGCTGTCGACATTCTCTGCGTACTAACTAATGCAAATCAACGCAGATTGTAGAACGCCGACTTGCCCGGGTAGCTGGCGATATCGCCGAGATCTTCCTCGATACGCAGCAGCTGGTTGTACTTCGAGATGCGGTCGCTGCGCGAGAGCGAACCGGTCTTGATCTGACCGGCGTTCAGGCCGACGGCGATGTCCGCGATCGTCGAGTCTTCGGTTTCGCCCGAACGGTGCGAAATCACAGCCGTGTAGCCCGCGCGCTTGGCCATTTCGATCGCTGCGAAAGTTTCCGTCAGCGTGCCGATCTGGTTGATCTTGATGAGGATCGAGTTCGCGATGCCCTTCTCGATGCCTTCCTTCAGGATGCGCGTGTTCGTGACGAACAGGTCGTCGCCGACGAGCTGGATCTTCTTGCCGAGCTTTTCGGTCAGCAGCTTCCAGCCGGCCCAGTCGCCTTCGTGCATGCCGTCCTCGATCGAGACGATCGGGAACTTGTCGCACAGTGCGGCGAGGTAGTCGGTGAATTCCGCCGACGACAGTTGCAGACCTTCGCCCGCGAGCTGGTACTTGCCGTCGTGGTAGAACTCGCTCGCCGCGCAGTCGAGCGCGAGCAGCACGTCTTCACCGGCGCGATAGCCAGCCTTCTCGATGGCTTGCAGGATCGTCGAGAGGCATTCGTCGTTGCTGCCGAAGTTCGGTGCGAAGCCGCCTTCGTCGCCCACTGCCGTGCTCATGCCGCGATCGGACAGGATCTTCTTGAGCGCGTGGAACACTTCCGCGCCGCAACGCAGCGCTTCACGGAAGGTCGGCTGGCTCACCGGCACGATCATGAATTCCTGAATATCGAGGCTGTTGTTCGCGTGCGCGCCGCCGTTGACGATGTTCATCATCGGGACCGGCAGTTGCATTGCGCCCGAGCCGCCGAAGTAGCGGTACAGCGGCAGGCCGGCTTCTTCAGCAGCAGCCTTCGCGACGGCCATCGAGACAGCCAGCATCGCGTTCGCGCCGAGACGCGACTTGTTGTCGGTGCCGTCGAGTTCGAGCAGGGTCTTGTCGAGGAAAGCCTGCTCCGACGCGTCGAGGCCCATGATCGCCTCGGAAATTTCGGTGTTGATGTGCTCGACGGCCTTCAGCACGCCCTTGCCGTTGTAGCGGCCAGCTTCGCCGTCGCGCAGTTCGATCGCTTCACGTGAGCCCGTCGACGCGCCCGACGGCACAGCCGCGCGGCCCATCGTGCCCGATTCGAGCAGCACGTCGCATTCGACGGTGGGGTTACCGCGCGAATCCAGAATCTCACGACCGATGATGTCTACGATTGCACTCATGGTTTCCTCAGGAAATGAAGGTGATTCTTTTTTGTCAGGCGCGGCGCGCATGGCATTGCCGCGCGCCGCTGCACATTATCGCGATCAGTTGAAGTCGCTTTCGAGGAACGGCGTGCGCTTGACCGCCTGGTCGAGCGTCACGAGCGTTTCGAGGAGGTCGGCCATACGGTTCAGCGGCACGGCGTTCGGACCGTCGGATTTCGCTTCGGCGGGATTCGGGTGCGTCTCCATGAAGAGACCTGCGACGCCCGTCGCAACGGCCGCACGTGCGAGCACCGGCACGAACTCGCGCTGGCCGCCGGAACTCGTGCCCTGCCCGCCCGGAAGCTGTACCGAGTGGGTCACGTCCATCACGACCGGCGCGCGCGTCTCGCGCATGATCGCGAGCGAGCGCATGTCCGACACGAGGTTGTTGTAGCCGAACGAGACGCCACGTTCGCACGCCATGAAGCGGTCTTCGGAGAGACCCGCTTCACGCGCCGCGTCGCGCGCCTTGTCGATCACGTTCTTCATGTCGTGCGGCGCGAGGAACTGGCCCTTCTTGATGTTGACCGGCTTGCCCGAGCGCGCGCAGGCGTGGATGAAGTCGGTCTGACGGCACAGGAACGCAGGCGTCTGCAGCACGTCCACGACCGAAGCCACGGGCCCGATTTCCTCTTCCGAGTGCACGTCGGTCAGCACGGGCAGACCGAGCTGACGCTTCACTTCGGAGAGGATGCGCAGGCCCTCGTCCATCCCGAGGCCGCGAAACGACTTGCCGCTCGAGCGATTGGCCTTGTCGTACGAGGACTTGTAGATGAACGGAATGCCGAGCTTCGCGGTGATTTCCTTCAGGCGGCCGGCCGTGTCGATCGTCATCTGCTCCGATTCGACGACGCAGGTACCGGCGATCAGGAAGAACGGCTTGTCGAGGCCAATCTCGAAACCGCACAGATTCATGCTTTCTCCTCGGCGCACGACTGCTGATGGGCGAGCGCCGCTTCGACAAACGATTTGAAGAGAGGATGGCCATCACGCGGCGTGGACGTGAATTCCGGGTGGAACTGAACGCCGACGAACCACGGGTGCATCTCGCGCGGCAGCTCCATCATTTCCGGCAGATCTTCGGTCGGGGTACGGGCGCTGATGATGAGACCGCCCGCTTCGAGCTTCGGCACGTAGCCGTTGTTCACTTCATAGCGGTGACGGTGGCGCTCGTTCACATCCTTGCCGTAGATTTCCGATGCAAGCGTGCCGGGCTTGATCGGGCAACGCTGCGAGCCGAGGCGCATCGTGCCGCCGAGGTCCGAGTCTTCGGTGCGCTTCTCGACCTTGCCTTCGCGATCGGCCCATTCCGTGATGAGCGCGACCACGCGGTCCGGCGTGTCCGGGTTGAACTCCGTGCTGTTCGCGTGCTTGAGACCCACCACGTCGCGCGCGAACTCGATCACGGCGAGCTGCATGCCGAGGCAGATGCCGAGGTACGGCACCTTCGCTTCGCGGGCGTACTGGATCGCCTTGATCTTGCCTTCGGTGCCGCGACGGCCGAAACCACCCGGCACGAGGACCGCGTCGAGATGCTGCAGGCTCGCCACACCTTCTTCGTCGATCTGCTCGGAGTCGATGTACTCGATATTCACCTTCGTCGACGTCTTGATGGACGCGTGACGCAGCGCTTCGATGAGCGACTTGTACGACTCGGTCAGATCGACGTACTTGCCGACCATGCCGATCGTGACTTCATGCTTCGGATTCTCGAGCTTCTCGACCATTTCCGACCACACCGAGAGATTGGCGGGCTTCGCGGAAATCTTCAGCTCGTCGCAAACGATCGAATCGAGGCCCTGATCGTGCAGCATCTGCGGAATCTTGTAGATGCTGTCCGCGTCCCACACCGAAATAACGGCGTCTTCAGGCACGTTGGAGAACATCGAGATCTTCGAGCGCTCGTCGTCCGGAATCGGACGGTCGGCGCGGCACAGCAGCACGTTCGGATAGATACCGATTTCGCGCAGCTTCTGCACGCTGTGCTGGGTGGGCTTGGTCTTCAGCTCGCCGGCCGTCGCGATGAACGGCACGAGCGTGAGGTGCACGAAGCAGCAGCTATTGCGGCCGAGGCGCAGGCTCATCTGGCGCGCGGCCTCGAGGAACGGCAGCGATTCGATATCGCCGACCGTGCCGCCGATCTCGACGATCGCAACATCAGGCTCGCCGCACGTCGCGGATGCCGCGCCGCGTTCGACGAATGCCTGGATCTCGTTCGTGATGTGCGGAATGACCTGCACGGTCTTGCCCAGATAGTCGCCGCGGCGTTCCTTGCGGATCACCGATTCGTAGATCTGGCCCGTGGTGAAGTTGTTGGCCTTGCGCATCTTCGTGCTGATGAAGCGCTCATAGTGGCCGAGGTCGAGGTCGGTTTCCGCTCCGTCTTCCGTTACGAACACTTCGCCGTGCTGAAACGGGCTCATCGTGCCGGGGTCGACGTTGATGTAGGGATCGAGCTTGAGGAGGGTGACTTTCAGACCGCGCGATTCGAGGATCGCGGCGAGGGAGGCGGCGGCAATGCCCTTGCCAAGGGATGAAACTACGCCGCCGGTGACGAAAACATATTTGGTCATCGCTGGATGCTCGCGGGAAAAACGGATTATACCGTAAAGGAAGGGCTAACCCTGCTTTTTGCGCGAGCCCGGTATGGCACGATCACCACGCGATCGTGGTGCGTTCATGGCGGGACCCGCGCACGAGCGTTCGCGAGCGAGGTACGGCTTTGGCCGGTGGGCGGTTCATGCTGCGCGTAGAGGAACGACGACGGCACGACTCAGGCACAACCGAGTCGCGATCGGGGACCCCGCCAGCGAAGGCTCAGCCGTCTGCGTCAACAGCCACGCGCTCGTCGCGCCGCGTCAGACTTTGTCCATCGAGTAGATGAGGCGCTGCACGGCACGCGCCGTTTCGATCGGGCGCTCCATCGGGTAAAGGTGCGAACCCTCGATCCATTCGAAGCGATCGCCCGCGATGCGTTGCGTTGCCGCAAGCCCGACCTGGCGCACCTCCTTCGAATGCGTGCCAGCGATGAAGCCAACCGGCACGGGCGAGCCGTGCGCGAGACGCGCGCCAAGCGTGTGCGGCAGTGTGCGGTAGATCAAATATTCGACGCGCCGGTCGAACGCCAGCGTGCGTGCGCCGTCGGCCGACGTCTGAGGAATGCCGAAGTCGACATAGTCGGACAGGACGCGCTCGTCCCAGCGCGCAAATGCGGGCTTCGAATGAAAGTGCCGCCATGCCTCGTCGCGGTTGGCCCACGTGGTGCGACGATTGCGCGTGGCCGCGGCGGGCGAAAGACGCTCGTCGAGGCCCGTCCACTGCGACACGCGCAACATGCCGCTGCGCCATCCCGCGATCACAGGCGAATCGAGCATCACCACCCCGCGCACCCACTGCGGCCTCCTGAGCGCCGCCATCAGCGAAAGATAGCCGCCGAGCGAATGGCCGACGAGCCACACGGGCTGCTCGTAGCTGCGCTCGATGTCCTCGATCAGCTCATCGACGAGATGCGGCCAGTCGCGCGTGACCGGAAAACGCGCGTCATGGCCGACGCGCTCGATGTGGCGCAGCTCGTAGTTGTCGCCGAGTTCGGCGAAGAGCGTTCGATACGTCGAGGCAGGAAAGCCGTTAGCGTGCGAAAAGTGGATGACGTTCTTCAAAGGCCAGTTGTCTCCGTTGTTTTGTAAGTAGGTGGCCACCGCCGCGTCAATCGTCCGGTACGTCCATCCAGTATCGACGCTGCGTGTCGACATAGCGTTCGACCGCGAGAGCGCCGGTCTGGGCCTCGACACGCACGGCCCCATCCGAGTCGCTGCGAGTGAGAACGATGTGTCGCGCCGCGTAGCGCGTGTACACGCCGGGATGCGGGTGGTGAAAACGGTTCAGGTAGCCTACCTGAAAAATCGCGACGAGCGGCCAGACAGAGTCGAGGAACGGCTCGGTAGACGACGTGCGGCTGCCGTGATGGGGCACCACCAGCACCTGAGCGCGCAGGCGATCGGCTGCGCGCACGAGGAGTGTGCGTTCGGTGGCAGCTTCGATATCGGCCGCGAGGAGCGCCGCCGTGGTATCGCCCTGCCCCGTCGTTGAAACGCGCAGCACGCAGCAGCGCGCGTTCGGCTTGCCCGCGAGAGGACCCGCGTCGGGCCAAAGCACCTCGAAGTCGATTCCGTCCCAGTGCCAGCGCTGACCGGCCGCGCACTGGATCGCCTGTGCGCCACTTCGGCTCGCGCTCGCCCAGAGCGGATGATTCGGCTGGATACCCGCCGCGAACTGCTTCACCGCGATCTGATCGAGCACGGCCGGCGCGCCACCGGAGTGATCGGAGTCGTCGTGGCTCACCATGAACATGTCGAGGCGCTGGACGCCGTGCGCCTGCAGATACGGCACGACGATCCGCTCGCCCGCGTGCGTCGATTCCGGCCCCGTTCCCGCGTCGAACAGCAGCGTATGGCGCGCGGTTTCCACCAGCACCGAAGTGCCCTGCCCGACGTCCAGCGCGGTGACCCGGAACGCCCCGGCGGGTGGCCCCGTGGGTGCCGGAAACAGGAGCGGTAGCCACATGAACGGCGCGATCCAGCGCAGCGGCCAGCCGCGCGGCGCGAGACACCACGCCACGCCCAAAGCTGCACACGCCAGCGCCCATGCATTGGGTTGCGGCAGGCGCAACACGGCCCACGACACGCCATCAAACCAGCCGAGGACAGCAGCCAGCAGATCGAGCATCGCGTGAGCCGCTTGCAACGCAAAGGCGTCGAGCGGCGCAGGAATCGCGACGCTTGCGAGCACCGTGGGCGTCACGAGCGCACTGACGAAGGGAATCGCCAATGCATTCGCGAACGGTCCAATCAGCGGTATCTGCGCAAACCAGTAAGCCGTGAGCGGCGCGAGTGCAATCGTCACCGCCCATTGCACTCGCGCGGCGTCCGTCAGCCGGTCTGCCATTCCGCGTGCGGCATTGCCTGTTTGCGCGAGCAGGCGTCGCGTTTTGTCGGCACGTGAGACCACGGGGGCCGCGTCGCTCATCGGATCGACGTTATCGGGCACGTGACCCTCGCTTCTCTCGCGCCGCACGCGCGGCACGCCTGCAGCGGCGAAGAGTATCGCCGCGACTGCGCCGAACGAAAGCCAGAATCCCGCCGCCGTCACCGCCCACGGATCGCGGATCAGCACAAGCCCGAGCGCCCATGCAAGCACCTGCGATCGCGCCACATTGCGCCCGCTCAGAACCGCGACCGCCGCCACCGCGAGCATCCACAGCGCACGCTGGACCGGCACGTTAAAGCCCGCGAGCGCGGCGTGAACGCCGGCGGCACACAACGCGCCCGCCACGGCGATTTTCTGGGCGGGCACGATCAACGACGCGTTCATGCCGCGCCAGCGTGCGCGCCGCCACAGCGCCCCCGCCGCCCAGCCACCGAGCCCGGCGACGAATGCGAAATGCAGGCCGGAAATCGCTACCAGATGGGATGTGCCGGTGTTGCGCATCAGCCGCCAGTCGGCATCGCTCACGGCGTCCTGCGCGCCAGTCGCGAGCGCCACGACTATGCCGCGATGTGGCGCATCGGCGAGCACGGTATCGATGCGTGCACGCACCGCCGCACGCCATCGTTCGATACGAATACCGATGCCGCCCGCGTCGTCGGCCAGGCGCTGCGCGCGCTGCAAATCGCTCACGTAACCGGTCGCGCGGACGCCGTGCGCAAGCATCGCCGCTTCTGCATCGCGCAGGCCGAAATTGCGCTCGCCGTGCGGTCGTTTCAGGCGCACCGCAAAACGCCAGCGTGCGCCGGGCACGAGCGTAGGAAGCGGTGTGTCGCGTGCAACCCACGTGAGCTGGATCGTGTGCGGAAGACGAGCCGCCCCAGCAGGCGCACCCCATGATTCCACAGTGAAGGGAAAGCGCGCGCCGGTTTCGGACCGGGACGGCAACCCGGCCACATAACCCGTGACTTCGATATCGCGTGTCTGCCAGGGGGCAGGCAATGCATCGGCGAGGCGCAGTTGTGCGCGGTAACTCGCGTAGCCAAATCCAGCGCACGCCGCGGCAACGCAGATCGCCAGCCAGCCGCTCGGGCGTATGAAGCGAACGAGGTATCGGGTTGACCGCTGGGTTGACCACGGCCTGCTCGCGGCTGCCGGAGCTGGACGAGCGCGCTCATCGTCACCGCTACGCTGATCGCACTCAGCGACCGACTCACCCGCCAGCGCCCACACACTCCACGCGCCCGCCGCTACCGCCGCAATGACGAGCGAAATCCAGCCGCCCCACCCCGGCAAAGCCGCCTGCTGCTGAAGCCACCACACGCCGAGTGCAAATCCGCCCCACACTGCCCGCATCCGAACTCCTCGAATCGAGGCGGTGCGAACTGCACGAACGCAAGCCGTGCAGCACCTAAGCGCCGCACGCCGCCATCGAATCGATTATGCGGACGAAAGTGCGAGCCGCGGCAGCGCAGCCGCAACGTTAGCCGTTGTGCCAAGGGCGAGTTCGTCGGGCGTCAGTCCGCGCAAGCCTGCGAGCACCGCGCCGATGCGCGGCACCTGGTCCGGCGTATTGCGCTCGCGATAAAGCCAGGCGGGCGAGATGTCGGGCGCGTCGGTTTCCATGACGATCGCTTCAAGCGGCAGTTGCTGTGCGAGTCGCCGGATTTGCAGCGCGCGTTCGAACGTAACGTTGCCGCCGAAGCCCAGATGCATCCCGTGATCGATGAAGGCTTGCGCCTGCTGGAAGCTGCCGTTGAACGCGTGCGCGATGCCGCGATGCACGCCATTACGACGCAGTCCCTTCAGCACCTGGTCCTGCGACTTGCGCACGTGGCAGATCGCAGGCAGGTCGAATTCGCGCGCGAGCTTCAGTTGGGCATCGTAGAAGTGTTGCTGCCGGGCGTCGTCGAGGCACGGCACGAAATAGTCGAGGCCGATCTCGCCAACGCCCACGAAACGCGGATCGTCGAGACTCGACTCTATCTCCCGGCGCAGCGCGTCGAGATCTTCGTCACGCGCGTGGGGCGTATAGAGCGGATGGATGCCAAGTGCGTACACCGCACCCTCCACGCGATGCGCCAGCGCACGAACCGTCGCAAAGTTCTCGCGCGCGACCGCCGGAATCACGATGCGCGACACGCCCGCCGCACGCGCGGCCTCGATTACCGCGTCGCGGTCCGCGTCGAATTCGGCGGCGTCGAGATGGCAATGCGTGTCGATCCACATGGCGGGCTCACACCGGCACAACCGGCTCCTCGTGCAGTACGCCGTCGCGCAGCCGCACAATGCGATCGCACCGCGCAGCCAGGTCCGGATCGTGCGTCACGATCACGAAACTCGTGTCGAACGTGTCGGAGAGTTCCAGCATCAGGTTGAACACCGTATCGGCGGTGCTGCCGTCGAGGTTGCCGGTCGGCTCGTCGGCGAGTACGCACGCGGGCTTCGTCACGAGCGCGCGCGCGATCGCCACGCGCTGCCGTTCGCCGCCCGACAGCTGTCCCGGACGATGCTTCGCGCGATGCGCAAGGCCCACGCGGTCCAGCATTTCCAGCGCCTCGCGGCGCGCATCGTCCTGCGTCATGCGACGGATGCGCAGCGGCATCGCCACGTTGTCCAGCGCCGTGAATTCGGGCAGCAGATGATGGAACTGATAAACGAAGCCGAGCGCGCGATTGCGCAAATCATTGCGCTCACGCTCGGAGAGTTCGGTGAACGGCTTGCCGAGCACCGAAACCTTGCCCGTGCCCGGCTCGTCGAGTCCGCCCAGCACATGCAGCAGCGTGCTCTTGCCGGAGCCTGACGCGCCCACGACCGCGAGCTTTTCGCCGCGCCGGACCTTGAGTTCGGTGTGCTTGAGTACCGGCACTTCGAGACCGCCCTGGGCGAATGTCTTCGAGATGCCGACGGCTTCGATCACCCACGGATAGTCACCCGCGGCGGCGAGCATCGATTGACGGTCATTCATAGCGCAGTGCCTCCGCAGGACGAACCTTGGCCGCGCGCCAGCTCGGATAGAGCGTCGCAAGCGCGGACAGCACGAACGCAATCAAGCCGATGCGGATCACGTCGGAGGCGACGAGTTCCGAAGGCAGCTCACTGATGAAATAGACGGACGGCGGAAGGAACTGCACGCCGAGCAGGTGCTCGATCATCGGCACGAGCCACGGAATGCTCCACGCGATCAGGCAGCCAAGCGCCACGCCGATCGCGGTGCCAGCGAAGCCGATCGTCACGCCCTGCACGACGAAGATCTTCATGATCGACGAAGGCTGCGCGCCGAGCGTGCGCAGGATGGCGATGTCGGCTTGCTTGTTGGTGACGGTCATCACGAGCGACGAAACGAGATTGAACGCCGCGACCGCGATGATAAGCGTGAGAATGATGAACATCATGCGCTTTTCGATCTGCACGGCCGAGAACCACGTTTTGTTCTGCTGCGTCCAGTCGCGGATATAGAGGTCGCCCGAAAGCGTGTGCACGAGCTGGCGCGCAACCTCGGGCGCGCGCTGCATGTCCTTGACGCGCAGGCGCACGCCGGTCGGCGCCTGCAGGCGGTAGAGGACTTCGGCATCGCGGATGTGCACTAGCGCGAGCGTGCTGTCGTACTCGTAGTGCCCCGACTCGAACACGCCGACTACCGTGAACTGCTTCAGGCGCGGCAGCATGCCGGCCGGCGTGATCGTGCCTTCAGGGGCGACGAGCGTGACCTTGTCGCCCATCTGCACGCCGAGGCTCCCCGCGAGATCGGCGCCGAGCACGATGCCGAAGCCGCCCGGCGCGAGGTCGTTCAGGCTGCCCGCCTTCATTTCCTTGCCGATGTCGGAGACCTGCGGCTCTTCGGACGGCTCGATGCCGCGCAGCGCGACACCGCTCACGCTGTCGCCGCGCGTGAGGAGCGCCTGGGCATCAACGTAAGGCGCCGCGCCGATCACCGAGGGGTTGGTCCTCGCTTCCTTCGCGGTGAGTTGCCAGTCGGGCATCGAGCCCGTCGGCGAAAAAACTTCGATGTGCGCGAGCACCGACAGCATGCGGTCGCGCACGTCGCGCTGAAAGCCGTTCATCACCGAAAGCACGACGATGAGCGCCGCGACGCCGAGGGCGATACCCGACATCGAAACGAGCGCGATGAACGAGATGAACCCGTTGCCTGTCGTGCGCTTGCCGGCGCGGGTGTAGCGCCAGCCTATCTGCCATTCATAGGGAAGTTTCAAGCGAATCCTTATCTGCGTCTTCATTGTGCGCCGCCGGCGTCACGGATCGTCGCTCGCCCGCACGACGCATCCAGGTCCGGATGGGTACGGGTCGCAGGGCTCTGACCCGGGGTCCGGGCCCCTTTCGCGGCGGCGATCAAGCGCGAAGTTTGCCACATTGGCGGAGCGAAATACCCTTTGCACCCCGACCGCGATCGACATGAACGGCAACGGGGCACCGCCAGCACGGCCTGCACCATCTTCCTTCGAGCGCAGTTTCGCGCACAAGTGCCTGATTCCTATGGCAGCAAGCGCACGGCGACGAGCAGCACGTCGCACCAGAGGCCGCGCGACGCGCCCGGCAGTCGAGGTGGCGAAGTACAATTCGCCCCATCATGCCCGCCGACCGACTCCATCTCCTCGTTCCCTTCGCGCTACCTTCTGCCGCAGCGGCCTCAACCGCCCTCGCGGGCCTCGACACCCCGGCACTCGACAAGCTCGTCGCCCGCGCGAGCGCCGGGGAGACCGTCATCGGCGAGGATTTCCAGCGCACGCTGCCGCACGAGCGCTGGGTGGCCAGGCAGTTCGGGGCCACCGCCACGAATGCAGGCGGCCCGGCGAAAACGTCCACCGCCGACGACGAAGCCCCGCTCGCCCCGTACATGCTGCTCGCCGACGGCGGCTCGCCCGGCGACGCCACCTGGGCATGCGTCCAGCCGGTGCATGTGCGCATCGCGCACGACCACCTTGTGCTGATCGACCCGGCATCGCTCGATCTCGCCGACACCGACGCCGCCACGCTCTATACCGTCGCGAAGCCGCTGATCGAAGAGCTGGGCGTACAGGTCACCGCGCCGACGCCGCATCGCTGGTACCTCTCGAGCGACAGCTTCGGCACGCTCTCGGGCGCATCGCCGCTGCGCGCGAGCGGCCGCAGCATCGAGATCTGGCTGCCGCACGAAGCAGGCTCCGGCCAGCGTTCGCGTGCGTGGATGAAACTGCAGAACGAAGTGCAGATGGCCTGGTTCGAGCACCCAGTCAACGAGGCTCGCGAAGCGCACGGCCTGCCCGCCGTCAATTCGATCTGGCTTCACGCGCAGGGCAAGCTGCGTCCGGTAAAGAGCCCGTTTTCGCGCGTGCGCTCGGATGCGGCCGCCACGCTCGGCCTCGCGCTCGCGGCGGGTGTCGATGTGGGCAGCGCCCCGTCCACGTTCGCCGCCTACACAGCCGCAAGTAGCACCGGCGCGCTCCCGGCACAGCAGAGCGGGCCGCACACCGGCACGACACTCATCGAGCTCGACCCGTTTTCGGCCCCGTTCATCCAGCAGGACTGGCACCGCTGGAACGCCGCGTTCGCCGCCATGGAGCGCGACTGGTTCGCGCCCGCCCTCGCGGCGCTTGCGGCGGGCGAACTCGGCGCGCTCGACCTCACCCTGTGCGGCGACACCGGCTCGGTCGATCTCACGATTACGCGCGGCGACCTGCGCAAATTCTGGCGGCGTCGCGTGTTTGCGTCGCTGTTCATCGAATAATTCAACGAAAAGCCGCCCCGCATGACCCGAATCGTCACCCGCGCCTGCTCTCCCGCCGACGCCGAAGTGCTCATCCGCCACGGCCTGCATCCGGTCCTGGCGCGTCTCTATGCGTCGCGCGGCGTGTGCCAGCCCGACGAAATCGAGACTGGCCTCGCGCGCCTCCTGCCGCCCGCCGGCATGAAGGGCCTCGAAGCCGCCGTCACACTCCTCGCCGACGCCCTCGCCGCGAACCGTCGCATGCTGGTCGTCGCGGACTACGACTGCGACGGCGCGACCGCCTGCGCGGTGGCCGTGCGCGGGCTGCGCATGCTCGGCGCGCAGATCGACTACCTCGTGCCGAACCGCTTCGAGTACGGCTACGGCCTCACGCCGGAAATCGTCGCGCTCGCGGCGCAGCGTCCTGGCGGCAAACCCGACTTGCTGATCACCGTCGATAACGGCATCGCGAGCGTCGAGGGCGTGGAAGCGGCCAACGCGCTCGGCATCGACGTGCTTGTCACCGATCACCACCTCCCCGGCGATACGCTGCCCGCTGCGCGCGCGATCGTGAATCCGAACCAGCCGGGCTGCACGTTCGAAAGCAAGCACATCGCGGGTGTGGGCGTGATGTTCTACGTGCTGCTCGCACTGCGCGCGGAACTGCGCCGTCGCAACGCGTTCACCGACGCGCGCCCCGAGCCGCGCCTCGACGGCCTGCTCGATCTCGTGGCGCTCGGCACGGTCGCCGACGTCGTACGCCTCGACTGCAACAACCGCGTGCTCGTCGCGCAAGGGCTCCAGCGCATCCGCAACGGCCGCATGCAGCCGGGCATCGCCGCGCTCTTTCGCGCGGCGGGACGCGACGCAAAGAGCGCGTCGGGCTTCGACCTCGGCTTTGCGCTCGGACCGCGCCTGAACGCAGCGGGACGGCTCTCGGACATGTCGCTCGGCATCGAGTGCCTGACCACCGACGACGTCGGCCGCGCGTGGGCACTCGCGCAGCAGCTCGACGCGATGAACCGCGAGCGCCGTGAAATTGAGGCCGGCATGCAGCAGCAGGCACTCGCCGATCTCGCCGACGTCGATCCCGAAGGCAACGCCACGATCACGCTGTTCAATCCGGGCTGGCATCAGGGCGTGATCGGGATTGTCGCGGGACGGCTCAAGGAGAAGTTCAATCGCCCGTCGTTCACGTTCGCCCCCGCCGATGACGACGGTGAACTCGTGAAAGGCTCGGGCCGCTCGATCCCTGGTTTCCACATGCGCGACGCGCTGGATCTCATCAGCAAGCGTGAGCCGGGCATCATCCTCAAGTTCGGCGGCCATGCGATGGCGGCGGGCCTCACGATCGCCGCCGCCGACGTGCCGCGCTTTGCCTCGGCCTTCGAGCGCGTGGGCCGCGAGTGGCTTTCGGCGGAAGCGCTCGCGCGCACCGTCGAAACCGACGGCGATCTCGAAGAGGCTTACTTCACGCCGGATTTCGTCGAGATGCTCGATGCCGCGGTCTGGGGCCAAGGCTTCCCGGCGCCCGTATTCGCAGGTGAATTCGAGGTCGCGTCACAGGCGCTCGTGAAGGACAAGCACCTGAAGCTGCAGTTGCTGCGCGGCCGCCAGCGCTTCAACGCGATCTGGTTCAATCGCACCGAAACGCTGCCGCAACGCACGACGCTCGCCTATCGACTCGTGCGCGACACGTGGAACGGCGTCTCGCGCGTGCAGCTCGTCGTGGAGCACGCGGCCGACTGACGCCGCTGAAAACACGGCACGCCCGGCGCCCGCCGCACCCTTGATCAGGGGCTAATCGGCTATAATTCAATGTTTTACGCCCCGGATCACGAAACAAATGGAAGCGGAACGTCTTAACGCGATCGAAGCCTCTTTGGCGGACCTGCGCACGCGCGCGGGCGAGCTACGGGGGTATCTTTGACTACGATGCCAAGTCCACGCGACTGATCGAAGTCAACCGCGAACTCGAAGACCCCAACGTCTGGAACGACTCGAAGCACGCCCAGTCGCTCGGCAAGGAAAAGAAGCTGCTTGAGGGCGTCGTCAACGTACTCGGCGGCATCGAAAACGACGTGCGCGACACGCAGGATCTCTTCGAGATGGCGCGCGAAGAAGGTGACGAAGACACGCTCGTCGCCTGCGAAGCCGACGCCGCTGCAATCGAGACGCGCGTCGCAGACGTCGAATTCCGCCGCATGTTCTCGAACCCGGCCGACCCCAACAACGCATTCATCGATATCCAGGCCGGCGCCGGCGGCACCGAAGCGTGCGACTGGGCGTCGATGCTGCTGCGCCAGTACGTACGCTACTGCGAGCGCAAGGGCTTCAAGACGGAAGTGCTCGAAGAGTCCGAGGGCGACGTCGCCGGCATCAAGAGCGCGACGATCAAGGTCGAAGGCGAATACGCCTACGGCTTCCTGCGCACCGAAACCGGCATTCACCGCCTCGTGCGCAAGTCGCCGTTCGACTCGTCGGGCGGTCGCCATACGTCGTTCTCGTCGGTGTTCGTGTATCCGGAAATCGACGACTCGTTCGAGATCGAAGTCAATCCGGCCGATCTGCGCATCGACACGTACCGCGCTTCGGGCGCGGGCGGCCAGCACATCAACAAGACCGACTCCGCCGTGCGTATCACGCACATGCCGTCGGGCATCGTCGTGCAGTGCCAGAACGACCGCTCGCAGCACCGCAACCGCGCCGAAGCCATGGCGATGCTGAAATCGCGTCTCTACGAAGCCGAAATGCGCAAGCGCCAGTCGGAACAGGACAAGCTCGAAGCGGGCAAGTCGGACGTGGGCTGGGGCCACCAGATCCGCTCCTATGTGCTCGACAACAGCCGTATCAAGGACCTGCGCACCAACGTCGAAATCAGCAACACGAAGGCCGTGCTCGACGGCGATCTCGACGATTTCATCAGCGCGAGCCTGAAACAGGGCGTTTAAGCCGCGCCGCGCGGGCGCTTCTGTCCCGCGTAGCTTCTGCCCGCTGCGGCGCCAGGCGACAAGCGCGCCGCGGTCGCTGCAGCGCAGCGCGAAAACCACGGCGCGCGATAAAACGCGCTAGAGTCCCGAAAGCATTTCCGCCGGTCGCGCGCCGTGAAGCATGGCGCGCCCCGTGGACCAGAGAATCCGAATCACCGAACCCAAGCCATCATGACCGAACCGACCCAGCCGACTGCGGCAAGCCCCGCGCCCGAACTGGACGACAACCAGATCATCGCCGAGCGCCGTGAAAAGCTGCGCGCGCTGCGCGAGGCCGGTGTCGCCTATCCGAACGACTTCCGCCCGACCCACCAGGCTGCCGACCTGCAGCGCGACTACGCCGATACCGACAAAGACGCGCTCGAGGCCCAGGCGCTGGAAGTCTCGATCGCCGGCCGGATGATGCTCAAGCGCGTGATGGGCAAGGCCAGCTTCGCGACGGTGCGTGACGGCTCGGGCCAGATCCAGTTTTTCATCACGCCCGCCGATGTCGGCGAAGCCGTCTACGACGCGTTTAAAAAGTGGGATCTCGGTGACATCGTCGCTGCGCGCGGCGTGCTGTTCCGCACGAACAAGGGCGAGTTGTCGGTTCGCTGCACGGAACTGCGCCTGCTCTCGAAGGCGCTGCGTCCGCTGCCGGACAAGTTCCACGGCCTCGCCGACCAGGAAATGCGTTATCGCCAGCGCTACGTCGACCTGATCGTCACGCCCGAATCGCGCAAGACTTTCGTTGCGCGCACGAAGGCGATCTCGTCGGTGCGCCGCTTCATGGCCGACGCCAACTTCATGGAAGTCGAAACGCCGATGCTCCACCCGATCCCGGGCGGCGCGGCAGCCAAGCCGTTCGTCACGCATCACAACGCGCTCGACATGCAGATGTTCATGCGCATCGCGCCTGAGCTGTATCTGAAGCGTCTGGTCGTCGGCGGCTTCGAGCGCGTGTTCGAGATCAACCGGAATTTCCGTAACGAGGGCGTGTCGCCGCGTCACAATCCGGAATTCACGATGATG
The DNA here is from genome assembly GCF_021390575.1 of Paraburkholderia adhaesiva. Taxonomy (GTDB): domain Bacteria; phylum Pseudomonadota; class Gammaproteobacteria; order Burkholderiales; family Burkholderiaceae; genus Paraburkholderia; species Paraburkholderia adhaesiva. Next base: position 1,367,193 of record NZ_JAJEJQ010000001.1, on the reverse strand, counting down.
GAGTTCTACGCCGCGTACACGGACTACACGTGGCTCATGGACTTCACCGAAGCGCTGATCCGCCAGGCCGCAATCGACGCGCTCGGCAGCGCCGTCGTGACCTACCAGGGCCGCGAACTCGATCTGTCGAAGCCGTTCCACCGCCTGACGATCACGCAGGCGATCCAGAAGTACGCGCCGCAGTACACGGACGCGCAACTCGCCGACGCCGCCTTCCTGCGCACCGAACTGAAGAAGTTCGGCGTCGATGCAAACCAGCCCGCGTTCCTGAACGCCGGTGTCGGTTCGCTGCAACTCGCGCTGTTCGAAGAGACCGCCGAGTCGCAACTGTGGGAACCGACCTACATCATCGATTACCCCGTGGAAGTGTCGCCGCTCGCGCGCGCCTCGGACACGCAGCCGGGCATCACCGAGCGCTTCGAACTCTTCATCACGGGCCGCGAGATCGCGAATGGCTTCTCGGAGCTGAACGATCCGGAAGACCAGGCCGCGCGCTTCAAGAAGCAGGTCGAGCAGAAAGACGCCGGCGACGAAGAAGCGATGTTCTACGACGCCGACTACATCCGCGCGCTCGAGTACGGCATGCCTCCGACGGGCGGCTGTGGCATCGGCATCGACCGTCTGGTGATGCTGCTGACCGATAGCCCGAGCATCCGCGACGTCATCCTCTTCCCGCACCTGCGCCGCGAAGACTAAGCGACACATTCGGGTCTGCAATCACGCCATCGGGGCGCACGCGGTTCACGCCGCCTGCGCCCCGATTGTTTGTAACCGTCGGTAAAAGCCTCTGCGATCCGTCCCCTGCCCCGCGCCGCGCATCAACGATCAGAACGAGCGTATATGCGCCGCTTCAGAATCCAGCGAGATCGCGCACTATTTGGGCGTATGGAGTGGGTTACAAATTGAAACTCCGCGGTTATCGATCTCCCTCACACTCTGTCTTATAAAAATCCACGCCTCCAAAGACGGAGCCTGTCATGAACCAGACCGATCCGAACATCGCACCACGGCGTCGGCTCCATCCGCTGATCGCCACCGCTGCTGCTGCAGTCATCGTCGCTAGCCTTGGGGCCACCGCCGCCATTACCGGCGTCCTCCCAACGGCGTTCAGTTCCTCGTCGCAGAACGACCAGACGCAGACTGGCCAGACGACCGAGATGGCACCACCGTCAGTCATCGATTCGACGCAACCGACCATCGATTCGACGCAACCGGCGCCATCGGTCCACAGCGTGCAAATGGCGCCAAACAAAGCGCCAACCAACCCGCGCGCGCAGCAGCAAGCCGCCGGGACCGGTGCGCCACCGCCTCAGTACGGCCAGCAGCCGCAGCAGTATGCGCAGCAGGGCCAGTATGACCAAGCAGGCCAGGCAGGCCAGGAATCGCCGCAAGCCGGTGCCGCGTGCGCCGCGTGCGGTACAGTCGTATCGATTTCCGCAGTCAAGCACGAAGGCCATGGCACCGGTATCGGCGCAGTGGGCGGTGCCGTCGCAGGCGGCCTGGTCGGCAATCAGTTCGGTGCCGGTGGCGGCCGTGTCGCGATGACGCTGCTTGGCGCGCTCGGTGGTGGCGTCGGCGGCAACGCGCTCGAAAAGCACCTCCGGAGCACGACGGACTATTCGGTGCGCGTGCGCATGGAAGACGGCAAGACGCGCCACTTCACCTACCACCAGGCGCCGCCCTTCCAGCAAGGCCAGCGCGTACGTGTCGAGAACGGTGCGCTGGTCGCCGCCTGAGCGCGAAGCGAGCAGAATCCGCCGCAATGAAAAAGGCGATTTGCCCAACGGGCAAATCGCCTTTTTTACAGCCTGAAGCCTGACCGGAGACTCAATAACTCGCGTCCTCGATCCACGCGGCCTGGATCGCCTCCAGGATCTTCTCGTTCGAGTGCTCGGGGTTGTCGTCGAAGCCTTCCAGTTCCGTGATCCAGCGATGCAGATCGGTGAAGCGCACGTACTGCGGATCGACTTCCGGATGGGTATCCGTCAACGCTATCGCGATGTCCTGCACATCGGTCCATTTCATATCGGCACGCTCCTCTTTTCGCTTAGTGGTTTTCCTTCGCGTGGTTGATCGAGTAACGCGGAATCTCGATCACCAGGTCGCCCTCTTCCGGCACGATCGCCTGACACGACAGGCGCGAAGTCGGCTCCAGACCCCACGCCTTGTCGAGCAGGTCGTCCTCGCCTTCCTCGGACGGCTCGAGTTCGTTGAAGCCTTCCCGCACGATCACGTGACAGGTCGTGCAGGCACACGACTTTTCGCATGCATGTTCGATCTCGATGCCATGTTCCAGCAGCGCGTCGCACACACTCTCGCCCGGCTTTGCTTCGATCACCGCGCCCTCCGGGCACAGTTCGACATGGGGCAGCACCACGATTTGAGTCATTGAGAATTCCGTAACCAATAACGTTCTTACCGGGCGCCGTGCCTCCGTCCCAGACGGAGGCCTGCGCCCATTCTACTTTCGCTGCGCGCTTTCCTGAATCGGGAAACCACGCACACGCCACGGCGGGCGAAAACTTCCGCGCCCGGCGCTTATAAACCTGCTGTCGCGTTGCGTTCAGCCGATTTCATCGAGCCGTTTGCCCGCCAGCGCCCGCTTGATGCCCTTATCCATGCGGCGCGCGGCGAACTCGTCGGTGCCCTCGGAGAGCGCCTTCGTCGCCGTTTCGATCGCATCCGTGTCCTCGCCTTGCACAATCGTGCGCAGCGCGTCGATGAGGGCGTCCACGTCTTTGCGCTCGTCGGCGTCGAGCAGTTCGCCGTCGGCGGCAAGCGCCGCTCCGGTCGCCTCGATGATCCGCTCGGCCTCCACCTGCGCTTCGCGCAGCGCCCGCGCGCGCATGTCGATGTCGGCGGTCTTGAAGCTGTCTTCGAGCATCTTCGCGATGTCGTCGTCGGCGAGACCGTAGGAAGGCTTCACCACCACCGACGCCTCGACACCCGAAAGCTGCTCGCGCGCGAACACGGAAAGCAGACCGTCGGCGTCGACCTGGTAGGTCACGCGGATGCGCGCCGCGCCAGCCGCCATCGGCGGAATGCCGCGAAGCTCGAAACGTGCGAGCGAGCGGCAGTCGGAGACGAGTTCGCGCTCGCCCTGCACGACGTGGATCGCCATCGCGGTCTGGCCGTCCTTGAACGTCGTGAAGTCCTGCGCGCGTGCGACGGGAATCGTCGAATTGCGCGGGATGATCTTCTCCACGAGGCCGCCCATCGTCTCGACGCCGAGCGACAGCGGGATCACGTCGAGCAGCAGCCAGTCGTCCTCGCCGCCGCGGTTGCCCGCGAGCAGGTCGGCCTGGACCGCAGCGCCTAGCGCCACCACCTGATCGGGGTCCAGATTCGTGAGCGGTGCCTTGCCGAAGAACTGCTCGACGGCACGTCGAATCACCGGCATGCGCGTCGCGCCGCCCACCAGCACCACGCCTTTCACGTCGGCAACCGGGACCTTGGCGTCACGCAGCGCCTTCTTCGTCGGCGTGAGCGTGCGCTGCACGAGCGTTTGCGTGAGCGCTTCGAAACGCGGTTCGTCGATCGTCAGCGCGATCTGCTTGCCGTTCGAGAGCGTGACCTCGACACGCGCCTCGTGCGCCGACGAGAGCGCTTCCTTGGCGTCGCGCACGCGATCGAGCATGAGACGTACGTCTTCGGGCGCGAGCGTCGCCGGTTCGATACCGGCCTGCTCCAGCACCCACGCGTAGAGCGCGTGATCGAAGTCGTCGCCCCCGAGTGCCGAATCGCCGCCCGCTGCGAGCACTTCGAATACGCCCTTCGTGAGCTTGAGGATCGACAGGTCGAACGTGCCGCCGCCGAGGTCGTAGACCGCGTAGAGGCCTTCCGCGCCGTTGTCGAGGCCATAGGCAATCGCCGCCGCGGTCGGTTCGTTCAGGAGGCGCAGGACGTTAAGACCGGCGAGACGCGCGGCGTCCTTCGTCGCCTGACGCTGCGCTTCGTCGAAATACGCGGGCACCGTGATGACCGCGCCCACGAGTTCATCGCCGAGCGTGTCTTCGGCGCGCTGACGCAGCGTCGCGAGAATTTCCGCCGACACTTCGACAGGGCTCTTCACGCCATCGACGGTCTGGATCTGCACCATGCCCGGTGCGTCGACGAATTCGTACGGCGCGTTCGCCGCACCTTCGACGTCGGTCTTGCCGCGGCCCATGAAGCGCTTGACCGAAACGATCGTGTTGCGCGGATCGGTGGCCGCTTCCGCCTTCGCCGTGCGGCCGATGCGGCGTCCGCCGTTCGCGAGATAGCGGACCACGGACGGCAGCAGCACGTGACCGGCCTCATCGGGCAGCACATCGGGCACGCCGCTGCGCACGGCAGCGACCAGCGAGTTCGTCGTGCCGAGGTCGATGCCGACCGCTAGCCGCCGCTGATGCGGCGCCGGCGCCATGCCGGGTTCGGAGATTTGCAGTAATGCCATCTGTGTAATCTTGTACGGACCTCGCGGCCCTTCTAATCCGTGTTGACGCCCTGCCCGCCGCACTGGCCGGCAAGCGCTGCATTCAGTCCCGCGTTCAGCCTTCCAGCCGCTCGATCTTCGCGTCGATCTCGCCCGCCACGCGCTCGATGAACATCAACTGGCGCACCGCCTCGGCCGCCGGCTGGTTCGAGCCGCTATCGAGCAGCGCCGCAAGCTTCGCGAAGCGCGCGCGTTCGTCGTCGCGCAGTTCCACTGCAAGCGCGTCGAGCGCATCAATGTTCTTCGCACCGACCGCATCCTCGATCGCTTCGCGCCACTCCATCTGCTGCATCAGGAACGCGGGCTCCATCGCCGTGTTGTTCTCGGCACCGACGTCGATACCGCGCAGATGCAGCAGATACTTCGCACGCTTGAGCGGATCGCGCAGCGTCTGGTACGCCTCGTTCGTGCGCGTGGCCCACTGCATCGCAATGCGCTTTTGCGCGTCGCCGGCCGCGGCAAAGCGGTCGGGGTGGACCTGCGCCTGCACCGTGCGGTACGCGTGATCGAGCGCACTGGCGTCGGTCGCGAACTGCTCGGGCAGACCGAACAGGACGAAGTGGCTATCGGAGAGCGAGGAAAGCGAAGTCATTGAATTATGCTGCCCCGGTGGGGCTCCATCGGGCGCGCCGCGCGCATCCCATCAAAAGTCAAAAAGGCGGCACAGGCCGCCTTTTCACCGCATCGCGCGGGCTCAAACGCGAAAGGACTCGCCGCAGCCGCACTCGTCCTTTACGTTCGGATTATTGAATCTGAAGCCTTCGTTGAGCCCTTCGCGCACAAAGTCGAGTTGCGTGCCGTCGATGTACGAAAGACTTTTCGGATCGACGATGACCTTCACGCCATGGCTCTCGAACACGTTGTCCTCGGGCGCGAGTTCATCCACGTACTCGAGCTTGTACGCAAGCCCCGAACAGCCCGTCGTGCGCACGCCGAGGCGCAGGCCCATGCCCTTGCCACGCCGCACCAGGTATTTCTGAACGTGCTGTGCTGCTTTTTCCGTCAACGTAATTGCCATAGCGTCATCGCCGCGCACTCGCGCCGTAAGGTCCGGACCTACCGTCCCTTCACGCCGCAGCGCAACCCTTGCCTGCATTCAAAGTCCTAATCCCGCGGCGGACGGTGTTCCGTCCGCTGCGCCCCTGCCTTGGCGCGTGCCAAGCGTCTCGCTTAAGCCGCGTCCGCCTTCACTGCGTCCGCTTGATCGGTATGACGCTGGCGATAATCTGCCACTGCTGCCTTGATCGCGTCTTCCGCGAGAATCGAGCAGTGAATCTTCACCGGCGGCAGCGCGAGCTCCTCCGCGATATGCGTGTTCTTGATGGCGAGCGCCTGATCGAGGGTCTTGCCCTTGACCCACTCGGTCACGAGCGAACTCGATGCGATCGCCGAACCGCAGCCGTACGTCTTGAACTTTGCGTCTTCGATGACGCCGTCCGTACCCACGCGAATCTGCAGCTTCATCACGTCGCCGCAGGCCGGCGCGCCGACCATGCCAGTACCGACCGCGTCGTCGTCCTTCGCGAACGAGCCAACGTTACGCGGGTTTTCGTAGTGGTCCAGAACCTTTTCGCTGTATGCCATGATCACACTCCTTCTATTCGTTGGCCGCGCTGCATGCGTCTAGTCGCGATTGCGCTGCGGCCGTATCGGCTTTCGGTCTCGCGCGTTTAGTGCGCGGCCCACTGGATGGTCGACAGATCGATGCCGTCCTGGTGCATTTCCCACAGCGGCGAGAGTTCGCGCAGCTTGGCGATCTTCGTCTTCAGCAGGTTGATCACAAAGTCGACTTCTTCTTCGGTCGTGAAGCGGCCCACCGTGAAACGGATCGAGCTGTGAGCCAGTTCGTCGTTGCGGCCGAGCGCGCGCAGCACATACGACGGCTCAAGCGAAGCCGACGTACACGCCGAACCCGACGACACCGCCACGTCCTTCACGGCCATGATCATCGACTCGCCTTCGACGAAGTTGAAGCTGATGTTCAGGTTGTGCGGGACACGGTGTTCCATGTCGCCGTTCACGTAGGTCTCGTCGATTTCCTTCAGGCCGTTCAGCAGCTTGTCGCGCAACATGCGGACACGCTCGTTTTCCGTCGCCATTTCTTCGTGCGCGATGCGGAACGCTTCGCCCATGCCGACGCACTGGTGCGTAGCCAGCGTGCCCGAACGCATACCGCGCTCGTGGCCGCCGCCGTGCATCTGAGCCTCGATACGCACGCGCGGCTTGCGTCGCACGTAGAGCGCACCGATACCCTTCGGGCCATAGGTCTTGTGCGCCGAGAACGACATCAGGTCGACCTTGAGCTTTTGCAGGTCGATGGGCGCCTTGCCCGTCGATTGCGCTGCGTCGACGTGGAAAATGATGCCCTTCTCGCGGCAGATCTCACCGATCGCCTCGATGTCCTGAATCACGCCGATCTCGTTGTTCACGTGCATGACGGAGACGAGAATCGTGTCGGGCCGCAGCGCGGCCTTGAACACTTCCAGATCGAGCAGACCGTTGTCGAGCACGTCGAGATACGTCACGTCATAGCCTTCGCGCTCGAGTTCGCGGCAAGTGTCGAGCACGGCCTTGTGCTCCGTCTTCACCGTGACGATGTGCTTGCCCTTGCTCTTGTAGAAGTGCGCGGCACCCTTGATCGCGAGGTTGTCCGATTCGGTCGCGCCGGAAGTCCAGATGATTTCGCGCGGATCAGCGTTCACGAGCGCAGCAACCTGCTCGCGCGCCTCTTCGACGGCACGCTCCGCGTCCCAGCCGTAAGCGTGGCTACGCGACGCCGGATTGCCGAACTGCTCGCGCAGATACGGAATCATCTTGTCCACCACGCGCGGGTCGACGGGCGTCGTCGCGCTGTAGTCCATGTAAATGGGCAGGTGGGGAATGTCGTTATTCATCTATCGCTCCGGAAATTCTGTGTGCTGCTTTGTGTATTGCGCTGGCCGTGATCCGCGATCATGAACCGGCCATGTTGAATATCGAGTTCGGGCCCAGCGGGACGGGGCGCACCGGATCGTGGGCGGGCGTATCCGCGCGGCGGTCGCGCAGCACGGAGGGCGCGGCGCCGTCGCGCTCGCGCTGCTTTTCCACCAGATCCTTGAGCGACACGGAATCGAGGTACTCGACCATCTTCTGGTTCAGCGTCGACCAGAGTTCGTGCGTCATGCAGTGGCCGTCGTTCTGCTTGGTGCCCTCGCAGGAGCCCTTGCCGCCACACTGCGTGGCGTCGAGCGGCTCATCGACGGCAATGATGATGTCCGCCACCGTCACATCCTCCGCGCGACGCGCGAGGTTGTACCCGCCGCCCGGCCCGCGGACCGATTCGACGATTTCATGACGGCGCAGCTTACCGAACAGCTGTTCGAGGTAAGAGAGCGAAATGTGCTGGCGCTGGCTGATACCCGCAAGCGTCACCGGGCCCTGCTCCTGGCGCAGGGCCAGGTCAATCATCGCCGTGACGGCGAAACGGCCTTTCGTGGTGAGTCTCATGATGTAAGGGGACCACAATTCTCGACAATTTTCGTCAAGTATAAATACATGAGTAATTTCGTCAAGTATCCCGGACGCCAATTGGGTTAATAAGTGGGCTACTAACACCCAAAAACGTCGCAAAACATGAAATGGAGTGTTCGTCGGCCATTCCGTGCTCGCGCTAGTCAGCCAGGTGGCCGCGCATCGCGGCGAGAAGCCCGGCGCAGGCCGCCTCGCACTGATCGAGCACCGTCTCGAAGCCAGCCTCGCCGCCGAAATAGGGGTCCGCGACCACGCGCGTGCCCAACTGGGGTGCGAATTCCATCAGCAGACGGATTTTGTGACGCATCGACGCAGGACACACATCCTGCAGCGCGCTCATGTTCGCCTCGTCCATCGCGACGACGAAATCGAAGCGCTGAAAGTCGTCTGCGCCAATCTGACGCGCGCGCAAAGGCGTCAGATCGTACCCACGGCGACCGCCGGCGCGCTGCGCACGCGCATCGGGCGCCTCGCCGATGTGCCAGTCCCCGGTCCCCGCCGAATCGACGCCGATGTGTGCCGCCAGCCCCGCCTCCTCGACCAGATGGAGCATCACGGCCTCAGCCGTGGGTGAGCGACAGATGTTGCCGAGGCAGACGAAACAGACTGAAACGTTTTTCATCGTGACGAAGGATGGCGCGCGAAGCGTCGCGCAGACCGATTCAGCGCGCGATTATACAAAGCAGTCCGTCAGATCGAGCGCGGCACGTCAGCGCGATTCGCCCTGACGGACACCTTCCCGTCGCTGCCGACGAGGCCATACGACACGGTGCGGGCCAGTTCTGCGGTCAACTCGTCAGCGGCGAGCGGCATCGCCTGCTGGGCCGTTTGCCACGCGTGTATCCATGCGATCGTCGCCAACGGCACGATCAGGGCCAGGGGCCAGTACACCAATATTTTCCTTTTCATGATGCGGATCTCTCGACTGGGGTGCGATCGCGCGGGACACACTATCGCCAGTCGAAATGATATAGACATCCGCAATCAGGAAAAACCCGGCTGCGACAAACACACTGTTGCTCCAGGTTAAACAGTACGCCTGGTAGGCTTGAAAAAACTTGCTCAGCCTGCCTCCGACCGACGCCCCGTCGTGTCGAGGTGTGTCTGCCGCGCGGCGTACAGCTCGCGAAACGTCCGGCCGACCGGCGCGGGCATATCGCGTCCATCGGTCCAGCCGCGCGCGAATGGCAGCCTGTGGATCAGCCGCCCCTGCCCGCCCATGCGTTCCAGCACGCGCACGCCGAGCTTCGTCATCAGCGAATACACGCCCGGATTGAGCGCGAGCCAGCCCCAGACGGCCAGCGCCGCACGCTCGCGCCATGGTCGCAGGTGCCGCTCCATCTGTTTCTCGCGCAGCTTGCGCAGCAGATCGGAGAGCGGAATTCCGACCGGACAGACGCTGTTGCACTCGCCGCAAAGCGTGGCGGCCTGCGGCAGATCGAGCGCCTTGTCGAGACCGACATAGCTTGGCGTCAGCACGGACCCCATCGGCCCCGGATAGACCCATCCATACGTGTGCCCGCCGACCTTCTGGTAGACGGGACAGTGGTTCATGCAGGCGCCGCACCGGATGCAGCGCAGCATCTCCTGGAACTCCCCGCCGATCAGCCCCGTGCGGCCGCCGTCGACGATCACCACGTACATATGCTCCGGACCATCCTGATCGTCCTTGCCACGCGGCCCGGTCAGCACGGAAAAGTAGTTGGAGGTCGCCTGCCCCGTCGCCGAGCGCGGCAACAGGCGCATGGCCGTCGCGAGATCCTCCAGCGTCGGCAGCACCTTCTCTATCCCGGTCACCGCAACATGCACGCGTGGCATCACCGTGCACATGCCCTCGTTGCCCTCGTTCGTGACCAGCACGACCGAGCCCGTTTCCGCGACGAGGAAGTTGCCACCCGTCACGCCCATGTCCGCCGACAGGAAATGCGGCCGCAGCATCTCGCGCGCCTCGCGGGTCATGTCGGGGATCTCGGTCAGGCGCGGCTTGTGGTGCGTCTTCGCGAAGAGATCGGCGATCTCGTCCTTGTCCTTGTGGACGACGGGCGCAATGATGTGGCTCGGCGGTTCGTTGTTGTTGATCTGCAGAATGTATTCGCCGAGGTCGGTCTCGATCGACTGGACGCCCATCTCTTCGAGCACCGTGTTCAGCCGCATCTCCTCGGACACCATCGACTTCGTCTTGATGACCTTGCGCACGTCGTGCTTGCGCGCGATGTCGGCAACGAGCTGCGCCGCATCGCGCGCTGTCTCGGCGTAGAGCACCGTGACACCGCGCCGCGCCGCCTCGGTTTCGAACTGCTCCAGCCAGACATCGAGGTTCTCCAGCGCACGATTGCGCCGCGCCTTTAGCGCGTCGCGCGTCGCCGGAAAGTCGATCGCCGTGATCGCCTCGGCGCGCGCGGAGACGAATTTCGTCGAGAGCTTCGTGAGGTTCTGCTGGAGGCGCTGGTCGGCCAGCTTCTGGCCGGCGCGCGCCTTGAAGTGCATCGACTGGACTTGCATGGCTTGGGATCCTGGGCGTTAGACCGCGGCGAAAGTGGCAGGCTAAAGAGGTGGTGGCGCGTCAGACGTCGCCCGCCAGCACCTGGGCGATATGGAGCACGCGCGTCGCGGTATCGCCGGTCCTGCGCAAGCGCCCTTCGATATTCAGCATGCAGCCGAGATCGCCGAGCACCACCGCGCCCGTGCCGCTGGCCCGCACATTCGCGCATTTCTCGTCGGCGATGGCGGTCGATATCGCCCCGTACTTCACGGCGAAGGTCCCGCCGAAGCCACAGCAGTGCTCGCAATCCTTCATCTCGCGGACTTCGACACCACGCTGCGCGAGCAACGCGCGCGGCTGAGCCTTCACGCCAAGCTCGCGCAAACCCGAGCAGGAATCGTGATAGGTGACCGGCCCCTCGAATTCACCGGGCGTCAGCGAGACCTTCGCGACGTTGACGAGGAAGTCGGTCAGTTCGTAGACGCGCTCGCGCAGCTTGCCGTAGCGGCCCATGAGTTCGGGGTCGTCGCGGAACAGATCTCCGTAGTGCACGCGGATCATGCCGCCACACGAACCCGACGGCACCACGACGTAATCGAACTGCTCGAATTCACGCAGCGTTTTCTCGGCGAGATCGCGTGCGAGCGAGCGCTCGCCGGAGTTGTAGGCGGGCTGCCCGCAACAGGTCTGCGCGGACGGCACCACCACTTCGTAGCCGGCCTGCTCCAGCAGTTTGATCGTCGAGAAACCGATCTCGGGACGCATTGTGTCGATCAGACAGGTGACGAACAAACCAACTCGCATGGCGGCTCCTCTCATAAACCGTCCCCGATTATGCGACGTTTCGCGCACGCTACCAACGCATCATTGCAGGCCGTCCGTGATGACGCGTAGCAGCATATAGGGCCGCCTCATGCTTCCTTTTTTCACCATACGAGATACAATGAGCTTCCGCTTCACGCGTCAACCGAATACGAACCCATGAGCGAAAGTGGCAACACGCCCGATCAGAAGACGTCCATTCAGGTGATCGAGCGGATGATGCGCCTCCTGGACGCACTCGCCGCGCACAGCGATCCAGTCAGCCTCAAGGAACTGGCGCAGCGCACCGAACTCCATCCCTCCACCGCACACCGAATCCTCAACGACATGGTGAGCTGTCGACTCGTCGACCGCTCAGATCCGGGCACCTACCGGCTCGGCATGCGTCTGCTGGAACTCGGCAATCTTGTGAAAGCGCGCCTCTCGGTGCGTGACGCCGCGCTCACGCCGATGCGCGAGCTGCACCGCCTCACCGGCCAGACCGTGAATCTGTCGGTACGCCAGGGTGACGAGATCGTCTACATCGAGCGGGCCTACTCGGAGCGGTCGGGCATGCAGGTCGTTCGGGCGATTGGTGGACGCGCGCCGCTGCATCTGACATCGGTCGGCAAGCTCTTTCTCGCCGCCGACGAAGCCAACCGCGTACGCGCTTACGCCACGCGCACTGGCCTCTCGGGTCACACGCGCAACAGCATCACCGACCTGAGCCGACTCGAGCGCGAGCTGGCTCACGTGCGCCAGCAGTCGTGTGCGCGCGACAACGAAGAACTGGAACTGGGTGTGCGCTGCATCGCAGCGGGCATCTACGACGACACCGGCAAGCTGGTCGCAGGACTCTCGTTGTCGGCGCCCGCCGACCGCCTGCAGGATTCCTGGCTCGGCCAGCTTAGCAAGACCGCACTGGTCATCTCCGAATCGCTCGGCTACCACCCCGAGCCCGCCGAGGGCGCCTCGCAGACTGCGTAAGCGCCGCGTCGCGCATCGACGGTACAAAAGCAAACGCCCCGCAATGACGGGGCGTTTCGCATTGGAGGCAGGCTCAGGGCCGATCAGGTCCCCGGACCACCCGCGTCCGCACTGGTGATACGCGGCTGCTGGTCGGCGCCGCCGGCGTCAAGCCACGCACGCACGCGTGACGCGTCCGCAAAGCGCGAGTATTTGCCGCTCGAATCGAGCAGCACCATGATCACCGGACGGTTGCGAATGGTCGCCTGCATCACGAGGCATTCACCCGCTTCGTTGATGAAGCCAGTCTTCTGCAGACCGATGTCCCACGACGGATTGCGAACCAGCGCATTCGTGCTGTTGTAGGCGATCGTGCGCTTGCCCGTGTACACATCGTAGCTGTGGTCCGTCGAGAACTTCCGGATCATCGGGTACTGGTACGCGGCGTTGGCCATCTTCACGAGATCGCGCGCGCTCGAGACGTTCTGGCTGGAAAGGCCCGTCGAGTTCTCGAAGTGCGTATCCGTCATGCCGAGTTGCTTCGCCTTGGCGTTCATCGCCGCGATGAACGCCGGACGTCCACCCGGGTAGAAACGGGAAAGCGCTGCCGCGGCGCGGTTCTCCGATGCCATCAGCGCGATGTGCAGCATGTCCTCGCGCGTCAGCACCGAGCCCACAGAGAGGCGCGAACCGGTGTTCTTCTCGTAGTCGCGATCTTCGTCCGAGACTTCGATCGAATCCGTGAGCGGTTCCTTCGAATCGAGCACGACCATCGCGGTCATCAGCTTCGAGATCGAGGCGATCGGCACGACGGCGTGCGAGTTCTTGTCGAAGAGCGGTTCGAGCGTGTTCTGGTCGACGACGTAGGCAACGCCCGAACGCAGCGCCAGCGCGTCCGGCGATTCATGCAGGCCGAACGCCTGGCCGACGCTGGGTTGACGCGGCTCGAACGTCACACGGCGCATCGCCGTGTGGTGGTGGCCGTTCATCGTATAGGTCACCCGCTTTCTCTTCACGACCGGGCGCGCTGCGTCCTCACCGGACGCGGCAGCGCCCGACGCTTTGGCAGACTTCTGTGAGACCTTGGCCGGCGCCGTTGCTGCGGGCGCCGAAGCGGGCGCGACCTTTTTGGCGGCCTTTTTCGCCTTCGTGGTTTTGGCTGCCGGGGCATCTTGCGTTGCAGCGAAGGCGCTCATGGGCGCGGCAATCGTTGCACTGATGGCCAGGGAGACAGCCACCGACAACACGGTGCTGGCCATTGCACCGTGCATCAGTTTGAACGACAGGAGCTTGTCCGATTTCATTGGTGTTCTGGATGGAGCGACAGGATCGTTCGCCAAGTGTAGTAAAACAACGAAAATTACGCAAATTGAAGCACTTATCTACGCTCATTAAACCGAAGTCTGACCTTCGATTTAAGCAACCGATAGCTTTCAAATACCCGATTCAAAACAGCAATCGCAATGCCGGACCACCCTTCCAGCACGGCACCGTCTTCGTTTGCACGGAGTTAACGGCACCGGCGGAGTCAAACTTGATTTCGGGAAAAAATACCGGGAAACGATCGCGTCGGGAATTCTGATTCGAGAGCGATGGGTCCTTAACGTGCTAACTCGGAATTTGGTGGACGCACTCAGGACAATCCCTCATCAGTCTGCCGTAATTCCGAAACACACATCAGTTAGCGCGATAACACATCTTGCCAGATGCAGCGGGGTTTTGCCGATTGCGATCCTCGACGTCACCTGTTATGCCCCTCGAAGCGCAGCGATCGCGCCCCAATCAGCACGCATAAGTATCTGTTTAATAACAAATTAATGACATTGTGCGACGCACAAATAATTCTTGACTTTCTTTGACGTCATCCTAAAATCGGTACCAATGCTGCGACGCACAAAGCGCGCAGCAGACCACCTGAGTCTTGCCACTTACTTACACGGACCGCATCAGACGGCCCGTCATCAATCCAGGAGCGTAAACATGAGTCTGCTGACCCCTGAGCAATTCGCCGCTGCCCAGAAGGCCAATCTCGAAACCCTCTTCGGTCTGACCAGCAAGGCATTCGAGGGTGTGGAAAAACTCGTCGAATTGAATCTTCAGGCCGTTCGCTCGAATCTGTCGGAAACGCAAGAGCACGCACAGCGCGCGCTGTCCGCGAAGGACGCGCAGGAGCTGCTGGCCCTCCAAGCCGGCTATGCCCAGCCGCTCGCTGAAAAGGTGCTCTCGTATGGCCGTCACGTCTACGAAATCGCCTCGGCCACGCAAGCCGAATTCGCGAAGGTCGCCGAAGCGCACTATGAAGAGCAAAACCGCAAGGTGCAGTCGCTCGTCGACAACGTCGCGAAGAACGCCCCGGCCGGTTCCGAGACGGCTGTCGCCGTGATCAAGTCCGCGATCAACGCGGCTAACACGACGTACGAAACGGTTCAAAAAGCCACGAAGCAAGCCGTGGAAATGGCCGAAAGCAATTTCAACGCAGCCACCGCTGCCGCCAGCAAGGCCGCCGCACAAGCGTCGCGCTCGGCTGCCGCTTCGGCCAAGAAGCCCGCTTAACGTCTGGTTGTGCCGAGAGCGGGCACGCGCGAGGTGAAGTGACGCGCGCCCACCGCCGGACCTGACGCTCCAGCATGCCGGCAAACGGCACGCTGCTTGCCCGGTCTTAAGTGGCCGGGAATTTTTGGCACGCGGCCGCCCTCTCGCAGCACACCAGCGGAACCCATGACAAAACGGCGCACCCCTCGCGGGGTGCGCCGTTTCCATTTGTTCACCGCAAAACGCGCTTACTTTTTCTTTTGCGGCGGAAGGTCCGTGCAGACGCCTTCGTACAGTTCGGCGGCCATGCCGATCGATTCGCCCAGCGTCGGGTGCGGGTGGATCGTCTTGCCGATGTCCTCCGCGTCCGCGCCCATCTCGACGGCGAGACAGACTTCGCTGATGAGGTCACCGGCGTTCAGGCCGACGATGCCACCGCCGATCACGCGATGCGTCTCTTCGTCGAAGATCAGCTTCGTGAAGCCTTCATCGCGGCCGTTCGCGATCGCGCGGCCCGATGCGGCCCACGGGAACACTGCCTTGCCGTACTTGATGCCTTCGGCCTTGCACTGGTCTTCGGTCTTGCCGGCCCAGGCGACTTCCGGATCGGTGTAGGCCACCGACGGAATCTGCAGCGCGTCGAAGTATGCCTTCTCGCCATGCGCCGCTTCCGCCGCCACGTGGCCCTCATGCACGGCCTTGTGCGCGAGCATCGGCTGCCCGACGACGTCGCCGATCGCGAAGATGTGCGGCACGTTGGTGCGCATCTGCTTGTCGACGTCGATGAAACCACGATCGGTTACCGCGACGCCAGCCTTGTCTGCGCCGATCTTCTTGCCGTTCGGCGAGCGTCCGACGGCGACCAGCACGAGGTCATAGCGCTGCGGCTCCGCGGGCGCCTTCTCGCCTTCGAACGTGACGTAGATGCCGTCGGCTTTCGCCTCGGCCTTCGTCGTCTTCGTCTTGAGCATGACGTTCGCGAAGCGATTCGCGTTGTACTTTTCCCAGACCTTCACCAGATCGCGGTCCGCACCGGCCATCAGGCCGTCGAGCATTTCCACGACATCGATCTGCGCGCCGAGCGTCGAATAGACCGTCGCCATTTCGAGGCCGATGATGCCGCCGCCGATCACGAGCATCTTCTGCGGGATCTGGCGCAGTTCGAGCGCACCGGTCGAGTCGACCACACGCGGATCTTCGGGCATGAACGGCAGCTTCACCGCCTGCGAACCGGCCGCGATGATCGCCTTCGCGAACTTCACGACCTTCTTGCCGCCCTCGCCCACCACTTCCATGTGGTGCGGATCGACGAACGAACCGAGGCCGGTCACGACCTCGACCTTGCGCGCCTTCGCCATGCCCGCGAGACCGCTCGTCAGTTTCTTGACGACGCCGGACTTGAAGTCGCGGAGTTTGTCGAGATCGACCTGCGGCTTGCCGAACGTGATGCCATGCGCGGCCAGTGCTTCGGCTTCCTCAACAACGAGCGCCGTGTGCAGAAGCGCCTTCGACGGAATGCAGCCGACGTTCAGGCACACGCCACCGAGTGTCGAATACCGCTCGACCAGCACGGTCTTCATGCCGAGGTCGGCTGCGCGGAACGCAGCCGAGTAGCCGCCAGGGCCAGCGCCCAGTACGAGCATGTCGCATTCGATGTCAGCGCCACCGCTGTAGCTGCCCGCCGCAGGTGCGGGTGTGGGTGCGGATGCCGCGGCCTTCGGTGTTTCCTGCTTCGGCGCTTCCGCCTTCGGAGCAGGTGCAGCCGCGACCGCAGCTGCGCCAGCGGAAACCTCAACCAGCGCGATCACGGTGCCTTGCGAGACCTTGTCGCCCTGCTTGATCTTCACTTCCTTGACGGTGCCCGCGACGTCGCTCGGCACTTCCATCGTGGCCTTGTCCGACTCGAGCGCGAGCAGCGTCTGTTCTTTTTCGATGACGTCGCCGGCCTTGATATTGACCTCGATGACATCGATGTCCTTGAAGTCGCCGATGTCCGGCACTTTCACTTCGACGAGACTCATAGTGTCCCCTTGTGTCGACCGGAGTCGGCGCTTTAGCGCTTACTGCGGTCCCATTACTTTGCTAGATCGACGGAAGCTACCGGCTTGCCGCCCTACGCAGTGGGCGGCAAGCCGGTCAGCGAAGCGGCTTTACAGGATCACGCGGCGGAAATCGCCGAGGATCGAGACGAGGTACGCGTTAAAGCGTGCAGCTTCCGCGCCGTCGATCACACGGTGGTCGTACGACAGCGACAGCGGCAGCGTGAGGCGCGGCACGAACTGCTTGCCGTCCCACACCGGCTTCATCGCGCTGCGCGACAGGCCGAGAATGGCCACTTCCGGCGCGTTGATGATCGGCGTGAAGTTCGTGCCACCGATGCCGCCGAGCGACGAGATCGAGAAGCAGCCGCCCTGCATCTGGTCGGGCTTGAGCTTGCCTTCGCGCGCGAGCTTCGACAGTTCGGCCATTTCCTTCGCGATATCGACGAGACCCTTCTTGTCCGCATCGCGGATCACCGGAACGACGAGACCGTTCGGCGTGTCGGCTGCGAAACCGACGTGGTAGTACTGCTTGAAGACGAGATTGTCGCCGTCGAGGCTCGCATTGAAAGTCGGGAATTTCTTCAGCGCGCCGACGCAGGCCTTGATGACGAACGCGAGCATCGTGAACTTCACGCCCGACTTCTCGTTTTCCTTGTTCAGTTGCACACGCAGCGCTTCGAGGTCGGTGATGTCCGCTTCGTCGTTGTTCGTGACGTGCGGAATCATGACCCAGTTGCGGTGCAGGTTCGCGCCCGAGATCTTCTTGATGCGCGAGAGCGGCTTCGGATCGATCGGACCGAACTTCGTGAAATCGACCTTCGGCCAGGGCAGCAGGTTCAGCTCGCCGCCCGCGCCGCCGGCTGGAGCCGCGGCAGCCGGCGCAGCCAGCGCGCCCGTCATGACACCCTTCACGAACGCGGTGACGTCGTCCTGGGTAATGCGGCCCTTCGGACCCGAACCTTGCACGCGCGACACATCGACACCGAGTACACGCGCGAACTTGCGCACGGACGGCGACGCATGGCTCGGACGGCGCGTGCCGCCTTCACCTGCCGGAATGATCGGCGCCTGCGCCAGTGCCGACGGTGCGACAGCCGCGGGTGCGGCCGCTGCGGGCACAGGTGCGTCCGACGGCACTTCGACCGGTTGCTTCGGCGCGGGTGCGGCGGCGGGAGCGCCTGCACCTTCGGCCTCGATCACGAGGATACCGGTGCCTTCGGAAACTTCATCGCCGACCTTGACCAGGATTTCCTTGACGACGCCGGCTACCGGGCTCGGCACGTCCATGGTCGCCTTGTCCGATTCGAGCGTGACGAGCGACTGTTCCTTCTCGATGCGGTCGCCCACCTTCACGCCGATTTCGATGACCGGCACACCCTTGTAATCGCCGATGTCCGGCACCTTGACCGTTTGCACGCCGCCACTCGCAGCGGCCGGTGCAGCAGCAGGTACTGCAGGCGCAGCCGGTGCGGGTGCTGCAGCGCTCGCCGCAACCGGTGCAGGCGCGGCGGCAGCGCCTGCGCCATCCAGCACCAGGACGAGCACGCCTTCCGACACGTTATCGCCTACTTTGACTCGCACTTCCTTGACCGTGCCCGATGCAGGGCTCGGCACGTCCATGGTCGCCTTGTCGGACTCCAGCGTGATGAGCGACTGCTCTTTTTCGACGGTATCACCCGCCTTGACCAGCACCTCGATCACAGGAATGTCCTTGTAATCGCCGATGTCCGGCACCTTCACTTCGATCGTTTGACTCATTGTTGTGTCTCCGGGGCTGCATGCGAGAGGCCTCCCCGCTTCGGAGAGGCCGCGCATGCGATGCACAGGGGTGATGCGTTAGACGGTCATCGGGTTGGGTTTGGACGGATCGAGGTTGTACTTCGCAATGGCGTCTGCCACAACCTTGCGCTCGATCTTGCCTTCGTCCGCGAGCGCGCTGAGCGCCGCAACCGTCGTCCAGTAACGATCGACTTCGAAGAAATGACGCAGCTTTTCACGCGTATCCGAACGGCCGAAACCGTCGGTGCCGAGCACCACGAACTTGCGCGGAACGAGGCCGCGGATCTGGTCAACGAGGGCACGCACATAGTCCGTCGATGCGATGACCGGACCTTGCGTGTCCTTGAGCAGCTTCTCGACGTGCGATTCGCGACGCGGCTCGCTCGGATGCAGCAGGTTCCAGCGCTCGATTTCGTGACCTTCACGCGCGAGTTCCGTGAAGCTCGGCACGCTCCAGATATCGGCTTCGACGCCCCACTCGTTCTTGAGCAGGTCGGCGGCGGCGATCACTTCGTTCAGGATCGTGCCCGCGCCCATCAGTTGCACGCGCGGATTCTTCGAGTTCGCGTCGCCCTTGCGGAACGAGTACATGCCCTTGATGATGTCCGCCGCCACTTGCTCGCCCTGCGGAATCGCCGGGTGCTCGTAGTTCTCGTTCATCACCGTGACGTAATAGAACACGTCTTCCTGGTCCTGCACCATGCGGCGCAGACCGTCCTGCATGATGACGGCGAGTTCATAGCCGAACGTCGGATCGTAGCTCACGCAGTTCGGGACCGAAGCTGCCCACATCAGCGAGTGGCCGTCTTCGTGCTGCAGGCCTTCGCCGTTCAGCGTCGTACGACCTGCCGTGCCGCCCAGCAGGAAGCCGCGCGAACGCATGTCGCCTGCCGCCCACACGAGGTCGCCGATGCGCTGCATGCCGAACATCGAGTAGAAGATGTAGAACGGCACCATGATCTCGCCGTGCGTCGAATACGACGTCGCGGCGGCGATCCAGTCGGCCATGCCGCCGGCTTCGTTGATGCCTTCCTGCAGGATCTGGCCGGTCTGCGATTCCTTGTAGAACATCAGCTGGTCGGAGTCTTCCGGCACGTACTTCTGGCCGTCCTGATTCCAGATGCCGATCTGGCGGAAGAGGCCTTCCATACCGAACGTACGCGACTCGTCCGGCACGATCGGCACGACGCGCTTGCCGAGCGCCTTGTCCTTCAGCAGGATGTTCAGGATCCGCACGAACGCCATCGTCGTCGAGATCTCGCGGCCTTCGCCCGAGCCCTTGAGCAGCGGCTCGAATGCATCGAGCGCAGGCACCGGCAGCGACTCCGCCTTCTGGCGGCGCGCAGGCAGGTAGCCGCCGAGGTCCATGCGCTTCTGGCGCATGTAATCGAGTTCCTTCGAGCCTTCCTCGAACGTGAGGTAAGGCACGTCGACGATCTGTTCGTCGGTGATCGGCAGACGGAACTGGTCGCGGAACTTCTTGAGCTGATCCACCTGCATCTTCTTCTGCTGGTGGGTGATGTTCATCGCCTGGCCGGCTTCGCCCATGCCGTAGCCCTTGATCGTCTTCGCGAGGATGACGGTCGGTTGGCCCTTGGCGTTGCTGGCTTGCTGGAACGCCGCGTAGATCTTGTGCGGATCATGGCCGCCGCGGTTCAGGTTCCAGATGTCGTCGTCGGACCAGTCGGCGACGAGCGCCTTCAGTTCCGGCGAGTTGAAGAAGTGCTCGCGCACGTACGCGCCCGACTCCGACTTGTACGTCTGGTACTCGCCGTCGACGACTTCCATCATGCGGCGCATCAGCGCGCCCGATTTGTCGCGTGCGAACAGCGCGTCCCAGCGGCTGCCCCAGATGACCTTGACGACGTTCCAGCCGGCGCCGCGGAATTCGCCTTCCAGTTCCTGGATGATCTTGCCGTTGCCGCGCACCGGGCCGTCAAGACGCTGCAGGTTACAGTTGATGACAAACACGAGGTTGTCGAGACGCTCGCGGCCGGCCATGCCGATCGCGCCGAGCGATTCCGGCTCATCCGTTTCGCCGTCGCCGAGGAAGGCCCAGACCTTGCGGCCGTTGGTGTTCGCAATGCCGCGCGCATGCAGGTACTTCATGAAGCGCGCCTGGTAGATCGCCATGATCGGGCCGAGGCCCATCGAGACGGTCGGGAACTGCCAGAAGTCCGGCATCAGCCAGGGGTGCGGATACGACGGGATGCCCTCGCCGCCCACTTCCTGACGGAAGTTGTCGAGCTGCTTGACCGTCAGGCGGCCGAGCAGGAACGCGCGCGAGTAGACGCCCGGCGACGAGTGGCCCTGCACGAAGATGAGATCGCCGCCGTGTTCCGCGGACGGCGCACGCCAGAAGTGGTTATAGCCGACGTCATAGAGCGTCGCGGCCGAGGCGAACGAAGCGATGTGGCCGCCGACGTTCGTGTGCTTGCCGGCGCGCAGCACCATCGCCATGGCGTTCCAGCGCGTGTACGAACGGATGCGGTGTTCGATGTCCTGGTCGCCGGGATTCTGTGCCTGGTCGGCGACCGGGATGGTGTTGATGTACGGCGTGTTCGCCGAGAACGGCAGATGCTCGCCATGCACGCGGGCGAACTCGATCTGCTTTTCGATCAAATAGTGGGCGCGGTCGGGACCGACCGTCGAGATGACGCCGTCCAGTGCTTCAAGCCATTCGGCGGTTTCCTGGGGATCTTCGTCCTTGTCGGCGGCTACGTACTTCAGGACTTCGTCGGGTACAGCGGACATGCTCGTCTCCTGTGTCGAACAGAGTTGGCGCTTTAGCGCCTTACTCTGGTCCCATGCCCATAAGGGCGGAAAAGGGCTGTTGATCGGACCATGCGGGCGACTTGCCCGACACGAGCCAGGGCCAACCGCAATTACTTTCGGGCGATTGTAATGACCCCCCACGGCCTAGCGCAACAAAATTTTCGAATGGCGAGATGTAATTTTATAATATGAAAAAATGTTGCAGTGCACGCTTAATCGTTCGCGAACCTGCCGCGATAACGGCCAGTTTGCGCCCGTTTATCGGCCAAATACCGCTTTTTTAGCGGCAATTCCGTGTCTTACGCTGAGCTACAATCCTTGCCATGTTGACCGAACGGCTTTTCGCACGCTCGGCGCGGCCGCCCGGTTCGCCCGGCGACTCGACGCCGTCTCGCTGGCACCACGGACCCTGGTGGTCCAATTCCTATTTGCTCACGCCGCTCCTGTCGATCCTGGTGTTCCTGGTCGTCATGAGCCTGATCCTGTGGAGCCTCAACCGCCGCGAGCAGCAGCAGCAGGAAGACACGCTGTACCGCAATGTCGCGTGGGCCCAGCAGCAGATCCGTCTTTCGATGACGGGCGCGCAAGAACAGCTCCAGGCGCTCGCGCGCGACCTCGTCGCCGGCCACGCCGACCCGAAGTCCTTCCAGGTGTCCACCACGGACATCATGCAAGGGCATCCCGAGATTCTCTACCTGAACTGGTATACGACCGAGGAACAACCGCGCTGGCCGAGCACGGCCATGCCGATGTTCGGCCAGCGGCTCGCGAAGCCAAGCGACCAGCAGATGGATGAAGCGGTCAAGGCTGCTTTCGCCGAGGCGCGGGCGACGCGCCGCCAGGTCTATTCACCGATCATCTACGACGATCTCGGCAACGGGTACATCACGCTGCAGACACCTGTATACCGCGACCGCGAATTTCTTGGCTCGATCGCGGCCGTGTTCTCGATCGAAGGCATACTGAAGCGCGACATCCCGCCCGAGCTGTCGGCCAAGTACAAGATCTCGATCATCGACGCGAACAATCGCGAGCTCGCCACCACCTCGACGCGTCCGCGTTTGCCGCGTGACGTGTACTACGACCTGCCGCTCGACCCGCCGGGCCAGGGCCTCTCCGTGCGCGTGTACTCGTACCCGCAGATGACCAACTTCACGAACAACACGCTCGTGTGGCTGGTTGCGGGTCTGTCGTGCTTCGTGCTGTGGAGCCTCTGGAGCCTGTGGAAGCACACGCGTCAGCGCTTCGAGGCGCAGCAGGCGCTCTATGCGGAAGCGTTCTTCCGCCGCGCGATGGAAAATTCGGTGCTGATCGGCATGCGGGTGCTCGACATGCACGGCCGCATCACGCACGTGAACCCCGCGTTCTGCCGCATGACCGGATGGGACGAAAGCGACCTCGTCGGCAAGAACGCGCCGTTCCCGTACTGGCCGCGCGACGCGTACCCGGAAATGCAGCGCCAGCTCGACATGACACTGCGCGGCAAGGCGCCCTCTTCCGGATTCGAATTGCGCGTGCGCCGCAAGGACGGCTCGCAGTTCCATGCGCGGCTTTATGTCTCTCCGCTCATCGACAGTTCGGGCCGTCAAACCGGCTGGATGTCGTCGATGACGGACATCACCGAACCGAAGCGCGCCCGCGAAGAACTCGCCGCCGCGCACGAGCGTTTCACCACGGTGCTGGAGAGCCTCGACGCCGCCGTGTCCGTGCTCGCCGCCGACGAAGCCGAACTGCTGTTCGCGAACCGCTACTACCGTCACCTGTTCGGCATCCGGCCGGACGGTCATCTGGAACTGGCAGGCGGTGGCGGATTCGATTCGGCGAACGCGTCGTCGGACTCGATCGACATGGTCGACGCCTTCGCGGGACTGCCTGCCGCGGCGCTCACCGAGAGCACCGCCGACGCGCAGGAAGTGTACGTAGAGAGCATTCAGAAGTGGTTCGAGGTGCGGCGCCAGTACATTCAGTGGGTGGACGGTCACCTCGCGCAGATGCAGATCGCAACCGACATCACCACGCGCAAGCAGGCCCAGGAACTCGCCCGCCAGCAGGATGAAAAGCTGCAGTTCACGAGCCGCCTGATGACGATGGGCGAAATGGCGTCTTCGCTCGCGCACGAGCTGAACCAGCCGCTCGCCGCGATCAACAACTATGCGTCAGGCACCGTCGCGCTCGTGAAGTCAGGACGCGGCGCGCCCGAGAATTTGCTGCCCGCGCTCGAAAAAACGGCGCAGCAGGCCGTGCGCGCCGGCATGATCATCAAGCGCATCCGTGAGTTCGTGAAGCGCTCCGAACCGAAGCGCCAGGCCGCGCGCGTCGCCGACATCGTTGCCGACGCCGTGGGCCTCGCCGAAATCGAAGCGCGCAAGCGCCGCATCCGCATCGTGACCGACATGCGCTCGCGCATGCCTGTGATATATGTCGATCCGGTGCTGATCGAGCAGGTGCTCGTCAATCTTTTGAAGAACGCCGCTGAAGCCATGGCCGATGCCCGTCCGAACGCAATGGATCCGGTGATCCGCGTCGTCGTGAAGCGCGATGGCGGCAATGTGTGCATCAGCGTCGTGGACCAGGGCCCCGGCGTGGACGAAGCCACGGCCGAACGCCTCTTCGAACCGTTCTACAGCACCAAGTCCGATGGCATGGGCATGGGGCTGAACATTTGCCGTTCGATTATCGAATCGCACCGCGGGCGCCTGTGGGTGGTCAACAACGTCGAAGCCGACGGCCACATCAGCGGTGCCACGTTCCATTGCAGTCTGCCGATCGGCGAAGCGGACACACCGTCACGCGACGGCACCGAAGAACCGACTCCAACAACCGTTACGGGAGAGCCATGAACAGCCCAGTCACCACTCAGGAAACTGTCTTTGTTGTCGACGACGATGAGGCAGTACGAGACTCCCTGCGCTGGCTGCTCGAAGCGAACGGCTACCGTGTGCAGTGCTTCAACAGCGCGGAAGAGTTCATCGAGACGTACCAGCCTGCGCAGCAAGCCGGGCAGATCGCCTGCCTCATTCTGGACGTTCGGATGCCCGGCATGAGCGGGCTCGAACTGCAAGAGCGCCTGATCGCCGAGAACGCCGCGCTGCCGATCATCTTCGTGACGGGCCACGGCGATGTGCCGATGGCCGTCTCGACGATGAAGAAAGGCGCGATGGACTTCATCGAGAAGCCGTTCGACGAAGCCGAGTTGCGCAAGCTCGTCGAGCGCATGCTCGACAAGGCGCGCAGCGAGAGCAGCAACGTGCAGCAGCAGCGTGCTGCCGCCGAGCGCCTCGGCAAGCTGACCGCACGCGAGCACCAGGTGCTCGAGCGCATCATCGCAGGTCGTCTGAACAAGCAGATCGCCGACGATCTCGGCATCAGCATCAAGACCGTCGAAGCGCACCGCGCGAACATCATGGAGAAGCTGAACGTCAACACGGTCGCCGACCTGTTGCGTCTCGCGCTCTCCAACAAGCCGCAGCAGCCGCAACAGTAAGCGGCGGCACCGCCGCAGCGGTCTCACGTCCCGTGCAACCGCCCGCCCCAGTGGCCGGGCCGGTTCGCGGGACGCTTTGCATTGGCGCACGCGTTGCATTCGCCCGCGCACTCCCCCGCGCCATCCCCGCACGCCGAAGCGCCCGCTGGGCGACGGTATAATATCGGCCTTCGCAACGGCCCCGCCCGGATCGCGCCGCGCACTTCCGTTGCTCCCGCCTTGCCCATTCTCGACCTCGACCGACCATGACAGCCACCCTCATCGACGGCAACGCCCTCTCAAAGCTTCTGCGCACCGACGTCGCCACACGCGCCGCCGCCCTCACCGCCCGCGGCCATCGACCGGGTCTTGCCGTCGTGCTGGTCGGCGACAATCCGGCTAGCGAAGTCTACGTGCGCAACAAGGTGAAGGCCTGCGAGGACAACGGCCTCTACTCGTCGCTCGACCGCTACCCCGCCACGCTCTCCGAAACCGACCTGCTCAAGCGCATCGACGAACTGAACAATGACCCGAAGATCCACGGCATCCTCGTGCAACTGCCGCTGCCGAAGCACATCGACAGCCACAAGGTGATCGAAGCCATCGCGCCCGAGAAGGACGTGGACGGCTTTCACGTCGCCAACGCGGGCGCGCTGATGACGGGCCAGCCGCTCTTTCGTCCGTGCACGCCCTATGGCGTGATGAAGATGTTCGAGGCGTACAAGATCGCTCTCACGGGCGCGAATGCAGTGGTGATCGGCCGCTCGAATATCGTCGGCAAGCCGATGGCCATGCTCCTGCTCGAAGCTGGAGCGACCGTCACGGTCTGCCACAGCAAGACGCGCGATCTCGCGGCGCACACGCGCGAGGCGGACGTCGTCGTGGCGGCCGTGGGCAAGCGCAACATCCTCACCGCCGACATGGTGAAGCCGGGCGCGACTGTGATCGATGTGGGCATGAACCGCGACGACAACGGCAAGCTCTGCGGCGACGTCGACTTCGCAGGCGTGAAGGAAGTGGCCGGACACATCACGCCGGTGCCGGGCGGCGTCGGCCCGATGACCATCACGATGCTGCTCGTCAATACGATCGAAGCAGCCGAGCGCGCCGCGGCGAACGCCTGACTCGCTTTCACTTTCATGACTCTCGCCGCGCCGCGCGCGCGGCCAGCGGCATAGAACAAGCGGCCTTTCGGAGGCCGCTTTTTTACGCCCACGTCCGGCACTCAACGCTACGCGTTGCAGTAGGATCGGCTAAGACAGCAATTCGCCGTCGCACGCCGACATCTGTTAATTTTGCAGGCGTTGCCCGGTTGGAAAGTGCGCACCGCGCCCCAATAAACGAACTATCGGGGTCCGCGCGATGCATCGACGCATCGACGCACACCCGCCGGACTCTTTCACATCGAACCGCGACAGACAGGACACAGGACGCATCATGGCTACTACTCCCTCCGATAATCCGCTGCTCGACTTCACCGGCCTGCCGCGCTTCGGCGAAATTCGCCCCGAACACGTGACGCCCGCGCTCGACGTGCTGCTCGCCGATGCGCGTGCCGCCGTGGACCGCGCCGCACAGCCGATGACGCCCGCGCAATGGAGCGATGTGGTCGAACCCGTCGAGCGCGCCAGCGAGCCGCTCTCTCGCGCCTGGGGCGTCGTCGGCCATCTGAATGCCGTAGCCGATACGCCGGAACTGCGCGCCGTCTACGGCGAGAACCTGCCGCGCGTGACCGAGTTCTGGGCGAGCGTCGGCCAGAATCTCGCGCTCTACGAGAAGTACAAGGGCATCACCACGCACAACTCGTTCGAACTGCTTTCGGGCGAGCGCAAGAAGATTCTCGACAACGCGTTGCGCGACTTCCGCCTGTCCGGCGCCGAGCTTCCCGAAAACCAGAAGCCGCGTTTCGCCGAACTGCAGGAACGCCAGGCAGCGCTCTCGAAGGCGTTCTCCGATCACGTGCTCGACGCGACCAACGGCTACGCGTTCTACGCCACGAGCGAGGCGGAACTGGTCGGCCTGCCCGAAGACGTGATCGCAGCCGCGCGTGAAGCCGCCGAACGCGACGACAAGGAAGGCTGGAAGTTCACGCTGCATTTCCCGTCGTATTTTCCGGTGCTGCAGTATTCGGAAAACCGCGCGATGCGCGAAACGATGTACCGCGCGTATGTCACGCGCGCATCGGAACTCGGCCCGGTCTATGGCAGCGGCAATGCCGACTGGGACAACACGGAAATCGTCGCCGAGCAATTGAAGCTGCGCGCAGAAGAAGCGAAGATGCTCGGCTACGACAACTTCGCAGAAGTCTCGCTCACGCCGAAGATGGCGGAATCGCCGCAACAGGTGATGAGCTTCCTCGAAGACCTCGCGACGCGCGCGCGCCCGCACGCCGAAAAGGACTGGGAAGAGCTGCGCGAATTCGCGGCAAGCGAGCTGGGTCTCGCTCAGATTGAGCCGTGGGACATGGCTTTCGCCGCCGAGCGCCTGCGCCAGAAGCGCTACTCGTTCTCCGAAAACGAAGTGAAGCAGTACTTCCCCGAGGACTTCGTGCTGCGGGGACTCTTCAAGGTCACGGAGGCGCTCTTCGGCGTTCGCATCCGCGACGACAGCGCACCCGTATGGCATCCGGACGTGCGCTTCTTCCGCGTGGAAAACACCGACGGCACACTCGTCGCGCAGTTCTATCTCGACCTCTACGCACGCGAAGGCAAGCGCGGCGGCGCGTGGATGGACGACGCGCGCTCGCGCCGCAAGCTCGAAGGCAACGGGGTGCAGACGCCGGTCGCGTATCTCACCTGCAATTTCTCCGCGCCGGTCGGTGGCAAGCCCGCGTGCTTCACGCACGACGAAGTCATCACGCTGTTCCATGAATTCGGCCACGGCCTGCATCACATGCTCACGCGCGTGGACGAACTTGCCGTGTCGGGCATCAACGGCGTTGAGTGGGACGCCGTCGAACTGCCCTCGCAGTTCATGGAAAACTTCTGCTGGGAGTGGGACGTGCTGCGCGAAATGAGCTCACACGTCGATACCGCGAAGCCGCTGCCGCGCGAATTGTTCGACAAGATGCTCGCAGCGAAGAACTTCCAGAGCGGCCTCGGCACACTGCGCCAGATCGTGTTCTCGATGTTCGATATGGCGCTGCACGTCGACTTCGAAGCATCGGCGGGCAAGAGCGTGAACGACCTCGCGCGCGAAATCAACGGGCGCTATCACGTCATTCCGCAGGCTGCGTTCTCGCGCTGGCCGAACACGTTCAGCCATATTTTCGCGGGTGGCTACGCGGCGGGTTACTACAGCTACAAGTGGGCCGAAGTGCTTTCCGCCGATGCGTACGCCGCCTTCGAAGAAGCGGCGCAGGCGGCAAAGTCGAGCGTGCTCGATGCGGCTACCGGCACGCGCTATCGCAAGGAGATTCTGGAAGTGGGCGGCAGCCGCCCCGCGATGGAATCGTTCAAGGCGTTCCGCGGACGCGAGCCGAGCATCGACGCACTGCTGCGCCACAACGGTATGGAGCAGCCGCCGGCGCACTGATCGGGCGTAGCTCGACCTGAAAACGAACCGCGCACGGACTTGTCCCGTGCGCGGTTTTTTTGCGTGCCGCGCTAGCGATGCAACCTGAAATCGACGCTTGCGGGCCGCCCCTCAAGCGCGAGCGCCGAGCGCTGCGCGGGCTGACGGCTCACCACCCTGCCCCGGCTCACCACCGCGAGTCGCGTCGCACGCAAACGGATCGCTTCGACAGGATCGCGCGCATCGAGCACGACGCAATTCGCCGCGCAGCCGGGTGCGATGCCATACCCTTCAAGACCGAGAATCTTCGCTGGATTCACGGTGACCGCATCAAAGCATGCGCGCGATGCGGCCACGCCGGTCATCTGCGCGACGTGCAATCCCATCTGTGCGACCTCCAGCATGTCGCCCGAACCGAAGCTGTACCACGGGTCCATCACGCAGTCGTGGCCGAATGCGACGTCTATGCCCGCGGCCATCAGCTCGGGGACGCGCGTCATACCGCGCCGCTTTGGATAGGTATCCGAACGACCTTGCAGTGTGATGTTGATCAGCGGATTCGCGATTGCCGCAACGCCAGCCTCACGCATCAGCGGCAATAGCTTGCTCACGTAGTAGTTGTCCATCGAATGCATCGACGTGAGATGCGAGCCCGCGACGCGGCCAGCCAGGCCGAGCCGGTGTGTTTGCGCGGCAAGCGTTTCGATGTGGCGCGAGAGCGGATCGTCGGACTCGTCACAATGCATGTCTACGCGCAGGCCCTTCTGGGCCGCGAATTCGCAGAGCAGCCGCACGGATTCGGCGCCGTCGGCCATCGTGCGCTCGAAGTGCGGAATCCCGCCCACGACATCGACGCCCATCGCGATGGCGCGCTTGAGGTTGTCGAACGCGCCGGCACTGCGCAGCAAACCGTCTTGCGGAAACGCCACCAGTTGAAGATCGAGATACGGCGCGACGCGGCGTTTGACCTCCAGCAGCGCCTCGACGGCCAGAAGCCGTTCGTCGCAGACATCCACATGACTGCGGATCGCGAGCAGTCCGCGCGCGACGGCCCAGTCGCAGTACTCCAGCGCGCGATCGACTAGCGCCTCCTGCGTGAGATGCGGCTTGAGTTCGCCCCACAGCGCGATGCCCTCGAGCAGCGTCCCCGACGCGTTCACGCGCGGAAGGCCGTACGAGAGCGTGGCGTCCATGTGAAAGTGCGCGTCCACGAATGGCGCTGTAACGAGCGCGCCCGCAGCGTCGATCTCCTCGCGCGCCTGCGCCGCGAGTCGCGGCTCGACGGCGGCGATACGGCCCGCGTCGATACCGATGTCGACTGTGGGATGGCTATCGGGATGTCCATGCGCGAGCACAGCGTGGCGGATGATCAGGTCCATGAACGGCTCCTCCTCGTTGCGCCGATTCTATCGGCGCCGGAAAAGCAACGCCAGCGCAACGCCGCCTATGCATCGGGTTCGAGAGCGTCCTCGTCTGGATCCTTGTCGAATAGTGCAAACTGACCACGCAGCGCGGGGTTATCTTCCTCGAGCCGCACTCCCACGCCAAGCAGACGCACCGCCTGCTTGCGCCGCGCAAGGCCCTTTTCGAGCAGCGCGAGGAACGTCGGCAGATCGGTCGCGTCACCGACACACTCGACCGTCGTGCGCTGGAAATTCGCGAAGCGGACCTTCACGAAAAGCTTGCGCACCGCGTGTGCACAGCCCGCCCGTTCGATGCGCGCGTCGAGTTGCATCGCGAGCGGCTTGAGCGCATCGCTGCACGCTTCGAGCGTGAGCAGATCGTTCACGTAGGTCGTCTCGACGCTGACCGATTTGCGCTCCTGGTCCGCCAGCACGGGGCGCTCATCCTGACCGCGCGACAGTTCGTAGAGCCGCTTGCCGAACACACCGAACTGGCGGTGCAGATCGATTAGCGACCAGGTGCGCAACTGCGCGCACGTCGAGAGCCCTAGTTTTTCGAGTTTCGCAGCAGTGACCTTGCCGACGCCATGAATCTTGCGCACCGGCAGCGCGGCCACGAACGCGTCGACCTCATGCGGACGCACGATGAAGAGGCCGTCCGGTTTATTCCAGTCCGAGGCGATCTTTGCGATGAACTTGTTCGGCGCGACGCCCGCCGAGACCGTCACGCCCACCGTCGCGCGCACGCGTTCGCGGATCTCCTGCGCAATCAGCGTCGCACTGCCCTTGCAGCGCGTGGTGTGCGTGACGTCGAGATAGGCCTCGTCGAGCGAGAGCGGCTCCACGTCAGGTGTGTAGTCGCGATAGATCGCCATGATTTGCCGCGATGCGACGCGATACTTTTCCATCGCCGTGGGCAGGATCAGCAAATCCGGACACTTGCGCATCGCCATTGCCGACGACATCGCCGAATGAATGCCGAAGCGCCGCGCCTCGTAATTGCAGGTCGCGATGACTCCCCGTTGGTCGGGCCGCCCGCCGACGGCAATCGGACGCCCGCGCAACGACGGATCGTCGCGCATTTCGACCGATGCGTAGAAACAGTCGCAGTCGCAGTGAATGATCTTGCGAGTGGCGCTGTTTGCGTCTGACTTCGACGAGGCGGAAGATGGCGCGTTCAAAGTGACGATACTGTACAAAAATACAGTATTCTTTTCAAGCGAACTGTCCGTGATCCGTCCCTGATCTGTACCGCCATGGTGACGGCATACCGTACCTGTACAGGGCCGGACGCGCGCCTAAACTGGTTCGATCGACGACACTTGCGAACCGGGGAGCGATCATGAAGACGATAGGCGTGATTGGCGGGATGAGTTGGGAATCGTCCGCCGAGTATTACCGGCTACTGAACCGCTACGCCAAGACGCGCCTCGGCGGGCACCACAACGCGCGAAGCCTGATGTTGACGGTCGATTTCGCGGACGTTGAGGAACAACAGCGTGCGGGAACGTGGGACGCGCTCGGCGTACAGATGGCCGAGGCCGCCACGCAACTCGAACGCGGCGGCGCGCAAATCGTGCTGCTTGCGACGAATACGATGCATCGCGTGTGCGCATCCATCGAAGCCACGATTTCGATTCCGTTTTTGCATATCGCCGATCCGACCGGTGCGGCACTCAAGGCGGCCGGCGTGACGCGTGCGGGCCTGCTCGGCACACACTATACGATGGAGCAGGACTTCTACGTGGGACGCCTGCGCAGCCACCACGGCATAGAAGCGGTCGTGCCCAGCGAGCGCGATCGCGCGGACGTGCATCGCATCATCTACGAAGAACTTTGTCACGGCGTCGTGACGGCGCAGTCGCGGAACGTTTATCAGCGCGTAATCGAAGACCTGAAGGCGCGAGGGGCGCAGGCCGTAGTCCTCGGTTGCACGGAAATCACGCTGCTAATCGGCCCCGACGATTCGGCGTTGCCGGTGTTCGATACCACCGCGCTGCACGCGCAGGCGGCAGTCGATTGGGCACTCGCCGGATAAAACACGGGCCCATCTGGTTTTTCGCCACGCGTCGCGCTGCGCGGCCGCGCATGTCCAAACTCACGCCACGGGTTTGGGAAGACACGCAAGCGCTTCGGCAACGCGACCTACAACCTCATCCCAGTTACCCGGTTCGATTTGACGGAACAGTCGTGCGCTCGGATACCACGGAGAGTCGTCCCGGTCGCCTAGCCAACGCCAGCACGCGTCATAGCGCGACAGTATCCAGACAGGCTTGTTCAGCGCACCTGCGAGGTGTGCTATCGACGTATCGACGGTAATCACCAGATCGAGGCATTCGACAATCGCTGCGGTGTCCGCGAAATCCTGCACGTCGTCCATCAGGTCGAGCGGCCGTAGATCCGGTGGAAGCTCGTAAATCTGCCGCTGCGTCGTTTCCCCCTTCTGCAAGCTGACGAAGGTCACACCCGGCGTCTGCAGGATGGGCACGAACATTCGCGACGACATGGATCGGCGCTGGTCAAATGCATTTGACGCAGGCGTATGCAGACGCGGATTTCCCGCCCAGACCAGACCGACCTTGAAGCCCCCGGAGAGCAATCTCCCCCTCCACTCTGCCGCCAGACCCTCAGGAGGACGAAGATAAGGCATCGTTGCAGGGATGGTCTCAACGGTCGTACCGAAGAAGTACGGCAGGCTCATGACGAAACACCAATGGTCGTGCCGCGGAATTTGCGACTTCCCGTCCATCGGATAAACGGCATCAACGCCTTCGAGACTACCGAACAAGCGCTGCAGCGCCGGCGGACAAACGATCCCTAACTGATCTACGCCGCTCGCTTTTAGCAGCGGTAGATAACGGCAGAATTGAAGGACGTCCCCGTAGCCCTGCTCCGGCCAGACGAGCAGCGATTTCCCGGCAAGCGGCTCACCGCGCCATCTCGGCCAGGATACGTGAGGAGCGTCAGTAAAATGCGTGCCCATAGCCGCATCATGACGAGATTCATACAACGCCCAGCCTTCCTGGTATTCACCGATACTCAACAGTGACAGCGCCAGGTTCGCCTTTGCGGCCACATAGCCGGGCCGTAATGCCAACGCCCGACGATATGCGGCAATAGACTCCCACTGGCGGCCTTGTTGCCTCAGTGCGTTTCCCAGGTTGTTGTGAGCCTCGGGGGTCGTATCGTCGAGGGATAGTGCGCGCCGGATCGTGACCTCTGCATCAACTGGCCTGTTCAGTTCCAGCAATAGCAGACCCAGGTTGTTATATGCGTCCCTGAAGTCGGGTTTGAGTCGAATCGCCGCGCGGTATTCCTTTTCCGCCTCCGCAACGCGCTTGAGCTTCCAGAGTACGACGCCGTAGCTGTTATGTGCACGCGCATCAGTTGGCGCAATATCAAGCGCCGCCAGCAAGATCGCTTCGGCCTCCGGGTCGCGACGTTGATCTCTCAAGACGATTCCGAGGTTCGTCATGACGTCCGGCGAATCTGGTCTAAGCTTCAGAGCCCGCCAGTAAGCGTGCTCTGCCAGAACAACCTGGCCGCTGGCGTAGAACCAGCAGCCCAGGTTGTTGAAGGCGACGGCCAGGTCGATCCCTGCGTCACCTTCCGTCCGCTCGATCGACACTTCTGCCTGTTCCTGAACGTTATGCAGGCAGATGGCGGCAAGCTCCAGCGCCTCGACGTGCAACGGTTCCGAAATGAGAAGAGTCGTGACGCGAGACAGTGCCTCGCGATACCGACCCGACTGCGCGATTACCTTGCAGGACTCGTAGTCCAACAGATGTAGCTGATCTGATTCCGCCATATTCACAGAGGCACGTAACAAGACATGAATTTAACGGTTGGATCGACGACGACACAACGACAGCGATTTTCAGGAGCAGCCCCCCGAAACGAATGTACGTTTCAGGGGGAATGCTTCCGGTTCGGCCTACGTCAAGATGAATAGCTCATGGTCACCGTACCAGAGTTTTTCGATACCCCGGTCAGGATTCCATAGTAATCACCTGTGGGAGGATTAATGACCGTGCAAGTCAGTGAGCTGAGACCATTTGTCCTGCAATCAGGTCGGTAAGAGGTTGGCGAATCCTTCAAATACATGAAGGCACCCTGATCAGGCGTCGCGAAGGTCGTGTTAATTGTCACGCTCTTTACGCCAGACGGGAGCTTGATTCTTAGATAAGTCATATCGCTCGGGAATTTATCGAACGTTTTCGGCACACCTGCCGAGAGGTCCACGACAGGTGGTGGTTGAACGTTAACTGGGCGAGCATAGGAACTCGTTTTGCCATTCGTATCGGTCACTGTAAGCTTGACAGTGTGTATCCCCGAGTATTCGTAACTGCTGTAAGGATTAAGAGAAACTTCCCTCACCATATCCCCGTTACCCGTCGGCTCTCCCAAATTCCACAACCAGGTTTTAATCGGTACACCGCCTCTAGCTGTCGATCGATCCGTGCATGTAACAAGCATCGAGTTCGTCGCCTGTTCGCATGTAAAGTCCGCCGCTACCGGAATGACACCACTTTTGGCCACCGCGACCGTCTTTTGCGCATCCAGGATTCCTGGGCCCAGGACGCGGTCGGGAGGCGCGGCGAACGGCTGCACACTCTGCTGCAGGAGCGCCCGGAACTCCGCAACGCTCAGCGACTTTGGCAGCACCGCCTGTGCCAGTGCGATGACGCCGCTCACCATCGGGACCGACATTGACG
This sequence comes from Paraburkholderia adhaesiva, assembly GCF_021390575.1. Classification (GTDB taxonomy): domain Bacteria; phylum Pseudomonadota; class Gammaproteobacteria; order Burkholderiales; family Burkholderiaceae; genus Paraburkholderia; species Paraburkholderia adhaesiva. Next base: position 1,332,738 of record NZ_JAJEJQ010000001.1, on the reverse strand, counting down.
TACCCGACATATACCCATAGCTTTCGGCGCCCGGCAACCCGATTCCACTGTTGTAAGTCGACCAGATGTCGCCTGCCGGAGCCGCGATATCAACGCCGGCTCCATAATTCGAGGAGACCCAGCTTCCATAGGTGCCATCGCTGCCACTGACGGCAATGACGTTTCGACAATTGGCCGGCTGCCACTGTGCGACATCCTCCCTGTCGTTGCCCGCCGCTGTCACCACGATGGCACCTTTACTCGTGGCGAAGTCAATCGCGTTCTGCATCGTCTGCGAGCACATACTTTTCTGAGCCAGACTGAGATTGATCACGGTCGCGGGATTAGCGTTGACCGGAACATTAGGCAGTGTGCCGCCGACGGCCCACGTGATGCCGTCGGCCACGTCCGCCAGGGAACCGGTTCCGCATGTACCCAACGACCTCACGGACAGAAGTTTTGCCTCGGGTGCTACGCCTGCGACGCCAACGCCGTTGTTCGTCTGCGCCGCTGCAATACCGGCGACGTGCGTACCGTGCCACGGAAGTCCACAACTTCCGCTTGTCAGGCCGGGGTCGAACCCGCCCGGCGCCGGTGCAACGCCCATGATCATGTATCCAGGCACCAGATTGGCACTAAAATCGCTGTGATTCGTGACACCCGTGTCGACAATTCCGATGACCGACCCGCGGCCTTTCGATATTTCCCACGCTCCCTCCGCACGAATGCCCGGGGTTATGTTGTCGGTCAGGTTGGACTTCAAAAACCACTGTCTGAAATAGTAGGGATCGTTGGGTGCCGACTGGATCGTCATCTCGACGTCCGGTTCGACATATTCGACGTCCGGATCCGAAGCGATGGCGCGCATGAACGCGTTGGCATCGCTGGCGTTCAACTTTCTCTCGGTTGTGACGACGTCGGAACCGATACCCATGCGACGATGGTGATTCGCTTTGGCGGGAAACGCCGACCTCAGTCTGGACAGTTTCGATCGCACTGCGGAAGTATCCTTGCCTTCAGCGCTGCTTGCCTTGTACTTGACGATAAAGCGGTCGGTTGTCGACTCGTCGTTCACTGTGATCGCATGCATTTTCATTGCGATTTCCGGCGCGACGTTTTCCGATGCCGCGGCGTTCGTTGCCGCCACTACTTCCGCGGACTTAGCTTCAGAGGTAGCGCCTGCCACATCTACACCGGGAGCTTCACCGTTTTCGCCACTTGCTCCGCAAGCGGCAATAGTCAGCGGCAAAATAACCGACACGACGCCACGCAGGAGTGTTGGTACTGTTATTGATATCACGTCCATTCCTTCAGTTTTTTACTCGACTTAGTACTTCGTAGTCCGATTTATTTACCTCGAACAAACTCCATTCGAACGCTGTTCGCTACAAAATTGAAATTACCATTGCGCTCCGCTTTCCCGCGGCCTCCACTTCGCAGGAAGCACGACCAATCCGTCATCCTGCTTGAGAGCGATTGAGCTATATTTAGCTCACACTAGATATACTCTCGCTGCAGTGGTACCAAGAGGTATAGGACTCTTCCGAATTCGCGGAGAAGCATGGCTAACCTGACTAGTCGATCAGTCAGCGTTCACGCTTTGAGGGGGGGAACCGGTTCGAAGGAGACAACAGCGAGATCGGTCCACTGTGGGTAGGCGGCTTACGACACTGGCACTGTATCTCAGCAGTCTATTTGGCTCTCGAAGAAGTCGTTACGAATTCGTCCCAATTCATGGCCCTATCATTTGATGACCAGGTGGATCTACTCATGGGGCCACGGGCGTTCTATGCTGCCTGTCAATTCAACGCCAGATCAGACCATGCAAACAACCACGCCAGCCAGTGACCGAACGCGTATCCGCCGTATTGCCGAACGTGGCCAGTACGAAAGGGAAACGCTCGATACCATTCTCGATGCAACCCATCTCTGCCACCTGTCATTCGCCGATGAGCGAGGCGCGCACTGCATTCCCATGGCCTGCTGGCGAACGGGTGATTATCTCTATGTGCATGGCTCGAACGGCAGCCGGCTGCTGAAGTTGGCGTCAGCAGGCGCGCAGGTCTGCATCGGTGTGACCCATCTGGATGGCCTGGTACTGGCCCGGTCGGCGTTTAATCATTCCATGAACTATCGAAGTGCCGTGATCTACGGCAAATTCGAACGCGTTCCAGAGCATGAAAAGGCTGCTGCACTGGATGCATTCATGGAATCGATCGCGCCGGGGCGTTCGGCCGAAGTACGCGGAGGCAACGAAAAAGAACTGGCGGCAACCACTGTGCTGCGTATCGCACTCGAAGAATTCGCGTGCAAGATCCGCACTGGTGGTCCGGAAGATGATCCCGAAGATATGGATCGTCCGGTCTGGGCCGGGGTATTGCCGCTCGCGATGACGCCACAAGCGCCGCAACGCGATGGGGAGACGGCGAATGCGCCTGCGTACGTCCGCAACTGGTGTCGCGATGACGCTTGAGCGCCCGCTGGGTTTCCCGGGAAGGCGCTCGGCGATGCGTTACGCGGACTAAAGCGCCGCCGTTTCGTTAACAGCATGCGAGGGCATCATGTCCACTTCAGGCAATCTGTCCATCGACGCGGTTTCGCCCCGCATGAGCTGGACGACCTTCGAGAAGTCCGTTCCAGGTGCAGTCGCGGCGCTGCGCAGCCTGGGGCAGGCGGTCCACGATACAGGGCTGGATAAACGGCTGATCGAGCTGGTCAAAGTCCGCGTGTCGCAACTCAACGGCTGCGCTTATTGCCTCAAATTACATCTGGACTGGGCTCGTCAAGCGGGCGTACCGCAGATGCGGCTCGATCTCGTCGCAGCATGGCGTGACGCAGGCTGTTTCGATACGCGGGAGCGCGCGGCGCTTGCCTGGGCCGAGAGCCTCACTTGCATGATGTCGCAGCACGTGGACGACGAGGCATTTGAGCATGCGCGACGACAGTTCTCAGAAACCGAACTGGCCGCGCTGACGACCGCCGTTGCGACGATCAATGCATGGAATCGTATCGCTGGCTCGTTGAGGTTTGCGATGCCGGGGTGAGGTGCGGGCTTGTGACGGCTCGCCGATTGACGTCGGACGAGCCTCAGCTGTTATTCGAGCGCCACAAAGCACAAAGGGCTACAGGCAAATGCACTGTAACCCTTTGATTTGATTCGCTGGTTGCGGGGGTAGGATTTGAACCTACGACCTTCGGGTTATGAGCCCGACGAGCTGCCAGACTGCTCCACCCCGCGTCCGTCAGAGAAAAGAATTATAGGGTATTGCAGCGCTTACGTCAAACACTTTTCTCGATTCGGGGGAAAAGCGCCAACATGCTGCGAACGCGCGCGACAATCAAGTGACCGATCAACCTGCATCCACCGCGTACGAGCTTTAATCAGCACTACAGATTGAACCGTGACCCCGCGTTGCATCGACCGCGAGCAACGGCGCCACGTCCTCGGCCCATTCGAGCCACGTCTCGTGCCCGCGTATCCCCGCCTTCAGGATCGCGTACTGCAACTGCTGGCCATGCGTGAGCGACGGCGCGCCGAAGTCGCGCTTCTCGATCTCGCGATACAGGCCAAGCCGTGCCCGGTTCTCCTCGATCAGGCGCAGCAGTTCGTCGCCAAGCCCCAGCGGACCCACTACCGCATCGGCGCGCAGCTTCAGCAAGAACGCATTGCGGTCGTCGCGTCCGAGCGGCGTCTCGCGAGCCCAACGCCTCACCTCTTCCCGCCCGACTGGCAGCACGCAATAAACCTTCTTGCGCTGCGCGCTTGCAGCCTCGTCTTCCGCGACAGCCACCCACCCCGCCTCCACCATACGGCCGAGTTCACGGTAGATCTGCTGATGTGTGGCGTGCCAGAAGTAGCCGATTGCGCGATCGAAGCGCCGCGCGAGGTCATAGCCGCTGGACGGCTTCTCCAGCAGGGCAATCAGGATGGCATGGGGTGTCGACATGCGGCGATTCTAAACCACGCCTGTACCACGCCGGCTGGAATCACCCGAACGCTGACACTATGCAACTGGTTGCATAGTGTCAGCCGGTTTGTTATGTTGTGCCCTGCTGAGCCACCGTGCGCTGCACCGTCGTCCCGGTTTCGCTTCCAGCAGATGCAACCCCAAACACGACAGCGCCCGGATCCGGCCGCCGTCCCGCCTACTTAACATGTGACCAGAGCAAGCGCTGAAGCATTGACTCTGGTCGACACAGGAGTCAGTAATGTCCCTGCCCGCCGTGCTGCGCCGCGGTCTGTCGATTCCGGTCGTCGGCTCGCCGCTCTTCATCATTTCGAATCCCGATCTCGTCATCGCGCAGTGCAAGGCGGGTGTGGTCGGCTCATTCCCCGCGCTCAACGCGCGGCCCGAGCACGTGCTCGGCGAATGGCTTGATCGCATCACGACCGAACTCGCGCAATACAACGCGAAGCACCCCGACAACCCCGCCGCACCGTTCGCGGTGAACCAGATCGTCCACAAGTCGAACGACCGTCTCGAGCACGATCTGGGCGTCTGCGCCGAGTACAAGGTGCCCATCGTCATCACGTCGCTCGGTGCGCGCGAGGAAGTCAATCACGCCGTGCATGCGTGGGGCGGCATCGTGCTGCACGACGTCATCAACAACAGGTTCGCGAAGAAGGCCATCGAAAAGGGGGCCGACGGCCTCATCGCCGTCGCTGCGGGTGCAGGCGGCCACGCTGGCACACTCTCGCCGTTCGCGCTGATTCACGAGATCCGCGAATGGTTCGATGGTCCGCTGCTGCTCTCGGGCGCGATCGGCAACGGCAACGCGATTCTGGCCGCGCAGGCCGCAGGCGCGGATCTCGCGTATATCGGTTCGGCGTTCATCGCGACGAACGAAGCGAATGCCGTCGACGCGTACAAGCAGATGATCGTCGACAGCAATGCGGGCGATATCGTCTACTCGAATCTCTTCACCGGCGTGCACGGCAACTATCTGCGCCAGAGCATCGTTGCGAGCGGGCTCGACCCGGACGCGCTGCCTGTGTCCGATCCATCCACGATGAGCTTCGGCTCGAATCGCGTGAAGCCGTGGAAGGACATCTGGGGCTCGGGTCAGGGTATCGGCGCGGTCAAAGACGTCGTGCCGGCGGCCGAGTTGATCGCGCGCCTGAAACGCGAGTACGACGCTGCGCGCGCGCGTCTCGGCGTCGTCGCCGTTACGGCTGAGGCTTAAACGAGGCTCGCTTCGGCTGCGCGATGCGGTTCATAATGACGCGTCGTGCGCGCCCCTCGTCGCGGCGCGCGTCCCGTTTTGTCGCAAGCCGATCGAGCCTCATATGAAAATCGCCACCTGGAACGTCAATTCGCTGAAGGTCCGCCTGCAGCACGTCATCGACTGGCTCAAGGAGAGCCAGACCGACGTGCTGTGCCTTCAGGAATTGAAGCTCCCCAACGAAAAATTCCCGGGCGCCGAACTCGAAGCAGCGGGCTACCGCAGCTGGTTCGCCGGTCAGAAAACCTATAACGGCGTGGGCATTCTCGTGCGCGACGGCCTCATCGTCGACGAAGCGACGGTCGTGCGCAACATCCCCGGTTTCGAGGATCCGCAGCAGCGCGTGATCGCCACGACGATCGGCGACGTGCGCGTCGTGAGCGCGTACTTTCCCAACGGCCAGGCGCCTGGCACCGAGAAGTTCGCCTACAAGCTGGACTGGCTGAACGCGATGCACGACTGGCTCGCGCAGGAAATGCAGCGCTATCCGAAGCTCGCGCTGCTAGGCGATTACAACATTGCCCCCGAAGATCGCGACGTACACGATCCAAAAGCCTGGGAAGGCCAGAACCTCGTCTCGCCGGAGGAGCGTGCACAGTTCGCACGGCTGATCGAACTGGGTTTCGTCGATGCTTTCCGCCAGTTCGAGCAGCCCGAAAAAACCTTCACGTGGTGGGATTACCGCATGTTCGCGTTCCGTCGCAACGCCGGCATGCGGATCGATCACATCCTGCTCTCACCCGCGCTTGCGCCGCTGTGCAAGTCGGTCGAAGTCGACAAGACGCCACGCAAGTGGGAGCAGCCTTCGGATCACACGCCGGTCATCGCCCAACTCGACGTGGTGAGCTGAGCGCCTCACCACCTTCCGGCGAGCGTCGTCCACAGGAAACGGAACACGAGCGCGTCGTATTCGGCGCGTTCCAGCGCATCGCTGCCTGGCCCGTGGCCGCCTTCTGTATTCTCCAGATACCAGACGTTCGCGTGCCCCTGTTCCTGCATGCGTGCGACCATCTTGCGTGCGTGGCCGGGATGTACCCGGTCATCGCTGGTCGAAGTCGTGAAGAGTGACGGCGGATACGCCACGCCGTCCTTCACGCGCTGATACGGCGAGTACGCGGCCAGCGCACGTGCTTGCACCTCGTCCTCGGGATCGCCGTATTCGTCGATCCACGACGCACCCGCGTGCAACAGCGGATAACGCTGCATGTCGAGCAGCGGCACCTCACACACCACAGCGCCAAACAACTCGGGCCGCTGCACCATGCACGCAGCGACAAGCAGCCCGCCGTTACTGCCACCCTTGATGCCGAGTTGCGCCGCGCTCGTGAAGCCTTGCGCTACGAGTTGCTCTGCGACGGCGATGAAATCGTCGAACGAGCGCTGCCGATGCTCGCGCTGCGCCTCGACGTGCCAGGCCGTGCCGTATTCGCCGCCACCGCGGATATGCGCGACCACAACGATCCCGCCCTGCTCCAGCCAGCCGATCCCCGAGCTCACGAGATACTGCGGCGTAAGCGCGATAGCGAAGCCGCCGTAACCGGTCAAGAGACACGGTGCGCGCTTGCGAGCGCCCTCCTCGATCACGTCACGCGGCCCGATCACCGTGAACGGCACACGTGTGCCATCCGCCGACTGCGCGTGCGAGCGGATCACGGCGAGCGGCGCGGCATCAAACTGGGTAGGCCAGCGGTCGATTAATTCCCAGTCCTGAAGATCAGCCTTCGCGATATCGGCGAACCAGTATTCGGGCGGCTGAAGGTAATCGTCGACGTCGACGAACACTTCGTCGTCGAGTGTGTCTTCAACCGGCGACACGTCCACCTGCGATGTCGCGCGAACTGGAAATGCGCGCGAGCTCCACGAGCGAACACCATCGTCGGACGGCGGCTCCCACAACATCGTGCGGCTTTGCACATCGTCGAGCCACGAGACCACGAGATAGTTCTTCGTGTTGGTCCAGTCGCACGCGGAGGTGACTGGCGTCGGTGTGAAAAGCGCCGTCATGGTGCGATCGCCAGCGAGGAACGCACTCTCGCGGATCGCGAGCAGCGCGCCGCCCGGATGCGTGAGCCCCGCACAGGTCCAGTCGAGCCGCGGCTCGAGCAGCAACCAGCCGTGCCACGCACCGACCGCGACATGCGACGGCAGGTCGTACTGCTGCCATTCGCCCTTGTCGTCGAGCCAGTAGTTGTACGCATCGAAGAAGTCGACGCTGCGCACGATGTCGTGACGCCGCTCGACGGGATCGTAGTCCGCTTCCACGCTGATATCGCCAAACTCGCCGCGGAATACGACGGGCGCATCGGCAAGCCGCGCACCACGCGTCCAGCGCCGCACTTCACGCGGATAACCCGAACGCGTAAGCGTCCGGCGCCCGTTGTCCCAGCCGACATAGACGGTATCGCGGTCGATCCACGAAATCGTGTGCTTGCCCTCTTTCGGAATCGCGAAACCGCCATCCAGGAACACGCGCCGCTCGATGTCGAACTCGCGAACGATCACGGCATCGGCGCCGCCGTCCGAGAGCTGGATCAGCGCGCGGTCGCCGTCCGGATAGAGGATGTCGATGCCCGCGCAGACCCACGGCACGCCCTCGGCATCGCCGAGCGCGTCGAAATCGATCAGCGTCTGCCACTGCGGTTTGCCCGCGCGCCAGTCGGCCCACGGCGCACGGCGCCACAGGCCCTTGGGGTTGTCTTCGTCTTCCCAGAGATCGTAGGCCCACTGTTGCCAGCGGCTCGGGATCACAGGACGCTCGCGCGGAAGATAGGCCTCGCCAAGACGCTTCTGCAGCGCGTCAAAGCGAGCGCCGCCCTGCCACGCGGCACGCGTGCGCGCGTTCTGTTGCTCGACCCATGCGCTTGCGTCGGGGTCGTCGAGCGATTCGAGTGAAAGAAAGGGATCGGCCTCGCCGGGCCAGACGGAATTCACGGACATAGTCGATTGCGAGCTGGGGAACAGCGTCGATTATGCCCTGAGCGCGCAACCGCACATCGATCGGCGCATCGATCCGGTTGTCGAGCCGGACCGATGCGCCCTCTTCACGCCAGTCACTCCAGATTCAGTTCCTGGATCTTGCGCGTGATGGTGTTGCGGCCAATACCGAGGCGCTCCGCCGCCTCGACCTTGCGACCGCGCGTGAAGTCGAGTGCCTCGCGGATCACGGCGGCCTCGAAGCGGCGCGAGAGTTCGTCCATGACGTCCGCGCTGTTTTCACGCAACAGCTTGGCGACTTCGGTACGCAAACCCGACTCCCACACGGCGACCACAGCGGCCGCATGGGGTACCGCGCCCGACGCCGCATGCGCGAACGGCGTGGTTCCGTTTGCACCGATGCCGGCCGGCGATGCGCCGCCGGACACCGCGAGGCCGATGGCATCGCCATGCGGCACCATGGCGCCAGCGTCGTCCGATGCGTTGTGCGCAGGCACGAGGTCCGGCGGCAGATCCTTGATCTCGATGGTCTGCGCGGGCGCCATCACGGTCAGCCAGTTCGCCAGATTCTCCAGTTGCCGCACGTTGCCGGGAAACGGCAGCGACGACATATAGGCGAGCGCTTCCTCGGACACGCGCTTGGGTTCGACGCCCAGTTCGCGCGCACTCTTCTGCAGGAAATGGCGCGTGAGCAGCGGAATGTCTTCGCTGCGCTCGCGCAGGGCCGGCAAACGCAGACGGATCACGTTGAGGCGGTGATACAGATCCTCGCGGAACAGTCCCTGGCGCACGCGCGTTTCGAGATTCTGGTGCGTCGCCGCGATCACGCGCACGTTCGCGCGCAGCGGATTGTGTCCGCCCACGCGATAGAACTGCCCATCCGATAGGACGCGCAAGAGACGCGTCTGCAGATCGAAAGGCATGTCGCCGATTTCGTCGAGAAACAGCGTGCCGTTCTCGGCTTGCTCGAAGCGCCCCTGGCGCATCGCCTGAGCACCCGTGAACGCGCCGCGCTCGTGGCCGAACAGTTCGGATTCCAGAAGATCCTTCGGGATAGCCGCGGTGTTGAGCGCGATGAACGGACCATTCGCGCGTGGGCTATGACGGTGCAGCGCGCGCGCCACAAGCTCCTTTCCGGTGCCAGATTCGCCTGTGATGAGCACGGTCGCTGCCGAATGCGAGAGCCGCCCGATTGCCCGGAACATGTCCTGCATGGCCGGCGCCTGGCCGAGCATCTCGGGCGCTTCAGCGGGACGCTCATCCACCGGATGCTCGCCGCGCACGCTCTCGTCCACGGCGCGGCGGATCAGCTCGACCGCACGGTCGACGTCGAACGGTTTGGCGAGATATTCGAACGCACCGCCCTGGAACGCCGCTACCGCGCTATCGAGATCGGAGAACGCGGTCATGATGATGACGGGCAGCCCCGGCTGGCGCTCGCGCACCGTCTGCAGCAATTCGAGCCCCGAGCCGCCCGGCATCCGGATATCGGACACGAGGACTTGCGGACTGTCGTGGTCGAGTGCGCTCGCGGCCTCGCGCACCGTCGAGAAGCTACGGGTAGCGAAATTCTCGCGGGCAAGTGCCTTTTCCAGCACCCAGCGAATCGATTGGTCGTCGTCTACTATCCAGATCGGCTTCATAAGATCGGTGAGAAGTCCTGTTGGCGTGCAAGCGGTATCAGTAGATCAGTAGTCGAGCGGCAGCAGGATCTGAAACTCCGTATGACCCGGACGGCTGTCCACTTCGATCAGCCCGTCGTGCTGTTGCACGAAGTTCTGAGCGAGCGTGAGACCGAGACCGGTACCATCCTCGCGCCCCGACACGAGCGGATAGAAGATACGGTCACGGATGTCCTCCGGAATGCCGGGCCCGTTGTCGGTGATATGCAAGTCCAGTGCCAGCTTGCAGAGGCGTTTCGCAATCGTGACCTTGCGCGCGACGCGCGTGCGGATCTCGATGCGCGCATCGCCCTGCGAGATGCGTTCGCGCAGCGCCTGTGCCGCGTTGCGCATGATGTTGAGCAGCGCCTGGATCAGCTGCTCCTTGTCGCCGCGCAGGTCGGGCACGCTCACGTCGTAGTCGCGCTCGATCGTGAGGCCGCGCGGGAACTCCGCGAGGATCAGCGCGCGCACGCGTTCGCACACCTCGTGAATGTTCACGTCGCCGACGATATGCGGATGCCGGTGCGGCTCGAGCAGCCGGTCGACGAGCGTCTGCAGCCGGTCCGACTCCTTGATGATGACCTGCGTGTACTCGCGCAAATCATCGCGATTGAGCGTGCCCAGTTCGAATTCGAGCAACTGCGCGGCGCCGCGAATCCCGCCGAGCGGATTCTTGATCTCGTGCGCAAGGTTGCGGATCAGATGCTTGTTGACGGTCGTGAGGTCGTGGATGCGCTCCTCACGGTCGCTCTTCAGGTGCCGCTCGATCTCGAACAGTTCGAGCAGCACGTAGTCAGGCGCACTCTCCAGAAAGCCGACGATCACATGCACGTGCAGCGGCTCGCGGCCCGGGCGTTCGAACGTCGCGTCGAGATGCGTCGCGTGAAAACGGTGCTCGGCAATCGCGGCGATCGTCGAGACCAGTTCGTCGGCATTCGCGAACAGATCTGGCCACGCCATCTGCGTCAACTGGCGGCGCGAGAGATCGAGCATCGCCTCGGCCGACGGATTCGCAAACGCGACACGCAGCGTGCGCTTTTCGAGCACGAGAACGACCGTCGGCAGCGACTCGAAGCCGGGCAAGAGCGCCGAGCCGACGAGTTGCGCGTCGTCCGAAAGTGGTTCCGCGTGGCCCTTCCTGGCTCTGATCAGATTTTTGAGCACCATGTGGCTGTCCGTGCACCCTTACACCCGTTACGCACACCGGCAATGTCGATGTCGTTCAAGTACCTCGCCCGCGCGAGGTACTTGAACGACGAACGGCGAAACGAAAAAGGGACGGCGCCGCCGTCCCTTTTGACCGATCGCGACCCTCGCGCGCATCGAAACAGCGCTTCGCCGCATTCGTAGCAAGCGAAGCGCCATCGTCGAATTACAGCGAGTAGTACAGCTCGAACTCGACCGGGTGGGTGGTCATGCGCACGCGTTGCAGTTCCGATTCCTTCAGATCGAGGTAAGCGTCGATCATGCTGTCGGTGAACACGCCACCGCGCGTCAGGAACTCGCGATCCTTGTCGAGCGCGTCCAGCGCCTGGTCGAGGCCCGCGCAAACGGTCGGGATCTTTGCATCCTCTTCCGGCGGCAGGTCGTACAGGTTCTTGTCAGCGGCTTCGCCCGGGTGGATCTTGTTCTGCACGCCGTCGAGACCTGCCATCATCAGTGCCGAGAAGCACAGGTACGGATTGGCCATCGGGTCCGGGAAGCGCGTTTCGATACGGCGGCCCTTCGGGTTGCTCACGTGCGGAATGCGGATCGACGCCGAGCGGTTGCGTGCCGAGTAGGCCAGCTTGACCGGTGCTTCGAAGTGCGGCACGAGACGCTTGTACGAGTTCGTCGACGGGTTCGTGATCGCGTTCAGGGCACGGGCGTGCTTGATGATGCCGCCGATATAGAACAGCGCGAATTCCGAGAGACCAGCGTAGCCGTTACCCGCGAACAGGTTCTGGCCGTCCTTCCAGATCGACTGGTGAACGTGCATGCCCGAACCGTTGTCGCCAACGATCGGCTTCGGCATGAACGTCGCCGTCTTGCCGTACGTGTGCGCGACGTTGTGGATGATGTACTTCATCTGCTGCGTCCAGTCGGCGCGCTCGACGAGCGTCGAGAACTTCGTGCCGATTTCGTTCTGGCCCTGGCCCGCCACTTCGTGGTGGTGCACTTCGACCGGAATGCCGATCTGCTCGAGCAGCAGGCACATTTCCGAACGGATGTCCTGGAACGTGTCGACCGGTGCGACCGGGAAGTAGCCGCCCTTCACGCCCGGACGGTGACCCGTGTTGCCGCCTTCGATTTCCTTGCCCGACGACCACGGTGCTTCATCCGAGCCGATCTTCACGAAGCAGCCCGACATGTCCGTGTTCCACTGGACCGAGTCGAAAATGAAGAATTCGGGTTCCGGACCGAAGAACGCCGTATCGCCGAGGCCGGTGCTCTTCAGGTAGGCTTCAGCGCGCTTTGCGAGCGAACGCGGGTCGCGTTCGTAGCCCTTGCCGTCCGCCGGTTCGACCACGTCGCAGGTCAGCACGAGCGTCGATTCTTCGTAGAACGGGTCGATGAAGGCGGTGTTCGCGTCCGGCACGAGCAGCATGTCCGACGCTTCGATACCCTTCCAGCCGGCAATCGACGAACCGTCAAACGCATGGCCGCTTTCGAACTTGTCTTCGTCGAAGTGCGAAACCGGCACCGAAACGTGCTGCTCTTTGCCGCGCGTGTCGGTGAAACGGAAGTCGACAAACTTGACGTCTTCGTCCTTGACGAGTTGCATGACGTCGGCCACGGATTTGCTCATAACCTATTCTCCTGATTAACAATTTCGGCGAACGTTGCCGCCTTCCCGATTCTGCTGATCCCCGCCGGCCAGTGCGCTTGCGGTTTCTTAAGGCCGGCTGCGGGTCGATGGCGACGGATATAGCAGCTTCCGTGCCAGCCACGCGCTACGACGGAACAAATCCCTTTACCGACGCGGACCTGGCGTAAAAAGTCCGCGCGCAAGAATGTGATGAATCCCGTACGCTCGTCGGTCGAACGCACCACTTCTGTGCAATCCCGATGTTGGCGCGTAAATCAGGCTCTATTCTGGTGCAATACGCCAAGTATGCACCACCTGGATGCAAACGACGCCTTCGCGCCATCCTCAGCCGATGAAGTGCGCGCTTTCGAGGCAGTCACTCTGGCTGCGGGGGGTCATTATCCACCGAAGTCGGATGAGAGTTACGAAACTCGTGTGTGGCATCCCGCCCGCCCCGGCCGGCACCGATCCTCCGCCCCCAGCATCGCAGCCAGGACCAGACCGTTAGTGGACTTCACTCCATCCGGACGAGGTTGCCCACCCCGGGCGACGCGCTAAAATGATCTTTTGGTCCAACGCGAAACAGGAGTCCGTTGTCATGAGTACGCTCGAACAGTTGTACGCCCAAGCCGAGAAGCGCCGCGTCGAGAATCAACTGCCCTACGCGGGTGCGCTGTCGCCAGCCGAGGCGTTCGAGCTTCTTCAGCTCGACCCGCGAGCACGTCTCGTCGACGTGCGTACGCGCGCGGAACTCGACTGGGTGGGCCGCCCTGTCATCGGCGACGGCCAGTACGCCCATGTGGAATGGACCCGATACCCGGGCGGCGTACCCAACGCCGAGTTTCTCGCTCAAGTGCGCGCGGCTGTCGACCCCGACGCCCCCGTACTGTTCCTGTGCCGCAGCGCGGCACGCTCGAAGCTCGCCGCCGTCGAAGCCGCGAAAGTCGGCTTCACGAAGGCCTATGACCTGCTCGAAGGTTTCGAAGGCGATAAGGACAGCCAGGGCCATCGCAAGACAGTGTCGGGCTGGTGCTTCCGCGGTCTTCCGTGGATGGGCGCCTGAATACTGCACCGAGATCGTGCGCCGCTCGATGGGCTCACTCTGAGCGGCGCACATGACAGCCCGATGATGCGACCGGGCCACGGCGCATGAGCAGGGCCGATTGGCAAGTCCAGCGCGTAGCGCTAGTCACGCACCGGACGCGCAGGTCGTGCCGCCCGAATCCCTCTACACGGGACGTTGCGGCGCCCGCGCCCGCCTGACGTGTATCACGCGCCCTGCTGCGGCTCCACGATGTCACCGCCCAGCAGATGCACCCCCTCGCGCAGCTTCACGAACGCCGACGCCACCGCCTCGGGTTCGCCCTTCACACCTAGATCGATATGCCGCCGCGCGTAAATGCCGCCGCGCTCGGCGTCGCCGACGCTCGGCAGGCTGAACACGCGCACGCCCGGAAAATCCTGCTCGATGCGCTCCATCAGCGGCGTCAGCGTCGATTCGGGCAGTTCAAACACCAGCAGCGACTTCTCCGCATGCGGCGTCTGATGATGCAGATGCGCGTATTTCGTATCGAGCACCCATTCGATCATTGGCCAGGCCATGACGGGAAACCCAGGTACGAAGTGGTGATCCCGAATCGAAAAGCCGGGGATCTTGTTGTAGCCGTTCGGGATGATCTCCGAGCCCACCGGGAACGTGCCCATCTGAAAGCGATGCTGGTTCTCGGGTGAGCCGAAATTCACAGGATCGCTGCCTGTATGCATGTCGCGAATGCGTTCGCGGATGGCCACTTCCGCGTCCGGATGCAGCGCGAGCGGCACGCCGAGCGCAGCGGCCACACACTGACGCGTATGGTCGTCCGGCGTCGCGCCAATGCCGCCGGTCGAGAATACGATGTCGCCAGTCGCAAAGCTGCGTCGCAACGTGTCGGTAATCCTCTTCGGATCATCGCCAACGTATTCGGCCCATTCGAGCGCGAGCCCGCGCGCACCGAGCAGTTCGATGATCTTCGGCAGATGCTTGTCGGTGCGGCGACCCGAGAGGATCTCGTCGCCGATGATGATGACGCCAAATGCCATGTGGGACCTCGTTGCAGTAGCTTGATGTGAAGGATCAGGGCGTGGCCGGCACATTGTGCGACTCTTCGGCGCGCATGCGGGCAAGCGCCCGCAGGCAGTAGTTGCCGAACCAGAGCGCCGTGAACACAAAGATGAACGCGTAAATCCAGATGGTCAGCGCGGCGACCACCGGAAACAGCACCACGAGCCACGCCGACGAAACCCAGATCGCCGTGGGCAGCGAGCCGAAGAGCCCGCACACGATGCCAATCGTGAGTAGCGGCAGCCGGTAGCGCCGCATCAGTGCGCGGCGCTCCTCGGCGCTCGCGTGCAGCGCGAGCGCGTCGTAAGTCATCACGCGGTACGTGAGCCAGCCCCACAAGAGCGGCGGAATCAGCGCGAAGAACGGCGGCACAAGCCACAGCGGCAGCGTGACGATCATGAGCACGATGCAAACGAGCGTGGTCCAGAGCGAATACGCGAGGCTGCCGTACCAGCTTCCACCGCGCCGCATTTCGAGCGACGGGTACTGCCGGCTCGACAGATAGCGCATCACGCGCGGCATGGCGAGCGCAACGATCAGCAGCAGCACGGACACGACGATCAGTGGAATCGCAACCGCAATCACGACGAGCGGGGCAATGACGGCGCGCATCGGGCCGAAGCCGAGCCAGTCGAACAGATGATAGAGCGTCGACGTGAACGCCCAGCTTTCGAGCCAGACGCGGGCTGTGTCGATCAGCGGTTGCCAGAAGACATAAAGCAGGCCGCCCCATACGATCGCCGCCACGAGGAACGGGACGAACGTGAGGAACAGCATGACGGGATGGAACGCGCTGGCAAGCGCGCGTCCGAACGAGCGCAACAGATCATTCATGCGGGCTGGGAACGGCGACAGGTCGGGTGGAGAACACGAAAACCGTGGATGCTTGCGACTATAGCCGCAAGCATAAACCAGCGCGCGCACAGGCGGGTAAAACGGGAAGAAACGGCGCCGCTGCTGCGGCGCTATCCAGGCGGTGAACGGGTAAACGCGGCGAGACTCAGACGACGGTTGCGTCGTCGTGCGTCTCGATCTCGGCCGTGCGCCCGCGTGCGGTGAGACGCTCCGCGATCCGGACGAAGGCGAACCATTGCTGCGCCCAGTAGCCCTCGCCGTAGTCCACGCCTTCGAGCTGGTCACGAATGCCGGTGGGTTCGATCGCAGGGTTGAACGATGCGCTGCGGAACATCATGTCCCACCATGGAAACAGGACGCCGAAATTACAGCCATACGTGGTCCCTTCGTGACCGTAGCCAATGGCGTGATGGCGGCGGTGAAACCGCGGACTCACGAGAAGACGCTCACCGAGCCACCCGAAACGCACGCGGATATTGGCGTGCTGAAAGCTCTGCACGAAATTCGTGATCGCGACGAGCACGACATATTGCGCGGGCGGCACGCCGATAATGATCGCGATGAGCGCGAACACGCTCGCCTGCAACAGGGTGTCGAGCAGGTGATTGCGGTCGTCGCACCAGAGCGACATCTTGCGCTGGGCATGATGGACCGCGTGCAGTTCCCACCAGATGCCGAAGCGATGTTCGAGCCGGTGATACCAGTAGCTCGTGAAGTCGAGTACGAGCAGATAGATCGCGAACGTGACGAGCGGCTGGGTCGTGACGCCGGGCCAGAGACCGTCGATCTCGACGGTCCTCATGCCATGAAGGTGCAGCCAGCCCTGCAGGCGGTCGAACAACGGCTGGAGCGTAAAGAAGAACAGCAGATTCAGGATGCCGAGCCGCGTGACCCAGGTGTAGATCGCGTCGACGCCCACGCCCTTGCGGTCGCGCCACTTCTCAGCGGGCAAGAGCACCTCGAGCGGGCGCAGAATCGCATACATCGTCCCCACCTCGAGCACGCCGACGATCACCCAATAAAGCGCATCGTAGGTGTCTTCGGCGACGTCCATCATGCCGATGCGATAGAGCAGCGGCTGCAGGGCGTTCGCAAAGACAAACGTCTGCAGCCACGAAATGAAATCGTCGGCGCCGGCCGCGACGCCATGCATGATCGACGAAAGCAACTCGAGCATTCCCCCTACCCCTCCTGGCCCCTGATCTGACTCTCGTGCCGTTAAGTGACGTTAAGCGCCGTTCGGTGCGGCCACCGGAGCGCGGTCGTAGAAGTAGATGCCGTGCGGCGAGCGGCCGACGGGAATCGTCTTGATGAGCTTCTTCGTCTGCATGTCGACGATGCCGACTTTCTTCGCGAAGCGGAACGTCACCCACAGATAGCGCTTGTCGGCGGTGAGCTCCATGTCGTCCGGCCCCGGCAGCAGTCCGTTGATCTCGCCGGTTTTCTCGAGCGTTTCCTCGTCGATGATGCTGATGGTGTTCGAGACACGGCTCGACACCAGCACGTGGCGGCCGTCCGTCAGCGAGCGGAAGTTGTGCGCTGCCTGGCCCGCCGGAATCTGCTTGATGACCTTCTGGTTACGCCAGTCGACCACGGCGACGTAGTCGGCGCCCGTCATGCCGACGAGCAGGTACTTGTCGCCAGGCGTGAGCCACAGACCCGCCGGTGCCGAGCCAACCGGCATCTTCCACAGCACTTTCTGCGTAGGCAGATCGACCGCAGCGATCTCGCCCGACACCTGAAGCGACACGAACACCGTGCGATTGTCCTTCGTGAACGCCATGTGACTCGGCATGGCCGACAGTGGCAGACGCTTCGCGAGCGTCATGTTGCTGCCGCCGGCGTAGTGATAGATGTCGAGCCGGTCGAGGCGCAGGCCCGTCGTAACGAACCACTTCTGGTCGGGCGAAAAACCAAGCTGGTACGGGTCTTCGATGTTCTCGACCCAGCGCTGCACCTTGCCGGTTTTCGGATCCACGAACATCAGGTTGTTCGAGACCGAATTCGCAACGATCAGCGACTGGTTGTCGGGCGTCGGAAAGAGGTGATGCGGCTCCTTGCCCGTGGGCACCGTGCCGACGACCTGCAGCGTCTGGGGATCGATCAGGCTGAGCGTCGCTTCGCCGGAATTGAGCACGATGATGTTGTCCGCGTGCGCGCCGAGCGAGAAGAGCGAAGCGCACGCCAGCGCGCCAGCGGCGGCGATATGACCAACTGCGCGGCCAGCCGCACGGCGAAATTCGGTTTTACTCATGAAGGATCACTTTCCGGAAGGCTTGTAATTGTAAAACGTCCAGTCTGCCTGGGCGTTGCGGTCACATTCAACGATATCAATCAGGGTGTCTTTACACGCCGGCGACTTCCCCGCTTCAAAGCCGCGACCTGCTTTGAATCGGTACTGCATCTTCTCTGCATCTCCTTCTCTGCGGCGGCAACAGAGGTTTGCGTGCGAGCGCAGAATATTTTCCGCCTGCGCCGAACTACGGATTTAATGCCAGGCGCGCAAAAGAATATCTTCGCTTTTGCAGCCCCAAATACCGCTTGATTTGCGTCAAGCACATCGGTATTTGAGATCCGTCCTATTTCGCCAGTCTCCGCAGCCGCCCAAGATCGATCATCTGCGCCTCACATTGTATGCGGCCAAACGCTGCATACACCCTTTTCAAATTGGCTCAATGCGCTGAATTACGTCCGTCGCGACAGCTTGTCGCAGAAAGGACGTAACAAGTAGAGCGGCCTCGCGTTTTCGGGAGTAACTGACATGAAATACCAGAAGCTTGAAGATTTCATCGGCCACGTCGTTGCGCGTGACCCGCACCAGCCCGAATTCCACCAGGCCGTCCATGAAGTCATGGAAAGCATCTGGCCATTCATCCTTGCCAATCCCCGTTATGCGGACGCAGGCTTGCTCGAACGCATGGTCGAACCGGAGCGCGCAATCCAGTTCCGGGTCTCCTGGAGCGACGACCGCGGCGCCACGCACGTCAATCGGGCGTTCCGGGTTCAGCACAGTTCGGCCATCGGCCCTTATAAGGGCGGCATGCGTTTCCATCCGTCGGTGAATCTGTCGGTCCTGAAATTTCTCGCCTTCGAACAGACTTTCAAGAACGCGCTCACGACATTGCCGATGGGTGGCGGCAAAGGCGGCGCCGACTTCAATCCGAAAGGCAAGAGCCCGGCTGAGGTCATGCGTTTCTGCCAGGCGCTGATGCTCGAATTGCATCGGCACCTGGGCCCGGACACCGACGTGCCGGCCGGTGACATCGGCGTCGGCGGGCGCGAAGTCGGCTTCATGGCCGGGATGCACAAGAAACTCACGAACAACGCTGCCTGTGTGTTCACCGGCAAGGGTTTGACCTTCGGCGGCAGCCTGATCCGACCCGAGGCTACCGGTTACGGCCTCGTCTATTTCGCGGAACAGATGCTCAAGACGTCTGGCACCGGCTTCGAAGGCAAGACGGTCGCCGTATCGGGCTCGGGCAATGTTGCGCAATACACGATCGAGCGCCTTTTGCCGATGGGTGCCAAAGTCGTCACCGCGTCGGACTCGGGCGGCACGGTCTATGACCCCGAAGGCTTCACGCCGGTCAAGCTCGATGCACTGATGGAGCTGAAAAACCATCGCTATGGCCGCATCGAGGAATATGCCCGTCAATTCGGCCTCCAGTACCTGGCGGGCAAACGTCCGTGGCACGTCCCCGTTGATGTCGCGCTGCCGAACGCAACGCAAAACGAACTCGACGAGGACGACGCGCGGACCCTCGTCAAGAACGGTGTCAAATGCGTGGCGGAAGGCGCGAACATGCCGTCCACGCCAGGTGCGGTCAACGTATTCCGGGAAGCCGGTGTGCTCTATGCGCCGGGCAAGGCAAGCAATGCGGGAGGCGTCGCCACTTCAGGCCTTGAAATGACGCAGAACGCTCAACGCCTGCCGTGGTCGCGCGATGAAGTCGATGCGCGCCTCAAGCACATCATGCTCGATATCCACGCCAACTGTGTGCAACACGGTAGTGCTAACGGGCGCATCGACTACGTCAACGGTGCCAACATCGCCGGCTTCGTCAAAGTCGCCGATGCGATGTTCGCGCAAGGTCTTATTTGAACGACGCGCGTTGCCTGGTGTAGCCAGGCGTGGCGTGCACACAAACCGGTTACCGCGCAGGCGGTAACCGGTTTTTTTGTCACCGCTGCATCGATTCCCAGACCTTGTACAACCGCTTGACCGACACCGGCATCGGCGTGCGCAATTCCTGCGCGAATAGCGAAATACGCAACTCCTCCAGCAGCCAGCGGAACTCCGTGAGACGCGGATCGAACACGCCGCCGCGCTGCGACAGCGCTCGCTGATACTGCTGCAACAGCGGCTGGAATTCTACGAACTGGCGGGCGTCGCGGGCGGCGTCGGCGCGCAGCTTGTCGATGCGCAACGCGATACCCTTCAGGTAGCGCGGAAAGTGCACGAGCTGCGCATACGGTGTATCGACGATGAAGCGCTTGCCGACCAGTGCGTCGAGCTGCGACTGCATATCGACGGCGGCAGCGCCGAACGCCTTCGCCTGCACGAGCTTCTTCGTCACCGTCGCGTACTCGGCGAGGATCACGCCCGCAAGCCGTGCGATCTCCTGTGCGAGCAGCGAAAGCCGTCCGCGGCCTTCGTCGCGGCGTGCGTGGAAGGACGCATCGTCGTCGGGGAGCGGGTCCTGCAGGCACGCACGGTCTAACGTGAGTTCGACAAGCTGGTCGCGCAGTTCCTCCTGCGTCGCGCGCGCCATGAAATGCATCGCCATCTCGCGCAGACCCGGCAGGTTCTTTTCCAGGTATCGGATTGGCTCGCGCAACTGCAGCGCGAACAAACGCCGCAACCCCGCGCGATGGATGCGTGCGGCCTCCTCGGGTGAATCGAACACTTCGACGTCGCAATGCGTGGCGCGATCCACGAGCGCCGGGTAGCCGAACAGCGTCTGCCCCCCGCGGCGGATTTCGAGCAACTCGGGGAGCTTGCCGAAATTCCAGGTGGTGAGGTTCTCGTAGAGTGCGGTGGCTGCCGCCGTTGCATCGGAGGGCGCCGCCGTGTGCGGCGCGGCGCTCTTCTTCGACGTGCTCGCGCCCGCCTGCACCGCTCTGCCCGGCTGAGGCTCCGCGCCCTCCGCAGCCCCGCCGGTCTGCGCGATTTGCGCCGTCGCGCTCGCCGCCAGTTTCTGGAACTGCTGTTGCGCCTGCGCGCCCAGTTCAGCACGAAGTTGCGCGAGATTGCGGCCCATCGCGAGCTGGCGCCCGTGCTCGTCGATCACCTTGAAGTTCATGAACAGGTGCGCGAGCAACGTTTCCAGCTTGAAGTCCGCCGACTTTAGCGCGATCTGCTTCTGTTCTCGCACGTCCGCAATCAGTGCTTCGAGCAGGCCACCCGCTCCGAAACGCTCGCCACTCGCGCGCTCGGCGAAGCCCGCAGCGTATTCCGGCAGCGGTACGCAATGGCGCCGCAACTTCTGCGGAAGCGACTTCAGCAGCAATTGCGCCTTTTCCTTGAGCATGCCCGGCACGAGCCATTCGCAGCGCCGCGCGTCGACCTGATTGAGCGCGTAAAGCGGTACCGCGAGCGTCACGCCGTCGCGCGGCGAGCCCGGCTCGAAGTGGTACGTGAGCGTCATCGCAACGCCTGACATCGTCATGCGCTTCGGAAAGAGGTCCGTCGTCACGCCCGCCGCCTCGTGACGCATGAGATCGTCGCGCGAGAGGTACAGCAGGCGCTGCTTGTCTTCGGGTTGACCGCCCTTCCTCACCTCGTCGCGATACCAGCGTTCGAACGACGCGCCCGAATAGATGCCCTCGGGGATCGCCTGATCGTAGAAGCCGTAGATCAGTTCGTCGTCCACGAGGACGTCCTGGCGACGCGACTTGTGCTCGAGTTGCTCGATGTCGGCGAGCAGTTTGCGGTTGTGCGCGAAGAACGCGAGCTTCGTGTCGAATTCGCCTTCCACGAGCGCGCCGCGGATGAAGAGCTCGCGTGCACGTGCCGGGTCCTGCCTGCCGAACGCCACGCGGCGGCGCTGGTACACGGGCAGGCCGTAAAGCACGCCCCGCTCGTAGGCGCTCACCTGTGCTGCACGCTTTTCCCAATGCGGCTCGGACAGCGACTTCTTCAGCAGATGCGCGCCGACTCTTTCGAGCCACTCGGGCTCGATCTTCGCTATACAGCGCGCGTAAAGCCGCGTCGTTTCGACAAGTTCGGCGGCCACGACCCAACGCCCCGCTTTCTTCACGAGCGCCGAACCCGGCCACAGATGAAACTTGATGCCACGGGCGCCGAGATAATGCGGTTCGTCGTCGGCCTTCAGACCGATATTGCCGAGCAAGCCCGTGAGCAGCGCGTGGTGGATCTGCTCGTACGTGGCCTCCGATTCGTTGATCCGCCAGCCGTGCTCGCGCACGACCGTCAGCAGTTGCGAATGGACGTCGCGCCATTCGCGCAGCCGCAGATGCGAAAGGAAGTTCGCACGACAGGCGTCAACGAGTTGCCGGTTCGACTTCTTGTGTGCGACGGCCTCCTCGAACCACGCCCAGATCTTGAGCCACTGGAGGAATTCGGAGCGCTCGTCGGCGAAACGGCGGTGCGCCTGGTCGGCCTGCTCCTGCGCTTCAATCGGCCGGTCGCGCGGATCCTGCACCGAAAGCGCGCTCGCGATGATGAGCACTTCGCGCAGCGACTGCTCGTCGCGCGCGCCGAGAATCATGCGGCCGACACGCGGATCGAGCGGCAGACGTGCCAGTTCGCGGCCGAGCGGCGTAAGCGCGTTGTCGTCGTCGACCGCGCCGAGTTCGCCGAGCAGTTGATAGCCATCGGCGATCGCGCGGCCCGGCGGCGGCTCGATAAACGGAAATGTCTCGATCGCCGTGAGATGCAGCGACTTCATGCGCAGAATCACGGCCGCGAGCGAAGAGCGCAGGATTTCCGGATCGGAAAATTTTGGCCGCGAAAGGAAATCCTGCTCTTCGTACAGGCGGATACAGATACCGTCGGCGACACGGCCGCAGCGGCCCGCGCGCTGGTTCGCCGCCGCCTGTGCAATCGATTCGATCTGCAACTGCTCGACCTTGTTCCGGTACGAGTACCGCTTCACGCGCGCGAGGCCCGTATCGACGACGTAGCGGATACCCGGCACGGTGAGCGACGTTTCCGCAACGTTGGTTGCGAGCACGATGCGGCGCGCGTTCGACGGTTTGAAAACGCGCTCCTGTTCCTGCGCCGAAAGACGCGCGAAGAGCGGCAGGATTTCCGTGTGCGGCGGGTGATGCTTGCGCAGCGCCTCGGCGGCGTCGCGGATCTCGCGCTCACCCGGCAGGAACACGAGCACGTCGCCTGAGCCTTCGCGGCAGAGTTCGTCGACGGCATCGACGATCGCGTCCATCAGATCGCGGTCGCGCGCCGATTTGCCTTTTTCGCCTCTTTCGCGCCCCGTCGTGCCCTGCGCGGCCTTCACGGCCGGGCTATCCTCGGCCACCGGCCGATAACGCACCTCGACGGGATACAGTCGCCCGCTCACCTCGATCACGGGCGCGGGCTTGTCCTCGCTGCCGAAGTGGCGTGCGAAGCGGTCGGCGTCGATGGTCGCCGAGGTGACGATGAGTTTCAGCTCCGGCCTGCGTGGCAGGATCTCTTTCAGATAGCCGAGCAGGAAGTCGATATTGAGGCTGCGTTCGTGCGCCTCGTCGATGATGATCGTGTCGTAAGCCTTGAGGAGCGGGTCAGTCTGCGTTTCGGCGAGCAGGATACCGTCCGTCATCAGCTTGACCGATGCGCCTGGCGACAGGTTGTCCGTGAAACGCACCTTGTAGCCCACGACCTCGCCAAACGGCGTGCCGAGTTCGTCGGCGATCCGGCGTGCCGTGGCCGACGCCGCGATCCGGCGCGGTTGTGTGTGACCGATGAGACCCGAGCCGCCCGCGCCGAGGCCACGCCCGAGCGCGAGCGCGATCTTCGGTAATTGCGTGGTCTTGCCCGAGCCGGTCTCGCCACTCACGATCACGACCTGGTTTTCCGCAATCGCACGCGCGATTTCCTCGCGGCGACCGGAGACCGGCAGCGCTTCGGGGAATGTGACGGGTGGAATGGGGTTCGGCTCGACGATTCGGCGTGCAGAGCGCTCTGCGCGTTCCTTGCGTTCTTCGCCGCGCGACGCGGACTCGGGCGCCGGCTTGCCTGCCTGCGGCGGCTGTGCTTCGCGCGGCTGAGGCGGCTTTGACGTTTTCCTGGGCTTGGCCTGCGGCTTGCCGGGTATCGCCTCGCGCCGAGCCTGCTGATCGTTTTGAGGCGTGATCGGCCGATCGCCCGATCGTTTCGGCTGCTGCGTTTCGGGCCGTCCTGCGTGCCCGCCGCGCGGCTGCTGCGGCTGCTGCGGCTGTTTCGGTGGCTGCGGCTGCTCGCGGCGCGACTCGGCGCGTTGCTCGCGAGCCGGTTCGCGGCTGGCTTGCGACTGGGATTCCCGGTGCGCGTGCGGTGCCGTCTGCGGCTCACGTGCGTGCGCGGGTTGGCCGCGACGTGCTTCAGTACGTTGCGCGCGCTCTGCTTTGCCCTCGGCTTCGCGAATGACTTCGGAGCGCATCTCGGGCCGCTTTTCCCGCCTCGCCCCTGTACGCTTGCCGCCCTCTTGCTGCGGCTGCGCGGCCGGTTCTTCCTCGCGCTTTTGCCCGCTGCGCGTGCTGCCGGGCGCGCCGCCGCGCACGAGCGCCGCGAGCCGTTCCGCCGATGCCGGCTTCGGTGCCTCCGCATAGCGCTGCGCGCCGCGTTTCTGGTGCGCATCGCCGCGCGCCGCGCCGCCTTCGTCGCGGGTGTTGCTGCCCTGCCCGTCGGCAGGTCTTTTGGGTACATTCGACATGGGGGCGCATTATAATCCCCGGCATGAATTCCCAAACCGACCTCGTCCCCGCGCCCGCAGGCGCGCCGGCTTCCTCCGGCGCCGCGGATTCCGCTTCGCAGTTCACCGAACAGCACGCACAGTTCGTCGACTGGATGCGATCGGTCGCGCCCTACATCCACGCATTCCAGGGCAAGACGTTCGTCGTCGGTTTCGGCGGCGAGGTGGTGCACCAGAACCTGCTCAACGCGCTCGTCGCCGACATCGCGCTGCTGCAGGCGATGGGTATCCAGATCGTGCTCGTGCACGGCTCGCGCCCGCAGGTCGAAGAGCAGATGAGCCTGCATGGCGTCGAATCGGAGTTCTCGCACGGCATGCGCATCACGAATGCGCGGGCGCTCGAATCGGCGAAGGAAGCCGCCGGCGAAGTGCGTCTCGACATCGAGGCCGCGATCAGCCAGGGTCTGCCGAACACGCCGATGGCGCACGCGCACATCAGCGTCGTGTCGGGCAACTTCGTGACGGCGCGGCCTGTGGGGATTCTCGACGGCGTCGACTTCCAGCACACGGGCGTGGTCCGCAAGATCGACGCCGATTCGATCCGGCATTCGCTCGCGAGCCGCAAGCTCGTGCTGCTCTCGCCGCTCGGCTTCTCGCCGACGGGTGAAGCATTCAACCTGTCGATGGAAGACGTCGCATCGGCGGCGGCCATCGCGCTGCGCGCCGACAAGATCATTTTCCTGACGGAAACACAGGGCCTTATCGACGAAGACGGCGAACTGATCCGCGAACTGTCGCTCGACGAAGCCTACAAGCTGCACGAAAGCGGCACGATGCTCGGCGACGCGGGGTTCTATCTGAAGCATTCGATCCGCGCGTGCCGTGGCGGCGTTGGCCGCGCGCACATCATTCCGTACGCACTCGACGGCAGCGTGCTGCTCGAACTGTTCCTGCACGACGGCGTGGGCACCATGATCTCTTACGAGAACCTGGAGAGCCTGCGCGAGGCAACACCGGACGACGTCGGCGGCATCCTCACGCTGATCGAACCGCTCGAAATGGACGGCACGCTCGTGCGCCGGGGCCGCCATCAGATCGAACGCGACATCGATCACTTCTCCGTGATCGAGCACGACGGCGTGCTGTTCGGTTGCGCGGCACTCTACCCGTACCCGCAGGAGCGCATCGGCGAAATGGCATGCCTGACCGTGTCGCCCGAGGCACAAGGCGCCGGCGACGGCGAACGGCTCCTGCGCCGCGTCGAACAACGCGCGCGAGCGCGCGGCCTCACGCGCATCTTCGTGCTGACGACGCGCACCGAACACTGGTTCCTCAAGCGCGGCTTCGTGAAGGCAACGGTCGACGACCTGCCTGAAGACCGCCGCCGGCTCTATAACTGGCAGCGCAAGTCGCTCGTGCTGATGAAACAGCTTTGAGCGTCCCCATCTACGGATGAACGTGACGCCACCCACACATACGACTCAAGGAGAAGCACAGCATGGCCCGTATGATTCAATGCTCGAAGCTCGGCAAGGAAGCCGAGGGTCTCGACTTTCCGCCGCTGCCGGGCGAACTCGGCAAGCGCATCTATGAAAGCGTCTCGAAGGAGGCGTGGCAGATGTGGCTCAAGCATCAAACCATGCTGATCAACGAGAATCGCCTGAACATGGCCGACCCGCGTGCACGCCAGTATCTGATGAAGCAAACGGAAAAGTTCTTCTTCGGTGAAGGCGCCGACCAGGCTTCAGGCTACGTGCCGCCCACGCAGGGCTGATCGGCGTCCCCTGGGCGCACACGACGCGCCGACGACGACATCACGCAATCCGCGCTCCAGGGCGCGGATTTTTGCTTTTATCGCAGTCCCTCAGCCTTTCCCGAGCGTCCTCGCGGGACGACTCGCGCCAGTTCCACCGAGAGGTGCGACCGTGACGCACGCGTTTCTGTCGCTCGCTCTTGCGACGGCAAAAGCCACCGTTGCACACTGGCCTTTGCTGTCCTCGTCGTTCACTCGTTGGTCCCTACTGGACCAGATGTGAATGCTCCACGCTCAGTTCACCCGATTTTCCGATCGTCAACATCGCCGCTGCGACCGGCAATCTGAAACGACGCGGCCCCGCGCTGCCCGGATTCACATAGAGCACGCCATCGTGCGTCTCCACGGACGGCTTGTGCGAATGTCCGCTAACCACCACCGCGATACCGCCCGCCACAGGGTCGCCTGGCAGGTCGCGAAGTTCATGCACGATCGCGATCTTCACGCCACCGACCTCGAGCGTCGTTTGCACCGGCAGCGCTTCGGCCCATGCGCCGTGATCGTTGTTGCCGCGCACGGCGGTCAGCGGAGCGATGGCAGCCAGCGCGTCGAGCACGGATCGGTCACAGATGTCGCCCGCGTGAACCAACGCCTCGCAGCCGGCAAGAAAATGCAGCAGCTCCGGTCGCACCAGATTGTGCGTATCGGAAACCAGTCCAACACGGAACGTGAGTAGTGCCGGCATAGGCAGACGAGGCGTGGGCGAACGGACGAAACGGCGGCTGAGGTGGCTCAAGCGCGATTATCGTCGATGGTGTTCGACGATTGGAGACAATCGACAACCTTACGCGGGCCCCTGTTGCCGACCGGAAACGCTCCATCCGGATTTCAGGCCGTACCCGCGTCCGCCGGGAGATACACGGAAAGCCACACTGTCGGGACCGTGTCGTCAGTCCACACCACGCGGTGCCGGCAACGCGCAGGAATATGCACGTAATCGCCCGGCAACAGCTGCCGCCTCGCGGGACCGTCCTCTTCGAATTGCAGGGCTGCGCCGCCCGTCAGCAACAGCACCCATTCGTCGCGAGGATCGTCGTACCAGAACGCATCGGGGCTCACCTGGCCCGTGGACACGATCCGCTCGATAACAACACCGCGCAGCTCAACCAGCCGGTCGAACCGCTCTTCTTTCGCTTCGTGGTCAATCCCCACGAACAGGTTGCCGAATGCGCGTTCAGATAGTGTGCTCATTGAAGTGGCCTCAGTCCGTCGAGCAGCGTCGGCACCAGGTCGCTCACCGTCGGATGAATGCGCATTGCGAACTGCGGCGTCGTGAACGGTGCGCCAGCGGCCATGGTGTCGATGAATGTGTGGGTCGCTTCGTCACCCTCGATGCCGAAGATCGATGCCCCCCAGGATGCGCTTCGTCTGCGTATCCACCAGCGCCTTCATTAAGCCGTCGGTCTCGCCGCGCTCGCGAGCGCGGCCCACGCGCGACATCGGCATGATCGAAATGAGCGCAGGCTGCCCGCTCTCGCGCACCGCACCGCCCACCTGCACGCCGAAGTCCACCGGATGCTGCACAACGTGCGCGGCACGAGCGCGAGCAACATGGGCTTTGGTTGGGGTGCATCCCACGTTCACACAGGTTCCGCCGAATGCAGCGCGCTCGATCACCGCGGTTTTGCGGCCGCTCATGCCGAGCCGCACGGCAAGCGACGGTCGGCTCCGCCCCGTGCCGATCACAATCGCGTCGAAACGCTGAGCCATACCGCCTCTCCTTCCTGACGCCGTGAGAACGTGCGCCGCCTTCGCGCGTCGTGCCATCTTACGCCTACACTGGGGACGCGCTGCGCTGGCGCGTCGGTGCCATCCGGCAGCGTCGAGAAACGATTTTTTCGTACAGGAAAACGAGAAAAAGAAGCCGCCCCGGAACGCGGGACGGCTCACAGGTCGACGTCACAACGGCAAACGGGCGATGCCGATGCGCGTCAGGGGACTAGATGTTTCGAATCGGAAACCGGCGGCTCAACCGACGCATTCGCCATGTACCGCGCAAATCAGTTCACGCGAACGCTGGACCGCAGCGCGCGCACCGCGCGTCGCCACCATCATTCCAACCTGGCTGAGACTGAAGTCGGCCAAAACCATCATCTGCATCAGGTCAACCATGGGCAGTACCACTGCGGGCTGATAAAGCTGTCTCTCAAGGAAGGATTTCATGATAGCTCCCGCTGCTCGCCATCGCTTCCTGTGGAACGCCATGGCAATTCGATGAGTGTCATTCTAGGAATTGCGCTTTCGCCGATAAATGTCCCGAATACGAAGTCACTTGTCAGGCGATGCGAACAATCGACGCAGGACAGAAAGCCGGTGGTGACGCGCAGCGGCATGGACTATCGGCGCGATAGCCCGCGCAGGGCACGCGGCAAGCCACACGGCCCGGACAAGGGGGGTGCAACGAACCAGGTCGACGCTTACGCTCGCGCCGACCGCAAAGTCATCCACGGATACCGCCACGCGACAGCGGCCGTGATGTCCGGCTGGGTGGCTCGACCTGTGCACGAGAGTTCGGATCGCAGGAAAAAACGGCGGACGTGGTGCGATCCAGCTGACGTGTCGTTCTGTCGCGCGTTCTCCCCTCCTCTTTCGCGCGCGACAGGACTACAGTCGTTCGCAGACGTTCAACGTGACGCGGTGCGCCATTGCTGCGGCGCAATGTCCCTGCTGCACGTAACGCCGCCGAGCTAACGCATCATGCCGCGCAAGGCCCAGCGGCCAGGACGTCGCATTCTCAGGCCGCTGAAGCATGACGCGGTCGCCGTTTGCCGGCGCATTTTTGCGCCGCATGTGCTGCACTGCATCGCCGGGAAACTCCTGGATTCGTGCTTCGAATGGCTGAGATAGTCTGACTGTGAAAGGAGAACGAATCATGAGGCAATTATTTAACGTTGGCGTCGTCGTCGTCCTTGCACTCCTGCTGGCGAACCGGGCCGTTACCCACGTGCAAGCGCATGAAGGTGGCTCGCTCACGTGCGCACAGGGCGCGACACTCGTGAAAGCCGAGGCGATCGCACGCGGCTTCTCCGAAATCGGCGCGCGTAGCCAAGGCGAGAACTTCCTCTCGTCCTGCCTCGTTTCCGGTCAGGGCCGGGTCGGCAACCTCGTCGCCCACGACTAACGCACGCCACGCGCCCACAGGACAGGGGCGCCCAAAAACATCCGGCTGCCTGCGGGCAGCAGATTGACAGGCTTGTCCGGCCCGCACAGTGGTGTGCTGGTGCTCTTCCAGCCACAGAGACCGCACCCGAATAACCGGTATCGAAGCCGGAATATCCACCGACAGCTGCTGTCAGAGAATCCCTCGTAATCCCCGACCACGATCTGCACGGCCACCCCAATTCCCCGCCTGTAAATGCCTTCTGACTACCAGATTCCGTCGGCCCGTGCGTTTAGCCGCTCACCGGGTTTTTGGGTTGCCAACGTAGCAGTCGCGCGGCGACAATGGTCCGGCATTTAGGGGAATCTATGAAGGGACGCATCCTGTTGGCTGGTGTCGGCGTGTTGGCGGCATGCACGTCCGTCACCGACGTAAATTCGCGACAGGATGGGCATCTGATGGTGACGAGCCGGGCGCGCTGGGAGATCGTGTCCTGGAATCGCGTGAAAAACGCGGGTATCGATGAAGCACGGACCTACTGCCAGAAACACAAAAAGGAAATGCACACCGTCGAGGTGCATAGCGAAGGCATACGCGGTGTGACGACGCAGTCGGTAGATGTAGTATTCGATTGCTTCTGATTCCAGGCAGCGCCCAATCCAGCCCTGTGGGCCGCCCCGGCCCGCCGATCTGGCGCTCCAGTTGATCTGCACCTACTTTCGAAGCGCGAAATATTGCGCTTGCACACCAGCTGGGTGTCGTTTTCCCGCAGTACTCAATTGAAAAATGCGGTTAAACTGACGATACATTTTGTTACGTTTCGTCACACTCGCATCATGCTGGCAGTGTTCTTGATTGCTTGCCCGCTTGGCATCGTGGGACTCTTCTGTTTCGCCCGGCTGATCAATCCACGTACCGGGCAGATCGGCGGCCGCTGATTTCTGCCGTTTCATCGATTGGACACCTGCCGTCCGAATCTTCGGCCGGCCCAGCCAGTCAACCCGGCTTCATCATTTCCTCTCTCTGCGTTGCTGGGGAATCCTTTGCGCGGCTGATTCGGCGTGCACTCTCTAGCATCGACGCTTTTGCAAAGTTACCCGTTCGTGGTACGTGCAACAGTCACGCGACCGGGTCGTTCTCAAATGTGAACCTCGTGCAAGCGCGTCGGGCAGCCCTAATCTCTGGCCCTGGTCAGGTATGTCGTGCTGCACGTACAAGCGCGCACGGCGGTGAAACATCGCGTGTCATCGCCTCTGCGGTAGCGTCCCGTTCCATAGGCGAAAAGGGAGCCGACTTTACGCGCAAACGCCGTTCCGCGCGAAATTATTCATTGGTTCGCATAGCTTAGGCTTACTGCGTTATCGCAGGCTGGACAAATTCGGCGGAGTTAAACATTGCATTCGTGGCCACGTTGCGTAGTCATCGCCCTGCTTGAAATCTAATTCTTCCATGAAGATTGGCATTTCCAGACCACATTTCAGAAACGACGTACTTATTGGATCGACAATTGCATGCACATAAACATCAGTCGATACGTAAGGCAGGCCAACCAAATCGAGTAAGTCCCATGCGATATGCATAGCAATAGTTCTACATGAATAATTTACCAGTCCACTGTTTATAGTCATCTACACATTTTCTCGATTGCTCTGCCGTACTTTATCCGGCGCGTTCTTTATCTGATGCCTTATTAATTTCGCACTCCGATTGACACGCTTACGAAATCTCAGTAGTTTCAAAAACAGCCTTTGGTTTAGTCGTATTTTTTGCGACACCCCAATGGCTAAGTGCTCGCCTCGCAGGCGAAGATGAACCTGAGAGTCAATATAATTTAATAAGGATTATTAATGATATACGCTAAAGAAGGCTTCTTGTCCCGCGCTCGTGTGACGGCGCTTACGGTAGCGATTTGCGGGAGTTTAGCCGTCACAGCCTGTGGCGGCTCGAATCCGGTAGATTCGGTGGCGCAATCGGTAGCGAAAAGCAGCTACAGCGCCTTGAATGTAACGATACAGCCTGGGCAATCTGCTGCGAACCTGACGCTCAACGCGGGGGAAACGGAACCGCGGTTCGCGCTCACGCTTCCAGCAGGATCAACTGTCGTAAAAATCGAAGCGGCAGGCGGCACGGGAAGCCCAATTCTGACTTTGAGCCCAGCCTCCGACTTCTCGACTTCGACGTCGGAATTCACGTGCGTAAGCGCCCGGACCTGCCAATGGGCTTTTCCCGCCCTCACCCAGCCGAAAACCGTCTACATCATGGTGGGTACAAGATCGTCCTATAGCAACGTGACGCTAAATACCTATGTTGGTCCGCAGCCCAACAAGGTCATTCCGCTCAATATCGGCGAACCGCTGTCCGGACTCAGCGAACCGGTCGCGACTGACGTGTACTTTACTTTCAACGTACCAGCTGGCGCATCGCAGCTCGCCGCAAAGCTCAGTGGCGGCAATGGTGGCGGCCAGTTGGTGGTGAACGAGTCCCTGACTGATTTCAGCGGCATGTACGCCGACCCAAGCAATACCATTGTAAGAACAGTGGTCGCTGGGAAAACGTATTACTTCTTCCCGATGGCAGTAGTGAACGGTGGCAGTTACAGCAACTACACGCTGACCGGCTCCGCTCAGTAATCTCCCAACCGCAAAGGCCAGACAGAAGTCCGGCCTTTGCCTCATATCACGCCGCGCGCCCGGTCAGGCGGCGTCGGCACGCACCTCAATAACCCGCATTCGCATAAAGCTCTTGCACCACATGAGCACCATGAGGCGATCGGGTACGGGTTCGTCGAGAAGCAAGCAGCGAAACAACCCGCAGTCAAAGCCGCCTGTGTGCGGCTTCATCCCGGTCACCGAGATGTGCGGCAGCGTTCCGCTCCAGAGGCGAAACGGGATCCGACTTTAGGCGCAATCGTCGTTTCACGATAAATCATTCACGTATTCGCATAATTTAGGCATTCTTAGTTATCGAAGATCGAACACGTGTACTGGAATCTTACACTGCATGCCCGGCCGCCTTGCGCATTCGTCGATAGATGAAATGCCATACACATAATTTAGCATTCCATTGTTTATGGGAATCTGCAAATTTTCTCGAGTGAGTTGCGACGCCTCATCTGTCGTCTTATTTTTTTCTTATCTTTCGCCCTATTAACTTATCACTCCGATTGACATGTTTCACAAACCTTAGTACGTTCGAAAATAGCCTTAGGTTTGACGAATATTTTTTCGATACCCCTATGGCTAAGCGCTCGCCTCACAGGCGAAAACGAACCTGAGAGTCAATATAATTTAATAAGGATTATTAATGATATACGTTAAAGAAGGCCTTTTATTCGGCGCTCGCATGGCGGCGCTTACGGCGGCGATTTGCGGGGCCATGGCCGTCACAGCCTGTGGTGGCGGCTCGAATCCAGTGAATTCAGTGGCGCAATCGGTAGCGAAGACCAGCTACAGCCCCTTCAATGTAACGATACAGCCTGGGCAATCCGCAGCGAACCTGACGCTCAACACGGGAGAAACGGAACCGCGGTTTGCGCTCACGCTTCCAACAGGATCAACGGCCATAAAGGTCGAAGCAGCAGGTGGCACGGGAACCCCGGTTCTGACATTGAGCCCAAGCTCCACTTTCGGGGTTATTGATGGTACATACAGGTGCGTAAGCGACCGGACCTGCCAATGGGTTTTCCCCGCCCTCACCGCGCCGAAAACCATCTACATTATGGTCGGCACAAGGTCGGGCTATAGCAACGTCACGCTGAACACCTATGTTGGCCCGTAGCCGAACAGCTCCATCCCGCTCAATATCGGCGAGCCAATGTACGGAATCAGCGGGAGCAATCCGTGGCTAGAAAATGTGATGTTTACTTTCAACGTACCAGCTGGCGCAACGCAGCTCGCCGCAACGCTCACTGGTGGTACTGGCGACGTCACTCTGGTGTCGTATACAAACCCGCAGGGTAGCGGCGGAGACATGGACACCGATGGAGGACCTACCATGGTAAGACCGGTGGTCGCTGGAAAAACGTACTACTTCAACGCGATGCCAACGAAGATCCCTGGCAGTTACAGTAACTTCACGCTGACCGGGTACGCCCAGTAATCCCCCAACCGCAAAGGCCAGACAAATGTCCGGCCTTTGTATTCACATCACGGCTCGCACCCGGTCAGGCCGCCTCGGTGGGCAACCTCAATAGTCGCCGTTCGCATTAAGCTCTCGCGCCACGCGAGCACCATGAGGCGATCGGGTACGGGTTCGTCGAAAGGCACGTAGCGAAACAGCCCACAGTCAATACCGCCTGTGTGCGGCTTCATCCCGGTCACCGAGATGCGCGGCAGCACGACGATACCGACGCCGCTCGCCACCGTATGGCGGAATATCCTCCCGTTTCGTCATCGTGAACAGCACGGCGCATAACTAGTGGATGCTAGTAGTTTGCGAGATACTGAAAAGCCGCTATCGCGACGCCGCGACCAACGTCCACAGCAATTTCCCGTGGCCAAGGGTGGGCGACAAACTTCCCGACGCCGTTAAGGCGACTGGACGGGATAATCTGGATGCGCGCGACTGGTATCCAGTGCGACGCTCACCGACCTGTACGCTCCCTACCAGTGCCCCGAACTACACCAGGCTCACCAGGCGAATGACCGAACGCACGGCGTACCTGCGTCGCAGCGAGCAGCACGCGCAGAAACGTATCGTCCGGGGAGACGGATTTCCGAATACTTGCAAGTAGAGGTTGATTTCGCGCAGAACAGTTGCCGCGTCGACTGCGCCGAGCGCCGTCGCTTCGTCACCGGCCCGCCGGTACAAACCGTGGCACAGTCAGGCGCAAAAGCGGCCGGTTCTGGCTGCGCTCCGGCTTCCTTCCTTTAACAGAGCCCGGGTTGCCACGAAAGCCCTGGCTGGCTTTGACCTGCTACCGCATAGCCACAACGCGCTGCGTTGCGCGATGGTGGTGCGGGGACCGTAATTGAATTGCGCCCGTTCGGCCTTGATGGGCGGGAATCTGCCGTTTCTCGAATCGAAAAGAACCCCCAAAAAGACCCCCAACCGAGGCTCGCTGAGAGTTATCCACAGGCGCGCACTTTCGACATGGCTGATCGGAATACATGAGAAGGATTCAGGTTCCGGTCTAGAATCTTGCCCACTAGTTGCCAATTGTCCGCAATGGTTTGCGATCAAACCGCGCCTAGGCTGATCCCCCAAAAGCGGGCTCCCTTACCCGGCTGGCGCGGTTCCTCATGAGGGGCTTTGCATGTAGGGATGCAATGGGTAATGACGAGCACGCCAATCTCTTGTTGGATCGGCGCAACCGACGGTACGGCCGTTTGGCCGCGTTGAAGCTGCCGGACTGGGTGCCCGATGCTCTTGTGAGGAAGCTGGCGCAGAACATGTCCGCTACCGCTTTGGCGCGCCAATACAGCGGGCTTGATGAGCTGATCGCGCAACCACATCCAGATTGCTCGAACCCATCATGCCCGCACTGCAAGCCGACTGATCACCAACTGCAGAGGCTGGAACGCGAACGGATGCGCCTGCTCCGGCTGGCAACGTATCCAGACATGCGGCGCGCGTGGAAGGTCATCGCGACCCAAGACCGACGCGGGCCGCTGACCAAGAAGCGTTGGGCGCAGAACGTGAAAGGCGACAGCATATGCGGTTTGCTGCTGACCGAGATTGACTCTCAACTGAAAGGCGATTTTACCTATCTCCCGAAGCAAAGTGCCACGCAGACGAAGAAGTCGGCGCAGCACGTGGCGAAGCTGGCGCGCCAACTGATCGATGCGATTAATGGGCACGAGGGCGGCCCGGGACTGGCTGCCGATTTTCTGTGCGCTCATTTCGCAGCGAGGAACCTGAGCCTCCGGGCAAAGGATGGCGAGACTCGACCGCTGTATCTCGCATTTGTCCCGGCCTATTCCTGGCCATCGATGACCTATGAGCCTGACCAACGTGAATCAGGCTATGACGATCCTGATGACGAACCGCTGGACACCCCGCCATGGAACGAACTGCCGGCGGTGGACCGGTTGCGTTGGCTTTGCGACGAGGTGCGGGATACCAGTTTGTGCGACCTGCTGTCTGCTTTCGCTAATGAGATGGACGGCCAGGCCAGTGCAACGCCGCAGATTGCTCGACCGCGCAGCGGGGACCCGCGTGTCCGGGTGTTGACGAAGGCGCTATCGGATTGGATGCACGGGTGGTACGGAAGCCCGCTTGACGATGTCGTCGCCTGCTTCGTGTCTGCGATTCTCGACCTGAGGGAACCACTGACGCGCGACGATGTGCGGCCACTCCGGAAACGCGCTGCCGGGACATAACGAGAAAAAATTCGGGAGTTACGTCCCGTTTCAATAGTCTCGCCCGTCTTTACGCTGCGGACATTTCAACCAACCCCAAAGGTTTGAATATGTCCGCGAAATTCAAGAAGGCGACGCCGACCGGCAACGCATCCGCACACATCAAGGCTGCCTCAGTCGATCCGGCGCGCGCCCCTCTCCCCGCGAAAGCTGGCGCAGAGTCAGACCGTCTGACACTGCCGGTTGACGGCTACACACGTTGGGCTGAGCTCAAGCACATCGTCCCCTGCTCGCACGAATGGGTGCGCCAGCGCGAGCTGGTGGGCCGCTTCCCGAAGCGCGTCCAGCTCGGTGGCCCGCGTTGCGTTGGCTGGTCGAATCGCGAGCTTTTGCGCTGGATGGAAAGCCCGAACGACTACCACGCTCCGGGTGCGCCCGGGCTGCCCGCTGATGCACAAGGCAATCCGCCAGCAACGCCCCCGAAAGCCCGCAAGCGCACCGCCGTGGCACTCGCTACCGGCGCGGAGGGCTGATCGATGGCGACGACCCACGCGATCACGGCCGCCACGCTCACTCCGATCATCTGGATGGGCGAACGCGTCATTACGACCGAGCGACTGGCGAAGCTGTACGGCACAGAGCCGATCAACATTCAGGTCAACCACAGCCGCAATGCAGACCGATTCGAGGCGGGCAAACACTATTTCAAGCTGTTCGGCGACGATCTCAAAAATTTGCGGGTCACTTTGAGTAAGTCACAAATCTCGCCAAAGGCTCGAAGCATGATTTTCTGGACCGAGCGCGGCGCGATGCGTCACGCGAAGATGCTGGAAACGGACGCCGCCTGGGATGTGTTCGAAACGCTCGAGGACTGCTATTTCCGCCAGCGCGCGACGTCGCTCGAACCTGCCGACGCGCCGAGCACGGTTCGCGACCGCTCCCGCCTTCTGCACCGCGCCGTGGATATGAATGCCTCCCGCGGGATTTCAATCCCACGCGCCTACAAGGCTATGAGCCGCTACACGGGCGTGCGTTCTTTGCCCCACATGTCCAAAGGCGATGTTTCGAACGCCGACAGCTTCGGCGCTCGCTACGTTGCGGGCAGCGCCGCCCCCGGCGACTTCACGCGCATCGAGCGCAACACGACGAAGCTCGAAGGCGAAGCGCCGCAGCTCGGACTGTTTCCGGTGGAGGGCGACGATGAATAAGAACAGCGCCGAAGCCCAGCGCGCCCGCCTCCTGCGCGCCTTGCGACGCGGCCCCGTCGATACCGTGAGCGCCTATCGCAAGCTCGACATTCTTCACGTGCCCCGCCGCGTCTTCGAACTGCGCAAGCTCGGCCACTGCATCACGACGTCGTGGGTATGGCGCGTCACCGAAGCCGGCGAGCGCCACCGCGTTGGTCTGTATGTGCTGGAGGGGCGATAGCATGGCCTACTACTTGACTATCAGCCCCAATGGAGCTAGTTTAATCGCACTTGGGAAACGCACCCGCGAGTCCCGCTTATCCCGTGAGGATGAAACCATGAAGCACACGTTCAGCGCGTGCAGCGCGATTACACATGCCCATCAAATACACACCACCTTCGCCAGAGGATCTGGCCGAATTGAAATCGGAGCTTGGTCTTACCGGCAAACAGATGGCCGAACTTGCCTGGCTGGCGGGAGATCAGCACTGGCGCAAGTACACCAACCCGAACCCCGCGACAGCGAGGCAAATGAGTTCGCACATGTTGTTCACGATGGCTGCGCAGTTGGAGTTATCACCAGAGATGATCGAGAAGGTCTTGAACCGGATGCGCTCAATGGGCGCGACCATCGACCTGACCGAACCGAAGTAACTTTTACTGGCGACCCGGCGAACCTGCCGGGCACTTTCCCTTTCTCCATCCCCTCAATCGTTACCGGTGCTTTACGCGCTGCCGCGCTTGCCGGCACGTATCAAGACGCACTCAACATAACCGGCACGGCTCTCATCGCTATTTCTACACTCGTATCGCAGGCGAACACCCCCGATGCGTTTAGGCGTTTCTACGGCGCTGAGTACTCCTATACGGTGGAGGTGCGCCATGCGTAACCCGACAAAGGCAGCGCCGGACATGACTGTCCGCGAAGCACTCGACACCGCTGGTAACGCTCGCGCCGTGCTCGCATGGATCAACGCTGACGGGACAATCATCACGCAGCCTGTCGGCGACAACGAGTCTGTGCTGAACATCGAGCGCGACCTGATTTCGCACCTCAACAGTGAGCCATATAGCGATGCGTGGCTGGCCAAATTGCTCAACTACATAACGGTGCGCCTTGAGGGCCGCCGTATGGCGTCGGATGCGCAATCCATCGCCATACCGATTGGTTGCGAATGGCAGATCGTGTCGAATCGTAATGTGGAGGCCAACCATGCGTAAGCGATCTGCAACCACCCCTGCGAACATCGCGGCGCGCGTCAATAAGGTGCTGGCAACCGGCGACACCACGCCGTCGACCACCGAGGCCGAGCGCATCGACTACGCATTGGCAAAGCAGGTTCCGGCGATGGAACGCGGCTTCACGATCCAGACAAGCTACGGCGATTTGCGGATCGACGCCGAAGACGCCGTCGTTTTCGTCGCGGTGGTCGGTGACCTCCTGCAGAGCAAGCTGGACGGCACCGACAAGAGCGCAACGGTGAAGGCCGCCGTAATCGCCCCGGCCGCGAGCCTGCGCTCGGCGCTCACCACAATCACGAGCATCGGGCACCTGGTCGAGAACCACACGGCGGACCTGTGCGCGACGCTGGAGCTGCTGGCCGACTCGTTGCCGGCGGGTTCGAGCGCGCAACGTGTCGCCCGTGTCTGCCTCGATATGGCGATTCAGCACGAAGGCACGCACGAATCCATCCTGTCGGACCTCAGCGCAGATATCAACGCCGCAGCCTCACAAGCGGAGGTGTCCCATGAATGACATCACCCAGAACCCCTGCTCGTTGCGTAACGCGATCGAGGCGCTGGCGCAACGCGCCATTCCCACCTTCAACGACACCGAACTCGAATGGCTCACAAGCCTAGGCGATCTGGCGATGGCTGATGCATCCGATCTTTCGGAGATGCTGACCGCTATTGCGTGCGCTGACTACGACGACGAAATAGGCCATCCGTGGGAATCGACCGAGCGGTTCACAGCGTTCACGATGCATCTGGCCGCCAGCCTCGAAAAGATCGCGACGATGGGCGAAATCGCATCCAGCGCACAGAGTGCACAGAAACTTCGCGCCCATGAGGCCGGCAAGCTGCGCAAGTCTTCGCGTGCACGTAGCACTGAGGAATCCTCAGAGGGGACGAACCATGCCTGAAATCACCTGCTACGGCCTCCACTCGTCGACGGACTGGCCCTATCGCTTCACGTTGATCGTTAATCCAGAGCATGTAACGCCCGAGCTGGTCGACGAGGACTCCACGGGCCTTATCGACGCGCTGGCATGGCTCGCAGAGCGCCAGCACCTCCGCCTGAAGGACTCCGACTACAGCGCACTCCGCGTGCCGTACACGGTCGACGTGCTGCTATCCGGCCTAGTCGCCATCACCTTCGATCCGCGCGGCACCGATGCCCAAGGCATCCGGCGCGACGCGGCATTCATCCTTTCGACATTGAGGCGCGAGATTGAACGCGTCGGGAAAGCGAGCACGCAATGAACGCAATGATTGACGAACAACAACGCATTGAGGCTGCGCTCGCTTGCATTCCCCCCGATGTCGAACGCGAGGAATGGTGGCGCGTAGGCGCGGCCATCAAGCACGAGCTGGGCGACGGCGGCTTTGATGTGTTCGATGCGTGGAGCCGCGGCGCGCAAAGCTACGTGGCCGCCAATGCGCGCGACACATGGCGATCGCTGAAAGTGGACGGCGGAATCACCATCGGCACGCTCTACGGCATCGCAAGGCGCTACGGTTTCCAGCCCGCCAGCCACACCTGGCCCGTTCTCGAATCGCCGCAGCAGGTCGAGCGCCGCGCAGCACGCGAGGCACAGGCAAAAAAAGCTGCGATGGAGCGCGTGACGAAGCAACGCGAGGCCTCCACTTTGGCGCTGGCGGTATGGACTAAGGCGAATCCATCACGCGACGATCACCCCTATCTGATGCGCAAGGGACTGAAAGCCACGCCGATGTTGCGCGAGCTCGACGCGGCGACGCTGCGCAAACTGATCGGCTACGCACCGAATGCATCAGGCAAGGACCTCGCGGGCCGCGTGCTGGTCGCCCGCATTGAGCGCGACGGCAAGCTCATGAGCCTGGAGATGATCGACAGCGACGGGCGCAAATCCGCCCTTGCCGGCGGCGCGAAGGCTGGCGGCTACTGGATGGCGGCGCAGCCCGGCGCGGACACATGGCGCATTGCCATCGGGGAAGGCGTCGCAAGCGCCCAGACTCACCAGGAGATATATGCAGCAGATGGCGACGCAGCGGTCGCATCGCTCACTGCCGGGAACTTGCGCAAAACCGCCGAGGCAATGCGTGAGGCACACCCGGACCTGCCAATCCTGATTCTGGGCGAGATCGGCAACGGCTCATCGAAGGCGCTGGAAGCAGCGCAGGCCGTCGGTGGCCGACTCGTGATGCCTGACTTCGGCGACAACCGGCCCGAAGGCGCGACGGATATCAACGACCTCTTCGTGCTGCGCGGCGTAGACGCCGTGCGCGCCTGCGTGGTGGCCGCCCGCGACGTTACGCAGCCGGCGGCAAGTTCGAGCGATAGCGCCGACGATTCCGGATCGTTTCCCGGCATCGAGGGCCGCCCATGCTGGCGCGTCTACTCCGATTGGATCGAGATAGACGGCAAGCGATTCAAGCCCGGTGTCTACCACCACGGCGTGAAGCTGCCCAAGGGCGACGCGCCGCCCGAGCTGACGGACCAATGGATATGCAGCCCGCTCTACGTGCGCGCCGTAACGCGCAACCCGCAGGACGGCGATTATGGCCGTCTGCTTGAGTACGTCTCGCCGGCGGGCCGCTGGAAGAAATGGTCAATGCCGATGCTGATGCTCGCGGGCGACGGTAACGAGGTGCGCGGCGTGCTGCTGTCCGAGGGCGTCATGTTCGATCTGAAGAACCGCGGCGGCATTCTCGATTACATCGCCGGGCAGTATCCGCCCCGGCAGATGCGCGCCGCCGTCACGACCGGATGGTGCGGCGATGCCTTCGTGCTGCCAGATGACGTGCTCGGCGCGGACGATATCTGGTTCCAGTCGACGGGCCGCGAAGCGCCCTACGCGGTGGCGGGCACGTTCGAAGGCTGGCGCGAACTGGCCGCCCTCGCCAACGATAACCCGCTGCTGATGTTCGCCATGTCAACGGCATTTGCCGGCCCGCTGCTTGGGCCGCTGAACCTCGACGGCGGCGGCGCGCACCTCTACGGCGATTCTTCATGCGGCAAAACCACCGCGGCGCGTGCGGCGATCAGCGTATGGGGCAGCCCGCGATTCGAGCGCAAGTGGCGTGCAACTTCGAACGGGCTTGAGGGATCGGCAGCGCTGCATTCGGACACGTTGCTCGTGCTCGATGAGATTGGCGAGATCAAGCCGCAAGACCTCTATGAAACAGCCTATGCGTTGATCAACGGCATGGGCAAGACGCGCGCAAACCGTCACGGTGAGGCCCGGCAGGCGGCGCGCTGGCGCGTGTTCCTGTTCTCGACCGGTGAGCTGACCGTCGCCGCGCGCATGGCGGCGGGCGGCATCGAGGCGAAAGCGGGCCAGCTCGTGCGCATCCTCGACATTCCGGTGACAGGCGCTTACGGCGTATTCGAGACGTTGCACGGCCGTGAATCGGGCGGCGTGCTGTCCGACGAGATCCGCAACATGGCAGCAACGAATTACGGCCATGCCGGGCCGCGCTTCGTCGACGCGCTGATCCGCAATCTGGCTGGAGGCCTCAGGCTCACGGAGCTGCTTACGCCATTGCTGGATCGCTTCGGAAAGCTCGGCGACCAGGAGCGACGCGCAGCGCGTGCGTTCGCGCTGTGCGCGCTGGCGGGCGAACTGGCAATCGAATGGGGCGTTGTTCCGTGGACGGGCGGAGAACCCGCCAGCGCGGCGCTTCATGCGTTCCGGCTCTGGCGCTCGCAGTGGGGTGCGCCGGGCCGTAGCGCCGAGCACGCCGGCATCCTGCGCGCGGCGGCCGACTTCATCGACCGTCACGGCAGCGCGCGCTTCTCGAACATCGACGGCAGCGCGGACCTGATCCGCGATCGCGCTGGCTGGTGGAAACAGGACGATGGCGAGCGACGCCTCTACCTGTTCACTTCGGGCGGATTGCGCGAGGCGACGAAGGGGTACGACTTCAACCGCGTACTGCGCGCCATCGACGAAGCCAAAGCGTTCACCGACAAAGGCAAAGCCGAAGTCGCAAAAGTGACGCATACACCTGAGGGAAAGAAGCGCCTGTATCACGTCGCCCCCGATGCGCTCAACGGAGGCGACAAGTGAAGACCTTTGCAGTATGCGGCGTAACGGCCGTAACTGACGTAACAGCCCCACCAGCCAAGGCTTTAGCCAGTTACGGCAGCACATGCACAGGACGTAACTGGCGTAACGCGCACCATGCGGCTCGCGGAGCCAGTAACGCCAGTTACGGCGCCGCTGGCGTCGGCGTAACCCATCAAACCCTTGCAGGATGGGCGTGTTACGGCGGTAACGCCAGTTACGCCACAAAACTCAAAGTGCAATCCAGTCTCACGGAATCGGAGATCGGCCATGGCGCTTGAACCCGGTACGCAACGCGTCATCGCGTGGACCAAGGCGGGTTGCCCGCTCCCCGGCGAAGCGGCCTACGACGAATTCATGCGCCAGCGAGACGGCAGCAGCGCAGCGGGTGTCCAGCCAACGACGCCAGAAACGGCCCGCAGCGAGTCCGCGACACCCAGTCCGCGCGAAGTGTCGGACGGCGCATTGCGAAGCCGCAGTGGCGGGCTGTATCTGCCGTGGGGGCCGTACCTCTCGGCGGACGATGTGCGCCGGATGCGCGCCGAGCTCGTTGCGATGCTCGAGGAGCTGTCCACGCTCGAGCGCTGGCCGCGCGAGTTGCTCGACGACACCATGGCGAGGGCGATCCGCGCGCCGCTGGCAGACCTGCTGCCGAACCTGCACTACTTCCGTGCTCGCCTGAAGGCAATGCGCGTTCAGGCCGCCACGAGCGCCGAGGTTGCAAATCGCACCTGGCGGGCCAACGAAGACCTGACGAATCGCGGATATCCCGAGCACACCGCCACGGCGGCCACGAAGAAACGCACGCGGGCCGGGAGGATGAGATGAGCGAGACCCAAACGCTGACCGGCCGAATCCGCGCGCTGATGACGGATGGCAAGCCGCGCACAGCCGCCGAGGTGGCCGTGCTGTTCAATGCCCGGGTGAAGCTCGCGCGCGACGTACTCTCACACATGGTCGCGACGGGGCAGGCCCACGTGTGCGGCCATGTCGGCGCAAATCACGCGAGGGTCTTCCGCTTCGGGCCCGGCGAAAATGCCCCGCTGCCACTGCTCGACTCGGAGAAGGCGCGCCACAAGCGCGGGAACGTAGCGCGGTGGCGTGAAGCCCATCACGCGGCGGTCGATCCGTGGCACGAGCCAAAGCAACGCTACTCCGACGAAGAGCTGGACCGCCGGTACCGTTGCACGGGCGCGTGGTGGCCGAAGGCCGATCCCGTGGTAGTGAACGCCATGCGCGCGCTGGTGCGAGGAGGTGCGCAGTGAACGCAGCGCAGTACTCCCCCATTGCGCAGAAAGCTCCGACGACGCTCGCTACGCTTGCGAGCGCGACAGCAGTATGTCTGTCCGTGCTGGCGGGCTGGCAGCGCGGCGGATGGATCGCGGAGCGCGTGCTGTGGATCGCAATCGGCGTGGTGCTGGTGCTCACCGCGCACCTGTTGCCCGCGCTGCTCCGGCGGCAGCCGTGGCCTTTGCTCATGCCCGGCGCGCTGCTGTGGGCCGCCAGCATGGCCGCGGCCTGCTACGGGCACGCCGTGTTCTTCACGCTGGCCCAGCGGCACGCCGCCGAGGCCCGCGCCGAGCGCGCCGCGCAAACGCCGCCGATTTCACCAAGTAGCACGCCGACCGCTTCGCGATCGCTCACCGAGATTGCCCGCGATCGCGCCGCCGCGGTCGCGCGACTCGCCGAGGCCAAGGCGCGACGCTGCCCGACCTCGTGCGCCGCCCTCGA
Organism: Paraburkholderia adhaesiva; assembly: GCF_021390575.1. Classification (GTDB taxonomy): domain Bacteria; phylum Pseudomonadota; class Gammaproteobacteria; order Burkholderiales; family Burkholderiaceae; genus Paraburkholderia; species Paraburkholderia adhaesiva. Next base: position 1,288,942 of record NZ_JAJEJQ010000001.1, on the reverse strand, counting down.
CGCCAGGCGCACGGCACTGGCGGCGCGCGTCGATGCGCTCGACACCGAGGCCTCCGAAGCACACCGCCAGCAAGCCGCGCAGGATCGCGCAGAGGCCGAACTCAACGCCGCACGTGCGGATCCGGTAACGATGCCGCTCGCCGCCCTGCTCGGCATTCCGGCCGCGCGACTCGATCTGCTATCGGGCCTGGCGTTCGCCGCGGTGCTGGAGGGCGTCGCGTGCTTCTGCTGGCTGCTCGCGCTTCAGGGATCGCCGCAGCACGCGGCCACGCCTGAGGCCGTTACCGGGCCGGGTAACGCCGTCAGTAACGATCCGCGCACCGACCCGGTAACGGCCCCGCCCGCGCCAGCAGTTGCGCCAGTAACAGCACTGGCAGCAGCTGAGCCGGACCGCCCGCTGGGCACGAACCCGGACATCGGGCGCGTCACACAAGCGATCGCGGCGGGCGAGCTGCGCGCCACAGTCGCGGGAATTCGCCGCTATCTCGGGTGCTCGCAGACACGGGCCGTCGAATTGCGGCGGTTGCTCAATAACGAAGGGGGAATTGCATGATCGACGGATTGATTGCGGGAAGGCTCTACGGCACCGCGCAAACGCGTACCGGCCAGAGCGGCCGGGAATTCGTGACGGCCAAGGTTCGCGCGAGCACCAGCGACGGCGAAGCCCTGTTCGTGAACGTCATCACGTTTTCGGACAGCACGGCGGCGGCACTGCTCGCGCTCGAGGACGGCGACGCGGTATCGCTGGCGGGCACGCTCACGCCGAAGGTCTGGGCCGACAGGCACGGTGAGGCGCGACCCGCGCTCGACATGGTGGCGCACGCGGTATTGACCGCGTATCACGTGCGGCGCAAGCGCAAGGCCGTGCTAGCCGACGATCCAACTGATGAGGGTTCCGCCAGCCGGCCAGCCGCGAGCGGCACCGCGGCGGATTTTGACGACGATCTTTGAGGAAACGCCATGCGCTTTTATGAATTGAATCTCTACCAGCCCGACGACACGACGAAGCCGTGGCGCACGTGGACATCATTCCCGAACGGCAAGTTCGATCCGGGCGCGCTGAATATCGAGTTCGACATTCCCGTCATGCCCTTTGACACGCCGGCCGGGGGATCGACGATCACGATTCACGGAATTGCACTGAAAGACCTCGCGCAGTCTCAGCAATTCGGCGTGCAATATCTGAATAACACGACTGTTCCCGGCAAGCTGCTTGAGCTAAAGGGCGGCATGGGCCCCGGTCTCCCGCTGGCTAATTCGTCGCAGCAAGGGGTGTTACTCAAGGGGACAATCCTGAACTCGTTTGGTGCGTGGCAGGGCACGGAAATGCACCTCGATTTCGTGGTCTATCCCGCACAGTTCACTACCGGCAACCCCGGCAACTTCGTGCTGAACTGGCAGAAGGGACAACAGTTGTCTCAGGCACTTCAAAACTGCCTCTCGGTGGCCTATCCCGGAATGCCGCCGACGATCAATATCAGCCCGAACCTGATTCAGGATTTCGACGAGCAACATTTCTGCGGCACGCTGGAGGAACTAGCCCAGCACGTGAGGGAAATAACAGCCAGCCAGTTTCTCGGTGACACCTATCCCGGTGTAAGTATCGCGATCAACCGGGGAACGCTCTCTGTCTTCGACGGCACGCAGACAATGCCGGCGCCAGTGCAAATCGATTTCACGGACCTGATCGGGCAGCCCACATGGCTTGACGTCGGAACCATGCAGTTTATGACGGTGATGCGTGGTGACCTCCAGGTCGGCACGCAGATCCGGATGCCTGCTGGTTTTGTCGTTGGACCGGGATCGATGATATTCAGCAGTAGCAGCGAAAAAAGCGTTTCGGGGCTCAACTACCAGGTGACGTTCACGGGCACGTTTATTGTGCAAGCCCTTCGCCACATCGGCCATTTCAGTTCGGCCAGCGGCGAAGAATGGGCGACGGTGGTGATCTGCACGCCGACGGTTCCTCCTTCGCCCACGCAGCAGGCGGCAGGGGTTTGACGGCATGGTGCATTGAGCGCACTCTCGCTCCCAACAGGGAACCCGCTACCAACCCGCGTTTGATTGACCGCCCGGAGCGCGCATATCGGGCACACGGCAGTAGCTTCTCCAAACGAATTGAGGACCTATGAGCAACAAACCAATCATCGAGATCGACGTCAGCGACGAGAAATTCCGCGAGTTTTACGCGATTTTCAAGGCCTACGCCGCCGACCTTGAGGACATGCCCGAAGACTGGAAAAAGATGGCAAGGGAAACCGGCTCGCTAGGCGCATCGATGAGCGATGTTGCAAAGCTGTCGTCGGGGGCGCGCGAACAGATGATGCTGATGGCAATCCAGGCGGATGCCATCGGCAAGGCCTTTGACGGTGCCCTCGAAACTCACTCGAGACTCACGAGTGCGCTGCGCACGAGCAACGAAGAGATGTCCAAGATGGTAGCCGCGTCGAAAAAGCTCAGCGATGGCGCTTTCGGCGCGATCGGGCATGTGGCGGGCGGAAATGGCGTTGCAGGCATCGAAACGGCGATCAGCACGCTAGGGGGCCTGATGGGCCCCCTCGGCAAGGTTGCTGCCATTATCGGAGGCATTGGCACGGCGACGATGGTGGCAGCCAAAAAACTCGCGGACGATGCGGTTTACGACCAGCGCGATGCGCGAGGCCTTGGCGTGTCGACGGGCGAACTTCGGTCGTTTGACCTGAACACGGGGCGCTATGTCGATAGCTCCATGCTCGATCGCACGGCTGATGCGAAATATGATTTGAGCGGGCTACCGATGCTGGCCCGCGCGGCGGGTGTGTCGTTGCCGCAGGCGCAGAGCATGGACGCAGCGCAGCTCGCCATGAAGTCCCTGCAGCGTGAACACGAATGGGCGAAAAACGCGTCGCCCGAGACGTTCAACCAGCAGTATTTCCATGCGATGGGCTTCGACGTAAATAGCAACTTCCGGGAGGCACTCCGGTTGCGAGCGATGACCGGCGGAGAATGGGACCAGACGCAAGCCCACTTCGCGAAGGACATCAACCCGTTCAACGTGACGGACACGGCCGTCAATGCGTTGAACGACCTCTCACGCGGCGTCGACGAGAGGACGATGCACGCGAAGGCTGGGTTGCAGGAGGGCGCGGGTCAGGGCATCAAAGCGCTTGAAGACCTGTTCAGCGGCAAGGCACCCGCCGGGGCGGCGAAAGCGCTGGATGATCTGGGCATATCGGCGGACAAGCTATCGAGAATCTTCGACGGCCTTGATGCTGACATCAAGAAATGGTTCGGTATGGGGGGCGATGACAAGCCGGGCACGAACGGACAGCCTGGCAGCTCCTCACCATCGAGCGCGAGCGGTGCCCCTCAAACCGGAAACCTCTTCAATCAGAGTCATATCGTCCTCGACCCGAACTGGACCGTGGCCGGCGAAGCGCACAGACTCGCACAGGGCGCGGTAACGCTCGGCAAGTATTTCATGGGTGCTGTTTCGACACCCGCCCATGCCGCGGCGTTGGGTGTCGAGGATCCGAAGAAGCTGGCGTCGCACGCTGCGGCGATCAATGGCGACGATCCGCGCCCGGGAAATGCTGCGGATGCGATCGCGTATTTCATGAAGCACGGCAATCTGACAAGAGCACAAGCAGCAGGCATTGCAGCTGGCGATATGGTTGAGTCGGGTCTGCACGCCAACATCCTAGGCGATGATGGGACAGCCTACGGAGCCGGACAGTGGCACGCCAAACGCCAAGCAGAATTCAAGAAACTGTTCGGCCACGATATAAAAGGGTCGAGCCTGCGCGAACAGTACGATTTCCAGCTATGGGAGTTGACGCATGGGGAGCTTGCAGCCGGTCGGACATTGAACCAGCAGACGAGCGCCGCCGGCGCTGGCGCTGTCATGTCCGGGCTCTACGAGCGGCCAAGAGCGATCCTTAAGGAGGAGTTCAAGCGTGCGCTGCTCGCTGACTCCTACGATCGCGGAGACTACAACATGACGCCTGCAGATGCGGAGCGGCTCGCCATTCATCGCTTTGGCAACCAGTACAACTTCAACATGCAGACGAAGGGTATGAGCGGGCAGCAGCAGCGAGCGGCCACGCAGCAGGTAATAAAGGTCGTCGTGGAGAACAGCACGTCCGCACGCGTGGCCGTGAGTACCAATGCGGCGGCGGTGGCGTCTTGAAGTTCACCACCCTTTCGCGATGCGACCTTTGAGCCATCGCTTTTCGTCTTCGGACGGCGCGCCAACCCAACGAATTTGGGTGTCTGGCACGCTAGGTGCATTCGAGCCATAGGCACCGGCTACGCGATCTTGCGATGGCTGGTAAATGTAGAGCAGGAAGTTTGATTCGTAGCGCTGATTCATGTAACCGGAGATATACGGACGCCCGCTAATCGAAACCGGCGTTACGGGAACCTCCTGCTGCTCGTGTCGAATGATGAATTCGATTTTGTCTCGGTTCACGGTCGCGTTGAAAGCGCGCCTGAAGGCAGGATCGGATCTCATGAGCTCGTTCGGATAAGGACACGTGCCCGGGTTTGCGTCGGTGGCAGCGATGCATGAAAGTGCTTCAGTTGCGGTTTTAAACCGTGTTTCTTGGGCGTTCGCAGAAACGGATACCGACGCGGCCATGCTGACCAGCAACACCCCGATAGCAACGTGTTTGAGCATGATGTCTCCCTGTGGTCAGAAGCGCCGATGCTCGGTTCGAACCGGCGACCCGTCAACTGAATCACATTGGCAGACGCCTCGAACCTGACGCGGATCAAAGTCGCTGAATTGCCTGTAGCATCGGCACATAAAAAAGCCGCCCCATGATGAAGGGCGGCCAGACAAACAACCAATCGCGCCCGTCAGTTTACGCCGAGTAGATCCTATGGACGCCACCATCATGCAACGCGCCGCCAGCACGCGCGCACCACTCACCGACGCCGAGCCGCGTTTCCGCAGTGCATTCGACGCGGTGCGCTTCGCCCTGTGTTACTCGTCGCAGCAGTACGGCACGACACCGCTCGCGAAGCACGTCGACGAAACGCCCATTGGTCGCGGCATGGGCCTAGTCGACATGGACGGCGCAGCGCAGGCCGGAATCATCTGCTGGCACATTGAAGCGTTGCCCGAGATCCATCTCGCGGTGCTTGTCGTGAGCGCCGCCCCGCGCACGTTGCCGTGCAAGTGTGGTGCGCCGTGCTGCCTCGGCACGACGCCCAGCGCGAAATGGCGCGCTGCCGTCGAATGGCTGACCGACGCCGCAGTGACCTACTCGCACACGCTGTCCCATCGGCAGGCACGCCGGGCCATCATCAAGAAGCTGTTCGGTGCGCGCGGGAGCCTGGCTGATATCGCGGAGCTTTGCGACGTGCCCGCGCACACCGTGAGCCGCAATGCCGCCAGCATCCGGCGCTGGCTGGAGACAGCAAGACCGGCGAGCTGGGCGTGACTCAGGCCGCGTGGAATGCAATCGGACGCAGGCTCGCGGCGGCCGGACTCTTAGAAAATCACCAGACCTCACGTAGCGTGGTCATGCCGAATCGCCGTTTGCTTTGACTGCTAGAGAACACCGTCACATTGTGGTGTATCGCCAGCCGCTTAATGGAGGACACGGAGTGAAAGAACACAAGTCAGAGCAAGGGATTTGGGTTCGCCTGACGCCAGAGAAGGTTGCAGCAATAAAGGCAGAGGCATTGATGGGACGCCCCTATGCCAATCGGGTAAGTCTTGCTCTCGCGTTCAGACTGTTAAGCATGGCAGACCGGCACTTCGACCCATTTGGAGTGCTGCACGAGCTCGATCAACTCGAAGGTAACGGCGACTACACTTTAACTAAGGCCGCTCTCCCGTTCACGAAGGCTCCTTTGTCCGGGTTCTGGCACAAGCACTTCTTTTCTGCGCATCATTTGGTGCGGAACATTAACCTTCGTTGGAATGTGAGGGGCGGCGGAAACAAGGCCTTCGATCAGTTAATCGACGAAGTTGCGCGTGAGCACGGCAACCATCCAGCGCGCTGGCAAGCTGTACTCGCCCACCGGCTGACGTTTGGAGCGTACAAAGAACGCGCGAGCGAGCGCCGCCTGACGGGCGACTGGATAATCTATGCAGTACACGAAGGCACAAACTATTGCCTTGACCTGGCGACCCATGAGGAAGCAAAGGCATATGGTGATGAACGCCTTTACGAAAAACTTCAGGCAGGATCAGCCGCTGAATTTCCTTTCCTCTTTCGAGACGCGCGGCAACCCCCGAACCTTGGGGATGTGGAGGTATGAGCAAATCTCCGTGCCGTGTAGCGTCGGCGACGATGGTTCGATTCGCGAATTCGTAGGCCGAGACAACTGCTCGGAGGGCTCGCCACGTTGGCCGATGGCTCGCTCGACGCCGCCCTGATCGGCTGATGGCGCGAGTCCCACCGCCGGGTTGCGAATCCCGGTACGCACCCACGCCCCCCTACGCGGTCTCCCGGTAGCGGTGCGCCGCCACGAACACCCAGCCGGGCCCCGAATGTATGTGGGCCTAATCGACGGATCACCTGAGAACGAGCGCACGCTAGCGACATGGCTGGCGGGCTGATTCGGCCGCCACCCCGAATTTTGCAGTCCATCACGCGCGCGCGAGCAGCGCATCGGACATGGGCGCGCAGACTGAGGCGAACACCATGACGACTGACACAGAGAAACGGCGACGGCTGAAAGCCCACTACGCGGAGTGCGACCGGGTGCAAGCGCAGCGCGAGAATAAGTGCGCAGTAGGCGCGCACCATAGCCGTGTACCTGTTCCAACTGTTGCAGAATCGGTAACGGCTGGCGGACGTGGTATCCGCTCAGGTATCCACGGAAACGGCCTTCCGGGCGCTGGTTGCCATGCCCGAGGTTGCCATGTGGTTGCCACGGAAAACGCTCCTTCCACGTGCGAACCGCCAGCCGAGATAAGTCCGCATAAAGCCGAATAAATCCGCAGCGGACAAATCCGCGAAAGCCTTGGTGGACTTGCCTCACGCGAAGGTTGAGGCGGATTCGAAAGTCCGCAGAAACGCCGAATAAGTTCGAGCGGCCGCGCTTGATTTGTACCGGCTCGCTAATTCCGCGCGATGGTCCGAGGGAGTTTTTTTCCCCTATTAAAGAAGGCGGGAAAGGAAAGAAACTCCGCCGCCCGCGTCGGCCGTCGCCGCCTGAAACGGCGCAAACGCCCACGGGATAAGGCCGCGCGGCTGGTATCCGTTAGTCTGGTATCCACGCCGGTATCCACGAAAATTGGGCTTTCCGGAAACAGCGAACGAAAAAAACTCCCTCACAGGCCGTGCCGGCGGACCTCTCCCATGACTGCCCCAATCGGGCTGAAAGCCCCGATGGTCGTGGATTCGCACGCCGGTACGCACGGGCGCTAGTACGTACAGATACCGGGGGTTTTTTCGTCTATAAAAAGGGGCTGCTGGCGGAAATAACCCCGGCCTCACGCGCCAGTCGTCACAACCTGACGCGACACAAATGCCCACCGCATAAGGCTGGGGGGCTGGTTACCACTCGCACAGTTACCAGCTTGGTTACCACCGAAAACGGGGTTCCAGAAAAGAGGGAACGGAAAAAACTCCCCCGCGGTGAGTGCTGGCGGCCCTGTTCCACTGCGGCCCCCTGCGGGCTGAACGCCTTGCTGGACAAGGCTTGCGCGCTGGTTCGCACCTTCGAGGTTCACACTCAGGTTCGCACCGAAAGCAGGGGTTTTTTTCGTCTATAAAAAAGGCGATCGGAGGGAAAAAACCCGGCCGCCGCACACGGCGAGGACCCGCCAACACTGCGCACATGCACGTGCGCTATCATCGCGCCGCGACGCCTGCAACGGCGACCGTTGATAATTCGCCCGCGCCGGGGCCGGGAATACCGGCGCACTACAGCACGAACTGGCAGCCCGGAAAGACGGGCACGTGAAGCCGCTCCGCTCGGAGCGACTTTTTTGATCGGGCTCAGGTTTATGGCTCACGCGCCGAGGATACGGATCGGTATACCGGCAAAGTTCACCTTCTCGGTCCTCTCTCCGGAAAGGTGATGCCATGGCCCAGCGGAACGACGAGTCCTCCTTCGATCGCTTCATCGCTCCGATACTCCGGCATCTCCGGTATATCGCCAAGCTCAGTCGGGGCGAATACACGGTGGACGATCTGAAGAGCGAGGCATGGATCATCGCCGACGAGATCAGTTCGGAACGCGGCGGCACAATCGAGCCGGAGGATACTGAACTGCAGGAATCGGTTGTTGCACGGCTACACAAGCTGTTCGGACGCTTCGTGAATCGGGTAATGCGCTTCGCGGTACGGCTGGATCAAGACGAGCGTGACGACAACGGCGAGTTCCATGAGAACTCCATCTCAGCGCGACTAGCCAGCCCTCTGCAATACGAGCCACAAATCGCTGCGCAGCTTAAGGACGACGCCTCGGAAATCGCGAGGGTTGTTGCGGGCCAGTTTTCCGAAGCGGTAGCCTATTACCACGTGTTCGACCAATTCGACGGTGACAGCGGCGCGATTGCCCGGTATTTCGCAATCCAGCCGACCACACTCGATGCGCGGCTCGCCCGCGCAGAGGCCACCGTGCGCCGCCAGCCATCGGTGTTTGACGCCGTTGCAAGCATCCCACCGGACTTTCAGCCGCGTGCCGGAAAGTGGGTACGGCGGTGCGCTCCTAACCGCTTTCGGAGGGTGTGCGCCCATATGCGGCCGTCGCAGCGACATCTGTTCCTTCGATATGGTCACGTGTTTCGATAAGGCGCAGCATCGGACGACTTAATGTCTAAGGTCACAATTCCGAGGCCCCGCCCAATCACGGTAAATTCCACGAATGAAAAATCGTCACATCGAAAGCTTGCGGCACAAGGCCCGCGAGTATCACCGTAACCACCAATGGCGGCTTGAAAACGGCCTGCGTATTCCGCACGCTTATTTGGACGAACGCAGGGAGGATCTGTCCTGGTGGGATGACGTTGGCTTCATCCTGAACGACCGCCGTGTGATCGTACATTGGGTACATCCGCGATACGTGTACAGCAACGCGATAGAAGACCGTGCACAGGCAGAGATTCCGCCGCCTGCACCGCACTGGCGGCACGAGGGCGGCGAGAAGAAATACCGCAAGCTGGGCCGGTCGAGAAAGAAGGTTATTGGGATTGCCGGCGGCCGGACCCCTCCCGCGTGGTCTGACTACTTCGACGCGTTGCGGGCGCGTGAGGATGAGCTGACGCGGAGCGGTATTGACTTGGACATTCGCCCATCGATGCGCGTCAGTTTGTACCGGTGGGCGACGGCTGTAGACCTGATCGCCCCCATTGAAGTGCGTTCCCGTGATGACATCGCATTGCTGGCAGCGATTGCACGACGGCTTCTGAAACGCGAAACGACCGTTGCGAATGAATGGCCCGGGTACCGCTATGGACAAGTGGATTGGCTCGCCGAGGCCGAGCGAAGGCAGTAGCGAGAGAGAGGAAAACCGTGTCTGGCCGGTTTTGTTGTGTCGGGAAACCGGAAACCCCGCATCAGCAGCCCATCCCGTTTTCGCCATGGCGGAGGCGGGTACTACGTTTCGGGCCCGCCGGCTTGGATAGTACCTCGATTCTCACCGCGAGCCGCTGGGTCAAGGGTCACACGCCGATCTCCGGATGGACGGCACGTTATCTGGTGATGGCGCTGAAAATCCGCCGACTGGCGACCCTGAGCGAGCCGCCAAAGACGTGAGGCTGGGAGCGGATACGCCGCCAGCCGTAGGACCGAAAGCGCCTTCTTTGGGCGCTTTTCGTTTGCCGGGAATGTTCAGGTTTGTTCAGGTGCCGGGCTGCATACGCCAGCCGTTATCGTGCCGCGTTGAGCTGGATGACTTCGGCGCCGGCTTTGAGCCGGTCGAGATAGTCCGCCCACTTCTGCATCATCGCGCGCCGCTCTTTGATGAACCGCGTGCGATTGTAGGCGCCGCCAAGGTTGTCCGGGACGGCGTGCGCGAGCTGATGCTCGATCACTTCCGGTTTTTGCTCCAACTCCTCGTGCAAGATCGTGCGCGCCATCGCGCGGAAACCGTGGCCGGTTATCTCGGTGCGCGTGTCGTAACCGAGCCGCCGCAAGGCCGCATTGACTGCCGCTTCGCTCATGGGACGCTTGCGATCGCGCGCGCCAGGGAACACGTAGCGGCCTGACCCGGTGAGGGCTTGCAGCTCGCGCAGGATCGTCACGGCTTGCGCGGCAAGCGGCACGAGATGGTCTGTGTTCGTCTTCGTGACGCGATAGCGCCACTCTCCCCTGTCCAGATCGATCTGCGTCCATTCAGCCTGCCTGAGCTCGCCGGGCCGCACGAATAGCATGGGCGCGAGCCTGAGCGCACACAGCACTGGAAACGTGCCAGTAAAGCCGTCGAACGCGCGCAGCATCTCGCCAACCTTGGCCGGTTCTGTAATCGAGGCGAAGTGGGTGGTTTGTGCCGGCGGAATTGCGCCGATCAGGTCTCGCGCCGGATCGCTCTTGCAATGCCCTTCCTTGATCGCGTAGCGGAATACCCGGCTGACTTCGCTGCGTAGCCGATGGGCGGTAAAACGTGCGCCTCGGCTATCGACGCGCTTGATGACCGCCAAGACTTCGGGCGCGTCAATCTCGGTAATGGGCCGCTTGCCGAGCCACGGGAACGCGTCATTCTTAAACCGGGCCAAGGTCTTTTCATACTGGCCGACCTCGACCAATTCACCGCGCTCTTTCATCCATGCCAGCGCGACCGCCTCAAACGAATTGGACGCAGCGAGGCGAGCGGCGCGCTTGTCGGTCTTCTTTGCCTCCCCCGGATCGGTGCCTGCCGCCAGCTTGTCGCGGGCCTCGTCGCGCCGCTTGCGCGCCTCCGACAACGACACCTCCGGGTAGACGCCGAGCGCGAGACTCTTTTCCTTGCCAGCGAAGCGGTATTTGAGAACCCATCGCCTACTGCCCGATGGCTTGACGAGAAGGAAGAGGCCGCCGCCGTCGAACAGCTTTTGCTGCCTGTCAATCGGCTTCGCATTTCGGATCGAGATATCGGTGAGGGCCATGGCGTACTCCGTGGATTTCGGTGTGCCGGGGGTTCTTTTTCGCTGACTGGCAGTTTTCGGCGAAGGAACCCCCAATAAAACCCCCGATTGGGGGTCGCTGGCGTTTGAAAACCTTTGGGAACTATAGCAACAAAAAACCCCGCAAGCGCTTATCTGGCGGGGTTTTGTTGTGAACCGTTGGTATCGTTTGGAGAGTACTTGGTGCCGGGGACCGGACTCGAACCGGCAAGCCGTGAGGCGGCGGATTTTCGTCACACTACGTCTTTCGACGCCGCGCGCGTCATTTCGCGCGCGTTCGTGCGCTGGACTATGCCTTCGCCGTCGCCACGCGCCGCTTCTTCCGCGCCGCGCGTAGCCTTAGGCGCCCCCCGTCTAGTCTCTACACCTTCCGCGCCATCGCGCACGCGCGGCAGCCGGCTTGGCTCGGCGTTGCCTCGGTGCCGCATGCGCTCACGCGCATAGACCCAGGGGGTTCGCCGAATTTGAGGGGTTCTGCACCGGCCGTTTCCGGTCGGGCACTCAATCGTTTTTAAGTCCGCTATGTTTACCAATTTCATCACCCCGGCAAGGGCGGACGCGATTCTACCATTGCCCCACTCCCTCCCCAAACTCGAGCCGTCATCGAACCGTAACATGCGGTTTCCATAATCCGGCCATCGAAAACGTTTTCAACGCCCGGGGACGCACGCATGACACCAACCATCAAGGATGTCGCTGCACACGCCGGATTCTCGATCGCCACCGTGTCAAGGGCGATCAACGCGCCCCACACGGTCAATCCCGTCACGCTCGCCAAGGTGCGCGAAGCCATCGACGCGCTCAAGTTCCACCCGAGCCCCCTCGGCCGCCAGTTGCGCGGCGAGCGCACGCGGCTCATCGGCGTGGTACTGCCCACGCTGGCGAATCCCGTGTTCACGGAATGCCTGCAGGGGATCGACGAACTCGCCGCCGCGCAAGGCTTCCGGCTCATGCTGATGACCACGCTATATGACGAGCAGCGTGAACGCCGTGCGATAGAAACGTTGCGCGCGCAACGCGTCGAAGGCCTGATCCTGACCGTGACCGATGCCGATACGCATCCCCTGCTCGACGAACTCGACGACAACGGCCCGCTCTACGTGCTGATGCACAACGACACGAAACGCCGCCCATCGGTGTCGGTCGACAACCATCAGGCCGCGAGCGACGGCGTGCGCATGCTGATTGCTCATGGCCATCGACGCATTCTGATGCTGGCAGGCCGCCTGTCGGCATCCGACCGCGCGCGCCAGCGCCACGCGGGCTACTCGCTCGCGATGCGGCAGGCGGGACTCATTCCCGCGCCCCCGCTCGAAATCGACTTCAACGCCGACGAACTCGCGCCCTCGGTGCTCGCTCATCTGACGAGCGGCCCGCAGCGTCCCACTGCCCTCTTCTGCAGCAACGACCTGCTGGCGATGGTGGTGATGCGCGGCCTGCGCCGCGTACACATGCGCGTGCCGCACGACATGTCGATCCTCGGCTTCGACGGCCTCACCGTAGGCGAGTTGCTCGCGCCGCCGCTCGCGAGCATCTGCACGCCGAACCGCGCGATCGGGCGGTCCGCGTGGCAGCAGTTGATGGCACGCATCGGTGGCGAGCATGCGAGCGCATCGCTCGGGTTCACGCTGCCGCACACGCTGCGCGAAGGCGGCACGATCGCGGCGATCGCGAACGCGCCGCTCGTCCACGCTGTCCATGCCGCGAACAAGGCACGCGACGGCGATGATGTCGATTTCCCGTGACGCCTTAAACGCCGCACAAGCCAGAAAGCGGGAGTCACATCCCACACAACCGTTTTTCAACCAGTCTGGAGACCCGCCTTGACTCGACGATTCGCTTTTGCCGGTTCGCTTTCCGGCGCTTCTGTTGGCGCCGCCCTGCGCGCGCTTGCGGTCCCGTTCAAGCGAGCATCGCGTGCGCTGCCGTTCGCAGTTGCCGTGTCGATCTCGCTTGCCGCCGGCTTCGTGGTGCCCGCCACGGCCCACGCCGAGCAAACCGCCATCTGCTACAACTGCCCGCCCGAATGGGCCGACTGGGCGAGCCAGATCCAGGCGATCCAGCAGAAGACCGGCATTCGCGTGCCGTTCGACAACAAGAACTCGGGCCAGTCAATCGCGCAACTGATGGCCGAAGAGAAGAGTCCGGTCGCGGACGTCGTGTATCTGGGTGTCTCGTCGGCGTTCCAGGCGAAGGACAAGGGCGTGATCGCACCATACAAGCCCGCGCACTGGGACGACATTCCGACCGATCTTAAGGACCCCCAGGGTTACTGGTTTGCGATCCATTCGGGCACGCTGGGCTTCTTCGTGAACAAAGATGCGCTCGAAGGCAAGCCGGTGCCGCGTTCGTGGGCCGACCTGCTCAAGCCCGAGTACAAAGGCATGATCGGCTACCTCGATCCGTCGAGCGCGTTCGTAGGCTATGCGGGTGCAGTGGCCGTGAATCTCACGCTCGGCGGCACGCTCGACAACTTCCAGCCGGCCTTCGAGTGGTTCGGCAAACTCAAGGCAAACCAGCCGATCGTGCCGAAGCAGACCGCCTATGCGCGCGTGCTCTCTGGTGAGATTCCAATCCTGCTCGACTACGACTTCGACGCCTATCGCGCGAAGTACAAGGATCACGCCAACGTCGAATTCGTGATTCCGAAGGAAGGCACGATTTCGGTGCCGTACGTGATGAGCCTCGTGAAGAATGGCCCGCATGCCGACAACGGCAAGAAGGTGCTCGACTTCGTGCTCTCCGACGAAGGCCAGAAGCTGTGGGCCAACGCGTATCTGCGTCCGGTTCGCGCGAGCGCACTGTCGCCCGAGGCCGCCACGAAATTCCTGCCCGCAAGCGACTACGCGCGCGCGAAGCCGGTCGACTTTGCGAAGATGGCTGCGCAGCAGCAGGCATTCGGCGAACGCTACCTGCAGATCATGCACTGATCCCGCGAACCTTCATGCACGACCTCACGTTTCCGCTGCGCTGGCGCGTGGCGCTCGTCGCGCCCGCGCTCGCGATCTTCCTCGCGTTCTGGCTGCTACCGATGGTCTCGCTCGTCCAGGTGAGCGCGGATGGTCATTTCGTTGAGACTTATCGCGCTCTGCTCACGAATGGCCGTTATATGAGGAGCCTCTTCGCGACGATCCTGCTTTCTGCAGCGGTCACGGCAGCGACGCTGGTGATCTCGACGATCTGCGGGCTGCCGCTCGCACGGCGCCAGTTTGCCGGGCGCCGCGCGCTGCTTGCGCTGCTTACGTTTCCGCTCGCGTTTCCGGGTGTTGTAGTCGGCTTCATGGTGATCATGCTCGCGGGACGCCAGGGGTTGATCGGCGCCCTGTCGCTGCGACTGACCGGCGAGCGCTGGGTATTCGCCTACTCGATGGCCGGACTCTTCGCGGGTTATCTGTACTTTTCCATTCCACGTGTGATCGTGACCGTGATGGCCTGCGCGACGCAGCTCGACACGTCGCTCGAGGAAGCGGCACGTTCGCTCGGCGCCTCGTCCTGGCGCGTTCTGTGCGACGTCATTTTGCCCGCGCTCGCGCCCGGCCTGATCGCAGCAGGCGCCGTGTGCTTCGCGACGGCAATGGGCGCGTTCGGCACGGCATTCACGCTCGCTACCGACATCGACGTCCTGCCGATGACCATCTACTCCGAGTTCACGCTCAACGCGAACATGGTGACGGCAGCCGGTCTGTCGATTGTGCTCGGGCTCGTGACGTGGGCCGTGCTTTCGGTCGCGCGCAGCCTGACCGGCGCGGCCGTCGCAGCCACCGCGTAAGCGAAATCGAGGACGCCAGCATGGATTCACTCATCACACCCGCTGCGCCGGATTTGCAGGAACAGCCGCCCGCTGCCCGTTCGCCCCGCTTCGCACTACCCTCCGCCCGCGCCTGGATCGCGTGCGCGCAATGGTGCGTCACGCTCGCCACCTGCGCGTTTCTGATCGTGCCTGTCGTGATGTCGATCGTCGCGGGCCTCACGGTCAACTACTTTCGCGGAATCGCGAGCGGCTTGACGTTGCGCTGGCTCGATCAGGTGTGGACGCAATATCACGGGTCCGTGTTCCTGTCGCTCGAAGTCGCCGCCGCTACGCTCCTCATTACGCTCTTCGCAGGCGTGCCCGCCGGCTACGCACTTGCGCGCAGTCGCACACGCGCCTCGCGATGGATCGAGGAACTGCTCGTCATGCCCGTCGCGCTACCGGGTCTCGCGTCGGCACTTGCGCTGCTCGTGGTCTACGGCGGCTTCACGGCGTTTCGCATGAGCGCCGCGTTCATCGTGGTCGGCCACGTGGTGTTCACGCTGCCTTTCATGGTGCGGCCCGTTTCGGCCGTTTGCGCGTCGGCCAATCTGCGCACGCTCGAGGAAGGGGCCGCGAGCCTCGGCGCGAGCTTTATCCAGCGCTTTTTCACGATCGTGCTGCCCAACGCGCGGCCCGGCATTGTCGCGGGTGCGCTTGCGGTGCTCACGCTTTCCATCGGCGAATTCAATCTCACCTGGATGCTGCACACGCCCGACACCAAGACGCTGCCGGTCGGCCTCGCCGATACCTACGCGTCGCTCCGGATCGAGGTCGGCAGCGCCTACACGATCCTCTTCTTCATCATGACGATGCCGTTGCTCGTGGCGATGCAGTGGCTCGGCGTGGACGCGTCCGGCGGAAGATTCGAAAGCAAGTCGCGTCGTCATAAGGATTCCCGATGAAATTCGATTCCATTCCGATCACGCTCACGCGCTGCGCGAAAACGTATCGCGGCACACGCGTCGTCGAGCCGGTCGATCTTTCGATCGGCGCAAGCGAGACGCTCGTGCTGCTCGGGCCGTCCGGCTGCGGCAAGACCACGACGCTGCGATTGATCGCCGGGCTCGAGACGCCCGATGCGGGCGGACGCGTGGCATTCGGCGACGACGACGTCACTGCGCTGCCCATCGAGCGCCGCAAGGTCGGCATGGTGTTTCAGAATTACGCGCTCTTTCCGAATCTCACGGTGCGGGGCAACATCGGCTATGGCCTCAAGATCCAGAAGGTCGCCGCCGATGCGGCGCGCCAGCGCGTGAACGAACTGCTGGCGATGATGCGTCTCGAAGCGCACGCCGACAAACCCATCGACCAGCTTTCGGGCGGTCAGCGCCAGCGCGTCGCGCTCGCCCGCGCACTTGCGCCGCGCCCGCGCGTGCTGCTGCTCGACGAGCCACTCACGGCCCTCGACGCACGCCTGCGCGACGCCTTGCGCGGCGAAATGAACACACTCCTGCGCGAGCTGGGTGTGACGACCGTGTACGTCACGCACGATCAGGCCGAAGCGATGGAACTCGGCGACCGCGTCGTTGTGATGAGCGCGGGCCGCATCGAGCAGATCGGCACACCACGCGAGATTTACTATCGTCCGGCGAGCCGCGCGGTCGCCCAGTTCGTCGGCACGCTGAACCGTATCGCAGGACAATGGCAAGACGGCATGCTGCATACGACTGGCGGCGCAGTGCCCGCCACAGCAGCGCGGACGGCTGGCGCGAGCGAACTGTACTTTCGCCCCGAGGACGCCGCGCTCACCGAGCCTGCCACCGCGCACCTGCGCGGGATGATCGAGCAAGCGACATTCCTCGGCGAACGCACGCGGCTCACGATTGGCGGCGCCGCACCCGATGCGCTCATCGTCGACGTGGCGGGCCGTATCGAACTGGCCCGAGGAACGCCGGTTGGCCTGTCGATCGCCCCCGACGCGCTGATTGCCCTCGCCTGAACCTTCACCGCTATCGACGCTTACTTTGAGAGGACGCCCATGCTGCTCGCCCAGATCAGCGACCTGCACATCAAACAACCCGGCGCGCTTGCCTACCGGCGCGTAGATACGGCCGCGAGCCTTGAGCGCACGATCGCGCGGCTGAACGCGCTCGTGCCGCGCCCGGACGCGGTCGTCATGACCGGCGATCTCGTCGATTGCGGCAATGCCGACGAATACCGTCACCTCAAAACGCTGCTCGCCACGCTGGAGATTCCGTACTGGTTGCTGATCGGAAACCACGATGGTCGTGAAGCGCTGCGCGAAGTTTTTCCGGAACGCGCCGAACTGCGTGTCGGCGGCGAGTTCGTGCAATACACCGCAGACATTGGTGACGTGCGCCTGATTGCGCTCGATTCCATGCAGCCGGGGCAAAGCGCAGGCACGCTATGCGAGGCGCGACTCGCGTGGCTCGAGACACAACTCGACGCTGCGCGCACGCGTCCTGTGATCGTCGCGTTGCATCACCCGCCGTTCGATTGCGGCATTGGCCACATGGACGCGATCCGGCTCGACGCGCACGCGGCCAAGGCACTGGAAGCGCTGATCGCGCGACACCCGAACGTCGAGCGCGTAATCTGCGGCCACGTGCATCGGCCGATGTTCGCGCGCTTCGGCGGCACGATCGCTTCGGCGGTGCCGGCGCCCGCGCATCAGGTGACACTCGATCTCTCGGCCGACGCGCCGTCCACGTTCACGCTCGAACCACCCGCGTTCGCACTGCATCGCTACGATTCGCACAGCGGCGTCGTCACGCACCACGCGTACGTCGATGGATCCGATGGACCATACCCGTTTCACGAATCTTCGGGCGAACTGATCGTCTGAGCAGGCTGCGAGCGCCGGAGGCAGCCCTGACGCGCGCGAACGCCGCCGTTCGCGCATTGCACACGCCGCTGCCCCCACCCCCGCCAGCACGATCGGCCTCGCTCCGGTATGATCGGCTCCCTCGATTCCCGCCTTTCGTCTCTCCGGGCGCCGCACGTTCCATCCAGACTCCATGTCCGTATCCGATTCCGCGCCTGCCGGCAACGGCCAGTCGCTCTCAAGCCTCCTCATCCTGCTCGCGATCATCGCGGGCGTTTCGGTCGCGAGCATCTACTACAACCAGCCGCTACTCGACGACTTCCACCAGACCTTCCCCGCAGGTGCCGCGTGGATCGGTGCAGTGCCCGCCGCGACCCAGCTCGGCTACGCCTCCGGGATGCTGTTGCTCGCGCCGCTCGGCGACCGCTTCGACCGCCGCCGCCTGATCCTGCTGCAGATCGCAGGCGTCTGTGTCGCGCTCTTCGTCGCGGCCACGGCACCGACGCTCACCGTGCTGATCGGCGCGAGCCTCGCAATCGGCGTGCTCTCGACCATCGCGCAGCAGGCGGTCCCCTTCGCCGCCGAACTCGCGCCGCCCGAGGCGCGCGGCCACGCCGTGGGCACCGTCATGAGCGGCCTCCTGATCGGCATCCTGCTCGCGCGAACGGCCGCCGGCTTCATCGGTCAGTACTTCGGCTGGCGCGCCGTGTTCGGCTCCACGATCGTCGTGCTGCTCGGGCTTGCGGTAGTCGTCGTTCTGAAGCTGCCACGCAGCCGGCCCACGTCCACGCTCAGCTACGGCAAGCTGCTCGTTTCGATGTGGCACCTCACCGTCGAGCTGCGCGGCCTGCGCGAAGCCGCGGCCACCGGCGCCTTCCTGTTCGGCGCATTCAGCATGTTCTGGACGGTGCTCGCGCTGCTGCTCGCCGGCGCGCCGTTCCACCTGGGGCCGCAGGCGGCCGGGCTTTTTGGCATCGTCGGTGCCGGGGGCGCTCTCGTGGCGCCGATCGCGGGACGTTTTGCCGACAAGCGCGGCCCGCGCGCCATCATCACGTTCGCGCTCGTGCTCGTCGTGCTCGCGTTCCTCATCTTTTCGTTTTCGGGCAAGAGCCTCGCCGGCCTCGCGATCGGCGTGATCGTGCTCGATGTCGGCGTGCAGGCCGCGCAGATATCGAACCAGTCGCGCATCTACGCGTTGCGCCCCGAGGCGCGCAGCCGGGTCAATACGGTGTACCTGGTCGCGTACTTCATCGGCGGCGCCATCGGCTCCGCGATCGGCGCGGCAACGTGGCATGCGTTCGGCTGGCTCGGCGTCTGTGCAGCCGGGCTTGCGTTCACCGCGCTCGCGGGCGTGGTTCACCTCGGCATGCGCCCCGACGCCGGGCAAGGCGCGCAGGCAACGTAAGCGCTATCGGCCAACGGATTAGCCAGCCGCATAGCGCGTGCAGGCGCGCTCGTGCACCTGCGCTGCTTATGAAGCGTTGTTGCAGCCCCGCAGTTTTACCGCACGAGCGGCATCAGGCACGAGGCGTCAGCCCCCGCGACGGCGATCGTCGAACAGGAACGAAAGCGCGACGCTGCCGAGAATCAGGATCATCGCGACGACCGTGCCCGTCGTCACAGGCTCGCCCAACAACAACGCTCCCAACGCGACCGCCACAACCGGATTCACGTACATGCAACTGCTCGCGATGAGCGGACTCGTGTGCCGGATCAGGTAACCGTACGCGACGAACCCAGCCATGGTGCCGGCCAGCGTGAGGTAAATAAAAGCGAGCGCCGGCAGGAAATGCAGCGTCATCATGCGCTCGCCGCTGACCCAGGCGACGAGCGTCGAGATGGCACCGCCAAGGCCGATCTGCACCGCAGTGGCAAGGAACAGATCAGACGGCAGTTCTAACCGCCCGGCCAGATGCGCGCCGATCGCCCAGAACAGCGCGCCGCACAGGACCGCGAGCGAACCGCCCGCCGTCCCGCTCGTCCCGCCGTGGCTCAGAACACCAACGCCGACGAGCCCAAGCGCCACCGCCACCCATTCGGCCCGCGCAATGTGATGCCCCGTGGCGGCAGCAATCACCATGGCGAAGAGCGGCACGGTCGCGACCATCATGGCCGCTGTGCCGGTGCCGACGGTGCGCATGCCGTAGGCGAGCATGCCGCCTGAAAAACCGACTAGCAACACCCCGACGACACCCGCGTTGCGCACCTGGAGAAGGGGCGGCCGGGCGGGCCTGCCGCGCATGGCGAACACGAAGAGACCGATGCCCGCAAGCAGGTTGCGCGAGCCTGAAAGCAGCAGCGGAGGAAAGGACTCTAGCGCGACGTGCACGCCCAGATACGTCGAACCCCAGACGACATAAACGACCGCGAGCGATAGCGTGATACGACCGCGGGGCGAGCGCGGTAACCGGAGCGAGCTACAGAACGTCCACAGTTTGCTGGCCGCGGACTGGGCGAGGCCAAAAACCGGATGGGAAGGCGAGATCATGGCACGGCCCAGAGCGACGACGCGAACTCACGGCATCCCGGCACGCGTGCGGCGGAACGCATGAATCTCGTTGGCATGATGCCGCAATGAAAAATCCGTGTTGCGATAGCGGCCAAAAGGCGGACGGCCGCGCCGCCAAACACGCCACACACCGTTTCGGCCAATGCGGTCACCGTCGAAGCTCGTGCTTCCCGCGAAGCGAAAGCGCGCCCGACGGCGCGCTTCCTCCGAGAGGTGGCATACGTGCTAACATGGGCAAACCTTTCTTTTTGCTTTCAGTGGTTATGCCCTACTCGACGTTGTGCTCCGCTGTGCCGGTACCGCCACGCCCTCGCTGCAGCGCGAACGTGCACGTCCGGAAAGCCACATCCGTCGCGTTGCGCCCGTCCCCGTCCCGCACCGCCACCCCGCTTATCGCCGCCCGGCGTCCGGCCTGAACAGTTCTCTACTACGCGGAGCCGTTCGGTCAGGCTCCGGGCCGATCACTCACGCCCCAATGAAGGATCAAAGCGCCGTACGCTATGGGATCAGAGTAAGCGCTGAAGCGCTAACTCGGGTCGACCGCTTTGCATGGGGCCGGAGTAAGCGCTAAAGCGCTAACTCCGGCCGACAAAGGAGAACCGCGATGACCAGGAAAATCCGCCACCTCACCGAACTCGACGTCGCCCGCCTCGAAAAGTGCGCCGCCGAGCCCGCCACCGCGCACACGCGCCAACCCATGCTCGGCGAGTTGCTCGAAAACTCGGAGATTGTCACGTCGCGCGAAATCGCCGCGAACATCGTGACGATGAATTCGCAAGTCACGCTGAGAAACGACGAAACCGGCGAAGCGATTACGTGGACCGTCGTCTACCCGCGCAACGCCGATTTCGAGGCCGGACGGCTCAACGTTTTCTCACCCGCAGGTCTCGCACTGCTCGGACTCAAGCGCGGCGACACCGTGCGCTTCATGCCGCCAAGCGGCGCGCAGCAAAAGCTCCGGATCGACCAGATCCTGTTCCAGCCTGAAGCATCCGACGATTTCACGCTGTAATGCATCGCGCCGCAAACACGATCTACATCAAGATGCCCTTGCCAGATCGTCGGGGTGCGGTGTATCGTTTGGCCTGCTTACGCGGGGGTCCTGCGTCATGCGTTGCTACGAGCGAAAGCCGGGCTGCGCGTCACGCGGGTGAGAAATACCCTTTGAACCTGATCTGGATAATGCCAGCGCAGGGATGCGTCCGGAATTCGCAGCAGCGCCCCGGCGTCACCTCTTCATTGCGAATTCCGTCCACGTTCCGTCTCTTCTCCTGCTAAGCCGCTGTTCCCACATAGCTTTGCAAGGGACCAGAGCGAGTGCGACCCGATCAATTCAGATCTCACAGCACTTACTCCGGTCGACAAAGGAGAAAGTCGCATGAACGCGAACCCGAAATTCATTTCCGCCAACGCGCACGTCGATGAAGCTGCGGTGGCCCCGCTGCCCAATTCGCGCAAAATCTACGTGACCGGTTCGCAACCCGATATCCGGGTGCCGATGCGCGAAATCTCGCAGGCCGACACGCCCGACAGCTTCGGTGGCGAAAAAAATCCGCCGATCTACGTCTACGACACGTCCGGTCCGTACACGGATCCCGAAGCGAAGATCGATATTCGCGCGGGCTTGCCTGCCCTCCGCCAGCGCTGGATCGAGTCGCGCGGCGACACGGAAGCGTTGCCGGGCCTGACCTCGCAATACGGCCGTGAGCGCGCCGCTGATGCGGCCACCGCCGAAATGCGCTTCCCGGGCCTGCATCGCACGCCGCGCCGCGCAGTGGCCGGCAAGAACGTCACGCAGATGCATTACGCTCGTCAGGGCATCGTCACGCCGGAAATGGAATTCATCGCGATCCGCGAAAACCAGCGCCGCGCCGAGTATCTGGAGAGCCTCAAATCGAGCGGCCCGAACGGCGCGAAGCTCGCCGCGATGATGGGCCGCCAGCACTCGGGCCAAGCGTTTGGCGCAGCAGCCTTCGGCGCGAACGCGCTCAAGGAGATCACGCCCGAATTCGTGCGCGATGAAATTGCATGCGGCCGCGCGATCATCCCCGCGAACATCAACCACCCGGAAAGCGAGCCGATGATCATCGGCCGCAACTTCCTCGTGAAGATCAACGCGAACATCGGCAATTCGGCGGTGACCTCGTCGATCGGCGAGGAAGTCGACAAAATGACGTGGGCGATCCGCTGGGGCGGCGACACGGTCATGGATCTTTCGACCGGCAAGCACATTCACGAGACGCGCGAGTGGATCATCCGCAACTCGCCGGTGCCGATCGGCACGGTGCCGATCTATCAAGCGCTCGAAAAGGTCAACGGCAAGGCCGAAGACCTCACGTGGGAAATCTTCCGCGACACGCTGATCGAACAGGCCGAGCAAGGCGTCGACTACTTCACGATCCACGCGGGCGTGCGCCTGCAGTACGTGCCGCTCACGGCCAACCGCATGACGGGTATCGTCTCGCGCGGCGGTTCGATCATGGCCAAGTGGTGTCTTGCTCATCACAAGGAGTCCTTCCTTTACGAGCACTTCGAAGACATCTGCGAGATCATGAAGGCCTACGACGTGAGCTTTTCGCTCGGCGACGGCCTGCGTCCGGGCTCGATCTACGACGCCAACGACGAAGCGCAGCTCGGCGAACTGAAGACGCTCGGCGAGCTCACGCAGATCGCGTGGAAGCACGACGTGCAGGTGATGATCGAAGGTCCGGGCCACGTGCCGATGCAGCTCATCAAGGAGAACATGGACCTGCAGCTCGACTGGTGCAAGGAAGCGCCCTTCTACACGCTCGGGCCGCTCACCACCGACATCGCGCCGGGCTACGACCACATCACCTCGGGCATCGGCGCCGCGATGATCGGCTGGTTCGGCACCGCGATGCTCTGCTACGTCACGCCGAAGGAACACCTCGGCCTGCCGAACAAGGCCGACGTGAAGGAAGGCATCATCACGTACAAGCTCGCGGCGCACGCGGCCGATCTCGCGAAGGGTCATCCGGGCGCGCAGGTGCGCGATAACGCACTGTCGAAGGCGCGCTTCGAATTCCGCTGGGAAGATCAGTTCAACCTCGGCCTCGACCCGGACAAGGCGCGCGAATTCCACGACGAGACGCTGCCGAAGGACTCGGCGAAGGTCGCGCACTTCTGCTCGATGTGCGGTCCGCATTTCTGCTCGATGAAGATCACGCAGGACGTGCGCGACTTCGCTGCGAAACAGGGCATGAGCGACGACGAGGCCTTGAAAAAGGGCATGGAAGTGAAGGCTGTCGAGTTCATCAAGCAGGGTGGCGAGATCTACCATCGCCAGTAATAGCCCTCGACTTGTATGACAGACCCACGGCGGGTGCGACTTTCGTCGCACCCGCCGTTTTGCTTCTTCAAGGCGCGAAACATACTTTTACGAATCCAACGGCTCTTTGACAAACGCGCACATCCGGATACGGGATTGCTCGATACGATAGATCTATCGGAGGTGCGCCCTGCGTTCTGCGCAGGGCATACCGCTAGCAATCAACACGGAGCCCAAAATGAAAACCCTCGCACGCGCACGCACTCTCGTAACCCTCACCGCGCTCGTTACAGCGATCGCCAGCTTGTCCGCTTGCGACAACATGTCGAGACGCGACCGCGATACGATCATCGGCGCAGGTGCGGGCGGCCTGGCGGGCGCGGTGCTCGGCGGCGGTGCGCTCGCGACGGTCGGCGGCGCGGCGGTGGGCGGCATCATCGGCAATCAGGTCGGCAAGTAACCGCACGCGGGACTTCCGCATAACGACGGATACAACATCACGACGACAGGCCATAACAGCATCATCAGAGAGGCTGCGCGGCGCATCTCCGGTTCACGGGATGCGCCGCATTTCTTTTGGGCAATGCAATTGCACGAAACTTGCGGTAACGGTTGCGCAACACAAAGGCGGGGTGTACAGCGTAAGCTCGATCGATAGCGTTCGCGCCCAGCGTCGCAGCTGGCACTCAACCCGCGCACAACCGCGGGCGACCGCCGCCAGCTCTTGGAGTCCGTCATGTCGCGCCCGTCTGTGGTCTTCGCCTGCCCCGCTCCAGCACACCGTCTGAGCACAGCGCTCACGCTGGTCCGAAGCGCGGGATGGGCTTGCCCGCTCGGTGTTGGGCTGGCGCTATCGGGCTGCTATTTCTACCCGGCCGGATTCAGCGCCCCACCGTATTCCGACACCCTGCCCGTCGCGACCGGGACGATGAGCACTGCACCCAACGCAGTGCCCGATGCCCAATACCCGGGGCCACTTTTTTCGCCGCAACCCGTCGCGATCGCCGCGCCCGCGTACCCCGTCTGGTCTGCCTGGCCCGCGTACTACCCCTGGCCAGCCTGGGGTTGGGGATGGGGCGGTGGTTGGGGATGGGGCTGGGGTTCGCCGGCCGTCTCCTTCGGCTTCAGTTACCGGAGCGGCGGCGGACGCTGGCATCACTGACAACGGCATGCCTCCTCCACGAGGCCGCCTCGCTGGTGCAGCCGCCAGTTCCGCGCCATGTTTCGTGTACGACCGTACTTACCCTGCTTGACGCCTGGGCCGTCCCTTATATGCTACCTGTGGGTATCGGGGATTGAAGCACCATATTACTTACACCACCGTCCTTGCAGCCCCTACGGCGCACCAAGTGGAATCTCGCGCACTGATTCGAACCAGTACAAAAAAGGAGATGCCATGTTCCACCAGTTGTTGACTCCCGTCGGCAATTCACTATTTCTGTCGTTCATCGTTGCCGCATTGCCGATCATCACCGTGCTCGCCCTGCTTGGCTGGGCGCGGCGCCCCGCGTGGCAAGCCTCGCTCGCGGGCCTCGTGGTCGGCCTGATCGTCGCCATCGTCGCGTGGCAGTTCCCGGTCAGCCTCGCACTCAACTCGGTTGCCGCGGGGGTTGTGTTCGCGTTGTGGCCCGTCATGTGGATCGTCGTCACCGCGCTCCTGCTCTACAACATCGCGCTACGTTCAGGCCGCTTTGCGGCGTTCCGCATGTGGCTGCTCGACAATCTGCCCAATGACCGGCGCATCGTGCTCGTCGTGGTCGGCTTCTCGTTCGGCGCGCTGTTCGAAGGCATTTCAGGCTTCGGTACGCCGATCGCGATCACGAGCTCGCTGCTCATCATGCTCGGCTTCCCGGCGCTCGAAGCGCTCACGTTCACGCTAATCTTCAACACCGCACCGGTCGCGTTCGGCGCGCTCGGCGTGCCGATCACCGTGCTCGGCGCCGTCACGCACCTGCCCTCCGACGTGCTCGGACAAATGGTCGGCCGCCAGCTCCCGTTCTTCGCACTGGTGCTGCCGTTCTACGTCATCGGCGTCTACGCTGGCGTGCGTGGCATGCTGCGCATCTGGCCGGTGCTCCTCGTCTCGGGCGGCAGCTTTGCGCTCACGCAGTTCGTCACCTCGAACTTCATCAATTACAGCCTCACCGACGTGCTCTCGTCGCTCGTCTCGCTGATCCTCACGATCGTGTTCCTGCGCGTGTGGAAGCCGGCCCCCGATCCGCAATTCGCGATCAAGGTCGATCGCGCGAAGGAGGTGCGCAATCACGTCTCGAACGCCCAGGGCTGGTATCCGTGGATTATCGTGTCGGTGGTCGTGATCCTCTGGACCATCTTGAAGGTGTTCACGATTGGCGAAGTGAAGATCCCCTGGCCGGGCCTCGACAAGGCCGTGTTCATCACGCTCTACAACACGCCTTACGGCGCGATCTGGGACTTCCAGCCGCTCGCAACTGGCACCGCCATTCTCGTCGCCGGGATCATTACGGCGTTCGTCGTGCGGATCAAGCCGTCTGAATACGTGGCTGCGATCGGCGAAACCTGGCTGCAGACGCGCATCGCTATCCTCACGGTGGCAACGATCGTGGGCCTCGCCTTCCTGATGAACTACGCCGGGATGACCTATACGCTCGGTCTCGCAGTCGCGTCGGTCGGGGCGTTCTTCCCGCTCGTGTCGGCGTTCCTTGGCTGGGTGGCCGTGTTCCTCTCGGGCAGCGACACCTCGGGCAACGCGCTCTTCGGCAACCTGCAGGTGGTGGCCGCCAAGCAGTTGAACCTGAACCCGATCCTGATGGCGGCAACCAATTCGTCCGGTGGCGTGATGGGCAAGATGATCTCGCCGCAGAACATCTCGACGGGCGTGGCCACCACGGACCTCAAGGGCAAGGAAGGTCACGTGTTCGCAAAGACGTTCAAGCACTCGATCCTGTTGACCGTGCTGCTCGGCATCCTCGTGTGGCTCCAGCAAAACGTGTTCACCTGGATGATTCCGCACTGATCGATCGCGGCTCGCTGCAAGCGTAAAAAAACCCGCCGGCGCAATGCGCTGACGGGTTTTTCTTTGGAGGCCTGATCTGGAGAAACCTGTTCGGTTTCCGAAGGCCTTGAACGCGTTGAAGTCGCTAAGAACGTTAATGCAGTTCCGCGACGACGAGGCCCATGATCTCGCGAGCCGGTCGCGACTGGTCGACCTGGCCGCTGTCGTCGACGATCGCCACGCGCGTCTGGTTCTCGGTCACGGCGCGCACGTTCACCTTGTACTGCTTCGCCTCCTTCTCCTTGCGGCCATGGAATATCTGGTTCCAGAAGCCCTGCTCGTCGGAGGTCATGTCCTTCGGGTCGACGTAGCGCACGTAGTAGATGCCCTTCGTGCGATCGCGATCGTCCACCGTGAAGTTCGCGCGGTCGAGCGCAACGCCCACACGCAGCCACGCACGGTCATACGGCTCGCTGAGCGTGAGTTCCGTCGACGTGTACTGGCCGCCCGCGTCGCCGGACCCAGCCTGCTGACCCGCATTCGCGACGTTCTGGGCCGCGACGGCGGCAGCCGCCGCGTCCGTGCCCTTCGACTTCGCCGCAGCGGGGTTGGCCTTCGCGTCCTCTTCGGCCGCGATCTGCGCATCGGGCACGCCCGGCTTGGCGCGCGCGAGCGTCACCATGAGGCGCTTCAGATATTCGGTCTCGAGCGCCGGATCGTTGGGCTTCGGCACCCACTTGGTGCTGTCGTTGTTCGTGCCGCTGAGCTGCTCGCTCAGGCCCTTCTGGCTGATGAAGATATACGTGCCGCCGGCCGACGACGTTTCGAGACGCGTGCGGTACTTGTTGCGCTCCGCCGAGACATACGAATTGCCCGTGGCCCACGACAGCGTGTTGCGGATGAGGCCGTCGCTGATCTTCTGGTGCGTTTCGTTCCAGTCGGTCTCCATGACGCCCTTGTCGCGCTGATCGACCACCAGCAGGAAACCTTGCTCCTGCCAGAAGCGGCGCACCTGCGGCCAGACCTGATCCGGCGTCTTGTTGTCGATGACGAGCCAGCTTTCCGTGCCGTCACGCTGGATATGCATGCCCGGCACCTGCGGGAGCACCTGCGTCGAGTCGGACGGCGGTGCGTCCTGCTGGACCTGCTTGAGCGACGAGAGCGACGTCTCGCCGCCCTGCGGCGGCAGTGAGCGCTGGTCCGACGTTTCGTCCAGCATGTTCGGCGGAACGGCCAGCGACGACTGCTTCGCCTTCGCGTCGCTGCGGTAATCGATCTTCGTCGGCGACGGCGAGCTGCAGCCGGCGACCAGCCCGCCCACCATCAGGAGCGCGACACCACGGGTGGCAAGACGTTGATGAAACTCACTCATGTTCGGGTAATCCTTGGGGTGATCCTGGGGTGATCCTCGGCGATCCTGCGACTACACCACGGCCAGTTTCCGTGGAATAACCAGACATTCTACCGGTCCCGGAAGCCCCTGTGCAAAAACCGCGACGCCGCGGGCTGTCGCGGCAGCCGCGGCGGCGTCTGACAGGCCTTGGTTAGCGCCCTTTTAACGTTATTCAACAATTCAAGAAAGCCCACGCCGCGACTGGAAAATGGAATTTCCCCTTTTGCATCAATGCATTAAAAAAATATCGCGCCTGACCAACGTCCGCGTGGTGCGACGCGAGCCGTAATCCTCGTTTGCACGAAACGTCCCGATGCTATTGTTCGGCTCAAATCTCAAAAATAAGCCAACAAGCAGAACAAATCGGAAGAGTTTCATGACAACCAGAAAATCCAGCCGGGCGGACCACCTGGCGGTCTGCGCCTGCCTGTCTGCGGGCCTGTGGCTTGCCACACCCGCTCACGCGGCGCTCGGCGACACCGCCACACCCATCGCAGGGGCGACCACGAGCACGATCGCAAGCGGTGCGGCACGCGTTCTCAGCTACGTCGACGCGGGCGGCACGACGATCAACGAGTACATCGCTCCGACGAACAACGAGATCTTCGCGTATTCGTGGGAAGGGCCGACGATGCCGAACCTGCAGACGCTGCTCGGCCGTCATTACGCGTCGTATCGCAGCGGCGCGGCCGCTGTGCTTGCGACACAGCCCGGCAATCTGCACAACGCTCACGTGGATCAGACCGACGTCATCGTCGAAACGGGCGGCCAGATGCGCAGCTACGTGGGCCGCGCATGGCTGCCGGCCGCGCTGCCCGCGCACGTGAGCGAAGGAGACCTGCAATGACCGGTCGCCGTGGCTCACCTGCCCGCGCGCTGTGGCTCGCCCTTCTGCTCTGCGCCACGCTCGCCGCCTGCGGAGGCGGCGGCTCGGGCGACAGTTCGACGGGCTCCGCCACCACGAGCGGCGGCTCGTCGTCTAACGTCACGCCCAGCACGGGCGCAAACAACCCGACCACGTACGCCGTCGCGCAATCCACGACGCCCAACCAGGTAGCGGTAAACGTCGGACAGCTGGCGACGCGGACACCCAACATGCTCACGACGAGCGTCACCGTCTGCGTGCCGAACACGCCCACCTGCACGACCATCGACAACGTTCAGGTCGACACGGGTTCGGCGGGCCTTCGCCTGCTCGCTTCGGCGCTGCCGTCCGGCATGACGCTGCCCGCGGTGAACGCGGGCTCGGGCACGAGCGTGGCCGGCGAGTGCCTCGTGTTCGGATCCGGCTACACGTGGGGCGCCGTGCGTCTCGCGGACGTGAAGCTCGCGGGCGAAGCGGCGGCGTCGCTGCCGATTCAGGTGATCGCGGATCCTGCGGTGCCCTCCACCGCGCCCAGTTCCTGCTCGAGCGCCAGCGCCATAGCGATGGACGACGCGTCCACGCTGCACGTGAACGGCATCCTCGGCGTGGGGCTCTTCAACGCCGATTGCGGCACGAGCTGCGCGAACATGGTGATAACGCCGTGGTACTACGCGTGCGCCTCGGGCACCTGCAACCCGAGTGCCCAGCCGCTGGCGCATCAGGTAGCCAATCCCGTCGCCGCATTCGCCACGGACAACAACGGTGTCGAAATCACCCTGCCCACGGTCGGAAGCAACGGCGCGGCCGCCGTCACCGGCACGCTCACATTCGGCATCGGCACCCAGGCCAACAACGTGCTCGGCTCGGCGACGGTCCTGCGCACGAACAAGTCGACGGGCTACGTGAAGACCACCACTTCGGACGGCGCGGTCTATACGAGGAGCTATCTGGACAGCGGCTCGAACGCCTTCTTCTTTTCGAGTTCGACAGCTTCGCTATGCAGCGGCGGGTGGCTCTGCCCGAGTTCGCCGCTTAGCCTCTCGGCGACGATCAATGGCACGGACGGCGTGGCGGCTTCCACGACGTTCACTGTCGCGAACGCCCAGACGCTCTTCAACACAAACAACTGGGCGTACAGCAACCTCGCGGCCTACAACGGCAGCGCGTTCGGATGGGGCTTGCCGTTCTTCTTCGGAAAGACCGTTTTCACGGCGATCGAGGGACAACTGACGTCCGTAGGGAACGGACCGTACTTCGCGTTTTGAGGTGTGTTTTTGCGGCGAGTGACACGCGGACCGCGCGTGGCCGGTCGCGTGTCGATGTGCCTGTGCATTGACGCTGCGAGCGTCGCGCCGCTGCGATAGAGCGGCGTGCGCGGCGTCAGTCCGCCGAGGCGCCCGGATCGGGCGTAGTCTTCGCGAGCGCCGCCGGTGCGAGCCAGCGGAACGACTTGAGAGCGGCCTCGTCGAACGTGCACTCAGCGGCGGCGGGCGTGCGCTCAGGCTTCTTGATGCCGAGTTTCTGCGCAACGGCTTCGGCCGGCGTAGCGGGCTTCAGTTTGACTGCGGCGGCCGCTGCGGCCTCGGTGGCCGTAGTGGTGGCCTTGGCGGCATCGGGTGCCTTGTCGAGATGGCCTTCGACAACGACGCGGCTGCCGCGATGAGCGACCGCGCGATTCGTGACAGAAAGCTCGCCCTGCGACGCATCGACGAGGCGGCGACGCATTTCCTGCTCGCACGCGCCGGTATTGCGGTACTGCGCGGCGCATCCTGCAAGCAGAGCGGCAGCGGCCATGAGGCCGGCGAAGCATGCTTTCCGTGTATTCATTACTGTTCCGTTTTCAGGCTGCGGCAATTGTAGCCCAAGGGCCGAGGGACCTCGCGCGACGGCGGCGGCTCGCTCGTTTGACACGCTTGACGCGCGAACCCGTGGTGCATTCACGAACGAAGCGCGAACGCAGTCTTCGATCTCGTTCGTCACACGCGTGGGCACTGAAAACGAAACATCCCTGGCAAAGCGCAGACAGAATCGGCGAAGGCTTCGCGCGGCATGACCATCGCGTTGCCGCACAGGGCGAAACGATGTTGGCAGGAACAGAAGACAACCGCGCGCTGCCTGCAACGCGCGATCAAAAAGAAAAAAGGGCGAGACATCCGTCTCGCCCAAATGCGCGTTCAGGCGCGCCCTGGAGAACTAACTAGTGCTGTGGCTGGTCGGGTTTTCAGCCGCCGCCAATCAACGTCGATTCGATCCCGACACCACGTCGATCCACACGGCGAGCACGAGAATGCCGCCCTTCACGATCATCTGCCAGTACGCATCGACGTCGAGCATCGACATCCCGTTGTCGAGGCTCGCCATCACGAGTGCGCCGATCAGCGCGCCGTAAACCGTGCCCGAGCCGCCGCGCATCGACGTGCCGCCAATGAAGCACGCCGCGATCGCGTCGAGCTCGCCCATGCTGCCGGCCGAGGGCGAGCCCGCAGCGAGACGCGCCGTGTTGACGATACCGCCGAACGCGCACATGAGTCCCATCAACGCGAAAATCACGAGCTTGACGCGGTTCGTGTTGACGCCCGAAAGGCGGGTCGCTTCGAGATTCGATCCGACCGCATAGATGCGCCGGCCAAACACCGTCTGCGTGGCGATCCAGGTGAAGATTCCGAGCAGCGCGAGCAGGAGCAGCACCGGTACGGGAATGCCGCCGTAGCTGTCCAGCATCACCACGAACGCGAGCACGATGGCTCCCGCGCCGACGATCTTCACGCGGTCCTGCCACATCGGCGCGACCGGCAGTTGATAGCGCCGGTGGTTCGCGCGCTGGCGCACCGTGAGAAGCGCGAGCAGCGCGAACAGAACCACCGCGAGCGCGTCGCCCGCGAGCCGCGGCAGATAGCCCTGACCGAGGAAGACGAAGTTGTCCGACACGGGCGCAATCGTGGACCCGCCCGTGATGCCGAGCAGGATGCCTCGATACGCAAGCATGCCGCCAAGCCCGACGATGAACGACGGCACGCGCCGGTACGTGGACCACCAGCCGTTGAAGATGCCGACGAGCACGCCAAGCGCGAGCACGACGGGCACCGTCGCGCCGATGGGCCAGCCGCGGTTCACATCGAGAATCGCCGCCACGCCGCCGAGCAAACCGAGCAGCGAGCCAACCGAGAGATCGATTTCGCCTGCGATGATGACGAACACCATGCCGCACGCGAGCATGCCGGTGATCGACATCTGCCGCAGCAGATTCGACACGTTGCGCGGCGTAACAAACGCGCCGTGCGTGAGCGCCGAGAAAAACACCCAGATCGCGGCGACGGCGAGCAGGAGCGCGAGTATCTTGTAGCGCGCGAAGAGCTGCCGGGCACGCATGCCGAAGCTGCTGCCGCCATTTGCGGCATCATCGCGCGCGGGTTGTGAAGTGACGTCGGGGGTCATGCTGCACTCGCTCTTTCAGTTTCAACGTTGGGGTGGTGGCGCGTGCTGCGGATCGCGGCACCGAGAATGTGTTCCTGCGTCAGGCCTTCGTTGACGAAATCGCCGCGCAACTCGCCCTCGCCGATCACGAGCACGCGGTCGCTGACGCCCAGCACCTCGGGCAACTCCGACGACACCATCACGATCGCCACGCCGCGTTTGGCAAGCTGGAACATGAGCTTGTAGATTTCGTACTTCGCCCCGACGTCGACGCCGCGCGTGGGTTCGTCGAGGATCAGCACGACCGGGTCGGTGAGCAGCATTTTCGTCAGTACGGCTTTTTGCTGGTTTCCGCCCGAGAGACTCGCGATCGAAAGCATCGGATTGGCCGCGCGCACCGAGAGGCGCTGCATTTCGTTGCGAATGGTGTCGAGTTCGGCGGCCGTGTCGATGCGTCCGTGTTTCGCGAAACGCTGCAGCACCGAAAGCGTGATGTTGTGGCCCACGCCCAGTTGCGGCACGATGCCGTGACGTTTGCGGTCCTCGGGCACCATCGCGATGCCGGCGCGAATCGCGTCGAGCGGCGAGCGGATCTTCAACGGCTTGCCGTCGAGCAGCACGGTTGCCGTGCATGCGCCCGGATAGGCGCCGAAGATCGCCTGCATCGTTTCCGTGCGCCCTGCCCCAACGAGCCCGGCCACGCCGACAATCTCGCCGCGCCGCACCGCGAACGACACGTCGTCGACGCGCTTGCGACGCGGATTCGCCACGTCGTAGCAGGTCACGTTGCGCGCCTCGAAGACGACGTCTCCGATGTCGTGCGGCTCGCGCGGAAACAGGTTGCGGATCTCGCGGCCCACCATCATCGCAATGATGCGGTCCTTGTTGAGCGATTGCATCGGCTCGGTGGCGACGTGCTTGCCGTCGCGGATCACCGTCACCGTGTCGCACACGGCCTCGACTTCTTCGAGCTTGTGCGAGATGTACACACATGCCACGCCGCGCCGCTTCAGATCGCGCACGATGTCGAGCAGGATTTTCGTTTCGGCGGCGGTAAGCGACGACGACGGCTCGTCGAGAATCAGCAGCTTCGCGCGCTTGTTGAGCGCCTTGGCAATTTCGATGAGTTGCTGGTGGCCGCCGCCGTAATTCATCACCGGCTCGGCGACATTGATCGCGTCGATGTTCAGTTCGCGCAGCAGTTCGTCGGCGCGCTGATACATGGCCGCGTAATTCATGCGGCCGCCCGGCAACGTGATCTCGTTGCCAAGGAAAATGTTTTCGGCAACCGAAAGCTCCGGCACGAGCATCAGTTCCTGATGGATGATGACGATGCCCGCGCGCTCCGTGTCGCGCACGCTCGCGGCTTTCAGCACCTCGCCTTCCCAGCGGATCTCGCCGCTCCAGGTGCCGTGCGGATAGACGCCGGAGAGCACCTTCATGAGCGTCGATTTACCAGCGCCGTTTTCGCCGCACAGGCCCACGCATTCGCCGGGCTGCACCGTCAGGTCGATGCCGTCGAGCGCTTTCACGCCCGCAAAGGACTTGACGATGCCGCGCATCGTCAGTAGTGGTTCGGTCATACTCGTAGAGCCTCGCTGCAAAGGCCCGCGAACGACGCCGCGGCAAGCGGCGCGTTCGCGGGCCAACCGCCGTTACTGGCTAGCCAGTTGCGCTTGCGTGTAGAAGCCGTCCTTGACCACGACGTCCACATTGCTCTTCGTGAGCAGCGTCGGCTGCAGCAGGACCGTATCGACCTTCTTCTTGCCGTTGTCGTACTGCGCGTTATACGCGGGCTTGTCGCCCTTCGCGAGATCGACGGCGAGCTTCGCTGCCGAGCTTGCGATCAGCTTGAGCGGCTTGTAGACCGTCATCGTCTGCGTGCCCGAAATCACGCGCTTGACCGCTGCAAGATCGGCGTCCTGGCCCGATACCGGCACCTTGCCCGCCAGATGCTGTGCAGCCAGTGCCTGGATCGCGCCGCCTGCCGTGCCGTCGTTCGATGCGACGACCGCGTCGATCTTGTTGTTGTTCGCCGTGAGCGCGTCTTCCATGATGCGCAGCGCCGTCGAAGCGCTCCATTCCGGCACCCACTGCTGGCCGACCACCTTGATGTCGCCACGGTCGATTGCGGGCTTGAGCACCTTCAACTGGCCTTCACGCAGCATCTTGGCGTTGTTGTCGGTCGGCGCGCCGCCCAGCAGGAAGTAGTTGCCCTTCGGCTGTGCCTTGAAGACGCCTTGCGCCTGCAGTTCACCCACCTTTTCGTTGTCGAACGAGATGTACGCGTCGACGTCGGCGTCGAGGATCAGGCGGTCATACGAAACGACCTTGATGCCGGCCTTCTTCGCTTCTGCGACCACGTTGCCAAGCGTCTTCGAATTGAACGGCACGATCACGATCACATCCACGCCGCGCGAGATGAGATTCTCGATCTGCGAAATCTGGCGTTCTTCGCTGGCGTCGGCCGACTGCACCGACACCTTCGCACCCAGTTGCTGGGCGGCTGCGACGAAGTAGTCGCGATCGCGCGACCAGCGCTCGACGCGCAGATCGTCGATACAGAAGCCGATTTCCGGATGGTCCTTGCTTGCGTGAGCAAGCGGCGCGGCAAGCGAGATGCTCGCGAGCACCGCACCGCAGACGAGTGAACTCAGAACCGAACGACGTTTAGCGAATTTCATGTCTCCAAACTCCTCTTGATGGTCTATGGCCGTCCCGGCTGATTCGCGGGAGCGGCGCGACAATGGTTGCGAGACGCACACGCCCGTGAACGGGCGAGGCGACATGACCACAGGACTGCTTATATTGCCGCGTGGCTACCTTGGCCGCGCAGCTTTCTGCTTCACCGACGCCACACTTCAGGCGCCGGTTGCAAAAACCGGTTTGAGTGCGCCATAGAGCGCGCGAAACGTTGGCCTGCGTGCCTCGCGATACCACGCGTGGCGGGCAGCATTGGGCTCACGGACCGCCAGCACGGGGGGCTGCGGACATACGGCGTCCAGCGCTGCGGCCGGCTCTAATGCAAGATGCGCAAGACGTGCGGCGCCGAGCGCCGGACCCACTTCGCCGCCCGCACGCAACGTGAGCGCACGGCCGCTGATATCGGCGAGCATCTGGGTCCACCACGCGCTGCGCGAACCGCCGCCGATCACGGTGATCGATTCGGGCGTGAGACCGGCTGCGTGCAGCGCATCGATGCCGTCCAGCAGCGCAAAGCCCACGCCTTCCAGCGTCGCGTTCGCGAGATCGGCTCGCGTGGTCTGCCCGGTCATGCCGTAAAACACACCCTTCGCGTTGACGTTGTTATGCGGCGTGCGTTCGCCGCTCAGATACGGGAGAAACCACGGGCGACGTGCATCGACTTGTTCGTTCGAATTCGCCTCGGCGTCGGCGAGCAAGGCCGCCACGCTCTCGTAACCCGTGAGTTGCGCCGTGAAATCGATGCAGCCCGCAGCGTTGAGCATCACCGACATCAAATGCCAGGTCTGCGGCAGCGCGTGACAAAAACTGTGGACCGCCGAATCCGGGTTCGCGCGAAATCCGTCCGATACGGCGAAATAAACGCCGGACGTGCCGAGCGAAAGCATCGCATCGCCGGGGCGCACAATCCCCACGCCGACTGCGCCCGCCGCGTTGTCGCCGCCACCGGCGACCACGGGAATCTCGCGCAGGCCGAATTCGCGAGCCAGTTCCGGGCGCAGCGTACCGGTGATCTGATTACCCTCGAAGACAGCAGGCATCTGCTCGCGTGCGAGCCCGCATGCGGCCAGCAACGCATCGTCGTAGTCGCGCTTCGCGATGTCGAGCCAGAGCGTGCCGGAGGCATCGGACGCATCGGTTGCAAATACGCCGGTCAAGAGATAACGCAAATAATCCTTCGGCAACAGCACATGCGCGATGCGTGCGAACACGTCGGGTTCATGTTTGCGCACCCAGAGCAGCTTGGGCGCCGTAAATCCCGGCATTGCCAGATTGCCCGCGATGTCATGCAGTTGCGGCACTGCGTGTTCGAGTTCGACACATTCGACATCGGAACGACCGTCGTTCCACAGGATGGCGGGGCGCAACACGTTGCCCTCTGCATCGAGCAGCGTCGCGCCATGCATCTGTCCGGTCAGACCGAGCGCTTCAATACGAGCTGCGTCGATGCCTTTAGCCGCTGCCTGTGCGATCAGGGCGCGCAGTGCCATCTGCGTAGCGAGCCACCAGTCCTGCGGCGCCTGCTCGGACCAGCGCGGTTGCGGACGGCTCACGTTGAGCGCCGCGCTCGCGCTGCCGAGCACCTCGCCCGCGCGATCCAGCAGCACGGCCTTGACGCCCGACGTCCCGAGGTCGATCCCGATGAACATGTCTCCGTCCTTATCGAAACGCGCGGATCCGATCGTGTATCGGTACCGGCGCGTTCACATTATTCTTGGCGGGGTTGCACGTCCGCCAACCGCTTATCGCAGTCCGTAAATCGCCTGATTGACGATATTTTCGAGCCGCTCCTGCTGACCGCTCACATGGTGCGGATTCATGCCGTGCGCGGTTGCGTCAGCCGCGAGCGACGACAGCGAATAACCGCCCGCCAGGATCTTGCGGCCGAACTCCGTATCCCAGCCCGCGTAACGCTGGCTGCGCAGTTGCTCGAGTCGGTCGTTTTCGACGAGCACCGCAGCGCGCTCCAGCGCGAGCGCCAGCACGTCCATCGCGCCCACGTGGCCGTAGAAGAGATCTTCGGCATCGACGCTCTGGCGCCGCACCTTCGCATCGAAGTTCATGCCGCCCGTCGTGAATCCGCCGTGACGCAGGATCTCGTAGAACGCGAGCGTGAGTTCTTCGACGCTATTCGGAAACTGGTCGGTGTCCCACCCGTTTTGCTGGTCACCGCGATTCGCGTCCACGCTGCCGAACACGCCGAGCGCAAAGGCCGTCGCAATCTCGTGATGGAACGAGTGGCCCGCGAGCGTCGCGTGATTGGCCTCGATATTGACGCGGATTTCGTTTTGCAGGCCGTATTGCGCGAGGAAGCCGTACACCGTCGCGACGTCGTAGTCGTATTGATGCTTGGTCGGCTCCTGCGGCTTCGGCTCGATCAACAGCGTGCCTTTGAAACCCGTGCGGTGCTTGTGCTCCACCACCATCGAAAGAAAGCGCGCGAACTGCTCGCGCTCGCGCACGAGGTCGGTGTTGAGCAGCGTGTCGTAGCCCTCGCGGCCACCCCACAGCACGTAGTTCTCGCCGCCGAGCTTGTGCGTTGCGTCGAGCGCGTGACACACCTGGGTCGCCGCATAGGCGAACACTTCAGGGTTCGGATTGGTCGCGGCGCCTGCCGCATAGCGCGGATTCGAAAAGAGATTCGCCGTGCCCCACAGCAACTTCACGCCGCTCGCCTGCTGGCGCTCGCCGAGATAGTCGACCATGCGCGCGAAATTCTCGGTGTAGTCCTTCAGGTCCTTGCCTTCGGGCGCGACATCGGTGTCGTGGAAGGTATAGAAAGGCGCGCCGAGCTTCGAGAAGAATTCGAATGCTGCATCGGCCTTCTGGCGCGCGCGCTCCATGGCGTCACCGGGCTGCTGCCACGGACGATGGAACGTCCCGTGCCCGAAAATGTCGATGCCGGGCCACACGAAGGTGTGCCAGTAGCACACGGCAACGCGCAAATGTTCTTCGATCGTCTTGCCGAGCACCTTCTTCGTGCGATCGTAGTAATGGAAAGCGAGAGGATTGTCCGACTGCGGGCCCTCGTAGCGAACCGCCGGGACATGTTCGAAGTACGACATGGCGTCTCCTTTTATGTTGCGGCGCAACGGCACGCGCCAATCTATGTGACAGCCATACTGCCCGCGCCGCGCGATGAGCGGCAATTGCGAAATTGAGGGAGTCCGTTAATGTTTCCTGCCAGCCGCGAGTCGGACGTGCGCGCACCGTAAAATGTCGGCCTAGAATATTCGAGCACCTTAACCGTGCGCTTAAAACAGGAAGTCAGCGCGGACTGAGTCTTACCGCCGCGCCAGATAAGGAGACGATGGCCTGACGAGGCCGGGCCAGCCAGAGCCCGCCGCCGAGTCGCGCCCGACACGCCATGAACCGCGCCCCCGCTTCCCAGATGCCGAACCGCATCGCGCTGCTCTTCAACGCGAACAAGGTTTACGACCGCGAGATCATTGCCGGGATCGGCCATTACCTGCACTCGACGCGCGTCGCCTGGGACCTGTTTCTCGAAGAGGACTTCCGGTGCCGCCTCGCGGGCATCGAGCGCTTCGACGGCGACGGCATCATCGCCGACTTCGACGACCCCGCCGTCGCCGAAGCGCTCAGCGGCTGCCGGCTACCGGTGGTCGCCGTGGGCTCCTCGTTCGAGGACCCTGCCCACTACCCGCCCGAACTGCCCTATATCGCGACCGATAACCGCAAGCTCGTCTCGCTCGCGTGGACGCATCTGATCGGCGCGGGCCTGCCGCATCTCGCCATGTACAGCCTGCCTGTCGCGCAGGAGAACCGCTGGGCGCAGGAGCGCGAACTCGCCTTCCAGAAGCTTGCTGAGGACGAAGGCGTCGCAGCTCCCGTCTATCGCGGACTCGCGACGAGCGCGCCCTCGTGGAATCAGGCCATCGAACAATTGAGCGACTGGCTGCACAGTCTGCCGAAACCAGTCGGCGTCATCGCGGTCACCGATGCCCGCGCGCGGCACTTGCTGCAGGCGTGCCTGATCCACGGCATCGCGGTGCCGGAGCAGGTCGCGATCATCGGCATCGACAACGATCCGCTCACGCGCACGCTCACGCGCATTCCGCTGTCGTCCGTCATTCAGGGCACGGAGGAAATGGGCAGGACGGCAGCGCACCTTTTGCATCAGATGCTGCACGGTGCGCGTTTTCCCGGACGACGCATTCTGGTTCCACCCGTCGGCATCAATGTGCTCGAATCGACGAAACACGAACCGCTGTCGAGTCCCTACGTCATGCGTGCGCGACACTTCATCCGCCAGTACGCGTGCCAGGGCATCAAGACCGAACAGGTCGCCGACTACGTCGGGATATCGCGCTCGTCGCTCGAAGAATATTTCCGCCGTGAACGCCAGTGCACCGTGCACCAGGAAATCCTGCGCCACAAACTCGACGCCGCGAAAGCCATGCTCGCGAAGCGCGATGCGTCGAGCGCCGAGGTCGCCATTCGCTGCGGGTTTACCTCACTCCAGTACATGTATGCCGTGTTCAAACGCGAACTCGGTTGCACGCCGCGCGAGTATCAGGACAGCGTCGTGGTTGCCACCGCACCGTCTTCAACGTCTCCCCGTTCCTGATTCCAGATCCTGCGGCTTCGACCGCCCATGCAATCAACCGACTACCGCTCCATGAACAGCTTCGCCCATCTGCCCGTAGAACGCTGGGGCACCCTCCCCGGTGGCGATCCTGTCCGGCTCTACACGCTGCGCAACGCCCAGGGCATGAAAGTGTTAATCAGCGACCTCGGCGCGACGCTCGTCTCCTGGTTCGCGCCAGATCGCGCCGGCCGGCTCGCCGATATCCTGCTCGGCCACGACACGCCCGCCGATTACTATGCGGCCCCCACTTACATGGGCGGCCTCGTCGGGCGCTGGGCGAACCGGATCGGCGGTGCGCGCTTCACGCTCGACGGGATCGACTACGCACTCGACCGCAACGAGAACGGCAACTTGCTGCATGGCGGCGCGAACGGCTTTCACCGCCAGATGTGGCAAGTAGAGGACGATCACGGAGCGCTCGTGCTGCGCCTCGACTCGCCTGAAGGCGATGGAGGATTTCCGGGCAACGTGAGCGTGCAGGTTCGCTACACGCTCGACGACGACGGCACGCTCACCATCGACTATGAAGGCGTGACCGACGCGCCAACGCCGCTCAATCTCACCAGCCATCCGTACTTCAATCTGGGCGGCGAACCCGGCTCGGACGTCCGCGGCCACATGCTGACGATCGACGCCGACGCGTTTCTCGAAGTCGATGAACAGATGATCCCGGTCGGCATCGCCGATGTGTCGGGCAGTGCATTCGATTTCCGTCACGGTGCGCCGCTTGGCGCGCGGCTCGACTGGCCGCACGCCCAGCTCGCGCGCGCGCGCGGCTTCGATCATTGCTACGTGCTACGCGAACCCGCCAGGGCAGCGGGGATGGCGGGCGCGGCGTGGCCGGTGCGCAGCGTCGCAAGTGTCTACGATCCAGGCAGCGGTCGCGAACTGAGCGTCGCGACTGACCAACGCGGCCTGCAGTGCTATACAGGGAATTATCTGGAGGGCATGTCGGGGCGCCACGGCGCGTCGTACGTGCGCTACGCGGGCCTGTGCCTCGAAGCGGGCGGCTTCCCGAACCAGATCAATATGGAGCCGCCCCTGCGCGACGCCGTGGTGCTGCACCCCGGCGAGACCTACCACCAGGTGACGCAATACCGCGTGAGCGTGCGCACCTGACACGCCATGTGAGCCGGCGTGCGCCGGCTCCGCATCGTCACCGCGTGATCACTTGTCGTACTGATAGACGCCGCGCCCGGTCTTGCGGCCGAGGTGGCCTGCCGCGACCATCTCGCGCAGCAGCGGACACGCACGGTACTTCGAATCGCCGAAGTCTTTCAGGAAGACGTCCATCACAGACAGGCAAACGTCGAGACCGATCAGATCGGCCAGCGCGAGCGGCCCGATCGGGTGATTGGCACCGAGCTTCATCCCCGCGTCGATCTCCTCGGCGCTCGCGGTGCCTTCCGCGAGCACGAAAAACGCTTCGTTGATCATCGGCACGAGGATACGGTTCACCACGAAGCCCGGCGCGTTCTTCACGTCGATCGGCGTCTTTTCGAGGCGCTTTGCGAGTTCGTGCACGTCCTGCGCCACCTGCGCGCGCGTCTGCAGGCCACGGATGACTTCCACGAGTGGCATCATCGGAACCGGGTTGAAAAAGTGCATGCCGATGAAGCGCGACGGATCGGCGAGCGTCGTGGCGAGCGACGTGATCGAAATCGACGAGGTGTTCGACGCGATGATCGCGTCCGCCCGCGCGGCGGAATCGATCTGTTTGAGGATCCGCGTCTTGAGTTCGAGGTTCTCGGTGGCAGCCTCGATCACGAGGTCCACGCCTGCGAGGCCTTGATAGTCGGTGGTGGTCTCGACGCGCTTGAGCGCCGCGTCGCGCACGGACGCGTCGAGCTTGCCCTTCGAAACGAGCCGCTCGAGGCTGTGCGTGAGCGTCGCCACGCCTTTGGCGAGCGCCGCGTCGTTCACGTCGATCATGACAGCCTTCAAACCCGCGACCGCTACCGCCTGCGCGATGCCATTGCCCATCGTGCCCGCACCCACAATCCCTACCGATTCAATTGCCATGTCTCCTCCTCACTCCGTGATCTGCGACGCCGGCGCATCGCGCGAAAAAAACCGGCGATGCGGCGCACTTGATGCACCGCACCAACGTTCGACAGTTTAGCGGGTTGTGAGAAACGGCCCATCCTGGCGCGTCGGGCCGCAGATGCTCAATCGTCGCCGAGATGGCCGAACTGGAGCGGCGTGCGGGTATAGAACAACTTGACTCGCCCCTCTTCGAGCGCCGCGAGCAGCGCATCGATCGACGCATCGTCGGCGACGATTACGACCATGGCCGGTTCGTCGGCCAGTTCGAAGAAGCGCGCGGCGTGTAGCCGGCCATGCACGTCGACACCCTCGCAGCCTTCCATCACGGTCGCGCCGCGCACGCCGACTGCTTTGGCGGTATCGAGTATCCAGTCGACCGCGGACTGACTGCCTTTCTTCAGACTGCGGTTTGTGTAGAGCGTGAGCTGACTGCCGGTTGCCATAAAGACTCCTGCGCAGGTTGCGGCCCCGTATGCCGTCTCGAACCGTCTAGAAGTTGTACTGCAGGTAGACCTGCGTAAAGTTGAGACCCGGATTCGGCGTCTTGATCTCCGCATTCGAGACGTGCTGGAACCGGACCCCAGCCTGATAGTTCTGATGCTCGCCGAACTGCGCGCCGACGCCAAGCGTATCGGCAAACTGGAATCCAGACGACAGCGTGCGATCAGGTGTCAGCGCCGCGTGTGAGAGCACACGCACGCCCACACCCGCCTCGAAGAACGGACGGATCCAGCCTGTGTCCTTGATGATGCGAAACATCGGCGTAATTCCGAACTCCCAGATCTGCGCCTGCGAAGCAGCCCGCTCGGTGATATGCCAGTACGCGACGTGACCTTCGCCGACCACGGTGAAATGAAAGCCGCCGAAATGCCACCACTGCCAGCCGGGGTCCCAGACGAGGCCCAGGTCTAGCTTCTTTACGTCGTGATCAGCCACGCCTGCGCCAAACTGGATACCGAACTGGTCCGCATGCGCGCTTGCGGACCCGAGCGCGAGAAGCGCGGTCAGCGCACCGCCCACGACGCAACCCTGCCAGATTGATCTTCTTTTTGCCATGTATGCAAATCCGCGATGCGAACGACAACGTGTCGCGAGGCTGGCTCAAACCCGCCTCGGTGCTGCCATCGCCCCGCGCATATGCGGGTCGGTCCAGCACTCGTCGTCTCAACGGCGAAACAGTCCTCTGGGCGTCGCAGCAAACGTGCCGTCTCGTGCTGCGCGCCGGGCAGCACCCAATCCGGTGCCGCATGGGGCCAGAAGGTACCGTTTCCTCAGAGGCGAATAAACCGTTAAAGCGGTAATTCATAATTACGCAATCGACACCGGTACGACATGCACCGTGCAATCGATTCAGGCCAGTCGGGTTAAGTTGCTAATCGAACGCTTCGCTTTGGGCTTTCTTGACGACCACTAGATAATGGCCAACGAACAGGGCCAGTGTAGGCGCGAACAGGCATTCGTGCTGGAACATGTGCCGTCAGAACATAGCTGGCTGCGACAATCCGCGCCGCTATTGCAGACGAATCACTGACCAATTGCTTTCACTGCCTGACATAAAAAAAGCAATCGCAGATTAATCATTAATTCGACGATATATTTTTCATGCGGCGGGCCTGCTGCTCATTACCGATCTTCGAAAGTTCAAGCCCTTAAAACAAGGGTTCGCGCCCGGGTGGATGAGTGAAACGGATCGTGTGGAGAGGCGCCAGAAACGCTAGCAAAAACAGGAGCGGCACCGCATCGCGCCGATGCGGCTCATGATCGTCGCGACGTTGCCCACCGGGCGGTGTCGCGAAATCAAGGTGATTCGCCGCGCGGCAGCGTGAGGCGCGGCTGGCTCGCAGCGCGCGAGCCAGTGACAGTGCGTTGTGCACGCGCCGGATGCGTGCACAACGCGATGGCGTCACTGCATTGAACGTGCAGTGCTCATCGTTCGGCGCGCGCCTCACTGCGTCGCGCACCGAGACCGGGCAGTCGCTTGACGAAGCCTGTCGCCAGCGCCGTACCGACGAGAATCGTCGCACACGCGCCGACCATGCTCGCCGACACGCGCTCGTTAAGAAAGAGCGCGCCCCACAGGATGCCGAACACGGGAATCACGAACGTGACGGTAATCGTACGCGCAGGGCCAATGGCCGCGATCAGCCGGAAGAACAGCAGATAGGCGACACCCGTGCAGGCGATGCCGAGCCCTATCACGGCGCCCCACGCGTTCAGGGAAATCGGCGTCGACGGCCACGTCGCGACGGCAAACGGCACGAGCACGACGGTGGCCGCCGTCATCGTGCCCGCAGCGACAGTGAGCGGATCGACACCGGTCAGGTGACGCTTCGTA
Organism: Paraburkholderia adhaesiva; assembly: GCF_021390575.1. Classification (GTDB taxonomy): domain Bacteria; phylum Pseudomonadota; class Gammaproteobacteria; order Burkholderiales; family Burkholderiaceae; genus Paraburkholderia; species Paraburkholderia adhaesiva. Next base: position 1,245,180 of record NZ_JAJEJQ010000001.1, on the reverse strand, counting down.
TAGCTCGCGGCGATGCCGTAGAGCAGCGTCGCGCCGAGCGCAGCCGCCGCCGCGAGCGCCGTGGTCGCAGATGAAGCGCCGTCGCCCGCATGCGTCAGGATCTGGTCGCCGACGAGCGCAAGCACGCCCGCAAACCCGATCGCGAGTCCGACTACGCGTGCCCCGCTCAATGTGTCCTTGAGCCACAGATACGCGACGACTGCACCCCAAAGCGGGGTCGTCGCGTTGATGACCGAAGTCACGCCCGCGGATAGCGTCAGCTCGGCCCAGGCGAAAAGACAGAACGGCGCAGCAGAATTGAGGATCCCGACGACGAAGAGCGGCAAAGCTCGCTCGCGCAGCGTGCCGATTGCCTCGCGCGCCGGGCGGCGCGAGAACAGCACGAGCAACAGAAATAGCGCGCCGATGCCGACGCGCAGCGCCATCAGCGGCGCAACCCCGAAATCGGTCACGCCGACGCGGATAAACAGAAACGACCCGCCCCACAAGGCGGCGAGAACGAGGAGTTGAGCGAGTTCGATCGGGTTCATGGGAGGGCTCGGTGAAAACCAGCGAGGCGCGAACGACCTCGCCGCGGCGGCGCAAACGCCTGTTGATCGTAAGCCGTGCGGCGCGCGGCTCTTAATGAAGGATTTTCACCGATATGTGAGAAAAAATAACAGCCGGATCTTGCTCATTCATTGCATCGGGAAGTCGGGAATGCGCCCGGGTCACGGCTCGGCAGCCGAGATGCGCCAGGTCCTTCGGCACACTCGACGGCATCACCGGCCTGTGTAGCGCGAGTGCAGCAGCATCGGTAGCCGCGGCAAACCGTCCGCCTGGCACGCTCTACCCCGCCGTTCGAGGACAGACTTGATCCACGTCGAAATCCGATTGAAAGAAAGGGAAACATCTGAGATGATAACGATTCTCATTCGCGAACAGAGAACCACGCGCTGTCGCACTTTCAACAACAGATAGCCAGCTCGAAGTCGAACCCGAACGGTTAGCCAACCGGGGCGGCCTGCCAGCCAAAAACGTCCGTGCCGATCGCGCACTCTCCGCGCATCCGGCAGCCGGATTCATTTTTGTCGCCAAGGAGCCCCATGTTGAACCGGACGCCGCTCGCGAGTTCCCTCGCGTTGGCCTTTGCCGTGCCTTTCGCTTCGCACGCAGTCGCCCAGACTGCCCCCGCGGCCGCCACCACGCCGGCCGCCGACAACGCCACGCTACCCACCATCAGCGTATCGGCGAGTGCCGCGCAGCAGGATTTTCAGGCCGAAACTGCGACTGTCGGCGCCAAGACACCTACGGCGCTGCGCGATATCCCGCAGTCGGTGACCGTCATCAACCGGGCGCTGTTGCAGTCGCAGGGCGTGACCTCGTTCCAGGACGCACTGCGTAACGCACCCGGCGTCACGCTGGGTGCCGCAGAAGGCGGTCAGATCGGCAACAACATCAACCTGCGCGGCTTCACGGCACAGAACGACATCTACCTGGACGGCTTTCGCGACCGCAACCAGTACTATCGCGACACATTCGACCTCGACGCCATCGAAGTGCTCTATGGCCCTTCGTCGATGCTGTTCGGCCGTGGCTCGACGGGCGGCGTGATCAACCAGGTGTCGAAGAAAGCCAATCTCACGCCGTCGGCGGAAGTGTCGACCACCCTCGGCACCGACGACCGCTATCGCACGACGGTCGACCTGAACCGTCCGCTCGGGGATACGGCTGCGTTCCGCATCAATGCGTTCGGCCAGTCGCTGGGTTCAACGCGCGACGAGATGAAGAACAAGGACTACGGCATTGCACCCGAGTTGCGCTTCGGGATCGGCACGCCGACCGAGGTGACGCTCTCGGCGCTGATCCAGCACAACTACGACATGCCGGACTACGGCGTGCAATCGATCAACGGCCATGCGTTCGCGCCATCGAAGAGCACGTACTACGGCCTGACCGACGACCGCACGATTCAGGACATACAGCGGGTCTCGGCGCGCATCGATCACAAGTTCAACGACCAGTTCACGATCAGCAACCGGACGATGTTCTCGCATTCGCTCACGGACGCGCGCGAAACCGCGCCGGGCGCGGTGCTGACCGGGCCGCTCGCCACGAGCACGGCGCTTTCGGCGGGCAACCACACGTCGTTGCCGCTCTCCGACCTCTATATCAAGCTCGCGAGCCACGACCGTGTGATCGAGAATCACTCGATCTACAACGACACGATGGCCGAATACAAGTTCGACACGGGCTTTCTCAAGCACGATCTGATCGCGGGTGTCGAAGTGGGCCACGACAGCTATACGAACCAGGCCTACAAACGAAACAACCTGCCGATCGTCTCGCTGCTCGATCCGGTGTACATCCCTACGCCCTCGACCATCACGCAGGTCATCGACAACCACGCGGAGTCCGGCGCGACGACGCTTGCGGCCTACATGAACGAAACGATGTCGATAGGCCCGCACTGGAAACTGATCGGCGGGTTGCGCTGGGACCGCTTCCAGGCGCATATCGCGAACACCATCAGTGCGCCGGCCTACGCGGACCAGACCAATACCTTTACGAGCGTGCGTGCGGGCGTGGTCTATCAGCCCACCGACTGGCAGTCGTACTACTTCTCGTACGGCACCTCGTTCAATCCGTCGCTCGAATCGCTCACCGTCACGAACAATACGCAGAACCTCGCGCCGGAGAGCACGAAGTCATATGAAGTGGGCAGCAAGTGGGATCTGCTGGGCGGCAATCTTTCGGTAACCTCAGCGTTGTTTCAGCAGGAGAAGAACAACGCGCGCACGCAGACATCGACCGGCGAATACCTGCTCGAAGGCGATGTGCGCGTTCGCGGTTTTCAGGCCGGCGTGAGCGGCCATATCACGGACAAGTGGCAGATGTTCGGCGCCTACACCTATTTGGACGGCACCGTGATCAAGGCGCTGGACGGCACTCAGGGCAACACGCTGGCGAATACGCCGCGCAACACGCTGACGCTCTGGACGACCTACGCCTTCACCCCGCACTGGGAGGTGGGCGGCGGCCCGATCTATATGTCCGGGCGTTACGCGGCAAACACGAATTACGTCTCGGTGGGTGGCTACACGCGCTGGGATGCGATGGCCGCCTATCACCAGAAGAAGTGGGACGTCCGCCTGAACCTGCTCAACCTGACCAACAAGTTTTACTACGACGCGCTCGTTCCGTCCGATGGTGGCCGCGCGGTGCCCGGCATCGGCCGAACGTTCCTCGCGACGTTCAGTTACCGGATCTGACGAAGGCGGCAGGCAATCGCGGCAGGCGCGCCGACGCCCGGCGTGCCTGCCAACCCTATCGGCGTATCACGCAAAGCCGGCGCAGTGCCGGCTTTCGCGTGTGACCGCTACGAAATAGCGTGCAACAAGGAAACGACGATGCTGATTCAGATTCCCCACGTCCTCACACCCGACCAGGTGCGCGCGATGCGCGCGCGGCTCGACGCCGCGGGCGAAGCCTGGGTGGACGGTCGCGCGACAGCGGGCTGGCAAGGCGCGCCGGTCAAGCGCAATCAGCAGATCGCCGAACACTCGCCGATCGCACGCGAACTGGGCGACATGGTGCTTGCCGCGATCGAACGCAATCCGCTCTTCATCAGCGCGGCGCTGCCGAATCAGGTGTATCCGCCGCTCTTCAACCGCTACGAAGGCGGGATGACGTTCGGCGCGCACGTCGATGGCGCGGTGCGCGTGCTGCCCAACGGCGTGAAGTTGCGCACGGACGTCTCGGCGACGTTGTTTCTCTCGTCGCCCGACGAATACGACGGCGGCGAACTCGTGATCGAGGACACGTACGGCGCGCAGGAAGTCAAGCTGCCCGCAGGCGCCATGGTCGTCTACCCCGCGACGAGCCTGCACGAAGTGCGCCCCGTCACGCGCGGCCAGCGCGTCGGCAGCTTCTTCTGGGTGCAGAGCCTCGTGCGCGACGACACCAAACGCGCGCTGCTTTTCGACATGGACACCGCCATTCAACGCCTTAACGCGAACGATGCGGACGTTGAGGCGCGCCGCAGTCTCGTCGGCTGTTATCACAATCTTTTGCGTCTTTGGAGTGAGACATGACTTCTACCGATTCGGCCGTTCTCATGGACGACCAGCAACGCGCCGAACGCGCAACGCGCTCGCGGCGCGCGACATTCATCAAGTGGCTGCGCAAGGTGCACGTTTGGCTGGGCCTGTGGGGCGCCGTGCTCGGCCTGCTGTTCGGCGTCACGGGTTTCGTGCTCAATCACCGCATGGAACCGCTGCGCATAACGCCTGGCGCGCCACAGGTATCGTCGATGCAACTCGCGCTGCCCGATCCCGCACCCGAAACGCCACGCGAGCTGGCGAAATGGCTGAAGTCACAAGCCGATCTCAAGCTGCCCGAGCGCATGGGCCGCGTGCAGAAAGAGCCGGCGCACACGGTGGCGTGGGGCGATCGCACGACGTTACAACCCGAACATTGGCAGCTCGCGTTTTCCGCACCGAACGAGAACGTGAACGTCGAATACTGGAGCGGCAATGATTACGTGACGCTCAAGCGCACCAACAGCTCGCTGATGGCGACCCTCACGAATCTGCACAAAGGCGTCGGGATGAGCGTCGGCTGGGTGCTGTTCATCGACACGTTTGCAGGCGCGCTGATTCTGCTTTCGCTGACCGGCGTGCTGTTGTGGACCGAGTTGAACAAGCGCAAGACGATCGGTGCGGTACTGCTGATCGGCTCGATCCTCGTGGGGCTGTGCGCGGGGCTGCTATAACCGGCGCTGATGACGTTCGCGTCTATAGCCGGTCGAAAGGTGGACGGCGCACCGCCCGTCCTTTTCCGCCGCGCCGCATCGTGTTTCACTCGATCAGATCGGACGGCACGAAGAGCATCGCGCGATGAAAAAACAGGCTGCGCGATTAACTCCACTACTCTTCGTGCCCTGCTGGCCTCGTTAGACGATTCGTGTGGCTCGCGGGATTTCTCGCACTCGCGGCTCTTTTCCACCACATCGTTCTCAAAGACGACGTCCTGACCACGATGCTTCCGCGCGCGTTTCCGGTGGGACGGCCAGGAACTGACCGCTAGCGTCTAAGCACTTGTCAGAATCGTTTAGAAAATCCAACGGTCAGACCGTGTGGAAGTATCTGGACGAATAGCGACGTATTCCATGTCGTCGACAGGTAACCGACAGCCGTGCCCAGCGCCCACCCCGCGAGAACGTCCGTTTGCCAGTGCGCCTGCGCCTTCATCCGCGCCACCGCATCATAGGCGGGCAGTAATTCGAGTGCCCAGACCAACGGATAACGCCGCCCGTAATTGACGATAAACGGCGTGACGAAGCTCGCCTGCAGGGTGACTTCTCCGCTCGGGAAGCTGTCTCCACCTTTCACGAACCACGCGTTCGGCCCCAATCCACTATCGGGGCGTGCACGCCTGAACGCATATTTCATGCCCTGCGCAGCAACGGCGGATATGGCCACCGCATCCGCGGTTTGCCAGAACGTATGCCCGAGTTCCGTGCCATCGCCCAGCCACAGCGCGCCACCCGTCGTAATGGCAATGGCCGAATACTCAAGGGCCAGCTGAACGTTCCGGTTCCAGATTCCGCTTTGGTCATAGGCCAGTTTGTGGTCAAGACCCGCGTGGGCCGCGACGCTGACGATACTCATGGACGCCGCGACGATCAGCGGATTGAAGACACGTCGCGAGAACGTCAATAACCGGAAGACCATGGCTGCCACCTTTTCGTTTCGCATGACTGACGAATGAAAGATAGACGTGGCGATGTGTCGATTGAGCGCCGCGTCAGACGCGTTGCGCGCATTTAGTGCCTGTCTTGACCGCGCACGACAACGGATGTGCTGCGATGCACGGCGTTGGCAAGATGTAAGTATTTCTTCGGAACGCCGGAAAATGACGATCGCCACCGCTTAGGCGATACGGATCGGCGTGAAAGCAGCGCTTTCGACCACGCTGTGCACCCGGAACGCCCGTCCGACTCCGCGGATTTGCGTCCAGGCGACCTGAGCACCCGACCTCGAGACAGGCAACGTTCCTGCCGCGGTCACGCGCTGGGCAATGACAATGCTCGCGGTGACGCGTCACGTATCCGCGCTCAGGATTCGCGTTAAAGGAGTACTTTACTGCCGGTACCTGAAGAAAAGATTAAGCGTTAATTTCAATTCAATTTCACTATCTCGCGCTGGCAAGACAACGCCGCGCTGCGAGCAGTGCACCGGAAGGGCCGCTTTATGCGCGAACGCTACCGCCGCAACATGCGCCGCGCACCGATAAATCACCAAAGTGCACCGATTTCAACCCGAACGGTCTGGTGCAATTTATGTATAGTTGTGAATTGAAACCTCGGTGGCTTTTTGCATATACAGGGGAAACTATGCAATCCAGGGAACACTGGGAGCGGGTTTACACGACAAAGTCCCCGACCGGCGTGAGCTGGTTCCAGGAGCATGCTCGCCAATCCGTAGAACTGATCCGGCAAACCGGCGTAGCAAAGGATGCCACGATCATCGATGTGGGTGGCGGCGCCTCCACGTTGATCGATGACCTGATCGGTGAAGGCTATCTCAACCTCACCGTGCTCGACCTGTCCGAGGCTGCCTTGTCCGCGGCGAGGACCCGCCTGGGTGCGCGCGCAAATCGCGTCGCGTGGATCGCTGGCGACATCACGCAAATCGAGCTTCCCGTCCACGCCTACGACGTCTGGCACGACAGGGCGGTTTTTCACTTCCTGACCGCCAAAGAGGAACGCGAAGCCTACGTCCGGACGGTGCTGCGGGCAGTCAAACCTGGCGGCAGTGTTATCGTCGCGACGTTCGCGGAGGATGGCCCCGATCACTGCAGCGGCCTGCCTGTGGTTCGCTACAGCCCCGACGCGTTGCATGACGAATTTGGCGCTCCGTTCACGCTTCTCAGACAGGAGCGCGAAGAGCACCACACTCCGTTCGGGACGGTTCAGAAGTTCATTTATTGCCTGTGCCGCAAAGAAGCAGACTGACGGGCGTCCGGCCCATGCCGGCGTGGCGGTTCGCGGGATGTCCGCGATGCAACGCGATGTCACTTGCTCATGAAAATTCTTCTCGTTGAAGATGACGACCTGATTGGCAGCGGCGTGGAAATCAGCTTGAGTCAGGCGGATTATGACGTCGAGTGGGTGCGCGACGGCCGCGACGCCGCGATAGCGCTCGCCACGACGCGCTATGCGCTGGTCGTCCTCGATCTCGGCTTGCCAGGCAAGTCGGGAAACGACCTCCTTCGCTCGATGCGTGAAGCGGGCGACGATACGCCCGTACTGGTGCTCACCGCACGCGGCACGGTGGCGGACCGCGTCCGGGGTCTCGATGCCGGTGCGGACGATTACCTGGCCAAGCCGTTCGAGCTTTCTGAAATGCTCGCGCGCAGCCGCGCACTGGTGCGCCGTTCGCAAGGACGCAGCGGCGAAACCATCGTCTGGCGAGACATCGCGGTCGACCTGGCAACGCATACCGTCACACGCAACGATAGCCGCGTCGCACTGACCGCCAAAGAATGGTCCATCCTGATCCAGTTGATCACGCATCAGGGCATGCCGCAATCGCGAACGCGTCTCGAAGATCTTCTATACGGCTGGTCGGACGGCGTCGAAAGCAACGCCATCGAAGTGCACGTTTCGAATTTGCGCAAGAAGCTCGGCGCCGATTTGATCCGGACGATTCGCGGAATTGGGTACATTGTCGAAAAGCCATGATGTCGCACTCGATCCGCCGCCGCCTCTCATTGACGCTGCTGTCCTGTGTTTCCCTCGTCTGGATCGTGGCGGTTTTCAGCAGTTTCCGGCACGCGTCGCGCGAGGTTCAGGAATACGAGGATGCGCGGCTCGTCGAATACGCGGTGCTCTTCGCCCGCCTCGACGATGCCGATCTGGACCGGTTCGTGCGCACTCCCATCGACATCCGGTTTGAGGTGACCGACCCGGCGCAGCCGGACAGCGAAGAGGTGGACAGCGATCTCCTGCCCCGACACGTTCTCTTCGAGGTGCTCGGACCAGACGGCCGCGTCCTGGCGTCGAGCGTACCGAGCGACGCAGCCACGCTGGGCGCCTGGTACGATGGGCGTCCGTGGCCCCGGACGCTCAAGATCGATGGCGTCCCGTGGCGCCTCTATGAACTGCGTGATGCGGAAGCAGACCGGACGGTTCGGGTGATGGTCGCGTCCAACACGGAAAGCGATCTCGCGACCGACACGGCCTGGCAAATCGTCTGGCCGTTGCTCGCCGCCCTGCCCGTGCTCGCGATTCTGCTCTGGTACGCGATCGGTCGAAGCCTCACCCCGCTCAAGACGTTGTCCGCGTCCATTCGCGCGCGGGCCCCCGATTCTCTCGAGCCCATCGGCATTGCCGCCGTACCGGACGAAGTACGACCACTCGTCGATGCCATCAACCGCCTGCTCTCTCAACTCCGGCAATCGCTTGTGCGCGAACGCTCATTCACGTCCGATGCGGCCCATGAACTGAAGACGCCGCTTGCTGCCATCAAGATCCAGGCGCAGGTCGCGTTGGCGGCAAACGATCCGTCACTGCAGCGACTCGCCATGCAGCGGGTCGTTCAGGGTGTCGACCGCAGCGCGCGTCTAGCCGAGCAATTGCTTCTGCTCGCACGGCTCGACGAGCACGAGCGCATTCCGGCCAGCAGCGTTGCGTTGAACGGAATCGTGGAAGAGGCAGTCAGCCGCCACGTTGCCCATGCGCGCGAGAAGTCGATCGCCATCGCCGTCAAATGTCATGGCGCGCACACCATTCACGCCGATCCGGTTCTCATTGCCATACTGCTCGATAACCTGCTCGACAACGCGATCAAATACGGCACGCACGACGGACACATCGAAATTTCGCTATTCAAGCGCGGCGCGATGCAATGCCTTGCAGTCCGCGACGACGGGCCCGGCGTCGACGACGACGAGCGCGCGCGGCTAACCGACCGCTTTTATCGCGGCGCCAGCGTGCAGGCTCCGGGCAGCGGGCTCGGGCTGTCGATCGTCGATCGCATCGCGCGGTACTTCAGCGGTACGGTCCACTTCGAGCCGGGGTTGAAGGGCCGCGGACTTGCCGTTGTCGTTGAATTCCCTGCTGCGGACAACATCCCGCCCGACCAGCAACGCGCCGCCATTCGCGACGATGAGTATGCGCAAGGCGACGGGCCGCCCGCTTAATGTCTTGTTAAGAATTCCTGTGTAGGATCGGCCGTTTTAAACCGAACCTTCTTCGGCAGGGATCGCCATGAATGTCACGTCAAAATACGACGCTGTCTCACGGTTTCTTCATTGGCTCGTCGTGTCACTCGTCGGTGTGCAGTTCGTGCTGGGCTGGACCATGCCGGACGTGCATCGCGACACCCGCCCGGAAGGCCTGATCGCCTGGCATCTCGTCGTCGGCACCGCGTTGCTTGCCGCGATGGCCTGCCGCATTCTATGGCGCGCCACGCATCGCGCGCCGGCCAACGATCAGGCCCAGCCATTGCGCACGCTCTCTGGCCTCACGCATTACGCGCTGTACGCGTTGCTGGTCGCCGTCCCGGTGCTCGGCTGGATCAACGCTTCGTCACGTGCCTGGCGCGTGACCTTGTTCGGTGCGATCCCGCTTCCTTCGCTTTCGTCCGCCGGGTCATCGTTCGGTCACGCCATGGGCGACGTTCATGGCGTCCTCGCCTGGGCACTGTTCTCCCTGATCTGCCTGCATGTCGGGGCCGCCCTGCTGCATCGATTCGTCCTTCGCGACCAGACGCTGCAGCGGATGATGCCGTGGTGACGTGTTTATAAACGGTTGACGGTTTCAGCCGTCGTTTCGCGCTCGGCGTCGGCGCAAGATCGCAACGATATTTGCGCTTTTCCATCGACGCACGTCACAGACAAAACTCGATCCGCGACTGATCAACTTCAACTGATCGCGGCCGCGAGAAGCGTGTTTTACACACAGCTTCTCGTGGTCCGAGCGCACATCCATTCGTTGGTCGCTCGCGAAGCAGCCGCCGAATGCCCGCGTCACAGCACGCCAGCGAACTCCGGCTCCGCGAGCCCCTTCACACCGGGGTTCAACACGAGCACACAGCCGTCATGCTCGCCGACGCCACCCGCCGGCTGGATTGACGCGACGAATAGCATGTCGAGATTCGAGCCGCCGAACGCGCACATCGATGGCTTCGACACCGGCAGTTCGATCGAGCGATCGAGCCGGCCGTCTGGCGTGAATCGCAGCAACAGGCCCGCGTCATTCGCACAAATCCAGTAGCACCCGTCCGCATCGACCGCTGCGCCATCGGGGCGGCCCGAGTGATCGTGCAGGTTCGCGAACAGGCGTCGGTTGGTCGGCATGCCATCGTCGACGTCGTAGTCGAACGCCCACACGAGTCGCTCAGTCGGCCAGGAGTCCGACAAGTACATCGTGCGCCCGTCCGGCGACCACGCGAGACCATTCTGCGTGCAAAGCCCATCGACGACCGGTGCGGACAACCCTGCCCCAGCATCGTAGCGATAAAGCTTGCCTGCGGCCTCGCGGCCAACGGGGTCCTGCACCATCGTGCCGGACCAGAACCGCCCTTGACGATCGCAGCGGCCGTCGTTGAAGCGCATCCGCGCAGCCGCATGCTCGACGGCGGCGACGAGGCGCACCGTCGATGTGCCATGCCGCACGCCATCGGCCGGTTCATCGAGCGTCACCGCGAAGAGACCGCTTTCCATCGCGGCGAGCACGACACCGTTGCGGTCGAACGCGATGCAGCCGACGCGCTCCGGCAACGCCCATTCAGTACGCCGCGCATGGGCCAGCGAATATCGGACGATGGTCTGCGCCGGAATATCGACCCAGTACAGCGCGTTTTCCGCCGCGCGCCACACCGGACTTTCGCCAACACTGCAGCGCCGCGCGTGCTCCGTCTCGAGGCGCTCGACGTTGAGCCGCTGCGGCGTCACACTCACGACTTCGGCTCCATCGGTCCTAGCAGCACGTATGGGCCGCCATGATGGAGACGCGTGATGTCGCTCGTATCGATCGGCCCTTCGATCGGGAAGCGGTCAGCGAACGGCCGCGAACTGTCCTTCGCGACGAAGCCGAGATGGGCCGCCTTCGTGTTGTCCCACCACTTCGCGGGATTGTCGGACATGCCGAACACGATCGTATGATCGACGCGCGTCGCGAACAGCGAGCAGCGCACGAGTTCGATCAGGTCGGCGAAGCTGATGTACGTCACGAGCATTCGCGTGTTCTGCGGCGCCTCGTACGCGGAGCCGATCCGCATGCAGACCGTCTCGATCCCGAAGCGATCGAAGTAGTAGCGTGACATCGACTCGCCGAAACACTTGCTGATGCCGTACATCGAGTCCGGGCGCACCGGGTCGTTCGCGTCGATCACCTCGGTCGTCTTGTAGAAGCCGATCGCGTGATTCGAGCTCGCGTAAATCACGCGGCGCACGCCCTGTTTCTGCGCGGCCGAATACAGGTTGTACGTGCCGAGGATGTTTGCCTGCATCACGTCGTCGAACGGCGCCTCGACCGAAATGCCACCCATGTGCACGATCGCATCCACGCCTTCCGCGATCGCCAGCATCGCGGCGCGATCCGCGAGATCGGCCTGGATCACTTCTTCGCCCGGCCCTGCCGCTTGCATCGGCGCGATATCGGTGCAGCGCACAATGTCGGCCCAGTCGCGCATGGCGACACGCAGGATCCGACCGAGATTGCCCGCCGCACCCGTCAGCAGCAGACGCTTGAATGGTTTATTGCCCTTGTCCATCCTTGACCTCATGTTTGATTACCAGTCGCGCCCGCCTCCGGCAGACAGCGTTCCTGTATTTCCAGATTTCCAGACTGCAGGGAAAACGTTATCCTTCGCTGATGAAAAAACGCGCCCCTACCATTCGCGACGTCGCCGCATCAGCTGGTGTGTCAGTCGCTACGGTGTCCAAATTCATTAACGGCACACAACGCTTCTCGCCGCCGGTCGAAGCGCGCCTGAAGGCGACCATCGCACGGCTCGGCTATCAGTCGAATCCACACGCGCGCTACATGGTGACCGGCGAAACGCGCACGATCGGCGTCGCGGTGCTCGACATCCGCAACCCGCACTTTACGAGCCTCGTGAAAGGCGCAAACCGCATCGCGCTGCAATTCGACTACACACTGCTGCTCGTCGATCTCGAAGAGAATCCGGCGCGCGAGTATCAGCTGCTCGAAGCGCTCGGTCGTCGTGTCGACGGGCTGCTGCTCAACACGCGTATGCCCGACGATGTGACGGACAAGCTCGCTCCGCTCGACAAGCCGATTGTGATGCTCAACCGCCTGTCGACGAATCCGCAGATCGCGAGCGTGAACCCGGACAACCATCGTGCCGGTTTCATGCTCGCGCAGCACCTGCTGAACCAGGGCTACCGCAACATCGGCTACCTCGGCTACGCACACGCTCAGCCGAACGCACTGCGCCTCGCCGGCGTGACCGAGTGCCTCGCGAGTGCAGGCATCACGCCACGCCTGTTCGAAGCGGACGCACCCAGCGCCGCGGCCGGCGAGCGAGCGTGTTCGTCGATCCTCTTCGGTCCCGAGCGTCCGGCTGCGCTGATCTGCTACAACGACCTGATCGCGCTCGGCTTCCTGAAGGAGGCCCGCAACCTCGGTTTTTCGCTGCCGGGCGACGTCGCGGTGTGCGGCTTCGACAATATTTCGCATGGCGAATATGCGTGGCCAGGACTCACGACCGTCGACATCCAGAGCGAACGTCTCGGCGAAATCGCCATGCTGCGACTGCTCGATGCCATCGCCGGCAAACCCGCTGGCGAAAACAAGCTCCTCGAACCGCGTCTGATCGTGCGCGAATCCACGCTCAACAAATCGCGCGCTGCGTAGCGGCCACGTCGACACACTGCGGAGGTGATGCTGCAGCAAACGACTGCTGCATCACCCTCGCCGCAACGAGAGCCGTTTAGATCGCGCCCGAAAACACGTACGACGTCTTCACGGTCGTGTAGAACTCACGCGCATAGCTGCCCTGCTCGCGCGGGCCGTAGCTCGATCCCTTGCGGCCGCCAAACGGCACGTGATAATCGACGCCGGCCGTTGCCGTGTTGATCATCACCATGCCGGCCTGCACATTGCGCTTGAAGTGATTTGCGTACTTCAGCGACGTCGTGCAGATGCCTGCGGACAGACCGAACTCCGTATCGTTCGCGACGGCCAGTGCCTCGTTGTAGTCCTTCACCTTGATCACCGAAGCGACCGGGCCGAACACTTCTTCGCGGTTGATGCGCATGTCCGGCGTCGTGCCGGTCACGAGCGCCGGCGCGAGGAAGAAACCGCGCGTCGCGCGCTCGACGCGCTCGCCGCCGAATACCGTGCCGCCCTCTTCGCGTGCGATCGCGATGTAGCGCTCGTCCTGTTCGAGTTGACGCTCGTCGACCACCGGGCCGATCTGCGTCGATTCGTCGAGCGCATCGCCAACGCGGATCTTCGAAAGACGCGTCTTCACGGCTTCAACGAAGCGGTCGTGAATGCCTTCGGTCACGATCAGACGGCTCGACGCGGTGCAACGCTGACCGGTCGAATAGAACGAGCCGTTGACGCACGCTTCGACGGCGACATCGAGATCGGCATCATCGAGCACGACCATCGGATTCTTGCCGCCCATTTCGAGCTGGAATTTCTTGCCTTTCTGCACGCACTTCGCGCCGATCGCGCGACCCGTCGCAACCGACCCGGTGAAGCTGATCGCATCGATTCCTTCGGACTCCACGAGAATTTCGCCGACCACCGAACCACGGCCCATCACGAGATTGATCACGCCAGCCGGCGCGCCTGCTTCGGCGATGATGCGCACCAGTTCCCACGTCGAAGCCGGCACGAGGTCCGCCGGCTTGATCACCACGCAGTTGCCGTACGCGAGCGCCGGCGCGATCTTCCACGCGGGAATCGCAATCGGGAAATTCCACGGCGTGATCATGCCGATCACACCGAGCGGCTCGCGGGTGATCTCGACGGTCATGCCCGGACGCACCGACGGCACGATCTCGCCGCCAACACGCAGCGTCTCGCCAGCGAAGAACTTGAAGATCTGCCCAGCGCGGCCGACTTCGCCGATCGCTTCGGGCAGCGTCTTGCCTTCCTCGCGAGCGAGCAGCTTGCCGAGTTCGGCCTTGCGTTCGAGGATCACCGTGCCGACGCGGTCGAGCACGTCGAAACGCTGCTGCGGCGTCGATTGCGACCACGCCGGGAACGCAGCGCGCGCGGCTGCGATGGCTTGATGCGTCTGCGCGGCGTCGGCCTGCGCGAACTCGCCGATCACGTCGTCGAGATTCGACGGATTGACGTTGCGCGAAAGCTTGTCGCTCTCAACCCATTGTCCGCCGATGTAGTTTGCAAACTGGCTCATGTTCAATCCCTGTTCGATGTTCGTGATGGCGTTCAGCCGCGGCTCTTGCGCCAGGCTTCGAAACCGGCGAGCGTTTCCTCGTTCGGCGGATACGTGCCCGGCAACGGGCGACCCGACTCGATGCAGGTCGTGAGGTACTCTTCGAGCAGCTCCTGAGCGGCCGCGTCGCGGGCGACTTCTTCCGCGAGATGGCTCGGCACGACCACGACGCCATCGGCGTCACCAACAATGATGTCGCCCGGATAGACGGCAACGCCGCCGCACGCGATCGGCACGTTGATATCAATCGCGTGGTGCTTCGCGAGATTCAGCGGCGCGGCGGCGCCGGCGCAGTACATCGGCAGGCCGGTCGCGGCAATCGATACGCTGTCGCGCACCGGGCCGTCCGAAACCATGCCCGCGACGCCACGCACCTTCAGGCGCGCCGCGAGAATCGAGCCGACCGAGCCGACGCTGCGCTCTTCACGGCAGTCCTGCACGAGCACGCTGCCTGCCGGTGCGGTTTCGATCGCTTTGCGCTGCGGGTGGTTCGGGTCCTGGAACGCGCCAACGTGGTCGAGATCCTCGCGCGCGGGAATGTTGCGCAGCGTGAATGCCGGGCCGACAAGGTTAGGCGTGCCAGGCGCTACCGCTGCGAGCGGCTTCACGTTCTGGATGAAAACATTGCGCAGCCCGCGCTTGAACAGTTGCGTGGTGATCGTCGCGGTGCTGACGTGGCGCAGCTGCTCGAGTGCGGCGTCGCTCACGGTAATGGCGGTGGTGGTCATACGTTCGTCCTGTATCGGATGAATGCGGATAAATGCAGTGGGATGCGATGGCCGCGCAGCGTTGCGCGGCCTCAGGTGTTCGCGGACTTCGCGTGAATCACGCGGTCCGCACAGTCGATCAGTGAATCTCGGGCTCGCCCTGTTCACGCTCGTCGGTGTTCTGCGCCTGCGGCTCCTCGAGGAAGTCGAAGTCGCAGCCCTTGTCGGCCTGCGTCACGTGCATCTGGTGAATCACGCCATAGCCGCGCTCGAACACAGGCTTCGGCGGCTGCCATGCAGCGTGGCGTGCCGCGAGTTCCTCGTCGCTCACTTCGAGGTGCAGGCGGCGGCCCGGCACGTCCAGCTCGATGATGTCGCCGTCCTTCACGAGCGCGAGCGGCCCGCCGACGAACGATTCAGGCGCGACGTGCAGCACGCACGCGCCGTAGCTGGTGCCGCTCATCCGCGCGTCCGAGATGCGGACCATGTCGCGCACGCCTTCTTTCAGGAGCTTTTGCGGAATCGGCAACTGGCCCCACTCGGGCATGCCAGGCGCGCCGACCGGACCCGCGTGCTGCAGCACGATCACCGAGTCGGCGGTGACCGGCAGCTCCGGATCGTCGATCCGTGCGGCCATGTCGTTGTAGTCCTTGAACACGATCGCCGGACCGCGGTGCGTGAGCAGATGCTGCTCCATCGCCGCCGGCTTGATCACTGCACCCGACGGCGCGAGGTTGCCGGTCAGCACCGCAAGACCGTCGCGCTCGACGAGCGGGTTGCTGCGACGGCGGATCACGTCGTCGTTGTAGATTTCGGCGCCGCGTGTGTTCTCGCCGATCGTCTGGCCGTTCACGGTCATCTGCGAACCGTCGATCAGGTCGCCGAGTTCCGCGTGCAGCCCACGCAGGCCGCCTGCATAGAAAAAGTCTTCCATCAGGTAAGCACCGGCCGGCCGGAGGTTACCGAGCACCGGCGTCACACGCGCGAGTTCATCGAAGCGCGACGTCGTGAGCGGAATACCGGCGCGGCGCGCAACGGCGATCAGGTGAACGATCGCGTTGGTCGAGCCGGACATCGCCAGCACCGTCGTGATAGCGTTATCAAACGACTTAGGCGTAAGGAAATCGGACGGCTTCAGGTCTTGCCACACCATCTCGACAATGCGCTGGCCCGTCAGCGACGCGAACTGCGCATGACGCGAGTCGGCGGCCGGAATCGACGAGAAGCCCGGCAGCGTGAAGCCGAGTGCTTCCGCGGCGCTCGTCATCGTCGAAGCGGTGCCCATCGTCATGCAGTGGCCCGGCGAGCGCGCGATGCCGCTCTCGATGCCCTGCCACTCTTCCTGCGTGATGTTGCCCGCGCGCAGCTCGGCCCAGTACTTCCACGTATCCGAACCCGAGCCGAGCGTGCGGCCATTCCAGTTGCCGCGCAGCATCGGGCCGGCCGGCACGAAGATCGCCGGCAGGTTCATGCTGAGCGCGCCCATCAGAAGACCCGGCGTGGTCTTGTCGCAACCGCCCATCAGCACGCAGCCGTCGAACGGATACGAGCGCAGGATCTCTTCGGTTTCCATCGCGAGGAAGTTGCGATAGAGCATCGTCGTCGGCTTCTGGAACGGCTCGGCCAACGTCATCACCGGCATTTCGACCGGGAAGCCGCCCGCTTGCCAGATACCGCGCTTCACTTCCTCGACGCGCGCCTTGAAGTGCGTGTGGCACGAGTTGATCTCGCTCCACGTGTTCACGATCGCGATCACCGGCTTGCCCATGTAATCGGACGAGTGGTAGCCCATCTGCGCGGTGCGCGAGCGGTGGCCGAACGAACGCAGATCGTTCACGCCATACCAGCGGTAACTGCGAAGCTGCTCGGGGGTCTTCTTGCGGGTCGGGTTCAAGCGAATTCCTCTTTCTCGATGAAGGCGGTGTTGGCGCAGTGAGTAGTAGTTAAACGGTATCCATGACCGTTCAGCGGGCTCAATGATAGCGTTACCATTGCACTTGCGAGGTAAGGGATAACCCCAGGTAACGGCGGGTGCGGAGGGCTGGACGGTGGGCTGTGTGCTGCGAGGAAGGCCGCGGCCTGAGCGCGTCAGGCCGCGGGATGAATCAGGCGGTATCGCGTGCGACGATCGTGAAACCAACGTCCACGTTGCTTTGCGCCGACACACCACGCAGTCGCGCGATGAGGCAATCGGCGGCCGTGCTGCCGATCCGCTCGCCGTCAACGCGCACGCTCGTTAGCGCAGGACGCATTTCGGCCGCGAATTCGAGGTCGCCGAAGCCGCAAACGGACAAATCCTCGGGCACCTTGATGCCACGCTCGCGCGCCTCTGAGAGCACGCCGAGCGCGAGCAGGTCGGAGCCGCAGAACACGCAATCGATGTCGCTGCCCGCATCGAGTATCTCTGCGAGCTTCTGGCGGCCAAGGTCGACCGAGCTGGGCGGCGCGACGCTCACGTCCGCGACATTGGGGACGCCGTGCTGCACCATTGCCTGCACGAAGCCGTCGTGACGGGCGCGGGCGCGCGCGTCATTCGCGGACACGATGGCGGGTCGCCGCTTGCCGCGCTCGATGAAATGCTTCGCGACCGCGACGCCAACGTCGTAGTGCGAGAAGCCGACCAGCATATCGACGGGCAGATCGGTGGTGTCCCACGTTTCGACTGTGGGCAGTTGCAGACTCAAAAGCCGCGCGCGCAGCGGCGCCGTACGCGCGACGCCGACGAGCAGCACGCCTTCGGGACGGCGGCTCAGCGCGGCATCGAGCACGCGCAGTTCGTCGTCTTCGCTGTAGCCGGCGAGACCGAGCAGCACCTGATAGCCCGCACGCGACATCGCATCGCTGAAGGTCTGAATAGACGTGGAAAAGAGAGAGTGCGCGACGGTCGGCACAATCGCCGCAATCAGCCGCGACTTCGACGACGACAGGCTGCCCGCGAGCCGGTTCGGCACATAGCCGAGTTGCTGGACTGCCTGCTGCACGCGCTGCAAGGTTTCAGGCGCGACGACTTCGGGGCTGTTCAGTGCGCGCGACACCGTGATCGGCGACACCTGCGCGAGTGCTGCAACGTCAGTGATGCGCGTATCGCGCATGCCACCGCGTGCACGTCTGCCGTTGTGCGGCACAACTTTTTCTTTCGGTTTTTCCATCGCTCGAATCTGTTCTTTGACGACGCGCGACGGAGGTGTTCCCCGCGTGCCGCACGTCGATGTCGTGCACCACGCGGAGTGTACCTTACGTCAACGCTCGATCAGTCCTCACGCAGCTTAACCAGCGTCATGCGCGGCATCAGCAGGTGCATGATCGCGAGTGCAATGATGTACGCGAGCGCGCCGGCTGCGAACAGTGCCCAGTATTGACCGGTGCGCTGCAGCGTTTCGCCGATCACACCGGAGAACAGGAACGAACCGAGCATGCCCATCACACCGCCGACACCGATCACCGTGCCGATCGCACGCTTCGGGAACACGTCGGACACCAGCGTGACCAGATTCGCAGACCACCCTTGGTGAGCGGCAGCAGCGAGACCGACTGCGAGCACCGCGAACCACAGCGTCTGGAACTGGGACACGAGCGCGATCGGCATGACGCACAGGGCGCAAACGAGCATCGTCGCCTTGCGTGCGAAGTTCGCGCGCTGCGTGCGTGCCATCAGTCGCGACGACACCCACCCCGCTGCCACGCTGCCGACACACGACATGCCGTAGATCACCATGAGCGGCGCGCCCATGTGCTGGATGTCGATATGATTCGACTCGTTCAGCCACTTCGGCAGCCAGAACAGGTAGAACCACCAGATCGGATCGGTCATGAACTTGCCGACCATGAACGCCCACGTCTCACGGTAGCGCAGCACGGACAGCCAGCTGACCTTCTTCTCTACCGGTTCCGTCTCGCCCGCGTCCGAGTTGATGTACGCGAGTTCTTCTTCCGACACACGCGGATGCGACTTCGCGGGGCGATAGATCACCATCCACACGGCGAGCCAGATGAAACCGGTCACGCCACCGATGATGAACGCCGCGCGCCAGCCCCACATCACCGCGACGATCGGCACGAACGCCGGTGCGACGAGGCCGCCAACCGTGGCACCCATATTCCAGATGCTGGTAGCGAGTGCGCGCTCCTTCTTCGGGAACCAGAGCGCCGTCGTGCGGATCGCGACGGGGAAGTTCGACGCTTCGGAAAAACCGAGGAAACCCCGCACGGCAGCGAAGCCAGGCACGGTCGCAGCGACCGCGTGCAGCATTGCCGCGACGCTCCACAACGCCATTGCGGTGCCGTACACGCCCTTTTCTGCGACCTTGTCGGCGATACGGCCGAACACCGCGAGACCGAGCGCGTACGTGACGGTGAAGACCATCACGGTCTGCGCGTACTGAACCTGGGTCCAGCCGATGTCCTTCTGCAGCAGCGGCGCGAGCAGACCGAGCATCTGCCGGTCCATGTAATTGATGGTGGTCGCGAAAAACATCATCGCGCAGATAGTCCACCGGTAACGGCCAGATGCCACTCTGGCGGCGACTGAGGTGCTAACACTCATTGTTTCGTCTCCGTCCTCTCAGACTCTGATGGTATCGTTATCATCGCGGGGATGATAACGAACCGAGGCTACAAAATCAATCGACGACCCGTGGGCCGGGAATCATGCATGTCCAGCGGTCAGAACAGCACCGTCATGCCGAGCATGCCGACGAACTGATTGCGCGTCGACGACGGCGTCCCGTTCTGCGAATCGCCAACCGACGGCGCTGCATCGACGATCGCGCCGGCCGCATTCAGCGTGCTGCCGTTTGCGTGCTGGTAAGCCTGGATCGCGTACAGCGTCGTGCGCTTCGACAGGTGATACGCCTGCTTCAGTGCGATCTGCTGATAGCGCGCTGCATCGTCGATACCGTTGGCCTTCGATGCCATCGTGTACGAGTAGCCCGCTGCGACATCGAACGCCGGCGTGAAGCGATACGTGCCGATCGCGGCGTACGTGTTGAACACGGCGGTGTCGGTGAATGCGGGGATCGAGTGCGCGCCCGGCAGATAGCGGACGTTCGTGTAGTTCAGGCCGACCATCGCATTGCCAAACGTATAGGTGCCGGCCAATGCTGCGTGACGCACGCTGCGTGCCGACGCATAGCCCTGGTTCAGCGCCGAAATGCCGAACGAGCCGGTCGATGACGAATCGAAATTCGGCGTCGGGTTCGTCGACGTCACGTTCGTCGCTGCGTTATCCATTTGCAGGTAGGCCGCCGCGAAAGACATCGGACCGTACGCGTATTTCAGTGCGCCGCTGAACGTCTGTCCCTTGCCCGTGCTGCCCGGCTGACCACCGAGTGCGTACATCGCGCTTCCCTGCAGGCCAGCGAAAATCGGCGTGTTGTACGTGATCGAGTTATTGATGCGGATCGTCGTGTCGAGACCGTCGATATCGCCCGGGTGCGCGCCGGTTGCGCCGGTGAGCGCCCAGCTCGATGCAAGCGGGCCCACGAACAGCAGGTACGGCGTGTACTGGCGGCCCATCGTGACCTGGCCGTACGCGTTACTGCGCAGACCAACGTAAGCCTGACGGTTGAAGAGCAGGCCGCTCGTCGACGAAGCGCCGGTGTTCAGATCGAAACCTGCCTGCAGATCGAAAATCGCTGCGAGACCGCCGCCGAGATCTTCAACGCCATTCAGGCCCCACTTCGACGCGGCCAGATTGCCCTGGCGCATGTACACGTTCGAGCTGCCCTTCTGGTTGTTTGCGTACGCAACTGCATCGTCAACGGCACCGTACAGCGTCACGCTGCTTTGTGCACAGGCGTCGGCCGCTGCGATCATCGCGCCGGCGGCGATCAATGCGCCGGTGACGCGGGTAGTCATTCGAGTGGTGGTCTTTTTCATCGGGTATCCCTGTTTTTTGGGTCTGCGAATCTTACTGGTAGGGTTACCAGCGTCAACCGGTTGATTTGCACGCACGAGTCGCGTGGCGCCGCTCTGGCAAGGGCTTTCCGGGTGTGAAAGTGGAGCGTACTGGCGCGTGGTTCGCGCCAGTTAAGGAAACAGTTTTCCTTCGGTTTCCTGTGCAGTTAAAGGCCTTCGCAGTCGTCGATTGCTCGGGCTCACGCGATCGCCCGAAACGCATTAATGCGATTTTCTTTGCGGCACAGCGAAAAAAGGCACCGATGAGTCTCCAGGGAAAACGATTACCTCTAATCGCCCGAAATGTGGCATTTTCGCGTCCTAGGTGTAATCCCGGACGGACATTAGCGTAATGGTAGCGATACCATCACGCCCGCGCGTCAAGATCGTCGGCGACATTTATCGTGCTGTGCCGTGTGCCAGCGTCGGCGCGTCGTAAAGTTGTGCCCTTCCGGCAAAGCAGGCGAGCGTAGCTCGTGTGGTTGAAGTCATGCGCCATACCGATCCTCCCTTCCGGTCAGCTCGCGTCTACGCGTCCACCGGGCGCCTTTAGCCACGTTTCCTGCACTTATCGGCCTTCAGCCTATGCCCGTCTTTCAAGACCACGAAATCGTCGAACTCAGGAACGGCGATTCGCTTGTCCGCATCGCCCCGCAATTCGGTGCACGCCTCCTCTCCTGGCATTCAAATGGAGAGTCGATCATCCATTGGCCCGAGGAGGCCGACTGGTCGAAGATCGCCGGACTGCGTGGGGGCAATCCGATCCTGTTTCCGTTTATCGCCCGTCACCGGGTCGATGGTGTGATCGGAAGATGGCGCGATGACGCCGGCGTTGTACGCGACGTACCGATGCACGGCTTCGCGCGGGATCTGCCGTTCAGCGCGGAACAACTCGATGGCGGTACGGGGCTGAGGATGACGCTGGTCGATACGCCGGCCACGCGTGCAGGCTACCCGTTCGGGTTTCGCTTCGAGGTCGTCTATCGGTTGATCGACGCAAGCACACTCGAGGTGGAATTCGTCACGGCCAATACGGGCGATTCGAGAATGCCCTATTACGCGGGACATCATTTCTACTTCACGCTGCCGCACGTGCAACGCAGCGTCAGTACGCTCGAAGTGCCGGCCACACACTACCGGCATCAATCGGCGGACGGCAAGATGTCCGATGCAGCAATCGGCGACGTGGAGTATCGATTCGACGATCCGGACATTGTCGACCGCTTCCATTGCCTTGGCGCAGTGACGGAACGGCCGGTACGCATCGTCATGCCGGAATTGCAGCGGACCATCGAAATCGACTTGCAGCGACCAGGTTCAGCGCCATGGTATGCAGTGACCAGTTGGACCGAGAACGAACAGTCGGATTTTTACTGCGTGGAGCCGTGGTTAGGGCTGCCCGATGCGATTCATCATCGTCTTGGGCTCAGATGGCTGGAGCCTGGCGAGGTCGAGATTGCATCGCTGCGGGTGCGAGTGATTCCGCACGCTGCTCGTTGATTGAGGCCGGACGCGTCGGGCTATCGTATAGATCGCTGCCCTGCTCCCTTCGGTAGGGCCGATGGGCTTCCGGCGAAGTGCCTTTAGGTCGGATCGTGGAATGCCGCAGGGGCATCCTGCGGTTGCCCGTTGGTTTGCAGCAAACGCTCCAAGAAGCGACACTTTTCGCGCGGGAAAAAATAAAGGACTTACGGCTTTCACCGTAAGTCCTTTATATGTCTGGTCGGGGCGAGAGGATTTGAACCTCCGACCACCTGCACCCCATTTAGGTTTTCCGTGATCCCGCCGCGTTCCAGCGCATTCCAGCGCGCCCCATAAACTCACGTATAATCAACGCACTACGTTGATTTTCCGTACCATACCGTTTTAGCCCATTCCTATCCGTTATGTGCTTGGAGTGGGGGTAAGAGTGGGGGTACTGGCCAAGTACAGGAGCGTGAGCGGTGAAAATTACGGTCAAGGAACTGCAGGCATTGCGTCCAGTGGACGCAGGAAAAAAGGTCCGAGAGACAGGTGGACTGTTCGGAGAGGTGCGCGTCTCGAAAGTGGGGGCGATCACAGTGGGTTTCATGTTCCGCTTCCGCTTCCGCAGTCGCCAGCGTGATCTCTCGTGCGGTGTATGGCCGCGTGATTCGCTCGCGGATATTCGTGCGGTGCGGGACAAGGCGCGTGCCCTGCTCGATAGCGGCACCGACCCGGTTGATGAACGAAAGGCGACGAAACTGGAACAGCAGGTCGATGTCGAGACGCGTATTGAGGAAGCCGAGACCGTGCTGAATCGTCCGTCCCTCGAAACGCGTTTTGGCGAATGGGAACGTGCCGCGTTGAGCAAGCGCAAGGACGGCGGCGCGGAAACTCGCCGCCGGTTTGAAAAGGACGTTTTTCCGAAAGTCGGCGCGACTGCGATGCCCGATGTGATGAAGGCAGACTTGATGGCGGTACTCGATGGAATCGTCGCGCGTGGCGCAAACCGGCTTGCGAATGCAGTGCTGGGCGACTTGAAACAGATGCTTGCGTGGTGCGTTGATCGCGACATCATCACCGTCAACCCGCTCGCTACCATTACGAAGAAGAAGGTCGGCGGCGCGGAAGAAGAAAGCGACCGCGTGCTGTCCGATAAGGAACTGCGCGCCCTGCCCGTTGCGCTGAAGAACGCAAACCTAAAGGACACGACACAACACGCGATCTTGCTGATTTTGGGAACCTGTGTGCGTGTGGGCGAAATCATCCGCGCGAAGAAGTCACATATCGACCTTGACGCGCGCACATGGGTCATTCCAAGCGGCAATTCGAAGAACAGCGACGCGCACACGGTCTATCTCAGCGACTTCGCCGCGCACCACTTGCACCGCATGATGGAGCTTTCCTACTCCGACGAATGGCTATTGCCCGCCCGCAGGCGTGACGGCGGCGAAACGCACGTCGATTTGAAAAGCATTTCGAAACAGGTTGGCGACCGGCAACTAAAGTTCTTCGAGCGTCAGTCGCACTCCAAGCGCGCGGGCAAGGCGACGGAAAACGCGCTTGTGCTTCTGCCGGACGCTGAAGACTCATGGAGTCCGCACGATTTGCGAAGAACAAGCGCGACGCTAATGCAGAAGTGCGGCGTGCTGCCGGTCGTCATCGACGCTTGCCTAAACCATCGCGAGCAAAACCGGATAAAACGCACCTATCAACGATACGACTACGCCGAAGAACAGCGGGAAGCGTGGCGACTTTTGGGTGAGCGGTTAGAACTGCTCTTGCGGCCCGACCCCGCTAATGTTGTCATCCTCGACACGTACACAGCATGATGAAACCTGGCCTCGCGCCGGGTTATTTATTTTTCGCGGCGGATTTTTATAAAGACTTTGCGTCGCGTCTCACCCATTGTGTGTTCCGTTCCATTCCACACCGAACGATTACACAAGGAGATGCGCCATGAGCGATAAAACCGCTCGCCTCATTCGCCGCCCCGAAGTGCTGCGCCGCTGCGGTTTCTCCGTGAGCACGCTGTACTCCAAGATGAGCCAGGGAGACTTTCCGCGCCCGATACACACCGGTCCCAACATGGTCGCGTGGATCGAGGCCGATGTGGATGCGTGGGTTGATGAACAAATCGCCGCCGCGCAGGTTACGCACGACAACGAAGCCGCCGATGCGTGAGGGCGGCCATGAACGTCCTTCTCGAACTGCGCGCATGGCTGCGCGGCGGCGGACTCGATCCGGTTGATGACGAAAGGGTTGCGCGCTGGTCCGAGGCGCTGGACCTGCGGCTGGACCTTGACCGTGACGCCGCCCGCGTGTTCGCCAGCATCCTCTCCCGGCCGGACCTCCCGGCCGACCTCCGCAACGATCTCGGACTGCTGCAGGTCGCGCTCGCAGGTCCGCGCGGAGAGGTCTGATATGTACAACCACGTCCACAACGGCTGGATTGTCGAGGATTCTCCGGTGCGTGCGCTGATGCACTGCCCGGTGCCGGAAGATCGTTTCTCGTGGGTGCGCCTGCTCATGGCGTTCAAGCGCGCGGGCGGTGACGAGGCGGTGGCGCGCGAGTGGAGTTCGCACGGCGACGGCTACGACCCGAGCGGATTCACAAGCACATGGAAGTCCATCGGCATGACCGGCAAGATCGACCCACGCTTGCTCTACGCGACGGCGAGCAGGTACGGCTACCGTTCAAGAAAGGTGATGAAGCTCGACGGGCAGGTGCCGCGATGAGCGCGCAGCCGGAGGTGCAATCCGGCGGCGACGAAAGGCCCGCGTTCTTGAAGGCGTGGGACGTGGGCGTGCCCGTTATCCGCCACGACTATCTGGACAGCAAGGGCATCACGAACCCCGCCGTGCTGGCGCGGCTGCGCGTGGTTGTGTGGAAGAAGCACGAATACCTCGCGCTCCCGTACCGCCACGTCTGCAGCGGTGAACTGCTCACCGTGCAGCGCGTGTACCGCGAGGGCGACAAGTGGCAGAAGCACAGCCTCGCGGGCAGTCGGTGGGCAGGCGCGGCGCTCAATATCGGCAGCGACGAGCCGGACGCGAGCTATGACGGCGGCGTACTCGTGGCCGAAGGGATCGCGTCGGCTTACGTGTGCTGGCTCGCCGATTCGCAGTGCGTGGCGCTGTCAGCGGGCACGGTGGGCAACCTCGATGACGTGGCGGTGGCAGCGCGGCAACGTTGGCCGCACGCCCGCGTCGTGGTCGTGGCGGACGCGGGTCAGGTGAAGGCGGCGAATGCAGCAGCGGCGGCGTGTGACGGTTGGCTCGCCGCCATGCCGGAAGGCTCACCGGATGGCTTTGACGCGTGGGACTTTGTGCTTAACCACGGTGGCGAGCCGGACGAACTCAAGCGCCTAGTGCTCGACCACGCGGTGCAGGTCGCACCGGCGAAGGAGGAACGCGATGAAAAGCGAAGTGAGGCGGGCATTGAAAGCGCCCGGTGCAGGTTGAAGTCGTTCAGCGACATTGACGAGGAAGCGATTGACTGGCTGTGGAACGGCTGGTTGCCGCGCGGTAAGCTCACGCTCGGTGCGGGTATGGGCGGTTCGGGCAAAACGACATCGGCGCTCGACTTCGCGGGCATCCTTACCACCTGCGGCACGTGGCCGGACACCACGCAGTGCGAGCGTGCGCAGGACGTGGTGATCTGGTCGGGCGAGGACGACGCGGGTGACACCCTCAAGCCGCGTCTGCGCGTGGCGGGTGCAGACATGTCACGCGTATTCCTCGCGGTGGGCGAATCGCGGGACGGAAAGGAGACAGCGTTCGACCCGGCCGTTCACATGATCTCGCTCATCGAGCAATGTGCGGGGCGTGACGTGGGGCTCATCATCATCGACCCGATCATGAACATGATTCGTGGCGACGCATACCGCGCGAACGAGGTGCGGCGCGAATTGCAGCCGGTACTCGACCTCGCGAGGCGCACCGGCGCGGCGGTGTTCGGCATCACCCACTTTTCGAAGTCCTCGAAGGAAGGGAGCCGCAAGGCCATCGAACGCGTGCTCGGCAGCGGTGCCTTCGTTCACGTTGCGCGCATGGTTCTGCTGTTCGCCCACAACGAGCGCACCGACGCGCGGGTGATGGCGCGGGCGAAAACCAACATCGCACCGGAGCGCGGCGGGTTCGCCTTTACCACGATCAGCGAAACGGGAGACAAAAGTATCACCGCGCAGGGCATCGCGTGGGGTGATTACCTCGACATGTCGCCGGATGAAATCGTGGACAGCGTGGACACCACGTTTGACGACGCCCGCGAGGATCGCAGCACCACCGCGCAGGCCGAACGGTTCCTCCGCGACTACCTCTCGGACGGCAAGCGCCTGCGCGATGACCTGTTTCATGACGCGCGCGGTGCGGGTATTCCGTGGCGCGCGATTGAACGGGCCGCAGACGACAAGCACCTCAACGTGCAGAAACAGAAGCCACATGGGCAGGGACGCTACGCGAAGTGGTGGTGGGCGTTGCCGAAGTAGCTCTCTCTCGTGCGCGCGTATAGGGGTGGAAGTTGTTGTAGTTGTCGATGTAGTGACTACATCGACAACTACAACAACTACGCACCATATAAGGAACCCCGTCGATGTAGTCGCGTCGGGTGGTCCTGACCAGGTGAACAAGGAGCACACATGATCGACGCACTGCTTGGCGGCACGCTCGCGAAAGACCCGGAGGCCCGCACCACGAAGACCGGCAACGCGTACGCGCTCGCCACACTGCGGGTGCCCGCTGGTGGCGACACCGTGCTCTTTGCGCGAGTCATGGCGTTTGACGCGCACGTGCGGGACGAATTGCTTGCGCTCGCGAAGGGCGACGCTGTGAGCGTGAGTGGCCCGCTCGAACTCGGGGTTTGGAAAGCCAATGACGGCGAGACGCGTCCTTCGGTGTCGGTGGTGGCGCACGCGGTGGTGTCGCCCTACCACGTGAAGCGCAAGCGCAGCGAGGTGCAGAACGCGCAGCAGGGCGCGGCGCAGCGCAGGGCGGAACGCGCGAACGGCTCGCGCACAACCTCGTCGCGCAGCGCAGCGCCGGTGCCCGACGATGATCTCAACGACGCGTTCTGACGGGTGGATACCGTGCCAATCAAGCCCGAAAACCGCAAGCTCTATCCGGCGAACTGGAAAACCGAAATCCGGCCTGCGATCCTCAAGCGCGCGGGCAACCGCTGTGAAGGCTCGCCACGCTATCCCGATTGCCGCGCCGAAAACGGTAAGCCGCATCCGGTCACTGGCTCGCGGGTGGTCCTCACTATCGCGCATCTCGATCACTGGCCGCCGAACTGCGATCCGGCGAATCTGCGCGCATGGTGCCAGCGCTGCCACAACACCTACGATGCGCACCACCATGCGAAGAATGCGTCGCTCTCGCGGCAGCAGAAGCGTGACGCGGTGGCGCTGTCAACCGGCCAGACCAGGTTCGATTTCTGACACGCGGCGCACATGACCGACCTCTACACCGCCGACTCCCGCACCGTCACGCTGTTGCGCGAGCGGTGCGTGGATACCCCTGTGCTGGCCGATGACAACCTCGCGTTCTGACCGGTGGTGCGCATGGATAGCCTCGACGCCATGACCGATGAAGCCGAGGCCGACATGCGCGCGGAGTGCGAGCGTGACGGGCACCGCGTGGTGGGCCTCGGGCTCGTGTCCGCCACCGTGGCGGCGAAGTTGGTCGCCTGCAGCAAATCGACGCTGCGGAACTTCGTCAAGAGCGGAAAGATAAAGCCAGCGTCATGCGACGCCACCGGCCATTGCATGTTCCATTTGCGCGAACTCGCCCGCTACGCCGCGCAAAACAGGCAAAACGCACAGCGTTTGATAGACGCGGCCATCGCGCGCAATCTGCCGTTTTAATCAGCAGGAGCGCATCGTGGCTCGACTCGATTTTGTCCGGGCGTGCAAGGCAATCGCGATCAAAAAGGGCGATGTGTTCAACGCGAAAGACTGGGCGCTGAACGCCTACGGCTCGCGCTCCGCAGTGACCGCGTATCTGACGAAAGCCGCCCAGCCGGTCACTTCCGCCTCAATCAACGACCCGGACGCACCAGCCTCGCTGCGTGACGCCGAATTCATTGGTCTAATCCAGCGCCGCTCGGTCATCGCGCTAGTTGACGAGGCACTGGGCGGTGGCGGCAACGGGTGGCGACGCGTACCGCCATTCGTTCCGCTGTTGCTGCAACTCAATGGCGCATCGGCTGGTTGGGTTCCGGAAGGCGCGCTCAAGTTCGTTGGAAATGCGAACTTCGACGTGTCGGTCCTGATTCCGAAGAAGCTGGCGGCCATGCTCGTCGCGAGCATCGAGTTTGTGAAAGAACTCGACGAAACAACCGACCTCGCATTGCAGCCCGATCTGGCGCGCGCTGTGAGCGACGAAATCAACCGCACGCTCGTCAGCAACGACACGGTCACGAACGCCTCGCCCGGTGGTTTGTTCGTGGGTATCGAACCGCTGGACAGCACCGGCACGCTGGACGGCGACGTGGAGCAACTTGTCGACTCATTCCCCGGCGACTTTTCGAGTGCCGTGCTGCTCGCCAGCCCGCGTGCCGGCGTCGGCTTCGCGTTCAGCGGCCACGACCAGACGGCAGGTGCGCGCGGTGGCTACGTCGCCGGTATCCCGCTCGTAACCGTACCCGGTTTGCCGGACGGCACACTCGCGTTGATCGACGCGCGCCGTGTGGTGCTGTATGAGGGCGAAACAGTACCGGGCGCGTCGCAGCAGTCGGCGGTTACGTTCACCGACGCCGATGGCGCAACGCAGCTCGTGAGCCTCTGGCAGAACAATCTGGTCGGCTTGCGCACCGAGACGTTCGTCAACTGGATACCGCTCGACGGCTGCGGTGTATGGATAAACGATGCGACCTTGCCCGGTGAACCGGACGGCTCCGCCAACGGGAAGCGCACCGCGCGCCGCACGAAGGCAGTGGCATGAACGTCAACTGGGCCGCAATCGACGCGGACCAGCTTGCCGACAAGGTCACGCAGAAATTCCGGCGTACCGTCGGACGCCAGTTGACCGGGCAGGAAGCGCTGATGACGGCAGTCGCCGGGGCAGTTGCGACGAACGCGGTGCGCGAGATGCGGCCGAAGCTGACCGAAGTGACGTTCTACCGGCAATGGGATGCCTGCCACACCCTGCTCGTTTTTGACGACCACCCGACCGTCACAGTCAGGCCGGACTGCGGTACTACGTAACGGAGGCATCGATGTGCAACGAACGATGGGAACCTGGCTGCGGCTGCTACACCTCGCAGAAGGATTTCGATTCGGAACGGGCTTTGATCGCACACTGTTCTGCCATTGAACATGACGTGCTCGCACTGCTGCGTGATGCCACGGCGTCCGCCTCGCCTCTCGCGCGTCGGCTGGCGGCGTTGATCGACGCCGACCCGGCGGACCTGGACGACATTCAGGTGTACGGCAACGGCCTCCTTTACTGGTGGACGCTCGGCGGCGTACAGCATTCCGCCTGCCTTGACTCGCAACCAGCCCTCCGGGTAGCAGCATGAACCACCACGACGAACGGGACGAGGTGGCGATCACCGCATGGATCGCGGTCAGCGATGTACCGCGTGTTGACGCTCTGGCTGACCTGTACCGCAAGGACCGGCGCGCGATCCTGCGCGAACTGATCGCGCTCGGCTTGCGCGCAGTTGTCGATGGGGCGCTGCCGGTGATACGACCGGTACAGGCGATCGGGCACCACACCGAACCGCAGCCGGTGGTGCAACTGCGCATCGGCAGCGCGCGCCGCATTCCGTAACCGGAAGAACGCATCATGGCATCGACGACCGGCGGTCTGGTATTCGACATCGCCGCGAACGTGGCGAGCCTGCGCCGCGACATGCAGGAAGCGCAGAACGTGATGAACGATGCTTTCAAAAGCATCAAGCGCGCTGCCAAGCTCGCGGGTGTCACCATTGGTACTGCGTCGCCGCGCGTGCTCAACTGAAGCGGAGGTAATGATGCACCGCATACTCAACGCCTGGCTGCTCGCCCGCGTCGGCGGCAGCCCCATTGCGGCCGGAGCGGTCTTTGGCAGTCGCTTCGCCGATCAGGTGCATGACATCGCGCAGCGCGCGCAGCAGGAGGGCCGCGAGACGTTGGTGGTCGAATTGCGCGGCGACACGGTGGTCGCGCACAGCATCGACGCAGACGTCATACACCGCCACGGCCTTTAAGTGAGCGACGTGCGCCGTCCGTGGCCGTCCTGCAGCCCGCACATGGCACCGGACCACAGGCGCGACCGCGTGGACCCGCCACGCGCGCCGCAGGCGCACAATGAGCGCGGGGCCGAGCCGGGGGGGCGTGAGCGAAGAAAATGCCCTCGCTGCAAAACCCCCTCCCTCTCCTTTTCTTGCAGAAAACCGATTCGAGACATAGGGGGCATGCCACATGCCAAGGCTGAGAACGCCGATACCATTGCGTCTCATCGAGGGCACACTGCGGGCGCACCACCGGCGCTTCGCCGAGGGGGCGAAGCCGAAGCCGAAAGCACCGACGCCGCCCGAGCATGTGCGCGCCGATGCCGACGCGCTGCGCGAATGGAACCGCGTTGTGCCCGAACTCGCAGTGATTGGCATGCTCACCGCGCTGGACCGCGTACCGCTCGCCGCACTGTGCGTGTGCTACTCGCGATGGGTGCAGGCGGAGCGGGCGCTTGCCCGCATGGCAGAACGCGACGCGGTGACGCGTGCTCTGATGGTCAAGACCGTGGGCGGCAATGTGATCCAGAATCCGCTTGTGGGCGTGGCGAACAAGGCGATGCTGGCCTATGCGCGCCTCTGCCGCGAGTTCGGCATGACGCCAGCAAGCCGCGCGGGCATCAGCACGCCGCTAGTTGATGAGGACGAGCCCAGGAACCACGACTACTTCTGACAGGTTGCGCGCGCGTTGCCGGGACAGCGCCCCGGCAGCGTGTCGCTACCTATCGCTGGTGCGGAGAACCACCGGCAACCCTTTGTCCGTATGGTGTTCGTGTGCGCGTTGGCCTTGGGCCACAGCCGCTCCCGGCTTTCTTTAGGTTCGTCGCCCATTCCGGAGAAACCGCTTACGGACAGGCTCTAGTCAGCCAACTACGGTCGTGCGCCTGAAACCCGTCGCAGACGTTCGCTCGTTCCCGTCCAGGCCGCGGAAATATCGTAGACTGACGCGATTGCATGCTACCCAAACCACAGTACAAATTCGGTCATGGCAAAAAACGACAGCTTGCTTATTGACGGCATCATTGACGACCGCGTTAGTCAGAAACTACCGTCCGAAAAACGGGACGAAGCGTTTGAATATTTCTGCATCGAAGAGATACTGAAAGATTGGGATTTGTCGCAAGACGAATTAAAGAGCGGGTGGATCGACGGGCGAGGTGACGGCGGCATTGATGCATTTTACGTTTTCGTAAACGGCCATCCGCTGCTTGATGCAGAGCAATTCATGTGGCCCAAAGCCGGGGCAGAATTGGTGGTAAGTCTGATAACTTGCAAACATCACGACTCGTTCAAACAGGTCACAATTGACGCGCTGGCGGCAACCCTCCCGGAGTTCTTTGATTTTTCGATTGAATCGAAAGATCTCAAGGGCGCCTATTCTCCCGATTTAATCGGCCAGAGAACAAAGCTTTTCTTTGCATATAGGAGATTGGCGCCTCGTTTGAACAAAATGAGAATTGAAGTTGCATATGCGTCGCGCGGGGATTCGAATGACATCGGCGTCGAAGTCCGTGCTCGTTCCGAGCAAATAAAGAAAATAATCACTGACTCTTTTGCGAAATGTGAAGCCTCCTTCAATTTCATTGGCTCGGCCGAACTCATTGACCTGAATCGGAAAAAGCCCAATTTTTCCCTAGAATTACCATATGTCGAAGTATTTTCGCGAGGAGAAACGTATGTTCTTCTCGCCAATCTCAGCGCATACTTTCGCTTTATTTCAGACAACGAAGGGAAACTAAGGCGATATCTTTTTGACTCAAACGTTCGGGACTTCATGGGTCTAAATCGCGTTAACGAGGACATTAGGGATACATTGAATAATGCGGCTTCGCCGGATTTTTGGTGGCTCAATAACGGCGTCACAATCCTCGCGACCGCAGCCAGCGTTATAGGCAATTCGATTCACTTGGAAGACATACAGATCGTCAACGGGTTACAGACAACCGAATCAATCTTCCGTCATTTTAATGGCGCATCTTCCGTTGAAGATAATCGTGCCGTCTTAGTGAAAGTAATAGTATCTCGGGACGATTCGGTCCGCGATGCCATCATCCGCGCAACGAATAACCAGACAGATGTGGAGCAGGTATCGTTACACGCCACAGATCGAATTCAGCGTGATATTGAGGAGGTTTTGCACCGTAGCGGAATTTTTTACGAAAGAAGAAAGAATTTTTATGTTAACCAAGGGCATTCTGCAGGAGAGATCGTAACGCCGCTGTATATTGCAGCCGGATATGCAGCTCTCGTCCTGAAATTGCCGCACCTTGCAGCAGGTTTTCGCTCGAAATATATTCGCTCCCCTCAAGCCTATAGCGCGATATTTTCAGATCGTTCGCCACTTGAAGTTTGGCCTAAAATAGCCAAATTACTCAAACATGCAGATCGAATTTTGGAAACTGTTCGCCCTCGGGGCGGTGGGTCTGCAGAGCGGTTTCTCAAAAGTAACAGATATTTACTCTGCCTCGTATCGGTCGCGAGACACCTAGGAAAGTTTGATTTCTCTGCTCAGGACATTGCAAAACTCGACGTTGATGCAATCACAGACGTGGCGATCCTCGACAATTGGTCTCGCATGGCTGCGTTTGGATCGACGCGTGCGGCGTGGTCGAGTAAGCAAAGCGTCGCATCGTTCTGCTTGAAAATGGAAACTGAACTCGGTATTCAAAATTCGAAGCGAATCGAAAACGCCCCGAACCTAGTAAGCGCTGCGCAAAAGCCCTACCACAAACCAACCCAGCGCGTAGACAGGGATTTTGCGAATAAGGTTCACGCCTTGTTGCCCGACCAACCTTGGAAGCCCGGCATTCACAAGCCGATTTGCGACAAACTGGGATGCACTGTTTCAGAGTACTTTGGGGCGGTGGAACAGCTTATCGAAGAAGGCCTTGTGAATCGCCAACGGGATGGCGTCGTTTACGACTCAGAAGGCAATGTGCTTATGTTTGATCCCGACCGCGTCGATCCCGACACGCTTCAGTTGAAAGAAGCGTAGCAATTGTTCGGCGTTTGCAAAGCAAGGCAGCGCGTGCTAGTCTAATTACTCGCGCAATCACGGATCGCGCACCGTCTAAGGGGTCAGGGCTAGCTGGTGTTTGGACTTGTTTCTGCGGCTTTCACCGCCCCGCCTCTTCAAAGGGTCGCCACGTTGGCGGCCCTTTTTTTGTATTAACCGGCGTTTTAGTCGCAAACTGCCCACCGCTTCTGGCCGACAGACTTCAGCGGCAGGCTCGGCCATCCGTAGCCGGTCGATTGGCCAACGGTACCGGCCGTTGCGCTATGGCGGAGATTGCTCGGCCACAGCATCGGGCGACCGACTAGGGTCCGGCAAGCGCCTTTCCCCTCAAATCCGTGAAGAACGCTTTTTCTTGCCTCCGTGGCCAGCGGCCGGAGCGCTGCCCATCTCCACTTCGGCCTGCTGCTGCACCTGTGGCCCGCTCGGCGTGTAGTCGCGCACCGCCTGTTCAAGCAGACGGCCGCCGATGCGCTCAACCGCCATATCGCGCCGCGCCGCCATCTCCTGCAACTTCTGCCTCGTGTCGTCGCCGACCCAGACGACAACCGGTGTTGCGAACCCTGAGCCCATGATGACCTCGCGCGGTGGTGACGTGACGCCGCGATTATCGCGCCGTTCGCGCGATGACCAGGGTAAACGGCAATTTCCCTCGTGCGCCAGATATCGCACTGTCGAATACGTATCCCGCCCGGAATCTGGTGCAGCTCAGGCCAGTCGGTCGCGGCGAATCAAGGTATGGCAAGGTGTGGCAGGGCGAGGCCGAAGCGCTTCACTCTCACTCTTACCGGTTTTGTGTGCGCGGGCAGCGGGATACACCGCACACAGACCTCTCAACCCCGGCAATGCGTCGGGCTTGCCCTTGGGCATCCGCTCATGGGTGATCGTTGCACGCGCCTGATCCAGGCGCAGGCAACTTATCAATTGAGAGGTCGTTATGTCTATCGTTTCACTCTCCCGCCGTCTTTCCCTTCTAACGCCCGAAAAGCGCGAGGCGTATCTGCAACTCGTGCGCGAGATCGAGCAGGCCGACGAGGCCGAGCACGAGCAGCGCGTGCACGACAAGTACTTCGCCATAGGTCAGCACGCTGCACTCGCGCTGCTTGGACCACGGCAGGCCCGTGCAATCGCGGAACTCGATCTGCAGTACATCGATGACTGGCACCCGGTGCCTGCCTATGGCTGGGCCGTGTCGCTGTATGCAGCCGTGAATGACCTGACGGACCCCGGTGACATTTGCCGGGACGAGGTGGAGTGCTTTGCAGAGAAGTTCCTTGACAAGCCCTACCCGGAGGCCTGTGAAGTGTGCGCGTTCATCGAGGGTGTTCAGGACGTGGTGGACGAACGGACGGGAGGCGAATGATGGGCCACAAGGGGAATGGAAAGATCGTGGCGGGCGGATGGGAGCGTGCCCGCAACATGCCGGACGACATGCCACGCAAAAGGCGGTTGCGGGTATGGGTCGCGCCCAATGTCGAGCTGCCACCGGAAGCAGAACACCCGATCTGGCATGCGGCGTTCAGATGGCTCGACCTGCACCGGCAGGAGCAGATATCCGATGTGCAGATGCTGCGCGGAACGGACGGCCGGTTGCTCATCTCGCTCGCCTCGGCACGGCACAACTGGGCCGTGCTGGCCGCCCTGCACAATGACGACCCGAACGACCGCGAATGGCTTGACTTCGTGACGTTCTCGCAGCTATGCGGCGATATGCTACCGCCGAACTCATAGCGCAGCGAAACCGGCCCACCTGCAGCACTGCGCGGGCCGGTCCTCTCCGCTTCGGGACTTTCCCGACGTTTTGCTCCGCTCTGCCTACCTGGTATTCCCGCCGTCATATCGTCCTCTCGACGCGCGCCGCGCTTACCCCTATCGTCGCGGCGTTCAATCACACGGGAAGACACGCATGGGCGACGCCATCAGGCTTGAGGATCGGTCGCGCGAATTAACCGATCCTCCACGCAGCCGCCGCGTCACGGTCACGCTCACTGGCCCGCTGCTCACGCAGGTTGAGGTCGCCGCGAAGCGCGCGAGCGTCATCGTGCAGGAGCTGCTACGGGTCGGCGTGGGCCAGTTGCTCGATGACCACGAGCGACGCGTGCACCGCGCAACGCGTCGCCGCCGTGCCGAATGCCGAGTTCGAGCCTCTGTACAATTCCGATGCTGGAACCCTAGGGAGGGTAGACATGGAGCAGGCTTACGCGGCAATCGGGCGCGCGGTACTCGCGATGCAGATATTCGAGGTGGCCTTCGTGTCGATCCACGAAGGCTTCAGGATGATCAATGACGAGACCTACCGCGAGGCGACGGGTGGCTTAATCACGCCCGAGAAGTACAGGAACGCGACGGCCAACGTGGTCAAGCATTTGAAGGCGCGAGGCGACATTGCCGACGATCTCGAAGCGCGCATCAACGCGCTGATCGAGAACCGCAACCAGCTCATGCACCGCTGGTTTCTCCAGAACGGATGGCCGTGGCCTGACACAAACAACGCTGCCGACTATGCGCCCGTCATCGAGCTTGCCGAACGGGTGCGCAACGAAGCAAACGCGATAACGCATATGATGACCGGCTACATGGTCAGGTACGCACACCCCGACGCCGCCGAGAAAGACCCCGAGGCCTACAAGCAGGCCATGGCCGAGCTTTTCCACAAATTGCACGTGCAAGAGTAAACGAACATGCGCGTAACAAAGCTTGATGCCGCCCGAAGGCAACTCATTACTGCCATCCGCCTTTTCTTCGACGGTGGCGACGGCGTTTCCGTCTACTCGCTGGCATCGAACGCCTGGGAGGTTATTGACGTGCTCTGCACGAGCGCGGGCGTGGAAAGCTTCTCCAAGCAGGCGCGCGAAAACCTGCCAGCCGGACAAACGCTTAAGTATTACGTTAACGAGCCATGTCGAAATTTCTTCAAGCACGCCGCACAGGACCCGAATCCTGATAGCTCGGTCGAACTGCGCGAGTCCAACGTTGCCGCCATCCTGTTTCTGGCCGTGGAAGATTACATACGGCTTCGGCAGGGCGGTCCTGTAGAGGCGCAGGTTTTTCAGGTTTGGTTTATCGCAGTGTTCCCGGAAAAGGTCACCGAGGATGACCCTGTGGCGCAATCCAAACTCGAAGACGCCAAACTAGTGTTTCCCGGCATCACCACACTCGCCGCGTCCGACCAGATCGAAATGGGTCGGCGGGTACTGGAAACTGCACGCGAAGATGCCGGACTCGCGGCTGATCCGAAGACCGAGCCAAGTCTCTGAGTTTCTAAGCCTGCGGGAGGTATGAGCGGACGCGAGCGCAAGGCCACAATCCGGGCGCATAGCGGGTTCACGCTGCCCGGTCGGTGTGTTGCACCTACACGACCTGGTGAGGCGGCCACGGGCCGCGCCGTACTCGCTCGATGCTCTGTCCGGTAGGTAAGGCTAAACATTTACGGCTCGAACTGCTTCGTGGCTTGGGCGGCGGCGTTAGCCACGTCGAGTAGCTGCTTGTGGTAGTCCACCGCGAAGGCTTCCATATCTGCGGGATAGCGCGTGCGGGGGTGCATTCCGACCCACGCGGGATAAAGGAACGTGGCGTGATAGTAGAACGCGGCAGCAAGTGCAGGTCCGAAGTCGGGGTAGTTCGTCGACTTGCTGCCGAAGTCGATGTGCGCAGCCAGCGTATCGCGGTATGCCTTCATCTTCTTGTGGTACGCGTCCCACTCGTCGGCATTTTTCATCCCTGTTGCCGCATACAGTCCGGTGCGGAAGGCGTCGTGCTGGCTGGCAGGCACAACCTTGGTCCAATGCGTGTCGTCCTTCCAGCGTCCGAATATCTTGCACCACTCGATCAGGCCGTAGTCGAGCGATGCGCCCATCATGATCCGCCAGAAGTCCACCTTGGTTTCTGGCACCACCTCGTGCAGCACCCGCTTGAGTGCCGCAAGCCGGACGAAGGACCAGATTGTCTGGATATGCGTTTCGATGGGGTCCATCTGCTGCATGGCTGCCTCCGTTGAGAACGGGTAGCGCGGGCGGAAATCCGCGCCGTGGTGCTGCTGGTGGCGGTCGGTTGATCGGTCGGTGAAGTGCGTATGCGCGTCCCCTACCCGGTCCATCGCCCGGACTTGGACTGGGCGTACCAGGCGGCGCGCACCGTCTCGAAGGTCTTGTGCCTGCGGTCTGCAACCTCTTGCAGCACTTTGGTCACCGCCCGGTGGGGCGTGGCATGCAGAATCGACCGCACCTCCGCGCAGAGCGCGATGTCGCGGATTTCAGTACGGCTAAAGCCCGTGGCAGACGGTCGCCACGGGAGGTAAAACTGATCGTTCGGTTGTGCGCCATAGAGGAGGATGTCGGTGAATGCCATCGCGAGAGTCGCCATCACCGATTCAGGGGGTGCCCTACCACTACCCCACTCGCGAATGAACAGGGCCATCGTCCGCATCATGAACTCGCCCCTGCGCGGGTCATCGACAGGGGTTTCGCCTATGGTCTCGAAGTAGTGCCCGTAATCAAAGCTTTCAAGCTCAGCCCAGTCGAACCGCCCTTCCTCAGGGTGTTCGTCACCTGCCGGGGCATCCGAAAAATAGTCGTCAGCGCCGCCTGCCATATGGGTACTCCGGAGTCGCAGTCACAGCACCATTATTCCGCAGGGTAACGAGGGGTTCCAACCCGTACAGGCTGATGGAGTGGGGGGAAAGTGGGGGTACAGCGCGCAGGCAAGAAAAAAGGACTTACGGCTTTCACCGTAAGTCCTTGATATCTCTGGTCGGGGCGAGAGGATTTGAACCTCCGACCACCTGCACCCCATGCAGGTACGCTACCAGGCTGCGCTACGCCCCGAGAGCTAAACAGTATAACAGAGCCGCGCCCCGTTTCAAACTGCTGGCGAGGAGATTTGCGGCGCCACCGTCAATGCCCGAGCAGATCGAGCACATGCAGCAATTCCTTGCGTATCTGATCGACATCGACCAATGCCATCGTGCTTTGCGACGCAACCTCAGTCTCTTCACTCACAACCGGTTCGGCGTCTTCAATCACCGCTCCGCGCGAATCCAGACGGTTGCGTGCGCCATTGATCGTGAACCCCTGCTCATACAGCAGCTCGCGAATGCGCCGGATCAACAGCACCTCGTGATGCTGGTAGTAGCGGCGATTGCCCCGCCGCTTCACCGGCTTCAACTGCGTGAACTCCTGCTCCCAATAGCGCAGCACGTGAGGCTTCACGCCGCACAGCTCGCTTACTTCGCCAATCGTGAAGTAGCGCTTGGCGGGAATCGGAGGCAAGACGACCTTCTCGATTGTCTGTGTCATCGCCGGAGTGCTGTCGTGATGGTTGCGCAATATTGTGTCGCCGCGCTGCCCGCCTCATTGCCACCGCGTGCCAACGCGGCAGGGGCGTCGCATCGGGTCAGCGGCTGAAGCTCGCTTCGGCGCCGCTTTCCACCAGCGCCTTCAATTTCTGGCTCGCATGGAACGTCACGACGCGGCGCGCCGCGATCGGAATTGCTTCGCCCGTCTTCGGATTGCGCCCAGGTCGTTGCGGCTTGTCGCGCAACTGGAAATTGCCGAAGCCCGACAGCTTCACGCTGTCGCCGCTTTCGAGCGCATCGCGAATCACCTCGAAGAACGCTTCGACCATGTCCTTCGCCTCGCGTTTGTTGAGGCCGACATTGTCGAACAGCAGTTCCGCCAGCTCGGCTTTGGTCAGCGTCGGCGTATCCGTCGTGGCGCTCGACGTGGAGGCAGGAAGATCGCGGGTCATGTGGCTACGCTGTGCCGCAAGAAGGGCTTCGAAATCACTCGAGTTCATTTCGTTCATCTATCTATGAAATGGCGCGCTTCCGGTTACAACCGCGCTGCAACCGGAAGTCTGTCAACGCTACGCGTAAGCTGTGGGTCTTATCCACGCAGCCGGGCGCCATACACTCGAGCCAGGCGATCCACCAGGGACTTGATGGCCGCATCGACCGTCTCGTCCTGCAGGGTTCCGCCAGTATCTTGCAGGGTCACCCGGAAGGCAAGGCTTTTCTCGTCTGCGCCAAGTCCGGAAGTATTTGATTTTGCACGAAATTCATCGAAAAGTGCAACCTTCTGAACAATGCGGCAGGCGTCGTCTTGCATGCCCTTCTGGAACTCGTCCAGCAGCGCCTGAACCTCGATTTTCTGATCCACCACCAGCGCGATGTCACGTCGCACAGGCGGGAATTTCGAGACATCGGACGGAGCCGGCAGATCGCGCGCCATCAGCGCGTCGGCTTCGATCTCGAACAGGATCGGCGCATGCGGCAGATCATATTTCTGCATCCAGCGCGGGTGCATTTCACCGATCCAGCCCACAGCCTTGCCGCCCACTTCGACGCGCGCGCTGCGTCCCGGATGCAGTGCCGGGTGTTCGGCCTTCACGAAGCGCGGTGCATTGGCGGCACCCAGCGACGCGAACATGGCTTCGAGGTCGCCCTTCACATCGAAGAAGTCGACGGCACGCGCCGACGCACCCCACTGCTCTTCGAGCGCGGGACCATAGGCGAGCGCGCCGATCATCTTGGGCTGCACGAAACCTTCGACCGTCATCTCGCCCGCCTTGATCGACGGATCGTTCAGGAACACGCGGCCCGCCTCAAACACACGCACGCGGTCGGCGCGGCGGTTGAGGTTGTGGCGCAGCACATTGACGAGGCTGCCGAAGAGCGTCGTGCGCATGACCGACAGCTGGCTCGCGATCGGGTTCAGGAGTCGCACAGGCGCATCGTTGCCGGCAAAGTCCTGCTCCCACTCGGCATCGACGAAGCTGAAGTTGACCGTTTCAGCGTAGTCGCGCGCCGCGAGCGCGTGACGGATCGCATGAATCGAGCGGCGCGTTTCGTTGGTCGCGCGCATCTCGCTCTTTGCGACGGGCGGATTCGCCGGAATCTTTTCGAAGCCGTAAATGCGTGCGACTTCTTCAATCAGGTCTTCTTCGATTTCGATATCGAAGCGGTACGGCGGCGGCGTCACGCTAAACGTATCGCCATCGCGCTCGAACGCGAGGCCAAGGCGCGTGAAGATCTGCGCAATCTCGTCGGCGCCGATCTTCACGCCGATGATGCGCGCGGCACGCGCCACACGCATCTTCACCGGCTCGCGCTTCGGCACGTTGACCGTCTGATCGTCGATCGGGCCGGCTGCACCGCCGCAGATGTCGAGGATCAGTTGCGAGATGCGCTCGAGGTGCTCCACGGTCGTCGACCAGTCGACGCCGCGCTCGAAACGATGACCCGCATCGGTCGAGAAGTTGTAGCGGCGCGAGCGGCCACGGATGCTGTCCGGCCACCAGAATGCGGCTTCGACATAGATGTTCGTGGTGTCGAGCGAGACGGCAGTGCTGTCGCCGCCCATGATGCCCGCGAGGCTTTCGAGGTGGCGGTCGTCGGCGATCACGCCAACGGTTTCATCGACTTCGACGGTGTTGCCGTTGAGCAGCTTGAGCGTTTCGCCCTTCTTGCCCCAGCGCACGTCCATCGAGCCGTGGATCTTGTCGAGATCGAACACGTGCGACGGACGGCCGAGTTCGAGCATCACGTAGTTCGAGATGTCGACGAGCGCCGAGATGCTGCGCTGACCCGAGCGTTCGAGACGCTGGACCATCCATTGCGGCGTCTTCGCGCGCGCGTTCACACCGCGGATCACGCGGCCCGAGAAGCGGCCGCACAGATCGGGCGCCGAAACCTTCACGGGCAACTTTTCGTCGAGCTTCACTTCGACCTGCGGATACACGGGCGCCGTGAGCGGCGCGCCGGTGATCGCAGCGGTCTCGCGCGCAACACCGTACACCGAAAGGCAATCGGCTTTGTTCGGCGTGAGCTTGATTTCGAAAATGGTGTCGTCGAGGTTCAGCGTTTCACGAATGTCCTGACCGATCGGCGTATCTTCGGGCAGGATCAAGAGACCGCTGTGGTCCTCTGAGAGCTTCAGTTCGCGCGCCGAGCACAGCATGCCCTGGCTTTCCACGCCGCGCAGCTTCGAGAGCTTGATCGCGAACGGCTTGCCGCCCTCTTCGGCCGGCGGCAGTTCAGCGCCGACGAGCGCCACCGGCACCTTGATACCGGGCGCAACGTTGGGCGCACCGCAGACGATGTTCAGCGTAGCTCCCGTGCCGGCATCGACCTGACACACGTTGAGCTTGTCCGCGTCCGGGTGCTTGACGACTTCGAGCACACGGCCGACGACGATCTTCGACGTCGGCGGCGCAGCCGGGCTCAAGCCCTCGACTTCGAGGCCCGCCATGGTGAGCGCGTGGGCCAGTTCATCGGTCGTGAGCTTCGGATCGACAAAGCTTCTCAGCCAGGATTCGGGGAATAGCATTTCGTTTTACGTTCCAGACAGATTGAGACCGTCACGAAGCGGGTTCTCGCGCACCGTTATTCGGTGCCGCGTCCGTTTCGTGAAGCGCAGATGCGTCGAGTGCTTGGTCGGCGCGTCAGGCGAACTGGCGCAAGAAGCGCAGATCGCCTTCGAAGAACAGACGCAGATCCTGCACGCCGTAGCGCAGCATCGTCAGGCGTTCGAGACCGCTGCCGAACGCGAAGCCGATATAGCGCTCCGGGTCGAGGCCCATGTTGCGGATCACGGTCGGATGCACCTGGCCCGAGCCCGAGATTTCGAGCCACTTGCCCGCGTTCTTGCCCTGCTCGAACATCATGTCGATTTCGGCCGATGGTTCCGTAAACGGGAAATACGAAGGACGGAATCGCACCTTGATATCGTCACGTTCGAAGAATTTCTTCAGGAAATCGGTGTAGACGCCCTTCAGGTCCGCGAAGCTGATGTTCTCCTCGATCCAGAGACCTTCGACCTGGTTGAACATCGGCGAGTGGGTCGCGTCGCTGTCCACGCGATACGTGCGGCCCGGCACGATCACCTTGATCGGCGGCGTGTGCGTGCGCGCGTAGCGCACCTGCATCGGGCTCGTGTGCGTGCGCAGCAGCAGCGGCCGGCCTTCCGCATCCTTGCCGTCGACGTAGAACGTGTCCTGCATCGAACGCGCCGGATGGTTTTCCGGGCTGTTGAGCGACGTGAAGTTGTACCAGTCGGTCTCGATCTCGGGACCGTCTGCCACGTCGAAGCCGATCGAGCCGAAAATCTGCTCGACGCGCTCCCACGTTTGCATCACCGGGTGCAGGCTGCCCGTGCCGGGTCCGCGGCCAGGCAACGTAACGTCGATCGCTTCGGCGGCGAGCCGCTGGTTCAGGAGCGCGTCGGCCAGCGCCTGGCGGCGCGCGGTGAGCGCGGCCTCGACCTGCTGCTTGACGGCGTTGATACGCGCGCCTTCGGTCTTGCGCGTCTCGGGATCGAGCTTGCCCATACCCTTCAGCAGTTCGGTCAGCGCGCCCGACTTGCCGAGAAAGCGGGCTTTCTCGTTTTCGAGCGTGTTGACGTCAGGGGCGGCAGCGAAGGCGCTTTGCGCGTCGGCGACAATCTGGTCCAGATCCATTGATCCCATCTTTTCAGCGTCAGTGTTTGAGTCTTGTGCGATACCGCTCGCGCATGGCGGGCGACACGGCATGAAGCATGTGCGCGGAGCGTACCAACAAAAACGGGGCTCGGTGAGGAGCCCCGTTTTTGTTGCAGCATCACCGAAACAACCGGAATGTCTGCTGCAACGAACCTGCGCAATACCTGTTCAATCAGGCAGCGACGGCGGCCTTCACCTGCTTGACGATCGCAGCAAATGCAGGCTTGTCGAACACCGCCATATCGGCCAGGACCTTGCGGTCGAGTTCGATCGACGCCTTCTTCAGGCCGTTGATGAACACGCTGTAGGTCATGTCGTGCTGACGCACCGCCGCGTTGATACGCGTGATCCACAGTGCGCGGAACACACGCTTCTTGTTGCGGCGATCGCGGTAGGCGTATTGGCCTGCGCGCATGACCGCCTGCTTGGCGATGCGATAGACGTTATTGCGACGGCCGCGGTAACCCTTGGCCAGGTTGATGATTTTCTTGTGACGGGCCCGTGCGGTAACCCCACGTTTTACTCGAGGCATGTTTAGCTCCTATGAGTTGTCGGTTGAGGATTACGCGAACGGCATCATTGCGCGGACGGACTTCACATCAGAATCGTGAACGGCCGTGGCACCACGCAGATGACGCTTGTTCTTGGTGGTCTTCTTGGTCAGGATGTGACGCTTGAAGGCTTGACCGCGCTTGACGGTACCACCCGGACGCACCACGAAGCGCTTTGCAGCGCTCTTCTTGGTCTTCATCTTGGGCATGACGAAACTCCATTATTTGATGGATATGGGTGTGCGGCTGGCTCTTGCGCATTGTGTGAAACACCACGCGTTTCGCCCTCTGACCGCCCTTCGAAACCCACTCCACTTGTTTTCGCAGCTGGCTGCTTCAGTCGACTCTTTCGACCGACTTCGCTCACCGCCGCTTTCAGGAAAAACGCCCGTCTGCCACACGTGAGCGCACTCTCGTGCGGCGCGCGGGCGCCGTTCCGGAACCTGCTTTCCACCCCGGCCTTAAACGCCGCCGGAGCGCACTTCTCAAACCCGCTCACACTCGCCGCGCCGCAAGAGCGGCGCTACGTATGCTTACTTCTTTTTCTTCGGAGAGAGCACCATGATCATCTGGCGCCCTTCCATTTTCGGCATCTGCTCGACCTGGCCAACCTCGTCGAGGTCGGTGCGCAGACGTTCGAGCATGCGCATGCCGATTTCCTGGTGGGCCATTTCGCGGCCCCGGAAACGCAACGTAATCTTCGTTTTGTCGCCTTCTTCGAGGAAGCGGACGAGATTACGCAGCTTGACGTTGTAATCGCCGTCGTCGGTACCCGGGCGGAATTTGACTTCCTTGACCTGGATGACCTTCTGCTTGAGCTTGGCCTCGTGCTGCTTCTTCGCCTCCTGGTACTTGAACTTGCCGTAGTCCATCAAACGGCAGACCGGGGGCACCGCCTGCGGGGCAATTTCAACCAGATCGACGTCCTGTTGTTCCGACATCCGGAACGCATCGGCGAGCTTCACGATGCCGAGCGGCTCATTCTCGATTCCGACGAGACGCACCTCAGGCGCAGTAATTTCGCCGTTGATGCGATGCGACTTTTCAGTAGCGATGTTACGTTTCCTCTAAAAATTAAAAAGAGCCGGGGTACCGAAGTGGCTT
Organism: Paraburkholderia adhaesiva; assembly: GCF_021390575.1. GTDB lineage: Bacteria > Pseudomonadota > Gammaproteobacteria > Burkholderiales > Burkholderiaceae > Paraburkholderia > Paraburkholderia adhaesiva. The sequence goes on along the minus strand of NZ_JAJEJQ010000001.1, from coordinate 1,200,334 downwards.
ACCGGAACGTCTGCACGTCTTCGCGCAGGCGCTCGGAGAAGGCATCGACGGGCATGACACCCAGGTCGACACCGCCACGGGCACGCACGGCTACCGTTTGTGCTTCACGCTCCTTGTCGCCGACGACAAGCAGGTACGGCACCTTTTCGAGCGTGTGCTCGCGTATTTTATAGCTAATTTTCTCGTTGCGCAAATCGGCCTCCACTCTAACCCCTTGTTTTTGCAACGATTGGGCCAGATTGGCGGCATATTCGGCCTGACTTTCCGCGATATTCATCACGACAGCCTGCACCGGAGCGAGCCACGACGGCATCGCACCAGCATGGTGCTCGATCAGAATCCCGAGGAAACGCTCCATCGAGCCGAGGATCGCACGGTGCAGCATGATCGGGCGACGGCGGCTGTTGTCCTCCGCCACATACTCGGCGCCGAGGCGCTCTGGCAGCACCATATCGAGCTGCAGCGTGCCGCACTGCCACGAGCGGCCGAGCGCGTCCTTGATGTGGTACTCGACCTTCGGGCCATAGAACGCGCCCTCGCCCGGCAGCTCTTCCCACTGCAGGCCGCAAGCCGTCAATGCGTCGCGCAGGCCCTGCTCGGCACGGTCCCACGTCTCATCCGTCCCCGCGCGCGAGTCCGGGCGCAGCGACAGCTTGATGTCGATGTGATCGAACCCGAAATCCTTGTAGACGCTCATCGCGAGCGTGTTGAAGGCGATCGACTCGCTGATGACCTGATCTTCCGTACAGAAGATGTGCGCGTCATCCTGGACGAAGCCGCGCACGCGCATCAGGCCGTGCAGCGCGCCCGACGCTTCGTTGCGATGGCACGAACCGAACTCCGCATAGCGCAGGGGCAGATCGCGGTACGAACGCAGGCCGTGGTTGAACACCTGGACGTGGCCAGGGCAGTTCATCGGCTTGACGGCGTAGTCGCGCTTTTCCGACTCCGTCGTGAACATGTTTTCACGGTAGTTCTGCCAGTGACCCGACGCTTCCCAGAGGGAGCGATCCATGATCATCGGCGTCTTGATCTCGTCGTAGCCGGCTTCGCGCAGACGGCCGCGCATGTACTGCTCGACCTGCTGCCAGAGCGTCCAGCCCTTCGGGTGCCAGAACACCATGCCCGGCGACTCGTCCTGCATGTGGAACAGGTCGAGTTGCTTGCCGAGCTTGCGGTGGTCGCGCTTTTCCGCCTCTTCGAGCATGTGCAGGTAGGCGTCCTGATCTTCCTTCTTCGTCCAGGCCGTACCGTAGATGCGCTGAAGCTGCTCGTTCTTCGAATCGCCGCGCCAGTAGGCGCCCGCGACCTTCATCAGCTTGAAGACCTTGAGCTTGCCCGTCGACGGTACGTGCGGCCCGCGGCACAGATCCGTGAAACCGCCGTGCGCATACAGCTTGATATCTTCCGCGCCGGGAATCGACTCGATGATCTCGGCCTTGTACTTCTCGCCGATGCTCAGGAAATAATCGACCGCCTCGCCGCGCGAGACAACGCGACGCGTGACCAGCTCGTCCTTCTTCGCGAGATCCTGCATGCGCTTTTCGATCTTTTCGAGATCTTCGGGCGTAAAGGGACGGCTGTAGGCGAAGTCGTAGTAGAAACCGTTGTCGATGACCGGTCCGATCGTGACCTGCGCTTCCGGATACAGATCCTTCACCGCGTACGCGAGCAAGTGCGCCGTCGAGTGACGGATGATGTCGAGGCCGTCTGCGTCCTTGTCGGTGACGATGGCGAGCGATGCGTCGTGATCGATCAGCGTCGACGTATCGACCAGTTCGCCGTCGAGCTTGCCGCCGAGCGCCGCCTTGGCGAGACCCGGGCCAATCGAGGCCGCCACTTCGGCGACCGTCACGGGATGATCGTACTGTCGAACCGAACCGTCAGGCAGACGTATCGCAACCATTGCATTCTCCATAAGAGGCTGGCTCGATGTGAGCCAGTCGCACGTCGTACAAACAGACCCTCGTCCCAAGCCCGCGGCGCTTGCGACGAACTTGCGGCGAAAAAAAATGCGGCCCCGCTTTCGAGGGGCCGCATTCACATGATCAAACCAGACAGCAGGGCGAAAGTGGTCCTCGACTAGCGTCGTTCCGGAGTAGTCTCGGTGAACGTTCGCGGTGTCATAACCGTATTCGCCTTATAGCGCTTTGCGCCCTTACTGCATTTGAAGCCTCGGCAATGCCAGAGCATCACCCAAACTTCGATTTCGTTGGTAGGCTCGATTGGACTCGAACCAACGACCCCCACCATGTCAAGGTGGTGCTCTAACCAGCTGAGCTACGAGCCTGAAGAAGCAAGATTGTATGATGCACTCGCTGACTTGGCAAGCGGTTTTTTTGCGGCGCGGAAAAACGCTGCGCGAATAAGCCCGGGTCAGGCCTTGCGTGACGCCTTCACCACACCGCCCACCTCGCCCAGCAGCACACAGGCGCGCTGGATCTGGGCGGAAGACGAGACCTCGACCGTAAACATCATGTACGCCGCATTGCGCCGCGATTGCGTCTTCACACCGATCACGTTCATCTTCTCGCGAGCGAACACCTCCGAAATATCTCGGAGAAGTCCCTGGCGGTCGGTAGCCTCGATCGAGATGTCCACCGGGTAGACCGACCGTCCGCGCCCGCCGATTACGTCGGCGGACCAGGTGGTCTGCAGCACACGTTCGGGCGAGCGGCCCGCCATGCGCAGGAACGTTGGACAGTCGCTGCGATGGATCGACATGCCCTTGCCGCGCGTGATGAATCCGCTGATTTCATCCGGTGGCGCCGGGCGACAGCAGCGTGCGAGCTGCGTGAGAAGCGCATCGACGCCCACGACCAGCACACCCGACGACGCCCCGTGCGCCACGTTCGCCCCGCTCGCGCGCTTGGTGAGCTGCTCGGGCGTCTCTTCTTCCGGCTCGACGGCGGGCGCGTCATGCAACGCCTGCTCGACCTGGCGCAAGCTGAACTCTTCCTTGCCCACCACCGCGAAGAGTTCGTCAGGCGTCTTGAAGCCGAGCCTTGCCGCAAGCTGATCGAGGCTGACCGACGTGCGGCCCTCGCGCTGCAAGGTCTTTTCGACCATCGCCCGGCCGTTCGCGATGTTTTCCTGCGCATCGATCGCGTTGAACCACGCACGCACCTTCTGCCGCGCGCGGTGGCTTTGCAGATAGCCGAGCTGCGGATTGAGCCAGTCGCGCGACGGACCGCCCTCTTTCACCGCGACCACCTCGACGGTCTGGCCGTTACGCAACTGCGTGTTGAGCGGCACCATCGCGCCGTCCACACGTGCTCCGCGACAGCGATGCCCCAGTTCACTGTGCAGGTGATAGGCGAAGTCGAGCGGCGTCGCACCCACAGGCAGCGCGATCACGCGCGCCTGTGGCGTCAACACGTAGATGTGGTCGTCGTCGAGCGTGGTCTGGCGCAGTTGCTCCCAAGGCTCGCGGTTGTCCGCAACGTCGTCCTTCCATGCGAGCAACTGCCTCAACCACGCGATCTTCTCGTCATAGCTGCCGCTTGCACTGAACTGCCCGCCGTAACCCTTCGACCCGGCTTCCTTGTAACGCCAGTGAGCGGCCACGCCGTACTCTGCGAACTGGTGCATCTCCCGCGTACGGATCTGCACTTCGAAAGCGCGAGCGTCATCGCCGATCACGACCGTGTGCAACGACCGGTAGCCATTGGGCTTCGGCCGCGAGATGTAGTCATCGAATTCCTTCGGCACCGGTTGCCACAGGTTGTGCACGATGCCGAGCACTGTGTAGCAATCCTTGATGTCCGGCACGATGACGCGGAACGCGCGAACGTCATACAGTTCGGAGAAGTCGAGGTCCTTGCCCCGCATCTTCTTCCAGATGCTGTAGATGTGCTTCGGCCGCCCGCTGACTTCCGCCTCGATGTGTGCTGCCGCGATCTCGCTCTGCAGCCGCGCGATCGCCGACGAAACGTAGGACTCGCGCTCGGCGCGCTTCTCGTCAAGGAGCTTCGCGATGCGCTTGTACGTGACGGGTTCCTCGAAGCGAAATGCGAGGTCTTCTAGCTCCCACTTGAGTTGCCAGATACCGAGCCGGTTGGCGAGTGGCGCATAGATCTCGAGCGTCTCACGCGACACTTCCGGCGCGGGCGTGATTTTCGCGGCAGCGTAGTAACGCAGCGACTGCACCCGCGATGCGAGCCGGATCAGCACGACGCGAATATCGTGAGCAAACGCGAGCAGCATCTTGCGCAGCGATTCGACCTGCGCGCGGCGCTCGGATTGCGCGTCGCGGCCCGTATCGACCGCCGCGTGCTGGGCCGCGCGCAGGCTCACTGTGCCAAGGCGCAGGAGCTTGCGCACATCGAAGACGAGCTTCGTCACATCCGGGCCGAATCGCGCTTCGAGCGTCGTTTCGGGGTCGTCGAGATGCGGCGCGATATTGAAGAGCGCCGCCGCAAGCACCGCGGGCGGATCGACGTTCAGTCCGCCCATGATCGCTGCCGTGCCCTGCGCGTGCTCGATGAGCATCTCGCCCGTAGACAGGCGCGCATCGCCCGCGTGCTCGCGCACGAACGCAAGCGTGTCGTCGATCGACGGCAACGTAACCGGTACGGCGGGCAAGGGTGGGCTTTCGTTACTCATGAGACGGTGCCCGCCGGCGCGCCGGACGGGCTACAACAAAACGGAATAAACAATCGTTGGGCGCGTTGCAGAGGGTTAGCTGCGCTGGGCAGCCACCACGACGATTTCGACGAGGCATTCCGGATTCGCGAGCCTCGCTTCGACCGTCGCACGCGGCGGCGTGGCGCCCTGCACGACCCACGTATCCCAAACGGCGTTCATGCCGGGGAAATCTTTCATGTCCGCCAGATAGATCTGCACGGAGAGCATCAGCGACTTGTCGCTGTTCGCTTCGCCGAGCAGACGGTCGATGTGGCCGAGGACTTCGCGCGTCTGACCCGTGATGTCCTGCTTCGTGTCGTCCGCGATCTGGCCAGCGAGATAGACCGTGCCATTGTGGACTGCGATCTCCGAAAGGCGCGGACCAACGTGGTGACGAATGACTGCCATGAAGATTCCTGTAGAAGTTGGACGCGGGCATTGGCCAAGTCGCGTCGGGCAATCTCATATTATGACGCGTCGCCGTCCCGAGCGCAGAGGAAACGCCGTGCCAATGAGATCTGGTCGTCAGACAGAAACGCCGGCGCATGGCCAACACCCGGGATTTCGACGCTCGACACGTCATGCCCCGCTTTGACCATTTTGCTGACCGTCTCGCGCGAAAGCAGGTCCGATTGCTCGCCGCGCACAACAAGCACCGGCCCCCTGAACGCCGCCAGCGAACGCCACAAAAATTGCTCGCCCAGTTCGCTCTGTTCGGGCGTGACCGCCTTGAACGGCTCGCCGATACGCGGGTCATAGCGGAAACGCCACTCGCCATCCACTTCGCGCAGAAGTGGCGTGTTGATCTCACGCCACTCGTCATCCGTGAGTGCCCCGAACGAGGCAGCGAGCCGAGCCGCACAATCGACGCCCGCCTGCAGCGACGGGAATCGATCGTCGCGCCCGACGTAATCGCCGATGCGTGCGAGAGCACCTGGCTCGATATGCGGGCCAACGTCATTCACCACCATGCGGCCAATCGGCGCATCGGGCAAACCTGCGAGCGACATGCCGATCAGCCCGCCCATTGACGTTCCGAACCAGTCCACCTTCTCGACACCGGTACGTGCGATCAGCGTGACCATATCGGCGACATACTGCGCGGCACCATAGCCGCGAGAGTCGACGAGCCACGACGACAGCCCCCGTCCGACGACATCGGGACATACAACGCGATACGTGTCCGACAACGCGGCGGCGAGCCGGTCGAAGTCGCGGCCCGAACGCGTGAGCCCGTGCACGCAAACGAGTACGCGCGGATTGCCAGCGTCACCCCACTCGGTGTAAGCGATGCGATGCAGGCCCGAGGGGCTGACACACTGAACGTAGTGTTGACGTGGCACGGCGGACGGCAGGCTCATCGCTGGTTCCTCGTGGAAGGTTGTCCGGCGATTGTAATCGGCTTTGCGCTGCGGGATAGCCACGCGCCGCGCGGCGTTGCGGTGCCGGCAATCCACTGCACGCAGCCGAAAACCACGCACAGCAAGGCGGCGCACGTACGAAACCTGGCGTTTCGGCCTATGCCGCCCGGACGACGTTTCAGCCGCGCCGCGAAACGCGAAAATGCACACGTACCCAAACAAAACGGGCGAGACCGAAGTCCCGCCCGCCCAGGTCATGCTCAATCAGCTACAGCGATCAGTTGACAGCGCTCACATCGAGAGCCGCGCCCGTCTTCGCCTTGATTTCGTCCACGGTCACCCCCGGTGCCAGTTCGGTCACCACGAGGCCCGCGTCCGTCACCTCGATCACGCCAAGGTCGGTGATGATGACGTCCACTACGCCCACACCCGTGAGCGGCAGCGTGCACGCATCGAGAATCTTGTGCTGATCCCCCTTCGCGACGTGCTCCATGAGCACGACCACGCGCTTGACACCCGCCACGAGGTCCATCGCGCCGCCCATGCCCTTGATCATCTTGCCCGGGATCATCCAGTTCGCGAGGTCGCCCTTTTCGCTCACCTGCATCGCGCCGAGGATCGCGAGATTGATGTGGCCGCCGCGAATCATCGCGAACGAGTCCGCCGACGAGAAAATCGACGAACCCGGCAGCGTCGTCACGGTCTGCTTGCCGGCGTTGATCATGTCCGCGTCGACCTCGTCTTCGGTCGGGAACGGACCGATGCCCAGCAGGCCGTTCTCCGACTGCAGCCACACTTCCATGCCCGCGGGCACGTGATTGGCCACGAGTGTCGGCAAGCCGATGCCGAGGTTCACATAAAAGCCGTCCTTCAATTCCCGCGCCGCGCGCGCAGCCATTTCGTCACGATTCCATGCCATGATCGGTCTCCCTCAGGCGCGTGCTGCAGCGCGCACGGTACGTTGTTCGATACGCTTCTCCGGGTGCGCATTGAGCACGATGCGCTGCACGAAGATGCCCGGCGTATGGATTGCATCCGGATCGAGTTCGCCGTTCTCGACGATCTCCTCGACCTCGGCGACCGTGATCTTGCCCGCCATCGCGCACATCGGATTGAAGTTGCGCGCCGTGCGGCGGTAGATGAGGTTGCCCGACTTGTCGGCCTTCCACGCCTTGACGAGCGCGACATCGGCCGTCAACGAGTGCTCAAGCACGTAGTGGTTCTCGCCGAACTGGCGCGTTTCCTTGCCTTCGGCGATCAGCGTGCCGTAACCCGTATTGGTGAAGAACGCCGGAATGCCGGCGCCGCCCGCGCGCAATTTCTCGGCCAGCGTGCCCTGCGGCGTGAATTCAAGTTCGAGTTCGCCCGAGAGGTACTGGCGCTCGAATTCCTTGTTCTCGCCCACATAGGACGAAATCATCTTCTTGATCTGGCGTGTCTCGAGCAGCAGGCCGAGACCGAAACCGTCCACGCCCGCGTTGTTGCTGATGCAGGTGATGCCCTTTACGCCGGTGTCACGCAGCGCGCCGATCAGCGCCTCGGGAATGCCGCACAGCCCGAAACCGCCGACTGCAAACGTCTGGCCGTCCTTGACGATGCCTTCGAGCGCGGCAGCCGCGCTTCCATAGACCTTGTTCATCAGTGTGTCCCTTCCTCGAATGGAAATCCGGATTCCGGTGCTTGTTGCAGCTTGTTCCGGTCTTGCGCGGGGGTGCCCGTCAGGTCCCGGGAAAGCCTCATTTTAGCCACGTGCCGATGGCGCTGCTGTCAAGCGGTTCGCCCCGGACGATCGTGCAACCGGCCCTCTGATGGGTGCAAAGCGTACGCCGGTGGGCTGATGCGGCACAATACGCAAAACTACATAAAGCAATACCCGCACCGCCGCCATGTCCGACACCCCTGCCCACTCTGCGCTCGACTACCAGACCGCGTTCCATCTTGCACCGATCGGCCTCGTGCTATCGCGCGACCGTACGATCGAAGACTGCAACGACCAGGTCGCAGCAATCTTCCGCTGCCCGCGCGAAGCGCTGATCGGACAGTCCTTTCAGGTGCTGTATCCGTCGGCGGACGAATTCGAACGTATTGGCGCGCGAATTTTGCCGATCATGACTGCCCAGGGCAGCTACGCCGACGACCGCATCATGAAACGGGCCGACGGCGACCTGTTCTGGTGCCACGTGACCGGCCGCTCGCTCGACCGCGCGACGCCGCATGCGGCGGGTATCTGGACGTTCGAGGATCTGAGCGCGACACGACGCGTAGCAATCGAATTGACGCCGCGCGAGCGCGAAATCGCGGCGCAACTGGTGACGGGAAAAACGAGCAAGCAGATCGGCCGGATTCTCGACATCAGCTCGCGCACGGTGGATGTCTACCGTGCGCGGCTGATGCGCAAGTACGACACCGGCAACGCAACCGAACTGTTGCAACGGCTGCTCGGCCAATGACGGCCGGTGAACGCAGCCCGCGAGGCTCAGCCGGGTCGGCTGGCCTTGACGAGCGGAGCCTGCTCGATCGTGACGCGCAGCGTGTCGGGAATCGGCACGGATTTGCCGGCCGCGTAGTCGATCCATACGCAACGCGCATTGCCTCGCGCGTAGAGCGTTTCGGGATCGTCGGCGCGGCGTAGTTCGAAACCGGTGTCGAAGCTGCTGCGGCCCGGCTCGCCGACCGTCATCGTGCAAACGATGTCGCCCGGATAGTGCAATTGCCTCAAAAACTCCATCGACGCATTGACGATCACTGGCCCCTGCCCTTTGGCGTCGGGGCCGGCCATGTCCAGCTGCTCGAACCACGAAATCCGCACCTGCTCCATGTAGCGAAAATAGACGGTGTTGTTCACGTGACCGAAGGCATCCATGTCGCCCCAGCGGATCGGCATGGTCATTTCAAAAACGGGGTGGTAATTACTCATTGCACTTCTTCTTGCGTCAATACGAGGCGCCGAATTCCGGCGCCGGGCTCGCTCGTCAGGCGAGCCCGAAGCCGTCGTCGGCGGTGATGATCGAGCCGTTCATGAAAGAGGACTCGTCGGCGGCCAGTAACAGCAGCAGGCCGTCCAGATCTTCGGGCATGCCGACGCGATGACGCGGCAGCATCGAGATGAGCTTCTGGCCCTGCTCGGTCGCCCAGTGATGATGGTTGATTTCGGTGTCGATGTAGCCGGGGCAGATCGCGTTCACGTTGATCCCGTAGCGGCCCCATTCGAGGGCCATCGACTTCGTCATATGCACGACAGCAGCCTTGCTGATCGAATAGAGCCCGATCTGCGGCAGCACACGCAACCCCGCCACGGACGCGATATTGATGATCCGGTACGCCGGCTTCGGGCCGCCGACGTTACCGCGCATGATCATGCGCTTCGCCACTTCCTGCGCGACGAAAAATGCGCCGCGGGTATTCGTATCGAACACGTACTCGAAATCGGCGGGCGTCACGTCCGCCAGCTTCTGCGTGGTCGAGACGCCGGAATTGTTGACGAGGATGTCGATGGTCCCCGCCTCGGTCTCCGCGTGCGCGACGGCCGACCGGATGCTCTGGTAGTCCGTCACGTCGAGCGAAACGACGTGCGCGGCACCGCCGTCCGCCTCGATCTCGGCGCGTAGCTCCTTGAGCCGCTCGACGCGCCGACTCGCCAGCACAACCTTCGCGCCCGCTTGCGAGAGCACCCGGGCAAAACGCTTGCCGAGCCCACTCGACGCCCCGGTGATCATCGCCACCTTGCCTTCCAGATTGATCGAACGGCCCATTTGCGATTCCTGTTCAAGTATGAAGAAACGCCCTTGCCAGCTACTGACGCCAGGCGGGCGATTCTGGAAAAAATAGAACGGTCGTGCTAATGTCAGTATATTCGGTTGCAGCCCGGGGTGCCTTACCCGACAATACGAACCCGAAAAAAGCATTCTAATGGGAAGAGGAGCACTGATGACCCCCGCAAGTCTTTTGGAGCAATACGGCCCGCGCGACTCGATGGAATACGACGTGGTGATCGTAGGCGGCGGCCCGGCGGGCCTGTCGGCGGCGATCCGCCTGAAGCAGCTGGCTCAGGAAAAAGGCGTCGAGATCGGCGTCTGTGTCCTGGAAAAAGGCTCGGAAATCGGGGCGCATATCCTCTCCGGCGCGGTCATGGACCCGCGCGCGCTCAACGAACTGATCCCCGACTGGAAGGAACAGGGCGCACCGCTGAACGTGCCGGTGACCGAAGACAAGTTCCTCTTCCTTTCGGAAACCGGCGCGAAATCGGTGCCCAACTGGGCGCTGCCGGAGAACTTCAAGAACCACGGCAACTACGTCATCAGCCTCGCGAACGTTACCCGCTGGCTGGGCCAGCAGGCCGAGGCGCTGGGCGTGGAGATTTTCCCGGGCTTCCCGGCCGCCGAGGTGCTCTATAACGACGACGGCTCGGTCAAGGGTGTCGCCACCGGCAACATGGGCATCGGCAAAGACGGCGAGCCGACCGAGAATTTCCAGCTCGGCATGGAACTGCACGCCAAGTACACGCTGTTCTGCGAAGGCTGCCGCGGACATCTGGGCCGGCAGCTCAACGAAAAGCTCAAGCTCGGCAAGGATTCCGATCCGCAGGTCTACGGCATCGGTATCAAGGAACTCTGGGAAATCGATCCGGCGAAGCACCAGCCGGGCCTCGTGGTCCACACCGCAGGCTGGCCGCTGGAATCGGACACGTACGGCGGCTCGTTCCTCTATCACATCGACAACAACCAGGTGATGGTCGGTTTCGTCGTCGGCCTCGCGTATACGAATCCGTACCTCTCGCCGTTCGAAGAATTCCAGCGCTACAAGACGCACCCGGAAATCCGCAAGTACCTCGAAGGCGGCAAGCGCGTTTCCTATGGTGCGCGCGCGATCACGGCAGGCGGCTTGATGTCTCTGCCGAAGCTCACGTTCCCGGGTGGCGCGCTCGTCGGTGACGATGCGGGCTTCCTGAACGCCTCGCGCATCAAGGGCAGCCACGCCGCGATCAAGACCGGCATGCTGGCCGCCGAGGCCGCGTTCGACGCCGTGCAGGCCGGCCGCCAGAACGATGAACTCACGGCGTACCCCGAAGCGTTCAGGCAGTCGTGGCTGCACGAAGAGCTGTACAAGGCGCGCAACTTCAAGCAGTGGATGAGCAAGGGCCTGTACCTCGGCACGCTGATGGTGGGCATCGAGCAGAAGCTGTTCGGCGGCAAGGTGCCCTGGACGCTGCATCACCAGCATCGCGACAACGAGATGCTGAAACCGGCCTCGCAGTGCAAGCCGATCGAGTATCCGAAGCCTGATGGCAAGCTCACCTTCGATCGCCTGTCCTCGGTATTCATTTCCAATACGAATCACGAGGAAAACCAGCCCGCACACCTGACGCTGAAGGATGCGAGCGTGCCGGTCGATGTGAACCTGCGCACGTATGCGGGCCCCGAGGCACGATTCTGCCCGGCGGCGGTGTATGAGTTCGTGAAGAACGACGACGGCAGCGACCGTCTGCAGATCAACGCGCAGAACTGCGTGCACTGCAAGACGTGCGATATCAAGGACCCGACACAGAACATCGTGTGGGTCACGCCGGAAGGCGGTGGCGGGCCGAACTACCCGAACATGTAATTCGCCCGCAGTTTAGGCATCGACGCTTTCGCGATGCCCTAAAAAAAACGCCGCATTACGCGGCGTTTTTTTATTATCGGCTCAAGCGCGACTCATTCGTCGCTGGCCGCGATCTTCGGCGTCGTCACGACGACATCGCCGCACTGCGCACGATGGCGCAACGCGTGGTCGATCAGTACGAGCGCGAGCATGGCCTCGGCGATCGGCGTCGCACGAATGCCCACGCATGGATCGTGGCGGCCGAACGTCTCGACGGTCGCAGCCGTACCCGCCTTGTCGATCGAGCGACGCGGCGTGCGAATGCTCGACGTCGGCTTGATTGCGATCGATACGGTGATGTCCTGCCCCGTCGAAATGCCGCCGAGCACGCCGCCGGCATGATTGCCGTGGAAGCCGTTCGGCGTGAGTTCGTCGCCATGAACCGAGCCGCGCTGCGCGACGCTCGCAAAGCCTGCGCCAATCTCGACGCCCTTCACGGCGTTAATGCCCATCATCGCGTGTGCGATGTCGGCGTCGAGGCGGTCGAATAGCGGCTCGCCCCAGCCCACCGGCACGCCCGATGCCACCACGTTAATGCGCGCGCCGATCGAATCGCCGTCCTTGCGCAATGCGTCCATGTAGTCTTCGAGCTGCGGAACGATGTCGGCATTCGGCACGAAAAACGGGTTCTCGGGCACGTGCTTCCAGTCAACGAACGGCACGTCGATTTCGCCGAGCGCCGCCATGTAGCCACGCACTTCGACGCCAAAGCGCTCGCGCAGCCACTTCTTCGCCACGGCGCCCGCCGCGACGGTCGGCGCCGTCAGGCGCGCCGACGAGCGGCCGCCGCCGCGATAGTCGCGAATGCCGTACTTCTGCCAATAGGTGTAGTCCGCGTGGCCGGGCCGGAAGGTTTCGACGATATTGCCGTAGTCCTTACTGCGCTGGTCCGTGTTGCGGATCACCAGCGCGATGGGCGTACCGGTCGTCGTGCCTTCGAACACGCCCGACAGGATCTCGACCTTGTCCTCTTCCTGACGCTGCGTGACATGGCGCGACGTGCCGGGGCGGCGACGGTCCAGGTCGTGCTGGATGTCGGCCTCGGTTAGCGCCATGCCGGGCGGGCAGCCGTCGATGACGCAGCCGATGGCCGGACCGTGGGATTCGCCAAAGGTGGTGACGGTGAAAAGCGTACCGAGCGTGTTGCCGGACATGGCAGTCGTCCAAAGAAAATTCGGGAATCTGACATTATGCCAGCCCGAGTCGCACGCCGTCCGGGCATAAGGCGCTTGAGCCCCCTACCGCCGCGCCCCGCGCAATTCGGCGACGGTTTCCTGCAATCGGTCGAGCGTCACCTCGTCGGGTGCAATCGGCTCGCCCACGGCCAGCGTGAGGCGGCTAGCCAAAGCGCGCCGCGCAGGTGGCGGCTGTCCCGAACCCGCCTCGCGCGAAAACACGCTGCCCCACAGCCCGCGCAGCGCCATCGGCACGACGGGCACCGGCGAGCGCCTGAGTATCTCCGTCACACCATGGCGGAACGGGTTCATGTCGCCCGTCTTCGTGAGCTTGCCCTCGGGAAAGATGCAGACGAGGTCACCGTCGGCTAGTGCCGCAGCGCACGCGTCATAGGCGGCCGAGAGTTTCGCGGCGTCCTCGTGCGCGGGCGCGATCGGAATTGCCTTTGCATGCCGGAACACCCAGCCGAGGAACGGGTTCCGGAAAATCTGGTGATCCATCACGAAGCGGATCGGACGCGGGCTTTCGGCCATGATGACGATCGCATCGACGTAGCTCACGTGATTGCAGACCAGCACGGCCGGACCCGTGACAGGAATGCGCTCGACGTGAACGAGCCGCACGCGATAGAACGTATGCACGAGCACCCACGCGATGAAGCGCAGCAGGAACTCCGGCACGAGCGTGTAGATATACGCCGCGACGACGATGTTCAGAAGCGCCGTCGTGAGAAAGATGCCCGGAATGCCGACGCCCGCGTTGCTGAGCGTCATCGCCATGAGCGCGGACACGATCATGAAGAGCGCGTTGAGAATGTTGTTCGCGGCGATGATGCGTGCGCGATGGCTCGGCTCGCTGCGGCTCTGGATCAGCGCGTAGAGCGGCACGCTGTAGAAGCCGCCGAACATCGCGAGCAGGAACAGATCCGCGAGCACGCGCCAGTGCGCCGCCACGCCGAGAAATTCGCCGACCGACAGCAGATGCGGCGCCGCGGGCACCGCATGACTCGCGAAATAAAGATCGATGCCGAACACGCTCATGCCGATCGACCCGAGCGGCACGAGCCCGATCTCGATGCGCCGCCGCGAGAGCCGCTCGCAGAGCAGCGAGCCGAAGCCGATGCCCAGCGAGAACATGGCGAGCAGCACCGTCACGACGTCGGGGTCGGCCGACAACACGTCCTTCGCGAAATTGAAGAACGACGAGAGAAACGTCGCGCCGACGAACCACAGCCACGAGATACCGAGGAGGCTCAGAAACACCGTGCGGTTGCCGTGGGCGAGCCGCAGGTTACGCCAGGTTTCGGAGACCGGATTCCAGTTGATGCGCAGTTCAGGCTGCGAAGGCGCGCAGGGTGGCACGAATGCCGACGCCACGCGCCCGACGAGCGCCACGGCGATGCACACCGCACCCAGCCACACGGCACCTGCGGGTGTGCCGCCGCCAGCGACCGCATCCGTCGCGCCGATTCCGGCCGACACGCCACCGATAATCGTCCCAATCAGTATCGCGACGAACGTGCCCATTTCAACGAGTCCGTTGCCGCCGACAAGTTCCTCCGTGCTGAGATTCTGCGGAAGATACGCATACTTGACGGGCCCGAACACGGTCGAATGGACGCCCATCAGGAACGTGCAGACGTAGAGAAGCGGCGCACTGTGCAGCCAGAAACCCGTTGCGCCGACCAGCATCACGGCGATCTCGAACGTCTTGACCCAGCGCGCGAGCATCGCTTTGTCGTACTTGTCGGCGAACTGGCCCGCGGTGGCGGAAAAGAGCACGAATGGGGTGATGAAGATCGCCGAAATGAGGAATGCGACGGTTTTCGGATCGACGCCGGAAAATCGCGCCGCCTGATACGTGACGAGGGACGTGAAACCAATCTTGAACACGTTGTCGTTCATCGCGCCGAGGAACAGTGTCCAGAAGAAAGGCGCGAAGCGCCGCTCGCGCAGCAGCGTGAACTGCGACGCATGACCGGTGTGTTCGCGCGCGGCGTCGCTCGTTGCAGGGATCGGACGATCATTCATCGGAAGCAGCCCGGATCTGACAGAGGTTAAGGGGTCCAGACGCGAAAAAGCGCGCCTGACGCGCGCTTTTTCCTGTTCGAAGCGAAGAACGCTTCACGTCGACGCTTGACGCCGATTATCGCGCCACGTGGCGCTCCTCCTCGGGCCAGTCGCGAATATACGCCTTCAGCAGACGATTCTCGAAGTCCTGCGCCTCCACCACCGCCTTCGCGACATCGTAAAACGAAATCACGCCCATCAGCGTACGGCTCTCCATCACCGGCAGATAGCGCACGTGATGCTCGAGCATGATGCGGCGGACTTCGTCGACATCGGTTTCCGGCGTGCAGGAGATGGGATGATCGTCCATGACCTTGCGGATCGTCGAGGTGCCGACGCTGCCGTCGTTCGTACGCAACGTGAGGATAACCTCGCGGAATGTCAGCATGCCGACAAGATCGCCATACTCCATCACGACCAGCGAGCCGATGTCATGCTCGGCCATGGTCGTGGCTGCGTCCTTCAACAAGGTGTCGGGCGTGACGGTAAAGAGCGCGTTGCCCTTGACCTTGAGGATGTCGCTCACGCGCATGATGTGTCTCCTGAAAATGCCGCGTATATGGGGGGAGATGCCGAATAGATACCTACCTGTTTTCGATCCTAGCGGAAAGGCCGCCAAAAGGAAAGCAAACGGACTGCGGCATGCAAGCCCGATCAGAACCGCGCCCGGAACAAGCCCAAAACGCATCCGGGACCGCGCTACGAGCCCATCCGTCCCGAAAAAACCGCCAAGTGGAACCCATCTGCGGGCCGCCGCGCGAGGAAAGCCCCTGGCCGCGCCCCCGGCAATGCTACGATTGCCTTACCTGATCTCCGACGCCGGCCACACGCCGGCCGCGCTGCCACGATGCCCGATACCCGTTTCGATACGCTCGCGCTGCATGCCGGCGCGGCACCCGACCCCGCCACCGGCGCCCGTGCGACGCCGATCTACCAGACCACCTCGTTCAGCTTCCGCGATACCGATCACGCCGCCGCCCTCTTCAACATGGAGCGCGCGGGCCATGTCTATTCGCGGATCTCGAACCCCACGGTCGCCGTTTTCGAGGAGCGCGTCGCTGCGCTCGAAGGCGGCGCGGGCGCGATCGGCACCGCGAGCGGTCAGGCCGCGCTGCATCTCGCGATTGCCACGTTGATGGGCGCTGGTTCGCATATCGTCGCGTCGGCGGCGCTGTACGGCGGCTCGCACAACCTGCTCGACTACACGCTGCGACGCTTCGGCATCGAGACGACCTTCGTCAAACCCGGCGATCTCGACGCATGGCGCGCTGCGCTGCGGCCCAACACGCGGCTTCTCTTCGGCGAGACGCTCGGCAATCCGGGCCTCGACGTGCTCGACATCGCCGCCGTCGCGCAGATCGCGCACGATCATCGCGTGCCGCTTCTCGTCGATTCCACGTTCACGACACCCTGGCTGCTGCGCCCCTTCGAACACGGGGCGGACTTCGTCTATCACTCGGCGACGAAATTCCTCGGCGGCCACGGCACGACGATCGGCGGCGTGCTCGTGGACGGCGGCACGTTCGACTTCGAGGCGTCGGGTCGATTCCCGGAGTTCACCGAACCGTACGCAGGCTTTCACGGCATGGTTTTCGCCGAAGAGAGCACGGTCGCGCCTTTCTTGCTGCGCGCGCGCCGCGAGGGCTTGCGCGACTTCGGCGCGTGCCTGCATCCGCAGGCGGCGTGGCAATTGCTGCAGGGCATCGAGACGCTGCCGCTGCGCATGGAACGGCACATCGCCAATACGCGACGCATCGTCGAGTTTCTCGTCGCGAACGAGGCCGTCGAATCGGTCGCGTATCCGGAATTGCCCGACCACCCCGATCACGCGCTCGCACAACGTCTGCTGCCGCGCGGCGCGGGCGCAGTGTTCAGCTTCAACCTGCGTGGCACACGCGAAGCGGGCAAACGCTTCATCGAATCGCTGTCGCTTTTCTCGCATCTCGCGAACGTCGGCGACGCGCGCTCGCTCGTGATCCATCCCGCCTCGACGACGCATTTCCGCATGGACGCGACCGCCCTCGCTGCCGCAGGCATCACGGAAGGTACGATCCGCCTCTCGATCGGCCTCGAAGATCCCGACGACCTCATCGACGACCTCAAACGCGCGCTCAAGGCGTCGCAAAAGGCCGCATCCGGTGCTCGCGCGAAGACGGCTGGCAAGGAGGCGTCATGATCGTCGACGTGCAAGGCAAGCCGGTCTACGCCTACACCGGCACGCGAGCATTCGATCCGGCGCGGCCTGTCGCCGTGTTCGTCCACGGCGCCGAGCACGATCACAGCGTCTGGGGCCTGCAATCGCGCTACTTCGCGCATCACGGCTTTTCCGTACTCGCTGTCGATCTGCCCGGCCACATGCGCAGCGCGGGTCCCGCGCTCGCGAGCATCGGTGCGCTTGCCGACTGGCTCGCCGCGCTGCTCGATGCGCTCGGCGTGCGCGAGGCGTTCGTCGCGGGACACAGCATGGGCTCGCTCATCGCGCTCGAATTCGCGGCACGCCATCCGGAGCGCGCGCGCCGCGTGGCGCTACTCGCCACCGCGTTCCCGATGACGGTATCGCCGATGCTGCTCGACGCGGCCCGCGAGCGCGAGCCCGAAGCGATCGCGCTCGTGAACCAGTGGTCGCATTCGACGCTTGCTGCGAAGCCATCGAGTCCGGGTCCGGGCTTCTGGCTGCGCGGCGTGAACCAGCGGCTGATGGAGCGCGTTTCGGCGCGTGGCGAGCCGCAACTCTTCCATATCGATTTCGCGGCCTGCAACGATTACGCGGACGGACTCGCGAGCGCAGCGAAGGTGCGCTGCCCGGTGCGGTTCGTGGTGGGACGGAACGACGCGATGACGCCGCCGCGCGCAACGCGCGCGCTCGCCGATGCGCTCAAACAAGCCGGCGTACCGGTAGACACGGTGACGGTCGACGCAGGCCACGCGCTGATGACCGAGCAGCCGGACGCGACGCTCGACGCGCTCTACGCGTTTGCCGTGCAGCCATAGGCCGTCAAACGCGGGAAAACATGGGGGCGAGCAAGCCGCCAGGTCAGGTTGCGCCGCCTGACAGATCGCCGGAAAATGGGATTGCCTTACAAGACGGTTGCCGCGGCGTCTGGACAGCGCGCGAAGCACGCCACCGAACAAAGGAGGAGACGATGAACCACGCAACCCACACCGAGCACTTCGCGAATTTTGCGGAGTTCTATCCGTACTATCTGAGCGAACATAGCAATCTCACGTCGCGGCGCCTGCACTTCGTCGGCTCGCTGGGCGTGATCGGCTGCATTGCCATGGCCATCGCCACCGGCATGTGGTTCTGGCTCCCGGCGGCAGTCATTTGCGGCTACGGGTTCGCCTGGGTGGGCCACTTCGCGTTCGAGAAGAACCGCCCGGCCACCTTTCGTCACCCCATCTACAGTTTGATGGGCGACTGGGTGATGTTCGCGGATATCTGCCGCGGAAAGATTTCGCTCTAGATCGACAGGCCGCAAGCACTGCGGCCGCGCAACCGCCGCAATCGCATCAAGCCGCCTGATGCGGCATCGATGGACGCGGTTGCCCACTCTCCTCTACCGCGCTGTCCGCCTCGGCGCGCGATGCTGCCAGCAACGTGGCTAGCGAGACTGCGAGCTTATCGTTGTCGAGTGCGTCGAGCAGCGTGCGCGCATCGAGGCCGCTCGACTTCGCCTTGAGCTGATACGCGAGTTCCTTTCGATCGATCACGAAGCGCTCGAAGAGTCTCGACACC
This sequence comes from Paraburkholderia adhaesiva, assembly GCF_021390575.1. Classification (GTDB taxonomy): domain Bacteria; phylum Pseudomonadota; class Gammaproteobacteria; order Burkholderiales; family Burkholderiaceae; genus Paraburkholderia; species Paraburkholderia adhaesiva. The sequence goes on along the minus strand of NZ_JAJEJQ010000001.1, from coordinate 1,181,726 downwards.
GGAATGGCCGCGGGATTCGCGATCAGCAGGTACTGCGGTTTCGCCCCGTCATTTTCCAGACGCCCGACGAGCAAGTCCTGCTCCATGCGGTCGATGAGCCGCGTCACGGTCGCGAGGTCGCGCCGTAGCACCTGCGCAAGCTGCTCTGCCGTACGCCCGGGCTGCCCCGCCTCGCGCGAGTGGGCAAGTTGCGCCAGCAGTTCGAGCGCATCGAGCAGGTCACTGCCGGCAAAGCGCGGACGGTCGAAGCGCCCCGTGCGGATCTCCGGCAGGGCCGATGTGATCATCGCGCCCACGAGCGTGATGAACCAGCTCAGATACATCCAGATCAGGAACATCGGCGCGGCCGCAAACGCGCCGTAGACAGCGGTATAGGTCGGAATGCGCCGCACGTAAAAGCCGAAGCCGCGCTTCGCGAATTCGAACGCGACGGCCGCGCCGATGCCGCCCACCAGCGCATCGCGCCACGCGACGCGGCAGTTCGGCATATAGACATAGAGCATCGTGAACGCAAGGGCGGTGAGCGGCAGCGTCGCGATTGCCAGCACCCAGTCGATCAGTCCGGAGACGTGCTGCTCGGTCGCGATGGCGAGCGAACGCGTAAAGAAGTAAGACGAGATCGAGAGACTCACGCCGATGAGGATCGGACCGAGCGTGAGAATCGACCAGTAGACGAGCACGCGCTGCGCGAAAGGCCGCGACTTGCGCACGCGCCAGATCAGGTTGAACGCCGACTCGACCGTCATCATCGTCATCACCGACGTGACGAACAGCACGATCATGCCCATCGTCGTCAGGCCCTTGGCCTTCGACGCGAACTGATTGAGGTACCGGAAGATCTGGCTGTTGATCTGCGCAGGCATCAGGTGATCGGCCAGAAAAGCCTGCAGTGAATTCTGGAACGACGCGAAGTCCGGAAACGCCGTGAAAAGCGCGAACGCGACTGTCGCGAGCGGCACGATCGAGAGCATCGTCGTGAACGTGAGGCTGCCCGCGACCTGCGGAATGCGATCTTCACGGCTGCGCCGCACGGCGAAGCGCGCGAGCCGCTTCACGATGTCCAGATCGATGCGAATTCTCGACAACACGTCCATCTGCCCACCTTCCCGAAACGATGCGCCGCATGAGCGGCCAACCCAGCCTTATATAATATCGCGACCACCGACGAGGCCTATGAAACCCATCCTTGTGCTTTATTACAGCCGGCACGGCGCGACCCTCGACCTGGCGCGCGCGATTGCCCAGGGCATCGACAGCATCCCCGGCGCCGAGGCCCGCGTGCGGACCGTGCCCCCCGTTTCGACGGTCTGCGAAGCCACCCAGCCCGATATCCCCGACGATGGCCCGCCCTACGCCGAACTGCGCGACCTCGAAGAATGCGCGGGCCTCGCGCTCGGCTCGCCGACGCGCTTCGGCAACATGGCCGCGCCGCTCAAGTACTTCCTCGACGGCACCACGCCGCAGTGGCTCTCCGGCGCGCTCGCGGGCAAGCCGGCCTGCGTGTTCACGTCGACGGGAAGCCTCCACGGCGGCCAGGAGAGCACGCTGCTTTCGATGATGCTGCCGCTCCTGCATCACGGCATGCTGCTCCTTGGCATCCCTTATACCGAGAGCGCTCTCACGACCACGCAAAGCGGCGGCACGCCCTACGGCGCGTCGCACCACGCGCGCGCCGACGGCCATGGCCACGGCCTGTCCGCCGACGAAAAAGCGCTTGCGTTCGCGCTCGGTGCACGGCTCGCGCGCACGGCGACCGCGCTGGGTGAGCAACCGTGAGCGGGCGCGGCGACACATACGCGCCCGACGACGCCCCTGCGGCCGACTCGCCGCGCGCGGCCACCGCACCCCACGCCACGCAATCGACGCGCGACGCTACCCAAATGTCCGACACCATCACGCCAAACCGCCGCGCCGCGCTCGGCGCTTTCGTCACGCTCGCGGCACTTGCACTTTTTTGCGTCGCCTGGGAATGGCGGCTTGCCCCGCTCCGCCCAGGTGGTAGCGCGCTCGTGCTGAAGGCGCTACCGCTCATCATCGCTCTGCCGGGTGTGCTGCGCCGGCGCATCTATACGCTGCAGTGGGCGTCGATGCTGGTGCTGCTCTATCTCGCGGAAGGCATCGTGCGCGGCATGACCGATCCGATGCCGGGCAACCGGCTCGGGTGGGTCGAAGTCGCACTCGCGATCGGCTTCTTCGCGTGTGCACTCGCCTACGTCGCGCCGTTCAAGCGCGCGGCGCGGCGGCGCAAGCGGGAAGCGGCATAAACGTGTGTCAGCTGCACGGCCGCCGCGCCAACCGGCGAGGCGGCGCACAGATCGCGCCGCCGACACCGCCCAGACGCCGTCACGCCACAGCAGCCGCCTGAGAGCGAGCGCACCGCGGTCACGTCAGCCGTGTCACACTGAAACATCTGCCCAAAGTTACGAGCGACGCTCGCGTTTCCCCGCCCGCGCCCACACCCCGACATCATGAGCAACACCGCCTTTCTCGAAGCCTGCGCCGCCGCGATCGGCACGCAGCACGTCCTGACCGACGCCGACGACGCGGCGCCCTACCTCGGCGACTGGCGCCGCCGCTATCAAGGCGCAGCGCGCGCGGTGCTGTGCCCGGCTGACACCGGCGAAGTCGCGGCCATCGTGAAGCTCGCTCGCGAGCACCGCGTGGCGCTGGTGCCGCAAGGCGGCAATACCGGCCTCGCGGGCGGCGCGACACCCGACGCGTCCGGCCAGCAAGCCGTGCTGAGCCTGCGGCGCCTGAACCGCGTACGCGAGATCGATCCCCACAACAACACCATCACCGCGGAAGCCGGCGTGATCCTCGCCGACGTCCAGACGCGCGCGGCCGAAACCGGGCGTCTGTTCCCGCTGTCGCTCGCGTCGGAGGGCAGTTGCACGATCGGCGGCAACCTCTCGACGAACGCCGGGGGCACGGGCGTACTGCGCTACGGCAACACGCGCGAGCTGTGCCTCGGACTCGAAGTCGTCACGCCGGAAGGCGAGATCTGGGACGGCCTGCGCGGTCTGCGCAAGGACAACACCGGCTACGATCTGCGCGACCTGTTCATCGGCGCCGAAGGGACGCTTGGCGTCATCACTGCCGCCGTGATGAAACTGCATCCGCAGCCGGCCGCGCGCGTCACCGCGCTCGCCGGACTCGGCTCTGCGTACGCCGCGCTCGATTTCCTCGCGCTCGCACAACGCCACGCCGGGCCGCTACTGACCGGTTTCGAGCTGATGTCGGACTTCTGCATGCAGCTCGTCGGGCGCCATTTCCCGCAGCTGCGCTATCCGTTCCAGACGCGGCATGCGCAGGTCGTGCTACTCGAACTCTCCGACAACGAGAGCGAGGAACACGCGCGCACGCTCTTCGAGCGCCTGATGGAAACGGCGCTCGAAGAGGGCCTTGTGGAAGACGCCGTGGTCGCCGAAAGCCTCGCGCAATCGCAGGCGTTCTGGGACCTGCGCGAACACATTTCTCTCGCCCAGTCGCAGGAAGGGCTGAACGTGAAGCACGACGTCGGCGTGCCGATCTCGCGTATCGGCCAGTTCATCGAAGAGACGGACGCCGAGATCGCACGTGAGGTGCCAGGTGCCCGCATGGTGACCTTCGGCCACCTCGGCGACGGCAACCTGCACTACAACGTACAGGCGCCCGAAGGCGGCGATCCGAAGCGTTTCCTCGCGGAAAACGAGAAAACCTTGAACCGCATCGTCTACGACAGCGTGCAGCGCCATCGCGGAACGATCAGCGCGGAACACGGCCTCGGGCAGTTGAAAGTCGACGAGGCAGCGCACTACAAGAGCGCGGTCGAACTGAAGTTGATGCGTGCGATCAAAACGGCGCTCGATCCGCTGAACCTCATGAATCCGGGCAAGGTGCTGCGTTGATTGCGCGCGCTGGTGGAGTCAATCTGGAGACGACATCGTGAAGATCCGCGTGCTGTCCGACCTGCATCTCGAGAACGACGAGCCTGACACGATCCCGCATGCCGAGGCCGATCTCGTCGTGCTCGCGGGGGACATCCACAACCACGCGCTCGGCTTGCGCTGGGCGGCTGAAACATTCGATCCGCAGGTGCCGGTCGTCTACGTACCGGGCAACCACGAGTACTACGACGGCGAGTTCGGCGCGCTGGAAACGGCGATGCGCGATGCCGCATCCACCGTCGACCACGTCCACTTCCTGAATAACTCGACGCTCGTCGATCCGGCAGGCGGCTGGCGCGTGCTCGGCACGACGCTGTGGACGGACTTCGCGCTCTATGGCGCCGACGAAGAGGCGCGCGCGAAGTCGATTGCCGCCGCGCAGCGCGTGATGCTCGACTTTCGCGGATTGATCCAGGTATCGTGGCCGGACAGCCCTGGGGCACTTGCGCACGACTTCACGCCGCAGGACACGCTCGCGCTGCACGCGCACGCACTCGCGTGGCTGAAAGAGGAGCTTGCGAAGCCGTTCGCGGGCAAGACGATTGTCGTCTCGCACCACGCGCCTCACCGGCAGAGCCTGGCTGAGCGCTACGCGGATGATCTGGTGTCGGCGGGCTTCGTGAGCGACCTCGATGCGCTGGTTCGAGCACCCGTTGCGCTATGGGTGCACGGCCACACACACTCGTGCTTCGACTACGCGATCAACGGCACACGCGTCGTGTGCAATCCGCGCGGCTATCGCGACCGCCGCACCGGGCTGCCGGAGAACCCCGCGTTCGCGTGGGACAAGGTCGTGGAGATTTGACGGGCGCAGACGCAGCGGGTCGGCGCCACCAGGGCGGGAACCCACCGGAAAATCCGCGTTGATCGAGTTAGCGCACTGTGCGAGCCACGCTCGCTGAAAGAAAGAAGAATGTTGGCGCGTGTCAGGGTGAAGCTTCGGACACCGTACTTCCCGCCGTCACGCGAATGAAACGCGCCGAGCCAGCGACACGCTCAGCGCAAGCCTCGCGACCGTGCCGGCGCATCGTCTGCGCGCCGTGCGCGCAGCGACACCGGCTGAAGCCGCGAGCGGCGCATGCTCAGAAGATCGCGTGACGCGGCGATGCCGATCAGGCCCATCATCACGGCGATGCCGATCATCAGATGCGTATCCATGGAAATCCTCCGGGTCTGGCGAATTGAACGTTGGCGGCAAAGAGTCCCGCTACGTTAGCAAAGCGCCGGAAGCCCGGGCGTAAGGAAGTGTTGCGATACGCATCGCCTGTAACGGCCTGTCACAAGTCCGGTAGCCTGTGAAGCAGCCCGAACCGCCGGCACGCACACTGGCACCGCGTTCAGGTTCAGGTCCGCGCGAACTTGCGCAGTTCGGTCTGATCGTTCGCGAAAGTGACGGGCAGTCTCTCGCGCAGCAGTTCGACCCAGGTACGGATCTTCGCGTCAAGATACTGACGCGACGGGTACATCGCGTACACATTCATCTCCTGCGACTTGTATTCGGGCAGGATCCAGACGAGTTCGCCGCTTCGCAGCCCGCCGATAGCCGAATAGATCGGCAAGAGGCCGACGCCCATGCCCTCGCGCACCGCCACCGCCATTGCCTCGGCGACGTTCACCTGGAACGTTGCCGTGCCGAGGTTCACCGTCTCTTCGCCCTTGGGGCCGCTGAACTGCCATTGCGAGGTCGGGAAAACCGGCGTCACGAGTTGCAGGCAGGTGTGATTGGCGAGATCGCTGGGTGTCTTCGGCACACCGCGGCGCTCCAGATACGCAGGCGACGCGCACGCGATACTGAACGCGCTCGCGATGCGCTGCGAGACGAATCCCGAATCGGGCAGGTCGGTTGCGAGAACGAGCGCCACGTCGTAGCCCTCGTCGAGCAGGTCCGGCATGCGCTGCGCGAGCGTCAGCTCCACGTTCACGTCCGGGTAGACCTGCTGGTACGCTCCCACCGCCGGGACGACATAGTGCTGGCCGAAGCTCGTCATCGCGTGGATCTTCAGCTTGCCCGCGGGCTGCGCCTGGGCGTGACCCGCTTCCGCTTCCGCCTCGTCAACATACGCGAGGATCTGCTCGCAGCGCTGCAGGTAGCGCTCCCCCGCCTCCGTGAGCGCGATCCGGCGTGTCGTACGGTTCAGAAGACGCGTGCGCAGATGCGCCTCCAGATCCGACACCGCGCGCGAAGCATATGCAGTCGTTGTATTCAGGTGTTGCGCGGCGCCCGTGAAGCTGCCCGCCTCGACCACCCGAACAAATACCCGCATGTTTTGGAGCGTGTCCATACCAATCCTTTTTTGATAGAAGGATTGTTACATATTTTGCAAGGTCAATTGTCTCAGTTGTGGCAAGAATGCCTTGCATTCTTACCGGTTATTCGGGAATAGATCAAAAAATATAATGGCGCTCATTGTTCTATAGTTAAGATCGGGAGTAAATTGTGCGCCCTTCGACATCGCAAGGACTCGTAGCATGGGGAGTTCTTACGTTCTCGTTGATAATCGCGGGTTGCGCCAGTACCGGGGGCATTGCCCCGCAGGCCACGCGGACCAACGCGTCGCAACTCGACGCCGGCTCCGCCATCCGCGCGGCCGACACCGACGCCCAGTGGCCCGTCAGCGACTGGTGGCGAAGCTATAACGACCCGCAACTCAACGCCTGGATCGACGCATCGGTCGCCGGAAATCCATCGCTCGCAGCCGCGCAGGCGCGCGTGCGCGAGGCGCGCTCGATGGCGGGCGTCGCCGCAGCGGGCCTCCTTCCGCAGATCAACGGCGACATGTCGATCGAGCGCAAGCAATGGCCCGATAACGTCTTCTACGGCCCGGGTCCGCTCGCCGGCACGAATACCTGGAACAACACCGCAACGCTCGGCCTCTCCTACCACCTTGACCTGTGGGGTCAGGACAAAAACAGCGCCGAGCGCGCGCTCGACCTCGCACACGCGAGCGCCGCCGATGCACGTGCTGCCCGGCTGGAACTCGAAGTCAACGTGACGCGCGCGTACATCGAACTCTCGATGAACTACGCGTTGCTCGATATCGCGCAGCAAACACTTCGCGAGCAACAGAACATCCTCGCCCTCGCGCAAAAGCGCCTTGCGGGTGGCATCGGCACACAGCTCGAAGTCAGTCAGGCGCAAACGCCGCTGCCCGAATACGAGCGCCAGGTCGATGCGCTCGAAGAAGCGATCGCGCTCGGCAAGAACCAGCTTGCCGCGCTCGCGGGAAAGGGACCCGGCGCAGGCGAGTCGATCACGCGCCCGGCGCTCTCGCTCGCGAGCCCGGCGGGCCTTCCCTCGGCGTTGCCTGCCGAGCTGATCGGCCATCGCCCCGACATCGTCGCGGCGCGCTGGGTCGTGGCCGCGCAGGCGCGCGGTATCGACGTCGCGAAAGCCGGGTTCTATCCGAACGTGAACCTGCTCCTCTCGATGGGCGGCTATGCCGCAGCGGGCCCGCTGTTCCAGTTCCTCAAGTCGATGAGCGGCGGCTACACCGCTGGCCCCGCGTTCTCGCTGCCGATCTTCGACGGCGGGCGTCTGCGCGCGCAACTCGGCGCGCAGTCGGCGGCCTACGATATCGCCGTCGAACAGTACAACCAGACCATCGTCACCGCGCTCAAGGAAATCGCCGACCAGGTCGTGCGCATGCGGTCGCTGGCGACCCAGGACGACGACGCGCATCGTTCGGTCGCGGCTGCACAGCGCAACTTCGATCTCGCGAGGGAAGGCTTTCGCCGCGGTCTCACCGACTATGTGAATGTGCTGATCGCGCAGACGCAGTTGTTGCGCGCGCAGGAAGGCCTCGCACGCATCGGCGCGGAACGCCTCACCGCCCAGGCCACGCTGGTGGCGGCGCTGGGCGGCGGCGCGATCGCACCGTCGGATGGCCCTGCAGCGCTCGGGCCGACCGACGCCGAACAACTGCCGGCACACGGCAAAAAGACACGCGACGTGCCGCTCGCGCCCGCCGCACTGCTCGCGCCGAGACTCCCCGCCGCCGACGCGCCGTCCAGTCGCCCGGTCCAGCGCGACGAGTAAGGCCACGCGCATGCAGTCTTCCTCCTCGACATCCACGCGTGCGTCCGGCCCGCGTTTTGCCACTGCCGTCGCCGACTGGGCGCGCACCGACGGTCTCGTCTGGATCTATCTGTTCAAGGCGATCATCGCGGCGCTACTTGCGCTCTGGATCGCGATGAAGCTCGACTTGCCGCAACCGCGCACCGCGATGACCACCGTCTTCATCGTGATGCAGCCGCAAAGCGGCATGGTGTTCGCGAAGAGCACGTGGCGGATCTGCGGCACGCTCGTCGGCCTCGTCGTGATGCTCGCGCTGATCGGTCTGTTCGCGCAGCAGCCGGAGCTGTTCATCGTATCGACTGCGCTGTGGGTCGGCATCTGCACGGCCGGCGCCGCGCGCAACCGTAACTTCCGCTCTTATGGCTTCGTGCTCGCGGGCTACACCGCCGCGTTGATCGGCATCCCGGCCTCGCAGCATCCCGACACCGCGTTCATGTCGGCCCTCACACGCGTCGCTGAAATCTCGCTCGGCATTCTGTGCTCGGGCCTCGTCAGCGCCGTCGTGTTTCCGCAATACTCGGGCAACCTGCTGCGCTCGACGGTGCGCCAGCGTTTCTCGTCGTTCGTCGATTACGTGTCGGGGGTGCTCGCAGGACGCGTCCAGCGCTCGCAGATCGAGGCGACCAACGCGCGCTTCGTCGCGGACGTGGTCAACTTCGAGGCAACGCGCAGCGGCGCCATTTTCGAGTCGCCCGAATCGCGCGGCAGGGCCGGTCGATTTGCACGCCTGAACAGCGAGTTCATGACCGCTTCCACGCGTTTTCATGCGCTTCATCAACTGATGAACCGGCTGCGCGGCGAAAACGCATCGTCGACTGTCGAAGCGCTCGAGCCGTACTTCCATGAGATCCCGCCACTGCTCGCGAGGGGCGGCGAGCCGGTGCTCTCGGCCGCCGATGCCGTGCACGTTTCGCAGCAGCTCGAAACATGGCGCGCGACGCTCCCCAAGCGAGTGCGCGCCACGCGCGCCGGGCTCGTTGCGAACGGCGCCGCGAATCTCCTCGAATTCGACACGGCGACTGAGCTGCTCTATCGCTTCATCCACGAGATGCACGAGTACACGGAGACCTACGCATCGCTCGCCGTCGACTCCCACGCACGCGAAAAGTGGATCGCGCGCTACGTGCCGAAGACGAACTGGATCGCGGCGGGCGTCGCAGGACTGCGCGCGGCGGTCGTAATGATGCTGCTCGGCGCGTTCTGGATCGCCACAGCCTGGCCGAGCGGCACGAATCTCGTCCTCAACGCGGCGGCAACGAGCGCACTAGCGGCGGCGTCGCCTTTCCCGGCGCGCACTGCGAACCAGATGGCCGTGGGCACCGTGCTCGCCTCGTTCGTCGGCATGGTCCTCACGTTCGGCGTGTTTCCGCACATCGACGGCTTCCCGCTGCTGGCGCTCGTGCTGGCGCCCGCGCTCGCGTTCGGCGTATTCCTCACGACGCGCCCCAAGTACGCGGGCATCGGCATGGGCTACTGCATCTTCCTGTGCTTTCTCGCGGGCCCGGACAACGTGATCCAGTACAACCCGATGAGCTACATGAACGACGCGCTCGCACTCGTCGCGGGGATCGCAGTTTCGGCAGCGGCCTTCGCCGTGTTCCTTCCGCCCTCCACGCCGTGGCTGCGAAACCGTCTCTTCGCGGATTTGCGCAGCCAGGTCGTGCATGCCTGCCGCACGCGGCTGAAAGGCCTGCGCAACCACTTCGAGAGCGGCGCGCGCGATCTGATGTACCAGATCAACGCTTTAGCGGGCGCCGACCACTCGCTCAAGCGCGACACGCTGCGCTGGCTCTTTTCGGTGCTCGAAGTGGGCAACGCCGTGATCGATCTGCGCAACGAACTCTCCACGCTGCCGGCGCAACCTTGCTACGCAGCGGGCACGGCATGGCGCGAAGCGATCCGCGCGATGCTCGGCGCAGTGAGCGCGCTTTTCGCGCGCCCTGGCGAGCGCAGCTATCGGAAAGCGCTTGCCGCCACCGACGCGGCCATCGGCGCAGCCCAGGCGTTGCTTCAAAGCATTGAAGCGCCACGCGAAGAACGCCATCAACTGCAGCGCATTCTCAGCCATCTGCATTTCATCCGTACCGCGCTCATCGACCCGCAATCGCCGCTGTCGCCGCAACAGGCACACCCGGCACGCACGGCGAACGAAGGCGCGCCGCAAGGAGCCAACCATGCCGCGTGACGTCGCGTTCCTCGACGCCTACATTCCGGCGATCGTCCTGCTGTTCATCCTCGGCTCGGCGATCACCTGGGTGCTCGACTCCGTACTGGCCCGCACGGGCATTTACCGCGTCGTCTGGCACCCCTCCCTCTTTCGTGTGAGCCTGCTCGTGATCGTCTGCTGCGTGCTCGGCCTCGCCGTCTACCGTTGAACCGCCCAGTAGTCCGAACAATCATGACACTCCGAAACATCATTGGCTTTATCGCGACGGCGATTATCTTCATCGTCGCCATCCTGATCGGGCGCGTGCTGTGGGTCCACTACATGGACGAACCGTGGACCCGCGACGGCCGCGTGCGCGCCGAAGTGGTCAACATCGCGCCCGACGTCTCCGGTGCGGTGGTCGACTTGCCCGCGCAGGACAATCAGTTCGTCCACAAAGGCGACCTGCTGATGCAGATCGACCCATCGCACTACCAGATCGCCGTGGAAGAAGCGCAGGCGGCCGTGGCCGCGCGCAAGGCAGAACTGACGATGCGCCAGGACGATGCGAAGCGCCGCGCCGACATGGACAGCCTCGTCGTCTCGAAGGAAAACCGCGAAAACGCGTCGCACACCGCGAACGCCGCGCAGGCGCAGTACCAGCAGGCACTCGCTGCACTCGACGCCGCGAAGCTCAATCTGCAACGCACGCGCGTCGTCTCCCCCGTGGACGGCTACGTGACGAACCTCCAGGTATTCAAGGGCGACTACGCAGTCGCGGGCCAGGCGAAGCTTGCCGTGGTGGACAGCCACTCGTTCTGGGTCTACGGCTACTTCGAGGAAACCAAGCTGCCGCACGTGAAGCTGGGCAACAAGGCCGAGATCAAGCTGATGAGCGGCGGCACGCTCGAGGGCCACGTCGAGAGCATCTCGCGCGGCATCTACGACCGCGACAATCCGCAAAGCCGAGAACTGCTGGCCGATGTGAACCCGACGTTCAACTGGGTGCGACTCGCGCAGCGCGTGCCGGTGCGCATCCACATCGACAAGGTGCCGGACGACATGATCCTCGCGGCGGGCACGACCTGCACGGTGATCGTGAAACCGGGAACCTGACGCGCCGCCCAAAACGCGATGGGGCTACCAGCAATAAGACAAAGAGCGCCTTCGGGCGCTCTTTTTTAATTTCAGCCAAACTTGTCCCGACAGAACAAATACAGGCAATGCCAGGATGCTTCAAATAATCTTTAAGTCCCTTTAAATTTGATTTAAATCAAGCCTAAATTCGGAGTGACCCAAGATTATTCTCATTTCCGAATCCGATGCCGATCCTCCAGCGTGAACCTGAACCGTATCCACGTAGCCTGGCGCACCGCCTCGCCCACGCGCGAGCGCATCGTCGTCCTTGGCATCGGCAACACGCAGTGGGGCGATGCGGGCTTCGGCGTGCGCGCCGTCGAGCGCCTCAAGGCGGACTGGCAATGCGCGGCGAACGTTGACGTCGTCGATGGCGGCACGCAGGGGCGCGCATTGCTGCCGCTCGTCGAAGCCGCCGACAGGCTGATCGTGTTTAGTACCGCGGATTTCGACGTCGCACCGGGCACGCTGCGTCTATGCATCAACGACACCGCACTTGAACACTTGCGCGCACGCGGCGTGTGCCCACGTCTGATGGATTTCGCCGATGTGCTTGCCTGCGCGCAACTCAAGGGCCGCGCACCGCGCCAGGTCGTGCTGATCGGCGTACAGCCGCTCAAACTCGACGCCTATGGCGCCGACCTCGGTCCCGTCGTGCGTGCGAAGCTGGAGCCGGCCGTCGAAGCGGCCTGCCGCCAGTTACGGCGCTGGCGAGCCGCCCCGCGTCGGCGCGAAGCACCGATGCCCGGCGTGCGCACCGCCGCCTAGCCCCCACCGCGGCCTCATGCGCCGAGTTTGACGTCGAATAGATCGACGTCAAACAAATACGGGGCGCATCATGGAGAACCCGCGTTGTCCGCCTGCGTTGCACTGCACTATCCTGAAAAATTCACGACGGCGATACAGCCGCACGCGTTTTACATGGGACAGCACCAGGCGCCGAAGCGCCAGGTGCGGGCAACAGGAGGAGTGTTTTCATGCGCAGTTACCGCGACTTTCACCGCGAATCGATTGACGCCCCAGAAGACTTCTGGCGGCGAGAAGCGTCGCGCATCCATTGGGAAACGCCGTTCGACACTGTGCTCGACCGGTCGAATCCGCCCTTCGCGCGCTGGTTCTGCGGCGGTCGCACGAACCTGTGCTACAACGCGGTCGATCGCCATCTCGCCACGCGTGCGCAGCAAAACGCACTCGTCTACGTCTCGACCGAGACCGGCATCGAGAGTCAGTACACCTACGCCGAACTCCACGCCGAAGTGAATCGCATGGCTGCCGTGATGCGCTCGCTCGGCGTGAAACGCGGCGAGCGTGTGCTGATCTATCTGCCGATGATCCCCGAAGCCGTGTTCGCCATGCTCGCGTGCGCGCGGCTCGGCGCGATCCATTCGGTGGTGTTCGGCGGGTTTGCGGCGCCGTCGCTTGCCGCGCGCATCGACGACGCGAAACCCGTGCTGATCGTAAGCGCCGACGCCGGCGCGCGCGGCGGCCGGGTCATCGACTACACGCCGCTCGTCGACGAAGCCATGTCGCGCGCACAACACGCCCCGCAGAAGGTGCTGCTGATCGACCGGAAGCTCGCGCCCAATCGCGTGAAAGCGAGCTATTTCGTCGATTACGAACCGCTGCGCGAGCAGTATTCCGACGCGCAGATCCCGTGCGAATGGCTCGAATCGAACGAACCGTCGTACATCCTCTACACCTCGGGCACGACCGGCAAGCCCAAGGGCGTGCAGCGCGACGTCGGCGGCTATGCGGTCGCGCTCGCGGCATCGATGGAATACATCTTCGAAGGCCGCGCCGGCGACACAATGTTCACCGCATCGGATATCGGCTGGGTGGTCGGGCACAGCTACATCATCTATGCGCCGCTCCTCGCGGGCATGACGACCGTCATGTACGAAGGCACGCCGATCCGCCCCGACGGCGGCATCTGGTGGCGTCTCGTCGAGCAGTACCGCATCAACCTCATGTTCACCGCGCCCACGGCGATCCGCGTGCTCAAGAAACAGGACCCGGCTCTCTTGCGTGCCGCCGATCTGTCGAGCCTGCGCACGCTGTTCCTTGCTGGCGAACCGCTCGACGAACCGACGGCCTCGTGGATCTCGGACGCGCTCGGCAAGCCCGTTGTCGATAACTACTGGCAGACCGAAACCGGCTGGCCGATGCTCGCGATTCAACGCGGTGTCGAGGCGCTGCCGCAAAAGCTCGGCTCGCCGGGCGTGCCCGTCTACGGCTACGGGCTCACGCTGCGCGACGAGAACACAGGCGAGCCGTGCGCGACGGGCGAAAAAGGTGTGATCACGATCGATTACCCATTGCCGCCGGGCTGCATGCAGACGGTCTGGGGCGACGACGCGCGTTTCGTGAAGACGTACTGGGAAAGCGTGCCGGGCCATCAGGTCTACTCGACGTTCGACTGGGGCGTGCAGGACACCGAGGGTTACGTGACGATCCTCGGCCGCACCGATGACGTCATCAACGTCGCCGGTCACCGCCTCGGCACGCGCGAGATCGAGGAAGCGATTTCATCGCATGCGTCGGTCGCGGAAGTGGCCGTGGTGGGCGTGGAGGACGCGCTGAAAGGCCAGGCGGCGCTGGCGTTCGTCGTGTTGCGCGATGCGAATGCCGCCGCCGATCCGGCAGCGGCCAAAACGCTTGAAGCGTCGATCGCGGCGACCGTCGATCGCAATCTCGGCGCCATCGGGCGGCCCGCACGCGTGCACTTCGTCGCGATGCTGCCGAAGACCCGCTCGGGCAAGCTGCTGCGCCGTGCGATCGCGGCACTCGCCGAAGGTCATGATCCGGGCGATCTGCCGACGATCGAAGACGCTTCGGCGCTGGAGCAGATCCGGGAAGCCGTCGCGAATCGCGCGGCCTAATCTGCGCTTGAATGCCGGCTGAGCGTCGCACGTTCGCGACGCTCAGTCGGTGCTTCAACCGGTTCCCGCCGCTTCGCCCTTCAGGGCTTCACGCGGCGCTGCCGGATCAGCGCGACTGAGCCGCGTACGCAGCCAGGAAACGCTTGAGAATGCCCGTGGAATAGGTACCGGCGATATCGGTGAGGAACGTCGTGAACGAGGTGCTCGCGTGTTCATCTGCCGTGTCGGAAATCGTGCGCACCACCGTGCACGGCACGCCGTACTCGTGACAGACCTGCGCGATCGCCGCCCCTTCCATTTCGACCGCGAGCGCTTCGGGGTGTGCCTCGCGCAGTGTGCCCACTGCCTGCGCACTGGCAACGAACTGGTCGCCGCTGATCACAAGCCCGCGATGCACGCGCGGCATCGCCGTCCGGAAGTGCGCCGCCAGCGCCGTGCCCTCTTCGGCGACGAAGCGCTCACACGCGTCAGCGAGCATCGCTGCGAGCGCGCGGTCCGCGTCGAAGTTCGAACGCCCGAGCAACGGGATTTCGAAGCGCGGGAAGAGCGGCTCGGCGTTCATGTCGTGCTGCAAAAGCGTCTCGCCGACCACGATGTCGCCGATATGCACCGACGACCCGACACCACCCGCCACGCCCGTGAACACAATCGCCTCGACATCGAATGCATGGATTAGCGCGCTCGCCGTGGCCGCGGCCGCAACCTTTCCGACGCGTGCGAGCGTCACGACGCAGGGCACACCGTGCACGGTGCCGACGTGATAGTCGCGCTGTCCGAGCGTACGCGTCACGACACCCGATCCGGCCTGCATCGTAGCGAGGAGATCGCCGAGCTCCTGGGGCAGTGCGGCGAGCACACCGAGCGAGCGCACCGGGGCGCGGGACGTTGTATTCATCGTTGTATTTTTCCGTGAGATTCAGTCAGGCCAGAGCGTTCTGGCCATGCCCGGTCATTCCACCGGCTGCAGCTTCGCCACTGCTAGCGCGAGCCACTTCTCGCCGTGGCGCTTGAAGCGGACCTGCGCCTTCGCGTCGGTGCCGCTGCCTTCGAGTGCCGTGATCGTACCTTCGCCGAATTTCGTGTGGAAGACCTGCTGACCGACGCGAAAGCCCGTCTCGGCCGCACGCTGTTCGTTGGCGAACGACGGCAACGGCGTGTTGTCCGCGACGTAGGCGTCGCGCTCGCGACCACCGCCATTGCCCCCACCCTGACGCGCGAACCAGTCGCGACCCCAGCCCGCGTTGTCGGAGCGGCCGCCCCAGCGTGCGCCCGCCTCGACCTTCGGCGTGAGCCACTTGAGCGTCTCCTGCGGCAGTTCGTCGAAGAAGCGCGAGCGCACGTTGTAGCGCGTCTGGCCGTGCAGCATGCGACTCTGCGCAAACGAGAGATAGAGCCGCTCCTTCGCGCGCGTGATCGCGACATACATCAGGCGACGCTCTTCTTCGAGGCCGTCTGCTTCCATCGCGCTGTTCTCGTGCGGGAAAAGCCCCTCTTCGAGCCCGGTGATGAACACAGCAGAGAACTCAAGGCCCTTGGCCGCGTGCACGGTCATCAGCTGAACGGCGTCCTGGCCCGCCTGCGCCTGGTTGTCGCCCGCTTCGAGCGACGCGTGCGAGAGAAAGCCCGCAAGCGGCGTCATGACGTCGGGATTCTGCGCGGGATCCGTGATGGCGGGTGCGTCGAGCACTTCGATTTCGCCGTCCTGCGACACGATCTCGGGCACGGACGATGCACCCGGACGCAGCGGAATCGAACGTGCAGGCGTGTCGAGCCCATAGCCCTCTTCGCTCACAAATGCGGTGGCCGCATTGACGAGTTCCTGCAGGTTCTCCAGCCGGTCCTGGCCTTCGCGCTCGTTCTGATAGAAATCGGCGAGACTGCTCATGCGCACCGTGTACTCGACCGTCTCCGGCAGGCTCATCTGCGCCGTTTCCGCACGCATCTTCGCGATGAGATTCGCGAACGACGCGAGGCTCGATCCGGCCTTGCCCGTGACATACGGAATCGCCGAGGCCATCGAGCAGTTGTAGAGCCGCGCCGCGTCGGCGAGCTGTTCAATCGAGCGCGCGCCGATGCCACGCGTCGGGAAGTTCACGACGCGCGCGAACGCGGTGTCGTCGTTCGGGTTGTCGATGAGGCGCAGATACGCGAGCGCGTGCTTGACTTCCTGACGCTCGAAGAAGCGCAGGCCGCCGTACACCTTGTACGGAACGCCCGCATTCACGAGCGTGTGCTCGATCGTGCGCGACTGGGCGTTGCTGCGATAAAGCACCGCGACCTCGTTGCGCGCGAGGCCCTGGTTGATGAGCGCGCGAATTTCCTCAACGATCCAGCCCGCTTCCTGCGAATCGGTCGCCGCCTCGTAGACGCGCACCGGCTCGCCGTGGCCCGCGTCGGTGCGCAGGTTCTTGCCGAGGCGGCGCGAGTTATGCGCGATCAGATGGTTCGCGGCGTCGAGGATGTGGCCGTGCGAGCGGTAGTTCTGCTCGAGCTTGATCATGTGCTTCACGCGGAACTCGTTCTCGAAGTCGCGCATGTTGCCGACATTCGCACCGCGGAACGCGTAGATCGACTGGTCGTCGTCGCCCACGGCGAAGATCGCGTTGTTCGCGCCCGCCAGCAGCTTCAGCCACGCGTACTGGAGCTTGTTGGTGTCCTGAAACTCGTCCACGAGGATGTCGCGAAAGCGCGCCTGATAGTGCGCGCGCAGCGGTGGATTGTGCGCGAGCAGTTCGTAGCAGCGCAGCAGCAGCTCCGCAAAATCGACGACACCCTCGCGCTGACACTGCTGGTCGTAGGCTTCGTAGAGTTCGACGAACTTGCGGTTGAAGTTGTCCGTGACGTCGACGTCCTTCGGTCGCAAGCCCTGCTCTTTCGCGTTGTTGATGAAGTACTGGAGGTTCTTCGGCGGGTACTTCTCGTCGTCGACGTTCAGGCCCTTCATCAGGCGCTTGATGGCGGAAAGCTGATCGGCCGTGTCGAGGATCTGGAAGGTCTGCGGCAGGCCCGCGTCACGGAAATGCGCACGCAGCATGCGGTTGCACAGGCCGTGGAAGGTGCCGATCCACATGCCGCGCGTGTCGATGGGCAGAAGCGCCTGCAGACGCCCCATCATTTCGCGCGCGGCCTTGTTCGTGAAGGTCACGGCGAGAATTGTGGCGGGCGACGCGAGCCCCTGCTGGATCAGCCACGCAATGCGCGTGATCAGGACGCGCGTCTTGCCGCTGCCGGCCCCGGCGAGGATCAGCGCCGGTTCGTTCGGCAACGTGACGGCGGCCAGTTGTTCGGGGTTCAGGTTTGCAAGCAGATCGGGCATGTGGCGCGGGCGGTTAGGATGCGCGCGCGGGTAAATGAAGCGCGCGCCGATGAAAGGCCGAGCGCCATTATAAGTCCCGCCTGTCGCCGACGCCGCGCGCACCCGGGCCGCCACGCCCACGGCCGCCGCACCGTCGCCGTATCTCGAATGCCCGCTCCGGACGCATTGCCGCGCGGTGGGTTCGGCCGCCGTTGTCCGCCTCATCCGCCACACCGGGCGCTTCGCGCACCGGCCACCACCATCGAGGCGAGCGGCATTCCCCTTATAATCGAAGGTTTCCGCATTCTTTTTCGGCAGATTCCACCCATGAGCGACAGCACGCTAGCGAAAAGCTTCGAGCCCCAGACGATCGAGGCCCAATGGGGCCCCGAATGGGAGCGCCGCGGCTACGCCGCCGCGACCTTCACGCCCGGCCGCAACAACTTCTCGATCCAGTTGCCGCCGCCCAACGTCACCGGCACGCTGCACATGGGGCACGCGTTCAACCAGACGATCATGGACGGTCTCGCGCGCTATCACCGCATGCTCGGCGAGAACACGCTGTGGGTTCCGGGCACCGACCACGCGGGCATCGCGACGCAAATCGTCGTGGAGCGCCAGCTCGACGCGCAGAAGATTTCGCGCCACGACCTCGGCCGCGAGAAGTTCGTCGAACGCGTGTGGGAATGGAAGCAGCAGTCGGGCTCGACGATTACGGGCCAGGTCCGCCGCCTCGGCGCGTCGATCGACTGGTCGCGCGAGTACTTCACGATGGACGACAAGATGTCGGCCGCCGTGCGCGACGTGTTCGTGCGCCTCTATGAACAGGGCCTGATCTACCGCGGCAAGCGCCTCGTGAACTGGGACCCGGTGCTGCTCACCGCCGTCTCGGACCTCGAAGTCGCGAGCGAAGAAGAAAACGGCAACCTGTGGCACCTGAGCTATCCGCTCGCGGACGGCTCGGGTCATCTTACGGTTGCGACGACGCGTCCGGAAACGATGCTCGGCGATACGGCCGTGATGGTCCATCCCGAAGACGAGCGTTACGCGCATCTGATCGGCAAGATGGTGAAGCTGCCGCTGACGGACCGCGAGATCCCCATCATCGCCGACGAATACGTCGACCGCGAATTCGGCACGGGCGTCGTGAAGGTCACGCCGGCGCACGACTTTAACGACTACCAGGTGGGCCAGCGCCATGGCCTGCCGATGATCGAGATCCTCACGCTCGACGCGAAGATCAACAACAACGCGCCGCAAAAGTACCGCGGCCTCGATCGCTTCGAGGCACGCAAGCAGGTGGTCGCCGACTTCGAGGCGCTTGGCCTCCTCGAATCGGTGCAGCCCCACAAGCTGATGGTGCCGCGCGGCGACCGCACGGGCGTCGTGATCGAGCCGATGCTGACGGACCAGTGGTTCGTCGCGATGAGCAAGCCGGCGCCCGAAGGCACGTTCAACCCAGGCAAGTCGATCGCCGAAACCGCACTCGACGTCGTGCGCAACGGTCAGATCAAATTCGTGCCGGAAAACTGGACGACGACCTACTACCAGTGGCTCGAAAACATCCAGGACTGGTGCATCTCGCGCCAGCTCTGGTGGGGCCATCAAATTCCGGCGTGGTACGGCGAAAACGGCGAGATCTTCGTCGCGAAGACCGAGGAAGAGGCCCGCGCGCAAGCCGACGCCAAGGGTTACAAGGGCGCACTGAAGCGCGACGAAGACGTGCTCGACACGTGGTTCTCGTCGGCGCTCGTGCCGTTCTCGTCGCTGGGCTGGCCTGCCGAGACGCCCGAACTGAAGGCGTTCCTGCCCTCCTCCGTGCTCGTGACGGGCTTCGACATCATCTTCTTCTGGGTCGCGCGCATGGTCATGATGACCACGCACTTCACCGGCAAGGTGCCGTTCGAGACGGTGTACGTGCACGGCCTCGTGCGCGACGCCGAAGGCCAGAAGATGTCGAAGAGCAAGGGCAACACGCTCGACCCGATCGATATCGTCGACGGCATCGACCTCGAAGCGCTGGTCGCCAAGCGCACCACGGGCCTCATGAACCCGAAGCAGGCCGCCACCATCGAAAAGAAGACGCGCAAGGAGTTCCCGGACGGCATCGCCGCGTTCGGCACCGATGCGCTGCGCTTCACGATGGCGTCGATGGCCACGCTCGGACGCAATGTCAATTTCGATCTCGCGCGTTGCGAGGGCTACCGCAACTTCTGCAACAAGTTGTGGAACGCCACGCGCTTCGTGCTGATGAACTGCGAAGGTCACGACTGCGGCTTCTCGAAGCCCGGTCCGTGCGAGCCGGGCGACTGCGCTCCGGGCGACTACACGGACTTCTCGCAGGCCGACCGCTGGATCGTCTCGCTGCTGCAGCGCGTGGAAATGGAAGTCGCGAAGGGTTTCGCCGACTATCGCTTCGACAATGTGGCCAACGCCCTGTACAAGTTCGTCTGGGACGAATACTGTGACTGGTATCTGGAACTCGCGAAGGTGCAGATCCAGAGCGGCACGCCGGCGCAACAGCGCGCCACGCGCCGCACGCTGTTGCGTGTGCTGGAGACGGTGTTGCGCCTCGCGCATCCGGTCATTCCGTTCATCACGGAAGCGCTCTGGCAAAAGGTCGCACCGCTGACCGATGCGTATCCGCAGAACGTGGCCGCCGGCGAAGCGTCGATCATGGTGCAGGCGTATCCTGTCGCTCAGCCGAAGAAGATCGACGAAGCCGCCGAAACGTGGGCCGCGGACCTGAAGGCTGTTATCGATGCGTGCCGCAACCTGCGTGGCGAAATGAACCTCTCGCCCGCCACGAAGGTGCCGCTGCTCGCTACCGGAAACGCCGCACGGCTCGCCACCTTCGCGCCGTATGCACAAGCGCTCGCGCGTCTGTCAGAAGTCCAGATCATCGCCGACGAAGCGACGCTCGACGCGGCATCGGAAGGTGCACCGGTCGCGATCGTCGGGACGGACAAGCTCGTGCTGAAGGTCGAAATCGACGTCGCCGCTGAACGTGAGAGATTGTCAAAAGAGATCGCACGTCTGACAAACGAGGTGTCAAAATGCACCGCCAAGCTGAGCAACGACAGTTTCGTCGCAAAGGCACCCGCTGCGGTCGTTGAGCAGGAGCAGAAAAGACTGGCAGAATTCAAGGTTACGTTGGACAAGCTGACCGCGCAGCTCGAGCGGCTGCCGGCCTGAGAGCCAATCCGGCAAACAGGATGCGACGCGCGGCTACCGAAGCAGGAAACCAGGCGGGAACCGCGCTGCCGCCAGGACCAGGACTAAAGACATGCTAAAAGTTACAAAAGCGGTATTTCCGGTGGCGGGCCTCGGCACGCGCTTTCTTCCGGCCACGAAGGCCAGCCCGAAGGAGATGCTGCCGGTCGTTGACAAGCCGCTGATCCAGTACGCCGTTGAGGAGGCCGTAGCGGCCGGAATCACCGAAATGATCTTCGTGACCGGACGCAGCAAGCGCGCGATCGAGGACCATTTCGACAAGTCCTACGAGATCGAAGCGGAACTCGAAGCACGCGGCAAGGCGAAACTGCTCGAGGTGGTCCGCAGCATCAAGCCGCACAACGTAGATTGCTTCTATGTGCGCCAGCCGGAAGCACTCGGCCTCGGCCACGCGGTGCTCTGCGCCGAGAAGCTCGTGGGCGACAATCCGTTCGCTGTGATCCTCGCCGACGACCTGCTCTATGGCACGCCGCCCGTCATGAAGCAGATGGTGGAGGTGTTCGACCACTACCATAGCTCGGTGCTCGGCGTGGAAGAGATTCCGCCGTCGGAGACGCGCTCGTACGGCATCGTCGAAGGCAAGGAGTGGGAAGATTCGATCGTCAAGCTCTCGGGCATCGTTGAGAAACCGGCGCCGGAAGACGCGCCGTCGAACCTCGGTGTGGTCGGCCGGTATGTGCTCAAGCCGCGCATCTTCAATCACCTGCGCTCGATCAAGCCCGGCGCCGGTGGTGAGATCCAGCTCACGGACGCAATCCAGTCGCTGCTCGCCGACGAGCAGGTGCTCGCGTACAAGTACCACGGCACGCGTTTCGACTGCGGCAGCAAGCTCGGCTATCTGAAGGCGACCGTCGAATTCGCGCTGCGCCACCCTGAAGTGGGGACCGAATTCTCCGAGTATCTGCATACGCGCAAGCCGGTGATGGAAGGCTAAACACCGCGCATTGCTCGGCAAGCGCTGCAAGCAAAATGGCCCGCGATGAACGCGGGCCATTTTTTTGTGTGCCGCTTTTACGGTGACGAAGCAGCGGCGGCGCTGCGCCTTTCAGCGCCTGCGCATCAGGAATACAAACGTCTCATCCTGCCGGGAGCTTTCGACGATCTCGTTGCCCGTCTGCTTCGCGAACGCGGCGAAATCGCGCTGCGAGCCGGGGTCGGTCGCACTGACCTTGAGAATCTGGCCGCTTTCCATATCGGCAAGCGCCTTCTTGGCGCGCAGGATCGGCAGCGGGCACTTCAGCCCGCGCGCATCGACTTCCTTGTGAATCTGAATCTGCATCGGGGTAGGATCCTTCGGGTGGCACGCCAGGCACGGCGCACACAATAGTCTCAATTTTACCGCAGGCGCGCGCCGCTTTCTGCGGCACGATGGTCACAGTACGACGGCCTGCCCCGCGTGCATCGACTCGCGCAGCGCCTGGCCGATGCGCGTCGCCTCCAGCGCGTCTTCCAGCGTCGCGTCCTGCCCAACCATGCCAGCGCCTTCGCCCATGCGCTCACGCACCGCCGCCACGAACGCGTGGGCCTCGATGAGAAACGCCTCCTCGAAGCGGTCGAAGAAAGTGGGCGTGCATTCACTGCGCACGCCGTGCGCATCGTAGATCTCGACGCGGTTCGCGCGCGGAATATGTCCGATCGCGAGCGCGCCTGCCGTGCCGATCACCTCGCTCGACGTATCGTTGCCGTGCGCCATCGTGCGCGACGCGTAGAACATCGCGAGCGCGCCGCCCTCGAATTCGCAGATCGCGACGCCGTTATCGACGTCGCCCGCCGCTCGCAGGCCTTCGTGCAGCGCGATTGTCCCGCTAGCAAAGACGCGCGTCGCGCGGGGCTTGCCGAGGAGCCACCGCGCGACGTCGATGTCGTGCACGGTGCAGTCGAGGAAGAGGCCGCCCGAGGTGGGCGCGAAGCGTACAAAAAAGCCTTCCGGATCGTTGAGGTCGCTGGTCTGGGAGCGCACCAGGAACGGACGACCAATCGCGCCCGCCTGCACTTTCGCGAATGCGTCCTGGTAGCTCGGATCGAAGCGGCGCATGAAGCCGATCGTTACCTGCTGGCCCTCGTAGCGGCGCGACTCGGCCACCACGCGCTCGCACTCGGCGACGTCGAGCGAAAGCGGTTTTTCGCAGAACACGTGCTTGCCCGCGCGCAACGCGTCGATGATCTGCTGCGCGTGCAGTGACGAAGGCGTGACGAGCCAGACGGCATCGAGCGCATCGTCGGCCAGCATTTGCGTGTAGTCCGTGTACAGGCGTGCGCCGGGCAATGCATCGCGTGCCCATGCGAGATCGTCTTCGAGCGGGCTGCACGCCGCCGCTAGCGTCGCGCCCGGCACGCGGTATGCGAGATTCTTCGCGTGCCGCCGCCCAAGCCGCCCGAGTCCCGCCACGCCCACGCGCAACGGCCGGGCTCCTTCAGTCGTTTGCATCGTTCGCCTCCTTCCCGTGCTGCCTTTGCTGCAAGAGTCGTCTGTGCGATCCCTGTCGCGTTTTTTGTGGGCGCCGGCTCACTCGCCGAGCTTCACCACGCGCCCTTCACGCCACGACAACGCCGCCGCCTCCGCGAGTTCGAGCGCCTTCAACCCGTCCGCAACCGTCGTGCGCACCGGCGTGCCGTTTGTCACCGCGTCGTGGAAATGCGCCATCTCGGCCGCATACGCCGCCCGGTAGCGTTCAAGGAAGAACGCCTCCGGCACGTCCTGCGACACGGCGTTCTTCGACCACGCGACCACTTCAGTGGGCTTCATATTGCCCGCCTGGAACATGCCGTCGCTGCCGAGAATCTCGAAACGCTGGTCATAGCCATAGGCCGCACGACGCGCCGTGTTTATCTGGCAAAGACGCCCGCGCTTCGTGCGGATCGTCACCGCCGTCGAATCGATGTCGCCCGCTTCTGCGATCGCTGGATCGGAGAGGCAACTGCCCGTGGCGTGCACGGTGTCGGCTTCGTCGTCGAGGATCCAGCGGAAGATGTCGAAGTCGTGGATCAGCATGTCCTTGAAGATGCCGCCCGAGCGCCGGATGTACTCGACGGGAGGCGCCCCCGGATCGCGGCTCGTCACGACGAGCATCTCAGGCGTGCCGATCTCGCCCGCATCGAGACGCGCCTTGAGCGCCGCGAACGTGGGATCGTAACGGCGCTGGAATCCGATCATCGCGACCACGCCCGCACGCTCCACGGCCTGCGCGCACTCGCGTGCGCGGTCGAGCGTGAGATCCACGGGTTTTTCGCAGAAGATATGCTTGCCCGCCGCCGCCGATTTGAGGATCAGTTCGGAGTGCGTATCGGTGCTGGAACAGATCATGGTCGCGCCGATCGATGCGTCGCCTAGCGCAACGTCGATGTCGGCCACCTGCGCGCCGTGCTGCGCGGCGAGCGCAGCGGCGGCCTCGCGGTTCACGTCGATCACATACTTGAGGCGCACGCCGCTCGCGCGCGCGAGATTCGCCGCATGGATGCGGCCGATGCGTCCCGCGCCGAATACCGCGACATCCAGCGTCTTGCCTGCGCTTTCAGACAACTTTTCAGACATCGTATCCTCCAGTGTCGGTCGATTCTTCGACGTTCAATTCGAGCCGGTACGCGAGCGCAATAAAGAGCGCCTGGCACAGGCAGAAAGTGCTGGTGAGCGAGCGGAACGCGAACGCGCTCCCCTCTTTCACGTAGAGCTGCGCATTCGCGTGGCGCGCGAGCGGCGAAAGCTGGCTGTCCGTGATGACGAGCGTCTTCGCGTGATGCTGCTGCGCGAGGCGCAGGCAATATTGCGTTTCCTTGCCATAGGGCGCAAAGCTGATCGCGATGACCACGTCGCCCTTTTTCACGCTTCGGATCTGCTCGTGATACATGCCGCCGAGCCCCGAGACGAGATGCACGCGCTTTCTCGTGTGCTGGAGCGCGTAGACGATGTAGCTCGCCACGGGAAACGAGCGCCGCACGCCGATCACGTAGATGTTGTCGGCCTGCTCCAGCATCTTTACCGCTTCGTCGAACTGCGCGTCGTCGAGTCCCGCTTCGAGTTCGTCGAGCCCGCTTCGGCACGCGCCGATGAACTCGCGAGCCACCGCACCGCCGAGTTCCGGGCTCGTCTTGCCTTCTTTCGCGTCGATCAGTTGGCGGATGCGTTGCTGGTAGCTCGTCGCCGAGGCGCCCTGACCCGCATACGCCTGACGAAACACGGCCTGCAGGTCGGAGAAGCCCGAAAAGCCGAAACGCTGCGCAAAGCGCACCACCGCCGAAGGATGCACGCCGCAGCTCGCGGCAATGTCGCTCGTTCGGTCCATCATCACGCTCGCGCGGTGCTGTTCGATGTAGCTCGCGACGCTTTTCAACTGCCGCGGCAACGCCTCGTAGTCGTGGGCGATGCGCTGCATCAATTCGTCGACGCCCGCAACGGCATCCGTTGTCTCTTCCACCATGGCCTCATTTCCTTGCTGGTTGCCGCAGTGCCGCAAACCCTTGCCGGGCAAGGGATCCGGAACATGCCGACGCTGCCGATTATAGGAAGGTCCACGCGTGAATGGAACATATTTTCCATTTTTATTTACGGTGAAATATCCATTGCATGTCGCGCGACCGTGACCTACTCTTGACGATGAGCGGGACGGCATGAAAAACGCGAAACCGTCCGGTTCATCCCCAAAAACGACAGACCGAGAAAGGTGGAGACAATGACTGAACGCAAGGGCAAGGCAACGCTCCGGCGGTTCGCCGCGACGCTCGCGCTCGCTGCCGGGCTGGGCTCGCTGGCCATGCCGGCGGCACAGGCCGCCGACGCGCACTTCGTACTCATCAGCCACGCGCCGGATTCGGATTCGTGGTGGAACACCATCAAGAACGCCATCAAACAAGCGGACGAAGACTTCAACGTCCAGACCGATTACCGCAATCCGCCGAACGGCGACATCGCCGATATGGCCCGCCTGATCGAACAGGCCGCCGCACGCAACTACGACGGCGTCGCCACGACAATCGCCGACTTCGATGTGCTCAAGAGTTCCATCGGCAAGGTCACCGAAAAGAAGATTCCGCTCGTCACGCTGAACTCCGGCACCGAGGAGCAGAGCGCGAAGCTCGGCGCGATCATGCACGTCGGACAGCCCGAATTCGTCGCTGGACAGGCGGCCGGCGAGAAGGCCAAGGCGGCGGGCGTGAAATCGTTCGTGTGCGTGAACCACTACGCGACCAACGCGGCGTCGTTCGAACGCTGCCGCGGCTTCGCGGAGGCCATCGGCGTCGACTTCAAGACCTCGACGATCGACAGCGGGACCGACCCGACCGAGATCCAGTCGAAGGTCAGCGCCTATCTACGCAATCACCCGAACACCGATGCGATCCTCACGCTCGGACCGCTGTCGGCCGCGCCGACCCTGAAGGCCGTGCAGCAGATGGGCCTCGCGGGCAAGATCCGCTTTTATACGTTCGACTTTTCCGAGGACATTGCGAGCGGGATCCGCGCGGGCACGATCCAGTTCGCGATCGACCAGCAACCGTATCTGCAGGGGTACATCCCCGTGGCCGTGCTCGCGATCGTGAGGAAGGAGCACACGACCGATCCGGTGAAGATCCGCCAGATCCTCGAGGCGAATCCGAAGTTCAAGCAGCGGCTCGAGACGTATGGGCTGCAGCCGTCGTATGGGCCTCGTGATATTCGATCGGGCCCGGGCTTCATCACGAAGGAGAACATCGACAAGGTCGTGAAGTACGCGGGTCAGTACCGCTGATTCGCTGGTTTTCGTCAACCAGCTTTGCATGGGGCCTGAGTGAGTGCTGAAGCGCTGACTCAATGCCGAGTGCCCTGCATGGAGCCCGTAAAGCATTAACTCGGGCCGACTGCTCTGCATGGGGCCCGAGTAAGTGCTAAAGCACTAACTCGGGCCGACACGCGGCGACGGTTCGCTCCTTGCGATCACCGCTTCGCCCCTCGCCCACC
Source organism: Paraburkholderia adhaesiva (assembly GCF_021390575.1). Taxonomy (GTDB): domain Bacteria; phylum Pseudomonadota; class Gammaproteobacteria; order Burkholderiales; family Burkholderiaceae; genus Paraburkholderia; species Paraburkholderia adhaesiva. The sequence goes on along the minus strand of NZ_JAJEJQ010000001.1, from coordinate 1,155,105 downwards.
GCGCCGCGCGTTACTCACTGGTGCGTTGCCGCCGTGCGTGCCACGTTGCTGTCGCGCGCACGGTGTGGATTGGGCATCCGTAGTGGGACAGGACCGAAGTAAGGAGACATCATGGGTGTAGCTGGCAAACACTTTCCCTCGCACGGACACGACGGCAACGCGCAAGACCCAAGCGCCGCACCACAGGCTCCGACCGGAGCCGGCTCCGCCGACGAACGCGTGCGCCGCGAATCGCGGTTCGGGCATCTGCTCGGCCGCCCCGAATTCGCAGCGATTTCCGGCACCGTGCTCGTCTTCGCCGTGTTCGCCATCGGCGCGGGCGGCTCCGGCATGTTCGATCTCGACGGCGTGATGAACTGGTCGCAGGTCGCAGCCTACCTCGGCATCCTCGCCATGGGCGCGTGTCTTCTGATGATCGCCGGCGAGTTCGACCTCTCCATCGGCTCGATGATCGGCTTCGCGGGCATGATGGTCGCGATCCCGACCATGTACTTCCACTTGCCGATCTGGCTCTCGATCCTCTTCGCGTTCGTGTGCTGTGTCGCGCTCGGCGCGCTCAACGGCTATCTCGTGATGCGCACGCGGCTGCCGTCGTTCATCGTCACGCTTGCGTTCCTCTTCATCCTGCGCGGCCTCACGCTCGCCTTGTCGGTCATGTTCGCCAACCGCACGATCGTCTCCGGCGTCGGCGACGTCGCGCGAGCCGACTGGCTCACCAACCTGCTCTTTCACGGCACCGCGTTCAGGAGCCTCTTCGTCGCGCTCGCGCACATGGGCATCGGCAGGATGCTCGACAACGGCCAACCGCTCGTCCCCGGCGTGCCGAAGGTGATCCTCTGGTGGTTCGGGCTCACCGCGATCGGCGCGTTCGTGCTCGCGAGAACACGCTACGGCAACTGGATTCTCGCCGTGGGCGGCGATGCGAATGCCGCGAAGAACGTCGGCGTACCTGTGAAGCGCGTCAAGATCTCGCTCTTCATGCTGACCGCGTTCTGCTCCTGCCTCTTCGCCGTGCTGCAGGTCTGCGACATCGGCTCGGCCGCCGCCGACCGTGGCATCCAGAAGGAATTCGAGGCGATCATCGCCGCAGTGATCGGCGGCACGTTGCTCACGGGCGGCTATGGCTCGGTGATCGGTGCCGCGTTTGGCGCGCTGATCTTCGGCGTCGTGCAGATCGGTATCACCTACACGAACATCGACTCGGACTGGTTCCGCGTATTCCTCGGCGTGATGCTGCTGATGGCCGTGCTGTTCAACCACTACGTGCGCCGCCGCGTCGCGCAGTCGTAACCGGGAGACTGTCATGTCAGAACCGATCATCGATAAAGGCGCCGACACGATCCTCGCACTCGAAAACGTCAGCAAGTTTTTCGGCAAGGTCATCGCGCTGAGCGGCGTCACGATGCGCCTGAAGCGCGGCGAAGTGCACTGCCTGCTGGGCGACAACGGCGCGGGCAAATCCACGCTCATCAAAACGCTCGCTGGCGTGCACGCGCCTTCCTCAGGTCAGTATTTGGTGGACGGCCAGCCCGTGCAGTTCGAATCGCCGAAAGACGCGCTCGATCTCGGCATCGCGACCGTCTATCAGGATCTCGCGCTCGTGCCGCTCCTTTCCGTCGCGCGCAATTTCTTTATGGGCCGTGAGCCGCAGAAAAAGCTGTTCGGTTTCCTGAACGTCATGGATCTCGATTCATGCGCGACGATCGCGAAGGATCGTCTCTCCGAAATGGGCATCAACGTTCGCGATCCGCATCAGGCCATCGGCACGATGTCGGGCGGCGAGCGCCAGTGTCTCGCGATTGCGCGCGCGATCCACTTCGGTGCGCGCGTGCTGATCCTCGACGAACCGACCGCCGCGCTCGGCGTCAAGCAGAGCTTCAACGTGCTCAAGCTGATCCACAACGCGCGCGCGAAGGGCATCTCGGTGATTTTCATCACGCACAACGTCCACCATGCCTACCCCATCGGCGATTCGTTCACGCTGCTCAATCGCGGACGCTCGCTCGGCACCTTCACCAAAGAGACCATCAGCAAGAACGAGGTACTCGACATGATGGCGGGCGGCGCAGAAATGCAAAAGTTGATCGCGGAACTCGACGGCGCAACTATCTGATCGCGTTCAGACGCAGGCATCGAATTCACGAGGAATGTATATGGCAATGACCCGTTCCCCTTCGGCCACGGCCTCCCGCTTCGCTGCGGACAAGCGGCGCGACATCGTCTGCCTCGGGCGCCTCGGTGTGGACCTCTACGCGCAACAGGTGGGCGCACGACTCGAAGACGTCTCGACATTCGCGAAGTATCTGGGCGGCTCGTCGGCGAATATCGCGTTCGGCTGCGCGCGGCTCGGGCTCGACGCGGCAATGCTCACGCGCGTCGGCGACGACCACATGGGCCGTTTTCTCGTCGAAACGCTCGCGAAAGAAGGCTGCGACACGAGCCACGTGCGCGTGGACCCCGCGCGACTCACCGCGCTCGTGCTGCTCGGCATCAGGGACCGCGATACGTTCCCGCTCATCTTCTATCGCGAGAACTGCGCCGACATGGCCGTCGATCCACACGACTTCGACGAGGCGTTCATCGCTTCATCGAAAGCGCTCCTGATCACCGGCACGCACTTCTCCACCGAACAGGTCAACCGCACGAGCCTCACCGCGCTCGACTACGCGCGCCGCAACGATGTGCGAACGGTGCTGGATATCGACTATCGCCCGGTGCTCTGGGGCCTCACCGGCAAGGCCGATGGCGAAACACGCTTCGTCGCGAGCGAAGGTGTTTCCGCGCATCTGCAGCGCATCCTGCCGCTCTTCGATCTCGTGATCGGCACCGAGGAGGAATTCCGTATTGCAGGCGGTAACGCATCGCTGATCGATTCGCTCGCGCGTGTGCGCGAAGTCACGCAAGCCACGCTTGTCGTCAAGCGCGGGCCGCTCGGCTGCCAGATCATCGAGGGCGCGGTGCCCGCATCGCTCGAAGCGCTATCGATGCAACGCGGGGTCGAAGTGGAAGTGCTCAACGTGCTCGGCGCAGGCGATGCATTCGCCTCGGGGTTCCTCTCGGGCTGGCTGCGCGACGCGCCGCTCGAAGACTGCGCGCGCGCCGCCAACGCGTGCGGCGCGCTCGTCGTATCGCGCCATGGCTGCGCACCGGCCATGCCTACACCCGCCGAACTCGACTACTTCCTGCGTGAAGCCACCGCCGATCCCGTGCGCATGAGTCGCCCGGACCGCGACGCGACGCTCGCACGCCTGCATCGCGTCACGCCCGCACGTACACCGCGCGACGAAGTGCTCGGTTTCGCGTTCGACCACCGCAACCCGTTCTTCGAACTCGCCCAGCAGACAGGCGCCGATGAGTCGCGCATCGTCCGGCTCAAGAATCTCTTCGTCGAGGCCGTCGCGCAGACCGAACGCGAACGCGGTCTGCAGGGACGCATCGGTATCCTGATCGATGACCGCTACGGACAGGACGCATTGAATGCCGCGACCGGGCGCGGATGGTGGATCGGTCGCCCTGTCGAACTGCCAGGCTCGGTTCCGCTAGTGTTTGATCATGGCCGGTCCGTCGGCACGACGCTCGCAAGCTGGCCTCGCGATCACATCGTGAAGTGCCTCGTGCAGTTCCATCCCGACGAACCCGTCGAACAGCGCATCGAGCAGGAATCGCAATTGCACGCGCTTTACGACACGGTGCAGGCGAGCGGCCACGAACTGCTGCTCGAAGTGATCCCGCCGAAACTGGGCGGCGTACCGAACGCGCCCGATACGGTCTACAGAGCACTCAAGCGCATTTACAACATCGGCATCTATCCTGAGTGGTGGAAGCTCGAACCGATGGACGCCGCGCAATGGCGCGCCATCGACGCACTGATCGCCGAGCGCGACCCGTACTGCCGCGGCGTCGTGCTGCTGGGCCTTGCTGCAAGCGTCGAGCAACTGCTGGAGGGCTTTCACAACGCGGCGCAATCGTCCACCTGCCGTGGCTTCACCGTGGGCCGCACGATCCACCACGATCCGAGCCTCGCCTGGCTGGCAGGCGAGATCGACGACGACGAACTGATCGCCCGCGTGCGCCGCACATTCGAAACGCTGATCGCCGCCTGGCGCGCCGCGCGCGCCAATGCACGGCCACCCGAAGCGGGCGATGCCGCAACGCACGCGCACGAGGAGAAAGCAGCATGAACCAGCGCATTGCCCCCGCTGCGAACGAAAACCAGCCAGCCGCTGCACACGGAGCCACCGTGCGCCTCACGGCTGCGCAGGCCCTGGTGCGCTATCTCGCGGCACAACGCGTCACCTGCGAAGACGGTTCGGGCCGCACCGAACCGCTCTTCGGCGGTGTTTTCGCGATCTTCGGCCATGGCAACGTCGCCGGGCTCGGCGAGGCGCTCTACCACTGGCGTCACGAATTGCCCACGCTGCGCGCGCACAATGAACAGGCGATGGCCCACAGCGCGATCGCCTTTGCGAAGGCGCATTTGCGCCGTCGCATGATGGCCGTGACCACGTCGATCGGACCCGGCGCGACGAACCTCGTTACGGCCGCGGCACTCGCGCACGTGAACCGCCTGCCGCTCCTGCTCCTGCCGGGCGACATCTTCGTTTCGCGCGAACCCGATCCGGTGTTGCAGCAGGTCGAGGACATGCACGACGGCGGCGTCTCGGCCAACGACGCGCTTAAGCCCGTGTCGCGCTACTTCGACCGCATCGTCCATCCCGCGCAGCTTCTCACTGCGCTGCCGCGCGCGGTGCGCGTCCTGACCGACGCCGCGCTGTGCGGCCCCGTCACGCTGGCGCTGCCGCAGGACGTGCAGGCAACCGCGTGGGACTACCCCGCCAGCTTCTTCACACCGCGCCTCGTGAACGCTCGCGCGGCCGCGCCGGCGCAGACCGACATCGACGCCGCGCTCGTGCAGCTCTTCCGCGCGAAACGTCCGCTGATCATTGCGGGCGGCGGTGTGCTGTATTCGCGCGCATCGGAAGCGCTCCAGGCACTCGCCGCCGCACGCGGCATTCCGGTCGCCGAAACGCAGGCGGGCAAGGGCTCGCTTGCATGGGACGATCCGCTTAACGTAGGCGCGATCGGCGTGACGGGCTCCCCCGCCGCCAACGCGCTCGCCGCCGACGCCGATTGCATTCTCGCGATCGGCACGCGGCTGCAGGACTTCACGACAGGTTCGAATTCGCTGTTCCGGCACGCGCACGTGATGGGCGTGAACGCCAACGGCTTCGATGCGATCAAGCACGATGGCCTGGCCGTCGAGGCCGACGCGCGTCTCGCGCTCGTTGTGCTCGGCAGCGAGCTCGGCAACTGGCGCGCGGACGCGAACTGGACCGCACGCGCGCTGCAACTCGCGAGCACGTGGCGCGAGGGCGTCGAGCGTTTGACGCACGCACCGCAGGACCGCAACTGCCTGCCGTACGACGCCGATGTGATTGGCGCGGTGCAACGCTCGTCGAGCCGCTCGCCGACCGACGACATCGTCGTGTGCGCCGCGGGCACGCTGCCTGCAGAGTTGCACAAGCTCTGGCGCCCGGGCCGGCCGGGCGCGTATCACGTCGAATACGGCTACTCGTGCATGGGCTACGAAATCGCGGGAGGGCTCGGTGCGAAACTCGCGCGGCCCGATCGCGAAGTCATCGTGATGGTGGGTGACGGCAGCTATCTGATGATGAACAGCGAAATTGCGACTTCGGTGATGCTCGGCGCGAAGCTCATCATCGTCGTGCTCGACAACCGCGGCTATGGGTGCATCAACCGCCTGCAGCAGGCGTGCGGCGGCGCACCGTTCAACAACCTCTTCGACGACTGCGCACAGGGCCCGCTCGGCGCGCCACGCATCGACTTCGCGTCGCACGCGCGTTCCCTCGGGGCGCAGGCCGAGCACGTCGGCAACATCGCGGAACTCGAAATCGCGATGCAGCGCGCGCGTGCCTCGACGCGCACCTACCTCATCAGCATCGACACCGATCCGGCGCGCACGACCGAGGACGGTGGCTGGTGGTGGGAAGTCGCAGTGCCCGAAGTCTCGTCGCGCGCCACGGTGCGCGTGGCACGCGAGCGCTACGACGAGGCGCTCGCCGCGCGCGGGGGCCGCAAGCATGCGCATGGCGCTGACGAAGCCACGCGTACGGAGGACGACGCAGCCGACGCGGCGCAAGACGATCCTGGCAACGAGGAGCCCACATGAGCGCATTTGAAGTACGCATCGGCGTCAATCCGCTTTCGTGGATGAACGACGACCTGCCTTCGCTCGGCGGCGAAACACCGCTGGCCGTGGCCCTCACCGAAGGCCGTGAGATCGGCTACGAGGGGTTCGAACTCGGCAACAAGTTTCCGCGCGAGCCCGAGGCGCTCAAGGCCCTGCTCGCGCAATACGGGCTTGCGCTCGTATCGGGTTGGTATTCGGGGATGCTTGCGCGCCGCAGCGTCGAAGAGGAAATCGCCGCCGTGGACAAGCATCTCGACCTGCTCGCGCAAAATGGCGCGACGGTGATGGTCTACGGCGAAGTCGCCGATTCGATCCAGGGCGCGCCACGTCCGCTTTATCAGCGGCCGCGCTTTTTCACCGACGCACAGTGGGACGCCTACGCCGAACGCGTCGACGCATTCGCGCGCTATACGCTCTCACGCGGCGTGCGCCTCGCGTATCACCATCACATGGGTGCCTACGTCGAAACGAGCGCCGATGTGGACAGGCTCATGGCGCGCACGAGCGACGCTGTGGGTCTACTGTTCGACACGGGCCACATAACATTCGCGGGAGGCGATCCTGTTGCGGTTCTCGACAGGCACATCGCACGCGTGTGTCACGTGCACTGCAAGGACGTGCGCCCCGCAGTCGTCAAGCTCGCGCGCAACCGCAACTGGAGCTTCCTCGATGCGGTGCTCGCGGGCGCGTTCACGGTGCCCGGCGACGGCGCGGTGAACTTCCCGGCCATCGTCGGTCGGCTGAAACATCACGGCTATCGCGCCTGGTTCGTCGTCGAAGCCGAACAGGATCCGGTCGTCGCGCCATCGTATGCGTATGCGCAGAAGGGCTTTCGCACGCTGCGCGCGCTCGTTGACGCGCCGATCGACGCTACAACGCTTTGCATGGCGCCCGAGTAAGTGCTAAAGCACTAACTCGGGCCGACAGGAGGCAGCATGACTCTGCTAGTGAAAGCCGCGCGCGAAGGCCAGACGATCGCGCGCGTCACGCCCGTGACGGCGGGCTGGCACTACGTCGGCTTTGCCGCATACCGGCTGTCCGAAGCCGACGTGGTCTACGTGTACGACAAGGAGCGCGAGAGTTGCATCGTCGTGCTCACGGGCGCCGTGGATGTCGAAGCGGGCGGCGAGCGCTGGTCGAGTCTCGGCTCGCGCGACAGCGTGTTCGAAGACGCCGCGCCGTACGCGGTGTACGTGCCGCCCGGCGTCAAGGCCACGGTGCGGGCCACGCGCGACGCCGAAGTGGGCGTGGCGAGCGCACCTGCGAAGGGCACCCTACCGGTGCGCCTGATCGAACCCGCGCAGATGAAGCGTTCGACGCGCGGCAAGAACCTCAATACGCGCTACGTCTGCGATATCCTGCCTCAGACGGCGCCTGCCGAATCACTGCTCGTCGTGGAAGTGCGCACGCCCTCTGGACATTCGTCGAGCTATCCGCCGCACAAGCACGACGCCGACCGCCTTCCACAGGAGAGCGCGCTCGAAGAAACGTACTATCACCGCCTGAGTCCGCCGCAAGGCTTCGCGTTCCAGCGCGTCTACACTGATGCGCGCGACCTCGATGAAACGATGGCCGTCGAGGACCACGACGTCGTGATGGTGCCGCGCGGCTACCATCCCGTCGTCGTGCCATACGGCTACGAGTCGTACTACCTGAACGTGATGGCCGGGCCGCGCCGCGAGTGGCACTTCTACAACGATCCCGCGCACGAGTGGATCATCGAGCGCGATGCGAAGTGACCGCAAACGCGCCCAAAACAAAAGCGCCGCCTGATGAGCTCAGGGCGGCGCTTTCTTCATCACGAACCGACGCGCGCGATGCTCACGCGAGCCTGAACTTCCCGACGAGCCGCTTGAGCGTCTTCGCCTGATCGTCAAGCGACTGTGCCGCTGCGGTCGCCTCTTCGACGAGCGCCGCGTTCTGCTGTGTGCCGGCGTCCATCTGCGTCACGGCGCGGGAAATCTCCTCGATGCCCGCACGCTGCTCGTGCGACGCCGCCGTTATCTCGCCGATGATGTCGTTCACGCGCTGCACCGCCTTCACGACTTCGCCCATCGTTTGACCGGCGTCCTGCGCGAGCGTCGAGCCGTTGGCCACGCGCGTCACCGAGTCGGTAATCAACGCCTTGATCTCCTTGGCCGCCGCCGCGCTGCGCTGCGCGAGGTTGCGCACCTCCGCGGCCACGACGGAGAAGCCGCGCCCGTCCTCACCCGCGCGCGCCGCCTCGACGGCTGCATTGAGTGCGAGGATGTTGGTCTGGAACGCGATGCCCTCGATCACGCCGATGATGTCCGCGATGCTCTTCGCGCTGTCGTTGATCTCGTTCATCGTCGCGACCACACGGCCCACCACGTTGCCGCCCTGCTCCGCGATCTCGGAAGCGTTGCCCGCGAGCGTGCTCGCCTGCGCCGCGTTTTCGGCGTTCAGACGCACGGTCGAGGTGAGCTGCTCCATGCTGCTCGCCGTGCGCTCGAGCGCGACCGCCTGCTGCTCGGTCCGATGCGAAAGATCGAGATTGCCGGTCGAAATCTGGCCTGACGCCGCGGCGATGGCCTCGGCACTCGCGGCAATTTCGGAGACGGTCGTTGCAAGACCGGTCTGCATGTCCCGCAGCGCGCCAAGCATGCTGGCTGCGTCGCGTGCATCGACCTTGACGGGCTGCGCGAGGTCGCCCACTGCAATGCGGCTCGCGATCTCCCTCGCCTGCGCGGGCTCGCCGCCCAGCTGCCGCGAAATACGCCGCACGCCCCACTCGCCCATGACGAAAGCGAGGACGAAAAGCGCGACCGTCGCGCCCGCAATCATCACGAACGACGACTTGAAGATGAACGCCGATTTCTCGATGGTGGCTCGCGCGGCGGTGCCGCGCTGCTCGACGAGCTGATCGACGAGCTTCTCCAGCTTCTCCGTTTCGACGAGCAGCGACACGTCCTGCGTGCCGACCTGCCAGTTCATCTGCGAGAGATCGAGCGGCTGTGCCTTCACGAGCGTCACGAAATCGCGCAGGTGGCCGCTCCACGTCGACGCCGCAGCCGCGAACTTCTTCTGCAGGTCGAGCGCATCGCCGCCGGACTGCGCCGAGTATTGCTCCAGTGCGGCCATCTCGCGCGTGAGCCCGGCGAGATCACTCTCGACGCCGGCACCGAGTTCGTCACGCTCCTTCGCGGTCGTGGCGGTGAGCAGCATCTTCTGCGCGCGGCTCGCACGCAGTACGTGGCCGCGGGCTTCCTCGGCGGCGCGGCTCGCCACATAACCCTGTTCGTAGATCGATTGCGTCGAGTCGTTGAGCCGGCTGATCTGCGCGAGCGAGAACACGCCCATTGCGAGTGTGCCGATCAGCAACGCGACGAACGCGATGCGCAACGTCGCCTTCACCGTGAGCGGTTTGCCGGCGCCCTGCGGCACGAAACCAGCGCGCTGGCTGGCTTGCGATACAGCTTTCATGTATTGACAGTCTCCTTCTTGTTGCAGAGGGCCCGGACGATTCAGTCCAGTCCGCCTCAACCCGGCCTGCAGTGGTTCCGCGCGCGGTGAATGCTTCCTCGCACGCGACTCCTCCGCAATCCGGCCCCGTAGCGCCGCGCCTCGTGGGCGGGGGCTCCGGCGGGTTATACCCGGCCAAAATGACGGATCCAATAAACCGCCTTGAAGTGTTGCGTGCACGCCGCAGCCCGCGCCCGGCCCTTGATGTCCGGTTCAAATCCGGCTCATGCCCAATTCGTGGCCGATTCATGTCCGATTCATGGCCGATTCTCGACAAATAATGTCCGGACTATTCGGTCGAGACACATTACACTCCGCTCATAACTCTTATACATGTCCATGTCGTGCCGTCGCCAGCGCCCTCCCGGCGTGGTGCCCGCACGCACTCTCCTGCGATCTAAAACATGCAAACGAGCATCAAGAACGGCGCCGTCGCGGGCGCCGCGCCGTCGGCGACTGCCACGGCCGGAACGCCCAGCGTTCCGCCGCGCACGGTCTATCCGGTCCTCGGCGCGATCAGCTTCTCCCACATGCTCAACGACATGATCCAGTCGTTGATCCTCGCGATCTACCCGATGCTCAAGGACAACTTCGCGCTGTCCTTCACGCAGATCGGTCTCATCACGCTGACTTACCAGATCACGGCGTCGCTGCTGCAACCGCTGATCGGCATGTACACGGACAAGCGTCCGATGCCGTATTCGCTGCCCGTCGGCATGGGCTTCACGCTGTGCGGCCTGCTGCTGATGTCGGTGGCGCCGAGCTTCGGCGTGCTGCTCTGCGCCGCTGCGCTCGTCGGGTGCGGCTCCTCGGTGTTCCATCCGGAGTCGTCGCGCGTCGCGCGCATGGCGTCGGGCGGCCGTCACGGACTCGCGCAATCGCTCTTCCAGGTGGGCGGCAACGCAGGCACGTCGCTCGGGCCGCTGCTCGCCGCCGCGATCATCATCCCGCACGGCCAGCACAGCATCGCGTGGTTCTCGGCTGCCGCGCTCGTCGGGATCGTCGTGCTCTCGCAGATCGGCCGCTGGTACAAGGCGCATCCGAACATGAAGAAAAAGCGCGCCGAGGTTCCGCACGTCGCCCTCTCACGCGCCCGCGTCCAGACCGCGATTGTCATTCTCGTGCTGCTCGTGTTCTCGAAGTACTTCTATCTCGCGAGCATCAACAGCTACTTCACGTTTTACCTGATGGATCGCTTCCACCTGCCCGTTCAGGCCGCGCAGTTCCACCTGTTCATCTTCCTCGCGGCTGTCGCGGCGGGCACGATCATCGGCGGCCCCGTGGGCGACCGCATTGGTCGCAAGTATGTGATCTGGGGTTCGATTCTCGGCGTCGCGCCGTTCACGTTGCTCCTGCCCTACGCCAACCTGTTCTGGACCAGCGTGCTGACGGTGATCATCGGCGTCGTGCTGGCGTCGGCCTTCTCGGCGATTCTCGTCTACGCCCAGGAACTCATTCCGGGCAAGGTCGGCATGATCGCGGGCCTCTTCTTCGGCTTCGCGTTCGGGCTCGGCGGCATCGGCGCGGCCGTGCTCGGCCAGATCGCGGATGCCACGAGCATCGCCTTCGTCTACAAGGTCTGCTCGTTCCTGCCGCTCATCGGTTTGTTGACCGTGTTCCTGCCCGACATCGAGGGCAAGTTCGCGAAGAAACGCGCCTGATCTCCCGCGCTGCTTGCGCACACGACGGCCGACGCCCCTGGGCGCCGGCCGTTTTGTTTTTGCGCGGCACGCGGTGTGCGGCTCGACCGTCGTGCTGACAACCGGTGCTTGCGCCGATACGCTGCGAGCGACGCGCGAAGCTTGAGCGAGAGCCGGTTCGCGCGAATAATAGGCCACACTGCGTCGCCCCCCAGCCCGGTGAGGCGGCGCGGAAAACCACAGCGGAAAGCGCGCGTACTGCAGCGCCCGCTGCAGAACCGCAGCCACCGCCGGGCCACCATCTGCGCGAAGAGGTCCTCCATGCAACTGTCCACGGTAGAGATCGTCAAGCCCGAGGCCGCCAACTTCATTCTCGGCCAGTCGCACTTCATCAAAACGGTCGAGGATCTGCACGAAGCCATTTACGGCACCGTGCCGGGCATCAAATTCGGCCTCGCGTTCTGCGAGGCGTCGGGCAAGCGGCTCGTGCGCCGCTCCGGCACCGACGACACACTCGTCGAACTCGCGACGGACAACGCGCTGCGTATCGGTGCGGGGCACAGCTTCATCGTGTTTCTCGGGGACGGTTTTTTCCCCGTGAACGTGCTGAACGCGATCAAGGCCGTGCCCGAGGTGTGCCGCGTGTTCTGCGCGACGGCCAATCCGACCCAGGTGCTGATCGCGGAAACGGATCAGGGTCGCGGGATCGTCGGCGTGGTGGACGGCTTTCCGCCGCTCGGCACGGAGGCCGAAGAGGACGTCAAGTGGCGTCGCGACCTGCTGCGTGCGATCGGCTACAAGGCCTGAACGGCCATGCCGATCGTTGCCCCCGAACCCGCCAGGCTTCTCGCGGCCATCGAGCAGCAAAGCGGGCATGCGCTGCAATGCGGCGCACTGCTCCCGATCGACACGACGCGAACGCTGATCGACGACGGTGGCGTGCGCTTCGTGGTGCGCGAAGTATCGAGTCTCGCACGCAAGGACGCGGGCGCGCACACGTCGCGTGCGGCCGATCCGTTCCTGCCGTATGACCCCGATCTTTTCGTCGCCGATCTCTCCGGCACGCACGTTGCGCTCCTGAACAAGTACAACGTGATCGACCGTCATCTGCTGATCGTGACGCGTCGCTTCGAGCCGCAGGAAGCGCTGATCGATCTCGCGGATTTCGAGGCGCTGTGCATCGCGCTGCGCGCATTCGACGGGCTCGGCTTCTACAACGGCGGACCCGAGGCAGGCGCGAGCCAGGCGCACAAACATCTGCAGGTGGTGCCTTTACCACTCGATGACACGCTCGACGAAAGCACGCCGCACGTCCCGATCGAAGGACTGTTCGATGCGGTGAATTTCGTTCACGGCATCGGGACCGTGCCGGGGCTGCCTTTCCGGCATGCGTTCGCCTGGCTCGACCTGCTGGCCGAAGGCGCGGCACGGAGCGCGACCGACTGCTATCGCGCGCTAATCGACGCTGCGGGAATCGGTACGCGCGACGAGCAAGGCGTCGCGAGTCAAGCCGCGCCGTATAACCTGCTCGTCACGCGGCGCTGGATGCTCGCGATCCCGCGCACTACCGAACGCGTAGAAGGGATTTCGGTCAATGCGCTCGGATTCGCCGGATCGCTCTTCGTGCGCGACGCGGCGCAACGGCAAGCCCTCGCGCAACTCGGGCCGATGGCGGCTCTGGCGCGCGTCGCGCTGCCATAAAACCGCTTCCTGCCACCGCTGCGGCCTCAGCCGATGCCGAGCCACTCGCGCACGACATCGTCGCGCGCGGCGAGTTCGTGCGGTGTACCGTCGAACACGATGCGCCCGTGCCCCATCACAGCAACACGATCGGCCAGTTCGGGTGCGAGCGCGAGCCGCTGCTCGATCAGCAGCACGGCAACGCCACGCTCGCGCAGCATGCGCAGGCAATCGCCGACGCGCGCCACCATCTGCGCGGCGAGCCCTTCAGTCGGTTCGTCGACGATCAGGAGTTCGGGATTTCCAACCAGGGCGCGCGCGAGCGCGAGCATCTGCTGCTCGCCGCCCGAGAGCACACCGGCGCGCGCAGCACGCCGCTCGCGCAGGACGGGAAAGAGCGCCCACGCGTCGTCCATGCCGAACCTCGATCCGCCCGCGCGCGGCGCCACGCCTAACTGCAGGTTCTCCTCAACGCTCAGCGTCGGGAACACGTCGCGTTGCTCCGCGATATATCCCAGACCGAGCCGCGCAATCTCGAACGTTCGCAGACCGTCGAGTGGACGCCCCGCGAACGAGCGTGCGCCCTCGGATCTCACCATCGACATCAGTGCCTTCGCAAGCGTCGAGCGCCCCGAGCCGTTGCGCCCCGCGAGCGCGACGATCTCGCCCGCGCCGACACGCAAATCCACCCCGTGCAGCACCTGACTCGCGCCGTACCACGCCCTCAGCCCCGTGACTTCGAGCAACGCGCTCATTGACCGACCCCGCTGCCAAGATAGGCCTCGCGCACGGCGGCGTCGGCGCGAATCGCGTCGGGCGTGCCGGTCGCGATTACGCGGCCCTGAACGAGTACCGAGACGCGGTCGGCGAGGCTGAATACCGCGTCCATGTCGTGCTCGATGATGAGGAGCGTTTTGCCCGCACTTACCGAACGGATCAGTTCGATCGCCCGCGCGCTTTCCGCGCGATTCATGCCGGCGGTCGGTTCGTCGAGCAGCAGTGTGTGTGCGCCGCCAGCCAGCGCGAGACCCAGGTCGAGCGCACGTTGCTCTGCATAACTGAGCATGCCCGCCTCGTGCTGCGCGAACGGCGAGAGACCAATCGCTTCGAGCACTTGCCTTGCACACGTATCGACGTGCCGCGAGCCAAACCACCGATCGACGCAACCGCCCCAACCGCGACGCGAGGCCAACACCGCACAGCGCAAGTTATCGAGCACGGAAAGTCGCGCGAACACGCTCGTCGTCTGGAAGCTGCGCGCGAGCCCGCGCCGTGCCAGCGCGGCGCACGAAAAGCGTGTCGTGTCGGTGCCCATCAACTCGATGCTGCCCGCACTCGCCCGCTGCTCTCCCGCGATCAGGCTGAACAGCGTCGACTTGCCCGCGCCGTTTGGACCAATCAGCGCGTGGCGCTCACCGGCGCGCACGGCGAGATCGACGCCCCGCAGAACCGGCGTAGCGCCAAAGCGCTTTTCGATGCCGCGAAGTTCAAGCGCGATGCTCATAGTTCGTCCCCCTGCGCATCGAGAACGCGTGCGAGCCGACGCGCGCGATACGCGAAGCGAACGGCGAGCGCCACCAGCGCGACGATCGATGCCGCAAGCCACCACGCGTCACGTGAAGTCAGCGTTGCGAGCCACGCGGAGGGATCGGCATCGCGCAAACGCACAGCGTAAGCCCATTGCGCTGCGAGCACGAACGCCAGCGCACTGCACGCGGCAGCGAACGCGCCCGACGCCCACACGCGCACGCCGCGCCGCCGGCCATGCCGCGCGACCCATGCACGCTGACGGGCGGCGAACCCGGCAAGACCATCCGGTGCGGCGAGTACGACCGCGATGAAAAAGAGCCCCACGTAAAGCATCCAGGCGCGCGAAACGCTCGCAACGCCGACACTGAACGCAACCCATACGAGCGCGCCAAGCGCCGGCCCGAAGAACGACGCCGCACCGCCCGTGACGGTCGCGATCAGCACGGCGGCCGAGCGCATCATGCCGACGCTTTCGGCGGCGGCCAGTTCGATGTTGATGAGCGCGAGCGTGCCCGCAACACCCGCGAAGCCCGCACTCCACACGATCATCGCGGCCCGGACCCGCGCAGGCGCGACACCCAGCGCCGCGGCGCGCACAGGATTGTCACGCACGGCGTTGGCCAGCCGCGCGAACGGTGTGCGTGAGAGCGCGAACATCGCCGCGCTCGCCACGATGCACCAGGCGGCGATCACACAGTACGCCTGACGATCGGAGCCGAACGTCCAACCCGCCCACGCGGGCCCACTTGCGCGGTCGATGCCGACACCCGCCTCGCCGCCAAACCAGCCGGGCAAGGCCCATGCGGCCGCCGCCACGAGTTCACCGAGACCGAGCGTAATCATCGCGAACGCGGTGCCTGAGCGACGTGCGGCGACGAGCGCGGTCAACAGGCCGAAAGCCGCGCCGCCAAGTCCACCCACCAGCGGCAACAACGGCAGCGAAATCGCGTACCGGTTGAACAGATGCGCGGCAACCAGAGCGCCGAGCCCAGCGGGTGCGGCGTGGCCGAACGAAAGCAGCCCGGTCTCGCCGAGCAACAGGTTGTACGAGAGCGCGAAAACGATCATCGTCGCGGCCTGCGCGAGCGACGCGAGCAACCAGCCTTGCGGCACCGCCTGAGGCGACGCGAGCGCCGACACCAGCGGCGGCACAACGAGCAACGCCACGAGCGCGAACCATGGCGCGCACGCACGCCAGCGCATGGCCGGGCGACGGGATATCACAGTGACGACCGGTTCACGCATCGTCGCCGCGTTGTCCGAAGAGGCCGCGCGGACGCACTGCCAGCATCGCCACGAGCAGCAGATACGGCAGGAGCGGTGCGGCCTGCGCGAGCGTAAGTGCACTCCACCCCGGCGCGATTGCGACGCCCCAGCGCGCGCCAATCGCGCCGAGCGACACATCGCTCGCGACGGCAATGGTCTGCAGACAACCCACCGCGAGCGACGCGACGAACGCGCCACCGAGCGAGCCGAGTCCGCCGGTCACGACGACCACGAACACGATCGAGCCCACGGACTCGGCCATCGCCGGCTCGACGACGAACATCGGCGCCGCGACTGCGCCCGCAAGCGCCGCGAGCGCGGTGCCGAGCGCGAACACGAGCGTTCGCACGCGCGGCACGTCATGGCCGAGTGCCTCGACGGCCTGTGGGTGTGCGAGCGCCGCGCGCACGATGAGGCCCGTCTTCGAGACGCGCAGCGCGATCCAGAGCGCGCCGAGCATGGCGAGCGCAACGGCCATCGTGAACGCGCGATAGCGCGAGAACACGGCGTCGCCGAGCATGAAGAGCGGACCGTCGAGCACGGCGGGAATCGGTGCGGAAAGGGGCTGCAGGCCCCAAGCGAGCTTCACGAGCTCCCCCATCACATACGCGGCGCCGAACGTGAGCAAGAGCGCGTTGAGCGGTCCGCCCGGCCTCACGCGTCGCAAGAGCGTACGTTCGAACCACGCGCCCGCAATCCCGGCGATGCTCGGCGCGAGCATGAGCGCCCAGCCGAAGCCGAGCGTCGCGGCGAGCGTCACGCCGAGATACGCCCCGAGCATATAGAAGCTCGCATGTGCGAAGTTGAGCACGCCGAGCATGCTGAAGATCAGCGTGAGCCCGGCGGACAGCATGAAGAGCAGCAGGCCGTAGCTGATGCCGTTCAGTGCGTCGATGGCTAAGGCCTGCACGGGAATCCCCCTTTCACGCGCGGCGCGGAGGTGCGCAAGCGGCGCGCTCAGCCACGCGGCGCGGTTGACGTGGCCGGAGCGTTGTCACCGCCCGTCGTCACTGCGAGCGGCGCGAGCGCTGCATGCAACGCAGCTGGCAGCGCGGCGACCGGGCGGCGCGTCGCGCGGTCGACGTAGACATGCACGAAGTGGCCTTGCGCGGCAGGCTGCGTCTCGCCCTCGCGAAAGAGCCCGACTTCGTAGCGCACGCTCGACGAACCGAGCCGCGCGACCCGCAATCCCGCTTCGACGCGATCCGGAAACACGAGCGGCGCGAAGTAGCTGCACTGCGTTTCGACGACGAGCCCGATCGTCGTGCCATGCTCGATGTCGAGCGCACCCATGCGGATCAGATACTCGTTCACGACGGTATCGAAGTAGCTGTAGTAGACGACGTTGTTCACGTGGCCGTAGACGTCGTTGTCCATCCATCGGGTGGTGATGGGCAGAAAGTGGACGTAACCGCTGCGGGCAATGGCGACGGGTCGGTTCATCGGATAGGGGACGTTAGGTTTGAAGTGAAGATCATGGCGTGCGCGGCTGACGTCACTGGCCCGGCCGCTCGACGAATTCGAACGGCAGGCCGCGCCGGCGCATCCACTCGCCGAGCGCCTGGCCGGTACCCGCGCGCCATGGACGCAACATTGCGGGTTCAACAAGCCGGTACTCGAGCAGCTCCGGCGAAAGCGCGATCGTTCCCGTCGCGCGGACGTGATACGCGATGATCAATTCGTTCTTGCGGATGAACTCGTAGACGCCGATGAGTTCCGTACTTTCGACACGCAGCGACGTTTCCTCCATGACCTCACGCGCGATGCCCTCCTCCGGCGTCTCGCCGTTTTCGAGGAAACCCGTGATGAGCGCGAACACACCCTCGGCCCAGGCCGCATTGCGCGCTAGCAGGACACGCCCTTCGTACTCGACGATCGCGGCGACTACGGGCAGCGGATTGTCCCAGTGAACGTAGCCGCAGACGAGGTCCGGGCAGGCGAGCCGCACGCGGCCGCCTTCGTGGGCCGGGTCGGCGCGCTCGGTGAGCCGCGACGCGCAACGAGGGCAGAACTGGTATTCGCTCATGGATGGTTCGGTGTGGATCGCGTGGATTCGGGCGCGCCCGCTCGCCCTTTTCGTCAGGCAACGAGGGGCTATTTTAGAGCGGTGGAGCGTAATCGGGGCGACGGGCGGTAAGCGCCTTGTGGCACTCCGGTGGCCGTTCGGCATCAGTCGCCGTGGATGGCGATAGCCACGGCGCTGCGAACCACGCGTGGCGCGGTCCGGGCGTAACTGACGCGTCTGGGGCGCCGCGGTCAACGCAGTGGGCGCAGTGGGCGCAGTGGGCGCAGTGGGCGCAGTTGGTGCAGTCGGGGCAGTCGGGACAGTCAGCGCAGCCGGCATCGCCCGACGCGCGACCAGCACGCGTTACACGCTCGCCAGACTCCGGACGTGCCTCGAAACGCGCGTACGCCAGAGTAGCCCCGCCGCGCCGGCAAGCAGCGCGCCGGCGGCGAGTCCAAGCGACGGCGAGAACGAACCCGTCGATGCCGCGAGTGGCGCAGCCACGAGCGGCCCCGCGATCTGGCCGATGCCGTAGGCGGCCGTCGCATAGCCCATCAGCGCGGCCGCGCGCTCGCCGCGCAACAGACGCGCCTCGCGCATCGCGAAGAGCGTGATGGCGGTGAACGGCAGGCCGATCAGAATGCTGCCGAGCGAGAAACCCACCGCATTCGGCCAGACGATGCCGAGCGCGATACCCACCGACTGCAGCACGTAGCAACCAGCGAGCATCAGCCGGTTGTCCCAGTGCTGCGGCAGGCGCGCGGCACCAAGCGCGCCAACGATCAGCGCCATGCCGAACATCGGCCAGAACAGGTCGGGCCACGCCGAGCCCGGCAACGCATGGCGCGCGATCACCGGCAGGAAGGTCGCGGTGATGATGTAGCCGAAGCCGGGCACGCCGTAGAGCAGCGTGAGCCAGAAAATATCGGCGCGGCGGTCATCGGCATGCGCCTCGAACGTTCGCGGCTGGCCGGAGCGCGTGCCGTCGGCCCTCGCGGCTTGCGGCGAACCGGTGCCGCCTGCCGCGGCTGCCTCGCGCGGCATGGGGGTCTCATCGCCGAAAACCGGCCAGACGAGGGCGGCGAGAATCGCGCAGATCACACCGAAGCCGATCCATCCTGCCGCCGCACCCAGCCCACCCGCCGCGCTGACGAGCAACCCCGTCGCGATGATGCCGATACCAGGCCCCGTGTAGATCACGCCGCCCCACGCGGGCGCGCTCAGTTCGGCGAGCCGCCGCAGGCCCCACTGCGACGCGAACACGAAGGTCCACGCGCTCACCATCCCCGCCACGAAACGCACGACCGCCCAGATCCAGAACTGCTGCGTGAGCCCCATCGCGATCGTCAGCAGCACCGTCGTGACGAGTCCCGCGCGGACGATCTTCGCGTGCGGCAGCCGAAGCGCCACGCAGCTAACCGCGCCAATGAAATACCCCGCGTAGTTCAGCGACGCGAGCCACCCGCCGTGCCGCAGATCCAGGCCGCCGCCATGCAGCATCAGCGGCAGGAGTGGCGTGAACGCAAAGCGCCCGACACCGAGCGCCACCGCCAGCGTGACCATACAGGCGAGCGCGGTGCGGCGCGCGGCATCGGAACCGCGCAATGCGGTGCGCGTAGCGGTTGAGCGGGAGGCGAAATCGTTCATGGTCGGCGGAGAAAGGGGAACGTGCGGCCCCTGGGACACGAAGCCGCGTCCGAGTATCTTAACCAACCGAATCGTTCACGAAAAATGAATTATGATGAACCAATTCATCCCGGAGAGAGAATCATGGATCTCGCCGAACTCGCCATCTTCCGGGCGGTCGTCCGTGAAAACGGCGTCACCCGCGCCGCCACGAAGCTGAACCGGGTGCAGTCGAACGTGACGACGCGCATCAAGCAACTCGAGGCGCAACTCGGCACCGAACTCTTCACCCGCGACGGCCGACGTCTCGTGCTGACGCCCGCCGGTCACACGCTCCTGCCCTACGCCGAGCGGCTCCTCGCGCTCGCCGACGAAGCGCACCACGCGATGAAGGCCGGGAAGCCTTCGGGGCGGCTGCGTCTCGGCGCGATGGAGAGTACCGCCGCGAGCCGCCTGCCCGGCGTGCTCGCCGGCTATCACCAGGCGTGGCCCGATGTCACGCTCGAACTGGAAACCGGCACGACCGGTTTTCTGCTCGAACGCCTGCGGGAATTCGAGGTGGACGCCGCGCTGATCGCCACGCCCCTCGACGGTCCGCCTGAGAGCGACGTGTTCGAGTCCATGCCGGTCTATCGTGAAGAGCTCGTGATGCTGACGCCGCGCGGCCATCGCCCGATCCACGAGCCCGGCGATGTCGCACTTTCGACGCTCATCGCGTTCGAGCGCGGCTGCACATACCGGAGCTGCGTCGAAAAGTGGTATCTCGAACACGGAATCCGGCCGACCCGGGTGCTCGAACTCGCTTCGTATCACGCGATCGTCGCGTGCGTGGCAGCCGGCGCAGGCGTCGCGGTCGCGCCGCGCTCGGTGCTGGAACTGCAGCGCAATATGGACAACGTGGCCGTGCACTCGCTCGGCAAGCCCGGGCAGATCGACACGCTGCTCCTGTGGCGACGCGGGCATTTTTCGCCGGCATTGGCCGCGTTGCGCGACGCACTGCTGAAGAACAGCAATCTCGCCACAGCAGAAGATCAGAAACTCGACGTGGCTGCCGGATCAGCCGTGGCTGCGCCGCGCGCCTGAATTGAAGCGCGCAGCACGGTGCGTTCCGTGCTCGCGCCAGTTAGACGCTCTCGCACACTTCATCGTCGAGCGCGGTCTCCTCGACGCGGTCCGCATCCGCGGCAACGTGCTCTGGCTTCGCTGCGTGCAAAGGAACGTGCTCGGGCTTCGTTGCGTGCGAAACCAGACGGGCCTGGAGCCTTTCGGGATCCAGCACGCGAATCCGCTTTCCGTGTGCCTCGATAATGCCGTCCCGTGAGAGCGCTGAAATCACGCGGCTCACGGTTTCCAGCGTCGTACCGAGATAGTTCCCGGCCTCGGCGCGCGTCATGTACATCGTGAACTCTCTCGACGAAAAGCCACGCATTGCGTTGTTTTCCGCCAGATCGATGAAGAAACCCACGACGCGCGCCTCGACCGATTGCAGGCTCGCGTTCAGCCGACCATTGGTGACCTGCACAAGCTGGCGCCCCATGATTTCGAAGATGCGTTGCTGAATCGCCGGCGTCTCGTTGCACATCTGCCTGAGCTGGCTGTACGGAATGAGACAGACGGTCGTGTCATGCAGCGCTACGGCGTCGAACGCGTGCTTGCCGGTCGCCAACCCGTCCAGACCGAGTGCGTCGCCGGGTCGATGGACGCCAACGATCTGCTCTCGCCCGTCGCGAGTCCGCGCCACTGTCTTGACCGCACCCGAGCGTACCGCGAACAGGTAACGCGCTTCGTGATCGGAACCGTAGACGTACTGACCCCGGCGCAGCGACCGCGCGCTGTTAATGAGCTTCTCGAGGCTGCCAAGTGTTCCCTTGTCGACATTGCGCGGCACGCACATCGTCTTCACTGCGCAGATGGAGCATCGTGCTGTATCGCTCCGTCTCGCGGGCGAGCCGTCGTCGATCAGATGGGGGGAAGCGAGGTGGTTCATCGTACGCACTCCGTAGTTGAATCTCGTCGCATGGCTGCGCGGAGTAGTCGTTACGTTCGTCGATTCTCCGGCGCCGTCTCACTTCGTATATTGGGTCAGTCAACGCAAATTCAACTGCCACTGTGGCCCCGAATCAGGTGCTTCCTGATTCGTGGACGAATCCACTCATCGTGTTGCGGGTACACCTTTCGTCGCTAGCGGCGCCTTCGCGTCATGCGTGCCGTCACAACTTTCCTCGCGAACATCAGTGGACCAGCACGGGTATAGCCGCTGCGGTTTTTTCACCTGACCCCGCATCCGACCCTCGGCCTTTTGCAGCAGGTAAGCGCCGTTTTTATGGCCGAACAAACAATTCAGTACTACTTCAATTAATCCGGACTGATACCAGATCCGGAAATATCGATGGCAAGTCTGATGCGGAGGGTAGCCCTTACCCTCCAGGCTATGCCACGTGGTATCCCTGCAGATCGCCCAGATCACACCATCCAGAACAGCGCGTGCGTCGACCGGCGGGCGCCCCCTGCCTCTGTGGCTCTTCGGCAGCAAGGTGGGATACAGCTCGGAGACAACGCGCCACTGCTCCGATGTCATGTGGACAAAATTCTGCGCATCGGCGTCCCCCACGCCGAGTAACGGATGCGTGGGTCGGGACGACTCCTCAGTCGAACCGTCACGCTTCGGATCCCATTGGCCGTTTCCACTCACTGATAACCGCATTGGATGGTCCACCTCGCTCACAATCGTTGAAACGTCAATCTCACTGGTTCCGCTGGCCACACACGTCCAATCGTGACGCGCCGGTCCGGTGCGAGGCTGTCGATAGCGGCCACCTTTCGTCCCGCGCGCGACGCCAGCGCCTGCACGGTGTCGTCGAGTTGCGTCGGCGGCACAGCTACCGCGTTGACGGTCGCAAACGCGCCGGCAGACAGACTGTCGCGCGATGCTCCGACCGCGGCTGCGCTGGCCGCGTTTGCCAACACGGGCACGGTCGCGGCGATCGCCACCGAAGCGAAGGCCACCGTGCAGGCTGCGCGGATCATCGTGGTGCTGAGAGACCGGCGTTTGAGCTGGTTGCGTCCTTTGAGATGAGACTTCATTTGCTTCCCGCCAATTCAATGACTTACTTGCACAAGCAACTTTCTCAAATTGATCAATTCGACGCACGTCAGGCATAGTTAAATCATTGTCACAGCGGTATCAAAATTGACGCCCATCAAATTTTTGCGGCGTCTCGATAAATCAAATAAAAAGGGCCGCCCTCGCGGGCAGCCCTCATTTACATCGACCGGGAAACCGGTTGCGCGTTACAGCTTCGCTTCGACTAGCTCAAGCAATGACTCTTTCCGAAACGCCGGATAGGCCGAAGTCCCCTACTTCTGCCCCAGCCGTTTCGCCAGCTTGTGAAGGTTGCTCGCATCCACGCCCAGCGCTCGCGCCGCCGCGGCCCAATTGCCATCGTGCGCAGCCAGCGCCGCGGCAATGCACTCACGCTGTGCGTGGTCGACCACCTCTCGCAGGGCGAGCCCTGCGGGGACAGACACTGCGGGTCCGGATGCCGCGCCATCGAGTGCCGGGTTTTCGCTGGCTGGCGCAGAAAGTTCGACGTAGTCGAGGTCCAGCACGTCCGTTTCCAGCGTGACGATGTCCTTGCGGTCCGCGCCCCGGCTCACTGCCTTGAGCGCGGCGCGGCTGATCACATGCTCGAGCTCACGCACGTTTCCCGGCCAGTCGTAGCGTCGGAACGCCTGCTCGGCGGCCGGCGACAGGCGCAGGCTGCGCAGACCCAACCGTGCCCGGTTCAGCTCGAGGAAACGGCCAGCGAGCAACAGCACGTCATTGCCGCGTTCGCGCAGCGGCGGAATGGGAATCGGGTAGACGGACAGCCGATGGTACAGATCCGCGCGAAATGCACCGTCACGAACGTGCTCGCGCAGGTTGCGGTTGGTGGCGGCGATCACACGGACGTTCACACGGCGTGGACGGTCGGAGCCGAGTCGCTGGATCTCGCCGTTCTGCAAGGTCCGCAGCAACTTGGCCTGGATCGGCAGTGGCAATTCGCCGACCTCGTCAAGGAACAACGTTCCACCATCGGCGGCTTCGATGCGGCCCTGCCGGTCGGCGGTGGCTCCGGAAAAGGCACCACGTACATGGCCGAACAGCTCGCTCTCGGCCAGCGTCTCGGGCAGCGCGGCGCAATTGACGTGCACGAGCGCGTGTTTGCGTCGCCGCGACATGGCATGCAGCCGGTGCGCGAAGAGTTCCTTGCCCACCCCGGTCTCGCCCAGCAGCAGCACCGGCAACTCCGAGTCCGCCACCACTTCGAGTTCGTGCAGCAGCCGCGTTATGGACGGGTCCTGCCCGACGATGTCGCCCTCGTCCACAACCGTGCCGGCGACCGGAGCGTCGTTGCGCGTCAAGCGCAGTGCGCGCAATTCAGCTTCGAGGCGGGTGGTGCGAATGGCGGCCTCGACCAGTACGGAAAGGCGTTGCAGCTCGGCCTGCGCCGCCTCGTCGAACGTGCCGACGGCGAGCGCATCGAGCGTCAGCACGCCCCACGGCTCGCCTTCGATATGCAGGCTCGTACCCATGCAGTCGTGCACGGGCAGTGGCTCGCCGACGTGGGAATTGATCAGTCCGTCGTACGGATCGGGCAAGGCGCTGTCGTGATGAAAGTGGGTCACGCCTCGACGCGACAGGATCGCCGCCAGCCGCGGATGCAGCGCCACAGCGAAGCGGCGGCCGAGCGCGTCGCGAACCAGCCCGTCGACGGCGACCGGCCGCAAGTGTTCTTCTTCGAGCCGCAGGAGCGCCACTGCGCCGCAGCGGAAGTGCGCCCGCAGCGAACTAACGAGCCGCTGCAAGCGCACCGCTTGCGGAAGGTCGGCAACGAGATCGGCGAGGAGCAGCGCGTCCATCATGGTGATTTTCACCGCTTACGGTAAATTAAACCGTTAATTACGAATGGTGAATTATACCATTGGCGCTCTAACCGATTGATTCATATATGGCGGCAAGCTGGCACGCCACTCGCTAATGGTGAGGGCCTTCTCAAGTACGGAGTAACAGCATGACTTTGCAGGACCAAGCACTCGGCCAGCTAGCCCGCCAGATCCCCGGCGCCACGCAAATATTCCACGAGTTCGATCTCGACTTCTGCTGCGGCGGCAAGATCACATTGCGCGAGGCTGCCCAGCAAAAGGGACTGGACGCCGATGCCATCGGCGCGCGACTGACGGCACTGAAGGCGGAACGTGAGCCGGGCGACCGCGACTGGGGCACCGCAAGCCCGTCCGAACTGATCGATCACATCCTTGTGCGCTTTCACGATCGCCACCGCGAGCAGCTTCCCGAGTTGGCCCGACTCGCACGACGCGTGGAGACCGTCCACGGTGACCGGCCCGACTGCCCTGTGGGTCTCGCCGACCACCTCGATGCCATGCGCCAGGAACTCGAAAGCCACATGCAGAAGGAAGAGCAGGTGCTGTTCCCCATGATCAAAGGCGGCATGGGTCCCATGGCCGGCGGACCGATCCAGGTCATGCGCATGGAGCACGACGGCCACGGTGAAGCGCTGCAGCACCTCGCCGGGCTAACCAACAACATCACGTTGCCGCAGGGGGCCTGCAATACCTGGCGCGCGCTCTACGTCGGTCTGCGCGCGCTACGCGAGGACCTGATGGAACACATCCATCTGGAAAACAACATCCTGTTCGAGAACGCCGAACGCGGCTGAGCGCGACCGGTACACGTTGCTGGTAGGGCAACTACGCTTTCCCAGCAACCTTGACGGACCAAACAAAAGGGCTGCCCTCACGGGCAGCCCTTTTTTTACCAGAACCGGGAAACTGGTTCGTGCGTTACAGCTTCGCCTCGACCCAGCCCTTCACGCCCGCAAGCGCGGCCGGCAAGTTCGCCGGTTCGGTGCCGCCTGCTTGCGCCATGTCGGGACGTCCACCGCCCTTGCCGCCCACCTGCTGCGCGACGAAGTTCACGAGTTCGCCGGCTTTGACCTTCTTGCTCGCCTCGGCGGTTACGCCCGCGATCAGGCTCACCTTCCCGCCTTCGACGGCCGCCAGCACGATTGCGGCACTCTTGAGCTTGTCCTTGAGCTTGTCGACGGTCTCGCGCAGCGTCTTCGCGTCCGCACCTTCGAGCGTCGCCGCCAGCACGTGCACGCCACCGACTTCGATCGCCTGGCCCGCGAGTTCGTCGCCCTGGCTCGAAGCGAGCTTCGACTTGAGCGCACCGAGTTCCTTCTCGAGCGACTTCACCTGATCCTGCACTTGCGCGATGCGCTGCGTGAGTTCAGCAGGCTGTGCCTTGAGCGCCGCTGCCGCTGCATTGATACGCGCGTCGAGTTCCTGAACGAAGCGCACGGCGTTGTCGCCGGTGATCGCTTCGACACGGCGGATACCCGCCGCCACGCCGCCTTCCATCACGATCTTGAAGAGGCCGATGTCGCCGCTGCGCGTGACGTGCGTACCGCCGCAGAGCTCGCGCGAGAAGCCGAGGTCGAGCACGCGGACTTCATCGCCGTACTTCTCGCCGAACAGCGCCATCGCGCCGCCCTTCACCGCTTCGTCGAACGGCATCACGCGCACGATACCCGGCGCGTTCGCGAGCACTTCCGCGTTGACGATCTGCTCGACGCGACGGATCTCATCATCGGTCATCGGCGCGTTGTGCGCGAAGTCGAAGCGGGTCTTGTCGGCGTCGACGAGCGAGCCCTTCTGTTGCACGTGCGAGCCGAGCACTTCGCGCAGCGCCTTGTGCATCAAGTGCGTCGCCGAGTGGTTGCGCTGCGTGCGGGCGCGGCGGATTGCGTCGATCTCGGCCTTCACGACGTCGCCGACCTTCAACGTGCCCTGTTCGAGCGTGCCGTGGTGGCCGGTCACATCGGCCTGGACCTTGAGCGTATCCGCGACCGCGAAGCGCACGCTCGCATTCGCGAGCACGCCCTGATCGCCGACCTGGCCGCCCGATTCCGCGTAGAACGGCGTGTGGTCGAGCACGACCACGGCGTCCTGGCCGGTCTTCACTTCCTTGACCGATGCGCCATCGA
Organism: Paraburkholderia adhaesiva; assembly: GCF_021390575.1. Taxonomy (GTDB): domain Bacteria; phylum Pseudomonadota; class Gammaproteobacteria; order Burkholderiales; family Burkholderiaceae; genus Paraburkholderia; species Paraburkholderia adhaesiva. The sequence continues at coordinate 1,128,615 of NZ_JAJEJQ010000001.1, read as the reverse complement.
CGTAGAGCGCGACGATCTTCGCGTCGTCGAACACGATCTCTTCGTAGCCATGGAACGTGGTCTTCGCGCCCGAGTATTCGAGGCCCTGCGCCATCTTGAACTTGCCGGCCGCGCGCGCCTGCTCGCGCTGACGCGCCATCGCTTCGTCGAACGCCGGTTCGTCGACGGTCACGTTGCGTTCGCGGCAGACGTCCGCCGTGAGATCGAGCGGGAAGCCATACGTGTCGTGCAGCTTGAACGCGAGTTCGCCGTCGAGCACCTTGCCACCCTTCGCGTCGAGATCCGCCAGCGCGGCGTCGAGAATCGACATGCCGTGCTCGATCGTCTCGAAGAAGCGCTCTTCTTCCTGACGCAGCACATCGGTCACGCGCTGTTCGGCTTCCTTGAGTTCGGGATATGCGCCGCCCATTTCCGCGACGAGATCCGCCACGAGCTTGTTGAAGAATGCGCTCTTCTGGCCGAGCTTGTAGCCGTGACGGATCGCGCGGCGCACGATACGGCGCAGCACATAGCCGCGGCCCTCGTTGCCGGGAATCACACCGTCGACGATCAGGAACGAGCACGCGCGGATGTGGTCGGCGATGACCTTCAGCGAGTTGTTCGTGAGATCAGCCGTGTGCGTTTCGCGCGAGGCTGCCTTGATGAGCGTCTGGAACAGGTCGATCTCGTAGTTGCTGTGCACGTGCTGCAGCACCGCTGCGAGACGCTCAAGCCCCATACCCGTGTCGACGCACTGCTTGGGCAGCGGCGTCATGTTGCCCTGGGCATCGCGGTTGAACTGCATGAACACGAGATTCCAGATCTCGATGAAGCGGTCGCCGTCCTCTTCGGCCGATCCCGGGGGGCCGCCCCAGATTTCCGGACCGTGGTCGTAGAACACTTCCGAGCACGGACCGCACGGACCGGTGTCGGCCATTTGCCAGAAGTTGTCGGAAGCGTAGCGCGCGCCCTTGTTGTCGCCGATGCGGATGATGCGCTCGACCGGCACGCCGATTTCCTTTGCCCAGATGTCGAAGGCCTCGTCGTCTTCCTTGTAGACGGTCACCGTGAGCTTGTCGGCCGGCAGCATGTAGACCTTCGTCAGCAGCTCCCAGCAATAGTGGATCGCGTCGCGCTTGAAGTAGTCGCCAAACGAGAAGTTGCCGAGCATCTCGAAGAACGTGTGGTGGCGCGCCGTGTAGCCGACGTTTTCGAGGTCGTTGTGCTTGCCGCCCGCGCGCACGCTGCGCTGCGCGGTGGTCGCGCGCGAGTACGGACGCGACTCGGCGCCGAGGAACACGTCCTTGAACTGCACCATGCCCGAGTTGGTGAAGAGCAGCGTCGGGTCGTTGCCCGGCACGAGGCTCGACGAGCGCACGATCGTGTGGCCCTTCGATTCAAAGAACTTGAGGAATTTCTCGCGGATTTCGGCGGCTTTCATGGCGTGCTTTGGATGCGTCCTGTGCGTATGTCCTGACCCCGGGGCCGGCAGGCCGCGCACTAAGGCGCCGGCGAGACGGCGGGACAGTTCTGGTTGGGTTCTTGCGTAGCCTGTCCGGGGTTCGTTCCGGTCCGATCAGCGGCTATCCGGGCGCTAAACGAACGGTTCACGCCCGCATCAGTCGCTGCGGAATCGATCGATTATACGGGATGGAGCCAGCCGCGCGGCGCCGCGGCCCAGCCGACGTGCGATTGCGCGACATCGCATGTCGTTTCGCACCGGTCCGCGCGGCGAGAAAGTGCGCAATCGCGGCGCCAACGTTCCGCTAAGCGAAACATCGTACCGAAAATTACCCTGCCAACGCGGGATCGCGTAAGATGCCGAGATCGGCCGCGCGCCAGGTTTTGCTGTGCGCCCGGCCAGCCGCACAACAACATTGGATGACACCTTATGGGCGCTCTCAGCCATATCCGCGTACTCGACCTGACCCGCGTGCTCGCGGGGCCGTGGTGCGCGCAGACCCTCGCCGACTTCGGCGCCGACGTGATCAAGGTCGAGCGCCCCGGCGCCGGCGACGATACGCGCCACTGGGGTCCCCCGTACCTGAAGACGCCCGATGGCCAGGACACCGCCGAAGCGGCCTACTACCTCGCCGCGAACCGCAACAAGCGTTCGGTGACCGTCGACATCTCGACGCCCGAGGGCCAGCGCATCGTGCGCGAACTCGCCGCGCAAAGCGACGTCGTCATGGAGAACTACAAGGCCGGGCAGTTAAAGAAGTACGGCCTCGACTACGAATCGCTGCGCGAAGTGAAGCCCGACATCGTCTACTGCTCGGTAACGGGTTTCGGCCAGACCGGTCCCTATGCGTCGCGCGCGGGCTACGACTTCATCGTCCAGGGCATGGGCGGCTTCATGAGCATCACGGGCGAACGCGACAACCTGCCGGGCGGCGGTCCGCAAAAGGCGGGCGTCGCGATCGCTGATCTCATGACGGGCATGTACGCGACCATCGCCGTGCTCACGGCGCTCGCGCACCGCGACCGCACGGGCATCGGCCAGTACATCGACATGGCGCTGCTCGACGTGCAGGTGGCGATGCTCGCGAACATGAACTCGAACTACCTCGCGAGCGGCAAGGCGCCCGTGCGCTGGGGCAACGCGCATCAGAACATCGTGCCCTACCAGGCGTTCCAGACGAGCGATAGCTGGATCATCCTCGCCGTGGGCAACGACGGGCAGTTCCGCAAGTTCGTCGAAATCGGCGGCCAGCCCGGACTCGCCGACGACGAGCGTTTCGCGACGAATCCCGAGCGCGTGCGCAACCGCGACACGCTCGTACCGATCGTCGCCGACATGGTCCGCTCGCGCACGAAGGCCGAGTGGATCGCCGCGCTCGAAGCAGCGGGCGTGCCGTGCGGGCCGATCAACGATCTATCTGAAGTGTTCGCGAACGAACAGGTGATCGCGCGCGGGATGCAGGTGGACGTGCCGCATCCCTCGGGCGGGACGGCGCGGCTCGTGCGCAACCCGATCAACATGAGCGAGACGCCGCCGCGCGTAGAACGCCATCCCCCGACGCTCGGCGAACATACCGACGCGGTCCTGCGCGAGGTGCTCGGCTACGACGCGGGCCAGGTCGCGGCCCTTCGCGACAAGGGCGTGCTCTGAGCGCACGCGAGGGCGGCACGCCGCCCCCGCTTCACTGCGCCATCGACTCGAGCCATTCGAGACCCTGCGGCCAGTCACCTAGGCCGCTTTCCGCGTTGATGTGCCCGCGTGCGCCAATGCCGATGCACCGGCTGCCCCACGCCCTGGCGGCGCGTTCGGCGAAAGGCACGCCACCATAGGGGTCGTCGCTGCTCGCGACGATGATGCTCGCGAACGGCAGCGGCACGAACGGAACCGGATCGAAGCCGTGGGCATCGGCGGGAAAGTCGGGACCATGCGGATCCGGCACCGCGACCAACAGCGCCCCCGCCACCCGCGCGAGCCGCGCTGGGCTGGCGCGCCGCGCGGCCCAGTGGGCGATGGTCAGGCACCCGAGGCTATGCGCCGCCAGCAGCACGCGGCCGCCCGAATCAGTCGCCTCGCCCACGGCCGATTCGAGCGCGCGACACCAGGCGTCGCATTCAGGATGGTCCCAGTCGGGCATCTGCACGCGTGAAAAGCCCGTGTGGGCGTCTTCCCAGCGCGTCTGCCAATGCCCCGGGCCGGAGTTCATGTAGCCCGGCAACACCAGGACCTTTTGTTGTTCCTTCATCGCTGTTCCCCTGTCGTTTCCTTGTTGACGACGTTGTTCAGGCTCCCGTGCGCCACTGTCGCATCCGCGCCATCCGCAAGGGCTGCCTCGGCCGTTTGCGTCAGGTAGAATGGAAAACCACTACCCGGGCGTGCGGAATCCTTCGAAATCGCGCCCTCGAACGATCTTCCTCTTTTCGCATGAACATCGAACGCAAAGACGCCGAGCGCAACGACGCGCCCGCGGCATCAAATTTCATCCGCAATATCATCGACGACGACAACCGCTCGGACAAGTGGGGCCAGCGCGTAGAGACGCGCTTTCCGCCTGAGCCGAACGGCTACCTGCACATCGGCCACGCGAAGAGCATCTGCCTGAACTTCGGCGTCGCGAAGAGCTACGGCGGCGTGTGCCATCTGCGCTTCGACGACACGAACCCCGAAAAGGAAAGCGTCGAATACGTCAACTCGATCATCGACGCGGTGACGTGGCTCGGCTTCGAGTGGAAGAAGGACGGCAACGAGCACCTCTACTACGCGAGCGACTACTACGACAAGCTCTACGAGTTCGCCGAGCTGCTGATCCAGCGCGGCAAGGCGTACGTGGACAGCCAGTCGCCGGACGAGATGCGCGCGAACCGCGGCTCGGCCACCGAACCCGGCAAGAACTCGCCGTTCCGCGACCGGACGGCCGAGGAAAACCTCGACCTCTTCCGCCGCATGAAGGCCGGCGAATTCGCGGAAGGCGCTCACGTACTGCGCGCGAAAATCGACATGGCGTCGCCGAACTTCAACATGCGCGACCCGGTGATCTACCGCATCCGTTTCGCGCATCACTACCGCACGGGCGACAAGTGGTGCGTGTATCCGATGTACGACTACACGCACTGCATTTCGGACGCGCTCGAAAACATCACGCATTCGCTTTGCACGCTGGAGTTCGAAGACCATCGCCCGCTTTACGACTGGGTGCTGAACGAACTCGCGGACGCCGGCGTTTTCACGCGCCCGCTCCCGCAGCAAATCGAGTTTTCGCGCCTGAACCTCACGTACGCGATCACGAGCAAGCGCAAGCTGCTGCAACTCGTGAACGAAGGCCACGTCGATGGCTGGGACGATCCGCGCATGCCTACCATCGTCGGTGTGCGCCGTCGCGGCTTCACGCCCGAGGGCATTCAGCTCTTCTGCGAGCGCATCGGCGTGACGAAGGTCGATTCGTGGATCGACATGAGCGTGTTCGAAGGCGCGCTGCGCGACGACCTCGACGAAAAAGCCCCGCGCACGACCGCCGTGCTCGACCCGCTCAAGCTCATCATCGACAACTATCCGGAAGGAAAGACCGAGGACTGCACGGCACCCGTGCATCCGCACCATCCGGAGCGCGGCGTGCGCACGTTCCCGATCTCGCGTGAACTGTGGATCGAGCGCGAAGACTTCAACGAAACGCCGCCCAAGGGCTACTTCCGGTTGTTCCCGGGCAACAAGGTGCGTCTGCGCTATGGCTACGTCATCGAATGCACGGGCGCAGACAAGGACGAGAACGGCAACGTGATCGCCGTCCACTGCAACTACTTCCCGGACAGCAAGTCAGGCACCGAAGGCGCGAATAACTACAAGGTGAAGGGCAACATCCACTGGCTGAGCGCGCCGCACGCGTGCCCCGCGCAAGTGCGTCTCTACGACCGCCTGTTCCGCGAACCGCAGCCCGATGCAGGCGGACGCGATTTCCTGGAGGCGATCAATCCGGATTCGAAGCGCGTCGTCGAGGCGTATGTCGAACCGGGTGCACGCGACGCCGCCCCGGAAGACCGCTATCAGTTCGAACGCCATGGCTACTTCGTCGCGGATCGCGTCGATTCGAAGCCAGGTCAGCCGGTGTTCAACCGCATCGTCGGACTGCGCGACAGCTGGGCGAAATAAGCTCGCGATCCACGATACCCGGCACATCGGGCAAAAAAAAAGCCGCTGCGCGAATTGCGCAGCGGCTTTTTTATTTTCCGTTCGTCGACGCACGCATGCGCCACGCCACGCTCACAACATGCGGTGCAGTTGCACGAGCGAGAGCGTCGTCTCGAAGAGCCGCGTGAGACTGCGGCTTGCGTACTGCGCGACCTCGGCCGGCGCGATCCAGCGCCAGGCGTCCATCTCGGGGATCATCACGCCGTTCTCGCGACTCGGGAACATCGACGTGCAAACGCAACGCGAAAGATCTAGTTCATCCGGCAAGGCGCGCGCGACGAACAGGTGCAGATCCTTGTCGCGTCGATAGACATAACGCCCCAGATCCGTGAGCCGCGACGGATCGAGCGCGATGCCGGTCTCCTCGACCATCTCCCGCAGCGCGCTTTGAGCCTCGGTTTCACTGGGCTCGCCCTGGCCTTTAGGAATGTCCCAGTGATTCGTGCCCGTCGCGTGCGCGAGCAACACGCGACCCGCGGGATCGAGCAACACGGTACCGCACGAAACGATCTTCCCCGTCACCACACTCAATGCGTCTTCTGATAGACCCACGTGCCCGTCCCCTCGCGGCAGAAACGCGGACGCAGTGTCATGGACTGCCCCCTCGCGTTGATCACGACCTCCGTTGATCGACACGTTTTGTCGCCGTCCTTATCGGTGTTCGTCACCGTGATAGTCGCGTCGATCCGCACGCTATTGCGCAACCCTTCGTTCGTCCATGTCGTGCTCTCACCGTCCGGCTTCTCGTCGACAGCCGCGCGCACAGCCTTCCTGAGCGAGTCGTAGTCCACCTGATTCATAGCGGAGGCCGGCGTGTTGTTCAGAAAGCCGAGGTTGGCGGCGCTGGCGACACTCGCGCCAGTGGCGAGCAGCAGTGCCACGCTTACACCGCAAAGGATTCGTGTGTACGTCGGCATCGAGTGTTCTCCTTGATGGGCAATCGCAACTCAATCGAATCTTAAAAAGGATATCACGGGCCCTATTTTCACTACCTGCCGGTGAATGCCCTGCCGGAACACGAGCACCAACTTCGTTTTCAGACCTATCCGATGGCGCCACTCTCCGTCGGCACTTACGCTCTACAGGCTCTACTCTTACGCCGACGAAGGGCGTTTCCGTCATGGACTACTCCTCTGCGCTACGATTCTTCGCCTTCATGCTCGCGCTTATCGGTGCCGGCCTGATGGCGATCGTTGTGCGCTTCGCGAGCGCCCGATACGCCGTTGCGCCCTGCCAGAATATCCCGCACGCTGCCATACCGCGCGTGCCCGCCGTGTTGTCGCGCGACGGCGCAAGGTACATCGCCGTCTCGCTTGTCGCTTTCGCCATCGCATTTAGCGTGGTCGTCTACGCGTGACGACTTAGGCCCGCAACGGGCCACGGGCAGTCCAGTTGTTTTGCCGGCGGACGCACTCAGCGCGCTGACGCAACAAGCGGAAGCGCAGCGTAATCACACGGCAAAGCCGACGCCGGTGCGCTACGGCTTGCGCGGCGCGAACGCCTGTCATCGGCATTCGCGAAAACGTGTGGAATCCCACGCGCCAGCCTCCCACGAACGGCACGGCTCATCGACGTTCGACCGCCATACAATCGGAAAGTAGTTGCTCGTCACTTGCCGACGTTAGGATTGAGGTCTCTGAAACCAGCCCGTCAACGTATGGATACTGAAATGTCGCCGCTGCGCCCGTCTCGCGCCGGCCGCGTTTTCGAGGTGCTCGCCGCGTTCCTCAGGCTTGGGATGACCAGCTTTGGCGGCCCGATTGCCCACATCGGATACTTTCGTCGCGAGTTTGTCGAGCGCCGCCGCTGGCTCGACGACCAAGCTTTCACCGATCTCGTCGCGCTCTGCCAGTTCCTGCCAGGGCCGGCCAGCAGTCAGACAGGCTTTTCGATCGGGGTGCTCAGGGCCGGGTGGGCCGGCGGACTGGCGGCCTGGTGTGGCTTCACGCTGCCATCGGTGCTCGTCATGCTGGCCTTTGCAGTCATCGCGCCAGATCTGGGCGGACCGATTGGCGAAGGGACCATTCATGGCCTGAAACTCGTCGCGGTTGCCGTCGTTGCACAGGCCGTATGGGACATGGCGCGGCGCCTGTGTCCAGACCGTCGCCGTGCAGCGATCGCGCTCGTCTCGGTCGCGTGGCTGACCCTTCTGACGACCGCATACGCGCAACTCGTCGTGATCGGCTCGGGTGCATTGCTCGGTCTCGCGCTTTGCCGAACGAATACCACCGAAGCGCCACGTGTCGTGCGTTCGCGTATCGACGAATTCCACGTGTCCCGGACAGCAGGCATTGCCGCGTTGATTGTCTTTTGCGCGCTGCTTTTTGGACTTCCCGTGTTCGGTGAAGGCGTCGTCGCGCAGGGCGTGCGCGTGTTCGAGGCGTTCTACCGGTCCGGAGCGCTCGTCTTCGGCGGTGGGCATGTCGTGCTGCCCTTGCTGCAGCACGAGACCGTTGCTACGGGCTGGATCGCACCAGGTGACTTTCTTGCCGGCTACGGAGCGGCGCAGGCCGTGCCTGGGCCGCTCTTCACGTTCGCGGCCTTTCTCGGGTGGATGATGGCTGAGCCACCCAATCACTGGGGTGGTGCACTGCTGGCTACCGTTGGGATCTTTCTGCCGGGCTTGTTGCTCGTCGTTGCTGCGCTGCCATGGTGGCAGGCTCTGCGAGAGCGGCCTGCAATGTCGGCGGCGCTTGCCGGCGTGAATGCTGCGGTCGTGGGTCTGCTGGCCGCCGCGCTTTATTCGCCGGTCTGGACAAGCGCAGTCCGATCGCAAGCGGATTTCGCCATTGCGTGCGTTGGGTTCCTCTTGTTGACGCGATGGAGGGTGGCGCCGCTTTGGGTCGTCGTTTTCTGTGTGGTGACGGGGATCGCGGAGAGTGTTCTTCGGTAGCCGATACGGTCAGCCATCTATCGTCGGTGCTGTCGTGATGGTGAATTTTATTCCGAGCTCTTAGCTCGTCATCAAAATTTTTTAACACCATTTATCAGCCTTCCAAAGTCGATCTTATTATCAATTTTGAGGTTCCTCGTTACTTGCGCATAACCCTTAAGACGCGATTTGGCGTAGACGTTACGAAATCTTCGCCGCGTATCACGCCCATTTTCTGAATATTTTATTCTCGCTAAGCGGAAACCACCTCAAGCACCCGAATAAACGCGACAATCCCACACATCGTACACTCATTCGCCAAATTTCTGTCAGAACAATCAGTGCCGGACGAACCTCGTCATACAAACCTTGACACTTAGCGTGCCATATATGCACCGCGCCAATTTAAGATGGGATGTCTTAAATAAAATAGGCAATACTTCGATCTCATTGAGTGGGAGGCACGGTGAAAATTGATCAGGATGCAATCGAACATGATTCGAAAACAATTGTGGCGTTCGTTCTGGAAGTGGCAACTAAGAGTTTCGTCATAATTGGTGCGCTAGCGTTAGCTGCATCAGTTATGTACGACTGGGGATTTCTGTTTGCTCTCAATCTTTCGTTTGCAGATCTACCTTCGACGATGGCAGATCACGTAAGGCGCGCCTTAGATTGGATCCCGGAGGCGGCGACATTTGCCATTGGCACTGCTATTTTGATGCGATTATCAGATGTGAGGCGTGAAAAACGCGAGATAGCGTTTATTGATCGAAGCGAACGAAATAACAAGGAGAACAATAAAGACGATAAGCCTGGCCCATCAAAACCGATAAGACTGAAATCTTGGCTTACGTGGCCGGCCCTGATTGGCCTTCCGGCATTATGGTTATTGCTTCCATCTCGCGGGCTTATATTTCCAATCTTCGGAATATATTGGATTTTGTTTTATGGTCAATTTTTATATTCTGATAAAGACGAAGAAAATAGCAAAATAAGACTCTTACTTAGAATTTTGGCACTCACTCCCCCTCTCCTTTTCACCTTATGGGATATCGGAAGGGTTTCGGCGGTGAAATTGTCTTTGATGCCTGCGACGGAGTCACTTGTATACGAAGGCAAAGCACGCGAAGATGGAGTAACCGTACTCAGATATCTTGAAAAGGGGGTGCTCATTAAGGGTGGTGACAATCAAGTATCTTTTGTCCCGTGGTCAGAAATACACCGTATCGATACACATCAGAAATATGCTCCATATGCGGGGCTTGTTTGCTACGTGACTAAGAGTGGCTAACACAACCTGGACATGAGGCCATGAAAGCCATATCCTGGCGGCATGTCCAGACGCAAAATCAGTAACGAGTTATGGGCGGCGTTGGAGCCGCTGATTCCGGAATTTACGCCATCGCCCAAAGGTGGCCGACGCCGAACGGTGGATGACCGCGCAGCATTGAATGGCATCCTGTATGTCCTGCAAACAGGCATTCCGTGGGAATACCTGCCCAAGGAACTGGGTTTCGGCAGCGGCATGACCTGCTGGCGACGGCTACGGGACTGGCAGGCCGAAGGCGTGTGGGAGCAACTGCATCTGGCAATGCTTCGCCGCTTGCGTGAGCATGACCAGATTGATTGGGAGCGAGCGAGCCTTGATGCCGCCAGCGTTTCCAGCCCCCGGGGGGCCAGGAAACCGGCCCCAACCCGACGGACCGGGGCAAACTCGGGTCGAAGCGGCACATCGTCGTAGACGCGCGCGGCATTCCTCTGGCCATCACGGTCACGGGTGCCAACCGCCACGACTCGATGGCCTTCGAGCCCACGCTCAATGCCATTCCGGCTGTGCCGGGACTGAATGGCCAGCCTCGCAAACGCCCGGACAAGTTGCATGCGGACAAGGGCTATGACTTTGCACGCTGTCGGCGTTACCTGAAGCGGCGCGGCATCACGGCACGTATCGCCCGTCGCGGTGTGGAAAGCCGCGAGCGGCTCGGACGGCATCGCTGGGTGGTCGAGCGCACGCATGCCTGGTTTGCCGGTTTCGGCAAACTGCGCATTCGTTTCGAACGGCGTCTCGACATTCATGTCGCGTTGCTTTCCCTGGCGGCTGCCGTTATCTGCTCACGCTTCGTTGATGACTTGTGTTAGCGACTCTAAATGGGATTGGAGTTGCCATGGGGAACCCTCCTCTTCGAATCATCCTTCCGGTCCGAAAGTCGAAATGCCTAAAACCAATTAGGGGTCGATCACGCAGGACCATCGCGCTGTCAGCGACAATGAGATGTCGTGGTGCGATATCGTTCGGCCCATTTTTAAGCGGCGCGAAAAGAGACACATGGCGCGGATGGATCGCCCACACGGACGGCAGACAGATTGGCTCTGCCAGTGATGTGAGCGATGGGGACTTGGGATTTTGCCTACACAGTGCCAACATAAACTTAGAAAAGCAAAAAGCCCGATCACATTGATCGGGCTAAGTGCTTGCAAACATTGGCGCGACAGGAGGGGCTCGAACCCCCGACCCTCGGCTTAGAAGAACATGAAAGATGCCATTTCCGGGTGTTGACCGGAATTCCTCAATTACCCCCAAAGCCCCGCCAGACAAGGCTTTCGAGAAATAACGCATTTCCTCATCGTTGACCGTAATTGATTGTTTACGATCAAATCGGGTTACATGGGGGTTACACGGCTAGTCGTTTGTGACCTTCGGCCACCTGAAAAATGCAATGGCAAAAGTCAATTTCACGGTTACACGTGTAACCGGACATACCTGTCCGGCAGGCAAATCGCAGGCGTTCATCTGGGATACCGGCGCGACCGGGCTGGGGCTGCGCGTGACCCCGGCGGGTACCCGAACCTATATCTGGCAGGGCAAGCTCCACGGGGCCGCGATCCGCGTCACGATTGGTGCGCCGCGAGATTGGGACATCGACACGGCACGGGACGAAGCGCGCCGTCTGAAGCGAATGACGGATGCCGGGAAGGATCCCCGTGAGGAAGCCGAAGAACAACGTGCCGCCACCGTGGCCCGCAAGCTGGAAGCGCGTCGCAAGGATGCGGTCGTGAGCGAAGCGTGGAGCGCCTACCTTGACGCGCACCGTTCGAAATGGAGCGAGCGACACATGCTCGACCATCAGCGCCAAGCGAGCGCTGGCGGCGCGAAAAGAAAACGCGGCAAGGGCGTGACTGTGGCCGGTCCACTCGCACCACTCATGCCGCTCAAACTGTCCGGCCTCGATTCAGAATGCATTGCCTCATGGCTGAATGACGAAACCGCACGCCGCCCGGCGAACGCTGGACAGGCCTTTCGTAAGCTGCGCGCGTTCATTCGCTGGTGCGCCGAGCGTCCCGACTATCGCGGCCTTGTGCCAGATGGCGCATACGCCACGCGCACGGTGCGCGATGCCGTGCCGCGCGCGAAGGCGAAGGACGATTGCCTCCAGCGAGAACAGCTCGCAACATGGTTCGCCGCCGTGCGCGCACTTGGCAATCCGGTAATCAGTGCGTACCTCCAGGGTTTGCTGCTCACCGGCACCCGCCGTGAGGAACTGGCCGGGTTGCGCTGGGACGATGTGGATTTCCGGTGGCGCAGCCTTCACGTCGCTGACAAGGTGGAACAGGAAACGGGTCGCACTATCCCGCTCACGCCCTACCTCGCATCGCTGCTGCTTGAGCTGAAGCGATTGAACGACACACCACCGAACGTGCGTGCACTGTCACGCATGGAAGCCAAGGGCAAGCCGTGGAAACCGTCAGAGTGGGTATTCGCGAGTAAAACCGCCGCGAGCGGCAGGCTGGCGGAGCCGCGCATCGCGCACACCAACGCGCTGCAGGCTGCTGGATTGCCACATGTGAGCCTGCATGGCTTGCGCCGCTCGTTCGGCACGCTATCCGAATGGGTGGAGTGCCCTGTGGGCGTCGTGGCACAGATTCAAGGTCACAAACCTAGCGCAATTGCAGAGAAGCACTACCGCCGCCGCCCGCTCGACCTGCTGCGCATGTGGCATGACAAGATCGAGGCATGGATGCTGGTTCAGGCAGGCATCGACTTCATGCCCCAAGAGGAACAACCGGGGATGCACGCAGTGAGTTAGCCGATACGGTGGCGATGCGCATCACGCAATGCCACGACAGTTTTCCTCTGCCTAGCTCGACGGGGCAAAAAGCCGGACACCTTCACCGGCTTGGCAGAGGCACCCCAATGAAGGGCGCTTGAAGGATCGCGCAATGACCCACTCGCCCAACAGCAGCAACTACAAGCGCCCACGCGCGACGGCAGTAAAACGCAGCATGTCAGACATGGCCAATCGCGTACGGGACATAGAGCTTTTGTGCAAATCGAGATTGGACAGCCTGACCCGCACGCTCAGCGTCGAACAGGAGCCATATCCGCGCGCGCATCTTACGACGCTGCGCCGCCCGATTCACTTTCTGGCGATGCAGGCAATCAGCCCAAACGGGCATCCGTCGGAGCACCCCCAACAAGGCGCTGTAATCGAGCCGTGGCGCTTCCGGTTGCTTCGGTACTTTCAAGCTGTCGAAGCAATAAGCGCCGCCATTGAGCAAGCAGTGAATTCGGGTGCGTTCGTCGTGCGCGATGCGTTCACAGGCATTCCAATGCAGACGCTGCCGCCACGAGTCAGCGAGCCCGCGAAAGCATTCGAGACCGCCGTGCTGAATGCCGATGCGATTCGTGCTCAAACATTCAGCGAAGCAACCGAACTACTGTTTGATCTTGCATTGCTGGACAACATGCCACATGAAGGCGTAGCCGTCCGGCTCGCGGAGTTTGACGAATGGGCGGCGCAAGCTGGGATTGCAGAGGTCGGAGAAGTAACGCGCCTGTTGGAAGGGGCGGACGATCGTATGTGGGAGTGCGAATTGGCACTCCACGATGCCCTGGAGCGAGACGCACAAAATCCGGAACTGACCAAAGCTGCACGTGAATCCGCTGCATCCGAATTAAACCGTCTGCGCGCGCTCGCGTTCACGCGCGGATACCTGCCTGATGTGGCGATCGGCAGTTCGTCGACATCCGATGCACCCGCAACCAACACCGACTGGATAGCACGTGCCCGCGAATTGGCACAGGAAATTGGAATGGAAAAGTGGCGCGCGGCCATGCGCGAGATCACTGCGCGCGGCGTGGCCGGAGCCGTGGCAACCGAGCTTGCGAAGATCCCCGAATATCACGGGAAGCGCGGCCCGCGCAGTGCAGATAACGTTCGCAGCGTCGCGTTGAAAGGTTGGAAATTCTCGCCGCCGGATGAGGTGGATTGAGTGGATTGAATGGTTCGAACCACTCAATCCACAGTTTCAAACCACCCCGTAATCGCGCAAAACCAATACCGGAGCGGCTTTGCGGGTTTTACGATTTTCTTGCTCAAGCCCATTCAAGCCACGTTCAGGCCAGCACAATTATCAACGCCGAAGCATAAAGCCGCGTGCAGCGGAACCCTGAGACACTGAAACGATTTCGGCACGTTATCAGCGTCCCAAGGCCCGCCGTGCGAGGCCCGATTGGACGTTGATATGAACACCCTGCAAGTTATTCCTCCCGGCCTCTCAGCAATTGCGCGTGGCCGCGACACCCTGCCGACCGACGAAGCTGCACCGACCATCGGCCGCGCACCGCAGACCCTACGCAAATGGGCGTGCTTGGAAAACGGCCCAATTCGCCCGATCCGCATCAATGGCCGTCTCGCGTGGCGCGTGTCCGACCTAGCCGCATTGTTGACTGGGGACCAATAATGAAAGAGGCCCACAACCACACGAATGCAGAAGCGAGCCCGGCGAACACCGGCAATCTTACCTCCCTCACACTCCGCAAGTCACGCGGCGAGTTGCGTGTCGATAGCCGCATCCGCGCTTCGTTGCGCCGTTCAATGGATGCTGGAGATGACCATCGAGCGGCTTATCGGGCCGCCAAGGAAGCGGCAACGGACTACGCGACGACCGCTGGCCGCCTGTTGGGAGATTCGGTATGAACAGGACCGCGAACCGCTCTGCCGAAATCGTATTTTTCGACTCGCCGCGTACTGATCACGAACTCCTGCGCGTGACCCTCTCCGAGCTGCGCGGCCGGACCTACATCGACTTGCGCGTCTGGTACTCGACGGATGGCACTGAATGGAAACCGAGCCGCGCGGGCGTCACGCTGCGCGCCGATCAGGTCGGACAGGTCACGCAGGCGCTGATGCTGGCGGCGCGCTCGATCGACCCGAAGGAGGGCTGCTGATGAATCAGCTCTTGACGATCCACGGCTGGCGGGTCTATTCTGGCGGCGTCGCTGAAACAACAGTGGCCGGGGGTGAGAGCCCGATATGCTTGAGGCGCAACGAAGCCGCGCCAGTCATCCGACACGCGGCTTTTGTTTTTGCGCGTGCCTTCGCACGCCTTCAATGGGTGGGCCTGGGCAGGGGAGCCGAAAGGCTCGCCGGCACCTCAAGCGCCGGTCTCTCAACCCTGCTCAGTGCCCGCCCACCCCGTTTGAGAGCGGGGAGCGGGCTCTTCAACCTGCTTGAGGAGGCCGCATCATGCGCCTGCTATCCCCGCACGCCCGTTCCGGGCAAAACCACCCAAACCCCGTATTCCGCAGCCTGCTTTTCGCTGATGCTGGCCGCCGTGCTGCTGAAGTTTGGCTTTCTGGCCCGCACGATCTGGCCGCCCATCAGTGGCGTGTCGTCTCATTCCGCAACCTTCTGGCCGGTATCGGATACGTGCGCGACTACAACGAATGCCGCGGTGCATTCGACCGTGCGTTTCGGCAACGCATGGCGGCAGCACGCGAAACCGATCAGGCACTCGACAGGGGGAACGATAATGCTTAACAGCCCCCTCGCCTCGCAATCCATCCCCGCAATCGCTGCTACCGCGCTGCGTGAAGCTGCACTCGCGCCGACCTACATTGACGCACTCGACGTAACCGGCGAAGCGTTGCGCCGTATCGCTGACCTGGCATCGCAGGCAAACACCACTAGCGTGTTTCGGCGTTTCTTCGACCCCGAGTACTCCTACGTGGCTACGGAGGCGAGTCATGCGTAAAGCCCCCACCACGAAGAACCCGGCTCCGACCGCATCGCTCGCGCGACTCCAGGACGCCCGTAGCGCGCTCAAAGAAATCGCGTGTCTGGTAGGCGAGCACGCTGCCGACATCGCCGCCTTGATGGAACTACTTGAGGCATCGACCGGCGACAAACCGGCATTCGCTCGCGTTGCGCGGATGGTCCGTTTTCGCGCCACGGAACACGACGACGATATCGGTGTGTGGATCACGGAAGCGCTCGCGGTATTGGACGCGGCCATATCGGCGGGGGTGTCTCATGACTGAGAGAGAAACCACACGGAGCCGCGGCGAGTTGCTGGACGAAGCGGCGATTCAGTCCGAACAACTCCAGGCGCTGACGAGGCTGCTTGCTGAGCCTGCCGTTCCGGCTGCACTCGACAACCTGACTGCCGCCTGCCGTGAGGCTGTCGCTGGTCTGGTGGAGAGGCTCGCGACCGATCTTTACGACCTCATCTGCGAGGCACAGACCGCAAACGACACGGAGGGCCGCACATGATGGCCGCAACCACATTCGAAGAAGACTTCGCGCGGGCGATGGCCATGCACGGCCTGACGCCGCCCGAGATCATCGCGGACGGCGAGTTCCATCGCTTCGACGGCCCCGAGGACAAGCGCGGCAGGAAGAGCGCAAGCTACGTCCTGCACTCTGACGGCGACATTGCCTGGGGCTGGTTCCGCTGCTGGAAAACCGGCATTGAGGCCGGCTGGTTCTCAAAATCCGAATCGGGTATGTCGGAGGCCGAAAAGCGCGCGCACCGCGAACGCATGGACAGGCTGAAAACGCAGCGCGCGGCCGAGCGCGCAAGGCGTGCCGAAGAGGCGCGAATCAGCGTCGAGGGACAATGGGAGGCCGCGCGTGGCGTGGACGGCAACCATCCCTATGTCAAGCGCAAGGGCATTCACCCTTATGGCGCAAAGCAACTACGCGATGACGTGCTGGTCCCACTGCGCGACATTGACGGCACGATGCATTCGGTGCAGCGCATCTACCCAAAGCGCGGCACGAACGGCAAGGACAAGATTTTCGCGACAGGTGGGCGCACGGCGGGCTGCTTCTGTCTGGTCGGAAGTGAGCCGAAAGACGGCGACACGATCCTGATTGCCGAAGGCTGGGCGACAGCATGCTCGCTGCACCAGTCGACGGGCTATCCGGTGTTCGCGGCGATGTTTGCCGACAACCTGACGCCTGTATCGAAAGCGGCGCGGGAAAAGTTTCCACTCGCTCGCATCATCCTGTGCGCCGATGACGATTACCGGACAGACGGCAATCCGGGAGTTACGAAGGCGACCGAGGCGGCGCGAGCGGTGGGCGGCGTGGTGGCAGTGCCCGACTTCGGCGACAAACGCCCGGACGGCGTGACCGATTTCAACGACCTGCATTGCCTGGGTGGGCGCGACGGGCTGGAAGCTATACGCGCGTGCATAGGGGGCGCCAAGCCCCGCGAAGCCGAAAGTGAGGGCAGCACCCTACCCGGCAACGGCGGGGCCGCTACAGCGCCCCGCAAACGCTCCGGCCCGTTCGTTGTATTGACGCGGGCATGTGACATCGTGCCCGAGCCGATCTACTGGCTTTGGCCCGGATACCTGCCTGCCGGGAAATTCACCGCGTTCGCAGGTCCGGCCGGCTGTGGCAAGACAACCATCGCTATCGCGCTGGCGGCGACAGTCTCATGCGGTGGAACCTGGCCGGACGGCACGCAATGCCCGGAACCCGGCAACGTGGTTATCTGGACCGGCGAAGATGGTTTGGCCGATACGCTCGTACCGCGACTGATGGCAGCCGGCGCTGACCTCGAGCGCGTGCGGTTCATCGAGTCGGTTATTGACGATGAAGGCCGAATCGCGCCGTTCGATCCGAGCCGCGACGTGCCCATTCTGTCGGAGAAGCTGGCGGAGATAGGTGGCGCGCGCCTGCTGATTGTCGACCCGATCATTAGCGCGGTGCGTGGCGACAGCCACAAGGCCGGCGACGTGCGAATCTCGCTCCAGCCGTTGCTGGACCTCGCAGCGGCCCATAACTGCGCGCTGCTGGGCATCACGCACTTTTCGAAGGGATCGAAGGGAGCGGCAACAAATGACCGCCTTATCGGCTCTCAGGCGTTCGGCGCTTCGGCGCGCGTGATCCTGATCGCCGGGAAGGACGAAACAAGCGGGCGCCGGGTGTTCATGAAATCCAAGGCCAACATCACGGAAGATTCGGGCGGCTTTGAATACGCGGTTGAGGTTCTGGATATTGGCGACCTGACATCGAGCTGCGTCCGGTGGGGGGAGCCGCTTACCGGGTCGGCGAGCGACATTCTGCGCGAGATCGAAGCCGACGTAGAGGAGCAGGCAGAGGAAGCCGACCAGGCCTCAAAGTTGGAACAGGCGCGCTGCATGTTGTACGAGTGGCTGCGGCCTTTCATGAGCACACGTGAAATGAAAGCCGCGGCGGCAGCCAACGGCGTGAGCTGGCGGACGGTCGAGGCGGCGAAGAAGGCCGAGATCGAATCCGGCGCGAAAATCACGGCGATCAAGGAAGGCGGCTCCTGGGGTTGGATATGGCATACCTTTGCGGCGAACCATCCTGACGAAGTGCAAGCCACCAACGTGCATTACGGCAGTTTCGGCAACGGTTCGCACAATCCCGTTACCGATGTCGATTACGTCGACGTGGGCAAGGAATCGGCGGGTCCGGTCGCATCGTCCCCGTCGTCGGACTCAACTCCGCAAACCTCGCGGTCAAGTCCGCAAACAACTCAACTCCGCAAAGGTGATTGCGGAGTTGAAAACCAATCACAGCAAGGCTTTGAAGCCAAGTCCGCAACTCCGCAATCGGATTCGGACGCCCCGCGTGCGCACGCGCGCGACGCGCACACACGCGCACACGCGCGCGCGGGGGGGCTTCCGGAAAACCTTTGCGGAGTTGCGGACTTGACCGGAAACCCGCGCCCAGCAAGGGATTCAACTCCGCAATCAAGTCCGCAAACAACTCCGCAAAGCACCCCGTTTGCGGACTTGAACAACCTTGACGACAAGGAAAAGACCGGTACTGGAGATGATGAGGAGGCGCTATGAACAGAGGTGGCCGCGCAAATTCGGACAGTCGGATAAGTGGTTTGGCCGGGGCCTGAGCCAGCGATAATGCTGGCAAAGGAACCGAGGAAATGACGAAGAGAACCCGACGGACGCACTCAGCGGCGTTCAAAGCGAAAGTGGCACTGGCAGCGGTCAAAGGTGAGCGCACGCTGGCCGAACTGGCACAGCAGTTTGATGTACATCCGAACCAGATCACGGAATGGAAGCGGCAGTTGCAGGAGCGTGCGGCAGACGTGTTTGGTGCGACAGGTGCACCGTCGAGCGATCCGCCGGTGGACGTGAAAACGCTGCACGCGAAGATCGGGCAGTTGACGCTGGAGAACGATTTTTTGTCAGGAGCGCTCGGCAAAGCCGGACTGCTGAGCGCAAAGCGATGATTGACTGTACGCATGCGCTGCCGGTTTCGCGACAGACGCGACTGGTTGGCATCGCGAGATCGAGCGCATATTACCGGGCGCAGCCGGTCAGCGAGGTCGATCAGTTGCTGATGCGGCGAATCGACGAACTGCACATGGAGTTCCCATTTGCAGGGGCGCGGATGCTGGCGCGCCTGTTGCGCCGGGAAGGCCATGAGGTGGGTCGCCGTCGCGTACGCACGCTGATGAAGCGCATGGGCGTCGAGGCGCTGTACTGCAAGCCGAACACGAGCCGCCGCAACGCGCAGCACAAGATCTGGCCGTACCTGCTGCGCGGCATGAAGATCGAGCGTGCCAATCAGGTGTTCGCCCTCGACACGACGTACATTCCGATGGCGCGCGGCTTCGTGTACCTGACGGCAGTGGTGGACTGGGCGAGCCGCAAGATTCTCGCGTACCGGGTCGCCATCACGCTGGAAGCCACGCACGCCGTCGAGGCGCTGGAAGAGGCGTTCGCCCGCTACGGACTGCCCGACATCGTGAACACCGATCAGGGTAGCCAGTTCACGGCGGGCGCGTTCACCGAGGCGGTGCTGAGCCGGGGCGTGCGGCTGTCGATGGACGGCAAAGGGGCCTGGCGCGACAACGTGTTCGTCGAACGGGTGTGGCGCAGCATCAAGTACGAAGAGGTCTACCTGAAAGCGTACGAGTCGGTCAGCCATGCCCGGCGCTCCATCGGCGAATACGTCGAGCTGTACAACCGGAAACGGCCCCATTCGAGCCTGGCGGATCAGACCCCGGATGAGGCATACTTCGCGACGCTGCCTGCGATCAAATCGGCAGCATGATTGCCTCGGACGTTCCACTTAAAAATCTCAGATGACTGTCCGAACGAGTGAGGCCACCTCTAACGTCGCGCAAATTTTGAGCAAAGCGGAATCGCTTGGCGTGCGCCTCAGTCTTCTGGACAGTGACCGCGTGCACATGGCGGGACCGAAGGAAGCGCGCGACGCGCTACGTGGAGACGTAATCGCGCACAAGCCGGAAATCATCGCCTACCTCCGCGAAACCGCCAACGACCCGGCGCATGCGTCTGACGACTGCACAGGCGCGCTCGGTTCCGACGATGGCGCCCTGTGTTTGCCATGGGGGCCACGCATCGACACGGAATCGGTCAACCAAATGCGGGCTGAACTTGTCGGCATGATTGAGACGCTGGCGGATCTGGAGGGCTGGCCGCACGACCTTCTCAATGACGTGGTAACGCGAGCGATGCGCGGCCCACTCGCCGATCTGCTGCCGAACCTGCATCACTTCCGCGAACGGCTCGACACCGCGCGCACGGAGGCGCAGGCGCGCGAGGCCACGGCGGCGCGTAGCTGGCGGGCAAACGAGGCACTGGAAAATCGCGGCTACCCGGATGGTAATGCAACGGCGAACGGGAAAAAGCGCGGGCAGACCGGGGGTACGCGATGACAGTGGCCCAGTACGTCCCTGTCGCGCGCACGGCCCCGGCGATGCTCGCGACGTTTGCGACAGCGACGGCGGTTTGCCTGTCGGTGCTGGCGGGCTGGCAGCGTGGCGGCTGGCTCGCGGAGCGCGCGCTATGGGTGGCTATCGGCGTGGTGCTGGTGCTGGCCGCGCACCTGTTACCGGCGCTGTGCTGGCGGCAACCGTGGGCGATGCGGATGGCGGGCGCTGCGCTCTGGCTCTGCTGCCTCGCGGCGACGTGTTACGAGCACGCGGGTTTCTTCACGCTGGCGCAGCAGCACGCGGGCAAGGCTCGCGCCGCAACCGTCGCGGATCCGCTCGTGGAAGTGACTGCCGCGGCGAATGCGCGCAACCCCGCGCCGATTGCGGCCGAGCGTGCGCGCGTACGCGCAGCGACTGGCGACGGCGAAGCGCTGTTCGTGAACGTGATTACGTTCTCCGACAGCACGGGCACTGCGTTACTCGCACTGGCCGATGGCGACAGCGTATCGCTGGCGGGTTCACTCACGCAGAAGGTGTGGACGGACAGGCACGGCGAGGCGCGGCCCGCGCTCGACATGGTGGCGCACGCGGTGCTGACGGCGTATCACGTTACACGCAAGCGCAAGGCGGTAACGGGTGAAGTGTCGAGCCCGGGCAAAGCACCCGCGCGTGAAAACGATTCGCCTGCTGGCGGTATGAGTGATGACGATCTATGAACGATGGGCGGCACCAGCCGTCACAGCAGCAAGGGACTGCGAGCCTCACTGAGACGTAACGAGGCGACGGATGATGAGGTGCCGTCTGTAAAATTGGCACTATGGGTGTAAGTAGTACTAACTGGAGAAACGCATGAAAGACGAAGCAATACACATGATGGGTTTGAGGCGACCTATGGGCATGCCCCGCGAAGCGCTCAGGCAATTGGCGAAAACCAACCCAGCCGCGCAAGCGATGAATGTTCTGGCGCAAGGCGTGGCACCCCTCGATGAGAAGCGGCGCATCGTTAGGCAGATGCAGATGAACGCCCTTAACCATAACCCAAGGATTGGCAAATGAAGATCGTCATTGAAAACCTCGACTATCCGCGACTGGACACCCTTCCAGAGTTTCGCGACGAGAATGAAAAGCTGACCCGCTATCGCGCGGCAATGAACAGTGCGGAGCGTGAGATAGCGCGACTGCAGGAGAAGTACCGCGAGCAACTGGCCGGTTCTCACCAACGCGAATCCCGCAATCGTGACGCCATTGAAGCTGCCGACAGGTTATTGACTGGCGGCCAGTTGCAGAGCATCGCAGAGCAGATTGAAGCGCAGCAACGCACCCGTGACGCGATGAACAAAGCATGTGCAGCACAAGAGCAAGTTGTGAGCAACCTGAGACGCGATCTTTCAATCAAGGCCGCTGAGCGGTTCAACGCGGAACACAAGAAGCGTGCGCGCCGCGTGATTGATGCACTGATGGAACTGGATGCGGCCAACGCCAGTGAGTGCGCATTGCGCGCGTCGCTGGAGAAACTGGGGTACAACTGCAACCTTCCGTGCATGGGATTCGGAACTGTCGACAATCCGATTGACCCATACGACCAAAGCGGAGGCTATGCCAGCGCATGGCTGCGCGATGCACTCGACTATGCGGGAAGCGAAAAGCAGGTGAACGCGCACAAGGCACGAAAGGAGCAACAACGCACCGAGCAGCTTGCGGAGTATCAGCGACTGAATCAAATCGAACAGGCAGCGGCATCGCAAGATCGTCTGCTCAAATCGAATGCGGCATCGGCGCGAGGTACTGCGCCGTCACCGTTGAATGCCGAGTCCTATTCGTTGGCAACGCGCCTGTGATGTGGATGACGCGCCTTGCCTTTTCTGGCGAGGCGCGCGTGCAGCGCTTCTAGCCTCACTGTGCCGTTCGTGGCTAAACGTACCGCCATGGGTTTGCAGGTGCTCACAAGCGGCGCGGCGGCTCGATCGAATGCCATGACGGCTGCACCCTGCCTCCTGGGGGGGGGGTATCAAAAGTCTGGTGCACCAAACCTGGGAAACGCACCGGTCCCTCACGCGCAGAAAAAATCGCCCTTGAAACAATTCTCGGCAAGACAGGAATTCAGCAAATGCGGCGGGAACCACCGCCGAGTAAGGGTTTCGGGCGTTTTTGATTTCCGTTTGATTCTTTTGAAAAAATCAGCAAATCAGCAGCAAATCAAAGGCTGTAAGCCCCGCCACACAAGGCTTTGCGGGGCGTTTGATTTTCTGTTTGAATTCCACCGCCCCGGTGAGCTTTAACAGGTGCTTTAACAGGCGGGCGTTGCGCGCCCTGACGGCAACCGTGCGGTCAGCGGAATCATCCGTACCGCTACACCCGCTAGGATGACCGTTGTTGATTCGCCCTCGCGCCGAGACCAGAAGTATCGGTGCACCGCGACAGCGCAACCGGCAGCCCGGAATGACGGGCACGTGAAGCCGCTCCGCTCGGGGCGGCTTTTGCGTTTCCGGAGCAAAGGTAAACGCTAGAATCGCCGCACTCCCACGGTAATGCCCCCGCAAATCCATCGTCGGGAGAAGTAGAATTTTCTCGTTAAGAGGGAGTTCTGCAGATGAAGAAGTCGAGATTCACGGACAGCCAGATACTGGAGGCGCTCAAGCGCGCGGAGGCCGGACTGGCGGTGCCGGAGCTGTGCCGGGAGCTGGGCATCAGTTCGGCGACGTTTTATAAATGGCGCTCGAAGTACGGCGGCATGGACGCGTCGATGATGTCGCGCATGAAGGAACTGGAGGCGGAGAATGCCCGGCTTCGCAAGATGTACATCGAGGAGAAGCTCAAGGCTGAGATTGCCTCGGAGGCACTGCAAAAAAAGTTCTGAAGCCATCTCGTCGGCGCGAGATGGCAAAGCGGGTTGTGCAACAGCGGCGCGTGTCAATTCGTGTGGCGTGCGCGGCGTTTGGCATCAGCGAGTCGTGCTACCGGTACGAGGCGAAGTTGAACACGGAGAACGAAGAGATTGCCAACTGGCTGCTGCGTATCACGGGTTGCCATCGCAACTGGGGTTTTCTGCTGTGCTACTTCTACCTGCGTAACGTGAAGGGATTCGGCTGGAACCATAAGCGCATTTACCGGATTTACCGCGAGCTGGAGCTGAACCTGCGCATCAAGCCGAAAAAGCGGCTGGTGCGGGAAACGCCGCAGCCGCTATCGGTACCGGAGGCCATCAATGAAGTGTGGTCGATGGACTTCATGCATGACCAGCTGGTTGACGGGCGCAGTATCCGGACGCTGAACGTGATTGATGATTTCAACCGCGAGGCGCTGGGCATCGAGGTGGATTTCTCGTTGCCATCCGAGCGGGTGATTCGCACGCTGAAGCAGCATATGGAATGGCGAGGCAAGCCGAAGGTCATCCGGTGCGACAACGGCCCGGAATATCTGAGCGCGGCCATCGTGACGTGGACGCAGAAGCAAGGCATCCGGTTGGAATACATCGAGCCGGGCAAGCCGCAGCAGAATGCGTATATCGAACGGTTCAACCGGACTGCTCGGTACGAATGGTTGTCGCAGTATCTGTGGGAAGACCTGGAGCAGGTTCGCGAAGCGGCGGCCGACTGGATGTGGATTTACAATCACGAGCGCCCGAATATGGCATTGGGCGGTTTTACCCCGAAGCAGCGGCTGGCCATGGCCGCTTAGTTTCTACTTCTGCCCACCGTGGAAAACGGGGGCATTACCCCACCACCCCGGATGGTCGCCATGAACCTGCTGAAAAAGCGCATCGACGCAACCGACGCGAAGCTCGAGGAGATGAAGGCGGCGCGCAAGGCCGCCCAGAAGGCGAGCCGCCAGGCGCACAAGCAAACGCGCGCCGACCGCGAGCGCAAGGCGACGCTGGCGGGCGAGGCCATTCTGCGTCGCGTCGAGCGTGGCGAGTTCGATGAGGCCGAGTTCCGCGCCATGATGGACGAGTACGTGTCACGGCCCGCCGACCGCTCGCTGTTCGATCTGGAGTGACCTCAAAAAGAGGCGACAAATGTCGGCACGCCACAATCGACGCCAGCGAAAGAAGCTGCGCTTGGGCGAGTTTCAGGAACTCGGGTTCGCGGTATCGGCGACACTGCGCCGGGCGCTCGACGATGCGCGGCGCGAAGCCCTGATCGACGCCTTTCTCATGGAGTGCGTCGAGGCGCATGTGATGCTCTTCGGCGGCGGCGTCAGTGATGATCTGGACGGCTACATCGTTGCGGACGGTGTTCGCGTTTCCGCGACCGATGAACAGCGCGAGATCGTACACGCGTGGCTCGATGGCCGCGACGAATTCACTGACGTGACCGTCGCCCCGCTTTCCGACGCGTGGCATGGGCACGATTGGAACCTCGCCGGGCCAAACGCCGCGATGCTCAGAATCGTTCAGGTTGCCGAGTCTGGAAGAAGCGAGCAGCCCGCTAGCCGCGCCCCACTCGACCTGGGGTGAGCAATGCCGCTCGCCGGGAACCTTGACGATGAGGCACGCAGCCGAGCTGCTGTGCTATCTCGTCGCGTCGCAGTTGGGGGCGCGCTCGATCACCGGCGAGTGGCTGCGGACCAAGCACCGGATCGAGTCCGCGCTGATCTGTCTGAGGGCGAACGGCGGCGACGTGGCTGGAACGAGCGCGCCGAGCTGTGCGACATGTCTACCGAGATCGCTGCGCGTGTTCACGGGCTCGGGCTTGTCGCCGATGATGATCTGCGGACGATGCTCACGGTCGGATGTCGCCTCGACTATCGCACCCCGGCCGCTCGCACCCTGCACGACGATTGCATGGCCCTGCTGCGCGATGGGCCGAGCGGCTGAGGCGTTGCACTGTAGGCAGCCCGCCCGTCGAATCCACGCCCTTCTGGCACTTCTGCCAGACAGACCTACGATAGAGCCATGCCCTTCCGATGGAGCGGGCGATGAGCGACCTTCTGCGTAACGGCCGCCAGGAAACGATACGGCGCGCTGCATTCCGGCTCGCCGATAGCGGCGCTTTTGCCGACTGGCAATCGATCGAGGTCGCGCTATGCCGCCGTTATGGCGTGCTGGCGGCGCACCGCCTCCTCGTCGATCGTGCCGTGCGGGCTGAGCTGACCAGCCGTTGCACTGCGGCTATCGCAAGGCTCGCGGGAGAGGATCAGGAAGTGACGCCCCGCCACCGCTAGCCACCAGGGCAACGTGAATTGCCGCGGCAGCTTCGACGCACCGTGGCCCGAGGAGTTGAGCATGATGAGAGCACGATTTCGCCGCGCCATGAAGGAGCTGCGGCGCACGACGATGGACAGCCGACGGCTCGATCGGGAAGCCTCCGGGCGGCAGGAGCCAAACAAATCAGAGTCGAGCGAGCCGCGCACGGATGTGCCGCATTTTGGTGTGCGGCCGTCGCGGCATTGATCTATCCACTCTGTGCGCCCCAGCACGCTTGGCAGCGGGCACAAAAAAGCCAACTCGCGAGGGTCGGCTTTTCGTTTCTGAGGTCGAGGTAATCGGTAGAATCGCCGCACTCCCACTACCCCGGATGGCCGCAGTGAACCCGCTGAAAAAGCGCATCGCCGCGACCGACTGGCTGGCGGCCGCGTCGCACGGACGCGATCGCAAGTCGGATCAAGCAGAAACGTTGCCGCTTGATCCTGTGGCCAATCGTGCACCACAGTCTGGTGCGAGCGAGCGCACGCAGCGGATGGCCGACAAGGTTGCGAAGGCGGACCCGAATCTCGCAAAACAAGTCGCGATGCGGCGAAAAACCTTATCCGATGGAGATTCCAGCGATTTGATATGCTGTTAAAACGCTTAACATCGCCGGACGGTGCGATCGTTCAACTGCTAGTCGCCAAGATTTCCGACGCCCTTGACGACTACATCATGCAATGGTCGATATGACGGGCACCGCTGATAGACAATCTCCAAATTCAGATGCTTCGCGATTTGCGGATTCATTGTTGCATGAGCATATCGAGGGCGATGATTTTTTTCGCTCAACTTTTCCAAATATTCCTTCGGATGCGGTTGATTTTCTGGATTTTTATGCCCCTCAGCTACAGCCCAGCCCTTAATTACATTCTGAACCGCTGGCAAGTCGGCTAATATCCACGCCTCGATCTCGTGAACTGGCACGAGGGCGCAACATACCCCCTTTAATCCAGCATCTTTAAAGATTTGCTTTAATGCACGCTTGCGCTCGGCAGGGTCTTTCCCGTCAGAATCGTAACAAACGATAAACCGACTGCACTTAAGTCTCTCGTACACCTGTAATTGCGCAGCGCCTTTTTTAAGAAGTTCTCCACACCCGGAATAGCCCTTCCCTCGGACTGCAACTCCGTCACCAGCAAGGCGAACAATGATGTTTTTTATTGCGTCGACATCCGATCGATCTTCGCCGATTACCCCGTACACTTTACCTCCTAGAGCGACTCAATAAAATCCGACAGCGGTCCTTCGTTCGCCAGATATTCGTTAGCGGCCCCTATCTCATCCTCACTTAGAGAACGAAGATGTGTTCGCCCGTTTGCAATCTCAACTAGACGGATTTCGCTTGGATCGAGGCGATCAAGCACACCAGGGGCATGGCTCGCCAAAATAATCTGCCGCCCATCCGAATATGCTCTAACAAGTGGCATCACTTTGTGCAAAAGAGCGATGTGAATTCCGTCTTCTGGCTGCTCAATAAGTGCCACAGTAGAATCTACCGCAAGTAGGTAAGTGATCAAGCGAATTATGCGCTGCGTGCCGAAAGAGAGATCCTTAAAGCTGAATCCAAACGCATACCCATACGGCTTGAAGGAAACGTGAAAATAACGAGTTTCCGCCAAAGGAGCGCCATCGGCTCCCACCCTTTCGCCGGACCGCAAATCAGTGACGTCAATGCTTGACAGCAATTGGAGGCCACTATCGCCCAATACGTCAACAAGTTCCTGATACCTCGCGTTGTCTTCAAGGTACAGTTGAATTATCCGCATGATGGTGCCATCAACACCGGAGTCGAGATTGTTATAAATATTCTCCGACCATTTTTTATAATCCGCTTCATCAATCAGCGCGCTTGCATATCTACCGTCCGGCACAGTAACCGGGAAATACGATATATTCCCGAAATAAACCATCAAGCGAAGTAAGAACAGACGAAATTCCGATTGCGGAAGGATCGACACGAGCCCGACGACGGCTGAAGATGCGAGAGAAACCGAAACCTCTTGATTCAGTTCTGGCAATGAAACCTTCTCGCCGCGCCGCTCTAAAAGCAAGATATGGTCGCCATTGACGATCTCGAAAATATCTTCTTCAAACAGTTGTTCGGGGCGCGCCTTGTCACCATCCAAAAAGTGACGGGTATTCCGTGCCACTCGGTAGACGTAAAGATGCCCGTGACGCTCGAACTCAACAGAGATCGTCACCGGCTCTCGTTCCATGGAAGCGTATTCTGGCTTCGACGGAAAGGTCGAGAGCACGCGTGCCAGCCACTCGATGGCCTTCAGAACGTTAGTCTTACCAGCTCCATTCCGCCCCAGAAGGGCCGTCACCGTCCCTAAGTCGTCAAGACGGACGTCGACGCACGATCGGTATCGATGGATATGGATGGATTTAAGCATATATTTACCATGGATAGACTGCATGGCCGCCCGAATTCAGGGCAACGTGCCAGCCTGAATGATACATGGGGGGAGCAGTTGCATTCCGGCGAGTTGCTACTTGATTACACGCTATTTCCGTCGTCTGAGCGGAGCCATGACCACAGTCACATGGGCCGGTGCAAGGCTGCTTCCCTTCATCGCGAAGTTCGTCAGCATAAAACAGTCTGTGAGTCTCCAAGCCCCTCCCAATGCACTAGCCTCCTCTTTTTTTGGGCGAGCCCTTTTTGGTAGGCAGGATGCCAAATATCCCTGACAAGCTACGCTGGACATGTGCGGCGCAATCGGCGGCAGCGGCTTCACGGTTGGCTATATCGAGCCTGCGAAGTTGCGTCATGAGTAGCCGCCGCCTGCCTCCGAGTTGACGAAATCGGGTTACATGACGGTTACACGGGCGGCGAATAACAAAAGGCTCAGTCTCAAAAACCGGGCTAAGCGATTGATTCCATTGGCGCGACAGGAGGGGCTCGAACCCCCGACCCTCGGCTTAGAAGGCCGATGCTCTATCCAGCTGAGCTACTGTCGCGTAAGCCCGCCCCACTTGGCGCGCCAAGCGCAGGAAGACGGGCGTGGATTATACCGCGATCGACTCGCGCCGGCCCTGCCCCGTACGCGCCGCGTCAAACAGGCTGTTGATGCAGCATGAACCAGCCGAGGCAGATTGCACCTGCAATGACACAGTACACGCCGAACGATGCGAGGCGCCCGCGGCCCTCGAAATAGCGCATCAGAAAACGCACGCTGAGCCAAGCGGCAATGCCCGTCAGCACGCCGCCGACGACGGCCGTCATCAGTTGGTCACGCGCATGAAAGAGCTTGGGCAATTCAAGCAGCCCCGCGGCGAAGATAATCGGCGTACCGAGCAGGAACGAGAACTCGGCGGCCTTCTCGGTCGTGAGGCCTGCGGCGTTGCCCGCGATCATCGTGAGACCGCTGCGCGAGAACCCCGGAACCAGTGCGCCGATCTGTGCGAGCCCCACCAGAAACGCCTGACGGAACGTGAGCTTCTCGGGTGCACGATGCATGCGCGCGCGCTGCAGGCGGTCGCCAAACCACAGCAGCACGCCGTTGATCATGAGCGCGGCGGCCACGATGCGCAGATCGTGAAAGAGCGTCTCGATGCGCTTTTCGAGCACGAGGCCAACAAGACCCGCCGGAATCGTGCCGATGATGAGCGCCCACATCATGTGGCCATCGTCGCTCTTGTGACCGGCAAGCGAACCGAAAAAGCCGCGAATCAGCGCGACCCAGCGCTCGCGGAAATACCAGAGAAGCGCAATCGCCGTGCCGAGATGCAGTGCAACGAGAAACGGCAGCAGTTGCGGCGCATGTTTGTCCATGTGTACGCCGAAGAGCGCCGGCACGAGCAGCGTGTGGCCAAGACTGCTCACGGGGAAGAGTTCGGTGACGCCCTGCAGCACGCTCAGCGACAATAGAAACCAGAGACTCACGCGCGGATCCTCGAAATGGGTGAACGTGGCGCCGGACCGCAGTCATGCTGTCGCGACGAAGCGCACCGATTATGCCGGGGCCGCCTTGCAGCGCCAAGTATCGATACGAAATTCTCGGGGAATTTACGGCGTCGCAACAATTTCCTGGCGGGCCGAAAAAGGGGAACCGCTGGATGGCGGCGGAGCCTGGTCGAGGAAACCAGGACCGGACTGATGTGCCAAAGGGTGGCAGACTCGATTGTGTTAAACCCAGAACACCAAGCTCAGCGAGTCATCTTGAAGAGAAAATATGCGCTGCCACCGACGAAGAGTCCGAACAGGGCTGTGCTCATTGCCATGGCGAGATCCATGGAAGCCTCCTGCGAAATCACTGTGCACCGCCGCACAATGAGGCCCGATTATCCGCCCCGAAGATCCCCCGCCATACCCACACTTTCCCGACGAGGGTTATCACGCATCGGGAAGGAATGCTGGGTTCGCGTTCACGGCTGCTCCGCCCCCTATCCGACCACCTTCGTACGATGTCACGGAATTGGCCACCAGCAGAACATCGTCGACATCTCCAGGTGCGCATTAGCGTGGACGCGCACACCCGAAGCTCACGCGTCACATATCGTCATACTCCGCGCTCACCAATTTGCGGTCGAATCGGGGGCACAACAACGTCCGCGTGGGCGAACCCGCTAAAATCAGACCTTTTGCCGACGCGGCGCCACCGCCCGGCAGCGTCTAGCGAGGTTCGATGTTGGCTTCAATGTTGACAAAGGGAATGAGACGGATCGCTTGTGCGGTGTTGGTCGCGCTGCTCGCCGCGTGTGGTTCGCCACCGGTCGGGCCCGGTTACTACCGTGTGGAGAGTGGCGACACGTTAAACAAAATCGCACGCGAAAATCGCCAGTCCGTGCAGAACATCGTGCGCTGGAACGGCCTCTCGAACCCCGACGCCATCGAAGTCGGTCAGGTACTGCGCGTAGCGCCGCCCGCTCGCACGGCGACATCAACGGCATCAACGGCAGCCGCAACTGGCAGCACGCCGCGTGCGCGCCGATCGGCGCCCGTCGCAGCCGCCCCCGACAATACACCCACGCCAGCGGTCGTGCCCGCTGCGTCGATCTCGCTTGTCTGGCCCGCAAACGGCAAGGTAATTCGCAGGTTCGACGGAAAGGACTCGAAGGGAATCGACATTGCCAATGCGGAAGGTACGCCAGTGGTCGCGGCGGCGGCAGGAAAGGTCGTCTATGCGGGCAACGGCCTGCGCGGCTACGGCAATCTGCTGATCATCAAACACAACGGCGATTACCTGACCGCGTACGCGCACAATCAAGCGCTGCTCGTAAAGGAAGGACAGACGGTCACTCAAGGCCAGCAAATCGCGCAGATGGGCGGCACCGACAACGACCGCGTGATGCTCCATTTCGAGCTGCGCTACCAGGGCCAGTCCATCGATCCGGCGCGCAATCTTCCGCCACACTGAGCGCGCTCGCGCAGGTCCACGCAGGCAAAAAAAGCCCGGCATTTCGCCGGGCTAACGGGGGTTTGGCGCATATCGGCAAAGGACCGGTTTACCATGCGCCGATCTGGAATCTATCAACGGCCTCAGTGCGGTGCAATCACTTAATTCGATCGAAAATGTGTCGCGGCGCACCGATTATGGAGCACACCGATTTTCAGCATCGAATCAGGACGCCGAAATAACTGTAGATACACCTGATACGGCAGCTCGAATGTTGCTTACAGAAGCAATACAGATCATCGGAGCGCCTTGATTGACGCGACGTTCATCGTCGCCCGAGCTTACAGTTGCTGCTCCATCGACGGTCGGTTTGTGCCGTTTCAAGGCGCACCTGTATTGCCTCTTTGCAGGGATTAGCATTTAGTGCGCAAACGCACGAATGAGACTATTTAACGTATGCGAGTCGACCGGACTGAAACGCTTTTATAGATTTTTGGTTTTCTACGATTAAGGCGGGAATAGCTTCAGTATTAATATTATCGTTGGATCTGGCGGGTGTAGCACGCGCCCATGCTGGCGACGCCCGCCCGATCGTTTATAGTATCGGCCGCAACTGTTTCCCCACGACCATGACTACTCCCGACGCCACGCCCAGCCCCCTTTACGCCAAGCTGCTTGGCGAGACCGCGAAGATCGACTGGCCGGATCTCGAACGTTTCTTCGCGCAAGGCAAGCTGCTTTGGGTAGCGCGCGATCTCGACCTCGTCAGTGTCGCCGAGGCCATCTCTAACGATGAGACGCAACGCGTCACCCAATGGCTATCGGCGGGGCTCGTCGAGCGGATGCAAGCCACCACCGCAGCCGACTGTGCAGCACGCAACCCGGAGCTGTGGGCGGTCGTCGTATCGCCGTGGGTCTGCGTGCAGGAACGCGGTTGAGCGATCACCCCGCCCTTCCCGCGCAGCGCGGCTGGCATCGCCGTGTCCTGACGCTCGCGTTTCCGATCGTCCTCGCCAACCTCACCCAACCGATTCTCGGCGCTGTCGATACTGCCGTAGCCGGCCATCTGGGCAGCGCAGCAGATCTTGGCGGTGTGGCACTCGGCGGACTGTTCTTCAACTTCGTGTTCTGGGGCTTCGGATTCCTGCGCATGAGCACAACCGGGCTCGTCGCACAGGCGCTCGGCGCTGGCGACCGGGACGCATTGCGCGCCAGTGTCGTCCGTGCGCTGATGCTTGCGTTCGTAATCGGCGGCATCATCCTGCTCGGACAAGGGCCGCTGATACGTTACGCACTCGCGTCGATTGGCGGAAGCAGCGAGGTGCAACGCATTGCCCGCGCATACTGCCAGGCGCGCATTGGCTCTGCGCCGTTCGCGCTCGCGAACTATGTCGTGCTTGGCTATCTGCTCGGTACGCATCGCGCTCGCGACGCAGGTATGCATCAACGTCGTCAATGTGATTGCGGTACTGCTGTACGTGTACGGTTTCGGCTGGGGCGTCGAGGGCATCGGCGCAGCGACGGCCACCGCCGACGCGCTCGGCTTCGTATTCGGCGCGGTCGTGCTCTGGCATCTGCGCCCGCGCGGGTTGGCACCATTTCGTGTCGGCGCGATGCTCGAGCCCGCAGCCCTCAAGCGGCTCATCTCGATCAATCGCGACATCTTCCTGCGCACGATGTGCCTGCTCGGATCGTTCGGGTGGTTCGCGCATCTCGGAGCAAGGCAAGGCGACGCGATCCTCGCGGCCAATGCGCTGCTTCTGAATTTCCAGACCTTCATGGCGTATGGACTGGACGGCTTCGCGCATGCGGCCGAAGCCCTCGTCGGCGCGGCCATCGGCGCACGCGACCGGCAGGCGTTCCGGCAGGCGGTGAAGGTCAATCTGTTCTGGTCAGTGCTGGGTGCGCTCGGGTTTTCGCTGGCGTATTGGAGCACTGGGGGCTGGATCATCGAGCAACTGACCGATCAGACCGCCGTACGAGTGGCAGCGGAACGATTCCTGCCTTGGGCGGCGCTGTCTCCGCTCGTATCCGTTTGGGGCTTTTTGCTCGACGGCGTGTTCATTGGCGCGACGCGAACGCACGAGTTGATGCGCTCAATGGCAATTTCGCTCGCCGTATTCCTGGCCGCGTCGTGGGCACTGGTCGGCCCGTTCGGCAATCACGGGCTATGGGCTGCCCTGCTGATCTTTATGGCCGCGCGGGGATTGACGCTCTCGCCATTAGTGCCGCGAATTGCCCGCGCAATCCGCCCTGCTGCCGCTCAACTGCAGTAACAGGATCTGCGCTGCTACTCAGCCGGCCGGGGATTGTCGATCATCATCGGTGGGCGGTCGTCGGTCGGGACGCCGTGGTAGTCCGCGGGATCATGGGGTGGCGGTCCGTTGTGCCTGCTTGCCCTATCGTCGGCACACGCGGAAAGCAACGCGGCCAGCGCGACCGCCAGAACAACTCGAAGCATTTGACCCAATCCTTTAAAACTGCTGCAGTTTCACGTTCGGCGCGCGGTGGCGCCATCCTGCTCGGCCGCCGCCGAGTATTTTTCCCGGCGCTCCGCTGACCTAAGATAGCAACATGGCTGCAACCGAAGGAGGCTGCCATGGATGCCGAAAGTATTGCGGGCCTGATCGGCCTCGCCGTGGGTCTACTTGTGCTGCTAGGGCTTTCGATTTTCGAATCCCGGGCTTACCGAAAGGAGCACGACGGCGAAGGCATGATGCATCACTGGCTGGCCGCGCATCACGTGCTCGACCGAGTACGCCGCAGGCACTGAGTCCCTGCACGCGAGTCGCCGACTCGCGGCTTGCCTTTCGTCAACGCGATCTGCCACGCGGGTCGCGGGAATAAGTTCGTCGAGTTGATTTGCTACCTCACGATTTCGGCGTACCGAACCGTGCTTGCGCCGCGGTGTGCCCACTGCGGTTTTGCGCTTCAGCGTATCGCTCCGGAGTGGCTTCACCGGCGCATAAACGCCGAAACCCCGGCGCTCTTTCGGAGACACCGGGGTTTCGAACTTTACAGCATAAGGAGCCTGACGATTACCTACTTTCACACGGGCAATCCGCACTATCATCGGCGTGGAGTTGTTTCACGGTCCTGTTCGGGATGGGAAGGGGTGGGACCAACTCGCTATGGTCATCAGGCATGACGGGTTGCTGCGTCGCGGTGTTATCGCGCCACAGCCAATCGGGAAGAAGCGTAAAGAGTGTGTGTTGCTGAATTGGGGTTGTGTTGTTTCAGGCACAACACGTGATCTCAACCTGTACGCGCTTCTCTCCATCAGGGGAGGGAGGCATACCTGTTATAGGATCAAGCCTTACGGGCAATTAGTATCAGTTAGCTTAACGCATTACTGCGCTTCCACACCTGACCTATCAACGTCCTGGTCTCGAACGACCCTTCAAGGGGATCAAGTCCCCGGGGAAGTCTCATCTTGAGGCGAGTTTCCCGCTTAGATGCTTTCAGCGGTTATCTCTTCCGAACATAGCTACCCGGCGATGCGACTGGCGTCACAACCGGTACACCAGAGGTTCGTCCACTCCGGTCCTCTCGTACTAGGAGCAGGCCCCCTCAAACTTCCAGCGCCCACGGCAGATAGGGACCAAACTGTCTCACGACGTTTTAAACCCAGCTCACGTACCTCTTTAAATGGCGAACAGCCATACCCTTGGGACCGGCTACAGCCCCAGGATGAGATGAGCCGACATCGAGGTGCCAAACACCGCCGTCGATATGAACTCTTGGGCGGTATCAGCCTGTTATCCCCAGAGTACCTTTTATCCGTTGAGCGATGGCCCTTCCATACAGAACCACCGGATCACTATGACCTGCTTTCGCACCTGCTCGACTTGTCAGTCTCGCAGTCAAGCACGCTTATGCCATTGCACTATCAGCACGATTTCCGACCGTACCTAGCGTACCTTCGTACTCCTCCGTTACCCTTTGGGAGGAGACCGCCCCAGTCAAACTGCCTACCATGCACTGTCCCCGATCCGGATCACGGACCAAGGTTAGAACCTCAAACAGATCAGGGTGGTATTTCAAGGACGGCTCCACGGAAACTAGCGTTCCCGCTTCACAGCCTCCCACCTATCCTACACAAACCGGTTCAAAGTCCAATGCAAAGCTACAGTAAAGGTTCATGGGGTCTTTCCGTCTAGCCGCGGGGAGATTGCATCATCACAAACACTTCAACTTCGCTGAGTCTCGGGAGGAGACAGTGTGGCCATCGTTACGCCATTCGTGCAGGTCGGAACTTACCCGACAAGGAATTTCGCTACCTTAGGACCGTTATAGTTACGGCCGCCGTTTACCGGGACTTCAATCAAGAGCTTGCACCCCATCATTTAATCTTCCGGCACCGGGCAGGCGTCACACCCTATACGTCCACTTTCGTGTTTGCAGAGTGCTGTGTTTTTATTAAACAGTCGCAGCCACCAGTTTATTGCAACCCCTTCACCCTTCTGGCGCAGGCCAGTCAAGCTACAGGGGCGTACCTTATCCCGAAGTTACGGTACCAATTTGCCGAGTTCCTTCTCCCGAGTTCTCTCAAGCGCCTTAGAATACTCATCTCGCCCACCTGTGTCGGTTTGCGGTACGGTCACTGTTGAACTGAAGCTTAGAGGCTTTTCTTGGAACCACTTCCAGTTGCTTCTCCACCTAAGTGGATGGCCTCACACCCTTGAATTCCGCGCCCGGATTTGCCAAAGCGCCTTCTCCAATGCAAGGACCGGGACTTCCAACACCCGGACAACCTTCCGCGATCCGTCCCCCCATCGCATTCAACAATGGTGCAGGAATATTGACCTGCTTCCCATCAGCTACGCATTTCTGCCTCGCCTTAGGGGCCGACTCACCCTACGCCGATGAACGTTGCGTAGGAAACCTTGGGCTTACGGCGAGGGGGCCTTTCACCCCCTTTATCGCTACTCATGTCAGCATTCGCACTTCCGATACCTCCAGCACACCTTACAGTGCACCTTCGCAGGCTTACGGAACGCTCTCCTACCATGCGAGACTAGCTCGCATCCGCAGCTTCGGTATATTGCTTAGCCCCGTTACATCTTCCGCGCAGGACGACTCGATCAGTGAGCTATTACGCTTTCTTTAAAGGGTGGCTGCTTCTAAGCCAA
>NZ_JAJEJQ010000001.1:0-1090000 GCF_021390575.1 Paraburkholderia adhaesiva | reverse complement strand
TACTCGAGCGATGCAGTCACCAATGCAGTTCCCAGGTTAAGCCCGGGGATTTCACATCGGTCTTACATCACCGCCTGCGCACGCTTTACGCCCAGTAATTCCGATTAACGCTTGCACCCTACGTATTACCGCGGCTGCTGGCACGTAGTTAGCCGGTGCTTATTCTTCCGGTACCGTCATCCCCCCGAGGTATTAGCTCAGGGGATTTCTTCCCGGACAAAAGTGCTTTACAACCCGAAGGCCTTCTTCACACACGCGGCATTGCTGGATCAGGGTTGCCCCCATTGTCCAAAATTCCCCACTGCTGCCTCCCGTAGGAGTCTGGGCCGTGTCTCAGTCCCAGTGTGGCTGGTCGTCCTCTCAGACCAGCTACGGATCGTCGCCTTGGTAGGCCTTTACCCCACCAACTAGCTAATCCGCCATCGGCCACCCCAATAGCGCGAGGTCTTGCGATCCCCCGCTTTCATCCATAGATCGTATGCGGTATTAATCCGGCTTTCGCCGGGCTATCCCCCACTACTGGACATGTTCCGATGTATTACTCACCCGTTCGCCACTCGCCACCAGACCGAAGTCCGTGCTGCCGTTCGACTTGCATGTGTAAGGCATGCCGCCAGCGTTCAATCTGAGCCAGGATCAAACTCTTCAGTTCAATACCTGTTACTTGTTTCTGTCCCTCTCGGGACAGGTCGCTCACTCAAAGCTGACAGGTTCTGAATAAATTCAAAAACCTGACTTACTTTAGTGTGAGACTCTTGATACTTTCGCTACTCCCATCCCGCTCCGAAGAACCGGATGAGCCGCGTCAGCACATCAAGCGCCCACACTTATCGGCTGTAAATTTTTAAAGATCGTTCGCGAAAACGCCGTTAAACCACTCAACTACCCGGCGTTTCCTGCGTCGCTGCGTCAGCAGCAGAGAAACGAGATTATGAAGACTGCCGGGCTTTCTGTCAACAGGTTTTTTACTTCGCTTAACCTGTCCGGCACTACCGCTGCCGCCCGCCAACTCACACCCCTTGGGGCTTCCCGCTTCCCCGCGCTCTCATCCGAAAGCGCGAAAGACCGGCATTCTAGTGACCGCCGCGCGTTCTTGCAAGCGGTTTTTATGCAGCCGGAAACACGGGGCCGACTCGGCCCTGGCTGATGCGCCTGTCCATCCGCATGATGGTCTGACCTCCGCACGCCGATCTCGTAACGCCGCACCGCACATCGCATAGTCTTGGTGTCCCCGCAGCGCAATCCTATGGCGCGCACGGAACAGACTAGAATATGGGGTTCTTTCTCTGCATCCCAACATACTGATTTATGCGCTCGCGAATCGCCAAACGCCTTCCCCCAGATGCCGACAAACTCGTCGGCCTCTCGCTTGCCCTGTTCGCCTCGGGCAGCCGCACTGAAGACCGCTTCTGGGAGGCCAAGCTCGACACGCTGCTCGCGAAGGTCGTGCGCAACGGCAACCAAACCACGCTCGACGCCGCGCTCGATCACCTGCAGCAGAACCATCCGGACGCATACGGCGCTTTGGCCGATATGGCCGAAACCCACAGCGAATCGTTCGTCGTCGAGCACGACGGGACACAATACGAAGCCCTGCTCGTCGCCGTACCTGTGCTCGCCTGGACGCGCTATGTCATTCCCTCGGGCCCGCTGAAGGCCGACAATGCCGACGCCTTGCGCACGCACCTGCAAGCCCACGTGCTCGCGAGCGGCACACGCGTCGCGATGGCGCCCTATCTCTACAGCATCGACCAGCTGCCGCGACATCACGTCGAAACCTGGCGTCTTTCCCAGCAACTCGCGCAAGCTGCGCTGACGGGTGCCACCGCAAAGGTCAGCTCAGGTGAGTTGCCCGAGACCTCGCCGATCCTCGCCGATCCTCGCTTCCTGCTCGCGGTCGTCGCTGCGC
This sequence comes from Paraburkholderia adhaesiva, assembly GCF_021390575.1. Lineage (GTDB taxonomy): Bacteria > Pseudomonadota > Gammaproteobacteria > Burkholderiales > Burkholderiaceae > Paraburkholderia > Paraburkholderia adhaesiva. Next base: position 1,088,091 of record NZ_JAJEJQ010000001.1, on the reverse strand, counting down.
CAGTCGGTGCGCCGCTCTTCCGCTGGCAAGAGGAAGAGCACGGCTCCCGCATCGAACGCGGCCAATGCCTCGAGCAGTGGGCGACGCAGGGCGGCGCCAATCTCGCCGTCGTGATGCCGGGCTGCGAGTTCGAGTGCCTGCTGCCCGACGCGTACTACTCGGCCTGTCGCGATGCCGACGAGCGCGTGCGCCCCCACACGATCCGCACCGCTGTCCGATATCTGCTCGACACGATCGGCGCGGCCGCACAGGACCTGCGCGCCGTGGTAGCAGGCTTCGGCGAGCGTCGCATCGACGAATACCGTATCGGTTTTACGCGGCGTGGGAACAACGATGTCCTCTACGGCGTCGTCTGGCCGCTGTACGGCCGCGAGAACGGTGACACAGACATCGATGAAGAGCCGACCGAGGAAAGCACCAGCAACGGTCCACTCGAGGAGATCGTTGCGCTGCTCAAGGAGTCGGGCGTCACCGACATTCGCCGTCATGCTGGCCGTTTCGAGCCGGAATATTGCGATGACTGCGGCGTACCGCTCTACGCGGACCCGCTCGGTGAGATCGTCCACGCCGAGATGCCGGAAGATGCCGAGCCCGTTCAGCCACACTTCCACTGACCCACGCGTCACATTCCTACGCAGTCCCGCCTTCGCGCGGGACTTTTTTTTGCCTTACGTCCTATACCTTCTGGACAGGCCGCCACGGCGCAAGCTTTTTGTCATCATGGTGCAGTTGGTCCCAACCCGTGGCGTGTGCGACGCACCCGCCACGTACCTATATTCGAGAGGTCGTCAAAACTGGAGGGCATGTCCATGCGGTTCGCAGTATTCAATCCGGACGCCGAACGGCGTGAAGGGCTTAAGGCGCTACTTAGGCAAATCGACCGTCGCGCACGCTTCAACGATGCGCCCGACTGGCGAAGCGCCGAACGCGCAATGCAACGCTTCACGCCGAACCTGTTCGTGGTCGACTGGCATCACGGTATCCGCGCCGGCGAACTCCGGAATTTCGCGAACCGCCACCGCGCACTGCCCATCGCCGTGCTCGTGGACAGCACAGAGCCGCCATCGGCCGTCCAGACGCTGCTGGACGAAGGTGCACGCGGCATCATCCGGCGCACCACCGACTCGATCCTCATCGTCAAGCTGCTCGAACTCATTCTGCTCGGTGGCGATCACCTGCCCGCCGACGTCCTTCGTGAGCCCTGGCCCTCACCGGTGGCGCAGAAGCGCCAGGAGAAAAGCGACACGGCAGCGCGAAAGCGGCGGCCGATCGTGCGCCTGTCGCCCCGTCAGGAGCAGATCCTCCGGTGCGTCCACATGGGCAATACGAACAAGATGATCGCCCGCGCACTCGGCATCAGCGAAGGAACCGTCAAGATCCACCTGACGAGCATCTTCCAGCAACTCGGCGCGCCAAATCGCGCCGCGGCCGTCGCAATCTACAACGGCCTGCTGGCTAACCAACTGGAGGTGCTGCGCGCGCAGGCCGAGCGGGCCGCCAAACCCGTGCACGGCCAACACGGCTCGGTGGCATTGCGGCCGCGCGACGCGCAGTCACTCGGACATCCGTTGCTGGCAGGCGACACCCCCGAGTCGCTGCCCATGGCCGCGGAGCCTGACTGCCCGTGGGGCACGGCCGGTCTCACGCAGTGCGCCGAAGAAGTCGCCGGCACCGCAGATGGCGAAGACACGCCGCCAGCAACAGCGCAGCCACACGTTTTGTCGTCCAACGAGTAATATGACGTCATGGGGTTCCTATATACGCCGCTTCCGCTGTGGGCCGTCGTCGGTGGGTGGATTACCGCCCTCGGCCTGCTCGCGCTCGCGTTATGGAACAACCCGTTCAGGCGGCTTCAGGACGCAACGCTCCAGCACGTATGGCTTGCGATTATCGTGGCCGTGTCCGTGCTGTGGGCCAGCAACGCGTGGCTCGAGGATGGCACCGTGCTGCACCTGCTCGGCGCCACCCTCATGGTGACACTCTTCGACTGGGGCCTCGCGCTAGTCGCGATGGCCGTGGTCGTCGCGCTCGCGGCGCTGGTCTTTGACGCTCCCTGGGACGGCGTCGCGCTGACCTTCCTCGTCTTCGGCGCCTTCCCGGTTGCCATCTCGGCACTGCTGCAGCGGGCGTGTACTGCCTGGCTGCCGCGCAACCTCTTCATGTTCATCGTCGGCCAGGGATTCCTGTCGCCCGCCATTGCCGTTTCGGCGGCATCTTTCCTCGCGCTCGGCACGCACGTCGCGCTCACTGGGGGCTCGATGCTTGCCGTGCCAGCAGGCTATGCATTCAGCGTATTTCTGCTGGCGTCCGGCGAGGCATGGTTTACCGGCATGGCAACCGCGCTGATCGCGGTCTATCGACCGACATGGGTCACCACGTACGACGTGCGCCGCTATCGACTAGGTGGTCCACGCACCTGAAGGCCGCTTCTGTCGCGCTTTCCCCGCGCTAAAATACGGCTGTCTCATCGCCCGCGCGACCTTGCGCCGCAGCAGGGCAATCGCGCGTCTTACCGCTAATCCGGCGATACCGCAGCGATAATTATCGTTTCAGGATTGAACTCTCCGACGCGTCGCAGGCTCTTACCGTGCCAGACGTCATATCCCGCTCTTACACTGATCAGATGGACCGCAATTCCGTATCTCACCGGTTGCTGCTGACAGCCGGCCGGCTCGCTGCGTGTGCCGCGAGCTTCGTATTCGCGATCGTGCAACCAGTACGGGCTGATCAGCTCGAACAGCACAACGACCTCGTCAACACCTTCGTCACCAAGATGCACGCCGATCCGCTGGTCGCCGACTGCGCCGCGCACGGCAATTTCATCGCCAGCACATCAACGGTGCTCGATCACGTGGAGTTTCCTCCCCGTTCCTTCGACAGCGCGCACGCCACCGTGACCCCGTGGAACGACTCATTCGACGAAGGCAAGCAGCGCGTCAAGGTCGACACGATAGTCACCGTCGAGGGCTTCGGCATCCCGCAGAACAGCAATGAGGCGCCGTACGATCTGAAATTCCGCTGTGGCTACGTCGGCAAACAGATGCTCGCGTTCAGCTGGAACGACCCCGTACCGCCCTCGAAGGCGCGCGGCAACGCGCACGGCAAGTCACACGGCAAGGGCAAGCATTCATCGAAGAAGTCGACCAGCAAGCACGCGACAAAGGCGATCTCGGGCAAACCGACCCACAAGTCCGCGGCGCCGAGCACCCACGCCAAAGCTAGCACGAAGCAAACGACGTCGAAGAAGAAACAAACGTGACGGCCCGATAGTCGCACCAGAACGCCGGGCAATAAAAAAAGGGAAGCGGTACCAACCGCTTCCCTTTTTTCTGCGCGCGTATGACGTTACGCGAACGTCTCGACGTGACGCAGGATCGCCTGCAGCATCGCGGCGCCGAGCGCGGCACTGCGCTCGCCGTTCCAGCCGACGCGCTCGTCAGGCAAGTTGGCGTTGTCCTTGAACGGCATTTCCAGCGTCAGCGAGAGGCACCCATACGTGTGCCCAATGTACTTCGACGCGAGCTTGAGCGCATCCTCGCGATATCGACTCGCTTCGTAGCCATGCTGGTCCTGGAAGTCCGGGCTCGCAATCCTGAACGCGTCGATGAACGCCTTTTGTTCGACACCCTGTTGCGCGGTAAAGCCCGGCAGCATTTCCGAGCCCGCGACGAACACATAAGGCAGCGCTTCGTCGCCGTGGATGTCGAAGAAGAGATCGACGCCCGTTGCTTCGATCGCCTCGCGCACCAACAGCACTTCCGGGCTGCGCGCGGCGTCCGGCTCCATCCATTCGCGGTTCAGATTCGCGCCTGCAGCATTGGTGCGCAGATTGCCGTGCACGCTGCCGTCCGGATTCATATTCGGGACGATGTGGAACACCGCGCGGTCGTAGAGCTTGCGCGCAACGGGATCGCCCGCCCAGTCGCCCCAGCCGGCGAGACGCTTCACGAGCCCTTCGACGAACCATTCCGCCATCGTCTCGCCAGGATGCTGACGCGCGATGATCCAGACCGTCTTCTTGGGCTTCCCCTCCGGCGTCGTGTCGCCCGCCGTGCCAAGCGTGAGCAGCGACATCGGCCGGCCCTCGACGGTCTGGCCAAGTTCGGTGAGCGTCGCGTGCGGCAGTTGCTGCAACGCGCCAAGAAACTCCGAGTGACGCTCTTCGCTATACGGCTCGAAATAGGCGTAGTAGACACGATCGAAATCGGGCGTGTGGTCGATCGTGAGCTTCTGGCCGTCGTAAGAAGTCGGCACGCGGAACCAGTTCACGCGGTCGTAGCTCGCAACGGCCTGATAGTCGCGCCAGCCTTCCGCAAAAGCGCAGGCCGCAGCATTCTCGAACGTCATCACGCAACGCTCGCCACGCGCACCCGAGAGCCGGAAGTAGAACCATTGCGCGAATTCAGACTGATTGTCGGCACGAACGCGCAGGCGGATGTCGTCGGCGCGCTCGCACGAGAGAACTTCGATCGCGCCCGCGTCGAACTGGCTGGTAATAGAAAGCGTCATGGCTGTTTCCTCGCTTATTCGGCGATGCGCCGGCGAAATACGTAAGTCGAATCGTTCGATGCATCGGCATCGAATGCATAGCCCTCGGCGTCGAAACCCTTGAGCGCCTCCGGCTCGGCGATGCGATGCTCGACGGCGTAACGCGCCATCAAGCCGCGCGCCCGCTTCGCGTGAAAGCTGATGATCTTGTACCGGCCGCCCTTCCAGTCTTCGAAGACCGGCGTGACCACGGGCGCCGCCAGCTTCTTCGGCTTGACTGCCTTGAAATACTCGGTGGATGCGCAGTTCACGATCACGCGCGCTCCCTTGTCGTTACGTTCCAGCTGCGCGTTGAGCGCGTGCGTGATGCGCTCGCCCCAGAACGCGTAGAGATCTTTGCCACGCGCATTTTCGAAGCGCGTACCCATTTCGAGGCGATACGGCTGCAGCAGGTCAAGCGGGCGCAGCACGCCGTAGAGACCCGAGAGCACGCGCACATGGTGCTGCGCATAGTCGAGATCGGCGACATCGAGCGATCGGGCGTCGAAGCCTTCATAGACGTCACCGTTGAACGCAAATACGGCCTGCTTCGCGTTGGATTTACTGAACTCGGTCGACCAGTCGGCGTAGCGCTGGAAATTCAGCCGCGCGAGCGGATCGGAAATGCTCATGAGCGTGCCAATCTGCTGCGGCGAAAGACGACGCAGGCCGTCGATCAGTTCGGCTGCGTCATCGACGAAATCAGGGATCGTGTGGGTTTCGACGTGCGCCGGTGTCTCATAGTCGAGCGATTTGGCCGGCGACAGAACGATTATCATAGAGGCTTGCAGGCACGAAAGTGCCGATGTTCAAAGGCGAAAGCCCGATTGTAGCGAATGTCACGAATGACCGGTTTTCCGCCCCCACCCGCCGTTACGGCGTTACCCGTGGTGCTCGATTCGAACGTGTGGCTCGATATCCTCGTGTTCGACGATCCGCACACGCGCCCGATTCGCGCCGCGCTCGAAAGCGGCGCGCTGCACGCATTGATCGACGCCCGGTGTCTCGCCGAGCTGACGTACGTGCTGGACTATCCGCATCTCGCCGAACGCGGCGTCGATAAAACCGTTGCACTCGCCACGGTGTCGCGTCTCGCGGAGGAAATCGTTCCGCCCGCCCTGCCCGACGGCGAGCGAGCCCTTCCTCAGTGCCGCGACCGCGACGACCAGAAGTTCCTCGAACTCGCGCGCGCAAGCGGCGCAGCGTGGCTCATCTCGAAGGACCGCGCCGTGCTCAAGCTCGCGAAGCGCGTAGCGCGCGACTTTGGCTTTCGTATCGCGACACCCGATGCGTTCGTCGTCATTGCCGGGCTCGCCGCCACGCAATCCGCCCCTGCCTGACGCGGCCTCGCGCGCAGCCCCGACGCCGCGCCAACGCCCCATGGCGCGCCGGAGCGCGCGGATTTGCCTACAATCAGGCTTTCCCGAATCAACGCCCAACGTCCACAGCCCGTCCGCGCCATGAACGCAACGCATCCGTCGCACGAATCTCCGTCCACACTACTCACGCCCTCATTTCCTTCACGACTGCCGGACGTCGGCACGACGATCTTCACCGTCATGAGCGCGCTCGCCACCGAAAGGGGCGCGGTGAATCTGGGCCAGGGCTTTCCCGACTTCGACTGCGACACGCGGATCGTCGACGCGGTTGCCCAGGCCATGCGCGAGGGCCACAACCAGTATCCGCCGATGGCAGGCATCCTCGCGCTGCGCGAGGCGATCGCCGACAAGATCGCGCACGTCTACGGCCGTCGCTACGACGCGAACTCTGAAATCACGGTCACAGCGGGCGCGACCCAGGCGATCCTGACGGCGATTCTGTGCGCGGTGCATCCGGGCGACGAAGTGGTCGTCGTCGAGCCGACCTATGACAGCTATCTGCCGTCAATCGAACTCGCAGGCGGCAAGCCCGTCTTCGTCACGCTGGAAGCGCCCGATTACGCGATCCCGTTCGACCGACTCGCGGCCGCGATCACACCGAAGACGCGCCTCATCCTCATCAACACGCCGCACAACCCGACGGGTACGGTCTGGCGCGATGACGACATGCGCAAGCTCGAAGCGATCGTGCGCGGCACCAACGTGCTGATCCTGTCCGACGAGGTCTACGAGCACATGGTCTACGACGGCGCGCCGCACGAAAGCGTCGCGCGCTATCCGGAGCTCGCCGCGCGCAGCTTCATCGTGTCGAGCTTCGGCAAGACCTATCACGTGACGGGCTGGAAGGTGGGCTATGTCGCCGCGCCCGCGCCGCTCACGGCTGAATTCCGCAAGGTCCACCAGTTCAACGTGTTCACCGTGAACACGCCGATGCAGTTCGGTCTCGCGCAGTATCTGCGCGACCCGAGGCCGTATCTGGAGCTGCCGGCGTTCTACCAGAAGAAGCGCGACTTCTTCCGCGCTGGTCTCGCGAACACGCGATTCAAGATGCTTGCGTGCGAAGGCACGTACTTCCAGTGCGTCGATTATTCGGCGATCAGCGACATGCCCGAAGCCGAGTTCTCGAAGTGGCTCACCACCGAGATCGGTGTGGCAGCGATTCCGGTCTCGGCGTTCTATCACGAACCGCACGAATCGGGCGTCGTGCGCTTTTGCTTTGCGAAACAGGAAAGCACGCTCGCGACGGCGCTCGAGCGTCTCGCGCAACTCTGAGCGCGTGCGCGCGATGAATCCGCGAGCGTCATTGCGTTCCCGATCATCGCACCAGACTGCCGTATTACGCGCACGCGGCCGTCATGCCTGTTGCGGCCCGTTGCGCACGCAACGGACCGCGAATCGCTTACGACTTGGCCTCGATATACGCCTTGCGATCGGCATTGACGCGCTGAGCCGAGGGACGCTCGCCGATCAGCTTCCCGTACGACTTCCAGTCGATGCCCGCCTCGGCCACGAAATCCTTGTCGTAGATTCGCTGCGTCGCCATCGCGACGAGCGGCAGGTTCGCGTACACCGCCGCATCCGCGATGCCAAACTGCTCACCCGCCACATAGGGCGCGAACTTCGCGATCCTCTTGAAGCTCGCGAGATAGCGGCGCAAGCGCTTCTCTGCCGTCGCCTTCACTTCGTCGCTCACCGTGCCGCCGAAGAAAGCCTCGCCATAGAGTTCTCGCGCCTCAAGTTCCAGATGCGTTTCGACAAACGCGATCAGTTCGCGCTCCTTTGCAGCCTGCCACGGATCGGCGGCAAAAATGCCACATTCGGGATAGCGCGCGTTCAGGTACTCGACGATCACTTCCGACTCACACAGGAAGCCGTTTTCGGTTTCGATGAACGGCACCTTGCCTGCGGGCGAGTGCGCAAGCAGCGCCTCATCGAGCGGCAACTTGTTGATCACTTCCTCGAAGGCGATACCGTACTCGAGCAGCACGAACTTGACCTTGTTGTAGTAGTTCGAGAGCGCGATACCGTGCAGCTTGATCATCCTTGTTTCTCCCTGGAAACGGCGACGCTCCAAACGGCATCGCCGGCCTGTCTCATTGAAATGTACGACCGTGCCATTCCCGGATTATCATGCAGCAATGCTTCCCATGACCACCCATCATTACAACATTGAGACTATCGGCATCGTCGGAGCTGGCGCGATGGGGCGCGGTATCGCCCGGATCGTATCGCAGGCGAACCTCGCGATGCGGCAATACGATGCGAAAGCACAAGCCGTAGCGGCCGCGCGAAATCATCTCGCGGACGCCTTCATCCGGCGTGCCGAAAACCGCATCGACGATGGCGCCTCACACGCTGTGTCGGCGCGTGCCGATGGTGTACAAGCGCCTGATCGCCCGCGCGGTCGACCGTCGCCGTGGGTCACTCACCGCGCGCATTTCGGCATCCCGCTGACGCAGCCGGATACCACCAACATCAACAAACCCAACGAGGCCCGCGCATGAGCGCAGAACTTCTCAGCAGCCGGCCGCAAGGCCATGAATCGACACTCGTCCTGACGCTGTCGAACCCCGGTGCGCGCAACGCGCTCCATCCCGACATGTATGCCGCCGCCATCGAAGCGCTCGACGCCGCCGAACGCGACACATCGCTGCGCGCCATTGTGCTGACCGGCGCCGACAACTTCTTTTGCGCGGGCGGCAACCTGAACCGCCTGCTGGAGAACCGCGCGAAAGACCCGTCCGTGCAGGCCGCCAGCATCGACATGCTCGCCGAGTGGATCACAGCGATGCGGCAGTCGAGCAAGCCTGTAATCGCTGCCGTCGAAGGCGCCGCCGCCGGCGCGGGCTTCTCGCTCGCGCTCGCCGCCGACCTGATCGTCGCCGCCGAGGATGCTAAATTCGTCATGTCGTATTCGCGCGTAGGCCTCACGCCCGATGGCGGCGGCTCATGGTTCCTCGCACACGCGCTGCCGAGGGCGCTCGCTACCGAAGTGATGCTCGAGGGCAAGCCGATCGGTGCCGCACGTCTTGCCGCACTCGGCGTCGTGAACCGCCTCGTCAAGCCGCAGACGGCGCTCGACGCCGCACTCGCCTGGGCCGACGATCTCGCCAACATTTCGCCTAACTCAGCCGCACGGATCAAAGGCCTCGTCAACGTCGCCCACGCGCAGCCGCTCGCCGATCACCTCGTCTCCGAACGCGAAAGTTTCGTCGCGTCGCTGCATCACCGCGACGGCCTCGAGGGCATCACGGCGTTCCTCGAAAAACGCTCACCGGTCTACAAATGAGCGAATTCCAGCTACCCCGGCGCCGGCGCATCTTCCTGATGCGCCATGGCGACGTCACCTACTTCGACGACTCGGGCCGCGCCATCGACCCCGACACCGTGCCGCTCAACAAGAACGGCCGTGAGCAGGCGATGGCGGCCGGTCGCGCGTTTGCATCGCAGGCGGTACATTTCGACCGCGTGATAGTGAGCGGACTGCGCCGGACGGTCGAGACCGCGCAGCTCGTCCTGGTCGAGACGGGGCAGCATATCGACCTCAGCATCGAGCCTGCCTGGCAGGAGATTCGTGGCGGACGTCTCGCAACGATCCCACCCGACGAAATGGAGAGTGCGTTCCTGCGCGCGTTCGACGGCATCGTTGCCGAGGATGTGCGGTTCCTCGGCGGCGAAACGATCGGCGAACTGCTCGATCGCGTGCTGCCGGCGCTCGCTGCGCTGCGCGCCGATCCGTCGTGGGACACTGTGCTGCTCGTGCTACACGGTGGGGTGAACCGCGCGATCCTTTCGCACGCGATCACGGCGGGCGCTCGTACGTTCTTCGGCCATCTGGCGCAGGCGACCGGCTGCATCAATGCGCTTGACGTCGGTGCAGCGAACAGCGACTGGGTCGTGCGCATGCTCAACTATTCGCCGCCCTCGCCGCTGCATCGTGACGTTCGCAACACAACAATGGAAACGTTGTACGCGCAATTCCTGCTCTACCGCCCGGATGTCGACCGGAGTTAGTGCTTTAGCGCTTACTCCGGTCCCATGCAAAGCTGTCGACCGGAGTTAGTGCTTTAGCACCTTGCTCCCGGCCCATGCAAAGCGGTCGACCTCGCTAGCACCTGCTTTGGTCCCATAGCGAAAGGTGCACCGTATCAAACACGGGAGACAGACATGGTTCAAGCTACCCCGGACGGAGACACCCCAAAGCAGAACCCGACGCAAACAGACTACTCGGCGTTCGAAGGTACGCGTCCCGTTGCCGAGCGTCAGCGCTTTGACACTGCTGTACTCACCGCCTGGCTTCACGCGCGTGTCGACGAATTCGACGGCCCACTCACCGTCGAGCAATTCGCAGGCGGCCAGTCGAATCCGACCTTCAAGCTCATCACGCCGCAACGCACGTACGTCATGCGCGCCAAGCCGGGCCCTAAGGCAAAGCTGCTTCCATCGGCCCATGCAATCGAACGCGAATATCGCGTGATGGACGCGCTCAGCGCGACCGATGTACCGGTTGCGAAGATGCTTGCGCTATGCGAGGACGAAACGGTGATCGGCCGCGCGTTCTACGTAATGGAGTACGTCGAGGGCCGCGTGATGTGGGATCCGTCGCTGCCGGGTATGTCGCGCGAAGAACGTGCGGCGATCTACGACGAAATGAACCGCGTGATCGCGGCACTGCATAGCGTGAAGCCGGAGGCGGTGGGGCTCGCTGACTACGGCAAACCCGGCAATTATTTCGCACGCCAGATCGATCGATGGAGCCGCCAGTATCAGGCATCGGAAACGACACCGATCGACGCAATGCATCGCCTGATCGAATGGTTACCGCAGCACATACCGAACGAGGACGACAAAAGCGGCTCGCGCGTGTCGGTCGTTCATGGCGACTATCGCCTCGACAACCTGATTTTCCACCCGTCCGAACCGCGCGTACTCGCAGTCCTCGACTGGGAACTTTCGACGCTCGGCGATCCGCTCGCCGACTTCTCCTATCACTGCATGGCCTGGCATGTCGATCCTGCGCAGTTCCGCGGCATCGGCGGACTCGACTGGTTCGCGCTAGGTATCCCGGACGAGCAGCACTACGTCGAGCGCTACTGCGAGCGTACCGGTCTCGAGATTCTCGGCGACTGGAACTTCTATCTTGCGTACAACATGTTCCGCATTGCGGCCATCCTGCAGGGCATCATGAAACGCGTCACCGATGGGACGGCGGCGAGCGCCCAGGCCATCGACGCGGGCAGCCGCACGCGACCGATGGCCGAACTCGCATGGCGCTACGCGCAAAAGGTCCGCTGACGAACGCGATCGTAAATCCGTGCACGCGACAGGGGCACTGATTCACACTCTGCGCCCTGCAACGAACTGTGCTCTAATTTTCGCCAGCCAAGACGCGCGGCAGGCCCGCGGCGTCATCCGTCCACCATGCGAGGAATCACAATGATCGATGTTTACAGCTGGGCCACCCCGAACGGTCACAAAGTCCACATCATGCTTGAGGAGACCGGCCTCGAGTATCGCGTCCATCCAGTCAATATCGGTGCGGGCGACCAGTTTACGTCCGAGTTCCTGGCCATCAGTCCGAACAACAAGATCCCTGCGATCGTCGATTCCGAAGGCCCGCGCCGTGCCGACGGCGAGCCGTTCTCGCTATTCGAATCCGGTGCGATTCTGATTTATCTGGCAGCGAAAACCGGCAAGTTCATGCCCGAGGACCTGGCCGCGCGCTACGACGTGCTTCAATGGGTGATGTTCCAGATGGGCGGCCTCGGCCCCATGCTCGGCCAGGCTCACCACTTCCGGATCTATGCGCCTGAAAAAATTGATTACGCGGTCAACCGCTACACGAACGAGGCCAGACGTCTTTACAACGTGATGGACAAGCAGCTTGGGAAGACCGAATACCTGGCCGGCGACGACTACACGATCGCCGACATCGCCGCCTTCCCCTGGACTCGTTCGTGGCAGAACCAGGGCATCGATCTCGACAGCGTTCCGAACGTGAAGCGCTGGCACGAGACGATCGCGGCCAGGCCTGCCGTCAAGCGTGGTGTCGAGGTGCTGGCATCGGCGCGCCAGGCGCTTCAGGACGACAAGGCTCGCGAAATACTGTTCGGCGCTACGCAGTACGCGAAACACTAAGGACACGAAAAAGGGGCGCCCGGCTGCGAAAGCCGGGCGCCCCTTTTGTCTGTTTCGCACTTACGCGCCGGAACGCAAAACGTAAATCAGAAGTAGTGCCGCGTAATGAATTCCGCGACACAAGCGGGCCGATCGTTGCCTTCGCACTCGATGGTCACGTCCCAGATCACTTGCACACCGCCGTCGCCGGTTTCGTCAGTCTCTTTCACACTGAAGCGCGCGCGAACCTTCGAACCTACTGGCACCGGCGCGGTAAAGCGCACGCGGTTGAGCCCGTAGTTGACGCCCATGCGCTGACGCATCTGCACCGTTTGTACGAGCAGCGCCGGAATCAGCGAAAGCGTGAGAAAGCCATGAGCGATCGGCCCACCAAACGGCGACTCGCGGCGCGCACGCTCCGCATCGACGTGGATCCACTGGTGGTCGCCGGTGGCGTCTGCAAAGCCGAGCACCTGCGATTCGCCCACCGTAGTCCAGCCGCTCACGATCGGCGCGCCGCCTGCGAGCGCGCGCAATGCAGCCGTGTCGGCAATCTGAACGACGCCGCTCTCGCTCACGACACGTTCCCCTGTTCGCGCACGCCGGAATTGCGCAGCCCGAACAGCGCCTTCGACTGCACCGTCACAATGGTTTCGCCGTGCTGGTTGACACCATCCCAACGCGTTTCGACGATGCCGCGATCTGGCTTGCTCGCCGACACACGCTTGCTCAGAACGGTGTTCGTCATCGTGAGCGTGTCGCCGACGCGCGTCGGCTTGAGCCAGCGGATGTCGTCGATACCGGGCGACCCCATCGATGTCGAATCGCGCAGGAAGTTACGCACGAACATGCCCATCATGACCGAACACGTGTGCCAGCCGCTCGCAACGAGCCCACCGAACATCGACGCCTCGCCGCCCGCCTCGCTCAGGTGAAATGATTGCGGATCGAACTGTTCCGCGAAATGCACGATCTCCTCGCGCGTGAACGTATGCGAGCCGACCGTGTACGTCTTGCCGACTTCGATATCTTCGAAACTCAAACCCATAGTAACTTTCCTCAATACGCCTTCAATCACGCTGCCGTGTGCGCGAAGTCTGGCATCGCGGCGAACCGCTCCAGATGATGATCGACATCGCCGAGTGTCGTTTCGATAATCGAGAGACGCTTGAACAGATGCGCCGCCGCGACTTCGTTGGTAACACCCATGCCGCCGTGCAATTGCACGGCCTGCTGGCCGACGTAACGCGCCGCCTGGCCCACGCGCGCTTTCGCGGCGGAAATGGCACGACGACGCTCATCGGGCGACTTGCTACTGTAACGTGCCGCGGCGAGATACGTAATCGATCGGGCCTGCTCGGCGTGGATCAGCATGTCGGCCATGCGGTGCTGCAAAGCCTGGAACCGTGCGATCGGCACGCCGAACTGTTGACGTGTTTTAGTGTATTCGACCGTTGCGCTCGTCAGCGCATCGATCGCGCCGATCGCTTCCGCGCACAGCAGGAACGTCGCGTAATCGGCAATATGCTCCCACGTCACCGCGCCGATCGATTCGTCACCCAGACGGCGCGCGGGTGCAGATTCGAACTTGAGCGTCGCGGCGCGCTGGCCGTCTATCGTGCGATAGTCGCGCACTTCGACACCGTTTGCATCACGCGCAACGACGAACAGCGCAACAACGCCCGCGAGTCGGGCCGGGACGATCCAGTAGTCGGCCTGCGCACCGTGCTGCACGACCGACTTCGTACCCGTGAGCGCAAAGCCGTCGCCAGTTTTCATTGCCGTAGTGGCAAGCGAAAGCAGGTCGTAGCGCGCATCGGGTTCGTGGAATGCTGCGGCGAGGCGAACATCACCTGACGCCACGCGCTCCAGCAATCGCGCGTTGTCGGGTTGTGACGCGCCCGCGAGTTTGAGCGCTTCGACACCGACCGCCGTCGCCCAGTACGGTTCGACGACGAGCGCACGGCCCAACTGTTGCATGACGACCAGCATGTCGAACGGCGCGCCGTCAAAGCCGCCCTGCTCCGCAGGCACCGGCAGCGCCGTGAGGCCGAGTTCGACGAACGCTTTCCAGTGGTCAGCCGAGATGCCCTCAGGCGTCTTCACGATCGCCTGACGCGCTTCGAAGCCATATTGCTTGTCGAGATAGCGGCGCAGTGCGTCGGCGAGTTGCTGTTGCTCTTCCGTGAAATTGAAGTCCATTGCGACGCTCCTCAAATCCCCAAAATCATCTGCGCGATGATGTTCTTCTGGATTTCGTTCGACCCGCCATAAATCGACGTCTTGCGGAAGTTGAAATAGTACGCAGCGAGCGGAGCCGCATCGTCGTCGCCGCCGGCGGCGTGCTGATGCTCGCCTTCGAGGAAGGCTGGATCGAAAGGCGCGGCAAGCGGGCCGATCGCATCGACCATCAGTTCGGTCAGCGCTTGCTGGATTTCGGTGCTCTTGATCTTGAGCATCGACGCTTCGGGACCGGGGCCACGACCATCGCCGCTACTCGATATCACGCGCGCGACCGTCACTTCGAGCGCCATCAGTTCGATTTCGACTGACGCCACACGCGCTGCGAACACCGGATCGTGCAGCAGCGGCTTGCCGTGCTTCTTCTGCTTGAGCGCGACGCCCTTGAGGAACTCGAGTTCGCGTTTCGACGCGCCCACACGTGCGATGCCTGTACGTTCATGGCCAAGCAGATATTTCGCGTAAGTCCACCCGCGATTCTTCTCGCCGACGAGGTTCGCGACCGGCACCTTCACGTCCTCGAAGAAGACCTCGTTGACTTCGTGATCTTCGTCGAGCGTGATGATCGGGCGCACAGTGATGCCCGGCGTCTTCATGTCGATGAGGAGAAAGGAGATGCCCTCCTGCTTTTTCGCGGCGGGGTCGGTGCGCACGAGGCAGAACATCATGTCCGCGTACTGACCCAGTGTGGTCCAGGTCTTCTGGCCGTTCACGACATAGTGATCGCCCGACTCGTCCGTGGCCCGCACGGCACGCGTGCGCAGGGAAGCCAGATCGGAACCGGAGCCCGGTTCGGAGTAGCCCTGGCACCACCAGTCGGTGCCGGCGAGAATGCGCGGCAGGTAGTAACGTTGTTGCGCTTCGTTACCGTACTTCATGAGCACGGGCGCGACCATCGACACGCCGAACGGCAACACCATCGGCGCACCAATGCGTCCGCACTCGCTGTCCCAGATGTGGCGCTGCACTTCGGTCCAGCCTGGGCCGCCCCAGACAACTGGCCAGGCGGGCGCCGACCATCCCTTCTGACCGAGCAGCTTGTGCCAGCTCGCGAAGTCGTCGCGATTCAGACGTTTGTGATTGAGCACCTTCTCGCGAATGGTCTGAGGCAGATTAGCCTCGAGCCAGTCACGGACTTCGGCGCGGAATGCCTCGTCGGCGGGGGAATAATCGAGATCCATGCGCAGTGTCTCCTCGCCGCGGCCAATGTCGGCGCGGCGAAGACCCGCATGGTTACTGCAGCGAGCCCTTCAGCGCGGCCGGAACCGGCAGCGGCATCACGTCGATGCCTTCTTCGACGAGGGCTTGCGCGTCCTCAACGGAAGCGACGCCGCGAATATTGCGCGATGGCGCTTCGTTGTAATGCATGCGCCGCGCTTCCTCGGCGAAACGGTCGCCCACGTTCTCCGTCTTCTCGAAGACCTCGCGCAGCGCGCGCAACGCCAGCCCCTGCCACTGTGCGGCTTGCTGCGAGGCCGTAATAGCGCTCGCCTCAGTCGCACCGGACAGATTCAGCCGGGGTGCGGACGGCACGCGGCTCACATCGGTGGCGCCGCACATCGGGCATTCGACCAGCTTGCGCGAACGCTGCGACTCGAAGTCGTCAGCGGAAGCAAACCAGCCTTCAAACCGATGGCCGTCTGGGCACTGTAAATCGAGGACCTTCATGGGGAATCGTGGCCTGGCAACGAGTGTAGCGCAAAAAGCAGATTTGTGAACGATCGTACTAAAAAATTCCGCCGCACGTAAATCGGGCTGGCTCAGGATTGTAGCGCCACCCGGGCGGCATCGCTGACGATGCTCGAACCCAACGTCACGCGACGATAGCGCCTTTACCCGCCACCGTCGCTCATTGCTCACAGCCTTGCGGCCGACGCGTCAGCCCTTCTCGACCTGACCGAGCGGCCAGGCGCCCGAGAGCGCCTTCTCGAGCCAGAACGTCCCGATGATCGTTTTCACGTCCGAGATATCGCCATTGCGCACGCGTTCGAGCAGTTCCGGCAGCGTTGCCGTGAAAGTTTCGAGGAATTCACCGTCGTCGAGATCGGCGTCACCCGCGGTCAAGCCGCGTGCCAGATAGATATCGATGAATTCTGTCGAGTACGAAATGACCGGATGAATCTGGGTCAGGAAAATATACTCACGTGCCGTGTAGCCCGTTTCCTCGCGCAATTCGCGCTTCGCGCACGCAAGTGCACCTTCCTGCGGATCGAGCTTGCCGGCCGGAAATTCAGTCATCACGCGCGAAAGCGGATAGCGATACTGGCGCTCCATGAGCACGCGCCCATCGTCGAAGAGCGGGATCACCATCACCGCCCCCGGATGCACCACGAACTCACGCGTGGCGTGCTTGCCGTCCGGCAGCGCCACGGTGTCACGCTTGAGGGTCAGGAAATTGCCTGCGTAGACCGTCGTGCTCTCGACGCACGTCTCGGAAAGTGCGGGGTCGTGTTTGTGCTGTTCAGCAGCCATATTCAACCTCTGCGATGCCGCGCGAAAACGGGCGAAAAATGCACAAGCGGCGAAGACCCGCGCCAGTGGCGCGCGGGAGGTGTGCCGAAGGGTACGTTACGCCGAACGGCGCTTGACGAGATATTGCCAGGCGAAGCCGGGAAACGCTAACACCACGAACAGACTGAACGTGATGGCGTAGAACTGCCAGCCCTGGTCGAAGCGGTTACCGGCGCGCGCTTCCAGCAGGAAGCCGAACGCGCCGACCACGAAATACAACACGATCAGTTCGGCGATCCGCAGCCACACGCGCTTTTTCTGCGCGCGCAGCGGCACAACGCCGAACAACCGCTGGTTGACGAACGGCAGGTTGGCGCCGACAAGCGCCAACAAGACGATAAACCAGCCCGCTGCGGACATCAGATCGGCAGCGTATGCGAAATGGCACGCAGGCAGAGCGACATCAACGGCCCCGGAACGATACCGAGCACCAGCACGGCCAGGCCATTGAGTGTGAGCAGCGCACGGTTGCAGGCGTGGCTTTCAATCGGCGCGGTGTCCTGCGGTGCATCGAAGTACATCAGCTTGACGACGCGCAGGTAGTAGAACGCGCCAAACAGCGACGTGATTACGGCAAGCACGGCGAGCCACGTGAGACCAGCATTCATCGTCGCTTCGAGCACGGCGAGCTTCGCGTAGAAGCCGACCGTCGGCGGAATACCCGCGAGCGAGAACATCATCAGCATCATCACGAATGCGAACACCGGACTGCGCTGATTCAGACCCTTGAAGTCGTCGAGCGTTTCAGCTTCGAAATCACGGCGCGCGAGCAGCATCACGACACCGAATGCGCCGAGCGTCGTAATCAGATAGACGATGCTGTAGAACATCGCCGAGCTGTAGGCGCTGGCCGCGCCAGTCGCCTTGCCGTCCACGATGCCGGCAAGCAGACCGAGCAGCACGAAGCCCATGTTCGAGATCGCCGAGTACGCGAGCATCCGCTTGATGTTGCGCTGGACGATACCGGTGATGTTGCCGACGATCATCGAGAGTGCCGCGAGGATGATCAGCATTTCCTGCCAGTCGACGGCGAGCGGCAGGAGACCCATCACGAGGAAGCGCACGCCCCACGCGAATGCTGCGACCTTCGGGCCACCGCCAACGAGAAGCGTCATGGCCGTGGGCGCGCCTTGATAGACGTCAGGCACCCACATATGGAACGGCACGGCACCCATCTTGAACGCCACGCCGGCAACGATGAAGACCACGCCGAACAGCAGCACGATGTAGTCGCTACGGTCCGAAACCAATCCCACTGCGTGGATCACTTCGTTCAGTTCGAGCGAGCCGGTCGCGCCGTAGATCATCGAGATGCCGTACAGCAGGAAACCCGAAGCCAGCGCGCCAAGCACGTAGTACTTCATCGCCGCTTCGTTCGACTGCGTAGCGTTGCGACGCAGCGCGATCACAGCGTAGAGCGACAGCGACATCAACTCGAGGCCGAGATACAGCGTGAGGAAGTTATTGCCCGAGATCATGACAATCTGGCCGAGCAGCGCGAACATGCCGAGCAGGAAGAACTCGCCGCGGAACATGTCGCGGTCTTCCAGATACTTGCGCGAGTAGACGATCGTCACTGCGTAGCCGAGCGACACCACGGCCTTCATCGCGCTAGCAAACGGATCGATCACGTACATGCGCGAGAACGTGTAATACACGTGCGGATCGAACGCGTTCACCGCGAACCAGACGCCGGCCACGACCGTGGACAGCAACGCGATGTAGAAGGTGTTCTTGCGGCCCGACGGACCGGTGAACGTGTCGTTGAGCCAGGCGACGACGGTTGCCAGCATCAGCAACGCGTCGGGCCACAGGACATTCATAGTGGTGTAGGTCATGATTTCTTGATCCCCAACCCGGCGTTACGGGGACACCGGCAGCTTCGACTGCGCGACGTGGGTGAGGAGATTCTCCACGGAAACGTGCATCACGTCGGTAAAGGGCTTCGGATAAACGCCCATGAAAAGGGTCATCAGCGCGAGAATTCCCAGCACCAGATACTCGCGACGGTCGATGTCCTTCAGCTCACGCACATGGTCGTTCGCAATCGCGCCGAAGTACACGCGCTTGTACATCCACAACGTATAGGCTGCACCGAGAATCAGCGTGAATGCCGCGCCGAACGCGATCCAGAAGTTGTACTTCACGGCTGCCAGAATCACCATGAATTCGCCGACGAAACCCGAGGTACCCGGCAGGCCGCAGTTGGCCATCATGAACAGCATCGCGAGCGCCGCGAACTTCGGCATCGTGTTGACGACACCGCCGTAGTCCGCGATATCACGCGTGTGCATGCGGTCATACAACACGCCGATGCAAAGGAACATGGCGCCGGAGATGAAGCCGTGCGAGATCATCTGGATGATGCCGCCTTCCATCGCCAGCTGGCTCGATTCACCGAACATGAAGAAGCCGAGCGTGACGAAGCCCATGTGAGCGATCGACGAATACGCGACCAGCTTCTTCATATCCGACTGCACCATCGCGACGAGACCGATGTAGATCACCGCGATAAGCGACAGCGTGATGATGACCGGTGCCAGATAGTGGCTGGCGTCGGGCGTGACCGGCAGCGAGAAACGCAGGAAACCGTATGCGCCGAGCTTCAGCATGATCGCGGCCAGCACCACCGAACCGCCCGTGGGCGCCTCGACGTGCGCGTCCGGCAACCACGTGTGCACCGGCCACATCGGCACCTTCACTGCGAACGCCAGGAAGAACGCGACGAAGAGCAGGATCTGCGGCGTCATGGCGATCTTCGCGGCCTGCCACGTTGCGAGATCGAACGTGCCGGTCTCACGGTACAGATACAGCAGCGCGACCAGCATCAGCAGCGAGCCGGCCAGCGTGTAGAGGAAGAACTTGAACGCTGCGTACACGCGGTTCGGACCGCCCCACACGCCGATGATGATGTACATCGGGATCAGGGTGGCTTCGAAGAACACGTAGAACAGCAGACCGTCGGCGGCACAGAAAACACCGATCATGATCCCCGAGAGGATCAGGAACGCGGCCATGTACTGTGCAACGTTCTTCGTAATGACCTGCCAGCCGGCGATCACAACGATCACGGTAATGAGCGCGGTCAGCACGACGAACCACATCGAGATGCCGTCGACACCGAGGTAATACGCAATGTTGAATCGTTCGATCCAGACCGACTTCTCGACGAACTGGAGGTCAGCCGTGGTCGGATCAAATCCCGAAATGAGCGGGATAGTAACGAGGAAACCCAGCAACGAACCGATGAGCGCGAGCCAACGGGCTGCGCCTGGGTTCCGGTCGGAACCCACAAACAGAACCAGGATGCCGAACAGGATCGGCAGCCAGATCGCAATACTGAGAATCGGGGTAGCGTGCATTCAGTTTCCCTCGCCTTATTTGCCGCCGAGCGTTACAAACAGGGTCAGGAGCCCGAGCATACCAATGATCATCGCAAATGCGTAATGGTAGATGTAGCCGGATTGCAGGAAACGGATAACCGTCGCAAACCACCCGATGAACTTCGCGCTCCCGTTTACGACGCCGTCGATCACGACCACGTCGCCCTCTTTCCACAAACCACGACCGATCGCCACCGCGCCGCGCGCGAAGACCACTTCGTTGATCTTGTCGAGGTAATACGCATTCGCGAGCAGCTTGTGAACCGGTGCGAACGTGCGTTGCACGACTTCCGGCAGGTCCGGGCGCTTCATATAGAAGAACCACGCGACCACTACACCTGCGAGCGCGAGCCAAACCGGCAGGCCCGAGAACGCATGCGCGCCCATGAGTGCCCAGCCCTGGAATTCTTCGGCCATTTCCGTGAGACCCGGATGGTTCTGGCCGATGTAGATCACCTTGTCGAAGGCGATACCGTTCTTGAAGAAGTCGCCATACAGCATCGGACCGATGCCCAATGCGCCTGCAATCACAGAAGGAATCGCAAGCAGGACGAGCGGCAACCACACCACCCACGGCGACTCGTGCGGCTCGTGAGCGTGGTGGTGATCGTCGTGATGCGAAGCGGCCTCCGCGCCCATCGGCGAATCCGGGTGCTTCGGATGACGGAAGCGCTCTTCACCGTGGAACACCAGGAAGTACATACGGAACGAGTACAGCGCCGTCACGAACACGCTGGCGACCACCGCGAAATACGCGAAGCCCGAACCCGCCAGATGCGAGGCCTTCACGGCTTCGATGATCGAGTCCTTCGAGTAGAAGCCCGAGAAGAACGGCGTACCGATCAGCGCGAGCGAGCCAACCAGCGACGTGATCCACGTGATCGGCATGTACTTGCGCAGGCCGCCCATGTTGCGCATGTCCTGGTCGTGGTGCATGCCGATGATGACCGAACCCGCGCCGAGGAACAGCAGCGCCTTGAAGAACGCGTGCGTCATCAGGTGGAAGATCGCGACCGGATACGCCGACACGCCGAGCGCGACCGTCATGTAGCCAAGCTGCGAGAGCGTCGAATACGCAACGACACGCTTGATGTCGTTCTGGACGATGCCAAGGAAACCCATGAAGAGCGCGGTGATCGCGCCGATCACAACGATGAACGACAGCGCGGCTTCCGACAGCTCGAACAGCGGCGACATGCGCGCGACCATGAAGATACCGGCCGTCACCATGGTTGCCGCGTGGATCAGTGCGGAGATCGGCGTCGGGCCTTCCATCGAATCCGGCAGCCAGACGTGCAGCGGGAATTGAGCCGACTTACCCATCGCGCCAACGAACAGGCAGATACACGCGACCGTGAGCAGGTTCCACGAAGTGCCCGGGAACGTCAGCGCGGCGATTTCGTGGCCCTTGGCGAACACTTCGCTGTAGTTCAGCGAGCCACCGTATGCGAGCAGCAGGCCGATGCCGAGCAGGAAGCCGAAGTCGCCCACGCGGTTCACCATGAACGCCTTCATGTTCGCGTAGATGGCGCTTTCACGCTTGAAGTAGAAACCGATCAGCAGGTACGAGACGAGACCCACCGCTTCCCAGCCGAAGAACAGCTGCAGGAAGTTGTTGCTCATCACGAGCATCAACATCGCGAACGTGAAGAGCGCGATGTACGAGAAGAAGCGTTGGTAGCCCTCCTCGTGCTCCATGTAGCCGATCGTGTAGATGTGCACCATCAGCGACACGAAGGTCACCACGCACATCATGAGAGCCGTCAGCGAATCGACGAGGAAACCGACTTCGAACTTCAGGCCGCCTACCGACATCCATTCGTAGATGGTCGCGTTGAAGCTCGCGCCGCCGAGTACGTCGAAGAACGTCATGCACGAAAGCACAAACGCAATCGCAACGCCGAGAATGGTTACCGTGTGCGCACCAGCGCGTCCCACCGTTTTGCCGAACAGACCGGCAATCAGGGAACCGGCGAGTGGTGCGAGCGGGATCGCCAGCAACAGGTTTTCGTTGAGTGTCGTTGCCATAGCAGGCTGCCTTAACCTTTGAGCTGATCGAGATCCTCGACGTTGATCGTGTCGAGGCTGCGGAACAAGGTCACGAGAATCGCAAGACCAATCGCGGCTTCCGCGGCCGCAACAGTAAGCACAAAGAACACGAACACCTGGCCGTGAATGTCACCGAGGTAGTGCGAGAACGCAACGAAGTTCGTGTTCACCGCCAGCAGCATCAGCTCGATCGCCATCAGAATGATGATGACGTTGCGGCGGTTGAGGAAAATGCCAACGATCGAGATCGCAAAGAGGATCGCGCCGAGGACGAGGTAATGGGCAAGGGTCAACATGGGGTCTCTCTCCTGCGCGTTCAGCTCTTGCTGCCGGACGCGGTTTCGTCCGCGGCAGGCTCTTCCGGAAGTTCCTTCACGGCAGCCATCTTCACGAGGCGCACGCGGTCCTGACGACGCACGGCGACCTGCTTCGCAACGTTTTGCCGCTTTGCATCCTTCGGTTCGCGCACGGTCAGTGCGATCGCCGCGACGATCGCGACGAGCAGCACGAGGCCGGCCACTTCGAACGCGAAGATGTAGTCGGTGTACATGATCTTGCCGATCAGATGCGAGTTCGACACAGACGCGACCGCTGCAGCCGACGTATCGGGCACCGGCGACGTCGTCGCACCATAACCATGCCAGAGGATCAGCGCGGTCTCGATCACGATGATCGCGCCCACCACGGTCGCAACCGGGACGAAGCGCTTGAAGTCGCGGCTCAGTACGTCGATGTTGATGTCCAGCATCATCACCACGAACAGGAACAGCACCATCACCGCGCCCACATAGACGAGCACCAGCAGGATCGCGAGGAATTCCGCCTCGAGCAGCATCCAGATCGCAGCCGCGTTAAAGAACGCGAGGACGAGGAAAAGCGCCGCCGAGACAGGGTTGCGCGACGTGATCACCTTCAGCCCTGACAGCGTCAGCAGCAGCGCGAAGATGTAAAACAGGACGGTCGTGAATTCCATGATTACTGGTTCATCGTTGGGGCCATCGTGAGGCGGGTTGCGCGGCTCGGACTGGCGGCCAGACCAGGGAGCGCCGCGCCGCGGCGGACAGGCTGCGAAGAGGTGTCGCTTTAGAGCACACACCTGTCCCGCAGCCGGCCCGAACCGCGGGCCGATGCAGCGTCAAACTGAAAAATCAACGGTACGGTGCATCCGCTGCCTTGTTCGCTGCGATCTGCGTTTCATAGCGATCGCCGACAGCCAGCAGCATTTCCTTCGTGAAATACAGATCGCCGCGCTTCTCGCCGTGATACTCGAGAATGTGCGTTTCGACGATCGAATCAACCGGGCAGCTCTCTTCGCAGAAACCGCAGAAGATGCACTTGGTCAGGTCGATGTCATAGCGCGTCGTGCGGCGCGTGTTGTCCTCGCGCACTTCCGACTCGATCGTGATGGCGAGCGCGGGGCACACAGCCTCGCACAGCTTGCACGCGATGCAGCGTTCTTCGCCATTTTCATAGCGGCGCAGCGCATGCAAACCGCGAAAACGCGGCGACATTGGCGTCTTTTCTTCCGGGAACTGCACCGTGAACTTGCGCTTGAACGTATAACGGCCGGTCAGCGCGAGCCCTTTGAGCAGTTCGGTCAGAAAGAACGTCTTGAAGAAATTTTGAATAGCGTTCATGGTCTCGTCCGCCCTTTATTTCCAGATGCTCAGCGGCGACATGTACCAGAAGCCGACCACGATGAGCCACACCACGCACACCGGAATGAACACCTTCCAGCCGAGACGCATGATCTGGTCATAGCGATAGCGCGGGAACGTCGCGCGGGCCCAGATGAAGACCGACAGCAGGAAGAAGACCTTCAGCACGAGCCAGAACACGCCCGGGATGAAATCGAGGAAGGCGAACGGCGCGCTCCAGCCACCAAGGAACATGACCGAGGCGAGTGCCGAGATCACGATCATGTTGATGTACTCGGCGAGGAAGAACAGCGCAAAGCCCATCCCCGAGTAATCGATCATGTGACCGGCGACGATTTCCGACTCCCCTTCCACCACGTCGAACGGGTGGCGGTTCGTTTCGGCGATGCCCGAGATGAAGTAGACGACGAACATCGGCAGAAGCGGCAGCCAGTTCCACGAGAGGAACGTGATGCCCCAGCTAGCGAAGATGCCGCGCATCTGGCCGTGAACGATGTCCGAGAGATTCAGGCTGCCCGACACCATCAGCACGACCACGAGCGCGAAGCCCATCGCGATTTCGTAGGACACCATCTGCGCCGCGGCTCGCATGGAGCCGAGGAACGCGTACTTCGAATTCGAGGCCCAGCCCGCGAGAATCACGCCGTAGACACCGATCGACGAGATTGCCATCACATAGAGCAGACCTGCGTTGATGTCGCCGAGCACCGCGCCCGCCTGAAACGGAATCACCGCCCAGACCGCAAACGCCGGCACCACCACCATGATCGGCGCGATCATGTAGATCCAGCGGCTCGCCTGCGCAGGCTGAATGACTTCCTTGAGCAGCAGCTTCAGCACGTCGGCGATCGGCTGCAGAAGACCTGCGGGACCGACGCGGTTCGGACCGAGACGCACGTGCATCCAGCCGATGAGCTTGCGCTCCCAGAGGATCAGGTACGCGACGCACAGCAGGATCACCACCGCGACGACGAGAATGCGCACCAACGCCCACACCGTGGGCCACGCCACGCCGAGCAACTGGCTGCCGCCTGCATTGATCGTTTCGAACAAGCTCATTTACGCCTTCTCCACCAGCAGTTCACCGAACAGGCTGCCGAGTTGTGCGCCGGCCGGCGTTGCCGCCGACACACGCACCACCGTCGGCGCAAGATTCGCATCGCGCGTAGCGGGCGCGCTCACCGACAGATCGCCCTGGCGCACGCGCACGGCGTCGCCATCCTTCAGGCCAAGCTGATCGAAGAGCGCGGCCGGCAGACCGACCGAGTTCGCCACGCGGGCCGCCGCCGTAAGCTGCAGCGCATCGGCGCGGCGCACGAGCGAATCGGCGTGATAGATCGGCACGTCGGCGATGCGCTCGAAGCGCCCTTGTGCCGTCGCGGCCATCGTGCCCTTCGAAAGCGGCGCACCGGCCTTGTTCGACAGACGAGCGGCAAAGCTGCCGTCGCCCAGCGCCTTGCGACGCACTTCTTCCGAAGTTTCGTATTCGAAGCCGTTCGCGCCGAGCATCGTGCCCAGTACGCGCAGCACCTTCCACGCCGGACGCGTTTCGCCGAGCGGACGGACAACGCCGTTGAAGCTCTGGACCGTACCTTCGGCGTTCACGAAGGTACCCGACGTTTCGGTGTACGGCGCGATCGGCAGCAGCACGTCCGCGTAGTCGAGGCCCGCCTTGAACGGCGAGAACATCACAACCATTTCCGCCTGGTCGAGTGCCGCGCGCGCCACCGCCGGATTCGCGCTATCGAATTCCGGCTCGACGTTGAGCAGCAGATAACCCTTGCGCGGCTGCTCGAACGCTTCGCGTGCGTTGAGGCCGCCGTTGCCCGGCAGCGTATCCGCGAGGTATGCACCGACCGTGTTGCCCGCTTCGGTGAGGAAGCCGAGCGTTGCGCCAGTCGTATCGGCGATGAATTGCGCCGCGGCATGCAGGCGCGAGAAGTCCGGGTGCTGGACGGCCGTATTGCCGAGCAGCACGAAGCGGCGTTCGCCGCTCGCAAGCGATGCGGCAACCTGCTTCGCAGCGTCGCTAGCTTGCGCGTTTGCGAATGCTTCCGGCACAGCGACGCCCTTGGCTTGCGCGACCGCGACTGCGACGCCAGCGAGTTCGTCGAGCCATGCCGACGGTGCCGCGACGATGCGCTGCGCGTTCTGGATCAGCGCGTTGTCGTTGCTGGACTGAAGCAGCGTGACCTTCGCGCCGCCCTTCGCTGCCTGGCGCAGACGCGCTGCGAACAGCGCATGGTCGCGGCGCAGGAACGAGCCGATCACAAACGCGGCGTCGGCGTACGTCAGATCGGCGATCTTCGTGCCGAGCCACGGTGCGCCCGTGACCGGTGCCGAAAAATCGCTCTGGCGCAGACGGAAATCGACGTTCGGCGTGCCGATGGCGTTCGCGAACTGCTTGAGCAGGTAGAGTTCTTCGATCGTGCTGTGCGGGCTGGCAAGCGCGGCGATCATGTTTTCGCCATGCTCGTCGCTGATGCCCTTGATGCCCTTCACGACGTACGCGAGCGCCGACTGCCAGTCGGTTTCAATCCACTGACCGCCCTGCTTGATCATCGGGTGGGTCAGGCGCTCTTCGCTATTGACTCCTTCGTACGAGAAGCGGTCCTTGTCCGAGATCCAGCATTCGTTGATCGCTTCGTTCTCGTACGGCAGCACGCGCATCACGCGGTTGTTCTTCACCTGCACGACGAGGTTCGCACCCGTCGAGTCGTGCGGGCTCACCGACTTGCGGCGCGAGAGTTCCCACGTACGTGCGCTGTAGCGGAACGGCTTGCTCGTGAGTGCGCCAACCGGGCACAGGTCGATCATGTTGCCCGACAGTTCCGAGTCGACGGTCTTGCCGACGAACGACGTGATTTCCGAGTGCTCGCCACGGCCGAGCATGCCCAGTTCCATCACGCCCGCGATTTCGTCGCCGAAGCGCACGCAGCGCGTGCAGTGAATGCAGCGCGACATCTCTTCCATCGAGATGAGCGGACCGACGTTCTTGTGAAACACCACGCGCTTTTCTTCGCTGTAGCGCGAAGCCGATTTGCCGTAGCCGACCGCGAGGTCCTGCAACTGGCATTCGCCGCCCTGGTCGCAGATCGGGCAGTCGAGCGGGTGATTGATCAGCAGGAACTCCATCACGGCTTGCTGGCCCTGCACGGCCTTATCGGACGTCGTGCGCACGATCATGCCCGGGGACACCGGCGTCGCGCATGCGGGCACGGCCTTCGGCATCTTCTCGACATCGACAAGACACATCCGGCAGTTGGCCGCGATCGACAGCTTCTTGTGATAGCAGAAGTGCGGAATGTACGTGTCCGCCTGCTGCGCAGCCTGGATCACCATGCTGCCCGCGGGCACTTCCACCTTCTTGCCGTCTATTTCAAGTTCAACCATGATGGTTAATCGTCCCTAACCTGTTACCGCTCAATCGTTCACCGCGGTCTACCGGGATGCGTCGCGCTTCGCGGCACGCACCCAGGTCTCCCCTTCCGCGCTCCGCCCTCAGACGGTCACCGTCTCCGATGCCGCGTGCGAGCCGGCATGTCCGCCGACGAGGCAACGCTTGTTGTGCACGTGATATTCGAATTCGTCCCAGTAGTGCTTGAGCATGCCGCGCACCGGCATCGCAGCCGCATCGCCGAGCGCACAGATCGTGCGGCCCATGATGTTGCCCGCCACCGAATTCAGCAGGTCCAGGTCTTCCTGGCGGCCCTGGCCGTTTTCGATGCGGTTCACGACGCGATACATCCAGCCCGTGCCTTCGCGGCACGGCGTGCACTGACCGCACGACTCTTCGTAATAGAAGTACGAAAGACGCAGCAGCGAACGCACCATGCAACGCGTCTCGTCCATGACGATGACCGCGCCCGAGCCGAGCATCGAGCCCTGCTTCGCGATCGAGTCGTAGTCCATGTCGGTCTGCATCATCAGGTCGCCCGGAATCACCGGCGCCGACGATCCACCAGGAATCACCGCCTTGAGCTTCTTGCCGCCGCGCACGCCGCCGGCCAGCTCCATGAGCGTCGCGAACGGGGTGCCGAGCGGAATTTCATAGTTGCCCGGACGCTCAACGTCGCCAGCAATCGAGAAAATCTTCGTGCCGCCGTTGTTCGGCTTGCCGAGTTCCATGTACGCCTGCGGACCGACTTCCAGCAGGAACGGAACCGCGGCAAACGTCTCGGTGTTGTTGATCGTGGTGGGCTTGCCGTACACGCCGAAGCTCGCCGGGAACGGCGGCTTGAAGCGCGGCTGACCCTTCTTGCCTTCGAGCGACTCGAGCAGTGCCGTTTCTTCGCCGCAAATGTACGCGCCATAACCGTGGTGCGCGTGCAACTGGAACGAGAAGTCGGTGCCGAGAATGTTGTCGCCGAGATAGCCCGCCTGGCGCGCTTCTTCAAGCGCAGCCTCGAAGCGGCGATAAACCTCGAAGATCTCGCCGTGGATGTAGTTGTATCCGACGGTGATGCCCATGGCGTAAGCGCCGATGGCCATGCCTTCGATCACCGAGTGCGGATTCCAGCGCAGAATGTCGCGGTCCTTGAAAGTGCCCGGCTCGCCCTCATCTGAGTTACAGACGAGATACTTCTGTCCCGGGAACTGGCGCGGCATGAAGCTCCACTTCAGGCCGGTGGGGAAGCCCGCACCGCCGCGGCCACGCAGACCCGACGCCTTGACGTCGGCGATCACCTGCTCGGGCGGAATCTTTTCTTCGAGAATGCGGCGCAGCTGCTTGTAACCGCCGCGTGCCACGTAGTCTTCGAGGTGCCAGTTGTCGCCGTTAAGGCCGGCGAGAATCAGCGGTTTGATGTGCCGGTTGTGCAGAGAGGTCATTTCGAAAGTTCCTCGAGCAGCTGGTCGATCTTCTCGCGGCTCATGAAGCTGCACATGCGGTGGTTGTTCACGAGCAGCACCGGCGCATCGCCACACGCGCCCATGCACTCGCCCTCTTTCAGGGTGAACTTGCCATCGGGTGTGGTTTCGCCGAAGTCGATTCCGAGCTTCTGCTTCAGGTAAGCGGCCGTGCTGTCGGAGCCGCCATCCGGACCGAGCTGGCACGGCAGGTTCGTGCAGAGCGTGATCTTGTGCTTGCCGACCGGCTTCGTCTCGAACATCGTGTAGAAGGTAGCGACTTCCTGGACCGCGACAGGCGGCATGCCAATGTAGTCGGCCACGAACTGCATGAGTTCGGGCGACAGCCAGCCATGCTCTTCTTGAGCGACGGCCAGTGCCGCCATCACGGCGGACTGTCTCTGATCGGCGGGGTACTTCGTCAACGCGCGATCGATTTCTTTCAGGCCTTCAGCTGAGATCATTTTCAGACACGACTCTTTCAATTCCTACCGAACGAAAACCTGTCGCACATGCTGCATTACCGCTTGCTGCGACAGACGTGGCGTTCCCGGCATGTTGCGCGGCACGCGCCCGAGCCCCCGGGGCGCGCCGGATGTTGCCCGCTTAGCGATCGATCTCGCCGAACACAATGTCCTGCGTACCAATGATCGTCACTGCGTCTGCAATCATGTGACCGCGCGCCATCTCATCGAGCGCGGCCAGGTGCGCATAGCCCGGTGCGCGAATCTTCAGGCGATACGGCTTGTTCGCACCATCCGACACGAGATAGATGCCGAACTCGCCCTTCGGATGCTCGACCGCGGCGTATGCCTCGCCCGCGGGCACGTGGAAGCCTTCGCTGAAGAGCTTGAAGTGGTGAATCAGCTCTTCCATGTTCGACTTCATGTTCACGCGCGACGGCGGAGCGATCTTGTGATTGTCGATCATCACCGGGCCGGGATTCTTGCGCAGCCACTCAATACACTGCTTCGCAATGCGCGTGGACTGACGCATTTCCTCGACACGCACGAGATAGCGGTCGTAGCAGTCGCCATTCACGCCGACCGGGATGTCGAAGTCCATCTGATCGTAGACTTCGTACGGCTGCTTCTTGCGCAGATCCCATTCGATACCCGAACCGCGCAGCATCGCGCCGGTAAGACCGAGCTGCATCGCACGCTCGGGGCTCACCACGCCGATGCCCACAAGCCGCTGCTTCCAGATGCGGTTGTCGGTGAGCAGCGTTTCGTACTCATCGACACAGCCCGGGAAGCGCGTGAAGAAATCGTCGATGAAATCGAGCAGCGAACCCTGACGCGCTTCGTTCATCTTCGCGAGCGCGCGCTCGTTGTGGAGCTTCGACGCCTTGTATTGCGGCATCGCGTCGGGCAGATCGCGATAGACGCCGCCCGGGCGATAGTAGGCCGCGTGCATGCGCGCGCCCGACACCGCCTCATAGACATCCATCAGATCTTCGCGCTCACGGAACGCGTAGAGGAAGACCGCCATCGCGCCGACGTCGAGTGCGTGCGAGCCGATCCACATCAGGTGGTTCAGCACGCGCGTGATTTCGTCGAACAGCACGCGGATGTACTTCGCGCGCACCGGCACTTCGATGCCGAGCAGCTTTTCGATCGCGAGCACGTAACCGTGCTCGTTGACCATCATCGACACGTAGTCGAGGCGGTCCATGTACGGCACCGACTGGATGAAGGTCTTGCTTTCGGCGAGCTTTTCAGTCGCGCGGTGCAGAAGGCCGATGTGCGGATCGGCGCGCTGGATCACTTCACCATCGAGCTCGAGCACGAGGCGCAGCACACCGTGCGCTGCCGGGTGCTGCGGGCCGAAGTTGAGCGTGTAGTTTTTGATCTCGGACATGCGACCCTCTTAGTGTTTCTTCAGACCACCGTACCGATCCTCGCGGATCACACGCGGCGTGATTTCGCGCGGCTCGATCGTCACCGGCTGATAGACGACGCGCTTCTGCTCCGGGTCGTAACGCATTTCGACGTAACCCGAAACCGGGAAGTCCTTGCGGAACGGATGGCCGATGAAGCCGTAGTCGGTGAGGATGCGGCGCAGGTCCGGATGACCTTCGAAGACGATGCCGTAGAGGTCGAACGCTTCGCGCTCGTACCAGTTCGTCGAATTCCAGATCTCGACGAGCGACGGCACGATGGGCACTGCGTCGTCGGGCGCGAATACGCGCAGACGCAGACGCCAGTTATTCGCGATCGAGAGCAGGTGCGACACGGCAGCGAAGCGCGGGCCTTCCCACGCACCATCACCGTAGGCCTGATAGTCCAGGCCACACAGGTCGATCAACTGTTCGAAGCGCAGCGTGGGGTTGTCGCGCAGTTCCTTCGCGACGCCCAGATAATCGCCCGCCTTGACGACCAGCGTCAGCTCGCCGAGTGCCTCGGTAAGACTGACGACGCGCGCGCCAAGGGCTGCTTCGAGGTTCGCTTTCAGGGTCTCGAGTTTGCTTGCCATATTGTGGGGAGGCACGCGGCCTTTATTGACGGGCGATGGTGTTGGTGCGACGGATCTTCGCCTGCAGCTGGATCACCCCGTAGACCAGGGCTTCCGCAGTGGGAGGGCAACCCGGCACGTAGACATCGACCGGCACGATGCGATCGCAACCGCGCACAACCGAATACGAATAGTGGTAATAGCCGCCGCCGTTGGCGCACGACCCCATCGAGATCACCCAGCGCGGCTCGGCCATCTGGTCGTAGACCTTG
This sequence comes from Paraburkholderia adhaesiva, assembly GCF_021390575.1. Lineage (GTDB taxonomy): Bacteria > Pseudomonadota > Gammaproteobacteria > Burkholderiales > Burkholderiaceae > Paraburkholderia > Paraburkholderia adhaesiva. Next base: position 1,056,652 of record NZ_JAJEJQ010000001.1, on the reverse strand, counting down.
CGCAGCGCTGGTGCCATCTTGTTGCACAGCGTGCCGGCGACGATCATCACGTCGGACTGGCGCGGGCTCGGACGGAACACGACACCGAAGCGGTCGAGGTCATAGCGGGCCGCGCCCGCGTGCATCATCTCAACCGCGCAACATGCAAGCCCGAACGTCATCGGCCACAGCGAGCCGGTGCGCGTCCAGTTGATCAGCTTGTCAGCCGTAGTGGTGACAAACCCTTCCTTCAAGACCCCTTCGATACTCATTTGTTTTCCACTCCAGACGAACGGCCCGCAGTGTTCCCCGCAGCACCATTCATGCTATCCGGCGATTAACCCGTCATTCCCAGTCAAGACCACCTTTCTTCCAGATGTAGGCAAAGCCCAGCAGGAATTCGAGCAGAAATACCATCATCGCCAGAAAGCCGGGCCAGCCGATGTCACGCAGGGCTACACCCCACGGAAACAGGAACGCGGTTTCAAGGTCGAAGATGATGAAGAGAATGGCGACCAGGTAGTAGCGCACGTCGAACTTCATGCGCGCGTCTTCGAACGCTTCGAAGCCGCACTCGTACGGCGAATTTTTTTCGCTGTCTGGTCGGTTGGGACCGAGGATCTTGCCGATGGTAACCAGCGCTATGCCCAGACCGAGACCTACGACAATGAACAACAGGACGGGGTAATAGGCAGCGAGGTTCAAGGCTATCCTCTATCGGTTTGGTTCGGGGATCCGCAGGGACGTATCACTCTGCGGGTATCACTACACGTACTACGCGCTGCGAACAACAAACTAACACGATCTAAAAGCAAAAATGCCAGCCGAAGCTGAAGCAAGCGGCTGGCATTTTTTAGATAACATTGGTGCCGACGGCGAGACTCGAACTCGCACAGCTTTCGCCACTACCCCCTCAAGATAGCGTGTCTACCAATTTCACCACGTCGGCACTACATGCAATCCGGGAGAACAATTTCTCGTTGAAACCCGCGAATCGCTTCAAGACTTAAATTCTAACCTGTTCTCGTGAATTGTTCAACGCACAAAACCAAGTTTTTTGAATTTTTTATTTCGGAACGTCATTGCCAGGATGCGTCGCCGCTGCGGCCGGAGATGCTGCTACCGGGGATGCTGCTACGGGCGATGCAGCCACCGGTGAAGCCGCTACAGGAGCCACAACCGGGGATGCCGCAACCGGAGCAGGAGCCGTAGCACCAAGCACGCCAGCCGAAGGCTTCGCATGATAAGACCCCAGGTACGTTAATGCAAGGGTCGATACGAAAAACAGCGTCGCCAGCACTGCGGTCGTGCGCGACAGGAAGTTCGCGGAACCGCTCGCACCGAACAGACTGCCCGAAGCACCGCTACCGAAAGCGGCACCCATGTCAGCGCCTTTGCCGTGCTGCAGCAGCACGAGGCCGATCACCCCAAGCGCCGACAGAAGCTGCACGACGATAACCAATGTTTTCAAAACCAGCATCACACTCACCTGACTCGTTGTTGAGCGCACGCCCTCTACGGCCCGCGCATACGTCGCCTGCGCGCCCCTCTCGAGGGCACGCGCGAAGCTCTCAGCCCGCGATATCCGCAGCCGCCGCGGCGGCCACGCAAATCGCGAGAAAATCCCCTTCCTTCAACGCCGCACCGCCAATCAGGCCGCCGTCGATATCACCCTGACGAAACAGTTCGGCCGCATTTTCCGGCTTCACACTGCCACCGTAGAGCAACGGCACATCCGCGACCTGCGCTCCCTTGGCGGCAAGGCGCGCGCGCAAGAAAGCATGGACCTGCTGAGCCTGCTCCGACGTCGCGCTCTTTCCAGTACCAATGGCCCAGACCGGCTCGTAGGCCACAACGATGCGCGCAGCCTCATCAGCCGACAACACAGCGAGCACCGCATCGAGCTGAGCACTGACCACACGCTCGGTCGCGCCGGATTCGCGCTCGTCGAGCGTCTCACCCACACAGACGATGGGCGTAAGGCCCGCAGCCAGCGCGCGCTGAGTCTTTGCCGCCACGAGTTCCGGGCTTTCGCCGTGGTACGCGCGCCGCTCCGAGTGACCGACGATCGCGTACATCGCCTCGAAGTCGGCAACCATACCCGCCGCGACTTCGCCGGTGTACGCACCCTGCTCGTGCGCCGATACGTCTTGCGCACCCCAGGCCACACGACTTCCACCGAGTAGCGCCTGCGCCTGCGCGAGATACGGATACGGCACGCACACGCCCACTCGCACGTCTTGCGGCAGCGTCTGCGCGCCGCGCGCGACGCCCTGCAGCAGCGCTGCATTCGGCGCGAGGCGCCCGTGCATTTTCCAGTTACCGACTACAAGCTTGGATCGTTGATTCGACATCGCCTTCAGTTAACTTCCGTTAATTCTGCTGCTGTTAAAAGCGGACGCAAAACGTATCATTTTACTGTGCGAAATCCAGGCCGGTCAAACCAGCGACTCTGGATTTCCACGTGCGAACTGACAAAAGCGGCGCAAAAATCAAGCCGCACGAGGGGCAAAGGGCGCTCAGGCCGTCTGACCCCAATCGAGCACGATCTTGCCGATGTGCTCGCTGCTCTCCATGAGTGCATGCGCGTCGGCAGCGTTCGCGGCAGGAAACACGCGGAACACCACAGGCTTGATGCGGCCCTCTTCGATAAGCGGCCACACGCGCTCCTTTAGCTCCCGAGCAATGCGCGCCTTGAATTCCACGGGTCGCGCGCGCAGCGTCGAACCCGTAATCGTCAGGCGTCGGCGCAGAATCTCGTGCATGGCGACCTCCGCCTTCGACCCACCAAGCGTCGCGATCAGCACGATACGGCCACCGTCCGCGAGTGCAGAAAGTTCGCGCGGCACATAGCCGCCGCCGACCATGTCGAGAATCACATCGACGCCCCGATCGTGCGTCAGCGCCTTCACGACCTCGACGAAATCTTCGGTGCGATAGTTAATCGCACGTTCGGCGCCCAGTTCTTCACAGGCGCGGCACTTGTCGTCGGAGCCTGCCGTCACGAACACGCGAAAGCCGAGCGCCTGCGCCATCTGGATCGCCGTCACACCGATGCCGCTCGAACCGCCTTGCACGAGCAGCGTTTCGTTCGCACCGCCCTCGCCCGCGCCGAGCTGGCCGCGCTGGAACACGTTGGACCAGACCGTAAAAAACGTTTCGGGCAGCGAAGCAGCCTCGACGTCGGAGAGCCCCTTCGGCACCGGAAGACACTGGCCGAGCGGTGCAACCGCGAATTCGGCATAGCCGCCGCCCGCGATCAGCGCGCACACGCGGTCGCCGATCTTCAGGCCGAACGGATTGTTCTTCGCGTCGATCGTGCCGCCCACGATCTCGCCCGCCACTTCCAGCCCCGGCAGGTCGGAGATGCCCGGCGGCGGCGCATACGATCCCTTGCGCTGGAACACGTCCGGACGGTTCACGCCCGACGCCGCTACCTTGATGAGCACTTCGCCCGCCTTCGGTTCGGGCGTCGGCCGCTCAGTCAGCTTCAGCACATCCGGCGCACCGAATTCGGTAATCTCGACTGCCTTCATCTCGCTCCCCCCTGATCTTGATGGCGTTGCGCACGCGTTGCATACACAGGGCCATCAAGGCTTCCCATCATGAAAAACGGCCGGCGCGCGCTGCGCTGCCGGCCGTTACAGGCTACCTCATTACTTACTGCTGCGGTTCACCTTGCGGCGCACCGTCGTTGCCGTTGGCATTGGCGGCTGCTTCGTTCAGCAGTGCCTTCGCCGACAGGCGTACGCGGCCCTTCTCATCCGTCTGGATGACCTTGACCTTCACGATCTGGCCTTCCTTCAGATAGTCGTTGATGTCCTTGATGCGCTCGTTGGCGATCTCGGAGATGTGCAGCAGACCATCCTTGCCCGGCAGCAGGTTCACGATCGCGCCGAAATCCAGCAGCTTGAGAACCGGACCTTCATACACCTGGCCCACTTCGATTTCAGCCGTGATGTTCTCGATGCGCTTCTTCGCTTCGGCCATGCCTTCGCTCGACGTGCTCGCGATGGTCACGACGCCGTCGTCGGAGATGTCGATCGTCGTGCCGGTTTCTTCGGTCAGCGCGCGGATCACCGAACCACCCTTGCCGATCACGTCGCGGATCTTCTCCGGATTGATCTTGATGGTGATCATGCGCGGAGCGTAAGCCGACAGCTCCGTGTTCACGCCCGAAACCGCCGAGGTCATCTTGCCGAGGATGTGCATGCGGCCTTCCTTCGCCTGCGCGAGCGCGACCTGCATGATTTCCTTCGTGATGCCCTGGATCTTGATGTCCATCTGGAGCGCGGTCACGCCGGCTTCCGTACCGGCCACCTTGAAGTCCATGTCGCCGAGGTGATCTTCGTCGCCGAGGATGTCGGTCAGCACGGCGAACTTGTTACCTTCGAGGATCAGGCCCATCGCGATACCCGCGACGTGCGCCTTCATCGGCACGCCGGCGTCCATCAGCGCGAGGCAGCCGCCGCACACCGATGCCATCGACGACGAACCGTTCGACTCGGTGATTTCCGACACGACGCGGATCGAGTAGCCGAACTCTTCGGCGCTCGGCAGGCACGCGACGAGCGCGCGCTTCGCGAGACGGCCGTGGCCGATTTCACGACGCTTCGGCGAACCGACGCGGCCCGTTTCGCCGGTCGCGAACGGGGGCATGTTGTAGTGGAGCATGAAGCGGTCGCGGTACTCGCCTTCGAGTGCGTCGATGATCTGCTCATCGCCCTTCGTGCCGAGCGTCGCAACGACCAGCGCCTGCGTCTCGCCGCGCGTGAACAGCGCCGAGCCGTGGGTGCGCGGCAGCACGCCGGTGCGGATCTCGATCGGACGCACGGTGCGCGTGTCGCGACCGTCGATGCGCGGCTCGCCGTTCAGGATCTGCGAGCGGACGATCTTCGCTTCGAGATCGAAAATGATGTTGCCGACCGTGGCCTTGTCGGCCGCGACCGTGCCAGCGGCAGCGGCTTCTTCTTCGAGCTTCGCCGACGTTGCTGCGTAGACTTCCTTCAGCTTCGTCGAACGTTGCTGCTTGTCGCGCAGTTGATACGCAGCGAGCAGGTCCGTGTTGGCGATTTCGGTGATGCGTGCGATCAGCGCTTCGTTCTTCGGCGCCGGCTGCCAGTCCCATTCGGGCTTGCCGCCGTCACGCACGAGTTCGTGGATCGCGTCGATGGCGATTTGCATCTGGTCGTGGCCGAACACCACTGCGCCGAGCATCACGTCTTCCGGCAGTTGCTGGGCTTCCGATTCCACCATCAGCACGGCGCGCTCCGTACCGGCGACGACGAGGTCAAGGCTCGATTCCTTGATCTGCGCGCGCGTCGGGTTCAGCACGTACTCGTTGTTGATGTAGGCCACGCGAGCCGCGCCGACCGGGCCGTTGAACGGCAGGCCCGAAACGGCCAACGCCGCCGACGCGCCAATCAGCGCGGGGATGTCAGCCGGGATTTCCGGGTTGATCGACAGGACGTGAATGACGACCTGCACTTCGTTGTAGAAACCTTCCGGGAAGAGCGGACGCAGCGGGCGGTCGATCAGGCGCGAGATCAGCGTCTCGCCTTCCGACGGACGGCCTTCGCGACGGAAGAAGCCGCCCGGGATCTTGCCGGCGGAATAGGTCTTTTCGAGGTAGTCGACGGTCAGCGGGAAGAAGTCCTGGCCCGGCTTGGCAGTCTTCGCACCGACGACGGTGGCGAGCACGACGGTGTCTTCGACGTCGACGATGACGGCGCCGCTTGCCTGACGGGCGATCTCACCCGTTTCGAGGCGCACATTGTGCTGGCCCCATTTGAATTCTTTGACGACTTTATTGAACATGGTCATGGTCAAGTCACTCCTTACTCATTGTTATGCGTTGCGCGCCATTGGCGCGCGACACGGCAATACTTGGACCGTCGCCACGCAGGAAGAGGAGTGTTATGCCATTCCAGCGAATCGCGCTCGATGTGCGCTGATGGTGCGCTGACGCGCGATCCGCTGGAATGACACAAAGCTCTGCCCCGTGGCTGGCCTGGCTGATACTGCGCTTGCTTACACGTACGACAGTTGCTGCATTGTGCCGCTTATGCGGTACGCCTCGTGCGAAGCGCACCGTTCAAAAACAAAATGCCTGCATCAGCGGAACTGACACAGGCATCTTGCTGGAAGACCTTCCGGTTACTTGCGCAGACCCAGCTTCTCGATCAGCGCGCGGTAACGATCAGCGTCCTTGCCCTTCAGGTAGTCGAGGAGCTTACGACGGCGGCTCACCATGCGCAGCAGACCGCGGCGGCTGTGGTGATCCTTCGCGTGCGACTTGAAGTGGCCGGTCAGTTCGTTGATACGCGACGTCAGGAGTGCAACCTGAACTTCGGGCGAACCCGTGTCGCCGGTGCCGCGCGCGAATTGCGCGACGATGTCGGACTTCTTGATATCTGCTACGGACATTTGCTTTTCCTATAAAGCTAACGGGCGGTCACGGAAGAAAGGCCGTGCCGTGGGTTACAACGAAGCGCGTATTGTAGCACAGAGCCGATTCGCGGCGAACCGGGGGCTGGTGGCGAGGATCCGGGTCGCGGGAAGGCCGGTAGAACCTCGGGCACGGGCCGGGGCACCCCCCGGGTGTACATCCTCGCACGACGGGGCCGTCCGTCGTGGGTAAGCGCCCCGCCCCGTCGATGCCCGCTGCCGTCACGGCCGCTTCATGCGGCAGACCGTAGCTGGCACGGTGCTTTGTGGCGACAGTTCCAGCACCGTTCGAAAGCCGTAGCCCGACCCTTCGTTGTCGTGACGCACGCCGGGTGTGCCCGCCTTGTCCATCTGCATCACGTAAAGGGGCTGGATCACCTGATGATCGTCGACGCGCATCCACATCGGATGGAAGCCGTTGTCGAAGCGCATGCCCTCCAATGCCTTCGCCACTGCAGTCGGATCGGCCGAACCGGCGGCGGTCATCGCCTGCGCCAGCATTTCGACGAGCATTTCCATGCGCAGCACCGGATAGTCGTCCTGCGGCGCAGGATAGCGTGCGCGAAAGGCCGCGTACCACGCATCAGAGGCCGCGCCACCTGCGTTCGGATGCCATTCCGCAACGGCAATCACACGTTTGACGCCCGCATCGCCGAGTGCCGCCGGCGCACCAAGGCTATTGCCATAGAACGTATAGAACTTCGTATCGAGCCCCTGCTCGCGTGCAGACTTCACGAGCAGCGAGAGATCGCTGCCCCAGTTGCCGGTAATCACGGCATCGGCACCGGAAGCGCGAATCTTCGCGATATAGGGCGCGAAGTCCTTCACCCGGCCGACCGGATGAAACTCGTCGCCGACCACGGCGATATCCGGGCGGCGGCTCGCCAGCGTCGCCCGCGCAAGCGTGCTCACGTCATGGCCGAAGCTGTAATCCTGATTCAGCAGGTACACCTTCTTGACCGACTGATCGGCACCGATCACATCCGCGAGTGCGTCCATACGCATACCCGCGTGGGCATCGAAGCGGAAGTGCCAGAAACTGCAGTTCGCGCCGGTGAGTGCGGGGTCGTCGGCGGAATAGTTGAGGAACACCTCGCGGTTATCGGGCTCGCGCGCGTTCTGGCGTTCGATCGCCGTCACGAGAGCCGCCGCCACCGCCGAACCATTACCCTGCAGGATGAAACCGATATGGCGGTCTGCGGCGGCGCGCAGTTGCATCAGTGCCGCCTCGGTGCTGCCTTTACTGTCGAGCACGACGAGTTCGAGCGGATGGCGCCCATCGCGCAGCGTCACGCCGCCGCGCGCGTTGACGCGTTCAACACCGAGACGCAAGTTGCGCTCCACCGCCGCGCCCGCGTCCGCGAACGGACCCGACATGCCCTCGATCAGCGCGAGCTGGATCGGCGCACCTGCCGGCTTGCTAGCCTGCGCCTGCGCAACCTGAACCCACGCGCCAGAAGCGATCGCTGCCCCGAGCGCAAGCGACTGCAGCACGGCTGCCACCGCGCGGGTAATTCGTGCCTTCATGCCTTGTTCCTTTTGTTCCCACTGACGCCTGAAGCGCGGATCATAGGGCGGCAGACGCCGCAACCGCAAGCCCGCCAGCGACCTCGTCCCATGTGGCACTCCGCATGTCAAAATACCGGTCGGACAATAATGGCGTCATCGGGAGACTCCATGCTCAACCGCCTTACTACTGCCATTGCATTCCGCCTGCCGCGCGGTGCGCGCCGCGTGCTGATAACGGGCCTCGGTGCCCTCGCGCTCGCCGGCTGCGCGCAGCCGTGGACTCAATTCCACGCGGGCGACGATGGAGAGGCCGTCATCGCGCGCTTCGGCCAGCCGCGCGAGGTCTACGATCTGCCCGACGGCGGCAAGCGCCTGATGTGGCCAACTCAGCCGATGGGCGAAACCACCGTCGCCGCCGACATCGACGCGCACGGCAAAGTCGTCAACGTGCGCCAGGTGCTGGACACGAACGAGTTCTATCGCGCCGAGATCGGCAAGTGGACGCGCGCCGACGTGCTCGTGAACTTCGGCCGTCCGATGGAAACCTCGTATTTCCCGCTGATGCAGCGCGAGGTATGGACCTATCGCTATATGGACGTCGGCGTCTGGTACATGCTTTACAGCTTCTACTTCGACAACGACGGCATCCTGCGTCTCACGCAGAAGACGCCTGATCCGCTGCACGATCCGGATCGTCGGCACATGTTCTGATCCTTGCCGCGCGAATCTGCGCAACGCGCTGAACAACGCGCGTCATCCGTGCCAAAAGACAAAAACCCCCGCACGTTGCACACGCGGGGGTTTTGCCTTCTACGGTCCGTCGATTACGAACGCTGCGGATTGAGCTTGTCGCTATCGGCCGAGTACAGCTTGTTCAGCGCCGAGATATACGCCTTCGCCGACGCGGCGACAATGTCCGGATCGGTGCCCACGCCGTTCACGATGCGCCCCGCCTTGGACAGACGCACCGTCACTTCGCCCTGCGCCTGCGTGCCGGTGGTAATTGCGTTCACCGAATAAAGCAGCAGTTCCGAGCCGCTGCCCACTTCGGTTTCGATGGCGTTGAGCGTCGCATCGACCGGGCCGTTACCCGCGGCTTCGCCGGTCACTTCCTTGCCGTCGGCCGAGAACACGATGCGTGCGTGCGGACGCTCACCCGTCTCCGAGTGCTGCGCGAGCGAGATGAACTTGTAGTGTTCCTTCTCCTGCGCTTGTGCCGATTCCTCGGTGACGATCGCAATGATGTCCTCGTCGAAAATCTCGGCCTTGCGGTCAGCGAGTTCTTTGAAGCGCGCGAACGCCTGGTTCAGTTCGGCTTCGCTGTCGAGTGCGATGCCCAGTTCCTGCAGGCGCTGCTTGAACGCGTTGCGGCCCGAGAGCTTGCCGAGCACGATCTTGTTCGCGCTCCAGCCCACGTCTTCCGCGCGCATGATTTCATAGGTGTCGCGCGCCTTGAGGACGCCGTCCTGATGAATGCCCGACGCGTGTGCAAAGGCGTTAGCGCCCACCACGGCCTTGTTCGGCTGCACGACGAAACCGGTGATCTGCGAAACGAGCTTCGAGGCCGGCACGATCTGCGTGGTATCGATGCCGAGGTCGAGCCCGAAGTAGTCTTTGCGGGTCTTCACGGCCATCACGATTTCTTCGAGCGACGTGTTGCCCGCGCGCTCGCCGAGACCGTTGATCGTGCATTCGACCTGACGCGCGCCGCCGATCTGCACACCCGCCAGCGAGTTCGCGACCGCCATGCCGAGGTCGTTATGGCAGTGCACCGAGAAGACAGCCTTGTCGGAGTTCGGAATGCGCTCGCGCAGCGTCTTCACGAGGTTGCCGTACAACTCGGGAACGCCGTAGCCGACCGTATCGGCGATGTTGATCGTGGTCGCGCCTTCGTTGATGACGGCTTCGAGCACGCGGCACAGGAAGTCGAGATCCGAGCGGCTGCCGTCTTCCGGCGAGAATTCCACGTCGTTCGTGAACTTGCGCGCGAAGCGCACCGCCAGCTTCGCCTGCTCGAGCACCTGCTCGGGCGACATGCGCAGCTTCTTCTCCATATGCAGCGGAGAGGTCGCGATGAACGTGTGAATGCGGAAGTGATCGGCGGGCTTCAGGGCATCGGCGGCACGCTGGATGTCCTTGTCGTTCGCGCGGGCGAGCGAGCAGATCGTGCTGTCCTTGATCATGCCGGCGATCGTGTGGATCGCGTCGAAGTCGCCATTCGAGCTGGCCGCGAAGCCCGCCTCGATCACGTCGACCTTCATGCGCTCCAGCTGCTTCGCGATGCGGATCTTCTCTTCCTTCGTCATCGACGCACCGGGCGACTGCTCGCCGTCACGCAACGTCGTATCGAAGATGATGAGCTTGTCTGCTGCCATTTCGGGTCTCCAGGGGGCTTGTTCAGTGTCTAAAAACGGAGTTCGGGTGTTCGCGCCACCGTTGGCGACGCTGACAATGAACGAAGCAGACGGAGGGCGAGCGAGATCAGCGCGGCAGGCGCGCTAGTGCTAGCGCGCGTAGCGGCGCACCGGCTAGAAGAGAAAGGAGGGAGAACATGGTCGTTTCCATGTGGCCGACTATAGCCGGATTCTGCCGATAGCGCAATCGGCGTGACCGTGAAGCGGCCAGTGCCCTCACCGCCCCGGCGCGCAGGGCAAAAAAGAAAGGGGCCGCATGCAAGCGGCCCCCAGGGAGCATGGCGCGTAGCGACGCGCCGAAAACTTGCCGCTACCGCTCGCGCGGCAACGAACGCGCGGGATTGCCACGGCCGCGCATCGCCTGGTAAGCCCAGAAGATGTAGCCCGAGAGGCCGTAGAGGACGAACAGGCCGAACAGCATGAGCGGCGGATCCGACGAAACAAGCACGAACGCCACCACCACGAGCAGCGTCGCCGCGAACGGCACGCGATGGCGCACGTCGAGCGCCTTGCCGCTGTAGAACGGCGCGTTCGACACCATCGTCACGCCTGCGTAGATCGTCAGCACGAACGCGATCCACGGCAACCACGCGAGCTTGACGGGCACGCGGTTATCGGTGGCTAGCCAGACGAAGCCCGCGATCAGCGCCGCCGCCGCGGGGCTCGGCAGGCCCTGGAAGAAGCGCTTGTCGACCACGCCGATGTTCGTATTAAAACGCGCAAGCCGCAGCGCCGCACCCGAGCAGTAGACGAACGCGGCGAGCCAGCCCCAGCGCCCCAGATCCTTGAGGATCCACTCGTACATCACGAGCGCGGGCGCAACACCGAACGACACCATGTCCGAGAGGCTGTCGAACTGCTCGCCGAACGCGCTCTGGGAATGCGTCATCCGCGCGACGCGCCCGTCCATGCCGTCGAGCACCATCGCGACGAAGATCGCGATCGCCGCGACCTCGAAGCGCACATTCATGGCCTGCACGACGGCGAAAAAGCCACAGAACAGCGCGGCGGTCGTGAACGCGTTGGGCAGCAGATAGATGCCGCGCTTTCTGAGGAACTGCTGGCGCGCAGCACGGCGGTTCGCGACCGCGCCCACGGGCTCCGCCACCGACTTGTTACGTCGAAACGGCCGCGGCAGCGGACCGCCGGGCGCATTGCGGGGACGACGCGGTTTGAATCCGGCCATCGCTTCCCTCCTTAGGCCGATTGCGATTGCAGTTCGGCGAGGATCGTCGACGAGGCTGACACCTTCTCGCCGATCGACACGCGCGGACGGCTGCCCAACGGCAGGTACACGTCGACGCGCGAACCAAAGCGGATGAAGCCGTAGCGCTGGCCGCGCGAGAGCGGCTCGCCCGAGCGCACGTAGCAGAGAATCCGACGCGCGATCAGCCCGGCGATCTGCACCGAAGTCACGGTCGTGCCGTCGGCCATGGTGATGACGACGGCGTTGCGCTCGTTCTCGGTGGACGCCTTGTCGATCGCGGCGTTCAGATATGCGCCGGGAAAATACTCGACCTTGGCGACGGCGCCATCGACAGGCGAGCGCTGCGAGTGGACGTTGAACACGTTCATGAACACGCTGATCTTGAGCGCTTCACGGTTTGCATACGGATCGTGTGCGGTCTCGACGGCGACGATGCGCCCGTCGGCGGGGCACAGCACGGCATTGGGCTCTTGCGGAATCGGCCGCGCCGGATCGCGGAAGAACTGGACGACGAAGATGAGGATCAGCCAGAACGGCCAGGCGATGACCAACCCTGCGATTGCATGGATCAGGAGCGCCACGACGACCGCAATGGCGATAAACGGCCAGCCTTCGCGGGCAATGATCGGATGAGGGTAATTCATGGTGGCGTCGGTGTTATTTTTGAAAACCGTAGGATAGCAAAAGCCGCCCAGGCTTCATCCCACCTGGGCGGCTTTTATTGGAACATGCCGACGCGCTGCGACCCTGGTCAAAACCGGCCGCGTGCGCGATCAGAGCATCGACACCAGATTAGTTCTTCGACTGGTCGACGAGCTTGTTCTTCGCGATCCACGGCATCATCGCGCGCAGCTTCGCACCAACCTGCTCGATCTGGTGCTCGGAGTTCAGGCGGCGGCGCGACTGCAGCGTCGGTGCGCCAGCCTTGTTCTCGAGGATGAAGCTCTTCGCGTATTCGCCGGTCTGGATGTCCTTCAGGACGTCCTTCATGACCTTCTTCGTTTCGGCGGTGATGACACGCGGGCCCGTCACGTACTCGCCGTACTCGGCGTTATTCGAGATCGAGTAGTTCATGTTCGCGATGCCGCCTTCGTAGATCAGGTCGACGATCAGCTTCAGCTCGTGCAGGCACTCGAAGTACGCCATTTCCGGCGCGTAACCCGCTTCGACCAGCGTCTCAAAGCCGGCCTTGATCAGGTCGACCGTACCGCCGCACAGCACGGCTTGTTCGCCGAACAGGTCGGTTTCGGTCTCTTCGCGGAAGTTCGTTTCGATGATGCCGGCACGGCCGCCGCCGTTCGCTGCTGCGTACGACAGCGCGATGTCACGCGCCGCGCCCGACTTGTCCTGGTGGACGGCGATCAGGTGGGGCACGCCGCCGCCTTGCGAGTAGGTGCCGCGAACCGTGTGGCCCGGCGCCTTCGGCGCGATCATGATGACGTCCAGATCGGCGCGCGGAATCACCTGGCCGTAGTGGACGTTGAAGCCGTGCGCGAATGCGAGCGCAGCGCCGTTCTTGATGTTCGCGTGGACTTCCTTCGCGTACACGTCGGCGATCTGCTCGTCCGGCAGGAGCATCATCACGACGTCGGCGTTCTTGACCGCATCGGCGACTTCCTTGACCGTGAGGCCGGCGTTCTCAGCCTTGCTCCACGATGCGCCGTTCTTGCGCAGACCGACCGTGACGTTCACGCCGCTGTCCTTCAGGTTCAGCGCATGAGCATGGCCTTGCGAGCCGTAACCGATGATGGTGACCTGCTTGCCTTTGATAAGGGAGAGGTCGGCGTCCTTGTCGTAAAAAACTTTCATGTCTGTTCCCTGGCGAGATACTAAAAATTGAGAGATTCGGTACTACTGTTTCTTTGCTGCACGAGGCGCTGCATTTGCGCCGCGCCCCGGCAGGCTTCCGGTATTCAATCGCCGATCTGAATTGACGAATGGTAGCGAATACTACCGGACGTCACACCTTCAGAATGCGTTCGCCGCGCCCGATGCCCGAACCGCCGGTACGGACGGTTTCGAGAATCGCGCTGCCGTCGATCGCCTCGATGAACGCGTCGAGCTTGTCGCTCGCACCCGTCAGTTCGATCGTGTAAGTCTTTTCGGTGACGTCGATGATGCGGCCGCGGAAGATATCCGCCAGTCGCTTCATCTCCTCACGCTCCTTGCCGACCGCCCTAACCTTGATCAACATCAGCTCACGCTCGATGTGGGCGCCCTCTGTCAGGTCAACCACTTTCACCACCTCGATCAGGCGGTTCAGATGTTTCGTGATCTGTTCGATCACGTCGTCGGAGCCAACGGAAACGATGGTCATGCGCGACAGCGAACGGTCTTCGGTCGGCGCCACCGTCAAGGTTTCGATGTTATAGCCGCGTGCGGAGAAGAGGCCGACCACGCGCGAAAGCGCGCCCGGCTCGTTTTCCAGCAAAACGGAAATGATATGTCTCATGGTGTGTTCCGCGATTTATCCAGTTTGAGCCGCCGCCCTTCCCCGCGAATCCGCGCGCCTTTTGTGGAGACGCGCGCCGCGCGAGGTCGAAGCGGTGCGTGCAATGACCGTTACAGGTCTTCCGAACCGAGCAGCATCTCGGTGATGCCCTTGCCGGCCTGAACCATCGGCCAGACATTTTCGGAAGGGTCGGTCTGGAAATCGAGGAACACCGTGCGGTCCTTCAGTCGCAGCGCTTCCTTGAGCGCGGGCTCGACTTCCGCGGTCTTTTCGACGCGGATGCCCACGTGGCCGTACGCTTCGGCGAGCTTCACGAAATCGGGCAGCGCATCCATGTACGAATGCGAATAGCGCTTGCTGTATTCGATCTGCTGCCACTGGCGAACCATGCCGAGGTAGCGGTTGTTGAGCGAGATGATCTTCACGGGCGTGTCGTACTGCTTGCAGGTCGACAGCTCCTGAATGCACATCTGGATCGAGCCTTCACCCGTGATACACACGACGTCGTCGTCCGGGTGCGCCATCTTCACGCCCATCGCGGCCGGCAGGCCGAAGCCCATCGTGCCGAGGCCGCCCGAGTTGATCCAGCGGCGCGGCTGGTTGAAGCGGTAGAACTGCGCGGCCCACATCTGGTGCTGGCCGACGTCCGAGCAGACGAACGCGTTGCCGCCCGTCAGCTCCCAGAGCTTTTCGACGACGTATTGCGGCTTGATGATCTCCGAACCGCGGTCGAACTTCAGGCAGTTCTTCTCGCGCCAGCCTTCGATGTCCTTCCACCAGTCGGCGAGCGCCTCGGTGTCGGGGCCGTGCTCGGCGTGCTGAAGTTGCTCGATCATTTCCTTGAGCACTTCCTTCACGTCGCCGACGATGGGGATGTCGACCTTCACGCGCTTCGAAATCGACGACGGGTCGATGTCGATGTGAATGATCTTGCGCGGACGCGACGCGAAGTGCGACGGGTCGCCGATCACGCGGTCGTCGAAGCGCGCGCCGATCGCGATCAGCACGTCGCAATGCTGCATCGCCATGTTTGCTTCGTACGTGCCGTGCATGCCGAGCATGCCGAGGAACTTGCGGTCGCTTGCGCGATAGCCGCCGAGGCCCATCAGCGTGTTCGTCACCGGGTAGCCGAGCAGGTCGGCGAACTGGTTCAGTTCGCGCGACGCATCCGCGAGGATGATGCCGCCGCCCGTGTAGATGTACGGACGCTTGGCCGACAGGAGCAGTTGCACCGCCTTGCGGATCTGCCCCGAGTGGCCCTTCGTGACCGGGTTGTACGAGCGCAGCGAGACGCTCTTGATCGGTTCATACGCGCACGGCGTCTTCGACACGTCCTTCGGAATGTCGATCAGCACGGGGCCGGGACGGCCGGTGCGCGCAATGTAGAAAGCTTTTTTGACGGTTGCCGCGAGGTCGCGCACGTCCTTCACGAGGAAGTTGTGCTTGACGCAGGGACGCGTGATGCCGACCGTGTCGCATTCCTGGAATGCGTCCTGGCCGATCGCGCCCGTGGGCACCTGACCGCTGATGATGACCAGCGGGATCGAGTCCGTGTAGGCCGTCGCGATACCGGTCACCGCATTGGTGACGCCGGGACCCGAGGTCACGAGACACACACCAACTTTGCCGGTCGAGCGGGAATAGGCGTCGGCCGCGTGAACGGCTGCCTGCTCGTGGCGCACGAGGATGTGGTCGATCTTGTCCTGCTTGTACAGCTCGTCGTAGATGTAGAGTACCGAGCCGCCGGGATAACCCCAGATGAATTCGACTTGCTCGTCGGCGAGCGCCTTCATCAGCACGGTCGCGCCAATGGACTGGCTGCTCGAGCCTTGAGGGTCAGATTCGGGTGTTGCGTTTGGTGTAGGGGAAACCGACGTGGAGAATTCCGCGCTAGGCATATTCATCATTCACCTTTCGAATTTTCGGCAAAAAATTGATCGGGTGCTCTCTGCCGGGCTTGTGGCTCGGGTTCAAGCGGCGCGTCCAGTTGACAGATGAGCCTCATGGGCCACACCTGAATTGAGACAGGTCACTTATGTTGCGAACCGTCGAAGATAGCGGGTCGCGTCCTGCCGGTCAAGCAAATCTTGCCGCGTCAGGCCGGAAATTACGTCGCGCCATGTCGCACCCGGCGCCACGACAGGTTTGCGAAGGTTTGTACCCTTTTTGCAACGAAGCGAACGGGCTGACATCGATCGGGATGGTCCGCCAGACCGGCGTGCGGATGTGACGCGACTGCAAAGACCGACACCGAGACAACGCCCAGGCCAACGCGCAAATCCGGCGACCCGAACGGCCCGCTACCCCATCGGCTCGAAAATTTGCTAGGATCCGCGAGTTTTACGACATTTTTCAAACGATTACGCGTACGCTGGTGGCGGCGCCCTGCAACGGATGGCATCAGACAAGGAACTTGCCGACTTCCTGGCGGGCGTCGAAAGACGCGCGTTCAAGCAGACGGTCTACGCCGTGCGGGACGATGACGCCGCGCTCGACATCGTGCAGGACGCGATGATCAAGCTCGCGGAGAAATACGGTGACCGGCCCGCGGCCGAACTCCCCCTCCTGTTCCAGCGCATCGTGCAAAACACGACGCACGATTATTTTCGGCGACAGAAAGTACGCAATACGTGGGTGAGCTTGTTCTCGTCGCTCGGCAACGCCGAGGACGAGGAATTCGACCCGCTGGAGACCTTCGAGGCCCAGCAGGGCTCGGCTGGCGCCGAAAGCAGCGAGCAGCAGATCGAACGGGCGCAGGTGCTCAAGCTGATCGACGATGAAATCCAGAAATTACCGACACGTCAACGGGAGGCGTTCCTGATGCGTTACTGGGAAGATATGGATGTCGCTGAGACCGCCGCCGCTATGGGCTGCTCCGAAGGCAGCGTGAAAACGCACTGCTCGCGGGCTACCCACACGCTGGCACAAGCGCTCAAGGCAAAAGGAATCACGCTATGAGTTCCGCTCTCGAAAACACAGAACCAGAGTTCGTGCGGGAGCTGCGCCGCGCGCTCGACGAGAGCGCAGCCAGCTTGCCCGTATCCACCACCGATCGACTCGCCGTCGCTCGCCGTACTGCGCTCGCCCACAAAAAGAGCGAAGCCGAGCCGGTGTTCGTGCGTGCGCCGGTGTTCGCGCCGGCAGGCATGCCTGCGGGCATGTCCGCGCCCGGTGTGTCCGCGCCTCGGCGCCGTTCGCGGCTCGCGCGCTTCGCGCTCGCGTGGCCGCTCGCAGCGCTGGTCGCGGGGCTCTTCGCCATCGCGTATTTCGAGGATCAGCAGCGCACCGCTGAACTCGCCGATATCGACGCCGCCATGCTGAGCGACGACCTGCCGCTCACTGCGTATCTCGATCACGGTTTCAACGCGTACCTGTCGCGTTCGCACTGACCGGGAGACTCGCGGGGTGAGTTACAAGCGCGGCCTGGCCGTAGTGACTGGATCGGTGATCGCGGCACTCGTGTCGTTTGCAGCGACCTACCCGCGCTTCCATTCCGGGCATGCAACTGCAATAGCCCCTGACACGGCGGCCAGCGGCCCTTCCGTCGAGACTGCGATCACCACGGCGTTCGCGCCGCTTCCGGGCAGTAACAGTCCGCTCGCCTGGGCGCACCTCTCGGACGCTCAACGCACCGCGCTCGCCCCGTTCGCCCTCGAATGGGACAAGTTCAGCGACGAGCGTCGGCGCAAATGGCTGAAGATCGCCGCGAATTACCCGAAAATGTCGCCCGAAGCGCAAAAGCGCCTGCATGAACGGATGACTGAGTGGGTTCGCATGACGCCCGACCAGCGCCGCGTCGCACGGGAAAACTATCAAGTCTCCAAGACACTGCCGCCGCAAGCCCGCCAGCGTGCATGGACGGACTACCAGCAACTCCCTCCTGACCAGAAAGCGCGTCTCGCCGCGACCGAGCACAAGCACCGCACGGTCGTCAGTGCACCGCCCACAGGCGGCAAGCGCGAGACCCGCGACATCGAGCGCCTCGTCGATGAGCGCGAGCGCCGCCGTCAGCAGCACGCGCCGACGTCCCTGCCGGCCTCCGGCCCGGCAGCTGCACCCGGCACGTCCGGCGTGACGAATGCTCCGGTAACGGCCTCGGCGGCTATTCCCGCGCCGGCCAGCGTCGTCCCGGCAACGCCGATTCCCGCGCCGGCCGACGCGCCCGCACTGTACAAGGGCTCGTAAGCCGCGTTTCCCCGCGACAAACCGCTTATGCCGTTTCGCCGGTATTCGCGGTTATCCTTACAGCGCTCCGCACCTATTCCGACGCCAACGTGACCGAACGCGCTCCTGCTACCGCTGCGCAAGCCGCCCAAACCGCCCCGCAGACAGGCGTCGCCACGACGTCCGCACTCCCACCCGCCTCGATCCGCCGCCGCCTCGCCGCACTCGTCTACGAAAGCGTGCTGCTCTTCGGCGTGATCTTTGTCGCGGGGCTCGCGTTCAGTCTCGCCATGCAGGCGCGCGACGGGCTTACTTACCATCGCCTGATGTCGGTGTGGATCGCACTCGTCGCCGGCGTGTACTTCGTCGGGTTCTGGCATCACGGCGGACAAACGCTGCCGATGAAAACCTGGCGCCTGCGCGTGACCGGCCCGCTCGGGGCGCCGCCGTCGCTCTCGCGCGCAACGATCCGATATCTCGCCGCCTGGCTCTGGTTTCTGCCGCCGCTTGCGCTCCGCCCGCTCTTCAATCTCCCCCTCGCGCACACACTCGTGGCCGAAGCCGCGTGGTTTTCGCTCTGGGCCGCGAGCGCCTGTTTCGTCGCTGATCGCCAGTTCCCTCACGACCGTATCGCCGGTACGCGCGTCGTCGCGGTGCCGCGCTGAGCGCCTCCACACCTCGCCAGTCCGGGACCACCGGGGCCTGCGCGCGAGTGGGCACCACCGCCCCTGTCGCAGTAACACCACAGTGCAGGACTGCGTAACAAGACCTTCTTGTGACTGTCACGGCACGGTCACGACCACATGGCGCAATGCTGGCATTACAAACACGCCGCGTGAGCCATGGCCCAAAAGACGTCCGCGACCACACTATTCCGGCAGACCACCGGAACGGCCACCGACCCCGTCGCCTTTCAGCCCGGCCCCGGTGGCATGTCGTTTTCAGCGTCACCGCCGTTGCCGCTGCACCCAGGCGGATCCGACGGATCCCACGGCTCTCACGACGACGATCACCCCTCCCCGCACCGCTACCGCACTATCTGGCTCTCCGACATTCACCTCGGCACGAATGGCTGCCAGGCGAACTATCTGCTCGACTTTCTGCGTCACAACGAATCGGAGTATCTCTACCTCGTCGGCGACATCATCGACGGCTGGCAGCTGAAGAAAGGCTGGTACTGGCCGCAGGCGCACAACGACGTCGTGCAGAAGGTGCTGCGCAAGGCGCGCAAGGGCACCCATGTCGTGTACATCCCGGGCAACCACGACGAAGCGGCGCGACAGTTCACCAATACCGCGTTCGGTGACATTCACGTTCGCGAGGAAGCGTTTCACACGACGCTCGCGGGCAAGCGCCTGTGGGTCGTGCACGGCGATCTCTTCGACGGCGTGATCCAGCACGCGAAGTGGCTCGCCTATCTCGGCGACTCGGCCTACACGCTGATCCTCCTCCTGAACCGCTGGTTCAACCGGATCCGCGCGAAGCTCGGCTTTCAGTACTGGTCGCTCTCGCAGTATCTCAAGCACCAGGTGAAGAACGCGGTGAACTTCATCTCGTCGTTCGAGCGCGTCATGACCGACGAAGCGCGCCGCCGCGGCTGCGACGGCGTGGTTTGCGGCCACATCCACAAGGCCGAGATCCGCGACATCGACGGCCTGCTGTACTGCAACGACGGCGACTGGGTCGAGAGTCTCTCGGCGCTCGTCGAAACCGTGGAAGGCGAGTTGCAGATCATCTACTGGACCGTGATCCAGGCCCCGCAGGTGCAGGGCACGAGCAAGAAGGCACGCGTGAACGCCTGAAAGGGCGTGCCGCTTCGGGGCGCCCCTTCAGGCGCTCACGAAACGGCCCACGACGGGCGAGACCAACCGACATATCAGAGGGCCGACGACCAATGAAAGTGATGATCGTGACCGATGCATGGGAGCCACAGGTCAATGGCGTAGTGCGGACCTTGAAGAACACGACGCGCGAACTGACCGCGCTCGGCCATCAGGTCGATCTGCTGACGCCGCTCGAATTCCGCACGATCCCGTGCCCGACGTATCCCGAGATCCGTCTTTCGCTGTTCCCGACGCGCCGTTTGCACGAGCGCATCAACACGTTCGGTCCCGACGCGCTGCATATCGCGACGGAAGGCCCGCTCGGCCTCGTCGCGCGCAACTACGCAATCAAACACAATCTGCCGTTCACGACCGCCTACCACACGCGCTTTCCCGAATACGTGCAAGCGCGTTTCGGCGTTCCGCTAACGGCGACGTACCGTTTCCTGCGCTGGTTCCACAAGCCCTCGCTTGCCGTGATGGCGCCGACGCCTGTCGTCAAATCGGACCTCGAAAAATTCGGCTTCACGAACGTCGTGCTCTGGACACGCGGCGTGGATCTCGACATCTTCCATCCGATGGAATCGAAGGTCCTGAACACGGCGCGGCCGATCTTTCTCTATGTGGGCCGCGTCGCGGTGGAGAAGAACGTCGAGGCGTTCCTCAAGCTCGATCTGCCCGGCTCGAAGTGGGTGTGCGGCGAGGGACCCGCGCTCGCCGAACTGAAATCGCGCTACCCGGACGCGAACTACCTCGGCGTTTTAAGCCAGCCCGAACTGGCCAAGGTCTACGCCGCCGCCGACGTGTTCGTGTTCCCGAGCCGCACCGACACCTTCGGTCTCGTGCTGCTGGAAGCGCTCGCGTGCGGCACGCCTGTGGCCGCCTATCCGGTGACGGGTCCGATCGACGTGCTCGGCACGGGCCACGCCGGCGCGATGAACGAAGATCTGCGCGAAGCCTGCCTCGACGCGCTCAGGATCGATCGCGCAACGGCACGCGAATGGGCCGAGCGCTTCTCGTGGGCCGCGGCGTCCGAGCAGTTCGCGGCACACCTGAAGCCCAGGCCGCGCGCGCAGATGCGGGAAACGAGCGCCGCGGCCTGAACCGGCCGCGCCTTTCCACGATGCACCGGCCCTCGACCGTGCGCCTCCCGACCGACGAGAACGAACAGGCCCAACCCGCCGGCGGACCGCTGGCGTCGCACGTCGCGACGCCATCCGCGGAACCCGGCGCTTTGCCGGACGCGGGCAGCGCAGCAGCATTGCCAAGGTCAGCGTGCGATACTGGCGCATCCACAAGCACCGCCATGTCAGCACGCTCCTCATCACCGTCGCGCTCCGTCCAGCCGGTCACCACCGCGGCACCGGGAAGGCCCGCAGCAGCGCCTCCGGACGATTTGCCGCAGCCGCCCCTGTCGTATCACGATGCCGCCGAACCGGTCGATCCGCACGAGCCCCGCGAACCGCTCAGCCCCGACGACCCGCTCACGCCGCCGTTCAACCCGTACAAGCGCAATCGCGGCCTCACACGCGCGTGGCACGCGCTCAAGAATTCGATCGCGGGCTTCCGGGTGGCGATCCGCGAAGAAAGCGCATTTCGCCAGGAGCTGACGCTCGCGGCGATCCTCGTGCCGATCGGCATCTTCGTGCCCGTGGAGCCAGTGGCGCGCGTGCTGCTGCTCGGCTCGGTGATGCTGGTGCTGATCGTCGAGCTGATCAATTCGAGCATCGAGAACGCCATCGACCGCATCGGGCTCGAGCGCAACGAGCTTTCGCGACGCGCGAAGGATCTCGGCAGCGCGGCCGTCACCGTAGCGTTCGTCGTGCTCATCATGACGTGGGGACTGATACTCGTGCCGCTCTTCGGGCCACCGCTTCTGCGCCTGCTCGCCTCGCTGTAAGCTCCGCGATCCGGCGTGCGCGCCCGTGCCCTGCCCTGTAAGGATCGGCGCTCGGTTTATAATCGATCGATAGTCTTAAAAAAAGACCAACCGCGTCCGGGCAGTCCATGCAGCAGCCGTCTTGCGGCAGCGCACCAGCCCGGCGCTCACAGGGCCGGACGACATGGAAGCCAAACCTCCCCGCCGTACACGCGAACGGATTCTCGAACTATCGTTGAAGCTGTTCAACGAAATCGGCGAACCGAACGTCACCACGACGACCATCGCCGAGGAAATGGAGATCAGTCCAGGCAACCTGTACTACCACTTCCGCAACAAAGACGACATCATCAACAGCATCTTCAGCCAGTTCGAGCAGGAGATCGAAAGGCGTCTGCGTTTCCCCGACGACCATCGGGCCACCATCGACGAAATGTGGGCCTACTTGCAATACATGGTCGATTTCACGTGGCGCTATCGCTTCCTCTATCGCGACCTGAACGACCTGCTCGCGCGCAACCGCACGCTGGAGACGCACTTCAAGCAGATCATCAGCCACAAGGTGCACTTCGCGAAGCAGTTCTGCGATCAGCTCGTGGAAGACGGCGAGATGGTGGCGACGCCCGCCGAGATCGCCGTGATGTCGACCAACATCGGCGTGATCGGCACGTACTGGCTGTCGTATCAGTTCGTGATGAATCCGCGCAAGTACAACGAGCAGGAAGCGATTCGCGACGACCTGCACCAGGTGAGCGTGCAGATCGTTTCGCTGATGGCACCCTATCTGCGTGGACGTGCGCGCCAGCACTTCGACGATCTCGTGTCGGGCAAGCTGCCCAAGCGCGAGTTCTACGATTACCTGCCGCCACGCGACGGTGCAGCAATGGCCGCAGTAGCGAAAGACAGCAAGGACATATCCGAATGAAAGCAGTCTGTGTTTATTGTGGCTCGTCTTTCGGAGTCAATCCGGCCCACAGTGCGGCCGCGAAGGCGTTCGGCCAGGCGCTCGTCGCGGCTAACCTCGGGCTCGTCTACGGCGGCGGCAAGGTTGGCCTGATGGGCGTGATCGCCGATACCGTGATGGCCGAAGGCGGCCGCGCGATCGGCGTGATTCCCGAACTGCTCGTGAACAAGGAAGTGGGCCACGAGGGGCTCTCGGAACTGCACGTCGTGCCCGACATGCATCACCGCAAGAAGATGATGGCCGACCTCTCCGATGCGTTCGTCGCGCTGCCCGGCGGCGCGGGCACGCTCGAAGAGCTGTTCGAGGTCTACACGTGGGCGCAGCTCGGCTATCACCACAAGCCGGTCGGCGTGCTCAACATCGATGGCTTCTACGATCCGCTCATCGCGCTGCTCAAGCACACGGTGAGCGAGGGCTTCATGCAGCAAAAGTATTTCGACCTGCTCCAGATCGACAGTGATCCGGCGGCGCTGATTACGAAGATCGCGCACTACCACGCGCCCGCGCAGGACAAGTGGGCCGACATGCGCGAGAGCGTCTGATTTTCCAATTTGCAGCAGAACCTGCATCCAACGGGGGCACTCCGATGAGCAAGGTTGTCCTGATCACCGGCGCGAGCCGCGGCATCGGCCGCGCAACCGCGCGACTTCTCGGCGCGCGCGGCTGGACCGTGGGCGTCAACTATCGGCACAACGAACCCGCCGCCGACGAGACAGCGGCCGAGGTCGGACGCGCGGGCGGCCACGCGCGCGTGCTGCGCGGCGACGTTGCAAACGAAGCCGATGTGATCGCGATGTTCGATTCGCTCGAAAACGCCTACGGGCGCATCGACGCGCTAGTCAACAACGCTGGCATCGTCGCGCCCTCCATGTCGCTCGCCGACATGAGCGCCGAGCGCCTCGCGCACATGTTCGAAGTGAACGTCTATGGCGCGTTTCTGTGCGCGCGCGAAGCGGCGCGGCGCATGTCGAAGGACCGTGGCGGCGACGGCGGCGCGATCGTGAATGTGTCGTCGGCGGCGGCGCGGCTCGGGTCGCCGGGCGAGTATGTCGATTACGCGTCGTCCAAAGGCGCTATCGACACGATGACAATCGGGCTCGCAAAAGAACTCGGCCCGCAGGGCGTGCGTGTGAATGCCGTCCGCCCCGGCCTCATCGATACGGAAATTCACGCGAGCGGCGGCCGCCCTGAGCGCGCCGCGGTGCTCGGCGTGCAGACGCCACTCGGGCGCCCTGGCAGCGCCGACGAAGTGGCCGAAGCGATCGTGTGGTTATTGAGCGATGCCGCGTCGTATGTGACGGGCTCGATTCTTGACGTGAGCGGCGGGCGTTGAGTGAGCCGACTGCACGAGCCAACTGAGCGAAACTAGAACGACGAACCAGGCTCGCGCAGGAACGCAAGTTCTTCGTCGCTCGACGCGCGGTCCAATTGGGCGTTGCGATGCGGAAAGCGCCCGAACCGTTCGATGACCTTGGCGTGCCGCACGGCGTAGTCGTAGTAGTCCTCGCACCCCGGCTCCGTTACGAGTTCGCCGAAAAGACGCAGCGATTCGCGCTGCACATCCATCGACTCCGCGTGCTCGAACGGCATGTACGCGAAGACGCGATGCTGGGGCGTCGGCAGCGTGCGGTCCGCGCCGCTCGCCACGAGTTGACGCGCAATCGCAAGGGCGTGTTCGTCGGCGGCAAATGCGCGTGGCGTGCCGCGATGGCAGTTGCGCGAAAACTGATCCAGCACGATCACGAGTGCGAGCGCCCCTTCGGGCGTCTCGGCCCATGCGGCGAGTTCGCCTGCGCAGGCCGAATCGAGCAGCGCGCCGAAACGCTCGCGCAATAGCGCGTCGAATGCCTCGTCCTTCTGGAACCACATCTTGCGCGCCTTGCCATATTCGGGCGAGCCGGGCTCGCCGAACCAGAAGTCCAGCACATCGCGCGGATCGGATACGGAGGCGGTCATGCCAGCTCCAGCACGAGACGGCGCGTGCGCGCGCTCTTCTTCTCCAGCTTCGCCACGCGCAACGCGCCGATTTCCCGCGTATTGCGCACGTGCGTGCCGCCGCACGGCTGCAGATCCACATTCTCGATGCGCAGGAGCCGCACGCGACCGAGGCCCATCGGCGGCTTCACGCTCATCGTGCGAACGAGTTCGGGACGCGCGGCCATTTCTTCGTCGGTGATCCATTCGGTTTCGACCGCGTGTGCTCCCGCCACCAGCTCCGCGAGGCGCGACTCGACCATGTCGCGCTCGATCGGCTCGACCGTCGCGAAATCGATGCGCGCGTAGTCGGCCGTGATGCTGCAGCCGTCGACGGGATACGGAAGCACCGCGCACATCAGATGGCTCGCCGTGTGCAACCGCATGTGACGGTGACGCCGCGCCCAGTCGATTTCTGCGCGCACCGGCTCGCCCGCGAGCAAGCGTCCGATCAGCGCCTCCTGACCCGCAGCGGGCACGTGCAGCGCGTCATCGGGTGTGGCGCCTTCGAACTTCGCCTTGCGCGTGTCGGCGATCTCGATGCGCGTGCCGTCCGCGAGGAGCAACGCGCCGGTGTCGCCCGCCTGACCGCCGCCGAGCGGATAAAAAATGGTCTGGTCGAGGCGCACGCCGTCCTCGCCCACCGCGACGATCGTAGCGTCGCAGTGCGTCAGATAGGCATCCTCGCGAAACAACGCCCGGGTGGTGCTCATACAGCGGTCTCCTCGTCATCGTGCCGAACGGCCATTATCGGCGTTGCACGGCTTATTTCGTAAATCAACCGCGACGCCTTGCTGCCGGACTGTACCGGGCCGCCGGCCGGGCCAGTTGGCCCAGGTAAGGCTCAAATGGGGTTTGAGCGAGGATCAGACGATCCATTGAGCGTGGCTCAACCGAACCCGCCATCGCAAGGCTTCAGCCCGGACGATTACGCATCCAGTCCGCCGTATCGAAGAACGAATGCAGGAGGCGCTCGCGCAGCGGCTCGGGCAGGCCAACGTCCTGCATCGCCCACGCCATGCAGCGCACCCATTGGTCGCGGTCCGGCGACGCAATCGCGTACGGCATGTGCCGCGCGCGCAGACGCGGGTGGCCAAAGCGCTCGACGTAGTGGTCCGGGCCGCCAAGCCAGCCACAGAGGAACCAGAAGAGCTTGTCGCGCGACCCGTCCAGTGTGGGCGGATGCATCGCGCGAAGCTCCTTGAATTCGGGCTCGAGGTCCATCAGGTCGTAGAAACGGTCGACGAGTTCGCGCACACGCGCCTCGCCGCCGACAAGTTCAAAGGCCGTGGGTTGCTGCGGCGCTTCGTCGGCTGGATCAGTCATACGGAGAATCGATGCGAAAAAACTTTGTGAGCAGGTCCGGCATACCGGTGCCGGACCCAGAACGTCAATTTTCGCATAGTGGCGCGCCGCCGCTCACCGCGGGCGCGCCAGCACCCGCTTTGCGTCGTCGATCGTGAGAAGCACCGGCTCGCCGGTACGCCCGGGCACGTCGAGCCGCGCGATCACGATTGCACCCGCTTCGGTACGCACGCTCGCGAGGTGGATATCGCCAGCGCCCAGTGCGCCGACGCGATGACGCACCACCGTGCTTTCCTCGATCACCCCCGAGGGCGCAGCTTCATCCTTCCAGTCCGCCGCGCCGCAGCGCGGGCAGCGGTAGCGCGCCGGAAACAGCGCTTCGCCGCAAGCGCGGCAACGGAAGATCGTCAGTGTCGTCTCGCTCATGCTGATTGCCTTTCGAGTACCACCGCATTCGCGCACATGCCGTAGCGGTACTGCACCATGCCGTAGCCGCTCACGAGTGCGCGCCGGGCATCGTCGATCTGGCGTGCGCCCGCCTCGCCCTGCAGTTGCACGATCGCCTCGACGAGCCCGTGCATGCCACCCGCCGCCCCAGCCTGCCCCGCCGAAAGCTGCCCGCCCGACGTATTGACCGCCAGCGCGCGCGACGCGATGCGCCCGATCAGCGCGCGCAGGTCGCCATCGGGTGCGAAGCCCAGATCGGCGAGCTGGATCAGCGTCATCACGGGATAGTCGTCGTAGACCGAGACCACGTCCATATCCTCCGGGCCCATGTGCGCCTGCGACCACAACGCGGGCGCCAGTGTGGCGAGTCCCGTGCGCAGGCCGTCGCCCGACTGGTGGTCGGGGTTGTAGCAACATTGCAGCGCTCGTACGTGTAGCGGCGCCGTGCGCGCGCTGCGTGGGAGCCGGTCCGCGCGGGCCACGACCACCGCGTTCGCGCCGCACACCACAGGCACGCAGTCGAAACGGCCGAGTGGGTCCGCGACACGCGGGGCAGCGAGATAGTCGTCGAGGGTCAGCGGCGAGCGGTACACCGCGCCCGGATTCAGCGACGCCCACTCGCGCTGCGCGACGCACAACGCACCGTAGTCGCGCGCGTCGAGCCCGTGCCGCTCCGCATGCCGATTCGTCAGCATGGCGAACAAACTGTTCGGCCCGCCGTTTTCCAGCGGACGCAGATACGTGCGCGTCGTGAGGTTGTAGTGCTCGACGAGTTGCTTGAAGTCGGCTGCCTCGAAGCGGTCACCGGAGAGCAATACGATCACCGAAGCATCGCCGTGCTGCACCGCGCGGATCGCGTGCTGCAGCATGTTGATCCCGCTCGCGCCGCCGTGGCAATCGTCCATGCACCAGCGCGGGCTGATGCCCAGTCGCCACGCCATGTCGATCGCGTGATCAGGCGCGAGCGTGAACGACGCCACGCCCAACCCGTCCACGTCGCGCGCAGAGAAACCCGTTTGCGCGAGCGCTGCGTCGAACGCCTGCGCGAGCAGATCGCCCGTAGTGAGTTCGGGCGCCTGCCGGCGGTACGGCACTTCGACGCCGCCCGCAATCACGGCGCCGTCGAAATCAGCCGACATGACGCCTCCCTGCGCCGCGTGGCGCGCGGTCCTTGTGGTTCCGGTTGCACAAGCAGGACGCGCGGCTCACGCCACCGTTCCCGCCGTTTCTTTCGTCTGCCTTCATCCGTGTCTTCCCAGGGTTTGCGTCGTGTGCGCCGCGTGAACCGCCGCCGCCTTGACAGTCGATTAATTTCATTATCCAATAAACCCATGAAATTTCATATTTTCCAACCTAAAGGGTTTACGCGGGGTTATGTACATAGCGCCCCATTCCCGAAGATTGGACCACGCAGTATCGCCCGCAGCAGACGGGCAGGAGACGCCCTCATGAATTCTCGCCGACCCGTTGCCCTTGAAGGAGCCTCGACATGAGCGCCCCGAGCATCACCGATGCCTTCGATGTCGTCGTCGAGACTGTGCAGCCTCTTACGCCGCACGTCACCGCGTTCCGCCTGCGCTCAACCGATGGCCGCGCGCTGCCGGGCTACACCGCGGGCGCACATATCCGCGTGCAGGTGCATCCGGAGGGCGTTGCCGACTGGCGCGCCTATTCGCTCGTCGACTTCACGGGTGATGCTGCGGCGTCGCATGCGCCCGATCACTACCTGATCGCAGTGCGCCGCGAAGACACGGGCGCAGGCGGTTCGCGATGGATGCATGAAGCCGTGCGTGCAGGCAGCACGCTGCGGATCACGCCGCCCGCCAACGCATTCGCGCTCGGCGCGTGCGACGACGCCGTGCTGATCGCAGGTGGCATCGGCGTCACGCCGATCGCGTCGATGGCCGCCGCCCTCGCCGCGCGCCAGCATCGGTTCACGCTGCATTACACGGGACGCGCGATCTCGCAACTGGCGTTCGTCGATGAACTGCGTGCCGTCGCGGGAGAGAAGCTCCGTCTCTACGGCGACGATGAAGCACTCGAAACGAATCGCTTCGATCTTGCGCGCCTCTTCGACACGCTGGCACCGACGCAACCGCTCTACGTCTGTGGTCCGCAAGGTCTCATCGACGCGACTATCGCGCTCGCCACGGCACGCGGCTGGCCGCGCGAGGCGATCCGCTCCGAACTGTTCGCCGCTGCCGCGCCGCAATCTGGCGACACTGCATTCGAAGTCGAACTGCGCCAGTCCGGCGTCACGCTGAGTGTCGCGCCGAAGAAAACGATCCTCGACGCCATGCTCGACCACGGCCTCGATCCGCTTTACGACTGCAAGCGCGGCGAATGCGGCGTGTGCGAGGTGGGTGTGATCGAAGGCGAGATCGACCATCGCGACTACTGCCTGAGCGAGAGCGAAAAACGCGCAGGCAAGGTCATGCACATCTGCGTGTCGCGCGCGTGCGGCTCGCGGCTCGTACTCGACGCCTGACCACGCGGCCCCAACAAATCCAACGCCCAGGAGACTCTCATATGCCCCGCTACCGCGACGACGACACCGCCCTCGCCGCGCTGATCGAACCGGATCAGGTTCATCGCGACGTCTATCTCGACCAGGAAGTCTTCGATCTGGAAATGGAGCGCCTCTGGCGCCGCACGTGGGTCTACGCGGGGCACACGAGCCAGGTGCCGAACGCCGGCGACTACGTGACCGTCGATATCGCGGGCGAGCCGCTCGTGATGGTCCGCGAAAGCAACGGCGGCATCCGCGTGCTCAAGAACCGCTGCGCGCACAAGGGCGCAAAGCTCGTGAGCGCGCGCGAGGGTAATACCGGTAAATTCTTTCGCTGTCCGTATCATGCATGGACTTTCAAAACCGACGGCAAACTGCTCGCGATTCCGCAAAAGAACGGTTACGAAGGCACGCGAATGAAGGAATGCCCCTCGGGCAAGGGCCTGCACGCAGTCGAAAACGTAGCCACGTATCGCGGATTCGTGTTTGTGCGTCTTTCCGACGATGGCCCGACCTTCGAGGAATACTTCGGCGATTCGCTTTCGTCGATCGACAACATGGCCGACCGCTCGCCCGAAGGCGAACTCGAAATTGCAGGCGGGTGTCTGCGCTATATGCACGACTGCAACTGGAAGATGTTCGTCGAGAACCTGAACGACACGATGCATCCGATGGTGGCGCACGAGTCGTCGGCGGGCACGGCGAAGAAGCTCTGGGAAGGCAAGCCGGCGGACGAACCGAAGCCGATGGCGATCGAGCAGTTCGTGCCGTTCGTCTCCGATTACGCCTTCTTCGACGGCATGGGCGTGCGCGTGTTCGAAAACGGACACAGCTACACGGGCGTGAACTTCTCGATTCATTCGAGCTATTCGGCGCAGCCGGAATACGAGCAAAAGCTCATCGACGCAATGGGCGAGGAGAAGGCGAAGTCGGTGCTCGGCACGGCGCGCCACAACACGGTCTACTACCCGAGCCTCACGATCAAGGGCGCGATCCAGGCGATCCGCGTGGTGCGCCCGATCGCGGCGGACAAGACGCTGATCGAATCGTGGACGTTCCGCCTGAAGGGCGCGCCCGACGCGCTCCTGCAACGCACGCTCACGTACTCGCGCCTGATCAACTCGCCGATGTCCGTGGTCGGTCACGACGACCTGCACGCGTACCGCGGCATCCAGGAGGGCCTCGAAGCGAGCGGCAACGACTGGGTGAGCCTGCACCGCGACTACCGCGCCGATGAAGAAGGCCAACGAGATCTGACGGTAAACGGCACGAGCGAGATCTCGATGCGCAACCAGTTCCGCGCATGGGCGCGCTACATGACGCCGGAAGGCACGAAATGACGACGAGGACGAACGCGATGATCCACTCACCCGATTTAGCCCTGCGCGAGGCGTTGATCGATTTCGTCTACCGCGAGGCGCGGCTCCTCGACGAAAAAAAATTCGACGCGTGGCACGACCTGTTCGCGGAAGACGGCCTCTACTGGATTCCGCTCGTGCCGAACCAGCAGGACGGCCTGAACCATGTATCGCTGATGTATGAGGACCGTCTGCTGCTGAAGCTGCGCATCGAGCGCCTGAAAGAACCCCGCGCGTTTTCGCAGCAACCCGAAAGCCGCTGCCAGCATGTGCTGCAACGTCCTGAAGTCGAAGCGGCGGAAGGCGAAGCAGGCTATCGCCTGCGCACGCCGTTCTTCTACGCCGAAGCACGCGGCGATGAGCAACTGATCTTCACGGGCGTCGTACGTCATCACCTGGTCGGCGAAAACGGTGTGTGGCGTATCCGCGAGAAACGCATCGACCTGCTCAACTGCGATGCAGCACTGCCGTCCGTGCAGCTTTTCATGTGAGAACGATGGTGACTTCCAGTTCAATCCAGTCCGAAGCTTTGCCGTTCGCGTCCGTCTATGCTGCGTTCGCCGCGAGTGCTGCACAGTACCCCCGTCACGATTTTCTCGTCGTGCTGCCCGAAACCGCGCAGATTTACGGCATCGAGCCCGGCGTGCTGCGCTACGGCGAAGCGCTCGCGCGCGTTGGCGCGCTGGCCGCGCGCTATCGCGCGGCGGGCTTCGGCCTCGGTCATCGCGCCGGGCTGATGCTCGAAAACCGCCCCGCGTTCTTCCTGCACTGGCTCGCGCTGAACTCGCTCGGTGTTTCGGTCGTGCCGCTTTCCACCGAGTTGCGCGCCGCCGAACTCGAATACATCACCGGTCATAGCGAACTCGACCTCGCCATCGCGCCCGTCGCGCGCCACGCCGAACTGCGCGCAGCAGCCGTCGCAGCACAGCGCACCGTTGCGCTGTGCGAAGCGGACGCTCACGAGACACCGCGCGCCGCGACGCCGCCGCGCGACGGCAAGCCCGATGGCGACACCGAATGCGCGCTGCTCTACACCTCGGGCACGACGGGCCGCCCGAAGGCCTGCGTGCTGCCAAACGAGTACTTTCTGCTCGCGGGTGTCTGGTACAACCGCATCGGCGGACTGTGTGCGCTGCGCCCCGGCGCCGAACGTCTCATCACGCCGCTGCCGATGACGCACATGAACGCGATGGCGTACTCGACGATGGCGATGATCCTCGCAGGCGGCGCTATCGTGGTGCTCGACCGCTTCCATCCGCGTTCGTGGTGGGACAGCGTGTGCGCGTCGCGGGCGACGGTGATGCACTACCTGGGCGTAATGCCCGCGATGTTGCTCGGCGCACCCGAACACGCCGACGACCGCCGTCACGAAGTGCGCTTCGGCTTTGGCGCGGGCGTCGACAAAACCTTGCACGCGCCGTTCGAATCGCGCTTCGGCATCCCGCTCATCGAAGCCTGGGCGATGACCGAAACTGGCGCGGGCGCGGTCGTGATCGCGAACCGTGAGCCGCGCAATGTCGGCATGTCGTGCTTCGGGCGGCCCGAGGCGGCACTCGAAGTGCTTATCGTCGGCGACGATGGAACACCGGTTGAGAGCGGCACGCCCGGCGAGCTGTGGGTGCGTGCGAGTGGTCCTCAACCACGGCGTGGCTTCTTCCGCGAATATCTCAAGGATCCCGAAGCAACTACTGCGGCATGGGAAGGCGGCTGGTTCCACACCGGCGATATCGTCCAGCAGGACGCGGACGGCCAGATGTATTTCGTCGACCGCAAAAAGAACGTGATCCGACGCAGCGGCGAGAACATCTCGGCAGTCGAAGTGGAGAGCGTGTTGCGCAAGCATCCGTGCGTCGCGGACGTCGCCGTGGCCGCCACACCCGACGCCGTACGCGGCGATGAAGTGCTCGCGTGCGTGGTCCCGCGCGAGCCGCTCGACGACGGCTCGCTCGCCGCCACCGCGACCGCGCTCACGCAGCTTTGCCTCACGCGCCTCGCCTATTTCAAGGCGCCCGGCTACGTCGCATTCGTCGACGCCCTGCCGCTCACCGGCACGCAGAAGGTGCAACGCGCGGCGCTCAAGGATCTGGCGCGCACGCTGCCCGGCACGGCGCGCTGCATCGACACCCGCGCGATGAAGAAGCGTCAGGACTGAGATGACCCCACCGATCCCCGAACCCGAAGGAAACACGATGAACCGCGCAGCCATCGTCACCGGCGGCAACGCCGGCATTGGCCGGTCGATTGTCGAGCATCTGCTCGAAGCCGGCTACGAAGTGATTTCGCTCGACCGGAAGGCAGGCGCGCCGGGACATGCGCGGCTTCGTACGGTCGAAGTCGATCTGACCGATGCAGCTGCCACGCGCGAGGCGGCCGCCGAAGTCGCCGCTCGCTACGCACCCACGACGCTGATCCACAACGCGGGCGTGATCCGCCCGGCGCTGCTGGCCGATGTCGCGCACGACGATCTCATCGCGCTAACGAACCTGCATATCTCTGCGAGCGTCACGCTCGCGCAG
The DNA here is from genome assembly GCF_021390575.1 of Paraburkholderia adhaesiva. Taxonomy (GTDB): domain Bacteria; phylum Pseudomonadota; class Gammaproteobacteria; order Burkholderiales; family Burkholderiaceae; genus Paraburkholderia; species Paraburkholderia adhaesiva. The sequence continues at coordinate 1,023,705 of NZ_JAJEJQ010000001.1, read as the reverse complement.
GCGATGCTGCCCGCGATGAAAGCGGCGCACTTCGGACGGCTCGTGCTGATCTCATCGCGTGCGGCATTGGGGCTCGCGACTCGCACGTCGTATTCGGCGACGAAAGCGGGAATGCTCGGACTCGTGCGCACGTGGGCGCTCGAACTGGGGCCGCTCGGCATCACGGCGAATGCCATCGCACCAGGCCCGGTCGAGACGGGCATGTTCCACGAGATCGTGCCCGCGGACAGCCCCAAGGTCGCGCAGATCGCGGCGGGTATTCCGGTCGCACGGCTCGGCCGCCCCGACGACATCGCGCGGGCCGCCATGTTCTTCGCGTCGCCGGAAAACGGCTTCGTCACGGGACAGACGCTCTATGTATGCGGCGGGACCAGCACGGGCAGCCTCGCGCTTTGAAGATCTGAAACGCTAAAGGGCGGGCGCTAGCGCCCGCCCTTTCCGTTTCGCCCGCGCATCGAACCGGGCGCGACTTCAGTCCGCGTGCTGCGCGATCAGCTGCCGCAGCACATCGATGAAAACCTTCGCCACCTCGGGCGGAAACGGCAGCAGAACGGAAGCCTCGTGTTCGAGCGCGAGCGCGATCAGTTCCGCCGCGAGCTTCGCGCCTTGCGGCGTGAGTGCCACGAGCGTGCGTCTACGGCTTGCCGGGTCCTCCCGGCGCACCACGAGCGCAGCCGCCTCCATCCGGTCGATCAGCTTGCTGACGGTCGGCTGCTTCGCGAGGATGAGGCGCCCCAGATCTCCCACCGGCAGCGGACCATCGTAGAGGCACGCCAGCACGCGCCACTGCAGCGCGGGGATCTTCTTGCGCGCGAGCGTCGCGTGAAATTCGTCGGAGATGAGGCTGCTCGCGCGCGCGAGCAATGCGGCGAGATAGGTGTCGAGGAAGCGCATCGGCGCGGTTCCGGCATCGTGTTGGCCCTGCGGGGCGGCCGCGTTCGAGCGGCGCGGCTTGATCGTGTCGGCGGTCATGGTATGGGTGTCGAGGACCCCGGCATCATAAGGCGAAACACCCGCGCGCGACTACGTGTAATCCGCAAACTCCGCGTTCACGCGTCACGCAGTGATTGCAGCGCCGGGCGCGCCAGCACGTGCCGCAGACTGATCCAGCCACCAACGCCCGCGCACGCCACACCCGCCGCGATGCCGACCGGCACAAGCCACGGATCGAGCGGCAGATAGAAGTTGAACACGCGCGTCGCGAGCACGGAGCCCACCGCCTGTGCGCCGATTGCCGCCATGAGCCCCGCAAGCGCGCCCACGGTGACGAACTCGGCCACCTGCACCACGCGTATCTGTTCGTGCGACGCGCCCAGCGCGCGTAGCAGCGCGGACTCGCGCATACGCTCGTCGCGAGTGCCTGCGAGCGCCGCGTAGAGCACCAGCACGCCCGCCGCGAGCGTGAAAAGAAAGAGGAACTGAACGGCGCCGATCACCTGTTCGAGCATGCGCTGGATCTGCGCGAGGATCGGCGCGATGTCGATGGCCGTCACGTTCGGGTATTGGGCCACGAGGCCGTCGACCACATGGCGCTCCGCAGCGGGAAGATGGAAGCTCGTGATGTAGGTAGCCGGAAAATCGCGCAGGAGCGCAGGCGGCATCAGCACGAAGAAGTTGACCTTGAACGAACCCCAGTCGAGTTTGCGCACGCTCGTCACGGGCGCGGTGACTTCGAGGCCCGTCACGTCGAACTTGAGCACGTCGCCGAGCTTCACGCCGATCAGCTTCGCGAGCCCCTCTTCGATCGAAATATGCGGCTCGGTCGTTTCGCCGAACCAGGTACCCGCGACGACGCGGTTATCGCCCGGCAGTTGCGTCGTGTACGAGAGGTTGAACTCGCGGTCGACTAGCCGCTTCGCGTCCTCGCTCTTGTACTGGGCGGGGTCCACTGGCTTGCCGTTGATCGAGATGAGCCGGCCGCGCACCATCGGCGCGAGTTGAACGTCTTCGATGCCGTGCGTGCGCAGCCACGCGGCCACGGCGTCGCGCTGGTCGGGCTGGATGTCGATGAGGAATTCATTCGGCGCGTCGGGCGGCGTCGATTTGCGCCACCCGTCGACCAGATCGTTGCGCGTCATCGCGATCAGCAAGAGGCACATGAGCCCGATGGCGAGCGCCGTGATCTGCAGCGCGCTCGCGCCGGGCCGCCGCTCCAGCGACGCCATCGCATAGCGCCAGCCGACGCCCGCGCGCACGCCACCGCCAAAGCGCTCGCTACGCGACACACGCGCCGCGCACCAGAGCGCGAGCCGCGCCACGCACGCGAACGCGAGAAGCCCGATGGCGAAACCGCCCGCGACGATGCCGCCGAGCTTCAGCTCGCCCGCCGCGATCACGAGCAGTCCTGCAAAGAGCGCGATACCGACGCCATACGCGAGCCACGCCGTGCGGCCGGCATCGCCCCACTCGCGCCGCAGCACGCGCACGGGCGGCACATGCGTGAGCGGCAAAAGCGGCGGCAAGGCGAAGCCAAGCAGCAGTACGAGCCCAGCCGCGATGCCTTCGAGCGCGGGAAGCGGTCCGGGATACGGCAGCACGACGTTGATGAGACTGCCGAGCCACGCAAGCAGCGCGAGATGCCCCGCATAGCCGAGCGCCACGCCGACCGCACCGCCCACGAGCCCGAGCCCCGCGAATTCGAGTATGAACAGCGAGCGCAGCGTGCGCTGGCTTGCGCCGAGGCAGCGCATCGCCGCGCAGCTGTCGAGATGACGCCGTGTGTAACGGTGCGCGGCCATGGCGATCGCGACGGCAGCAAGCAGCGCGGTCAGCAGCGAAACGAGCGTGAGGAAATGTCGCGCGCGGTCGAGCGTCTCGCGCACCTGCGGCTGGCCGTCGTGCAGCGATTCGAGCGCGACGCCGCGCATTTTGCCGTCGTCGACGCGTGCATGCGCCCACGCGGCGAACTGCGCGACGGCGGGATCGGCGCCGGCGACGAGCAGCCTGTACGTCACGCGGCTGCCGTAGCCGATGAGGCCCGTAGCGGCGAGTTCGTCGGCGCGCATCATGAGGCGCGGCGAAAAGTTGATGAACGAGAAGCCGCGATCGAGTTCGCGCGTGATGACCGCGTCCACCGTGAAGCTGCGCTCGCCGACCTTCACAGTGCTGCCGACGCGAAGCTTCAGCGCGTCGAGCAGTTCGTCGTCGACCCAGACCGTGCCGGGCGGCGGAATGCCTTTTGCATCACGATCGGGCCCGCCGGGCGCGGACGCGATACGCAGCGCGCCACGCAGCGGATACTCCGCCGACACCGCCTTGATGGCCGCCAGACGCGAAAGCGGCTGGCCGTTGCCGCCATCCGCGCCGACCATGCTCGGGAAGATCGTCGTGCTCGCCGTGGCGAGCGCGAGCGACTGCGCTTCGCGCGCGAACATCGGATCGACGGGATGATCGGCGCGGACGATGAAATCCGCCGCGATCATGCGGCGGGCATCGCGTTCGAGGCCGCGGTTCAGGCGGTCGGCGAGAAAACCCACGCTCGCGAGCGCGGCGACAGCCAGCACCAGCGCGAGCAGCAGCATCGTCAGTTCGCCCGCGCGCCAGTCGCGTGCGGTCATGCGCGCGGCGAGCCGGACGAGGTCGAAACCGCCGAGGGATTCACGCGGCTTTGTCGCGCCGGGCCGCGGCAGGCCGGCGCCGCCGTCACCGCGGGCGGGCTTGCGGGTGGATGAAGAACGTCCGGCGCCGCTCAATCGTGATGGCTCCGCAGAGACAGGCGCGAAACCATGTGCGCCGCCATCCCGCGAAAGCCGCCCTGCACGCCGCGCCACAACCGCGGCAGCAACCAGGCGGCGAGGCACAGGAACGCGACGAGGAGGACGAGGAACAGGATCGGCAGGAAGAACGACATCAGCACGCCGACGAAGGTCAAACCGTCCTCGGCGGTCGACGTGACGACGTTCGACACCGGTTCCGGCGAGAGATTGATGAGCGCGCGCGTGCCGGCCTTGGTGAGATGCGCGGTGCCTGCGAGCGTGCCGCCCGCGAGCGCGGCCACGGTGAGCAGGGCCGGATCGGCGTGCCCCATCGCGCCTACCGCGAGCAACGCGCCGGCGGGGATGCGGATGAAGGTGTGGATCGCGTCCCAAAGCGAATCGACTGCGGGGATCTTGTCGGCGAGGAATTCAAGCACGGCGAGCGTGCCGGCGGCACCGATCACCCAGGGGGAAGCCAGGACGGCGAGCGTATCGGGTAGATGAATCAGGCCGAAGCGCTGCAACACGCCCGCCATGAGGACGGTGAGATAGAGGCGCAGGCCGCTGCCCCAAGACAGGCCCGCTGCTAGCGATAGTGGTTCCACGATGGCTGCCTCCTGTCGACCCGAGTTGGCGCTTTAGCGCTTACTCGGGTCCCATGCAAAGCTGTCGACCCGGGTTGGCGCTTTAGCTGTCGGCTGGAGTTAGCGCTTCAGCGCTTACTCCAGCCCCATGCAGAGCACTTACTCGGGTCCCATGCAAAGCTGTCGACCCGGGTTGGCGCTTGATCGGGTCCCATGCAAAACTCGCGCAGCGCAGACGGGCGCTCTCGCGGCATCAGTCCTGGACCCGGACTGTACGTACCCGGACCCCGGGGCGGCTAACGCTGACCGCGCTACCGGAGCGGCCAGCTATCGGGATACAACGGCTCCATTATAGTCACGCCCGATGCGGCGCCACCCGCGGTTTGCGGAAGATGCGACAACGAAGTGACACGAAGCGACCACGAAGCCGGCTCACGCCGACGACGACAACTTGAGCCCCACCAGCCCGAGCACGATCAGCGCGGCACTCGCCACGCGTGCAGCGCTGAGCGTTTCGCCCATCGCGATGACGCCGAACACGAACGCGCCCACCGCGCCGATGCCGGTCCACACGGCGTAAGCCGTGCCGAGCGGCAAATGGCGCATCGCAAGCGTGAGCAAGCCGAAACTGCCGAGCGCGGACGTGATCGTCAACACGGACGGCCACAGCCGCGAAAATCCTTCGGAAGACTTGAGACCGGCGGCCCACACCACTTCGAGCAGGCCAGCGAGGAAAAGAAGAAACCAGGACATCGGAGACGCTCCACGAAAAATGGGGCCGTCCCCGAGTGAAGATGGATGGCAAGGTCGTCCTTGCTGTCCCGAAATTATAGCGGCATTCCCCTTCTCGTACGCCACGCGCGCTACGGGCGCTATTGCGCGCCCACTAGCCGATAGCCGACACCGGTCTCCGTGACGATATGTTCTGGCTGGGCGGGATCGTGTTCGAGTTTCTGGCGCAAATGCGCCATATAGATCCGCAGATAATGGCTGCTCTCCACGTGCGACGGTCCCCACACCTCGCGCAGCAGTTGCCGGTGCGTCAGCACGCGGCCCGCGTCGCGCACGAGCGTCGCGAGCAGGCGGTATTCGATGGGCGTCAGGTGGACCGCCGCACCCGCGCGCGTGACCTGGCGCAGGCCGAGATCGACGGTGATGTCGCCGAAGCGCACCTGCGGCGCTTCGTTCGCGCCGCCGCGATTGCGCCGCCGCAGTTGCGCGCGGATCCGCGCGAGCAACTCGGAGACGCCGAACGGTTTGGTGAGGTAGTCGTCGGCGCCCGCATCTAGCGCGGCCACTTTCTCGGCTTCCTGGGTGCGCGCCGAAAGCACGATTACCGGCAGATCGCTCCAGCCGCGCAGTTCGCGGATCACGTCGAGGCCGTCGGTATCGGGCAGGCCGAGGTCGACGATCACGAGATCCGGCTTGCGCGTGGCGGCTTCGACGAGACCCTGCTTACCCGTCTCGGCGTCGTGGACGACCATCCCCTCGCCCTCCAGCGACGCCCGCACGAAGCGGCGAATCTGCTTTTCGTCTTCGATCAGGACGACGGCGACACTCGGATCACTCATGGGAAGGCTTCGAATCGGCAGGTTTCAGTTCATCGCGTTGAGGTTCGACAGACGCCGGCGCGCCGCGATGCGCCGCATCCGCCACATGCCTGTGTGAGTCGGCGTCAGCGCCCTCGTCTACGAGCCGTGCGGCTCGCGACAGTTCCTCGCCGTGGACCGACGCGTCGGGCGCTACCTCGTCCGCGGGCGGCGGCGGCGGCAACTCCACAGGCAGCGAGAACCAGAACGTAGCGCCGAGCACGCGGCCCGCGTCGTCCGTGCGATTGGTCGCGCCGATTGTACCGCCGTGCGCCTCCACGATCGCGCGGCAGATCGCGAGCCCAAGGCCGATACCGGGCTTCGCTGACTCCTTCTCGCCGCGCGTGAACTTCTCGAAGACGCGCTCGCCCATGCCGGGTGGCAAGCCCGGCCCGTTGTCGTCGATCGTCACGCGCACGAACGGCTGGCCACCGGTCTCCACGCGGCGCGCGCCGATCACGAGCGGCGTATCGGGCGACGTGTATTTCGCGGCGTTTTCGAGCAGATTCGAGAAGAGGCGTTCCATCAGCACGGCGTCGAGATGCAGCAGCGGCAGCCCCTCTTCGAGCGACACCTGCACCGGATGCCGCGCCAGCACGCGCCGGCATGCCGCCAGCGCGGCGCCCACCGTTTCTTCGAGCAGCGTCCATTGCCGGTTCAGCTTGAGGCTGCCCGCCTGCAGCCGCGCCATGTCGAGCAGGTTCGTGACGATGCCGGTCATGCGCAGCGCCTCGTCGTGGATCGATTCGATCAGTTCGCCCGCTCGCTCGTCGACACGCGAGCCCGGCGTCTGCGTGTTCGCAAGCATTGACGAAAACCCGACGATCGCCGTGAGCGGCGTGCGCAGATCGTGCGAAATCGCCGACAGGAGGGAATTGCGCAGCCGCTCCGATTCCATGTTGACGAGCGCATCGCGGGCGATATCGACGTAGTGCACGCGTTCGAGCGCGAGCGCGATCTGCGCCGCGAACGCGTCGAACATGCGCTGTTGCTCGGGCACCTGCAGTTCGCGCGCGTCACGCGTGACGACCGCCAGCACGCCGCGCGTGCGCATCGGCGCCTTGAGCGGCTGATAGCGCGCCACCGCCGCCGGCAGCGTGTCGGTGCCGTTGCCCGCGGGCTTTTGCTGGTCGTAGACCCACTGGCCCACGTCGAGGTCGACGCTCGGCGCATCGAGCATGGTCTGCGGATCGGGCTCTTCGATCTTCTGCTGCACCTTGTCCACGCTGTCCGGCAGCAGGATCGCCACGCGCGCGCCGAACACCTCGCTCACGTGGCGGCTGCCGATCGCGACGATCTGCTCCGTGGTAAGCGCCGCTGCGAGTTCGCGCGCCATCGCGTACATCGCGCCGGTGCGCTGCTCGCGCCGCTGCGCGACGCTCGCTTCGCGGCGCAGGCTCGATGTGAGATGGCTGATCACGAGCGACGTGAGCAGCATGCCCACAAAGGTCAACAGGTACTGCGTGTCGCTCACGGAGAGCGACATGCGCGGCGGCACGAAAAAGAAGTCGAAGGCCGCGATGCTCACGAACGAGAGCATCACGCCGGGTCCGCGCCCGAGCTTCGTCGCCGTGAAGATCACGCCGAGCAGATACAGCATCACGAGATTCGTGAGGTCGATGCGGTCGATCAACTGGTTCGCGACGAGCGTGATGCACGCGCAGATCACGAGCGCCGCAGCGTAGGCACGCGGCGGCGAGCGGTCACCGCCCGCGAACAGCGCGTCGCGCCACGCGTTGGCGGCGCGCGACGCCGTGCCCGTGGCCGAAGCGTCGCCCGTCCTGGCACCGGCCTCACCAGCCAGCGCGCGCACGAGCGTGAGATCGACGTCACCCGCCTTTTCCGCGAGCCGCTCGCCGAAGGGCCGGCGCAGCCAGCGCGAGAACCCCGTGCGTAGCGTTGCGCCCGCCACGAGCTTCGACACGTTGCGCAGACGCGCATAGCCAACGAGCGTCGTCGCCGCGTCCTCGCCCGCTAGCGTCGTGGTCTCCGCGCCCATTTCGGACGCGAGTTTCAGCGCGCCGAGCGTGCGTTCGCGGATTGCATCGGGCAGGCGCTGGAGCTTCGGCGTTTCGACATAGACAGCGATCCAGTCGGCCTTCAGGCTCACGGCGAGGCGCGCGGCCGCGCGCACGAGCGCGTTCGCCTCGGGGCCTGGGCCGATGCACACGAGCAGCCGCTCGCGCGCCTGCCACACATGCTGGATCGAACGGTCGGCGCGATACTCGCGCATCTGCGCGTCGACGCGGTCGGCCGTGCGGCGCAGCGCCAGCTCGCGCAGCGCGATCAGATTGCCCTTGCGAAAGAAGTTGCGCACCGCGCGCTCGGCTTGCGCCGGCAAGTACACCTTGCCGTCGCGCATTCGGTCGAGCAGTTCCTCGGCGGGCAGGTCGACGAGCGTCACTTCGTCGGCGCTGTCGAACACGCGGTCGGGCACCGTCTCCCAGACGCGAATGCCCGTGATCTGGCCGACCACATCGTTGAGGCTTTCGAGGTGCTGGACGTTGACGGTCGTGTAGACGTCGATACCCGCGTCGAGCAACTCGTACACGTCCTGCCAGCGCTTCATGTGGCGCGCGCCCTGCACGTTCGAGTGCGCGAGTTCATCGACGAGCACGAGTTGCGGCTTGCGCGCGAGCGCCGCGTCGAGGTCGAACTCGGCGAGCGTGCGGCCGCGGTATGCGATCTGCGCGCGCGGCAGCACGTCGAGGCCGTTCGTGAGCGCCGCGGTTTCGCTGCGCCCATGCGTCTCGACGATACCCACGACGACGTCAACGCCCTCCTCGTCGCGGCGGCGCGCGGCCTGCAGCATCGCATAGGTCTTGCCGACGCCCGCCGACGCGCCAAAGAAAATCTTCAGCTTGCCGCGGCGGCGCTTTTCCTCGTCGCGCTGGAGTCGATCGAGCAGTTCGTCGGGATCGGGACGGTTCATTCGGTTAGGCTCGGTGTAATTGGCGCCTCGGCTGGTCTCGCGTCTTTCATGCTTGAAGCGCGGGCGTGCAGCACGTTGATCGTCTCACCGCGGCGCCGGAATGGCAAACCGCACGCCGCGAAGGACGCGCGGCGTGCGGTTCGGGTTGATACGCGCTCAGTCGGCCTCGTCAGTCAGCCTCTTTACCGTCGAGCGCAAGATTCAGCGCAAGCACGTTCACGCGCGGCTCTCCGAGCACGCCGAACTGGCGGCCCTTCGTATAGCGGTCCACGAGCGCCTGCACATCGGACAGGTTCAGGTGGCGCGCCTTCGCGACGCGCTCGACCTGATAAGCCGCCGCAGCGGGCGAGATCTCGGGATCGAGTCCGCTGCCCGACGACGTCACGAGGTCCGCCGGAATCGGTTGCGAGACGTCGGTGCCCGCGGCCTTGAGCGCGGCGATGCGCCCTTTGACTTCGTCAGCCAGCGCCGGGTTGGTCGGGCCCAGGTTCGAGCCGCCCGAATTGGCCGCGTTGTACGGATTCGGCGTCGTGGCCGAGAGACGGCCCCAGAAGTACTGCGGCGCGTCGAACTGCTGGCCGATCAGTTCGGACCCGACCACCTTGCCGCCGACTTCAACGAGGCTGCCGTTGGCCTGGTGGTGGAAGACAGCCTGACCGAACACGGTCATCACGGCCGGATACGCGAGTCCCGTGAGCGCCGTCAACACGGCGAAGATCACGATGACCGGACGGATCAGAGGAAACAGCAACGATTTCATGTTTTTTCCCGAATAGGCGTCGATTAAGTCGCGTGTGGATCAGACCCAGCCGAACGCGGCGAGCACCATGTCGATCAGCTTGATCCCGACGAACGGCACGAGAATCCCGCCGAGGCCATAGACCAGCAGATTGCGGCGCAACAGGATTGCGGCGCCGAGCGGCCGGTACTTCACGCCCTTCAACGCCAGCGGAATCAGCAGCACGATGATGAGCGCGTTGAAAATAACCGCCGAAAGGATCGCAGAAGCAGGCGTCGCAAGATGCATCACGTTGAGCGCGTTCAACTGCGGATACGTGGTCGCAAACGCCGCCGGGATGATCGCGAAGTACTTCGCGACGTCGTTGGCGATCGAGAACGTCGTGAGCGAGCCGCGCGTCATCAGCATCTGCTTGCCGATCTCGACGATCTCGATGAGCTTCGTCGGGTTCGAGTCGAGATCGACCATGTTGCCCGCTTCCTTCGCGGCCTGCGTGCCGGTGTTCATCGCCACCGCGACGTCGGCCTGTGCGAGCGCCGGCGCGTCGTTGGTGCCGTCGCCGGTCATCGCGACGAGCTTGCCCTGAGCCTGGTGCTCGCGGATCGTTGCGAGCTTCGTCTCCGGCGTGGCCTGGGCGAGAAAATCGTCCACGCCCGCTTCGGCAGCGATCGCCGCGGCGGTCAGACGGTTGTCGCCCGTGACCATCACGGTCTTGATGCCCATCTTGCGCAGTTCGGCGAAGCGCTCCTTGATGCCGCCCTTCACGACGTCCTTCAGTTCGATCACGCCGAGCACCTGCGCCCCGCCTTCCTGCACGCGGTGTGCGACCACAAGCGGCGTACTGCCGCGACGCGCGACATCGTCGACGGCTGTTTCCACTTCGGCCGGAAAGCGGCCGCCGTTGGCTTCGACGTGGTGCTTGACCGCATCGGCTGCGCCCTTGCGGATCTCGCGGCCGTGCGTGCCGGGTGCGGTCCCTTCGGGCGAAAGGTCCACGCCGCTCATGCGCGTTTGCGCGCTGAACGCGAGGAACGTCGGATGCAGCGTCGCCATGTCGCGCTGGCGAATGTTGAAGCGCTGCTTCGCGAGCACGACGATGCTGCGGCCTTCCGGCGTTTCGTCGGAGAGCGAGGCGAGTTGCGCGGCGTCCGCGAGCGCTTCCTCGGTCACGCCAGGCGCTGCGATGAACGCCGATGCCTGGCGATTGCCGAGCGTAATCGTGCCGGTCTTGTCGAGCAGCAGCACGTCCACGTCGCCCGCGGCTTCCACCGCGCGGCCCGACGTCGCAATTACGTTGGCCTGCATCATGCGGCTCATGCCCGCGACGCCGATTGCCGAAAGCAGCCCGCCGATGGTGGTCGGAATCAGGCACACGAGCAGCGCGACGAGCGCCGTGATCGTGACGACGTGGCCCATCTTCGCGGCTTCGACGGAGAACATCGAGAACGGCAGGAGCGTCGCCGTGGCAAGCAGCATCACGATGGTCAACGCGACGAGCAGAATCGTGAGCGCGATCTCGTTGGGCGTCTTCTGGCGCTTCGCGCCTTCCACCATGGCGATCATGCGGTCGAGGAACGCCTCGCCGGGATTGGCCGTAACGCGCACGACGATCCAGTCGGAGAGCACGCGCGTGCCGCCCGTCACCGACGAGAAATCGCCGCCCGACTCGCGGATCACCGGCGCGGATTCGCCCGTGATCGCCGATTCGTCCACCGATGCGACGCCTTCGATCACTTCGCCATCGGCGGGAATCGTGTCGCCCGTTTCGACGAGCACGACGTCGCCGCGGCGCAGATCCGTAGCGGTCATGATGCGGATCGGCGCCTTCGGATGCGGCTCGCCGAGCTTCTTCGCCATCACATCGCGCTTGGCCTGACGCAGCGACGCGGCCTGCGCCTTCGAGCGCCCTTCCGCGAGCGCTTCGGCGAAGTTCGCGAAGAGGACCGTGAACCACAGCCACAACGCGACGGCGAGAATGAAGCCCGCGGGTGCTTCCGCCTGGCCCATGAGCGCAGCGATCCAGAGGATCGTCGTGAGCACGCTGCCGACGTACACGCAGAACATCACGGGATTGCGCAACTGCGTGCGCGGCTTGAGTTTCCTGAACGAATCCACGATAGCCGGACGCACGAGCGCCGGATCGAACATGGACCGTGTAGCACTATGTTGAGTCATGTTGGTCAAGTCCTTGTTCAGTGCACGCCCATCATGATCAGATGCTCGACGCCGGGGCCGAGGGCGAGCGCGGGCACGTAGGTCAGCGCGCCGACGAGCAGCACGGTGCCGAGCAGCAGCACGACGAAGAGCGGGCCGTGCGTGGGCATCGTGCCGACGGATTCGGCGATACGCTTCTTGCCGGCGAGCGAGCCTGCAATGGCGAGCACCGGAACGAGCGTGCCGAAGCGGCCGAACCACATCGCGATGGCGAGCATCCAGTTATAGAACGGCGTGTTCACCGAAAGCCCTGCGAACGCACTGCCGTTGTTGTTCGCGGCCGAGCTGAACGCGTAGAGAATCTCCGAGAAACCGTGCGCGCCCGGATTGGCGATACCGGCCTTGCCCGGATCGACCAGCACAGCGATCGACGTGCCGACGAGCACGAGCAGCGGCGTGAGCAAGATGGCGATCGACACCATCTTCATCTCGAACGCTTCGATCTTTTTGCCGACGTACTCGGGCGTGCGGCCGATCATGAGACCCGCGACGAACACCGCGAGCATCGCGAACACGAGCATGCCGTAGAGCCCCGAGCCGACGCCGCCGAAAATCACTTCGCCGAGCTGGATGAAGAGCATCGGAATCAGCCCGCCGAGCGGCGTGAGCGAGTCGTGCATCGCGTTCACGGCACCGCACGAAGCTGCGGTGGTCGTGACGACAAAGATGCCCGTCTGCGCGATGCCGAAGCGCGTTTCCTTGCCTTCCATGTTGCCGCCCGCTTGCAGCGCGCTGGCGTGCAGGTCGACGTTGAGCGAAGTGAACATCGGATTGCCTGCCTGCTCCGCGGCCAGTTCGCCGCCGACTGCCACCGCAAACGCGATCGTCATCACCGCGAGCACCGCGACGCCCTGCCTCCGGTCCGCCACGAAATTGCCGAACACGAGACACAGCGCGGCCGGAATGATCAGGATGGCCAACATTTCGACGAAGTTCGAGAACGGCGTCGGGTTCTCGTACGGATGCGCCGAATTCGCGTTGAAGAAGCCGCCGCCGTTGGTACCGAGCATCTTGATCGCAACCTGCGAAGCGACCGGACCCATGGCGAGCGTCTGCGTCGTCACCTTCGTATCGACCGTGACGGCGTTACCCTGCGCATCCTTTACCGGATTACCCTTCGCGTCGAGCTTCGGCGCTGCATACGTGGTCGTCTGCAGAACCGGGACGTCCTGATAGGCCTTGAAGTTCTGGATCATCCCCTGACTCATCAGGAGCGCAGCGACGACAGCCGACATCGGGATGAGGACATAGAGCGTCGTGCGCGTGATATCGACCCAGAAGTTGCCGATCGTCTTCGCCGAGTGGCGCGCGAAACCGCGGATCAGCGCGATCACGACCACGATGCCCGTCGCCGCCGAGAGGAAGTTCTGCACGGTGAGGCCGAGCATCTGCGTGAGGTAGCTCACGGTCTGCTCGGGCGAGTAGTTCTGCCAGTTCGTGTTGGTGACGAAGCTCACAGCCGTGTTGAGTGCGCCATCCACGGTCATCGGGCCGAAGCTCTGCGGATTGCCCGGCAGCCAGCCCTGAATGCGCAGCAGCACGTAAAGGAAAAACAGGCCGAGCACGTTGAACGAGATCGTCGCGAACGCATAGTGCTTCCAGTCCATCTCCGTCTGCGGATCGACGCCCGCCACGCGATAGAGGAAGTTCTCGACGGGCGCGAAAAGGCGTACGACACGCGAGCGTCCGTCGAGCACGCGCGTGAGGTAGCCCGCCAGCGGCACGGCCAGCGCCAGCATAACGACGATGAAAATTGCGGTCTGCAGCAGATTGTTGGTGTTCATTCGATATCCTCCGCGCGCAGCAGCGCATGGACGAGATAGACGAACAGCAACAGCGTCGCTGCCCCCGATAACCACAGGATCCAGGTCATGAGCGCGCTCCCCGATCCGATCTCCGGAACTGCATGAGCTTCTCGCAACCGGCGATCAGTCCGTATGTGAGCGCGGCGAAGACCGCCAGCCCCCCGATACACAGCACATCCATTGTCGTGTTCCCCATTAGCGGATGAGAGATATCGAACACTACGGGTTTGCGCGTCAAGATCGGATTAAAGGTGAGCGTGCGCGTATAAAAAACGCGTAAACGCGGGCGGAGGTGGCGTGACCTGGTGGTGGGGCGAACGTGCGGAAAAAACGCGCGTATATGGACCGCGCGGGGACACCCCAAAAATGAGACGCATCCGATATGGCAGGCAACCGAATTAACCTATAGTCGACGATTCTGTATCGCTCTCCCAAAGTTTTCCGGATATGACCAGTCAAAATATCGTGATGTTTCTCGTGGGAATCAGTTTCGTCGTTATTGGTTATCTCTTGTCGACCAATGAAAAGGTCGCCGCATGGGGGCTAAACCACGGTCATGCGCGTATCTGGATTTCCTTGCTTGGGAAAGAGCGCGCGATGAAACTCACCAAGTATTTCTTCGGCCCCTTGTCCGTGCTTCTAGGTGTCGTGGCGATTTCTGCCGTTCTAGTGGTCTTCTTTAGCAAATAAGTTGGCAAATACGCGATGCCGTTCTGCACCGCAACCGTCAATGAAGCAAGTTCTTTTGCGGTGGTTATCTGCTTTCGCGTTTTGCGTCTTGGGACATGGGCAAGCACAAGCGCAAATTAGCCGGCCAGTCGCCCCATTAGTGCGGGTGAGGTTATGCAGATTCTTGACCGCAACTACGAGACAGCAAGCGAGCCGGCAAGATTCCTGGCATTGCTGGATCTGTCCAGAACGTCGAGCCGCATTCCGGGAATGAGAATGGTCGCCCCTGTCGTGCGGTGCGCTTCGAGTTCGGCGTGCGCCTGCGCGGCGTCCTTCAGCGCATGGCGCTGGTCAATCGAAGTTTTACCTTGCCCGAAGCGGCGACATCGAAGAGTTCGGCGGCCATCGCTTTGTAGTCCGCGCGTTTGGCAAACCAGGTCAAAAGAGAAGGCTCTTCTCAGATCTGCGAGGAATGGATAATGTGCGCCGGCCCCTGCTCCTGTTGGAGCGAGGGCCGCGTAGATGACTACTTAGTGGCTACTTTCGAGCGGGAACCACAGTCAGCACAACGAGAGAAAGATCGTCACCGAGACAATCCGTAGTGACGTGCGAGTCGTCGCGTTGCCGCGACGGATCACTGGAAAACCGGTTTCCCGCTAGCGTCCTTCACCTTCCCGCGCCATTGCGTGCGAATCTCGTTAACAACGGACTCGGGAAGCGAGATGTAGTCGAGCTCCTGCGCCGCCTGCTCGCCGCTCTTGAACGCCCAGTCGAAGAACTTGAGTGTTTCCGTGCCTTGTTCCGGCTTGGCCTGCACCGTGTGCAGCATCACGAACGTCGCGCCGACGACAGGCCATGCGTTCTTCCCAGGCTGATCGGTCAGTATCTGATAGAAACTCTGCGACCAGTTCGCGCCGGCCGCCGCGGCCTTGAACGTTTCGATACTTGGCTGGACGACCGCGCCCGACTGGTTCTTCATCGCGGTATAGATCATCTTGTTCTGCTTCACGTACGCCCATTCCACATAGCCGATGGCACCCGGAAGACGCTGCACGAATGCCGCCACGCCATCGTTGCCCTTGCCGCCTGTTCCGGTCGGCCAGCTCACCGTCGTGCCTTCACCGACCTTCGATTTCCAGTCCGGGCTCATTTGCGACAGGAAGTGCGTCCAGATGAAACTCGTGCCCGAGCCATCCGCGCGCCGGACGACCGCGATGTCCGTATCCGGCAACTTGATGTTCGGGTTCAGCGCCGCAATGGCGGGCGCGTTCCATTTCTTGATTTTGCCGAGATAGATGTCGGCGAGCACAGGACCCGACAACGTCAGTTCGCCCGGCTTGACGCCCGGAAGATTGATCGCGGCCACGACGCCCCCAACCACGGTCGGGAACTGGAACAGGCCATTCTTTTGAAGTTCGTCATCTTTCATCGGCGCGTCGGAGCCGGCGAAGTCGATGGTTTTGGCGAGTATCTGCTTGATCCCGCCTGCCGATCCGATACCTTGATAGTTGACGCGCGCGCCGCCGGCTTTCTGATACGCCGCGGCCCACTTGTTGTAGATGGGCGCGGCGAATGTGCTGCCCGCACCAGTGATATCGGCCGAATGAGCCGGCACGCCGACAAGTCCACTGATAGCCACGCAAAGCACGATCGACAGGTTCTTCATGACAGACTCCTCGAAAGTCTTGTAAGTTGCCGTATGAAACTAGTCGCGGTTAGTGTCAATCCAGTGACAGACGAGGTATGCCGGGATTGAGCGTGGAATTCGCGCCAACTGTACTGCGAATCCGCTTTAGCGATAGCCTGGATGCCATGCTCTGCTGCGGCGTAGTGGACAGCAAGCGCCGTTCCCGGATGTCCGGCCGCGTGGCCCGCTTATCTTCGATGACCCAAAGAAAAAGGGCGCGCAAGCAAAGCTTGCGCTCCCTTATACGAGCACTGCGGCGATCCCCGCAGAAGGAAGCGTTCAGGGAACGAGAATAGTCGACCCAGTCGTGCGGCGCGCTTCAAGATCCGCATGCGCCTGCCCAACATCCTTCAACGCATAACGCTGGTTAATTGACGTTTTCACCTTGCCCGAAGCAACGACCTCGAAGAGTTCAGCCGCCATCGCTTCGTAGTCCGCGCGTTTTGCGATGTAGGTGAAGAGCGTCGGGCGCGTGAAGAAGAGCGAGCCGCGAGCGGAGAGGTCCAGCGAATCGATCGGCGGCAGCTTCCCCGATGCGTTGCCGAAGCTCACGAACATGCCAAGCGGTGCGAGACACTCGAGCGATTTCGAATACGTATCCTTGCCGATCGAGTCGTACACCACCGGCACGCCCGCGCCGTTCGTGATCTCGCGCACGCGCGCGGCGAAGTCCTCGCGCGTGTAGACAATCGGGTGATCGCAGCCGTGCGCCTTGGCGATCTGCGCTTTCTCATCGGAGCCCACCGTGCCGATCACTGTCGCGCCAAGCGCTTTCGCCCACTGGCAAACGAGAAGCCCCACGCCGCCCGCGGCGGCCTGGATCAGGATCGTGTCGCCGGGCTGCACGCGATACGTGCGGCGCAGCAGATATTGCGCCGTGAGGCCCTGGAGCATGATCGACGCGGCGGCCTCGTCGCTGATTGCATCGGGCAGACGGATCACCTGGTCGGCGCGCAGCACGCGGTCCTGCGCATACGCGCCAGGCGGCCGCGCCACGTAAGCGACGCGATCGCCCACTTTCAGGTCCGTCACGCCCGGCCCGACCGCCGTCACCGCGCCCGCCGCCTCCATGCCGAGCCCGGCAGGCAGCGGCTGCGGGTAAAGACCCGTGCGGAAATACACGTCGATATAGTTGAGGCCGCACGCGGTCTGCGAAAGACGCACCTGCCCAACGCCCGGTTCACCCACTTCGACGTCCACCCACTTCATGACTTCGGGGCCGCCGGTCTGCTCGATCTGGATTGCCTTGCTCATGGTGTCTCCTGTCGATGGGACTTAGCACTTTAGCGCTTAGTCCCGTCCCATGCAGAGCTGTCGATGGGACTCGGCGCTTTAGCGCCTGGTCCCATCCCACACAAAGTTTGCTGTGTTCGTCGTGGCGCGGCGCTCGGCTCAAACCGTGCCGGCGACGTGCAGCTTCAGTGCTTCCAGCAGCATGCGCGCCGTCGCGATGTTTGTCGCGCACGGCACGTTGTGCACGTCGCACGCGCGCACGAGTGCGTTGATGTCCGGTTCGTGCGGCTGCGGCGTCATCGGGTCGCGAAGGAAAATCACCATGCTGACGCGGCCCTCCGCGAGCTGCGCGCCGATCTGCAGGTCACCGCCATGCGGGCCCGAGAGCATGCGCTCGACGGGAAGCCCGTGCGCCGCCTCGATGCGCGAGCCTGTCGTGCCTGTCGCGATCAGCTCGCAGCGACGCAGCGTATCGGCGTATTCGCCGGCCAGTTTGACGATGTCGTCCTTCTTGTGGTCGTGCGCGATCAGCGCGACGCGAGTTGCCATGTCTTCGGTGCTCCTTCTTTCGGGTTGGAGGGATGGACGACCAGATGCGCTACGAAATGGGCTGGGCGATCAAACCCGTGGCTCAGAACGTGCCCGGGAAAGCGCCGCCGTCGAGCAGCCAGTTTTGCCCGGTGATATAGCCCGCATGGACGCTACACAGGAATGCGCAGGCGCGGCCGAATTCATCGGGCGTGCCGAGGCGGCGCGCGGGAATCGACTCGAGGCGGCGCTCGCGCATTTCGTCGAACGAGATGGTGTTCGCCTTGGCCTGAGCGACGAGGGTGGCCCGGATGCGATCGGTGTCGAACGCGCCCGGCAGCAGGTTGTTGATCGTGACGCCAGTCGCGGCGACCTGGCGCGCGATGCCCGCGACAAAACCAGTCAGCCCCGAGCGCGCGCCGTTCGAGAGGCCGAGCACATCGATGGGCGCCTTCACGGACGAACTCGTGATGTTGACGATGCGCCCAAAGCCGCGCGCGATCATGCCGTCGATGGTGGCCTGGATCAGCGCGATCGGTGTGAGCATGTTGGCCTCGAGCGCGGCGGTCCACGCTTCGTGCGTGTAGGTACGGAAGTCGCCGGGCGGCGGCCCGCCTGCGTTGTTGACGAGGATGTCCGTCTGGCCGCACACCGCAAGCGCGGCGGCGCGGCCCTCGGCCGTGGTGATGTCGCACGCGACGGTTTTCACCTCGACGCCGGTGCGTGCACGGATTTGCGCGGCGGTTTCCTCGAGTGTCTCAATGGTGCGCGCGACGATCGTGACGTTGACGCCTTCTTCGGCAAGCGCCTCGGCGCAGCCCCGGCCGAGCCCCTTGCTTGCCGCGCACACCAGCGCGCTGCGTCCTGCGATGCCCATGTCCATCGTTGCCCAGTCCTTTCTTTCGTGTTTGCCGGCGCCTTCATGGCGCGGCTTTTGTGAGTCGGTCGTCGCAGGTTACGTAACGCTTTCGTGACGGCCGTCTGCGGCAGGCGGCCCATCCTTTCCGGATTCTAGAAGAATCGCGGGCATCGCGCCCGACGTTCCCCGCCTCGCCACGCTCCGCCTGCATCCGCGACACCCGCGCGCGGCCCGGCGCAAGCCTGCCGGACGAGGGGGAATTTTCGTATACTTGCGCCTGTAGCGCGGCTTGTGCGCGGCTCATGCCGCGCCGGACTGCCTGTCCGGCCACCTGCCGCGCGCGGCCACGCCGCACGGCGTCAACCGCCGATTTCCCGACTCCCCGATCCCTCTTGCAGCCTTGTGCGCCCCGCCATGAAACAGGACAGCCGCTTTCCCAACCTCTTCATCCTCGATCACCCGCTGATCCAGCACAAGCTCACCCACATGCGCGACACGGACACATCCACACGGACGTTCCGCGAACTGCTGCGCGAAATCACGCTGCTGATGGGCTACGAGATCACGCGCGACCTGCCGGTCACGACGCGGCGCGTACGCACGCCGCTCGTCGAGGTGGACGCACCCGTCATCGCGGGCAAGAAGCTCGCCATCGTGCCGGTGCTGCGCGCGGGCATTGGCATGTCGGACGGGCTGCTCGAACTGGTCCCCTCGGCACGCGTGGGCCATATCGGCGTCTACCGCGCCGACGATCATCGCCCGGTCGAATACCTCGTGCGTCTGCCCGACCTCGAAGACCGCCACTTCATCCTCTGCGATCCGATGGTGGCGACCGGGTACTCGGCGGCGCACGCGATCGACGTGCTCAAACGCCGCGGTGTGCCGGGCGAACGCATCTCGTTCCTCGCGCTCGTCGCGGCGCCCGAGGGCGTCGAGGTGTTCCAGAACGCACACCCGGACGTGAAACTCTACGTCGCCTCCCTCGACTCGCACCTGAACGAGCACGCGTACATCGTGCCGGGCCTCGGCGATGCGGGTGACCGGCTCTTCGGTACGAAGAACTGACGGCGGTGCGCCCTGTCCCCTGCCTTCGCGGAACAACCCGAACGGCAGGGAACCGGCAAGCATCGCCGGGCGGCGTAAATCCCCGCGAAGTCGCACCCGCGCTGCGTTTGCGGTGCGTTTGCGCTGCGTTTGCGCTGCGTTTGCGCTGCGTTTGCGCTGCATCTGCGTTGCAGTTGCGCCGCAGTTGCGTCGCACGTCGGGCAAGCCGCCTGCTCCCGCTTGCTTCCTGAAACGGCCAATCCCCCAACCGGGGCCACGGACGTAGAGCCCCGCGTGATAAAATTCAGATCCACCTGAACGGGCGTCCGGCGCGCTCGCTGCATGGCGTGCATGGCACAAGCACCGCACCCATGCCGCACAGATAAGCCGGACACGCGCCGCAGCCGGCCGCCAACGTGTGCTTCGAGCCGCAGACCGGACGGTGCCTGGCGCCGCATCTGCCGCATTCACCACGTTCAGGGCGGACAGGACAATCATGGGCACAAAGGCCGCACCGGCGGATCTGCGCGGCCGCGCCCGCGAACACGCATAGACAACTGCACATTGCACCATGCACGCGAGAAGAGCGTGCGACGGAGAAACGTATGGCGGGTCATTCGAAATGGGCCAACATCAAGCACAAGAAGGCGGCTGCTGACGCGAAGCGCGGCAAGATCTGGACGCGGCTCATCAAGGAAATCCAGGTGGCCGCACGCATGGGCGGGGGTGATATCGACACCAACCCGCGTCTGCGCCTGGCCGTCGACAAGGCGTACGACGCCAACATGCCCAAGGACAACATCAACCGCGCGATCCAGCGTGGCGTGGGCGGCGTCGACGGCGCGAACTACGAGGAAATCCGCTACGAAGGCTACGGCATCGGCGGCGCGGCCGTCATCGTCGATACGATGACCGACAACCGCACCCGCACCGTCGCGGAAGTTCGCCACGCGTTCTCGAAGTTCGGCGGCAACATGGGCACGGACGGCTCGGTGGCGTTCATGTTCGATCACGTCGGCCAGTTCGTGTTTGCACCGGGCACGCCCGAGGACAAGCTCATGGACGCCGCGCTCGAAGCGGGCGCCGACGACGTCGTGACGAACGACGACGGCAGTATCGAAGTGGTCTGCCCGCCGTTCGACTTCACGAAGGTCAAGGAAGCGCTCGAAGCCGCGGGCTTCAAGGCGGAAATGGCGGAAGTCACCATGAAGCCTCAAACTGAAGTCGAGTTCACGGGCGACGATGCCGTGAAGATGCAAAAGCTGCTGGACGCGCTGGAAAACCTGGACGACGTCCAGGAGGTCTACACCAACGCGTCGATCGTCGACGAATGATTTCCGGGCGGCACGACGCATGGGCGTCGTGCCGGTCGTGCTGAGGGGCGGCGTCGCCCCATCGTGTTACCGCGGCCGGCGCTCGTGCGTCGGCCGTCACTGTTTTCTGGTCTTTCTGGCCTTTCAGGTCTTTCGGGGATTCAAATGAAGTTACTCGTCGTCGGTTCTGGCGGCCGCGAACATGCGCTGGCGTGGAAGCTCGCCCAGTCGCCGCGCGTGCAGCTCGTCTACGTCGCACCCGGCAACGGCGGCACCGCGCAGGACGAGCGGCTCGCCAACGTCGACATCACGGACATCAACGAGCTCGCCGACTTCGTCGAGCGCGAGCAGGTCGCGCTCACCGTGGTCGGGCCGGAAGCGCCGCTCGCGGCCGGCATCGTCAACGTGTTCCGCTCGCGCGGCCTGAAGGTGTTCGGCCCGACGAAGGAAGCCGCGCAGCTCGAAAGCTCGAAGGATTTCGCCAAGGCGTTCATGAAGCGCCACGGCCTGCCCACGGCCGCCTACGAGACGTTCTCCGACGCCGCCGCCGCGCACGCCTACGTCGAAAAGAACGGCGCCCCCATCGTGATCAAGGCCGACGGCCTCGCCGCGGGCAAGGGCGTGGTCGTGGCGATGTCGCTGGAAGAAGCGCATCAGGCCATCGACATGATGCTCGCCGACAACAAGCTCGGCGACGCCGGCGCGCGCGTCGTGATCGAGGAATTCCTCGCGGGCGAGGAAGCGAGCTTCATCGTGATGGTGGACGGCAAGCACGTGCTGCCGCTCGCTTCGAGCCAGGACCACAAGCGCCTCATGGACGCCGACCAGGGCCCGAACACGGGCGGCATGGGCGCCTACTCGCCCGCGCCGATCGTCACGCCGCAGCTGCACGCGCGCGTGATGCGCGAAATCATCCTGCCGACCGTCGCGGGCATGGAGAAGGAAGGCATCCGCTACACGGGCTTCCTGTACGCCGGTCTCATGATCGACGCGCAAGGCAACCCGAAGACGCTCGAATTCAACTGCCGCATGGGCGACCCCGAAACGCAGCCGATCATGGCGCGCCTGAAGGGTGACTTCTCGAAGGTCGTCGAGCATGCGATCGCAGGCACGCTGAACCAGATCGAACTCGAATGGGACCGGCGCACGGCGCTTGGTGTCGTGCTCGCCGCGCACAACTATCCCGAGACGCCGCGCAAGGGCGACCGCATCAGCGACATCCCCGCGGAAACCGACGATTCGGTGACGTTCCACGCGGGCACGCAGTTCGTCGACGGCAAGCTCGTCACGGCGGGTGGCCGCGTGCTGTGCGTGGTCGGCCTCGCGGATTCGGTGCGCAGCGCGCAATCGGTGGCTTACGAGACCGTGAACCGCATCTCGTTCGATGGCATGCAGTATCGCCACGACATCGGCTACCGCGCTGCGGGACGCAAGAGTTAAGCGTTAAGCGTCACCGGACTGGCCGCGTTGTCTCGCAAGGCGACGCGGCCAGGCTTTTGTGGACCAGTCCAGGTCTGCGATGCCGGGAACATTGGGCCCGGCCCCTGCGCAGTGGCCCTGCCCGCTGCAGCCTGAACGAACCGATGTGCCGCGACCGGGCGCATCGTGCGGTTCGCGAAAACAGGGCGAAAGCGTTACGTAGCGCATCCGGCCCCGGCGCGTGCCGTCGGCTGCCCGAACGGCGCTACACTGCCGCTGTCGGCATGCACCGTGCGTTCAAACGTGCACCGCATGACGCCGTTCCCCAAACAACCTGATATGCCCGCCGGACTCACCCGGCGCATCGCCCGCACATCACGATGACCGACACAAATCGCACCGTCGCACTCGAAGAGCGCACCACCCCCGACAGCGCGGCCGTTCGCGCCTGGCTGACCGGACTGCAGACGCAGATCGCCGACGCGCTCGGCGCCTTCGACGGCACCCCGCTCGCCACCGACCGCTGGGAGCGCGAGACCGGCGACAAGCTGCGCGGCGGTGGCTGCACGCGCATCATCGAAGGCGGTCAGTTCTTCGAGCGCGGGGGCATCGGCTTCTCGGACGTGTCGGGCGACGCGCTGCCGCCATCGGCCACGGCTGCGCGCGCGCAGCTCAACGGACGCGGCTTCGAGGCGATGGGCGTCTCGCTCGTACTCCACCCGCGCAATCCGTACTGCCCGACCGTGCACATGAACGTGCGCATGCTGCTCGCGACCAAAGCGGGCGAAGCGCCCGTCTTCTGGTTCGGCGGCGGCATGGATCTCACGCCGTACTACGGCTTCGAGGAAGATGCGCAGCATTTCCACCGCGTCTGCCGCGATTCGCTCGCGCCCTTTGGCGCGGACCTCTACCCGCGTTTCAAGCGCTGGTGTGACGAATACTTTTTCCTGAAGCACCGCAACGAGGCACGCGGCGTAGGCGGCATCTTCTTCGACGACTACGCCGAAGGCGGTTTCGATCAAGCCTTCGCGATGGTGAGGAGCGTCGGCGAGGGCTTCCTGAAGGCGTACCTGCCGGTCATCGAAAAGCGCCGCGCGATGCCGTATGGCGAAGCGGAGCGCGAATTCCAGGCGTACCGGCGCGGCCGCTACGTCGAATTCAATCTGGTCCTCGACCGCGGCACGCATTTCGGCCTGCAAAGCGGAGGCCGCACGGAATCGATCCTGATGTCGATGCCGCCCAGCGCGAGCTGGCGTTACAACTGGCAACCGCAGCCCGGCACGCCGGAAGCGCGCCTCTACACCGACTTCCTGCCGGTGCGCGACTGGATCTGACGCCGTGACGCAAGTCTTAGCGCCTCGTGTGCGCGCGCGCCGCGTTGGCCTGTTCGGCGGCACCTTCGATCCGATCCATGACGGTCATCTCGCACTCGCGCGGCGCTTCGCCGCGCTGCTCGACCTCACGGAACTGGTGCTGCTGCCGGCCGGTCAACCGTGGCAAAAGCCCGAGGTGAGCGCGGCGGAGCACCGTCTCGCGATGACGCGCGCCGCAGCCGCATCGCTCGTGCTGCCGGGTGTGGCGGTCAGCGTCGATACGGACGAAATCGAGCATGACGGCCCCACTTATACGGTGGAAACGCTGCGCCGCTGGCGAGCGCGCAACGGCAACGACTGCTCGCTCACGCTGCTGATGGGGGCCGATCAGTTTGTGCATCTCGACACCTGGCAATACTGGCGCGAATTGTTCGAACTGGCCCACATCGGCGTGGCGAGCCGTCCCGGTTTCGACTTTGCGACGCTGCCGCTGGGCGTCGCCGCTGAAGTCGCCGCGCGTCGCACCGCGCCCACGAC
This sequence comes from Paraburkholderia adhaesiva, assembly GCF_021390575.1. Classification (GTDB taxonomy): domain Bacteria; phylum Pseudomonadota; class Gammaproteobacteria; order Burkholderiales; family Burkholderiaceae; genus Paraburkholderia; species Paraburkholderia adhaesiva. The sequence goes on along the minus strand of NZ_JAJEJQ010000001.1, from coordinate 999,545 downwards.
GCTCGCGGCGACATCGCACGGCCACGTGGTGATCGACGAGTCGCTCGCCTACGACGTCTCGGCCACCGAAATTCGCCGCCAGATCCGCGCGTGCCAGATCGAGTCGCTGGCCGCACGCGAAACCGGCCCTAAAACGACCCACAGCGCGCCCCACAGTGTCGCGCGCGCTGGCGATACCCCCACCGCGCCCGTTCCTCCGGCCGTATGGGACTATATTCTTCAACATCATCTGTACCACGGGTAAATATGGACATCCGCAAACTGCAACGCGCCATCGTCGACGGCCTTGAAGACGTCAAGGCACAGGACATCAAGGTGTTCAACACCAGCCATCTGACCGAACTCTTCGATCGGGTGATCGTCGCGAGCGGGACCTCGAACCGCCAGACCAAGGCACTCGCCTCCAGCGTGCGCGAGAAGGTCAAGGAAGCCGGCGGCGACATCATCAGCACGGAAGGCGAGGACATCGGCGAATGGGTGCTCGTGGATTGCGGCGACGCTGTCGTCCATATCCTCCAGCCCGCGCTGCGTCAGTACTACAACCTCGAGGAAATCTGGGGCGACAAGCCGGTGCACGTCAAGCTCGCAGCCGTGGGCGGTTTCTCGGGCGCGCGCCCGAGCGAGCCGATGGACGACGACGAGGACGATATCGAAGAAGAAACCAGCGCCCCGGTGAAGAAGCCGGCCGCAAAGAAGACCACCCGAACGCCGGCGGCAAAATCCGCCGCGAAGCCGGCTGCAGCGCGCAAGAGCCCCGCCGCGAAGTCTGCGGCACCGGCGCGCAAGACCGCCGCGCGCCGCAGCGCCGCGAAGTGAGCGCCGCCCGCTCGTTCACGCGATGAAACTGCATATCGTCGCCGTCGGGCACAAGATGCCGGACTGGATCGCCGAGGGCTTCGAGGAGTACACGAAGCGCATGCCGCCCGAGCTGCGCATCGAGTTGCGCGAGGTAAAGCCAGAGCAGCGTTCGTCGGGCCGCGCCGCCGAAAGCGTCATGGTCGCCGAGCGCACGCGCATCGAGGCGGCGCTGCCGAAGAACGCGCGCATCGTCGCCCTCGACGAGCGCGGCAAGGATTGGTCCACGATGCAGCTCGCACAGGCGCTGCCGGTCTGGCAGCAGGACGGGCGCGACGTGGCGTTCCTGATCGGCGGCGCGGACGGACTCGATGCGGAACTCAAGTCGCGCGCCGACCTGCTGCTGCGCCTGTCGAGCCTCACCCTGCCCCATGCGATGGTGCGCGTGCTGCTCGCCGAGCAGCTTTACCGCGCCTGGACCATTACGCAGAATCACCCCTATCATCGCGTGTGATCCCGGCGCGTTCGTGCGCCGCGCGCACCTCGCAACCCTGAGCCACGATGCGGCGCCGTGCGCGGCGAAGCGGGCGCTGACGCGACGACGCAACACCGCGCCCCCTTTTCTTCACCCGGCTAACCGCCACGACCGAGACGCTCCGATGGCCTCCTCCGTGACTTATCCGTACATCTACCTCGCCTCGCAAAGCCCGCGCCGCCAGGAACTGCTACAACAGCTGGGCGTGCGTTTCGAGCTGCTGCTGCCGCGTCCCGACGAAGACGCCGAAGCGCTCGAAAACACGCTGCCCGGCGAGAGCGCCGCCGACTATGTGGTGCGCGTGTGCGCGGCAAAAGCCGATGCGGCACGTGCGCGTCTCGTCGCAGGAGCGCACGCGCACGCGCCGATCCTCACCGCCGACACCACGGTCACGATCGACGGCCATATCCTCGGCAAGCCACACGACGCCGCCGACGCCTACGCCATGCTCGAGCGCCTTTGCGGCCGCACCCACGAAGTGCTCACGGCCGTAGCGGTCGTCGATGCCGAAGGCGTGTGCCTGCCGATCGCGCTCTCGCGTTCGCTGGTGCGCTTCGCCGCCGCGATGCCCGCGGCAATCGCGCGCTACGTCGTCAGCGGCGAGCCGTTCGGCAAGGCCGGCGCGTATGGCATCCAGGGCCGCGCCGCCGAATTTATCGAGCGAATCGACGGGTCCTATTCGGGTATCATGGGTTTGCCACTATTCGAAACAGCCGCGCTATTGCGCGCGGCGCGCATCGACTTCTAAAACAACACCATGAACGAAGAAATCCTGATCAACGTCACGCCGCAGGAGACGCGTGTCGCGCTGGTCCAGCAAGGCGCAGTACAGGAGCTTCACGTCGAACGCACCCTTTCGCGCGGGCGTGTCGGCAACGTCTATCTGGGCCGTGTCGTGCGCGTGCTGCCGGGGATGCAGTCCGCGTTCATCGACATCGGGCTCGAACGCGCCGCATTTCTTCACGTCGCCGACATCTGGCAGCCGCGCATCGCAGGTGAATCGCATCAATCCGCGCCTCATCAGCCGATCGAAAAAACCGTCTTCGAGGGCCAAACGCTCATGGTCCAGGTCGTCAAGGACCCGATCGGCACGAAGGGCGCGCGGCTTTCGACGCAGGTGAGCATCGCGGGACGCACGCTCGTCTATCTGCCGCAGGAGCCGCATATCGGCATCTCGCAGAAGATCGAGAGCGAGGCCGAACGCGAAGCGGTGCGCGCGCGCCTCACGGCCGTGCTGCCCGCCGACGAAAAAGGCGGCTACATCGTGCGCACGATCGCCGAGGATGCGTCGAGCGAGGAACTCGCCGCCGACGTGGCCTATCTGCGCAAGACCTGGGCCACGATCGTCTCTCAGTCGCAGCGCCTGCCCGCAACGAGCCTGCTCTATCAGGACCTGAATCTCGCACAGCGCGTGTTGCGTGACTTCGTGAATGAAGAGACGACGCGTGTGCAGGTCGATTCGCGCGAAACCTTCCAGATGCTCACGGAGTTCGCGATGGAGTTCACGCCCGCCGTCACGCCGAAGCTGCACCACTACACCGGCGAGCGGCCGCTCTTCGACCTTTACAACATCGAGGCCGAAATCCAGCGGGCGCTATCACGTCGCGTGGATCTGAAGTCGGGCGGCTATCTCGTGATCGACCAGACCGAGGCGATGACGACGATCGACGTGAATACGGGCGGCTACGTGGGCGCACGCAACTTCGACGACACGATCTTCAAGACCAACCTCGAAGCCGCGCATACGATCGCGCGCCAGTTGCGCCTGCGCAATCTGGGCGGCGTGATCATCATCGACTTCATCGACATGGAAAACGCGGAGCATCGCGAACAGGTGCTCGGCGAATTGAGGAAAGCGCTCTCGCGCGACCGCACGCGCGTGACCGTGAACGGCTTCTCGCAACTGGGACTCGTCGAGATGACGAGAAAGCGCACGCGTGAGTCGCTCGCGCATGTGCTGTGCGAGCCGTGTCCGACGTGCCTCGGCAAAGGCCAGGTGAAGACCTCGCGCACGGTTTGCTACGACGTGCTGCGTGAAATCCTGCGCGAGTCGCGCCAGTTCAATCCGCGCGAGTTTCGCGTGGTGGCGTCGCAGCAGGTGATCGACCTCTTTCTCGAAGAAGAGTCGCAGCATCTCGCGATGCTGATCGACTTCATCGGCAAGCCGGTGTCGCTGCAGGTCGAGTCGAATCTGAGCCAGGAACAGTACGACATCGTGCTGATGTAACGCAGTATCAGGGAGCACCGCAGTTGAATCACCAACGCGTCACCATTGGGCACATCGGCGAATTCGAAGAAGTCATCGACGTGAGAACGCCGGCCGAATTTGCCGAAGACCATGTTCCCGGCGCCATCAACGCGCCGGTGATGAGCAATGAAGAACGCGTGATCGTCGGCACGCTTTACAAAGACTCGCCGTTCGATGCCTCGCGCATCGGCGCGGCCATCGTTGCGCGTAACATCGCCACGCATATCGATACGCTCTTCGCCGACCGGCCGCGCAACTGGCGGCCGCTCATCTACTGCTGGCGCGGCGGCAAGCGCTCGGGGGCGATGACGACGGTGTTCAACATGATCGGCTGGCGCGCGCGCCAGCTCGAAGGCGGCTACAAGGCGTACCGGCAGTCGGTCGTCGAAGCGCTCGGCGTGCTGCCCGTGAACTTCCGCTATGTCGTGCTCGCGGGTCCCACGGGCAGCGGCAAGACGCGCCTGTTGAAGGCACTGGGCGTTGCGGGCGCGCAGACGCTCGATCTCGAAGCGCTTGCGGCCCATCGCGGCTCGCTCCTCGGCGCACTGCCCGAGCGTGCCCAGCCCTCGCAAAAGTCGTTCGACACAGCGTTGATTCAAGCGCTGCACGCGCTCGACCCCGCGCGACCCGTATTCGTCGAAGCGGAGAGCCGGCGCATCGGCACGATCACGCTGCCGGTCGTACTGATCGATCACATCCGCGAGGCGCCCTGTGTCGTGCTGGATGTTGCGCGCGACGAGCGTGTCGCGCTGCTGCTCGAGGAATATGGCCATCTGCTCGACAACCGGGCCTACTTTCGGGAGCAGTTGCTAAAGCTCGTGCCGTTGCACGGGCACGAGCGCATCGACGCGTGGTGCCGGCTGCTCGAGGCGGACGATCGCCAGGCGCTGTCCGAAGCGCTCATCGCCGAGCACTACGATCCGGCCTATACGCGTAGCACCCGACGCAACTTCGCGAGGCTGGAAAAGTCGCCGCGGTTCGCGTTTCATCCGGTGAACGGCGATGTCGTCGACGAAGCGCGAACGCTGCTCGAACAATTGAGCAAACCGCTGAACGAACCCCTTCCCGAAACGCGCTCCGAACACGCCGGCGCGCTACGCTAAAACCTCTCGTCGGACGCTGTAAAAAGCGCCCGGACCGCAAGGGTCCGGGCTAAGCCATCGAACATCCGATGGCGGAGGTGTGGGGCATCCGTTCAGGTACGAGGCATGGTCTTGCCGATCGGCCTCGCAGCGGGCACACCGCACAGGTGGCACCCGCCAGCCTCATGCAGTGCGTCTGAAAACGTGCTTAGTGGCTGTACATCGCGTCCCAGTCTTTCTGCGATACCTTGACGCCGCCGCCGGCCTGCGAAGTGCCGTTGGCCACGCCACCGTACCCGGTGTTGCCGTTCGCCGCCGCCACGCGCGCTTCGGCGGCCTGGATCGCATCGGGATAGTGGGCGTCGCCGCCATCGCCGACGTGGTAGCCGACCTTCTCGAGTTGCTCGAGTTCAGCGCGAACCTGCGCACGGGTGATGGGCGAATTTGCCTGGGCGTACGAAGCAACGGGAACGATAAGTGCAGCGGCAACAGCAACGGCTTGAATCAGGGACTTCACGGTAATACCTCCATTTGGCTGGTGCGGTTTGCATGCGACGGTATGTGCATGTGACCGATGTGCGCAGTGTAGGAGGATCAAGTGCGAGGGTTAACCCCTAGTTCTTCAGAGGATCTTTGCAGGATCGAGCAGAATCCGCGGCGCTGCCGCCTCGCGGCCGCTGGCAATGCGCGCACGGCGTGCACCGCGGTGTGCGCGCCTACGCAGAGCGAAACTATCGTGCCGCGACGATGTCCGCTGCCAGCGAAAGAAGCTGGCCGACGTGGGCATCGACGCTCGCGTCATAGCGGATGGCGGCGCCATCAGCTATGACGCGGCGCTTGCCGCCCGCGACCAGCTCCTCGATCACGCGGCGCAGGTCGGCGGCATCGCCCGGGCGGAAGACGTGCTTCGCGGCGTCGGCAATGGCGTCGCAGCAGCCGATATTCGACGAAAGAATCACAGGCGTGCCGCACATCGCCGACTCGATGCCGACGAGCCCGAACGGTTCGTACTTCGATGCAAGAATCGCGTAATCGGCGGCGCGGTAGGCGTTTTCGAGGTCTTTTACGTAGCCGATATAGCGCACGTGCTCGCTCGTGCGCTCGGGCGGTCGCCCTGCCACGGCGACGACAACCGGCAGGTCCAGCCCGTTCACGACCGACTCGATGAGCGGAAGACCCTTGCGGTCGTGACTGCTCGACGGGAAGAGCAGCACGGTTTCGTGCTCGCCAAAGCCATAGGACGCGCGTAGCGCGGCGCGCGCGGCGTCATCGACGGGCGAGAAGCGCGCACCGTCGACGGGCGGGTAGAGCACGCGGATCTTCGCGTCGTCCACGTTGTACAGTTCGAGTAGCTCCGCGCGCATCAGGTCCGAATGCGCGACGATCACGCGCGAACGCTCGTATTGACGGCTTTCGAGTTCGATCTGCCAGCGGTCGGACCGGCGCAACGGGCGGCCGGTGGCCCGCAGAAAGCCGCGGTGCGTGCCGCCGCAGATCGCAATCTCCGATGAATCGACACGGTTGCAGCCGATCAGGACGTCCACATCGGCCCGTTGGCGCAGCGTCGCGAGCTGCGTCGAAAACCACGCATCGCGCCACTTGCCGGGCAGGAAGGAGACATTGATGCGATACCGGTCGACGAGCTGACACTCCGGCACTGCGAGATCGAACTTACGCGCGAAGAATGCCGGTCGCTGGCCCCGAGCGGCGAGCCCGCGCACGAGATCCATGGCGTACCGTTCGAGGCCGCCGCTGTGCTTGAGCGCGTTGCTGGAGATTCCGATCTTCATGACCCCGTCCGACGTGGTATGTGCGTGGTGTGTGATGTAGCGGCTGCCGCCTTTTCGGGCGCCGGCTGCGGCGCGCGCCGATTATATAGCGCGGGCATCATGCGGCACGACTTCCAGCGGTTCTTTCAGCGTTCCCCGCTTTCTGCGCCGCAAAAGGGGCCTTCGGTATAATCGGTCAGGTATGGGCATGACAGCGTCCCGTTGATCCTCAGTCGCGCAGAACACCGCGCCGCAAGGATTATGTCGCCACAACAACAGCCCGAACGATTCGCGCCAGCCGCCATGAATTACGCACCAAAGTTCTTGCCTCGCCGCCTGGTTCCTGTCGTCACACTGCTTTTGCTCCTCGCTCCGGCCGTCAACCTTGTCTGGCGCGGAGGAACCGGCTACGGCTTCTTCATCTTGCTCGCGATTGCCTTGCAGCAGGCGTGGGTGAACCGGAACGACCGCGACTACTTCGCGCCGTTGCGAGCGCACCCATGGTACGTCGTCGCGATGGTCGTCCCGCTCATCGTGATGCTCGTCCAGCAAGCCGTATATGGCTACTGGGACCCGCGTCAGTTCGATCCGCTCTCCCGCTTCGCACTCGCCCTGCCCATTTTCGTGATGCTGTGCCGCCTGCCTTCGCGCAATCTCGCCGCCATCGGCTGGGGCTGTGCGCTCGGTGCGCTGGCGGCGAGCGCCTGGCTGATCATCGCCCCCCCGGCAGGCGACTGGAGCGCCACGGTACGCCTCACGAACTCCTACACCAACCCGATACCGTTCGGCGATACCGCACTGCTCTTCGCATTTCTCAGCCTGATTACGTTCGGCTGGGATCGCCAGCACCGCGCGTTTGCGCTGGTCGTCAAATTGCTCGGGCTGATCGCGGGCGGCGTCGCCTCATATCTCTCCGGCACGCGCGGCGGCTGGATCGCCATTCCGCTATTCCTGATCCTGATCGGTGTGCAGCACGGATGGTTCACGCACTGGAAGCGTATCGTCGTCGCGGCGGTGTGCATTGCTGCGTGCGTGGCCGCGCTCCTCGCTACTGAGCGCATCCATCAGCGCATTATCGACGCCACCAAGGACGTCTCGCTCCTCGAACACGGCGATGAGAACACATCGATCGGACAGCGGCTGCAGCTCTGGCGCGCGTCGATCACGCTCTTCGAGCAGCACCCGGTTTATGGCGTAGGCAAGGGACATCTGAGGAGCGCGATCCGCGATCTCGCCCAGCGTGGCCTTGCCAGTCCGGAGATCATCAACGAGCGCGCGCATAGCGACTTCTTCTCGGCGCTCGCGGAGATGGGCGCGATCGGTGCGGCGAGCATCTTCGTCGTGTACTTCGGGACGTCCGTTTATTTCTGGCGCGCGCGACGAGACGCCGACCCGGTGATCCGCACCGCTGCGTGCAGCGGACTTGCGGTCTCACTCAGCACGATCTTGTTCGGGCTGACGATCGATGTCTTCGTGCCGATCATGGTGACCGTGGTGCTCGCGCTTCTCATGGCCACCTTTCTGGCGGCGATCGTCGCGCGCAGACGCGAATGCGCACTGGATGCACTCCGGGCGCAAACGCAGCGAGACACGGCTCAGGCACGCGCTCATGGCCACGTGCAGCCTGATACAAGGCCGCCGGTTGCCTCTTCCTGAACGAACCTGAACCGCTGCCTGATACGAAACGCACAGCGGCCAAACGCACAGCGACGAAACGTGCCGCGAGACGCTACCGCGCCCCGCGGCTGAAAGACCCGCGTTGCGAGCGACTTACGCCGCGCTTTGCTGGAACTGGATCTGATGCAGATGCGCGTAGAGGCCGCGCTGTTCGAGCAACTGCTGATGCGACCCGCGCTCCACGATGCGCCCCGCCTCCATCACGAGGATGCGGTCCGCGCGCTCGATGGTCGACAGACGGTGGGCGATCACGAGCGTCGTGCGTCCCGCCATCAACGTTTCGAGCGCCGCCTGCACGTGGCGCTCCGATTCCGAATCAAGCGCCGACGTGGCCTCGTCGAGGATGAGGATCGGCGCGTCCTTATAGATCGCGCGCGCGATCGCGAGACGCTGGCGCTGGCCGCCCGAGAGCTTCATGCCGTTGTCGCCTACGAGCGTGTCCATGCCCTCCGGCAGTGCGGCGATCGTGTCCCACAGGTTCGCCGCGCGCAGCGCCTTCTCGACGCGTTCGCGGTCGGCCTTCTGGCCATAGGCGACGTTGTTCGACACGGTGTCGTTGAAGAGCGTCACGTCCTGGCTCACCAGCGCGATCTGGCTGCGCAGCGCGTGGATGTCATAGTCCGGCAGTGGCACGCCGTCGACCAGAATCTGCCCGCCAGTCGGATCGAAGAAGCGCGGCAGCAGGTTCACGAGCGTTGTCTTGCCGCTGCCCGACGGGCCCGCGAGCGCAATCATCTCGCCCGGTGCTGCGCTGAACGACACGTTTTCGAGAATTGGCCGCCCGCCCGGTCCATAGGTAAAAGAAACGCTGCGGAACTCGACCTCGCCGCGCGCCCGATCGAGCGGCTTGCCGCCGCCGACGGGCTCGGCCGGCTCGTCGATCAGGCCGAAGATCAGTTCGGCCGCCGTCATGCCGCGCTGGAGCGGCTGGTTCACGTCGATCAGGTGCTTGAGCGGCGAAATCACGAGCAGCATCGACGTCACGAACGCAACGAAGCCGCCGACGGTCGTCTGATCGTGCGACGCCTGCACCACGGCGATCGTCACGACGATAGCGAGCGCAATGGAAGCGAGGAACTGCGTGAGCGGCTGCGCGAGCCCGCCGTGGACCACCATGCGCATCTGGTAGCCGCGCAGGCGGCGGCTCATTTCGCCGAAGCGGTCCATTTCGTAGCGCTCGCCGTTGTGAACCTTGACGACCTTGTAGCCGCCCACGGTCTCTTCGACGATGTACGACAACTCGTTCGTCAGCAACTGGCTCTCGCGATTCAGGCGCCGAAGACGACGGTTGATCTTGCTGACGAGCCAGCCGATGGCCGGCAGCAGCACGGCCACGATCAGCGTGAGACGCCAGTTGAGGTAGAACAGGTAGCCGAGCAGGAAGACCACCGTGAGCGAGTCGCGCACGGCGGTGACCAGCACGCCCATCAGCACGTTCAGGATCTGGTTGACCTCGAAGACGATCGCGTTGATGACCGTGCTCGCCGTCTCGCGCTGGAAGAACCCGACGCTCGCATGAATCATCCGCTCGAACATCTTCAGACGCAGTTCGAGCAGAATCCGGTTGGATGTGTACTGCAGCAGATAACCCGACGCGTACTGCGCGAGCGCGCGCACGAGCGAAAGCCCGATCACGGCGACGGGAACGAGCCATTTGGCGATCGGGCTGCCACTCGTGCCGAAACCGTGGTCGAGCAGCGGCTTGAGGAGCGCGGGAATGCCGGCTTCCGTCGCGGCCACGAGGGCCAGCGTGAGCACGGCTGCGATCGCCACCCCGAGGAGCGGCTTCAGATACGGCCAGAGCCGCCGTCCGACCGATGCCGGAGACGAAGCCTGACCGGTGCCGATCGGCTTGCTGAGAGTGGACTGGGGGGGCTGCTTGCTCAAGGAATCCTCTGGAAATGCTCACGAACGCCGTCATCCGGCACTCGGGCCGGCAACGGGGTACCGCATTGTAAACGCTCCGCGCGGTGCGCCGCTCGATGCGACGGGATGCGTCGGGCGCACGCGACGGCGTGTCGGCGCTAATTTTCGGGGACGGAACGGACGCCGCGGTGCGTCGCCATCGCTTTCCGGGGACCGGAAACGAATGGGCAAGCCGTCCCGCGCCGGAAGGCATGGTCTAGAATACGCACCTCTGCGAGCCGCGCCGCCCCGCCGCCGGACTCGCTCCCGCTATCCGTCCACAACAGGCGTCACCCTCATGTCCGAAGGACTTTCCTCGACCACGCAACCCGCCCCGGCCACGGTCGCCCGCGGGGCACACGGCTCCGCGCGCGCGACGCTTTCGGTCATCGTCGTCGCGATGAACGAGGCACATGACATTCGCGACTGCATCGAATCCGTGCGCGGGCTCGCGATGGAAACCATCGTGTTCGACTCCGGCAGCACGGACGGTACGCCCGACCTGTGCCGCTCGCTTGGCGCACGCGTATTCGAAACGGACTGGCCCGGCGACGGCCCGCAGAAGAACCGCGCGCTCGCCGAAGCGCACGGGGACTGGGTGATGTGCCTCGATGCCGACGAACGTATAAGCCCCGAGCTGCGCGCCGAACTGGAAGCGCTGCTCGCAAAAGGCACGCCGCACGCCGCGTTTTCGACGCCCCGCCGCTCCAGCTTCTGCGGCCGCTTCATGAAGCATTCGGGCTGGTGGCCGGACCGCATCGAGCGGATCTTCCGACGCGGCAGCGCCCGCTTCACCGACGTTCGCACGCATACGCACCTGGAAATCCAGGGGACGGTCGGCCGTTTCGACGGACCGATCATCCACCTCTCGATGCCGGACCTGCACGAAGCGCTGGAGAAGACCAACGCGTATTCGACGGCCGGCGCACTGACGATGGCCGAAGCCGGCAAGCGCTCGTCGCTCGGCAAGGCGCTCGGCAAGGGATTCTGGGCGTTCTTCCGCACGTGGGTGCTGCGCGCGGGTTTCCTTGATGGCCCCGAGGGACTGATGCTCGCCATCAACAACGCCGAGACGACCTACTACCGCTACGTGAAGCTCGCGCTGCTGACACGCGATGGCCGCGTCGCGAAGAAGGGCGAGGCGCGGAAATAGAACCCAGAAGTACGAAGGCCGCGCGAAGTCATAGACTTCGCGCGGCCTTCGCATAGCGAACGAACATCGACGTCAGTACACGATCTCGATCGAACTGCCCGCGAATTCGCCGCGCAGCGCCGCAAGCAGATCGTCCGTCGGTTTGACGCGCCACGCATCGCCAAGCCGCACTTCGCCTTCAGCACTCGCGTTGCGATAGACGATCTGCACGGCGAGTCCGTTCGGAATCACCGCCTGAGTTCGCTCGCGTCCGTACCCGCCGCCGCCGTCGCGGCCACCGCGTGCGCGCGTGTCTGCTGCAGGCGCGGGCAGCGTATCGTCGGGCTTCGCGCGATGCGCCTCCAGCACGGCGCGTAGTGCCTGCGCATTCGCATTGCCGTTCATCTCCAGCTTCACGGCCTGCGCATAACGGCTGCGCGCGCGCTCCAGGTCCATCACCGTGTCGACGGTAAAGCGGATTCCGCCCGTGAACGCGTCGTTGCGCGCCCCGCCCTGCACGACGAGCAGTTCGTCTTCCTTGAAGAGCGCCTTGTGCGCCTCGTAAGTTTCGTTGAAGACCGTCACTTCGCACTGGCCGGAGCCGTCATCGAGCAGCGCGATCAGCATCTTGCCGCGCTGGGTCATCTGCGTGCGCAGCGACGCAATCACGCCTGCGACGAGCTTGTCGCGCCCTTCCTTCAGGTCGCCGATCTTCTGGCGCACGAAACGGCGCACCTCGTCCTTGTAGGCGTCGAAGAGGTGTCCCGAAAGATAGAAGCCGAGCGCACCCTTCTCTTCCTGAAGCTTGCGCTTCTCGCCCCACGCGGGTTCGTCCACCAGTTCATGCGCGGCGAGCGGCGCGTCGCCCATATCGAAGAGGCCGGCCTGCATGGCGTTGGCGCTCGCCTGGTCGGCGGCTTCCATCGCCATCGGCACCGAAGCGAGCAGTTGCGCGCGATTCGCGTGGATCGTGTCGAACGCGCCCGCGCGGATCATCGCTTCGATCGTGCGGCGATTCACGAGACGGCGGTCGATACGCTCGCAGAAGTCGAACAGGTCCTTGAAGAGCCCGCCTTCTTCACGTGCACGCAGGATTTCTTCGATGGCGTTCTGGCCGCTGCCCTTGATCGCGCCGAGGCCGTAGCGGATCGTGCGCGAGCGCGTGTGTTTGTCACCCGCGTCTGTTTCAGCGACAGGCTCGAAGCGATACGCCGACGCATTGACGTCCGGCGGCAGCACCTTCATGCCGTTCGTGATGCAGTCCTCGAAGAGGATTTTCACCTTGTCGGTGTCGTCCATGGCGAGCGACATATTGGCTGCCATGAATTCGGCCGGATGGTGCGCCTTGAGCCACGCCGTGTAGTACGCGAGCAGCGCGTAGGCAGCCGCGTGCGACTTGTTGAAGCCGTAGCCCGCGAACTTCTCCATCAAGTCGAAGATCTCGTCGGACTTCTCGCGCGTGAGGCCGTTCGTGGCGGCGCCCGTTGCGAAGATCTCGCGATGCTCGGCCATCTCCTCGGCCTTCTTCTTGCCCATCGCGCGGCGCAGCAAGTCCGCGCCGCCGAGCGAGTAGCCGCCGATGATCTGCGCCATCTGCATCACCTGCTCCTGATAGACCATGATGCCGTAGGTCTCTTTCAGGACGGGTTCGACGCGCGGATCCGGATACTCCACGACCTCGCGCCCGTGCTTACGCGCGCAGAAGCTCGGAATCAGGTCCATCGGGCCCGGACGGTACAGCGCCACGAGCGCGATGATGTCCTCGAAGCGGTCGGGCTGGGCGTCTTTCAGCATGCCCTGCATGCCGCGGCTTTCCAGCTGGAACACGGCGACCGTGTTCGCCTTCTTGAGGATCTGGAACGAAGCCGCGTCGTCGAGCGGTACTTGCCCGAGCGACCAGTCATTCTTCGACGGATCGAGCATGCGGATATAGCGCTCGGCCCAGTCGAGGATCGTCAGCGTGGTGAGGCCCAGAAAGTCGAACTTCACGAGGCCGACGGCTTCCACGTCGTCCTTGTCGTACTGGCTCACGACGCCGCTTTCGTCGCCCTGCGTGTAGAGCGGGCAAAAATCCGTGAGCTTGCCGGGTGCGATCAGCACGCCGCCCGCGTGCATGCCGACGTTACGCGTGAGACCCTCCACGCGCTGCGCGAGATCGAGCAGCTGGTGGACTTCGTCCTCGTTGTCGTAGCGCTCCTGGAGGAGCGGCTCTTCCTTCATCGCGTCGGCGATGGTGACGTGCTTGCCCGGCTTGAACGGGATGAGCTTCGCCACGCCGTCCGTGAAGTTGTAGCCGAGGTCGAGCACGCGGCCGATGTCGCGCACGGCCGCCTTCGCGGCCATGGTGCCGAACGTCGCGATCTGCGAGACCGCGTCCGGGCCGTACTTCTCCTTCACGTACTGAATGACGCGGTCGCGCCCGTGCTGGCAGAAGTCGATGTCGAAGTCGGGCATCGACACGCGTTCCGGATTCAGGAAGCGCTCGAACAGCAGGTTGTAGCGCAGCGGATCGAGGTCGGTAATGCCGAGCGCGTAAGCGACGAGCGAGCCCGCACCCGAGCCCCGGCCCGGCCCGACCGGCACGCCGTTGTTCTTCGCCCAGTTGATGAAGTCCGCGACGATCAGGAAGTAGCCCGGGAAGCCCATCTTGATGATCGTCCCGCACTCGAATTCCAGACGTTCGTAGTAGTGCGCCCGCTCTTTCTCACGCTCCGCTTCGTCGGGGTACAGCTGCACAAGACGCTTTTCGAGGCCCTCCTTCGAGAGCTGCACGAGGTAGTCGTCGAGCGAGAGGCCGTCCGGCGTCGGAAAGAGCGGCAGCTTCGGCTTGCCGAGTTCGAGCGTGAGATTGCAGCGCTTGGCGATTTCGATCGTGTTCGTAATCGCCGACGGAATGTCCGCGAAAAGCGCGGTCATTTCCTCCTGCGACAGGAAGCGCTGGTCCGTGGTGAAGCGTTTCTGGCGGCGCGGATTCGCGAGGATGTCGCCTTCCGAGATGCACACGCGCGCTTCGTGCGCCGTGTATTCATCGGCCTCCATGAACTGCATCGGGTGCGTGGCGACCACGGGCAGCTTCAGGTCCGCCGCAAGCGCAACGGCCTGTTGCACGTACGGCTCGCCGCCCGGTTGGCCGCAGCGCTGCAGTTCGATGTAGAAGCCGTTCGGGAACAGCGTGGCCCACCGTTGCGCATGGCGCTTCGCGCTTTCGACGTTGCCCGCCGCAAGCGCCAGGCCGATATCGCCCTGCTGGGCGCCCGAAAGCGCGAGCAGCCCTTCACCGAGCCCGGCTTCGAGCCACGCGACATCGACTTCAGCGCGGCCGCGATACTGGTTCGTCAGCCACGCCTTCGAAAGCAGTTCGCAGAGGTTCAGGTAGCCGCGCTTGTCGTTCACAAGCAGCAGTAGACGTGAAGGCTTGTCGCGGTCGTCCGGGTTCATGATCCAGACGTCGCAGCCGGCGATGGGTTTGACCCCCTTGCCGCGCGCCTCCTTGTAGAAACGAACGAGGCCGAATGCGTTGCCGAGGTCGGTGAGCGCGAGCGCCCCCTGGCCGTCTTTGGCCGCCGCCTTGACGAGGTCGTCGAGGCGCACGATGCCGTCGGCAATCGAAAATTCGGAGTGGACGCGAAGATGAACGAAGCGGGGATCTGACATGCGCGTCATTGTAACTCCAGCCTGGGGCGAATTCGGGCCGTCGCGACGGCGTTGGCCATACGGATAAGGCGTCGTTGGCCTGATGTCGGGCCTTACGCCCGTCCATTGGCCCTTGCGAGCGCCTTTCCGCCCCGTGGGTCCCACAATGCACGCTGCATGCCGTTGCAGAGCGCCTCGAAGCACCATGAGCGATAATACGAGATTACGCCCGCCGCCCGGCCTCCCGGCAGCGCCAGAAAACGCGTGCGAGTCTCATCAGTTCTGTCCATGCGCATCCTCAATCTCTCCGCCTATCAGTTCGCGACGCTCGACAACACGGTCGAATGGCGCCCGCAAGTCCTCGATCGCTGCAAGTCGCTCGACTTGCGGGGCACGATCCTGCTTGCACCGGAAGGCATCAATCTGTTTGTCGCGGGCGAAGAAACCGCCGTGCGCACCTTCATCGACTACATCCGCCACGATCCGCTCTTCGAGGGCAAGTTCGCGACGCTGCAGTTCAAGGAAAGCTTCTCCGAAACGCGCCCGTTCAATCGCATGCTCGTGCGCCTGAAGCGCGAGATCATCACGATGAAGAAACCGGCGATCCGTCCCGAAGAGGGCCGCGCGCCGTCGGTTGCGCCGGTCACGCTGAAGGCATGGCTCGACCGGGGTCACGATGACGAGGGCCGCCCGGTCGTGATGCTCGACACGCGCAACGCCTTTGAAGTAGACGTCGGCACGTTCGAGCAAGCGCTCGACTACCGCATCGACAAGTTCAGCGAATTCCCCGCTGTGATCGAAGCGAACCGCGCCGATCTCGAAGGCAAGACCGTCGTGTCGTTCTGCACGGGCGGAATCCGCTGCGAGAAGGCCGCCATCCACATGAAGGAAGCGGGCATCGAGAACGTCTACCAGCTCGAAGGCGGTATTCTCAAATATTTCGAGGAAGTGGGCGGCGCGCACTATCACGGCGACTGCTTCGTGTTCGACCAACGCACCGCGCTTAATCCGAACCTCGAAGCCACCGACACCGTTCAATGCTTTGCATGCCGTGCCGTTGTGCCCCCGGCCGGGCAGGCATCGCCGCTCTATGTTGTGGGCAAGACCTGCCCGGCGTGCCATCCGGCGCGCGAGCAAGGCGACGCAGCTTCGGCGCAGGCCGGCCTGGCCGCCTGAGCGCACCGAAAACGCACGCGCGCGTGAGCGACACCCACTACGCGAGCGCGCCCGGTCATCTTCCCTACCGCGGCCGCTTCGCCCCCTCGCCGACCGGCCCGCTGCATTTCGGCTCGCTCGTCTCGGCGCTCGCGAGCTGGCTCGACGCGCGCGCGCACGGCGGTACGTGGCTCGTGCGCGTTGAGGACATCGATGGTCCGCGCACCGTGCCCGGCGCGGCGCAGGACATCCTGGCGACGCTCGAACGCTTCGGCTTTCAGGCCGATGAACCTCCCGTCTGGCAAAGCGCGCGAACCGATCGCTATCGCGCGGCGCTCGACAGGCTGCTGGCCGCGCGCCACGTCTATCCGTGCGGTTGCACGCGCAAGGAAATCGCCGATTCGCAACTGCACGCGCATCAGCGCAATACCACGCTGATTTACCCCGGTACCTGCCGGAACGGCCTGCACGGCAAGCACGCGCGCGCGTGGCGCCTGCGCGTACCCGTAGACGCACCGCCGGGCGCGGCCGTAATCCGCTTCGACGACCGCTGGCTAGGCCCGCAGTCGCAGAATCTCGCAACCGATGTGGGCGACTTCGTTCTGCTGCGCGCGGACGGTCAGTGGGCGTACCAGCTTGCGGTGGTCGTCGATGACGCCGAACAGGGCATCACACACGTCGTGCGCGGCGCGGACCTGCTCGACTCGACGGCGCGCCAGATCTGGCTGCAACGCTGCCTCGGCGTGCCTTCGCTCACTTACCTGCATGTTCCGGTCGTGACCAACGACGACGGCGAGAAGCTCTCGAAACAGACTGGCGCGCAGGCACTCGATGGTGTGCGTCCGCTCGATGCGCTCGTCGCGGCAGCCCGGCATCTGGGGCTGGAATTGTGCGATCCCGCACCGGCCACGCTGGACGCTTTTCACGCTGACGCCATCGACGCCTGGCGGCGTCGGCTCGCGAAGTTGCCTGTCGTGGACTAGATACGGCTGGCTGAATGCGCTGGCCTGAACCCGGTGGTCGACGCACGGTAATCGGAACGCGGCAAACCGAGTCAGGCAGTCGAGACGCGGCGGACGCGCCACACACACTTGGCCGCAAAGTCCACGAGCACGACCCGCACCATTCAAACCCACCAAAACAAAACGGCGTGCCGCCTGGCACGCCGTTTTGTTTCTACCTTTACCTGCGCCGAAGTTCGACGTCAGTTCGACGAAGACGAAGAAGGCTTGTTACGCCACGACGCCCCGAGGCCGCCCAACAGCGCCGCGAGCGGCTGCTTCGACTGCGACTTCTGCGGCGCGACCGTGTTCGTCGCATTCGTGTCCTCGGCGGCCTTGCGCGTTGACGGCGACGGCTCATAGGGCTTCAGGAAGAACTCGTCGACGGGCTGCGCACGATGATGCGGCCTGTCGAACGACCCCGTGCGGCGATGGCCATGAGCCGAGCGCTCGCCACGATCACCACGCTCACCGCGCTCGTGACGGCCGCGGCTGCCGCCTTCGTGATGCACGGCCGGCGCATCGACGACCAGACGCTCCACGGTCAGCGGACGCTTGATGAGCTTCTCAATGTCGGCGAGCTGCTTCTTCTCGTTCGGGCTGCACAGCGAAAGCGCGTCGCCCGACGCACCAGCGCGGCCCGTTCGGCCGATGCGGTGCACGTAGTCTTCCGCGTTGAACGGCAAATCGAAGTTGATCACGGCCGGCAGTTCGGCGATGTCGAGGCCGCGCGCGGCCACGTCGGTCGCAACAAGCGCCTCGATCTCGCCGCGCTTGAACGCGTCGAGGGCCTGCATGCGCTCGTTCTGCGAACGGTCGCCGTGAATCGCCGCCGCGACAATGCCCTGCTTCTCGATCGTGCGCGCAAGGCGGCTCGCACCGATCTTGCTGTTGCAGAACACGATCACCTGCTTCAGGCCGCGATCGCGGATCAGTTGCACGACGGCGCCGGCCTTGTCGCCCTCGTGGACTTCGTAGACGACCTGCGTGACGTTCGTGGCCGTCGAGTTGCTGCGCGCGACTTCGATCGTCTGCGGAGTGCGCAGATACGTGGCGGCCAGCTTTTTGATTTCGCCCGAGAACGTAGCCGAGAACAGCAGCGTCTGACGCTCCTTCGGCAGCAGGTTCAGGATGCGCTGCAGATCCGGCAGGAAGCCCATGTCGAGCATGCGGTCGGCTTCGTCGAGGACGAGCATCTGCACCTGGCCGAGATTCGTCGTCTTCTGCTGGACGTGGTCGAGCAGGCGGCCCGGCGTCGCGATCAGGATCTCGACGCCGCGGCGCAGTTCGTCGGACTGCGGATTCATGTCGACGCCACCGAACACCACCGCGCTACGCAGCGGCGTGTGCGTCGCATACGAGCGCACGTTGGCGGCGACCTGGTCGGCCAGTTCGCGTGTCGGTGTGAGGATCAGTGCACGCACCGGATGGCGGGCGGGCGAGGCGCTCGTGTTCGCGTTGGGCAACAGGCGCTGGAGGATCGGCAGCGAGAAACTCGCGGTCTTGCCGGTGCCGGTCTGCGCGGCACCCATCACGTCGCGGCCCGTGAGCACCACGGGGATCGCCTGCGCCTGGATGGGCGTGGGCGTCGTGTAGCCCTGCTCGTCGATCGCCTTGAGGATTTCGGGTGCAAGGCCAAACTGGTCGAAAGTCGCAGTGCTGGGCTTGACGTCAGTGTCGGACATGGTGGCTTCGCTATAAAGGCGCCTGAGCGCTTGACGCCGCGGCGCTGACGGCCGGGCGCCGCAACGGACGCGCGGGTCGCGGCTCGCAGCCCGGCGGGCCGCGAGGAGTACGCCCGGCGCAAGTCACCGGCGTACAGCCGGGGTATCGCTCCCGCACCGACGAATCGGCCCGGACGCAAGGTCGCGCGCTTCCCCCGGCTCTCATCCGGCAGGTCGAGCGGCCCGCAGCGTTTTTCTGCGGCCGGCGCACCCCGCCGAAAGCGCGGTATTGTAGCACCCTGGCATAAATCCCACTGGCAACGCGTCAGGGCCTCTGCGCCGGGCCGCCCCTTGTCCGGCGCGGCGTGGTCGCTCCCCATCATTTGGGGCGCCCGCGAAACGTGGCGCAGAGGCAATCCGGAAGCAGCGCGCGCTCAGCGCATGATCGTCGCGCAGCCGGCGAGCACCGCCGCTGCGTTCTCGCCCGCCGTGGCATCGAAGAGATCGGCGCGCGGCCCCTTCGTCCACCACGTGTAGCGGTCCGCCTGATACTTCACACCCGATGCCGCGATGGTCGAGACAAACAGGAAGTTCTGTCCCCGTACCGGCAACACTGCGAAGCTCTGGCCGTTCTTCGCATTGAGATAGGTGACCTTGAAAGTCTTGCCGTTGGCACAGGTGTAACTGAAGGTGTGACGCGATTGCGTCTGGATCTCGTGCACGACCAGTTGCGCAGCATGCGCGCGCACCGTGGCTGCGCCGCAGACGAGGGCCAGCGCTGCCGCGGCATGAGCCGCACGACTCACCCGATCTGCAACGCGTTTGTGCTTGCTCTTCATCGCGTCCTCCCACCGTTGCATCGTTCGTTGCTCCACGTGCGGCTTATCAGGGATCGATCACCGCGGCGCAGGCATCGGTTGGCGCTGCGGCGGCATGACCGACTACCGGCACGATTTTCAGCCCCGCCGAGGCCACGCGGCACGGCGCCGCCGCGAGACCGCAGCCCGACAGCGCAATGAGCCCGTACGCAGCGGCCACGACGAGGCGTACCCAGCGAGACGGCATCGACATTTTCATCGGATCTTCCTGCCTTCGTACGACACGATAGACAGGCAGCGCGCGAACGGCGCGCGCGCTGCACCATCCGGCGATTATGCGACGCTCAGCGATATGTGCGCTCCGTCCAGGTCAACGCCGCGCCGCTCAGTTCGTCGAGGAGCAGGACTGCGTGACCGGGGAGCGGTGTGCCGATCGCTCAGTCCGCCGAGGAACCCGGCACCGGGCGAACCGCCGCCGCCGATGCACGCGCACGCGCACGTGCTTCTTCGACGTCCGCCCCGGTCGCGAGCGCGACGCCCATGCGGCGCTTCACGAAGCTTTCCGGCTTGCCGAAGAGACGCAGGTCCGAATCCGGCACCGAAAGCGCCGCCTGCACCCCTTCAAACGCGATGCCATGCCCTTCGAGCCCGCCATAGATCACGGCCGACGCGCCCGGAGCGCGGGCCGTCGTATCGACGGGCAAGCCGAGGATTGCGCGCGCGTGCAGTTCGAACTCGGAAAAGCGCTGTGAAGCGAGCGTGACCAAGCCCGTATCGTGCGGACGCGGACTCACTTCCGAGAACCACACGTCGTCGCCGCGCACGAACAGTTCGACGCCGAAAATCCCGCGCCCGCCGAGCGCCTCGGTCACCTTGTGCGCAATGTCGCGCGAGCGTTCGAGCGCCTTCGGGCTCATCGGTTGCGGCTGCCACGATTCGACGTAGTCGCCATCCACCTGCAGATGGCCGATCGGATCGCAGAAATACGTCTTCACCTGGCCGCTTGCCGGATCGATGGCGCGCACGGTCAACTGCGTGATTTCGTAATCGAAGTTGATGAAGCCTTCGACGATCACACGGCCACGATTCACACGCCCGCCCGCGAGCGCGTACTCCCACGCTTTCTCGACGTCGGCATCGCTGCGCACGACCGACTGCCCCTTGCCCGACGATGACATGACCGGCTTCACCACACACGGGTAGCCAACCTTCGCAACGCCCGCCTTCAGTTCGTCGAGCGAGTCGGCAAACGCGTACGGCGAGGTGGCGAGACCCAGCTCCTCGGCGGCGAGGCATCGGATGCCCTCGCGGTTCATCGTGAGCTGGGCGGCGCGCGCGGTCGGAATCACCTCGGCGACGCCTTCGGATTCGACAGCGGCGAGCGCGTCGGTGGCGATGGCCTCGATCTCGGGCACGACGAGATGCGGGCGCTCGGCGTCGATCAGGGCGCGCAGCGCCTTGGGATCGGCCATGTCGATCACGTGCGCGCGATGTGCGACCTGATGGCCGGGCGCGTTCTCGTAGCGGTCGACGGCGATCACTTCGACGCCGAGGCGCTGCAGCGCGATGATCACTTCCTTGCCCAGTTCGCCTGCGCCGAGCAGCATGACGCGCGTGGCCGAGGCCGACAGCGGCGTGCCGATGCGAGTGCCGATCTCCATGATGTCTCCAGAATGACGGTGTTGCACGATACGAAAGAGCGCCGATGTTAACACGCGCGAACGCATGAAAGCGCTGCCACGCCCCGCGCGTGCAGGACGTCGGCGCTCAGGTAACGCGATGATTGTCTCGCGCGCATCCCCACTACTGCGTTACGCTTACGCCTTCGCTGAATACGAGGACCGATGCGATGCCAATCCGCTCGAGCACGCGCCCGCCGCGACGCCAACCCGGACTCCAGACCGGACGCAAACCGGAGCGCTCTTCCATGCGCCTGATCGCGTCGCGCATTGCGCCGTTCGCCGCCGCCCTTTTGCTGGCCGCGTGCACGATGCCCGTCCATGATTACGCATCCGCGCCGCCGTCTGATCCATTCGTGCCCGCGGCGACGCAGTTGCTCGACAACACTCAGTGGCAGCTAGTCGAATGGAAGCAGGCCGACGGCACGTTGCGCGCAGTGCCTGGCGCGGCGGCCAACGGCGTGGCCGGCGGACACCCCATCACGCTCGATCTGTCGACCGAGACCGGCCAGCGCCGCGTGAGCGGCTTCTCGGGCTGCAACCGCTACACGGGCAGCTACACGCTGAAGAACGGCTTGCTTTCGTTCGGGCAGATGGCCGGCACGCGTATGGCGTGCGTCGGTTTGGGCGGCGATATCGAAGGTGCGTTCCTCGACGCCCTCTCCCACATCGCGCGCAGCGGCGTGCAGATGCGCGAGCCGCGCTCGCTGCTGCTCATCCTCGAAAACGGCGACCGCCTGACCTTCAAGCATCCGGACGGCGCTGCGGCGACGCAGCCCGCCCAGTGAGCGCCTCACGCTCCGGGCGCCACGCCGTGGACCGGCGTGGCATTGCGCTTGATTCTCGCGATTCGCACGGTTCGCACGGCGGGCGCGATACGCACAGGCCACGGCGGCCCGCACGCGATTACGCCTGCGTCAAGGTGCGCGTAGCGTCGCCGCCAGCCGCGTGTCGGGCCAAGACGGCCGAGCGGTTACACTCGACGCGTTGTACTACTTCCATTCGTTTATCTCTGGCATGCACACGGTAGTTCCTGGCTGGCTCGGCGCCTCGTCCATCTGGTTGATCCCTCTGATCTGGCGTCTCGTCAGGTCCGTCCTGCCCGGTGGTTCCGGCGTGCGCGGACCGGGCACGATCCGGCTCTGGGTTGGTTTTCTCTGCGTGCTCGTCGCGAGCTGCACGCTCGAAGCGACGCTGATTCACATTAGCGGTTTCAATGCGCTCGGGCAGGCGCTCGGCTCGGGACTCGGCAAACTGGTCGGTCACGTCGCCGCACCGCTCGTGATGACAGCACTTTTCGTCGTGAGCCTGCCGTGGTTCCTCGATTTCCGCTGGCGCGGCGTGCTCGCCTGGGCGGACGTGTCGCTCGGGCTGGGCCTCAACATCCGCGCGGAACATGACGACGATCGCCAGCCGCGCAGCGAGCGGCGCAGCCGCCGTGCAGTGGATAACGACACCGCGCCTGCGCGTGGCGTGAGCGGTGCTCATTCCGTCGATTCACAGACCACGCTCGACGGTTCGCCGCGTCGGCGCCCGACCGTGTGGCGGCCGCCCGCGACGACCGTAAAGGCGGCGGGCGCTGCTGCAGGTGGCATTGCGTCGGGCGCGGCTGCGGCAAGCGGTGACGCGTCGCGAGGCGCCTCGCCATGGCGCGCCGAACCGCGTCTGACGGACCAGACGGCCCCGGCGTCGGGGTTGGCCCGCAGTGAACCGGTCGCGCCCGCGGGATGGCTGCGCACGACGCCGCCCACGGGCGGTCGTGTCGCGACGGGACCCGCTTCGGTTACCGACACGCGACGGCAAACGGCACGCGCAGCCGAACCTCTGGCTGGAGCCCCTACGCAGACGCCCGGCGCTAATGCGCCGTGGCGCGCCGAACCGGTTCGCCCACCGATGCCAGCGGTACGCACTGCGGCATCGGCTATTTCGGTCGCGCCCGGCGCTACGCCGGCCGCCCAGGCCTTCGACGCCGCCACTGCAGGCGCACGCACCGCGACGCCGCTCGATCCGCTCGCGTCGCCATTTGCGAAAACGCTGCCGGCCCGGCGCAACGGCCCGCCGCCGGTAGCGGGCAGCACGGCTGCACGCGCCGCCGCTTCTGCTCCGCCGCTGCCTCGGCCGAAGCCGCCCCGCCCTTTCGTATGGCCGACGAAATCTGCGCGCGACACCATGCGAGCGCAGCCGGGCACGCCGATGACAGTGCCGCCCGAAGCGACTGCATCCTGGCCGCAAACTGCTTTGCCGGCCCAGCCAAAATCGCCCGCACCGGTGACGACAAACGTGCTCGACACGCTGCGCTCGATCGAGGACAACGCCGCGCGCTGGACGACGCTCGCCGGCGCGAGCCTCGCTCGACGCTCCGCTATCGAGGATCACCCGGCGGACGCGATTGGGGCGGATGCGAATCTGTCTGACGCGAATACACCGGAGCCGCAATTCCCGAGCGCTGCGGCACAACCCGCCGCTGCCGCGGCTACGACGAGTGTGGGCACGATTGCCGCACCTCTCCCGGCCACCGCTGGGATGTGGTCCGCCGAAACGGACGCTATCGCCACGGCCCATGGCGAATTCGATGCATCACCGGCCACCGGAGTGCAACAGACACAGTCCGCAGCCGCGCCTTTTGCGTGGTTGCCCGACACGCCTACGACGTTCGTCACACCGCAGCCAGTCGCCATGCACGATGCCGATCCGGACTTCGTGCCGGGTGACGAGGCACCGCCCGCTGACTCGATCGCTGATGGCACGCGCACGCTCGCGCCCGATACGGCAACGCCGTTTTCCACGACGCCGTTTGATCTGCCCGACGCGTGGCCTGCTGCGGTGCCGGCCACTACAGGCGTGACTGCACCCTTCGGCGCACCGGCCCACGATACCGTTCCCGACGCCCCCCACGCGGGCATTCAGTCGATGTGGCGCACCGAAACCGGCCACGTAACCGCTGCGACAACGCGCGGCCAATTCCTGCACAACGTGATGCCCGACGCGCCGCCAGCCGAAGCCGCGCAGCATCAAAGTGCGACCATGACGGCTGGTCAGGACAGCGGGGTGACGCCGCTCGCGTTCGCAGCGCCGCCGCAGCCGTCCTGGCCGGCGACTGAGCACGGCCTCGCACCGTGGGTCCTGCTCGACGACGAACCGCTGGACGAAATTCAAGCGTCACCGGAGCCAGCCGAGGCAACGGGCACCGACGACGCGCTCATGACGTTCGCCTCAGTGCGTACGGACGTGGCGATGCCCATCACGCCGACGGCTGCGCCGGTTGCGGCCCCTGTCACGGTTAATACGCCTGCGGTTGAGACGCCTGCAGCGCGCGAACCGATCATCGCCGACGCAGTCGCCGAACAGCTCATAACGGCAGACACGAACACAAATGAAACGCCACCCGCGCGCGTGACGATCGGCGCCGATGAAGCGGCACAACAGCGCGCGAGCGCCCTCCCCGCTTCGCAGGGGTCATCGGACGGCTCGAACGTCGTGCGCTTCCCGCGCGTCGTTGAAACGCCGTGGGAAATCGCGCCCGCACAGGTCGCACAACCAGCACCCTCGCCGACCACGCCAATCGCACCCAGCGCGCCGTCGATCGCTGCACCATGGGAAGTCCCCGCAATCCCCGCGCCGTTCCCACACGCCGTGACAACTGCCGCACCCGGACCAACGTTCGCCGCAGCCACCTCGGCCCCAACCGCTGAGCCCGAAAGCGACCCAGACGACACGGAAGCCCGACCGTCCCCCACGACAGAAGACCCCCCCGTGCGCCAGCCGGTGCGCGGCCACGCGCCGACGGGCTTCGTGTTCGAACCGCTCACCGCGTCGGCAGTCGAACTGCCCGGCCTCGATCTGCTCGAGCGCGCTTCGTCGGACGCCGAACCGGTCTCCGAGGAAAAGCTCGCCGAAACGGGCCAGCTCATCGAGCAGCGCCTCCAGGAGTTCAAGGTGCCGGTCACGGTGGTCGGCGCGTCGGCGGGTCCGGTGATCACGCGCTTCGAAATCGAGCCCGCGCTCGGCGTGCGCGGCAGCCAGATCGTCGGCCTCATGAAGGACCTTTCGCGCGGCCTCGGCCTCACGTCGATCCGCGTCGTCGAAACGATCCCCGGCAAGACCTGCATGGGGCTCGAGCTGCCCAACGCGCGCCGCCACATGATCCGGCTCTCGGAGATCCTCGAATCGACGCCGTGGCAGCGCTCGGCCTCGAAGCTCACGATCGCGCTGGGCAAGGACATCATCGGCCAGCCCGTCGTCACCGATCTCGCGAAGGCGCCGCACATGCTCGTCGCGGGCACGACCGGCTCGGGCAAATCCGTCGCGATCAACGCGATGATCCTCTCGCTCCTCTACAAGGCGGCGCCCGAGGACGTGCGGCTCATCATGATCGATCCGAAGATGCTCGAACTTTCGGTCTACGAGGGCATTCCGCATCTGCTCGCGCCGGTCGTCACGGACATGAAGCTCGCAGCCAACGCGCTCAACTGGTGCGTCGGCGAAATGGAAAAGCGCTACCGGCTGATGTCGGCCGTAGGCGTACGCAATCTCGCCGGCTTCAACCAGAAGATCCGGGACGCAGAGGCGCAGGAAAAGAAGATCGGCAATCCGTTCTCGCTCACGCCCGAGGCACCCGAGCCGCTCTCGCCGATGCCGATGATCGTCGTCGTGATCGACGAACTCGCCGACCTCATGATGGTGGCGGGCAAGAAGATCGAAGAGCTGATCGCGCGTCTCGCGCAGAAGGCGCGCGCGGCCGGCATCCACCTGATTCTCGCGACGCAGCGCCCCTCGGTCGACGTCATCACGGGCCTCATCAAGGCCAACATTCCGACGCGTGTGGCGTTCCAGGTGTCGTCGAAGATCGACTCGCGCACGATCCTCGACCAGATGGGCGCCGAGTCGCTGCTCGGCCAGGGCGACATGCTGTTCCTGCCGCCCGGCACGGGCTATCCGCAGCGTGTGCATGGCGCGTTCGTCGCCGATGAAGAAGTCCACGCGGTCGTCGAGTATCTGAAGCAGTTCGGCGAGCCCGAGTACGTGGAAGGCATCCTCGACGGACCCGCCTCCGAAGGCGCGGCGCAGGATCTCTTCGGCGACGCGCCCGACGCCGAAGCCGATCCGCTCTACGACGAAGCCGTCGCGTTCGTCGTGCGCACGCGGCGCGCGTCGATCTCGTCCGTGCAGCGGCAGTTGCGCATCGGCTATAACCGTGCCGCGCGGCTCGTCGAACAGATGGAGGCAGCAGGCCTCGTCTCCCCGATGGGCATCAACGGCAGCCGTGAAGTGCTCGTTCCGGGCCAGCCTGAGTGATTGAGGTGCGGCATACGCCGCGCCTCGGTCGGTTAGCCGGAATCACGGTGCGTTGACGCTCGCGAGGCATCGCACGGCAAACGCGTTATCGGGCGACGAACCTGAAATCGACCGGCGCCCCAATGTCGAGCCGCTTCGGGTCCGGCCCGAGCAGGCCGGTCTGCGGATCGCGGCGGAACACATAAGCCGTGTCGCTATTCTGGTTACCGACGATCAGCCACCGGCCGGTCGGATCGATGGAGAACTCGCGCGGCGTCTTGCCGAGACTCGACTGACGCCCGACGAACGAAAGCTTCCCGCTAGCCTGATCGACTGCGAAGATCGTGATGTCGTTGGCGTCGCCACGATTGGATGCGTACAGGAAACGCCCATCCGGCGACAGATGCAGCGCCGCTGCCCCCACCACGCCCTTGAAGCCGGGTTCGACGAGCGACTCGGTCTGCTCGGGCACGAGCTGCCCGTTCTGATCGCGAAGCACTGTGACCGACGCGGACAACTCGTCGATGACGTACGCGTGGCGTCCGTCATTGCTGAAGACCAGATGACGCGGGCCGGAACCCGCCTTCATCTCCGTGTAATGCCACTCGGCCGGGCTGACGACATCGTGGCCACCGTCCGCCATGTAGCGCCAGGTGTAGAGCTTGTCGGCGCCGAGATCCTGCGCGTAGAGGAGACGGCCATCGGGCGAGAACACCGTCGAGTGGACGTGAGCGCTGTCCTGGCGCCCCTTCACCGGGCCGCTCCCCTCGTGCCGCACGGTTTGCACGGGCGTGCCGAGCGTGCCGTCCTGCTCGACCGGCAGCACAACAAAACTGCCACCGGGATCAGCGGCAATCGAGTAGTTCGAAACGAACACATAGCGCCCATCCGGCGACAGGATCAGGTAGCACGGATCGTTGCCCTCGGCGGACACCTTGTTGAGAAACGTAAGTTGTCCGCTCGCGGGATCGAAGGCGAACGCACTCACGTCGCCGCGTAGCGACGCGGGACCGTCTTCGCCGGGCAATTCGTTGACGGCATAAACGAAGCGACGGTCGCGGCTCACGGCCAGATACGCGGGATTCACCGTCTTCGCGACACTCACAGGAGTGGCATCGCCAGTCTTCGTATCGAAACGGTAGACGTAGATCCCCTCGCTCCTGCCGCCCGTATAGGTCCCGACGATCAGGTTGTAGACGCCGTCCGCAGGTGCATCGGCAGCGGACGATTGGGCGAAGGCGTGGGTGGCGGAAACGAGAGTCATGATGACGAGACCGTCAATGAATTGATTGAGAAGATGGACCAGTCCGCGTGCACGCCGGCACGGGATGAACCGGTCCAGGCCGGGCACGGCGTATGCAGATGCAAGGCGCAAGAACACGTCGCCCCCTTCTTACGCAACAAAGCAGATCGGCGTCGCGCGCGAGCGCACCATGTTCTGACGGATCTGCCCCGAGTATAAGAGAGGCCGATCACCCGCGCGCGACACGCGCCCGCATACGGCCTGTACACATCGATAACGGGCCTGCGCCGCCCGCCAGCCGGGCCGAGCACGCGGATTGCGACGAACCGGCAAGCGTCCCTTCTGGCGCGTCGGCCCGTGGGAACGATTTTTTAAGCCATGGAACACGCCTGTGATTCGCGTGAACAGGCCTTATCAGGAATCGAACATGAACATCCACCTCGGCATTGGCCCGGTTGCCTCGCTCATCGCCGGCATCCTGATTCTCGTGGTGCCGCGCCTGCTCAACTACATCGTCGCGCTATACCTGATCATCATAGGAATGCTCGGGCTCGTCGGCGCCAGCGGGCACCTCTGAACGCCACGCCCTGCCCCGTCGGGCAAGCGGCACCGGCAAAACGCGTTGCGCACACACCCCTGCACCCACTAATCTTGTCCGTGCATGTGCCGTTAAACCGTACAACGCCTGTCGGATCGCTAACCATGCCCGCTCCCATCGAAGACTACGCCCTGATCGGCGACGGCCACACCGCCGCGCTCGTGTCCCGCGCCGGATCCATCGACTGGCTTTGCTGGCCGCGATTCGACTCCGGTGCGTGCTTTGCCGCGCTGCTCGGCACCGAGGAGAACGGCCGCTGGCTCATCGCCCCCGAGGTCGCCCCCGGCGTCGAGGTCAAGGTCACACGCCGCTACCGCGGCGAGACGCTGATTCTCGAAACCGACTTCGAGACGCCCGAAGGCGCCGTCACGCTGATCGACTTCATGCCGCCGGGCAACGGCTGGTCGGAACTCGTGCGCATCGTCGTGGGCCGGCGCGGCACCGTGCGCATGCATTCCGAACTGGTGCTGCGCTTCGACTATGGCTTTTCGGTGCCGTGGGTGAGCCGACTCACCTACGAGAACGGCGTCAAGGCGGTCGTCGGCCCGGATACCGTCGTCCTGCGCACGCCCGTGGACCTGCAAGGCGAAAACATGCGCACCGTCGCACAGTTCGAGGTGAAAGAAGGCGAGCGCGTGCCGTTCTCGATGTCGTATGCGGCCTCGCACCTGCGTCCGCCGCCGCCGCGCGACCCGTTCACGGCGCTCGCGCGCACCGAGAACTACTGGACCGAATGGTCGGCGCGCGGCACCGTCGAGGGTCGCTGGGCCGGGCCGATCCGGCGCTCGCTGATCACGCTGAAGGCGCTCGCCTACGAGCCGACCGGGGGCATCGTCGCCGCGCCAACCACCTCGCTGCCCGAGCAACTCGGTGGCACGCGCAACTGGGACTACCGTTACTGCTGGCTGCGCGACGCGACCATCACGCTGCTCGCGATGATGCGCGGCGGCTACTTCGACGAGGCGCGCGCCTGGCGTGCGTGGCTTGGCCGCGTCATGGCGGGCTCGCCGTCGCAGTTGCAGATCATGTACGGGCTCGCCGGCGAACGCCGTCTGCCTGAGTCCGAAATCGACTGGCTACCCGGCTACGAGGGCGCGAAGCCCGTGCGAATCGGCAATAACGCAGTCGGGCAACTGCAGCTCGACGTGTATGGCGAAGTCGCGAACGCGCTGCATCTAGCCCGTGTGGGCGGACTTCAGGCCGACGAAACCGCGTGGTCGATCCAGGGCGCGATGCTCGATCACCTGGAAAAGATCTGGACCGAGCCCGACGAGGGCATCTGGGAGACGCGCGGCGGCCGCCAGCACTTCACGTTCTCGAAAGTGATGGCGTGGGTGGCCTTCGAGCGCGCGGTCCGATCGGCGGAAAAATTCGGTCTGCCGGGACCGCTCGACCACTGGCGCGCAGTGCGCGACACGATCCACGCGACCATCTGCGCGCGCAGCTTCAACGCACAGCTCAATTCGTTCACACAGATCTACGAGGGCACCGAACTCGACGCGAGCCTCCTGCTCATGCCGCTGGTCGGTTTTCTGCCCGCATCTGACCCGCGCATCGCCGGAACGGTCGCGGCCATTGAGCGCGATCTGATGTGCGAAGGTTTCGTGATGCGCTACCGGACGACAGAATTCAACGACGGACTGCCTCCCGGCGAAGGCACCTTCCTCGCCTGCAGTTTCTGGATGGTCGACAACCTCGCGCTGCAGGGCCGCACGGACGACGCACGCGCGATGTACGAGCGCCTGCTGTCACTGGCAAACGACGTCGGGCTGCTGTCCGAGGAATACGACCCCGTCGCAGGGCGGCTGGTCGGCAATTTCCCGCAGGCGTTTTCGCACGTTGCGCTAGTCCATACGGGCTTGAACCTGATCCGCCACGAACAGGAAATGGCGAAGGAGACTGGGCACCCGCCGTGCAAAGGCGTTCCCGCGGAGACGGAAACTGTTGCGACGCCGTGACGCATGCGTCAGGATTCGAAAAGCTGAGCTACACTAGAGTTGTTGCGCTGCACAACGATCTGGCACCCTAAGGAATTGGCATGACCTCCGCGCCCCACGCGTTACGCGTGCGACGCGTGTTCTGCATGTTTCCTTACCCCCGACCGGTGTGCCGCCCGAAAAAAAAATCCAATCCGTCCGGCTTTTTCGAGACGCGCGAGCCCGCGCGCACCGGATACGCCGGATATAGACCAGACCATAACGCCGGAGCACCTATGCTCTACCACATCCGTGAATTTCAGCGCGCACTGCTGAGCCCGATGACCGCCTGGGCCCAGGCGGCGTCCAAGTCGTTTTCGAATCCGGCGAGCCCGTTTTCGCTCGTGCCGGGCGCGACGCGACTCGCCGCCGGCTACGAGTTGATCTACCGGCTCGGCAAGGACTACGAGAAGCCGGAATTCAATATCCGCCAGATCGTCAGGGACGGCTTCAACATTCCGATCGTCGAGCAGACGATTATCCAGAAGCCGTTCTGCCGTCTGCTGCGCTTCAAGCGCTACGCCGACGACAGCGGCGCCGTCACGGTGCTCAAGGACGACCCGGTGGTGCTGATCTGTGCGCCGCTCTCGGGCCACCACGCCACGCTGCTGCGCGACACCATCGCCACGATGCTGCAGGACCACAAGGTCTACGTCACCGACTGGATCGACGCACGGATGGTCCCGGTCGAGGCAGGCCCGTTCCACCTCGACGACTACGTCGCGTACATCCAGGAATTCATCCGCCATATCGGCGCGAAGAACCTGCACGTTGTCTCCGTTTGCCAGCCGACGGTGCCGGTGCTCGCGGCCATTTCGCTGATGGCGAGCCGCGGCGAGGACACACCGCGCACGATGACGATGATGGGCGGCCCGATCGACGCGCGCCGCAGCCCCACGTCGGTCAACTCGCTCGCCACCGAGCGCTCGCTCGACTGGTTCACGAACAACGTGATCCACACGGTTCCCGCGAACTATCCGGGCGAGGGGCGCGCGGTGTACCCGGGATTTCTGCAGCACGCAGGCTTCGTCGCGATGAATCCGGGGCGCCACGCCGCGTCGCACTGGGACTTCTACAAGAGCTTGCTGCGCGGCGACGAAGAGGATGCTGAAGCGCACCGCCAGTTCTACGACGAGTACAACGCCGTGCTCGACATGGCCGCCGAATACTATCTGGAGACCATCAAGACGGTGTTCCAGGAGTTCCGCCTCGCGGAAGGCACGTGGGACGTGGCCGGCGAGCGCGTGCGGCCGCAGGACATCCGGACCACGGCGCTGCTGACGATCGAAGGCGAACTCGACGACATCTCGGGCGCAGGCCAGACGCGCGCCGCGCATGACCTGTGCACGGGCATCCCCGACGAAGAGAAGCATCACCTGACCGCCGAGAAGTGCGGCCACTACGGCATCTTCTCGGGCCGCCGCTGGCGCACGATCATCTATCCGCAACTGCGCGAGTTCATCCGCCAGCACCAGCAAACGAAGCAACGGACGAGCGAAAACGCGGTCGCCTGAGTTCCCTCAAGGACCGCGTCTAACGGTATGAACCACGTGAAGCGCGCCGCAGTACGCGGCGCGCGCTTCCTTGCCAGCCCGGGCCTTCAGCGACGCTACTTGCGCATCACATACGCAAGCAGCATCTCCGTGTTGAGCTGAACGATCTCCGCGCGCTCGGTGCTCGTGCTGAAGTCACGCCCGAGCGTAGCCGCGAGCGTGAAGCGGTTCGACACGACGTAGTAGCCCATGCCCGAGATCGTCACGTAGAGCCGCAGCGGATCGACGTTCGCGCGGAACAGCCCCGCCGCCTCGCCGCGCGCGAGAATCGCCGCGACGGTCGCTACGATCGGCGAAACCATCTCGCGGATGCGCGTGGACTTCTGCATGTAGCGAGCCTCATGCAGGTTCTCATTATTGATGAGCCGCAGGAACTCGGGGTGGTCCCGGTAGTAGTCCCAGACGAAATGCGCGAGCCGCGTGATCGCCTCGACAGGCGCCAGGTCGGCGAGGTCGAGCGCGCGTTCGGCTTCGGTGAGCAAGGTGAACGCATGCTCGAGCACGGCCGTAAACAGCTGCTCCTTGCTGCCGAAGTAGTAATAGAGCATGCGCTCGTTGGTTTCCGCGCGGCGGGCGATCTGATCGACGCGTGCGCCGAACAGTCCACCACCTGCAAATTCTTCCGCCGCGGCAAGCAGGATGCGACGACGTGTGCCTTCAGGATCTCTTTTGATTTTTGGCTGATTCATAGTGGCAGGATCGCTCGGTAAGCCGCGTTTTCCGGATAACACCGCCGGGCCTCTCCTAGCCCGTTTTTCGCCCGGATTCATACCCGCGGGCGGCGGCGTTGAACGGGGCGCGCCAGGTTAATGGACAGACACCCTTCATCCAACGGTCTTGCGTTCTCTGTTTTACTGGCCGGTCTGGTTGCCGTACTTTGCCGTTTCGCGCGCCATCTTTCGACGCTTTCCCCGACAATCGTTTCGAATTAAGCGCTTTGATTATGGCACAGGACCCGGCAATCGCAATGCGGGAAATCGGCGATAATGCGACATTCGGGCCGTGACCACGCCGCCGCATGGCGGCGCGCAAGACACGCATACACAAGACACAACCCGCGGCCCGCCCAGTTGTTGCAAACATAAACCCGTGAACGATTCCAGGACCCTCGCAGACCGCATCGAGGATCTGCTCCCCCAGACGCAATGCACGAAGTGCGGCTACGACGGCTGCCGGCCCTACGCCGAGGCCATCGCCGCCGGCACGGCCAGCTACAACCAATGCCCGCCAGGCGGCGCTGAGGGTGTCGCGCGCCTCGCGAAGCTGCTCGGCAAGAGCGTCATCCCGATCAATCCCGACAACGGCGTCGAGCGTCCGCGCCCCGTCGCGTTCATCGACGAAAGTCTTTGCATCGGCTGCACGCTGTGCATGCAGGCATGCCCGGTCGATGCGATCGTCGGGGCGCCCAAGCAGATGCACACCATCGTCAAGGACCTCTGCACGGGCTGCGATCTGTGCGTTGCACCCTGCCCCGTCGATTGCATCGCCATGATCCCCGTCACCGGCACGGCGACCGGCTGGGACGCGTGGACGCAGGCTCAGGCCGACGAAGCACGGGGGAATTACGAGCGCCGCCAGGCACGGCTCGCGAGCGAACGAGATGCGGCTGAGGCAAGGCTCGCGGCGCGGCGGGCGGCGGCTTTGTCCAGCGCGTCTGCCGGCGCCGCTGCGTCAACGTCCGGCACTACCCAGGGTGCCGCATCTGCTGCTGCAGTGCAAAGCTCAGTCACGCCTGCCGATGATGCGCAAGCAAAGAAAAAGGCCATCATCGAGGCCGCGCTCGAACGCGCGCGCCGCAAGAAGGCCGAAATGGCCCAGCAGGGCGACGGCCCTCGCAACACCGCGAACGTCAGCGCCGACGTGCAGGCGCAGATCGACGCAGCACATGCGCGCCGACGCCGTCTCGGCATCGACGAATCCGCGCAGGACGGCACGGATACCCCCGCGCCGCGCGGCGACAAGAACGAAGACACGCCCGCCTGAGCGGGCACGAGCTGACGCGACAACGCCCACAAGCAATGAACGCCACCAAGCGCCGAGCCATCTACGAAACGCTGCAGAGCCTCAACCCGCACCCAAAGAGCGAACTCGAGTACGACACGCCTTTCGAACTCCTGATCGCTGTGATGCTCTCGGCGCAGGCGACCGACGTGTCGGTGAACAAGGCCACGCGCAAGCTGTATCCGGTCGCGAACACGCCTCGCAAGCTGCTCGAACTCGGCGAGGAAGGCATCGCTGACTACATCAGGACCATCGGCCTGTATCGCACGAAGGCGAAGAACGTCGTCGCGACCTGCGAGATCCTGCTCGCGCAATATGGCGGTGAAGTCCCGAAGACGCGCGAAGCGCTCGAAGGCCTGCCCGGCGTCGGGCGCAAGACGGCCAACGTCGTGCTCAATATCGCGTTTGGAGAGCCGACCATCGCCGTCGATACGCATATCTTCCGGGTTGCGAACCGTACCGGCATTGCGCCCGGGAAAGACGTGCGGGCCGTCGAAGTTGCGCTCGAAAAATTCACACCGCCCGAGTTCCGCCACGACGCGCATCATTGGTTGATCCTGCACGGACGCTATGTGTGCAAGGCGCGCCGCCCCGAATGCTGGCACTGCGTGATCGAACCGCTCTGCGAGTTCAAGCCGAAAACGCCACCGCCCGAACTCTGAGCGCCGCCAGCGACCGCACGCCGTGCGGCGTAAAATAGGCGCTCGCCTTAAACGTCACCACCCACCGAAGATGTTCAATCCCAGCCGCGACGAAGTCCGCCGCTTTTTCACCGAAACCTGGCGCAAGCAGCGCGCAGGCGAAATCCTCACGCCGCTCGAAGCGATCGCTGCCGACTGGATCGTCGAGCATCCCGAGTACCACTCCGAACTCGCCGACGCCGATGCGGCGTCCGCGCAGGATTACTCGCCCGAGCGCGGCCAGAGCAACCCGTTCCTGCATCTGTCGATGCACCTCGCGATCAGCGAGCAGTTGTCGATCGATCAGCCGCCCGGCATCCGTGCGGCACATGAGCGGCTCGCAGTGCGGCTCGGCTCCACGCACGACGCGCAGCACGCGATCATGGAATGCCTCGGCGAAACGATCTGGGAAGCGCAACGGACCAACACGCCGCCCGACACCGACGCCTATCTCGCCCGCATCGAGCGCCGCGCGTCGCGCGATTGAAGCCGGAGCGTTGTTGCGTGCGCGTGCCGGTTGCGCACGGCGAAGAACCGGGCTTAGCAAAATCGCATGAATGACGAGCTTGCGACCCGGTCGCTGTGACCGGTCTGATTTTGTTGCCAGGGCACGGATCTCGTCCGGCTCAGGCATCGCCGCGAGGCGGCCGATGCCTGCCATCATTGGCCTCTTCCCCCACCAGTACTGAATTCCACGAGCGTTAGACTGTAACGGCATAACAACGTCGTACGCACGGTGACTACGCCAGCGGAATGTAGATATCGGTCTGCCACTGATCCTCTGGCGTCTCGGGGTAAACACTCAGGTAGTGAAAGAACATCGGCTGATCGCGTAGATCTTCCCCGCTCGTGGGAAGCCAGTCGCGGTAAATCGGATAAATCGATTCGCCGATGTGGTCGAGCGATCCCACGTGCCGCACCACAGCGCAACGACCGCCGGGGATGACGAGTTCGCGCACGCCATAGCTATTCGGCACCACCGCCTCGTGGATCTCGCCGCAGATGGCAAAACGGAATGCGTCCGGCGGCACGACGTCGGGGTTGCCATAAGGGATACCAAAGCTGCGGCTCGATGAAACGGGCGATTGCCCGCTTTGCACGCGCCATTCGATGAACTTGCGCACGCTCTCGTTGACGAGTCCGGGTGGCCCACAATGCTCGAGCGCCGCGACCCGGGCTTCAGCGAATTCGACAATTTGCACTTGCATGATGAAGCTCCTGGAAAAGTAAGGGACAACGAATACCGCACTCCAGACTTGCCAGTTCGGGTTTTGCCGGAAGAGGCTCGGCGCCATGCCGAACGCGCGCCTGAACGCCCTGCTGAATGCCTCGGGACTCTCGAATCCGGCATCGAGCGCGACGTCCAGCACCGAACCGTTTGCGGCAGAAGCCAGGCGCTGGGCAGCGCGGCGCAATCGCATCAATTGCACGTAGCGTGCAACGGGAACGCCCACGTACGCCCTGAATTGCCGATGAAAGTGAAACGCCGAGAAGTTCGCGACCTCGCTCAGCGCCTTCACCGAGAGGTCACCGTCGAGATTGGCGTCGATGTGAGCGAGGACCGCATCGAAGCGCTTCGCGTAGGCGGCGTTGGTTGGCATGGAGTCACATCCGTGAAGAGGGTCTAGATCGTGCAGGTGGTGATATGGTCGCCTGGACCGGCGTGCATGTGCCTAGCCGCGTTTGCTTAACTGGCATCGCCGATTCCCCATCGGACCTCACACGACACGCGTTGCCGCGAACGCGGCCCCGGGTGTGAACGACCGACCGTATTCAGAGGTCAATCCACAAGCATTCCCGACGAGCAAAAAAACACCCCGCGAACGGATCGCCTTCGTCAGCGAAACCTTCGCGGGGTGTTTTCGTTGCGCGCTATACGGCTTGAGCGACACAAGTAACGTAAGTGGCGCGGATGCCGCGAGGCATGGCCCACACCCACCGACGCATCACTTCTTGTCGATCAGATCGCCCCGTAGCGACTCGATATACGCGGCGAGATCCCTCATGTCGCTCTGCGAAAGAGTCTGCACCTGCGCCTGCATGATCGGATTGCTGCGCCCCATATGCGGGTTGCCGACGCCCATCTGATACTGGCGCAGCGCCCAGTAGATATAGTCGGCGTGCTGGCCCGCGAGCTTCGGATATTCAGGGCTTATCGGCTTGTTCAGGCCGACTCCGTGACAGGCGGCGCAGTTGTGGGCATCGGCGAGCACCTTGCCGTTGGCTGCGTCGGCGGCGTGGGCCGGGCTCAGCGCCAGCATGGCGGCGAGCGTCGCCGCGTATGCAGCGCCTTTCACAAACGAGGCGGGCGTATTGAAAGCATCGGCGAAGAAAGACTGTGCGGCGTGGATCGACTGGTTCATGAATTCTCCTGTCTGTCGACCAGAGTTAGCGCTTTGGCGCTTACTCTGATCCCGTGCATGCCGGGTGCCCGTTACTTCTCGGGATTGTTCTTCGAAGTGATCGTCTGGGACGCGTAGTAGGCCGCGATATCGGCGATGTCCTGTTCGGTGAGCGACGCGGCGATCGCGTGCATCGTCTCGAAGTGACGGTCGCCCTTCTTGTACCCGTGCAGCGCATTCATGATGTACTGGGCGTTCTGACCGCCCAGAATGGGTACGCGATAGACCTCGGGATAAGCGGTGCGATAGTCGGGAATACCATGACAGCCGATGCACATCGCCACCTTGGCCTGCCCCGCCTTCGCGTCGCCCACGATATCCGCGTGAGCCGTGACCGCGAAGCCCGCCAGCACCGTCAATGCTCCGAACACGACGTGCTTGCCGACAATTTTTTTCATAGCACCCTACCTGCTTTGAGGGGAATCGAAAGCTCGAACCGCAGGCGACGGCCTGCGCCGTAGGTACTGCCGTTTTTACTTATGCGTCGCCGTGCAGGCCGAAAAAAATCGAACCGATTGTACCGTGCTGTCCGTCCGCGCGTCCACACGGCCCGGGGCGCCCGGCAGGCGTCGCAGAACGC
Organism: Paraburkholderia adhaesiva; assembly: GCF_021390575.1. GTDB lineage: Bacteria > Pseudomonadota > Gammaproteobacteria > Burkholderiales > Burkholderiaceae > Paraburkholderia > Paraburkholderia adhaesiva. The sequence goes on along the minus strand of NZ_JAJEJQ010000001.1, from coordinate 962,145 downwards.
CCCGGGGGGACGGTGCACAAGCCGCGTGGCACGGGGCGCGCAGTGGGGACGGGGCTCTTGCGCGATGCCGGACACAACGGGTGCCCCAGTCTGGCCCCACGGCGGCCAGGACAACACCAGGGCTGATCCCGACGCCGTACCGCATTAGACTTATACTGGAATTTTTTTCAGCGAGCGGTACACCATGTGCGCCATGCGTTTCGAAGGTTCTTCGCAGTACGTCGCCACCGACGATCTCAAGCTCGCGGTCAATGCCGCACTCACGCTGAAGCGCCCGCTGCTCATCAAGGGTGAACCCGGAACCGGCAAGACCATGCTGGCCGAGGAAGTCGCTGCGGCACTCGGCCTGCCGCTCATGCAGTGGCACATCAAGTCGACGACGAAGGCGCAGCAGGGCCTCTACGAATACGACGCGGTCTCGCGCCTGCGCGACTCGCAGCTCGGCGACGAGCGCGTGAAGGACATCCGCAACTACATCGTGAAGGGCGTGCTGTGGCAGGCCTTCGAGTCGGACGAGCAGAGCGTGCTGCTGATCGACGAAATCGACAAGGCCGACATCGAATTCCCGAACGACCTGCTGCGCGAACTCGACCGCATGGAGTTCTACGTCTACGAGACGCGCGAGCTCGTGAAAGCGAAGCAGCGCCCGCTCGTCATCATCACGTCGAACAACGAGAAGGAACTGCCCGACGCATTCCTGCGCCGTTGCTTCTTCCACTACATCAGCTTCCCCGATCCGTCGACGATGCAGCGCATCGTCGAGGTGCACTATCCGGGCATCCGCAAGCAACTGCTGAATGCGGCGCTCGAAAGCTTCTTCGAACTGCGCGGCATCGCGGGCCTGAAGAAAAAGCCTTCGACGTCCGAACTGCTCGACTGGCTCAAGCTGCTGCTCGCGGAAGAGATTCCGCCCGAAGCGCTGCGCGCCGCCGACGGCCAGAAAACCATGCCGCCGCTCGCGGGCGCGCTGCTCAAAAACGAACAGGACATGACCTTGTTCGAGCGCCTGATCTACATGAACCGTCACAACCGCTGAACGAGCGCGCCCGGAGCACCCGCATGCTGATCGACTTTTTCTACTCGCTACGCGACGCGAAGCTGCCGGTTTCCGTGAAGGAGTATTTGACGCTCGTCGAAGCGCTAAAGGAACGCGTGATCGCGCCGTCGCTCGACGAGTTCTACTACCTTTCGCGGATGACGCTCGTGAAGGACGAGCAATACTTCGACCGCTTTGACGCTGCATTCGGCGCGTATTTCCGCGGCATGGAGAAGAAGTCGGAACTCGCCTTCGACATTCCTGAGGACTGGCTCAAGAAGCGGCTAGAGCGCGACTTCACGCCGGAGCAACGTGCGCAGATCGAAGCGATGGGCGGCCTCGACAAGCTGATGGAGCGCCTCAAGGAACTCTTCGAAGAACAGAAGGAGCGCCACGAAGGCGGCGGCAAGTGGATCGGCACGGGCGGCACGTCGCCGTTCGGCAACGGCGGCTTCAATCCCGAGGGCGTACGCATCGGCGGCGAAGGCGGCCAGCGCAAGGCCGTGAAGGTATGGGACGCGCGCGCGTTTCGCGACTACGACGATCAGGTCGAGATCGGCACGCGCAACATCAAGGTCGCGCTGCGGCGACTGCGCCGCTTCGCGCGCGAAGGCGCGGCCGAGGAGCTCGATCTTCCCGGCACGATTCGCAGCACCGCGGCGAACGCGGGCTGGCTCGACCTCAAGATGGTCCCCGAGCGGCACAACAACGTGAAGGTGCTGATGCTGCTCGACGTGGGCGGCTCGATGGACGATCACATCAGACGTACTGAAGAGTTGTTTTCGGCGGCGAAAGCCGAGTTCAAGCATCTTGAGTTCTACTACTTCCACAATTGCGTCTACGACTATCTGTGGAAGAACAACCGCCGCCGGCACGCCGAGCGCACGCCCACCTGGGACCTGCTGCACAAGTTCACACCCGACTACAAGCTGATCTTCGTCGGCGACGCCACGATGAGCCCGTACGAGGTGCTGCAGCCGGGCGGTTCGGTTGAATACAACAACCCGGAAGCGGGCGCCGTGTGGCTACGCCGTCTCGCCGATCATTTCCCGCGTTTCGCGTGGCTCAATCCCGAGCCCGAGCGGCTGTGGGAATATCGGCAGTCGGTGTCGGTCATCCGCGAGATTCTCGGCCACCGCATGTATCCGCTCACGATCGCCGGGCTGGAAACGGCCATGCGCGTGATGAGCAAGTAAAGCGTCCCCCCTATCACAATCAGGCACGACGAGGAGACCCACCGCATGAGCGCGCCTTCATCCCCCGACCTCAAGGCATTCCGGCCGGGACCGCTGCGACCGTTCGCGGACACATCAGTGTCCACGGTGGTCGCGGGCTTCGTCGCGATGATGACGGGCTACACGAGTTCGCTCGTGCTGATGTTCCAAGCCGGCTCTGCCGCCCATCTCAGCGCCGAGCAGATTTCCTCGTGGATCTGGGCGCTTTCCATCGGCATGGCGGTTTGCACCATCGGCCTTTCGCTGTGGTTCCGCGCGCCGATCGTGGTCGCATGGTCTACGCCGGGCGCGGCGCTCCTCATCAGTTCGCTGCCCCATGTCCCTTATGCCGAGGCGATCGGCGCGTATATCGTCTGCGCGTTACTGCTCACCGCAGTGGGCGTGTCCGGCTGGTTCGACCCGCTCATGAAGCGCATCCCGTCGGGCATCGCCGCCGCGCTGCTCGCGGGCATTCTCTTCGAGATCGGCATCGAGATATTCAGGGCCGCGCAGTACCAGACGCCCCTCGTTCTCACGATGTTCTTCGCATACCTCGTCATCAAGCGCTACCTGCCGCGCTATGCGATCGTCGCGACGCTTCTCGTCGGCATTGCCGCCGCCGCCATGCTCGGTCTGCTCGATTTCAGCCACTTCCGTGTGGCCGTCGCGAAGCCTGTCTTCACGATGCCCGCGTTCTCCGTTTCGGCGATCGTGAGCATCGGCATTCCGCTCTTCGTCGTCGCCATGGCATCGCAGAACGTGCCCGGCGTCGCCGTGCTGCGCGCCGACGGCTACGATCACACGGTCGCGCCCGCCTCGCCGCTCATCGCGACGACGGGCCTCGCGTCGCTCGTGCTCGCGCCGTTCGGCTCGCATGGCGTGAACCTCGCCGCCATCACCGCGGCGATCTGCACCGGGCCCCACGCTCACGAGAACCCCTCGAAGCGCTACATGGCCGCTGTGTGGGGCGGCGTGTTCTATCTGATCGCGGGCGTATTCGGCGCGACCATCGCCGCGCTGTTTGCCTCGTTTCCGAAGGCGCTGGTCGTCTCGATCGCGGCACTCGCCCTGTTCGGCTCGATCATGAGCGGCCTCACCAACGCGATGCAGGATCCGAAGCAGCGCGAAGCCGCGCTCGTCACGTTCATGGTGACCGCCTCGGGCCTGACGCTGCTCTCGATCGGTGCGGCGTTCTGGGGGCTCATCGCGGGGGCGATCACGCAATTCGTGCTTAACACCCGGCGCGCCTGAGCACGCCGGAACACGCTGTCCCGAGGCTCAGGCGGCGGCTTCGACCGCGTCATCGCAACTACACCCGATCCGCCATAAAATGATTGTCGCGAGCCGCACCCCGTCCGCGTAAAGCACGTAATCTGTACCGGACGCGGGGGCGTTGCAGTCCCCCTGACACAACGGCTGGACGCCAACGCCGGCCAGCCGTTCGACTCTCAACCGTCACGGCGCGTGAGCGCCCTCAAGGCCTGACATGACTACCGCACTCGACCAGCTGAAGCAGTACACCACCGTCGTCGCCGACACGGGCGACTTCCAGCAGTTCGCGCAGTACAAGCCGCAGGACGCGACGACGAATCCATCGCTGATCCTCAAGGCCGTCCAGAAGGCCGAGTACCGTCCGCTGCTCGAGAAAACCGTGCGCGATCACGCAGGCGAATCGGTCGAATCGATCATCGACCACCTGCTGATCGCCTTCGGCACCGAAATCCTCAAGATCATCCCGGGCCGCGTCTCGACCGAAGTCGACGCGCGCCTCTCGTTCGACACGAAGAAGTCGATCGACAAGGCCCACCACATCATCGACCTGTACAAGGCGGCCGGCATCCCGAAGGAGCGCGTGCTGATCAAGCTCGCATCGACGTGGGAAGGCATCCGCGCGGCCGAAGTGCTGCAGAAGGACGGCATCCGCTGCAACATGACGCTGCTGTTCTCGCTTGCGCAGGCCGCAGCGTGCGCTGAAGCGGGCGCACAACTGATTTCGCCGTTCGTCGGCCGCATCTACGACTGGTACAAGAAGGCCGCAGGCCCGAACTGGGACGAGGCGAAGGACGGCGGCGCGAACGATCCGGGCGTGCGCTCGGTGCGCAGCATTTACGCCTACTACAAGAAGTTCGGCTACAAGACCGAGGTGATGGGCGCGAGCTTCCGCACCACGAGCCAGATCGTCGAACTCGCGGGCTGCGACCTGCTTACGATCAGCCCGGACCTGCTGCAGAAGCTCCACGACAGCACGGAAACGGTCGAGCGCAAGCTCTCGCCGGAGGCGTCGAAGAATGCGGAAATCGCGCGCGTGCCGGTAGACGAGGCGTCGTTCCGCTACCTCGTGAACGACGACGCGATGGCAACGGAAAAGCTTGCCGAAGGCATCCGCGCGTTCGCCGCCGACGCCGTGAAGCTCGAAAAGCTGATCCTGGAACTGCGCGCGCACTGACGCGCCAGGGCGCCGAGGCGCCTCTATTGCGTTTTCGTATGGCGCTCACGCCGCACACGGGCCGGCTGCGGCCGGCCCGTCCTCGTACCCCTCGGCAACCGGCCCAAGGCTTTACGCGCCGATTTGCCCCGTTTCGCAACGTCTGGCAACGTCTCGCGGCTCCCCCACTTCGCCCCCCATTCCCGGCAGCGATCACGCAAACTCTGGCCGGACAGATGGCACGCAGGCACGAAACCACACGCCTAGAATCAGTTGAGCGGCACCCTCTGCCGCGCGATCCGGCCCTGGCTTCGGGCCGGCCATACGTCCCATCCGCAAGGAAACCGACGATGCAAATCCAGCCCTATCTTTTCTACAACGGCACCTGCGAGGAAGCGATCGCGTTCTACCGCGACGCGATTGGCGCGAAGGAGCTGTTCAAGATGCGTTTCAAGGACGCCCCGCCCGATCCCGAGCACCCGATGCCGCCCGAGTTCAACGAAAAGATCATGCACGCGACGCTTCAGGTCGGCGACGCCGAACTCATGATGTCCGACGGCGGCTGCATGACGAAGAACGACAAGTTCCAGGGATTCAGCATTTCACTCGGCGCGCCGGACGTCGCGACCGCCGAACGGCATTTCAACGCGCTCGCAAAAGGCGGACAGGTCACGATGCCATTCCAGAAGACCTTCTGGTCGCCGGGATTCGGCATGCTCACGGACCGCTTTGGCGTGCCCTGGATGGTCACCGCGCCGCCGATGGAAATGCCCGCGGGATAACGTCGGGCTAAGGAGTCAAACTGCGGAGCGCGCTTCACGGCACTCACGCCACCCGGTGCCCCGAGGTGCGCTCGATGTTCCAGTGCGGCTCGGTTTCGAGCAGCAGCGCGCGCAGCATGTCGACCAGTTCCTCCACGCGCAGACCGAGCCAGTACGGTCCCTCCATCTCGGGCGCGAGCGGAGCGGAGAATTCGGCCACGGCGTCGTCGCCGGCGCCGTTCGCTGCATCCCGGGCCTCCGGCGCTATGTCATGGCTGGGGCCAAGCGCCCCCGCCACCGCCTCCGGATGGCGTCCGCCGCCGAAACGCAGCGCCCGCGCCGTCTGGAGCAGCGCCACGCGCACGCTCGCGCCGCGTCCGGCGAACGCGACCTGAATGAGTTCCTGCTCGTAGCGCTGCATCCCCATCGACATCATTTCCAGCGCGCTCAGCAGCGACCTGTGCGACCGCTGGATGTGCTCCAGCCGCGCGAGCGGCACGCCGATCTCTTTGGCTACCGAAGGCATCAGCGCGCGCAACTGCACGAGCCGCTCATTCAGGCGCATGAAGGTCCGGATCTGTTCCTCGCCATCGACACGCTCGCCGTGCGCCACCTGCGTGTAGATACGCGCGCATTCACGCAGGTTATCGGCGAGCCGGTAGCGCCACGAATACGTGGCATGCAGTGGCAGAGCAAACGAGAACGCCACCGCAATCACGATGCCGATCATCACGTTCAGCGTGCGCCAGAGGCCGGTGTCGATGAGATTGTCGCCGTGGCCTGCGACGATGCACATCGTGATCGCCGTGAGGAGCCCGACGTAACCGGCCTTGCCGATCGCATGCCAGGCGCAGACGCCCGCCACGACCGACATCAGCACGTAGGTCAACACCGTCGAATCCGTGACCGCCTGGATGACGATGAGCACGAGGCCGATGCCCGCGCCGAGCAGTGTGCCAAGTGAGCGCTCGGCGGCCTTCTTGCGGATATTGCCGTGATGCTGAAGCCCGCCGATCACGACGAGCACCGTCACCGACGCCCAGATGCCGTGCGGAATGTCGATGCCGGTGGTCGCGAGGATCGAAACCAGCATCGCGAGTCCGACGCGGATGCTGTGAATAAGGCGGGCGTTCCGGTAGCGGTAATACGGCGAAGCCAGCGCGTGCCAGATGCGCGAGATCCGCGAACGGCTGCGGCGCAACGGCGGCACGGGACGAACAGCGGCGGAATCGGATTCGGACTGGGCCATGGCGCTAGTGAACGTGAACCGGTGAGGAAACATCTGCAGCGCTCATCGTGCACCAGAAAAACGAATGCCCGCAACTGCGCGTTGCGGGCATCGGCGCGGCGGGTTCGTGGATACGGCCCCGCCGCCGGTTCGATCAGTGTCGATCAGCTCTCGACGACGTCGAGATAGTCTTCCGGACGCGTGCGGTCCTCGCCCTTCTCCATACCGAAGACGTGCACGAGCGCCGATACGACGACTGCCACGACGAGGTTCACGATCAACGACCACACCGCCGCGTAGCCCGGGATCGCAATACCGAACAGATGGATCGTGAAGATCGAGCTAGCGAGCTTCAGCGAGATCGCCATCCACGTGCCCGTTGCGATGCCCACGGCCCAGCCGAGCAGCAGGCCGCGGTAGTCGAGCTTGCGCGTGTAGAGGCCGAGCACGATGGCCGGCAGCGTCTGGATGATCCAGATACCGCCGAGGAGCTGCAGCTGGATCGCGTACTTGAGCGGCAAGCCGACGATGAACGCCACCGCACCAACCTTCACGATCAGGGAAACCAGCTTCGCGACGTTGGTCTCCTGCTCGTGGTTCAGTCTCGGGTTGATGAACTCCTTGTGGACGTTGCGCGTGTAGAGGTTCGCGGCGGCAATCGACATGATCGCAGCGGGCACGAGTGCGCCGATGCCGATCGCGGCGAACGCCACGCCGACGAACCACGACGGGAAGAAGTGCAGGAACAGCGCCGGCACCGCAAAGCTCGGACCGAAAGCCTTGAAGTACGGCACGAACTCCGGCATGTTCTGCACGCCCGCGGCGAGCGCCATGAAGCCGAGCAGTGCGAGCAGGCCGAGCACGAACGAGTACGCGGGCAGCATCGCCATGTTGCGGCGGATCGTGTTGCCCGACGACGACGAGAGAATCGCCGTGACCGAGTGCGGGTACAGGAACAGCGCGAGCGCCGAACCCACTGCGAGCGTCGCGTACGCGCTATAGCCGTTCAGGCTCGACGCATCCGGCGACTTGAGCAGCAGCTTCTCCGGCGGCACGGCAGCGAAGATGTGGCCCCAGCCGCCGAGCTGCGCGGGAATCACGATGATTGCCGCAGCGATCGTGATGTAGATGAGCAGGTCCTTCACGATCGCGATCATCGCCGGGGCACGCAGGCCCGACGTGTACGTGTACGCGGCAAGGATCGCGAATGCGATGATGAGCGGCACGTCGCCGACGAAGCCCGTCGTATTGAAGCCGAGCGCACCGATCACCACCTCGATACCGACGAGCTGCAGCGCAATGTACGGCATCGTCGCGACGATACCCGTCACGGCGATGGCAAGCGCGAGCCAGCGGCTACCGTAGCGTGCGCTCACGAAGTCGGCGGACGTGACATAGTGATGACGCTTCGCGATGGCCCACAGCTTCGGGAACACGACGAACGCGAACGGATAGATCAGGATCGTGTACGGCAGCGCGAAGAAACCCGTTGCGCCCGCACCGAACACGAGCGCGGGCACCGCGATGAACGTGTAGGCGGTGTAAAGGTCGCCGCCGAGCAGGAACCAGGTGACGACCGTGCCGAAGCGGCGGCCGCCGAGGCCCCACTCGTCGAGATGAGCGAGGTCGCCCTTACGCCAGTTCGCCGCGAAGAAGCCGAGAATCGTGACGCCGATGAAGAACAGGACGAAGACGGTAGTGGCGACGATGTTCATTGCGCCTCCCCTTCATCGCCGCGACTGCGTTGCTTCGTCTTTTGATAAACGAACGCGGTAATGACGGCACTGATCAGCACCCAGAGGAGCTGATACCAGTAAAAGAACGGGAAATCCCACAGCGTGGGTTCGATCCGGTTGTACGACGGCACCCAGACCATCGCGATCCACGGCAGCACCAGAAGCCAGAGCCAGTGCTTGCTGCCCTGGCTACCCTTGCCGCCGTTGGCGTTGTTAGCCATGACGTCTCCTTTTTACTTTATTGTGATGTGCGCGCCGCCCCGCGGAGCGGCCGATGGCCTTGCCGACCCGTAGCCAGCAAGGTCCCCGAGAGCACAAAAAGAGTATCGAGGGCGCGGCGCGAGGTCAAGCCGGGGCCGACCCCAATCCTGGCGCGGCTGTCAAGCCCTCAGCGCACGCTTGAACAGCGATGCTGTTGCGAATACTCAATCGACAATAAAAAACCGGCCAGCGGCCGGTTTGTGCGCGTCGACATCGCAGGACCGGCGCAATTGCCGGTCGTGCGAAGCCTAACGAAAAGAAAACGGGGGATATCCGATCAGATCGAGAACGTCTCGCCTTTCTGGCCGCTCGATTCGCGCAACGCCGTCACCCACTGGTGCGCCGGCAGACCAAGCGTGGTTTCGAGCACTCGGGCGCGCTTTTCGAGCGCCTCATACGTTACCTCGAGCGCGGGACCGGAAAATGCGAGCGCGACACGATTGCCCTCGTGCACTTCCGGCAGCGCGATCACGCGGCCCTCGAACGCCTCGTTGAGACGCTTCATGTTGCGCACGAAGCTCGGATGATCGCCGAAGAGGTTGATCGTCGCGATACCGGCATCGGTGAGGCACGAGCGCACGGCGCGATAGAACGCGACGCCGTCGAGCACCGGGCCGCGCGCGGTCGCGTCGTAGACGTCGATCTGCATCGCGCCGATGGTGCCATGGTTTGCGCGGTCGTTCACGAAGTCCCACGCGTCGAGCTCACGCACGGTGAGGCGCGCATCGTCGGGCGGGAGTTCGAACATCGTGCGTGCAGCGATCACGACCGCCGGATTCAGTTCGATCGCCTCGACCTTCGCGTCACGCAGATAGTGATGCGCGAATTTCGTCAGCGCTGCCGCGCCGAGGCCGAGTTGCACGATACGCTTCGGCGTCGCGAGGAACAGCAGCCAGGCCATCATCTGCTGTGCGTATTCCAGCTCGATATGATGCGGCTTCTTCAGGCGCATCGCGCCTTGAACCCACTCGGTGCCAAAGTGCAGATAGCGCACGCCGTCCTCTTCCGAAAACGTCACCGGTGCAAAACGCGGCTTGCGCGGCGCTTCGATAGTCGGCGCACGGTCGAGATCGTCGGTGGCGCGGCGCGTGCGTGCAGCGCTCTTTGCAGTTTTCGCGGTCTTTGCGCGTGGCGCGGTTTCGGCTTCCGCGTTCTCCAGGTTCGCGGCAGCGTCCGCGTTCTGGGCAATGGAGGTCTTGCGGAATGCGCGCGCTTCGGCCGAGGCGCGTTTGATCAAGGTCGTCATGTTGGAAATATCGTGCTAATAGAGGCGGTTTCCCGGGCGAACGAGAGCATAGCACTCGCCGGGCCTGGTACTCGTGCGCCTCAGCACGGTGGATCGTCTTGCCGTCGACCACCGCCCCGTCCTTTGGCATCTGCTGCGCGGCACGAACGCGGTTTCTTTCTGTCGACAGACATGACGTCCGCCCTCCTGTCGCGCGCCGAAGATTTGATCAGAACGTTTCCCAGGATTCGTCGCTTTGCTCGACCGGCTTGACCGCTTCTGTCGCGACGACCGACTTCGCCGCAAAACGCGGCGCGGAGCGCACGGGCGCCACCGGTGCCACCGGCGCTTTAGTCGCCGGCATAGCCGGTTTGCGCGCCACGACGCTGGCCGTACCCGCAAAAGCCGTGTGTGCCGTCGAGACCTTGAACACCGACACTGCATCACGCAAACCGCGCGCCTGCTCGGCCATTGACTGCGCCGCAGCCGACGCCTGTTCGACCAGCGCCGCATTTTGCTGCGTGACCTGATCCATCTGGACCACCGCCGAGTTCACCTGCTCGATGCCCTTGTGCTGCTCGTTCGAAGCGGCGGCGATCTCGCCCATCAGATCCGTCACGCGACGCACGGCGGACACCACCTCGTTGATCGTGCGCCCCGCCTCGTCCACCTGCTCCGTACCGGTCGTGACGCGTTCCACCGACTCGTTGATCAGTTCCTTGATCTCCTTCGCCGCCGTCGCCGCACGCTGCGCGAGGCTGCGCACTTCGCCCGCGACCACCGCGAAACCGCGCCCCTGCTCGCCCGCCCGCGCCGCTTCGACGGCCGCATTCAGCGCGAGGATGTTGGTCTGGAACGCAATGCCTTCGATCGTGCTAATGATGTCGGCGACCTTCGCCGAGCTTTCCGAGATTTCGCGCATCGTGTGAACCACGCGCCCGACCACTTCGCCGCCACGCGCAGCGACATCGGATGCATTCGCTGCCAGCGTATTGCCCTGCTTCGCGCTTTCCGTGTTCTGACGCACGGTGGCAGTCAGCTCTTCCATACTCGCGGCGGTTTCTTCGAGCGACGCGGCCTGTTCTTCGGTACGCGAGCTCAGATCGGTGTTGCCGGTGGCGATTTGCGATGCGCCGGTGGCAATAGTTTCACTGCCGTTGCGCACCTGGCCGATCAGGTTCGCGAGATTCGTGTTCATCTGCTTGAGTGCGCCGAGCAGTTGTGCCGCTTCGTCGCTGCCCTGCGCGTCGATATGCGAGGTCAGGTCGCCATTCGCAACCGTTTGCGCGACCGCGACAGCTTTTTGCATCGGCTCGACGATTGAACGCGCGATAACTGCAGCCGTCACGACGCCGATCACCACCGCGAGCGCAATCGCCAACCCGATCGCAATGAGTGCCGTGTGGTAGGTCGACGCGGCCTCGTTACGTGCGGCGTTTGCGCCCTGCGTCTGGAACACGACGTCTTTGGAGATCGCGTCCATCGCCGTGTTAAAGGTCGAGGAACTGTCGCCGGTCGCCAGCGCATCGGCTGCCGCAGCGTTGTTCGCATCCGACAATGCGAGCATCTGCTTGTCGGTTGTCAGATAGTCGCTCCAGGTGCTCCGGATGCGTTGGGCCAGTTGCGTCTCGTCCGACCCGGAAACTGTCTTCTCGTAGGCGGTCATCGCCGTTTCGAACTGCTGTTGCGCGGATTCGTGGGCGGCGTGCAGACTCTGCTTCTTCGTTGCATCGCTTTCGAGCACGTAACGCAACGACGTGCGCCGCGATCCGTTCTCGGCCGCCCGCACGTCGCCGAGGTCGCGCGTGCCCACCAGCCAGTTATCGGCAAGGTCGACGGTGTTGTCGTTGAGTTTCGACGCCTCGAACGTGGCGAAGCCACCGACCGCACACAGCAGAATCAGCAAAATCCCGAAACCGACACCGAGTCGGGCACCAATGCGCAAGCTGTTCAAACTAAACCCCATCTACGACTCCCTTGATTAGCAACGTCTAGAAAAGCGCCTCGACGCTTTTAGCCTGTCCTAATTCAAATGTCGGCCACCTGGGAGAATCCTTGAGGGTTTTGTTTTGATTTCTTTTGCTTAGTAACGCTTATGTAATGCGGGACAGAACAAATGCAGACGAATAAATAGCTCCATATCAGTCCGGTCTGTTAGAGTTGTAAACAGCATTCAGGCTCGACCGCTAGATGCAAATGAAATGGCAATAGCCATCGTACCAAATAAAATCTGCTTCACTTGCGCTCCCTACTCACGTAGCCAGCCCCCCGGCATGGCGTCTGTGGACAATATAACGCTCATGGAGTGCGAGTATAATGTCTTACTGTTAAATACATAAAAGGTATTTTTGAAAAATATTTTCTCCGATCAATTTCAGTCTCCCCGCTATGCATTTCGACAACATACCAGTCGCTACCCCTTCCCCGAATAGATTTTTGATTGGTCTCCCAATTACAACAAGCAAATTTTAAGTGACTAGTATTTGCAGTCCGAGCCAACCAATTTTCCACATGCACAGCATCTTTGCCACTTACACGATATTCAGCCTCTAACCACTCCAAAGCCCCCCCATCCTCGCTACCGATTTTGCAATTGAAAAATTGCACATCGGGTCGACCCAGACCAATCTGCGCCAAAAAGTCACCGCAAACCAGCGGAGGCTCCGGTCTTTTTTCCGCATACACATCTTTTAATAAGAATATTAAAATAAAACAAACAATTATTTTTATCATTTAACCTCCAAATAACCGACATATTTACCCCTGGTTTCTGGAATGCGGTGGGATATTAAAAACACGTAAACATCGCTCCACCGATTCAAATCGTAAACAGTTACACATCCTTCCGATAAATTTCCAATGTGAACGTATCTCGAAGAATTTCCAGACGTCCCCTTCAATTCAATTGGGAACCATACTTGATCTGCTATTACCTCACCAACTCCATGATCTTTGGCATATTTCACGTAGAAATCCGTCATGTTACTATTATGTGGATTTTCCGGAGCCATGATACGGTGAACGCCACGCGGTATTGGAGAATATTTTTGACCCCACACGCTGTTAAGCGTCACCTTAATTGAGGAATTACCTGGAATTGATGCCACCCCCCACTGTTGATCCAAAATTTCATCGCGGTGGCCGCCATATCCGGGATCCCGCCTCGGGAGCGACTTAGTTCTGGTTTCCATATTGCTGTACTGCACCAGCAATGTCGCCTTGGCAGCGCTTGGTGGATTTTTCAATAAATATTTATCAACATTATCATCGGATATGCAGGCCACCTTTCCTACATATTCGCTATTGCCATCAGCGATTTTAAAAAAAGTATAGCCATTTTGCGAATTAATTATGATTGTTTTGGTGTACTCGCAAATAGAAACCGGCTTCCCGGGCGCCCCTTCATTTGAAAGAAGCACGGTCAACCACTTAGATCTAAAGGATGTTAATTTGACATATCGAGTTTCGCCGATTACCACGTGACTGCTATTTTGAATTTGATTGGTCGCGGCATCATTGTTTTGTAAAAAATTACTCATAATTATACCAATAATTCGACGGTTAATTCCTTCGGCTCGGCCGAATAAATTCGCATTGTTTCGCCAAAATTATTTGTCACACCTTCATATACGTGACCGTCTTCGGTGGTAATTCTATAATTTTGATTATCAATGGGCTGACCGGTTTCGTCCTTCAGGACAATCGTTTCGTCATAGTCGCCGTGGGGAAGCACCAGCATTGGTATAAGCTTTGAATCCGTAGCCAGCTTGCTCCACGTTGCACCCTTCTCCAAGATCGGACCCGGCGATCCATTAATGATGCCGCTCCCATTGATCTGGATATAGGAGCCGCCTGAGCCGATCCAGACCTCCTTCGCGGCGGTGATAATGACTTTTCCGTCCGTACTGCTGATGGTGAGATCCTTGAGGGCGGCGAGCGCCATCTGGTCGCTTTGCGCCTGGATCTGGACCTTGCCCTTCGCGGCGTGGAGCTTCATGCCGTCCTGGTAGGCAAAGAGCGACACCGCACCGCGCGCCGAGAGGTGATAGTGACGCCCCGCCGAGCCGCTGTAGTCGCGGCCCGCCGTCACCGCGTGATCGTTTACGCTCGCCTGATGCGTGCTGTCGGCTGCGGTCGTGGCAATGCCCGCAGCGCTTGCGAGCACGAGATCGGGCCGCGTCATTTCCGGCGAGGGGTTGCCGGTGCTGGCCGCACCGCCCCTGATGGCCGTGTTCTGTGTCTTGACGGTCTGTGCTGCGTCATGCTGGCCTGCTACCGTGGTCTGCGCCTGGTGTTTCAGCGCGAGCGCGCCCAGGTCCTCGTGCTGCTGGTGCGCCTGCGTCAGCCGCTGCACCGTCTCGCCCATATCCTTCACCGGTGCGCCCGCCCCCGCGCGTGTCTCGGTGGTGATCAGCATGCCGCGGTTCGCTCGCGCCACACCGTGCGCATCGGTGGCCAGTTCGAAGCCTTCACCGCGCGCCTGCGCCCGCCCCTGGTTGCCATCGATGTGCGTGTTGGCGCCGAGCACGAGCCGCGAGTTGGCCTGGTCGCTCGACACCTGTACCTGGAGCTTGCCCGGCGTGTCGTCGGTGACCACCGTGTTCGAGCCCTGGCCCTCCAGCGACTGGCTCCTCCAGCCCGAGAGCGCATCGTTGTGCGGCAGCACCCACGGCGGCTCATTGAACTGGTTCACGTGCCGCCCCGCGATATACGGCTTGTCCGGGTCACCATGGTAGTAGCCCACCACCACTTCCTGTCCCGGCCTCGGAATGAAGATCGCGCCGTAGTTCTCCCCCTGCCAGGGCGACACCGCCCGGATCCAGCAGCTCGAATCCTGGTTCATCTGGCCCTGCCGGTCCCAGATGAACTGCAGGCGGGCCCGCCCGTACGAATCTGTCCACACGGGCGAATTGTCATAGCCCGTGATTACGGCAATCTCGCTATGCAGGCGGGGCTTCCTGGCCTTCTGCGCGGTCCGGAATGGCGAGTTGGCCGGCTGCACCGTGAAGCGCGTCTCGCAGCTATAGTGCGCGGCCGAGCCCGGTGCCTGGGTCGAGGTGTCGTTGTTGCGGATATCAATGTGGGTGGAGACGACCAGATACCCGGCATTACCCAGCTTCTGCGGGTAGCCCTCAAGGCTGAAGATGTGCCCGGTCATGAGACCACGCAGGTTGCCTTTACCCTTGCCGCGCAGGCTCTTCGCGCGGTGCGCTTCGAGCCGCACACACGCCAGATGCTCGCCCTCGAACCACGCATCGTTGGGCTCACCTTCGATACCCATCGCCCCCGCGAGCGGCTGCGAGTAGTCGCCCCACGCGTATTCCTCATAGTTGTCGAATGCGCGCTTCTGGAAATCCTGGTCTTTCGCGGCCAGATCCGCGCGTGAGCGCGTGTAGTCGTAGTCGGTGACGCTTACCTTGCCCGTCGTGAGCGTGCGGGCGATCTCGAACTGCGAGACGTGTTCCTCGTCGATGCGCTGGCCCTCGGGCGCGAGATAGCGCAGCGTGGCATAGGCCGGGCCATGCTTCCTGAAGCCACCGACCGAATCCACCAGCACCAACGTGCTGTCTTCGTAAAAAAACGAAATACCCCATTCCTGCCACAATCTGTTCAGGTAGGCGAAATCCGATTCCCACGCCTGACGCTGGTAGTCGCGCCGTGGATAGCCGCGCCTGAAGCCCGGACCGTTCAGGCGTTTCTCGTACGGGTAGGGGTATTTTTCCAGGATCGCGTCGGTGATCTGGATCACCGTCTTGTCCTGGTCGATGCGCGAATCGATCTTCAGGGTCGCTAACCAGAGCCACGGACGGATGCGGAACTGGTAGAACGCGCGCCGCTCATCGGCCCCGACACAGCGGGCCGAAACGATCAGTCCCGTGATCGTGCGCGTGTCGGCACCGATATTGGCCGCACCGATGAAGCCATCGCCGCGCCCTTCGATCGCGATGCTCACGGTGACTTCCTTGCCCACGAGCTGGTCGACGTCGACCAGCGACTGCGCTTCGCGCACGCCGAGCATCATCTCGTCAAGCGTCGCCACCTCGACCGTGTAGTCGTACAGGTGACCGAGCTTTTCCTTGCCCGACACGCGCGACACCGTAAAGAGCGGCATGTCGCGCCAGGTGGGTAGTGCTGCGCCCGATAACTCCAGTATGCGGGACTGCCTGAACCATGACATCGCAGACTCCATGCAGGGAAATAAAAACGATAAGAGGAGTTCAGAAAACCTTGTGCATACCGGTTCGCAGCGCTGAGAATTCCTGCGTGGTCCCACCGATGCAGGGCAACTCGGTGGCGTAACACTCCAGTCGTATGCAGTCCATCGGAGTCCTGCATTGACGGTTCTGGCAGACCTGCCTCGCAATCCCCGAACGCACAGGCACCACGTTGATTAGTGTTTCATGGACTGCACTGACACGGCAATCAGATAAGGTTTAAAGAAAAGTCAGGAGCAACGCAAAGCGCATAAACGCTTCAGAACTTGACAGATAACAAGATCTGGCTGCAATGGCGATTATTCAGGACGCTCTTCTGCTACCCCTGAATCCCGATGCCCGTGCAACGTTGGCGTCACTTTCCTGAGCGTCCCCCGGATTTCCTCACCATGCGCGACGGTTACGCGGGCACCGCTGCGGCCCTGCGCGACGCGTTGCGTCATGCCGTCGAGCACGGCGGCGCGTCCTCGCTCGGCGTGCCGCACCAGGGTGTACCGTCCGCCGCGACACTGATGGGCGACGCCGCTGCGGCACAGGCCGCACGAATCCGCCGCCAGCTTGAGCGTCTCGCACCACTGCGTGCGCACCGCAAGCGCTAAAATTTTCGTGCGGCTCGCGCTGCTATTTCGGCAGTTATCCCAACCCCGAATGCGCCGACGCAATGCGCGTTGCGCTCGCCCATGTTTCGACGCTGCCATTGGGGCATGCCGTTAAAAGAACCCTTGCCCCGCGCCATCGTCTCCAATAGACTTACGCACACGAAATATACATCAGGAATGCAAACAAATTCACGGATGATCCTTCACCTGATCGTTGTATTCGCTGCGCGCACGCACAGAGGTCGGCGGTCAATGCTGGCCGTCAGGCCGCATGGTGATCATGCATAGCTAACGGACACTCACAGCGAATTGTGGAGTGTCCGTTGCTGACGGCAACGGCTCTACACCGCGCTTAATGCCGCGATCCGCCCGGCCCCCGCTTGATCTCGACGCGGTTGCGGCCCGCCGCCTTGGCCCGGTACAACGCATCATCGGCCCGCCGGATCAACGCATCGGCGTCGGTCGAACCCGCCGCCACTGCGACGCCGATGCTGCAGGTGACCGGGATGCCCTGCTCGTCGAACTGGATCGCCGTCCTCGCAACCTGTTCCCGAACGCGCTCGCCAACTCGAACCGCCTCGTCCTCATCGACACCCGACAACACCATCAGGAATTCTTCGCCGCCGTATCGGCCTACCGCATCCATCGCCCGTGCGCCGGCCCGCAGTCGTTCGGCCACTATGCGCAAGACCTGATCGCCAGCCGCGTGACCTTGCTTGTCGTTGATGGCCTTGAAGTAATCGACATCGATCATCAGAACGGCGACCGACGACTGCCCCGCCTGCGCCAGTTCTGCGTCGAGCAACTCCCGGATCGCCAGACGATTCCACAGATGCGTCAGCACGTCGATGCGCGCCTTCATCTCAAGCTCTTCGTTCGACAACGCGAGCGCGACCTGCGACTCCGACAAAGCCGCCACCTGCAATTCGTGATTCGCCATTGCGGCCAGATCGGCGAGACTATCCATCTCCTCCATGCCGAAGTCACGGGGCGTGCTATCGCCGATGCAGAGCACGCCAACGTGTTCGCCGTCGAACAGCAAAGGCACGCCGGCGTAGAAGACCCAATCGTGGGCTAATGCGCTATCGCAAACGCGAACGTCCTCGCGGGCATCGCGTATCACGCAGACGTCTGTATCCAGCACCGTGTAGTGACAGTACGAGTCCTTGCGCAGCCCTTCGATACCGTCGAAGCCCTGAACGCTTTTGAGCCACGCCAGTTTCTCCCCGACGATGTCGATACATGCCATCGGCACACCGAAAATCCGCCGGGCCAAGCGGGTGATCCGGTCAAAGCGCTCTTCGGCCGGAGTACCGAGCAACCTGACTTTGTGAACGGCGGCGAGTCGTCTGTTTTCGTTGGGTGAGTTTGGTGCGGCTGGCATGGTTTTTAATCGACATTCGCGTTCAGGTGGCCTGCGCGCCCGGCTCAAAAGCAGCGGGCATGACCCCGGTTCGGCAGAAGGTGAAATGGCACGAATTTACACTCGCCGGGACACCGGCGTTGTTTCATCTGCCTTCTAGAAACACGGCGGCGAGTGATTTTACCTGAGCCACAAATCCGGTCACCGCGGGCGCGGAAGCGGGAGTCGGGCAGGTTCTGCTCTGCCAGTCGCGACGCTTTTCCGTTCGCTTTCCCGTAAATGAGCAGCGCACAATAACCGGGCCGCCCGGCGTAGACAAGTGAAAGCGCGTGGCGCCGCTGCGCAGTTGCCGCCAGCAACGCCCCGGTGACGAGAACCCAACGTCACTCGCACTGCCTCGCATGCCCTGCGCGCGGACGTTTGCACCGATACAATGATCGGACATCGATGTTCCCGCAGACCTGCCAAACCACGCCGGAGCGTGCGATGGACAGCAACACCACCCAACTCCAATCCGACTGGATTTCCCGTTCCGAACCCGCCGACGGTATCGAACGCATCGAAGCCTTTTTCCATGGCAACGCGTACTCGATGCATCGGCACGACACGTATGCGATTGGCCTGACCCTCGCTGGCGTCCAGTGCTTCCATTACCGGCACAGCTTGCGCAGCAGCCTGCCGGGACAGACGATGGTCCTGCATCCCGACGAAGCGCACGACGGTCAGGCCGGTACGCATGAGGGTTTTCGTTACCAGATGATTTACGTCCAGCCCGCCGCGATCCAGGAAGTCCTCGGCGGCCGGGCCCTGCCGTTCATCGAAGGCGGCGTCACGAACGATCGACGCCTGTTCGAAGCCACGAAGACAGCGCTGCGCCAGATGCGCGGCGACTCCGAGCCGATCGAACGCGACGACGCACTCGCCGGTCTCGCGCTCGCACTGGATAGCGCGTCGGGCGCACGACCGACGCGCAAGTCCGCCGATTTCGCAGCGGCACAGCAGGCGCGAAATTATCTGCACGCATCGTGCACACGCGCCGTCACACTCGATGAACTGGCCGCCGTTAGTGGACGGGACCGCTGGAGCCTGTCGCGCGATTTCAGAACGTTCTACGGCACCAGTCCCTATCACTACCTGGTCATGCGCCGGCTCGAAATCGCGCGCGCATTGATGTTGCGGGGCGATTCCCTCGCCGACATTGCAGCCGCCGCCGGATTCGCCGACCAAAGCCACATGACCCGGCATTTTCGCCACGCATACGGAATCCCTCCCGCGCGCTGGCTCGCGATGATGGACGATCGGCGCGCCCGTTAGCGCCGGTTTGCACAATCGTTCAAGACGCTCGCCGGCGCCCGGCCTAAGCTCCGTTCCAGATATTGCCGAATGGAGCGACCATGCACGCCGATTCCCAACCGACGCCCGAGCAACGCGGCCAACAGAAGACGATCAAGCTGCTCGACAAAATCCGCCAGATCGACGGCTTCTGGCAACAGCGCGTCGTTGCCGAGATGAACGACTATCAATTCAAGGTCGTAAAGATAGTCGGCGATTTTGTCTGGCACCGGCATAGCGATACCGACGAAACGTTCGTCGTCCTCGAAGGCCGGTTGCGCATCGATTTCCGCGATCGCTCGATCGACGTGCTTCCCGGCGAAATGGCCGTGGTCCCCAAGGGAGTGGAGCACAAGCCGTATGCCGGGTCGGAAGTGAAGATGCTGCTGATCGAACCGCGCGGCGTCGTCAACACTGGCGATATGACCAACGAAAGAACGGCCGAAAACGACGTGTGGATCTGAGAGCCGCTATGCAAACGCCGATGCCGATCATCCGCGAAGCCGTTTTCCCGTCGGATACGCGCGCTCTGATCGCCTTGATCCGCGAGTATGTCCGCTGGCTGGATATGGATCTCTCATACCGCGGATTCGATGCCGAAATGGACGCGTTCGAACACGTCTATACGCTGCCGTCCGGAATGTTCTTCGTCGCCGACGCCAACGGCGACGTCGCCGGTTGCGCGGGGCTGCTTCGTCATACGACAGAGACTGCGGAGATCAAGCGGCTCTATGTTCGCGAAGCATTCCGAGGGTTGTCTCTCGGCGAAAAGCTGGTCACATCGGTGATCCGGGAAGCGAAGACGTTGGGATTCTCTACGCTGGTTCTCGACACCGTTCCGCAAACGCGTTTCGCACAGCGTCTTTACGAGCGATTGGGGTTCGTCGATACCGTGCCGTACTACGAGAATCCGGTGGAAGGCACCCGGTTCCTTGCACTGAAGCTATGACGGCAAGCGGCGAGCTGTCCGTCGATCAGACGCGGGTTAGCTGTCGCCAAATTTCTAGCTTTTGAGTGTATGAAACCGAGGCATGAGCGGGACTGCTCGATGGCAAACGGACAAGCCGATATTGCTCTCCGCGCTCGCCCAATGCTTGTATCCCGATTCTGGCTGCCGTCGCGCCGTTGAAAGCGATCGTTGCCAGATTCGGCAACGTATCGATCAGGGCGACAAGATCGTTCCCGGCATGGTCACGTATCCGGCTATCGAGGCTTCCAACGCGGCGTGCTTCTGCAACGACATCCCATAGCCCGATGCGATATTCGAGCAACGTATCGAGCCGGGTCGAATAGTCCATCCCAACCAGATCCCGCCCGATAACATCGCCAACAAGCCGCCAGAACTTGTTCTGCTTATGCGCGTAGTACTGCTGCTGCGCAAGCGACGCCTCCCCCGGCAAACTGCCGAGAATGAGCACACGTGTCTCTTCATCGACGACGGGCGGGAAACATCGCTTGAAAGTCATCGCCCCTCCGGCAACGCCTCAGCGCGATTCAGAATGCGCACGTTGCGCGGCATTTGCACGCGAAGCAGTGTGATCGAGCGGCCCGCGTTCGCGTCCCATATGCACGTTGCGCTCGACATGCGCAACGTGCACAAGATGCGACCACAGTGCGGGCAACATGCACTCGGTGACAAGCAAGGGGGCGCCGTGCCGTTCGAACACCGACCGGCGTGCAGCGTAAACGTGCGGCACGCCTGAGTGCGTTGCGTTCGCGGCGAGCGCATGAAGCGGATGTCGCGCATTCACGCGTCGGCTCACAAGCGCGGATCGCGAAACGCCGCTGTCGCTATACAGGAGTTCGGCGAGCGGCCGCGTGCGCAAGCTGCGCATCGCCCGCCAGGCGCCATGACTTGCAGCAAGCGGCGTCGCGCTGTGCGCGGCGACGAACGGCACGCCGTCGACCACGAGCATGATCTCGCGCACCCACGCGCTTGCACGCGGTGCGAGTCCAAGCGCCGCACGCTCGTCGGGCCACGGTAGATCCACGGCTTCGCGCGTCACACGCACCTCGACCTGGCCTAGCGTGCGCAGATGTGCGGTCAGCGAACCGCCGCGCGTAAGCCAGTCTTTCTGATCGGCACTGAAGCCGGGCATTTGCGCCACGCGCCAGTGCGCGTCGGCTGCATCGAATCGGATGGGCATGGCGCGCATTATAGGCCGCGCATGGTTCGCGCCGCACTCAGACGCGTCAAAGAAAAACCCCTCGCAGCGCAAAGGCCGCGAGGGGTTTCGAAGGCGCTTACGTCACGCGCGCCCTGTGCGTCAGCCTGCGCGAGCGAGCAGAAGCGCGTTGGTGCGCTTCACGAAGCTCGCCGGATCTTCGAGTGCACCGCCTTCAGCGAGCAGCGCCTGATCGAAGAGCAGATGGCACCAGTCGGCGAAGTCGGCATGATCCGCGGACAACGCCTTCACGAGCGGATGCTCCGGGTTCACTTCCAGAATCGGATGGAACTCGGGCGCCTGCTGGCCCGCGGCCTTCAGCATGCGCTGCAGATAGCCGCTCATCTCGCCTTCGTCGGCCACGAGGCACGACGGCGAATCGGTCAGGCGGAACGTGAGGCGCACGTCCTTCGCCTTGTCCCTGAGCGTGTCCTTCATCTTTTCGACGAGCGGCTTCAGGTCCTCGCTTACCTTCTCTTGCTGCTGCTTTTCTTCGTCGTTGAGCGTGCCCAGGTCGAGGTCCCCGCGCGCGACGCTCGCGAGCGGCTTGCCGTCGAACTCGTTCAGATACGAAAGCATCCACTCGTCCACACGGTCCGTGAGCAGCAGCACTTCCACGCCCTTCTTGCGGAACACTTCGAGATGCGGGCTGTTCTTCGCGGCCAGCCAGGTGTCGGCGGTGACGTAGTAGATCTTCGTCTGCTCGGGCTTCATGCGCGCGACGTAGTCCGCGAGCGACACGTTCTGCTCCGCGGTGTCGCCGTGCGTCGTGGCAAAGCGCAGCAGCTTCGCAACGCGTTCGCGATTCGCGAAGTCCTCGCCGACGCCCTCTTTCATCACCTGGCCGAACTCGGTCCAGAACGTCGTGTACTTCGCCTTGTCTTCGTCCTTCGCCTCAGCGTCGGTCTGCGCGCCGGCCATTTCTTCGAGCATCGACAGCACGCGCTTGGTCACGCCATCGCGGATCGCCTTGACGTCGCGGCTTTCCTGCAGGATTTCGCGCGAAACGTTGAGCGGCAAATCGCTCGAATCGACCACGCCCTTCACGAAGCGCAGATAAGCTGGCAGCAGTTGCTCGGCGTCATCCATGATGAAGACGCGCTTCACGTAGAGCTTGAGGCCGCCACGATGATCGCGGTTCCACATATCGAACGGCGCGTGCGACGGCACGTAGAGGAGCTGCGTGTACTCGCTGCGGCCTTCGACGCGGTTATGCGTCCACGCGAGCGGATTCTGGTGATCGTGCGCGAGGTGTTGATAGAACTGCTCGTACTGCTCGTCGCTGATGTCGCTCTTCGCGCGCGTCCACAGCGCGCTGGCCTGGTTGATGGTCTCGACTTCGTCCTTCGTGACCATCTCGCTCTTTTCGGCGTCCCACTCTTCCTGCTGCATTTCGATCGGAAGGCCGACGTGATCCGAATACTTCTGGATGATCGACTTGATCTTCCACGACGAAAGCAGTTCGTCCTCGTCCTCGCGCAGATGCAGCGTGATCGTGGTGCCGCGCGGCGCGCGCTCGATCCTGTCCACCGAGAACTCGCCCTCGCCTGCGCTTTCCCAGCGCACGCCTTCGCTCGCCGGGAGACCCGCACGGCGGCTCTCGACGGTGATCTTGTCCGCGACGATGAAGCCCGAATAGAAGCCCACGCCGAACTGGCCGATCAGCGCCGCGTCTTTCTGCTGGTCGCCGGAGAGCTTGCCGAAGAATTCCTTCGTGCCCGATCGCGCAATCGTGCCGAGGTTCGCGACCGCCTCGTCATGGCTCATGCCAATGCCGTTGTCGTCGATCGTGATCGTGCGCGCGGCCTTGTCGTATCCCACGCGGATGCGCAGGTTCGGATCGTTTTCGTAGAGCGCGTTGTTCGCGATCGCTTCGAAGCGCAGCTTGTCGGCCGCGTCGGATGCGTTCGAGATCAGCTCGCGCAGAAAAATTTCCTTGTTGCTGTACAGCGAATGGATCATCAGGTGCAGAAGCTGTTTCACTTCTGCCTGGAAGCTCATCGTTTCTTGAGCCATGGTCGAGGGTCCTCTTTCGTTGCAATGCGAATATGGCGGGTTCGCGCCCGGTTCGGCGCGCCGTCCGTGCAAATGGGGACGATCCACCCGCGTTTCAAGTGTTTCGAGTGTTTCAAACGCTGGTCGAACCGGTTCGCCGCCCGACGCGGTCCAGGTAGCCCGCCAGGAACGACGCGAGCGCCGGATCGGCGCAGTTCGCGATGTTAAAGCGCATCCACGTGGTCGGCGACTGGTGCGGCGAGAACAGGCTTCCGGGGGTCAACAGGAAGCCAGCCTCGTGGCCGGCGGCCGTGAGCGCATCGGCGCTGACGCCCGTGTCGGCCCACAGGAACATGCCCGCCCCGGGCGCCGTGAAAAGGCGCATGCCCGTGCGCTCGAGCATCCGCGCGGCCTTGTCGCGCACGCCGTCGAGCCGCGCGCGCAGGCGCTCCACGTGGCGCCGGTAATGGCCTTCGGAGAGGATGCGATACAGCACGCGCTCGTTGAGTTCGGGGGTCGTCATGGCGACGAGCATCTTCTGGTCGCTAACAGCCTGCGTGACGTCGAGTGCCGAAGCGATGAAGCCGACGCGCAGATTCGGCGCGAGCGTCTTCGAAAAACTGCCGAGGTAGATCACACGGCGCAGCTGGTCGAGGCTTGCGAGACGCGTGGCCGGATAGCCCGCCGGACAGAGGTCGCCGTAAACGTCGTCCTCGACGACGATGAAGTCGTACTGCTCCGCCAGCCGCAGGATGCGGAACGCCTGCGCGGCCGTGAGCGACGTGCCGGTGGGATTCTGCAGCACCGAATTGATGACGAGCATTTTCGGCCGCCACGTTTCGACGAGCGACTCCAGCGCGTCGAGGTCGGGGCCCTCGGGCGTGTATGGCATGCCGACGAGCCGCGCGCCCTGCGACGCGAAGCGCCCGAACATCTGGAACCACGCGGGATCGCCGACGATCACCGTGTCGCCCGGCCGCACGTAGATGCGAGCGAGCAGGTCGATGGCCTGCGTGATGCCGGAAACCATGACGATCTGGTCGGGCGAGGCGCCGATCTCGAATTCGGCGAGACGCGTCTGCAACTGCTGACG
The DNA here is from genome assembly GCF_021390575.1 of Paraburkholderia adhaesiva. Taxonomy (GTDB): domain Bacteria; phylum Pseudomonadota; class Gammaproteobacteria; order Burkholderiales; family Burkholderiaceae; genus Paraburkholderia; species Paraburkholderia adhaesiva. The sequence goes on along the minus strand of NZ_JAJEJQ010000001.1, from coordinate 937,497 downwards.
TAGCGGCAGGAAACCCTGCGGCGAGCCGAAACCGAGTATCTGCGAGCCGCTCTGGCGCCCGAGCGAGCGCAGCGCGCCCGAGATCAGTTCGCCGTCCAGCCAGCGCGCGGGCAGATAGCCGAGGCCGGGCCCCTTCTCCGGACGCGTCGAGGACTGAAGCATGCTGCGCAGCAGCCAGACTACGTCGATGGTGGGCGGCTCGATGGGTTCGGCCGAATCGGCCGGACCGCTCGCCGCGGCCCCGCGACGCTCGATGGGAGACACGTTCGCAAACCGTTCGCGGACGTAGAAGCCCGAGCCGCGCCGCGAGTCGAGGTAACCCTGCGCGACGAGCCGCTCGTAGGCCTCGACCACCGTGAAGCGCGATACACCCTTGTCGAGCGCGAGTTTGCGGATCGACGGCATGCGCATGCCGGGCCGGAACACGCGCTCATCAATGCGGCGACGGCCCCACTGCACGAGCTGATCGACGAGCGTGAGCGTGGCCGCGTCGTGTGGGGCCGGAATCTGGTCGAGCGGGACGGAGGACATGATTTCTCTCAACTGTACCGAACACTATCGGATCGATTGTACCGTTACTGTCTGGTCGCGCGCCGGTACATTTGATGTTCCGCGTAGTGGTAAGCCGCACCTTTATGGGACCGGAGTAAGCGCTAAAGCGTCTATTCCAGTCGACCGCCCTGACGGGCATGGGACACAGGAGACCCACATGGATCAAAGCGAACTTCAAGCCGCCCGCACCTGGCAACTGTCCGAGCGCGCCATCAAGCTCACCAGCTCGGCAATTCGCGAGATCCTGAAGGTAACCGAACGTCCCGAGGTCATTTCGTTCGCGGGCGGCCTGCCCTCGCCGGCCACCTTCCCCGTCGAGGAAATGCGCGCCGCCTCCGACCGCATCCTGCGCGAGAACGCCGCCGCGGCGCTCCAGTACAGCGCGACCGAAGGCTATCTGCCTCTGCGCGAGTGGGTGGCACAACGCCATTCGGTGGGCGGCGTGAAAATCCGTCCTTCGCAGGTGCTCATCACCACCGGATCGCAACAGGCGCTCGACCTGCTCGGCAAGGTGCTCGTGTCGCCGGGCAGCCCCGTGCTCGTCGAGACGCCCACGTACCTCGGCGCGCTCCAGTCGTTCTCGCTCTTCGAGCCGCGCTACGTGCAGGTGCCGTCCGACGACCTCGGCCTCGTCCCCGAAGGGCTTACGCCCGAACTGACCGCCGGCGCGCGCCTGCTCTACGCGATTCCGAATTTTCAGAACCCGACCGGCCGCCGCCTGCCGCTCGCGCGTCGCGAAGCGCTCGCCGCCTACGCGTTGCGCGCGCCGTTCCCGGTGATCGAGGACGATCCTTACGGCGCGCTCGACTACGCGGGCCAGCCGCTGCCGACGCTGCTCTCGATGGCGCCGGAGCACATCGTCCATCTCGGCTCGTTTTCGAAGGTGCTGGCGCCCGGCCTGCGCGTGGGCTACATCATTGCGCCCGAAGCGCTGCACTTCAAACTCGTGCAAGCCAAGCAAGCCGCCGACCTGCATACGCCGAGCTTCACGCAGCGCATCGTCCACGAGGTCGTCAAAGACGGCTTCCTCGATACGCATGTGCCGAAGATTCGCGCGCTCTACCGCGACCAGTGCGAGGCGATGCATACCGCGCTCGCGCGCTACATGCCCGAGGGCGTAAGCTGGAACCGGCCTGAAGGCGGCATGTTCATCTGGGTCAATCTGCCCGCGCATATCGACAGCATGAAGCTGCTCGAAGAAGCCATCGCGCAGAACGTGGCCTTCGTGCCCGGTGCGCCGTTCTTTGCGAATGAAGCGCGACACAATACACTGCGCCTGTCGTTCGTCACGGTGCCGCCCGAAAAGATCGACGAAGGCATCGCGAAGCTCGGCGCACTGATCCGTGCGCGCGCCTGACGTCACGCACCCTTAGATCGGCACACACGTTTTCGTACTTATATTTCTCGCACGAGGATTTCCGAACATGGCTGACATCAACGTCTACGATCGTCTCGAACAGCTTGGCATCACCCTGCCGCAGGCCGGCGCGCCCGCCGCGGCCTACGTGATGAGCGCACAGAGCGGCAACACGGTGTACCTGTCCGGTCACATCGCCAAGAAGGATGGCAAGGTGTGGGCTGGCAAGCTGGGTGACAACCTGTCCACCGAAGAGGGCAAGGCCGCCGCGCGTTCGATCGCGATCGACCTGATCGCCACGCTGCATGCCCACACCGGCGATCTCAACAAGGTCACGCGCATCGTCAAGGTCATGAGCCTCGTGAACTCGACGCTCACCTTCACCGAACAGCACATCGTCACGAACGGCGCATCGGAACTGATCGCCGACGTGTTCGGCGAAAAAGGCAAGCACGCCCGTTCGGCGTTCGGCGTGGCGCAGATTCCGCTCGGCGCGTGCGTCGAGATCGAGCTGATCGCAGAGGTCGAATAAACGTCGATCAACTTCCGGGCCTCGCGCTCCTGCGACGCCCACCGGTTTCACTGCACGCGGCCCGCGTGCGGGTCGCCCACAGCGTCCCGTGCCCGGACCTTTCTTTTACGCCTTCACTCCACACTGCCATGACTAACCGCAGCGTCCGCTTCAAACAGGTCGACGTGTTCACGTCGGTGCCGTTCAAGGGCAATCCGCTTGCCGTGGTATTCGACGCCGACGGCCTCGAAACCGCGCAGATGCAAGCCATCGCACGCTGGACCAATCTCTCCGAAACCACCTTCCTCTTGCCGCCCGCCGACGCACGCGCCGACTACCGCGTGCGCATCTTCACGACGCGCGGCGAGTTGCCCTTCGCCGGACATCCGACGCTCGGCACCGCGCACGCCCTGCTCGAAAGTGGTTATCGACCGAAGACGCCGGGACGCCTCGTGCAGGAGTGCGGCGCCGGTCTCGTCGAACTGGCCGCGGGCAAGGAAGGTGCCTGGGCATTCGCCGCGCCGCCAGCGCGTGTGACCCCGCTGCCCAACGCGCAGTACGACGCATTGCGCACTGCATTGCGCTCGGATGCGATCGACTTCGATGCAGCGCCGTGCGGTGTGGACAATGGCGCGCCGTGGCTCGTCGTGCGCCTCGCGTCCGCCGATGCCGTGCTCGCACTCGACCCCGACCTGCAGGCCTTCACGACGATCGCCGAGGGCGTGGGCGCGCACGGTCTCGCCGCCTATGGGCCGCACGCGGCGGGCGGCCCGGCCACGTTCGAGGTCCGTTGCCTGATGACGGGCCTCGGCAAGGGCGAAGACCCCGTCACGGGCAGCGCGAACGCCGCCATCGCCATGCTGCTCGATCAGCAAAACCGTCGGCCAGGCACACGCTACACCGTGCGCCAGGGCACCGTGATGGGGCGCGATGGCCGCGTCACGGTTGACTACGAGGACGGCGGCCGGGTGTGGATCGGCGGTTCGTCGGTCACAATCGTCGACGGTACCTGCCGCCTGCCCTGATCAAGCGTCGGCGCCTCGCGCCTCTGCGGGGACAGGCGTCGGCTTATGCGCCATCGCTCATTTATGCTCGGCGTATCGCCGCAAACGCCCGCGCAGCAACGGAACTCGCGTAATACCTGAGCCGCAAACGCTTCCGTAAACTATTTCCAGCCTTTAATATCGAACGGTCGCATCGGGCGCTGAAGGGCGTCTGATGCCATCGCTCCGCGCACGTCCCGCGCGCATTCCTCAGCCGACCTGCACAGCATGCCGCCGACCAGTCCGAGCGCTACGTTGCCGTTCCGGCCACCGCACCCGCGGCACGGTGAGTCATGCGCGAGGCGATCAAGATGAGCGCGGGCCGGAGTCCGTTCTCCCGCGTAGCGGGCCTGCACGCGACGCCCGCTCCAGTCATCGCGCGCCCGCGCACGCTTCTGGCAATCCCGGTCCTCGGCCTCCTCGTGCTCGCGGTGCTGTGGGCCGTGATCTTCATGCGCCTCTCCGTCGAAAAAGAATCGACGATGCGCGATGCCACCGCGTCCGCAGCGATCCTCTCGGCGGCGCTCGAACAACATACGGTCAAGGCGATCCATCAGGTCGACCAGATCACGCGCTTCGTGAAGTACGAGTTCGAGAAATCGCCGGAGCACTTCAATCTCGCGAACACGGTCGAGAAGGGCGTCGTGCAAAGCGATTCGCTCGTGCAGGTCTCGCTCATCGACGAACACGGCAGGCTCGTGGCGAGCACCGCCCAGCCGAACCCGAAGCCGATCGATCTCTCCGATCGCGAACACTTCCGCGTGCACGAACACGAGAACGACGACCAGCTCTACATCAGCAAACCGGTGCTCGGCCGTCTGTCCGGCCAGTGGACGCTGCAGATGACACGCCGCCTCAACCATCCCGACGGCTCGTTCGCGGGCGTCGTGGTGGTCTCCGAAGACCCGAGCTACTTCACGAGCGACTTCTACAACAACGCGGCCATCGGGCGCGAAGGCGTAATCGCCGTGATCTCCGACACGGGCACGGTGCTCGCGCGCCGCACCGGCATCGCAGAACGCGCGAGCGGCACGTTCTCCGCGAGCGGCGAGTACCCGATCTCCGAACACGTCTCCGGGACTTACGACGACCCGCTCGACCACGTCAAGCGCATCGTGTCGTACCGGCATATCGACGGCTATCCGCTCGGCGTGCTCGTAGGTCTTTCGGATGCCGAAGAGTTCACCGACTACAACCACACGCGCGACGTGTACCTGCTCATGGCGTCGTTCATCTCGCTCGCCATGCTGTCGTTCTTCGTGGTCGCAACGGGACTCATCGGCAAGCTGCTCGGGCGAGAGCGCGAGATGTCGCAACTCGTACGGTACGACCTGCTGACCGGCCTGCCCAACCGCTACGCCACATTGCAGCAGTTGCGCCATGAGGTCTCGCAGCCGGGCAATGTCGGACGCCTCGCGATCCTCTTCATTGATCTCGACAACTTCAAGACCGTCAACGACACGCTCGGCCATAACGCCGGTGACATCGTGCTGCAGATGAGCTCGGCGCGTCTCGCCGACGCCGTGGGCGGTGGCGGCACGCTCGCGCGCATCGGCGGTGACGAGTTCGTCGTGATCGTGAAGGGCGACGACATCGAGAATCGCGCGGTCGCGATCGCGGAAGCGACCGGCGCAGCGTTCACGCAGCCCTTCGAAGTGCGCGGCAGCGCATTCGTGCTGCACGCGAGCACGGGCATCGCGCTCTACTCGGTCGCGCACGAAAGCGAAATCGATCTGCTGAAAAAGGCCGATCTCGCGATGTACGCCGCGAAGGAAGCGGGCCGCAACTGCTTCCGCTTCTACTCGCCACAACTCGCGCATCGCGCCGACCATTTGATGAAGTGGGAGCAGCAATTACGCGTGGCGCTCGCCGAAGGCCAGCTGTTCCTCGCTTACCAGCCGAAGATCGATCTACGGCGGCGCTGCATTACAGGCTTCGAGGCGCTCGTGCGCTGGACCCATCCGCAGTACGGACTCATCGCCGCAAACGAATTCATTCCTGTCGCCGAATCGACCGGACTCATCGTGCCCATCGGCGATTTCGTGATCCGTTCGGCCTGCGCGCAGCTCGCGCAGTGGCAGCAACAGGGCTACGAAACGCTCACGCTGGCCATCAATATTTCGGCGGTCCAGTTCTGGCGCGGCGATCTCTACGAAACGGTTGCGCACGCGATTGAGGAATCGGGCGTCGCCGCGCACCGGCTCGAACTGGAGATCACCGAAACGGCGATGATGGAGTACCCCGAACTCGTCTCCGAGAAGATCTTCGCGCTAAAGCGCCTTGGCGTGCGTGTGGCGCTCGACGACTTCGGCACGGGCTACTCGTCGCTCTCATATCTGAACCGCTTCGCAGTCGATACGCTCAAGGTGGACCGCTCGTTCGTGCAGGCGATTCCCGCAGACCGCAGCGTCTGCGTCATGGTCTCGGCGATCGTGAATCTTGCGCGCTCGCTCGGACTGACGGTGGTCGTCGAAGGCACTGAAACCGAGGAGCAGATCGCATGGCTTTCGGCGCTCGGGCCGATCGAGGCACAGGGTTACCTGTTCTCGCGTCCCGTCCCAGTGGAAGGCGTAAGCGCGCTGATCGAACGATTCGGAGTATGCGCGAGCGCGCATGGAGAAAATACTGCCGAACGCAACGGACAGAACGGACGTAAGGAGCGCGTGAGCGACGCGCCGCATTCCGGCTGAATGCCGGTGGCGCGCGACGCGCTTGTGGGCGGCGCCGCGCGACCTACGTCCCGAGAAAGAAGAAGCTCAGTACCCGCGCGCCAACACCGCGACGCCGATAGTCACAACACCAAGGACGATATTGACGAGCACGAGCCGGCGCACGGTGTTCACGGCCTGCGCGCCTTCGGGCCAGCTCTGCGACTGCACAGCGCGGCGAATACGTGGAAAGACGGCGAACCGGATGTGGCCGAAGATCAGCATCATCACCGAGCCGAGCGCGGCCATCGTGTTCAGTTGCCAGGCGGCGTTGGCACCGCCGAACTCCATCAGCATGAAGCCACCGCTCACCAGAATCACGATCACGGCGCCGCCAATCCAGTTGAAGAAGCGGCTGAACACCGACTCCCAGAGCGGCAGCCGCAACTGCGGCGAGAGATCTGCGAGCCCGGGGCGCAGGCAGAAGTGCGCGAACACCATGCCGCCCACCCAGACGGCAACACTCAGCAGATGCGCAAACAGCGCAATTTCCATCGCGTAACCCATGCTTCAGATTCCTTTTTGTCGTAATGGGACGGCGCGGCGGGTGCGTTCAAGGCGCACACCCGACTGCGCACATTTACTTCCTGCCGCGCTCATTGCCTCATTGCGCCGCACGGCACGCCTTACTGCGGCAGAACCGGACGCAAAGCCACGACCTGCTTGAGCTTCGAGTCCGGTGCACGACCCTTGCGCGCGCGTTTGCCGATCTGCGGCGCAAGCACCGGCCCCGACATCAGATCCTCGCCAGGCTTGCCGCCGCGGCCCGTGCCGGTCAGCACCACGCCCGCCGCGCTGATCGCGAGCGCCTGCACGAGCTTTTCGTTGTCGTCGAGTTGCATCAGCGTCACACCGCGGCCGCCCGCCGAGAGCGTCTTCATTTCGTCGAGGCCGAACACGAGCAGACGCCCTCCCGACGAAAGACACGCCACCTGGATGGCACCGGGCAGCATCGGCATCGGCGCGAGCGGCAAAGCACCTTCGTCGATCGTCATGAACGACTTGCCCGCCTTCACGCGGCTCTTCATGTTTTCGATCGTCGCAATGAAGCCAAAGCCGTTGCTCGACGCGAGCAGCAGTTGCTGGTTCTCGCTCGCCGCGTAGTAGTGCAGCAGGTGTGTGCCCGCTTCGAGTTCGATCAGCGACGTAACCGGCACGCCATCACCGCGCCCGCCCGGCAATTGCGCCACGGCAACCGAATAGACGCGGCCGTTGCTGCCCCACGCGACCAGCAGGTCGGGCGTGCGGCACTGGAACGCCGCGTAGAGCGCGTCACCGGCCTTGAACGTGAAGCCTTGCTGGTCGAGCCCGTGGCCCTTCAACGCGCGCACCCAGCCCTTCTGCGACACGACCACGGTGACGGGCTCGTCCACCACACGCACCTCGAACGACGCGCGTTTTTCCTGCTGGATCAGCGTACGGCGATCGTCGCCGTATTGCTTCGCGTCGCCTTCGATTTCCTTCACGATGAGCCGCTTCATCGACGACTCGTTCGCGAGCAGCTCTTCGAGCTTCGCCTTCTCGTCGCGCAACTCCTCGAGTTCCTTCTCGATCTTGATCTTTTCGAGCCGCGCCAACTGGCGCAGACGGATTTCGAGGATATCGTCGGCCTGGCGCTCGGAAAGCCCGAATGCGCTCATGAGCGCCGTCTTCGGCTCGTCCGACTCGCGGATGATGCGGATGACTTCGTCGATGTTGAGGAAGACGATCATCCGCCCTTCGAGGATGTGGATGCGGTCGTCGACCTTCATCAGCCGGTGCTTCGTGCGGCGTGTGACCGTTGCGAAGCGATAGCCGATCCACTCGTACAGGATCTCGCTGATGCCCTTCTGACGCGGGCGGCCATCCGCGCCGACCATGACGAGATTGAGCGAGGCGTTCGATTCGAGGCTAGTGTTCGCGAGCAGCGACGTTACGAATTCGGTCTGATCGATGCGGCTCGTCTTCGGCTCGAACACGAGACGCACGGGCGCGTCCTTGCCCGACTCGTCGCGCACGGCGTCGAGCAGCGCGAGCATCGACTGCTTCGTCTGCAACTGCTCGGGCGTGAGGGTCTTCTTGCCGAGCTTGAGCTTCGGGTTCGTCAGTTCCTCGATCTCTTCGAGCACCTTCTGACACGACGTGTTCGGCGGCAGTTCGGTGACCACCAGTTGCCACTGGCCGCGCGCGAGATCCTCGATCTTCCAGCGCGCGCGCACCTTGAGGCTGCCGCGTCCCGTTTCGTAGGCCGCCGCGATCTCCGCTTCGCTCGAAATGATCTGGCCGCCGCCCGGGAAGTCCGGCCCCGGCAACCGCTCCATGATCTCGGCGTGCGTGAGCTGCGGATTGCGGATCATCGCGACCGCCGCCGCCGCGACTTCGCGCAGGTTGTGCGAAGGAATCTCGGTAGCGAGACCCACGGCGATGCCCGATGCGCCGTTCAGCAGCAGCATCGGCAGGCGCGCGGGCAACGTCTTTGGCTCTTCGAACGAGCCGTCGTAGTTCGGCATGAAAGCGACGGTACCCATGTCGATTTCATCGAGCAGCAGCTTCGCGATGGGCGTGAGGCGCGCTTCCGTGTACCGCATGGCCGCTGCGCCGTCGCCGTCGCGCGAGCCGAAATTGCCCTGGCCGTCGATGAGCGGATAGCGCATCGAGAAGTCCTGCGCAAGACGCACGAGCGCGTCATACGCCGACTGGTCGCCGTGCGGATGGTATTTACCGAGCACGTCACCCACCACGCGCGCCGACTTCACGGGCTTGGCGTTGTCGCCGAGGCCCATCTCGTTCATCGCGAAAAGAATGCGCCGCTGCACCGGCTTCTGGCCGTCGCAGACATCGGGCAGCGCGCGGCCCTTCACGACGCTAACCGCGTAGTCGAGGTACGCGCGCTCCGCGTAGTGGCCGAGCGTGAGCGTGTCGCCTTCGGCGCCGCCAGTCACTTCAGCAAAAAGATCGTCCATATTCAATCAGTCCGTGTTCCTGTCCAGACCTGCAAACAAGCGCATAAAGCGCATACAAGCAGCGCACATAAGCGCAGGTTCGCGCGTCAGATATCCGCTTCGACCTCGTTGCCCTTCTCTTCGAGCCACGAGCGGCGCGACGCCGCTTCGCCCTTGCCCATCAGCATCGTCATGCGTGCGACGGTGGCCTCGTAGTCGAGCTCGCCGAGTGCGACCGGCGAAAGACGCCGCGTGTCCGGGTTCATGGTCGTATCCCAGAGCTGCTCGGCGCTCATTTCGCCCAGGCCCTTGAAGCGGCTGATCGCCCATTGCGTATCGCGCACGCCATCCTTGCGCAGCTTGTCGAGGATCGCGTCGAGTTCGCCATCGTCGAGCGCGTAGAGCTTCTGTGCGGGCTTCTTGCCGCGCGCGGGCGCATCGACGCGGAACAGCGGCGGGCGAGCCACGCACACATGGCCGCGCTCGATCAGTTGCGGGAAGTGCTTGAAGAAGAGCGTGAGCAGCAAAACCTGAATGTGCGAACCATCGACGTCCGCGTCAGACAAGATGCAGATCTTGCCGTAGCGCAGGTTCGAGAGGTCGACGATCTCGTCCGGACTGTGCGGATCGACGCCGATCGCCACCGAAATGTCGTGCACCTCGTTGTTCGCAAACAGGCGGTCGCGCTCGGTTTCCCACGTGTTGAGGACCTTGCCGCGCAAAGGCAGGATCGCCTGATACTCTTTGTCGCGGCCCATTTTCGCGGAACCGCCCGCCGAGTCGCCCTCGACGAGGAAAAGCTCGTTGCGCGAGATATCCGTCGATTCGCAGTCGGTCAGCTTGCCCGGCAGCACGGCCACGCCCGAGCTCTTGCGCTTCTCGACCTTCTGACCCGCGCGCGTGCGCGCCTGGGCCTGCTTGATGACGAGATCGGCGAGCTTCTTGCCGTGCTCGACGTGCTGATTGAGCCACAGTTCGAGCCCGGGACGCGAGAACGACGAGATGAGCTTGACCGCGTCGCGGCTGTTCAGGCGCTCCTTGATCTGCCCCTGGAACTGCGGGTCGAGCACTTTCGCGGACAGCACGAACGAGACGCGTGCAAACACGTCCTCGGGCAGCAGCTTCACGCCCTTCGGCTGCAGGTTGTGCAATTCGACGAAGCTCTTCACGGCCTGGAACAGACCGTCGCGCAGGCCGGATTCGTGCGTGCCGCCCGCGGGCGTCGGGATGAGGTTCACATACGACTCACGCGTGAGCGGCCCTTCCTCGCTCCACGCGACGACCCAGGCAGCGCCCTCGCCGTCCGCGAAGGTGTCGTCGCCCGTGCGCGCATTGTCGGCGTAACGCTCGCCTTCGAAGAGCGGGATCAGGAGATCGCTGCCGTTCATGCCTTCGAGCAGATAGCCGCGCAGGCCGTCTTCGTACTTCCAGCTTTGACGCTCACCCGTCTTCTCGTTGACGAGCGTCACTTCGACGCCGGGCAACAGCACGGCCTTCGAGCGCAACAGACGCTGCAACTCGCCGACGGACACGTTGGCCGAATCGAAATACTTCGGGTCGGGAACGGCCGTGACGCGCGTGCCGCTCTTCTTTTCGTCGCGCGCGGCGTTGCGCGTGGTGAGCTGATTGACGACCTCGCCATCGGCAAAACCGATTTCAGCGACCTTGCCGTCACGCCAGACGGTGACATCGAGGTGCTTCGACAGCGCATTGGTCACCGACACGCCGACGCCGTGCAGGCCGCCCGAGAACGTATAGGCGCCGCCGGCGGCCTTGTCGAACTTGCCGCCCGCATGCAGCCGCGTGAAGACGATTTCGACGACAGGGACCTTCTCTTCGGGATGCAGGCCGAACGGGATGCCGCGGCCGTCGTCCTCGACTGAGACGGACTGGTCCGCGTGCAGCGTCACGGTGATGTGCTTGCAGTAGCCGCCGAGCGCTTCGTCCGAAGCGTTGTCGATGACTTCCTGGATGATGTGCAGCGGATTCTCGGTGCGCGTGTACATGCCCGGCCTCTGCCGGACGGGCTCGAGGCCCTTGAGCACCTTGATCGACGCTTCGCTATATGCGGCGTTTGACTTCTTCGTAGACATGGTGGTCCGTCGGTTTTCCGCAAGGTTGTCCACAGGTCCTGTGGACAACCGCGTGGACAACGCGTTGAATTTTCAAAAAAAGCAAAACGAAACAACGGGGTGAACTGGTCTGCCCATCGCACAGGCAACTGCAGGCACTTGCATCGCGGGCCGATTCGCCAGGTATTGTACTGATTTGGTGTGGCCCGGCAATTTGCTTCGCGTCGAATGGCCGAACGGGAGAGGCCCGGCCCACAAGAAAAAAGCGGCCTCCAAAGGCCGCTTTGCTCACTTGCGCTTGCTCTCCAGTTCCTCCCACCGCTCCAGCGCGACGAGCAGCTCCTCTTCGATCTGCGCATAGCGCTCGGTGAGCCGCGCGCCTTCCTGCGCGTCCTTCGCGAAGATCGAACCGTCCTCGATCTGCGCGCCGATCGCCTTCTGTTCTGCCTCCAGCGCCTCCATCCGCGCGGGCAGCGCCTCCAGTTCGCGCTGCTCCTTGAATGAGAGCTTCACGGTGCGCTGGGCGTTGCGTCCCGCCGCGCTGTCCTTCGCCGCAGCGGCCGCCGGCGCGGACGGCGCGCTCGCGCGCGCCTCGGCAATCGCCTGCGAACGCGCGCTCTGCGTCTGCCAGTCGGTGAAGCCGCCGACGTACTCACGCCACTGCCCCTCGCCCTCGGCCGCGATCACCGAGGTCACCACGTTGTCGAGAAACGCGCGGTCGTGGCTCACGAGCAGCACGGTGCCGTCGTAATCGGCGAGCAGTTCTTCCAGCAGTTCGAGCGTCGGAATATCGAGGTCGTTGGTCGGCTCGTCGAGCACGAGCACGTTCGCGGGCCGCGCGAAAAGACGCGCGAGCAACAGACGGTTGCGCTCGCCGCCCGAGAGCGACTTCACCGGCGAGCGCGCGCGTTCAGGCGCGAACAGGAAATCGCCGAGATAGCTCATCACATGCTTCTTCGCGCCATTGATCTCGACCCAGTCGCTGCCGGGGCTGATCGTGTCGGCGAGGGTCTTTTCGAGGTCGAGCTGCGCACGCATCTGGTCGAAGTACGCGACCTGCTGATTCGTGCCGACGCGCACCGTGCCCTCGTCGGGTTTCAATTCGCCGAGAATGAGCTTGAGCAGCGTGGTCTTGCCCGCACCGTTCGGGCCAACGAAACCGATCTTGTCGCCGCGCATCACGATCGTCGAAAAACGATCGACGATCGTTCGGTCTCCGTAGCGTTTCACGACGTCGCTGAGTTCCGCGACGATCTTGCCCGACTTCTCGCCCTGCGCGACGTCGAGCTTCACGTTGCCCTGCACGTTGCGGCGCTCGGCGCGTTCGTTACGCATCTGCACGAGCCGCGCGATGCGCCCGACGCTGCGCGTGCGCCGCGCCTCGACGCCCTTGCGGATCCACACTTCTTCCTGAGCGAGCAGCTTGTCGAACTTGTCGTTCTCGACGCGCTCCACTTCGAGCTGCTGCGCCTTGCGCTCCTGATACTGCGAAAAGTTGCCCGGATACGAGAGCAGCCGCCCGCGATCGAGTTCGACGATGCGCGTGGCCACCCGGTCGAGGAACGCGCGGTCGTGGGTGATGAAGAGGAGGCTCGCGCGCTGCGCGACGAGCAGGTCCTCCAGCCAGCGGATGCCGTCGAAATCGAGGTGGTTCGTCGGTTCGTCCAGCAGCAGCACGTCGGGCTGCACGACGAGCGCACGCGCAAGCGCCACGCGCTTTTGCATGCCGCCCGAGAGCGCGCCCACGCGTGCATCGCCGTCGAGGCCGATCTGCGCGAGCGTCGTCACCACGCGCGTGCGCCAGTTCCAGGCGTCGGCGGCGTCGAGCGCGGACTGCAGCGCGTTCATGCGCGCGAGCAGTGCATCGTGCTCCACGCCTTCAGGCGTGTCCGCGAGCTTGTGCGCGACGGTGTCGTATTCGTCGAGCAGCGCGCGCACGCGTTCGAGCCCCGAGGCCACCGTGTCGAACACCGACGCGTCGGTGTCGAATTCAGGCTCCTGCGGCACATAAACGGTCGAAAGATTCTGCTGGCGCGTGACGAGACCGTCGTCGGGCTTGGCAAGTTCGGCGACGATCTTGAGCAGCGAGGACTTGCCCGCGCCGTTGCGGCCGATCAACCCGACGCGCTCACCCGCTTCGAGCGAGAAGTCCGCGTGATCGAGCAGCGCGACGTGACCGAACGCGAGTTGCGCGCCGGTAATGGTGTAAAGCGACATGACTGGGAAACGATGCCTGCGTTGGACCTGAAGCGCGCATTGTACCGGTCCGGCGCGGCCACGATCGGGCAGCGCCTGCGCGCACCGATACCGCGGCGGGTCACGCAGGCGGCAGCGTTACTTCACGTGGACCGTGATCGTCTGGCTCCACGCGGGCCCGTACGAGCGGTGCGCGCCGTCGGCGAACTGCGCCGTGAGTGTGTGATCGCCGGGCGGCAGCGTGAGATCGGTTTCGGTCTGCCCCTTGCCGTAGTGCAGCGACTTGTCGCCCACCGGCACGACCTGCCCCTGGGGCAGCGGCGCGCCGTCGATCAGCAGATGATGGTGGCCGGTTCCGGGCGTCGTCGTGCCCGCCGGGGCGACCGTCATGCCTTCGACGGCAAATTGCACGTGCACCGGGTTGGTCACCGTCGCGCCGTCCTTCGGCTCGACGATGGAGACGCCTTCGGCGCGCGCAACGCCACTCACGAAAAGGAGGGCCGCGAATGCCGCGCCCGCCAGCCAGGTGTTCTTGACCATCATGGTTCTCCTCGGGAGTAAGTGGTCCAACCGGCTCCGCACGATGCCTCCGTGCTCACGAAACGCCTGCGGGCTAGCATACACGCGTCGACCGACGCCGGCGCCGCCGGTGCTCGTTGCACGCGACACCCAATGCCGCCCCCGGCGCGGCGCTCCCAGCGGGTGGCTCGCACCACCATTTCCGGTATCATCGCGCGTCGCCTGCCACCCGCACACCGGCAATGATTTGACGATTAATAGGGGGTGCATCGCAGGCAAGCCATCAAACACATAGAAGGTGCGCAGTGAGCGAAGTCATCGAATACAAGAGCTGGGTCTGCGTGATCTGCGGCTGGGTCTACAACGAACAAGATGGACTGCCCGACGAGGGCATCGCGGCGGGCACGCGCTTTGCCGATATCCCCGAAGACTGGCGCTGCCCGCTGTGCGACGTCGGCAAGGGCGACTTCGTCATCGTCGAGTTCTGAGCGCGCCGCGCGCCTCACAAGGCGATTGCACCAGGCTGTGGCTCGCATGTCGAGCAGGTTGTGGCGGGAATCAGCGTCCCATGCCGTCTTAACCGGCGTTTCGGTGTCGCGTCGAGCCCGGGCGCGTTAATCACGAAGCGTCGAGGAGTGCCAGATTCAGGGCGGCGATTTCCTTGCGGATGCAGCGGGGACGTCGGCGCCGAAATCGATTCCGGTAATGTTGACAGCGCGCGGAGTCTCACTACCGCAACGGTGGCACGCATGGCAGATCATCGATCATTCATCGCGTCGATCGTCGTATTGACTCAATGAACGACTGCCCGAACGAAACGTGCCAATCAGCATCGGAGATTGCGTTCGTGGCTTTTGCGAATGAATTTTCCGACACCGGGCGATAGCGTGGAATGCTGTACACAACGTATCGATACTTTGGCGTCGCACCGCTGTTCGTCACGACACCACCGAGTGATTCAGCGATGCGACGGCTGGCGTGGTTATCTTCAGCAACGGGATAGATGAAGCACGAGTAGTCGAAATTCGCGCCTGCCCACAGGTAAAGGCAGGTTACCGCTTCCCATCCGAATCCGTTGCCCTGGCGACTTTCGCGAATCCATATTCCGAGTTCCGGATTCGGTGTCTGTATACGACCCAGTCCGGCCAGTCCAAGGAAACGGTTGTGTAGCTTCTCTCTCACCGTAAAGACCCACTCGGTGCCGTCGGCGAAGGCCTGCATCCACGCCCGCCAACTCCCGGCGAATTCACTCTGGCGTGCCGGTGGCTCGCTCATCATGTAACGCGTGAGCGAAGGCGTAATGCACGGATACGCTTCATCGGCGTCAGCGGGAGAAAAAGGCTGAAGCAGCAACCGTGGCGATTCAATCACGTTAATCATTGTTCACGCTTCGCTGGTCGGGGCGGTTGGTCGGTTTGCGGGGACGCCAGTCCAGCGCCAGGAAAACGACGGACGAATGGCGCACGCATTAGAAAAGACATTACCGCCTGGCAACTACGGGCCTGTCCTGGTCAGACACGCCTTTTACGGACCAGCCCCATCGGCCTGACGAAATTGCTGCCGACTCAGTTTCCTGCACGTTCACGTTGAATACAGGGTCCACGTCCAAAAAACCACCGCATTTGCCACAACTTTCCCGTGGCGGCAGTCGCAAGCGAAATTTGATGCGATCGCGTGGAAAACCAGATGGTGTCAGCCAGTTGCCGTTTTCTGCTGCTCCACGCGCATTCGCATGCAGAAAATGCCCTGCAAAGGCATCGATTGAAATTCGCATGCGCCGCAATGAAACCACTACGCGATGATGGGCGGCATATATGCGCAATCGGTGACGCCGGAACTTCACCACATACAGAGCGAACAGCACATCGCTGCATCAGGCGAGAATGCCTGCGGGCCCTGTGGGCGATCACATACCAGCGTGTTACACCTCGCGATTCTCCGATGATTAAATCGTTTTACCGATTCATTCTATTGGAGCGCTCATGGACGTCGATTCCCTCTCCAGCACTTATTGCGCGTGGCATTCGGAAAACGTGGAATGCGCAATGCAATCCGCCAGTATCGCTCGCGAGCCCAAAATCCATTCACCAACTGAATACGGACCTGGAAGCGGTAATAGCGCATTCGATACCGCAGTGTTCGGCAAATCGCACGCCCCACGCGGAGATACAGCGAATTATCCCGCAGGCAATGTGCGCGATTACGCGGGTAGCCCAATACGTGGCACACGGGACAAGGATGGCAACATCGTCCGCGAATCACAGGACAAAAATGGCGACCATATTCGGGACACGTGGGACAAGGCTGGCAATCACATTCGCGACATTCGGGACAAGGCGGGCAACCACATACGCGAGGTCTGGGACAAGGCCGGCAACCATACGCGCGAGGCGTGGGACAAGACTGGCAGCCATACGCGCGAGATCTGGGACAAGGCTGGCAACTACATACGCGACATCCAGGACAAGGCAGGCGACCGCATACGCGACATCTGGAACGAGCAAGGTCACCATCTGCGCTTCATCGACTACGACGACGGAAAGCCACACCGCAAACACCCCTGGGACGGCCTGCTACCTGCGGGTATCGGCGCACCGGGTATGAGTGGGCCACCAGACGACGGGACAAACGATACTCCTGCAGATGCAGATGGCGGGTCCGACTCGGATGACGGCGGCAGTGGCGGCGCACCGGGCGGGGCAGATGGTGACGGTGACGGTGGTGGTAGCGCACTCGGCGGAGCAGACGGTGGCGGCGGTGACGTCGGCGCACCCGGCGGAGCATACGGTGGCGGTGGTGGCGGCGCACCCGGCGGAGCTGACGGTGGTGGTGGAGGCGGCGCACCGGGCGGAGCATACGATGGTGGTGGTGGTGGCGCACCGGGCGGAGCATACGATGGTGGTGGTGGCGCACCCGGCGGAGCATACGGTGGCGGTGGTGGCGGAGCACCCGGCGGAGCATACGACGGCGGTGGTAACGAAGCCGGTCCAGTCGGCGAACCCGGAGATGGCGATTCGGGCCAACTCGTCGGCGAATCCGGGGCACTCAATGGGACAGGGACAGGCCCAGCCGTCCGAGCCGGTGCGCTGGACACTTTCCTCGCTGAGAAATCGCCGCACGCATCAGCCCGCGACCCGCTCACGAAAGGCTTCAATACGGAGCAGCAACACACGCTTCGCAACGCGTATCACCACGCAAAACAAATGGTCGATGCAGCGCTCGACCATCTTCTCGGTCATGGTCCGGACAGCAACTTTCAACGTTGGTTCGGGACACCGACACCCCAAAACGTACAGCACGTGACGCAGGTATTGAGCAACATCCAGCATGCTCTCGCACACGACGCGAACATGTTGATCGCCACCCGAGGGGCGGACAGTCATGAACTGGCCCACGTGTTCCCCAACTCCCCCCATAAGATCGATCTGACGCCGCTGGCGCTTACCAAGGTGGAAGGTCCGAATACCCTTGAAACGACGCTTGTCCACGAGCTAAGTCACTTCACGAACATCGGCGGCACGGAGGATCATTCGTACGGTATGGAGGATGACCACCGTCTCGCAGCGACGAACGACCAGGCAGCCATCACCAATGCCGACAACTACGCGATGTTCGTCCGGGCCTACGGCAGTGCATGAAGCATGGGAAACGCTTGACGCAGCATATCGTTGAGTCGCTCGAAGGCCTCGACCACGGGCACGCATCGCGATGCCCGGCCGAGGCCGACGTCACCCGGAACGACGCCGCTGCCAGGTAAGTGCGTCAGGCCCCTTTCCCGGTAAGGTTTCACTGGTTAGTGACCGCACACAATGTGGATGCGACCCCGGACCAAACGCAATAGCCCCGGCGCGCCGCAACGCGTCATTTTCGCGCTGGAAGGCGTTTGCTATACTCCACGTCCTGCATCGCGATTCGCCTCAGGCGCGAAAACGCGAACGCTCCGCGCCATGACGGGTGACTTGGGAAACATGGCGGACATAGCGGAGCCCGCAGGTTTGCGTCCCGCACGCCTCCCTGTAGTTCAATGGATAGAACAAGTGCCTCCTAAGCGCTAGATGCAGGTTCGATTCCTGCCGGGGGGACCAACCGCGTGACGCGCCCTACGCCCGTTAATCCGCTTGCCGGATTCGGCGAGGCTCCGCGCGAACACCCATTCCACGCCACGGGCCGCTATCTGCGATACGGCCGGCGACGCTATTCTCAAAGGCCTGACTCCCCATGGACATCAACACACAAGTCGCAGCCCTCACCGCGTCCGAACTGCAGACGGCTGGCGCCAGCCAGGCTACCGCTATCGCGCTGAGCGTCGTGATGCGTCATCTGAATTCGCCGGAACTCAGCCGGCTGCTCACATCGGCGTTTGAAAATCATCAGGCCGTGATGCTCCAGACGCCGTGGCCTGAACAAATGCTGCAGTCGTTCGAAGCGACCCGCCGCTTCTTCGAAGCCGCAGCGGTTCCGCAGGCGGACACGCCGCTGCAAGACAAGTAAGTCCGGCAAGCCCGTTCGCGCGGCGTCGCGTCACCGCGACAGCCGGGCCGCGCGCACGGCTGCACGAGCCGCTTCATCGCCCCGGGTAAACATGAATGCACGCAGCCCTAAAGCTGCGGCAATCCATGCCGTTATGGCCGGTATGGACTCCGATCGTCCCACCCCTGCCGGGCACCTCATGTCGAGCCTCATCGATCAGGACATCACGCACATTCGCCGTGTTATGCCGCTCGCGCTGAGCGGCGATCTCGCCGGGCCGATCCTCCCGTCGACCTACTGGCGCAAGCGCCTCCATCGCCTGCTCGACACCGGCTACGTCAACAAAGGCCAGCTCAGCGAAATCGACAGCCTGCTGAACGTGCTCGACGAGTACGACCTGAAAGCGGCCGGAGACGCCGACGAGACTTCCGGGCAGCGGGCCGCTGCCGGCGGTTCGACACTCGCCTGATCCTTCTCGCCGCGACAAACGGCACCGGCTGGTTTTGCGTGACGCCTCGCAGTCAGCGGGCAGATTTCCTGGTGCCGCGGGTCGGCTATCGGTCATAATGTCCGCCAAAATCCCCAGAGAGAATCCTGTGTCCTCGGCCCATTCGCGAGACCTGCTTCAGCAGGCACGCCAGCGCTTCACCCAGCAGCAGATCGCCGAGCATGTCGGCAAAGACGTCAAAACCGTGCGTCGCTGGGAAAAAGGCGAAACACCCTGCCCCGCCATGCTCGAAGCCGCGCTGCGTGAACTCCTGCACGGCGGCGCTCGCGCCGTCGCGACACCCGCGCGTTTTCGCTTCGTCGACCTGTTTGCGGGCATCGGCGGCATCCGCATGGGCTTCGAGGCGCATGGCGGCGAGTGCGTGTTCACGAGCGAGTGGAACACGTTCTCGAAGAAGACCTATCTGGAGAACCACGGCGAGGACCACACGTTCGCCGGCGACATCACGGCGGTCGCCGCCGCCGACATCCCCGATCACGACGTCCTGCTCGCCGGCTTTCCGTGCCAGCCGTTCTCGATTGCCGGCGTGTCGAAGAAGAACGCGCTCGGCCGTCCGCACGGCTTCGAGTGCTCGACCCAGGGCACGCTCTTCTTCGACGTTGCGCGCGTCATCGCCGAAAAGCGGCCCGCCGCCTTCCTGCTCGAGAACGTCAAGAACCTGCTCTCGCACGATCGCGGCCGCACGTTCGACGTGATCCGCCAGGTGCTGCGCGACGAACTGGGCTACGACATCCACTATCGCGTGATCGATGGGCGCCATTTCACGCCGCAGCATCGCGAGCGCATCATCATCGCCGGGTTCCGCGAGCCCGCCGCGTTCACCTGGGACGCGCTCGCGCTGCCCGAAGAAGGCCCGCGTCTCGGCTCGATCCTTCATCGCACGGACGGCTGCGAGCCCATCCTCCCGTGGGACGGCGATCGTTTCTTCGATCACGGTGCCCGCCGCGTGCAACCGAAGTACACACTCACGCCGGGCCTCTGGCAGTACCTCCAGCAATACGCCGAGAAGCATCGCGCCGCGGGCAACGGCTTCGGCTTCGGCCTCGCGTTCGAGCAGAGCGTCACGCGCACGCTGTCGGCGCGCTATCACAAGGACGGCAGCGAGATCCTCGTCCACCAGGGCGAAGGCTTGCGCCCACGCCGCCTGACGCCACGCGAGTGCGCACGGCTGATGGGCTTTCCCGACACGTTCCGCATTCCCGTGAGCGACACCCAGGCGTATCGCCAGTTCGGCAACAGCGTGGTGATGCCGGTGATGCGCGAAGTGGCGCGCACGATGATGCCGCACCTCGACGCGGCGCTCGCGATGGCGGGCCCGAAGGCGCAGGCGAAATCCGGCGCGGCGCGCAAGCCAGCCACAGCGGCAAAAGCGGGCAGGACGCCCCGCACCGAGTCGGCCGCCGAGGCGGCCTGACTCCGCGGCGCGCGAACCCGCGACGATCGGACGGCAAGCCATGGTCGACGTCGTCGATGCCGCCACCCGAAGCCGGATGATGTCCGGCATCCGCGGCCGCGACACGAAACCTGAGCGCGTGATCCGCAGCCTGCTGCACCGGCGCGGCTTTCGCTTCCGGCTCGACGTGCGGGAGCTGCCGGGCCGTCCCGACATCGTGTTGCCGCGCTATCGTGCGGTCGTGCTCGTGCATGGTTGTTTCTGGCACGGCCACGCGTGCGCGCTCTTCAAATGGCCGCAGACCCGCCCCGAGTTCTGGCGCGAAAAGATCGCGCGCAACCGCGCCAACGACGCGCGCACGCTCGCCGCACTCGCCGCGCAGGGCTGGCGCGTCGCGGTGATCTGGGAATGCGCGCTGCGCGGCGCTGATCACGATCCGCAGGCGGTCGTCGAGCGTCTCGACGCGTGGTTGAAGGACAGCGGCTCGGTCTGGTTCGAAGCGCGCGGCTGAAGGCTGTGTGTCGTGTCGCGGTGATAAACTCACTCGACTGGTTTTGGCCAGCCGCGCCTGGTTTAACAACGCCTGCAAGAAACGACGAGAAGGAGATAACCAATGGCTGATTTCCGACTCTGGTCCGACGACTTCCCGAGCAACGGCTTCATGCCAAAGGCGCAGGAATTCGACGATCGGGCTTTCGGCGTCGACGGAGACAACGTCTCGCCCGCCCTGCAGTGGGACGCGCCGCCCGAGGACACGCAAAGCTTCGCGCTGACGGTCTACGATCCCGACGCACCCACCGGCAGCGGCTTCTGGCATTGGGTCGTCGTCAACATTCCACCGGACGTGCGCTCGCTCGCTCGCAATGCGGGCAAGGCGGACGGCAGTCTGCTGCCGCAGGGCGCCGTGCAGATGCGCAATGACTATGGCACGGTCGGCTTCGGCGGTGCGGCGCCGCCGCGGGGCGACCAGCCCCATCGCTATATCTTTCGCGTGCATGCGCTGAAGGCGGCACACCTTCCGGTGACGCCGGAGACGACCAACGCAGTCGCCCGCTTCATGACGCACCTGAACGAACTGGACTCGACGACCTACGTCGGACTCTACGAACTTAAATAACGTTTTGCCGCAAGCGGGCCCGCGCTCACGCGCGCGGGCCGCCGCCGGCGCATGTGCGAACACGATGCAAGTCGCCATGCGACGCGACGCACACCCGATCATCGATGCCCACCACGTCCACCACCTCCCCCGCTTCCACGCACCCGAATCACGCCACTGCAGAAGCCGAACCCGGCCTGCCGTTCCCGCAGCGCTATCACGCGATCATCGTGGTCGCGCTCGGGATCACGCTCGCGGTGCTCGACGGCGCGATCGCCAACGTCGCCCTGCCGACCATCGCGCGCAATCTGAACGCGAGCGCGGCCAGCTCGATCTGGATCGTCAACGCGTATCAGCTTTCGGTCACGATCTCGCTTTTGCCGCTTGCCTCGCTCGGCGACCGTATCGGCTACCGGCGCGTGTATCTGTGGGGGCTTGCGCTCTTCACGGTCGCGTCGCTGGGCTGTGCGCTGGCCACAACGCTCCCCGCGCTCGCGATCGCGCGCATGGTGCAAGGCTTCGGCGGCGCCGGCATCATGAGCGTCAACACGGCCCTCGTTCGCATGATCTATCCGCGCAGCAAGCTGGGCCGCGGCGTGGCGATCAACGCGATGGTCGTCGCCATCGCGTCCGCGGTGGGGCCCACCGTCGCATCGGGCGTGCTCAGCATCGCGTCATGGCCGTGGCTCTTCGCGATCAATGTGCCGATCGGCGTCGCCGCTTGCGCGCTCGGCATGCGCGTGCTGCCGTTCAACCCGCGGCATCCGGCGCCCTACGACTACTGGAGCGCCGTGCTCAACGCGCTTGTGTTCGGCCTGCTGATCTTCGCCGTCGATGGCCTCGGCCACGGCGAGCGCCGCGCGTGGGTCGCCGCCGAATTCGTCGCGGCGCTCGTGATCGGCTGGTTCTTCGTGCGTCGCCAGTTGACTCAACCCGCACCGCTGTTGCCCGTCGATCTGCTTGGCATTCCCGTATTCGCGCTTTCGGTGGGGACGTCGGTCTGCACGTTCTGCGCACAGACGCTTGCATTCGTTGCACTGCCGTTCCTGATGCAGGACACGTTCGGGCTCTCGCAGGTGCAGACCGGACTGCTCATGACGCCCTGGCCGCTCGTGATCATCGGCGCCGCGCCGCTAGCCGGCTGGCTCTCCGACCACTATCCGGCGGGCCTCCTCGGCGGCATCGGGCTCGCGCTGTTCACGCTCGGGCTGGTGTTGCTCGCGACGCTCGGCGCTCATCCGTCGGCGTTCGACATCGGCTGGCGCATGGCGCTGTGCGGCGTGGGCTTCGGCACCTTCCAGTCGCCGAATAACCGGCTGATGCTCTCGTCCGCGCCGCGCGAGCGCTCGGGCGGTGCGAGCGGGATGCTCAGCACCGCGCGCCTGAGCGGACAGACACTCGGCGCCGCGCTCGTCGCGCTGATCTTCGGCGTGGCCCCCGAGCACGGCCCGACCGCCGCGCTCTACGTGGCGACAGCGTTCGCCGCCATCGCAGCCGTCATCAGCACGCTGCGGCTCGTGCCGAAAAATTCGGTGCCGATGCGGACGTAAATCCCCGGATTTACCCGCTTCGATCGCACTCTCGCGCAAAAAAACTGTCCAAACAAACGGCGGCGCGTATTGATTCGCGATTCGCGCCGTCCGCGTGATCTTCCCTTCACGGTGCTCCACCAACCAAAAGGGAGATTTCCATGTCATTGATCGTCGCCGGACGGTTCACGACCTTCCCCGCCGCCGAGGCCGTCGCCGAGAAACTCTACGAGCGCGGCTTCGTCGAGGAAGACGTGAACCTCGTCTTCGTCAATCCGCGTGGACAGCATGCCCATGCACGCCACGCCATGGGCATCGCCGCGCCGCGCGAACCCGTCCACACTTCGCAGCATGTCTCGCGCAATGTCGCCGCCGGCGCCGTTGCGGGCGCCGTGTTGGGTGTCGCGATCTTCGCGGGAATGGCGGCATCGCTTCCTTCTGTCGTCATTGCGGCAGGTGTGGGAGCGTGGCTCGGCGCGTGGATCGGCGCGATAGAGAGCCGGCAGCAAGCGGCGGAGCATCACGAGCTCGTGCTACACGAAACGCGCAACTCGGGCGTGTTGCTCACGGTGCATGTGACTCCGGAAAGCCAGGCTGTCGCGGCGGATGTCCTGCGTGAATCGCACGCCGCCGACATCGAACGCGCTTCGGGCCGCTGGCAGGGCGGTCACTGGGCCGACTTCGACCCGACCCGCTCGCCCGAGCCGTACGACCAGGCGCGGCAGCCGCAGGGCTGACGCGCGGGCCTGCTGCAACGCAACGCAGCGGTTCGAAGGCCGCCGCGCGAGGGGATTCGTGTGCGCCGCGGCGGCACACCTGGCTGTAGAGCGCCGCGCCCGACCAGCGCAGGCGCGACGCGGCGAACGAAACCTGGTGGAAGAACGCCTTCAGCCTGCTTTTGCTGGCGCAACACTACGCGCCCGCGCCGTAACAGACGCCGCGGTCGCGACGCTGCGCAGATCGGCGAGAAACGTATCGCGCCACACCGCGAGATTGTTCTCGCGCAGCGCGGCCATCATGTCCTCGTAGCGCGACTGGCGTTCGGCGAGCGGCATCGACAGCGCACGTTCGAGCGCCTCCGCCGTCTGGTTCAGATCGTATGGATTGACGACCAGCGCGCCCGGCATCTGCTCGGCTGCACCCGCGAACTGCGAGAGCACGAGGACGCCCGGATCGTCGGGATCCTGCGACGCCACATATTCCTTTGCGACGAGATTCATCCCGTCGCGCAACGGCGCGACATAACCCACGTGCGCGAGCCGGAAAAAACCCATCAGCAGATTGCGCTCGTACTTGCGGTTGAGGTACTGGATCGGCGTCCAGTCGAGTTGCGCGAAGCGTCCATTGATGCGGCCCGCTTCGCCTTCGAGGTTGCTGCGGATCGCCTGGTAGGTCTGAACATCGGAGCGCGTCGGCGGCGCAATCTGCAGCAGCGACACGCGGCCGTGCCAGCCCGGCCCGTTCTGCAGCATGCGCTCGAAGGCCTGGAAACGCTCCGCGAGCCCCTTCGAATAATCGAGCCGGTCCACGCTCATGATGAGCTTGCGCCCGCGCATGGCGTCGCGCAGGCTGCGCACGGCCTTGCGGTCGGAGAATTGCGCCGCTGCCGTCGCGATCGCGTCGGGATAGATGCCGATCGGATAGGTGCCGACCTTCAGGAAACGTGACCACGCGTGGACCATGCCGTCCTCGCTCGCCGTGCCATGGCCGCCGCGTTCGACGTAGTCGAGGAACGCCTGGCGGTCCGCATCGGTCTGGAAGCCGACCACGTCGTAGTGGCACAGGAACTTCATCAGTTCTTCGTGCGGCGGTACCGAGCGCAGCACCTCGGGCACCGGCATCGGAATGTGCAGGAAAAAGCCGATCGGATTCTTCACGCCGAGATCACGCAGGCAACGCGCGAACGGGATCAGATGGTAGTCGTGGACCCAGATGATGTCGTCGGGCTCGATCATCGGTTGAAGCTGGCGCGCGAGCGCCACGTTCACGCGCAGATAGCCGCCGTATTCCTGACGCTCGTAGCGTGCGAGGTCGTTACGGTAGTGGAAGGTCGGCCAGAGCGTCGTGTTCGAGAAGCCCTTGTAGTACTGGTCGTAGTCACGGCGGGTCAGACCCACCGTCGCGTAAGTGACGCTGCCCTGCTGCTCGAGGGCGGGCGGTGCTGGAGCGGCGACGGTGTCGCCGCTCCAGCCGAACCAGACGCCGCCGGTTTCCTTGAGCGCGTCCAGCACGCCAACGGCCAGGCCCCCAGCAGCGGGGCGCCCCTCCTGCGTCGGCGCGACGCGATTCGATACCACGATCAGCTTGCCCATTGCGGCCAACCTCCTGTTTCGTTATTTCCGGAAGACGTTGCCTCGCACTGGCACGCAAAAAGCGTGCCGTCCATCAATCGCTCTGCGTGAGAACCTGTTTGAGTCCGCGCAGGACGAGCGTGTCCCGCGCGGCGCGCGCGCCCTGCGAAAGCGTGGGTTGACGCGCCCAGGCAGCGCCGGGGCCAGAAGAACCGCGACGCGCCCGGAAGAAACTCAGGCGTCCTGTTCGGAGCCGAGATCGCGCTGGTATTCGAGTCCCTCGGCTCGCGTGCCGCCTTGGTTGTGCTCGCCGTCAGGGGGAATGCCGGGCGCCGGGCGGTTCTGGCCGGCCGGGTCGGGCGCGGTCATCGATGGCGGATTGCTGCCCTTCTCTTCTCCGTCACGCGGACCACGCTTGGCCGAGTGACGTGCAGAGCGACGCAATGCAGGATGTCTCATCTCGATGCCTCCAGCAGAAGGCCGCCACTCGTCGGTGGCGTTTAAATAGTCTAGGGTCCGCGGCGTGAAATTTCCGGTAAAAAAGGCGACGCTTTTGTAACGTCTACCTAAATTCGTTAGTGCCGCAATGGCCCAGGCTCGCAATCTGCTGCGTGCAGGAAAGCCGATTCAAACGGGGTCGAGACGCCTTTTGAATGCGGCTCCTCATCGGGCTCGGGTGGCGGATCGCCGATCGGCGGTCCACCCGGTTCGGGCTCGCCCGGCGGCGGTTCATCAGGTTGGGGGGTATGCGCGAGCCAGGGCTTCGCGCTGGCGCTATCGGCGGATTGGCTTCTGGGCATGGCTCACTCCTCGGGATGTCTTTCGTTCATCGACACCAGGACACACCTTGGGCGGGACGCGCACGAAGCGCCCAACGCCCCGCACGCAGACTGCCGGGGCCGCCTCGCGGCCCCGCGCTCAGACGTTCGCGCCGCCCTCCGCGCCCGCCTGCGCCTCTTCACCCGCTCCGCCCTTGCCCCGCTCGTTGCCGTATTCGACGAGCCGGTTATAGAGCGTCTTCAGGCTGATACCGAGAATCTCCGCCGCGCGCGTCTTCACACCGCCGCATTGTTCGAGCGTCGCCAGAATCAGTTGCCGGTCGGCTTCGGCCAGCGAGGTTCCGAACGGAATCGTCAATGCGGTCCCGGGCATCGATTTCGACAGCGAAATCTGCAGCGGCACCGCCGCCGTCAGCTCGCCGTCGTCACTGGCCATGATGTGCGCGCGCTGCACGTAGTTCTTCAGCTCGCGCACGTTGCCGGGCCACGGGTACGCTACCAGCATGTCGCGCACGGCGGCCGGAAACTGCTTCTTCGTACCGTGACGCTCGTTGAGTTCGTCGAGGAACGACTGGGCGAGCAATACGACGTCCTTGCCGCGCTCGCGCAGCGGCGGCAGGTTGATCGGGAAGACGTTGAGGCGGTGATAGAGGTCGAGACGCAGCTTGCCCTCGGCGACGGCTTCTTCGGGATCGCGGTTCGTCGCGGCGATGAGGCGCACGTCGGTCTCGATCTCCTTTGTCGTGCCGACGCGCATGAACATGCCCGTCTCCAGCACGCGCAGCAGCTTCACCTGAAGCTCCGGAGGCATTTCGGTGATTTCGTCGAGGAACAGCGTGCCGCCGTTCGCGCGCTCGAAATAGCCTTTGTGCTGCCGGTCCGCGCCGGTGAACGAGCCACGTTCGTGGCCGAACATTTCCGATTCGATCAGGTTCGGCGAGATCGCGCCGCAGTTCACGGCGAGAAACTCGTGTTTTCGGCGCAGGCTCAGTTGATGGATGGTCTGCGCCGCGACTTCCTTGCCCGTGCCCGATTCGCCGACGAGCATCACCGACGCCGGTGTCGGCGCAACACGACTGATCTGGTCGTAGACCTCCTGCATCGCCGGTGAATTGCCGAGCATCAAGCCGAAACGGCCCATCCGGCGCAGCTCGCCGCGCAACGTGCCGATCTCTGCCTTGAGATCGCCGGCGCGCGGCAGACGGTTCAGGATCGCCTTCACGCGCTGAAGGTTGATCGGTTTGACGAGGTAGTCGATCGCGCCGGCCTTGAGCGCGTCCACGGCCGTCTCGACGCTCGCGTAGCCAGTGATGACCACGAGCTCCACGCCCGAGCGCGGATCGAGGTCCTGGAACAGGTCGGTTCCACTGCCGTCCGGCAGCTTGAGATCCGTGAAGACAACGTCCGGCATCTGCCGCACGAGCTGGATGCGCGCCTCGCGCAGATCGCCTGCCTGTGCGGTGGTGAGCCCATCGTCGCTCACCACGGCCGCCAGCGCTTCGCGGGTTGCCGCGTCGTCATCGACAATCAATACATGTGGCATCGCGTCTCGTCAGCCCTGGAAGGTGGATGACCCCACACTGCCGCGCCGCCGGTGCGGGGGCGCGCTGAACAACCCAGCCCGGCGCCGCGCAAAGCGCGGCACACACAGTCGTGGCGCAGTGGAGTACGAAACGGTCGGACCTGCGCCGAAGACGGCGCAGGCGCGGGGTTTAGCTACATCAACGCAACAATCCTGCGATTAATGACTAAATCGAGCCCGGATTGTTGTCGATATAACCATTATAGACGTATTCGAGATAGACGCACCCGATATCACACGAGCCCGCCACGGGGCGTGCCCGGAGCCCGCTCATGCGTGGCCATGCGGAAATGGCCAGGGCTCACCGGCCGCGCCGTCCCCGCGGTGTGCCGTATCCGATGCGGT
The DNA here is from genome assembly GCF_021390575.1 of Paraburkholderia adhaesiva. Taxonomy (GTDB): domain Bacteria; phylum Pseudomonadota; class Gammaproteobacteria; order Burkholderiales; family Burkholderiaceae; genus Paraburkholderia; species Paraburkholderia adhaesiva. The sequence goes on along the minus strand of NZ_JAJEJQ010000001.1, from coordinate 909,625 downwards.
CCCCGGCCGATCGGCACTGAAGGCAACCACCGCAGACCCACCACTGCCGTTTGTGGCGAGCGCGCCGCCTTCGTCTTCCCAGCGGCTCAAGTCGCGGTAATAGCTCGTACGTTGCGCCCGATGACGCTGCGCCCAGTGCTTCGCCATCATCCCGGCCGTCGCGCCCAGCGCGCCGACAGCGAGCAATGCGCCAAATGCGCCAACCAGACTCGTCCTGTTCCTCATCGCGGCCTCCTGATCTCGCTCTGTCCGTGCCGGAGAACGCCCGGATCGCGGGCGACGGCACCGTCAAGCCGGGCGCTTTCGCCTCTGCACCCGGGCCCTTACACCGTCGATTCCGACAGACGCTCCAAGTTCCCTAGCAGGATTCGCACCTTCTGGGGCGCAACATCGCGCCAACATCGCTTCGACACGCGCGTCTGTCACGGTGCAGGCGAGTTTCGCGCCTGGTTCCGACGGCACGTTCGTTGCCGTGCGAGGCGCGGCAGTGGTTAAATGTTTCCGAGATAGAAACCCCGCGGCCGTCGGCGCGACGCTCTGCGCGCCAGTCCTGGACGGCCATGCCCAAACCCCGCCCCGGCCGCGCACCGCATTTCATGCGGCCGTTCGAAGGCGGCAGCCCCTTTGCAGGTCGACTACCTTATGGCGTCAATCGAGCCGGACTCGTCCACCGCCACTCGCAACGAAACGGGAAACGCCGCGGCGCGCGTCGCCGGTTTGCAGTCGTATGGGCTGCTCTACGGATCGTCGCCGGTGATGCTGGAGCTTTACGCGCAGATCGAACGCGTGGCGGCCACTGACGCCACCGCGCTGATCATCGGCGAATCGGGGACGGGCAAGGAACTCGTGGCCCGCACCATCCACGACCTCGGCGCGCGGCGCGACGGACCGTTCATCGCGGTGAACTGCGGCGCGATCCCTGACGAGTTGATCGAAGCGGAACTTTTCGGCCACGAGAAAGGCAGCTTCACGGGCGCCGTGCAGGCGCGCGACGGACACTTCGAGCACGCGCGCGGCGGCACGCTGTTCCTCGATGAAATCACCGAAATGTCATTGCTGCGCCAGGTGAAGCTGCTGCGCGCACTCGAAACCGGCGAGTACTTTCCGGTGGGCAGCAACGAAGCGATCCGCGGCGACGTGCGCATCATCGCGGCGACCAATCGCGATCCCGTGACCGCCGTGAAGGAGGGCTGCCTGCGCGAAGACCTCATGTACCGCCTCGCCGTTTTTCCGCTGCGCGCGCCGCCACTGCGTGAACGCGAACGCGACCGCGAACTGCTCGCGCAACTCTTTCTCGCCGAGCTGAATGCGCAGGAGGGCACGCAAAAGACCTTCAGCAAGCGCGCGCTCGACGCCGTGCGCAACTGGTCGTGGCCAGGCAACGTGCGCGAATTGAGGAACGCGGTTTATCGCGCGTTCATTCTCACGGAGAAGGTGGTCGAGATCACGCATCCGCAACTCGTGCCGCGCGTGAAGAAACCGGTCGCGCAAGGCGACGCGATGAACGTCTGGATCGGCACGCCGCTCGCCGACGCGCAGAAGCAGATCATCCTTGGCACGCTCAAATACTGCGGTGGTGACAAACGGCTAGCGGCGCGCACGCTGGGTGTGAGCCTCAAGACGCTCTACAACCGCCTAGGCAGCTACGGTGCCGAAGACAATGCCGAAGACGAAGACGGCGGTGCGCGCGAAACGAGTTGAGGTGAATCGCCAACGACTGTGGCGATCGGGTGAACGAGCGAATCGGCAGCACGAATGGTGAGTCGACGGCGCCGTTGCCATACGTAACGGCAGGTGCTCGAACTCGCGCCTCCTACAGGAGCCACAACTTCCAGCACGCCACGGAAAGGACGCTCAACAAAGCAGAACGATGTACGTCAATCGCGCGGATCAATCCATTCGACGACGTACATCGTGCCGGTAGCGCTCAGCCTCCGGAAATCTCATGCGCCGACAACAATTCAATCGCACGACACAGCGCCGAGTGATCAAGCTGACCCATATCCTGCGCTACGCACGCGCTCATCAATTGCTGTGCCGACGCGGTATGCGGCAAAGTCACCGCGAGAGCTTTTGCGCCCTCCAACGCCAGATTCAAATCCTTCTGGTGAAGCTCGATTCGAAAGCCTGGATTGAACGTGCGTTTGAGCATCCGCTCGCCGTGCACTTCGAGAATGCGTGAAGCGGCAAAGCCGCCCATCAGCGCCTGACGCACCTTGACGGGATCCGCACCCGCCTTGGACGCGAACAGGAGGGCTTCGGAGACGGCCTGGATGTTCAGCGCCACGATGATCTGATTGGCCACCTTGGTCGTCTGTCCATCGCCGTTGCCGCCGACGAGCGTAATGTTCTTGCCCATCAACTCGAACAGCGGCTTGACCTTCTCGAACGCATCCTCGGGGCCGCCGACCATGATCGTGAGTGTGGCGGCACGCGCACCGACTTCACCGCCGGAGACCGGTGCATCGAGATATTGCGCGCCAAGCTCGTTGATACGGCGCGCAAACACCTTGGTCGCAATCGGCGAGATCGAGCTCATGTCCACCACGATCTTGTTTGCGCTCACCCCTGCAGATACGCCGTTCTCGCCGAACAAGACTTCTTCGACCTGTGGCGTATCGGGCACCATGACGATCACGACATCGGACTGCCTCGCGACTTCCCGACACGATTCACAAGTCGTTGCACCCTGCGCGGCAAGCGCTGCCGCGCCCTTGCTGCGCTCGAGCACAAAGAGCTGATGACCGCCTTTCAGCAGGTTGGCGGCCATTGGCGCGCCCATGATCCCAAGTCCGATGAATCCCACTTTCATCATTGCACCGCCTCTTCCTTCGATAAACGTTGTTCTACATGTACCGCCGCGCGTCAGCGCAGCACTTCCGGATTAATGCAGGTTTGTGGCGCCTCGCCCCTGAGCGTGCTGATGACGTTGCCGGCAGCAATCCTGCCCATTGCCAGCCGCGTTTCGATCGTCGCGGACGCGATGTGCGGCACCACCACCACGTTGTTGAGTTCGCTCAAGCCTGCGGCCAACTGTGGCTCGTCCTCGAACACGTCGAGCCCGGCGCCCCAGATGACCTGCTCGCGCAAAGCTTCGACCAGCGCTTTCTCGTCGACCAGCGGTCCACGCGCGGCGTTGATCAGGATTGCTGTTCGCTTCATCTGCGCCAGTTCGGCCCGGCCGATGTAGTGATGCGTCTCCGGCAACAACGGCAGGTGGAGCGACAGAAAATCCGATTCGCGCAGCAGCGTCTCCTTGTCGACGTAGGTCGCACCAATCTGTTGCTCGAGTTCGGGGTTGCGCTGCGCGTCCGTGTAGATGACCTTCATATCAAACGCGGCCGCCTTGCGTGCGAACTTCGAGCCAATTCTTCCGAGTCCCGCCACGCCCAGCGTCTTGTTGTCGACGTCCTGGCCGATAAACGCCATCGGCGCCCAGCCTTTCCATTTGTCGGCTCGAACGTAGCGCTCGGATTCGCTGATGCGACGTGCCGTAGCCAGCAGCAGCGCCCATGCGTGGGTGGCCGTCGCGTCGTCGAGCACACCGGGCGTGTTCGTCATAACGACGCCACGGGCAGTCGCGGCCTTGAGGTCGAAGTTATTGAAGCCGACCGCATAGTTGGCAAAGATCCGGCATTGCGGGCCGGCAGCGTCGAGTACGGCACCGTCGACGGTGTCAGTCAGCAGGGTGATGACCGCGTGACGACCGCGTACCGCATGAAGCAACTCTTCTCGCGTAAGCGCGCGGTCGTGCGGATTGACTTCGACGTCGTGGAATTGACGCAGATAGTCGATGGTCTGTTGCGGAATCGCGCGAGTGATGTAGACGTTGGATCGAGTCATAACAAAGTGTGCTGTTGCCAGATCTGGGAAGGTGAAGCGTGAATCGCGCGCAAACGTATTGGTGGCCGGCGGCGATCGAGGATGCCAGTTCGTCGGCCAATGCCTGATCCTCGGCCGGTGTCAGCCCGCTGATGCCAACGCCGCCCAGCGTGCGGCCCGTTGCGTCGTTGAGCACTGCCCCGCCGGGCAATGCGGTGAGCAACGGGTCGCAGAAGTAGCCGATCGAAATATCTTCGCGCCGCAGCCGCGCGAGAAACGCTTCAGTCGAAACACCCATGCGTACGCTGGTATAGGCCTTCTGTTGCGATAACTGAATACTGCGCACCGGGCCGCCATCCATCCGGTAGAACCCAATGAGAAAGCCGTAGCTATCGCACACCGAAACACATACCGGCCGACTGAACCGCTTCTGCGCGATGGAAACCGCGTCCGAAAGCAACCTTTGCACGCGCGGCAGATCAAGTGCCTCCATCAGTCGGCCTCCATTACGTTTGTTCTAAAGAAGTGAGTCGAGACGGTTACTCGGGGTAGCCCGCACCTTGCCCGCCCAGCTCGCCGCCAAAGTCCGCCCCGGTCGGGGCCGCGACGATGGGCGCATCCGGCACGCCGAGCAACTTCGCCTGCCGGCGCCGGTAGACGAAGGCGGTCAGGATAGGCGTGAGGACAGCCGTCACGATGACCGATGCCGCAACCTGAACCGTAGCGATCGGCGCGATAGCCGCGTAGGAGTGGTCCGCGAGTGCGATGGCCTGCGGCGTACCGGCGGCGTTTCCGGCCGTGCTAGATGCCGCGGCGCCCGCAACGCCCGAACCACCCAGCAGACGATCGGCAAAGACGCAGACGATGCCGGTGATGACGAAAACCGCGATACCCAGCGCGATGCCTGGCCCGCCTGCCGTGGCCACGGATTTGAGGTTGATCCCCTGGCCGAGCGTGAACGCCATGAACGGTACGATCAGCGGTTCGTGGCGGCCGAAGAAGTCGCGCAGTTCGCGATCGAGGTTACCGAGAATCGCGCCGGCGAAGATTGGCGCGATCACCGAAAGCATGGTCAACCAGGGAATATTCGCGAGACCAGCGCCGACCAGCACCACCATGGTCACGAACGGCCCCGTCTCGATGCTCTGCACAACGTAGGTTCCCGAGTCCTCCTTGGTACCGAAGGTGCTCGTCAGCGCGAGGAACATACCGCCATTCGTATCGTTCATCGCCGCGAGGATTGCCAGCGTGCTGAGCGTCCAGAGGTTGCCGTTGAAGAAGTGCGAAATACCCAGCGCAATAATGATTGCAACGCCAACTTTGGCAAAGAGAATGCCGAAGCCTCGCTTGAGCATGCCCGGCGCTGCGCGCAGGGTCATCTTGGTACCCACTGTGAACAGGTACATCGCGAGTATCGTCGGATACCCCTGATTGGTGAGTGCCTGGGTAAACCCGCCGATCTTGAGCGCGTTCGGGGCGAAGGTATTGATAAGCATGCCGATGAAAAGCGGCACGACCATCATCCCTCCAGGAACCTTATTCACATACTGGTAAATCCGCATGGCCGATGTCTCCTTGATATCCCTTTGTTTGTGATACCGCGATGCTTCAGCCGGCGTTGAGATCACCGGTTTTATTGTTATGCTTACAGGGTTTTCATCTTATATGAAGACTTTTGGCGAAACAGCGTAGGTTAATCCCTACAGGGGTAACCACTGTGAGGTTGAAGTCGCGGTTCGCTAGCCTGCGGCGGTCGCGCATCTTGCGCACCGGACAGACGTCGTAGAATTCCTGCTCGAAGGAGAACAAGGCATGGCGACGAAAATAACAACTTTGACCGATCAGGTTGCGCAACAACTTCTGGACGACATCCAGCGCGGTGTCTATCCGGTAGGTGCGAAACTTCCGTCGGGTCAGGCGCTGGGAAAGATGTTCGGCGTGAGCCAGGCGGTCATCCGCGAAGTGACTGAGCGGCTGCGTTCGCAGGGTCTGATTGATAGCCGCCAGGGCTCGGGGTGCATCGTGAAGTCGCGCATTGAAGCGCGTGGCTTCCGGATTCAATGCGAGATTGGCGACGATCGCACCGAACTCGTGCGCGTCTTTGAGCTGCGACTCGATCTTGAGAGCGCGGCGGCTGCTCTCGCCGCGGTGCGGCGTACCGACACGGATCTGGTTGCAATGGAGACAGTGCTGAGCCGTCTCGCGAACAATCTTTACGACCTCGAAGCCGGTGTCGAATTCGACATCGCCTTTCACACCTCAATCGCTGCAGCAACGCACAATCCGCACTATCTGAACTTGCTGAACTATCTCAACCAGCAACTGCATCAGGCCGTGTACGCAGCGCGCCACATCGCGCTGACGCATGTGCCAATGCCCGAAACCGTGCAGCGTGAGCATGTCGCGATCTATGAGGCGATTCGCGTCGGCGATCCGGACGCAGCCCGCGCCGCTGTGATGTCGCATCTTGAGGAGGCGGCCATTCATCTCGAACTCGATTTGCCGCGGCGGACAATAGCCGCCTGATTGTCGGTGTTTCATCGCACAGAAGCTTTTCCGTCGAGCCGCCCGACGAACATTCGTCCAAATGACGGAACCGTTCGTCAGGAACCGCTCATTGCAGAGGGATTTTCCGCGCGACACCTTTTGCAAACCTTTGCAATTCCCCTATGCCCTTGTGGGCGCCCGTCCGGCAAAATCCCCGCTGCACCAAGCGAGGCCGCCCACCCATTCCTGCGGTGCCCGGCGCCCGGCAGCAGGGATACGACATGCAAGAACGAAGCGCCGCCCACCAGTTCTCCTCCTCCGTCCCGACGACACCTTCATCCCGCACGCTCCAAGCCGCGGCAACGCTCACGCTGATGACCGTCTTGACCCTCGCCTGCTCGGCGTGCGGCTCGCTTTACTCGGAAGGTGCGCAGACCGGCGCGGGCATCGCCGGTGCCGCCATCGCAGCGAAGGTCACCAACAACGCCGCCGTCGCGACAGGCATCGGTCTTGGCGCCGTAGCCGCCGCTAAAGCAGGCGTGCAGTACTCCGAACGAGTCGTTCACCGCAACACGCAGGACAGCATCGCGAAGGCAGCCGGTTCGCTCGACGTGGGCGGCGTCACGTCGTGGTCCATCACGCACTCGTTTCCGATCGAGGACGACGAACATGGCCGCGTGACGGTTAGCCGCACGATCAGCAGCGGCGCGCTCGACTGCAAGGAAATCGTCTTCTCGGTCGATCGCGATGCGACGACGGAAGCGGCGGCCGCCAGCGCGTTCTATGTGGCCGCTGTCTGCCGCGACGGCAGCGCGTGGAAATGGGCATCGGCCGAACCCGCCACCGATCGCTGGGGCGCGCTGCAATGAGCGCGCGCACTGGTGCTTTTGCGCGCGGCACGTCGCCTGCGCGGCTCGTTGCCCTCGCCGCGCTGTGCTCGCTCACGGCGCTCGCGATGAATGGCTGCGCATCGATCGGCGCAGCAAGTGGCGCTGCCGCTGCCGCCGCGACGGGCATCGTCACGGCGAACCCTGCGGTCGGCGTGGGCGTAGGTATCGCCGTGCAGGCCGCAACCGACGAAGCCGTCAAGCGCGTCATGATGCACATGCATGCCGACCAGCAGGAACTGATCGCCGAAACCGCCGGCCGGCTGCCCGTAGGCGGCAGCGATAGCTGGCGCATCAAGCACACTCTCCCGATCGAGAACGGTCATGGCGAAGTGCGTGTGACGCGTGCATTTGCGTCGGCGCTCGCGCTGTGCAAGGAGTTCGTGTTCTCGGTGAAGGACGGCGATGCAGCCGATGCAAGCGCGCAGTGGTTCACCGCCAGCGCCTGCCGCGACGCACGCGGCTGGCAATGGGCATCGGCGGAACCGGCAGTCGAGCGCTGGGGAACGCTGCAATAAACGCGCTTTCGCGGCACGAGGGTCAAAGAAAAACGGTCGCCTGCGCGACCGTTTTCGTTTGCTTTGAGACGTACGCCCCGCTCAGGTCTCCACGTCCTCGAGACTGAAGATTTCCGACTGGTCGTTGTACGAAAAGATCTCGCCATAACGGCCCCAGTCGATCACAGTATCGAGCGTTTCCTCGGCGGCCCCGTCCGAGAGGAAGTCTTCGAGCTCCTGCTCGAAACGCACGCGCGGTGCACGGTGACCCGGGCGCTCGCCCAGTACCTTCTTGATCCGCGCCGCGAGCGGCACGTGCCGCAGCAGGTGCTCCGCGAACATCATCTTGCGCTCCTGCGTGCCGAACTCGGCAAACACGCGCGCGGGCGGCGTGAGCAGCACGTCGCCTTCGCGCACGTCCGCGAAGCCGAGGTTCTGCAACACTTCCGCGATCGGAAACAGGTCGTCCACTTCCAGATGCAGCGAGCGCGCGATTTCCGGCATGTCGGCGCGTCCGTGATACGGCGCGGCCGCCAACGTTTCGATCAGACCGGCCATCAAGTTGGTGGACACACGCGGCAACCAGCTGCCCAGTTCCAGCCCCTTCTTCGTCGTTTCGCCGGTCTGGCGCGCGGTCATCTTCGCGTAGATTTCGTCGACGAGCTTGCGGAACGCCGGGTCAAGACGGTTGCGCGGATGCTTGAACGGCACCTTGATCTCAGCGACGACGCGACCCGGATTCGACGACAGCACGACGATACGGTCACACATGAACACCGCTTCTTCGATGTTGTGCGTGACGATCAACACCGACTTGATCGGCAGACGGCCTTGCGTCCACAGATCGAGCAGGTCGGTACGGAGCGTTTCGGCGGTCAGCACGTCGAGCGCCGAGAACGGTTCGTCCATCAGCATCAGCATCGGATCGACGACGAGCGCACGCGCGAAACCCACGCGCTGACGCATGCCGCCTGAAAGTTCGCGCGGATAGGCGTTCTCGAAGCCGTCGAGACCGATCAGATCGATCGCCGCCAGCGCTCGTTCGCGGCGCTCGCGCGCGCCCACGCCCTGCGCTTCGAGACCCGCTTCCACGTTCTGCAGCACGGTGAGCCACGGAAACAGCGCGAAGGTCTGGAACACCATCGCGACGCCGTCAGCCGGACCTTCGAGCGGCTTGCCGAGCCAGTCGACGTTGCCGTCGGTCGGTTCGATGAGACCCGAGATGATGCGCAGGAGCGTCGACTTGCCCGAGCCCGAGCGGCCGAGCATCCCGACGATCTCGCCTTCGCGCAGCGAGAGGTTCACATCGTCGAGCACGAGCAGCTCGCCCTGGGACTTGTTGAAGCCCCGGCACACGTTCTGCACGCGCAGAATTTCCTCGCCGACGCGGGGCGGGACGGGGTGCGTTTGTACGTCGCCGTGTGCGGCACTCAGGGTCTTGGGGTTTTGCATCGTGTTTGCCTTCGATTCTCAATCAGTCGAGCCGGAGCCTCGCTTCGGCGTAAGCATATAACGGGCGCCAGAGCACGCGGTTGAACAGCGTGACGAACAGGGACATCACGGCGATGCCCACAATGATTTTCGGAAAGTCGCCGGCGGCGGTCATCTGCGCGATGTACGCGCCGAGCCCGTGCGCCTGTACCTTCGTGTCGCCCCACTGGACGAATTCGGAGACGATGCTCGCGTTCCACGCACCGCCCGACGCCGTAATCGCGCCGGTGACGTAGTACGGGAAGATGCCGGGCAGCATCGCCTGGCGCCACCACTGCCAGCCGCGGATGCGGAAGTTCGTGGCGGCTTCTTTGTAATCGTTCGGATACGCGGTCGCGCCCGCAATTACGTTGAACAGGATATACCACTGCGTGCCGAGCACGATCAGCGGTGAGAGCCAGATGTCCGGGTTCAGGTGGAAGCGCACGATCAAGATCACGAACACCGGAAACAGCAGGTTCGCCGGGAACGCGGCCAGGAACTGCGCGAGCGGCTGGATCTTTTCGGCGAGCGCGGGACGCAAGCCGATCAGCACGCCGAGCGGCACCCAGATCACCGAAGCGATCGCGATCAGCAGAACGACGCGCAACAGGGTGATGAAGCCGAGCACGAGCACGTGGCCGACTTCGTCGAGCGTCACGCCCGTGCGCACGTAGGCCACGACACGCCACACCACGTAGACGGTCAGCACGATCACGAAGACGGCCCAGACCACATCGCCGACACGCGAGCGCTTGGTGCGCGTCGCGCTGACAACCGGCACGGCTTTCGGCAGTTGCACGCGGATCGGAATGCGCGCGAGCGTGGCGAGCAGCATGCCCGCCGGCACGAGCAGGCGGTGAATCAGGCGCGTGCGGCGGATCAGGTCGAGCAGCCACGATTCCGGCGCGTTGCCCGAGCTCGTGGTTTCCATGCGGAACTTGTCGGCCCAGGCGACAAGCGGACGGAACAGCAACTGGTCATACGCGAGAATCACGACCGTCATCGCGAGAATCACCCAACCAACGGCGCCGAGGTTCTTGTCGGAGATCGCCTGTGCGAGGTACGCGCCGACGCCGGGCAGCGTAATCGTCTTGTCGCCGACCGTGATCGCTTCGGAGGCCACGACGAAGAACCAGCCCCCCGACATCGACATCATCATGTTCCAGATGAGGCCGGGCATCGAGAACGGCACTTCGAGTTTCCAGAAGCGCTGCCAGCCGGTCAGGTGAAAGCCCTTCGACACCTCATCCAGATCGCGCGGCACCGTGCGCAGCGACTGGTAGAAGCTGAACGTCATGTTCCAGGCCTGGCTCGTGAAGATCGCGAAAATCGCCGCGAGTTCGGCGCCCAGCACGCGCGACGGAAACAGCGCGAGGAAGAACGTCACGGTGAACGAGATGTACCCGAGCACCGGCACCGACTGCAGGATGTCGAGGATCGGCACGAGCACCTGGCCCGCGCGGCGGCTCTTTGCGGCGAGCGTGCCGTACACCAGCGTGAAGGTGAGCGACGCGACCATCGCCGCGAGCATGCGCAGCGTGGTACGCATGGCGTACTCGGGCAACATCCGCGGATCGAGCGAAATCGCCTCGGACTGGAGCGTCGAAATGGGCGCCATCGTCTCGTGAAAGCCGATGGCCCCCATCGCGATCAGGCAGATGATCAGCGGGAACGCAATGAAGTCCCAGCGATTGGGCAGCACGCGCCACGCCGAAGCGTTGGCCGTGCGGTTCAGATTGAAGCCGAAGTCCATTCAGGCGCCCTCCCCGCAAACCGTCATGCAAAATGCGTCGAATCGGGGCACGTGACCCGCGAGGAACGAATTGAAGGGGACAAGGCGCATGGGAGAAAAGACTCGTTGGCGTGGATCAGACGTCGGCGGCATTGCCGCCGCCCGCACCGCCCAGGTCCACCGCTCCAGTGCGTGTCCGGGCCGGCAGCGACCTTTGCCGGTTTGCCTTGATTTGAACGGGACGACACTACTACAACCTGTGTGACAGGCACAACCTCACCGCGGTGATCCGTCAGACGGCGCGCCGAGGCTCGCGCCACATGGCGAAAGCAAGTGGATACGGCCACTGCGACCCTATCCCGGCCCACGGCGCGGGTGGCCGCACAGGTCCACCGGGTCGCGGTTGACCCGGAATCCGACGCACGTGGCCGGCGAGGCCCGCGCAGGTTGCGCGGAACAACGCGGTATCATCGATTAGAAGCATGCGCCGCACCATGCGACGCACCCCATCAACGGCACCGCATTGTTTCGCTCAATCTGGAGGCTTGCATGAAGGGAAATCTGGTCATCGTCTGCCGCGATCAGGATGCTCACGCGTTCGACCAGTTGATGGTCGAATATGGCGCGTTTCAGACGCGCCTGTCATCGACCGCGTGGTATCTGAAGCTCGACGTCGCACCCGAGCTGATTCAGGAAGAGATTCTGACGCGCATCGGCAAGTACACGACGCACTACATCTTCGAGGCCGATAGCGTCACGTACAACACCATCGACAGCGAGGCCGCCGCAACGCTCGACACGCTCTTCTCCGAGTAGGCGCACATTCGCGCGAGACATGGCCGATGACCGGTGTCCGTGCGGCATAGGCTGACCGCACCACGGCCCGCCGGCATCCCTTGACCAAGGCGCCCCGAATCAGCGGCTTGCCGCTCGCGCATCAGAAAGCGCGCTTGAATCCCGCACCGGGGCCCGTCACCAAGCGTTGGCCGCTTCGTCGACGGTGCGCTGCACCACTTCGAACGGGAACGACATCCGGACCGCAAGTCCACCGTCCTCGCCGTTGCCAATCTGCAGTTCCCCGCCCGCCCGGCGCACCAGCCGCTCCACGATCGCGAGACCCAGACCGCTGTGGCCGTTGCCGCCGCGCGCCGGATCGAGCCGCACGAACGGCCGGCTCGCGCGCATCAGGTCCTGCGCATCGATGCCCTTACCGTGATCGCGCACGGTCAGCGTGTAGCTGTCCACGCCGCGCGCCGTCTCGATTTCGACTGGAGGCGCGCCGTAGGCATAAGCGTTATCGAGCAGGTTCGACACCACACGTTCGAGCGTCGCGGCAGGCAGCCTGAAGTCGCTGCCGGCCGAAAGCCGCATCTGGATAGTTGTGGCCTCGTCCGTCGTGCGGAAGTTGCGTACGATGCGCTCGCACTGCTCGTCCACCTCGACGGGCTCGCTGCGGTCCGCGCCGTCGTGCGCGAACACGAGGAACTGGTCGACGATATGCGCCATCGCCTCGACGTCGCGCACCACTCCGTCGCGCGTCGTCGCCTCGTCCATCAGTTCGGCGCGCAGGCGCAGCCGCGCGAGCGGCGTTTTCAGATCGTGCGCGACGCCCGCCAGCATGACCGCGCGATCATGCTCGGTACGCTCCACTTCCTTCACCATCTGGTTGAAGCCGCGCGTCAGCGTGCGCAGCTCGCGCGGCCCATGCTCGGGGACCGGTGGCACCGGCTCGCCCCGTCCGAAGCCGACAACGGCCTGCGCAAGCGAGCGCAGCGGCTTCTGCAGCATCCAGGCGGCCACGAGCGCGGCAATCACCGCCGCCGAAAAGATGATGACGAACCACGGAATCATCTTGTCGAGCGGCCGCATCAGGCGGATCGGCTGCATCGGCACGACGATCCAGCGCGCGTCCTGCGGACCGCGCACCCAAAGCGTGGGCGGCCGGCCAGGCGGCCCGACGCGCACGTCAGAGCCGGGCGGCATACGCTCGCGCACGTCGTCGACGAAACGGCGCAGCGGTTCCGGAACACTGGCGCCCGTGGACGGCACGTCGGCGCTGTTCCCCTCGACGAGTTGCACACGCGACGGCAGCGGCTGGTCGGGTGTGCGCTCGACGTGCTGGCGCACCGCGTCGACGAGGAATGCAGCTTCCTCCACGGCATAACGCGTCTGCATCTGGCTGCGCTCGAGGCGCATGAGCGCGAACCACGCGACATGCGACAACAGCAGCACGCCGATGAAAAGCAGCGCGAGCCGCCCGAACAGCGAGTCAAACGGCCGGCGCATGGCTACCCTGCTCGCCGTCCGGCACAAACACATAACCGCGGCCGCGCACCGTCTGGATGAAACGCGGCGTGGACGGGTCGGTTTCGAGGATACGACGCAGACGCCAGACCTGGACGTCAATGCCGCGGTCGGTGCCGTCGTACTCTGGGCCGTGCAGCAGTTCGAGCAGCCGCTCGCGCGTGAGCGTGCGCATGGGGTGATTGACGAAAATCTTCAGGAGCGCGAACTCGCTGCCCGACAGCATCAGGGGCTTGCCCTCCTGGTGCAGCGTGCGCGACTGGAAATCCAGTATGAAGCGGCCAAAAGAGAACGGCTCGCGCTGCTCGGGCGCCGCGGCCGACGCAAGCGTGCGGCGGCGGCGCAGCACGGCCTGCACACGCGCGAGCAGCTCGCGCGGGTTGAACGGCTTGCCGAGGTAATCGTCCGCGCCGAGTTCGAGGCCGACGATACGGTCCACGTCGTCCGCGCGGGCGGTGAGCATAATGACGGGGATGTCGTCGCCGGACGCACGCAGCTTGCGCAGCGCGGTGAGGCCGTCCACACCTGGCATCATCAGGTCGAGGACGATCAGATCGGGACGCTCGCGCTCGAGCCGCCGCTCGAGCGATCCCGCGTCGTGCAGCACTGATACTTCCATGCCCTGCCGCGCCAGATAGTCGCGCAGCAGGTCGCGTAGTTCGAGGTCGTCATCGACGACAAGGATTTGAGTAGCCATGGGACGAAGTGTAACGCGCGCGAGCAGGCCGTTTCCTTACCGGGAGGCACTTTGGGTTACCAGGTGTTACTGCGAAAGGCGTTAGTAATGTCGCGTAATGACTGAGGCATCCTGCGTAACACGCGCCGCCGGAGCGCCCGATACGCTAGGGTCACCGGATGCGGCAACTGCCCAACCACCTGGCAAGACCCCCACCGGATAAAACCCTTCCCGGATTTATCAGGAGCATCACGATGTACAAGAAGACTTCGCGCTTTCTCGCAATCGCTACCGCCGCGCTCGCCCTCACGGCAGGCGCTGCCCACGCCCAGATGCCGCCCGCGGGTGGCCCTGGCGGCCCCGGCGGCCCGGGCATGCATCGTATGCACGGCGGCGATTTCATGATGGGCTTCAAGAAATTGCACGACAAGCTGAACCTGAACGCCGACCAGGAAAAACAATGGCAGGCCGCGGTCAACACGATGAAGCAGAATCACGAGCAGTCGCGCAAGAATTTCGAACAACTGAAGCAGCAGTTCGATTCGATGAAGAACCAGCCCATCCTCGACATGAACGCGCTGCATACGGCGCGCCAGCAGGTCGAGCAGCAGAACGCGCAACTGCGCGAGCAGAACGCGCAGGCGTGGCTCGCGTTCTATAACGGCCTGAACGACCAACAGAAGACTACCGTCAGCTCCGCGCTCAAGGAGCACTTCGCGAAGATGGAACAGCGTGGCGAAAAGATGCGTCAGCACTGGGAGCAGCATCGCGGCGCGGCGTCGGCGGCACAGGCCCAGTAAGCGGGGAATCCCCGCACGCCCGGCAGATGCCTGACGCGCGGGATAACCTGAGCGCGTCAGGCGAAACGGGCAGCCCGAAGTAGCTGGCCAGAATCGAAGCGCCGCGGTTTGCACCGCGGCGCTTTTTTGCTGCGCGTTTAACGTAGCACGGTGGCCGGGTTCGGTCGGGAGCGCAGCGCGGAGGTCAGGCGAGATCGAACAGCAGCACTTCCGCCTTGTCGCCGTTGGCAAGCACGACGCTGTCTTCTGCCTCGATCAGCGCTGCATCGCCTGCGCCAAGCCGCTCGCCGTTGACCTCCACCGCGCCGCGCGCCACGTGGACGTACGCGCGTCGGCCGGCCGGCACGGCGTATTGCGCGCGCTCGTCACCGTCGATCAGCGCGGCGTAGATCGACGCATCGGACTGCACCGTCACCGAGCCGTCGCGTCCGTCAGGCGATGCGATCACGCGCAGCCGGCCACGCTTGTCGGCGTCGGAGAAGAGCTTTTCCTCGTAGCCCGGTGCCCCGCCACGTTCGCGCGGCAGCAGCCAGATCTGCAGCAGATGCACCTCGTCCTCACGCGACGCGTTGAATTCGCTGTGCATCACGCCGGTTCCCGCGCTCATGCGCTGGACGTCGCCCGGACGAATGGTCGAACCATTGCCCATGCTGTCGCGGTGTGCAAGCGCACCGTCCAGCACGTAGGTCACGATCTCCATGTCACTATGGCCGTGCGCGCCGAAACCCTGTCCGCCCGCGACGCGGTCGTCATTGAGCACACGCAGCGCACCGTAGTGGACGTGCTCCGGGTCGTAGTAATCGGCGAAGGAAAAGCTGTGAAACGTGTCGAGCCAGCCGTGGTTGGCGTGGCCGCGTTCATCGGCGCGTCGGATGGCGAGCATCGGATTCTCCCGGAGTTCATTGCGATACCCGAAGGTAAGGGCGACAGCCCCGCGACACAACCGGCACCCGTGCACCGCATCGTTTCGCCAGTAACTTCAATGGGCTGCGGCGTCTGCACCCAGCCACAATCCTGACCAACAATCTCGCGCGGGCCTCGCCATCGGTTAAAATACCGCGCTTTTCTGTTGGACCGTTCCTTGCGCGGCTCCCGACCGGACCACAGGGCCGGTTGCCTTGGCATCGGACCCGTATTTTGATCGCCTGTCGGCGGCATCCGGCCGCAAACCCGCCGCGCGCCAGCAGCACCAAACCGACGAAACGGACAACGACAGCGGACAAAGAACGCGGACAAGTCAGTTGGACACGTCAGCGGGGGCGCACCTGCGCCGCCCGTACACGGAGAACCGCGAGGAAAGTCCGCAACGCGTGTCGTATTTCCCGTCGTAGCGGGCTGTGCCGCCGCGAACGAGTGGGAGGGGCGGTGCGCGTCGACATCGACGCAAGTCATCCGCCGCCGGAGGCCAAAACGCCCAATGGCCCAAGCGTCGGCCTGGACGTCGATGCGACAAGGCCGTTGGTTCGACAGGATTGTGAAGCAGCGCTGTGACTTTGATATCTATACAGGCAAGTAAGCACGAGACAATACACAATTGACCAGCGACGCCCGGGGCCAGACCCGATAGACCAATCCCGGGCTTCGTATATAGAGTGACACCCGCAGTGACGGCCGCCGTTCGCGCGCAGTCACACCAGCAGTCGAACACCCAGTCGCACACGCGCCAACGTCCGCAAAACCGGACACGAGGAAAGCGCGAGTGCCAGTTGCGGCGGATGCCCCGCCCGACCGGCTGGACGTTCATGAACGGATTTGAACCGTGGCGTGAGGCGCCACGCCTTTCGCGGTGCGCACCTGGCGCCCCGCCCAGGACCCATCTATGTTTCTTCAAGGCTACGGCCCGCTGATCCTCGCCGGCACCTGGCAGACGGTCAAGCTCTCCGTGCTGTCGCTCGTGCTGTCGTTCGTACTCGGGCTGATCGGCGCGGCGGCGAAACTCTCGAAGAACCGCGTCGCCTACGGCGCGGGCACGGTCTACACCACGCTGATTCGCGGTGTGCCCGATCTCGTGCTGATGCTGCTGCTCTTCTACAGCCTGCAGATCTGGCTCAACAACTTCACTGACGCGGTCGGCTGGGACCAGATCGACATCGATCCGTTCGTTGCAGGCGTGATCGTGCTGGGCTTCATCTACGGCGCGTACTTCACCGAAACCTTCCGTGGCGCGTTCATCGCGGTACCGCGCGGCCAGCTCGAGGCGGGACACGCCTACGGCATGACGAACTGGCAGGTCTTTCGCCGCATCATGTTTCCGCAGATGATGCGCTTCGCCCTGCCGGGCATCGGCAACAACTGGCAGGTGCTCGTCAAGTCGACGGCGCTCGTGTCGATCATCGGCCTCGCCGACGTCGTCAAGGCAAGCCAGGACGCCGGCAAGGGAACGCTCCGGTTCTTCTTCTTTACGCTGGTCGCGGGCGCGATCTATCTCATCGTCACGACCGTGTCGAACTTCGTGCTGATGTACCTCGAAAAGCGCTACTCCACCGGCGTGCGCAAGGCAGACCTCTAAGCGGACCGCTGATAAGGCCAACCATAATGCAAGACCTCATCCAGCTGATCCAGCAGTACTGGCGCAACTATCTCTTCTCCGACGGCTATCACTTCACCGGCGTCGCCATCACGCTATGGCTGCTCGTCGTGTCGATCGGCATCGGCTTCTGCATGTCGGTGCCGCTCGCCGTCGCGCGCGTCTCGAAGCGGAAGTGGCTCGCGGGCCTCGTGTGGCTCTACACGTACATCTTCCGTGGCACGCCGCTCTACGTGCAGTTGCTGCTCTTCTACACGGGCATCTATAGCCTCGAGATCATTCACAACCACGAGATCACGGGCGCATTCTTTCGCAGCGGCATGAACTGCACGCTGCTCGCGTTCGCGCTCAACACCTGCGCGTACACGACCGAAATTTTCGCGGGTGCGATCAAGGCCACACCCTACGGCGAGATCGAAGCCGCGCGCGCGTACGGGATGTCGTCGTTCACGCTCTATCGCCGCGTGATCCTGCCTTCGGCGCTGCGCCGGGCGCTGCCCTACTACAGCAACGAAGTGATCCTGATGCTGCACGCGACCACAGTCGCGTTCACGGCCACCGTGCCGGACATCCTCAAGATCGCACGCGACGTCAACTCGGCGACCTACCAGACGTTCACCGCGTTCGGCATCGCCGCCCTGCTCTACCTGCTTATTTCGTTCACGCTCGTGTGGCTGTTCCGCCAGGCCGAGCGCCGCTGGCTCGCGTATCTGCGACCGCTTGGCAAGTGAGCACCGCTACCTATGACCCTGATGAAATCCCAGACGCAAAAGCTTTTCGTCGATGACCTGCACAAGCGGTACGGCGACCATGAAGTGCTCAAGGGCGTTTCGCTTACGGCGAACGCCGGCGACGTGATCAGCGTGATCGGCTCTTCCGGCTCCGGCAAGAGCACGATGCTGCGCTGCATCAACTTTCTCGAACAGCCGAACGCCGGGCGCATCGTCGTCGACGGCGAAGAGGTCCGCACGCGTCCCGACGCGCGCAGCGGCGCGTTGCAGGTGGCCGACACGAAGCAGCTTCAGAACGTGCGCACCAAACTTGCGATGGTGTTCCAGCACTTCAACCTGTGGTCGCACATGACGGTGCTGGAAAACGTCATCGAGGCACCCGTGCACGTGCTCGGCATTCCGCGCAAGGAAGCCGAGGAGCGTGCGCGCGAATACCTCGAGAAGGTGGGCCTCGCGCCGCGCGTGGAGAAGCAGTATCCGTCGCATCTGTCCGGCGGCCAGCAGCAGCGCGTGGCGATCGCGCGCGCACTGGCCATGCACCCCGATGTCATGCTGTTCGACGAACCGACCTCGGCGCTCGACCCCGAACTCGTGGGCGAAGTGCTGAAGGTCATGCAGAAACTCGCCGAAGAAGGCCGCACGATGATCGTCGTGACGCACGAGATGGGTTTCGCGCGCAACGTCTCGAACCATGTGATGTTCCTGCATCAGGGCCGCGTCGAAGAAGAAGGCCACCCGTCCGAGGTCTTCGGCAATCCGAAGAGCGAGCGGCTGCGGCAGTTCATTTCCGGCAGTCTCAAGTAGTCGGCCCGCCCATCGTCGCTGCGGCATGACCGGCAACGCAGCGATGTAGCAAAAGTAGTATGACAAGGCGCTTTCAGCGCCTTTCTTTTTTATTTCCCCCGCACCTCCACGCCCGCTCCCAGCATCCGAAGGGGCGCTTGCCTTTACTCCCGGCAATTCCCCGTGTCAATAGTGGCAATCCTCAACGCGGTCGAATCGCAACCGCATCGGCGCAACCACGCGCCCCTTGTCCGATAAGGCCTCCCGTCACTTTTTTTGAGATGCCTGAGGGACAGCTCAAGAAGGCCCTATTGCAATTTGACGACACACCCCGCCCCACAAGCGATTTTGTTCGCCGCCACGGACCTTTTTTGCTAGATTGGTAACCAAAGTAGCAAAACGAAGTTCGTTAAAAGTAGTTTTACTTCAAATAAGAACGGGAGATGCCAGTCAACCAGGGGATCTGCATGACGACTCAACCGTCCAACCGGGCCGCGCCGTGGCCCGTGCGCCGGTCCCCAGGGCAACTCTCCCTCGTGCGATGACGATTCCTGTTCGCTGCGCTCTCATGCGCACGGACGTCTTTCGCAGTACTTAGGTTGACTCTTTGACAGGGTATGGAGGAGAACATGAAGAAAGCTTTGCTTGCCGCTGCACTGATGTCTGCTGGAGTAGTCGCGCACGCCCAGAGCAGCGTCACGCTGTTCGGCCGCCTCGACGCAGGTATCGCGTATATGAACGGCATTGGCACTAACAACCTCGGAACCGGTGCGGGGGCGGCCACCCGCACCACGAGCCAGACTCTGCTCGAAAGCGGCTACTGGGGCACGAGCCTGTGGGGCATGAAGGGTGTTGAAGACATCGGTGGTGGCAACAAGGTCCTCTTCCACCTGGAAGGCAGCTTCAGCACGGCAACGGGTGCAGGCCCCGGCGGCGGCGAACTCTGGAATCGCTGGGCGACCATCGGTATGGCCAACGACCAGTTCGGTACGATGCTGTTGGGCCGCATGCTCTTTATCTCAAACGGCATTTGGGACTTCGACCCGTTCGGCCAGTCGAACTGGTCGTCGGCATCGATGGTCCGCGGACGTAACTGGCCGCAGTCGAGCAACAACATTTCGTACCAGTCGCCGAACTGGTACGGCTTCGATGTGTACGGCCAGTACGCGTTCTCGAACGCGACGAGCTGGAACGGCAACGGCACGACCCCGCAAGGTCGTGAAGCCGGTCTCCAGCTGACGTACACGAGCGCGCTGTTCCAGGTCCGCGGCCTGTACGACGAAATCCGCAACCCGAAGAACGGTTCGCTCGGCGGCCCGTACGCCGACACGATCAACGATGCCAACGTCTCCGAGGGCCCCTTCGCCTACTCGCGCGATTACATGGCGATGCTCAACGTGTTCCTCGGCGCGTTCAAGGTTCAGGCCGGTTACGAAGCCATCCGCACGGCGGGCATGACCGGCACGGCAATAGGCCAGCCGACCACGCTCGACCACTTCTGGGGCGGTGTGACCTGGCAGGCCACGTCGGCTGCGGCGCTCATCGGGGCGATCTACCACGTCAACGCGAACAACGGCGGCGGCAACGCCACGCTGTACACGATCGGCGGTTCGTACAACCTGTCCAAGCGCACGCTGCTCGACATGCAGGTCGCAACGGTGCAGAACAGCAAGGCGGCCAACTTCGGTCTGAACGCCAACAACCCCGGCACTTCGGTTGCAACGGGCAACCCGACGCTGGGCAAGGCACAGACCGGCGTGTATGCAGGCATCCAGCACTCGTTCTAATCGACGGGTGCCCACAGAACAGCTGTAACGACGTTTTCACGCTGCTGCGAGAGGCGCGTATCGGTGCGGTGCCCGAAAGGGTATCCGCACCTTTTTTTATCCGCGATGTATTCGCAAAAGAACACGGGCCGCAGATGCGGCCCGTGTTCTTTTGTGCGGTGAAACGATGCCGAAACCGGCGCCTTACGCGGTTAGACGGCCGCTTCGTTCTCTTCGCCCGTGCGGATGCGGATCACGCGCTCCACGTCGGTGACGAAGATCTTGCCATCGCCGATCTTGCCGGTGCGCGCCGCGCCGATGATCGCGTCGATCACCTGGTCGCACTGCGCGCTCGCGACCACCACTTCAATCTTCACCTTCGGCAGGAAGTCGACCACATATTCCGCGCCGCGATAAAGCTCCGTGTGGCCCTTCTGGCGACCGAAGCCTTTGACCTCGGTAACGGTCAGGCCCGTAAGGCCCACTTCGGCGAGCGCCTCGCGCACTTCATCGAGCTTGAACGGTTTGATGACGGCAGTAATGCGTTTCATGACGGACCTCGTCTTGTATCAGGTTGGTATCGGTCGAAAAATCGGTCGAAAAAACCGGGGTGCATAGTCGAATTCTACGCCGCGCCGACTGCGCTCACGACCCCGCGGGCGCTTGAGGCGCAGAATCGGGCACCCGCGCGAGGTCAGCGAGCCATACCTCCGACTCGGAATCGCTCGGCGCGCGCCAGTCGCCGCGCGGCGAAAGCGAGCCGCCCGAACCGACCTTCGGTGCGTTCGGGATGCAGGTTCGCTTGAACTGGCTCTGGCGAAAAAAGCGGTCGAGGAAGATGGCCAGATTGCGCTTGATATCGGCGAGATCGTACTGATTGCGCGCGACCAGCGCGTTCTCCGGCCACGCGCCCCGCTCGCGATCGCCCCACGCATGCTGCGCGAGGAACGCGACCTTCGACGGCGCGAATCCAAACCGCAGCGTGTAGTAGAGGTTGAAGTCCTGCAGTTCGTACGGTCCAATCACGCTTTCGGTCTTCTGCTCGGGCGCGCCGTTTGCCTTGCCTGGAATCAGTTCGGGACTGATGTCGGTATCGAGGACCGCTTCGAGCACCTCCGATCCGCTCTCGCCGATCTGCCCCGTCTCCGCGACCCAGCGCACGAGGTGCGTGATGAGCGTCTTCGGTACGCTCGCGTTCACGTTGTAGTGCGACATGTGGTCGCCTACGCCATACGTACACCAGCCGAGCGCGAGCTCCGAGAGATCGCCCGTGCCGATCACGATGGCCTGATTGAAGTTCGCGAGACGGAACAGATGGTTCGTGCGCTCGCCGGCCTGGACGTTTTCGAAGGTCACGTCGTATTCGGCCTTGCCCTCGGAGTACGGATGGCCGAGGTCTTCGAGCATCTGCATGCAGCTCGGCCGGATATCGATTTCGGATGCCGTGCAGCCCACCAGCGCCATCAGCTGGCGCGCCTGACGCAGCGTGCGCTCGCTCGTTGCAAAACCGGGCATCGTGTACGCGAGAATGTTCGCGCGCGGCAGCGCCAGCCGGTCCATCGCCTTCGCGCAGACTAGCAGCGCATGCGTGGAATCGAGCCCGCCCGACACGCCGATCACCACCTTCTTGAGGCCGCTCTGCGACAGCCGCTGCACGAGTGCCTGCACCTGGATGTTGTAGACCTCGTTGCAGCGCTCGTCGCGGCGCTTCGGATCGGCAGGGACGTACGGGAAACGCTCGACGCGGCGAGCGAGCGGCAGCACGGGTGATTCCCACGCGCCCGCTTGCGGCACGTCGCAGCGGATCACGCGGAACTTCGCGATCTCGTCGTGATGGCGGCGGATCGAATCGCCGAACGTGGTCTGGCGGATACGCTCCTGCGCGAGCCGTTCGAGATCGACATCGGCGAAGATCAACTGCGAGTCGTCGAGAAAGCGCTCCGAGTGCGCGAGTATCTCGCCATTTTCGTAGACGAGCGCCTGACCGTCCCACGCCATGTCGGTGGTCGATTCGCCCTTGCCGGCCGAGGTGTAGAGATACGCGGCGAGACAGCGCGCCGACTGCTGCGAAACGAGCTGATGGCGGTAACCCGCCTTGCCGACCACGACGTTCGACGCCGAGAGATTCACGAGTACCGAAGCCCCGGCAAGCGCCGCGAACGACGACGGCGGAATCGGCACCCACACGTCCTCGCAGATTTCCACATGAAAGCGCAGCCCCTCGACCTGTGGCAGATCGAACAGCAGTGAAGCGCCGAACGGCACGTCCTCACCGCCAAGGCGCACAGTGTCGGTGCGCGCGCAATCAGCGGCGCTGAACTGACGCGGCTCGTAAAACTCGCCGTAGTTCGGCAGATAGCTCTTCGGCACCACGCCCGAAACGCGTCCGCCGGCGATTACAGCCGCGCAGTTGAAGAGCGAGTGGCCCACGCGCACCGGCACACCGACGATCATCGCGAGCGGCAGCGACGCTGACGCCTCGGCAAGCGAGCATAGCGCCGCTTCGCACGCTTCGAGCAAGGCCTTCTGGCGAAAGAGATCATCGCAGGTATAGGCCGAGAGCCCCAGTTCGGGAAACGCGACGAGCGCGGCGCCCTTCTCGGCGGCTTCGCGCGCGAGCGCAAGCGTCTCGGCTGCGTTGAACACCGGGTCGGCGACACGGCAACGCGGCACGCCCACAGCCACGCGAGCAAAGCCGTGTGTGTAGAGATTGAAGAAGCGCTCTTTCATTTCGATAACCCTGGAAACCCTCACGGCGCGCACGGCGGCCTTCGTCGATAGTGAAGCGGCGTACGCAGCGCGGCGGTCCTCACCCGTTCGGGGTGTTTGCTTTACCATGACCGTTTCCCGCACTGGCGGCGCGGCGCGCGCTTGCCGGCGCATGCCTTTACCGGACTGGCACGCAAGTTGAACAAGGAACGTTTCGATTATCGCACGGGCATTCTCGGCTCACCGGCCGAGGTCGACGCCGCCGAATGGAACGCACTCGTTGCGCGTCAGGCGCAGCCGACGCCTTTTTTGCGCCACGAATTCCTCTCGGCACTGCACGCCGCGCGCTGCGCCACGCCCGATGCGGGCTGGGCGCCGCAATTCGTCACGCTCACCGACGCGCGCACGGACCGGCTCGTCGCGGCGGCGCCCGTCTACCTGAAGGGCCACTCGTACGGCGAATACGTTTTCGATTGGGCGTGGGCCGACGCGTACAAACGCAACGGCATCGAGTACTACCCGAAGCTCTTGTGCGCGGTGCCATTCACGCCGGTGCAAGGCACGCGCCTGCTCGCCGCGGACGAAACCGCGCGCCGCCACCTCGCCGCGACGCTGCTGGCGTTCGCGGAACAGGCTGACGTCTCGTCGCTGCACGTGCTGTTCCCCACCGCCGACGAGGCGGGCGCGATGACCGACCTTGGCATGATGCAGCGTGAGGGCGTGCAGTTTCACTGGCTAAACGACGGTTACCGCGACTTCGACGACTTTCTCTCGACGCTCGAACAGAAGAAGCGCAAGAACATCCGCGCGGAGCGGCGCAAGGTGCGCGAGGCCGGCGTGAGCACGAGGCGCGTGCGCGGCGAAGATATCACCGATGCCGACTGGCGCTTCTTTAGCCGCTGCTACCGGCAGACCTACCGCGAGCATTTTTCGACGCCGTATCTGAACCTCGACTTCTTCCGCATGATCGGCGAGTCGATGCCGGAGAACCTGATGCTCGTGATCGCCGAATACGAAGGCAAGCCGATCGCGAGTTCGCTCGTCGTGTACCAGCGCGGCGGGAATGGCAACGGCGGCAGCGGTGGCACGCTCTACGGGCGCTACTGGGGCGCGCTCGAACATGTTCCGTGCCTGCACTTCGAAACGGCGTATTACCAGCCGCTCGAATTCTGCATCGAGGAAAAGCTCGACGTGTTCGAAGGCGGCGCGCAAGGCGAGCACAAGATGGCGCGCGGCTTCATGCCGACCGTCACACGTTCGACGCACTGGCTCGCGCATCCCGCGTTCGCCGATGCGGTCTCACGTTTTCTCGACGACGAGAAGCATCACATCCATTCTTACGTCGACGAACTGAACGAACACAATCCGTTTCGCCCATGACACGCCGTAACGAAAACGAACGCTCCACGCCGTGGTTCCTCTATCTGCTCGAATGCGCGGATGGCAGCGTCTATACCGGCATCGCCATCGATGTCGCCGCGCGATTTGAGCAGCATGTGAATGGCACAGGTGCCCGCTATACGCGCTCGCGCAAGCCGGTGCAGGTGCTCGCTTCGTTTGAACTAGCGAACCGCGCGCAAGCCTCGAGCGCCGAGTACTGGGTCAAGCGGCTAACGCCGCGAGAAAAACGCGCGCTCGCGACCGGGATGCGGACGCTCGAATCGGTGCTGCCTGTTGTCGCAACTGACGAGGACGGCGACGAAGGCGAAACGCCCGAACCCTCACCGACGTAAAAAAACCGCACGGCCTCTACGGCCCGTGCGGTTTTCCTTGCACCATCGCGCGACGCGATTAAATCGCGCGCGTTGCAGCTAACTGCGCCAGCTTACTTCTTGAAGTTCGCGACGCCGTCGGTGATTTCCTTGTGCGCGGCGTCGATGCCGGCCCAGCCGTCCACCTTGACCCACTTGCCCTTTTCGAGCGCCTTGTACTGTTCGAAGAAGTGCTTGATCTGGTCCATCAGGTATTGCGGCACGTCCTCGAGCGACTTGATGTTGGCGGTCATCGGGCAGACCTTGTCGTGCGGCACGGCGACCAGCTTGGCGTCGACGCCCGACTCGTCGGTCATCTGCAGCATGCCGAGCGCGCGCGAGCGCACGACCGAGCCGGCCAGCAGCGGGAACGGCGTGATCACGAGGACATCAACGGGGTCGCCGTCGCCGGAAAGCGTCTGCGGGATGAAGCCGTAGTTCACCGGATAACGCATGCCCGTGCCGACGAAACGGTCGACGACGAGCAGGCCCATTTCCTTGTCGGCTTCGTACTTCACCGGGTCGCTTTGCGCGGGGATCTCGATGATGACGTTGAAGTCTTGCGGCAGATCCTTGCCGGCGGGAACATTTGCGAAGCTCATGAGCGCTCTCAGTCCAGATGAAAACCGGCGAATCCGCGCGCAACCTGTCTCGCACACGCGTCGCGGACCTCGCGGACCGAACGGACGTTGTGCGCCGGCGCGGAAAACCGGACGTTAAAAGATGGCGACATTATAGCCAATCGGGCGGGGCCGACTTCCCAACGGCCTGCGACGGCCCGCGCCACGGGGCGAAGACCGGACTCACGACGCCGGCAAACACGCCGCAACACTATGAAGCGCTCTGCGAATAGCGCGATGGTGGCCCGCCCGGCAATCGCGCTCCCGCTCGCGGCTCGACGCTGCGACCGAGGGCGCGTCGGGAGCAGCGAGCACAGCGGAGCGCGGCCACAGGCTTACCTGACCCGGCGCGAGACAGCCATCCGGAGACGCGGACGTAAGTCGTTGACTGATCGGTGTTTTCCCCGATTCAGGCGTGCCGCTGCGCGTCAGTGGCGTGTATAGAATGGGGGTGCATCAGTTGCAGATGACAACACAACGAGATCGCACGACGACACAAGCAGACGCCTCGCATGGAATCCGCCGGGCGTCAGGGCCAACACCCTTACTCCCATCGACAGAGGAGACAACATGGCCAGTCCAGCGAATCACCTGCCGCAAGCCGGCGCGGATGCGCCACCGTCCGCCTTCGAGGAAGCCACGTACCGCAAGGTCGCGTGGCGGCTCATCCCGCTCCTGATGCTCTGCTACGTGGTCGCCTACCTGGACCGCGTAAACGTCGGCTTTGCCAAACTGCAGATGAGCGCCGCGCTCGATCTGTCCGATGCGGTCTACGGCTTCGGTGCGGGCATCTTTTTCATCGGCTACTTTCTGTTCGAAGTGCCAAGCAATGTGATATTGCACCGCGTCGGCGCGCGCGTGTGGATCGCGCGGATCATGGTCACGTGGGGCTTCGTTTCGATACTGACGATGTTCGTCACGACGCCAGCCATGTTCTATGTGATGCGATTTCTGCTCGGCGTGTGCGAAGCGGGTTTCTTCCCCGGCATCATCCTGTACCTCACCTACTGGTATCCGGCACACCGGCGCGGACGCATGACGACGTGGTTCATGACCGCCATCGCGATCTCGGGCGTGGTCGGCGGGCCGCTATCGGGCTGGATCCTCAAGGCGTTCGACGGCGTCAACGGGTTGCAGGGCTGGCAGTGGCTTTTCCTGCTGGAAGGGCTGCCGTCGGTGCTCGTCGGCGTGCTGGTCTTCCTCGTGCTCGATGACCGCATCGGCGACGCAAAATGGCTCACCGCCGACGAACGCGCGCTGCTCGAGCGCAACATCGCCGCCGAGGACGCCACGAAGGAAGACCTGCCGCTCCGGACGGTGCTAACGAGTCCGCGCGTGCTGCTGATGAGCCTCACTTACTTCTCGTTCGTGATGGGACTCTACGGCGTGGGTTTCTGGCTGCCGACCATCATCAAAGCGACGGGCGTGAAAGATACGCTCGCGATCGGCCTGCTTTCCGCGATTCCGTTCGCGGCGGCGGTGATCGGCATGGTGTGGGTGGCGAGGAGCGCCGACCGTATGCGCGAGCGCCGCTGGCACATCGCGATTCCGGCTACCGTGGGCGCGCTCGGGCTCGTGCTTTCCGTGACATGGGCGCACGACACGACGCTCGCGATGACCGCGCTCACGCTCGCCACCATCGGCATTCTCACGACGCTGCCGCTGTTCTGGAGCCTGCCGACCGCATGGCTCGCGGGCGCGGGCGCGGCGGCGGGCATCGCGCTCATCAACTCGATCGGCAATCTCGCCGGCTTCCTGAGCCCGTACGCCGTAGGCTGGCTCAAACAGGCGACCGCCGCGAACGATTCGGGCATGTACATGCTCGCCGCGTTCATGATTCTCGGCGGGCTGCTCGCGCTATGTGCTCCCGCGAAGCTCGTGAACCGGTGAGGCTGCGGCTGCTTGATTCTCCGCGCGCTCTCGAGGCGAAATGAAATACGGCCGCATATAGCGGCCGTATTTCGTTGATGCGTCAAACTGGTCACTGCCAAAGAACGCGATCAAACAACATTCATCGACAACGCACTCTCGCGGTAGTGCCCCGCCGCCTTCTCCCCATCGCCAAGCTGCTCATGCAAGCGCGCCAGCGCACGATGCGTGCGGATCTTAAGCGGTTCGTTGTCGCTCGCATTCGCCGACTTGAGCGCCGCTTCGAGGAACGACTGCGCCTTCCCCCAGAGCTGCTGCTTCAGACACAGCCGGCCGAGCGCGAACAGCAGGTCGCCGTCATCGGGCCGATCCTTGCGCCAGCCTTCCGCCTTCTGGATGAGCGGCAGCGCATCGCTGCCCGCCGTGTCCGGATAGCGGCGCAAAAGACGCGCGTCCCAGTTCTGCGCGAGCGCGTCCTCGACGATCTTGCGCGCGTCGCTCTGGCGATCGAGCGCGATCAGCAGTTCGGCGGCACAGTCGGCGAGACGCGGCGAATGACGCTCGACCGTCGAGAGCGACTGCCACAGCTCGAGCAACGCGTCGGCGTTATGGCGGCGGTCGCGCAACAGGTTTTCCGCCGCAAGCTGGCGCAGACGCACGGCGACGGCGGGATGCAGCGCCTCGCGCTTTTCCAGCGTCTTCACGAGCTTGAGCACTTCGTTCCAGTTCTTCAATTGCTGCTGCGCGCGCAGCGCGATCTGCTGCGCGTGAATGCGGCGGCCGCCCTGCGAACGCATTTCGGTGAGCGCGGCTAGCGCGCCATCGGCATCGCGACCGTCGGCTCGCATGTCGGCGGTCGCGAGCAGACGCGCTTCCTGGAGGTCGGGATCTTCGACGTTGGTGAGCCACTCGTCACGGCGTGCGTACTCGTGCAGCCGGTGCGCAGCCGTCGCGGCGATAAGACCCGCAGCGCCCTTGTTCTTCTCATCGGCGAGCGAATCGCGCGCGGCCTTTTCCGCACGCGAGAAGCGCCCTGCGTACAAATTGCTGACCGCGTCGCGCAGCGCCGAATGCGCCTTTTCCTTGCGCGAGCGCGCGCGGTAGGCGGCGACGCGGCGCGGCATGGTCACGATGTTGCGCACGAAGCGCAGGATCGCGTAGAGCAGCAGGAACGCCACCACCACGCCGACGACGAAAAGATTCAGCGAAACGTCGACGCGATACGGCGGGTAGACAAACAGCACCTGCCCGGCGTCGAAGTGGCCGACCGTCGCGAGCGCAACAGCGATCACGAACAGGAAAGCAAGCCACAGGAGTCCACGAATGGCCATGTCTTACCCCCGGCTCTTGTATTGCTGGATTGCCTGCAGGCTGGTGTCGAGGTTCGGCAGCGCGACCGTCGCCGAGCCTGCGCGCACTGCCTTCACCAGGTCGCGCACGGACTGCGTCTCTTTCGACGCGTTGTCGAAGTACCGCGCGAGCGCCGCGTCGGCAGCGGCGAGGTCGGACTTCAGCGCATCCTGGTTACGCGAGAGCAGCGACAGGCGCGCCGAAAGCAGGCGCAGCTTCACGTTCTCGCGCACGAAATAACCCTCGTCCGGCGAAATCAGCATGGCGTCTGCGTTGTCGATGCGGCGCACCTGCACGAGGCTCGCGATCTGCTGGCCAATGCCCTCGCCAAACGTATGGAGCCACGCCTTCCAGCGCGGCTCGTTGTTCAGCGCGGCGGTCTTCGCGATGTCGGCGGGCGCTGCGGCTTCCGGCTTCGTGCGCGCGACGAGCGCCTCGCCCGAAAGCGGCAGCGCATCGATTTCGCCGAGCGCCGTGTCGAGCTTGATCGCGAGTCCAGTGAGATCGGTGGAAGGTGCGGCCTTCAGCTTTTCGATGTCGTGCGCGATGGCCTTGCGCACCATGAGCGCCTGCGGATTGCTGGAGGCGGCAAGACGCGTATCGGCGCTCTGCAGCGCGAAAAGCGCAAGCTGCGTGTTGCCGGTCAGTTGAAGCTGATCGCTCGCGCTCGCGAGCATCTGGCCAACTTCGGCGAGCGTCCAGTCGTCGCGGCTCTTCGAGAGGTCCGCGTACTGTTGCGCGAGCGCCTGCTGCGACGTCTGCGCGTCGGCGATCTTACCTTCCAGCTGCGTGATCTGCTTGTCCAGCTGCTGCGTGCCCTCGACCACCTGATCGGTACGTGCGCGCAATGCGGCGGCCTGCTGGTCGGCGGCCTGCTGGCGCTGCACCAGTTGCTGATCGACGCGATCGAGCTTGCGGTTGAGCACGTAGCCGCCCACGCCCGCCCCGCCCGCCACCAGCACCACGACGAGCCACAGCAACGCGATGCTCGCACCGCGCCGCTCGGGGCGCGATGTCGCCGGCGCAGCGAACGAGGCCGGCCGTGCTGGCGAGGAGGCGGAAGGTGCGCCCGCGGACGCGGGCCGCTGCTGTGCGACGTTGCTGGAATTGTTCGAATCAGTCATGCGTGGTTGTGCCGACCCTGAGGCCGGATTGTTCTGAACCGGTTGAACAACGGAAGAAGCGAGGCCCGTCAGCGTCTCGACGATGCGCTCGTCGCCCGCGCCGGACACCGTAATCCTATCAAAACCCATTCCCCGGGCCGTTTCGGCAATCCGCGGGTGTGGCGCGACGAGCGGCGCATGGTGCAGTTCGGCGATCTCGCCCGCCGTGAGGTGTTCGCGCGCAAGCTCGGCGAGGTTGCGCACGCCCTCGGAGCTCGTGACGAGCCACGCGTGCGGCGCGCCCGCGAGCAATGCGTGCACCTCGGTCCACGCGGCGATCGGCGGCTCGGGCACGACGCGCCGGTAGGCAGCGACGGCCTCGACTTCGGCGCCGGCTTCGCGCAGACGGTCGGCCAGCCATTCGCGGCCGCCGTCGCCTCGCACGATCAGGACGCGCTTGCCGGCGAACGCATCGTCGCCGAATTGCGCTTCGAGCGCTGCATAGAGCGATTCGGAGTCGAAGCGGGCGGGTTCCTCGTCGGCGGCGCCAGTCGGGCTGATCACACGATGCGAGTCCGCCGCGACGCCGTGTCGCGCGAGCGCGGCGACGCTCGCCGGGCCGACCACGGCCACCGGCAGCGCGTGAGGCCAGATCGATGAAATCGCGGCGTAGGCCGCGAACGCGCGATCGACGGCGTTCGGCGAGACGAACACCACGAGCGCGTAGCGGTCGAGCGCGGATAGCGCCGCGCGCAAAGGCGCGTCGTCGCGGACGGGCTCGATCGAGATCAGCGGGAATTCGAACGCGCGGATCCCGCGCTTGGTCAGTTGCGCGGCGAGCGCTGCCGACTGACCGGCCGGACGGGTAACGACGACAGTGAACGGTGCGGGAGCCGGTGCGCTCTCCGCGGGGCCACCCCACTCGTCCGGCTGGACCCGGCGGCCCGCGTTGGCGCCGCTGGCGGCGCTGTCGGCCGCGTTGGAGTCGGCGCCGGCTGTCATCGCGCGTCGGACGGGGCGTCGTCCGCCTCGTCAGTCCGGCCAGGCTGTGCAGCACCCGGCGGCGTGTTCGGCGCACCTTCGGCCTGTGCGGCATCGGCCAGCGCGCGCACGATATCGAGCGCGCCCTGTGCGATCAGTGCATCGGATACTTCGCGGCCGAGCTTGAGCGCGTCTTCGACGCTCGCTGCCGGCGACGTGCCCGCGGCGTCGAGCACACGGCTCGCGTCGGGCGTAGCGATCGTGCCGCGCAGGTGCAGCGCGCCGTCGCGCCACTGCGCGTAGGCCGCGAGCGGCACCGAGCAGCTGCCGCCCAGCGCACGCGACACCATGCGTTCCGCCTCGACGGCCTTCGCGGTTGCGTCGTCGTGCAGCGGCGCGAGCCACGCGGCGACATCGGCGCGGTCCGCGCGGATCTCGATGCCGAGCGCGCCCTGCCCCGCCGACGGCAGGCTGTCGTCGGGTTCGATGAGCGCGCGAATGCGCGCACCGAGCCCGAGGCGCTTCAGTCCCGCCGCCGCGAGGATGATTGCCGCGTAGTCGCCACGGTCGAGCTTGGCAAGACGCGTATCGAGGTTGCCACGCAGCGGCTTCACCTGGAGATGCGGATAGCGGGCGCGGAGCATCGCTTCGCGGCGCAGGCTCGACGTGCCGACAATGCTGCCCGCCGGCAGCGCCGCGAGCGAGTCATGGTCGTTCGAGACGAACGCGTCGCGCGGATCCTCGCGCTCCATGATGGCCACGAGCGCGAAACCTTCGGGCAGATCCATCGGCACGTCCTTGAGCGAATGGACGGCGAGGTCGGCGCGCCCTTCGGCGAGAGCCTGCTCCAGCTCCTTCACAAAGAGCCCTTTGCCGCCCACCTTCGAAAGTGTACGATCGAGAATTTGGTCCCCGCGCGTCGTCATACCGAGGATTTTCACGTCACAGGACGGATATAATTTGTGCAGCGCAGCTTGCACATATTCGGCCTGCCACATCGCGAGGCGGCTCTCCCGGGAAGCGATGACTAGCGTGCTGGGCGTGGGCGTACGCGGTTGCGTAGATAGCGTCTCGGAGTTCATGGCAGGGACATCGAATGACGGGATGAAAAAAACAGAATCGGATAACAGGCAATGTTAGCACGCGCCCCTTTTGCGGCAGGCCCCGCGGGACTTCCGGCAACAGTGCGCGCGCTGCGGCACGAAGCAAACCAGAAGTAAACCGGAGGCAAACTAAAGGCAATCTGAGCAGTCGTCAGGTCCCACGTTACGCGCATCGTCCTGGTTGCGCGCGATGCTGTCCCCACCGCTCTTCGCTGCATAGCCCGCTTCGGTTGCGCCTTCAGTTTCACTGCACACCGAGTCCACGATTTCCCGCAGTTGCACCCGGCCATCGCCGGCGTACGTTTCTGGTTGCACCCGCAGTATCGGGCCCGGCTAGTGCCGCGGCTCACGCATCGCATAGTGTTTCCATTTAACCGACTCATCTCCTGCAAGCCTTAAGGAACACATCGTGAAGTCTTCCGGACCGGCGCGCGCAGAGCGCCGCAACAAAGCATCGCAGATCGCTACCTCGACGGCCGTGACCACGACCGCCCCGAAAAACGCCAAGGCGGCCAAAGCCGCCAAAGCCGAGAAAACGGCCACGACGACGAAAGCGATCAAAGCGCCCAAAGCGGAATCGAAACCCGCCCGCCCGACCGCGAAGACCACGACCACGACGAACACCCAGACGACGAAGAACGGGCGCAACACACGCACCCGCGACGACAAGGACCAGCCGCTCTTCGAGGACATCCGTTTCCTCGGGCGTCTCCTGGGCGAGGTGCTGCGCGAGCAGGAAGGTGACGCGGTATTCGACGTCGTCGAAACGATCCGCCAGACGGCTGTGCGCTTTCGCCGCGAAGACGATAACGCCGCAGCCCTCGCGCTCGACAAGCAGTTGCGCGGTCTCTCGCCCGAGCAGACGGTGTGCGTCGTGCGTGCGTTCAGCTACTTTTCGCATCTGGCCAACATCGCGGAGGACCGCCACCGCAACCGTCGCCACCGCATCCACGACCTCGCGGGTTCGGTGCCTCAGGCGGGTACGATCGCGCATTCGCTCGAACGCCTCGCGGTCGCAGGCGCTGCCGCGACGCCGGTGCTCCAGCAATTCTTCAACGACGCGCTGATCGTGCCCGTGCTCACCGCGCACCCCACGGAAGTGCAGCGCAAGAGCACGCTCGATTCGCAGCACGATATCGCACGCCTGCTCGCCGAACGCGACCAGCCGCTCACGCATCGCGAACGCGCGCAAAACGAAGCGCTGCTGCGCGCGCGCGTGACGTCGCTGTGGCAGACGCGCATGTTGCGCGCATCGCGGCTGACCGTCGCAGACGAAATCGAAAACGCGCTCTCGTACTACCACACGACTTTCCTCACCGAGATCCCTGCGCTGTACGGCGAGATCGAGACGTCGCTCAAGGAGCACGGCGTGTCCGCGCGCCTGCCTGCGTTCTTCCAGATGGGCAGCTGGATCGGCGGAGACCGCGACGGCAATCCGAATGTCACGGCCGCGACGCTCGAAGAGGCAAGCGAGCGCCAGGCGCAGGTGATCCTGCAGCACTACCTCGACGAAGTGCACCGGCTCGGCGCGGAGCTTTCGGTGTCGAACATGCTCGCGGGCGCAAGCGACGAACTCAAGGCACTGGCCGACGCCTCGCCCGACCGCTCGCCGCATCGTGTCGACGAACCGTATCGCCGCGCGCTGATCGGCGTCTACACGCGGCTCGCGGCGAGCGCTCGCGTGCGTCTCGGCGAAGGCGTGGTCGCGGTGCGCAGCGCAGGCCGCGGTGCAGCACCCGTGCGTGCGCAGCCTTACGCCGACGCCGCCGAGTTCTCGCGCGACCTGCGCGTCCTCATGGACTCGCTCGCCGAGCATCACGGTGCTTCGCTCGCCACGCCGCGTCTCGCGCCGCTGTTGCGCGCCGTCGAAGTGTTCGGCTTCCATCTCGCGTCGATCGACCTTCGCCAGAGCTCGGACATCCACGAAGCCGTGATCGCCGAACTGCTCGCGCGCGCGGGCATCGAAGCGGACTATGCCGCGCTCTCAGAGGAAGAAAAGCAGACCCTCCTGCTCGCACAGCTGGCCGATCCGCGCACGCTGCGCTCGCCGTATCTCGACTACTCCGATCTCGTGAAGAGCGAATTCGGCGTGCTGGAGATGACGCGCGTGACGCGCGAGAAGTTCGGCGCACGCGCGGTGCGCAACTACATCATCTCGCACACCGAAACGGTCTCTGACCTGCTCGAAGTGATGCTGCTGCAGAAGGAAACCGGCCTGTTCAGCGGGCGTCTCGGCCACGCGGACGATCCCGCACAAGCCGCGCTCATGGTGATTCCGCTCTTCGAGACGATCCCCGACCTGCGCAACGCCCCGCACATCATGCGCGACCTGCTCGCGCTGCCGGGCATCGACGGACTCGTCGAGCACCAGGGCAACGAGCAGGAAATCATGCTCGGCTACTCGGACAGCAACAAGGACGGTGGCTTCCTCACGTCGAACTGGGAGCTGTACCGCGCCGAACTCGCGCTCGTCGGGCTCTTTCGCGAGCGCGGCATCAAGCTGCGGCTCTTCCACGGCCGCGGCGGTACGGTGGGGCGCGGAGGCGGTCCGACCTACAACGCGATTCTGTCGCAGCCGCCGGGCACAGTCGACGGCCAGATCCGCCTGACCGAGCAGGGTGAGGTCATCGCGAGCAAGTTCGGCAACCCGGAGATCGGCCGTCGCAATCTGGAGACGGTGATCGCGGCAACGCTCGAAGCGACGCTGCTTCCCGGCGGAGCCGCCACGGGCGACACGGCCAAGGGCGCGCCGGATCAACTGAGCGCATTCGAAGCGACGATGCAGCAGCTCTCGGATGCGGCGATGGCCGCATACCGCTCGCTCGTGTACGAGACGCCCGGCTTTACTGACTACTTCTTCTCGTCCACGCCGATCACCGAAATCGCGGAACTGAACATCGGCAGCCGGCCCGCGTCGCGCAAGCTGCAGGATCCGAAGAACCGCAAGATCGAAGACCTGCGCGCGATTCCGTGGGGCTTTTCGTGGGGCCAGTGCCGTCTCCTGCTCACGGGCTGGTATGGCTTCGGCAGCGCGGTGGCGTCGTATCTCGACGACGCCGGCAGCGACGCCGAACGCACGCGCCGTCTCGCGATGTTCAGGAAGATGTACAAGACCTGGCCGTTCTTCTCGAACCTGCTGTCGAACATGGACATGACGCTCGCGAAGACGGACCTCGCCGTGGCGTCGCGATACGCGCAGCTCGTGGCCGACAAGAAATTGCGCAAGCACGTGTTCGAGCGCATCGTCGCGGAGTGGGAGCGCACGACCCAAGTGCTCGATGAGATCACGGGCGTAAGCGGCCGCCTCGCCGATAACCCGCTGCTCGCGCGTTCGATCAAGAACCGCTTCCCCTATCTCGATCCGCTCAACCACCTTCAGGTGGAACTGATCAAGCGCTATCGCGCAGGGGACCCGAGTCCGCGCGTGCAGCGCGGTCTGCATCTGACGATCAACGGGATTGCGGCTGGATTGCGGAATACGGGTTGATCGCGCGGTTGCGGTCAAGGTAGCGGTAGAACAACCGCGTCAGCAAAAACGGCGTCGTGCCCTGAGTGGCACGACGCCGTTTTTTTATTGCGCGACGCGTTGCGAAGCGCTTAATCGCGCCGCGTCGCCTCGATCATCAGCGCGTCGAGCTTGAAGGAACCGTCGCGCTGCACGTCGAAGTACTGGCGCACTTCGTCGGGCGCGCACTCCCACATCGAACGGATCGCCGTCACGCGTTCCGCGCTCGTGCGCATGCGCGCGACCCACGAGTCGAATTCGATGCCGATGCGCCAGCGTTGCGTGACCTTTGCGTCGAAGCCTGCGGCGTCGAGCATGGCAACCCACTCGTCGGCGCGATAGTCGCGGATATGCGATGCATCGCGCAGCACCTCGATCGCCTGGATATGCGTGTCGTAGAGCGGATCGTCGATACCCGCGATATCGATGAATTTCAGCCGCCCGCCCTTCTTCAGCACGCGATGCACTTCGGCAAGCGCCTTCGGCACATCGCGCCAGTGGTGCGCGCTCATGCGGCTGATCGCCCAGTTGAACGAGGCATCGGCAAAGGGCAGCGTTTCTGCGGCGCCCTGTTGCGTGCGGATCGTGGCGAGTCCGCGCTCCTTCGCGGCGGCGTCGACGGTGGCGAGCATCTGCGCGGCGATATCGTAGGCCACCACTTCGCGCACGTGCGGCGCTACCGCAAAGCTCGCATGGCCGGCGCCGCAGCCCATGTCCAGCACCGTCGCGTTGCCGCAGGTCGCCGCGAACGTCGCGGCGAGATTCTCCAGATCGGCGCCGGTCGCGTGGACTGCGCTCGTGAGATAGGCGGCGGCTGACGTGCCGAACGCGTCGGCGACCTGGTCGTGATGTTTCATCGGATGCTCCTCTCCCAACCTGCGTGCTACCAGCCTTGGCGGCACACTGCCGGAATGTCTGTGATTTGAGGCGCCATACGCCGTTGCGCTTCGAACGGCGTGTGGCGTCGGTTCGCCGGGCGGCTGGCGCGGCTGCCCGTTCGCCGCGTCAGCCGCTACAATAAAGTCCCGCTTGTACCAGTACAAGTTAAGCAGATATTCTGGTATCTCCAGCACCCGTCACACACTCATGCGCCACGCCGCCCCCGAATCCGCGTCCGAATCCCCATCGGCCAGCCCGCTCGACACTACGCCCGCGCATGCGCTCGGCGAGTTCATCCGCGCCCATCGCGAGCGCCTGACGCCCGCGGCGGTCGGTCTGCCACCGGGCCCGCGCCGCCGCACGCCTGGCCTGCGCCGCGAGGAAGTCGCCCAGCTGTGCGGTGTCAGCCCGACCTGGTACACGTGGATCGAGCAAGGGCGGCCGGTGTCGGCGTCGGCGGATGCGCTCGCGCGCATCGCCGTCGCGCTGCAGCTTTCGCGCGCCGAGCGCGCGTATCTGTTCGAGCTGGCCGCGCAGCGCGATCCTGCCGAGCCCGATCAGGCCAGCTCCACCGACGCGCCCGCCACGCTGCTGCGGACGGTTCAACTCGTCGACGCGCCCGCCTACGTGCTCGACCGCCAGTGGACGGCGCTTGCCTGGAACGCCCACGCGGCCGATCTGTTCACAGGCTGGCTCGACGCCGGAAACGACCGCAACCTGCTGCGCTTCACGTTCACCGAGCCACTCGCGCGTGAATTGATCGTCGACTGGGAAACGCGCGCGCGGCGCCTCGCCGCCGAGTTCCGCGCCGATTCGATCCGGCACCTTAACGACGCGCCCACGCGCGCGCTGATCGACTCCCTGATCGCCGCAAGCGACGCATTCGCGCGCTTCTGGGCTTCACAGGACGTATTCGAGCGCGAGGGCGGGCGGCGCGAGTTCAATCATCCGCGCCACGGCCGCGTTGCCTATGATCAGATCACGTTTAAGCCCGCGCACCGCGAAGATCTGAAGCTCGTGGTGCTGGTGCGGCTCTGATTGCCGCGTTTGCGGGAGGCGCATCGCGCCCGCTCGGCGCCGGCGGGATCGCGCACCCGGGGATACCGGGCATGACACGCGTCGCCGCCTCCGCGCGATCCATGCCAGTAGCACCGCGAGCGCCGGCCCGCATCGCCTCCAATGGTAAAATCGAGGCCTTTCCCCGTCGTGCGCCGCCGCTCATCGCTTGAGGCAAGTGCGGCCTGGCCGCGGGGCGAACCTTCTCACCGCTCACCGCTCAACACCATGACGTCCCAACTGCACAAAAAAGGCGAAGCCTGGTCGGCTCGCTTCTCCGAACCCATGTCGGAGCTGGTCAAGCGCTACACGTCGTCGGTCTTCTTCGACAAGCGTCTCGCGCTCGTCGATATCGAGGGCTCGCTCGCGCACGCGTCGATGCTGGCCGCGCAGAAGATCATCTCCGCCGCCGACCTCGCCGAGATCCAGCGCGGCATGGCGCAGATCAAGGGCGAAATCGAGCGTGGCGAATTCGAGTGGCTGCTCGATCTCGAAGACGTGCACCTGAACATCGAAGCGCGCCTGACCGCGCTGATCGGCGATGCGGGCAAGCGCCTGCATACGGGCCGCTCGCGCAACGACCAGGTCGCGACCGATATCCGCCTGTGGCTGCGCGGCGAAATCGACCGCATCGGCGGCTTGCTCGGCGATCTGCGCACCGCGCTGCTCGACCTCGCGGACCAGCACGCCGACACGATCATGCCCGGCTTCACGCACCTCCAGGTCGCGCAGCCGGTGACATTCGGCCATCACCTGCTCGCCTATGTCGAGATGTTCACGCGTGACAGCGAGCGCATGATCGACTGCCGCAAGCGCGTGAACCGCCTGCCGCTCGGCGCCGCGGCGCTCGCGGGCACGAGCTACCCGATCGACCGCTTCGCGGTGGCGAAGACACTCGGCTTCGACGGCATCTGCGCGAACTCGCTCGACGCCGTCTCCGACCGCGACTTCGCGATCGAATTCACGGCCGCCGCAGCCCTCGTGATGACGCACGTCTCGCGCTTCTCGGAAGAACTCGTGCTGTGGATGAGCCCGCGCGTGGGTTTCATCGATCTGGCCGACCGTTTCTGCACCGGCTCGTCGATCATGCCGCAGAAGAAGAACCCGGACGTCCCCGAACTCGCGCGCGGCAAGACCGGCCGCGTGAACGGCCATCTGATGGGCCTGCTCACGCTGATGAAGGGCCAGCCGCTCGCGTACAACAAGGACAACCAGGAAGACAAGGAGCCGCTGTTCGACACCGTCGATACGGTCGCGGACACGCTGCGCATCTTCGCGGAAATGGTCGCGGGCATCAGCGTGAAGGCGCAAGCCATGCGCGCGGCAGCACTGCAAGGCTTCTCGACGGCCACCGATCTCGCCGACTACCTCGTGAAGAAGGGCCTGCCGTTCCGCGACGCGCACGAAGCCGTCGCGCACGCGGTGCGCATCTGCGTGGACCGCAACTGCGACCTCGCGGACCTGACGCTCGACGAGATGCGCCGCGAGCTGCCGGCGGTTTCGCATCTGCTCGGTGAGGACGTGTTCGAAGTGCTGACGCTCGACGGCTCGGTCGCAGCACGCAACCATCCGGGCGGCACCGCGCCGGAGCAGGTTCGCGCCGCCATTGCGGCGGCGCGCGCGGCGCTCGTCAAGTAAGGCGTCGCTTGTAGCGCTCGTTAAGCATGCGGCGCGGCGATAGACGCCGCATCGCATGCGATGAGCGCCACCATAAGGGCAGCGCCGCACAAGCTGCCCTCCCGGCCGGCCAAGCCGGTTTGAGTCCCGTCCGACCTTCATACCCCGATGATCGTCCGCCCTCACCTCCACTGGTTCCGGATGCTGCTTGCGTGGCGCGGCTCCGTGCTACCGCAGTTGCTGCCCCGGCTGTTCCTCGTGCTGGGCGTGTCGATCATCGCCGTGGCGGCGCACGATCACATCATCAAGTTCACCGTCAATCTGAGCACCGTGCCGTTCTCGCTGATCGGCATCGCGCTTGCGGTGTTCCTCGGCTTTCGCAACAGCGCCAGCTACGACCGCTACTGGGAGGGCCGCAAGCTCTGGGGCCAGTTGCTCAACGAGTCGCGCTCGCTCACGCGCCAGGCGCTGACGCTTACCAACGGCAGCGACGACAGCCACAAGCGTGCGCGCGAACTCGTCAATCTGCTCTGCGCGCTGCCGCACGCATTGCGCCACCAGTTGCGCCAGACGGACCCGCGCGACGATCTCGCGAATCACCTGCCGCCCGCGCTGCTCGATCGCGTGATGGCGTCACGCTTTCGCCCGGCGACGCTGCTCGTCTGTGCCTCGGAGTGGATGCGCAACGAGACGCGCCAGGGCCGTCTTGACGGCTGGGCCGTGCTCGCATTTGAGCGCAATCTGAATGGACTATCGGATGTGATCGGCGGCTGCGAGCGCATCGCCTCGACGCCGCTGCCGTTCGCGTACACGGTGATGATCCACCGGACCGTGTACTTCTTCTGCGCCACGCTGCCGTTTGGTCTCGTGGAAAGCATCGGACCGTTGACGCCGATTTTCGCGGTGTTCGTCGCCTATGCGTTCATGGCGCACGAAGCGATCGCCTCGCAGATCGAGGACCCGTTCGGCACCGAGGACAACGACCTGGCGCTCACGGCGATGTCGACGCAGATCGAGGCCGCGTTGCACGACCTCCTCGGCGACTCCACGACGCTGCCCGTGCGCTCAGCCGAGGATTTCATCATCGACTGAGCGGGGCCGGCACGGGGGTTCTAGCGATTCCCCACCGTCTCCGAAAGCCGCTTGAGCGTCGCGAGCCGCGCACCGAGCAGATCGAGCCGCGCGTGCTCGTCGATGAGCGGCGTGGTGGCGTCGCGATACGCACGCCATGCGGACTGCGCGCGCAGGACCGCGGGCCGTCCGTGTTTGGGCATGCGCGAGTAGAGCTTGCGGTAGTAGCGATCGAGGTCGTAACTCGCGTGCTCGCAGCGCGCGTCCGCCGAACAGGGACGCGCACGCGGCGCGTCACCCCCTGCAGCAATCGCGGCCTGTGCGCGCAGCGCGAGCGCACGATCGCGCACCGGCTGCAGACGCATATCCGCTTCGTAGAGTTGATAGGCCGATCCGCTCGTGGTCGCGAACGCGGCGCCGAGCATCGTGTCATCGGCCTCGCGCCACGCTTCCCAGCGCTGCTGGCTCACCTGCCAGCGCGTTTGCTGCGCAGCCGGCAGCTTCGCAAGCAGTTGCGTGAGCGCGGTGTTGGTCGCGCTGTGCCAGGCTCCGCGCGCGTCGTTCATGCACTGCACCTGACCCGCCGTCGACGAACGGTCCGCGCGCGCAAAACACGCGCGCATGCCCGTATCGATCGGATCGGCCGCCGCCACTTCCGCGTGTGCCGGACTCGCGCCCAGCAGCCACGCCGTCATCAGCCATGCCGCGCCCGAACGCCAGGACGGCCAGGCGCGCATCGTTTTGCCACTCATCATGTCAATCAGTTGCGCACGCAATCGACGAAATACTCGATGCGTCCGTTGACCATCTCGCCCACGAGGCCGTGAATGTCCGTGTGGAAACCCGGGAAGCGCTCGTTGAACTCGCGCGCGAACTTCAGGTAGTTCACGATCGTCTTGTTGAAGCGCTCGCCCGGAATCAGCAGCGGAATACCCGGCGGATACGGCGTGAGCAGAATCGACGTGACACGGCCTTCGAGTTCGTCGATGGCCACGCGTTCCACTTCGCGGTGCGCGAGCTTCGCGAATGCATCGGATGGCTTCATCGCAGGCTCCATGTCCGAGAGGTACATCTCGGTCGTGAGGCGCGCGATGTCGTTTGCGCGATAGACGCTGTGGATCTGCTGGCACAGATCGCGCAGGCCGACGCGCTCGTACATCGGATGCTGCGCGACGAATTCGGGCAGCACGCGCCAGAGCGGCTGGTTATTGTCGTAGTCGTCCTTGAACTGCTGGAGTTCGGTAACCATCGAGTTCCAGCGACCCTTCGTGATGCCGATCGTGAACATGATGAAGAACGAATACAGGCCGGTCTTCTCCACGATGATGCCGTGCTCGGCCAGGTACTTCGTCACGATCGCAGCGGGGATGCCGGTGTCGCCGAAGTCGCCATCGACATCGAGGCCCGGCGTGACAATCGTCGCCTTGATCGGGTCGAGCATGTTGAAGCCTTCGGCGAGCGCGCCGAAGCCATGCCAGTGATCGTTCGGACGCAGCATCCAGTCTTCGCGCGAACCGATGCCCTCTTCAGCCAGCTCCTCGGGGCCCCATACCTGGAAGAACCATTCGTCGCCGTATTCGGCATCGACCTTGCGCATGGCGCGGCGGAAGTCGAGCGCCTCCGCGATC
Organism: Paraburkholderia adhaesiva; assembly: GCF_021390575.1. Classification (GTDB taxonomy): domain Bacteria; phylum Pseudomonadota; class Gammaproteobacteria; order Burkholderiales; family Burkholderiaceae; genus Paraburkholderia; species Paraburkholderia adhaesiva. The sequence continues at coordinate 867,898 of NZ_JAJEJQ010000001.1, read as the reverse complement.
GACTCTTCCACAAGCGCGGGACCGCCCGGCGCTTCCATCATCGCGGCGGCCACGTCGCACGACGCGATGATCGCGTACTGCGGGCTCGTCGACGTGTGCATCAGATACGCTTCGTTGAAGCGATGGCGGTCGAACGCGCTGTTTTCCGAGTCCTGCACCACGATCTGCGACGCCTGCGAAATGCCGGCGAGCAGCTTGTGCGTCGAGTGCGTCGCAAACACGAGCGCCTTGGTACGCGGACGGCCCGCGCCGATCGCGTGCATGTCCTGGTAGAACTCGTGGAATTCGGCGTGCGGCAGCCACGCTTCGTCGAAGTGCAGCGTGTCGAGCATGTCGCCGAGCAGGTCCTTGATCATCTCGACGTTGTAGACGACTCCGTCATACGTGCTCTGCGTGATCGTCAGGATGCGCGGCTTGAGATTCGGGTTCTTCGCGAGTGCCTCGCGCGCGAACGGATTCGCCTCGATCTTGCGGCGGATGTTCTCCGGCTTGAACTCGTCGCGCGGAATCGGGCCGATGATGCCGAAGTTATTGCGCGTCGGCGTGAGGAACACGGGGATCGCGCCCGTCATCGTGATCGCGTGCAGGATCGACTTGTGGCAGTTGCGGTCCACGAGCACGATGTCGCCCGGCGCCACCGTCGCATGCCAGACGATCTTGTTCGACGTGGACGTGCCGTTGGTCACGAAGAACACATGGTCCGCGCTGAAGATGCGTGCCGCGTTGCGCTCGGAGGCCGCGACCGGACCGGTGTGGTCGAGCAGCTGGCCGAGTTCGTCGACGGCATTGCAGACGTCGGCGCGCAGCATGTTCTCGCCGAAGAACTGGTGGAACATCTGGCCGAGCGGATTCTTCAGGAACGCGACGCCGCCCGAGTGGCCCGGGCAGTGCCACGAGTACGAGCCTTCGTCGGCGTACTTGACGAGCTCCTTGAAGAACGGCGGCGCGAGCGCGTCGAGATAAACCTTCGCCTCGCGGATGATGTGGCGCGCGACGAACTCCGGCGTGTCCTCGAACATATGGATGAAGCCGTGCAGTTCGCGCAGGATGTCGTTCGGCAAATGGCGCGACGTGCGCGTCTCGCCGTACAGGAAGATCGGGATGTCCGAGTTGCGGCGGCGCACGGCTTCCATGAACGCGCGCAGCGCGATGATCGCGGGCGCGTGCTCGGGTGCCTCCTCATCGGCGCCGTCGACGTAGGGCAGCAGTTCGTCGTCGTCGATCGAGAGGATGAAGCACGACGCGCGGCTCGACTGCTGCGCGAACGACGTGAGGTCGCCATAGCTCGTCAGCCCGAGGACTTCCGCGCCCTCTTTCTCGATCGCTTCGGCGAGTGCACGGATGCCGGAACCCGAGATGTTCTCGGAGCGGAAATCTTCGTCGATGATGACGACGGGAAAACGAAACTTCATGGGCGATTCTCCAAAAGAAACGACCGCTGCATAAGTTGCGCAGCGGTCCCCGTATGTCGTTTGGGCGGTGCGTTCCTGCTTGCGCCGCGCAGATTCTGGATCAGGTCTTCGGCAGCGTGACGCCGTGCTGCCCCTGGTACTTGCCGCCGCGATCCGCGTAAGACACCTCGCAGACCTCGTCGCTCTCGAAGAAGAGCACCTGCGCGACGCCCTCGTTCGCGTAGATTTTGGCAGGCAATGGTGTCGTATTCGAGAATTCGAGCGTCACATAGCCTTCCCATTCCGGCTCGAACGGCGTGACGTTCACGATGATCCCGCAACGCGCGTACGTGGACTTGCCGAGACACACGGTCAACACCTTGCGCGGGATGCGGAAATACTCGACCGTGCGCGCGAGCGCGAACGAGTTCGGCGGAATGATGCAAACGTCGCCCTTGAAGTCGACGAACGATTTTTCGTCGAAGTTCTTCGGGTCGACGATCGTCGAATTGATGTTCGTGAAGATCTTGAATTCGTCGGCGCAGCGGATGTCGTAGCCGTAGCTCGACGTGCCGTAGCTCACAATCTTGCGCCCATCCTCCGCCACACGGACCTGGTCGCGCACGAACGGCTCGATCATTTTGTGTTCTTCGGCCATGCGCCGGATCCACTTGTCGGACTTGATTGCCATGTTGGTCGCTACGTGTCAGTTAAATGACTTGGATGACGAAAAGGGGCGAAAAGCGCAATGCGGTCCGAAACCGCCAATCGGCAGAACTGCGGGCAGAACTGCGCGACGGAACTGCGCCCGCGTACGAAAGGCGCTTATTTTACGCGATGTAGATCGAGACGCCCGAAAAGTGCATATGAAAGGCATCGCGGCAGTGCAAGCGGCCAACCGGCCGGAGCGGTCCCGCGCTCACTCGACGCGGATCACGCCGCATGCGAGCGCCAGGCCGGTGCCGCGCTGCGGGTCGGCGTACGGGTCGATCGGGTCATGGTGGACCAGCACCGCGCGCTGGATCACCGAGCGGATTCCATCGAGCGAAACGTCGGGTGCGACCAAAAACCCCGTGGCAACGCCGTTCGAATCGGCGCGAATGTTGCCGAGATCGCCCTCCACGCGTGTTCCGGGCCGCATGCGCGCGGCGGCGGGCGCGAAGACGGGTCCCGCGCTCGACGCGTCGACGGCATTGCAGTCTCCGCGTTCGTGGATCTGCAAGGCGTGATCGCTGTTGGGCGGCAGACCCGCGAGGTTATAGCTGACCTGCACACCGTCCGAACGCTCGACGAACGAAAGGGTGCCGCGCACCTGGTTACCCATCGTGGGCAGCAACTGCGCGGCGGCGCGCTTGTCCTGCTGCCCCATGAAGCTGGTGCAGCCGCCAAGCAGCACGCCGCCAGCCACTGCCAGCACGACGAATGCATACCCCGCTAGCCTCTCGTTTCCTTTTACCATGCAATCCTCTTGCCGGCCGGCAGCCGCTCTTGCGGCCATCGCACCGGACGCGATGAAGTCCACATGATACCGCGCGCCTGTGCACCTGCGCGTGTGCGGGAGCGCACAGCGTCGGCCGCGCTGCACCCCGCGCGCCAAGGCGCAGCGCCGATACGGGCCGCCGGCGCGAACCCAGGCTTTTCAGGTGTTCTGCACGACGATGCTTGGAAACTTCGACGTCATGTCACGTGCACGCTCGGCGATCTGGATCGCGACGCGACGCGCGATCGCGCGATACGTCTGGGCAATCCGGCCCTCGGGATCGGCGACGACGCTCGGGTGGCCCGAGTCCGCCTGCTCGCGAATCGTGATGTCGAGCGGCAGACTGCCGAGCACCTCGACGCCGTATTCCTGCGCCATGCGCTCGCCGCCGCCCGCGCCGAAGATGTGCTCGGCGTGGCCGCAGTTCGAGCAGACATGCACGGCCATGTTCTCGACGATGCCGAGAATCGGAATGCCGACCTTCTCGAACATCTTGAGACCCTTCTTCGCGTCGAGGAGCGCGATGTCCTGCGGCGTCGTGACGATCACGGCGCCCGTCACCGGCACGCGCTGCGAGAGCGTGAGCTGGATGTCGCCGGTGCCCGGCGGCATATCGACGATGAGATAGTCGAGCTCGCGCCAGTTCGTCTGGCGCAGCAGTTGTTCGAGCGCCGATGTCGCCATCGGGCCGCGCCAGACCATCGGGTTGTCCTGCTCGATCAGGAAGCCGATCGAGTTCGCCTGCATGCCGTGGCCTTCGAGCGGGTTCATCGACTGGCCGTCCGGCGACTCGGGGCGACCGTGAATGCCAAGCATCATCGGAAGCGATGGGCCGTAGATATCGGCGTCGAGGATGCCCACCGAGGCGCCTTCGGCCGCCAGTGCGAGCGCGAGGTTCACGGCGGTCGTGCTCTTGCCGACGCCGCCCTTGCCCGAGGCGACTGCAACGATGTTCTTCACGTTCGGCAGCAGCTTGACGCCGCGCTGAACGGTGTGCGCGGCGATGTCAGTCGTCACCGCGACGCGGCTCAACTTGACGCCGGGCACCGCGGCGAGCGCGGCCTCGACCTGCGACCGGATCGCGTCGACCTGACTCTTCGCCGGATAGCCAAGCACGATCTCGACGCCGACGCCGTCACCCTCGACGACAACATTGCGGACGCCCTTGCCCGTCGCGTAGGGCTTGCCCGTGTTCGGATCCGTCAGGGCCGCAAGCGCGGCGTCGACCAAAGCCCGATCTATGCTCATTGATGCTCCGTGGGTACACCGGTCGCCGGGCGCGGATCGAATGATCGCGCTGGCGCCGCGAAATGATAGAAATTGTTAGGCTGCATTGCGAATTTCACGGCTGAAGTGCACGCTTGCGGGCGTCGAACCTTGAAGCGGCGATCCCGTCGGTGAACCTCGTCACACAAGCCTTCAAGCCGCCATTGTAGTAGCTGTCGGCAGGCAGCCGCCCGAAGACCCTGTACCCAGTCGGGGCCTGCAGGCGGGCGGTCAGTGCCGGCAGTCGTCGTGTTCCATTCAAGTGAGGAAGCAAAATGAACGCAAGAATCTTGACCCGCCTCTCCGTCTTTGCTGTCGCCGGTGCGCTCGTCGCGGGCTGCGCGACCCAGCAGGGCACCAACACGGCCATCGGCACCGGCGTCGGCGCCGGCACGGGTGCTGCGATCGGCGCGATCTTCGGCGGCGGCAAGGGCGCGGCGATCGGCGCAGGTGCCGGCGCGCTCGTCGGCGGTGTGACCGGCTACAACTGGCAGGCGATCCACAACCGTCTGTCGGGCGCGACGCAGGGCACGGGCACCAAGATCACCGAGCAGCCGGACGGCTCGCTCAAGCTCGACATCCCGAGCAGCGTGACCTTCGCCACCAACAGCTACGCGATCATGCCGTCATTCGCACCGGTGCTCGATCAGGTCGCCCAGACGCTGCAGCAGAATCCGGAAGTGGTCGCGCAGGTCGTGGGGCACACGGACAGTACGGGCCAGCCCGCGTTTAACCAGACGCTATCGGTCAACCGCGCGCAGAGCGTCGTGAACTACCTGTCGACGCGCGGCATCCCGATGCAGCGCCTCGCCGCGGAAGGCCGTGGCGACACGCAACCGGTCGCCGACAACAACACCGAAGCAGGCCGCGCGGCGAACCGTCGCGTGGAAATCTATCTGCGCGCAACGGCGCAACATCAGGGCTGATGGCTGCGTGATGGCAGTTTGACGGCGGGTGGACCCGGAAAATGTAAATTTTTTCGAACTCCCCGCCCGATCCGCTGTCTCTCATTACGGTACGTGGCTGGCGATGCCGCCGCGTCACCATTCTCCTCTTGTCGTTGTTGCTCCGGGGCCATACTGCCCCGGTTTTTTTTGCCCGCTATTTGTGCGATGCAGCATCGGACGGGTTCCTGGACAGCGTCCGTCCCCTGGTTTCGCCCGCTGTTGCGCAGAACCCGTGTCACGCGCACCAGGCGCACCAGGATTTCGCACAGGACCAGAGCGCGTCTCCCGCGGCACTTCCGGCCGCGAACGCGCGCCCCCTCCGCCCTGCTAAAATTGTCGTTTCGACCTCCCGCATCACCGGACTCTCCCAACATGTCAGCACCCGCCACCGACCTCAGTGCCGCCGGCACACACCAGGCTCAGCAGGCCCGCCGCCAGATTCTCGTTACGTCCGCCCTGCCCTACGCCAACGGGCAAATCCATATCGGCCATCTGGTCGAGTACATCCAGACGGACATCTGGGTTCGCGCGCTGCGAATGCATGGTCACGAGGTCTACTACGTCGGTGCCGACGACACGCACGGCACGCCCGTCATGCTGCGCGCCGAGAAGGAAGGCCTCACGCCGCAGCAGCTGATCGCGCGCGTCTGGCAGGAGCACAAGCGCGATTTCGACAGCTTCGGCGTGTCGTTCGACAACTACTACTCGACGGATTCCGAAGAGAACCGTGTGCTCTCCGAATCGGTGTATCTGGCGCTCAAGGAAGCGGGTCTCATCGACACGCGCGACGTCGAGCAGGCCTACGATCCGGTCAAGAACATGTTCCTGCCGGACCGCTTCATCAAGGGCGAGTGCCCGAAATGCGGCGCGAAGGACCAGTACGGCGACAACTGCGAAGTGTGCGGCTCGACCTACGCGCCGACCGACCTCGTCAATCCGTACTCGGTGGTCTCCGGCGCGACGCCGATCCGCAAGACCTCGACGCACCATTTCTTCCGCCTCTCGGACCCGCGCTGCGAGCAGTTCCTGCGCGGCTGGGTGAGCGGCCTCGCGCAACCGGAAGCCACGAACAAGATGCGCGAGTGGCTCGGCGACGCGGGTGAATCGAAGCTCGCCGACTGGGACATCTCGCGCGACGCGCCGTATTTCGGCTTCGAAATTCCGGGCGCACCCGGCAAGTACTTCTACGTGTGGCTCGATGCGCCCGTCGGGTACTACGCGAGCTTCAAGAACCTGTGCGAGAAGCGCGGCATCGACTTCGACGCCTGGGTCAAGCCGGGCACGAAGACGGAGCAGTATCACTTCATCGGCAAGGACATCCTGTACTTCCACACGCTGTTCTGGCCGGCGATGCTCGAATTCTCGGGCCATCGCACGCCGACCAACGTGTTCGCGCACGGCTTCCTCACGGTGGACGGCGCGAAGATGTCGAAGTCGCGCGGCACCTTCATCACGGCGGAAAGCTACATCACCACCGGCCTGAATCCCGAGTGGCTGCGCTACTACTTCGCCGCCAAGCTCAACGGCACGATGGAAGACCTCGACCTGAACCTCGAGGACTTCCAGGCGCGCGTGAACAGCGACCTCGTCGGCAAGTACATCAACATCGCCAGCCGCGCGGCGGGTTTCCTGATCAAGCGCTTCGACGGCCGCGTGCAGGACGGCGCGATGGATCATCCGCTGCTCGCGCAACTGCGCGACGCGATCCCGCAGATTGCCGCGCACTACGAGTCGCGCGACTACGGCCGCGCGCTGCGCCAGACGATGGAACTCGCCGATGTGGTCAACGGCTACGTCGATACGGCCAAGCCGTGGGAACTGGCGAAGGATCCGGTCAACGCGGTGGCGCTGCATGAAGCCTGCAGCGTGAGCCTTGAAGCGTTCCGCCTGCTGTCGCTCGCGCTCAAGCCGGTGTTGCCGACGCTGGCCGCCGGCGTCGAGAGCTTCCTCTCGATCGCGCCGCTCACCTGGGTCGACGCCGCGAAACCGCTGTCGTCGGCGACGCCGATCAACGCGTACAAGCACCTCATGACGCGCGTCGATCCCAAGCAGATCGAAGCCCTGCTCGCAGCGAACCGCGATTCGCTGCAGGCAGCCGACGCGAGCGCGGCCGCGCCCGCCGATGCGAAGCAGAAGTCGAAGGCATCGAAGGACGCGCCTGCGAAGGCCAACGCCGAACCGGCAACGCCCGAGGTCATCTCGATCGACGACTTCGCGAAGATCGACCTGCGCGTGGCGCTGATCGTCGATTGCAACGTCGTCGAGGGGTCGGACAAGCTGCTGCAACTGACGCTCGACGTCGGCGAAGAACGCACGCGCAACGTGTTCTCGGGTATCCGCTCGGCTTACAAGCCGGAGGACCTCAAGGGCAAGTTCACGGTGGTGGTCGCGAATCTCGCGCCGCGCAAGATGAAGTTCGGCGTTTCGGAAGGGATGGTGCTGTCCGCGTCGTCGACCAACGAAAAGGCCGAACCGGGCCTCTACATCATCGAACCGCAAAGCGGCGCGAAGCCGGGGATGAAGGTGCGCTGAAGCGCGGCGTCTCGCCTCGCAGTAACGAAAGCACGCCTGAGGGCGTGCTTTTTTTTGGTTCATCTCGGGCAAATCCGCAACCGGTTTCGGTCACAACGTATCGTTCGTCCACGCGCGGCCTGGCCCGGTTTTGACCGATGCCGTCATCGATTGATATATTTTTCGACTTTATTCGCCTGGAAAAATATATTGGACGTCTTACTGGCGCTCCAGCACTATTTGCCCTTTCCGGACATTCGCCCTGCGCGGTACTGCGAGCCCTCGCTGGCCGCTGGCCCGGACCCCAATCCCACTTACGACGACTGCAAGACCTGAGGACAGAGATGCCTGACTATCGATCAAAGACTTCGACTCATGGCCGGAACATGGCTGGCGCTCGCGCCTTGTGGCGCGCCACCGGCATGAAAGACGGCGACTTCGGCAAGCCCATCATCGCCGTGGTGAACTCGTTCACGCAGTTCGTGCCGGGCCACGTGCATCTGCGCGATCTCGGCGCGCTGGTCGCGAAGGAAATTGAGGCGGCCGGCGGCGTCGCCAAGGAATTCAACACGATCGCCGTGGACGACGGCATTGCCATGGGCCACGGCGGCATGCTCTACTCGCTGCCCTCGCGTGAGCTGATCGCCGACTCGGTCGAATACATGGTCAACGCGCATTGCGCCGATGCCATGGTTTGCATCTCCAATTGCGACAAGATCACCCCGGGCATGCTGATGGCCGCCATGCGCCTGAACATCCCCGTCGTGTTCGTTTCCGGCGGGCCGATGGAAGCGGGCAAGGTCAAGTCGCCGACCGATGGTCAGGTGATCGCCAAGATCGACCTGATCGACGCGATGATCAAGGCCGCCGACCCGGCGATCAGCGACGCCGACGTGGCCGAAATCGAACGCAGCGCGTGTCCGACGTGCGGTTCCTGCTCGGGCATGTTCACGGCGAACTCGATGAACTGCCTGACCGAGGCGATCGGCCTCGCATTGCCCGGCAACGGCACGATCGTCGCGACGCACGCATGGCGCAAAGGCCTGTTCGAACAGGCAGGCCGCCTGGTCGTGGACCTGTGCCGCCGCTACTATCAGGAAGAAGATGCGTCGGTCCTGCCGCGCAGCATCGCCACCAAGGCCGCATTCGAGAACGCCATGGCGCTCGACGTGGCCATGGGCGGTTCGACCAATACCGTCCTGCACCTGCTGGCAGCCGCACAGGAAGCGGGGGTCGATTTCACGATGTCCGATATCGATCGCATCTCGCGCAAAGTGCCCTGCCTGTGCAAGGCCGCGCCGATGACCGACAAGTACCACATCGAAGACGTGCATCGCGCGGGCGGCATCCTCGGCATTCTGGGCGAACTGGCCCGCGCTGAATTGCTCGACCTGTCGTGCGGCAACGTGCATAGCGGCTCGCTCGGCAACGCGATCGCCAAGTGGGACATCGCCGGCGGCGCGGGCGAAGAAGCACAGAAGTTTTTCCGCGCGGCGCCCGGCGGCATTCCGACCACGGTGGCGTTCAGCCAGGAGGCGACCTATGCGTCGCTCGATACCGACCGCAAGAACGGCTGTATCCGCAGCAAGCAGGACGCGTATTCGAAAGACGGCGGCCTCGCCGTGCTCTACGGCAACCTCGCCGAGAAGGGCTGCATCGTCAAGACTGCCGGTGTCGACGAATCGCAGTGGATCTTCTCCGGACGCGCGCGCGTGTTCGAAAGCCAGGACGAGGCTGTCGATGCCATTCTCGGCGACAAGGTCGTCGCGGGTGACGTGGTCGTGATCCGTTACGAAGGCCCCAAGGGCGGCCCCGGTATGCAGGAAATGCTCTACCCCACGTCGTATCTGAAATCGAAGGGGCTGGGCAAGACCTGCGCGCTGTTCACCGATGGCCGGTTCTCCGGCGGGTCGTCGGGCCTCGTGATCGGGCATGCGTCGCCCGAAGCGGCCGAAGGCGGCACGATCGGTCTCGTGGAAGACGGCGATGTCATCGAGATCGACATCCCGAAGCGCAAGATGCACCTCGTGGTGTCGGACGACGTGCTGGCTCGCCGTCGCGCAGCCATGGAAGCGCGCGGCGACAAGGCCTGGATGCCGGTGGATCGCAATCGCGTGGTGTCCCAGGCGCTGCAGGCCTATGCTGCGCTCGCGACGTCGGCCGATCGTGGCGCCGTGCGGGATCTCTCGCAACTCAAGCGCAAGTAAGGCGAAACGGGGCGTTTCCTGCAGAGCGGCAGTTGTTCGGCGGCAGACGTCGAATAGCTGCTACGCCTTCGGGAAACGACCATCGCACGAGCAAATGCCGTTTCAGGTCCGTACGTGCTATCCGTCCCCCGCCAATCTGCAACGAACCAGTGGGTTCATCGCCGATTGGCGGGGGATTTTCTTTGGTCCTTATATGAACGCGCTCCGTCTTGCCAGGTAAACACGCCGGAGTCACGCTCGACAAAGGGTTGGTTGCAGATTCATAGCCGACTTCAACGGGATATGCTGCAGCCAGCGTGGCTATACCGCTTATTCGCGACTTTATCCCCCCGCTGCAACCGCAATTCCCCAACAAATCAGCAGCACCCCCTGTGCAAAAGCAAGCCATCGCACTTGCGGAAGCAATTTTTCGAGCATTACGTAGATCGACAGCGCGGCAATCCAAAGCAGATTCATCACGCCGAATACGAAGAGAAGTGTCATGAGTAGTCCGCAGCAGCCTACGCAATACGCCCCATGACGAAATCCCATGATCCAGGCGCCACGTGTGCCGTCGCGCCACTCCGTTAGAAGAAAGCCGAGCGGCGACACGCACCTCGCAAGGCACGCGTGCTTTACAGGTGTCAACTGGAAGACGCCAGCAATGACCAGAAGAGCACCCGCAAGGAAGGGTGTCGCGCTCACCATCATCGGCGTGACGAGTCGTGCCTTGAGCAAGCCCCACTGCGCGAGCGTCGCGAACAGGCTGAAGCCGGACCAGACGGTGAGGTAGCCGAGAACGAACACGCCAGTCTGCACACGTGGCAGATGTTGCTCCCGCCGTCGGTTGTTGATGGATGCAAAACCCAGAACCGTTGGCACCATGGACGGAAGCATCATGGCGGCCATCATGATGGCCCACATCGCCGATACCAGAAGCAGATCGACGGTATGCCAATGCGTCATGCGCGGCATGATGGCCATGGTCGCACCGACGTCCATGTGCTCCATGCCCCAACTCATGTACACGAGGTAGGCCCACGCGAGCGTTGCGGCAGCCGTGAGCCCGGACAGCGCGACCACGTGGTCGCGCACCGGCAGCCGTCGCGTCGCGTGTCTGCCCAGTAAGCCAGACTCAGCCATGGTAGGCGAACGGAGAATAAAATCCGTTTCGGTCGGAGATCTCTCTAGTAAAGCCATAGTCTGTGAACCGAAATTCCTTCGATTTACTGACCACTGCCGCAAACCCTGGGACAGGCGTAAACGGGTGATTGCTGATCGTTACCTCGCCACCATCCTGTCCCGGCAACGCCTCGATTTCCATGTTCGCCACATCGGGGATGTGCAGGCTGCGACTCTTCCCGTTCTGCTGATAATTGATGACGGCCGGCCTGACGCCCATGACCTCGCCAATCAGCGGCCCGAGCGCCGACAGCGGCCCGCCAGCCTGGCCGGAAAATATCTTGCCCAACGCCTCGTGCTGCTCAGACGTGCCGCGTTCGTCCAGGTAGAGGGCGACTCTCCACTTGTTTTGCAACATGTGGCCCGGCGAATACGCAAAGAGCGCGATGTTGAGTCCGTCCAGCGTGACGGCGGCGAACTTTCCCTGATCGATGTGCCAGCCGATCAGCACCGCGCAGTCTCCATCCGAAGGCGGCCCCAGGCAAACGCAATTGCACGGGGCGTAGCAATTGCAACTCTCGAAATAAGTACCGGCAACTTTCCAGCTCTCGGCCATTGTGCTCACCTCTGTCGTCGTCGTGGACAAGATGTGCTCGCGTTCGGGCACGGAACATTCGCGCGCGCCAATATCGACTCCGGGACGCCGGATCAGGCTTGCGAATACCTTAAAGTCTAGGTCGAAACGGTCCAGGGTGAACGCGCTTCACGCCTCCAGGGCGTGGTCGCTACCCCAGAATCGATGAAGTCCGCAAACATGCTTGCCCATGTTCACAACGGTGAAAAGTCAGCAACAACTTTCGGGCTTTGGTGATGGTTGTGCGACGCTTTGTATTTGCCAGGCACATCCGCTGTGTCGCTTGTTTGCGTTCATGCTGCAAGACCGTCGACAAACTGCTTGATGCTGGCGAGAGCAACTCGCTGGTCGCCCGCGAAAGCCCAATCATCAGCGCCGAGCGTGAGCTGAAGGCGGCACATGAGACGCCGCAGCCGCGCACGTACAGCATCTTCGCCGCTATCGGGCCACAACATCGTTGCTACGACGTTGCGAGCGAGTGGGCCCTTCTCAAGGTCGTCAACCTGATGGTCCCGCCGCCATCGCTGCTGCACCCTGCGATTGCGTGGCGGGTCTGGCGCGGCCAGGGAAGTTCAGCGCTATCGGCCTCCTCGCCTGCAATCGAACGCGCCTCCTGAGGCGCGAATCGAACTGCCGTAACGCGGGAGATCCCCCGCGTTACGTCGTCCCGTTCAGGCGGCCAGCCGCGGAAGTTCGCGGTACACGGCAAAGGCCTGGCTTATACGGTCACCGCCGACGACGAAACCGCACAGCTTGCCGGCCGCATCGAAGGAACGCGCGAGCATGCCGCTCTCGTTCCATTCGGACTGCCAGGAGAGTCCATCGCCGCGCGTGCGTCCGGCCATTTGCATGACGTAGGCCGGTGTCTTGACGCGCACCATCATGTGCGGGAGCACGAGCGGTGTCGGCTTGCCGAGCAGGGTCGCCGCCAGTACGGTGGCCCCGAGCAAGGCGGGCTGCAGGAAAGGCAGGAGCGTGCCCTGGAATTCCATGCCGTCGCCGAGCGCGTAGATATCGGGGACGCTGGTGCGAAGGTGATCATCCACGATGATGCCGCGCCCGACGTCGATCCCCGCGTCGCGGGCCAGCGAGACTTCAGGTGCAAGACCTATCGCGGCGAGGACCAGGTCGTGTTGGCTGCTCGAACCGTCGCTCATGTTGACCTGGAGGCCATTGCCAGCTTTTTCGATCGAGTGCAGGCCACGGCCCAGTTGCAGCCGTACCCCGGCAGCCTGCAGCGCTTTGACCAGTGGCTGAGTCAATGCAGCAGGCAGTAGCGCGGAGAGCGGGCTCTGCGCGATATCGACGAGCGTAACCTCACGACCGGTACCGGCGATATCCATGGCCAGCTCCGTTCCAATGAGGCCTGCCCCGAGCACCAGCACGCTGCGCGCCGTCGCAAGCTGCGGCTCCAGCCTCGCGAATTCTTCCAGACTGTTGAGCGTGTGCATCAGATGCGCCCCCCCGACTCCAGGCCGCACCGCGCGTGCGCCGGTGGCCAGCACCAACTGCTCGTAGGCGCACTCTCCTTGCGAAGTAACGAGTACCTGGCGCACCGGGTCGATGGACTCAACCCGGCAGCGCGCCTGCAGCGTGATGCCCAGTTCCGCGGCGAACGCTTCGCCCGAACGCAGCGGCATACCTGCGGCCGTGGTGGCGCGGCTGGCCACATGGCTCAGGTCGGGCTTGTTGTATTCGTCGCCGTTGTCGGCGGTGATCATGCGGATCGGCACATCGGTGTCGCGTTTGCGAAGGCTGCGCACCAGTTGCTGGGCAGCGAAACCGCTGCCGACGATTGTGACAGTGCGGTTCATGCTGCAGCCTTCCCCAATACCGGTTCGAACACAGCCTTGCCGATGCCGCACTTCGGGCACAGGAAGGTCTCGGGCACAGCGTCCCAGGGCGTGCCAGGCGCCACGAGCTGATCCGGCTCGCCGAGCGCCGGGTCGTAGACCCACTGGCACACCGTGCACAGCATGGACTCGCCGGCGCACGTGGCGGCCGCGGCTTTGCTTGCGGCGGGGGCTTTGCTCACGGCGGGGGCTTTGCTCACGGCGGGGGCTTTGCTCACGGCGGGGACATTGCTCACGGCCGGGTCATTCGCCGCGCCGAGTGTTGCGAGGCTACGGGCCGGCTCGAGGCGATGCAGCGCCCACTGGCGGGCGATCTGGCGGCCATGCTCACGACACAGTTCGACCGTCCGCGCATCGGGGCGCCACTTGGCCTTCAGCGACAGTGCAATATCGAAGCCGGCGTCCATGAGACGGGTCTGGATGCGATCGACCGCGCCTCCGGCCCACCCGAAGCTGCCAAAGGCTGAACCCTTTTTGTTGCGGAACCGCAGCCCGGTGATTTCCTCGAGCATGCCGGCCACCTTGGGCATCATGACGTTGTTCATCGTCGAAGAACCCACGAGGATGCCTTTCGAGCGGAACACATTCGAGAGGATTTCGTTCTTGTCGTGGCGGGCGACGTTGAAAATCTTCACGGTGACAAGCGGGTCGGCCTCGTGGATGCCCTGGGCAATCGCATCGGCCATCATGCGCGTGTTGTTCGACATCGAGTCGTAGAACAGCGTGATGCGGTCTTCCTGGTAGTTGTTCGCCCACTCCAGATATTTGAGGATGATCTGGGTCGGGTTGTCGCGCCAGACCACGCCGTGCGAGGTGGCCACCATGTCGACGGGCAAGCCGAACCCGAGCACTTCATTGATCTTCGCCGTCACCAGCGGGCTGAACGGCGTGAGGATGTTCGCGTAGTACCGCAGGCACTGGTCCATCAGTTCGCCCTGATCGACCTCGTCGTTGAACAGATGTTCGTCGCAGTAGTGCTGGCCGAAGGCGTCGTTGCTGAACAGCACGGCATCGCCGGTGAGGTAGGTCATCATGCTGTCGGGCCAGTGCTGCATCGGCGTCTCGATGAAGACGAGTTGCTTGCCATTGCCGATGTCCAGCTTGTCGCCCGTACACACGGGCTGGAAATTCCATTCGGGATGGTGATGGTGTCCGACGATCGAGTCGAGCGCATTGTTGGTGCAGTAGACCGGCGTGCCGGGAATCAGGGCCAGGAGTTCTCCCAGCGCGCCGGCGTGGTCTTCCTCGGCGTGGTTGATGACCACGGCGTCGATCGTGCTGAGGTCGACTTCGGCAGCCAGGTCACGGATGAATTCGCGGCTGAAGCGATGATCCACGGTATCGATGAGGACGGTCTTCTCCTCGCGGATCAGGTAGCTGTTGTAGCTGGTGCCCCGCAACGTACGGTATTCGGTCCCGTGAAAATCGCGCACTTCCCAATCGCGCTGACCGACCCAGTGAACGTTGTTTTTGACCAGAATTGACATGGTGTTTCCTTTGGTGTGTGAGCAGTTGCGGGAACAACTAACGCAAACTGCGTGCCAGCCTGAAAACCGCTGATTCACCGACGTCGTCGGCACACGCATTGTCAAAAGGACTACAATCACAGATTGTGCTTTTGACAATCGAATTGTCCGTTCGACAATCATGCTTAGTGCCGACACCTTCACCCGCATCGCCCTCGATCTGCAGCGGGGCAATTCCCATAGCGAGCGCTTCGAGCAGTTGATCCAGAGCGTGCGGCAGCTATTCCACTCGGACGCCTCGGCGCTGCTGCGTTACGACCGCGGCACATTCGTGCCGCTTGCTATCGACGGCTTGTCACCCGACGTCATGGGCCGGCGCTTTCGCGTCAGCGAGCATCCGCGTCTGGAAGCCATTGCGCGCGCAGGCGATGTCGTGCGCTTTCCGCCGGACAGCGATCTGCCCGACCCCTATGACAACCTGATTGCCAGCCTGGGATATCTGCCCGTCCACGCCTGCATGGGAATCCCGCTGCTGAGCGAAGGGGTGCTCATCGGCGCGCTGACCATCGACGGTCTGAACCCTTCGCAATTCGACGACTTCGATGATGAGGATCTTGGTCTAATCGGCGCGCTGGCCTCGGCGGCACTCGCGAACGCGCTGCTGCTGGAGCAGATGGCGAGCGACCCGCACGGGGCCGGAACGCCCCCCGTGCGCCGACTTGCCGCAACCGCCGGCGAGGGCGAGATGATCGGGGAATCCGAGGCCATGCAGCGGCTGCGCTGCGAGATCGACGTCGTGGCGGTCACGGATCTCAACGTGCTGATCCTCGGCGAGACCGGAACCGGAAAGGAGCTGATTGCACGGGCGGTCCACATCGGCTCGACGCGCCGTGCAAGCCCGCTCGTCTACCTGAACTGCGCAGCGCTGCCGGAGAACGTGGCCGAGAGCGAGCTGTTCGGCCACGTGAAAGGCGCCTTCACCGGGGCCATCCACAACCGCACGGGCAAGTTCGAGCTGGCCCACCAGGGCACGCTGTTTCTCGACGAGATCGGCGAACTCCCGCTGTCATTGCAGGCCAAGTTGCTGCGGGTGCTGCAATATGGCGACCTGCAGCGTATCGGCGACGACACCCAGCGCAAGGTCGACGTCCGCGTCATCGCCGCCACCAACAAGGACCTCAAGGCCGAAATTGTGGCGGGCCAGTTCCGCGCCGATCTGTACCATCGACTGAGCGTGTTTCCGCTGCACGCACCGGCGCTGCGCGAGCATCTCGAAGACATTCCCCTGCTGACGGGATTTTTCCTCGAGCGCTGGCGCGGCACGATGGGCCTCAATACCCTTTCGATCGACCCGGAAACGCTGAATGCCCTGGCCGGGCGTGAGTGGCACGGCAACGTGCGCGAGCTGGAGCACGTCCTGCGACGCGCGGCTGTGCTCGCGCGCGCCGAGCAGGGAGGAAATGCGGCGGTCATCCATGAGCGGCACATCTGTCCGGGCGATGGCCAGCCCATCGCCCGGCTCGCTCCACAGTCGGCGACGCCCGATATCGCGCAAGAGATCGGCCTCAACGACGCCACCAACGCCTTCCAGCGCAAGATGATCCGCAAGGCAGTCGACGACTGTGGCGGCAACTGGGCCGCGGCGGCGCGCCAGCTATCGGTCGATCCGGCGAACCTGCATCGACTGGCGTCGCGACTGGGTTTGAAGTGATGGCTCGGTACGTGCACGAGAAACGTGCACGTGCTGGACGATCCGGCGTTGCAGGCACGGACGTTTCCGACTGTCGAGACCCCGCCAGGTGATGCGCGCGGCAACGCCGCGTTTAGCGCGTTATTCGCGCGGAGTTCGGCCACTATGAGTCGCTCGCTGAAACGTTGCGACTGCCTGATTGCCCCCCGCCATGAGAAGAGCGCAGTGGACGTAGAAGCGTCGCCCGCGAACCATAGCGCGACAGCCCAAGACTTCTCGGTTCAATAGCAAGGCAATCGACAACTCTCTTCTACGTCTGCCTATACTGGACTTCGCGAGTCATCGCGCGAACCAGCACCGAAGAAGAGGGACGCCATGTCGACAACAAGCAAAAATCTGCTGATCCGAGTCGCATTGATCTGCATTTTCAGCTGCCTCGCGAACGCCGGACGCGCGCAGGTGACGCGAATGGAGGTAATCCCGATTCCGTCCGTGACGCTCACTGACCAGGAATTTCTGAGCGGCCGCGAGGATGGCAAACCTGTCACGGTGGCAGGCGAACTTCGGCTTCCCCGAAACAACGGTACTGATCGGCTTCCGCTCGTCATCCTGCTGCATGCGTCCGGCGGAATCGGCAGCAGCGTCACAGACTGGGAGGAGTACTTTCTTTCGCTTGGTGTCGCTACTTTTGTGATCGACAGCTTTTCGGGCCGAGGTATCGCCAACACCATCAACGATCAATCGCAACTCGGCCGCCTGGCGCAGACCGAGGA
Source organism: Paraburkholderia adhaesiva (assembly GCF_021390575.1). Classification (GTDB taxonomy): domain Bacteria; phylum Pseudomonadota; class Gammaproteobacteria; order Burkholderiales; family Burkholderiaceae; genus Paraburkholderia; species Paraburkholderia adhaesiva. Next base: position 850,579 of record NZ_JAJEJQ010000001.1, on the reverse strand, counting down.
TGCCTATCGAGCGCTCGCGACTCTTTCGAAGCACCCGAGAATCGACCCGAACAGGATCATGCTCATGGGATTTTCGCGTGGAGCGCAGAACGCGCTTTATGCGAGCCTGAACCGGTTCCAGAAGATGCACGCGCAACCCGGCACCCAGTTCGCGGCGTTCATCGCGTTTTATCCGGACTGTACTTTCACATTTCTCGAAGACGAGGACGTCGTTGCCAGACCTGTTCGCATTTTCCAGGGGACTGCAGACAATTACAATCCAGTCGCTTCGTGCCGTGATTATGTGGAACGTCTGAAAACGAAAGTCGATGACGTCCAGTTGACCGAATACGACGGCGCCAGCCATTTCTTTGACGCGCGAGCGCTCAAGCAACCGCAACAGCTATCGCAAGCGCAGACGACACGAAACTGCCGGATCGTTGAGGCCGAAACCGGGCTTCTCGTCGACGCCAAGACGAGGCAACCGTTTAGTTACAGCGACTCATGTATTGAGCGTGGGACAACCATCGCGTACGACGAGAACGCGGCGATCAAGGCCAAAGCAGCAGTCGGCGAGATCGTTAAGACCGTGCTGAAGCCTTAGCTTCACAGTGAACACGTTGAACGCCGGGAGCCACGAGAAGTAGCACGACATCACAAGACGCAGCAGTTAGTTAGCGAATCAGCGCGGAGAGGCGGGGGCGCCAATCGATTTTCTCGCTCCAATATGTTCGGATCAGCACATTCGGCAATAGCGGAGGGTGTAGCGTAATTCTTCGCGTCCACATCGAGATGCGAAAAACGCAGAACGGGTCGCACTGGCAGCCACAATGTTTGCAGGCACAAAATGCACGTCAGCGATTGCCACAACTTTCATGACTTCCGCGAACTGGCCCGGCTCAAGTTGCCGGGACCCATCTTCAACTACATCGATGGCGCCGCTGACGATGAAGTGACCTATCGCCGGAACACCGCGAGCTTTGAGGAATGCGACCTCGTACCCAATGTGTTGCGGGGCGTCGGCGACGTGGATCTCTCGGTGACCGTGTTCGGCCAGCGGCTGGCGATGCCTGTCTATTGCTCCCCGACCGCGCTTCAGCGCCTCTTCCACCACGAGGGCGAACGCGCAGTCGCCGCGGCGGCGTCGAAGTTCGGAACGTTGTTTGGCGTTTCTTCGCTCGGCACAGTCAGCATGGAAGAGTTGCGTAAATCGTTTTCAACACCGCAGACGTACCAGTTCTACTTCCACAAAGACCGCGGTTTAAACCGTGCACTGCTGCAGCGTGCCAAGGAGTCTGGCATCGATGTGATGATGCTGACGGTCGACAGTATCACTGGTGGAAATCGTGAGCGGGACTTGCGTACAGGCTTCACAATTCCATTCAAGCTCACGTTGGGCGGTATGGTCCAATTCGCGCTGAAGCCCCGTTGGCTTCTGAACTATGCCGCACATGAACGCTTTTCCTTACCCCAACTGGAAAACCACGTCGACTTTGGCGAGGGTGCGATTTCTATTAGCCGCTACTTCACGGAAATGTTGGACCCGTCAATGAATTGGGACGACGTTGCCGCGATGGTCCGCGATTGGAATGGGCAGTTTTGTCTCAAGGGCGTGATGTCCGTGGAGGATGCGAAGCGTGCGGCTGCAATTGGATGCACTGGCATCGTGCTTTCCAATCATGGCGGTCGGCAGCTGGATGGTTCGAGAGCCGCGTTCGACCAGCTTGCAGAAGTTGTAGACGCCGTGGGCGATCAGCTGGACGTCGTGATGGATGGAGGGGTTCACCGCGGAACACATGTGCTGAAGGCGCTGGCGCTAGGAGCTAAAGCCGTCGGCGTCGGACGTTACTATTTGTTCCCGTTGGCCGTGGGCGGGCAGGCTGGCGTTGAGCGGGCACTGGCCTTGATGAAAACGGAGTTGGAGCGCGGGATGAAATTGATGGGATGTAGCTCGGTTAGCGAGCTTTCCCGCGGCAATCTCCGCTTTCGATAGTTGCCCGACCGATATCGGCGCGGTGACACCAGGCCCCAGGTTACGCGCTGGGCTACCGCTTTGCAGACGAAGCAACTTCCACTATGGGTCGACTTGCGCCTGACGCAGGGCGATCGTTCTGGCGCCGCGCCCTCCATTTGGCGCCGGACCCGGCTCGAACAGCGGCCGTCAATGAAGACGCCAATACGGATGGCCGCCTTCCGGAATGCAGTGCAGTAAGCGCCGCCGCCCTTCAATTCATCGTGACATGGATAGCCTTCTCTAGAGGGACCGGCGAAATCGCGCTCTGGCCGCGATAGGGTTCGTCCAGGATCACGATCAAGGCCACGACCATCCCGATGGCCGCCATGTGCAACGCAATCACGCTAAGGGTCGCACGGTTGATTGGGAAACGCCCATTCATCACCATGGCGCCCAGCAGAAATACCCAGATAACCCACCAGAACACACGCGGCACAGTTCGCGTGGCATTCTCCAGCCTCTTTTGGCGGCTATCCTCGATTTCGCGTAGCAACGTCTGCAAATCTTCGGCATACGCCGGGGCGTACGCGCCGGCGCGCTGCGACACGTTGACCAGATGATCAAGTGCCTCGCTCGCGCGTGGCGACAGATCCGGCTCAGCTGCGGCGAGTGCGGGCCAATCGTCCTCGGCCACTTTCATCACGTAGAGCCGGAGCGCCTCGCGCGCAGTATCGCCATCCGCTCCGCCGATAGACCGCAACTGGCGGTCGAGTCGCGCCACGAACGAGGCCTCACGTAACACATCGTCTGCAGCACGGCCTTCGTTGGCGCGTACATCGGTCAACACGTGCGCAAGGACGAACACGATGAACGCAAGCAGACTGCCATGCACGACGTCCGCGATGGTACTGCGGGGATTGCCCAGGCCGAGTTTCTCCAGCACACGCGCAGAGCCCCAGGCGATGCCAGCGGCGATGACGGCAGTCGAAATCCCACCCGCGGCGAGGATCGCGAAATCGGAAAGGTGCGCGACGGTATTGATTATCCAGATCATCTTTTCCCTGAACTGGAGCAGGTGCCGCTTTAGTGTAAAGCAAGCGTACGCAGCGGGTGATCAATGGTTTCCGTGGCGCTGCTTCAATTGTGTGTGACGGGCGCTACCAGTCAGGGCACCGTCCTGGCGTCAACTACGGCAGGTGCATGACAGGCGCCGTGCGGCCAGGGAGGGTCAGTCGACCAAGTGGCTCGAATCGGTGACAATCCCGGAGACAACTTAATAAACCGTCGACCGCAAATGATCAGAGATACCAGAGATACCGCCGCCGAACCTGGCTGGATGCCTGTGGCGATTGCCGAACGGGGCGTCAGGCGCTTTCCGGTTGGAGAAACCAATCCACGGATAGTCGAATATAACAACCAAACCAACCTCGTTGGCTATGACGACAAAATCTCCTGGTGCTCCTCATTTATTAACTGGTGCCTCGCAGGTGCCGGCGTTCGTGGGACGCGGTCAGCCTTGGCTCGGTCCTGGCTCGATTGGGGCGTCGCCCTCGAGAGCCCGGTCTACGGTTGCGTCACCGTGTTGACGCGCGACGATCCGACGAGCTGGAAAGGTCATGTGGGCTTTTACCTTCGTCACGACGATGAATATATTTATCTACTTGGCGGAAACCAACTGGATGAGGTTCGCGAGCTCGCTTACCCGATCGCCTCGGTCCTGGGCTATAGGTGGCCGGAGCCGTTCTGATGGCTCTGTGCTCGTTGACGAAGGACCGCTTTATTGCGAGGCGTAGGTTCCTTCTGGGTCAGCAAGCACCATCTACGCGCCACAAATCGGCAAAGAGTTTCACCCCACACGAAACACACCCCTACCGCCCACCAATCCGGTCAAACCTCCGCGTATAAGAAACATCAGCGCCATTAAACGTTCCGCCATACGCCGACACCGACCAGTACCGCGAGAGATTGACAGTCGCCTTGACCGCGTTCTGTGCCGACTGCAACCCCTGCTCGAATCCAATCACGAGCCACTCGTTGATCACCTTCGCGATCATCACGACCTGCGGATCGGTAAGCCCCACCTCGCTGCGCCCAATCGAAAATTCGTCGAGCCCCACCGACTGCGCGATACGCTTGCCGCTCGCACTGCCAAGTAGCGCAAGCGCCGTCGTCATCGCGCTCTGCTGCCCGAGGTTATTACCCTGATCGGTACCGTGGCCAAACAGCAGCCACGAAAGCTTTTCGTTGTCGGGCACCGTGGGCTCGGAGATGAGCTTCACAACGGGCGACTGGATCGTGCCCGTCACCTGCACGCCCGCCTCGACCTGCTGGTTGCGCCGCATCGCGAGGATGTTGATGCCCGGGTTCGCAACCGGCCCGTTGAACGTGAAGAAGCCGTTTTCGATGGCGATCTTGCGGCCGAATGCCGTGTACGTAGAGCCTTCCGTCACTCGCACGTTGCCCACGGCGCGCAGCGGCACGCTGGGTTCGCTCATCGCCGTGATCATGCCCGCGAGACCCAGATCCGCGCCCCGGCCGCGGAAACGGAAGTTGTGGCCAAGGTCGATGCCGATGTTCGCGCTTGGCGCGAAACGCGACGCCGGCCTCGTCCCAGCCTTCTCCGCCGCTACGTCCAGCGGCGGCGGGCCGCCGCGTGTCGTGCCGTCCGGACGCACGATCACCACGTCGTCGCTCAGTTCGGGAGCGGGCGATTCGGGCATATCGAACAGCGCGTGATCGACGGTGAACTTGCCGTTGATCTGCAGGCCGCCGGCCTGCCCCTGGTTCGCGATGCTTGCGCTGCCTGAGAGCGACATCTGCCGGTCGGGTGAAGCGAACAGTTCGAGCTTGTCGGCGACGATGCTCGCCGTGAGATCGGGTTCGTTGTTGTCGAGCCGCACGCGCCCCGTGGCGCGCAGCGTGCCGCTCGCACCACGAAACTCCACCTGCTGGAAGTCGACGAGGTTGTGCGAGAGCAGCACGCGGACCACACCGTCCTTGAGCTGGAGCCCCTGGTCGACGAGCGTCGCGGAAATGCCGTCACCGACGAGCGACCCCGACACGGCCGGCTGCGCGACCGTACCGTTCAGCACGAGCTGCAGCGCGATGTGTCCATCGAGCAGATAGCCCGGGCCGAACAACCCGCCCGTGGTCATGAGCGACGGCACGTTCGCCACGATCGTGCCGCCGAGCGGCGACTCGTCCGCGATAGTGAGGACGCCGTCACGCGGCACGAGCGACGTGTACGTAGCGACGTCGAGCGTGCCTACGCGCATCGCCTTCGCGTGCGCGGTCACGTCGAGCCGGTTGCTGCCGCTGAATGCCGCGCGCGCGTTGATATCGCTGATGCCGAGCGAGGCGAGTCCGCGTCCGACCTCGACCGTGATGTCGCCCGAGCGGCGCCTGATCTGCACGTGGCCCGTGGCGCTCGGGCCGATCGAGAAGTCCCAGTCGCCGTCGAAGACGAGGTCGGTCTTGAGGTTCGACTGCACGCCGGTGAGTTGCTGACGCAGTTGCAGTACGCGGCCGAGCGACACACCGGTGAGTGCCCCCGCCGAACGGATGCGCCCGTTGTCGAGATCGAACGATTTCAGGTCGAGCGACGCGCCTTCGAGCGTAAGACGCGTTGCGCCGAGCGTCACCTTGCCAGCGCCTGCGCTCACTGCAAGCGGCGCTTCGAGTTCGATGGCCGGCGCGCCGCGATTCTGCAACTGCGTGACGGCGCCGGTCCAGCGCGTGCCGTCGTGCGTGTCCGAAAGCGCACCGTTTGCAGCGAGTTGAACGTCGACCGCCTGGCCGTGCACCTTGCCCTTCGCGCTTGCGGTGAGCGTGTGCTTCGCGCGCGTGCCCGAGAGCCGCGCGGTCAGCGTCGAGACCTCGACGCCCGCGACGGCGATTTCGCTGGCATCGGTGCTGAACGCGAGCGCGCCATTCGCGCCGGCGTGCAGTTCCGCGTGCCCTTGCGCATGACCGAGCCGGGTGTCGCCGAAGACGACGTGCTCGGCTTTGTACTCGAGCGCAACGTCGGGTTGCGCGAAGGTACCAGAGAGATCGCCGCTCGCCGCGACCTGCCCCGCGACGCCGAAGCCGAGCCGGTCGAGCTGCGGCGCGTCCACCGTGAAGCGCAGCCGGTCGCCCGGCGCGCCGAAGCTGCCTTGCAGCGCCACGTCGTTGCCCGCCACCGACAGATGCGCCTGGCTCGGCAGAATGCGCGAGCCAGCGAGCTGAACAATACCCTCGCCGGTGAGCGGCAGGTCGTCGTAGACGCTCGGACCGAGCCGGAATTGAGCCCTGGTCGTGAACGCGGGCGCGAGCGTGCCGCTCGCGTCGATCGTGCCGTTCACGCGCGCCTCGATACGGCGCGGCGCGGCGCGCGGTACCGGGGAAGACGTCGACGTGCCGTTTTGCGTCGTGTTGTGTGCGGTGTTCTGTGCGTCTGCCTGTGCGGGCGCTTGCGCAAGGCTCGGCGCATCGCTTCCAGCCGCGTGCACAGGCCGGTTGCGCGCGGCACCCTGGGCCGCTGTGGACGGCCTCGCTGCCGCGCGCGACGGCACCTGCGACGTAAGCGAGAGCGGATCGAAATCGGTCATCGCCGCCTTGAGCGTGTACGTGGAATTCGCGTCGTGCTTGATCGCGCCAGACAGGTCGATCCGCCCCGCGCCGGAGGTCACGCGCACGTCGCTCAACGAGAGTCGCGCAGGATCGAACGTGACCTTGCCCTGCGCGCGCAGGGCGGCCTGTGGATCGGCGAGATCGAGTGTGATGCTCTGCACGTCGCCGGCAAGATGCACCGTGATCGGGCCGGCCAGTTGGGTCGGGCGCACGCGCGCTTCGAACGCGTTCAGATCGAGCCGCGCCACCTTGAGGTCGAAGCGGCCGTTACGCCCGCTGATCGTCCCGCCGCCCGTCAGCGTGGCGTCCTTCACGAGCCGCACGTCGAGGTTTGCGAGCCGCTGCGTGTGGGCGTCGAGTACGACGTCCGTGCGCGCAGAGACGAGCGGCAGCAGATTCGCATCGATTGCACCCGGCTTCGCATTCACGATCGACACGTTGCCAGCGACCGTAAAACCGGCCGCGCGGTTATTCGCACTGGTGTGGGGAGCCGGCGCGTGCGTCGACGCCGCTCCCCCGGAATCCGCGCCGCCAGCCGTGCTGTCCACGGGCTTCAGATCGGCACGCACCGCGAGATCGGCAAACGGCGCACCGGGCGCGAAGGCCTGCGGATTGACGTGATCGAACGCGAGCGTCGCGCGCTCGAGCGGCACGGCCTCGAACGGTGCCGCCTCGATATGCGCACGTCCCGCGAGCTTCATGCCGGTCGCGTCGAGGTCGGCGGTCAGCGCCTCGAGCGTCCCGCCGATGCGCCCGTTGACCTGGACGTCCTCGTTGTTGACCTTTCCCGCATAGCCCAGTTCGCCCGAAAGCGGGAACGGCCGCACACCGTCGAGCTTCGCGCTGGCGCTAACCGCGCCAAACGGCGTATCGAGTTGCTCAACGGTGGCCGCGTGGTGCCGCCCGTCGCTGCGCGCGTGAAACGCGAAGCGGGAGAATTCGGTCGTCGACGCACCCTGGTGCAGCGTGAGCTTCGCCACTCGCAAGTCGCGAATGTCGAGCGCGAGCGGCAGTTGCAGGTCTTTCGGCAGCGTCATCGGCGTGGACGGCTCGGTGGACGGCACGATTCGCAGATCGACGTCGCCGATATGCAGATAGTCCACGACGAAATGCCACGGCCGGCTGGAGAGCGCCCACTTGCCGCTCGCGTGATCGACGGCGAAAGTCGTGCCGTCGGCGCCGCGCCAGCTCACGTTACGCAGTTGCAGACCCGTCGCGAGCGTGCCGCCATCGAGCGTGCCCGCGAGTTGCCCGCCGAGCACCTTCACCGCGGCGCGCCACACTAGCGCCGTGCCGCGTTCAGTGGTCACAGCGCCGTAAAGCAGCCCCACCGCGAGCGCGACGATCAGGACCGGCGCCGCCACCGCCCACACGAGCGAGTGCCAGATGCGGTGCGGGCGGCGCGGCGGCGGCGCGGGCGGCCCGTCGCCGCCGCCAGGATCAGCGGGAGGCGGCCCTTCGGGCGGAACACCGGCGCCAGGCGTTGGCGCGTCGAGCGCAGCCACAGCAGGCGCAAGCAAGCGGATGACGAAACGCGCACTCATGCGGCGGCCCTCCCGGCGGGCGGCGGCATCGAAATATAGCGAGACGTGGCGTGCGTCATCATCAGAAAGCGATCCCGAGCGTCAGATAGGGCCGCACGCTGTGCGTGCGAAAGCCATACGCCAGATCGAGATTGACAGGACCGACCGGGCTGCGCCAGCGTGCGCCGAAACCCGCGCCCGGATCGAAGACCTTTTCGCCCCAGGTGTCGGTTGCGGTACCGATGTCGAAGAATGTCGCAGCGCCCCAGTCGTGGCTGAACCAGTGCTGATATTCCGCCGTTCCCGTGACGAGATATTTGGTCGGCAAAATCGAACCGTCGACATCGTTACCGATGCTCTGGAAAGAGTAGCCGCGCACCGAATTCGAGCCGCCCGCGCGGAACAGCAGCGAGGCCGGGACGTCGCTCGAACTGGCCCCCGTGAACACGCCGCCGACTTCCGCACGAAACAGCATGAGATCGCTGCGGCCAATCGGCAGATATTGCTGGCCGCGCATGTAGCCGCGGATGAAGGTCGCGTCGGCGATCGCGCCCTTCACGGCGAAGCCGGCCTCCACGCGGATGATGTTGCCCGAGCGGGGGAATATCGGATCGTCGACGCTTCGGCGCGTCCACGACCACGACGGCACCAGCGCGCGGGCTATCGACGGCGGCGCAGCGTTCTGTTCGAGGCGGTCCTGGTAATAGAGCAGCGAGTACGCGATGTCGATGTTCTGCGCTGTGCGCGCTCGCTGCACGCCCCCGCGGAGGCTGAAGATCTTCGTATCGGACACATCGGTGGTCGTGTACGAGACGAGCGCGCTGTTGGTCCAGGCGCGCGGCCCCGGCGGCATTGAGAGCTGGATCTGACCGAACTGCTGGATCTGGTCGAGCCGGCCCTGCACCTGGAACGGCCAGGCGGCGCCGAAGGTGTCGAGATACGTGTAGGAGCCCTGCACATGCGGGCCGGTATCGGTCGAGTAACCGACGCTGCCACGGAAGTTGTTGTAGGGGAACTCGCTCACCTTGACATGCAGCGGCGTCTGCTGCGGCTTCTCGGGATTGTCGTCCACGGCGATCGCCACGCTCGCGAAATACGGCGTGTTCTGCATCTGGCGCTGCAGTTCCGTCACGCGACTGGCGTCGTAGTTCTCGCCTGGCGATATCGGATTGACGTTGGCCACGATGAACTCGGGATAACGCCGCATGCCCTGCACGTCGAGCTCGCCCATTGTGAAAGTCGGGCCGCTGTCGTAGGTCACCGAAAGCCGCGCATCGCGCTTCAGCGGATCGATGCGCGCCTCCGACTGCACGATCTTCGCACCGAGGTAGCGCCGCGACTGCAGCGCCTTGAGCGATCCGTTCTTGGCGTCGTCCCAGCCCGACTGCGTGAACGGGTCGCCGTCATGCAGCGAGAACGCGAACCGGGCGGCGTTCTCCTGGGTCTTGTCTTCGGTGAGCACGGGGCCCCGGAACGTGAGCGTCACCGACGAGATCGTCGTGCGAGGCCCAGGATCGACACTCACGCGCACGCGCCGCCTGCCTTCCACGATCTTCGAGTCGGTGCGTACGACCGGCGTGAAATAGCCGACGGTGGACGCGAGGTCGCGCACCTGCTGCGGCGTGGCCGTCACGAGGAACGCGTACTGGTCGTCGCTGATGTCGCTGCGCGTCGCGAAGCGCGCGATGTCGAGGTGCGTCTCCAGCAGCTTGCGCAACTCGCGCGGCGTGGCGTCGATCTCGACGTCGTAGTACGTGCGCGCGCGTGCCCACGGCAGCCAGCTGTCGGATGCGGCTTGCGCGGATGTCGCGGTGAACAGGCCCGCGACGAGCGCGACGGCAAGGCAAGCGGCAAAACCGGCTGCGGAACGTGCAGCGGAACGGGCTGCAACCCGGGCTGCGAAGCTGGCAGCAAACCGGGCGAAAAAGCAGACAGCAAGACGGGCGATGACCGCTTCCCGGCTGCGCCCGAGCGGCGCGCCATCCGCCGTGGTGGCGCGGCTGGCGCACGCCGACCGCGCCGTCCCCGAGGGGCGCCGCGACGCGCACGAAGCTTCGATCACCGATCCCGCCAAACAAAACCTCCGGCCTTCGTAGAACTGGCCGCCCGGTGCCGTGCCGCGCGCGATGGCAGCGCGTGGCGGGTTTGGGGCGCAAACGTGTTATTTCACCACATCGGCAGGCTCAAACCCAGGAACGACGCGCAAAGAGCGGCAATCGCCCGCTCGGGCCGACTGCTGCGACGCCAGCTCCGTCAGATGAAATCGTACGTACAGCGCCGTCTGTGTCCAGTCTACGTTCCGACCGTGCCCGGACTTCGCCCCGACCGCGCACCTCCCGTCCCGGATGTTCCGCAGCCGTCGCTTGCTGTAAAATTGCCGGCTACACGAACAGCGGCGGGCGCGCAGTAGTGCAGCCCGCCATTTTTTGACGGACGTCGGCCATGTATCAGTCGGACATCACGCAGTTCCTGAATCAGCTCAAGCAACAAAAGCCGCAACTCGAGGAGCAACAGCGCAAGGGCCGCTCGCTCCTGTGGGACAAGCAGCCTCTGGATCTCGACGAGCGCGAGCGCCAGCAGGCCTCGCGCGTCAAACAGACGTCCTACGCCTACTACCAGAACTTCTGATGGCCGAGGCCGACGGGGCCAGCGCGCACGAGGCGGGTCACGCCGCGAGCGCGCCGGCGCACAAAGCGGCGGACGAGGCGCTGACCGCGCCCGTAACCGACTCGACGCCCGACACGGTTGACGGCGTCGCGTTCGCGCGTCTATACGGCGAGCCGCTCTTCAAGCTTCCGCAGGATCTGTATATCCCGCCGGATGCGCTCGAAGTCTTTCTCGAGACCTTCGAAGGCCCCCTCGACCTGCTGCTCTACCTGATCCGCAAGCAGAATTTCAACGTCCTCGACATCCCGATGGCGGAGGTCACCACGCAGTACCTCGGCTACGTCGAGCAACTGCGCAAGACCAATCTGGAACTCGCGGCCGAATATCTGCTGATGGCCGCGATGCTCATCGAGATCAAATCGCGCATGCTGCTGCCGGTCAAGAAGGCCGACACGGGCGAAGAAGCCGAAGACCCGCGCGCCGAACTCGTGCGCCGCCTGCTCGAATACGAGCAGATGAAGCTCGCTGCACAACGCCTCGACCAGCTCCCGCAACTGGGCCGCGACTTCCTGCGCGCCGAGGTCTACATCGAGCAGAGCATCACGCCGCGCTTTCCCGACGTCGAGACGGTCGACCTGCGCGCCGCGTGGGCCGACGTCATCAAGCGCGCGAAGCTCGTGCAGCACCACAAGATCTCGCGCGAGGAGCTGTCGGTGCGCGAGCACATGAGCGTGATCCTGCGCAAGCTTCAGAACACGCGATTCATGGAGTTCTCGGAGCTGTTCGACGTCTCGCGCGGTGTGCCGGTCGTGGTCGTGAACTTCATCGCCATGCTGGAACTGTCGCGCGAATCGCTGATCGAGATTACCCAGGCCGAACCCTTCGCGCCGATCTACGTCAGGCTCGCCTACCTGCCAGCCTGAGCCGGTGGCGCGATGCCGCTGCATCTGGCGCGCGTGAGCGGCCTCTTCAGCAGACGCACCGTGACACCGGACGATGCCGCCCCGGGCCTCGGGCTCTGCGCGCCCCGCCATGACCCCGATTTTTCCGCTCCGGCCCGGCGTTTCGTCTTACGCCCGTGTGACCGAAGCGGCTGCGCTGCCCGGATAAATCCTCTACAATCGCCCGCGCCTGCCTTGCCGTCAGCGGCCGGGCGAGCGCCGCTCCGACCAGGCCAGCCGGACTCCTGGCGGGCTCCAGACGGCTCCCGAACCGGCCCGCCGCACCCGGCCGCCGGTGGCTGTAACCCAAGTCTTGCCCCGAGCGAGGCATAACGCACCCGATCATGAAAGTCATCAGCTCGATTCAGGAACTGCGCGACCAGTTGCGCGGCCAAAACCGCACCGCGTTCGTGCCGACCATGGGCAACCTTCACGAGGGCCATCTGTCGCTGATGCGGCTCGCGCGCCAGCACGGCGATCCGGTTGTGGCGAGCATCTTCGTCAACCGGCTCCAGTTCGGCCCGAACGAGGACTTCGACAAGTATCCGCGCACGCTCCAGGCCGACATCGACAAGCTGCAGAAGGAAAACGTCTACGTGCTGTTCGCGCCCACCGAGGCCGACATGTACCCGCAGCCCCAGGAATATCGCGTCCACCCGCCGCACAACCTCGGCGACATCCTCGAAGGCGAATTCCGCCCCGGTTTCTTCGAGGGCGTCTGCACGGTCGTGATGAAGCTGATGTCGTGCGTGCAGCCGCGCGTCGCCGTATTCGGCAAGAAGGATTACCAACAACTGATGATCATGCGCGGGATGTGCCAACAGCTCGCGATTCCGACCGAAATCATCGCCGCCGAAACCGTGCGCGACGCCGACGGCCTCGCGCTCAGTTCGCGCAACCGCTATTTGACGGAACTCGAGCGCGCGGAAGCGCCGCAACTGGCCGGCGTGCTGCGCGCGGTGCGCGAGTCGGTGCTGTCGGGCCGGCGCGACTTCCAGCAGATCGAACTCGACGCGATGGCGACCCTCGCCTCACGCGGCTGGAAGCCCGATTACATCGCGATCCGCAAGCGCGCGAACCTGCTGCCGCCGGCCCCAGGCGTAGCAAGCGACGCGGAGGCCCCGCTCGTCGTGCTGGCCGCCGCGAAAATCGGCGCGACGCGCCTGATCGACAACCTCGAAATCTGACCCGGCCGCCGCACCTGACTGCGGCCGTGTGTACCCTGTTTTGACACCTGCTTTACGGGCGGCAGCCTCGCCACCCCTGGCCTGACCTGCGGCGGGCCGCACGCCCGCTCGCGAGAGGAGAAGTCTCATGCAACGCCACATGCTCAAGTCGAAGATCCACCGCGCCGTCGTCACGCACTGCGAACTGCACTACGAAGGTTCGTGCGCGATCGACGAAAACCTGCTCGAAGCGGCGAACATCGTCGAAAACGAGCGCATCGACATCTGGAACGTCAACAACGGCGAACGTTTCTCGACCTACGCGATCAAGGGCGAGCGTGGCAGCGGCATGATTTCGCTGAACGGTTCGGCCGCGCGCCGCGCGCAACTGGGCGACCTCGTGATCATCGCGGCCTTCGCGAACGTGGACGAGGAAGAGCTCAAGGCGGGCTGGAAGCCGGATCTGGTCTTCGTCGACGGAAACAACCGCATCAAGGGCAGCCGCGACCACGTGCCGACCCAGAACTGGACCTGAAGTCCGGCTGCGGGCAGCGGGCGTCCTGCCTCGGCCGCCCGCGCCTGGCAGGCGCTTTCAAGCGCGCCGCCTGGCTCCTGGCAGGCGGTGCGCCGTTAAGGCGGCGCGCACTGCACCTCGAGCACTCACCTGCCGGTCATTTCCCATTGACCCAGGCAAGGATCGACTGCCACTGCTCCAGATCCTTCTCCACGCGGCTCTTCGCGACGTCCCACAGCGTGAGCCCGTGCGCCGCCAGCTGCACGTAGTTCTGCGTGTCGCGCAGATAACCGAGCACCGGCAGATTCAGCCCCTCGACAAAACGCTGCAACTGGTCTGCCGAGCGTGTGCGCGCGTCCACCCGCATACCCACGACACCGACCTCGATCGCCCCCTTGCGGACCGACTTTTCCTTCGCGAGCCGGTCGAGGAAGTCCTGGGTGGCGAGGATGTCGAACATCGACGGCTGCAGCGGCACAATCACCTTGTCCGCCAGTTCGACGATCGTGGCGAGCCGGTTGCCGTGCAGGCCGGCGGGCGTGTCGATGACCGCATGCTCGAGCCCCTTGGGCGGCTTTTGCGGGTTGTCCAGGTCGACGTTCCAGCTTTCGATGGCTGGCAGCGTCTCGGGCCGCAGGTCGAGCCACGAATGCGCGGACTGCTGCCGGTCGAGGTCGGCGAGCGCCACCCACTCGCCCTGCGCGGCAAAAAAGCCCGCCAGATTGGTGGACAGCGTGCTCTTGCCGACGCCGCCCTTGGGATTCGCCACCACGATTACCGTCATGAATACTCCCGTCAGGATGGCTGGCGCGCGGGCCAGCCGGATTGCCGATGTGTATGCCAGATGCATCTGTGTGCGTCTGTGACGCGACGCGGGCCGCTTGCCGCGGCGTTCAGGCGGATCGCCCGCGCGCCGGAATGGCACCGCGCGCGCACTCAACCGCCCGATAATATCGGCAAATCCGTCGCCGCCGAAGCCCTGGACGTACGGCCACCATCATTGCCCCCCATTTTCCACGGAACATTCGACCATGAGCAAGCTGCGTACCGACTTCACGATCGACGCCCTGCGCGAGCGCCAGCGCGGGCGTCTGCCGGATCTGCTGGGCTTTCGCGCGACGGCACTCGAAGAGGGCATGCTGCGCGCCGAACTCGACGTGCGCGACGATCTGCTCGCGCCGAACGGCTTCCTCCACGCGGCGACCGTGGTCGGGCTCGCGGACACGGCTTGCGGCTACGCGTGCCTTGCGCACCTGCCGCCGGGCGCAAAAAGCTTCACGACGATCGAACTGAAGAGCAACTTTCTCGGCACCGCGCTCGAAGGCACGATCACGGCGGTCGCGACAGGCGTCCATCTGGGTCGCAGCACGCAGGTCTGGGACGCGACGGTGAGCGGACCCGACGGCAAGACCATCGCGCTCTTTCGCTGCACGCAGATGGTGCTCTACTGACCCGCGCAGCCGCGCCAGTACACGCCGGTACAATCACGCGATGATTTCGCGCGACCTCACCTTCATCGTCGGCGGCGCACGCTCGGGCAAGAGCGCGCACGCCGAGCGCCTCGCCCTCGAAAGCGGCCTGCCGGTCACCTATATCGCAACGGCGCGCATCGCGGATGACGAATTCGCCGCGCGCGTCGCGCATCATCGTGCGCGGCGACCCGCGCACTGGGCGCTCGTCGAGGCGCCGCTCGATCTTGCGGGCGCGCTTGACAGCGCCGCCGTTACAGGCCGATGCGTGCTGATCGACTGCCTGACGCTCTGGCTCGCCAACCTGCTCTGCCCGCCCGACTCCGAAGCCCCGCTGCCGGACTGGTCCGCGCACCTAAACGCCTTTGCCGCCGCCTGCGAGCGCGCGCAAGGCACGGTGCTGATCGTGAGCAACGAGATCGGCATGGGCGTGGTGCCGCTCGGCGCGGCCACGCGTCTCTACGTCGACGAACTCGGCCGGCTGAACCAGCGCATTGCCGCCCTCGCGGACCGCGCGACACTCGTCGCCGCCGGCCTGCCGCTCACGCTCAAAGCACCGTGAGGCCGCGCGGACCCGTCAGCCGCGTCGCGATGAGGCGCATTCTCGCCGGCGTGGTGCTAGCGCTTGGTACACGCGCCGCGTTGGCGTCGGTCAGCGTGGTCGACGACGCCGGCAACACCATCACGCTCCCCGCGCCCGCACAGCGCGTGATCAGCCTCGCACCGCATGTCACCGAACTGATCTACGCGGCAGGCGGAGGTGCCAGGCTCGTCGGCGCGGTGAGCTACAGCGACTACCCCGGCGCGGCGAAGCGTGTGCCGCGCGTCGGCGATAGCCTCGCGCTCGACCTCGAACGCATCGCCGCGCTCAAACCGGACCTGATCGTCGTCTGGCAGCACGGCAACGCCGACCAGCAGATCGACCGCCTGCGCGCCCTGCACATTCCCCTGTTCTTCAGCGAACCGCGGCGACTCGACGACATCGCGACTTCGCTCACACGCCTCGGCGTGCTGCTCGACACGTCACCGGCCGCGCAGGCCGCAGCCCTGGCCTTTCGCCGCGACATCGCTCAATTGCGCGCGCGTTACGCGAACCGCACGCCGGTCAGCGTTTTCTACCAGGTTTGGAATCAGCCGCTGATGACCCTCAACGGCGAGCACATGGTTAGCGACGTAATCGGGCTGTGCGGCGGGCGCAACGTATTCGCGGCCTTAAAGCCGCTCGTGCCGACCGTTTCGACTGAAGCGGTGCTCGCGGCGAACCCCGACGCGATCGTGACATCGTCGCAAGGTGCGACCGCGCCCGAGCGTCCGCTGCCCACGCTCGAAAGCTGGCGCAAGTGGCCTGCGTTATCGGCCGTCAAGCACGGCAACCTCTTCTCCATCGATGGCGATTTGCTCACGCGTCCCGCGCCGCGCATCGCGCGAGGCGCGGCGCAACTGTGCGAGGATCTGGATCAGGCTCGCAAGCGGGATGCGAGCGCGCCAAATTGATTCGGCATCCGAATCGAATGACTAGACGTTCCAGCGAACTAGCTGCCACTGCCCGCTAGGCGCATCACGCCGCATCCAGACGAGCGCGGCCATTTCGAGCGGCCAGCGCACGCAGCGCGACAACGGCAGTTCCAGCGCGCGAGCCGCGATCGACCGGATCACGCCAGCGTGCGTCACCACCCAGGTTGTCTCTCCGGAGCCCCTGGCGGGCACATCATCGAACCACGCGCCGACGCGCGCATCGAACTGTGCAACGCTTTCGCCGCCGTGCGCGCGTGCATGCTCGAAATCGGCGGCCCAGGCGTCGATCTGTGCGCGCTCGATGGCATCCCAACGCTGCATCTCCCACGCGCCGAAATCCATCTCCGCGAGCCGGGGATCGACGCACGGCGCGAGGCCGTGCGCCAACGCAAGCGCATTGGCGACGCGCTCGCACCGCGTAAGCGGACTCGATTCGATCCGCAGTGGCACAGGGGCATCGAGCGCCGCGAGCCGCCGCGCGAGGCACGTTGCTTCGTGCGCTGCGTCGCCTGCGAGCGGCACGTCACTGCTGCCGTAGCAAACGCCCGTTTCGACGGCCACGGCCGGATGCCGGATCAGAACGAGATCCACGCGAGCCCCACGAGATAGATCGCCAGTTCGAACACCTGTTGCGCGAAGCCGAGGCAGTCGCCGGTATAGCCGCCGATGCGCTTCACGAAATAACGCCCGAGCGCGTAGCGCAGTACGACAAGTGCAACGAGCGTAGCGATGCCCGCGCGCCAGTCGGGCCACGCGGGCCAGAAGAGCCACGGCAGCCCGAACGCAAACGCACACAGCAACGCAGCGAAGCTCATGCGCTGCGCAACGGGCTTCGCCTTGCCTTCAGCGCGAACGTAGTCGAGCGAAACGAGATAGCTGATTGCACACGCACGGCTTGCGGCGTGCCCGGCGATCATGAGCATCGCAGCGCGCATGGGCGGCAACGATGCGAGCACTTGCCACTTCAACGCGAGCGCAACGACGAGCCCGATCGCCCCGAACGCGCCGATCCGCGAATCGTGCATGATGCGCAGCACGTCCTCGCGCACGTAGCCGCCGCCGAACGCATCAAAGCAATCGGCGAGTCCGTCCTCGTGGAAGGCGCCGGTCGCAAGAAGCGTTGCCACCATCGACAGTAGCACGGCAACACCGGGCGGAAAGACGTGCAGCGCCGCGAGATACACGAGCGCGGCGAACGCGCCGAGCAGCGCGCCCACGAGCGGAAAATAGCGCGCCGCCGCGTTGAGCCACTCGGGTTCGAACCCGACCCAGCGCGGCACCGGCACGCGCGTGAAGTAACCCAGCGCCGTGAAGAAGTAGCGCAATTCGGCAAGCGGATTCATCGCTCATGCCTCATGCGCGCGCGGCCTCGCGCAAACATCACGCGCCACCGTCGTCGCGGTCCGTCACGCCCGCCGACTCGAAGCTCGCCATCTCATTGAGGAACGCGCACGCCGCTCGCAGAAGCGGCACGGCGAGCGCCGCGCCCGTGCCTTCGCCGAGCCGCAAGTCGAGTGCAAGCAGTTCGCGCGCACCGAAGTGGTCGAGCATGCGCCGATGCCCCGCCTCGTTCGACGCATGCGCGAACACGCAGTAATCGCGCACGTTCGGCGCGAGCGCATCGGCAACCAGCAGTGCCGACGTGGCAATGAAGCCATCGACGAGAATCGCCATATTCGAGCGCGCCGCTTCGAGATACGCGCCGGTCATCATCGCGATCTCGAAGCCGCCGAACGTCGCGAGCACGTCGAGCGGCTCGCGCGCGTCCGCGTGATGCGCGAGCGCCGCTGCGAGCACGTTGCGCTTCTTCGCGAGGCCGTCGTCGTCGAGACCGGTGCCACGCCCGACGCATTCGTCGATGGGCACGCCGCACAAGCGGCTCATCAGGCACGCAGCAGCCGACGTATTCGCAATCCCCATCTCGCCGAAGCCGATCACGTTCGTGCCAAGCGCCGCGTGATGGCGCACGCGCGCCGCGCCCGCTTCGAGCGCGGCGATGGCCTCGTCACGCGTCATCGCCGGCTCATGCGCGAAGTTGCGTGTGCCGCGCGCGATGGGCACTTCGACGAGTGAGGGCGATGGAGGCAACGGGGTGGCAACGCCCGCATTGACAATCTCGAGCGTCAGGCCCGCGACGCCGCTGAACGCGTTGATCGCCGCGCCGCCCGCGAGAAAGTTCGCGACCATCTGCACGGTCACGGCTTGCGGATACGGGCTCACGCCTTCGTTCGCAATGCCGTGATCGCCCGCGAAAATGATCATCACGGGGCGTGTGACGGTCGGGCTCGTCGTACGCTGGATCATGCCGAGCTGGCGCGCGAGCGTCTCGATGCGCCCAAGACTCCCCGGAGGTTTGGTCCGGGTGTCGATCTTGTGCTGCAGCTCGTCGCGCAGCGATGGATCTAGCGGCTCGATGTCGAGCAGATGGGAAAGATTCGGCGTCATGTTCGTTTCAGAGGATTCAAGGTCATACGGGCGCGACGTTCATGCATCGCCGCCGGGCGACTGCACTGACCCGCGCGAAAGCGCGGGCACAAGCGCCTCGTGAGGGCCGTCGCGGATCAGCACAAGCGGATGTCCGAACGCATCGCTTGCGCGCGCGGGCGTCAATACCTCGCGCACCGGCCCTGCGTGGAAGCCACCGCGACCATCGAGCAACAGCGCGTGCGTTGCGTAGCGCCGCGCCAGATTGAGATCGTGACAGGAAAAAACGATGGTGCGAGCGTCGATGCTCACCCAGCGGACAAGCGCCTCAAGGCAGGCGATCTGGTGATGCAGGTCGAGGTGCGAAAGCGGTTCGTCGAGCAGTAGAAGCGGCGCGTCCTGGCACAGCACGGCGGCGAGCGCGACGCGCTGCCGTTCGCCACCGGACAACGAAAGCACGTCGCGCGCGGCCAGCGCTTCGAGTCCGAGCACCGCGAGCGCGTCGTGCGCGGCCACGCGATCCTCGTCGCGCTCCCACCCCCAGCCCGCGAGATGCGGATAGCGGTTGAGCAACACGATGTCGAGCACGCTCGCACTGAACGCGTCATGCGCGTCCTGGGGCATGAGCGCGCGACGCTGCGCGAGCCGGACGGGCGCCCAATCTTCGAGCGCGCGGCCGTCGATCTCGACGCGGCCCGCTGCGCTCGCGCGCAGTCCGGCCAGCGCACCGATCAGCGTGGTCTTGCCCGCACCGTTCGCCCCCGCGACACACCAGATTTCGCCGACACCGAAGGGCAGCGTGAGGGACTCGACGAGCGTGCGTGTCCCGGCCCGCAAAGTCAGCGCGTGGGCCGCAAGGGGCGGCTCACCGGGGGTCTTCGAGGTCGTCGGGGTCCTCTGGTTCATCGCGTGCGCCGGTGAAGCAGCATCCACAGGAACACGGGCACGCCCGCGAGCGCAGTCACGACACCGACCGGCAACTGCGCGGGCGCGGCCACGGTGCGCGCGACGAGATCGGCGCCCATCACGGCGACACCGCCCGCGAGTGCGGCGGCGGGCAGCAACATGCGCTGATCGTTGCCGAATGCGAGCCGCAGCATGTGCGGCACGACGAGGCCGACGAAGCCGATGGTGCCGCCCGTCGTGACCGCGGCGGCCGCTGCGATCGAAGCGGCGAAATAGACACGCGAGCGCAGGCGCAGCACCGGCACGCCGAGCGCCTGTGCGGCTGCATCGCCGCGCAGAAGCACATTCAGTTGCGGCGCGACCGGCACGATGGCCACCAGCACGAGCACAAGCGCGCCGAGCGCCGCCCACGGCATCCCCGCGCCGTCGAGGTCGCCGGTGAGCCAGAACAGCATGCCGCGCAGTTGTGCATCGGGGGCGAGCGTCAAAAGCAGCGTGATCACTGCGCCCCACCCCGCCGCCGTCACGGCACCGGTAAGCAGAAGACGTGGCGAGCTGTCCTGCGGCTCACCGCGCCACAACTCGCGGCGCGCGAGGCCGAGCACGATCAGGATCGAAGCAAATGCCCCGACGCAAGCGCTCGCCTGCACACCCCAAAACGCGACGCCCGACATCATCGCGACGAGCGCGAACACCGCTGCGCCGCCCGACACGCCGAGCACATACGGCTCTGCGAGCGGATTGCGCAGCAGCACCTGCAAGAGCGCTCCGGCGATCGCGAGCAATGCGCCGCACACGAAACCACCGAGCGCGCGCGGCAGGCGCAGCGTGCGAACGATTTCGGCGGCCATGTCGGCGCCGGAGTGCGAAGGCGACAACGCGCTGAACACATCGGCCAGCGTCACCGGCACGCTACCCGCAACAAGCGACATGACGAACACGACGAGCGCCGCGAGCGCCAGCGCGAGCCAGATGGTTCCCGCGCGGCGCGCGCTCATCGACGGTCTGAGCGTGCGCTCGCGCGCGGCGGGGATGTTATCGCGTTGGGCGGATCGCATCGTGCGGGTCGGACGGGTACGTTGTGAAATTCGAAAGAGTCAGAACGGTGCGCGGCGAAGTACTGCGACTTCGCGATGTTATAACGCGACGGGAAATTAGAGATGCCATCGCCGGGTTCGCGCGAATGGGGTTACTGTGTTTGGCACTACATCGGGCAAAACGCGTGACCCCACTGCCGAGGCGCGTGCAATGCATTCGTACGACACGCTCGAACACGAACGATGCGCACGCATCGTTTTGAGACTGCATGCCCTGGCCATACGCGCTCGCTGGAAGCGGCGCGCTGCGAGCGCATCGGACGCGCACAGCGTGCCTGTGGCAACTCCACGACGACAAAGCACGTCGCAATAACGCATCGCACGTAATTGCGACGGCGAGCGTCTAACACGTGACGGTGACCTTCCGGCAGCGATCCTGCACGTGCTCCACTCACAGCAATGCTGCGTCGTGAAGCGCAGCGCCATCACATCGCCGGCGCCTCGCGCTGCGCCCCGTATCCGGACTGGCGACGACACGATCCACCTGCGCACACGTACCACCAACGGCGACGGATACACACGCGAACCGCGTGAACTGGAATCGGGCTGCGTGAGCGCGTCATGTAGAAGACTCGCGCCGCCACGACTGCGCTGCAACACATAGCGCAGGACCGGCCGAACTTCGCTCACTGTTTCCCGCTCTACAGCACAGCTGATGGCACAGTTCAGGCACCCTCACCAAGGGTGCGGCAAGTGTAGGAGGGGCCCGCATGCACGTCAAGGAACGCCCCCGCGCCCTGCTCGCTTTAAGGCGCAAACGTTGGCAAAATGCGTTCCTGCTGCGCCAGCTCGCTGCCGTTATCAGCAAGAAGCAGGGATGTTACGACTGGAAACGACACAATTATCGGAAAACGCGGTAATCCGCGCTAGAATGCCTGTCTTTAGAGGACGCAGCACATGCTCAACGAACTCGAAACACTCTCACAGAATATTGGGCGGCTGATCGAGATCAATCAGCGCCAACACGAAGCACGCCTCGCACTCGAAGCGCAACTTGCACAGTCGCAGGCGCAGTGCGATGCGGCTCGCGCCGAACTCGAGCAGGTGCGCGAAGAGCGCAACGCGCTGCAAGCGGAACGCGACGCGCTGACCGCGAAAATCGACGACGCGCAAGTGCGCCTGAACGCGATTCTCGAAAAGCTGCCGCGCGCACGTGCGCACGGTGAAGCGGACAGCCAGCTCGATCTGCTTGAACAGTCGCCGGGCAACGACGACAGCAACGCGGCCCGCCACGGAGAAAATGCATGACCACCAAGCAGATCGAAGCGACGATTCTCGGACAGACCTATCGCCTCGCCTGTTCGCCGGAAACTGAAGGCGCGCTGCTCGAAGCCGTCGCACGCGTGGATGCGGAAATGTCTAAAATCCGCACACATAGCAGCGTGCGCGGCACTGATCGAATCGCGGTGATGGCTGCACTCTCGCTCGCGTCGGAACTGCTGCGTCTGCAGGCGAGTGTGCGACACGGCGAAGCATTCCCAGCCGAAGAAATCCGTCGTACAATGCGCTCAATGAATGAACAACTCGGCGCGGTCATCCAGCAGCATTCAGCAGCAGGTGGCGCGCAGTAACAAGTGCTCAAGCACTTCACGAGTTGCAGCAATAACACGTTTTAAAAGGTTTAGTTAGCTTCCCTGCCTGGTTCGCCAAGGTCATATATTCCTTGAACCAATGCCATGTGCACGGTTGCGGAAATTTGTAGCACGGGCGTGAACGTCACTCTGTCTGATGTACCCGAAGTGCTGCTTACTGCGACCAATTCTGAACCCTCGGTTCAGGATGCCGGCCTAGCGGCTAAGGCGGGGACCAATTCGAACGGCATCGGACTTGTGTCCGGTGCCGTTTTTCTTTGTAGCGCCCGTTGTAGCATCGCCTCATCGTTCCACGCTTTTTCGTTCCATCTGGCCGTCCCCAAACGCCCGCGCGCTGAGAATCGCGCTCACGTCCCCCGCTCTCTTTCGATCTGACCTCCGACTCATGCGCTACTGGCTGATGAAGTCCGAACCCGACGAAGCAAGCATCGACGACCTCGCTCACGCACCGCATCGCACGCTGCCCTGGACGGGTGTGCGTAACTATCAGGCGCGCAACTTCATGCGCGACACGATGAGCATCGGCGACGGCGTGCTCTTCTATCACTCGAGTTGTGCCGAGCCCGGCATTGCGGGGCTCGCCCACGTCTCGTCGACGGCCTATCCCGATCCCACGCAATTCGATCCGAAGAGCCCTTACTACGACGCAAAATCGACGCAAGAGAATCCTCGCTGGATGCTCGTCGATGTCGTGTTCGAAAAGAAGTGCGCGCTGATTCCGCTCGCAGCGTTGCGCGACCACGAAGCACTTGCAGATATGCGCGTGCTGGCGAAAGGCAATCGACTTTCGATCACACCCGTGACCGAAGCCGAATGGGCGTTCATCACCAACCATCTGATGTGATGCCCGCTTGGCGACGGCACTGCGTGCACCTTCGCACTCGGTAGTTTTAAAAAGCCTTACATTGACGGGAACTGTGCGCGCGCCGCACCCGACTAACGCTCACGCAGATGACACGTGGGAACGCATGCCGCACGAGCATGTGCGAGACACACGCATGCACTCGCCTTCGTGCGGCCATTTCTGCACGCGTGGCTACCGCGAAATCCGTTTAGCAAGGAGTCGACAATGAAGAGCAATACTGCCGCGGCGCTTGCACCCGTCCTTGCCGCCGCCCTCGCCGTGGCCGCACCTCTTGGGCTGACGCTCGCGCCTCGCGCCGCGCTCGCCCAGAGCGACGCGCGCTTCCAGCCTGCTGGCGTGCTGTCGCTTTCCGCGCAGGCGAGCGCGGAAGTACCGCAGGACGTCGTGACGATCACGCTGTTCTTCGAGCAGGAAGCCAACGATCCCACGTCCCTCGCCGCCACGCTCAATCAACGCGCCGATGCCGCATTGCAGAAAGCACGCGGCGTGTCCGGCGTCACCGCGCGGTCGGGTCAGTTCTCGATCTTTCCGTCCACCGATCGTGACGGCCGCATCTCGGCGTGGCGTGGCCGCACGGAAGTGGTGCTCGAATCGCACGACTTCGCTGCCGCCGCGAAGCTCGCGGGCGACATCTCTCCTGGCATGCAGGTCGGCAACGTGCAGTTCTCGCTCTCGCCCGAGGCGCAACGCGCCGCCGAGCAAAAGCTCTCGGGCCAGGCCATCGCGTCGTTCCGCGAACAGGCCATGTCCGCTGCGCGCGCCTTCGGCTACAGCAGCTACACGATCCGCGATGTGAACGTGGGCCACGGGTTCAACCAGCCTCGCCCGGTCATGATGATGAGCGCACGCGCGATGTCCTCCGACGCGAAAATGGCGCAGCCGATACCGCTCGAAGCCGGCACGTCGACCGTGACCGTCAACGTTTCGGGGTCCGTGCAGATGAAGTGACGTGAAGCGAAGCGACGCTAAGCAACACGCGACGCACGAGCGCCGCGCACAACAAAAAGCCCCGCATTTTGCGAGGCTTTTTCGTGGACTCGACGATGCGATGAAGTTCGTTCAGCTCTTCGCGCCGACCGCCTGCGCTCCGTTGCGACCCGCGCGCCGGTACGACCAGACGAGCACGCACACACCCACGATGACCATCGGCAGCGAAAGCCACTGGCCCATCGACAGCCCGAGTGCGAGCAAGCCGAGAAAGTCGTCGGGCTCGCGCGCAAACTCGACGGTGAAGCGCGCGAGGCCATAGCCGATCAGGAACACCGCCGATATGGCGCCCACTGGCCGCTCCTTACGCGAGAAGAAAATCAGCAGCAGGAATAGCGCAAGCCCTTCGAGCGCGATCTCGTAGAGTTGCGACGGATGCCGCGGCAGCAGGTGATATTGCGCGAAGACGTCGCCGAGGTGCCATTGCGCCGCCTGTTGCGGATGCGCGGCAAGCCAGGCGGCATCCTCGTTGGCGGCGCTCGGGAACAGCATCGCCGACGGCGCGTCGGGCGACGTCACGCGGCCCCACAGTTCGCCGTTGATGAAGTTGCCGAGACGTCCGGCGGCGAGACCCGTCGGCACCATCGGCGCGACGAAGTCGGTCACCTGCAGCCACGTGCGGCCGCGCTGCCACGCGAACAGAATCATCGCGAAGGTCACACCGAGAAAGCCGCCGTGGAACGACATGCCGCCTTCCCACACCTTGAAGATGTCGAGCGGATGCGCGAAATACCAGCTCGCCTTGTAGAACAGCACATAGCCGAGGCGCCCGCCAAGGATCGTGCCGAGCACGCCATAAAACAGCATGTCGTCGATGTCCTTCGCGGTCCAGCCTTGCGCCGCGACGTACGGCAGCCGCAGACGCAGGCGGCCGATCACGATGGCAAGAATGAAACCGACGAGATACATCAGGCCGTACCAGCGCACGGCAAGCGGCCCCAGATGAATGGCGATGGGGTCGAAGTTCGGGTGGATGAGCATCGTGAGGATCAGTTCTTGTCGACGAAGGGTGTCATCAGGGTTGCGGATCGTGTTGCGCGCGTCGAAGGGTCCAGACGCAGTTGCGGCGCGATGCGGTTCGCAGCGCCAGCATTATCGCCGAGTCGGGACGTCGCGCGCGATTTCGAATGATGAAACACCGCGTGCCCGCCATTCAGCCCGGCGCATCGGGCGTCGACGCATGGGCGCGGACGATCTCGATGAAGGCCGCCAGCACCGGGCTCACCTCCGCCGAACGCCAGACGAGCCCTGTTTCGATGGCGGGCACCGCTTCCGCGAGCGGGCGATAGACCACGCCCGTGCGCCGCAGGTGACGCAGCGATTGCGGCACGAGCGCGACACCCATGCCCGCCGAGACGAGGCTCACGATCGTCTGCATCTGGATCGCCTCCTGCCCCACGCGCGGCACGAGTCCCGCCGCGCCGTAGCAGTCCATGATGATGTCATAAAAGCCTGGTGCCAGATGGCGCGGGAAGACGATGAGCGGCGCGTCGGCGAGATCGCGCAGGCTCACCGGTGCTTCGCACCAGTCGTCATCCGAGGGGCCACCCGCGCGCGCCGCCAGCGCCTCCGGCATCGCAATCACCAGCGGCTCGCGCGCAATCGGCAGCCAGGACAGCTGTGCCGCGTGGCGCGGCGGCAAGGGTGCAATCACGAGGCCCGCGTCGATGCGCCCCGCCACCAGTTCCTCCACCTGCACGTCGCTCGTCGCTTCGACCAGTTGCAGCCGCACGCGCGGATAGCGCGCGCCGAAGTCGCGCAGCAGGAGCGGCAGGAGACCGTAGTCGGCGGTCGAGACGAAGGCAAGCGTCAGCACGCCCGCCTCGCCGCGCGCGAGGCTCTGCGCGAGCGGGCGCAGCGCCTGCGCCGACGCGAGGATGCGACGCACCTCGGGCAGCAGGTCAGCACCCACCGCCGTCAACTCGACCGAACGGCGCGTGCGCGCGAACAACTCGACGCCGAGCGTCTGTTCCAGCGCGCGGATCGCCTGCGAAAGCGGCGGTTGCGTCATCGAAAGGCGCGCGGCGGCGCGGCCGAAATGCTGCTCTTCGGCCACGGCCACGAAGTAGCGCAGTTGGCGCAGATCTGGAATCGTCGAGTCCATGGGTGCCATGCGCAATCATATGCGAAGTGATATGTTTTCCGACCTTGAGAGACGGGAATAATATACTGGACATTGTGCTCGCGAAATCGCATGCTTTCGCGAGCATGCCGGCGCGCGCAATAAAGCACACAAGCAAAGAACACAAGAAAAAGCCCTGGCCCAGCATCCGGTACACATCCCACTGGAGCTTCCCCATGTCGTATAACCGTCGTTCGAAGAACATCACGCAAGGCGTCGCCCGCTCGCCGAACCGTTCGATGTATTACGCACTCGGCTACGAAAAGGCCGACTTCGACAAGCCGATGATCGGCATCGCCAACGGTCACTCCACGATCACGCCCTGCAACGCGGGCCTGCAGCGCCTGGCCGACGCGGCCGTCGCGGCCATCAGGGGCGCCGACGCGAACCCGCAAACCTTCGGCACGCCGACGATTTCGGACGGCATGTCGATGGGTACCGAAGGCATGAAGTATTCGCTCGTGTCGCGCGAAGTGATCGCCGACTGTATCGAGACCTGCGTGCAAGGTCAGTGGATGGACGGCGTGGTCGTGATCGGCGGCTGCGACAAGAACATGCCGGGTGGCATGATCGCGCTCGCGCGCATCAACGTGCCGGGCATCTACGTGTATGGCGGCACAATCCGCCCGGGCAACTGGAAGGGCAAGGATCTGACGATCGTGTCGGCTTTCGAGGCCGTCGGCGAATTCACGGCCGGCCGCATGTCCGAAGCGGATTTCGAAGGGATCGAGAAGAACGCGTGCCCGTCCACGGGTTCGTGCGGCGGCATGTACACCGCGAACACGATGAGCTCGTCGTTCGAAGCGCTCGGCATGTCGTTGCTTTACTCGTCGACGATGGCCAACCCCGACGAGGAAAAGGTCGACTCGGCGGCCGAATCGGCGCGCGTGCTGGTCGAAGCAGTCAGGAAGGACCTCAAGCCGCGCGACATCATCACGAAAAAGTCGATCGAGAACGCCGTGGCGCTCATCATGGCGACGGGCGGCTCGACCAACGCCGTGCTGCACTATCTTGCGATTGCACGCGCCGCGGAAATCGACTGGACCATCGACGACTTCGAGCGCATGCGCAAGAAAGTGCCGGTGCTCTGCGACCTGAAGCCGTCTGGCCAGTACGTCGCGACCGACCTGCACAAGGCCGGCGGCATTCCGCAAGTGCTCAAGCTCCTGCTCGACGGGGGCCTGTTGCACGGCGACTGCATGACCATTACGGGCAGGACCATCGCCGAGGAACTGAAGGATGTCCCATCGGTGCCGCGCGCCGATCAAAAGGTCATCTTCCCGCTGAACAAAGCGCTATACAGGGAAGGCCACCTCGCGATCCTCAGGGGCAACCTTGCGACCGAAGGTGCCGTCGCCAAAATCACGGGCCTGAAGAACCCGGTCATCACAGGCCCGGCGCGCGTGTTCGACGACGAGCAAAGCGCGATGGAAGCGATTCTCGCGGACAGGATCGAGGCCGGCGACGTCGTCGTGCTGCGCTACCTCGGTCCGAAGGGCGGCCCGGGCATGCCGGAAATGCTCGCGCCGACTTCGGCGATCATCGGCAAGGGTCTCGGCGAATCCGTGGGCCTCGTCACCGATGGCCGATTCTCTGGCGGTACGTGGGGCATGGTGGTCGGCCACGTCGCGCCAGAAGCGTTCGAGGGCGGCACGATCGCGCTCGTGCAGGAAGGCGATTCGATCACCATCGATGCGCACAAGCTGCTGCTGCAACTCAACATCGACGACACGGAACTCGCTCGCCGCCGTGCCGCGTGGAAGCAGCCTGCCCCACGCTACACGCGCGGTGTGCTTGCGAAGTACGCGGCGCTCGCGCGCCCGGCAAACGAGGGCGCGGTGACGGGCTAGGCGTCCGGGCAATCGCAGCGCGGATGCGGCCGCTCGCGAGACGACCGTCAACGAACAAGGGCGCACGCGAAAGCCGTGCGTCCTTTGCTTTTATAATGCGACCACACAATAGTCGGCGCTCACGTCGGCGGAGACCAGCATGAACCTGAAGTCGCTAGTGAAAAAGACAACAGCCACGCTCACCGCCGCGCTCCCGCTGGCTTTCGCAGCAGGGACTGCCGTTGCGCAGAATCCCACGGCGGGCCAGTCCGGCCTCGCGCTCGCGCAGCAGAAGAATTGCATGAGCTGCCATTCGGTGACCCGCACGTTGATGGGACCGTCGCTGCGGGACGTGGCGTCGAAATACGCGTCGAAGCCCGACGCGCAAACGTATCTCGCCCACAAAATCCAGGACGGCA
Source organism: Paraburkholderia adhaesiva (assembly GCF_021390575.1). Lineage (GTDB taxonomy): Bacteria > Pseudomonadota > Gammaproteobacteria > Burkholderiales > Burkholderiaceae > Paraburkholderia > Paraburkholderia adhaesiva. Next base: position 822,059 of record NZ_JAJEJQ010000001.1, on the reverse strand, counting down.
GCAGCGGCGCATGGGGTACCGTGCCGATGCCCGCGAACACACAGCTAAGCCCAGGTCAGGCGGCCACGCTCGCGGGCTGGATACTCACGCTCAAATAAACGATAAGTTGTGCGGCAGCGCGTTGCGCCGCATCGATATCTTGCGGTCGGCTCAGGCGCCGCCCGCCGACGAGCCCGGACCGGAACCGGGTCCATGGGTGGCACGCGCCGCCAGTTCCTCGCGCACGGCAGCCTTCACCCATCCCTTCAGCTCGCTTTCCAGCGCAAGACCGATCTCGCGCGACACCTGCCCCACGAGCCAGCGCGAATGCTCCTGCAATGCGGCGCTGCAACGGGACTCGATCACCCCCCGGCCATCGCCGGTCAACCAGCCGAGGCACCGCCCGCGCAGCCGCTCGGCGAGCGCATCGACATCGCCGGCGAACAAGCCTTCGACCCCGGCGGGCACGGCGGCCGGCGCGACACCGCCCCGAGCGCGCAGCACATTGCCCGGCACGAGAATGTCGGTCAGGAGCGGAATCGAAGTGTCATCTACGTCGTGTTCGTCCGGCACGAAAACCTCCTTCACTCAGCAGAACGCGCGTTATCCAAACGCGCCGTACACACAGGGCTTCATCCGCCCTGCTTGTAGTTGTTCAGCGCATAGCCGCGGTCGCGGTAGAAACGATAGCGGTCGCGACCTGCCGCGAGTTCATCCGGCGTATCGCCGATCACTTCGAGCAGACGTTCGAAGCGCGCGAACTGCGGCGGCACCGTCGCGCCGAGATTGAGCAGCACACGATGATGCGGCGCACGCTCGAGATCCGCCGCGAGCACGATGGGCGTCTCATTCGCGAGTGCGCTGTCGGCCATGCAGTGCGGCACGAAGTCGAGGGGCGAGAAGGTCCAGAGCATCTCGTCGAAGGCGCGCAAGCGCGCCGGCTCCGCCAGCACGACCACCTGCTCGCCCGCCAGATACGCCTTGCGAACGAGCCGGCACGCGTACGCCAGCGAGTCGCCGACGTTCGTGTGAAAGTCGATGCGCGTCATCTGCCCGCCACCCGCCTTGCACGGAACTTCATTGCGCCGCGCGGTCGATCAGGAATTGCGACAGCAGCGGCACTGGACGGCCCGTCGCGCCCTTCGCAGCACCGCTCTTCCAGGCCGTACCCGCAATGTCGAGGTGCGCCCACGGGTAATTTTCGGCGAAGCGCGAGAGGAAGCACGCGGCGGTCACACTACCCGCCGGACGGCCGCCGATGTTGGCGAGGTCCGCGAAATTCGACTTCAGCTGGTCCTGATACTCGTCGTCGAGCGGCAGGCGCCAGGCCGGGTCGTCCGCTTCGCGCGAAGCGTCGAGCAGCTCGCCCGCGAGCGCGTCGTCCTTCGAGAACAGCCCGCTGTTGTGATGGCCGAGCGCGATGATGCACGCGCCCGTGAGCGTGGCGATATCGACCACGGCGGCCGGCTTGAAACGCTCGGCGTAGGTGAGCGCATCGCACAGGATCAGGCGGCCCTCGGCGTCGGTGTTGAGCACCTCGACGGTCAGGCCCGACATCGTCGTGACGATGTCGCCCGGCTTGGTCGCGTTGCCCGCGGGCATGTTCTCGCAGGTCGGGATGATGCCGATCACGTTGAGCTTCAGGCCCATTTCGGCGACCGCGCGAATCGTGCCGAGCACGGAGCCCGCGCCGCACATGTCGTACTTCATCTCGTCCATGCCCTCGCCGGGCTTGAGCGAGATGCCGCCCGTGTCGAACGTGATGCCCTTGCCGACCAGCACGACCGGCGCGGCCTTCGCGCTCGCGCCCTGATAGTGCAGCACGATGAACTGCGGCGGCTCGACCGAGCCCTTCGTCACCGAAAGGAACGAGCCCATCTTGAGGGCCTCGATCTGGCGCTGTCCGAGCACCTCGACCTTCAGCTTCCAGTCGCGCGCGATCTTCTTCGCGGCGGCCGCGAGATACGTGGGCGTGCAGACGTTGCCCGGCAGGTTGCCGAGATCGCGCGTGAGATCCATGCCGTTGGCGATCGCCGCGCCGTGCTTCGCCGCGACCTTCGCGGCTTTTTCGTCGGCGGAGTCGCAGGAGAAGACGACGCGTTTGAGCGCGCGCACGGTCGTGTCCGGCTTGCTCTTCATCTGCGTAAAGCGATAGGTCTCGCCGCGCAGCGCAAGGATGGCGGCGCGCACGGCCCAGTCACCCGCGCGGTCCTTGACCGGCAAGTGGGTGATCGTGAACGTGACCTGCGCGATTTTCGTGCCGAGGATAGCGCGCCAGGCCGCCTTGACGGCTTCGCCGTAGGCCTTCTGGCCAAATTCGTCCTGTTTGCCGAGACCGACCAGCAACACCCGTGAAGCGCCGATTCCCGTCACTTCGGGCAGGAACAGCGTGGAGCCGGCCTTGCCGCTCATATCGCCGGCTTTGACCACGCGCGAGATCGTGCCGCCGATCGCGTTGTCGATCACAAACGCCGGGCCCGACAGGGTCTGCGCCTCGAACACGCCGATCACGACACAATCCGACTTGCCGGTCAGGAAGGTGCCCTGTCCGCCTTTGCTCCAGTCACAGGCTTTTATGCTAAAGTCCATCGCGCTTGTCCTCGGATAAAATCAGGGCTTAGGATGAAAGCCGCAATTATCCGCTATTTTTCCCGCGGCGGCTCCAGGTCGGATGCGCGAGCTGAGTTGAGCTGAGCAGCGTCTGGCACGGGCCTCCCTGTCCATCAAGAATGATCTTCGAACGTTCCCTGCAGCGCGAACTCGCGTACACGGCCGGCGCCGTGTTCATGGTTCTGCTCACGATCATGCTGACGACGATGATGATCCGCATCGTCGGCTTTGCCGCGCAAGGTCAGGTCGACCCGCGCGACGTGCTCGTCCTCATCGGTCTCACCGTGATCGGCTATATGGCCGTGATGCTGATCGTCACGATGTTCGTGTCGATCCTGTTCGTGCTCACGCGCTGGTACAAGGATTCGGAAATGGTCGTGTGGCTCGCCTCCGGGGTGAGCCTCACGCGCCTCATCAAGCCGGTCGCCACATTTGCCACGCCGATCCTGATCCTGATCCTGTTCTTCGCCTTCGTCGGCTGGCCGTGGTCGAACGCCCAGAGCAAGCTGATCCGCGCGCGTTTCCAGCAGCGTGACGAAGTGTCGCTGCTCGCGCCTGGCCAGTTCCGCGAATCGCCCGCCACGCACCGCGTGTTTTTCATCGAGAGCATGAGCTCCGACCAGGCGCGCGTCGAGAACGTGTTCGTCACGACGACGGAGAACGGCAAGGTCAGCGTGATCGTCTCCCGCACCGGCCACACCGAGACCCACAAGAACGGCGATCGCTTCGTCGTGCTCGAAAACGGCCGCCGCTACGACGGCGAACCGGGCCACCCCGACTTTCGCATTTCGGAGTTCCAGCGCTACGGCGTGAAGATCCAGAGCCAGCCTGTCGTCGCGACGCCCACGGCCAGCAGCACCTCCACGCTCGGCCTGCTGCGCCAGCCGACCGCCGAAAACCTCGCGGAACTCGCCTGGCGCTGCGGTCTGCCGCTCATCGCGATCAACCTGATGCTGCTTGCCATTCCGCTCGCCTACCAGAATCCGCGCCGCGGCCGCACGATCAACCTCGTCATGGCCGTGCTGATCTATCTCACCTATTCGAACCTGCTCAACGTCGTGCAGTCGCAGATCGAGCAAGGCAAGCTGCCGTTCGGCGTCGGGCTCGTATCGCTACACATCGTGGTGCTGGCGCTCGTCGCGTTCCTGTTCTGGCTGCGCGTGCGCAACCGGCCGCTCTTTACTCGCGCAATGTTCTCGCGCGAAACGCAGGGGAGCTGACCGATGCGCATCTATGAGAAGTATTTCGCGAAGCAGGTTTATGTCGCCTTCATCTTCATCCTGTTCGCGTTTTCGGGTCTGTTCTTCTTCTTCGACCTGATCAACGAGCTGAACTCGGTCGGCCACGGCAACTACAAGTTCAGCTATGCGGTGCTGCGCGTTGCACTGCAAGCGCCGTCGCGGTTCTACGAGATCATCCCGGTCGCCGCGCTCATCAGCGCGATTTACGTGTTCGCGCAGATGGCCGCGAACTCCGAATACACGATCTTCCGCGTTTCAGGGCTCGCGACGCGACAAGCGCTCGGCTCGCTGCTCAAGATCGGCATTCCGCTCGTGTTCCTGACCTATCTGATCGGCGAAGTGGTTGGGCCTTACACGGACCAGCTCTCGGAACGCGTGCGCCTCGAAGCGCTCGGCTCGGCCGTGTCTTCGGACTTCAAGTCCGGCGTCTGGGTCAAGGACACGCTCACCGCGCGAGCCGACGGCGAGCAGGTCACGCGCTTCGTGAACGTCGGCCAGTTGCAGCCCGATGCGACGGTCGCCAACGTGCGCATTTACGAATTCGACTCGCAGTTCCGGCTCTCGAACGTGCGGCTCGCGAAGACAGGCCGCTTCCAGCCGCCGGGCCACTGGCTGTTGAAGGACGTCACCGACACGCGACTCATCAGCGTACCGCCACCGCCGAACCAGCCCGCCGACGCGCTCAGCCCGGTTTATCGCGCGGAGCAGTCGACGCTGCCCGAGTATTCGCTGCGCTCCGAACTCACGCCGCAGATCCTGTCGGTGCTGCTTGTGTCGCCGGATCGCATGTCGATGTTCAACCTGTTCCGCTACATCCAGCACCTGAACGAGAACCATCAGGACACGCAGCGCTACGAGGTCGCGCTGTGGCGCAAGCTGGTCTACCCGTTCGCCGTCTTCGTGATGCTCGTGCTCTCGCTGCCGTTCGCGTATCTGCATACTCGCGCGGGCGTGGTCGGTGTGAAGGTGTTCGGCGGGATCATGCTCGGGATGAGCTTCCAGCTCATCAACACGCTGTTCTCCCACATGGGTACACTGAACACGTGGCCCGCGCCGCTCACGGCGGCCACACCCGGCATCATCTATCTCGCGCTTGGGCTGATCGGCCTGAAATGGGTCGAACGGCACTGACGCCAGCCTTGTGAATCCCGCTGCGCCCGTCGGCATCGCCACGGGGCGCACGCGCTTCGAAACTGCTTCGAGTTTGCTTCGAGACTCATTGAGACTTCGCGACGATGGGCAAGCACGGCATGATCCTCTTCGGCCACGGCGCGCGCGACGCGCGCTGGAAAGAGCCGTTCACGCGACTCTCCGCGAAACTCGCCGCAGCGCGTGGTGAAGCGGGTCCGGTCGGACTCGCCTTTCTCGAACTCATGACCCCCGACCTTCCGACTGCCATCGCGGCTCAGGCCGATGCCGGTTGTGAGTCGATCACGGTCGTGCCCGTGTTCTTCGGCCAGGGCGGGCACGTGCGGCGCGACTTGCCGGAGATCGTCGCGCGCTGCCAGGCAGAGCATCCCGGCGTGCAGTTGCGCTGCGCGGGCGCGGTCGGCGAGGACGATGCCGTGCTCGATGCGATCGTGCAGTATTGTCTCGGCGCCGCGCACGACTGACTGCCGTGCGCGGAAAGCTGCTTGAAGCGCTGCTATAACCGTCGGCGCGGCGGGCAAAAGCGGCGCGCTCCAGTAGGCGAGCGCTACGCGAACACGAAACGCCGGTCGAGCCGGTATTTGACGATGTAGCCCAGCGTCAGGCCGAACGCGCCGCCAGCAAATCGGGCGTGCTCCGAGCGCCAGAGCGCCCACGCGCCGAATTCGCAGCCCCAGAACACGACGGTCGTCGCCACGCCCATCAGCGTATAGAGCAGCAGGCTGCGCACGCCATGCGAAAGATCGCGGTGGCGGTAGCGAAAGATCCAGCGCTTGTCGAGCAGGAACTTCAGTACGAGCCCTCCTCCGGTGCCGATCACAACCGACAGCGGCACCGCAAACCACCCCTCATAGGCAAGCAGCGCGAGTTTCTGCAAACCGAGGTTCGCCACGATCGAGAGCAGCGCGAACGCGCCGTAGAGCAGCGTCAGATGGGTCAGGGACAGCTCGCGGGGTTCGGTGGCCGAGATCACGTTCATAGCGACAGCCGATTGAAGACGCGCTTCGGGATCGAGCGGATGATCAGCATGATCGGCGCCCAGAACCATGGCGTATAAAGCACGTCGCGGCCGCGCGTGACGGCCCGCGCGATATCTCGCGCGACTTTCTCGGGCGTCGCAACCAGGGGCCCCGGTAGCGGCAGGCCGGCTGTCATCGGCGTGGCGACGAAGCCCGGCTTGATCGTGACGACCCGTGCGCCTGCGCGTCTCAGGCGCACGCGCAATCCTTCGCAGAACGTAGAAAGTGCGGCCTTCGCGGCGCCATACAAATAGTTCGATGGCCGTCCGCGCTCCCCCGCCACCGACGAGATCACCGCAAGCGTGCCGCCGCGCTGTGCCTCAAGCACGTTCGCGACGTGCGTCAGCAGCGCGATCACCGAGGTCGCATTGGTCGTGAACTCGCGCACCGCGAGTGCTGCGTCGGCCTCACAGGCCTGCTGGTCAGGCAGCGTGCCTGGCGCGACCAGCACGATATCCAGTGTGCCAAGCATCTCTACGCACTGCCCCACCACGGCCTCGTGCGCGTCGTGCCGGTCAATGTCGAGCGGGATGCACGACACGTCCGCAGCGCCGCGCGCGCGCAGATCGTCCGCGACATGTTGCAGACGTTCCGCGTGGCGCGCGACCAGCACGAAACGCGCCTGCGGGTCGAGCCATGCACGCGCGCAGGCCGTGGCGATGGCCGAAGTGGCGCCGATGATGACGATGTTTTTCATGTACGGGTCGTACGCTCCCAGAAACGTGACAGCAAAGCAGGATCGCGCAGGGCCTCGACCTGCTCCCAGCGTGGATAGGCGGCCCGGAAATCCTCGCCGGACATGTGCGCGTCCTTGGCCGGATACAGACGGCCGCGCGCCGCGCGCACGATCGCGTCGAGCCGCGCGAAGAGCGCCCGGTTCGACGCATCGCGCTGCGGGAAATCGAGTGCGAGCGACGTTCCCTCGCGCGGAAACGACAGCCACCCGGGCGATTCGATCGCGCCGCAACGCTTGAGCACCGCCAGAAACGAACCGGTACCGCTGCGCGCAATCGCATCGAGCATCTCGCGAACCGCGTCGCGCGCCGCGTCGGGCGGTATCACGCACTGATACTGCTGGAAGCCCGCGCGGCCGTAAATGCGGTTCCATTCGCGGATCGCATCGAGTGGATAAAAGAATGTGTCGCAGTCCATCGCAACCGGCGTCGCGCGCGTGCGCTGCCGGCGGAAATACGCCTCGTTGAGTGCGCGCAGCGTGAGCGGGTTGAAGAGCGGCACCGGCATCGTGAACGGCACGGTCCGCGCGCGTCGCGGCGCAAGAGTGAGCGGGCCATCGGGTGCATGATCGCCCGCCATGAACACGCCGCGTCCAAGCGAGGCACCGCGCCCCAGGCAGTCGACCCACGCGACACTGTATTCATGAAGCGGGTCGAGCTGTTCGGACAGCGAGAAGAATCCGTCGAGATTATCGAAGCGGATCCGCGTGACGTCGATGCGGCTCGACGCAACCGGCATCAACTGCACCTCGACCCATTCGATCAGGCCGGTCAGGCCGAGACCGCCTACCGTTGCGGCGAAGAAATCGGGCTCTGTCGCGGGCGAGCAATCGAGCCGGCTCCCGTCACTGCGCAACAGGCTGAAGCGGCGCACATGGCGCCCGAACGTCCCGCGAACGTGATGGTTCTTGCCATGCACATCGTTCGCTACCGCGCCGCCAAGCGTCACGAACTGCGTGCCCGGCGTGACTGGCAGCATCCAGCCGTGCGGCAAGGCGAGCGCAAGCAGCTGGCCGAGCGTCGTGCCCGCCTCGGCGCGCACGACGCCTGTCTGCCAGTCCGACGCGATCATCCGGTCGAGCGGCAGCATGTGCACCACTTCGCCCGATGCGGCGAGACAGCTGTCGCCGTAGCTGCGGCCGTTGCCGAACCCGAGCGTCGTGCCGGTGCCCGCGGCCGCGTCTCGCCAGGCGAGCGGGAGCGCATCGCGCCACGCGACCGTGTGCGCTTGCTGCGGAGCGCACGGATAGCGCCCCCAGGACTGCAGTGCGCCCACCTAGATCGCCATCCAGAAACATGCCGCGCAAAGCGCGATGACGAGCCAGCTCGCACGGTCTTTCGCGGCGAACAGCACCGGATCGTCGTGCATCTGTCCGCGATGCGTGATCAGCCAGATCCGGCTGACCCAGTACAACAGGATCGCGCACACCGGCCAGATCATCGGCGGATGACGATAAAGCAGCGCGGTATTGCGGTCCTGGATATAGAGCGCGAGGACCAGCACCGCAAGATAGCCGGACGCGGACCCGAGCGATGCAATCAGCGACAGGTCGTCGGCCTGATAGCCGCGCCCGCGTGTCTTCGCGAGCCCTCGGTCCTGCAGGGCTTGTAGTTCCGCATAGCGCTTGACCAGCGCGAGACTCAGGAACACGAACATCGAGAATGCGAGCAGCCAGAAGCTCAAATGCGCCCCGATCGCGGCCGCACCGGCCACGATGCGCGCGGTGTAGAGCGCCGCAAGCACCACCACGTCGACCATCACCAGACGCTTCAGGTAGAGCGAGTACGCAAGCGTGAGCGCGTAGTAGGCGAACAACGTGAACGCGAAGCGCAGCGGCAGGCAGTAGAACTCGAGCAGCACGGCACCCGCAAGCAATACCGGGCACAACGCAACGCCCCAGCGCAGCGGCAACGCACCGGACGCGAGCGGCCGGTTGCGCTTGGTCGGATGGTGGCGGTCGTCCTCGAGATCGATCAGATCGTTGAGCAGATACACGCTCGAGGCGCAGAACCCGAATGCGACAAACGCGAGCCCTGCAGCGCGCATCGTCGCCAGCTGCCCGAACTGGTGCGCGGTGAGTACCGGCACGAAAATCAGCAGGTTTTTGAGCCACTGGTGCAGGCGCAACGCCCTGCCGAGCACTTTCAGGCGCGCCGGCCGGTTCTCGATCACACGATCGACATTGCCCTGCGCGAGCGCCGCGCGCTCAACGCCGCGCTCGGGGTTCACAACCCACGCTCGCGCCGCGCTGGCCCAGACCGGCACGTCGTCGTGCGAGTTGCCCGCGTAGTCGAACCCACGCTCGCCGAAGACGGCAATCAAACGATCGCGCTTGCGGCGCGCCGACAGGTTGACCGCGCCCTCGGTCGCATGGACCTCGTCGAAACAGCCCAGGTGGTCCGCGATGGCCTGCGCATAACGCTGGTGCGTGGCAGTCGCAAGCACGAGCGCGCGACCGGCCGCACGCTCCGCCGCCAGTTGAGCGAGCAACGACGCGTCATACGGCAACCCCGTGACATCGAGATCCGTGGCAGCCGCGAGCCGCGCCTTCAGGCCCGCCTTGCCGCCACGCAGCAGCCAGACCAGCAGTTGCCAGCACCGCAGCGGCGAGGACTTTAGAAAGGCCCACACACACTCGATCAGGACGTCGGAGCGCAACAGCGTGCCGTCAAGATCGACGACGAGCGGCCGACTGCGATACGGCGTCATCGGCACGTGGCTCATGACTGCGGCGCGAGCACGAACAGTTGGTAGGCGCGCGCAGGCAACTCCCGTCCCCATGCGTTCTTGCTGACCTTGAGCGCGACCGGCGCAGCATGGCTTAGCGCCGATGCCGTCGCGATGCAGTTGGCGTCGTCGCCACGGCACACAAACAGCGCGCCACGGCGCGCGAACTCGGCGGGGGTGAACCAGGGCGTCAACGCCGGCCAGTCGAGGTCCCAGAAACGGGCGCGGCCACCGTCATAGAAAATCACCGAACCGGCCTCGTGCGTCGAACCCGCCACGATCGATAGCGGCTGCCTCGTGCGTTCGCGCCACACCGTCTGCGCGGCCGTTGCGAGTTCCGCGCGCGGCTCGGCCGCGTCGTCGGTATTGCGCCGCGCGCCTGTGTAGCCCACCACGGCCGACACAGCGAGCACCAGCGCCCAGTACACCACCATGACGCGCACGGCCCGCTGCGGTGCGATCTCGAAGCGGCCCTGCTCGAGCACGGCGAGCCAGAGCGGCACGATGGCGAACCACTGTGCCATGCCCCAGACCGAGGCCATCTGCGTCTTGCCGATCACCGACAGCACACCCACCGCGAATAATGGCCCGAGCGCGAGCCACCAGAGATCCGGATGCAGCGAGGGACGAACAACGCTCAGCGCCATGCGCCGCGCAGCGCCCGACTTGCGCACCATCAGCAGCACGAAAACGAAACTCAGCGCGAGATATCCAATCTGCGCGAGCGTATAAATGCCGAACCGCCCCACTGCGGCGAAGAGCGTGCCTCCGGTGCGCTGCGCGGCGTATTCCAGCGTCGGGAAATGATTGAGCATCATCCAGCGCACGTGCGGCGTCAGCACCGCGACACCCGCCGCCACCGCGATCAGCGAATCGACGCTGATGAGGCGCGCACGCCATGCGGGACGTACGAGCAACGCGAGCAACAGCCCGAGCAGCAGGACGATCGAGAAGTACTTGCCGAGCACCGCAAGCGCCGCGCACACCCCGAGACCGAGCGCCGCGCCGCTGCGCGCGAGACGGCTGCCCGGCTGCACATAGCGGACGAAAAAGTACGCGGTCCACGGCCAGACCGACAGCAGGATCGCATTCGGATTGAATTTGATCGCGAGATTCGAGTAGAGCGGCGAGACAGCCATCGCAAGCCCGGCGACGATCGCGAGCCGACGCGGCACGAAGCACGCGGCGAGCGCGACGATTCCCGTGAGGCCGACCAGCACGTTCACCGCCGACAGCGCGAAATAGGCGAGATCGGTATGCGGAAACACGCTGAACCAGGCCGCTGCAACCCACGACGAAAGCGGCGGGTGCTTCGCGTAACCGGCCTGCCATTCGAGGCCCCATACATACGTCTCGACCATGTCGCCCTGGATGTCGAGATTGCCGCGTGCGAGCCAGGCGGCCAGCGTCCAGACCATCGCGTGGAGCGGCAACAACCAGCGGAGTGAAGCGTTGTGTGCGACGGCACGTTCGTCGGAAGCCGTGGCTAGCGACGTAAGATTCGAAAGCTGGGTCGACATCGAAAAATTCTGGTCTGTATGCCGGCGTGCCGGACATTGATTATTTTGCCGACATTGTAATACGGCGCTTACATGCCTAGGGTGCGACCCCTACACATCACTCAGAATCCCTGAATGTCGGCCAATAAAAAAGGGCTCGGTGAAGGTAATTCGCGGCGCAAATTGGCCCGTGTGGCCAGCAGGATTCGCCGGACTCAGTCCCGGGAGGGGTTGCCAGACGCCGGGATATCGCGCGGCAACAAGTTGTGGGACAGCGCTGTCGCGCGTGTCTCGCGCAAGCGAAGGGAGTCGAGCTGGTCTGCCAGCGGAAGCCGCCAGCCGATCAAAAGCTCAGTGCTTGTGGGGAGTGAAATGCGTGATGCATAGGCCGCAGCATGACGTGCAGCACGCGAGACGGAATCGACGCACCGCACGCAAACGGTACGAAAGTGCAAAGGGGCGCGAATTGCGCCCCTTGTGCTCTTAAGCGGCTGCCCGCTGGCCTTGCACCTGCGGGGCCATGAGGTCTTCGTTGCAGAGCTGCCCGGCGCGCGCCGCAAACGCCTCGCCGATCATCAACAGGCTCGGCTGCGTCGCGTCGAGCCAGTCCTGCGCCTCGCCCGCCGCCAGCGCCGCGAGCGTAAGCGTGAGCGTGCGTTCGCGCGGCGTGCTGCACGCCTCGACGATCGCCACCGGCGTGGCGCCCGCGCGTCCCGCCTCGATCAACTCGCGCGCGATGTCGGGACCGCTGTCGCGGCCCATGTAAAACACGAGTGAATCCGCGTTGACCTGCTCGCGGATATCGGCAGTATCGGCCGCACGCGAGTGCGTCGCGAGCGCGACGCTGCGCGCCACACCGCGCACCGTGAGTGGCCGACGCAGCGCGGCGGCACTCGCGAGCGCCGCCGTAATGCCGGGCACGACCTCGTACTCGATGCCCGCTGCTTCGAGCGCGCGCATCTCTTCGTCGGCACGGCCGAACAACATCGGATCGCCGCCCTTCAGGCGCACGACCACGCCGTGTTCGCGCGCCGCATCGACGAGCTGCTTGTTGATGAAGTGCTGCGCCGTCGAGCGCTGCCCGCAGCGCTTGCCCACCGCGACGAACTTCGCGTGCTTCGGCGCGTACTCCAGCATCGCCGGCTCGACGAGCGCGTCGTGCAGCACGACGTCCGCCGTGCCGAGGAGCCGCGCGCCGCGCACGGTGATGAGGTCCGCCGCGCCCGGTCCCGCGCCGATCAGATAGACCTTGCCCAATTTGCCCATCGACTTCGTACCTCGCGTTTCCAGACTCACGCCGCGAATGCGCGAATCATGCCCGCCGCCACCGTGTGGTGCGTGGCTTCGTCGATCAGGACGAACGCACCCGTGCCGGGATGGGTATCGTAGAGATCGCACACGAGCGGCTTTTGCAGCGTGAGCGCGACGCGGCCGATATCGTTCATCGCGAGATTGTGGCGGTCGGTGGCATGCGAAAGCGTGTGCACGTCGAGCACCTGCTTGATCGCGCCGATCTTCGCGAACACCGTGTTCGTCGTCTGCTTGAGCAGGTACTTGCGCTGCGTCGAAAGCGGCTCGTCGTCGAACCAGCAGAGGTCGGCTTCGAGCTTCTTCGCCGGCTCCACCGCATCCGTGGCGGGCACGAACGTGTCGCCGCGCGAGACATCCACATCTTCCGCAAGCCGGATCGTGACCGTCTGGCCCGCGAACGCGCGCTCGACCTGCGCCGTACCGCCCGGCACCGGCGCGATGATCTCCGCTACGCTGGCCTGACGGCCCGCGGGCAGCACGGTGATCGCATCGCCGACCTTCACCTCGCCTGACTCGACGCGGCCCATGTAGCCGCGGAAATCGTCGGCGCTCGAACCGTCCTGGCGCGCGACCCACTGCACCGGGAAGCGCAGCGCTTCGCCCGCTGCCTGTCCGACCGGCAGCGATTCGAGCACGTCGAGCAGCGGCTCGCCGGCGTACCACGGCATGCGCTCGCTCGCCGTTACGATGTTGTCGCCCTTGAGCGCCGAGACCGGCACGAAGCGCACGTTTTCGAGGCCGAGCTGACGCGCGAGCACGACATACGCTTCGCGGATCTGATCGAAAACTGCTTCGCTGTACTCGACGAGGTCCATCTTGTTGATCGCGACGATGACGTGCTGCAGGCCGAGCAACTTGACGATCGCGCTATGGCGCTTCGTCTGTGGCAGCAGTTGCGTGACGCCGTCCTCGACCGTGACGCGCGTCGCATCGACGAGGATGATCGCGGCGTGCGCCGTCGAGGCGCCCGTCACCATGTTGCGCGTGTACTGCTCGTGGCCCGGCGTGTCGGCGATGATGAACTTACGCTTCGCCGTGGCGAAATAGCGGTACGCCACGTCAATCGTGATGCCCTGTTCGCGCTCGGCTTCGAGGCCGTCGGTCAGGAGCGAAAGGTCGATCTCGTCGCCCACGGTGCGCTTGTTCTTCGCACGCGAAAGCGCCGAAAGCTGGTCCGAGAGCACGGCCTTGCTGTCGTAAAGCAGGCGGCCGATCAGCGTGCTCTTGCCATCGTCGACGCTGCCCGCCGTGATAAAGCGCAGCACGCCGAGGTCTTCATGTTGATACGCGGGTTGCTCAATGCGGCTCATGATCGAATTTTTCCTCGTGGTGCCTTAGAAATAACCTTGCTTCTTGCGCTGTTCCATCGCGGCTTCGGACGTCTGGTCGTCCATGCGCGTCGCGCCGCGCTCGGTGATTTCCGTCACGGCGGTTTCGGCGATGATCTTCTCGACGTTGTCCGCATCGCTTTCCACCGGGCACGTGCAGCTGATGTCGCCCACCGTGCGGAAACGCACGACCGCCGTTTCGCTCGTCTCGCCCTCTTTCATTGGGGTCAGCGGCGTGACCGGCACGAGCAGACCATTGCGGCGCACGATCTCGCGCTCATGCGCGTAGTAGATCGGCGGCAGTTCGAGGTTTTCGCGCGCGATGTACTGCCACACGTCGAGTTCGGTCCAGTTCGAGATCGGGAACACGCGCAGGTGTTCGCCGTTATGCAGGCGCGCGTTGTAGAGGCTCCACAGTTCGGGGCGCTGCGCCTTCGGGTCCCATTGGCCGAATTCATCGCGGAACGAGAAAATGCGCTCCTTCGCGCGAGCCTTCTCTTCATCGCGACGCGCGCCGCCGATCATCGCCGTGTAACCATGTTGCTCGATGGTTTCGAGCAGCGTGACCGCTTGCGCGGCGTTGCGCGAATCCGTTTCGCGGCGCAGACGCACGGTGCCGCGCTTGATCGAATCCTCGACGTGGCCGACCACGAGCTGCGCGCCGATTTCGGCAGCGCGGCGGTCGCGGAAGTCGATCACTTCTTCGTAGTTGTGTCCCGTGTCGATATGCACGAGCGGAAACGGCAGCGAGGTCTTGCGGTTCGCGCCGAGGCCGAATGCCTTCAGGGCGAGCGCGAGCACGACCACGGAATCCTTGCCGCCCGAGAACAGCAGCGCGGGCTTGCTGCATTCGGCGACCAGTTCGCGCAGGATGTGGATCGACTCGGCTTCGAGCCAGTCGAGGTGGTCAATGCGGTTCGCGGTGACTTGTTGTGGAGCGTTCACGGTGGAATCGAGCGTCGTGCTCATATTGAGGTCCTTCGTTGTTCCGTGCCGCCATCAGGGGCACGGAATGCTTGCTCTACTCTGGCGCATGCTGCGGTTCAAATCCGCAGATCAAACTCACGCACCAGACCTTGATATTAGCTCTCGCGTTCCGATTGCCGCATTTCGACGACCGGAATCGCTGACAACGCCGTGATATGCAGCCCGCATTCCTTCGTGTCGCGCGACTCCCACCACCAACGGCCCGCGCGGCTGTCTTCACCGGGGCGCACGGCACGCGTGCAGGGTTCGCAGCCGATGCTCGGATAGCCGCGCGCGTGCAGCGGGTTCACCGGCACGTCGAAGGCGCGCAGATACGCCCACACTTCGGCTTCGGTCCAGTCGGTGAGCGGATTGAACTTGGCGATACCGCGCGCGTCGTCGCGCTCTTCCTCGTGCAGTTCCGCGCGCGTGACCGACTGTTCGCGGCGCTGGCCCGTCACCCAGGCCGACACACCGGCGAGCGCGCGGTTCAGCGGCTCGACCTTGCGAATTTCGCAGCAGCGCTTGCGCAGATCGACGCTCTCGTAGAACGCATTCAGACCGTGCTGCGCAACGTATTCGTCAACGGCGTCCTGCTGCGGGTGAAGCTGCTCGATCTCGTAGCCATAACGCTCGCGCACGCGGTCGAACATGCCGAGCGTTTCCGCATGGAGACGTCCGGTGTTCAGCGAGAAGATGCCGATCGCAACCGACCGCGACAGGATTGCGTGCGTGAGCAGCATGTCCTCGGCGGCGAGACTGCTCGCGAACTTCACGCTCGCGTGGCGTGCCGCGATCGAACCGAGCAGCGCGTCGAGCCGCGCGATCTTCGTCTGCAGCTCAGGCGTGATTTCGTCAGCGACGGTGCTCATGCTGCGCTACCGGTTTGTGCCTGCTGTGCGGCGCGGCGGCGAAAGAGCGGCGACGGTTCGTCGAACGCGCCCTGGTACTGCACGGTGAATTCCGTGAATGCTTTCAGCGCGTCGTGGATGTCCTTGTCGGCGCGCACAGCGTAGGCGTCGAAGCCGCAGCGTTCGTAGAAGTACAACTGGTCGCGCAGCACGTCACCAATCGCGCGCAGCTCGCCCTTGTAGCCAAAGCGCTCGCGCAACAGACGCGCAGTCGAATAGCCGCGGCCATCGCGGAACACCGGGAAATCGACGGCGATCAGCGCGAGCTTGTCGAAGTCCGCGGCGATGTCGGCGGGTTCGCTATCGGGCGCGAGCCACACGCCGAGTTCATCGCGCGACTTCTCGGCGACAAGCGCCTCGCGCGAAGACTGCCACAGCGCCAGCGGCACAATGACCTTGCCGGCGGGCAGCGCGGCGACTTCAGGCAGCGCGCCGTCTTCGGCGGGACGCACGACCGTCCAGTTGTCCTCGACGACCGCGCGGTTCTTGATAATCAGCGTCATGAAACTCAATCCTCGTTTTCGTGCGGTTCGGTTCAGGCGTGGGCCGGCTGGCGCGATGCGTACACGCGTTCCTTGAAGGGCGCGATGCCGATGCGGTCATAGGTGTCGATAAAGCGCTCACCGTTGATGCGGTTCGCAACGAACGTGGCGATCACCTTCTCCACGACGTCCGGCATTTCTTCGGCCGAGAACGACGGGCCGATCACGCGGCCAAGACGCGTACCGTTTGCGCCCGTGCCCTGCTCGCCGCCGAGCGAGACCTGATACCACTCGGCGCCGTCCTTATCGACGCCGAGCACGCCGATGTTGCCGACGTGATGGTGACCGCACGAATTCATGCAGCCCGAGATGTTGAGCGACAGGTCGCCCAGGTCGTGGACGTAGTCGAGATCGTCGAAACGTGCCTGGATGGCCGTCGCGATGGGAATCGACTTCGCATTCGCGAGCGAGCAGAAGTCGCCGCCCGGGCACGCGATAATATCAGTCAGCAAGCCGATGTTCGGCGTCGCAAAACCCACCGCCTTTGCCTTTTCCCAAAGCGCGAAAAGATCACGCTTCTTGACGTCGGCGAGGATCAGGTTCTGCTCGTGCGACACGCGGATATAGCCGAACGCGTATTCGTCGGCCCAGTCGGCCACGGCTTCCATCTGCTTGTCGGTGGCGTCGCCGGGGGCGATGCCGTGCGGCTTGAGCGAGAGCGTCACCGACGCGTAGCCCGACACGCGATGCGTGCGCACGTTACGCTCGACCCAGCGCGCAAAAGCGCGGTTCTCCAGCAGGTGCGTTTCGTAAGAGGCGTCGGTGTCGGCGAGCTTCTCATACGCGGGCGGCACGAAGTGTTGCGACACGCGGTCCACTTCGGCCTGCGTGAGCGTCGACGGGCCGTTCTTCAGGTGCTGCCACTCCTCTTCCACTTGCTGCGCGAACTTCGCGGGCGAGAGCGCCTTCACGAGGATCTTGATGCGCGCCTTGTAGAGGTTGTCGCGTCGGCCGTAGCGGTTGTACACCCGCAGCACGGCTTCGCAGTAGGTCAGCAGATGCTGCCACGGCAGATCACGCCTGATGATCGCGCCGACGATCGGCGTGCGGCCGAGCCCGCCGCCAGCGAGGATGCTCGCGACGATTTCGCCGTTTTCATTGCGATCGAGATAGACACCGAGGTCGTGGATCTGCACGGCCACGCGGTCCTCCTTCGAACCGGACACGGCAATCTTGAACTTGCGGGGCAGCCACGAGAATTCGGGGTGGAACGTCGACCACTGACGCAGGATTTCGGCCCACGGACGCGGGTCGATGATCTCGTCGGGCGCGACGCCCGCGAACTGGTCGGCGGTGATGTTGCGGATGTCGTTGCCCGAGGTCTGGATGCCGTGCATCTGCACCGACGCGAGCTTCGCGAGGATCTCCGGCGTTTCTTCGAGCTTGATCCAGTTGTACTGGATGTTCGTGCGCGTCGAGAAGTGGCCGTAGCCGCGATCATGCTCGCGCGCGATGCGCCCCAGCATGCGCAACTGGTCGCTGCGAAGGTTGCCGTACGGAATCGCGATGCGGTGCATGTACGCGTGGCGCTGCATGTACAGGCCGTTCTGCAGGCGAAGCGGGCGGAATTCGTCTTCGGTCAATTCGCCCGACAGGCGGCGGCGAACCTGGTCGCGGAACTGAGCGACGCGTTCGTCGACGATAGTCTGGTCGTACTGGTCGTATTGGTACATTCGGGGACCCCAGGGGTTTGGCTCGATCGCGGCGTTTCCTGCAGTGTTCCCGCAGCTTTCCTGCGGTTTTCCTGCAGCTCTCCTGTTACGCCGCGCACTCCGACTTCGACTGCGTTCCAGTCATCGCTCACCACCGGCGCTTTTAGTGCCGCCAGTCATGTGCTTATGACCAAAACAGATATCCATATTGGAAAAGTTGAGGGAATCGTAATAAACTGGCTTTATATTTCAAACGACTTAAAAATTAGGTTTATATGCCAAGGGGTTATATATGAACCTGCACCAGTTCCGGTTCGTGCGCGAAGCTGTTCGGCAGAACTTCAATCTCACCGATGCCGCCAAGGCGCTGTATACAAGTCAGCCAGGTGTCTCGAAGGCGATCATCGAGCTGGAGGACGAGCTTGGGGTCGAAATCTTCAAGCGGCACGGCAAGCGCGTGCGCTCGCTCACCGAGCCGGGGCGGCTTATCCTCGCCTCGGTGGAGCGCATCCTGCAGGAGGTCGAGAGCCTGAAGCGCGTCGGCAAGGACTACGCCGCGCAGGATCAGGGCAACCTGGTCATCGCCGCCACGCACACCCAGGCGCGTTACTCGCTGCCGACGGCGATCGCCGAATTCAAGCGGCGCTTCCCGAAGGTCCACCTGTCGATCCTGCAAGGCAGCCCGACCCAGGTCGCGGAAATGGTGCTCCACGACCAGGCCGACCTCGCCATCGCGACGGAAGCGATCTCCGGCTATAAGGAACTGGTGTCGCTGCCCTGCTTCACCTGGCACCATGTGGCGGTCATGCCCGACGATCACACGCTGCTGGAGCGCAAGCCGCTCTCGCTCGACGATCTGGCCCAATTTCCGCTGATCACCTATGACAACGCGTTCGCGGGCCGCACGAAGATCAACGAGGCATTCCGCCTGCGCGGCCTCACGCCCGACATCGTGCTGGAGGCCATCGACGCCGACGTCATCAAGACCTACGTCGAGCTGGGCCTCGGCGTGGGCATCATGGCCGACATCGCCTTCAACGCCGAACGCGACCGCCACCTGCGCGCGGTGCCGGTCGGGCATCTGTTCGGCAGCAACGTCACGCGTGTCGCACTCAAGCAAGGCGCGTATCTGCGCGGCTATGTGTACACGCTCGTCGAGCTGCTTTCGCCGACCCTGAACCGCAAGCTCATCGAGCAGGCGCTCAAGGGCGAACACGAGACTTACGAGCTTTAATGCTTCGGCGCTTCACTTCGGAGCTTCACATTAGTGAGCAAGACCCGAAGCACAGCAGGACAAGGCGCATCACAACGACAACTAGTGGCCGTCGATTGGAGCAAGCGTGAGTAAGCGCTTACGCGCTCGCCAGCCGGAGTCAGGCCCTTTAGCCCAGACTCCGGCCCAATCCGGTCGCATGCAGCTTTAACGCTGGAGACTCATCGCATGAAGTCGCACCCGTTCCTGCGCCCGCTCGCCGTCACGGCGACGGCCGCGCTCATCGCCGCGACGGCCGCACCCAGCGCCCACGCCGACCTGAAAGTGGGCATCGACCTGTCGAGCACCGGCCCCGCCGCCGCGATCGGCATCACGAGCAAGAACGCGATGTTGATGTGGCCCGCCATGATCGCGGGCCAGAAAACCGACTACATCGTGCTCGACGATGGCTCCGATCCGGGCGTGGCGGTGCGCAATATCCGCAAGCTCATCAACGAGAACCATGTCGACGTGATCGTCGGACCGAACATCACGCCGGCTGCGCTCGCGGCGCTCGATCCCGTGTCGGAGGGCAAAACGCCGATGATTACGCTGGTCGGGTCGGGATCGGTGGTCGAACCGCAGGAAGGCGCTCGCGTGTGGGCGTTCAAGATGGCGCAAACCGACGCCGCCATGGCCGACGTGATGACCCGTTACATGGCGGCGCACAACGTGAAGACGGTGGGCTTCATCGGCTTCGCGGACAGCTACGGCGACAGCTGGCTCAAGGAATTCACGAAGGCGGCCGGGGCGCGCCACATCGAGATCGTGGCGACCGAGCGCTATAACCGCACCGACGCGAGCGTCACCGGCCAGGTGCTCAAGCTGATCGCGGCGAAGCCCGACGCCGTGCTGATCGCAGGAGCAGGCACGCCGAGCGTGCTGCCGCAGCGCACGCTGGCCGGGTACGGCTACAAGGGCGTGATCTATCAGACGCACGGCATCGCAACGCCCGAGTTCATCAAGCTCGGCGGCAAGGACGTGGAAGGCACGCTGTTCCCGACGCAGCCGGTCGTCGTCGCGCGTACGCTGCCCGCCGACCAGCCGGCCCAGAAGGCGGCGCTCGCGTTTGTCGACGCCTACGAGGCAAAGTACGGCGCCGATACGGTCACGCAGTTCGCGGGCGATGCCGCGGGCGTCTATGCCCGCCTGCAGGATGCTGTAACTCACGCACTGAAGACCGCGCAGCCGGGAACGGAAGCGTTCCGCGTCGCGTTGCGCGGCGAGCTTGAGCACGCACATGAGCTGGTGGTGCCGAACGGCGTCGTGAACACGAGCGCGACCGACCACGTCGGCCTCGACCAGCGCGCGAGCGTGATGGGCACGATTCGCGGCGGCAAGTTCGTCTATCTCGCGCGGTGAGGCGGCGCTAGCGCCTCGCCGCGCCAGTTTGCAATGCATGCCGGCGTGGCCCCCGGGGGCGCCTCGATGCGGCGCCCGCGCGACACGGAGGCGCCCGGCTGAATCCGGGACAATGCCGACGCGAGGCGCTTTGGTACAATCCTGCGGTTGCCTGGCACCGTTTTCCAGCGGCCGCGCGGACCCCGCGCATCAGCTGTTCAGGCCGGGCTGTCCGTTCCGAAATCGAACCACAACGCCGAGTCAC
This sequence comes from Paraburkholderia adhaesiva, assembly GCF_021390575.1. Taxonomy (GTDB): domain Bacteria; phylum Pseudomonadota; class Gammaproteobacteria; order Burkholderiales; family Burkholderiaceae; genus Paraburkholderia; species Paraburkholderia adhaesiva. The sequence goes on along the minus strand of NZ_JAJEJQ010000001.1, from coordinate 801,532 downwards.
CATGAACATCGAACAAGCGCGTTTTAACATGATCGAGCAGCAGATTCGCCCCTGGGAAGTGCTGGACCAGGACGTGCTGAACCTGCTTTCGATCGTCAAGCGTGAGCAATTCGTCCCCGCGGCCTATGCAGACATCGCGTTCGCCGACCTCGAAATTCCGCTGCCCAACGGCCAGCACATGCTCGCACCGCGTGTCGAAGCACGCGTGCTGCAGGAGCTTGCGATCAAGAAGCACGAGAGCGTGCTCGAAATCGGCGCCGGTTCGGGCTATATGGCGGCGCTGCTCGCGAATCGCGCACAGCAGGTGCTGACCGTCGAAATCGACGCAGAACTCGCGGAATTCGCGCGCGCCAACCTGGCGAAGAACGGTGTGCTCAACGCCGAAGTCGCGCTCGGTGACGGCGCGAACGGCTGGCCCGCCAATGCGCCGTATGATGTGATCTGCGTCTCGGGCGGCCTGCCGGTCCTGCCGCAGCAACTGCTCGAGCAACTGAAGGTGGGCGGGCGTCTCGCCGCGTTCGTCGGCACCGCGCCGGTGATGGAAGCGCAGATCATCACCCGCATCGACGACAAGCAATACCGCATCGCCAGCGTGTTCGAGACGTATGTCGAGCCGCTGAAGAACGCCGTCCAGCCGTCGCGCTTCAAGTTCTGACGCCGGCTTCGACGCCGAATTTGACGCCGATTTTGACGTACTACGCGCGCCGGGCCCCATGGCCCGGCGTGGCTTTTTATCCGACCGGGTTTTTCATGCAGAATCTGACCGCTCCCGCCCTCGCCGAATGGCTCGCCGATAACTCACGCGCGGCCCCCGTGCTGCTCGACGTGCGCGAGCCGTGGGAAATCGAGACGGCGAAGATCGCAGGCAGCGTGTCGATTCCGATGCGCGAGATCCCCGCACGCAGCGAGGAACTGGACGACGAAGCGCAGATCGTCTGCGTGTGCCACCATGGCGCGCGCAGCGCCAATGTCGCGATGTTCCTCGAATCGCGCGGCTTCACGAAGGTGTTCAACCTGCAGGGCGGCATCGACGCGTGGTCGCGCCAGGTCGACCCCAAGGTGCCGACTTATTGATGGATCGCGGGCGGCGCGGCACCAAGCTTTGCCGCCAGACTCGCAGTCGATGAAAGGCGCGGCGCATGCCGCGCCTTTTTCGTTTACGCCACTTCGCGCAGAACAAGCGCCACCGTCGAGAAGATTTCCCCGATCCGCGCCTCATCGACGATGCTCGACGGCGAAATCCAGCCCAGGCACCGTGCCGTGCATGCACAGCAATGCAGCACAAACCGCATCGCCGGACCCCTTTGCACTACCAGGAACGCCTCGCGTGACGCGCGCTGCATGTTAGCGCACGCATCGATGCAACGACGCACTGCGACGATGCACTGCGCCCGAACATGCAACCTGGTGCACCACATCCATCCGCCGGGACAACCACAGCGTGACGTCGCGGGCCTTATTCCACAAGCATCGCGCACAAGCGCCCCACTGGCACGACGCTTGCAGTAGCACTGCTCGCAAGACAGGCCACTCAATGGGCGGCGCGTACCCACATGCGCCGGGCTCACGATTTCAACCATCCCACCGTGAAGGGGAAAAGCATGAAACGTCGAAGTCTGTTGAAACTCGGGACGATGTCGGCGGCGCTTGCTGCTGCGGGGCGCGTACCGTTCGCCCACGCGGACACCGGCCCGATCAAGGTTGGCATCCTGCACTCGCTATCGGGCACGATGGCGATTTCGGAGACCTCACTGAAAGACACCGCGTTGATGACGATCGCCGACATCAACAAGAACGGCGGCGTGATGGGCCGCCAGATCCAGCCGGTCGTGGTCGATCCGGCCTCCAACTGGCCGCTCTTCGCCGAAAAGGCGCGCCAGCTCCTCACCCAGGACAAGGTGGCATGTGTATTCGGCTGCTGGACGTCGGTGTCGCGCAAGTCGGTGCTGCCGGTGTTCGAGGAACTCAACGGCCTGCTCTACTACCCGGTGCAGTACGAAGGCGAGGAAATGTCGCGCAACGTGTTCTACACGGGCGCCGCGCCGAACCAGCAGGCGATTCCTGCCGTCGAGTACCTGATGAGCGCCGAAGGCGGCGGCGCGAAGCGCTTCTTCCTGCTCGGCACTGACTATGTCTATCCGCGCACGACCAACAAGATCCTGCGCGCCTTCCTCCATTCGAAGGGCGTTCAGGATGCGGACATTCAGGAGGTCTACACACCGTTCGGACACAGCGACTATCAGACCATCGTCGCGAACATCAAGACTTTCTCGCAGGGCGGCAAGACCACGGTCATCTCGACGATCAACGGCGACTCGAACGTTCCGTTCTACAAGGAACTCGGCAACCAGGGGCTCAAAGCCACCGACGTGCCGGTCGTCGCGTTCTCGGTGGGCGAAGAGGAACTGCGTGGCATCGACACCAAGCCGCTCGTCGGCCACCTCGCGGCCTGGAATTACTTCATGTCGGTGAAGGGTCCGGCGAACACGAAGTTCAGGGATCAGTTCGCCAACTGGGTGCAGACGCAGAATCTGCCGGGCGGCGCCAAACGCGTAACCAATGATCCGATGGAAGCGACCCTCGTCGGTATCCACATGTGGAAACAGGCGGTCGAAAAGGCGAAGAGCACGGACGTCGACAAGGTGCGCATGGCGATGATCGGGCAAACCGTCGCGGCGCCTTCGGGCTTCACGCTCACGATGGACGGCAACCATCACCTGCACAAGCCCGTGATGATCGGCGAAATTCGCGCGGACGGTCAGTTCAACGTGGTCTGGAAGACGAACAAGGCGATCCGCGCGCAGCCGTGGAGCCCGTTCATCTCCGGAAACGAGGGCAAGCCGGACGTGGTCAGCTCGACCGTGCTGCCCGACTTCCTGCGCCGCTCGCGCGTGGCCTGACCCATTGACGCAACGCTCGCGCCGCGCGCCTCGTGGGCGCGGTGCGTGGCGCTTGAGTCACACCGGGCCAGTCCAGGCCAGACCTGCCGCCGCGCGGCATTACGCGGCGGCTCCCCCTTCGATAAAGAGCGACCATGGTGCACTCTCTCCAGAGGTTGGCCCGAGCTTGCGCGCTGTTGCCGGTGCTGTTCGCCATGCTGTGCCAAAGCGCGCACGCACTCGACGCCGCCGACGTGACACCGCTCGGCGGCGACGACTTCGACGCGAAGTCCGCGGCCATCGACAGACTCATCGCGGCGCACGACGCCGCCTCGCTCGCGTTCCTCAAGGCGCTCTCCGACAACAACGTCACGGCGACCGATTCAGGCGTTGTGCTCGTGCAGGACGGCGCGGATGCACAAAGCGCACGCGACGCGATCACCGGCAAGCCCGTCTCCGCCGAAGTCGCGGGCAACGCGCAGCCTGTCACGCTCAACAACCTGCTGCGCTCGAAAGTGGCGGGCGCGGTGTCCGGCCTGCAACTCGCATCGCCCGATATCGAAACGCGTCGCGCGGCCATCGCAGGACTGTTGAAGAATCCAGACCCGGCGATGAAGCCGATGATCGACGCCGCGCGCGCGAAGGAAACCGACCCGGCGCTCAAGCGCCGCCTCGACGTCCTCTGGGCGATGAGCGCGCTGCACGACCCCGACGCGGCCGCGCGCCGCGAAGCCGCGAAGCTCGTCGCGTCGCGGCACGACCTCGACATGTACGAACTGCTCCGCCCGCTCGTCGCGAAGACTTCAACGGGCGCGTGGGCCGAACCCGATGCGCAGGTGCGCGCCGCCGCCCAGGAAGGCATCGCCGCACTCGACGCGATCCAGCGCCGCAGCGCCATCGCGGGCACGCTGTTCGCCGGGCTCTCGCTCGGCAGCGTGCTGCTGCTCGCCGCGCTCGGGCTCGCGATCACATATGGCCTCATCGGCGTCATCAACATGGCGCACGGTGAGTTTCTGATGATCGGTGCGTACGCGACGTATGTCGTGCAGACGCTCGTGCAGCACTACGCGCCGGGCGCGTTCAACTGGTATCCGCTGTTCGCGGTTCCCGCCTCGTTCGTTGCCGCCGCGCTCGTGGGCGCCATCATCGAGCGGCTCGTGATCCGCCATCTCTATGGACGCCCGCTCGAAACCCTGCTCACCACGTTCGGCATCAGCCTGATCCTCATTCAGGTCACGCGGACGATCTTCGGCGCGCAGAACGTGCAAGTCGAAAACCCCGCGTGGATGAGCGGCGGACTCACCGTCATGCCCAACCTCATCCTCCCGTACAACCGCCTCGCGATCCTGGCGTTCTCGCTGATCGTCGTGGGCATCGCGTGGGCCGTGCTCACGAAGACGCGCCTGGGCCTCTTCGTGCGCGCCGTCACGCAGAACCGCCGCATGGCCGCGTGCGTCGGCGTGCGGACCGCGCGCGTCGATGCCTGGGCGTTCGCGTTCGGTGCGGGCGTCGCGGGCCTCGGCGGCTGCGCGCTCTCGCAGATCGGCAATGTCGGCCCCGATCTCGGCCAGAACTACATCATCGATTCGTTCATGGCCGTCGTGCTGGGCGGCGTCGGCCAGATCGCGGGCACTGTTATCGGCGGCTTCGGTCTCGGGCTCGTCAGCAAGGCAATCGAGCCGTTCTGGGGCGCGGTCCTCGCCAAGATCGCCGTGCTCGTGCTGATCGTGCTGTTCATCCAGAAGCGTCCGCAGGGGCTCTTTGCCCTGAAGGGCCGTAGCGCTGAGGCATAAAAATGAAACGACCCCCATGCGCCCTTCGGTCGTGGCCCGGCGAGTACTGACATGACCACCATCACCTCGACGCCCCCGCGCACCACGTATGGTCCGCCCGCGCCGCCCAGCGGCGACGGCCCCGAAACCTTCGCGCTCGGCCTGCCCGCGCGTGCGCCGCTGCTCACACGGCGCGCCTGGTACGCACTGATCGCGCTGATTCTCGCCATCGGCGCGGGCGTGCCGCTGTGCGCGCTCGTGCTGCCGCAGTCGAGCGCGTTCCATCTCTCTGCCTACGCATTGACGCTCGCCGGCAAGCTGATGTGCTATGCAATTGCGGCGCTCGCGCTCGATCTCGTGTGGGGCTACTGCGGCATCCTGAGTCTCGGCCACGGCCTCTTCTTCGCGCTGGGCGGCTACGCGATCGGCATGTACCTGATGCGCGAGATCGGCCATGAGGGCAAGTACGGCAGCGACCTGCCCGACTTCATGGTGTTCCTCGACTGGCATCAACTGCCGTGGTACTGGCACGGCACGCAGCATCTCGCCTACGCGCTCACGCTCGTCGTGCTCTTGCCCGCGGTGCTCGCGTGGGTGTTCGGCTTCTTCACGTTCCGCTCGCGCGTGAAGGGCGTGTATCTCTCGATCATCACGCAAGCCATGACGTTCGCCGCGATGCTGCTCTTCTATCGCAACGAAACGGGCTTCGGCGGCAATAACGGGTTCACCGATTTCAAGCGCATTGCCGGATTTCCGATCACGCACCCAGGCACGCGCACCGTGCTCTTTCTCATGACCTTCGCCACGCTCGTGCTCGCGTTTCTCGCGGCGCGCGCGATCGTCACGTCGAAGCTCGGCCGCGTCGTCACCGCCGTGCGCGACGGCGAAACGCGGCTCATGTTTCTCGGCTACAGCCCGCTCGGCTACAAGCTGTTCGTGTGGACCGTCTCGGCGATCCTGTGCGGCATCGCGGGCGCACTCTATGTGCCGCAGGTCGGCATCATCAACCCGAGCGAGATGTCGCCGGGCAACTCGATCGAAATGGCGATCTGGGTGGCCGTGGGCGGACGCGGCACGCTGATCGGCCCCATCATCGGCGCGTTCGCCGTGAACGGTGCGAAGAGCTTTTTCACCGCGTATTTCGCGGAGTACTGGCTCTTCTTCCTCGGCCTCATCTTCGTGCTCGTGCCGCTGTTGCTGCCGGGCGGCATCATGGGCCTCATCGAACTCGTCACGAAGCGAGAGAAGCGCGAATGAACGCAAACGCCCAACCAAGCGCCCCGCTCAACGCCGATTCATCCGACGACTTCGACCGGCCGACGCTCTCCGGCGTGGCGAAAATGGGCCACGTCGTCGAGCCGGGCGTGATCGACACATCGCACGGCACGATCCTCTATCTGGAGGACGTGACGGTGAGCTTCGATGGCTTTCGCGCGCTCAACAAGCTCACGCTCTCGATCGACGTAGGCGAACTGCGCTGCGTGATCGGCCCGAACGGCGCGGGCAAGACGACGATGATGGACGTCATCACCGGCAAGACCGAGCCCGACTCGGGCAAGGTATTTCTCGGCCAGACGCTCGACCTCACGCGCATGAACGAACCAGCCATCGCGCGCGCGGGCATCGGGCGCAAGTTCCAGAAACCGACCGTGTTCGAGCAGCATCCCGTGTGGGAGAACCTCGAACTTGCCATGAAGGCCGACAAGGGCTGGTTCGCCACGCTGCGCGCGAGGCTCGACCGCGAGGCGCAGGCGAAGATCGAAGAGACGCTCGAAGTGATCCGTCTGGAAAGCGACGCGCGTCGGCTCGCAGGCGAACTTTCGCACGGCCAGAAGCAGCGGCTCGAAATCGGCATGCTGCTGATGCAGCGCCCGGCGCTCCTGCTGCTCGACGAGCCCGCCGCGGGCATGACCGACGACGAGACGATGGAACTCGCCGCCCTGCTGAACCGCCTGCGCGGCAGCTGCTCGATGATGGTGGTCGAGCACGACATGGAATTCGTCGCGGCACTGGCGGGCGCAACCGGCCGCGTGACCGTGATGGCAGAAGGCAGCGTGCTTGCCGATGGCACGCTCGAAGATGTGAAGCGCGAAGAGGCGGTGATCGAATCGTATCTTGGCCGGTGACAGTACACCCCGAGTCCACCCCGAGTCCACCCCGCGTACACGACAGGCATCGACATGCTGACAATTGAATCGTTGAACCAGTACTACGGCGGCAGCCACATCCTGCGCGATGTCTCGATGACCGTACCGGAGGGCAAGCTCACCGTGCTGCTCGGGCGCAATGGCGTGGGCAAGACCACGTTGCTGCGCTGCCTGATGGGCATCGTGCCCGCGAAAAGCGGCTCGATCGCGTGGAACGACCGGGTCCTCACGAAACTGCCGACGTGGTCGCGTGTCGCCAATGGCCTTGCCTATGTGCCGCAGGGCCGCGACATCTTCGGGCGGCTTACCGTCGAGGAGAATCTGCTGGTTGGCGCCGCGAGCAAAAAGCGCGCGCCCGCGCGCGTTCCCGATCACATCTACACGCTCTTTCCCGTGCTCAAGGACATGAGGGCGCGGCGCGGCGGCGATCTCTCCGGCGGCCAGCAGCAGCAGCTTGCGATTGGCCGCGCGCTGATGAGCGAGCCGCAACTGCTGATTCTCGACGAGCCCACCGAGGGCATCCAGCCTTCGATCATTCAGGACATCGGGCGAACATTGCGTGCGTTGGTCGAGGAGATGCACATGACGGTGCTGCTCGTCGAGCAGTACTACGATTTCGCGAAGGCCATCGCGGACCACTACTGGGTCATGAGCCGCGGAGAAATCGTCGCGGGCGGCGATGGCGCGAATATGGACGCCGATGGCGTACGCGCCCTGATCGCGGTTTGAACGAGGATCATCCGGCGTGAACGCGCGTGCTATCCTCGACGCCACCTGCCCCCCTCCTGTCCCCAGCATGTCGCTTCACGAAGACCACGCCGCGCTTGCCGCGGCTCTCCAGTCTCGTTGCGCCACCGCGCAGGAATGGCCGGCGCGCCTCGAACTTGGCTTCGAACGTCAAGGCGCGCGCACGGTGCTCGCACATCGGCGTCACGTGGGGCCGCTGCGCGTTCAACGGCCGCTCTATCCCGAAGGCGATGCGATCTGCCATGCGGTGATCGTGCATCCACCCGCGGGGATTGCAGGCGGCGACAGGCTCGACATCGACGTGAGCGTCGGCGACCACGCGCACGCCGTACTGACCACGCCCGGCGCGACGAAATGGTACAAGTCGAACGGACGCGTGGCGCGCCAGCGCATTGCGCTCCACCTCGGCGACGGCGCGAAGCTCGACTGGCTGCCGCAAAACAACCTGATCTTCGATCACGCCCACGCCGAGCTGGAGTTCTCGCTGACGCTTGGCGCGAACGCGACGGCCATCGGCTGGGACGCCGTGCAGTTGGGACGCCAGGCCGCAGGCGAACGCTGGTCGGCGGGCATGCTGCGCTCGCTGACACGCGTCGAGCGAGCCGCGCAGAACCACGACGAGCCTGCCGATCTGCTCTGGTTCGAACGCACGCTGCTCGACGCCGACGATCCGTTGCGCGATGCACCGCAAGGCCTCGCGGGCTATCCGGCGTTTGGCGTGCTGTGGGCTGTGAGCCCCGCCTGCGACGACGCGCTCGCGCAGCAACTCGCCGCCTCGCTACCGTTTGGCGACGCGCTGCGCGGCGGCGTGACCTGCGTCTGCCCCGGCGTCCTGCTAGTGCGCGTGCTCGCGCGATCGATGGAGCCGTTGCAACAAACGCTCACGCGCTGCTGGACGGCATTGCGTCACACAATCCACGGCGTCGACGCCACGCCGCTGCGCCTCTGGACCACCTGATCCACCTGATCCGCAGCGCACGCACCATCACGGAATCCTCACGCACCGCATCGCGGCGCAGCAACGCCATCGCGGTGCATTGTGGTGCATCGACATCATGAAGATGGTGCATCCAGGCTGTCCCCATCACTGGCATGGGCCTTGCTGAGGGTTCGCGTGCTGCAAAGCGACCGCAACCGGGCTCTTTTACGCTGCGGCGCGGCGCAAATTTGCGCGCCGCCCGTCCCAACCGACTCCGAACAATGAAGCTCACGCCACGCGAAAAAGACAAGCTTCTGATCTTCACCGCCGCGCTGCTTGCCGAAAGGCGCCGGGCACGCGGCCTCAAGCTCAACTATCCGGAGGCGGTCGCGTTCATCAGCGCCGCGCTCATGGAAGCGGCCCGCGACGGCAAGACAGTCGCCGAGGTCATGCACTACGGCACCACGCTGCTCACGCGCGAGGATGTGATGGAGGGCGTGCCGGAGATGATCCCCGACATCCAGGTCGAAGCAACCTTCCCGGACGGCACGAAGCTCGTCACCGTCCATCATCCGATTCCGTGAACCTGTGAATGGGGCCGCGCATGATCCCCGGCGAAATGCTGATCGAAGACGGTGAAATCGAACTGAACGCGGGCCGCCCGACCGTCACTGTGACGGTGGCCAATAAGGGTGATCGTCCGGTGCAGGTCGGATCGCACTACCACTTCCACGAAGTCAACGAAGCGCTGGCGTTCGACCGCGACGCCGCGCGCGGCTTCCGCCTGAACATCGCGGCGGGCACGGCCGTGCGCTTCGAGCCCGGCCAGGAGCGCACCGTCGAACTGGTCGCACTCGCGGGCGATCGTGCCGTCTACGGCTTCAACGGCAAGATCATGGGCCCGCTCTGAGCGCCGACGACGCGCCCCACATTCATCAGGAATCCGATATGCCTTTGAAAATCGGCCGCCGCGCCTACGCAGAAATGTTCGGCCCGACCACTGGCGACCGCGTGCGGCTCGCCGACACCGAACTCCTCATCGAAATCGAGCGCGATTACACCGTCTATGGCGACGAGGTTAAGTTCGGCGGCGGCAAGGTGATCCGCGACGGCATGGGCCAGTCGCAACGCCTCGCGGCTGAAGTGGCCGACACGGTCGTCACGAACGCGGTGATCGTCGATCACTGGGGCATCGTGAAGGCCGACATCGGCGTCAAGGATGGGCGTGTCTGGCGCATCGGCAAGGCGGGCAATCCGGACGTGCAGCCTGGCGTGACGATTCCCATCGGCGCCGCGACCGAAGTGATCGCGGGCGAAGGGCTGATCGTGACCGCGGGCGGAGTCGATTCGCACATCCATTTCATCAGCCCGCAGCAGATCGACGAAGCGCTGGCCTCGGGCGTGACCACAATGCTTGGCGGCGGCACGGGTCCCGCGACGGGCACCAACGCCACGACCTGCACGCCGGGTCCGTGGCACCTGGAGCGCATGCTGCAGGCCGCCGACGGCTGGCCGATGAACCTCGGCTTTCTCGGCAAGGGCAACGTGAGCCAGCCACAGCCCGCCCTGGAGCAGATCGCAGCGGGCGCGGTCGGCCTGAAGCTGCACGAGGACTGGGGCTCCACGCCCGCCGCCATCGACAACTGCCTCACCGTGGCCGACGCCACCGACACGCAGGTCGCCATCCACACCGATACGCTGAACGAAGCGGGCTTCGTGGAAGCGAGCGTCGCGGCGTTCAAGGGCCGCACGATCCACACGTACCACACCGAAGGCGCGGGCGGCGGCCACGCGCCCGACATCATCAAGGTGTGCGGCGAGCCGAACGTGCTGCCCTCCTCGACCAATCCCACCCGCCCGTACACGGTCAACACGCTCGACGAGCACCTCGACATGCTGATGGTCTGCCATCACCTCGATCCGTCGATTGCCGAGGACATCGCGTTCGCCGAATCGCGCATCCGCCGCGAAACGATCGCCGCCGAAGACATCCTGCACGACCTCGGCGCCTTGTCCATGCTTTCTTCGGATTCGCAGGCAATGGGCCGCGTGGGCGAGGTCATCATCCGGACGTGGCAGACCGCGCACAAGATGAAGGTCCAGCGCGGCGCGCTGCCCGAAGACACCGTGCGTCACGACAACTTCCGCGTCAAGCGCTACGTCGCGAAGTACACGATCAATCCTGCCATCACGCACGGCATCGCGCATGAAGTGGGCTCGATCGAGCCGGGCAAGTGGGCCGACCTCGTCTTCTGGGAGCCCGCGTTCTTCGGCGTCAAGCCCTCGCTCGTGCTAAAGGGCGGCATGATCGCGCTCGCGCAGATGGGCGACCCGAACGCGTCGATCCCGACACCACAGCCGGTTCATTATCGCGAGATGTTCGCCACGCGCGGTCGTGCGCTCGCGCAGACCTCGCTTACGTTCGTCTCGCAGCTTGCGCTCGACAAGCGCATACCGGAGCGCATCGGCCTGCAAAGACATGTGGTGGCCGTGCGTAACTGCCGCAACGTGACGAAGGCCGACATGATTCACAACGCGTGGCAACCGTCGATCAGCGTCGATCCGGAAACCTATGAGGTCGTCGCGGACGGCCAGTTGCTCACGTGCGAGCCCGCCACGGTGTTGCCGATGGCGCAGCGATATTTCCTGTTCTGAGTTGAAGCTCCGGGCCCGGCGAGTACTGACATGCGCACGATCGACAAACGACTCAACACGAAGCTCGCAGCGGTGCTGATCCGGCGTGCGCCGACGCTCACGCTGCCCTTTGAGGCGCGCTGCAAGAGCCGCTTCGCGGCTACGCTCGATACGGGCGAAGACGTGGGCGTCGTGCTGCCGCGCGGCACGGTGCTGCGCGACGGCGACATGCTGGTCGCCGACGACGGCGGCCTCGTGCGCGTGATCGCCGCCGCGCAAAGCGTGCTGCTCGTGCGCGCGAGCGAGCCCATCACGCTCACACGGGCCGCGTATCACCTCGGCAACCGGCACACGCCGGTCGAGGTGGGCACGGACGAACTCAAGCTCGAAGCGGACCCCGTGCTCGAAGACATGCTCAAGCGCCTCGGCGTTCAGGTGGAGCATGCGACGCTGCCGTTTCAGCCCGAAACGGGCGCCTACGGCGGCGGGCACAGACACGGCCACGACGACACCTACGCGGACGACTACGCACTGGCGCAGCGCGTCTTCGACGAGCATCACGGCCACGAGCATCCGCACGAACATGGCCACAACCACGATCACGGCCACGGCCATGCACATCGCTGAACTCACCGCGCTGCTGCATCTCGCCTCGCCGGCGCTGCCGGTCGGCGCATTCAGCTATTCGCAGGGGCTCGAAGCGGCCATCGACGCCCAACTGGTCACGAACGCCGACGACTGCGCGCGCTGGATCGAAAGCGGACTCGCGACCGTGCTCGCGCCGGGCGAACTGCCGTTCGTGGCTCATCAGATGGCGCGCTGGCGCACTCACGATGAACACGACGCACAAGCGTTGATCGAAACAAACGCGCAATTCATCGCGAGCCGCGAATCGGCGGAACTGCGACGCGAAACAGCACAGATGGGCTGGTCGCTGCGCCAGCTTTGCACGCAGCTCGAATGGGGCGACGCCGCACGGCGCGCCACGCTCGATCGCATGTCGCCCGTGGCTCACCCCAGCGCCTTTGCGTTCGCGGCCTCTACTCACGACGCCGCCGCCGAATCGGCGCTTGCGGCCTACGCGTTCAGCTGGGTCGAAAACCAGACGGCCGCGGCGCTCAAAGCGGTACCGCTCGGCCAGCTAGCGGGCGCGCGCATCATCGTCGCGCTGCGTCCGCTGATCGAAAAGGCTGTCGCGCGCGCGCTCGCCACGCCACCCGACGCACTCAATACATTCGCGCCGCAACTCGGGATTCTCTCGGCGCGGCACGAATCGCAATACTCGCGGCTTTTCCGCTCCTAGGTGCCCAAGCGACATGAACACGATACAGACGAAGAAGCGAACGAAGAAGCTGCCGGCGCTGCGTGTCGGCGTCGGCGGGCCGGTTGGCTCCGGCAAGACCACGCTGCTCGAAATGCTCTGCAAGGCGATGCGCGAGCGCTACGACCTCGTCGCCATCACCAACGACATCTACACCAAGGAGGACCAGCGTCTCCTGACCGTAGCGGGCGCGCTGCCCGCCGAGCGCATCATGGGCGTCGAGACCGGCGGCTGTCCGCACACGGCGATTCGTGAGGACGCATCGATCAACCTCGAAGCCGTCGACCAGATGCTCACGCGCTTTCCCGAGGCGGACATCGTGTTCATCGAATCGGGCGGCGACAATCTCGCGGCCACGTTCAGCCCCGAGCTTTCGGATCTCACGATCTACGTGATCGACGTCGCGGGCGGCGAGAAGATTCCGCGCAAGGGCGGCCCCGGCATCACGAAGTCGGACCTGCTCGTCATCAACAAGACCGACCTCGCGCCGCTCGTGGGCGCGAACCTCGACGTCATGGCATCGGATGCGAAGAAGATGCGCGGCGAGCGGCCGTTCGTGATGTGCAACCTGAAGGCCCTGGATGGCCTCGATCAGGTCGTTGCGTTCATCGAGGAAAAGGGTTTGCTCGTGGCGCGATGAGGGTCGTGCGACGCCATGGGCTCAGACCATGTTCACGATCTTCACGGCGGAAGCGCCAGGAAGACCCGACGGAGAAGCTGCAAGCTCCGGCATTGAGCTCTCACAGACACTGGCACGGCTCCAACAACGCAAACGAACACCCAGCGCAGTGGCGCGACACCTGAAAGTGCAGTTCGACACAATCGGCGATCTGCATGGAGTCACCTGTTGACAGTGGTATCTGATCGACGAGTTTGGTGGCCTGATACCGTCATCGAGCCTCACACACGAAATTCCGGATACCGTCTATTTCCCACGACTTGCGAAAAATGCCTAACTCGCTTTGGGCTTCGCGACTGCCTTTCCGTCCTGGCGTTCAGCGAGATCGTCGTGCCATGTTTCGCCCGCAAGGGTGGCGACGACACGGCGGGGCGTCGAGCAATTGCAGCACACGATATCGCCATCTAACGCAATTTCCCGCGAGCCTCCATAAACGGGGCGATGCGGACCACCCGCTTTTGCAATCACGCCAGTGCTCTCGCACACGCTGCAGTATGCTTTGCTGCCAATCAGCGCGGCCACGTGACCGTGCGCGCGGAAACCGGTCCCTTGATCACCAGCGAGAATTTCGCCGCCGCCGTCCAGCGTGTCGCCTACTACTGCAATACGACGCCTCATGTTGTTCCCTTTCGTGATGTGTCCGCAGCCATCGCTGCGAATGCAACCGTACCTTGCCGACCTTCCCCGCAGCGTCCAGGCCCCGTACCGCAGTGGAACGCCCACGCTGAACGGCGTTTGTCCCTTCGCGCCGGAGGATTATCTGAAACCTCGTGCAGGCAATCTCATGTCCGGCGCCTTGCCACTAGCCGACAACCGCTTCACCGCGCGATTCATACCCGTATTTCGCGTGGGGGGAGAAAGCGCGATACCTGGATGGCAGACCGAGACCGCGACGCGAAAAAACCACCAGGCGGCAGGCACCTGGCTGACTTTGCCGATCCAGTTCTGGCATGCATGCCTTGCCACGAATGATTTTCCGTTCCTGAGTCGTTCGGTGTATTTATTGTTTTTGGCTCGCATTGGCACAGATGGCGTAGTCCGTAGCCGCAATGCGAGGCAGCGTTAGAAAACCGCAAGCCGTCGCTTGCGCGGCGCTCCCGATCTGTCCTGACGCAGAAAACCATCCGGTCGATCACGCTTCCCTGCCGGCTAAGATCCAGGCTACTTCGTCACCGTGGCGGCGCGTCCAGTACCGCATTTGCGTCAATGTCGAGGATGAACCACTGCGCGTTAGTCCGCACTCCCTTCTTAGGCAGCGGAACGGTGCGGTTCCAGCAATACGCGATGCATTCCTTGTCGCGTTCAGCGCTGCCAGTGCTCTGGACGGTAGTCACGCGGACCACGGTCCCCTTTGCACCGAAGAACAGTTTGAATCGTCCCTTGCCCCATGGTGGCATCATCGCCGCCCCGTCTCAATGTGTCATCCCGCAATCCCGGACATGTCGCGGCATCTCAATTCGCGCCGCAGCAAGGCTCGGTCTCCAACCCCATGCTACAAGTCACAGCCTGCGGCGTGCCAGTCTCACACTACTTCATTCACACCAGCATCCCGCAATTTGTCGTTCCAGATTCAGACGTCACTGCCCAGCGAAGCACGCAAAGTTGCTGTCGTCTACAAAATCGATCGACATCGTTTGAAATACGCCCGGCGTTGTTGTACGCCTCATGCTCGCGCTACAAGTGACCTGCCCCAATATTGCGCCTGATCGGGGCGATCAGCGCCTTTAGCCCACCGTCATTCAGAAACAAACGTAAGTCCATTGCCCACACGCCCATGGGGTGCAAATGGCATCGGGCCAGCGCTACCAACGATAGAAGGAAAGTCGCCGAGCGGGAAGCACAACATTACGGTTGCTGTCGTCGAACCTGCGGAAACCGGCTACCGTTTGCTTTCGCTACAACCAACTGCCCTGCATCGCCATGATGCATCCGTGACACGGTCTTTCTCAGAACATCTGCCCGGCCATCGTAATGCCGATGAGAACCCCGCCGATCAGCCCGACTGTGCGACCCCGCATAAGCTGGTCGAGGTCCTCGTCGAGGACCCATGGCTGGCGTCGGCCGTTCCATATCGTGCGTAGCAGCAGCGGCCGCGGAAACAGCACCGCCGCCGAAATCATCACCGGCACCGCGAGGCGTACAAACGAGTCGGCATAGCGCCGCGAAGGGAAATCCAGCCAGATCGCCAGGATGACGATAGCCGCCGTGAGCAACGCGCCGGTGATGGCGCCCGAAACGAGCCGGTCTGTTGAATTGTTGAACATGATGTTGGTCCTGAAGTCGTAAATCCGTCCAATGCCTTCGTCATACCCAATCGGCCGCGGTGCGTTCGCCGGGATCCGCCCGATACGTCAGCCAGATTCGCCACACCTGCGACTCGCGTCGTATCCGGCCAACCACACCATTCCAGTCCCGGCTGCTGCGATTCCAGCTGGTGTGGAATACCTATAGCGTCGGATACCAGCGGTTATCCTTTCGCAGGTCATGCCAGCGCCAGTCACAGATCAACTGCAGCATCAGCCGGACGGGCTTGTCCATCGCCGCAGCTACATGTGCGCGTAACTGCGCAGCGGATCATCGCCTGTCCGGACGTCGATACCGTCGCCGCGGAAATGGTGGTCGACGAATGCGGGTTCGTGCACCCAGCGAACCGCTGACTTACGGGTTTCATGCATGGATTGCTCTTCCGCTTCGACTGAGCCCGTGGCCGCTCCAGTAACGCTCAAGCATCGCGCCGAAATCACTCTCGCTGTAGCGACGGGCCGTCTTCCTCGCGGCAAGCGAGAATGCGTTGTCGGCCCCGCCGCACCGGAAAATCTCCACCGCGTGATTCAGCGCATCAGCAAACAGCTCGTACTCGTGTTCACGCAGCCACAGGCCGTTGGTCACGTCCGCATACTCCAGCCCGGCTCCGCCGTGGTCGCCCACGACGATGCAGCCAGATCTCATCGCTTCGAGCACCGACAGGCAGACCGACTCGTGTTTCGCGAAACTGGCGTAAATAGCCGCCGTGCCGAGCACCCGGCCAACCTCCTCGCGCGGCATATGCTGAATCAGTATCCAGGGCACGTCCCGGTGCTGCGGATACTTTGACCGGAACGCTGTGCGCACGTAGGCCGCTTCAAGTGGTCGCTTCCTCGGCGACCATGCAATGGCCAGCGATTTCTCCTGTGGCGCGAAAAAATCCGGAACATAGGGGCTGATCAGTTCGACGGGCCCGTCGTAGCCCGCCTCCTGCATCATCTCGATTCCGTAACGCGATGGGCAGATAACCGACTCGAATCCCATCGCCCCGATCTCTTCGAGCGACTGCAGTGCCTGCATCAGCAGCCAGGTATTCTGGTTATGCAACACCTTGCGGCAGGACAATCGCGCGGCCCGTTCCAGCGCCTCACGGTTATCCTCGAAGCACACCACGACGTCATCCGGCTTGTACCGCACGTCATTGAAATGTGCTGAACGACAGGCGATCTGGCTTGGGTCGACGCCATCGTCGAAATACGCGAGAGTCGCGTCGAACCCCATGGCGTTCAGTGCACACACGTGTTCGATGTTCACGAAATCCCCGCCAGTCCTCGGCACCCCATAGGCTAGATAGATGATCCGGGCCATGGGCTCCTCACGCGGCTACTGGCGTTCTACCCCGCTTCTTCTTGCGTTTGCCGAAATCGGACTTGCCGGTATCGGACTTGCCCGTATCGGTCGGAACGGCAGCAGCAAAGCGTCCTCGCCACAGCGCCACGATCCGCTCGCCCAGAATTTCTGGACGCCCCTTGAAGATCAGTTTCTCGATCGCCTGCGGGCCGGCCAGCTCCGCAGCAAGCTGGTGACGTTCCTCAACGTTGTGGATCATCCGCAATGCGGCCGCCTTGTAGTCCTCATGCGTGTCAGCAATCGTCCACTCCGGGAAACCGAGCCGCCTGAACATACCCTCGTCGATGTGCTCATTCACTTCCGGTCCGGTCTTGCACACGCCCACGAGCCCTGCCCAGACAGTATCCACAATCCCGTTGGTATTGCCGAACGGGAACGGATTCATGAACATGTCGCAGTCGGCGATCACCTTCATGTAGCTTTCATAGTTCTGGTGCTTGTGCGTGACAGCTTCCTTGCCCACCAGACGCCGGATAATGTGGCAAAGCTGCGGATAGGTGATCCCGCTGGCCTGGCCCACCAGGAAGTGGAACTCGACGGGCACCTTCGCCTCGCGCACGATCTGTCCGCACATGCGCAGGAACCCCGGGTTCAGCTTGATGATGGTAGCCGCCACCGCAATTCGGACCGTATCCGGGGTCGAACGCGCCCCGAGGTGCCCTTGCTCGAGCTTCAACTGCGTCATCGCTGCCGGCGGACGGTATGGCATCCCATCGCGGGGAAGTTTCAGCAGCTTCTCGCTGAAGCATGCCTCGTCACCCACGTAGTCCTCTTCCACGACGACGTAATCCATCGCGTGTCCATGGGTCGTCGCCGGATGGCCCAGCGCCATCATTTGCAGTGGCGCGACGCGCAAGCATGCAAGAACCATCGTGATCGGGAACATCCCAACGCTGGGCATGTACATAACCTGTGCGTTGCGAGTCTCACTCACCTCACGCACGTGGGCTGCATGCTCCCAGAGGTGAGCGCCCTTCAGCGGGATAAACTCGTCGAACACTTCCCTGCCGACGTCGTCAACCCGGTTCTCGTAGCCCATGCCGACCAAGTGGAACTTGTCACGCATGGCCACCATCGTCTGCGAGTGGGTCCGGTAGATCGAGTGATTCTTGGAAAACCACTCCAGCACGACCAGCATGACCGGTTTTTCGCCGTGTGCCGGCGGCTGTGCCGGACGGGTCACGTCGAACATCTCCAGACTTTCGAGTTTCCGCTCGATCAGCTTGTTGATGGAGCGCTTGATGTCGTGCTTGCTGGGCAAGTCGGCATACGAGCAGTGCATGTAGGCATCGTGGATGACGCCGCCGGGCAACTGATCCCACTCCAGCTCGGGCAAGCGTGGCGGCAACCAGCGCAGCAGCATTTCCCGCTTTTCGTGAGCCGCAGGCGATGCCATCAGCCGAGTGGAAAGAATGGAAATAGCAAGGTTGGCCGCACGCACCTTGTCGAATTCCCAGAAAACATCCCAGTCGAGCCGCACCTCGGAGTCGGTCAGGTAAAAGAGCTGGAACTTCCGCGATTCGGCGTTGCGCAGCTGCAGGATATTCTTGGCGTCCGACTCCGTGCCTAGCGAACGGAGGATGTGATCCGCGTTACGGAAAGGGCTCGCCGAAAAGAGCGCCGACAACCACCGGTGAAACAACGCCAGGCGGGCTACGCCGAAGTCCGAGACCGAGAATTCGGGGTCCGTTGCAAGGGTGGTGACCGCGCTCGTAAGCCGCGTAAGCAGGTGATCATCCATGATGTCGCGGGCCGATTCTGACTGCGCCCACGTATCGATGTCCATCAGCACGCCGTAGTTGGCGTCGACGATCTCGAGAAGCCGGATCAGCGTGCGCGCAGCCTGCTCGCGGTCGCGCCGGTAGGCGTGGTATTCGAATTCGTTCAGTGGAAACTTGTCTGCCATGATGTATTCACAAAGTAAAGACGGAGCTATCAGTGATTCCAGGTGACACCGAGCCAGAACTGCACGGGCTTGCGGCCCGGCTCAACCCATGAGCCATCCGAGAAACCAAATGGCTTTGCGACAGATGCCGAAACAGTTGCACCGTAGGGGGTGAGCCAGTCCACGCTCACTCCGTAACCGGCGAGATTCCGGCGATTTTTTACGTTGGGCACCCCGGGGTAGCTGGACGCCCAGTTCGTCCATGGGCTGTGGTTCATGCGGGCGATCGCGTAGTCGACAAAAACTCCGGGCTGGATCTGGTGGCCCGCGGCTACAGAAAACCGCCGGTACAGCCCCACATTCGCAACAATGCCTTCGTCGGCTGACGGCTCGTCGGGGCGGTACGCGCGGACAGCCGTCGGGCCGCCGAGCATGAGCTGCTCGCTCGAATCCAGGTTCCGGTCCGCCAACTGGCCCGTGATGCGTCCACTCAGGAACAGGTTGCCTGCGCGGTCCAGCGCATAGGTGCCAAAGCCGGTGCCCGTCGCCTTGACGTAAGTCCCTCCGCGCTGAGTTACGGAATCGCTGGGGTCATCGTTACGCTGGTGACCTACGGTCAACGCACTCTGAGCACTCCATACGTTGGTACGCAACTGCTGTGCGCGATCGCCGTTATTGGCCGTCAGCGAGAGTTGCACTGAGTCGAGCTTGCTGCGTGTCCCGACACCGTAATCGCTAAACTCGACGGACGTGTTGGTATGCAGCAGCGACAGCCCCCCCCAGACGTTCCTGTCGAGGCCTCGCGTAAAGGGGTAAAGAAAACCCGCGGAGACCGTGTTGGCTACACCGGCCAGAGGCGTTCCGCTGGCCAGAACGGAATATTGCTGCCGGGTGAAGCCAGCAGTCAGCCGTAGACCGTCGGAGAAGATCGGAATACTTCCGGCCACCGACCCGGTCCACATCCGCTTGTCGGTACCCATGATCGTGAACGCGTAATCTTCTCCGAGCCCGAAGTAGTTATTGGCGGAGACGCTCACTCCGGCGCGCGTGCGCCCTGTCGTCTCAATCCCGTTGTTATCGATCGACGCGCTCACCGAGACGGGCTTTCCCTTCTCCGTCACCGGGAACTCGACCCTCACCGTACCCGTGCCGGTGCCTGGCGCGAACTGCGGAGCACCGTCGAGCGCCACGCCCGGGAGATCTTGCAGCAGTTGAGTGGTCCGCTCAAAACGCGAGGTCTGGAACAGACAATCCTCGCCGAGCGTCGCGCTCCCGCACAATGCGTGCGTCACAATGCTCCGGAGCCGGTCGTCCGCCACACGTGACTTGTTATGGATGACGATCTCGCTTACGCGGCCCGGGAAGGCCGTGAACACCAACTGTCCCGTCTTGGAGCGAGCTTCCCAATCCTGCTGCGTCATCAGCACCTGACCAAGAGGGAATCCCCCCTTGCGCAAGTCGGCAGTGAGACGTGTCGACCACTGGTCGACCTCCTGCAACGTTGTTGGCAACGTGCTCTGCTGCAAGGCATCGCGCAGCGCCGCCTGAACGGCCGCATCCTGCGCACTGCCGGATGGAAATACATGTACCGTGACGGGAGCGTTCGTGACCGCGCTGGCGGAAGAGGTCGCAGGCTCGGCAGCCTGTACGCCAGGGTCGGTCAGCGCGCCGCAAAGCCCTGCTGCCGTCCAGACTCCAGCCTGAACAAACCACTGTCGAGCCCGAGTCCAACCCAATTCGCGTCGTTTGATTGCACGCATGACTTATTAACCTACCCGGACGGACTGGCACATACCAAAACGCCAATCAAAGCAGACAACTACTATCAAAAATGCTTGCCGTTCCGGCACAACACCATTGCAGTACTCATCAAGTGTTAAATCTCCGACCGTTCAAGCTGGTCGAAGGGATGCACGCGCAACCAGAACCTGCCACCTGGCTGCACCGTTGCCATCGCCTCATGCGGCACTGGAATCCTGGCTTCGATCGATCATGCTGCTTGCGCAGCGCTACAAGGGCCACTACCACTGAAATGCTCACTGGTCCCCGTATCTGACGGCGTGCTTATAGGTTGCCCTGCCAAGCATGCAGGCACAACCATATGAAACGACCCCATCTCGATAGTCGGCACTAAAACTGACGGTCGTCAATTTTGCGATTGCGGCGTCCACCCTCGTTTGGAAATTGGCTCCGCACATCGATCACGCTGCCGCTAGGACATGTCCGAATTTCCACGTACTGCGGAGCAATTCGTTGACAAGCACTGGCAAGCAGTGCGCGCGGAACTTTCGTGGAACGACGTCTCTATCCCCGTTCGGTGCGGTAGCGGTTGACGGCAAAACGTCGCTGAGAGGTGGCCTCACTCGTTCGGACAGTCATCTGAGATTTTTAAGTGGAACGTCCGAGGCAATCATGCTGCCGATTTGATCGCAGGCAGCGTCGCGAAGTATGCCTCATCCGGGGTCTGATCCGCCAGGCTCGAATGGGGCCGTTTCCGGTTGTACAGCTCGACGTATTCGCCGATGGAGCGCCGGGCATGGCTGACCGACTCGTACGCTTTCAGGTAGACCTCTTCGTACTTGATGCTGCGCCACACCCGTTCGACGAACACGTTGTCGCGCCAGGCCCCTTTGCCGTCCATCGACAGCCGCACGCCCCGGCTCAGCACCGCCTCGGTGAACGCGCCCGCCGTGAACTGGCTACCCTGATCGGTGTTCACGATGTCGGGCAGTCCGTAGCGGGCGAACGCCTCTTCCAGCGCCTCGACGGCGTGCGTGGCTTCCAGCGTGATGGCGACCCGGTACGCGAGAATCTTGCGGCTCGCCCAGTCCACCACTGCCGTCAGGTACACGAAGCCGCGCGCCATCGGAATGTACGTCGTGTCGAGGGCGAACACCTGATTGGCACGCTCGATCTTCATGCCGCGCAGCAGGTACGGCCAGATCTTGTGCTGCGCGTTGCGGCGGCTCGTGTTCGGCTTGCAGTACAGCGCCTCGACGCCCATGCGCTTCATCAGCGTGCGTACGCGACGGCGACCCACCTCATGGCCTTCCCGGCGCAACAGGCGCGCCAGCATCCGCGCCCCTGCAAATGGGAACTCCATGTGCAGTTCGTCGATTCGCCGCATCAGCAACTGATCGACCTCGCTGACCGGCTGCGCCCGGTAATATGCGCTCGATCTCGCGATGCCAACCAGTCGCGTCTGTCGCGAAACCGGCAGCGCATGCGTACAGTCAATCATCGCTTTGCGCTCAGCAGTCCGGCTTTGCCGAGCGCTCCTGACAAAAAATCGTTCTCCAGCGTCAACTGCCCGATCTTCGCGTGCAGCGTTTTCACGTCCACCGGCGGATCGCTCGACGGTGCACCTGTCGCACCAAACACGTCTGCCGCACGCTCCTGCAACTGCCGCTTCCATTCCGTGATCTGGTTCGGATGTACATCAAACTGCTGTGCCAGTTCGGCCAGCGTGCGCTCACCTTTGACCGCTGCCAGTGCCACTTTCGCTTTGAACGCCGCTGAGTGCGTCCGTCGGGTTCTCTTCGTCATTTCCTCGGTTCCTTTGCCAGCATTATCGCTGGCTCAGGCCCCGGCCAAACCACTTATCCGACTGTCCGAATTTGCGCGGCCACCTCTCTGTACCGGTGCAGGGCGCGTTGCCCTGCAACCGGTACAGCGAACTCGCCACTATCGCGCCAGCGCTGCACGCGGGTTCAGCCAGCCGTGTGCCTTGACGGTGTACGGCTTGCCATCCTTCACGCCACTTTCCTCAAAGAAGTACTCGCGGGTTTGATGATTGAACGAGAGTACCGAGTGCATCTTTGTCGCCTGGTCGTTCGCCTCGAAGTGATCCACTCCGTCCGCACGGTCCTTGAAGGCGAGCCGACGTTCGACAAGCCCAGCTCTCGTGTGCAGGCTGACAATCGCACGGTGCTCGAGCGCGTCAACCTCCACGTGATCCACGGTAGCGTCCGCCCACAACGTCGGGTCTCCCACATCTACCGTCAGCGCCTGCGGACTTTCAAGGATCCAGGCGTGAGTCGAGTCGTACCAGAGCAGACCAGCCAGGCCACCAAGCAGGCCTGCACCGATACCGCCCCCAACCGCGCCAGCGGTACTGGTACCTCCACTGGAGCTGCCACCTGAACCGTTGCCGTGGGCACCGGAATCTTCATTGGAGTTATTCGCACAACTCACCCCATTGATTTCCCCGGTGCAGGTGATGTTGCCACCCACGTTCAGCGAGCCGTTGTCGGTCGTGCTGACGTTGCCGCTGCCGGTCAGGTCGCCACCGATGTTCGTCGAACCGTTGTCGCCGTTCGTGTTCAGCGTGCCGTTATTTTCCACACTGCCGTCGACGTTCAGCGAACTGTTGTCCGTGTCGATCGTTCCGTCGTTCGTGACGTTGCCACCCACGTTCAGCGTGCTGTTGTCGGTCGTGCTGACATTGCCGCTGTTGTTCAGGTCGCCAACGATGTTGGTCGTGCTGTTATCCGTGTCGATCGTCCCGTTGTTCGTGACGTTGCCACCGACGTTCAGCGTGCTGTTGTCGGTCGTGCTGACATTGCCGCTGTTGTTCAGGTCACCACCGATGGTCGTGGAGCCGTTGTTCGTCGTGTCCAGCGTGCCGTTTGCATCGTTCGTGACGTTGCCCGACACGTTCAGCGAGCCGTTGTCGGTCGTGCTGACATTGCCGCTGTTGTTCAGGTCACCACCGATGCTGGTCGAGCCGTTGTCCGCCGTGTCCAGCGTGCCGTTCGCATCGTTCGTGACGTTACCCGACACGTTCAGCGAGCCGTTGTCGGTCGTGCTGACATTGCCGCTGTTGTTCAGGTCACCACCGATGTTCGTCGTGCCGTTGTCACCGGTCGTGTTCAACGTGCCGTTGTTGTCCACGCTGCCGTTGACGTTCAGCGAACCGTTGTCCGTGTCGACCGTCCCGTCGTTCGTGACGTTGCCACCCACGTTCAGCGAGCCGTTGTCCGTCGTGCTGACGTTGCCGCTGTTGTTCAGGTCGCCACCGATGCTGGTCGAGCCGTTGTCTGTCGTGTCCAGCGTGCCGTTCGCATCGTTCGTGACGTTGCCACCCACGTTCAGCGAGCCGTTGTCGGTCGTGCTGACATTGCCGCTGTTGTTCAGGTCACCAGCGATGTTCGTCGAACCGTTGTCACCGGTCGTATTCAGCGTGCCGTTGTTGTCCACGCTGCCGTTGACGTTCAGCGAACCGTTGTCCGTGTCGACCGTCCCGTCGTTCGTGACGTTGCCACCCACATTCAGCGAGCCGTTGTCGGTCGTGCTGACGTTGCCGCTGTTGTTCAGGTCACCACCGATGTCGGTCGAGCCGTTGTCACCGGTCGTATTCAGCGTGCCGTTGTTGTCCACGCTGCCGTTGACGTTCAGCGAACCGTTGTCCGTGTCGACCGTCCCGTCGTTCGTGACGTTGCCACCCACGTTCAGCGAGCCGTTGTCCGTCGTGCTGACATTGCCGCTGTTGTTCAGGTCACCACCGATGTTGGTCGTGCCGTTGTCACCGGTCGTGTTCAGCGTGCCGTTGTTGTCCACGCTGCCGTTGACGTTCAGCGAACCGTTGTCCGTGTCGACCGTCCCGTCGTTCGTGACGTTGCCACCCACGTTCAGCGAGCCGTTGTCGGTCGTGCTGACGTTGCCGCTGTTGTTCAGGTCGCCACCGATGTTGGTCGTGCCGTTGTCACCGGTCGTGTTCAGCGTGCCGTTGTTGTCCACGCTGCCGTTGACGTTCAGCGAACCGTTGTCCGTGTCGACCGTCCCGTCGTTCGTGACATTGCCACCCACGTTCAGCGAGCCGTTGTCGGTCGTGCTGACATTGCCGCTGTTGTTCAGGTCACCACCGATGTTCGTCGAACCGTTGTCACCGGTCGTGTTCAACGTGCCGTTGTTGTCCACGCTGCCGTTGACGTTCAGCGAACCGTTGTCCGTGTCGACCGTCCCGTCGTTCGTGACGTTGCCACCCACGTTCAGCGAGCCGTTGTCGGTCGTGCTGACATTGCCGCTGTTGTTCAGGTCACCACCGATGTTGGTCGTGCCGTTGTCACCGGTCGTGTTCAGCGTGCCGTTGTTGTCCACGCTGCCGTTGACGTTCAGCGAACCGTTGTCCGTGTCGACCGTCCCGTTGTTCGACAGGCTGCCGTTGACATCAGTCGTGCCGCCATTGCTGGTGTCGATCGTGCCGTTCGCGTCGTTCGTGACGTTGCCAGCGACGTTCAGCGAACCGTTGTCGGTCGTGCTGACATTGCCGCTGTTGTTCAGGTCACCACCGATGTTGGTCGTGCCGTTGTCACCGGTCGTGTTCAGCGTGCCGTTGTTGTCCACGCTGCCGTTGACGTTCAGCGAACCGTTGTCCGTGTCGACCGTCCCGTCGTTCGTGACGTTGCCACCCACGTTCAGCGAGCCGTTGTCGGTCGTGCTGACGTTACCGCTGTTGTTCAGGTCACCACCGATGCTGGTCGAGCCGTTGTCACCGGTCGTGTTCAGCGTGCCGCTGTTGTCCACGCTGCCGTTGACGTTCAGCGAACCGTTGTCCGTGTCGACCGTCCCGTCGTTCGTGACGTTGCCACCCACGTTCAGCGAGCCGTTGTCGGTCGTGCTGACATTGCCGCTGTTGTTCAGGTCACCACCGATGTTGGTCGTGCCGTTGTCACCGGTCGTGTTCAGCGTGCCGTTGTTGTCCACGCTGCCGTTGACGTTCAGCGAACCGTTGTCCGTGTCGACCGTCCCGTTGTTCGACAGGCTGCCGTTGACATCAGTCGTGCCGCCATTGCTGGTGTCGATCGTGCCGTTCGCGTCGTTCGTGACGTTGCCAGCGACGTTCAGCGAACCGTTGTCGGTCGTGCTGACATTGCCGCTGTTGTTCAGGTCACCACCGATGTTGGTCGTGCCGTTGTCACCGGTCGTGTTCAGCGTGCCGTTGTTGTCCACGCTGCCGTTGACGTTCAGCGAACCGTTGTCCGTGTCGACCGTCCCGTCGTTCGTGACGTTGCCACCCACGTTCAGCGAGCCGTTGTCGGTCGTGCTGACGTTACCGCTGTTGTTCAGGTCACCACCGATGCTGGTCGAGCCGTTGTCACCGGTCGTGTTCAGCGTGCCGCTGTTGTCCACGCTGCCGTTGACGTTCAGCGAACCGTTATCCGTGTCGACCGTCCCGTTGTTCGACAGGCTGCCGTTGACATCAGTCGTGCCGCCATTGCTGGTGTCGATCGTGCCGTTCGCGTCGTTCGTGACGTTACCGCCCACGTTCAGCGAGCCGTTGTCAGTCGTGCTGACGTTGCCGCTGTTGTTCAGGTCGCCAACGATGCTGGTCGAGCCGTTGTCTGTCGTGTCCAGCGTGCCGTTCGCATCGTTCGTGACGTTGCCACCCACGTTCAGCGAGCCGCTGTCGGTCGTGCTGACATTGCCGCTGTTGTTCAGGTCACCACCGATGCTGGTCGAACCGTTGTCACCGGTCGTATTCAGCGTGCCGTTGTTGTCCACGCTGCCGTTGACGTTCAGCGAACCGTTGTCCGTGTCGACCGTCCCGTCGTTCGTGACGTTGCCACCCACGTTCAGCGAGCCGTTGTCCGTCGTGCTGACATTGCCGCTGTTGTTCAGGTCACCACCGATGTTGGTCGTGCCGTTGTCACCGGTCGTGTTCAGCGTGCCGTTGTTGTCCACGCTGCCGTTGACGTTCAGCGAACCGTTGTCCGTGTCGACCGTCCCGTCGTTCGTGACGTTGCCACCCACGTTCAGCGAGCCGTTGTCGGTCGTGCTGACATTGCCGCTGTTGTTCAGGTCACCACCGATGTTGGTCGTGCCGTTGTCACCGGTCGTGTTCAGCGTGCCGCTGTTGTCCACGCTGCCGTTGACGTTCAGCGAACCGTTGTCCGTGTCGACCGTCCCGTTGTTCGACAGGCTGCCGTTGACATCAGTCGTGCCGCCATTGCTGGTGTCGATCGTGCCGTTCGCGTCGTTCGTGACGTTACCCGACACGTTCAGCGAGCCGTTGTCGGTCGTGCTGACATTGCCGCTGTTGTTCAGGTCACCACCGATGTTCGTCGAGCCGTTGTCACCGGTCGTGTTCAGCGTGCCGTTGTTGTCCACGCTGCCGTTGACGTTCAGCGAACCGTTGTCCGTGTCGACCGTCCCGTTGTTCGACAGGCTGCCGTTGACATCAGTCGTGCCGCCATTGCTGGTGTCGATCGTGCCGTTCGCGTCGTTCGTGACGTTACCCGATACGTTCAGCGAGCCGTTGTCGGTCGTGCTGACATTGCCGCTGTTGTTCAGGTCGCCACCGATGTTCGTCGTGCCGTTGTCACCGGTCGTGTTCAGCGTGCCGTTGTTGTCCACGCTGCCGTTGACGTTCAGCGAACCGTTGTCCGTGTCGACCGTCCCGTCGTTCGTGACGTTGCCACCCACGTTCAGCGAACCGTTGTCGGTCGTGCTGACATTGCCGCTGTTGTTCAGGTCACCACCGATGTTCGTCGTGCCGTTGTCACCGGTCGTGTTCAACGTGCCGTTGTTGTCCACGCTGCCGTTGACGTTCAGCGAACCGTTGTCCGTGTCGACCGTCCCGTCGTTCGTGACGTTGCCACCCACGTTCAGCGAGCCGTTGTCGGTCGTGCTGACATTGCCGCTGTTGTTCAGGTCACCACCGATGTTCGTCGAGCCGTTGTCACCGGTCGTGTTCAGCGTGCCGTTGTTGTCCACGCTGCCGTTGACGTTCAGCGAACCGTTGTCCGTGTCGACCGTCCCGTTGTTCGACAGGCTGCCGTTGACATCAGTCGTGCCGCCATTGCTGGTGTCGATCGTGCCGTTCGCGTCGTTCGTGACGTTGCCAGCGACGTTCAGCGAACCGTTGTCGGTCGTGCTGACATTGCCGCTGTTGTTCAGGTCGCCACCGATGTTCGTCGTGCCGTTGTCACCGGTCGTGTTCAGCGTGCCGTTGTTGTCCACGCTGCCGTTGACGTTCAGCGAACCGTTGTCCGTGTCGACCGTCCCGTCGTTCGTGACGTTGCCACCCACGTTCAGCGAGCCGTTGTCAGTCGTGCTGACATTGCCGCTGTTGTTCAGGTCGCCACCGATGTTCGTCGTGCCGTTGTCACCGGTCGTGTTCAGCGTGCCGTTGTTGTCCACGCTGCCGTTGACGTTCAGCGAACCGTTGTCCGTGTCGACCGTCCCGTCGTTCGTGACGTTGCCACCCACGTTCAGCGAGCCGTTGTCGGTCGTGCTGACATTGCCGCTGTTGTTCAGGTCACCACCGATGTTGGTCGTGCCGTTGTCACCGGTCGTGTTCAGCGTGCCGCTGTTGTCCACGCTGCCGTTGACGTTCAGCGAACCGTTGTCCGTGTCGACCGTCCCGTCGTTCGTGACGTTGCCACCCACGTTCAGCGAGCCGTTGTCGGTCGTGCTGACATTGCCGCTGTTGTTCAGGTCACCACCGATGTTCGTCGTGCCGTTGTCACCGGTCGTGTTCAGCGTGCCGTTGTTGTCCACGCTGCCGTTGACGTTCAGCGAACCGTTGTCCGTGTCGACCGTCCCGTCGTTCGTGACGTTGCCACCCACGTTCAGCGAGCCGTTGTCGGTCGTGCTGACATTGCCGCTGTTGTTCAGGTCACCACCGATGTTCGTCGTGCCGTTGTCACCGGTCGTGTTCAGCGTGCCGTTGTTGTCCACGCTGCCGTTGACGTTCAGCGAACCGTTGTCCGTGTCGACCGTCCCGTCGTTCGTGACGTTGCCACCCACGTTCAGCGAACCGTTGTCGGTCGTGCTGACATTGCCGCTGTTGTTCAGGTCACCACCGATGTTCGTCGTGCCGTTGTCACCGGTCGTGGCCAGCGTGCCGTTGTTGTCCACGCTGCCGTTGACGTTCAGCGAACCGTTATCCGTGTCGACCGTCCCGTTGTTCGACAGGCTGCCGTTGACATCAGTCGTGCCGCCATTGCTGGTGTCGATCGTGCCGTTCGCGTCGTTCGTGACGTTACCGCCCACGTTCAGCGAGCCGTTGTCAGTCGTGCTGACGTTGCCGCTGTTGTTCAGGTCGCCACCGATGCTGGTCGAGCCGTTGTCTGTCGTGTCCAGCGTGCCGTTCGCATCGTTCGTGACGTTGCCACCCACGTTCAGCGAGCCGTTGTCCGTCGTGCTGACATTGCCGCTGTTGTTCAGGTCACCACCGATGTTGGTCGTGCCGTTGTCACCGGTCGTGTTCAGCGTGCCGTTGTTGTCCACGCTGCCGTTGACGTTCAGCGAACCGTTGTCCGTGTCGACCGTCCCGTCGTTCGTGACGTTGCCACCCACGTTCAGCGAGCCGTTGTCAGTCGTGCTGACATTGCCGCTGTTGTTCAGGTCGCCACCGATGTTGGTCGTGCCGTTGTCACCGGTCGTGTTCAGCGTGCCGTTGTTGTCCACGCTGCCGTTGACGTTCAGCGAACCGTTGTCCGTGTCGACCGTCCCGTCGTTCGTGACGTTGCCACCCACGTTCAGCGAGCCGTTGTCCGTCGTGCTGACATTGCCGCTGTTGTTCAGGTCACCACCGATGTTGGTCGTGCCGTTGTCACCGGTCGTGTTCAGCGTGCCGTTGTTGTCCACGCTGCCGTTGACGTTCAGCGAACCGTTGTCCGTGTCGACCGTCCCGTCGTTCGTGACGTTGCCACCCACGTTCAGCGAGCCGTTGTCGGTCGTGCTGACATTGCCGCTGTTGTTCAGGTCACCACCGATGTTCGTCGTGCCGTTGTCACCGGTCGTGTTCAGCGTGCCGTTGTTGTCCACGCTGCCGTTGACGTTCAGCGAACCGTTGTCCGTGTCGACCGTCCCGTCGTTCGTGACGTTGCCGCCCACGTTCAGCGAGCCGTTGTCAGTCGTGCTGACATTGCCGCTGTTGTTCAGGTCACCACCGATGTTCGTCGTGCCGTTGTCACCGGTCGTGTTCAGCGTGCCGTTGTTGTCCACGCTGCCATTGACGTTCAGCGAGCCGTTGTCCGTGTCGACCGTCCCGTCGTTCGTGACGTTGCCACCCACATTCAGCGAGCCGTTGTCGGTCGTGCTGACATTGCCGCTGTTGTTCAGGTCACCAGCGATGTTCGTCGAACCGTTGTCACCGGTCGTATTCAGCGTGCCGTTGTTGTCCACGCTGCCGTTGACGTTCAGCGAACCGTTGTCCGTGTCGACCGTCCCGTCGTTCGTGACGTTGCCACCCACGTTCAGCGAGCCGTTGTCGGTCGTGCTGACATTGCCGCTGTTGTTCAGGTCACCACCGATGTTCGTCGTGCCGTTGTCACCGGTCGTGTTCAGCGTGCCGTTGTTGTCCACGCTGCCGTTGACGTTCAGCGAACCGTTGTCCGTGTCGACCGTCCCGTCGTTCGTGACGTTGCCGCCCACGTTCAGCGAGCCGTTGTCAGTCGTGCTGACATTGCCGCTGTTGTTCAGGTCACCAGCGATGTTCGTCGTGCCGTTGTCACCGGTCGTGTTCAGCGTGCCGTTGTTGTCCACGCTGCCATTGACGTTCAGCGAGCCGTTATCCGTCGCCACCGTCCCGTTGTTCGACAGGCTGCCGTTGACATCGGTCGTGCCGCCATTGCTCGTGTCGATCGTGCCGTTGTTCGTGACGTTGCCCGACACGTTCAGCGAGCCGTTGTCGGTCGTGCTGACATTGCCGCTGTTGTTCAGGTCACCAGCGATGTTCGTCGAACCGTTGTCACCGGTCGTATTCAGCGTGCCGTTGTTGTCCACGCTGCCGTTGACGTTCAGCGAACCGTTGTCCGTGTCGACCGTCCCGTCGTTCGTGACGTTGCCACCCACGTTCAGCGAGCCGTTGTCGGTCGTGCTGACATTGCCGCTGTTGTTCAGGTCACCAGCGATGTTCGTCGAACCGTTGTCACCGGTCGTATTCAGCGTGCCGTTGTTGTCCACGCTGCCGTTGACGTTCAGCGAACCGTTGTCCGTGTCGACCGTCCCGTCGTTCGTGACGTTGCCACCCACGTTCAGCGAGCCGTTGTCGGTCGTGCTGACATTGCCGCTGTTGTTCAGGTCACCACCGATGTTCGTCGTGCCGTTGTCACCGGTCGTGTTCAGCGTGCCGTTGTTGTCCACGCTGCCGTTGACGTTCAGCGAACCGTTATCCGTCGCCACCGTCCCGTTGTTCGACAGGCTGCCGTTGACATCGGTCGTGCCGCCATTGCTCGTGTCGATCGTGCCGTTGTTCGTGACGTTGCCCGACACGTTCAGCGAGCCGTTGTCGGTCGTGCTGACATTGCCGCTGTTGTTCAGGTCACCAGCGATGTTCGTCGAACCGTTGTCACCGGTCGTATTCAGCGTGCCGTTGTTGTCCACGCTGCCGTTGACGTTCAGCGAACCGTTGTCCGTGTCGACCGTCCCGTCGTTCGTGACGTTGCCACCCACATTCAGCGAGCCGTTGTCGGTCGTGCTGACGTTGCCGCTGTTGTTCAGGTCACCACCGATGTTGGTCGTGCCGTTGTCACCGGACGTGTTCAGCGTGCCGTTGTTGTCCACGCTGCCGTTGACGTTCAGCGAACCGTTATCCGTGTCGACCGTCCCGTTGTTCGACAGGCTGCCGTTGACATCAGTCGTGCCGCCATTGCTGGTGTCGATCGTGCCGTTCGCATCGTTCGTGACGTTACCGCCCACGTTCAGCGAGCCGTTGTCGGTCGTGCTGACATTGCCGCTGTTGTTCAGGTCACCACCGATGTTCGTCGTGCCGTTGTCACCGGTCGTGTTCAGCGTGCCGTTGTTGTCCACGCTGCCGTTGACGTTCAGCGAACCGTTGTCCGTGTCGACCGTCCCGTCGTTCGTGACGTTGCCACCCACGTTCAGCGAACCGTTGTCGGTCGTGCTGACATTGCCGCTGTTGTTCAGGTCACCAGCGATGTTCGTCGAGCCGTTGTCACCGGTCGTGTTCAGCGTGCCGTTGTTGTCCACGCTGCCGTTGACGTTCAGCGAACCGTTGTCCGTGTCGACCGTCCCGTTGTTCGACAGGCTGCCGTTGACATCAGTCGTGCCGCCATTGCTGGTGTCGATCGTGCCGTTCGCGTCGTTCGTGACGTTACCGCCCACGTTCAGCGAGCCGTTGTCGGTCGTGCTGACATTGCCGCTGTTGTTCAGGTCACCAGCGATGTTCGTCGTGCCGTTGTCACCGGTCGTGTTCAGCGTGCCGTTGTTGTCCACGCTGCCGTTGACGTTCAGCGAACCGTTGTCCGTGTCGACCGTCCCGTCGTTCGTGACGTTGCCACCCACATTCAGCGAGCCGTTGTCGGTCGTGCTGACATTGCCGCTGTTGTTCAGGTCACCACCGATGCTGGTCGAACCGTTGTCACCGGTCGTGTTCAGCGTGCCGTTGTTGTCCACGCTGCCGTTGACGTTCAGCGAACCGTTGTCCGTGTCGACCGTCCCGTCGTTCGTGACGTTGCCACCCACGTTCAGCGAGCCGTTGTCAGTCGTGCTGACATTGCCGCTGTTGTTCAGGTCGCCACCGATGTTGGTCGTGCCGTTGTCACCGGTTGTGTTCAGCGTGCCGCTGTTGTCCACGCTGCCGTTGACGTTCAGCGAACCGTTGTCCGTGTCGACCGTCCCGTCGTTCGTGACGTTGCTACCCACATTCAGCGAGCCGTTGTCGGTCGTGCTGACGTTGCCGCTGTTGTTCAGGTCGCCACCGATGTTCGTCGTGCCGTTGTCACCGGTCGTGTTCAGCGTGCCGTTGTTGTCCACGCTGCCGTTGACGTTCAGCGAACCGTTGTCCGTCGCCACCGTCCCGTTGTTCGACAGGCTGCCGTTGACATCAGTCGTGCCGCCATTGCTGGTGTCGATCGTGCCGTTCGCGTCGTTCGTGACGTTACCGCCCACGTTCAGCGAGCCGTTGTCGGTCGTGCTGACATTGCCGCTGTTGTTCAGGTCGCCACCGATGTTGGTCGTGCCGTTGTCACCGGTCGTGTTTAGCGTGCCGTTGTTGTCCACGCTGCCGTTGACGTTCAGCGAACCGTTGTCCGTGTCGACCGTCCCGTCGTTCGTGACGTTGCCAGCCACGTTCAGCGAGCCGTTGTCGGTCGTGCTGACATTGCCGCTGTTGTTCAGGTCACCACCGATGTTCGTCGTGCCGTTGTCACCGGTCGTGTTCAGCGTGCCGTTGTTGTCCACGCTGCCGGTGACGTTCAGCGAACCGTTGTCCGTGTCGACCGTCCCGTCGTTCGTGACGTTGCCGCCCACGTTCAGCGAGCCGTTGTCAGTCGTGCTGACATTGCCGCTGTTGTTCAGGTCGCCGCCGATGCTGGTCGTGCCGTTGTCACCGGTCGTATTCAGCGTGCCGTTGTTGTCCACGCTGCCATTGACGTTCAGCGAGCCGTTGTCCGTGTCGACCGTCCCGTCGTTCGTGACGTTGCCACCCACATTCAGCGAGCCGTTGTCGGTCGTGCTGACATTGCCGCTGTTGTTCAGGTCACCAGCGATGTTCGTCGAACCGTTGTCACCGGTCGTATTCAGCGTGCCGTTGTTGTCCACGCTGCCGTTGACGTTCAGCGAGCCGTTATCCGTCGCCACCGTCCCGTTGTTCGACAGGCTGCCGTTGACATCAGTCGTGCCGCCATTGCTCGTGTCGATCGTACCGTTGTTCGTGACGTTGCCCGACACGTTCAGCGAGCCGTTATCCGTCGCCACCGTCCCGTTGTTCGACAGGCTACCGTTGACATCGGTCGTGCCGCCATTGCTCGTGTCGATCGTGCCGTTCGCGTCGTTCGTGACGTTGCCAGCGACGTTCAGCGAACCGTTGTCGGTCGTGCTGACATTGCCGCTGTTGTTCAGGTCACCACCGATGTTCGTCGTGCCGTTGTCACCGGTCGTGTCCAGCGTGCCGTTGTTGTCCACGCTGCCGTTGACGTTCAGCGAGCCATTGTCCGTCGTCACCGTTCCGTTGTTCGACAGGCTGCCGTTGACATCGGTCGTGCCGCCATTGCTGGTGTCGATCGTGCCGTTCGCGTCGTTCGTGACGTTACCGCCCACGTTCAGCGAGCCGTTGTCGGTCGTGCTGACATTGCCGCTGTTGTTCAGGTCACCAGCGATGCTGGTCGAACCGTTGTCACCGGTCGTGTCCAGCGTGCCGCTGTTGTCCACGCTGCCATTGACGTTCAGCGAGCCGTTGTCCGTCGCCACCGTCCCGTTGTTCGACAGGCTGCCGTTGACATCGGTCGTGCCGCCATTGCTCGTGTCGATCGTGCCGTTCGCGTCGTTCGTGACATTACCCGACACGTTCAGCGAGCCGTTGTCGGTCGTGCTGACATTGCCGCTGTTGTTCAGGTCGCCGCCGATGCTGGTCGTGCCATTGTCACCGGTCGTATTCAGCGTGCCGTTGTTGTCCACGCTGCCGTTGACGTTCAGCGAGCCGTTATCCGTCGCCACCGTCCCGTTGTTCGACAGGCTGCCGTTGACATCGGTCGTGCCGCCATTGCTCGTGTCGATCGTGCCGTTGTTCGTGACGTTGCCCGACACGTTCAGCGAACCGTTGTCGGTCGTGCTGACATTGCCGCTGTTGTTCAGGTCACCACCGATGTTCGTCGTGCCGTTGTCACCGGTCGTGTTCAGCGTGCCGTTGTTGTCCACGCTGCCGTTGACGTTCAGCGAACCGTTGTCCGTCGCCACCGTCCCGTTGTTCGACAGGCTGCCGTTGACATCGGTCGTGCCGCCATTGCTCGTGTCGATCGTGCCGTTCGCGTCGTTCGTGACGTTGCCAGCCACGTTCAGCGAGCCGTTGTCGGTCGTGCTGACGTTGCCGCTGTTGTTCAGGTCGCCACCGATGTTCGTCGTGCCGTTGTCACCGGTCGTGTTCAGCGTGCCGTTGTTGTCCACGCTGCCGTTGACGTTCAGCGTGCCGTTATCCGTCGCCACCGTCCCGTTGTTCGACAGGCTGCCGTTGACATCGGTCGTGCCGCCATTGCTCGTGTCGATCGTGCCGTTCGCGTCGTTCGTGACGTTGCCAGCCACGTTCAGCGAGCCGTTGTCGGTCGTGCTGACATTGCCGCTGTTGTTCAGGTCGCCACCGATGCTGGTCGTGCCGTTGTCACCGGTCGTGTTCAGCGTGCCGTTGTTGTCCACGCTGCCGTTGACGTTCAGCGAACCGTTGTCCGTCGTCACCGTCCCGTTGTTCGACAGGCTGCCGTTGACATCGGTCGTGCCGCCATTGCTCGTGTCGATCGTGCCGTTCGCGTCGTTCGTGACGTTACCCGACACGTTCAGCGAGCCGTTGTCGGTCGTGCTGACATTGCCGCTGTTGTTCAGGTCGCCGCCGATGCTGGTCGTGCCGTTGTCACCGGTCGTGTTCAGCGTGCCGTTGTTGTCCACGCTGCCGTTGACGTTCAGCGAACCGTTGTCCGTGTCGACCGTCCCGTCGTTCGTGACGTTGCCACCGACATTCAGCGAGCCATTGTCGGTCGTGCTGACGTTGCCGCTGTTGTTCAGGTCACCACCGATGCTGGTCGTGCCGTTGTCCGTCGTGTTCAGCGTGCCGTTGTTGTCCACGCTGCCGTTGACGTTCAGCGTGCCGTTATCCGTCGCCATCGTCCCGTTGTTCGACAGGCTGCCGTTGACATCAGTCGTGCCGCCATTGCTGGTGTCGATCGTGCCGTTCGCGTCGTTCGTGACGTTACCCGACACGTTCAGCGAGCCGTTGTCGGTCGTGCTGACATTGCCGCTGTTGTTCAGGTCACCACCGATGTTCGTCGTGCCGTTGTCACCGGTCGTGTTCAGCGTGCCGTTGTTGTCCACGCTGCCGTTGACGTTCAGCGTGCCGTTATCCGTGTCGACCGTCCCGTTGTTCGTGACGTTGCCACCGACGTTCAGCGAGCCATTGTCGGTCGTGCTGACGTTGCCGCTGTTGTTCAGGTCACCACCGATGTTCGTCGTGCCGTTGTCACCGGTCGTGTTCAGCGTGCCGTTGTTGTCTACGCTGCCGTTGACGTTCAGCGATCCGTTATCCGTGTCGACCGTCCCGTTGTTCGTGACGTTGCCACCGACGTTCAGCGAGCCATTGTCGGTCGTGCTGACGTTGCCGCTGTTGTTCAGGTCACCACCGATGTTGGTCGAGCCATTGTCACCGGTCGTGTTCAGCGTGCCGTTGTTGTCCACGCTGCCATTGACGTTCAGCGAACCGTTGTCCGTGTCGACCGTCCCGTTGTTCGTGACATTACCGCCCACGTTCAGCGAGCCGTTGTCGGTCGTGCTGACATTGCCGCTGTTGTTCAGGTCGCCACCGATGTTCGTCGAGCCGTTGTCACCGGTCGTGTTCAGCGTGCCGTTGTTGTCCACGCTGCCATTGACGTTCAGCGAACCGTTATCCGTCGCCACCGTCCCGTTGTTCGACAGGCTGCCGTTGACATCGGTCGTGCCGCCATTGCTCGTGTCGATCGTGCCGTTCGCGTCGTTCGTGACGTTGCCAGCCACGTTCAGCGAGCCGTTGTCGGTCGTGCTGACATTGCCGCTGTTGTTCAGGTCGCCGCCGATGCTGGTCGTGCCGTTGTCACCGGTCGTGTTCAGCGTGCCGTTGTTGTCCACGCTGCCGTTGACGTTCAGCGAACCGTTGTCCGTGTCGACCGTCCCGTTGTTCGTGACGTTGCCACCGACATTCAGCGAGCCATTGTCGGTCGTGCTGACGTTGCCGCTGTTGTTCAGGTCACCACCGATATTGGTCGTGCCGTTGTCACCGGTCGTGTTCAGCGTGCCGTTGTTGTCCACGCTGCCGTTGACGTTCAGCGTGCCGTTATCCGTCGCCACCGTCCCGTTGTTCGACAGGCTGCCATTGACATCGGTCGTGCCGCCATTGCTCGTGTCGATCGTGCCGTTCGCGTCGTTCGTGACATTACCTGACACGTTCAGCGTGCCGTTATTGGTGGTATCAATTGAACCATTGTTGGTCAAATTGCCGCCAATATTCATGTGACCGTCATCCCCGGTTGTATTAATCGTGCCGTTGTTGGTCACGTTCCCGGGAACGTTGAACGAAACGTTGTCGTTGTCAATTGTTCCATCGTTATCCAAGTCACCGCTGAGATTCAGCGTACCGTTGTCGGTCGTGCTGACATTGCCGCTGTTGTTCAGGTCACCACCGATGCTGGTCGTACCGTTGTCGCCGGTCGTGTTCAGCGTGCCGTTGTTGTCCACGCTGCCGTTGACGTTCAGCGTGCCGTTATCCGTCGCCACCGTCCCGTTGTTCGACAGGCTGCCGTTGACATCGGTCGTGCCGCCATTGCTGGTGTCGATCGTGCCGTTCGCATCGTTCGTGACGTTACCCGACACGTTCAGCGAGCCGTTGTCGGTCGTGCTGACATTGCCGCTGTTGTTCAGGTCACCACCGATGCTGGTCGTGCCGTTGTCACCGGTCGTGTTCAGCGTGCCGTTGTTGTCCACGCTGCCGTTGACGTTCAGCGAACCGTTATTCGTCGCCACCGTCCCGTTGTTCGACAGGCTGCCGTTGACATCGGTCGTGCCGCCATTGCTGGTGTCGATCGTGCCGTTCGCGTCGTTCGTGACGTTACCCGACACGTTCAGCGAGCCGTTGTCGGTCGTGCTGACATTGCCGCTGTTGTTCAGGTCGCCGCCGATGCTGGTCGTGCCGTTGTCACCGGTCGTATTCAGCGTGCCGTTGTTGTCCACGCTGCCGTTGACGTTCAGCGAACCGTTATCCGTCGTCACCGTCCCGTTGTTCGACAGGCTGCCGTTGACATCGGTCGTGCCGCCATTGCTCGTGTCGATCGTGCCGTTCGCGTCGTTCGTGACGTTGCCGCCCACGTTCAGCGAGCCGTTGTCGGTCGTGCTGACGTTGCCGCTGTTGTTCAGGTCACCACCGATGCTGGTCGTGCCGTTGTCACCGGTCGTATTCAGCGTGCCGTTGTTGTCCACGCTGCCGTTGACGTTCAGCGAACCGTTATCCGTCGTCACCGTTCCGTTGTTCGACAGGCTGCCGTTGACATCGGTCGTGCCGCCATTGCTCGTGTCGATCGTACCGTTGTTCGTGACGTTACCCGACACGTTCAGCGTGCCGTTGTCGGTCGTGCTGACATTGCCGCTGTTGTTCAGGTCACCACCGATATTGGTCGTGCCATTGTCACCGGTCGTGTTCAGCGTGCCGTTGTTGTCCACGCTGCCGTTGACGTTCAGCGAACCGTTATCCGTGTCGACCGTCCCGTTGTTCGACAGGCTGCCGTTGACATCGGTCGTGCCGCCATTGCTCGTGTCGATCGTGCCGTTCGCGTCGTTCGTGACGTTACCGCCCACGTTCAGCGAACCGTTGTCGGTCGTGCTGACATTGCCGCTGTTGTTCAGGTCACCACCGATGCTGGTCGTGCCGTTGTCACCGGTCGTATTCAGCGTGCCGTTGTTGTCCACGCTACCGTTGATGTTCAGCGAACCGTTATCCGTGTCGACCGTCCCGTTGTTCGTGACGTTGCCACCCACGTTCAGCGAGCCGTTGTCAGTCGTGCTGACATTGCCGCTGTTGTTCAGGTCGCCACCGATGTTCGTCGAGCCGTTGTCACCGGTCGTGTCCAGCGTACCGTTGTTGTCCACGCTGCCGTTGACGTTCAGCGAACCGTTATCCGTCGTCACCGTCCCGTTGTTCGACAGGCTGCCATTGACATCGGTCGTGCCGCCATTGCTGGTGTCGATCGTGCCGTTCGCGTCGTTCGTGACGTTGCCCGACACGTTCAGCGTGCCGTTGTCCGTCGCCACCGTCCCGTCGTTCGCAAGGCTGCCGTTGACATCGGTCGTGCCGCCATTGCTCGTGTCGATCGTACCGTCGTTCGTGACGTTGCCACCCACGTTCAGCGAGCCGTTGTCCGTCGTGCTGACATTGCCGCTGTTGTTCAGGTCGCCACCGATGTTGGTCGAGCCATTGTCACCGGTCGTGTTCAGCGTGCCGTTGTTGTCTACGCTGCCGTTGACGTTCAGCGATCCGTTATCCGTGTCGACCGTCCCGTTGTTCGTGACATTACCGCCCACGTTCAGCGAGCCGTTGTCGGTCGTGCTGACATTGGCGCTGTTGTTCAGGTCACCACCGATGTTCGTCGAGCCGTTGTCCGTCGTGTTCAGCGTGCCGTTGTTGTCCACGCTGCCGTTGACGTTCAGCGATCCGTTGTCCGTGGCGATCGTGCCGTTGTTATCAACACTGCCGTTGACGTTCGTCGCCCCACCATTGCTGGTGTCCAGCGTGCCGTTCACATCGTTCGTGACGTTGCCACCCACGTTCAGCGAGCCGTTGTCGGTCGTGCTGACATTGCCGCTGTTGTTCAGGTCACCACCGATGCTGGTCGTGCCGTTGTCTGTCGTATTCAGCGCGCCGTTGTTGTCCACGCTGCCGTTGACGTTCAGCGATCCGTTATCCGTCGTCACCGTCCCGTTGTTCGACAGGCTGCCGTTGACATCGGTCGTGCCGCCATTGCTCGTGTCGATCGTACCGTTGTTCGTGACGTTACCCGACACGTTCAGCGTGCCGTTGTCGGTCGTGCTGACATTGCCGCTGTTGTTCAGGTCACCACCGATGCTGGTCGTGCCGTTGTCACCGGTCGTGTTCAGCGTGCCGTTGTTGTCCACGCTACCGTTGACGTTCAGCGAACCGTTATCCGTCGTCACCGTCCCGTTGTTCGACAGGCTGCCGTTGACATCGGTCGTGCCGCCATTGCTGGTG
Organism: Paraburkholderia adhaesiva; assembly: GCF_021390575.1. Classification (GTDB taxonomy): domain Bacteria; phylum Pseudomonadota; class Gammaproteobacteria; order Burkholderiales; family Burkholderiaceae; genus Paraburkholderia; species Paraburkholderia adhaesiva. The sequence continues at coordinate 762,215 of NZ_JAJEJQ010000001.1, read as the reverse complement.
TCGATCGTGCCGTTCGCGTCGTTCGTGACGTTACCGCCCACGTTCAGCGAACCGTTGTCGGTCGTGCTGACATTGCCGCTGTTGTTCAGGTCGCCGCCGATGCTGGTCGTGCCGTTGTCACCGGTCGTGTTCAGCGTGCCGTTGTTGTCCACGCTGCCGTTGACGTTCAGCGAACCGTTATCCGTCGTCACCGTCCCGTTGTTCGACAGGCTGCCGTTGACATCGGTCGTGCCGCCATTGCTCGTGTCGATCGTGCCGTTCGCGTCGTTCGTGACGTTGCCAGCCACGTTCAGCGAACCGTTGTCGGTCGTGCTGACATTGCCGCTGTTGTTCAGGTCACCACCGATGCTGGTCGTGCCGTTGTCACCGGTCGTGTTCAGCGTGCCGTTGTTGTCCACGCTGCCGTTGACGTTCAGCGAACCGTTATCCGTCGTCACCGTCCCGTTGTTCGACAGGCTGCCGTTGACATCGGTCGTGCCGCCATTGCTCGTGTCGATCGTGCCGTTCGCGTCGTTCGTGACGTTGCCAGCCACGTTCAGCGAACCGTTGTCGGTCGTGCTGACATTGCCGCTGTTGTTCAGGTCACCACCGATGCTGGTCGTGCCGTTGTCACCGGTCGTGTTCAGCGTGCCGTTGTTGTCCACGCTGCCGTTGACGTTCAACGAACCGTTATCCGTCGTCACCGTCCCGTTGTTCGACAGGCTGCCGTTGACATCGGTCGTGCCGCCATTGCTCGTGTCGATCGTGCCGTTCGCGTCGTTCGTGACGTTGCCAGCCACGTTCAGCGAACCGTTGTCGGTCGTGCTGACATTGCCGCTGTTGTTCAGGTCACCACCGATGCTGGTCGTGCCGTTGTCACCGGTCGTATTCAGCGTGCCGTTGTTGTCCACGCTGCCGTTGACGTTCAACGAACCGTTATCCGTCGCCACCGTCCCGTTGTTCGACAGGCTGCCGTTGACATCGGTCGTGCCGCCATTGCTCGTGTCGATCGTGCCGTTCGCGTCGTTCGTGACGTTGCCAGCCACGTTCAGCGTGCCGTTGTCGGTCGTGCTGACATTGCCGCTGTTGTTCAGGTCGCCGCCGATGCTGGTCGTGCCGTTGTCACCGGTCGTGTTCAGCGTGCCGTTGTTGTCCACGCTGCCGTTGACGTTCAGCGAACCGTTATCCGTCGTCACCGTCCCGTTGTTCGACAGGCTGCCGTTGACATCGGTCGTGCCGCCATTGCTCGTGTCGATCGTGCCGTTCGCGTCGTTCGTGACGTTGCCAGCCACGTTCAGCGAACCGTTGTCGGTCGTGCTGACATTGCCGCTGTTGTTCAGGTCACCACCGATGCTGGTCGTGCCGTTGTCACCGGTCGTATTCAGCGTGCCGTTGTTGTCCACGCTGCCGTTGACGTTCAGCGAACCGTTATCCGTCGTCACCGTCCCGTTGTTCGACAGGCTGCCGTTGACATCGGTCGTGCCGCCATTGCTCGTGTCGATCGTGCCGTTCGCGTCGTTCGTGACGTTGCCAGCCACGTTCAGCGAACCGTTGTCGGTCGTGCTGACATTGCCGCTGTTGTTCAGGTCACCACCGATGCTGGTCGTGCCGTTGTCACCGGTCGTATTCAGCGTGCCGTTGTTGTCCACGCTGCCGTTGACGTTCAGCGAACCGTTATCCGTCGTCACCGTTCCGTTGTTCGACAGGCTGCCGTTGACATCAGTCGTGCCGCCATTGCTCGTGTCGATCGTGCCGTTCGCGTCGTTCGTGACGTTGCCACCCACGTTCAGCGAGCCGTTGTCGGTCGTGCTGACATTGCCGCTGTTGTTCAGGTCACCACCGATGTTCGTCGTGCCGTTGTCACCGGTCGTGTTCAGCGTGCCGTTGTTGTCCACGCTGCCGTTGACGTTCAACGAACCGTTATCCGTCGCCACCGTCCCGTTGTTCGACAGGCTGCCGTTGACATCGGTCGTGCCGCCATTGCTCGTGTCGATCGTGCCGTTCGCGTCGTTCGTGACGTTACCGCCCACGTTCAGCGAGCCGTTGTCAGTCGTGCTGACATTGCCGCTGTTGTTCAGGTCACCAGCGATGCTGGTCGAACCGTTGTCACCGGTCGTGTCCAGCGTACCGTTGTTGTCCACGCTGCCGTTGACGTTCAGCGAACCGTTATCCGTCGTCACCGTCCCGTTGTTCGACAGGCTGCCGTTGACATCAGTCGTGCCGCCATTGCTCGTGTCGATCGTGCCGTTCGCATCGTTCGTGACGTTACCCGACACGTTCAGCGAGCCGTTGTCGGTCGTGCTGACATTGCCGCTGTTGTTCAGGTCGCCACCGATGTTCGTCGAGCCGTTGTCACCGGTCGTGTTCAGCGTGCCGTTGTTGTCCACGCTGCCATTGACGTTCAGCGAACCGTTATCCGTCGCCACCGTCCCGTTGTTCGACAGGCTGCCGTTGACAACGGTCGTGCCGCCATTGCTCGTGTCGATCGTGCCGTTCGCGTCGTTCGTGACATTACCCGACACGTTCAGCGAGCCGTTGTCGGTCGTGCTGACATTGCCGCTGTTGTTCAGGTCGCCGCCGATGCTGGTCGTGCCATTGTCACCGGTCGTGTTCAGCGTGCCGTTGTTGTCTACGCTGCCATTGACGTTCAGCGAACCGTTGTCCGTGTCGACCGTCCCGTTGTTCGTGACGTTGCCACCGACATTCAGCGAGCCATTGTCGGTCGTGCTGACGTTGCCGCTGTTGTTCAGGTCACCACCGATGCTGGTCGTGCCGTTGTCCGTCGTGTTCAGCGTGCCGTTGTTGTCCACGCTGCCGTTGACGTTCAGCGTGCCGTTGTCCGTCGCCACCGTCCCGTTGTTCGACAGGCTGCCGTTGACATCAGTCGTGCCGCCATTGCTGGTGTCGATCGTGCCGTTCGCGTCGTTCGTGACGTTACCCGACACGTTCAGCGAGCCGTTGTCGGTCGTGCTGACATTGCCGCTGTTGTTCAGGTCACCACCGATGCTGGTCGTGCCGTTGTCACCGGTCGTATTCAGCGTGCCGTTGTTGTCCACGCTGCCGTTGACGTTCAGCGAACCGTTATCCGTCGCCACCGTCCCGTTGTTCGACAGGCTGCCGTTAACATCAGTCGTGCCGCCATTGCTGGTGTCGATCGTGCCGTTCGCGTCGTTCGTGACGTTGCCGCCCACGTTCAGCGAGCCGTTGTCGGTCGTGCTGACATTGCCGCTGTTGTTCAGGTCACCACCGATGCTGGTCGTGCCGTTGTCACCGGTCGTATTCAGCGTGCCGCTGTTGTCCACGCTGCCGTTGACGTTCAGCGAGCCGTTGTCCGTCGCCACCGTCCCGTTGTTCGACAGGCTGCCGTTGACATCGGTCATCCCGCCATTGCTGGTGTCGATCGTACCGTCGTTCGTAAGATTGCCTGAGATGGTCGTCGAGCCATTGCCGGTCGTATTGATCGTGCCGTTATTCGCAACGTCCGTACCACTGGCCGAGTTGCCCGTAATATGGGTTGTACCGTTATCGGTATTTATCGAACCGTTGTTTTCGACGCCCGTCCCGCTCGTCGAATAACCCTGGATCGTGATCGTGCCGTTTTCGGTTGCGTCCGTGGAACCGTTCGATCCGATCTCCACGCCCGTATTCGTCCCCGAGTCGCCCGACACGTTAATCGTGGCGTTACCCGACGCACTGGTCGTGCCGTTCAGTTCCGCGCCAATGCCCGTGCTGGAGTTGCCAGAGATGTCCGCCGTCGCGTTGCCACCCAGCGTCAGGCTGCTGCCCACATCCTCCTGGAAACCCGTACCACTGGTCGAATTACCCGAAACCGTAATCGCGCCGTTGTCCGTTGCGCTGAGGTTCGCGCTCAACTCCACAGCGGTGCCGTTGACCGACGTGCCCGCCAGGTTAAGCGCACCGTTACCCGTGATCTGCGTATCGCCGTTGAAATCGTTACCCGTGCCGTTCACGGAGCTGCCGAACGCGTTGACCACGCCGTTGCCACTGATGTTCATCGTGGCGTGCGGCGTCATGCTCTCCAGTACCCCGATGCCATCCACCGAACTGCCATTGAGGTTCAGCGTCGCGTTGTCCGACACGTTCGTGCTGCCGTTCAGGCGCACGCCCGTCCCGTTGCCCGTCGCCGTGCCATCGAGCGTTACCGTGCCGTTGCTGCCGATATTCAGCGACCCGTCGACGTCCTGCCCCACACCAACGCCCGTCACGGTGCTGCCCGTGACGTTCAGCGACGCAGTGTCCGTCACCGTGACATTGCCGAGTTCCACGCCGATGCCTGCGTTTGACGAACCCGCCAGGTCCAGCGCCGTGTTGCCTTCCAGCGTCAGGCCGCTGCCCACGCCCACCTGAATGGACACGCCCGTGTTCGATGTACCGTTCAGCGACATCGTCGTGCCCGACGTCGCGTTCAGCGTTCCGCCCAGATCCAGGCCCGTGCCGCTGTCCGAGTTTCCCTGCACCATGAGCGCCGCGTTACCTGTGAGCGTGTTGTTGCCCATCAGATCCACGCCGTCGCCCGTGGTCGAATTGCCCGAGATGTTCGCTGTCGCGTTGCCACCCAGCGTCAGGCTGCTGCCCGCATCCTCCTGGAAACCCGTACCACTGGTCGAACTCCCCGAAACCGTAATCGCGCCGTTATCCGTCGCGCTGAGGTTCGCGCTCAGCTCCACAGCGGTGCCGTTGACCGACGTGCCCGCCAGGTTAAGCGCACCGTTGCCCGTGATCTGCGTATCGCCGTTGAAATCGTTACCCGTGCCGTTCACCGAGCTGCCGAACGCGTTGACCACGCCATTGCCACTGATGTTCATCGTGGCGTGCGGCGTCATGCTCTCGAGTACCCCGATGCCGTCCACCGAACTGCCATTGAGGTTCAGCGTCGCGTTGTCCGACACGTTCGTGCTGCCGTTCAGGCGCACGCCCGTCCCGTTGCCCGTCGCCGTGCCATCGAGGGCTACCGTGCCGTTGCTGCCGATATTCAGCGACCCGTTGGCGTCCTGGCCCACGCCAACGCCCGTCACGGTGCTGCCCGTGACGTTCAGCGACGCAGTGTCCGTCACCGTGACATTGCCGAGTTCCACGCCGGTGCCCGCGTTCGAGCTGCCCGCCATGTTCATCGTGGTGTTGCCATCCAGCGTCAGGCCATCGCCCGCGCCCAGGTAGATCGCCGCACCCGTGTTCGACGTACCATCCAGCGACACGTTCGTGCCCGACGCGGACTTGAGCGTCCCGCCCAGGCCGAGGCCATTGCCGCTATCCGAACTGCCCTGGGCAATCAGGGTGGCATTCCCCGTCAACGTGGTGTTACCAATCAGGTCTACGCCGTCGCCCGTGGTCGAATTGCCCGAGATATTCGCCGTCGCGTTGCCACCCAGCGTCAGGCTGCTGCCCACATCCTCCTGGAAGCCCGTACCACTGGTCGAATTACCCGAAACCGTAATCGCGCCGTTGTCCGTTGCACTGAGGTTCGCGCTCAGCTCCACGGCGGTGCCGTTGACCGACGTGCCTGCCAGGTGCAGCGCACCGTTACCCGTGATCTGCGTATCGCCGTTGAAATCGTTACCCGTGCCGTTCACCGAGCTGCCGAACGCGTTGACCACGCCATTGCCACTGATGTTCATCGTGGCGTGCGGCGTCATGCTCTCGAGTACCCCGATGCCGTCCACCGAACTGCCATTGATGTTCAGCGTCGCGTTGTCCGACACGTTCGTGCTGCCGTTCAGGCGCACGCCCGTCCCGTTGCCCGTCGCCGTGCCATTGACTGTTACCGTGCCGTTACCGCTCAGGTCCAGGGTGCTATTGACGTCCTGACCCACCGCGATGCCCGTCGACGTATTGCCCGTCACGTTCAGCGTGCCATTGCCCGAGACGCTTGCATTCAAGGCCGTGTCGATGTCAACGCCAGAATTCGTATCAGACGTACCCGACAGGGTCGCAGTGCCGCCCGTCACGTTCAGGGTGGCGTTGCTGCCGGCAAGCTCAAGTCCAACACCCGTGTTGGACGCGCCCGTCACGTTCAGCTTGCCATTGCCCGAGACGCTGGCATTCAAGGTCGTGTTGACGTCAACACCAGAATTCGAATCGGACGTACCCGACAGGCTGGCATTGCCGCCCGTCACGTTCAGGGTGGCGTTGCCGCCGTCAAGCTCAAGTCCAACACCCGTGTTGGAGTCGCCCGTCACGTTGAGCGTGCCAGTGCCCGAAACGCCGACATTCAAGGCCGTATTGACATAGACGCCTGAATTCACGTCGGACGTACCCGACAGGCTTGCCTTGCCGCCCGCCACGTTCAGGTTGGCGTTGCTGCCGACAAGCCCAAGTCCAACACCCGTGTTGGACGCGCCCGTCACGTTCAGCGTGCCATTGCCCGAAACGCTGGCATTCAAGGCCGTATTGACGTCAACACCGGAATTGGAATCGGACGTACCCGACAGGCTTGCATTGCCGCCCGTCACGTTCAGGTTGGCGTTGCTGCCGGCAAGCCCAAGTCCAACGCCCGTGTTGGACGCGCCCGTCACGTTCAGCGTGCCAGTGCCCGAAACGCTGGCGTTCAAGGCCGTATTGACGTCAACACCAGAATTCGAATCGGACGTACCCGACAGGCTTGCATTGCCGCCCGTCACGTTCAGGTTGGCGTTGCTGCCGACAAGCCCAAGTCCAACACCCGTGTTGGACTCGCCCGTCACGTTCAGCGTGCCATTGCCCGAGACGCTGGCATTCAAGGTCGTGTTGACGTCAACACCAGAATTCGAATCCGACGTACCCGACAGGCTCGCATTGCCGCCCGTCACGTTCAGGTTGGCGTTGCTGCCGGCAAGCTCAAGGCCAACGCCCGTGTTGGACTGACCCGTCACGTTCAGCGTGCCATTGCCCGAAACGCTGGCATTCAAGGTCGCGTTGACGTACACGCCTGAGCCCGTATTGGACGTACCCGACAGGTTCGCACTGCCGCCCGTCACGTTCAGGCTGACATTGCTGCCGACAAGCCCAAGGCCAACGCCCGTGTTGGACTCGCCCATCACGTTCAGCGTGCCATTGGCACTAACCGAGACCCCTTGCGACAGGTCCAGACCTGTCCCACTATCAGATGCACCCGTAAGCGTCAGGTTGCCGGTGCCATTCACTACCACCGGACCCGTCAGGTTCACACCAGAGACATCGCCTTGCGACGTGCCATTGATGGTCACATTGCCGGAGCTCACAGTCAGCGATGAACCGAGTCCGCTAACACCGTAGGTCGCGTTCGAGGTACCCGTGGCGTTCAACGTTCCGTTGCCGGTAACCGATACGCCCGACATGTTCAGGCCTACGCCGGTATTCGCCGTGCCGATGAGCGTCAGGACGCCGGCACCACTGACCGTCGCACCCGAGGCCAGGCCCACACTGGTGCCAGAACCAGCCGATGTGCCGTTGAGCGTCACGGAGCCGCCCGACACAGCCAGCGCGTTGCCCACGTACACGCCAGTTCCGCTACCAGCCGTATTGCTCGCAATACCGGTAACGCTCAGCGAACTCGCGTTGCCGACCGAAACGGTCCCAGCCACGTACGCGCCAGCGCTACTACCGCCGTTCGTCGTACCGCTGATGGTCGCGACACCACCATTGGTCACGTTCACCGAGCTGCATCCGTACACGCCGTAGGAACTGTTCGACGTACCGGCGACATTCAATGCGCCACCGCTCACATTCACTGCGCTAGCCAGATAGACACCAGCGCTGCTGCCGGTGGCGTTGTTCGCCGTACCGGTAATGGTCAGCGTACTCGCGTTACCGACCGTCACGGCACCCGTCGTGCACACGCCAGCGGCGCTGCCGCCGTTCGTCGTACCGCTGATCGTCGCGACACCGCCATTGGTCACACTCACCGTGCTGGTGTCGTAAAAACCCGTCGAGCTATTCGATACGCCCGTGATATTCAGCGCACCACCGGAGATATTCAGCGCACTGGCCGTGTAGACACCGTAGGAGCTGTTCGACTGGCCGCTCACAGCCAGTGTGCCGCCGGTTATCTGCACGTTATTCAGGGACACGCCAACCTGGCTGTTCGAACTGCCGATCAGCGTCAGGTTACCGGTACCCCCAACTGCTGCCCCGGAAGACAGGCACAGGCCGATACCTGAACCCTGGGCCGTACCGTTGATGGTGACGGTGCCGACGTTCGTGCTGATGCAGTTCTGCAGATAAACGCCACTGCCACTTCCGGCCGTGTTAGTCGACACACCCGTGATATTTACCGTGCCGTTACCCGGCATATTGATGGAGCCGCCCTGTACATTGACACCCGTACCGCTGCTCGCGGTGCCCGTAACCGTAAAGCTTCCACCGCCCACCACGGCCACGTTGCCGCCGACGCACACGCCGTAGCCAGTCCCATTTGTCGCACTCCCGACGATGGTCAGGCTGGCGTTTCCGGATACCGTCGTGCCATTTGTGGTGCCGTCCTCACGCCACCACACGCCCGCACCGCCGGTATTCGTCGTCCCATTGAATATCGCGGTGCCGCCCGTGACGCTGAGCGGGCTCGAACCAGCGGCTACTGCCCGACCGATACCGTAACTTGTCTGCGACTGGCCGATGATGCTGAACACCCCGCCACCAATGTTCACGGTGCCAAGCGACTGCACCCCCATTCCGGAGTTCGACGTCCCGTTGAGGACAAGCTCACCGCCAGCGACGTTGACAACGCTCAGACACGCCACGCCGACGCCGTCCGTGCCGGTTCCCGTACCCGTCACGGTCAACGAGCCATTGCCAGAGACGGTCAGGGCCGTGTTAAAGCCGACACCAACGCCATACAGGGTGGCATAGGCACCTTCCGAAGTTGAGTTCGAGCTGCCAGTGATCGCGGCGTTGCCGAGAATGGTCGTCGAACTTCCGCCGACGTAGACACCCGACACCTGGGCGGCACTCGTACAACTTGACACGCCACTGATGTTCAGTGTCCCGCCTTCATTTACCGTGATGTTCCCGGACAGGTTCACACCTGCAGCCCCGGCAGTGGTACTGCGCGTGTTTCCGACGATGTTCAGCGAGCCGTTGCTTACGTTCAGGTTCGAATTCACCTGAACGCCGCTGCTGGTATTCGAGCTGCCACAGATGTTCAGGCTGCCTACGCCCACCGCCAGGTTCGACGCAGACACATTCACACCAACGCCGCTGGTCGAGTTGCCGGAAATGTTCAGACTGCTGCTGTCGTTCTGGAGACCGACATTTGTCGCCAGCAGCACACCCGTGCCGGTGGTCGCATTACCGGTGACCAGGCCGCTGCCGATGTTGGTCAGGTTACCGCTGAGGTTGACGGCGTTTCCGCTTGTCGTGTTGCCCGAGACATTGAGCGCACCGCCAGCGAGATCGATCTTTGTCCCTGTGGACGTAGTCACTGTGCCCGAACCGTTATTGCCGATATCGGCCATCAGGTTCAGGTCCAGCGCACCGCCGCCCGTAGCAGTAATGTTGCCGTTGAGGGTGATGCTGCCGTTGGCCAGCATCGTCAGCGCGGTCTCACTGGTGCAGGTGTCAACGATATCCGCACCCGCCTGCTGCGTAATGGTGCCCGTCGCAGTGCCGCTGCTCGCCGTCGTGATCGTCACGTTCGTGCCGGCGCTCAGCGAGTTGCTGATCGTGGCACTACTCACTGTCGCGGTCGTGTTGCTGCCGCCACTAAACGTGCCGTCACCCAGGTTTCCGGAATAGTTCGCGTCCGTCCCGGTACTGATGGTCACGTTCGTCGGGTCGATCAGCCACTCACCCGCGCGACCATTGGCCGCCGCCGCCGTGATGGTGCCCGCAACGTCCAGGTCATGACCCGACGTCTCCACGAAACCGCCATTACCGTGCGCCGATCCCGCGTCGATCGTTGCGCCTGCACCCACCACGGTCAGGTTCGCAAAGTTCACGCGCGAGATCAGCGATGCGGCTGAGCTGTTGGACACGTGATTCAGGGAGTCGCCGCCCAGGATCACCGTTCCGCCCTGGGCATCGCCGCTCACGTTGATGCTGGCGTTTCCAAGCACGCCAACCCGGTCACCCGTGACGACAACCGTGCCGCCCACGCCACCCGGCGTCGTGTTCGAGGCGTCGATTGTGCCCGTCACGATCGCATCGCCCGTGTTGCCCGCGTCGGCCACCACGGTTCCCGCCTTGACCACGCCAGACATGTTGATCACGGTCTCAAGCACCGTATCGGCGCCGCGAGCAGTCAGCAGCACCGTCCCGTTGCCCGTCTGGATATTCCCGCTGTTGTCCACCAGCGCGTTGGCCGTGGCATTGTTCAGCGTGACTGAGATCCCCTGCCCGTTATTCAGCGCCACCGTCGCGCTGTCCCCCGCGGCCAGCACCACATTGCCGCCCGGCGCCGTGATCGAACCCGAGTTCCGCACCTGGTCGCCGATCAGCGTGACATAGCCTTGCGCGTTGATCGTGCCGTTGTTGACGATCCCGGCGTTGATGCCCGTCGAGCTCAGGTTCAGCGTGTCGCCCGCCATGAACTGGGTCGGATCGATATTCTTTGTCGTCGCAAGCAGTGACCCCACGTTCACCACCGCGCCGCTGCCGAACAGGATGCCGTTCGCGTTCTGGATCAGCACCTGACCGTTGGCCAGCAGCTGGCCCTGAATATTCGAAGGCACGCCGCCCACGACCCGGTTCAGTGTCTGCGACGTGGAATTAGGCTGATTGAACTGGACCGTGTTGCCCGAACCGATGTTGAACGTGTTCCAGTTGATCGCACCGCGCTGCGTGGTCTGGTTGATCGTCATCGTGTTGCCGCTTTCGCTGATGCCGATCTGTCCGCCCACGACCTGCCCGCCCGTAGGCAGCGACTGCGCCAGAACTGTCGCTGGATCGACAAGCAAAAAGGCGAGAGCAATCGAGGTCAATAATGAGACAGCGCCATACTTGACAACGGGAACCGCAATACCGCCGCCTTCTCCCGGCTGTTTGCCCTGACTCTTTGCAGTCTCCTCGACGGCCACAAGCATGCCCAACCGCTTACTGAAGACCTTCCTGAATCGTCCCTTGTTCATAGTGATCCTAACTTCGTGTTTATTCGGCGTGCCAAATGGCGGAATATTGAGATATGGTCCAGGCGGAGTGCGCGAGGTATTCGGAGGGGATTATCTGGCCGCCTCACAATTCGACAACGCTAAAGATCGTCAAATTAAGACGTTTCTGACTTCGTTTTTGGGCCTCATCAATTTTCTGAACTGACTGACGGCCCGACATCGCTCTGAAAAAAATCGGGCACTGTCAGAATTCGCGAGATGACCAGCCACTGGTGGAATTGACGCCGCAATTCCGCACCTCCGAATTCGAGCCTGGAAAATCGACGGCAACAGGATGGCCGCCTGCTTCCGAACGTTTAGTGGGGACAGTAAGTTGAGGTGGCAACCATCGGGGACCCAGAAGACTCTGCGTCCCTGATCGGCGGGGGATGTAAAAACGTGCCCGATCACGTGGACCGCGCAACCTTTTGTTGCGACAGGAGAGGATGGTGGCGATTTGTCGAGGGTGCGGCCCGCAATGAGTCAACGCTTTCGCCGGAGCGAATCGACGACGTGATCGGCGAAGACAATCCGATCCGGTATCGCTACATTCGTAGCTTGACTACGTCGCGACCCGGATTAATTTGTATGTGCTGATACAACCGTGAGCGCGTCCGCATGATTCGCGGATTCTCGAAAAGGCGATGCGGGCAATGAAGCTGTCCGGTGCGTGCGGTCGCGTGCCGACGCTGTTCACCGGCATAGCCTGGTCGGATCTGGCATCCCTGTCCCGGGGCAACGCAATTGCGCCACCGCCAGCATTTTCTGCAGTTCGTGCGCAGGGATTCGGCTGCGTGGATCACGCAAATCGCCGAAGGCTGCTTCGATGCTCAGAATTAGTAGTGGCCAGGACACGAGGATGTCGCTCGCATGGCCTGCGCCCTCACGGCCGCAACGATCTAGTCGCGGCACTGCGCCACGTTGACGCACGACAGGACAGTTGTGCCGTCAAGTACCTGCCGTCCGTCGTCTGACGTGCTCAGTTCGTTACGTTTATCGAGAAAAGGGGGTTGATCGTGGCGGGCTGAAGCGCGCGCCACGTCGTGCGCTCAGGTGTCGAGCGTCGATGAAGAGGATGTGGATTCGGGCAGCAACGTCGTCAGCACATCGACAGTGCGCTCCGTCGCCCCGCGATGGCGCGCCGCGAACGCGGCCGCCGCAGCGCCCATTGCCACGCGGCGTGGCTTGTCGTTGAAGAGTTCGCGCAACGACGTCGCGAGACCAGCAGGATCGGGCACCTGCAGCGCAGCGCCAGCAGCGACGGCATCGGCAGTGGCCTGCGTGAAGTTGAACACGTGCGGGCCGATCAGCACGGGCACGCCCACGGCGCACGCCTCGATCAGGTTCTGGCCGCCGAGCGGCAACAGGCTCCCGCCGATGAACGCGAGATCCGCCGCCGCGTAATACGCACCCATCTCGCCCATCGAATCGCCGAGCAGCACATTCACATCCTGCGGCAACGCACGCGGCGCGGCGTGCGCCGATGCGGCCGCGGCGCTGGTCGCGCCCGCCGCTTCGCCCGCAGCGGCGCTCGTGGCCCATTGCGAGCGACGCACGAGCTTGAGATTCCTGCGCGCAACGAGTGCCGCCACTTCGTCGAAACGCTGCGGGTGGCGCGGCACGAGAATCAGCAGGGCGTCGTCCACGCCGAGCGCCGCGAAAGCCTGCAGCACAAGCTCCTCTTCGCCCTCGCGCGTACTCGCCGCGACCCAGACGGGCCGAGCACCGATCACGCGCCGCCATTCGTGTCCGCGCGCGATAAGCCCGGGCGGGCTCGTCATGTCGAACTTCAGATTGCCGAGCACCGCGACGTTGCGCGCGCCGAGCGCCGTGAGCCTTTCGGCATCCGATGGACTCTGCGCCAGCACGCGCGCAAAGCCGCCGAACACCTCTTTCGCAGCAGCGCCGAACTTCGCCGCACGCTTGAACGAGCGCGCGGACATGCGTGCATTGGTGAGCACGAGCGGCACGTCGGCGCGACGGCATTCGTCGATGAGCGTCGGCCATACCTCGGTCTCCATCACAAGCCCGAGCGACGGACGCCATGCGCGCAGAAAACGCCGCACGAGGTGCGGCATGTCGTAGGGCAGATAGCAGCGCAGCACACGATCGCCGAACAGTTGCTCGCCCGTCGCGCGCCCGCCCGGCGTCATGTGCGTGAGAAGGACGCGTGCGTCGGGACGCGCGGCGAGAAGCGCATCGACGAGCGGCTGAGCCGCCCGCGTCTCGCCCACCGACACGGCGTGAACCCAGATGAGCGGCGCGTCATCCTCGGGCAGCCGCCCGGCCGAATAGCCGAAGCGCTCACCGATATGCTCGCGATAGCCGCGCTCGCGACGCGAACGGATAAAGAGCCGCAGCACCGCGAGCGGCGCGACGATCCACCAGACCGCACGATAGACGGCCCTCAGCATCGCGCCTCCGCCACCGCGCGACGCGATGCGAAAACCCGCGCAGAAAGCGGCGGAAAAGGTCGCAGAGACAACACGCCCAGGCTCAAACCAGTTCCTTGCCCTTGAGGCGTTCGAGGATGCCGAGCGGCGCCCAGTCCGGATGCACCATGTCCTTGACGGGCAGGAAGAACGTCTGCTCCATCATGAACTGGCCGGACATCACGGCGTGCGACGCGTGATCGGAGAAGCACACCCACACGCTGCCCGGCGGAAAACCGATGGTCTCTTGCGGAGACGTCTTCTGATAGTCGAGATCGGCTTTCATCTCGTCATGCAGATGAAGCATCAGATGGTCGTAAGCGCTGCGCGGCGACTTCGTGATGTGCAGGAGATTCTGCAGCCACGCCGAGCCCGGCACCTGCGGCTTGATCTTCGGCAAGAAGCGTTTGGCCATGTCCTCGAACGGCTCGCCCACGCGCCACACACGCGGCACGCCGTTCGGGTTCACGTTCGTGAAGACGCGCAGGATGCGCTCGCCGTAAGTCGGACGCGACGGAAACGCGTCGACGTGCAGGCGCGCATCGTCCTTGCGCCACGACGTCTGGCGCGTCTCCACCTGACGCAGGCGCAGGCTCGTCGGCGCGACGCGCAGCTTGCCCACGTACTCGGGGAAAAGACCATCGACGAGCGTGCGCGCACAGGCCTGGTAACGCGCGACCAGCGCACGCACCGCGGACTGCGTGACCGCGTCGCCGAGCACGCCGTGCAGCGCGCCGCCGTTCGGGTCGAGGCTGATGTTCTTGCGCTTCGGATCGGCGATGGCCGGGTCGAGCAAAGCGCGCTCGCCGCCTTCTACCGCGAACGCCAGGTTCGGAAAATAGAGCACCTTGCCCTGCTCGACGCCGTCGAGCAGCACCTTGCGCGGCTGCGAGAGCTGCTGGCCGTGCCAGTCGGCGGAAGTGACTTCAATGATCTGGGATTCTGTCATGGTCGCCCCTGAAAGCGATGGTTCGGGTTGCGTAGCTAAGCAGTCGCGCCTCGCGCGCCACGTCTGGGCGCATTGCGGCGGGCCGCTCCCGGGAGCGCACGGCGTGCAGGGCACGCGCACGTGCGCGGCAATCCTTATACCGGTTGGCCCGGCTCGGCGCCTTGACCGGCGGCAGTGTGCGGCGGGTCAAGGGTCAAGGCAGTGCGCCGTATTACAGCAGCCCGAAACCCGCCAGCGCGGTCTTGACTTGCGCGAGCGTCGGCGGCTGACCGGCCGTGCCGAGATTGACGACTTCCGGCGACCAGTAGCCGCCTGTGCGCCAGGCGGTCGCGAAATTGTACAACTCGACGGTAGGCCGCTTCAGCGCCGCCGCGATGTGCACGAGGCCCGTGTCGACGCCCACGGTCGCCGCCGCGCCGTCGATCAGACCGACGACGGCTGGAAGCGTCAGCCTCGGCGGCACGATGGCCGCCTCGCCGAACTCGCGCGCGAGACGCTCGCTCGTCGCGCGCTCGGCGTCGCTGCCCCACGGCAGCACGAGCGACACGCCGCGCCGCACCAGCGCCTGGCCCAGCTCGATCCAGTTCGCGTCGGGCCATTGCTTGTCGGCGCGCGAGGTGGCGTGCACGAACACGACGTAAGGCACGGGCAGATTCAGCCCCGCGCCCGCCAGCGCCTTGGCGGCCTGGCCCGTATCGAGGCCGAAGTCGATTTCGTCGGTGGGCTGCGGCGCCGGCTCGTTCAGGGCGGCGGCGACCAGTTGCCGGGTGCGCTCGACGACGTGCGTGTGCGGCTCGATGGTGATCGAGCGGTCGTAGAAGTAGCGCGCGGGCCATTCGTAACCCGCGCCGTCGGTGCGGTTGCCGAGGCCGACGAGCGGGCCATGGGCCCAGCTCGCGACCCACGCGGTCTTGATGAGGCCCTGGCAGTCGATGACGAGGTCGTACTTCTCGGCGGCGAGCGCGCGGCGGAATGCGCCGATCTCGCGCCAGTTCGCCGCCGAGAGCAGGCTCTTGCGCCAGCGGCGCAGCGAAAACGGGATCGCGCGGCGCACGCCATGCACGAGTTCGACGAGCGGCTTAAAACTTTCCTCTACGAGCCAGTCGATCTGCGCATCGGGATGGCGCCGCCGGATGTCGGCGATCGCGGGCATGTTGTGGACGACGTCGCCAAGCGACGATACGCGCACGATCAGGATCTTTTGGACGCTCAAGGCAGAAACGGGCCGACGGGTTACGAGGTCCGCAATTTTAGCGCGCCGGAGGGAGTTGAGCGAAAAAGCCCGAAGAAAGTGTTGAGATGGGCGCGCGTATCGGCGCCCTAAACGCATCAAAGCGCTCTGCAACCGGCAGCGCAGGAAATAACGCGATCGTGGAGTCGCACGCGCGCTCGCGTCCGGTGTGCAAGAGCGCGCGGCACGCGGCTGTTGCGTTGCGGCGCGCAAGACGCGTGCACTGCGGCAGAACGCCCTTACTGCACCAGTCTCGGCGGTGTGTAAGCGCCGTAACTCGGCCCGACCCCTCCCGAATTGTCTGTCTCACAGTGGCTCATATCGTTGCTCATCTGAGCTTCCACATAGGGATTGGAGCCGTTTTGTGCATCAAGAATGTGCAGGCAAGCAAATGCCTGGACGGTTTGAGTCGAGCCTGTCGCCGACGGATCGGCCACCACGACCACCGTTACCCACTCGCATTGCCCATTGCCGGCAGCGCTACAGGCGTGGACAGTGTTATAGACCGAGTTTTCCTCACCGGACTGGATCCACGTCCCATTCGAACCATTGACGGAAAACGTGGTGGTGTTGCCATTAGTAACCAGGTTCTTGGCGAAGCTCGCACTTTGGTCATTGGAATCGAAAGTCGTCCACTGGCCGGACTGGCAGGTGCTGTATTGATAGCTGGATCCGATCCGGAAAATGTACGGCTGCCCCGCAACCTGAGGGTCCGAAAAACCGGTCACCGTGCCGCTGGTGGGTGAAAGTGATGGCGAATCGGTCGACGTATTCCAGTAGGTGTTGAACAAGCATTGCGACATCGCTAAAGGAAACAGCCCGCCCGCTCCCACATTGCCTGGCGAGGACAACACTGCCGTCGCCACCGCACTGGCTTTCAGGAATGTGGCGCCGAACACGCTAGCCAGAAAAACCGGCACGGCTCCGTTCGAATCCGAGCCGTCTTTGCGAATGGTCACCCGCACGGCAGGCAGATCGTTCGGGCCCGGCGTGAACGGCAGCGCCTCGAGGCCATACGGTGTTCCCGTAGCGTTCCAGTATCCGGTCGCGACAGTACTCGCAGTCGGATATGCACCCTGGACCTTATTGGAAGTGGTCGCCGTGGAAAACGTTGAAGCTCTTGCTGCCGCGGTCGTCCAATCCGGCTGGGTAGCGGTGCTGTTGCCGCACTCGCTACGCGGCTTCAGGCACCCTGCACCCGCCAACGCGGCCGCGTCAGCCGCATTCTGGAGTTCGTTGCGCGCGACCATCAGATTGCCGATGTCGATGGCCAGCGCCGCGAAGCTAAGCATCGCCACCATGCTCAGCGCGACCGTAACGGCCACTGCGCCTTTTTGTTTCGCCCTGCTCCCGCTGCGCATGATGGTCCCCTCTATTCGTTGTTCATGACGGTAGTGGCGGACAGCGTAATTGGACCCGTGATGGGCGCTATCAGCCGCCCCAAAGCCATTCCCTGGTACCGGTAAGTGACAGTCACCGAAAGCGGCTGACCGAAAGTGCCGCCGGCGCCAGACGTTACGACCGCCGGTGTGTTCTGCGTGCCGAACGTCATCAGATAGCTCGACGTGTAGTTCGTCACGACCGTTTGCACGTCGCTCGTGGTGGGCTTCGGGCTTTTGAGCACGACTCCTGCGCGTGCGCCTTCCCGACTGGCATTCGTAATGACGGCCTTGTCGTAAAAGAGCACGCCCATTTCAACGATGCCGAACAGCACGAGCAGCAGTAACGGCAGCACAATCGCAAGCTCGACCGCAGCCACGCCGCGCTGCGCGCGCCGCCAGCGTCGAAGCCGCAGGCTCGCTTCGCCCCGTCCTCCCCGTCCCGCGCGCAACAGAAGTGACGGCGCGCCAGTCTTTGCAGTGTCCATGACTCCCCCAATCGAATCGCCGATGTTCCCGTCGTGTCTTCCCGCCACCGCCTAGCCGCCGCTACCCATCGCAGGAAGCAGCGACCGATAGATGTGCAGTGCCGCCGGCCCCATCAGCACCACCATCAGCGCGGGAAAAATGCAGAACATCAGCGGAAACAGTAGCTTCAGCGCAATCTTCGCGGCCTGCTCTTCCGCGCGCATGCGTCTGCGCACGCGCAGCGTGTCGGAGAGCACACGCAGCGACGAGCCGATGCTCGTGCCGAAGCGCTCGGCCTGAATCAGCATCGTGGCAAACGCGTCGATGTCCTCGACGCCGGTGCGCAGCGAAAAGTTGCGCAGCGCCTTTTCCTTCGAGAAACCCGAGCGGATTTCGAGCAACAGCAGTTCGAGTTCGTCCGCCACGGCGGGGCTGCGCAGTCGCACTTCCTCGGCCACTTTCATCAGCGCGGCATCGAGGCCGAGGCCCGCTTCGACGCAGACGGTCATCAGGTCGATGGCGTCGGGAAAGTCCTCGAAGATGGTGCGCTGACGCGCCTCGACCCGACGCGCGACGATGACGTTCGGCAGGTAATAACCCACCGCGCCGAGCGCGACGAGCAACGCCGTGAAATTGAGCGTGCTGGTCGACGTGGGCGAGCCGAACAGCCAGATCGCCGCAAGCAACGGAAACAACAGCGCAAGCACGGTTTTCGCGGCGAAATAGACGGCGCCCGCGCCCGGCGCGCGCCAGCCCGCGTTCATGAGCCGCACGCGCAGCGCTGACGCTTCCCAGCCCTCCTTCGGCACCGAGAGCTTCGAGATCGGCCGCGAGATTTCGACGAGCCGCTCGAACCAGACATTGCCGTCTCCCGCTCCGGCGTCGCTGGCATTGCCGGCGTTGCCATAGCGCGAGTCGACGGGCGCGGCGCCCGGCTGGCCGATCCGGTGACTCAGGTCGCGCGACGCGACGATATGCATCGCCGCGAACGCAAGTGCAAATACGAAGAAGAACACGCCGCCTAGCAGCAGCATCGAGCTCATGCTTATGTTGAAGAGGTCCATCGTCGTTCCCCGTTGCTTTTGCGTTATTGCGTTCGCGACTACACGCGAATCGCGATCGTGCGCCGGATCCAGAACACGCCGAGCACCATCAGCACGGCCGCCGTCTGGACGACGCTCAGGCCTGCCGGGTCCTCCCACAGCACGTCGAGAAAGCCAGGATTGATGAGCATCATCAGCCCCGCGGTCACGAACGGCAGCAGGATGAGAACCCACGCCGACATCCTGCCCTCGGCCGACAGCACCCGCACCTTGTCGAACAGCTTGAAGCGCTCGCGCACGAGCGACGTGATGCTGTCCAGCAGCTCGGCAAGATTGCCCCCTGTCTCGCGCTGGATCAGCACGGCAATCACGAAGTAGCGCAAATCGTGGATCGGCACGCGCTGCGCGAGATTCGTGAGCGCGTCGTTGAGCGACAAGCCATAGTTGATCTCGTCGAACGTCACACGGAATTCGCCGCCCATCGGCTCGGGAAACTCGTCGCCGACCATCTGGATCGCTGCCGCGAATGCGTGCCCGGCTCGCAGCGAACGCGCGAGCATGTCGCACGCATCCGGCAACTGGCGCTCGAACTGAAGGAGGCGTTTCGCCCGGCACCGCCGCATGTAGAGCGCGGGCAGCATCGCGGACACTGCCGCTACCAGGATCACATAGTCGAACCGCACGGGCGACAGCGCACCCACGGCCACGACGACGAGGGGAATCGCGGCGCTAAAGCCGAACAGTTGCCCCGCCGTCCAGGTCAAGCCCGCTTGCTGCAACTGCCGCGCGGCCGCCTCGACCAGCGCGAGCTTCGCGAGTTTGCGGCGAAGCGGCGAGGCGTGCTCGCCCGCGCCCCGCTTGAGCATCGAGAGCGTTTCGCGCGGTGCGCCATTAGCCATCGACACGGACCGGATACGCGACTCGAGACGACGCGCAGCAGGACCATGACGGCTGTTCCAGAATTCCCAGGCACCCTCGATCGCCATCACTACGGCGACGAATACGAGGACGATCGAAGCGTAGAAGATCGAACTCATGCGTGTCTCCAGTCACACCGATATCGGGCCGTGCGTGCGCCCGGGTCGCTCAGTTCGTCTCGAAGCGCCGGTTCGGTTCGTAGATGTTCTCCGGCAACTTGACGCCGAAGGCCTCCAGGCGCTCCGAGAACCTGGGCCGCACGCCCGTCGCGCAGAAGTACCCGCGGACGTTGCCGTCCGAATCGAGACCGGTGCGGCGGAACGTGAAGATTTCCTGCATGTTGATCATGTCGCCTTCGAGCCCCGTCAGCTCAGAGATGCTGACGATCTTGCGGCGGCCATCGGTGAGGCGCGCGGCCTGAACGACGACCGTGATCGCCGAGGCGATCTGGTGGCGCATCGTCTTCGGCGGCAGCGCGAGGCCACCCATGCTGATCATGTTCTCGAGGCGCGTGAGCGCGTCGCGCGGCGTATTCGCGTGGATCGTCGCGAACGAGCCCTCGTGGCCCGTGTTCATCGCGTTGAGCATGTCGAGCGCTTCGGCGCCGCGCACTTCGCCGAGGATGATGCGGTCCGGCCGCATCCGCAGCGCGTTGCGCACCAGCGCACGCTGTGTGATCTCGCCACGGCCTTCGATGTTCGGCGGCCGCGTTTCGAGGCGCAGCACGTGTTCCTGGCGCAGTTGCAGTTCGGCGGCGTCTTCGATCGTCACGATGCGCTCATCGTTCGGAATAAAGCCCGAGAGCACGTTAAGCATTGTCGTCTTGCCGCTGCCGGTGCCGCCCGAGATCAGGATGTTCACCTTCGCGCGCGCCAGGGCGTCGAGCAGTTCGGCCATCGGCGGCGTGAGGGTCTGCAGCGAAATGAGATCCGGCACCTGGAGCGGATTCACCGCGAAACGCCGGATCGACACGAGCGGGCCATCCACGGCCGAAGGCGGGATGATGGCGTTCACGCGCGAGCCGTCGGGAAGGCGCGCGTCGACCATCGGACTCGATTCGTCGATACGCCGTCCCACCCGCGAGACGATCTTCTCGATCACCTTCATGAGGTGCGCGTCGTCGTAGAAGGTGACGTCCGTGATTTCGAGCTTTCCGCGGCGCTCGACATAAGTCTGCTTCGCCGTGTTCACGAGAATGTCGGACACGGTCGGATCGCGCAGCAGCGCCTCCAGCGGGCCGAAACCGAACATTTCGTCGTAGACGTCAATGGTCAGCTGGCGCCGCTCGAGGTCGTTTGCCGGCTCCTTGCGCTCCTCGAGGATTCGCGCGACGAGCGCGCCGATCTCGCTGCGGATCTGTTCCTCCTGCATCCGCGCGAGGCGCTCAAGCTCCACGCGATCGAGCACGTTCTGATGGATCTCGTACTTGAGCTTCTGATAGGCCTCCAGCTTCACGCGCGAGGTCGAGGACGGGGCCGATGCTGCGTCGGACAGGTCGCCGACGAGATGGACACGTTGTGCGGCAATCTGCTCACGTAGCGACATGGCAATGCTCCTGTCTCAGTTCGTTTCCGTTCGATGCTGCTGCACGACGCCCAACCAGCCGGCCGAGCAGCGATTCATGCGACGCAGCCTTACCGGCTCCCTCACCCACACCGCTTGCGAGTTTTCCGGCAAGCGCGCGCAGGCTGCGCGCGACGGCGCTCTTGCGCGCGGCCTCTTCAACCGGCAAGCCCTGGTTGATGGCCGCCAGCGCCGCGCGCGGATCGTCGGGAATGACGTGATACGGCTGCTGGCCGAGCGTGCGGGCGATCGCGTCGCGTGCTCGCGCGCCCTCACGGTTGTAGCGGTTCAGGACGAGGCTCAGGCGCTCGTTCGAATAGTTGAGCGAACCGAGAATATCGAAGAGCCGCCGGCACGCCTGCAGTTGCGGCATGGTCGCCTGCAGCACGACGTAAATGTGGTCGCTGCGATCGAGTGCGAGCATCGAAAGCTGGTTGATGGTCTGCCCCAGTTCGACGATGACGAAGTCGTAACGCGGCGTCGCCGCGCCGAGTATCCATTCGAGCCGGTCCGCGCGAATGTCGGCGGCCTTGATCGGGTCGCCCGCGCCCGCGAGGATGTCGAAATTCTCGGCGGCGTGAATGACGCTCGCTTCGAAGAAGGCGGCGTCCATGCGGTCGATCTGCGTGCTCATCTGCTGCAGCGTGGACGGCGCTGCAGCGGACGTGATGAGAAAAGCGGCGTCCGCGAACTGCTGGTTCAGGTCGACGAGCAGCACGCGCTTCTTCTCGAACTTCGCCATCGCGTACGCAACATTCGCGGCGATGAAGGTCGTCCCCACGCCGCCCCGGCTCGCCATGAACGAGGCGACCGGCGTCGCGCGGACCGCGTCGGCCGCGCGCTGCCCCGCTGCGCGTTTCAGCGCGTCGCTGAGGGACGCGGGATCGAGCGGCCAGTTGAGCACGTCGCGAACGCCCGCGCGCATCGCGGCGATCAAGGTGGACGACGTCGTGTCCGCGGTGATCAGGATGCACGTGAGGCGTTTGTGGCGGCGGCACAGCTCGGTGATCGTGGCGATATCGCCGTCCGTAATCGACGGCGCATCGACGATCAGCACGTCGAACGCGCCGAGCATGTCGCCTCGATCGAGCAGCAGCGCGGGGCCGCCGGCCGCGCGCGTGATCCGGTAGTTTCCGCTCGCAGCAATCAGGCGCGCGACGTGGTCGAGCCGATGCTGGTCGTTAGAAATGCTGAGGATATCGATCATGATGGTATGCGCCACTAGTCATTGCATCGGCCGAACGGCGCCGCGACGCCGGCCTGCTCCCGCCTTGCTCCATTTCTCCGGCACGTGCCGCGGTCCGTGTCTTCCAGGGCCGCGGCAGCGCGCCGGTCTTCACTGCGATGCCCCACCGCCTCCGCCGCCTCCGCCCGAGCCGCTGCTCACGCCAATCGCGAACGGATTCGACTGGGCCGGCGGCGACTTGTACGACTTGTCGTAAAGATCCATCGCCGCCACCGCCGCGTTCCCGTCGATGCTCTGATGCGAAGGCGCGTCCTCGCCCGCATGCGGATTGATGATCTGCACCTGCGCCGTCGTGCGCGCCGCTTCACCGAAGTGCGCATCCCAGATCGGCGAACTGGTCATGCAGCCGCCGAGCGCCGCGCACGCGGCGGCAATGAGTGCCGCGCGGCGGGCCAGAACAATGGTTTCAGGTTTCATGTTTCCTCCTCGCCTCGCATCAGTGATCGGCACTCGCGCCGGGTGCTTGCGCCGCGGCGCCCGGCTTGCCCGGCAGGTTCACGCGCGCGACATACGCCACGTGCGCCTGATCGGTCGTCGCTGTCGCTGCCGCCGGTGGCGTTGCCTGTGCCGCGTCCGTCGGGCTGGTCTGGCCGGTCTGGCCGCTTTCCGCCGCAATGCGGCGCGCCGTGCGCTCGATCCGTTCGGCGTCGCTTTCCTTTGGCCTCGGCGGCGCACTCGCGACGACCGGTGCCGCTGGCGCTGCCGGTGCGGCCGGAGCGTCGTTCGCTGCGATCCGACGCGCGGTGCGCTCTATCCGTTCAGCGTCGCTTTGCGTGGACGGAAGCGGCGCGCTCGTCACGACCGGTGCCGGCGCGGCCGATGCCATCACCACGTCCTGCTCGCTCGCAGGCACGGTGCGCGATGTAACCGGCGTCGCAGGCGCGGCGGGTGCTGCGGGCGCGGCCGGACCGCTAACCGGCTGGCCCTGGGGCGCGGCCGGTGCGGCCGGTGCTGCGGGCGATCCAGGCGCTGCGGGCGAAGCGGGTGCCGCGCCTGCGGGTTGTGCCTGCTGCGCCTTGGCAGCGCCGCGGCCTTCCATGTTGCCGGTCGCATAGACGTCGACTTCGTTCGGCTGCGTGAAGCTGTCGGTCGGCATGCGGTATTGCGGGCCCGTCATCGGATGCACGAGGTGCGGCGTCACGATGAACACGAGTTCGGAGCGGTCCTGCTGGAACGACGTGCTGCGGAACAGCGCACCCAGTACCGGAAGTTCGCCGATGCCCGGCAGCGCTTTGAGCGAGCCCGTCACGTTGTTGGTGATGAGGCCGCCGATCGCGAACGACTCTCCATCGCGCATTTGCACGGTTGTCGAGGCGCGCCGCGTCGTGATGAGCGGCAGGATCGACGTCCCGCTCACGTTCGTCGCGGTGAGCGTGACACCGGTCGGCGACAGCTCGGACACCTCCGGCGCGACCCTCAGGTTGATCCGCCCGTTGCCGAGCACGGTCGGCGTGAACTTGAGCCCGACACCGAACTCCTGCGCCTGCAGCGTGATGGTCGTCGTACCGTTGCCGCTGCTTTGCGGCACCGGAATGAAGATCTCGCCGCCAGCGAGGAACGTGGCTTCCTGGCCGCTGATCGTGACGAGGTTCGGCTCAGCGAGGATCTTGACCAGGTTGTCGGTCTTCTGCGCATCCACGGCGAACGAAAGCGGCTTGTTGTTGGCCTTGCTGAGCGCAAACGCACTCGACACGCCCGCCAGCAGGTTGCTCACGAGTGCGCCCGACCACGATCCGAAGCCACCCTGGATGTTGACGGCCGCGCCGAGCTGGTCGATCAGTGTCTTGTCGACTTCGGCGACCTTCACTTCGAGCATCACCTGCTCGGGCGAATCGACCGTCAGCATGTTGAGCACGCCGCCTTTACCGCCGCCACCGCCCGCACCGTGCGAGACGCTGTAGACCGACGCGATCTGCGCGGCCTGCTGTGCGGCTTGCGGCGTGCTCACGTGGCCCATCAGCACGAGATTGTCCGCCGCCGTCGAGACGTGGATATCGTGCTCGCCTGGCAAGAGCTGCTGGAGCGAGGACTGAAGTCCGCCCGCGTCGGCATTGACGACCACGTCGATGACCTGACACGCGCCGCTGCGGCCCTGAACGATCATGTTGGTCGTCCCCACCGCCTCGCCGAGCACATAGAGCGTCTGCGGCGACACCATCGTCGCCTGCGCGATGGCCGGATTGCCGAGCGTGCGATTGCGCACCGGTTCGTCCAGCGGGACAAGCAACGACTTCCCGAGCGGCACGACGACGGTCTTCTCGCCGCGCACTGGCCCGGCACAGTTCGGTCCGTGCAGCGAACCGGAGGGAGGCGCTGCATGCGCCCCCGCAGCCGCCTGTGGCCCCATGCTGATGGTCATCTGCATCGGACCATTCGGCATCGGCACCGTGGCGGCACGCGCCGCCGCACCGCTTTCCACCGCCTCCTGAGCCATCGCCTGCACGGCCACGAGGAGCCCCACACAGGTCGCGGCGGCCAGTGCCGACCGCACCGGGCGCACGGTGTCTCGCCCGCTACCCCGCAAAGTCCATATTCTGGATTTCATGTCGTTATACCCCGCCGTTCGATCCATCTGGTTTTGGTTTTGTGCGTCCGGTCAGATTCGTATATTCAGACGCGCCCCCACGGTAAATTCTTTTCTTTGTCGATCAAAAGCATTCCTGACTACCCTTCACTCCGGACAGCACGCCGATACAATCGCGCTTTTCCACCGGCCTGGCCACGTACTTGACCGGTACCGGGCGCGGCGCGGCCGGCGCCGATGCGGGAGTGGGAGGCGCGCCGAGCAACGTCAGTTTGGTCGCGCCATCCGTCGAGAGCTTGTCGTTGTCGATCTGGTTTCGCAGCACGAGCGACAGGGTGCCGACGCTGCGTGCGAGATCGAGCTTCTCGGCCTGGTCGGGCGTGACCTCTAGCGTCACCGCATTGACCACTTTCGGCTGCGTCTCGTCGCGGCTGACTTCCTGCGCGACGGCGAGCACGAGAATTCGCTCGAGCACGATCTTCGAGATGCTTTGATTGTTAGTGTTCTTCGATTCGGGCGTCTGAGTATTGACGATCACATCGACGTAGTTGCCGGGCAGCGCGAATCCGGCGACGCCAACGACATCGTTCACGCGAACGGTGATGGCGCGGTGACCTGCGTCGATCATCGCCGAAAGCCCGCCCTTCGTTCCGGCCGGCGCGAGCTTCGATTCGAGCACCGGTTCGCCGCGCGAGAGGCTCGTGCGTACGACGCGGCCTTCGAGCGCCTTTGGATCGGCAAACGTACCGGGCGGCAAGCTGTCCTTTGGCCAGTTCACCATCTTGACCATCGGGACGGAGATCGGCTGTCCGGGCCCGATATCGGCGGCGGCGACAGACACCTGCGTCACTGCATCCGAAGAAGTCTGTATCAGCCAATGCGACACGGACACTACCGCCGCAAGCCCCGCAAGCAGCGCGACGACAAACATGATCACAGCACGACCGTTGTTCATGACCCCCTCCTGAAAGACACCAACTTCTTGATGACCGACGTGGGCGATTCAGCCCGCCATGGCGGACAGCACACCGAGCGTTCCAGCCGCGATCGCGACGCCATATGGAATCGAACCGACGGACTCCTGGTCCGCCTTACCGGACCACGCTGGCATGCCGCGAGGGGCCAGCTGAAATAGTGTCCGGAGCACCAGCGTGCGCACGTTGCGCAGCAACCGCACAAGATGACCGCGGCCCGCGACCAGCAGCACAGATCCGATCCCGCCCACGATGAATGTCGCGAGTACGACGTTGCAGGCGGCGCTGGCACCGAGCCATGCGCCTACCATCGCCATCAGCTTGACGTCGCCGGCGGCCATGCCGCGCAGGAGATAAAACGGCAGAAAGGCGGCGAAACCCGTGGCGGCGCCCGCAAGCCATGTCAGGCTGCCGGCCGCCGCGCCGTGCAGCCAGATCTGCACGGCAAGCGCGACAACGAGTCCTGAGCCGACGAGCCAGTTCGGAATGCGGCGCGAGACGATATCCATGCTCGCGGCAATGAGCACCCATGCGCTAACGCACAGCGGCACGGGATACGGCGGGAGTTGGGTGAGATGCATCGATGAATCCCCCGAAAGCTTTTATATTTCGGCGCTCCTCGTCTGCTCGGGCGCGCCGTGATTCGTGTCGTGATTCGCGCACCACTGGCAACGCTCATTTCGAGCCTGCCCCGGCAAGACGGTTAAGCACTTCTGTTCTGCGATTCAACGAACTGCTACAGCCTGTGACGTCGAACTGCCGGGCGACACGCGGTCACGGTCGCCCGGCCGTCGCTTTAGGTGTCCTGCGCGATGTCGTTAAAAACATCGCTGAGGTTCGAACCGACCTTCGTCACGCCCGCGATGATCGCGATCGCAATCAAAGCGGCGATGAGGCCGTATTCGATCGCGGTCACACCGTCTTCGTCCTTGATGAAGCGCTTTACACCGGAAATAAACTGATTCATGACTAACCCCTTATGGATCGTTTTACCCCATTTCCCTGAACGGCCTGAAGTCCAGAGTTCTCTTCGACACCCACCGCCAACAACATGACAGGCACCTGATTTTTAGGCGATGTCTCGCGGTTTGTGTGTTCGTTTGTGCACGCACACCTTCATTGAGCATACCGAACGATCACTTACTTCATCGACGGCATTAGACCGATGCTGCAACTTCCGAAAACAGCCCACTGAGGTTGGAACCCACGGTAGTCACACCAGCGATGATTGCCAACGCAATGAGCGCCGCGATCAACCCGTATTCGATGGCTGTTACTCCCGCATCGTCCTTCGAAAATTTATGTAAGGCTGCGACGAGAAATGTCATGGCTAACCCCCTTTAACGAAATTAGATCGTTGACGCTTGATGGCCTGAAGTTGACGGAACGACGATCGATGTAGCTGCGATGCCGGTCAGGCGCTTAGGTTTTAGGTGACGAAAAACCAAATGTTTGTTGGATGGGACACGTATCCATCCACATCGCTGCAACGGCCTGATCAGTTTTGTGCGCCGGATTGCTCTCTGTGCGTGGATCACTGGACAAGTCAAACGTTTGCCTTTGAGCCTTTACCGATCAGCGTCCGCGCCTACCACGGCGCCTTTCGTATCGCTCACCCGGCAACGGCTTTATGCAGGCGCATAACTTCGCGACGGCTTTTCGCCCGCTATGTTGGATCGGACACGTTCGCACGCGAAACGCCGTTGAACGACGCATTTTTCGTCGAACATAATTCCCCAACCAAGCCGCCGATGCTGGCGCTCCAGCTTCAGGACGGCAATAAAAGCGGTATATACAAGACGCCCGATGCGTCGTGATGCCGATGTTCCGGCGACTTCGGGCAATGACCAAAGGCGGGGAAATGGACCTGTTGACGAACGACCTGACGGGGGTGGATCGACCCGTTCGCCACTGGATCACGCGGTCGAGAATCGGACTGTACAGCGTCACGATGCTGGCGCTCTACGCGGTTTTCATGGCCGTTTGGGCCCAGCACACCAACGGATTCACATCGACCACGGTCGCTCGCCCCGGCAGCGACTTCGCCGTTTTCTGGGCCGCGTCCCACGTCATGCTGCACGGCGAAAGCTGGCAGGCCTACGACTACGCCTCGTTCTCCGCCATCGAACGAGCATTGTTCGACAA
Organism: Paraburkholderia adhaesiva; assembly: GCF_021390575.1. GTDB lineage: Bacteria > Pseudomonadota > Gammaproteobacteria > Burkholderiales > Burkholderiaceae > Paraburkholderia > Paraburkholderia adhaesiva. Next base: position 734,307 of record NZ_JAJEJQ010000001.1, on the reverse strand, counting down.
TCGCCCCGAATTCACGCTGCTGCCGTGGCTGTATCCGCCCACGTTCCTGCTCCTCGTGACACCGCTTTCGTTGCTCCCGCTTACGCTCGCGTATGCCTTGACGGCGCTTGGCGGCCTGGTCGCGTATGCCTTCGCCGCGATGCGCGTATCTGGGCTCGGCCAGACGACGGTCCGGCGCGACGTGGGTGTGCTTGCGCTGATCGCGAGCCCCGGCGTTTTCGTCACTGTGATGTATGGACAGAACGCGCTGCTCACCGCCGCGCTTGCCGCGCTGGCAATCTATTGGGCCGACAGGAAACCGCTTGTTGCAGGCATCTGCATCGGGCTGCTTGCCATCAAACCGCAACTGGCGCTGGTGTTTCCGTTCGTGCTCATTGCCACGCGGAACTGGCGCACGTTCTTCGCGGCAGCTGTGAGCGCGTGCGCATTCACGTTGATCAGCACGCTGATCTGCGGCACGCGAACGCTGACGATGTTCTTCACGAACACGCGGTTCGTGCGCGAAGCGATACTCGAGCACAACCAGCACTTCTGGCAGTCCTCGCCGACTGCGTTTGCCGCGCTGCGCGGCGCAGGGTACGCGCTGCTTACCGCGTATTCCGCACAGGCATTCGTGGCGCTCGTCGTGATCGGCTCAGCTTGCGTGGTGTGGCGCGGGACACACGATGTCCGCTTGCGCACCGCCGCGCTGGCAATCGCAACGTTGCTGGCCAACCCCTACGTCTGGCATTACGAGCTCGCCTGGCTCGGACTCGCACTGGCTTGCCTCCTCGCGATCGGTCTTCGTGACGGCTGGATGGCGGGCGAACAGGAAGCGATCGTCATCGGCTGGCTGCTTCCCCTCTATGAATTGTTCAACGGCTTTGCTCACATGCCGCAAGCCGGTGCACTCGTCCTTCTCTTTCTGCTGCTCGCGGTGCTGCGCCGCCAGCGTGTCTCACCGGGAGATCGCGTATGAACACGCCCGCATCGACGTCGCCACCCGCCGGCATCGACACTTCCAGCAGCCTGCAGAACGCGCGGAGTGCGGACCGCAAGCGCCACTGGCTCAACAAACAGCGGCTGTGGCTCTACCCTTGTGTGGCGCTGGCGTGCTACGTGCTGGCAGTACTGTCGTATCTGGTGCGCGTCAACTGGCTGCACACCGGCGAAGAACTCGGGCCCATCGCGCTCGATTACGTCGCGTTCTGGAGTGGCTCGCATCTCGCCCTGCAAGGACATGCGATCGACGCCTATGACGTCGTCAAGATCACGGCCGTGGAAACGGCCGCGCTTGCGCGCCCGGTTGGCATCCTTCCGTGGCTCTATCCGCCAACCTATCTGCTCGCTGTCCTCCCCCTCGCCCTGGTGTCCTACCGTCTATCGGCGACTCTCTTTCTCGGCCTGACGCTTATTGGGTTCACAGGAGTCTGCTACGCAACGCTGCCCAGCCGCCGCGTTGCGCTCATCGCGTTCGCTGCTCCCTGTTCCGCTCTCGTGCTCGCGGCAGGACAGAACGGCTTGTTGACAGCAACCCTCATCGGGTCGGGGCTCGTGCTGCTGCGCCGGCATCCTGTGTTGTCGGGTATCAGCTTCGGCCTGCTCTGCGTGAAGCCGCATCTTGCAGTTCTGATTCCGCTCGCGCTGCTGTGCTCGCGGTCCTGGCGCGCGCTCGCGTCGACAGCCGTCACGGCACTCGCGATGCTCGCGGCGTCCATCTGGGCCTTCGGAACCGCGACGCTCATGGCATGGGTTCACAACATGGGCCTGATATCAGGTTACGTGGACAGCGGTCAGGCCGCGCTCGCACGCATTCCCACGTTCTTCGCCATGGCGAGAATGCTCCACGTCCCCACAACGATCGGTTACGCGCTGCAGATCATGGCTGCCTGCGCCGCCGCACTCGCCGTCGTGTATGCGTGGAAACGCCCATGCGCGTTCGAGCTGCGCGCCGCCACGCTCGTCTGCGCAAGCCTGCTCGTGAGCCCCTACCTGTTCGACTACGACCTCACGTGGTATGGCCTCGTCATCGTATGGTTCGTTCGTTATGCGATGGCGAACGGTTTTAATCGCGGCGAGCGTGAATGGCTGGTCCTGCTGTGGGTCGCGCCGTTCGCTGGCATAGCGATCATCACGCACCTGCATTTTCAGTTTCTTCCGTTTGTAACGGCTGCAACGCTCGCGATGGTGCTCAGACGCATCGCCGCCGAACGACGCGACGCCGCCCATTCCGTCACCCTCCTCGCCGCGTAGGAGACACCATGAAAAACGCACCCATCGGGGATACGGCTGCGGGTACGCCCGCTGCGAAGAAACCGCTGATTTCGCTGATCGCACCGTTCTACAACGAGTGCGAGGCGGTCGACCGGTTCTTCGAGGAGGTCCAGCATGTGCTCGACTCCGTCGACGCGATTCGCTACGAGATTGTCTGCATCAACGACGGAAGCCGCGATGGCACGCTCGAGAAGCTGGTCGCCATGAGCGAGCGCGACCGGCGCATCAAGGTGATCGACTTCACGCGCAATTTCGGCAAAGAGGCGGCGCTCACGGCTGGGCTCGACGAGGCCAACGGCGATGCCGTCATTGCGATAGACGCTGACCTTCAGGATCCGCCGTCACTGATCCCTGAGATGATCGAACGCTGGCAGGCGGGCGCCGAAGTCGTGCTCGCCCGGCGAGCGAATCGCGCTTGCGATTCCGTTCTGAAGCGCACTACCGCGGCGCTGTTCTATCGCGTTCACAACGCGCTGTCCGAAGTGAAGATTCCCGAAAACGTCGGGGACTTCAGGCTCATGGATCGCCAGGTCGTCAACGCGCTACGCAGCCTGCCGGAGCGGCACCGGTTCATGAAGGGCCTGTTTGCGTGGGTCGGTTTTAACGCGGTGACGATCGACTACGAACGTACGCCGCGCAGTGCCGGGAAAACCAAATTCTCGGGCTGGCGCCTGTGGAATTTTGCGCTCGAAGGGATTACGAGCTTCAGCACGGTTCCGCTACGCAGCTGGACTTATATCGGCGGCGCCATTGCATTGCTGGCGTTTTGCTATGGCGGAGTGATCGTCGGCCGTACGGTGCTGTTCGGTAATCCGGTCCCTGGATACGCTTCGCTGATTTCGGTTGTGCTGTTCATCGGCGGCATGCAGTTGGCGGGAATCGGCGTGATCGGCGAATACGTCGGGCGCATCTATGACGAGTCGAAAGAACGGCCCGTTTATCTCGTGCGCCGACGCTACGAAGCGCGTGCAAAGGTCAGCACGCTGCCGGTCGAGCGTGCGGACGCCCGCAGCGATGGCCCTGCGCTGGAACTGGTTCGCAAGCGGGTAACGTCGCGGTTGCGGGCAACCGCCAGGTGATTGTGCATCCTTCCCTGCAACGGCTGCTGGCCTGCGAGACCACTTTGCCGGTCAGCGCGCCGCTAGAGGGGAGTACTTGACGAATCAAACTCTGCGATTAGGCCATTCAGGATCGCGCCCATGAAATCGCTGTATGAGAAACACGCGGGCGTGTCCCGCCTGACGGTCTACGCCCTGGCGGCGCTCGCAGTCCAGATCTTGTCCCTCGCGATCTGGATCGTCCGTTTCTACTTCCTGGAAGACCACTCATCCCCGATGGTGGGCTTCGACTTCGCGATATTCTGGTCTGCGGCACGGGTGGCCATGCAGCATGGGGCAGCGGCCGTATTCTCGCCGCAGTGGATGCTGCCGACCGAAGTTGCGCTCGGGATCGACCACTATTCGATATGGCCGTATCCCCCCACATTCCTGTTAGCGGTCTTGCCATTTGGACTGCTGCCTTTTGGCGTCGCGCTAACGCTGTATTCGCTTCTCGGCATGCTGCTCTACGGCGCCGTTCTGGCGCAATTCGTTCGCGGGCTCGATCGTACCTGGCTGCCGCAACTGCTGGCATTTCCCGGTATCGCGATTGCCATCGGGCTTGGCCAGAACTCATTGTTCACGGTCGCGGCTGCCGGTGCGGCGCTGGCACTGATCGAGATTGATTCGGGACTTGCGGGGGTGTGCATCGCCATGCTCGCGATCAAACCGCAATTCGGCGTGCTGTTTCCCCTCGCACTTGTTTGCGGCAGGCATTGGAAGGTATTTGGCGTTTCCGCGCTTTGTGCAGTCGCCTTTGTCGCAATCAGCGTCGTGGTGTTCGGACAGGATGCGTGGAGCGCATTTGCGACGTTTCTGCCGCAATTCCACACGATGGCGGTAACGCAAGGTGGCAGCATGATGTGGCCAGGCATGCCGACAATGTTCGCGCTGGCCCGAAGCGCCGGTTTGTCCGTTAATGCCGCTTACCTGTTGCACGGTTTGGTCGCAGTACCGGCGGTTCTTGCGATGGCGTTCCTGTGGGTGCAGCGCGCCAGATTCGAACTGCGGGCTGCCTCGCTGATTATCGCCACGCTGCTGGTGCAACCCTATGTCATGTTCTACGACCTGGCCTGGCTCATTTTGCCGCTTGTTCTGCTCATACGCGATAACAGAACAGCAGCGCGCGGGCGAATGGAATGGGTCGTTGTTGCAGCCGCATGGCTGGCGCCAGCCCAGGCGCTCCTCTCAGCGTACAGTCGCCACTACCTGAACATCCTTCCCGCCGTGATGATCGCTTTGCTCGTCATCGTCATGCGACGGCATCTCGCGACGACTCGCTACGCGGGTCACAAAGCCTGCATGCACGACGCCGGGCATCCGGCGCGTGCGCAAACCTGAGGCGACGTAGCGAATCGGGTTCAGCGTGATCCGCCAGGTCCGCAGACCGTAAGCGAAGATACACAGTCGCAAGCAGGCGTGTCACGTTGAGCGAGCCCACGCCGTACAACGACCAGAAGCAGTGCGAAAACGAAAATGGGCGCGTAAGCAGTCGCGGCCCAGTCACGTGGTGCGTAAGCGAACGCGGGCGAAAACCAGGCACTCGCCATGACGACACCATCGCCCCGAATCCAGCCGTTGCGGGCGCCGTCCTGCAGCAGCCACAAAATGGGCAGGCCCAATAACAGGAGGTCGTAATAAAGCAGGTAATAAGGCACGAGCATCGTCGCGAGCACGAGCGCCGAAGCACGCAAGGCGAAACGCGCGTGTGTGCCCCAAAGCCACGCAACGACGGTCATGGCAAGTGCCGCCACGATGTAATGGACCAGCAAGGCGGTCGGGACTGAAGCGCCGAAGTTGCGCGCAGCACCGAACACGGTCGAAATTCCGCCTGGCCAGTCGGTCGAGTGCTGGACAACGAGATTGTGGAAGGCAGGCAACGCCTGCACGAATCGCGAGTACGTTTCGAATCCGAGCGCCAGTCCCGCGAGCGCGCAAAACACGCCGACCGTCAGCGCGGCCGACGCTATCGCGCGCCACTGCCTGCCGAACAGCAGCGCAACTGGAATCACCAACCCAAGTTGCGGCTTGATGATAAGCACGCCAAAGAAAATTCCCGCGAGCCATGGGCGCCTGTCGAGACAGAGCAGTCCCATCCCCAGGAGTCCGAACGTCAGAAATGAGTTTTGCCCAGCGGCCGCCGCCCACCATACCGCGGGAAAAACCACGATCGACAACCAGTATGCAGAGTTCCGTATCGGTCGCATGATGCGTGCGCACACCTGAAACGCGAAGGCCATGCCCATCAAGAGAGACAGCAGATACGAGACCACGAACGGCAACAACGCTGCCGGAAGCACCGCCAGCAGAAACGTCGGTGGATAAGCCCACGGGGTGACGAACGGGCTCGGTAGCCGATTCTGCAGCGGTAACGCAATCGCCTCGATGAGGGCGGTGTCGAAGGCATTGACGGCGGGGCCGTGCAGCGCGAGCCACGAGGCGCTCCAGAACACGGCGAAATCCCAGCCCAGCGGAATGACGCCGATTCTCCGGTGGAGGTACCCGAACCATATCCTCAGCGAGAAGTGGCCGATGCTCACCAGCAGCAGGAGAATCGTGTAAAACCGGATGCGTCCCGCAGTGAGCCAGCGTGGCGGTCCCGCCAGCGTCCGGGAAGCGGACTGAACGGATTCATCGCGCACAGTCAGGCCTCCCGGAAGGTCCAACGGGCATGCATGACATAAGAAAGCGCGGGAATGCAGACGACGACCGCGATGGTCGGCAGCCAGAGACTCTGCCGCCCGCACACGAGAGGAACGAGCGCGGCAATCAGAAATCCACCGATCGAAACCGTGCCGAAGCGCAGAAAGCGCGTGACGGTCGGACGCGAGGAAAAGCTCCACAGCGTCTGCAAAAGAAACGAAACAACGTTGGCGACGACGAACGCCGCCACGTTCGCGACGGTCGAATCGCGAACGAGCCAGTTAAAAACTAACCAGGCAACCGAGACATGAACGAGCGTAGCCACGCCCCCGGCGAGTGCAAACCTGATGATCCGCGGCATCCCCCGACACTCCAGAAGGTATGCGAGGCTCGGGCCGGGAAGCCGGGATACGCGGTAGCGCGCATCTTATGCCGACCATGCCTCGCGATCAATTGTTTCGCGGAGTATGAAGGAACAGTAAGGTACGCGTCAGCCTGAAAGTGTGCGCGTTTGTTCGGGAGTCCACACAGGGACGTTCAAGCGGCGTTATGCTCGCGCCGTTTGCGCACGGCCCGGCGGGCGCCGGGCCGCCTGCTGCATGATCAGAACGGCAGTTTCGCGTCCGGCTTCTCGGCGAGAATCACGCGCTTGAAATCGGCCTGGATACGCGCGAGCGCCGTGTCGTTGTCCGCTTCGAAGCGCATCACGACCACCGGCGTCGTGTTCGACGAACGCGCAAGCCCGAAGCCATCGGGATACTCCACGCGCAGGCCGTCGATCGTGATGACCTCGTCCTCGCCCGTGAACTTCGCGTTCTTCTGCAGCTTCGCGATCAACGCGAAGTTCTCGCCTTCTTCGAGCTTCAACTGCAGTTCCGGCGTGGCGTGCGAGTTCGGCAGGTCGTTGAGCACCTTGCTGGGGTCCACGACGCGCGACAGCAGTTCGAGCAGGCGCGCGCCCGTATAAAGGCCGTCGTCGAAGCCGTACCAGCGGTCCTTGAAGAACACGTGGCCGCTCATCTCGCCCGCCAGCGGCGCGCCCGTTTCGCGCAACTTCGCCTTCACGAGCGAGTGTCCGGTCTTCCACATGAGCGGCACACCGCCGTGGTCCTTCACCCACTTCGCGAGATTGCGTGTGCACTTCACGTCATAGATGATCTGCTCGCCCGGATGGCGCGTCAGCACATCTTGCGCGAACAGCATCAACTGACGGTCCGGGTAGATGATCTGGCCGTCCTTCGTCACGACGCCGAGGCGGTCGCCGTCGCCGTCGAATGCGAAGCCGATCTCGGCATCCGTTTCCTTGAGCGCGCGAATCACGTCCTGCAGATTCTCGGGATGCGCCGGGTCCGGGTGGTGATTCGGGAACGTGCCGTCCACTTCGGTGAACAGTTCGACCAGTTCGCAGCCCATCGCCTTGAACAGGCGCGGCGCGAGATTGCCGGCCACGCCGTTGCCCGTGTCGACGACGATCTTCATCGGGCGCGCGATCTTCACGTCGCTCACGATTCGTTGCAGATATTCGTCGGCGATGTCGTATTGCGTGTAGCTGCCCTTGCCCGCGTCGAAGCGGCCCGCGACGATGCGCTCGTACAGCGCGGTGATCTGCTCGCCGTAGATCGCCTTGCCGCGCAGGACCATCTTGAAACCGTTGTAGTCGGGCGGGTTATGGCTGCCGGTCACGACGATGCACGAATCCACGCTGCGCTCGCCACCAGCCGCCGTGGCGAGCTTCAGCGGCACGCTGGCCGCGAAATAGCCGACCGGCGTCGGCACCATACCCACGTCGACGACATCGACGCCCGCTTCGCACAGGCCATCTGCAAGCGCGCGAATCAGTTCCGGTCCGGAGAGCCGGCCGTCGCGCGCGATCACGACCGCGTCGCCGCCCTGCGCACGCACTTCGCTGCCGAATGCCCGGCCGATGGCGCGCGCCGTCTCTGCGTCGAGCGTCTTGCCGACCACGCCGCGAATGTCGTAGGCCTTGAAAATCGATTGAGAAATCATGATGGGGCTCACAGTCCGTTAATACCGTGCCTATTCGTAACACAACCGGGCTGCATTATTCTGCAGACTGTTACGAAAAGTCGAATCCTTTACAAACTATAATTGCTGCTTTCTTCCGTGCTGCCTGAACGTCAGGCGCTTATTTTAATGCCTGGCCATTTTCTACCGTCGGGAAAATCAATGATGCCTGCGCGGCGCCTGCCGTGCGCGGCGCCTGCCCGCCCGGCCGGGACTTGCGCCGCCCGCCCATGCTGAGCCTCAAGCGCTACGCCAACCCCGACGTCGCCCGCGCATTTGCGAACATCATGTGGCTCGGCCTCGAACGGGTCACGCAGATCGCGGTCGCCATTGCGATCAGCGGCGTGCTGGCGCGCTATTTCGGCCCAGATGTATTCGGCAAGTGGCAGTACGCCAACACGCTGCTACTCGTCCTCGCGCCCATCACCTGGGTCTGCGGCGCGGAAATCCTCGTCCCGACCATCGTCAACCGGCCGCCGCAGGATCTGGGCACAGTGCTCGGCAGCGCGTTCGCGTTGCGCATCGGCGTGTCCGTGGCGGCGCTCCTCGTCACCTGGGCCGGCATCGCAATGGGCGCAACCGACCCGCTCGTCGGCGCCATGCTCGCCGGGCTCGCGGTCACGATGCTGTTTCGCGAGCCTTTCGTCGGCGTCATCAATGCCTGGCTGCAGAGCATGACCTACAGCAAGCCGCAGTTGCTGACGAGCATGATGACGGCCATCGTCAAGGCGATCCTCGTCTGGCTGCTCGCACGCGCGGCGTTCGGGCCCGCGAGCTTCGGCTGGCTGTGGGCGCTTGAATCGGCGGTGATCGGCGCGGTCCTCGTGCTCTACTTCCGGCGCCGTCACGACGGCAAGCTCGGCTGGCGCGTCGACCATGCGCTGTTCAAGCACTTCGCCACCGCGGGCACGGTGTTCTGGCTCGGTCTGATCTGCATGTACCTGTTCCTGAAGCTCGACCGCCTGATGCTCGAACGCGCCATCTCGTTCGCGGATCTCGGCCGCTATTCGGCCGCGCAGCAGCTCAACGAAAACTGGATCACCCTCGCGTTGATGCTCGCGCAGACGATCGCGCCCGCGTTCGTCTATCGCGTGCAACAGACCGCGCAACTCCGCCGCAATCTGCTGCGGCTCTTCGCCATGACCGCCGTGCTGATGGTGTCGGGCGCCGCCGTACTCGACGCGCTCGCGGGCTTTATCATCGGCCACGTCTTCGGGCCGGATTTTGAGGAGGCGACGGGCATCTTCCGTTGGGCCGTATGGCTTTCCGTGCCTGCGGGAATCGAGGCGATCGGCAACCTTGTCTTGCTCAAGTACCAGGCGAAATTCGTGCTGCTCACCAAGTGGCTGCTCGCGCTCGCGGTGGCCTTCGTCGTGAATCTCGTCGCCATTGGACGCTACGGCGCGTATGGTGCGCTCGCAGGACTCGCGGCAGGCTATGTCGCCGCCGCGTGCGTGAACTTCTATTACATCCGCTTCAAGCTCGCTTCATGACGAATTCCATCGAATGCGCCGCGCGTGAGGGTGCGCTCGCCGACGTCGCCGTACTGATGCCCGCGTATAACGGCCAGGCCGACGTCGAACGCACGCTGGCTTCGTTCAAGGAGGACGCGCCGGTCTACACGCTCATCGTCGATGACGGCAGCACGCCGCCGATCGTCGCACCCGACGTGCCGGGCATGCACATCGAGATCCTGCGCATGCCGAAGAACGGCGGCATCGAGCGCGCGCTCGAAGCGGGCATCGACGCGCTCGCCGAACGGGGTTTTCGTTACGCCGCACGCATCGATGCGGGGGATCTCGCCTTCGCGCATCGGCTTGCGACACAGCGCGCGCGCATGGAGGTGTCGCCAAAGCTCGCGGCACTCGGCATGTGGACGCAGGTTGTGAATCGCGCGGGGGAGCCGCTCTTCATGCTCAGGCCGGCTGCGGAACCGGCGCGACTGCGGCGCGAGCGGCTGTTGCGCTCGCCCATGGCCCATCCATCGGTGATGCTGCGCGTGGATGCCGTCAAGGCGGTGGGCAACTATCGGGCGAAGTATCCCGCAGCCGAGGACCTCGACCTGTTTCTGCGGCTGATGAAGCACTACGACTGCGCCAATCTGCCGGAACCCGGCCTCTATTACGAACTGAACGAAGGCGGCATCAGTGCAACGAAGCGGCGGCGGCAGATCGTCTCCACGCTGCGCCTGCAACTGGTGCACTTCAACGTGCTCAACTGGCGCGACTGGGCCGGGGTCGCCAAAAGCCTCCTGCACTTCATTACGCCGTATCGCGCGTTGCAGCGCGTAAAGCGCGTGCTGCTCGCCTGAACCAACCCCGACTGCACCACTGTGAAAACCTCTGCCGCTTTGGCCGCCCGACCCGCATCATCGCTGCACGTCGCCCTCGTCTGCAACACCGCCTGGGCGATCTACACCTATCGGCAAGGCTTGCTGCGCGCACTGACCGACGCCGGCGCGCAGGTCACGGTTATCGCACCGCGCGACCGCACCTTCGAGCCACTCGCCGAGATGGGCTGCCGCTGCGTCGAACTCCCGGTCGCATCGAAGGGCACGAATCCCGTCGATGATCTTGGCACGCTACGCGCGCTCCATCGCCACTATCGGGCGCTCAAGCCGGATGTCGTGTTCCATTACACGATCAAGCCGAACATCTATGGATCGATCGCTGCATGGCTTGCGCGCGTGCCGTCGGTCGCGGTGACGACCGGGCTCGGCTATGTGTTCATCCAGAAGAGCCGCGCCGCGCAGGTCGCGAAGCTGCTCTATCGTTTCGCGTTCCGCTTCCCGCGCGAAGTCTGGTTTCTCAATCACGACGACGAAGCGGCATTCAGGGAGCGAAATCTGCTCGCCCATCCCGACCGCGCGCGGTTGTTGCACGGTGAAGGTGTAGACCTCGAACAGTTCGCCTTCACGGCGCTGCCCGAACGCGACAGCTTTTCGTTCGTGCTGATCGGTCGGCTGCTGTGGGACAAGGGCGTCGGCGAATATGTCGAAGCCGCTCGCACACTACGTGCGAAGTACCCGCATGCGCGCTTTCAGTTGCTCGGGCCGGTAGGCGTCGATAATCCGAGCGCGATCTCTCGCGAAGAAGTGGCCGCATGGGAGCGCGAAGGCGTGATCGAATATCTCGGTGAAACCGCCGACGTGCGTCCGTTCATTGCCGATGCTGACTGCGTCGTGCTGCCTTCTTACCGCGAGGGCGTGCCGCGCACGCTGATGGAAGCGAGTGCGATGGGCCGCCCCATTGTCGCGACGGACGTGCCGGGTTGCCGCGAGGTCGTCGAAAACGGGGTCAACGGGCTGCTCTGCGATGCGCGCAGCGCGACGTCGCTCGCGCAACAACTCACGCGGATGCTCGAACTCGATCAGGGCGAGCGTCAGGCGATGGCCGAGCGCGGCCGGAAAAAAATCGAGAAAGAATTCGATGAGCGTGTTGTGGTACAACGCTACCGGACACTCGTTCGCCAGCTCACTGGCGTAACGTTCTGAGTGAACAACACCCTGTTCTGAATCTGGAAATACAGTATGACGACGACTTCGCGAGGCACCATCCTGGTCACGGGCGGCGCGGGCTACATTGGCTCGCATACGTGTCTTGAACTGCTGAACAGCGGCTACGAGGTCATCGCAGCGGATAACCTCACCAACAGTCATCGCGAATCGCTCGAGCGCGTAAAACAGATCACCGGCAAGCCGATTACGTTCTACGAAATCGACGTGTGCAACGAGACCGCGCTGGACCGCATCTTCGAAGCGCATGCGATCACGGGCGTGATTCACTTTGCAGCGCTCAAGGCCGTGGGCGAGTCGGTCGCGAAGCCGATCGAGTACTACCGCAACAATGTCGATGGCTTGCTCGTCGTGCTCGACGTCATGCGCAGGCACGGCGTGAAGCAATTCGTGTTCAGTTCATCGGCGACCGTGTACGGCGTGCCTGAGCGCTCGCCTATCGACGAAACATTTCCGCTCTCGGCCACGAACCCCTACGGCCAGTCCAAGGTCATCGCCGAGCAGATCCTGCGCGATGTCACCCTGGCGGATCCGTCGTGGCGTATTGCGGTGCTGCGCTATTTCAACCCCGTCGGCGCGCACGAAAGCGGGCTGATCGGCGAAGACCCCGCGGGCGTTCCGAACAACCTGATGCCGTACGTGGCGCAAGTGGCCGTTGGCAAGCTCGCGAAGCTGCGCGTGTTCGGCAACGACTACCCGACGCCGGACGGCACAGGCGTGCGGGACTATATCCACGTGGTCGATCTGGCGCGCGGGCATCTGGCGGCACTCGATGCCCTCGTGAAGCGCGATTCGGGATTTGTCGTGAATCTCGGCACCGGGCGCGGATATAGCGTGCTCGAAGTCGTGAAGGCTTTCGAGCAGGCGTCGGGCCGGCCCGTGCCTTACGAGATCGTCGCGCGACGGCCCGGCGACATCGGCGAATGCTATGCCAACGCCGCGCTGGCTCAAAGCCTGCTTGGCTGGGAAGCGCAGTTTGGAATCGAACGCATGTGCCAGGATCACTGGCGATGGCAGGAAAAAAATCCGCGCGGGTTTGCGTGACTGGCTTGCGTAAAGCGTAGCGCATAACGACTCGCTGCGAAGTCCCCTCGCCTGCGATTCCGGCCCCGTAGGCCGCCGCTTTAAAAGCCTACAAAGATTGTTTCTGATTATTACGTCGGAGTTACAGCCGTGTGCTGCAAAGCTAGAATGGGCTTTCGGTTGGGTAGCCTTCACCACGGGGAAACGGAAGCGTGGAATCGGACAAATCGGCTGGAATCGTTATCTGGCTCACGGGCATGTCGGGGGCTGGAAAATCGACAATTGCCCGCGCCCTCGTTGCAAGAATGCAAACCTTGGATATCCGTTCGACCCTGCTGGACGGCGATGTCCTCCGCACGGGACTCAACGCCGACCTCGGCTTCAGCAACGAGGACCGAACGGAAAACCTGCGACGCGTCGCGCATGTGGCGGCGCTCTTCAGAAACGAGGGGTTTATCGCCGTCACGGCGACGATCTCGCCGGAGCCCGAGCATCGCGCAGTTGCACGGCGCATCGTAGGTGCCGAGTCGTTCGTCGAAGTGTTCGTCGACACGCCCCTTCACCTCTGTGAGATGCGCGATCCGAAGGGCCTGTACAAGCGGGCTCGCCGCGGAGAGATACCAGCGTTCACCGGCGTTGGCGCGGCGTACCATCCGCCGGTCGACCCCGATCTTGTCCTCCGGACACAGAACGCCAGTGCCGATGAATGCGCGCAGCAAATCATCGATTACCTGATCGTTGCTCGACAGTTCGAATCGAAACAGAAGCTACGCGATAGCCTGCCAAGCGGAATGCAACACGCGCGGTCAGTCGCCGGTCGCCACTAGGACGCGTCGGCACGCCCCACGAACGACCGGTTTCTGCCGCTGATCCAGCAACACGCCATCTGCCGGAAACACGCGGCAATGGAGCCTGTACTGCAGCCCAGACGTCGTCGAAGCGCAAGCGCCGCAACGAAGCGCGCTTCGCGATTCCCGCAGCTTCACCTGACCACACGTACCTGGGGCGCGCTTACGTCCTTGAGCGTCGGCACAATCGCCGGTTGATACTCGGGTACCCAACGCCGCAGATCGCGGCGCACCTCGTCGTCTCCCGGCACGCGATGCTGCATGAGCCACGGCAGCAACTCGTCGATCAGGTTTTCCGGCACCTCGCGCGCGCGCGCGATCCGCAGCTTCGGATGCGGCGTATGTGTGGTCGTTTCGGCGTCGGTGAGCAGTTCTTCGTAGAGTTTCTCGCCGGGGCGCAACCCCGTGAATTCGATGCGGATCTGCTCCTGGGTGAAACCATACAGACGGATCAGGTCGCGCGCGAGATCGACGATTTTGACCGGCTGGCCCATGTCGAGAATAAAAATTTCGCCGCCATTCCCCATGCTCGACGCCTGCAGCACGAGTTGTGACGCCTCTGGAATCGTCATGAAAAAACGCGTGATTTCCGGGTGAGTGACCGTGACCGGTCCGCCCTTCGCAATCTGCTGCTGGAACTTCGGAATCACGCTGCCCGCGCTGCCGAGCACGTTGCCAAAGCGCACGGTCTCGAACTGCGTGCGTTCGCTCGTCTGCTGCAGCGCCTGGCAAGCCATTTCTGCGAGGCGCTTGCTCGCGCCCATCACATTCGTCGGATTAACGGCCTTGTCGGTCGAGATCAACACGAAGTGGCCGACCTGGTGCTTGATCGCCGCCTGCGCCACGCGATACGTGCCAAGCACGTTGTTGCGAATCGCCTGCCAGGCATTCACTTGTTCCATCAGCGGCACATGCTTGTATGCCGCCGCATGGAATACGATGTGCGGCGTGTAGCGCGCCATGATCTGATCGAGCAGCAGCGCGTCCTTTGCATCGCCGACGATCGGCACAACCGCAAGATCCGGAAAGCGCTCGCGGATCTCCTCGGTCAGCCGGTACATCGCGTATTCGGACACGTCGAGCGCAACCAGTTGCACCGGCGAGAATCGCAGGATCTGCCGACACAGTTCGGAGCCGATCGAGCCGCCCGCGCCGGTCACCATGACGACGCGTCCGCCGAGGAGCGCTTCGACATGAGGCGTGTCGATCGTCACTTCGTCGCGGCCGAGCAAGTCCTCGAGATCGATCTGCCGGACCTGGGACAAGAAACCCTGGCCCGGCATCAGCGCGGTCAGCGACGGCAACACCATCGCCTTCATACCAGCGCGCACGCAGAGGGTCGCGGCCCGGCGCTGCACCTCAACCGACGCTGTCGGCAACGCGATGATCGCGTACTCGACCTTCAGCGTATCGGCCCACTGCGCGAGGTCGTCGAGCGAACCGAGCACTTTGTAGCCGTAAACTTCGCGACCGTGCTTCATGACGTCGTCATCCAGCAGGCCAACGAGACGCCATTCTCCCGAGTGCGACAGTTCGCGTGCGAGGTTCGCGCCGGCCGTACCTGCGCCGATCACTAGTACCGGCTTGCCCTGCCCGACGAGACCGCCGTACAGGTAGAACTCCTTGGACGCCCGATACAGCGCACGCGCGCCACCCATCATGAGAAACAGCAGCAGCGGAGAAACCACGAGAACCGAGCGTGGCGTAATCGGCGCGGGCTGAATCATCACGGACGCCACCATGGCGACGATCGCACCGGTGATGACCGCCTTCGAAATACGCATCATGTCGGGCAGACTGGCGAATACCCACATGCCCCGGTAGAGGCCAAAGATGCGGAACATCACGCCATAGACCGGCAAGACCCAGACAAGGGAATGCAAGGCGCTTTGTCTGAAGTCGAGCGGGACCGAGCCGTTGAACCGAACGACGTATGCGGCGAGCCACGAGGCAGCAACTGCACACAAATCAAACAGGAAAGCGCTGAACGATAGCCAGTTGCCTTTGTTTCTTGTCATCAGCGTCGCACCTCAGAGGACTGTTCGATTGGTCTTGCTTGAAAATGCCGCCACCGAAGATCGACGGCAACACCGATGAGGCAAAGAACGATAGTCCACCCAATCACGACCCACCACTGGACTGCCGGAGAAAGCCCACGTGCGGTATAGGCAAGCGCTATGCCCGCCGCCATCACCGCATACCCTATCCACGCGGTTCCGGTGTGCCCCAGACCGGAGCGCACCATACGCTGGTAATAGTGTTCCCTATGTGCCTGCCAGAACTTCTCGCCGCGAACGAGTCGCTTGAGCAACGTAATCGAGGCATCAGCTATAAAAGGAGAAAATACTACTGCCGGAAACCAGATGGGCCAGACGTGTCCAATCCACCCCCAATAGCCGAAGGCGCCTGCGAGAAAGCCTAGTGGAATCGAACCCGCGTCGCCGAGAAAGATCCTCGCTGGATGCACGTTGAACAGCAGAAAACCAGCGGCGGCACCCGCCACAGCGGCACACGCATAGGCCAACGGCACATCGGGCTGTGCACCCGTCAGCGCGGCGATGGCGTACCCGGAAAATCCGAACAGCGCCATGCCGCCCGCAAGGCCATCAGAGCCGTCCATAAAGTTGTACAAATTGACAAGCCAGACAAGCAAAAACGCCACAGGTGCCAAAGCCCACCAACTCATGCCGCCCGGATAAACCGCTAGAAGCGCTACCGCCGCTGCGACATGGCAACCGAAACGCACGCGAGCCGGAAGACCGCTACGGTCGTCGATCAGCGACAGAATTGCGAGCAGGACAGCGGCCAGCGCAGGCAGCCATAGCGCCGGTGCGAAACACCAGATCAGCAGGGCCGAAACCGGCACGACACCCCAACCGCCAACGCGTGGAGTCGGACGAGTGTGAAGCGAGCGGTCGTTCGGAATATCGGTTGCAAGGCGCCAGGCCATACCGGTCCGAAGCAGGGTCCACAGAACCACGGCGCTAATGCATAGCGAAAGGACCGCGCACAAAAGCACGCCATTCACTGGGCCGAGGGACGAAAGCGCGTATTGCATGGCGAGCTCAGTATGCCGAGCGGTACCAGGCGGCCGTCTTCGACAGTCCTTGCTCAACCGGATATGGCGGATTCCAGCCCAGCACCTCACGCGCGCGTGTGCAATCCAGCCGCAGATTCCCGATCAAGCGCTCGACCTGTGCCGAACGTCCGGTCAAACCACCTGCCAGGCGAAGCCACGAAGCCGGGACAGGGACGAGACGTTGCGGCGCACCCAATTGCGCAGCCAACGTTCGCGCGAGCTCCGTAACGGACAGATCAAGACTATCGGCGACGTGAAAGATCTTGCCCGGGGCAGATGGGTTCGTTGCGCACTCGATCAGCACGGATGAAAGGTTCTCCACGTAAATCAGGCTGCGACGAGCGGCGATCGCACCTAGCGGTAACGGAATCCCTCTCGCGATTGCGCGCATGAGTTGAAGGAAGTTCGCACGAACGCCCGGCCCATACACAAGCGGCGGACGGACGATCACGATCTCCATGCCCGTTTCCTCGCCGAAACTCAAAAGCGCACTTTCCGCTTCGAGCTTGGAAATACCATACGGATCGGTCGGACCTGGCTCGTCGGACTCACGCAACGGCCGGCCGGGGTCGCTGTCGCCCAGCGCCTTGATGCTGCTCACGAAGACGAAACGACGAACGCCCGCCGCGTGCGCAGCACTCGCGACGCGCAGTGAACCATCAACGTTGGTCTTGCGGTATGCCGCCAACGGGTCGACCTCCGTGTCGTGCATCAGATGTACGCGCGCGGCGAGATGGATTACTGCATCGCATTTCTGATCTCGCCGCAAGGCAGCCTCCACGTCGACAAAATCGTCGCCGGCAATGACCCGTTCGTGCACGCCCTGACCGGCAGTTTGAGGACGCCTCACCAGCCCAATGACGCTGCCGCCGCGTTCAATGACAGCAGTTGAGACGGCGCGGCCCACGAAACCGCTCGCACCAGAGACGACAACGGACAAGGTCATGACTGTGAGTTAGCGAGTTGGACAGCACGGATCAGGAATGCACGATGCATTTTTCCGGGCGCGGGCGTCGTGCTACCGCAGACCGACGAACGGACACCATTCGTCCATTGACGCGCGACGCGAGGCAACTGGCAAATGCTGACGTCGCCGCCTCGTCGGGGCGACGCACAGTAGCGCACATCGACAGCGCAGTCAGCTTTCGGGCCTGCTCAGAAAGTCCGCGTAAGCCTGCGCAATTCCATCGCGCAGTGCGGTCCTGGCCTGCCAGCCGAGATCGCGCATCCGGGCTACGTTCAGCAGCTTGCGCGGCGTACCGTCGGGCTTGCTCGCATCAAATACGATCCTGCCTTCGAAGCCCACCACGCTCATGATCGTCTCGGCCAGTTCGCGAATCGTCACATCTTCGCCCGTACCAACGTTGAAGAGCCCCTCGTTGACGCCGGCCTCCATCAGAAATACGCAGGCATCTGCGAGGTCGTCGACGAACAGGAATTCACGCATCGGCCGACCCGAACCCCATACATTCAGTTCATGCTCCCCACGTATCTTTGCTTCATGCGTTTTGCGGATCAACGCGGGTAACACGTGACTGTTATTCAGGTCATAGTTGTCGTTGGCGCCGTAGAGATTGGTCGGCATCACCGAGATATAACGCCGCCCATACTGGCGGTTGTAGCTCTCGCACATTTTCACCCCGGCAATCTTGGCAATCGCATAGGGCTCGTTTGTAGGCTCGAGCGGCCCCGTCAGGAGATACTCCTCCTTGATAGGCTGCGGACAGTCGCGCGGGTAGATGCAGCTCGAGCCGAGAAAACACAATCGCTCGACACCCGCCCGGTGCGCCCCGTTAATGACATTGGTCTCGACCGCGAGGTTTTCATAGATGAAATCTGCGCCATAGGTGTTGTTGGCGTAGATGCCACCCACCTTGGCTGCGGCGACGAAGATATATTCGGGCCGCTCCGACTCGAGGAAATCACGAACGGCCGCTTGATCGAGAAGATCCAGTTCTGCGCGGGTACGAGTCAGAAGATTTGTGTAACCCTTCGACAGGAGGTTGCGCACCAATGCCGAGCCAACCATCCCGCGATGGCCAGCCACATAGATTTTCGCGTTTTTCGCAAGACTATCCATCATTCGTGCCCAACTGAAACGGCGAATCCGACGCTCTTCAACAAGGCATGCTGCCTGGCCTTGTCGAGGTCATGAGCGACCATTTCCGCGACCATCTCGTCCAGGGTGATCCGGGGCACCCAGCCAAGCTTGTTCTTCGCCTTGCTCGGGTCGCCAAGCAGGGTTTCAACTTCCGACGGCCGGAAATATCGCGGATCGATTTTGACCACGACGTCGCCGATCTCGACCGCCGGCGCCTTTTCTCCTGTGATCGCACTCACCCGCCCTTGCTCGTTGACTCCATCGCCCTCCCACGCCAGCACAATGCCAAGCTGTGCGGCAGCCTTGCTGATAAAGGTCCGCACGCTGTATTGAACGCCTGTGGCAATCACGAAGTCCTCGGGCTTGTCCTGCTGCAACATAAGCCACTGCATTTCAACGTAGTCTTTTGCGTGTCCCCAATCGCGCAAAGCATCGAGGTTGCCCATGAACAGGCAATTTTCGAGGCCCTGCGCAATGTTGGCCAAACCGCGCGTGATCTTGCGCGTGACAAACGTTTCACCGCGGCGCGCAGATTCATGGTTGAAGAGGACGCCGTTACACGCGTAAAGACCGTAGGCCTCCCGGTAGTTCACGGTGATCCAGTACGCGTACAGCTTGGCGACCGCGTAGGGTGAACGGGGGTAGAAGGGGGTCGTCTCCTTCTGGGGCGTTTCCTGCACGAGGCCGTAGAGCTCTGAGGTGCTGGCCTGGTAGAAGCGGGTCTTTTTCTCGAGGCCAAGGAAGCGGATGCCCTCGAGCAGACGCAGCGCGCCGATCGCGTCGACATCCGCCGTGTACTCGGGCGCCTCAAAACTCACCGCGACGTGCGACTGCGCGCCGAGATTGTAGACTTCGTCCGGCTGAACTTCCCGAAGAATGCGGATCAGGTTTGACGTGTCGGACAGGTCACCGTAATGCAACTTGAGTCGCTGGTGCTCCACGTGCGGATCTTCATAGATATGATCAATGCGGCCTGTATTGAACTGCGACGCGCGCCGCTTGATGCCGTGGACTTCGTAGCCCTTCTCGAGCAGAAACTCCGCCAGATATGAACCATCCTGCCCCGTGATCCCGGTAATCAACGCCTTTTTCATGTCGGACATCCCGTAGAAATCAGATTATTGAAATGGGTTCAAATCTTCAGCAACGCGGTCGCGAATTGAGTCTCTCGACCTGCGCTTCCACCATCGTCTTCACCATATCCTCGAAGCTGATGGTGGGTTCCCAATGGAGAATCCGGCGTGCCTTTGAGGCATCCGCAAGAGTCTGTCCGGTCTCGAGCGGACGAACCAGCTCAGGATCGCTCACCACGTGATCCGCCCAGTTCAGCCCGACACCTTCATAGGCCACCTTGCACAGGTCGCGCAACGTGTGAAGCTTTCCCGTACCGACCACGAAGTCATCTGGTTTGTCCTGCTGCAACATCAGCCACATCGCGCGGACAAAGTCGCTGGCATGGCCCCAGTCGCGCGCGACATCGAGGTTACCCAGCGCGAGACGCCCCTGCTCGACAATCGGATGCCCGCGCTCGTTCAGATCCTGGGAATCCTTGATCCCCAGCGCGGCGCATGCGGCGCCATAGGCAATCTTTTGCGTGACGAAATGAAGGGGGCGACGTTCACTCTCATGATTGAACAGAATGCCGCTGGAAATAAATAGCCCGTAGCTTTCACGGCAGATACGGACCATCTGGTGTGCGTAGACCTTTGCGGCCGCGTAAGGATTCGCGGGATTAAATGCCGTGTCCTCGTTCTGCGGGATCGTCTTCGCGCTGCCAAACATTTCCGACGATGAAGCGTGATAAACGCGCGCGTCAGGGCACGTGTGGCGGACCGCCTCGAACAACCGGATTGCACCCATCCCGTTGATCATCAGCGTCTCAGGAGCCCGATCCCAGGATTCGCCAGGACGTGACTGCGACGCAAGGTTGTAGATCTCGTGGGGTTTCGAATCCTGCAGTGCCGTGACGATGTCGACGCCTTCGGACATATCGCCAAACAGAACGGTCACCTTGTCTGCAAGATGACTCGCGTTGTTCGGGCGAATCCAGCTTTCGCGCCTGGCGAAGCCGAACACCTTGTAGTCACGTTCGAGCAGAAACTCCGCAAGCAAGGATCCGTCCTGCCCCGTTATTCCGGTGATTAACGCTCTCTTCATGCCGTTACCTGCCGTTTTGGTGAGGCAACTGCAACTTCATACAGCTGCAGCAATTCCGCCGCGCTCCGTTGCCAGTCAAAACGCTTTGCCTGTTTTACTGACGCCACACCCAGTGCGTCTCGCTCATTTCGATTCGCAGCCAAGTGCAGCATCGTCTGTGCCCAACCCTCTATATCCTTCGGATCAACGAGAATGGCCGCATCGCCGGCGACTTCGGGAACCGAACTCGATGTTGTCGTGATCGTCGGCGCACCGAACTGCATTCCCTCTAGCACAGGTAAACCAAACCCTTCGAACAGCGACGGATACAGATTCGCATAGCAGTTCCGATACAACCAGATCAGTTCTGCATCCGACACGTACCCCGTCATCACGACCTGATCCTGAATCCCAAGCTCGGCGAGGTGTGTCTGAAAGTCGTCCATAAGCCATCCTTTGCCGCCCGCCAGAACGAGCGGCATTGGCGCACCGCCGGAAGCCAGATATCGCGCGTAGGCTTGCACAAGCCTGCGCTGGTTTTTCCTTGGCTCCACTGTGCCAACGCTCAGCCAGAACCCCCCGGAAGGCACCTCGTGTAGTGCCTTCGGACGCTTACCTGGCGCCGAGGAATCGGCAAAACGCGAGCACGGGTAAATCACACGCACACGATCGCCGGGGAAATGCGGAAACGTGTTCAGATAGGACGTTCGTGAGGCATCTGAAATCGCCACAATCCAGTCCGCTGCAATCGCGGATCGAAATACACCCTCGAAACATCCGAGCCTGTTCACCTCTGTTGTCCATGACGGATCGATCGCGAACCCCATGTCGTAAAAGGTGTAGATAAAGCGACTTGATGCGATCCGCACTGGCGACCAGAAATTGTTGGAGTGGATGACATCGGGGTATCCGAGCGATGCATCAACGCCGTCCCCGCTCCAGAACTTGCGCGCCGTTCTGCGCAACAAGTGCCTCGGACCATACCTCGTGTTCTGAGCGCTGTACGGATTCCGGATGGGCATCAAGGTGTCAAAGTAGAAATCACCAAAGCTCGGGTACAGCGCGTAGCGGTGCTGCGGCGCGATATCGATCATCGCCCGCACCATCGAGTGAGCGAAGTAACCGCAACCGGCCTTCCCTGTTCCGGTTTGGGAAATATCAAACCCAATGTGCATATCGCGCAAGATTCTGCATGGCTCGTCGTGTCAAAAACATGACGGTCTCACCGGCACGCCCTAATTGTTTCCTATCCAGAAAGATAGCGCCCCCCAAAAAAATCAGGCGGCATCCCGCTCACGGCACCACGATTAGCATTTCACCAGACGCTACCAATGCGCCTGCGCCATAGGAATGGCTCACCAAAAACAAAAAGGCAGCAAACTGCAGACGCACTCGGCGAGCAGAATCGTTCCCCATTAATCATCGCGATTCGACGGGAAATCATGACATGCCGCCGCCTCGCTAGTGCTACTGATGTGTTGCTGATTGTAAATATCACCATATTGCGGCGCACAACTTTCTGCGACACGATACTATGTGCACAATTCAATTGCTATTGCCAATCGATGATTTGTATGACTGTTCATATGTCACCATACGTTAAAGATCGTCAACCGCAATTCAATTCATACGCGTGTCGTGTATGGCTGCTATCTGCGCGAGTTTTTTTTACATTATTTCAACATACCTTTCGTTTGTATTTATGCAATTACGGCGAAAAGAGCAATCGAAACGCCTCGACCCCACACCGTCTCCTGTCACTTTCTACCGACTATAACGACCCGACCGAGGGGCAGATCCAAATTGCCCCTGCTCAGCACGATTGTTATACTGGGTTGGCACATCGGCGCGTAGGGTTGGTTAGCGCGCGTAGTAGTCTCTCGGGAACGAGACGCCACGTAGAAAAACGGCACTCTACATATGTGGCAAGGTGCAGGCATCATAGTTGCTGTGCATACGGTGCATCACCTCACCCCATGCGTCGCAACTCGAAATTCGCTGCCAAGGTGTCCTATGTGGGCAAATACAGGAGCGCAACGACCGGGCTGACACAAACACCCATGCGGCCTGTCAAATTTATTGACATCGTCCGCACCCAATTCCTGACGCTACGTCGAGACCCTCGCGTGTTTGTGCTGAGCTTGAGTTCAAGCGACAGCACCGCGGCGATCAAAGGGCCGAGATCCAACTAATGGAAGAAAGCCTATGCCGTTGATTACGACCATTCTCTGTGGCGGCGCTGGCTCGAGGCTGTGGCCGGTTTCCCGAGAACTCGAACCCAAGCCGTTCATTCGCCTGGCAGACGGACAAAGCCTGTTGCAGAAGGCGTTTCTACGCGGTGCCCAGATTCCCGGTGTCACAGAGATGCTCACGGTCACCAACCGTGAACTTCTCTTCAAAACTCAAGATGAGTTTCGGGAAATCAACACCACCGGACTCGCAACGTCGTTCGTGCTCGAGCCTTGCGGACGCAATACAGCAGCGGCCATCGCTGTTGCCGCGCTGCAAGTTGCGAGAAAATACGGCCCGGACTCCTTAATGCTAGTGCTTGCCGCTGACCACCTGATCTCAGATCAGGAGGCCTTCGAACAGGCTGTATCGAAGGCAACAAGGATGGCTGCGGACGGAAAGATTGTGACGTTCGGCATTCAGCCAGACCGCCCCGAGACAGGCTACGGATATATCGAGGCAGATGGTGACAACGTCCTGCGCTTTGTCGAAAAGCCCTCCCTTGAGAAGGCGCAGGAATATCTTGCGTCAGGGCGCTTCCTGTGGAACTCGGGGATATTCTGCTTTGCAACTGGCACCATGCTCCAGCAGATGGAGGAGCACTGCCCGCAAATCCTCGCAACCGCACGGGCGTGCGCGGAGCAGTCCCGATCTGCAGACGGCAAAGGCTACACTCAACTGGAACTCGACGCGGACTCGTTCAAACGCGTCCCGGATCTCTCCGTTGACTATGCAGTGATGGAAAAGTCCGATCGAATCGCAGTCGTACAGTGCAACATTGGTTGGAGCGATATTGGTTCGTGGACGGCTCTGGGCGAACTCGTCGAGGCAGACGAGAGCGGCAACCGGATTCAGGGCGAAGCAATGGTGCACAACACGCACAACTGCTTTATCCGTAGCGATAGACGTTTGGTGGGAGCTGTCGGCGTCGACGACCTCATTATTGTCGACACGCCCGATGCCGTCCTCGTCTCCGATAAATCCAGCGCGCAGGACGTCAAACACATCTACGCCAGATTGAAGGCCGCGGGCCACGCGGCATACAAGCTACACCGTACTGTACATCGCCCCTGGGGCACCTATACGGTGCTGGAGGAAGGCGACCGCTTCAAGATCAAGCGGATCGAGGTCAAGCCGGGTGCGAGCCTGAGCCTTCAGTTGCATCATCACAGAAGCGAGCACTGGATCGTAGTGTGCGGCATGGCCAAGGTCGTCAACGGTGAGCGTGAGCTGTTCGTGAATACCAACGAGTCCACGTACATTCCTGCCGGACACAAGCACCGCCTGGAGAATCCCGGGATCCTGAACCTCGTCATGATTGAAGTTCAAAGCGGCGCATATCTTGGTGAAGACGACATCGTTCGCTTCGACGATATCTACGGGCGTGCTTGAGATGAACGCGCCCGTGCACGCACGGGCATAACCCCATCTCCCTTGCGTTTTTGCGCCCCCAATTAGACAGGCCATTCAGTCAATGAGTCAGAGTCACTACCACCCATCGACTCCGCGATCAATGCTCCAAGGCTTTTTGCAGCACCGTGAGTTGTTGTGGGAGCTCGTCAAGCGAGATTTTATCGGGCGATACAAGGGGTCGATGCTCGGCGTGGTCTGGTCGCTCTTCAACCCCTTGCTGATGCTGGCCATCTATACATTCGTGTTCAGCGTGGCCTTCAAGGCTCGCTGGGGTGGGCACAGCGACGAGAGCAAGGTCGCATTCGCCATCGTGCTCTTTTCGGGGATCATTGTTCACACGTTTTACGCAGAGTGCCTCAATCGAGCACCGACGCTGATCGTTGGCCATGCCAATTACGTCAAGAAAGTCGTATTTCCACTCGAGATATTGCCGTGGATGGTGCTGCTATCGGCCCTTTTGCATTTTCTGGTCAGCTTCGGTGCGCTTCTGGTGTTTTGCGTGCTGTCCGGTGTGACGATCCACGCCGGAGCGTTGCTGATTCCCGTTGCGCTCTTGCCGCTAGTCCTGATGATTATGGGAATGTCCTGGGTCCTCGCTTCGCTCGGTGTGTACTTGCGCGACCTCTCTCAGGTCATTGGCATGTTGGTGACAATTTCGCTGTTCCTGGCCCCGATCTTTTACCCGATCGAAAACCTGCCTGGGGCTTACAGGATCTTCCTCTCGTGGAATCCCATCACGCTTCCAGTCATTCAACTCCGTAACCTGATGCTGTGGGCCAAACCGTTTGAATGGGGCGAATGGGCGGTCAGTCTCGTGATTGGCGCATCCATCTGCCAGATTGGCTATTGGTGGTTTCAGAAATCACGCCGAGGTTTTGCTGATGTTGTCTGAAGAAACCGTCATCGATGTCCGTAACCTCAGCAAGCGTTACGAAATCTATCAGACGCCACGCGATAGGTTGAAGCAACTCGTCCTGCCGCGCCTGCATCAGACAGTAAACCGCGCGGGCGTAGCGATGCATCTATCGCACCCTCGTCCGTCACCTCATTATTTTCGCGAGTTCTGGGCTCTACGGGACGTCTCCTTTCAAGTCCGTCGCGGTGAGACGCTTGGGATCATTGGCCGCAACGGCAGTGGCAAGAGCACATTACTGCAGATCCTGGCCGGCACGCTGACGCCGACGCACGGCGAAGTCAACGTGTACGGTCGCGTTGCCGCCTTGCTGGAACTTGGCAGTGGATTCAATCCCGAGTTCACCGGTCGTGAAAACGTCTTCCTGAACGGTCGAATTTTAGGGCTGAGCCAGCGAGAGATCGAGGAGCGCTACGACCAGATTGTCGAATTCGCGGACATTGGCGAGTTCATCGAGCAGCCGGTCATGACCTATTCCAGCGGAATGTTCGTGCGTCTTGCATTCGCGGTGCAAGCGCACATCGATGCCTCGATTGTAATAATCGACGAGGCACTAGCGGTCGGCGACGTGTTTTTCAGGAATAAATGCTATACCCGTCTTCAACAGTTGCGTGAAAGCGGTACGGCCATCTTGCTTGTATCGCATTCGATGCCTGACATCGAGCAATATTGTGAGCGCGCCATTCTGCTTGACCACGGCATACCTCGGTTCATTGGGCCATCGTCTGAAGCAGCGAAGCGCTACTATTTGCTGCATCAAGCGCCTCCCCAGCAGGACGGAGATCGCGTGAAGAATATGCAGTCGGTCCCGAAGGCCGACGAGGTCGACATGCAGGACGATACCGGGATGCACGCAGCGGACCGCGCGCCCTCGGCCGCATATATCGATCTGACGGGCAAAGCACAGGTCAGCGACGGCAAGGTTCGGTGCGTTGGCGTCGCAATCTGCAATGAGGCCGGCGAACCCTGTATTAGTTTTCGGCAGGGTGATCTCGCAGTTTTCTATTACGAATTCGAACTGACTGGGGACATTGACGTGCCAATCTGTGGCATGGTCATCAAAAGTGAACGTGGCGTCATCGTTCACGGCAAGAACAGCTGGCAATTTGACAAAGACGTTCCGTCGGTATCCGGTTCGGGTTCACGCGTATTGTGCAGACACGAAGTTAGACTCGACATTGGTCTCGGCGAGTATATTTTTGAGGTTGGCCTCGCTTCCATTTCGCATAGAACATGGACCAATCGCGAGAATATTTCTTACGAGAGAATGTCGTCGGAAATCCGACGGCACTGCCACATTCCGGATTCCGGCTCATTTTCTGTCGGGTTTGCAATGAAGAACGGAGTTTCCATACTGACGCACCACGGTATGGCCAACTTGCGTGGCGACATGACAATGACCGCACTGGCACCCCTGGATCTAAATCAGGTTGAGGGACACTAGCCAATAACTTAGACAAATTTCGCAACCGAAAACGATATAGAAGCAATCGATAGATATGGAAATGCCTATTGTATTGACCGAATACCCGAAATCGGGAGGATCCTGGATCACCTCTCTGATTGGCGATGCGCTGAACGTTCCTAAGCGCGACATCTATGTGCGCCCGGGTTTTGATTTATTCGATACGAGTGACCACCCGTGGTACAAGAACGGCGCAGCGCACGATTTTCCGACTCAATCCGTCGTTAAGAGCCACGAACTCCCCGACTCCAAGTTGATTGACTTCGAGGCGAAATATCTACATCTGGTTCGTGATGGACGGGACGTCATAGTATCGCGCTGGTTCTTTGACAAGGACTTCCTCGTCAAAAACGGCATCACTGCTTCTTTCGATAAAAACTTTGATGACTATGTAGAGGAAAAGGCGATTGAGTGGTCGCGTTATGTATTGGCGTGGGCAAGCACAAGCACTTTGACTATTCGATACGAAGACTTCCTGGCCGATCCCGAAACGGCCCTTGGTTCGGTAGTCCAGAAGATATCTGGTACTACTTTGTCGCCTGGCTTGCTTGCGGACGTGGTAGGAATGCACACGAAGGAAAAATTCGCAAGATCTTTAAGTAATACGTTTAAACATAATACTTTTGTGCGAAAAGGCATTTCAGGAGACTGGAAGAATCATTTTTCCCGGCGAAATAGTGATTCCTTTGCGTCGATCGCTCACGACGCTATGTCCTTGTTAGGCTATGCGCTTTGACCCTGTGGACGTGTTTACGTCGCGAACATTAGATGCCCCCCGCGTGGTTGCATCACCGCCACGTCGTTCGCGCGAGATAGCAATCGAGTCTGTCGTCGTGAACCCGTGCACCCATGCTTATGCGCCACAAGATAAGTGCATGGTGAACACCTCGTTCAAAACCGAGTATCGGGAGAATTATTTCACGCCTCTAGTTGTCGAGAAGTCTAACGTACAACGCGGCAACCTCCTTATCGACGCGGGCTATGAGTTGACAGGCAATGGAGCTGCTTGATGCAAAGTAAAATCTTATCTGATGAAGACGTACTCGCTGGTTACGATCGCGTCGTCACGCTTTACGCTCACATCCCTCCGCTGAGTCACTGGCGTGCATGGGAGTACGCTGCCTATCAACACTATCGTGTTGATGGCCGAATTCTCGATCTGGGCTGCGGCGACGGGCAATATTTTCGCCTGATTTGGCCACAGGCCAGCAACGTAGTCGGTGTCGATATGAATCCAGGCGTGGCGGAATCAGGCAGGCAGAGTGGCGTGTATCGGCAGGTACACGCTGTTGCCGCTCACCGGGTACCCGAACCAGACGCCAGCTTCGATCATGTTTTCGCGAACTGCTCGCTTGAACATATGGACCACCTGGATGCTGTATTGCGTGAAATTCATCGATGCCTCAAGCCGGGTGGCACCTTATTGTGCAGCGTAGTGACGGATCGCCTGATCGAATGGTCGATCCTGCCTAAATTTGTCGCTATGGCGGGGTTCAGCGATGCCGCTGCTGCGTTGCAAACGGATTTTTCTAACTACCACAACCTCGCCAACCCGCTAGCCGTAGGTGAATGGGTCGATAGCTTCAGGCGCGCCGACCTCGTTGTCGAGGAACATATCCCGCTTCTACCTAAGCATAACGGAGGGATATTCCTGCTGATGGATACTTTGTGGCATGTCAAACACGCCGAAGGCGGCGAAATGGGCGATCTGATTTTCCCGTTCCTTTCAGCCAATGCAAAATTCCCGGTGGCATTCCGTAAAGTATTCGCTGGGCTGCTCGAAATGGAAACGGACTCGAAAGACGGTTGCGGTGCCGTATTCCTTGTGCGCAAACCTCGATAACGAACATGACCACGTGCTGGTGCGGAAGCACTGAATTCCTTCCTTTCAGCGATGAGTACGCGGAGTGCTGTAATTGCGGCACTCTAGTCCTGCTTGTCGGTATGCCACCGGCAAAGTTGATCGTGGAGGACGACGATACGGATTTCTACGGGAAAGCGTACTGGCTGGATCACCAGAGCGACGATTTCGGTTATCCCGACATCTACAAACGCGCGCGTGCAGACCTGACGGAACGTAACTTGTACTGGCTAAAGGTCCTCCTGAAGTACCGCCTGCCGGGAGCGAAGATACTGGAACTCGGATGCTCGCACGGTAGTTTCGTCGCCTTGATGCGGTTGGCTGGATATGACGCATCCGGTGTGGAAATGAGTCCGTGGGTCGTCGAGTTCGGCAAGAAAACCTTTGGCGTGCCCATTTTCCAGGGGCCAGTGGAAAACCTCGACATTCCGGCCGGAAGCCTTGATGTCATCGCGCTGATGGACGTACTGGAGCATCTACCTGATCCAGTCGCCACGATGGCTCACTGTCTCAAACTGCTGAAACCGGACGGACTCCTTCTGATTCAGACCCCACAGTTCAAGCAGGGCATGAATTACCGGCAACTGGTTGAAACGCAGGGCGTGTTTCTCCAGCAACTCAAGTCGGATGAACATCTTTACCTGTTCACCGATAGCTCCGCAACCCGCCTGTTCCAGCAGCTTGGCGCAGAACACATTCGATTTGAACCTGCGATTTTTGGTCACTACGACATGTTTTTCGCCGTCAGCAGGGTACCACTCCCGTCCGACACGGCTGATACAGGTTACGCAGCGCTGGAAACCAAACCACAAGCAAGGATGGCCTTGGCGTTACTTGATATTTACTCGCGCGAAACGGCCGCGACGGCGCAACTCATGGCCGACAAGGCGCATCTCATTGCGCTGCTGGAGTCCAGCGAGGCCGACCGCGCGGCCCGACTGAGGGTTATCGAGGCACAAGGCAACGAAAACGTGAACCTTGCTGCCAAGTGGGAAGCCAGCGAGGCAGCGCGTGCCAATGTAGCCACTCAACTGGAGGCCAGTGAGGCCGACCGCGCGGCCCGACTGAAGGTTATCGAGGCACGAGGCAACGAGAACGATAGCCTTGCCGCAAAGTGGAAAGCCAGTGAGGTAGCGCGTGTCAATGTAGGCACTCAATTGGAGGCCAGCGAGGCAGCGCGTGTCGATGTAGGCACTCAATTGAAGGCCAGCGAGGCAGCGCGCGCCGAACTCGACGCGAACTGGTGGGTCCGGGTGGGACGAAAGCTGGGCATCGTGTCGCCCAAGCGAGGGTGATAGTGGCAAGAATTCTGACTCTCACCACCGATCTCCCGTATTTCCCTGGAAAGATGGGGGTAGATTTTTTCAACCTTCGCAATCTGGCTCGCCACCACAGCGTCGCAGTACTTGCGCCCTGCTACGAGAGTTTTCCAGAGCAGGGAATTGCGAATCTGGAAGCGTTTCTTGCCGGTTCCTATTTCTGGCCGCGCCCGGCCGATGATGCGCCCCTCCTGATTTCCGAGTCGTTTCATGGACAACTGAGGCCGTGGCTCGCGCGTCTCCCACGACGCGTGCGCTGGTGGGCGCTCAGGCGTCTCCTGAATATCAAGAACCAGCCACATGATGCCTTTGACAAACTCGCGATTCTGGCCAACTGTGCCCCGCAATTGATCAAGGCGCTCAATCAGGGGCCGTGGAACGCGATGGTTCTGATTCAGACGAACATTGAGCCATGGCTAGATTACCTGCCCGCTGCTGGGGCAAAACTCGTATATTTTCATGACGTGCGGTCGGACTATTTGACGCGAGCGATTACGTTGCCCGGAGTACCCCCTAAGGCACCCACCGAAATCGACGCGATATGCCGGCAAGAACAACGCGTTACCGAGCGCGCGGATGTCGTTGCTTTCGTCTCGGAACTCGATCTCCAGCGTGCGCAGCGATTGTTTCGCATGAAGGCTGAACCGGGCGTTGCGCCAATCCCCGTGGATACTTCCTATTATGTGCCGCGCCCTGACGGCTATGTGAAGGACCCGCGGCCGATCGTGCTCTTTACCGGCCATCTTTCACACCCGCCTAACGTAGACGCCGTGCTGTATTTCCTGCGCGAGATATGGCCCCTGGTACTGGTCGAAAAACCCGATGCCATATTCCAGGTAGTCGGCATGGCGCCGGCACCTGCTGTCGCCGAGGAAGTTGCGAACAGTCGCAACTGTGAACTCCACGCCGACGTTCCGGATATCCGCCCTTACTTCTGGAACGCCAGCCTTTACGTTGTACCGATGCGCTACGGCGGCGGCGTGAGGCAAAAATTGTTTGAAGCGTGGTCGATGCGCGTACCCGTGGTATGCACCACCATGGCGGCCGAGGGCGCCGATGCGGCAGACGAAACGGAATGCTGGCTCGAGGATGCGCCGGCAGCATTCGCTCGCCGTGTTGCGACGGTGCTGCGCTCTACGGAAGAACCCGCAATCGTGCGAGCCGCGAAAATCAAGGTTGAGAAATGTAACTCGATCGGCAGCGCTGCACCCAGATTCCAGGCCTTAGTCGAACAGGCCGTGCGCGCCAGAAAGCGGCATCCATTCAAACTGCTTTACGATCTGCGCTGGATGGAACTCGGCAAAGCGGGCGGAATTGAGCAAGCGACTTATGAGCTCGTTTCGGCTGTGAGTCAACTCGATCGGACGAATGCCTATCGAATCTTCGCACCTAGAAGCGCGAGTACCGAGTGGAATTTCCCAAAGGGTTTTCAGGTCAAGCAACACTATTCTGATCCGGTTTCCAGACAATTTGAAATCGCGCGATCGTTCTTGACCAACAAGTTCGCAGAAAGCTTCCGCATGTACCCGGTTCTCACACCGCACATGCGATCATTGTCTGCCTATCGCAAGATGGATTTTGACCTGGTCCATTCGGTCGCCGGGTACACGCATCCTGACCTGATTGGCTTTCCCGGGGTGCTGACGATCAACGATCTCCAGCACTTGCACTATCCTCAGTTCTTCTCGGAATCTGAGTTTGAGGAGCGAGAGCGCCTGTACAGAGAATCCGCCGAGCGCGCACAACATATCATCTGCATTTCCGAATTTACGCGACAGGATGTGCATCGCCAGTACGGTATCCCGCTCGAAAAAATGAGCACCGTATGGATTATTCCGAGCCGGAACGTGTGGCAACCGCTAAGCGAATCCTCCAAAACGGCGTTGCTCGCTGGGATGCGGCTAACGACGGCTCCGTTTTTCTTCTTCCCTGCCCATTGTTGGCCGCACAAGAATCATATCAAGCTCGTTGAAGCGTTTCAGCGTGTTGCTTCGGAATTGCCGGCCAATGTGAAACTGGTCATGACAGGTCGCCCGTTTCCCGAGGAACATCCTGCCGCAGTGTTCATTCGCGAGAACAACCTTGCCTCGCGCGTAATGCACCTGGGATTCCGCTCGCCGCTTGAAGTGCGGGCGCTGTTTCAGGGGTGTCAGGCACTGGTGTTTCCTTCCCTGTTTGAAGGTTATGGGATGCCTGTGGCCGAAGCCATCATCGCCGGTAAGCCGGTGCTGTGCTCCAACGTCACCTCGCTTCCCGAACTGGCCGGCGACGCCGCACTCACGTTCGACCCATCTAACGTTGACGAGATCGCGAAGAGTCTGCTGACCGTCGCTACTCAGTCAGATCTGCGAATGACGTTGGCCGAAGCGGCGCAGCGTCGTCGCCCCCTCTTTTCCGCCCATCGAAGTGCAATCCAGACCATGTCGATCTATCAACGCGTGCACGATGAGATCTACGGCAGCTAAGCGATGAAGCCACTACCCACTATTTCTATTGTCGTCCCCTCGTTCAATCAGGCGCAATACCTGCCTGAGACGTTGCAGAGTCTGGTCGACCAGAACTATCCGAATCTCCAGGTCATCATTCAGGAGGGACAGTCCCGCGACGGGTCCGTGGAAATTGCCGAGGATTTCGTGCGCCGGTACCCGGAGATCTTCCAGCTGTACGTTGAAAAAGACGACGGCCAGGCCGATGCGTTGAATCGCGGTTTCGCGCGAACTACCGGCGAGATCATGGCGTTCCTGAACTCCGACGATACCTATTTTCCGGGGACATTGCACCGCGTAGCAGCCGAGGTGGACCCCGCTCGCGAACGGTATGTCGTCATGGGACGAAGCATCTTTACCGGCGCGGGATCCCGGTATGTCGGCATTGAGCACCCGGCCGAGTACGTGAGCCACTTCGAACACCTTGCGATCTGGAAGCGCGGTTTCAACACGATTCCTCAGCCATCCGTTTTCTGGCACCGCGCCGTGTGGCAGCGCTGCGGCAGACTCGACGTCAACGAACATCATGCGCTCGACTATGATCTGTTCTGCCGCTTCAGCAAGTACTATCGCTTTCACAAGATCGACGAGCTGTTCAGTACGTATCGCATGCACGACAGTTCGAAGTCGTCCCAACGAACTGAGGCAGAGGTGCTTGATCTCTCAATCGGCGTCAGCCGCAAGCACTGGGGTGCTTGGTGGGATCCGATGCGCTGGCGCTGTACGTTCTCGCACTGGTGGCATAACCGGCATCTGCATGAGCGTGCTCGCCACCACGCGCGGCGAGCTGAAGACGCCTTCAGCGAACGCCGGTACGCCACCGCACTCATGGAATTCTTGAGAACGCTGACTACCTCTCCGAAGATGGCGCGCGATCGCCTCGTCTACGGCTGGCTGGCAGCGAAAGGCGGGCGACTGTTTCGTCAGCTCGCCGTCATCAGCGAGGGCTATACCGAGCGGTACCCGGATGGCTGGATTGGGCCAGTGTATCGCCGCTACGTCGAGGTTCCGGAAAACAGCTCCCAGATTGTCATCACTGCAACGCACAGTTGCCAGCCAGGACATCGGAAGATCGCAACCCGACTATTTATTAATGGCGCGTTGGTGGATTCGAAGAAAGTCCAAAGTAGTACAACCTTCTCCTTGGGCACGGATGCAGCACCCTATCAGGGCACCACGGTGATGCTAGAAATTCGAACAGACTCCTATTTCGTGCCATCGAAACTTTCTGAAGGACAAGACAACCGACAGCTTTCGTTGCAGCTCAATGATATCAGCTTGACCAGCGCTAGCAGTCTCGCTCCGTAAATTCGTTGAACGCGACCAGCAGTATTTCTTATTCGCCTCGTGCCATGCTGTTCCTTCACGGAGTAAGAGATGTTTAGCACAGTCACCGGCAAGAATTTGTGGGCCTCAACGCTATCGAAACTTCTTTCACGAAAAGGCAGCCCAATTGATGCAACGCTCGAGGCTTACATAAAAAGCATCAATTCGTACAACGCGTCTCAGCCAAATGTTGAGATGCTCGATGCAATACGGCGATACAACCACACGATAGTTGATTCGCTCAACACGATACAGCCATTGAAAGGTCGTCGCATTCTTGATATCGGCGCATCGCCTCACGGATATGCATTGGAGCGATGCCTAACGCTCGGGGCAGCAGAATATGTGGGAATCGGCCTGGATATTCATGACGAGTTCGACCTTGTAACGACGTCAGGCAACGCGCGTCTAACGTACATGAACGCTGAGTCGCTGGAATTCAGCGACAACGAGTTTGAGTCGATCGTTACGATGTCGACGTTTGAACATATCGGTAACGTCGGCAAAGCGCTATCGGAATTTCGTCGGGTCCTGAAGCCGGGCGGTTGCATTCTTATTTCGTTCGAGCCGCTATGGACTTGTTCCTATGGTCACCATCTCCATCATTTGGGCGAGATATCCAGGCTAGTACCCGACTGGGCGCACCTGATGTGGTCAAAAACTGAAATGTATGAACACCTTCACTCGTGCTGGCCTGACAATGCCCCGATCAGTGTGGAGGACGCGTGCACGTGGATCTACGACGGGGATGCATTGAACCGGAAGGGCATTGTAGAGATGCGACAGATTCTTTCCGACTGCCAGATGCACATCGAGTGGATCATTCCAATGCTTGACGAGAGCAGAAGTGAGGAACAGCTAGCTTTGGCGAGGGAGAAAACAGGGCTATCTCGCGAAGACCTTATGACCAAGGGATTATCCGTACTAATTTACAAGCATTAAATTCCAACGTGTCTTATCAATCCACCGCAGACGTTGAACCAGCGATCGCCGGGACAATCGAATATCCCCGTAGCGTCGCCGTTGACTTGACGCCCGTTCTGCCGGGCGGCGACAACGGTGGCGCGAAAATCTTCGTGCTCGAGTTGCTGCGATACCTGGCAGATATCGCACCAGCGACACAATTCATATTGCTCACGCATGCGGCAACCCACGACGAATTGGCATCGCTCGATCGGCGGAATATGAAGCGGCGAATGATTGTTGGTTCCGCCGACGCGCCTGCAAGCCGATTGCGCTTCGCGGCATTGGCAACGCGTGTCGCACCCCAGATTCCTGCGAGATTGATCAAGCTTGTGAGCCGACTCGGTTACAGAGCAAACGCGGCCCTAAAACGCAGAGGTTCCAATCGTCTGCTTCGGGACCTGGAGGTCGATCTACTTTTTTGCCCATTCACTGCACCTACGTACTTCGAGCGCGGCATTGCCACCGTGTGCACAATCTACGATCTCCAGTTCAAGACTTACCCAGATTTTTTTACGCCCGCGGACGTGGCCCATCGCGATCAAGTCTTCGTCGACGCATGCGCTCGATCCACTGTTCTCGCAGCGATTTCTGATTATTCGCGTCAGTCCGCAATTCGTCATGGTCATCTACAACCTTCGCGGATACGCACGATTCACCTGCGCATTGCGCGAAGATTTGCATCTCGCACCGCACCGAACTTACACGTACTGGACCGTCTAGACCTCTCGTCAAAGAGGTATTTGGTCTACCCCGCTAATTTCTGGAAGCACAAAAATCACGAAATGCTGATCACCGCATTCGGCATGGCGTGTTCGACCGGAAAGCTCGGGCACGATATAAAACTTGTCTGCACAGGCGCGCCCGGTCCACGACAGGAATGGCTCATCGCCGCAGCACGAGCGATGAATCTCGAAGAACGGGTTCTCTTCCCGGGATACATACCGGATGGCGAACTGGGAGGACTGCTGGCTGAGTCCAGCGGAGTGATCTTCCCATCCCTATACGAGGGATTCGGCCTGCCTGTGATCGAGGCAATGGCTGCCGGGATTCCAGTAGCATGTAGCAACACGACTTCGCTACCCGAAGTGGCGGGCGACGCAACCCTCTTGTTTGACCCACGAGTTCCGGGTCAAATTTCTGACGCGATTGTCTCGCTAGTCAACGACGAACCCTTGCGGGCGCGATTGATTGAAGCTGGAGCACGGCGCGTCGACGAATTCTCCGACACGGAATTAATGGCTAATCAGTATTGGGAGCTTTTCCAATACGCTACCGCCAACACAACTGCGCACGCGACCTAACTTGTACGCGACAGGGCCATCCATGAAGGTTAGCATCATCACACCCTCCTACAATCAGGGGCAATTCATTGAGCGAACGCTGAAGAGCGTAGCCATTCAAACCGGTGCAACAATCGAGCACGTGGTATTTGATGGCGGTAGCACGGACACAACGGTCGCAATTCTTGAACAGTTTGAACCACCGGTTCGCTGGGTATCAAAAAGAGACCGGGGACAGGCGGATGCCGTGAACCAGGGCATCCGTGCGACCGACGGCGACATTATCGGCTGGCTTAACTCCGATGACGTTTACTATCCCGGTGCGATTGCTGAAGTTGTGTCTTTCTTCGAAGCGAATCCTGACATCGACGTAGCGTATGGATTGGCAGATCACATCGACGTGAATGATCATCCGTTTGAGACATATCCGACGCAACCCTGGAATTTCGAAAACCTGAAAGAGACGTGTTTTATATGTCAGCCGGCGCTCTTTTTCCGGCGGCGGGTGGTTAGCCAGTGGGGACTGCTTGATGAATCACTGAGCTATTGCATGGACTATGACTATTGGCTTCGACTCGGGAAGGCTGGCGTTAAATTTTCGCTACTCAATAAAAAACTGGCTGGTTCGCGACTCTACGCCGACAACAAGACGCTGGGCGCGCGTGTTAAGGTACATGCTGAAATAAACAGCATGTTTTTGAATATTTTTGGGGAAGTGCCGGATCGTTGGTTATTTAACTATGCTCATGCTGTAACGGAGAAGGATCATTCTCGCGAGAACTATCCATACTCATTTCCGATTCGAGTCGGAGTCACCGCTGTTCGAGCTGCATTGAAATGGAACCACAGGATATCTGGACATATGCTGAGGACCATTTGTTCGTGGCCGCGGAGTTACCCGAAGGCTGGCGAACCACAACGAGAACAATGACGGAATTTTTTGGTGCTCGCGACTAGCTCAAAATAAATCGTAGATGGTACTAGTGCATATATTGAGCATAGCAGTGGGAGCTTGCACCGGATCGATTCTGATCGACCTTAGCCCGCCGCGTACACCATTCGTGAGTTGGACTCCCTGAAACAAGCCCTCAACGAAGCGTGAGCGGATAACGGCAGTAGTAAAGGAGAGCAAGGAAAAATGAATGACGAGATGGTGCTCAAAGCGAATGCGCAGTATGCAGATGCCGGCAAACTGACAGCGATCAGGTGTGGCATTGGCCCCCGGACATCTGCCTGTGGCGACTGCCAGTTGTGCGCGGCAAGACGGCATAAAGCTCGATTACACTCAGTTCGGCAAGCCGCTGGAGAACACCGACATCACACGCCTCAACGGTGTCGTGGGCAGCGAATGGCTGTTACGGCGAAGCGGCGGTTGACCACGACTGCGTAGCGCCTACTTTTCGGTCCTGTTAAATAAAGACGTTGCATCTGCCTGGCTGAAAATTGATTCAGTTTGTATTCGATCTCACCTTCATGTAATCTGACGCGGGACCGATTAAATCAGAACCAATTCCAATTTAATCTGACAGTTCACGTGCAGCCTCCTCGCCACAAACCAATAGCTCATGAAAACTCAGAGACGACTCGGATTAGGAATCCTGGCAGCAATTCTTGTTTCGCTTGCTTATATTCACGCAAGCAACAATACGGGGCGTCTCGCGCATGACATCACTTACGATGATATTGGATACGTCGATGACGCGACGGACAGACTGGCACTGCTGTTTAACCACGGCGCACTCGCTTTCCTTCGCGATCTTTTGACGAATCCACCTCACAGCCCATTTTCCACAGTTCTGGCAGTAATCGCAATTCTGGTCGGCGGGTACCATGACGTTGTATTTTATATTGCAAATTTTCTCATCATTATTTCAGCGGTTGTATTCCTTATTTTAGAATTCAAGGACACGCGCCCCGCGGCACTTGCCTGGATTGTCGTCACTTTTTTATCTTCACCCCTGGCATATAACACCATAGAGAATTTTCGGCCGGACTACGCACTGGGCTTTTCCACGGCGGCGATGGCATGGTGGTTCATTATTGGCACTTTTCGTGAACGCCGTGAATATTTCAAATTGTCTGGGATCGCGTTTGCAGCGGCCCTGCTTATTAAGCCTACATTTTTCCCGCATACGTTGGCGCTAGCCGTTTCATTAATGGGGCTTTTTACCGTCGTGCAGTTCTGGAGAAAATACTGCAATAATGAGGGCGCGACGACACAGTGGCGCCCACTAGCCGTTTTTTCGGGAATAGCTTGTTTGATTGCACTCCCATACTATCTGATCGCTGGCCATGATATATTTAATTATTTCTGGACTAACACGCGGGGAAAAGATTCATATCTGTGGTCGTTCCCAGAGACGATTACATGGCTTGAAGTCGGAAAAGAATACCTGGTCGGCGGCTATCAGCACGCTATCGGGTTTCATCTTATACTCGCAGGCTTACTATTGGTTTTCGGAATAGTATATTTTACACTCCGAAAAATGTACGTGAATCTTGCCATAACCTGCTCACTTGCAGGATTCGCGACGCTTTCCTTTTTGATTCTCCTGGTTGGCAGGCACAAGAACGATTTTTTCTTTGCGACCTTTCAGGTTACATTTTTGCTAGCCGGAATCTATTGCCTGGCCGAATTGTGTTCCAGCTTTAATGCAAAAAAGCGAGCTGTCTTGTTAGTTGCCTCGTGGATAGCGCTTGGAGCAGCAATTCATAAAAACCTGGCCCACGGACATCCACCCACCCTATCCGAGGACCAGATTCATAATAGTTGGAACGATCGCGTCGTTACATTGATCGCCAACTCTCTGGAGAATACTGGAAGAGGCACCTACAGCAACCCAGTTATGGTGCTCGTGACTGTTCCAGGTCCTGTGAATGCCTACACAATCAAATGGCTAGCCCTAAAACAAGGAATCGTTACGCGCGCCTCTGATCTCGATCGGTCGCAGACGTTATCTGATTTTATAGCCGGCGCTCGAAATTCCGATTTCGTCGTGATACCGAACGTGCACGAGGCTGAGTACTATCGTGGATTTCCCGCGGACGCAATGCAGCCGGAACTAATCCGAAGCCTCCGTCAGGATCCGCGCTTTGTGGCACTTGGGCCCAGGGACGATTCCGCGGTGCATTACGTGGTGTTCAAAAACGTCGAGCTCGTCGGCACGGGTACGCCAGTTCTGGATTTGCACGACGTCAGCTCCCTCGATGGGTTCAATCCTGAGGAAGGACCGTACCCTCAATGGAATTTACCTCGTGTGCAATGGATGTCGGCACCTTCAGCGAAACTCTGTGTAAAAGAACCGGGCCACTACTCCGCGGAGATTCGAGTCCGGGCGGATTCGGATGGCGTACTCAACATCGTGGACAGCCACGCTGGATCCCAGGCAGTTGGCCGCTTCGAGCCGAGAATGTTCGTCGATATGGCGTTCGCGCATTATTTTAGCCAGGACGATCTTTGCATATTGCTGAAGCCGGTCTTGACTACCCCTCCGGCGCCAGAAAACGTATTGCTTTTCTCCCGATTTCGGTTCACAAGCACAAGGGACAGTACTCAGCTGGCAAAGTAAAAGTTAATGCTGCGAAATCGACCGGTGAGATTTTTTCAAAATAGACCTGTTCAGGCATGGCGATTTCAGACCGAATGGAGAAGCGCACCGCTCGGTACCACGTCCATAAGCAAGGCACCAGCACAGACACCGGCTTGTTTCGGTCTTACGGCTACGTTGGCCGTTTCCACCGAAGTCGTCGAGTCGGTGCACGGTGAGCGCTTACACCGGATAGCCCTTCCGCTGGCGACCGTCAATAGTTAGTGGATGTGGGGAATACGCCTTGGATATCGCGCCCGTAACATCATCCGCATCGAGTTCGTGCGTGCCCTTTTAGATGCGACCCTTAATACGCGATGCCGCAGCGGTTCCGCCCTCGCTTCCGACCGAATGCTAGCAACTGTCCGATAACTTCACTCCGTCGATATGCTAAGCTTAGACACTCAGAATTGGGGATCAACGGGAAACATCCGATGAAAGAAACCGAATTCGACAGGTTTGCCGATGAATATCGCGCGACGCATGCCGCCAATATTTCCGCGTCAGGGGAAGCTCCGGAGTTTTTCGCTGAATATAAGATAGCGGATACTGCTCGTTATTCGCGGGAAGCCAATCTCTTCCCGACTAAAATCATTGATTTCGGCAGCGGCGTGGGCAATTCCATACCCTACTTCCGAAAGTATTTCCCGGCATCCAGCCTCGCAGCGGCTGACGTTTCCACAAAGAGCCTGGCTCTGGCGGAAAAACGCTTCGGTGGCGAGGCCGAGTATTTCGCGCTCAACGGAAATTCCATCGATATCCCCGACGGGACGTTCGACCTGTTGTTTTCCGCATGCGTGTTTCATCATATTTCACACGACGAACATATACACTGGCTAAAAGAACTGCGTCGCATTGCACGCCCCAACGCCATGCTTGTGATTTTTGAACACAACCCCTGGAATCCCTTGACGGTACACGCCGTAAACACGTGCGAGTTTGACGAAAACGCTCACCTCATCACGCCGTTCGCGCTGGGCACTTCCATGAAGCATGCCGGCTGGAGCGGCGTCCGGCACGAATACCGAATATTCTTCCCAAAGAGCCTCGCGTTCCTGCGACCACTGGAAAACTATTTGCGATGGCTCCCTCTCGGCGCACAACACGCCGTAATCGCTCGAGCATGAGAGAAATTTCCTTTCAGTTTGCAAAGTATCTGCTTGTTGGGCTTCTAAACAGTGCCGTAGGACTCGTCTTTATCTACCTGGGAATGGCGCTCGGGTTGTCAGACGTAAGCGCGAACGCGATTGGGTATCTAGTCGGGTTTGGTGTGAGTTTCGCGGCCAATAGTAAATGGACTTTCAGGCAAGCTCGTACAACCCCTGCAGTCTTTGCCCGTTTCATGATCGTGACTGGCGTTGCCTACGCCGGCAACCTTTTCGCCATGCTCGTTGCTCGAGATGACCTTCATTTCGATCATCGACTTGCACAACTTGTCGGCGTCGCTGCCTATACGATGATTGGCTTTGTCGGTGCGCGTTTCTTTGCGTTCAATTTGAAGCAAAACCCCCATCAAATCCTCTGACAATATGACCAAGCGAATCGCGATCGTGGTCCCTTGCTACAACGAGGAAGCCGTGCTGGAGGAAACGATGCGCGTTCTTCAGAACGAACTGAACCGTTTGATCGAGGCAGAAAAGATCAGTAGCGACAGCCGCATATATTTCGTCGATGACGGTAGCCGCGACCGTACGTGGCAGGTGATCGATGCCATCGTACAGCGAGGCGGGCCGGCCATTGGCATCAAGCTGTCGAGAAACCGTGGTCATCAGAATGCGTTGCTTGCCGGGATGTGGCTTGCTGAAGGTGATGCGATTATCAGCATCGATGCGGATCTTCAGGATGATGTCACCGCGATTGGTCG
The DNA here is from genome assembly GCF_021390575.1 of Paraburkholderia adhaesiva. Taxonomy (GTDB): domain Bacteria; phylum Pseudomonadota; class Gammaproteobacteria; order Burkholderiales; family Burkholderiaceae; genus Paraburkholderia; species Paraburkholderia adhaesiva. The sequence continues at coordinate 692,879 of NZ_JAJEJQ010000001.1, read as the reverse complement.
GATGATTGACGAATTTGACCGTGGTTCGGACGTTGTCTATGGAATCCGCAGCAGCCGGGAGACGGACACGTACTTCAAGCGCGTTACCGCTCGCAGCTTCTATCGGCTACTTGCCCTATGCGGCGTCGAGACAGTCTACGATCACGCCGACTACCGGCTGCTAAGCCGGCGCGCGATGGACACGATCAAGCAATTCCGCGAAGTGAATCTATATCTTCGCGGCATAGTTCCGTTGATTGGCTTTAAATCATCAACGGTGGAATACGATCGTGCAAAGCGATTCGCAGGCGAAAGTAAATATCCTCTGCGCAAGATGCTTGGGTTGGCGATTGAGGCTATTACATCATTTTCCATCGCGCCATTACGTGCCATTAGCTGCGTCGGTTTTCTCCTGTCATCGATGAGCTTCACGGTTACTTTCTGGGTTCTTTGCGTGCGGCTGTTTACAGATAGAGCCGTACCAGGTTGGGCATCTACCGCGTTGCCGATCTACTTTTTGGGTGGCCTCCAGCTTTTATCTTTAGGGGTGCTCGGCGAATATATCGGAAAGATCTATATCGAAACCAAAGCTCGCCCTCGATTCATTGTGGAAGCGGTAACGAGTCGCTCGGAGCTAGCGCTGCCTGTAGAGCAAGGCTAGACGCTTTACATTAATTTACGGCTATAACAGATTCGCGCAACGGTGACCCTCACTATCGACCTTGTTTTATGGCAGCATGGATGCCCGGGGGCGGCCATGAACCTGGGTAAATGAATGGACAGTTGCTCCGCCTAACGCACATCGCTTTCCGGCCAAAGATGCCGACCGTATGAAAACAAGCTCCCCTCTCGTCACGGTGGTCGTGCCATCGTACAACCAGGCAAAGTTCCTCGAAGACGCTCTGCGCTCAATCGAAGCACAGAAAGTGGCGACCGAGATATTTGTGATGGACGGCGGTTCGACCGACGGATCCGTTGGCATTATCCGCAATTGGGAGTCGAAGCTGGCGGGCTGGCGCAGTCATAAGGACGGTGGTCAGGCCGCGGCTATCAACGAAGGCATCGCGCGTGGAACTGCGCCTTATGTCTGCTGGCTAAATAGTGACGATCTTCTCTTGCCCGGCGGCCTCGACAAGCTCGTCGCGGCAATGGAACACCACCCCGCGTGGCCGGCAGCCTACGGCAAAGCGCTGCACCTGGACGACTCAAGTGGACGCAGAACGCCGGCCTGGGTGGAGCCTTTCAGTGAGCGGCGGTTGGCGGTTCGTTGCGTGATAACACAGCCGGCATCGCTAATTCGCAGAACGGCGTGGACAGCGTTAGGAGGTCTCGATTCCACCCTCAAAATGGCCCTCGACTACGACCTCTGGTGGCGACTGTACCGATACGGCGGCCCACTCGGTTTCGTAGACGAGGATATCGCCATCAACCGCAACCACGACGCCACCAAAACACGCATTCACCGCCGCCTCCACTACAAGGAGGCGATGGAAACGGTACGACGCCATCACGGCCACGTCCCTTTAAAATGGTGGCTTGCCCAACCATATGCTGTTTGGTGGAAGACCCTGATTCGATAGCATGCGCGTTCTTCACTTTTACAAAACGTACAAGCCCGATTCGATGGGCGGGGTCGAACAACTGATTGGTGAGATCTGCAGCGGGGCGGCAAGCCGCGGGATACCCAGTGACGTGCTGACCCTGAGCAAGGATACGTCGACCGTCGACCTGGGTGACCACAAGCACTATCGTGCGCGGCTCGACTTCAAGCTCGCGTCGTCCTATTTCTCGCTATCCTCATTGGCGCGGCTCAAGGAGCTTGCGAAAACGGCCGACGTCATTCACTACCACTTCCCATGGCCATTCATGGACGTGGCGCATTTTCTTACCCGGCTGAACAAGCCAACGGTGGTGACCTATCACTCGGACATCATCAGACAAAAGGCGCTTCTGCAGTTGTATCGGCCATTAATGCTGGCCTTTCTCGGCAGCGTGACGAAGATCGTCGCGACATCGCCGAATTATGCGCAGACAAGCCCCGTGCTCCGTCGGTTTGCAAGCAAAGTCGAAGTTATCCCGATCGGATTGAACGAGCACGCCTACCCCCGGGCCACCGATGCAAAAATTGCGGAATGGCGCGAGCGGATTGGACCGCGCTTCCTGCTTTTTGTTGGAATGCTCAGATACTACAAAGGGCTCCACGTCCTGCTCGATGCGCTCAAGGGCTCGGACTATGACGTTGTGATTCTGGGCGGCGGTCCTCTGGAGGGTGAACTGAAAACGCAAGCGGAAAGTCTTGGATTGCGTCACGTGCACTTCGTGGGGGCTCTCCCGGACGAAGACAAAGTGGCGCTTCTAACACTTTGCCGCGGACTTGTATTTCCATCACACCTTCGCTCGGAAGCCTTCGGCATTTCGTTGCTGGAAGGCGCCATGTACGGAAAGCCGCTTATCTCGTGTGAGATCGGTACCGGGACAAGCTACGTGAATGTCGCGGGCAAAACCGGACTGGTGGTGCCATCCAGCGATGCGCCAGCCCTTCGTGGCGCGATCGATCGCATCTGGAACGATGATCAGTTGGCGTCGGAACTTGGCGCAGGTGCCCGCGAGCGATTCACGAAGCTATTTACCGCTGACAAAATGGCCGACGCGTACGCCGACCTGTATCGGCGCATTGCTTCAAAACCCTGAGACACCCTCTCCCGCTCGAAGCAAGAAAGTCAGGCGCTCAAGCCCGCAAGACAAAGCCGCAGCGCGTCGCGCCAGTCAGGAGCGCGCAGGCCAAAGCTCGCAGCCAGTTTGTCATTGGATAAACACGAGTTCCCTGGGCGCTTTGCAGGCAAGGGATATTCGGACGAAGCAATGGGCGTCACCACCGGTTTGTTCTCCAGTGAGGACAATTCGAAAATCGCGTTAGCGAAGTCGAACCATGTGGTCCAGCCGGATGCAGTCAGATGATAAACGCCTGACTTCTGACGCCACCAGTCCGCACCGTCCGTGTTTGCCACCAGGCCCTGAGCAACGATGTGCGAAGTCATCGCCGCAATAGTCGCGGCCCAGGTCGGCGCCCCGCGCTGGTCCGCAACGATTCGCAACTCCGGCCGCTCCGCAGCCAGACGCAGCATGGTCAGAAGGAAATTCTTGCCTCGCTGACCATAGACCCAACTCGTCCGCAGTATCACGTGCGCGCAGTCGACCTCGGCAATAGCACGCTCACCGGCAAGTTTGCTGAGACCATAGGCGTTTTGCGGATTCGCCCTGTCGGTCTCGTCGTAGGCGCCCTCTTTCGTTCCATCAAACACATAGTCGGTCGAATAGTGGATGATCGGCACGCCTAGCCGCTGCGCTTCCTCAGCAAGCACACCCGGTGCCTCACCGTTGATACGCTGCGCTAACGCGGGTTCAGTCTCTACCCTGTCAACAGCGGTATAGGCCGCTGGATTGATAATGAGTGCGGGCTTGATTTCCCTTACAACTTTCCGGATCTGATCGAGATCCGCGAGATCGAGGGCAGCACGGTCAAGCGCAACAATAGTCCCGAGACCCTGAAGCGCTCTTTCCAGTTCGAATCCAACTTGCCCGCTCTTGCCGGTAACAAGAATTCTCGCCTGCATCGCATTACTCAATTGGCTTCCTCACGCGAATGTCTCGGCTTCAGCCAGCCTTTTCCCCGCGGCGTCTTTTTCGGCCAGGCTCGGCTCGGCGTCGATCGGCCATTGAATTCCGATTGCCGGGTCGTTCCACAATAGCGTTCGCTCATGCTGCGAATACCAATAGTCGGTCGTCTTGTACAAGAATTCCGCCGTCTCGGACAACACCACAAACCCGTGTGCGAAACCGCCCGGAATCCAGAGCTGCCGCTTGTTTTCAGCGCTCAGCCGCACACCAACCCACTTCCCGAAGTTCGGCGAGCTCGCCCGGATGTCCACTGCAACGTCGAACACTTCACCAGCGATGACACGCACCAGCTTGCCCTGCGCATGTTCGATCTGGTAGTGCAGCCCACGCAGCACGCCTTTTGACGAAAGCGAGTGATTGTCTTGTACAAACTCCACGGGCTCGCCGATTGCCTCGGCGAATTCCCTCGCGTTGAAGCTCTCAAAGAAGAAACCGCGCGAGTCGGCAAAAACTTTTGGTTCGACGATCTTCACTTCGGGCAGTGACGTCGGAATAACAGTGATCTTCACGCGACGGGGTCCGAGAGTATCTTGAGGAGGTATTTGCCGTAGCTATTCTTCGCGAGCGGCATCGCTAAACGCTCGAGTTGTACGGCATCGATCCAGTTCGATCGGAATGCGATCTCCTCGGGGCAGGCCACGACCAGGCCCTGGCGCTTCTGCAATGTTGCGATGAACGTGGCGGCATCGATGAGCGAATCGTGTGTGCCCGTATCCAGCCACGCGTATCCACGCCCCAGTATCTCCACGTTCAGTTCGCCGCTGGCGAGATAACGCGAATTGACATCCGTGATCTCGAGTTCGCCGCGAGCCGAAGGCTTTATGTCGGCCGCGATATCGCACACCTGGTTGTCGTAGAAGTACAGACCGGTTACAGCGTAGTTCGAACGCGGAACGGCAGGCTTTTCTTCGATCGACAGGGCGCGGTATTGCTTGTCGAACTCCACTACGCCATAGCGCTCGGGATCTTGAACATGGTACGCAAAAACGGTCGCGCCTTGTGTTTGCTCGTTAGCGCCCGCGAGCTGCTTGGCGAAATCGTGCCCGTAGAAGATGTTGTCGCCCAGAATCAACGCGGAAGGATCATTAGCGACAAAATCCCGCCCGATGATGAACGCCTGGGCGAGCCCATCCGGTGAAGGCTGGACCGCGTACTGGATATTCATGCCCCACTGACTGCCGTCGCCCAGCATCGCTTGAAAACGCGGCGTGTCCTGCGGAGTGGAGATGATCATCACATCCCGAATGCCCGCCACCATCAGCGTCGACAGCGGGTAATAGATCATTGGCTTGTCGTAGACGGGCAGTAGCTGCTTCGACACCACATGAGTGATCGGATAGAGTCGCGTGCCCGAACCGCCGGCCAGGATGATGCCTTTGCGTGCCATCGATTTTGCCCTTACGCGCGCTGCGCGTAATTCGTTTCAACCCACTTGCGATAGTCGCCCGAAACGACTTCGTCAACCCAGTGCTGGTTGTCGAGGTACCAGCGCACCGTCTTCGCAAGACCCGTTTCGAACGTTTCCGCGGGCTTCCAGCCCAGTTCGCGCTCCAGCTTGCGTGCGTCGATGGCGTAACGCCGATCGTGGCCGGGGCGGTCCTTCACATAGGTGATCTGGTCGCGATAGGAACCCGCCGCCTTAGGCCGCGACTGGTCCAGCAGGTCGCATAGAGTATGCACGACTTCGAGGTTCTTTTTCTCGTTCCAGCCACCGACGTTATACGTCTCGCCGACGCGCCCGCGCGCGAGTACCTCGCGGATCGCGCTGCAATGGTCGCCCACGTACAACCAGTCACGCACGTTTTGCCCATCGCCGTACACCGGAAGCGGCTCGCCGGCGAGCGCATTCGCAATCATCAGCGGGATGAGTTTTTCGGGGAACTGGTACGGGCCGTAGTTATTCGAGCAATTTGTCGTGAGCGTCGGCATGCCATAGGTGTGATGCCACGCGCGCACCAGGTGATCGGAACCGGCTTTGCTGGCCGAATAAGGACTGTTCGGCGCGTACGGCGTGGTCTCGGAGAAAGGCTCGTCTGCAGCCGAAAGCGAGCCGAACACTTCATCTGTAGAGACGTGCAGGAAGCGAAACGCGGCCTTGCCGTCGGCGTCCAGGGTGCTCCAATGCTGACGAGCGGCCTCGAGCAACGTGAACGTGCCAATCACATTGGTCTGAACAAAATCTGCGGGACCATGAATGGAACGATCGACGTGACTCTCTGCCGCAAAATGCAGCACGGCACGCGGCCGATGTTCGGCGAAGAGCGTATCGAGTGCTGCGCGGTCGCAGATATCGACGCGCGCGAAAACATGCCTGCGATCGTCGTGCAGCGACTTCAGCGTGCCGTAATTGCCCGCGTAGGTCAGCTTGTCGACGTTGACGACGGGCTCGTCCGATTGACGGAACCAGTCAAGCACAAAGTTTGCACCGATAAATCCGGCACCGCCCGTCACGAGAATCATGGAAATCCCTTGCATTCATTACAGCAGAAGTCTGCCGTATGACGAACCACGGCGATTCGAAAGACTGCTGAAAAAAAAGGTTTCAATTCAGGCGATTGGCCCGGAATTTTCCGGGCCGCAAGGTCGGCGGACGACGTCGCGGCCCTGATTATAAGACTGCCGCCAGGGCAACCGCAGCATCGCCATTATTGATCAACCTGAGACAATCCGCCCCTGGATGCCGAGCCTTCGCGAGCGCGGCCCGCGCAATTTCCAGCCTGCGATTTCGCTTCGATACGAGACGTGCCTTCCTGTGTTACCGTCTGCGCTGATCCATGTAACGCCCGCCACCGTTTCCGTCTCGATGACTACGTTCAAGCCGCACCCGGCCCCCCTCGCCTTCGGCGACCTTCAGGGGTGCCGCAATTCGTTCCGCGAACTCCTTGCCAAGGCCGCGCCCACCACCGAAACGCCGCTGTGGTTTGCAGGCGATCTGATCAATCGCGGCCCCGATTCGCTCGCGACACTGCGCGACGTGATCGCGCTCGGCGATCGCGGCGTGGCCGTTCTCGGTAACCACGACCTGCATCTGCTGTCCGTCTCGGCAGGGATTCGCAGAGCGAAGAATGGCGACACGATCGACGATATCCTGAAGGCGAAGGACGCTGCGGATCTGCTGCACTGGGTCCGCCATCGCCCCATCGCGCACTATGAGAACGGCATGCTGATGGTGCATGCGGGCGTGCTGCCGCAGTGGGATGTCGATCTCACGCTCGAACTCGCGCACGAGCTCGAACAGGCCCTGCGTCGCGACAACTGGAAGGAGACCCTGGCGGGCCTCTACGGAAACGAGCCGAGCCGCTGGTCGAAAGACCTGAAGGGCATCGAGCGTCTGCGCATTACGTGCAGCGCACTCACCCGCATGCGCTTCTGCAACAGTGACGGCGCGATGGATTTCAGTTCGAGCGGCGGGCTCGCGTCCGCACCCGCGGGCTATATGCCCTGGTTTGACGTTCCCGGACGCAAGACAGCCGACGACATCGTCGTGTTCGGCCATTGGGCGGCGCTCGGACTCACGCTGCGCGACAACGTAATCGGGCTCGATTCCGGCTGCGTCTGGGGCAACCAGCTTTCGGCGGTGCGTCTCGACGCCGATCCCGCGCGCCGCACACTCACGCAGGTCGAGTGCACGGACTGCCGCGCGATCAGTGCTTGATTCTTGATGCCTGCGTGATACCCGTCCGGGCGGGCATACGCGAGCGGCCGCAGAGCGCCGCGTGACCGGCAGGACACCCAGTCAGGACGCCTGCATCACACCCTCACCGCCTGGCAGCGGTACCCCCCGCATCTCTTCGAGCGCTGCGCCCACTGCGGCCTCGGCCTGCGCCGCCAGCTTGCGCCGGTCGGCCTCGGGCTGGATCGGCTCACCCACGTAGACGTGCGCGGTCAGCGGCCCAGCCTTGAGCATCGCATCGAGCGACTGCTTGAGCGAGACATCGTCGATATAAGCGGGTGCCGTGGACTGCCGCCCCTCTGCGTCCTCGTAGAGAATGCACAGCGGTTGCACGGGCTTGCCCGCCGACACTGCCGCCTGGAACATGTTCGCGTGAAACGGCTTGAGCGCGCGCCCGTCCGACGTCGTGCCCTCGGGGAACACGCACATCAGCTCGCCGCGGTCCAGCCGCGCCGCGAGTTCGTGCATGATGCGCCGCGCGTCGCTGCGCTTCTCCCGCTCGACGAACACCGTATCCAGATTCTGCGCGAACCAGCCGATCAGCGGCCAGCCCCGGATCTCGGCCTTCGAGACGAACGGCGTCGGCCGCCACGCGTTGATCACATAAATGTCGATCCACGAGATGTGATTGCAGACGACGAGCGCACCGGCATCGAGGCGAGCCGCGTCGTTGTGGACGACGAGCTTCATGCCGCACAGCTCGAGCATCTTGAGCGACCACGCACGGTTCATGGCATGGCGCTGATCAGCGCTCGCGCGCGGAAAGCGCAACGCGACGGTCAGCGCACCGCGCAGCAGGTGGATAAGCAAACGGGTCTTGCGAACAAATAGACTCATGGCGAACCAGTCGAAAACGATAGCGATCGATGCGATGCGGATGTCGTGCGGGCTGACTCAGCCGCGCTCGAAGCCGACGCGCCCCGCGACGAGCGTCGCACGCACGACGCCAGGCAACTCATAGCCGAGAAACGGTGTGTTGTGCCCCTGGCTCTTCAGTGCGCGAGGCTCCACGTACCAGTGCGCGTGCGCGTCGAACACGCAGAGGTCCGCGTTCGCGCCAAGCGCAATGCGGCCCGCGTCGAGCGTCACAATGCCTGCCGGCGCCGACGTGACGCGTGCAAGCGCCTTTGCGAGCGGCACACCTGCCTCGTCCGCCCACTTCACCGTGAGCGAAAGAAGGAGTTCTAGTCCGGTCGCGCCCGGGCTCGCCTCGGCGAACGGCAGGAGCTTTTCGTCGTCGTCCACGGGCGTGTGGTCCGAACAGATCGCGTCGATCGTGCCGTCCGCGAGACCTGCGCGGATCGCGTCGCGATCGCGCTGCTGGCGCAGCGGCGGATCGAGACGGAACTGCGCATCGAAATAGCCGATGTCCATGTCGATCAGATGCACATGGTTCGCGCTCACGTCGCACGTCACCGGCAAGCCTTCGGCCTTTGCCGCGCGCATGAGCGCGACTCCCGCAGCCGACGAAAGATGCATCACGTGCACACGCGCACCCGTCACGCGCATCAGTTCGAAGAGCGTATGCAGCGCGATCGTCTCCGCGCTCACCGGCACGCCGGACAGGCCGAGCCGCGACGCCACCGCGCCGCTCGCCGCCACGCCGCCCTTCGAAAGGAACGCATCCTGGGGACGCAGCCACGCGGCATAGCCATACGTGCTCGCGTACTGCAACGCACGCAGCAGAACCTGGGTATCGGCGATCGGCTTATCGACCTGCGTGAAGCCGATGCAACCGGCTTCCGTCAACGACACCATCTCCGTGATCACCTCACCCTTCAGGCCCACCGTGAGCGCGCCGAGTGGATAGACGCGTGCGCGAGCGAGTTTGCCCACGCGGTAGTTGAGCATCTCGATCAGGCCCGCTTCATCGAGCACGGGATCGGTGTCGGGCGGGCACACAAGGCTCGTCACGCCGCCCGCAAGTGCCGCGGCCATTTCCGAATCGAGCGTGGCCTTATGCTCATAGCCCGGCTCGCGCAGCCGTGCGCTCAGGTCGACGAGACCGGGCGCCACGTAAAGCCCCTTCGCGTCGATCGTTTTATCTGCCTGGAAGCCGGCAGGCGCCGCGCCCAGCGCGATGATCGTGCCGTCCGCGATGTACACATCCTGCTGCTGTTCAGTGCCGGCCGCCGGGTCGATCAGCGTGCCGCCTTGAATATGGATCTTCATGCGCTGCCCTGTTATTTCCTCGGGTTCACTCGTTATTTCCCGCGACGATGCCCATCACCGCCATACGCACCGCGATGCCGAAACTCACCTGGTTGAGAATCACCGACTGCGGGCCGTCCGCGACCTGCGAGTCGATTTCGACGCCACGGTTCATCGGCCCCGGATGCATCACGATCGCATCGGGTTTTGCGAGCGCGAGACGCTCGGGCGTGAGGCCCCAGCTCTTGAAGTATTCCTGCGCCGAAGGCAGCAACGCGCCGCTCATGCGCTCGTTCTGCAGACGCAGCATGATGATGACGTCAACGTCCTTCAAGCCTTCGTCGAGGTTGTGGAAGACGCGCACGCCCATCTGTTCGAGCCCGCCCGGCAAGAGCGTGCGCGGCCCGATCGCGCGCACTTCGGGCACGCCGAGCGTGGTGAGCGCGTGAATGTCCGAGCGTGCGACACGCGAATGCAGAATATCGCCGACGATCGCTACGCGCAGATTCGTGAAGTCGCGCTTGTAGTGGCGGATCGTGTACATGTCGAGCAGCCCCTGCGTGGGATGCGCGTGACGTCCGTCGCCTGCGTTGATCACGTGGACGTGCGGCGCGCAATGCTCGGCGATCAGGTACGGCGCGCCACTCGACGCATGGCGCACGACGAACATGTCGGCGTGCATTGCGGACAGATTGCCGATCGTGTCGAGGAGCGTTTCGCCTTTGCTCGTCGAGGACGCGTTGATGTTCAGGTTGAGCACGTCCGCCGAAAGACGCGTGGCCGCGATTTCGAAGGTCGTGCGCGTGCGCGTCGAGTTCTCGAAGAACAGATTGAATACCGACTTGCCGCGCAGGAGCGGTACCTTCTTCACATCGCGATCGGTCACGCTCACGAATTGCGCAGCGGTGTCGAGAATGTGCGTGACGATCGCACGCGGCAGGCCCTCGATCGTCAGCAGGTGCTTGAGTTCGCCGTTCTTCGTGAGTTGCGGATTGCCCTTCAGGAAGCCGTAACGAAATCGTCCGTTATCGGCGGGTGCCGCAGTGGGCTGTGTGTTCATTGCAAGGTTCCTTTGCACGCAGGGCCCGGTTCGAACAGAACGCGCACAAAGCCGGTTCTGTCGCGAGGCACACGTTGCATGCGGGTCAGTCAGTTGCCGCCGCGCGGCTCGACGTGAAACGCGAAATGTCCGTCGGCATCGCGTTCGAGCACGAGCGACGCATCGGCGGGCACGGCCGCAGTACCGCCGGTAAAACGCGCCGCCATCGGCAGCTCACGGCCGCCGCGATCGACGAGCACCGCCAGCTCCACCGACGCAGGGCGGCCAAAGTCGTACAACTCATTGATGGCCGCGCGTACCGTGCGGCCCGTGTACAGCACGTCGTCGACCAGCACGATGCGGCGGCCCGCCACGTCGAACGGCAACGAGGTCGGACTCGCTTCGCTGTGCAGGCCTTTTTTCGCGTAGTCGTCGCGATGGAGCGCGACGTTGATGACGCCCCATCCACTCGCGCCGAGATCGTGAGCAAGCCGCTCGGCAATCCATGCGCCGCCGCTGTAGATACCGGCGATCGCGATGCCATCGGGCGCGCTGAACGCATCCACGGAATACGCAGCTCGGATCTGATCGAGAACGGCGCGATACAGCGCCTCGGCGTCAAGCGTGTCGCTGGGACTCATGGCGTGGGCGCGGAGCGTTCGTCGAGGTATTGCTGGAGGATCACGCAGGCCGCTTCGGCGTCGAGCTGAGCCTTGTCGTCGCCGCGTTCGCGCATGCGCGCTTCTGCATCGACGGACGAATAGCGCTCGTCCACCCACACCACCGGCAGATTGAAGCGCCCGTTAAGCTGGTTGCCGAAGCGCTTCGCCAACTGCGTCATGATATGCGGCGTGCCGTCCGGATGCGTCGGCAGGCCGACCACGAGCAGATCGGGCTGCCACTCGCGCAGCAGTGCGCCGATGGCTTCAAAACGATAGCCGGTGCTGCGGTTCTGGATCACGGTGAGCGGGCGGGCGCTGCGCGTAAGCACGTTGCCGAGCGCGACGCCGATGCGCTTTTCGCCGTAGTCGAACGCAAGCAGGGTGGCCTCGCTCGCGCCCCGCCCGGGCGCCACGCTCATGCGTGACCCGCCTCGCCCGAAAGCATCGACGACGAGATGCCGAGCAGCGCGAGCGCCGCTTCGAAGCGCCCTTCGGCGGGCACGTCGAAGACGATCTTCGGATCGGCTTCGACCGTGAGCCAGCCGTTGCGCGAGATTTCGTCTTCGAGCTGACCCGCACCCCAGCCGGCATGACCGAGCGTGAGCAGGAAGCGCTCGGGGCCCTTGCCGTTCGCGACGGCTTCGAGCACGTCCTTCGACGTGGTCATTTCGAGGCCGCCCGGCACGGACATCGACGACGTATAGCTCGTGCCCTCTTCGGGCGCATGCAACACAAAGCCCCGCTCGGTCTGCACGGGGCCGCCGAAGTAGACAGGCACGTGCAGGAGCGGTTCGATTTCGAGCTTGAGGTCGATGCGGGAAAAGAGAGCCTGCAGGTCGATGTCGGTGGGACGATTGATGACGAGGCCGAGCGCGCCGCGCTCGGAATGATCGCAAAGGTAGACCACAGTTCCTGAAAACGTGGGGTCTGCCATGTTGGGCATGGCAATCAGGAACTGGTTGGTCAGATTGATGCGATCGTTACTCTTGGACATGGTTTGAATTCTAGCAAAGACGATGCGGAATGGCGGCTTCGCGCCGGTACGCCGGCGCCGCCGTCTTCGGGGCCGCGGCGCGCCGCGAAGGCGCGCGCATCGTGGCGCCCTCTCGCCGCGATGCTTACAAACGGGAAGGAGTCACTCTAACACGCGTGCGCGCCTCTTCTGCAATGCACAACGCGGTAACGGTGCCGGTCGGCGAAGTCTTTTGGCTCGACGTCGAACGTTGTGCCATGACTCGGCCAGCGAAGCTGCGTATGGAAAAACACGGACGAGCGCCTGAAGCGCCTGCAAGCACGATGCCCGGAAACACTCGCCGGTGGGTCCTAACGGGGTGAACTGGACTGCGCGCCGCCATCCGGACGCTCGGGCAGCGCGGTCGCGCCCGCGATCGACACGCCGAGCGCACGCACGGCGCTCGCCGCATCGGGCTGCGCTATGCCTGCCGCGATCTTGTGCAGCATGGCGCGCAGCGATTCGCTGGCGCGCTCGACTGCGGCAGCGTCCGGTGCGGGAATCACGTTGGCCGCCAGCGGCGGGTCGAGCGACTCGAACTGCCCCACTGCATGAGCGGTGCGCCGCCACGCGAGCCCAAGCGCATCGGCAAGCAGCCCGACGTGGCCGAGGCCAATGGCCCACGCCGCCGCGCCCAGCCCGTATGACGCATCGGCCGCGAGCAGGGCCTGCGCGGCGTCGCGTTGCGAGCGAGCGGACCACGCCTCAGCGTGCGCGGAGAGTGCGGCCATCGACGCATCGGCGGTCTGCAGGAAATCCTCATACGCATTAGCGTTGACCGCGAGCGCGCCGAGTTCGCGCGTGGGCGCGACGCCCAACGCCGTGGCGTCGGCCTGCGCGGCCCCCGCCTCCCAGAGCGCCTCGGACGCCTGTGTGCCCGCGATGTGCCAGTCCACAGTCAGGCCGTAGTCGCGCAACAGCTCGACGTCATCGGTATCTTCAGCCGCCGCGCCGAAAAGTGCGTAGTCGCGCCACAACAGCGCGAGCGTCGCGCGCACCAGCGATTGCGGCGCGACGCGCAGCCCGTGCGAGTGATCAGCGAGCAGCAGATTGCAGCGGGCGTAGAAACGCCGCACGTCCTCGTCGCCCCACGACGCCGCACCGCGCCGCAACGTACGGCCGCATGCCGCGGCAAGGCGCCAGTAATCGTAAGGGTCGGGGCTCGCGAGTTCGGCGAGGCAGACGTCCATCTCGTCGAATGCCGCGTCCGCCAATGCCTCCGCCGCGCGGCTGCCCGCGGCGTTTCGCGCCTTGAGCGCTGGCAGCAGCGCCGACTCGAAACGCGCGCGAATCTGCGCGAGTTTGTGCGCGGGTAGCGCCCGCAGAGTCGCGGGCGCGATGGGCCGGCCCTGCAGCGCAACATCCTCGTAGGCCAGCGAAATGCCCGGCGCGTGCCGTCCGAGCACAACGACCAGCGAATGCTGCCGCGCGTAAAGCGCCGGCGAACACGAGAGCTCGCGCAGATTGTGCCGATCGAGCGCGGCGGCGAGATCGGCGAGCGCGTCGCGAAGGAGCGCGCGCACGGCGTGATCCCCGTCACCCTCAAGCGCGTGGCGTGACGACTGCGCGCTGTGTACAGCCGCACTCCCGCTCACAGATAGCGCGAGCGACGACGCGAGCAACAGCGTGTCGGCGAACCGCGCCGCACCGAGCCAGCCCGCCTCACGCAACGCGTTCGCCGCATGGCGCAGCGGCGTAGCGACGTACCCGCCGTCCGCGTCGAGCGCATACAGCGCCTCTGCGAGCGCGTCACGGGCATGCGGCACGCGGCCGCCGCGCGGATTGGGCAAGGCTTCGAAACGGGCCACGGACGTTGAACGAAGACTCATGAGTTAGATGAGACAGCGCCGAAAACGATTGCAGAGCCAGGCTGCGGCGCAGGCGGCCTGTGTGCCGGGCTCCAGCCCGGCACACCGTCACTGCCACGCAGTACGGCGCGCAACCCAATGAAGGCGGATTTCACGACGTCGCGAGGGCCGGCCTGCCAGCCGCCTCAGCGGACGCGAACCATGCGCACGAACCCCGCGCATGAGGAAAGCACACAGCAGGCAAAAAGCGGGCAAATAGCGCACCTCGCCTGCACACGGCGTCAGATCTGGACCATCTCGAAGTCTTCCTTGCGTGCGCCGCACTCAGGACAGGTCCAGTTGATCGGGACATCTTCCCAGCGCGTACCGGGCGCGATGCCTTCCTCTGGCAAACCGGCTTCCTCGTCGTAGATCCAGCCGCAGATCAGGCACATCCAGCTTCTATATTCCATTCTTATACCGCGTCGAAAAGTCCAGAAAAAACAGTCGGGAAACAAGAGCCATGATGGTACCGTGTTGCCGATTTTGTGCCTAGCAACTGTAAACATGGAGGCGCCTGGCATCAGATCCGGCCAGGAGAGCGGATGAGATCGGACGCGCGGCGCCGCGTCGCACGTAAATCCGCGAGCCGCCATCGTCATCCGTCCCCGGGCGCGCCGATAAGCCGCATAATTGGAGCCGCGGCGCCGCCCTGCGCCGCCAACCGCGCCACGCGCTCCACATTCGCCACATCCATGCCCAGCGATACGCCTCCCATCGTCCTCACCTTCGGCCTTTCCGATCCGACCGGCGGCAGCGGCCTCCAGGCCGACCTGCTGACGCTCGCCAGCATGGGCTGCCACGGCGTCAGCGTGCTGACTGGCTACACCGTGCGCGATTCGGCGGGCTGCGACGAAGTCACCGGGCTCGATCCCGAAGTCGTCGCGACCCAGGCCCGGATGCTGCTGGAAGACATGCCCGTGGCGGCCTTCAAGATCGGCGCGGCGACGCGCGCCGAAGTGGTGAGCGCGATTGCCGAAGTGGTCGCCGACTACGACGACATCCCCCTCATCCTCGCGCCCGACTTCACGCTCGACGACGAGCACGTGCTGGCCGCCGACGAATTGCGCGAAGCGATCGCCGATCTGCTGGCGCCGCAGACCACGCTGCTCATCGCGGACGCCACGACGCTGCTCGCGCTCGCGCAGCCCGATGGCGATGCGGAAGCGCCGAGCATCGACGCGGCGATCGCGCATCTGCTGTCGACCGGTTGCGAGTACATCCTTTCGATGGAGACGGGCACGCATCGGATGGTCAACACGCTATTTTCGGAGGATGGCCAGCTGCGCCAGGACCTGTGGGAGCGCGCCACGCAGCCGATGATGGGCCTGACCGACACGCTCGGCGCCGCGATCGCGGCACTGCTCGCGAACGGCCAGGAGCCGCCCGAAGCGGTGCGCGAAGCGCAGGAATATCTGTATCAGGCGGTGCAGAGCGCGTTTCGACCCGGGATGGGCGCCTGGTTGCCGGACCGTTTTTTCTGGGCACGGAGCAACGACAGCGAGACGTCCGAGGGCGGCGCCAGTGATGCACCTCCGTCCGACGAAGCGCACCACTGACGACGCAATCGAACGCAACAGTCGCCTAAGCCCGGCAAAACCGTGCGCGCATAAAAAAACCCGCATCGCTGCGGGTTTTTTCTTTTGGGCGGGAACGCGCCGTGAGGCGCATTCCCTGCACTTCGATGTAACGCCGGATCGAACCGGTATTACATGTCCATGCCCATGCCGCCCATGCCGCCCATGCCACCCATACCGCCGGGCATCGGAGCATCTTCCTTCGGCACTTCAGCAACGGCTGCATCCGTCGTCAGCAGCAGGCCAGCAACCGAAGCTGCGTTTTGCAGCGCGGTGCGCGTGACCTTCGTCGGGTCGACGACGCC
This sequence comes from Paraburkholderia adhaesiva, assembly GCF_021390575.1. Taxonomy (GTDB): domain Bacteria; phylum Pseudomonadota; class Gammaproteobacteria; order Burkholderiales; family Burkholderiaceae; genus Paraburkholderia; species Paraburkholderia adhaesiva. The sequence goes on along the minus strand of NZ_JAJEJQ010000001.1, from coordinate 676,956 downwards.
GGCTTCAACCAGGTCGCCGTACTCGCCGGTCGCTGCGTTGTAGCCATAGTTGCCCTGGCCAGCTGCAACAGCTGCCACGACCACGCTGGCTTCTTCGCCGCCGTTCGTAACGATCTGGCGCAGCGGCTCTTCCATTGCGCGCAGAACGATCTTGATACCGGCGTCCTGATCGGCGTTGACGCCCTTCAGGCCCGAAACCGCAACACGAGCACGGATCAGTGCGACGCCGCCGCCCGGGACGATGCCTTCTTCAACGGCAGCGCGGGTTGCGTGCAGCGCGTCTTCAACGCGTGCCTTCTTTTCCTTCATTTCGACTTCGGTCGCAGCGCCGACCTTGATCACTGCCACGCCGCCGGCCAGCTTGGCCACGCGCTCTTGCAGCTTTTCACGGTCGTAGTCCGAGGTCGCTTCTTCGATCTGGGCGCGGATCTGCTTGACGCGCGCTTCGATGTTGGTAGCAACGCCAGCGCCGTCGATGATCGTGGTGTTTTCCTTGCCCACTTCGATGCGCTTGGCTTGACCCAGCTCTTGCAGGGTTGCCTTTTCGAGCGTGAGGCCGGTTTCTTCCGCGACGACCTGACCACCGGTCAGGATCGCGATGTCTTCCAGCATCGCCTTGCGACGGTCGCCGAAGCCCGGAGCCTTGACAGCGACGGTCTTCAGGATGCCGCGGATGTTGTTGACCACGAGCGTTGCGAGCGCTTCGCCTTCGATGTCTTCGGCGATGATCAGGAGCGGACGGCCAGCCTTCGCGACTTGTTCCAGAACCGGGAGGAGGTCACGAATGTTCGAAACCTTCTTGTCGTGCAGCAGCACGAACGGGTTGTCCAGAACGGCGACTTGCTTGTCCGGGTTGTTGATGAAGTACGGCGACAGGTAGCCGCGGTCGAATTGCATACCTTCGACGACTTCCAGCTCGTCTTGCAGCGACTTGCCGTCTTCGACGGTGATGACGCCTTCCTTGCCGACCTTGTCCATCGCTTCAGCGATGCGATCGCCGATCGACGTATCGCTGTTCGCCGAGATCGAGCCGACTTGCGCGATTTCCTTGTTGGTCGTGCAGGGCTTGCTGATCTTGCGCAGTTCTTCGATTGCTGCTGCGACGGCCTTGTCGATGCCGCGCTTCAGGTCCATCGGGTTCATGCCCGATGCGACGTACTTCATGCCTTCGCGGACGATCGACTGGGCCAGGACCGTAGCGGTCGTGGTGCCGTCACCGGCGTTGTCGCTGGTCTTGGAAGCGACTTCCTTGACCATTTGCGCGCCCATGTTCTGGAGCTTGTCCTTCAGCTCGATTTCCTTCGCGACCGAGACACCGTCCTTGGTGACCGTCGGGCCGCCGAACGAGCGCTCGAGGACCACGTTGCGGCCCTTCGGACCCAGCGTGACCTTCACTGCGTTGGCGAGGATATTCACGCCTTCAACCATCTTGGAACGGGCGGAATCGCCGAACACGACGTCTTTAGCTGCCATCTTTTAACTCCTTGAATTCTCTAAGAATTAGCGGTGGAATGAACTTACTTGTTCACCACGGCCATGATGTCTTCTTCACGCATCACCAGCAGTTCCTGGCCGTCGACCTTGACGGTCTGACCAGCGTACTTGCCGAACAGGACGCGATCGCCGACCTTCACGTCGAGCGCGATCAGCGCGCCCTTGTCATCGCGCTTGCCCGGGCCGATGGCCAGGACTTCACCCTGATCCGGCTTTTCTGCCGCTGCGTCCGGGATCACGATGCCCGAAGCGGTCTTGGTTTCTTGATCGAGGCGCTTGACGATCACGCGATCGTGCAAAGGACGAAGGTTCATGGATAGATCCTCTCTCTTGATTGAGACTTGGAGATACTCGAGAAAACCTGGCGGGCCTCAAGCCGAAGCCGGCTCGCCAGCGAATTGTTAGCACTCTCGTGCAGTGAGTGCTAATTATATGGACGGGGGATGACAAATACAAGAACGGGGCCAGTGTCGCGATTCACTTGGTGTCGAGATTCACTTAAGTTGGAACTTTGTTCACTTAACTTGGAACTCGCGATTACTACGCGACAGACGTGGACGTTAAATTTTCTCAATTAAAACAACGCGATAGGCACGGCGGGCCGCTACCTCGAACAGCAGATCGACAAGGGCACGCGGGCGTTTGCCTCACCGTGCGGGCACAGGTCGTGTCACGACGTAAGCTCGGATCGCCTAGGGAAATTCCCAATCTCCACTCCTGACCTGCCTTCATTGCCGCAACTAGGGCGTGCGCACATGAGGCTAGCAACGCCACATTTATCGAACCCCATTTATTCCATCAGGGTCCGGACCACATTGGCTGACGACGTCAAATTTGCGACTGCGAGCGCCGACAGATATCGCTCCCGACTCAGACTAGATCCCCCTCAGTTGAAAGGGGATTGCCATGAGCGCATCAAACGGCACGGGACCGTCGCCGGATACTGTGGAACAAAGGAAGGTTGACCGGCCAGAAGTTGCCGTTAAAGCTGAAGGAAGTTTGGTCGATACGCGTGCGCCTGCAGCTATCGTCCCGCGCGCGGGATCTGGCAATGTTCAATCTCGCCATCGACAGCAAGCTTCGGGCATGCGACCTGACGAAGCTGCGCGTACGCGACATTTGTCACGGGGAACACGTCGCCAGCCGTGCGACGATCATGCAGCAGAAGACACAACGGCCTGTACAGTTCGAAATTACCGAACCAACTCGTGAGAGCGTGACGGCATGGATAAGGCATGCGGAGCTGCACGCAAGCGACTTCCTGTTTCCGAGCAGAATTCACGACTCTCCGCACTAGTCGACACGGCAATATGCCCGACTGGTTCATCGGTGGATCGCGTCAATCGCCCTTGACGATACAGCCTACGGCACCCACACCATGCGCCGGACCACGGCGTCTCTCATCTATCGTCGCACGAAGAACTTCAGGGCTGTTCAGTCGTTGCTCAGTCACGGAAAACTTGAAAGTACAGTCCGATACCTCGGCATAGAGGTGGATGTCGCACTTGAATTGGCGGAACAGACAGAGGTGTAGGTTGTCGGGCCGGTTAGCAATTGGTCGCTGACCGGCCACATGACGCCATTCGTGCGGTCGAATCGTACGACCGTAGTCTGACGCAAAGGTGACATTGGATTTGCCCTCACACTCTGTTAGGGATCCGCTCAGCGTCGATGACGAGTATTTCCTTTGAGTTCGTTATGGATCTCGTGGAGCGTCGACGTGCTGTTCGTGATTGTGACGGCACTCGCACCCGTTCGCTGGTCGCGGATTTGGTGGCCATGTCTGGCGCGCAGGCGGTGTTGTCACCCTATTGGCATGGCAAGCCTTGGCGGCCGCGCCCCGTCGCGCAGACCCGCGCAGAGATCTTCACCGAAGACGGCTTAATTGCCCCCTTGTTCAAGCACTTTTCTCGCACAATGCAATTCTGCTGCTTGCGCAGCATTGTGGACTAACGTGTCGAAGTTAATTGTTTTTCCTTCCTTTTCAGCTTTGAGGTTTTTCTTAACTACATCCTGGATTCATTTTTCCGAACCGGACTGTGGATGGTCATTAATGGCCTTGAGCGATGCGTTATCAAACAAAGCCCCCAAAATAGCCACACCCTCTCAATTCGACTTTAAGCAGCCGATTCGCCGGAGAATTTCTTGCATTGTACTTTCTATAAAATCTCGCTTTCATCCAAAATGGCAGTGCAAGGAAAGATCGAGTAATCTTCGTAGACGGAACGACCCCAAGACTCCGCGATTAAATTTAAAAGGATAACGAAACATTAATTTACATTCTTCGCTGCCAGATTTTATTTGCCAGAAATTGCAAAGTATCGATTCAATATTCGCAAACATTTTTGGCGTGTGGAATTTCATAGTTGCCAATAGAAATAACGTCTGGAGATGGCAGATGAAGCGTTGTCCAGGACATTCAGGCCACCACGCGTTGACGCTCTGCATGCTTATCAGTGCACCGGCGATGGCTGGACGCGCAGCGCACGCGTTTGCGAATAACAACTTCTGGAGCGACGCCAGCGTTTCATCGCCCCCCCATAAAACCACTAACTCGATAAGTGCCTGTGTCCGTCGCGCGGTTCGAGGCATGCGTGACGAAGCTGCGCGTACAGTCCGGTGCGCGTGTGTCTTCGAATGTGTGTGTGATCGCACTGCGTCCTGGTTCCGACGGCACGATCGATATTGGCGCGAAAGAAAATCCTCGCGCATCGCGATCCGACGATTCGATGAGGCTGCGAAGAGGCCGTCCGCGTGTTCGACCCAATCGACACATCCGAATATTTGGCCGGATCACTGGTTACCTCGGTGACGACTGACAATGGAGCTGTCCGTCATGATCAAGGCGCCTTCCAAACCTTCTCGAGCTGAAAAATCCCTCAGGCATGAAGCGAATCGCCCGAAAGTAGTCGGGGCCGCAATCGCGGTGCTTGTCTGCAGGGTGATGCTGTCCCCGGAAACCGGATTCGCTCAAGCAGCCCTTAACATCGACAACAACACGACCGTGACCGCTGCCACTGGAATGTCGACGCTTGGCACGGTCGTCGCAGGAGTCAATAGCGGGACGGTTCACGGGGATCCAGGCGGCACATTCGTCGTCCCGACCGGCGCGGACGTCGTACTAAGCGGTCTCCATATTGGCCAGGCAACCGCCAGTACCGGGTTGGTGCAGGTGAATGGCGGGACGATCGGCACGACGAACCCCCAGTCACAGTACTTCATCGGATTTAACGGCTCTGGAACGCTCACAGTGAGTAACGGGGGGAGCGTTTTCAGCCAGTTTATAAGCCGCGTGGCAGAAGGGGCTGGCTCCACCGGTGTGCTCACAGTCGAAGGGCGAGGTTCGACGTATACAAATGCGGGCCAGTTTATCGTTGGGAACGGCGGCACCTCGGCACAAATGAACGTGCTGGATGGCGGCGAGGTCTCCACTCTGACTGGCAGTATCCAGATCGGGGGGAGCATCCCGGCTACCGCGCTTGTCAGCGGAGCCGGCAGCACCCTCTCCGCCGGAACCTCTCTCGGTGTCGGCGTGTTCGGTGACGGCATGTTGACGATTACCGACGGCGGCACGGCCACGAGTGACACCGTCAGGAGTGGCAACGCGATCTACCTTGCGTTCGGCGCCGGTACGAGAGGAACAGTCATCGTGTCGAATGGCGGCATGCTCACCGCGCCGCTCCTGGTGGTCGGTATCAGCGGCACGGGGGATATGCAGATCCAGTCCAACGGCACTGCGACGATCAGCGGGATGGCCATCGTCGGCGCCTTCGCGGGGGCTAGCTCGATGGAGGTGAGCGGAACGGGCGCGACCCTCAACGTGCAGAACGGCGACCTGGTCGTGGGCGGCCAGGGTAATGGGGCGATGTCCGTTTCCAACGGAGGCACCGTCAACGTGACAGGCTCCGGCGGCACGTTCATCGCGGGCCAGTGCGGCGCCGGACCGACCTACTGTGGCTCGACACCCGTAGCGGGCGGTGCCGGCACGGTCACGGTCACGGACTCCGGTTCGGTGCTGAATGCAGGCACATCGCTCAGCATCGGTCAGTTCGGCCCCGGGACCCTGACCATTGAGAAAGGCGCAAAGGTCGTCGCGAACACCGTCTCCATTGCGACGAATGCGGGCTCTATCGGGACGCTGAACATCGGCGCCGCTGCCAACGCGGCAGCGGTCGCTCCGGGTACGCTTGAAGTCAGCACGCTGACGTTCGGCGCCGGCACGGGCGACGTCGTGTTCAACCATAACGACAACAGTGGCAACTACGTGTTCCCTGCGGCCATGGCGGGCAAGGGCACGGTCGACGTCCTGAGTGGCGAGACGGTGATGACCGGAGCCAGCACGTATGCCGGTACGACCACGATCGAGGGAGGCACCCTGGCGGCAGGCGCCGCCAACGTGTTCAGTGCGAATTCGAACTATGACATCGCGTCTGCCGGAACGATGGATTTGCGCGGCCATGACCAGATCGTCGCGAGTGTCGTCAATGCGGGCCTGATTCATACCGCCGGCGATCCGGGTACCGAACTCACCACCACGAACTATGTTGGCCAGAACGGCACGATTGCGCTCGACACCTTTCTCGGCGGAGACAACTCGCCGTCGGACAAGCTCGTCATCGACGGCGGCACGGCCACGGGCACGTCCAGGCTGTCGATCACCAATGCCGGCGGACCTGGAGGGATAACGCTGACCAACGGCATTCCGGTTGTCGTGGTGAGCAACAACGGCACCACGAACGCTGGCGCGTTCTCGCTCGCGGGCGAGGTGCGCGGCGGCCTTTTCAGCTACCGTCTTTTTCGGGGCGGCGTGGCCGGCACCTTTCCCGATGACTGGTTCCTGCGCTCGAGTTTCGTCGTTGGAGTAACACCGGGATTACCGTTCCTCCCTCACGACGAAGATCTTCCTGTCGATCCGCCGCCAGACGTGCTGCCCCCCGCGGAGTACCCGGACATCGGGCCCGAAATTGCAACCTACTCGGTGGTGCAACCGCTCGCAAGGCAACTGGGCCTCACGATGCTCGGCACTATGCACGAGCGCATCGGAGACACGCTCTCCAATGCCGAAAGCGGGACCAGCGGCAGCGGTGTAGCCAAGTCGGCCTGGGCGCGCGTCTTCGGCGAGCAGATCGACAATCACTACCGCACCTTCACCGATGCGCGCGCGAACGGCCAGGAAATCGGCGTCCAGACCGGCGTTGATCTTTGGCGCGGCAGTTCCCTGCCCGGCCATCACGACGCCGCCGGTGTCTATTTCGCCTACGGCAACAGCAATGTCGACGTGGACGGTCTCATCACCAATGCACAGGCGACCGGGTATGTGTTGAGCCACACCGGGTCGGTGAACCTCAACGCGTACTCCGGCGGTGCGTACTGGACGCATTACGGTCCGGGCGGCTGGTATATCGACGCGATACTGCAGGGCACCCACTATGATGGCGATGCGACGACCCAGTTTGCCCGGTTGCCCATCTCGGGTACCGGGATTGCGACGTCGCTCGAAATGGGCTATCCGTTCCCCCTGCCGCTCGGCCCCGGCTTTGTGCTCGAACCTCAGGCGCAGATCATCTGGCAACACGTCGGGCTGAGTCAGGAAAATGACGGACTGGGTTCGGTCGATCAGGGGTCGACATCGGGTGCCGTCGGGCGGCTAGGCGTGCTGGGCGAGTGGACGCTCGAGCGCGCCAACGGTCAGGTGTGGCAGCCGTACCTGCGCGCCAATATCTGGCGCGATTGGGGCGGGGAGGCGACGACGGTGTACTCGGGGGCCGACCAGGTCCCGATAAGACAGCAATTCACGCGTATGGATTTCGCCGCAGGTGTGACCGCGAAGCTCGCCAGCCGCTTGAGCCTGTACGGACAGTTCGGCTACCAGTTCTCGATCAACGATTCGGAGAGCGGAACCCAAAAGGGGGTCTGGGGCGACGTCGGGTTACGCTATGTCTGGTGATTGTCCCGAGGTTCCATCGATCGTCTCGCGCCAGTTTTCGCTTTCCGCCACGCGAGATTACGTGTGTCAATCGGTCGGCTACAGACGCGCGCCCGGGCAAAATTCCCCGTCCCTTAGCGCAGCGGCGCTGGCGTTCTCCGTGGTCGGAGAGTCGCCAATAAGTTGGTGCACGCGACAACCGCGGTTTCGGTTCAACGCCATGGAAAGGACCCGCGTGCCAGGTGCGCGAGCAGCTAGCACTTCTGGTGCGGGTCGGAGCACGGGCACTGGCAACGAACGTCTGAAGATGGCCACGCCTTAGACGTTTGTGGTGCGCCGCCCAGCGTCACCGATGGGTCGACTACTGCCGACGCGGTCGGCCGAAACCGACCCGTGGCTGCCGTTCATCGATCTGCTCCGAACGTCTGATTCTTGCCGAGAATTGGTCATTCACTCGTGCGACCTGTGCAGTGCTTCATGGCGGAAACTCTCACAGATTGCGGTCGGAACGTCTGACCATTACTTTGCTTGTGGTGCTTTTGCTGTTTCACGGAAGCCCACCATCACGCATTACATGAGCTTCGATACGAGCGGCAACTTCCGCAATGCGCCGTAAATGCCTCGACTCAGGATGTGTTAGCAACCAGAGGTCAATCTTGCAGTCCTCTAGCGGAAGCTTGAGGGGAACCAGATCTCTGTTTCCCTGGGCATGAAAGAGGGCAAGGATTCCGACGCCCAGCCCCTGCTCGATCATGTGCGCCACCATCTGCATCGTATTGGCCTGTAGCGCGGGCTTCACATCAGGAAAGGCTCGTTTCCGCCAACTGACCCCGGGATGCTCAGGCATGGCGTCGTCCACGGTTATCCAAGGTAGTTCCGCCATCCCCCTCGCAAAAACTGATGGATCACGCTCGAAGTTGCGCGCCAAAGCTCGCCCACCAAAGACGCCAAACCGGATTGAGCCGAGTTGCTTGCCAATGACGTGTTGCGGCGGACGATTAGTCGAGCGTAATGCGATATCTACTTCGCGGTGAGTAAGGCTAAAGGGATCATTTGACGCTAATAGCTCAATGTTGAGCCGGGGATGCTCCGCTCGAACCGCCACCAATGCGGGAACGACAAACGCTTGCAGCACAGCGTCTACAGCACTGATACGAACTGTGCCGGTCAACTGATGATCGGGCGAGGCGAAAGCACTCTGTGCCCTCGCCAACGCGGTCTCGATGATTTCCGCCTGAAGGGAAAGCTGAGTAGCTAAATCGGTCGGACGATAACCGGCACGCGTTCGCTCAAAAAGTCGCTCTCCCGCGCCGCGTTCCAGCCGCTGCACCGCGCGAAACACCGTTGAGGCATTCATACCCAACAACGCACCGGCGTCGGCCAAGGTCCGAGCGCGTACCAGCGCAAGCAGGATAGATAAATCGGTTGGGCTAATTTTGTATTGCACAACTGCAACGATAGCTTTCGAGATTGCGCGTTTACATTGCGCTGCCGAAATTATACATTGCGATCGTCCAGTCTCGTAAGCTACAGCACTGCGCGGCAGTGCATGCGGTTTAGAGACCGTCGAACTATCGAAATACGACAATAAATTCGGGGAAACGATATGAACAAGGGTTACTGGATCGTCAGCGTTGACGTTACAGATCAGGATAAATTCAATGCTTACGCCAGCGCCAACGTCGCGGCATTGGAGAAGTATGGGGCGCGTTTTCTGGTTCGCGCCGGTACCTTCGAGAATCCCGAGGGGACCAGTCGGTCACGCAACACGGTGGTGGAGTTCCCGTCATACCAGGCTGCTGTCGATTGTTGGCACTCGAATGAGTATCAAGCTGCCCTTCTGCATAGACTGCAGGCTGCGATACTAGACCTCGTAATCATTGAGGGATACGGCGGACCGCAAGTCGCCTTATAGAAAGCTGGATGCCCCGCTATCGCCACCCGCAGGCCCGTAATTGGGCGCACGACGATGTTTGCCGGCGCGTTCACTTCGCCGCCCTCTCAAACGCAGATCCATTGCGGTGTCGCGACGATCGCGACTGACTCATACCCCTTCGTGAACGGACCGTTGTGGCGTTGACTTGTAAGGCTCCAGCTGGCCGCAGGCCGACCCATGCAATTTGCATGAGCCAAAGCCTCCGTGTAACACCGCGACTGACTGAGTGCGACCCTGACGCGCCATTCAGCAGTCGACGTCGCAAACGGCCGCAATGAGGCACTTACCGGACACCGCGAGAGGTCGCGTACAACGCCCGGTAAGTCCTGCCTCAAACTAGAAGTATGACTGCAGTATGCCGAGCCGACGGACGTCGAGCGTCGCACAGTGGAACGCGCCACCAAACGGCCCATAGCCGAGAAATGCACACGGGATCGGCTGAAACCCCCAGTCCTTGAACGCCTTGATCAGCGAAACCTGAGAGGTGTCGACGATCACCCGCTTTTCGTCGAGCATCAGCGTGTTGATACTGGTCCATGGACTGCACATCGAGAGCTTTGACATGACTCCCTCGACGGGATCGGGACGCGGGGCGATCAGCACGTCCCAGTTCTTGAGTATCGGCGGGAGGCGGGATACGTCGATATGGTCCGGGTTGACGAGCACCTTGCCCGGGCACAACGGGTTGAAGCTGGCGTCGATATGCATCGGCTGGCGGCAGCGGGTTTCGATCTCGTGAATGCGAAAGCCGTCGCCCAGATGACGCCGGAGCCATTCGATTCCGGCCCGGTTCGTGACGTTGGAGCGGGTGACGAACAGTTCGCGACCGCAGCGGGCAAAATCGGCTGCGTCGAACACCGGCTCGAACTCGGTGACGATGTAGCGCAACGGTTCGTCCGTGCCCGGGATCTGGTAGTCGTAGTCGAACAGTTCGTCGGTCAATTGCGGCCGCGGCGCCGAACTCCACCGGGCCCCATTGCGAAAATACTCCTTGAACAGCGTACGGTACGCGTCGCCCTCGAAATAGCGCGAACGCCAGCACATCGGCGTTTCAATGATCTCGTCGCCGATCACCAGGTATCCGTCACGCGGGCAGGATACGCAGAAGCCACGGCTGGACCACGAAAGCGTACGGAAACGGGCGCGATGGTTGACGATGTCGGGCCGGCGAACGATCACACCTTCTCCTTCCAAAAGGCGGATGAACGCGTCGAGTTCCTTCTGCGCCCGATTGATCATCCACTTAGGGTAGTGTCGGCCGGCGAAAAGACGATGCAGCTTCGCCGTGAACCTCGGCACGTTGGCGGTGACGCTGACGTGGGATGGAGGGATGACCGCTCCGTCCAGCCGTCCGACGATCACCTCCTCGAGTGGGTCCCACTCGTTCCACGAGTTGACACGGTGACCGCTTTCGAAGGTCCGATCGGGCGGCAGCGAAACGGTGACGGCTGGCTTGACCTGGATGTCCATCAAAGATCCTGTTGTCCGTTTGTCAGCGAAACGTCACGGATGCTCCGAAAACAGAACGGCGCTGGTGGCTAGATAACACCGATGGGCAGGCCCAACTCCACTCGGCGATGGCGCTTGTGGAAACGCGGGTCGCCCGGTGCAGCGAAGCATTTCAGCCTGCGTTTGCGCGAACTTCCGAAACTCATGGCAATTCCGAATAAAGAAAATTCGACGGCCAACATCGGGCCACGGCGTTTTCCCGGACTCTGCTTCGGCCGTGTTAATCAACTAGTCGACACAGCCGTCCGGTTGCCGTCGCACGACGCTGTCTGGCGACACAAGCGATCAGCGTACTCCTGAACTGATGTATGGCGACCGCTTGTCGTATTCGAAAGGAAGTTCCGGAGTCACCACAAAGGCTCAGGCCAATGTCCGAGGTTTGGCCGAACGCGGAAGTTCGCCGTCCGATAACGAATGATGCTTCCGACGCGCCCCGAATTTCCGTAGCCGGACCCGACGAAGACTGCCGACACTTCAGCGGAATCGTTAGCAGGGACGTTGGCTGGGCCGCAGTTTGCGCCGCCAATTCCGTGCTCGATAGCACGTCGTCACTCACACGTCGACCGCGGATGACGCCGCCACTTCAAGAAGAGGAAGTCAGCATGTCTCGCAACGCGATGCTGTTGACCAGGGTGATTCATCTGCGGGATTGGCAACGATTCCAGTCGATCGCATCGGCACCCGGGGGCGTGCCACCGGCATGGCGATTGTCCGTGGGCAGCCGGCCATCGATCAACTCGCGTCGTGAGGTGTTGTTTCCACGAGCCCCTCACTTCCTGCGTGCGTTGATCTTCGTTAGAAAGAATGCAAGGGCGGCGACGACGAGCGCGAGCGCGACGCCAAATGCCGCGATGTCGCTCGTGCCGTCCCAGGCGACGGCCTCGCGCAGGAACAGCACGGCGAGCACGGCGATGACAACGCTGACCAGATTTCCCTTCAGATCTTCGAGATTGTCGATTTCCAGCCATGCCGGCAACGGTAATTTGTCATCGACGAACAGTGAATAGACGCCGATGCTGATTATGTAGACGGCGATCGCGATCAGAAATACATCGACGGCCTCGACTACCCCCACCGCAAATATCTTTACCGATTTGGGTGTCAGTGAGCGATCCTGGATGCTGAGGGCAGTCACGAACAGGACGACTGTCTCATACACGATCAGCGCCAGAGAACCTAGAAACGTTGCGATGACGGGCAGGATCATGATGTAACGGCTCGAAGCCAGGATACGTCGTAGCATCGAAGGAACCTCTCCGGGTAAGGGTGATCGTTCGAGTGCCATGGCAGGGGCACGGGCTTCGGCCACCCCGCTACCCGGCGATACTCGAAGAGAAACGCGGTCAGCCTGCCATAAGCATCGCTGCCATGGCTGCGCAGTGTAGAGGTCCTGGTGGCGAATCCAGGTTTGCGGATTCGGCCCGTTGTCGTCTTGCATCCGAGCGGTGTCAGGTCGAGATAGTTGTATGTATTCAGCAACAGGTCGAGGCCGGGGTGGTACGTCGAATAAAGTGCAACTGCGCGCTTGCACAACCTTTAGACCCCAATACTTCGACCATATTGCGTGTGAAGCGGCCGACATAGCTTCGCGACTCTTGCTGCTTACATTAAGCCCGCGCCGATAATCGGCCTGCTGACTTGTCAGTTCGGCCTAGCCGCAGACCACGCAAACGGCAGGGCCCTATCATGCCTCCGCGCTTAGAGCGTTTTAGCAGAAACTATTGTTCAGGTTTGCGAAATTAACAAGCATAAGCACATCGAAGACGACGAAGTGAAGTCGGTACCGTAGGCAGACAAGTAGACTGCTCGCCGTTTGCAGACGACCTGCGGCCGATCACGGACTTGCAGACGCTGACGCCGAGCTGCTCGCGCGTCTCCGGTCGACTGCGAAGCAAAAATGGCTGCACGCGAGGGCGGGATTATTGGACTGCCATCGCTTTAGCGCATCGATCGCGGTGCTGACGATCGCAGCCACCATTTCCAGGCCGCTCGCGCGGTGCGGATCATCGGCCCGAGGCCGGTGCGATTGCTCCGCGCGTTGGCCGCCACGTCGAAGCAGCAACGGCGTTTCGTGCCATTATTCAAGGGTTGACAGACGGATCACACGCTCCGGACGGCAATGGTGCGAGCGCCGAAAAGGCAAGGGAGCATGGCGATGAGGCGGGCGAAGTCACCCCAACCGCTTACGATGGTCGAAGCGATGATTCCGATCGCAGGCCTCGTCTTTCTGGTCGGGTTGTCCTTCTACCTGTTCGGCGACGCCGGCGCGAACGGGCCGAACCAGGTGGCGCTCGCAGTGGCGGCCATGCTGGCCGTATTCGTCGGTTGGCGGCGTGGTCATTCGCTTGCGTCGCTGGGCGAGGCAGCGAGAGCAAGCGTCAGCGCCGGTATTGGTGCGATTTTCATCCTGTTCGCGGTGGGTGCACTCATCGGCACGTGGGCACTTGGCGGCACGATCGTCGCGATGGTCTATTACGGGCTGCAGTTGCTGAATCCGGACTACTTCTATATGACCGCGGCTGCGATCTGTGCAGTGATCTCGTTCAGCATAGGCACATCATGGACGGTCGCCGGCACGATCGGCGTTGGTTTGATGGGTATTGCGCAGAGCATGGATCTCAACCCGGCCATCACAGCCGGTGCAGTAATTTCCGGTGCCTATTTCGGTGACAAGTCTTCGCCGCTATCGGACACCGCGAATCTTGCAGCCGCTGCCGCAGGCGTCGATCTGTATCAGCATGTGCGCGAGACGCTGCTGACTTCTCTCGTCGCGATCGTCATCACGCTGGGCGTGTTTTATCTGCTCAGCCGTCCGGTTAATTTCGATGCGAGCGAGGAAGTGGCTGTAATGCGCGACGCATTCCTCATTTCGCCCGTGTTATTCGCTCCGCTCGTTCTCGTGGTGGTGTTGACGCTATTCCGGGTTCCGCCGTTCACCACTATCTTTCTTGGCGCGTTGGCGGGCGGCATGGTTGCCGTTTTCGTCGAGCCGGGGCGCGTCGTTGCGTTTGCTGCGGCGCGAGAGGGTGTGCCCACCTGGGTAGCGATGCTCAAAGGTGTATGGCTCGCGCTCGCAAGCGGCTACAGGTCTACGACTGGCAATCCCGCACTTGACACACTGCTCACGCGCGGCGGCATGGAAAGCATGTTGAGTACGATCTGGCTGATCATCGCGGCACTGGCGTTCGGCGGCGTGGTCGAAAAGTGCGGCGTGATCGAACGCCTCGTCACCCCGATCGTCGAAAGGGCAAAGAGCGGCGGTGCGTTGGTCGGCTCCCTGGTTCTCGCGACCATCGCGACGAACATCGTGACGGCGGACCAGTTCATAGCCGTCGTGCTGCCGGCCCGGATGTTCAGGAATGCATTCGCCGCACGCGGCTACGCACCCATCGTGTTATCGCGCTCCGTTGGTGATTCGGCCACCACCACAGGCTCGCTGATCCCATGGAACAGCTGCGGCGCATTCATGGCGGTGACCCTTGGCGTGCCTACGCTCAGCTACGCGCCCTTCGCCGTATTTTGCATGGTGAGCCCACTCCTGACAGTGGCGATTGCATACGCCGGTATCCGTATGCTGCGGCTCGAAAAAACTTTGGGGGAGACTCCGACGGGCGATGACCAGAAACCTTCCCATAACTGAATATACGCAAACATCTGGATCGATCCCGGGGGAACATGGGGATGACGCTGTAGCGTGCGCGATACGCCAGGACGACTAGTCTGTACTTCTGCAATGGGCGCTACCCGACCCACTGCCGACGATCGACAAAGCGTGACGTCATCGGCAGCTTTCAGGGCGTAGCGGTACTCGTTTTCTTCGAGCCAGTGACTAATCAGACCAGCACGCCACCGCCGTCCACAACTATGGTCTGTCCCGTAGCATAGCGATTGGTCATCAAATAGACGTACGTCTGCGCGAGATCCTCGGCCTCGCCGACACGACCGACTGGCAAGGCCGCGCTACTCGCGGCGTAGAGCGCTTCGCGCTCGAATTCGGGCAGGTCATCCCACAGCGGCGTGCGCACCAAACCGGGACTCACGAGGTTGACGCGAATGGGCGCCAACTCCACCGCGAGTGCGCGTGTGAGACCTTCCATCGCGCTGCAGACGCTGGCCAGCGCCGCCCAACCCTTTTGTGGCCGCGAGCTCGCAATACCGCTGGTCAATGCCACGGAGCCGCCGGGACGGAGATACGGCGCCGCATGTTTGACGGCGGCAATGGCGCCGAAGACTCGCACTTCGAAAACCTGACGGACCGTAGCGAGGTCCATGTCGGCGAGCACACCGGTTCGCAACGAATCCCCCGCGCTGTACACCAGATGGTCGAAAGCGCCGACTTGCCCGAACAGCGCGCGCACGGCGGACTCATTACTCAGATCGACCGTGTATCCCTTGACCCGATCGCCGAGTCTCGCGACGGCTTCGGCGACTCGCTCACGGCGCGATGAAGCAACGCTCACGGACGCGCCGGCTGCCAGCGCGGCGTGGGCCGTGGCAAGGCCGATTCCCGAGGTGCCGCCCAGCAGAACGACGTGTTGATGCTGAAGGTTCGTGCTCGCAATGGTCATGGTGAGTCCTCGCTGTGGATTGTGAGTGAAGCCATGACCCGAGTATTATTCTTTAGCGTGACTTGATAAACCCAGTATCTCTTCGAACACTCCTTAATAGGGCTTGCGAATGGATCGATTCAGCAGCATGGCGATATTTGCACGCGTGGTCGAACGCGGCAGCTTTACCGCCGCGGCCGACGGCAGTGGTATGACGCCGACAATGGTTGGCAACCATATTCGTGAGTTGGAGCGACGCCTCAAAGGCCGGCTGCTGAATCGCACCACGCGACGCCAGAGCCTGACCGAACTCGGCAAGCGCTATCACGCGCGATGCCTCGAAATCCTGGCGCTAGTGGACTCCGCGGAACTGGATGCGCGCGAGATGCAGAGCAGCCCGCGTGGTCGACTGAAGGTGAGTTGCCCGGTTATCTATGGCACACGTGTACTCGTACCGGCGCTTGCGGGCTACCTCGATAGATATCCCGAAGTCCAGATTGAGCTGTCTCTGAATGACCGCTTCATCGATCTAGCGGAGGAAGGTTTTGATGCCGCCATCCGGGCCGGTGTGCTACCGGACTCAGGCCTGATTGCGCGGCCATTGACCCATTCTCCGCGTATTGCATGCGCGTCACCGGCTTACCTGGCTCATCATGGGCATCCGCAGACGCCTGCGGATCTGGCCCAACACAATTGTCTGGCTTTTATGGTCGCGGCTGGCCCCGAACGTGAATGGCTCTTTCCACGTCCCGACGGCGATGGTGTCGAGCGCGTCGAAGTGCGCGGCCGTCTCGATGTCAACGGCGGTCTCGCGCTTCGTGAAGCCGCGCTCGCGGGACTGGGCATCATTTTGCAGCCTCAGGTGATGCTGCAGGACGATCTGGATGCGGGTCGGCTCATTCGTCTTTTTCCCGACTGGCCGGCTCCAACCTGGCCCGTCCACGTGGTGCATTTGTCCGATGCGAACATGCCACCGAAGCTAGAGAGTTTTATCGCCTTTCTGCAGGATACGTTGGGGCACGGCAGCGAGCCACGGACCAGCCTTGTCAGGAGAGAACGGCCTGTATCAACCCGTAGGTATCGGGAAAAAGCTGCTTCGCACGCTGCGTAAAGGACAGTTTTGCCGTGCGACTTGAGGCGCCCTACGCCATTGAGGGATATTCGATGCAGGTAGAGCATTAATCGGACCGTGAGTGCGCTGTGACTCGCACAGGCACATGTTCCTAACGATCTCTACCGTTTGGTCTTCGCAAACGTCGCCACTCGAAAGACCACGTTTCTTTGATAGCTTGAATGGTGGGTCTGGTCGATGAAGTGACATTCGACTTCCTCAATGGATCGGCCGTTTGCTGGCTGGAGCGGACATCTGGGCGACCGGGAGAACAGCTGGTCAACGACGCGTCATGGCCGAACGCGGAAGAATCGTCAGCGATCGGCACAGGCCCAAAGCCGACCGTTATTGCTTTTCTCGCCGCACGCTCCCCCTGAAACAGCCGCGAGCTGGTGACCGTGCCCGGTGCTTCTCGTGATTGCGGCGACGTTCGCTCCGGTCACCTCCGGCCCCATCTGGTGAAAGATCCTTATGGTTCATGCACCCTGCCCTCATAGATTGCAAATCCTTTTATTGCCCTTGTTTGAAGAATAAACAACTCCAATTCACTTGACTTTTGGCAATTCATCGCAAAGTCTCGCATAAATTCTTTGTCGCGGGCGCGATGACACTGTTGGCACTTCTGGTCCGAGCCACAAGGGCAAACTGCGCCCTAGCCCAGGGAGAATTCGCTGCCCGTGTTGGGTGGACGCCATATGACACGATCACGCGTACCTAATCGGCGTCCCAATATGCGAGCCGTGGGCGAGCGTCTAGGGGTGCGACGCGCTCGTCGCCGGCGTGTTGGCGACGTCGAAGAATGTGCTCGATAGCAACTGCGGAACGGTTTTGCACGTGCGCCTGAGCATTGGCGTTGCGTCCAGGTCGTCAAGTTTATAGTCGTCTGTAACGTGCGCGAGTCTCTGTCCCACAAAGTCGCATGTCACAATCCACGCGCGATCCACATTCGAGCCGTCGGCGAGAGAGGGAACAATGCGCCGATCGATGTCCCCCAACCCTATACAGCCACCCTCACCCCCATCACGCCATCTTTAATCGCCCAAACCTGTTCATTTCCTTCGGCATCCACAATAAAACCGGATCCGTAAGGCAGTCCGAGAAATTTTGAAGCACCGGGAAGAAGATCCTTCAGTTGTGCCGTCTGCACGGGCTTGTAAGAGTCAACCTTGCTGAAGAAATTCTTGCAGTGGAAGAACCAACTAACCTCTTCCCCATTCTTCAGCGCAACGCGCTCACCATAGATCGGGAACTTGCCGATCGAGTCGAGCGCAATCGCCACCATTCCTTCCGGCTCGACCATCGACAGATCATACTTGCTGCACGTTTCCTTCTGCAGATCTTCCAATGTGGACGATATATCTTTCATCACTGAACTCTATTCAAAAAATCAAAAGGCACCGACGCTCCACACGGAGCAACCCTTTTCCCGATTGCCGATTACCGATGTCGGATCGACTACCGAGGTCTGATTTAGTAGCGCTATACGTTTAGAAGTCCGATCTGGACTGTTTAGTGTCGAGACAATCACATCTCATCCGCTTACGTTGGCGATCATCAGTGAAAGACCATGCTGGAGAAAGCGCTTGTCAAGTCATCAACCTTCGCCAGGTCCGCACCGGAAATCTCTAGTCGAAAGTTGCCCCGCACTACTCGCGGCGCCCTCGCGCAGACCTCCCCAATCGTCCAGACAGACCACGTCCAGGCACCAGTCGCGAAGCGAGTCGCGCAAGACGGCATTCCTCGCAGAACAATCCAGATTTTCAAAATCCCTCGTACGTAGAGGGTTATTTCGCAACCTGGTGGATTCGTGATGATTCGCAGGTAACGCACGAGCGGCAACACGACGTTCAAAGACAATAGTCCGCGTCGATCCCCCCCGCAATAATCCCGATTGCCTAGTCCTTACGAACAGGCATACGAATTTAAAAAATTGACGCATATTAATGTCAAGCGTGCACCGACGTTGCAGACTGTCGACTTTGGCGCACGCCTCACCGCCATCGTCGCGATGGTTCAACCGCACTTTTTGTCGAAGACCACCGGCGAACGCGCCGGCATCCGCGGCAAATTTCCATTGACCGTCGGCGACGGCTTCCGCATCCGCTCATCGACATCGGCGCAGACGCAGACGTTCTATTCCGTCACTTGCAATGTTCCCCTTTTTCCTGGTGCTCTCCCCCTGACGCCCGTCCTGCCCGGATCTGCGTCGCGCAGCTGGCATTGGGCTCGATACCGACATTCTCAATGACTTCACTCAGGGAATATGTCGCGGTACTCGTCACAGTGCTTTTGCGATTGAACGCGAGCAATTTCTCTCAAATCTCTTGGAGCGGTCATCTTCTATGACACAAGGCAGTACAGGAAACGATGGTTCGCCACAGATGGAGCTGGTGTGTCCAGCAGGGAGTCTGCCTGCGCTCAAGGCCGCGGTGGATAATGGCGCTGATTGCGTCTATCTCGGCTTTCGCGATGCGACCAACGCCAGAAATTTTGCCGGCCTCAATTTTGACGAAGCCGCCATCCGCACCGGCATTCAGTACGCCCACGACAGGAAACGCAAGGTCTTCCTCGCCCTGAATACCTACCCGCAGCCAACGGCGTGGAAGACCTGGCGCGAGGCTGTCGACCGCGCGGCTCAGTCCGGCGTCGATGCCGTCATCGTCGCCGATGCGGGACTGATTCAGTACGCCAGCGAGCGCTATCCGGACCTTCGCCTGCATTTGTCCGTTCAGGGATCGGCAACCAACTACGAGGCGCTCAATTTCTATCGCGAGCACTTCGGTGTCGTACGCGCCGTTTTGCCGCGCGTGCTTTCCATCACGCAAGTCGAACAGGTCATCGAGAAAACGCCCATCGAGATCGAGGTGTTCGGCTTCGGCAGCCTGTGCGTCATGGTCGAAGGGCGCTGCGCGCTGTCGTCCTATGTCACCGGCCAGTCGCCGAATACCTATGGGGTGTGTTCACCGGCGAAGTCGGTCCGCTGGCAGCAAACGCCGCAAGGCATGGAGTCGCGGCTGAACGGCGTGCTCATCGATCGTTACGCCGACGATGAAAACGCGGGTTATCCGACGCTGTGTAAAGGGCGCTTCGACGTTGGAGGCGAAGACTACTATGCGATCGAGGAACCGACCAGCCTGAACACACTGGAACTCCTGCCGCGACTGATGCAAATCGGCGTGCGCGCAGTGAAGATCGAAGGACGGCAGCGCAGCCCGGCGTACGTGGCACAGGTCACACGAGTCTGGCGAGAAGCCATCGATCAGTGCCGCGCAAATTTGCCGCGATATGCCGTCAAACCCGCGTGGATGGACGAACTCCACAAGGTTGCCGAGGGGCAGCAGCACACGCTGGGCGCCTACCATCGGCCATGGAAATGATGTGCGCGACGCCTTCGTGCCGCATGCAGGAACCGCAACTATGAAAATCGCATTAGGTCCCCTTCAGTATTACTGGTCGCGCGTCGCGACGATGCAATTCTATGAGGCCATGAGTGACGCGCCGGTGGACATTGTCTATCTGGGCGAGACGGTTTGTTCGAGGCGCCATGAATTGCGCCTGCCCGACTGGCTGGAAATCGCCGATATGCTCGCGCAGGCCGGCAAGGAAGTCGTGTTGTCCACGCAAGTGCTGCTCGAATCGGGCAAAGACATGACGACGCTCCGGCAGGTCACGGGCAACGGCCGCTATATGGTCGAAGCCAACGATATGGGCGCGGTGCATTGCGTCGAAAATACTCCGTTTGTTGCCGGGCCATGGTTGAACGTCTACAACTCGCCGACGCTTAACATGCTCGCGGGCGTGGGCGCGAAGCGATGGGTGATGCCGCTGGAATTGGGAAGAGACGCGCTTGCGCAAATGCAGGCAGAGCGACCGCCTGAAATGCAAACCGAAGTGTTTGCGTACGGACGCATGCCGCTGGCGTTTTCCGCGCGATGTTTTACTGCGCGTAACCGGAATCTTCCGCGCGACAATTGCCAGTACGTTTGCATCGATCATCCCGATGGTTTGATGCTCAATACGCGCGATGGTGAGCCATTTCTGGTTCTGAACGGAATCTCGACTCAATCGGCGCGCGTGTACAACCTGATCGGCGAAATCGATTCACTGAAGGCATTGAAAGTCGATGTGCTGCGTCTGAGCCCCCAGTCGCAACACATGGCCGAGATCGTCAAGCTTTATGACGACGTCATCGATGGACGGCTGGACGGTGCGCAAGCGCTGTCGCAAATGCATGCCCTGATGCCGGAAGCGCACTGCGATGGATTCTGGCACGGTATGCCCGGCCTTTCGCGTCGAGCTGGTTGACGGCGGCCGACCCGGCAATCCGGGACGCGTGCGATTCGCATCGCCGGCGCGTTTGTTCGTGACACGTCACACGCTCGACCCTGCCTGATTACCGAATCAGGCGCCCCAGGGGAAGTCTCCATGCTGACTTTCCATAGCATGGTTTATTGAGGAGTTGTTTCCGATGAGCACCGCTTCGTACAAGCTCCCTTCGCTGGTTGGGAAAGCACTGTCGATATTGCCCGCGTGGCCGGGGTCCGTACTGTTCGTCCGTGGCCTCAATATTGCGCTGACCCGGCATCTGCCCGCCGATGCGCTCGACCTGCTGAACGGCCGGCCGCTGCGCATTCAAGTGAAAGATGCCCGCATCGCTTTCGATTTTGTGTGCCGCAATGGCACGTTCGCAGCAGCGCGTCATCAGGGCGAGATCGCGCTGACGATCAGCGCTGATGCCTATGATTTCTTTTTGCTCGCACGAAGGGCGGAGGATCCGGATACGCTGTTTTTTAGTCGTCGACTGACGATGGAAGGCGATACGGAACTGGGCTTGCTGGTGAAGAACTCGCTGGATGCCATCGACTTCTCGGTCTTTTCGCTCGACCGCTTCGAACCGCCCCGCATGTTTCGACGTGGCGAATAGGAGCAGCGAGGTCCGGTCCGTTCGATAAGCTCGCAGGAAAGCCGCAAAAGTCGGAGGTTCCAGAATGAACAGTGAATATAAGTCGTTGCCGCTTGTCTACGCTTGTTCCGGATGCTCGAGCGCGGCTCAGCTGGCCAACCACGTCGCTGTGCGGCTCGACCGCCAGGGCACGGCGGAAATGTCGTGCATCGCCGGTGTGGGTGGTGATGTTCCTGCCTTGTTGAAAGTCGCTCGCGCGGGCCGACCCATTCTGGTGATCGATGGTTGCCCGCTCGTCTGTGCAAAACGGTCGCTCGAACGACACAGCATTACTCCCGACAAACACATGCAACTTGCCGAGTGCGGCGTAAAGAAACGACTGCATGCGGATTTCGATCCGGTCGAGGCCGAGCAGGTCCTGGCGATGGCGAAAGAAGCCGCTGCGAGCCTTGAGCGCGGCGAAAAGAGCAGCACGAGGGCACCGTCCGAGCGCAGCTACAGCGAAAGGGTTCAGCCGGGTCTGTAGAGATCAGGAGTGTGGCGCCGTCCGGACATGCGGGGTCAACTCCAGCCCGGCCACGCGACGGTTTTTCCTGTGCAGCGCGATCTCATTGCTGATTTTTTTGTCTGGACAGATCGTGCCGGCGGGGGGCGAAGCCGGGCACGACTGCCCGAGATGCTTGCAGGGTAAGGAATGCGTAACGCGCACCCCGACGATCAAGTCGAATAATCACCAATCTGGACTATCCGCCTCAACTGTTTGATCCAATCCACGACACCTCGTCCTATAACCAGTCTCACGAACAACAGCATCCAACCTTTGCTCGGAATTTCGATCTCCTTCAATATTATTTTTTCGACAATGGCAAGCCTCACGGCAATACTCATCTTCTTATAGATCAGTACATTGAAGACAAATGCGGAGACATGTTTTTTCGACATCGAGCCGTGATGCTTTTCAAAAAAATCGAGACTTGGCTCACAATTTAGAACCATCGATATTCTGGAGCCCCCCGAAGTCAAATAGTACTCAACCAGAGCATCGTGCAGATAGACGAATTCACACCCAGCCATCTCCGCTTTGATAGCAAAGTCCCAGTCCTGATGGCGACGCAAAGACTCATCGAAGCTGATCATCGGATACTGATGGCGCCACATCATGATCGATGAGGTTTGAATGTAGCCACCCTCCAATAAGATGAAATCAAGCATCGATTGACCATCATAGGGAGAGCGGTTACCGAGGATGCGTCGAGTTCCGTCGTTAAGCAGGACGTTGCTGAACAACACCCTTGCTTCATGCTCGTCAGGTTTAGGCCCGAATGCGGTGACGCATCGTTCGAGTTTGTCAGGGAGCCATCGGTCATCTGCGTCCAGAAAAGCAACGATATCTCCGGTAGCCTCCTCAATGCCTTTGTTCCGGCACCACGCCGCCCCCCGATTCTCGGTTTCGCGAATCAGGCGCAATGCAATGTTGTCGCCGCAGTGACCCGGCAGTTCGAACTGCAACTCCGATGCATCGTCTATGACGATAATTTCCCGCGGAACAATGGTTTGGCTAGAGATGGAATCTATCGCCAACCGAAGCAAGTCGAGAGTCTCGTAGTGCGGAATTATCACACTGACATCATAGGCATGATCCAGATCACACAGCATCCCGCACCTCGAATCGTGAGTTCGGCAACTGACTCGTATGCCGAGCAAAACCGTCCAGTCTGATCCGGCGGGGATTTACTTTCGAAACACCTTCAGTCGCATTTCTATCAGCATCGCCATTTATTACATTTCCATCGGCATGCGTTGCCAGCTTGCGACTCATTGTTTTTCGAGCATCATCGGATTGACGTAGTTGTACAAAACGGCGCATCGCGTCGCAAGGAACCATGTGGCCTCGCTCCTTTGCGGGAGCGCCACAGGTTGAAGGTCGATAGGGTTTTTCAAATATCATCGCACCGTCTCATCGGCAAATGCACGGCATCCGCCTTGGGTGTGTCTGGATCAGCTCACTGAGATACCGGCTACTACGCGGACGCCACGCACAATCACGCCCGCTTCGCATCGGCGCCAGACTCCATGCCATGCGCGACGCATCGAGTTCGTTGTGGACACACACTTACACTTGTGCGGTACACGTACGCCGTCCTGTGCCATCGCATCAACAGGCGCGAAACGCCTTGATGGATCGTAGCGCGGCGCCCTACCCCTGCTCAGTTAGGTGCCCAACAATTCCACGTGAGTGATATCGCTGCAGTTTCTCGCGACTCATCCGCTTTTGACGGCAGGGCCATGAGGGACCGGGGCACGTCCGGTTCCTGATGCGTGGGTCGAGCGGCTCGACCCGAGCGCGTATTGACTATCCAGGCGGCACCCAGGCTTCTGCGAGAGAATCGCACCGGTGGCACGGGGCACCCGGATGCTGTCCCTGTAGAATCAACCCATCTCACCGCCGGTTGAATCCAGGATATTAATGTCCTCTTCCCCCCTTTCGCCGCCCTCTGCGCAGGAAGTGCATGTCTGGCAGTGGGATCTCGATGCCGGCAGCAGCGGTTTTGACGGGTACTGGGAGATGTTGTCGGCGCAGGAGCGCGAGCGCGCCAACAAATTCCGCTTCGAACGGCATCGCCGTCGCTACGTGACAGGGCGCGGCGAACTCAGGCGGATCCTTGGTCGCTATCTCGCACTATCGCCGCAGGCTCTCGCGCTTGGCGTGGGTCAGGAAGGCAAACCCTTCTGCACCAACGAGCCCTCTGGATGGTCGATCTGCTTCAATCTCAGCCACTGCGAAAATTCAGCGGCGCTCGCAATCGCAAACGGTTTCGAAGTCGGCATCGACATCGAGCGTGTCCGCCCGATCGAGGCGTGTGTGCCGCTCGAAATATTCTCTGCCCGGGAGCACGCGCAGTTCGCGGCGTTGCCGGATGCAGAACAGCAAGCCGTATTCTTTGAATCCTGGGCACGCAAAGAGGCCTGCTTGAAGGCGCTCGGCACCGGCTTTATGCTGCCGCCGACTCATTTCGAATTCGATCTTTCTAGCCACGGCGACACAACGCCTCTGATCGTCGGCGGCACGGCGCAGGAAGCGGCGCAATGGCGAGTTCGCGAGTTATCCGCCGGTCCGGACTGCGCCGGAGCGGTGGCGGCGAGGCGCACAGGCTGGTCGATCGTCGAAATGCATTAACCGGCGGCGCCCGCATCGGCCGGGCAGCGCAATCGCCCCGGACGTTCCACTCACGATTGCCGCCATCGCGACATTCAGTGGCCGCGTAGCCGGTCGGTAGCCAACGTTGCGTTTTCCGGCAGGCACGCATTCACGACAAAAAGCAGGTGCTGGGCCAGTCCTGCGATGCACTTGCCGGCACGTTTTATATCGCCCGCTTCCAGGTTCGGGCACACACGTCTGCTAATCTCCGCGCGCCTCAGCGCCTCAACATGATGTGTTGTTGCGTCGCACCGTGTGTGCGACGCCGAACGGATTTATTCCGCCCTGACGTTTACCTTCCACTTACAACGTATGACCCGCTTGGGAGATGTTTCAGGCACGGCAAACCGCGTGCTGGCTGCCCCCGGGAACCGGCCGCGCCATGTGTACGCCTGTTGCGCGCACACATCGCGTGGCGTGGCTCAGTACTGAGCCTTTATAAAAATAATTCTCAAAGAATTGTTTGAGAGGGGCAAATGTCACTCATCGACGGACACTCAGACGACTCGCGGGGCGAAACCCGTCATATACCCGGCGTGATAGCGCGCTTCGATGCCGTTTGTGCGGAATATGCCGATCATCTTGCCGTGATCGACACAACGGGCGAAGAACGTTATGCCGACCTCGGCGACAGTTCGGCCCGTCTCGCGACCATCTTGTCCGGCATGGGCCTGAAACAGGGTGAGCGTTGCGCCATCATGGTTCCGCGCAGTCGCGACACGCTGGCTTTGATGCTCGCGATCCTGCGCCTCGGTGCCGTCTATGTGCCGCTGGACCCGGCCTATCCGCGCTCGCAGCTCGATTTCATCGTTGCCGATTGCGCGCCTAGCCTCATCATCGCCGACCGGGCCGCGCTCGCCAGTGTCGGCGACCTGAACGGAGTCCTGATCGATCTGGCGGAGATCGTGGCAGCGGCGGTGGCCGCCGGTCCGGCTCCGCTGCAGGCGTGCGGTGGCGACGACCCCGCGTACATCATGTACACGTCCGGCTCGACCGGCAAACCCAAGGGCGTAATCGTGCCGCACCGCGCGATTCTCCGCCTCGTACAGGGCCAGACCTTCACCGAGCTATCGCCGCGCACACGCTTTCTCAACCTCGCGCCGCTCGCCTTCGATGCGAGCACGCTGGAGATCTGGGGTCCGCTCCTGAACGGCGGCTGCGCTGCAATCATCAACGAAATTCAGCCTTCGCTCGACACGATCGCAGCCGGAATTGCGCGACTCGGCGTCACGAGCGCCTGGCTCACGACCGGCCTCTTCAATGCACTCGCCGACTATCGGCCGGAAGCCTTTAGTCCGCTAAAGGAAGTATTGACGGGCGGGGACGTGCTGTCGCCCATCCATGTGCGCAAGGTCATGGAGGCGCATCCCGAGCTGCAGATCATCAATGGTTACGGCCCCACCGAGAACACGACCTTCACCTGCTGCTACCGTATTCCGCGCGGCGGCGAGGCCCTCGCAAATGGCGAAGCGATACCTGTCGGCGACGCCATCGCAGGCACGCGCGTCTACATCGTGGACGACAAACTAGTTCCCGTGGGCGATGGTGAAGTCGGCGAGCTAGTCACGGGTGGCGACGGCGTTGCGCTCGGCTACCTCAATCGTCCCGAACTGACGGCTGAGAAGTTCATCGACGACATCTTTTGCCCCGGTGGCCTGCTCTACCGCACCGGTGACCTCGTGCGCCGGCGCGCGGACGGGGCCATCGATTTTTTGGGTCGCAACGACCGGCAGATCAAGATTGCTGGCAAACGGATCGAGCTCGACGAAATCGAACATGCGCTGCGTGTGGCGCCCGGGGTCGCCGATGCGGCCGTGGCTGCCGTCGATGGGCGAAACGGGAAGAGCATCGCCGGCTTCGTGAAGGCCGATGTGACTTCGGCCGCCGTCTTCCTGGACGGGTTACGCGCTCATCTCAAGGCTGCACTGCCCGACTACATGGTGCCGACGGAACTGCGCGTCCTGCCGGCCTTTCCGCTGACGCACAATGGCAAGATCGACCGCAAAGCGCTGCTTGCGGAACTTGATACGCATACCGAAGTATCTGACGCGGCCCAGCCCGTGCCCGACGATATCGCCGGGAAGCTGGCGACCATGTTCGAGGGCCTCCTCGGGCATGCTGTCGATCGCCGCGCGAACTTCTTCGACCTTGGGTTGCGCTCGCTCGATCTGATGCGTGCACACGCCGTCATCGCACGCGACGTGGCGCCCGCGGTTGCGCTGGTGGACCTGTTCCGCCATCCCAATGTCGACGCGCTCGCCGCGCATCTTCGGGCCAGTTCCGGGGCTGCAAACGTGGAAGCAATGCGGAGCCGCCGCGATACGGAAAGCGGGGCGATCGCCGTCATCGGCATGTCCGGGCGGTTTCCGGGTGCGCGCAATGTGTCCGAGTTCTGGGCCAACCTCCTCGCGGAACGTGACTGCATCACGCACTTCGATGTGGCCGAACTGGAAGACAGTTTCGACGAAGGCGCTCGCCGCGACGATAGCTATGTAAAAGCGCGTCCGATTCTCCCGGACGTCGACCGCTTCGATGCGGGCTTTTTCGGCATGCTGGCGCGTGAGGCCGCATTGACCGACCCGCAACAGCGTCTGTTTCTCCAGATCGCGTGGGAGGCGTTCGAGGACGCCGGATACGATCCGGCAACGATCACCGGTGCCGTCGGAGTGTTCGCCGGCACCTCGATGAATACCTACTTCCTCAAACACGTCCTGTCCGACCGTGGGGTCATCGACGAATTCACGAGCCAGTTCCAGATCGGCGAGTATCAAAAGCTGGTCGGGGCCGGCGATTTCGTCGCCACCCGCACCGCGTACAAGCTCGGCCTCACCGGGCCTGCCATATCGGTGCAAACGGCCTGCTCCACCTCGGCGACGGCGATTGCTCTTGCCGTCGAGAACATTCGGGCAGGGCGCTGCGATATGGCGCTGGCCGGCGGCGTGTCGATCACCTTCCCGCAGAAGCGCGGCTATTTCTACGAAGAAGGCGGCATGGGCGCATCCGATGGGGTTTGCCGCCCGTTCGATGCGAACGCCAAAGGCACGGTGTTCGGCAGCGGCGCCGGCGTTGTCTTGCTGAAGCGCCTCGAGGACGCCATCGCCGATGAGGACCCGATCTATGCCGTGATTCGCGGTGTCGGCATGAACAACGACGGTTCCGACAAGGTCGGCTTCACAGCCCCCAGCGTCGATGCGCAGGCTCGCGCCATTGCCATCGCGCATGCCGAGGCCGGCATCGATCCGGCCTCCATTGGCTATGTCGAAACCCACGGCACGGCGACGCCGCTTGGCGATCCCATTGAATTCGCCGGACTCGTGCAGGCGTTTCGCCTCGGCGGTGTCAACGGCGGCCAGTTCTGCGCCCTCGGCTCGGCGAAGGCCAATGTCGGGCACCTCGATGCGGCCGCTGGCGTGACGGGTTTCATCGCGGCGACGCTCGCCCTGCGCAACCGCGTCCTGCCGCCGCTCACGCATTTCCATTCGCCCAATCCTGCTATCGACGTTGCCAGTAGCCCGTTCTTCTTCAACGTCGCTGCCACTCCGTGGGCCGATGGCCCGGCGCCTCGCCGCGCCGGTGTGAGTTCCTTCGGTGTCGGCGGCACGAACGTCCACGTGGTGCTGGAGGAAGCACCTCGCGGGGACGACGCGCGTGAGCAGGTAGAGTCGCTGCAGATACTGCCGCTCTCGGCACGAAGCGCTCCAGCACTCGAACGCGCGAAGGCCGCGTTCGCCGGACATCTCGCTGCCAATCCGGACCTCTCGCTCGCCGACGTGGCCGCGACGCTGCAAACGGGTCGCCGTGCGTTCACGCACCGCACCGTCGTCATCGCCGATAGCGTCGAGCAGGCCGCGGCGAAGCTCAACAAGGGCGCCATTGATGGCCAGGCGCCCCAGGCCACGCCCGCGGTCGTGTTCATGTTCCCCGGACAAGGTGCCCAGTTTCCGGGCATGGGGGCAGCGCTCTATCGCACCGAGCCGGTCTATCGCGAGTGGATCGACAAGGGCGCCGAAGCGCTGGCGCCCCATCTCGGGCTGGACATCCGGACCCTGTTGTTCAGTGAGTCCCCGGAGGGCGACGACACCCCGCACCCCATCCGTTCGACGATCTACGCGCAGCCCGCACTGTTCCTGGTCGAATATGCGCTGGCACAACTGTGGATGTCGCGCGGTATCAAGCCCGCTGCCATGATCGGCCACAGCGTCGGCGAACTGGTCGCAGCGTGCGTAGCCGAGGCGATCGCCTTCGAAGATGCGCTGTACCTGATCGCGAGGCGTGGTGCGCTCATGCAGTCGGCCGAACCGGGCGCGATGCTGGTCGTACGCCTGCCGGAGGCCGAGCTCGCGGCCATTCTGCCCAACGATGTCGACCTCGCCGCGCTCAATGCGCCGACGCTCAGCGTCGTGGCAGGCCCTTTCGCGGCCATCGAGGCTTTCGAGGCCACGCTGAAGACGCGCGATATCGAGCATCGACGGCTGCACACTTCACATGCCTTCCACTCGCGCATGATGTCCGGCGTCGTGGATGCGCTTGCCGGCGTTGCCGATACCCTTTCTTTCGCGCGGCCGAAAATCCCGTACGTGTCCTCGGTGACCGGACAGTGGGCCGCGATGGATCAACCGGTGACGGGACATTACTGGGCCACGCATTGCCGCAATGTGGTGCGCTTCAGCGACGCGCTGAACACCGTGACGGCAGAGGGTAAGCCCCTTCTGCTGGAAATCGGCCCGGGCCGGACGCTCTCGACCTTTGTCATGCAGGGACTGCCCAAGGACCGGCATCAGGGAGCGATTGCCTCTCTGCCTGATTTCGCAACACGCGACCGGGAACTCGCCATCCTCGCCGAGGCGACCGGGCGGCTGTGGCTCAACGGCGTCACGCCGGACTGGAAAACCGTCCAGCCGCAAGCCGGCCGCCGCGTTTCGTTGCCGACTTATCCGTTCGAACCGGAACGGCACTGGATCGACGCTCCTGCACCAGCCTCCTCAAGCCAGCCGACGACGGTTGCCGTGGCGATTGCCGCGCAAAGCCCGTCCGAAGCCATAACCAACGTAGCTCAGACCGCCATGGCCCAAACCGTTCAGATCGACCGCAAACCGCGTCTTATTGCCGAATTGGCGTCGCTTCTCGGCGAGATGTCCGGTGAGGTGCCCGATACGTCCAATCCCGACGTGACGTTCTGGGATCTCGGCTACGACTCGCTGTTCATGGGACAAGTGTCCCGGCAGCTTCGCCGCCGCTATGACGTCACGATCAGCTTCCGGCAGATCATGAGCGACTATCCGACGCTGCCCGCTTTGGCCGCGTTCCTCGATGACACGCTGCCGCCCGATGCGCAACAGCCGGCCGCAGCCGAAGCCGCTTCCGTCACTCCGGCTGCTCCGGTCGCGTCGGTAGCTTCCGTCGTCGCGGCGCCGGTCGCCGTGCCGGCATCGTCGGTGTCCAACGGGGCCGCTGCCCCGATCACGGGCGACATCCACGCGGTCATCCGCGAACAGCTCGCTGCGATGCAGAGTCTGATGGCGCGTCAGCTCGATGTGCTTCAGGGCTCGCCGCAGGCGGTTCAGCAACCCGCAGCGGCAGTCCAGGCCCCAGCCCCGGCTCCGATCGTCACGCCCATCCCGGCTGCGCCCGCGGCGCAGCCCACCGGCCCCGTGATCAAGTTCGACGAAAACCGGCCTACGCGCTTCACCGCGTACAAGCCCGGCGCGACGAATTCGGCGCAGATGACCGATGTCCAGAAGGCGTTCATCGCGGATCTGGCGGCGCGTTACTCGGCCAGGACTCCCACCTCCAAGGCTCGCACGCAGTCCTATAGATCCGTGCTTGCCGATCCGCGCACCGCCAGCGGTTTCCGCGAGGAATGGAAGGAGCTCGTCTATCCCATCGTCGCCCAGCGCTCGAAAGGCTCGAAAATCTGGGACGTCGACGGCAATGAATATATCGACATGGTCAACGGCTACGGTCAGACCGCGTTCGGCCACACGCCTGATTTCGTGGTCGAGGCGGTCAACGCGCAACTGGCCGAAGGCTTCGCAATCGGACCGCAGACCCCGCTTGCGGGCGAAGTTGCCGAGATGTTCGCCGAGATGACCGGGCATCAGCGCGTCACTTTCTGCAACACCGGCTCGGAAGCCGTGATGGCAGCGATGCGCCTCGCGCGCACGGTAACCGGCAAAGACAAGGTGGTCTGCTTCGACGGCGACTATCACGGCCAGTTCGACGAAGTCCTCGTCAAGCCGGGAAGCGAGGCGGGCCAGCCGCGCGCATTCCCGATCGCCCCGGGCATTCCGCAGACCTCCGTGGGCAACATGGTCGTGCTGCCCTACGCCCGGCCCGAAAGCCTCGAGTGGATCAAGGCCAATATCGACGATATCGCCGCGGTGCTGATCGAGCCCGTGCAATCGCGTCATCCCAATCTGCGCCCGAAGGAGTTCGTGCAGCAACTGCGCGAAGTCACGGCGGCCAATGAGTCGGCCCTCATCTTCGACGAGGTCGTGACGGGCTTTCGCGTCCATCCGGCCGGCATGCAAGGCTTGTGGGGCATCAAGGGCGACATGGCGACCTACGGCAAGGTGGTCGGCGGCGGCTTGCCCATCGGCGTGCTCGCGGGCAGCACCCAGTTCATGGATGCGCTCGACGGCGGCCAGTGGCAATTCGGCGACGCGTCGGTTCCCGAAGTCCCACCGACCTTCTTCGCCGGCACGTTCGTGCGCCATCCGCTCGTGCTGGCCGCAATGAAAGCCGTCCTCCTGCATCTCAAGGAAGCCGGCCCGGCGCTGCAGGAATCGCTCGGCGCACGCATGGACGGCCTCGTGCAGCGAGTCAATGCCCATCTGGAGAAGGTCGGCATCGCCGCGCGCGCCGAATCCTTTTCGAGCTGGTTCTACGTCAATCTCGCGAGCGAAGATCGCCTCGGCAGCCTGTTCTATCCGTATATGCGCTACCTCGGCGTTCATATCATGGAAGGCTTCCCTTGCTTCCTGACGACCAGCCACTCGGACGAGGACATCCGCAAGATCGGCGATGCCTTCATCGCGAGCATCGACGCGCTCCAGCGCGCAGGCGTTCTCGGCGGCACGCAGGACACCGCCGTAGCCGTGCCGCAAGCTGAACCGCAACTCACGGAGTCCGCGCTCACCGAGCCCCAGAAGGAAATCTGGATGTCGGCTCAGCAGGGCCACGAAGCATCGCTCGCGTTCAACGAGTCGTTCACGCTCGAACTCAACGGCAAGCTGAACGAAGCCGCCTTCGAGCGCGCATTCGCCGCGACGGTCGCCCGCCACGATGCGTTGCGCGTCCACTTCTCACGCGTCGGCGACACGATGTACGCGGATGCATCGACGACCGTTCCGCTGGTGCCGATCGACCTTTCGGCCCACGCCGATCCGGCCGGCGAACTCAAGGCCATCGTCGACGCGGAAGCGCGCGAGGTCTTCGATCTCACCAGCGCTCCGCTGGCGCGCGCCGCGCTGGTGCGCCTCGCCGCGCAGAAGTGGGCGTTCGTGTTCACGGCCCATCACATCGTCTGTGACGGATGGTCGATCAACGTCATCCTGCGCGATCTGGCTGCCCTTTACGCGACAGAAGTCTGGGGCACGCAGCCCGAACTCGACGAGGTTCAAAGCTTCCTCGCCTACGCGAAGGCACAGGACAAGATCGGCGTCGATGAGAAAACGCGCGACTTCTGGATGAACCTGCATCGCACCCCCGCGCCGCAGCCCGACTTGCCCGGCGACCGTCCACGCCCGGAGCGCAAGAGCTTCAACGGCGCTTCGACGACTCGCCATCTCGGAGCCGCGCTTCTGAAGCAGGTGAAAACCGCTTCCTCGAAGCAAGGCTGCTCGCTTTTCGCCACCCTGCTTGGTGCGGCCCAAGTGCTGTTCGGCCGCCTCTCGGGCAATGACGATGTCGTTATCGCCGCGCCGATGGCGGGCCAGTCGCAAGCAGGAGACGCGCTGCTGGTCGGCCACTGCGTCAACTTCCTGCCCCTGCGCGTCAGGTTCGACCGCGACAAGCCGTTCGCCGCGCACATGAAGGCGGTACGCGATCACCTCTACGATGCAGGCGACCGGCAGAACTACACGTATGGCGCGCTGGTGCGCGATCTCGGCATCAAGCGCGATCTGAACCGGCTTCCGCTGACCGATCTTCAGTTCAACCTGGAGAAGGTGGACGGCGAACTCGACATGGCGGGCGTGACCACGCACTTCACGCCGAACGCGAAGGCCTATAGCAACTTCGATCTGTTCCTGAACGTGATCGAATCGGCGCAGGGCCTGCGTCTCGATTGCGACTTCAACACCGACGTGTACGACGAGACGACGATCCAGCGCTGGCTCGGCTACTACGAAACGTTGCTGACCGCGATCGCACGCAACGCCGAAACACCGGTCGCCGCACTGCCGCTCCTGAACGAAACCGAAATCCAGTACCTTCGCGACGAACTGAACGCCTCGCAGCGCAACTTTGCTCTTTCGCAGACGACCCCGGCGATGATTGCCGCGCAGGCTGCGCGAAGCGCCGATACGACGGCCGTGTCGGACGAAACAACGAGCCTCACCTATGGCGATGTCGATACATACGCCAGCCATATCGCGGGAAGGCTCGTGGCTGCCGGTATCGCGCCGCACTCACGCGTTGCCATCGCGATGGAGCGGACTGCGATGACCTTGGCCGCGATGATCGGCGTGTGGAGAGCCGGTTGCGCGTATGTGCCGCTCGACATGACGATGCCGCCGGCGCGCCTGCGCCAGATCCTCGATGCGGCCGACATCGCTGCCATCCTCAGCGATGATGGAAGCCGAGCGGTGCTGGAGCCGGGCGAACATCGCGTGCTGGAAGTGGAGGCGCTCCTCGAGGAAAGCGACGACGAGGCCGTGACGTTGCCGATGGTGACGGATGCGGATTCCGCCTATGTGATCTTCACGTCCGGCTCGACGGGCCAGCCCAAGGGCGTGGAAATTCCCCATCGCGCGCTGACCAACTTCCTGTTGTCGATGGCGCAGGAGCCGGGCTTTACGGTCAGGGATCGCATTGTCGCGGTCACCACGTTCTCCTTCGATATCTCGGGTCTCGAACTGTTCCTGCCGCTCATCGCCGGTGGGCAGACTTTCATCGCGGGCCATACCGAGGTGCGCACCGGCTACGAGCTGGTGGCCCGGCTGAACGAAGAGGCCGCCACCATCGTCCAGGCGACGCCGTCGCTCTGGCGCATGCTGCTGGAGGCTGGCTTCAAGCCGCCGAAGGGTTTCAAGATCCTTTGCGGCGGCGAGCCGTTGCCGCGCGATCTCGCCGACGATCTGCTGGCGACCGGCGCGCAGGTATGGAACCTCTATGGCCCGACCGAGACGACGATCTGGTCGTCTGCCTCGCGTGTAGTCGCGAATGAACCTGTGGTGATCGGCGCGCCAATCGCCAATACGGACCTGCATGTGCTGACCGACGACCTGCACCTGGCGCCGGAGGGCGTGAGCGGCGAACTGTGGATCGGCGGTGAAGGACTCGCGAAGGGCTATTTCAACCGTCCCGACCTCACCGAGGCCGCGTTCCGTTCGATCGCCATCGAGGGCGCCGCGCCGCGTCGCCTATATCGCACCGGCGATCTTGCGAAGCGCCTCGCCGACGGCTCGCTCCAGCACCTCGGCCGTCGCGACCAGCAGATCAAACTGCGCGGTTTCCGCATTGAGATCGAGGATATCGAGGTCGCATTGCGCCAGGCACCCGGCGTTGCCGCGGCCGCCGTCGCATTGCATACCGTGAGCGGCAGTCCTCGCCTTGTCGGCTACATCGTCGGGCCTGCGTTCGACAAACCCGACCAGAGCGCGGTCGCGGCGCATGTTGCCGCGCAATTGCCAGCCTACATGGTGCCGAGCCTCTGGATGAC
The DNA here is from genome assembly GCF_021390575.1 of Paraburkholderia adhaesiva. Classification (GTDB taxonomy): domain Bacteria; phylum Pseudomonadota; class Gammaproteobacteria; order Burkholderiales; family Burkholderiaceae; genus Paraburkholderia; species Paraburkholderia adhaesiva. Next base: position 642,448 of record NZ_JAJEJQ010000001.1, on the reverse strand, counting down.
GCTCGACGCACTGCCTCAAACCAGCAATGGCAAGCTCGACCGCAAAGCCCTGCCCGTGCCGACACCGGACATGGTGGCCACACCCGTGCGCCAGCCGCATGCTGCGCTCAAGGTGGTTCCGCAGGCCCCGATGCCGATTGAACCCGCAGCGCCCGAACAGGATCCGGCGGAACCCGTGGCAACGGAATCGGCACCGACCGAACCGGCGGTCATGACGCCAACACAGTCCACCATCGCTGCGATCTGGGGAGAAGTACTCGGCCTCGAGTATATCGATATCGACCAGCGCTTCTTCAGCCTCGGCGCGGACAGCCTCCAGCTGTTCCGAATCGTCGCGCGGATGAACGAACGCGGGCTCGGCGTCGACGCCCGGCAGCTCATGAAGAACGTGACGATCGCCGAATTGGCGGCGAGCCTTGACGGCTCACCGACGCATGAGCCGATCGAAACGCCCGCCGTGGCGAGGCCGTCGATCCTCAACTTCAAGCGCCGGATTGCGGAGGGAGCCTGACCGATGAATGGCATAGCCGCGAATTTCGCCCCTGCCCAGCAGACCGAAACCGGCCACGCGCTGTTTCCCGCGACCGCGTGCCAGGTGCGGTTCTGGCATGAGCAGAAGGCATCGCCGAAGGCCTCCGCGCTGAATATCGCGTTCCGGCTGCAATTGTCGGGGCCGCTCGATGCCGCGAGCATCGAACAGGTGCTGGCCGAGCTCGTCGCGCGCCACGAGATCCTGCGCACCGGCTTCCTGATGACGGGTGCGGGCTTGCGCCAGCAAGTCTGGAGTCACGCACCGTTTGTGCTCGACGTGATCGACCTCACCGACCTGGACGAAAAGGACGCGCTTGCCGAGGCCGAGCGCGTCGGCGGAAAGCAGGCGCGCACGCCGTTCGACTTGTCGTCGCCGTCGTTCTTCCGGGCCGTGTGGTTGCCGAGGTCGTCCACACAGGGAGAATTGCAGCTGACTTTCCATTCGCTCGTGATGGACGGCTGGTCCTTCGCGATCCTCACGCGCGAACTCGTGGAAGGACTGGCCGCGCTTCATGTTGGCCACGATGCCGGACTTCCCGATGTCGATCTGCACCACGGCGACTACGCGCTCTGGAAAGAGGAGTTCCTCGCGAGCGGCGCCCTCGATCGCGCTCGCGCGCATTGGCGCGGCGAGCTACACGATTTCAGCCGCTTCGACGTGCCCGGCGATCGTCCGCGTCCACAGGAGCGGCGCTTCCAGGGCATCATTCGCTCGACTCTGTTGCCGGGCGCGCTGAGCGAGCGCCTCATCGCCGCCGCCAAAGCGCAGGGCGTGACGCTGTTCAGCGTTGCGGCCGCAGGCCTCGCGATGGCGCTGCAACCGGCGGCCCGCCGCACGCGCGTCGCCATCAGCACGCAGATGTCCGTGCGCGATCAGCAAGAACTCGAAGGCGTGGTCGGGCCGCTCATCAATACGGTGATCCTTCGCCTCGACGTCGCGCCGGGCAGCACCCTCGCGTCGGTCACGGCGCAATGCGGCGCGAAGCTCAGTGACGCCATCGAACATCTCCACGTGCCGTTCGAAGAGATGAGGGAAATGGCCGGCGAGGCCGCCGACATGAATCAGCCGCCACTCTGCTCGGTCAATTTCGCGTTGCAGCAGAGCTTCGTCGGCGTCGGCGACGAGGTTCGACGTCAGGATTTCGCCGCGACGACTTCGCCCTCCTTCAACGCGGGCGCGCTCTACGATCTCAACTTCTTCATGGTGCGGCGCCCGGAGGGCTGGCGTATTTCGTGTGAAGGCGACACGGATCTCTACGATGTTGCGACGATCGACCGGCATCTGGCGAATTGGCGGGAGGTGCTGGAAACTGCTGAAATCGCGGCACATGCGCCGAGGAAAGCGGCGGCGAGCATCGTGCAAGGCGTCGGCCCGAGCGGCTTCATGAGTCAGGCCGAGCTGGCAGAGAAAGCGCGCAATATCGTGCGATACAACGAGGATGCGCCGGGGACGCCCGTCATCGCGCTCAACAACATGGCCGTGCTCTATGGACTGGCGCAGCAGATCGGCGCCGAGCGGCCGCTCATCGACATCCCGATGGTGCCGGAAGGAAGCCCGCGCGCGTTCCCGCCGCGCGCGTTCCAGGACCTCGCCGCGGACGCCGTGCGGCTGATCCGGCTGGCCCAGCCACAGGGGCCTTATATCCTCATGGGACACTGCGTGCTCGGCGCCATGTCGCTGGAAGCAGCGCATCAATTGCGGCGCGACGGCGAGACGGTCGAGTTGGTGATCCTCAACGACTCGTGGTGCCCCGGCTATCGCGAGATGATGCCCTGGTACGACCGGCAATTGCGCAAGCTGCAGGTGCGCGCGGACAACATCCCGCGCGACTTTCGCAAAGCCCTGCGCGGCGAAGCCTCGATGTACTCGTTCCTCAAGCAATACCGGATCATCCGGCGGCTGGGCATCGCGGACCTCGCGCTCAGGCTCGGCCTGATCAAGGGCGAAACGACAGAGCATGTACTCGCCGATAAGCGCTGGTACATCGAATATCTGCTCGCCCAGCAGGCGCGTTATCGTCCGGCGCCCTATGACGGCGAAGTGCAGGTCTTTCGCAGCGATCAGGTGCTGAGGGGGCGTCTGTTCGACTGGTCTCTCGGATGGCGGGAGGTGTTGACCGGCAAGATGGTCGTCACGGAGATTCCGGGCATGCACGACGAAATCTTCCGTCCGGCGGGCGCGGCGATCATCGGCCAGCAATTGCGCGATCGGCTGTCCACGATCGAAACGGACAGCGGCAATGAAACCGGTGTCGACCAGCAGGATGCACCCGCCGCATTGCCGAACCGCGCCAATGCGTGAGTGTTCGCTGGAGCACGCTCGAGCGTGCTCCAGCGAAGCGGGCTTGGGTCAGTGCCGAACCAGCCGGCGGACCGCCTTCAACGGCGAACGCAACCGGTTAATCGGCGTGTGGATGACATCGGAAAAACTCTTCGGATTGCGGTGTTCCAGCGTCGAGAGGACCGTTCTCTTCACGCGGTCGCGCATGGGCGAAAGCCCAGGCGGCAACGGATGCATGCCCATGCTGCGAAGAATGTAATTTGCCTGATAAACCCTGGCGCGCGCATCGAGTGGCTTCAGGCAATAGTTGATGCTGATGCTCACCGAAATGTTGTCGTCGTTCTTGACCCAATGCGGCGCGAGTGACGGGTTATGGACGACTTCGCCCGGAGCGAGTCGATAAACCGTGCCGCGATCCTGCAATTCCCGCCGATACAGCGCCGCTTCGAAATTACCGCTGTAGTAAGTTTCGATCTCCTTATCCGTCAGCAACTCGCGATCGTTCGGCGGGAAGAGACATACGTCCTTCGATCCCTGCAACTGGAAAAGGAAGTTGGTTTCGTGATCGATATGAAATGGCGTTGCGATCTTCGGCGACGAGAGCAACAGCGTCATCGAGACCCAGGTAATGTCCCGGTGCAATGGCCAGCCGGACAGACTTTCAAGTTCGGACGTCACCGTGTCGAGGACCTGCGCATACTCGGCGTCGTAATTCTGCGCGCATGTGAGCTTGACCCATGTTCCGCTTTCGCCAAGACGCGCAATCGTATCGTCCAGCCGCGCGTCCTTTGGACTGGCGCTGAACTTCGAGGCGACCGTACCCTGACTGAAATTAAGCGCAGTGAAACTGCCCGGCCTGTCGATCATCCGCCTCGCGACCTGCGCGATTCGGGGAATCTCGAACAAACCGCTCTGATGCAACGTATGAGTGAATTTGAACGAATTCAGATTGAAATTGCTTTTGAATTCGTCCTTGCAGGCCTGAAGAATCTTGCCGTCTGAGGACAGTGTGCTTGAAGTGTCGGCTAAAGCCTCATTGGCGCCGTCATGGGACATGGTGCACCTCGCAGCTTGGAGAACACTGTCCCTAGCCTACCAGCGTGCCCACCGCCCCAATGTGCGTCGACGAACATCTGTGCGGATGCTTACATTTCCCCACCAATTTTCTATTTTTTTCTTTTCTTTTGTTTACTTTTTCCAGTGCCGGTCTAGCGCCCCTGAATCTGTACAGGAGGAAAATCCGACGCACCGAGATTCTCGATTTCGATGTACGGCGGCGGCTCATGCACGGCGTTCGCGCGCAATCCCGCCTGCGTCTGGGTAAAGCCGATGCGCTGAAAATAATCGTGGCACGTCGCGTTCTTTCCGGTATCGATCAACTCGGCCCGGATCTCCGGGTGCGATTTGAGCGCCAGCCGTGTCGCAATCGCGCCGACAACCAGCTCCGCGCCCAGTCCAAATACACGGCACGACAACACGACCTGCACGATAGTCTCGTTGTTGATCAGACAAACCGAGACGATGCCGTTATCGATCAACCTGTCACGCAGCGACGACACGACGCAATAGCCGCCTTTGCTGATGAACTTCTCGAACTCGGCTTTCTCCCAGCGCTTGCCGGTTGTATTGAATTGATTGGTCTTGTTGAGCAGCTCGAACGCACGATCGAAGTGCCGGGATTTTGGCGTCCTGATCAGGAAGAACGACTGGCGAAGCTCCAGCGACGTCAGCCACGCCTCGCGCGATACGCCGCTCGTCGCAGTGAAGCCGGCTTCGCGCTGCGCGAGGGCGCGCACGAGATCCGTGCGCTGCGAGGATTCCGCAGTGACGAGCGGAACCTGAGTTTCGGCCGATCGCAGGATGATGCGCCGCCAGTCGTAATGATTTCCGCCGAGGCACCGAATGTCTGGAATCGCCGCCTTCACCTCGGATAGCTCGCGGTCGTTGTCGTCGATGAAAACGCAGTTGCCGGGAAGCAGATTGACTTCCTTCAGGATTTCGAGGATGTTCTGCGACTTCGGCCGCCAGTTGATGCGGACACTGGCAAAGTCGTCGAGGGTGATGGCGCCGCGCCAGATCGCGTTGAACCGTTCGATGGTGGGCGCTTCGTCGTTCTTGCTGCAGATCGCCAGCAGGCCGCCGCGCTTCTTGAAGAACATCAGCGCTTCGGCAAGTCCTACCGGCCAGCCTTCGATGCGCTCATCCAGACTCACGCCGTCGCCTTCCGCCGCCACGCCCCGCCACATCGTATCGTCGAGATCGACGATGATCAGCTTCACCGGGTTTTGCTGCGCGACGATCTTCACGATCGCCTCGATCCGCGACAGGATCGCAAGCGAAAATTCGCGCGTGGCGACTTCATGGGTGACGACATTGACGAGCGCTTTTGGCGCGTTCAGCCGATTGGCATCGCGCTTGAAATCCCAGTCGTTGATGAACGAGGCATGCGAACTGCTCGCGAGTACATCGTCCTGCAGATGTCGGCGACCGACGAAATTCAAAATCTCATTGGCGTCGAGAAAATAGCCGTTACTCGTTTTCCGGACCGTATCGGACAACAGCCGGTTCATCTCGCGAACCAGACGGGCGGGCGACGTCGGGCCGAATGGGTCGATGAGATCGCCCATGTAATTAAAGCTCGGCTCGAAAAACGACATGAACAAAACCGGAACCGTCGTGATCTTCTCTACGATCTGCGCGACCTTTTGCGCAATCAGTTCCGCCACCCGCTCGAGAAGAGCGCGCGCCTCGTCTTCCGACTGGAGCCGGGCAAAGACCATGTCCACCACGGGCTCGGGCATTTGCGTCGCGTCGCTCAGAATGTGACGCAGCGTCAGGCTCGCGACGGCCACGTCGTCGGTCGGGCTGGCGTCCGGCACGGGATTGTATTGTTTCGATCCCATCAGAATGTGCCGGATCGTATGTCCGCTATTCACGCTGCGGCTCGCGAGAATGTCGACGCCGCACGTGCCGATCAGAAGTATGTCGAGCTTGCGCGAACCGATCGCGAGCGAGGTGGGCGCAAGCGGCAGATTGACGAGTTTATCGGCGACGGACGTGTACAGAAAATCGCGGATAACTTGAGACATTGCAGTTCCCATAGTCGACAGCGCATGCAAAGCGAAACGCGCCGCGGCCTTGTAGCGGTCGAAAATCGCTCGAAATACAAACTCGTCGTGCGAGCCGATCACTTCACGCAATTAATATGATGTCGAGTGTGGTCGATCTGCGTGCCGGCGAATGTTCGCCGTCACTCATGGCGCGCTACTTCGACGAGGCCGCGGACAATGGCCGCATGCCTGCTGCAAAGCTCGGCTGCAGAAAGCCGATGACCTCGGCATCGGTAACCGGTTTGAGGTGCAAACCGAATGCAGTGTTCAGCGAGGTGACGAGGTGCTGCGTCCACAGCGTGTTCAAGACCACGCCCGCATGACCGTCGGACACGAGGGCATTGTGCGGATCGTCGCCAATCGTATTGGTGATCGCCCAGCCTGGTGACAGATGCACCGTCTTGTATGCCGGCCGGCCATGGTCGTCGCGTGCGCCCCACACGTTTCTGAACCAGGCGCGATCGTCGAGAAAGTAGACATGGCGATCCGCCGCGGCCAGCTTGCGCAAGCCATTGTCGAAACGATCCATCCCCGCATCGATATTGGCGATCTCTCTCGCCGATTGCCAATTGTCGAACTCGTCCGACCAATCCGCATTGCTGAGCACACCCACAAGCACGACATAGGTCTGTGGATGCCGCTTGCGGATCAGGGCGACGGCCTGACCAATTGCGTCGATGCAGCCGTCGATCAGGGCGATGGGACGCGATGCAGTCGGATCGCGGGACAGTGCATCAAGCACATCATGCCCGCCGATATCGTTGACGCCGATCCGGATCAGCACAATGCCGCCTCGCCAGGCTTGCGGCTCCGTGTTCATCAGATCGACAAGACGGATCGCCTGACGCTGCGACTGTCCCATCAATTGGCCGCACCAGGCGCCGCTGACCGCGAAATCGTAGCGGTAGTCCTCTTTGGGCGGCATGCGGGCGGAAAAACCGAGGACTTCGTTGAGCGCGGCGCGATATTTGCCGGCGCCCCAGGCACCCCATTCGCCGAGGTCGATCTGATCGCCGCGCAGCCGGGCCAGCACCTCGGTCCACTGCCACGTGGTCGCGCGCCAGGGGCCGCCTCGCTGGCCGGGATCGCCGAGCATCAGCGTGTCATGGTAGGACTGGCTGTCCGAATCGCCGAGCACTGCCAGCCGTATCCTGGCGGACACCGACGACACCGCGGCGGGTGGCCGATGGAACAGTTCAGCCACGGCCAGTGTCGCAAAAGTTACGCCAGCCACGGTCAATGCGCAGCAAAACGCGACCAGCAACGCTAGAGGCAAACGACGCATAGTCCAACCGCCTTCTCCAGTCTGACCCGACATGCACGGCGCGCATAGCCGGCTCCACGCCCGAGCTGCACACGTTCGTGCAATGCCAGGCAAAACGCAGTGCGCCCCGCAACAGGCCGGGCATATCCCGCGAAATTATAGAAATGCCCGGCCAATGCATGCGAATTAACTGCCCCAGAACGTGGTGTGGGCCGCATTGTTTGCGATCTTGCGCACCACGCATGACGCGGTGCGGCACGGCCTCACAAACGATCGTCGTCGACGGCAAATAGCCTGTCCTGCGTACGCCCTCGCACTAACGTGTCACCTTCCGTTGTTCACAATAAGCGCCAGGACCGTGTGTGCGCGCGATCCCACGCAACACCACGCAACGTCGCGGATCGACCTGGACCGAAATGTCGAGCCCCGCTGCGCGAAAGACGCGCCGCACGCACTACGAGAGCGAGCCGTTGATCCGTTCGGCCGGTCAACTGGGCACAGCCTGAATGCTGAGACGTGACCTTTGTGAAGTCACTCCCCCGCATTTGCATCGCCTCGTGCGAACAACAATCAGATTCCGGTACACGGGAAATTCATGAATCCAGTGAAGTCCTCAAGAGCTCGTGCAGAGCTGGCGTCGACGTATATCGCGTACATCCTGCGTTACGTCTACCCCATCCTGCTCCTGCCCTTCTATGCGAGAACGCTAGGGGCGACAGGATACGGCGTCGTACTGGCCGGCATGTCGCTGTCGAATTCGCTCATGCGATTCACAAGCTTCGGATTCCCTACCGTCGGCGGACGTGACACGGTCCACTCCACGAGCGACGCCGAACGCGCGACAATCCTGTCGAGCCAGATGACCGGCCGGCTGCTGCTGTGTATCCCGACCGGGATTTTCGGAATCGGGGCCATCGCGCTTTCGCCCGTGCTTTCCGAACACCCCCTGCTCAGCGGCGCGGCAGTACTTCTCGGCCTGCTCGGTTCATTCAACGTAGGCTGGTATTTCACGAGCACGGGGCGAGCCAGGCGAAGCGTCCTGATTGAGGTCGCCGGATTCGTCATTTCGCTCGCCCTCATCTTCACGTTCGTGCATCAACCTTCCGACCTTGTGTGGGTCTTCCCTTTGCTGTTGGCTTCGTGCTTAGGCCAGTTGGCGCTGGCCTTCGGATCGATCCGCCGGGAGTTTTCCAACTGGTTCTCGTCGATACGCGACGGCATCGATTTGATCCATCGCTCGAAAGTCATTTTTATCTTCGCCAGCACGTCCGTTCTGATGATCAACGCCTCGACGTACATCCTGTCCATTTTTGCGCCGGTAACCGAGGTCGGCGCGTTCGGCGTGGCCGAGCGTCTCATCTCGGTCGGTCTCAGCCTCACGATGCCCGCAGCGCAGGTGCTCGTTCCGAAGGTCCAGTATCTGGTTACCGTAGACCCCGCCAAAGCCAACCGACTCGCGCGGCGAATATTGGCGTTCACCCTGATTGGCGCGATCGGCGCAGTCGCCTGCACGATGCTCCTCGCGGATTGGGCCGTGCCGTTCGTGCTCGGCAAAGATTTTCAGCAATCCGTTCCCGTGCTTAAGGTTTTCGTGCTGGTCTTGCCGTTGAGCGTGTCGAATCAGTGGCTCGCCCTCTATTTCCTGATTCCCCGTCATCGCGAAAGCCTGCTCGCCCGCGTCGGCGTGGCGAACGCGATTGTCAACCTGCTTGTCGCCATTCCGCTCGCGATCCATTGGGGGGCGATGGGTATGGTGGCTGCGCGGCTGACTGGAGAACTTACGTTGTTGACGGCGCTGCTCTTCTGCCTGTTTCGCTCCGGTCTGATCCGGCAAGTCTTTTCGACCGGCGACACCGTGATCGCCTTGCGCCCGCGCGAAGAATAACGCGCGATTGATGCGAATGAACCCGGTCGCACTCGTTATTCCCTTTTTGGGCACCAGAATCTATCTTCAACGCGAAATTGAGGCCATTGAAAGATGACGCACTTTATCGATTTCGAAGAAGACGCCGCGTCGCCCATCGGTAGCGAGCCATTTGATCTCATCGTTGTTGGCGGCGGTGCCGCTGGATTGACCATCGTGCGTGAACTGTCCGGCCTTGGGCTAAAGATTCTGCTTCTGGAAAGCGGCGGACTCCAGGAATCCTCCGGCCACGAGGCACTGAACCGGGTGGAAGTGCAGGGGTCGCTTAACAACGTTGACATTCAGCAGGCGCGTCAAAAATTCCATAGCCACCAATTGAAGTTCTGGAGCGGCGAGACCCAGAAATTCGGTGTCCGGTGCCGTGTCCTGGGGGGATCGACAACCCGCTGGGCAGGCAAGGTGGCGCCCTTCGACACGGTGGATTTTGTTCAGCGCGAGTGGATACCGAACTCCGGATGGCCAATCGATTCCGCGGCCATCGCACCTTATATCAATCGGGCCGCCGAACGGCTCGACCTGGGACCGATCATCCACGATCGCGCGTTCTGGGACGCCGCGAAACTGAAGGAACCGGCCGAAATTACGCGAATGCAAAGCTTGACGTCGTTCTTCTGGCAATTCTCCCGCGATCGTCACGACACACTGGACGTCATGCGATTCGGACCCGAATTCAGGCGAGAGACACATCACGACGTGACGGTCGTGTTCAACGCGACGGTCTCTGCGGTGACGCTCGACGCAGATGGGATAACGGGGGTGGAGATCATTTCATCGCTCTCTGGTAGCAGGACGAGTACCGTTCAATCGGCCCACGTGGTGCTCGCCGCCGGCGCGATAGAAAATGCCCGCTTGCTGCTCATGTCGAAAGATCTCGCGGGCGGCGCGCTCGGAAATACTCATGATGTAGTCGGGCGCTACCTGACCGATCATCCGTGCATATCGCTGGGCACTGTTTCGCCGGACAGCCAGACACATGCCGCCACGTTGCTGGGGTTTTTCCCGCTGCAGAAGAACTATCGAGTCTTTATCTATTCTCACGGACTCGCTCTTCGCAAAGAAGTCCAGAAAGGCGAAGGTCTGCCCAACATGGCCGTTTTTGCGGATATGCATATTTCGAATGATGACCCCATGCTCGCGCTGAAGCGGTTGGCAACGAGGCAGAGCGAGCGTCCGATGTCGGATATGCTGCTGGTCGTTAAAAGCCCCGGGATGGTCCTGAGTTTCGTCGGTCGCAGAATCCTGGGCAGCCCGAAAATGCCTTACCGGCTGCGCCGCCTGATTGCTGACGCCGCAGTTCTGCTGAATGCCAATTTTGTTGCTCGAAACTACGCGGCTAAAGGCACTGCGCGAAAAATTGAAGCGCTTACGCTAAGTCTGATTTGCGAGCAACCACCGTCGCCCGATAACCGTATCACGCTGTCCGACCGACGCGACCGCCTCGGGCTCCCGCTCGCCCGTATTACATGGGAGGCGGGTGATTTCATGAAGCGGGCGGTCCTGACGTTCGCGCAGCTTTTGAAACAGGATCTAAACGCCGCGGGTATCCCGGGGTTCGAACTTTCGCCGGAAATCGCAGCGGGTGACACGGCGAAGATCGTATTGCATGACATGGCCCATACTGCCGGGACCACGCGAATGGGGCTGAACCCCGCGACGAGCGTCGTGGATGACACATGTCAGGTACACGGCATACGCGGCCTTTACGTGGCAGGCGCCTCCGTTTTCCCGACCAGCGGTCACGCCAATCCGACGATGGTTATCATGGCGCTCGCGATCCGGTTGGCTGACCATCTGAAGTCGCGACTGGTGGCGCACCGCCGCTAGCACGCTTGAGACGGTTGGACGGTGTTGGAAGGAGCTCTATTCCCCCTACGTGGGCGTCACGGCATTAACCGCCTCAAACAGCTTTCGCGCCGCCTGTTTCCACGTGAAGTTGCCGGCCTGCCGCCGGCCCTCCGATATCATCGATTGCCGTACCGTTTCAACGTCGAGCAGTGTTCGAATGTTCTGGCTCCACGCGTCCGGATCGAAAGGGTCTGCATAAAGCGCGGCGTCGCCGCAGACCTCCGGAAGCGCCCCATACGGCGCAGCCACAACAGGACATCCCAGCGCCATGGCTTCCAGTGGCGGCAAGCCAAATCCTTCGGTCAGCGATGGGAACGCAAGCGCGCCGGCGTGCATCATCAACCCCACGAGTTCAGGATCGGTGACGCGGCCGGCAAATTGCACATTGGGCGGCACGGCATGTCCGAGGTTTTCGAAATCGGCTCGACGTGCCCCGCCGAAAAGCACGAGCTGCACGTCCTTCAGTTGAGGCTTCGCGAACGCCTTTAGAACGATCGCGATGTTCTTGTGCTTCTGCGTAGTGGCGAGCGCGAGGACATAGCGCCCCGGCGTGAGATTCAACGTTGCGAGCTGTCCGTCGTCCGGCGGTATCCGCAGAACATGATCGCAGCCGTTATGGACGACGACGATTTTGTCCGCACTGGCAACGCCATAATGGACGAGCTCCTTCTTCGAGAACTCCGAGACGGTAACAATGAGCTTGTGCCGTCTGCCGATAAAAAAGAAAAGAAACTTGTACCAGAGCCTGAACGACCGCGAATACGAATCGGGTGCTGAATACACCTGAGCGTCGTGTATCAACGTCGCGCAATCGCGATGATAGAGCGGCCCGAGATTGCAGAGATTGAGAATGAAATCCTTTCTGCGAGCCACCGGGAGATAGCATTGCTCCCAGGCGATTCTGTGCATCCCGCGAGCCAGCGAACTCTCGTGAACGCACAGAATATTGCGGTAAGACGGAACGTTGACGCCCGTCCTGATTACCACCGCATAGTCGGCGCCGCTCACGGAATGCTCGGCAATCAACGCATCGGTTGCCGCAATGAGTTGTTCGGCAACCCGATGCACGCCGGTTGGCGCCGCCCCGAAGAACTTGCCGTTGAACGCAATCGTCTTGTACATACAGCACCGTCTCATTGGCAGAGGGTCAGGCCGGGCCGCTTAGCCGGCTTTTATAGCTTTGCCGCCCGCTCGGGTGTCAGCCTGCCTCGTACGAAATCCCATAATCCGATCAAATTGCCGCCCAGCCTTCCCCGGCGATCGATCCACGGTTCCGGCGAAATGCTTCGCACGACATTGCTCGCGACGTTACGCAGAATGTGATCGACCGCATCGCGCAACGGCATGGTTTTCTTGCGCACCAGATAGAGCGGATTGATGACCTGTGAATAGCCGAGCTTGCGGCCTGAAACCCTGCCCGCCTTGACGCCCAGATGCACACCGAGCGCCGTGTTGATGCGAACGACGCGATAGCCCAGATTCCAGATCTGGCCGCCAAAATCGCGGTCCTCCTGCCAGCCATAGAGAACGAGGCGTTCATCAAAACGCAGTCCCGCAATGCTGCTTGCCCGAAACGCCATGTTGCAGCCGTAAGGGCCACCGGTCGAAACGACGTTCATGCTTTGCGGAGGGTCGCTGGTCTTTTCGAGTATCGCCAGTCCTTCTTCAACGGAGTAACCGGGTCCGCGAGCGCCATCGGCGAATACCGTTCCGGTGACGCACGCAATGGCGGGATCACTATCGAAGGCCTTTAGCGCTTCTGCAGTCCATCGGCCATGCATGAGGAAATCGTCGTCAAGGATGATCACAACGTCGAAGTCAGCCGGCACATAACTCAATGCATGATTACGTTGCACGGAACTGCCGGGCGGCCCTTTGATCACGAGTATTCCGGGCCGGTTTGCGAGATCACCTGCGTCCTCATCCGTTACGCAGGAGACGATGATCAGATCCGGCTTTACCGTCTGCAAATCGACCAGCGCAACGACGCGTTCAAGCACTGCCGCCCGGCCGCGAGTGGGAAAGATCAGACAGATCTTCGCTTCCTTGGCGAGCGATGGCTCGCTCGTTTCCCCCGACAGGATCTCCCACGGACAGACATTCGATTTCAATCTTCACCTCGTAGGTCAATGCGTGCCCGAAATCATGCTCGAATGGGTACTTCTCCCGAATCCGTAAAGCATCCCTACGACGATATCGATACGCAATCCGTCGCACTGCTGCTTACCCCACGCAAACGCGTGCATATAGAGCGCTTACGTACCAGGCAACCGGAAGCGACGCGGCCAATCATTCATGAACTTGCTGCGCAAGCCATCCCTGACGCTCGGGCACGCGTCGCGACGCACTCAATGGAAGCGCGCCCGCGGCGGCTGCAAACAGGTAGAAACACGAGCCGAGTTCGAACACCCCGGCCGCCAGTGAAGCCGCGATCAACGTCGCGATCATGCCGTGCCGTGCCGCGTAGGAGACTGCGCGCTCGGTTGGCGGGTACTGGGCAGGCAGAGGCGCCAGGAGCGACTTGCCAACGAACAACCCGTAGCAGACCACGCCCACGACGCCGAGGTTCGCGAGCACCACCACGAGAAAGCTCGACGAGCGAATACTGCCGAGGCCCACACCGATTCCGTATGTATCGAAGAAATTTTTCACACCCTGCGCGTTCCAGCTCATCCGCTCGACGCCCGAATCGCTAGCGGCCTTGCCCAGTACGGCGAGATTGACGAAATCGCCGAGCACCTTCACCACGCCCGGCAGGAAGAGCACGGCGTAGAGCGCGGCCAGCACGCCCGCGCAGGCGCAGAGGATCCAGAGGCGCTGCTTGCGCGCGACGGCGCTGCGCGCGATGCGGCCCGGCCGGCTGAACAACTGCACGAGTAAGTACGTCCCTAGCCCCGCATAGGCCGTCCCCGATGTGGACAGCAGCAAGAGCATGCCCGTCCCGAAAGCGAGCGCGCCGGCCACTTTCCGGCGATAACCGACCAGCCAGAGATTGAGGCAAAAAGCAAAGAGCGGCAGCGTGAAGCTCGCAAACGCGGATGCTTCGCTGAACGTCCCAGAGATGCGAATCAGCCCACCCATGACCTCGCCGCTCAGATCGGCGTACTGAGCCGTCTTGATGACCGACATCACATCGAGGCCGACCGCATGCGTGCCGACATCGATCACGCCCGCGAGCACATCGAGAAACGCAAGCAGAAAAATGCCGGTCGCAAGCGCGCGATACGCGCCGCGATATTTCAGAAGCGCATACATGCAGCCGTACAGGACGACATCGCCAAGGCAATAGGTCGCCTGCGAAAGATTGCCGGAAACGGGGCCGAGCCGCTGCAGCATGACAGCACCGGACATCGTGCGATCAACCGGAAAAACCAGCGTCGAACCGCGAAGGAGACGCGGCAGCACAATGGCGCCGAATACGCCCCACAGGCTGGTGCAAAGCAGCCAGAATCCGGGCTTGTCGATCGCAAACGCATTGGCGATCTGCTTGCCGCCCGCAAGATTGAAAGCTCTGACGACGAAAAAAAGGAGAAATAGCTGCGCGGGCAGAATACCGATCCCGCCGGGTAGTCCCAGCGCAAGCGTGCATCCGAACAGCGAATACACTGCCATCCAGTAGATCGCGCCGCGAAACGACGTATACAGTACGGCGAGTCCGGTGACGAATACCACCAGGCCGAATATCGTCAATCCCACTTGCTTCACCCCCACATCCGGTCACCGCGTGCGCGTGCTTGCTCGTGCTTGCTCGTGCGTGATCGGACTCGTTATCGCAATGTTTCAGGCTGAGCGACGGCGACGGATCTCCGGCACCGGATCGGCGCTCACTCTGTTCGCGGCCATCGTCCGCTCGACCACCGCGAGGAATTCGCGCTTGAAGCGCTCCCTCGTAAAACGCAGGGCATTGCGGCGGCAAACTTCCGCGTTAAACGGCGGGTACTGTTCGAAGCGCTCCACGGCATCGACGATAGAAGCCACGCTCTGCTCGTTGAAAAAGAGCCCCGTCGCCCGTTCCGAATCCGACGATTCGACGACGATCTCCCGCACGCCGCCACGACGCAAAGCAATAACGGGCGTACCGCATGCCTGCGCTTCGACGACCGAAATACCGAAGTCTTCTTCCGCAGCGAAAACGAATGCGCGCGCGCGTTGCATGAAATCCACCAGCCGTTCGTCGGACTGATAGCCGAGCAGCGTCACATTTGGACCCGCGAACGCCTTCGCGCGCGGCATATCGGGACCGTCGCCGATCACCACGAGGCGACGCGAAGGCATCGCCGCAAACGCCTCGACGACGAGCGGAATGCGCTTGTACGGCACCATGCGAGACGCGATCAGGTAGAAGTCCTCGCGCTGCGTGCTCAGTGCGAACCGTTCGACATCGACCGGTGGATAGACCACGGCGGCATCGCATCCATAGACCTTGTGAATGCGTCGCCCCACGAAGGCCGAATTGGCGACGAACGCATCGACGCCAAACGCGGTGCGATGATCCCAGATCCGCATGTAGTGCAGCAGTAGGCGCGCGAGCCAGCTCTTCATTCCGCGCCGCAGTCCGGCCTCGTTGAGATATTGATGCTGCAGATCCCACGCGTAGCGAATCGGCGAATGTACGTAGCTCACATGGACCTGATTCGGCCCAGTCAATACACCCTTGGCCACGGCATGGCTCGACGAAATCACGAGATCGTAACTGGACAGGTCGAACTGCTCGATCGCGAGCGGCATCAGCGGAAGATATTTGCGAAACGATTTGCGCGCTCGCGGCAGATTCTGAATGAAGGACGTATGCGCGTGTTTTCCGCCGAGCACGCCACGCAGCGACTCGGGGAAGAAATCAACGAGGCTGTACAGATCGGCGTCCGGAAAGATCTGCAGAATCTGCTCGACGACCTTCTCCGATCCCGCGTACGCAGCGAGCCAGTCGTGCACGAGCGCGACGCGGCCAAAGCGATTGACGTCGTTGACAGGGCTTGTGGCGAGTATCACATTAGCCACGGCGAAATCTCCTCGATCAACCTGGCCGCGGTGGCGCGCCAGGTCAGTTCACTCGTGCGTGCGCGGCCGCGCTCGCGCAGGCTCGCGCGCAACGCGGCGTCGGCGGTGATCCGTTCGAGCAGGCACGCGAGTTCTGCTGGATCGTCCGGCGATGTATAGAGCGCCGCGTCGCCGCACGCCTCCTGCACAGCCGGAAGCCTCGACGCGATGACCGGACAGCCCAATGCCAATGCCTCGACAGGCGGCAGCCCGAAACCTTCATAGCGCGACGGATAGACAAAACACGCAGCACGCCGATAGAGCGCGGCCAGTTCGCCGTCACTCACGTAACCGAGGTGCTTCACGAACGCAGGCAACGCGCTCTCGCCCGCTTCCGCGCCATACACGCGCGCATCGCCACCACCCACCACCACGATGTCGAATTGCGCATCGACGATATGGCGCGCCGCCTCGGCGATGAGCCGAAAATTCTTGTGCCGGTTGAGGCTTCCGACCGCGAGCACGAAGGGACGCCCGTTCAGCCTCGGCGCCACACCCTCTTCGTCCTCTTGCACGCGCAGCATGTGCTCGCCGCTCTCGGACACGACGCCGATCTTGCCTGGCGGAATCCGGTACGCATCGCAGAGTTCGCGCCGCGAGAATTCCGACACGGTAATCACGCGCTGCGATACGCGGCCAATGCACGGCGCCATCAGCCGATACCACGCGACGAAGGACCTGCTGTAACTATCGGGCACGCGCGCGGGCGCTGCGTCGTGCAGCACCGTCACCTGACGGCGATACAACAGCGGACCCGAATTGCAGAGATTGAGCAGCAACCGGCCACGCGCCGCCTGGGGCAACGCGAACTGCTCCCAGCGCAGACCGCCGCCTTTTCCGCTCGCGCGCAATCCGACGTGCCGAAACGGATTCGGCACACTGGCCAGCGCTTCGGGCACGACGATCTCAGTGCGCAATCCAGCGACGAGCGGATCACCCAGTTCGATCAATTGATCGAGCGCGCGGATCGTCTCGAACGCGAAGCGATCGACACCCGTCGCACGGCGGCCGAGAAAGCGGCCATTGATCAGCAGGTTGGGGGCTTGCACGGGCTTCATCGACAAAGTTCAGGGCATCGTTCATGACTGGACGTCATCCGCGTGCGAAATAACTGCGACACACGACCGGACTCGGCAAGCCACGCCACGCAATAGATATCGTCTTGAGTGTCGCCGATCTTTTGCGCGGAGAATGTTCGGCGTCGCTCATGCCGAACCCGACTTTGTATGCGAAGTTATCCTGAACAACTGGACGAACAGTGCCACCACAGGGCGGAGGCACCGCGCCCCCGCCGCATTCGCCACACATCACCGCTCCGGCGTTCCGACGTCCTTGGCGAATCCGTAGCTCGAATAGCCATACGCGGCATAGTCGTTGCCGTATCGGCCCGGACGCGATGTGATGTCGTTGAAGATCACGCCGCGAATCGGTACGCCGACCTGCTCGAAGCGGCGCACGGACTCGCGCAGATCGGCGAGACTCGTAGCCCCCTGGCGCGCGACGACGAACACCGTGTCCGCGAGCTTGCCGATGATCCCCGCATCCGCCACCGGCAAGATCGGCGGCGCGTCGATCAGCACGAGGTCGTACGTCGCATTGGCCCAGTCCGTGAATTCCTTGAAGCGCTCCTGGCGCAGCAGCTCGCTCGCGTTGGTCACGTAGCCGCCGGTCGCGACGAAGTCGACGCCCGGCATCACATCGCGGTACACCACTTCGTCATAGGGCCGGTTGCCTTCAACGATGTCCGCGACGCCGGGCGTGCTCGGTACGCCCACGTGCCGGTTCAGCGTGCCGCGACGCAGATCCGCGTCGATCAACAGCACACGCTTGCCCGCCGCGCCGAACACCGCGGCCAGATTGACCGAGACGAACGACTTGCCCACCATCGGCGTCGGCCCTGCCAGCAGCACGATGCGATTGGCCGCCGTTCTCAGCGAATATTCGAGCGCGCTGCGAAAACCGCGCAATCGCTCGACGGCCGCGTCGAAGACTGCCGTGTGCGCGAGCACCGTGTTCTCGCCCGGTGCATTGTTCGGCAGGCGGCGCGTGAGCGTCTGCTGCACGCGGCTGCGCGGCAGAGCGGCGAAGACGGCGAGGCCCGTGCCCACTTCGATCTCGTCCACGAGCGTCACGCCGCGACTCAGCCGCTGGCGCAGCAGCACGAGCGCGATGCCGACGAACAGCCCCGTGAACATCGCCGCGACGACGAGAACGGCGCGCTTGGGCCGAACCGGCGTATCCACGGGCACCGCAGCGTCAATCATGTGCACGTTCGACACGCGGCCCGCTTTGAGCAGGCGCATCTGCTCGCGGTTGTTGAGCAGATTCGTATAGATGTTCGTATCGACCGTCACTTCACGCTGCAGGCGCACGAGCCCCTGCTCGACGGGCGGCAGCGCGCGCGTCTGCGCGGAAAGCTCGCCGAGCGACCTCTGCGCTTCGTCCAGTTCTCCGTTGACCGCGACGAGCGCGGGATTGTCCGGCGTGAAGCGCGCCATCAACTGCGCGCGCTGCTGACGCAACTCCGCGATACGCTGCTGCGCCGTCGCCGAACTCTGCAACAGCGCTGCCGCTTCGGCACCGAGGTTCACGGCGCCATGTTCCGAGCGAAACTTGTTGTATTCGTTCTCGGCCGTTTCGAGCTGCGTCTTGAGTAGCGGCAGCTGCTGGTCGAGGAACGCAATCGACTTCTGCGCTTCTTCCTGCGTACGCTGCGCGTTCTGCCTCACGTATTCGTTGCCGATCGCATTGAGAATGTTGCTCGTCAGCAGAGGGTCGTCGCCGTCGAGCGCCACGCCGATAACATCAGATTCCTTACCCTTCTCCGAAATCATCAGCCCGGCCTGCAAGGTTTGAATCGCGCTCAATTCGGATTCGCGAGCCAGATCGAAGCGCGTGCCCGCTCGCGCGTCGATGCCTTTCACGAGCAGGTCGATCGCACCGCCCACGACCGGTTCGTGCAGCAGCTGGCCCACCTGCCCTTTGAGCTCGACGCCCTCTGACTCCAGCGTATAGGCGCCGTTGCCGTGATAAGTCACGACGAACGGCTTGCCGTACATGCGGTTCGGCACGTCGAACTGGGCCACGTCGATCGCTTCGCTGCCCCACGCGTACCCGCCCCATCGCAACCACTGGCCAAGGTTCAGATGCCGCGCCGCCCAGTAGCCGATTACCGGAAAATAGCGGGGCATCGCGCGGATAAAGAGCCGCGTCGAATTCACGGCCGACGACACGACGAGCCGCGAACGCAGCACCTCCATTTCCGCGGACGCGCCGGTCTTGAGCACAAAATTGGGCGAAAGATCGGCGAGCGCCGTTTTCGCGGGATTCGGCGACTCCTCCACCTGAATGAGCATGTCCGATTCGTAGACCGGATGCGCGAGCATCGCGTACGTCACGCCGACGAGCGTGAAGATCGTCGTGGCGATCAGGATCGTCTTGCGGCCTGCATAGAGCGTATCGAGCAGATCGCCCATGTGGGTGCTCTGGGGAGCCATCGGTGTCACCGGTTCCGCCGGACCCTCAAGCAGGTATTCGCGCTGGTTCATCTTGTCCTCACTACAGGCGTGCGTTCACGCAGGCATCAGTAACCGATCGCGCGACTCGCCGCAGCGGCCTGGGTCGTCGGCAGGATCAGGCTGATGACACGGCTCCACTTCACGAGAGCCGACGTGTCCACGAACACGACATCATTGGGCTTCAGTTCGAACGAATCGGCGGTGGCCATCGCGGAGGCATTGCTCGCGTCGAGATGAAACACGACCGGCTTGCCGGTATCGCGACCGCGCACGACGTAGATCTGCGACGCGTCGGCCGACGCCTGATTGACCCCGCCCGCGTTGCCGAGCGCTTCGTTGAGCGTCATGCGGCCGTTGTTGAACATCACGCCGCCGGGACGCTGCACCTCGCCGACCACGAATACCTTGCTGTCCGTCTGCGCAAAGACACGCACGAGGTCGCCGTCGCGCAGGATGATGCGATCGGGATTGAAGCCCTTGCGAATCATGTCCGGCATATCGATGAGCACGGTGCTGTCGCCGCGCGTGATCGCGACGCGCGAACGGTCGGCGTTGCTCGTGAAGCCGCCCGCGCGATTGACGGCCTCGGGCAGGGTCATGGGCCGGTCATTGAGCACTTCCACGCCCGGCGTCTTGACCTCGCCGTCCAGATACAAGCGCTTGCTGCGATAGGTCTCGATGCGGACCGTGACCTGCGGCTGACGCACGTATCGCGCGAGCCTGGCCGCGAGGGTATCGCGCACGCCCATTTCCGAGAGGCCATCGACTTTCAGCGGACCTATATAGGCATACTGAATGAATCCGTCGTTGTCGACCGTGTAGCCCGCGGCAACCGACGTGGCCCCCGATGGGCTGTCGCCTCCGTTGCCATTCGTCGCGGGCAGATTGAGTTCGGGGTGATCCCAGACCACGATGCTGAGCACGTCGCCGGGGCCGATCGCATAGGGCGTGGGCGTGCCGAACAGCTTCTGCACATCATCTGGAATGCCTGTGGGCCGCGCCGCCGCCTCGTTTTCCACGAGATCGCCCGTGATCTCGACAACCTGACCAGACGGTGCGCCCACGATCCCCTTCTTGACCATGCTATCGGGCACCGACGCGCCCGAGGCCGTATTCACCGCCGCACTGGCGGCGGCATTCGAGCTCGCGCCGCCACCTGCCGGAGCGAACGACATGCCCGGCGACAAGGCGCAGCCACCCAATCCCGCGAGCACGAGCCACGCAGCACGCGTGGCTCTGCAACGCAGCGTCCCCGACGCGCCGAAAGCCCGCGCAATTCGCGCGGCGGCTGCGTCGAACGAGTCCTTCGCGTTCATTTTCATTGCCCTACTCCCGGTCCCCCGTGCATGCGCTCCGCGCCATTCCCCTTGGCGCGGATACTCAGCCCGACAAGCAATTCGTCTGATCCATCCCGTTCGAACGACTCAATAGGCGCCGCTACGGCGAACCACCACGGAGAACGTCCTGAACAGGATTCCCATGTCCTTCCAGAAGGTCCATGTCGTCACATAGGAAACATCGAGCGATACGCGCGTTGCGTAGTCGACGTCATTGCGCCCGCTCACCTGCCACAGACCGGTGATACCGGGCGTCACCATCAGGTAGTACTTGCCGGCGTCACCGTAGCGCTCCAGTTCCTGATCGATGATCGGACGTGGACCAACGAAGCTCATATCGCCGCGCAGCACGTTCCAGATCTGCGGCAGTTCGTCGAGGCTCGACTTCCGCAGGAAGCGACCGAGCCGCGTAACGCGCACATCGTTCTTGAGCTTGAATTCGCGCTCCCATTCGGCACGCGCATCGGGATCGCACGCAAGCAGATCCCTCAGCACCTGCTCCGAATTCACCACCATCGTTCTGAACTTCAGGCAGCGGAATTTTTTTCCATGACGCCCAACGCGGACATGTCCATACAGCATCGGCCCGCCATCGCGCCGCACCATCAGCGCGACGACGACGAGCAGCGGCGAGAGCACGACGAGGGCGCTCACCGCCGCGACGATGTCGAAGACGCGCTTCACGGCATGCCCGAACACGGCGGCGGAACCCGCTTCGCGCAACTCGCCTTTGAGCGGCTCGTGATGCCACCACGCACGCGTAAGACGCAGCACACTGAACTCGGCAAAAAACAGCGTGTGCGACGTCAGCAGCAATATCCCCGTGGTCAGCGTCCAGTAGATGAACCACGGCAGCGCAAGCAGATGATCGTGATGAATCGCGTAAAGCAGCACGAGTCCGCAAAGCTGCACCGCGAGCCACGCGAGTGCCGTGCGCCAGGCCACGCTAAAGAGTGTCTTGCCGCCGCGCGATCGCGAGCCGTACGTGCCGCACGCGGGAAACACCGACAAGGCGAGCGCCGCGCAGAATGCGACCAGCGTCGGATCGGGGTGATGCACGCCGCCCGACGCCAGGAAATTCAGGTGCAGGTGAACGGCGCCTTCAGCGCCGGCCACAATCAGCGCGATATCGACCGCGCGCTGCGTTAAGTCAGACATGGCCCTATCCCGTGCGTATCGCGTTCGTCAATCGTTCGTGGTCTGGAGCGGTCGTCTGTTACGTGCGAGCGCGGCGATCGACTTGCATCTGGCGATCCCCATGTGTTCGCACCGCCCCCATCACGGCGTACGTCATCACATTACGGAGTGGGCCCGGAGGGCACCGTGCGCAATCCCACAGACCTCGCGTGTTCGTCTTCGACACGCTTGAGCACCAGAGGGACGGCCGTTTTACAAGGAAGGGATTACGACATCGCGATGCGTTTAATCCGTGCGCTGACGCACCGACCAACACCGAATTTCGTTTTCCCCCCTGGAAAACCGGGTGGTCCGTGTGAGCGTGCGGTTCGACGTGCGCGTTGCATGCGCGTGTTTCGCCCGAATCTCACGCACGATTCAGTACTTCAGGAACCCTTATTATTGTGACTAGTCCCGCTATGTTCGTTGTCGCACATACGCGGCGCGACACGGCGCTCCAAAATGGTCTCGCCGCAGAGGCACAACTTCCGCGACGCTGGCATGGGGCAAGGCGCGCGTTACCGGGATCGCCCCACGCGAGGAAGACGCCGTGAGACATCCCTTCGCAGCTGTCGTTGCCCCGCTAGCCCGCATAGTCGTAGCACACGGTTCGCGGCACGCGCGCGCCGCGCATCCGTGCAGGCGGTTGGGCGCGCGGACCGTCGCGAGTTTTGCCGCACTTTTGTACCTCTATGCGCTCACCGGCACGTCGGTGGCGCAGGAGGCTGACGTGGTGCGCGTGATGCGCGCCGACGCCTTCCTCGAAACGCTCGCCGTCAACACGCACGTCAACTACACGGACGGCGCCTATGCGAACGTGCGCAACATCGCCGACGATCTCGCATGGCTCGGCATCCATCACGTTCGCGACGCGCCGCCGGCCAGTGGCGCAGCGCCGCTCGCGAGCTACGTCTATCTCGCGCAGCACGGCATCAAGTTCAACGTCTTGATGCATCTGGACATCGCGGATCACCTCGACCGCGCGCTGCGGCTGAACGCCGAAGTGCCCGGCAGCGTCGTGGCCATCGAGGGCCTCAACGAGATCGACAACTGGCCGGTCACTTACGGCGACCTCAAGGGCGCCGACGCGGGGCTCGCCGTGCAGCGCGAGATCTACACGCGCGTACGCGGCACGCCCGCGCTCGCTGGCGTGCCCGTCTACGACCTCACCGGCTACGACATCAAGCCGGTCGACACCCGCACGAACGCCGCCGACTACGCGAACGGACACGTCTACCCGCAAAACGGCGAGCAGCCGATGCGCAACGCGAACGGCGATTCGTGGATGGGCTCGGCCGTCCGGCTCTTCAGGAAGTTTCATTTGCCGATGGTGATCACCGAATTCGGCTACTTCTCGATGCCGCAGTCGGGCTGGTACATGATCGGCGTCGACGAACCGGCTCAGGCCAAAGGCGTGCTCAACGGCTACATGGACGCGGCAGCGGCAGGCGTGAAGCGCACCTACGTCTACGAACTGCTGGACCAGAAGCCCGATCCGCAGAACAAAAACGCCGAGATGCACTTCGGCCTCTTTCGGATCGACAACAGCCCCAAGCCGGTCGCCTCGGCGATCCGCAATCTCACGTCGATACTGAAGGACGATACGAAGCACAGCACGAACGGCGCGGCGGGCGGCACGCTTGCGTACACGCTCTCAGGCATGCCGCCGCTGGCGAGCAGCCTGCTGCTGCAGAAGAACGATGGCCGCTTCGTGCTGGTGCTATGGAACGAAACGCAGATCTGGGATCGTGCGACGGGCACGCCGGTCGCCAATCCGCCCGCCAGCGTCGGGCTCGACCTGGGCGCGAGCGCGAGCCGTGTCAACGTGTACGACCCGCTCGTTTCGGACAAGCCACGTGAAAGCCATCGAGACGTGCGCCGCCTCGACGTAAGCGTGCCCGACCATCCGGTATTGATTGAAGTGACGCTCGCGCATCGCGAGCCTGCCTGAAACCGCGATTAGCGCCGCAACAGCGCCCGCAGTGCGAAGAACGGCCGATAAACGCCCGGACACGCCGCGTAGAGAAACATCCGCACGCGGAACCCGCGCTTCACGCCCTTCGTGCGCGCGAGCAAACCGAGCTTCGCCCGGAATCCGTGCGCTGCGAAAACGTCGCGCACGTAGCGCTCGCGCGCGAGCTTCGGCACGAGCAGCGCGCGCATGCCCTCGCCGACCCCGGCAATTTCCGCGTCGCGCTGAAACTGGTCCGATTCGACGAGCCCAAAACGCGTGGTTAGCTGCACGCGCGCGATGAACTGCTCGACAGTGCGCCAGCGGCGCTTGCCCGAAAGTCCGCCGCGCCGGTAGCGCACCAGCGGCTCGCGCAGGCTGTACGCGCCGCCCGTCATCACGGCGCGAAACGTCATGATCTGGTCTTCGGCCATCGCGCCCGGCAGCATGTCGCCGAAGCGGTCGAAGAGCCGCCGGGACCAAGCATGCGCCGCGCCGACGAGCCACGGCCGCCCGCGTGCCCAGTCGTCGAAGCCCGCGTAGCTGCCGAGATCGGTCGGCGCAATGCGGCCGGCCTGCGGATCGGCGTTATCGAACTCGACGAGATCCGAGGCAATCAGATCGACGCGCCGGCCCAGCGCATTCCAGCACGTGACGAGACGATCGCAGCGCTCGGGCACCGAAACATCGTCGCCCGCGGCGACCACCAGCAGTTCGCCGTGGCTCATGCGCGCGAGTTGCGAAAGGTGTCCGGAAATGCCGAGGTTGCGCTCGTTGCGGTTGAGCACAAGGCGATGCGGGCCGCGATAGTCGCGCACGGCCGCTTCGATCGCAGAGAAGGTGTCGTCCTGGGAGCAATCGTCGGAGATCAGGATTTCCAGCGGCGAATACGTCTGTGCCAAGACACCGGCCACGGCGTCGGCGACCACGCTGACCTGGTTATAGGCGATGAGCAGAATCGAAACGAGTGGGCGCTCCACGTTGCTCACGGCAACGGGTGCGCGTTCTTCTTCCAGATTCATCGGTCTTGGCAGCCCGTACATGCGGGCAATCAGGTTTTGCCGCCCGACACCGACACCAGCCGGGACAGTCCGCGCAATCGGCCTTGCGGCCTCTCCGGGGCAGCGTGGTGGGCCATACTAGCACGCGAATGCGGCGCAACCGACGCCTATCCGACGCCTATCCGACGCCTATCCGACGCCATTCCGACGCCCAAACGTCCCCTCCGACACGCAACCGGCACGCCGCCCTCACCTGCCCGCCGGCATCGTTCCCACGGGCTCGAAACGGGCATCACCTCACCGGCTTTGTATAATCGCGCATCCATTCCTCGCGTCCCGATTTCATGCTCAGTTTTGCGCTCGGTTTTATCGTTTCCCTGGTGGTCACGCTGCTGATCGTGCGGTATGCGCATCTGCATGAAAAGTTTTCCGTCGATTCGGATCTCGCGGGTGTCCAGAAATTCCACGCGCGGCCGGTGCCGCGTATCGGCGGAACCGGCATTCTCGCCGGTCTCATCGTCGCCGCCCTGCAACTGCGCGGTGCGTACCCGGCGGTTTCGGGCGGCATCCTCGGCATCGCCGCGTGCGGCTTGCCCGCTTTCGCGTCGGGACTCGCAGAAGACCTCACCAAGCGGGTCTCACCGCTCGCACGCCTCATCTGCACCATGGCCGCCGCGGCGCTCGCGTTTTTCCTGCTCGACATTGCGGTCACGCGCATCAGCGTTCCGCCGCTCGACTTTCTGCTCTCTTACACCCCGATTTCGTTCGTGATCACGGTGCTCGCGGTTGCCGCGCTCGCCAATGCGGTCAACATCATCGACGGCTTCAACGGCCTCGCCTCGATGGTCGCGTTCATGATGTTCGCGTCGCTCGGCTACGTCGCGTTCCAGGTGCACGACGCGGTCGTGCTCTCCGCATCGCTCATCATGATGGGCGCGGTGATGGGCTTCTTCATCTGGAACTTCCCGGCGGGGCTGATCTTCCTCGGCGACGGCGGCGCGTACTTCATCGGCTTCATGCTCGCCGAGCTGTCGATCCTGCTCGTCATGCGCAACCGCGACGTCTCGGCATGGTATCCGGTGCTGCTCTTCATGTACCCGATCTTCGAGACGTGTTTCTCGATCTACCGGAAGAAGTTCGTGCGCGGCATGTCGCCTGGCATTCCCGACGGCGTGCACCTGCACATGCTCGTCTACAAGCGGCTGATGCGCTGGGCCGTGGGCGCACGCACGGCGCGCGAACTCACGCGACGCAACTCGCTCACGTCGCCTTACCTGTGGCTGCTGTGCCTGATCGCGGTGATCCCGGCAACGCTCTTCTGGCGCCACACGGTCCATCTCTTCTGCTTCGTGGTGGTGTTCGCGCTGACCTACGTGTGGCTCTACGTAAGCATCGTGCGCTTTCGCTCGCCGAAGTGGCTGGTGGTGCGCAAAGCTGCGCACAAGTCGCATCGGCGCACCTGAGGCACACCGGGCGCCCCCCTCCCGGTCCGCGCGTACAATTCCTCGCATGGGTCTGCGTCCCCGCGGCCCTGGTCAGTACGCCCCGGTCGCGGCCGGGAGTCGCTTCGCGGCACCGCTCGCGATTACACGCATAAGGAGAGCCGACATGTACCGTTATATTGCGTTCGTGCTTGCACTCTTCACCGTCACGCTTGCGGCATGCAATACCGTCGCCGGCGCGGGCCAGGATCTCTCGAAGGGTGGTCAGGCCATCACGAACGAGGCAGAGAAGATGAAGTAAGGCGGCATTTCTGCCGCCCTGGTTTCTTCGATCGCTCTGGCCTCGTCAACTGCGTTACCCGCGTTTGCGATATACGCGGGCGACCACGCCCGGCGGCCTGCCACGCGGCAGCCGCCAGCAACACTGTGCTACGCCGCGTTCTGCTTACGCAGCCGCGCGACTTCTTCCTCCAGCTTGCGCACGTGGGCCTCACGCTGCGCCGCTTCCGCCTCAAGTGCCTCGATGCGCGTATCGCGCGCCGTGAGCGCCGCTTCCACGTCCGCCGCATCGAAACGTTGCGGGATATGCTGCGGACAGTTGCGATCCCACGCCTCGACGGTAAACACAATCGCGCGCTCCGGCACCGCGTCGTAGCCTTCGGGCATCAGCTTCGCGATCAGTTCGGGATCATCGACGGCGCGCGCCGTACCCCAGATCTTCAGACGGCGAGTGCGCGCATAGTCGATCAGAAACAAATGCGCCCGCGGGTTGTCTGCCAGGTTACCGAGCGTGATGTACTGGCGATTCCCCTTGAAATCAGCGAATGCGATGGTGCGCTCGTCGAGCACGCGCAGAAATCCTGCGGGACCGCCGCGATGCTGGATATACGGTTGGCCCTCGGCGTTCGCGGTGGCGAGGAACACGCTCGTTTGCGCTTCGATGAAGCTTTTAATATTGGGCGGGATCGCAGCCTCCCAGCCATGCTCCGACTCGACGCGTGCATACATCCCGCGCGAGCCCAGACGCTGCTGCATGGCCTTCACGGTGGGCGTGAAAGCGACATCGCTCGAATAGCGACGGTCGGCGGAAGTCATGTCGAGCTCCTTCTGATCGGGTTGACCGAAGTCTGCAGACTATCCCCTTCCATCGAAAAATATAATCACCTGCAATCTGGAATCATCCTCCCGATTCTCGGGAGGATCGCACCGAAGCCTTACGACGCGCCGCCCGCCCCATCGCACGTGTGACCCGATCGCGCTAACCTTGGAATTCGCGCTCTGCCGCGCATCCCCTCATCGCTCCGGCGAGGCGTATGCCGCTCGCCGAGACGCGTCGCCGGAGCCCAGGCCGGAGAGAAAACATGTCGAAAACGATCTGGATCGTTGTCGCCAACCGCGTGACGGCGCGCATCTTCGCGACGGACAACCCGCTTGGCGCGATAGACGAAGTCGAAACGCTCCTGCACCCCGAGAGCCGCGTGCTCAAGCAGAGCCTCGTGAGCGACAGGCCAGGCCGCACCTTCGACAGCGCAGGCCCTGGCCGCCAGGCGTCCGATCCCGACACCACGCAACACGAACGCGAAGCCACGGCATTCGCCGCCCAGATCGCGACGACGCTCGCAAAGGCGCGCGCAGAAGCGCGCTACGGAACACTGGTGATTGCAGCGGCGCCTGCATTCCTCGGCGTGCTGCGCAAGGCGCTCGATTCGCAGACGCAAAACGTCGTGGCGCTCGAACTCGATAAGGATCTCGCGCACCTCGATGCGCGCGCACTGCGCGCGCGTCTGCCCGAGCGTCTCGTGCGCAGCGCAGCCTGAATGGTTTGTACGTCAGGGCATCTCGATCACGACGCGCCCAGGCGTGCCGCCCGCCACCGCTTCGTACGCCTCGCGCGCGCGTTCGAGCGGAAACCGCATGGCGATGACCGGCGCTTCGAAGTGACCGGCGTCGAACGCTTCGGCAATCGCCGTCATCATCGGCGCCGATTCCGCGACGCCGAGCTTCGCGCTGTCCGCGCCGAATAGCTGCGTTTCGTTGTGATAGAAGTCGATCAGATCGAACTCCACGCGGCGCTTGCCCGTGGCGCTGATTTCGACCACGCGTCCGCGTCGCTTCGCGAGCGAAAGCGCGAGTTCGAACGCGACGCCGCCGACCGTGTCGTAGACCACCTCCGCGCCCGCGCCGGCGGTCAACTCGCGCACGTGTTGCGCGGTGTGCTCGTCCATCGGCACGAATGCGTCGATCAGGCGCGCCGCGGGCGAATCGGCGCGTGGCGCTTCGCGCGCGACGCCGATCACGCGCGCGCCACGTGCCTTCGCGATTTGCGTCACGGTGCCGCCCACGCCGCCCGAAACGCCGATCACAGCGATCGTCTCACCCTCGGCAACACGCGCGTAATCGACCGTGCCGAGCCATGCCACGACGAAATTCACGCCGATCGACGCGGCTTGCGCGTGACTCAACGAAGCGGGCTTACGCGCGAGCGCGGCCACGGGGATCTCGATGAACCCGGCGTGGGTACCGTCGCGCGTGAAGCCGATGTCGCCACCGGTGCCCCACACCTCGGCACCGATCCATGCGTCGGGGCCCGTCACGACAACACCGCTGAAATCGCGGCCCGGCACGCGCGGCAAGACGGTGTGCTCGAAATGACCGGCGACGTTCTTCACGTCGCTCGGGTTCACCGACGCCGCGAACACCTGCACGAGCGCGTTGCCCGGCGCGGGAACAGGCGTCGGCAGATCGACGTATTCGAGCACGTCCGGCTTGCCGAACGATTTGAACTGGATGGCTTTCATGACACGACTCCTCGTCGGCCTGCTCGCGTGAATAACAGGTCCGGGATCGGGTTACATGCTGCGGTGATGGGCGACGGGCGTCGCGCGCGACGTCGAACTGAATCGAAGTCTAAATGGCCGTCGGCCAGTTGGGTGGGAAACAGTTTCGCGTTTCGGACAAGCAACGTAAGAAGTGCCGTGCGCGATAGTGCGAGAGGCGGCCTGCGAGGCCTTGCAGAAAGCAGCCTGAGAAACGCTGCGAGAGGCGATGCTGGAACGGGCGCGCAATGCAGCGCGAAAAGCCGGCCGCCCGACCTGCGCTAATGCGCGCCGCGGGCAGACGGAACTGGACGCCGGGGCGTGGCGTCCAGGCAAAAGGCGTCAGAGGGCGTTGACCGGAATCTTCAGATAGCGCGTGCCATTGTCCTCAGGCTCGGGCATACGGCCCGCGCGGATATTCACCTGAATGGACGGCAGGATCAGATTGGGCATGGCCAGCGTGCGGTCGCGCGCGGTCCGCATGGCGACGAAGGATTCCTCGCTCACGTTGTCGTTCAGATGGATGTTGTCGCGCCGCTCTTCTTCCACCGTGGTTTCGAAGCGCGGTTCGCGCGACGCGGGCGGATAGTCGTGACACATGAAAAGACGTGTCTTGCCGGGCAGCGACAGCAACTTGCGCGCCGAACGATAGAGCGTGTGTGCTTCGCCACCGGGAAAGTCGCAGCGCGCGGAACCGACGTCAGGCATGAACATCGTGTCGCCGACGAACACCGCATCGCCGATCTGGTAGGCGACATCGGCGGGTGTGTGGCCCGGCACGTGCATCGCGTGAGCACCGATCGCGCCGACTTCGAAAGACTCGTTGTCCTTGAACAGATGGTCGAATTCGCTGCCATCGGCGGCGAGCGCGTCACCGAGGTTGAAGACCTTGCCGAACACACCCTGCACCGTGCGAATGTGCTCGCCGATGGCGATCTTCCCGCCCAGTTGCGACTTCAGATACGGCGCCGACGACATGTGGTCCGCGTGCGCGTGCGTTTCGAGCAGCCACTGCACGGTGAGACCGTTTTCGCGCACGTAGGCGATCACGCGGTCGGCCGATTCGGTGGATGTGCGACCTGACTTCGGGTCGTAGTCGAGCACCGGATCGACGATTGCGCATGCCGAGCCGGGGCCCGCGTGCACGACGTAGGTAACCGTAGCCGTGACTGGGTCAAAGAACGGAATGACTATCGGGGACTGAGCGAGATCAAACATTGGAGGGCTCCGTTAAACTCTGGTGGCTCGGCGAACAATATATTGAAAGATATATTATTAATCTATATAATACTTGTCAACAAAGTGACAGATAAAAAGTCTTCCGACTGATTGCGACAAATGAACTCACCCCTCACTCCCGAAGCCCTCGCTGCCCTGCGCGAATCCGCGGAGAAATGCTGCGCACTCCTGAAAGCCCTCGCGCACGAGGACCGTCTGCTCCTTCTCTGCCAGCTCACCGAAGGCGAACGCAATGTCGGTGAACTGGAGGCGCTCGTCGGCGTCCACCAGCCGAGTCTCTCGCAGCACCTCGGCGTGCTTCGCGAGGAAGGCCTCGTGTCGACGCGCCGCGAAGGCAAGTACGTCTACTACAGTCTCGCCAGCCCCGAAGTCATCCAGGTGATGCAAACGCTCTCGAGTCTCTATTGCGGTCGTCTAAAGGTGCGCCCATGAATCTCGATCTCACCCACTTCACCCCGCTCGCTTCGCTCGCGGGCGGCCTGCTGATCGGCGTCGCCGCCGCCATGCTGGTGCTCGGCAACGGACGCATCGCGGGCATCAGCGGCATCGTCGGCGGCCTCATCAACGCCGTGCGCGGCGAGCGCGCGTGGCGCGCAGCCTTCATCGCAGGCATCGTTGCGGCGCCCTGGCTCTGGCAACTCGCCGCGCCGCTGCCCACAGCGGTCTTCGAGGCAACGCCGGCCAGGCTCATCGTCGCTGGCCTGCTCGTGGGCCTTGGCACGCGCTACGCGTCGGGCTGCACGAGCGGTCACGGGGTGTGTGGTCTCTCGCGCGGCTCGCTGCGCTCCCTCGTCGCGACCGGCACCTTCATGGCAGCCGGCTTCGTCACGGTCTTCGTGACGCGCCACCTCATCGGAGGCTAAATTGCGCATCGCCAATGCATTCCTCTGCGGTCTCGTATTCGGGCTCGGCCTGATCCTCTCCGGTATGGCGAATCCGGCCAAAGTGCTGGGCTTTCTCGATCTGGCCGGCCATTGGGACCCCTCGCTCGCGTTCGTGATGGCCGGTGCCATCGCGGTGGGCTTCGTGGGCTTTCGTCTTGCGCGCGCGCGCCGCGTCAGCGTGCTCGGCGCGCCGATGCAACTGCCCACGGCCACGCGCATCGATTTCCGCCTCGTTGGCGGCAGCCTGCTCTTCGGTGCGGGCTGGGGACTCGCCGGCATCTGCCCCGGTCCCGCGCTCGTCAACGCCGGCAGCGGCGAACCCCGCGCATGGATATTCGTCGCGGCCATGCTTGCCGGAATGGCGCTTTACACGGCCATAGAACGTCGTCGTCAACGACCCTCGCCGTCCTCTGTATTGCCCTGACCAGGAGACACCCCACGCATGCAACTCGTTCCGCAAGACGACCGCTTCGCGAGCGCCGATCAAATCACCGTTGATGACCTCATCGCCATCGCCGGTGCCGGCTACCGCTCGATCATCTGCAACCGCCCGGACGGCGAAGGCGGCCCGGACCAGCCGACGTCGCATGACGTGCGCGCCGCTGCGCAGAAGCTCGGCCTGCAGTTCGCCTATCTGCCGGTCAAGCCCGGCCAGATCACAGCCGACGCCGCCACGCGCTTCGCACAACTGCTCGAAGATCTTCCGGGCCCCGTCCTCGCGTACTGCCGCAGCGGCAACCGCGCGACGAGCCTGTACCAGCTCGCCAACTCGCCGGCGATCGCGCAGGCTGCAAAGGCCACGACCGTCGTGCCCGCCTGCGACTGGGAAGGTTCGCCCTACGACATCATCGTGATCGGCGGCGGACTTGCGGGCATCACGGTCGCGTCGAGCCTGCTGCGCCGCCAGTCCAACCTGAACATCGCGATCGTCGAGCCGAACGACCACCACGACTATCAACCCGCGTGGACGCTCGTCGGCGGTGGCGCGTTCGACGTGAAGAAGACCCGCCGGCCGATGGCGAGCGTGATCCCGGAAGGCGCCAAGTGGATTCGCGCGTCGGTTACGCGCGTCGAGCCGCACAACAACCTCGTGCGTCTCGACAACGGCGAGACCATCGCGTACCGCGACCTGATCGTCACGCCCGGGCTACGGCTCGCGTGGGAACGCATCGCGGGCCTCACGGACACGCTCGGCATGAACGGCGTCACGTCGAACTACCGATACGACCTCGCGCCCTATACGTGGAAGCTCGTGCAGCAGATGAAGGGCGGCACCGCACTCTTCACGCAGCCCCCCATGCCGATCAAGTGCGCAGGCGCGCCGCAGAAGGCCATGTACCTCGCGTGCGACCACTGGCGGCGCACCGGCGTGCTCTCGAAAGTGAAGGTCGAATTCGATCTCGCGGGTCCGGTGCTCTTCGGCGTCGCGACGTTCGTGCCGCCGCTCATGGAGTACGTGAAGCGCTATAACGCGAACCTCGTGTTCACGTCGAATCTGGTCGCGATCGACGGCCCGGCGCGTATCGCCACGTTCGAGACGAAGGGCGCGGACGGCACCGTCACGCGCGTCGAGAAGCACTTCGACATGATCCACGTCGTGCCGCCGCAGTTGCCGCCCGACTTCATCCGCGACAGCCAGCTCGCCGACGAAGCCGGCTGGTGCGAAGTCGATCACGCGACCCTGCAGCACCCGCGATATCCGAATGTGTTCTCGCTCGGCGACGTGTGCTCCGCGCCGAACGCGAAGACCGGCGCGGCGGCCCGCAAGCAGGCCGTGATCGTCGCCGAAAACCTGCTCGCCGCGCGCGCGGGCCAGCCGCTCGCCTACCGTTACGACGGCTACGGATCGTGCCCGCTCACCGTCGAGCGCGGCAAGGTCGTGCTCGCCGAGTTCGGCTACGGCGGAAAGCTGTTGCCCACGTTCCCGCTCGATCCGACGCGTCCGCGCCGCCTCATGTGGTTCCTCAAAGCCAGCTTGCTTCCGCGCTTTTACTGGTGGGGCATGCTCAGGGGCCGCGAGTGGTTTACCGGCGCCTCGCGCCACTAAAGTACGCAAAGCACCATGGACGCCACCTTGCTCATCAGCGCCGCGCTCGGCTCACTCGTCGGCTTGATCCTCGCCCTGACCGGCGCGGGTGGCGCAATCATCGCGGTGCCGCTGCTCGTGTTTGGCCTGGGGCTTGGTGTCGCCCAGGCCGCGCCGATCGGGCTGCTCGCGGTCGGGTTGTCGGCGGGGCTGGGCGCGCTGCTCGCGCTGCGCGAAGGCAAGGTGCGCTACAAGGCGGCCGCGCTGATGGCCACGGCCGGCGCGCTCATCTCGCCGATCGGACTGTGGGTCGCGCATCGCTTGCCCGATGCGCCGCTCACGCTCGTGTTTGCCTGCGTGCTCGGCATGGTGGCCGTGCGGATGTTCCGGCAGAAGAGCGGTGCGACGCACGGCGGGCCTGAATTAGAGCCGTCCGATCTGCCGTGCCGTCTCAACGCCGACCGCGGCAAGCTCGACTGGACCGCGCCCTGCGCGCGCGCACTCGCGCTCTCAGGCGTGATGTCGGGCTTTCTCTCGGGATTGCTCGGTGTGGGCGGCGGCTTCGTCATCGTGCCCGCGCTCCGGCGCGCGTCCGATATTCCGATGCAAGGCATCGTCGCTACGTCGCTCGCGGTGATCGCGCTTGTCTCTACGGCGGGTGTTGTGGCGTCGGCGGCGTCTGGACACATGCTCTGGTTCCAGGGGCTGCCGTTTGCGGCCGGGGCGCTCGCCGGCATGCTCGGCGGCCGCCGCGCCGCCAAACACGTGAGCGGCAAGCGCCTCCAGCAGTCGTTTGCGGCGTTCGCGGGCTGCGTCGCCGTCGGGATGGCCGTCAAGGCCGTACTCGCGATGCATACGTCCGGCTGGTTCTGAACCGGCGCGCTCTTACCCGCAATCAGCCACACCCAGCCGCACTCGGCCACACGCCGCCGCACTCGGCCAGACTCAGCCTTCGAAATCGAGCCCGCCGAGCAGCACGTCGGGCTCGCCCTGAGTGCGCGTGGCGAAGTCGATGGGACGCGCCGTCTCCCACGACGCCAACTTGCGCGCCATCGCCTCCAGATAGTGCTCGAAGCGCTTCTCGCCGCCGGGTTCGATGAGACTTTCGATTTCATCGACATCCCAGGTCAGCGAGACATTGAGCGCAAACCCGTACGGATGCCGGTACGCGCTCGCCTCGCCAGCGATGTGAACTCGCGTGGGATGCCCAGGCCCTTCGCGCGGCACAACTTCCACGCGCACCGCCGGGCCGAACTGGCTCGCGAGCTTCGCCGCGATGCGCGGTGCAAACTCCTCCTCGAATCGATGGGCGGCCTCGATGCTCATGCGTCTCTCACTCCACGAATCGTTTTGTATGGGCCAGGTGCGGCCAGCTCACCGGCACGGCGGTGAAGCGACACGCGTCGTCAGCCGCAACCGCAGATGAGCTCCGCGCGCGAGCCATGACTCGCGATCCCCGGCGCGGGTTGCCCAGACATGCTACCGCGCGATGGACGGGTCAGCCACCATCGAGCAGGAGTCCGGAATCAACCGTCCCGGTGCGCCTCGCGCTCCCTGCGCGCCTCACGCGCCAGCATCGTCGCGCGCAGTCCTTCGGCCGAATAAAGCGCAAGCGCGATCCAGATCGCACCGTAGCCGACCGCGCGGACCGCACCGAACGGCTCCTGATAGACGAGCACACCAGTGAGTAGCTGCAACGTGGGCGTGACGTACTGGATGAGTCCGAGCGTCGACAGCGGGATGCGCCGGGCGGCTGCGCCGAACAGCAGCAGCGGAACGGCGGTCACCGGGCCGGCGGCGGCCAGCAGCAGCTGAAGGGGCCGCGAGGCGTGTCCGAAGTGACTTGCACCGCTCACCCCGAGAATCGACAAATAGATCGCCGCGACGGGAAAAAGCAGCAGGGTCTCCAGCGCAAGACCTTCGAGCGTGCCCAGTTGCGCGGTCTTGCGCAGCAGGCCATAGCCGCCGAAGGTGATGGCGAGCGCGAGGCTTATCCAGGGCAGCGAGCCGCTCTGCCAGGTGAGCCACGCCACGCCGGCCGTAGCGACGCCCACGGCGGTCCACTGCACTGGACGCAAGCGTTCGTGGAGGAACGCATAGCCAAACAGCACGTTGATGAGCGGATTGATGAAGTAGCCGAGGCTCGCTTCGACGATGTGTCCGGCATTGACGGCCCAGATATAGGTGCCCCAGTTCGCCGACAGCAGCACGGCGCTCGCGGCGAATCGGCCGACGAGGCGCCTGTCGCGCAGCACGGGCCCGAGCCAGCTCCAGTGACGGCGCACGAGCAGCACAACGAACACGAAGACCAGCGACCACGCCATGCGATGCGCGAGCATCTCGAGGGCGGGAATCTGATGCAGCGTCTTGAAGTAGACCGGAAAGAGGCCCCAGATGACGAAGGCGAGAAAGGCGTAGAGGATGCCGGAATTCATGATTTTCGTTGGACGGCGTGGGCGGTCGTTCGCACATCGTGCCGTGACCGTCGGGTGTGCCCGGGTCCACCCGGGGTTGCACTGTCTCGCGCGAGCGAGCGGTGTAGGTCGATGATCTGCAACGTGACCCGGACTTGACGTCGACCGTGCCCGGATTCGATCCGCTCTGCGCCGATTCACTGGTTTTGAGACAATACCGGATTTTCGCCGCCCGGCTTTGCCGCCGTCCAGCCTGACGTGTCGCTCGCGACGCTCGCCGGATCGTCAGGCATCCGCCGTGGCGCACTGCACCCCTGACCTGGTTCTGCCCGAGCGCGATGGTACTTCCGCATATCGATCCGCTGTATTCGCTGTCCGGCCTGTTCGTCGGCTTCCTTGTCGGACTGACCGGCGTGGGCGGCGGCTCGCTGATGACGCCGATCCTCGTTCTGCTGTTCCATGTCCATCCCGCGACCGCGGTCGGCACCGACCTGCTGTACGCAGCTGCGACCAAGTCGGCAGGCACGTTCGTGCACGGGCTCAAGGGATCGGTGGACTGGCGCATCACGCTGCGCCTCGCGGCCGGCAGCGTTCCCGCCGCCACGGTTACGCTGATCCTGCTGCATCGCTACGGCATGCACACACCGCGCGCCGCTCACCTGATTCAGGCGGTATTGGGCGTCGCGCTGCTGATCACCGCCGTCGCGTTGATGTTCCGGCCGCAGCTCGCGGCGTTCGCGATGCGTCACCGCCATGGGCCCAGCGAGGCACGCACGCTGTTTCTGACCATGCTGACGGGTGCCGTGCTGGGCGCGCTGGTGTCGCTCACTTCGGTGGGGGCAGGCGCTATCGGCGTGACGGTGCTGCTGCTGCTCTATCCGACGCTGCCGACCTTGCGTATCGTCGGCTCCGACGTTGCCCACGCCGTGCCGCTCACGCTGCTCGCCGGAGCCGGCCACTGGCTGCTCGGTTCGATCGACTGGTCGATGCTGCTCTCGCTCTTATGCGGCTCGCTGCCGGGCATCGTCATCGGCAGCGTGCTCTCCTCACGCGCGCCCGAGCGGCTCTTGCGCTTGCTGCTCGCGGCGACGCTGTCGCTCGTCGGCGTGCGTCTCGTGCTGGCCTGAACGTCCGCGCCGGCGCAGCCTATGTGTGCGGCGCAAAACGGAACAAGTGGCTGTTCAGATCGACCTCGAACTGGCGCAGCCACTGTCCGCGCGAATCGATGCGGTATGCCTGGGCCCACGCGCCGCGTCGCACGACGAGGAGTTCGCCGTGCGCGGGATCGTCGGGATCGATCTGGCCACTGATCTCGAAGTGGATGGGCGCGAAGCCGTGCCGGGCACATGCAAGCTCGAAGGCGGCGCGATCGCCAAGCGGCAAGTCGGTGTAGGTATGGATGGGCATGATAGTTGTTCGGCAGTGAGACCCACGCGATCCCGGATTCTTGCGCGTTACGCTTCAAGGTATACGCCGTTTACCGGGAAACCTGCGTGTCAATCCGCACCCACGACACACGACGGACGTAAAAAAACGGGCTGCGGCCGTGCGCCGGAGCCCGTTCGTCCTGCCGCTGCGCCCCACGAAACGGGGCGCCACGCCTATTGCTGCGCCACGGTCAGGTGGTTCGTTACCGACGTCACGCCCGCCACGCCTTTTGCAACCTGGCCCGCCTGATCAATCTGACCCGCATTCGGCACCGTACCGGTCAGCAGGACGGAACCGCCACGCGCACGCACCGAAATGTTCGATACGTTGAGCCCCTGCGTTCTGGAGAGCGCCCTTCGCACCTGGTAGCCGAGCCTGCGATCCGCTCTCCTCGCCGACTGGGCCGGTGCCTGCGCCGGCGACGCCGCGGCGGCGGCGGGCGCCGCATTCTGCGCCGAGTTGTCCTGCGCATACGCGCTCAATGCCACCGTGACGCAAACCGCTGCACCAAGCGCCTTCACAAAATCGACCGATTTCATGCTTTCTCCTTGTTGCTCTGGACAGGACCGCCTCCCTGCGCCGCCGGACGACTCGAGCGTCACCGGTCAGCCACGGTGTGGCGGCTTCGTTACGACAATGGCCAGCACGTCCGGCGCGCACGTAACGCTAGCGGACCGCCCTGGTATGGGCACGATGTGCGAGAGGCAAGGATGGAAAGACGCATGGAACGCCGCGCCCACTGGCGACACGACGATCGGCCCACTGGCCCAGTGTCACGCGGCCGCTCCATCGTTGATCTGTGCGAGTCCCGGACGTCTGGCGCGAGCCTGGTCGGAATCCGACCGGCGCCTGGCAGGAGCTTCGCGTGAGGATACGGCGCGTTTATCTCAGCGGCGATGGTCAATTTAGCCTGGTCGGGCGCCAAGCGCAAAGGCTTTAACGCAGGGTTTAACCGGAGTGTCGTACGGGGTTGGCGAAATTGCGCGCGGCGATCCGAAGTAAGGCAGGCGACAGCGAATCTCATGTACTATCGGCGGGCAGACCCGGCGCGCCCGCCGCACACCTACGGAACCTCCGAGCCCCGCACGCCACCGATGAAGTCACCCAAAGGGAATTCACCCCAAGGCCGCATACCTCCTCCTCGCCATCTCGTCGCGCGTTTCGTGGCGATTTCGTGGCGCGACCTGGCGGTGTCCTTCGGTCCGATCCTGCTCATCAGCATCGCGGCCATCTGGCTCGCGGTGCGGCTCATTCAGCCCGCACCGCCCAGCACGCTCACGATGAGCGCGGGTCCAAAAGGCAGCACCTTCTGGAACGCTGCGCAGCAGTACAAGACGATCCTCGCGCGCAACCGCATCACGCTGAACGTGCTCGAATCGGAGGGATCGGTGCAGAACCTTCACCGCCTCGCCGATCCGAAATCGAACGTCGACGTCGCGTTCGTGCAGGACGGGCTGGCAAGCAAGGCACCGGGCAATCTCGTGTCGCTCGGCAGTGTGTCTTATGTGCCGCTCGCCATCTTCTACAAGGGGCCGTTGCTCACGCGGCTTTCGCAGTTCGAGGGGCAACGCCTCGCGATCGGCGCGGAAGGCAGTGGCGCCCGCGAACTCGCGCTCACGCTCCTGAAAGCGAACGGCATCGAGCCGGGCGGCACGACGACGCTCCTGCCGCTCTCCGGCGAGGACGCAGCGAACGCGCTCAGCGACGGCACTATCGACGCGGCATTTCTCGCGGGCGACTCGGCGCAGCCGCCCGTGATGGCGCGTCTCATGCACGTGCGCGGCGTGCGCTTTTTCGACTTCAAGCAGGCCGACGCCTTTGCGCGGCGCTACCCGTTCCTCACCGCGCTCACGATCCCGATGGGCGCATTCGACCTGCGCAACAACCTGCCCCCCGCGCCGATGCACATGATTGCGCCCACTGTCGAACTGGTCGCGCGCGATTCGCTGCATCCGGCGCTCTCCGACCTGCTGATCGAGGCGGCCAAGGAGGTGCACGGTCACTCGACGCTCCTGCAACGCGCGGGCGAATTCCCGGCGCCGCGCACACAGGATTTCCCGATCAGCGACGACGCCGCGCGCTACTACAAGTCAGGCAAGGGCTTCCTCTACCGCTTGCTGCCGTTCTGGGTTGCGAGTCTCGCCGACCGTCTCGTCGTGCTGCTCGTGCCGATCATCGTCGTGCTGATTCCCGGCATGCGGCTCGTTCCTTCGCTGTACGCGTGGCGGGTAAAATCGCGAATCTATCGCTGGTACGGGTCGTTGATCGCGCTGGAGCGGGCCGCGATGGCCGATCCATCGCCCGCCGAACGTCACAAGCTCCTGCATGAGCTCGACACCATCGAAGACTCGGTGAACGGCATGAAGATGCCGCTCGCCTATGCTGACCAGTTCTACGTGCTGCGTGAGCACATCGGCTTCGTGCGCCAGCGGTTCGCGCACACACGCGACCGCGATGAAGCCAGCGATGACGACGATGCATCTGGCGAAGCGAACGAACGGGATGACGAAGCGGTGCGCGGCAAGCCGGAAGACGCAACGCACGACGAAGGCGGCGGCGCGACGGCGAAACCCACTGGCGGGAGCAGCGATGCGGGCCGCCCGGCATGACACCGATTGCACGCGCAGCAGGCGCGCAAGATAGAGTGTTGGCGCGCGCGGCCGCAGATGGGATTGCAGGACACAACTAAACGTGAACAGCGGGACGCTCACCGGGCGACCGGCATGAACCGCATAGCGGGAGGAACAGCATGATCAGCGGGATCGACGCCAACGAGGCAACGTGGTTTTACGACTTCGTGTCGCCCTTTTCGTATCTGCTGCTGGAGCAGCACAACAAGTGGCCGGACATCGACTTCGTGCCACGGCCTGTGCTGCTGAACGACCTGCACCGCCACTGGGGCCAGGCACCATCCTATTCGGTTTCCGGCAAGCGCGTCTTCACGTACCGTCACGCGCTCTTTCGCGCGGAACAGCTCGGCATTCCGTTCAAGATGCCGCCCGCGCATCCGTTCGATTCGCTCAAGCCGATGCTGCTCGCCATTGCAGCGGGCGGCGACTTCGCGTGCGTGCGCGAGATCTTCCGCTTCATCTGGCGGGAGGGCCGCGACCCGTCGACCGATGAAGGTTTCGAGCAGTTGTGCGAGCGTGTAGGCGTCACGCATGGCGACGCGCTGATCGAACAGGAGCGTGTGCGCGCCCAGTTGCGCCGCAATACCAACGACGCAATCGCGCTCGGCGTGTTCGGCGTGCCGACCTTCTGGATGAACAAGCAACTGTTCTGGGGCGAGGATGCGCTGCCGATGGTGCTCTACTGCGCCCGTTCGCCGGCCTGGCTCGACTCGCGCGAAGTGAAGCGCATCAGTTCGCTGCCTTCGGGGCTCGTGAAGGCTGACGCGTCCTGATGAGTTGACGCTTCTCGACGCGTTTCGACGCGTCTTGACGTCTCGATGGCCCGGTCCGGCTAAGGCGAACCGGGCCGCCATCTGGCTTTCACGGGCAAGAACGCGAGCGTCCGGGGGCTCCGTACGACTCGATCCGTGCACAGCACGACACCCTTCTTCCGCGTCTGCATAAAAACCGGTTCCATGGGACAATCGCCGGTCCTTTGCCGTGTTCTATCCGTATTTCCCCCATGTCCGCTGATTCAGCGCCCGAGCGCAGCGCGTTCGCCACGACCCTGCAGATCGTTTCGGTCGTTTTCTTCACGTTCCTCTGCTACCTCACCATCGGCATTCCGCTCGCGGTTCTGCCGGGTTACGTCCACAACGATCTCGGTTTCAGCACCGTCGTCGCGGGTGCTGCAATCAGCGTGCAGTACCTCGCCACACTCGCCTCTCGCGCACTCGCGGGCCGCTGTGCCGATACGATCGGCCCCAAGCGCACCGTCAGCCTCGGACTGATCGGCTGCGGCGCGAGCGGCGTGCTGCTCACGCTCGCGACGCTCGTCGGCCACTGGCCCGCGCTGTCGCTCACACTGCTCGTCGTGAGCCGCCTCGTGCTCGGTTGTGGTGAGAGCCTCTGTGGCACCGGTGCGATCCTGTGGGGAATCGGACGCGTCGGCGCAGCAAACAACGCGCGCGTGATTTCGTGGAACGGTGTTGCGAGCTACGGCGCGCTCGCCATCGGCGCGCCGCTGGGCGTCGAGTTCGCGCATTACATCGGCTTCTGGACGCTCGGCGTCGCCGTCATCGCACTCGCCGCACTCGGGTACTGGCTCGCCCGGCCCATTGCGGCCGTCCCCGTCGTCCACGGCGAGCGCATGTCGTACCGCAGCGTGTTCACGCGCGTGCTGCCGTACGGACTCGGACTCGCGCTCGGTTCGGCGGGCTTCGGCTCGATCGCCACGTTCATCACGCTCTTCTACGCCGCACACCAGTGGTCCAACGCGGCGTTCACGCTAACCGTGTTCGGTGCCGTATTCATCGGCACGCGCTTCGTGTTCTCAAACGCGATCAAACGCTTCGGCGGTTTTCGCGTCGCGATCATTTCGTTTTCTGTCGAGTGTGCCGGCCTGCTGCTGCTGTGGCTCGCAACCGCGCCGCAAATCGCGCTCGCGGGCGCGGCGCTCACGGGCCTCGGCTTCGCGCTCGTGTTCCCGGCGCTCGGCGTCGAAGCCGTGGGGCTCGTACCCGCCGCGAGCCGCGGCGCCGCGCTCTCGGCGTATTCGGTGTTCCTCGATCTCTCGCTCGGCATCACCGGCCCGCTCGCGGGCTATGTCGCCCATCTGTTCGGCTTCGGTTCGGTGTACCTTTTCGCGGCTATCGCAGCCGCGGCTGCCGTTGCGCTTTCGGTGTCGCTGCACCGGCGAAGCTTGCGGGCAGCGGCGACTGCTGCTGCAAAAGGCTCCGCGTCGTCAACGGCCAGACAGGA
Organism: Paraburkholderia adhaesiva; assembly: GCF_021390575.1. GTDB lineage: Bacteria > Pseudomonadota > Gammaproteobacteria > Burkholderiales > Burkholderiaceae > Paraburkholderia > Paraburkholderia adhaesiva. Next base: position 600,353 of record NZ_JAJEJQ010000001.1, on the reverse strand, counting down.
ATAACGCTGCACGAAAACGCTTGTGCGTTACCGTGTAACGAGCGCATTTGTAGCCACGCAGCAGCCGCCTGGTCTGCCTACACTATCGCCATGGGCCTGGCAAGTTTGCGGCCGGAGTTGGGGGCTACGCGCAGTACACATCATCGGTCAGGATCACGGTGTTCAGACGCGCCTTGACGAGTCCGGCCATGAATTCGAGGCCCGGTTCGTCGATTTTCACCCGCAGCGAATGGCTCCGGTTCACGAGGAGGCACGCCTTGATCCTCCGGGCACATAGCTTGTCGAACTCACTCGTCCAGTACTGCAAATCGTTTTCGACGCTCCCATCGATGTGCGCGACATTGAACTCGTTCACGATTGTCATGACGAAAACGATTTCAAGGATCGACAAAACGTCGTAGAGCCGGGCGAAAAAAACGGATAAACAGCGCAAGCTAGTACCGTAATTTCATCAATGCGTCGATAATCCTCACGAGCCGTCAATCTGATTTTCGTTCCTGTACTTCCCTCGCGAGGCCACCGCAACCCCTGACGATAGAGATGCCGATGCGTCTGCCACGTCGTTGCGACGTACCCTCACCCGGTCCATGCAATCAGCATACGAGGCGAAAACCATGAACCAGATACATGCGATGCGCGTCTTCGTCAGGGTTGCACAAGCGCAGAGTTTCCGGCGCGCTGCGGAGCAACTCGACGTATCGAATGCACTCGTCACCCGATCGGTCGCGATGCTCGAAGCGCATCTGCACACGCGCCTCATCAACCGCACCACGCGCAATCTCTCGCTCACCGATGCCGGGCTGCGTTATCTGGAAGGCTGCCGCAGCGTGCTCGAAGAACTCGATCATCTCGAACAGACCGTCACCCACACTGAACACGAACCGAGTGGCACGCTGCGCGTGGTCACCGCGGGCGCGCTCTCGCTTGCGCCGCTCACGCCGCTCATCGACGGATACCGGCGGCGATATCCTCGCGTGAACGTGCGCCTGACGCTGGCCGAACACGCGATCGATCTGATCGAGGATGGCTTCGATTGCGGCATCGTTGCGGCAACGCCCGCGCGCGGCAGAGATCTCGTCGAGCGTTTGCTCGGCACCACGACGTTCGTGCCGTGCGCAGCGCCTGCGTGGATCGCGGAGCACGGCGAGCCGCTCGAGCCCGACCAGCTCGCGCGCTACGCCGCGGTGACTTTGCCGCCGGAGGAACGCAGCACGACGTGGCAATTCGCGCGGACGGGCGAGCGCGCGCAGCAGGTGACGCTGCAGAGCGCCTATGAAGTCAACAGTATTCTCATGGTGCGTCGTGCAGCGCTCGCGGGAATGGGGATCGCGATCATACCGGCACCGCTCGTCGCAGACGACCTCGCGGCCGGTACGCTGCTCCGCCTCCTGCCCGACTACGAAATCGACGATCCCGACGCGCGCGTGTCGATCGTCTATCCGAGCCGGCAATACCTGCCGGCCAAAACGCGCCGCTTTATCGACTACACCGTCGAACACTTCGAACATGCGCACCGCGCACTCGCGCCCACATCGGGCGGCGCGGCGCGGCAGTCAGCGACGGACGTTTGAGACGCGCGTTTCAATCGGCGCTGCGCGAGCATCTGAGCAATACGGAGCGTGGCGCGCCCCCCAGCACTCACGCGCCGACTACGACCGGCACGGCAGCACTTTCGGTGACGCCGCCCACACCGCACAGTTCACGCAGTAGTGGCGCTTCACGCTCGTGCACCTCGACGGGCAGGACCGTAGCACCCGCCCACGCCAGATACCGCGCCCGATGCTGTCCGTTGCGAAACGCCACGACACCCACGTGCGCGAGCCCGAGCCAGCCCGCGACACCTGCCGCCCGGCGCGTCGAGATCGTCACATACGGCATCTGCGGCACACGCTCGTTTTCCGGGTCGAGAAACTCGCGGATACCGCGCACCTTGCCCGCATGCCAGTCATCAACGGGACGCAGTACGTAATCGGTGTCGTCGCGGTCGGCGCATTCGAGCAGCCTGTGAAGATCGACGAGCACCACTTCGTGGCGCGTGCCATCGGTCGTGAAGACGCGTTTGAGTCGCACGTGATCGTAGGCACGATGACCCGGCAACTGCACGATCCAGAATGGACCGCAGGGCATGAACGGCGAGGAGCTGGAGTCAGGGGTAAGCATGGACGGCGGCTGCGTGCGAGAAGAGGCTTTTCAGAATTCAAAAGTGGCATACGCTACGGAGGATTCGTGACTTTCGTGTGTCCAATGCTCGCTGCCTGCTCTCAAAGGATACGACCGATGACCCCACAAACCGTAACGCAAACCGAAACATTCGGCACCGACGTTCGCATTGAAGCGAATGGGCACGTAGCGACTATCGTGCTTGACCGCCCGCCAAAGCGCAATGCTATCGACCGCCCAACGGCAAACGCACTAAAGGACGCCTTCGCTCGTTTCGAAACGAATCCGCAGTGGTGCACGGGCGTGCTGTTCGGTGCCGGCGGAACGTTCTGCGCAGGTGCGGATCTGAGCGCGCTCAACGACGACGACCGGCGCAATGAACTGCACGCCGACGGCAGCGGCGCAGGCCCGCTCGGCCCGACGCGCATGGCGCTCGACAAACCCGTGATTGCCGCTATCACAGGATACGCCGTTGCGGGCGGGCTCGAACTGGCGCTGCTTTGCGATCTGCGCGTGATGGAAGAAGACGCCGTGCTCGGCGTGTTCTGCCGGCGCGTGGGCGTCCCGCTGATCGACGGTGGCACGGTGCGGCTGCCCCGTCTCATCGGGCTTTCCCGTGCACTCGATCTGATTCTCACGGGCCGTCCCGTCGACGCGAATGAGGCGTTTGCAATCGGTCTCGCGAACCGCGTCGTCGCGCGCGGCGAGGCGCGCGCGCAAGCCGAACAACTCGCCGCGCAGATCGCGGCGTTTCCGCAAGCGGCCATGCTCGCCGATCGCCGCTCGGCACTCGACAACAGTCCGCTCGACGACATGGCCGAAGCGTTGCGCCGCGAAGGCGCGGCAGGCTATCGCGCGATGATCGATGAGGGATTTGAGGGCGCGGCGCGATTCGCGTCGGGTGCAGGCCGTCACGGCGCACCAATGGACAGTTGATTCGGGTTGAAGGCGCGCTCGCAATTCACTAAATTGAAACTTGAATGGCGTCGCGCCCCCGCCGACCTGCTCTTCTGTGGCCCACGCAGCACGCGGCCTTACTCTTGTGTAATCCGCGACGCCCCACGCTCCTGATGCCGCATCACGGGAGAGGCCATGTCGACGGATCGACTACTCCGGTTCGCTGATTTCGAACTCGACGTCGAACGCTACCAGTTGCGACGCGCGGGTCACGCGATCCGGATCGAGCGGCTGCCGATGGATCTGTTGATCCTGCTCGCAACGCGCCGCGGCGAACTCGTCGCACGCGCGGATATCGTCGACCGGATCTGGGGCGGCAGCCCGTTTCGCGACACCGAAAACGGCATCAATACGGCGATCCGGAAGATCCGCATCGCACTCGAAGAAGATCCCGCGAAGCCTTGCCATCTCGTCACCGTGAAGGGCAAGGGCTACCGGCTCGACGGCGTGCTGAACGCGTCACGGGAGGCCGCCGTCAACGAACCCGCAACGATCGCGCCAGCGCCCGCGCGTGCGCTCGTGCTGCCGTTTGCAAACCTGACCGGCGACGCAGCGAATGAGAGCCTGTGCAGCGCGCTCGCCGACGAGATCTCGGCAACGTTGGGCGCCCTCGACCCCGAGCGGCTCCTGATGATTGCACGCACCACGGCGACACACTACCGCGACGCGCCAAAGCGCATCAGCGAAATTGCGCGCGAACTGAAAGTGGACTACGTGCTCGAAGGCTCGATCACGCGGGAAGGAAGCCGTCTGCGCGTCCTCACGCGCCTGATCCGCTGCGCCGACGAGGTACAGATCTGGAGCTGCGCACATGAGTGCGTCGCACAGGGCGCACTCGACGTTCTCAAAGAAGTAGCCGCGGCGCTCGCGCGTGACCTCACGCCAACACTCGGTGAACCGCGGCCCGCCGCGCTGGCGCGCCGCCTGCCAGTCGATCCGGCTGCGCACGATGCCTATGTGCGCGGGCGCTACTACTGGTACCGGCGCGTTCACTTCGACGCGGGCTTCTGCGCCCATCACGCCGTCGACGGCGAGGATTTTTTCCGCAGCCGTACGTACTTCGAAACGGCCGTCGAACGCGACCCGAATTACGCGCTCGGTTACACAGGTCTTTCGAACTACTACGGATCGACGGTCGTGCACGGTTTCTTCCCGCCGATCGAAGGCTGGCCGCTCGCGCGAGAGCTAGCCGAAAACGCGCTGGAACTCGACCCGGACCTGCCCGAGGCACATCACGCGCTAGCGGCCGTCCAGTACTTTTTCGAGTGGGACTGGGGCAAGGCCGAAGCGGGCTTCAAGGCGGCGCTGCAGCGCAATCCCGGTTACCCGGAGGCGCAGCGCCTTTATGCGCGCCTGCTTGCCGCCGCAGGGCGCCGCGCGGAAAGCGAGGCCGCCATGGAGCGCGCCGAGCGCATCGACCCACTCGCGTTTCAGGGCTCTCGCGCGTTCGGCATGGTGCTATCGGGCAAGCACGCGGAAGTCGTTAGCGAATATCTGGCGCCGGGGCATGTGGAGCACCCGCCGCTCGTCTATCAACTGCTCGCGACGGCGTTCGAAGTGAAAAGGCTCTTTGCACAAGCCGTGGATGCCACCATCGAAGCACTGGTGTCCTGCGGACTGCCGGTGCGGGCGGCGACGATCCGCGCGCAGTGGGAAGCGGGCGGCTACGACGCCGTACTGCGCTGGTATCTGGACGACCTGCTAACGCGGCGGCAAAGCCGCTATACGTCACCGCTTGTGATCGCCGAGATCTACGCACGCCTCGCGCAACCCGACGAGATGTTTCACTGGCTCGAAGCGGCGCTCGCCGAGCGCAGTTCGCGACTGTGCGAACTGCGCACGAATCCATGGTTTCAGCCTTACCGGTTGACGGGCCGCATGCGCCTGATCGAAAAGCATATTGGCACGGGCCGCACGTAGAGCCGGTTCACGCTGCAGTCCTCCGCGAAGCAGCGTGCCGGCGCGAGGCGCGGCGGCGCTCAATGATCGCCGCGATACACGGTCTTTTTCAGTCGATCCAGGTCGCCGTTCTGCTCGGAGTGGATGAGGTCCTGATACACCTGCTCGTGTGTCATGGCCGTTGGCTTGCCGGAGGCGCTCATCGTCGACGGCATACCGCCCACGTCCTGTGACGCCTGCGGGCTACCAGTCGACGGATTGGGCTGCGAATCAGCCCAGGCGAATCCCGCGAAGCAGGCGGCCGCGCAGGCCACCGCTAGACGCATTGTGCTCAACGTGTCCATTTCATCGCTCCCGAAGGCGTGCGCATGCACCTTGCCGCCATGCGCGTCGCGGACGATCACACGGCGCCGCGCCCGGCAGGCGGGGCCCCGATCGCAGAACCATCGTGCGACGGACCGGTTCGTCCTGCCATGGATTTCGCCTGAAGAAATCGTCAAGGATCGTGACCCGGCCGTTTTGGCGATGTCGGGCGGTGAAAATCGACGCGTTGGGATCCTGCGGACAGCAAGCGCGGGCGGCTACGCTCCGCGCATAGTGGGAAGTGGGAATGGGGTAGCTATGACGCCATGCTGCGCTGGTATGCGGACGACCCGCTCGCGCTGCGGTGTAGCCGCCACGCGCAACCGTTCGTGATCGCCGAAACCCGCGTGCGCCTCGCTCAGCCCGACGCGATATTTCACTGGCTCGATCCGGCGCTCGCCGAGCGCAGCTCGCGACTCGGCGAGCTGCGCACGAATACGTGGTTCCAGCCTTGTCGGCTGACGGGCCGCATGCACCTGATCGAAAGCATGTCGGCATGGGCCCGACATAAGGCCTGTTCGCGCTGTGCCCCCGTCAAAACAGCGCTGCGGCCCCCTGCGCGGCGCTGATCAGCCGCCGTTGTACAGCGTCTTCTGCAGTTTTTCGAGCGTGCCGTTCTGCTCGGAGCGGATGAGATCCTGATAAATCTGCTCGTGTGTGATAGCCGTCGGCCCACCCGAGGCACCCATCGTCGACGGCATGCCGCCCACATCCTGTGACGCCTGCGGGCTACCAGGCGACGCATCGGGCTGCGAATCGGCCCAGGCGAATCCTGCGAAACAGGCGGCCGCGCAGGCCACCGCCAGACGCATTGCGCTCAACATGTTCATTTCATCGCTCCGGAAGGGGTGCGCATCTGTCGTGCCGCCATGCGCCTCGCGGACGATCGGGCTGCGCCACGCCCGGCAGGCGCGAACCCCATCGCACAAGCATCGTGCGACGGGCCGGTTCTTCCGACCATGGAGGCAACCTGAAGAAATCGTAAAGGATGGCCGTCCAGCCTGCCGTTAGGCCACCTTGCCAGGCAGAGTCGGTGAAAAAAGCACGTTTAAAAGCGGGCCGTATGCGATGTGTCAGGATTCAGTACAATTCCGCGTTGACTTAATAGCGGCGGCTCACCCGCGACGTCCGCCGCGCCTTCCGACCACATCATCCATGCCGCTGCCCCTCCTTGCCCTTGCCGTCGCCGCTTTCGGCATCGGCACCACGGAATTCGTCATCATGGGCCTCCTGCCCGACGTGGCGCGTGACCTCGCCGTCTCGATCCCCGCCGCCGGCATGCTGGTCTCCGCCTACGCGCTGGGCGTCACGATCGGCGCGCCGATCGTTGCCATCGCGATCGCCAACGTGCCGCGCAAGGCCGCGCTCATGCGGCTCATCGGCATCTTCATCGTCGGCAACCTGCTCTGCGCGCTCGCGCCGAACTACGCAATCCTGATGGCCGCGCGCATCGTCACCGCGTTCTGCCACGGCGCGTTCTTCGGCATCGGCTCGGTGGTCGCGGCTGGCCTCGTCGCACCGAACCGCCGTGCCCAGGCCATCGCGCTCATGTTCACCGGGCTCACGCTTGCAAACGTGCTCGGCGTGCCGCTCGGCACCGCGCTCGGGCAGATCGCCGGGTGGCGCGCGACGTTCTGGGCCGTGACCGGCATCGGCGTGCTCGCGGCGCTCGCGCTGCGGGTGTGCCTGCCCGCGAAGATCGAAATGCAGCGCGCAAGTCTCGTTCACGAATTCAGCGTCTTGAAGGACCCACAGGTGTTGATGGTCCTCGGCATGAGCGTGCTGGCATCGGCGAGCCTCTTCTCCGTGTTCACCTACATCACGCCGATCCTCGAAGACGTGACCGGCTTCAGTCCGCACGAAGTGACCTTCGTGCTGCTGCTGTTCGGCCTCGGCCTGACCGTTGGCAGCACACTCGGCGGCAAGCTCGCCGACTGGAAGCTGATGCGTTCGCTGCTCGGATTCCTCGCCTCGATCGGGCTCGTGCTCGCCGTGTTCGCGGCCACCATGCACGACCAGATCGCCGCGATGGCGACCGTCTTCGTATGGGGCGTGCTGGCGTTCGCGATTGTGCCGCCGCTGCAGATGCTCATCGTCGATCGCGCGAGCCACGCGCCGAACCTCGCCTCGACGCTCAACCAGGGCGCGTTCAACCTCGGCAATGCGGGAGGCGCGTGGCTCGGTGGCGTCGCGATCAGCGCGGGTGCGCCGCTCACCTCGCTGCCGTGGCTCGGCGTGGCGATGGCCATCGCGGCGCTCGCGCTCACGTTCGTCTCCGCGCAGATCGACCGCCGTGCGCGTCGCCGCGTGAGTGCGCCGGAGCCGATTTCCTGCGCTTGAATCGCATGCGGGAAATCGTGCGCGGACTACGCTACCGCGTAAGCCGCGCCTCGTTTTAGCATCGCACCCGATGAAAACCGTCCTCTCGCGCGATTTTCTTGCGCTTATCCTGAGCGTCGCCGTGGTCGGCCTCGGCTCCGGCGCCACGATTCCGCTCACGGCGCTCGCGCTCGCCGAGGCCGGCCACGGCACCTCCATCGTCGGACTCCTGACCGCCGCACAGGCGCTCGGCGGCCTTGCGATCGTGCCGCTCACCGCATGGATCTCGACGCGCTTCGGTCATCGCGCGGTGATCGTCGGCGCGGTGAGCGCCGTCGCCGCTGCAACCGCGCTCATGCAACTGAGCGCGGACCTGTGGATATGGGCTGCGCTGCGCGTGATCTGCGGCGCGGCGCTAATGCTGCTGTTCACGATCGGCGAAGCGTGGGTCAATCAGCTCGCAAACGACGCGACCCGCGGCCGCGTCGTCGCAATCTACGCGACCACGTTCACGTTGTTCCAGATGGCCGGGCCGGTGCTGGTGAGCCAGATCGCCGCTTACACGGCATGGCGCTTCGTATTGTGCGGCGCGATCTTTCTCGTCGCGCTGCCGATGCTCGCCGCGATGCGCTCGAACCCGCAAGGCACCGGTCAGCACGAGCCGCACGGAAGCTGGCGCAACGTGCTGCCGGCGATGCCCGCGCTCGTGGTCGCCACCGGTTTCTTCGCGCTCTTCGACACGCTCGCGCTCTCGCTTTTGCCGCTCTTCGCGATCGGCCACGGCATCACAAGTGAAGTGGCCGTGCTGTTTGCCTCGGTGGTTCTGCTCGGCGACACGACGATGCAGTTCCCCATCGGATGGCTCGCCGACAAACTCGGACGCGAACGCGTGCATGCGCTGGCGGGTGTCGTCGTGGCGGCGCTACTGCCGCTCCTCACGCTCGTGATGGACATGCCGTGGCTGCGTTGGCCGCTCCTCTTCGTGCTTGGCGCGGCGGCCGGATCGATCTATACGCTGGCGATCGTCGCGTGCGGCGAACGTTTCGAGGGTGCAGCGCTCGTGTCCGCCAGCGCGATCGTGAACACATCGTGGAGCGCGGCGAGCTTCGCGGGCCCGATCGTCACGGGTGCACTGATGGAGCACGCCGGACACGACGCGATGCCGTGGGTGCTTTTCGTGGGCGCACTCGTGTTTCTCGGCGCGCTGCGTTGGGAACGCATACGCGGTGTGGCGCAGTCGCGCGTGCAGTCGTGAATCGATATCCCGGATTGCAAACGAAAACGGCGGGCACGCTTCATCGCGTGCCGGCCGTTTTTGCATGCGCCGAATAAAGACGCGCTTTGCGTTTCTTTACGCCTTGTTTGCCGGCAGAATCTTGCCGACACAGATGCCAAAGCCGACGCGATAACCATCGCCCTGGCACCAGCCCGCAAGCGTGAGTTCGTCGCCGTCTTCGATGAAGCCGCGCGTTCCGCCGCCGTTCAGTGCGAGCGGGTTCTTTGCGTTCCAGGTGAGTTCGAGCAGACTGCCGAACGAGTCCGGAGTCGGACCGGAGATCGTGCCCGAACCCATCAGATCGCCGACACGCGTGTTGCAGCCCGCAACCGTGTGATGCGCAAGCTGCTGCGCCATCGACCAGTACATATGGCGGAAATTGGTGCGCGCGATGGTCGAGGCTTCAGCGGCACCTTCGGGGCGCAGCAGCACTTCGAGCGCGATATCGAACGCGTGATTGCCCTTGTGGCGCAGGTATTCGAGCGGCTGCGGCTCCTGCTGCGGCTGCGCGACGCGGAACGGTTCGAGTGCGTCGAGCGTCACGACCCACGGCGAGATCGACGTCGCGAAGGTCTTCGCGTTGAACGGCCCGAGCGGCACGTACTCCCACTGCTGGATGTCACGCGCGCTCCAGTCGTTGAGCAGCACCATCCCGAAGATGTGATCCTCCGCGTCCTCGCACGCAATCGGCTCGCCGAGCGCGTTGCCGCGTCCGATGATGAAACCCGTCTCCAGTTCGATGTCGAGCTTGCGGCACGCGCCGAACACCGGCCGCTCCTGATCAGGCAGCTTCAACTGGCCATTCGGGCGGCGCACTGCCGTGCCGCTCACCACCACCGACGACGCACGGCCGTTGTAACCGATCGGCATCTCGGACCAGTTCGGCAGCAGCGCATTCTTCGGATCCCGAAACATCGAGCCGACGTTCGTCGCATGTTCTTTCGACGAATAAAAGTCGGTATAGCCGGGGATTTCCACCGGCAGGTGCAGCGTCGCGTCGGCTTGACGCACGAACGCGCGCGCACGCAACGCAGCGTCGTCGCGCAACGATGCGGTCTCACGCGCGAGCAGCGACGAAAGCTGAACGCGCACGCTGCGCCACGTCTCGCGGCCGAGCGCGATAAAGCCGTTCAGTGCGCCGCGGGCGAACACATCCTGCGGCGCATTCGCGGGAAGTCGCAGCAATCCCACCGTGTGGAGCACGGAAAGGTCGACGACGAGATCGCCGATCGCCACGCCCACGCGCGGCGCATGATTCGTTGCGTTGCTGAACACGCCGAACGGCAGGTTCTGAATCGGAAAATCGCATTGCGGATCGTTGGCGCTGTCGAGCCAGCTCTTGCGCGCGGGGTCGCGCGTCGCCTGAAGTTCGTCCATCAATTGACTACTCATTGCTGCTCCGGATTGAAATGCTTTGCGAGGCTCTGCCAGCACTGGTAGTAGTTAGCCTGCAGTTGCTGCGATTCGAGCGCGTAACGCGTCGGACGGATCAGGTTGCGCGTTTCGAACATGAAGGCCATCGTGTCGTCGACCTTGTGCGGCTTCGTCGTATCCACGCTCGACGCCTTTTCGAAAGTCTGCTCGTCGGGGCCGTGGCCCACCATGCAGTTGTGCAGGCTCGCACCGCCCGGCACGAAGCCTTCGGCCTTCGCATCGTAGACGCCGTGCACCAGGCCCATGAATTCGCTCGCGACGTTGCGGTGATACCAGGGCGGACGGAACGTGTTCTCGGCGGCGAGCCAGCGCGGCGGGAAAATCACGAAGTCAATCGAATCGACGCCCGGCGTGTCGGTCGGCGATTGCAGCACGAGGAAGATCGACGGATCCGGATGGTCGTAGCTGATCGAACCGATCGTGTTGTAGCGGCGCAGGTCGTACTTGTACGGCGCGTAGTTCCCATGCCATGCGACCACATCGAGCGGCGAATGGCCGATGTCCGCGCGCCAGAGCTCGCCATTCAGCTTCGTGACGAGTTCGAACTGGCCTTCGCGGTCCTCATAGGCGGCATGCGGCGTGAGGAAGTCGCGCGGATTCGCGAGACCGTTCGAGCCGATCACACCCAGATCCGGCAGACGCAGCAGCGCGCCGAAGTTCTCGCAGATATAGCCGCGCGCTTCGCCGTCCGGCAGTTCGACCGTGAAGCGCACACCGCGCGGAATCACGACGATCTCGAACGGCTCGACGTCAAGCTTGCCCATCTCGGTGGCGATCGCGAGGCGGCCTTGCTGCGGAACGATCAGCAGTTCGCCGTCCGAGTTGTAAAAGAAGCGGTCGACCATTGGACGGTTCGCCGCGTAGAGGTGAATCGCGCAGCCGCTCATCGACGCCGCCGAGCCGTTGCCCGCCATCGTCACCCAGCCGTCGATGAAATCCGTGGGCACGTCCGGCATCGGCAGCGGATCCCAACGCAACGGGTTGGGCGGCGTGGGCGGCACGGCGCCGAAGTCGGCGACGAGGCGCGGCGCGCCAATGAACGACGCATGCTTGGCAACTGGCGTGAACGGCTGATGCACCGCGCCCGGACGGATGCGGTAGAGCCACGTGCGGCGGTTGTGCGAGCGCGGCGCGGTAAACGCGGTGCCAGAGAGCTGCTCGGCGTACAGGCCATACGCCACGCGCTGCGGCGAATTCCGGCCCTCGGGCAGCGCGCCGGGCAGCGCTTCGGTCGCGAATTCATTGGCAAAGCCGGTCATGTAGCCGCGCTGGGCGTCGGCGGTCCTGGCAGGGTGTCGCGAGGGTGCGTTCATGGCTGTGTCTCCACGTGCTCCGTGCCGGCTCGCACGCCGGTGGAGGGTGATCTGGTTTGAATTCGACGGCGCACGGCGGCAAAGCGTCGCGCAGTTTTACGAATAGTAAAACGGATTCCGATTAGTGAAATATGGTGTAAACCCTGGCCGATCTGGCCCGCGAAGCACTAAGGTTATGACCAAGAAGTCGAATCGACAGGCGTGCGCGCTGCTACCATCGCATCATGCGGTCCAGGGCTTGCACGTCGTGCCAGCGCCGCCACTCACACCACCATGATTGCTCCGACAATTCCCGAGCTTGTTGCTCGCGCAGCCCTTCACCCGTTTCTAGGCGAGCACCTCGCAATGGGAACAGGCGCGTTCGCAGGCCAGGCCGTCGCAAGACGGCGTGACGTGGAGCTGCTCTCGGCCTACGAGCCAATCTACGACATCACTGTCCACAGCGGCGTGCAGTCGCTGACGGCAGACCTCGCGAGTGCCGCGCGCTTCGGCGACGAACTGGGATTCCAGGCAGAGACGCTGCGTGCGCAAGACGGTCGCACGGTGCCGTGCGACCCGTTTCAGGACTCGCTCGACGACCCCGAACTGGTCGCGCTCGACCGCATGGTGCGCGCGATGCACGCGATCAATTTCCTGGGTTCACAGCAGCATGGGCTACTGTTCCTGCGCGTCCATGAACGGTTGCTGAAGAGTGTGAAATACGACCACGGACGCCATTTCTCGAACATCCTGGTGTCGTTCGGGCTCAATCCCGGACGCATCGTGATCGAGCTGCCCTCGGCGGCAGTTGCACACCGGACCTTCGTCAGCTATCTGACGAAGAGCTATCAGCGGCATGGGTTCAAAGTGGCGGGCAATCTGGCGAACGCCGGCCAGATCATTTCGGTGTCCGATATGGCGGTATCCGACTCGGCACGGCTCGATTTCGTGAAGATGGACGCGAGCTCGGCACTGCGCGACTCAATGGTCAAGCCGCTCGTGACCTATGCCGCGCGGCTCAAGATTCCGCTTATTTTCAACCGCGTCGTCGATGCCGCCCAGTTCGAGCAGCTGCAGCAATATGATGTGCGGTTCGTGCAAGGGCCGTTGTTCGCGGCCCAGGACAAGGTGGCGTGAAGGGGTAATGTGAGGGGGCCTTGCGCGCCGCTGCCGCTCCAGTGTCTGGAGTCAGCCGCGCCTAGAGGCAAATCGGCTCTTGCTCGAGCGCCACGCCGAAACGCGCCTCGACATCGCGCCGGATCGCCTGCGCAAGTTCGAGGATGTCGGCACCCGTCGCGCCGCCGCGGTTCACGAGCACCAGCGCCTGGCGATCGTGCACGGCCGCCGAGCGCAGCGCGCGGCCCTTCCAGCCGCACTGGTCGATGAGCCAGCCCGCTGCGAGCTTCACGCGCCCGTCGCCCTGACGGTACGAGACGATCTGCGGCTCGCGCGCTAGCAGCGCATCGAACTGCGGCGCCTCGATCACCGGATTCTTGAAGAAACTGCCCGCGTTGCCGAGTAGCAACGGGTCCGGAAGCTTCGCGCGCCGCACGGCCACGACTGCATCGAAGATGGCGCGCGCGTCGGGTGCACTGGTCAGGCGGTGGTCACCCAGCGCGCGCGAAAGATCTGCGTAGCCGGCATTCGGCTGCCACACCTTCGGCAGCCGGAAAGTCACCGATGTAATCAGGTAGCGGTCACGCCCTTCGCGCTTGAAGAAGCTATCGCGGTAGCCGAAAGCGCATTCGGCGGCATCGAACTCCGTGACCGCGCCCGTCGCCATCTCGACCGCCCGCACCGACGCGCATCGCTCGGCCATCTCCAGCCCGTAGGCGCCGATGTTCTGGATCGGCGCCGCGCCCACCGTGCCCGGGATTAGCGCGAGGTTTTCAAGGCCTGGCATGCCCGCGTCGAGCGTCCACGCCACAAATTCGTGCCAGTTCTCGCCAGCGGCGGCCTCGACATACCAGGCATCGGCGTCCTCGCGCACCTTGCGGCGGCCGCGCAGCGCCACGAGCAGCACGAGGCCGTCGTAGTCGCGCGTGAGCACCACGTTGCTGCCGCCGCCCAGCACGAGCATCGGCAGACCCGCCGCGCGCGGGTCGCGCACGGCGTCGGTCAGGGCGGACTCGCTATCGATCCGGCATGCATAGCGCGCGCGCACGTCGAAGCCAAACGTGTTGTGTGCGCGCAGCGCATAGCCGTCGGCAAACCAGACGGGGGACGGATCAACGATGATCGGGTCAAGGGCGGGCATCAGAGCCAACGAAAAGGCAAAGCGAACCAAACGGAAAAGCGAACAAAACGCGAACTGGACCAGCAGGTCGGATCTGGCAAACACCCGGCGACCCGTCCTTGATGCGCCACATGCACTGCGGTACCGGCTGCCCCCGGTCAGGGCCAGTCAGATTTTGTGCGAAGCGGCTTACCGGTGCCCCGCCGGTGTCCCGCCGGTGTCCTATGGCGCGCGGACGCACGGCCTTGGGCAAACGCAACGGCGCCGGTAGAATGGCGTCGGTCTGTGATTATAGCGACTGCGCGGCGCAGTACCGTTTTGCGGGGCTGCGTCGGGTGTCCAAACCACCCGCACTATTGGGAGAAAGCAATGCCATCGTTTGACGTCGTCTGCGAAGCCAACATGATCGAAGTGAAGAACGCCATCGAGCAATCCAACAAGGAGATCTCGACGCGTTTCGACTTCAAGGGCTCGGATGCGCGCGTCGAGCAGAAGGAACGCGAACTGACCGCGTTCGCCGACGACGACTTCAAGCTCGGTCAGGTCAAGGACGTGCTGATCGCCAAGATGGCCAAGCGCAGTGTCGACGTGCGATTCCTCGACTACGGCAAGATCGAGAAGATCGGCGGCGACAAGGTAAAGCAGGTCATCACCGTGAAGAAAGGTGTCTCGGGCGATCTCGCAAAAAAGATCGTCAAGCTCATCAAGGACAGCAAGATCAAGGTCCAGGCGAGCATCCAGGGCGACGCCGTGCGCGTGACCGGCACGAAGCGCGACGACCTGCAGAGTGTGATCGCCATGCTGCGCAAGGACGTGACCGATACCCCGCTCGACTTCAACAACTTCCGCGACTGATCGTGCCATGCGCGGCCCATCCGGTCGCGCACTTCCAGACGCCTTGCCTGCATTGACGGATTACGCCGTCTTCTCGGCTTCCTGAATTATCGCCACTGGCTGCTTGCGCGGGCGGCCGCCCTTGCGCCCGTTGGCGCGCGCGGCGGCCGCTTTCGCGGGCGACGTGGCCGACCCCATGCCGCGCGCAAGTTCGCGCATCCATCCGCGCGTGCCGAAAACGCCTTGCAGCAAACCCGGCGCCCACACCGAAAGGTCGAGCCGCGGAAAATATACCGACTGACCACCACCCCAGACCTCGACCTCAGCGAGTTGCGATGCGGTTGGCCGCGGCTCGAGCATCTGCAGGTCCTGAATGAGTGTGACCGGTACGGCCAGGCACACGCCGTTGGCAAACTCGATTTCCAGCCGCGCGTGGGCGCGACTGTAGCGGGCGGACACGACGACCGGGCTTAGCGCGCCGGCCGCGCGTGCGCGGGTAATCTGCTCGTGATCAATGCTGACCATGGATCCTCCACCAAGACCTGCATAGCAGGAATATTTCCGGCTCGAGCACACGTACGAGGTGCGCGACGTGCTGCGCCGCGAGCGCATATAACTCACGCAATTCGAACGGACCGTCCGGGCAATTCAGGTTGAACACACATGAGCCTTGCGGGCTTTCGACATGGATATGTGCGGGGCGATGGTCGTTCGGATAGATCACCACGCGATAGCCGGGCACGCGAAGAACAGTGGGCATGAATTGGATAATAACCTATCGTTGGGTTTTTGGGTGATTGCGTGCGCGCCTGTTGCCCAAACGTCCGCTACTCTTGCTTCAGGACAAGCTTCAGAGTCCGCGCAAAAACAGCATAACGCCCCCCCATCTAGCTGTAAGGTCGTCCAATACGGCTAGGCCGAATCTGGGCGCCTCGCGAGGTGCCATCGGCATATCAGATTTGCGCGGGCAAAAAAAAGCGGCGCCGCAGCGCCGCCCCTTCACGAAGCATCCCATCCCCGGACATCACCCCAATCGAGCCCGAACTGCTCGACCGCGTTGGCGGGATTTGCCGCCGGGCGCGCCGTCGCGAATGACGGATCGACCCCGCGTTCGCCGCAGATGTGGGCTACTCACCAGCTCCCGCAGCCTTCTTCTTGTCGCCGATGCGGCTTTCAGTGCCCGCGATCAGCTTGGATATATTCGAGCGGTGACGCCAGAACAGCAGCGCGCTCATCGCGAGAATCGCGAGCGCGATAACGTTCGGGCCGAACAGAAAGACGTCGAAAAGCGGAGCGAACACGGCGGCGGCAAGCGCCGCAAGCGACGAATAGCGAAAGAAGAACGCGATGATGAGCCAGGTGAGCAGCGTCGCAGCGCCGAGCACCGGATGGATGGCGAGCAGCACGCCCGCGGCGGTCGCAACGCCCTTGCCGCCCTTGAAGCGGAAAAACACCGGATAGAGGTGGCCAAGAAACACGGCGATGGCGGCGAGCGCGATCGCATCGTCGCCGACGCCGAAGCCCGGACCGAAGTGCGCGACGAGCCACACGGCCAGCCAGCCCTTGAAGGCATCACCGAGCAGCGTGAGCACGGCGGCCTTCTTGTTACCGCTGCGAAGGACATTGGTCGCACCGGGATTGCCGGAGCCGTAGGAGCGCGGGTCGTCGAGGCCCATCAAGGCGCTCACGACCACGGCAAACGAAACCGAACCGATCAGATAGGCGAGAACGGCGACGAACAGGTTATACATGCAGGAAACCCGGTAGAGGTTAAGTAGGACGTGGCCTTCATGGCCAGGCGAGGCGCGCCCATTCTACCGAAGCGCGCACGCGGGGTGCGCGCGAACCGGGGAAGAATCAGGGAACGTACTGAGGCAAAGACGGAGGCGCTCGCGCTAACCGCAGCCGTCACTCGACGCTCGCGCACTGCACCGGCGTTGCCCCGAGCAGCGAGACCAGCGTCGCGGGCGCGAGGCTGACCAGATAGCCGCGGCGTCCGCCGTTGAGCCAGATTTCGTCGAGTTCGAGGATCGTCGACTCGACGTAGACCGGCATGGTTTTCTTCGTGCCGAACGGCGACGTGCCGCCCACGAGATACCCAGAATGCCGGTTAGCGACTTCGGGCTTGCACGGCTCGACGCGCTTTGCGCCGATCTGGCGCGCGAGGTTCTTCGTCGAGACCTTGCGATCGCCGTGCATCAGCACGATCAGCGGCTTTGCGTGCTCGTCCTCCATCACGAGCGTCTTGACGACGCAATGCTCATCCACGCCAAGCTGACGCGCCGATTCGGACGTGCCGCCATGCTCGACGTACTCATAGGGATGCTCGCCGAAAGTGACGCCCGCGCGGCGCAGCATCTGCGTGGCAGGCGTTTCGGAGACGTGTTTCGATTTGCTCATCGGCGCATTGTAATGGGCGCAGGCGCGCGGCGCAGCGCCTTCATGAAGCACCCACGACGCCCGCCTGTTCCCTATCCGCGCGGATGGTGCCGCGCATGCAGCGACTTCAGGCGTTCACGGGCGACGTGCGTGTAGATCTGCGTCGTCGAGATGTCGCTGTGGCCGAGCAGAAGTTGCACCACGCGAAGGTCCGCGCCGTGATTGAGCAGGTGCGTCGCAAACGCATGGCGCAGCGTGTGCGGTGAGAGCGGCGCATGCACGCCCGCCGCCGCCGCGTGGCGCTTGATGATGTGCCAGAACTGCTGGCGCGTCATGCCTTCGGCGCGCGCGGTCACGAAAAGCGCATCGGTGGTGCGCGCGCCTAGCAGCGCGGGCCGCGACTCGCGCAGATAGCGTTCGATCCACGCGTGCGCCTCCTCGCCGAACGGAATCAGGCGCTCCTTTGACCCCTTGCCGATCACGCGCACGACGCCTTCGTTGAGGCCGACCTCGACGGTCTTGAGCGTCACGAGCTCGGTGACGCGCAGCCCGCTCGCGTACATCAGTTCGAGCATCGTGCGGTCGCGCAGGCCGAGCGGTGTGGCGACGTCGGGCGCGCCGAGCAGCGCCTCGACCTGCGCTTCGCTCAGCGTCGTCGGAAAACGCGGCGCCTGTTTCGCCGAGCGGATGCGCACGGTCGGATCCGCATGCACGCGCTGCTCGCGCAGAGCCCAGCCATAGTAGCGGCGAAACACCGAAAGCCGCCGGTTCGCCGAGGTCGACTTGTCCTGCTTGCGGCACGCGCTGTAGGCATGGAAATCGTCTTCGCGCGTGGCGTCGAGCGCGAGCGTGCGCTCGCGCGCGAGCCAGGCCGCGAAGAGACGAAGGTCGCGCCGGTAAGCGTCGAGCGTGTTGCGCGAGAGGCCATGTTCGAGCCACATCGCGTCGCAGAATGTGTCGATCGACAGCAGGCTCGCGGAAAGCGCGCCTGAGGCTTCGGGGGTTAACGCTTCGGCTTCATCGCCGGCAGGGAGCATCGGTGTATCGGACTCGCGCTCAGCAAGCGCGCCGTCGTCGCCGGTCGGCCCGGCCTGTGGGGTCGCGAGCGTTGTCATCGGATGGGCACACCTTCGTGCGCGAGCAGCCAGCGCTTCACGTCGCGGAAAAAACCATCGCCGCCATGATGCGCGAAGCCGCCGATGCCTCTCGCGGACACCACGCGGTGACACGGAATCACTAGCGGAAAGCGGTTCGAGCCGCACGCCTGGCCGACCGCGCGTGCCGACTCGCTGCCGATGCGCCTCGCCAGTTCGCCATAGGTGAGCACGTCACCCGTTTCGATGTCGCAGATACCCTGCCACACACGCCGCTGGAACGGCGTGCCGAGCGCGGCGAGCGGGAGGTCGAATTCCGCGGACGCGTTCTCGAAATATCGCTCGATCTGCTGTGCCGCGCGCGCCGCGAGTGCGCAATCGGGCTGCAGGCTCGCAGTCGATTCGGGCAGATAGACGATCTCGCGCACCGCCTCGCCGCCGGTACGGATCCCGACCTTGCCGAACGGCGCGTCGATTACTGCGTTGAACATTGTTGCCTCCTGTCGATCAGAGTTGGCGCTCTAGCTATCGACAGGAGTTAGCGCTTTAGCGCTTACTCCAGTCCCATGCAGAGCACTTACTCCGGTCCCATGCAGCGCACGCACGCTGATCCCGTGCAAATCTGTCCGCGCCGCGGCGCGGCTCTCGCGTTCGCTACTTTACGCTGCCTCGAGCGCCCATTGCACATGCTCACGGACGAGCGCCGATTCGTCATGCTCACGCGAACGCAGCGCCGCGACGATGGCCGCGCGGGCCGTTTCGTCGAGCGCACGGTCCGCGCGCAAAGCACGATTGTGCGATGCACTATCCTGCGTAGCATTTTCGTGTATTGCGCGACCTTGCGCGGCGGCGTCGGAGCGCGGCGCACGCAATGCATTGCCCATCGCGACCGCGATGTTGCGCGACCAGCACTCATAGCCGATGCGCCGGATCGCGCTGCCCTGCATACGCTCGTCGAACTCCTTTGCGCTCCAGCCGAACAGCTCGACGAGCGTTGCGCGATCGAGCCCGTGGCGCGCATCGAAGTCGGCGACCGGCGCCGCCTGCGCAAACTTGTTCCACGGGCACACGAGCTGGCAGTCGTCGCAGCCATACACACGATTGCCGATCAGCTCGCGCAATTCGAGGGGAATGCTGCCCTTCAATTCGATCGTCAGATACGAGATGCAGCGGCGCGCATCCACGCGATACGGCGCAGTAATCGCGCCCGTCGGGCACGCAGCGATGCAACGTGTGCAGCTGCCGCAGTGCGCCCCTGCGGTTTCGGGCACGTTGGCCGCCTCGGCCTGTTCGTCGGCGTCGGCATCGGTGGGAAGCGGCAGATCGACGTAGATCTCGCCGAGGAAGAAAAGCGAGCCCGCGTCGCGCTGCAAAAGCAACGTGTGCTTGCCACGCCAGCCGACGCCCGCTTTCTGCGCCAGTTCCACTTCGAGCACCGGCGCCGAATCGGTGAACACGCGATATCCGTAAGCGCCGATCTCACCCTCGATGCGCTCCGCGAGCTGCTGCAAACGTGCTCGCAGCACCTTGTGATAATCGCGACCGCGCGCATAGATCGAGACGATCGCGGCCTGCGGGTCCGCGAGACGCGCGCGCTCGCGAGCGCGCCAGTCGCCATGGGTGCTTTCGCGCGGCGTGTCGGCGTCGCGCGAGGCCGCATCGACGGCGTCCTGCGGCGCGTTTTCGGGCGGCAAACCCTGCACCGCAGCCGCACCAGGCGAGAGTACCGCTGCCGGTAAATAGGCCATGCGCACGGTAATCACGCGTCGCGTACCGGCCACAAGCTCGGGGGGCCGCGCGCGTTTCATCCCATGTTTGGCCATATAATCCATTTCGCCGTGGCAGCCCGCTTCGAGCCACGCGGCGAGGCCCGCTTCGGCATGCGACAGGTCGGTGTCACTGATGCCGATTGCACCAAACCCCAGTTCGCGCCCCCATGTCCGGATGCGCGTCGCAAGCGCGGCGAGCGCAGCCGCATCGAGCGGTACCGAAGACGACGAATGCGACGGATCGCTCGCGTGCGGCTCGCACGGCGACGTTGCGGCCTGTGCCGCATCGGATGCAGGGCCTGCGGCGTCCGTCAGGGCGTGCGCAGGGCTTGAGGAGGAAGGCGAGGGACTGCGGTTCATTGCGTTATTTTACGAGAATGCCCCTTACGCCCGATACGTCCGTCAAGCCCGTCATGCCCGGTCACGAACAAGAGTCGCATCCGCTTGCCGCGATCCTGCTCGAACGCAGCTTCGAACTGCCCGACGAGGCGGCCACGGACGCGTTCGGCGCGCGCTTTGCCCGCGCGCTCGAAGCCTGCCGGGCGCGATGCATGCTAGCCGCGCAAACGCCCCAGACAACGCCCTTTCACGGCCTGCACGTCCAGCTGCTGGGCGACCTCGGCGCGGGCAAGACCTCGCTCGTGCGCGCGACGCTGCGCGCACTCGGCCACGCGGGACGCGTGCGCAGCCCGACCTATACACTCGTCGAGCCGTACACCGTCGAGACGCCGAACGGGGAACTCCAGCTCTATCACTTCGATCTGTACCGGTTCAGCGATCCGGCTGAATGGGCCGACGCCGGCTTTCGCGAATACTTCGCGGCCGGCGCGGTGTGTCTCGTCGAATGGCCGCAACGCGCGGGCGGCCTGCTCGGCGTGCCGGACCTCGTGTTCTCGCTCGAACCCGGGGAACAAGGCGAGGGCCGCGTGCTCACCGCCTACGCATACAGCGCATCAGGAAAGGCATGTCTAGAAAGATGTTAATCAAACCGTTCCGCTCGATCGAATCTGCCGCCTCAGCCACGCACAACTGGCGGCGCCGGCAGATCCTGAAGGCGGGCGCATCCACGCTGGTGCTCGGCCTCGCGGCGCCGCGCCTCGCGTGGGCGACTTCGGTGATCGGCGTGCGCGTGTGGCCCGCGCGCGATTACACGCGCGTCACGATCGAATCGGACCAGCCGCTTGCTACCACGCAGCAGATGCTCAAGGGTCCGGACCGTCTCGTCGTGGACCTCAACGGTCTCGACCTCGACGACGCCCTCAAAAACCTCGTTTCGAAGATCACGCCGAACGATCCGCAGATCCAGGCCGTGCGCGTCGGCCAGAACCAGCCGCACGTCGTGCGCATGGTGTTCGACCTCAAGGGCTCGGTGAAACCGCAGGTGTTCGCGCTGCAGCCGGTGGGCTCGTATCGGTACCGGCTCGTGTTCGACCTGTACCCTGCCGTCGCGCCCGACCCGCTGATGGACCTGATCGCGCAGACCGAGAAGAAGCAGCAGCAACTCGAAGCGAGCCAGGCGTTGCACCACGACGTGCCGCCCTCGACGCTCGCGGGCCCAACGGCCGTGCCCAATGCGCCGGGCGCCGACAACAGCGACGCCTTCTTCCAGCGCTACGCGCAGAACGACGATCAGAACACACCCGCTCCGTCCGGCGCAGCCGCAAGTCCGGCCGGGCAGCGTCCCGCGCCGGCTGCGCCTCCGGTCATCGCACAACGCGCGCCGAAGTCTGCACCGAAGGCGCCGGGGCTCGCGCAGGACGACAGCGGCAGCAGCGACGACAATTACGGCTTCGTCGCGCCAAAGCAGGATAAGGGCGGCACGCTGCGACTGTTGACGGTCGCTATCGACCCCGGCCACGGCGGCGAAGATCCGGGCGCGATCGGCAGCGCGGGCACGTATGAAAAGCACGTCGCACTCGACATCGCGAAGAGACTGCGCGCGAAAATCGACGCGCAACCCAACATGCGCGCGATGATGACGCGCGACGCCGATTTCTTCGTCCCGCTCAACGTGCGTGTGCAGAAGTCGCGGCGCGTGGGCGCGGACCTCTTCGTGTCGATCCACGCCGACGCGTTCACGACGCCGGAAGCACGCGGCTCGTCGGTGTTCGCGTTGTCCGACCACGGCGCGTCGAGCGCCGCGGCGCGCTGGATGGCGAACAAGGAAAACTCGTCGGACCTGATCGGCGGCATCAACATCAAGACCGCCGACGCCGCCGTGAACCGCGCGCTCTTCGACATGTCGACGACGGCACAAATCCGCGACTCGCTGCGCTACGGCAACTTCGTGCTCAACGAAGTGGGTGGGATCAACAAGCTGCACAAGGGCTCGGTCGAGCAGGCGGGATTTGCGGTGCTCAAGGCGCCCGACATTCCGTCGATCCTTGTCGAGACCGCGTTCATCAGCAACCCGGAAGAAGAGCAGAAGCTCAACGACGATGCCTATCGCGACAAGATGGCGAACGCGATTCTCAAGGGCATCAAGCGCTATTTCGCGGCGAATCCGCCGCTTGCGAAGAATCGCATGACGTGAGGGGTGAGGCGCGCTTCAGAGCGCGCCGCGTCATGCAGCAAGCATGCCGCGCGGCCTCGATGGTGCGCGGCGTTTTTTCTGGTGCGAGGCCGCCCCGCTCACGTCAACGTGCATGCATGAACGCCCTCATCGCGCGACCACGAAGCGCTGCCGCACCCAGCCACCGAACACATTCACGACGAGCCCGCCCATCACCAGCGCGGCACCGCCGATCTCGGCCACAGTGAGACGCTCGCCGAGCGTGAGCGAGGCCGTGGCGAGCCCGATGATCGGCACGAGCAGCGAGAACGGCGCGACCTGGCTCGCGGGATACCTGGAGAGCAGGCGGCCCCAGAGGCTGTAGCCAAGGATCGTCGCAACGAACGAGAGATAAACGATCGCGAGCACTGACTGCACGCCAATCCCTTCCAACGCGCCAGCGATGCGCTGCGGCCCCTCGACGAAGTACGACAGGACGAGAAACGGTACCGGCGGAATCAGGCTCGCCCACACGACGAGCCCCACCAGATCGACCCGCCCCACCTTCTTCATGGCGATATTGCCGAGCGCCCACATGGCGGAGGCGCAGAGCGTGAGCGCGAAACCGATGAGTGTCATGGCCTGTGCGCCGCCACCCGCCGTCGACTGCATGCCGATCAGCGCGAGGCCGAGCGCCGCGATCAAGAGGCCGATCACGTTCGGCGCGTGAAAGCGCTCGTGCAGGAAGAGCGCCGCGAAGCCGAGCGTGAAGAACGCCTGCGCCTGGAGCACGACCGAGGCGAGTCCGGCCGGCATGCCCACGGACATCGCGTAAAAAAGAAAGACGAACTGTCCGAACGAGATCGTCACGCCGTAGGCGAGCAACCATTTCAACGGGATTTTCGGGCGCTTGACGAACAGCACGGCCGGAAAAGCCGCCAGCAAAAAGCGCAGCGCGCCGAGCAGCATCGGCGGCACGCCGTGCAGCCCCACCTTGATCACCACGAAGTTCACGCCCCACGCCAGCACGACTACCAGCGCCAGCAACAGATCCTTCGGCGACATCGTCCACTCCACGTCGTTTTTTTGAGTCTACGAGTGTACCGGCAGCCGCGCGCTCGTGCAGCGCCTCGCCCGGGCGGGCGCTAGAATGAGGGCTCGCCTGCAAGGCCGCCGCGACTGGTTGCGCGGCCGCACTGGGCGAGCCGTATTCGCCCGCGCCGTCCGCGCATAGAGCAGCCACACCGCCGCGCGTTCGGACCGTTTCCGTGCCGTTCGACCCTCAAGTGAGCGTTCATGTCCTCAGCGATCAAAGCGGTCCTCAAGCCCCATACGCGCGACATCGGTAACCTGCTCGTGCGGCGTGTGCTGCCTGCGCTCGCCGCGCGCCTCGTCGGCCCGTTTATCTTTTTCGACCACATGGGCCCCGCCACGCTCGAACCGGGCTCGGGTGTCAACGTGCGCCCGCACCCGCACATCGGCCTTGCCACCGTCACATATCTCTTCGACGGCTCGCTCATGCACCGCGACAGCCTCGGCTCGAAGCAGAAGATCGTCCCCGGCGACGTGAACTGGATGACCGCGGGCCGCGGTATCGTCCACTCCGAGCGCACGCCCGAGGAAGATCTTCCGAAGAGCTTGACCATGCACGGCATCCAGACCTGGGTGGCACTTCCGCTCGATCATGAGGACGCGGCCCCGTCGTTCTTCCATCACGCGGCCGAAACGCTTCCGCAAATCGAGCGCAATGGCGTGACGATGCGCGTCATCGCGGGTACGGCGTTCGGCAAGACCTCGCCCGTCGAGACCTTTTCGGGCACGCTCTACGTTGCCGCCGCGTTCGCGCCGGGCAGCGCCATCGCGCTCGACGCGGAGCACGAGGAACGCGGCGTGTATCTCGTGGATGGTGATCTGTCGATCGACGGCACACCGCTCGACGCCGCGACGATGGCCGTCCTCGTGCCCGGCGAAACCGTCACGCTCGCCAGCAGCAATGGAGCACGCGTGATGCTGCTCGGCGGCGAGAAACTGGAGGGCGACCGCTTCATCGAGTGGAACTTCGTGTCGAGTTCGCGCGAGAAGATCGAAGCCGCGAAGGCCACGTGGACGCGCCAGGAAATGGGGAAAGTCCCCGGCGAAACAGAATGGATTCCGCTGCCGGAGAAGAAACCGCAATGAATCAACGCACAACCCGGTGGGACTGGCACACGCCGGCCACCGGATTGAACGATTGAACTCGTGAGTTTCGTCCCCAGATCATGCGGCAACAGACCAAACCCAACGAGGACGCAATGGACACCAATCTGGCCACTTTTGAAAAGGACGTGATCGAAGCGTCGACGCTCGCGCCCGTGCTGATCGACTTCTGGGCGCCGTGGTGCGGCCCGTGCAAGACGCTCGGGCCGATGCTCGAAAAGCTCGAAGCCGAATACGCGGGCAAGTGGAAGCTCGCGAAGGTGAACGTCGACGAAAACCAGGAACTCGCCGCGCACTTCCAGGTGCGCAGCATTCCGCACGTCGTCGCGTTCGTCGATGGACAGCCCGTCGACCAGTTCATCGGGGTATTGCCTGAAGGCCAGTTGCGCCAGTTCATCGACGGCCTGATTCCGGACGTCGCCCAGACCGAGCGGCGCGCGGCCCAAGAAGCGCTCGCAGAGGGCCGCCGCGATGAGGCTTACGAGGCGCTGCAGGCCGCGCTCGCGTACGATCCAGGTTTCGACGACGCACGCATGGATCTGATCGAGCTGCTGCTCGCCGACAACCGTGCCGACGAAGCGCGCAACGAAGTCGACCTGCTCTCGCCGAAGACCACGCAGGGCGTCGATCCGAGCTTCAACGCGATCAAGACACGCCTCGATGCGCTCGACGCCGCCGCGGACCTGCCACCCACTGATGCGCTCGAGGCGCAGGTGGCCGCGCATCCCCAGGATCTCGAGGCGCGTTTCGACCTGGCGAACGCCCTGATCGCGCGTCGCAAGTATGCGGAGGCGCTCGAGCAGCTATTGGATATCGTGAAGCGCGACCGCACGTTCCGCGACGATATCGGCCGCAAGACGATGCTTACGGTGTTCGATCTCGCCGCGCATCAGCCGCAGCTCGTGAGCGAGTGGCGGCGCAAGTTGAGCATGGCGCTGAACTGAAACGACGCCGGACGACACGCAAGCCGAAACGAAAAACGCACGATTCTCACGGACCGTGCGTTTTTTATGCGCGAAACAACACCGCGCCGAGGTTTAACGCGACGTGGCTCCCGCAGTGGCCCCGACAGCAATCGCCCGCAGCACATGTGCCGCCGCAGCAAAACCAAAACTCGCCGTCACACACACGCTCGACCCGAACCCCGCGCAGTTCAGCCCAACCGGCGCATGATGCCCCGGCGACGTGGTGACGTGCTCGGCCTCGGGATCGACGTCGCACACCGCGGCCTCGGGATAGATGAGCGGCTCGTCGGAATACACGGCGCTCACCTTGAACTTCGCCTTCGGCCCGCGCGGAAAGCCGTGGTGCTTGCGCAACTGGCCGCGCACCTTCGAGAGCAGCGGGTCCTGGATCGTGAACGCTAGATCGTCGATACGGATGCGCGTCGGATCGAGCTGTCCGCCCGCGCCACCCACGGTGATGAGCGGCTGCCGGTGCTCCACGCACCATGCGATCAACGCCGTTTTCGTGCGCACGCTGTCGATGGCGTCGATCACGTAGTCGAAGCCGCCGCCGAGAAGCGCATCGAAGTTCGACGGTTCGACGAAATCCTCGACGAGCCGCACATCGCACGCCGGGTCGATCAACCTGATGCGCTCGGCCATGGCCTCGACCTTCGGCTTGCCGTAGTTGCCGTCGAGCGCATGAATCTGGCGGTTGGTATTGCTTTCGGCGACGTTGTCGAGGTCGATCAGCGTGAGCGTGCCGATCGCGCTACGCGCGAGCGCCTCGGCCACCCACGATCCGACCCCGCCGATGCCGATCACCGCGACGTGTGCGCGCTCGAAAGCGGCGAGCGCGGGCGCGCCGTAAAGTCGCGCCACGCCGCCGAACCGGCGGGCTCTATCGGCTTCATCGGCTGCGGGGAGCGCGGTAAGATCGGTCTGCGGCGAAATCGGGGTACTGGACATAACGATGGAGTTCCAAAACGAGCCTGACCGCGGACCGGAGAGTGAATCAAGCGCGTATCAAGTAAGTATCAAGCGCATGCGTCCGCGACAAAGGCGTGACCCGTATTTTGCCTGATCGGACACAATCGTTCCGCGCCCGCAGCCCCGCTCGTCACTTCGGGATCGCGCGCCTGGCGTTTCTTGTCCTTCGACCTATACTTGTTTGCACTGAAGTGCCTGCATAAAACATGACAACCATCGCCGACCTCCGCAAGAACTACACACTTGGTTCGCTCGACGCCGCCGACGTCGACGCGGATCCCATCCGCCAGTTCCAGACCTGGTTCAACCAGGCGATCGACGCGAAGCTGCCCGAGCCGAATTCCATGACGGTCGCCACCGTCGACGCCGACGGCCGGCCGGCTTCCCGCATCCTGCTCATCAAGGGCGTCGACGAGCGCGGTTTCGTCTTCTTCACGAACTACGAGAGCCGCAAGGGCCACGAGCTTGCCGTCAATCCGCACGCGAGCCTGCTCTTCTACTGGATCGAACTCGAGCGTCAGGTGCGCATCGAAGGCCTGGTCGAGAAAACCAGCGACGAGGAAAGCGACGCGTATTTCCACTCGCGCCCGCTCGGCTCGCGCATCGGTGCATGGGTGTCCGAGCAGAGCGCCGTGATCGGCAGCCGCACGGAACTCGAAGCGCGCGAGCGTGAAATCATCGCGAAGTACGGCGAGAACCCGCCGCGTCCGCCGCACTGGGGCGGCTACCGCCTCGTGCCGGATGCCGTCGAGTTCTGGCAAGGCCGCCCGTCGCGCCTGCACGACCGCATCCGTTATGCACGCGAGGGCGCCGGATGGCGCATCGAGCGACTCGCGCCGTAAGGCGCTGACACCCGCGGGTGGCGGCGCCGGAGCGTGGCCGCCCGCACTTTACTGCGTCACGTTTCACTCGTTGTTGCCTTGATCTGATGTAACGTCACACCGTCGCGGCGCCTCAAGTCGGTGATCGACAGGCGCGGCGCACCGACAGCAGTCCATCCGCTTTACCGCGTAGTTCGCCCTGTAGTTCACCCTGCAATTCGTTTTTGTCTTTTGTCTTTGGGCTTCAGTCGTTGATTGAACCACCCCCATCTCGCATGGGACCGGAGTAGGTGCTTGAGCGCTAACTCCGCATCGACACGGAGGGAAACGCATGTTCTGGGAGAAGAAGATCGCACGGTGGGTCGATGAAGTACGCAACAAGGCCAACCTGCCCGCTCGTCTCGTGCTCTGGAGCGGCCAGCAGTACGATTTCGGCCACTTCGCTGCACCTGACGTCACGCTCAAGGTGAACAGCGCGTCGGCGCTGCCGCTCTTGCTCGATCCGAGCCTCGACAATCTCGGCGAGGCGTACATCAAAGGCAAGATCGACATCGAAGGCAGGCTCGCCGATATCATCGACATCAGCTATTCGCTCGCGCGCAGCACCGTCACGAAAGCGAGCAAGCTCACGCGCGCGCGCCGCTATTTCACGCACTCGAAGAACACCGACAAAAAGGCGATCCAGTACCACTACGACGTCTCGAACGAGTTCTACAAGCTGTGGCTCGACGAGAACATGGTCTATTCGTGCGCGTACTTCGAGCAGGGCGACGAAGACCTCGCCACCGCGCAGCTGAAGAAGATCGACCACATTCTCACCAAGATCGGACTGCAGCCGGGCCACCGTCTGCTCGACATCGGCTGCGGCTGGGGCGCGCTCGTGCTGCGTGCGGCACAGAAGTTCGGCGCGCGGTGCGTCGGCGTCACGCTCTCTCAGAACCAGTTCGACCTCGCCACTGCACGCGTGAAGGCTGCGGGGCTCGAAGATCGCATCGAGATCCGTCTGCAGGACTATCGCGACGTCGATGGCCAGTTCGACCGCATCACGAGCGTCGGCATGTTCGAGCACGTCGGGCGCAAGAAGCTGCCCGAGTACTTCCAGAAGGTGCACGACCTGCTCGTCGACGATGGCGTCGCGATGAATCACGGCATTACGTCGTCGGATGCGGACAGTGGCGAAACGGCGCTCGGCGGCGGGGAATTCATCGACCGCTACGTGTTCCCGGACGGCGAACTCCCGCACATCAGCCTCGCGCTCCAGGCAGCGCAGCGCGGCGGGCTGGAAGCGGTTGACGTCGAGAGCCTGCGCCGTCACTATGCGCACACGCTCGATATGTGGGCAGCGAACTTCGAAGCGCGCGCGCAAGAGGCGAAAAAGCTCGTCGAGGACGAGAAATTCCGCATCTGGCGCGTGTATCTGGCGGGTTGCGCCTACGCGTTCGAGCATGACGACGTGTCGATCTACCAGATCGTCTGCCGCAAGGCCGGCCGCAGCGCAGCGACGCTGCCATGGTCGCGCCGGTACATGTACGAACGGCCGCTGTGATGTGATCCATGGCGCGGCGCAGGGTGGTCGACCTGCGACCCCGCCGGGGCTTGCGACGCAGCCGGCCCGAACAGCACGACCGCATACGTATGAATGACCGAAACGCCCCGGAGCAAGGAGTCGCCATCGACGTAACAGACGAAGCGCACGCCGTGGCCGGGGTCGATAACGCCCAAACCGACCTGTTCGGCTTCGTCGCGCCTGAACCGGCGCCCAAGGCCACCGCGCCGCGGCCGCCGCGCCCGAATCCCGCGCCGGCCCGGGCCGAGGCCGTCCCTGCGAACGCGGAATTCGCAGGCTTTTCCGAAGCGCAAGCGCCCGCGCGCGCCGCCGCGTCCGCACCGCCCGCCCCGAAGCGCCGCGCCCGCGGCGTGCTCCCCGCGATGGCGGATCAGGCGACGCTCGACCTTGCCGCCGAGATGCCGGCGCAAGTGCGCCTCGGCACATCGTCGTGGTCGTTTCCGGGCTGGCGCGGCATTGTCTACGGCGACGACTACAGCAACAGCAAACTTTCGCGGGACGGTCTTGCTGCATACGGCGCGCATCCGTTGCTGCGCTCCGTGAGCATCGACCGCTCGTTCTACGCGCCGCTCTCCGTCGCCGATTACTTGCGCTACGCGCAGCAGGTGCCCGACCACTTCCGGTTCATCGTGAAGGCGCCCGCCTCGATCACCGACGCCAGCGTGCGCGGCGAGCGCGGCGAACCGGTCGCTGCGAATCCGTGCTTCCTGAACGCGCAACTGGCGGCGAGCGAATTCGTCGAGCCGTGTCTCACGGGGCTCGGCGTGAAAGCCGGCGCGCTCGTGTTCCAGTTTCCGCCGCTGCCCGATCAACTGCTCGCCGACCCGGCCGCTTTCATCGAGCGCTTGTCCGTATTCCTCGCGGCCCTGCCTCCACTACCGCAAACGCCCGACGGCCCCTGCTACGCAGTCGAAATTCGCGATGCGAGCCTGCTCACGCCGCGCTTCGTCAGGACACTGCGCGCGGCCGGTGTGCGTTATTGCGTGGGGCTGCATGCGCGCATGCCGGACCCGCTTCGCCAGGCCACGGCGCTCGCGCTGATGGACGGCGAGACCCCGGCGGGTCCGCTGATCGTGCGCTGGAGCCTGCACAGCGGTTATCGCTACGAGCAGGCGAAGGCGCGTTACGAACCGTTCGACAAGCTCATCGACGAAGACCCGCACACCCGAGACGCGCTCGCGGAACTGGCTGCGCGCTACGCGCTCGCGGGCCAGAGCGTGCTCATCACGACAAACAATAAGGCGGAGGGCTCGGCACCGCTGTCGTGCGCGAAGCTGGCACGCGCGATCGCGGATGAGTTTGTGCGGCTGCGTTCAGAAGGGGCACCCGCGAGCGACGATTCCCCGGGTGCCGCGGCCGGTTGAGTTCTGTATCTGCGCGGAACGGTGTCCGTGCGATAGAGGCCCTGGTCGTGCGACGCCCCGCCCGCGTGAAAGCGGGTGGGCGCCGCCCACTCACTCCGCCTTGAGCCGGTGCGCGAACTTCTGGCGAAACTTCGCGACCTTCGGCGCGACGACGAACGCGCAATATCCCTGTTCCGGATGCTGTGCGAAGTAGTTCTGGTGATACACCTCAGCGGGGAAATAGTTGCCTTCGAGCGGCACCACCTGCGTGACGATCTGCCCGCTGTAGACGTCTTCAGCAGCCAGTTCGCGGATCGCCTGCAGAGCAGCCTCGCGCTGCGCCTCGGAGTGCGTGAAGATCACCGACCGGTACTGCGTGCCAACATCGTTACCCTGCCGGTTGAGCTGGGTGGGATCGTGGATCGCGAAGAAGATATCGAGGATCTCGCGATAGCTGATCTTCGCCGTATCGAAAGCCACTTTGACGACTTCGGCGTGTCCCGTATTGCCGTCGCAGACCTGCTCATAGCTCGGGTTGGTGACCTGGCCGCCCGCGTAGCCCGATTCGACCGAATTCACGCCATCGACGCGCAAATACACGGCTTCGAGGCACCAGAAGCACCCGCCGCCCAGCGTGGCGACTTCGATTGTCTGACTCATGCTGCCGACTCCTTGAGAATGTGACCCGACGTCCGCGATTCCGCGGTCCGCACCGGACCGGAAGGCGGTTATCCGCCGCATCCGTTAAAATTGCGACACTTTGCCGCTTTTCCAGATGACGTTGATCTCGACTCTCACTTTTTTCGCACACGGTGTGCGCCCCGCAAACGGACCCGCACTCCGATGACCCGCCACGCCAACCCGCCCAATTTCGACGACGCCGCCTTCCGCCGCGCGCTCGGCCAGTTCGCGACCGGGGTGACGGTGATCACAACGAAAGCGCCCGATGGCTCGCTGATCGGCATCACCGCCAGCTCGTTCAACTCGGTGTCGCTGAGTCCGCCGCTCGTGCTTTGGAGCCTCGCCACGCGATCGGCATCGATGCCGGTGTTCCGGTCGAACAGCCATTATGTGGTGAATGTGCTCGCCGCGTCGCAGCTCGACCTCTGCAAGCGTTTCGCGACCGTGAAGGGCGACCGCTTCGAAGGTGTCTCGCACGCGGCTGGCGACAGCGGCATGCCCGTGCTCGACGGTGCGCTCGCCTGGTTCGAATGCCACAACCGTAGCCGCTACGACGAAGGTGATCATGTGATCTTCGTCGGCGAGGTCGAGCGGTGCGGCGTGCGCGAGGACATCGCGAAGGCGTCGCCGCTCGTATTCCACGGCGGCGACTTCCATCAGCTCCAGCCGCTCTGAGGCCGCCCCGGCTTCACACGACGGCGCTCTTCGGCTCCTTCTGCTGGATCAGGTCGACCGGCACGCCCGCCTCGACCTTGAGCGTCGTGAGGACGATGTTCGAACGGATGTCCATCACGCCCGGCGCCTTATACAGCTTGTTGAGCACGAAATCCGAATAGTGCTTGAGATTGTGCGCGAGCACGCGCAGCAGATAGTGCGTCTCGCCCGTCACAACGTACGCACCCACCACCTCGGGCCAGTCGCGCAGCGCGCTCACGAAGCGCTCGTGCCAGCTTTCCTGGTCGTTGCGCATCGACACCTGAACGAACGCCTCCATCTCGAAACCGAGAACCTCCCGGTTCAGGCACGCGCGATAACGCTCCACCACGCCCTGCTCTTCCAGTAGCCGCAGACGGCGCAAACACGCCGATGGCGACAACGAAATACGTTCGGCGAGATCGAGGTTGCTGATCCTCCCCTCGTTCTGAAGCACGGCGAGAATACGGCAATCGGTGGCGTCGAGCGAGATTGCATTCATATTTGGTCCCCATTCCCGGCTTGGCTTGAATTATGTGCCAACAGTTGCAGTTAGCGGCGATTTTTTCGCAATCACATTTCACTCTAGCTTGTCTATCATTCGAAACACAAGTAGAGAATGCAGATCAATGTGATGAACGACATCTGGGACATTTCCCCGCCTATCCAATCTGACACGCCCGTCTGGCCCGGTGACACGCCGGTCGGCGTGGAGCGCGTCTGGCGAATGGAAGCCGGCTCGCCTGTGAACGTCGCACGCGTGACGCTCTCGCCGCACACTGGCGCGCACACCGACGCCCCGCTGCACTACGACGCGCACGGCGCGCCGATCGGCGCGGTGCCGCTCGACGCCTACCTCGGCGCGTGCCGCGTGATCCATTGCATCGGTGCTGCGCCGCTCGTGCGGCCCCAGGACGTCGAACACGCGCTCGACGATCTGCCGCCGCGCGTGCTGCTGCGCACCTACGCTCAAGCGCCGATCGACCGCTGGGACAGCGCGTTCTGCGCGGTCGCACCCGAAACGATCGACCTCCTGGCCGCGCGCGGCGTGCGCCTTATTGGCATCGACACACCTTCGCTCGATCCGCAGGAATCGAAGACGATGGACGCACACCACCGCATCCGCGCGCATCGCATGGCGATACTCGAAGGCATCGTGCTCGACAGTGTCGCGCCCGGCGACTACGAACTGATTGCCCTCCCGCTCAAGTTCGCCACACTTGATGCAAGCCCGGTGCGCGCCGTGCTGCGCGCGCTGCCGCGCAAGGCGTGAAGCACAAACTGAAAAGCACCTGATTTTTCAAACCGATCAAAACCCGCCCAACCGCAGATATCCATGAACGACCGCAAAGAAGCTGAAGCGCTAGACCGCGCAGACCCGCTTGCCGCGTTGCGCGACGAGTTCGCGCTCGCGCCTGCCACGATCTACCTCGACGGCAACTCGCTCGGCGTGCCGCCGAAAACCGCCGCCGCGCGCGCGCAGGCCGTGATCGGCGCCGAATGGGGCGACGGTTTAATCCGCAGCTGGAACACCGCCGGCTGGTTCGCACTGCCGCGCCGGCTCGGCAACAAGCTCGGCGCGTTGATCGGCGCGGCCGAAGACGAAGTCGTCGTCACCGACACGATTTCGGTGAATCTCTTCAAGGCGCTCTCGGCGGCGCTGCGCGTGCAGAACGCGCGCGATCCGAAGCGTCGCGTGATCGTCTCCGAACGCTCGAATTTCCCGACCGATCTCTACATCGCGCAGGGCCTCATCGAACAGCTCGACCGCGGCTACGAATTGCGCCTCGTGGACGACCCCGCCGAACTGCCCGCCGCGATCACCGACGACGTCGCCGTCACGATGGTCACGCACGTGAACTACCGCACGGGCTACATGCACGACATGCGCGCGCTCACCGAACTCGCTCACGCACGCGGCGCACTCGCGCTGTGGGACCTCGCGCACTCGGCGGGTGCGGTGGGCGTCGATCTGAACGGTGCCAACGCCGACTACGCCGTCGGCTGCACGTACAAGTACCTCAACGGCGGCCCGGGCTCGCCCGCATTCGTCTGGGTGCCGAAGCGCCACCAGAACGCGTTCTCGCAGCCGCTCTCCGGCTGGTGGGGTCACAAAAAACCGTTCGACATGAGCCCGGACTACCGCCCCGACGACGGCATCGGGCGTTTCCTTTGCGGTACGCAGCCGATCATTTCGATGGCGCTCGTCGAATGCGGACTCGACGTATTCCTGAAAACCGACATGCAGGCCGTGCGCCGCAAATCGCTCGCGCTCACCGATCTCTTCATCGAACTCGTCGAGACGCGCTGCGCCGGTCTGAATCTCACGCTCGTCACGCCGCGCGAGCACGCGTGGCGCGGCTCGCATGTGAGCTTCGAGCACCCGCATGGCTACGAGGTGATGCAGGCGCTGATTGCGCGTGGCGTGATCGGCGATTATCGCGAGCCGCACGTGTTGCGCTTCGGCTTCACGCCGCTTTACGTGCGCTTCGTGGACGTGTGGGACACCGTGGAAACGCTGCGCGACATACTCACAACCGAAAGCTGGCGCAAGCCGGAATTCGCCGCGCGTGGCGCGGTGACCTGATTACACCGGATGGGAGACCCAGACATGACCGACCACATGCAGATTCCCGGCATGCCGAACACGGGAGAAACCGCGACCGCGCCGACCGCACCAGCAAGTGGATGCCCCTTTTCGAGCGCACCCGCAGCACCGGACGCAACACGCGACGATGGCTGGCACAACGCTCAACTCGACTTCTCGAAGTCGATGAGCTACGGCGACTATCTCGGGCTCGACACGGTGCTCAATGCGCAGCACCCGCTCTCGCCCGATCACAACGAGATGCTGTTCATCGTCCAGCATCAGACGAGCGAGTTGTGGATGAAGCTCGCGCTGTACGAGCTGCGCGCGGCGCTCGCGAACGTGCATCGCGACGAACTGCAACCGGCGTTCAAGCAGCTCGCGCGCGTCTCGCGCATCATGGAACAGCTCGTGCAGGCGTGGAATGTGTTGTCGACGCTCACGCCATCCGAGTACACGGCAATGCGCCCTTACCTCGGCAGCTCTTCGGGCTTTCAGTCGTACCAGTACCGGCAGATCGAATTCCTGCTCGGCAACAAGAACGTGCAGATGCTCAAGCCGCACGAACACCGCGCCGAGATTCTCGAGCAGGTGAAGGCGTCACTGGAAGCGCCGTCGTTCTATGACGAAGTGATCCGCCTGCTCGCGCGGCGCGGCTTCGCGATTGCACCGGAACGGCTTGCGCGTGACTGGACGCTGCCGACCGAACACGATCAAACCGTCGAAGACGCCTGGCTCGAGGTCTATCGCAATCCTTCGCAGTACTGGGATTTGTACGAAATGGCCGAGGAACTCGTCGATCTCGAAGACGCCTTCCGGCAGTGGCGCTTCCGACACGTCACCACCGTCGAGCGGATCATCGGCTTCAAGCAGGGCACCGGCGGTACCACCGGGGCGCCTTATCTGCGCAAGATGCTCGACGTCGTGCTGTTCCCGGAGCTTTGGCACGTGCGCACGGTGCTATAAGGCGCGTAACGCACGCATCAAGCGGACCACAAATGACTTCGCGCCGGCAGACAAACCCTGATGGGTTTGCCTGACCGGCGCGAATTAATCGATTGAGCCCGAAGGCTGGTGACTTAGATCACCACCGTCTGCGCTTCACCTTCCTTGCTTGCGCGCACGACGCCGATCTTCCACGCCTGCTCGCCCGCGGCGGTGAGCAGTCGAACGGCCTCATCCGCCTGATCAGCCGAAACGATCACGGCCATGCCGATGCCGCAGTTGAACACGCGATGCATCTCCGCATCGGCGACACCGCCGTGCTTCTGGAGCCACGAGAAGAGCGGCGGCAGCCCCCAGGTGTTGTGATCGAGTTCTGCAGTGAGACCGTCGCGCAGCACGCGCGGAATGTTCTCGACCAGCCCGCCGCCCGTGATGTGCGCCATGCCCTTCACGGTCATCTTTTCCATCAGCGCGAGCAGCGGCTTCACGTAGATGCGCGTGGGCGCCATCAGCGCGTCGGCGAGCGAGCGGCCGTGGAAATCGGCGTTCAGATCCGGATTCACGCGCTCGATGATCTTGCGCACGAGCGAGAAACCGTTCGAGTGGATGCCGCTGGAAGCGAGACCCAGCACCACGTCGCCCGGGGCGATCGTGCTGCCGTCGATGATCTTGCTCTTTTCAACGGCGCCGACCGCGAAACCGGCGAGGTCGTATTCACCGTCGGGGTACATGCCCGGCATTTCGGCCGTTTCGCCGCCGATCAGCGCGCAGCCCGCCAGTTCGCAACCTTGCGCGATGCCCTTCACGACCGTCGCTGCCGTGTCGACGTTGAGCTTGCCGCACGCGAAGTAGTCGAGGAAGAACAGCGGCTCGGCGCCCTGCACGAGGATGTCGTTCACGCTCATCGCGACGAGATCCTGGCCGACCGTGTCGTGTTTGTTCAGATCAAAGGCGAGGCGCAGCTTGGTGCCGACGCCATCGGTGCCCGACACGAGCACGGGTTCCTTGTACTTCTTCGACACCTCGAAGAGCGCGCCGAATCCGCCGATGCCGCCCATCACGCCTTCGCGCATCGTCTTCTTGGCGAAGGGCTTGATGCGCTCGACGAGCGCGTCGCCCGCGTCGATGTCCACGCCGGCGTCGCGGTACGAGAGGCCCTGGGCGCCGGCGGCCTGGTCGGATTTCGGTTGATTCATGGGGAAGTGCCAGAAGGTCGGTAAAATGCGATTTTAACCGATTGACGGCACCCCGCCGCCGCCGCTGGGCTGCAAAATGCTCCCACCGCGGCGTCCCGCGCGGCCTTAAGCGGCCCGAATTGCCCAAAACCGGCCTTATTGGCCCGCCCAACGACCGGAAAACCACGCGGAAAACCAAGTTTTGTCGCCGAATACACCGATTTTCACGCCTTACCAGCGCCAGGCCGCCATCTGGGCGGCGCTCGCGCTCGCCTTCGGCATCGTGCTCTGGCTGCTGGGTCCGGTCCTCACGCCCTTTCTGCTCGGCGCGATCATCGCCTATATCCTGCAGCCCGGCGTCGCGTGGCTCGTGCGCCGCCGCGTGCCACGCGGCCTCGCCGCGCTCGTCATGATCGTGCTGTTCGCCCTCGTCGTGACGATGCTGGTCGTGCTGCTGCTCGCCGTGATCCAGAAAGAAGGGCCGCAACTCAAGCAGCAGGTGCCGGTGATGCTCACCCATCTGCACGAGTGGCTGACGCCCAAACTTGCCCTCCTCAACATGGAGAACATGCTCGACTTCCAGAGCCTGCGCGACATGGCGACAAGCAAGCTCGAAGGCAGCGCGCAGTCGATCGCGCTCTACGCGTGGGCTTCGGTGCGCACGAGCAGCAACGTGATGATTTCGGTCGTCAGCAACGTCGTGCTGGT
This sequence comes from Paraburkholderia adhaesiva, assembly GCF_021390575.1. Lineage (GTDB taxonomy): Bacteria > Pseudomonadota > Gammaproteobacteria > Burkholderiales > Burkholderiaceae > Paraburkholderia > Paraburkholderia adhaesiva. The sequence continues at coordinate 563,200 of NZ_JAJEJQ010000001.1, read as the reverse complement.
GCCGCTCGTGCTGTTCTATCTGCTCTATGACTGGAACGCGATGGTCGCGCGCGTGCAGAACATCATCCCGCGCCGCTGGTTCGCGCGCACGATGGAACTCGCGGGCGAGATGGACCGCATGCTCGCGCAATACCTGCGCGGCCAGTTGCTCGTGATGGCGATCCTCGCCGCCTGGTACGCGACTGCGCTTTCGATCGCGGGCTTCGAGGTCGCGCTGCCGGTCGGCATATTTACGGGCCTCGCGGTGCTGATCCCCTATCTCGGCTACGCGACGGGCCTCGTGCTCGCGCTCATCGCCGCGCTCCTGCAGTTCGGCAACTGGTATGGCTTCGGCGCGGTCGCGGTGGTGTATGGCATCGGCCAGGTCCTCGAAGGGTTCTTCCTGACGCCGCGCCTCGTCGGCGAGCGCATCGGGCTGCACCCGCTCGCGGTGATCTTCGCGTTGCTCGCGTTCGGGCAACTGTTTGGGTTCTTCGGCGTGCTGCTCGCGCTGCCCGCCAGCGCGATCCTCTCGATCGCACTGCGCGAACTGCGGCGCAGTTACCTCGACAGCGCGCTCTACAAGAACTGATTTCCGGCTGAAACACCGTGCAGCGACAGCTAACGCTCGATCTCGGCACCCCGCCGCCATCGACCTTCGACAACTTCCACACCGGCGCCAACGCCGAGCTGGTTGCGCGCCTCTCGGGGCTCGACGCCGCGCTCGCGGCCGGCCCCGTCGCCGACCGCACGTTCTACATCTGGGGCGAGCCCGGCAACGGGCGCAGCCATCTGCTGCATGCGCTCGTCCACGCGGCGGCGCCGGGCCACGCGCGCTATCTCGGGCCGCAGAGCGCGCTCGCGGCGTTCGGCTTCGATCCGCGCGTGGCGATCTACGCCGTGGACGACTGCGACGCGCTCTCGGGCGCGCAGCAGATCGCGCTTTTCAACCTGTTCAACGAGGTGCGGGCGCATCCGACCTGCGCGCTCGTCGCGACCGGCGACGCCGCCCCGATGGGCCTCGCGGTGCGCGAGGACCTGCGCACGCGACTCGGCTGGGGGCTCGTGTTCCATCTCGCACCGCTCGCCGACGACGGCAAGGCCGCCGTGCTCAAGCAGGCGGCGCGCGAGCGCGGCATCGCGCTCGCCGACGACGTGCCTGCCTATCTGCTCACGCACTTCCGGCGCGACATGCCGAGCCTCATGGCGCTGCTCGACGCGCTCGACCGCTTTTCGCTCGAACAGAAGCGCGCGGTGACGCTGCCGCTGTTGCGCACGATGCTCGCGGCGGGCTTGCCCGCGGACGTTAGCGGGGACGAGGCGGCAACGGGTGCCGGGGTCGCCGACGATACGGCATCGACGACCGGAATCGAAGGCGAGCTCGACCTGCTTCTCGCCGCCCCGGCATCGGACGCATCTGCGGGACGCGACGGCCCGGTCGCGACGCAAGACGCCGACACAACCGGACAGCACGCACAACCCACCGGTTCCGGATTCCGGGCGAGCCTCGCGGAGCCAAGCGAAAGCGCGCGCGCTGCACAGCCCGCGCCGTTCGCGACACCCACCGACAACGTCGACGGCGAACTCGGCGCCGGCTTCAGCGAAGTCGTCGACCGTGAGCTGGGCGGCGCGCTGACTGGCGAAGTCGAAGCTGACGTGAGCGGCGAAATGAATGGCGAACTGGGGGACGAAGCCGGCGACAACGCTGACGCAGCCCCCGGGCCCTCTGCTGCGCCCGAAACACCCGCAGCCCCGGACAGCACCCCGGGCGAACCCGAAATCGACAGCCCACAGGGCCAAACCGCCCCAAACGCCGACGCCGGCAACGGCTTTACCCGCTTCAAGTAAAATGAGCGCCCATGGCTAATCTCGCACTCTTCGACCTCGATCACACGCTGATCCCTACCGACAGCGACCACGAATGGGGACGTTTCATGGTGAAGCTCGGCATCGTCGATGCCGAAGGCTTCGCGAAGCAGAACGACCGCTTCTACGCCGACTACAAGGCCGGCGTGCTGGACATCCACGCGTACCTCGTCGCCATGCTCACGCCGCTTGCGAAGTATTCGCGCTCGCAGCTGAAGGCATGGCATGACCAGTACATGCACGAAGTCATCAAACCGGCGATCGTGCCGGCGGCCATGGAGCTCGTGCGCAAGCACAAGGACGCGGGCGACCTCTGCTGCATGGTGACGGCGACGAACGAATTCATCACCAGTCCGATCGCCGAAGTGTTCGGCGTCGACAAGCTGATCGCCTGCGAAGCCGAAACCGTGGACGGCCATCCCGATTCGCCCTATACCGGCCGCCCGACCGGCACACCAAGCTACCGCGAAGGCAAGATCGTGCGCACCGAAGCGTGGCTCGCATCGCTCGGCAAGAAGTTGTCGGACTTCGAGCACAGCTACTTCTACAGCGATTCGCACAACGACATCCCGCTGCTGGAAAAGGTCACCGACCCGATCGCGACCAACCCCGACGCCACGCTACGCACACACGCGCAATCGGCAGGCTGGCGCATCCTCGATTTGTTCCAGGCATCGTGATCAAGAAACTCATCCGCAAGCTGTTCGGTCAGGACAGCACTTCCGAAGCGGCCGCAGAAGCCGCCTCCGCCGATGCGTCATCCGCGCCGGCACACGACGACACCTCGCACCGCACGCGCCGCAAGCCGGCCGCTACGTCGGGCGAAAAGACGCTCAAGGGGCCGAGGTCCCGCGCCGGCGCTAAAGGGTCTACGAACGGATCTGCGAAAAACGCCGAGCCGGTCATCCTCTCGCGCGACATCCACGGCATCGATCCTGCACTGATCTCGAAGAACGCGGTCCGCGTAACCGACGGTCTCCAGCAAGCGGGCTTCCGTGCGTTCATCGTTGGCGGCGCGGTACGCGACCTGCTGCTCGGCGTGGCGCCCAAGGACTTCGACGTCGCCACCGACGCCACGCCCGACCAGGTGCAGAAGCTCTTCCGGCGCGCACGCATCATCGGCCGGCGCTTCCAGATCGTGCATGTGCAGTTCGGGCAGGAAATCATCGAAGTCTCGACGTTCCGTGCGCTCGTCGATCCGCCGGCGCCGTCGGCCGAAGCCGCGCCTGCGAAGCGTCTGCGCCGCGAGGAACTCGACCGCCGCACGCACGCGGTGGACGCGAGCGGCCGCGTGCTGCGCGACAACGTGTGGGGCGAGCAGCACGAAGACGCCACGCGCCGCGACTTCACGATCAACGCGATGTACTACGATCCGTCGACGCAGACGGTGCTCGACTATCACAACGGCATGGCCGACATGCGCGCGCACCTGCTGCGCATGATCGGCGACCCGGCGACGCGCTTTCGCGAAGATCCGGTGCGCATGATGCGCGTGGTGCGTTTCGCGGCGAAGCTCGGCTTCGAGATCGAGGACCGCACGCGTGAGCCGATCAAGGAACTCGCCGACCTCATCAACAACGTCCCGGCCGCGCGTCTCTTCGACGAGATGCTCAAGCTGCTGTTGTCGGGCCACGCGCTCGAGTGCGTGAAATGGCTGCGCAAGGAAGGCCTGCATCATGGCCTCTTGCCGCTGCTCGACGTGATCCTCGAGCAACCGCAGGGCGAGCGCTTCATCTCGCTCGCGCTCTCGAGCACCGACGCGCGCGTGCGCGCGGGCAAGCCGGTCTCGCCGGGCTTCCTGTTCGCGACACTGCTCTGGCACGACGTCCAGCAACGCTGCCAGCAATTCGCAGCGGCCGGCGAATATCCGGTGCCCGCGCTCAATCACGCGATGGACGACGTGCTCGACGCGCAGACGGAGAAACTCGCGATCCATCGCCGCTATTCGTCGGACATGCGCGAGATCTGGGGCCTGCAGCAGCGCCTCGAAAAACGCGGCCGCGGCGCGCTCAAGCTGCTGGAACACCCGCGTTTCAGAGCAGGGTATGATTTCCTCCTGTTGCGTTGCGAGTCGGGTGAACTCGATGCAACGGTCGGCGAATGGTGGACGGATTTCATCGACGGCGACCCCGCCGCGCGCGAAACGCTTCTCGCCCAGGGCGGCAAAGAACGTCCGGCGCGCAAGCGCCGCCGCCGCGGAGGCGCGAAAAACCGCAAATCAGCCGAAGGTGCCGTGGGTGCCGACGGCGGCGCAACCGGTGCAGACACGGACGCATCGGAGCGCGCAGGCCACGACGGTCCGTACGAGGACTGACGCGTCAGTTGCCGTGGACGAAGCAGTCCGCGGGCAACTGGCGAACCGGAAACGACAGTCGCAGGAAGTGAAGCCATGACAGTTGCCTGGCTGGGAATCGGCGCGAATCTGGGGGATGCGCGCCAGACCCTCAAAGACGCGGTGGTGTGCCTCGCACAGCAGCACACCCTGACCGTGCTCGCCAAGTCGAGTGTCTACCGCACCGCGCCCATCGACGCGGGCGGCGACGACTATTTCAACTGCGTCGTGAAGCTCGACACCCCGCTCGGCGTGCGGGATCTGCTCGCGCTCTGCCAGCGCGTCGAGCATCACTTCGGCCGGGAGCGTCCCTTTCGCAACGCGCCGCGAACGCTCGACATCGACATCCTGCTGTTCGGCGACGCCGTGATCGACACGCCCGACCTGATCGTGCCGCATCCACGCATGACGATGCGCGCCTTCGTGCTCGTACCGGCCGTCGAGATCGAGCCCGGCCTCGTGATTCCCGGCCATGGTCCGGCAAACGCGCTCTTGCCTGCCGTCGCGGACCAGCGCATCGAGAAAGTGAAGCCACCGTGCCAATGCTTTGGCGCTGCGCCTGCCATCGATGGAGCGTCGGAAGCGCCGACGCCGGACGGTCCGTGCCGATGAACACACCGCTTACTACCGCCACGCGCACGACGCGTCCACCGTTACGCCACATCGCGATCGAAGGGCCGATCGGCGCGGGCAAGACGACGCTCGCCACGCGCCTCGCCGACCGCTGGGGGATGCGAACGCTCTTCGATTCGAACGCGTCCAATCCATTTCTCGCCCGCTACTACCGCGACACGTCGCGTCACGGCCTCGCCGCGCAGCTCCATTTCGCACTCCAGCGCGAGCACCTCTCGCAGGAAGTCGCGGCGCTGCGCGCGGCGGGTACGCCGCTCGTGACGAACTTCCTCGCCGAGCGCAATGACCTGTTCGCGCGCCTGACGCTGACCGACGAAGAACTGCCGTTGTACGAGGCGCTCGCCGCGCGGATCGTCACGCGTGCGCCGGCGCCGGACCTCGTCGTGTACCTGCAGGCGAGCCCCGAGGCGCTCTACGCACGCATCCAGAAGCGCGCGAATCCTGCCGAGCTGCCGATCACCGACGCCTTCCTGCGTGCCCTCTGCGACAGCTACAACGAATTTTTCTATCATTACGACCATGCGCCGGTGCTGACCGTCGGCGCCGAACACCTGAACCCGCTCGACTCCGACGCGGACCTTGCGCTGATCGCCGACCGGATCGGAGCGATGCGCGGCCGCAAGGAGACCTTCGTCATGGGCACGTCGCTCGCATCATCGTAAGCGGCGGTGCCCTTTCACTTTTGAGTTGCTTTACAACGGACTGCCCCCCATGACTTACCTGCAGGAAACGAGCCGCAGCGCCGTCACCGTGCCCAAACTCCAGGCCATGCGCGACGCCGGCGAACGCATCGCGATGCTGACCTGTTACGACGCGAGCTTCTCGTCGCTGTGCGACCGCGCGGGCGTCGACGTGCTGCTGATCGGCGATTCGCTCGGCAATGTGCTCCAGGGCCACACGACGACGCTGCCTGTCTCGCTCGACGACGTCGCGTACCACACCGCGTGCGTCGCGCGCGCGCAGCCGTCGGCGCTGATCATGGCCGATCTGCCGTTCGGCACGTTCGGCACGCCCGAAGAGGCGTTCGCGAGTTCGGTGAAGCTGATGCGCGCGGGCGCGCAGATGGTGAAGATCGAGGGCGGCGAATGGCTCGCGCCCACGGTGAAGATGCTGATCGAGCGCGCGGTGCCCGTGTGCGCGCATATCGGCCTCACGCCCCAGTCAGTGCATGCGTTCGGCGGCTTCAAGGTGCAGGGCAAGACCGAGAGCGGCGCGGCGCAGATGCTGCGCGACGCGCAGTCGCTGCAGGACGCAGGCGCCCAGATGGTGCTGATCGAGGCGGTGCCGTCGTCGCTCGGCGCGATGGTCACCAAGCAACTGCGCGTCCCGACGATCGGGATCGGTGCCGGTGTGGACTGCTCGGGTCAAGTGCTCGTGCTGCACGACATGCTCGGCATTTTTCCCGGCAAGCGTCCGCGCTTCGTGAAGGATTTCATGCAGGGGCAGCCGAATATCGAGTCGGCCGTCGCCGCTTATGTGAAGGCCGTGAAGGACGGTTCGTTCCCTGGGCCTGAGCACGCGTTTCAGTAAAAGCCCGTGAAAAAGGGCGCGGCGTTGAATGCGCCGCGCCCTTTTCTATTTTCTCTGTGGCGCTGCCGACCGGCACAACGCCCTCCTCAAACCGTCAGACCAGCCGCGCAGCCACCGCTCCACGCAGCGCGTTGGAGACCATGAGCGCCTGTGCATTCAGCACATCCTCCCGCGTGAGCACGCGCTCATGCGCATTCAGCGTCACGTCTTCGAGCAGCACGGCTCGCATCACACCCGGAAGCACGCCCGACGAAAGCGGCGGCGTCCACCACTTCCCGCCCAGCTTGACGAATACGTTCGCCCGCCCGCCTTCGGTCAGCTCACCGCGCTCGTTGAAGAACAGCATGTCGAAGGCGCCCTGTGCTTCGGCCTCGCGCCACGCACGGTCGAAATCGGCACGGCGGGTCGTCTTGCGCAGCAGCAGCGCGTCGGCCGAGGCCACCGGCGCAAAACCGTGATCGGACGCGAGCATCACGCCGACCGGTTCCGCCGCCAACGGCGCGAGTGCCGCGAAGCTCAGTTGCACCGCACCGTCCTTGCCGAGCGCGACACGCACGCGATGCGGCACGCCATCGGGCAGCCCGGCGCAGGTCGTCGCAAGACGCGCACGCAGTGCATCGACGTCGCATGCGAAGCCGAGCCACGCGGCACCCGCCGCGAGCCGCGCGAGATGCCGCTCGATGTGACGCACACCGTCGGCACGCGTCGCGTACATCGTTTCGAACAACTCGATGCCGGGATCGGCCCCAGTCAGGAATCGTGCTTTCAAACGGGTCTCCTCGTATTCGTCGGCGGCGACGCTGTCGAGCACGATGCCCGCGCCCACGCCCATTTCGCCTCGCCGCACACTGCCCGGCGCCACGGGTGCATCGAGCGTCAGCGTGCGGATCACGACCGAGAGGCAGAAGTCGCCGCATGCGTCGTCAGTGGGCGCGTCGAGCCAGCCTATCGTCCCCGTGTACAGACCGCGCGGACCATGCTCGATCGCGTCGATCAACTCCATCGTGCGGTGCTTCGGCGCCCCTGTGATCGACCCGCAGGGAAAGAGCGCGCGCATGACATCGGCGAACGACGTGCGCGCTCGCAAGCGCGCCTCGACCGTCGACGTCATCTGCCACACCGACGCATACGCTTCCACGCTGAAGAGCGCGGGGACGTGCACCGAGCCCGTTTGCGCCACGCGCGAGAGATCGTTGCGCAGCAGATCGACGATCATCACGTTTTCGGCGCGGTTCTTGGGATCGCTCGCGAGGAATCGTGCAGCGGCACGATCGGCCTCCGGATCGGCCGCGCGCGCGACGGTGCCTTTCATCGGTTTTGCGCGCAACGTGTCGCCATGTTTTTCGACGAACAGTTCAGGCGAGCACGAGAGCACCCAGCGGTCGCCCGGCAGCGCGATCAGCGCGCCATACGGCACGCGCTGGCGCTCACGCAGTCGCCGGTAAAGCGCAACGGGTGCCCCGAACGACTCGAATTGCAGCCGATAGGTGTAATTGATCTGATACGACTCGCCCGCGCGCAGCGCCGCATGCACGGCCTCGATATCCGCTTCGAACTGCGTACGATCGACGTCGGGCACGATGCCCGCAACACCGGCCGGCGCGGGCGCGTCGGCGCCTTCGCGCGCGGCGAGCCAGGCATCGGCTTCCTCGCGCGACAATCGCTCACACCGTTCGAACAATAAAAAACGCAGCGCGGCGTCGCCGCACTGCGTTTCGTTGGACTCCCGGGCATCGTGCCTCGCGAACTGCAGATCACGCCCGAAGGCGTAATCGCCGAGCAAGACGGAATGCAGCCCCGCACGCAGATCGTCATCGACATCGCGGCACACCGCCTCGAGATCCTGCGGCCGGCTGCAGACACGCTCGCGCACGAATCCTGTGTAGAGACGACTCGTGCGCTGCGCCGCAGTCGAATTGCCATCATCGAGCAGCGCGAACACTGCGCCGCCGTCATTCGCTGCCATAGACACTACCTGCTGCAATGCCGGCGGCACTGCAATGTGCCGCCGGTATAGAACCCGCTCAGTCGAAGAAGCTCTTCACGCGATCGAACCAGCTCTTGCTCTGCGGGCTGTGCCGCGCGCCGCCTTCCACGAGCGACTTCTCGAACTGCTGGAGCAGGTCGCGTTGCTGCTCGGTGAGCTTGACCGGCGTTTCGACCTGAACATGCACGTACAGATCACCGGCGATGCTCGAACGCAGACCCTTGATGCCCTTGCCACGCAGACGGAACGTCTTTCCCGACTGCGTACCCTCGGGCACCGTGAAGCTTGCGCGGCCCGCGAGCGTCGGCACTTCGATCTCGCCGCCAAGTGCCGCCGTCGTGAACGGAATCGGCATCTGGCAATGCAGGTCGTCGCCGTCGCGCTCGAACACCGAATGCGACTTGATGTGGATCTCGACGTAGAGATCGCCAGCCGGCCCGCCGTTGATGCCCGGCTCGCCATTGCCGGCCGAGCGGATGCGCATGCCGTCGTCGATGCCCGCCGGAATCTTCACTTCGAGCGTCTTGGTTTCCTTCACCTTGCCCGCGCCGTGGCAGTTCGTGCAGGGATCGGGAATATACGAACCGGTGCCGTGGCACTTCGGGCAGGTCTGCTGAATGCTGAAGAAACCCTGCGACATGCGCACCGAACCCGAGCCGTGACAGGTCGGGCAGCTTTCCGGCTTGGTGCCGGGCTTCGCGCCCGAGCCGTGACAGACCTCACAACCGCTCCAGCCCGGAACGCGGATCTGCGTTTCGTAGCCGTGCGCGGCCTGCTCGAGCGTGATCTCCATGCTGTAGCGCAGGTCCGCGCCGCGATACACCTGCGGACCGCTGCGTGCACCGGCGCGGCCGCCAGCGGCCTGGCCGAAGATGTCGCCGAAGATGTCGCCGAACGCATCCGCGAAACCGCCGAAGCCCTGTGCACCCGCGCCGCCCATGTTCGGATCGACGCCCGCGTGCCCGTACTGGTCGTAGGCCGCACGCTTTTGCGAGTCCGACAGCATTTCATAGGCTTCCTTCACCTCCTTGAAATGCTCTTCCGCGTCCTTGTTGTCCGGATTGCGGTCAGGGTGGTACTTCATCGCCAGCTTGCGATACGCCTTCTTGATTTCGTCATCGCTAGCGTTCTTCGCGACGCCCAGAACCTCGTAGTAATCCCGTTTCGCCATATCGGTTCAACGCCGGTCATGCGCGCGCGTGCGCGTGCCGGCTCCTCATGAATGCTGGATCTCGCGACCCGTATGCCGCCCTCGTCGAACGCCGTCGCGCCTTGCTGCGGCGCATCCGGCCCCCCTGTCGCGAGCGGCCTCCAAAAAACAAATGTGCCCGGAGAGCCGTGAAGGCTCGCCAGGCGTTAAGCAAACTGCACGCATCGTAACCGATGCGGCCGGTTCCCGCCGCAGTGTCCCACGTCGCTGCAGCCGGCGAGGCCTCCTTCGAAGCCCCGCTTGCCACCGCGACCAGACTGTCCGGCGAGTACCTGGCCTTAGTCCTTCTTGACTTCCTTGAAGTCGGCGTCGACCACGTCGTCGGCCTGCTGCGCGCTTTCCTGCGCACCGCCGGCTGCCCCTGCGGCACCGGCGGCGCCTGCCTGCTGCGCCTGTATGTCGGCGTACATCTTCTCGCCAAGCTTCTGCGACGCCGTCGACAGCGCCTCGACCTTCGCATCGATCGTCGCCTTGTCAGCCGACGAGCTCTTCAGCGTCTCTTCGAGATCCTTCAGCGCGGCTTCGATCTTCTCCTTCTCGCTGGCGTCGATCTTGTCGCCGTACTCGGCCACGGCCTTCTTCGTGCTGTGAACCAGCGCGTCGCCCTGGTTGCGCGCGTCGGCCAGCTCACGCAGGCGGTGATCTTCTTCCGCGTTCGCTTCGGCGTCCTTCACCATCTTCTCGATCTCGGCGTCCGAGAGACCCGAGTTCGCCTTGATCGTGATGCGGTTTTCCTTGCCGGTCGCCTTGTCCTTCGCGCCGACGTGCAGGATGCCGTTCGCGTCGATGTCGAAGCTCACTTCGATCTGCGGCACGCCACGTGGTGCGGGCGGAATGCCTTCGAGGTTGAACTCGCCGAGCAGCTTGTTGCCGGCTGCCATTTCGCGTTCGCCCTGGAACACCTTGATCGTCACGGCGCCCTGGTTGTCGTCCGCCGTCGAGTACACCTGCGCGTGCTTCGTCGGGATCGTCGTGTTCTTGTTGATCATCTTCGTCATCACGCCGCCGAGCGTCTCGATACCGAGCGAGAGCGGGGTCACGTCGAGCAGCAGCACGTCCTTACGGTCGCCCGAGAGCACCTGGCCCTGAATCGCGGCGCCGACTGCGACGGCTTCGTCCGGGTTCACGTCACGGCGCGGGTCCTTGCCGAAGAACTCCTTCACCTTCTCCAGGACCTTCGGCATACGCGTCTGGCCGCCGACGAGAATCACGTCGTTGATGTCGCTGACCTTCACGCCTGCATCCTTGATCGCGACACGGCACGGCTCCATCGTGCGCTCGATCAGGTCTTCAACCAGTGCTTCGAGCTTGGCGCGCGTGATCTTCAGGTTCAAGTGCTTCGGACCCGAGGCATCGGCCGTGATGTACGGCAGGTTGATTTCGGTCTGCTGGCCCGCCGACAGTTCGATCTTGGCCTTTTCAGCGGCTTCCTTCAGGCGTTGCAGCGCGAGCACGTCCTTCGAGAGGTCGACGCCCTGCTCCTTCTTGAACTCCCCGATGATGTAATCGATGATGCGCTGGTCGAAGTCTTCACCGCCGAGGAACGTGTCGCCGTTCGTCGAGAGCACTTCGAACTGCATTTCGCCGTCAACGTCGGCGATTTCGATGATCGAGATGTCGAACGTGCCGCCGCCCAGGTCGAACACGGCGATCTTGCGGTCGCCCTTTTCGGCCTTGTCGAGACCGAACGCGAGCGCGGCTGCCGTCGGCTCGTTGATGATGCGCTTGACTTCCAGGCCCGCGATGCGGCCGGCGTCCTTCGTGGCCTGACGCTGGCTGTCGTTGAAGTACGCGGGAACCGTGATCACGGCTTCGGTGACCGGCTCGCCGAGGTAGTCTTCAGCGGTCTTCTTCATCTTGCGCAGGACTTCGGCCGAAACCTGCGACGGCGCGAGCTTCGAGCCGTGCGCTTCGACCCACGCGTCGCCGTTGTCGTGCTTGACGATCTTGTAGGGCATCAGGCCGATGTCCTTCTGCACTTCCTTCTCGTCGAAGCGGCGGCCGATCAGGCGCTTGACTGCGTAAAGCGTGTTCTTCGGGTTCGTGACCGACTGGCGCTTGGCCGGCGCGCCGACCAGCACTTCGTTGTCGTCCATGTAGGCGATGATGGACGGCGTCGTGCGTGCGCCTTCCTGGTTCTCGATCACCTTGACCTGATTGCCTTCCATGATCGCGACACACGAGTTCGTGGTGCCGAGGTCAATACCGATGATTTTGCCCATGTTTATCAATTCTCCAATGTTTGGTCGCTGTGCGGACCGCCGCTCGCGCTCTGGCTAATGCCTTGCCGCGCTGGCGTCCGCTTCAATCCGGAACTGCTGTCCAAATAAGTGCCACTGCGGCGTTTTCAAGACCCTGGACACTATCTGGTCATTAATTTTTTTCAATCACCCGCCGCGCGGATACCGCATCCACCCGCGGCGGCTTTCATTGCGCTTACTTCGGCTGGGAAACGGTGACGAGCGCCGGGCGCAGCACGCGGTCGGCGATCACGTAACCCTTCTGCAGCACGTTGACGACGGTGTTCGCTTCCTGCTCGGACGGCACCATCGAAATGGCCTGATGGCGATGCGGATCGAATTTCTCGCCGACCGGGTTGATGGCGACGACGCGCCCCTTCTCCAGCGCGCCGGTGAGTTGCTTGAACGTCAGCTCGACGCCCTCGCGCACCTTCGCCAGATCGTCCGACTCGTGGGCGATGGCGGCTTCGAGGCTGTCCATGACCGGCAGCAGGTGCTCGGCGAAGTTCTCGATGGCGAACTTGTGAGCCTTCTGGACGTCTTCCTGCGCACGGCGGCGCACATTTTCGGTTTCCGCCTTCGCACGGACGAATGCGTCATGCAGCTCGGCGATCTTCGCCTGCGCTTCGGCGAGCGCGGCCTCCACGCCGCCCAGCGCCGCTGCTTCGGCGGCTTCAGCCGACTCGCCTGCCGTTGCAGGTTGTGCGCTTGCGCCGGCTTGCGACGGATCGTCCGCGGGCTGGGGGTTCTGGCTCGTCGGGTTCTCTTGCGTGTTTTCCATGTCGCTAAACGTGGTTGGATAGAAAAAAAGGGAGCAAAGCGCCGGGAAACCTGCCCGGCGGTTCGCGCTGTGTTGTTCACGCGCGACATCCGCTTTGCGCATCGACACCTCACATGGGTGCCAGATCGCCGATTTCAAGGGCTTTCCGCGCGTTTTTTCCAGCGCTGACAGACGGAGGAAATCGTGCGTTACAACCATTACCGCAGCGCCGCAAGAATGAAATTGAGTGCGCCGCGTCGCTGACCTAAACTCGGGAATAGATGCTGCTCTCAGCGCGTATACCCTGACACAAGCATCAAACCGAACTGGCCGCAAGCTAGCCGTTTCGCAGTGCAATCTCCCGGGGGAGTACCGTGAAACTGACCTTTGCAACAGCGGTGGTCGCGTTGGTACTCATCGCCGGAACCACCACGATCTGCATGTCGGGTGCCGTCAACGAAAACACGACGGAATACGGTGGCGTTCACGCCACGATGGAAGCGTTATTCAACCCTCACGCCCAAGTTTGTCGATAGTGCGGCGGTCGCGTTTAGTCGGCCTGCCCTGCAGCGCCGACGCGGGTTCGCGAAACAGCCGCCGCCGCTCCTGCTCCGCGGCGCGCCGCGCGCGCCCGGTTTCCGTCTCGGCATAAAGTGTCTGCGCGATGCTGGCCGGGCCGCGCACGTCGCACAGGCCTAGCACCTCGACCTCCCAGACCACGTGATCGATCTCGATTTCAACGAGGTCGCCCACGCGCACGTCCCTCGACGCCTTCACCGGATCGCCGCCGATCCGCACGCGCCCCTTGCCGATCGCATCCGAGGCAAGCGAGCGGGTCTTGAAGAAACGGGCCGCCCACAACCACTTGTCGATGCGCAGACGAGCGGACGGTTCAGTCGAGATCTTGTAATTCATACGATGAATTGGCAGTAAGAACGCGCCCGCTCAGGCAACGGCGCGTGCGGGCGACGCGGCCTGCACCGGCCATCCCTGCAGATTCTGCGCGACGATTTCGCCGAGCGCGGCGATCCACGCCGTCGATGCGTTCAGGCAAGGAATACGGTGGAACTCCTTGCCGCCGGCCTTGAGGAATTCGTCGCGCACTTCCATGCCGATTTCCTCGATGGTTTCGAGGCAGTCGGCGGTGAACCCGGGGCAGAAGACGTCCACACGGCGCACGCCGCCCTGGCCAAGCTCGCGCAACGTAGGCGCTGTGTCCGGCTGAAGCCACTGCGCGCGGCCAAAACGGGACTGGAACGTGACGCGGCACTCGATGGGCGTGAGTCCGAGCGCTTGCATGAGCAGCGACGCGGTCTGCTGGCACTGGTCGTGATACGGGTCGCCGAGGTCGAGCGTGCGGCTCGGCACGCCGTGGAAGCTCAAGACGAGGCGCTCACCCGCCGCGAAATCAGGCCGTCCATGCGCGTGCCAGTACTGGTGGACCTGCGCGGCGAGCGCCGCGATATAGGCCGGGTGGTCGTGATACGCGCGCACGGTGCGGATTTCCGGCTGGTTGCGCATGCGCCGCAGCGCGTCGAACGCGGCGTCGAACGCGGTGGCCGTGGTCGAGGCCGAGTACTGCGGATACATCGGCACGAGCAGGATGCGCTCCGCGCCCGCGAGCTTGAGCTGGTTGAGCATCGCCGGGATGTCGGGCGTGCCATAGCGCATCGCGTAATCGACGATCACCGTGTAGTCGTTCGCATGCAGCAGCTGGCGCAGGCCGTCGGCCTGCTTCTGCGTGTGAACGCGCAACGGCGAGCCTTCGGGCGTCCAGACGGCCGCGTACTTTTTCGCCGACGAGCGCCCGCGCATGGGCAGGATCAGCCCGCGCAGGATGACCTGCCAGACGGGCGCGGGAATCTCGACCACACGACGATCGGAAAGGAATTGGGCCAGATAGCGGCGCACCGCACGCGGCGTGGGTGCGTCCGGTGTGCCCAGATTGATGAGCAGCACCGCGACGCGATGCGCGACGGCCGACTGCAGCGGCCGCTCCAGATCGAAACGCATAGGCGGTCAGTTGCGCCGCGCGAGCACGCGGCAACAGTTGCACAAGGCAAACATTATAGCGGCCGGGTCACACGCGCCTACCTGGCCGTCCGGCCGATGGCGCGACGCACGCGACTGCCCGATGATGATCACGTGCTCAGTTCTGGCTGAGCGTGAGCGAAAGGAGGCGCGCCGTAATGTCGACGATGGGAATCACACGGTTGTACGCCATGCGCGTCGGGCCGATAACGCCAAGCGTGCCCACGATCTTGCCGTTGACTTCATACGGCGCCGTGACAACGCTCATTTCCTCGATCGGCACGAGATTCGACTCGCCGCCAATGAAAATCTGGACGCCCTGCGCGTGGCTCGATACGTCGAGCAACTGCAGCAGGCTCGTTTTCTGGTCGAACACGTCGAAGAGCCGGCGAAGCCGCGCCATGTCCGAGGAAAGATCGGCTACTTCCAGCAGATTGCGCTCGCCCGAGATGAGCACGGTCTCGCCGGTATCGGTTTCGTCGGTGCTCGCGGTCACCGCCGCGTGCATGAGCGTGGTCATGTCGCCGCGCAGCGCGTCGATTTCGTCGCGCAGGCGCTGGCGTACTTCGTCGAACGAGAGGCCCGCGAAATGCGCGTTGATGTAGTTCGAGGCTTCGATCAGTTCCGACGGCGCGAAATCGCGCTGCGTCGCCATGATGCGGTTTTGCACGTCGCCTTCAGGCGTCACGATGATGAGCAGGATGCGCTTGTCCGACAGACGCATGAACTCGATCTGCTTGAACACGTGACTGCGTCGCGGCGTCATCACCACGCCCGCGAACTGCGAGAGATTCGAGAGCACGCTCGCCGCGGCCGCCACCACTTTTTGCGGCTCACCCGGGCGCAGCGTCGTCTTGACGGCACGCGTGACGGCTTCGTCATCGGCCGTGTGCTCGACGGTGAGCATCGTATCGACGAACAAACGGTAGCCGCGCGGCGTAGGTATGCGCCCCGCCGACGTGTGCGGGCTGGACACCAGCCCCAGCTCCTCCAGATCCGACATGACATTGCGGATCGTCGCCGGGCTCAATTCAAGGCCGGAATAGCGCGAAAGCGTGCGCGACCCGACCGGCTGACCTTCGGCGATGTAGCGCTCGATCAGCGTCTTGAGGAGGGTTTGTGCGCGGGGATCTAGCATGAGGGAAAATTTTAGCCTAATGGCGCGACGGCGGCGAGTGCACGCCCGGCCGCGCCGGGCGCCGCCGGAGCATCATTGCCCGGAAGCGACTGTGACGCGCGAAGCTGTCATCACCACGTCACCGATTTTAACGGGAAATGCGCGAGGCGCCGCCGCCCGCCCGCGGGGGCCGCCAGGTTCTTTTCATGACCTGACTATGGTGTAATGCCGGCATGCAGACCCAGAAGATTCACAGCCAGTTCAAGACCGTTGCGCTTGTCGGACGCAGCCAGACGCCGGGCATCGGCGAGCCGTTGATCGCGCTCGCTCAGACCATCTCGAAGCTCGGTTTCGCGGTGGTGTTCGAGGCGCAAACAGCCCAGGAAATCGGCGCAAGCGGCTATCCCGCGCTCCAGCCCGACGAAATCGGCACGCGCGCGGATGTCGCCGTCGTGCTCGGCGGCGACGGTACGATGCTCGGCATCGGCCGCCAGCTCGCGCCCTACGGTACACCGCTCATCGGCATCAACCATGGGCGGCTCGGCTTCATCACCGACATCCCGTTCAAGGATATGCAGGAGGTCGTGCCGCAACTGCTCGCCGGCTCGTTCGAGCGGGAGGAGCGCATGCTGCTGGAGTCGCGCATCACACGCGACGGCGAGCCGATCTATCACGCGGTCGCGTTCAACGACGTCGTCGTGAACCGCAGCGGCTTCTCCGGCATGGCGGAGCTACGCGTGAACGTCGATGGCCGTTTCATGTACAACCAGCGCTCGGACGGACTGATCGTTTCGACGCCCACAGGATCGACCGCCTACGCGCTCTCGTCGAACGGGCCGATCCTGCATCCGCAGCTCAAGGGCATCGTGCTCGTGCCGATCGCGCCGCACGCGCTCTCGAATCGCCCGATCGTGCTGCCGGACGACTGCAAGGTGAGCATCCAGATCGTTTCGGGCCGCGACGTCAACGTGAACTTCGACATGCAGTCGTTCACGTCGCTCGAACTCGGCGACGTGATCGAGGTGCGCCGCTCGCGCCATACCGTGACGGTCCTGCACCCGGTCGGCTACAGCTATTACGCGACGCTGCGCAAGAAGCTCCACTGGAACGAACACCCGTCGCTGCTCGACGACCCGGAAGACTGACGCCGTCCCAACCCACACGCCCATCCAACACGCCAGCAGCCAGACGCCAGGACCCATGCTCCGTCATCTCTCGATTCGCGACTTCGTGATCGTCGCGGCGCTCGACCTCGAATTCGACAGCGGCTTTTCCGTCTTC
Source organism: Paraburkholderia adhaesiva (assembly GCF_021390575.1). Taxonomy (GTDB): domain Bacteria; phylum Pseudomonadota; class Gammaproteobacteria; order Burkholderiales; family Burkholderiaceae; genus Paraburkholderia; species Paraburkholderia adhaesiva. The sequence continues at coordinate 546,234 of NZ_JAJEJQ010000001.1, read as the reverse complement.
TCCGGCGAAACCGGCGCGGGCAAATCCATTCTGATCGATGCGCTGGCGCTGACGCTCGGCGTGCGCGCAGATGCCGGCGTCGTGCGCACGGGCGAGACGCGCGCCGACATCACGGCCGAATTCGAGGCGCCGCCGCACGTCGCCGCATGGCTCGACGAGCAGGCGCTCGCGAGCCCCGACGGCGACGGTGTCGTCATGCTGCGCCGCGTCGTGGACAGCGGCGGACGCTCGCGCGCGTTCATCAACGGAACGCCCGCCACGCTTGCGCAATTGCGCGAAGTGGGCGAAATGCTCGTGGACATCCACGGCCAGCACGCGCACCAGTTGCTGATGCGGCCCGACGCGCAGCGCGAACTCTTCGACACCCACGCGGGCCTCACGGACCTCGCTGCCGCCGTCACGCGCACATGGCGCACCGCGCGAGACGCGCGCCAAGCCGTCGAACACGCGCTCTCGCGCGACCGCGAGCTGCAGCTAGAACGCGAACGGCTCGCATGGCAGCTAGCCGAACTCGACAAGCTCGCGCCACAGCCGGGCGAGTGGGAGGAAGTGAACGCCGAGCATCGGCGGCTCTCGCATTCGGCGAATCTGATCGATGGCGTGCAAGGTGCGCTTGCCGCCCTGTCCGAGTCGGACGAGGCAATGATCTCGCATCTGAACTCGATCGTTTCGAAGCTTCGCGATCTCGCGGAGATCGACCCGGCGCTCGGCGATGCACTCGCTGCGCTCGAACCGGCTGCGATCCAGTTGCAGGAAGCCTCGTACTCGCTCTCGCACTACGCGCAACGGCTCGAGCTTGATCCCGAGCGGCTCGCGCAGGTGGAGAAGCGCCTCGACGCGCTGCATTCGGCAGCGCGCAAGTTCCGTCTTCAGGCCGAGTCGCTGCCGGAAGAACACGCGGCGCGGCGCGCGCAACTCGCGACGCTCGACGCCGCCGCCGATCTCGACGGCCTGCGCGCCGCAGCGGATCGCGCCCACGAGGCGTATCTCGTCGAAGCGAAGCAGCTCTCGAAGGCGCGCGAGAAGGCCGCGAAAGCGCTTGGCGCGGCGGTGACGCAAGGCATGCAGGAACTCTCGATGAAGGGCGGCAGTTTCGAAGTCGCGCTGGTGCCGCTCGCGAACGGTGCCGGCGGCGAAGGCGGCGGCGCGCATGGTCTTGAGCAGATCGAATTTCGCGTGGCGGGCCACGCGGGCGTGCCGTTGCGGCCGCTCGCGAAGATCGCCTCAGGTGGCGAACTCGCGCGGATCAGTCTCGCCCTCGCCGTGATCGCAAGCGCCGCGAGCCCCACGCCGACGCTGATCTTCGACGAAGTCGACACCGGCATTGGAGGCGGCGTCGCGGAAGTGGTCGGCAGGCTGCTCCATCAACTCGGGCGCGAGCGTCAGGTGCTATGCGTCACGCACTTGCCGCAGGTCGCCGCGCGCGGCGAGCATCACTTCCAGGTCTCGAAGGCGAGCGACGGAAACGGCGGCACACTCTCGCTCGTCACGACGCTCGACAAACCCGGGCGCGTCGAGGAAGTGGCGCGTATGCTGGGCGGACTCGAAATCACCGCCACGACGAGGCGTCACGCCAAGGAAATGCTGGCGGCGTAAGCGCGATCCGCGGCGCGGCGGCCACGTCCGCGCGCCCGCGGCATCAACCCCGATCGCCGAACACCCGCTTCCACAACGCCAGCACCGCGTCGCGCTGCGCCTCGACGCGCTCCGGCTCGACGCGCGCGACTTCCATGCCGTCGAGCCGCACACGGTGCTGCAGCTTACGATATAGCCGGTACGCCGAACCGATCGTTTCTGCCTCTTCTTCACCCATCAGTCCGAAGCGCGACACCTCGCGCAACAGCGCGATGTTGCCCGTGTTGCGGATCAGTTCGGGGTCCTGTGCAGCGTGCAGCAGCACCCAGTACTGCACCAGGAACTCGATATCGACCATGCCACCGCGGTCGTGCTTCAGATCGAAAAGCTCGGTGTGATTGGGATGGCCGTCCTCCACGCGCTGACGCATCTCGACGATTTCCTTCGCGAGCGGCGCTGCATCGCGCGATGTCGTGAGCACCTGGACGCGGATCGCCTCGAACGCGTTGCCGATCGCTTCGTCACCAGCCGAAAACCGCGCACGCGTCAGCGCCTGATGCTCCCACACCCACGCCGTGTTCGCCGCGTCGCCCTCGCGTAGCTGATAGCGGCGGAACGCGTCGAGATCGGTGACGAGCATCCCCGATTCGCCGTTCGGCCGCAGCCGCAGATCGATATCGAACAGCGTGCCCGCGCCCGTTGCCGTGGTCAGCCACGTAATGAGGCGGCGCGCGAACAATGCGTAGATTTCCGAAGCACGCTCGTCATCGTCGTCGTAGAGGAAGATCAGGTCGAGATCCGATGCGTAACCGAGTTCCTTGCCGCCCAGCTTGCCATACGCAATCGCAGCGAAACGCGGCACTTCGCGGTGACGTTTCGGAAACTGCTGCCAGACCGCTTCGATGGTCACGTCGAGCACCGCATCCGCGAGCGCCGAGAGCTGGTCGCTCACATGCTCGACGGAGAGCAGCCCTCCCAGATCGTTCAGCAGGATGCGAAACACTTCGGCCTGGTGCGCGTGGCGCAGCAGGTCCATCTGCTGCTCGACGTCCGCAGCCGCGGCGAGCCGCAGACGCAAGTGGCGCGAGAACTCGGGCCAGTCGAACGGTGTGGCGATGGCTTCGTCGTCGAGCAGTTCGTCGAGCAGCTGAGGATGGCGGATCAGATAGCCCGCTCCCCAGCGCGTCGCGCCCAGCACCTTCAGCACACGGTTGAGCGCGTCCGGGTATTCGGTGAGCAGCGCGAGGTAGGCCCCGCGCCGGCCCACCGCGTCGAGCAGGTCGAACATGCGCACGAGCGTGTCGCCGCGCCGCTCGCGGGGCTCCAGCGTCCGCGCGGCTTCGAGCGCGCGCTGCGCCACGCTGTCAAAACGCTGGCGGCTCTTCTCAGGCAGCCCAGCGTAACGCGACGAACGCCACATCCCGCGCAGCCTCGAAAGCAGCGGCGCCGGATCGTCGATGCCAAGCCCGCCAAGGAGTTCGAGCAGCTCATCGTCGGTGCCGTCTTCCGCGAGTACCTCGCTCCACACGGCCGCGCCCACTGCGTCATCGGACGCAGCGCTGCCGTCGCCGTTGGCCTTGTCGGCGAAGATCTGGTCGAACTGGCGCTCCACTACGTCGCGATGGGCGTCGAGTACAGTCATCAGTGAGGCATAGTCGTCAAAGCCCATCGAGCCCGCCAGCAGCGCGCGCTCAGCCGGATCGACCGGCATGGCATGCGTCTGCGCATCGTCGCGGTATTGCAGACGGTGTTCCAGTTCGCGCAAGAAGTTGTATGCGCGCGAGAGGTCCGTGCAGACCTCATGGGCGATCAGTCCACGCGCCGCGGCGTACCCGAGCACGGCGAGCGTCGGCCGCACGCGAAAACCCGCGTCCTGGCCGCCGCGGATCAGCTGGAACACCTGGGCGCTGAACTCGATCTCGCGGATGCCGCCGCGCCCGAGCTTGATGTCGTCTGCCTTGTCAGGGCGCATGTGGGCGCGGCGCTGCGCTTCGTGGCGGATCTGGACGTGCAGCGACCGGATCGCGCTGATCACGCCGAAGTCCAGGTAGCGCCGGTACACGAACGGCTTCACGAGCGCATCGAGCTGCGAGGCGAGGCGCAGCCCGCTCTCGCTCTCCTCCTCCGAAACGAGGCGCCCCTTTATCCACGCATAGCGCTCCCACTCGCGGCCCTGCACGTAAAAATATTCTTCGAGCATGCCGAGGCTGCACACGAGCGGCCCCGAGTCGCCGTTCGGCCGCAACCGCATGTCGACGCGGAACACGAAGCCATCTGCGGTCACATCGGAGAGCGCGCCGATCAGGCGCTTGCCCATGCGCGTGAAAAAGTCCTGCGCCGCGATGGGCGAGCGCTGGCCGCCCGTCGTTTCGCCGTCGTCCTCGTAGACGAAGATGAGGTCGATATCCGACGAAACGTTCAGCTCACGCCCGCCCAGCTTGCCCATGCCGACGACGCCGAGCGTAAGACGCTCGCCGTTCGGCCCGCGCGGCTCGCCAAAAAGCGCTTCGAGGTCGGCGCTGAGGACCGCCAGCGCGCGCTGGATCGCGACTTCGGCCAGGTCGGTCATCGTTCCGGTGACTTCACCGACGTCGGCCACGCGCCCGAGGTCGCGCTCCATGACGGCGCAGATCGTCTCGACGCGCAGCTGGCGCAGCGCTTTCTTCAACTGCTCGTCGGTGAGCGGCACGCCAGGCATGCCGCCCGCCTGCGCGCACAACGCGTCGAGGCGCGCAACGAGACGCTCGCGCGTAATCGGCTCGGCGGCCAGCGACCTGACCTGCTCTGCGAGATCGGGACGGGCCGCATACGCGCGCGTCGCGTAGCGGGAATAGGTGGCACTGAGAAGAGGCAGGTCGGTCATGAAAGCGTGGCTCGCTGGGGCACGGCGGCGGCGCGCGCGTTTGCTGGCGGACCGGCCTGTTGGCCGGGGTCACTGCAAAATCACGCAACAGTACAGCGCAAACGCGTGCAAACACATGCAAACTGCAGGTGCGCAAGACGCGCGGCGCAGCCACCCAGTGATCTCCGGATGTCCGTCACCACGGCCCCATGTGATACATTTCGTGGTCAGAACGCAACGCTATCACACCGTACCCGCAGCAGCATGTCCGAGCGAAACGATCCCGCCGGCCCGCATCAAACCGGACATGCCACCCGGGAGACCCCGGATGCGGCCGAGCACCACCATCCGGTGCTGCGCCACACGCTGCGCGTGCTGGCCGCCATTGCGCTCGTCCTTTATTTCATCGTCGCGGCGCTGCTGCTCGGACTGCGTTACGTCGTCCTGCCGCACATCGACCATTTCCGGCCTCGCATCGAAGCCGTCGTCTCGGACCGGATCCACGCCGAGTTCCGCATTGGCAAGCTCGGGCCGCACTGGCTCGGCTTCCAGCCCGGCATCGACGTCACCGACCTCACGATCCGCGATCGCAACGGCGCCGTCGCGCTGCGCGTGCCACACGCCACGGCGACGGTCTCGTGGCGCTCGGTCGTCACTTTCGATCCGCTGCTGTCGAGCATGACGGTGGAGAAACCCGACGTGCTGATCGCACGCGAGGACGACGGCACGCTCACCATAGCGGGCGTGCCGGTGCCGACCACCCACACGGGCAACGCGACGTTCACCACCTGGCTCATGCGCCAGCAGGCCATCGTGCTACGCGGCGGCACACTGCGCTGGCACGACGCGACGCGCGACGTGCCCGATCTCGCGCTCCACGACATCCGCCTCGCGATCCTCAACGACGGCTACGACCACCGCGTCGCGCTACAGGCGCCGAGCGAGGGCACCGTGCTCCACGGACCGCTCGACTTCCGCGCGCACTTCAAGCATGCACGCGATACCCAGGCCGGCAAGCCCGCCGACTGGAGCGGCAACGCGTATCTCTCGACGGGCCCCGTCGATTTACCGACGCTCGCCGGCTACATCAAGATACCGATCGCAACTTATGCAGGCCGCATCGACAACGCGATCTGGGCGCACTTCGCGTCTGGCCACCTGCTCTCGGCGACCGGCGTGCTCGACGGCAGGGACGTCTCGCTGCAAGTCCGTCCGACGCAGCCGCGCCTCAACCTGCCCATCGCGCACTTCGACTGGCGTGTGGGCGTGCAGCCCGACGACTACACGCTGCAACTGCGCGACTTCCACGCCGAACTCGGCCAGCCGCCGCTCGACGACGGCACGCCGCTCATACGAACGCTTGCGCTCACCACGCTCGACGGCCGCTTCCGGCAGCAAACGCTCCAGCATGGCCAGTTGATCAGCGTGGCGGGCGATCGCATCGACCTCGGCATCCTCGCGGAATTCATGCGCGCGCTGCCGCTGCCGGGACGCGTGCTCAATGCGCTGCTGCGATACAACCCACAGGGCCTCGTCGCGAACTACGACCTGGCGCTCGAACGCGCGACGCCCGAATCGGGCGAGGCTGCCTCGGAGCAGCGCGCGCCCATTGTCGAGCCGGTGACCCACTACCGCTTCAAGGGCGACCTTCAGGGCATCAGTCTGGCGGCTCAGGAACCGGGGCCGGGCCTCACACCGCGCGGCCACCCGCGTGCGGGTCTACCTGGCTTCGAAAATTTTTGGGGCCATATCGACGCCGATGAAAAGCGCGGCACGTTCCAGCTCGACACGGCGAAAGCCGCCGTGACGCTGCCAGGTGTATTCGACAATCCGCGCCTCATGTTCGACCGGCTCTACGGCGCGGGCAAATGGACGGTCGCGGACAAGCGCGAACCGGGCGAACTGCACAAGGCCTTCGTGGTCGATGTCTCGACGTTCGGTGTCCAGAACGAAGACGCTCGCGCGACGATGACGGCTCACTACTCGAACCCGGGCCACGGCCGCGGCGCGCTCGACCTGAAGGCCGACTTCGAGACGGCGCAGGTCCGGGCGATCCCGCGCTACCTGCCGACAGGCTTGACCGAAAAGACCCGCAACTATCTTGGGCACAGCCTGCAGGGGGGCGTCTCGAAGGGCGCCACGATCGAGGTCCACGGCGACCTCACCCTGTTCCCGTACTCGCGTGCACCCGATGCGGGGCAGTTCCGCATCGTCGCGCCGTTCACGCGCGGACGCTTCGACCCGACACCGTTCCCGCCGCGCACGCTCAGGAACGGCGCGCCGAACGTGTGGCCCGCATTCGACGATATCGACGGCGTGTTCACGCTCCACGAAAACAAGCTGCGCTTCGACGTCGCGCGCGGCCGCTATCGCAACTTCGTCCTGCGCGACGTAAATGGCCGCATCGACGACCTCGGCACGAAAGCGTCGGATCTCGTCATCACGGGCGCCGGCCGCGGACCGCTCGCGGATCTGCTCGACTACGCGAACAACAGCTCGATCGGCTACATGTCGAAGCACGTCGGGGAAAAGGTGCGCGCGCAAGGGCCCGCATCGCTTGCGCTCACACTGGACATCCCGCGCATCCCCATGCCCAAGGTGCGCGCGGAAGGCACGATCGGATTCGAGAACAACGAGCTTGCCGCCGACAACGTGCCGCCAGTCTCGAATCTCACCGGCAAGGTCCGCTTCGCCAACCACAGCGCGCAGGTCGAGCACCTGACGGCCCGCTTTCTCGGCGGTGCGCTGCGCGCCAGCGGCGCACTGCGCCCGGATGGCAGCTATGCGTTCGACGTCTCGGGCGATGTCGCCGTCGATGCGGCGCGCGGGTTGAACCTGCGCGGCGCGGCAGCGGCCGCGCTCGGGCGCATGAGCGGCGCGGCGCCTTACGCGTTGAGCGTGAGCGGCAGGCAGGGGCATCTCCCGGACGTGAAGGCGAGTTCGGATCTGACTGATCTCGCACTCGACCTGCCCGCGCCGTTCGGCAAGCCCGCCGGACAACCGATGCCACTGCGCGCCGAACTGCAGCCGGGCACGGGCGACGGCACCGACGCCGGGAATCCGGCGGCATTCCAGCACGCGGACGTGACGCTCGGGCCGCTGGTGGCGCGCTACGTGATGCGTCGCGTGCCGGGGCACGTGCCGGACGTCGTGCGTGGCGTGATCGCGATGAACCGTCCCGCGGATCTGCCATCGGAAGGCGTGATGGCAACCATCGACATCCCGACATTCGACGCCGACGCATGGCGTCGCGTCGTGCAGGAGATTCGTGGCACGGCGACGGGTGCGAGCGCGGGTGCTGCTGCCGCCAGCGGCACAGGCACCGGCGCGATACCGGCGACAAACTCCGCAGCGGCAAGCTCCGCGCCTGCACGCCAGTCCGCGGCTGACGCAGCGCCGGTAGTCACGCCGCCGAGTCCGGGCCGCGCTTCGTCTGCCGATGCTGCTGCGCTCGCCACATCGCGTGAACGCGGCGCGTTGCCGACGTCCACCGCCGACCGAGGCCGGACCGCAACGGCCAGCGCCACCACCGCCGCGACCACCACGGCTGCCCCGACCACTCCGGCCAGCGAAGCCGCTTCGTCCGCCGCCTCCGCAGACGCCGCTTCGTCCCCCGTAGCCCAGTTCATGCCCGGCGGCGCATTCGCGCAATACGTGCCGTCGCGCTTTGCCGTTCACGTCGGCACGCTCACGCTTCTCAAGCGCCATTGGGAAAACGTTGTCGTCGGCGCCACGCGCAGCGGCAGGGACTGGCAGGCGAACCTCGCGTCAAACCAGGTTTCCGGCCACCTCTCGTGGAAGCCCGGTCCCGTCCCCGGCACGCCCGGCACTCTGGAAGCGCGCCTCGCGCGCCTCGTCGTGCCGGCCGCCACGGAAAACGACCTGATCGGCCGGGCGATCTCGGCGCCGATGCAGAACATGCCGGCCATCGACCTCGTCGTGAACCAGCTGATCGTGCGCGGCCGCGACCTGGGCCGCCTGCAGGTCAACGCGCACAATTTCGACGACAACGGCGAACCGGTCTGGCAGCTAGACGCGCTCGACATCAGCAACCCGGACGCCCACCTCAGCGCCACGGGGAACTGGCGCACGTCCAGCGAAGTCGCCGGCGAGGACATACCGACGCCGCGCCGCACCGCGCTCGAGTTCCATCTCGACATCCTCGACGCGGGCGCGCTGCTCGAACGCGCGGGCATGCCGCGCACGCTCAAGGGCGGCAGAGGCACGCTCACAGGCGACGTGAGCTGGCACGGCGGCCCGTCGCAGATCGATTACCCGACGCTCGACGGCAACCTGGCCGTCGATCTGCGCCACGGCCAGATCCTCAAGGTCGATCCGGGCGTGGCGAGACTGCTTGGCGTGCTGAGCCTGCAGAGCCTCGCGCGCTTCGCGACCACTGATTTCCGCGACGTGATCGGTGAAGGCCTGCCTTTCACCAGCGTCACCGGCACGGGCCAGATCGAGGACGGTGTCGGCCACACCAACGACTTCAGGCTCATCACGGCACCGGGCCGGGCCCAGATGACCGGCACCGTGGATCTCGTGCACGAGACCCAGGATCTGCACGTTCGCGTCGCCCCGACCCTCAGCGTCGGAGCAGGCGTCATCGCAGCGGCGATCATCAATCCGCTGATCGGCCTCGGCGCCCTCGTGGCCGACTTTGCGCTCTCGCATACGCTCGAATCGGCCTTCACGATCGACTACGCGATCACCGGCTCGTGGTCCCACCCGCACATCGAGCGGCTGCGCGGCGATCAGGGTAAGATTGACGCGCAAAAGCCCGCAGCCGCCGCGCACTGATGGCAATACGGCATCGGGCGGGCGCGGCGCTTGCGCGGTGTTTCCCCGGTGGATGCGCGCAGCGAGCGATCACGGTTAGTACAACATGTAGCGTCCCGCAGCACAGAAACCACACGGCCGGATTGCACGTAACGCCAGTCGTCCCGGCCGAAACGGCGCCCCGGCACCGCCGGCCACCCCGCCGCCGCATTGCGTGAATGCGCGGCCTCGTTTCAGAGCCAGGTCAAGATCCATTGATGAGCCCTTCCCCCACCTCGCCGTTTCGCGTTGCCGCATTGCAGATGGTCAGCACGCCCGACCCTGAGCGCAATCTGGCCGAAGCTTCACGCCTGATCGCCGAGGCCGCCGCGAAGGGCGCGCGTCTCGTGTTGCTGCCCGAATACTTCTGCTTCATGGGGCACAAGGACAGCGACAAGCTGAAGGTCCGCGAACCATACGGCGACGGGCCGATACAGCGTTTTCTCGCGGATATGGCGTCGAAGCACGACGTATGGGTGATCGGCGGCACGCTGCCCCTGCTCGTGCCCGATCCGGCTCCGGAAGAAAACCGCGTGCTGAACACGACGCTAGTCTTCAATCCGCGCGGCGAGGAAGTGGCGCGCTACGACAAGATCCACCTGTTCAGCTTCGAGAAAGGCAAGGAATCGTTCGACGAAGCCCGCACGATCCGCCCCGGCACCGAAGTCCGCACGTTCGACGCGCCGTTCGGCCGTGTCGGCCTGTCGGTCTGCTACGATCTGCGCTTTCCGGAGCTGTACCGCCGCATGGGCGATTGCGCGCTGATCGTGGTGCCGTCCGCGTTCACGTACACAACGGGCCGTGCCCACTGGGAGACGCTGCTGCGCGCCCGCGCCGTCGAAAACCAGTGCTACGTGCTCGCGGCGGCGCAAGGCGGCGAACACGAAAACGGCCGCCGCACCTGGGGCCACACCATGCTGATCGACCCCTGGGGCGACGTTATCGACGTACTCGACGAAGGCCCCGGCGTGGTGGCAGGTGACGTCGACCTTGAACGCATCGCCGCCGTACGCGCGAGTCTGCCCGCGTGGCGACATCGCGTGCTCGACTGCAACTGAGCGCACTGAAACGGCACAGCGACCACACACCCGGCAATCGAGCAGCAGCCCAACTTGAAAAGCGGCACCCCGCCCGAATCTACTTATCGGACTTTCCATACCGAACGCATGAACATCATCGAACCCAGCATTCGCAATCTGGCGACCGCGAAGGATGTGCTCCTCGCGCCCTACGGCCTCGACGAGGCAGTGCTGACGCGCACGCTCGGCGAGATCTTCACGCATCGCGTCGACTACGCCGACCTCTACTTCCAGGCCACGCGCAGTGAAGCGTGGAGCCTTGAAGAAGGCATCGTCAAGTCGGGCAGCTTCAGCATCGACCAGGGCGTCGGCGTGCGCGCCGTGTCCGGCGAGCGCACGGCGTTCGCCTACTCGGACGACCTCTCGCCCGAAGCGATCCGCCAGGCCGCCATCGCCACGCGTTCGATCGCGAAAGCAGGCGGCGGCAAGCAGAAGATCAAGGTGGCGACGTCGCTCAAGGGCATCGGCGGCCGCGATCTGTATCTACCGTCCGATCCGCTCGCCTCGCTCGACGCCACCGAAAAGGTCAAGCTGCTCGAGCGCATCGAGCAGATGGCGCGCGGGCGTGACCCGCGCATCACGCAGGTGATGGCCGCGCTCGCGGGCGAATACGACGTCGTGCTCGTCGCGCGCAGCGACGGCGCGCTCGCGGCGGACATCCGCCCGCTCGTGCGCGTGTCGGTCACGGTGATCGCAGAGCAGAACGGCCGCCGCGAAATCGGCAACGGCGGCGGCGGCGGTCGCTTCGACTACAGCTACTTCACCGACGACGTGCTCGCGAAGTACGTCGACGACGCGGTTCACGCGGCACTCGTCAATCTGGAAGCGCGCCCCGCCCCGGCTGGCGCGATGACCGTCGTGCTCGGCCCGGGCTGGCCCGGCGTACTGCTGCACGAAGCGATCGGCCATGGGCTCGAAGGCGACTTCAACCGCAAGGGCTCGTCGGCGTTCGCGGGACGCATCGGCGAACGGGTCGCCGCGAAGGGCGTGACGGTCGTAGACGACGGCACGCTGCCGAACCGCCGCGGCTCGCTCAACATCGACGACGAAGGCAACCCGACGCAGTGCACGACGCTGATCGAGGACGGCATCCTGAAGGGCTACATCCAGGACTCGCTCAACGCGCGCCTCATGAACATGCCGGTGACCGGCAACGCGCGCCGCGAGTCGTACGCCGCGCTGCCGATGCCGCGCATGACGAACACCTACATGCTGAACGGTGACAAGGACCCGCGGGAGATCATCGCTTCGGTGAAGAACGGCCTCTACGCGGTGAATTTCGGCGGCGGCCAGGTCGACATCACGAACGGCAAGTTCGTGTTTTCGGCCTCCGAGGCCTACATGATCGAGGACGGCAAGATCACGTATCCGGTGAAGGGCGCGACGCTGATCGGCAGCGGGCCCGAGTCGCTCAAGTACGTGAGCATGATCGGCAACGACATGAAGCTGGACTCCGGCGTCGGCGTGTGCGGCAAGGAAGGTCAGAGCGTGCCGGTCGGCGTCGGCCAGCCGACTTTGCGTATCGATCGCATGACCGTGGGCGGCACCGTCTGATTTCATGCACGGCGATGCGGAAAATCCGCATCGCCGTGCAATTATTCTGCACATTACGCGACATATCCGCGCGAAACCCGCGTTTTTGCACCGCAGCGCTTGCCAGCGCCAGCTTGATCGGGTTATAAAGGCAATCAACCTTTTCGACGAACTTCACGTTCCAGAGTCACTTTCGACATCGCTTTTGCCATGACCGCCACGAAGTTTTATTTTTATTTCTTCTGGTATCTCAGACCGCTGGCGGATCGAGAGGGTTGATAGTACGCGCAAGACCCGAATACACGAGAAACCGCCAGCAAAACTGGCGGTTTTTTTTCGCCCCATCTACGTAACCGAGCAGCAATTTTCATCTAACCGATTTTCGCAGCCTCGCACGCTACAAACAGGATCAGGAGAACCAGCCATGCCCCCGCACAATACCGACGACGTCCGCATCCGGGAATTGAAAGAGCTCACGCCGCCCGCGCACCTGATCCGCGAATTCCCGTGCTCCGAGGCCGCGTCGACCCTGATCTACGAGGCGCGCCAGTCGCTGCACCGCATCCTGCACGGCATGGACGACCGTCTGATCGTCGTGATTGGTCCGTGCTCGATCCACGACACGAAGGCAGCGGTCGAATACGCTGAAAAGCTGCTGCCGCTGCGTAAGCGTTTCGCGGGGGAACTGGAAATCGTGATGCGCGTGTACTTCGAAAAGCCGCGCACGACGGTGGGCTGGAAGGGCCTCATCAACGACCCGTATCTCGACAACAGCTTCAAGATCAACGACGGCCTGCGCACCGCGCGCGAACTGCTCGTGAGCATCAACGAGCTGGGCCTGCCCGCCGGCACCGAGTATCTCGACATGATCAGCCCGCAGTACATCGCCGACCTGATCTCGTGGGGCGCGATCGGTGCGCGCACGACCGAATCGCAGGTGCACCGCGAACTGGCGTCGGGGTTGTCGTGCCCGGTCGGCTTCAAGAACGGCACGGACGGCAACGTGAAAATCGCCGTCGATGCGATCAAGGCCGCTTCGCAGCCGCACCATTTCCTCTCGGTGACGAAGGGTGGGCATTCGGCCATCGTCTCGACGGCAGGTAATGAGGACTGCCACGTTATCCTGCGCGGCGGCAAAACACCGAATTACGACGCCGACAGCGTGAACGCCGCTTGCACCGACATCGGCAAGGCCGGCCTCGCCGCGCGCCTGATGATCGACGCGAGCCACGCGAACAGCTCGAAGAAGCACGAGAACCAGATTCCCGTTTGCGCCGATATGGGCCGCCAGATCGCGGCGGGCGACGAGCGCATCGTCGGCGTGATGGTCGAATCGCACCTGGTAGCGGGCCGCCAGGACCTGAAGGAGGGTTGCGCGCTCACGTATGGCCAGAGCATCACCGATGCTTGCATCGGCTGGGACGAAAGCGTGGCCGTGCTCGAAGGACTCGCGGAAAGCGTCAAGCTGCGCCGCGTCGCGAGCGGCAGCGGCAACTGAGGGCAACGAAGCGGCCTCGCACGCTGAGTCACATACGCAAAAACCCCGGCTCACGCTGGGGTTTTTTTCTGAAGATCGCCCGGCTTTGTTGCCGGGCTTTCTACTTTTCGGGGTACAGGCAGCGACGCTCAGCTGAGCATGCCCGAGCCGAAGATCTCCGTGTGAATGCGCTGCGGATCGACACCGCGCGCAACGAGCGCTGCGAGTTGCTCGCGCATGAACGCGACGGGGCCGCACAGATAATAGTCGGCGTCAGGCTGCAGCGCGGCCTCCTCGATGCGGCCGATATCGAGCCGGCCCTCGAAGTCATAATCGACGCCCGCGCGGTCGCTTGCGCCTACGGTTTCGTAGAACACCGCACGGCGGAAGTTGGGATGACCATCGGCAACTTCATGCAGCCAGTCGCGGAAAGCGTGAACGCTCGCATTGCGGCAGGCGTGCACGAACGTGACCGGGCGCGCGCTCTTTTCGGCCATGAGCGTGGCGAGCATCGACGCCATCGGCGTGATGCCGACGCCACCACTCATCAGCACGACCGGCGTGTCCGTCGAGCGGTCGAGCGTGAATTCGCCCATCGGCGCGCTGACGTGAACGACGGTGCCTTCCGTCACGCCGTCGTGCATCAGGTTCGACACGTGGCCCGGGTGCGCGTCGCCGCGACCCGATTCGCGCTTGACCGAGATGCGCAGCCAGTTGCCGTGCGGTGCATCCGAGAGGCTGTATTGACGCGGCTGATCAACGCCAAGCTTGTCCACGTAACGCACCACGCTCACGTACTGGCCGGGTTCAAAACCACCTGCGGGCGAACCATCGGCCGGCGCGAGATAGAACGAGGTGATCTCGTCGCTTTCGACGTGCTTCTTGATGACCTTGAACGGACGGAAGCCGCTCCACGATGCACCGTCGTACAGCTTTGCCTCGACGCCGATCATGATCTGCGCGAGCTGCTCGTAGGCGACGGTCCAGGCATCGAGCGTGGGTTGATCCACGGCGTCGCCGAGCACATCGACGACTGCACCCAGCAGATGGCGCCCGACGATCGGATAGTGTTCCGGACGAATGTTCAGGCTCGCGTGCTTGTGAGCAATGTGCGTGACCGCGCCGCCGAGCGCGCCCAGATTGTCGATGTTTGCTGCATACGCATAAACGGCGCGAGCAAGCGTCTCCGGCTGGCTGCCGCTTTGCTGGTGCGCCTGGTTGAAGAGATTCTTCAGTTCAGGATGCGCATTGAACATCCGCTTGTAGAAATGCTTGGTGATCGTGGCGCCGTGCTCGGCAAAGACAGGAGCAGTGGCCTTGACGAGGGCCATTTGATCGGCGGTAAGCGCAGTCATTCTTCAGGTTCTCCGCGGTAAAGATGCGCACACGATACATCTTTGATGCAGCGCAAAGTTCGGGCATTTTGTCGCAGGTGCAGCAATCTGCTTTTGGCCCTTAATTTGCCTCGCGAAGAGCGCCCTTATTGCCCTGTTTTTTACCCTTGAATTGCCGGCGTTCCGGCGCCGCTCATCAGCCCGTCGATGCGCCGCGGTCGCTGCGCCAGTACACGTCATCGCCGCCGTTCACGCGATTGAGCACACGTGACAGCACGAACAACAGGTCGGAGAGTCGGTTCACATACCGACGCGGCGTATCGGCAAGCGGCGCCCCCTGCTCTGCCGATGCCGCCCCGAGTGCCACCACAGCACGTTCGGCACGCCGGCATACAGTGCGGCACACATGCGCGAGCGCCGCTGCGCGCGAACCGCCCGGGAGGATGAACTCCTTGAGCGGGGGAAGTGCGGCGTTGTACTCGGCGAGCCAGCCGTCGAGCCGCGCGAGATGCGCGTCGGTCACCATCGTATGGCCCGGCATGCAAAGCTCGCCGCCCAGGTCGAAGAGATCGTGCTGGATCGCCGTGAGGGCGGCGCGCACGTCGTCGGGCAACGTCTCGCACAGCAGCACGCCGATCTGCGAATTGAGTTCGTCGACGTCTCCGATCGCCGCGATCCGCGCGTCGTCCTTGCGCACGCGGCTGCCGTCGCCGAGTCCGGTGGTGCCGTCATCGCCTGTGCGCGTGACGATCTTGCTCAGCCGATTGCCCATGATGTGTCCTCCGAAATAGTGTGAATCGTGTATTTGTGCGCCGCTGCGCGTGCGGCCGGACATTATAGTTTTTGTGCGTCGCACGATTGGCCTTGCGCGCGCTGCGGCCCTCGCGGGCGCGATTGTTCAGCGTAAAATGAACCGCACAGAAAACCGCAACTATACGAAGGAGACCCCGCGTGAATCACCCCGCGCCGCCGGCTGTCGCACGCCGCCCGTTCCCCGCCGAACTCCTCGACACACTCCGCGCCACGTTCGGCGACCGTGTCTCCACGTCTGAAGCGGTGCGCGCCCACCATGGCCGCGACGAATCCATGTTCGATCCGCAACTGCCCGACGCCGTTGTGTTCGCGCACAGCACCGAAGACGTCCAGGCAGCCGTGAAGCTGTGTGCGCAATATGGCGTGCCCATCATCCCCTACGGCAACGGATCGTCGCTCGAAGGCCACCTGCTGGCCGTACAAGGCGGCGTGTCGATCGACCTCTCGGGGATGAACCGCGTGCTGTCGATCAACGCAGAAGATCTCACAGTGACCGTCGAGCCCGGCATCTCGCGCAAGCAGCTGAACGAAGCGCTGCGCGATACGGGCCTCTTCTTCCCGATCGATCCCGGCGCGGACGCAAGCATCGGCGGCATGTCCGCGACGCGCGCCTCCGGCACCAATGCCGTGCGCTACGGCACGATGCGCGAGAACGTGCTCGGCCTCACCGCGGTCCTCGCCGACGGCCGCGTCATCAAGACCGGCTCGCGCGCGCGAAAGTCGTCGGCGGGATATGACCTCACGCGCCTCTTCGTTGGCTCCGAGGGTACGCTCGGCGTCATCACCGGAATCACCTTGCGGCTGTATCCCCAGCCCGAGGCGGTGTCGGCTGCCGTCTGCACGTTCCATTCGATGGCCGACGCGGTGCGTACCGTGATCGAGACGATCCAGATCGGAGTGCCGGTCGCGCGCGTGGAGTTCATCGACTCGCTCGCCGTGCGTGCACTCAATCGCCACTCGAATCTGACGCTGCGCGAAGCGCCCACGCTTTTTTTCGAATTCCATGGCACGGCGGCGGGCGTCGAAGAACAGGCGCAACTCGTGCAGGAGATCGCCGCGCAGAACGGCGGCGACGGTTTCGAATGGGCGACTCGCCCCGAAGACCGCACCCGCCTCTGGAATGCCCGTCACAACGCGCTCTTCGCAATGCTGCAATTGCGGCCGGGCAGCCGCGCCTTGTCGACCGACGTCTGCGTGCCGATCTCGCGCCTCGCGGAATGCGTCGTCGAAACGGAAGCGGACCTGAAAACGTCGCCGCTGCCCTGCCCGATCGTCGGCCATGTCGGCGATGGCAACTTCCACGTTTGCATGCTGATCGACCCGGCCAAACCGGAAGAGATCGAGGAAGCCGAACGGCTGAACCATCGCATCGTGAAGCGCGCGCTCGCGATGGACGGCACCTGCACGGGCGAGCACGGTGTCGGGCTGCACAAGATGGGCTTCCTCGTGGAAGAACATGGCGTCGACACCGTGGACACGATGCGCGCGATCAAGCATGCACTCGATCCGCACAATCTGATGAATCCTGGAAAGATTTTTTCGTGGGCTGTCTGAGCGACTGAACGACATCCGGGCCATGGCCCATCGTCCGGCGGCAGGACAAAACTGCGCAGAACTGCGGGAGGACACATGAATGCACCGGGCGAAATGTCGCCGGAAGTACTCGCGCAACGACAGCGCGAAGTGGTCCAGGCCTTGATGGCGGTGCTGCCTGCGCACTGCCTGTTGCATCGGGAAGAGGACACGGTCGCCTACGAGTGCGATGGCCTCGCCGCGTACCGGCGCCTGCCGCTGGCGGTCGCATTGCCGGAAACGGAATCGCAGGTCCAGCGCGTCGTGCAGATCTGCCGCCGCCTCGACGTCCCGGTCGTGCCGCGAGGCGCGGGCACCGGTCTCTCCGGCGGCGCCATGCCGATCCGCCACGGCATCGTCCTCTCGCTCGCACGCTTTCGTCGCATTCTCGAAGTCGATCCATACGCGCGCACCGCGACGGTTCAACCCGGTGTGCGCAACCTTGCGGTGTCCGAAGCGGCCGCTCCATTCGGGCTCTACTACGCGCCCGATCCGTCGTCGCAGATCGCCTGCACAATCGGCGGCAATGTGTCCGAGAATTCGGGCGGCGTCCATTGCCTGAAATACGGCCTCACCGTGCATAACGTGCTGCGCGTGCGTGCCGTGACGATGGACGGCGAGATCGTCGAGTTCGGCTCGCTCGCTCCCGACGCACCAGGCCTCGACCTGCTCGCCGTGATGGTCGGCAGCGAGGGCATGTTCGCGATCGTGACCGAAGTGACTGTGAAGCTGATCCCGCGCCCGCAGACGGCCCAGGTCATCATGGCGAGCTTCGACGATGTCGTGAAAGGCGGCGACGCCGTCGCGGCCATCATCGCAGCGGGCATCATTCCAGCCGGCCTCGAAATGATGGACAAGCCGGCCACACGCGCAGTCGAAGAATTCGTGAACGCGGGCTACGACCTCGAAGCCGAGGCGATCCTGCTGTGCGAGTCGGACGGCACTCCCGAGGAAGTCGCCGACGAAGTAGCGCGCACGACGCTCGTGCTGCGCGAACACGGCGCAACGCGCATCCAGATCTCGCGCACCGAGGAAGAACGGCTGCGCTTCTGGTCCGGCCGCAAGAACGCATTCCCGGCGGCAGGCCGCATCTCGCCCGACTACTACTGCATGGACGGCACCGTGCCACGCCGCAGCATTGGGTCGCTGCTCGCGCGCATCCACGAGATGGAACAGCAATACGGATTGCGTTGCATCAACGTATTCCACGCGGGCGACGGCAATATGCACCCGCTCATTCTCTTCAACGGCAACGACCAGGACGAGTGGCACCGCGCCGAGGCGTTCGGTTCGGACATCCTCGAAACCTGCGTCGAACTGGGCGGAACGGTGACTGGCGAACATGGCGTGGGTATCGAAAAGATCAATTCGATGTGCGTGCAGTTCTCGCCTCAGGAACGCGATGCGTTCCACGCCGTGAAGCACGCATTCGACCCCGCCGGCCTGCTCAACCCGGACAAGGGTATTCCCACCCGCGCGCGCTGTGCCGAGTACGGCAAGATGCACGTGCGCGGCAACTTGCTGCCGCATCCCGAACTGCCGAGGTTCTGACGGCAGGACAGCCGGCGCCGCGCGCGCCGGCCGCGTTTGCGGCGCTGCACTACCGCCGCTGCCGCGACTGACCGGCGCACCCGGCAATACGGGTCGGCTCCGGGTTGCCAGGGCGGGGCCTGTGGCTACAATCGAACGAACGACAACGACAATGACGCCATGGAAGACGACGACATCGTAGCCGTCTGGTCGGACCGCGTTCGCGCGGCCACCGCCGATGGCCGCCCATTGCGCATACGCGGCGGCGGCACGAAGGACTGGTACGGCCAGGCACTCGAGGGCGAGATTCTCGACACGCGCGCGCATCGTGGCGTCATCGCCTACGATCCGGCTGAACTCGTGATCACCGCGCGCGCGGGCACACCGCTCGCCGAAATCGAATCGACGCTCGCCGCGCAAGGCCAGATGCTCGCGTTCGAACCGCCGCACTTCGGCGCGCAGGCCACCTTTGGCGGGTGCATTGGGGCCGGGATCGCCGGACCGCGCCGCACGGCGGCGGGCGCGGCTCGCGACTTCGTGCTGGGCGCTGTGATCATGAACGGCCACGGCGACGTACTGCACTTCGGCGGTCAGGTCGTGAAGAACGTAGCAGGCTACGACGTATCGCGCCTGCTCGCCGGCTCGCTTGGAACACTGGGGTTGATGCTCGAACTGTCGGTAAAAGTGCTGCCCATGCCGCAGGCCGAGGCGACGCTCAAGTTCGACATGAGCGGAAGCGACGCAGTGCGCAAGCTCAACGAATGGGGCGGACACCCGTTGCCGATCACGGCGAGCGCCTGGCGCAACGGCACGCTCGCCATCAGGTTGGCGGGCGCGGATGCAGCTGTGAAGTCCGCGCGTGCGTCGCTCGGCGGCGAGGTGGTGGACGCAGTGGAAGCGGAACGCTTCTGGGCTGGCCTGCGCGAGCAGACCGATCCGTTCTTCGCGGCCATTGCCCCGGACGCGGCGCTCTGGCGTCTCGCACTGCCTTCGATCGCCGAGCCGCTGCAATTGCCCGGCGCCCAGTTGATGGAATGGGGCGGCGCGCAGCGCTGGTGGATCACGGAAACCGACGCCCAAACCGTGCGCATCACAGCCAAGCAGGCGGGCGGCCACGCGACGATGTTCCGCACCGGCCGGGACTACGACCGCAGCGCAGGGGTGTTCACGCCGCTGCCCGCGCCGCTCATGAAGATCCACCGTGGCCTGAAGGCCGCCTTCGATCCGGCCCGCATCTTCAATCGCGGCCGGCTGTACTCCGACTTCTGAACCCAACGACCGCCCGCAATGCAGACAAACCTCGCGGACTTCATCCGGAACACGCCCGACGGCGACGAAGCGGACGCCATCCTGCGCAAATGTGTTCATTGCGGTTTTTGCACGGCAACGTGCCCGACCTATCAACTGCTCGGCGACGAGCTCGACGGTCCGCGCGGCCGCATCTATCTGATGAAGCAAATGGTTGAAGGTGCCAACGTGACGAAGAGCACGCTGACGCACCTCGACCGCTGTCTCACGTGCCGCAGTTGCGAGACCACCTGTCCCTCGGGCGTGCAGTACGGCAGGCTCGTCGAGATCGGCCGCAAGCACGCCGAACAGATGGTGCCGCGGCCGCTCCGCCAGCGCATTCTGCGCCGCGTGCTTGCGAGCTTCGTGCCGCGCCGTGCGCTGTTCTCGCCTGCGATGCGGCTTGGACAGCAACTCCGTCCGCTCCTGCCACGGCGTCTGCGCGACAAGGTGCCCGTACGCCAGCGCCCGCTCGCGTGGCCCACGGCGAAGCACGCGCGCAAGATGCTGATGCTCGCGGGCTGCGTGCAGCCTTCGATGATGCCGAACATCAACATCGCGACCGCGCGCGTGCTGGATGCACTCGGCATTGAGACAGTCGTGGCGCCGCAGGCCGGCTGCTGCGGCGCGATCCGCCTGCATCTGGGTTACGTGGACGAGGCCCTCGCCGACGTGCGCGCGAACGTCGATGCCTGGTGGCCCTACGTCGAGCAAGGCGTGGAGGCGATCGTGATGAACGCCTCGGGCTGCGGCGCGACGGTCAAGGAATACGCGCACCTCTTGCGCAATGATCCGGCCTATGCGGAGAAAGCACGTCGTATTGTCGAGTTGACACGCGACCTTTCCGAAATCCTGCCTGCGTTCCAGGATCAGCTCATCGCGGCGACGCGCCGGCGCGGCATCCACACCGTGGCGTGGCATCCGCCCTGCACGCTGCAGCATGGCCAGCAATTGCGTGGCGGCGTGGAAAAGGTGCTGGGCGCGCTCGGTCTTGATGTGCGTCTGCCAACCGATAGCCACCTGTGCTGCGGCTCGGCCGGCACGTATTCGATCTTGCAACCGCGCCTTTCCTACACACTGCGCAACCAGAAGATCGAGCACCTCAAGGCGCTTGAGCCGCAACTGATCGTGTCGGCGAATATCGGCTGCATCGCGCACCTGCAGAGTGGCACGGCGATACCGGTCACACACTGGATCGAGCTGGTCGAACATATGCTGGCGGCGAACTGAACGCACGAAGTCGAAAAGTCGAATCAGCGTAACGGAGCGCCGGACGCGAAAAAAGCTGGCCGTTCGGCCTATGTTTCGCGTCCGGCGCAGTCCGTATAATTCCCTTCGTTCGTTCCGGTTCGTTTAAACGGCCACCTGTAACGTGAGGCGGCCGATCTCAAGTCCCATGACCGATTTCGCCCGCAATCTCGAAGCCGTCCAGCAACGCATCGCCGCCGCCGCCCGCAACGCCGGCCGCGATCCGCATTCGGTCGCGCTGCTCGCAGTTTCCAAGACAATGCCCGCGCAGGACGTGCGCGCCGCGCACGCGGCCGGACAGCGTGCCTTCGGCGAGAACTACGTGCAGGAAGCCGTGGACAAGATCGAGGCGCTCGTCGATCTGCGCGCCGACCTCGAATGGCATTTCATCGGACCGCTTCAGTCGAACAAGACTCGGCCTGTGGCTGAACGCTTCGACTGGGTGCATTCGGTCGATCGCCTCAAGATCGCACAGCGTCTCTCGGAACAGCGGCCCGCCGGCATGGCGCCGCTCAACGTGTGCCTGCAGGTCAACGTCAGCGGCGAGGCCAGCAAAAGCGGCGTCGCACCGCAGGAAGCAGCGCAGATTGCACGTGCGATCGCGGCGTTGCCCAATCTGCGGCTGCGGGGACTGATGTCGATTCCCGAACCGGAGTCCACCCTCGCGGGCCAGCGCACGCCGCACCGGCAACTGCGCGAGTTGTTCGACGCGCTTCGCGCCGACGGGCTCGCGCTGGACACACTGTCGATGGGCATGTCGGCCGACCTCGAGGCGGCCGTGCTCGAAGGCGCGACGATCGTGCGGATCGGCACCGCAATCTTCGGCGCGCGCGACTACGCTCACTGATTCACTGACGCTCTCCATCACCATGAAAATTGCATTCATCGGCGGCGGCAATATGGCCACCGCACTCATCGGCGGCCTGATCCGCAAAGGCGTGCCCGCCGGCCATCTGTACGCGATCGATCCGAACGAGGACGTCCGCAAGCGCAACGCCGACACGTTCGGCGTGCGCACCGCCGCGAGCGCCGACGCGGCACTCGCCGATTACGACGCCGTGCTGCTCGCGGTCAAGCCGCAGATCGCAAAGGGCGTGGCCGAAGGGATCGCGCCTCATCTCGGGGCACACCAGATCGTGATCAGCATCATGGCCGGCATCCGGATCGACGACCTGTCGCGCTGGCTCAATGGCCACCCACGCATCGTTCGCACGATGCCGAATACGCCCGCGCTGATCGGTATGGGTGCGACGGGTCTCGTCGCGAGCCGCGGTGTGGACGCGGCGGGCCGCCAGCTCGCTTCGGATGCGCTGGGCGCGGTCGGTCAGACCGTGTGGTTCGACGACGAAGCAAAGATCGACGCAGTCACGGCGATCTCGGGCAGCGGTCCAGCGTACGTGTTCTATTTCATCGAGGCACTGGAAGAAGCGGCGCGCCAGCTTGGCATGGACGAGCAGCAAGGTCGCGCACTCGCCATCGCCACGTTCACGGGCGCAGCGCAATTGGCGTTGCAGTCGGAGGAATCGCCTTCGGTGCTACGCGAGCGCGTGACGTCGAAGGGCGGAACGACGGCCGCGGCGCTCGCGTCATTCGCGGCGTCGGGCGTGAAGGATGCCATCGTGCGCGGCGCATTGGCCGCCGACGCGCGTGCGAAGGAAATGGGCGAGGAGTTCGGCAAGCAGTAAGCGAGCCGGATTCGCTGCGGTACGCGTGCTTCTGGCCCAGCACGCGTCTGCCGCCGTGGCGCTTGCGCGAAGCGGCGAACGCGCTGCGCCGCGCCGCTACACCGTTACATCGACGTGAAAGCGTAATGCGCTGCAATGCCCGCAAACAGCGCGCCGCCGAGCCAGTTATTGTGGCGGAAGGCGGCGAAGCACGGCATGCGTTCGCGGTCTTTGATGAGCGTGTAGTGGTACACCGCGCAGCCTGCCGCCGCTGCCCAGCCAATCCAGTACAGCAGCCCAAAGCCAAGCTCGATACCAACCCAGACGTAAACGCCAAGCGTCGCCGCGTAGCACAGCATGATCGCAAGCACGTCGAAGCGGCCGAACGTCAGTGCAGAGGTGCGGATACCGATCTTGATGTCGTCGTCGCGATCGACCATGGCGTATTCGGTGTCATAGGCAACCGACCAGAACACATTCGCGGCCAGCATGATCCAGCCCATGAGCGGCACGTGATCCTGCACGGCGGCAAACGCCATCGGAATGCCAAAACCGAACGCAATGCCCAGATACGCCTGCGGAATCGCGAAGAATCGCTTCGTGAACGGATACGACGCGGCCACGAACAGCGCCACCACCGAAAGCTGCTTCGTGAGCGTGTTCAGTGGCAAGATCAGGAGGAACGAAACGAGCGCGAGCCCCGCTGCGATCGCCACCGCCTCCCACGCGCGGATCCGGCCCGATGTGATGGGCCGTTCGGCTGTCCGCTTCACGTAGCGGTCAAAATCGCGGTCCGCGTAGTCGTTGATCGCGCAGCCCGCGGAGCGCATCAGCACGGTACCGACGGTGAAAATCACGAGCAACGCCAACGACGGGCGGCCGTTCGAGGCAATCCACAGGGCGTTGAGCGTCGGCCACAGCAGCAGAAGGCTGCCGATCGGCTTGTCCATGCGGACGAGCCGCAGATAGAGCGGGAGTCGGGCGAACATGGTCGGAGCGAAAAAAAGATGCCGCTATTGTAGGCCAGCGTGCGTGGCAACCGCCGCCTCACGCACAGGCCGCCGTGCATGAGAATCGGGCGCGGTTGATAGCGCATCGGGTACGCGCCATCAAAATAAAGGCCTGCTGGACATTCCAGCAGGCCCGCGCAGCAATGAGTCGCGGCGCCCTGCACCGCGAAATACCTGTTATGCCAACATCGCGCGCAGCATCCACGCTGTCTTTTCGTGCGTCTGCATGCGCTGCGTGAGCAGATCGGCGGTCGGCTCATCGGAGGCCGCTTCCGTCGCCGGGAAAATCGCGCGCGCGGTGCGCACCACGGCTTCCTGGCCTTCCACGAGCTGGCGGATCATCTCTTCCGCTGCCGGCACGCCGTCCGCTTCCGGAATCGACGAAAGCTTCGCAAACTCCTTGTAGGTTCCCGGCGCGTGCACGCCCAGTGCGCGAATACGCTCGGCGATCAAATCGACGGCCAACGCCAGCTCCGTGTACTGCGTCTCGAACATCAGATGCAGCGTGTTGAACATCGGCCCCGTGACGTTCCAGTGGAAATTGTGTGTCTTCAGGTAAAGCGTGTACGTGTCGGCGAGCAGGCGCGAAAGGCCCTCCGCGATCTTCTTGCGATCCTTGTCGCTAATGCCGATATTCACATGCTGCACGGTTGCTTTTTTGGCCATGACAACTCCTTGTTTGCAGAGAGATAGACGAACCATCGGTGTCGATCCGGTTGCGTCGCCTCGGTGGCGATCCGTGAACGACCGAATGAATGAAAGCTTATCGCAAGATTAAGGACAGAAACCACCATCTGTCCCTGTCTACCGGACAAAGTCACCTCGTTGCGAGTTCCCCGGATTCAACCGCCGTGCAGACGCACCGCAGCGTGTACAGCGAGCACGAGCATCCCACTCGCGAAAATCGCGAAGCCGCTTGCGCGGCGCAACGACCCAGTATGCAGCGGGAGACGGTTAAGAGCGTGCATCACTTCCTCCAGTTGATTTCAGGTAGGGATCAGTTGGAAGAATTCTACATTGACTATTTATAGTTTGTTTTTGATTTATTTAATCTATCAAATAGCATTTAACGGCGCAGCGCACAGCCAGTCGCCACGCGAAGCGGAAAGAGAAATTGAAAACGCCGCCAGCGAACGCTGGCGGCGTTTTAAGGAGCCGAAACGTCAGGCCACCTCGGCGGGCGCCTCGATCCTCTTGACGCCGGGCAGGTCGCAGGCCTGGATGGCATCGACGATCGCCTCGATCGCGGGCATGCGCGTAAAGCTCTTGCGCCATGCAAGCACGACGCGCCGATCCGGCACCGGCTCGTCGAACGGCACGTACGAAAGGAGCCCCGAGTCGGCACCGCCCGCATGCGGCTTCACTTCCTGCACCGACATGCGCGGCAGCACCGTGATCCCGACGCCGCTCGCGACCATGTGGCGAATCGTTTCGAGCGACGAACCCTCGAAGGTCTTTTGGATGCCGTCCGCGTTCTGCGAGAAGCGCATCAACTCGGGACACACACCCAGCACGTGATCGCGGAAGCAGTGGCCGCTGCCGAGCAGCAGCATCGTTTCCTGCTTGAGATCGTCGGGGTCGATCTTCTCGCGCTTTTCCCACGCGTGGCCGGACGGCAGCGCGACGACGAACGGTTCATCGTACAGCGCACGCAGCGTTAGGCCGGTTTCGGGAAACGGAAGCGCCATGATCGCCACGTCGATTTCGCCCTGCTTGAGCAGTTCGATCAGCTTGAGCGTGTAGTTCTCCTGCAGCATGAGCGGCATCTGCGGGACGCGCTTGATCATCTGCTTGACCAGCGTCGGCAGCAGATAGGGCCCGATCGTGTAGATCACGCCAAGCCGCAGCGGCCCGACGAGCGGATCCTTGCCCTGCTTGGCGATTTCCTTGATGGCGAGTGTCTGTTCGAGAACGCGCTGCGCCTGGGTGACGATCTGTTCGCCGATCGGCGTCACGCTCACCTCGCTCGTGCCGCGCTCGAAAATCTGCACGTTGAGTTCGTCTTCGAGCTTCTTGATGGCAACCGATAAAGTCGGCTGGCTGACGAAACAGGCTTCGGCGGCCCGTCCGAAGTGGCGCTCGCGGGCAACCGCGACGATATATTTCAGTTCAGTGAGCGTCATTTCTTTAGGGACCAATCAGGAAAGGTAATTCGATAGTTTGTACTTATACACCTATGGCGTCGATTCGCCAATATTCAACGTCCATATTCGGGCGGGAACACGCGATTGAGCAGCAATGCCCAGACGTCAGTACGAATATCCGTCGGCGCCGTCCGTCAGGCCTTCAGATATTGCTCGCGCGCACCTAGCCAGCGGTTCAGGTGCTGTGTGACGACGTGCGGCCAGTCGTGCAGCAGCCGGTCGGCCGCGCCGCGCGCCGGTTCGATGAGCCAGGCATCCGTTTCGAGGTTCGCGAAACGCAGCATCGCTGCACCCGACTGGCGCGCGCCAAGGAATTCGCCAGGGCCACGGATCTCCAGATCGCGGCGCGCAATTTCGAAGCCATCGGTGGTTTCGCGCATCGTCTGCAGACGCGCACGGCCCGTGAGCGACAACGGCCCGCTGTAGAGCAGCACGCACACCGACGCCGTGCTGCCCCGCCCCACGCGTCCGCGCAACTGATGCAACTGCGCGAGGCCGAAACGCTCGGCGTGCTCGATCACCATCAGCGAGGCATTGGGCACGTCCACGCCGACTTCGATCACGGTCGTCGCAACGAGCAACTGCACTTCGTTGCGCGAAAAGGCATCCATCACGGCAGCCTTCTCCGTCGACGAGAGTCGCCCGTGCACGAGCCCGACGGTCAGTTCCGGCAGCGCGGCAACGAGCGTCTCGTAAGTCTCGACGGCGGTCTGCAGTTGCAGCGTCTCGCTCTCCTCGATCAGCGGACAAACCCAGTAAACCTGGCGCCCCGTCAGCGCCGCCGCGCGCACGCGCGCTATCACTTCTTCACGGCGCGCATCGGAGACGAGTTTCGTGAGGATCGGCGTGCGGCCGGGCGGCAGTTCGTCGATCGTGGAGACGTCGAGGTCCGCGTAGTAGGTCATCGCGAGTGTGCGCGGGATCGGTGTCGCCGACATCATCAGCTGATGCGGCTGGAATTCGCGCGCGCCATGATCGGCGGACTTGGCGTTCTGCGCCTTCGCACGCAGCGCGAGCCGCTGCTCCACACCGAAGCGGTGCTGTTCGTCGACGATCACGAGGCCGAGGCGCGCGAATTCGACGGCGTCCTGAATGATCGCGTGCGTGCCGATCACGAGCTTCGCCGTGCCGAGCGCGGCTGCTTCGATTGCCGCGCGCTTCTCTTTCGCTTTCAGGCTGCCCGCGAGCCACGCCACCTGCACGCCGAGCGGTTCGAGCCAGCCGCGCAGCTTGCGTGCGTGCTGCTCGGCGAGGATTTCGGTGGGCGCCATGAGCGCCGCCTGATAACCCGCGTCGATGGCTTGCGCGGCAGCGAGCGCTGCAACCACGGTCTTGCCGCTGCCGACATCGCCCTGCAAGAGACGCTGCATCGGATGCGGCTCTTCGAGGTCGCGCGCGATCTGCGCGACGACACGCTGCTGCGCGTTCGTCAGCTGGAACGGCAACGACGCGAGAAGGCGCGCGACGAGGGGCGCGGTTGCGTCATCAGCGGCGCCGCTTGCGCTGGCGTTCGTAGCAACCTCGCGCGACGGCATGACCGGTGCCGCTCGCGTGCGGCGCTCTTCGTGGGCGCGTTTGAGCGAGAGCTGCTGCGCGAGCAGTTCCTCGAACTTGATGCGTGTCCATGCCGGATGCGTGCCGTCCATCAGCGAGGTTTCGTCGGCGCCGATGCCCGGATGGTGCAGCGTCTTCACCGACTCCATCAGCGGCGGCAAGTGAAGCGGTTCCATGAACTCGCGCGCGACAGCCTCCGGCAGCAGTTCGGGCAGCGACGCACGCGACAGCGCATTGTCGATCGCCTTGCGCAGATACGCCTGACTCACGCCCGCCGTCGACGGATAGACCGGCGTGAGCACCTGCGGCAACGGCGTGTCGTCCTCGACGACGCGCACCGCCGGATGCACCATCTCCATGCCGAAGAACCCGCCGCGCACGTCGCCGCGCACGCGCAGGCGTCGGCCCATCGCCATCTGCGTGACCTGCGAGCCGTAGAAGTTCAGAAAGCGCAGGACGAGTTCGTCGCCGTGGTCATCGCGCAGCTTCACGAGCAACTGGCGGCGCGGACGGTATGCGATCTCGTTGTCGAAAACAACGCCTTCGGTCTGGGCGATGCCGCCCGGCAGCAGCTCGCCAATCGGCGTCAACGTGGTTTCGTCCTCGTAGCGCATCGGCAGATGCAGCACGAGGTCGATGTCGCGCGTGAGGCCGAGTTTGGCGAGACGATCGGCGGTTTTCGTGACCGCTGGCTTCTCTTTCGCGCTTGGCGTTTTCTTCTTGCCCTTCGGCGCGTCGCCTGCGCCGCCGTTCTCGCCGTCGGCGGGCGGCGCGCTTGCCGCGCTCGTCACTCGTTTGCCGCGCTTCGCGGCGGGCGGCAACGGTGCGGCGGACGCATCGTGGCCGCCTGTGGTCTCCGGAGCGGTCGGGTCACCGCTCACTGCGTTATCCGCAACATCCGCATCACGCGGCGACTGCGTCCCGCGCTTCGAAGTGCGCTGCGCATTCGCTCGCTCGCCGCCTGCCGCCGCTTCGCGCGCACCGGCGCCCTCGCGCGGATCGCCGGACGAGTCGGGTTCGGGCATCAGACGGCTCACAGATGAGGGCATAAGCAGCTTCGCAAGTACAATATCGGCTTTCCGGCGTGGCGCGGCAGGCAGCGGACGCGAGTCTAGCCGTCGATCCGTATGTCAACGGCGTCCAACGTCAACCACGCGGCAAGCGTTGCACGCATAGCTTGCCGCGTTGAGCGTGGGCAGTCCCGCCATCATAGCCGCTCGCCGCGCTGCGGCGGGCGTTCCGGCCCCGATCGCCACACGCGAGGCGTCTCTCGCGACAGCGCCGCCCGCCGGATTTCACTTGCATTCCCGTTTCGTCAGGCAGCATGTTCAAGCTTTCCGATTTCGATTTCGACCTCCCCGCCGAGTTGATTGCGCAGACGGCTCTCCCTGAGCGCAGCGCGAGCCGTCTGCTGGAGGTCACAAACTCCCGCGACCGCGCACAGCTCGCGCAATTCGTCGACCGCAGGTTCTCCGAACTACCCGAGTGCATCGCGCCGGGCGACCTGCTCGTCTTTAACGATACCAAGGTGCTCAAGGCGCGTTTCTTCGGCCAGAAGGCCAGCGGCGGCAAGATTGAGGTGCTCGTCGAGCGCCTGACCGGCGCGCGCACGGCGCTCGCGCAGATCCGCGCGAGCAAGAGCCCCTCGCCCGGCACGACGCTACGCCTTGCCGATGCATTCGACGTGACGGTCGGCGAACGTGTCGAGCCGTTCTACACGCTGCATTTCCCCGACGACTGCCTCACGCTGATCGAGCAGTACGGCCGCCTGCCGTTGCCGCCCTACATCACGCATGACGCCGACTCCACCGACGAGACGCGCTACCAGACCGTGTTCGCGCAGACTCCAGGCGCCGTGGCCGCGCCTACTGCAGGACTGCACTTCGACGACGCGATGCTCGCGAAACTCGACGCGATGGGCGTCGAGCGCGCAACGCTCACACTGCACGTGGGCGCGGGCACGTTCCAGCCGGTGCGCGTGGAAAACATCGACGAGCACAAGATGCACAGCGAGTGGTATCAGCTGCCGCAGTCGCTCGTCGACAAGATCGCGGCCGCGCGTGCTCGCGGCTCACGTGTGATCGCGGTCGGCACGACGTCGATGCGCGCACTCGAAGCCGCCGCACGCGATGCCGAGCGCGAAGGACGCGCGCTTGCGGCGACATCGGCAGAAACCGACATCTTCATCACGCCGGGGTACAAGTTCCGCGTGGTGGACCGGCTCGTGACGAACTTCCACCTGCCGAAGTCGACGCTGCTGATGCTGGTGTCGGCATTCGCGGGGATCGAGACCATTCGCGCGGCGTACCGTCACGCGATCGAGGAGCGCTATCGCTTCTTCAGCTACGGCGACGCGATGCTGCTGACCAGAACGGCCGACGCACTCAACGCGTAAGAAGCAGCCACACGAGTTTTTCCAAACCGCCGCGCACAAACGTGTAAAACGCTGCGGAAATCACCAATCTGCGCCGGACTGTCTTCCGGTGGCACAGGAGTCAACGCATGACCGACGGTCATCAAAACAACGCACGCGCCGAGCACGGCACCTACCTCGGCGAACGTCCGCAAAACGGCCTGAAATTCGAGCTGCTCGGCACCGATGGTCTCGCGCGACGAGGCCGCGTCACGCTGAATCACGGGGTCGTCGAAACGCCGATCTTCATGCCCGTGGGCACATACGGCACCGTCAAGGCGACGCAGCCGCGCGAACTGGAAGAAATGCGCGCGCAGATCATCCTCGGCAACACGTTCCACCTCTGGCTGCGCCCGGGGCTGGAGACGATCGAGGCGCACGGCGGCCTGCACCGCTTCATGGGCTGGAACCGGCCCATCCTCACCGACTCGGGCGGCTTCCAGGTCTTCTCGCTCGGCGAGCTGCGCAAGATCTCCGAAGACGGCGTGCGCTTCGCATCACCGGTCAACGGCGACAAGCTGTTCCTCTCGCCCGAAGTGTCGATGCAAATCCAGAAGGTGCTGAATTCGGACATCGTCATGCAGTTCGACGAATGCACGCCCTACGCGACGAACGGCGTGCCGACGACGCACCAGGAAGCGGCCGACTCCATGCGCATGTCGATGCGCTGGGCGAAGCGCTCGATCGACGAGTTCAACCGCCTCGGAAATCCGAATGCGCTCTTCGGCATCGTGCAGGGCGGCATGTTCGAGGACCTGCGCGAAGAATCGCTGGCCGGCCTCTCGCAGATGCCGTTCCATGGTTTTGCGATCGGCGGACTGTCGGTCGGCGAACCGAAGGAAGACATGATGCGCGTGCTGGAGCACATCGCACCGAAACTCCCCGCCGACAAACCGCACTACCTGATGGGGGTCGGAACGCCGGAGGATCTCGTGGCGGGCGTGGCTTCGGGCGTCGACATGTTCGACTGCGTCATGCCGACGCGCAACGCGCGCAACGGCTGGATCTTCACGCGCTTCGGCGACATCAAGATCCGCAACGCGATTCACCGCAACTCGCTGCGCCCGCTCGACGAGCAATGCGGCTGCTACACCTGTCGCAATTTCACGCGCGGCTATCTGCACCACCTGCATCGCGTCGGCGAGATTCTCGGCGCGCAGCTCAACACGATCCACAATCTGCACTACTACCTTGAGCTGATGGGCGAGATGCGCGAGGCGATCGAAACGAAGACGTTCGCGGCGTTCCGCCAACGCTTCAACGAGAACCGTGCCCGGGGCGTGGAGCAGTAGCGGCGGCTTCGGTGGCGATCCGTTTGCGGCATCGCCATGCATTACAATCAACTTTCACTGACGACGACGGCCGGACGATCCGGCACGTCGGTCCAACGCAGCGCCAGCGTAGTGCCGACGAACCACTTCAACCGCCGACCGAAATGCGCTTTTGCTGGCTTCCGCTTTATCGCAGCTTTGGGTCCCTGCGCTTTGGTCTCCGCTATGACCCTCGTTGCAGCCACCATCGCGGCCTTGATCGCCTCAATCAGCATTGACCCGAATCTAACCTGCGTTTAACCCGCGTTTAACCGCTTGATCGGAAAGCCAATTTCGCGTCCTTGTGACACCCGCCGCCGGTGGTAGAATAACCGGCTTGATTTTTGATCATGATCGTATAACTGGAGAGACCAACGTGTCGTTCATTTCCAACGCCTTCGCACAAGGTTCCGCAGCAGGTGGCGCAGAGTCCAGCCTGATGAGCTTCCTGCCGCTGATCCTGATGTTCGCTGTGCTCTACTTCATCATGATCCGTCCGCAGATGAAGCGTCAGAAGGAACACCGCAACATGCTCGCGGCCATGGCCAAGGGCGACGAAGTCATCACGAGCGGCGGCATCGTCGGCAAGGTGACCAAGGTTAGCGAAGCGTATGTCGGCGTCGAAATTGCTGACGGCACCGAAATCACCGTGCAGAAGTCGTCGGTTTCGACGATCCTGCCGAAGGGCACGATCAAGTCGCTGTAAGCCCTCGCTCGCAAAGTTCACAGGCCGCTGCGTTTGATCAGGCGGACTCACGCGTCCGGCAACGTCCGAGCTGATCACAGCAAGGACCCTGCCGGACGCGCGCACATCGAGCAGGCAGTTCTCCTCCCCCGTTGGGTCAACCAATGAACCGTTATCCCCTCTGGAAATATGTCGTGATGGTCGTGGCGCTCGCCATTGGCCTCGTGTACACATTGCCCAATTTCTTCGGCGAAGCACCCGCGGTCCAGGTGTCGAGCGGCAAGGCCACCGTCAGGCTCGACCAGACCACGCTCGAGCGTGTTGAAGCCGCTCTCGCCGCGAACAGCATCCGCGCCGACGACGTCACGTTCGACAACTCGGCGCTGAACCCGAACATCCGCGTTCGCGTCGCCGACACGGACACGCAGCTGCGTCTGAAAGACGCGCTCTCGAAGGCGCTGAACGCCGACCCGACCGATCCGCAGTACATCGTCGCGCTGAACCTGCAGAGCGCCTCGCCGCGCTGGCTGACGTCCATGCGCGCGCTGCCGATGTACCTTGGCCTCGATCTGCGCGGCGGCGTGCACTTCCTGTTGCAGGTCGACATGAACGGCGCGCTGAACAAGAAGCTCGATTCGGACGCCGCCGATGCGCGCACGATGCTGCGCGACAAGAACATCCGTGACGGCGGTGTGAACCGCGTGGACCAGTCGGTGGTGATCGATTTCGCCGATCCGGCTGTCGCCGAAGAAGCGCGCAAGGTGCTCACGTCCGGCGTCACCGAACTCCAGTGGGCGACGCAGAACAAGCCGGAAGGCGGCGTGCAGCTTGTCGGCACGTTCACGCCGGCCGTGAAAACAGCAGTTCAGCAGGCGGCACTGAAGCAGAACATCCAGACGCTGCATAACCGGGTGAACGAACTCGGCGTGGCCGAGCCCGTGATCCAGCAGCAGGGCGGCGACCGCATCGTGGTCGAACTGCCGGGCGTGCAGGACACCGCGAAGGCGAAGGACATCATCGGCCGCACGGCGACGCTCGAAGCACGTCTGGCAGACCCGATGGGCCTGCATCCGGACCCGAACGCGCCGGTCCCGCCGGGCAGCGAACTCTTCACGCAGGGCAATCAGGTGCCTGTGTGGCTCAAGAAGCAGGTGATCTTCACCGGCGACCGCATCATCGACGCGTCGGCGGGCTTCGACGAGCATCAGCGTCCGTCGGTCAACATCCGTCTCGACTCGGCGGGTGGCCGCGCAGTGCGCAGCGTCTCGCGCGACAACATCGGCAAGCCGATGGCGATGGTGCTGTTCGAGCGCGGCAAGGGCCAGGTGCTGACGGTCGCGACGATCCAGTCGGAACTGGGCGACCGCTTCCAGATCACGGGCCAGCCCACGCCGCAGGCCGCCGCCGACCTCGCGCTGCTGCTGCGCGCCGGCTCGCTCGCGGCGCCGATGGACATCATCGAAGAACGCACGGTCGGCCCGAGCCTCGGCGCCGATAACATCAAGAAGGGCTTCGACTCGGTGATCTACGGCTTCGCTGCGATCTCCGTGTTCATGATCGCCTACTACATGCTGTTCGGTGTGGTCTCGGTGATCGGCCTCTCGGTGAACCTGCTCCTGCTCATCGCTGTGCTCTCGATCCTGCAGGCCACGCTCACGCTGCCGGGTATCGCCGCTATTGCGCTCGCGCTCGGTATGGCGATCGACTCGAACGTGCTGATCAACGAGCGTATCCGCGAAGAACTGCGCAACGGCGCGCCGCCGCAGCTCGCGATCCAGAACGGCTACGCGCACGCCTGGGCGACGATTCTCGACTCGAACGTGACCACGCTCATCGCCGGCCTCGCGCTGCTCGCATTCGGCTCCGGTCCGGTGCGCGGCTTCGCGATCGTGCACTGTATCGGCATTCTCACGTCGATGTTCTCGGCCGTGTTCTTCTCGCGCGGACTCGTAAATCTCTGGTACGGCGGCAAGAAGAAGCTCAAGTCGCTGGCCATCGGCCAGGTGTGGCGTCCGGCGCCGGAGATGGCAGGCGCGGCTGGTGCTGCAAGTGCAGGTGCACTCGGCGTGAACGATGCCGACACCGACACGGGCCGCGCCCTTGCCGGCGCAGCGAAGCGTCGCGAAACGACGAGCGCGGCGAAGGCCCCGACCGGCGCAGCACGCGCCAAGCCGGTCGTGCGCCGCAGGAACGGGCAGAGTGGCCCAGGCAACCCGGGCTCGTCCCGCTGATACGGAGTCAAGATCATGGAATTTTTCCGCATCCGCAAAGACATCCCGTTCATGAAGCACGCGTTGGTCTTCAACGCGGTTTCGCTGATCACGTTCATCCTCGCGGTGTTCTTCCTGTTCCACCGCGGGCTGCATCTGTCGATCGAATTCACTGGCGGCACGGTCATCGAAGTGCAGTATCCGCAAGCGCTCGAACTTGAGCCTGTGCGCAACACGCTCGCGAAGATCGGCTACGGCGACGCCCAGGTGCAGAACTTCGGCACCTCGCGCGACGTCCTGATTCGCCTGCCGCTCAAACCGGGCCTCAGCTCGGCGCAGCAGAGCGATCAGGTCATGGGCGCGCTCAAGGCCACGAATCCGCAGGTGCAGTTGCAGCGCGTGGAATTCGTCGGTCCGCAGGTCGGCAAGGAACTG
Organism: Paraburkholderia adhaesiva; assembly: GCF_021390575.1. Taxonomy (GTDB): domain Bacteria; phylum Pseudomonadota; class Gammaproteobacteria; order Burkholderiales; family Burkholderiaceae; genus Paraburkholderia; species Paraburkholderia adhaesiva. The sequence continues at coordinate 511,701 of NZ_JAJEJQ010000001.1, read as the reverse complement.
GCGACCGACGGCCTGCTCGCGCTGGCGTGCGTGGTCGCAGGCATCATCATCTACCTGTCGTTCCGCTTCGAATGGAAGTACGCCGTGGCCGGCGTGATCGCGAACTTGCACGACGTCGTGATCATTCTCGGCTTCTTCGCGTTCTTCCAGTGGGAGTTCTCGCTTTCCGTGCTCGCGGCAGTGCTCGCGGTGCTCGGCTACTCGGTGAACGAGTCGGTCGTTATCTTCGACCGGATCCGCGAGACCTTCAAACGCGAACGCAAGATGGCCGTCTCCGAAGTCATCAACCACGCGATCACGAGCACGATCTCGCGTACCATCATCACGCACGGCAGTACGCAGCTGATGGTGCTGTCGATGTTCTTCTTCGGCGGCCCGACGCTGCACTACTTCGCACTCGCACTGACGGTCGGTATTCTCTTCGGCATCTACTCGTCGGTGTTCGTGGCAGCGGCGATCGCGATGTGGCTCGGCGTGAAGCGCGAAGACCTCATCAAGGACAAGAAGGAACGGCACGATCCGAACGATCCGAATGCGGGGGCGCAGGTTTAAGCGCTCGTTCGGATTTGCGAATGAAAAAATGGCTCACTTACGTGAGCCATTTTTTTTGCCTGCATCGAGCCCACAACGCATTCGGAGAAGCGAGTCGTTGTCTGGCATTTGCGAGCCGCGAGGCAGCGCCAGGCCTAATGGCGCCTTACGAACAGAACATAGAGGGCTGCAAACACCGCAACAATACCGATGTTCACGAACAGCCGTGCCAGGAGCCGATCCCTGAAGAACACCAGATCGACACCGACGATAACGGCTATCAACGCCAACACGTAAAGCACGACAACCGCATTCCTTGTCATTCAATCACCCGCTCAAAGACATCGGATGCCACCTGCCGATCGCGTCGCCGGATTTGCTGCAAAGCATCCGTTGAATTGTCGACAGGGGCAAGCGCGAAGGTACGCCCGATGCGGGGCAAAGGTCGTCGACCGGTTCACGCCCTTCGCTCACGCCCCGGCAGCCGCATCATCCCGCAGAAAACGCGGGAGAAGCGCGTTACCGCATGCGGCCGCGGACGTCCTCACCACCCGCCCCTACTGCTTGATCCCTTCGGCTTGAATGTGCAGCCTGGTTTCCATATTGAAGCCGTACTTCTTGCCCATATCGACGCCAAAATCCTCACGATTGAACGTGCCCGAGGCTTCGACGCCGCACACCTCGCGCTTGAGCATCGGATGCTGCATGCATTTGAACGACACGATGTCGAGATTGAGCGGCCGCGACACACCATGCAGCGTGAAAGTGCCGATCACCTGCTTCGGCGTATCGCCGTCGAAGACGATCTGCGTGCCCTTGAAGGTGGCCGTGGGGTACTTCGCTGAATCGAGAAATTCCGGCCCGGCGACGTGCTTGTCCAGCTCTGCGTTCCCCGTCTGCACCGACGCCGGATCGATCGTGACGTCCACGGTCCCCGTCTTCGCGTTGCGATCGAGCGTGACCGTGCCCATGGTCTTCGTGAACTTCCCGCGCCAGACCGAGAGTCCGGCCATGTGATCGGCTTCGAAGCTCGGGTAGGTGTGGTTCGGATCGAGCTGGTACGTGTCGGCGGCGAGCGCTGGAATGGAGTACGAAACGATGCACGCAACGGACGCAGCAGCAATCGCCTCTACGGTAACGCGGGACAAGGTCTTCAAAAGCGCCTCCCAGGGAGAAAGATGAAAGTCCAGCAGAGCGCCGCGCTACGGGTGCGCGACGACGATGTGAAACTTGATGAGCACTTCGTCAGCGACCGTGGACGTATCTTTCCATTCGCCCGTGCCCACATTAAAAGCGAGGCGATGAACCGGCAGCGTGCCGTCGAAGGTCTGCGTCGTGCCTTGCTGCGTGACGACGATGGGTACGACCACGGCCTCGGTGTGCCCCTTGATCGTGAGTTTGCCATTCACGCGGAACTGGTTCGGACCGGTCGGCGTGAGCGCCGTCGAAACGAAAGTGGCCTGCGGATACGCCTTCGCGTCGAACCATTCGGGACCACGCACGGAGTCGTTATAGCTCGCATCGCCGAGATCGTAGCTGCCGGTATCCACCGTGATGCGCGCGGTGCCGGCCTGCGGTTTCGCGGGATCGAAGGCGATCTGGGCGTCGAATTTCGTAAAGCGCCCTTCGACCGGCACACTCATCTGCCGCGAGATGGCAACGAGCGTGCTCTTTGCCGCATCGATCTGCGCCTGTGCGTCGGCGCCGGACGCGAGCGCGACGGCACAACCCGTCACGAGCGCCAGCATGGCCGCGGGACGGCATCGCGTCCACCCGAAACATGCCTTCATGATCGTCCTCGTCTGAGCAAAGGAATCATCCGCGCAAGCAGTCCGTCGCGGTCCAGCCATTGATGCTTGATCGCAGCCAGCACATGCGTCACGACAAGCGCAGCGAGCGCGTAGTTCAGCACAACGTGCAGTCCGCGCAGGATCGGCTTCAGGACCGGGTCGGGGCCGATCAGCATCGGCAGGCGCACGAGCCCGAGATAGACGACGGGCACGTTGGCCGCGCAACTGAAAAGATACCCCGTCAGCGGCACGACAAACATCAGGATGTACAGCAACACATGCGTGCCGCGCGCCGCCGTGCGCTGCCACCGGGGCATGCCCTGTGGAAGCGCGGGCGAGCGGTGCGTCGCGGTCCACGCGACGCGCAGCACGGCGAGTCCGAACACCGTGACGCCCAGCCACTTGTGCCACGAGTAATAACGGAGCTTGGTGGGCGTTATTCCGTGGATCCCCGTCATCACCCAGCCGAGCGCGAACGCGCACACGATGAGGAGCGCGATCAACCAGTGCAGTGCGATCGCGGTGCGGGTGTAGTCGTCGGATGGGGCGAAATCGTGCGACATCGATCGAAATCCGTTCTGGTGCTCCCGCGCGGCGGTCGTGCGTTGCAGCATCGCGTCGTGCGACGCAAACGCCAGCGCCACAGCGCAGGCCGATCCCATCCACGAGTGCCTCGCGTCAAACATCAGACCTGGCTGGCACCCGCCGATTGAGCAAACGTGGCACACTCCTGGCCCGTCATGCTACTCCAGTGCTGCGCGCGGCGTCGGCTTGGCGAAAGGGTGGCGAAAGACTGGCCGCACTTGCCGCTCTCGCCCCCTGTTGCCTCGAGTCACGCCGGGGTTCCCTGTTTGGTAACATGGCGCCGAGCCGCTGCGAACCTGTGTCGCGTGCGCCATCGCTGTTCGTCCCGTTCACGTCGTTTTGCGTATCTGCCCGCATGGCCCAGGAGCAACTCATCGCGTGTCACGAATGCGACGCGCTCTTTCGCAAGCCGCGTCTCCTTGGCCGGCAGGCCGCGCGCTGCTCGCGCTGCGGCGCGACGCTCTATAGCAGCGGGTCCGCGCAACTCGACCGCATCTGCGCGATGACCGTCGCCGCACTCGTCACGTTCGTCATCGCCCAGTCGTTTCCGATCATCGAACTCGACGCCAATGGCATCACGTCGGCAGCGAGTCTCTTCGGCGCGCTCATCGTCCTGTGGGGCGAGGACATGCAGATCATCGCGCTGATGGTGTTCTGCGCCACCATCCTCTTTCCGCTCACCGAACTCGTCGCGCTGCTTTATGTGCTGTTGCCCGTGCGGCGCGGCGTCGTTCCACCGGGCTTCAACCGCGTGCTGCGTGCGATCGAATTCGTACGGCCCTGGGGCATGCTCGAAGTGTTCATGCTCGGCGTGCTGATCACGATCGTGAAGATGGCAAGCCTTGCGCGCGTGATTCCGGAGACGGCGCTCTTCGCATTCGCCGCGCTCACGCTCATGTTCACCGTGGTTGTCACATTCGATGCCCGCACACTCTGGGATATCGTCGACGACCTGCGCGAGCGCGAGCAGGCAAGGCGCGCGGGTGGCAGCGCGCCCGGGAGCGGACTGCCCGGCACAGGAGGCCCCCGCGGCCCTGCTGCACCCACTGCCCCCGCTGCTCCCGCCAGTCCGGCCGGACATGGCACGCCGTCCACGTCCACGGCTGGCGCTTCGCCTGCGACCCACACCGAACAGCCCCACCCGCTCGCCGAACCCGAAATCCGGGACCGCTCGGAGGCGAAGCCGCCGCACACCATCCCGAAGCCTTCGGGCCCGTCACCGCACTGAGGCCGCCCGATGAAATACGTGACCGCCACCGCCGCCGGACTCGTCTCGTGCCACGCATGCGGACGCGTGCAGCCGCACGCGCGCCGAGGCGCGCCGTCGCGCTGCGCGCGCTGCGGCTCGACGCTGCACGAGCGCAACCCCGACAGCCTCACGCGCACCTGGGCGCTGCTCATCGCGGCGGCGCTGCTCTACATCCCGGCGAATCTGCTACCGGTCATGCACACGGCTTCGCTGACCGGCGACGAAGACGACACGATCATGAGCGGCATCGTGTACTTCTGGACCTCAGGTTCGTGGCCGCTCGCGATCATCGTGTTCATCGCGAGCATTCTCGTGCCGATGCTCAAGATCTTCGTCCTCGCGCTCCTCTCGATCACCGCGGGACGCCGCTCGAAGTGGCGCCCCGTCGAGCGCGCGAAACTTTATCGGCTCGTGGAATTCATCGGCCGCTGGTCGATGCTCGATATCTTCGTCGTCACGCTGACCGTTGCGCTGGTACGCTTCCAGTCGCTCGCGGTGATCACGGCGCGTCCGGGCGCGATTGCGTTCGGCTCGGTCGTGATCCTGACCATGCTGGCGTCCATGCAGTTCGATCCGCGCCTCATCTGGGATCCCTTCGACGACGACACACAAAAGTCCGAGCAACACTCTCAGGATCGCCCTCATGAATAATCCGAATGGGCCGACCCCGCCTTCCGCGGGCGGCCCGCTCCCGCCCGATCTTCCGGAACCGGAGATCGCCAAGCCACGACGCTGGCTGCCTTCGCTCGTCTGGATCGTGCCACTTGTTGCGGCGCTGATAGGCGTGGCGCTCGTCGTGAAGTCGGTCTCCACGCGCGGGCCGACCATCACGATCAGCTTCGGGAGCGCCGAAGGCCTCGAGCCCGGCAAGACGAAGGTGAAGTACAAGGACGTCGACATCGGCTCGGTGCGCACGGTCAAGCTCTCGCCGAATCGCTCGCGCGTGCTCGCCACCATCGAACTGACCAAGGACGCGGAAGCCTTCGCCGTGAAGGACAGCCGCTTCTGGGTCGTGCGCGCGCGCATCGGCGCAAGCGGCGTCTCGGGACTCAACACGCTGCTGTCGGGCTCGTACATCGGCGCCGACGCGGGCCATTCGAGCGAAACCGCTACGGACTTCGTCGGACTCGATGCGCCACCTCCGGTCACTATCGACGCGAAGGGCCACCGCTACACGCTGCGCAGTGAAACGCTCGGCTCGCTCGACATCGGCACGCCGATCTTCTACCGGCGCATCCAGGTAGGCCAGGTGACCGGCTATTCGCTCGACAAGGACGGTACCGGCGTCACCGTCGGCGTATTCGTGAGCGCGCCATACGACCAGTACGTAGGCACCAACACGCGCTGGTGGCACGCGAGCGGCGTGGACGTGCGGCTCGACTCGAACGGCATCAAGTTGAACACGCAGTCGCTCGCGACCATCGTCGTGGGCGGCCTCGCGTTCCAGGCGCCGCCCGGCCAGTCCGCGGGCCCGCAGGCGCCCGACAGCGCCACCTTCTCGCTGGCGTCCGACGAAACCGAGGCGATGCGCGAACCGGACGGCGCGCCGGTGCGCGTGGTCATGTCCTTCAACCAGTCGCTGCGCGGGCTTTCGGTGGGCGCGCCGGTGGACTTCCGCGGCATCGCGCTCGGCCAGGTCACCGAAATCGGCGTCGAGTACGACCCGAAGGAGCACAACTTCACGATGCCGGTCACGATCGATCTCTATCCGCTGCGCCTTTCGCGCCGCACGCGCGGCGAAACGCCCGCGCCGGGCACGCCGCAGGGGCGCGATCTGCTCAAGCGCCTGGTCGAGCGCGGGCTGCGCGGCCAGTTGCGCACGGGCAACCTGCTCACGGGCCAGCTCTACATCGCGCTCGACATCTTCCCGAAGGTGGGCCCGGCGAAGACCAATCTCGATCGCGACCCGATCGAGCTGCCGACCGTTCCGAACTCGCTGGAAGAGTTGCAGCTGCAGGTGGCCGACATCGCGAAGAAGCTCGACAAGATTCCGTTCGACCAGATCGGCACGAACCTGAACGAGTCGCTCAAGAACGCCAACCAGCTCTTCGGCCAGGTGAACAACGAGGTGCTGCCGCAGTTGCGCGGCACGCTCAGTGAAGCCCAGAAGACCTTCGGCGCGGCCCAGGCGACGCTGCAACAGGACTCGCCACTGCAGTCCGACGTGCATCAGGCGATGCAGGAACTGACGCGCACGCTCCAGTCGCTGAATTCGCTGTCCGACTATCTGGAACGCCATCCGGAATCGCTGCTGCGCGGCAAATCAGGAGATAGACCATGATGTTCGACCGGCTCCCCGCGCGCCGCGCCGGAACCGCTGAAGAGCCGCGCGGCGCGGCTCTCATTTCCCTCGCGGTCCGACACGCGGCGCTGCCCCTTGCAGCGGCGATTGCCGTGCTGACCGGCTGTGCGTCGCCCGCGAGTCACTTCTACACGCTAAGCCCACCCGACGACGCGGCGCACGCGAGCGCATCGACGCGAGGCGCCAACCCCGGGTGGCTCATCGAACTCGCGCCGGTCGAGGTGCCGCCGCAGGTCGCGAAACCGCAGATCGTCGTGCAGACCGGCGCCACGCAGGTGGATGTGCTCGAGCAGCAGCGCTGGGCGTCCATGCCAGGCGACGAGATCCGCCGCGCGCTGTCCGTCGACCTCACGCAGCGGCTCGACACGATCGACGTCTACGGCTCGCCGCATGCCGAGGGCGTCCCGGTTTACCGCGTGAGCGTCAACGTGCAGCGCTTCGAGTCGTGGCCCGGCTCGCACGCGCTCATCGACGCCGTATGGAGCGTGCGATCGCTCGCATCGCAATCGGTCATGACGTGCCGCAGCGTGCTCAACGAACCCGTTGGCGACGGCTATGACGCGCTCGTCGCCGGACACCGGCGCGCAGTCGAGGCGCTTTCGACGGCGATCGCGAGCGGCGTGCGCTCGCTAGCAGCGCAGCCGCAGCCGATGACGCAGCCGGAAGATGCGAAGGCCGCCGGCCATCAGAAGCCGGTGAGCGCGATCGCCTGCCCGTCGGCGGCACCTGCTGCTGCAGCGGCGCCGGGCGCGGCGGCGGGCTAGTTCCAGCCCACAGGCAGCGCGGCGCGGCTCGCGGTAGCTCAGGCTTTTCGACTATCGGCCGCCGCCCGCGTCACGGTGCGCGGACCGGCTCGGCAACCCGCGTACAATAGCGCCTTCCTCGCAGCGTCCCTTCCTCGTTCATGTCCTTCGAATTTTTCGCCCCCTGCCCGCGTGGCCTCGAAACCGCGCTCGCCGCCGAACTGGCCGAAACGGCGCAACGGCGCCTGCCGCCCGGTGCTCTCGACGTCGGTGCCGAAGTGCCCGGCGGCGTGCATTTCCGCGGCAACTGGGCCGGCGGCATGGCCGCGAACCTGCATTCGCGCATCGCGAGCCGCGTTCTGCTGAAAATCGCCCAGCGGCCCTATCGCAACGAGCAGGACATCTACGCGCTCGCGCGCGAACAACGCTGGGAACAGTGGTTCTCGGCGAACGAGACGTTGCGCATCGACATCACGGCGATCAAGTCGCCGCTGCGCAGCCTCGAATTCGCCACGCTGCGCGTGAAGGACGCCATCTGCGATCGCATGCGCGAGAAGTCGGGCGCGCGTCCGAGCATCGACACCGCGTATCCGGACGTGCGCGTCTTCGCGTTCCTCACGGCGGGCGACTGCACGCTCTACCTGGACACCTCGGGCGAGCCGCTCTTCAAGCGCGGCTGGCGTCTCGACAAGGGCGCGGCGCCGCTGCGCGAGAACCTCGCGGCCGGCATTCTGCGCATCACCGGCTGGACGCCGGGCACGCCGCTATTCGATCCGATGTGCGGCAGCGGCACGTTTCTGGCGGAAGCCGCGCAGGTCGCGCTCGACATCGCGCCGGGACTCACGCGCAGCTTTGGCTTCGAGCGTCTCAAGCAGTTCGACTCGGCCGCGTGGCGCCATCTGAAAAGCGAGGCGAACACGGCGCGCAACACAGCACAAAGCAAGGTGCGCGATCTGCACATCTACGGCAGCGACATTTCCGACGTGATGCTCGAAAAGGCGCGCGCCAACTTCACACGCGCGGGCCTTGGCAACGTGCCGCTCAAGCAGCTCGACGCGCGCAACATGACGCCGCCCGAAGATGCACCGGGCATCCTCGTCGCGAATCCGCCGTATGGCGAGCGGATCGAAGTGCGCGGACGCAACGCGCGCGGCGAAGCGCGGCCGACGGCGCGCGACCGTGACGAGGACGGCGAGGGCTTTCGCCGCGCCGATACCGAAGCACCCGACGCCGAGTTCTTCAACGCGCTCGGCGACGCGCTCAAGCAGCGCTTCACGGGCTGGCGCGCCTTCGTGCTCACCTCGGACCGCAAGCTGCCTGGGCAGTTGCGCCTGCGCGAATCGGCGAAGACGCCGCTTTTCAACGGCGCGCTCGAATGCCGCCTGTTCCGCTTCGACCTGATCGCGGGCAGCGTGCGTCAGCGTCCCGCACAGGGCACCGCCGATACGGGCAGCGGCGCCTGAGCAAGCGTTGCGGCACGCGCCCAACGTGCTGCAAGACTCACTGCATAACGCGGAAGACCGCGGCACGCATCGCGATGCGGCCGCGGATAACCGTCGTACTTCACACCTGATCCAGGCCGCACCGGCGCATCTGCCGATTCGGGGCCGGAGCGCATTTCGGGGCTTGGGCCGTTAGCCGTCGCCTCGCGACGGCGCACCATGCCGCCTGTACTGACAATACGTTGTCAGCAGCCCCCCAGCACACTCGAGTTACGCCATCTGGCGTTGCCGCAGTATCCACTGTCAGCAGCCCGTACTCGAGGAGCGCATCATGTCGGCCGAAATGTCCCGCGTCATCTCCTGGTTCGAAATCCCCGCGCACGACCTGGATCGCGCCGCCCGCTTTTACGAAACGGCCCTTGGGACGTCACTGCAGCGCGATGTGATCGGCGGCGTGCAGATGGCGCTGTTCGCCCACACCGACGCCGACACGGGCGGTTGCATCGTGTTCAATCCCGTGGACGTGAAGCCCGATCCGAAAGGCGTGCTCGTCTATCTGAACGCGCAGCCATCGGTGTCAGCGGTGCTGGAGCGCGTCGAAAAGGCCGGCGGCAAAAGGCAGGGGCCGGCGCAGGAACTGCCGAATAATTACGGTTATATCGGCTTCTTCATCGATACCGAAGGCAACCGCGTCGGGCTGCACGCGCCGAAGCTCGGGTAAGACACACAAGGGCATCGCGCTCGCTCAGGCGTCGGGTTGTCGGCGGTCGCTTGAGCGAGCGGGCGGCCCGGCCGACTGCGTTCGAGGCGACGCCCGCTGCACGGCCTCATCGCAGCGAAGCATGGTGCGTCGTCGTGCCCAATGCCGCACGCGTGCGCCCGTACGAGCGTGCGCGAGCGGCGCTATGATCGCGGCATCGACCTTCATCGACCCTCATCGTCCCTTTGACTCGCCGCCGGACAGCCCTCCGGCCCCTTCACCGTCGACTCTCCGCGCCCATACATGTCCCGTCGCGCCGACCGCCTGTTCCGCATCGCCGAGCTATTGCGCGGACGGCGTCTCACCACCGCGCAGCAACTCGCCGAGTGGCTCGAAGTCTCGCCGCGCACCGTCTATCGCGACGTGCGGGACCTGCAGTTGTCGGGTGTGCCGATCGAGGGCGAAGCGGGCATCGGCTATCGTCTTGCGCGCACCGCGAGCCTGCCGCCGCTCACCTTCACCGCCGACGAACTCACTGCCCTTGCCGTCGGCGCGCGCATGGCCGAGTCGTGGGGCGGCGCGGCACTCGCAGGCGGCGCACGTGGCGCGCTCGCGAAAATTGCCGCTGCCATGCCTGCGGACAAGCGCGTGGTCCTTGAACGCCTCGCGGTGTTCGCGCCTTCGTATCACGTCGACCGGGGGTTCTCGGAGAAAGTGGATGCGCTACACCGCGCCGTCGATACGCGGCTCGTCGTGCGTTTCGCTTACTGCGACCGGCTCGGCGCGCACACCGAGCGGCGCGTGTGGCCGCTCGGGCTCGTCTATTGGGGCGCGCGCTGGACGGTCGGCGCGTGGTGCGAACTGCGCGAGGACTTCCGCAATTTCGACATCGCGCGCATGACCGGCGTTCAGGTGCTTGAACCGTTTCCCGATGTGAGCGGACGCAGGCTGGCCGATTATTTGCGGCGAGTGAATGCGCCTTCGCAGTAGCGCAGAGGCGCTCGCCGAGGCGTGCCGGATTCCGCAATTCGATGGCGCGTATGGCGCGATGTCATGCGTCGCCCGCCGTGAAGCGCGTTGCACTTCAAAAGACGAACGCGACGGCGCGGCTTTTTCTGGACCGCTGCCGACCTGAATGGCCGTTGCAGCCTGAGGATTCAATGGGTCAACAGGGTGATGAAATCACTCCTCCGCCCCCTTCGATCACCTGATTCGCATTCCGAAACAACATGCTCCGTGCGCCACGAGACCGCGAACAGCGACACCGAGCCGGAAATTCGAGCCGATTTGTGCGAATTCCTTCGCGATCCGCGGGAAAATCGCGGATCGAATGCCTCGATGTACCGGAGTCATTTCCGAATGTCTGCGGACGGCGGCTCGCGAACTATCTGCGACGGATGAATACGCTGCCGAGGCCCGCATCATCTCTATCGCACACGTTGCCTCCAGCCCAAACGCGTAAAGCGTCAAGGCCAGACCCAGTGCCAGTCAACTCTTCGCTTTGCGCGATTTTTTAGCGGCCTTGTTCCGAATCTCAGCCGCACGCGCCTCGCCGAGCGCGGTCATCGCGTCCGTCAATTGCGCCATGTGCGTCGCCATTGACCGGTGGTCCCCCGCCTGAAACGAAATGAACGCGCCATCGAACCCGACCATGCCGAAATACGCAAGGTCGTCCGCGATCGCCGCCGCCACGGCCTCGCCCTCGCTGCTGAACGCGCTGCGGATCATCTCGCACATGTAGTCGCGGCCTTCGTTGCGCACGTCGACGACCATCTGCATCGCCTCGGGCGCCTCAGCCGCCTCGTCGCTCATCACCATCACGAGTAGCAGGCGCAGAAAGTTCTCGCGGTGCGCGAACACCTCGCCCGTCTTCTGCAGATACCAGCCGAGCCGCTCGCGCGGCGTGCCGTCGTCCGGCGGATTCCGGTGCGCTTCGCGCATCGCGGCGAAAAAGCCGTGGGCGCCCTCGGCCATCACTTCCGCGAGCAGTCCCGCCTTCGATCCGAAGTGGTGATAAATCGCGCTCTTCGGGATACCGGTCGCCTCGACGAGCGCAGACATTGAGGTGCCCGCGTACCCGTAGGCCGACATCACGCGCGATGCCGCGTCGAGGATCTCCTGACGCGATCGCTGACCGCGCCGATTACCAGTTTGTTGGGTGTTTTCCATCTCGTAAGTATACGTCCTCGGATTTATGGACCGATCGGTCCATTACTCGTTTTCCCCAATGTCTGGTTTTGGACCCATCGGTACAATTCGTTGACCGAAGTCAAAGGCGGCATTGCGCCGCATCCGAAATAAGTGCCTGGTCCGCCAGGCGACAGAGGAACGAGAGGAGACATCCATGACCGACCAGTACGACGCCGACGTAGCCATCGTCGGCTACGGGCCGAGCGGCATCATCGCCGCGCTCACCCTGGCGAAACACGGCATATCGACGGTCGCTTTCGAGCGGCATCGCGACATCTACCCGCGCGCCCGCGCCGTTACCGTCAACGACTGGACGATGCGAATCTTCCAGAACCTTGGCGTCGACGAGCACGTGCTGAAGCAGATCGACCCGCAGCGCGCGCTGCGCTGGATGCGCTACGACGGCACCGAGATCATGCGCATCGAGCATCCGCCTTCAACGCTTGGCATCAAGCCGCGCTTCTTCAACATCTATCAACCAACGATGGAAGCCGCGTTGCGCGAATGCGCAGAACAGCGCGCCGAACGCATCGACGTGCGCTATGGCTTCGAGGTCGTATCGCTTGAGCAGGACGAAACGGGCGTCACGGTCACCGCGAAAGACACCGCAACGGGTGAAACGATGACGAAGCGCGTGCGCTACGTCATCGGCGCCGACGGCGGCAGCAGCGCCACGCGCAGCATGATCGACGTGAAGCTGCTCGGCGATACGCTGGACGTGATGTGGATCGTGATCGACTGCCGCGTGAAGCGCTGGTGGCCGGATCGCAACCTGCTGACGTTCTGGTCCGACAAGGAGCGACCCGTCGTCGATATCGCGCTGTCCGGCGGCAACCATCGCTGGGAACTGCCGCTCAAGCCCAACGAAACGGAAGCCGACTTCGCGACGACCGAGCAGGTCTGGCCGCTGCTGAAGGCGCTCGGCGTTAGTGAGGATGACGTAGAAATTCACCAGCATGCGTTCTACCGGCACCACACCCGCATGGCGGACAAGTGGCGCGTCGGGCGCGTGTTCCTCGCCGGCGACGCGGCTCACCTGATGCCGCCATGGGCAGGCGCAGGGATGCAGACCGGCATGCGCGACGCGTTCGACCTCGGCTGGAAGCTCGCGGGGGTGCTCAATGGCACGCTGCCCGAGCATTTCCTCGACACCTACGAAACGGAACGGCGTCCCAACGCGGCGTTCTACACGCAGCTCGCCGTCCAGCTCGGCCGCATCATCAAGCAGGAACTGTCGGAAGAAGAACAGGCCGCGCTCAACGCGCCGCCGCCGGCAGACGCGCCTGAGCCTCCGCTGATCGCGCCGCCGGTGCTCGCAGGCGGATGGCTGCGCGGCCCGCTCGCGGACGACAGCATCGTCGGGCGCATGGTGCCGCAGCCGATCGTCGGCGATACGCGCGGTGTGATGGCGCGACTCGACGATCTGCTCGGCGACAGCTTCGTGCTGCTCGGCGACGACGTCGATCCCGCCACGCTGCTCACGCCCGACGAAAAACGCGAGTGGGACAAGCTCGGCACGCGCTACATCGCGCTGCGCCAGCAGGACCAGCACACACAGGGACGCGACGAATTCATCGACCTCGACGGCGTGCTGCGCCCGTGGTTGCGTAAATACGGCGCGCGCGCCGTCGCGCTGCGCCCCGACCGTTTCGTCGCTGCTGCCGACGTGAGCGGCCTCGCCGTGCCCGGCTGATCCGCCACACGACATCGCATCGAACAACGAAGGAGAAAACACGATGAGTACCGTGACGGAACTCGGTTACATCGGCATCGAGGCGAGCGATCTCGCCGCGTGGGAGCGCTTCGGCGTCGATCTGCTGGGTATGCAGCTCGGCAGCCGCCGCGATGACCAGCTCACCTTGCGCATGGACGAGAAAGCGCATCGCTGGATCGTCGTCGCCGGCAGCGCCGACGACCTCGCATTCACCGGTTACGGTTGCGCAACCGATGCGGACCTCGATGCAGTCGTCGCGAAGCTGCGCGCCGCTGGCACCGAGGTCACCGACGGGGACGCACATCTCGCCGCACAGCGGGGGGTCCGTCGCATCGCCGTCACGGCGGATCCGCTCGGCAACCGCGTCGAACTCTACGTCGGACTGGCCGACGGCGACACGCCGTTTGCCTCCTCGCAACTGGCTTCGAATTTCGTGACCGGTGCAGGCGGCGCGGGCCATCAGGTGCTGATCGAGCGCGGCATGGATCGGCAGACTATCGTCGACTGGTACGGGATGCTCGGATTCAGGATGACCGACATCATCAATCAGGAGATGGCGCCCGGCATCGTCGCGAGCGTAGCGTTCCTGCACTGCAACGGACGCCATCACACGCTGGCGCTGGCCAACATGCCGTTCCCGAAGCGGATGCATCACTTCATGATCGAGGCCGCCGAGATGAGCGACGTCGGCCTCGCGTACGACCGCTGCATGGATGCGAAGCAGCCGTTCGAAATGACCCTCGGCATGCACCCGAACGACAGGATGTTCAGCTTTTACGTCCGGACGCCATCGGGCTTCAACGTCGAGTTCGGCTGGGGCGGCCTGGTCATCGACGAAGCCACCTGGCAGGTCCAGCGTCTCGACCGGCTCAGCACCTGGGGCCACCGCCCGCCGCACGTCGTTGCGGACCTGCTGCAAGCGTGATTCCGGTTACTGCCGCAGATCGTAAGGACTGCTGGCAGTTACCCTCCCGACACCTCTCGCAAGGACAGACACCATGCCACTTAATCAAGCCGAAACCAGCCGCACCGTCAAAACGAAGGACTGGACGCTCCATTACCAGGAAGCGGGCCAGGGACACCCGGTGATCCTGCTGCACGGCAGCGGCCCGGGCGCCACCGGCTGGAGCAACTTCTCCGGCAACATCGAAGCGCTCGCGAAGCAGTTCCACGTGTACGCCGTCGACATGCCCGGCTGGGGACAATCGGACGCCGCCACCGTCGAACAACTGGATCACGTTGAAGCGGCGATCCAGTTTATGGACGCGCTCGGCATCGAGCGCGCCGCGTTCGTCGGCAATTCGATGGGCGGACAGACGTCGCTGCGACTCGCGACGGAGCACCCCAACCGCATTTCCCATCTGATCACGATGGGGCCGCCGGTCGGCCGCATGCCGACGCTGTTCGGCGCGGGCGACGGCCCCTCCGAAGGGCTGAAGACGCTGATTCACGCGTACCAGGATCCATCGCCGGAGAACATGCGGCGTCTCGTGGAAATCATGGTGTTCGACAAGGCGCGCTTCGCGACGCCGGAACTGTGCAAGGCGCGATCGGACGCCGCCCTTGCGCGACCGGAGCACCTGAGCAACTACGTCGCCGGACTGCCGAAGGGCGCGCCGTTGCCGAAGTGGGTGAAACCGGAACTGCTGTCCTCGATCAAGGTGCCGACGCTGTTGATTCACGGCCGTGACGACCGCGTGGTGTCGTTCGAAACGTCGCTGTTTCTGCTCGCGAACATTCCCAACTCGCGTCTAGTGCTGCTCAATCGCTGCGGGCACTGGGCGATGATCGAGCACCCCGAAGAGTTCAACCGTGTGGTCGGCGATTTCATCGCCAACGCGTAACAGACCAGACACGTTATCGGCTTTCCGCGACCCGCTATTCGAATGGACGACGCGCAAAGCTGAACCCCAGGAGAAAACAGGTCATGCCCGATAACAAATTGGTAAGTACCCTCGCCGCGCGCCTGCGCGCTGCAGAAGCCTCGCGTGACACGATCGCCCCCGTACGCGGCGAAATCGCCCTCGACGACATGGCCACCGCCTACGCCGTGCAGCAGGCCAACGTGGACCTGCGCGTGGCGAACGGCGAGCGTATCGTGGGCCGCAAGATCGGCCTCACCTCGCTGGCGGTGCAAAAGCAGCTCGGCGTCGACCAGCCCGACTTCGGCGCGCTGTTCGCGTCGATGGCCTATGGCGACGGCGAACCGATCCCGCTCTCGCAGCTGATCCAGCCGAAGGTCGAAGCGGAAATCGCGCTCGTGCTCGAGCGCGATCTCACGCACGAAAAACACACCTTCGTCGACATCATCAACGCCAGCGCCTACGCGCTCGCCGCGATCGAGGTGGTAGACAGCCGCATCGCGAACTGGGACATCCGCTTCGTCGACACCGTGGCCGACAACGCCTCGAGCGCGCGCTTCGTGGTGGGCAGCCGCCCGGTGCCGCTCTCGCAGATCGACCTCACCGCCTGCGCGATGGAACTCTCGCGTGACGGCGAAGTGCTCTCGCGCGGCAACGGTGCGGCGTGCCTCGGCAATCCGCTGAACGCAGCCGTGTGGCTCGCTGACCGCATGGCGCAACTCGGCACACCGCTGCGCGCGGGCGACGTCGTGCTCACCGGCGCGCTCGGCCCGATGGTGGCCGTCAAGGAAGCGGGCATCTATACCGCGCAGATCGAAGGGCTCGGCAGCGTCCGCGCGACTTTCACCGCCTGATCAGAGGATGTAAATGGCAACGCAAAAACTCAAGGCCGCGATCATCGGATCGGGCAACATCGGCACCGACCTCATGATCAAGATCATGCGGCACGGCAAGCATCTGGAGATGGGTGCGATGGTCGGCATCGACCCGGCGTCGGACGGCCTCGCGCGCGCCGCGCGCCTGGGCGTCGCGACCACGCACGAAGGCGTGCAGGGCCTCGTGAACCTGCCGGTCTTCAAGGACATCGACGTGGTGTTCGACGCCACCTCGGCCGGCGCGCACGTGAAGAACGACGCGTTCCTGCGCCAGCACAAGCCTGGCATCCGCGTGATCGACCTCACGCCCGCGGCGATCGGCCCGTACTGCGTGCCGGTCGTGAATCTCGACGCGCACATCGACGCGCCGAACGTGAACATGGTCACCTGCGGCGGCCAGGCGACGATCCCGATGGTGGCCGCGGTCTCGCGCGTGGCGAAGGTGCATTACGCGGAAATCGTGGCGTCGATCAGCAGCAAGTCGGCGGGCCCCGGCACGCGCGCGAACATCGACGAATTCACCGAAACGACGTCGAAGGCCATCGAAGTGGTGGGCGGCGCGGCGAAGGGCAAGGCGATCATCGTGCTCAATCCGGCCGAGCCGCCGGTGATGATGCGCGACACCGTGTACGTGCTGTCCGAACTTGCGGACCAGGCACGGGTGGAAGCGTCGGTCGAGGAAATGGCGAAGGCCGTGCACGCCTACGTGCCGGGCTACCGCCTCAAGCAGAAGGTGCAGTTCGATGTGATCCCCGAGAGCGCACCGCTGAACATCCCGGGCCGTGGCAAATTCAGCGGCCTGAAGACCTCGGTGTTTCTCGAAGTCGAAGGCGCAGCGCACTATCTGCCGGCCTACGCGGGCAACCTCGACATCATGACCTCGGCGGCGCTGGCCACCGCGGAGCGCATCGCCAGCGCCGCTGTGGCGGCCTGAACGACAACGCGAGAACCACGAACATGAGCAAGAAACTCTATATCTCCGACGTGACGCTGCGCGACGGCAGCCACGCAATCCGCCACCAGTACTCGATCCAGAACGTGCAGGACATCGCGCGTGCGCTGGACCGCGCGAAGGTCGACAGCATCGAGGTGGCACACGGCGACGGCCTGCAGGGCTCGAGCTTCAACTACGGTTTTGGCGCGCACAGCGACCTCGAATGGATCGAGGCGGTAGCCGACGTCGTTACGCACGCGCAGATCGCGACGCTGCTGCTGCCGGGCATCGGCACGATTCACGACCTGAAGGCCGCGTACAACGCGGGCGCGCGCGTGGTGCGTGTGGCCACGCACTGCACGGAAGCGGACATCTCGAAGCAGCACATCGAGTATGCACGCGAACTCGGCATGGACACGGTGGGCTTCCTGATGATGAGCCACATGACCACGCCGGAGAATCTCGCCATCGAAGCGAAGAAGATGGAAAGCTACGGCGCGACCTGCATTTACGTGGTCGATTCGGGTGGTGCGCTGACGATGAACGATGTGCGCGACCGGTTCCGTGCGCTCAAGGGTGTACTCAAGCCCGAAACGACGACGGGCATGCACGCGCACCACAACCTGTCGCTGGGCGTGGCGAACTCGATGGTCGCGGTGGAAGAGGGCTGTGACCGTATCGACGCGTCGCTCGCGGGGATGGGCGCGGGCGCGGGCAATGCGCCGCTCGAAGTGTTCATCGGGGCGGCCGAGCGCATGGGCTGGAATCACGGCACGGATCTGTACACGCTGATGGACGCAGCCGACGACATCGTGCGTCCGCTGCAGGACCGTCCGGTGCGTGTCGATCGCGAGACGCTCGCGCTGGGCTATGCGGGGGTGTATTCGAGCTTCCTGCGCCATTCAGAGGTCGCTGCGAAGAAGTACGGTCTGAAGACCGTCGACATTCTGGTTGAACTGGGCAAGCGCCGCATGGTGGGTGGTCAGGAGGACATGATTGTTGACGTGGCGCTTGATTTGAAGAAGCGTGCAACGGATTCGCAGCCGCATTGACCCACACCACCGGTGATGAATTGCCGCCGCATCGCGGCCGTCGCGGAAGACGCCTGAATTTCCGCGACGAGCATTCTTCATAAGCGAACAAGGACGCGTCACCCGATCAAATCAACCACATCATCAAAATTCGTATTCCTAAATACGTAGATAGATATCAGGAAACACGGAGGAGACAAATGAAAATTTCCACACAATTGGGAATCGCGTTGACGCTTTCCGCCGCCGCCGCGCAGGCGTACGCGCAATCGAGCGGCAGCGTGACGCTATACGGCGTGATGGACGCCGGTATCACGTATGTGAGCAATTCCGGCGGACACAGCAATCTGAAGTTCGACGACGGCATCATGTCGCCGAATATGCTGGGCTTCAAGGGCGACGAGGATATCGGCGGCGGCACGCACGCCGTCTTCGATCTCGTGAACCAGTTCGCGGTCGGCAGTGGCGCGATCCAGCCGCCGGGCAAGGGCCTCTTCGGCCGCAACGCGTGGGTGGGCCTGACGAACGATCGCTACGGCTCGATCAAGCTCGGCAACCAGTACGACTTCATGGTCGATTCGCTGTTCTTCGCGCGCACAGACGCCGCGATGATGGTCGGCGGCCTGTACAACTTCCGCGCCGGTCCGTTCCCGAAACTCGCGCTTCCGTACAACCCGCCCTATGCCGGCCAGTTCGACTGGGACCGGATGTCGGGCCAGACGGTGACGAATTCGATCAAGTATCAGTCGCCTGCGATCGAAGGTTTCCGCTTCGGTGCGCTCTATGGTTTCGGCGGCGTGCCGGGATCGTTCGGCAGCGGAAGCTCGGTCAGCGCGGGGATCAACTACGATCACGGTCCGTTCGGCGCCGCAGCGGCCTATACGGAAGTGAAGTACCTGCAAACGGGCGGCCCGCAGGTTACCGTGCGCAACTGGGGCGTCGGCGCGCATTACGACTTCGGCAAGCTCACCACGACCGCGCTCATCACGACGGTGCGCAACATGGCCAATGGCGGCGCAATCGCCCAGGGTGAAGTCGGCGCGACGTATATGCTGACGCCGGCCCTGCAGTTCGGCGCCGACTACATGTACATGAAGGGCAACGGGTTTCTCGACAACAACCACGCGCACCAGATCTCGGCGTCGGTCGATTACTTCCTGTCCAAGCGTACGATGGTCTATACGCAGGCGGTGTATCAACGCGCGAACTCCGGTGCGCAGGCGCTGATCAGCGGTATTCTCGACCCGAACGGGACGTCGAGCGGTCCGAGCCAGTTCCTCACCCGCGTGGGAATCGAAACGCGATTCTAAGCGTTCGAAGCTTCGCTTCCTCGCTTGTAGGCCGATGGTCGCGCGATCGTGCCGCGACCATCGACGTGACCGGACCGCAATGACTTCGCGGTTCGGTCACTCCACCGACTTCACCATCTCCTCGATGACCTTCTTGGCATCGCCGAACACCATCATCGTCTTGTCCATGTAGAACAATTCGTTGTCGAGCCCGGCATAACCCGCCGCCATCGACCGCTTGTTCACGATGATCGTGCGCGCCTTGTAGGCCTCGATGATCGGCATGCCCGCGATCGGCGATTTCGGATCGTTCTTGGCCGCCGGATTCACCACGTCGTTCGCGCCGAGCACGAGCACGACATCGGTCTGGCCGAACTCGTTGTTGATGTCCTCCATCTCGAACACGAGGTCGTACGGCACTTCGGCTTCGGCGAGCAACACGTTCATGTGCCCCGGCATGCGCCCCGCGACCGGATGGATCGCGTAGCGGACATCGACGCCCTTTTCCACGAGCTTGTCGGTCAGTTCTTTCAAGGCATGCTGCGCCCGCGCGACGGCAAGACCATAGCCCGGCACGATCACGACCGATTCTGCGTTGCCGAGCATGAACGCGGCATCGTCGGCGGAACCCGACTTGACCGGACGTTGCTCCTGCGCGCCGCCTGCCGCCGCACTGCCCGCCTCCGCACCGAATCCGCCCAGCAGCACGTTGAAAAACGAGCGGTTCATCGCGTGACACATGATGTACGAGAGAATCGCGCCTGACGAACCGACGAGCGACCCCGCAATGATCAGCATCGCGTTGTTCAGCGAGAAGCCGATGCCCGCCGCCGCCCAGCCCGAGTACGAGTTCAGCATCGACACGACGACGGGCATGTCCGCACCGCCGATCGGAATGATGATGAGCACGCCGAGCGCGAAAGCGATCAACGTCATGATGATGAACGGCAGCCACGACTGCGTGAGGAAGAACAGAATCCCGAAGCCGATCATGCCGAGCGCGAGCATCAGGTTGATCAGATGCTGGCCCGCGTAGACCACGGGCGCGCCCTGGAAGAGCCGGAATTTGTACTTGCCCGACAGCTTGCCGAACGCGATGACCGAGCCGCTGAACGTGATGGCCCCGACGAACGTGCCAATGAACAGCTCGATGCGGTTACCGTAGGGCAGAAAGTCCGGATACGGCGCATCTTCGGCAACCAGCCCGAACGCGGAAGGCTCGGAAACGACGGCATACGCGATGCACACCGCCGCGAGACCGATCAGCGAGTGCATGGCGGCGACGAGTTCGGGCATCTTCGTCATCTCGACGCGCGCGGCGACATACGCACCCAGGCCCCCGCCCACCACGAGCGCCCCGAACAGCAGCGTGAGTCCGAGCCCGAGATTCGAGCCGAATTGTGCGGATTCCTTCACGATCAGCGCGAGCGTCGTGAGAATCGCGATGGCCATACCGGTCATGCCGAACACGTTGCCGGCGCGTGCGCTCTTCGGATTCGAGAGCCCCTTGAGCGCCTGGATGAAGCAGACCGACGCCACCAGATAGAGCAGCGTAACGACGTTCATGCTCATTGCGCGCCCTCCTTGCTTCCGGCCGCAGCCAGCTTTTTCGGCTCCTTCTTGCGGAACATTTCTAGCATGCGCCGCGTGACGAGGAATCCGCCGAACACGTTGACCGCCGCGAGCAGCACGGCGAAGGTGCCGAAAAACTTGCCCGCGCCGCCCACGGTGAGTCCGGTGGCAAGCATCGCGCCGACGATCACGATCGCCGAAATGGCATTCGTCACGGCCATGAGCGGCGTATGCAGCGCGGGCGTGACATTCCAGACCACGTGATAGCCGACGTACACGGCCAGCACGAAGATGATCAGGTTGATGACGGTGTGGTTGATGATTTCCATCGCCGGTCTCCGTTTACGTCTTCTTCGTGACGGCGCCGTCGCGGGCCAGCAGCGTGGCCGCGACGATGTCGTCCGCGAGATCGATGTTGAGCGTGCCTTCCTTCGTGACGATCAGCTTCAGGAAGTCGAGCAGGTTGCGCGCGTAGAGCGCGGAGGCGTCGGCGGCCACCATCGACGCGAGGTTCGTGTAGCCGCAAACCTGCACGCCGTGCTGCGTGACCACCTGGTCCGCCACGGTGAGCGGGCAGTTGCCGCCGCGCCTTCCGGTCGCCGGATCGGCGACCGGGCCGCGCCCCGCCGCGAGGTCGATCACCACCGAGCCCGGCTTCATCGCCTGCACGGTTTCGGCGGGCAGCAACGTGGGCGCGTCGCGGCCCGGGATCAGCGCCGTCGAGATGACGATGTCCGCCTGCTTCGCGCGTTCGTGCACCAGCGCGGACTGGCGCGCGAGCCACGATGGCGGCATCGGACGGGCGTAACCGCCCACGCCCTGCGCGGCTTCGCGCTCCTCGTCGGTTTCGAACGGCACGTCGAGAAACTTCGCACCGAGCGACTCGATCTGCTCCTTCACGGCCGGACGGACATCGGAGGCTTCGATCACGGCGCCGAGGCGCCGCGCCGTGGCAATCGCCTGCAGACCCGCCACGCCCGCGCCGAGCACGAGCACGCGCGCGGCCTTCACAGTGCCGGCGGCGGTCATGAGCATCGGCATGAAGCGCGGATAGAGGTTCGCGGCGACGAGCACGGCCTTGTAGCCCGCGATGTTGGCCTGCGACGACAGCACGTCGAGACTCTGCGCCCGCGTGGTGCGCGGCGCGGCTTCGAGGGCGAAGGCCGTCACGCCCGCCCCGGCGAGCTGCGCCGCGTTTTCGGCGTTGAAGGGATCGAGCATGCCGACCACCACGGCGCCACGCTTCATGAAGGCCAGTTCGCTCACGGAAGGCGACTGGACCTTGAGCACGAGGTCGGCACCGAAGGCGGCAGCCGCGTCGGCGATCTGGGCGCCGACGACCGCATAGGCCTCGTCGGGAAAGCTGGCGGGCACGCCCGCGCCGCTCTGGACGGTCACGCTGTGGCCCTGTGCGACGTACTTTTTGACCGTCTCCGGCGTCGCGGCCACGCGACTTTCGTTCGCCCGCGTCTCTGCGGGCACTCCGATATGCATCGTTGAATCCTCCTCGACCTTCCAGCGCTTTAAAGATTCGGGGGGCCGACGAGGTTCGCCGGCGAGTAATTTTTTTAGTGCAACGGCATAACGACGCACCACTTTAACCGAAAGCCGGGGGCGGATCGACCCCGCGAAAAGCGCCGGTTGCGCGATGTCGCGCGTTCTGGCAGGCAGGCGGACAAACCAGCGGCCGGTCAAAGCATCGGGGGGCGGATGGCCGGTCGAGCCCGCCGCCAGCAGCCCACGGCGTCCTGGCAAAATCGCCGGTAAAATGGCGGTCCATGAATGAGGACACCTGGGCTCCGCACGTCACCGTGGCGGCAATCATCGAGCGCAACGGCCGTTTTCTCCTCGTCGAGGAGCACACGCCGGCCGGCCTGCGGCTGAACCAGCCCGCCGGCCATCTGGAGACGGGCGAAACGCTCGCCGAGGCCGTCGTGCGCGAAACGCTCGAGGAAACGGCGCACGCGTTCACGCCCGAGGCGCTCGTCGGCGTCTATATGACCCACTTCGGCAAACCGGGCGAGAGCGGCGCGACGTATCTGCGCTTCACGTATTGCGGCTCGGTCGCGGATCTTCCGGAAGAGCGCGCGCTCGATCCCGATATCCTCCGCACGCTGTGGATGAGCGCCGACGAACTGCGCGCCGCGAGCGAGCGTCATCGCACGCCGCTCGTGATGAAGTGCATCGACGATTACCTCGCGGGTGTGCGCGTGCCGCTCGAATTCGTGCATGTGCATGCGGTTGGACCCAGAACGGGCCCCAGCGGCGGTCCCCAAGGTTGAAGGCAGCTAAGAGATGAGCAAACGTAAGGTCGTGGTGGGTATGTCGGGCGGCGTCGATTCGTCGGTGACGGCATGGCTGCTCAAGGAGCAGGGATTCGACGTCGTCGGTCTTTTCATGAAGAACTGGGAAGACGACGACGACGGCGAGTACTGCTCGACGCGCCAGGACTGGATCGACGTGGTGTCGGTGGCGGACCTGATCGGCATTGACGTCGAAGCGGTGAACTTCGCCGCCGAATACAAGGACCGCGTGTTCGCGGAGTTCCTGCGCGAGTACTCGGCGGGCCGCACGCCGAACCCGGACGTGCTCTGCAACGCCGAAATCAAGTTCAAGGCATTCCTCGACCACGCGATGTCGCTCGGCGCGGAAACCATCGCGACGGGTCATTACGCGCGCGTGCGTGAGAACGATGGACGTTTCGAGCTGCTGAAGGCCTTCGATCACACGAAAGATCAGTCGTACTTCCTGCACCGGCTGAACCAGGCGCAATTGTCGAAGACGATGTTCCCGCTCGGCGAGATCCCCAAGACGAAGGTGCGCGAGATCGCCGAAAAGATCGGTCTGCCGAACGCGAAGAAGAAGGACTCGACGGGCATCTGCTTCATCGGTGAGCGGCCGTTCCGCGACTTCCTGAACCGCTATCTGCCGACGAAGCCCGGCCCGATGATGACGCCCGACGGCAAGATCGTGGGCGAGCACATCGGCCTCGCGTTCTATACGTTCGGGCAGCGCAAGGGCATCGGCCTTGGCGGCAGCAAGGACGGCAGCGGCGAACCGTGGTTCGTCGCGGGCAAGGACATGGCGTCGAACACGCTCTACGTCGTGCAGGGTCACGATCATCCGTGGCTGCTCGCGCACGACCTGAGCGCGGGCAACGTTAGCTGGGTCGCGGGTGAGGCGCCCGTCGACGGCCACACGTGCGGAGCCAAGACGCGCTATCGCCAAGCGGACGCGCGCTGCACGTTCGGCGCGTCGGCGTCATCCGGCGCGGGCGGGTTCTCGCTGCACTTCCCCGACGCGCAATGGGCCGTCACACCCGGCCAGTCGGCCGTGCTTTATGACGGTGACGTGTGCCTCGGCGGCGGGATCATCGAAGCGGTTCAAACGCTCGCGCCCCACGTGCCCGCCGTTCTGCCGCCCGAGCCGGTCCGCGCGAAGCGCGCACCGCAGAAAAAACCCGCGCTGCTCGGCGGCGCGGCGAGCGAGGCCTAAGCCCGCTCTTGCGTGCGCGGCGTGCAATGCGCCGCGCACGCCCGGCTTCCCGCTTCCCCTCGCTTCCCGTTCCCCGCCTGCCCGCGTCAAGGCCAGATTCACGAACTTCCGGCATCATCCTCGCCAACGCGCAGCCCATGCGGGCCTGCGCATCCGGTCAAGTTCGAGGAGTTGCGCCATGTTTTCCCGACGTTATCTCGCCATGTGGGCCGCCGTATTGGTCACTTTGGCCACGTTCACCGCAGCGGCACTACATCATCTGTCCTGGCTGTGCGCCATCGTGCCGGCGCTGCTGGTCGCGCTCGGTCTCTACGACATGAGCCAGGACCGCCACGCAATCCTGCGCAACTATCCGATCTGGGGCCATCTGCGCTTTTTCTTCGAGTTCGTGCGGCCCGAAATCCGCCAGTACTTCGTCGAAGACGACACCGACGAAAAACCGTTCTCCCTCGCACAACGCAGCCTCGTCTATCAGCGCGCGAAAAACGCCGTCGACAGCCGCCCCTACGGCACCGAGCTCGACGTGAAGGCAGTCGGTCACGAATGGATCAGCCATTCGCTCGCCCCGACGAAGCTCTCCGGTTGCGACTTCCGCGTGCTCGTCGGCGCGGACCGTGCACAGCCCTACTCGATGTCGATCTTCAACGTCTCCGCGATGAGCTTCGGCGCCCTCTCCGCGAATGCGATCCGCGCGCTGAACCTCGGCGCGAAGAAAGGCGGCTTCGCTCACGACACCGGCGAAGGCTCGATGTCGAAGTATCACCGCGAGCACGGCGGCGACATCATCTGGGAAGTCGCGTCAGGCTACTTCGGCTGCCGCAACGACGACGGCACGTTCAACGCCGATAAATTCCAGCGCCAGGCGGCCGAGCCGCAGGTGAAGATGATCGAGGTGAAGCTCTCGCAGGGCGCGAAGCCCGGTCACGGCGGCGTGCTGCTCGCGGCCAAGGTGACACCGGAAATCGCCGAGACGCGCGGCGTTCCGATGGGTCAGGACTGCATCTCGCCCGCGCGCCATTCGGAGTTCTCGACGCCGCGCGGCCTGCTCGAATTCGTCGAGCGCCTGCGCAAGCTCTCGGGCGGCAAGCCCACTGGCTTCAAGCTGTGCATCGGGCATCCGTGGGAATTCTTCGGCATTGCGAAGGCGATGCTCGAAACAGGCATCCTGCCCGACTTCATCGTCGTGGACGGCGCCGAGGGTGGCACGGGCGCCGCGCCCCTCGAATTCACCGATCACATCGGCACGCCGCTGCAGGAAGGACTCCTGCTCGTGCATAACACGCTCGTCGGCATTGGGTTGCGCGAGAGGATCAAGATCGGTGCGAGCGGCAAGATCGTCACGGCCTTCGACATCGCGAAGACGCTCGCGATCGGCGCCGACTGGGTGAACTCCGCGCGCGGCTTCATGTTCGCGGTCGGCTGCATCCAGGCGCAGAAGTGTCATTCGGACCGCTGTCCGACCGGCGTCGCGACCCAGGACCCGGTGCGCCAGCGCGCGCTGAACGTGCCCGTCAAGGGCGAACGCGTGTTCAACTTCCACCACAACACGCTGCACGCCTTGCAGGAAATCATCCAGGCCGCCGGTCTCGCGAGCCCCGACGATCTGCGCGCCCATCACATCGTGCGGCGCGTGTCGTCCTATGAGGTCAAGCTGATGTCGGATCTGCTCAAGTACCTGAAGCCGGGCGATCTGCTGGAAGATCGCTATCGCTATCAGTTGTACGAGAAGTGGTGGCCGGTCGCGCGCAGCGATTCGTTTGCGCCTGCAGAGGGTTGAAGGCAGCAGGCTGAATCGTCTCGCCGGGGGAAAGGCTCCGGCGCGTGCGATGGCGTATGAAGGGCATGATGAACTCAAACGGCGGCCGCGAGCCGCCGTTCAGCCATCTGGCGTCAGCCCTGCGGAAAGGTATCCGCGAACGAGGGACGCTGCGAGAGTTTCTCGAAGTGGCGCGCGAGGTCCGGATGCGCTTCGCGCCAGTTGAGGTTGGGCATGCGGAAGTCGAGATAGCCGAGCGTGCAGCCCACCGCGATATCGGCGAGCGTATAGCGATTGCCCGCGCACCACGCGTTGCTCGCGAGTCCCTTCGCCATAGCTTTCAGGCCCTCGTCGATTTTGTGCTGCTGGCGCGCAATCCACGTGTCGCTGCGCTGCTCGGGCGTGCGTTGCAGGCCTTCCAGACGAATCGCGATGGTCGCATCGAGAATGCCGTCGGCGAGCGCCTCCCAGCAGCGCACTTCAACGCGCTCGCGTCCCGACGGCGGAATCAGCTTGCCGACCGGCGACAGCATATCGACGTATTCGCAGATCACGCGCGAGTCGAACACCGCCTCGCCGTCCTCCATCACGAGACACGGAACCTTGCCGAGCGGGTTCGATTCGTAGATCGTCGTGTCAGCGGCCCATACGTCTTCGAGCACCAGTTTGTATTCAATTTTCTTCTCGGCGAGCATGATCCGCGTCTTGCGGACGTACGGGCTACCGAGCGAACCGATAAGTTTCATCGCAACTGCCTTTTCTGGAATCCGGCGAAAGTATACGTTGGATTGACGTTGCTCTGACGCCCCGCGCGCGCCTCAATCAAAATTCCCCGGCGACGGCTGTGGGCTGAATGCAACACCGGCGCGGCCCGCGTGGGCACTTTACGCGCCGGTGCCTGTGCTGGCGTGTGCTCGAATTGGCGTCCCGCGCACGTTTCAGGTCCCACCTTGCGCCCCATGCCATGCGCATTACGCCAGTCGCGAGCGGCGCGGCGCCCTCAGCGGATGGGGCGCTACGGGCGCTACAATCGCACGATGAACTCGACCTCCACGCCCGCCCTGGCCGCCACGCTGCCCGTCCAACCGCGAGACGCCGACGTACCGCGCGGCCCCGATGGCGGCACCGCGCTCTATCGCGAGCGCCGCGAGCGCGTGCTTGCGGCGATGCGTGCGCGAGGCGGCGGCGTCGCGCTCGTCCCGACGGCGCCCGAGGTCATGCGAAACCGCGACGCCGACTATCCCTACCGGCACGACAGCTACTTCTACTACCTGACCGGCTTCACGGAGCCCGAAGCGCTGCTTGTGCTCGATGCCGACGCTCAGGAAAACCAGCCCGCTTCGATCCTGTTCTGCCGCGCAAAGAATGCGGAACGCGAGACGTGGGAAGGATTCCGCTTCGGCCCGGATGGCGCGCGCGAGGCGTTCGCCGTCGACGCCGCGTTCGCCTTCGATGAACTCGACGCGCGCGTGCCGCAACTCATCGCCAACCGGCCGGCGCTGCACTATGCGCTCGCGGCGTCGGAGCACTTCGACGCGCAGGTGAAGCGCTGGATCGACGCCGTGCGCGCGCAAGGGCGCAGCGGCGTCACGGCGCCGTCCGCCGCGCACGACCTGCTACCGTTGCTCGACGACATGCGCGTCATCAAGGACGCGCATGAGCTCGATACGATGCGGCGCGCCGCGAAGATATCGGCCATTGCACACCGCCGCGCGATGGCCACGTGCCGCCCAGGCATGCGCGAGTACGAACTCGAAGCCGAACTGCTCTACACCTTCCGCAAACACGGCGCGCAGGGCCCGGCTTACGGCTCGATCGTCGCGGCGGGTGCGAACGCGTGCGTGCTGCACTATCCGGCGGGCAACGCGGTCATCCGCGAGGGCGACCTGATCCTCATCGATGCGGCGTGCGAACTGAACGGATACGCTTCGGACATCACGCGCACGTTCCCGGCGAGTGGGCGCTACACGAGCGCGCAGCGCGAGCTTTATGACATCGTGCTCGCCGCGCAGCAGGCGGCTATCGATGCAACGCGCGCCGGCGTGAACTTCGAGGCGCCACACGATGCGGCCGTGCGCGTGCTCGCGCAAGGGCTGCTGGACACCGGCATCGTCGATCGCCAGCGCTTTGCGAGTATCGACGACGTGATCGCCGAGCGCGCCTACGCGCGCTTTTACATGCATCGCACGGGACACTGGCTCGGCATGGACGTGCATGATGCGGGCGATTATCGGGAACGAGGCGGCCAGCGAAGCGCGCTGGAAGGCGCAGCGAAAACCGACGCTCCGCCGCCATGGCGTACGCTTTCACAAGGCATGACGCTCACGATCGAGCCCGGCCTGTACGTTCGTGCGGCCGAGGACGTGCCCGAGCGCTACTGGGACATCGGCATCCGGATCGAGGACGATGCGGTCGTCACCGAAACAGGCTGCGAACTGATCACGCGCGACGTGCCGGTCGAAGCGGACGAAATCGAAGCATTGATGCTGGACGCGCATAAGCACGCCTGAGGCTCCTATCGGCCAGGAACCAGGCCAAAAACCGCAGGCCAACCGCAAGGCCATCGACGAGAACAGACCCAAAGAACCGCCATGAACGCAGCCTCCGCGACGCCCGACATCACGCCCCCGGCCACCGCCCCGTTCGACTACGACGTAACGATCGTCGGCGCCGGGCCGGTAGGCATGGCGCTCGCGGGCTGGCTCACGCGCCGCAGCGCGACGGCCTCGCTGCGAATCGCATTGATCGACGCGCGCGATCCCGAGAACAGCAGCGGCGACCCGCGCGCCATCGCCGTCTCGCAGGGCAGCCGCACGCTGCTCGAGGCGCTCGCGTGGCCGCACGAGGCAACCGCCATCGAGCGCATCCACGTCTCGCAGCGCGGTCACTTCGGCCGCACGCTGATCGACCGCGACGACTACGACCTTCCCGCACTCGGCTATGTCGCGCGCTACGGGACGATCGTGCAGTCGCTTGCGCACGCGGTGCGCGCCACGCCGGTGCACTGGCTGCATCAGACCCAGGCGCTCGATCCCATCGTCGACCACGACGGCGTGACATTGCCCGTCGTGAGCGCGGGCGTCGAGCGCTGGCTGCGCACGCGCATCCTCGTGAACGCGGAAGGCGGACTCTTCAGGCCGCAATCGGACCGAGCCGCGCACGGCGATCCGGACGCAAGCGCGAACGCGGCGAAGGAAGCCGCCGCGCAGGCAAAGGGGGAGACGAAGCGAACGCGCGACTACCGCCAGACAGCGCTGGTAGGCGTAGTGACGCTGTCGGCACCGCAACCGCACGTGGCGTGGGAGCGCTTCACGAACGAAGGCCCGATCGCACTCCTGCCGATGGGCGGCGTGCGCGGCGCGGACTATGCGCTCGTCTGGTGCTGCTCGCCCGAAGAAGCCGAACGGCGTGCGCAGTTGTCGGACGCGGATTTCCTCGCTGAACTCGGCGGCGCGTTCGGCTCGCGCATGGGCCGCTTCACGCAGATCCATGGCCGTGCGGCGTTCGCGCTCGGCCTCTCGGCGCTCGATACGCTCGTCACGGGCCATGGCCGGATTGCGGCAGTGGGCAACGCGGCGCAAACCCTGCATCCCGTTGCAGGCCAGGGGCTGAATCTGGGCCTGCGCGACGCGCACGCGCTGGCCGAGGCCCTGGCGCATCACGGCGCTACGCCGCTCGCGCTCGGCCACTTCGCAAGCCAGCGCGCACTCGATCGCCGCATGACGATCGGCGCGACGGATACGCTCGCACGCCTCTTCACGATCGATTTCGGGCCGCTCGCGACGCTGCGCGGCCTCGCGCTCACCGCGCTCGAATTCGCGCCGCCCGTCAAGTCGGCGCTGGCGCATCAAATGATGTTCGGGCAACGGATCTGACGAAAGCCGGTGCGTGCGCAACGCACGCATCGACATCCGGCGAACCGGGGCAATTCGAGGGTCGAGTCGTTTTTCAAAGGCGCGGACGATAGTGTTCGCGACACAGCGTAAGAACAATGTTCCGGTTCGCCCGGAGCGACCGGTGGTCTCGCTTACGCTAAAATAGCGGTTTCCCCCATTTTTCCGGCCGTGGCCGCACCAACGTTTCCGATCTTCCCGATCGTTGCGAAACGGGCGCGGCGGCGGTCACTTCCGCGCGTCATGCTCACGATCGGCCATCACACCCTGCGCAACAACCTGTTCGTCGCCCCCATGGCGGGCGTCACGGACCGGCCGTTCCGCCAGCTGTGCAAGCGCCTTGGCGCGGGCTACGCCGTATCGGAGATGGTCGCGTCGAACGCGCAGCTCTGGAAGAGCGAGAAGACCATGCGCCGCGCCAATCACGCGGGCGAGGTCGAGCCCATCGCCGTTCAGATCGCCGGCGCCGATCCCGAGATGATGGCCGAAGCCGCGCGCTACAACGTCGCGAACGGCGCGCAGATCATCGACATCAACATGGGTTGTCCGGCCAAGAAGGTGTGCAACGTCGCCGCGGGTTCGGCGCTGCTGCAGAACGAGCCGCTCGTCGCGCGCATCGTGAAGGCCGTGGTGGACGCCGTGGGCGTCGGCCCCGACGCGGTGCCCGTCACGCTCAAGATCCGCACGGGCTGGGATCGCCAGAACCGGAACGCGCTGACGATCGCGCGCATCGCCGAGGATTGCGGCATCGCGATGCTGACCGTGCACGGCCGCACGCGCGCCGACCTCTATCACGGCGAAGCCGAGTACGAAACGATCGCCGCGGTGAAGGCCGCTGCACGCATTCCGGTGGTCGCCAACGGCGACATCACCACGCCGCAGCGGGCGCGCGACGTGCTCGCGGCTACCGGCGCCGACGCCATCATGATCGGTCGCGCGGCGCAGGGCCGCCCATGGCTCTTTCGCGAGATCGACCATTTCCTCGCCACCGGTGAGCTGCTGCCGCCGCCGCGCGTCGACGAAATCCAGTCGATCATGAATGAGCATCTCGAAGATCACTACGCGTTCTACGGCGAATTTACCGGGGTGCGTACTGCGCGCAAGCATATCGGCTGGTACACTCGCGGCCTTTGCGGCGCCAACCTGTTCCGGCACCGTATGAACACGCTGGACACTACACGAGAGCAACTTCTCGCCGTTAACCAGTTCTTCGACGAACAAAAGGCACGCTCGGATCGTCTCGTCTACGAGGACGAGGACGAAACGGACGCAAGCCGCGGTGACGAAATCGAATCAACCGATCGACTGGCAGCATGAGCAAGCACAACATCGAACAATGCGTCCGCGAGAGCCTCGGCGTGTACTTCCAGGATCTCGACGGCTCCAACCCGCACGACGTGTATGAAATGGTGATTTCGATCGTCGAAAAACCGATGCTCGAGGTGGTGCTCGAGCAGGCCGGCGGCAACCAGTCGCTGGCCGCCGAGTATCTCGGCATCAACCGCAACACGCTGCGCAAGAAGCTCCAGCAGCACGGCCTGCTGTAGCGCTTCGGCGCAGCCCCCTCGATCCTTCCGGCTCCCCTCCTCCATCATGATCAAGCAAGCGCTCATCTCCGTTTCCGACAAGTCGGGCATCGTCGACTTCGCCAAGTCGCTGTCCTCGCTCGGCGTCAAGATCCTGTCGACCGGCGGCACCGCAAAACTGCTCGCGGACGCGGGCCTCCCCGTCACCGAAGTCGCCGATTACACCGGCTTCCCGGAAATGCTCGATGGGCGCGTGAAGACGCTGCACCCGAAGGTGCACGGCGGCATCCTCGCCCGCCGCGACCTGCCCGAGCACATGGCCGCGCTGAAAAAGCACGACATCCCCACCATCGACCTGCTGGTGGTGAACCTGTATCCGTTCGTCCAGACCGTCTCGAAAGACGAGTGCACGCTGGAAGACGCGATCGAGAACATCGACATCGGCGGCCCGACGATGCTGCGCTCGGCAGCGAAGAATCATCGCGACGTGACCGTCGTGGTCGATCCCGTCGATTACGCTGCGGTCCTCGACGAAATGCGTGCTAACGGCAACAACGTGAGCTACGCGACGAACTTCCGCCTCGCGACCAAGGTGTTCGCGCACACCGCGCAGTATGACGGCGCGATCACGAACTACCTGACGAGCCTCACGTCCGAACTCGACCACAAGTCGCGCAACACGTATCCGGCCGTGCTGAACCTCGCGTTCGACAAGGTGCAGGACCTGCGCTACGGCGAAAACCCGCACCAGAACGCAGCGTTCTTCCGCGACATCAGCGCGCCTGCCGGCGCGCTCGCGAACTACAAGCAGTTGCAGGGCAAGGAACTGTCGTACAACAACATCGCCGACTCGGACGCGGCGTGGGAATGCGTGAAGACGTTCGACGTGCCCGCCTGCGTGATCGTCAAGCACGCGAATCCGTGCGGCGTGGCCGTTGGCGCCGATGCGCACGAAGCGTACTCGAAGGCGTTCCAGACCGATCCGACCTCGGCGTTCGGCGGCATCATCGCGTTCAACCGCGAAGTCGATGAAGCGGCGGCGCAGGCCGTCAGCAAGCAATTCGTCGAAGTGCTGATCGCGCCGTCGTTCTCGGACGCCGCGAAGGCCGTTTTTGCCGCGAAGCAGAACGTGCGTCTGCTCGAGATCGCCCTCGGCAACGGTCACAACGCGTTCGATCTGAAGCGCGTCGGCGGTGGCCTGCTCGTGCAGTCGCTCGACTCGAAGAACGTGCAGCCGCACGAACTGCGTGTCGTGACGAAGCGCCACCCGACGCCGAAGGAAATGGACGATCTGCTCTTCGCCTGGCGCGTCGCGAAGTTCGTGAAGTCGAACGCGATCGTGTTCTGCGCGAACGGCATGACGATGGGCGTCGGCGCGGGCCAGATGAGCCGTGTGGATTCGGCGCGCATCGCGAGCATCAAGG
This sequence comes from Paraburkholderia adhaesiva, assembly GCF_021390575.1. Taxonomy (GTDB): domain Bacteria; phylum Pseudomonadota; class Gammaproteobacteria; order Burkholderiales; family Burkholderiaceae; genus Paraburkholderia; species Paraburkholderia adhaesiva. The sequence continues at coordinate 478,798 of NZ_JAJEJQ010000001.1, read as the reverse complement.
CTGAAAACGCGGGTCTCAAGCTCGCGGGTTCGGCCGTGGCGTCGGACGCGTTCTTCCCGTTCCGCGACGGTCTCGACGTGGTGGTGAACGCCGGCGCGACCTGCGTGATCCAGCCGGGCGGCTCGATGCGCGACGACGAAGTGATCGCCGCCGCCGACGAGCACAACATCGCAATGGTCATGACGGGCATCCGCCATTTCCGTCACTAAGCGGCAGACCTTTGGCGCGCGCTGTAACGCGCGCCGTATTGCCCCGGAAAGCCCCGAAAACCCGCTGGACTTCGCGTCCCGCGGGTTTTTTTACGCACCTTCAACGCTCGCGGTACGGTTGCCGTTCGTTGTACCATCGCAGGCACATTCGTTTTTCCCGGCCTTCATGAGAATCATCGGCATCGACCCCGGCTTGCGCGTCACTGGCTTCGGCGTGATCGAGCGTCACGGCCATCAACTGACGTATGTCGCGAGCGGCGTGATCCGCACCGGCGACGCCGACCTGCCCACGCGCCTCGGCATCATCTTCGAAGGCGTTTCTACGCTGATCCGCCAGCATGCGCCCGATACGGCCGCGATCGAAAAAGTGTTCGTCAACGTCAATCCGCAATCGACGCTGCTGCTCGGCCAGGCGCGTGGCGCAGCGATCTGCGGGCTCGTGTCGGGCGGCGTGCCCGTCGCCGAATACACCGCGCTGCAGCTCAAGCAGGCCGTGGTGGGCTACGGCCGCGCGACCAAAGAGCAGATGCAACAGATGGTCGTGCGCCTCCTGAACCTCTCGGGCACGCCGGGCACCGACGCCGCCGACGCGCTCGGCATGGCCATCTGCCACGCGCACGGCGGCGATACGCTCGCGACGCTCGGCGAACTCGCGCCCGCGCTTGCGAAAAAGGGCATACGCGTGCGGCGTGGGCGGCTCATCGGCTGAAGTTCCTCCGCCAGGGTTCATCGACGGCAAGTGGCGGCGCTCGCTTGGGTATACCCAGGCCGGACGGCTAACGCTCCTTTTCGCCGCGCCCAGGCGCCACGCGCTCCGCTACACTCACGCTTTCTCCCACCACTGAATCCGCCATGATCGGTCGCATTGCCGGCGTCCTGCTGGAAAAAAATCCGCCGCACCTGCTCGTCGACTGCAACGGTGTCGGCTACGAAATCGACGTGCCCATGAGCACGTTCTACAACCTGCCCGGCACCGGCGAGAAACTCGTGCTGCTCACGCACATGATCGTGCGGGAGGATGCGCATCTGCTCTACGGCTTCGGCACGCAACAGGAACGCGCGACGTTTCGCGAACTGCTCAAGATCACGGGCATCGGCGCGCGTATGGCGCTCGCGGTGCTCTCGGGCATGAGCGTGCACGAGCTTTCGCAGGCCGTGACGCTGCAGGATGCGGCGCGGCTCACGCGCGTGCCCGGCATCGGCAAGAAGACCGCCGAGCGTCTCTTGCTCGAACTGAAGGGTAAGCTCGGCGCCGACCTCGGCGCCATGGCCGCAGCCGCTTCGCCGTCCGATCACGCCAACGACATCCTCAACGCGCTGCTCGCACTCGGCTATTCGGAGAAAGAAGCGCTTGCCGCGATCAAGAACGTGCCGGCGGGCACGGGCGTGTCCGAGGGGATCAAGCTCTCGCTGAAGGTGCTCTCGAAGGCCTGACGCCCACGCTCGCAAACGCGCAACGGCCACGTTGTGCGTGGCGTCCGGACCGTGAACAGCGGCTTGCGGCACAACCTCCCGGGCGATCCGCCCGCGCTCCCTCGCGCGGTACAATCGCTCCATGATCGAAACCGACAAACTCGCCGCAAACCGCGCTGACACCGAAGGCGCGCGCATGATCGACGCAGCGCCGGCCTCGCGCAACGAGGAGGCGTTCGAACGCGCGCTGCGACCGCGCCAGCTCGACGAATACGTTGGCCAGGAAAAGGTGCGCGGCCAGCTCGAGATCTTCATCGAGGCCGCGAAGCGCCGCTCAGAGCCGCTCGATCACGTGCTGCTGTTCGGGCCACCGGGCCTCGGCAAGACCACGCTCGCTCACATCATCGCGCGCGAAATGGGGGTCAATCTGCGGCAAACGTCGGGGCCGGTGCTGGAGCGTGCAGGCGATCTTGCCGCCCTGCTCACGAACCTCGAAGCCAACGACGTGCTCTTCATCGACGAAATTCACCGGCTTTCGCCGGTCGTCGAGGAAATCCTCTACCCGGCGCTCGAGGACTACCAGATCGACATCATGATCGGCGAAGGGCCCGCTGCGCGCAGCGTAAAGCTCGACCTGCAGCCGTTCACGCTGGTCGGCGCGACCACGCGCGCGGGCATGCTCACGAACCCGCTGCGCGACCGTTTCGGTATCGTCTCGCGGCTGGAGTTCTACAACGCGAGCGAGTTGAGCCGCATCGTGCAGCGTTCTGCAGCGCTGCTCGGCGCGCACATCCATCCCGACGGCGCGCTCGAAATCGCGCGCCGCTCGCGCGGTACGCCGCGTATCGCGAACCGTCTGCTGCGCCGCGTGCGCGACTATGCCGAAGTGAAGGCCGACGGCTCGATCACGGCAAGCGTTGCCGACGCCGCGCTCAAGATGCTCGACGTGGATCCGGTCGGCTTCGACCTCATGGACCGCAAGCTGCTCGAAGCGATCCTGCACAAGTTCGACGGCGGGCCGGTCGGCATCGACAACCTGGCTGCGGCGATCGGTGAGGAACGCGACACGATCGAAGACGTGCTCGAGCCGTACCTGATCCAGCAGGGCTATCTGCAACGCACGCCGCGCGGGCGCGTCGCGACGCAGCTCACGTATCGCCATTTCGGGCTCGCCGCGCCGGATTCGGCAGCATCGGGCGGCTTCTGGGACCCGAACGCGTCCTGATGCGCGACCGGGCCTGAGCGAACACGCGATGTCCGAACAACACGCCGGCCGCCGCCACGACGCCCCCGAACCCACCGGGCTCGCAGCACAGCTTGCGCACCGCGTGCGCATGGTGCTCGCCGAGAGCGTGACCCACCTCACCACGGGCAGCGGCCCAAGACTCGACTACTCCGCACCACCTGGCGATCCAGGCCTCTTCGGCCCCGACGCCGTGTGCTGGAAGGTGCACGCCGATTTCGCATCGATGATGGCGGGTGGCATCAGCGCACTCCTGCTGCAGTCGTTGCATCCGCTCGCACTCGCGGGCGTCTGGGATCACTCGACGTTCCGCAGCGACATTCTCGGCCGGCTGCGCCGCACCGCGACGTTCATCGCAGGCACGACCTACGGCAGCCGCGCCGATGCCCTCGCGCTGATCGAGCGAGTCAAGACGATCCACGAGGGCGTGACCGGCACGGCGCCGGACGGCCGCCCGTATCGTGCCAGCGACCCCGCGTTGTTGACCTGGGTCCATGTAGCCGAGGTGTCGAGTTTTCTCGCGGCGCATTTGCGCTACGTGAACCCTTCACTGCCGGAGGCGCTGCAGGACCAGTATTACGCGGAGACTTCGCGCATCGCACGGTTCCTTGGCGCGACCGACGTGCCCTCTTCACGCGCCGAGATCGCAGCTTACCTGCGCTCGATGCAGCCCGAGCTGGTGGCGAGCGAGCGCACACGCGAAGTCGTGCGCGTGCTGATGAACGCGCCCGCGCCGCGGCCAGCCATGCGTCCGGCGGGCATGCTGATGCGGCACGCCGGCATCGACTTGCTGCCGCCGTTCGCACAGCAATTGCTCGGCTTCGACCGCCTGGCATTCATGCGCCACGCGCTCGTACGGCCGGGCATGCGTACGGTCGCGCCCGTGCTGCGCTGGGCGCTCGTCAACGGCGTATCGAAGCGCGCGCGTCGGCGAGCAGCGGCCAAGCCGCACCAGGACCCGCAGCCCTGAAAGCAAAACGACCAACCCGCAAATGCCGGTTGGCCGCTTTCGTCACGCGTCGGTCACGCGTTCGCGTGACACCGTGCGCCTTGCGGCGCACACCGTCTTACATCTTCACCACGTCGAGCAGCGTCTTCTTGCCCGCCTTGTAGTCGTAGAGCGAGATCACGCCGTGCTTGAGGTCGCCCTTCGAGTCGAACGTCGTCTCGCCGATCACACCCTTGTAGTCGGTGCCCGGAATCGCGGCGAGAATCTTCGCCGGATCGGTCGAGTTCGCACGCTTCATCGCGTCGACAACGATATACACCGCGTCATACGTGAACGGCGCATCGAATTCGATTGCGTGGCCGAAGTGCTTCTCGTACTTCGCTGCGAACGCTGCACCGCCGTCCATGCGCTCGAGCGCCATACCGGCTTGCGAGCACACGACGTTGTCGGCTGCCGCGCCTGCGAGCTGCGCGAGGCTTTCCGTGCAGACGCCGTCACCCGAAAGCACCTTCGCGCGCAGGCCGAGCTGCTTCGACTGCTTCGCGAACGGGCCGCCCGTGGCGTCCATGCCGCCGTACATGATCGCGTCGGGGTTTTCGCCCTTGATCTTCGTGAGAATCGCGCGGAAGTCCACGGCCTTGTCGTTCGTCGCGTCATGCGACAGCACCTTCAGGCCGAGCGACTTCGCGGTCTTCTCGAACTCGTTCGCGAGGCCCTGGCCGTAAGCGGTCGAATCGTCGACGATTGCGACGCTCTTCACGTTCAGCGTCTTCGCTGCGTAGTTGGCGAGTGCCGGGCCTTGCTGCGCATCGGTCGCGACGACACGGTAGGTCGTCTTGAAGCCTTGCTGCGTGTAGGCCGGGTTCGTCGACGACGGCGAAATCTGCACGATGCCCGCATCGCTATAGATCTTCGAAGCCGGAATCGAGGCGCCCGAGTTCAGGTGGCCGATCACCGCGACGACCTTGTCGTCGACGAGCTTCTGCGCAACCTGGGTGGCCTGACGCGGGTCGGCGCCATCGTCCTGTCCGTCGAGTTGCAGCGTGATCTTCTGGCCGCCGATCGTGAGGCCCTTCGCGTTGATTTCCTCGATGGCGAGGCGGGCGCCGTTCTCATTGTCCTTGCCGAGGTGCGCCGAACCGCCGGTGAGCGGACCGACGTGACCGATCTTGACGACCTGGTCGGCGGATGCGTTGGCGGACATCGCTGCGAGCGCAACGACTGCGGCGCTGAGCGGCAGCAGCTTGTGAAGCTTGAACGTCATTTGAATCTCCTGCGTCTTTTTCGGAAACTATCTGGCAAATGAGCCTTTGCACGCCGCGGCGCGGCACGCGCGCGTCCTCTACAACGCGCGGCCGGCGCCCGCCGCCGCATGGGAAACGACGTCGGAGCGACCGATGGCCGAAGCGGAGCAAAGCTCAGAAGAATGTTATCAGCCAGACCTCGTTTCAGGTTGGCAATTGGAAAGGGGCCGTAAGACGTTGGTGATGGAAGTTGAAGCTATCGCAAAAAAACGTCATCGCAACTACGGCCGTGGCTGCGAGACGTGAAGGACGGCGGACGCGTCAGCGTTCCGGTTCTCACACGCGCCTGAAGCCGTCATCGGCGCTTGCACCGTCCAGATGTGTGACGTCGCCCCAGGCGACGACACTCGCCTGCGTGACAGCGCCATCGCTCTCGAAATCGACGATGTTCACGCTCGTATTGAACAGCGGCCAGTTGCGCGGCGCGTCGAGCGGCAGGCCGCGCGCAAAGCGATAAACGCAATCGAGCACGCCGCCGTGCGTGACGACCGCAATACGCCCGCCCTGATGCGCCGCGATCAGCGGCTCGAGCGCGTGCAGCACGCGATGGTAGAACACGCGATGCGATTCGCCCTCGGGCGGCGCGAAACCGGGGTCGCGCGTCTGCCAGTGTGCGTATTCGTCGGGAAAGCGCGCGGCGATCTCGTCGCTGTCGTGGCCCTGAAATGCGCCGTAGTTCCGCTCGCGCAGCCCCGGGGCGAGTTGCACCGGCACTTGCAGCGCCTGCGCGACTGGCTGGGCGGTTTGTTGCGCGCGCATCAAGTCACTGGACCACACCGCGTCGAGCCGCGCGCCCGATTGCGCCTCGCAGGCGATGCGACTGCCCAGTTGCTGCGCCTGGTCGATGCCGCTCTGTGCAAGCGGAATGTCGATATGGCCCTGAATGCGCTTGATGCGGTTCCAGTCGGTCTCACCGTGTCGGATGAAGATGATTTGCGTGGTCATGGGGCGGCGCGTGGGTTTTCGAAGGCATCCTCAGTAAAGCAAATGCCATTGTCGGAAAAAGTCGCGCGGGCACGATGCCCGCGGAAGAATCAATTGCGGACCTGGAGCCAGAAAGTCACAGGGCCGTCGTTGATGAGCGACACCTGCATGTCGGCGCCAAATTCGCCCGTTTCGACCACCGGGTGCCTGGCCCGCGCAGCAGCGACGAAGTAGTCGAAGAGCCGGCGGCCTTCGTCGGGTGGTGCAGCGGGCGTGAAGCTCGGACGCAGGCCGCTGTTGGTATCGGCGGCGAGCGTGAACTGTGACACGAGCAGGAGACCGCCCGGCGTGCCGTTGCCGTCGATGTTCTGCACCGGCAGGTTCATCTTCCCAGCCGCATCGCTGAACACGCGGTAGCCGAGCAGCTTCGCGAGCAGCTTGTCGGCGTTGGCCTCGGTATCGCCGCGCTCGGCACAGACGAGCACAAGCAGCCCCTGGCCGATCGCGCCAGTCGCGCGATCATCCACGCGCACTTCGGCGCGACGCACGCGCTGAATCAATGCGATCATCGCGCGCGCTCCAGCTGCTGCGCGTGGCGCGATCGCTGCGGGTGCAACGTCATCACGCGGTCAGCGTCACGCGCGCGAAGCGGCGCTTGCCCACCTGCACGACGAACTCGCCTGCCTCGACCTTCAGACCCTTGTCGGAGACGCTCGTACCGTCGATCTTCACGCCGCCCTGCTCGATGTTGCGCAGTGCCTCGCTCGTCGACGGCACAAGGCCAGCCTGTTTGAGCAACTGGCCGATCGCGAGCGGCGCGCCCGCGATCGTCACCGAGGGGATGTCGTCGGGCACGCCGCCCTTCGCACGGTGATTGAAGTCCTCGAGCGCACGCTCGGCATCGGCTTGCGAGTGAAAGCGCGCGACGACCTCCTGTGCGAGCAGCACCTTGAAGTCACGCGGATTGCGGCCCGATTCGGCTTCGCGCTTGAAGCCCTCGATTTCGCCCATCGGACGGAACGACAGCAGCTCGAAATAGCGCCACATGAGCACGTCGGAGATGCTCATGAGCTTGCCGAACATGTCGTTCGGCTTCTCGCTGATGCCGACGTAGTTGTTCTTCGACTTCGACATCTTCTCGACGCCATCGAGCCCCTCCAGCAGCGGCATCGTGAGAATGCACTGCTGTTCCTGGCCGTACTGCTTCTGCAGTTCGCGACCAACCAGCAGATTGAACTTCTGGTCGGTACCGCCGAGTTCGAGGTCGGCGTTCAGCGCAACCGAGTCGTAACCCTGCATCAGCGGATAGAGGAATTCGTGAATCGAAATCGGCACGCCGCCCTGGAAGCGCTTGGTGAAATCCTCACGTTCGAGGATTCGCGCAACCGTGTAACGCGAAGCGAGCTTGATCATGCCGTCGGCGCCGAGCGGCATCGACCATTCGCTGTTGTAGCGGATCTCGGTCTTTTCGCGGTCGAGCACGAGCGCGGCCTGATCAAAGTACGTCTTCGCGTTCGATTCGATCTGCTCGCGCGTGAGCGGAGGACGCGTTGCATTACGGCCGGACGGGTCGCCGATCAGCGACGTAAAGTCGCCGATCAGGAAAATCACGGTGTGGCCGAGGTCCTGCAACTGGCGCATTTTATTGAGCACCACCGTGTGACCGATGTGGATGTCGGGCGCCGTTGGATCGAGGCCGAGCTTGATACGCAGGGGCTTGCCCGTGGCCGCGCTGCGCGCGAGTTTTTGCTGGAATTCTTCTTCGATCAGCAGTTCGTCCACGCCGCGCTTCGTGACGGCGAGCGCGTGACGAACCTCGTCGGTGACCGGAAAGGCTGGGGTGCCACTGGATTGGGAGGACTCGGTGCTCATGCGTCGATCGTAAAGTCAGGTTTAGACCGCGATTTTACGTGATTCGAGCAGCATCACCGACGTTTGGAGGCGTCGGCCCGTCACAAACGCGCTGTTTCAGGAACGGGCGACGGCACGAGCCACGCGCGGCACACCTTTCGAGCGCGCCTGCCACAGGTCCCAGGCAACCTGCTGGGCAAGCCAGAGGTCCGCGCGGCCGCCGTTTTCCTCGCCTAGCCAGGCTTCGATCCGCAACGCCATTTCCGGGGAAATGCCGGCGCGCCCGTTGAGCACGCGCGAAAGCGCCGCGCGCGTGACCCCAAGTTGCGCCGCGGCTTCGGTCACGGTCAGACCCAGTTCCGGCAGGATGTCGTCTCGTAGTGTCGCGCCCGGATGGGGCGGATTGTGCATGCGAATCATGTCGCTCATCTTCAGAGCACCTCAATGGTAGTCATGGTAGTCGACCAGGATGACGTCAGCCCCTTCGAACGCGAAAGTGAGCCGCCAGTTGCCGCTCACCTTGACCGCGTGGTGGCCGCCAAGCCCGCCCTCCAGGGCGTGGCATCTCCAGCCCGGTACGTTCATGTCCTGCGGCGATTCCGCCACGTCGAGCCGCGCCAGTTGACGGGCTAGGCGCGATACGTGATCGGGACAGATGCCTGCCTTGCTTCCCGTGAAAAAGAATTCCTTAAGCCCTTTGTGCTTCCACGACTTGATCATGGTTCCCCAGACGAAGTGAATCGAACATTGGTTGGTCCTTTTCCGGGGCGTGGCAGGCGTAACGATCGTGTCGTATATCGCGCAGTTACACTATACGCACCATCGGCATCGCAGTCAATGCGTCTTCCATCTGCAAGTTGAGCTCGCACACGTCCCGGCGCCGCTCGCGCAAAAGCGGCCAGTCCCAAGCGTCACACGAGACGCGCGAACGCCTCAACTAGACCGTTCGGCTTACGTGCACGCGCCATTGCGTCGATAATCCACAACGGGAAACGAAGATCGCATTCAAGGAGGAGCACGACGTGGCGCCACGCGACGAACGAAAGAACAGCGACAACGCAGCAGACGGCGTGTATTTCGGCCTGATGTCGGGCACGAGCATGGACGGCGTGGACGGCGTCGCGGTGCGGTTCGAAAAGGGCAGACGGCCCGTTGTGCTGGCCGAGGCGTTCGTCGGCTTCACGAAGACTCTGCGCGAGGCGCTCTTTTCGCTGCAGCAGGCCGGTGACAACGAAATCGAGCGCGAAGCACTTGCCGGCAACGCGCTAGCGGCACGCTACGCGGTTTGCTGCCACGAACTGCTGCGCTCGGGCAATCTTTCCGCCAAAGAGGTGCGTGCGATCGGCGCGCATGGGCAAACCGTGCGGCATAACCCCGAAAAGGGCTACACCGTGCAGATCCAGAACCCGGCACTGCTCGCCGAACTGACGCGTATCGACGTAATCGCGGATTTCCGCAGCCGCGATGTCGCCTCGGGCGGCCAAGGCGCGCCGCTCGTGCCGGCCTTTCACGCAACAGTGTTCGGGTCCAGAGAGGAAACGCGCGTCGTCTGCAATCTGGGGGGAATCAGCAACATCACGATTCTCCGGAACACGGGCGAGGTGCGCGGATTCGACTGCGGCCCGGCCAATGCGCTGCTCGACCTCTGGGCCGAGCGGCACCTCGGCAAACCCTACGACGAGAACGGCCATTTCGCAGCGAGTGGCACAGTGCACGAGCCGCTCCTGAATACGCTGCTCGCCGAACCGTTCTTCGCCCAGCAACCGCCCAAAAGCACGGGACGCGATCTCTTCCACGCGCAGTGGCTCGATTCGGCACTGAAAGGCTTTGAAACGCTCGCGCCCGCCGACGTGCAAGCGACGCTCGTCGCCCTCACGGCCGTGAGCGTAGCGCATGAGATCGAACGTCACGCGCCGGATTGCCGCGCGGTTTATATCTGCGGCGGCGGTGCACGCAACCCGCACCTAATGGTGGAACTGCAAAAGGCACTGGAGATGGTCGGCAAGAGCGGCGTGCCGGTCGTGACGACCGATGCGCTCGGCGTACCGCCGCATCACGTGGAACCGTTGGCGTTTGCCTGGCTGGCAATGCGCTGTGTTGCGCGTGAGCCAGGAAGTCTCGCGGCCGTGACCGGCGCGGCAGGCGATCGCGTGCTGGGCGCGATGTATCCTCGCTGAATGCGCGGAGGGCGGGTAAACAGGTGCCCCAGATAAACAAAACGGGGCACGATGCCCCGTTTTTTCATACCGTAGCGCGCCCGTTTAAACCGAGAACGACGAACCGCAACCGCACGTGGTGCTGGCGTTCGGGTTCTTGATGACGAACTGCGCACCGTTCAGATCGTCCTTGTAGTCGATCTCCGCGCCGAGCAGATACTGATAGCTCATCGAATCAACGAGCAGTTGAACACCGTTCTTGTCCATCACCGTGTCGTCTTCGTTGATCGTCTCGTCGAACGTGAATCCGTACTGGAAGCCCGAGCAGCCGCCACCCTGCACGAATACGCGCAGTTTCAGGTCCGGGTTGCCTTCCTCGTCGATCAGTTGCTTGACTTTGTCAGCCGCGGCTTCGGTGAAAACGAAGGGGCTGGGCATTTCGGTCACGGGGGTCTCGGTGACAGCGCTCATGCGAATTCTCCAAAAAAGCTTTAGCCGCTATTGTAGGGCTGTTCCCAAGATCGTGCTTATGCCCACAAAATCAAGGGGTGCTTTGCATATACCGGTGAGCACGACGCACAGCGGTCCTGATAAAACGAAAAAGCCGCCCGGCGCATTCCGCGCGGGCGGCTTTTGCAGTTGCGCACCATTCGGGGCGCAACCCAAAGCGATTAACGCTTCGAGAACTGCTTGCGGCGACGTGCCTTGTGGAAGCCGACCTTCTTACGCTCGACTTCACGTGCGTCACGCGTCACGAAGCCTGCTTGCGACAGTGCCGGCTTGAGCGTTGCGTCGTAGTCCATCAGCGCACGGGTGATGCCGTGGCGGACTGCGCCGGCCTGGCCGGTTTCGCCGCCGCCGGTCACGTTCACCTTGATGTCGAACGTCTGGCCGTGGTTCGTGAGTTCCAGCGGTTGACGCACGATCATCAGCGACGTTTCGCGCGAGAAGTAGTCGGCGATGGGCTTGCCGTTGACGACGATGTCGCCCTTGCCCGACTTGATGAAGACACGAGCGACGGCGCTCTTGCGGCGGCCCGTACCGTAATTCCAGTTACCGATCATGTGGGCTCCCCTTAGATCTCGAGCGCCTTCGGCTGTTGGGCCGAGTGCGGATGCGTTGCGTCTGCGTAGACCTTCAGCTTCTTGATCATCGCGTAACCGAGCGGGCCCTTCGGCAGCATGCCCTTGACCGCCTTCTCGAGCGCACGGCCCGGGAAGCGTTCTTGCATCTTGCCGAACGTCGTTTCGTAGATACCGCCCGGGTAGCCCGAGTGACGGTAGTACTTCTTGTCGGTGGTCTTGTTGCCCGTGACCTTCAGCTTGCCGGCGTTGATGATGATGATGAAATCACCAGTGTCGACGTGCGGGGTGAACTCAGGCTTGTGCTTGCCGCGAAGACGGCGTGCCACTTCGCTGGCGACACGGCCGAGAACCTTATCCGTCGCGTCAATCACGTACCATTCGCGCTGCACTTCATGTGCCTTGGCGGAAAAAGTCTTCATGATCGATCCAAAAAAAATGCTGTGCCCTTATTTGGTCCTGCTTGTGTGGTGACGCTCGTTGGCGCCGGCGCAGGCTCTCCCTGTTTATTTCTTCCCGCGGGCATGGATGCAGGAAACCTAGGATTATAAAAGGAAAATTCCCGGGGCGTCAAAATTTCTGCGGGCCGCGAGGAAGGCGCCGGCCAAGGCGCGGGCTGGTTGCCCGGAAAGCGGGTCGAAAGCGCCGGGTGAAACGCTGGTTGAAAAACACGCAGACGAAAAAAAGCCCGAACGCAATCGCTCGGGCTTAAAGACGAAAAAAAGCCCGAACGCAATCGCTCGGGCTTAATCCACCTGGTTGAGGAGGGTGGAGGAGACATGCTGAGGTGTCGACAAACACGACAACCAATAAGAGGCATTCTACGGATTTGCTTTGTGCAGCGCAAGATAAACTACATTGCGAAATTTAAAACCATAATGTGAAATCTCACAGAGGCTGCAGGAGAACATCAATTAATTTTAAAATCAATGGCTTATGAATTGATCTTCGATGCATAACGCTCCGCAACTAGAGCAAAACCCCTAAATAATCGCGGGGAATTCATTCTGCCCCCATTATGCTGCGACGCAACATTGAAGCGCGCTACGCCAACCTCCATCACCACGTCGCCCTCGGACATACTTGTAAGGCGCGGGCTACAATGCCATCTGAATTGAAAAACCGGCAGAGGCACACGCATGGAATGCAAAGTTAGCTGGATGGGGCAGGATGGCATGGCATTTGCCGCCGAAACGGGGAGCGGTCACCTCGTTAACATGGACGGCGCACCGGAAGGCGGCGGCCGTAACCTCGCGCCGCGCCCGATGGAGATGCTGCTGCTCGGCACGGGCGGTTGCACGGCCTACGACATGGTCCTGATCCTGAAGAAGAGCCGTCAGGATGTCAGCGGCTGCAGCGTAACGCTCAAGGCCGAGCGCGCGAGCGAGGACCCGAAGGTCTTCACGAAGATCCACTTCCACTTCACCGTGACCGGCAAGAACCTGAACCCGGCCACGGTCGAGCGGGCTATCAACCTGTCGCACGACAAGTACTGCTCGGCGTCGATCATGATGGCCAAGACCGCCGAGATCACGCACTCGTTCGAGATCGTCGCGGCCTGAGCCGGGCGTTGGTCCCGCGCCGCGGCACGCACCGGTGCCGTGCGAAACAAAAAAGCCGGCGCGGTCGAGTTCAACTATGAACTCCGCCGCGCCGGTTTTCGAGCGTAATGAGATTGGCAAAGCAGGCCGATAAGCCGGATTCTGTGCACACGCGGCGCCTTGCGGCGCCGTGCGCGTGGCAGCCATTCCTCTAGGCGCGCCATTGCTGACGCGCTCAAGCTTCCTACCCGCAGACGAGACGGGGGCCCCGTCCTGCATCTCGAAGATGCGCGCCTGCCTACTTGGAATTGCTCCGGGTGGAGGTTGCCGTGCCGTCTACGTCACCGTAGCCGCGGTGCGCTCTTACCGCACCGTTTCACCCTTACCTGATCCCGGCCGAAGCCGGGCCATCGGCGGTCTGTTCTCTGTTGCCCTGTTCCGCGTGTCGCCACGGATGGCCGTTAGCCATCACCCTGCCCTGTGGAGTCCGGACTTTCCTCGCCTCCTTTGGTCGAAACCGCCGGAGCCGCGACTGCCTGGCCTGCTTTGCGAGGGCCGATCTTAGCACGGTGAGGCGCGTGGCGCGTCGGGTTCCGAGGCGGCGTGAGCGCCGTGTGTGGCGGCGGCTGGCTCGGTCAGGCCCGCAGTCATGCCAACACCCGCGGCAACCGAACGCCGCGGCACGATAGCACTAGCGCGCGCGACGGCCAGGCCGAAACACCGAGGTGTCGTCGTAAAACGCCTTGTCTTCGTTCTGCGGCCACCAGCCCGGAATGCCGAGCACTGGCAGCGGCGAGAAACTGCGGCCGTTGAGGTCCGCATCAGCGGCGAGCTTCGTGCTCACCACCTCGTCGAGCCATGCGTCGCGCTGCGCTCGCGGCCAGACGAAGTATTCAGCCGGCGCCTCGACCACCCACGCGTGCGCCGTACACGCCACATACGGTGCAATCAGCTTATCGAGCAGCGCATGGCCGAATACGCGCACTTCGCAGCGCGTGCCCCAACGCGCGCGCCCTGCAACGAACAGCTTGTCCCATTCGAAACCGCGCAGCGCCGCCGACAGCGCCGGGTCGGCGCAGACGTACAGCACCGCGTTTTCGTCGAAGAGCGTAAGCGCATCGCGCACATCCCCGCGCGTGGCGCCAACGCCCAGCACATCGATCGCCGCCGACTGGCGCGCGTTCAGCGTCGCCTTGATACGCGGGAATGCGAACCAGGTGAGCGCGTTGAAAAAATCGTGGAGATTGTGGCGCGTGGGTACGCAGCCCGTCGCGGCAATATGCGCCTCGTACGCCGAGCCCTCAGGCAGATCGTCCTGTGCGATGAAAGCGAGCGGCTGCCCGCGCCCCGTGCGCTGCGCAGACGCGCGCGCGTCTGCGTTCAGCTCGTCGAGATAGCGGCCATAGCCCGCCAGTGCAGCCTGCTGCCAGCGCCGGCCGCGCGTCTCATGCTGGGCGAACCACGGGCGCGCCCAGTCGATATCCGCGAAACCAGCGGCGGGAAGACTGCGGCGCACCGCGCCGGCCTCGGCGGTCACGAAGCGGCCAGTTTCCAGCCGATCGTCTCGCCGCCACGCAGCGGCACGACCGGCGTGTCACCGGCCGTCACTTCGGCGGGCAGCGTCCAGGTCTCGCGGCGCAGCGTCACCTTCTCGGCGCTGCGCGGCAGGCCGTAGAAGTCGGCACCGAAGAAGCTCGCGAAACCTTCGAGCTTGTCGAGCGCGCCCGCATTGTCGAACGCCTCAGCGTACAGTTCGAGCGCGTGCAACGCCGTGTAGCAGCCCGCGCAGCCGCATGCGTGTTCCTTCAGCCCCTTCGCATGCGGCGCGCTGTCCGTGCCGAGGAAGAAGCGCGGGTCGCCCGAAGTCGCTGCCTCGACGAGCGCGACGCGATGGGTCTCGCGCTTGAGCACCGGCAGGCAGTAGTAGTGCGGACGGATGCCGCCCTGGAAGATGGCGTTGCGGTTGTACAGCAGGTGATGCGCGGTGATCGTCGCCCCAAGCAGGCCCGGTGCAGCGTTATCGGCGCGGATGTAGTCGACGGCATCCTTCGTCGTGATGTGCTCGAACACCACTTTGAGCGCCGGGAATTCGCGGCGCAGCGGCGCCAGCACACGGTCGATGAAGACCTTTTCGCGGTCGAAGAGGTCGATGTCGGCGTTCGTCACTTCGCCATGCATGAGCAGCGGCATGCCCGCTTCCTGCATCGCTTCCAGCGTCTTCGCGCACTTGAGGATGTCGGTCACGCCTGCATCCGAGTTCGTCGTTGCGCCCGCCGGATAGAGCTTCACGCCATGCACAAAGCCGCTTTCGCGCGCGCGGCGGATTTCGTCGGGCGGCGTGTTGTCGGTGAGATAAAGCGTCATCAGCGGCTCGAAGCGCAGCCCCGCGGGCAACGCCGCGAGAATGCGCTCACGGTACGCGGCGGCCTGCCCGGTCGTCGTGACCGGCGGCTTCAGGTTCGGCATGATGATCGCGCGGCCGAACTGGCGCGCCGTATGCGGCAGCACCGCCGCGAGCATGGCGCCGTCGCGGACGTGCAAGTGCCAGTCGTCGGGGCGGGTGAGCGTGAGAGTCGTCGGGGAAGAAGCGTTCATGGCGATCGAATGCAGCGGATAACGGACTAAAGCAAGGCAAAAACGGGCAAAACACACAGCGGCCGGGTACATCGGGCAGGCCAGCGCCGGGCGAAGCACAGTCAAACACACCGGCCGACGGCATGCGCTGCGCGACCTTGGGGCTTGTAGCGCCCCGCCCGTCGCGAACCGCCGGCGCTATCCAGAGCCATCCGGCACTATCGACAAGTTTCGCTAGCGAAACCGGATGCAGCACCCGACACCGTCGGCGTCGCGCCCAGGCGACAGCCACCGCCCTTCGCACGCCGCGCGAAAACCATCCGACAAAATTCGCGCTGGCAACGCGCAGCCCGGTGATATGCTTGGAAAATCATCATTGTACCGGGTCGTCAGGCTGCAACGCCGCGCCGCATCACGCATTCATCATGTGCCAACTACTCGGAATGAACTGCGCCACGCCGACGGACGTCACGTTCTCCTTCACCGGATTCGCGGCGCGCGGCGGCGCCACCGACCACCACGCCGACGGCTGGGGCATCGCGTTCTTCGAAGACAAGGCCTGCCGTCTCTTCGTCGACCACGAGGCGTCCGCGCGCTCGCCTATCGCCGAGATGGTCAAGCGCTACCCGATCAAGTCGCGCAACACCATCGCGCATATCCGCAAGGCCACGCAAGGACGCATCCTGCTCGAAAACAGCCACCCGTTCTTGCGCGAACTGTGGGGCCGCCACTGGATCTTCGCGCACAACGGCGACCTGCAGGACTTCAATCCCGCGATGTCGGGTGTTTATCAGCCGGTCGGCACGACCGACAGCGAACGCGCTTTCTGCGCGCTGCTGGAGGGATTGCGCAAGGCGTTTCCAGGTTCGCAGCCGCCGCTTGAAGAACTCTTCGCGGCACTCGAATCGCTCACGCGCGAGATCACGCAGTTCGGCGTATTCAACTTTCTGATGTCGAACGGCCAGGCACTTTTCGCGCACTGCTCGACTCACCTCTACTACCTCGTGCGCCGCTGGCCGTTTTCGACTGCGCATCTCGTCGACGCCGACGTCACCGTCAACTTCGCAAACTACACGACGCCTGAAGACCGCGTCGCGGTGATCGCGACTGCGCCGCTCACCGACAACGAAGTCTGGACGCGCTTCGCGCCAGGCGATCTGCTGATGTTCCAGCACGGCGACGTGGTTGCACACGCCAGCGTTCCTGTCCCGCAGAAGGTGCTCGACAAGCTGAGCAATCCGTCGACGGATGCCTCAGCGAGCGCACCGTGTCCGCCACCGGGCACCCAAACCGTGGGCATCGAAGCCGCCACCGCGATGCAGACCTGGGGCGAATAGCGCCCCTCTCTACTCACGCAAACGCTCAAAGCAAAACGCCGCGCAGGCCCGAAAGCCGCGCGGCGTTTTTTGTTTCAACGCCCGGCTGCAAAGCCCGACGCGTCAGGTTCGACGAACCCCTTAATGCAGGATCTTCGCGAGAAAATCCTTCGCGCGATCCGACTTCGGATTCGCGAAGAAGTCTTCCTTGCGGTCGTCCTCGACGATGAGCCCCTTGTCCATGAAGATCACGCGATGCGCAACCTTCTTCGCAAAGCCCATCTCGTGAGTCACGCACATCATCGTCATGCCTTCCTGCGCGAGTTCGACCATCACGTCGAGCACCTCGTTGATCATCTCCGGATCGAGCGCCGAGGTCGGCTCGTCGAACAGCATCGCGATCGGGTCCATCGACAGCGCTCTCGCAATCGCGACGCGCTGCTGCTGACCACCTGAAAGCTGGCCCGGAAACTTCTCCGCGTGCGCACGCAGGCCCACGCGATCGAGCAGTTTCAGCCCCTTCTCGGTCGCCTCGTCCTTGCTGCGGCCGAGCACCTTGATCTGCGCGAGCGTCAGGTTCTCGGTGATCGAGAGGTGCGGAAACAGCTCGAAGTGCTGGAACACCATGCCCACTTTCGAACGCAGCTTCGAGAGGTTGGTCTTCTTGTCGCTGACGCTCTGACCGTTCACGAGGATCTCGCCCTGCTGGAACGGCTCAAGCCCGTTGACGGTCTTGATGAGCGTGGATTTGCCCGAGCCCGAAGGCCCGCACACCACCACGACCTCACCCTTTTTCACTTCCGTCGTGCAATCGGTCAGCACCTGGAAGTGACCGTACCACTTCGAAACGTTCTTTATCGAAATCATGTCGCGACCTTTTTCTGAAGACTTTTCACGATGCTCGAAGCGATCACACAGACGACGAAATAGCACGCGCCCGCGAACAGTACCATCTCGACCGTGGTCCCATCACGGTCGCCGATATTCGTCGCGGTGCGGAAGAAGTCCGCGAGGCTGATCACGTAGACGAGCGCCGTATCCTGAAAGAGCACGATGGCCTGCGTGAGCAGAAGCGGAACCATCGCGCGAAACGCCTGCGGCAGGACGACGTGGCGCATCGCCTGGCTGTAGCGCATGCCGAGCGCGAACGACGCGTTCACCTGTCCGCGCGGCACGGCCTGAATACCCGCGCGGATGATCTCCGAATAGTACGCCGCCTCGAAGAGCGAGAACGCAACCATCGCCGAGGCGAGCCGGATGTCGATGTTCGGCGACAGATTGAGCACGCTCTGCAGCACCTGCGGCACGATCAGGAAAAACCACAGCAGGACCATCACGAGCGGGATCGAACGGAAAACCGTCACGTAGCCCTGCGCGAACCATTGGAGCGGCTTGACGCCCGAAAGCCGCAAGAGCGCGAGCACCGTGCCCCACACAATGCCCACGACGATCGCGCACACCGTGATCTGGAACGTGACGATCGCGCCGGTCCACAAGGTCGGCAGTGCGCCCGGAATACCACTCCAGTCGAAATGATGCATCACTTGCCTCCGATATAGCCGGGTAGCCGGGTCCTCGCCTCGATCCAGCGCATCAGCCCCATGACGACGAGATTGATGAGGACATAGGCGAGCGTGACCGCGATGAACGACTCATAGGCCTGCGCCGTGTAGTCGACGAGCTGGCGAGCCTGCGCGGAAAGATCGAGCAGGCCGATCGTCGACGCAACCGCCGAGTTCTTGAAGATGTTGAGAAACTCGGACGTGAGCGGCGGCACGATGATGCGAAACGCGACCGGCAACAGCACATAGCGATACGTCTGCCATTGCGTGAAGCCCACCGCAAGACCCGCTGCGCGCTGGCCCCGCGGCAGCGCATTGATCCCCGAGCGCACCTGCTCGCACACGCGCGCGCCGGTGAAGAGGCCGAGACAGAGAATCGACGACGAGAAGAACTGCACGTTCGGCGGCAACTGCTTGAACCAGTTGCCGAGCGATGGCGGCAGCAATTCCGGGATCACGAGATACCAGATGAAGAACTGCACGATCAGCGGTATGTTGCGGAACACCGCGACGTACACGGTGCCCGCGCCCGAGGCCCACTTGTTCGGCACCGTGCGCAGCACGCCGAAGAACGACCCGACGATGAGCGCGATCACCCACGCGGCGAGCGACACCGTGACCGTCACCCAGAGGCCGGAAATCAGCCAGCCGAGATAGGTAGTGGGTTCGCCGGTCGAGACCGGGCTAAAGAGAATGCCCCAGTTCCAGTGGTAGGACATATTGTGTCTCCAACAAAAAGAACGGAAGAAGCGGCGCTACTCCCGCGCTTCTTCCGTTCCTGACCATAGTGCGACTAGCGAGGGGGGTCGACGCTTAGTCGATCGCCTTGTCGTTCGGGTTCTTGAAAAGCGCCCGCATGTCGTCACTCATGGGGAAGTTCAGGTTGAGGCCCTTGGGCGGAATCGGCGACTCGAACCAGCGCTTGTAGATCACCTCGCCTTCGCCGGAGGTCTGAACCTTCGCGACGGCGTCGTCGGCTACCTTCTTGAACTCGGGGTCGTTCTTGCGCATCATGCAGCCGTAAGCTTCACGCGATTGCGGCGTGCCGACAATCACGAAATCGCCCGGATTGTTCGACTTCGCACGCTCGCCCGCCAGCAGAGCATCGTCCATCATGAACGCCACTGCGCGGCCCGTCGACAGCGTCAGGAACGAATCGCCGTGGTCCTTCGCGCTGATGATGTTCATGCCCATGTTCTTGTCCTGGTTCATCTTGCGCAGAATACGCTCGGACGTCGTACCCGCCGTCGTGACGACGGTCTTGCCCTTCAGGTCCGGGAAATCCTTGATGCCCGAATCCTTCTTCGTCATGAGACGCGTGCCGATCACGAAAATCGTGTTCGAGAACGCGGCCTGTTGCTGACGCTCTGCGTTGTTCGTGGTCGAGCCGCATTCGATGTCGATCGTGCCGTTCTGCACGAGCGGGATGCGGTTCTGTGACGTGATCGGCACGAGCTTGACCTTCAGGTTCGGCATGTTCAGCTTCTGCTTCACAGCGTCGACGATCTTCAGCGCGTAATCCTGCGAGTAGCCGACCACATTCTGCTTGTCATCGTAGTAGGAAAACGGAATCGACGATTCCCGGTGACCCAGCGAGATGACGCCCGTGTCCTTGATCTTCTTGAGCGTGCCACTGTCCTGCGCATATGCGCTCGCTGAAACGAGTCCGAGGGTGGCGAGAGCGAGTGCGGCGATTTTGATCTTCATCTTTTAACTCCTGAGCAGAAAACGACCTTTGCAGTGTAGCAAAGTAATAGTTTTGAAAGAATAAGGCCGCGCGAAAGCATTCCCCCGCACATCACGGGTTGCTGCGCTGCATCAGGATGTGCAAAAGCGGACGGCCCCGCCAAGGTCCCGTCCGCTCCTGGCTACTGCTCCGTGGCGGGTGCAAACGTGCCCCCGCCGTGTTGCGTCGATCAAGCGTCGATCAGACGTCGATCGATCTCAGGGATACAGACCGCGCATTTCGCGCGCCATCAGGATGCGCTTGCACGCCACGATGAACGCTGCCGTGCGCATCGACACCTTTTGCTCGCTCGCCACTTGCCAGACCGCGGCGAACGCTTCGCGCATGACGCGCTCGAGACGCTCGTTGATTTCCGCTTCGGTCCAGAAGAAGCTCGAGAAGTCCTGCACCCATTCGAAGTAAGAGACGGTCACGCCGCCCGCGTTCGCCACCACGTCGGGGATCACGAGGATGCCCTTGTCGTGAAGAATGTCGTCCGCTGCCGTCGTGGTCGGGCCGTTCGCGCCTTCCACGATGATCTTCGTGCGGATCTTCGACGCGTTCTTTTCGGTGATCTGGTTTTCCAGCGCGGCCGGGATCAGGATGTCGGTCTCGATGGTCCAGAACTCGTCGTTAGAGAGGACATCGGCGCCAGCAAAACCCGCCACGCCACCGGTCTTCGCAACGTGTTCGAGCAGCGCCACGGCGTCGATGCCGCCCGACTTGTACAGCGAGCCGGTATGGTCCTGCACCGCGACGAGCCGCGAACCGGCTTCCTGGAAGAGGCGCGCAGCGATGCCGCCCACGTTGCCGAAGCCTTGCACGGCGATCCGCGCGCCTTCGATGCTAAGACCCGTGCGCCGGGCCGCTTCGCAGCCGACGACGAACACGCCGCGCCCCGTCGCTTCGCGGCGGCCGAGCGAGCCGCCGAGCGAGATGGGCTTGCCGGTAACGACGCCCGTGGCCGTCTGGCCCTGGTTCATCGAGTAGGTGTCCATCATCCACGCCATGATCTGCTCGTTCGTGTTGACGTCCGGCGCGGGAATGTCGGTGTTCGGCCCGATGATGATGCCGATTTCGCTCGTGTAGCGGCGCGTCACGCGTTCGAGTTCGCCGCGCGAGAGGGTTCGCGGATCAACGCGAATGCCACCCTTCGCGCCGCCGTACGGCACGTTCACCGCTGCGTTCTTCACCGACATCCACGCGGACAACGCCATCACTTCGGACAACGTAACATCCTGGTGATAACGGACGCCGCCTTTACCGGGACCGCGCGACACGTTGTGCTGAACGCGATAGCCTTCGAAGTGCGCCACGGTGCCGTTATCGAGTTCGATGGGCACGTCGACGATCAGGATGCGCTTCGGGCGCTTGAGCGTTTCGAGCCAGCGCGAGAGCGGGCCGAGATACGGCGCGACGCGATCGACCTGACGAAGATAGTTGCCCCAGGGGCCGAGATCATCGGCGTGGAGATAGGAAGGAACCGACGACATTGCTGCAGACTGCAGTTGGGATGACATGAACGCTCCGGCGATCGAACAAGTGGTGCCATTGTCAGAAAAGCCCAAAATGAAATCCAATGCCGTTTGATTATCCCGTTATGTTTTTCTTGCATAACATCCCCGAAGCCGACAAAGCATGTGCATGCGGGTATCGATGGCGTTTATCACCGTTTGCCAACGCTTGCCGCCGTTGTGTCGGCGAACGGTCCTCAATGGAAGAAGATGTGAGCCGGCCGTCGCCCGCGTCTGCAACGCAGTGCATTGCGATGGCTATCACGGGCGGCCGCTTTCGTGAGTGCGGGTATTGCTTGCAACCTCGTCAGCTTGACTGACGCTTCCGTGCCCTTTACGCGCCGCCCTGCGCGAGCTCCTCACTCACCGCATCCCACACCCGGCCGACGAGCGCGCGGCGCGCGTCATCGCCCTGCGCTGCGAACTTGTCGCGATAGAGGCGAATTTCCATGTCGAGCGTGAATTGTCCCGCGGGTGTGCCGCGAGTCGCGCGGTCGAGCCGGATGAGATCGCCGGCGGCCACCGCGTCCTCTACCGCGCTGTGCGGCAGAAACGCGATGCCGTGACCCGCGAGCGTCATCGCCTTGAGACCCTCCGCCATGTCGGTTTCGTAGACGCGGTCCAGATAGAGCCGCGTCGGCGCATTGCCGACGATCACCTCCGTCATGCGCCCGAGATACGCGTTCGGCGTATACGAAAGGTAAGGCGTGGGTGCGTCGGGCGTGCCGGGCAGCGTGTAGCGCGGTCGGCCCACGCGCTGCGGCGCGGAATACGGACTGATCGACTCGATGCCGAGCGTGAGCGTGTCGTAGCGCGCGGGGTCGAGCGTCACGGGATGACTCGGATGGTGATAGCCCATCACGAGATCGCAGCCTCCCTCCACGAGCGAGAGCACCGCGTCGTGCACATTGAGCGCGCGTAGACGTGTGTTGATGCGGCCGAGCTTGGCCTCGATGCGCTGTAGCCAGCGCGGAAAGTACGTGAGCGAGAGCGTGTGCGGCACGGCGAATTCGATCGTTGCCTCGGGCGTCGCAGTGTGGCCGCGCAGCAGCGTGCGCGCTTCGTGAAACTGCGAAAGCATCGCGAGCGCCTGCTCGTAGAACACCTGACCCGCGGCGGTGAGGCGCGTCGGATAAACCGATCGATCGATCAGTTCCGTGCCGAGCCACGCTTCGAGTGCCTGGATGCGGCGCGAAAACGCCGGCTGGGTCACGTGCCGCAATTCGGCGGAGCGGCTGAAACTATGCGTCTCCGCAAGCGAAACGAAGTCTTCGAGCCATTTGAGTTCCATGCGAATCGCGCGTCCAGTGACGTGCCTGGTGATGTGAAGTCCGCATTCTAGGCCC
The DNA here is from genome assembly GCF_021390575.1 of Paraburkholderia adhaesiva. GTDB lineage: Bacteria > Pseudomonadota > Gammaproteobacteria > Burkholderiales > Burkholderiaceae > Paraburkholderia > Paraburkholderia adhaesiva. The sequence goes on along the minus strand of NZ_JAJEJQ010000001.1, from coordinate 456,088 downwards.
GCCGCCGCAAGTCTGGGACACGACTGTCCGGTGTTGCATCAAGCCAGAAGCGTGGATCGGAGCGCGGACATGACCCCACGCCAGTCACCGAGCTCGTCCTGCCGGAAAAGCCGCGCCGATGGATACCAGACCGAATCGTGGCGCCCCATGCCCCAGCGCCAGTCGGGCTGCGCGGCAAGCAGCACCCAGACCGGCTTGCCGAGCGCGCCCGCCAGGTGCGCCACCGATGTATCGACGGTAATCACGAGATCGAGGCTATCGACGAGCGCCGCCGTACTCGCGAAGTCATGGAGTTCGTCGCCGATCGCGTGCATCGGCCAGCGGTCGGCGACGTCGGCGAGCTGCGCGGCGGCCTCGCCTTTCTGGATCGCGAACCACGCGTTGCCGTCGAGCGCCGCGAGCGGCAGCAGCGCTTCGAGCGGCACCGAGCGGAACGCGTCGAAGTGATGACGTGGATTGCCGGCCCAGACCAGCCCGATGCGCCGACGCGCACCGTGCGCGAGCGTATTCACGCGCAAGCGCCAGGCATCGGCCTCACGAGGATCGACGTGCAGGTACGGTGTGGCCGCCTCGATCGGCCTGCCGCGAAAATGCAGCGGCAGGCTCATCACGTCGCACCAGTAGTCGTATTGCCGCGCGATGGCTTCGTCGTCCGGCGCAGCGTCGATCACACGCGCAACGCCCGGCACGGTCGCGGCGAGTGACGCCAGTTCGGGTGCAACCCATGCATCGACGCGCGCACCCATCGCGGCAAGCAAGCCCGCGTAGCGCAGGAACTGGATCTGGTCACCCACGCCCTGCTCGCGCACGATCAGGAAGCGCTTGCCCGCCAACGGCTCGCCTTGCCATTCGGCACAGGGCAGCTTGCGGTAATTCGATCTGGCGCGCGTAGTCGTCTTGCGGTTCTCGAAGAGCGGCCAGCCATCGGCGAGATCTCCGCGCCGAAGCAGCAGCATGCCAAGCTGGAATTTCGACTCGGGCAGGTCGCGATTGAGTTCCAGTGCGCGGCGGTAGTGAACCTCGGCTTCGTCATAACGCGCGAGCGCCGTCAAAGCGAAAGCGAGATTGTTGACGACGCCGGCAGCGTCGGGATTGACTGCAATCGCCCGTTCATACAGTGGAATCGCGTCGGCGTAACGATGCAGTGCGTCGTACGCGTAAGCGAGTTCGAAGAGCGCAAAAACGTTGCGCGGCTCGCGCGCGACGACAGGTTCGAAGCAGCTCACAGCTTCGGCGTGGGCACCCGCGGCGAGCAACAGCCTGCCGGCGTGCAAGAGCGCGTGCATGTCGTGGGGATCGAGCACAGCGGCGGCTCGAAATTCGGCTAGCGCGGCGTCGTTGCGGCCTGCCGCTTCGAGCGCGCGCCCGAGATTGAAGGCGAAGTGCGCGGACTCAGGAACAAGCGCGCGTGCGTTCCGGTGGTGCTCAATCGCGCAGTCGGTCTCACCGAGCGACAGCAGCGCATTGCCCAGGTTGTTGTGGGCATTCGCAAATTCGGGTGCATTGGCCAGCGCCTTGCGCTGCCAGACGGCAGCGCCGGCGTGGTCACCCAGCCTTGCCGCAACGACACCGCGATTGCCGAGGTATTCGGCGTTGTCCGGTGCGAGCGCAAGTGCACGGTCGATCAACGCCACCGCGTGCGCCGACTCGCCCCGATCGAGCGCAATCAGCCCAAGGTAGTGCAACGCTGCAGCATGGTCTGGCCACTGCGCAGTTACGCGCTCGTAAATGGCCTGAGCGTCGACGAGCCGTCCCGCCCGGTGGTGAGCGAGGCCTTCTTCGATCAAGGCGTCGGCGCTATCGCGAGACGGGAGCGGGAAATTAGGGTTCATGCGTGATGGGACAAAACGAAGCGCTGGCGCGGCGCAATCGCCCACTGTAAAGCCGCCTCCCAGCCGGCCATCTTGCAAACCAGCCGGCGCAACGCATCGCCCGGCAGGCACGGGGCATTACCCGCAGGTGATAAAATACGCGGCTCCCGCCGTCTTCCCGGCTGAACTTAACCGGTCGCAACCGCGCGACCGTAACCCCGCGAGCGTAACCCCCGCCGTTACGTCCCCATCATGTCCGACACCCGTCCCGATACCCTCTTCGCGCTCACCGCGCTCTCCCCGCTCGACGGCCGCTACGCCTCGAAAACCGAAGCCCTGCGCGACTGGCTCTCGGAAGCCGCGTTCATGCGCCATCGCGTGACGGTCGAGATCCACTGGCTGATCGCGCTGTCGCACGCCGGTTTCGCGGAAGTGCCGCGTTTCTCGGAAGCGTCGGAGCAGTTCCTGCTCAAGCTCGCCGAAAACTTCACGGCGCACGACGCCGCGCGCATCAAGGACATCGAGCGCGTGACGAACCACGACGTGAAGGCCGTCGAGTACTGGCTCAAGGAATCGGTGAAGGGCCAGCCGGAGCTGGAGCGCGCAAGCGAATTCATCCACTTCGCCTGCACCTCGGAAGACATCAACAACACGTCGCACGGCATGATGCTCGCCGGTGCGCGCGAGCACGTGATCCTGCCGGCGCTGCGCTCGGTGTATCAGCGCCTCGTCAAGCTCGCCCACACGCACGCAGAACAGCCGATGCTCTCGCGCACGCACGGTCAGCCCGCGAGCCCGACCACGCTCGGCAAGGAAATCGCCAACGTCGCAGCGCGTCTCGCGCGCGCGATCCAGCGCATCGAGAAGGTCGAACTGCTCGGCAAGATGAACGGCGCGGTCGGCAACTTCAACGCGCATCTCTCCGCGTATCCGGAATTCGACTGGGAAGCGTTCTCGAAGAACGTCGTCGAACAGCGCCTGAAGCTCACGTTCAACCCGTACACGATCCAGATCGAGCCGCACGACTACATGGCCGAACTGTTCGACGCCATCGCGCGCGCGAACACGATCCTGCTCGACCTCGACCGCGACGTGTGGGGCTATATCTCGCTCGGCTACTTCAAGCAGAAGACGAAGGCCGGCGAAATCGGTTCGTCGACGATGCCGCACAAGGTCAACCCGATCGACTTCGAAAACTCGGAAGGCAACCTCGGCCTCGCGAACGCCACGCTGCGCCACCTCGCCGACAAGCTGCCGATCTCGCGCTGGCAGCGCGACCTGACCGACTCGACCGTGCTGCGCAACATCGGCGTCGCGTTCGGCTACTCGCTGCTCTCGTATGACGCGCTGATCCGCGGCCTCGACAAGCTCGAAGTGAACCCGCAGCGCCTGAACGACGACCTCGACGCGACGTGGGAAGTGCTCGCCGAGCCGGTGCAGACCGTGATGCGCCGCTATGGCATCGAGAACCCGTACGAGCAATTGAAGGAACTCACGCGCGGCAAGGGCATCACGCGCGAAGCGCTGCAAACGTTCGTGTCCGGTCTCGCGATTCCTGATGACGCGAAGAAGCTCCTGCTGGAAATGACGCCTGCGTCGTATATCGGCAAGGCCGTGGAACTCGCGAAGCGCATTTCGTAAGCGCGTCGCGGCGCGCCTTGGGCGCCGGCATAGTAGCCAAATAAAAAGCGCTTCGTTCGCAATGAACGAAGCGCTTTTTTTGCGTCTCGCGTGGGTTCAGCCGCTGCGCAATCGCATCGAGCGGCGAGAATCGCGTCATCCGCCGTTCCCGATGCGCACACAACGCATTCGGCACTCGGCCCTCAACTCGTCCGACGCGTCGCCATCTGCTTCATGACTTCATCGACGATCTGCTCGGGCGTGAGTTCAATGCTCACCGCGATCGCTTCGTCCGGACCCGGCTCTTCGAGCGTATCGAGCTGGCTTTGCAGCAGAGACGGATCGAAGAAATGCCCGGTCCGCGACGCGAGCCGCTCGTGCAACACCTCAAAGCTGCCCTTCAGATAGACGAAACACACGTCGCGATCGGTGCCGCGCAGGAGATCGCGGTACGAACGCTTCAGCGACGAACACGTGAACACAGCCGTCTCGTGCGCGCGCTGCTTGTCTTCGATGGCCGCGCGAATCGTGCGCAACCACGGCCAGCGGTCGTCGTCGGTGAGCGGGATGCCGTCGTGCATCTTCTTCTTGTTGGCTTCGCTATGGAAGACATCGCCATCCGTGAAGCTACAGTGCAGGCGCTCGGCCAGCAATTCACCGATGCGCGTCTTGCCCGCCCCCGACACACCCATTGCGATCAGAATCATCGACTACTCCAGATTCATACCACCGTAGCAAGGGCAAACGTCAGCCCGAGCCCCAGCAAGGAAATAATGGTCTCACAGAGAGACCAGGTCTTGAACGTCTGAACGACGGTCATGCCGAAGTACTCCTTGATCAGCCAGAAGCCCCCGTCGTTGACGTGCGAGAAGATCAGCGAACCCGAGCCCGTCGCAAGCACGAGCAGTTCGGGGCTCACCGTCGTTCCGCTCGCGGCGGCGATCGGCGCGACGATGCCGCAGGCCGTCGTCATCGCGACAGTGGCGGATCCGGTCGCGAGGCGGATCAGCGCGGCGACGAACCAGCCGAACAGGAGCGGCGAGAGGTGCGCCGACTGCGCGACACCAACGATCTCCTTCGAAATACCGCTGTCCATCAGCACGCGACCGAACCCGCCACCTGCGCCAACGATCAGCGTAATGCCTGCGATCGGCGCGAGGCAGTCGCCGCAGAACTTCTGGATCTGCTCGCGCGTAAATCCGCGTTGCGCGCCGAAGGTCCAGAAGCTCACGAGCACGGCGACGAGGAGCGCGACGTCGGTCGTGCCGAAGAAGTGCAACAGGCTGTTGGGCAGCGTCTTCGGCGCAAAGACGAGATCGGCCCAACTACCGATGAGCATGAGAATCACGGGCAGCAGGATCGTGAAAACCGTGATACCGAAGCTGGGCAGTTCGCTGTCCGCCTTGGGTTTGACGGCGATGAACTGCGCGGCGAGCGGATTTTCGTCGGGCAACTTGATCGTGCGGTGAATGAGCAGCGCGAAGAGCGGACCAGCGACGATCGCGGTCGGCACGCCGACGATCAGACCGTACGCGATGGTCCTGCCGATGTCGGCGTGAAACGCCTGCACCGCGAGCAGCGCGGCCGGGTGCGGCGGAATCAGGCCATGCACGACGGAAAGACCGGCCACCATCGGCAGACCGACGAGTAGCAGCGACTTGCCGGTGCGTTTGGCGACGTTGAACGCGATCGGAATCAGGAGCACGAAGCCGACTTCGAAGAACACCGGCAAGCCGACGATGACCGCAACGAACATCATCGCCCAGTGAATGTTCTTCTCGCCGAACCAGCCGATGAGCGTCGTGGCGACCCGCTCGGCGCCGCCGGACTCGGCCATCATCTTGCCGAGCATGGTGCCGAGGCCGACCACGATCGCAATGTGGCCGAGCGTGTTGCCGTTGCCGGTCTCGAACGACTTGACGATCTGATCCATCGGCAACCCGGCGACGAGGCCGAGTACCAGCGAAACGATGATCAGGACGAGAAACGGATAAACCTTGTAGCGCGTGATTAGCAGAATCAGCGCGGCGATCGCGATGACCGCATAAACCAGCAGCATGCTGCCGTGGTCCGCTCCCATGGGGGTCCTCTCCAGTTAGTTTTGATATGTGTTAGCAGGGCCCGCGGCCTGGCGTTACGCGCCGGCCGTCGGCAGGGCCGCGACTGCAGAGGTTAACGGCTTTCGCCATTGCGTGCACAAAAGACGAACCGCGCGAGGCATCAACCTCGCGCGGTTCGTCGCGCCTGCACCAGCCAGGCGGGTTCGCATGTGCCGCGTCTTCCAACATCGCACCTGGCGATGGTGCAACGCCGCATCATTCGTAATCGCGCCGCAGCGCCGCTCGCAGCATTCCGGTTCGGCGCGCGGCAGAGCCGACGCCAGAACCCGCGCGCGAATCCAGCGTCAGCGCACCGGACGCGCCAGTTCGCTTGCCGCGTGGGCGAGCCGCGTGACCTCGGCCCAGTCCTCGGCGGCGAGCGCAGCCTTCGGCGTAAGCCACGAGCCACCCACACACACCACGTTCGGCAGCGCGAGGAAGTTCGGCGCGGTTTCGGGGGTGATGCCGCCCGTCGGGCAGAACTTGAGCGTCGGGAACGGGCCGTGGAAGGCATTGAGCATCGCGATGCCGCCGGCCGGCACCGCCGGGAAAAACTTCACGATCTCGTAGCCGAGTTCCATCGCCGCGATGATGTCGGACGGCGTCATGACGCCCGGCAGAAGCGGCAACCCCGCGTCGAGCGAAGCGTCGTGGATCTCGCGCGTGAGACCCGGCGAGACACCGAACTTCGCGCCGGCGTTCTTCGCGAGCGCGCAGTGCTCGGGCTTCGTGATCGTGCCGACGCCGACGACGATATCCGGCGCGATCTGCGCCGCGCGCTTGATCGCCTCGAGCCCGGCCGCCGTGCGCAGCGTGATTTCGAGCACCTTGACGCCGCCCGCGTGCAGCGCGCGCGAAACGTTCTCGCCCTGTGCGGCGCTATCGAAGGCAAGCACCGGAATCACCGGGCCGAGACGGACGATGTCGGCTACCGACGTTGTTGCCATGTTCATGCTCCTTGATATTGGTTCGCGTCAACCGCGTTCGCGGCGACCGTCGTCGCTGGCAACGCGTGGCCGACCGTTTCGCCGACGAGCGGCCCGAAGACCGATGCGCCGAGTTCGGCCGGCGCTGCCGCGGCACGAAACACGCCAAACAGCTCGCGGCCGAAGCCAACTTCGTTGCTTTCCTGATGGGCGGGCTGCGCGACCGGGCGCGCGTCCCATTCGGTGGCGTCGACTTCGACGTCGAGCACGCCTTCGACCGCATCGATCACGACGATGTCACCATCGCGCACCTTGCCGATCGGGCCATGCAACAGCGTCTCCGGCGACACGTGGATCACGGCGGGCACCTTGCCCGACGCACCCGACATGCGACCGTCGGTGACCAGCGCGACGTGGAAGCCCTTGTCCTGCATCACGCCGAGCAGCGGCGTGAGACGGTGCAGCTCCGGCATGCCATTGGCGCGTGCGCCCTGAAAGCGCACGACGGCCACGAAGTCACGCTCGAGCTCGCCGCGATCGAACGCTTCCTGCACGGCTTCCTGCGAATCGAACACAATCGCGGGAGCGCGCACCTTGCGGCGCTCCGGCGCGACCGCCGAAACCTTGATGACGCCGCGCCCGAGACGCCCTTGCATAAGACGCAAGCCGCCGTCCGGCTGGAACGGCTCGGCAATGCCGCGCAGCACAGCGGTGTCGGCGCTCTTTTCGACCGCATCGACCCACGTCAGCTTGCCGTCGAGCAGCTTCGGCTCCTTCGTATAGTGGCGCAGCCCTTCGCCCGCGACGGTCTTGACGTCTTCGTGCAGCAACCCGCCGTCGAGCAGTTCGCGCACGAGGAACGCAATACCGCCCGCCGCGTGGAAATGGTTCACGTCGGCCTTGCCGTTCGGATAGACGCGCGCAAGTAGCGGCACGGCGTCCGAAAGTACGTCGAAATCATCCCAGTCGATGACGATACCCGCCGCACGCGCCATCGCCACGAGGTGCATGGTGTGGTTGGTCGAGCCGCCCGTTGCGAGCAGCGCGACGATGCCGTTGATGATGGCGCGCTCGTCGATCACGTGACCGATCGGCGTGTAGTGGCCGCGCTCGACGGTGAGATCGAGCACGCGGCGCGCCGCAGCGGCCGTAAGCGCGTCGCGCAACGGCGTGTACGGATGAATGAAAGCCGAGCCCGGCAGATGCAGGCCCATCACTTCCATCAGCATCTGGTTACTGTTGGCGGTGCCGTAGAACGTGCAGGTGCCCTGGCTGTGATACGCCGCTGCCTCGGATTCGAGCAACGCGTCGCGGCCGCACTGGCCGGTCGCGAACTGCTGGCGCACCTTGGCCTTGTCGTCGTTGGACAGTCCGCTCGTCATGGGACCGGCAGGAACGAAAATCGTCGGCAGATGGCCGAACTGCAGCGCGCCGATCAGGAGGCCAGGCACGATCTTGTCGCAAATGCCAAGGCACAGCGCCGCATCGAACATATTGTGCGTGAGCGCGACCGCCGTGCTCATCGCGATCACTTCGCGCGAAAAGAGCGACAGCTCCATGCCCGCGTTGCCCTGTGTCACGCCATCACACATCGCGGGCACGCCGCCCGCGAACTGCGCGACGCCGCCGTTTTCGCGAGCCGCTTCCTTGATGAGATCCGGATAGTTCTTGTAGGGTGCGTGCGCCGAGAGCATCTCGTTGTAGGCCGAGACGATGCCGATATTCGGCTCGCGAATGGACTTGATCGCGATCTTGTCGCGGCCCTCGAGACCCGCGAAGCCATGCGCGAGGTTGGCACACGACAACACGCCACGCGCCGGAAAGTGGTCCTGCGCGGCGGCGATGCGCGCGAGATAGGCCTCACGCGTCGGCTTGCTGCGCTCGATCACGCGCTGCGTGACCTTCATCAACTGTGAATGCGGGGAAACCATCGAATCTCCTTGCTTTCGTCTCGGCGGAACGCATGGGACCGGGTTGCACGCCGCGGTCAGCGATGGCGCGATATTAGTAGAAAAACTACAAGCGCGCAATCCCGGCGGATCCCTGGTCGCTGGTGTAATGCAAGCGCTTCATCCTCCTTATTTTCCGGCCCTGCTGTAAATCGACGTTTCAAGGGTTGCATCGCCAGTCGTATTGCTGTAGTTTTTGTACATATCCAACGATCCGCTATAGTCCACGGATCTTTCAGCATAGTGCGAGTTTCCCGATGCTGCTGTCCCAGGTGAAAGCCATGCGCGAGCAGTTGCGCCCGTCCGAGCGCAAGCTCGCGGATTACATCGTCGACGCCCCACGCGAAGTGCTCGACCTCTCGATGACCGACGTCGCGCAGCGCGCTGGCGTCAGCCAGCCAACGATCGCGCGGTTCTGTCACGCACTCGGCTTCTCAGGATTCCGGGAGTTCAAGATCCGGCTCGCGCAGGCTGTAGCCGCCGACCTGCCGCCCGCCGTCTACCGCGATGTGCGTCCCGACGAGCCTGTGCCGGGCGTAGCGGCCAAGGTGCTCGACCGTACCATCGGGGCGTTGCTGCAGGTGCGCAACAACCTGTCCGCCGATGCACTCGCCGAAGCCATCAAGCTGCTCTCGCACGCAAGGCGTATCGAGTTCTACGGCGCTGGCGGATCCGGCATCGCGGCACAGGACATGCAGCACAAGTTCTTCCGTCTCGGCATGCCGAGTGTCGCTTACGCCGATCCACAAACATTCCTGATGTCCGCGGCGCTGCTCGGCGCCGGGGATGTTGTCGTCGCGATCTCGAACACCGGCCGCACGCGCGATATCGTCGATGCCGCACACACGGCGCTCGAACGCGGCGCGAAGGTGATCGCCATCACGCACGCTACGTCGCCACTCGCGCGTCTTGCGACAGTCGGCCTGCACGCGAACGTCGACGAAGACACCGACGTTTTCTCGCCGATGACCTCACGCACTTCGCATCTCGCGATCGGCGACATTCTTGCGGTAGGCGTTGCACTGCAGTGCGGCCCGGAACTCACCGAAAAACTGGCCGATGCGAAGGAGATCATCGCGCGCCGCCGCCTCGATCCTAACGGTTAGGGCATGGCGTTTGCGGGCATGGAATACTTCGCCGGGGAAAACCTGGAGCATTCGGCGAATGCCCTCTGTATAGGTGATGGTAAGCAGCGTACGCGGGACGCTTGACGCGCCGCAGAGCAGGCGCCCCTCGGACACCTCGAGCGCGGGCCAAGGCGATATGCCCCGGCACCGCACACCACGCGAAGAGATACTGCCAAGCCCGACGGCGTAGCACAGCACACCGCGCGAGACAGCGGAGTAACGGGTACACGACCCCGTGTGCGTTGCACACATTCACATCAAACTTCATTGTGCAATTTATTTTGTTATGCGAACTAAACTTAGATGCCTGCCAAAATTAGGATTTTTCGCCTAGCCAATTCCAGATGAGTTGGCGCAGCATCCATTAATCGAGTTTTCAAGAAGCGCAGACCAAATAGATAGATGCGACCTGCATGGAGGCGAATCAATAAGTCGCCTTGGAATTCCGCCTAAGTCGGGGACTTCAACCGTGATACCCGGGCCGCGTTCGCACTAGTCGACAAATGGAACGTGGTGGCGAGTGCCCGCTATTCACTGGCGACGTTCGTTTTCCGTGAAAGCGTGGACTGCGGGTGTTGGATCTGGCACGCAGTACCGGCAACCACTTGCGCGATGCAAAGACACCATGAGGCTTCGTGAATTGCAGTCAGAGGATCCGTCGACCGGGAGCGCTCGCGACGCTCGCATATCACCTGCAGCTGTGTGGCGCCCCGAGTTCGCGAGAATACGTTGGCCGGTATATCTCGCGATCGCAGACCACATAGAGGACGCGATTCGACTCGGAGTTCTGCGCCCCGGCGACAGACTACCGACGCAACGCGACATTGCAGATGATCTCGGATTCCACCTGAATACCGTCAATGCAGCCTTTCGCGAGGCGGCGCGGCGGGGACTCATTGAAAGCCGCACGCGCCGCGGCTCCATTGTGTCGGTCAGTCCGGCACATCAGGGTTCTGTCGAAAATCCGTCTCCCTCAAGCGGCAGGAGTGTTCATGAAATCCCCTTTTGATGCCGAAATCGGATTTTTTGCAGGCGCATTGTGATCGGTTCACTACGGCAGGCTTCAGATTACTGACCAACCCAACGTTTTTCAGAACGTGGGATTTTGCTCTCCCGCAGCACACAGATATGGCGAGCAAACACGAGAGGAAAACCATCGCGCTGCAGCGGCGAACAACGAAGCACGCAAGCGCACAGATGGGCGTAGAGAAATCGTACACACGCTCCGAGTACATGCCTCGCATGAGAATCGGAATGCGACACGGCCTGCGAAACGGCACCCTTGCCCCGCAGTCGTACACCCGATATCGGAAAGACTCGCACGCAATTCTGGCCCTCTGCGAACATCCACTCAACACCTGCGCTGTCATAGGGACCCAAAGCACCATCATGGTCATCGAGCGCAGCGTTTCCGCACGCCGAGACTAGTAACAAATACCCCTCATCAGTCGCACAACGCTCCCCAGCAATCCGCGACGAACAAAATAAAGCGGACTTCCGAAGAAGTCCGCCGTGCTTTCGAGCAAGTGACCGGCATCTACGGGCACGGCCGAAAGGCGCTGCGCCCGTTGCGCCGTTCAGACGCTTACCACTGGTACGACATACCGCCGCCGACCGTGGTGCCGCCCCCCGCGCTGTAGCCCGCCCCCATCTTGACCTTGATGTTCTGGGTGATGCGTGCCGATGCACCGAGCGCGGTCGCCTGATAGCCCTTGTAGTTGGCCGTACCGATACCGACTGCGATCGTCTTGCCCGGATCGACGTCCGGGATCATCGTGAGCGCAGTGGCCGCCGCCACGCCACCGTATGCCCCACGTTGGACGCTGGTCATGCCGCTCTGGAACTGACGCATGTTGACCGCGTCGGTCGGAGCCTTACCGTCGGCAACGTTGGTGATCTGGCGTTCGTTGCCCGCCGAACCCACCGACACGGTATTCGCCCGATCCGCCACTGAGTTTGCACCCAGCGCGACAGAGTTGTCCGCCGAGGCAGCCGCATTGGCGCCGAGCGCCGTCGAGTTGGAACCCGAACCGGTCGCACCGCCACCCAGCGCGACCGAGTTATCGGCCGAGGCAGCCGCCTTGTCGCCGAGCGCGGTCGAGTTGGAACCCGAAGCGGTCGCACCGCCACCCGCCGCGATGGAGCTGTCGCCCGTTGCATCGGCCGGTCCGCTATTCGAGTTGGTCGAAAGGTACTGCGAACCCGTGTCACCGATGTTCTGGATTGCGTTCCCCAGGTTCGCAAGCTCCTGGTTCGTGGCGTACAGCTGAGCGCCCGTTACTGCGTCGGTGCTGGTCGCGCTCAGATCCGCGTCGGTCAGGTTGGTCAGCTTCACCGTGGACGCGGAGCCCGCGCCACCGAGCGTCACCAGATCATGTGCCGACGAGTCGTACTGCACCGCGTTGGCCACTGCCCCGGCGATGTTGGTCACCGTGTTCTGCAGGTTCGTCACACGGCCGTCGAGATTGGTGAGCGCGTCACCAACGTTGTTGACCGTCGTGTCGCCCAGCTTATAGGTTGGCGCCGTCACCGTGCCATCCGGATTGACCGTCGAGCCTCCACCGAGCGCCGATGCGGTGCTCTGTGCCGCGCCGTAGAGCTGAGCGCCATTGACCGCATCGTTGCTCGTGGCATTCACCGAGCCACCTGCGACGCCGGTCAGCGTGCGCGGGCCTGACGTGCCGGAGAAGTCCACCAGATTGCCGTTGGTGTTGGCGCCGACCGTGATCGTCCCTTCGTCGTTCTGCATCACGAGGCCGAGACCCGATGAGTCCAACTGCTGTTTGATCGCGTACAGTTGCGAACCGTTCACGGCGTCGGTACTGCTTGCGTTCACGGAGCCGTCCTTGACGTTCGTGATCACCGTGCCGCCCGAGCCGCCAAGCGTAATCTGCGCCTTCGACGCGTCGTCGTAGGTGACGAAGGCGTTCGTCACGTTACCCGACGAGTCAACGGTCAGACCAGCTGCTTCGAACTGCGCGAGGTTGACCGCGTCGCTCGCCTGAGTCGCGTTCGCGACGTTTCGCAGGGTGACCGGCGTGGTCGAACCCTTACCGCCGAATGTCACCATGTCCTTGGATGAGTCGTCGTAGGCAACGAACGAATTCGTCACGTTGCCCGACGAGTCGACGGTCAGACCGGCCTGCTGCAACTGTCGAAGGTTCACAGCGTCGCTGGCTTCCGTCGCGTTCGCCACGTTCGTGAGCTGCACGGCCGGAGCCCCGGGTTTCTCGCCGCCGAGCGTCAGCTTGTCGTGCGCCGATGTGTCGTAGAGGACAGCGTCGGCCGAGCCTCCCCTGGCGAGCGCGGCCACAGCATCAAGAGCCGAGCCGACATCGCTGTACGTTCCGGCACCCTGCAGGTTGTAGCTCGGTGCACTGAGCGTGCCATCCGAATTGACCTTCGTCGCGCCGCCCAACGCGCTGGCCGTACTCGCCGCCAGGCCGTAGAGCTGCGAGCCGTTCACCCCGTCGAAGCTCGACGCGCTGACCGCCCCTGCCGCCACGTTGTGCAGGCCCACCGGCACGGTCGAATTCGGGCCGCCGAACGTCACCGACTTCTTGTCCGTGTTGTCATAGGCGACAAATGCGTTCGTCACGTTGCCCGACGAATCGACGTCCAGCCCCGCCTGCTGCAACTGGGCAAGGTTCACGGCATCACCGGCGCTCGTCGCATTTGCCACGTTGTGCAACCCCACCAGCACGTTCGTGCCCTTACCGCCGAGCGTCACCGAATCCTTGTTCGTGTCGTCATAGGCGACAAACGCGTTCGTCACGTTGCCCGACGAGTCGACGTCCAGACCAGCCTGCTGCAACTGGCGAAGGTTCACAGCATCGCTGGCTCCCGTCGCGTTCGCCACGTTCGTGAGCTGCACTGCGGGAGCCCCGGGTTTCTCGCCGCCGAGTGTCAGCTTGTCGTGCGCCGATGTGTCGTAGAGGACAGCGTCCGCCGAGCCTCCCCTGGCGAGCGCGGCCACAGCATCAAGAGCCGAACCGACATCGCTGTACGTACCGGCACCCTGCACGTCGTAGCTCGGTGCACTGAGTGAGCCATCCGCATTGACCTTCGTCGCGCCACCCAACGCGGTGGCCGTACTCGCCGCCAGGCCGTAGAGCTGCGAGCCGTTCACCGCGTCGGAACTCGACGCGCTGACCGCCCCCGCCGCCACGTTGTGCAACTCTACCGGCGCGCTCGGATTCAGGCCGCCGAACGTCACCGACTTCTTGTCCGTGCTGTCATAGGCAACGAATGCGTTCGTCACATTGCCCGAAGCATCGACATCAAGACCGGCCTGCTGCAACTGGGCAAGGTTCACGGCGTCACTGGCGCTCGTCGCATTCGCCACGTTGTGCAACCCCACCGGCAAGTTCGAGCCCTTACCGCCGAGCGTCACCGAATCCTTGTTCGTGTCGTCATAGGCGACAAACGCGTTCGTCACGTTGCCAGACGAGTCGATCGCCAGGCCTGCGGCTTCGAGTTGCGACACATTCACCGCGTCCGTGCCTTGCGCACCCGCTGCCACGTTGTGCAGCGCCACCGGCGCACTCGGATTCGTACCGCCGAACGTCACCGACTTCTTCGTGGAGTCGTCATAGGCCACGAACGCATTCGTCACGTTACCCGACGAGTCGACGCTCAGACCCGCCTCCTGCAACTGTTCGAGGTTTACAGCGTCACTGGCAGTCGTCGCCTTCGCCACGTTCGTGAGCTGCACGGGAACCGCGGAGCTTGTACCGCCGAGCGTCAGCTTGTCGTGTGCCGACGTGTCGTAGACGACTGCATCTACCGAACCGCCCCTGGCGAGCGCGGCCACGGCAGTGAGCGCGGAGCCGACATCGCTGTACGTACCTGTACCGGAACCCAGGTCATAGCTCGGTGCACTCAGCGTGCCGTCCGAGTTGACCTTCGTCCCGCCACCCAACGCACTGGCCGTACTTGCTGCCTGGCCGTAGAGCTGCGAGCCGTTCACCGCGTCCGTGCTCGACGCCGAAACCGTGCCCGCCGCCACGTTCAGCAGCTTCACCGGCGTACCCCAACCCACGCCGCCCAGCGTCACCTTGTCGTGTGCCGACGAGTCGTACGCCACCGCGTCCGCCAAACCGGCTTGCGCGGCGTCGTCAACCGCCTGCAGCGCCGAACCAACGTCGCCATAGGTCTTGCCGCCGAAGGAATATGACGGCGCCTTGATTGATCCGTCCGCGTTCACGCCAGCGCCGCCGCCGAGCGCATCTGTCACGCCTTTGAGCTGGCTGACGTTCACTGCATCGGTGTCGCCCTGACCGGCCGCCATATTCACGATGCGGCGCGTGTTCGGCTGGTTCTGGATGGTGGCGATGAGGGCGCCGTTGCCGTCCAACGCTTGATAGGAACCCGTGCCGTCAGTACCCACGGACACCGTGTTTGCCTGGTTCGCGACCGATCCCGCACCCAGCGCCACAGAATCATTCCCTTGGGCGTACGCCTGTACGCCCAACGCTACCCCACCCGTGCCGGTTGTATACGCCTGCGAGCCGATCGCAATCGCTCCGGCCGCGGTCGCCCGCGCCGGATCGGAGACCGGTGTCGAGCCCACGCCGTCGTTTAGACCGTTCACCTTTTGGTATGTGTTAAGCATGTCGAAACTCCATGTCCGACCGCTGACATCAACACCGGAACCATCCGACTGCGGGGCCAGCATCGTCGCACTCATCAGCGTCGCGCCGGTTTGGCCTTGGCTGTTTGAGGACGCGTTCACGATGTCGTGGACTTGGCCGACGTTCGCCGCGTCCGTATCCAGGATGCCGGTGGCGACGTTACTGATGCGCGTACCTGTCGGCAGCAGGCCGTCATTGCGATTGCCGTTCCGGTAATACACGCTGTTACCGGTGCCAGGATTCAATGTAATCGTGGGGTTGCCAGCCGTGATCGAACCGACGTCGTAGGTCGCGGCCTGGTTGAGGACCGCGCCTGAGTTGTCGAGCTGGAAGCCCGCCGAGGTCAACTGACCTACGTTGACCGCATCGTTTGAAGAGATACCTGCCGCCACGTTGCGCAACACCACCGGAGACACACCCGAACTACCGAGCGTCACCGAGTCGTGTGCTGACGAGTCATATAACACCGCGTCCGCGAGCTGCGACTGGATGTCCGTTACGTCACCCGCCGTCGTGTCGAGCTTCTGGTTCGTCGCGTAGAGCTGCGAACCGTTCACCGCGTCCGTGCTCGTCGCCGAGAGATTGCCCGGTGCCACATTGTGCAGCGTCACCGGCGTGGCCGAACCCACCCCACCCAGCGTCAGCTTGTCGTGTGCCGACGAGTCGTACACTACCGCGTCCGCCAGTTGCGACTGGATGTTTGTGACGTCACCCGTCGTCTGATCAAGCTTCTGGTTGGTCGCATAGAGTTGCGAGCCGTTCACCGCGTCCGTGCTCGTCGCCGAAAGCGTACCGTCCTCCACGTTCAGCAACTTCACCGGCGTATTCGAACCCACGCCGCCCAGCGTCACCTTGTCGTGTGCCGACGAATCGTACGCGACCGCGTCCGCCAGTTGCGACTGGATGTTCGTGACATCACCCGTCGTCTGATCGAGCTTCTGGTTCGTCGCATAGAGCTGCGAACCGTTCACCGCATCCGTGCTCGACGCCGAGAGCGTCCCCACCGCCACGTTCAGCAGCTTCACCGGCGTACTCGAACCCACGCCGCCCAGCGTCACCTTGTCGTGTGCCGACGAGTCGTACGCCACCGCGTCCGCCAGTTGCGACTGGATGTTCGTGACATCGCCCGTCGTCTGATCGAGCTTCTGGTTCGTCGCGTAGAGTTGCGAGCCGTTCACCGCGTCCGTGCTCGACGCCGAGAGCGTGCCCACCGCCACGTTCAGAAGCTTCACCGGCGTACTCGAACCCACGCCGCCCAGCGTCACCTTGTCGTGTGCCGACGAATCGTACGCCACCGCGTCCGCCAGTTGCGACTGGATGTTCGTGACATCGCCCGTCGTCTGATCGAGCTTCTGGTTCGTCGCGTAGAGTTGCGAGCCGTTCACCGCGTCCGTGCTCGACGCCGAGAGCGTGCCCACCGCCACGTTCAGAAGCTTCACCGGCGTACTCGAACCCACGCCGCCCAGCGTCACCTTGTCGTGTGCCGACGAATCGTACGCGACCGCGTCCGCCAGTTGCGACTGGATGTTCGTGACATCACCCGTCGTCTGATCGAGCTTCTGGTTCGTCGCATAGAGCTGCGAACCGTTCACCGCATCCGTGCTCGACGCCGAGAGCGTGCCCACCGCCACGTTCAGAAGCTTCACCGGCGTGCCCGAACCCTCGCCGCCCAGCGTCACCTTGTCGTGTGCCGACGAGTCGTACTTGACTGCCTCCGCCAAACCGGCTTGCGCGGCACCGTCAACCGCTTGCAGCGCTGAGCCAACGTCGCTATACGTGCCACCGCTGACGGAATATGACGGCGCCTTGATTGAGCCGTCCGCGTTCACGCCAGCGCCACCACCGAGCGCATCTGTCGCGCCTTTGAGCTGGCTGACGTTCACCGCATCGGTGTCGCCCTGACCGGCCGCCATATTCACAATGCGGCGCGTGTTCGCCTGATTCTGGATGGTGGCGATGGCGGTGCCGTTGTCGTCCCTCGCGACATAGGAACCCGTGCCGTCAGTACCCACGGACACCGTGTTTTCCTGGTTCGCGACCGATCCCATACCCAGCGCCACAGAATCCTTCGCCTGGGCGTACGCCTGTACGCCCAACGCTACCCCACCCGTGCCGGTTGTATACGCCTGCGAGCCGATCGCAATCGCTCCGGCCGCGGCCGCCTGCGCCGGATCGGAGACCGGCGTCGAGCCCACGCCGTCGTTTAGACCATTCACCTTTTGGTAAGTGTTAAGCATGGCGAAATTCCATGTCCGGCCACTGGTATCTACGCCAGAACCGTTCGACGCCACCGGAGCCACCGACGACGACGTGTCACAACCTGTCAACGAAGCACTTTCTGCGTCGCACGTAGTATCCGCGTACGCGGCACTCGCAGCAAGCGAACCGGCCCCAAGTATCACAGCCGCATTCAGGACCTTCGCTGCCCGCGACGACGATCTCTTTCCCCGTGCCGCCGCGTTCTCCTGCACCGCGACCCATGTACCTGTAACCTCGTTCCAGACTGACCTATATGCCTTATTCATCTTTTGCCCTGATTAAAGACCGGATACCAACCAGATGACGCCTGCGTGGGGACACGCAGTCGCAAAGCGGCCGGGCCCGGCAAGCGAGCCCGACCGCTACTTCGTTTAAAGGAGCATTCATGGGCTGCTTACGCTCGGCGACTTAAATCAACCACAACGCGGATAAACAACGCTGACAGATTCAGAAGAAGCACCGACGCATTGCCGTAAATCGACCCTCTATGCCACACGCGATCTTAGGTATCTGCAATTCGCGCGAACATAAGAGAACTCCGAAACGATTGCGCGCTATAAGCCGGGATTGGGCGCAAGGCACAGAAGCGTCGTGCAAGGCCAAAGCATTTCAGGCAATCACGATGTTGGCTCTATGCGAAGTGGATCAATGTGGTCTTGATGGATGATCGACTGTACAAACCGAAAATGGATCTTTTTAAATATCAAACACAAATACCTAATCCCTTCATTTCCTTAAAATCAAAAAAGACGCCCCCACATTTACCTCCTGAACCTTGAATCTCATAAATTTACTTTTAAAAGGAAATATCCCCGTATCTCAGCCAAATCTTTTTTCAAAAAAACCCGAGCATCTTTTACGACTCGCAATCGCAGTGGCCCATACAGCATCTGTCCGTCGCCAACGACGTCGCGTCGTCCGACAATTCGTTGTGACACCCCGCTAACTGAGCACCATTGCGACGGTCGTGGTCCTATCCCGTTCGGAAAACAGTTACGGGCCGATAGTCCTAGGGGACTAGTCAAATTTATATGTAATGCGAAATAAAAATCATGGGCCCCATTTATCAATTCGGCCCTGCCAGCGTTTCCGCGACAACGTCGCTCACCGGCATGCCAACAGCCGGCGACAGTCCGAATATCCCGCAGATCGTGTTTCAGCGGATGCAGACAGCCACCACCGACAATCGGCCGTTACCCAACGACCTGCCCGTCAATGCGTTTGTCGAAGTGAGGTCCAACGATGCACGACACAGCAAATGCGAAATGCTGTCCACAGCGGAGCTGCACGAGGGCATCCCGCATGCGCTCGACGACCTGCGCATAGTGTTCGCGGGTGACGTGACCATCGAAGCGGGACGGGCCGCTATACGCTCGGGCCCGCCCGCGAGCCGCTCAGGTTTCGGTTACGGATGACTGCGCGCAAAGCGCGAGAGGATGGCGCGTGGTGTCGACACACAAGCGCCACAAGGCGTCGGACGGCATCTGAGCCGCCCGCGTGGAAGGGAAAGGCAAATCAGAAGGGTTTGATCACGACAAGCGCCACGGCCGCCAGCATGCCGAGCACCGGGAGTTCGTTGAAGAATCGATACCACTTGTCGGACCGGCGATTCTCGCCGCGCTCGAACGTCCTCAGCAAGCGGCCGCAGTACGCGTGATAGATGATGAGCAGCACGACCACGCCGACCTTCGCGTGAATCCATCCCTGCCCTTGCCCGATGCCCACCACGAGCCATAGCCACAGTCCGCACAGCAGCGCGGGCACGGCGATCAACGTCATGAAACGGTACAGCTTGCGCGCCATGAGGAGGAGGCGCTTCACTGCGGCGGGCTCGGTTTCCATCGCCAGATTCACGAAGATGCGCGGCAGGTAGAACAGGCCTGCGAACCAGGATGCGATCAGTACGATGTGAAACGTCTTTACCCAGAGCATCGGTGTGCCTTCTTGTTTGACGAGAGCACGACAGTGAAAAACGCCAGCGGCATCAGTGCGCTCAAGCGGTCGTGCGAAAGAGAAAGCGGCGCACGCCGGGGCGTGCGCCGCTGATGATTATTGCCGCCCTTCGCCGTGGCCGAGCACCACGTACTTGAGCGACGTCAAACCGTCGAGCCCGACCGGGCCTCGCGCATGCAGCTTGTCGTTCGAAATGCCGATCTCTGCGCCCAGGCCGAATTCGAAGCCGTCCGCGAATCGCGTCGAGGCGTTCACCATCACGCTCGCCGAATCCACTTCGCGCAAGAAGCGCATCGCGCGGTCGTGGTCTTCGGTGACGATCGCATCGGTGTGCGCCGAGCCGTATGTGTTGATGTGCTCGATGGCGTCGTCGAGGTGGTCCACCACCTTGATCGCCAGCACGGGGGCGAGGTATTCGGTGCGCCAGTCTTCTTCGACGGCATCCACGAGCGGGCCGACACCCGCATCGGCGAGAATCGCGCGTGCAGTCGGATCGACGCGCAATTCGACGTCCTTGGCGCGATAGAGACGGCCGAGCGGCGGCAGCACCTCGTTCGCGATGCCGCGTGCGACGAGCAACGTCTCCATCGTGTTGCAGGTGCCGTAGCGGTGCGTCTTCGCGTTATCACAGACGGTGAGTGCCTTCGCGATATCGGCGCGGTCGTCCACGTAGACGTGGCAGATGCCGTCGAGATGCTTGATCATCGGCACACGAGCCTCGGCCATCAGGCGCTCGATCAGGCTCTTGCCGCCGCGCGGCACGATCACGTCGACGTATTCGGTCATCGTGATGAGCTTGCCCACCGCCGCGCGATCGGCGGTCTCGACCACCTGCACCGCGTCCTGCGGCAGCCCCGCAGCCGCGAGCCCTTCGCCGATCAGCTTCGCAAGCGCCGTGTTGCACTCGAGCGCTTCGGAACCGCCGCGCAGGATTGTCGCGTTACCCGACTTCAGGCACAGCGCCGCGGCGTCGATCGTCACGTTCGGCCGCGATTCGTAGATGATGCCGATCACACCGAGCGGCACGCGCATCTGACCCACCTGGATGCCGCTCGGGCGGTACTTGAGGTTGTTGATCTCACCGATCGGATCGGCCAGTGCCGCAACCTGGCGCAGGCCTTCGACCATTGTCCGCAGCGCCTTGTCCGAGAGCGTCAGCCGGTCGATGAAAGCGGAGTCGTGGCCCTTCTCCTTTGCGCGCGCGAGGTCGCGTGCGTTTGCGTCCTTCAGTTGCTGCGCCTCGCGCTCGATGGCCTGGGCCACCGCTTCGAGCGCGGCGTTCTTCGCCGCGGTCGACGCCCGGGCCATCGCTCGCGAGGCCTGTCGGGCGCGGCGGCCGAGGTCGGTCATGTACTGGTCGATATCCATGATGTCTGTCGTGATGCGGCGCGTAGTGCGTGCGCAGCCGTATTCAGGAAAAATTGATTGTAAGGCCAGCGCGGGTGGTCTGCCTGGCCTGCCCGGCAGGCGGAACAGCGTTGCGAAGCGCCGGCCGCGTGGCGATATCGCCCCGCAGGATGGCTGGAAGCAGGTGCCGGTCGGCTGGCCGGGCGAGCCGTGGCGGCTCAGCCTGGCCGGCGCACCGGCCCTGCGGACGGCGGTCGGCCGCCCGACGCGGTGCGGCCCGCTGGCCCAGCGACGCCGCGCGCGGCCACAGCAGCAGACGGCCGCGCAGAGGGGATCGAATCGCGTGGCGAAGCGACCGTCATCGCGAGTTCAAAGAGACCGTCCCACGCGTCCGGCGGCAGCGCATTGCGCCACTCGCCGCGCGCCTGCGCCGCAAGCCCCTTCACTTGACGGTCCAGCCGCGCCGCCAGCACGAGCGCACGCTCCAGCGCCGGCTCGGTAAGGCGCGACAGCGCCGGGCCGATCAGCCGCTCGCGCGGCCCCCAGACACGGTTCTCGCGCAACAACATCGCGAGTGGCTTACCCGCTGCGATGCCGCGCTTGACGCGCAATAGCGTGCGGATCTCCTCGACGACCGCCCAAAGCACCAGCACGGAAGCCTCACCCTCGCCGCGCAAACCGTCGAGCATGCGCGCGAGCCGCCCCGCGTCGCCGGTCAGCATCGCTTCATTGAGCTTGAAGACGTCGTAGCGCGCCACGTTGAGGACGGCGTCGTGAATCTGTTCGAAGCTCAGCACCCCCTGGGGATAAAGCAGGCCGAGTTTCTGGATCTCCTGATGGGCCGCGAGAAGGTTGCCCTCGACACGCTCCGCGACAAATTGCAGTGCGCGCCGCCCGTCCTCGCCGGGCGCTACGCGCTGGCCCTGCTGTGCGAGACGCTGGCCGATCCAGTTCGGCAATTGCGCGCGTTCGACGGGATCGACCTTCAGCGCGACGCCGCTGTCGGCCAGCGCCGTGAACCACGCCGACTTCTGTGTCGCTGCGTCCAGGCGCGGCAGCGTGACAAGCATGAGCACGTCGGGATTTGCCGATCCAGCGAGCGTCTTCAGCGCGTCCGCGCCTTCCTTGCCCGGCTTGCCCGAGGGAATGCGCAACTCGACCAGTTGGCGATCGCCGAAAAGCGACATCGACTGGCTGGCTCCGAGCAGCGAACTCCAGTCGAAACCGCGCTCGACGGTGAACACCGACCGGTCGGTGTAGCCCGCCGCGCGTGCGGCCGCGCGAATGCGGTCGCACGCCTCCTGGGCCAGCAGATGCTCGTCGCCATAGACGACGTAGAGCCCGGCAAGCCCTTTCGTGAGGTGCGGTTCGAGTGCGTCGAGTCGCAGTTGCATGGATAGCGCTTACGTCTGATCGGGACGAAAAGAAAGCATCAGAGCGGCGGCGGCGGCAGCGGCGCACCAGGCGCCACGCCCGGCACGACCTGCTCCGGCGTCGGGTGCAGTGTTCTCAGGACACCCAGCCGGCGCATGAGCTGATCGACGGCGTCCTTTTGCATGTCCGCGAACAGCAGGTCGGATTCCGTCACCTTCGCCGTGGAGAACTGGTCGCTATACGTCATCGCGCGGTTCAATGCGATCGCACTCGGCCGGATCAGCACTGAGCCGTCGGGTGACGTCAACGTGTAGTTGAGCGTCAAGTTGACCTGGTATTCCTGGACCACGCCCAGCTGGTTGAGCGTGAGCGTATTGAAGCTGCGCCCTTCGGTAATGTGCAGGACCGCGTCGGCGTTGGACACCGACTGGACCACCACCGAATCGCTCCCCCCTTCGACGAGGCGCGTGATGCGCGCCGCGACGGGCGGCGTCGCGCCGACGACGGCGAGGCGCTTGAACGCAAAGTCCTGCTGCCCGCGCAGCTGGAATCCGCACGCCGAAAGCATCAGCGCGCTGCATGCCAGTAACAGAAACGATCTGCGAATCACATGAGCTCCCGGGTTCGCGACAGGTTCGGAGCGTGGGCGGCACGCCACGCGTGCCACCCTCGACGCATCGGATGAGGCTAAATCAGACCACCACGTTCACGAGACGGCCCGGCACGACGATGACCTTCTTCGGCGCACGGCCTTCCGCGAACTTCACGAACGCTTCGTGCGCGAGTGCCGCAGCTTCGATCGCGTCCTTGCCCGCGTCCTTCGCAACCGTCACCGCACCGCGCACCTTGCCGTTCACCTGCAGCACGAGTTCAATTTCGGCCTGCTCCAGCGCCTTTTCATCGACCTTCGGCCAGGGCGCGTCAAGCAGCGTGCCGAATTCGTCGGCATAACCGAGTTCTTGCCACAGACGATACGTGAGGTGCGGTACGACCGGATACAGCACACGCAGCAGCACGCCGAACGTTTCGCGCTGCACGCCCGCGCCGGCGCCCTTGGCGCTTTCGATCGCGTTGAGCATCTTCATCGCGGCCGACACGACCGTGTTGTACTGCAGACGCTGGTAGTCGAAATCGGCCTGCTTGAGCACGCCGTAGACTTCGCGGCGCAGCGTCTTTTCGACGTCCGTCAGCGCGGCGGCGTCGAACGACTCACGTGCCTTGATCGCTTGCGCGTTCGCAAAACCGAACGCCCACACGCGGCGCAGGTAGCGGCTCGCACCTTCCACGCCCGCGCCCGACCATTCGAGCTGCTGCTCGGGCGGTGCCGCGAACATCGTAAAGAGACGCGCGGTATCCGCGCCGTACAGGTCGATCAGCACCTGCGGATCGACACCGTTGTTCTTCGACTTCGACATCTTCTCGATGCCGCCCAGCACCACGGGCTGGCCGTCAGCGTTGAGCGTCGCACCGGTCGGGCGGCCCTTGTCGTCGTGCGTGACCGTGACGTCGGCCGGGTTGTACCAGGTCTTCTTGCCCGATGCATCCTCGCGATAGAACGTCTCGTTGAGCACCATGCCCTGCGTGAGCAGGTTCTTCGCCGGCTCGGCGAACTTCACGAGACCGAGATCGCGCGAAACCTTCGCCCAGAAGCGCGAGTACAAGAGGTGAAGAATTGCGTGCTCGATGCCGCCGATGTACTGGTCCATCGGCATCCAGTAGTCGGTGCGTTCGTCGACCATGGTCGCAGCATTCGGCGCCGCGTAGCGGTAGAAGTACCACGACGAGTCGACGAACGTGTCCATCGTGTCGGTTTCACGCTTCGCGTCTGCGCCGCACTTCGGGCACTTGCAGTTCAGGAACGCTTCGAACTTCGCGAGCGGGTTGCCCGTGCCGTCCGGCACGAGGTCTTCCGGCAGCACGACGGGCAGGTCCTGCTCCGGCACCGGCACATCGCCGCAGCTCGGGCAATGGATGATCGGGATCGGCGTGCCCCAGTAGCGCTGGCGCGAGATGCCCCAGTCGCGCAGTCGCCACGTGACCTGCTTGTCGCCGAAGCCGTGCGCATTGAGATCTGCCGCGACGGCATCGACTGCCGCCGTGTAGTTCAGGCCGTCGAACTTGCCGCTGTTGATGCAGACCGCGCGCTCCTTGTCGCCGTACCACTCCTGCCAGCCGTCGAGCGAATAGGTCTCGCCTTCCACTGCGATCACTTGCTGGATCGGCAGGTCATACTTCTTCGCGAACGCGAAATCGCGCTCGTCGTGGCCCGGCACGCCCATCACCGCGCCTTCGCCATACGACATCAGCACGTAGTTGCCGATCCACACCGGCACCTCTTCGCGCGTGATCGGGTGCGCGACGGTGAAGCCCGTCGCGACGCCCTTCTTTTCCATCGTCGCGACGTCGGCTTCCGCGACGCTGCCGCTCTTGCATTCTTCGATGAACGCCTGCAGCTCCGGCTTGCCTTGCGCGAGACGCGCGGCGAGCGGGTGTTCAGCCGCGACCGCACAGAAGGTCACGCCCATGATCGTGTCGGCGCGCGTGGTGAACACGCGCAGCAGCTTCTTTTCGCCGTCGAGTTCGTACGGGAAGCCGAAGTTCACGCCGAAGCTCTTGCCGATCCAGTTCTGCTGCATGATCTTCACGCGCTCGGGCCAGCCGAGGCCGTCGAGATCGTTCAGCAGTTCATCGGCGTACTGCGTGATGCGCAGGTAGTACATCGGGATTTCGCGCTTTTCGACGAGCGCGCCCGAACGCCAACCGCGGCCGTCGATCACCTGCTCGTTCGCGAGCACGGTCTGATCGACCGGGTCCCAGTTCACCGTGCCGGTCTTCTTGTACGCGATGCCCTTCTCGAGCATCTTCAGGAAGAACCACTGGTTCCACTTGTAGTAGTCGGGATTGCAGGTGGCGAGCTCACGCGACCAGTCGATGGCAAGACCCATCGACTGCATCTGGCCCTTCATGTACGCGATGTTGTCGTACGTCCACTTCGCGGGCGGCACGCCGTTGGCCATCGCCGCGTTCTCGGCGGGCATGCCGAACGCGTCCCAGCCCATCGGCATCAGCGTGTTGTAGCCGTTCATCCGCAGATAGCGGTACATCACGTCGTTGATCGTGTAGTTCCGCACGTGACCCATGTGCAGCTTGCCCGACGGATACGGCAGCATCGAGACGCAATAGAACTTGGGCTTGTCGGCCTTTTCGGCCGTCCGGTAAGCGTCGCTGTCGCGCCATTCGCCTTGGGCGGCGGATTCGACGTCGGAGGGAACGTATTTTTCGAGCATGGTGTGGATGGGGGACGCAGATTCTGGCTGATTCGGTGCCGGCTTAGGACACCCCGGCACCGAAGCCGGCGGTTCGTCGAACCGGCTGGTAACGGTGGCTTTTCTGGGCCCTTTTTACAGGGAAACGCTGATTATACCGTTGAGCTGGCCGCGTTTTCCGCCTTATGGGATTCGCGGCTGCGAAGTAGGCGCTCGAGGGACTGCGCGCAAAGCGCACCAGGACCGCCATCCGATGCGAGAAGCGCGCCGCACCGGCGCCGAGCTCACTGTTTGCCGTCGTGCGGCGGCTCGGTCACAAAGCCGATGCGCGCAATCCCCGCCTGCTGCGCTGCGCCCATGACCTGCGCGATCACCTCATAGCGCGTGTCGCGTGCAGCCCGCAACTGCAGATCGGGCTGGGCGTCCTCGGCCGCCTTGCCGGCGGCGGTGAAGCGCGCGCGCATCTCGTCGAGGGAGATCGGCTGGCCATTCCAGTAGAGCTTGCCGGCGGCGTCGATGGACAGCGCGACGGTCTGCGGCGTCTGCCGCGCGGGCTCGGCTGCGACCTGCGGCAGATCGAGCCGGATTGCGTGCGTGAAAAGTGGCGCGGTGATGATGAAGATGACGAGCAGCACGAGCATGACGTCGATGAGCGGCGTCATGTTGATGTCCGCCATCGGCGCCGAGTCGCGCTTTCTTTCGAGTCCGCCGAATGCCATCAGATGCTCCTTCGTCGCGCGAACGGTGTCAGTCGGGGTCCGATTCGAGCGCCGCCTGGCGCCGCGGCGCTGTGCCTGCGGGCGGGCAGACGTAGGCGTGCAGATCGTGCGCGAAGCCGTCGAGATCGTCGCCGAGCTGGCGCGCGAGCCGCCCGAGCACGTTATAGGCGAGCACAGCCGGAATGGCGACGACGAGACCGAAGGCCGTCATGATGAGCGCCTCGCCCACGGGGCCGGCGACGTTCTCGATCATGGCCTGACCGCTCGCAGCAATGCTGCCGAGCGCGTGATAGATGCCCCACACGGTGCCGAGCAGGCCGACGAAGGGCGCCGTACTGCCCACCGACGCGAGCAGCACGTGCCCAAATTCAAGCCGCCGCTGCGACGCCAGCAATGCGGTGCGTAGCGCCCGCAGCACGCGTTCGCTGCGATCGACTCTGGCGAGCAGCACGCCGGATGTGTCGGCCTCGGCGGCTGCGAGCGCCGCTTCGGCCAGCGGGGCAAAGATACGCTCCCGGTCGGCGCGCCGCATGAGTGCGACGCCTTCGGAAAGCGTGCGCGCCTGCCAGAACTGCGCGATCGCACGCGGCCCCTGGCGCTTCGCGCGCACGAGCAGCGAAGCCTTGACGATCAGAAAGCACCAGCTCGCAACCGACATCGCGAGCAACACCCACGCCACCGCGTGCGTGACGGCATCGCTCGTCTGCAGATAGTGAATGACTCCGGTACCCGTTGCCATCTGACCTCGCTATCCGGTAATCCGGCTATTCAGCCAATTGTCCGACCCGCGCGCCGGGGTCGATTTGGGACGATGCGCTCAGCGCAGGCCGAGCACGTCCTGCATATCGTACAGCCCGCGCGATTTGTCTTCGAGAAAGCGCGCCGCGCGCACGCTGCCCTGCGCGTAAGACTGGCGACTCGACGACTTGTGCGTGATCTCGATGCGCTCGCCAATACCTGCAAACAGAACGGTATGGTCGCCGACAATGTCGCCGCCGCGAATCGCCGAAAACCCGATGGTCGACGGATCGCGCTCGCCGGTCACGCCATGGCGCCCGTAGACGGCGCAGTCGTCCAGACTGCGGCCGAGCGCATGCGCAACCGCTTCGCCCATCGCGAGTGCCGTGCCCGAGGGCGCGTCGACCTTGTGGCGGTGGTGCGCCTCGATGACCTCGATGTCATAGCCGGTCGCGAAGAAACGCGCCGCGTACTCGAGCAGCTTGAGCGTGACGTTGACGCCGACGCTCATATTCGCCGCGAACATGATGGCAACCTTTTCGGCGGCGGCCGTGAGCTGCGCCTTCTGCTGCGCGTCGAATCCGGTCGTGCCGATCACCATTTTGACGTTGTGGCGCTGCGCGGCCTCCAGATGCACGAGCGTGCCTTCCGGGCGAGTGAAGTCGATCAGGCAATCGCTCGCTGCGAACACGGCGTCGATGTCGTCCGTGATGCGCACGCCAGTGTCCTTGCCAAGGAGCGCGCCAGCGTCCTGACCAATGGCCGCTGAGCCCTTGCGGTCCAGCGCACCCGACAGGGTCACATCGGGCGAATTCAGGACGGTTTCGATGAGCATCCGGCCCATGCGGCCCGACGCCCCGGCAATTGCGATTCTCATGTTCATTCCCGCAACGTTGGCGCGGCGCCGGCACTGAAACCGGCACTGCGAAAAAAACACGGCGGCCCGAAGCCGCCGACAAGAAGGTAAGCGCAGCCCAACCGGCGCGCTTCACCTTGTATCGCTAACGGACAACCCGATCAGTCGCCCGTTCCGGAGGCCGGCATAGCAGGCGGCGCCGTGAGCGGTTCGCTCGGTGCCGGCGGCTGCGTATTCGTGTTGCCGGTGCCCTGCGCGCCCGTGGTCGGACCGACGGGGTTCGACTCGAAGCCCTGGACCTGCGGCTGCGGCTTGCGCTGGAGCTGAACCTGCGACGGCATCGTGCCCCCGTTCGGCGGCAGCGCATTCGACAGCGGCGCGTTCGCACGCACCGACGGCGTCACCCTGGCCGGCATCTGCACCGCGTCCGTGGCGCGGTTCGCAGCGGCAGCGGCTTGCGCGTTGGCGTCGAGCGGCAGTGCGGACGTGGCGGTGCCGAGATCCGACGACGGCGTGCGCGCGGTATCGGGGACAGTCGGACCGACGGCAGCTGCAGCGGCCTCCGAGGCAGCCGCCGCGGCAACGGCCGGCGACGCGGGCGCGGTGGCGTGCTTCTTGCCTGAGCGGTCACCGTCGATTTCGGCAAGCAGTTCCAGGTTCGAAGGCAGGTCGTCGCCGCCGGACCAGCTCGCGACACGGTCGCCTTCGAACATCACGATGAAGTCACGCTGCTGGACCACCGCGGTCGAGCCGCGCTTGAAATAGAAGACGTAGTCCCAGCGGTTGTCGTGGAACATGTCCGTCAGGAGCGGCGTGCCGAGCAGCTGGCGCACCTCGGCGCGCGACATGCCCACATGCATCTGGGCCGCGGCCTCCTTGGACACGAAGTTGCCCTGGACGATCGTGATCCGGTACGGCGTAATCTTCTGTGCGACGCGCTGCGTGAGGCTGTCGTAAGTCGAGCAGCCGGAAAGCCCCGAAAGTGCTGCTGCGGCCAGCAGGGCGCATGCCAGGGCGCTCGAAAGACGGCCGCCCCGACCGATCGTTTTGGATTCTGGAATCATTTGCCTCACCGTGCGGGCTTGTCGCGAAGCCGCGCCTACTGTCGAATAACTATGTCTATTGACTATCGAAACTGCCGACGAATCTGCCAAATTTGTGCCAAAGATGACCGGAACAGCAAACCGCATTAACATTAGAACCCAGCATTGTACTCCAGGGACTACTCGTCATGACCAATCCAGCCGATCTCAAGAATATCGGGCTCAAGGCAACTCTGCCTAGACTCAAGATCCTGGAAATTTTCCAACACAGCCCGGTGCGTCACCTCACCGCTGAAGACGTCTATCGCAACCTGCTCAATGAGGAACTCGACATCGGGCTTGCAACCGTCTACCGCGTGCTCACGCAGTTCGAGCAAGCCGGACTGCTCACGCGCAGCAACTTCGAATCGGGCAAGGCAGTCTTCGAACTGAACGAGGGCAGCCATCACGACCACCTCGTCTGCCTCGACTGCGGGCGCGTCGAGGAGTTCTTCGACCCCGAAATCGAAAAACGCCAGCAGGCGATCGCCGCGGAGCGCGGCTTCAAGCTGCAGGAACACGCGCTCGCGCTCTACGGCGGGTGCACGAAGGAAAACTGCCCGCACCGCAAGCACTGACGTCAGCGCGCGGCGCGCCGTACCAGCATGCAAACGCCACGGCCTGAAACGCCGTGGCGTTTTGCTGTGTGCCGGGTGCTGTGACTCGAATCAGCCGAAAAAAAACCGCCCCTAGGGGCGGTTTTTTGTGCGGAACTGCGCGTGCTTACTTGGCGTTCGCGAGCGCGACAGCCGTGTCCAGCATACGGTTCGAGAAGCCCCACTCGTTGTCGTACCAGCTCGACACCTTGACGAGACGGCCCGAAACCTTGGTCAGCGTGGCGTCGAACGTCGACGAAGCCGGGTTGTGGTTGAAGTCGATCGAAACCAGCGGCGCCGTGTTGTAGCCGAGGATGCCCTTGAGCTCTGCGCTTTCCGACGCTTCCTTCATGATCGCGTTGACTTCTTCAACCGTCGTGTCGCGCTTGGCGATGAACGACAGGTCGACGACCGACACGTTGATCGTCGGGACGCGCATGGCGTAGCCGTCGAGCTTGCCATTCAGTTCCGGCAGCACGAGGCCGACTGCGGCAGCAGCGCCCGTCTTCGTCGGGATCTGGCTCATCGTGGCCGAGCGCGCGCGGCGCAGGTCTTCGTGGTACACGTCGGTCAGAACCTGGTCGTTCGTGTACGCGTGGATCGTGGTCATCAGACCCGTTTCCAGACCGATCTTGTCGTTCAGCGGCTTGACCATCGGTGCCAGGCAGTTCGTCGTGCACGATGCGTTCGAGATGACCGTGTCCGATGCCTTCAGAACGTTGTGGTTCACGCCGTAGACGATCGTCGCGTCGACGTCCTTACCGCCCGGCGCCGAGATGATGACCTTCTTCGCGCCACCCTTCAGGTGCGCGCTCGCCTTTTCCTTGGTCGTGAAGAAGCCCGTGCATTCGAACACGACGTCGACGCCCAGCTCACCCCACGGCAGTTCGGCCGGGTTGCGGTTCGCCAGCACGCGAATACGGTCGCCGTTGACGACGAGGTAGTCACCGTCCACCGAGACTTCGCCCGGGAACTTGCCGTGAGCCGTGTCGTATTGCGTCAGATGTGCGTTGGTCTTCGCATCACCCAGGTCGTTGATCGCAACGATCTGGATGTCGTGCTTCTTGCCGTTCTCGTAGAACGCGCGCAGCGTGTTACGGCCGATGCGGCCATAGCCGTTGATGGCGACGCGAATGGTCATGATTTATCTCCTGGTGGCTGAAAAGATCTTGTACCGGTGCGTCTGCGCTGGGGCATTTCACGCTGCGCACACGGCAACGGGTTCGCGCGTGGCGAACCCGTCGAGCATGCTTAGTTGTCGAGTGCGGCCTTCACCGTCGCGACGATGTGCTCGACCGTGAAGCCGAAGTGCTTGAACAGCACGCCGGCCGGCGCCGATTCGCCGAACGTGTCGATGCCGACCACGCCGCCTTCAAGGCCGACGTACTTGCGCCAGAAGTCGGTCACGCCCGCTTCGATCGCAACGCGGCGCACGCCCTTCGGCAGCACGCGTTCGCGATAGTCGGCGTCCTGCTTGTCGAACACGTTGGTCGACGGCATCGAAACCACGCGAGCGCCAATACCCTCGCGCTGCAGCGGCTCGACGGCCTTGAGCGCCAGTTCGACTTCCGAGCCCGTCGCGATCAGGATGATCTTGCGGCCGGGGATGTCGTCGTTCCAGTCGCGCAGCACGTAGCCGCCCTTCGCGATGTTCGCGATCTGCGCGTCCGTGCGCTCGCTGTACGCCAGATTCTGACGGCTGAACACAAGAGTCGACGGGCCGTGATGCTCGATCGACTGGGTCCAGGCCACCGCCGTTTCGACGGTGTCGGCCGGACGCCAGAGCGTCATGTTCGGGATCAGGCGCAGGCTCGATACGTGTTCGATCGACTGGTGCGTGGGGCCATCTTCGCCGAGGCCGATCGAGTCGTGCGTGAACACGAAGATCGACGGGCACTTCATCAGCGCGGCGACGCGCAGCGCGTTGCGGCTGTAGTCCGAGAACGTGAGGAACGTGCCGCCGAACGCCTTGTAGCCGCCGTGCAGCGTGATGCCGTTGAGCGCAGCGCTCATGCCGAACTCGCGCACGCCGTAGTTGACGTGGTTGCCCCACTGGATGCCGTGCTCGCCCGCGCGGACGGGCTTCGAAGCCTTCCAGTTGGTGAGGTTCGAACCGGTCAGGTCGGCCGAGCCGCCGAGCAGTTCGGGCAGCACGGCAGCGAGACCTTCGATGGCCTGTTGCGAAGCCTTGCGGGTCGCGACGGTTTCCTTGCGCGCGTCGGCGCCGGCGATGATTTCGGCGGCCTTCTGCGCCCAGTCGGCGGGCAGCTTGCCAGCCATACGACGTTCGAATTCGACCGCTTCAGCCGGATATTTCGACTTGTACGCCGCGAACGACTCGTTCCAGGCCGCTTCGAACTTCGCACCGGCAGCTTTGCCGCTCCAGTCTGCGTAGACTTCCTGGGGCACCACGAACGGCTCCCACTTCCAGTCCGACGCAGCGCGCCACTTCGCGATTTCATCCGCGCCGAGCGCCGCGCCGTGCACGTCGTGGCCGCCCTGCTTCGTGGGCGCGCCCTTGCCGATGATCGTCTTGCAGCAGATCAGCGTCGGCTTGTCCGAAGCCTTCGCCTTCTGGATAGCGGCGTCGACCGCATCGACGTCATGGCCGTCGACATGCGGGACCACATTCCAGCCGTACGCTTCGAAGCGCTTGGGCGTGTCGTCGTGGAACCAGTTCACGACATCGCCGTCGATCGAGATGCCGTTGTCGTCGTAGAGCGCGATCAGCTTGTTCAGCTTGAGCGTGCCGGCCAGCGAGCAGGCTTCGTGCGAGATGCCTTCCATCAGGCAGCCGTCGCCGAGGAACACGTAGGTGTGGTGATCGACGATCTTGGCGTCAGCCTTGTTGAACTCGGCGGCGAGAAGCGCTTCGGCGAGCGCCATGCCAACCGCGTTCGCCAGACCTTGGCCGAGCGGGCCCGTGGTCGTCTCGACGCCGGCCGTGATGCCGTATTCCGGGTGGCCCGGCGTCTTCGAGTGCAGTTGACGGAAGTTCTTCAGCTCTTCGATCGGCAGGTCGTAGCCGGTCAGATGCAGCAGCGAGTACAGCAGCATCGAGCCATGGCCGTTCGACAGCACGAAGCGATCGCGGTCACTCCAGTGCGGATTCGACGGGTTGTGGCGCAGATGGCGCGACCACAGCGCGACGGCGATCTCGGCCATGCCCATCGGCATGCCGGGGTGGCCGGAATTCGCTTGCTGGACGGCGTCCATGGACAGTGCGCGGATCGCGTTGGCCATCAACTTGATGGTAGCGGGGGAGGCGGAGGACGGGGTCGTCATGTCGAGTCCGGGGAACGAGGGCAAATAGCGGCGTGCGCGACGTTCGCGCACCACAGCGCGGGGATCCGGAAGGTCTGCCAACAACTGCTCCGGCGCACGAGGCGGGCGCCGGGAGACGCGAGAGGCCAGAGCAAACGGAATGGGCTGCAAAGCGTAACATTCTAGCAGATCGTGCGGATTATCCCTGGCTGACAGAGGGACGGCCCACGCGTTTTCGGGACGCAGAAGCCTCACCGCAGGACCGCAGCGTCATGGCCCCGCTACCCGCGCGCAGCGCATCACGCGGTCCCCGCCCGGCGGCGTCAGCCGGTAAGTGGATGTGGCACCACATCGCGGATTTCGGCTGCGCGAGACCATCGCGTATGCGCCCTCAAAATGCGCAGCCCTACGCGCGTCGCACGCCGCGTTTTTTCGCGCGTAAACCCCGAAACAGCGTGACCCAACCGCCGTGTACATCCC
This sequence comes from Paraburkholderia adhaesiva, assembly GCF_021390575.1. Classification (GTDB taxonomy): domain Bacteria; phylum Pseudomonadota; class Gammaproteobacteria; order Burkholderiales; family Burkholderiaceae; genus Paraburkholderia; species Paraburkholderia adhaesiva. Next base: position 422,989 of record NZ_JAJEJQ010000001.1, on the reverse strand, counting down.
CGTATAATGCGGCCGTTGCCTATTTTTCAGACAGCGCCGCCGCACAATCCGGCGCGCCCGAATCCGTGAATACCCCGCTGCTTTTCCACCCCGCCGCCGACGCCGTATACGGCTTCCCCGGCGCGCACCGCCTTGCCTGTGTCGATTCGGCATGGCAGCGCATTGAGGTCTGGAACACGCCGCAGCTTGGTTGCCTGTTCACGCTCGACGGCCGCCCGATGACATCCGCCGGCGACGAATTCATCTACCACGAGTGCATGACGCACCCGGCCGCGCTTACGCATCCGGCCCCGCGCGCGGCACTTGTGCTGGGCGGCGGCGACGGGGGTGCGGCGCGCCAGCTGCTCGGACATCGTGGGATCGAGCGCATTGTCGTCGCCGAGCTGGATCCCGACGTCGTGCGACTGACCGGCGACTACCTGCCGCAGGTGCGAGGTTCGGCATTCGACGATCCGCGCGTGCAACTGGTGATCGGCGACGCCGCGGCGTTCGTCGCGCGTGCGCAGGAACGCTTCGACCTCGTCGTATTCGATTTGACCCCGCCTGATTCACCCGCAGCAGGCCTCTACACGCCGGACTTCTATGCCCGACTCAAGCGCGTCATGACCGACGATGCGCTGATCTCGCTGCATCTCGGCTCGCCGTGGCACCACGCGTCGCGCGTCGGTGCGCTGCTCGATGGCCTGCGTGCCTCGTTTGCCGTGGTGCGGCCGCTTGCCGCCTACGTACCGCTTTACGGGTCGTTATGGTTGATGGCGATCGCGAGCGACCGGCTAGACCCTGTTGCGATCGATGCGGCCACACTGCGCGCAAGGCTCGACGAACGCGGGATTGGCGGGTTGCGCCTTTACGACGCCGACCTGCACGCAGCGCTCTTCGCAACGGCACTGTCGATACGCAACAAACCGGGTCGATTCGTGGATCCGTAGCGCGCACAACATGGCACCGCGTTGCACTATTGGCGTGTTGAGCGAATTTTTCTGCTTCCACCGTCTCGCCCCCTCCATCAAAACTGCGAACACTGGAGAGACCTGATGTCCCCATCCCGCCCCGCCGGTGTGCCGTGGCTCACGCCGTATCTGACGGTACGCGACGCTCGCGCCACGATGGCCTTCTTCGAGGCGGCGTTCGGATTTGTCGTGCGAGATTGCGTGGAAGACGACGGGGCGGTGATGCACGTGGAGATGACTTATCACGATCAGTTGATCGTGATGTTTGCGCCGGAAGGTGCATTTGGCTCGACGGCACACACGCCGAAGAGCGCGGGGACAACGGCCCCACAGTCCTTTTACCTTTACGTCGACAATGTCGATTCGGTCTATGCGCGGGCGCTCGAAGCCGGCGCGAAATCGCTGAGCGAGCCACAAGACCAGTTCTGGGGAGACCGTTTCGCACAGGTCGAAGACCTCGACGGCTACCGCTGGGCGCTTGCTCGCAACCTGTAATGAAGCAATGAAAACCTGTCTTATGCCCCGCTTTTTTGTCGGTAATCCTCTACAACCCGGCGATGTCGTCCCACTGCCCGACCAGGTCACGCGACACGTCCAGGTATTGCGCCTGCAGCCCGGCGACACGATCGTTCTCTTCAACGGCACCGGCGGCGAATACAGCGCCGAAATCGTCGAAATGGAACGCCGCGACACGACAGTGCGCATCGACTCGTTCCGCGACGTCGAAGCCGAGCCGCCATACCGGCTCACGCTCGCGCAGGGCATTGCCGGCAGCGACAAGATGGACTGGCTGATCGAAAAGGCTGTCGAGCTGGGCGCGACGAGCTTCGTGCCGCTCACCACGTCGCGCAGCGTCGTGCGCCTTTCGGGCGAACGCGCCCAGCGGCGCCAGACACACTGGCAGCGCATCGTTCAATCGGCGTGCGAACAATGCGGGCGCAACCGTCTGCCGGACGTCGCGCCGTCGCGCGAGATCGGAACCTGGCTCGGCGCCATGCCGAAAACGCCCGCGGAAGGTGAACTGCGCGTGATCCTTTCGCCGCGCGCGAACGCCTCGTTCGCGACACTGCCGGGCGATCCGCCCAAAGGCGAGGTGACCGTGCTGGTGGGGCCGGAAGGCGGATTTTCCTCGGCGGAAGAAGCGGCCGCCGAAAGCCACGGCTTCATTCCGGTGGGACTCGGACCGCGCGTCCTGCGGACCGAAACGGCCGGCATTGCGGTCCTTGCAGCACTGGCTGCGCGCTGGCGCGGCTGGTAAAAATGACAAGGCCCGCCATTGGGCGGGCCTGTGCGGATCTGTCGCGTGAAAGCGACTGTTCCGACGGACTACTGAGGACGCGCGTCAGGCGAACGAATAAAAGACGCGGAACGGTACTTTGCGCTCGGCCCAGTATTCGGAGGCTTCGCGGAACACGTCGAGCAGCGTCTCGCGCCCGTCCTTGTCGAACTTCTGTGCGATCGGCAAGCCTTCGAGGACGACAACAAAACCCGGCTGCTCGCCCGCTTTCTGCACCAGATCGGTGAGGCAGTCGTACAACCCGTCGTAGTTCTTGCCAAAGTGCTTCGGAAACAGGAACGACAACGCGATGGTTTCGAGCACTTCCTGCTTGCTTTTGGCGTTTGCGCAGAAGGCGTAAAGGAAATGCTGCTGTAGAGCCTGCGCCTCGTCATGGAGATCCTGCACGCGAAACGCGCGGATCGACTGGACGATGTTCGGCCGGACAGTCGCGAACAGGCTCATGCCCCCCTCGTTCTCTGAAAGCGCGCCGCCTTCGCCGCGCGCCGCTTCACTCTGCTCGCCGTGCTTCATCTGCATGACTCGCTGGAACAGGTTGCCCTCTCCGGACGCGAACGGATCGCTCGCGACCCGCGGGTCGTGCGCGTAGATGTTATCGCTCATGCCGCTCTTCCCGGTGTCATTCAACAATTCGCTTAAAACTGGCGTAATGGTCGTCGGAGTAGTAACAGTCGTCGGTCTGTCGCAGTGGCCCGCCGCAGACGATGCGCCGTGCGCCGCGGTTGTGCGCGCGAGGCGTCGGCACCGTGTACTCGTGGTAATAGCCGCGCCGGTGGTATGGCAGCGCCCGCTCGAAATTGCCGAACACGACGCCATCCTTTTCAAACGGGTAAGGACCGCCTGTCGCAATGAGACCAAGCGTATTGACCGCTTCGGTCGGCAACTGGCCGACCGCTATCGTGCCGATGTTGGCCGGGACATCGTCGGAAGGGGTGCTTCGCGCCTGAGCGGACTCGAGCCCGCCCGTCGCAAACGTTGCCGCAACAACCAGTGCCGCGACCGTCGCCACCCGGCGAATGCTGCCAAAACAAAGGTTCAGGGTAGCGGGTACTCTCACCGCGTTGCGTTCATGCCCTGGTTTTTGCCCGGTTTTTCGCCCTGACCCCAGTCCGGTTCTCAGCCCAGATTCCGGATCAGGTTCCAGCGCAGATTCCAGCGCATTTTCGAGGACTAGCAGCCCCATGCGTGCCATCTACCAGATTCCCGCTAATCGGTTGCTGCGTTCGACGACCGTGAAAACTGTAAGGGTAGCGCTAAAGCACCCCAGAAGCAACGTTCGCCAGGCTGGGGCACGGGCTCATTGATCGCGCACAAGCCGTAAAGCGGTAAAAATTACAACCGCTTCGCCACACGACAGATGGGACGACATCGATCTGGATGGCACGCGATTGGTGCCGGGCGAACGACCGCAGGCAGGCGCCGGCGCACCCGTGGCAGGGCAATTGCCTCATCAGACGACAGTTCGATTCGCAAACTGGCGCACCTGTTGCGGGTGCGCCAGTTTCCGAGGGGCACGATTGCTGGCCCCACGCCGCTTATTAACGCGACGCGTTCACATCTGCGACGAGCAACGCAGCCATGTTGACGATGCGGCGCACCGTGGCCGAAGCCGTCAGCACATGCACCGGCTTCGCCGCGCCGAGCAGGATCGGGCCAATCGCGATGTTGTTGCCCGCCGCGGTCTTGAGCAGGTTGTACGAGATATTCGCCGCGTCGATATTCGGCATGACGAGCAGGTTCGCTTCGCCTTCCAGCGTCGAATCCGGCAGGATTTCGCGGCGCAGGGTCGCGTCGAGCGCAACATCGCCGTGCATTTCGCCATCCACCTGCAGGTCGGGCGCGCGTTCCTTCAGGATTTCGAGCAGATCGCGCATCTTCTGCGCGGACGGCGCGAGGCTCGATCCGAAATTCGAGTGCGAGCAAAGCGCGATCTTCGGCTCGATGCCGAAGCGGCGCACTTCCTCGGCGGCCATGATCGTGATCTCGGCGAGTTGCGCGGGCGTCGGATCGATGTTGACATGCGTGTCGACGATAAAGATCTGGCGGTTCGGCAGCACCAGCGCGTTCATCGCCCCGTAGACGCTGCAGCCGTCCTTCTTGCCGATCACCTGATCGATGAAGTGCAGATGGCGATGCGTCGTGCTGATCGTGCCGCAGATCATGCCGTCGGCCTCGCCCTTCCTCACGAGCATCGAGCCGATCAGCGTGGTGCGCCGGCGCATTTCGAGCTTCGCCATTTGCGGCGTAATGCCCTTGCGCGCCATCAGCTTCGCGTAGGTCTGCCAGAAGTCCCAGTAGCGCTCGTCGTGGTCGGTATTGACGACCGTGTAATCCTGCCCCGCGACGAGACGCAGGCCGAAGCGCGCCATGCGATGCTCGATCACGTTCGGACGGCCGATCAGGATGGGCTTCGCGAGCTTTTCGTCGACGACGATCTGCACGGCGCGCAGGACGCGCTCCTCTTCGCCCTCGGCAAAAACGATGCGCTTCTTCTCGGGCTCGACCGCGCGCGCGATCTGGAAGATCGGCTTCATGGTCGTGCCGCTGTGATACACGAAATGCTGCAGGTGTTGCTCGTAGGCGTCCATGTCCTCGATCGGACGTGTCGCGACGCCCGAATCCATCGCCGCCTTGGCAACGGCCGGTGCGATCTTGACGATCAGACGCGGATCGAAGGGTTTAGGAATCAGGTACTCCGGGCCGAACTGCAGGTCCTGGATGCCGTAAGCGGTGGCGACGACGTCGCTCTGCTCCTGGCGCGCGAGTTCGGCGATGGCGTTCACCGCCGCGATTTCCATTTCCCGCGTCACCGTCGTCGCGCCTACGTCGAGCGCGCCGCGGAAGATGAACGGGAAGCACAGCACGTTGTTCACCTGATTCGGATAATCGGTGCGGCCGGTGGCGAGCACGGCGTCCGGGCGCACTTCGAGCGCGAGTGCGGGCAGGATTTCGGGCGTCGGGTTCGCAAGCGCGAGGATCAGCGGCTTTGCGGCCATCTGCTTGACCATGTCCTGCTTGAGCACACCGCCCGCCGAGAGGCCGAGGAAAATGTCCGCGCCGTCGATCACTTCCGCGAGCGTGCGCGCATCTGTTTCACGCGCGAAGCGTTCCTTGTCCGGATCCATCAGTTCCGTGCGGCCCTTGTAGACCACGCCCGCGAGGTCGGTGACGATGATGTTCCCCATCGGCAGGCCCAGATCGACGAGCAGGTCGAGGCAGGCAAGCGCCGCGGCGCCCGCGCCCGAAGCCACGAGCTTCACTTCCTTGATGCTCTTGCCGACAACCTTCAGCCCGTTCGTGACCGCCGCGGCGACGACAATGGCGGTGCCGTGCTGGTCGTCGTGGAAAGCGGGAATCTTCATGCGCTTGCGGCACTCGCGCTCGACGATGAAACAGTCCGGCGCCTTGATGTCTTCGAGATTAATGCCGCCGAACGTGGGTTCGAGCGCCGCAATCACCTCGACGAGCTTGTGCGGGTCCGATTCGTTGAGTTCGATGTCGAACACGTCGATGCCCGCGAACTTCTTGAAGAGCACCGCCTTGCCCTCCATGACCGGCTTCGACGCGAGCGGCCCGATGTTGCCGAGGCCGAGCACCGCCGTACCGTTCGTCACGACGCCGACGAGATTGCTGCGCGCCGTGAAACGCGCAGCATTCAGCGGATCCTCGACGATCGCCTCGCACGCGAATGCCACGCCCGGCGAGTACGCGAGCGAGAGGTCGCGCTGGTTGATCATCTGCTTGGTCGGTGCGATCGCAATCTTCCCGGGGGTGGGAAACTCGTGGTAATCGAGTGCGGCTTCGCGGAGCTTGTTCGTGGCGGAATCTTGCATGGCGGGCGAATGTCGAGGGCAGATTAGAATGGCAAGTCGAAACCATTGTAGCCCCATTCTTCTGCCCGATTCCTAACGGTTTGGGCACGGATGCCGTGACAGAAATGGATGAAATCCCACGCTGGCGCAGGCGCTCCACGACGCCCGTATGCCCTTTGCCATAGTTCTTTCGACATGCTTTCCGAGTTTTCCCTGATCGACCGTTTTTTCGCCAGCCGCGCCCGCGCGAACACGCGCCGCGCCGCGCTCGGCATCGGCGACGACTGCGCGCTGATCGCGCCGCCTGTCGGTGAAATGCTGGCCATATCGACGGACATGCTCGTCGAGGGCCGCCACTTTTTGCCCGACGTCGATCCGAATGCGCTCGGCCACAAGACGCTCGCCGTGAATCTCTCCGACCTCGCGGCAATGGGCGCCGCGCCGCTCGGCTTCACGCTTGCGTTTTCATTGCCGAAACCGCGCGAGGACTGGCTCGCGGCGTTCAGCGCGGGCCTCTTCGAACTCGCCGACCGCTTCGGCTGCGAGCTGATCGGCGGCGACACGACCGCGGGGCCGCTCAATCTCTGTGTGACGGTGTTCGGGTCGGTGCCGCAGGAAACCGCGCTCCGGCGCGATGCCGCGCAGCCCGGCGACGACATCTGGGTGTCCGGCACACCGGGCGACGCACGTGCGGGACTTGGCGTGTTACGTGGCGAGTGGCAGACCGATGCGGCCGACGCCGCCGTGTTCCGCCGCGCGCTGGAGCGGCCCGAGCCGCGCATCGCGCTCGGCCTTGCGCTGCGCGGCGTGGCGCGCGCGGCGCTCGACGTGTCGGACGGCCTCGCCGGTGATCTGCTGCATATCCTCGAGCGCTCGAACGTGGGCGCGCGCGTCGACGTCGATGCGCTACCGCGCTCGGCGGCGCTCGCGCGCCTGCCGTTGGCCGTGCAGCGTCAGTGCTCGCTTGCGGGTGGCGACGACTACGAACTGTGCTTTACCGCGACGCCCGGCGCCCGCAACGCCGTCGAGGCGGCCGCACAACACGCGGGCGTACGCGCGACGCGCATCGGTACAATAACTCCCCTCGACCCGGCCGATCCGGCGCGCGCGAAGCCGGGCATCGCGTGGCATGACGGAACCGGCGCGCCGCTCAACCTGACGTTGCAAGGCTTCGATCATTTCCATGCAGACTGACCCCACGCCGACGCCTGCCAACGACCTGCCCGGGCACCCTGCTGCAGCGGCCACGTCGAGTGCCCCGGGTGTATCAACGCCGGGCGCGTCCGTCGCCGCGGGCCCGCGCCGCGTTGACGCCCAGTTCATGCTGACGCATCCGTTCCACCTCATCTCGCTCGGCTTTGGCTCGGGGCTGTCGCGCATCGCGCCAGGCACTGCCGGCACGTTGTTCGCGTGGGCGTCGTTCGAGGTGCTGAGCCGCTATCTGACCGTGCCTGGCTGGGGGCTTCTGATCGTCGTGGGCTACTTCGCCGGCATCGCGATCACCGACTTCACGGCGAAAAAGCTGCGCGCCGACGACCCGTCCGCGATCGTCTGGGACGAAATCGTCGCATTCTGGCTCGTCATGCTGATGGTCACACCCGTCAATTTCACCGGGCAGCTCGGGGCTTTCATCGTGTTCCGTTTCTTCGACATCGTGAAACCGCCGCCCATCCGCCACCTCGACCGCCGCTTCAAGGGCGGCTTCGGCATCATGCTCGACGACCTCGTCGCCGCATTCTTCACGCTGCTCGTGATCGCGCTCTGGCGCATGTCGGTCTGAATCCTGAAACCCGCCGCGCACCTACGCCCAACGGACTTTCCGCCATGCCTACCGATTCCGTCGTCCACCAACTCGCCATTCGCGTCGGCAACAAGCTGCGCGACGGGCGTCTGATGCTCGCCACCGCCGAATCCTGCACGGGCGGCATGGTCGCCACCGCCATCACCGATATCTCCGGCAGCAGCGGCTGGTTCGAACGCGGCTTTGTCACCTATTCGAATCTCGCGAAAAGCGAAATGATCGGCGTGCCGCCCGAGATGATCGATAAATTTGGCGCGGTCAGCGAACCGGTCGCCCGCGAGATGGCCGAAGGCGCACTGCGCAACAGCCGGGCGCAGGTTTCGCTGTCGATTACGGGCGTGGCAGGGCCTGGCGGCGGGTCGCCCGAAAAGCCGGTCGGAATGGTGTCGTTCGGCTGGAGTAACCGGCTGCACACGACTGTCGAGACGCTGGTCTTCAAGGGCGACCGCGAACAGATCCGCGTGCAGGCCGCCGTGCACGCGCTGCGCGGGCTGCTCGCCTTGCTCGACGAACAGGAACACTGAGCCGGCACGGTGTGCCGGGAGGTTGTTCCGCATGGGGCCGGAGTGAGTGCTGAAGTGTCAGCTCCGGGTCGACTGCTCAGCATGGAGCCGGCGTAAGTGCTAAAACGCTAACTCCGGGTCGGCCGCTCTGGATGGGGCCGGCTTAAGCGCTGAAGCGCTAAATCCGGCCGACAGGAGACCGCCACCATGGCTACCGCGAACACCGCAGTCGACGAACTGATCCGCCGCTTCGGACTGGAACCGCATCCCGAGGGCGGCTATTACAGCGAAACCTATCGCGCGGACGATCTCGTGCGCCGCGACGGCGCCCCGGCAAGCGACGGCACACGCACGTCATCAACCGCAATCTATTTTCTGCTTGCCGAAGGCGCCTTCTCGGCGTGGCACCGCATCCGCTCCGACGAACTCTGGCACTTCTACGCGGGCTCGCCGCTCGAGATCCACTCGATCGACGAGCGCGGCGTCCTCTCCACGCGCAAGCTCGGCCATGCGCTCGACCATCCCGGCACAGTGTTCCAGGCTGTCGTGCCCGCGGGTCACTGGTTCGCAGCGCGCTGCTGCGATCCGTCGACTTATGCGCTGGTGGGGTGCACCGTTGCACCGGGCTTCGAGTTCAGCGAGTTCGAGATCGCCGACGCCGAAGCGCTCGCGCAGAAGTATCCGCTGCATCGCGCGATCATCGAGTTGCTCGGCAAACCTGCGGCGGTAGCGAGAAAGGGCTGAACGGGCCATGGCCGGCGCCAGAACGGCGCCACGGCCCGATGCGGTTACCGGTACGCGTTGATCCGGTCGCGCGTGTCCTTCGCGGCCGTTGCAGCCGCTTGCGCGTAGTCGTCGCCCTTGCTCGCGTAGAGAATCGCACGCGACGAGTTGATCAGCATGCCAGTGCCCGCGTCAGTGCGGCCCGCACGCACGGTCGCTTCAACGTCGCCGCCCTGCGCGCCGATGCCCGGAATCAGGAGCGGCATGTCGCCGACGATCGCGCGCACCACCTCGATCTCCTTCGGGAACGTCGCGCCGACCACGAGACCAAGCTGGCCGCTCGCGTTCCACTTCTGGGCCGCGAGGCCCGCGACGAACTGGTAAAGCGGCTTGCCGTTGGTCGTCAGGAACTGCAGGTCCGAACCGCCGGGGTTCGAGGTGCGGCACAGCACGATCACGCCCTTGCCCGCGTGCGCGAGATACGGTTCGATCGAATCGAAGCCCATGTACGGGTTCACCGTCACGGCGTCTGCCTGGTAGCGCTCGAATGCTTCGCGCGCGTACTGTTCGGCGGTGCTGCCGATGTCGCCGCGCTTCGCGTCGAGGATCACCGGCAGGCCGGGATGCTTTTCGTGAATGTGCGCGATCAGCGCTTCGAGCTGGTCTTCCGCGCGATGCGCGGCGAAGTAGGCGATCTGCGGCTTGAACGAGCACGCATAGGGCGCCGTTGCATCGACGATGTCTTTGCAGAACGCGAAGATCGCGTCGCTACGGCCCGCAAGCGCGGCCGGAAATTTCGTGGGCTCGGGATCGAGGCCGACGCATAGCAGCGAACCGGTGCGCTGCCAGGCGGCGTCGAGGGTTTGGGTGAACGTGGTCATGATGGATATCTCGAGGCGAGCCGTTGACTTGAAACGGCGCGTATTTTACCCGGCCTTGGGCCGGCACCTCGCGAGCGATGACCCGGGGCACTTTGCGGAGTGCGTTGCAGCGGCGCTGCGGCAAGCTGGTCGAGCCTCACGAGACAGTCCAGTGAGCGCCGATGCGGCATCGGAGATTGAGACGGCAGGCCGAACAGCGGCCCCACGTAGAAAACCAGCATCTCTGTCGTGCTGCAGCACCGCGCCCGGACAGCCGTCCGGGCTGCGCTGCGCAACTACGATATCGATCGGGTCCAATCCGGCCGCCCACCGCGCGACCGCGAGCCCTCCATCGCGAGCAGCGAGCGTGCAGCACTCGAGCGCGGCTTTACCGCACTTCCTGACGCGAACGCACGGCCTTGCTGCCTCGCGACGTGCCGGTCCGGCCACGCGGTGCGGCCGCGCGACGCGGCTTGGCCGGCGTGCGCACGTCGAGGCGCTCAACCGAGAAACTGAACTGTCGGGTGAGCCGCTCGCCGCACGCGAGCACGGTCATACCATGCGCCCCGCCGCCGCCCGAGAGATTCACAGCGTTGATCGGATGATCGACGGGCTCGAAACAAAAGAAGTCCTGCCCAGGCGGGGTATAGAGCACGTAGTAGTCCGTGTCCGCGCAGATCGACAGCGACAGCCGCCGACGTTCCGACGCCACCGACGCGCGTCCGCTCCAGCCGCTGAACGCGTGATTCACGAGCTTGTCGGGAAGCGGATACGCCACGCCGAACTGCCACGCGGGCGGGGCAGGCACGTGCCGCACCGGCAGCCAGTCCTCGCCCGAAAGCCACAGGCCGCTCGCGGGGGCGGAGAGTTCGGTGCTCGAATCGCGCGCGAGAAACGGATGCACGCCGAGCCCGAACGGCATCGGTTCGCGCCCGGTGTTCTCGACTTCGAGTGCCATCACGAGCGTCGCGCCGTCCAGCATGTAGGTGATCGCCGCACGGTAGGCGTACGGTTCTCCGTCGCTGTGGTCGAGCACGAGCCGCACACGCTCACGTCCGGACTCCTCGACCTGCCACGGCGCGAGCCAGCCGTCGCCGTGGATCGGCAGCGGCTCGCCCTCACGGTTGCACGGCACTTCGATATCTCGTCCGCCGAAATGGAAGCGTCCCTCCGCGATGCGGTTCGAATACGGCACGAGCGGATAGCAGGCGAGTTCGTTCGGGTCCATGCATGCGCTTACGTGCTCGCAGCGGCGGAACACCGGCTCCAGCGCGCCTTCGCTGCGCCAGTCGAAACGTGTGATGCCGCCGCCCAGCTGGGGCGCGACGTCGAGCCTCAGATATGCGTTCGCGAGCGTCACGCAGGCAACGTCGTCCGCCGCGGCCGCGCCGATGGCGACAGCCGACGTGCTGGGCCCGGGCAGAACCGGATGGGTGGCGGCTTCGAGGCGCGCGCGGCGCGCGGCAGCCGGCGCGCCGGCCGGACGAACGGGTTGACGCTGTGCGGAATTCGCGACGTTCATAAGATGCTCCTCGAGAGGCATGGATTGTTGCCGCCGTCAAAGGCGGCCCACATACAGTCAGGTGGCCTGTCTGTGCGCACGGACTACGTGCTGGCCACCGCTTCTTGTGTTCGCGCTACTTACGTACTCGCCTGGTACTCGTACTGGCAATGCCGATTTCGGATGACTGACCGACTGCAACTGTTGCCGTACTGCAACGCCAATCCTTCTACCTGTGAAGCTCGCTGGGTCGATTGCGCTCGAATCGCGGCGCGAGCCGGGCGTCAGAACGACGCCCCGCCCGTTCTCAGCCGCGCCGCCGACCACCCAGAAAGAGCGGCTCGGGAAGGCCGGCATGCCCTGCCGGCGCGGTAAACACGCCTCCAGCGTGTGTGTCGCGCGAGAGCGCGTCTGCGTCGAGTTCGTCGCGTGCGCTCGTCACGTAGAGCGTGCCGAGATGCGCACCGCCGAGCGTAACGCAGCTAGGTTGTGCCGTGGGAATGTTTACCCGCATCGTCTCGACGCCGTCTGCGCTGTAGCGCACCACGCACGCGCCACCCCAGTGCGCGTTCCAGAGACCGCCATCGGCGTCGACGGTCGAACCGTCCGGCGTGCCGGTGGCGTCTGTGAATCGAACAAACAAACGATCGTTCGCAATATTTCCGTCGGCGCCGTAGTCGCAGGCGCGGATCTCGCGCGTCGGCGTATCGCAGAAGTACATCGTCGTGCCGTCCGGACTGAACGCGATGCTGTTCGAAATGGCGGGCACGGGTAGCGGAAGACGCTCCAGAGTCAAATCGTGATTGAGCCGGTAGAAGCCGCCGACTCGCTGTCGCGGCCTGGTATCGTCCATCGTGCCGAACACGAAGCGACCCTGCCGGTCGCAGCGTCCATCATTCACGCGTGTCGTCACACCGGGCTCGACATCGACGATCGGCTCGATTTCGCCCGTCGCGAGATCGAAGAACGCAAGCCGCTTCGCAAGACCCAGCACCAGCGTGTTCTCATCCTCGCAAAGCGAGAAGCAGCCGAGGCGCTCCGGCATCGGCCACGTGCGATGAGAGCCGTCGCGCGGGTCGTAGCGCGACAGGCTCGCGCCTTCGATGTCGGTCCAGTAGAGGCGGCCGGTGCGCGCGCACCACGTTACGCCCTCGCCGAGCTGGTTCTTCGCATCGATCAGCAGCGTGGCTGTCGTGTTGTCGTTTGTATTCATACCCAGCCTCCGTCCACCACGATGTCCTTTGAAGTAATCATGCGGCTGTCGTCCGCCGCGAGGAAAAGTGCCATGCGCGCGAGATCGGCGGGAAGCAGTTCCGCGTCGATGCACTGGTTACGCTTGATCGACTCGCGGCCCTCGTCGTTGAGCCACAGGCGGCGCTGCTTGTCGGTCATCACCCAGCCCGGCACGAGCGTATTCACGCGGATGCCATACGCGCCGAGCTCCTTCGCGAGCCCGCGCGTCAGACCTTGCACGGCCGACTTGCTCATCAAGTACACCTGAAGATTTCTGTCCTTGATCATCCAGCTGACCGAACCGAGATTGATGATCGACCCCGCTCCTGCAGCCTTCATGTCCGCCATCACCGCCTGCGCCGCGAACAACTGATGCCGCACGTTCACTGCGATGCCTTCGTCGAACGATTCGGGCGTGATGTCGGCAAGCCCGTGCCGGCGGTCGTTCGCCGCGTTGTTTACGAGCACCTCGATCGGGCCGAGCGCGGCCTTTACATCGGCGACGGCAGCACGCAGCGCGCCGATGTCGGTGAGATCGCAGGTCACGAACATAGGCTTGTGGCGCGGGGGCTGACCAGGCCCGCCTGGCGAATCAGCCAGCGAATCGGTCAACACAAGGCCCGCGCTCGTGTCGATGTCGAGAAAGCCCACGCGCGCGCCCTGCGCGACGAAGTGCTCGACGAACGACGCGCCGATGCCGGTCGCGCCGCCCGTGATCAGCACGACGCGATCGACGAGACTCGGATAGCGCGCGTAATTCTCTTGCGTTGGGGCGTTGTCTTGAGATGTCATCATTCCACCTCCTTGACGGTCAATCGCGTGCGCCGCGGTTCTTCAACTGGTCGAGCAGCACCGCTGCGAGCAGGATCGCGCCGCGCACGAGGTATTGATAAAACGCGTCGATGTTGAGCAGGTTCATCACGTTCTCGACCGTGCCCATGATCAGCACGCCGATCACCACACCGGAGATCGTCGCGCGCCCGCCGAGCAGCGAGACACCGCCGAGCACGCACGCGGAAATCACGTTCAGTTCGAAGCCCTGGGCCGCATTCGGCTGCCCCGAGGTGATACGCGACGCGAGAATCACGCCTGCGAGGGCAGTCACCGCGCCCTGGATCAGGAAGATCCACACACGCGTGCGTTCAACGTGGATACCGGCAAGGCGCGACGCCTCCGGATTGCCGCCGATCGCGAGCGTATTGCGCCCGTACACCGTGTGATTGAGCATCACGCCGAACGTGATGAAGCAGATCAGCGTGATCCAGATCGGCAGTGACACGCCGAAGATCGACATCACGCCAAGCGCGATGAACGTATCCGACGACACACCCACGGCCTGCCCATGCGAGACGATGAAGCCGAGTCCGCGCACGATTTCCATCGTGGCGAGCGTCGTGATCAGCGCGTTGATCCGAAGATAAGCGATAACGGCGCCGTTCACGAAACCGATCGCGGCACCCGCCGCCACCGCGGCGACGATCGCGATAACGGTGCTGTTCGTGGCGTTGAGCACCATCGCGCAGAGCACGCCCGCGAACGCAACGATGGAGCCGACGGAAAGATCGAAATCGCGCGACGCGAGACAGAACATCATCGTGCACGCGACCATGCCGATCTGCGATACGGACAGCGCGAGCCCGAGCATGTTCTCGATCGAGAAGAAGTGGTCGACCGAGAGCGACATCACGATGAACATGATCACGAAGATCACGATCAGGCTGTATTCGGTGATCTGCTGCCACCACTTCTGCCTGTCACTGGTCTTCGGGATCAGGGCATCGACGGCGGTTTGTGCGACGCGCTTCGTTGTGTCGGCTGCGTCGGCCGCCAGGTTTTCTCTTGCGGGCATGTCAGTCACTCCTCGCCGTCCACTCATGCGGCCCGTGCCGCTGTGCGCTGCGGCAGCGCCAGGTCGAGCACCGCGTGTTCGCTCGCCGCGCTGCGCGACAATTCACCCGAGATGCGGCCTTCACGCATCACGACGATGCGGTCCGACACGCCCAGCACCTCGGGCAACTCCGATGACACCATCACGATCGCGCAACCGCGCGCCGCGAGCTGATAGATCACGTTGTAGATTTCGTGTTTCGCGCCGACGTCGATACCGCGCGTCGGCTCATCGAGAATCACCACCGTGAGGTCCGGCTCCGCGAGCCAGCGCGACAGGATCGCCTTCTGCTGGTTTCCGCCCGAAAGGAAGCGGATTTTCTGCCGGCGGCTCGGCGTCCTGATCTTCAGGAGCTTGATGAAGCGGTCGGCGGTTTCGGCTTCCTTCTTGCGATCGAGGAACATGCCCGCGTGCAGGAAGTGGCGCCGGCAGCTGATGTTGATGTTCTCCGACACCGAGGCCATCGCGACTATGCCCTGCTCCTTGCGGTCTTCGGGACACAGCACGATGCCATGGCGAATCGCATCAGCCGCGCTCCTTACTCGCACAGTTTTGCCGTCGAGCACGATCTCGCCGGCCTGGCGCTTTCGCGCGCCATAGACGAGCTGCATCAGCTCGCTGCGCCCCGCGCCCACAAGCCCGAAAAAGCCGACGATCTCACCGCCCTTCACGTCGAAGCTCGCGGGTTCGGCGAGCGGATGCCCGAGCACGCCGCGCACCGAGAGGCGCACGTCGCGATGCTCGCGCGGCGTGTAGTTGTAGATGTCGCTGATCTCGCGCCCGACCATTTCGGCGACGAGGGTCTCGCGCCTCACACCGCCGAGCGTCTCGTGCGACGCCACCTTGCGGCCGTCGCGGAAGATCGTGCACGAGTCGCACAACTCGTACACCTCGTCCATGCGGTGCGAGATGTAAATGAGCGCGCGGTGGTCCGCACGCAGTTCGCGCACGAGCTTGAACAGCACTTCGGTTTCGCGCAGCGAAAGCGAGCTGGTCGGTTCGTCGAGCGCGATCACGCGCGCGTTGCGCAACAGCGCCTTGCAGATTTCCACCATTTGCCGCTGCGCGATGGAGAGCTTGCGCAGCTTCGCAGTCGGATCGAGATCGACGCCCATCGCGGCGAGCCGTTCGCGCACGAACCTGCGCGCAGCGTTGCCGCGCACCCAACCAAACGAATTCGGCAGCGCACCGAGCAGCAGATTTTCCGCGACGGTGAGATCCGGCACGTACTGAAGTTCCTGGTGAATCACGGCGATGCCCGCGCCGATCGACGACGCAGCATCGTGAAAATGCACCTCGTTGCCGTCCATCAGGATGCGGCCCGAGTCCGGCTGATACTCGCCGCCGAGTATCTTGAGCAACGTCGATTTTCCGGCGCCGTTCTCGCCCATCAGGCCATGCACGCGGCCCGTTTGAACGTCCAATGAAACGCCGTCGAGCGCGCGCACGCCCGGAAACACCTTGCCGATATTCTCGAAACGCAGCGTTGCTGGCACTTCGGTTTCCTCTCGTTCGATACGCCGCTTCGTGACCGGCGCGCCTGATTCGACGCGCGTCGGCCACAAGCGACGGGAAACGTCCGACTCACCTGCCCGATTCAAGCCCTCACTTCGCCGCGAGGCCCATTTGCTCCCGCACCTGGCTCACGTTGTCGCGCGTGGCGAGCATGCCGGAGGTCAGCGTGAGCTTCGGCGGCTCCTTGCCTTGCGTGATCCACGTGTACATCAGCGCCGAGGTTTCCTCGCCGTGGCGCTTCGGGCTGATGATCACGGTACCGAAGAAGCCAGTCGGCTCGGGCTTCTTGAACTCGTTGAGCGCCGAGTCCGCGCCGCCGATGCCGATGCCGACCATGTTGTCGGCCTTGAAGCCGCGGCCTTCCGCAGCGCGCACGGCGCCGAGCACGGCTTCGTCGTTCAGGCCATAGGCGACCCAGTGCTTGTACTGCGGGTTCTTCGTGAGCGCGATGTTCGCGGCATTGAAGGCGTTTTCCGTATCGGTCTTCGCTTGCGGCGCGGCGATGATGTTCGCCTTCGGGAAGCCCGCGGCGACAAGCGCATCGGTCGCGCCTGTCGTGCGGTCGTGTGCGGTCGGCAGTTGCTCGTAGGTCACGTCGATCGCGCCGACGTCCTTCATGTCCCAGCCACGCTTCTTGATCTCCGCGGCGATGCCTTCACCCACCTGCTTGCCGATGTTGTACGCCGAAATGCCCATGTGCGGCACCGACTCGATCGGCTTGCCCGACCCGTCGACGAGACGGTCGTCCACGGTCATGAGCTTGAGGTTGTCGGCCTTCGCCTTGGCGACGATGCCCGGCCCGAGCTTCACGTCCGGCGTGCAGATAATGAAGCCTTGAGCCTTTTGCGCGGCGAGGTTGTCGATCGCGCTCATCACCTTTTCACCGGACGGCGCACCGATCTTCACCAGCGTAAAACCCTTTTCTTTCGCGGCAATTTCGGCGAATTTCCACTCGTCCTGGAACCACGGTTCTTCAGGCTGCTTCACGAGAAAGCCGATCTTCACCTGATCCGCGGCCTGCGCGATGGACGCGCCACCCAGCGCGGCACTCGCCGTCACCGCTGCGGCCATCAACGTCAGAAAGATGCGTCGTTGCATGGTGTGTCTCCTGTCTTCTTCGTTCACGGGGAGGGTCGGCCGCTCATTATTTTTCTTGCCGTCGATACGCGCGGCTAGCGCATCGCGCGGTTTCCTGTACTTTCGTTCAATCGTGATACAGCGCCGTGCGGCCTCCGTCGATCGTGATGCAGCTCGCGTTGATGAACGGGGCCTCGTCCGAGGCGAGGAACACCGCCGTCATCGCCACCTCCTCCGGTCGACCGATGCGCTTCATCGGCGAAAGCGCGAGCGTGTGTGCACGGGCGGCTTCCGGGTCCGGATAAGCGTCCCACCAGTCGCGTGTCAACTGCGTCTCGATGTAGCCTGGCGCAATGGCGTTCACGCGCACGTTCTTCGCGGCGTATTCGACACCGAGCGCGCGAGTGAGGCCGATCACACCGTGCTTCGCGACCGGATACGGAAAGCAGCCGGGAATGATCTGGAACGCGTGCGTCGAGGCGATATTCACGATGCTGCCCGCGCCGCGCGCGACCATACCCGGCAGCACCGCACGGCAACCGTTCCAGACACCGTCGAGATCGACGGCGAAGCAGCGACGCCAGTCGTCGTCGGTCATCGTGAGCGGATCGGCGAACACGTTGATGCCGGCGTTGTTCACGAGCACGTCGACGGGACCGAAGACGCGCTCCGTTTCTTCCACTGCCGCCCGCATCGAGGCGGACTGCGTGACGTCGGCCTGAAGCGCGAGCGCTTTCGCTGCATCGCCGAATTGCTGTGCGATTTCGCGTGCTGTCGTGCGCGCAGTTTCGCCATCGAGTTCCGCGAGCGCGACCATCGCGCCCTCGGCAGCGAACGCGCGCGCGATCGCCGCGCCGATACCGCGTCCAGCGCCTGTCACGATGGCGACCTTGCCCGCGAGGCGATTCACGCAGGCTCTCCTTTCTCCGCGCCAAGCACGGCGCGCCAGCCGGCAATGAATGCGAGCGCATTGGCGCGCGTCGCAGCGACGTCCTGTCCGGGCTTGTAAAGCGCTGAGCCGAGCCCGAACCCACTCGCGCCCGCCGCAAGCTGAGGCCCCATGTTGTCGGGCTTCACACCGCCCACCGGCAACAACGGCACGACAGGCGGAATCACCGCGCGCCAGGCCTTCGTTACGGCCGGGCCGAGTTGTTCTGCGGGAAACATCTTGAGCGCGTCGGCACCGTGCTTCAGCGCGGCAAAGGCTTCGGTCGGCGTGGCGACGCCGGGCACGCACGCCAGGCCCTTGCGCTTCGCAGCAGCCACGACGTCGGTGTCGGCGTGCGGCATCACGATCAGTGCGCCGCCTGCGTCCTTCACGTCGCGCACGCGTTCGGGCGTGAGCACCGTGCCCGCGCCGATCATCACGTCGGCGGGCAGCGCCGCGCGCAGCGCCGCGATGCTGTCGAGCGGATCGGGCGAATTCAGCGGCACTTCAATGATACGAAAGCCCGCCTCGTAGAGCGCGCGGCCATGATCGGCGGCTTCGGCAGGCGTGATGCCGCGCATGATCGCGATCATCCGGCACGCGACGAACGCGGCGACGAAGCCCGCGTGGGGCGTGTAGGGAGTTGGCAGGTTTAGTTCGGCATCCATATCGTGTTCCTGTCGTTCGCCATGCGTTTTTTTGGCTGACGTTCAACGCGGTGCGACAAGCCCAGCCAGCACCGCGATGTGCCACAGCCCGCGTTCGGTTGCCCGATGCACGAGACGCGCCCCGTTGCACCCGAACTGTTCGAGCGCGAGCCGATAGCGCTCGCACAATGCATCGTTGCCGATCAGCGGCGGCGCGCACGCTGCAAGCGCCACGTCGCGCCGCGCCAGCGCTGCTTCGAGCCCGGCGAGTTCGTGGCCGATCACGACGCCCGATAGATAGTCGGGCTGTTCATCGGGTGCGAGCTGCCCCGTAAGGCCCAGCGTGCGTGCGCTGAACGCGGTCGCGAGCAGGCCCGCGCAACCGTGCTCGCGCGCCACGGACACACCTCGCAGGAACGCCTGCGTGTCCGGCTCGGCGGGCCGCTTCATCGTGCGGCCGAGAATCGTGTGCGCCATGAGCGCCGCGTACACCTCGCCCGTCATGAACGTGTAGAAGCGCGCGATCTGGCCGCCCTCCACAACCACCCATTTCGCGTGGGTGCCCGGCAAACCGATCAGCGCGGAGCGCGCGGTGTCGGGTTGCGCTGCCACCCCGTTACGCGATGCCCCGTAAAGTGCGCCAAACACCTGAGATTCCTCGCCGCGCATCACGTTCGGCAGCGCACCCGGTTCCAGCACGCCCGGCACGACGCACACGGTGACGCCGCTCGTCGTGCGCACGCGAACAATGCCCTCGACGAGCGCCTCAGCGCTGGCCGGCGTCTCGACATACGGCGCCTGCACCCATCCCTGCGCGCTGCCCACCATGCCTGCTGCGAGCACCGGCAACGCGGGCGACTCCGCGAGCCAGACGGCGCAGGCTTCGTCGAACGCCGCCTCGAATCCGCCCTCCGCTGCCGGCACCGGCAGATTCATGATTCCGGCCGTCGAAACGCGTGTCGCGAGCACTTCGCCCGCCGCGTCGAACAGATACGCTCGCAGCGAGGTCGTGCCCCAGTCGAGCGCGAGCAGCGCCGCGTGCTTCGCGATGTCCGCGCCCGGTGCGCCTTGCGGCTCGTGCGTGCGCTTCTCCGTTCGCGTCCCCGTGTGCGCCGCTCTGCTCTTGTTGTGAGCTTTCATCTGCGGATCCTGCGCGTGGCCGGCTGCGGCGCGCGCCAGCCGAGTTCCAGCGAGATCGCCCGCGCCTCGCGTTGCACGACCGGGATCAGCTCGTCCATGCGTTCGAGCGGCATATACGGGATCGTGCTCGCCACCGATAGCGCAGCGACGATCGCACCCGATGCGTCGCGCACCGGCGCGGCCACGCATCGGATAGACATTTCGTTTTCCTCAAGATCGAACGTGTAGCCGCCAGCCGCGTAGTTCGCCATGCGCCTCATGAACGTGTCATCGTCGAGACTGTGGTCGGGGCGGAAGCTCACTCCCGCGAGCGCGCGGCGCGACGCGTCGAACAGGTCGCGCCAAGACTGGGGCGCCAGGTCGAGCATCATCGCCTTGCCAATGCCCGTCGACGCGAGCGGCATCCGGTGGCCGACGCGCGAACGCATTTCGAGCCCGCGCTGGCCGGGGATTTTGTCGATGTACAGCACATCATCGCCGTCGCGCACGCCGAGGTGGATCGTGTCGAGCGTCTCATCGGCGAGCGTCACAAGGTGCGCGTGCGCGACCGCAGTGAGCGGCATCTGTTCGAGCGCGATGGTGCCGAGTTCGATCAGCTTCGGACCGAGCAAGTAGCCGCCCTGTACCTGACGAAGATAGCGTGCCTGCACGAGGCTGGAGACGAGGCGGTGCGTCGTGCTTCGTGTCGTGCCGAGCACGGCGCCGAACGAGCGCAGGTCGCGCACGCCTGCCGCAGCGGCTTCGAGAATGGCGAGACCGCGCAGCAGGGTCTGCGTGCCGGTTTGCTGGGCCATCGCGTCAGGCAGCGTGCCCCTCGTGCCGATTTCGCCCGCGGCGGCGCGGGACTTCGGTGTAGTGGGCCTGGCGGACGCGGCATCGGGTGCCGTGTCGGCTGCGTCGGCGGGCGGACTCGCCGTAAGCGTCGAGGACATCGCTTTGGTCATGGCGTTGGCGATGAATGAGCGAAGAAGGGTTGCTAACGGGAGGAGACGCGTTCAGCCGGCGCGACGGCGCACGAGAGCGCCTCTGGATAGCCGTGGCAATGCAGCGTGCGTGGCAGGCTGGAACATGGCAATGTCTCCGGATCTTGTGCGGCCAGCCGTGCGAACTGAGGTGCGCGGCGGACCGGTCTTTGTCTGGGCTCCGGCGGGCTGCGCTCGATGTCGAGGCAGTGCCCGCCGGTTGGTTTTGATTGTAGGTCGGTTTTTTCGCGATCTCCAATATGTGAATGTGCTGCTCATATATTGGGAAATTCACATCCAGACTTCGTTATGTATGAAGTTGAGCGAACGCGTGTACCGGCTTCACACCGCCCGGCGCCCGATCCCGCCGCATCGCCCGAAAAAACAAAAGGCGGCCCTCGAACCGAGGACCGCCTCTGCAATTCACACTCCGACGCGCCGTGCCCGCACGATTACTTCCCGGCCGGAGCCTTGTAAGCGACGCAGTCGATCTCGACCTTGCAGTCGACCACCATACTCGACTGCACGCATGCGCGCGCCGGCGGATGCTCGCCGAAATACTCTCGGAAGACCTTGTTGAAGGACTGGAAATCGCGCGCGTCGTCGAGCCACACGCCGCAGCGCACCACGTGCTCGGCACCGTATCCCGCTTCCTTCAGGATCGCGAACAGATTCTGGATCGCCTTGTGCGACTGTTCGACGATGCCGCCGTTGATCACTTCGCCGCCCTCCATCGGCGTCTGGCCCGAGACGTACAGCCAGCCGTCGGCTTCCACGGCGCGCGCGAACGGCAGATGCTGTCCGCCCTGGCCCTTGCCGCCTTCCGCTCCAATTCGTTTCATCGTTTGCTCCTTGCTTGCAGATCGTTCGACGCGTGCTCGGTGGTCATGGCAGCACGCGGCGAGGTTCAAGATTCGTAGATCAGAATGCCTGTGCAGCGAACGCCTGCGTCGTGCGCTCGCCGCGCGCGACGAAATGGCCTGCACGCTCACCGGTCGGCTGGCCATCGCGGTATGAAAGCACGCCATTCACCCACACCGCGTCAATGCCGTCCGCCACCTGCTGCGGCTTGTCGAACGTCGCCGTGTCGCGCACCGTCGCCGGATCGAACAGCACGAGGTCGGCATGCCAGCCGACGCGCACCTCGCCGCGCTCAGTCAGCCCGAAACGCCGCGCGGACAGGCTCGTCATCTTGCGCACCGCCTCTTCGAGCGGAATCAGCGCCGCGTCACGCACGTAGTGGCCGAGCACGCGCGGAAACGCGCCCCACAACCGTGGATGCGGCAATGGATCGTTCGGCAGGCCGTCCGAGCCGACCATCGTCGCGGGGTGCGAGAGAATGCGGCGCACGTCGTCCTCGGACATATTGTGGTACACCGCGCCCGCCGGCTGCAGGCGCCTCGCCGCTTCCTGCTGTGTGACGCCCCACTCCTGCGCGATTGCCTTAATGAGCTTGCCCGCCTGCTCGGGATGCGGCGTTGACCACGTGATCGTGATGTCGATATCGCCGGTCACCTGCTTGAGATCGAGCGTCGACGAACTGCGGCTATACGGATAGCAGTCGCAGCCCACCGGCTGATACCTGCGCGCGCCTTCGAGCGAAGTCAGCACTTGCGCGCTGCGCCCCCAGTTCGAAGGTCCGGCGCATTTCAGGTGCGAGATGACGACCGGCACGCGCGCATGGCGACCGATGTGATACGCCTCATCCATCGCGTCGAGAATCGCGTCGAACTCGGTGCGCATGTGCGTCGTGTAGAGCGCGCCCGCCGCCGCGAGCGGCTCGGCGAGCTTGGCGACTTCCTCGATCGAGGCCTCATACGCCGAACCGTAAGCGAGCCCCGTGGAAAGCCCGAGCGCGCCGTGCGCCAGCGCGTCTTCGAGTTGCGCGCGCATCGCGGCAATCTCGGCGGACGTGGCCGCGCGCTTGAGATCGTCCAAGTGATTGTTGCGCAGCGCCGTATGGCCGATCAGTGCGCCGACGTTCACCGCGGGTTTCGCCGCATTCACGGCATCGATCCAGGCGGAAAAGGTCGGATAGCGAAATGCATCGCGATCGCCGAGCAGGTTCATCGGATCAGGCGGATCGCCCTTGAGCGTCACCGGCGACGCGCTGATCCCGCAGTTGCCGACGATCACTGTCGTCACGCCCTGGCTGATTTTCGGCAGCATCTGCGGAGCGCGAATCACGTGGGTGTCGTCGTGGGTATGCACGTCGATGAAACCAGGCGCGAGCGCGCGGCCGTTCGCCTCGATCACATCGTCGGCGAGCCAGTTCGACAGATTGCCGATCGCCACGATGCGGCCGTTGCGAAGCGCCACGTCGCGCTCGAGCGGCGCCGAGCCGGTGCCATCGTAGAGCATTGCGTCGATGATCAGCGTATCGGCGGCTTCCGGGTGGGAATGCATATGTTTCTCCTGTCGATGGGACTTAGCGCTTTAGCACTTAGTCCCATCCCATGCAGAGCTGTCGATCGGACTTGGCGCTTTAGCGCTTATGTCGGCCCGGAGTTAGTGCTTCAGCACTTACTCCGGACCCACGCAGAGCGTTCCCATCCCATGCAACGCAGTCAATCACCAAGCGGCTGCCGCTCACCGCCCCCGCGATGCGCATCGAGCGTGTGCTTCACGCGGCGCAGCAATTCGCGCGTTTGCTCGGGCTGGGAGAGCGCCAGTTCGGTCACAAGGACATCGAGCGCCATCATCATCGCGTAGCGCGACGATGACGGCTTGTAAATGAAATCGGTCTCGCCAGCGACGATCGGAACGAGCCAGTCGGCCATCGCAGCAAGCGGCGAAGCGGGCGCGGTAAGCGCAATGATTTTCGCGCCGTAGTCGCGCGCGATGCGGCAACTGTCGAGCATCTCCGGCACGCGCCCCGTCACGGAAAGCGCAACGACGACGGACTCCGGTGACATCGTGCTCGCCACCATGCGCTGCAACAGGCTGTCCTGATACGACGCCACCGGGCGGCCAAGTCGCACGAGGCGAAAGCGCATTTCGTCGGCGAGCGCCGTGGAGCTTCCGCCCATGCCAAACACGTAGATCATGCGTGCAGCGCGCAACGCCTCGGCGGCCTCGGCGATCGGCGCCTCGCGCAACAAATCATGATTGCGCGCGAGCGCCGTATGGATTTCGTCGAAGACGCGCGTGGCGAGCGGTTCGGGCGCGGCGTCCTTGCCGCGCTTATCCCGTTCGCCGCTGCCGCGCCGCTTCGTGCCCTTCCCGGCCTCGGCCATCGCGCCGCTGCGCAGGAAACGCTCACCCACGGCAGCCGCCTGCGCGAGCCGCAGCTTCAGTTCGCGCACGTCCTCGCAGCCCACCGTCTTGGCGAAGCGGGTCACGGACGCGACGCTCACGCCGGCGCGCCGCGCCAGTTCGCCGATGCTCGCGCGCGCTGCGCTCGCGAGGTCATCGAGGATCAGCGCAGCGACCTCGCGCTCGGCCGGACGCAACGTGGGCACGCACCCTGCGATGCGTGCGACGATATCGAAGCGGCCCGGTTCAACGGCAGAATTCATGTGGACGGACATTGGGCAGGCGTGAACGGCCAGTATCGGGCGAACCCCGTGCAATTTTGACGCGTTCTGTTAACAAATAACAATTCACGTGGCCATGGTACTTTGTGTACCATCTTCGGGTCAACGCCAGACGTTGTCCAGTGGCGAAATGGAGCGAATGGAAATGAAAGTTACAAACTATCAGGGCGCGACAGTCGACCCGAACAGCAAAGGACTCGGGAACGTGCCGGGCACGAGCGTGCAGCTCGCCGACGCATCACGACTCGAGTGGAACTTGCTGAACGAGGATGTGAGCCTGCCCGCCGCAGTCCTCTATTCGGACCGCGTCGAGCACAACCTGAAATGGATGCAGGATTTCGTCACGCGCTACGGCGTGAAGCTCGCCCCGCACGGCAAGACGACGATGGCGCCGCAACTCTTTCGCCGCCAGATCGACACCGGTGCGTGGGGCATCACGCTGGCGACCGCGCACCAGACGCGCATCGCGTATCGAGGCGGCATCACGCGCGTACTGATGGCGAATCAGCTGGTCGGGCGCCACAACATGATGATGATCGGCGAACTGCTCAGCGATCCCGACTTCGAGTTTTTCTGTCTCGTCGATTCGGTGCAGGGCGTCGAGCAACTGGGTGAGTTCTTTCGCGCGGCCGGGCGCAAGCTGCAGGTGCTGCTCGAACTTGGCGTGCCGGGCGGCCGCACTGGCGTGCGCGACGCGCAAACGCGCGATGCGGTGGTTGAAGCAATCAGGCGCAATCGCGATTCGATCAAGCTCGCGGGCGTCGAACTCTACGAGGGCATCCTCAAGGAGGAAAGCGAAGTCCGCGCGTTCCTGCGCGATGCCGTCAACATCACGAAGGAGCTGGCCGCCGCGGGCCGATTCGCGCGCGCGCCCGCGCTGCTCTCCGGCGCGGGATCGGCCTGGTATGACGTGGTCGCCGAAGAATTCGCAGGCGCCTCGAAAGCGGATGTCGTCGAAGTCGTGCTGCGCCCCGGCTGCTATGTGACGCACGACGTCGGCGTGTACAAGGAAGCGCAGTCGCAGATCCTCACGCGCAATCCGGTCGCGCGTGAGATGGGCGTCGCGCTCCTGCCCGCGCTGCAGCTCTGGGCCTATGTGCAGTCGATTCCGGAACCGGGTCGCGCGATTATCGGCTTCGGCAAGCGCGATGCCGCGTACGACGCAGGTTTTCCCGAGCCCTCACGGCACTTCCGTCCGTCGCGCGATCGCGCAAGCGGCGCGGCGCCCCGCGAGATCGCCGCGAGCGAAGGCTGGCAAATCTTCCAGATGATGGATCAGCACGCCTACCTGCAGATTCCAGCAGACGCCGATATCGAAGTCGGCGACATGATCGCCTTCGACATTTCGCACCCGTGCCTCACGTTCGACAAGTGGCGTCAGGTGCTGATGGTGGATCCGTCGTATCAGGTGACGGAAGTGATCGGGACGTACTTCTGATTCGTTTCGCGCGACGCGCAACCTTGCGCGGCAAGAGCGCGAGGCCCGGCGACGCAGGGTGTCAGGTGCCGCCAGCGGCGTCGGCCTGCGCTTGCGCAGCGCTCGCCGCCTCGCCGATGCGCGCCTCCATCATGCGAAGCGCGCCCGAGAGCGCTGCCAGCGCGTCGTCGGGTAGCGACATCGTCAGGTTCAGAAACGCGTTGCGGCGCGGCAGGCTCGCTTCGGTTGCAGAGCGCCCGGCTTCGGTAAGACGGACGTTCGTGATGCGATTGTCACGTGCGTCGCTGCTGCGCTCGATCCAGCCGAGCGATTCGAGCGACTTCAACTGCCGCGTGAGCGCGCCAGGATCGACGCGCAACCTCTCGACGAGCCGCTTCTGCGACGATTCCCCGTTCTGCTCGTACAGCGCGAGCATGATGCGCCAGCGCGGCAGCGGATGCCCCACCTGCGCCTCGAAACCCGCCATGAACGCGCGATAGGTCCTTCCGAACTGCTGGACGATGGCGATGCGATCCGGTGTATCCATGTCGTGACTTTTGTCGTTATGGCCTGGCTTCAGGCTGGAATTCTGGCCACGTCAGTCCGCGTGGACGACGGGCTCGACCTTGCGTTGCAGACGGACGGGCGGCACGCGCCGCGTCTGCCAGAGCGACACGAGCGCAATCACGCCCGCCACAGCGATGCCCAGATGAATCGCGCCAACGAGCGATTCGCGCGCGGACTCGAGCAGCAGCGCGCCATTGTGCCCTGCGTGCGTGAGATCGGCGATCAGCGAGGCCTGGGCGTCGCGGTTGATGAGAATCTGCGGATCGGCGAGCTGTGGCATCCAGTGCGTCGCGTGATCGGCATCGAGCGCATTGCGCACGCCGCTCGCGTACAGATGCGTGACCATCGTTCCGGTAAGCGCCGTGCCGAACATCCCGCCGATCATCCGCAGCGACTGCAGGAGCGCCGTCGCGATACCGAGGTGCTCACGCCCGGCGGTTTGCTGCGTGAATATGGTGAGATTCGGCAAGACGAAACCGAGCCCGAGTCCACCGAAGATCATCAGCGACATCAGCAACGGCCGCGGCGTAGTATGCGTCGCGACGAAAATGGAGAGACATGCCACGGCGATCATCGCAAAGCCGATATAGAGCATGACGTTCGGGTTGCGGATGCGCGAAACGATGCGCCCGTTCGCAATGCTTCCGATGGTGATGAACACGACGAGCGGCGTGATGACGAGGCCCGCCTCGTTCGGCGACATCCCGAACCCGCCCTGGAACAAGAGCGGTGCGTAGAACAGCAGCGAGAACATCGTGAATCCGCCCAGAACCGCAAGGGTGAAGAGCGCCGTGAGGCTCGGGTTGCGGAACATGTCGACAGGGAGAATCGCCTGAGGACAGCGGCGCTCCCAGCGCCACAGCGCCCACGCGGCGGAGACGGCGACGGCGAGCAGCACCACGGCGGAGAACGACAGGCCGTGCCTCGGCAAGCGTTCGACGAACAGTTGCAGGCTACCGAGCGCGAGCGCGATGAGGAGCGCGCCGGGCCAGTCGAGCCGCATGCGCGTCTCGTGTACGACGTGCCGCAAATGCGGCAGATAGCGCAAGACGAAGACGAGCGAAACGAGCCCGACCGGCAGGTTCACGTAGAACACCGAGCGCCAGCCGTAGTACTGCGTGAGGAACCCGCCGAGCGACGGTCCGATCGCGTTGGCGATACCAAACGCCGAACTCATGAGCACCTGCCAGCGCAGGCGAACGACCGAATCGGGAAAAAGATCGGGAATGCAGGCGAAGGCGGTGCCAACCAGCATGCCGCCGCCGATGCCCTGTAGCCCGCGCGCGATCACAAGGAACAGCATGCTGTTGGCGGCGCCGCAAAGTACCGAGGCGGCGGTGAAGACGACGATCGACGCAATCAGGAATGGCTTGCGCCCGTAGTAATCGCCGAGCCGGCCAAAAATCGGGACGGTAATCACCGACGTGAGCAGGTACGACGTCGCGACCCATGCGTACAGCTCGAAGCCGCGCAGTTCGGAGACGATGGTAGGCAGCGCGGTCCCGACAACAGTCTGATCGAGTGCGACCAGCATCGTCACGAAGGAAACACCGAGCATGGCCAGCAGCGACTCACGGAACGGCAGAACCTGCCCACTTGTGTGGTGGGCGGCAGTATGGACAGCCATTTTTTGATCCAGCAACGTTTGACGCGTCAAAGATTAAAATAATATCACGACGTCATCCCCTACACTGGGCACACTTGACGTTCGCGAGCCGCGGGCACGCCGCCCGCCGCTCTGAACGATGCACGCTGAACGCAAACTCCACTTCCAGCGGGAGATTTATGGGGCCACAGTCCGAAACGTCCAATGTGCCCGATGCGCCCGATACCCCGGACACCACCGTGGCACTGTCCGAAGCCGACCTCGAGACGCTGCGGCGCGCCAAGCACCTGCTCGAAAGTCCGCCGCTCGGCATGCAACTGGCGGCCATCGTCGGTGCGCCCGTTGAAAAGATGATCGCGAAACTGCCCGGGCTCGCGAGCGACAAGGTGAACGAGGCGACCCAGGCCGCGCTGCGCAGATGCCTGCAGATCGCGCTCAAGACGCTTGGCAAGGGCGCTGTCGGGAACGGCGCGCCGGGTGCGAAGCCGGGCAATCTGCTCCACAAATTCGCGGTTGCGACGACCGGCGCGGCGGGCGGCGCGTTCGGCCTGTTCGCGCTGCCGGTCGAACTGCCGGTCACGACGACGCTGATGTTCCGCTCGATCTGCGACATCGCGCGCAGCGAGGGCGAGGACCTCGCGAATCCCGACACCCAGCTGCAATGCCTGACGGTGTTCGGCATGGGCGGCCGCTCGCCCACCGACGACGAAGCCGACTTCGGCTACTTCATCGTGCGCGGGGCGCTGGCGCAGGCGGTGTCGAAGGCGTCCTCGGAGATGGCGACGAAAGGCTTCGCCGTCCATGGATCGACAGCGCTCGTCAAGCTCATGCAAAACATCGCTGCGCGCTTTTCGGTGCAGGTGACCGAGCAGGTCGCGGCGAAATCGATCCCGGCGATCGGTGCCGTACTCGGCGCCATGGTCAACACCGTGTTCATGAATCACTTCCAGCATGTCGCGCATGGCCACTTCACCGTGCGACGGCTCGAACGCCGCTACGGCGAAGCGGCAGTCCAGGCGGCCTACGAAGCGATCGACGTTTCGCTCGACTGAGGGCCCTGCGCGTCCGCCGTCGCGGTGACACGCCGCACGAAACGGGCCGAGTCGTCGAGCGCGCGCCGCGCCTCCGGCGCAAACGGCGCGTAAATCGGCCAGATGTGCGGCAAACCCTGCCCTATCTCGCATTCGACACGCACGCCCGCGGCGCGGGCGCGGTCGGCGACGCGCAACGTGTCGTCGAGTAGCACCTCTGTGCTGCCCGCCAGCATGAAGAGCGGCGGCAAGCCACGCAGGTCGGCGTGGACCGGCGATGCCCAGGGATGCGTTGCGTGCGTCGCGCCGAGATAAAGTGGCGCCACGCGAGCGAACGCGTCGGCACTGAACATCGGATCTTGCCCGTCGTTTTCGCGAAGCGACGCGCCAGTACAGGCGAGATCGGTCCACGGTGAATAGAGCAGCGCGCCGGCCGGCAGCGGATCGCCGGCGTCGCGCAGCGCAACCAGCGTCGCGAGCGCAAGCCCACCGCCCGCGGAGTCGCCCGCAATCACGATCGACCCGGCGCGCCTGCCAGTGGCCAGCAACTGCCGGTACGCAGCGAGCGCATCGTCGTGTGCAGCGGGGAACGGATGCTCGGGCGCGAGGCGATAGTCGAGCGAGAACACGTCGGCTTGTGCACGCGGAGCGAGACCAAAGGTAATCGAGCGATGGGATTTCGGCGAGCAGAAGTAGTAGCCGCCGCCGTGGAAATAGAGGATGGTGCGCGTCGCCCCTGCCACGCGGAGCAGCCACTCCCCGCGCAACGGCGCATCGGCGGCAGCGTATTGCTCGTGGAGTCGAAAGCCGTTGGGCGGACGCGGAGACCACACGCGCTTCGCCGCATGCGCGCGTGCAAAAGCGACGTCGATCGGCTCGCGTGTTGCGGGCAGAAATCGTCGGCGCAGAAACCAGCAAATCAGCGCGCTTTGCCAGCTCATCGGCTCACGCTCCGGTAAGCTGCACCGCGGCGCCACGGCATGGCACGCGCGCCGCGGACAAGACGCCAATACGCACCGTCAGTTGGCCGGCAACACCTGGCCGCGAATTTCGCCGGACGGATTCTGCTTCGTGTGAACGTTGACGTACCACTGCCCGGCCATGAGATCGGCTGCCTGCTTTTCGTCAAGGGTCGCCGTTCCCTTGATCGGGCTCGGCGTATCGCCCTTCGCAATCGGCACCTGCACATTGGCGTTCTGGCCAACGGGCGCCGGACCGTGGAAGTGCGCGGCCGCGACAGGACCCGACAGGTCAGCGTAAGTCACCGTCCATTGCAGCGACTTCGTCGACGTGTCGAACGTGGCGTCGAGCGTGCCATGACCGTGGCTCACACGCGGCGGGACTTCGCTGGACGGCTGGAGATTGGCCTTGAGCGCGACGGTGTCGGCGAACGTGGCGCCCGATGCAACGAGGAAAGACAAGGCGAGAGCAAACTGCAATGGACGAAGCGCAATCATGAGAATTCTCCGTTGTTGTGGTGCGCCGCACCGTACCGCTTCGGCAGCGTTCCCACATGCTAGAGCAAATTTCGAGATAACGTCAGACGCGTCCCAAACTGGCAAATCCAGGTAAAAAAACAGGCAAAAAAAGAGCGCCGCTAAGGGCGCTCTTCTTTTTTCAACCAGTCAGGCCGCTTTAGAAGCGGTGACGAATACCCGTCGTAATGATGCCCTGGTTCTTCGACGACGAGAGACCGCCCGACGACGTGGAACCAATCTGCGTCATACCGACCGCGTTCTCACCCGAGCCCCAGAGGCCCACGCCTTCGAGATACACGTCCGTGCGCTTCGACAGTGAGTAGTCAGCTTGCAGCGCGAACTGGTGCCAGTGTGCCGAACGGCTGCCGTTCGTGTTGAGCACCGTGTCCGAACCGTTGGCATTCGTGTACGTGTACATCGCGCCGATGCCGAGCGCCGGCGTCAGGTTGTAGCGCAGGTTACCTTCAATGTTGTTGAAGCGCAGCGAGTTGCTGCCGACGTCGTTGATACGCGTCTGCGTGAACACGACACCGCCGACCAACGGACCATAGGTGTAGCTCGCGCCGGCACCCCACACGCGCTGACGGTGATTCAGGTTGAACATGGCGAGCGGCGAACCCTGGACCGAGCCGGCCCCGTTGAAGTCCATCCCCTGCGCCTGCAGCCAGGCCGCGCCAATCTGCAGGCCGTCGTACTTGTAGCTCGCGCCGAAGCTGTACGTGCGGTTGTCCGCGAAGCCGCCCGCTTTGTTCGAGAAGCCGTAGAGACCGCCGAACTCGAAGCCGTCATAGTTCGGGCTGGCGTACTTGACCGAGTTGTTGATCGAGAACGTGGCGTTGCCGTTGTCGTTGTCGAGGACGTGCGCCGTGTAGGTGCCGCCCCACGTGCCGACTGCCATGAGCGGACCGACGTAATCGACCACTGAGTCGAACTGGCGGCCCAGCGTGAGCGTACCGTACTCCGGATGGCTCAGGCCGACGTACGCCATGCGGTTGAACATCGAGCTGCTGTTGTTCAACGAGCCGTTCGATACGTCGAAGCCGCTTTCAAGATTGAAGATCGCCTTCAGGCCGCCACCGAGATCTTCCATGCCGCGCAAGCCCCAGCGGCTGTTCTGGACGTTTCCGCTGGTGATCGCGAAATTGTTGTTGCCGTTGATGTTGGTCGTGTACGTGAAGCCGGCGTCGACAACGCCGTACAGCGTGACGCTGCTTTGCGCATACGATGCCGATGCAAACGTCGCGGACACGGCCGCCAGAATCAGAGTCTTCTTCATATCCTTCCTTTGATGCTATGCCCTTCGGGGAAAGAGAACATCGACACCGGCTCACTGCCGGCATCGCCATGTTCCATGCCGCTATGACGCGGCGCTGCTTTGATATGCATCCCTGAGTTTATGGGCGACGCTTTTGCGTCAACCACCCCGCATAAACACAAAAGGTCTTTTGAGGAAGTCGAAAAATAAAGTGGCTAGCGCCGCAATCGCTTGCATCGCAACGATCGCGCCCTATCTCACTTTCATGATGCGACGGTGAGTTCGGTCGTATCTCTTTAAAGCGTTGTCGAAAGGCGACACGACGAATTTGATACAAGCCGAAGATTCAGAAGCGTCCCATTCCCCTACACACACCCGTGTCGGTACTATCTGGCCGGCATGCAACGGCGTCCCGCATGGATGTTCCCCCGTAGCCCCCACCGCTTTTACTTCACCTGTTGCACGAGAATCACTCTCCGATGTCGACGCCCCCAAGATCGATGAATCAGCTTCAGGCGATGCGCGTGTTCCTGAGCGTCGCCGCACATGGCTCGTTCGGTCGCGCTGCCGCCAGCCTCAGCCTCTCCAACGCGGTGGTCACACGCTATGTCGCGCTGCTCGAAGCGCACCTCAACACGCGGCTCGTCAACCGCAATACGCGCAGCGTGTCGTTGACCGAAGCGGGAATGACTTACGCACAAGGGTGCCGGCAAGTGCTCGACGATCTGGAGCACATCGAAACGCAGATTGCGCATGGCGTCGCGGTGCCGTCAGGGACCCTGCGCCTCGTTGCCCACGCGTCGTTCTCGATCAACGGCCTCACACCGCTGCTCCAGCGTTTTCTCGCCACGTTCCCCCAGGTTCGCGTGAGTCTCACGCTGCTGCACCGGCAAGTCGACCTGATTGAAGAGGGTTTCGATGCGGGCATCGTCGCTCCGCAACAGGTGAGCGGTGGAACGCTTATCCGGCGTCCACTCGTCACGATCGCCCCCGTTCTGGTAGCCGCGCCCGCCTACCTGGCAACCCAGGGCGTGCCACACTGTCCAGCCGAACTCGCGCAGCACACGGTACTCGCGCCGTCGTCCGACATCCACGGCGACGACTGGCAATTCGAAGCCCCGGACGGAACGCGCAGTGGCGTGCGCATCGAACCCGCGTATGCGGTCAACGATGCCGTGATGCAGCGACAGGCGGCGCTTGCGGGCATGGGGATCGCAATTCTTCCTTCGGACCAGGTGGTGGCAGATCTCGCGTGCGGCGCCGTGGTCCGCGTGCTCGGCGACTACACCATCCGTGACGCGGACAGGGAACTCTCGCTCGTCTATCCCGGCCGCCGGCATGTGCCGGCAAAGACGCGCTCGTTCGTCGACTTCACGGTCGACTGGTTCCGGAATCAGACGGAGTCCCCACGACCGATTCCTGCAATTTCCTGTAATAGTTAGTTAAGCGTTTTTATCTCGCTTTTTTCCGGAAGTGCATCTAATCTTGAAATTGCGAGAAGTGACTCTTCATCGAAGGGTCTCCAAGCTTGAACGCGGCTTCGGCCGCGTTTTTTTTGTGCCGCTCGGGCGCATGCTCGGCCGGATTTCGCCGGAATCTGCCCACTGTCGCCGCCTGTGTCACTCCACGGGTTGAGCCAGGCTCCGCGCCTGCTGCGCGATGGCGTCGAGTATCGTGTTGCACGTACTGATCAGTTCACGCCCGGCGTCGCGCAGCTGCGCCGCGGTGTGAGTGCTTATATGACGACGATACACATCGATATGACTTCGGAACGTATCGAGTAACGCGAACAGCACCGGATACTGCAGCACGCCCACCGCGCCAGCCACGCGATGATGCCATTCGCGCAGACGCGCGACGTCGACGGCTTCGAGGAGCGGTGGCAACGCATCCAGATCGTCACGGAATGCTGGCACGAATGCGTCAAGCAGCCCCTTCACCAACGTCTCGCTTCCCCACACCTGGATCATGCGAGCCAGATCGAGCGGCTCGATCGCGCCCGCTGCAACCGGCGCAGGCGGCTGCGGCCCGATTGCAGGAGCCGGTTCCGGCGTCGCCCGATTCACGCCCTGCGCCCCGAACCAGTGTGCAAGATGCTCGCGCAACGTCGCGACGCGCGTGGGTTTGATAATACAGTCGTCCATACCCGCCTCACGGCAGAGGTGAAGGTTCTCCGGCGCGGTGTTCGCCGTGATGGCGAGGATCGGCAGACGCCGCGTGCCGCCCCGCCTGCTCTCGCTTTCCCGCACGCGCCGCGCGAGATCGTAGCCCGATACGTCCGGCATATGGCAGTCGGTGATCAGGCAGCCGTAGTGATTCTTCTCCAGGGCTACGAGCGCCTCTGCGCCGTCGTTCACCACATCGCAGGCGAAACCAAGCAACGCAAGTTGATGGCTGATCAACTCGCGGTTCACCGGATGATCCTCTGCCACCAGTATCAGGCGGCCCGCCGCGCGCTCCTTCTCGCGATCGGGCACGGCGAGTGCGGGTGCAAGCACGCCGGAGGAATGCTCGGGCACGACTTGCGGCCGCACGAGTGCCATCGCACAGGCCGCATTCAGTCCACGCCAGCTAAGCGGATTGACGCTCAGCCGCACGCCGGTCTCCGCCACCCGATAGCCGGTCGGCTTCGGATTGTCGGTCAAGCCGATGACGGCTGCGCCGAGGCCGGACATGTCGGCCGCACACGATTCGCTGGCAAGCACGAGATCAATTCCGGCATAGGCACTCATAGTGTTCGCATCGAGGTTAGTGTCCGACGCGCTCGTCATGTGCATTCCAAGCGTCTCGCCGAAATGCATCAATGCAGCGGCCACGCGCTCGTCATCACAGACGACCAGCGCACGCTTGCCGCGCAAGCCCTGCGAAACGACCGACTGCACCTCGACCGGCAATTCGATACGCAGCGTCAGGTCCGTTCCGCGCCCAGGCGCGCTGTGCAACTCCAGCGTACCGTCCATTAGCGCTGCAAGCCTGCGACAGATGGTCAGGCCGAGGCCCGTGCCGCCAAAGCGCCGCGTCGTGGTCGTCTCGACCTGCACGAACGGCTCGAAAAGCCGGGTCTGCGCGTCCGGGGCAATGCCGATTCCCGTGTCCGCCACGACAAGCGACAGGATCTGACTCGCGGGCGCGCCTGTGTCTGGCACGTCTTGCGCAGACACGAGCACGCTCACTTCACCGCGCGACGTGAACTTGATCGCGTTGCTCAGCAGATTGAACAGGATTTGCCGAAGTCGCACGCTGTCACCGCGCAGCGTGGCCGCGACGCCCGGCTCGACGTCGACGCGCACCTTCAAGCCTTTTTCGTGTGCACGCCCTGCCAGCAGGCCGACCGCATTGTCGACGAGTTCGCGAACGTCGAACGGCTCCGAAACGATGACGAGACGGCCAGCCTGGATCTTCGAATAGTCGAGCAGGTCGTCCAGTATCTGCAGCAGCGCTCCCGCCGATTCGTGCACCATGCTGATCATCTGCGTCTGGTCGGGATTGAGCGGCGTGCGCTCGAGGACTTCGACGAGGCCCAGCACGCCGTTCATCGGCGTGCGGATCTCGTGGCTCATCATGGCAAGGAAGTCGTCCTTCGCGCGCGACGCCGCCTCGGCCAGATCGCGCGCACGCGCCAGTTCGTCGGCGCGCGCGTGCTCGACGTTTGCATCGACCGCATACCCGCTCCAGAGGACCGCGCCGTCCTCTTCGAGGTGCGGCACGAATTCCGCGCGTACCCACACCAGACCCGCCCCGCCGAAGTAGCGAAACTCGGTATTCACCGGTTCGAGCCGCCGCGCCGAGCGCTCGAGTTGTGCACGCAGACGCTTGCGGTCATGCCGGTGCACCCGGACCACATCAAGCGTGCGGGCGCGCATGAGTTCCTGGACGTCGTCCCCGAGCAGGCGCTGCGAGTCGCCGCCCAGATATGGAAATGAATACGCGCCAAAGGACGAGCGCCGCAACCGGAACACGAGCACAGGCAACGAGCGCGTAACGTCCGAGAGCAGCCGTTCCGATTCGCGCGCGCGCATTTCGGCGCGACGAATTTCGGTGATCTCGATCATCGTGCCGAGCACGCACAATGGCTTGCCGTGAGCGTCGCGACACAGCCGCATCCAGAAGATACCGTGTCGAGACTCGCCGCCTGGACCGTCGAACGCCAGTTCGACGCGCTGGTTTCCGCCCTCCCGGACGGCGCGCTGGAAAAGCTCTTCCACAGGTCCGTCATTGTCCGCACCCCACGCCAGCACGGACGTGCCGTCACGGCCAATGACGCGCGCGCGCTGCAGCCCGGTTATCTCCTCATACGCGCGATTGACGGCGATATAGCGGCCCGCCAGATCCCGCGCACCCAATGGATACGGAATCATCTCCATCACCGTGTCCTGCAGTTCCACTTGCCGGGCAAGAATGTGCTCGGCGCGTCGGCGACGGCGCATCTCGCGCTGCAGCAGCACATAAGCGCGCAGTGTCACGAGCAGCACCACGCCAAACACGATCACGAACGGCAACAGTCGCAACGCGTTCACGCTCCAGCCGCCGGTCACGCCCGGCCCACCCGTCACCCAGCGGTTGCGGATCCGCTCGCGTTCAGCGAGTGGCATCGCAGCCAGCGCGCGGTCGATCAACGCCACGAGCGGAGCAAGGTCGGGGCGCGCGGCAAGGCTGACGGCTTCGTTGGTGTCGAGCACGCCGAGCACCTTGAGCGTACCTGCGTATCCGCGACTGAGCCGGACGTCGAGTGCCGCCGCGTTGCCGACCAGAACGTCGGCCTGATATTGCGCCACCATCCGGAGCCCTGCCTGCACGTTCGATGCGCGCGCGACGTGCACCGCACGCACGTCGGCGAAGATCTGCGACAGCGCAGGCATATGTGGCCCCAGCGCAATGCGGCGGCCAGCGAAGTCTTCGATGCCGCGCGCCATCGGCTCTTCGCTGCGGCCGACGAGCACGAGCGGATAGTGCTCGATGGGCTGCGTGAAGAGCGCGGACGAATCCACAGTGGCGTCGTGCGCGGACGTCACGAGCAAGGCCAGTTCGCCGCGGCTGAACGGACCGGCCACATCGTGCCAGGCCGAAAACGGCACGGGCTGGAACGTCACGCCTAGCGCGCGCGCCAGATAGTCAAGGTAGTCGCCGGCAATCCCGCCCGGACGTCGTAGTCGACCGCTGCTGAACGGAGGCCAGTCGTCGTCAACGCCGACCTTTAGCGCTGGCAGCGCGCTCAGCCACGAGCGCTCATCGTCACTAAGCTTGAGCGTGGGCGCCGCAGAGGTGGCGGTTTGCGCAAGCCAGCGTGCACGCACCGCCGCGGCGTCGGCAGGCCGCACGCCTGCGAACGCCGCGTTCAACCGGTCGCGCAACGCCTCCTTCGATAGCGGCACAGCGAATCGCAGCTTTTGCACGCGGTTACGCTCTTCGTGAGCGAGGCGCAGGTCGCGAAACGTGTCGAGGGAAAGCTCGTAGCGCACGGCTGGCGCGAAGCCTGCGTAGGTGTCCGCTGCTCCCGCATCGACAGCGCGCAGCGCGTCCGGCGTACTCGTATAGGCGAGGATGCGGGCTTGAGGAAATTGCTCGTGCAGCACCTTTTCGAGGACGAAGCCCTTTTCCACAGCGATCCGCGCACGTGCGAGCCTGGCAGCCGACATGGCCACGCCTTCATTGCCCGCGCGGGTCACGAACGCGCTGTTGCCGCTCAGGTACGGCGCAGTGACCGCGAGGCAGCGGTCATGCTCCGGCGCGCGTAAGCGGCTCATGATGATGTCGATCTCACCTCTGCATGCTGCGCTCAGCAACGCAGGCATGTCGGCAAACACGCGAGGCACGAGCGTTGCACCCGTTCCGACGAGCAGGCGCAGGTAATCCGCACTGAAGCCGGTCAGCTTCCCGCCGTCGAGTACCTCGAGCGGTGGTCGCCCGCCGGCGACCACGCCGACGATCAGCTCCGGTCGCATCGCCGGTGTCGACCTGGCCGGTACCACGCCCGCCTCGGCTGCGGCACCGAAGCCCGTCGCCGCGCGCGCAGCGTCGCTCGCGAGGTCGGGCAATAGTCCGCCCCCCAGCACGAGCACGGGTACAACGAGCACCCTGAAGAACACCACCCGCACCCGCCTGAGGACACTATCAGCGAGGGATGGCTTCCGTGACATCGACACTATGTTGTCGCCCTGCCTCAGGCGTTGCCGTACGACCTGGCGGAATGGCGCGCGTTCGCCCGCCGTTGGCACACGAACCGGTGGCACAGTCCTGCCGAAATGCCACCCACCATCGGCGCCGCCCAGAAGAGCCACAGTTGGTCAAGCGCCCAGTCGCCGACGAAAAGCGCAGGACCGGTCGAACGCGAGGGATTGATTCCGCCATTGCTGACCGGAATGGCGATCAGGCAGATCACTGTGAGACAGGCGCCCAGCGCGACCGGCGCTGATGCGCGGCGCCTTGGCGAGATGGACATGATCAGATGCATTGCAACGAACGCGAACGACAGGGCGAACTCGACGGCAAACACGGCATGAAGCGCGTAGTCGCCTGGTGAATGCTCACCGTAACCGTTGGCGCCGAGCTCAGAAACCGTGATTGCGAAGCCCGGACGCCCGCCCGCGACGAAGGCAAGCAGCGCAGCCCCCGCAATTGCGCCGATCGTCTGCGTGGCGATGTACGGTGCGACGTCACGCACGGGAAAGCGCCCCGCAACCGTATAGCCGATCGTGACAGCCGGGTTGAAATGCGCACTCGCGACGCGCCCGGCGGCAAAAGTCGCAACGCACAACGCGAGGCCAAACGCCATCGCCATGTCGAACACGCTCCTGCCCTGCATGGGAACGCTCACGTTGATCGCGGCGCTCGCGCAACCCGCAAACACGAGCCACGCGGAACCGGCCGCTTCAATCCCCAACCGAATACCGAGCTTCATTAATCCGCCTCCGTGCCCCGCTTCATGCCGTGCAGGCACTGCTCGTCTGTAGGTGGTAACCGATACGTCCCATCGCGCCCGTCAGGATTCGCGTGTAGCACCGGGAATCCAGGACGCATCTGAGTCGAGCGAAGCATTATCTGAAGTACGCCGCACGCCTCGAATAGGACGGTTCTTAAAATCGGGCGGCATAACTACGATCGAGCTCGCGAGATATTCCGACAGATCACGTCGTACGACCACTCACGTGAGGCCGATCTGCTTGGCGAAGTCCATGAGATCGCCCTCCGTTTCGAGACCGAGTTTGCGCATCGTGCTGCGCTTCTGAGTGCTGATGGTCTTGGCGCTGCGCCCGAGCCGCGACGCAATCTCGCGGATCGGCATGCCTTGCGCGTAAAGCTGGAAGACCTCCCATTCACGTGCGCTCGGCACACCTGCGCACGGCGGACACCGTGTGCCGGCGCGCTGCAGTGCCGTGCGTGCGAAATCGGAAAGATAGGGGATTCCGCGGCTAGCCGCTTCGATGGCGGGAATCAGCGAGAACGGCACATCGCGCTTGTCAACGATGACCGTCAAGCCGAACTGCAGCAGGCCAGTGAGGACTGGCGCGCTCGACACCATGGTGAGCACCACGACCGCCGGCCCCCTCCGCGAGCGTATGAGCCGCCTCAGCATGGCGAGCGAGCTATATTCGCCGTGCATACCCGGCATCCAGACGTCCGACACCACGACGTCGCAGGGATAGAGGTCGAGTTGTTCGGCGAGCGTCTGCGTGTCGTGCGCTTCGGCGACCACGGTTATGTGTAACGACGCGCTCAGCAACCCCGCCACGCCGACACGCACGCATTCATGATCGTCCGCGATGATCACGCGCACCGGGGCGCGCGATTCATCGACACTCTGAATACAGTCCTGAGACCCGATGGCGGTTTGCATAAACGGATGGATCGCTGGCAATCAGGCGGATGCGAAGGTCAAGAAGGTTCACCCTGTGCAACGCCGCACTCCACCGCGAAACGGTAAAGCTCGACATCGTTGTCGAGCGACAGCTTCTTCATGGCGGCACACTTCTGCGCGCTGATCGTCTTGACGCTGCGCCCCAGAAGACTCGCGATCTCGGTCACGCCGAGGCCGGAGACGTAATGGGTGAATACCTCCAGTTCGCGTCGCGACAATATCCGATGCACCTGCTCGCGACGCTGCGCGCGCGACGCTTGCAGCAGCAGGTCGCGTACCACGGGGCCTACGTAGTGTTCATGCGCGATGGCCGATGCGATTGCAACCGGAATGAGATCGATGCGGTCGCGCTTGCTGAGCACTGCATCGACGTCCAGTTCGAGCGCCCCACGCAGCGCGTCGGCATTGGTTTCCATCGTCAGGACCACGACCGCCTTCTGCGCGAAACGCTGCCGGAAGCGCCGGAGTACGTCGTACCCTTCCTCGCCGCCAAGCCCTGGCATGTGCAGGTCCATCAGCACAAGGTCGAAGTTGTGACGCGCGGCCTCTTCAAAGAGCTGCGGCGCCGTCTGCGCACGCGCGACGACCTGCAGATTGGCAAAGCTGGCGATCAGGCTCTCCAGCGCGAACAGCACGAGCGGGTGATCGTCCGCGACGATCACCCGCACCGGCGCCGTGATTTCGGTGATATCTGTCATGGCATGAACTGGCTCGCTGCACGACGGGCCTCGCAGCGCGTCTTCGCGTCGCGTGGCAAACAAGGGGAGCGCGGCCGGCAGCGACCGGCCCGCCAGCGTCGAACGCGCGATCATGAAAGGCCGTATACCCGGACGAGAGCAATGAGTCCCGGGTCGTTACTAACACCGAGCTTCGTCATCGCGTCGCGCTTCTGGCGGCTCACCGTGCGAACGTCGCGACCGAGAATCCTCGCGATTTCACTAACCGAGTGGCCGCCTGCAAAGTAGCGCACCACTTCCGACTCACGCGGCGAGAGGCGCGGCATTCTCATACTGTCGGCGCTCTCCCAGCCTGCAATCGCGAAGTCGCGCTGAATCGAACTGCCGATGTACGCGGGACCGCAGCCGGCGCCGCGCACAGCGCGTATCAGCTCGTCCATGGGCTCGCTCTTCTTCAGCATTGCTGAGACACCTGCATGCATCACAGCACGCAGAATGACGACATTCGTGATGCTGGTAAGTACAACGACATGCAGCGACGGATAATCGCGGCGCAACCGCCGCACCAGAAACAGTCCATCTTCTGCATCGTCCGGGCCGCCAGGCATCGTTAGGTCGGTGACCACCACGTCGCACGGCACAGTGGCCAGTATGCGAAAGAGCGCGGCGGGGCTGGACGCCTCGCCGACGACCTCGATCCCGTCCGCCTCGCTCAACACGGCGTGCACACCTAGCAGAACGAAAGGGTGATCGTCCGCCAAGACGACGCGTAGCTTCACGTTGGCAATCTCTCGATGATGGATGGATCCGGAAGGCGCACTCACAGCGATGCGGAGAAACGTCCGCTGTGCTGCCTGTTTTGCGGCCTGATTTGCTTCCCGCCGCCGATGGCAACGCCAGGCAGCAAGGTTATGTATATGACCATCCAATCCGGACTGCCGAAATCGGAGATTTCCGAAACGTCAAGCGTCCGTTAAATCTGAAATTAGATTAGTTGTAGAAATCAATTAACTGACGACCAACATACGACCGCATTCCGATGATCCCTTTTCAACAGCCGAGGGCAGCGAGCGCCTGGTCGGCCCCGCTCGCTATCACGCGCGCTCACACGCGTGCGCCCCGCTATCCGTCCACGCGGGCAGCTCAGCCGATAGCGCGATATCGCGCCGCTGCCGGGATCCATCCGCAGCCAGCGCGCCCGGGCGCAAACCCACACGTCACGAACGCTGGCGCTGCGCTCGCCGAACGGCCTGGCCGTGCGGACAACTGGCGCGCCGAGGTTCCCTGCCGCCAGCGTTACGCGCCAACCAGCTCCGCAAAGCGCAACAAGTCGACATTTCCGCCCGACAATACGATGCCCACACGCTTGCCGCGCACGTCCACCTTTCCTTCGAGCACCGCCGCCGCCGCGAGACAGCCAGTCGGCTCGACGACGATCTTCATGCGGCTCGCAAAGAATTTCATCGTGTCGACGAGTTCGGCGTCGCTCACCGTGACGATCTCGCGCACGCGCTCGCGAATCACCGCGAAGGTGTACTGGCCGAGATGCTGCGTCTGCGCGCCGTCGGCGATGGTCTTCGGCGTGTCGATATGGACGATCGAGCCGGTCTGCAGGCTGCGCTGGCCGTCATTGCCCGCCTCGGGCTCGACGCCGATCACCGTACACGCAGGAGCGAGCGCGTGTGCCGCCGTAGCGCATCCCGAGAGCAAGCCGCCGCCGCCGAGCGGAACGAACAGCATGTCGAGCGGCCCGGTTTCCTCGAAGAGCTCCTTTGCCGCGGTGCCCTGCCCGGCCATGACGTGCGGGTGGTCGTAGGGTGGAATCAGCGTCAGGCCGCGCTCGGCGGCGAGACGCTTGCCGAGTGCCTCGCGGTCCTCGGTATAACGGTCGTAGAAGATGACTTCGCCGCCGTAGCCTTGCGTCGCGGCGACCTTGATCGCGGGCGCGTCATGCGGCATCACGATCACGGCCTTCACGCCGAGCAGCTTCGCCGACAGTGCAATCGCCTGCGCATGGTTTCCCGACGAGAACGTGATGACGCCGCCCGCCTTCTGTTCGGGCGTGAACTGGGCGATGGCGTTGTACGCGCCACGGAACTTGAACGCGCCCATGCGCTGGAGGTTCTCGCACTTGAAGAAGAGTTCCGCGCCCGCCCGTTCGTTGGCGGTACGCGACGTGAGCACCGGCGTGCGGTGCGCGACGCCACGGATGCGCTCGTGCGCGGCGGCGACGTCATCGAAGGAAATCGGGAGGGTGCTCATAATCGGTCTTCCGGGGAAAGGTAGATGTGGACGGTGGACCGCGTA
This sequence comes from Paraburkholderia adhaesiva, assembly GCF_021390575.1. Lineage (GTDB taxonomy): Bacteria > Pseudomonadota > Gammaproteobacteria > Burkholderiales > Burkholderiaceae > Paraburkholderia > Paraburkholderia adhaesiva. The sequence goes on along the minus strand of NZ_JAJEJQ010000001.1, from coordinate 380,423 downwards.
CGCCATTGGGCCATCGCGCGGCGCGGCTTCACGGCGCTGCGCGAGCGTGAGGCCGACGGGCATTGTGTTGTGTTGCGTGCCGGGATCTGGTGTCCGGGGCTCGCGTCAACGTCGTCGGCCTGACGCGCGCCCAGCACCCCGGCGACGCTCGGGCCACCGTGCCTGGGTCGGTGACATTTTGACGGTTTGCGACGGATTATCAAACGCGGCACTGAAAACGGTACATCGTGCGAACGCTCGAGTCGACAGTGAGTCTGCCCATTGAAAATGTCCGCACGCACAAGACGATTTTCACGCCACGAGAAATCCGCCCGAAAATGAGCCTTGTAGTTCACTTGCGTCATTCCACTTCGGCACAGTTCCAGAGACCACGAGGGCTCTCGATCCCGAACCTTGCGACCGTTGGGACACGTCAAGCGCCTCCCCATTGGCTCACGATTTTCCTCGACGCCAGCCGTAGACTTCAGCCATCGAAATCCAATACGCATAAAACGCATTAGGGTTTCCCCGACGACATTTCCGCACAGGTAAAGTCTTAAAATCGACCGTCCGGTCGGCTTATGATTTTGAATGAAATATGCGTTGTCGGTTACCTAGCCGTGGACCGACAGCGGGATTTCAGCGTGTGCGGGGCTGTCAGGCATGCCAGCGCATGTAACGGGCAGGCACGTCTGACGCCTTGTTGGCGGCTGTTCTCGACCGGTCTCATACAAGAACGGATAACCATTAGATGGCAATACTGACGAGATTCCACTCGCGACGAACGCAAAAGGCGTCGCGCAGTGCGCTGCTGGAGTCGATGGCATCCAGCGTCGACAAGCTTGGGGTTAGCATTTGCCAGATCGACGGCGAAGTCGAGCGCGTGAGATCGTCGACGGGAGACGTATCGCGTGCGTGCGAGCAACTGCACGGGTTGTCCGAAAAGCTCACGGAACACAACCGCGAGATGGGCAGAGCCGCTGCTCGTGCGGAGCAGACAGGACGCGACGCCGCGGAGCGAATTAGCGACTCGACGAAAGATATCGGTTCATCGCTGGATGAGGTGCAGCAACTGGTCCGTGGAACGGCCGACATTGGCTCTCGCATCAATGTGCTGCACGACGTGCTGGGGCGAGTCGCCAAAGCGGCCGAGACCATCACGATGCTGTCGAAGCAGACGAACCTGCTTTCGCTGAACGCGGCCATTGAAGCGGCCAAAGCGGGTAACGCTGGAAGAAGCTTCGCCGTGGTGGCATCGGCGGTGAAGCAACTCGCGGCCCAATCGAATGCCGCAGCTGTCGAGATTGAAAGCACCATCGGCCATCTCGCCTCCGAAACCTCGGCGCTTCTGGAGCTAAGCAAAGAGAATGTGCGACGGGCAAGCGTGGTGGATGAAACGACGACGCGAATCGGCTCGACGATTGCCGCTACCGACAAGGCGATCGCAGAGCTCCATGCGCAAGCCAGTTCGACGGTCTCCACGTCGGATGTCGTCGAATCGGATTGCCAGTCTGTCGTTCAGCTCGTTTCGTCGATTTACGAAAATGCCACGTCCTCGCATGATCTCGTTGCGACTGCGCGGGAGCGTCTCGCCGACGTTCTGCTTGTTTCCGACCGGCTGCTCGGCGAAGTCGCCGCCGCTGGCGGCAGTACGTCCGATGCACTGTTCATTGGCGTGGCGGAACGCGTCGCCGCCGACGTGTCGAGCGCTTTCGAGCGTGCTCTCGGCGCCGGACAGATCAGCGAGGCAGACCTGTTTTCGAACGACTACACGCCCATTCAGCGTTCATCGCCGGCTCAGTTTTTGAGCCCCTTCACCAATCTGTGCGACCGGGTTTTGCCGCAAATTCAGGATCAGGCGCTTCAGATCGACAAGCGGATACGAATCTGCTGTGCGTTCGACCGAAACGGCTACCTTCCGACGAACCACGCGCAGTACTCGTTACCTCAATCCGACGATCCCGTCTGGAACGAAGCCAATTGCCGAAACCGCCGCTTCTTCAAAGACCGGACGGCGATGGCCGCGGTGAATAGCCGAAGCGCATTTCTTGTTCAAACGTATAGCCGCGAGATGGGCAACGGCACGCGCATCGTGATGAAAGATGCTTCGGCGCCGATTCTGGTGCGAGGAAGGCACTGGGGTGCGGTTCGCGTCGCCTATTCGACGGAAGGTGCCGGCGGGAATCATTGACGAATGGTTCGGCATGGTGAGCCGTTCTGCGCAGTCTGGAAGCAGGCGACTTACCGAAAAGGTCACAACGGTCGGGAAGAAGAAAAAGGCCCGCAACCATCCGGTTGCGGGCCTTTTGTTTCCGACTGTTCTACGCTAAGCGTCAAAACGGAATATCGTCGTCCATTTCGTCGAATCCACCGCCGGCCGGCGCGTTCGAACGGCCGCCACCGCCGCCGCCGCTGCTCGCGCGCGGCGCACCGCCACCGCCCGACGCACGGCCGCCGCCGCGCTGTTCAGCCGGTTCGCGGCTGTAGCCGCCGTCGTCGCCGCCCATCGACGCGCCGCCGCTGCGGCCGCCCAGCATCTGCATCTGGTCCGCGACGATTTCCGTCGAGTAACGGTCGGTGCCGTCCTGCGCCTGCCACTTGCGCGTGCGGATACGGCCCTCGATGTACACCGACGAACCCTTCTTCAAATACTCCGACACGATCTCGGCCAGGCGGCCGAAGAACGACACGCGGTGCCATTCGGTCATTTCCTTGAAGTCACCGGACGCCTTGTCCTTGTAGCGATCGGTCGTGGCGAGGCGGATATTCGCCACCGCATCGCCGCTCGGCAGATAGCGCACTTCCGGATCAGCACCGAGGTTGCCGACGAGAATGACCTTGTTCACGGATGCCATGAATTTCTCCTGTTGATTCCGTTGCGAGGAGCGGCCTCGCGGCGCATGCGTGGCGGCTGTCGCCGCTCGCGTGCGGACCGCCTCCGCGAATACTGTTCGACCGATATCAGGCGCGCTTCGGCGGCGCCTTCATATAGGCCGCGATTATAAGCCAGCACAAGACAAGCCCAGAGCACGTATAGAAAACCGTGCTCGCACCACCGTGCTTGAGCAGCCAGCCGCCGACCACACCGCCGAGGGCCAGGCCGATCGACTGCGTCGTGTTGTACACGCCCGTCGCAGCGCCCTTGCGCGCACCCGGCGCGAGCTTCGACACCAGCGACGGCTGCGACGCTTCCAGAATATTGAAGCCGAGGAAATAGATGAAAAGCACTGACGCCACGATCGTAAGTGTATGCGACAGCGAGCCGAGCAAAAGCTGGCCAATAAGGATAAGGCCGATCGCAGAGACCAGCACCGCCTTCATCTTGCCCCGCTTTTCGGCGGCGATGATGGCCGGAACCATCAGGACGAAGGCGAGGCCCATCACCGGCAGATAGATCATCCAGTGCGACTTGACCGGGAGGCCCGCATCGACGAGCAGGCGCGGCACGACGAGGAAGAGCGCCGTCTGCGTCGCGTGCAGCACCAGCACACCGAAATTCAGGCGCAGCAGTTCGACGTTGTGCAGCACTTCAGCGAATGGCGCGCGCACGTGCACGGGCTTCGGTGCGTCGGGCACTACCCAGAGCACGACGCCCACAGCGAGGATCGAAAACACGCCGACGAGCGTGAAGAGTCCGCTCATGCCGACCCAGTGGAACACGATCGGCGCGCCCACGATCGCCACGGCGAACGACATGCCGATCGAGCCGCCGACCATCGCCATGGCCTTGGTGCGGTGCTCTTCGGCGGTGAGGTCGGCGATGAAGGCGAGCACGGCCGACGACACCGCGCCCATGCCCTGAATCACCCGTCCGATGATGATCCACGTGATGTCGTGCCCGAACGCGGCCACGAAGCTGCCGATGGCAAAAATGACGAGGCCTGCGGCAATGACCGGCTTGCGGCCGACCTTGTCGGAAAGCCAGCCGTAGAAGATGTAGAGGAGCGATTGCGTGACGCCATAGGCGCCGAGCGCGACGCCGACGAGCAGCAGGTTGTCGCCGCCGGGAATCGTTTTCGCGTAGACAGAAAACACCGGCATGATCATGAAGAGGCCCAGCATGCGCAGCGCGAAGATCGCGGCGAGCGACACGGTCGCGCGCAATTCGGGCGCGCTCATGCGTGAGGAGGTGGCAGACGGAATGGACATCGGGAACGTGTTCTGATTGCGCCGCCGCTGTCCGCAGAAGTGGAAGCAGATGAAGGCGGACTTCGTTATTGCCGTAATGGCTTCGTGCTTGACGATCCTGCGACTGTGGCGCCCCCGCGGCCCCGGCGCAACGCGCCTGCCAACGCTGGCGCATCCCCGGTACCGTCTTGCAACGGCGCGCGAACGCCCCATCTACGATGCTGAACGGGCAGCCTGCCTTCGCACGCGCTCCGGCCGGCGGCGCCTCATCCCCGCAGTGGTCCCGCGCGGTGATTCGCGCGGTGATTCGCGTATTGCTCCGCGTAGTGCTCCGCACAATGGCCTGAAATCTGCCCGTGGTATGCCTTTCGAGGACCTTCACGAACCGTCAGCAACCCGTAACGGCGGTCTGGAAAAGTCGTTATAGTAGCAGGTTTAGCCTCCCTTTCTCCCGCAGGTTCATGGAACAAATCCGTATCCGTGGGGCCCGAACCCACAACCTGAAAAACGTCAATCTGGACCTGCCGCGCCACAAGCTCGTGGTGATCACCGGGCTGTCGGGTTCGGGCAAGTCCTCGCTTGCGTTCGACACCCTGTACGCAGAGGGCCAGCGGCGCTACGTGGAGAGCCTGTCGGCTTACGCGCGCCAGTTTCTGCAGCTGATGGAAAAGCCGGACGTCGACCTGATCGAGGGTCTGTCACCCGCTATTTCCATCGAGCAAAAGGCGACGTCGCACAATCCGCGCTCGACGGTCGGCACGGTCACGGAGATTCACGACTACCTGCGTCTTTTGTACGCGCGCGTCGGTACGCCGTACTGCCCCGACCACGAGATCGCGCTCGCGGCGCAAAGCGTCTCGCAGATGGTGGACGCCGCGCTCGCGCTGCCCGAAGAGACCAAGCTGATGATCCTCGCCCCCGTGGTCACCGACCGCAAGGGCGAGCACGTCGAACTCTTCGACGACATGCAGGCCCAGGGCTTCGTGCGCTTCCGGGTGCGCTCGGGCGGCGGCACGGCCAACGAAGGCGAGGCGAAGATCTACGAGGTCGAATCGCTGCCGAAGCTCAAGAAGAGCGAGCGGCACACCATCGACGTGGTCGTGGACCGCCTGAAGGTGCGCCCCGACATGAAGCAGCGGCTCGCCGAGTCGTTCGAAACGGCGTTGCGTCTCGCGGAAGGCCGCGCGATCGCGCTCGAAATGGATACGGGCAAGGAGCACCTCTTCAGCTCGAAGTTCGCGTGCCCGATCTGCTCGTACTCGATCCCGGAACTGGAGCCGCGTCTTTTCTCGTTCAACAACCCGATGGGCGCGTGCCCGGAATGTGACGGCCTCGGCCAGATCACGTTCTTCGATCCGAAGCGCGTGGTCGCGCACCCGTCGCTGTCGCTCGCGGCGGGTGCGGTGAAGGGCTGGGACCGGCGCAACCAGTTCTACTTCCAGATGCTGCAGAGCCTGGCGGTGTTCTACGACTTCGACATCGACACTGCATTCGAAGACCTGCCCGAGAAGGTGCGCAAGATCCTGCTTTACGGCTCGGGCAAGGAGCAGATTCCGTTCTCGTACATGAACGAGCGCGGCCGGACTTCGGTGCGCGAGCACGTATTCGAAGGGATCATCCCGAACCTCGAGCGCCGCTACCGCGAAACCGATTCGGTCGCCGTGCGCGAGGAGCTCTCGAAGTACCAGAACAATCAGGCCTGCCCGCACTGCGAAGGCACGCGCCTGCGCCGCGAAGCGCGTTTCGTGCGCATCGGCGCGGACGAGCACGCGCGCGCCATCTACGAGGTGAGCGGCTGGCCGCTGCGCGACACGCTCGGCTACTTCCAGACGCTGCGGCTCGAAGGCTCGAAGCGCGAGATCGCCGACAAGGTGGTCAAGGAGATCGTCGCGCGCCTGATGTTCCTGAACAACGTGGGCCTCGACTATCTCTCGCTCGAACGCAGCGCCGAAACGCTCTCGGGTGGCGAAGCGCAGCGCATTCGGCTCGCGTCGCAGATCGGCTCGGGCCTGACGGGGGTGATGTACGTGCTCGACGAGCCGTCCATCGGGCTGCATCAGCGCGACAACGACCGGCTCATCTCCACGCTCAAGCATCTGCGCGACCTCGGCAATTCGGTGATCGTCGTCGAGCACGACGAGGACATGATCCGCATGGCCGATTACGTCGTCGACATGGGCCCGGGCGCGGGCGTGCACGGCGGCATGGTGATCGCCCAGGGGACACCGGAAGAAGTGGAGCACGATCCGGCGTCGATGACGGGGCAGTACCTCTCGGGCTCGCGCCGCATCGACTACCCGGACGAGCGCAAGGAACCCGACGAGCGGCGTCTGCGCATCGTCGAAGCCCACGGCAACAACCTCAAGCACGTGACCCTCGACCTGCCGGTGGGCCTGCTCACCTGTGTGACGGGTGTCTCGGGCTCGGGCAAGTCCACGCTCATCAACGACACGCTCTACCACGCCGTTGCGCAACATCTGTACGGCGCGTCGGCTCAGCCCGCGCCGTTCGAGGCGATCGAGGGGCTGGACCACTTCGACAAGGTCATCAGCGTCGACCAGTCGCCGATCGGCCGCACGCCGCGCTCGAATCCGGCGACCTACACGGGCCTCTTCACGCCGATCCGCGAGCTTTTCGCGGGCGTGCCGGCGGCCAAGGAGCGCGGCTACGAGTCGGGTCGCTTCTCGTTCAACGTGAAGGGCGGCCGCTGCGAGACCTGCCAGGGCGACGGCGTACTGAAGGTGGAAATGCACTTTCTGCCGGACGTGTACGTTCCGTGCGACGTCTGCCACGGCAAGCGCTACAACCGCGAAACGCTCGAAGTGCAGTACAAGGGCAGAAATATCAGCGAGGTGCTCGACATGACGGTCGAGCAGGCCTACGAGTTCTTCAAGGCGGTGCCGGTGGTGGCACGCAAACTGAAGACGCTGCTGGACGTGGGTCTTGGCTATATCCGGCTCGGCCAGTCGGCCACGACGCTCTCGGGCGGCGAGGCGCAGCGCGTGAAGCTCTCGCTTGAGCTTTCCAAGCGTGACACCGGCCGCACGCTGTATATACTCGACGAGCCAACGACCGGCCTGCATTTCCACGACATTGCGCTCCTGCTGGAGGTGATCCACCGGCTCCGCGATCAGGGCAATACCGTAGTGATCATCGAGCATAATCTCGATGTAATTAAAACCGCCGACTGGATCGTGGACATGGGCCCCGAAGGCGGTGCCGGCGGAGGCCAGATCGTCGCCCAGGGCACGCCGGAGCAGGTCGTGAAATCGAAGGCAAGCTTTACGGGACGGTATCTGGCGCCGCTACTCCGACGGCAGTCGGACGCACTGGCGGCATCGGCGGGGCAATAAGGCAGTCGCCCGGGGGAACGCGGCAACGCGTGCGGGCAGCATCAGCAATGCAGTGAATTTACGGGGAACGGACGTTTCCCCGGGTCTGAATACGGAATACAGCCATTATGGGCAAGCGCAACGAAGCGACAGACGAAAAAGATGTGCGCGACCTCCGGCCGCGGCCGGTCCGGCTGACGAGCGACATGAGTCTGCCGAAACTCTCGGCCGTCGAGATCGGCAGCTATATTGCGGCCGTCGTCGGGCTGTTTGCCGTTCTGCACCTGAACCTGCTCGGAGCGCTCCTCGCGGGAATGCTCGTCTACCAGCTCGTCCATACGATCGCGCCGTTCATCGAACGGAGCATGTCGAGCCAGCGTGCGCGCTGGGCTTCGGTGGTACTGGTGTCGATCGTGATCGTGGGAGTGCTGACGGGTCTCACGGTCGGCATCATCGAGCACTTCGAGGACGACGTGCCGAGCGTCCAGAAAGTCATGTCCCAGATGATGGTGTTCGTCGACCAGGCGCGCGGGCACATTCCCGCAGCCGTCGCTGCTTACCTGCCGGTGGACGTCGATCAGTTGAAGGTGAAAGCGGTCGCGCTCATGCACGAGCACGCCAACCAGTTGGGCCAGGGCGGCAAGAACGCCGCGCGCATCTTCGGTCAGATCGTAATCGGCATGATCATCGGCGCGATCGTCGCAATCGGCGCGCAGAAGAACGCACTGCGTCTGCCGCTTTCCACCGCGTTGGTCACGCGCGTGGCGCGGTTCGCCGATGCCTTCCGCCGCATCGTCTTCGCGCAGGTGAAGATTTCGGCCATCAACACAACGTTCACGGGCATCTTCCTCCTGCTCGTCCTGCCGATCTTTCACTCGCCGTTGCCGCTTGCGAAAATGCTCGTCGCAGTGACGTTCATCGTGGGTTTGTTGCCCGTGATCGGCAACCTGATTTCGAACACGCTGATCGTCGCAGTGGCACTCACGGTGGGCCTGCCCGCCGCGATCAGCGCGCTCGCGTTCCTCATCGTGATCCACAAGCTCGAATACTTCCTGAATGCGCGGATCGTCGGCGGCCAGATCGAAGCGCGCACATGGGAACTGCTCGTCGCAATGATCGTGATGGAGGCCGCATTCGGCATTCAAGGCGTGATCGCCGCGCCCATCTTCTACGCGTATATCAAGCGGGAACTGATTTATCTGCGGCTGGTTTAAATGCCGACGCAACAAAAAACCGGCACCCTTGCGGGTAGCCGGTTTTTTTACGTCGTCAACTTCAACGCAGGGCGCGCGGTCTAGCGGAACACCACCGTCTTGCTGCCGTTGAGCACGATGCGATGCTCGACATGCCACTTCACCGCGCGCGCGAGCGTCACGCACTCGACGTCGCGGCCGATCGCCGTCAGTTGCTCCGGCGTCATGCTGTGGTCCACACGCTCCACTTCCTGCTCGATGATCGGGCCTTCGTCGAGGTGCGTCGTCACGTAGTGCGCGGTCGCGCCGATCAGCTTCACGCCACGGTCGAACGCCTGGTAGTAGGGTTTCGCGCCCTTGAAGCTCGGCAGGAACGAGTGATGGATGTTGATCGCCCGACCTTCGAGCGCGTCGCACAGTTGCGGCGAAAGGATCTGCATGTAGCGCGCGAGCACCACGAGATCGGCGCCCTCGTTATTCACCACTTCGAGTACGCGCGCTTCCTGCGCGGCCTTGTCCGCCTCCGTGCCGCCGAGCAGCGGGAAATGGTGGAACGGAATGTTGTAGCTCGCGGCGAGCTGATAGAAGTCCTTGTGATTCGAAATGATCGCAGGGATCTCGATCGGCAGTTGGCCCGTGCGGTAGCGGAACAGCAGATCGTTCAGGCAGTGCCCGATCTTCGAGACCATGATGACGACGCGCGGTTTCACGTTCGCGTCGTGCAACTCCCAGCGCATGCCGAACTCCTGAGCGAGCGGCGCGAACGCCACGCGCAGCGCTTCGAGACCCGGATCGCCGCCCACCTGCTGGAAGTCGACGCGCATGAAGAACTCGCCCGTATGGCTGTCGCCGAACTGCGCCGAGTCGAGAATGTTGGCGCCGCGCTCGAACAGGAAGCCCGACACGGCATGCACGATGCCCGGACGATCGGCGCACGACAGTTTGAGAATAAAGCTGTGTTCGGTCGACATGACCTTGGTAACTCCCTTCAAATCCCTGGTATTTCAGTCAGTGGCATTGCCGCGCAAAACCAGCGCCCTTTCACAGCGCAGGTGGTTCGAAAATCGCGCCGATGCCCTCGCACGCATCTTCGTCTATCCAGCGTCGACGCAACAGACAGTCTAGTGTGGCGAGGCTCGCATCCACGGTCATCGCGCCCTCCTCGATCCAGCGCGCGACTTCGTCGATGCGCGCGAGCCGGTGCTCGCCGACTTCGCCGTCCTGATTGTGCGGAACGAAATCCTCGGGCAGCGCGAGATCGTAGACGAAGACCTGCTCGGCCTGCGTGCCCTCGGGCAACGATTGCAGCACGTGCACCGTGCGGCCGGCCTGGGCGTGCTGCGCGATGTCGGCCGGGATACCGGCCTCTTCCCAGCATTCCTTGACGATCGTGGCCTCGACGCCGAAGCCCCAGCCGATGCCGCCCGCGACGACATTGTCGAGCATGCCCGGATCGGTGGCCTTGGTCTCGCTGCGGCGCGCGATCCATAGCTGCGGCGCGCGAGGCGACGCAGAACGCGCATAGTCTACGACACCGTTCAGATGCACCGCCCAGGTCATCGTCCCGAAGAAACGCGACGCGGCGCGCTCGATATAGGCGAGCGGCGGGGCGTCGAAGGCGTTGCGGATCGCGTAGGTCTCGTCGCGCCAGCCCGGAATGCGGCCCTCAGCGGCCAACGCGCCGATCACGGCGCCAAGCGCCGCGCTGCGCGAGGTCAGGTTATCGAACGTGTCGGACATGGCGACGCGCGTGGCACCGACTTCGAACACGTCGGGCCAGCGCGCAAGCAGCGCCGCGTCGGACAGTCGGATCCAGCCGACGCGCTCGCCGCCGATCCAGAACGGCAGATGCGCGCGCACGTCGAACCGGCGCGCAGCGCTGATGCAAGGCAAGGTCATCGTGCAAGGCTCCCGCGAATCCGGTCAGTCGCGCAGCGCGACACGAATGCCGATGGCGATGAACGTGAGGCCCGCCAGGCGGTCGAGCCATACGCCCGCGCGCGGACGGCGCTTGAGCCAGCCGCCGATAGTGCCCGCACACAGACCGAAGATCGAGAACACCACAACGGTCTGCAGCATGAAAATCAGCCCGAGTTCGAGCATCTGCAGCGTCACGCCCTGGGCGCCGCGCGGATCGACGAACTGCGGCAGGAAGACGACGAAAAAGAGCGTCACCTTCGGGTTCATCATGTTGCCGAGCACGCTCTGGCGGAAAATCGTCGAGAGCGGCTGGCGCTCGCGTTCGCCCGCCGCGGCGAGTCCCTGGCTCCGCAGCGCCTTGATGCCGATCCAGACGAGGTACGCGGCACCCGCGAGCTTCAGGATCTGGAACGCAACCGGCGACGAACGCAGCAGCGCGGCGATGCCGAGCGCGGCGAGCGTCGTGTGGAATGTCACGCCGGCCGCGAAACCGAGCGCGGAGACGAGCCCCGCCGCGCGGCCTTGCGAAATTCCGCGCGCGAGCACCTGGAGATTGTCGGGGCCGGGCGCGAAGGTGATGGCGAGCGACGTCGCGAGAAAGAGGGCGAAATTCGGCATGGCGCTGGTATCAGTGGCCGCCGAACGACGTGATCGTGAAAAGCCGCAGGCCCGCATCGGTGAGCAGCTTCGAGCCGCCGAGGTCCGGCAGGTCGATGATCGCCGCGCCCTCGACCACCGTCGCGCCAACGCGCTCCAGCAGCAGCTTGCCCGCGAGCATCGTGCCACCCGTAGCGATCAGGTCATCGACGATCACAACGCGATCGCCCTTGCCGCAGGCGTCTTCGTGAATCTCGGCGGTCGATTCGCCGTACTCGAGCTTGTAGGTCTCGGAGACCGTCTTGTACGGGAGCTTGCCGATCTTGCGGATCGGAATGAAGCCCACGTTCAGCTCATACGCAACGATCGGCCCGATGATGAAGCCGCGCGCATCGAGCCCGGCGATGTAGTCGAGCTTCGCATCGACGTAACGCTCCACGAACAGGTCGATCAACACGCGCAGTCCTTTCGCGTCGCCGATGAGCGGCGTGATGTCGCGGAACTGCACTCCCGGCTGAGGCCAGTCGGGCACCGTGCGGATCAGGTTCTTCACGAACTGCGCAGGTTCGGCGCTCGCGTTCGCAGGTGCGTTGGACATGATTTCTCCGGGTGATATCTGGGGTGACTAACAATCAAAAGCGAACAAACAGCGAACAAACAGCGGCAGAAAAAGAATCAGGTCGCTGGGCCGCCAGGCTCAGGACGCCCTGCCCCCGCTCCGGCTCCGCTACCCGCCTTGCGGTGCCGCGAAAGCCGTTCTTCGGCCGAGGCGAGCTGCTCGGGCAGTCCGCGCAACACGAGAATGTCGTCCTCGCGCAGCTTCGTCGACGGATCCGGCTCGACGCCGCGAATGCCGTGCCGGCGGATCGCGGTCACCTCGACGCCGAGGTCGTGCAGCCCCAGTTCGGCGAGCGTGCGGCCCACGGCGTCGGCGCGCGGGTCGACCGGTACGGATTGTAGCCGCACCTGCTCGTGGCCGTCCTCGTCGACATCGTCGGTGCCGCGGAAGTAGCCGCGCAGCAGGCTGTAGCGTTCGTCGCGCAGCTCCTCCACGCGCCGCACGACGCGCCGCATCGGTACGCCCATCAGCACCAGCATGTGCGAGGCGAGCATCAGGCTGCCTTCGACGATCTCCGGAATCACCTCGGTCGCGCCCGCCGCCAGCAGGCGGTCGAGATCGGCGTCGTCGACCGTGCGCACGATCGTCGGCAGTGTCGGTTTCAGTTCGTGGACGTGGTGCAGCACGCGCGTAGCCGATGGCGTGTTCGCGTAAGTAACCGCCACCGCCGCCGCCCGGTGGATACCCGCCGCGACGAGCGACTCGCGCCGCGCCGCGTCGCCGAACACCACCGACTCGCCCGCCGCCGCGGCCGCCGCCACGCGGTCCGGGTCGAGGTCGAGCGCCACGTAAGAGAGTCCTTCGTTTTCGAGCATGCGCGCGAGGTTCTGCCCGGCGCGCCCATACCCGCAGATGATCACGTGGCCGCTCTGCTTGAGGCTCTGCGTAGCAATGCGCGTCATTTGCAGCGACTGCTGCATCCATTCAGTCGACGACAGGCGCAGCACGATGCGGTCGGCGTTCTGGATCAGGAACGGCGCGGCGAGCATCGAGAGCAGCATTGAGGCGAGGATCACCTGCAGCAGCGTCTGATCGACGAGATGTTCGCTGAGGATGAGGTTCAGCAGCACGAAGCCGAATTCGCCGGCCTGCGCGAGGCCGAGGCCCGTGCGCATCGCTACGCCCGGCGACGCGCCAAAGAGGCGCGTGAGCGCGGTGATCATCACGGCCTTGAGCACGACCGGCCCGATCAGGAACGCGGCCACGAAGAGCGGGTGCTGCCAGATCACGTTCGGATCGAGCAGCATGCCCGTCGTCACGAAGAAGAGGCCGAGCAGCACGTCGCGAAACGGCTTGATGTCCTCTTCCACCTGATGCTTATACGGCGTTTCGGCGATGAGCATGCCCGCGATGAATGCGCCGAGCGCGAGCGAGAGACCGAATTTATCGGTGATGAACGCGGCGCCGATCGTGATGAGCAGCACGTTCAGCACGAACAGCTCCTGAGAGCGGCGCCGGGCGACAACGTTGAGCCAGCGCGTCATGAACTTCTGGCCGACGATCAGCAGCAATGCGAGCGCGACCACGATCTTCACGCCCGCGTAACCGAGCGACTCCACGAGCGACGTCGAAGTACCGCCAAATGCCGCAATCACGATGAGCAGCGGCACGACGGCGAGATCCTGGAACAGCAGCACGCCGAGAATGTTGCGGCCGTGCTCCGATTCGAGTTCGAGGCGCTCGGCGAGCATCTTGGTGACGATGGCCGTCGACGACATGGCGAGCGCCCCGCCGAGCGCAACGCACGCCTGCCAGGTGATATGCACCCACGGTTCGAGCGCGAGCCCGAGCAGGAGCGCGACGGCGATGGTCCCGATCACCTGCGACAGCCCGAGCCCGAACACGGCATGGCGCATGGCGCGCAGCTTCGAGAGCGAAAACTCGAGGCCGATCGAGAACATCAGGAATACAACGCCGAACTCGGCCAGATGCTGCGCCCCGTGCGTGTCCGGCACGACGCCGAGCGCATGCGGCCCGACAAGAATGCCGACGGTCAGATAGCCGAGCATCGGCGGCAGATTCAGGGAACGGAACAGCACGACGCCGACCACCGACGCGAGCAGCAGGAACAGGGTCATTTCCAGCGGGGAGATCATCGTGTGAAGCGTCCTCGTGTGTTGCGTTGCATCCGTGGCTGGAGGTCTCTACATCTGAACCTGACGGAAACTGGGGTGTGAAACCGGTGAGTGAACCGGTCTGTCGCGTGAGCCGGGTCCATGATCGGCGCGAGGCGAGACAAATGGGAGATGACGGGGAAGCACGGCGAGACCGGGCGGCCTTCGCGCGAAACGTCCGGACGAGCGGTCCGCCCCGGTGCTACCCGGCTGGGCGCCCCGGCACGGCGGACAAACGCCTTTGCTATACTCCGCGAATGATAGCGAAAATCAATGGCGACCGGGCACTGAAGCTCGCTCGCGACGTGCTCGACATCGAAGCTGACGCCGTGCGCGGGCTTCGCGACCGGCTCGACGACAGCTTCGTCGGCGCGGTCGATCTCATCCTCGGATGCCGCGGCCGTGTGGTCGTATCCGGCATAGGTAAATCGGGCCACATTGGCCGCAAACTGGCCGCAACACTGGCCTCCACCGGCACCCCCGCATTCTTCGTCCACCCCGCCGAAGCCAGCCACGGCGACCTCGGCATGGTCACCGCCGACGACGTGTTCATCGCGCTCTCGAACTCCGGCGAATCGGAGGAACTGGTCGCGATCCTGCCGCTCGTGAAGCGCATCGGCGCGAAGCTCGTCGCCATGACGGGCCGCCCGCAGTCGACGCTCGGACAACTCGCGGATGTGCACCTGAATTCCGGTGTCGCGAAGGAAGCCTGCCCGCTGAACCTTGCGCCCACCGCCAGCACGACGGCGGCGCTCGCGCTCGGCGACGCCCTCGCGGTCGCCGTGCTCGATGCGCGCGGTTTTGGCGCAGACGACTTCGCACGTTCGCACCCGGGCGGCGCGCTCGGCCGACGCCTCCTGACCTACGTCCGCGACGTTATGCGCACGGGCGACCAGGTCCCGGTGGTGCAGGACGACGTAACCGTGCGCGACGCATTGTTCCAGCTCACCGCGAAGCGCATGGGCATGACGGCGATCGCCGACGCAGAGGGCCGCGTGGCGGGCATCTTCACCGACGGCGACCTGCGCCGCGTGCTGGAACGCGACGGTGACTTCCGCGGCCTGCCGATCGGATCGGTCATGACGAAGGGTCCGCGCACGATCGGGCCCGATCACCTTGCGATCGAAGCCGTGGAACTGATGGAGCGCCACAGGATCAATCAGATGTTGGTCGTCGATGAAGCGGGCAAGTTGATTGGCGCGCTGAACATGCACGACCTCTTTGCGAAGAAGGTGATCTGATTATGGTGGTACCCCAATCCGACGCGACCGCACGCGCAGCACGCGTGCGACTGATGATTTTCGACGTCGACGGCGTGCTGACCGACGGTGGGCTGATGTTCACCGGCTCGGGCGACACGATGAAAGTGTTCAACTCGCTCGACGGCCACGGCGCGAAGCTCCTGCGCGAAGCCGGCATCGACACGGCCATCATCACGGGCCGGCGCTCGGAGATCGTCGCCGTGCGCGCGAAAGAACTGCGTATCACGCATCTCTATCAGGGCGTGGAAGACAAGCGCGTCGCATTCGCGCAGCTGCTCGCCGAAACGGGCACGACAGCCGAGCAGTGCGGCTACATGGGCGATGACTGGCCCGACCTCGCGGTGATGCTCCAGTGCGGCTTCGCGGCCGCGCCGGCGAACGCGCATCGCGATGTGCTCGAGCGCGCCCACTGGGTCACCAGCGCGCGCGGCGGCCACGGCGCCGTACGCGAAGTCACCGATCTGATCCTGCGTGCGCAGGGCCGCTACGACGCGTTGCTCGCGGCGGCCTGCGCGCCGCATGCGGGGCAGTGATGAACGAGCCGAAATTCCGTCTCACGTCGCTTGTACCACTAGTCTGCATGGCCGCCCTTGCGGGCTTCACGTGGTGGCTCCTGCAGGCGATCCAGCCGCACGAGAAAGAGGCGGCGCCACATCAGGTCACGCACTCGCCCGACTACTTCGCGGACGACTTTTCGGTCACCGAGCTCGACCAGTCCGGTGCGACACAGTACCGCCTCACGGCGACGCACATGGTCCACTACGAAGATGACGAGACCAGCGACCTGACGATGCCGGCGGTGCGAGCATTCCAGCCCGGCAAGCCGATCGTGACGGCCACCGGCCTGCGCGGCAAGGTGAACGCCGACGCCTCGATCGTCGATCTTTACGACACCGCCCGCATCCTGCGCGCGGCCGGCGACGGCGCCCCCGAGATGCAGGCCGATTCCGAGCATTTCCGCGTGCTCGTGAACGACGACGTGATCGAGACCGAAAAGCCGGTTAAACTTCGTCGCGGCCAGTCGGTCATGACAGCCACCGACGGCATGAATTACAACAACGTGAGCCGGGTCATCCAGCTCCACGGTAATGTCCGTGGCGCGATTGCCCCGGCTGAATCCGGCGGCTCGTAATGAGCCCCGGGCAGCCCACGCAAGGCTCGACTGCATGAACGAATCGCTTTCCCGTCCTCTGTCCGGCGTGTTGCGCGCGCATTTAGCCGCACCCGTGGCCGCACCCCGCGCCACGCGCGTGCGCCGTGCCCTGCTCGGCGCACTGTTCGCGCTCGTGACGGCGCTGCCGCTTGCGGGCTTCGCGCCCGCCGCGCACGCCGAACGCGCCGACAAGGACAAGCCGCTCAACATTGAAGCGGACAACATGACCTACGACGATCTGAAGCAGCAGACCGTCTTCACCGGCCACGTCGTCGCCACGAAGGGCACGATCCTGATCAAGGCCGACAAACTCGTCGTCACCCAGGACCCGCAGGGCTACCAGTTCGCGACCGGTACGGTGTCGCCCGGCGCCACCACGCTCGCTTTCTTCCGCCAGAAGCGCGAAGGTCTCGATGAATACATCGACGGCACCGCGGAGCGCATCGACTACGACGGCAAAAAGGATCTCACCACGCTCACGACGCGCGCCACGGTGCGCCGACTGCAAGGGCTCGCGACCGTGATGGATCAGGTCCACGGCAGCGTCATCACCTACGACGGCCAGAACGACTTCTATACGGCGAAGTCGGGCATGGACGTCGCGGGCCCCGGCAATCCGGCCGGTCGCGTGCGCGCGATGCTCTCGCCGCGCAGCGGTGGCGGACAGCCGCTCACTGGCGCCCCGGCGACGCTCACGCCATCGGTCAAGCTGCAGGAAGCGCCGCAACAATGAACACCGTGACCCTTCCCCAAACCCACGGCCGGCAGCTCGCCGGCAAGACCAGTTCGCTCGTCGTGCGCAACCTGAAGAAGCGCTACGGCTCGCGGACCGTCGTCAAGGACGTCTCGCTCGATGTGAAGAGCGGCGAAGTGGTCGGGCTGCTCGGCCCGAACGGCGCGGGCAAAACCACGTCGTTCTACATGATCGTGGGCCTCGTGCCGCTCGACGCAGGCGAGATTGACCTCGACGGCCAGTCGATCAGCCTCCTGCCGATCCACAAGCGCGCATCGCTCGGGCTTTCGTATCTGCCGCAGGAAGCGTCGGTGTTCCGCAAGCTCACGGTCGAAGAGAACATCCGCGCGGTGCTGGAGCTGCAAGTGGACGGCGACGGCAAACGTCTGTCGAAAGACGTCATGACCGAACGCACTGAAGCGCTGCTCGACGAACTGCAGATCGCGCATCTGCGCGAGAACGCAGCGCTCTCGCTGTCGGGCGGCGAGCGGCGCCGCGTCGAAATCGCACGAGCCCTCGCCACGGACCCGAGCTTCATTCTGCTCGACGAACCGTTCGCGGGCGTCGACCCGATCGCCGTGCTGGAAATCCAGAAGATCGTGAAGTTCCTGAAACAGCGCAACATCGGCGTGCTGATCACGGACCACAACGTGCGCGAGACGCTCGGCATCTGCGACCACGCGTACATCATCAGCGACGGCTCCGTGCTCGCGGCCGGCGCGCCGGGCGACATCATCGAAAACGAAAACGTGCGTCGCGTTTATCTCGGCGAACACTTCCGCATGTAATCCGCACCCGGGCGCGTCACGCGCGCCCGGACCGTGCGGCCTGGTGCCGCGCGCTCCTGCTTCTCCCCTTATCGCCTTCTCACTGCCCAGACCGAGCGGTCCGGCCATGCGTCCGCTTGTAGCAAGTTCGTCGCGAGCTTGTCGCCGCATATTGCGAATGCCTGCGAAGAGCCGCGAAACGTCCTGAAAACGCCGTTGTTGGCGAACAGTCTTGCCGCTCCATTTGAGTGCAAATCTGCACGTCAATTTGAGGGTCGCACCACCACTGGGCACGCGATTTTTTGCCTGGGCGGCGTGGTATCGCGCGCGTGGCAAACTCTTTACAATGAATCGCAGACCGCCATGAAAGCCAGCCTCCAACTCCGCCTCTCGCAGCATCTTGCGCTGACACCACAACTGCAACAGTCGATCCGGCTGCTGCAGTTGTCGACGCTTGAATTGCAGCAGGAGGTTGCGACGGCGATCGCGCAGAATCCGCTGCTCGAGAACGAAGACGACTGGATCGCGAGCCCGCTGCGCGTTGCCGCGGATGGCTCGCTGATCGCGCAGCCGCCGCAGCCTTCCAGCGAAACGATCCCGGGTTCGGGCGCGAGCACGCCGTCGACATCATCGTCGAACGGAAGCGAGGGTGGCGACGGAGAGCCGCAGAGCACCGACGAATACGACGGCCTCGGCGCCGAAGCGAACGGCGACGCGAGCCAGTGGAACCTCGAGGACTACGGCCGCCCCGGCAGCGCCTCCGACGACGACGACCTGCCGCCGCTCCAGATCCACGAATCCACCACCACGCTGCGCGATCACCTGATGGCGCAACTGTGCGTGACGCAGGCGAGCCCGCGCGATCGCGCGCTCATCACGTTCCTGATCGAATCGCTCGACGACGACGGCTACCTGAGCGCGACCTTCGACGAAATTCTTGCCGACATCCCCGAAGAACTCGAAGTCGACGCCGACGAACTGAACGCCGCGCTCGCGCTCCTGCACAGCTTCGATCCGGCGGGGGTCGGTGCGCGCTCGGCGTCGGAGTGCCTGAAGCTCCAGTTGATGCGCGTCAATTCGTCGCCAACGCGCACGCTCGCGCTGGAGATTGTGTCAAAACATCTAGAGTTGCTCGCAGCACGCGATTTCACGCGGTTGCGCAAGCAACTAAAAACGGGTGACGACGAACTGCGGGAAGCACATGCGCTGATCCGCTCGCTGGAACCGTTTCCGGGTGCCGCCTACGGCAAGGCCGAGGCGGACTACGTGGTGCCGGACATCATCGTCAAGAAGACGGGACAGAGCTGGCACGCGGAACTCAACCCCGAGGTCGTGCCGAAGCTGCGTATCAACCATCTGTACGCGAACATCCTGCGCAACAACCGCGGGGATCCGGGCAGTGGTTCGCTGCGTCAGCAACTGCAGGAAGCGCGCTGGTTGATCAAGAACATCCAGCAACGTTTCGAAACGATCCTGCGCGTGGCGCAGGCCATTGTCGAGCGGCAGAAGAACTTTTTTGTGCACGGCGAAATCGCCATGCGCCCCTTGGTTTTGAGGGAGATTGCTGATACGCTGGGCCTACACGAATCAACTGTCTCGCGTGTGACAACCGGTAAATACATGCTGACTCCATTCGGGACACTTGAATTTAAGTACTTCTTCGGGTCGCACGTATCAACCGACACAGGAGGCGCGGCGTCATCAACAGCCATCCGCGCACTCATCAAACAACTGATAGGAGCCGAGAACCCCAAAACTCCTCTTTCAGACAGCCGCATAGCCGAACTGCTGGCGGAACAGGGTTTCGTAGTCGCGCGACGTACCGTCGCCAAGTACCGCGAGGCGCTGAAGATTCCGGCAGTCAATCTGCGCAAGTCTCTTTAGCCTTATGCCGGGTTTGCCGGCATGGGCGTTTTCCGGCCGCGGCGCCAGTTGGCGGCGATGGCCGGCCGAGGTAGTCCGCCGCGCAGGCCTTTCGGGGAAGCCGCACGCGGTCACACCAGTCGACCGGCATCACCGCGCTTCACGCGCCAGGCGGCCAATAGCCTGGAGAAGCACTATGAATCTTAAGATCAGTGGACACCATCTCGAAGTAACGCCTGCTTTGCGAGAATACGTGATCACCAAACTGGACAGGGTGCTAAGACATTTCGATCAGGTAATCGATGGCAATGTGGTCCTCTCGGTCGACAACTACAAGGAAAAGGATAAGAGACAGAAGGTTGAAGTGAACCTTCATCTGAAAGGCAAGGACATTTTTGTGGAAAGCGCGAACGGCGACATGTACGCGGCAATCGACCTCCTCGTCGACAAGCTCGACCGCCAGGTCGTCCGCCACAAGGACAAGGTGCAAGGTCATCAGCACGATGCGCTGAAACACCAACCCACTCCGATTGTTGAAGAAGTTCCGCCGCAATGAAGTCCGCGGTCCTCACGCGGTTCTGATGAAGAACCGGTGATCAGGCCCTCAGAACAAGCCGCCCCACTCCGGGCGGCTTTTTTCAGATTCGCAAGAACGTCGTATCGGACAACCCGGTGCATCCGGGCGACAAATCGGTGCATTCATGCATGGCGCATCGCACCATCGGCCCGTACGCATGTTCTATAATGGTCCAGTCGTATTCGGGGCGTGACGCCCCCACGGTCCCGGCGCCGGCTTCGTCGCGAGAAACATAGTTGCCAGAAGAGGCACGCGGCAGGGCGTCGGATTTCGCGTCACTTGCCGGGGTGAGGAGCATTCAGGCCACGTTTTCGCCTGCCAATATGAATCGTTTAGCCAAAATACTTCCCATCGAGAACGTGGTCGTCGGCCTGTCCGTTACCAGCAAGAAACGCGTCTTCGAACAAGCCGGCCTGATCTTCGAAAACCAGAACGGCATTGCCCGCAGCACCGTCACCGACAATCTTTTCGCGCGCGAACGTCTAGGCTCCACGGGCCTCGGCGAAGGCGTCGCAATTCCGCACGGCCGCATCAAAGGCATGAAGCACCCGCAGGCCGCCTTCGTGCGCCTGGCCGAGCCGATCCCGTTCGAAGCGCCCGACGGTCAGCCCGTCTCGCTCCTCATCTTTCTGCTCGTGCCCGAGCAGGCCACGCAACAGCACCTTGAAATCCTGTCCGAGATCGCACAATTGCTCTCAGACCGCGAAACGCGCGAGCGTCTGCACACGGAACAGGACCGCGAAACGTTGCATCGCCTGCTGACACAGTGGCAACCTTGATGTAACGCGCCGCAACTCCCGGCGAGGCCTCGCGTGAGACGCGCCCAAATGGCGAGTTCGCAGGCCATGCCGGCAAGCGTGCGGCAGTCGTGCCCGAACAGCGGCAGCGCCGGCGGGAGCCGTCGCGGACCATAACGGAGTCACTCGCGGAGTCACCGACTCATGGACACTTCCAGCATCAACGCCCAAAGCATCTTCGACGACAACGCCACCACGCTGAAGCTCAGCTGGCTGACGGGGCACGAAGGCTGGGAACGCGGCTTTTCCGCCGAGACCGTGGCGACGGCCACGGCGAGCGCGGACCTCGTCGGCCACCTGAACCTGATTCACCCGAACCGCATCCAGGTGCTGGGCGAAGCCGAAGTCCAGTACTACCAGCGCCAGACCGACGAAGACCGCTCGCGGCACATGGCCGAGCTGATCGCCCTTGAACCGCCGTTTCTCGTCGTCGCCGACGGGATGGCCGCGCCGCCCGAACTCGTCCTGCGCTGTACGCGCTCATCCACGCCGCTCTTCACGACGCCGATGTCGGCGGCAACGATCATCGACAGCCTGCGCCTCTACATGTCGCGCATCCTCGCGCCCCGCGCGACGCTTCACGGCGTGTTCCTCGACATCCTCGGCATGGGCGTGCTGCTCACCGGCGACTCGGGTCTCGGCAAGAGCGAACTGGGCCTTGAGCTCATCAGTCGCGGCCACGGCCTCGTCGCGGACGACGCCGTCGATTTCGTGCGTCTCGGGCCTGATTTCGTCGAGGGCCGCTGCCCGCCGCTGCTGCAAAACCTGCTCGAAGTGCGCGGCCTCGGTCTTCTCGACATCAAGACGATCTTCGGTGAGACCGCCGTGCGGCGGAAGATGAAGCTCAAGCTCATCGTGCAACTCGTGCGCCGCCCGGATGGTGAATTCCAGCGCCTGCCGCTCGAAAGCCAGACGGTCGACGTGCTCGGACTGCCGATCAGCAAGGTCACGATCCAGGTGGCGGCGGGCCGCAACCTCGCGGTGCTCGTCGAAGCCGCTGTGCGCAATACGATCCTGCAACTGCGCGGCATCGACACGTTGCGCGACTTCATGGACCGCCAGCGCCTCGCAATGCAGGACCCCGACAGTCAGTTCCCCGGCAAGCTGATCTGACGCGCGACGCCGTCGCGTCCCGCGTCGGGCTCGCGTGTCGGGCTGCCCGGCACGTTTCTGGCGCGCATCCGCTGCGCTTATGGTGTTACACACCCTACGTCCGATGTGCCATCACCGCCAGGTGGGTCCGATGCTATGATGACCCAATCGGATTCTTCAGCCTCTCCATGCGAATCATCCTGATCTCCGGCATCTCGGGTTCTGGCAAGTCCGTAGCGCTTAATGCGCTCGAAGACGTCGGCTACTTCTGCGTCGACAATCTGCCGCCGCGCTTTCTGCCACAACTCGCGCAATATCTCACCGACGACGGTTACGAACGCCTCGCCGTCGCGATCGATGTGCGCTCGAGCGCGTCTTTCGAAGACATACCGCAGATGATCCGCGACCTCGCGCGTGAGCACGACGTGCGCCTGCTGTTCCTCAACGCGAGCACACCGGCGCTGATCCAGCGTTTCTCGGAGACGCGCCGTCGCCACCCGCTCTCCGGCTCCGCAGTTCACGACGCAAACGTTGGCATGCTGAAGTCGCTCGAAGAGGCCATCGAACACGAACGCGAACTCGTGTCGAATCTCGCCGAGTTCGGCCACCAGGTCGACACGAGCAGCCTGAGCGCCAACGCACTGCGCGCGTGGGTGAAGGCGTTCGTCGAAGGCGAGCGCGGCTCGCTCATGCTCACGTTCGAATCGTTCGGCTTCAAGCGCGGCGTGCCGCTCGACGCGGACTTCGTGTTCGACGTGCGTACGCTGCCCAATCCGCACTACGACAGCCTTCTGCGCCCGCTCACGGGCCTCGACCAGCCCGTGATCGACTTCCTTCGCGCGCAGCCGGCCGTCCACGAAATGATCGACGACATCTACACGTTCGTGGCCAAGTGGCTGCCGCATTTCCGTGCGGACAACCGCAGCTATCTCACCGTCGCGATCGGCTGCACCGGCGGTCAGCATCGCTCGGTCTATATCGCCCAGACGCTCGCGACGCGCTTTGCGGGCGAATCGAACGTGATCGTGCGTCACCGCGATGCACCCCTCGATGTCGGAGAGTCAGCCCGGCTAATCGCCTAACCGGCCGCATCGCGCGGCCTTAACCGAAAGCGTTGCGCCATGTCCTCGTCTCCTGCCGTGCTCTCCGGTTTGCCGCTCTTTCCGCTGCATACCGTGCTCTTTCCGGACGGCCTCCTGCCGCTGAAGATCTTCGAAGCGCGTTACCTGGACATGGCAAGCGAATGCTTGCGCGAGAAAACGCCGTTCGGCGTGTGCCTGCTCAAGAGCGGCGGCGAAGTCGTACAACACGATGAGCCCGCGGTGCCCGAGACCATCGGCTGTCTCGCCGAAATCGAGCAATGCGACGTCGAGGCGTTCGGCATGATGCTGATCCGCGCGCACGGTACGCGGCGCTTCCGGTTACTGTCGCATCACGTTGAAGCCGACGGACTGCTCGTCGGCATGGCCGAGCTGCTGCCCGACGATATTCCGCTAGAAGGTGGCGCGCGGCTCGCGCGATTCGGCGCGTGTTCGGAGGTGCTGGAGCGCATCATCGCGACGATCCGCGAACGCGACCCTGCCAGCGTGCCGTTCGGGGAGCCGTTCCGCTTCGACGATCCCTCGTGGGTGTCGAACCGCCTCGCGGAAGTCCTGCCGATTGCGCTACGCGCGCGCCAGAAGCTCATGGAATTGCCCGACGCGGGCGCGCGCCTCGACGTCGTGCATCACTACATGCAGCAGCATCAGCTGCTGTGATTCGCTCAACCCGCGCGTATCAGATCAGCGAACCGCGCAACCCGTCGAGCAACTTGCGCACCGGGGCAGGCACGCCAAAAGCGTCGATCTCGCGCAGCGCGACCCACGCGGTTTCTCCGTCGGCCAGTTCGAGTGCAGGCGTGACGTTTGCCGCGCGGGCGACTTCGATCACGCGTGGCTCGATATCGAGCTTGAAATGCGTGAACGTATGCGAGAACGACGTCAGCGACGAGACCGCGCCGCTAGCGCCGAATGACTGCGCCCGGCCCACGACTGCCGCTTCGTCGGCGGCTTCGGGCAGGCTCCAGAGCCCTCCCCAGATACCAGTGGGCGGGCGCTTTTCCAGCATGACGGCGTCGCCGTCGAGCAGCACGAGCATCCACGTGCGGCGTGTGGGCACCGCCTTCTTCGGGCGCGCCGCGGGCAGTTCGCGCTGACGCCCCGTCGTGTTCGCGACACAGTCCGCCGCGAACGGACAGCGCGCGCAATCGGGCTTGCCGCGCACGCATAAGGTCGCGCCGAGATCCATCAGTCCTTGCGTATAGCTGCTCACGTCCGCGTCGCTCGCGCTCGCGTTGGGCACGATCGATCCGGCAAGCGCCCACATCGCGTTCTCCACGCGCTTCTCACCCGGAAAGCCCTCCACGCCGAACACTCGCGCAAGCACGCGCTTGACGTTGCCATCGAGGATCGTCGCGCGCGCACCGAACGCGAACGACGCAATCGCCGCTGCAGTCGAACGGCCGATCCCGGGTAGTTCCGCAAGTCCGTCGACTGTCGACGGGAAGCGCCCACCGTGCTCATTCGCGACGACCTGGGCACAACGATGCAGATTACGTGCGCGCGTGTAGTAGCCGAGCCCGGCCCAGAGCGCCATCACGTCGTCGAGCGGCGCGGCTGCGAGTGCCTCGACAGTGGGAAATCGCTCGAGAAAACGCGCGTAATACGGAATCACGGTGCTGACCTGCGTCTGCTGCAACATGATTTCCGAGAGCCAGATGCGATAGGCATCGCGCGTGTTCTGCCAGGGCAGATCATGGCGGCCGTGCTCGCGTTGCCACTCGATGAGACGCGGCGCGAAGCTCGCGAGCAGTTCAGCGGGGTAGGTGCCAGAAAGCGCGCCAAGGGTAAGCGAAGAGACGTACATGAAGATACCGGTAATCAGCGCTGGCAGCGCGGACAGTAATAAGTGGACCGTTGGCCCTGGACGATCTGCCTGATCGGCGTACCGCACACGCGGCACGGCTGACCCGCACGGTCGTACACGAAATATTCGAGCTGAAAATAGCCGCTCTCGCCATTGCTGCCGACGAAGTCGCGCAACGTGCTGCCGCCCTTCTCGATCGCCGATGCGAGCACGGCGCGCACGGCATCTGCCAGCAGTTCGTAACGCGCGAGCGACACGCGGCCCGCCGCTGTGGTCGGACGAATACCCGCGCGAAACAGGCTCTCCGATGCATATATATTGCCCACGCCCACCACGATATCGCCCGCCAGCAGCGCCTGCTTGACGGAGACCTTGCGGCCGCGCGTCTCGCGGTAGAGCAGCGCGCCGTCGAAGGCGGGTGCGAACGGCTCGATGCCCAGATTCGCGAGCAACGGATGGCCGAGCACGTCGCCCGCCTCGCGAGGATGCCAGAGCACCGCACCGAAGCGGCGTGGATCGCGAAATCGCAGCGTGAAGTCGTCGAAGAGCCAGTCGACGTGATCGTGCTTCTGGGCGGCAGGCGGCTTCGGAACGTTACGTAGCACACGCAACGTCCCGGTCATGCCGAGGTGCACGATGAACCAGCCCTCGTCGACCTCGAACAGCAGGTATTTCCCGCGGCGGCCCACCGAACGGATGGTCCGGCCGCGCAGCGTACGCGCGAGCGCGTCCGGAACGGGCCAGCGCAATGCGGGGTTGCGCACGTCTACACGCTCTACGCGACGGCCCGCGACCCAGGGCTCGATACCCCGGCGGGTGACCTCAACTTCTGGCAGTTCTGGCATGTCTGACGCCTTGAACGGGGCGTAATCGGGGTTGGTTTGAAACTTGCGTCCTCGTTGTGCGCGTATTGTAGCCAGCGCGTTACAATCGACCGAAACATTCGACGGAATTCCATGGAACTGTCTTTCGTAAAGCTCTTTGCGAAGCGCCCGCACGCCACGGCGCCGCGCCTGCCGGCTGCCGTCGGCGCCCGTCGTCTCGTCGGCGCGGCGGTGCTCGCGGCGTGGGCGTTGACCACGTCGAGCGCGTACGCGCAGGATCCAGCCCTCGATACGGACGACACTTCCGTCTCGATGCCGGATGCATTCGGCCCCGCAACCGCGGACGAGAAGAAAGACGTGCCCAACATCGCGCTGTCGAGCCAGATCGTCTATCAGGTGCTCGCTGCCGAGATCGCGCTGCAGCGCGACCAGCCGGCGCCCGCATTTCAGACGTATCTCGAACTGGCGCGCGACACGCACGACCCTCGCATGGCGCAACGCGCGACTGAAATCGCGCTTGCCGCCCAAAGCCCGTCTGACGCCCTGAACGCCGTCCAGCTCTGGCAGCAGTTCGCGCCCGATTCGGAGCGCGCGGCGCAACTCGATGCGTCGCTGCTCATCCTGTCCGGCCGCCCCGAAGACGCCCAGCCGCTACTCGCGCGCGAACTGGCGCACGTTCCCGCGGATAACCGCGGCGGAGCAATCGTTTCGCTGCAGTTGCTGCTCTCGCGCGGCCCGAATCGCGCAGGCGGCCTGACAGTGTTGAAGGATCTGCTGAAGGACGACATGCAGCGCCCCGAGGCACAGCTCGCCATCGGCCGTCAGCAACTCCTCGCCGACGATCTGCCCGGCGCGCGCAAGTCGTTTGAAAAGGCGCTCTCGCTCAAGCCCGACTACCTGCCCGCCGCGCTCATGCTCACGCAGATGGGTCCGGAAGAGCGCAAAGAAGGCATCGCGGCGATCGAAAGCTATGTGCAGCAGAACCCGAAGTCGCGCGAAGGGCGACTCGCGCTCGCGCAGACTTACCTCGCGGCCGAACGCCTCGGCGACGCACAGAAGCAATTCGAGGTCTTGCACAAGGATAATCCGGGCGACCTGATGCCGCTGATGGCGCTCGCGCTCATCGGCGTGCAGCAGAAGAAGTACGACGTCGCGCAGAAGTATCTGGTGCAGTACACGCAGCTCGCGGACAAGACGCCGGGCGCGGACCCGGGCCAGGGCTACATCTACCTCGCGCAGCTCGCCATCGAACAAAAGGACAACGCCGCCGCGCAGAAGTGGCTCGACAAGATCGGCCCGAACAGCCAGCAGTACGTTCCGGCCCAGATCACACACGCGCAGATGCTCGACAAGTCGGGTAAGACCGACGACGCGCGTCGTCTGCTGGCCAGCATCCAGACCGACGATCCGCGCGACCAGGCGGCGATCGCCCGCACGGACGCCTCGATCCTGTTCGACGCGAAGCGCTTTCCGGAGGCGGAAACGCGGCTCGCGAAGGCAGTAGGCGACTTCCCGGACGACCCCGACCTCACCTACGACTACGCGATGGCGGCCGAAAAGAACGACCACTTCGACGTCATGGAAACGCAACTGCGCAAGCTCATCCAGACGCAGCCCGACAATCCGCAGGCCTACAACGCGCTCGGCTATTCGCTGGCGGACCGCAATCTGCGCCTTCAGGAAGCGGACAAGCTGGTGGAGAAGGCGTCGTCGCTCGCACCCAACGACGCTTTCATCCTGGACAGCGTGGGCTGGGTGAAGTTCCGCCTCGGCAACAATGCCGACGCTATCAAGCTGCTGCGCAAGGCGTACAGCATGCAGCCGAACGCCGAAATTGGCGCGCACCTCGGCGAGGTGCTGTGGAAGAACGGCGATCAGGACGGCGCACGCGCGGCGTGGCGTGAGGCACGCAAGCTCGAGCCCGACAATGACACGCTCCTGAAGACGCTCAAGCGCCTCCAGGTGAACGATCTCTGATGTCCCGTTGATGCCTGATTACCGTCAGATTTTGCGCCCCGCCGCTCCGGCTTCTCGCTGCGAGCGCCTCGCGTGGCGCACGACGCTCGGCGTGGCGGCGGCCGCGCTGTTCGCGCTCGCGGGTTGCGCGACGCAACCGCCGCACGAACCGTCCACGTCGAACGCAACGACTTCCCTCTCCACGCAGACGACCCGCGCCTATCATGGCCGTTTCACCGTGCGCTACGTCGACCGGTACGGCCAGGACCGCAATGCATACGGCAATTTCGACTGGCGCGAAACCGACTCGACAGTGGTGCTGCAACTGCTCACTCCGTTCGGGCAGTCGCTTGCGATTGTCACGTCATCGCCTGGGCAATCGACGCTCGAATTGCCGAACCGCCAGCCGCTCACCGCCGACAACGTCTCGACGCTGATGCAGCAGGCGCTTGGATTCGCGTTGCCGGTCGAGGGTCTGCGTTACTGGCTTCAGCCGTCTGTTGCGCCCACTTCCAGCGCGCGCACGACGGACGATCCGCAAAATCCGTCGCGTCTCGCGCAGATCGAACAGGATGGCTGGACCATCGACTACATGGCCTACGCCGACGCGCCCGCAACCGGAGTCAAGCTGCTGAACCTCAAGCGCGAAGACCCGCCGCTCCAGATCAAGCTCGTACTCGACCAATGAACGGGTCGGGTACGTCACACGCATCATGATGACCGAAACTCAAGACTCGCTGCGCGGCTGCCTCGCGCCCGCGAAACTCAATCTTTTCCTGCACATCACGGGCCGCCGCGCCGACGGCTATCACAACCTGCAGACCGTATTCCAGCTGCTCGACTGGGGCGACACGCTGCACTTCAAACGTCGCAACGACGGCCGCATCACGCGCACGACCGAGGTCGAAGGTGTCAGCGCGGAACAGGACCTCACCGTTCGGGCGGCAACGCTGCTCAAGCAGCACACCGGCACGCAGGAGGGCGTCGAGATCGACATCGAAAAGCGTCTGCCGATGGGTGCGGGCCTTGGCGGCGGCAGTTCCGACGCGGCAACGACGCTGCTCGCACTCAACCGCCTGTGGAAACTTCACCTCACGCGCGGCGAACTGCAGTCGCTCGCGCTGAAACTTGGCGCCGACGTACCGTTCTTCGTGTTCGGGAAAAATGCGTTTGCGGAGGGTGTCGGAGAAGCGCTCGAGGCTGTACAATTGCCCCCGCGTCATTTTCTGGTGGTGACGCCGCAGGTACATGTCCCAACCGCTGCGGTTTTTTCCGAAAAATCGTTGACAAGGGACACAAAGGCCTGCACAATAGCAGTCTTTCTTGCGCAGCAAGCAACGCAGAAGGGTTGGCCGGAAAGCTTCGGTCAAAACGATATGCAAGCGGTTGTCGCAGAGAAATACGCGGAAGTAGCGCAGGTGCTTCGATGGTTTGACCAGAATGTCGAATGCGTCGTGCCAGCGCGGATGACCGGATCGGGCGCGAGTGTTTTTGCAGCGTTTTCGAGTCGGACCGAAGCAGAAGCGGCGCAAGCCAAACTGCCGGAGTCCTGGCGAAGCGCGGTGACATCGAGTCTGGACACCCATCCACTCTTCGCTTTCGCGGCATAGTTTTAGCATCGCTGAACGGCCCTACCCGATCAGTGAAGCACAAAGTTAAGTGTAGGGGAGTCGCCAAGTTGGTTAAGGCACCGGATTTTGATTCCGGCATGCGAGGGTTCGAGTCCTTCCTCCCCTGCCAAAGATTTCTGCAGAAACGCCTGCAGTCATTCTCGTAGTTTTTCTTGCAGTAACTCTAGTAGTTCCTCTCGTCCCCAAGTCCGCAGCAGGTGCATGATGAGCAGCCATGACGGCCTGATGGTTTTTACTGGCAACGCAAATCCCGCGCTTGCACAGGAAGTCGTCAAAATCCTCGGTATTCCCCTCGGTAAGGCTATGGTTAGCCGTTTCTCCGACGGTGAAATCCAGGTCGAAATCCAGGAAAACGTACGCGGCAAGGACGTCTTCGTCCTGCAATCGACTTGCGCGCCGACGAACGACAACCTGATGGAACTGATGATCATGGTCGATGCGCTCAAGCGCGCATCCGCAGGCCGGATCACCGCAGCCATCCCCTACTTCGGCTATGCCCGTCAGGACCGCCGCCCGCGTTCGGCGCGCGTCGCCATCTCGGCGAAGGTCGTGGCGAACATGCTGGAAATCGCCGGCGTCGAGCGGATCATCACGATGGATCTGCACGCCGACCAGATTCAGGGCTTCTTCGACATTCCCGTCGACAACATCTACGCCACGCCTGTGCTGCTCGGCGATCTGCGCAAGCAGAACTACGAGAACCTGCTGGTCGTGTCGCCGGACGTTGGCGGCGTGGTGCGCGCACGTGCGCTCGCCAAGCAGCTCAACTGCGATCTCGCGATCATCGACAAGCGTCGTCCGAAGGCGAACGTCGCCGAAGTGATGAACATCATCGGTGAAGTCGAAGGCCGCACCTGCGTGATCATGGACGACATGGTCGACACCGCCGGCACGCTTTGCAAGGCCGCGCAAGTGCTGAAAGAACGCGGCGCGAAGAAGGTGTTCGCTTACGCCACGCACCCGGTTCTCTCGGGTGGCGCGGGCGAGCGTATCGCCGCCTCGGCGCTCGACGAACTCGTCGTCACCGACACCATTCCGCTCGGCTCCGAAGCGCGTTCGTGCGCGAAGATCCGCTCGCTTACGAGCGCTGGGTTGCTCGCCGAAACGTTCTCGCGTATCCGTCGCGGCGACTCGGTGATGTCGCTC
The DNA here is from genome assembly GCF_021390575.1 of Paraburkholderia adhaesiva. GTDB lineage: Bacteria > Pseudomonadota > Gammaproteobacteria > Burkholderiales > Burkholderiaceae > Paraburkholderia > Paraburkholderia adhaesiva. The sequence continues at coordinate 349,836 of NZ_JAJEJQ010000001.1, read as the reverse complement.
TTCGCGGAAAGCTAAAGAGATTCGCGTCCGGGCGCGGCATTCGCAAGGATGCCGCGCCTAGGCGCAACTAGCGCAAACGAACGAAGGTTTGCGCTCTATCGCTGGGGGCCTTCAGGCGAATAATTGCCGAAAAGGCCCCGTTTTACTGCCTGGTCGCGGGCAGTGCATTGGAGAAAACATGAAAGTCATCGCTTTCGAGCGTAACCTGCAAGGTACGGGTGCGAGCCGCCGCCTGCGCAATGCTGGCAAGACCCCTGGCATCGTTTACGGTGTCGGCGCCGAGCCGCAGCTGATCGAAGTCGATCACAACGCGCTTTGGCACGCCCTGAAGAAGGAAGCCTTCCACTCGTCGATCCTCGACCTCGAAGTGGCCGGCAAGTCGCAGCAAGTGCTGCTGCGCGACGTGCAATACCACCCGTTCCGTCAGCTCGTGCTGCACGTGGACTTCCAGCGTGTCGATCCGAACAAGAAGATCCACACGAAGGTGCCGCTGCACTTCATGAACCAGGAAACGAACCCGGCCGTCAAGCTGTCGGGCGCGATCATTTCGCACGTCCTGAACGAAATCGAAGTTGTGTGCCTGCCGGCCGCGCTGCCCGAATTCGTCGAAGTTGACCTCGCGAAGATCGAAGCTGGTCAGACGCTGCACGCCAAGGACATCGCACTGCCCGCCGGCGTGACGCTCGTCGCTCACGTTGAAGCGGAAAATCCGGTGGTCGCTTCGGCGACGGTTCCGGCCGGTGCCGTGGCGGCAGCCGAAGGCGAAGAAGCAGCAGCCGAGTAAGCTGCTGCGGCATACAAGCCGATATCCTCTCGATCCGTTTCAATGAAACGGTCGACGTAACCCGCCGCGGTTCTACCTCGGCGGGTTTTTTTTCGTGTTCTTTCCGTGCGGTATGCACGCATTCCTGCGCGCATTTCTGCATATCGGGCAACCGCACATGATCAAGTTGATCGTCGGACTCGGCAATCCAGGCGCCGAATACACCGCGACGCGCCACAACGCCGGCTTCTGGTTCGTGGACCAGCTCGCGCGCGAAGCCGGCACGTCGCTGCGCGACGAGCGCCGCTTCCACGGCCATTACGCGAAGGCGCGGCTCTACGGCGAGGAAGTGCATCTGCTCGAGCCGCAGACGTACATGAATCGCTCGGGCCAGTCGGTTGTCGCGCTCGCACACTTTTTCAAGGTCCTGCCCGACGAGATCCTCGTCGCGCACGACGAACTCGACCTGCCGCCCGGCGCCGTCAAGCTCAAGCTCGGCGGCGGTAGTGGCGGCCACAACGGTCTGAAGGACATTTCCGCGCATCTGTCGACGCAGCAGTACTGGCGGCTTCGTATCGGCATCGGGCATCCGCGCGACCTGATTCCCGAAAGCGCGCGCGCGGGCGCAAAGCCCGACGTCGCGAACTTCGTGCTCAAGCCGCCGCGCAAAGAAGAACAGGATGTGATCGATGCATCGATCGAACGTGCGCTCGCCGTGATGCCGACGTTCGTGAAGGGTGAGAACGAACGCGCGGTGATGCTGCTGCATCGCAATGGTTAATGGGAGAGCGTCTTGAGTCGTTACTGGAGTGACATCGTCCACCGTCTCGTGCCGTATGTGCCGGGCGAACAACCCGCGCTCGCGAAGCCGGTGAAACTCAACACCAACGAGAATCCATATCCGCCGTCGCCGCGCGTGCTGGAGGCGATTCGCGCGGAACTCGGCGAGCACGGCGAATCGCTGCGTCGCTATCCCGATCCGGTGTCAAAGCGCCTGCGTGCAGCCGTCGCCGCCCATCATGGGCTGCGTGCCGATCAGGTCTTCGTCGGCAACGGCTCCGACGAGGTGCTCGCGCACGCGTTCCAGGCGCTGCTCAAGCACGACTTGCCGCTCCTCTTTCCCGACATCACCTACAGCTTTTACCCGACTTACGCACGGCTCTACGACGTGCAGCACCGCACCGTGCCGCTCGACGATGCGTTCGCGATCCGCATCGAGGACTACGCGCAGCCGAACGGCGGCGTGATCTTCCCGAACCCGAACGCGCCGACCGGCCACGCGCTGCCGCTCGCCCAGATAGAAAAGCTCGTCGCCGCGAATACGGAATCGGTGGTCGTGATCGACGAGGCCTATGTCGATTTCGGCGCAGAATCGGCGATCGCGCTGATTGACCGCTATCCGAACCTGCTCGTCGTGCACACCACGTCGAAGTCGCGCTCGCTCGCGGGCATGCGTGTCGGTTTCGCGTTCGGTCACGCCGATCTGATCGACGCCCTCAACCGCGTGAAGGACAGCTTCAATTCGTATCCGCTGGACCGTCTGGCGCAAGCCGCTGCGACCGCCGCGTATGAAGACGTCGACTGGCTGCGCACGACCAGCTCACGCGTGATGGCGAGCCGCGAGAGGCTCACGGCGGCGCTCGTGCAATTGGGCTTCGAGGTCGTGCCATCGGCGGCGAACTTCGTGTTCGCGCGCCATCCGCTGCATGACGCGGCGCTCATCAGCGCGAAGTTGCGTGAGCAGGAGATTTTCGTGCGGCACTTCAACGCGCCGCGTGTGAACCAGCATTTGCGCATCTCGATCGGTACCGACGCCGAATGCGACGCGCTCGTCGCAGCGCTGAAGGGCATCGTGAAATAACGCACCCGCTGCATGCATGGCCAAAAAAAAAACGCGCCCGTAGGCGCGTTTTTTTATACCGCACGCGAAGACGCTATTCAGCCCTTCTTCGCCGCCATAAGCGCGTGATACTTCTGCATCAACTGCTCGGGCGATTCGAGGTGCTCAGGATCGCGCGGAATGCATTCCACCGGACACACCTGGATGCACTGCGGTTCACCGTAGTGGCCGACACACTCAGTACATTTGTTCGGATCGATCACGTAGATTTCCGGGCCCATCGAAATCGCGTCGTTCGGGCACTCGGGCTCGCAGACGTCGCAATTGATGCACTCGTCGGTAATCATCAGGGCCATGCTTTTCTCACTTCATGCCGGCACGGGGACCGGCGTCGTTGCTGAGCCCTATAGTTTACGCGGGTTTGCATCGACGCGCTGTCGGACCCTTACGCGCGCGGGGCCAATCCCGAAACCTTGTCCTGCAGACGCTTTTCCACCGACGGGAACACGAACTTGCTCACGTCGCCCCCCAACTGGGCGATTTCTCGCACAATCGTGCCGGAAATGAACTGATATTGATCCGAAGGCGTCATGAACATCGTCTCGACGTCGGGCAACAGATAGCGGTTCATACCCGCCATCTGGAACTCGTATTCGAAGTCCGATACTGCGCGCAGGCCCCGCACGATCACGCGCGCGTTGTTGCTGCGCACGAAATCCTTTAGCAGCCCCTTGAAGCTCATCACCTGCACGTTCGGGTAGTGGCCGAGAACCTCGTGGGCAATATCGAGCCGCTCTTCAAGCGAGAAGAACGGCTTCTTGTTGCGGCTGTCGGCGACGCCTACCACCAGCGTGTCGAAAATGCTCGACGCACGCCGCACGAGATCTTCATGACCGCGCGTGAGCGGATCGAAGGTACCGGGGTACACGGCGACTACCATGAGGCTTCTCCTCTCAACATAAATGGGGCGCAATACATTGTTACGCTGCCGGATTGCTCCGTTCGTGCGCGCCACGGTGCAGACACAACGACTTGCGTCGCGATGAGTCCGCCCGTCGCTTCATTATCGAACGCGCATTATTCCTCATTTTCGCGCTGCAGCAAATGATAGAAGACAGCGCCCGCCTTGCCCTCGCGCACCACGCTCCAGCCCGCCAGCTCCGGCCGCGCTGCCGGATCGACGCGCTCGCCGGACTCGACGTAGAGCCAACCGTCCGGCGCGACGAGTGGTGCTGCGACTTCGAGCGCGCGCGTCAGGAGCACGGCGTCGCCGAACGGCGGATCGAGGAACACTACATCGAACGAACCCGGCGCAAGACTGGCGGCGAGCCGCAACGCGTCGGCTTCGGCGATTTCGATCGTTCGCGCCGCAAGGCGCGCCTGATTCGCCCGCAGTTGCGCGGCGGCGCGCGCATTGCGCTCGATCATCACGACGCGCGCGGCTCCACGCGACGCCGCTTCGAAGCCGAGCGCGCCGCTGCCGGCGAAGAGATCGAGACAGCGCTGGCCGTCCAGTTGCTGGCCGAGCCAGTTGAAGAGCGTCTCGCGCACGCGGTCGGGCGTGGGTCGCAGGCCGTCGAGATCGAGCACCGGCAGTGGCGTGCGCTTCCAGTCGCCGCCGATGATGCGGATCGCGTGCGCGCCGCCGCCGCGCGCGGCCTTGCCCGGTGCTGCGGGCGAAACGGACCGGGTGCCGGACGGGCGCGAAGATGGGGAACGGGACATGCGTTTTTCTATGCGGCTTTAGAGTATCTGGGCGACACGACACGCGCGCCACCCCCCTGATGCGCGAACGTTACCACAGCCCTGCATTTACGCCGCACCGGTACCGCAACGACGCGGACCTGGACGCCTGATAAAATGCCATGTTTTCCGCGCGTTGCCGCCTTTTCCACGACGTCGATGACCGCCTGGCGGTCTGACCCGCAACGCGCATCCACGACGCCAGATCATGTTCAGTTTCTTCAAACGACTCCGCGGCACCAAGGCCGACGAGAACGCACAGGCCGAAACAGCGGACGCCGCCGCGACCGACGAAGCAACCGGGGTCGAATCCGGGACGCCCTCGCCAGCGGAACAGCTCGCCGCGACGCCCCCGCAAGCGGCTGTCGCAGTTGCTGCCGTTGCCGTCGAGGCCGTTGAAATCGTCCCGCCGCCAGCACCCGAGGCCACCGCGAAGCAGTCCTGGCTCTCGCGCCTGAAATCGGGCCTCGCGAAGACGAGTTCGAACCTCACGAGCATCTTCGTCAACGCGAAGATCGACGACGAGCTCTACGAGGAACTCGAAACGGCGCTCCTGATGTCGGACGCGGGCGTCGAAGCCACCGAATACCTGCTGGAAACGCTGCGCCAGAAAGTGCGCGCCGAACGCCTGACCGACGCGCAGCAGGTGAAGGATGCGCTGCGCCAGTTGCTCATCGACCTGCTGGCGCCACTCGAAAAATCGCTCATGCTCGGCCGCGCGCAACCGCTCGTGATGATGATCGCGGGCGTGAACGGCGCAGGCAAGACGACGAGCATCGGCAAGCTGGCGAAACATCTGCAGCGCTTCGACCAGTCGGTGCTGCTCGCCGCAGGCGACACGTTCCGGGCCGCTGCGCGCGAACAGCTCGCCATCTGGGGCGAGCGCAACAACGTGACGGTCGTCTCGCAGGAAAGCGGCGACCCGGCCGCCGTGATCTTCGACGCAGTGAACTCGGCGCGCGCGCGTGGCATCAACGTGGTGATGGCCGACACGGCCGGCCGCCTGCCGACGCAGCTTCACCTGATGGACGAGCTGAAGAAGGTCAAGCGCGTGATCGGCAAGGCATACGACGGCGCGCCGCACGAAGTGCTGCTGGTAATCGACGCGAACACGGGCCAGAACGCGTTGGCGCAGGTGAAGGCATTCGACGACGCACTCGGCCTGACTGGCCTCATCGTCACGAAGCTCGACGGCACCGCAAAGGGCGGCATTCTCGCGGCAATCGCGCGTCAGCGACCGGTGCCGGTGTACTTCATCGGCGTGGGCGAGAAGGTCGAGGACCTGCAGCCGTTCAGTGCGGAAGAATTCACCGACGCGCTGCTCGGCAACTGAGCTGCTGCAACGTCATAGCAAAAAGGGCGTCGTTCCACGAAACGACGCCCTTTTTTCATGCATGCGTGAGATTCACACCCGGCGCATCACTCCGAGTCGGGCTGTGCGCCCGGCGCGGCTTTCGCGAACGCGTCGAGTTGTGAAGCGTAGTCACTAATGCGCTGGATCGTCGGATAACGCGTCGTGTCGATCTTGAAGCGATTCGCGTTGAAGACCTGCGGCACGAGACACAGATCGGCGATGGTCGGCGTGTCGCCGTAGCAGAGCTTGCCCGTGCGCGGATCGTTCGCCAGTCGCTTCTCGAGCGACTCGAATCCCGACTCGACCCAGTGGCGATACCACGCGTCTTTCGCGGCGTCGTCGACGCCCAGCGAGTGCTTCAAGTACTTCAGCACGCGCAGGTTGTTAAGCGGGTGAATCTCGCACGCCACCTGCAGCGCCAGCGAGCGCACGTGCGCGCGATCCGCGGGGGCCTTCGGCAAGAGCGGCGGCTCAGGGTGCGTCTCCTCGAGGTACTCGATGATCGCGAGCGACTGCTGGATTGCGTGCTGTTCGTCGTCGATCAGCGTCGGCACGATGCCGTCCGGGTTGATCTGCCGATAGTCCTGCTTGAGTTGCTCACCACCATCGCGCAGCAGATGCACCGGCACGTACTCGTAAGACAGGCCCTTCAGGTTCAGCGCGATACGCACACGGTACGCCGCCGAGCTGCGGAAATAGCTGTAAAGCTTCATGCTCCTCTCGTTCTCCTTATGAATTCTTGCGCTGCGCTCACACCACACGCACGGCGAACTCGCCCAGCCCCTCGACACCGCCACGCATCAGATCGCCCTTCACCACTGCGCCGACGCCCTCGGGCGTGCCGGTGTAGATCAGGTCGCCCGCCTTCAACTCGAACAGTGTCGAAAGAAACGCGATCGTATCGGCGACCGGCCAGATCATCTGCGAAACGTCTGAGCGCTGCTTGTCCTCGCCGTTCACGGAAAGCCAGATTGCGCCGCGCGCGATCTGCCCGACTTGCGTGACGGGATGAATCGGGCCGATCGGTGCCGAATAGTCGAAACCCTTGGCGATGTCCCACGGACGACCAAGCTTCTTCGCTTCGGTCTGCAGGTCGCGGCGTGTCATGTCGAGACCGAGCGCGTAGCCATAGACGTGTTCGAGCGCACTCGCGACGGGGATATCCTTGCCGCCCTTGCCGATCGCCGCGACGAGTTCCATCTCGAAGTGGACGTTCGACGATCGCGCGGGATACGGGAATTCAGCGATCGCGCCAGGGGCGACATAGAGAATCGCATCGGCAGGCTTTGCGAAGAAAAACGGCGGCTCGCGATCCGGATCGTGACCCATCTCGCGCGCATGCGCTTCGTAGTTGCGTCCGACGCAATAGATGCGCCGCACCGGGAACTGCTGATCGCTACCCGCGACCGGCACCGCTGCAGGAGGCGTCGGTTCAAAAGCGTAGGTCATCGGATTCTCCAATCTGCGTGAAACGGCGCGGACCGATCGGCAGCGCGAATTGGCAGTGTAACGCGCGGTGCCTGCACTGCGTGACAGGCCTTGCCTTATGGATAAGGGCGACCGCCCGGCCGAGGCGCGGCGCAGGAGGCACGCCACCGCTGATGCGCGCGCGGGTGCGCAACCGCGAGAGTGGACCCCATCGTGAAAGCCGGCCTGCCGCAGGACATTCGCCCGCACCTGCGTCCCGTGAGGTGTCCTGCCCCCATGCGCGCCTCATGCGATACTTCGATCATCCCCGCCATTTCAAGACGACCGCAGCCGCCCGCGCATTGCCCGCGTGTGGATGCCAAAGAATCCCGCTTTCCATGAACGCCCCCGATACCCCCGACACCTTTTCCTGCGCCCGCTTCATCAAGGAGATCGGCCGAGGCCCGAATGGGGCGCGCTCGCTGTCGCCCGAAGACACGCATGCGCTTTTCACCGCGATGCTCGATGGCCGCGTGGCCGATCTTGAACTCGGCGCGGTGCTGCTCGCGTACCGGCTGAAGGGCGAAACCGCCGACGAACTCGCCGCGATGCTGGCCGCCGCACACGCGTCGTTCGCGCCGCTGGCATCCCCTGCGTGGGACTATCGCGCGGTCTCGATCCCCAGTTACAACGGCGCGCGCAAGCAGCCGAATCTCGTGCCGCTTCTGGCGCTGCTGCTCGCGCGCGAGGGCGTCCCGGTGTTGGTCCATGGTGTGAGCACCGATCCGGGGCGCGTCACGAGTGCCGAAATCTTTGCGGAACTGAACCACCCGGCCGCACGCGACCACGACGACATCGAAACCCAGCTCGCCGAGCGCTGCGTCGCCTTTTCGCCGATCGAAGCGCTCGCTCCGAAGCTCGCGCGCCTGCTGGTGTTGCGCCGCCGGATGGGCGTGCGCAACTCGACGCACACGCTCGTGAAGCTGCTGCAGCCGTTCGCGCAACCGGGACTGCGACTCGTGAACTACACGCACCCGGCATACCGCGACAGCCTGAGCGCGTTGTTCGCGGCACACCCCGACGCCGCCACGGGCGGTGCATTGCTCGCGCGCGGCACCGAGGGCGAAGCGGTCGCGGACACGCGCCGCCAGGTGCAAGTCGACTGGCTGCACGACGGTATCTGCGAAACGCTGATCGAGCCGGAGCGCTCTTCGCCCGATGCCCCCGAAGTCGCGCTGCCCGGGGACCGTGATGCGTCCACGACGGCGGCCTGGACCGAAGCAGTGCTGCGCGGCGACGTGCCGGTGCCGGCGGCGATTGCGCTTCAGGTCGAGACGATCATGCGCATCGCGAAGCGCTGAACACAGCGGCTCAATAACAACGCCATTGGCACGCACCATCACCCTGTTCGCGCCGATCCCCACGCTTTTCGAGATGGCTCGGCGAAAAATTCTCGGTTGACACAAGCACCCGTCCGGACTTAAATTGGACGGATGCGTTCCTTCCCGAACACCCTCCGAATTACCTCCGGCCGCCTAGCGGCCCTATCGCTACGTCTAGCGTAAGCCAGGCGTAGCGCTGCGCGTCCACCTCTTCGGAAGCGCAGTCCTCCCAAGCAGTTCCCGCAGTACCTCCAAACCGTAGTTCCTTTTACAACCTGTCTGTCGTCTGCATTCGTCCGTTTACCGTTCGGACGACACGCGAGGGTCAAAATGCACGTTTCATGGGCGGCGTTTGCCACATCGATCACGTTTGCTTCCGGCTCGGCCACCGCCGCCGCCGCGCTTGCATTCGCCGTCGTCGCCCGTTCGCTCGATGTTTCGCGCACCGTGCACCGCCGCCAGAGGGCCAGCCGCCCGCTGCCGGCCGCCATCGCTTACGACAGAACGAACGAGGCTCGCCATGTTGCGTAATCCTGCCGAGAAGTACCGTCCCTTCCCCGCCATCCGTTTGAACGGCCGCCGATGGCCGACCCGCACCATCGAGCGCGCACCGGTCTGGATGAGCACCGATCTGCGCGACGGCAATCAGTCGCTCATCGATCCGATGAGCATCGCGCAAAAGACCGAATTCTTCGACATGCTGGTCGCGATCGGCTTCAAGGAAATCGAAGTCGGATTTCCGTCTGCGTCGCAGACCGACTTCGATTTCGTGCGCAAGCTGATCGAGGAAAAGCGCATCCCCGATGATGTGACGATCGAAGTGCTCGTACAGTCGCGTGAAGACCTGATCGCGCGCACGTTCGAGGCACTCGAAGGCGCACCGCGCGCGATCGTGCACCTCTACAACGCGATCTGCCCGTCGTTCCGCAAGATCGTGTTCGGGCAATCGAAGGATGAGGTCAAGGCGCTCGCCGTCGAAGGCACGCGCATCGTCCGCGAGCACGCCGACGCGCGCCCCGGCACGCACTGGACCTACGAGTACTCGCCCGAAACGTTCAGCATGGCTGAGCTTTCGTTCGCGCGCGAAGTCTGCGATGCCGTCGCACAAACCTGGCGCCCGACCCGCGATCACAAGATGATCGTCAATCTCCCGGCCACGGTCGAAGCCGCGACGCCGAACGTCTACGCCGACCAGATCGAGTGGATGGACCGCAACCTCGCATACCGCGACAGCATTGTGCTCTCCGTGCATCCGCATAACGATCGCGGAACGGCTGTCGCCGCCGCCGAGATGGCGCTGCTCGCGGGCGCGGACCGCATCGAAGGCTGTCTCTTCGGCAACGGCGAGCGCACCGGCAACGTCGACCTCGTCACGCTCGCGATGAACCTCTACACGCAGGGCGTCGATCCGGGCCTCGACTTTTCCGACATCGACGCCGTGCGCCGCGTCGTCGAACGCTGCAATCAATTGCCGGTGCATCCGCGCCATCCGTATGCGGGCGATCTCGTGTTCACGGCGTTCTCCGGCTCGCATCAGGACGCAATCCGCAAGGGCTTCGCGCAGCAGCAGCCCGGCGCGCTGTGGGAAGTGCCCTATCTCCCGATCGATCCCGCCGACCTCGGACGCAGCTACGACGCGGTGATCCGCGTGAACAGCCAGTCGGGCAAGGGCGGCGCGACGTACCTGCTCGAACGCGGCATGGGGTTCACGCCGCCGCGCCGCGTGCAGATCGAGTTCAGCCACGCCGTGCAGACGACCGCCGACGCGTCGGGCGAAGAAGTCACCGGCGACGCCGTCTGCGCACTCTTCGCGCGCGAATACTTCGAGACACAAGGTCCGGCGGCACACGTGGGCGCGGGCCGCGTGCGCTGGCAGGGCCGCGACATCGCGGTGCCGGCGTCGGCCGAGAGCCATGAGGCACATGCCCAGGACGTCATCGCCGCCATTGCGGCGGCATCGGGTGAAACGATCGAGATCACGTCGTTCGAAACGGCGCGTACGGCGCAGGGCTCTACGGCGATGTTCATCGGATGCCGCGTCGGCGCGCAGGCGATCCGTCACGGCGTGGGAATCGCCGACGACGCCGCACACGCGACGATCGCCGCCGTCGTGAGTGGCGTGAACCGCGCGTCGTGGCCGCCCGTCGATCGGCGTGCCGCGGCCTGACACGACAACACAGGCGCGCGCCGCCCGCGGCACAGGTCAGCGGGGCGGCTCAAATCAGGAAGTCAGGCGGGAGAGGCGGCAGGCGGCATCGTTGGGCGCCAGGGGCCAAACAGGTCACTGGCGTGAGCCCGGAGCGTTCAGAAGACGCTCCGGAAATGGGGCTTATCAGCCTCAGTCGAGCGCACAACGCGTCGCCTGCCAGGCGAGCAGACGCCAGTGGCCGTCCTCCTGCGTCTGGATGGCCGTATAGGCGATCGGAAAAAGCAGCGCGCCGTTGTTGGCCTCCATCTCGATCAGCGCGCGGCCTGAGACAACGCACGTCTCGCGCCCCACCGGCAGCACGTCCTGCGACTGGATCTCGATCTGGCGGTAGCGGCGGCGGCCCGCCGTGATCGCGTCAATGAACTGCTGCTTGGTCTCGCGTTTGCCGTTCGTATGCACGTAGATCACGTTGTCCGACAGCAACGCGTCCAGCGACGTGCCGTCGGCATCCACCATCGCCCGAAACCGTTCGCGTTCCAGCCCGCGAATCGCATCGATCACTTTCGCCGCCATTGCTCGAACTCCCTGCGCGCAAATCCGGGCCAGCGCCTCGGACTCGCGTCGATGATGTACCGCACGCGTCTGGCTGAAATTTATACCAGGAATTGCGGCATGGGTATTCGCGATGAAGCAGCCGTGACAGCCAACGCGAATCGTTCATGCCCGGCAAATCTGGCCCCTTGTTTGAGGTGAAGCAAACCCGTTTTGCGAACGCGCCCGAACGTCGCAGCACGGGACTTTTCGCCCAATTCCGATGTCTACTTGGGACATTCTGCAGTAAGGCACATCGCGACGCCTGACGGCGGTACAAACGGTGCGCTTTCCGCAAACCGGCCCTTATTTCGGTTCTCGCCACTGACGCGAGAACCCGAATCTAGAGGGTTTACTCGCCATCATCGGGTGCAGATGCCCCTGAGGGCCGTCAGGCCCGCCGAGTAAGGCTCCGGATAAATCTATCGAAACAATATTTCGATAGCAATCACGGAACCTATGAACCCGGACAGACTCCAAGTATTAGCACTCGGTGGACCGGAGTGCTAACATCCACCGTGGAGTCGCAGTCTGACTTTTGCAAGATACTGAGGAGATCGCTACGTGAGCAACGCAATGGCAATGACCCTTCCTGGTACGCTGAGCCCGACGCCGGCCAAGGCGGCGGGGTCAGGCGTGCTGGCGCTCGCGAATCAATCGTTGCTGCCCGGCCAGCTGGGTAACATCGACGCCTACATTCAGGCCGTCAACCGGATCCCGATGTTGACGCCGCAAGAAGAGCGCCAGTTCGCAACCGAATATCGGGAACAGAACAGTCTCGAGGGCGCGCGGCGCCTCGTGCTGTCGCACCTGCGTCTGGTGGTCTCGATTGCGCGCAACTATCTCGGTTATGGCCTGCCGCACGCCGACCTGATCCAGGAAGGCAACATCGGCCTGATGAAGGCCGTGAAGCGCTTCGATCCTGAGCAGAACGTCCGGCTCGTGTCTTACGCGATGCACTGGATCAAGGCCGAGATCCACGAATACATTCTGCGCAACTGGCGCATGGTGAAGGTCGCCACGACCAAGGCGCAGCGCAAGCTGTTCTTCAACCTTCGCAGCCACAAGCAAGGCCTGCAGTCGTTCACGCCCGAGGAAATCGAAGGCCTCGCGCAGGAACTGAACGTGAAGCGCGAAGAAGTGGTCGAGATGGAAACGCGTCTGTCGGGTGCGGACATCGCGCTGGAAAGCCAGTCCGACGATGGCGAAGAATCGTTCGCGCCCATCGCCTGGCTCGCCGACTCGCACAGCGAGCCGACCGCGGTTCTGGCCGCGCGTCAGAACGATCGTCTGCAGTCGGACGGGATTGCGAGCGCGCTGGAAGCGCTCGACGCGCGCAGCCGCCGCATTATCGAAGCGCGTTGGCTGAACGTCGACGACGACGGCTCGGGTGGCTCGACGCTGCACGAACTGGCAGATGAGTTCGGCGTTTCGGCGGAGCGTATTCGCCAGATCGAAGCGAGCGCAATGAAGAAGATGCGCACTACGCTTGCTGACTACAGCTAAGCGCATTCGAAGGCCCGGTTGGGCCGGGAAGCTGTAGCCGATAGCCCCGTCTCTTTTCTGAGGCGGGGCTTTTTCTTTCGGTGTCCGCAATGGCCACCTTGATTTCATTGTTCCTGCTCCTGCCGCGCCAAAAAAAGGTTCTTCGAAAATTTCGCGGAAGGGCTCTGTTCGCCCCGTTGCCGCCACTCGCCCCGCCGCGCCACTGGCCGCAGCTTTCAGGGTACAACGGCCATTCAATGGGTCATATTGGCTGGAATGCGTCGATACTTAAGTCATCGCGCACCGTAGAAATGACGGTACTGCCACGCTGCCTGCCTCATCATCTCGTCGTCCGGCCACGGGCCGGTTCCAAATCTGGCTATCGAAAGAGGCGCCAGATCAATAGGCGGTGCACCGTCGATGATCCACGCGGCAAGCGCTTCCCCCAGTGCCGGCGCAATGGAGAGTCCCGCGACATTGCAACCGCTCGCGAAGTAAAAGCCCCGAATCGCAGGCGCGGGGCCGACGATGTGCTGACCATCGGCCGTCATAGTTGGCAGTCCACCACGATGCTCGCGGACCGCTGCCTTCAGAAGGACCGGTAGCTGGGCCTCCACGTCCCGAGCGTAGCGCCAGAGAACCTCGGCATCGAGCGACAGATCCTTGATGTCGAAGTTGGCCTCGAAGTCATTCATGTCGAAGAATCGCGGATTTTCCTCGTAGACGCCCCACAGAAGTCCCCCGTCACAAGGCCTCATATACACCGCAGCATCCATGATTCTGACCATCGGTAATTCGGCGCGGGCATCGGGAACCGGCTCGGTGACGAACAACTGCTGCGCTGTTGTAACTAGAGGAACTCGAATTCCGCTGGCTTCGGCTATTTGTCGCGTCCAGGCGCCGGCTGCATCGACGATGATAGGGGCTTGTATGCGGCCGCACGTAGTGTCGACCCCGCTCACCTCGCCGTCCGCAATCACGATGCGCGTAACCGCAGTGTTCGGCAGTAACACTGCACCGTTTGCCTGCGCGGCACGAGCGAAGCCGACGGCCAGTTGAGCGGGATTGAAATACATGTCGTCGCCGATGCGTATCACTCCAACGATCCCCGTCGTTTGAAGAAACGGGTTGAGCCGGTGGGCCGCGTCGAGAGAGATTTCCTCCACGTCCAGGTCGTGGCGCCGGCCGCGCAGGATGTCCTCCTGAATGACCTCGGCGTCCACCGGTCGCCGAGCGACCTTCAGGCTGCCCGAGCGCACCCAATCCAGAGGCTGACCCGTGTCCGCAGAGAATTGCCTGATCCTGGCAGCCGCCACCTTGATCAGCTCGATCATCAAGTCGCTCTTGCGCAGGCAACTGACCATGCCAGCCGCTCGCGGAGAGGTTTGTGAGCCGATCTCGAGCCGCTCGAGCAGCGCGACCCGATGGGTGCCGCGCTTTGCCAGGTAGTAGGCTGTCGCCGCTCCGAGGCCGCCAGAGCCAATGACGATCACATCGGCGGATTTCTCCATCGCTGCGTCTCCCGGTCTATCACGCTGCTCGATCCGTCAAGCGAACGGCGCTTGACCCATGGCATGCGTCGAAACAAAGAATACAGCGACCGCGAGCCAGCGGATGGCCGTTTGCCGGGCGGAGCCGACGTTTCAATGTTCGAGCGACGGTGCGTGCGAATGACGCTCCTGGCCGAACTGCGTTCCACGACCGAGTGCGACGATCGTCTTTGGCCAGCATCTCACGCGAATGGCATCGACAGGTTGAATCCGCGCCGCACTCTTGCCACTCGCAGAGATCGGACTGTGCTTTCAAGCGTCAAAGGCTTGAGCAGCAATTGCACCGCGCGAAGGTTCAACTACGCCAGGTAGCTGATCCCCGAGACGATCAACAACACATTCACGGCGCGCGCGAAATGATGGTCTGAAAGCCGCTTGTAGAGCGTCATGCCCACAGCGGTTCCGAGAAGGGCAGCGGGTATGGCGAGCAGATTCCCAGGCTCGAACCCAACCTCGCCGGCAGAATGTCGCAACAGACTGATCGTTGCGAGCGCGGCTACCTGCATGATCAAAATGAACGGCTGGAACATGGCACGCTGGCGCTCCTTGCTCCACCCCTTGAAACCGCACCAGATGGTGACGAATGCCCCGGGAAACCCGGCGGCACCGCCCGTGATTCCCCCGAGAAGTCCGGCGAGGACATCGAAGGTCATCTTTTGGCTGCGGATCACCAAAGGCTTGCGGACAAGCATGTAGGCACCGTAAGTGACTAGAAACACACCAAGTACATGCGTGTAGACATGACGATCCAGCTTCAACAAAACCGTTATGCCAACTGGCAAACCGAAAGCGCCGCCAATCAGGAAAACGGCAAGCTCTCGCCAGCGGACTTCTCTTCTCAGTGACCAGACCATCGCTGACTGGTTGGCGATACTGCAGACGATCATGATCTGGACGATCTGCACGGGGTCGAGGGAAATATGGAAAAGCATGGCGCCGCAAACGGCGGAGAAGGCGAATCCCGCGATGCTGGAAACGGCGGACGCCAGAAAAATAGCACAGATGACAACAGGCTTTACACCGCCCTGCCTGGACAACGCGAGGCAAAGCGCAGTGACAGCTATAAGTACCGACCATTGAAGCTTGATTTGCCAGGCACGCCAGCTGGATGCCGTGCTCGATGCAAGAGCCGAAGCCGCAACGCGTTCCTGCTCTGCCTGTGGATCAACATCCATCACTGTGCCCCCAGTCAGGTGCACTCCCGGAAGAACCCGGCGTTTTCGGCTCCGTTGGTGCTGCATCGGCAGGCTCGCCGATTCCGTATGCGCAGTACGGCCACGAAGAGAGGAAGGTCTGTCTTGAGGAAGGTCTGCCTTGAGAAAGGTCTGCCTTGAGAAAGGTCTGCCTCAACGTGATAGATCACACAACTTTCAACTTAACTCCAGAATGAGCGGTACCGCACATTTCTGGTAGGTGTTTGCGCAGACAAACTTTGCCGCTGAGCTTCACCGACCGGGTTGCCGGATTTCGGGCGGCAATTTGCTGATCTAGAGCGGACGTCGGTACCGATGGATAACGGCACCGGTGAATGTCAGCTTCTTGCCGACCACAGCTTGTCCACAAGCGGTCTCCCCTGAGATCTGCGATGAACCGAAAAAAACGGCGCCTCGGCTCCGTTTTTTTGCCAGGCAAACGTGACTGGCCAGAGACCCGCCTGCACAACGGGCGTTTTTCGCGCTGTCGTTTATTCGAGCGGCCAGTTGCTGCGACTCGCGGTGCGCACGGCCTGCGCCGATTCGAGTGCGAGCGCCTCCTGCGCGCGTTCGTGGCACAGTTGCCAGTCGAGGGTGCGCACGCGCGCCTTGACGGCCGGCACAGCACCGGGATCAACGGACAACTCTGTCACGCCGAGCCCAACGAGCAGCGGCACGGCCACCAGATCGCCAGCGAGCGCACCACAAACGCCGACCCACTTGCCATGCTTTTCGGCCCCTTGCACCGTCGCCGCGATGAGGCGCAACACGGCCGGATGCAGCCCGTCCGCCTGCGCTGCGAAGTCCGGACGGCCACGGTCCATCGCGAGGGTGTACTGCGTCAGGTCGTTTGTGCCGAGGGACAGAAAATCCGCGTGCTCCGCGATCTGATCGGCGAGCAACGCTGCCGACGGCACCTCGATCATCACGCCCACTTCGATCGGCGCGGTGCGACCCAGCTCGCGCGAGATGGCGTCGATGCGCTCGCGCACTCGCACAACTTCGCCAGCATCGGTGACCATCGGCAGCATGATGCGCACGGCCTCCTCCGGACGCACAGCAACGAGGCCGCGCAACTGATCGTCGAGCAGATCCGGGCGCACTTGCGCGAGACGGATGCCGCGCAATCCGAGCGCCGGATTCGGCTCGGGCGGCAGCGTCAGGTAATCGACCTCCTTGTCGGCGCCCACGTCGAGCGTGCGGATGATCGCCGTGCGGCCCGCCAGCGCGTCGACGATCGCCTGATAGCTTTCGCGATGCTCTTCGACCGTCGGCGCCGTCTTGCGGTGGATGAACATCAATTCGGTGCGCAAAAGGCCCACGGCGTCCGCGCCGTTTTCGATGGCAGCGTGTGCGTCTTCGAGTGTCGCGATGTTCGCCGCCACTTCGATCGCGCGGCCATCGCGCGTCACCGCTCGCTGCTGTGACGCACTGCGGTCGGCTTCACGCACTCGCGCAAGACGCTGACGCGCCGCGCGTGCACGCTCGATGTCGGCCGGCCGCGGCGCCCACAAAAGGCGGCCCTCGTCCGCGTTCACGATGACCTGCGTGCCCTCGGGAATCGCGTGCAGCCCATCTCCAATCGCGACGAGTGCCGCAATGCCCGCCTGGCGCGCGATGATCGCTGCGTGCGAGGTCGCACCGCCGCGCGCCATCACGAGCGCCATAACGTGCGTGCGGTCCAGTGACGCGAGATCGGACGGCGTGAATTCGTCTGCGGCGAGCACGGTTTCTTCGGACAGTGCGCGCGCCGCCGTGTTCGCATAGCCGAGCGCGCGCAGTACGCGCTTTTCGATGTCGCGCAGGTCGGCGGCACGTTCCGCGAGCAGCGGATCGTCGACCTTGCCGAGCACTTCAATCTGAGCGCGGATAGCTTCGTGCAAGGCGTAGCCCGCGCTCTTGCCGAGGCTGATGAGGTGGCGAGCGGCGTCGAAGAGCGTCGGGTCTTCGAGCAGGGCACGATGCATCGTGAAGATCCCCGCTTCGCCCGTCGCACCGCGTTGCGATGCGGCGCGCACGTTGGTGTTCAGTTCTTCATCGACGGT
This sequence comes from Paraburkholderia adhaesiva, assembly GCF_021390575.1. Classification (GTDB taxonomy): domain Bacteria; phylum Pseudomonadota; class Gammaproteobacteria; order Burkholderiales; family Burkholderiaceae; genus Paraburkholderia; species Paraburkholderia adhaesiva. The sequence continues at coordinate 332,334 of NZ_JAJEJQ010000001.1, read as the reverse complement.
GGCAATGGCCTTGTCGAGCGCCTGGTTCTCCGACGCCGGGCCGCCGCTCGCAAGCTCGGGCGGGGTGATGGCCGCATCATGCCAGCGCACGAATGTGCCGACTGCGATACCAGGCGCAGCACACACGCCCGAGAGCGTACGCGAAGGTTCTTTCGCTGCCGCTGTCTGCTGTGCGGGCGCGAGCGCCGCGCGCGGCGCAGGCGAGAGCCGCCGCGCAGGCGTTTCGCCGCCCTCTCCCGGCGCTTCGCGCGTCAGTTCGTTGGCGGCTGCGTCGACGGCCTTCTGCGCGTCGTGGCCGATGCCGACCAGTTCGACCGTCGCCCCCTCGCCCGCGCCGAGCGCGAGCAGGCCAATCACACTCTCGATGGCGGCCTTACGCTCGCCGTAGCGCACTTCCACGCGCGCGTCGAAACTGCGTATGGCCTCGCGCGCCCTCGCGGCGGGCCTCGCGTGCAGGCCGCCTGCGTGCGTGAGGGTGACATTCCTGCGTGCTTCAGTCTCGACGGGACACGCGTCGCCCGCGGGCGGCTCGGCGCCTTCGCGCAAGCGCAATACGAGCAGCGGCGAGACACCCGCCTCGACGCTGTCCGCTTGCGTGCGCGCAACAACTTCGAACGCATCGGAGTTCGCGATTGCCACGACCGAGACAAGACTAGGCGCCTCGCTCGCGATGACGTCGAGATCGAATGCGATCAGCAGATCACCTCGGCGCACCTGCGCACGCTGCGCGACCTTCGGGTGGAAGCCCTTGCCGTGCAGCTCGAGCGTATCGATGCCGATATGCACGAGCACCTGCGCGCCTTCGGCGGTCTGCAGCGTGACGGCGTGACCCGTTCGCGCGAGGTGCATGACGATGCCGTCACACGGCGCGACTAGCCGCCCGACGAGCGGGTCGACGGCGATTCCGTCACCGAACAAGCCCTCCGAGAACACCGGATCGGGCACGTCGGCGAGCGGCACGACTGTGCCGGTGAGCGGCGAGACGAGCGTGATGTCACCCGCTGCAGATTGAAACGATTGAACCTGATGAACCGGATTCATCAGACGGAACTCCCAAAGCGTTCCTGCAACCTCGTAATCTAGCGGGTTTCGGTGATTTTGTTCAGGTAACGCGGCACATCGGGGTTGCGGCCGCGCGCGGCGGCAAGACCCGCCGCCATCACGTAGAAGGTCAGAATCGCAGCGACGGGATCGAGTGCCGGATCAGCGGTGCTCACGAGCGGCAGCGTCGCGTTGGGCACGTCGGCGGGCGCGGCGAGCAGCACGCGGGCGCCGCGCTTCGTCATGTCGTCGGCGAACTCGATCAGACCTGCCTGCTCGGGTCCGCGTGGCGCGAACACGAGCAGGGGGTAGTCGCGGTCGATCAATTCCATCGGCCCGTGACGCACCTCGGCACTCGAAAACGCCTCGGCCTGGATACCCGAGGTTTCCTTGAGCTTGAGCGCCGCTTCCTGCGCGATGGCGAGCCCCGCGCCGCGGCCGATCACGATCATCTGCGACACGTCGCGCAGTTCGTCCACGGCCCGCGACCAGTCGAGCGTGCCCGCACGGTCGAGCGCGTCGGGCAGCGCGCGCAGCGCATCGACGAACGCAGCGTCGCGCTGCCAGAACGCAACCAGTTGCGCCGAGAGCGCGAGCATCGCGATATAGCTCTTCGTTGCCGCGACGCTCAGTTCCGGTCCGGCGAGCAGCGGCAGCTCGATACCGGCGGCATCCGCGAGCGGCGAGCCCGGCACGTTGACCGCGGCCGCCGTGAGCGCGCCGGCTTCGCGCAGCACGCGCATCGTTGCGACGAGATCAGGACTCCTGCCCGATTGGGAGAAAGCAAGGGCAAACTGGCCGCGAACGCGTAAGGGTGCCTGCTGGAGCGTGGCGACCGACATCGGAAGCGAAGCGACCGGTATGCCGGTTCGGCTCATCGTGAGCGCGGCGAAATAGCTCGCCGCGTGGTCCGAACTGCCGCGCGCGACGGTGAGCACCACCTGGCGCGGCTCGGCGTCGAGCGCTCGCGCGAGCGCTTCGACGCGCGAAGTATCCCCGAGTTGTGCGGCGACGACGCTGGACGCAGCCAGCGCTTCTCTAAGCATATTCGACAATCGATTCTCCTTCGACATAGGTCGCGGTGAGAGCGAATTCACGATCGAACACGACGATGTCGGCCCACGCGCCACGCATGAGACGGCCACGGTCCTCGATGCCGAGATAGTCGGCGGCGTAGCGCGAGAGTCGCGCCGAAACGTCGGCGACCGGAAAGCCGAGCGAAACAAGATTGCGCAGCGCCTGATCCATGGTCAGCGTACTGCCGGCGAGAGTGCCATCGGACAGACGCACGCCGCCAAGGCACTTGGTGACGTGCTGGCTGCCGAGGCGGTATTCGCCATCGGGCATGCCGGTCGCCGACGTGCTGTCGGTGACCACGTAGAGACGCGGAATCGCGCGCATCGCCGCACGGATCGCGCCGGGGTGGACGTGCAGCAGATCGGGGATGATCTCAGCGTACTCGGCATGCGCGAGCGCCGCGCCGACGAGACCCGGATTGCGGTGATGAAGCGGCGACATCGCATTGAAGAGGTGCGTGAAGCCGCGCGCGCCATGCTTGAGTGCGGCGACGCCTTCGTCGTAGGTCGCAAGCGAGTGGCCGAGTTGCACACGCACGCCGCGTGCAGCGATCTCCGAGATGATATCGATGTGACCCGCGATCTCCGGCGCAACGGTCACGACGTGGATTGGCGCGATCGACAAATACTTGAGCACCTCGTCGAGCACCGCCGACACCGCCGCATCCGGCTGCGCGCCGAGCTTGCCCGGGTTGATGTACGGCCCTTCCAGATGCACGCCGAGCACGCGCGCAGCGCCAGGCGTGCGCAAACGCGTCACGTCGCCGAGCGCGGCCACGACGCTCATCAGCTCGTCGCGCGGTGCCGTCATCGTAGTGGCGAGGAGACTCGTCGTGCCGTAGCGCGCATGGGTGCGCGCGATGGTTTCGATGGCGTCGCCAGCCTCCATCACGTCGGCACCGCCGCCGCCGTGAACGTGCAGGTCGATGAAGCCTGGCAGGATGTACGGCGCGTCATTGCTCTCGGGATCGACCGCGCTGCCCACGATCGACGTGATGCGCCCGTTCTCGAATGACAGGTCACCGTGGATCCAGCCTTCAGGGGTGAGTATGTTTCCGCTCAGCATGAATGTATTCCGATGGTTTTCGACGAAGCGTAAGGCGTCATGTCGAGGCCCGCGTAGGTGATTCGGTCAGTGGCGTTACGTTCCCGTGGCGAGCACTCACTGGCGCAGTTCCGCGACGAAGTCGTAGTAGCCGTCACGGCAATAGGTGTCGGTCAGCTCGATCGCACGTTGGTCGGCGCTAAAGCCCACGCGCGTAATGACGAGCAGCGCCGCGCGCGGCTCGACGCCCATCAGCGCGGCGATCTCGCCTGTCGCGTTGACCGCGCGAAAGTGCTGCAGCGCGCGCACCACCGGCATGCCGTGCTGTTCCAGATACGTGTAGAGCGAGGTGTCGATGGCCTGCGGGTCGGGCACGATCGAAACCGGTAGCGCCGAATGTTCGACGGCCATCACCGTGCCGTCCGCGCGGCGCAACCGTCGCAGGCTCGTCACGGACGCACCCGGCGACAGGCCCAGTTGCACGATCTCGTCGCGATGCGCGGGGCGCACCTCGCGCGCGAGCCACACCGAGTCCGGTGTGAAGCCGCGCTGCTGCATCTTCTTCGTGAAACCGGTGAGACGGGAAAGCGGATCTTCGACGCGCGGCGTGATGAAGCTGCCCGCCCCGCGCGCACGCCGGATCAGGCCCTGCTCCACGAGCAGTTCGATCGCCTTGCGAGCGGTGATGCGCGAGACGCCGATGGCATCCGACAACGTGCGTTCGGAAGGAAGCGCCTCGCCGGCCGACCACACGCCGCAATGAATGGCCGTCGCAAGGTTGCGCGCAAGCTGCAGATAGAGCGGCGTCACGTTGCGCGCGTCGGGCATCAGGGCAGACCAACGGGTTTCCATAGGACTCCGGCCAGAGGTGGCAAGATCGTGGGGTGTCCGGGCGCTGCGTGCGCCGGACTCGGCTCAAATTTGAGCCCATTATATAACCACAATAAGACCAATTCACATTAGAGTGCCGCAGGTTCAATCCGTCAGAAATACGCCGTCAAATCAACCACATACGTAACCAATATCGCCTTTTTCATGGCACTTTCATGCACCAGGATTTTCCCTTAACGCACACACGTGGCCTGCATGATGGGACCAGATCGGAGGGATTCCGCCCCCTCATCCAAGACCAGATTGATACCGCTATAGAACCACCCCGATCGCAGCAAGCGAAACGCCGAAGCCGCCTCATCAAGCGCGTCGACCTCACACTCGCAGATGCGAAGACCGCCGAACCGAAAGTCGATCCGCCTCGCGATCGCCGCACATGCGCGCTGCCGGAAACCGCGCAGGCAAAAACTCGCAGATATAAAAAAACCGCCGCGACACAAATCGCGGCGGTTTATCTACAAGGCTAAATGCAGCGATACGCTGCAGATCGAGTACCGATCAGAACGACGGCACCATCGCGCCCTTGAATTCGTCCTTGATGTACTGGCGCACATCTTCCGACTGGTAAGCGGCGACCAGCTTCTTCACCCAGGGCTTGTCCTTGTCCTGGGCGCGCACGGCGATCACGTTCGCGTACGGGCTGCGGATGTCTTCCAGCGCGATCGCGTCCTTCGTCGGCTGCAGGCCAGCGGCAAGTGCGTAGTTGGTGTTCACGATGGCGGCATCGACGTCGCCGAGCACGCGCGGCAGTTGTGCCGCGTCCAGTTCGACCAGCTTCACCTTCTTCGGATTCTCCGCAACATCGAGCGGCGTCGCGTTGTTGCCGTTCGTGCCGGCGCCCGCGCGCAACTTGATAACGCCCTTGCTCTGCAGGAGCAGCAGCGCGCGGTTCTCGTTCGACGGATCGTTCGGCACGGCAACCTTCGCGCCTTGCGGCAGGTCGTTCAGCGACTTCAGCTTCTTCGAGTACGCGCCCATCGGCGAGATGTAGGTCAGGCCCGCGGTCACGAGCTTGTACCCGCGTTGCTTGACCTGGCTGTCGAGATAGGGCTGATGCTGGAAGCTGTTCGCGTCGAGGTCGCCGGCGTCGAGCGCAGCGTTCGGCTGAACGTAGTCGTTGAACTCGATGACCTTGACGTTCAGGCCTTCGCGCTTCGCGACCTTCTGGACGACCGACCAGACCTTGGCGTCCGGACCGGAAACGGTGCCGACCTTGATGACCTGGTCTTCGGCGCGGGCGCCGAAGCTGGCTGCGAGCGTGGTGGCGGCGATGCCGGCGAGGAGGGCTTTAATCAGATTTCTGCGTTGCATGGAGGTGATGTTCCTGCTGGATTTTCTTCGATATCGCGGATATCGGGCGGCATCGTGTGCCACCCGCCGGAGGGGATGAATGGTCTCACAGACCCGCTATTAAGCGAAATACGAAAAACGCATACCGGTATGCGTGCGCGTGCTCAGTCGAGCAGCAGCTTCAGGTCGTGGACCCACGGGGTCGCGCCCTGCCCGTCACGGGCGAAGAGCCGCAGCTTGCCGGTCGTGTCGAACACGTAGCTCGCGGCCGTGTGATCCATCGTGTAGTTGTCGGGAGCGTTGCCCGGCACCTTGGCGTAGTAGACGCGGAAGTCCTTCGCGACCTGCTTGAGCTGGGCGTCGTCGGGGCGCAGCGCGGCGAACGACGGATTGAACGCGGTTACGTACTGGCCGAGGATCTGCGGTGTGTCGCGCTGCGGATCGACGGACACGAACAGCACCTGGACGCGCTTCGCGGCGTCCGGCCCCAGTTGCTGGAGCGCCTGCGAAATCTCGGCCAGCGTGGTTGGGCAAACGTCCGGGCAATGCGTATAGCCGAAGAGCATCACCACGACCTTGCCCTTGTAGTCGGCGAGCGAGCGCATCGCGCCGTTCGAGTCCGGCAACGAGAAGTCCTTGCCGAACTGCGTGTTGCCGGTGATGTCGAGATTCGAGAACGACGGCGGCTGCTGGCCGCAGCCTGCAACCAGTGCGGCGCCGCCGAGGGCGCAGGCCGTGGCGAGCGCAACGAACGTGGTGCGCCCGAAGCGCGCGAGCGATTGACGGGTCATGGGCCTTGTTGCTATGCCCCGATCAGGGCGTGAACGTAGTGATCGACGAGCAGCGCCGCAAACAGCAGCGAGAGATAAACGATCGAGTAGCGGAAGGTCTTGCGTGCGAGCATGTCCGAATACTCACGGTAGATCTTCCACGCGTAGGCGAGGAACACTGCACCGAGCAACACCGCAGCGGTGAGATAGAGGACACCGCTCATGCCCGAGATGAACGGCATGAGCGTGACCACGAACAGGATCACCGTGTAGAGCAGGATGTGCAGGCGCGTATAGGCTTCGCCGTGCGTGTTCGGCAGCATCGGCAGGCCCGCGTTTTCGTAGTCCTTGCGGCGGTAGAGCGCGAGCGACCAGAAGTGCGGCGGCGTCCACACGAAGATGATCAGCACGAGAATCCACGCATCGCCGGGCACGTGACCGGTGACGGCCGCCCAGCCGAGCGCGGGCGGCATGGCGCCCGAAGCGCCGCCGATCACGATGTTCTGCGGCGTGGCGGGTTTGAGCAGCAGCGTATAGATGATCGCGTAGCCGATGAACGTGCCGACGGTGAGCCACATCGTGAGCGCATTGGTGAACGTGTAAAGCGTCCACATGCCGATGCCGCCGATCACGGCCGAGAACAGCAGGATCTGCTTGCTGGAGATCTCGCCGCGCGCCGACGGGCGCCAGGAAGTGCGGCGCATCTTTGCATCGACTTTCTGTTCAACGAGGCAGTTGATGGCAAACGCGGCGCCGGACGTGAGCCAGATGCCGATGGTGCCGCCGATCAGCACCCGCAAGGGCACCATACCCGGCACGGCGAGGAACATGCCGATCACGGCACAGAACACGGCCAGCTGGGTGACGCGCGGCTTCGTGAGCGCGACGTACTGGGAAATCCGGCTGCCCGGCGAGTGGGGGAGAGTTGTGCTTTCCATAGGGGGCGGATCAAGCCGGCGCGGTGTCGCGCGCAGGGATAACGGCGCGGCCGGGGCGACTATAGGCAATTCGAAAGTTTAGCATGACGACGAAAAGCAGCAGGATCGCGGCTCCTCCGTTATGCGCGACGGCAATGGCCAGCGGCCACTGCAAAACGATGTTCGAAAGTCCCGTGAGGAACTGGATCAAAATGACGATCAGAACCCCATTTGCGGGACGTCGCAACGACTCGAAGCGCCGCAATTTAAGGGCGAACCATACCAGATAGGCGATGACCACGAGCGCAAACGTGCGGTGCGTCCAGTGGATCGCGACGAGCGCATCCTGGGTGATGACATCGCCGTTGGCATCCATGCCGAGCGCGCGCCACAGATGGAAACCGTGACGGAAGTCCATCGGCGGAATCCACGCGCCGTTGCAGGTCGGGAAGTCGGTGCAGGCGAGCACGGCGTAGTTCGTACTCACCCAGCCGCCCAGCGCGATCTGGAACACCAGCAGCGCGAGCGCCGCGAGCGCGGCCACGCGCCAGCGCCCCGCCTCCGGTTCGTAAGCAGGTAGCGGCGTGATACGCGCCGCGAGCCAGCCGAGCGTGCCAAGCAGCGCAAGCCCGAGCATCAGGTGCGTCGTGACGATGATCGGCTGCAGCTTCATCGTGACGGTCCACGCGCCGAAGATCCCCTGCACGACGATCAGCCCGAGCAGTGCGGTCGGCCACCACGGCGAGACGTGCAACGGCAGACGCTTGATGCGTGCGCGCCACGCGATCGCGGTCTGCGCGATGATCAGCACGCCGATCGCCATCGCAAAGTAGCGGTGGATCATCTCGATCCACGCCTTCGTCAGGCTGACGGGACCCGTGGGCATCAACGCATTGGCGGCGGCGATCTGCGCGTGCGCGATGAACGGCGACGACGTGCCGTAGCAGCCCGGCCAGTCCGGGCAGCCGAGGCCCGAGTCGGTGAGCCGCGTGAATCCGCCAAACATCACGAGGTCGAGTGTCATGAACGTCGTTACCCAGACGAGCTTGCGGAACTTGTTGTCGTCGGCCTTCACCCACACCCAGGACAGCGGCAGCAGCGCGATGCACAGTCCGATCAGGCCCAGTTCCAGTACAAACATCCCTTACCTTCCTACTTGTGAATTCTTGCGTCGCACATCAACCGATGCGCGACCACTTGAGCAGTTTCGTCACATCGCTGTTGATCTTCGACGGGTCCGCGTGTGCAGGGAAACGCATCATCAGGTTGCCGTTCGGATCGACTAGATAAATGTGATCGGTGTCTTTCGTTGCGTCCGTCGCGGGGAACCAGAGCGCCAGCGCCGCCGGATCGGCACGCAGCATGCGCGTGTCCGGGTAGACGGTCTTCAGCACATCTGAAACGCTCGCGCCATCGGTACGCAACCAGACCGTCACGATCCGCTCACGCTCGACACCCTGCGACGCGCGCACCTGACGCATGAAGTAGAGCTTCGTCGCGCACGCGTCGCCGCACGCACCGCCGTCCACCGAAATCATCAACCAGCGCCCCTTCAGCGACGCGAGCGGGACCGTATGGCCGTCATCGCCGGTCACCATCAGCGACTCGGGGATCGGGCGCTGCGGCGCAACGAGTTCACCGTAGCTCGTCGTGCCGCCCTTCGGCTTGATCACGTAATACGTGAAGTACGACAGCGCGATGGGCGCCGCGCAAATGAGCGCGATCGCGAGCAACGTCCAGCGGCCTCGCTGCCACGAACCCTTCGGGCGGCCGCCGGGCTGCGCCGACGAAGGCGACGCGCCCGCGGGCGCCGCGTCGCGTCCGGCATGGGTCGAACGGGGTGTTTGCGTGGACACAGCTCGAACCTCTTTCTCTCCGTGATGCGCTACGCAGGCAGCGCGAATGCCTGAGGGATTCCCACTTCATGCACCGTTTATTCCGGATTACGCGCGTCCGCCATTCTGACGGATCATCAGGCGTCCTTGGGGGAATGATCAGCGCCGCGCGTTTTTGTCGCAGCGTGGCGTGCGGCATAAAGTCCGAATCCGAGCGCCGCAGCAGCCATGCCCCACCACTGGAACATGTAGCCATAGTTGCGGTCGACATCGGTTACTGGCTGGGGCCAGTCGCGCACAAGACCGTCTTTCGCCGCCGGCAGCAGGCCGGTCTGCTGGATCACGAACGGCTGTAGCGGCAGTCCGGTTTCCGTCGCAAAAGACGCAACCGCGACATTCTGCCGTATCTTTTCGCGCGGTGCAGAGCCGCCCGCACCCAGTTCCAGCACACGCGTGGCGTCTGCGCGCGCGATGCCCTCTACCGTGACGATGCCGTCGGGCGTGTTGTAGGGCGCGATCTCGGTGCGCTCGGCGAAATTGCGCGGAAGCCAGCCCCGATTCACGAGGACATAGCCTCCGCCGTCCAGCCTGAGCGGCATCACGACGTAAAAGCCCGGCTGGTCGTTATACGGCCGATTGTCCAGGTACACGACGAGATCGGGCATGAAGGTGCCGGTAGCTCGAACGCGGTGGAATTCGACGTCCTTGAGCGGCAGCGTCGCCGCACCCACGACCTGTGGCGGCGCCGATTCGAAGCGCTCGATCTGCGCCTGCAGCGCTTCCTTCTGATGCGCACGCTCGCGCTGCCAGAAGCCGAGCCGAATCGTCACGGCCATCACGACGAGAAGCAGCAGGGCCGGAACCAGACGGATCTTCATCGGGCACGTCCGATGCAGTGCAAACCCGCGATCGGTCCCCGCGCGCCGACGCACGGTGACATAATGAGACAAGCATTTTCAGGCATGCCCGATACCGTGAACTTCATGCACATCCTCGTTCCCATCGCATTCGCTCTGATCATCGCGAGTTTAATCGCCGCGCTGTATTTCATGATGCACGATCGTGGCCGAACCAAACGCATGGTCTGGTCGCTTGCGACCCGCGTCGGGCTCTCCATCTCGCTCTTCCTCTTCATCCTGTTCGCACACTGGATGGGGTGGATCCAGTCCACCGGCATTCCATACGGCCGTTAGGGCCGTATGGACCATCAGGGCCGCGCGGAGCACAGGCGCGCGTCGCGCACGAACAAAGCGCCTCGCCAGCGAATCCGGCCGAGGCGCTTCCGCTTCAATCAGCTTTCCTCTCTTTTTCTGCTTCGCGCAGCACTCACAGCCAGTACACGACGACGTAAAGGCCGAGCCACACCACATCGACGAAGTGCCAGTACCACGCCGCGCCTTCGAACGCAAAGTGATGATCGGGGGTGAAGTGGCCGCGGATCAAACGCACCATCACCACAGTGAGCATCGTACCGCCGAGGAACACGTGGAACCCGTGGAAACCGGTCAGCAGGAAGAACGTCGAGCCGTACACGCCCGAGGCGAGCGTGAGGTTCAGTTCGTTGTACGCGTGGATGTACTCGAACGCCTGAAGGCAGAGGAAGGTGAATCCCAGCACGATCGTCGCGGCAAGCCAGGCGATGGCCTTCCGGCGATGGTTCTCGCGCAGCGCGTGGTGCGAAACGGTGAGCGTCGCGCCCGATGAGAGCAGCAGCGCGGTGTTGATCGTCGGCACGGGCCACGGCGTCATCGAGCGGAAGTGCGGAACGAGTTCGGCCGGTCCCTGGTTCGGCCACACCGCCGAGAAGTCCGGCCAGATCAGCTTGTAGTCGAGGCTACCGAGCTGATGCAGCGCGATCGCACGGGCGTAGAAGAGCGCGCCGAAGAACGCGGCGAAGAACATCACCTCGGAGAAGATGAACCAGCTCATGCTCCAGCGATACGACGTATCGACACGCTTGCCGTACATGCCGCCTTCCGATTCGGCGATCGCGTCGCCGAACCAGTGCCAGAGCGTGAAGAGCACCCAGAGCAGGCCCGCCGCGACCCCGATCGGCCCCCACGACTGGCCGTTGATCCACGAAGCGAGCGACCCGAGCATGACGAGCAATCCAATGGACGCGCTGATCGGATGCCGCGACGGGTGCGGAACGAAGTAGTACGGGCTGTCGTTTTGGCCGCTCATGCCTGATTCTCCAGTTTCCAGTTGCGCCGGTTGTGTTCCGGCTACCTGTCTTCGTTATTGCTCGTTCGTTGTTGCTGCGTGCTACCTCACGACGGCATGCACGATCAGAAGCAGCACGCCGATAAAGAGCGCTGCGCCCACCAGCCCCGCGACGATCAGTGCCGCGGGATGCAGGTGCGCCGCATCGGACTCGAGGTCGGCGCGCTTGCGCACGCCGAGAAACGACCACGCGACCGCCTTGGCGAGCTGCAGCACGCCGCCCTTCGTTTTCTTTGCTGCCCCGCCTTCACCGTTCGTGCCGCCGTTCATGGGCGTCAGGTCTCCGTGCGCCTTGTTGCGTCCTGCCCTTAACCGCTCCGCCTTACGTGCCGGCGCCGGCAGTCTGCGCCAGCGGCGGTGTGTTTGCCGCGGTGGGCGTGTTCATTTCGAAGAACGTGTACGACAGCGTGATCGTCTTCACGTCCTTCGGCAATTTCGGATCGATCACGAACACCACCGGCATGCGCCGGGTCTCGCCCGCCTTCAGCGTCTGCTGCGTGAAGCAGAAGCACTCAATCTTGTGAAAGTACTCGGTCGCCTGTTTCGGCGCGTAGCTCGGGATCGCCTGCGCTTTCACCGTGCGTCCTTCGTGATTCGACAACTCGTACATCACCGTCATCACCGCGCCCGGATGCACGTCGAGGCTCGTTTGCTCCGGCTTGAAGCCGAGAAGCCCGCGCGAGTTCGCGTCGAACTCGACCGACACCGTGCGTGTCATGTCGACCTGCGTGTTGCGCGCCTCGCGCTCGGTGGCGTCGCGCTTCACAAGGTTGTTGACGCCGGTGATCTGGCAAATCGCGCGATACATCGGGATCAGCGCGAAGCCAAAACCGAACATCAGGCACGCCACGACGACGAGCTTGATGAGCATCGAACGGTTGATGGCGCGGTCGCTATCCCCTTGCTGCATGGTCGTCGGCCTTCCTTGAACAGTCTTCTCGCAGAACGTACCGGCTCACGGCGCGCCGAAGTACACCTGCTTGACGATGGCGCTCGCAAAAAAGGCGGCGACGATCGCGAGCAGGATCAGCCCGAGTCGTAGATTGCCCGCGCGGATCTGCTCGGGCGTTCGTCTCTTTTGTGAGTTCCGGGTCATGCGTGCGTTGCCTTTTACTGGAGCCCGCGGCGCGTTGCCTGATCGTGCCACGTTCATTCGCCTCGGACTTCTGGCTGCGTGCGCCACGCACGCAGCCGTAAATCACCATCGACGAATCACTCGACCGTCGGCGGATTTTCGAAGGTGTGGAACGGCGCCGGGCTCGGCACGGTCCACTCGAGGCCCGTCGCACCGTCCCACGGCTTGTCCGGCGCCTTTTCGAGTTCGCCAGCGCCGCGATACGCGGGCAACGCCACGGCGAACAGGAAGTACACCTGAGAAAGTCCAAAGCCGAACGCGCCGATCGAAATCACCTGGTTCCAGTCGGTGAACTGGGCGGGATAGTCCGCGTAGCGGCGCGGCATGCCAGCGAGCCCGACGAAGTGCATCGGCAGGAATGCCAGGTTGAAGAAGATCAGCGAACACCAGAAGTGGATCTTCCCGCGCGTCTCGTTGTACATCCATCCGGTCCACTTTGGAGACCAGTAATACCACCCCGAAAATAGCGCGAATAACGACCCCGCCACCAGCACGTAGTGGAAGTGCGCGACGACGAAATACGTCCCGTGATACTGGATATCGAGCGGCGCCATCGCGAGCATCAGGCCCGAGAGGCCGCCGAACGTGAACACGATCAGAAAGCCGACTGCGAACAGCATCGGCGTTTCGAAGCTGAGCGAGCCGCGCCACATCGTGGCGATCCAGTTGAACACCTTCACGCCAGTCGGCACGGCGATCAGCATCGTCGCGTACATGAAGAAGAGTTGCCCCGTGACCGGCATGCCGGTCACGAACATGTGGTGCGCCCAGACCATGAACGAGAGAATCGCGATCGAGGACGTCGCGTAGACCATCGAGCTATAGCCGAACAGCGGCTTGCGCGAGAACGCCGGGATGACCTGCGAGACGATCCCGAACGCCGGCAAGATCATGATGTAGACCTCGGGGTGCCCGAAGAACCAGAAGATGTGCTGGTACATCACGGGATCGCCGCCGCCTGCTGCGTTGAAAAAGCTCGTGCCGAAGTGGCGATCGAACAGCAGCATCGTGATTGCACCCGCGAGCACCGGCATCACGGCGATCAGCAGGTACGCGGTGATGAGCCACGTCCACACGAACATCGGCATCTTCATGAACGTCATGCCCGGCGCGCGCAGGTTCAGGATCGTGACGATGATGTTGATGCTGCCCATGATCGACGACGCGCCCATGATGTGCACCGCGAAGATCGCGAAGTCCATGCCGGGGCCCATCTGCGTCGAGAGCGGCGCGTAGAGCGTCCAGCCCGCGGCGGTCGCGCCGCCCGGCGAGAAGAACGAACCGACCAGCAGACACGCGGCGGCGGGCAGCAGCCAGAAGCTGAAGTTGTTCATGCGCGCGAACGCCATGTCCGACGCGCCGATCTGCAGTGGCACCATCCAGTTCGCGAAGCCGACGAACGCCGGCATGATCGCGCCGAACACCATGATGAGACCGTGCATCGTGGTGAGCTGATTGAAGAACTCGGGCCGCATGATCTGCAGGCCCGGCTCGAACAGCTCCATGCGGATGGCGAGGGCCATCACGCCGCCCGAGAGGAACATGACGAACGAGAACAGCAGATATAGCGTTCCGATGTCCTTGTGGTTGGTGGCGAAGAGCCAGCGCCGCCAGCCGTGAGGTGTCTCGTGGGCATGGTCGCCATGAACGTGACCGTGGCCGTGACCTGCTACATCGTGTCCGATGCTAGACATGTGTCTCTCTCCTGTCGCTGGCACTTGGCGCTTTAGTGCTTAGTGCCATCCCACGCAAAGCGGTCCGTGGCGCCTGGCGCTCTAGCGCCTTGCACCATCCCATGCACAAGCCATCGACGGCACCTGGTACTTATTCTTGTCCTGTAGCCCTTGGTGCCATCCCATGCGAAGCTCTCGATCGCAGCCAGTCTGTCGACCCGAGTCAGTGCTTCACTGCCGACTCAGCGCCCAGGCATAGCACTTACGGTGATCCCATCGTGCTTGCTGCGATCCCTTGCAAGTCAACTGCAACAGCGGTTCCTGCCATTTATTCCCGATCGACAGTTCAGCCCGCCGCGCTGATTTCCACGCGACGTGCTTCTTTGGCGTTGCCGCCGCCCGTGATCGTTTCTGGCTTCTTGAGAATAATCCGGTCTTCCGCGATACCCGCCGCCTTCATCGCGTCGCGAACCGCCTGCGCGCGATGCTTCGCGAGTTCCTCGTTAGCACTGGCGTTGCCGCTCGTGTCCGTATAGCCCGAGAGTGTGAACTTTGCGTCCGGGTGAGTCTTCGCATAGTCGGACGCGGCCGTAATCGCGTCCTTCGCGTCCGCGGGCAGCGTGCTTTTGCCGATGTCGAAATAGATGGTGGCCGGCAACGACGCGCTAGTCTGCGCTGCACCCGACGCCTCACCGGCACCGCTCGCCACCGCTTCGGCACCCGCCGCGCCGGCGGCGGCAGTGTGATCGACGCCTTCGGGCATCTTGCCGTTGCGCGCGTCCGTGACTTCACGCGGCTGCAGAACGTCGTTCGTATGGTTGCCCCACGAATTGCGCTCGAACGTAATCACGGATGCGATCTCGACGTCGTTAAGCGTAGGCCCCCACGAGGGCATCGCGTTCTTGCCATGGAGCACGATGTCCACGTGCCCCGCGATCGGACCATTCGCAATCTTGCTGCCATCGAGCGCCGGGAACGCGCCCGCGCCCTTGCCCGTCGGCTGGTGGCAGACCGCGCAGTTCGACATGTACACCTTCTCGCCGCGCTCCTTCAGTTCGGCGAGCGTGTAGGTCTTGCTGGGATCGTCCGCAGCGGAAGCCATCTTCGCTTTCTGCGTCTGAACCCACTTCGCATAGTCTTCGTCCGAGAGGACTTCGACCACGACCGGCATGAACGCGTGCTCCTTGCCGCACAGTTCCGTGCAGAAGCCGCGGAAGGTGCCGGTCTGCTCGGCCTTGAACCAGGTGTCGCGCACGAAGCCTGGAATCGCGTCCTGCTTCACGCCGAACCTGGGCACGTACCAGGAATGCACGACGTCGTTCGCGGTCGTGATGATGCGGATCTTCTTGTTGACCGGCACCACGAGCGGGTTGTCGACTTCCTGCAGATAGGTCTCGGTGATCGGCTCCTTGCCGTTCACTTGCGCTCGCGGCGTGCTGAGCGTCGACAGGAAGCTGATGCCCTCACCCGGCCCCTTTACGTAGTCGTAACCCCACTTCCACTGGTAGCCGGTGACCTTGATGGTGATATCGGAATTGGACGTGTCCTTCATCGCGACGACAGCTCGCGTGGCGGGCAGCGCCATCAGCACGACGATGATGAACGGCACAACCGTCCACATGATTTCGACGGTCGTACTTTCGTGGAAGTGCGCGGCCTTGTGGCCCTTCGATTTTCGGTGAGCAAAGATCGAATAGAACATGACCCCAAACACACCGACGAAAATCACGGTGCACAGGATCAGCATCGTCGTATGGAGGCGGTAGAGTTCCTCGGCGATCTTCGTCGCGGGCGGTTGCAGGTTGATCTGGTTGACCCGCGGACCGCCGGGACTATCACCAACCGCCAGGGCCGCGCCGGCGAACAAGAGTCCGCTAAGTGCCAGCACGCCCGAAAGGGCTCGCTTGATTGTTTTCATCGCTTCCTTACCCATAATTTCCATTCAACCCTCGACCCCGCAGGAAGGTTTTGCGTCGTGCGCATGGTCCATGTCGATCGCCCGGCCCCCCGGACGATTCGCAGCACTCACACGCCGCACGCGAGCCACACACGCAGTTCCCGCGCGAACTGCGCACGCCGGTATTGCGGCAAATGCAACCCGACGACAACCGACTGGCCGCGGGACACGAGACGCACCAGATCGCGAGGTGTCGCGCCCGGTTCGACCCGGACCCAGCGGGGATCGAATTCGAACTGTGAGAGCTTATCGGCGCTCACCTGTTCGATCACCAGCCGGTTCGGATACAGCCTGATTCGTTCGTAATCGACAGCATGGCGCGCATAAATGGCAAATGCGCCTCCCACTGCCAACAGCTCGATGCCTGTGAACGGCAACACCAGCCAGGCGCCGTTGATCAACTGCAGGACCGCGATCGCAATGGATACGACTGCCAGCGATGCATAGAAGTACATGAATTGCCTGGGCGAGACCGAACAGTTGCGCTTCATGGTCCAGTCCTTGAGGACCGGCGCCGGACTCGCCAGCAGATCAGACGTCTGCATCGCTGCCTCCTGCCGCCCACCACTGCTACAACCTGAGACTATCGCCGCCCGGCGCGTGGCACAACCTCGCACAACACTGTAGGGATAAGCCCCACACGCACCGGAATTGGGGACCCTTCTGCGTGTCAAACTGACGCATTATAGGCGCGAACCCTGGCACCCACAAGCCGAGTCAAGACCGCTGAAAACCCTTATCGGACAAGGCTTTACGCGATCTCAATATATTTTTCGGGGCGCCTTCCGGCTGCCAGTAACCACCTGGCGAAAACCCCATTACCGTCTCATCGACTCCTTGCTGGACCACGGCCAATGTCCTCGATACGGACGATGCCATGCCCTTCTGCTGTCGTGCGCGGCACGGCCTTCCAGGCGTGCCCATAGATGATTTCGAAGGTGAGCGGGATCGTGCCCGCATCCGGTCCGTCGTTGCGCTTGCGCGCTTCGAGCGCGGCGACGAGCGCACGATGCAGGCGGCGCGCGGCGTGGCCGGTGTGGTCATCGCGCTCGAACGGATAGGCGCCCCAGCGACGCACATCGGCGAGGAGCTTCTCGGCCGACCGGTAGGTGACGGTGATCGTCTCCTGGTCCATCACCGGAATCTCGAACCCGTTTTCGACGAGCATATCGCCGAGATCGTGCATATCGACAAAGTCGATCACATGCTTGCGCGTAGGTACACCGTGCGCGGCCTCGACCTCGGCCCATGCACCGCGCAGTTCCTTGAGAGTGTCGGGGCCGAGCGTGCTGAACATGAGCAGGCCGTTCACCTTGAGCACGCGCTGCCATTCGCCGAACACGAGGTCCGGACGCGGGTGCCAGTGCAATGCGAGGTTCGACCAGAGCAGTTCGAAGGCGCCGTGCGCGAACGGCAGTTCGCCGAAATCAGACTGCGCGAAACGCGGGCCACGCGAGCCGAGCGCCCGGCCGATGGACGTGGGCAGGAAACGCCGCCAGCTCGTGTCGCCCGCGTCGTGATGCAACGCGCGCTGGAGCATGGCGAAGGAGAGATCCGTGCCGAAGACGGGCGCTTCGGGGAAGCGCTCGCGCAAAGCGGGCAGGTCCTCGCCGGTTCCGCAGCCCACGTCGAGCACGCTCGCAGGACTCACCTTGATGTAGTCGAGCCGCTCGCGCATGCGCTGGGCGATTTCGCGGGGCAGGAAAGCGACCTCATCGAAGGTCGCGGCACGGCGGTCGAAAATGCGCCGCAGATAGCGGGAATCGTAGGCCGGACGGCCGGGTCTGGTTGGAGACAGGGACATGTCGGTCGTATTGGCGAAGTGTGCGAAGTATACTCGTTCACTCCCATCGTTTCAGTTCGCGCGCTCGTGCGCGGGCCGCCCGTCAATGTCGCCTGCGCCATCGCCCGCACCGTCGTCTCTTGTGCTGTCCGCTATCCGTCGCGCAAGCCGTAGTGCTAGTTTGCGCGTCTGTCGGAGCGTGCGGTACACCCCGTGGCAACGGCTCGCCCAGTTCGCACTGCCCAATCTGTGCGCATTATGCGGCAATTTGTCGCGCAAGGTGCTTTGCAATAACTGCGATGCGATCTGCTGGAACGAGCCACGCGTGCGCTGCGCTATCTGTGCGATGCCGCTTGCAGGCACGCGACGCCGTGCAAGCGGGCCGCGTTGCTGTTGCGGCGCGTGCATGGAGGCGCCGCCAGCGTTCGACGCCACGCTCGCGCTCGGCGATTATCGGGCGCCACTCGACCTGCTGGCGCGTGGCCTGAAGTTCCGTGCACGCCTCGCAATGGGCGCCGCGTTCGCGCGACGGCTCGCGCAGGAAGCCGATGACGCCCTCGATCCCTCTGGGCGCCCCGACGTGCTCGTGCCGGTGCCGCTTTCGCGCGAGCGGCTGATCGAGCGCGGCTACAACCAGGCATGGGAAATAGCGCGCCCGCTAGCGCAAGCACTCGGCATACACGCCGACGCCACACTCGTGCGCCGCGTGATCCACACGGCGGCGCAGTCGCGGCTCGATAGCGATACGCGCCGCCGCAACGTGGAGCGCGCGTTTGCGCTGACAAGGCCGGTGCGCGACCTGCACGTAGGCGTGGTCGATGACGTGATGACGTCCGGTGCCACGCTCGACGCGCTGGCGCACACCCTAAAGTCCGCAGGCGCGCGGCGCGTGACGAATTTCGTCGCGCTGCGCACGCCGAAAGACTGACGCCCCCGACCGGCACAACGAATACAACCGCTTTTCATCGACTTTTATCACCATGTTCAACGTCGTTCTTGTCGAACCGGAAATTCCGCCGAATACCGGCAATGTGATCCGCCTGTGCGCCAATACGGGCGCGCGGCTGCATCTGATCGAGCCACTTGGCTTCCCGCTCGACGATGCAAAGATGCGCCGCGCCGGCCTCGACTATCACGAGTACGCGCAAATGCACGTCCACCGCGACTGGAACGCGTTCCTCGCAGCCGAGACGCCCGATCCGTCGCGCATGTTCGCGTTCACGACACGCGGTTCCGGGCGCTTTTACGCGCACGCGTTCCTGCCTGGCGACTGGTTCGTGTTCGGTGCTGAGACGCGCGGCCTGCCCGACGCAGTGCTCGGCAACTTTCCGAACGAACAGCGCGTGCGCCTGCCCATGCGGCCGGACAACCGCAGCCTCAATCTCTCGAATACGGTTGCGGTCGTCGTGTTCGAGGCGTGGCGACAGGCGGGGTTCGAAGGCGGCGAATGAAGGGCGGCGGGGGCCGCGTCACGGCCGCCGCGTGAGCGCTACGAGTTCGCGCTGGTAGCGCGCGTGCATCGCGTCGTCGAAGCAGGCGAAGATCACGTATTCGAGTTCGGGATGCGCCGGCAACATGTCGATCACCGTTCGCGTTGCGATGACGACGGCGTCATCGGCGGGAAAACGGTAGACGCCACAACTAATTGCCGGAAACGCGATGCTGCGCACGAGCGCGTCGTGCGCGCATTCGAGCGAGCGCCGGTAGCACGAGGCGAGGAGCCGCGCCTCGTCCTGAGTGCCGCCGTACCAGACCGGTCCGACCGTATGGATTACGTGCTTCGCCGCAAGCCGGTAGCCGCGCGTGATCTTGGCGTCGCCGGTAGCACAGCCACCGAGCGTCTCGCACTCGCGCAGCAGATCGGGCCCGGCAGCGCGATGAATCGCGCCATCCACGCCGCCGCCGCCCAGGAGTGAGCCATTCGCGGCGTTGACGATCGCATCGACGTCGAGCGTGGTGATGTCCGCCACGCGCGATTCGATCCTGCAGTTTCCGATGGTGAGCATATCGACCTCCATCTGCGTAGCAGCAGCGAGCGCCCGAGATGCGGGATGCGCGCCCTACTCCGCTTTCGCGTCGCGCCTGAGAAGCGCGCTCACGGCGTCGCGCGGCGCGACACCGTCGAACAGCACGGCACATACCGCCTGCGTGATCGGCATCTCGATGCCGTGTTCGCGAGCGATCGCAAGCACGGCCTGTGCGCAACGCACGCCCTCGGCGACATGACCGAGCGCGCCGAGAATGTCGTCGAGCGTGCGGCCGCTCGCGAGCTGCATGCCCACGGTGCGGTTGCGCGACAGATCGCCGGTAGCGGTGAGAATGAGGTCGCCGAGGCCAGTCAGCCCCATGAACGTTTCCGCACGACCGCCAAGTGTCACGCCGAGGCGCGTCATCTCCGCGAGGCCGCGCGTGATGAGCGCAGCGCGCGCGTTCAGGCCGAGCCCGAGACCGTCCGAAATGCCGGTCGCGATGGCAAGCACGTTCTTGACCGCACCGCCCACCTCGACGCCGACTACATCGTCGCCGGTGTAGATGCGCATCGCACGGTGATGGAACGCGCCGAGCGTGCGCTCGCGGCACGCCGCCGATGCACTTGCGATGGTCAGCGCCACGGGCAGACCCGCGGCCACTTCGCGCGCAAAGCTCGGTCCCGAGAGCACACCGTTGCTGCCATGATCGGGCAACTCAGCGGCCACGACCTGATGCGGCAACAACTGCGACTCCGACTCGAAGCCCTTGCAGAGCCAGACGAAGTGCGCGGGCACACGGCCCATGTCGCGCATCGTTCGCAACATGCCGCGCAGGCCCGCGACGGGTGTCGCGAGAACGACGAGCGCCGCCTCGCCCGACGCATGGTCGAGCGCAGCGGCGAGATCCGTTTCGTACTGAAGTGTTTGCGGCAGCGAGACGCCCGCGAGATAGCGGGCATTCTCGTGCGACTTCGCGAGGGTGCCGATGAGCGCGGCGTCGCGCGCCCACAGCACCGTATCGTCATGCGCGCGGGCCAGATGACCGGCCAGCGCGGTACCCCACGCGCCGGCGCCGAGAACGGCGACTTTCATTGCGTACTCCGCACCGGTGGCTGGGGTTAGTGCGTGGCGCTGCTTTGCGCCGCGCCGTCTTGCTGCGCGAGCTGCTGCAGGCGTTGCTCGTAGAGCGCCTGGAAGTTGATCTCGGCGAGGTGGATCGGCGGGAAGCCGGCGCGCGTGATCGCGTCGGCGATGTTCGAGCGCAGGTACGGGAACAGGATCGTCGGGCAAGCAATGCCGACGAGCGGATCGAGCTGCTCGGCCGGAATGTTGCGGATATCGAAAATGCCGGCTTGCTTGGCTTCGATCAGGAACGCGACCTTGTCCTTCACCTTTGCGGTGACGGTGCCGGTAACGAGAATCTCGAAGACGGATTCGGCGAGACGCTCGGCCTTGACGTCGACTTCGACTTCAACCGCGGGCATGTCCTGCTCAAGGAAGATGGCCGGCGAATTCGGCTGCTCAAGCGACATGTCCTTGAGGTAGATGCGCTGGATGTTGAAGAACGGCTGGTTGTTCTCGTCAGACATGGTGATTGGCTTCCCTGAATAAATGGATTGCCGCATCGAAGTGCGTGCAAACGACTAGCAAACTACCTGCAAACTATGCGGAAACTGCGCGCACAACGTGCGTCACGGTGTCCCGTACGACAACAAGCCCGCGCGGCCTTGCGGCTAGCGCGGGCATGACACTCTGAAACGCACAGAGTCTGGTGGCGCAGCGGCCGGACTCAGGCTGCCTTTTCGAGCAGCGGCATCAGGCCACCGGCGCGATCGAGCGCGGAGAGGTCATCGTAACCGCCCACGTGCGTCTCGCCGATGAAAACCTGCGGCACGGTCCTGCGGCCGGTGCGAGTCATCATTTCCTCGCGACGGGTCGGGTCCCGGTCGATCAGCACTTTTTCGATGTGCTCGACGCCGCGCGACTTTAAAAGACGCTCGGCCATCTGGCAATACGGGCACACCTGCGTGCTGTACATGACTACCTTGCTCACTTCGAGCCTCCTTGTTTCACGACCGGCATGCCGGCCTGTTGCCAGGCGTTCACACCGCCGTCCAGGACGTGGACCTCGGCAAAACCGGCGTCCTTCACGAGGCGCTGTGCCTTGTGCGACTGCTGGCCCGTCTGGCAGACCAGCAACACCGGATTGCTCTTGTTCTTCCCAATCTGGGCCACCTTGGCCTCGAGTTCGCCGAATTCGATGTGGCGAGCCGAGGGCAGGTGCCCCTTCGCGAAGTCCTCTGCGGAACGCAGGTCGATCACCACGGCATTGCTGCGGTTGATCAGTTGCGTCGCCTCGGCGGCCGAAACGCCGCCGCGCCCGCCGCGCTGAAGCGTCGGCCACAGGAGCAACGCTCCTGAGATGAGGACGATCGCGATAAGAACAAGGTTGATGTAATTGGTGAAGAACGTCACGGAAGGTCCGCCGGAAAAAAGGGAGAAAGCGAGGGAAATCCAGATCAGGCAATCCGCTCATTATAAAATAACCGTTTGTCGCGGGGGTGGTGCACCCCTGCCCGGGACCAACGGGCGCAAGAATGCCAGCCTGGTACCGCCCCGGGACCGACCTGGTACCAGCGCCGAGCCGCCCCCGGCGGCGCGGTGCGCCCCGTCCCCGATTACCGCTTCCTCACTACCGACCGGCATCCCCATGTACAAACTCGTACTCATCCGCCACGGCGAATCGACGTGGAACAAGGAAAACCGCTTCACCGGCTGGGTCGACGTCGACCTCACCGAACAGGGCAACCTCGAAGCCCAGCAGGCTGGCCGCCTGCTCAAGGATTCCGGCTATACGTTCGACATCGCATACACGTCGGTGCTCAAGCGCGCGATCCGCACGCTGTGGCACGTCCAGGACCAGATGGACCTGATGTACCTGCCGGTCGTGCACTCGTGGCGCCTGAACGAGCGCCACTACGGCGCGCTTTCGGGTCTGAACAAAGCCGAAACCGCCGCGAAGTTCGGCGACGCGCAGGTTCTCGTGTGGCGCCGCGCCTACGACACGCCGCCGCCCGCCCTCGAGCCGACCGACTCGCGCACGTCGTACAACGACCCGCGCTACGCGAAGGTCCCGCGCGAAGAACTGCCGCTCACCGAGTGCCTGAAGGACACGGTCGCGCGCGTGCTGCCGCTCTGGAACGAGTCGATCGCGCCGGCCATCAAGTCGGGCAAGAAGATCGTGGTCGCCGCGCACGGCAACTCGATCCGCGCACTGGTGAAATATCTCGATAACATTTCGGATGACGACATCGTCGGCCTGAACATTCCGAACGGCGTGCCGCTCGTGTATGAACTGGACGAGGACCTCAAGCCGCTCAAGCACTACTATCTGGGCGATGCCGATGCGATCGCGAAGGCGCAGGCCGCCGTCGCGAATCAGGGCAAGGCGGGTTAATCGAGCGTTTGACGGCATTTGCCTGCCGGTTGCAGGCTTTTTCCGTTTTCACCCGACCGGACGATCCGCCTACCTTCGCGGCCGGCGGGTCCCGGCCGGTTCTCCCGCCGTGTGGCCCGGTGCTTCAACGCCAGACCCGGCGGCCCTCCGCGCGCTTACGCTGTCGTTGGGACTCACCCGTTTCCGCTCGTCTTGCTGGCAAAACTGCCAGCTTCGCGCCAGTGCGCGCTTTAAGTCTGATTTCAGTCGAACCGGCTACATTGTCAGTGTAGAACCCGCATCCCGGGTTCCATATGCGCTGCACGGCCAAGTGTGCAGTTATACTTGTCCGTCATATTTGTCCGTCGTTTTTCCAATAGACGCTGCCCGGCACCTAACGACCGCACGCAACAACCTCTATGCGAAAGAACCTGAAAAACATCGGCCTGATCGCCGCTGGCCTGGCTACTGGCGTATTTGCAACCCTGCAGATTTCCGCCTCGGCCCAGACGACCAACACCGAGCCGCTGCCGCTCGATCAGCTGCGGCTCTTCGCCGAAGTGTTCGGGCAGATCAAGCATGAGTACGTCACTCCGGTCGACGACAAGAAGCTGCTCACCGCCGCGATCAAGGGCATGGTGGCAAGTCTCGACCCGCACTCCTCGTATCTCGACAAGACCGACTACCAGGAGCTGCAGGAACAGACCAAGGGCCGCTTCGCCGGCCTTGGCATCGAAATCTCGTCGGAAGACGGCTTGATCAAGGTGATTTCGCCGATCGAGGACACGCCCGCGTTCCGCGCCGGCATCCGTCCGGGCGACCTCATCACGCGCATCAACGACAAGCCCGTGCGCGGCATGACGCTCGACCAGGCCGTCAAGCAGATGCGCGGCGACCCCGGCACGAAGGTCACGCTCACGATCTTCCGCAAGACCGACGACCGCACGTTCCCGCTGACCGTCACGCGCGCCATCATCAAGGTGCAGAGCGTGAAGGCGAAGGTCCTGCAGCCCGGTTACGCGTACGTCCGCATCACGAGCTTCCAGGAGCGCACGGTCCCCGACCTCGCCGCGAAGCTGCAGGACATCGCTCGCCAGGAGCCGAACCTCAAGGGCCTGATTCTCGACCTGCGCAACAACGGTGGCGGCCTGCTGCAGAGCGCCGTGGGCGTCGCGGGCGCTTTCCTGCCGGGCGACTCGGTGGTGGTCTCGACGAACGGCCAGATCCCGGACTCGAAGCAGGTCTATCGCGACACCTACGAGAACTACCGCCTGCCCTCGTTCGACGGCGATCCGCTGAAGAACGAAGCGGCCGAGTTCAGGACCGTGCCGATGGTCGTGCTGACGAACGCGTACTCGGCGTCGGCGTCGGAAATCGTGGCCGGTGCGCTGCAGGATCACAAGCGCGCGCTGATCGTCGGCAAGACGACGTTCGGCAAGGGCTCGGTGCAGACCGTCCGCCCGATGACGGCCGACACGGCGCTGCGCCTCACGACGGCGTACTACTACACGCCGACCGGCCGCTCGATCCAGAACAAGGGCATCCGTCCTGACTTCGCGGTCGACCAGTACGCCGACGGCGACCCGGACGACGCACTCGTCACGCGCGAAGTCGACTACTCGAACCACCTCGCGAACACGCAGGATCCGAACGAGAAGAAGGAGCAGGATCTGCGCGAGCAGGAGCGCATGGACATGCTGCGCCAGCTCGAAGAGGAGAACGACAAGAAGACGCCCGAGCAGCGCCAGAAGGAACGCGACCGCAAGCCGGTCGAGTTCGGCACGCAGGACGACTTCATGCTCCAGCAGGCCGTGAACAAGCTGCAGGGCAAGCCCGTCGTCCAGTCGAAGTCGCCGATGGAGCGCCGCCTCGCACAAGAGAAGCCTGGCTCGTCGGCGTCCGCGCCGATCGCTGTCAAGCCGGCCACGCTGATCATGAAGGACGCTCCCGCGTCGGCGCCGGCTGCGGCCCCGGTGTCGAAGTAACCACTCTCGCAGCACACGCCCCCGGGCCGTCACAAGGCGGCCCGGAGGCAACTCCCCCCGCGCGGCTACAATAGCGAAACCCGGCGAAACCCAGCGAAACCGGAATCACGCCGCGCCCACGGACTCACGATCGGTCGCGACGCCTCTCTCCCCGCGCATCGCGATGAACGACGATCAACTCCTCCGCTATTCCCGCCACATCCTCGTCGACGAAATCGGCATCGAAGCGCAGCAGCGCTTTCTCGACGCGCACGCGCTCGTCATCGGCGCGGGCGGGCTCGGTTCGCCCGCGGCGATGTATCTCGCGGCATCGGGCGTGGGCACGCTCACGCTCGTCGACAACGACACCGTCGATCTCACCAACCTGCAGCGGCAGATCATGCACGAGACGGGATCGGTGGGTCGAGCCAAGGTGGAATCGGGCCGCGACGCTATTGCACGGCTTAATCCCGAGGTGAAGGTGAACATGGTGCAGACGCGCATCGACGACGCGTGGCTCGATACTCACGTGAGCGCTGCGACGGTCGTGCTCGACTGCACCGACAACTTCGCCACGCGCCACGCGATCAATCGCGCGTGCGTCGCGCATCGCGTGCCGCTCGTCTCGGGCGCGGCGCTGCGCTTCGACGGGCAGATCAGCACGTTCGACTCGCGCAATCCCGCCTCGCCCTGCTACGCGTGCGTGTTTCCGGAAGATCAGCCGTTCGAGGAAGTTGCGTGCTCGACGATGGGTGTGTTCGCGCCCACTGTGGGCATCATCGGCACGATGCAGGCCGCCGAGGCGCTGCGCGTGATCGGCGGGATCGGTGAGACGCTCGTCGGCCGGCTCATGATGCTCGACTCGCTACGCATGGAATGGAATACGATGCGCATCGCGCGGCAGCCGGACTGTCCGGTCTGCGGCGAGCGTCACGCATGAAAAAAGCCCCGGCATGCCGGGGCTTTTTGTTTGCGCTTATCTGTTTGCGCTTATCTGTTTGCGCTGATTTGTACGCACTGACACCACACCCGCGCGCGGCTTACGCCTCAACCACGCGCTTTAGCGCCGATTGCAGTTCCTCGGGCTCATAAGCGGCGAGCACATCGGCCACCGGCTTTTCCAGCGCCTTCAACTGCGAGCGCAAAACCTCCTGCTTCACGATAAGCAACTGGCTCGGATGCATCGAGAACTCGGTGAGCCCCATGCCGAGCAACAGACGCGTGAACGCCGGATCGCCCGCCATCTCCCCGCACACCGACACCGGCACGCCCGCGCGCTTCGCTTCGCGCAGCGTGTGCGCAATCAGCTGCAGCACCGCAGGATGAAGCGGATCGTAGAGATCGGCGACGGCGTTATCGGCGCGATCGATCGCGAGCGTGTACTGGATCAGATCGTTCGTGCCGATCGACAGGAAATCGAGGCGCCGCAGGAACATCGGCAAGGCCAGCGCCGCCGCAGGAATCTCGATCATCGCGCCCACCTGGACGTTCGGATCGTAGGCGATACCGGCATCGTCGAGCTGGCGCTTCGCTTCGCGGATCAGGTCGAGCGTCTGGTCGATCTGCTGCGCGTGCGCGAGCATCGGAATCAGAATCTTCAACGTTCCGAACGCCGACGCGCGCAGCATCGCGCGCAGTTGCGTGAGGAACATCTGCGGCTCGGACAGGCTCCAGCGGATCGCGCGCAGGCCCAGCGCCGGATTCGCAGCCGTTTCATAGCCATCGCCCGCGGTCATTGCGTCGAGAGGCTTGTCCGCGCCCACGTCGATCGTGCGAATCGTCACGGGCAGTCCGTTCATCAACTCGACGGCGCGCCGGTAGGCGAAGAACTGCTCATCCTCTTCCGGCAACTGGTCCTTGTGGTTCATGAACAGGAACTCGGTGCGGAACAGGCCCACGCCGGTCGCGCCGGCATCGAGCGCGGCCTGCGCATCGTCGGGCAGCTCGATGTTCGCGTAGAGCTGGATCTTCGTGCCACACAACGTTTGCGTGGGCGAAAACTTGAGCCGCTGCAACTTGCGCCGCTCGAGGACCATCTCGCTTTGACGGTACGTGTATTCCTCGAGCACGATCGGCGCGGGATCGACGATCACGATGCCGTGATCTCCGTCGACGATGATCAGATCGTCCTGGCGAATCAGCGTGCTCGCGTGCTGCACGCCGACCGCCGCCGGAATGCCGAGGCTGCGCGCCACGATCGCCGTGTGCGAGGTGCGTCCGCCGAGATCCGTGACGAAACCGTTGAAGCTCTGCGTCTTGAACTGGAGCATGTCGGCGGGTGCGATGTCGTGAGCGACCACGATCATTTCATCGCAGCGGCCATGCAGCGCGGCCGGCGAAGCGCCCGCGAGCGCCTTCAGCACGCGTTCGACGACTTGCTCGATGTCGGCGCGGCGCTCGCGCAGGTACTCGTCCTCGATCTCGTCGAAGTGGCGCGTCAGCCGTTCGAGCTGCTCGGTAAGCGCCCATTCGACGTTATAGCGCCGGGTGCGGATGAGATCGATGGTCTCCTGGACGAGCATCGCATCGCTCAGGATCATCAGGTGGACACCGATAAACGCGCCCATTTCAGACGGGGCGTCGGCCGCGAGATCGGCGCGCAGCGTGTCGAGTTCCTTCTCGACGAAGGCAAGCCCCGCGCGAAAACGCTCGATCTCGGCATCGATGTTTTCGTGTTCGATCAGATAGTGGTCGACGTCGAGCGCGGCCGGAGCGATCAGATACGCTCGCCCGATGGCGATACCGCGTGACACGGGAATTCCATGCAGCGTGAACGGCACGCGCACCTCCTCTTTATGTAATGCCGCGGCAACCCGCTGCAACGCTCTCTCAGACCCCGGCACCAATTATAAATTCCGCGCGACTCGCGTGCCGCCTGGCAAACACCCGATCACCGGGACACAGCGCCGCGCGATAGCCGATTGATAGCCCATTACGTGAGCACAAACAAAAACGCCGCGGACGAACCGCGGCGTTTCGACGTTGCGCGACGTCAAGCGCGGATCACTGGCCTTCGCCGAATTTGTCGGCGATAAGCTTGAGCATCGCGCTCATGGCGTCCACTTCGTCGGGGCCTTCGGTTTCGATCAGCACCGTGCTGCCGATCCCCGCCGCCAGCATCATCACGCCCATGATGCTCTTCGCATTGATCCGGCGGCCGCTGCGGCTCATCCAGATCTCAGACTGAAAATTGCCTGCCAGCTGGGTCAGCTTCGCCGACGCGCGCGCGTGCAGGCCGAGTTTGTTCACGATTGTCGTTTCTTGTTGCAGCATAGGTTCGGTCCGGGCGCAGTGTGTTGGTCTTGGGCTGGTTCGGTTTGCTGGTTCGGGAGTGTGTCGCGGTGGCGGCGCTCACGCGCCGGCCGGGTTCGTCTTGCTGGTGACGGCCTCGCCACAGGGTGTCGGCGCGCAGCCGCACTCGTTCGCCGGTGGCGGCACGGCCGGACCGATCAACTGGACACCGTTGCCCGCGCCGGTCAGCGCTTTTTCGACCAGCATGTCGAGCGGCGTGGCGCGATAGCAGACGGCGCGCACGAGCATCGGCAGGTTCACGCCCGCCAGCACCCGCACCTGCGGGAGCGTCGCGAGCCGCGCGGCGATGTTCGATGGCGTCGCGCCGAACATGTCGGTGAGCACGAGCGCGCCGTTTTCTTCGCGCAGACGCTCGACTTCCGCGTTGGCCTGCTGGACGACCTCAGCCGGATCGCTGTCGGGAAGCACGTCGAGCGCGCCGATGCGCGCGGGACAGCCGCCGTAGATGTGTGCGATGCACTCGCGTAGTGCGGTAGCGAGCGGTGCGTGCGCGATGATCAGAATGCCTGCCATGTCAGTACTCGCCGGGCTGCCCCAAGAGTACAGACGCCCACTCGGGGGGTAGCGACCAGCGGGAGCGTGGGGGTAGTTTCATTTCAGCCTGACTGCAAAAAACGGCTTCAATTATGGCCCGGATCGATCCCGTCGATCGCTTCCGGCAGCGCCGAACCTGGGACCAGCCGTAAGCCCACAGGGTCGGAACACGCTCCGCGAGGCGGCGCCATGGACGTCGTAACTGACGCCCGGCGGCCTGCCCGGGACGCGGGCTCGCGGCATTGTAGCAGGGTCATTTTGACGCGAGCCGAACTGTTTTGCTCGCAGAGTATTCGCGCCACAACAGGGAGCGGCGTGTGCAATCCGGGTTGCCTCGAACGCGGCGCCGCGAGCACGAGCGTTGTTCGCCGCCCCGTCCGCTCCTGTATCGAAGATGATGGCGCGACGCCTCGATTCAAGCCGCCGCGCGCTCCAGCGCGTCGATGAACATCGCGGCCACGTCGAAGCCCGTCTGCTCCATGATTTCGCGAAAGCAAGTCGGACTCGTGACGTTGACTTCGGTGAGCCAGTCACCGATCGCGTCGAGGCCGACGAGCAGCAAACCGCGCGCCGCGAGCGTCGGCCCGAGCGTCTTCGCGATCTCCATGTCGCGCGCGGTGAGCGGCTGTGCGCGGCCGAGACCGCCCGCGGCCAGGTTGCCCCGCACCTCGTTGCCCTGCGGAATACGCGCGAGCGCATACGGCACGGGCTCGCCGCCGATCAGCAGGATGCGCTTGTCGCCGTCCTTGATCTCGGGGATGAACTTTTGCGCCATCACGCTGCGCGCGCCGTCCGCGCTCAGCATTTCGATGATCGAACCGAGGTTCATCCCGTCGGCCTTCACGCGGAACACGCCCATGCCGCCCATGCCGTCGAGCGGCTTGAGGATCACGTCCTGATGCTCTTCGTGAAACGCGCGCAACCGCGCGGCGTTGCGCGTGACGAGCGTAGGCGCGACGAACTGCCCGAACTCGCCGATGGCGAGCTTCTCCGAGTGATCGCGGATCGCCTGCGGACGGTTGAAAATCTTCGCCCCCGCGCGCTCGGCCATTTCGAGCAGCCATGTCGACGTCACGTACTCCATGTCAAACGGCGGATCTTTGCGCATCAGGATCGCGTCGAAGCTCGTGAGTTCGCGCGACGCCTTCTGCGCGACATACCAGCGCTCGCGATGCAGGTCTGCCCCGTCGCCGACGATCTCGAAGTGCCGCACGTCCGCCTCGACCTTGCCATCGACCCATGCGAGGTGCTGCGGCTCGCACGCGTAGAGCTTGTGGCCGCGCCGCGCGGCCTCGGCCATCATCGCGTAGGTCGAGTCCTTGTAGATACGGAACCGCTCGAGCGGATCGGCGATGAAAAGAATGTCCATGTAATCCCTGTAGCGCCCGTCACGGGCGCTGTTTATCCGTAATGCGAAAGAATGCCCGAAAAGGGCTTAATGCGTGCAGCAGCGGCACGCACCCGCGCGCGCAGGCCTCTCAGACCTGGATCGCTTCGGGATCGGTCTTCTCCAGTTCGACCGACGCCGCCAGCAGCCCGAGACGGGCGACCACGCCATACATGTAGAAGCGGTTGGGCGGCGCGGCGCCGGGCTTTGCACGCGTGTCGGGCAGCGCCGTGTGCTCGAAGCCGAGCGGCACAAAGTGCATGCCGGGCGCGTTCAGGTTCTGGTCGCGCTCGCGGCTGCCGTGCGCACGGTAGAAACCGCCGACCACGTAGCGGTCGATCATGTAGACGACCGGCTCGGCCACTTCGTCACCGATGCGCTCGAACGTGTAGACGCCTTCCTGCACGATCACGTCGCGCACTTCGAGTCCATCCTTGGAAGCGGACATCTTCGCACGTTCGCGCTTCGTGAGCGCGGCGACCTCGGCGGCGTCGTGCACGGTCATCACGCCGCGGCCATCGGTGCCCGCATCGGATTTGACGACAACGTAAGGCTTCTCGGTGATGCCGTACTCGCGATACTTCTTCGCGATCTTCTTGAGCACCGCATCGATCGCCGTGGCGAGCGCATCCTCGCCCGTGCGCGCTTCGAAATCCACACCTTCGACGTGCGCGAAATACGGGTTGATCATCCACGGATCGACGCCGACCATCTTGGCGAACTTCTTGGCCACGTCGTCGTAGCACGCGAAGTGGGTCGACTTGCGACGGACGGCCCAACCCGCGTGCAGCGGCGGCAGCAGGTACTGCTCGTGCAGGTTCTCCAGCACGGCCGGAATGCCGCCCGAAAGGTCGTTGTTCAGAAGAATCGAGCACGGGTCGAAATTCTTCAGCCCGAGGCGGCGCGGCGTGCGTTCGAGCGGTTCGAGCACGATCTTCTGGCCGTCGTCGAGCGAGATCGTCACCGGACCGGCGATGGTTTCGTCGAGCGTACCGAAGCGCACGTTCAGGCCGGCCTGACGCATGATCGTCGCGAGCCGTGCGACGTTTTCCAGATAAAACGCGTTGCGCGTGTGCTGCTCGGGAATCACGAGCAGGTTCTTCGCGTCGGGGCAGATTTTCTCGACCGCGGCCATCGCGGCCTGCACGGCGAGCGGCAACACTTCCTGCGGCAGGCAGTTGAAGGCGCCGGGGAAAAGATTGGTGTCGACCGGCGCGAGCTTGAACCCGGCGTTGCGCAGATCCACCGAACAGTAGAACGGGGGCGTGTGCTCCTGCCATTCGAGGCGGAACCAGCGCTCGATGGCGGGCGTCGCATCGAGGATGCGCTGCTCCAGTTCGAGGAGCGGGCCATTCAACGCCGTAACCAGGTGCGGGACCATAAACTCGTACTCGCGGACTTTGAGCAATGAAAAGATTGCAGGGAAACCCGGAGCCTATATGGGGACGATTCCGCGCGATGCAAGACCGAACAACCTTACAACCAGCAAGGTCTGCAGGCAGCCCCGCGCACCGGATCACATGCCCTGCCTGTCATTGCATTCTGGACCGCGCCAGCCCGCGTGTGCAATGGGCGCGAGCGCGGCGCCCCAAAAGAAAAAAGGCCCGCCGTGCAGGCGGGCCAGACTCGCAGCGCTGCTTACCTGTTCAGGTAAACGCTTGAGGGAAGTGCGTTATTCGACACGTTCGCCGTGAAGGATCACGTCGAGGCCTTCGCGCTCTTCTTCTTCGGTTACGCGCAGGCCCATCACCATGTCGATGACCTTCAGAAGGACGTAGCTCACCACGCCGCTGTAGATCAGCGTCGTCAGGACACCCTTCGCCTGCAGGACGATGCTGCCGTCGGCGCCGCCGATGTCCTTGACCGCGAACACGCCGGTCAGGAGCGCGCCGATGATGCCGCCGATGCAGTGCACGCCGAAGGCGTCGAGCGAGTCGTCATAGCCGAGCTTGCCCTTGAGCCAGGTGGCCGACCAGAAGCAGATCACGCCTGCGGCCACACCGATCACGAGTGAGCCCGTCACGCCGACGAAACCCGAAGCCGGCGTGATCGCGACGAGACCCGCAACGGCGCCCGAAGCAATACCGAGTACCGACGGCTTGCCCTTGGCGATCCACTCCGCGAACATCCAGCCGAGCGCGGCGCAGGCGGTGGCGACTTGCGTCACGAGCATGGCGAAGCCGGCACGGCCATCAGCTGCGACTGCCGACCCGGCGTTGAAACCGAACCAGCCCACCCACAGCATCGCGGCGCCCATCAGCGTGAGCGTGAGGTTGTGCGGTGCCATCACTTCGCGGCCATAGCCGACACGCTTGCCGAGCACGAGGCAGCACACGAGGCCCGCGATACCGGCGTTGATGTGAACCACCGTGCCGCCTGCGAAGTCGAGGATGCCAGCCGACGCGAGCCAGCCCGACGGTTCCCAGACCATGTGCGCGATCGGCGAGTAGACGATGATCGACCACAGCGTCATGAACACCAGCATCGCCGAGAACTTCATGCGGTCGGCGAATGCACCCGTGATGAGCGCCGGCGTGATGATCGCGAACGTCATCTGATAGACGAAGTACACGGTCTCGGGGATGGTCGGCGCGAGGTGGCTCACGGTGAGCGTCGTCGCCTTGTCACCCTTGATGTAGTTCATGCCGTGAAGCATGAGGCGCGAGAAGCCGCCCAGGAACGAGCTGCCCGGCGTGAACGCGAGGCTGTAGCCCACGACCGTCCAGACCACCGTGACGACACAGGTAATCGCAAAGCTCTGCATGAGCGTCGCGAGCACGTTCTTCTTGCGGACCATGCCACCGTAGAAGAGCGCCAGACCCGGGATCGTCATGAACAGCACGAGTGCGGTGGAGGTGAGCATCCACGCGGTATCGCCGGAGTTGATCTTCGACGAATCGAGCGAGAACGGCGCGGTCGGCGCGGCGGGCGCCGCATCGGAGGCCGCAGCCGCAGCCGACGCGTCAGCGGGTGCGCTGGCGGCGGGCGCGGCAGCGGGGGCCGCCGCCTGTTCGGTTGGGCTCGCCGCAGCGGGCGCGGTGGCGGCGGGTGCCGAGGCGTCGTCCGCCAGCGCAGCACCGATGCCGCCGGCCAGCAGCGAGCCGGCCATCAGCAGGGACATCAAAAATTTACGCATCTTGGTTTCCTCTTTCCTCTTGTGTCTGTCTCTGTCGCTGTCGAGCAGCGTTGGCGTGTCGACCTGAGCGGGCGTTCCAGCGCTTGCTCAGATGCCATGGCGCCTTACGCTGGTCCCATGAACGAAGTCCTGCGTCACAGGGCGTCTGCGCCGGTCTCGCCGGTGCGGATGCGGATCACTTGTTCGACTGCCGTAACGAAAATCTTGCCGTCGCCGATCTTCCCGGTGCGGGCCGCGCGCTCGATCGCCTCGATCGCCTGCTCGACGATTTCGTCCGAGACGGCAGCCTCGATCTTCACCTTCGGCAGGAAGTCGACGACGTACTCCGCGCCGCGGTACAACTCCGTATGCCCCTTCTGGCGGCCGAAACCTTTCACTTCGGTCACAGTGATCCCCGAGACGCCAATGGCCGACAAAGCCTCCCGCGCCTCATCGAGCTTGAACGGCTTGATGATTGCTGTAATGAGTTTCATGTAGTCCTCGCTGTGGTTGCTTCATCCGTTGTTTGCATATGCAACGGGCGCCGGTTGGGTCGATCACACCTCGCCGACGCACCGCGAGCCAACTGCTGTTCGGTGCGCGCGGCAGTATTAGCAACACTCGTGCCACCTTCTGACGGCGGCACGTTGACGCGCTTGCCTGCAACAATCGCGCAAGGCGTGGACAATGCGGGTCCGCGGGGCGGAGAGGCGTGCCGCACAGGCCCTGGCCGGACGGCCAGTGAAGGGTCTGCGCGGTGGCATCGCAGGGGGATCGTTGATACAGTGTCCTCAGGCTGTGCGGGCGCGCAGGCCGCACTGCAAGGCCCGTTGCGGGGCTTGGCGAAGCGTCGGCGCGCATGCTTGCAGCCCGCTGATTCGCGGCGGACAGGAACACATGTCTGATGCACTTACGGGCGTCGCCGCGAACGCAGATCCGCACCAAGATTGGTCAAAAGCGGGTGCAAACGGGTGCAAGCGGGTGCAACGCACAGGCGAAACGAAACATGCACATATTTTGTGCAGCGAAGGGGAAACGAATGAAACAACCGAACGATGTATTCAATGATCTGCAGAACCGCGTGAGCGAACTGCTGAAGAACTCGCCCGCGCGCGATGTAGAGCGCAATGTGCGTGCAATGCTTTCGCAAGGCTTTTCGAAGCTTGAACTCGTGACGCGCGAGGAATTCGACGCACAAACGCAGGTGCTCGTGCGCACGCGCCAGCGCCTCGAAGAACTCGAGCGTCGCGTTGCAGAACTCGAGCAGAAGCTGCCCGTAACTGGCCAGTCGTCCTGATCAATTGCGTCCACGCACTCACGGCAAGCGAGCCGTAGCGTAATCGCAATGGAACCGTAAAGGCGCGTCACGGCCTGTTCACGCCAGTGGCAGGCCCGGACTGCCGGGCGCATGCCCGGGCGCCTTCCTTCGGAGAATCCCATGTCGCTTGCCGTGGTGCGCTCGCGCGCGCCGGCGTCTGGTCGCGCGCCGGAAGTTACCGTCGAAGTCCATCTCGCCAACGGGCTGCCGTCGTTTTCCATCGTCGGCCTGCCCGATCTCGAAGTTCGCGAAAGCCGCGAACGCGTGCGCGCCGCGCTGCAGAACTGCGGCTTCGATTTTCCCGTGCGCCGCATCACCGTCAATCTCGCCCCGGCCGACCTGCCCAAGGAATCCGGACGCTTCGATCTGCCGATCGCACTCGGCATACTCGCGGCGAGCGGGCAAATCCCCGTCGCTGCGCTCGACCATCGCGAATTCGCAGGCGAACTCTCATTGACCGGTGCCGTGCGGCCGATGCGCGGCGCCTTCGCCATGGCGTGCGGGACGGCGCGGAGGGCTTCTGGCGAGACTGGTTCGATATCGCCGCCCCAGCTCTATCTACCTGCGGAAAATGCAAACGAAGCCGCGCTCGTGCCGGGCGTCGACGTCTTTGGGGCCGCCGACCTGCGCACGCTCTGCGCACATCTCAGCGGCGACGAGGGAGCACGGCTCGCACCCACGCGCGCAAGCGCACTCGACGCAGGCGCGTCTGCCGCTGCGCCCGACATGGCGGATGTGATCGGCCAGCGTGGCGCGCGGCGCGCACTGGAAGTCGCGGCGGCCGGCGGACATCACATGCTGATGGTGGGACCGCCAGGCGCGGGCAAGTCGATGCTGGCAGCGCGCTTGCCAGGCCTCCTGCCGCCGATGACGGATGCCGAAGCGCTCGCCTCGGCCGCGCTGCTCTCGGCAAGCGCGATTGGCTTCTCGCCGCAGCAATGGCGACGGCGGCCGTTTCGCGCGCCGCATCATTCTTCGAGTGCGGCCGCCCTGATCGGCGGGCGCAATCCACCACAGCCTGGCGAAATCACGCTCGCCCATCTGGGCGTACTGTTCCTCGACGAAATCCCGGAATTCGACCGTCACGTACTGGAGACGCTGCGCGAACCGCTCGAAGCCGGCTCGATCACGATCTCGCGCGCCGCGTGGCAAACCGATTTCCCCGCCGCTTGCCAGCTCGTCGCGGCGATGAATCCGTGCCCGTGCGGCTGGCGCGGCGATCCCTCGGGGCGCTGCCGCTGCACGCCTGAAGGTGCGGCGCGCTACCTGCGCAAGCTCTCGGGGCCGCTTCTCGACCGCATCGACATCCAGATTGAAATTCCCGCGCTGCCGCCCGCCGAACTCGCGGGCCGAGCGAACACGCCCGCCGAACCGAGTGCGGTCATCGCAGCGCGCGTGGAAGCGGCACGCGAGCGCCAATTGCTGCGTCAGGGGAAAACCAACCGGGAATTGAGCGGCCGCGACGCCGACGAGGTCTGCCGTCCCGACGCCGCTGGGGAATTGCTGATGCGGGAGGCCGGCGAACGGTTCGGCTGGTCGGCGCGCGCGTATTACCGCGTGCTCAAGGTGTCGCGCACGATTGCCGATCTTGCAGACGCCTTGATGCCCACCGCGGTCCACATCGCGGAAGCAATCCAGTATCGCCGCGCCCTTGCCGACCGTTAGCCTGGGCAAGGCATCAAAAAAGTACGAGCGTCATCACAACGTCAAAAAAACAGTGTCAAGACTTGACTTATGCACATTGCGTCATATCGGTCACTAATTTGTGAAATACGCTCATTCGCTCGAACCATGCTCCGCAACCCATTGAATTAAATGAACTTTGAGAATTGCCGAGAAGCCGGGCAAAGTAACTAAAAGCCCGCAGGACGGCCCTCTGCGGGTAGTTCGCTTACCTTTTCCACAAAGTTATCCACAAGATCTGTGGGTAACCGGTAAACACCCAATCAAATCCGGGCACTAGCGCAAAGAGCTACGATGAAACTTTCACTCGCGCCGGTGGTCGTCTGCCATTAATGGAGCCTGAACGAGCGAAAAAACTGGTCGACCTGCTCGACCGACGGCTCGGCACGGCCCACGATGGCAACCTCGTAAACCCGCGTGCCCTTCGCCACGAGGCGCGCGTGGATCGTGCGGGTTTCTCCCTTCTCCCCCGCTTTGCCAGTCAGCCGCATTTCGATGCCCCCGATTGCCCCACCCGTCGCCACCGGCACCGCAACATCGCGAGCGTCGGGCGCCACGCCCACGTTACGCGCCAGCCCGTCCCGCAAGAACGCGAGGGCCTGCTGCTGCGTCTCGGACCGGGCGTCCGGCAGGGCCACCGTACCAACGACGAAGAGCACGTCGTTCACCTCTGCCGTCTGCATGCGCATGTGCATCGGCGTGCCAGCGATCTCGACGTCGCGCTGATCCGACCTCGGCTTCGCGGGCAGGTCCACGCTGTATCCGCTCGCGTCGTTCGACACGGTTCGCCAGTCGTAGGTCGGTGAACAGGCCGCCAGTACCCCCGCTGCGACGCAGAGGCGCAGGGCGAGTGCCGCGGCGCGGACCCCGGAGGCACGACGCGCGCATGAAAAAGCGTAGAGACGGCGCCCGACAGGACTCAGCGACAAGCCGCAGGCACGGCGAAAGACGGTCAGCAACATGAGGCGTCAGGATCATGGCAGTGAAAGGTACGGAACATTATCCGTTGCCCGCCCGACGCATCGAAGCCGGCAAACCCTATACCGGGAAAATCGGCGCTAGAATGTTTCGGCTTGCATTTCGGTGCCCGAGATTCCAATCATGACTGCTGCCTCCCCGACTCCCCCGTCCGCCCCGAATACGCGCCGCATGAGCGCGATTTACCGCATTGCCGCTGTGCTGATCGTCGGCGCAGTCGCTATTGCCGGATACTTCGCATTCTTCGGCAGCCAGCAGCGTGTGCCCGACGCGACCTTCACCCTGCTCTCCGGCCAGAAAATTTCCACCGCCGACCTGAAGGGCAAGGTCTATCTCGTCAACTTCTGGGCGACGAGCTGCGAAACCTGCATGCACGAAATGCCGCAGATGGTTCAGACCTATAACCGCTTCAAAGGCGAAGGGCTGGAATTCGTCGCCGTTGCGATGAACTACGATGCGCCCGTGTACGTTGCGAACTACGCGCAGACGCGCAATCTGCCATTCAAGGTCGCCATGGACGACGGCTCGGCGGCGAAGCAGTTCGGCAATGTGCAGCTCACGCCGACCACCTTCGTCATCGATCGCAACGGCAAGATCCTCAAGCGCTACGTTGGCGAGCCGCAGTTCTCCGAACTCGACCAGTTGCTGCAGAAGGCGCTCGCTACCTGAGCGCGCTTTATGAGTGGTTCACGTCGTGCAAACGGCAGCGGATCCTCCGCTGCCGTTTTTGTTTTAAGTCGCGCGTTTTCGGGTTGCTGCCCGACGCCAGGCCGTCGCGGCGGACCTTCTCGTAGGGCGTGACCTTCGCCACATGCAACTGTGTGGCGGCCTGCGCCTCGCTGAACGGGCGCTCGGCGATGTCGCGTTCCCGCGTCGCGTCGTGCGGCAGGATCGAGGCGGCAAAAAATTTGTGCCTTATGAGCGCGCTCTATTTTGTCAAATAGGATTCCAAAATATTGTCGAGCGCGTCGCTAAAGCAAATCGCCTGACGACGGCAGCAAGCGCTCCCCGGCACTGCCAATCGGCACGCGACATAGCAAGCGAACGGATTGATTCGATTCGCGCGCGGCTACATGCGGCCAAACAGCGTGTTGAGCGAGTTCCTCACTACCACTACGCGACGCAATTACCGCGCTGAGCGTAGACGCGCGAGGGCCCCTGTCGCTAATGCACGATGTCTCGCGCTCACACCATAAGGGAAATGATCCCGCCCAGCGTAATGCCCGCCGCAATCCATTGACCCACCGTGTAGGCGGCGTTCGGGTCGGCAGGCCGATCGGGACGGTCAAGTCCGAGCGCACCACAGACGAGCGATTTCAATGGCTGCGCGTTGGCTTCGGCCGCAGTCTCGCCGTTCGCGACGGGATCGCTTCGGGCGTCGTCCGTCTGGTCCGTCTGGTCCGCCTGGTCCGCCTGGTCCGCCTGGTCCGCCTGGTCCGTCTGGTCCGTCTGGTCCGTCTGGTCCGTCTGGTCCGTCTGGTCCGTCTGGTCCGTCTGGTCCGTCTGGTCCGTCTGGTCCGTCTGGTCCGTCTGGTCCGTCTGGTCCGTCTGGTCCGTCTGGTCCGTCTGGTCCGTCTGGTCCGTCTGGTCCACCTGGTCCAGCGGCATCGTGGTGACATCGTCGTTAGCGTCGACGCTGTCGGCCATCGCAGTGACATAGCCCTGTGGCGAGATTCGCACTGCGTCGTCCTGCGACGGCGCATCGAGGTCCGTGACGCCGTCGTTCGCGCGTGGGTCCTCCTGGGCGGTCTGTCCAGACGCCATCCGCGCGTTGAGTGTGCGCATAGCGGCGTCGCCGTAGGCGTTACTTCCCGCTCCCCCGATTTGCATGGTCGACTCCTTGCGACTTTAAATGCCCTACGATATTCGCCCCTTTCGGCTATTTAATGGCTCTCGAATAACGCAAATAAATGCGCGATATTCGGCGACCCTACCTTTTGTCGCGCCTGTCACAATGTTTGCATCGGAACGTCGTGCGCAAATCGCGGCACGGTGACCGCACATTTCCCTCGACCTGCAAGAAGAAGCCCGCGCGACGCCGCATGTGGATGAAGTTTCTACGCCTCACCGACCCGCGCCACCTCACGAAGGGGCAAGCTTGAAGCGCCTCTCGCGGCGCAAAGTGTTCGAGGCGCACTATCGCGCGCAATATCTGCAGGCCCATGCGCGCCTACCCGATATGCTCGCCCGCGACGACAGCGGAGACTACGTACAGAGTGGAACACAGATCGCATGGGAAACCTGGCAGGCCGCTGATGCGCACGCGCTTGCGCTCGCTGCTCAACTTTGCGAGCATCGGCAAGGAAAATATATTAGTCCGGATAGCAAAGCAATCTGCCGTCTCTGCGCTCACGATATTCGTGCTTTGCTGTCCGATGCGGCAGGCGAAAACGAGTAACGAAAATGCACGCCGCCCGACGTCATTTACAGGCGACTCGGGCGTGGCACAGGCGTATAGCTCGCGCTGCGCTTCAGATCAACGGACGTCGGCAAGCGAGCCGTATATCGGTTCGGGAAGCTCGCCAAACTCAGCACCCGTACGGCTGCGAACTTTACGCGCTGTACCTGCGCGCGAGGGTGGCACACACATGCAGCAGGTCAAAGGCCTGTTCGCATCGCGCACGGGCCGCACGAAACGCCCGGAGCAGACGTTGCAGCGCGTCATCGTAAGCAGGCCGCCGTCAAAAAAGCGTAGCAGCGTCCAGGCTCGCGTAAAACTCAGCACGCGCTCGGTTTCGGCGCACTCACAATGTTCAAGATAGAGGCGATACGCGCGGGTGAGTCCATCAAGACGCGAACATTTCGCTTCGTCCTTGAGAAACATGTAGATGTTGTAGAACAGCGATGAGTGGATGTTCGGCAGCCACGTGAAATACCAGTCCGTCGAAAACGGCAGCATCCCCTTGGGTGGCGAAGCGTTTTTGAGTTCGCGATAGAGACAAATCAAACGACCGCGCGACAGCGTCAGTTCCTTTTCGAGCACCGGCATGCGCGCGCCAAGCTGAATCAGCTCGATTGCGCGCCGTATCTCGTGAGCCTCGTCAATTACACTGCCTTTGTACATAACGTAGCACTCCTCATTGGCAATTGCGTAAACCAACAAACTCCACGCATGATCGCCTCTATTCACGGGCGATTATAGAGGCGCCGGAATTAGCGTCAAGAATAATATTCGGAAAGGTTTGGTTATATTTATTAAGGAAATGCCACTGAATTACGCGCACCTGTTCGTTATTGAGCGATCGAGATAATCGAATATTGCAGTAATGCTTACACGTTCTCGCAAACTGGAAAGGTCTGGCAGGGATTTGCTGTATAACCGCAGCACCGAACGCTTTTGTGGCGGTTCAAGATGGCACTGCTGTGTCCCGGCAACATACAATGCGGCGCATCCGATCCTGTCAACGCATCGTGATGCCACTACAAATTGTTATGGAATATTGCGCTGTAACCTTTCACGGGGTGTCTGCCGCTAAACTTCGTTCTTTTCGAGCGCGGTAGACTTCGGCGCCGCAACGGCTCGCCTGGCGTTCGAGCTCCCTACATTAGTTGTCAATCGATGAATCCGCTTCTTCCCGTCGACCCATCTTCCCTCGCGCAAGCGGGCAAGCCTTTACGTGCGTCCGTAACGAGCGACTTCGCGCGTCAAAGCGGTGCTGCGCCCGCCAGCCTGCGACGCCGCGCGCTGCTCAAAAGCAGCGTGAGCGTGCTCGCATTGGGAGGCTGCGCCAGTACGCTGCTGAGCGCGTGTGGCGGCGATTTCACCGGAGTCGGTGTGTCACCGGCTGAATTAGCGCCAGTGCTCAATTCCATAGCGAATTTCCGCGATGTGGCAGGTGCCTCGCCGGGCTACGCGACGAGCGACGGCGCCCATGTACGACGCGCATGGGTCTACCGCTGCGATGCGCTCACGCCGAACGCTGCCGATGTGGCCACGCTCCAGCGCATGGCGCTCGCGTACGTCTACGATCTGCGCGCGCCAGCCGTTGCCGGCATCGCGCCCGGCACGCTGCCGGGCACGGCGAACTATCTCCCGCTCAACGTGCTTGGGACACTCGCGCCGCCGTCGTTTGCGGGCATGCAGGCGGCCGAACTGGACGCGGCGATGCAAACGTACTGGAACGAGTTCGTGACTGGCCGCACTCAATGCGCGGCATACGGCGCGCTGCTACAACATATCGCGGATGCGCCGGGGCCTCATCTGATCTGCGGCGCGCCGGGTGTGGACGTCGTGGGCTGGGCAAGCGCGCTGTTGCTGCTGATCGCCAACGTGCCGCTCGACATCGTCGTACAGGATTTTCTTCTCACGAATGCGTGGCGCTCGACCGGTGTGGATCCGGCCAATGCCACGCCGCCCGTGCAGCAGAGCTACATTCAAGCTGCATTCGACGCGCTGCAGACCAATTACGGCGATCTGAGCCGTTATCTCACCACCGGACTCGGACTCGCGTCTAACACGCTGGATCGTCTGCGCGGCCGGCTCGTGGTCTGAACGATACGTAACGGGCGGAAATCAGGCACGTCACCCAGCGGGAAACGCAATACGCACGCGCAGTCCGCCTTCGGGGTGATTCGACAATTCGCAGAGGCCGCCCTGATTGCGGACGAGTCGCGTGACGATCGCGAGCCCGAGCCCGCAATGGCCTTCGCCACCACGCGCCTCGTCAAGGCGCACGAAGGGCTTGAGCGCCGCGGCTACGCGCTCTGCGGGGATGCCTGGACCATGATCGCGCACTTCGATAATCCACTGCGCGCCTTCGCGGCGCGTGGCGAGGTCCACCGGCGGCACACCGTGTTCGAGCGCGTTATCGACGAGATTCGACACGAGCCGGTCGAGCAGCGTGCGCGGCAAGCAAAACGCCGGGCCCGCGCGCAGATCGAGATTGAAGATCGCGTCTTCTCCACCGGCGGTTTCAGAGAAAAACTGCTCTCGAAGTAACACGTCCACATTCACTTCGGGCCCCGCCTCCGGGCTCTGCCGCGCGAATTCCAGAAATTGCTGGACGATGTCATTCAGCGAATCGACTTCGCGAATGAACCGCTCACGCTCGCGCTCCGTAGCCAGCATGCTCGCATGCAGCTTGAGCCGCGTGAGCGGGGATCGGAGGTCGTGTGCGACGCCGGCGAGCATAACGGCCTGATCGTCGTCGGCTTCGTTGAGCCGCTTCATCATGCCGTTGAACGCGCCAATCAATGCCCGCAATTCGTGCGGCCCGTGCGCTTCGACGGGCGCGGGGCGATGGCCGGTGCCGAACGCGCGCGCCGCCTGGGCGACGCGCGCAAGCGGCCGCTGCATTTGCCACATCGCGAGCAACGCGAGTATCAACGAGATCGCGAGCATCGAGCCGAACTGCGGCAGCAGATTACCCGCTGGAGGCAGATCGATGGGCGCGACGATCCACGTGGGACGTCCCGCGAAACGCACCCAGAGCGCTTCGCCGTGGTGCGTGTCGGCGAGGATCTCGGTGCCGGGAGGCAGATCGAGCAGGAGTTGCTGGCGCAAGTCGGCGAGCGGCTCGCGCCGGGGCACTTCGAGCTGCACGTTAGCGGGCATGTTCCAGGCTGGCACGAGATGGACGCGCAGCGTCGGCGCCAGTTCGACTTCGTTCGGCGGTGCGTTCGTGGCCGCGTACAGCATGAGCAGCAGGCCGCGCTCGAAGCCCTCCACTTCGTGGCGGCGCGGCTGCGGCGCGAACAATACGAACCAGCAGGTCTGAATCGTGAACAGCACCAGCGCCGACATCAGCGCCATGCGTCCAAACAGCGTATTCAATGGATTGCTCATGCGTTCAGGCGATCATTCTGCGGACAGCGCGTCATCAGCAACCTGGCTTTCGGCACCGGCCGCGCGCTGCGGCACGAACACATAGCCCTTGCCGCGGACGGTCTGCACGAAGCGTGGCTGCGATGGATTGTCCTCGATCACCCGGCGCAGTCTCCAGATCGGAACATCGATGCTGCGCTCATGACATTCGAGGCCGTCCGCTTGAAGCAGT
This sequence comes from Paraburkholderia adhaesiva, assembly GCF_021390575.1. Classification (GTDB taxonomy): domain Bacteria; phylum Pseudomonadota; class Gammaproteobacteria; order Burkholderiales; family Burkholderiaceae; genus Paraburkholderia; species Paraburkholderia adhaesiva. The sequence goes on along the minus strand of NZ_JAJEJQ010000001.1, from coordinate 289,005 downwards.
TCGTGAATCAGCACGCGTGAGAGCACACGGTACGGATGCCGCGCAAATATTCGCAGCAGTACAAATTCGCCACCACGCAAGGGTACGCGCACGCCGTCGCGCATGAGCTGCCGCGTGTCGAAGTCGAGCTCGAAAGGCCCGAAGCGGTAGCGTCCGCTCGCTTCAGGCACGCCGACCGGCACGACACCGCGCCGGCGCAGCACGGTCTGGATACGCACCAGTAGCTCTTGCGGATCGAACGGCTTGGCGACGTAGTCATCGGCGCCCAGCGTGAGCCCCGCAATGCGGTCGCCCACCTCACCGCGCGCGGACGCGAAGATCACCGGCGTGTCGTCGCCCCTCGCTCGCAACGCCGCGAGCGCGCGAAGGCCATCGGCACGGGGCATCATGACGTCGAGCACGACGACCGATGGCCGCTCGCGTTCAAGCATCTGGTCCAGATGCATACCGTCGTTCAGAACCGAGGCTTTGAAGCCGTTGTCCCGGAAGAAAGAGAAGAGGAAATCGCGTACGACCGGATCGTCGTCGACGATGAGAACGTGTGGACTCATCGTCGTATTTTATTTTATGGCGACGTCTCGCAGAACAGTGCGAACGCTCGTGACTCTTGCCGATGCTTACACGCGCGCCTACTTCACGACCACGGCGCCTGACTCGCTGGACGCCTCCGCGGCGCGCACAGGCTCCTGAGATGCCACGGAAGAGCACGTGATTGTGTTCGCTCCCGATTTTGCACTGGCTTGCACGGACCGTTGCGTGGCGGCACGATCCTGCATCGTTTCTGATGCGCTATTCGCAGGATTATTTTCAGTGGTGCTCGCCGTGCCATTTCCGGTATTTTTCGCGGACTGACCGACTGGCGAATCGAGAGGCGCCATCCCCACGGCTAGCGCCAATGCCGCGCTCGCGTTTGCCATTTTCGCGGCCATCGCCGAGGTGTCGGTTCGCGCGGAAGCCGCTGCGTCGCCGGCTGGCAAGTGATGCGCGTATGCTTCGGTGAGGCGCTTCTGTCGCTCGTCCGCCGTAACGCCGCTCTGCATTTTCTGGAGCTTCAGTGTTGTGTTCTCCCGGGTCGACTCGGCATTCGCGCCTGCTTTCGTCGCGTCCTTCGCGTTGTCGGCAGGAGACGCGGGTGCTGCTTTCTGGCCCGTCTGTGCCGGTTCAATGCCATTCATTTCGAGCACGGCGTCTTGTGCCGGAGGCGCCAGTTGCTGGTCCACGACACCCTCCTTCACGCGCTGAACGGTCGTCTCCTTGCCGTGTTTGAGATCGCCCTCGAGTTCGGCGATACGCCGGTTATACCAGGCCGTCACGCACTCCTTTTCCTGGCAGTTGTGCTGACGCCATTGCCACTGGCTCACACGGTCGGCGTTGAGTGCATCGGCGTCGGCGACCGTATTGAACGCGTTGCGATAGAGCGCGGCCAGTTTGTCGTCGAGCGCCGAGAGCGTGGGATCACTGCACACGAGGCGCTCCGACGCTGACGCGTTGTGCGGGCAGCGGAAACTCGCGGCGTGGGCGAACGGCGAACTGGCGACCCATGCGACGAGCACGATCGCAGCCGCGTTCACGCCGCGACGGAGAAAATGGGCACGACTTTTTTTCTGTTCTCGATTCATGTCAGGCACGATGTTGTTGAATTGGCAGTAAGCGACGGGTGGCCTGTTGAGCGTTGCCACGGCACTAAGCGTCGTGGTGAAAACGATAGCGCAGCGACTTGCGCACGATATGGCGCACAAAGGGCACAATGCTGCGCCGCTTACAAAGCATTTCATGGCAACCGTGCGCGATAAAGATCGCGTTGCCTGCGGCGCGACGATCTCACGTCATGTGCACACTATCGGCGTTCAGAACCTTACGAATCGAGAGAATTGAGAAGAAGCGGAAAGTCGTGTTCAACATTGGCCGATGTCCCGGTCATTGCTCGATGCGCTTTAAAACGATGATGCATGACGAGTTCTGCCGGCCACGTGTCGTGTTTCGCGCAGCCCATCAACGCGTCAGGTATCCGCTTCCATGCAACACGAAATCGTGTCACTCATCGCCCGTGCGCGTACGACGAAAATCGCCGCAACGCTAGGCGCTGTGCTCGCGCTCAACGGCTGCGCGTGGACGCTGATCACGGCGGCTGACGCGACCGGCTCCGTCATTCAGGCGGGTTACGCGGTTGCGTCGAATTACTCGTCGCCGAAGTTCGTGACGGGGCAGCCGGTGAATCTCACGTCGATCTGCATCGAGAACAATCCACTGGTCCCGTCCGCCGATTTCGTGCCCTCACTGCAGCTCGTGCTCGCACGACGTGGCGTACGCTCGGACGTCTACAGTCCCGGCACCGAGCCGGTCAATTGCGAAGGGCGTCTCGTCTATAACGCGTCGATCGATTTCGGCAAGCCGACGTTCAGCGACGACAGCCGCGCCTACCTCTCGACGATCAACCTGACTATCCTCAAGCAAAACCATATTGCCGTGACGGGACGCTACGAAGTGCGTGGCCTCGGCACCGACCGCTATTCGAGCGCAGAGGTGAAACTCAAAGGGTTGGTGGAAAACATGCTGGTCGACCAGACGCAATCGCGCGGCTGGTTCGCATCCGCGTTGAACACCCAATAACTTTCGCACGGCCGCGGTTCAGGAAAGGAATGGAAAGGAGACGAGCCTATGCCGGCGCGTTTCTGTCCCTTACGATTTGTGCATGGCAAATAATATTTTTCTCGTTGACGACGACCCGGTCGTGCGCGACGTCACCGCCGAATATCTGGAAATGCGCGGCTTTTCCGTCACGAAGCTGTCGTCCGCGCGCGCCATGCAGCAGCAGCTTCGCTCCGAGCGGCCGCAAGCCGTCGTGCTCGATATCATGATGCCGGAGCTGGATGGCATCGGTGCGCTGCGCGCGCTGCGTGAAAACGGCGACGACCTGCCGGTCATTCTGCTTACGGCGCGCAATGACGTGATCGACCGCGTGCTGGGCCTCGAATTCGGCGCGGACGATTATGTGTGCAAGCCGTTCGATCCGGGTGAGCTTGCGGCGCGCATTCGCACCGTCATGCGTCGCCGAAACGCCACACACTTGACGGGTGCGCCTGAAAGCCGCGCCTCGTTTCGCTTTGGTCCTTTCGAACTCGATTTCCGCTCGCGCGAACTTTGCCGCCATGGCGAACGCATTGCGCTGCGTTCGAGTGAATTCGCGTTCCTGAAGCTGTTCGTCAATCACCCGATGACGATTCTTTCGCGCGAGGCGATCATCGACAACGTGTACGGCGAGGCGGGACGCTGCCGCAATCGCAGCCTCGACGTCGCGATCTGGCGCCTGCGGCGGTTGATTGAAACCGATCCGTCCGAGCCGCGCTATTTGCAGACAGTATGGCGACAGGGCTACGTGTTCGTACCGGAAGGCGAAGCGGGTTACGCAGAGCGATTCGGCGAAGCCGCCGGCGTCGAAGACTGAACGCGAGCTGGTGTGACGACGAATAATGGCCCTTGACGCACCCTGTGTGCGTTAGGGCACAACGAACGCGGTTAGAACGTCAGCACGCTGAGAAACATGCGCTGCAGCCAGCCGACCGTGGTCGCATCGTTGAGCATGCCGTGGCCTACGTGCTCGATGCGGGCATTCGCTATCTTTCCCGATTCCACGTAGTTGTCCGCCTCCACGTCGTTCGGGTTGACGATGCCCGAGAGACGCAGGCGCTGATGCTCGCCGCTCATCGAAATGATCTTTTCTCCCGACACAACAAGGTTGCCGGTGGGCGTCTTGCTGATGATCGTGACGGCCAGCGTGCCGGTCATGTCGCTTGCGAGTGAATGGCTGCCGTTACCGTCGAACGTCGTAGACGCCGATCCGATGTTGAAGAGTCGCGCGAGACGTGCTGCGGCGCCAGTCGATTGATCGGCGGCAGTGGCCGTTATCGCGCTGTCGCGCTTCGCGTTGGCGCCTGAACTGTCTGTGCCGCGATAGGCTTCGGCGAGTCGAATCGTCAGCACGTCGCCGATACGCTGCGCGCGTGGCGTTTCGTAGAATGCGATTGCCATGCCCGGCTGATAGATCGAGCCGCCGGTGTTGACGTTCAGCGGCGGTTCCGCGAGCGGCGGTGTCATGGGCGTGTTGACGATCGAATCGGGTGTCGTACAGGCAGTGACGGTCACTGTGATCGACGTGCAAAATAGTATGCGTGGCAGTACCTTCAAACGAATCGATCTCCCTATGCTGGAATTCCAGGAATTCGATTGAACTGGAGATCTCACGGCATAGCGGGCACTTGAGTGATTCATCGGATGCGTGATGTTCTTCGAGAGGATCGGTTGGCGCGTGCCGCGTTCAACCCGCGTCGAACTCGCTGATCTTCAGCGACCTCTGGGTACCTTTGACGTGCGGGCCAGCAGGCTTGAGCAAATAGGTGAGCGTGGCGCTGTGGCTTTCGGACTGCATGCAGATCGTGATCGTGCTCGCCGCGTTATCCCACACGAGCAACGGCAGCGACGGCGTACCGAGCACGCGCGGCGGCCCATAGTGCACCGCGAGCATGTTGCGAAGATCCACGGCCGTTTCGTCGTCCACCATGAACGACATTTCATAGAGACGCAGCGGATCGCCGGCAGAAGCGTGCGTAAAACGCAGGACATGATCGGCTGCAGGTGTCGCGTCCACCACAGCGTGCGATGGCGCCCAGCCCTGCGCGGTTCGATGTGCCCAGCGGCACGCAACCGTAAGGCTCGTCTCACTCTTGATCGTCATGCCGATGTCGCCGCCCGCGACGTCGGTTTCACAGAGCAGTTCGCTCTCGTGTGGCGTGGCGCGCACCATGTTCGCCTCGCGCAGCGCAGTCAACGTGATACCAAGTGGAATGCCGCGAAACGCGAAGGGTGTGTCGGCATGTGTGGCTTTGTGCGTGCTGGTGACCGATGCAACGGGCGCCACGCGTTGTTGCGGCGTTGTGTTGCTCGACGATGCCGGGTGCGACGCGCTCGCGCCTTCCACGGACGCGGCAACTTTTGGCGCGGCGACCGGCAGCACGTGCCCTTCGAAGTGCGTGTCCGCGTGCGCGGGCGACATCGATGCACCAATGCTCGCTGCACAGACAACGGAAGCGATGAACGTCGCACGCCTCATCAAGTGAACCTCACTCAGTCGATCGCCGCTGCACACGCGTCGAATGGCACCGCTGTGGCATGCCCGACGACGGGCACGATCTTCAGCGTCGCCGAAGCGATCCGGCACGGAAATGCCGCCACCGCGCAACCGTCGAGCGGCATGGTGACGAAGGCGAGAGCAATGGCCGGCACAACACGTGGCAGATACGATTTCAGGCCGAACCGCAAGCGTGTGATTCTGCGCGGCAGCGCAGCCTCCATGGACTGCGATGTCGTCATGCGGTGGTATTGATGTGGTGGCCGACCGGACCGAGGGGTGTCGCTGGAAGCGTGGTTTCCCGGCGCGGGGTGGTATCACCACCGTCGCTTTCACCACCGGGGTTTTTTTCGTTGCGGTTGCCGATCGGCGACGTCAAGGACGACGGCAATGCAGCATTGCTCCGGCCGATAGGGCTGGTCATGATGAGGCTCCTTGGCAAAATGAAAAAAAAGGGGCGCGCCAAAGGGGATGAAGAGGAGGGGGCGCGCCCCGCGTAGTACCCACGGGTTATGTCGGGGACCGACGAGAGAATCATCGCGTCTGCGCGACTTCGATGAAGCACGAATCAAAGGGTCCCTTTAACGGGTGCCTTACGAGTCCTTGCTGGTGCGTACGAAGGCGCAAGGAGCGCCTTTGTGAAGGTAAGGTGGTGTGAATCTGAACGACCGGGGCCGCGTGTGGAATTTGGCGGGTCGCGGGGCTTGCGCGCAAAGACGGCTCTGCCCGACGTTTGCCTCGCTCGTTGCAGCAGTACCTGGCAGCGCGGCTCGTACGTCGATATCGCAGAATTAATTAGGTAGCATGGCTAATTAATTCGAACAAGCGAATGCGCGAGGCGGTTTTCCCGCTGTAGTTTGTGTTTTCGGAAGAGCGTTTACTGCTCGCCGCGCACGGCCAGCCCGTACCGGCGGATCTTCTCGTAGAGCGTCGCCTTCGCCACCTGCAATTGCGCCGCTGCCTGAGCGACAGCTCCGCCGGACTGCTGCAAGGCATCTGCGATCAAAGCGCGCTCGTACTGCTCCACGCGCTCCTTGAGCGGCTGCGTCGCGGCCTCGCTGCCGCCAGCGAGCGTCGCGGCATCATCGGGAATTCCAAGCACGTAGCGGTCCGCTGCGTTGCGCAGCTCGCGCACGTTGCCCGGCCAGTCGCGCTGCGCAAGACGCATTCGGTCGCGCTCGGTGAGAAGCGGCGCGGGTCGCTGATAACGTACCGCCGCGTCGAGCAGGAAGTGTTCGAAGAGCGGCACGATGTCCTCGCGGCGCTCGGCGAGCGGAGGAAGCGCGATCGTCACGACGTTCAGCCTGTACAGCAGGTCGCGCCGGAACGTGCCAGCTGCGACGTGCTCATTCATGTCGCCCTTCGCGGCTGCGGCCACGCGCAGATCGACGCGCACCGGCTGGTTCGAGCCGAGCCGCTCCAGCACGCCGTCTTGCAGCACGCGCAGGAGCTTCACCTGCAACGAGAGCGGCATGCTCTCGATTTCATCGAGAAACAGCGTACCGCCCGATGCGTGCTCCAGCTTGCCGATTCGCCGCTTCGACGCCCCCGTGAACGCGCCGGCCTCATAGCCGAACATCTCCGATTCGAACATCGGTTCGGGCAGCGCACCGCAGTTCACCGCGACGAATGGCTTGTCACGTCGTGGCGAGAGTTCGTGCAGGCTGCGCGCGATCAGTTCCTTGCCGGCGCCGGTGTCGCCGTTGATGAGCACGGCGGCATCGGTCGGCGCGACATTCGCGATGAGGCGCCGCACCTGTTCCATCGCGAGGCTCTTGCCGATGATGCGCGGCGCGAGCGTGTCCTGCCCCGCCAGTTCGCGGCGCAACGCGAGATTTTCGAGCATGAGCGTGCGGCGCTCCAGCGCGCGGCGCACGGTTTCGATCAGGCGCTCGGAAGCAAACGGCTTTTCGATGAAGTCGTAGGCGCCATCGCGCATCGCCTGCACGGCCATCGTGATGTCCCCGTGCCCCGTGACGAGAATCACCGGCACGTCCGGCGCGCACTCGTGGCACTGCGCGAGCAGGTCGAGTCCGCTCGCGCCCGGCAGCCGGATATCGCTCACCACGACGCCCGCGAACTGCGCATCGATCAATGGCAGCGCGGCCTCGGCCGTGGCGAAGCCGGTCGCGTCAAAACCGGCCAGCTGCAGGCTCTGCACGCCCGCGCGCCGCACCAGTTCGTCGTCCTCGACGTAGAGCACCCGGCCATTGCCTGAATCTGGAGGCATCATGTTAGTTCGCGTTCCTTACTTTCCTGATTCAGACATCGGTGGCGGCAACCCGCGCCGTGCTCACCTGCGCACGGCGCAGCGTCAGCACGAAGCGCGCGCCGCCGTCCGGTTCGTTTTGCGCGACGAGCGAGCCGCCGCAGTCACGCGCGATCGACGAAGAAATCGCAAGCCCGAGGCCAAGCCCCTGCCCCATCTCCTTCGTCGTGAAGAATGGCTCGAAGAGGCGCGGCATCACGTCGTCGGGAATGCCGGGTCCGTTGTCGCGCACGCTGATCGCAAGCGTTGCGGCAAGCACCTCGATATCGATCGCGATGCGCGGCGACGCCGCGTCCGCCACCGCATCTAGCGCGTTGCCGACGAGATTGATGAGAACCTGTTCGAGGCGCAAGCCGTCGATCTGCGCGACGAGGTCCGCGTACTCGCCGCGCAGATCGAAGGGAGCAGCCGTCGCGTCAACCGTGCGGTCGGTCAACGCGAGCGTGAGATCCACGCCGGTGAGACGCGTGCCGAGCAACGCGAGCGCGTTGCGCAATGCGGGCGCCACAGGCGAGCGTAGGCTGCGCGGACGCGCGCGGCCCACGAAGAGCTTGAGCTGGTTCACGATCTTGCCCATGCGCTCGGTGAGCGATCCGATCGCCTCCAGATTCTCGTGCGCCGCCATGTACTGGCCGCGTTCGAGAAACACCCGCGTGTTGTCGGAGAAGCTGCGCAGCGCAGCGAGCGGCTGGTTAAGCTCGTGCGTAATACCCGCCGCCATCTGGCCGAGCGCGGCGAGTTTGCTCGCCTGAATCAGCTCGTCCTGGGCGGCGCGCAAGTCGGACTCGGCGCGCGCACGCTCCTGCACCTCACGCTGCAACTGAACGTTCGCCTGCGAAAGATCGGCGGTGCGCTCGGCGACGCGTTCGTTGAGCATCGCGTAAGCCTTCTGCAGCATCGCGCGGCTCTTCATCACCTCTTTCACGCGCTGGCGCCGCTGCCGCCAATAGAAGACGAGCAGGCACAGCAGCGCAAAGCCGAAGCCCGTCATGATCGTCGCGGTGCGCGTGGCGTTGACGACGGGGCGCACCGGCGACATCGTCACGAGGTCCCAGTCCGGCACGCCGAGCGCGCGGCGCGTCTGGATATAGCGCGGCGCGCCGATGCCGCTGCCGATGCGCACGATGTCGGCATCATCGCCCAGCACGCGTTCGATGCGCGCGGGCAGCGGCGAGAGCGTCTGGCGCGCGTACTGCTGCGTCTGGTCGATGGACACCGCGATGTCGGCGGGCAGTGGCCGCACCGTGTGGTATTTCCAGTCAGGCACCGACGACAGGAAGATCACGCCGTGATCGTCCGTGACGAGGAGCGGCTCGGTAGCGTCGGAACCCGGAAACCATTCGAGATTGAGTTTGACGACCGCGACGCCGACGATCTTGCCGTCGCGCCGCACCGGCTGCGAAACGTAGTAGCCCGGATCGTGCGAGATCGTGCCGATGCCGAAAAAGCGGCCAACGCCGCCCTTCACCGCATCGATGAAATAAGGCCGGAAACGGTAGTTCACGCCGATGAAGCTGTCGGGGTCGCGCCAGTTGCTGGCTGCGATGCACAAGCCGTCAGCCCGGATGATGTAGGTGGTGGTCGCGCGTGCGTAGCGGTTGACGCGCTCGAGATAGCGATTCGCCGCGTCGACCCACTCGTCCTTCTGATTAACGAGCACGTCCTGCACGAGCGGATGTTCGCCGACGATATAGGGGAGCGATTCGTAGCGCTCCAGCGTGCTCTTGAGCGAGGCCGTCGTGCGGTCGCCGCGCACGGCGGCGTCGCGGCGCAGCGTTTCGATGCCGCTTCGCCAGGCAAGCGTCCACGTGAGTGTACAGACCGCGGCGAGCCCGGCAGCGAGCGCAAAGAGAATAAGCAGGCGGCGCGTCACGAGGGCGGTTTCCAGACGGTCAGCGGGGGAAAGTAAAGATTGTGGCACAGGCCCACTGCCCCATCACGACGAACGCACGCCTTTAAACGAGACAACGCGCCGCAGGACACACGGCGCGTCGCCTTACTACGTGTGGCCTCAGGCCTCCACGCCTTCCTTCACTTCGACTTCACCCGAGAGCACACGGCGCAGCTTCGAGCGGTCGAGTTCCTTCTCCCACGCCGAGACGACAACCGTCGCCACGCCGTTGCCGACGATGTTGGTCAGCGCACGGCACTCGCTCATGAAGCGGTCGATACCGAGGATCAGCACCATGCCCGAAAGCGGGATCGTCGGCACCACGGCGAGCGTCGCCGCGAGCGTGATGAAACCTGCGCCGGTCACGCCGCTTGCGCCCTTCGAGGTGAGCATCGTCACCGCGAGCAGCGTGAGCTGCTGTGTGAGCGTGAGGTCGGTGTTGGTGGCCTGGGCGATGAACAGCACGGCCATCGTCATGTAGATGTTGGTGCCGTCGAGGTTGAACGAATAGCCGGTCGGCACGACGAGGCCCACCACCGAGCGCGAGCAGCCGAGACGCTCGAGCTTCTCCATGAGCTGCGGCAGCGCCGATTCCGACGAGCTCGTGCCGAGCACGATCAGCAGCTCTTCCTTGATGTACGCGACGAAGCGCACGATCGAGAAGCCGACGAAACGCGCAATCGCGCCGAGCACCACGAGCACGAACACGATGGACGTGAGGTAGAACGTGCCGATCAGCTTCATCATCGGGATCAGCGAACCAACGCCGTACTTGCCGATGGTGAACGCCATCGCGCCGAAGGCGCCGATCGGCGCGAGCTTTGTGATGATCTTGACGATGCCGAACAGCACGCTCGAAATGCTTTCGATGAAGTTCGTCACCACGCGGCCGCGCTCACCGATCTGCGCGAGCACCGCGCCGAACAGGATTGCGATAAGCAGGATCTGCAGGATTTCACCTTGCCCGAACGCCGAGAACATCGTGTCGGGGATGATGTGCATCAGGAAGTCGACCGTGCTCTGGCCATGCGCCTTTTCGGCGAACGAGGCGACGGCCTTGGCGTCGAGCGTTGCCACGTCGACGTTGAAGCCCGCGCCCGGCTTGAGCAGATGGGTAGCCAGCAGGCCGAGCACCAGCGCGAAGGTCGAGACGATCTCGAAGTACAGCAGCGCCTTGCCGCCCACGCGGCCCACCTTCTTCATATCCTCCATGCCAGCGATGCCGGTCACGACGGTGCAGAAGATGATCGGCCCGATCACCATCTTGATGAGCTTGATGAAGGCTTCGCCGAGCGGCTTCATGTCGATGGCGAGCGACGGCGAGTAGTGGCCGAGGATGATGCCCACGACGATCGCGACGATCACCTGGACGTAGAGCACTTTGTGGAAGGGTTTTTTCACGGTTTTTCCTGCATGCGTAAGTGAGCCAGTGGCCGGGCGCGAGCGAGCGGGCCGGATGGTCTATCCGGACGGCGTTCGCGCGACGCGGGCCGCGACAGAACGGGGAATCAGCAGAACCGGGTGGGGGTAACGGACATAGGCTGTCTCCTTGCTGTAGTTGTCGGGCCTTGGCGGCCGTGCGCATGCTTTTGCAAGGTTGATGCCAGCTGAATGGAGCGCTGAGACCGTTGATTTTTAACGAGTTTTTGTTCCAGCAAACCGGTGGAAATCCGGATTTCCGGAAAGCTGGACGTAAGGTGTATGGCTTTCCGGAATCCGCGCCGCTCACTGACGAGGGGAAACGGCGGCGCGGGACGCCCGGATTCCAGCTCACGCAATGCGCAGGGAACTACAGTTACAGAACACAGCGACTGCTGCGATTCACGATGGCGTGCATGACGGCAGCCGGGCGGGCATCACCCCTTGGGCGCGTTCGCGGTCCGACGCGAAAATCGAACCAGACTTGTCAGCGAGGCGTTGCACACCATGGCCAGCCTTCCCGAAGCTGAAATCATCGAGATACGCGTCGACCAGGTCACGCAACTCTTCGAAACTCACGATCCGTATCCGTTCAGGGAACGCAGCCTCGATCCGGCTGCGGAAGCCTACATCGTCGGCCATATAGAAAGTCTGCGCTCCAGGCGGCCGCTCCACGTTGTGGTTCATCTGCCGCGGCGGGAATCCACGTCTCAGGTGACAACGCATCTGGAGGACGCGATCACGGGTCACTTCAGAGAACGCGCCGACGCCACACAACGCTCGCTGCGCGCGTTGTTCCGGGATGGCCGGCGCTCGCTCGTGATCGGACTTACGGTGCTGACCTTGTGTCACCTGGGAGGCAGACTGGCGGAGAATCTTCCAGACGAGCGGTTTTCCATGCTGGTCGCCGAGGGATTGATCATCTTCGGCTGGGTTGCCAACTGGCGACCGATGGAAATTTTCCTCTACGACTGGTGGCCGATTGCGAGACGCCGCAATTTATATCGCCGCCTGGCCGCAGCCAGCGTGTCGGTGACGGTCGCTGACTAGGCGCGTTGTTTGTTCGGTGATCCGGGATGAGCGGACCGCGCGACGCCGTTGCGCGACGGCCAGCCCCGAACGCGCCCGCTTAGGCTCTCCCCTTCCACGGCACGAGCCGCCGCTCCAGCGCGCGCATGCCAAGATCGAATCCCCATGCGATGAGGCCGATCAGCACGATGCCCATCACAACGACATCGGTGCGCAGAAAACTCGACGCATTGAGCACCATCTGACCGAGTCCCGCGGTCGCGGCGACCATCTCGGCGGCGACGAGCGTCGTCCAGCCAAAACCAATCGCGATGCGTAAGCCAGTGAGGATCTCGGGCAGCGCGGCAGGCAGCACGACGAAGCGCACGATCTGCCAGAAGCTGCCGCCGAGCGAACTCGCCGCGCGGATCTGCTCGACGGTGGCGCTTCTCGCGCCCGCGCGCGCGGCCATAGCGATCGGCGCGAAACAGGCGAGAAAGATGACGACGATCTTCGCCGTTTCGTCGATGCCGAACCAGATCACGACGAGCGGCAGATATGCGAGCGGCGGCAGCGGACGGTAGAACTCCAGCGGCGGATCGAGCAGCCCGCGCGCGACGCGCGAGACGCCCATCAGGATGCCGACGGGAATCGCCGTCGCCGCCGCGAGTGCCAACGCGCCGAACACGCGCAGCGCGCTCCACGCGAGATGCTCGGAGAGCGGCAAACCGCCCTGGATGCGGCCTTGCCAAGCATCGGCGAAAGCCTGCCAGACGGCTTCCGGCGTCGGCAGGAAGAGTGGCGGCAGCCAGTGCAGATGTGTGGCGAGCCACCAGAGCAGCGCGAGCACGGCGACGGACGCTGCGGAAAGCGCCGCAGTCGGGCCTTCGCCGGGCATGCGCCAGACCTTCGCAGGCGTTGCGGCGCGCGTGTTCCGCGCATCCTGTTGCGCATTACCGGCCCGCGCCGTTAATGCAGAGTCGAGTATCGATTCTTGAGGCACGTCCATGCGCTCCCCCTTACGACATAGCCAGCGCGAGCGAACGCGCATGCAGCAGTCGGATCAGTCGCTCGCGCCACTCGATGAATTCCGCCGACGACTTCACCGCGCGCGCATCGCGCGTCTCGAGATAGCGCTGCGCGAACGGCAGCGTGTATTCGTGTTCGATGCGGCCCGGCCCCGGCGTCATCACGACGAGGCGCGTCGCGAGAAAGAGCGCTTCCTCGACGTCGTGAGTAATGAAAAACACCGTCTTTCGCGTGCGGCCCCAGACGTCTAGCACGAGTTCCTGAATCGACTCGCGCGTCATCGCATCGAGTGCGCCCATCGGCTCGTCCATCAGGAGCATCTGCGGGTCGCTCGCGAGCGCGCGCGCGAGGCCCACGCGCTGCTGCATGCCACCCGATAGCGCATAGACGCGCGAGCGGGCGTGCGCCGTGAGGCCCACGAGCGCGAGCTGCTCGCGAGCGACGCGTTCGCGCTCGGCTTTCTGCACACGCTGAAAGCGCAGCCCGAGCGCGACGTTGTCGAGCACGTCGAGCCACGGCATCAGCGCGTGCTTCTGGAACACGACGCCACGATCGGCGCCCGGTTCCGTCACGCGCGTACCGTTCACTCGCACTTCGCCCTGCGTAGGCGGGATGAAGCCCGCGATGCAGTTGAGCAGCGTGGTCTTGCCGCAACCCGACGCGCCGAGCGCAACGACGAACTCGCCGCTCTCGACAGCGAGATCGACGTTCGCGAGGGCAACGGTCGGCGGTGCGCCGCGCGTCGCGCCTTCGAATACGACACTCAGATCGCGGATTTCAAGCGTGCTCATTTAGCATCCCTGTGCGAAGGCAATCGGCCTGATCGACCTCAGTGCGCTGCGGCGCGCTGCACGAACTGCGGATCGACGCCGACCGAATAGTCGGTCAGCACGTTCTGGATCGTGCCCTGCGCCTTGAGGAACGTCGCGGTCGCGAGGAGCGACTGAGCCGCGCCCGACTGCGCGCCGCCACCGAGCCAGGTCTTCGATGCCTGCTCGGCGGGAGTCGGGAAAGCGTAGAGCGCGAGACTTGCTGGCACGTCCTGCGCATTCGCTCCGGATTCCTTCGCAACAGCCTCCACCTTGGGCGATGCAGCGTTCCACGCAGCACGATTCGCGCTGTAATCGGCATCGGTTGCAGCGAGCACCTTCACGAACTTCGCGACGAAATCGGCATTGTCTTTCGCGAAACGGCGATCGACGACAAAGCCGTCGAAAGTCGCCTTGCCCGTCGCCTTCGCCACCTGGCCCGAGGTAATCAGCACGCGGCCGTTCTGCTTCACCTTCGCGAGCACGAGGTCCCAGATGTAAGTGGCGTCGATGTCGCCGCGCTGCCACGCCGCCGCGACTTCGGGCGGACGCAGATTCACGATCTTCACATCCGAGGGATTGACGCCCGCCTGTTCGAGCGCGACGAGCGTATGGAAATGCGACGTCGACACATACGGCACGCCAATCGTCTTGCCCTTGAGCGCGGCCACACTCGTAACACCGGAGCCGTCGCGGGCGACGAGCGCTTCGGCATCGTTGATGTTGTCGAGCACCCAGAAGAGCGAGATATCGACGCCCTGCGAAAGCCCCGCTGCGATCGGGCTCGACCCCGCTTCGCCGAGTTGCACCGAGCCCGATGCGAGCGCGCGGATCACGTCGGCACCGCTCGCGAGTTTGCGGTAGGTGACCTTGTAGCCCGTGGCCTTTTCGACGGCACCCGTCGCCTGCGCATAGCGCCACGGCACCACCATGTCCTGGTAGGCGATCACGACTTCACGCTGCGCGCCGGTATCGGCGTGTGCGGCGCTGGCGCCGAACGTGGCAGCAAGCACGGCGGGCACGGCGACCGTCGCAGTGAATAAGCGCACCAGGCGCGACGAAGAAAAGGCGTGTTTCATCTGGGCAGACTCCGCAAGCAAGGATGTTCGAAAGAAGGCAGAACCCGACTATAGGGAGTCTGACGGCGACCGGTTCCAACTTATTCGCGTAAGCATTTCACGCTGTTTGAGCATTGCTTTTCGCGCTTTTGCCGCAAAAACGGGCGTGCATGATGGGTACAGTGCGGATCGTCTATCGTGCACTGCAATCGCGCCGCGCATAGTCGCAAAAAAGCCCGCGTTTAGCGGGCTTTTCGGAGCATGGACCGCCGTGACGGACCCGATGCTTTCGGCACGGCTTTCACCGCCCCTTTCAATCTGACGACGAATCGGGCTGTAAATCAGACCACTGTGAATTCCAACGCTAAATGCGACTATACAACGATATCGGCGACTGGAGACGACGGTCCTACCGGCTCGACCACGGTAGTAACGTGCCTACATTTATCGCGCGCGTAACGTTAAGAAATCATTTGCGAGGAAAAGACGATGGCGATTACAACCCTATCCAGCAGGGAATTCAACCAGGACGTGTCCAAGGCGAAGAGGGCCACGAAGGACGGCCCGGTATTCATCACTGATCGCGGCAAGCCTACCCACGTCCTGCTAAGCGTCGAAGAATATCGGAAGATTACACATCAGCGCCGCAACATCGCGGATGCCCTGGCTATGCCCGAAGGAGCCGCTATCGATTTTGAGCCCCCGCGCGCGAATATCGCGACCCGGCCGGCTGACTTTTGATGGACATTGGCTCTCGGTATCAATGTCTCAAGCGTCGGCTTCGTCGAATTTTCGAAGGCTGGCGCGACTGCGCGCGTCGCCTCAATAGCTCCCACGGAGCCATGGGACATTTCGCGTAGCAAACGCAGAGGAAAGGATGCCTGTCCGTAAAATACCCAAGAACTACCGCAATGTCACCGGTGTTGCCGCACATCGCAAGGCAGAGGGCGCAGCCTCTTTCGAATCCACGCTGGAGCGGGACTTCATCGCCTTACTCGAGTTCGACCCCGCCGTGGAGCGCTTCGAGGTGCAACCGATTACGCTTGACTGGTCCGACGACCAAGGTCGCGCCAGGAGCTATACGCCGGACGCAATCGCGACGTTTAAGCTGCACGGCCAGCCACGCCGCACTGTGTTGTACGAAGTGAAGTACCGAAGCGACCTGCATGCCAACTGGCCCGACCTGCGCCAGAAATTCAAGGCCTCGATCAGGTACGCGCGGCAGCAAGGTTGGCGTTTCAAGATCGTGACCGAAGTCGAGATTCGCACACCGTACCTCGATAACGCGACCTTCTTACTGCCGTTCATGCGGCGAGGGCCATCGGAAGAAGCACACATGGCGTTGCTCACTGACCGACTGGCCGAGATGATGCATCGAACCACGCCAGCCGACCTACTGGCGGCCTGCTACCAGGACGAATGGCACCGAGCGGCCTTGATCCCGACCCTATGGTACCTGGTCGGGACGCGTCAAATCGGCACCGACCTAGACGAGAAGCTGACCATGGCGTCACCGATCTGGAGTCTTCCCGTATGAACACCCTGACCCAGATGGCCTTCATCCCAGGAACCGAGGTGCTGTTTCTCGGCCGTCCCCACCGCATTGCGCAGGCTGTGGACTTCGACGAGGTACTGCTGCGCGACCTCGAAACCAAGCAATTGGTGCGCGCGAAGCTCGCCGAGCTCCAAGCCGCTCAGCCCATACCCGCGATACCCCGACCGGACTTGCTGTCGGTAGCGGAATCCGACTGGTCGGAGGCCGAACGCCGCCAAGCGATCATCCTGCCGCTGCTCGGCCAGCGCCAGCGCAAGCGCGAAGACGTCGAGGCGCGCGCTGCGGAATTCGGGCTGCACGCGAGCACCCTGTACAAATGGCTGAAGGCGTATGAGTCCTTGGGTCTCGTGACCGCCCTGCTTCCCAAGCAGCAGCGCAAGGACAAAGGCGCGACCAAACTCCAGGCCGAGATCGAGGCGATCATCGAAGACGTCATCAAGAGCGAATTCCTGACGACGCAGAAGAAATCCAAACAATGGGTCTGCAACGAGGTCCGACGTCGATGCTGTGCGGCCGGCATCGCACCACCGCACGCGAACACCGTACGCAACCGCGTGAAGACCTTGCCCGCCGAGCTGACCGTGACCAAGCGCCAAGGTCGCAAGGCGGCCGAGCAGGCGTATTCGCCCGTCGAGGGCAGCTTCCCAGGTGCCAACGCACCGCTCGCCGTCGTGCAAATCGATCACACCAAGCTCGACATCGTCCTCGTCGACGACGTGCATCGGCGCCCGATCGGGCGGCCATGGATCACCTTGGCCATCGACGTGTACAGCCGCATGGTGGCGGGATTCTACGTCTCCTTCGACCCGCCCGGTGCGTTGGCCACTGGTCTCTGCCTCGCCCACACGATCCTGCCTAAGGACCAGTGGCTGGCCAAACGCGGTATCGACGGAAGCTGGCCGTGCTACGGGTTGCCGCGGAAACTGCATATGGACAACGCCCGCGAGTTCCGCGGCCGGATGCTGGAACGCGCTTGCCGGCAATACGGCGTCGACATCGAGTGGCGGCCGGTCGCCAGGCCGCATTTCGGTGCGCACGTTGAACGGCTGCTCGGGACGCTGTCGACCGAGATCAAGACACTTCCGGGCACCACGTTTTCCAACGTGAAGGAGCGCGGCGACTACGACTCGGTGGCTAAAGCGACACTCACGCTGTCAGAGTTCGAGGAGTGGCTGACCACCTACGTCGTCAAGGTGTACCACCTGCGCATGCACTCCGGCATAGGAATGCCACCGATGGCGATGTATCGCAAGGGCATTTTCGGCGACGAGCGCCAGCCAGGCGTCGGCCTGCCGGTGCGCATCCAGGACGAGGACCGGCTTCGGCTCGACCTGATGCCGTTCGAGGAACGGACAGTCCAGGACTACGGCGTCGTGATCGACGATATCCACTACTACAGCGACGTGCTGCGCCGCTGGATCAACGCGCCGGACCCGCAGAAGCCGAAGTACAAGCGCAAACTCATGTTCCGTCGTGACCCGCGCGACATCAGCGCGATCTGGTTCTACGACCCGGAACTAGGACAATATTTCACGATACCGTACCGGGATACATCGCATCCGCCGATCAGCGTGTGGGAACTGCGCGAAGCGAAGAAGGTACTTGAAGATCAGGGTCGGCAGCACGTCGACGAGCGCTCCATCTTCGATGCCTACGAGCGCATGCGCGAAATCGAGCGCGTGGCACAGGCGAAGACTACCTCGGCCCGCCGCGCCCAGCAACGGCGGAAGCTCGGGCTCGCCGCGCCGAAGCCGTGGGGTAGCGTCACGCCGACGATCACATTGGCAGCCGAAGTTCCGCCTGCGAAACCGGCGAGTATCCAGCCCTTCGACGAATTGGACGACATGGCATGAACGTCGATCACCTGACCGAGGCGACCTCCAGATTACTCGACCTCGACGACGCGGCGCGCATCGAGCGCATCCGCTCGCCGCGCTGGATCGGCTACCCTCGCGCCAAGGAGGTGCTGGCCAAGCTCGAGGACCTGCTGATTTACCCGAAGTCACACCGTATGCCGAACCTGCTGATCGTCGGCGACACCAACAACGGCAAGACCATGCTGATCGAGCGCTTCTGCGCCCAGCATCCCGCCGACGACAATCCCGGCGGAGACGGTGTGATTATCCCGGTGTTGTCGATCCAGGCACCGCCGGTCCCGGACGAGGGGCGCTTCTACAACGCCATCCTCGAGTTGCTGTTTGCACCGTATAAGCCGAACGACCGAGTTGACAAGAAGCAGCTTCAGGTCGTCAAGCTGCTGCGCTACGTCGGCCTCAAGATACTGATCATCGACGAGATCCACCACGTTCTCGCCGGCAACCTGAACCGGCAGCGCGCGTTCCTAAACGTACTTAAGTTCCTCGGCAACGAACTGCAGGTCCCCATCGTCGCGGTCGGTACGCGCGACGCCTTCCGCGCGCTCCAGACGGACCCGCAGCTTGCCAACCGCTTCGAGCCGGATCTGCTGCCTCGGTGGGAAATCAACAACGAGTTCCTGCGCCTTCTTGCCAGCTTCGAGCGCATGCTTCCGCTTCGCGAGGCCTCTGACCTGCACAGCGAAGCATTGGCTAGTCGGTTGTTCTCGATGAGCGAAGGCTACATCGGCGAGCTGTCTCGCGTGCTGACGAAGGCGGCTACCTACGCCGTCGAATCGGCTGCCGAGCGTATCGACAGCAAGGTGCTCGACCGGATCGACTGGGTCTCGCCCTCCGATCGCAAGCGCCAGATCGATCGAGCCACGTGAAATGAACGAGGATCGGCTTTGGCCAGCCCATCCGCACCCGTACCGCGGCGAGCTGTTGTCGTCGTGGCTGGTGCGCGTGGCCCATGCCAATGGGCTGAAGGTGCAGACGTTCTGCAGGCTCGCGTTCGGGAACGATAGACAAGTCTGGAACCGTGACATCGACCGGCTTGCTCCTGCGTCGCTGGTCGAGACCATGAGCGCGCGAACCGGCACGCCGCTCAGCCGCGCCTGGAGGACCACCTTGATGATCTACCGTGGCAAGCTGTTCAAGGATTGGAAGGCATCCGGCCAGTTGCAATGGGTGCTGTCCTTGAAGATGTTCCACCGCAAGCGGCTTGGTTACGGCCTGCAGTTCTGTCCGCGCTGCTTGGCTGAAGACGCCGAACCCTACTTCCGCCTGGCCTGGCGGGTCGCGTTCTACACCTACTGCCCGAAGCACGATTGCATGCTGTTGGACCGATGCCCGCAGTGCGGACAGGGGGTCGCCTACCACCGCATCGAATTGGGCCGCCCGGACGTCACGAGTACCGAGCCGCTCTGCCGTTGCTGGGCGTGTGGCTACGACTATCGCGAGTCGGGCACCACAATAGCCGACAAGTGGAACGAGCGGACATTCGAGTGTTGGACAAAGGCGTTACGCATTACCGACTGTGACGCACCGTCCTCGGCGCATTTCGACTATGGCAAGTTGGCGGTGTTGCATCAGATGGTCAAACTGCTAACGAGCGACGAGAAGAACCGAAGATTGGCACGATACGTCGCGTCAAAAACCGGGCAGGCGGTCCCAAATGCAGCGGCGAACCGGGTACCAATCGAGGGTTGTGGACTCGCCGAGCGGCACCATGTGGTTGGGCTGGCGTGGTGGTTGATCGACAGGTGGCCGAGCCGCCTGAAAGCCGCATGGCGACGCCGTGCGCTACGATACAACTGGCTGCTGCGGGATTTCAATCACGCCCCGAATTGGTACCGGGTTTTTGCCAATTCGCTGTCTTGCCACCTTACCAGGCCTCAAGAGCGCGTTAGCCACGACACGTAAAAAGGGAGTTGGAGCGCATAGGGAGTCTCATCGAATCCCTCTGCCAGCGAAGACCACTGTCCTCGGACTGACCGGACTCCGTACCTCCGAATAGGAGGGCAGGCCGTTTCATGCCGCCTTCATTGATCCCTGTAACTCCGGGACTTGGAGTTGTGGCGAAAAGAAAATGGCCTCTCTACCGCGACATCGGGCCTGTGCGGTATAGCTCAGCGTGTATCGAAGCGACCGAAAGTCCGCGTACAACTCGTGAATTGCCGGATGGTCATCGTATGAGACCATCCAGCGCACATTGCCTGCCAACCCAGCGACCGAATCTGCAACTCGCTGATGATCGTCGTGCCGATAATGATGTTCGTACAGGTCGCCGCCCTTCTCGTAATACGGCGGGTCCAAGTATATGAACGAGTCGTCCCCCAGCGCAGGCGCAAGACGTTCAACAAATGCAACTGCGTCCATCCTCGTCAACGAGATGCGATTCCGGTGACGCGCAATCAGATTAATCCGTCGGATCAGATCTTCCTTGTTGAATCGGGCATCCAGCTTCCACTCCCCAGTCTGATTCAATCCACCGATGACCCCTGCGTTCAGGATTCCAGATCGGTTGCACCGGTTCAGAAAGAAAGTCGAGAAGCCAAGAGCCAAGACGTCCGCACGTGCTGCGTTCCGCTGGATCTCCTTTTGCCTATGCCAAGTCTTAATTGTCACCGGGCTGTTCTCAATGAGATCGCACAGCCTCGTTGTTTCATTTAGCACGCAGTGCCAAAATGCCCAAACCGATCTATCGATGTCGTTTATGTGAACGTGTCCTGCAAACTCGTGTATCACGAGTTCCATTGCGACACCCGCACCACCGGCATAGGGTTCAACATACGTACCGCCCACGATCCCGTTTTCACGGAATATCGCCTTGACGAACGCGCTGACCTTCCCCTTGCCACCGGGGTATCTGAGAGGGGTGAAGTAGGCGGACACGGAGTAGCGGAAATGTTTTGACAAGTGAATGTTAACAGGCCGCGACCGCGCTGGCCAGCATTACTTCATCGCCTTATAAATGGCGACAAGCAACGGCTCGACGTGTGTCCACATGGCGATTAGGGCAACGGCCGTAGGTTGTGCAGTCCGATCATGAACGAACGCGTGAAACGTTAGTGGATTGCTAACTGAGTCTTGGTGCGTGGTCATGCGCGCGAGGCGTGAACCCTTTGCGGTCAACGCTCCCTGCGATTCGAGGTGCGTGATCGCGCTACCGATCTTGTCATCGAGCTTCAGATCATAGCCCTTCCTCGTTGTGGGAAGACCGTTCGTCTCCAAGTACAAGTCCAGCGTCAATTCGACGAACGTTCGAAACAGGACGGCAGCGGCATTGGCTACAACGCCGAGCTTCAAATCTCGCTTGAGCTCCCAGTAAATTTTGTTCAGCCGGTGGTCGTTAATTTCGAGCTTCAGCTCTCGCGGAATAAGATACAAGCGATCCTTGCTGGACCGCTGAGTGCCAACCGTCACTTTCGATGCGCCATTGACATCCTCAGCCGCATTTTGTGGCTTTTTCAACGACCATTGCGGCACTTTTGCCGATAAATTTGGTAATTCCCGCTTTGGCAACTTGTCAACGTACGCGGCTCGATCAGACTTGCGCTTGATGTCCGTTACGGTAACTTTTCCGCTCGCAAGGTCGGTCAAAACTCGGCGGAGACCTTTTTCCATTTCAGTGCGACTCAAATCAGAGGTGACTTCTCCCCTTGAAACATGGATCCCCAACGCCGCCCGCACATAAGGATCTGCGAGTAGCCGCTGGAGATTTGTAATTGGGAATGACTTCGCAATGGCGTCATCTTTAGGCAATAGCCCAGCTCCAATCGCGAATTCGATAACCGCTAGCGTTGGATCCGATTGCCGATATCTTGCAGTCTGCAAGCCGTCCCATCCAACCACACCCGCGCCACCATTCTCACCCGTGTGTTTAAGGTCAACCCATATGTTGGCTTCATCCTTGCCATCAAACACTACAGATTCGATTCTCTCGATTTCTGAGTCATCAAAATCAACTGATGCACTTTTGCGAAGGGCTTTGCTGGCAGCGTCCGAGATGTCAATCGCGTCAACCATCTCCGGTTTCGAGAGCAGCTTTAATGCTGCTAAGCGCCGATTTCCCTCCAGCACCACAAATTTCCCCCGTTTCCCTGACGGCACAACAATAATTCGCTCAGTCGGATTCAGCCCGTTTTCAGCGATATGCCGCATCAACGTTGAAATTTTTCCGCTATCCGAACAAAGCAGCGCCAGCGCTTCCAACTGATTGTTGCAAGGCTCAAATCTCGGATTGTTTAGATCGAACTCAAGTTTTTCTAGCGGAACAGCATCGTATCGCATGGTCACCCCTAAACATGAAGGCCGACGTCGCGGGCGTATCGCCCCTTTTTCGTGTGCGGCGAATTTACGACTATCGACAGACACAATCAACAGATCAGGCGATTCCTATTTCGCACTTCACGCCCAAACTAGCAAGCAAGAACACTGCGTCGGCTGTACAAAAGTCTTATTTTAATTTAAATTCAATCACCTAGCTTCACCACAAAATTCTCATTCCGCATAAACATTTGCTCTCCGCCTGCGGAGACAGTGGTAGCCCGACTTGAGGGCTTGTAGCCATGCGGGTAAGCGCGCTTTGATCCCGTCCGCCCAAGCAAAGGAGGGGAGCGGTTCAGAACGTGGTCAATTGGCAAACTCGGTGGAAGTTAGTTTGCCAGAACGATTTGATTTACATCAACATATCAATTTCGAGCATACCCCCTATGGATGGCGTCGCCATGAACAACATCCTCAACCAAATCACTGCCAGCCATCCGCTTAGTCTGCTGATCGGTGACATCGATCGGTCTTTCGTTGGCTATGTCTACAACCTTCGCTACGACGAGGCGTATGTTCAAACCAACGACAGCTTTAAACATGCCGTCGACGGTTTGGCGCATAACTCCTTCCTGGTCGCGGCCGGCTTCGATCCGACGCGTTTTAACGAAGCTCCGCTTATTGATCAGGAGGTGGTACTGCTGCGCGTGCTTGAACCGGCTGCCCTGCCACAAGATGCTGACATGGTGCGCACTCGCATTGAGCACCACCAGCGCCGACGTGCCGAAGAAAGGCTTCCCGGCAACGGTAACGACGGCCTCGACCCGATGACCCGCAGCGAATTGCAATGGGGTGGGCTGCGCTGCCGAGTACTCGGCACGTTTTTCATGCAGGATGATTTACTGCGCCTTGGTAGCGATGTCGAGACGTTCATGAGCCTTCCGCGCATGCGGGCGTACAAGCCGCGTAGCGATGCTCTGGCGCGCATCGTGAACCACGTAAACCCGGAGGTTCGAGCTAAGGCGGCAGAGGAGGCCAAGAAGGCGGGTTTTCACAATGTCCCTCAACCTATTGACATCGGAACAGTTCGATACACCTCTACGAACCGGTTGCAACGCGCAAGCGGTGAGTATGTCCACGTCGAAATCCAGCCGGCGGACTTCCTCGCTCGGCGTACCGCCGTCCTTGGGATGACCCGTACTGGTAAATCAAACACCGTCAAAACGACGGTTTCGGCAGTAACGTTGGCGGCCATGAAATCTGGCATCAATGTTGGACAACTGATTTTCGATATCAACGGCGAATATGCGAACGCCAATCACCAAGACGACGGCAGCTCAATTGCTGATGTCTTCGGAGACCGCGTTGTGCGCTACCGCGCGCTCGATACGCCGGGATTCGAAGACTTGCGCACCAACTTCTATTCGGAGCCTGGGCAGGGATTGAATCTCATCCAGGCTCTGTTCAAGCAGGAATCCTCGCCGTTCACGGGACAGGACCTCGATGCCTTCATGTCGGCTACACTCGAAGAGCCCGATGCTTCAGAAAAGGGCGAGCATTTGCGCTGGGAACGTCATGTAGCTGTCTTCCAGTGCATTTTGTCGCGAGCTCGGTATCCCATTCCTTCTGGATTCAAGGTTGACGTACCCCGCTCCAAGAGCTTGATCGATCAAATGAACGCCTGGCAACAGCAACAGGGAAATCCCGATGTTGCAGTGCCGACGACGGACAAACTTCCGCCTGCACAAGCAGCTGCATGGTTCGAACAGATCCGCGCGATAAATTTGGCTGTTCGGGAAAACCAAGCAACGCAACGGCAAGCAACCATCGGATTATCGTCGTCTACGGCAGGAAACTCTTGGGTTGATCCGTTGCTCGAAGCCATGTTGAACATGTTGGCGCGGGAGACAAGCCGTAAGCAGTCGTTTGGTGGGTGGCGTGCGATACAGAAGTATCTGCCATATCATTCGTCGCGGCGCGTTCAGGATGTCACTGCGGAAATCGTGCGGCATCTCGATGCAGGCAAGATTGTGATTCTCGATTTGTCCGCTGGTCCAGTGGAAATCCGCAAAGTTTTATCGGAACGCATTGCAAAACAGATTTTCGAGCGTCAAATGGGCACACTAAACCGTGGTGAGATGCCGCAGAATATCGTGCTCTATGTTGAGGAGGCACACAACCTCGTCGGCAAAAAGATTGACCTAGACACAACGTGGCCACGTATTGCCAAGGAGGGGGCGAAAGCCAGAATAGCTTTCGTGTATGCCACGCAGGAGCCATCTTCGGTCCACCCCAACATTCTTGCTAACACAGAGAACTGGTTCGTCACGCACCTCAACAACGACGACGAACTGAAAACGTTAGGCAAATTCTACGATTTCGAGGATTTTCTGCCGTCTCTCAAGAGTGCCCAGGATGTCGGCTTCGCTCGCATCAAGACGCTGTCGGCTCCATTCGTGATCCCGACGCAGATCAACCGGTTCACTCCACAAGCAATTAAGGCGCACATCGAGCAAATTAAGGTTGGTCCGCAGGACAAGGCAGGTATCTAACATGCCCTATGCGCGAGAAACAGCAGGTAAAGGCGGGCATGCAGACTTTGTCCGCAACCCGGATGTGCAGACTTTCCTTTCGAACTGCAGTTACCTGCGCGAACCATCCGATGAGGAGGGGCGTGCTCTGGCATCACGTTTTCAGCCTGCGCCCCGCAGCACACCTCCGCGCTTACCGCGCTTTGTAGTAGCGTCGGACGCCAGCAAGAGCGATACGCCGATCAGCGACAAGCTACCGAGCACCCAAGTTGGCTTTCTGAAAGTAAGTCACGTGCTTGTCAATATAGACACGTACGCCGACTTGCTTGACCCATCGAACCACTTTGTTGATCCGTTCAAGGTCGCGGACATGCACCGGTCGGCTTCGCCGATTACATTCACTATGCCGGGCAGCAATATTCGCTACAAGGGCATTTTTAGCGTCAAGCATGGCTTCCGGCGGGCGTTGTTCGACCAAATGAGCACCAATCGCGGCGATGCTCAAGCACCAATGCACCTGACCAAGACGCTACGCGCACTGATCGGCACGACGACGCCGACGATCAGCGCTTGTCCATCGTGCGGGCATGACGATGCTCGCATCGAATTCAATGCGAGCGATGTGGTCCAGTGCGCAAATTGCGGCGCGGAGGTGTTCGTTACGGATTGGCTTCGCCTGCACGAAGGTATCAGCGATTACGGCGACAACAGCAGCGCGATGACGCGGATGATGAACGCCGTCGAACACCTCATGCTCGGCGCCTACATTTTGCAAGTGTTCGATGTACATCCAGGTGCGTTGTCGGACATCGCGTTCGTGCTGGATGGGCCGCTGGCCGTGTTCGGCGAACCCGCTAAGCTCTCGCTCCGCTTGCAGGCGCTCATCCATAAAGTGAACACCCGTCTCGCCGAACTTGGCTTGAGTCCGATGCTCGTTATAGGGTTGCAAAAGACTGGAGGGCTCATGAATCATGCTCTCCTGCTCGAACGCTTCCTCGGTGACGGCATGCTGCGAATAGTCGATGACGACTATCGCAACACCTACGTCACCGGCTCGGACAACCCGGCTGCCAATTTCGGCAATGAAACTTATTACGGTCAGGACTTCCTATTTAAGACGGAACGGGGCCGAATGTTCAATTTCGCGCTTCCGTACCCGTTTGCGGACAAGAGCCATAACGGCGGTGGGCGTGCTTTCGCACTTGCGAAAACTGAGATCGAGCGCTACGGTGACCAGGTGCAACGCGCTTGCGACGTGATCCGGCACTTCGAGATGGACCTATACGACAATGCGATTGTTCCGGTGGCGCTGGCACACCGACACGCTTCAATTAGTCTTGTGCCCGGCGGTCAGGTGCTAAATTTGCTTGTACGCGGTGGTCTGGGTAAGAGATGAACGCGGGATGGGTGTTGTGCACCTTATGCACGGGACAGAATTTGCCTCTACATGCTGGCAGCAAATTCAGCAAGGCCATGGAGCTCCAGTCGAAATCAGGCCGTGCTGGTGCGCAAAGCGGCGCTTATTTACAAGCCAGCGCTGATTGTAGTGGTCTAATGAATCCGGACACTGATTTAGGCGAGAATGGTCGCCATGAAGAGGTGTCTGATGAGCAAGCAACGACGTACGTTTTCCCCGGAGTTCAAACAGCAAGCCGCCTGTCTGGTGCTCGACCAGGGCTATAGCCATATGGAGGCAAGCCGCTCGGTCGGTGTCGGCGAGACGGTGCTGCGTCGCTGGGTGCAGCAACTTCAGATGGAACGCCAGGGCGTCACGCCGCAGGGCAAGGCAATCACGCCGGATCAACAGCGTATTCAGGAACTCGAGGCGCGTATCGAACGCCTCGAGCGTGAGAAGGCCATTTTAAAAAAGGCTACCGCGCTCTTGATGTCGGAAGGCATCGAACGTACGAAGTAATTGATCAGATTGGCGCAAGCGAATCGGTCGAACTGATCTGCGCGGTATTCGACGTATCGCGATCCTGCCTGTATGCGTACCGGGAGCGCGCCCAGCGCGTTGACGCCGAGCGCATGGCACTGCGTAGCCGGGTACACGAGCTGTTCGTCGAGAGTCGAAGCTCTGCCGGCAGCCGCAGCATCATGGGCATGATGCGCGAAGAAGGTACGGTGATTGGCCGCTTCAAGGTCAGCCGCCTGATGGAAGAACTCGGGCTTATCTGCAAGCAGCCGGGTCGCCATGCCTACAAGCAGGCCACGGTCGAGCGGATCGATATCCCGAATCATCTCAATCGTGAATTCGAGGTTGGTACGCCGAATCAGATCTGGTGTGGTGACATCACCTATGTCTGGGCGCAGGGCCGTTGGCATTATCTGGCCGTAGTGCTCGACCTGTTCACGCGTCGGGTTGTTGGCTGGGCGTTCTCGACACGCCCGGATGCCGATCTGGTCGTGCAGGCGTTGGAGATGGCCTATGAGCAGCGTGGTCGTCCGCAAGGCTTGCTGTTCCACTCGGATCAAGGCGGCCAGTATGCAAGCCGGAAATTCCGTCAGCGCCTGTGGCGCTATCGGATTCAGCAGAGCATGAGCCGTCGTGGAAATTGCTGGGACAACTCCCCGATGGAAAGGCTGTTCCGCAGCTTCAAGACGGAATGGCTGCCGTCAGTGGGGTACACGTCGACGCAGGAAGCACACCGGGATATCAGCCACTACCTGATGCACCGTTACAACTGGATACGGCCGCATCAGTTCAATGACGGACTGGCGCCGGCTGTTGCGGAAGAAAAACTTAACGCAGTGTCCGGGATTAGTTGACCACTACACACCGGTACGCGATGGCGCACAGAGCATTTTTGGTAACCCCACAGCCTATGCTGACCATCGAGTACCAAGAACGCGGCAGTCTCTCGAGCGAACGAGATCGACTTCGTCTTTCGGTTGTAAGCGAAATTCGCATTGTCTTGAGCGGACAGCACCACATTGCTCGGAATCGAACCGGTACCAACTGCCAAATATGCAGCGATGTCATCAGCTCGGGACTCGTTCAATGCCCGTTGGAAGCCTGCTCCGGGGTCTTCGTCGCGCCTCGCGACGAAACAATAGTTGAAAATGTCGTCGACAGGAATAGTTGTGAAGTAGAAGCGGTGCTTGTTTTGTGTCATTAGCAACGCCGGATAAGCCGTTGTTTTCCTAGTCCGAACGACTTTTTTCCGTGAGGCGGTTCCGATAACCTCGGTAGCCATAGTGAATCTCCATTTGACTCAGCAGTTTGCCAGTTTGATTTTTGCAGCGAGTCTACCTTACTGACACGAATTTTGACGGTGTTCGCTGACTAATCTACCAACCGCATATCAGGACAACTTACGGTAGTGACACTGAACCCGAGACGAGGCTCGTCATCCGCATGAGTAAACTGCTGCTACAGTTTGCGATAGTCGGCCAAGTATGCTTTAGCGCTTGAAGATCTATCCCATTCGGAATTTTTGCGTTCTCCCAGCACCCTTCGGCATTTGCGAGTGAGAACAATACCTCATGAAGTTCAGCGTTGCAAAGTCGAGTAGTGTCGGTCTTCCAGACCACGCCGAGTTTGTAACTCTCCCCCTTCCGCCACTCGAATTCGATCAGACTGAAATGCATTGTCTCGACGCGGGCATCCGCCACAATGACCCGCCGCCGAGCCTTCGTTTCCGACTGCAGATACGACCATTGCCTAGTATGCGGCGACCTCAGCAGCGGTACGAACTCCGTGCCTGTGACGGGCGAACGGACCGCCGCCGAAACACCAGGAAGCCTGTTCAACTCGGCGATTGCAGCGACAAACGATTCGAAGCTTTGTAGCAATCCAGTGCGCCTCACGATAGGCCCTACCACCTTGGCTCGCGCGATATTCTGCTCGGCGCCCGAGCCTCCGCCGGTGCTTAGCTCTGCCACTTCAGCCGGACGAAAGGTCTTCATGCCCCGGCCCTTGTACTGGCAATGGTCCTTAAGCGGCTTGTCGGGCACCTTGCCTGCGATGTCGGCAAAGCGATCAGTCGGGAACAGCAGCTTCACCGGCACGAAGGTGCTGCTCGCCTCGTTTCGGCTTTGCAACTGCGTCTTCCCGGCGTCGGTACGCGAGCTCGCGACTTGCATGAAGGCCGGCAACTTCTCGTCCTCCGGCAGATCCGTCGACGGGTCTCCCTGGCGGCTGTCGTTGTCGCGCAGAATCGAGAGGTTCCGGAACGGAAAAGGTGCGGTACAGCGATCGATAGCGAACACCAAATGCCGTCGTCGGCCCATCGACATGATGGGCTTGTAATGCACGGTCAGATTCGTCGGGCCGCCGAACGGGAAACAGGTCTCCATATGAACCCGACGATGGTTCACGGACTCCTTCATAAGAGTGTCGTGCAAAAGCGTAGCGCCGTGCCAAGCCTCTTCCGAGTTCAGTATGCGTCCGGTGATCCAGCCGTCCTCGTCCTCTAGATGCTGCCGCAGCTTGAGGACACAGCGATCTTCGGCTGACACGTAGCCGCTTTCTTCTGCGTTGATTAACGAATTAAGGTCGTGCCGAAATGCGCCGGCAAAGAGTGCGTGTGCAAGATCAGTGGAGGTGGCGTAGTAGAAACGCACGATCTCGGCCATCGGGATGAGCACGCCGTAGGGGTCGCCCTTCCAAGCGACAGCGATGCACCTGCTTTCCAAACCCGCGCCGCCGACGCGATGAGCGCTGAACGGTATGAGCTGCTGGCCAGCTTCGACCAGGTTGGCCCGGACAACACAGGTCGTCTCGTCAGAAATGTCGAGACCGTCGAGCGTCGTCGTCATCCCGGCTCGCTGTGGCAGGCAGTGGCCGTCCTGCCACAGCGAGCCGATGGAGAGCAGCGGAAGCTGGCCGACGCCGATCAGGATCGTCTTGCGGTCGTCATGGACGACAGAACTGTTCGACGCGTAGTCGGTCGCCCCTTCACGTAGCGGGCTGATGACGACTTGGAGGTAAGGTTCGGAGGGGATGTCGTAGTTCCGCTCGACAGCCCCAAACCAGTCCACACGCCAGACGCGGCCGTCCTTCGGAAACTCCTTTATCGGTGGAATCGTCCGACTCACCCAGTCTCCCAGTCGCTTTTATCTTTGTGTAGTCGCGCCGATCGTTGTTAAGTCGCGTTAATCGTTGGAAATGTCAACCACGCCAGCACCGTGCGCCTGAAGATCGGCGTGATAGCTCGAACGCACCATCGCGCCGACGGCCGCGTGCGTGAAGCCCATCTTGTACGCCTCTTCCTCGTACATCTTGAACACGTCGGGATGCACGTATTCGCGCACCGGCAGGTGGTGTTCGGACGGCTGGAGGTACTGGCCGATCGTCAGCATGTTGACGTCGTGCGCGCGCAGGTCGCGCATCACCTGAAGAATCTCTTCCGTGGTTTCGCCGAGACCCACCATCAGGCCCGACTTCGTCGCGACATCGGGATGCATCGCCTTGAAGTCTTTCAGGAGCTTGAGCGAGTGCGCGTAGTCCGAACCCGGACGCGCTTCCTTGTAAAGGCGCGGCACCGTTTCGAGGTTGTGGTTCATCACGTCGGGCGGCGCGGCGTTCAGGATCTCCAGCGCGCGATCGAGACGGCCGCGGAAGTCCGGCGTGAGGATTTCGATGCGCGTCTGCGGCGACTGCTCGCGCACCTGGCGGATGCAGTCGACGAAGTGGCCAGCACCGCCGTCACGCAGATCGTCGCGGTCGACGCTCGTGATCACGACGTACTTGAGCTTGAGTGCGGCGATCGTGCGCGCGAGATTCGCCGGCTCGTTGACGTCGAGCGGATCGGGACGGCCGTGGCCGACATCGCAGAACGGGCAGCGGCGCGTGCACTTGTCGCCCATGATCATGAACGTCGCGGTGCCGTGGCCGAAGCATTCACCGATGTTCGGGCAGCTCGCTTCCTCGCAGACCGTGTGCAGCTTGTGCTCGCGCAGAATTTCCTTGATCTCGTAGAAGCGCGAATTGCCGGTGGCCGCCTTCACGCGGATCCATTCCGGCTTCTTGAGCTTCTCGATCGGGATGACCTTGATCGGAATGCGCGAGGTCTTCGCCTGCGCTTTCTGCTTCGCGGTGGCGTCGTATTGTTGGGCGTCGGTGGCAGGGGTGCCTGCGGCGTTCGCGCCGGAGGTGGGCGTTGCGTCAGTCATTCTGTCGAGATCCAGTCAGGCCGCCGGTACAGTGCCGGCCTGCGGTTGCGGCGGTTGCCCGCCTGAGGCCGCCTGTGCGGCCGGGTCCCCTGCGGCCGCTTCGGCTGCGGGGTCTGCGGCAGCCGCTTCGGCTACCGGAAGATCGGGTGCGTTGTGCGCGCGTGCATGTCCATCGAGATTCGCTTCGAGCCGCGCGGCAAGCGTGGCAGCCACATCGTTCCAGCTCGCAGTGGCCCCGAGTGTCGCCATGTCGACGGTTTCGAGGCCCGCGTAGCCGCACGGATTGATGGCGAGGAACGGGCTCAGGTCCATCGAAACGTTCAGGCTCACGCCGTGGTAGCTGCAGCCGTTGCGGATCTTCAGGCCGAGTGCGGCGACTTTCGCGCCAGCGTGCGCGGCGCTCGCGTCGCTTTGTGCATCATCTGGCACGTAAATGCCGGGCGCGCCGTCCTTGCGAACACCGGCGAGATTATACGCCGCCAGCGTTTCGATCACGGCCGCCTCGATGAGCGTGACCAGTTCGCGGACCATCAGCTTGCGGCGGCGAAGGTCGAGCAGCAAATACGCGACCACCTGCCCCGGACCGTGATACGTGATCTGGCCGCCCCGGTCGATCTGCACGAGTTCGATGCCGCTGTTCGCGACGAGCAGATGCTCAGGCTTGCCGGCCTGACCCAGCGTGAAAACGGGAGGATGCTCGACGAGCCAGATTTCGTCGGGCGTGTCGGCGGTGCGGGCGGCGGTGAACTCGCGCATCGCGTCGAAGCTGATCTGATAGGGCTCGACGCCGCGCCAGCGCAGTACGATCGGTGCGGTCAGCACGATCGAGCCGGGATTCGCTGGGGAGCCCGTCCCCGGTATATCGGGGTCGGATGAGACTGGAAGAGGTGAAACCGGGGTCGCGCACATGATTTCGCGAGTTTACCGAAATCGAGACAACCCCGCCCGAGTTGGGGATAAAGACCCGGCCGACGATCTGGCCAAAAATCACGCAAACACCGTGGCAAAACAGCAGCTCCGGCGAGCAGCGCGCGACGTTGCCCGTCGCGCGCCACACCACCGCTCAACGCATCAAACCGCGCGCCACCCATCGCCCGCGTGCACACCGAGGCGGGCCGCGGCGCGCGTCACCACGTCGACCATCTGCTGGCGCACGCCCACGGGCAGCGCGAATGCGACCCACGCGGTCTTGCCGCCCTCCGCGCCGATCCACAGCCGCTCGCCACGCCGCAGCCGCAGTGTGTGGCCCGGTTCGAGCCAGTAGTCGGCAACGTCGTCGCTGCGCGTGAGCCAGACTGCGCCGCACTTCACCGTCAACCGGGTGCTGCGCGCAACACGCACCGACGCGACCCGATCCATGGGGACTTCAAACGTGACATCCGAAGAAATTTCTCGCATTTCCGCCTCCGCCGATACTGCACCAATGGCTACAATCGTAGTCACAGCAAGGCTTCAGGAAAAACGATCAATTTTCACGGCTATGTGAGAAAAACTACGATGGATCTCCGCCAGCTCCCCGCGCTGAACGCCCTGAAAGCGTTCGAAGCCGCCGCCCGCCACGAAAGCTTTTCGCGTGCCGCCGACGAACTCTTCGTCACGCACGGCGCGGTGAGCCACCAGATCCGCGCGCTTGAAGCCGAACTGGGCGTCGCGCTTTTCGCGCGCGACGGCAAGCGCGTACGCCTCACCGACACGGGCCGCCGCTACGCAACGCGGGTGACCGACGCGCTCACCCGGCTCGCCCAGGCCACCCAGGAAATCCGTGCGGGCGATCGCGAGCGGCGCCTCGTGGTGTCGATGCTGTCGTCGTTCGCGGCGCGCTGGGTGACGCCGCGCATCGGCAGCTTCATCGAGGCGCATCCGCAGTGGGACGTCGAACTGCAATCGACGAACCAGCTCACCGATTTCACGCGTGAGGATGTGGACGTGGCGATCCGCTTCGGCTTCGGCAACTACCCCGGCCTGCATGTGGAATTGCTGCTCGACGAGATTTTCTTTCCCGCCTGCGCGCCCGGCTTCAACGGCGGCAAGCTGCCCGAAGATCCGCGCGAACTCGCGAATCTGCCGCTACTGCGCTCGGACGACGAACTCTGGCGTCCGTGGTTCGACGCGGCGGGTCTTCAGGATATGCCGGAGCCGAAGCGCGGCGTGCTCTACCAGGATTCGTCGAACCTGTTGCAAGCCGCGATGGACGGCCAGGGCGTCGCGCTCGTGCGGCGTTCGCTCGCGATGCACGAAATCACGCAGGGGCGGCTCGTGCGGCTCTTCAAGGACATCGACGGTCCGAGCCCGTGGCGCTACTACTTCATCTGCTCGCCGCAGCGCATGCAGACTGAACGCGTGCGGGCGTTCCACGATTGGGTATTCGACGAAGTCGCACGCTTCAAGCGGCTCTACGAGGACGCTTGTGAGGCGGGGCCGTTGATGACGGCAGCGGCGGCTGCATTGCGAGTCGACGAACGCTAGCGCTTGCTCGGGTCCCATGCCCGAGCGCAAAAACAAAGGGCCGCATAAAGCGGCCCTCATCGCGTGATATGGCAACCGCCGGCACACGCCGTTACAGCACGATCTTCACCATCGGATGCCCGGTAAGCGCGCGATAGATATCGTCGAGATGCGCCTGGCTCGTCGCGCGTACGG
Source organism: Paraburkholderia adhaesiva (assembly GCF_021390575.1). Lineage (GTDB taxonomy): Bacteria > Pseudomonadota > Gammaproteobacteria > Burkholderiales > Burkholderiaceae > Paraburkholderia > Paraburkholderia adhaesiva. The sequence goes on along the minus strand of NZ_JAJEJQ010000001.1, from coordinate 255,429 downwards.
ACACCGTGAGGCCGGTGTAGTTGCCACCGCTCGACGGACGCGTTTCGATCGCAGCCTCATCGAAGCTGCCGTCGAACGTGCGAATCACCATCGCGATGGTCTGCGCAAATTCCGGGTGGGTCTTGCCCATTACCTTGATCGGGAAATCGCACGGAAATTCGATCAGCGATTCCTTCGGGCTGGCGTTCTGCGCCTCGTTCATTTTTCCATTCCTTGCAGCGATCCGGCCGCGATTGTCTGATTGCGCTGCGCGAGAGCCTCTGTGGCCGCCCGCGCCTTTGCGCGTTGATACGCCGCGTAGAGCGCCGCATACACCGGCCCCGGCTTGCCGTCGCCGACCTCCTTGCCGTCAAGCGACCACCGCCAGCACTTCCCTCGTCGCCGACGTCACGAGGATCTCGTCGGCCGCGCGCAGCGCAGCCTCGTCGATCTCGCGCGCTTCGAAGCGAATGCCGCATTCGCCCGCCAGCTCCTCGACGAGTGCGTAACGGATGCCTTCGAGAATCAGGTTGCTCTTCGGCGGCGCATACAGCGCGCCATCCTTGACGATCCACACGTTCGACGACGACCCTTCGGTGAGGAAGCCATCGCGCAACTGGATCGTCTCGAACACGCCGTGCTCGACGGCATACTGCGCCATCAGCACGTTTCCGAGCAGCGACGTCGACTTGATGTCGCAATTGAGCCAGCGGCGATCCTCTGCGGTAACGCACGCCACGCCGTCCGCGCGCTGCGCGTCCGTTGTCAGAACGAGCGGGTTCACCATCACGAACACCGTGGGCGTCGTGTCCGCCGGAAACGCGTGGCCGCGCTTCGCGACGCCGCGCGTCACCTGCACGTAGACGTTCGCGTGCTGGTCGCGCAGAAGCGCACCCGAGGCCTCGTTCGCCGCGATGACCCGCGCGATCAGCTCACGCCAGCCGCGCTCGTCGAACGGATTTGCAATGCCGACCTTCCCGAGCGAACGCGCGAGCCGCGCGAGATGCTGTGCCATGCGAAACGGCACACGCACGATCGCCGCGGCGCCCGAGGCGTCTTGCGCTTCGAGCGCGTAGGCGGGCACCACTTCGTAGATGCCGTCACCGAAGATGAAACCCCGGTCGAGCACCGGCACACGCGCCTCCGAAAGCGGCGTCAGCGCGCCGTTGAGCCAGACGATCGGCTCCGGCGTTGCGTCTGCGGGCGTCGGGGGCTGGGTGTTCATTACTTCTTGCTGACCATGAGCATCAACGAATCCCACACGCGACCGGCGATGCCGGCCTGCGGCACAGCGGCGAGCGCGATCACCGGGATCTGCGCGAGCACCTTGCCGTCGGCGGCGACGAACTTCGCCGTGCCCACCTGCTGGCCTTGCGCGATCGGCGCGATCAGCGGGCTCGTGAGTTCGACCTGCGGCTTCGCCTTGTCGGCGGCGCCCTTCGGCAGCGTCACGTACTGGTCCTTCGTCACGCCGGCCTTCACGGTATCGGCGGCGCCCTTGAAGACGCGCGGCGTCGCGATGGTCTGGTTCGCCTGATAAATGCGCGTGGTGTCGTAAGCGCTATAGCCGTAGTTGAGCATCTTCAGGCTGTCTTGCACCCGGTCGTGCTCCTTCTCCTCGCCCATCATCACCGAGACGAGACGGCGCGCACCGCCGTCCGCGAGCGGACGCTTCGCCGACGAGATCAGGCAGTAGCCCGCCGCTTGCGTGTGGCCGGTCTTCAGGCCATCGACGGTCGGATCGAGCCACAGCAGACGGTTGCGGTTCGGCTGCTTGATGTTGTTGTACTTGAATTCCTTGACCGAGAAGATGCTGTAGTACTCGGGATAGTCGCGGATCAGGTGCGTCGAGAGCGTCGCGAGGTCGCCGGCCGTCGTGTAGTGGTTCGGGTCGGGCATGCCGTTGACGTCGGCGAAACGCGTGTGCGTCATGCCGAGCTTCTGCGCTTCGGCGTTCATCATGTTGACGAAATTCGCCTCGCTGCCGCCGACCAGTTCGGCAAGCGCGATCGCCGCGTCGTTGCCCGACTGCACGATCATCCCGTACACGAGGTCGTGCACCGAGACCGGCTTGTTCGCTTCGATGAACATGCGCGATTCGGCGTTCGTCACGCGGCGCACGGCCTCGCTCGGCTCGATGACCTGGTCCATCGAGATCTTCTTCGTCTGCAGCGCCTCGAACGTGAGGTAAGCGGTCATCAGCTTCGTGAGCGATGCCGGTTCGACGCGCTCGTCGGCGTTAGCGGAAGCAAGGACCTGGTTCGCCGTGGCATCGACGAGCACCCACGAGCGCGCGTTCACCGCGGGCGGCGGCACCTGCGCGAAGGCGCTGGCCGACGCGAGCAGCGTGGCCGGCAGCAGCGCGCCGAGCGTGACGGTACGAATGAGCGAAGAGGAAACGGAAGCGGAGGAAGACAGTCGGCCAGTGGAGAGAAAGCGCATAAGTTCGTGTCGGGCTGGATGAACTTCGCACGCCATGCGGCGCACGGTCTGGGGAATTCGGTGAGTGGACGCCTGGGCCCTCGCCAACAGCAAGGAAACCGCAAGAACGATGCGAAAGCGGGGCACAAGCAACGCAAACGGCCCGTTGGACCCGCTGCGCGGCGCGTTGGTTCGCGCGCGTTCGCGTTGGTACGCGCACAGCGCTTGCGCACAAGCAAGGTCGGACGGCGCCCGAGCGCCGCTAACCGCGGGCCGTGGCATCCACAAAAAGAACGGCCATTATACGCGTCGCGTTGCAGCGTTTTTTTGCAAATCCCGCCTTTTTCCAGACCTGTCATGCATTTTTCGCACGCGATCAGCGGCGGCACGACTGGCGAGCGCCGCTGTACGCATGGGTGAAAAAGGGGGACGACTGGAGGGGCGGTGGGCGGCTATCGCCAGGCGTCGACGATGATGCGCTTGAGGATATGCAGCTTGCGATGCAGGAAGTGTTCCGCCCCCGGAATCACGACGACGGGCATCTCTTGCGGCCGCGCCCATTCGAAGACGGAGAGGATCGGCACGGTGTCGTCGAGTTCGCCGTGCACGACGAGTGTATTTTCGGGCACCGGCGCGACTTCCCAGCGGCTCGCCGCCGTGCCGACGAACACCATGCGCTCGACCACGCCACCCGCTTCGCGGTAGCGCTTCGCGACGTGCGAGAGCACGAACGTGCCGAACGAAAAGCCCGCGAGCACGAGCGGCACGTCGGCCTGGCCCGGTTGCGCGCGCATGTGCGCGATGAGTGCGAGCAGATCGTCCTGCTCGCCGATGCCGTTGTCGTGCGTGCCCGCGGTTTCGCCGACACCGCGAAAATTCGAGCGATACGTGATGTAGCCGAGCTGCACGAGCGTGCGCGCGAGCGTCTGCGCGACTTTGTTGTCCATCGTGCCGCCGAAAAGCGGATGCGGGTGCGCCACGAGGGCGATGCCGCGCGGTGCCGTCCCTGCGTCGGGCAGGTCGAACGCGCATTCGATCTTGCCGACCGGGCCGTCGATCTGGAACTTCTGCGTCTGAGCATTCATCGTGCGGCGGTCCTTAGCGGTCGATTTTCAGGCGTTCGACCACCTGACCGTTCTGCAGATGCGAGACGACGATTTCCTCGATGTCGGTCTCGTCGACGTAGGTGTACCAGGTGCCTTCCGGGTACACGACGACCACCGGGCCTTCCTCGCAGCGGTCGAGGCAACCCGCCTTGTTGATGCGCACCTGACCCCGGCCCGCGAGGCCAAGTTCCTTCACGCGCTTTTTCGCGTATTCCTGCATCGGCGCTGCATTGCAGTTCGCGCAGCACTGGCGGTCGGCGCCGGGCTCACGCTGGTTCAGGCAGAAAAAGACGTGGTACTTGTAGAACGAATCAGTCATGGCGTGGGGTACCGGTGAGGGCTTCGCGCCCGGTTCCTGGCGTTGCGGTTTGTGCAGTTTGTCTGGTGCGCGCGCGAGGCATGTCGCGCGGCATATCGTATCCAGCCGATTATAACGAGCGCGGCGCAAACCCTCGCACCATCGATGTGGCCGCAGATTACGGCCGTCCTTCGTCGCGCGCCGCAGTTAGCGCGGCGTCGTTACGCTCCTCCCGCCAGTCGCTGCGTGCCGAGCCACGCGCCAAGCTGGCCCGCGAAATCGTCGCTTGCCGCCGCGAGCGCGCGCACGCCGCCAGCGGCATCCGGCGAAGCTGCCGGCGCCCGCGCGACGAACACGCGCTGCGCGATCACGCTGCCACCCTCGATCAACGTCGCGCGTGCCGTGAGCACGCCGGCGCTTTCGGTCGCGCTGTCGAACACCTGCTCGAACTGTTCGAGTTCGATCTTCAGCATCGGCGCGCGCACGGCGTCGGCGCCCGAGAGTACCGTCACGTGCGCGCCGAGCGACGTCCGCAGACGCAGCGTGAGCAGGCGGGCGGGCGACATCGTCCAGCGGCTGTTCGCGTAGCGCGCCGTGCGCAGCGAATCGGTGCTCAGGCGATACAGAATGCCGTCGTGGTCGAGCTGCGGCGGTGCGCTGACTTCGAGCACCTTGAGCGGCGGCAGCGTGCCGGCGATCGACGTCGCGGGCGGCGGTCCGAGGTCGTAGCGGATATCGTTGAGCACGGCCGGATTGCCCGCGCAGGCCGCGACGAGCACGACGGCTGCGAATGCCACGAACGCCTTCAAGGCGGTACGGCAATGGAAGATCGAGCGAGACATTACTGCTCCTTCAGGGTCGTGCGGCGCCATGGCGCCGCGCTTCGTGCATCGAACGTTATTCAGTCGGCTTCGCGCACCGGACTCGCGACACCGGCGCGTCTCGCGATCTCCACCGCCGCCACCGTGCGTTGCATCACTTGCCGCCGCCCGCCGCAGGCCAGGCGAAACCCGCCTCGCCCGGCCCCGGCATGGCCTGCGGCGCACCGCCGAACAGCACGCTGCGCGGACTCGTGCTGAACGTGCCCGCCGCGCGATCCACCGAGCGCATCGCCGAGCGCACGTCGTCGGTCAGCGAATCGACGCGCGGCAGCGTGTCAAAGCCAAGACGCGCCGAAAGACTCTGAATCGACGCATCCATCGACTGCAGCGCAACACCGGCCTGCGCCGCCGCCGTGCCGGCCTTGTTCAGGTTCGTCTGGAACGGGCCGTCCGGGCGGTTCATGTTCTGGACCAGCTGGTTCGTCGAGTTCAGCGTGCGCTGAAGATCGCTCACCGCCGCGGGCAGGCGGCTCGTCGTCGGTTCGAGCTGTTTCGCGAGCGTGCTCGCGCTGTCGGCGGCCTGCTTAAGGCTCGTGACAGCGGCCACCAATTGCGTGCGATTCTGCTCGGAGAGCAGTGCGTCGATGTCGTCGGCGATGGCGTCGAGCTTGCGCAGAAGCGCGTCGCCGCGCCGCTGCAGCTGATCGAGCAGGCCCGGACGCAGCGGCAACTGGGCGACGTTGGCTTCCGACGTTTGGAGCGGCGTCTCATCGAGACCGGAATCGTCGAGCTGCACGAACGCGATGCCCGTCACGCCCTGCAGTGCGAGCGTGCCGAAGGTGGAGCGCGTCATGGGCGCCCGCTTGTCGACGAGGATGCGAATCACGATCTGACCCGGCCGCTTCCTGTCGAACTTGATCGACTCCACCCGGCCGACGTCCAGACCGCGATAGCGCACGGCCGCGTCGGGGGACAGGCCCGTCACGTTCGAGCGCGAGATCAGGTCGAAAGGCTCGCGCACGGTGCGGTCGACGCTGAAGTAGAACACCACCAGCCCGATCACGACCAAGAGGCCGATCGTGAACAGGCCAGCCCAGAACGCATGCGGTTTGTTTTCCATCGTCAGGTTTCCTCTGCGGCGGCCGTAGCGCGATACGACGCGCCTCGCTTCATGTTGCCGTGTGTGCGTGCGCGCGCCGGACGGCGCAACGCCTTATCAGCGCTGTGCGTCGCGTACCGCACGCGGCGTTGCGTGGGCGTTCCCGCACGCGAAGCCTGGCCCGCCTGCACTCGCGGCGCGCTCGCAGCCGCTGCACACTGCGCGCCGCTTCGTTCGCGACGAGACATCCCGCGCCGCGTCAGCATGGGCTTCCCCCTGTCGTGCCGAACGCCGGCGCGAGCGCCGCGCTCGGCAGCTTCGCGCGCCGCCCGGGCGGCAGCGCCTGCAGCGCGCGCCGTCCGCGCGTGCCGAGAAAATATTCGCGGATAAACGGATCGTTCACGCCAGCCACCTCCTCCACCGGCGCCGCAACGAGCACGCGACGCTCGGCGAGGACGGCCACGCGCGTCGAAAGCGCGACCATCGCGTCGAGATCGTGCGTGACGAGCACGACGGTCAGCCCGAGCGCGCGATGCAACGTGCTGATCAGATCCACGACTTCGTCCGACGAACGCGGGTCGAGCCCCGCCGTCGGTTCGTCGAGAAACAACATTTCGGGCTCCAGCACGATCGCGCGCGCAAGGCCCACGCGTTTGATCATGCCGCCCGATAGCGCCGCCGGCATCTTCGACGCGTGCTTGCACGGCAGCCCGACCATCTCGAGCTTGAGCATCACGATGTCGCGCAGCAGGTCTTCGGGGACCTTGCCCAGTTCGCGCACGGGCTGTGCGACGTTGTCGAACACCGACAACGAGGAAAACAGCGCCCCATGCTGGAACAGCATGCCCGTGCGAGTGCGCATGAGCCGCACGTCTGCCGGGGCGATCTGCGTGAGATCCTCGCCGAACAGCCTGATCGCGCCCGACGTCGGCTTTTCGAGCCCCAGAATGTTCCGCACGAGCGTCGTCTTGCCCGAGCCCGAACCGCCGACGAGCGTCACGATCTCACCACGCCGGACATCGAAATCCAGATGCTGGAGCACGAGATTACGTCCATAGCGCTTCGTCAGGTTGCGCACCTCGATCACCGGCTCGCCGATGGCGGGAAGCGGCAGATCGCGCACGGCGTCTTTGAGCGGCGTACTCACTAGAACCCCACGTTCTGGAACAGCATTGCGAACACGGCGTCGGCGAGGATGACCATCGTGATCGATGCGACGACCGACGTCGTCGTCCCCTCGCCGAGACTCTGCGAATTCGCCTTGATGCGAAAGCCGAAGTGGCAGCCGATGATCGCGATGAGCATGCCGAACGCCACGCCTTTACCGAGGCCGAACCACAGGTTCGAGATCGGCACCGCCTCGGGCAGCGAGCGGACGAAGTACATCATGCTGATGTCGAGCACCCAGTTTGCCGCGAGCGCGCCGCCGAAGAGCGAGATGATGTTGGTCCAGATGACGAGGAGCGGCATCGCGATGGCGAGCGCGAGGACGCGCGGCAGAATCAGCCGCAAGCCGTGCGAGATGCCCATGACGCGCATGGCGTCGAGTTCCTCGGTCACGCGCATCACGCCGATCTGGGCGGTGATCGCAGATCCCGAGCGTCCCGCGACGAGAATCGCCGAGAGCACCGGCCCGAGTTCGCGGATGATCGCGAGCCCGAGGATGTTGACGATGAACTGGTTCGCGCCGAAGAGCCGCAACTGCTGCGCGGACAGATACGAAAGCACGATGCCGATCAGGAACGCGACGAGCGCCGTGATGGGCAGTGCGCGCGCGCCGGCGTTGTAGATGTTCGAGGAGATCTCGATCCAGGGCGTGACCTTCGGCTTGCGCAGCACTAGCAGCAGGTCGAGGACCACGCGGCCAAGCATGCCGATGCCGCCGTACAGGTGATCGAAGAACGAGAAGATCGCGAGTCCGAGCCGCGTGACGGGATCGACGCGGATCACCTTCTCCGCCGGCTCGCGGGCCGCGTCGAGCAGCGCGATGCGCTCGAAGATGTCGTGCTGGGTGTCGGTGAGCGCGACGAGGTTGGGCGGCAGCTTGCGCCCCCAGACGCGCCAGAGCGCCTGGCCGCCCACGTGGTCCATGCGTTCGACGAGCGAGAGGTCCCATTGGCCGACCTGTTCGCTCGTGAGCGCGCGCAGGCGCACTACCGCTCCGCCCAGCTCCCGGTCGCGCGCAAGCGCGAGCGCCGTCCACTGGCCGGACAGGCGGACGATCTTTCCGTGGGTACCGGCCGAGATATCGAGGCCGGGGGGCGTCTCATGAGTCAAGGGGCGGCGCTCTGAGGGCAAAAGGTGAGGAAAGTGACCAGTCATTGTATCGAACGCACCCTGTTTTGGCCGTGCTGGAGCGCAGGGTGGGTTGCCTGATCGTTTGACCGCGCGAGTGGATAGCTGGCACAAGCGGTCGGCCTCGCCTGCTCTCGCTTGTGCGCCGGCTGCCGGGACGGTGTTATTCCCGCAGCGCGCAGCGCCGGCGCACCACCCGGACAGCGGCAATCGCCCCGCTTCCACTACGGCGCCACCTACTACAATAGCGCTCATGAACGCGAAGTCTTCTTCCCCCGATACCCCACCCGCCAGCGACTGGCGCATCGACCGCGACCACGCGGTCACGTTGTTCGGCCCGGCTGCCCACGACTGGCCCATCGAGATCGTCGAGGAAACCGGTTCCACCAATGCCGACCTGATGACGCGCATGAAGGCGCTCCCGCAGCGCCGCGATGCACTCGCGCGGCCAATCGTGCGTGTCGCCTACCTGCAGACTGCCGGCCGCGGCCGGCGCGGGCGCAGCTGGGTCGCGCAACCCGGCGACGCCCTCCTGTTCTCGATCGCTTGCGTGCTGCCGCGTCCGATCGACGGCCTCGCGGGCCTGAGCCTCGCGATCGGCTCGGCACTCGTCGATGGCCTTCGCACGCTGCCCGTCGCCGCCCCCGGCCAGATCGCGCTCAAGTGGCCAAACGACGTGCTGCTGGAGGGCGACAAGCTGGTCGGCATCCTCATCGAAACCGCGTGGAGCACGCCCGACGCAACGGCGGTGGTGATCGGCATCGGCACGAACGTGCGCGGCGCCGACGAACTCGCCGCGAAAATCGACGCGCTGAATACAGGCGCGGCCGCACCGTCCGTGCCCGGCACGACGCCGACCGCGTTGTCACGCGCGTGGCCGAACGCGAATCTCACCGACACGCTCGCCGCCGAACTCAACGCCCTCGACGGGGCGCTGCAGCGTTTCGGTCAGTCGGGCTTTGCCGCGTTTCAGGCGCGCTGGAACGCGTGCCACGCGTATGCGGGCCGCGAGGTGGTGCTGTTCGAGCAGGGCAAGGAACTGATGCGCGGCATCGCGGTTGGTGTGGACGAGCGCGGCCAGCTGCTCGTCGATACCGCGCAGGGGCGCGAAACCGTCACGACCGGCGACGTCTCGCTGCGTATCGCGGACGGCCACGCATGAAGCGCGCGCCGGAACGGTCGCCGTTTCTGCTCATCGACGCGGGCAATAGCCGGATCAAATGGGCCATCGCCGACGCCGCTGGCGTGCGCACGCACGCCGGTGCGGCGAGCCATGACAGCGTGACGGACGGCACGCAGGTTCTCTCCGACTGGTCGAAACTACCCACGCCCACCAGCGCGTGGATCTCGAACGTCGCGGGCGACGCCGTCGCGCGGCGGCTCGACGCGTTGATCGAATCGCGCTGGCCCGGCCTGCCGCGCACGGTGATCCGCGCATGCCCGCAGCAGTGCGGCGTAACCAACAGCTACACGACACCCGATGCGCTCGGCACCGACCGTTGGGCAGGCATGATCGGCGCGCGCGCTGCGTTCCCGGGCGAGCCGCTCCTGATCGCGACGTTCGGCACGGCGACGACGCTGGAGGCGCTGCGTGCGGACGGCACGTTCGTCGGCGGACTGATCGCGCCGGGCTGGTCGCTGATGATGCGCTCGCTCGGCGAGCACACCGCACAGTTGCCGGTAATCGATGCGGGCACGGCACGCGAGCTTGGTGGCGTTGCCGGAAACGATGACGCTGGTGTTGCGACACGCGGCCCGCTCTTCGCCACCGACACAAAGCGCTCCATCTCCGCGGGCTGCGCGCTCGCGCAGGCGGCGCTGATCGAGCGCGCGTGGGCGGATCTGAACGATGCCTGGAAGGTGCCGGTGCGGCTCGTGGTAAGCGGCGGTGCAGCCGCCGAAGTGACAACGGCGCTCAAGGTGCCGCATACTCGCCACGACGCGCTCGTGCTCGCGGGGCTCGCGCTGATCGCGGCGCAATCCTGAGCGAGCGCCGGTGACGCATGAAACAAACGGAAACCAGCAGAAACAAGCACCGCGCGGCCCGCGCTGTGACTAACTGACGAACAATTGCGACGGAGCTTCACACGATGCTGCGCTGGGTGATCCCTCTCCTGATTCTCGCCAACGGCGCCGCTGCTGCGGCGAACCTCGGCGTATTCGGCCCGACGCCCGCTTCGGGACCGCGCGACAGCGCGCCGCTCGCCCGGCAGATCCATCCGGAACGTCTCTCGGTGCGGCCGATCGTGGCGTCCGAATCGGTCGATGTGCCGGTGGTCGGCGGCCCTGTTTCGGACCCTGCCGTGCAGTCTACGCCGCTTGCGCAGTAAAGCAGTCGTACACACGCGGCGCGCGTGCGACGCGGCCAGCACCGCTGACGACGGTTTCCCCCGCTTACTCCTCTTGCGCGCGCACCTTCTTGAGAAGCTTGGTCGTCGAGCGGTCATGCTCGAAAGGAATCGCGAGCGCCCGTCCACCCCAGCCGCGCACGATCGCCGACTCGGGTAGCGCATCCATGTCGTAGTCGCCGCCCTTCACCAGCACGTCGGGACGGAGCGCCTCGATCAGCTCGACCGGCGTGCGCTCGCCGAAACACACCACCCAGTCCACGCTCTCCAGCGCCGCCAGCAGCGCCATGCGGTCGCCTTCCGTGTTGATCGGACGATCGTCGCCCTTGCCGAGCATGCGCACCGACGCGTCGCTATTCACACCGACGATCAGCGTCGCGCCGAGCGCCTTCGCGTCGGCGAGATAGGTGACGTGCCCGCGGTGCAGGATGTCGAAGACCCCGTTAGTGAAAACCACCGGGCCGGCGAGCGAGGAGCGAAGTTGCGCGAGTGCCTCGCGGGTCGTGATCTTGCGTTCGAAGGAAGCGGGCATCGGATGAGAATCGAAAAGAAGAAGAGCCAATAGAAAACGAAAACGGCCCGGTACGCGCGAGCGCTCCGGGCCGTGTCCTGATTCGGGCGAGGTGCGGGCAAGCGCCTGCGCCTCGCGGATCTGCTGCGTCAGGCGTGCTGCTGCGTGCCCTGCTCGGCCTGCAGGCGCAGAACCACTTCCTTGCGATAGCGGTTCAGTTCCTGTGCCGTGGTGAATGTGCGCTCGAACAGGATCGACATGTTGTGCAGAATGCGCTCGACGACCTTCTTTTCCCAACCGTCGTCGAAACGGATCTGCTCGTCGAGCCAGCGCTCGAGCCATTCCGGATCGGGCAGGCGCGACTGCACGGTGTCGCGCGGGAACAGCGACTGGTTCACGTGCAGGTTCGTCGGGTGCAGCGGCTTTTCCGTGCGGCGCGCCGAGGCCATCAGGACGCCGATCTTTGCAAACGCCGCGCGCGCGACGTCGCCGAAGTTCGTGAGCGCCTTCTTCATGTAGCGCAGATACGCGCCGCCGTGACGCGCTTCGTCGCGCGAAATGGTTTCGTAGATGGCCTTGATGACCGGCTCCGTGTGCCATTCGGCTGCGCGGCGATACCAGTGATTCAGGCGGATTTCACCGCAGAAGTGCAGCATCAGCGTTTCGAGCGGCGGCGCCGGATCGAACTCGAAGCGCACGGCGTGCAGCTCTTCCTCGGTCGGCACCATTTCCGGCTTGAAGCGGCGCAGGTACTCCATCAGCACGAGCGCGTGCTTCTGCTCTTCGAAGAACCACACGCTCATGAACGCCGAGAAGTCGCTGTCGTTATGGTTGTCGCGCAGAAACATCTCGGTGGCCGGCAGCGCCGACCATTCCGTGATGGCGTTCATCTTGATGGTCCTGGCCTGCTCGTCGGTGAGGAGCGATGCGTCGAACTTGTCCCAGGGGATGTCCTTCTCCATGTCCCATCGGACCGATTCGAGCGATTTGTAAAGTTCCGGATAAAGCATCGTGTTCATAGTTCCGCCCCAGATCTGCGCATGACGTGCGCATGACGATTTCATAGCGTGCCGCGAGCCCGCGGGACAACGCGGCGCGCAGGCGAAAAGCATTTAATTTTACGCGGTAATCGGCCGCCCAGATGCGTGCAGCATGCAGTCTCCCGCCTGCCGCACAACAATCCGCGATATCCGAATGAAAGACGGCCTGGCAGGCCGTGGTGGAATCCGCACCTCAATCCGGGCTGCCGGTGTGTCCGCCGGGCTTAGCCCTTACCGCTGGTCCCTCGCGTCGTCCTGCGGGCCATCGCCCACTGCGACAGATTGCCGCAACGCTGCCATCCGCCGCTTCACGAACACCCGGCGCCTTACCTGAAAAGTTGCCGAAGTGGGTGAAACCGGGTCCAACAGCGTCAAAAAACTCGCATTAAAACATTACGGAATGATAGCACGGCGGTCTTTCAGGCCCGGCGCGCCTCGGGATGGGCTTCCGGAGCGCCGGTCGGCGCCTGGAGCCAGATCAAAAGCAGGTCGCGTTGCGCCAGCGTGTCCCGATATCCGAGTTCGATCAGCTCGCGCGTGAACGCCTGCTCGAACAACAGATAGCTCGCGAACGCCGCTCCCGATGCGCGATTGCCGCCGACCGCGCCAAGCAGCATGCGCACCGACGCGGGCAAGCGCAGCAGATGTCGTGCGGCGATCAGTTCGATACGCTCGCTGGGCGCGATGGCGAGCACGTCGACGTGATGCCAGCCGCTCTCGGGCTCAACCGCGTGCGGCAACTGCTGCACCACGCGGTTGATGTACTCGAGGCGCTCCATATCCGCGCCGAGCGAATCGAGGAACACGCTCGCGAGCACCTGCTGGCCGATCTGCGCGAGCGTCGGATAGACGTCGATGTCGGGGCCCGCGGCAGGCACCTCGGGCGTCGGCGCGGCGGCGCCGATCACGACGATGCGCTGCGCGCCGAAGTGGATCGCGGGACTGAGCGGCGCGATCTGGCGGATCGAGCCGTCGCCGAAATATTCGTGATGGCCGTCGAGTTCGAGGCGCACCGCAGGAAACACATAAGGAATCGACGCCGACGCAAGCAGATGCGCGGGCGTGAGCGCCACCATGCGCGCCGTGCGCTGGGCGCGGCGCCAGGCGTGGATGGGTTCGCTCGCCTGATAAAAGGTGAGATGCCGTCCCGACGAATAGCTGAGCGCCGTGACGGCAAGCGCATGGAGACGCCGCTCGTCGAGCATCTGCTCGATGCGGTGAAAGCTCAGGGTGCGCGCGATCAGGTGTTCGAGCGGGGTGTTGTCCAGCAGCGTGCGCGGCACGCGGCGCGCCATGAGGCCGAACGTGGCCCAGCCGAACGCGAGCGCCCCGAGCCAGCGCGCGCCCGCCGCCGCGATGCCGGGCCAGTCGGTGCGATAGACCTGATCGGCCGAGATGTTCGACCAGACGTCGACGAGGCGTGCCGCGCCCTGCGTGAAATGGTCGGCGTGACTGGCGATCGACGTGGCGTTGATCGCGCCCGAAGATGTGCCGCAGACGATCGTGAACGGCATCGCGCGGCGCGCGGGATCGGCCGCTTCCGCCAGCTCGGCGAGTGCGCGCAACGCGCCGGCCTGGTAGGCCGCGCGTGCGCCACCACCCATCATCACGAGCGCAAGCCGCATGATGCCGACGCTCCCCGTATGCGCTCTCGCGCCGTTCAGGCCTGCGCCGCGCGCCTCACGCAGGCTTCGCCGGCGCCTTCTTCGCTGGGCGCGACGCGGACGGCTTGCTCGTGCCGCTGGTGCGCCTGGCCGCGGGCTTCGCGTCCGCGCTCTTCGCCGCCGCAGCGTCGCCTTCCTGTGTCGCCATGACGGGCTGCGCCGCCGCGAACTGCGCGAGCTGATTGAACTGGGCCTGCAGCAGATTCCACCAGGCCGAGGCGTCGAAACCCGGGGGCGGCGGGCTGTCCGAAGCGGACGCCTCAGCCGCGGGCTCCGGCTCGGGCGCGGCGCGGGTGAACGTATGCGAAGACTCCCTCGACGACGCGGGCGGCGGCGTCATCTGCGATTGCGCGAACGCGCCAAACGCGCGCAGCGTCGAGAGCGTCGCGCGCTGCACCTCCAGCGCCTGGATCGACGACTGCAACATGCTCAGGTTGAGCTTGAGCCACTGCTCGACGGCACGCAGGTCGGTAATGCGCTTGTCGAGTTCCTCAATGTTGGTGAGCGGGGTCATCATGTCGGACATCATCGACAGTGACGGCCCAAAGCCCTGCGCCATCCCCGGCTCGCTACCCGGGAACGCGCTGCCGAACGGTGTGAGACGCATCATCCCCCACATGCGGTCCAGCATTTCTGCGGGCGGGAAACCGGGAAATCCCGGGAACGGCGGCACGGAACCAGCTGTTTCGGTCATGCGGATCTCCTCGCACGGTTGGAGGTCAAGAGACATGCGTTCCGATCATACCGCGCGAGCCGCACCGTGCGCGACGGTCGGCGCTCGCGCGGCCGATGCATTCAGGCCATCGTGCCGCTCGCGCGACTCGTGGACCGTGAGGCCACGGCCATCACGCCCCGAACGGATCGCCGCCGGGGAAATCGGGCGCACGGCGCTCGCGCAGCGACTTCACGCCCTCATGCACGTCCGGGCCCGAGAAGCCCATGAATTCGAGCGCGAGCGACGTGTCGAAATTCGGCCCAGCCATGCGCAGCCAGTTGTTGAGCGCGTACTTCGTCCAGCGCACCGCCGTTTGCGAGCCGTTCGCGAGCCGCTTCGCGACTTCGAACGCCTTCGGCACCAGATCGTTTTCATCGACCGCAAGCGACACGAGGCCGATGCGCTCAGCCTCCTCGCCGCTCACCGGCTCGCACAGCAGCAGGTAGTACTTCGCCTTCGCCATGCCGCACAACAGCGGCCAGACGATCGCCGCATGGTCGCCCGCTGCTACGCCGAGACGCGTGTGCCCGTCGATGATGCGCGCCGTTTTCGCCGCGATCGAGATATCGGCGAGAAGGCCCGCGACGAGCCCCGCGCCCACGGCCGGCCCGTGCATCGCCGACACGACGGGCTTGCTGCAGTTGATCACGTTGTAGACGAGGTCGCGCGCCTCGCGCCAGACGCGCGCGCGCACGTCGAAATGCGTGGCCATGTCCTCAACGAGCTTCAGATCGCCGCCCGCCGAAAACCCCTTGCCCTCGCCGCGGATCAGCGCGACGCGCGCATCGGGGTCGCGGTCCACGTCGCGCCAGATTTCGGCGAGTTCGCGGTGCATGCTGGCGTCGGCGGTTGCGAGGCCGCTCTTGTTCGTGCCTTCGCCGCTCATCACGATCTCGACGATGCCGTGCTCGTGCCGCTCTACGCGAAGCGCGCGATAGCTGGCGTAAAAAGGATCGTTCATGGACGGATACTCCTTGCTTCGTATTACTGATTGGTTGGACGGGACTGCAATGCCTGCGACGCGACTCAGTGCGGCTGACAAACCCATTTGCCGTCGCTGATCTCGACCATCACGCGGGCGCGACCGTCGAGGCCGCGGTGATCGGTGGTGCTCATGTTGACGACGCCATTCGCATCGACGAGACCACGCGTCGATTCGAGCGCGTCGCGCAGCGCACGGCGGAACGCGGATGCAAGCAGCACGGCCGCACGACTCAGTCGAGAGGGCTTCATGGTGTCTCCAGATTTATGGTGCGTGCGCATTCTTCGTATCGCGTCGTTCACCGCACCGTTACCGGATAGTGCCAGCAGCGGCGCGGCGCGAGCCCTGTCGGGTGCGTTTTTCAGTGTAGCGGCGCGTGCCGGATGCGGCATCCGGCGAAACCCTTTCGGAGGGCATCTCGCACGAGCCTCCTATACAAGCGCGCCACGCTCACGTCACACTCCGGCCGCTTCATGCAACGGCACCACCGCCTGATCGATCGCACCGAAAACCGACTTACCAGCCTCGTCGAGCATTTCGATCTTCACGGAGTCGCCGAACTTCATGAATTCCGTGCGCGCCTCGCCATGCTCGATCATTTCAAGGCAGCGCTTCTCGGCGATGCAGCAGTAGCCGCGCTTCGCGTCCTTGTTCGAGATCGTGCCCGACCCGACGATCGCGCCCGCGCGCAGATTGCGGGTCTTCGCCGCGTGCGCGATCAACTGGCCGAAGTGGAACACCATGTCCGTTCCCGCGTCGGGCTGGCCGACCTTCTTGCCGTTCCAGTGGACGAGCATCGGCAGATGCACGCGGCCCTCGCGCCAGTGGCCGCCGAGTTCGTCGGGCGTCACCGCGACCGGCGCGAACGACGTGGCCGGCTTGCTCTGGAAAAAGACAAAACCCTTCGCGAGTTCGGCTGGAATCAGGTTGCGCAGCGAAACGTCGTTGACAAGCGTGACGAGACGCACGGCTTTGAGCGCTTCGTCGGGCGTAACGCTCATCGGCACGTCGCCGGTGATCACCGCGACCTCGGCCTCGAAGTCGATGCCGAACGATTCGGATGCGCACACGATGTCGTCGGCGGGGCCGATGAAGTCATCGCTGCCGCCCTGGTACATGAGCGGATCGGTCCAGAACTCCGGAGGCATTTCGGCGCCGCGCGCGCGGCGCACGAGCTCGACGTGATTCACATACGACGATCCGTCCGCCCATTGATACGCACGCGGCAGCGGCGCCATGCACTCGCGGGCATCGAAATTGAAGGCGTTGCGGGCCCGGCCCTGGTTGAGCGCATCGTAGAGATCGAGCAACTGCGGCGCGTAAAAGCGCCAGTCGTCGAGCGCGCGTTGCAGCGTGGGCGCGACCTGGTCGGCGATGGCGGCGGTGCGCAGGTCGCGGGAAACGACGATCAGCTGGCCGTCGCGGGTGCCGTCCTTCAGTGTGGCAAGTTTCATGGAAGCGGGCGTTGTCCGGATGACGATAGAGGAAATGTATTCTACGATGGTGAATCCGCGCAGCCAAAGTGGTGGCGGCACATGGGTGGCAGGCCACTCCCGCGCTGGGGCCGTGGCTCGGGGCTTGCGGTGGCTTTGGCAGCCACCGCGGGCGATGGCCGCTGAAACCGTAGCCGCGCCGCCCGTCTCTGCGGCCAGGCTACGCCGACGCGCCCAGCCCGCGCTGTCTTGCTCGCCGTGTTGCCGCCCGTTACGCCACTCGCTGTTGCCCTGACCAGAACGATATCCATGCCACCAACCGCACGCACCGCCCCGCGCTTTGCCGCCGGTCCGACCGACCCGGCCGCCACGGACGACCTCGGCCCGGACGACCTCGCCGACGCCCACGACAACCCCGACGCCTCCGCTGGCAGCGAAGAAAAACTGCGATCGGGCATCCAGTCGATCGAGGTGGGTTTTCGTCTACTGGAAGTGCTGACCAGCGAGCCGCGCGCGATGATGCTGCGCGACCTCGCGCGGCGCGCGGGCATGAGTCCGGCCAAGGCGCACCGTTATCTCGTGAGTTTTCTGCGGCTCGGCGTAGTCGCGCAGGACCCGCTCTCGGGGCGCTATGAACTCGGCGGCTTCGCACTGCAGCTGGGCCTCGCGCGACTCGCTCGCGTCGATGGCGTCAAGCTCGCACGACTGGCGCTGGCAGAAATGCACGATGCGCTCGACGTCACGCTCGGCATCGCCGTGTGGGGCAATCAGGGGCCCACCGTCGTCCACTGGATCGAGTCGAGCCATCCGGCGAAGGCATCGCTCAAGCTCGGCGACGTGATGCCGATGCTCAGCTCCGCCACCGGCCTGCTGTTCGCCGCGTACCTGCCGCGCAGCAAGACCGGCCCGTTGATCGAGCGCGAACTCAGCGGCGCGCAGCACTTCACGACGGGCTCGACACCGCGCACGGCCGAGCAACTCGAACGCGCACTGGCCGAAGTGCGCGAACACGGCGCGGCGCGCGTCGAAGGCATGCTTCTGCCGACGATCCACGCGTTCTGCACACCGGTCTTCGACGCAACCGGCGACCTCGCGCTCGGCCTGATCGCGCTCGGTCACGAAGGCGCGTTCGACATCCGCTGGAGCGGCTCGGTCGATACGGCATTGCGCGCGTGCGCGCAGAAGCTGTCCTGGGAATTGGGGTACAGTCCAGACGAACGCTGAACCACCATCGGCACGCAACCGCCGGAGTGGAACGTCGCGTCGCTGTGCACGGTCGAACCCGGTTCATGTCACATTAACGTTCATCGTCATCGCCAACGCGCCAACCCATGTCGACCGCCACCGTCCCCACCCGCCCCGGCCCTGTCCGGCCGCGCCGCGCATACGCGTGGCGCTGGGTGACGGCGTTCGTCGCGGTGACGATCCTGCACGGGGTCGCCGGCGAGTGGTTCGAGCGTCATCGCGATGCTCCACCACCCGTCACCACGGTGCACGTGCCGGTCCAGGTCGCCCTGCTGAAGCCCGCGCGTATCGAACGCGAAGCACATCCCGCGTCGCTGTCCGCGCACGCGCTGAAACCGGCCCCGCGTCCCGTGCACCGCAAAGCGCCTGACCCACACACGCTCCGTGCCATTACGCCGCCGCAGCCGCATGCGTCGTTGCCGGCGGAACAGCCCACGACAAGCGCCGCCGCCGATACCGCGGCGTCGGACACCGCCGCAACCGGCACATCGACGGCCGCGAGCCTGAATCAGAACGCCAACGCGAACGCTGCGGCGGGCACCGGCAATACGCCTTCGGCGCCCGCTGCGAACGCGTCGCACGGCGTGAAGTTCTCGATCCCGCCCTCGGGCGATCTGCAGTACGACACGTTTTATAACGGCGTGCGCAACCAGCCGGGCACGATCCATTGGATGAGCGATGGCGAGCGTTACGACATGGTGGTATCGGTGCCGCTGCCGTTCGTCGGCACGTTCAGCTGGACGAGCAGCGGACACGTGGACGCGTTCGGCCTGGCTCCTGACAAGTACGTCGAGAAGCGAGGTCATCGCCCCGAGGAGGTCACCCACTTCAACCGCAGCGACAAGCAGATCGTGTTCACGCGCACGCCGGTCTCGCGTGCGTTGCCCGACGCCGCGCAGGATCGCTTCAGCATGGTGATGCAACTCGCGAGCCTCGTTCGCGGGGACCCCGCCGCATACCAGCCCGGCGTCACGCGCGAGTTCTACGTCGCCGACAACGACAGTGCCGAGACCTGGCCCGTAACGACGATCGGCGACGAGACGGTGCGGACATATCACGGGTATCTCACGGCGCGCCACTTCATGCGACTGCCTCGCCGCGAGGGCGACAAGCGGCGCATCGATGTGTGGCTCGCGCCGTCGCTTGGCTGGCTGCCGGTACGGCTCGTGCAGACCGAGCCCAATGGTACGGAATTCGAATTGCTGTGGCGTGGTGCCGTCAAACCGGTCGCATCGAACGACACCGGCGGCACAGGCACGGCAGGCAACGGTGCGAGCGCGGCGGCGCCTGCGATCGAAGCAGCGCCATCGAGCGAAACAGGGGCAGCGTCCGCGGGCAACGCGACGCCAGAATCGCCCGCATCAGTGACGCCCGTGACCGGATCGCAAACTTCATCGCCTCCCGACATGGCGCCGCAATCGGAAGCGTTACCGGCTGCGCCTTCGCCAATACACGCAGGCCGGGATGCAATACCTGGCATGAGTGACACCATCAAGCCCTGAACGTCGAAGCACGTATCAGCAACGCCCAGTCGAAACGTGCGGTAACACGCGCTCACAATCGAACGCGATCAGTGCGGTTCATCACTCGGCAAGTCGCCGTGAAATAGCGCATACTGCAAACACCGGAAGCGAACGTTATCGGGAACATTTGGCAGTCCATTCACTGCATCCTCGATCGTCATCACAGCTTCCAGCATTGCACTTCGCACCGCCTCAATCTGAAGAAAAGAACAGACGAAAAAATCGAAGCGCGCTGCCAATATGAATTCCGGGGACCGCACCCCATACCGTCCCGCGCACGTTTTAGCGCGCGGGTTGCTCCACCGGCATCACGTCCACGCAGCACCTCGCAGACGGCCTGACTCCCGACCCGGCAACGTGAAGGAGGAAACCATGCAAGTGACTGTCAACGGCATCGATACGCACTACGTCCTCGATGCGCGAAGTGGCGGACCCGCGCTCACGTTCGTGCATCAACTGGGCGGCGATCACACCGTGTGGGACCACCTGGCCGGTCATTTTCGTCATCGCTACAACGTGCTGCGCTATGACGTGCGCGGTCACGGAGCCAGCGCGATTTCGCGCGAACCGTTCGGCTTCGCACAGCTTGCCGCCGATCTCAACGCCATCCTCGATACGAACGGCGTAACGAGAACGCACCTCGTCGGTGTGTCGATGGGCGGCATGATCGCGCAGCAGTTTGCAATCGACTATCCGGCGCGCGTGCTCTCGCTGACGCTTTGCGACACGTCGAGCCGCACGCCACACGAAGCACGCGACATGTGGACCCAACGTGCCGCGCTCGTGCGCCGCGAAGGCACAGTGATGCTCGCGAACGCCACGATGGAGCGCTGGTTCACGCCGGAATTCCGCCAGGCACACGGCGAAACCGTCAAAGTAATTTGTGACGTTTTATTACGGACAGCTTCAGAAGGTTATGCGATGGCCTGCGAGGCACTGCGTGATTTCGACGCGCACGAGCGGCTCGCAGAACTGCGCGTACCAGCGCTCGCCGTCGCCGGACGTTACGACAGCGGCACGCCGGCTGCTGCCACACGAGCGCTCGCTGACGCCATCGCGGACGCACGTTTCGAGATCCTCGACGCGGCACATCTGGCCCCTGTAGAGGAATCCCACAGATTCACGGCGTTGCTTGAAACGTTTCTGCATCAATCGGTCTAACGGAAGCACCTGATACAGGAAGCAGCACGAGAACGAGAAAGAGAGCAGCCCACAAGAGCAGTAATGAGGGACCCCCTTGAATTCCAGAACCAACGCTCCATGTATTGCAGTAAGGAAGCCAGGGAGCACAGGAAAAAGGAGTGTCGCCATGCAAATGATCTACAACAGTCCAAACTATTGTGTCGTCGAATTCCCGCCGGAGGATGGTCACGGCGCGATGAAGTCGGGTGGCTATGAAATCGTCGACAAGAATGCACGGCGCGAGATCTTCATCGACGGCGTGATGGCGGCACATTTTCGCGAGCATGTGCAGAAGCTCATCGAGGAAGAACCGTCGCTCGATGAAGTCGACGAGTTCCTCGGGCAATTCGACAGTCTCATGATGCATCCAGTGGTGCTTCACTGACCTCCCACGTTAGCGACGCTCCACATCCGCCCAGAAAACCCCGTCCGCATCGCCGGACGGGGTTTTCTTTTTCTGCTTCTTCGTTTCTTTGCCGGGAGATCGGCAGCATCACTTTTTGCCGACACCGCCACCGGGCTCCTCGATATCGGACCAGTTCACGAGATTCCTCGGCATGTCCGAATTGCGGTACAGCCGTTTGTTTTGGCGAGGATAGTCGCAAACGTCATGGGCACGACGTTCTCCGACAACGATACAGCGCAAGGTCTCCGAACCGGTATTCCTGATCGAGTGAGGCAAGCCCCCCTTCCTGTAGCCGATGAAATCCCCTTGCCCGATGGGGTATTCATCATCCCCGATCACCGCGGTCGCCGTTCCGCTCAGTACGAAGACGCACTCGTCCTCATGATGGTGAAAGTGATGCTCCGTCGTCTCATCGCCCGGCTCGACCTCGATGAGATGGAAGCCGAATCCGGTGAGGCCGGTCGCTTCCCCTAGCGACTTGTTGATACGTTTTGCGTTCGGGTTGATGAAATGGGTCTTTCTCGTGCCCTCCATCTCAGCGATGTCCTGGCTTTTGATCAGATACAGGCTCATGGTGGTCCTCGTTCGTGATGGCGTTACGCCGACGTCCTTACGCAATTCAGCAATTCAACCGGAAGAACTGTACCGCCGAAACGTCGCATTCCTCCTGAAGATTCAACGGATCGACGGAATCATTCAGCCAGCGCACTGAAGCCTGGCGTCTTTCGCGGACGTTTGAGGCTCGTCGCGCAGCGTGTTCGCGCCGCAGTCCGCCCGTATCAGCGCGTTCCCCGGTTTCTGCAGCCATCCGCGCACGCACCGCGCCGCCTACGCGGCGGACAGCGCCGCCGCCCGGCGAATCTGCCCGTCAGCGGCTACAATATTGGGTTTCACCGTTCAACCGGCGCCAAGCCCTCCGCCTTCCATGAACCAGCCTGCCGATAACGTTCTTAGCGCCGCTCCAGCCCAGTACACGCGCGGGGCCGCCCTGCCCGCGTTGCTCGCGTCGCGCATCCTGATCCTCGACGGTGCGATGGGCACGATGATCCAGCGCTACAAGCTCGACGAAGCCGCATATCGCGGCGAACGCTTCAAGGACTTCGGGCGCGATATCAAGGGCAACAACGAATTGCTCTCGATCACGCAGCCGCAGATCATCCGCGAGATCCACGACCAGTATCTCGCCGCGGGCGCCGACATCATCGAAACCAACACGTTCGGCGCGACCACCGTCGCCCAGGCCGATTACGGCATGGAAGACCTCGTCGACGAGATGAACCTCGAATCGGCGAAGCTCGCGCGTGCTGCGTGCGACAAGTACTCGAGCGCCGACAAGCCGCGCTTCGTCGCGGGTGCGATCGGACCGACGCCGAAGACCGCAAGCATCTCGCCCGACGTGAACGATCCGGCCGCGCGCAACGTAACGTTCGACGAACTGCGCGCCGCGTACTACCAGCAGGCGAAGGCCCTGATGGACGGCGGCTGCGACCTGTTCCTCGTCGAGACGATCTTTGACACGCTGAACGCCAAGGCCGCGCTGTTCGCCCTCGACCAGTTGTTCGAGGACACGGGCGAGCGACTGCCGATCATGATCTCGGGCACCGTCACCGACGCATCGGGCCGCATTCTCTCGGGGCAGACCGTCGAGGCGTTCTGGAACTCGCTGCGTCATGCGAAGCCGCTAACGTTCGGCTTGAACTGCGCGCTCGGCGCGGCGCTGATGCGCCCGTACATCGCCGAACTCGCGAAGCTGTGCGACACGTATGTGTCGTGCTACCCGAACGCGGGCCTGCCGAACCCGATGAGCGACACCGGCTTCGACGAACTCCCCGCCGACACCTCGGGACTGCTCAAGGAATTCGCCTCGGCGGGCCTCGTGAACATCGCGGGCGGATGCTGCGGCACGACGCCCGATCACATCGCCGCGATCGCCAAGGCGCTTGCCGAGGTGAAACCACGCCGCTGGCCTGGCCAGTATCGCGACGCCGCCTGAACTCACGATTCACGATGCGGCCGCGAAGCGCGGTGCCGCAATCGCGCGGGGTGCAAGCCCCGCCGCCACCCAAGACAACCCGACGACCCGGCCCCACGCCATGACTGACCATACCCTGCGACTCTCCGGCCTCGAACCCTTCAACGTCACGGAAGGCACGCTGTTCATCAACGTGGGCGAGCGCACGAACGTGACCGGCTCGAAGGCCTTCGCGCGGATGATCCTGAACGCCCAGTTCGACGAAGCGCTCGCCGTCGCGCGCCAGCAGGTCGAAAACGGTGCGCAGGCCATCGACGTGAACATGGACGAAGCCATGCTCGACTCGAAGGCGGCGATGGTGCGCTTCATGAACCTCATCGCGTCCGAGCCCGATATCGCTCGCGTGCCGATCATGATCGACTCGTCGAAGTGGGACGTGATCGAAGCGGGCCTGCAATGCGTGCAGGGCAAGGCGATCGTCAATTCGATCTCGATGAAGGAAGGCACGGAGCAGTTCGTTCACCATGCGAAGCTGATTCGCCGCTATGGCGCAGCGACCGTCGTGATGGCGTTCGACGAACAGGGCCAGGCCGACACGTTCGCGCGCAAAACCGAAATCTGCAAGCGCTCGTACGACATCCTCGTGAACGAAGTGGGCTTCCCGCCCGAGGACATCATCTTCGACCCGAACATCTTCGCGGTGGCGACGGGCATCGAAGAGCACAACAACTACGCCGTCGACTTCATCGAAGCGACGCGCTGGATCAAGCAGAACCTGCCTTACGCGAAGATCAGCGGTGGCGTGTCGAACGTGTCGTTCTCGTTCCGCGGCAACGATCCGGTGCGCGAGGCGATCCACACCGTGTTCCTCTACCACGCGATCCAGGCTGGCATGGACATGGGCATCGTCAATGCGGGCCAGCTCGGCGTCTATGCCGACCTCGATCCGGAACTGCGCGAGCGCGTGGAAGACGTCGTGCTCAACCGCCGCGCCGACGGGACCGACCGTCTGCTCGAAATCGCAGACAAGTTCAAGACCGGCGCGGCGAAGAAGGAAGAAAACCTCGAATGGCGTAACCAGGATGTCGAGAAGCGTCTTGCGCATGCGCTCGTGCATGGCATCACGAACTTCATCGTCGAGGACACCGAAGAAGCGCGCCAGAAGATCATGGGCGGCGGCGGACGCCCGATCAACGTGATCGAAGGTCCGCTGATGGACGGCATGAACATCGTCGGCGACCTGTTCGGTCAGGGCAAGATGTTCCTGCCGCAGGTCGTGAAATCGGCGCGCGTGATGAAGCAGGCCGTCGCGCACCTGATTCCGTTCATCGAAGAAGAAAAGCGTCTGCTCGCCGAAGCAGGCGGCGACGTGCGCGCGAAAGGCAAGATCGTGATCGCGACCGTGAAGGGCGACGTGCACGACATCGGCAAGAACATCGTGTCGGTCGTGCTCCAGTGCAACAACTTCGAAGTCGTCAACATGGGCGTCATGGTGCCGTGCAACGAGATCCTCGCGAAGGCGAAGATCGAGGGCGCGGACATCATCGGGCTTTCGGGGCTCATCACGCCGTCGCTCGAAGAGATGTCCTATGTCGCGTCTGAAATGCAGCGCGACGACTACTTCCGCGTGAAGAAGATTCCGCTCCTGATCGGCGGCGCGACCACGTCGCGTGTTCATACCGCGGTGAAGATCGCGCCGCACTACGAAGGACCGGTGGTGTACGTGCCGGACGCGTCGCGTTCGGTGTCGGTGGCGTCGAGCCTGCTCTCGGACGAAGGCGCGACGAAATACATCGACGAACTCAAGAGCGACTACGAGCGCATTCGCGAACAGCACGCGAACAAGAAGGCACAGCCGCTCGTCACGCTCGAAGAAGCGCGCGCCAACAAAACAAAGATCGACTGGAAGAGCTATCAGCCCGTGAAGCCGAAGTTCATCGGCCGCCGCGTGTTCAAGAACTTCGATCTCAACGAACTTGCGAACTACATCGACTGGGGTCCGTTCTTCCAGACGTGGGATCTCGCGGGTCCGTATCCGCAGATTCTCAACGACGAGGTCGTCGGCGAATCGGCACGTAAGGTGTTCTCCGATGGGAAGTCGATGCTGGCGCGCCTGATCCAGGGCCGCTGGCTCCAGGCGAACGGCGTGATCGCGCTCCTGCCCGCCAATACCGTGGGCGACGACGACATCGAGATCTACACCGACGAGTCGCGCAGCAAGGTGGCGCTCACGTGGCGCAACCTGCGCCAGCAGTCGGTTCGTCCTGTGGTGGACGGCGTGATGCGCCCGAACCGCTCGCTCGCCGACTTCATCGCGCCGAAGGAATCGGGCGTGGCCGACTATATCGGCATGTTCGCGGTGACGGCGGGCATCGGCGTGGACGTGAAAGAAGCGCAGTTCGAAAAGGACCACGACGACTACAGCGCGATCATGCTCAAGGCGCTCGCGGACCGCTTCGCAGAAGCGTTCGCCGAAGCGATGCACGCACGCGTGCGCCGCGACCTGTGGGGCTACGCGACGAGCGAAACGCTCGACAACGACGCGCTCATCGCAGAGAAGTATTCGGGCATCCGTCCGGCCCCGGGCTATCCAGCGTGCCCGGACCACCTCGTGAAGCGCGACATGTTCGACTTCCTGCAGGCAGACGAAGTCGGCATGAGCGTGACCGAATCGCTCGCGATGCTGCCGGCCGCGAGCGTCTCGGGTTTCTATCTCGCGCATCCGGACAGCACGTATTTCTCGGTGGGCAAGATCGGCGGCGACCAGCTCGCAGACTACGCACGCCGGATGGCACTCTCCGACGCGGACGCCCGCCGCGCGCTCGCGCCGCTGCTGTGACAACTGGAAGCGCGCGTGCGGCGGCCTGAACGTTCTGCTGCACGCGGCGCTTCGTCTTTGTAAGATGGGACACCTCCACAGGCCTGAGGGCCGTATCGGTCAAGCGATTACGGCAGGCGACGCGTTGCGTCGTCTCCGGCGCCATACCGGCTGGCCCATCAGCAAGTCATGAAAAGCAACTACCGACGGAGTAATCGTATGAAGAAGCTGATGTTGATGGTGACAGCCTTGGGCGTCGCCGCGCTTGCCCAGCCGTCGTTTGCCCAGGCGGTTGCGCCGCAGGAATCGAGTGCCGTGTCGTCGTACTCGGCGCCCACTGAAAAGCATGTGAAGAAACCGAAGGTGAAAAAGGCGAAAAAAGACGCGGCCTCGACCGCCGCCGCGGCCTAGCCGCCAGCAGCCACGTCCAATGCCGCGTCACGCGGCCCGCAAAAAGCAAAGAGCCCGCAAATGCGGGCTCTTTTTTGTCCTGAAGAAACCGGCGCCAACGCAACGCGGGTCGCGCTCCCGCGAAGCCATCAGCCAGACCGGCCCGTGTGTGCCCTTAAAGGCCCCACACGATATCGTTCTGTTCCTTGCGCGCCGCGCGCAGCATGTCGAGGAACGGGAACGCGCGCTGGGCAAGGCCAACGGGCAACTCGTGGGGAGCGTGATCGTCCTCGCCTTCGTGGAAGTGGCCCTGGTGCTCGGCGCCCTCCTTCTTGTCCGTGGCGATCGCCGTTTCGAGCTTCGTGATCGCGGTATCGAGTTCGTCGTGGGTAATCACGCCGCGCGCTGCAAGCCGTTTGCCGATGATGCCGAGCAGGTACTGTGCGAGGTTGTCCATCATCATGACATCAGGCGCCGCATGGCATTTGAATGTAACCAGCATGACTGCTCCCTTTTGATTTTTGAGGTCCGCACCTTCCGGCCGACAAACCGCGAAACACGCCCATCGCGCAGCCGACAAGCCCACCCGGCAAGGCACCCGCGCGGCGGCTGCCTGCGGGGCCGCGTCCGCCCTTGCAGGGCATCGCATTACACATATTAGCACCTGCTAAAATCCCTCTGAACGAATTACCCGTAGGGCGCGGCCGGCAAGGCGCGGGCCGGATTCGCGCCAGACAGCGCGCGCGAGCCACGGCCACCACGCCCGCCCTCACCCGTCGCAGTCGACGGCACACTGACGGCACGCCCCGGCCCGTGTCATCGGACCGCACCCAATCACCCGCACAGGATCTGCAACAAGCATGCTGCCCGCACAGAAACACACCCTGGAGACCCTGCTCGCCGACGCAGTTGGTCAGGTGGCCAAAGCCATCGAAGGGGCCACCGAATCGGCATTCGTCATGCCCGCCATCACGCTCGAGCGACCCAAGGTCGCCGCGCACGGCGACGTCGCCTGCAACGTCGCGATGCAGCTCGCCAAGCCGCTGCGCGCCAATCCGCGCCAGCTTGCGCAGCAGATCGTCGATGCCGCGCTCGCGCTGCCTGCAGCCGCGGGCCTCGTCGAAGCGGCCGAAGTGGCCGGCCCCGGCTTCATCAACCTGCGCCTCACGGCGAGCTCGAAACGCGACGTAATCGGCGCCGTGTTCGCCGAAGGCGAGGCGTTCGGCCGCTCGAAGCTGGAAGCGGGCAAGCGCGTGCTGGTCGAGTTCGTGTCCGCGAACCCCACGGGCCCGCTGCACGTCGGCCACGGCCGCCAGGCCGCGCTCGGCGACGCCATTTCCAACGTGCTCGCCTCGCAGGGCTACGACGTGCACCGCGAGTTCTATTACAACGACGCGGGCGTGCAGATCCACAATCTCGCCGTCTCGACCCAGGCGCGCGCGCGCGGCCTGAAGCCCGGCGACGCGGGCTGGCCCGAATCCGCGTACAACGGCGAGTACATCGCCGATATCGCGCAGGACTATCTCGCGGGCGAAACGGTCGCCGCGAAGGACGGCGAGCCGGTGAAGGGCGCGCAGGATCCCGAAGACATCGACGCAATCCGCCGCTTCGCCGTCGCGTATCTGCGCCACGAGCAGGATCTGGATCTGCAGGCGTTCGGCGTGAAATTCGACCGCTATTACCTCGAATCGTCGCTTTACACCGAAGGCCGCGTGGAGAAGACCGTCGAGGCACTGGTCGCGTCGGGAGAGACCTACGACGAGGGCGGCGCGCTGTGGCTCAAGACCACCGACTACGGTGACGACAAGGACCGCGTGATGCGCAAGTCCGACGGCACCTACACGTACTTCCTGCCCGACGTCGCCTACCACGTCACCAAGTGGGAGCGCGGCTTCACGAAGGTCATCAACGTGCAGGGCTCGGACCACCACGGCACCATCGCACGCGTGCGCGCGGGCCTGCAGGCGCTCGGCATCGGCATTCCGAAGGGCTATCCCGACTACGTGCTGCACAAGATGGTCACCGTGATGCGCGACGGCCAGGAAGTGAAGATCTCCAAGCGCGCGGGCAGTTACGTGACGGTGCGCGATCTGATCGAATGGTCGGGCGGCGCCACGCCGGACAGCGAAGTCTCGCCCGAACTGCTCGACGAGGCCACGATCCGCCGCGGCCGCGACGCCGTGCGCTTCTTCCTCATCTCCCGTAAGGCCGACACCGAATTCGTGTTCGACATCGACCTCGCGCTCAAGCAGAACGATGAAAACCCCGTGTACTACGTGCAGTACGCGCACGCGCGGATCTCGTCGATCCTGAACGACTGGCAGGCGAAGCACGGCGGCAACCTGGCTGCGCTGCCCAAGGTCGGTCTCGCGCCGCTGTCGAGCGAGCGCTCGCTCGCACTGATCGCGAAGCTCGGCGAGTTCCCCGACATGCTCACGCACGCCGCCGCCGAACTCGCACCGCACGCCGTGGCGTTCTATCTGCGCGAACTCGCCGCCGAGTTTCACTCGTTCTACAATGCCGAACGCGTACTCGTCGATGATGCCGCCGAGCGCGACGCCCGCGTCGCCCTGCTCGCGGCCACGCGCCAGGTGCTCGCGAACGGTCTTGCGGTGATCGGCGTCTCCGCGCCCGAGCGCATGTAACAGCGACCACGCGCGAGAGCGACACGCGAAGCGACATGTATGGGGCCGTCCGCTTGATTGCGGGCGGTAGTTCCAGGATTCCTTGTTTGCAGGTGATTCAGACGATGGCACAACCGCGCCGCACTACAAAACAGCAGTCGAAGCAGTCCGGGGGTACGTTTCTCGGTGTCGTCCTGGGGCTGATTGTCGGCCTCGCGATCGCGGTGGTGGTAGCGCTCTACATCACGCGCGCGCCGACGCCGTTCGTTGCGAAGGTCGCCCCGCCGGCCGCCTCCGACGCGAGCCAGCCCGACGCCCAGTACGACCCGAACCGCGCGCTGCAGGGCAAGTCGCCGGGCCAGCCGGTACCGCAGACGGCGCAAACCACGCCGCCCAATACAGCACCGGGTCAATCCGCGAACCCGTCGCAGCCGGGCATGCTCGACGAGCCGCAGATCGTCGAAGTGCCGGGATCGGCCCCGGCGAGCGCGAACGGCATTGCCGTCGCCCCGCCCGCCGCCGGTTCGAATGATGTGGCCAACGCCAACGCGGCCAATCCCGTGAAGAAGTCGTCGACGGGTATTCCGCCGCAGACGCTCGCGAACAATGAGCCGCAAAAGTCCGCAACGGCCGTCCCCGCTCCGGCCGCCAAGCCTGCGCAGAGCAGCGCGGCAGCGCCTGGCGCCGCAGACGCGAACGCCGGCTACTTCCTGCAGGTAGGCGCGTACAAGACCTCGTCCGACGCCGAGCAGCAGCGCGCGCGTCTCGCGTTTCAGGGCTTCGAATCGAAGGTCACCCAGCGCGACGCGGGCGGTGTGACGTATTATCGAGTCCGCATCGGCCCGTTCGGGAAGTTCGACGAGATGAACTCCACGCGTCAGCGTCTGTCAGACGCGGGAATCGATACAGCCGTTATCCGTTTCAGCAAGCAGTAACCCAGGCGCCCGCACCGCGCCGCCGTCCCGCCCGCTTGCAGGGCGCGCGGGCGGCGCACCCCGCGGGCAACAAGCAACGCAGCAACCCCGCATGTCGGAGCAAGCCCGGTACGAGCGTCGCTCGCGCAAGGGGCAATGCGGTTCAACGCCGGCTATGCCGGCCAAGTCAACGAAGGTCAACAGAACATGAAACGAATTCTTGGTTCGCTTTTGCTCTCGCTCTCGATGTTCGTCGGGCTCGCGCATGCGGCGCCTGCCGCGCCCGTGGCCGGCAAAGACTACTCGACCCTCGCGACTCCGCAGCCGGTCAATGCGCCCGCGGGCAAAATCGAAGTCATCGAGTTCATGTGGTACGGCTGCCCGCACTGTGCCGAATTCGATCCGCTCCTCGAAGCCTGGATCAAGAAGCAAGCCCCGGACGTCGTGTTCAAGCGCGTGCCGGTGGCGTTCCGCGACGACTTCATCCCGCATTCGAAGCTGTTCTACGCGGTCGATTCGCTGGGTCTCTCGCAGAAGCTCACGCCCGCTATCTTCAATGAAATCCACGTGAACAAGAACTACCTGCTCACGCCGGAGGATCAGGCCAAGTTCCTCGCGACCCAAGGCGTCGATCCGAAGAAGTTCATGGAGGCGTACAACTCGTTCTCGGTGCAGAGCGCCCTCCAGCGCGACAAGGAAGTCACCGCCGCGTTCAACATCAACGGTGTCCCGACGCTCGCCGTTCAGGGCAAGTACTTGACCGGCCCGGGCCAGACCAACAGCCTGCCGCGCACGCTCGAGGTGCTCGACTACCTCGTCTCGCGAGTCCGCGCGAAGCAGATGTAAGTCCCGGCGCGCCCGTATGAGTCAACCGCTCAAGGTCTTCATCACCGGCGCGTCGAGCGGTATCGGCGCGGCGCTGGCCGCCGAATACGCGCGGCGCGGCGCCATTCTCGGGCTCGTCGCGCGCCGCGCCGATGCCATCGCTGGCTTCCAGCAGTCCCACCCGCAGCATCCCATCGCCATCTACCCCGCCGACGTGCGCGACGCCGATGCGCTCGCCGCTGCCGCGCGCGCGTTCATCGCGGAGCACGGCCTGCCGGACGTCGTGATCGCCAACGCGGGCGTGAGCCGCGGCGCCCTCACCGGTCACGGCGACCTCGCAACCTTTCGCGATGTGATGGACACCAACTACTTCGGCATGGTCGCCACCTTCGAGCCGTTCGCCGCCGCAATGTGCGAAGCGCGGCACGGCGCGCTAGTCGGCATTGCGAGCGTGGCCGGTGTGCGCGGGCTGCCAGGCTCGGGGGCCTACAGCGCATCGAAGGCCGCGGCGCTGACCTATCTCGAAGCGCTGCGCGTCGAGATGCGTCCGTTCGGCGTGAACGTCGTCACGATCGCGCCGGGCTATATCCGCACGCCGATGACGGCGAAGAATCCGTATCGCATGCCGTTTCTCATGGACGTCGACCGCTTCGCCGCCAAAACCGCCGATGCGATCGCGCACGGCACGTCGTTTGCGGTCTTTCCGTGGCCGATGCGCGTGGCCGCAACGCTCTTGCGCGCGCTGCCGCGCTGGCTCTACGACCGCGTGTTCGAGAAGGCCCCGCGCAAGCCGCGCGCCACCGCCGACCACTGAGCCGTGCACGCCCGCGCGGCCCCGGTACACGCGGTGAAAAAAACGCGTGTGCACACGGGCCAGGCGGATTAAGTTGTTGTCCCGACAATTTCCCTTCGATAAGCTTTCCCGATCGGGCCGTCCCACGCTCGCCACACCGCACGTCGTCCATTCCGCGTCGCGCGCAAAACAACCCCACGTGACGGGGTGTGCCAGAACGCTACCGCAGACAACCGGAGTATCCATGCGCCTCATCTCGCCCGTCCCTGCGCTCGTCGGCCTGCGCGCCGCCGCATTGTGCGTCCTCGGCGCCACGCTCGCCTGCGCAAGTGCGAGCACGCTCGCGAAGCCACTGACGGTCTGCACCGAATCGAGCCCGGACGGTTTCGACGTCGTGCAGTTCAATTCGCTCGTGACGACCAACGCGTCCGCGGACGTGATTTTCAACTCGCTCGTCGCGTATGACGAGGCTGCAAAGAAAGTCGCGCCCGCGCTCGCCGACAAGTGGGACGTAAGCGCCGATGGCCTCACGTACACGTTCCATCTGCGCCCCAACGTGCAATTCCAGACGACCGGATGGTTCAAGCCCACGCGCGCGCTGAACGCCGACGATGTCGTCTTCACGTTCGCACGCATGCTCGATGCGAACAATCCGTGGCACAAGGTGGCGGGCGCGAGCGGCTTTCCGCACGCACAGTCGATGGGATTGCCGAAGCTCATCAAGTCCGTATCCAAAGTCGACGACAGCACTGTCCGCTTCGTACTGACCGAGCCGAACGCCACGTTTCTCGCG
Source organism: Paraburkholderia adhaesiva (assembly GCF_021390575.1). GTDB lineage: Bacteria > Pseudomonadota > Gammaproteobacteria > Burkholderiales > Burkholderiaceae > Paraburkholderia > Paraburkholderia adhaesiva. The sequence goes on along the minus strand of NZ_JAJEJQ010000001.1, from coordinate 223,232 downwards.
ATCCTGACGATGGGCTTCGCGTCGGTCTATTCCGCCGAATACGCCGACCAGCTCCACAAAGCGGGCAATGAAACCGACCTCAACGCGAAGCCGGTCGGTACGGGCCCGTTCGTGCTGAAGAGCTACACGAAGGACGCGTTGATCCGCTACGACGTGAACCCGGCGTACTGGGGGCCGAAGCCGAAGGTGGAACGTCTGATCTACGCGATCACACCCGACGCCGCAGTGCGCGCACAGAAGGTGAAGGCCGGCGAATGCCAGATCGCGCTTTCTCCGAAGCCGCAGGACGTCGCGGCGGCGAAGGCCGACAAGACGCTGAACGTGGTCGAGACGCCCGCGTTCATGACGGCGTTCGTCGCGCTGAACACGCAGCAGAAGCCGCTCGACAACCAGAAGGTGCGTCAAGCGCTGAACATGGCGTTCGACCGCACGACGTACCTGAAGACCGTGTTCGACAACACGGCGACGCCGGCGACGAATCCGTGGCCGCCGATCACCTGGGGCTACAACAAGTCTGTACAGCCGTATCCGTATGATCCGGCGAAGGCGAAGCAATGGCTCGCCGAGGCGGGTTTTCCGAACGGCTTTTCAACGACGATCTGGGTGCGCCCCAACGGCAGTGTGCTCAATCCGAATCCGCGCGCCGGTGCCGAACTGTTGCAGGCCGACTTCGCGAAGATTGGCGTGAAGGCGGACATCAAGGTGATCGAATGGGGCGAGTTGATCAAGCAGGCGAAGCAAGGCCAGCACGACTCGCTTTTCATGGGCTGGGCCGGCGATAACGGCGACCCCGACAATTACCTCTCGCCGCTCTTCAGCTGCAATGCGGTGCAATCGGGCATCAACTTCGCGCGCTTCTGCGATCCTCAACTCGACAAGCTGATCTCCGAAGGCAAGGCCACCGCCGATCAGGCCAAACGCGTGAAGCTCTACGAAGCCGCGCAGAAAATCATCCACGATCAGGCGCTGTGGATTCCGCTCGGCTACCCGACCGCCGCGGCGATCACCCGCACGAATGTGAGCGGTTATCGTGTGAGTCCGTTCGGGCGCCAGAACTTCGCGGACGTCTCGGTGCAGTAATTCGAGACCAGGTTGCGGGCAGCGACGGTGTTGCCACGCCCCGCAGCACCCGGTTCGCGCGACGCGCGTCACATCATACCGACGCGGCTTGTCCCGCGAGTTCAGGCTCGCACACAGTTGCCGCGTGCGCGAGCGTCTGCCAGCGCACCTTCGGAAAGACGTCCTCGCTTAGTGCGCTCTTCATCGAGAGATTCATCACATGCACACCGCGGCTGCGCAGCAGCGCCGCCGCGTGACGAAAGGACGGCTCGATGAAGTCGTGGAAACTGCAGTCGAGATGGTTCGGCTGCATCTGGCCCGGCGATTCATAAAAGCGCGGCGTGCGTGCGGCATCGGAGAGATCGACGCCGTGCAAAAAGATGCGCTTCGCGCCGAGCGAGGCGAGCACCTGCAGCGCGGCATACGCAACTGTGCGGCCCTCGAAGACACCGCGCCGGATATCGAGACTGAAACCCAGCGCCTCGGGTGCGTCGAACAGCGCGAGTGATGTGTAGTCGTGCGCAGCACGCAAGTCATCGACGGTGAGCGCACGCTGTCCAGCGGGACGCAACAGTTCATCGATCAGGAACACGCGGCAGCGCATTTGCGCGATGTCGAACTTCTCCGCGATGCACCAGAGCACGAACGGCGTCGCGTACAACGTGAGCGGCTCGTTGATAATGCGTTCGACGAGGTCGGGCCGATTCCGTACGAAGCCGCAATCCACGATGCAGTAGTCGTCGAAGCGCACGCCCTGCCGCTCCTGCAACGCAATGGCGCCGTTGACGCCCATCACGCGGCGCATGGGCAGCGCCCTGTAATCGATTTCGTTGACGGATGGGCCCGTGGCAATGAGATGCCAGCCCGCCGGATCGGGCGCGACATGCGGCTCGCCGTTCACGCACGGGAGCGCGTGGCCCCGGATGCTCATGCCAGTGAGGCGGCCACCTTCGTCGCGCGAAATTTCGACGCCATGTGCGATCCGCTCGTTGTGGCGAAACGCACACGTGTGGGTCCAGCGGTAGAACAGCTTGAAAAACGTATTCCTGGCGCGCCGTGCAGGCGCAGACCATGTGCGCGATTTTCTGTACGCCTCTTCGCCTGCACGCGAGGGCTGCCGCACACCTATTTTGTTAAGCATCACATACCTCACGCTGAAGCGAACCCCTGAAAGCTTCGCGTCTTAATGAAGTACTTATTCTAAATTACGGGTTTTTTACATTCATTACGAAATGCCCCCCTTTTATTACGCCGCCTTACAGGCCTCTGCACGAGCGGCCCTATTCAGGCGTGGGGCACGCCATGCGGTCACCATCAACGCGGCTACAACGCACCGCAGTACGACGCGCCGATTAACGTGCGGCAGCCGTGGGCGCATGGTGTATCGCACAGCGCCAAAGCGCGCCAGCAAGCCTGGAACAATTCGTCGAACATGGTTGCAGTTTGGTAACTCAAGGCGAAACGCGCTCCGCTAGATTGAAGCCATGCAATCGTTCTTCCACCGAAGGGGGCTTCAATGAAAACGAAACTGTTCGCTGCCGTGGCCACTGGGGCGCTCGTCCTTACCGCATCTCAAGCCGCAATGGCACATGTGTCCGTGGGCCTGAGCATTGGGGTGCCCGCACCGGTGTACGTTGCACCCGCACCGGTGTATGTCGCGCCGCCGCCGGTCCGCGTCGCCGCCTATCAGCCTGCGCCCGTGATGATGCCGGCCGTCTATGTCGGCTGGCACGGCGACCGCTACTGGGACGGCCGCCGCTGGTCGGGCCGCCGCGAGTGGTACGGTCCGCGGCGCTGGTGATGCGCGCGGCCAGCCGATAACCGGTCGCCAATAGCAAAACGCCTCGCAGGCTGTGACCTGCGAGGCGTTTTTTCTTTTGCGCGCAACGGCGCGGCGGTTATCGACGGTTATTCACGTCCGGTGACGATCTGGTCGAACGTGCCGCCATCCGCGAAGTGCGTGGCCTGTGCCTTCTGCCAGCCACCGAACATCTGCTCGACCGTGAAGGTCTTGATCGGCTTGAATTCGCTGGCGTGCTTCGCGAGTACGCCGGCATCGCGCGGACGCAAGTGGTGCTGCGCGATGATTTCCTGCGCTGCCGGCGAGTACAGATAGTCGAGATACGCCTGCGCCAGCTTGCGCGTGCCGCGCTTGTCCACGACCTTGTCGACGATCGTCACCGGCGGCGCCGCAATCAGGCTCACCGACGGATAAACTGCTTCGAACTCCTTTCCATCGGCGCCCGTGTCGATCAGCGACACTTCGTTCTCGAACGTCACGAGCACGTCGCCGATACCGCGCTGCGTGAACGTCGTCGTGGCACCCCGGCCGCCCGCGTCCAGCACCGGCACGTTCTTGATCAGCGCGCGTTCGAAATCGAGCGCCTGCGCATCGGTTGCGCCGTGCAGCTTGCGATAGCCCCACGCCGCAAGGTACGTATAGCGGCCGTTGCCCGAGGTCTTCGGATTCGCGATCACGACCTGGACACCCGGCTTCGCGAGGTCATCCCAGTCTTTGATGTGCTTCGGGTTGCCCTTGCGCACGAGGAACACCATCGTCGTGGTGTACGGGGCGCTGTCGTTGGGCAGACGAGCGCGCCAGCTCTCTGGCACGATGTGCCCTTTCTCCGCGAGCAAGTCGATGTCGTTCGGCTGGTTCATCGTCACGACGTCGGCCTGCAGGCCTTGGAGCACCGAAAGCGCCTGCGCACTCGACGCACCGTGCGACTGCTTGATCGATACGGTCTCGCCGGTCTTCTTCTGATAGTCGGCGATGAAGCTTGCGTTGATGTCCTTGTACAGCTCGCGCGTCACGTCGTAAGAGACGTTGAGCAGCGACGTGTCCGCATGCGCAGCACCCGTCGCCAGTGCGATGATGCCCGCGCCTACCCAGCGCGATGCGCGTCCCCAGCCTGCCATGATGGTCCCCGTCTGTCGAAAGAAAGCGTCGTCGTTTACCGCTGTTTTCATACGGCTGACAACGGACGACCGATTCTAGCGGGATCCCACGCGCTCGTTAGATTGATTCGAATGTAGCTTCTGCCGTTTCGTTATAAGCGGCGCGGCGCGCACGCCGTGACGTGCGCGCCGCCGTCGATACAGACCGTGTTGCCGCTCATGTGGCACGCGTAGCGCGGCGAGCGGTAAGCCGAGGTGTCGCCCACATCCGTGATGTTGACGCCCTCGACGGCGTGGGCGACCGTCGGGTCGACGTCGGGCAGTCCCGACGCCGCGCGCGACTTGAGCGGCCCCGGCGAGCGCCGGGCCGGTAACGTTACTCGTCCGATGCGCCCGACGCGCGCGTAGCGCGGCGGCGTGCGGGTGCCGTTCCCGCGGCGCGCGCCGACGACGGCGCAGCACCCGCACGCGCGCGGCGCGCGGTCTTGGCGGCGGGCGCGTCCGCGGCACTTGCATGGGCACGACTCGCCGCCACCTTGCCCTTCGCCGGTGTGCGCTTCGTTTTCTTGCTGGTGGCATCGGCAGTGGCGACAGCCTCGCGCGCCGGCGTCTTCGCGACAGGTTGCTTCGGCGCGCCGTCACCCGGCGCGGCGATCACCACACGGTCGAAAGCCTGAGCGGCGCCAACCTGCCCCGTGGCACCCGCAACGTTGCCCGAACCCACCGTACCCGACACCGGCACGCCGCCACCTGACGCCGCCCCACCGTTCGGCGGCGGCAACTCACCACGCTCGCTGCCCGGCTCGATGCCGAGCGCCCGCTGCACGTCGCGGAAACGCTCGCGGCGCTCGCCTTCGAGCGGACCCGCCACCGTCGCAATGCGATAGACCGCCGCGAGCAGCGCGCGCCGCGTGGCCATTTCGGGCACGAGGTCGGGCAGCGCCGCGATCGCGGCCTTCGGATCGAGCTGCACGATCGCACCCTGGCGTCGCGCAGCCTCCTTCAGTTCGGCGATGGTCGGCTCCTTCGCGCCGAGGTACTCGCGCGCAAGCTCACGCATACGCTGGAACGGACGGTATGACACCGTGCGCATCTCGTCGACGATGTACGCCCTGATGCGCATGAACGCATCGAGGATCGTGCCCGTGCGCAGGTTCTCGCGCGCCGCGCGCAAGCGCAGCTGTGCAAGCTCCTTGCGCAGCTCCACCATCGGCGGCGCGATCGGATCGAGCGGCTGGTTCGGCGCGACGCCCAGCAATGACTGCACCCACGGCGCGGTATAGACGTTGTAGAACGTGCTCTCGATCCATGCATCGCGCGTATCGCGGAACGTGTCCCACGCGGATTCGATGCTCGCCGACATCTGCTTTTCGAGCAGCGTGAATGGATTGTCGGGCGCGGCGGGCTGACGATGCTCGCGCACTTGCTCCGCGACGGCGGGCAGCACGAGTAGCGCCGGATTCGCGTCGCTCAGCACGCTGCGCTCGAGACGCGACGGATGCGTCTCGCGCAGCATGTGCGCGGAGAACGCATTGCTCGACGCCCGCACGAACGGCGAGGCATACAGGTCATAATTCCGCTGGTTGACCTCGGAGAAGCGGCGCACCACCTCGAACGGCTGCTCGTCGTCGCGACCGTCGTCGAGCGCGAGGATGTCCTCGATCTCGCGCCGCTCGAAGCGGATCTCGTAGCGCCCTTCTTGCGCTTCGAGGCGGCCCGCTTCCGGTTTCGTGTCGGTGATCTTCGCCTCGTAGAGGCCCGGCGGCAGCACGTCGATCAAATCGAGCGCCGAAAATAGTTCGGTGTGCTCCTTGTTTGCCACGCTCGACGAAACGAAGATGCCGAGGTGTCCGACCTTGTCGTGCAGGCAATAGACGATGACCTGTTCGTTCGCGATGATTTCATCGACGCTCGCGTAGAGGTCCGGAATCCAGTTCAGCGCCTGCTGCGGTGGCGTGATGTTGTCGCCCCAGGAAGCGAGCACGATGATCGGCGTGCGGATGTTGCGCAGATCGACGGGCGCGCGTGCGTTCTTCGCATACACCTCATTGCGCGTCAGGTGATTGCCGACGAACAGGTTCTGCACGATCCAGTCGATCTCGGCACGGTTCAGCTGGAAGTGGCCGCCCCACCAGCGCTCGAATTCGAGGAAGCGCTCGCGCTCCGTATCGACGTTCGCGTAGAGGTTGTAGAGCTTGCCCCAGAACGTGTTCGAGGGATTGAGGTTCTCGAAGTTCTGTACGAGATGCGCGCCGTCGAAGTGGCCGTCGCCGAGGTCCGACGCGAGCGACGACATCCACGTGCCGCCGAGCATGCCGCCCGAATAGCGCATCGGATTCTTGCCCTTGACGCCCGCCCAGTACGAGAGCGGCGAGCCTGCGAGCATGAGCGGCCCGACGAGTTCCGGCGCCGACGCCGCAAGCAGCGCGGCGGCCCAGCCACCCTGGCAGTTGCCGATGATGAACGGCAGGCCATCCGACTGCGGATGCAGTTCGCGCACCTTGCGGATGAACACGGCTTCGGCCTTCGCGACCGACTGAATGGTCTGCGTTTCGCACGGCGCCGGGAAGAACGTCACGAAGTAGCACGGATGCCCCTTGCGCAAGGCGATGCCCACTTCGCTGTCCATCTTGAAGCCCGCGATGCCGGGGCCATGGCCGGCGCGCGGATCGATGACGACGAAGGGACGCTTGCGCGGATCGGTGGGTGCACCCTCCTCGGGCAACATTCGCAGGAGCGCGTAGTTGCACGGATCGCTCAGTTCGCGGCCATCGGCGATCACTTCGTACTCGAAGCGCAGCACCGGCGGCATGCCGGCTTTCTCGTGCAGATAGGTCTCATTGCCGCGCTCGCGCAGGACGTCGAGGAACAGCACGCTGCGTTGCCAGGCGTCGTAGAGGTACTCATAGAGCGGCTGCATCGCAACCGGGACCGGAACCGGTACGCCGGGAAAGGAAGCGAGGGACGGAACGGCGGCGGACGTAGGGGCGGAAACTGCCACGACACGAATCTCCTTTAACGGGGAACCACCGGCCGCATCGCGCACGGCCTGCGCTCAGCACGGCCAGACTGCCAATGTGCGCACGCGAAAAAAACGCGGCGCTTGACGCATGGGGGCCCGAATAACGTAGGGACACAGCATTTATGCTGCACTGCAATATCCCAATGTAGGCAGCGACTTGTCGAAAGTCAAGGCAGGTAAAAAAGGGCTACAGCGTATGGCCCATCGTTCATCATCGCTGGACCGCGTGAACGGCGCGTGACACGGCGCTGCGCGCCCTGCAGCGTCAGTGCGTCGCATTTTCCGGCCGGCAAGCGATGCGCTGCATTACACTGTCAGCGCGTTGCGCGCCGCAGCATCCGACCCCACGCACGGCGCCGTCCTTCCGTGGTACAGCCTGGAGACACCCCATGGCTTCATCGCACGACAAGTATTCGGTTTTGCTCGAACGTTGCAGCAGCCTGGCGCCCGTGCCCACGGCCGTGGCGCATCCGTGCGACGTCTCTTCGCTCACGGGTGCACTCGACGCCGCGAGCCTCGGCCTGATCGTCCCCCTGCTCATCGGACCCGAGGCGAGGATTCGCGCCGTGGCCGAGGAGGCACAGCACTCGCTCGACGGTGTGACGATCATCGACGCGCCCCATAGCCATGCATCGGCGGCGCGCGCGGTGCTCGCCGTGCGCTCGGGCGAAGCCGAACTGCTCATGAAGGGCAGCCTGCACAGCGACGAACTCCTGCACGAAGTTGCATCGGCCACCACGGGCCTGCGCACCGAGCGCCGTCTGTCGCACGTCTTCGCGATGGACGTGCCCTCGTATCACAAGCCGCTCTTCATCACCGACGCGGCCGTCAACATCTTCCCGAAGCTCGCCGACAAGGCCGACATCGTACGCAACGCGATCGAACTCGTGCAGGCGCTCGGGATGGTCACGCCGAAGGTCGCAATTCTCGCCGCAGTCGAGACCGTATCCGACAAGATGCCCTCGACGATCGACGCCGCCGCGCTCTGCAAGATGGCCGACCGCGGCCAGATCACGGGTGCCATGCTCGACGGTCCGCTCGCCTTCGATAACGCCATCAACAAGGAAGCGGCACATATCAAGGGCATCGTCTCCGAGGTCGCGGGCGACCCGGACATCCTGCTCGTGCCCGACCTCGAAGCGGGCAACATGCTCGCGAAGCAACTCACTTTCCTTGCCGGCGCGGAAGCGGCCGGTATTGTCCTCGGCGCGCGCGTGCCCATCATTCTCACGAGCCGCGCCGACACTGTGCGATCGCGCATCGGCAGTTGCGCGATCGCGGTGCTGGTCGCGCACGCGCGGCGCGCGGGCAAGAACAACGCTGCATGAGGCCAGAGTAGGTGCCCTGCGTGGGGCCGGAGTAAGTGCTGAAGCGCTAACTCAGCCCGACAGCTAAAGCACTGACTCGTGCCAACAGGAGATCACGTGAGTACACAACCAGCGCATCCGCATCACGATGAAGGCCATGTCGTGCTCGTCGTCAACGCGGGCTCGTCGAGCATCAAGTGTTCGGTGTATCGCGTCATCGACGATCCGAACGTCGAGGGCGGCATGCGCGCGATCCATGGCGCGGGCGGCCAGATCGAAGGCATCGGCGTCGCGCCGCGCGTGGTCGCACATATGGCCGACGGGAAGCTCATCGTCGACGAGCACTTTCCCGTCGCACAGGTCGCCGACCACGACGGCGCCTTCCGCCTCCTGCGCCTCGTGCTCGCGGTGGGTCTGCGAGAAACGCCGCCCGCCGCGATCGGACATCGCGTCGTGCACGGCGGTCCGCACTATGCGGACGCGGTGCTCATCGACGACAAAGTCATCGACGAGCTCGACGCGCTCACGCCGCTCGCCCCGCTACACCAGCCGCACAACCTCGCGGCGATCCGTGCGGTACGCGAGGCCGCGCCCGAACTTCCGCAGGTCGCGTGCTTCGACACGGCCTTCCACGCGACGACGGGCACCCTCGCGCAACTCTTCGCGTTGCCGTACAGCTATTTCGCGGACGGTATCCGCCGTTACGGATTTCACGGCCTGTCGTATGAATACATCTCGCGGCATCTGCATCTCGTTGCGCCCGACATCGCACGTGGACGCGTGATCGTCGCGCATCTCGGCAACGGCGCGAGCCTGTGCGCGATGAACAACGGCAAAAGCGTCGAGACGACCATGGGCCTGACCGCGCTCGACGGCCTGCCGATGGGCACGCGCTGCGGCGCGCTCGACGCGGGCGTGGTGCTGTGGATGATGGAACGCGGCATGGATCACGACGCGATCGAAAAGCTGCTCTATCACGACTCGGGGCTCAAGGGCCTGTCGGGCGTGAGCAGCGATATGCGCGAACTGCTCGCGAGCGACAGCGAACACGCGAAGCTCGCCGTCGACTTTTACACGTTCCGTATCGCGCAGGAGATCGGCAAGCTCGCGGTGGGGCTGGGCGGAATCGACGGACTCGTGTTCACGGCTGGCATCGGCGAAAACTCGGCGCCGATCCGCGCGAAGGTCGTCGAGCGGCTCAAGCCGCTCTTCGGCATGGAAATCGACCCGGAAGCGAACGCCGCAAATCACGATCACGTCAGCACGCGCGAAAGCCGCGTGCCGGTCTTCGCCATTCGCACCGACGAGGAAGGCATGATCGCGCTGCACACGGCGCGTCTCTTGCGCGAGATGTTGAAGTCCTGAAAGACGGGCTCTGGCTCACACGAGCGCGCGCTGGCCGCCCTCGGTGCTCGCGTTCGGCGCATGGTGCAGCGACCTTGGTGCCTCGCACTGCACAAGCGTGTCGATGAAATCCTTCGCACGCGGCCACGGCCCAAAGCCCGCTGCCGTGTTGATATGCCCCGCGTCGCCGAGATTCACAAACGCGCTGCCCAGACGCTGCGCAAGCTCGCGTGCGCCGGAAAGCGGCATCCACGGGTCGGTTTCGCTGCCGATCAGGATCGACGGCACACTCAGGCGTCGCGCATCGAACGCGCCCGCGAAGCGGAATTTCTCCGGGCTTGCAGGCGCAACAAACAGAACGCCCACGACATCGGCGCGAGCAGCACCGTGCTGCAACGCATGTGCCGCAACGAGGCAGCCGAAGCTGTGCGCGGCCAGTACGAACGGCCCGCGCTCACGCGCGAGCAAGCTACAAAGCGCAGCGCTCCAGACAGCGAGATCCGGGGCATCCCAGTTGGCCTGCTCGACCCGCAGCGCACGCGAAAACTGACCCTCGAGCCAGGTCTGCCAATGCGCGCCGTCGCTGCCGTGCAGCCCGGGCACGGTGACGAGTCCCGGCGGCCAGGGCGTCCCTCCGCTCGAAAGCATGATTTTTTCCTTGTGGCGACAAAGCGTGAATCGATTGTGATCCGCAGCGCCCGCGCGCCAAACCAATTTTTTTCGCTTTGCTTTGCAGCATCGCCCGCCTGCGGCCGTGGCACCGCGCCTCGCGCGGTGAAAGGGCGGCGGGCAAGGTCCTGAAAAAGTAGAATGTGGGCAGTACCACCAGCCACGGGGGATCCCATGTCGCAGGCTACGAGCATCAATCAGCGTCCGCTGCAGCCGTTTCACCTCGCCTTTCCGGTCACGAGCCTCGACGACGCGCGCGCGTTCTACGGCGGACTGCTCGGCTGCGCCGAAGGGCGCAGCTCACCCGATTGGGTCGACTTCGACTTCTTCGGCCATCAGCTGGTCGCGCACCTCGCCCCCGACGAAATAGGCCACCGCAGCCGCAACCCGGTCGATGGCCACGACGTGCCGGTGCGCCACTTCGGCGTCGTACTCTCGATGGACGACTGGCACGCCCTCGCAGACCGCCTTAGCGCCGCGGGCACGAAGTTCGTGATCGAGCCGTATATCCGCTTCAAGGGTCAGGTCGGCGAGCAGGCGACGATGTTCTTCCTCGATCCGAGCGGCAACGCGCTCGAATTCAAGGCATTCGCCGATATCGGCCAGCTCTTTGCGAAGTAAGGCATCCGTCACAATGAAAATCCTGTTCTGGCTGCCGCAGGCCGATGCGTCCGCATGGCTCAACGGTCTCGCTCGCGCGCTGCCCGGCGCTGAACTGCGCGAATGGCAACCGGGCGACACCGCCCCCGCCGATTACGCCGTCGTCTGGCATCCGCCGCGCGAACTGCTGGCCGCGCGGCCCGGCTTGCGCGCGATATTCAACCTCGGCGCGGGTGTCGATGCCATTCTCGGTCTCGAACACGAAAAGCCGGGAACGTTGCCGAGCGACGTGCTGCTAGTGCGCCTCGAAGACTCCGGAATGGCGCAGCAGATGAGCGAATACGTGCAGCACGCGGTGCTGCGCTATCTGCGCCGATTCGACGAATACGCGGCGGCGCAGGCGCGGCACGAATGGCATGTGCTCGCGCCGCATCCGCGTGAAGCGTTCACGGTGGGCGTGCTCGGACTCGGCGTGCTGGGCTCGCAGGTCGCGCGCGCGGTCGCCTCGCTTGGCGTGCCCGTGCGCGGCTTCTCGCGCAGCGCGAAGACGCTCGACGGCATCGAGACTTATTCGGGCGCGTTGCATGGCCCGCAGTTCGACGCGTTCCTCGACGGCGTGAAGCTGCTCGTGAACCTGCTGCCCGCCACGCCCGATACCGAGGACATCCTCGACACGCGGGTATTCGAGAAGCTCGAACGCGGCGCGTATCTCGTGAACGTGGCGCGCGGCTCGCATCTGGTCGAGCATGATCTGCTCGATGCGCTCGCCTACGGCACGCTCGCCGCAGCGACACTCGATGTGTTCCGCAAGGAACCGCTCCCGGCCGATCATCCGTTCTGGCGCGAACCGCGCATCACGATCACGCCGCACAGTTCGGCGCTGACGTTGCGTGACGAAGCCATTTCTCAGGTCGCAGACAAGATTGAAGCGCTCGCTCGCGGCGAGACCGTGAGCGGCATCGTGCATCTCGGACGCGGGTATTGAAGTTTCGAGGTTCGCGTCGTGCACGCGGATCGACTGCACCGGCAATTCGTGGCGGCGCACATAATCCGTGACAAAGGCAATAAAGGCTGGAGACACCCATGACACTACCCAAAGCAGTAAAGATCGTCGAAGTCGGGCCGCGTGACGGTCTGCAGAACGAAAAGGATTTCGTTCCGACCGCGACCAAGATCGAGTTGATCAATCGCCTCTCGGCGGCCGGCTTCCCGAACATCGAATCGGCTTCGTTCGTCTCGCCGAAATGGGTTCCGCAGATGGCCGACGGCGCCGAAGTCATGGCCGGCATCGAACGGCGTTCCGGTGCGGTCTATTCGGTGCTCACGCCGAATCTGCGCGGGTTCGAAGGCGCGCTAGCCGCGCGCGCGGATGAGATCGTGATCTTCGGCGCCGCAAGCGAAGCGTTCTCGCAGAAGAACATCAATTGCTCGATTGCGGAGAGCATCGAGCGCTTCGTGCCGGTCGCGCAAGCTGCGAAGGATCACGGCATTCGCATTCGCGGCAGCGTCTCGTGCTCGCTCGGCTGCCCGTATCAAGGCGACGTGCCGGTTGCATCCGTAGTCGACGTTGTCGAGCGCTTCGCCGCGCTCGGCTGCGACGAAATCGATATCGCCGATACGATCGGCGTCGGCACAGCCGAACGCACACGTGAAGTATTCGAGGCCGTGACGAAGGTGTTTCCGCGCGAGCGTCTCTCGGGGCACTTCCACGACACCTACGGCCAGGCGCTCGCGAACATCTACGCGGCGCTGCAGGAAGGCATCGAGATCTTTCACGCGTCCGTCGCAGGGCTCGGCGGCTGCCCGTATGCGAAGGGCGCGACCGGCAACGTCGCAACTGAAGACGTGCTCTATCTGATGAGCGGCCTCGGCATTCATACCGGCATCGACCTGAACCAGGTCGTCGCGGCGGGCGACTTCATTTCGAGCGCCATCGGCCGCGCCAACGTCTCGCGCGCCGGCAAGGCACTGCTCGCGAAACAGCGCAGCGAACCGGCGTGTGCGTGACACATCGAATATTGAATTGCAGTACGAATGAAACAGCCACATGACGGAAACCCTTTCCCCCTCTCAAGACGATCTCGATGCACTGCCCGAATCGGCGCGGCGCGTCGCCCTGTTGCTGCGCGAACGCGGCCACGCGAAACGTGTCGTGATGCTGCCCGAAACCGGCAAGACCTCCGCCGAAGCCGCAGCGGGACTCGGCTGTGAAATCGCGCAAATTGCCAAGTCGATCCTCTTTCGCCGCCGCAAAGACGATGCCCCTGTGCTCGTGATCGCGAGCGGCGCTAATCGCGTTGATGAAAAGAAAGTCGCGGCTCACGTGGGCGACATCGGCCGTGCCGACGCAAAGTTCGTGCGCGAGAAGACCGGCTACGCGATTGGCGGCGTGTGCCCGATCGGCCATGCCACGCCCCCCGTCACGCTCATCGACGCAGACCTCTTCGAACTCGACAGCCTGTGGGCCGCGGCGGGACACCCGCATGCCGTGTTCAACCTGTCGCCGCACGAACTGGCCGCGCTGACCGGCGCGCCCGTGGTCGACGTCGCACAGCGCGACGCCTGAGCATGACGGCGATTTCCGCTGTTGGGACGCCCGTTTCGCCGTGCATCAACATCTGCCGCATGAACGAAGCGAGCGGCCTGTGCGAAGGCTGCCTGCGCACAATCGACGAGATCGCGGCATGGTCCACGCTCGACGACGACGCAAAGCGCGCGGTCTGGAACGCCATCGACGCGCGCCACGCGCAGTGGATGGCGCAGCGCTTCGACTCGACGGACGCAAACCGCGGAGGCACGCAATGAACGCGCCGCCACGGGTTGTCAAAATCGGCGAGACTATCCGTTCGACGCTCGCACTCTCGCCCGATTCGGTGAAGTCGTTCGCCATGCTCGTGAACGACCTGAACCCGCTTCATCACGACGACGCTTACGCAGAAGAGAGCCGCTTTGGCGGACTGATCGCATCGGGCACGCAGCCCTCCGCGCATTTCATGGCGCTACTTGCGACGCATTACTCGACGTTTGCGCAACCGCTTGGCCTCGAGTTCGAGATCAAACTCAAGCGCGCCACCTACGCGCGCGACGTGCTCACCTTCGAGTGGCGCGTGGAAGACGCATGGTGGAAGCCAAGCCTGAACGGCGATCTCGTTAAGCTCGCGGGCACGGCCGTTAATCAGGATGGCGAAACGGTCGTCACCGGTTCTGCAACGATTCTCGTGATGCCAAAGCCATGAGCGCCACTGTTTCACTCCCGCCGTCGATCCGCGTGTTCGAGCGCGGCTGGCTCTCGTCGAACAACGTGCTGCTCGTCGACGACGCGCGCGCGGGGCTCGTCGATACCGGCTACGCCACGCACGCCGCGCAGACGGTCGCGCTCGTGCGACGCGCATTGGGCGAGCGCGCGCTCGATCTCGTCGTCAACACGCACCTGCATTCCGATCATTGCGGCGGCAACGCACAACTACAAAAGGCCTGGTCCTGCGAAACGCTGATTCCAGCAGGCGGCGCGGACGCGGCGCGCGAATGGGACGAAGCGCGTTTGTCGTTTCTCGCGACCGGGCAGACCTGCGAGCGCTTTTGCGTCACCGGCACGCTCGCGCCGGGCGAGCGCATCACGCTCGGCGGATTCGAGTGGCAAGTGATCGGCGCACCGGGTCACGATCCCGATTCGATCATGCTCTACGCAGCCGAGCCGCGTCTGTTGATCAGCGCCGACGCGCTCTGGGAAAACGGCTTCGGCGTGATCTTTCCCGAACTCGACGGCGAAAGCGGCTTTGCCGAACAACAAGCCGTGCTCGAAGCGATCTCGAAGCTCGATGTCGCCACCGTAATTCCGGGCCACGGCGCGCCGTTCGCGAATGTCGAGGCGGCACTCGAAAAGGCATTCTCGCGTCTCGCGTGGCTGCGCGCCGATCCCATGCGCAATCCGCGCAACGCGCTCAAGGTGCTGATCGTGTTCAAGCTGCTCGAAGTGCGCTCGATGACGTTCGCCATGCTGGAGGCGATGCTCGATGACGCTTCGGCCATGCGCGCTGCGGCGTCGCAACTCGCGCCGCGGGCGGCATGGCCCGCGCTTCTGCGGGAATTGACCGGCGAACTCGCGAAGAGCGGTGCGCTGACGCTGGGCGGTGATCGTATCGACGCGCCTGCGTCGGCTGCGTGAGCGAAAAAAAACGCCCATCCGTTGCGGGACGAGCGTTAGTGTCTTGCTCTGACGTGATCAAACTATCGGGCCATCATACTCGCGGCTGCTTGTTCGACGCATCGGTAATTTCCCTACAGATCGCCAACACTGGATTTCGATCGTTATGGAATTGCAAGCGTTGAATCATGAGGCAAAGCACTGATTGTTTTCCCGTTTGAGCTTTCGTCAAACTCAGCCAACCCACTTTCAGCTTCGCAAACCATGGGTACGGCATCGCCAGGATAGAGATTGTGTCCATCTGCAGCGACGCCCTTGCGCATCACGCGATCGAACTGCGCGAGCTTATAGCGGCGGATGTGGGTGAGCCTGCTTGTCGAATGAACGCTCATGATCAGAACAACTGAGTAGTCTTCGGTCATGTCCACCGAGACGACTTCCAATCAACGCCGAGTCTTCGGAATCGATTCAGATCACGGATTCAATGGTCATGCGTGAGTTGGACCGCGCGGCCCAGCGCGATCTCACTGCGGTGGCGACTTTCCCGCATTCCTGACGGCAAGCTCACGCTCTCCGAGCATCGGATTGCCTTCGTCGTTGAGCAGTGTGAAAAGCACCTTCGCATGCTCGCCCGGTGTACCGACAAGCCCGCCGAGATCGACGTCGGCATGCGAAAACGGCGCGATCATGTCGACCGTTTCCGGTCGCGGCGCCCCTTCGATCGTGATTTGAAGGGCGCCGATCGTCGCGTAATACGGCGTGGGATTGCCGATTTCGAGTGTGACCTTGTTGGGCCGATGGACAAGCGCGAACGTCAGGTGCTTCGGCAAATCCGTCTCCGGAAACGGGAGCTTTTCAGGCCTCACGAAAACCTTGATCTGTGTACGCATCGTGACCGTGACTTTTTCGCTGTCAGGCGCGGCAATCTTCTGCGTCGCCGGAATTTCATACAGATTGAGCCAGAACAGCGACTCGCGATCCTCAGGAAGTTTCGCGCCCGAATTGATGAGCCGCACGCTCATCTGGTCGCCGGGGTCCATGCGAAAGATCGGCGGCAGCGCGACAATCGGGGCCTTCGAATCCTGCGGTAACGCGAGAATATTGCCGTCGTCTATCCACGTCTGAACGAGTACCGGATACTTGTTGACGTTGAATACATGCAGCGATTGTTCGTGGGCACCCTCGGAAAACACGACACGCGACACCTCAGGCGCAACGCCAGCAACGGCCTGCGTCCGCCACGCCATCATGACGGCGGCGAGGCCAGCGATTAATGCGAAACCGAACGCACCGAAGCGTCGATGTCTGCCGAGCGTGGGCGCGGAAGTTTCGTCGTTCATAGGCTCCTCATCGGATCATCGCCATTACTGCACGCGAACGATCACCGTCGCGGTCGCATCGTAGCTTCCGGGTGTGACCGGCGTCGTGCCGGGCGCGAACGCCTTGAACGTCGCGTAGATCGTTCTGGTGTACGAAGTGTATCCGCCGCTTGTCGGGCCATCCGCGGTGGCGTCGTTCAGCACAGCGTCCCAGCCGTACGCAGCGCCACCGGTGGTCACGAACTGGTTGGTCAGAAAATTGAGCGCCGTACCGTTGGGTCTCGTCAACGCTACGCCGACACCGGTTGCGATGCCCGGCGTGCCGTAGTTATCGGACAGCAGATAGGTCACGGCGGTGCCGCTCGTCGTGAGACCGGCATTCGTAGCGCTTTGCGCATTGGCGGGCGACGCGAGTATGCCGAGCGCCGTCTGGTTTGCCGCCGTGCCACTTGCGAACGCGCTCATGCCGGTAGGGGCCGTGCTTTGGCACTGTATCTGGATCGTGACCGGCGCCTGGCGCGATCCGCCCTGGTTCAGTTCCACCGCGGTGATCGTCGGGAATAGCACGACGGGCGTCGCGTTCGTGACCGCGCAGGTGGCGTCTCTTCTCACGTTCACCGTCAGGTACGCGTTGATGGCGCCGGGCCAGTCGGCATACCAGCCGTCGTAGTGGTTGGCCGAGTCGGCGCCGACGGATATGTTGCCCTGGATGACGTTGGTACTGCCAGTCGCTCCGCCGACGAAAATCACGTAGCCTTGCGGTTGCGATTGTGCCCAGCTTCCGGTGCCGCTCGTGCCGCCGGCCGCGCAGGCGGTGCACTGAAAGAGTTCCAGCTGGAACTGGCTGAAATTCTTGGCTTTCACGAGAATCCACCCCTGGCTGTCGTGATCCAGACCCGTGAGCGGTCGCGCGTTCCAGTAGCGGGTCAGATATTCCCCTGTGGTCATGTTGGTTACGCGCGTGACGATGCCGGTGTAATACGACAGGTAGGTGCCTGGAATGCCGGACTGCGCGCTTACGTCCGTTGCACCGGCATAAGCCGAGTCCCCATTCGTCGCGTAATACTCGTAGATGGTCCCGTCGGCATTGGGCGAGCACCGGAACAGAATCTGCTCTGGACTGTAGCCTCCCACGCCATTTGCGCCGAGGTTATACATCGGCGATATGCCGCTGCCGAGCAACGTGCCGTCCGGCACGAACGCGGGGACGTTGACGTTCACGGTCATCGGAAACGCGCCTTGCCCTGCGGTGTCGGTCGCACCGATCCAACTACCCACCACAGCACCCGCGTCTGTGTGCAGATAGGAATTCGTGTCGGTCGTCGCCCCTGTGATCGTCCAGCATCCGGTGTAAGTCGACTGAGCCGACGCTCCAATCGGCATCAGCACGGCGGCGACAAGCATCAGCGTGGCAGGCAGTGCGCAGCGACCGCGACGGCCACTGGCGAGCAACAGGTTCACAAGCCAACTGTTCATGGACCGATCCTCCTCGTCGCCGCCGGTGTTGCCGGATCGAGCGGATGCGTGTGCGGGAGATCGCGCATGCCCTTACTCTGTTCGCGCTGGTGCCGTTGCCGGCGCTGGTGCCGCGGATGGCGCCGTTGCCGGTGCCGCCGCCGTCGGTGCCGCAACAGTGAGCGGCTTGCATTGCGCTTCGAGGCGCGTGATCGGCGCCTTCGGATCCGTGCCTTTCAGATCGTAGTCGATCATGCACCGATCTTCGTCGCGCTCGCCCCACTTGAGCGTCAGCGTGCCTTGATCGGCGGGCACCCGCGCGTAAGCCAGGCTGCCCTGACCCACAACGCCGATCACAGCGCCCGTATCGTCCAGCACATCCGCGCCGAGCGGCAGCGGTTCCCCGCCAGGCGCGCTCGCGGTGATCAGCAGTGCGCGGCCGGTCAGTGTCGCAAACCTCAACAGTACGGCCGAACCAGCGTACGGTGCGACCCGGACTTGTCCACCCGACAGCTCCGCGTTCGGATTGATGCCCTTCGTATCGATCGCGACGTCGTTGTAGCGATACGGCGTGAGTGACGGAACGATCGCGTAGCCGGCGCTATTAATCGATACACCCTGTGTATTGCGTAGCGTCGCGCCTTCCGCGCCCTTCGCCTCCACGACTGCAAACGTATCGCCGAGGAACCGGCCGAACGTGATGCCGCCCTCGTGCGCGACCACCGCGCCGCGCGCATTCGCGCCCGCCTGTGAGAAGCCCGAGCCGTCCGAGTAGTTTGCGCCTACTGTGATGACCGGGAAGCTCTTCTGCACGTTGCCGCTGAAGCTCTTCGCGCCGTTGTTCGGTTCGCCGGTAGCAGACAGGCCGTAACTGAGCGTCTGGGCCTTGTCGGCGATGCCGCTCAGTGACGCCTGGAATGACGTGCCCTGATCGGTGCTGTTCGTCACGCCGGCCGAGACAGACGCGGAACGCGGCCCGGAGCCGAGCGGGATCGACACCATGAACATCACGGCGTTGGTCAGGCGTGTCTGCTCGGGCGTCAGCGTCGCCTCCTGACCGGGTGGCACGTTCTGGCCGAACAGGGTTCCGGTCTGCTGGCGCACGAACGACAGGTTGAAGCTGATCTGCTTGTAGTGGTTCGTATAGCTGAACTGAAACTGCGTATCGCGCGACCGGTTGCCGTAATAGTCGCTGATCGACGCGGACATCGACACGCTGCCATACCGCCCGAAATTCTGGTTCAGGTTGACGACGAATTGATCGCGTTGCTGGAACGTCGCTGAGGTGAAGGACTCACCGTGCTCGGCAAATGCGCGTTCATTCAGCGCATCGGTGAAATCGCGATATCCGCTCGTCGAATACCGGTAACTCGCGAGCGAGAACGTCGTCGCAGTCTGTGTGATGGTGTGGCTGTAGAGGAGTGCCGCCTTCCAGCCGTTCACGCGGTTCCCCCCGACTTCGGTCGTGTTCGACCATGCGGCGTTGAGCCCGAATGCGCCGAACTTCGTGCCGAGCACGATGCCGCCGAGCACCGACTGATAATCGGACGACACACGAACGCCGCCGTTCGCGGTGAGCGAGTTGGTGAGGCCGCGTTCGTAGGTTGCTTCTGCGAACGGCGTATGCAGGTTCTGGATCTGCCGAACTTCGCCGGCTGTGAAGCTGTATCGCGACATGCCGGGACGAAGCGAGCTCGGCACGGCGGAAAATGGCACCGTGAAGGTGGTGACCTGTCCGTTGGCCTCGAACACCGTGACCGTCAGGTCTCCCTGGAATGCGGTCGGGTTGAGGTCGGTGATCGAGAATGGGCCGGGCGCGACCGTGGTCTGGTAGATCGTGTTGCCGCCTTGCGTGACCACGACCCGCGCGTTGGTGTTCGCGATGCCATTGATCACGGGCGCGTATCCGCGCAGCGAGTCCGGCAGCATGCGGTCGTCGCTTTCGAGGTGAACACCCGTATAGCCGACCGAACTGAACAGGTTGCCGCCAGTGAAGTCCTCGCCGATCAGGAGCCGGCTGCGCCACGAAATCAGCGGCCGTTCGGCGTACGTGCGGATGTTGTTCCGGCGTGAGGTACTACCTCCGAAACTGTTGAGATACGTGAATGCCGATTGATCGCGAATACGCCACAGCCCGATATTCACGCCGGCATTCATGCCGGTGTAGAACGAATCCGTCCGGTTTCCCGAGGACGACGCCGTGTAAAAGCTGGAGTCGTAGTTGAGGTACCCCATCAAGTTGCCCGGGTCGAGGCTTTCCGGGTCGACGTAGCCGCGGGGCACACGCTTCATCAGCGCCTGCGGAACGCTGATGTCAAGACGCAGGCGCGATATATCGAACTTGGCGCTCGCGCCCGGCACGCGCTCTGTGAGCGGAACGCATTGGGCGGACAACGCTGCGGGTTTCCACTCGGGTTCTTCCGAGGCATGCTTTTCCGTGAACGAATCGGTCTCAGGCAATACCTCGTCGGAGACGTCGTCGTCAAAACCTCTCTCCGGCAACAGCACACCGATCGAGGTCAGCATCTCGTCGCTCAGGCACGGATTGACGGGTCCGCCTTCCACGGAGCGAAAATCGATCGTACGACGCGAGAAGAAAAGGCTGTTGACGAAGATGTCGACCTGGTAATTCCCAGGTTCGATCGCGCTGAGCTTGTTGAAGCGCTCGATGTTGGCTACACCGAGCGATGAACCGAGCAGAAGTTTGCTGTCGAAGTGGTACTCGACGGGCGCGGTGCTGGTGGCGGTTTTGCTGGCTGGGGCGTTTGCGGCGGGGGCATTTTCGGCGGGGGCGTTTCCAGCGGGCGCATTTCCAGCGGGTGTATTTCCAGCGGGCGCATTTCCAGCAGGCGCATTTCCAGCGGGAGCATTTCCAGCAGGCGCATTTCCAGCAGGCGCATTTCCAGCAGGCGCATTTCCAGCGGGCGCATTTCCAGCAGGCGCATTTCCAGCGGGAGCGCTTTCCGCAGGAGCGTTCTTAGCAGAAGCCTTCTCAACAGGTGCATTACCCGCCGTACCGTTCTCGCGATGCGCACCAGCGGAACTACCGCTTTCGCCAGGCACGGCGCTCGCCGGCGCCGTGTCCGACGGCGGCACATCGCTGACTACCGGTGCGGCGACAACCCTGCTCGCGGGTACGACGAAGCCCGACGCCGCTGCGGCGGCAGACAGAAGAAGCGACCAACAGGATCTTCCATGTACATGAGCCGGCCCGAGATCGGTTCGCACGCCGCGCATGTCATTGCGTGCCGTGTGCTGCTACCGGAAACTCCGCGTCGCGAACGGCGCCGTGGTCATCGATGTATCGAATCTTCACGCGAATCGGCGTTGCGTCCAGCGGGCAGTCACCCTCCAGGCTCAGTGCCGTCTCGGAGCGAGGAGCAAACATCACGGCCCTGAGCGGCGCGGTATGCGAACCGCAGGTCAGACTGCCGTTCGCGACAGATACGTAGTATCCCGACGCATTATTGGCGTCGACCCGTCGATCCTTGTCTTGTCCGTTCACGCGGAAGGTCAGTCTGTCGACGGCTCTGGCCGGACTGCCTTCGATGCCCGGTGGACGATAGAAAATCTTGAGCCGGTTACGCACCATCACCAGCATCTGATTCTGTTCGGCGGTGGCCGGGTTCAGCGACGGAATCTGCAGGGTGTTCAGATAGAACACCGATTCGCGGTCCTGTGGCAGTTCCTTGCCCGTAAAGAGCAGGCGAACCGTCTGCCCGGCGCCCGGATCGATGCGAAATATCGGTGGTGTGACGACGAACGGTCCATCCGCTGTCTCAGGCGTGGATTTCTCGTTACCCGAGTCGACCCATACCTGCATGACGCTCGGGGCGCTGTCGGGATTGTTGAATGACAGGGTTTGCCCTTGGGACCTGGCGTCGTAGATCACGCGCGTGCCGATCATGCTGACCGCCGCACCGGACAAGTCCGCGAGCGAAAGCAACACAACGACCACCATCGCGCGGAAAAGAGACAACCGAAGCCGTTGAGTGGACATTCTGAGTCCTCCCGGGTGTGCGGAGACAGTATCTCAGAGTTATTCGACCTGCCTCCCGCAGGCCGTCCATCAACGCCGCGAGTTATTCGTAGGTCATCCGGTATTGCACGCTGTTAAGCACCGAACCGGCGGATGCACTGCCCTCTTCTGTGATGTATTGAACCGCGAGGTCGTGCGAAGCGGACGTCGAGCCGTCCTGCAGCGTGGGGTTCGTGACGTGAATCCCGCCGCTCGCGGTGAAATCGACCGGATCAGCGGAAGAGGCCGGGTCGAGCAGTTGCAGGGAGACGTTCGTCGCGCTGCCGGAGCCGCCGAGGTTGCCGCCGGCGGTCACGACATCGCCCACGAAGGCGGTGCTGATCGCCTGCGGGATCGCGAGCGCCACGATGCAGTCGCTAATTGTCAACGCAAAGGCTGTGTGGCCAGCGGTGTCGCCCGCAGTTGTCAGCTCGGTCGCCGAAACCGGTGGCAGTAGCACCGACAGGCGGGCCGCATCGCCGTCGACGCTGATCCGGCAGGTCTGATCGGCGACGCCGCTCTGGAAGTCGCGTGCGTGTGCGCCGCTCGCAAAGACGACAAAAGGCGCAGCAGCGAGGGCGAGAGCAAGGAGTTGCTTTTTCATGACCGCGCTCGAATAAGCTAGCAAACCGCGCTCTCATTCGAGCAACGGAAAATCACGTGACTAATGGCATCGGATTAATGTCCGTTGCAGTGGCAAAAGCCACAGGATTAATTGCGAAAGCGTGGAACGTCAGGGGCTGCCTTTTCGGGCAAACCCCTGATCGTCAGCGAGTTACTCGTAGCTCACCGAGTACTGCACGCTGCCAAGCACCGAGCCCGCCGTCGCGGTGCCCGCCTCCGAGATGTACTGGACGGCGAAGTCGTGCGCAGCGCTCGTCGCACCATCCTGCAGCACGAGGCCCGGGGCGTAGACACCACCTGCCGCCGTGAGGTCGAACGGAGTACCCGGCTGGGCGGGGTCAAGCAGCTGCAGCGCGACGTTCGTTGCCGTGCCGGTGTTGCCGAGGTTGCCCGCCGTCGTCACCTGGTTGCCGACGAAAACGGTGTTGATCGCCTGCGTGGTGCTCACCGGCGCCATGCAGTCGCTGACCGCTACCGTGAACGTGGTCTGACCGGCGGTGCTGTTTGCGGCGCTCAGGGCCGTGGCTGGCACGGTCGGCAGCAGGACGGTCGGGTTGCCCGGGTTGCCGTTGACGGAGACCTGGCAGGTCTGATCGGTGACTTCGCCCTGGAAGTTGATCGTGTTCGGGGCCGCAAAGGCGAACGCAGGAACGGCGGCGAGGGCGAGGACGAGAAGATGCTTTTTCATGGTAGATCCCTGTTGCAAATATTAGTAATGCTAATTAATTGTGATAGTCAGATGACGTCGAAGTCCGGCATTTCATGGGGCGACCTCTGCAGGCTACCCCATGATTTTCATGGGTTACTCGTAGTTGACCGAGTACTGCACGCTGCCGAGCACCGAGCCCGCCGTCGCGGCGCCTGTCTCCGAGATGTACTGGACAGCAAAGTCGTGCGCAGCGGCCGTATCACCAACTTGCAGCTGGAGGCCCGGAGCGTAGACACCACCGGCGGCGCTCAGATCGAACGGAGCAGCCGGCAGGGCGGGGTCAAGCAGCTGCAGCGCCACGTTCGTTGCCGTGCCGGTGTTGCCGAGGTTGCCGGCAGTCGTCACGAGGTTGCCGACGAAGACGGTGTTGATCGCCTGCGTGGTGCTCACTGGCGCCATGCAGTCGCTGACCGCTACCGTGAACGTCGTCTGACCAGCGGTGCTGTTTGCGGCGCTCAGGGCCGTGGCTGGCACGGTCGGCAGCAGGACGGTCGGGTTGCCCGGGTTGCCGTTGACAGTAACCTGGCAGGTCTGATCGGTGACTTCGCCCTGGAAGTTGATCGTGTTCGGGGCCGCAAAAGCAAACGCAGGAACGGCGGCGAGGGCGAGGACGAGAAGATGCTTTTTCATGGTAGATCCCAAAATATTTAAGTTAGCAAACCTAACGATATTTAATTCAGGCTGCCGGTGGAACCATGTTGCTTGCGCAACGACTCGTTGCTGCGTCGTCTGCCCGATGTCAGCCGCTTTCGCGGTGTCTCAGTCGAGGCTTGTTGCAACCGGATAATGTCTTTCAACAACCTTTCACTGGCTTCAAGTATATCGAGACGGCCGTCAGAATCAAGAAAGACTTTGTCAGGCAATCGTTAAATTGAGATGCGCCCGCAACGACTTGTTCGGGCTGAGAGTCACTAACCATACCGTCGGAAAGACGCATAAGCCGGTCGGTACTCGGTTACAAAAGGGTCTGGACATCAACGCTCGCGCGCATAGCGCGGCTGCCGGAAGTCCGACGTGGTGACCGAATGCCACACTGAACGCGCTGACTGAGCGATAGCCGCCCAATTCTGCGATTTCGGGACCGTGCAACGATTCCGCTGCAGCAGGTCCCTGGCGATTTGCATGCGCCAGGCCGGCGGTATTCCATCACCGCCATGCATTCCTGCACTGGAACGGATCGCTGCCGCGAGACTTGCGTCGGACAGCCCGCACACGGGGCCTGAAGGTGCGTTGCTGTCGCAACAATCACCCCAGCACCTCGCACCCGTCGACCGACCGAAGTGACGACGCCCTGTCAGCGATCGGTTGACTCGAAGAACGCGAGCATCTCGGCCACGAGTTCGCCGCTCGCTTCCTCGGGGATGTAGTGGCCGCACGCGAGCGAGCGACCGCTCACGTCACGCGCGACCTTGCGCCATTCGCCGAGCGCATCGAAACACTGTTCGATCACGCCTTCCGCACCCCAAAGGACGCGCAGCGGACACGCCACCTTGTTGCCGCGTTCGATATCGGCACGGTCGTGTTCGAGGTCGATCGTCGCCGACGCGCGGTAGTCCTCGCACATCGCATGTACGGCACCGGGCTGGCGCAGCGCCGCGCGATAGGCGTCGAGCGCCTCGGGCGCAAACGGCGCAAGCCCGGCGTGACGATTGCCCATCGCGCGCTCGACGTAGAGATCGGTGTTCGCGCCGATCAGCGACTCGGGCAGCGGTTCAGGTTGAATCAAAAAGAACCAGTGGTAGTAGAGCGTGGCGAACTTGCGGTCGGCCTGCTCGTACATCGCGAGCGTCGGTGCGATGTCGAGCAGCATCAGGCGTTCGACGGCATCGGCATGGTCGAGCGCCATGCGATGCGCGACACGCGCGCCGCGATCGTGAGCGCAGACGAGAAACCTCTCGTGACCGAAGTGGCGCATCACCGCTACCTGATCGTTGGCCATCTCGCGCTTCGAATACGTGACGTGCGAAGAATCGCCGGCCGGCTTCGACGATGCACCGTAGCCACGCAGGTCCGTCGCGATCACGGTGAAGTGCCTCGCGAGTTCGTCGGCGCAGCGATGCCAGATCATGTGCGTCTGCGGGTGGCCGTGCAGCAGCAAAAGCGGTGGGCCCTCGCCGCCCTTTACGCCATGAATGTCGATTCCGTCCGCCGTGCGAACGGTGAAGGGCGTGAATCCCTGAAACGGCATGGCATCTCCAATGTGCTTTTTAGTGTCCCGACATTGTATGAGGCGTGCGCAATCGTCCCGCGCGATTTTGGGTCCACAACCGTAGAAACCGAGCACTTGCTCGAAAGTCGAACGGGCCATCCAGCGGCAGATACGTGCATATAATCGAACGTTCGTTCTTAAATGCGGATAACGGCCACGTGCGTTACCCCATCGACGGCATTGAACGCTTCGAACACATCGAACATCGAGGCGGTACGATCTGCTCCAACGGATCCGATCCGTCGCCGGTTCCGTTGTCCATGTCCTGAAAGCTGAAGAAGCCGTCCGCACCGCGCATATCGTCCGGTCGCGAGGCGCACAAGGAGACGCTCGCCATGGCACTACCCGCCGTCCTGCAAAATCTTTCGCTGCCCGTCGTCGGCTCGCCGATGTTCATCGTCAGCTATCCCGAACTCGTGCTCGCGCAATGCAAGGCTGGCATCGTCGGCTCGTTCCCCGCGCTCAACGCGCGCCCCGCCGAACAGCTCGACGCCTGGCTCACGCAGATAGAAACCGAACTCGCCGCGTACAAAGCCGCGAACCCCGGCGCCACGATCGGACCGGTCGCCGTGAACCAGATCGTCCATCAGTCGAACGAGCGCCTCGAACATGACGTGCGCGTCTGTATCGAGCACAAGGTGCCGATCTTCATCACGAGCCTGCGCGCACCGGCACGCGAGATCATCGACGCCGTGCACAGCTACGGCGGCATCGTGCTGCACGACGTCATCAACCTGCGCCATGCCGGCAAGGCGCTCGAAGCGGGCGTCGACGGGCTGATCCTCGTCGCGGCGGGTGCGGGCGGCCACGCAGGCACGACGTCGCCGTTCGCACTCGTGGGCGAAGTGCGGCGACTCTTCGACGGGCCGATCGTGCTATCGGGTGCAATCGCAAACGGCGGCTCGATTCTCGCGGCGCAGGCAATGGGCGCGGACCTCGCTTACATGGGCACGCGCTTCATCGCCACGCAGGAGGCGCACGCGGTCGAAGCGTACAAACGCGCGATCCTCTCGGCAAAAGCCGCCGACATCATCTACACGAATCTCTTCACCGGCGTGCACGGAAACTACATCCGGGAGAGCATCATGAACGCCGGGCTCGACCCGGACGCGCTGCCCGAATCGGACAAAACGAAGATGAACTTCGCCGGCGACAAAGCGAAAGCGTGGAAGGACATCTGGGGCGCGGGCCAGGGCGTGGGGCTGATGGACGACATTCCGACTGTTGCGGAACTCGTCGCGCGGCTCAGGCGCGAGTACGACGAGACGCGCTCGCGGCTCGGCGTGGGGCGCTGAAGGTCGTAGAGAGCGTCACGGACAGCCAACGCAAGCCCGCAACGCGCGATCCGGACGCTCCCGCCGTCTACGAAGCCGCCATCGCGCGAATCGCTTCGACACCGGGCCATAGACCGCGATCGTCGAAACGTTCCGCCAGGAAATCGACGAACGAGCGCACCTTCGCCGACAAATGCCGCCTGCTCGCATACACGGCGTAGATGGGCAACTCGCGCAGCGGCAGCGCATTGACGAGCAGTGGCACGAGGCGGCCTTCGGCGATGTCGTCGCCGACCACCTCAGTGCCCAGCATCGACAGCCCGCCGCCCTGCAGCACGACCACGCGCAGCGCTTCGAGGTGGTTCACGATCAGGTTGCCGCGCGGCATCGGGCGCGCGAGTGCTTCGGAGACTGGCGCGAGTTCCTGCGCCGACGCTCCCGCGTAATGAACGAAGTCGTGACGCGCAAGGTCGGCGACGGTCTTCGGCACGCCGCGTCGGCGCAGATACTCGGGCGACGCGCACAGCACGATGTGCGCGGTAGCGAGCGGCCTCGCAATCAGCGACGACGACTTGAGCCCGGAAGGCGCCGCGCGGATCGCCACGTCGAAGCCCTCTTCGATCAGTTCGACGACGCGGTCGGAGAGCGTGATATCGACGGTGACTTGCGGGTAACCGGCCGCGTAGTCGGCAACCGCGCCCATCACGTGGCGCAGCCCGAACGCGGTCAACGACGACACGCGCAACCGCCCCTGCGGCACCACGCTCGCGGCGCCGACCGCCTGACCGGCTTCGTCGAGTTCGGTGAGCGCCTGCGCGAGACGCTCGTAGTATTCGCGCCCTGCTTCGGTGGGCGCGACGCGGCGCGTCGTGCGGTTGAGCAGGCGCGCACCCAGTTGCTGTTCGAGATGCGCGACGTGCTTGCTCGCCATCGCCGCGGACAGGTTCATGCGCTCGGCCGCTCCGACGAAGCTCCCCGACTCGACGACCTGGCGAAACACTTTCATGCTGACGAGGGTATCCATCGGGCGCTTGCTTAACGGTTGAGCGGGTATGGCAGGTTGAGCATCGTGAAACACGGGGAATCAATCGCCGCCATTGTGCGCGCCTTATCAATTCCGGGTGTGCAGAGCCGCCAACGCGCGCCGGTTTCAGAAACGAAAAACCCCGCGCTGCGGAGCAGCGCGGGGTTGGTCGATGCGGTCCCGGAAGCTTAGAACTTCGCGCGGATACCGGCGCCGTAGGTCATGCCTGACGACATGTTGTCGAAGTGGTCATACATATACGCGGCATAGACGTCGGTGCGCTTCGAGAGCGGGTAGTCGTAACCGACCGCCGCGGTCTGGCGCGTCTGGTTCAAGCCGCCGGTGTCGCGCGAGTACGCGTACGAGGCCATCGCCGTACCCGGGCCGACCGGCGCCGACACGCCGCCCTGCAGCGTGTTGACGTGCCAGCTGCCGACTTGCTGCGTGTTCGACGTGTACATGTACTGGCCGAAGAACTTCACGAACTTCAGGTCATACGACAGGCCGATCTGGCCGACACCCTGGCTCTTCAGGCCGAGCGCCGTCACGCCATCGGCCGAGACCGTGCCGATGTCGCCCGGCTTCTGGTCGAAGTTCACGTACTGATAGACAGCCGTCGCGGCGAACGGGCCATGGAAGTACAGGCCCTGCACGCTCCACTTCTTCGCGCCGTTCTCGCCGGCCTGGTTGCCGAACGCGTACATCGCCGAACCCGAGAGGCCGTTGAAGTCAGGCGTCGAGTACTGAACCGCATTGTTCCAGCCCGAGTCGCCCACCACGCCCTGGTCGGTCGTGTAGGTGGGGAACGTCGAGAGGCCGAGGTACACGTGGTACACCATCGGCGAGAACGTGTACGAGTCGATGAACGGGTTGAACAGGATCGACGAGACGAACAGCTGCGTGGTCAGGCGGCCTGCCGTGAGCGTACCGTACGGCGTCTCGAGGCCGACGTAGGAGTTGCGGGCGAAGAACGTGTCGCCCTGGAAGCGGCCGAACTGGCCGTTCTGCGGACGGAAGAAGCTTTCGAGGGTGAAGATCGCCTTGTAGCCGCCGCCGAGATCCTCGGAGCCCTTCAGGCCCCAGTAAGACGTCGACATGCCACCGCCGCCGACGCCCACCGCTGCGTTGTCGCCCGGAAATTTCGTAACCCCGGCCCACGCATCGACCTGACCGTAGAGCTGGACGCTCGACTGCGCAAACGCCGATGACGAAGCAGCAGCAAGAACGGCGGCGAGTGCACTCGCCTTCAGGGTGGTGCGCAGCGCGCGGCTAACGGTTGTTTTCATGAACTCTCCAGACCTTTCCAAAATAAAAACGGGGCTCGCGGCGGATGACGCTCGCGCAAACCAATAATTGTTTTTCGTCGTTCGCAGGCGTGGCCGTTTTGAGGCCCTGGGCCTTGGGCGCGAGGCCCGGCCACCTTCGCGGACCGGCTGCGCGGCCAGAAATGTCCGCGGTTACCACCGTTATGTGGGGCAGGGTATCGCCGTCAGGGTGAGCCACAGCGGCCGCGTGGCGGCCGCATTGCGCTGCGTTGCAGCGTGCACCTTTTCGGGCATTTGAACCGCTTTTGCGGGTTTTTTCCGGGCGCCCCGGACCGCTATTGACGCACTGCGAAATCGAAGCCGAGATTTGATGATGAAAGGGTTGTGTACGGCGAGCGATTTTTCAAAAAGTGTGGTATCCGCGCGTCAGATTGGGCCGATTCGCGCCGGGGACTTGCGAATCCGCAGTGCAATAGCGAAGGAGATCGATGCGCGCGCAACGGGACGCGTCGCCAGAAGGAGGAAATCGACGGGAGGTTATTGATGCGGCGGCCGGCGCGCGGCCAGGCGCTTTTGAGAGGGGCTTATGTCGGGCGATGGCAGCCAGCTCCATACCCAAAGCGCCAGGGAGTGCTAGTTGCGATAGGGGGACGGCATCGGCGGACGGGGCACTTCACCGCCGCCACGAGGGGAAGGCCGGAACGAGCCGCGCTCCTCGTTGTAGCGCGCCACGTCTTCGCGGATCGAGCCCGCCCGCACCGGCGAGTCTGCCGGTGGATGCGGTACCTGACGCATCGGCTCGCTGACCGGTGTGATCGGCCCGTTGCGGTAGATTCCATAGCCGCCGCCCATCGAGCGAACGGGCTGACCATTTACGCTTCCGGCATTTCGGCCGCCGCGCTCACGCAAGCCGCCCTGGTCGGCGACACGCACGGAGCCTGCGCCGTAGCGGCCCGAACCGCCGCCATAGCCGCCACGATAGCCGCCCGCCTCACGGCCCGTGGGGGACGGCTCGTGCGCGCCCCAGGCGCCGCGCTCGCGGCCCGCCCACGGCATGCCGCCGCGCCCTCCGCCGCCGGACTGCGGGCTCGCCATCGGTGCCCGTTGAAAGCCGCCGCCTCCTCCGCCGTAATGCGACGACGAATACGCAGGCTGCGCGTGGGCATACGCGACCAGCGCCATCAATCCGGCACCGAAGACCCACCGTCCCATTCGTGACAAACCTGCGTGCATTGTGTCGATCGTCCGCCCGACGTTCCGCGTGAAGGTCCGCCACTCGGGCCGTGGCGGGGCCTGTTCTGACGCGGGCACTCGCGTGGCGCACAATGATTGCCACCGCGACGGGCCCGAGCGCCCTTTGACGGTAATTTATGGGCGCCCCGGATGGGTGTCGAGCCAAAAGATGTTATGCCGCGAGTAGGGTTGTAACGCCATGTTACTGCACGGTTTTTCGGGCTTCGGAGGGTAATCGGGAAAGGCGCTTCGAGCCGGTCCGATTGATGCCCGCACAACAGGTGCCGGACGAGTGCCGCACCGGTGCCGAGGTATCTCGAATGCGTGCGGCCGCGCGATGCCGCTGGAGCATGGCCGCATCCGGCTCATGCGTTAGTATCATTAATCAATTCTTCAAATGAATTTGCTTTTTCAATAGGCTTGCGGGGACAATTGCGTTTTTGATGAATGCGGCGCACGACCTGACGTCGCATAGCAACCCGCGCCGCGCCGATGCGCACCTGAGATTGCCCCGATGGCCCGTCCGAAATTCATTCCCGATAACTTCACCCTGTCCCTCATCGGCGTGGTGATCCTCGCAAGCCTTTTCCCGGTGCATGGCCAGGCCGCCACGGCCTTCAACTGGCTGACCAACTTCGCCGTCGGCCTGCTGTTCTTCCTGCACGGCGCCAAGCTCTCGCGCGAAGCGATCATCGCGGGCGCGACGCACTGGCGCCTCCACCTCGTCGTGCTGGCGAGCACCTTCGTCGTCTTCCCTCTGCTCGGCCTCGCGCTCAAGCCGGTACTTTCGCCACTTGTCACCCCCGCGCTCTACGCGGGCGTGCTGTTCCTCTGCACGCTGCCCTCGACCGTCCAGTCGTCGATTGCCTTCACGTCGATCGCGCGCGGCAACGTGCCCGCCGCGGTCTGCAGCGCGTCGGCGTCGAGCCTGATCGGCATCTTCGTCACGCCCGCGCTCGTGAGCCTTCTCATCACGAACCAGGCCGCGAGCGGCGGCTCCGCATGGCACACGATCTGGAACATCGTGCTGCAACTGCTCGTGCCGTTCATCGCCGGGCAACTGCTGCGCCCCGTGATCGGCCGGTGGATCGAGCGCTATCGCGGCGTGCTCAAGTTCGTCGACCAAGGGTCGATCCTGCTCGTCGTCTTCGGCGCATTCAGCGAGTCCGTCAACGAAGGGCTCTGGCACCACATTCCGCTTTCAGCGCTGGCCGGCATCATCGTCGTGTGTGCGTTGATGCTCGCGCTCGCGCTCGGCATCACGATATTCACCAGCAAGAAGCTCGGTTTCTCGCGAGCGGACCAGATCACGATCATTTTCTGCGGCTCAAAGAAGAGTCTCGCGGCCGGGGTGCCGATGGCGAAGGTGATTTTCGCGTCGAGCGCGGTCGGTGCGGTCGTGCTGCCGCTTATGTTGTTTCACCAGATCCAGCTGATGGTTTGCGCCGCGCTCGCGCAGCACTGGGGCGCGCGCGACATGAGCAGCGAGCGCGACGCGCTCGCGGGCGACGAATCGCGCGCAGGCGGCACGAAGCGCACGGCGGCTGCGGTGCGGCGTTAAATCGCGTGGGAGATTTGCGCCGTCCGGGGCGGGCGCGCGCGATCTTCGGCTGTCGCCCGCTCTACTTTTCACCACTGCTTCCTGCCCCTGCTTCTTACCCCCGCCTCTTACCCCCGCCTCTTACCCCCGCCTTTCACGAAGCAACGCCTCGCCACCAGACCCATTCCCCGCATATCGCCCGTTGCTTAGCCTCGCTAACGATTGCGAGCACGTGTCACCAAAAATTCACTTAATAGTCGGGCGTTGTTGCCGTTAAGCGTGTCGTTACTGCCTGTAGTGGCTCGCTTATGTCTGCTTGCGCATCCTCACCGTCCATCCCGCCCCGCACCGCAGATCTGATCGCACGGTGTAATCTGCGCGCCGTATTCCAGCCGATCGTCGATTTCGCGGACGGTGCGATCCTCGGCTACGAGGGCCTGATCCGCGGCCCCGCCGGATCGCCGCTCGAATCGCCCGCGGCGCTCTTCGCGCGCGCGCACCAGGAACGCTGTACGACCGCGCTCGAACACGCTGCGGCGCGCGTCTGCATCGACGCCTTCTCGCAGTTCGGCGGCAAGGGCAAGCTATTCCTGAACTTCAGCGCCGACGCCTTGCGCGAACTCACCGCGTCCGGCCGCGACATGTTCGCGCTCTTCGACGGCACGCTCGACGCCCGCCGCATCGTGATCGAACTCACCGAGCAGAGCGCCATCGACCACAGCGACGACTTCATCCCCGTCGTCGAGGCCCTGCGCTCGGCCGGCGCGCAATTCGCGCTCGACGACTACGGCACCGCGAACTCGAGCATGAACCTGTGGGTGCGCCTCCACCCCGACATCGTGAAGATCGACCGTTTCTTCATCGACGGCATCGCGAAGGATTCGCTCAAGTTCGAAGCCGTGCGCGCGATGCAGCACTTCGCGCAGGCGAGCGGCGCGCGGATCGTCGCCGAGGGCATCGAATGCGAAGCCGATCTGATCGTGGTGCGCGACATGGGCATCGGCAGTGGGCAGGGTTATTTCTTCGGCCGCCCCGAGACGCGTCCCACGCTCGCGCTCGCGCACGACGCACGTGAAGCGATCCGCGCCGATCACATCGCCGTATTTCCCGAAGCCGCGCGCCGCGCCGCGACGGTGCAAGCGGGCAGCGGCTCGCCCGCGGCGAAGATGATGGTTCACGCACCGACGCTGCCGCGTCACGCCACCAACAACGACGTCCTCCAGGTCTTCAACGGCGCGCCCGAGCTGCATGCGCTTGCGGTGGTCGAGGGCGAAAAGCCGGTCGCGCTCATCAATCGCCGCGCGTTCATGGACCGCTATGCGCTGCCCTATCACCGCGAACTGTTCGGCAAGAAGGCGTGCATGCAGTTCGCGAACGTGTCGCCGGTGCTGATCGAGCAGTCGATGACGGTCGAGCAGATGGCGACGCTGCTCGCGAGCGATGACCAGCGCTATCTCGCCGATGGCTTCGTCATCACCGACAACGGCCGCTACGCGGGCCTCGGCACCGGCGAGAGCCTCGTGCGCGCGGTGACCGAGGTGCGCATTCAGGCCGCGCGCTACGCGAATCCGCTCACGTTCCTGCCTGGCAACATTCCGATCAGTTCGCACATCGAGCGGCTGCTCTCGAACGATGCGGGCTTTTACGCGTGCTACGTCGATCTGAACCAGTTCAAGCCGTTCAACGATCAATACGGGTACTGGCAGGGCGACGAGGTGCTGAAATTCGCCGCGACCGTGCTCGCCGACGCATGCGACCCGACGCGCGATTTCCTCGGCCACGTGGGCGGCGACGACTTCCTGATCCTGTTCCAGAGCGAGACGTGGCTCGAACGCGCGCGATGTGCGATCGAGACGTTCAACGCGGGCGCACAGCGCTTCTACGCGCCTGCGGACCGGCTCGCGGGCGGCATCGAAGGCGAGGACCGCCAGGGCAATCGCGTGTTCTTTGGCTTCGTGACGATGGCGATCGGCTGCGTGCACATCGCGCCTGGCAGCAGCGGGCGGCACACCAGTGAGGCGATCGCGTCGCTCGCGGCCTGCGCCAAACGCCAGGCCAAGCAGGAGGCGGCGGGCCTCGTTGTGATCGACGGCAGCGACAGCGCGGCGCGACTGCCTGTGCACGGCGAACTTGCTTCGCCTGCGGGCTAACGCCCGCTTTTTCTCTTTCCAGCGGCACTCGCCGCGCGGCACGCATGGGGCGCTATGGCAGCCCCATGCGCATCAGCACGCCCTCGGAACATCACGCGGCGGCGGACGGCGCACGCCTCCACTACCGTTGCAAACCGAAGCGCACCAACGCGCCGCTCACGCGATCCGCGACGCGCCGCCTTGCGCGTCCGACCTGACCAACGGCCTTTGTTTCGTTGTTTTTACTAAACACTTAATTTGAGTTTTATCGCTTCCGCTTCGGTTATTTACGGGAATAACTGTGGCGCAACGCCGGTTGTTTAGCCGAATTTTTACTATACAATCGCCCCGATATCTGACGAACACCACGCGGCGCCGTGGCGCGCCGCCCGCCGGGAGTCATGGGGACAACCATTCGCGACGTCGCGCAGGCAGCCAACGTGTCGATCGGCACGGTTTCACGCGCGCTCAAAAACCAGTCCGGCCTCTCCGAGTCCACGCGAGCGCGCATCGTTGAAGTCGCGCAATCGCTCGGCTACGATTGCGCCCAACTGCGCCCGCGCATCCGCCGGCTCACGTTCCTGCTGCATCGCCAGCACAACAACTTCGCTGCAAGCCCGTTCTTCTCGCACGTGCTGCACGGTGTCGAGGACGCCTGCCGCGAGCACGGCATCGTGCCCGCGCTGCTCACCGCCGGCCCCGCCGACGACACCATCCGCCAGCTTCGCCTGCACGCGCCTGACGCGATCGCCATAGCAGGCTTCGTCGAACCGGAGACGCTCGGTGCGCTCGTCGCGCTGCAGCGGCCGCTCGTGCTGATCGACCTGTGGGCACCGGACCTGCGCTCGGTGAACATCGACAACGTCGCGGGCGCCACGCTGGCGATGAATCACCTGTTCGCAATGGGGCGCCGGCGCGTGGCGTTCATCGGCGGATCGCTCGCGCACTTCAGCATCGCGCAGCGCGCGCTCGGCTACCGGCGCGCGTTCTTCGAAGCGGGGCTCCTGTTCGATCCATCGCTCGAAGTGACGATCGACGCCGGGCTCGACCCCGATACCGGCGCCGCGCGCGCGATGGCACGTCTGCTCGACGAAACGCGCGGCGCTGCACCCGACGCCGTGTTCGCCTACAACGACGCCGCCGCGCTCGCCGCGATGCGCGTGTGCCAGTCGCGCGGCCTGCGCGTGCCGGAGGACATCGCGATCATCGGTTTCGACGACATCGCGGGCGCGGCCCATGCGGTGCCGTCGCTCTCGACGATCGCCGTCGACAAGGAAACGCTCGGGCGGCGCGGGGTCGAGTTGCTGCTCGAAGAAGCGCCCACGGTCACTGAAATCCGCCTGCCGGTGCAACTGATCGCACGCGGCAGCACGACAGCCGGGGCACGCCCAGTGACCGAGGGTACGCGCGCTACGCAACCGGATTTGCAGATGACCGACCGCGCCGCCGCGCCGAACGCCATGCTCACCTGCGATGGCGCGGACGACGCGATCGCCGAAGAAGACACCGCCGCCGCACCGTCCACGCGCGGCACCGCAGCGCGTGCCGCGCTGAAACCACGCTAACGCCATGATGAGAACGCCATGACGAAGCTCACCAAGACCGCCGCTGTCACCACGCCCGAAGCGCACTCGCCGCAAGCGGGCGTGCCGCCAGTCGAAAATTTTCGCGACCGCGCTTTCCTGCTTTCGCACGTGAAGGACACGCTGCGGTTCTATGCGCCCAACGTGTTTGACGCATCGGGCGGCTTTTACCACTACTTTCGCGACGACGGTACGGTCTACAACGCGCACTCGCGGCATCTGGTGAGCAGTTGCCGTTTCGTCTTCAACTATGCGATGGCGTATCGCGAGTTCGGCGACGCTCAGTATCTCGAGTACGCACGCCACGGCCTGCAGTTCCTGCGCGACGGGCATTGGGATCCGCAGCACGAAGGCTACGACTGGGAGATCGACTGGCGCGACGGCAAGAAGCGCACGCTCGACGCCACGCGCCACTGCTACGGCCTCGCGTTCGTGCTGCTCGCTTACTCGCACGCTGCGATGGCGGGCATCGAAGAAGCGCGTCCGATGATCGGCGCGACGTTCGAGTTGATGGACCACCGCTTCTGGGATGCCGCTGCGGGCCTCTACGCCGACGAAGCGAGCGCCGACTGGGTCGTATCGAGCTATCGCGGCCAGAACGCGAACATGCACACGACGGAAGCCTTGCTCGCCGCGTATGAGGCGACCGGCCACCTCGTCTATCTCGACCGCGCCGAACGTCTCGCGTCGAACCTCACGCTGCGCCAGGCGAAGCTCTCGTACGGTCTCGTGTGGGAGCACTATCACGCGGACTGGTCGGTGGACTGGCACTACAACGAAGAGGACAGTTCGAACATCTTCCGTCCGTGGGGCTTCCAGCCGGGACACCAGACGGAGTGGGCGAAGCTGCTGCTGATCCTCGAGCGCCATCGTCCGTTGCCGTGGCTGTTGCCGCGCGCAATCGAACTGTTCGACGCCGCGATGGCGCGCGCGTGGGACAACGATCACGGCGGGCTCTACTACGGTTTCGGCACGGACGGCACGGTCTGCGATCACGACAAGTACTTCTGGGTGCAGGCCGAAACGTTCGCGACGGCTGCACTGCTCGCGAAACGCACGGGCAACGAGCGCTTCTGGGACTGGTATGACGAACTCTGGCGCTATAGCTGGACGTATTTCGTCGATCACCGCTACGGCGCGTGGTACCGCATTCTCACCTGCGACAACCGCAAGTACGGCGACGAAAAGAGCCCTGCGGGCAAGACCGACTATCACACGATGGGCGCGTGCTACGAGACGCTCAACGCACTGCCGGGACGCGGCATGGCGCCGGTTCCTGGCCGCCGCGGCGCGTTCGCACAGGCGTTGGGCGCTGGCGACGCCCAGCATGAGGGAGCCACACCATGAGCACCTGCAACACGGGCCCCGACTTCTCGTCGGGCTTCCCGGCCTTCATCTCGGCCGGCGACATCCTCACTGATCTCGTGCGCGTCCCCGCGCCGGACGGCACGCCGCTCCAGGCCGACTCCCAATGGCGCGCGCATCCAGGCGGCGCAGGCTGGAACGTCGCGCGTGCGGTCGCGCGGCTCGGCCTGCCGACGGCATGCGCCGGCGCACTCGGCACCGATAATTTCTCCGACGAACTCTGGAACGCAAGCGTCGCCGCAGGCCTCGACATGCGCTTCATGCAGCGCGTCGAGCGTCCGCCGCTGCTCGCGATCGTGCATCAGACGCATCCACCTGCGTATTACTTCATCGGCGAGCAAAGTGCGGACCTCGCATTCGATCCCGCGAAACTGCCCGTTGGCTGGCGCGCACAAGCAAAGTGGGCGCACTTCGGCTGCATCAGCCTCGTGCGTCAGCCGCTCGGCGAAACGCTCGCGACGCTCGCCGCTGAACTGCGCGACGCGGGCGTCAAGATCAGCTTCGATCCGAACTACCGCAACCTGATGGCACACGGCTACGAGCCGATCCTGCATCGCATGGCGGCGCTCGCGGACCTCATCAAGGTCTCCGACGAAGACCTGCGCATGCTGTTCCCGGGTCACAGCGAAGCCGAGGCGATCGACGCAATGCGCTCGCTCAATCCGGCGGCCACGCTGCTCGTGACGCGTGGTGCGCATCCGGCGACGCTCTACGCCGCAGGGGAAGTCATCGAAGCCGCGCCGCCGCGCGTCGAGGTGGCGGATACGGTAGGGGCAGGCGATGCGTCGATCGGCGGGCTGCTCTTCAGCCTCATGAGTGCGCCGCGGCGCACGTGGCGCCAGCATCTCGACTTCGCGTTGGCAGCGGGCGCGGCGGCGTGCCGTCGACCGGGCGCGCATTCACCGACGCTCGACGAAGTGGTGGCGCTGCTCGCCGACTGAAGGCGATGAGAGCCGCCCAATCGTCTGAGCGACGTCACGCTGGGTGTGACACGAAAGTGAAGTCCCGCTGACACATCCGTGCCCCGCAGTCGCGCGGGCAACGTGCTAGCATGGAAATTCCTTTCCGGCACTGTGCGCCCGCGCTGCTCCGGGACGGCGTTTCCTTCGACCAGGAGCACGCTATGGAAGACGTCAGCTATACCAAGGGTATCTACACAGCGGTCGCAACGACGCGGACCATGGACAGCGGACTCTACCAGGGCGTGGTTTCGCTGGAGCGCGACGACGGCGAGGAACTCGAGAACTCCGTCTACGAAGTGGAAGGCACATCGGGCACGCCGGAAGAAGCGCTGGAGGAAGCCAAGGCCCTCGCGCATCGCATCCTTGGCGAGCTCGAACTGTAAAGCGGCATTGCGCGGCTTTATGTTCGGGTTGTGCTACCTGGCTGTGTTACCTGTATCCGGCTGGAGGCGATCATGGCCGAACAGCTCTTTCTCTACGGCGTCTACGCCATTCATGTGCATCCGCTGGAGTTGCAGGGGGCGCGCTGGGACGCCGAATACCAGATCACGCACCGCGATAAACCCGTGCAGCCGTGGATCACCGTCGGCGGCAACGCGGGGTTTGATGCGGTAACCGTCGCCGTCGATGCAGCGCGCCGCCAGGCCATCGCCGATATCGAGCATGGCGCGGGCATCCCTAAACCGCATACTTTTCCTTGAGGCTGTGCGCACCGCTTGTCTTGTGTGAGCGGTTAGCGCCGCGCGTGCAAGTTCGTTGTGCGCGTTGGCTGCGCAAGCCCCGGCCATTGCGGCCATTCAGCACCGCATCGCAAGGCAGCGCGCTGCATACGACGCGCGCATGCCACACAAGCACCGTCCGCGCGCTTGTCCAGCCCATCCGTCGTTGCTACCCTTCTTCCCATTTCGAGTCGAGCCCGAAGGGAACACCATGACGCCCGAGCCACCGGAGCGCAGCGCCAATCAGAACGTCGACCAGCCGACCAGCGCATCCGCACCGCCCAAACGCGGCGCGCCGCGCAAGTTGCGCATCGGCAACCGGGTGGTCATGGTCCACGGCATGCCGGCAACCGGCTGGCGCGACTTCTATCACGGCGCGCTCACCATGCGGTGGCCCACCTTCTTCGCATCGCTCGCGGCGCTGTTCCTGCTCCTCAACACGCTCTTCGCGTGCCTCTACCTGCTTGGCCACGCGCCCATCGCCAACCAGTTCCCAGCCGGCTTCGGCGGCGCGTTTTTCTTCAGCGTCGAAACGCTCGCGACGGTCGGGTACGGCGACATGCATCCGCAGACGCTCTACGCGCACATCATCGCGACGCTGGAGATTTTCATCGGCATGTCGGGGATCGCGCTGTCCACGGGGCTCATCTTTGCGCGCTTCTCGCGCCCGCACGCGAAGATCGTGTTCGCGCGCAGGGTGGTGGTGCATCCGCTCGAAGGCCGCACGACGCTCATGGCGCGTGCCGCCAATGCGCGCCAGAACGTAATCGCCGAAGCGAGCGCGAAGCTGCGGCTGATGCGCCTCGAAACCTCGTCGGATGGCTACACTGCGCGCCGCATCTACGACCTCAAGCTCGTCCGCGACCAGCATCCGATCTTCTCGCTCGGCTGGAACCTCATGCACGTGATCGACGAATCGAGCCCGCTCTACGGCGAAACGCCGGAATCGCTTGCGCGTCAGAACGCGTCGCTGCTCGTGATGATCGAAGGCTCCGACGAATCGACCGCGCAGACCATGCAGGCGCGACATAGCTGGTCGGACAACCAGATCCGCTGGCATTACCGCTACGTCGATATGCTGCACGACATCGACGGCGTGAGTCATATGGACTACACGCGATTTCACGACGTCGAGCCTTACGACGGGCCGCCCGCGCAAGGCTCGCAAGAGGTCTGAGCCGGGCCGTTACGGTGGGCCGGCAAGATCGTCCTCAAAAATAACGATCTTCGGGGAGCATCTCGCGCACACGCCTCATTCGCGAGGGTAGTTAGCAAAACATTTCCGTCATTGGCGCTGAAAAATAGAGCCTCCTGCGACATTTTGTCCGGAGTGGCGCTTTCGCTGTCGACCGGAGTTAGTGCGTACGCACGTATTCCAGCCCCACGCAGAGCACTTGCTCCGGCCACATGCCCGAAGGGCATGTAAGCGCCAAATAACGGAGACCCTCCCATGACCGCCCGCCCCGAATTCGGCGACTCGACCAACCCGCCTCTCGCCGACTACCGTCTGAGCGACAACCTCACGGCGACGCGCGGCCGCATTTTCCTCACCGGCACGCAGGCGCTGATCCGCCTCGCGCTGATGCAGCACGCCAGTGACCGCGCGCGTGGCCTGAACACCGCAGGCTTCATCAGCGGCTACCGCGGCTCGCCGCTCGGCATGGTCGATCAGCAAGCGTGGAAGGCGCAAAAGCTGCTCGACGCGGCCAGCGTGCGCTTTCTCCCCGCGATCAACGAGGAACTCGGCGGTACGGCAGTCCTCGGCACGCAGCGCGTCGAAGCCGATCCCGAGCGTACCGTCGAAGGCGTCTACGCGATGTGGTACGGCAAGGGCCCGGGCGTCGATCGCGCGGGCGACGCGCTCAAGCACGGCAACGCCTACGGCTCGTCGCCGCACGGCGGCGTGCTCGTCGTGGCGGGCGACGACCACGGGTGCGTGTCGTCGTCGATGCCGCATCAGAGCGACTTCGCGATGATGGCGTGGCACATGCCCATCGTGAATCCGTCGAACGTCGCCGACATGCTCGAATTCGGCCTGTACGGCTGGGCGCTTTCGCGCTTCTCGGGCGCATGGGTCGGCTTCAAGGCGATATCGGAGACCGTCGAATCGGGCTCGACTGTCGATCTCGATGCCATTCGCACCGACTGGCCCGCACCCGATGGCTTCACGCCGCCACCAGGTGGCTTGCACAACCGCTGGCCCGATCTGCCGAGCCTCGCGATCGAAGCACGCCTCGCCGCGAAACTCGACGCCGTGCGCCACTTCGCGCGCGCGAACAGCATCGACAAGTGGATCGCGCCGAGCCCGCATGCGAACGTGGGCATCGTCACGTGCGGCAAGGCGCATCTGGATCTGATGGAGGCGCTGCGACGCCTCGACCTCTCCGTAGCCGATCTCGACGCGGCGGGCGTGCGCATCTACAAGGTGGGGCTCTCGTTCCCGCTGGAGATGTCGCGCATCGACGCTTTCGTCGCCGGTCTCACCGACGTGCTCGTGATCGAAGAAAAAGGCCCCGTGGTCGAGCAGCAGATCAAGGACCATCTCTACAACCGCAAGGCGGGCGCACGCCCGACGATCACCGGCAAGGAGACCGAGGACGGCGCAGCGCAACTCTCCGAACTCGGCGAACTGCGCCCGTCGCGTATCCTGCCTGTGTTTGCAGAGTGGCTCGCGAGGCACAAGAGCACGCTCGACCGGCGCGAACGCGTGGTCGATCTCATCGCGCATCAGATCCTCTCGAACGAAGCCGACGCCGTGCGCCGCACGCCGTACTTCTGCTCGGGTTGTCCGCACAATACGTCCACGAAGGTGCCTGAAGGCTCGATCGCACAGGCCGGCATTGGCTGTCACTTCATGGCGTCGTGGATGGAGCGCGACACGACGGGCCTGATCCAGATGGGCGGCGAAGGCGTGGACTGGGCCGCGCACTCGATGTTCACGAACACGCGCCACGTCTTCCAGAATCTCGGTGACGGCACCTACTTTCATTCAGGCATCCTTGCGATTCGCCAGGCCGTGGCGACGAAGGCGAACATCACCTACAAGATCCTCTACAACGACGCCGTTGCGATGACGGGCGGACAACCCGTCGACGGAAGCATCTCGGTGCCGCAGATCGCGCGTCAGGTGGAAGCCGAAGGCGTCTCGCGCTTCGTCGTCGTGAGCGACGAGCCCGAGAAGTACGATGGCCACCACGACATCTTCCCGAAGGGCACGACGTTCCACCATCGACGTGAACTGGACACCGTGCAGCGCGAACTGCGCGACACGCAAGGCGTAACCGTGCTGATCTACGACCAGACCTGCGCCGCCGAAAAACGCCGCCGTCGCAAGAAGGGCGAATTCCCCGATCCAGACAAGCGTCTCTTCATCAACGAAGCCGTATGCGAAGGCTGCGGTGATTGCGGCGTGCAGTCGAACTGTCTTTCGGTAGAACCTGTCGAGACCGAACTCGGCCGCAAGCGCCGCATCGACCAGTCGTCGTGCAACAAGGACTACTCGTGCGTGAACGGCTTTTGCCCGAGCTTCGTGACGATCGAAGGCGGCAAGCTCAAGAAGGCCGCGGGCGCAGCGTTCGATCCGCAAGCGCTCGCCGCGCGCGTGAGCGCGCTGCCCGTGCCGCAGACGCCGCTCGACAATGCTCCCTACGACATCCTCGTGACGGGCGTGGGCGGCACCGGTGTTGTGACGGTGGGCGCGCTCATCAGCATGGCTGCGCATCTGGAAGGCAAGAGTGCGTCGGTGCTCGATTTCATGGGCTTCGCGCAAAAGGGCGGCTCCGTGCTCTCGTTCGTGCGTTTTGCCGCAACCGATGCGTTGCTCAACCAGGTCCGCATCGACACGCAGCAGGCCGACCTGCTGCTCGCCTGCGACATGGTGGTCGGTGCGAGCGCCGACGCCCTCCAAACGGTGCGCCACGACCGCACGCGCATCGTCGTGAACGCGCACGCGATTCCGAACGCTTCGTTCGTGCAGAACCCCGATGCGAACCTTCACGCCGACGCGCTGCTCGCGAAGATGCGCCACGCGGCGACGGGCGGCGCGGCGAAGGGCGCGCAAGACCCGCTCGCGACGTGCGATGCGCAGGCGCTGGCGCAACGTTTCCTCGGCGATACGATCGGCGCGAACGTCCTGATGCTCGGCTTCGCGTGGCAACTCGGTCTCGTGCCCGTCTCGCTTGCAGCGCTCACGCGAGCGATCGAATTGAACAACGTGGCCGTGCCCGCGAACCTGCTCGCGTTTTCGGTCGGCCGTCTCGCAGCCGCCGACGCGGCAGCCCTCGATACGCTCGACGCCAAACGCAGGTCCGCCAGCGAGCCGTCGCTAACCCAGACGCTGGACGACCTGATCGCCGATCGCGAAGCGCGTCTCGTCGCGTATGGCGGCACACGTTACGCTTTGCGCTTCCGTGCGCTCGTCGATGCAACCCGAAGCGCGGACAAGAGCACCGACGATGCGCTGACGCGCGCCGTCGCGACGACGTTCTATCGCCTGCTCGCCGTGAAGGATGAATACGAAGTCGCGCGACTGCACACCGATCCTGCCTTCCGCGCCGCGCTCGAAGCGCAGTTCGAAGGCACTGCAGGCCGTGACTTCACGGTGAAGTTCAACATGGCGCCGCCGCTCGTCGCGCGCGCGAAGCACGGCGAAGCGCCGCGAAAGATGCAGTTCGGGCAGTGGCTTTGGGGCGTACTCGCGCTGCTCTCAAAGGGACGCGGCATACGCGGAACGTGGTTCGATCCGTTCGGACGCACAGTGGAGCGTCGCATGGAGCGCGCGCTCGCCGACGACTACGAGGCGACCATGCGCGGCGCACTCACTCGTATCAACGCGCACAACGCCTCCGATATCGCGGCACTCGCAAGCCTCCATCAGCGGGTGCGTGGCTACGGTCACGTGAAGCTCGCGAACCTCGCGGCAGTGAAGCGCAGCGAGCGCGAACTCGCGGGGCGCCTTCAACTCGACGTAAAAACGAGTGTGGTGGTGCAGAAAGCACTCGATTCGTTCAAGGGCGCCGGAGCGTTGCGCGGCATTCCGGTGGTGGTCGCGAAGTAACGCGTACAACGCGTGTGAATGCGAAAAGGGCGGCTTCGAAAAGCCGCCCTTTTAACTTTGTGACGCGAGCGGTGTTCAAACAACCTCGTCGAAAATCCAGTCGACGTCACCGCACAGCACGCACAACCGTTCTCCGACATGAACCGCAATCGAAAGCGTCACGCACGGCAGCGCCTCGTTGATCGACAGATACGGCGCCGTCACATGCACATGACCCGGCACCGCAACCGCTGAACGAAAGTAAGGACGTCTTAGCCAGTTAGCGCCCTGCGCATCGTCGAGCGGCAGAAACCGTGCATCGTGCTGTGCGCGATCGACGCGCAACACGATATTGCGCCCCGCCTGCCGTCCATTCGCGTCGAGCAGAAAACAACGCGCCGCGTGAGTGAGTCCGAGGAAATTCCAGCACACCTCCTCCAGCGGCTCACCTGCGGCGAGCCGCTCCGCCGCGCGCTCGATCGCCCGCACGTGAGGCGCGAGGCGATTGGCGGTGCCGCGCTCGCGCTCTTCGGCCTGCGAGCGGAAGCGCTCGGTCGCCTCTGCGATCACGGATCGCGCCAGCGCCGCATCGGTGAGCCCGGGCGCCGGACGCGCGAAGAAAAAACCCTGCACGAAATCGGCATTGCAGGCGAGCGCGAGCTGCGCTTCCTGCTCGGTTTCGACGCCCTCGAAGAGCACGAGCTTGCCCGCCTCGTG
This sequence comes from Paraburkholderia adhaesiva, assembly GCF_021390575.1. GTDB lineage: Bacteria > Pseudomonadota > Gammaproteobacteria > Burkholderiales > Burkholderiaceae > Paraburkholderia > Paraburkholderia adhaesiva. The sequence goes on along the minus strand of NZ_JAJEJQ010000001.1, from coordinate 179,009 downwards.
CAGCAGCGCGACGAGCGCAGGCAGCGTCGCCGCCATGTCCGCGCGATGCGCCGCGTGCAGAAGCAAGATGCGGTCGAGCTTCACGATGTCGGGATTGAGTTGCCACACGCGACCGATATCGACGTGGCCCGCGCCGAAATCGTCGAGCGCGACAAGAAAGCCGCGCTCGCGAAACGACGCGACGGCTTGCGCCAATGCGTCGAGATCCGTGGCGGGATCTTCGAGCACTTCGAGCACGATGCGCCGCGGCGGCAAGTCGAGTCGCACGAGATTCGCAAGCAGCGCGGCCGCGTGATACGGCTCGATCAGCGTACCCGGATGCACGTTGAGGAAGAGCCATTCGCGCTCGGCGCCGAGCAGCTTGAAGTTCTCCAGATGCAGCGCCTGTGCGAGACGATCCACCTGCAGCGCCTCACCGATACGCGCCGCCTCGCCGAACACGTCGAGCGGAGGCACAGGCCGGTCGAGCGCATCGTGCGCGCGCAGCAACCCCTCGTAGCCGATCGCCCGCATGTGCGAAAGGCTGAAGACGGGCTGGAACACGCTCGTCAGCGTGAGATCGCCGTGTTGAGTGCTATAGCGCTCAAACCCCGAGGTGACGCTGATGTTGAAGCCGTGCGGTACAACGGCCGTTCTGTCCTGCTGTTCTGTGGTCATGCGTGCCTCTCGTGCGAGGTCATCGCTGGCATCCGCGTGACGCTCACACGCGGGAAGGTAGCCAGCCAGATTCATTGCGTCACAGGCTGCGTGTAAGCAAAGTCCGTGCGCGCTTTCCACTCATGGCGGCGAGCAACGAAATGCGGGCGCCACGTGCTGCGCTGCGCCGCAAACAGGCACACCACGCACCATAAGCGTGCGTAGCCGATGCGCGTGCGTCGCGCCGCAGCAATCCTGCTGCAGCGTGCCGGACTGCTCCGGCACCCCGACACCAGCGGCTCCGCAGGCCGCTGCGCCCTGCTCGCTTCGCGGCGCCCGCAGTCGCCCTCGGGCTACACTGTCCGACGACCGTTCTGGCTCTAAAGCCAAACGCAACACTCCGCAATCGTGCCGCCTTGAAGGGACGCATCAGCATCCCCGCCTTCGCCTGATCGATGGAAATCCTGCTCACAGTCCTCATTCTGCTCCTCGCCGTGGCGCTTTCGGGCGTCATCGTACGGCTCGTGCGCGTGAAGTTGCCGCTGCCGCTCGTGCAGATCGGCATTGGCGCGCTGCTCACGTTTCCGCGTGTCAATCCGCACGTCACGTTCGATCCGGATATCTTCATGGCGCTGTTCATTCCGCCGCTGCTGTTCGCCGACGGCTGGCGCATCCCAAAGCGCGAATTTTTCCTGCAGCGCCGCGCGATCCTCATGCTCGCACTCGGCCTCGTGCTCATCACCGTCGTCGCGGTGGGGTACTTTGCGCACTGGCTCGTGCCGCAGATTTCGCTGCCCGTCGCCTTTGCGCTCGCCGCCGTACTCTCGCCCACCGACGCCGTCGCGCTCTCGGCCATCGCCGGCAAAGACCGGATACCCGCCCAGTTGATGCACATCCTCGAAGGCGAAGCGCTCATGAACGACGCCTCCGGCCTCGTCGCGCTGAAGTTCGCCATTGCCGCGGCGCTCACGGGATATTTTTCCCTGCGCGCAGCGGCACTCAGCTTCGTCCTGATCGCGGCGGGCGGCCTCGCGATCGGTGCAGCGATCGGCTGGCTTTTCAGCTTCGTGTCGGCGAAATTTCTCAACACCACCGATGAAGGCGACCCCGCGCCCGGCGTCGTGCTGACCCTGCTGATCCCGTTCGCCGCGTATCTCCTCGCCGAACATCTGGAATGCTCCGGCGTGCTCGCCGCTGTCGCAGCGGGCATGATGATGAACTACACGAGCGCCGCGCACATGGGGCCCGTGTCCGAGCGCATACGCGCGACGAGCACCTGGACCATGATCGAGTTCGTCTTCAACGGCATGGTGTTCACGCTGCTCGGACTACAGTTTCCCGGCATTCTCGGCAAGGCGCTGCTCGACGCGCATCAGACGAGCAACGTCGAGATGCTTAGGCTCATCGGCTATATCGCTGCCGTCCTGGCGGCGCTCTACGCGATGCGTTTCGCGTGGGTCTGGGTATTGCGCTGGTTCGCGAGCCGGGGCGCCGCGCGTCACGGCCTCGTCAACGCGGTGCCGGGGCTGCGTACCGTCGCGATCACTACGGTGGCGGGCGTGCGCGGCGCCGTGACGCTCGCGGGCGTGCTCTCGCTGCCCGTGGTGCTCGCAGACGGCAGCCCCCTGCCGGGACGCGCCACCGCCATCTTCATCGCGACTGGGGTGATCCTGGCCTCGCTACTCGTGGCGATTGTCGGACTGCCGCTCCTGCTGCGGGGCGCAAGACGCGGCCGCGTACCGCCACACGCCGCCGAGGAACGCGCGGCGCGCATCCAGGCCGCGCAGTCCGCGATCCGCGCGGTCGACGCGCTGTACGACGAAACCACACGTGGCATGGACGAATCCGAAGCTGCCTATGCCGCCGACACGACGGCACGCGTAATGGACCTGTATCGCCGACGGCTCGCGACGCTCGACAAGGACCGCAGCCCGCACGCGGGCCGCGCGGAGACGCTCGAACTGCAGATGCGACTCGCCGCGATGCGCGCCGAACGCGCGACGCTGCTCGCGCTGCGCAATCAACAAAAGATCAACGACGAGACGATGGCGAAGTTGATGCGCGAAGTGGATTTGACCGAAACGGCGTTGAAATCGCGCGCGCGTGGCCGCGCGTGAGCGCGCATCGAGGGGCTGCGCAAGGTGCCGGTTTGCGCCTCGCTTCGACCAAACGCACATAAAAAAAGGCGGCACGTATGCCGCCTTTGATTACCGCACTGGCTGAGCGCGGCGTCAGACCGCTGCCTGTTGCGCGGGCTTGCGGCGCAGCAGCGCGTAGAGAATGATCGCGCCGAAGGTAGCGGTACCGATGCCGCCGAGCGCGAACGCGCCGAGCTTCAGCGAGAAGTCACCTGCACCGAGCACGAGCGTGACGGCCGCGACGATGAGGTTACGGTTATCGGAGAAGTCGACCTTGTTCACGACCCAGATGCGCGCGCCGGTGACGGCGATGAGACCGAACACGACGATCGACACACCGCCCAGCACAGGCCCCGGAATCGTCTGGATCACGGCGCCGAACTTCGGCGAGAAGCCGAGCACGATCGCGATCAGTGCGGCAATCACGAAAACGAGCGTCGAGTAGATCTTCGTGACGGCCATCACGCCGATGTTCTCGGCGTAGGTCGTGACGCCCGTGCCGCCAGCGAAGCCCGAAACGATCGTGGCAAGACCGTCCCCGATAAACGCGCGGCCGATGTAGCGATCGAGGTTCGTGCCGGTCATCGCGGAAACGGCCTTGATGTGGCCAAGATTTTCAGCGACGAGGATCACGGCGATCGGCGCGAGCAGCGTCATCGCGTGCGGATCGAACACGGGCGAGACGAACTGCGGCATGCCGAACCAGGCCGCGTTGCCGACAACCGAGAAGTCGATCGGCTTGCCGAGACCCATGCCATTGGTGACGACTGCGTAGATCACATAGGCGATCAACAAGCCGACGAGAATCAGGAGCCGCTGCAGCATGCCGCGCGTGAACACCGCGACACCGCCGACGCAGAGCACCGTGATGAGCGCCATCCACGAATCGAAGGACGAACCGCTCACGCCCTTCACGGCGATGGGCGCGAGATTCAGGCCGATCACGCAGACGATCGCGCCCGTGACGACGGGCGGCATAAGCGTCTCGATCCACTTCGTGCCGACCGCCGACACGATCAACCCGATGATCGCGTAGACCACGCCGCACGCGATGATGCCGCCGAGCGCGATCGGAATGTTCGGATTCGGCCCGGACCCTGCGTAGCCCGTGACGGCGATCACGAGACCGATGAACGCGAAACTCGACCCGAGATAGCTCGGCACCCGCCCGCCCACCAGCACGAAGAACAGCAGCGTGCCGATACCGGACATCAAGATGCACAGGTTCGGATCGAAGCCCATGAGCAGCGGTGCGAGCACAGTCGAGCCGAACATCGCGACAACGTGCTGCACGCCCATCGCGAACATTTGCGGCCAGGGCAGGCGCTCGTCGGTGGCGACGATGCTCTTCGCGGCGCTCGATTGCTCGCGCCAGCGGGGGAAATAGGAATCTGACATTAGGGCTCCTCTTATCTGCGTGAGCTGCGTGTGATTGTTTGAGGGTGATCGGTAACGCAAGCGCGAACTCCGACGACGCGCTTAAGGGAAATCCAGGCGCGAGTGTACGGAGCCGGAACTCGCGTGGCAAGCCGCGCTAAACCCAAGTCTGCCCGAGGGTTTACGTGTTGCTTTCAGACTCGTCCTATGGGTCACCTATAGGGCCTCAGATACACTGGCCTTTCTGCGTGACCCTTTAACAGCTCATGCAGAGGTTGTTAGCTGTAAACTCTCCGACTTCCCGCTCATGCTTCACGGCCTGAGCGGTTTTTTTTGTGCCTGCGTTGTAGCTGCGCCATCATCAGCACCGATTGGACTCGATCGGATGCGCATTGCGATCGCCGAAAAACTCGATCGACGCCTTCACCGCCGACGGTTCAACCATCGCGCAGCCCTGTAATCGCGCCCGAATTAATCCACACTCGCCACAGGCGTGCAAAATCGAAACCGGCATCGACGGTGAACGCTTCATCGAGCGCTTCGCCGAGCGTGTCGCCACGCTGCAGCGCGACAAACGCGACGTGGGCTGCTTCGGTATGCGTGACCAGCGCTGGACGCCACTGCGGACGCAAGACCAGTGTCCAGGACGGTGTATCGATGCACCCAGGCCACTCGGCGCCCGGACGATGCGCGCGCCAGATCGCCTCCACGGCGTAGCACGACGCTAGCGCCGCACACGCCGGATGCACCGCGAGGCGCGCCGTCGCAAGACGTTCGGCGCCGAGGTCCGTCCACGCCTGTGGCGTGAGCGGCACGACATTCGCCGCGTACGCCGCAACGTGCAGCGCCCATTCGAGCCTCGCTACATCGCCGAAGTACGCATAGCGCGGATCGCGTTCGTAACCTTCGATAAACGACGGCAGCGACGCGCCGAAGCGGTTGAGATCTGCATCGCGCGTCGGATATGCGCGTGCGTACGCGAGCGCGAGTGCATCGAAGTAGGTTTCGCCGGTCAGCTCCGCCAGTACCGGGTACGCATGCACCAGCGCCTGACGCCGCGCTGCACGCACATTGCCGCGGTACAGGCCGATACGCTCACGCAGCAACGCATCCGCTTGCGAACTGTCGCTCGCACGCACGGCCTGCAGACGCCCGGCGAGCGAGGCGTCGGCGTCGGGATCGGCTAGCGCGGCGGCAAACGCCTCCTGCAGCGACGCGAGCGTGTCGTTGTCGTGGCGAGTCATGACTGCGCCCGAGCGCTCGCGGCGCCGCACATCGACACCATGCGCGTGCGCGCAAGCTGCGCCTCGTCGAGCAGCACATCGAGCGGCGGCACATCGGTGTCCCACTCGATGAGCGTCGGCGTCGCGCCGAAGCGTTGCAGCGCGGACTCGTACAACGACCACACGGCGGCCGCGACGCGCGAACCGTGATCGTCGATCACGGCAGCCTGCGTCACGCGATGGCCCGCGAGATGGATTTCGCCCACCAGGTCCCGCGGCAATGCAGCCATTGCCGCGAAAGCGTCCTCGCCGTGATTGCACTGGTTGACGTAGAGATTGTTCACGTCGAGTAGCACACCGCAGCCCGTGCGGCGCGCGAGTTCGGCGAGAAAGGCGGTTTCGCCGAGCGTATCGCCGCGAAACCTCACGTAGACCGAAACGTTTTCGATAAGGATCGGTCGTTGCAAAACGTCCTGAACCTGCTCGACCCGGGCGCACAGATGATCGAGTGAGACCGCGTTGAGCGGCATCGGAAGTAGGTCATGCAGCGCACCTTGCGGCGTCGCGCCCCAGCAGAGATGCTCGGAGACAACAGCGGGATCGATGCGCTCGACGAGGCGCCGCAACGCAGCGAGATGGCCCGCATCAAGCGGCGTAGCTGACCCCAGACCCAGCCCGACACCGTGCAGGCTCACCGGGATGTCGCGGCGCACCGTTTCAAGGACGTGCAGATCGTAGCCACCATCGCCGAAATAGTTTTCGCTGTGGACCTCGACCCAGTCGACGGCAGGTGGCGCCGCCATGAACGCATCGTAGTGCGCGTGACGCAGGCCGACGCCGACGCCCGCTGGTGCACGCGCGGCGCTCGTCGCGCGCACGCTACGCGGCAACGGTCGCCGCTCATTTTTCCGGCGTGCCGCCGAGCTTCTCGCAAGTGCCCCTAGGCATGGTCTTGAAGTCGCCGTTGTCGTGGTCGACCTTCGCCTGTCCCGCGCAATCGTGCACGCCGGTCTTGCTCGCACAGTCGTTCTGACCGGCTTTTGCGACGCCGTAGCAGTTCACCTGTTCGTCCGCGTGCGCAACACCCGCCGTCGCAAGGCCCGCCAACGCGGCCGCGATCAACGCCTGGCGGCTGAGATTGTTCTTCATGCGGCGGCTCCTTGAATCCCGTATGTCGTTAATGCCGCATATGACGCGTGCGGCTTAATCGCAGCATTTTGCCCTATCGGCGGCAATGAAGTTTGGGCTACCCGGCAGATAGCCGCATGGGATCAAACGGCAGATGAGGTGAGCAATTTTCACGGAACTCGTAATTATGTTTGCCGCATGGCGCTATTTTTCTTTGATTATCGCTGGAATACAGTTCCACTTAATCGTTCCAATCACTTGATTGTTACGAGCCGAAATATAATCTTTGGAGGTTAGTTACCATGAAGACCCTGATCGCTGCAGCACTTGCCGCTACCGTCCTCGCCGCGCCGGCTCTCTCGTTCGCTCAGCAAAGCCAGCAGCCAGTGACCCGCGCACAGATCCGCGCAGAACTCGCTGAGCTGGAAAAGGTCGGCTATAACCCGGGACTCTCGAGCCCGTACTATCCGCAGGACATCCAGACCGCCATGGCTCGCGTTGCAGCGAACAAGGACGCGGCGCAGGCTACCGCCTACGGTGCTCCGGCCAATGGATCGACCCAGGTTGGGGTGCGTGAGAACGTGAAGTCGGTTTACTTCGGGCAATGATGTGGTTCGAACGCGTCGGGCCACTAAGCCCCTCGCGCGGCGCGCGCGAATTGCGCGTGCGAGGATTGTGATAACGGGTCTGCTCTCCAGTTCGATCTGATCTGGTCAGCGGACCCGTTGTTATTGCGTCGAGCCACTGGGCACGGCGCTCAAGCTGATACCTCCGCCGCCGGGCCTCCGGTGGCTTTGCCCGGACCTCGTGTCCGGGCCTTTTTCCTCTTTGCTGCCGCATGCTCGTGCTAACTGCCACCGGCTAGAAACCGTGCGTGACGAGCGACAGGACAGACAGGTCGGGGTGCGTGCCATCGACGATGCTGTGCCCCACGTGGATCGCCTCTTCCGTCGCTTCCTCAGCGCTGCGGAACGTCTCGTCGCCGTTCGGGTGGAACGCTATCGTGTGACCCGGTAGCGCTGGGTTCGCGCCAGGGTGGCAAACGTAGGCGGTGTAGGTGTAACGGCTGCTGCCATCGTCCGCCGGAGCCGGCGCGACGTGGATCTCGAATCCTTCGTAATCGAACTTCTGAAACGGCACTTGCGGACCGGACATGACGGCCTCCGTTTGCCGCGTGGGTGGGCGGCTTCTTTGGTGCTGGCCTGCGCGCACGGTGGTGCTGCGGGTCGTTGGGGGAAGTTTAGGTGATTGGGGGAAGGTTGGCGGGAGCGGGACGGTTGCCATTGGGCGTCGCGGTGCGTGGTTTGTGCTACGTGGTGGTTTCGTCGCCGGCGATCAGGGCGGCTCCTCGGTTCGGCGTTGCGTTACGCGAAACTCTTCCTGTATCAGAGAAGTGAAATAGGTCCTCAAAAAATAGGACACGATCATCCGGGCAGGAGGAAAGAGCCAGACTGCCGCCCCGTAGTCGTGTATTAAAATCCCAGCCAATCCACCGCCTGAGCTGTCCGGCAGATACCGACTTCCGCTCCCTCGAACCCATGGCAATCAAGAAATCCGAGCTTTACCCTTCCCTCTGGGAATCCTGCGACCTGTTGCGCGGCGGCATGGATGCCAGCCAGTACAAGGACTATGTACTGGTCCTCCTGTTCATCAAGTACGTCAGCGATAAATACGCCGGGCAGCGCTATGCGCCGATCACGATTCCCGACGGCGCAAGCTTCGCGGACATGGTGGCCCTGAAGGGTAAGCCGGACATCGGCGACCAGATCAACAAGAAGATCGTCGGCCCGCTGGCCACGGCCAACAGGCTGTCGGACATGCCGGACTTCAACGACACCGGCAAGCTCGGTAGCGGCGCGGAAATGGTCAAGCGGCTGAGCGACCTGATCGCTGTGTTCGAGAACCCGGAACTGGACTTCTCGAAGAACCGGGCAGACGGCGATGACATTCTCGGTGACGCCTACGAATACCTGATGCGCCACTTCGCCACTGAAAGTGGCAAGAGCAAGGGACAGTTCTATACGCCGGCCGAAGTCAGTCGCATCCTGGCTGCGGTCATCGGCATCGGGAATGCCGAGACCAGCACGGACACCACCATATACGATCCGACCTGCGGTTCCGGCTCGCTGTTGCTGAAGGTCGGCGATGCCGCGCACACGGATGTCACCCTGTACGGGCAGGAAAAGGATTCAGCGACCAGCGGCCTCGCGCGCATGAACATGATCCTGCACGACAACCCCACGGCGCTGATTGCCCAGGGCAATACGCTGACCGATCCGAAGTTTCTGGATGGTGCGGCCATGAAGACCTTCGACTTTGTAGTCGCCAATCCGCCGTTCTCCGACAAGCGCTGGAGCACGGGGCTTGATCCGCTTAGCGATCCGCACGGGCGTTTCGACACATTTGGCGTGCCGCCAGCCAAGCAGGGCGACTATGCCTATCTACTGCATATCGTGCGTAGCCTGAAATCTGCTGGCAAGGGCGCGTGCATCCTGCCGCATGGTGTGCTGTTCCGGGGCAATGCTGAAGCCGAGATCCGCGGCAACCTGATTCGCCACGGCTACATCAAGGGCATCATTGGTCTGCCGGCGAACCTGTTCTATGGCACCGGCATTCCCGCCTGCATCGTCGTCATCGACAAGGAAAACGCCCAGGCTCGCAAGGGCATCTTCATGGTCGATGCCAGCAGCGGCTTCATCAAGGATGGTCCCAAGAACCGCCTGCGCGAACAGGATATCCATCGCATCGTGGATGTGTTCACCCGCCAGGATGAAAGCGATCTGCGTTTTGCGCGTCTGGTTGGCCTTGATGAGATCGAGAGGAACGACTTCAACCTCAACCTGCCACGCTATATCGACAGCAGTGTGGCGGAGGATATCCAGGACATTCAGGGCCATCTGCAAGGCGGCATTCCTCTGGCGGACGTGGACGCCCTGAACGACTACTGGGCCGTGTGCCCGCAACTGAAGGATGCGCTGTTCCAGCCGCTGCGCGACGGTTATGTGACCCTGGCGGTGGACAAAGCGGCCATCAAGCAAACCATCTTCCAGCATCCGCAGTTTGCTGCGTACCTCGGCGACATGGGTCAGCATTTCGATGCCTGGCGAGTGGTGACCGTTCCGAGACTCAAGGCGCTGGATACGAGTTTCCACCCGAAGCAGCTTGTCGTGGAGCTGGCCGATGGCCTGTTGCACCACTACGAAGGCAAGCCCCTGGTCGATGCATACGACGTGTATCAGCACCTGATGGACTACTGGGCCGACACCATGCAGGACGATGCCTATCTGCTGGCGTCCGACGGCTGGGTGGCGCAGACGTATCGCGTCATTGAAAAAATTACGAAGGGCAAGGGCGACAACGCCAAGGTTGTGGAGAAGGACAAGGGTTGGGCGTGCGACCTCGTGCCGAAGTCATATATCGTTGCGCGCTATTTCGCGGCTGAGCAGATAACCATTGACGAGACCAGCACGGCACTGGAAGCGGCCAGCAGCGCGCTGGCTGAACTGGAGGAAGAGCACGGTGGCGAAGACGGCGTGTTCAGTGGTTTCGACAAGATCAATGCGGCGGCGGTGAAGGAGCGTATCAGGGAGATCGGTAAGGATGACGATGCAGCCGAGGAACTGGCCATATTGAAGCAATGGCAGGCGCTGGCTGACAAGGAGACCAGCCTGAAAAAGAAGCTTAGGGCGCTGGAAACCGAGCTGGATGCCAAGGCTTACGCGCAATACCCCAGGCTGACTGTTGAGGAGATCAGGACGCTTGTTGTAGAGGATAAATGGCTCGCGGCTTTGTCGGCTACCGTGTCCAGTGAACTGGAGCGTGTGTCGCACACGCTGACCAGCCGTGTGCGTGATCTGGCGTTGCGCTACGAATCGCCGTTGCCGGTGCTGGTGGATGAAGTCGCCGCGCTGTCTGCTCGTGTTGATGCGCATCTGCGCCAGATGGGGGCGGTGTGGAACTGAGGCCGGGGTACAAGCAGACTGAGGTGGGTGTGATTCCCGAAGAGTGGGAAGTAAAACACCTTGGAGATTTGGGAGCGATTGTTCGAGGTGGCTCACCCAGGCCAGCGGGCGATCCGCGCTACTTCAATGGGAATTTCATCCCGTGGTTGACCGTGGCTGCGTTAACCAATGTGCCAGATCATCAGCTTCACATTAGTGAGACTTTCGGATTTTTGACAGAGGACGGCTCGAAGCATAGCCGAACGTTAAAGGCGGGAACCCTGATCATCGCCAACAGCGGCGCAACTCTAGGGGTTGCAAAGGTACTCAATACGACTTGCTGTGCTAACGACGGTATCGCTGCAATCATAAATCAGCGAGATGGAGACAAGATTTTTGTTTGTTATTTCATCAATTCTCAAACGGAAAGACTTCGAGAAGACATAGCAACTGGTAATGGTCAGCCAAATCTAAATACGACCATTATTCGAGGGATCGCTCTTCCGTTTCCTAGAAGGGGTGAACAATCCGCTATCGCCGAAGCCTTGAGCGACGTAGACGCCCTGCTGTCTGGCCTGGATAAACTCATCGCCAAGAAGCGCGACCTCAAGCAGGCCGCCATGCAGCAACTGCTCACCGGCAAGACGCGGCTACCGGGGTTTGGTGGGGAGTGGGAGGTGAGACGGCTGGGTGAGTTTGTCTCCATCCGGAATCAGAAGGTCATGCCTGCGCAGGTCGAACCTGAAACGCTATGCGTGGAGTTGGAGCATGTTGGGCAGGGTGATGGGCGCCTTCTGACGCGAGGCTTGGCTAGCAATTCAAGTGCATCGAAATATCGTTTCCGTGCGGGGGACGTGTTATTCGGGCGTTTGCGTTCGTATCTTCGCAAGTATTGGCGTGCATCTGAGGACGGGATATGCACGACCGAGATTTGGCCACTGATGTTCGATAGAGACCAAGTCAGCGCCGGATTCGTGTTCGCGATTGTGCAGACGGACGATTTCATTGAGGCCGCTAGTGTGTCTTACGGAACGCACATGCCGAGAGCGGACTGGGGGGTTGTTCGTAATTTCGAAGTTGCTTTGCCTTCATTTGAAGAGCAAACCGCCATTGCCGAGGTGCTCTCCGACATGGACACCGAACTGGCCACACTCGAAGCACGCCGCGAAAAAACCCACCTGCTGAAACAAGGCATGATGCAGGAACTGCTGACCGGCAAGACACGATTAGTCTAGGAAACTCCCATGACGGACGAGATCGGTAAATCAGAAAAAGCCACCCAAAACCGCGTCATCAAGCTGTTCACCGGGCAACTGGGCTATGCCCCGCTCGGCGACTGGAGCGATCGCACAGGCAACAGCAACGTCGAAGACGCGTTGCTGACGGCATATCTGACCGATGCCGGTTATCGTCCGGCCCAGATCAGCCAGGCACTCTACCTGCTTAAAAAGGAGGCCGGCAATCCGCAGCGCGCGCTGTACGCGAACAACGAGGCGGTCTATCAGCTTCTTCGCTACGGCATCCCGGTGAAGGTCGAAGGCGACCATGTGGCTGAAACGGTGTGGCTCATCAACTGGACACAGCCGCTCAAAAACCACTTTGCCATTGCCGAGGAAGTCACCCTGAAGGGTGGTCACGAACGTCGCCCGGACATCGTGCTCTACGTCAACGGCATTGCCATCGGCGTGCTGGAACTGAAAAACAGCCGCGTCAGCATCGGCGACGGCATTCGGCAGAACCTGTCCAACCAGCAACACGAATTCAACGCGTGGTTCTTCAGCACCGTGCAGTTCGTTTTCGCCGGCAACGATTCGGAAGGCCTGCAATACGGCACAACTGGCACACCGGAAAAATTCTTCCTCCAGTGGAAAGAGGACGAAGCCGACAACAGCGGCTACAAGCTGGACAAGTACCTGCTGAAGATGTGCAACAAGGCCCGGCTCATCGAGCTGATGCGCGACTTCATCCTGTTCGACGGCGGAGTAAAGAAGCTACCGCGCGTGCATCAGTATTTCGGCATCAAAGCCGCGCAGGAACACGTGCGAAAACGCCAGGGCGGGATCATCTGGCACACCCAGGGCGCGGGCAAGAGCATCCTGATGGTGCTGCTGGCCCGCTGGATTCTGGAAAACAACCCACATGCGCGCGTGGTCGTCATCACCGACCGCGACGAGCTGGACAAGCAGATCAAGCGTGTCTTCGAGAGCAGCGGCGAACCCATCCATCGCACCAGCAGCGGGCGCGACCTGATGGGCCGCCTGGCTCAACCGGCTCCGCGCCTGCTGTGTTCACTCGTGCACAAGTTCGGCGCCGGCAAGGGACTCGGCGACGGGGATTTTGATGCCTTCATCAAGGAGCTGGAATCCCAGCCCAGCAAAACAGTGGGCGATCTATTCGTGTTCGTGGATGAATGCCACCGCACCCAGGGCGGGCGCCTGAACCGCGTGATGAAAGCGATGATGCCGTCTGCCGTGTTCATCGGCTTTACCGGCACGCCGCTGCTCAAGCGCGACGCGGCGAGCAGCCTGGAAGTGTTCGGCAGCTACATCCACACCTACAAGTTCAGCGAGGCGGTCGAGGATGGCGTCGTGCTCGATCTCGTCTATGAGGCACGCGATATTGACCAGAAGCTCGGGTCCCAGGACAAAATCGATACCTGGTTCGAGGCCAAAACGAAGGGGCTGAACGACTGGCAGAAGAACGAACTGAAAAAGCAGTGGGGCACGATGCAGCAGGTGCTCAGTTCGCGCTCGCGCATGGATCGCGTGGTCGAGGACATCATCTTCGACTTCAGCGTCAAGCCGCGGCTGTCCAGCGAACGCGGCAATGCCATGCTCGTGGCTTCCAGCATCTACGAGGCGTGCAAGTATTTCGCGCTGTTCCAGAAGACGCCGTTCAAGGGCAAGTGTGCCGTCGTCACGTCTTATAACCCGCTGACGAAAAACGTAACCCTGGAAGAAACCGGGGCGAATACCGAGACCGACAAACAGTTCATCTTCAACACCTATACCGAACTGCTGAAAGACGTGCAGCCGAAGGCGGGCATGTCAAGAACCGAGACGTACGAGGATCAGGCCAAGGCCCGCTTCATCAAGGAACCGGCTGGCATGAAGCTGCTGATCGTCGTGGACAAGCTCCTGACCGGATTCGACGCTCCGCCCTGTACGTATCTGTACATCGACAAATCCATGCAGGATCACGGCCTGTTTCAGGCCATTTGCCGTACCAACCGGCTCGATACCGATGACAAGGATTTCGGCTACATCGTCGACTACAAGGATCTATTCAGGAAGGTCGAGAACGCGCTCGCCGTGTACGCGTCCGAGCTTGACCATAGCGCGGGCGGCGTCGCGCCGGAAGTCATGCTCGAAACCCGGGTTCAGAAAGGCCGGGAGCGTCTGGATGCAGCACTCGAAGCCCTGTCGTTGCTCGTGGAAAAAGTGGAGCCGCCCAAGGGCGAGCTGCAATATATCCACTATTTCTGCGGCAACACCGAAAACGCGGACGATCTGAAAGCCCGCGAACCGCAGCGGGTCGCGTTCTATACCGGCGTGGTCGGCCTGCTGCGTGCGTACGCCTGCATCGCCGATGAACTGGAAGATGCGGGCTACAACGCGTCACAGCAGACCGCGATCCGGCAGAAGCTGGAACAGTACGTGAAGCTGCGCGAGACGATTCGCCTCGCAAGCGGAGAGACGCTGGACCTCAAGCCGTATGAAGCGGACATGCGCCACCTGATCGACACGTACATCGAGGCCAGTGAGCCGCGCAAGATTTCCGGATTCGAGAACATTGGCCTGCTCGACCTGATCGTGAAGACCGGCATTGCTGACGCCATTGCGAAAAAACTTGGCGAGATGAAGGACCGCCAGTCGGTTGCCGAAACCATCGAGAACAACGTCCGCAGCAAGATCGTGAAGGATCACCTGACCGATCCGGCGTATTTTGCGAAGATGTCCGCATTGCTCGATGAGATCATCAAAAAGCGCAAGGAAAAGGCGATCGACTACGAGCAGTACCTGAAGCAGATAGCCGATCTCGTGAAGCGCGTGCAGGCAGGCAAGTCGGACGACACGCCGGCCGCACTGGATTCAAACGGCAAGCGCGCGCTGTTCAATAATCTGAAAGCGGCCAGCAGCCGTACCGAGGAGCAGGCACTGACCCAGGCGCTCGAAATCGATGCGGCTGTCAGGCGCGTGCGTCCCGATGGCTGGCGTGGTGTCCTGCCGCGCGAGAACGTGATCAAGCAGGCCTTGTGGGACATTCTTCAGGATGACCGCGAGGTCGAGCGCATCTTCCTGATTATCGAAGCCCAGAAGCAGGAGTATTGACCGTGGCGCCGAGCAGCAGCATCGACCTGGGCGACCTGCATGTCGATGTGGTGAGGAAGGACATCAAGCACGTCCATCTGAGCGTGTATCCGCCGGATGGGCATGTGCGCATTTCTGCGCCCCTGCATATGGCCCAGGACGTGATCCGTGTCTATGCCATTACCCGGCTGGACTGGATCAGGCGGCAGCAGCGCAAGCTGCTTGCGCAGGAGCGCGAGACAGCCCGTGAGTATCTGGACCGTGAGAGCCATTACGTCTGGGGCAAGCGCTACCTGCTGCGGATTGTGGAGGCCGATGCGGCACCGGCGGTGAATCTGAAGCACTCGACGCTGGAACTCGGGGTGCGCCCCGGCAGTGATTCAGGCCGTCGCCGTGATGTGCTGGATGCGTGGTATCGGGAGCAGCTACGGGGTGCCGTGCCGCCCTTGCTGGAAAAGTGGGAGCCGTTGCTGGGCGTGCGGGCACGACGGATTCTTGTTCAGCACATGAAGACGAAGTGGGGAAGTTGCAATCCGGTATCCGGCAACATTCGCCTGAATACGGACCTGGCGCGCAAGCCGCCGGACTGCCTGGAATACATCCTGGTGCACGAGCTGCTGCACCTGATCGAGCCGACCCACAATGCGCGGTTCCAGTCGCTGATGGACAGGTTCATGCCGCAGTGGCGGCAGATTCGCGACGAGGTGAACCGGCTGCCGGTACGGCATGAGGACTGGGTGTACTAGCGTGTGACGATGCCAGTTGAGGTTTTCGTCCGGCACGCGTAGGTCTACGGGATTGTTCGAGGGTGAAACGGGGTCGCCCCAGTGGCATTGGCGCAACGCGCTTCCATACACCAACGAAGCTCCTTTTGAGCGGCATCGGTGTTGATCGAGTCGGGAGAAATCCGGTCACCTGGTGGATACATGACGCCGAAAAAAATCAAAGGGTTACAGGTAACTTGCCTGTAACCCTTTGATTTTTTGATGGTCCGTGAGCAACTGCAGTCACCAGTGCCTCAAAAAACAGCGGTCATGTCGCCTCTCATCCTTGATGGCAAACACCTGCATGCTCTACCTGACGAAGTGGTATGCAATCAGCACCTGAGCATCGAAAGGGCCAGTTATGTCTTGAGTATCGTGCTGATAGGCGGCACCTCCTTGCGGCAGCGCCTCCGCTCCACGATAAGCAGCGGACCGGGTGAACTCGTTAGGCAACCGATTCACCTCATCGCGAATCAGCCGCTTCCGCAGTCAAACGACATCCCCATAAGTCTCTTCGTAGATGTCTCGAACCGTCTTCCCGTTATAGGTCCAATGCGGACCGGGTGCTACGCTGTATTCAAGATCCATGTCCAACCGCGTCGCAGCCGTCAACGACATCACTTCTCCGTTGTAGCGAACCTTCCGATTGCCCTCGACAATCGCGACTGCGTCTGTGTGAACTGAGCGAAGCTCGGCCCCAACGGGAATCCCCATTTCCTCGAAATCAAGATTTGGACGGCGGGCTTTTAACTGTTCCGCGGCAACGATCGACTGTTCATCTATGGAACTCGGCTGAGCCTCAATCTCAGTAGTCGCATCCTGGACGTGCAGCAGTCGAAGGATTGCGATCGCCTGATCCGGTTCAATACGAAAGAATTCCCGCTTCGGGTTAATTCGGCTCGGAGCAAAGGCGAGATGCAGGGCCTTCTCCACTTCCTCCGGGTTGGGAACCTTACACGCGAACTCCAGTTTGAACGGGACAGGAATGCCCGTCGTAAATAACTGGCCAATTCGGGCGTTAGCATCCTCTTGGGTTGTATAGCCGATCTTCACCAGACCGGGCATAGCCGGATTAGTTAATACATACACAATGCTCAAAGCCATACGGTCTTCCTCAGATAAATGCCATCACTTAGATATCCTTTTAGATACCTTCGACATCGATTCCGTTTTCGGCGAGCCACTCTTTGCGCTGCGCGAAATCAGGTATAGCTCTCTCGACATGCAGCCGGAACGCCGGCGTATGGTGCCGTTCGCGCAAATGGGCAATCTTGGGTAGCGGCATCTCTCGACCTCGTTGGGGGCATCAGCCTTCGCGGCTCGCATTGTGCCCCCGAAAATGCCCCGTCGAACCACCGGATGTCAACAGATTCCGCCGGACATCGCTGGAAACAAAAAACCCGCGGAGCCTTGCAGCTACGCGGGTTTCAGGACTTTCTAGTACAACTTCAGACGTGTTCTTGGTGGAGCGGAGGAGGATCGAACTCCCGACCTTCGCATTGCGAACGCGACGCTCTCCCAGCTGAGCTACCGCCCCAACGAAGCAACGATTCTAGCACAGCTAAAACGCGACCGACCACCCACCCAAATTTACGCAAAAGCAGAAAACCAAACTACCTGGAAGGCGCCCCCGCAAGCACCCAACCAACAACGGTACGTATATCACCAGCACTCATAGCAGGATGCGAGGGCATAGGAATCGCCCCCCAAACCCCAGCCCCACCATCGCGGACCTTTTTCTCAAGCTTCCCCTGAGCCCCAGCGTCGCTCTTATACCGCGCCGCGATCTGCTGAAACGAAGGCCCGACGAGCTTACGATCCACCGCATGACACCCCATGCAAGCATTGGCACGTGCAACGCTCAACCCATCCGCGGCAGCAAAAGCGCCAGGCGAAACCAGAATCATCGCCCCGCCAGCCACCGCGAAAACCAACCTGCACAAACCCCGCATCACATAGCCTTCCCAGTACCCGACTGCCCGGACGGCGAATTGCCACCAGGCGCCGCCGGCTGCGAATCAATAGGCCGCGAACTCACCGAAGCATCCGGCACGGCCCCCACAGTCGGCTCCTCTGCGGCATTGACCGGCGGCGGCGCACTCGTCGCCGACACAGCCGGAACACCTGTCTGCCCAGGCTGAATGTACTGATAGACCTTCACGACCTTCTGAACACCCATCACCTTGCTAGTAGCATCGGCGGCAATGCTGCCTTCGTCCGGCGTCACGAGCCCCATCAGATAGACGATCCCACGCTCGCTAACGACCTTGAAGTTGTTCGCAGAAATATCCTTATACGCGACCAGTTCACCCTTCACGCGCCCTTCGAGATACGAATCGTTAGCCCGCGAGGAGAATGAACTCGCAGGCAACACCGCCAGCTCGTTCACCACCGAGCCAACATTCGCGATAGCCCGCGTCAACGCCTCGGCTTTCTGCTTCGAGCTTTCATCCGGCACTTCGCCGGTTAGCAGCACGCGCTGGTTGAACACAGCCACATTGATATGCGACGTGTCCGGCAGGTTTTTGCTGAGATCCGAAAGCGCCTTCACCTGAATCTCGCGGTCTTCGGTCTGCGAGCCCACCGTGCGCCGGTCGGTCGCCACCAGAGCCGATCCGCCGGCCGCGCCCGCCAGCGCAACAAAGCAGCCCTGAAGGCTCGCCGAGAGTGCGGCCGCGAATCCGATCGTCAGGGCCGTTCGCGCCACCGCGCCATGGATGCCATATCTGCTCTTCAACGTCACTCTCCTTCGTCCGTCCGTCGGTGTCAGTCTTCGCCCAGCAGCATCGCGTCGATGCCGTCGCACAGGCAATGGATAGCCAGAACGTGCACTTCCTGAATGCGCGCGGTCCGGTCGGACGGCACGCACAGATGGATATCGGTGTCGGCGAGCGCTTCGTTAACCTGGCCGCCGCCCTTGCCGGTCAGCGCGATCACGATCATTTCGCGCTCGTGCGCTTCTTCAATCGCCGCGAGCACGTTCGCAGAATTACCCGATGTCGTGATCGCGAGTAGCACGTCGCCTGGCTGCCCAAGCGCACGCACTTGCTTCGCGAACACCTGATCGAACGCGTAGTCGTTGGCGACGGCGGTGAGCACCGAGGCGTCGGTGGTAAGGGCGAGCGCCGGAAGACCCGGGCGTTCGCGCTCGAAGCGCCCGATCAGCTCGGCTGCGAAATGCTGGGCGTCTGCGGCCGATCCACCGTTACCGCAAGCCAGAATCTTGTTGCTGTTCGCGAGTGCGGCGAACATCGTATCGACGGCGGCCGCAATCGGCACCGCGAGGGTTTCCATGGCCGCGAGCATGACGGCTGCGCTGTCGCGGAAATGCTGTTGAATACGTTCGACGGACATCGACTCTCTATCTAGTACTGCCTATGTTGTGCTGCCTGCAGCGCGGAAAACCGCTTGCATGTATGCGGATTGATGCAAGTTTAGCGCACTCGCGGGCGTTCTCCGCGTATTCATCGGTCGTCGGCGCGAAAGGCGTCGCGCAGCCATTCGAGGCGCCCGCTCTCGAACGCAATGACGTCGAACCGGCACGGCGGCAGGCCCTGCCCGCGTTCGTGTGCACTTTCTCCCAGGGCACCTGCCGCAAGAAACTGCCGGGCAGCACGCACGATGCGCTGCTGCTTGTGCCACCCAACGCTCGCCGCGGCACCGCCGTAACCGCGCCACTTGCGCGCGCGCACTTCGACAAAGACCAGCGTGCCATCGCGCTCGCGCATCACGAGGTCGAGTTCGCCGCCACGGCAAAGCACGTTGCGCGCGACCAGGACGAGCCGTTGACGTTGCAGAAATGCGAGCGCGTGCGCTTCGAAACGGGCACCAGCGGCGCGCGGTCCGGCGTTGGACTCGCGACGCGCGGGAAAGTTGTCGGTGCGCGGGAATTTTGCCGGGGAAGACGGGGTGCCCGTGGGCGTCACGACGCCTGAAGGTTTCGAGTCGCGCGCGGGCCTGTTGTCGCTCCGCGTCAGCCGGCACTGGAGATCGCCGCTAAAGCGACGTGCGAGGGCCGCACGTTCCGCGACATCGCCAGCACCCTCGCCCGCCGCTTCGCGAACCCTCGCGTGGCACAATGTCGACCTCTTTTCTTGCGTTCGCGCGTTCCGTGTCATGACGTCCCTCCTCGAACTCGCACAGGCCCAGCAATATCCGGCCGCCACGCTGTACGTCGTGGCGACGCCCATCGGCAATCTCGCCGACATCACCTTGCGCGCGCTGCACGTCCTCGGTCTCGTCGACCGCATCGCCGCCGAGGACACGCGCAACACGGGCCAGTTGCTCACGCGTTACGGCATTTCGAAGCCGCTCATCGCCGTGCACGAGCACAACGAGCGTGAGGCAGCGCAGCGCGTCATCGACTTTCTGCGTGCTGGCGAGCGCGTGGCCTGCGTGTCCGACGCGGGCACGCCCGGCATTTCCGACCCGGGAGCGAAGCTCGTCGACGCAGTGCGCGAAGCCGGTTTCCAGGTCGTGCCGCTGCCCGGCGCAAGTGCGCTCGCGACCGCCTTGAGCGCAGCCGGCGACTGGGTGGCGACTTTCACGTTCGTCGGCTTCCTTCCGCCAAAGCCGAAGCAGCGTGCCTCCGCATTGCAACCGCTCGTTGCGCACGAGCACGCGATGGTGTTCTACGAAGCGCCGCATCGCATCGTGGAAACCGTGCAGGCTCTCGCGGACGCATTCGGTCCGGGGCGGCGTCTGTTGATCGCCCGCGAAATAACGAAGCTACATGAGTCGCTGCATCGATGCACCCTGGCCGAAGGGCCAGCGTGGCTCGCGGAGGACGCGAATCGTCAACGCGGAGAGTTCGTGCTGGTCGTCGAGGGGGCGCACGCCGCGGCGGCGTCGGGCGAGGATCACGACGCGCTGTTGCGGGTGCTCCTGCAGGAGGTGCCGGTGAAAAGCGCCGCGAAGCTCGCGGCAGCGCTGACCGGCGCATCGCGCAACGCGCTCTACACGCGCGCGCTCGAACTGAAGGGCGAGGAAGAAGAGGGCGACTGAAATGACGAAGGGCCGCCAGCGGCGGCCCTTCTCGAATCCGGCACGACGATCAGCGTACGCTGTCCGTGTTCGAAGCGAGTTGCTCCGAGATCTCGGTACGTCCTTCCTGGATCGAAAGGCCTTCGATCTTCACGCTCGCGACGCCTGCGTGCTGCAGACCGAGTTTCTTGGCTGCGGCATACGAAAGGTCGATCACGCGACCGCGTGCAAACGGCCCACGATCGTTGATCTTCACGACGATCGACTTATGGGTGAGCGGCACGGTCACGCGCACGTACGAACCGAGCGGCAATGTGCGGTGCGCTGCGGTCAGCGCTTGCATGTTGAAGCGCTCGCCGCTTGCAGTCTTGTGGCCGTGGAAAGCACGGCCATACCACGACGCACGGCCGGCCTGGTGGTACGTCGAAATGTCCGGGCCACCGCCGATCGGCTGAGCGTCGGCGAGCGACTTGTCGCTACCGGTGCCCGACGCGGGCAGGGCCGCGAGCGCCGTGTCGTAGGCCTGCGGCGCGAAGAATCCGTTCTGCGCGTCGCCGGTCCGGAGTGCCGTGTCGTCCGCCTGGTTCTGCGAACTCGGCGGCATGGCACAACCGGCCAGCACGAAAACGGCTGCGAGACTCCCGCATCTTCGAGGTAGTCTGATTTTCATAAGCTTGCCATCACATGTCGAAGCCCCACGCGGCGATGTTGCACACGGCGGAAAGGCTTCGGCGGCTGCAGGTGCGGCAGTACTCCTCTCGCAAAAGGCGAGTTTGAGCCGGCACCAAAATGCGACCCCTTTTGGGTCACCAACCGCTAGTTATCTTTCACGTCTGGTGCAGCCGCTCCCCGGCAACCGGACCAGACCCCACACGCCGCCATCGAACATGGCATCCACGTTCTGGCGCGCCGGTGACACACGGCGCACAGGAACAGCGGCGTAGGCCCCATCCAGCGTCACGGCAGCAAGGCCGTTGCAGGCGCGCGGCGCCTGGCTGGACAAGACGTGCGGTGCCGATCGGATCGGCACCTGATTTGCCATCGCTTCAGTCCGCGCAAAGGCGGTCATCCGACAATGGCACTACATGACAGCGATGAATCGAGACCCTGTTAAGCGGGTCACATCGCCCATTGAAAGCACGAAAAACGTTCGTGTTGGCCGGCATTATACCCAAAAAGAATAGCTGTCACCCGCGCAACCCTCAGAATTTACGTAATTTTAACTACAATTGTAACAACGCCCGTCGCCAGGCCTTATCTGGCGGGCGTTCCCGGCGATTGGAGGGAACGCTCGGCGGTCCCTCGTGCGCGCCGGTACAATCGGAGCTTTGGCAGCGGCCCGTCTCTCGCGGCCGTCCGTTCCTCGCGATCCAAAGAGGCGCATGAAAGTCACGCTGATTCCCGTCACACCCTTCCAGCAAAACTGTTCGCTGCTCGTCTGCGAAGCAACGCGCCGCGCGGCCGTCATCGATCCAGGCGGCGATCTCGATCGCATCGAGGCCGAACTCGCGCGTCAGGAGGTACAGCTCGAAAAGGTCCTGCTGACACACGGTCACGTCGATCACTGCGCCGGCGCGAAGACGCTTGCCGCCAAATACGGCGTGCCGATCGAAGGTCCGCACGAAGACGAGCGTTTCTGGATCGACATGCTGCCGCAGCAAAGCACGCGCTTTGGCTTTCCTGCCGCCGAGGCCTTCGAGCCGGACCGCTGGCTCAAGAATGGCGACACCGTGCACTTCGGCGACGAGGACCTCGAGGTCTATCACTGCCCCGGCCACACGCCGGGCCACGTGATCTTCTTCAGCCAGAAGCACCGGCTGGCGATCGTCGGCGATGTGCTGTTCGCGGGCTCGATCGGACGTACCGATTTTCCGCGCGGCAATCACGCCGACCTGATCCGCTCGATCCGCGAGAGGCTCTGGCCGCTCGGCGACGACGTCACGTTCGTACCCGGCCACGGCCCGGTATCGACGTTCGGAGAAGAGCGCCGTTCCAACCCATACGTAGCAGACGGCATACCCGGATGATTAATAACGTCGCCATCGAGGAAATCTACGTCAGCACCGACGTCGAGGCGGACGGTCCGATCCCCGGTCCGCATTCGATGCTGAGTTTCGCGTCGGCGGCCTATACCGCCGACAAGCGCCTGATCGCCACTTTCTCAGCCAATCTGGCCACGCTCGAAGGCGCGGCGCCGCATCCGGTGCAGGCCGCGTGGTGGGAGACGCAGCCCGAAGCGTGGGCCGCGTGCCGCAAAGATCTGCAAGATCCTGCGGCGGCGCTCGTGGCTTACGTGGAGTGGGTCGAGGCGTTGCCCGGCAAGCCGGTGTTCGTGGCGATGCCCGCGGGCTTCGATTTCACGTACATGTTCTGGTACATGATGCGTTTCGCGGGGCGCTGCCCGTTTTCGTGGTCGGCGCTCGATATCAAGACGCTCGCGTTTGCGATGACGGGCCTGCCGTACCGCAAGTGCATCAAGCCGCGTTTCCCGAAACACTGGTTCGACGACCATCCGCACACGCACGTGGCACTCGATGACGCCATCGAGCAAGGCGCGCTCTTCTGCAACATGCTCGCCGATCTGCGCGCCTCTCAGGCCGCACGTGAGGCGACGGTCGCTGATAGGGACGCCTCAGGGCAAAATGCCGCCGACGAACCATCAAATTAGACAATCCGCCTCATCAATGCCGTTGTGCATTGCGTTTCGTTCTCCTGCCCTCTAACATTCAGTAATACGGCGACGCAAACGGAGGCGCAGTTGACACTCGATACGTTCTCGCAAAAGATCCTGCGCCTGCTGCAACTGGACGCGCGCCGGTCGGTTCAGGAAATTTCGGATCAGGTGGGATTGTCCAGCACGCCGTGCTGGCGCCGTATCAAGGACATGGAGCAATCGGGCGTGATCCAGCGTTATACGGCGCTGCTCGATCGGGAAAAGCTCGGCCTGCACGTCTGCGCGCTCGCGCATATCCATCTCACGCGCCACACCGAAGGCGGTGTCGAGCAGTTCGAGCGTGAGATCGCCACGTGCCCCGAAGTCACCGAGTGCTATAGCACGACCGGCGAATCCGACTACATCCTCAAGATCGTCGCGCCTGACATCAAGGCCTACGACACCTTCCTGCACGAGCGCATCTTTCGCATTCCGGCCGTCGCACAGGTGCGCACGAGCGTCGTGCTTCGCGAAATCAAGTTCGATACCCAACTGCCGCTCTGAAGCCAGGCTGTCCCGGCTTCGGAGGACGGCCCTGAACGCCACCGCGCGCGGGTCGTCCGAATCGCGCGGCGCGACAGTTTCGGATCGTGATTTACGTGTGCGCCGGACCCAGAGCGGCCTGAGTGCTCACAACGTGCGTCACGTCGAGCTGGCTTGCGCCGATCAAGCGCTTGATCGCGTCGAGATCGACGCCCGCGAGGCGCGCGACGTCATCGCTGGCCGCGAGCGCCACCTGCACCGCGAGCCCCGTGCTCAGATAGTGCAGCGTCACCGACTCGACGTGTACGCCATATTTGGCGAACGCGTCGCGCAACGTCCCGATGAGCGCCTGGCGCGCGGGCAGATTCGCCACCGAGCGCACGTGCATGTCGTCCTCGGGATCGACGTGGATCAGCGCGTCGAGCACGCGCGGATCGGTGAGCACGCGCAGGCGGGCCGCCTCTGCGATGTAGTGCCCTTCGGAGACCGAGATCATGGGATCGACGAGGATGTGCGCATCTACGAGCGCGAGGTCGCCGGCCTTGCGCGTGCGCATTTCGTGGAGGTCGAGCACGCCCGGCGTCGCGAGCAGCAGCGCGCGCAGGTCGGCGGTAGCGGCTTCGTCGAGTGCGCGGTCGGAGAGGTCCTGCAACGCGTCCCAGCCGAACACCCAGCCCATGCGTGCCACCATGAAGCCGACGATCGCCGCCGCGATCGGGTCGAGGAGCCGCACGCCGGCGAGCGAACCGACAATGCCGATCGCGACCACGAGCGACGACGCCGCATCCGAACGCGCATGCCAGGCGTTGGCGATCAGCATTTGCGAGCGCACGCGCTGAGCCTCGCGCAGCATGTAACGGAAGAGCCCTTCCTTGGAAAAGAGCACGAAAATCGCGACGACGAGCGCACTCATGTGCACGGGCGGAATCGCGTCGAGATTGGCGATGCGCGTGCCGGCACGCCACAGCATGCCGATGCCGACCGCAATCAGCAACGCGCCGAGGAAAAGCGAAGCGACAGTTTCATAACGGCTGTGGCCGTAATTGTGATCGGCATCCGGCTTGGCGCCGCTATGACGGTTGGCCAGCAGGACGACGAAATCGGAAACGAGATCGGCAAACGAATGAACACCGTCTGCGACGAGTGCCTGGGAATGCGCGAACACGCCAACGACGATTTGCAGGACGACGAGCACCGAATTGACGGCGACGCTCACGAGCGTGGTTTTGCGCGCAACCTGGTTCTTATCCGAGAGTTGCGTATCGGCTGTAGAGGTCATACAGGGGAAAAAGATGAATCAGGGATTTTCCGCAATTGTAATCGGACAACCTGTTCAACTTCGAGATTACCTCATGAAATTCTTTAAAATCATACGCCTACAAGAACGCGACGCATTCTCGTTCACGAAATTCGGCGGCTGTATTGCGGGCAAAAAAAAGCCGCGCGTCGTGATGACTGCGCGGCTTTTTCGCATCGACGGACTTTGACGGCCCGCCGTGTGCGGTAAGTAGCGAATTACTTCTGGATCAGAAACTTTTCGCGATCCTTGCCGGCAATCCAGCGAGGAGGTTTGCCACGACCCGACCATGTGCTGCCGCTGTCCGGATCGCGATATTTAGGGGCAACGCTGGCGCGCGAGCGGCTCACCTTGGCGTTTTTGCTGCCGGCACGGCTGCCGCCGAGTTCGGCGAGCGTAATACCGTAATCGGCCATTTTCTGCTTGATTTCATCGAGGACTTGAGCATATTCGCGCTCCTTCGCCTCTTCAATCTGCTTCTCCAGCTTTTCACGCTGGGCGAGTAGTTCCTTGTAGGAAGACATAGGTACCCTTGTGGTTTAGGCAATTATGGCTACCGGTCTAGTGCGGGTATACCGAAAGACTGATCTGCGCCCCGGAAAGTGGAGGCGAGATTAACACAGAATTGAATGCGCGCAATAGCGCAAACTATAAAAATTAATAGAAGGCTCTTTCGATAACGTTCAGATGCAGGCCGGACATCCAGTGACTTTCAATGGGTGCGAATCAGTATTTTTACGTACGCCTATTTTGCATATTAATCTCGCCTTAAGAATTATCAAACAATGAAAATTAAATGGTTCAGAAATGCAAAAACATTTCATCGCGTGAGAACTTCAGAACCGTTGAGGATGACGGCGAGGACAACTGCGCCCGATAATCCACGAGACCCCGATATCTGCCGGCGCAGCTTCCGAAAAATCATTCAGCCCTGGTGGCGCTCCACGCAATCCGCCAGCACAGCATGCAAGGATTGGAGATCGAGCTGCGGTGCATCGAAGATAAAGCGCGTGCGCACGCCGTCGATCTTCAGGTCGGCGCCGTAGCGGTCGACGCCCGCCAGTTCGAGCCCCGTCCGCCGCGCCGGATGCCCCTCGAAAAACGCAATCAGCGTGACCTCCTCCTCTTCGGGAAGCGGATCGAGCGTGTCGAGTTCCGCACCGTTCAGCCAGCCCATCGCGCCGAATCCGGCGATATAGCGCAGCCGTTCGACGTACAGCACCCAGAACGCGAAGTCGCCTAGCGCGAGGTAGCGCTCGGCGTCCGGGTGATAGCGCAGGTAGCGGCGCGCGACGGCCCCTTCGCGGTCGGCGTCGACCGGCGCGAACTGGCCCAACAGCGTTTCGCGCGGTCCGTTGAGCACATCGCCGTCCGGCGCATGTGCGACGAGAAAACCCGCGCGCGGGTCGTCCTGAAGATTGCGCGTGTGCTCGGCGAGCCGGCTTACCAGGATGACCGGGCGATGAGACGCATCCGGCGCGAACGGCATCACGGTCGGATACGGAAAGCCGTGCGGCTCGCGCGCATGGGTCGCAAGCGTGCCGATCGGCACCTGGTGCAGCAGATGAAGCGGAGCGTGAGCGGGTATTTTCAAGGTGCGTCCTCGAGCCAGGCGGATTCTGTCATGTCGTGATATTAGCGTCTCCGACACTATGCGCCGTGCGTCCTGTTATTAGTGAGGCGCGGGTCGTAGTGCGGCGAGGTGTCGCAACGTTCGTTAGAATCGGCGTTTACTTTCAGAAACCTTCCTCTTTTTACCTCCTTCCGGGAATTCTCCGTGTCCGACCCTGCACTCGACCCTGCCGTCGCCACGCACTCCCCAGCGGCCGCCCATCGCGCCCTGCCCAAAGCGACGCGCCAGCGCGCCCGGCTCGCCACCATGGCGCTCTTCTTCATCGCCGGGATGATGTACGCGTCCTGGGGGGTGCACGTGCCCACCGTGCGCGATCGCTTCCACCTGAGTCCCGCGCTGCTGTCCTGCGCGCTCTTCGCCGTCGCGGGCGGATCGATCGCCGCGATGACGACGATCGGCGGCTGGATCGCACGCGTCGGCACGCGCCGCGCGTGTCTCGCGGGCGGCCTCACGATGTCGGTGTGCGGCGCGCTGATCCTCGTGGTGCCGTCGTTCTGGATGCTGCTTCCCGTGCTGGCCCTGTTCGGCGGAGGCATGGCGACACTCGACGTCGCGATGAACGCCGAAGCCAGCGTCGTCGAAGAGGCGCTCGACCGGCCGATCATGTCGTCGCTGCACGGCATGTTCAGCCTCGGCGGCATGGCGGGCGCCGCGATCGGCGGCGCCCTGCTCGCGCGTGGCATGGCGCCCGCGGTGCATCTCGTGCTCGCTTCTGCGCTTTCGGCGATTGTGCTCGTTGCGTCGTGCCCCGCCGTGCTGCCGCACGTGCCGCACCCGACCCACGGCGAGCATGCGCGGACCGGCAACCGCTGGCGCACGCCCGCGCTCTGGGCGCTCGGCGGCATCGCGCTCATCGCCCTGATCGCCGAAGGCGCGATGTACGACTGGGCGACCGTCTACATGCGCGACGTCGTGTTGTCCACGCCCGCGCTCGCGAGCGCAGCGTATGCAGCGTTCTCTGGCGGCATGGCGGCGGCGCGTTTCGCCGGCGATGTCGTGCGCAAACGCTTCGGCGCGCCGCAGCTCCTGATGGCGAGCGCGTCGCTCGCGTTCGCCGGTATGATCGGCGCGCTCGTCCTGCCGTTCGCGTTCTCCGCGCTCGCGGGCTTCACGCTGATGGGCCTCGGTCTTGCGAACATGATGCCCGTGCTGTTCGCGGCCGCCGCGCGCGTGAAGGGCATCCACGCCGCCGAAGGGCTCGCACACGTCGCGGGCATTGCGTATTTCGGCCTGCTCTTCGGCCCGGTCGTGATCGGCGCCATCACGCAGGTGACGAATCTCACCATCGGACTGGCTGTCGTGGCGCTCTGCTGCGCGCTCATCGCCTGGGCCGCGCCCAAGGTGCTGCAACGCCTCGGCATCTGAAACCCGGCACTCGGTGCCACGAAAAAGATAAAGGCACGCGGACTTTCGTCCGCGTGCCTTTTTTACACCGCTTGCGCGGTTGTCGAATTACATCTTGACGACGTCGAGCAGGGTCTTCTTGCCACCCTTGTAGTCGTACAGCGAGATCACGCCGTGCTTGAGGTCGCCCTTCGCATCGAAGGTCGTCTCACCGATCACGCCCTTGTAGTCGGTCGTCGGCATTGCAGCGAGGATCTTCGCCGGTTCGGTCGAATTCGCACGCTTCATCGCATCGACGATGATGTACACGGCGTCATACGTGAACGGTGCGTAGATCTGGATCGGCTGGCCGAAGCGCTTCTCGAACTTGGCTTCGAACTCCTTGCCGCCCGGCATCTTTTCGAGCGCCATGCCGGCTTCCGAGCACACGATGTTGTCGGTTGCGTCGCCGGCCAGGTCGGACAGCTTGTCGGTACAGACGCCGTCACCCGCGAGCACCTTCGCGCGCAGGCCAAGCTGCTTCGCTTGCTTCGCGAACGGGCCGCCCGTGGCGTCCATGCCGCCGTACATGATCGCGTCGGGGTTTTCACCCTTGATCTTCGTGAGAATTGCGCGGAAGTCCACGGCCTTGTCGTTCGTCGCGTCGTGCGACAGAACCTTCATGCCGAGCGACTTGGCGGTCTTCTCGAATTCGTTCGCGAGACCCTGGCCATAAGCCGTCGAGTCGTCGACGATCGCGACGCTCTTCAGGTTCATGGTCTTGGACGCGTAGTTGGCGAGTGCCGGGCCTTGCTGCGCATCGGTCGCGACGACGCGGTAGGTCGTCTTGAAGCCTTGCTGCGTGTAGGCCGGGTTCGTTGCCGACGGCGAGATCTGCACGATGCCTGCATCGCTATAGATCTTCGAAGCCGGGATCGACGTACCCGAATTCAGGTGGCCGACCACTGCAACGACCTTGTCGTCGACGAGCTTCTGCGCGACCTGGGTGGCCTGGCGCGGGTCGGCTGCGTCGTCCTGAGCGTCGAGCTGCAGCGTGACCTTCTGGCCGCCGATCGTGAGACCCTTGGCGTTGATTTCCTCGACGGCGAGGCGTGCACCATCTTCGTTGTCTTTGCCGAGGTGGGCAATTTGACCCGTCAACGGAGCGACGTGGCCGATCTTGACCACTACGTCCGCGCTGGCTGCCGATGCGAAGGTCGCAAACAGCATGGCCGCAGCGCTAATCGGCAACAGCTTTTGAAGCTTGATAGTCATGTAAGTCTCCAGTTTCGTACCCAAAAGCGACGTAATCGCCCTGTGCTCCCGCGCCCCGTACGTGTCGCTCCCCGTTCGGACGACCACGCCGGATGCATCCTTGATGCACCTGGCCAGCATGCCGGTGAATCCGTTTATGGCGGACGGCCCGGTCATACTTGCGCGCAAGTGTAGGTGATCAAATTAATTGGGGCGACTTTTTTCAGATATTGGTACGAGTACCAATAGGCTTTGTACCGTGTCGACTCGCAACTCTGCCCAATAGGTTTTTTCCTTGTATTTTCAGTGATCTGGAACGACATACGCAATCTCCCGGAAAGCCTTCCTGAAGCTTTGCGCCATCCATTTTGGGATAAAAAAGTAGTGGCGCGACCGCGTGTCACGCTTTCTGGGTTTAAGTGAAAGCCCATTGAATGGGTTCATTGCCAATTCAATTAAGTGCTCTATTAAAACTACATGCGACACATATACGATCGGAGCACGAACCGTCGTCGGGCATGCAGCGCGCTGCAAGCCAATGGGCACGTGTGGCAAACTGGCCCCCAAAATACGCAACAACGCAGTCTGAATAGTAAGGAGAACAGCATGAGCGTTTCGACTCGATGGATCGACATTCCCGCCGGCAACGACAGCTTCGGCGGCTACCTTGCACTGCCCAAGGGCGGCAAGGGTCCGGGCATCGTCATCGTGCAGGAGATTTTTGGCGTCAACGGTCATATCCGCGACGTCGTCGAGCAGTACGCACTCGATGGTTACGTCGCCATCGCGCCGGACGTCTTCTGGCGCACGCAGCCGCGCGTCGAACTGGACTACGTCGGCGCGGACCGCGACAAGGGCATCGAACTGCTGCAGAAAACCGACCCGAAGCTCGCGGCGCAAGACATCGCCGCGACGGCTGCCGTGCTGCGCAAGTTGCCCGAATGCACGGGTAAGGTCGCCGCGATCGGCTACTGCTTCGGCGGCCGCCTCGCTTATCTCGCAGCGGCGGAAGGCGCACTCGACGCCGCCGTTTCGTACTATGGCGGCGGCATTCAGAACGCGCTCGACGTCGCCGGCAAGGTCACTGTGCCGATCCAGTTTCACTACGCCGAACTCGATCACGCCATTCCGCTCGACGCCGTCGATCAGGTGAAGGCGAGTTTCGCGGGCCGCAACAACGCCGAATTCCATCTGTACCCGAAAGCCGAACACGGTTTCAACTGCTCGGTGCGCGCTTCGTACAACCAGCATGCTTCGGCGCTCGCACACGGGCGTACGCTGGCTTTCCTCGCAGAGCATCTGTAAGTCCTGAAAGCGGCTCGGCGGCATCACCCGCGAGCGCAAAGCAAGCACGACGCTCGCACGAGCGTCACATTCACTGTCACGCATCTTCTGGAGCAGGAGGCCTCACCTTGCAGACCGACTATCTGGAGTACGACGCCATCGGCCTTGCCGAACTCGTGAAGCGTGGCGACGTGAGCCCGCGCGAACTGCTCGATACGGCGATCGAGCGCGCGGAGGCCGCCAATCCCGCGATCAACGCGATCGTGCTGAAGGACTACGACGCGGCGCGCCGCCGCGCGCTGCGGATCGAGGCGGGCGGCAACGACGCCGACGCACTGACCCAGGGCCCGCTCGCAGGCGTGCCCTTCCTCGTGAAAGATCTGGGTGCGGCGGTGGCGGGGCTGCGTATGACGCTCGGCAGCCGCCACTACCGCCACTACGTCCCCGCCGACGACGCTCCGGTCATCAAACGCTTCCGCGCGGCGGGACTCAACATCTTCGGCAAGACCAGCGCCTCAGAACTGGGCCAGATGCCGTACACGGAGCCTGAACTCTTCGGCGCGTGCCGCAATCCCTGGAACCTGGACCACACGCCCGGCGGATCGAGCGGCGGCGCGGCAGCAGTGGTCGCCGCGGGCGTCGTGCCGCTCGCCCATGCTTCGGACGGCGGCGGTTCGATCCGCATTCCGGCGTCTTGCTGCGGCCTGTTCGGCCTGAAGCCGTCGCGCTCGCGTCAGCCGCCCTCGAACGTCGAGCCGTCGCCCGGTGCACTGGGCGTCGATCTGGCGGTCTCGCGCAGCGTGCGTGACAGCGCGCTGATGCTAGACCTGATTGCAGGCGACCCTGACCTCATGCCCGGCGCGCCGGGCACGTTCCTCTCGGCGGCACGCGAGACACTCGACAGCGCGAAGCCGCTTGACATCGCGCTCGTCACCGATCCGATGTTCGCGTTCTCGCTTTCGCCCGAGGTGCGGGGCGCCGTCGAAGACGCGGCTGCGCTCGTCGCGTCGCTCGGTCACCGGGTGGAGCCGGTGACGCTGTCGATCGATTTCGCTGCGGCACGCGAGGCGTTTCTGATGCTGTGGTCGTCGATCGCCGAGCAATCCGTGCTCCACGCCGACGACATCACCGGCACGCCGCCGCGCCGCCGTGACTTCGAAATTGCGACGTGGGCGATGGGGCATATCGGCCGCAAGCTCGGCAAAAGTGCGCTGCCCGGCGCGCTGGACTTTCAGCAGCGCGTCACGGCGCAGCTCGCCGACCTCATGACGCGCTACGACGTGATCCTGTGCGCGACACTCGCTGCGGCGCCCGTGAAGATCGGTGAGTTGAAGCCGTCGCTGACCGAGCGCATGCAGATGCGTGCCGTCACGGCGATGCCGATGGAGGTGCTGATGCGCAAGATGCTGACTGAGGCGTCGAACAAGGCGTTCGCCTGGGCGGGCTGCACCGAGCTGTTCAACATGACGGGCCAGCCGTCGATGTCGGTGCCGCTCGCGTGGAGTTCGCGCGGACTGCCGATCGGTGTGCAGTTCGCCGCGCGCGACGGTGAGGATGCGTTGCTGTTGCGCCTCGCGGCGCAACTGGAGGCGGCGCGGCCGTGGTTTGGACGGCGCCCGCCATTGCTGCAGGCGCGCCGCGCGATGCCGCGCGTCTGATCGATGCGTTGATGCGCGGAGGCGTTCGCGCGACAGCTGCGCGGCGAAACCGCGGAAAAGCGTGCGAAAAAGCGCTTATGCCTTCTTTGCGTAGGCGCCGCACCAGCCCTTGGCTGAAACCTCCTTGCCGGCGAACATCGCGCATGGCGCCCAGGCGTCGGTGGGCTTTCCCTGGAAGAACTGGCAGTTGCTGCAGGTCTGACCGGCGACGTACTTTGCAAACTTCGCCTTGTCGACCTTCGTGGCGTCAGCCCTGTAGCCAAGTGCCATGGCCGTGGGATCGGATTCGCTGAGCTTCGGTGCATCGGCGAAAGCCTGACGGGACAGGGCGACGGTCGTTGCGACGCCAATGCTCGTGATCAGAAAGCTGCGGCGGGACGTTTTCATCTAACTCACTCCAGTATGTAGGGCTAAACACCGTTCTTACGACGGCGCGAAGCAAGCATAGCAACGAACGGATGCGCAATACAGCCGCAATTCCGGGTATAGACAAGTCGCATTGTGGATGCGTGCGCACGAAACATCGATGCTGATTGAACGGGTCAGCGATGGCGGTCAG
Source organism: Paraburkholderia adhaesiva (assembly GCF_021390575.1). Classification (GTDB taxonomy): domain Bacteria; phylum Pseudomonadota; class Gammaproteobacteria; order Burkholderiales; family Burkholderiaceae; genus Paraburkholderia; species Paraburkholderia adhaesiva. The sequence goes on along the minus strand of NZ_JAJEJQ010000001.1, from coordinate 146,305 downwards.
GCGACGCGGGACGCGACAGCCGCGTTCGGTACCGCGCGACGCGAATCGGCCGAAGCAACATTGCCGGTGCCCAAAATCGCGCTCAACCAGCCCCGGCCAGCTCGCACACGCGCTGGGCGATGGCGAGCGAGGCCGTGAGCCCGGGCGATTCGATCCCGAACAGATTCACGAGCCCACGCACGCCATGCGCGGCGGCGCCCTGGATCATGAAATCGGCGGCGGGCTCACCGGGACCCGAAAGTTTCGGCCGGATGCCGGCGTAGGCCGGCTGCAGCGCGCCGTCCGGTAGCGCGGGCCAATAGCTGCGGATCTGCGCGTAGAACGCGTCGGCGCGATGCGGATCGACGTCGTAGTCGATCGAATCGATCCACTCGACGTCCGGACCAAAGCGCCCCTGGCCGCCCAGGTCGAGCGTGAGGTGAACGCCGAGCCCGGCCTCGTTCGGCATCGGGTAAATGAGGCGCGAAAACGGCACGCGCGTCGACACGCTGAAGTAATTGCCGCGCGCGAGATAGAGCGGCGGAACGTGGCGCGCGTCGAGCCCGCGAATCCGCCGCGCGAGCGCGTTCGCATGAAGGCCCGCGCTGTTGATGACGCTGGCCGCGCGCACCGTGGTGGGCGCCTCGCCGCCCACGTTGACGATGAAGCCGTTCGGCGTCGCGTCGATCGCCTCGACCGGCGACCTGAGCGCAATCACCGCGCCATCACGCTCGGCGTCGCCCTGCAGGGCGAGCATCAGCGCATGGCTGTCGACGATGCCGGTCTGGGGCGAATACACGGCCGCGACGCATTCGAGCGCCGGCTCGAGTTCGAGCGCCTCGTTCGAGCTGATCCGCGTGAGATCGAACACGCCGTTTTCCTTGCCGCGCGTGAGGATGGCTTCGAGCTGCGGGATCTGGTTCGGCGCCGTCGCGACGAGCAGCTTGCCCGCGCGCTTGTGCGCCACGTTGCGCGCCGCGCAGTACTCGTAAAGCATTTCGCGTCCGCGCACGCAGAGCGTCGCCTTCAGCGAGCCGCGCGGGTAGTAAAGACCGGCGTGAATGACCTCGCTGTTGCGCGAACTGGTGCCCGTGCCGATGGCTTCGGCCGCTTCGAGCACAATAACCTCTCGCCCTTTCGCCGCAAGCGCGCGGGCAGCCGCCAGTCCGACGACGCCCGCACCGATGACTACGCAATCAATCTGATCCATGTCTGCACGTCCGCCCCTGCGGCGCCGGATTCCACTTCGACCGGGCGCCGCGATCCGCTTGATCCTGGTAATGGCGCGCAACGCGCGCCGCCACTTTCTTTAAAAATTGTACGCCGTGACCCGGCTCGGTATCGGTGATGCGCCCGGCCTCCAGAGAGCCGGGCGTGGAATGAAGCTTACACTCGCACTATCGAAAAACAGCCTCGATAAAACGCGAGCCACCGTTGCTCGCCGGACAACAAAAACGCCCCGGATCGTCCGGAAGTTGCACACTCGTTGCCAATCCGGCTTCAATGGTGCAACACGTCGCGGTTGAACCTGTGGAGCGCACCCCAATCTGAACAGAACTGCGTCGGTCCGGCTATTGCGAACCGGGTATAGGATCGAAGGTCAGAACGATCCTGCCGCGCAGCTGACGAATTCCTTCGCCACTCACGCGGCTTGCGCGCACGGAGTCAACAACATGATGTTGTGGAAGCACAGCCTCGCCACTTCGCTGTTTGCGGCGGCCATGACGGCCGCCGTCTGCGCCCACGCGCAGGACACGGCGCAACCGGTCGTGAAATGGACGCTCGATGTTTTGCGCGACGGCCAGCAGATCGACCAGTTCGAGGGTACGACCACAGTTGGCCAGGCGCGCACGGACACCCACCATCACGTTGTCACACACGACATCGGATGCAAGGACCAGCCAGGCGGCAGCATCGACCTGCAGCGCACCGTGACGGTCTCGCCGCTGCAGGCGAATGCGAGCGAGTCGATTCTCGCGATCGACGCTCAGGAAACGCTCGAATCCGACGTACAGTCGCAAACGCCCGAAGGTTGCGCGCTGCCGCCGCAGCCGCGCCGGATCGCCGCCAGCCATCCGGGGCTGCGCGTCCCGCCGGACGAGCCGGTGAACTGGCAAATCGTCGATATGAATCCATCGCTTGCGTACCGGATCAGCGCAAGCCTCGCGCCGCCGCAACCGTAAGCCGCAGAGCGCCAGAGAGAACCACCCGCATGAGAAACCCCGACGAACCGCTCATCGACACCTCACACCTCAACGACTTCGTTGCGGTGAGCTGGAACCTGCACAAGGGCCGCTCGCCGCTAGGCTTCCAGGCCTGGCAGGCGATGCGGCGATGGGTCCAGTCCACCCACGCCGACGCCTGGTTCCTCCAGGAAGCCATGGCGCGGCGCCTGCCGCAGCCGTTGCTCGCGTCGACGTTCGGCGCGCAACTCGGCGATCCGCTCGAAGACGTCTGGCACTGCCAGGCCACCGAGATCGCCCAGGCGAGTGAGCTCCAGATCGCGCTCGGCCCGAACGTGTTCAAGCCGTCCTGGCGGCACGGCAACGCCATCCTTTCACCCCATCCACTCGATCTCGGCGGACGCTGGGACATCTCCGCGCACCGTTTCGAGCGGCGCGGGCTGCTCGTGGCGCGCGCGAACGTCGGCACGCGGTCGGTCACGCTGCTTTGCGCGCACCTCGCGCTCACACGCAGCGCGCGCTTGCGGCAGATGAACTGGATCGCGCACTGGATCGCGAAGGAGGCGCCGCAAGGACCGCTCGTGCTCGCCGGCGACTTCAACGACTGGCGCAACGACTCGGTGCCGATCTTCGCCGAGCACGGCATGCACGAAGTGGCGACGCTGCTGGGCGAACCCGCGCGCACGTTTCCGGCGTTCTCGCCGCAACTCGCACTCGACAAGATGTTCGTGCGCGGCCTGCAGCCCGTCGAGCTGATCCAGCCCGCGCAGGAAACCGCCTGGCTCTCCGATCACCTGCCGTACATGGCGCGGCTGCGCCTCGAATGACGCCCGACGTGCGCTGTTCCGGATGCCGAAGCGGTTAGCGTGGATACGCCCGTAACGGGCTAAGATGTCGCGTTGCGCACTGCGCGCCCTGTCGTCTGTCCCCGTCATGCACTACATCACCACGCTGCTCCAGATCGCCGCGGTCTACTCGCTGGCGCTCATCAGCCCCGGCCCGAATTTCTTCATGGTCACGCAGCTTTCGCTCGCCGGACGACGCGGGCTCGGCGTGATGTCGGCGTTCGGCGTGGGCGTCGGGTCGACGCTCTGGGCCGCCCTCGCCATGCTCGGCTTCGCCACGGTCCTCCAGCGCATCGACTGGGTATACAACGGCGTGCGCGTGGCGGGTGCGGTGTATCTCGTCTGGTTCGGCTTCAAGTTGCTGCGCTCGGGAGCACGACGGGATACGGCTTCTGCGGGTCCGGTTACGAGGCAAAACACAGAGCCGCTTGCCCCGCCCGCCCGTCACGAGTACTTCCGCACCTGGCGCGCCGGCCTCTTCACCTGCCTGACGAACCCGAAGTCGTGCGTGTTCTGGACCAGCGTGTTCGCCGCGATGTTTCCCGCGCACCCGCCACTGTGGTTCTACGGCGTGGCGCTCGCGACCGTGGCGACGATGTCGTTCGGCTGGCATTGCAGCATCGCCTTCCTGTTCGCCGACGACCGCGCGCAGCGCGGCTACCGCCGCATCCGCCGCCCGATCGACGCGTTCTGCGGTGTGGCGCTCGTCAGCCTCGGCGTGAAGCTCGCCATCGACCGCTAGTCGCATCATTCCCGCCGTTGGCGCGACGCTCTGCCGCACGAGTGCCGCTCCAATATCCGGAACACCCGAATCGCCCGCCAGCCGGGCCGCACAGCACCAATGCCACCCCGGCCCGGGGCCGCACTGTAGCTGCCCGGCTACCAGGGTAATTGCTGCGGTCCGACAGAGCATCCGGTATCATCATCCCGAAATTCGCACGCGTGCGCTCCTGCGCGGCAGTCCGCATGGGTCATACCAGACGGACGCGCGCCGCTGGCAGCACACCGCCCGCTCCCCGGGCACCGGCCGGCGTGCCGCCATAGGCCGATGCCAGCCTTGTCCGTCACGTCCGCGTGCGCCTTGCGACTCATCGCACCGCGCACGACGCTGACCCGCCGCCGGATTCGCCACGCAACGCGTGACCCAATCCGTCCTCCGGCGCAGCGGGACCTGTGATGCGCCGACGCGGTAAAATAGCGGATTCAGCCTCGTTCGTAGCGCGGTAGACCGGCAAACGCGCCGAAAGGTACGCTAAAAAGCGCGCCGGCAAAGCGCGGCATCGCCGGGTCGCACCGCCAGGAGCCACTGGACACCATCGACGGCCGGCGGGTTGGTCGGGGTCTGGCAGCCCTTGTTTCGCATCATCAGGAACCATGAGCAAAAACACCGAAGAAACCGTTTTGAGCGTCCATCACTGGACCGATACGCTTTTCAGCTTCACCTGCACGCGCGACGCGGCTCTGCGATTCGACAACGGCCAGTTCACGATGGTCGGCCTCGAAGTGGACGGCAAGCCGCTGATGCGTGCCTACTCGCTCGCGAGCGCGAACTACGAAGAGCACCTCGAATTCCTGAGCATCAAGGTGCAGGACGGTCCGCTCACGTCGCGTCTGCAGCACCTGAAGGTTGGCGACAAGGTTCTGATCGGCAAGAAACCCGTCGGCACGCTGGTGGCCGACAACCTGCTGCCCGGCAAGATCCTGTGGCTGCTCTCGACCGGCACGGGCCTCGCGCCGTTCATGTCGATCATCAAAGACCCCGACATTTACGACCGCTACGAAAAAGTCGTGCTCACGCACACCTGCCGCTTCGTCGATGAACTCGCGTACAAGGAATTCATCACCGACGAACTGCGCAATCACGAGTACCTCGGCGACGTCGTCCGCGAGAAGCTGGTCTACTACCCGACCATCACGCGCGAAGTGTTCGAGAACCGTGGCCGCATCACGGAACTGATCGAAACCGGCAAGCTGTTCACCGACCTCGACCTGCCGCCGTTCTCGTCGGAACGTGACCGCATCATGCTGTGCGGCAGCACACACATGCTGCGCGACACCGTCGAGCTGCTCGAAAAGGCTGGCCTCAAAGAAGGCAGCAACAACGAGCCTGGCCATTTCGTGGTCGAAAAAGCGTTCGTCGGCTGATCGCACCGACACTGTCCGCGGACCCCACCGCGACATGCAGAAACAAAAACCGGAGCCTCGCGCTCCGGTTTTTTTTTCGTCCCTATGTTCCTGCGAAAACCCTTTTTACATCAGGGGCATACAGCGTTCGTCGATTTAACATTGCCGTCCTCGCGCTTATAGATGTCACGGAATTCAGGTATTTTATCTGTCGGATAATTCCGACAATTAAACCGCGGCAAATCCTCACATGAAATCTCAATATGCGTCGCTAAACCTTGTCTAGACTGCATTTTATTTTTTTTTAAGATATTATCGCGGCGCAGCATCAGCAGTTTTGGAGGCCCGACAGAGCCCCAACAAGGTTGGTAACGAATGTAAATATAGCTACGCTGCGCCGTGTCGTTATCCGTCGCGCCGGGAACCTGATTCACCCCGGAAGCCGTCGGTATTAAGGACAGGCTTCAGAACGGGGGGTAGATGGGTACGTGGAATACCAGCGTGGTAGCCGCTTGCGCACAGGGTCGGGAAACGCCCGGCGCACGCATGACACATGCCGTTGAGGAGTCCGTTATCCCGGCGCGCGTACGCGAGGACAGCGACGTAGCCGGGCAGATCGCCCTTTTGCAGCGACAGATCGCAATGGCACAAGCCGCGCGTATCGACGCCGACGAAGCCGCCCGCCAGCACCTTGCGCACGAATTGCACGACAGCGTAGGCGCGGAACTCGCCGCCACGCACTTCGCGCTCGCCAGGGTCCACGCCTCACTGCCCGCCGACGCGTCGTCGCAGTGCACCGAAGCGCTCGCGCTCGTGGCGCAGTCGCTGAACGCTGCGGTCGAAGCGGTCCGCCACGTGCTCGACGGACTCAGCGCGCCGCATCTGGATGCGGGCCTCGTCCCCGTACTCGCCGACTGGGCACGCGGCTTCGGCGTCCGCACCGGTCTCGCCACGAGTTTTGTCTTTGCGGCCGACATGCGCCTCGCTCGCCTGTCTGCCGACGCCGCGCTTGCCGTCTTCCGTGTCGCGCAGGAAGCGCTCGCCAATGTGGCGCGCCATGCCCACGCCGCCCGCGCCGATGTGCGACTCGACTGCGCACCACACCACCTGATCCTCACTATCACCGACGACGGCATCGGCCTGCCGCGCGGCGGCAGCCGTACAGGCCGCGCAAGCGGCGGTCGCAAACACTATGGCCTGGCCGGTATGCGCGAGCGTTGTACCGCGTTCGGCGGCACGCTGCGCGCAGGCGGACGCGGTGCACAGGCCGGCACGGCCGTGCGCGCGCGCTTCGCCTGGGACGCGCTACTCGGTGCAAGCGCCTCCGATCGCGCCCCTTCCCTCGTGAAAGGGGCGCATTGATGACTCACCGCATCCTGCTTGTCGACGACCACGCCGTCGTGCGCCAGGGCGTGCGTCAGTTGCTCATGGACCGCGGCGTCGCGAGCGAAGTGATTGAAGCGCAGACCGGCGCCGAAGCGCTCGCCGCGATCGCGAAGCACGCTTTCGACGTGGTGCTGCTCGATATCTCGCTGCCCGACATGAATGGCGTCGAGGTGCTCAAGCGTGTGAAGCGCAGGTCACCGCGTCTGCCGGTGCTGATGTTCTCGATGTATCGCGAGGATCAGTACGCGGTGCGCGCGCTGAAGGCGGGTGCATCGGGTTACCTCTCGAAAACGGTGGACGCCACGCAGATGATGGGTGCGATCCAGCAGGTCGTGACCGGTCGCAAATACGTCAGCCCGGAGATGGCCGTGGCGCTCGCGGACTACGTGCTCGTCGACGACGCCGAGCAGATGCCGCACGAAAAGCTCTCCGACCGCGAATACCAGACGCTGTGCATGCTCGCCACGGGCAAACGTCTCACCGATATTGCGCGCGCGCTCTCGCTTTCGGTGAAGACGGTGAGCGTCTACCGCACGCGCCTGCTCGAAAAGATGAACCTCAGCAACAACGCCGAACTCACGCTCTACGTGATGAGCAACCGGCTCGTCGATCTCGCTCCGGCAGTGAGCGCGTAAGGCCCGTTCTGGCGGCCGAAAGCATCGGCGAGAGGCACAGCACCAAGGCCTGCCTCTCGCCGCAAGCGCTTGATCCAGAAACAAATCCCACCAATCCGCGGTGCACCGGCAAGCATCACGTGCCGCCACGCCCGCTTGGGACATAATCCTGAAGTGACTGACCGCGCTTCCTGCGAGGACGCGCGTGACTGGCTAAAGGTATCCATACAAATTCCCGGTTTTTCCCGATTTTCGGCACGCGTCCCCAATCGACACCGACTGCCCGCGCAAACCAGGAGTACCCCGCCAAATGTCCCTCTTTCGTAAGAAGAACGTCGAGCACATGCTGCGGGCGAGCGCCCAGGGCAGCGGCCTCAAGAAAGCACTCGGCGCGATAGACCTCATGTTCCTCGGCATCGGCGCCATCATCGGCACCGGCATTTTCGTGCTCGCCGGCACCGGCGCCGTGCAGGCCGGCCCCGCGCTGATGATTGCGTTCCTCGTCGCCGCCGTGGCCTGCGGTTTCGCCGCGCTCGCCTACGCCGAATTCGCGTCGACGATTCCCGTCGCAGGCTCGATCTACACGTACTCCTACGCGACACTCGGCGAACTGGCCGCGTGGGTAATCGGCTGGGATCTGATGCTCGAATACGGGCTCGCTACCTCGGCGGTGTCTGTGGGCTGGTCCGGTTACCTGCAGTCGCTGCTCGGCGGATTCGGGATCAGGCTGCCCGCCTTGCTCAGCGCCGCACCGGGCGCGTTGCCTGGCGCCCACACGCTGTTCAACCTGCCGGCCTTCCTCGTGATGATGGCGATCACCACGCTGCTGTCCATCGGCGTGCGCGAATCCACCCGCATCAACAACATCATGGTCGCCATCAAGGTGACGGTCGTGCTGCTCGTGATCGTGGTCGGCGTGTTCCACATCAAGCCCGACAACTGGCATCCGTTCATGCCCAACGGATGGCGCGGCGTCTTCGGCGCGGCCGCCGTGATGTTCTTCGCGTTCATCGGCTTCGATTCGGTCTCGTCCGCGGCCGAGGAAGTGAGGGATCCGAAGCGCGACCTGCCCATCGGCATCATCGCGTCGCTCGGCGTGTGCACGGTGCTGTACGTCGCCGTCGCGGCCGTGGTGACCGGCATCGTGCCGTCCCCGCAGTTCGCCCATGTCGCGAACCCGGTCTCGTTCGCGCTCCAGCAAGCCGGCGAAAACTGGGTGGCGGGCCTCATCGACCTCGGCGCCGTGCTCGGCATGCTGACCGTGATCCTCGTGATGAGCTACGGCCAGACCCGCATCATCTACGCAATGTCGCGCGACGGCCTCTTGCCCGCCCCGCTGTCGCACATCCATCCGCGCTTCGCGACGCCGTTCCTCACCACCTGGATCGTCGGCATCTTCTTCGGCCTGATCGGCGCGCTCGTGCCGCTGGACGTGCTCGCCGAACTCATCAACATCGGCACGCTCGCGGCGTTCTCGATGGTGTCGATCGCCGTGCTCGTATTGCGCAAAACGCACCCGGACCTGCCGCGCTCATTCCGCTGCCCCGGCGTGCCGGTCGTGCCGATCCTCGCGGTCGCCTCGTGCATCTTCCTGATGGTGAACCTGCAGCGGATCACGTGGATCGCGTTCGTCATCTGGGTCGGACTCGGCATCGTCATTTATTTCGTCTACTCGCGCCACCATTCGCGCCTCGCGCACGCGCCGCACGATCACCACTGACAAGGCGCCCCCACCGCACGCGCGAGAAACGCGACATGGCCGGGCGCCGTGCCGCAACGCAGCGTAAAAACGTCCCGTCCCACCAGTTGGGACGGGACGTTTTTCATCCGGCCCCACCGTAAAACCCCGCGCAGCGCTGAACGGTAATTTGTGCTTTACTGTGCCCAGCACTACCCCCTGGCATCACTGAAGAGCAAAGCACCAGCCGGACCCTCCGCCCCCACTCCATCCGGGCCGCCAGCCTCACGCGGCGGCCAGGCGCGCAGCGTGCGCCACGGACGGCGGAACAGCAGACGGCAATTCGGGGCAAAGATGGTGAATGCGGGCCCAGGCAGGTCTCAATTCCATAACTTGGTACGGGACCGGAGTAAGGCGTGTCGACTGCAGTCGACGTGTCGACACCTAAGCTCGGTCCGGCGCCCTTGCGGGCGTGGGACGGGATCAGGCGCGAAAGCGCGTGGTCCCGTCGACACAGGAGACATTCAATGGCCATCAGTATCCGCCTCACGGTCAACGGCGAACCCGTGACCGCCGACGTCGAGCCACACACGCTTCTGGTTCAGTTCCTCCGCGAGCAGCTACGCCTCACCGGCACCCACGTCGGGTGCGATACCGCACAATGCGGCGCCTGCACCGTCCATCTCAACGGCCGCGCGATCAAGTCGTGCAATCAGCTCGCCGTGCAATGCGACGGCATGGACGTCACCACGATCGAAGGTCTGGCGAAAAACGGCGAGCTGCATCCGATGCAGGCGGCGTTCCGCGAATGCCACGGCCTGCAGTGCGGCTTCTGCACACCCGGCATGGTGATGAGCGCGGCTGCGCTCGCCGCATCGAAGCCGGACCTCACCGAGGCCGAGGTGCGCGCGAACCTCGAGGGCAACCTGTGCCGCTGCACCGGCTATCACAACATCGTGAAGGCCGTGCTTGCGGGAGCCGAAGGCATGCGCGCCGGTACGACTGCCGCCACGGCGACGGTCTGACGAGGAGGCCACCATGAACGCACCCGAACCGAACCGCATGATCGGCGCGCCGGTAAAGCGCAAGGAAGACTATCGCTTCCTCACCGGCGCCGGCCAGTACACCGATGACGTCGTTCTTCCCGCGCAGACGTATGCCGTGTTCGTGCGCTCGCCGCACGCGCATGCGCGCATCAAGAGCGTCGACACTAACGCAGCGAAAGCCTCGCCCGGCGTGGTAGCCGTGTTCACTGGCGCCGACATCGCCGCCGAAAAGGTTGGCGGCCTGCCGTGCGGCTGGCTGATCCACAGCATCGATGGAACGCCGATGCACGAACCGATGCACCCGGTCATCGCGCACGAAACGGCGCAGCACGTTGGCGACCAGGTAGCGCTCGTAATCGCCGAATCGCTGAAGCAGGCGAAGGACGCCGCCGAACGGATCGAAGTCGATTACGAGGAACTGCCCGCTGTCGCCAACACGGCGCACGCCGCCGATGCGGGTCAGCCGCTCGTACACGACGGTGTGCCCAACAACACGTGCTTCACGTGGGGCCACGGCGACAAGGCCGCGACCGACGCCGCTTTCGCGCAGGCCGCGCACGTCACGACGCTCGATATCGTGAATAACCGGCTCGTGCCAAACGCGATCGAACCGCGCGCCGTGAACGCGAGCTACTCGTCGCACGACGACAGCTACACGGTCTACGTCTCGAACCAGAACCCGCACGTCGAACGGCTGCTGATGGCCGCGTTCGTGCTCGGGCTGCCCGAGACGAAACTGCGCATCGTCGCGCCGGACGTGGGCGGCGGCTTCGGCTCGAAGATTTATCTGTATGCCGAAGACGTGGCGCTCACGTGGGCTTCGAAGAAGATCCGCCGCCCGGTGAAGTGGACGGCCGAGCGCAGCGAGTCGTTCGTCTCCGACGCCCACGGCCGCGACCACGTCACGAAAGCCGAACTCGCGATGGACCAGGACGGCAAGTTCCTCGCGATGCGCGTGCATACGATCGCGAACGTGGGCGCGTATCTGTCGACGTTCGCGTCCTGCGTGCCGACGATCCTCTACGCGACGCTGCTCGCGGGCCAGTACACGACGCCCGCGATCTACGCCGAGGTGAAGGCCGTGTTCACGAACACGGTACCCGTCGATGCGTATCGCGGCGCGGGCCGCCCCGAGGCGACCTACGTGGTCGAACGTCTCGTGGAAACCGCGGCGCGCGAATTGAACATCGACCCCGCCGAGATCCGCCGCCGCAACTTCATCCGTTCGTTCCCCTACGCGACACCGGTTGGCCTCACGTACGACACCGGCGATTACGAAGCGTGCCTCTCACGCGCGCTGGAACTCGCCGACGTGAATGGCTTCGCCGCGCGCCGTGACGCCTCGAAGGCGCAAGGCTTGCTGCGCGGTCTCGGTTACTCGTGCTACATCGAAGCCTGCGGCCTCGCACCTTCGAACATCGCGGGTGCGCTCGGCGCGCGTGCGGGCCTCTTCGAAGCGGGCGAGGTTCGCGTGAACCCGACGGGCTCCGTCACCGTGTTCACGGGCTCGCATAGCCACGGCCAGGGTCACGAGACGACCTTCGCGCAAGTGGTCTCCGACCGCCTCGGCGTGCCGATCGAGCAGATCGAGATCGTGCACGGCGACACTGGCCGCATTCCGTTCGGCATGGGCACTTACGGCTCGCGCTCGATCGCGGTGGGCGGTTCGGCGATCATGAAGGCGCTCGACAAGATCGAAGCGAAGGCGAAAAAGATTGCGGCGCACATGCTCGAAGCGTCCGTCGAGGACATCGAGTTTGCGAACGGCGTGTTCCGCGTCGCGGGTACAGACCGCACCAAGGCCTTCGCCGAAATCGCGCTCGCGGCCTACGTGCCGCACAACTATCCGCTCGAAACGCTCGAACCGGGCCTCGATGAAAGCGCGTTCTACGACCCGACCAACTTCACCTATCCATCGGGCGCGTACCTTTGCGAAGTGGAAATCGATCCCGAGACCGGCGTGACGCGCATCGAGCGCTTTACCGCCGTGGACGACTTCGGCAACGTCATCAATCCGATGATCGTCGAAGGCCAGGTGCATGGCGGGATCGGTCAGGGTATCGGCCAGGCGATGCTGGAACGTTGCGTCTACGACACCGAAAGCGGCCAGCTGCTCTCGGGCTCGTACATGGACTACGCGATGCCGCGCGCCTCCGACGTGCCGAGTTACACGGTCGAAACCGCGAAGGGCACACCGTGCACGCACAATCCGCTCGGCGTGAAGGGCTGCGGCGAGGCGGGCGCGATCGGCTCGCCACCCGCGGTGATCAATGCGATTCTGGACGCGCTTGCGCCACTCGGCGTGAAGGACCTGCAGATGCCGGCCACACCGCATCGCGTGTGGTCGGCGATCCAGCAAGCGCAATCGTCACAACCTTAAGCGGAGGCGCATCATGTACTCATTCGATTACCAGCGCGCCACCGATGCACAAGGCGCCGTGAAAACGCTCGCAAGCGACGCGGACGCGAAGTACCTCGGAGGCGGCCAGAGCCTGCTCGCGGCGATGAAGCTGCGGCTCGCACAGCCATCGACACTCGTGGACGTCACCCGCATTCCCGGCCTCAAAGAGATCTCCGCGGACAACAAGATGGTGAAGGTGGGCGCCGCCGCGTGCCATGCGGATGTCGCCGAGGGCACGCTGATCCGCAACGGGTTGCCCGCGCTCGCGGACCTCGCCGCGCACATCGGCGACCGCCAGGTGCGTGCGCTCGGGACGCTGGGCGGCTCGCTCGCGAACAACGATCCTGCCGCCGACTATCCCGCCGCCGTACTCGCATTGAACGCGACGGTCGTCACCGACCGGCGACGCATCGCCGCCGACATGTTCTTCCTTGGCATGTTCGAGACCGCACTGGCACCCGACGAACTGATCGTGTCCGTCGAGTTCCCGGTGCCCGAGTGCGCCGCGTACGAGAAGTTCAGGAATCCGGCTTCGCAATTCGCGCTGACCGGCGTGTTCGTCGCGAAGTTCGCCGATGGCGTGCGCGTGGCGGTGACGGGTGCGGCGCCATCGGTGTTCCGCGCGACGCCGCTCGAGCAGGCGCTCACGGCCAGCTTCGCGCCCGCCGCTGCGCGCGCCGTGACGATCCCCGACGACGACCTCAACACCGACCTGCACGCCAGCGCCGCGTACCGCGCGCACCTGATTCCGGTGCTCGCGGCGCGCGCGGTGACGAGGGCACTCGGCTAGTCGCCACGAAGCGGTCACTCGCGCATCGGCGCAACCGGTGCGCGAGTGACCGCGTATTTGCATTTTCGAGTTCTCGCGTTTTCAGGCACGCCATGCAACCGGCCTCGATCGACGACACCCTCGCGCAACTTCAATCGCGCGGCTATTTTGCGAGCCGCGAACTCGCGACCGCACTCTTTCTCGCGATGCGCATGCAGCGGCCGCTCTTTCTCGAAGGCGAGCCTGGCGTCGGCAAAACCGAGCTTGCGAAAGCCGCCGCTGCGCTGCTCGGCACGACGCTTCTGCGGCTGCAATGCTACGAAGGGCTCGACACGGCGAGCGCGCTCTACGAGTGGGATTACCCGCGCCAGATCATGGCGCTGCGTCTTGCCGAGGCAGCGCACGAAAAGCCGCACAACGACACGCTCTATCGCGACGAATTCCTGCTCAAGCGGCCTTTGCTGCAGGCGCTGCAACCCGATCCGCAGAACCCGGCCGCACGCCGCGTGCTGCTGATCGACGAAATCGACCGCGCCGACGAGCCATTCGAAGCCTTCCTGCTCGAACTTCTTTCGGATTTCCAGGTATCGATTCCCGAGTACGGCACGGTGCGCGCGGACGTTCCGCCGCTCGTCGTCATCACGTCGAACCGCACGCGCGAAGTCCATGACGCGCTAAAGCGCCGCTGCATCTATCAATGGCTCGACTACCCCGGGCGCGAACGCGAACTCGCGATCGTGGCGGCGCGCGCGCCGGAAACGTCGGCGCAACTGCAGCGTCGCGCCGTGGCCTTCGTGCATCAGCTTCGCACGATGGATCTCTTCAAGGCACCCGGTATCGCTGAAACGATCGACTGGTGCCGCGCGCTCGCCGCGCTTTCGGTGACGGAACTCGATCCGCAGTCGGTGCAGGACACGCTCGGCGTGCTGCTCAAGTATCAGGACGACCTCGCACAACTCGACACGCAGCGTATCGCCGAAACGCTCGCGGTCGCGGAGTGAACCGATGGATGCCGCGCCACTGTTCGCAACCGACGCCGATGAGCGCAACGAACGCGACGAAACACCGGCCATCTTCGCTCGCAACGTCGTGCATTTCGTGCGCGTATTGCGCCACGCGGGTCTACCGATGTCGTCCGCGCAAGCCGTCGACGCGATCGACGCGCTTTGCCTCATCGATCTCACCCGCCGCGACGATGTTCGCGCGGCGCTTGCGGCGCTGTTTACGTCGGCGGCCGACGAACGCGACCTCTTTTATGCCGCGTTCGATCTGTTCTGGCGCGATCCGGACTGGGAAGGCAAGCTGCGCGCGCTGCTCCTGCCAAAGGTGCAAGGCGGCGTGCCGCCGCCGCGCCGCAACAACCGACTCGCCGATGCCCTCGCTGCGCGTGCGCCCGCGCCGCACAGCACGCACAAGCCCGAATCGCCCGACGAATACGAACTGCGCGCGCACGCGACGTTCAGCGCAGAAGAGCGCCTGCGCCACCGCGACTTCGACACGCTCACCGCCGACGAATGGCGCACGCTGCGCCACCTGATCCGCGCGCGCCGTCTGCCGCTCGCGACCGAGCGCACGCGCCGGCTAAAAGCCGCGTCGCATGGCACGCATGCCGACCTGCGCGCGAGTGCGCGCCACGCTGTGCGTGCAGGCGGCGACTGGACCGTGTGGAAATATCGCGCACCGGTCGAACGCAAGCCGCCCGTCGTGCTGCTGCTCGACATCTCCGGATCGATGAGCAGCTATTCGCGCGCGGTGCTCTACTACTGCCACGCGCTGCTGCATTCACGCGAGCGCCTGCAGGTCTTCCTCTTCGGCACGCGCCTCACGCACGCGACGCGCGCACTGCGCGAACGCGACCCTGACATCGCACTCGCGCAACTCTGTGCGCAGGTCGCGGACTGGTCGGGCGGCACGCGCATCGGCGCCACGCTCGGCGAATTCAACCGGCGCTGGGCGCGCCGCATGCTCAGTGGTCGAGCAACCGTGCTGATCGTCACCGACGGACTCGATCACGAAGCCACCGAAACGCTCGCCGCCGAAATGGCGCGCCTCCATCGCTTCGCGCATCGCGTGGTTTGGCTCAATCCGCTGCTGCGCTACAGCGGCTTCACGCCGAAGGCACGCGGCGTGCAAGCGATGCTGCCGCATGTGGACGCCCACTATCCCGTCCACGATCTAGAGAGTCTTGAAGCATTCGGGCACAGCCTGAGCGTGGCGCCGCTAGCACCGCACTCACGCAGCGCGCCACTGCGGGCATCACAACAAGGGGGAACAAGATGGAGTTGACCGAAAGCCACTCGCTGCCGGTACCGCAGCAGCGGGCGTGGGAGGCGCTCAACGACACGGCCATCCTGAAGGCCTGCATTCCCGGCTGCGAGAGCATCGAGGCGGACGGCGAGAACACCTGGGCTGTTGCGCTGATGGCGGCGGTCGGGCCGGTGAAGGCACGCTTCAAGGGCCGCATGGCACTGACCGATGTCGAGGCGCCCAACCGCTACACGATCCACTTCGAAGGCCAGGGTGGCGCGGCGGGCTTCGGCAAGGGCAGTGCGCAGGTTCAGCTCCAGAGCGCAGGCGACGATGCGACCATGCTGACCTACACAGCGACTGCGCAGGTGGGCGGCAAGCTCGCGCAGATCGGCTCGCGGCTCGTCGACGGCGCGGCGCAAAAGATCGCGGCGCATTTCTTCAAACGCTTTGGCGAGCAACTGGGCGACGGCACAAGCGTCATCGAAGCGGAAGAAGAAGCCGGTAAAGCCGAAGCAACACAAATGGTTGAAGACGATGCCGCCGAAGCAACAACCGGCGACGAACCGAACAAAAGGAGACGCTCATGGACAGCGTGGATCTCGAAGTCCTGAAATCCAGCGTGCGATGGCTCGACGAAGGTCACCGCGCGCTCCTCGTGACGGTGGTGAAAACGTGGGGTTCGTCGCCGCGTCCCGAAGGCGCGATGCTCGTCGTGCGCGAGGACGGGCTTGTGGTCGGTTCGGTGTCGGGCGGCTGCATCGAGGACGATCTGATCGACCGCGTACGTCGCGAAGGCATCCACATCGAAAAGCCCGATACCGTGAAGTACGGCATCACGGCTGAAGAGGCGCATCGCTTCGGGCTGCCGTGCGGCGGCACGATCCAGCTCGTGCTGGAACCGCTCGCCGATGCGAGTGGCATCCGCGCGCTGCTCGACGCCGTGGAGCGCGGCGAACTCGTCGCGCGCACGCTCGACATGGCAAGCGGCCAGGCCTCGCTCGGCCCCGCCAGCGCCACCGATGGCGTCTTTTTCGACGGCACGCGTCTCACCACGATCCACGGGCCGCGTTACCGCATGCTCGTGATCGGCGCGGGTCAGCTTTCGCGCTATCTCTGCCAGATCGCCGTGGGGCTCGATTACCAGGTGACGGTGTGCGATCCGCGCGAAGAATACACGGACACGTGGGACGTGCCGGGCACGACGCTCGTGCGCACCATGCCGGACGATACCGTGCTCGACATGAAGCTCGACGACCGTTGCGCGGTGATCGCGCTCACGCACGATCCGAAACTCGATGATCTCGCGCTAATGGAAGCGCTCAAGACGCACGCGTTCTATGTGGGGGCGCTCGGCTCGCGGCGTAACAACGCGGCGCGGCGTGAACGGTTGAAGGAATTCGATCTGGATGACGCCCAGCTCTCGCGGATGCATGGACCCGTGGGCATCTACATCGGCAGCCGCACGCCGCCGGAAATCGCGGTGTCGATCCTCGCAGAGGTCACCGCAGCGAAGAACGGCGTGTCACTGCCCACCATTCTCCAGGTCGAAGGCGCCAAAGCGGCCCGCGAAATCTCGGCGGGCGCGGCCTCGGATTGTCATGTTTGACGGGCGCGCCGCTCACGCGGCGCGCCCCGGCTGAAGAGCCGCTTACTGGAACAGCTTCGTTGCCTGAATCAGCGTGTTGGTCACGCCCCAGGCGAGCGGCACGAGCACGTACAGCCAGAAAACCGCCATCAGCAGTTTGTTCGACGACTTCGTATCGGCAGTCGTATTCATTGTTCGCTTCTCCTTATTTGCCGACGGCGAGTTGCGAATCGCCCGATTCGCTCATGTGATGCTTCTCGTGGACGCGCTTGATGAGCAGGTTGCAGATGAAGCCGATCACGAGCAGCACCGCCATGATGTGAACAGTCATCGTATAGGCGTCCGCCTTCGCAACGCCGTTCGCCACCTGATACGCGCGCAGGTAGTTCACGAGCACCGGGCCCGCGACACCCGCAGCCGCCCACGCGGTCAACAGACGCCCGTGAATGCCGCCGACGAACGCCGTACCAAACATGTCGGCGAGATAGGCCGGCACGGTGGAGAAGCCGCCGCCATACATCGAGAGAATCAGGCAGTACGCGAGCACGAAGAACACGATGTTGCCGCTCTGCGCGAACTGCGGCACGGCATAGTAAAGCGCCGCACCCAGCACGAAGAAGATGAAGTACGTGTTCTTGCGGCCCACCCAGTCAGACGCCGACGCCCACACGAACCGCCCGCCCATGTTGAAGAGCGAGAGCAGGCCGACGAAGCCCGCCGCGGCGCCTGCGGTCACGGTGTCCTTGAAGCTCTCCTGGATCATGACCGAAGCCTGACCGAGAATGCCGATACCGGCCGTCACGTTGAGGAACAGCACGAGCCAGATCAGGTAGAACTGCGGCGTCTTGAGTGCTTGATCGATGTGCACGTCGTTGCGCGACACGAGCTTGGCCGTGGTCGCGGGCGGCGTCCAGCCGGCCGGCTTCCAGCCCGGCGCCGGCACGCGAATGGCGAGCGCGCCGATCGTCATCGAGATGAAGTACGCCACGCCGAGCACGACGAAGGTCTGCGCGACACCCACGCTCGTATCGCTGGCGAAATGCTTCATCAGCAGTACGGACAAAGGTGCGGCAATCATCGCGCCGCCGCCGAAGCCCATGATCGCCATGCCCGTCGCCATGCCGCG
The DNA here is from genome assembly GCF_021390575.1 of Paraburkholderia adhaesiva. Taxonomy (GTDB): domain Bacteria; phylum Pseudomonadota; class Gammaproteobacteria; order Burkholderiales; family Burkholderiaceae; genus Paraburkholderia; species Paraburkholderia adhaesiva. The sequence goes on along the minus strand of NZ_JAJEJQ010000001.1, from coordinate 128,319 downwards.
ACGGTCGGGGAACCAGCGGATCAGCGTCGAGACCGGCGAGACGTAACCCAGCCCGAGCCCGATGCCGCCAATCACGCCATAGCCGAGATACAGCAGCCAGATTTCGTGTAGCCACACGCCGAGCGCCGACACCAGGAAGCCGCCGCCGAAGCAGCAAGCCGCCGTAAACATCGTGCGGCGGGGGCCGACACGTTCGAGCCATTTGCCGCCGAACGCCGCCGACAGGCCAAGGAAAACGATCGCGAGCGAGAAAATCCAGCCGAGCGAAGTGAGCGCCCAGTCGGTAGGCGCAGAATTAGTTATGCCGATGACTTTCGTGAGCGGTGCATTGAACACCGAGAAGGCGTAGGCCTGACCGATACAAAGATGAACGGCAAGTGCCGCGGGCGGCACCATCCACCGGGAAAACCCGGGTGGTGCGATGGTTGCCTCCTTCGAGAAGAAGGGCGCGGCTGGGGCGTCGCGCTTCGAATCGGCAAAGCTGCTCATATATGTCTCCTTATTGGGGCGTGGGGACGCCGGTTGCGCATTGTGTTTGGCTGAAACGGCCGTGCGCTTTTAATGTCGCAACCATAGAACCCAAGGCGGGCCTTGGCAATATGAGACCGCGCTGCATATGTGTGCGGTCGGTTTCGAGCGTGAGTGCGTTGCGCTGCCGTCCGGCACGTTTGCACTCGACGTGCCCGCCGGATCACGCCGGGAACGCACTCGTCGATTTCACTTCGTTGTACGTGCTGGATCCCGGCAACCGGATTACACGTCTCCCGCGCGAAATGCGCGCATTTCACGCGAGATGCTTTCACTGCAAACGATTGCGCGCACATGCGCGCCGCCTTCGAAACGATGGCGCGTAATGCGTTCACGCGATGGATGGTCACTCTGTTGAGGAACTTCACCGACCAGAACCGTCGATAGCGCGGCACAGCGTGAGCGCGACTCAAACGGGCCAAAGCGGCCCTTCCTGCATCGCGCCGATCTGCTCGCGTAACTCGAGAATGCGATCTTCCCAGTAGCGCTGCGTGTTGAACCACGGAAACGCGGCCGGAAACGCGGGATCGTGCCAGCGCCGCGCGAGCCACGCGCTGTAGTGGATGAGCCGCAGCGTGCGCAGCGCTTCGATCAGATGCAGTTCGCGCGGCTCGAATTCGCAGAAGTCCTCATAGCCCGCCAGCAGATCGGTGAGCGCGCGCGACGCGCCCGCGCGGTCGCCCGGCAGCAGCAGCCACAGATCCTGGATCGCGGGACCCATGCGGCTGTCGTCGAAATCAACGAAATGCGGACCCGCGTCCGTCCACAACAGGTTGCTCGGATGACAGTCGCCGTGCAAACGCAGCGAGCGCACGTCGCCTGCGCGTTCAAACGCGGCTTCGACGCCCTCGAGCGCAAGATTCACCGCCGCTTCCCACGCGGTGCGCACGTCGGCGGGCACGAAACTGTGCTCCAGCAGCCAGGCGCGCGGTTCATACCCAAACGTCTGGATATCGAGCGCAGGACGCGCGCGGTAGGGCTCCATCGCGCCGACCGCATGAATGCGGCCAATGAAGCGGCCGATCCATTCGAGCGTATCGCTGCGGTCGAGGTCGGGCGCGCGGCCGCCGCGCCGCTCGAAAACGGCGAAGCGGAAACCGTCGAAAGTGTGCAGCGTGCGGCGGTCGAAAGCGAGCGCCGGCACGGCGGGAATCTCGCGCGCGGCAAGCTCGCCGACGAAAGCGTGCTCTTCGAGGATCGCCTCGTCGGACCAGCGTGCAGGACGGTAAAACTTCGCGACGACCGGCGGGCCGTCTTCGACACCCACCTGATAGACGCGGTTTTCGTAGCTGTTGAGCGCAAGCATGCGGCCGTCGGTGCGACGGCCGGCGGGGATCAGCACGCTGTCGATCGCGTCGAGCACGCACTCGGGCGTGAGGCGCGCGTAGGGCGCCTCGGGCGCGGCGTCGTCCGGGGTAGAGGAAAGATCGTGATTCATAGCCGCAATTGTGCCTCTTGCGGGCCGGCACTGCGAGCGATGCGCCGCGGTGTTCTTGCGCCGCGTGCGCAGGGTGGTCTCCTCGCGCTTGCCATGCTGATCTCGCGCACATCGTTGTTTTTAGTGCGCGCGGTACTTCGCGTTCCCAGCCACGGCGGCGTTCACGCGTCGTTCGCGCGCCGCCGCCTGGCGTTTCAGTGAATCATCGAACCGGCCGGCAGGACGTGCTCGCCCGTGTCGATCAGGTCTTCCAGAAAAAAGGGCTCGGTATTGAGCTGCTTCGACGAGCCAGGCTCGCCGTCATACCACGTCACCATGGCCATGTCGCCGAGAATGCGCATGACGATGCCGCGCGCGCCTTGGGGCACGGCCATATGCACTGTACGTACGATAGAACCGACTTTCATGATGTTTCCCCGTTCTCAACGCCGGCTTCCATGTCTGAAGCGCCGGTCAATGTGGTAACCAAAGCCTGCGCGCACCAACGGTTGTACACGCATCCATCTCGTCTCGCCCGCGGCCCGCTGCTTTCATGCGCTGTTTCGCGCATTTCGTCGTATTGCTCGATATATTGCGCGGCGGCATCGGACCGGTTTACGCATTGTTGCCTGTTTGGGCCGGTACGCAAAGCAGAAAATTAGGGGGGTGAAGCAAACGCCCAACGAAGCGGCGCGCCATCACCCGCATCCAATGGCGGCCATATATTACAACAAGCTAACGGCCACAGATGGTAAACCCCGTCCGGTCCGCACTTGCATGCACGCGCACGGAAAAAGTACGCTGATGTCAGGCAACTGGCGCTATAGTCCTGTCGCATTCGTGTGCGCGGGCCGGCGGCCCTGCACCAAGACCAATACCGAAAACGATCGCCGCCTGCGGCCGGACCAGCCGGGAACGCGACACACATCACCACGAAGGAACGCGCCCTTCCATGTGGATCGTCCGACTGGCGCTCAGGCGTCCGTACACGTTCATTGTCCTCGCGTTGCTGCTGCTGATCGTCGGACCGCTGACGATCCTGCGCACGCCCACGGACATCTTCCCTAACATCGACATCCCGGTCCTCTCGGTCATCTGGACATACCAGGGCCTGCCCGCCGACGAGATGGAAAAGCGCATCGTGCTCAACTATGAGCGCGGGCTCTCGGTGGCCGTGAACGACATCGAGCACACGGAATCCTCGTCGCTCAACGGCATCGCGGTCGTGAAGATCTTTTTCCAGCCGCATGCCAACATCCAGGAAGCACTCGCGGAAGTGACGGCGCTCTCGCAGGCGCAATTGCGCTCGCTGCCGCCCGGCATCAATCCGCCGTTCATCCTGCGATACAACGCCTCCACGGTGCCGATCCTGCGTCTGTCGCTCTCGTCGATGCAGCTCACCGAACAGGAGTTGTTCGACTACGGCAACAACTTCCTCAAGACCCAGCTCGCGACCGTGCCCGGCGCCTCCGCGCCGCTGCCTTACGGCGGCAAGCAGCGGCAGATCATGGTTGACATCGACCAGCGCGCGCTGCAGCAGCACAACCTTTCGCCGATGGACGTCGTCAACGCCATCAGCGTGCAAAATCTGATCCTGCCCTCAGGCACGGCGAAAATCGGCTCGACCGAATACTCGGTGCTGATGAACGCCAGTCCAAACACACTAGCGGGTCTAAACGACATTCCGGTGAAAACCACCACGAACGGCACGATCTATATCCGCGACGTCGCGCACGTGCGCGACGGCTTCCAGCCGCAGACCAATATCGTGCGCGTGGACGGCCAGCGCGCATCGCTACTTACGATCAACAAGAGCGGCAACACCTCGACGCTCGAGATCGTCGACCGCATCAAGGAGATGATGCCGGCGCTGCGCAACCTCGTCCCGTCGTCGCTCAATATCGATCCCGTCGCCGACCAGTCGCTGTTCGTGCGCGCATCGGTCGAGGGCGTGCTGCGCGAAGCATTGATCGCCGCCGCGCTCACCGCGCTCATGATCCTGCTCTTTCTCGGCAACTGGCGCGCGACGCTCATCATCGCCGTGTCGATTCCACTGTCGATGCTCACGTCGATCATCGCGCTCTCGGCGCTCGGCGAAACCATCAACATCATGACGCTCGGCGGGCTCGCGCTCGCGGTGGGCATTCTCGTCGACGACGCGACCGTCGCCATCGAAAACATCAGCCAGCAGCTCGAACAGGGCAAAACACTCGAGCAGGCGATCCTCGACGGCGCGCACCAGATCGCGATCCCGACGCTCGTCTCCACACTCTCGATCTGCATCGTGTTCGTGCCGATGTTCCTGCTATCGGGCGTCGCGCATTATCTGTTTATTCCGCTCGCAGAAGCCGTGGTGTTCGCGATGCTCGCGTCGTACTTTTTCTCGCGGACGCTCGTGCCGACGCTCGCGAAGTACCTGATGCGACATCATCACAAGCCCGCGGACTTGCACCACATGCGCGAGACGACGCGCAATCCGTTCATGCGCGTGCATCTCGCGTTCGAGCGCGGATTCGAGCAACTGCGCGTGCGCTACCGCGACTTTCTCGCGGCGCGCGTCAAGCATCCTGTTGTGTTCGTCATCGCGTTCCTTGCGTGCTGCGGCGCTTCGTTGCTGCTGATGCCGTTCCTCGGACGCGACTTCTTTCCGCAAGTCGACGCGGGCACCATTGCCCTGCACGTGCGCGCGAAGACCGGCATGCGCGTCGAAGAAACTGCGGTCATCGTCGACCGCATCGACGAACGCATCCGCACGCTGATTCCCACGCGCGAACTGCATTCGATTATCGACAACATCGGCCTGCCGATTTCCGGCATCAATCTCTCATACAGCAACACGGGCACGATCGGCACATCGGACGCCGACGTGCTGATCTCGCTGAACGCCGACCATCGTCCGACCGCCGATTACGTGCGCCTGTTGCGCGGCACGCTCAACGACGAATTCCCCGGCGTGCAGTTCTCGTTCCTCCCCGCCGACATCGTGAGCCAGACGCTGAACTTCGGCATGCCGGCCCCGATCGACATCCAGATCGTCGGCCGCGAGGTGGCGGACAATCGCGAGTTCGCCGCGAAGTTGCTGGCGCGCCTGCGCGGCGTGCCCGGTTTCGTCGACGCACGCATCCAGCAGCCCGCCGACTTGCCGCGCATCTTCATCGACGTCGACCGCACGCGCGCGCAGCAAGCGGGCTTCTCACAGCGCGACGTGGCGAGCAATCTGCTCATCACGCTATCGGGCAGCCAGCAGACCACGCCGACGTTCTGGCTCAATCCGATGAACGGCGTGAGCTACAACGTCATCACCGAAGCGCCGCAATACACGATCGATTCGCTGCAATCGCTCGCGAACATCCCGCTCACGGCAAACGGACGCAGCAACATTCTCGGCTCGCTCGCGAGCATGCAGCGCATGTCCAGCAACGCCGTCACCACGCACTACAACGCGCAGACCACGATCGACATCTACGGCACAGCCGATGGCCGCGACCTCGGCGCAATCTCCGACGACATCAACAGGATCATCGGAGACGCAAAGGCCGAATTGCCGAAAACCTCCACCATTGTCGTGCGCGGCCAGGTGCAGACGATGAACCAGTCGTTCTCGGGATTGCTCGGCGGGCTCGTGTTCGCGATCGTGCTCGTGTATCTGCTGATCGTCGTGAACTTCCAGTCGTGGCTCGATCCGTTCATCATCATCACGGCGCTGCCTGGTGCCCTCGCGGGTATTGTCTGGATACTGTTCCTCACGCACACCACGATTTCCATTCCCGCGCTGACCGGCGCGATCATGTGTATCGGCATAGCGACCGCGAACTCCATCCTCGTCGTCAGCTTCGCACGCGAGCAGTTGAACGAGCACGGCGACGCCGCACGCGCCGCCATCGAAGCGGGCTACACGCGCTTTCGCCCGGTGTTGATGACCGCACTCGCGATGGTGATCGGCATGGTGCCGATGGCGATCGGTCTCGGCGAAGGCGGCGAGCAGAATGCACCGCTCGGGCGCGCAGTGATCGGCGGGCTCGCCGTGGGCACGCTCGCAACGCTGATCTTCGTGCCGGTGGTGTTCTCGCTCGTGTACCGCAAGCTTGGCGAGCGCCGCCAGCGTGCTATCGAAAACGTAATGCCTAAATCATGACGACTTTCTTCACGTTCCCCACGCGGAGGCGCAATGCAGCCGCACGCTGACGCCCCGCCGCCTCGCAAGCATCGCAACCCCGGCCGCTGGCCCATCGCGCTCGCCGCACTCGTGGTGATCGCGCTCACTGCGCAAGGTATCTGGTCGCGCCACAACGCACAGGCCGCGCTCGAACGCGACGCCAAACAGGCGAGCACGCTATCCGTGCAAGTGGTCACGCCGCAGCGCTCGACGCGTGCGCTCGATCTCGTGCTGCCCGGCAACATGCAGGCGTTTCTCGACACGCCTATCTATGCGCGCACGAACGGCTATCTGCGCAAGTGGCACGCGGATCTCGGCGCGCATGTGAAGGCGGGGCAGTTGCTCGCAGAAATCGACGCACCCGAAGTCGACGACCAGCTACGCGCCGCACGTGCCGACCTCGTAAACGCCCAGGCGAACTACGAACTCGCGAAAACCACGGCCGCACGCTGGACGGAAATGCTGCAGAGCCGATCGGTGTCGAAGCAGGACACCGACGAAAAAGTCGCCGACATGCTCGCGAAACAAGGCACGCTCGATGCGGCGCGCTACAACGTCTCGCGGCTCTCGCAACTGCAGTCGTTCGAGAAGGTGACCGCACCGTTCGACGGCATCGTGACCGCGCGTAACGTCGATGTCGGCGCGCTGATCGATGCGGGCAGTTCGGGCGGGGCGCAAAGAGAGCTTTTCCATCTCCAGCAGGCCGACCGTCTGCGCGTCTATGCGAACGTGCCGCAAGCCTACGCACAGCAGATCCGCGTAAGCGAAAGCGCCTACCTCACACTCGACGAAACGCAGGGCAAGCACTACCCCGGTGTGGTCGCGCGCACGGCAGGCGCCGTCGATCCGCAGCAGCGCACGATGCTCGTCGAAGTGGATGTCGAAAACCGCAGCGGGGAACTGCTGCCCGGTGCATACGCACAGGTGCACTTCGCGCTCGGGGCCAATGCGGCGCCCCTCACGCTGCCGGGCAACGCGTTCCTCTTTCGCCCGAATGGCGTGAAGGTGGCAACCGTCGACGAGAACAACCGCGTAAAACTCGTGAACGTGACGCTCGGCACCGATTTCGGCACGCGCGTTGCCGTTGCATCGGGACTCGACGGCCACGAGCGTGTGATCGTCAACCCGCAGGATTCGATCGTCGATGGGACGCCGGTACGGATCGTCACGCCGTCCACCGAGCCAAAGGGCGGCACGTCATCGGCGCAGAGTCGCGCTGGCGCGGACTCATGATGCGCGCACGCTTCTCAATTCTGTTCACCGCGGCGGCTGCGCTCGCAGGCTGCGCAGTTGGCCCCGACTACGTTCGGCCGACGATACCAGTGGCCGCGAACTATAGGGATCTCGAAGGAACCGGCTGGCAAGAAGCCCATCCCTCCGATACCACGCTGCGCGGCGCATGGTGGGAAATCTACGGCGACGAGCAACTCAACGCGCTCGAAGCGCAGGTCGCGAGTGCGAACCAGAACGTAGCGGCAGCGCAGGCGCGGTTTCGTGCGGCACGCGCGAACGTCGCACAACAGCGTTCGAGTTTCTTCCCGCTCGTGACGGCAAGCGCTGCGTTCAACCGCACGCGCACGTCGGAGAACGTCATGTTCAAGTCGACGGCGGGACACACGATCAACGACTACGTCGTCGGCGTCGATGCCTCCTGGGAGCCCGACGTGTGGGGGCGTGTGGCGCGCACGGTTGAAAACGCGAAGGCGAACGCACAGGCAAGCGCCGCCGACGCCCAGTCGATACTGCTGTCGATGCAGGCCGAACTCGCAACCGACTACTTCGAGCTGCGCGGCATCGATCGCGAGCGGCAGTTGCTCGACGACACGATCAAGGCCTACGAGGAATCGCTCGACCTCACGCAACACCGCTACGCAGGCGGTATCGCGACCGATGCTGACGTCGGTCAAGCGCAGACACAGCTTGAAACCACGCGTGCGCAAGCCATCGACCTCGGCGTGGATCGCGCGCAGTTCGAGCACGCCATCGCGATCCTCACTGGACAGTCGCCTTCTACGTTCGTGCTGCCCGTGCTGCAAGGCGCCCCGCTCACGGCGCATCCCGTGGTCACGCCGCCGGGTGTGCCGTCGACGCTGCTCGAACGGCGCCCCGATATCGCCGCAGCAGAGCGACTCGTCGCGGCCGCGAACGCGCAGGTTGGTGTCGCGACAGCGGCATTCTTCCCGAACTTGATTCTCGCCGTGACGGGCGGGCTCGAAGCGACCAATTACAGCCAATGGCTCGTCGCGCCCGCGCGGTTCTGGTCGCTCGGGCCGCAACTCGCGGGCACGCTGCTCGATTTCGGCGGCCGCGCGGCGGTACGCGACGAAGCGCGCGCGCAGTACGACGAAAGCGTCGCGCAGTACCGGCAGACGGTGCTCGATGCGTTCGGCCAGGTCGAAGACAACCTCGCGACGCTGCGTGTGCTGGAAGAGGAAGCCTATGCGCAGGATCGCGCGGTGGCGGCGGCGCGGCGCACGCTCGCGATCGTCGAGAACCGATACCGCAGCGGCGCCATAACGTACCTCGACGTCGTGGTCGCGCAGACGACAACGCTCACCAATGAACGCCAGGCCGTAACGATCGCGCGCCGTCGCATGGCGGCTAGCGTCGCGCTGGTGAAGGCGCTGGGCGGCGGATGGAGCATGGCGGCGCTGCCCAACGACGATCAGCTCGTGCATCCGGAGCGGTCGACCGTATCCGTCGCGCAGCCGCACGCGCACGGAGAATAAGCGGCGCTAATGTTTACGTGGACGCCTCCGGGCTGGACGTAAGCCCTTGAGGTGTCGCATTGAGTAGCGCGTGGCCGATGACGCCAACGCGCCTCGGTCGCATCCCCTCGCGATGCGACCGAGGCGCGTTGGCATCGACGGAAATTGGCTGCGACGGCCCGATCTCGATATCTCTGGAGTCCTCAATCTCCCTTTGTGCATCAGACAACTCTGATTCCGGTTCAGCCGAGGCATTCTTCGACCTATAAAAACTAATAGTTCAAGTCGCCATAAGATTCGCCCATCCTACCGGCCTGCGAACCGCAATTCGATTCATGCGTCGCGTAAGTTGCACACACTGTGGGTCGCAGTCTCGGGCTGCCACCCGCATCGGCGATCGCGGGATCTCTCCTGCGCAACGTGGGCCGACATACGTCAGTCCCAGGCCACGGAACCATGCCGAATGTTCACCTTACTGCGCGTTTCGCAGCAGGCGTCGCCTTTCCGGCACGCTTCGACGCAAACAAGGAATAACAATTCGTGACCAAAAGAAGGGTAGTCGTCACCGGCCTCGGCGTGATTTCGCCTGTGGGCGTTGGCGTCGAGGAAAACTGGACCAACATCGTGGCCGGACGAGGCGGAATCAGTCGCGTCAGCTTTTTCGACGCAAGCGCGTTTCCGTCGCAAATCGCGGGCGAAATCCCGACGTTCGACGCGAGCGGCGCGATTCCAGAAAAAGAATTGCGGCACATGGACCGCTTCATCCAGTTGGGGATCGTCGCGGGCATCGAAGCTTTTCGTGACGCCGGCCTCGAAGTGACGGATTCGAACGCCCACCGCATCGGCGTTCACGCGGGCTCGGGAATCGGCGGTATCAACACGATCGTCGAAACGGGCTTCATGCTCCGCGAACACGGACTCCGGCGCGTGTCGCCGTTCTACATCCCTTCGTTGATCATCAATATGATCTCGGGTTATCTGTCGATCATGTTCGGACTCAAGGGTCCAAGTCTCGCGCTGGCCACCGCCTGTTCGACGTCAACGCATTCGATCGGCGACGCGAGCCGCCTCATCGAATACGGCGACGCCGATGTGATGCTCGCGGGCGGCGCCGAGGCTGCGATCATGACAAGCAGTTTTGCGGGATTCGGGCGCGCGAGAGCACTGTCCACGCGCAACGATAGCCCCGAGACGGCGAGCCGCCCCTGGGACGCCGGGCGCGACGGTTTCGTGCTCGGCGAAGGCGCGGGCATCGTCGTGTTGGAGGAACTCGAGCATGCGCGCCGACGCGGGGCGCGCATTTACGCCGAACTCGCAGGCTTCGGCATGAGCACGGACGCTTACCACATCACAAGCCCTTCGGAGGATGGAGACGGCGCCATGCGCTGCATGCGAAACGCACTGCATAACGCAGGTGTCGATCCGCGACTCGTGCAGTACGCCAATGCGCACGGCACATCGACGCCGCTCGGCGACCGCGTTGAAACGACTGCGTTCAAGGCGGTGTTCGGCGACCACGCGAGAGAGCTCGCGATCAGTTCGACGAAGTCGATGACGGGCCACCTGCTCGGCGCGGCGGGCGGCGTCGAGGCCGTGTACACCGCGCTCTCGATTTATCACCAGATTGCACCGCCGACAGCGAACCTCACGACGCCCGATCCTGATTGCGACCTCGATTACGTGCCGAACGTCGCGCGCGACATGGACATCGATGTGGCGATTTCGAATTCGTTCGCTTTCGGAGGGACAAACGGCACGCTGGTATTTCGTCGGTACAGCTGAGGCGATGCGCAAAACTCCGTGTGTTCAACCGGAGGCGCATCGCCTCAATCAAGCAGGCACGACAAGACCCTCGGAAATCGCGCGAATCGCGGCCTGTCGGCGCGTCTGCACGCCGAACTTGCGCGTGATGTTGGAAATATGAAAATTGATCGTCGCCTCGGAGCAGGAAAGGATGCGCGACATTTCCCACGATGTTTTACCGGCCGCGACCCATCGCAGGCACTCGAGTTCGCGTGGCGTCAGTGTTGCGGTCTCGGCCGTCGTCCGCTTTGAGCGTGCGATCTTGCGATGCGACTCACAAACATAATCACGCACGAGCGCCAGTGACGCACACGCATTCGCGTTTGCGAGTGCAGTCGCGTGAGTGCTATCGGGGGACGCAAAACATAGAATTCCCGCCGCACCAAGCGGACCGTGGACCGGATAGGCAATCCCCGAGGCCAACCCATGTTGTAGTCCGCATTCGTAAAACGCGCGCTCGCGTTCGGTTACGAAAGTCTGCGCATCCCAGATCAGCGGATGCATGTGTCTGCGGCAGTGTGCCAGTACGGGATCGATTTTCGAAAAACGCTCGGCCTCGTACGCTTGCCACCAACCTGGCGGAAAATTCGTCTCGACAAAAGCCGCGCGATACGTTGCGGCCAACGACTCCGTCATCGCGAAAAAAACGGAAGGAAAGTCATAATGCCCGGCAAGCTCAAATAGCAGCGACGACCACTCGCTTCGATCCTGGCACTCAATCAGTGCGCGAGCTACATCGGCGTTCTCAATCGCGTTCATGATGATCGTCTTGCCGGGTGGTTCCCCACTGCAAGGATTCAGTTGATTCGCGTCATCCTACATTCGGCATCTGGGGAAATTCAAGCTGATATGTCGTCGTTTGTCCGTGAGAATCAGGAATGTTTTGCATTCCAAATATATTTACATTTCGACCAGGATTTCTTGAAAAACCAACCGCGGTAATGTGGTCTCGAATGATGGTGATGTAATAGTTCGATCGCGAAACAACTGCGCATTCAGAACACCGTTACCGTCAAGCTCAACTCGGGTCCGGGGACCGCGGTCGACGGGATATCAACGCGCACCTCGACGCGTAGCCCGACCCGTCAAAATTGTTTGTGACCCGCGAGCACCTACATCAGCGACGCGAGGACTGACTTTCACCCAGCTTGCTCCTACACAAGAACCGCGAACCGCTGCAACCTCGCCAACGTAATTCGCACAACAGGCGTATCGTTGCGGCTTTGCACTTTGTAGTCTGCAAGGAGATCCAGTCGTGACCGTTTCACCGGGCGCTGCTCGCACCACCGCGACCCGTTCGCCGTCGAGCGAGCCCTACCTCGAACGCGGCTCGCGCGCTTACTGGCGCGCGTGTCTCGCCCTGCTATTCGCCGGCTATGCGACGTTCTCGCTGCTCTACTGTGTCCAACCGCTTCTTCCTGCGTTCTCGCAGGCATTCGGCGTAAGTCCCGCGCAGAGCAGTCTCTCGCTTTCGCTCACCACTGCCGCGCTCGCCGGAGCAGTATTCGTCGCGGGTTTCGTCTCCGAAGGCTGGAGCCGGCGCACCATGATGACCGCGTCGCTCACGGCGTCGTCGCTGCTCACGCTCGCTACCGCGTTCGTCCCGCACTGGCATGAATTGCTGCTGCTGCGCACGCTCGTCGGCCTTGCGCTCGGCGGCGTGCCCGCCGTCGCGATGGCCTGGCTCGCCGAGGAAATGCATCCCGATGGCCTCGGGATGGCGATGGGTCTGTACGTCGGCGGCACGGCCATCGGCGGCATGGCGGGACGCGTCATCACAGGCGTCCTCACCGACCTGTTCGGCTGGCGCGTGGCGATAGCCGTGATCGGCGCGCTCGGCATCGGTTCGATGCTCGCGTTTCGTGCGCTTCTGCCGCCCTCGCGCCACTTCGTGCCGAAGAAGGGACTCGGCTTCGCGCATCATCGCGCGGCACTCCTGAAGCATTTCGGGCGGCCCGGCTTGCCCGTGCTGTTCTCGATGGGCTTCGTCCTGATGGGCAGCTTCGTCACGCTCTATAACTACATCGGCTACCGGCTCATCGCGCCGCCGTACAACCTGAGCCAGTCCGCCATCGGCGCGATATTCATCGTCTATCTGACCGGTGTGGTCGCCTCGCCGTGGTCGGGCCGCATGGCCGACACCTTCGGGCGCGGACGCGTCCTCATCGCCAGCCTCGCGACGATGCTCGCCGGAGTCGCACTTACGCTGTTCTCGTCGCTCTGGATGATCGCCGCCGGCATCGGCTGCCTCACGATCGGCTTCTTCGCGGGCCATGCCGTCGCCAGCGGCTGGGTCGGCCGTCTCGCACGCGAAGCAAAGGGCCAGGCCGCGGCGCTCTACTTGCTCGCGTACTACCTCGGATCGAGCATCATGGGCTCGATCGGCGGGCACTTCTGGGCGGGCGGCGGTTGGGGCGGCGTCGCGGGCCTCGTTGCGGCGCTGCTGATCGCCGGTCTTGTACTGGCGTGGAGGCTACGCACGCGCGAGCGGGCTGGCATGGCCTGAAAAATCCGCTTCCAGCGCCTGCGCGCGATGAAATGAATTTGTAATGTCCGCGCGTGCGCGCAGATGCCGCTCTCCGTGAAGCGAGCCAGCGACCGTGCCGCGCCAGGCGGCGCCGCGCCGCCCAGCGGAGCCACCGGTGCTGCGTGCATACCGCCGCCACGTTTGCAGCGCTCACCTATACTCGGAAAAGGCCGGAAGCCATCACTGCATCAACACGACAGTAGCCACACGTTTCCGCCGCCTACCCGATAAGGAGACGAGCATGGACGGTTATTTCACGATTGGCGATTTCGTGATGATCATCCCGATGGCCCTCGCGGGCGCGCTCTTTCTTGGCGCGCTCCCTTGTGCGACCGAGTTCCGGCACAACACCCTGCGCGTGATCGGCGCGTTGATCGGTGCGCTGGTGGCAGTGGCTCTCGTCGAAACGTTGCCCGTGTTGATGACGTAGCGAATAACTGGCATCTGCGCCGGACGCCGCGCGAAGTCCACCGCGCGTGCGCCGCGCTTCAATTCTTGCGCGCTGCCTCAACGAGTCCGTCCAGCCATTCCTGATGACCGTTGATCATCGGATTCGGGCGTGCCTTGGCCAGCTCCTCAGCTGGCTTACCCTTTTGCGTTTCCTGCGTCAGGATGCGCACGCGACCGCCCGACAGATCTTCAATCAGCCACGCGTGGTGAACATCGAGGCGCGTGTCGTTTTCGCCCGCCCAGCCGTGCCACGCGACGCGGCCCGGTTGGCCCGCGACAGGCGCCTGATATTCGGTGACCTGCGCTTCGACCGGGAAGCCGAAGGTGCTGAAATAGAAGCGCACACCGTTTTCGAGGATCGGGCCTTTGCCGTCGTAGAAGCGGATATCGGCGGAGTTCGCGTAGTACGTCGGCCACAGCGGAGCGTTCACGAGGAACGGCCACACATCCGCCGCGCTCAGACCGGCAACGATTACTTCATTCGATGCAAAATTTTCGGTGGTGCCCGGTAGATAACCTTGCGGCCAGAAGATTTCGTTCATGATGCGCATCCTTGAAATTGGGAACTGGGCTCATGATGGACGTCGCGCTGAAATAAATCCAATCGACTATCATGATCTCTGCCATCCATCCGGTTGATATCAGGATGATCGATCTGAATTTGCTCAAAGCGCTCGACGCCTTGCTAGACGAGCGCAATGTGACCCGCGCGGCGCAACGGCTGTCGCTGACGCAACCGGCGGTCAGCGCGATGCTGACGCGTTTGCGCGAAAGCTTTGGCGACCCGCTGTTCGTTCGAACGCAGCGCGGCATCGTGCCGACGGCGCGCGCGCTGGAACTCGAAGGCCCGGTGAAGCAGATCCTGGCCGACGTGGAATCCATGCTGCAGCCACCGTCGTTCGATCCGGCCGTGACCGATATGACGCTGACCATCGCCGCGACGGACTACGCCCTGCAAGCCGTGGTCGTACCGTTTCTGTCGGCGCTCAGGCAGCACGCGCCGGGTATCCGCACGGTAATTCTGCCGGTCCGTCACGAGCGTCTCTACGAGCAACTGCAACGCGGCGATATCGACTTCGCGCTGATTACGCCGGATACCACGCCACCCGACCTACACGCACGCCGTCTGTTCGACGAGCGGTATGTGTGCGTGATGCGGGAAGGTCATCCCGATGCGGGCAAAAAGCGCTTGTCACTGGACCGGTTCTGCGCGCTCGATCACGCGCTGGTGTCCTATAACGGCGGCAGCCTGACGGGCGTGACCGACGAAGCACTGGCAAGGGTGGGACGCGTGCGGCGCGTGACGGTATCGGTGACGAGCTTTCTGGTGTTGCCGGAGATCTTGCGGTCGAGCAACCTGATCGCCGTGGTGCCGTCGCGGCTGGCAACGCAGGCGACGGGCCTCGCGATCTTCGATCCGCCCCTCGAGATTCCGGGCTTCACAAAGACGGTGGCATGGCATGAGCGCACGCATCATGCGCCGGGGCATCGATGGGCGCGCGCGCTGCTTGCCCAGACTTGCGAATCGATAAGTTAATCAGTTTCCGCTTGTTGCGGGCCGACACCGGCTTTCAGCCATTTGACGGCTGTACCCCAAAAACGGCCGTGCCATTTCAACGGCCCCGAGCGGGTCGGCTATCGCCACGCATCGCGCTTGCGACGCCCCCACACGGGCGCCACGAACCCTCATTGCGCCCGTGCGGCAAGCCGCGCAACGATCCGGTCAGCCATCGCGCGGTCGATGACTTCGAATGAGCGGCTCGAGCGTTCATAGGCATACATGTCGCCAGTCGCGATGTCGAACCACCAACCACTCAAAACCAGCGCCCCAGCAGTGACCTGCTGACGGACGATCGGATAAGTCATCAGATGCTCGAGCTGCACAAGTACGTTAAGTTGCGACAACTGATCGTGCGGCTTCAGCCTGTCATCGAGCGGCCCCTCGTGTTCAAGCCGGAATGCTGCGTTGTTCGCGTGGTATAGCCATTTATCGAGGTTCGGCGTTTTCAGCTTGGCGTTGCGCGTATACACAGCTTTCATCGCGCCGCACTCGGAATGCCCGCACACAACGATATTCGCGACTTTCAACACCAGCACTGCGTACTCGATCGCGCTTGCCTCAGAAAGATCACCGGTGGAGACCCCTTCCGCGGTTGCAGGTGGTATCAGATTACCGACGTTGCGCATCGTAAAGAGATCGCCAGGGTGAGTCGATGCAAGCAGGTCAGGCACAACGCGGCTGTCCGAACACGTGACGAAAAGCACATCAGGCGACTGCGCAAGCGCCAGTTCGCTGAACCGTTTCGCGTATTGCGGCAGCATTTTTTCGCGAAATTCAACGATGCCCATGATGAGTTTGCGCATGTTTCGTCTCCGAGCGGGCTGGCTGCTTTGCCGTTGAAGTTGCCGCACCGCCAAGCCCTTGCGAGTCGGGGATACGGGCCAACGCGAGGTCTTCCGGAAAATGATGCTTCGAAGCGATCTCGCGATCGAGCAATGTCAATTCGATGCGCAAGGCGTCATGTCGATGTTCCGGCAGGTTCTGGATGAGGTTCTCTATCGCCGCGCGCTGACGCCGCGCGATCTGGATGCTGCCCGCGCCGTACTGTCGAATTTCCCGGAAACTGATATGAACGAAGTCTTCCCAATTAGGTGTTCTGAAGATCACGCGCACCCGCCCTGACCTGTCTTCGATCTCTTCGACGCGAAGCGATCGCTTGCCCACCATGCGCAATAGCCGGTGCAACTGGTCGATCGCAAGCACCGCCGTGGTCGGATCGTTGATCGCTGCCGACAGCGCTTTCAACGCGATATCGGCAAGGATGCGAAACGCGAACATGGGGTCCTGCTCCATCGTGCGTTCCGTCCCGAAAGCGACAAGTGTGCGCAGCCTCCTTTCGTCGATAGCGTTAGCGTTCCCATACAAATAGAACAGGGGTTCGTCCACCGCGACGAAATCACCGACCTGCGGCACGAATTCGATGACTACGTCAGCGCGCTGCGCCGCGGCTACCAGTCTTTCCAGATTCACGGCCAGAACGATGCCGGAATTCCCGCGATGACGAACAATTCGATCGGGTACGTCTCGCCCTCTGTCACGTTTCGGCGGGGTAGGCGCACCCGTAGATGCGGCGGGAAAAACGCTCTCTATGACCGCGATTCCTCGCTCCCCAACACGAGCCACAAGGCTGATGGGACGCAGAGATTTCGCTGCGTAATCGATCAGGAAAAGGAAGGCGACGACGGAAGCGAATCCGAATAACGAGGCGAGAAACACCTGAAGCTGGTGTACCTCGTTCTCCCCCATCCAGGCCAGCGTTCTGTTCGCAAACAGCAGTGTGAAAACGAACAATCCCGAAATGCTACGGATGATGTTGTCGCGCAGCAGCGTTGTCGCGATGATCCGCGGCGTGTACTGCCCACCGGCGACCTGGATTGCGACGAGCAGCGAACCAAACGTAAACACCAGAAACGCCAGGTCTGCGGAAACGATGTCACCCACCAATGACCGCGCCCCAGTCATGGACAGACCAAGCAAGCCGGTTTGGGGATCGAGGATGCCCTGCCGCGTCATCCACCGTCCCAGCATTTCAGTCAGAGGCTTTATGACGGCGTAAATGGCCACTGCGATGAGCGGGACAATCCACAGCGACGATCTCAGGTAGCTCTTCAGGCTGTACCAGCGATTCCAGTCCATGCGTGCTATCTCCCTACGATTCGTATTGCAGCGGAGACCAGGCGATCTGCAGTTTGTCAGACGGCATGAAAGAAGGCTATCCGATCGGGATGCGCATGAATGCGTATGAACGCAGCTGAACCGCGGTCGCTTTCTCGCGGGGTGGGGAGTTCCCACTTCAGCAGTTCAGGCTTCGGAAGCGCAAACCTTCGCCAGATGATCAGACACCTGAACCTCGGACCGGTCAATGAGACCAACGTCCCACAGGTGAGCGACAAGTCTGCGGAATGACGCTTCGACGGTGCCGGAAGTCAAAGGCGGACGGCGATGGAACGCTGCCCCGTGGAAACCACGTTGACCGAGGCGTTACGCGCGATGGCCTCAATCGCACTGGATTCTGAATTGGCGGAATTTACCGGCATTCGCGAGACTGGGATCAACAGCTCTGGGCAACGATTTGCCAGCCGGACAGGATGGGTAGACGACGGCTCGGCACCTTGAAGCTGCCGCAGGGATGAGGGTGGCGGGAACGTCGGAACAGGGCCGACTACTGCCGCCCGCGACAGGCAGTAGCCGGCCAGCTTCAGCCCGCCGCGACATACCCAGATGGAAACTCGAATGACGCATCTGGGCTGCATGATCCGACTTTCGGCGCTTCAGCGTGTAAGCGGCGGGCTTACGTACCTGATCGCCTCCTCACCTCAGCGAGCGACGGCTTCGGTCAGCGTCGGATAGTCGGTGTAGAACTTCTCTGTGCCACCAAAGAAACCTTCCCTGTGCGGCTCATTCATCGGAGCGTTGGTCTTGAGGCGTTCGACGAAATCCGGGTTCGCCAACACCATGGCGCCGTACGCTTCCAGATCGGCCATGCCCGAAGCGACGTCGACTCCCACCTGTTCGCGCGATCGCCCTGGACGGTTCAGAATCAGTTTGCCGGTCCAGAGCGAACGGATGTCCCGCAGAAGAGCCTCATTACCCTGGTGCATGATGTGCAGATAGGCGAGCCCCAGCTTGTCGAGTTCGCCGACGAGGTAACGGTAGAGCTCCGGCCCTTCGGCACCTTCGTCAATGCCCCACATCGACGTACCGGGCGACAGGCGGATGGCCGTTCGATCAGCGCCGATCTCGCGGGCAATTGCCTTCGCCACCTCGATGGCGAAGCGTGCGCGGTTTTCGATCGAGCCGCCGTATTCGTCCGTGCGTGCGTTTGCGCTTGGGGCGAAAAACTGCTGGACCAGATACGCGTTCGCGCCGTGAATTTCGACGCCGTCCGCACCGGCTTCAACCGCGCGGCGTGCCGCGAAGGCAAAGTCGGCGACCGTCTGGCGAACCTCCTCGATCGTCAGCGCGCGCGGCACCGGAACGTCCTGCATTCCCGTGGCGGTAAACATACCTGTGCCCGGTGCGATCGCAGACGGCGCCACACCCGGGCGGTGATGAGGCGTGTTGTCCGGGTGGGACATACGTCCGGCGTGCATCAGTTGAATGAACATGTGACCGCCCTTCCGATGCACTGCATCCGTGACGCGCTTCCAGCCGGCCACGTGCTCATCGGTGTAGATGCCGGGTGTCATCAGGTAGCCCTGGCCGTCCGCTGAGGGCTGAGTCCCCTCCGAGACAATCAGGCCGACGCTGGCGCGCTGCCCGTAATACTCAACGGCCAGCTCGCCTGGCGTGCCGTCGAACATGGCACGCGACCTGGTCATCGGCGCCATGACCAGGCGGTTTCGCAGAGTGTTGCGGCCAACACGAACGGAATCGAACAGTTTGCTCACGATGGGATCCTCGAATGAAGTGGAACCGGGAACAGGCGCCACTGGTCGACGAAGCCATGTCGGACACTTCCGTATCCCAAAGCGCGTCAACTGCAGCCTGAACTTGCGATGAAGGCATCATCGTCTGCTTCACGCGGAAGATAAAGATGGCCTTTCGGATATCATTGCTGCAGCAATGGAGCAATGCGAATGGACGACTACCTCAATGACATGGCCTTGTTTGTAGAGGTCGTCAAAGCCAAGGGCTTTCGCAACGCTGCGCAAGCGATGGGCATTCCGAATTCGACGGTGTCGAGGCGAATCAGCGCACTGGAGAAAACCATCGGGCTGCGCCTGCTGCATCGCACGACCCGCAAGATCGAGTTGACCGAGGCCGGTCTGATTTACTTCGAGCGATGCAAGCGCATTGTCGACGAGGCCCGCCTCGCCCACGAGCAGCTCGGCGAAATGCTCGCCCAGCCTGGTGGGGTACTGCGCGTATCGCTGCCCGTCGATTTTGCAGTGACATACCTGGCACCGCTTGTCGTGGAGTTCGCTGAACTGTATCCGGGCATCAGCTTCGACTTCGACCTCACGCCTCGGCGAATCGATCTTGTCAGTGAGCCCTACGACGTTGCGATCCGCATAGGCGAGTCCGAAAACTCGCAGTTGATAGCGCGCACGCTGGCCTCGCTGACCCCATACCTGTACGCATCGCCCGGCTATCTCAAACAATCGGGGGAACCTGACCGGCCCGCCGATCTCGCGCAGCACGAATGCCTGGCTATCCTGAAGGCGGCCACGTGGACGTTGCATGATGGAAAGCACACCACTACCGTGCCCGTGCGCGGACGATTCGCGCTCAACAGCGTCGGCATGATCCGACGTCTCGCGGCATTGGATAGGGGCATTGTTCTGATGCCAGAAGAAGTGGTCGCAGAGGATCTGGCCAGCGGGACATTGCGCCGTATTCTCCCGGACTGGCACGGCACGGCCGTGCCGATCTACGCGATCACGGAAACCAGGCTGCTGCCCGCGAAAACACAGCGCTTTATCGAATTCCTGCAGGAACGCCTGGCGCGGTAGCGCGGCGAACGTTGCGCCCGTGTGCGGCTGATCCGCCACACGAACCGACAATCGGCTGATCAGCCAATGAAAGTCCGTTCAGCGTCGACTACCGCCGCCCGCACCGCACGTGCTGATCTGAACGTACCAGGTCGTACCTGCGCCCTCACGCCTGCGCTAGCGCGACCGCGTCCGCACCAGCGGGTATGCGCATCGGTGTGGAAGGATCGGTGACTGCGCTCCACACGGCCGCCGCAACGTCAATGGCGTTGGTGACCGGTGTGGTCGTATTGCGTACTGCAGCGAACACGCTTTGCGCAAAGTCCGAGTATGCGTCGGGTACACCGTCGCCCATTAGCCGCCGGGCGTTGTCGCCGAAGCTCGTGCCTGGCGCACGCCCTGGGAGCACCAGGCGCACGCGCACATTGAAGGGCGCCAATTCCAATGCGAGCGATTCCGTAAAGGCGTTCACTGCTGCTTTGCTACCCGTATATACAGACAGCAGCGGCAAGGGCTTCATCGTCACAGTGGATGTCACATTCACAATGACACCTGCGCACCGGTGCCGGAATTGAGGCAATACCGCCTGCGTCATCGCGATGGTGCCTAGCGTGTTGACTTCAAAAACTTCGCGAGCGTTTGCGAGTTCGACGCCCTCCAACGGCGAGAGCAATCCGACTCCGGCGTTGTTGACCAATGCGTCGATTGGACCGGCATCCTGAATACAGCGACGAATACTCTCTGCATCGGTGACGTCCAGCGGCAGAACGCGGAGTCGGTCCGAAGGCGGCAACAGGTCCTCGCGTGGCGCGCGCATTGTCGCGATGACACGCCACCCTTTGTCGAGGAAATGCCGTGCCGTTTCAAGGCCAAAACCGGACGAGCAGCCGGTTATGAGGACGGTGGGGAGTGTAGACATTGAAGGATCCGATAGGGTGGGCAGAGCTTGTACGATAGGCCTGCCGCCCTGGATCAGCTATAGTTACTTGTCCATTTTTCTGTTGAGATAGTCCACAGATGGTCGACCCACTCGGGGAAGTCGTCTTGCTGTTGCGGCCTCAAGCCCCTTTCTCCAAGCTTGTCCTCGCATCCACCCCTTGGGCAGTGCGCCGCGCCGAGATGGGCCGTCCGTTCTATTTCGTGGTGCTCCAGGGGGCTTGCCACCTGACGGTGGACGGTGCGTCGGATGACGAACCGATAACGCTGCGTGAAGGCGACTTCGCACTCATTCCCGCCGCGCGTGGATTCGCGACGTCGAGTCTCGATCGGCAACCACCGCGCGTTGGCGAGGCCGTCACCACACCGATCGCACCGATCCCGGGCGGGGCGCGCGTCGGTGATCCTGAAGCCCCTGTGGACCTTCGCATGCTCGTCGGCAACTGTGAATTCGGCTCGCCGGACTCGGCAATGCTGCTTTCACTCCTGCCTCAGTGGGTGCTCGTTCGCCGGCAGCGCAGCCTGTCGACGCTGGTTGACCTCTTGCGTGAGGAGTCTCGCGCCGATCGGCCGGCGAAAGATCTTGTGGTGGCCCGTTTGCTGGAAGTGTTACTGATCGAGGCCTTCCGATCGGCCGCCGACACTGCGGCGTCACCGGGCCTGGTGCGTGGGCTGTCCGATCCAAAGTTGGCGATGGCTCTGCGGCGCATGCATGAGCAACCTGCGGCGCAGTTGAGCGTTGAACAGCTGGCACGCGATGCGGCGATGTCGCGTTCTTCTTTTTTTGACCGCTTCCGCCGGGATGTTGGCGTCGCCCCGATGACCTACCTGCTCACATGGCGCATGTCCCTGGCAAAAAAACTGCTGAAAAACGGGCGACTGACGATTGCCGAGATCGCCGAGCGTGTGGGCTACAGTTCGGCGAGCGCCTTCGGCGTCGCCTTTACGCGACATGTCGGAATGCCACCGGGACTCTATTCGCAAGCGCCATCGACGACGCCATTGTTTGACGACCCTTCGGAACCGTTCGACAACGACAATCCAGACAACCAGGTCCGGGCCGGTCAACGGAAGCATGTCGTTCAGGGTACCTAAACCCGTCGTTGCACGGACGCGTCTATCAACAGCGGCAGTGGGTCGACTACCGCCGCCCGCACCGCTTCGGGTTCCGCGATAAAGCGCCACTCAACATCCACAGCCGCCCCACACCCCACCCTCACATCAACAACTGCCGCCCCAACACTTCCCGTGCCTGCGCGACCGTTTCCGACTCACCGGAATACGGCGGCGTCAGCGAAAACACCGCTTCCGGCAACACCGGCAACCGATGTTTCGGACCCAGCCTCACGAGCCCGTCCACAATCGCCGACGCGCACAGGCAGCCCACGCCCAGCCCAGCTGCGAGCATCGATTGCAGTCCGGCCACACCGGATGCACTGTGCACGAGCTCATAGGGCACACCGCTTTCTTCAAGTGACCGCACCGCGACCTGATGCATCATGCAGTCGCCCGGCAGCAGAACGAGCGGCAACGGATCGGGCAACTGCTCAGCAAGCGACGGCGACGCAACCCAGTGGAGCGGCTCCCGGCGCAGCATCCAGCGCGTATCGGCGGCAGCGGGTCTGAACGGGCCACTCGACATATTCATGACCACCCCGATATCGATCTGCCCTTTCGCCTGCGCGAGTTCGATTTCGGCGCTCTTCATTGTGCTGACATGCAAGCTCAACTGCGGATAACAGTCACGCAGCCGCACCAGCATGCCGGCCACCTCGTTGGTGCGGAAATAGTCGGTGATCGCGACGCGCAATTCGCCCTTGATCGCCTGCCCGCGCAATTCGTCGAATGCGGCCTCATTGAGCGCCACGATGCGCCGCGCGTGGTCCAGCAGCCGCGCCCCCGCAACCGTAGGCTCGACACCGCGCTTGCTGCGCACGAACAACGGCACGCCCGCGCGGGTCTCGAGCTTGCGCACCTGCTCACTCACTGTCGACTGCGATAAGTGCAGGAGCGGCGCGGCCGCGGACAAACTACCCGCCTGCGCCACCGCGGCGAAGGTCCTCAACTGGTCAAGATCGAAACCACGCATTGCATCCCCCATCCATCGGATTACTCGATGGATGCTACCACCAATTCCCGCTTTTCAGGACGATACGCTGGGGGCAGACTTTCGACTCGATCATGCCGGCTGCACGCCCAGTAAGGAGCAAGCAGCCGGGATGGCGCATTCCGCGCCCTGTCCCAGAGAGTCTCCCCCATGTCCGACAACACGCTCGCCGCACGCACCCCGGCACCCTACGCGCCAGCGGAAACGGCACGCAGCCATCACGGCTGGGCGCTGGTGGTCCTGCTCGTTGGCGCGATACTGCCGCCGCTCGACTACTTCATCGTGAACCTTGCACTGCCGGCCATCCGCGACGGCCTGGGCGCCCAGCCCTCCGAACTGCAACTGGTCGTCTCGGCCTACGCATGCGCGAACGCCGTCACGCAGATCACGGGTGGCCGGCTCGGCGACCTCTACGGCCGAAAACGCCTCTTCATGATCGGGATGGCAGGTTTTGTACTCGCGTCCACGCTGTGTGGCCTCGCTGGCAGCGGCCCGGAACTCGTCGCCGGGCGTCTCCTGCAGGGTCTGTTCGCTGCGATTCTCGGACCGCAGGTGCTTGCCACGATCCGAAGCGTGTTCACACCGCACGAACAGGTGCGCGTCATGGGCCTTTACGGTTTCGTCTTCGGCCTCGCGGCGGTCATCGGCCAACTCGGCGGCGGCGCATTGATCAGCCTCCATCCGTTCGGGCTCGGCTGGCGTTCGATCTTCCTCGTCAATCTGCCGATCGGCGTGCTGGCCCTGCTGGGCAGTTGGCGTTTCATTCCGGAAAACCGGCCGCCGCGCGGCAAGCGCATCGATCTGCCCGGGTCGATTCTGCTTTCGCTTTTCCTGTTGATGCTCGTCTATCCGCTGACGCGCGGACCCGAGGCCGGTTGGCCGCTCTGGATGCTCGCCTGCCTCGCCGGTTCGCTCCCGATGCTGTATTTGCTGGTCCGGGTCGAGTGGCGCAGGCTCGTGGACGGAAACGATCCGCTCCTCGACGTGCGCCTGTTCCGGAATCCGGTCATCGCGCTCGGCCTTGCTTTGGCATTCCTGTTCTACATGATGAGCGCGTTCTTCCTGACCTACGGCATCTATCTGCAGGGCGGCCTGCACTGGACGCCGCTCGCGTCGGGGCTTGCGATCATGCCGTTCGGCCTCGGTTTCATCACGAGCCCGCTCCTGATGCCGCGTCTCGTCTACCGGTTCGGCGGCTACCGCGTGCTGACGCTCGGTTTCGCGTTACTGGCGATCGGGCTTGCGACGGCCGCCGCGCTGGCCGGCTCCGGCACGCCCAGCCCGGGCTTCTACGTGGGGCTCGCGACGATCGGCCTGGGCCAGGGCCTTGTTCTGCCATCCGTCGTGCGGATCGTGCTCGCCGAAGTCGAGCCCGAGCGCGCGGGTGTCGCGTCCGGCATGGTCACGGCGACGCTGCAGATCGGCGCCGCCGTCGGCGCGGCAACGCTGGGCGGCCTGTTTTTCTCGACGCTAGGCACGAATCCCGGTGTCGTGGATTACGTGCATGCGTTCAGGACGTCGATGTTCGCGCTTGTCGCGATCCTGGTTCCTTGCGCTGTGCTGTCTTCCGCGCTCGAACCACTGCATCGGAGACTGCATGCGAGCAGTTGACGGCTGCGGGCGGGCGCTCGCCAATAATCGACGCAGCCCGGCGTGCTAGTGCGCTTCGTCGACGACAGCGCAAGCGACGAAGCGTAAAAAAAGCCCTCCCGGAATCGAGAGGGCTCAGTGAATCAAATCAGCGAGGCGCCGCGTGACGGCCGCGCCGCAACGCAGATCAGATGTGCTGATCCGTCGACGGCTTCTCCCAAAGATTGACACCGCCTTCGGTCGCATAGCGGTCGATCTCGTCGAGTTCTTCTTTCGAGAACTCGAGATTCTTCAGCGCGGCGACGTTCTCGCGCACCTGCTCGGCACGGCTCGCGCCGATCAGCGCCGACGTGACGCGACCGCCGCGCAGCGTCCACGCAATCGCCATCTGCGCGAGGCTCTGGCCGCGGCGCTGGGCGATTGCGTTGAGCTTGCGCACGTGTTCGATGTTCGCGGCGCTCAGGTGCTCGCTCGAGAGCGAGCCGCCGCCGGGACGATTCACGCGCGCGTCTTGCGGCACGCCGTTCAGATACTTGTTAGTAAGGAGTCCTTGCGCAAGCGGCGTGAAAGCAATGCTGCCGACGCCGAGGTCATC
The DNA here is from genome assembly GCF_021390575.1 of Paraburkholderia adhaesiva. Taxonomy (GTDB): domain Bacteria; phylum Pseudomonadota; class Gammaproteobacteria; order Burkholderiales; family Burkholderiaceae; genus Paraburkholderia; species Paraburkholderia adhaesiva. Next base: position 103,007 of record NZ_JAJEJQ010000001.1, on the reverse strand, counting down.
GAGGGTGTCGAGGAGCCCGTGCTCGACCCATCGGTTGAGCAGGTTGTACGACGGTTGATGGATCAGCAGCGGCACCTTGTATTCGGCGAGCAGCTTCGCCATCTCGCGCGTCTTCGCGGGCGAATACGACGAGATCCCGACATAGAGCGCCTTGCCCTGCTGCACCGCGCTCGCGAGTGCGCCCGCGGTCTCTTCGAGCGGCGTCTCCACATCGAAGCGGTGCGAGTAGAAGATGTCGACGTAGTCGAGCCCCATGCGCTTCAAGCTCTGATCGAGGCTCGCGAGCACGTACTTGCGCGAGCCGCCGCCCTGGCCGTACGGGCCGGGCCACATGTCCCAGCCAGCCTTCGACGAGATCAGCAGTTCGTCGCGGTACGGACGGAAGTCGTCGTGGAAGATCCGGCCGAAGTTGGTTTCCGCGCTGCCGTACGGCGGGCCGTAGTTGTTGGCGAGGTCGAAGTGCGTGATCCCGAGATCGAAGGCGGTGCGCAGGATTTCGCGCTGCGTCGCGATCGGCGTGGTGTCGCCGAAGTTGTGCCACAGGCCGAGTGACAGCGCGGGCAGCTTGAGTCCAGACTTGCCGCAAAAACGGTATTGCATGTCCGAATAGCGTTCGGATGCTGCTTCGTAGGCCATGGATTGAATCCTCGATGAAAGCGGGGGAACTGCGCGGGAGAACTGCGTGGGGAAACTGCGCAGCGTACCGGCGCGCGGCAGAGGCTGACATGGTAGCCAATCTGCCCGTGCTGTGCAGACGCCCACTATGCGGGATTTCAGGGGCGGTGCCCGATAGACGCCACGTCACCGCTCGCCTACACTGCGGCGTCCGTACCCTCGAGAGGTATTTCATGGCCAAAGCGATTTCATTCGCGCTGATCATATGCGGCGTCGTGCTGCTGTATTTCGGCGGTCAGTCGTTTCATTCGCTTTCGAATGACATGTCGCGGCTATTTACCGGCGCGCCCACCAACCGCACGATCATGCTGATCGTAGGCGGCCTGGCGGCGACTGTCGCGGGCCTCACGGGACTCGCGAGTTCAGGGCGGCGGCGCTGACGCTGTCGCGCGGCAATGCGGGGCGCGGCTCCACAGCCACCCGTTCACCGCGCTTTACTGCGGACGCATGCGACAGGCCGCAAAAGCGGCCCGCCGTTCGCATCGTTCAGAACGGCACTTCCGGCATCCCTGCCGATCGTGTGCCCGGCAGCGGCACGTTGCTCGCGCCGTGATACGTGAACACGAGCGAAAACTTCACCTGATCGCTCTCGTTGCGCCCCGCCGAATGCAGCGTGTTGCAGTGGAAGAACACGACATCACCGGTCTTGAGCGGTGGCGACACGGCACGGTCGATCCACACCTGGTTCTCGGGCAGATCGGCGCGGAAGAATTTCGCGGCGTCGAAACGATCCGACGTGAACGCCGCCTCGTGCGAGCCCGGCACGAACATCAGTCCACCGTTCGCGACCGTTTCGGGCCCGAGCGCGAGCCACACGGAAATGAGATCGTCGCGTTCGAACGACCAGTAGCGCGCATCGCGGTGCCAGCCGGTGAGGCTGCCGTAGGCGGGATGCTTCGTCATCAGGCAGTTGTGATGCGCACGCGAAAGCACCGGTGTTTCGCCGAAATACAGTTCCATCCAGCCGCCGATTTCCGGCGACGTCGCCCACTCGCGAAAACGCGCATGACGCGAGTACGCGTCAAGCAGACGCCGAACCGTATGTCCGCCAGCCGCCTGTTTCGACTCAGGTGCGCCGGGATAGCGCAAATCGGCCTCGAATTCGATCGGCGCAGTGGCCTCCTGCAACTGCGTCTCGCCGATGCGCTTGAGTTCTTCGCAGCGCTCGGGCGAAACGAGTCCCGGCACCACCACGAAGCCGTGGTCGCGTAGCGACTGCACTTGTTCCTTCTTTGACTGGAGTGACATTGGACTTCCGTTGTTCGAGGTCTCTGGCGTCGGGCGCGCGCCCTATCGTTCGATTGTAAAGCGAGTGGCGCGGCACCGTAGGGCCTGTCGACGGCCCGCAGGCAGACACCGAAGCCGCAGCGGATACGGTGTTTGACGCATCGATACGATCGATCACTATTCACGTCAACGCGTGCGCAACGGTGGCGAAAACATCGGATCAGACATAGTCGAACAGACAACCGCGAGCCATCAACGCACGCGCACGGCATTGGGGCGCACGCACCGTCATGGCGTCAGAGGGCGCAATCGCATGCGTCATGAGTGCGCGACCAGGGGGTTTAACCGACTTCAGCACGTCACGAATCGCGTGTAGCCTCCGTGCATGTCGTTCGAGATTTCAGATACTCACCCGCACGAACGGGCAGCCCGCATCCACTGTGAGGCCCGCCACAGAACGCAGGCCCGTTCCGTCGCTTTCATCGCCGCTCCACGAGAGCGTTGCGAACTGTGCGGTGTTTTCCAATTCCGTCTGGACAGGCACGTTTGCTGCTGCAAACGAAGCGCCATGTAGGCGCCCCTCGCCCCGACTCCACTAAAGACCATGCACACCGTTTTCGACACCCGTCGTCTTACTCACGTCGCATTGAAGGCCGCACGTCCCGCACGCCGTCACGTCACGCGCGCGCTTCGCCACCACACGGCACGCACGCGCGCACTTGCGGAACAAGTGCGTCAAACGAAGCCCATCCACAGCATGCGCGCCTGGTACCACTCGTTCTTCTCGGTGCTGCGCGTGCGTTCGGGCGCGCGGCATTTCTCGCTACGCACGCTGCTTTATCGCCCCAGCACGCCGCTGCGCGTGTTCAGCACGGTCGGCAACAAGCCTGTGGCGGACAGCAACGCGCCGCGCGGCAGTATCGTGCGCCGTCCGCGCCGCATGTCGGCGAGCAGCACGGGATGGTTTGCGTTCGCGATGCAATAAAGGCGGCACAAATAAAAAACCCCGCACGGGCTCGACGCCCTGCGGGGTTTTTCTTCGTCTGGCGCGCGAACTGCACGGGCCAGACAACCAAAGCTCGTTACGCCAGCGCGCCCACCGGCTCCGTGCCGGCGGCTTCGGCCAGCGCGAGTGCCTTGTCGGTGGCTTCCCACGAGAATTCCGGCTCTTCGCGGCCAAAGTGGCCGTAAGCAGCGGTCTTTTCGTAGATCGGACGCAGCAGGTCGAGCATCTGGATGATGCCCTTCGGACGCAGGTCGAAGTGCTCGCGCACGAGTTGCGTGATCGTCGCGTCCGAGACTTTGCCCGTGCCAAACGTGTTGACCATCACCGAGGTCGGTTGCGCGACGCCGATTGCATACGACACCTGGATCAGGCAGCGCGATGCGAGGCCTGCGGCCACGATGTTCTTCGCGACATAACGGCCCGCGTAGGCAGCCGAACGGTCCACCTTCGACGGATCCTTGCCCGAGAACGCGCCGCCGCCGTGCGGAGCTGCACCGCCGTACGTATCGACGATGATCTTGCGGCCCGTAAGACCGCAATCGCCCTGCGGGCCACCGATCACGAAACGGCCGGTCGGGTTCACGAGGAACTTGATCTCGCCCTTGATGAGGTCGGCCGGAAGCACCGGCTTGATGACTTCTTCGATCACGGCTTCGCGCAGCGTACCGAGGTCGATGTCCGGCGAGTGCTGCGTCGACAGCACGACGGTGTCGATTGCATGCGGCTTGCCGTCGACGTAGCGGATCGTGACCTGCGACTTCGCGTCGGGACGCAGCCAGGGAAGACGGCCATCGCGGCGCAGGTTCGACTGGCGCTCGACGAGACGGTGCGAAAGGTGGATCGGCAGCGGCATCAGCTCGGGCGTTTCGTCGCATGCGTAGCCGAACATCAGGCCCTGGTCGCCCGCACCTTGATCAAGGTTATTGTCGTGCGCGCGGTCCACGCCCTGGGCGATGTCCGGCGATTGCTTGTCGTAAGCGACCAGCACGGCGCAGCCGCGGTAGTCGATGCCGTAATCGGTGTTGTCGTAGCCGATGCGCTTGATCGTGTCGCGCGCGACCTGGATGTAATCGACGTTTGCAGTCGTCGTGATTTCGCCGGCGAGCACGACGAGACCCGTGTTGCACAGCGTTTCGGCTGCAACGCGCGAGTACTTGTCCTGGGTGAGGATGGCGTCGAGGATAGCGTCCGAGATCTGGTCAGCGACCTTGTCCGGATGGCCTTCGGAGACGGATTCCGAAGTGAAGAAATAGTCGTTTGCCACGCTCTAAACTCCTTTGACTGGTAACGGTTGTATTCACGTAGCCAGCTTCGGAAGCTTTGAAGCGGCGACGCTTTAGCGGATTTCCTGACCCGTTTTCGCTTCGCAGTCGATTGATTGACCACGATCTGGCTCAAACCGGCTTCGCCCCGCAAGTTGTCTATTAACTCGGCGAAGCCCGTATTATAGCGACTTCCTTCTTTTGTCGCAGGTTCACGTCGCGTGCCGTCCATCGTATTCACCCATACGCCCTCAAGGGGTTTCGTCTACGTATTCGCCGCCGCAAACGTCCGGGGAGCCGTCCAATGCTAGGCAAGCTCGGCTCCCGTTTCGCCATCGGCCTGCTCAAGTTTTTTGCGATCCTGCCCTATGGTTTCGTCGCCCGTCTCGGCGACGGCCTCGGCTGGCTGCTCTATCAGATCCCGAGCCGCCGCAAGCGCGTCGTCCATACCAATCTCAAGCTCTGCTTCCCCGACTGGAGCGACGAGAAGCGCGAGGACGTCGCGGGCAAGCACTTCCGCCATGCGATCCGCAGCTATGTGGAGCGCAGCGTGCAGTGGTTCGGTTCGGCGAAGAAGCTCGAAAAGATCATCGAACTCGACAGCGAAGTCGACCTCACCGATCCCGACCTGCCGCCCACGCTGTTCCTCGGCTTGCACTTCGTCGGCATCGAGGCGGGGTCGATGTTCCTCAACTACTCGCTGCATCGTCCGTGCGGCTCGCTTTATCAGCCGTTCTCGAACCCCGAGTTCGAAGCCGCTGCGAAGGCAGGTCGCAGCCGCTTCGGCGCCGAGATGGTCAGCCGCGCGGATAGCGCACGCGTCGTGCTGCGCTGGCTGCGCGACAAAAAGCCCGTGATGCTCGGCGCTGATATGGATTACGGCATGCGCAACTCGACGTTCGTGCCGTTCTTTGGCGTGCCCGCCTGTACGCTGACTGCCGTGGGGCGTCTCGCGAAAGTGGGGCGCGCACAGGTGGTGCCGTTCATCGGCGAGGTGCTGCCGAACTACAAGGGCTATCGGCTGAAGGTGTTCAAGCCGTGGGACAACTACCCCACCGGCGACGACGATCTCGACGCGCGCCGCATGAACGCATTCCTCGAAGAGCAGATTCCGCGGATTCCCGAGCAGTATTACTGGGTCCACAAGCGTTTCAAGACGCGGCCGCCGGGTGAGCCAGGGGTGTACTGAGGACCGTCTGCAAAATCGGGCGGGTCCTAAAGATCCCTGCGATCTGGCCCGCTAGCATGGGGCATCGTTCTCAGCGGTGTGCCCCCTATGATGCAACGCTCGTACCCCTCGATGTGCCTTGACGCCAGGAAGCAGTTTCGGCGCCTCCCCGATTTTCGACGCAGGCTCCCAACGCTGCTTCTTTACCTCGCCCTGGCACTGACGAATTCTGCGCACAGTGTCGCGGCGAGCACTGGCGCTTCCGACAACCCATGCGGCCGGATCGACCCCGGATACGTGCTTGACGACAGCCTGCGCGGATCGTTCGGCTCGACCCAGCCTGTCGAAGCCTGCATTGACGTTTTACGAGCGCAGAACGACGGGAAGCGTCGCTTGCGAATCTTCGTCGACGGTAAACACGTGCTCTCGAACGACGACGTCGCGATGGGCACGGAAGATGGCGGCATGCTGGGTGATCCGTATCAGCAACTCGAGATCAGCCACGGTTCGCTTGTCGTTCAGAACGTGGGCGGCGGTGGGCCGTTGCGCTGGAGCGAGACATGGCGTCTGACGACACGTAACTTCCAATGGATTGTCGCGGGGTGGGACGAGGGCGGCTGGGACTTTCATCGCGCCGCGGACGGCGGCGGCGAATTTCATCAAAGCGTCAATGCATTGACAGGCGATGTGCGTGACAACTACGACCCACCCGGCGACGATGACGCCCCGACGAAACGCTCGTCGCGCCGTACCTGCAAGCTGCCACCCGAGTGGCGAAGCCCGGCGATCGCACGGATCGCTGCAATACGCGACCGAAGCTGGCATTGCGACGCATCTTTCACGAAACCGATACGGGGCGGTAAGTAACCCGGACGGCGTAGCGAAGCTGTGAAGCGTCAAGACGTTGTTTTCCTGCGCACACAGTCGTGACATCGATGCAAAACCGTCGAGGCAACCGCGCGGGCGATGCCATGTGAAGCGTCCGGACGCCGCCTCGCCCTGCACACCGTAAATCGCCCGGCAGCCGGGACGGGCCACGCCGGACCGCAGGCAGCCGCCGGGCCACGCCGTGTTATCAAGCGTTTCCAGCGTGTATCATTTGGCATTCGCCTCATGCGGTCCAGATGGACTGCGAAGCGTGATCTTCAGGCTGTCACCTACACAGCCTTTCGCGGCAAGGAAAAGACGTAAAACGTGAAGCTCAAATTCACCAAAATGCACGGTGCCGGCAACGACTTCGTCGTGCTCGACGGCTATAGCCAGCCACTCGCGCTCACGCCAGAGCAGGTGCGTGCACTCGCTGACCGCCACTTCGGCGTCGGTGCCGATCAGTTGCTGCTCGTCGAGAAGCCGACCATCGAGGGCGTCGATTTCCGTTATCGCATTTACAACTGCGACGGCGGCGAGGTCGAGCACTGCGGCAACGGCGCGCGTTGCTTCGTAAAGTTCGTCCGCGACCGCAAGCTCACGGACGCAAACCGCGTGCGCGTGCAGGTGCAAAACGGCACGATCACGCTCGTCATGCAGGAAAACGGTGAAGTCGTCGTCGATATGGGCAGCCCGGTCTTCGAACCGGCGCGCGTGCCGTTCGATGCGAACGAGCTCGAGGGCCGCCGCGAGGGCAATGACACCTTGTGGCCGCTCGACGTGAATGGCGAAACCCGCTGGATTTCGACCGTATCGATGGGCAACCCGCACGCGGTGCAGGTAGTCGACGACGTCGAGGCGTTCCCGGTGCTCGCGGAAGGCCCCGTGGTCGAGGCGCATCCGCGTTTCCCGAAGAAGGTGAACGCCGGCTTCATGCAGATCGTTTCGCGCAACGAGGTGCGGCTGCGCGTCTACGAGCGCGGCGCGGGCGAGACGCTCGCGTGCGGCACGGGCGCGTGCGCGGCCGTCGCTGCGGGCATCCGGCGCGGTCTGCTCGACACACCCGTCAAGGTTCACACGCACGGCGGCATGCTCACGATCGCCTGGGACGGTGCGCGCGACGAGTCCGCCGCGCTCCTGATGGCGGGTCCCGCCACAACCGTATTCGAAGGCGAAATCGATCTGGCCGACTGAGCGCCGTGCCCGTGCCCCCGGAGGTTCACCACGCCGGCCGCCAGCGTCCGATTCGCCGCCGAACGATTCATTTGCTTCATTGATTGCGCGCCCCGCGCGCCTTTGACAACAACGCGCCAAAACATGAACGATCGCGAAGTCGCCGACTATCTGCTCGCCAATCCCGAGTTCTTCGTTGAGCATGCCGAACTGCTTGCGTCGATCAAGCTGGGCAACCCGCACGGCAAAGCCGCCGTATCGCTGCAGGAGCGGCAAATGGAGATGCTGCGCGAGAAGAACAAGCATCTCGAACGCCGTCTTTCCGAATTGCTGCGCTACGGCCACGAAAACGACAGCATCGCCAGCAAGTTCGGCCGCTGGACGACGCGCATCGTCGCCGAGCGCGACCCGTACGCGCTGCCGCGCACGATCGCCCAGAATCTGCGCGATGTGTTCGACGTGCCGCAGGCTGCGCTGCGCGTCTGGGACGTCGCCGAGACCTACGCCCAGGCCGACTTCGCGCGCCAGCCCGGTGAAGAAGTGCGGCTCTTCACGAACAGCCTTGCGGTACCGTATTGCGGCGCGAATTCCGGCTTCGAAGCTGCGCAGTGGCTCGATACGGCGGATGGCGCGCCGCAGTCGGTCGCGCTGGTCGCGCTGCGCGCCCTCGAGGCAGACGGCAAGCCCGAGTCCGAAGGCAACGCGTTCGGCCTGCTCGTGCTGGGCTCGCCCGATCCGCGCCGCTTCCATGAAGGCATGGCCACCGATTTCCTCACCCAGATCGGCGCGCTCGCGAGCGCGGCGCTCACGCGCCTGCTGCCGCACTGAGCGAGCAGCCTTTCCTAAGCGCAGCCCATCGTGACGCCAACCGATCCGATCGCCGACTACCTCGCCAGCCTCGAACACGAGCGGCGGCTGTCGGCGCACACGCTGCGCGGCTACACGCATGAGCTCGATGAGCTGAAGAAGCTCGCAGGCGCTCGCCCGCTGGAGAAGATCACGCCCGCCGACGTGCGCGGCGCCGTCGCGCGCGCGCATTCGGGCGGCCTCTCGGCGCGCTCGATCGGGCACCGGCTATCGGCGTGGCGGGCGTTCTATCGCTGGCTCGCGGGGCGCATCGAACTCGATGCCAATCCCGTGGCCGCCGTGCGTGCGCCCAAGCGTGCGAAGACGCTGCCGAAGGCGCTCTCCGTCGACGACGCCCAGCGGTTAATGGAAGCCCCCGGCCCCGCCGTCGCCGAGGGCCACAGCGCCGAGGCATTGCGCGATCACGCCATGCTGGAACTGTTCTACTCGTCGGGGCTGCGGCTCGCAGAACTCGTGGGCCTCGACGTGCGCTACGTGAAACGTGACGGCCACGAATCGGCTGGCTGGCTCAAACGTGACGCGGCCGAAGTCGAAGTCCAGGGCAAGGGCAACCGGCATCGCGTCGTGCCGGTCGGGCGCAAGGCACTCGATGCGCTCGACGCCTGGCTCGCCGTGCGCGATACGCTCGTCAAGCACGACGACGCCCCGCTCTTCATCTCCGTGCGCGGCAACCGCATGGCGCCCGGCGTCGTGCGCGAGCGCGTTAAACGTGCGGCGCTCGCCGCCGGTATTCCGGCAAACGTCCACCCGCACGTGCTGCGGCACTCATTCGCGACGCACCTGCTGCAGTCCAGCGGCGACCTGCGCGCAGTGCAGGAACTGCTCGGCCATGCGAGCATCGCGGCCACCCAGGTCTATACATCGCTCGATTTCCAGCATCTGGCGAAGGTCTACGACACCGCGCATCCGCGCGCCAAAAAGCGCGACTGATGCATCGCGGCGTGCATGAGCGGCCGGGCGACCCGGCCGCCGCACGTTGCGTCTTTTTGTATTGAACACACCATGAATATCGTCACGCTCAAACCCTCGAAAGAAAAATCCCTGCTGCGTCGCCATCCGTGGGTCTACGCGAATGCGATCGACCGCGTCGAGGGCAAGCCCGCCGCGGGCGCGACAGTGATCGTGCGCGCGCACGACGGCCGTTTCCTCGCGCGCGCCGCGTACAGCCCGCACTCGCAGATCCGCGCGCGCGTCTGGAGCTTCGACGAAAACGAACCCATCGACCACGCGTTCTTCAAGCGCCGCGTGCAACGCGCCGTCGCGCATCGCCAGGCGATGGTGAGCAACACCGGTGCAGTGCGCGTGATCTTCGGTGAAGCCGACGGCCTGCCGGGTCTGATCGTCGATCAGTACATCGAAGACGGCGCGAATGGGAATACAACGGGCCGCGGCCAGCTCGTCTGCCAGTTCATGGCGGCGGGTGTCGAGGCTTGGAAGGAAGCCATCGTGGGCGCGCTCACGAGCGCGACCGGCTGCCCGAACGTGTACGAGCGCTCGGACGTGTCGATCCGCGAGAAGGAAGGCCTCGAACAGATCACCGGCCTGCTCGCGGGCGACGAGCCGCCCGAAACGATCGTGACGAACGAAAACGGCGTGCGCTATCACGTCGATGTCCGCAACGGGCACAAGACCGGCTTTTACGTCGATCAGCGCGACAACCGCGCGCTCGTGCAGACCTTCGCGCGCGAGCGCGACGTGCTCAACTGCTTCTGCTACACGGGCGGCTTCTCGCTCGCGGCGATGAAGGGCGGCGCGAAACGCGTCGTATCGATCGATTCGTCGGGCGAAGCGCTCGCCACGGCGCAGAAGAACGTGGAGGCGAACGGCTTCGACGCCGCTCGCGCCACCTGGCTCGACGCCGACGCCTTCAAGACGCTGCGCCGCCTGCATGAAGAGGGCGAGCGCTTCGACCTCGTCGTGCTCGATCCGCCGAAGTTCGCGGCATCGCGCGAGCACGTGGACCGTGCGGCCCGCGCGTACAAGGACATCAACCTCACCGGTCTCAAGCTGCTGCGTCCGGGTGGCTTGCTCTTCACGTATTCGTGCTCGGGCGCAATCGACGCGGAGTTGTTCCAGAAGATCGTCGCGGGCGCAGCCGCCGACGCGAAAGTCGACGCGCGCATCCTCAAACGGCTCGGCGCGGGCGTCGACCATCCGCTCCTGACCGCATTCCCCGAAGGCGAGTATCTGAAGGGCCTGCTGTTGCAGATTGCCTGAGCGACCCCATCTGAGGGCCGACTGCACGATCCGGAAGGCTCGCGGTCGCGCCCCATATGTGACGCGGCACCTCGCCCGGCGCGACCGCCGTGGCCAGGCACCGGGACCGCAGATATGTTTCAATAGCTAGTTATCTTGTAACACCGGACGACGGCTGCCACCGTTTTCACGCTTCGACGCGCGAGAAACCCGCACCGCCCGGCCAGCGTTTCGACCCAGGCACAGTACAAAACAGGCACCCAGCATGGCATCCATGATTCCCGTCACCATCCTGACCGGCTTCCTCGGCAGCGGCAAAACGACGCTGCTCAAGCGCATCCTCAATGAAAATCACGGCATGAAGATTGCCGTGATCGAGAACGAATTCGGCGAAGAAAACATCGACAACGAGATCCTCGTACAGGACAGCACCGAGCAGATCATCCAGATGAGCAACGGCTGCATCTGCTGCACGATTCGCGGTGACCTCGCGCGCGTGCTCGGCGACCTCGCGCAGCAAAAGCGCGACGGCAAGCTCGATTTCGACCGCGTCGTGATCGAAACGACGGGCCTCGCCAATCCGGGCCCGGTCGCGCAGACGTTCTTCATGGATAACGAAATCGCCGACGAATTCCTGCTCGACGCGATCATCACGCTCGTCGATGCAAAGCACGGCAACCATCAGCTCGACGAGCACGAAGTGGTGCAGCGCCAGATCGGTTTCGCGGATCGCCTGTTCATCACGAAGGCCGACCTCGTCGACGAAAGCGAACTCGGCGACCTGCGTCATCGCCTGATGCACATGAACCCGAAGGCGCAAATCCGCCAGGTGGATTTTGGCGTTGCCGACATCAAGGAAGTGTTTGACCTGCGCGGCTTCAACCTCAACGCGAAGCTCGATATCGACCCTGATTTCCTCGAGGAAGACGATCACGCCCACGCGCATCACGATCACGCGCACGACCATGATCACGACCACGCGAACTGCGACCACGATCACGGTCACTGCGATCACGAAGGCCACGACCACGGCCACCACCATCACCACGCGCACCACGACGACAAGATCAAGTCGTTCGTGTACCGCAGCGACCGTCCATTCGATCCGAACCGCCTCGAGGACTTCCTTGGCGGCATCCTGCAGATCTACGGCGAGCGCCTGCTGCGCTACAAGGGCGTGCTGTACATGAAGGGCGTGGATCGCAAGGTGGTGTTCCAGGGCGTCCACCAGATGATGGGCAGCGATCTCGCCATGAAGTGGCTGCCGGCCGAAAAGAAGAACAGCAAGATGGTGTTCATCGGCATCGAACTGCCGCAGGACCTCATCACCGACGGCCTCGACGCCTGCCTCGTCTGATGCGTTTCTCACCCGGTCCCGCGCGTCCTGCGCGCCGGGCCGGGCCCGCCTTTCCCCCCGCCTGCGTGTCCCGCCCCTCAAATAACGTACCCGACCATCGCTTTTTCACAATTGGCGCGTTATATTTTCCGGATAACGGTGTATCGAAAATCGGCCGGATGCAGGGATTACCCCTTTTACGGGTGAGTTTGCGATTCAGTTACAATACGGCCCCACTGGAAAACAGGCTGGACGGCAGGTAGAAGCCGGACCCTGAGCCTCGATTCGGTACCGGGCCGGTAGCGCGCATCATGGCCGTGCCAACATGCACAAAGCATCGCGAGCACGAGCAGAAAGGCAGTCCGCCGGAAACGTTTGCACCGGACGGTCGGCTGTACCGGCAGCACGCAAAGTCGTAGCGCAGCCGGTATGGAAAATGCCTCAGAAGCGTCTGAAAACCGGTTTCCAGAGGAGTTCGGCCCCGCAGCGGCAATCTGGCGTCACGACAGTAGATCGTCCGTGCCAGCCAGCGCGTCAGCGTAGAAAGGCCCCGTACAAGGCCATTGCGGGCAACACAAAAGTGCGGGCATTAGCACCAGGTTTTTGCCTCACTCATTGAAGAAGCAAGCCAGATGACTACGAAACGACTCTTGACCGAAGCCGAAATCCTGAAGATGAGCGACAAGGATTACATGAACGAGGATCAGCTCGCCTTCTTCAAGAACCGGCTCGAACAGCTGCAGGCGGAAATCCTCCGCAATGCGGGCCAGACCACCGAGAATCTGCGTGAAACCGTGATCGTGCCTGATCCGGCCGACCGCGCGACGATCGAGGAAGAGCATGCGCTCGAACTGCGCACGCGCGACCGCGAGCGCAAGCTGCTGAAGAAGGTGCAGCAATCGCTCGCGCGCATCGACTCGGGCGAGTACGGCTGGTGCGAGGAAACCGGCGAGCCGATCGGCATCCCGCGTCTGCTCGCGCGGCCGACGGCCACGCTGTCGCTCGAGGCGCAGGAGCGCCGCGAACTGCGCCAGAAGCTGTTCGGCGATTGATCGACCAGCCGGCGCGCCGCCGCGGGTGCGCGCCGCACCATCCGCCTTCAGGATCGAAGCGCACGGAGTCCCGTGCGCTTTTTGTTTTTGTAGCGGGCGTTGTTGGCCGCCGCTTTACTGCCCGCTTTTCTGCTCCATTCGCTGACCCCTCCCCCGCCTTCATCGCACATGCCGCGCGTATTTGCCCTGCGCGGCCACTTGAACTCGCCGACGCCGCCCTAAACTTCGACTAATACGCGCGTCGGCGTGCGCCTCCTGGCGCCTCGCGGCGTGCTCCGGATTTCAAGGGACGGCGGCCCCGTGTGCCACCGCATACTCCCGTCAGCAACCGGCATCAACGGTAAAAAAGGAACCCACATGGAGCAATTTCACGGCACGACGATCGTCTCCGTGCGGCGCGGCGACAAGGTCGCGCTCGGCGGTGACGGCCAGGTCACGCTCGGCAACATCGTCATGAAGGGTGGCGCGAAGAAGGTTCGGCGCATCTACGGCGGCAAGGTGATGGTCGGCTTCGCCGGCGGCACGGCCGATGCTTTCTCACTCCTCGATCGCTTCGAAGCCAAGCTCGAAAAGCATCAGGGCAACCTCACGCGCGCCGCCGTCGAACTCGCGAAGGACTGGCGCACCGACCGCATGCTGCGACGTCTCGAAGCCATGCTGATCGCCGCCGACGCGCAGACCACCCTCGTCATCACCGGCAACGGCGACGTGCTCGACCCCGAAGGCGGGATCTGTGCGATCGGTTCGGGCGGCTCGTACGCACAGGCCGCGGCGCGCGCGCTCCTCGACAACACCGACCTGTCGCCTCGCGAGATCGTGGAAAAGTCGCTCGAAATCGCGGGCGACATGTGCATTTACACGAACCACAACCGCGTGATCGAAACCATCGAGTAGATCGAGCCAGCGCGTCGACCAGACACGCATCGACATCATCCACGACAAGGAATCAGGATGAGCACCATGACCCCCGCCGAGATCGTCTCGGAACTCGACAAAAACATCATCGGCCAGGCGAAGGCGAAGAAGGCCGTCGCCGTCGCGCTGCGCAACCGCTGGCGCCGTCAGCAGGTGAGCGATCCGCTGCGCCAGGAAATCACGCCGAAGAACATCCTCATGATCGGGCCAACGGGCGTCGGCAAGACCGAGATTGCGCGACGTCTCGCGAAGCTCGCGGACGCGCCGTTCATCAAGATCGAAGCGACCAAGTTCACGGAAGTGGGCTACGTGGGCCGTGACGTCGACAGCATCGTGCGCGACCTCATCGAAATTTCGGTGAAGCAGACGCGCGAATCGGAAATGCGCAAAGTGCGCAGCAAGGCCACCGATCAGGCCGAAGACCGCATCCTCGACATCCTGGTGCCGACTGCGCGTCCGGTCGGCTTCGGCTCGACGCCCGACACCGCAAGCCAGGGCGACGGCGAGAGCACCACGCGCCAGACGTTCCGCAAGCGCCTGCGCGAAGGCCAGCTCGACGACAAGGAAATCGAGCTCGACATCGAACAGCCGCAAGTGGGCATGGACATCATGGGCCCCCCGGGCATGGAGGACATGACCGAGCAGATCCGCTCGATGTTTGCGAATCTGGGCGGCGGCAAGAAGTCCCGCCGCAAGCTCAAGGTGAAGGAAGCGCTGAAACTCCTCACCGACGAAGAAGCCGGCAAGATGCTCAACGACGAAGAGGTCAAGACGAAGGCCGTGCAGAACGTCGAGCAGAACGGCATCGTGTTCCTCGACGAAATCGACAAGATTACGTCGCGCAACAACGAAGGCGGCGGCGGTGAGGTCTCCCGCCAGGGCGTGCAGCGCGATCTGCTGCCGCTCGTCGAAGGCACGACCATCAACACGAAGTACGGGATGGTGAAAACCGATCACATCCTGTTCATCGCGAGCGGCGCGTTCCACCTCGCGAAGCCGAGCGATCTGATTCCGGAACTGCAGGGGCGCTTCCCGATCCGCGTCGAACTCGACTCGCTGTCTGTGAAGGACTTCGAATCGATTCTCGTCGCGACCGACGCGAGTCTCGTCAAGCAATATCAGGCGCTGCTCGCTACCGAGGACGTACAGCTCGATTTCGCGGAAGACGGCATCCGCCGACTCGCGGAGATCGCGTTCGCCGTCAACGAAAAGACCGAGAACATCGGTGCACGCCGTCTTTACACGGTGATCGAGAAGCTGCTGGAAGACGTGTCATTCTCGGCCGGCAATCATGCGGGCAAGAGCGTCACGATCGATGGCGCTTACGTCGATCGCGCGCTCGGCGAAGTGGCGCAGGACGAAGATCTGTCGCGCTACGTGCTGTAAGCGCTGCCTGGTCGCAGGCAATGTGCAAAGGGGCCCCGCAGGGCCCCTTTTCTTTTGTCACGCCGCGCCGCGCAGCAGCGGCTAAGGCGAATGCTGCGCTTACTGGCGCACCGGACGCTTCGCCAGCTTGCGCTGCAGCGTGCGGCGGTGCATGTTGAGCGCTCGCGCCGTGGCGGAGATGTTGCCGCCGTGCTCGGCCAGCACTCGCTGGATGTGTTCCCATTCGAGGCGCGCAACCGAGAGCGGCGCCGGGTTTTCGATCGCAGCGTCAGCCTGCAGTGCGCTCGCGTCGCTTTGCAGTGCCGAGAGAATCATCTCGACGTTCGCCGGCTTCGCGAGGTAGTTGTCGGCGCCGTCCTTCACCGCCTGAACCGCCGTCGCGATGCTAGCGTAGCCCGTCAGCACGAGCATGCGCGCGTCGGGCTGAAGGTCGCGCAATGGCGCGACGAGCGAGAGACCCGAATCGCTGCCCAGATGCAGGTCCACCGTGATCTGTGCGAACTTCTGCTGGTTCGCGAAGCGGATCGCCTCTTCGGCGTTGTGCGCCTGCTGCACCTGGTAACCGCGTCGCGCCAGCCCACGCGTGAGAATGTCGGAGAACACCTCATCGTCGTCGATCACCAGAAAATTCATATCGCTCATGCCTGCTTCTCCGTGTTGTTAGGCGGCGCCGCGCCGGGCCGCGCCTGATCCGATACCTTAACCTGCGGCGGCCGCGTCCTGCGCACGCGTGTCCGGCGCCGCTGCCGACGCGCCGGTCTTCACCGGCACGTGCAATACGGCGCGCGTACCGCGCGACTTGTGCTCGCGACCTGCGCTCCCTGCACCACTTCCGCCGCCCGCCGCACCCGGGCCTTCGCCCGCCGCGACCGACGAAGCAACGTCGGACAGATCGATCAATCCGCCCAGCCGCGCCGCCGACGAAAACGCCAGATACAGCCCGACACCATGGCCACCCTGTGTGCTTTCCACGGGTGCCGCGCCGAGCGTGTTTCGCAGCGACGCCGGGATACCAGGCCCCGCGTCGCAGACTTCGAAATCGATATAACCCGCGCGCGCCGATGCATACGCGCGCAACGTCACGTAATCGCGGCTCGCACGCGCGGCGTTGTCCAGCAGGATAGTCAGAATCTGGCCGACTGCCACCGTGTCGTCGAGACTCAGATCGTCGGGCACATCACCCAGTTGCTCGAATTTGACGTGGGGATGGCGCAGCCGCCATTGCTCGACGAACGGACCGAGCCACTCGCTCACGGGCTGACGGGCACCCTGCGACGAGGCGCGGCTGCGCAGACGCGCAAGCGCCGACGTGCACAGCGAGATCTGCCGCTCGAGCAGGGAGATGTCGGCGACGTAAGGGGCGAGCGCCTTGTCGGTGCGCGCACAGTCGCGCAATTCCTCGGTGAGCATCGCGATGGTCGAGAGCGGCGTGCCGATCTCGTGCGCAACGGTCGCCGCCTGCACGCCGAGCGCCACCGCGCGCTCGTCGCGCAAGAGGCGCTGTTGCGCGTCGCCAAGCGCGTGGTCGCGCTGGCGCAGGGCGGTCGACATGCGCGCGACGAACCACACGATCAACCCGACGCTCACCATGAAGTTCACCCACATGCCCGCGCGATAGTAATCGAACAGGTTATTGGGGTTGTCCAGGTTGAGCGGCACGTTATCGAAGCCGAGCAGCACGTAGCAGGTCACCGCGAACGCAGCGAGCCAGCCGGTGAGATACCACGGCAGCACGGCCGCTGCAATCGCAAGCGAGGGCAGATAGAGCGAGACGAACGGATTGGTCGTGCCGCCCGACAGAAAGAGCAGCGCGGAGAGTGCGCCGAGATCGACCCAGATCTGCCCGAACAGTTCGAGATTGGACTCGGGACGATCCTGCGCGACACGCATCCAGGTGACGCCGTTGAACGCCACCTCCATCGCGATCACGAACAGCATGGCCGGCAATGGCAGACGCACGCCGAGGAAGAACTGCACGACCGCGATCGTGCAGAGTTGTCCGATGATGGCAAGGCTGCGCAGCCAGAATAGATGGCTAAGGTTGACGCGAGCACTGACGGTAATGCGATACATGGTGCCAGTTTACCTGTTCGGACGTGTCCGACCGATTATCCCTAAAAGATTCGAACCAACAGCGGCTGGCGCCCAACGCCATATCGGCAGTATGCCGGGAATACGGCGGAAGAATCGATGCCAGACAACCTACGTGGTCCGCTTCTGTTTCTATCCAACCGATAAGTTTTTTTCGATTACCTCGACGTCAAGCCGTGACCACCCACGGACCCATCGCCACACGCACGGCTCGATCCGGCAGCGGCTACGCTGCCCGCGCTGGACGCATGACGCGCTGCTGCGTTCCGTCCGTCACTATCGCTCCCGGAACCCGGGCCTGAAACCCGAAGTCTCGACCATGCGACCCGCGTTACGTCTGCGGTTGCGCGGCTCGCGCCCGAGCGAACCGCGCCCCCTGAGCGCCGGGTTCGCGCTGCAAGTCGCAGATCCGCACGCCGAAGCCGTCGAACCTTACCGTCGCACGGCGACCGCCGCCTCATTGTTCCCCGAACTTCACAACAATCTTGTAGATATATTGATTTATATCAAGCTTAGCAGTGGTGAAAATGCCCTCTGCATCGAAAATGCCGTCACCGGGCATACGGGCGGCAGTTGGGCGTGGGCCCATTTGACGTGACCGCATCCGACCGACATCGGCCTGGCACGCGCGGAACGCCAACCGGGACCGCCCGGTGTTCGCGCCACGCGACCTGCCCTCCCTCAATCGGTCCAGGGAGTCCCAGACCTGGGACGAAGCGGAACGCACATTCAGCGCACGAGCCCCCCGCTGCCCGTGGCGTCGCCCGGGCCGATTGCGGCGGGCGCGGCGGCATCAGCGAGACATTCAGGGCACAGACAGCGCCCGCGCGGATCGAGCTGGCTCGCGGGAAGCGCGGGGAGCGTGCGGCACCAGCAATCGAAGGGTTCGGTGTTCCGGCCGCAGTCGAAGGCCCGGCCGCAGCGCGGGCAGCGCGCGTGTTTCATGCCAGCGGCGGGGGTGGCGGAAGCGGTCATGGCGGCGCGCTCCTTGTGAGGCCGACTTCGGCGGTAAAGAAATGATGCCACAGCGCGTGCTGGCGACAGGGGCGGCAAGCAGAACAGGCTGGCGCGCGCTTTGCACCGCCACCGGCCTCCTCCGACCCGGCGCACCATGCACGGCCGCCGACGCTTCCGGCCGGCACACCGGCACAACTTTGCACAATGCGCCCCGCGCCGTCCCGGGGCGTCCCCGGCGAGCGCCCGTCGGCGTGCATCGCGCCGTATCGGAAGCTCGCCCGAAACCCCGATCAAAACCCTGTTGCAGCGCGCCAGTCCTGTACAATTCGGCCTGTTTCAACCGTCTTTTTCCCCGTTTTTTGCCCATTCCCGCCGCCATGTCCGAGCCCATCGACCTCTCGCAGATCGCGCCCACCCTGAAAGCAGAAATTCTGGCTGAAGCGCTGCCGTACATCCGCCAGTATCACGGCAAGACCGTCGTCATCAAGTACGGCGGCAATGCCATGACCGAAGAGCGACTCAAGCAGGGCTTCGCGCGCGATGTCATCCTGCTCAAGCTCGTGGGCATCAACCCGGTCATCGTGCACGGCGGCGGCCCGCAGATCGATCAGGCGCTCAAGAAGATCGGCAAGCAGGGCACCTTCGTCCAGGGCATGCGCGTCACCGACGAAGAAACGATGGAAGTCGTCGAGTGGGTGCTCGGCGGCGAGGTGCAGCAGGACATCGTCACGCTCATCAACCACTTCGGCGGTCATGCGGTGGGCCTGACCGGCAAGGACGGCGGCCTGATCCACGCCCGCAAGCTGATGATGCCGGACCGCGACAACCCGGGTCAGTACGTCGACATCGGCCAGGTCGGCGAAGTCGAGCAGATCAATCCGGCGGTGGTGCGGGCGCTCCAGGATGACGCGTTCATTCCGGTGATCTCGCCGATCGGCTTCGGCGAAGACGGGCTCTCGTACAACATCAACGCCGATCTGGTGGCGGGCAAGCTCGCAGTCGTGCTCAACGCCGAGAAGCTCGTGATGATGACCAACATCCCCGGCGTGATGGACAAGGCGGGCAACCTGCTCACGAATCTCTCGGCGCGCGAGATCGACGCGCTCTTCGAAGACGGCACGATCTCCGGCGGCATGCTGCCGAAGATCTCGTCGGCGCTCGACGCGGCCAAGAGCGGCGTGCGCTCGGTGCACATCATCGACGGCCGGATCGAGCATTCAGTCCTGCTCGAAATCCTGACCGAGCAGCCGTTCGGCACGATGATCCGCTCGCATTGAGGATGACGGCGACGCATTCGGCCACCCGATGCGCCGCCGAGTGGCAACCCGAGTGGCAACTTCAGAACCTCCGGCGCCCCAGCGCCGCCCGTCGCGGCGGCCCCAGGGCGCCCGGCCTCTCCCCCAACGCGCCGCACGCCACTCCACGATGACCCACACCCGAGCGCGCCAGCACCGCCCGCACCATGCGGCGCGCACGCCGGTCTGGCTCTTCGACCTCGACAACACGCTGCACGGCGCGTCGCACGCGATCTTCCCGGCCATCAACCGGGCGATGACGCAGTACATCGTCGATACGCTCGGCGTGAGCCACGACATCGCGGACCACCTGCGCACGAGTTACACGCTCCGGTACGGCGCGGCGCTGCTCGGCCTGACGCGGCACCATCCCGTCGATCCGCACGACTTCCTGAAGGTCGTCCACACGTTCCCCGATCTGCGCGCGATGCTCGTCGCCGAGCGCGGCCTCGCGCGCACGATCGCTGCGCTCCCGGGCCGCAAGATCGTGCTGACCAACGCGCCCGAGGCCTATGCGCGCGCGGTGCTCGCGGAGCTTGGCATCGAGCGGCTCTTCGAGCGCGTCGTCGCCATCGAGCACATGCGTACGCGCAGCGGCTGGCGCGCCAAGCCGGACCGCGCGATGCTGCGCGCGGCGCTGCGCCGTGCGGGTGCATCGCTTTCCGACGCCATCCTGATCGAGGACACGCGCGGCCATCTGAAACGCTACCGGCGGCTCGGCATCCAGACGGTCTGGATCACCGGACACCTGCCCGAGCGCGCGCTGACTATGCGCGCGGGCAGAAGCGGCCGTCCTCACTATGTCGATCACCGCATTCGTTCGCTAAAATCCCTACAAACGGGTCTGCAGTCAGGAAGACTGCGGCAGACGGGGTGACGACGTGACCGCTGGAATGGGATTCCGGCGGCAAGAGAAAGGGCGACATTCATGCAGCCGAGCCAGCCGACCGAAGCGCGCGATGCGGGAGTAACTGCGGTCGTAACAGCAGATCCTCCCGGCGTGGTGCAACGCACCGCACGCCCGAAACCGGGCGAACGCCGTGTCCACATTCTCCAGACGCTCGCGTCGATGCTCGAGACGCCGCGCGGCGAAAAGATCACGACTGCGGCGCTGGCCGCGCGGCTCGGCGTTTCCGAGGCGGCGCTCTATCGCCACTTCGCGAGCAAGGCCCAGATGTACGAGGGCCTCATCGATTTCATCGAGCAGACGCTCTTCGCGCTCATCAACCAGATCGTCGCCAAAGAGCCGAGCGGCGTGCTTCAGGCGCGCGCCATCGCGCTCATGCTCATCAACTTCTCCACCAAGAACGCCGGCATGACGCGCGTGCTGACCTGCGAAGCGCTCGTGGGCGAACACGAGCGGCTCGCCGAGCGCGTCAACCAGATGCTCGACCGCATCGAGGCGTCGCTGCGTCAGTGCCTGCGCGTGAGCGTCGCGGAAGGGTTGCAGGACCCGAACAAACCCGGCGCAGTGCCGCTCCCGAAGGGGTACGATCCGGCTGTGCGCGCGAATCTGGTCGTCCACTATGTGATCGGCTGCTGGCACCGTTATGCACAGAGCGGCTTCGAACGCTCGCCCGTCGAACACGCCGACGAGCAGATCCGGGTCATTCTTCAGTAAAGGAGACACCCGGCAGGCGCCCGGGCCGCAAGCGTCGGCGCAATGCGCGCTGCCGCTGCGTGCGCGGGGTCGCCGCGCGGCGAGCTCTACGCCGTCAAGCGGCCGCCACGGCAAGCGACGGCCCCGCGCCCCGCCAAAAGGAGAAGAACCGCATGAACCAGCCATTGCCGTCCGCTCCGCTGCCGTTCCTTACCGGTCTGTCCGCTCACTGGGGCTGGCTCCTCGCCCGCGGCATCGCGGCCATAGTCTTCGGCCTGGCCGCCTTCTCACTGCCCAAGCTCACTGTCATCGCGCTCGCCTACGTCTGGGGCTCCTACGCCGTCGTGGACGGCGCTTTCGCCCTGATCTACGGCGCACGCGGCGGCGGCAAGCGGCGCTGGACCTACGTCGTCGTGGGCCTCATCGGCGTAGTCGCGGGCTTCGTTGCGTTCTTCTGGCCTCGCGAGACGGCCATCATCCTCGTCCTGATCATCGGCTTCTGGGCGCTCGCCATCGGCATCTTCGAGATCATTTACGCGATCCAGTATCGTCGCGCCGTCGCGCATCCGTGGGCCGTGGGACTCTCGGGGCTGCTCTCGGCCGGCGTCGGCTTGTTCGTCGTGTTGTTTCCCGGTGCGGGCGCGCTCTCGCTGATCTGGCTGATCGCCGCCTACGCCGTGCTTTACGGCGTCTTGATGATCGTCGCCGCATTGCATCTGCGGCGCTGGCGCAAGGGGCATCCGGCGAGGAGTTGACCCGCGAGTCCACTCGCAAGATTCACCGCCGGGACACCAACGCAGCGCTCGCTGTCCCGGCCTGCTGTCTCCGCTCACGGCGGCGCGCAATGGGCGCCCCACACCGCCAGCCCACGTCCGCCACGGCCCATCCGCCGTATTGCCGTGCGCGTTTTCCGCTATACTCTGCGTTCGTTTTGAATCACTACGCGCCGATTTGCTGACTCGATTGCGGGCGCGCGAACCTGAAAGCCACCGAATGTTACGGCGCGCAGGTTCATTACAAATGCGGCTAAAGAGGTCGTCAGCCGCGCCACCCTCCTGCAATCCGCGCCCAGCCGACACCGTTTAGCCGCCCCGGAAACCCAAGGCGGAACGAATGGAATCGATCGGCATCGTCGCTCCACAAACACTGCATTTCGACGAGCCTCTGCAACTGCAGAACGGCACAGCCATTGCCGGGTACGACCTCGTGGTCGAAACCTACGGCACGCTCAACGCCGCCCGCAGCAACGCGGTGCTCGTCTGTCACGCGCTCAACGCGTCGCATCACGTCGCGGGCGTCTACGAGAACGACCCGAAAAACGTCGGCTGGTGGGACAACATGGTCGGCCCCGGCAAGCCGCTCGACACCAACCGTTTCTTCGTGATCGGCGTGAACAATCTCGGTTCGTGCTTTGGCTCCACCGGCCCGATGAGCACCGATCCCGCGACCGGTCAGCCCTACGGCGCGAAGTTTCCGGTCGTCACCGTCGAGGACTGGGTGGACGCCCAGGCGCTCGTGGCCGACCGCTTCGGAATCGAGAAGTTTGCCGCCGTGATGGGCGGCAGCCTCGGCGGAATGCAGGCGCTGGCGTGGAGCCTGCGCTATCCGGACCGGCTCGGCCACTGCATCGTCATCGCGTCGACGCCCAAGCTCTCCGCACAGAACATCGCGTTCAACGAAGTGGCGCGCTCGTCGATCCTCTCGGACCCCGACTTCCACGGCGGCGACTACTACGCGCACGGCGTAAAGCCGAAGCGCGGCCTGCGCGTCGCGCGCATGATCGGCCACATCACGTATCTCTCGGATGACGACATGGCCGAGAAATTCGGCCGCGCGCTGCGTAGAGCCGAAGGCGCTGTCGACGAATACAACTTCAGCTTCGACGTCGAGTTCGAGGTGGAGTCGTATCTGCGCTACCAGGGCGAAAAATTCGCCGACTACTTCGACGCGAACACCTACCTGCTCATCACGCGCGCGCTCGATTACTTCGACCCGGCGAAGGCGTTCGACGGCGATCTCACGAAGGCGCTCGCGCACACGAAGGCGAAGTATCTCGTGGCGAGCTTCTCGACCGACTGGCGCTTCGCGCCCGCACGCTCGCGCGAACTCGTGAAGGCGCTGCTCGACCACAAGCGCCAGGTGAGCTACGCGGAAATCGACGCGCCGCACGGCCACGATGCCTTCCTGCTCGACGACGCGCGCTATCACAACGTCATGCGCGCTTACTACGAACGTATTGCCAACGAGGTGGGCGCATGAATCCCAGCGCTTTTGTCAGTCTTTCAGCACGCGCCGACTTCCGCACGATTGCACGCTGGATCGAGCCGCGTTCGACGGTACTCGACCTCGGCTGCGGCGATGGCGCTCTGCTCTCGCTGCTCGGCGAGGAACTGGAGTGCACGGGCTACGGCATCGAGATCAACGACGCTGGGGTGCTGGCCTCCGTTCAGAACGGCATCAACGTGATCCAGCAGAATCTGGAGGACGGACTTCGCCTGTTCGAGGACGCAAGCTTCGACTTCGCGATCCTCTCCCAAACGCTGCAGACCATTCACCAGACCGCGGCGATCCTGCGCGAGACGGCGCGCGTGGGCAAGGAATGCATCGTTTCGTTCCCGAATTTCGGCTACTGGCCGCATCGGCTTTCCGTGCTGCGCGGACGCATGCCGGTTTCGAAGTCGCTGCCCTACCAGTGGCACAACACGCCGAATGTGCGTGTGCTCACGGTGAAAGATTTCGAGGCGCTCGCGCCCGAAGTGGGCATCGAAATTCTTGATCGCGCCGTGCTTCACGGCGGTCAGACCGTCCGGTGGGGCGTGAACTGGCGTGGTAGTCTTGCGGTCTATCGCGTGAAGAAAAAATGACGTCGCCTGCGGTGGCGCGCGTTTTTTCGACTCCGATCCACAAAAACCGCCGCCGCTGACGACATGCAGAATCCGCCCAACGAGGCCACCGCCCGCAACGTCCACGTTGACGCTCACGAAGAACACCCTGGCTGGCGCGCGTATCTGAACACGCACATGCTGATCTGCGTGTTCCTTGGTTTCACCTCGGGGCTGCCGCTTTTCACGCTCGTCTATCTCGTGCAGGCGTGGCTGCGTTCCGAAGGCGTGAGCCTCAAGGAAATCGGCCTCTTTGCGCTGATCCAGATTCCCTACACCTGGAAGTTCGTCTGGGCGCCGCTCATGGACCGCTACGTGCCGCGCCTTGCCGGCTGGCGTCCGGGACGCCGGCGCGGCTGGATGCTCGTCACGCAGATCCTCGTTGCGATCGCTATCGCGACGCTCGGGTTCGTCTCGCCGAAGGATTCGATCAAGATGGTGGCAGCGCTCGCCGCGCTGGTGGCGTTCTTCGGCGCAAGCCAGGACATCGCCATCGACGCCTACCGGCGCGAACTGCTCTCCGACACGCAACAGGGCCTCGGCAACGCGGTCCACGTGAACGCGTACAAGATCGCCGCGCTCGTGCCGGGGTCTCTTGCGCTGATCCTCTCCGATCACCTGCCGTGGAGCACGGTGTTCATCGTCACTGCCGCGTTCATGATTCCCGGCATGATCATGGCGCTCGTGGTGAGCGAACCCGAGGTGCAAGGCCCGCCGCCGCGTAACCTGAGCGAGGCGATCGTGCAGCCGTTCGCCGAATTCGTGCGGCGCGGCGGCTGGGGGAATGCGCTTTTCGTGCTCGCGTTCATCTTCCTTTACAAGCTCGGCGACACGATGGCCACCACGCTTTCGACGTCGTTCTTCCTCGACATCGGCTTCTCGCGCACCGAGATCGGCGTGATCGCCAAGATGACGGCGTTCGGCGCGAGCCTCGCGGGCGGCATCATCGGTGGCGTGGCGCTCGTGAAGATCGGCATTGGACGCGGGCTGTGGATCTTCGGTTTCCTGCAGATGGTCTCGACGCTCGGCTTTGCGTGGCTCGCTCAGGTCGGGCCCGACGCACCATCGCTCGCGTCGATCTACAGCGGCGTGCTCGCCGTGAGCCACGCCGTTTCGCAAGTCGCAAGCGTGTTTGGCGCGAACGTGCAGTTTTCGCTCGATCCGCGCACCGTGGCGCTCGCGCTCGTCTACGGCTTCGAGACGTTCGCCACCGGCCTCACGCTCGCCGCATTCACCGCCTACATTGCGAGCACAACCGACCCGCGCTATACCGCCACGCAGTTCGCACTCTTCACGAGTCTCGCTTCGGTGCCACGCACGCTCGCCTCGGCGGCGAGTGGTTTCCTCGTCGCGAGGATCGGCTGGTTCGACTACTTCATCGTCTGCACGGCACTCGCTGTACCGGGTATGCTCCTGCTCGTCCGCATCGCCCCGTGGAGAATCCGATCGTGACCCCGCACCAGACCGCCGCCCCGTGTGAGCGTTCGACGCCCCGCCGTCGACGCCGGGCCGGCGCACGGGCACGGGAGCTTTCGCTGACGCTCGCGGCGGTGCTGCCCGCGCTGCTCGTTCTCCACGCGCCGCAGGCGCACGCCGACGACAACAACAGCCCGCCCGTGATGATGACCATCGCGTCCGCGGTCTTGCCCACGGCGTCGCCCTCGGTATTGCCCATGGCGTCGCCTTCGCCCGCTGTGCCGCTACCGGCTAAAAGCGCCACCCAGGGCGCTGGCAATACCGCCGGCGCGAACGCGGTCACACCGCCCGCAGCTGCCCGCGCGACGCCGGGCACGAGCCGCCAGGTGCGCTTCGGTGAGGCCAGGCTATATCGCATCCTGATCCCGTCGCCGATGCTGGAGGCGCAGGCCGCCGCCGAATACGCCGAGATCGTGCGCGGCGCGGCCCACTCGGAGCGTCTCTACCCCGACAGCGATCCACACGTACAACGCGTGCGCTTCATGGTCGACCGGCTCGCGCCTTACGCGCAGAAGTGGAGCGATCGGGTCAAGAACTGGAAATGGGAAGCGGCGGTGGTCCGTTCGCCGGATATCCGGATGTACTGCCTGCCGGGCGGCAAGATCGTGGTGTACGGCGGCCTGCTCGACCGAGTGAAGCTCAACGACCACGAATTCGGCATGCTGCTCGGTCACGAGATCGCGCATGCGTTACGCGAGCACGTGCGCGAGCGTCTCGGCGCACAGCAGGCAGCGCAGATCGAGGCCGGCACGGTGCCGCAACTGTTTGGTCTCGCCGATCTGGGCGTATTTCCGCTGGGCGTCGGCTCGCAACTTGTCGAAATGCGCTACGGCCGCGCCGATGAAACCGAAGCCGACGTGATCGGCAGTGACATCGCGTCTCGTGCGGGCTTCGATCCGCGTGCGGCGCTCACGGGCTGGGACAAGCTCGGCCTGGCCACGAAGAGCGACCGCGGCGATGGCTTCGTCTACGTGCATCCGTACACGAACGCGCGCCGCGCCGACCTCTACAAGCGCCTGCCCGACATGATGCCGCTCTACGCGAAGTCGATCGGCATGCCGCTCAACACGGTGCCCGACTACGCGGGCATCCCCGTGCCGCAGCGGCGCAAGCTTGTGGAGCCCTGACGCTCAGCGCTTGATCTTGTAGTCGTAGTCGATGGTGAGCGGCGCGTGGTCGCTGAATTTGATGTCCTTGAAGATCGACGTGCGCTTTGCGGTGGCCGCGATGCCCGGCGTAGCGATCTCGTAGTCGATTCGCCACCCCACGTTCTTCGCATACGCCTGGCCGCGGTTGCTCCACCAGGTGTACTGCTCGGCACGCGTGTCTAGCGTGCGGAACACGTCGACGTAACCGACGTCGTCAAAAAGCTTCGTGAGCCACGCGCGCTCTTCGGGCAGGCAGCCGGAGTTCTTCTGATTGCCCTTCCAGTTCTTGATGTCGATTTCCTTGTGGACGATGTTCACATCGCCGCACACGACCACCTCGCGCCCCTCGCTCTTGAGTTCGGCGAGATGCGGCATGAACTCATCCATGAAGCGGTATTTCGCCTCCTGGCGCTCCTCGCCGCTCGAGCCCGACGGCACGTAGACCGACACGATCGAAAGCTTGCCGAAGCGCGCCTCGACGTAGCGTCCCTCGGGATCGAACTCCGCGCTGCCGAAACCGATGATCACGTCGTCCGGTTCATGTCGCGTATAGAGGCCCGCGCCGCTATAGCCCTTCTTCACCGCATGCTGGAAATAGCCCTTGAAATCGTGGGGCGCGAGGAATTCGGGCGTCATGTCGTCCTGCGAGCATTTGATTTCCTGCACGCACAGCACGTCGGCCTTCTGCTCGCCGAACCACTCGAAGAAGCCCTTCTTCGACGCCGAGCGGATGCCATTGAGGTTCGCGGTAATCACACGCAACATATCTTGTTTCCTTTTTGGTTTGCGTCGCCCCGCGCCGCGGCGCGGAGGCATCGTCGTCGACTGACGGCCTAGTCGATCTTGAGGCCGTTCAGTTCTTCTTTCGCCGGCGGGAATGCGAGCTTGAGGTTTTCCAGCGCGCGCAACAACAGTTCCGCGACCATCACGTTGCGATGCGACTTCGAATCCGCCGGAATCACGTACCACGGCGCGTATTCCGTGGAGGTGGCCGCGAGCACGTCGCGATA
Source organism: Paraburkholderia adhaesiva (assembly GCF_021390575.1). Lineage (GTDB taxonomy): Bacteria > Pseudomonadota > Gammaproteobacteria > Burkholderiales > Burkholderiaceae > Paraburkholderia > Paraburkholderia adhaesiva. The sequence goes on along the minus strand of NZ_JAJEJQ010000001.1, from coordinate 75,418 downwards.
GGCGGCCTGATAGGCGTCCCATCGATTGCGCGCTTCGAGGTCGGAGAGATCGAACTTCCAGTGCTTGGTCGGATCGTCGATCCGCGCCTGGATGCGGTTCCGCTGTTCGTCCTTCGAGATGTGCAGCATGCACTTGATGATCGTCGTGCCGGTCTCCGAGAGCATCGCCTCGAATTCGCGGATCTGGCGATAGCGCCGTTCCCACTCGTCCGGGCCGATCTGCCCGATCACGCGCGGCACGAGCACGTCTTCGTAGTGGCTGCGGTTGAAGATGGCCAGTTCGCCCGCCGAAGGCACCTGCAAATGCACGCGCCAGAGAAAGTCGCGTGCGGATTCGATGGGCGTGGGCGCGCGAAACGCCACGATGCGCAAGCCCAGCGGATCGACGTCCTGAAAGACGCCGCGGATTGTGCCGTCCTTACCGCTCGTGTCCATGCCCTGCAGCACGAGCAATACGCGCCGATAGTGCTGCGCATGCAGGCGCTCCTGCTGCACGTCGATCTTCGCGCCGATTTCGGCGAGACGGTCGCGGTCGCTGGTCTTGCTGCCTGTCGTGAACGGCTTGGCCGACGGATCGATCGCATCGAGGGCGAACTTCGCGGCGCGCTTGTCGGTGAAGTACGGAACGCGGTAATCGTCGAGACTCTGGGGCTTCAACATGCCGTGGTTCTCCTCTGTCGATCGGAGTTGGTGCAGTCGCACTCACTCCGCTCCCATGCACCGCAGTCCACCGGAGCCTCAAACAGCAGGGCGGCATCGCGCGGCCCGCGCGACGCCGTCCTGCAAAGGCGCACTCAACCGCGCACTCAGGACAGCTTCTTCTTCAGCAGCTCATTGACCTGCTGCGGATTCGCCTTGCCCTTCGTTGCCTTCATCGCCTGGCCGATCAGCGCATTGAACGCCTTCTCCTTGCCCGCGCGGAACTCTTCCACCGACTTCTGGTTCGCCGCAAGCACCTCGTCGATGATCGCTTCGAGCGCGCCGGTGTCGGAGATCTGCTTGAGGCCCTTCGCTTCGATGATGCGGTCGGCGGCCGCTTCGTCCGAAGCCTTTTCGTCCCACATCGCAAGAAACACTTCCTTGGCGATCTTGTTAGAGATCGTGCCGTCGGCGATACGTTGCAGCAACAGCGCGAGCTGCGCGGCGGTGACCGGCGACGCGTCGATTTCGAGGCCTTCGCGGTTCAACTGCGACGAGACTTCGCCCATCAGCCAGTTCGCGGCGACCTTCGCCTGCGCGGCACCGGCCTTTTCGACCACGGCCTCGAAGTACGACGCCATCGCCTTGCTCGACGTGAGCACGGTCGCATCGTACGGCGTCACACCGTACTGTTCGACGAAGCGCACCTGCATCGACGCGGGCAGTTCAGGCATCTCGCCCTTCACGCGCTCGACCCACGCCGAATCGATCACGAGCGGCATCAAATCGGGATCGGGGAAATAGCGGTAATCGTGCGCATCTTCCTTGCTGCGCATCGAGCGCGTCTCGCGCTTGTCCGGGTCGTAGAGGCGCGTTTCCTGCACGACGGTGCCGCCGTCCTCGATCAGCTCGATCTGGCGACGCACTTCGAACAGGATCGCTTCTTCGAGGAAGCGGAACGAGTTCAGGTTCTTGATCTCGGCGCGCGTGCCGAATTCCTTCTGCCCGACTGGACGCACGGAGACGTTCGCATCGCAGCGGAACGAACCTTCCTGCATGTTGCCGTCGCAGATGCCGAGCCACATCACGAGGCTGTGCAGCGCCTTCGCGTAGGCCACGGCTTCGGCGGCGCTGCGCATTTCCGGCTCGGTGACGATTTCGAGCAGCGGTGTGCCCGCGCGGTTCAGGTCGATGCCGGTCATGCCCGCGAAGTCTTCGTGCAGCGACTTGCCCGCATCCTCTTCGAGGTGCGCGCGCGTCAGATTGACGGTCTTCTCGTAGGCTTCCTTGCCGGCCTTCTCGTTGGCCGGCACCTGGATCGTGATCTGACCGCCCTGCACGACCGGAATCTCGTACTGGCTGATCTGATAGCCCTTCGGCAGATCCGGATAGAAGTAGTTCTTGCGCGCGAAGATGCTGCGCGGCGCGATCGTCGCGCCGATCGAGAGACCGAAGCGGATCGCGCGCTCGACGGCGCCGCGGTTCATCACGGGCAGCACGCCCGGCAGCGCGAGATCGACGGGGCAGGCTTGCGTGTTGGCGTCGGCGCCGAACTGCGTCGAGGCGCCCGAGAAGATCTTCGACGCCGTCGACAACTGCGCGTGCGTCTCAAGACCGATAACGACTTCCCATTGTGTTGCCATGTTCACACCCCTGCCGGTGCCTTGCGATGCCAGTCGGTCGCGCGCTGGAAAGCGTCGGCGACCTGCAGCATGCGGGCCTCGTTGAAATAGTTGCCGACGATCTGCAGACCGACCGGACGCTGCGCGTTCGCCCCGGCACCGAAGCCGCACGGCACGCTCATGCCGGGCAGGCCGGCGAGGCTCGTCGAAAGCGTGTACACGTCCGCGAGATACATCTGCACAGGATCGTCGCCCTTCGCGCCGATGTCCCACGCGACGCTCGGCGCAACCGGCCCCATGATGACGTCGCACTGTTTGAACGCTTCCTGGAAGTCCTGCGCAATGATGCGGCGGATCTTCTGCGCCTGGAGGTAGTACGCGTCGTAGTAGCCGTGCGAAAGCACGTAGGTGCCGACAAGAATCCGGCGCTTCACTTCAGGGCCGAACCCTTCGGCGCGCGACTTCTTGTACATGTCGAGCAGGTCGCGATATTCGGCTGCGCGATGGCCATAGCGAACGCCATCGAAACGCGAAAGGTTCGACGAGGCTTCGGCAGGCGCGATCACGTAGTAGACGGGGATCGACAGTTCGGTCTTCGGCAGCGTCACTTCGACCAGCGTGGCCCCGAGCGATTCGTACACCTTGAGCGCCGCATCGACGGCCGCGCGAACGTCGGCAGACAGGCCCGCGCCGAAGTATTCCTTCGGCAGGCCAATGCGCAGGCCGGCGAGCGGCTTGTCCGCCGTTGCATCGGCGCCCCACGTCTTGCCGAGGTGGCGCGTGTAGTCTTCGGCATCACGCTCGAGGCTCGTCGAGTCGCGCTCGTCGAAGCCTACCATCGCGTTGAGCAGAAGGCCGCAGTCGGCGGCGCTTTGTGCCATCGGGCCGCCCTGATCGAGCGATGAGGCGAACGCGATCATGCCGTAGCGCGACACGCGGCCATAGGTCGGCTTGATGCCGGTGATGCCCGAGAACGACGCGGGCTGACGGATCGAGCCGCCCGTGTCCGTGCCGGTTGCGGCGGGCGCGAGGCGCGCGGCCACGGCTGCCGCCGAGCCGCCCGACGAGCCGCCCGGCACCGCCTTCTGATCCCACGGGTTCTTCACCGCGCCGAAATGCGAGTTCTCGTTGGACGAGCCCATCGCGAATTCGTCCATGTTGGTCTTGCCGAGGCAGACCATGCCCGCGCGCTCGAGCCGGTCGACGACCGTTGCGTCGAATGGGCTCACGTAGTTTTCGAGCATCTTCGAGCCGGCCGTCGAGCGCCAGCCGCGCGTGACGAACACGTCCTTGTGCGCGAGCGGCAGGCCGAGCAGCGCACCGGTTTCGCCCGCGGCGAGGCGCGCGTCGGCGGCCTTGGCCTGCGCGAGCGTCAGTTCCGGGTTGACGTCGACAAACGCGTTCAGACCCTTATGCGCGTCGATTCGCCCCAGATAAAGCTGGGCCAGCTCGACTGCGGAGCATTCCTTCGCAGCCAGCGCGGCGCGCAGTTCGGTCAAGCTTTTTTCATGCATTGCGTGGTTCCTGGAAGAACATGGCGGCAGCGCCCCTTACTGTGTTTCCTGCGTGCGCGGCGCCGTCATCCGGGGCGCCGCACCGAACCGTCAGGCCGCGCCCCGTGAGATCGGGGGAGCCGTCGCGCGCCACCTGCAGCTCACAGGCGGGCGGCGACGGGAAAATCGACGCGTTATTCGATCACGCGCGGCACGAGGTACAGACCGTCCTGCACCGCGGGCGCCGGGCGTTGCAGCGCATTGCGGTCGACCACTTCGGTCACGGCATCCGCGCGCAGGCGCAGCGCCACGTCCTCGATCTGCTCGATCGGGTGCGCGAGCGGCGCGATGCCGGTCGTGTCGACGGCCTGCATCTGCTCGACGAGACCGAAAAAATCGTTCAGTTGGACGAGCGTGTTGCCGGCTTCGGCGTCGGCCAGTTCGAGGCGCGCGAGATGCGCGATTCGCTTCACATCGTTCAGGGTCAGGGCCATACGGTCACCGGAAAAGAGGACTGTTACTACAGCCATCGCGGCATTGTCTGAAAAACAGTGCTGCAACAGCGGTTTATCGCGCCGGATCCGGCGTTCGAATAAAGCTTCGGCATCGTCAAAAACTGCCTTCCGGATCCTGTAAAACAGGCAAAATTATAAGGTATCATTACGCGTTCGACCCAAACCCGGACCGCCTTGCGTCTGCCTTTCGTTGGTTGCGCGTAGTACTTCGCGAACTTGAAGGGTCTAAACCGGGACCCTGATAGGTCTCGAGAGGCGCGAAGGGCGCGATGGGCGTAATGCGGTTGTCGCAACGCGATTGGCGCAATGCGTTTGGCGCAGTCTGTTTAGCGCAAGACGGGGCACGCTGGGCACGCCGCCAGGCTGCCTCCGGTACCCATCCCCGCAGTGTCAGGTTCATCGAGGCGCGCTTGGCTCAAACGGCGCGCCCGGCCTGGGGCTGTAATTTTTTCCGCTGCCGTCCTTGACCCGCTTAATGCGAAGGTCGGCTACAAGCGAGACAGGATTTTTGAATGTTCGGTTTTCTGCGTAGCTACTTCTCCAACGATCTCGCGATCGACCTTGGCACCGCCAACACGCTCATCTACATGCGCGGCAAGGGCATCGTTCTCGACGAACCCTCGGTCGTTTCGATCCGCCAGGAAGGCGGCCCGAACGGCAAGAAGACAATTCAGGCAGTCGGCAAGGAAGCCAAGCAGATGCTCGGCAAGGTGCCGGGCAACATCGAGGCGATCCGCCCGATGAAGGACGGCGTGATCGCCGACTTCACGGTGACCGAGCAGATGATCAAGCAGTTCATCAAGAGCGCTCACGAATCGCGCATGTTCTCGCCGTCGCCGCGCATCATCATCTGCGTGCCGTGCGGTTCGACCCAGGTCGAGCGCCGCGCGATCAAGGAAGCCGCGCACGGTGCGGGCGCTTCGCAGGTCTACCTGATCGAAGAGCCGATGGCCGCTGCAATCGGCGCGGGCCTGCCGGTGTCGGAAGCCACGGGTTCGATGGTCGTCGACATCGGCGGCGGCACGACGGAAGTCGGCGTGATCTCGCTCGGCGGCATCGTCTATAAGGGTTCGGTGCGCGTCGGCGGTGACAAGTTCGACGAGGCCATCGTCAACTACATCCGCCGCAACTACGGCATGCTGATCGGCGAACAGACTGCCGAAGCCATCAAGAAGGAAATCGGTTCGGCCTTCCCCGGCTCCGAAGTCAAGGAAATGGAAGTGAAGGGTCGCAACCTGTCGGAAGGCATCCCGCGCAGCTTCACGATTTCGAGCAACGAGATCCTGGAAGCCCTCACCGATCCGCTGAACCAGATCGTCTCGTCGGTGAAGATCGCGCTCGAGCAGACGCCGCCGGAACTCGGCGCCGACATCGCCGAGCGCGGCATGATGCTCACGGGCGGCGGCGCGCTGTTGCGCGATCTGGACCGCCTGCTCGCGGAAGAAACCGGCTTGCCGGTGCTCGTCGCCGAAGACCCGCTTACCTGCGTCGTGCGCGGGTCGGGTATGGCGCTCGAGCGCATGGACAAGCTCGGCAGCATCTTCTCCTACGAGTAAGCACCGGCCCCCATGCAAGCGGCGCGGCACACAACGGCATGGCGGCTAGCCCGCCGCTCCATGCCTGGAACCGCCCGCTGAACGGCGCCCCTTGAGACGCCACCGTTTTATCTATCTGCACACGCCCCCGGCGCCGACCATGGAATACAGTCCGCCGCCCCTGTTCAAGCAAGGCCCTTCGGCACTTGCGCGGCTCATTTTGTTCGTCGCGCTGTCGCTCGTCCTCTTGATCTCTGACGCCCGCTTCAAGACTCTGGAAGTCGTGCGCGGCGTACTCGGGGCAGGCCTTTACCCGCTGCAGCGCGCGGCCCTCGTGCCGCGTGACTTCTTCGTCGGCGCCGCCGACCTCGCCGTCACGAGCGCTACGCTGCGCTCGGACAACACACAGCTTCACGCGCGCAACCTCCAGCTCTCGCAGCAGGCCAACCAGGCCGCAATACTCGCCGCCGAGAACGCGCACCTGCGTGCCCTCTTGCAGCTGTCGCAGCACTTTGGCGCTCAGGCGACCCCCGCCGAGATCCAGTACGACACGCGCGATCCGTTTACGCAGAAGGTCGTGATCGGACGCGGCTCGCAGCAGGACATCCAGAACGGCGCGCCCGTCGTGAGTGAGGACGGCGTGATCGGCCAGGTCACGCGCGTGTTCCCGTTGCAGTCGGAAGTCACGCTGCTGACGGACAAAGATCAGGCGGTGCCGGTCGAAATCGTGCGCACGGGCCTGCGCAGCGTGATCTACGGCACGCCGCAAGGCGCACTGCTCGACCTGCGTTTCGTGCCGATCAGCGCCGATGTGCAGGTCGGCGACGAACTCGTGACGAGCGGCCTCGACGGCGTGTATCCGCAAGGGTTGCCGGTCGCGAAGGTGCTGCGCGTGGACAAACAGGCCGACACGGCATTTGCGCGTGTCGTCTGTGCGCCGGTCGCCACCGTGCGCGGCGCGCGTCAGGTGCTGGTGCTGCATTACGTGTCGCAAGTGCCGCCGCGTCCCGCGGAACTCGAACCGGTCAGCCCCGACGCGAAAAAGAAGGCGGACGCGAAGAAAGCCGCGGAGAGCAAGGCGCAGGCGGCAGCGGCCGCACAGGCGAGCGGTACGGCAGCGGCCAAACCCGGCGCGACCGCAGGCACAGGCGCGGGGGCGAACACGGCTCCAAGCCCCACCACCACCGCCAACGCACCGCAGAATCCGTCAGCAACCGCGCCCCAACCGGCAGCGAAGCCTGACCGCACTGCCGTTGCCAAGCCAGCGGCCAATCCGGCGCCCCGGCCCGCGCAGCAACGCGCGGCGCACGCCACCACGCGGGAGAATCCGTGATGGCGCGTCCGCAATACATCCTTCAGCCGGTCAACCCGTATTTCATCGCGTTCAGCCTCGCCACCGCGTTTTTGCTGAACCTGCTGCCGTGGGGCAAGCTGCCCGGCGTCCCCGATTTCGTCGCGCTCGTTCTGCTGTTCTGGAACATCCACCAGCCGCGCAAGGTCGGCATGGGCATCGCGTTCTCCCTCGGCCTCCTGATGGACGTCCATAACGCGAGCCTGCTCGGCGAGCACGCGCTCGCGTACACGCTGCTGTCGTATGGCGCGATCACGATCCACCGTCGCGTGCTGTGGATGTCGCTCGGGGTGCAAGCGTTCGCCGTGATGCCGGTACTGGTGGGCACACAGCTCGTGCCGTTCGTGACCCGCCTGCTGATGGGCGCGTCGTTTCCCGGCTGGGACTACCTCGTGAGCGGCTTCGTCGCCGCCGTGCTGTGGCCCATTGCGAGCGTCGTGCTCCTCCTGCCGCAGCGCCGCCCCGTCGATCCCGACGATACACGGCCCATCTGAGCGGCGCGCGCCGCAAAGAGCCGAGGGACGCAGGAAGAAGCGTTTGACTAGACCTTACGAAAACCGGCCCGTGGCGTGTTGGAGGCAAATTCGCACCCCAATGCGCCCACAAGCCGGACTCATTGCATGACCGAATTCAAGGACACCCAGCAACAGATCTCGAAGTTCCGCGTGCGCGTCGCCGCGGCGGGGCTGTTCGTGTTCGTCTGTTTCGGGCTGATCGGGTTGCGCTTTATCTGGCTGCAGGTCTGGAACCACAGCAAGTATTCGCTGCAGGCCGATGAAAACCGCATCTCGGTTGCGCCGATCGTGCCCAATCGCGGCATCATCACCGACCGCAACGGCGTCGTCCTCGCGAAGAACTACTCGGCCTACACGCTCGAAATCACGCCGTCGAAGCTGACCGATACGCTCGACAACACGATCGACCAGATCTCGACGGTCATCCCGATCGATCAGCGCGACCGGCGCCGCTTCAAGAAGCTGCTAGAAGACTCGAAGAACTTCGAGAGCCTGCCGATCCGCACCCGCCTCACCGACGACGAAGTCGCACACTTCACCGCCCAGCGCTACCGCTTCCCCGGCGTGGAAGTGCGCGCCCGCCTGTTCCGCCAGTACCCGCTCGGCACGACGGCCGCGCACGTAATCGGTTATATCGGCAGGATCTCGCAGCGCGACCAGGAACGTATCGACGACGCAAGCGACGAGAACAACAGCGATCAGGAGCACTACGATCCGCGTCGGGACGCGAACAACTACAACGGCACCGACTACATCGGCAAGATCGGCGTCGAGCAGAGCTATGAAACCGAACTGCACGGCCTGACCGGTTTCGAGGAAGTCGAAGTCACAGCGGGCGGCCGCCCCGTGCGCACGATGTCGCGCACCCAGGCAACGCCGGGCAACAACCTGCGGCTGTCAATCGACATCGGCCTGCAGGAGGTCGCCGAGAAGGCGTTCGCCGGACGGCGCGGCGCACTCGTGGCGATCGAGCCCTCGACGGGCGACATTCTCGCGTTCGTCTCCGCGCCGAGCTTCGACCCGAACACGTTCGTCGACGGCATCGACCAGCAGACGTGGGACGAACTCAACAACTCGTCCGATCACCCGCTGCTCAACCGTCCGCTGCACGGCACGTATCCGCCGGGCTCGACCTACAAGCCGTTCATGGCGCTCGCCGCGCTCACACTGCACAAGCGCACGCCGCAATGGGGCTTCCAGGATCCGGGCTACTACATGTTCGGCGGCCACCGCTTCAACAACGACGTGCGCTCCGGCCAGGGCTGGATCGACATGAACCGCGCGATCATGGTGTCCAACGACACCTACTTCTTCATGCTCGCGCACGATCTCGGCGTCGACAACATCGCGAACTTCATGAAGCCGCTCGGCTTCGGCCAGATTACCGGCATCGACATCGCGGGCGAGGCGCGCGGCATCCTGCCGTCGACGGAATGGAAGCGCAAGGCCTACCGCAAACCCGAAGCGCAGCGCTGGTACGAGGGTGAGACGATCAGCCTCGGCATCGGCCAGGGCTACAACTCGTTCACGATCCTGCAGCTCGCGCACGCCACCGCGACGCTCGCCAACAACGGTGTGCTCATGAAGCCGCACCTCGTGAAGGACGTCGAGAATCCGCTCACCCACGACGTGCGCCTCACCGTGCCGAGCCAGAACGGACGCCTCGACGTTTCGCAGAGCGACATCGACGTCGTGAAGCGCGGCATGGAAGGCGTGACGATGAACCCGTCCGGCACCGCGTACCAGGTGTTCGCCAACGCCCAATATACGTCGGCGGGCAAGACCGGCACGGCGCAGGTGTTCTCGCTGCAGGGCGCGAAATATCAGGCGCATGCGCTCGCGGAGCATCTGCGCGACCACGCGCTCTTCATCGCGTTCGCGCCCGCCGAGCAGCCGAAGATCGCGCTCGCGCTGGTCGTCGAGAACGGTGGCTGGGGTGCCCAGGCCGCTGGCCCGATTGCGCGCCGCGTGCTCGATTACTACCTCCTCGACCGGCAAAAACCGGGTGCCCTGCAGGCCGAAGTGGCCACGGCGGCGTCCGACGCACAGGATGCGTCCGCGCCGGTGATCGGCGCCGCCGTGCAGGATGCCGGGGCCGATACCCAGCCGGTGAGAGTCGCCGCTGGATTCAAGGCGCTGCCGATACCGGGCGCGGCATCGGCAGCGGCGGCTGCTTCGGCGGCGGCAGCGTCTGGTGCAGCCGGTGGCGGCGCGGGCGCAGTAGCGCCCGCCAGCGCCGCTTCGGGCGCGACAGGCGCAACTGGCGCGACAAGCGCGGCGGGCGCTTCGGCAACCGCTGCCACACGCGCCACAGGTACGACCGCCCCCAACGCCACGAACCCGCGTGCCGCAGCCGCGCCGGCTGACGGCGCCGTGCGCCGCATGCCGGTCTCGCCCGACGCACAGCGCGTCGCCGATACCGTGAACGGCGGCACGTCACTGTCCGCCGACACCTCCGCGAGCGGCGTAGACGCCGCGTCGGCGGCACGCCGCAACGGACCGCGCCGCCCGCGCCATCCGGCGAACACGCCGGACGCTGCGCTCGCGCCATCGCGCAACGACGCCGCAGCGCCGAAGGCCGCCACCGGCGGCATCGACATGGGACCGGAGTAAGCGCTAAAGCGCTAACTCCGGACGACAAAGGAATCCGTCATGCCCTTCTTCCAGTTCGACAAGATCGACAAGCGCGCGGTGCTCGACACGATCCGCAAGCTCTTCATCGGCTTCGACCGGCCGCTCGCGCTCGTCGTGTTCCTGCTGCTGTGCGTGGGCATCGTGACGCTGTACAGCGCGAGCCTCGACATGCCGGGCCGCGTCGAAGACCAGGTGCGCAACATCATGCTGACGTTCGTGCTGATGTGGGCACTCGCAAATGTGCCGCCCACAACGCTGATGCGCTTCGCCGTGCCGATGTACACGTTCGGGATCGCGCTGCTAGTTGCGGTCGCGATGTTCGGACTCACGCGCAAGGGCGCAAAACGCTGGATCAATGTGGGCGTCGTGATCCAGCCGTCGGAAATTCTCAAGATCGCCACGCCGCTCATGCTCGCGTGGTACTACCAGCGCCGCGAGGGCGTGATGCGCTGGTACGACTTTCTCGTCGGCTTCATCATCCTGCTCGTGCCGGTCGGTCTGATCGCCAAGCAGCCCGACCTCGGCACGGCCGTGCTCGTGTTCGCGTCGGGCTTCTTCGTGATCTATTTCGCGGGGCTTTCGTTCCGGCTGATCGTGCCGGTGCTGATCGCGGGTGTGATCGCGGTCGCGTCGATTGCGGCGTTCCAGGACAAGATCTGCCAGCCGCAGGTGAACTGGCCGCTCATGCACGACTATCAGAAGCACCGCATCTGCACGCTGCTCGACCCGACCTCCGACCCGCTCGGCAAGGGCTTCCACACGATTCAGGCCGTGATCGCCATCGGCTCGGGCGGGCCGCTTGGCAAGGGCTGGCTCAAGGGCACGCAGTCGCACCTCGAATTCATCCCCGAAAAGCACACCGACTTCATTTTCGCGGTGTTCTCCGAGGAATTCGGCATGCTGGGCGGGATCGTGCTGCTCACGCTTTATATGTGCCTGATCGCGCGCGGACTCTTTATCGCCGCGAACGGCGCAACGCTGTTCGGGCGATTACTGGCCGGATCGTTGACGATGGCCTTCTTCACCTACGCATTCGTGAACATCGGGATGGTGAGCGGCATCCTGCCCGTGGTGGGCGTGCCGCTGCCGTTCATGAGTTATGGCGGAACCGCGCTCACGACGCTCGGTATCGCGATCGGACTCATCATGAGCGTTGGCCGCCACAGGCGGCTCATGCAGAGCTAGTCTGCGCCCGAGCGCGGCGCGGCGCCGCTTGCCTGCGGTGCCTACTGCGTCGCGCCTGGCGTCGACTTCTGCAACTGCTCGCTCAACTGCTGGTACTTGAGCAGCGCCACCCGGTCGCCCTGCGCCGCCGCCGCCGCGTAGTACGCGCGTGCGACGTTGATGTTCCTCGGTACGCCATCGCCGCCGTGCTCGTAGAACGAGCCGGTCACGTATTGCGCCGTCATGTCGCCGCCTTCGGCAGCCTTCTTGTACCAGTAGAACGCCTGCTTGTTGTCACGCGTCGTGCCGCGTCCGTCGAGGAACTGGTTCGCGAGCGCCAGCTGTGCCTGCACGTGGCCCTGTTTCGCCGCCTTCAGGAACCACTGGTGCGCCGCTGCCGGATCACGCTCGACGAAGTCGCCATCGTCGTACATCTTCCCGTAGACGTACTGCGCGTGCGACATGTTTGCGTCGGCGGCCTTGCGCAGCCACTTGCGGCCTTCGCCGACGTCCGTCGCCCCGCCCTCGCCGTTGAGCAGCATCATCGCGTAGTCGAATTCCGCGAGACGGTTGCCGCGCGCGGCCGCCGCGTGGAACTCCTTGCGCGCGGCGTCCAGGTTGCTTGCGTTGTAGTCGGCTACGGCGGTGGCCGTCGCGGGGTCCGTTTCTGCACTCACACCCTTCGCGGCGGACGCCCCGGCCGCGAAGCATGCCGCCGCTGCGGTGGCGGCGAAAAATCCGGCGGCCGCTCGTGCGAACGCGCCTTTGCTGCACTTCATGATCTCGCCTCCTGCAAGGCCTGACGCGTCGCGCGCACGAGCCAGATCACGTCGGCGGCGAGCGCGATGAAGCTGAAACCCATCTCACGATACTGCTTCGCCTGCACAGCATCCATCGCGAAGATGCCTGCGGCCACGCCCGCGCCACGCGCCGCCGCGACGATGCGCAGCATCGCCGCAGTGACGTCGGGGTGTTTCGAATCGCCCAGATGGCCGAGGCTCGCAGCGAGGTCGGCGGGGCCGACAAAGAGACAATCGACGCCCGGCGTCGCCGCAATCTGCTCGACCTCTTCGAGCGCCGACGCCGATTCAATCTGCACGATGACCGCGATCTGTGCGTTCGCGCCGTGCAGGTAGTCGCGCCGCATGCCGTAGCCGGCCGCGCGCACGACGCCAGCCACACCGCGCCGCCCGTCGGGCGTGCGTTCGCCCGGATACTGCGTGAGGCTCACGGCGCACGCCGCTTCTTTGGCCGAGCCAATGTTCGGAAACATCACCGTGCGCGCGCCCGCATCGAGCACGCGCTTGACGAGCCACGGCTCGGTCGTCGGCAGGCGCACGACGGGTTCGGTCGGTAAATGGGCGGCTGCGATAGCGCGCAGCTGGGCGACCGTGTCGGCGCTGTCGTTCGGCGCATGCTCCATGTCGATCAGGAGCCAGTCAAAACCGGCGTGCGCGAGCGCCTCGGCGGCGGTCTCGCTGCCCATCGACAGCCACAGGCCGTAGAGCGGCTCCGCTTCTTTCAGGCGCTCTTTCAGGGGATTGGTGAAAGTGCTCATCGCCGCGCTCCCGGCGAGTCTGCGAGCCGCACGCGTCATGCCCGGGCCGTGTGGCCCGGCGGCGCCGCAACCTGCATGTCTCGCATCGTTTGAGTTTTGTGTCCGCGCACGAGGGTGCGCGGCCTTGCTCGAGCGATCATACCGCGACAACGCGTATCGTCATCGGGCGGAAAACCCGGGGCGCTAGAGCGCGTACGCGAGCGCCTGCAACAGCAGGCGGGAAAGGCAATGGCCGGAGCGCGAGGATGCGCGAGGGTCAGTCGCGGATGACTTCGGCCCAGCAGTTCGGCGTCTCGGAGAGGCGCACTTTATGGAGCCGCAGATTCACACCGTAGTGGGCATCGTAGACGTTCGCGAGAATCTCGAACACGATGGCTGCAAGATTCTCGACGGTCGGAATACGGTCGATCACGACGGTCTTGTGGCCCGGCAGCGTTTCGAGGAAACCGCGCACCTGCGTGTCGCCCTCGTAGACGAGAAACGCGTGATCCCACAGGTCGATGAGGTGCTGGTTCGCGAGCGACTTCACGTCGGCGAAGTCCATCACCATGCCGCGGTCGGGCGCGCCTTCGGTCTCGATGAGATCGCCTTGCAGCGTGATCTCGAGCACGTAGCGATGCCCGTGCAGGTTACGGCACTGGCTGCGGTGGTCGGGGATGCGGTGGCCCGCATCGAATTCGAGTTTTCGGGTGATCGTCAGCACGGTGCTTCCGCTTCAGGGGATGTTCAGGTATTTGTGAGTCTGCATCGAAAGGCGCCATTGCGGATGCCGCTTGCACCAGTCGATGGCGAGTTTCGTGTTCAGGTCGCGCGACGGGCCATCCATCGGCTGGACGAGGAAATACTCGAAGTCCAGTTTCGCGTAGTCGGCGAGGCGCTGGTTGTCCTGCGGCACCACGACCTTCAGTTCGTTGCCTTTTGTAACGACGAGCGGCGCGTCGGCCTTCGGGCTCACGCAGACCCAATCGATCGACTCCAGCACCGGTAACGAACCGTTCGTTTCGATGGCGATCTCGAAGCCGGCGGCGTGCAGCGCGTCGACGAACGGCGCGTCGATCTGCAGCATCGGCTCGCCGCCCGTGCACACCACGAAGCGGTTGCCTTCGCCCTCGGGCCACAGCGACGCGATCTTCGCGACCAGTTCGTCGGCGCTGCGGTACTTGCCGCCGTTCTCGCCGTCGGTGCCGACGAAATCGGTGTCGCAGAAGCGGCACGCGGCTTCGGCCCGGTCCTCTTCGCGGCCGGACCACAGATTGCAGCCGGCGAACCGGCAAAAGACGGCCGGACGCCCGGCGTTCGCGCCTTCGCCCTGCAATGTGTAGAAAATCTCTTTTACTGCGTAAGTCATTGTGCTGCCTGATCCTGGATCGGGTTGAGTCGCGTGCCGGGAGCGCTCTGCAACCGGTGTCGCCGGTGTCGCCGCGCGCGTGCGTGCCGGATTTCATTCCAGCGCATTGTGCCCGACGCCGCCGCACGCGATGCGGCGCTATACAGCGTGCCTTGAGTTCGTGCCACGCCACGGAGCCGAGCCTGTGCGAAAAGCCAGAGCGTTCCGCCCAAAACCACGCTCGCGCCCGAGCCTGGCACACGCCTCGGCCCGAACCCGGTCAGGCCCTCAGACCGGCGCTTCGGTGACCTTCTCGCCCGCGAGATACGCTTCGTAGCCGCGCTTGCGGAGCTTGCAGGCCGGGCACTCGCCGCAGCCGAAGCCCCACGGATGCAGTTCGGCGCGCTCGCCGACGTAGCACGTGTGCGTTTCGACGCGCACCAGTTCGACGAGTTCTTCGCCGCCCAGTTGCCGCGCGAGGCGCCACGTATCGGCCTTGTCGAGCCACATGAGCGGCGTTTCCAGCACGAAGCGGCTATCCATGCCGAGGTTCAGCGCGACCTGGAGGGCCTTCATGGTGTCGTCCCGGCAGTCGGGGTAGCCCGAAAAATCGGTCTCGCACATCCCGCCGACGAGCACCTTGAGCCCCCGCCGGTACGCGATCGCAGCGGCGATCGTCATGAACATCAGGTTGCGGCCCGGCACGAACGTGTTCGGCAAGCCGGTCGCGGCGGTCTCGATCTCGATCTCGCGCGTCATGGCCGTATCGCTGATCGAGCCGAGCACCGAAAGGTCGATCATGTGATCGTCGCCGAGGCGCTTGCCCCATTCGGGAAACGCGCGCGCGATGGCCGTACGGTAGCCCTCACGGCACTCCAGTTCGACGCGATGGCGCTGGCCGTAGTCGAAGCCCAGCGTCTCGACGGTATCGTAACGATCGAGCGCCCATGCGAGGCATGTGGCCGAGTCCTGGCCGCCGGAAAACAGCACGAGTGCGCTGTTTTTAGCGTCTGTTCGAGTCACCGTGAAACTCCCTGTGTGTGATTCCCGCACAGCGCCGCACGTGCCGGAGCAGCGCCGCAGAGAAACGAAAAAGCCCCAGGAATCGCGCGATTATCCTGGGGCTGCAATTCTCGCCAATTGTAGCAGTTGCGTCACAAACCCGCCCGAAGACCGGGCGGGCGACCTCGTGAGTTCGCGCGTCGGACTCGCTCACCTGCCCCCAATAAGAAATGGTTATCCCTGTTCCGCGGATTGATTTGCCGTTGTGCCGTGCAGTGATAGCTGCGAAAGCTCGACCCCAATTGCGCCCTGAAAAACAGAAAACATCACGACGGCCATCGTCTTCTTTAAACGAAAACATGATTGCGATCTTGATCGTATTTAATCAGGTGGACTTTCATTTTCGAAGAATGACAAAAACGTGTGCTTTTAATGAAGGCACTTCCGGGCTGACGATCGTTGCCGCGATGAAGTTGCAATGATCGACTGTCAATGCAGTGCATCGGCTCCGTGCCATTCGCGCTAATCGCTGCGCTCGCTCGCGAACGCCCGATTGATATTCGATCCGTATCAATGACACAGCGCGCCGATATCGCGCGCCATTGCCACGCACAACTCACACGTTTCCGGTTTGCAGGATGATATTCGCAGCAATGCTTGCGCGTGGCTTCGCGGTATTGGACCAAAGTCGTATTGCCAAAATTCGTGTCACCTATAGATTAAACAAGTCCTGGCGCGGCATCGGTTTGCGCCTCGGCAAAGCCGCACAGTTCGCGAGGCACAAAAGCAAAAATCTTACCGGTTGGTGCGCAGCGCGAAATCTGCGACGGGCCGGCTCGTATGGGAGACTCCCCATGTCCGATTCCACGTCTACGCCCCGTCCCGCTGCGACGCCCGATAGCGCTGCCACGCCCGCTTCCAGCAAGCTGCGGCTCGGTGCGCTCACTGCCCTCGTTGTCGGGTCGATGGTGGGTGGCGGCATCTTTTCCCTTCCGCAGAATATGGCGGTCAGCGCAGACGCCGGTGCAGTGCTGATCGGCTGGTTGATCACCGCAGTCGGCATGCTCATGCTCGCATTCGTATTCCAGTCGCTAGCGCTGCGCAAGCCCGAACTCGACGGCGGGGTGTATGCCTTCGCAAAAGCCGGTTTCGGCGACTTTATGGGCTTCGGTTCGGCGTGGGGCTACTGGATCAGTGCCTGGTTAGGCAACGTTGGCTACTTCGTTCTCCTCTTCAGCACGCTCGGCTACTTCTTTCCGATCTTTGGCGAAGGCAACACGCTCGTTGCCGTGATCTGCGCCTCGGTGCTGCTCTGGTTGCTGCATTTTCTCGTGCTGCGAGGCATCAAGGAAGCCGCGATCGTCAACCAGATCACCACGGTGGCCAAACTCATTCCGCTGTGCCTCTTCATCATCATCTGCGCGTTTGCGTTCAACAGCGGCACCTTCAACTCCGACTTCTGGGGCCAAATGAATCCCAAGCTCGGCAGCGTGTCGAACCAGGTTCGCAACATGATGCTCGTGACGGTGTGGGTGTTCATCGGCATTGAAGGCGCGAGCATCTTTTCCGCGCGCGCGGAAAAGCGCAGCGATGTCGGCAAGGCGACGGTCATCGGCTTCGTGGGCGTGCTCCTGCTGCTCGTGCTCGTGAACGTGCTCTCGCTCGGCGTGCTCACGCAACCCAAACTGGCCGAACTGCAAAATCCTTCGATGGCGGGTGTTCTCGAACATGTGGTCGGCCACTGGGGCGCGATCCTCATTAGCGTCGGGCTCGTCATATCGCTGTGCGGCGCGCTGCTTTCCTGGGTGCTGCTTTGCGCCGAAATCATTTTCTCGGCCGCGCGCGATCACACCATGCCGAGCTTCCTGCGCAAAGAGAATGCGAAGCACGTGCCGGCCAACGCGCTCTGGCTCACGAACGCCATGGTCCAGCTCTTTCTCATCATCACGCTGTTCTCCAAGGGCACGTATCTCTCGCTCATCTATCTCGCGACCTCGATGATCCTGCTGCCCTATTTCTGGTCGGCGGCCTACGCGTTGTTGCTGACGCTGCGCGGCGAGACCTACGAGGTGGACAGCGGCCCGCGCACCAAGGACATGATCATCTCGCTCATCGCCGTGATCTACGCGATCTGGCTCATCTACGCGGGCGGGCTCAAATACGTGCTGCTCTCGGCGCTGCTCTACGCGCCCGGTGTGATCCTGTTCGCACGCGCGAAACGCGAGATCGGCAAACCCGTCTTCACGACCGTGGAGATTTTCGTGTTCGCCGCGGTACTGATTGGCGCGCTCATCGCGGCTTTCGGCCTCTACAAGGGCTTTCTCACCCTCTGATTCGAGGAGTTTCCTATGAGTACGGACACTGTCGCCTTTGGCGTCAACTCCGAGGCGGGCAAGCTGCGCAAGGTTATGGTCTGCTCCCCCGGGCTCGCGCATCAACGCCTCACGCCAAGCAACTGCGACGAACTGCTATTCGACGACGTCATCTGGGTGAGCCAGGCCAAGCGCGACCACTTCGACTTCGTGACGAAGATGCGGGACCGCGGCATTGAAGTGCTCGAAATGCACAACCTTCTGACCGAAACGGTACAAAACCCCGATGCGCTGAAATTCATTCTCGACCGGAAGATTCGCCCCGAGACGGTGGGCGTTTCGCTTGCCGGCGAGGTACGCAGCTGGCTGGAAGGGATCGAGCCGCGCCGGCTCGCGGAGTTTCTGATTGGCGGTGTCGTCGCCGAAGATATTCCGGAAACCGATCAAAGCAAGATCCTCAAGGAGTTCCGCCGCTACCTCGGCTACTCTAGCTTTGTGCTGGCCCCGCTGCCCAATACGGTCTTCACGCGCGACACGACCTGCTGGATTTACAAGGGCGTATCGCTCAACCCGATGTACTGGCCGGCACGCCGCCAGGAAACGCTGCTCACTACGGCCATCTACCGGTATCACCCGGAATTCGCCGGCAAGGACTTCGAGGTCTGGTACGGCGACCCCGACGAGGACCATGGCGCGGCCACGCTCGAAGGCGGCGATGTCATGCCGATCGGCAATGGCGTCGTGCTCATCGGCATGGGTGAGCGTTCGAGCCGCCAGGCAATCGGGCGGCTTGCACAAAACATCTTCGCCAAAGGCGGCGCCAAGCGCATCGTCGTGGCGGGCCTGCCCAAGTCGCGCGCAGCCATGCACCTCGACACGGTGTTCAGCTTCTGCGACCGCGACCTCGTGACGATCTTCCCCGAAGTGGTCGGCGAGATCATTCCGTTCTCGATTCGCCCCGACGACAAGAGTCCATCGAAGCTCGATCTGCGCCGCGAGGAAAAGCCCTTCGTGGAAGTCGTAGGCGAAGCGATGGGCCTCAAGGAACTGCGCATTGTCGAAACCGGCGGCAACGCGTTCGCGGCCGAGCGTGAGCAGTGGGACGACGGCAACAACGTGGTGTGCCTCGAACCCGGCGTAGTGATCGGCTACGACCGCAACACCTACACGAATACTCTGCTGCGCAAGGCCGGCGTGGAAGTCATCACGATCACGGCGAGCGAGCTGGGCCGCGGGCGCGGCGGCGGTCACTGCATGACATGCCCGATCGTGCGCGACGCCGTGGATTTGTGAACGTTGTGTCCCGGCCAAACGTGATGGCCTGAATACCTGCATTCCAACTGCATTCGCAATGGAGAACCGAAATGGCTTTCAACCTGCGCAACCGCAGCCTGCTCAGCCTGATGCACCACAGCACCCGGGAGTTGAGATATCTGCTCGACCTCTCGCGCGATCTCAAGCGCGCCAAGTACACAGGAACCGAGCAGCAGCACCTCAAGGGCGTGAACATTGCACTGATCTTCGAAAAGACGTCCACGCGCACGCGCTGCGCGTTCGAGGTCGCCGCTTATGACCAGGGCGCGAACGTCACCTATATCGACCCGACCTCTTCGCAGATCGGCCACAAGGAGAGCATGAAGGACACGGCACGTGTGCTCGGGCGCATGTACGACGCAATCGAATATCGCGGCTTCAAGCAGGAGATCGTCGAGGAACTGGCGAAATTCGCCGGTGTACCGGTGTTCAATGGCCTGACCGACGAATACCACCCGACACAGATGCTCGCCGACGTACTCACCATGCGCGAGCATTCCGATAAGCCGCTCACGTCGATCAGTTACGCGTACCTCGGCGACGCGCGCAACAACATGGGGAATTCGCTGCTGCTCATTGGCGCGAAGCTAGGCATGGACGTTCGCATTTCGGCGCCGAAATCGCTGTGGCCACACGAGGAACTCGTGACTCAGTGCAAGCAGTTCGCTGAAGAAAGCGGCGCGCGCATGCTGCTGACCGAAGACCCGAAGGCTGCCGTCAAGGGCGTGGATTTCGTCCATACCGATGTGTGGGTATCGATGGGCGAGCCGATGGAAGCCTGGGGCGAGCGCATCAAGGTGCTTCTTCCCTACCAGGTGAACATGGCGATAATGAAGGCGAGCGGCAATCCGCAAACGCGTTTCATGCACTGCCTACCCGCCTTCCACAACAGCGAAACCGTTATCGGCAAGCAGATCGCCGACAAGTATCCGGAGCTGAAGGGCGGCGTCGAGGTCACGGAGGAAGTGTTCGAATCGCCGCTCAACCTCGCTTTCGAGCAGGCGGAAAACCGCATGCACACGATCAAGGCAATCCTCGTCTCGACGCTTGCCGACCTGTGAACCGCACGGCTTGACGGGGCGCGCGCCGGCCGCCGGGTGCCATACCCGGCTGGCCTGCGCGAGCGCCTCGCTCTTACGACATTCACAACCTGGGAGTGCAACATGCGAATCGTGATTGCGCTTGGCGGCAACGCGCTGCTGCGTCGCGGCGAGCCGATGACGGCGGAAAACCAGCGCGAAAACGTGCGTCTCGCGGCCACGCAGATCGCACAGATCGCGGACGGCAACGAACTCGTGATCGCGCACGGTAACGGACCACAAGTCGGTCTCCTCGCACTGCAGGGCGAGGCCTACAAGGAAGTGCCGGGCTACCCGCTCGACGTGCTCGGCGCGCAGACCGAAGGCATGATTGGCTACATGATCGAGCAGGAACTCGGAAACCTGCTGCCTTATGAGGTGCCCTTCGCGACCATCCTCACGCAGGTCGAAGTGGATGCCAAAGATCCGGCCTTTCAGCATCCGACCAAGCCGATCGGCCCCGTCTACACGAAAGAGCAGGCCGAGAAGCTGGCCGCCGAACGCGGCTGGGTCATCGCCCCCGATGGCGACAAATTCCGCCGCGTGGTGGCGAGTCCGCGGCCGAAGCACATCTTCGAAATCCGCCCGGTGAAGTGGCTGCTGGAACGCGGCACGATCGTGATCTGCGCGGGTGGCGGCGGCATTCCCACGCTATATGGCGAGGGCCACAAGCTGGGCGGCGTGGAAGCGGTGATCGACAAGGATCTGTGCTCGGCGCTGCTCGCGCAGGAACTGGACGCCGACCTCCTCATCATCGCAACCGACGTGAACGCAGCCTATCTCGACTGGAGCAAGCCGACGCAAAAGGCGATCGCGAGCGCGCATCCAGACGAACTGGAGAAGCTGGGATTTGCGGCCGGTTCGATGGGGCCGAAAGTGATGGCGGCTTCGGAGTTCGCGCGCATTACGGGCAAAGATGCGGTGATCGGCGCGCTGTCCGATATCGTGGCGATTACCCAAGGCAAGGCGGGCACACGCGTAAGCACCGGGAATCCCGGGGTGGTTTTCTATTGAGCAGACTCGCGCGGACTACATATCGAGGCGAGGGCGCAAACCGCGCGACACTGTCCGCAGGGCGTCGGCATCAACCTGCGCAGTACGGGTAGCCAGGAAATCGGGTATCGCGATCAGGGTTTCGCAGAGGCACCTAGCCGATCCTGTGCGACCGACGCGTTCGCTCGCGCCTGCGCCGCCGCTTCCTCGCTGATCTCCGGCAATGCGGCGAGGCGCTGCCAATAGTCGATCGCCGCCGTGTAGTCGCGCCGGTCGAACGCGGCCGAGCCGGCCAGTGCCAGCGCCTTCGGATTGTCAAGGTCGGCCGTGAGCGCCGCCTCGATGCTCGCGCGTGCCGCGCCGTTCAGATCGCCGCCAGCGGCCGTCGCTTCGATATCGGCAAGATCGGCCAGCCACTGCGCCTGATCCGGCACCAGCGCCAGTGCGCGTCGATACGCGGTGATGGCATCGTCATAGCGCGCGAGCACAGCGTACGAACGTCCGAGCAGCACCCAGCCGTCCGCATCGCCGGGCTCGCGCGCGAGACGCACGGCGAGCCGCGTGACCATGATTTCGGGCGTGCTTTCGAGCATCGCGTGATCGTCGGCGAGACCGATTCCGTCACCCGCTAGCAGCGGAATCGCGATTGGATTGCCGAGCTGCAGATACAGACCCATCGCAGCGGCAGGCAGAACGGCCAGCACCAACGCGGCGATGCCCGCGCGCCGGAATGTGCCTCGCCCACTGCTCTCGACGGCGTCGACGCCGGCTGGCTGCAACCGCGTGTCGTCGACCAGTTGCCGTTCGAGTTCCAGCCGCGCGTCGGTGCGATGTTCCTTCGCGAGCAGGCCAGCAGATACATCCCGTTCGACTTCCGCGAGATTCGCGCGAAAAACCGCCACCGCCAGCGTGCGCGCGGTGCCGGATGCGTGCGCCGTCGGCGTGCGGCGCAGCAGCGGCGTTAGCACACAGAGCAGGGCGACGACCGTCATCGCAGCGGCGATCATGAAGAACGCGATCATCGGGCGGGGCCCTCGTCGGTATCGGCAAGCAGCACGTGCATCTGCTCGCGCTCCTGCTCATCGAGCGTGCGCGCGCGGACGTGCCGACGACGCCGGATGCCCGCGAACAGCGCGAGCGCGGCGGCCACGAGCGCGATGAACGGACCAAACCACAGCAACCAGGTCACCGGCTTCAGCGGCGGCTGATACAGCACGAAATCGCCGTAGCGACGCACCATGTACGCGCGAATGTCGTCGTCGGTCGCACCGGCGCGAACCTGCTCGCGGATCCGCTCGCGCAGGTCGGCCGCAAGATCGGCGTTCGAATCGGCCAGGGTCTGGTTCTGGCAAACGAGGCAGCGCAAGGTGCTCGCGATTGCGCGCACGCGCGCGTCCTCGTTGGCGCCGCTAGCGAACTGCGCGCGCGCAACCGGACAGATCGCACAGGCGAGCAGCAGCATCAACATGGCGACGAATCGCTTCGGCATCCTCATCATGACGGATCCTGTTGCAGCGTTTGAACGAGCGGCAGAATCGTGCTGTCGACCAATGCGTTCGTCAGTGGCCCCGCATGCCGATATCGGATCACGCCCGCGCGATCGACCACGAACGTCTCAGGCACACCGTACACGCCGAAGTCGATGCCGGTCTGTCCGTCGCGGTCGACGAGCGACGCCGTGTACGGGTTGCCCGCGTCGGCGAGCCATTGGCGCGCGTTGGCGGGATCGTCCTTGTAGTCGAGGCCGTAGACCGGCACGACGTGGCGCCCCGCGAGTTGCTCCAGCGTGCGATGTTCGTCGCGGCACGAGTCGCACCACGACGCCCATACGTTCAGTATCCACACCTGTCCGCGCAGCGCGCCTGCGGACAGCCGCTCGTCGGTCGCGCCGGAATCGGCGAGGCGCGGCAAATCGAAGTCCGGCGCGCGCTGCCCGATCAGCGCAGACGGCAGTTCTCGCGGATCGTGCCGCAACCCGGCCGCGAGCAGCGCGACCAGCACGCCGAAGCCGACGAGCACGAGCAGGTAGCGCATGGGGCCGTGTTTCATTGGCTGGCCTCGCTCGCGGAAGCGGGCGGCACGCCGACGATGTGCGGCGAGGCGGTGGAGGCAGCAGAGTCGACCGGGGCAAGGGAAGCACCCGCCGCACTCGACGGATCGAGCACACGTGCCACCTCACGTCGCCCACGTGATGGCGCCAGCCGGTAGCGCCGGTCGCTCGCGGCCAGCACGCCGCCGAGCGCCATCAACACACAGCCAGCCCAGATCCAGCGCACAAACGGCTTGATCTGGATGCGCAGCGTCCATCCGCCATCGGGCGTCGACTGATCCAGCGCCACATAGAGATCGCGCAGCACGCCGTGGTCGATTGCCGCTTCGGTCATCGGCGTGTCCTGCGCGTTGAACAAATGCTTCTCCGGATGCAGCGTTGCCACCGGCGCGTCGTCTTTCGTCACCGTGATGGCCGCGCGCGTGCCCTGCCAGTTCGGTCCGCTCACTTTGTCCGTGCCGTCGAACCGAAAGCGGTACGCGCCGAGCGAGACGCTGTCGCCACGATGCATCAGCAGATCGCGCTCCGCTTCGAATCCATTCACGAGTGTTACGCCGACGATGAACACGCCCACACCGCAATGCGCGAGCCACATCCCATACGTGGCGCGTGGAATGCGGGCACAGCGCGCGAGCAGCGGGCCCGACTGTCCGCCGACGCGTTCGCGAACACCGACCGCGACGGTCGCGACGCTCCAGGCGGCGAGCAGGATGCCGAGTCCGATCAGAGGACGCCAGCTGCCGAGCAACAGCGGCAAAACCACCGCGGTCGCGCAACTGACCAGCGCGGCCCAGCGCAAGCGCACGGCCAGATCGGGAACGCGTGCGCTTTTCCAGCGCGCGAGCGGACCGATGCCCATCAGGAAAACAGCGGGCGCCATGAGCGGGACGAATACGCTGTCGAAGTAAGGCGGCCCGACCGAAACGCGATCGAGGCGCAGCACTTCGAGTGCCATCGGATACAGCGTGCCGAGCAGCACCGAACCGGCGGCCACGATGAGCAGCACGTTATTCGACAGAAGCAGCGCCTCGCGGGACACGGGCTCGAACCCGGGCCCTGGTGGAATGTGCGGCGCGCGCCACGCGTACAGCAGCAGCACACCGCCGACAAGCAGTGCAAGGAAACCGAGAATGAACACGCCGCGCGCCGGATCGGCGGCGAACGCGTGAACGGACGTCACGACGCCAGAGCGCACGAGGAACGTGCCGAGCAGACAGAGCGCGAACGTGCAGATCGCGAGCAGCACGGTCCAGCGCCTGAAGCCGCCGCGCTTTTCCGTGACGGCGAGCGAATGGATCAGCGCCGTCCCGGCAAGCCACGGCATGAACGATGCGTTCTCGACCGGGTCCCAGAACCACCATCCGCCCCAGCCGAGTTCGTAGTACGCCCAGCCGCTGCCGAGCATGATGCCGAGCGTCAGAAACACCCATGCCGCCGCCGTCCACGGACGCGACCAGCGCGCCCACGCCGAGTCGAGCCGCCCCGAGAGCAGCGCGGCAATTGCGAACGCAAACGCCACCGAGAAACCGACATAGCCCATGTACAGAATCGGCGGATGCGAGACCATGCCGGGGTCCTGCAGCAGCGGATTGAGCCCGCGTCCGTCGAGCATCGGCGGCAGGAGCCGCACGAACGGGTTCGACGTGAACAGCATGAATAGCAGAAAGCCGGACGCGATCCAGCTCATCACCGCCAGCACGCGCGCGACGATCTCGACCGGCAGTTGCCGTCCGAAGCAGGTCACCGCGACCATCCACAGCGTGAGCCAGAGCATCCACAGCAACAGCGATCCTTCGTGGCCGCCCCAAACGGCGGTGAAGCGATAGATTGCAGGCAGCGTCGAACGGGAATTTTCGGCGACGTACAGCACCGAAAAATCGTTATGCACGAACGCCCACGCGAGGCAACCGAAAGCAAGCGCGACGAAACCGAACTGCGCACGCGCGACGGGCCAAGCGAGTCGCATCCATGCGTCGATGCCGTAGTGCGCGCCGAAAAGCGGCACGACGCTGCTGACGAGCGCGAGCAGTAGCGCGAGTATCAAAGCGAAATGACCGATCTCGGGGATCACGATCCGCTCCCCGTGGCGACGCTCGGATAAAGCGTCGTGTGCGGCGCGGCGGCTACGCCGTGCGCGTTCAGGTTGTGCAGATCGGGAGGCGTGTATTTCTCGTCGTGTTTTGCGAGCACCTGGTCCGCGTGGAACTGGCCATCCGCGCCGAGCGTGCCTTGCGCGACCACACCGCTGCCCTCGCGAAACAGGTCCGGCAGCAGGCCGCGATAGACGACGCCAATCTGTCTCACGTTGTCCGTGACCACGAAATGGACGGTCAGGCCATCCGCGTCACGACGCAACGAGCCGCGCTCGACCATGCCGCCGAGCCGGAACGCTCGCGTTGTATCGCTGATCCGCGCGTCGATCTGGCTGGGGCTCACAAAGAAGACGACGTTCGCGCGAAAGGCGTTCAACACGAATGCACACGCGAGCGCGATGGCAACGAGTCCGCCCCCGATCCAGCCCGCGCGGCGCCAGCGTGTGTTCATGAGCGCGGCTCGTCGGCGTTGGTGCGGGTGTCCGCGTGTGCGCGCGCGGCAGGGTTCGCG
This sequence comes from Paraburkholderia adhaesiva, assembly GCF_021390575.1. Lineage (GTDB taxonomy): Bacteria > Pseudomonadota > Gammaproteobacteria > Burkholderiales > Burkholderiaceae > Paraburkholderia > Paraburkholderia adhaesiva. The sequence continues at coordinate 49,711 of NZ_JAJEJQ010000001.1, read as the reverse complement.
GCGGGGTCCGCGTTGCCATCGCGTCCAGCCGCCCACGCGTCGAGTGCCAGCACCACGAACGTGAACGCGAGCGCCGCGCTCAGGTACGGCGTATGCGCGAGCATCTGCACGACATCGGCGAGTCGGCTCATGCTGCCTGCTCCTCCAGTCTGGTCTGCCACGGCGCCGCGCGTTCGCGCGCGCGGATGATCGCGCGCACGCGCATGAGCGTCGACGCGATCGCATACGCCCAGAAGCCGAACGTCATCACGACGATGCCCGCGAGCATCGACGCCGTCATCGCGACGCCGCTGCCGAAGCCGAGCGACGGCCCCTGATGCAGCGTGTACCACCACTGCACGGAGAAGTAGATGATCGGGATGTTGACCACACCGACCAGCGCGAGCACGGCGCACGCGCGATCGGCGCGGCGCGCGTCGTCGATGGCCGCGTGCAGCGCGATGAAGCCGAGGTACAGGAACAGCAGGATCAGCTCCGAGGTCAGCCGGGCGTCCCAGACCCACCATGCGCCCCACGCCGGCTTGCCCCACAGGGCGCCGGTGACGAGCGCGATCAGCGTGAACACCGCGCCGCACGGCGCGAGCGCCTGCGCCATCATCGCGGACAGGCGCGTGTTGAAGATCAGCCCGAGCGCGCAGTAACCAGCCATCACGACGTAGACGAACATCGACATCCACGCCGCCGGCACATGGACGAACATGATCCGGTAGATGTCGCCCTGCAGCGCATCGGTCGGCGCGATCGCGAGGCCGATCGCGAGGCCGCTGGCGATGAGGATCAGCGCGGCGACGCCGAATGCGGGCGCGAGCCGCGCGGCAAGCGGCGCGAACGTGTGCGGCGAGGCATAGCGGAACCAGTGGGGACGAGTCATCGCGGTCATTCCATCGCAATGCGCAGCGCGGCGGCGCTGGCCCATGGGCACAGCCACACGCCGAGGCACAGCGCGGCGCCGAGCAGCGAAAAGTTCGCGCTCGCCCACGCGGGATCGGCAGCGGCGTTGGCCGCGCCTGCGCCGAAAATCAGCACCGGCACGTCGAGCGGCAGCACGAGCAGTCCAAGCATTACGCCGCCGCCGCGCACGCCGAGCGTCAGCGCCGCGCCGATCGCACCGAGCAGACTCAACAAAGGCGTGCCGAGCAGCAGCGAACCCATCAGCGGCAGCACGGCGGTGAAATCGAGGTCGTATTGCAGGGCGACGACGGGCACGAGCAGCGTCAACGCGAAGCCGCTCGTCAGCCAGTGCGCGAGCACTTTGCCGAGCACGATCAGCGCGAGCGGCTGCGGCGAAAGCAGCATCTGCTCGAGCGCGCCGCTCGAATAATCGTGGCCGAATAGCTGGCCGGTCGACAGCATCGCGGCGAAGAGCGCCGTCACCCAGACGACGCCCGGCGCCACCGCGTGCAGCAGTTTCGGATCGGGGCCGAGCGCGAGCGCGAAGAGACTCGACGCGATCACGAAAAACATCAAGCCGCCGATGGCGATGGCGCGCCGCCGCCAGCTCAGCATCAATTCCCGGCCGACGATCGCCAGTGTCAGTCCGACCATGCGCGGCCCTGATCGAGATCCAGATGGTGCGTGACGCCCGCCATCGCGAACGGCCGATGCGTGGTCGACACGACCATGCCGCCATCGCGCAGATGCGAAGCGATACAGGTTTCGAGCCAGTCGGCGGCGGTGGCGTCGAGTGCATCGACGGGCTCGTCGAGCAGCCAGAGCCGCTTGGCGGAAGCGATGAGCCGCGCGAGCGCCACGCGCCTGCGCTGCCCCTGTGACAGCGTGCCGACGCGCCGCGCGCGCAACGCAAAGAGGCCCGCGCGTTCGAGCACATCGCGCTCGTCGTCCGCGCCGTACGCAGGGTGCGGGCGGCGATCGTCGAGCCGCGCCGCAAAGCGGATGTTTTCGGCGACGGTCAGGTCATCGCTAACGCCATTCGCGTGGCCGACGTAGGCTAGATCGCGCCGGAATGGCGCGGGATGCGCGTGCACGTCAACACCACGCCAACGCACACGCCCCGCCACGGGCCGCCGCAGCCCGGCAAGCACACCGATCAGCGTGGTCTTGCCGCTGCCGTTCGCGCCGTGAATCTGCAGCGCGCCGCCCGGCTCCACCTGCATGTCGATACCCGACGCGAGCAGCTTGCCGCCACGCGCCATAGCCAGTTGCTCGATCGAAAGCATCCGATGCTGTCCCCTCTATGCGGTCACTGCTTCTGCTGCTTCTCCCACTGTTCCATGTCCTCCTGCGCCTGCTGCATGTTCGGCAAGTGATGCGCGATGCCCTTGTGACAGTCGATGCAGGTCCTCTCGCCGGTACCCAGAAATCGCTGGTGCGCAGCCTGCGCACGCGGGCTCTGGCGCGTGAAATCCATGTGTTCGAACGAGTGGCAATTGCGGCATTCGAGCGAGTCGTTCGCCTTCATGCGTCTCCATTCATGCTCGGCCAGTTCGAGCCGGCGATCCTGGAACTTCTCGCGCGTGTTGATGGTGCCGAATATCTTCGCCCAGACTTCCTTCGACGCCTGCATCTTGCGCGCGATCTTGCTGGTCCACGCGTGCGGCACGTGGCAATCGGAGCACACCGCGTGCACGCCGGTACGGTTCGAGTAGTGAATCGTTGTCTGCAGTTCTGAGTAGGTGTTGTCGCGCATCTCGTGGCAGGCGATGCAGAAACGCTCGGTATTCGTGAGCTCCATCGCCGTGTTGAACGCACCCCAGAACACGACCCCGGCAATGAAGCCGCCCAGCGTCAGAAACCCGAGGCTGAAATACACGGACGGGCGGGTGATGATCTGCCAGTAGCGCCGGATGAGATTGCGCATATCGGGCCTTCCTGATCAGGGGCGCTTCGCGCGCGCACCGCTCGGCATCTTCACGTCGTTGAGTTCCATGAAGGTGTTGCCGACGAGAGGTTGCGTATCGGCCTGCGGTACGTGGCACGCGGTGCAGAAGTAACGGCGCGGCGCCAGATGGCCGAGCGTTTCACCCGCGCGATTCGAGTAGTGCGAAATGCCGATCGGTGTCGCACCGCTCTGCGCGGCGCGGCTGCGCGCGTGACACGCGAGACAGACGTTCGCGTTGCGGTCGAGCTGATAGCCGTCGATCTTGTGCGGAATCGTCGGCGGCTGCTGCGCAAATGCGCGCCCGCGGATCACGTCCTTGTTCTCGGTCGGCGCCATCAGCGGCGGCTTTGTCGCCTGGTCGAGCGCCGTCGGGCCGCGCAACGGATCGACGAACGGAGGTGGCGGTACGGTGGGCGGCGCAGCATCGGCCACCGGGATGAATAACACGGCAACGCTGACAATGACGCCCCAGATCCGCATGGTCGTCCCCTAGACTTTGGCGATCTTCACCGCACACTTCTTGAAATCCGTCTGCAGCGAGATCGGATCGGTCGCATCGAGCGTGACCTTGTTGATCAACTGGCTCGCATCGAACCACGGCACGTACACCAGTCCGCGCGGAGGTTTGACGCGCCCGCGCGTTTCCACGCGCGTCACGATGTAGCCGCGCCGCGACGTCACCGAAATCGCGTCGCCTCGTCTCAGGCCCTGGGCTTTCGCATCGTCGGGATGCATGAAGCACACCGCGTTCGGAAACGCACGATAGAGTTCGGGCACGCGCCGCGTCATCGACCCCGAATGCCAGTGTTCGAGCACGCGTCCGGTCGATAGCCAGTACGGATATTCCTTATCCGGCGATTCGGCGGCAGGCTCATAAGGCAGCGCGAAAATGACGGCACGGCCGTCCGGGTTGCCGTAGAACTGCCAACCGGTGCCCGCCTTCACGTACGGATCCGAGCCTTCCCGGTAACGCCAGCGGGTTTCCTTGCCATTGACGACCGGCCAGCGCAGGCCGCGCGCCCTGTGGTAAGTGTCGAACGACGCGAGGTCGTGGCCATGCCCTCGCCCGAAGGCCGCGTATTCCTCGAACAAGCCCTTTTGCACGTAGAAGCCGAACGCCTTGGCTTCGTCGTTGCGATATTTCGGATCGGTCTGCGACACCGGGAATTTGTCCACCTGCCCGTTGCGGTAGAGCACGTCGAACAGCGTCTTGCCCCGGAACTCGGGTTTCTTCGCGAGCAGATCCTCGGGCCAGACTTCCTCGACCTTGAAACGCTTCGAAAATTCGAGCAATTGCCACAGGTCCGAGCGCGCTTCGCCCGGTGCGGGCACGAGCTGATGCCAGAACTGCGTGCGCCGTTCCGCATTGCCGTAGGCGCCTTCCTTCTCAACCCACATTGCGGTCGGCAGAATCAGGTCGGCGGCAACGCACGTGACAGTCGGATACACGTCGGACACCACGATGAAGTTGTCCGCGTTGCGGTAGCCGGGCAGGCCTTCCTGCATCATGTTCGGCGCCGCCTGCATGTTGTTGTTCACCTGGATCCAGTACGCGTTCAGCTTGCCGTCCTTCAGCATGCGGTTTTGCAGCACGGCGTGATAGCCGGGCTTGTCGGGGATCGTGCCCGGCGGCAGCTTCCAGATGCGCTCGGTTTCCGCACGATGCTTAGGATTCGCCACGACCATGTCGGCCGGCAGGCGATGGGAGAACGTGCCGACCTCGCGCGCGGTGCCGCACGCGGATGGCTGGCCGGTCAGCGAGAACGGACTGTTGCCCGGCGTCGCGATCTTGCCGGTCAGCAGATGCAGGTTGTAGACGAGATTGTTGGCCCATGTCCCACGCGTGTGCTGGTTAAAGCCCATGGTCCAGAGCGACATCACCTTGATATTCGGATCGGCGTACAGCTTCGCGAGCTGGTCGAGCTTCGTCTTCGACACACCGGACAGCTTTGTCACATACGCTGCGTCGTAGGTTGAAACGAACTTCGCATATTCGTCGTACGTCATCGGCTTTGCGCCGCCGGCATCGGCCGCGTTCTTCGCAGCCTTCTGTAGTGGATGCTCGGGACGCAGCCCGTAGCCGATGTCGGTGTTGCCGCGTTTGAAGACCGTGTGCTTATCGACGAAATCGCGGTTCACCTTGCCGTTCTTGATGATGTAGTTCGCGATGTAGTTGAGGATCGCGAGGTCGCCCTGCGGCGTAAAGACAATCGTTTCGTCGGCGAGGTCGAACGTACGCTGCTCGAAGGTGGACAGCGACACAACCTTGACGTTCGGCGCCGACAGGCGCCGGTCGGTGACACGCGTCCACAGCACCGGGTGCATCTCGGCCATGTTCGCGCCCCACAACACGAAAGCATCGGTTTGCTCGATGTCGTCGTAGCAGCCCATCGGCTCGTCCATGCCGAAGGTCCGCATGAAACCGGCCACTGCGGACGCCATGCAGTGCCGCGCGTTCGGGTCGATGTTGTTGGTGCGAAAGCCCCCCTTCATGAGCTTCAACGCCGCATAGCCTTCGAAGATCGTCCACTGGCCCGAGCCGAACATGCCGACCGCCGACGGGCCTTTCGCCTTCAGCGCGCGCTTGAACTGGTCGGCCATCACGTCGAACGCCTGATCCCAGCTGACCGGCGCGAACTCGCCGTTCTTGTCGTACTTGCCGTCTTTCATGCGTAAGAGCGGTGTCGTCAGGCGGTCCTCGCCGTACATGATCTTCGACAGGAAGTAACCCTTCACGCAGTTCAGGCCGCGGTTGACCTCGGCATGGGGATCGCCGACGGTCGCGACGACCTTCTCTCCCTTGACGCCCACGCTGACACCGCAGCCGGTACCGCAGAACCGGCACGGCGCTTTCGACCACGTGAGTCCGTTGTCCACGCTATCGGCGGCCAGCGCCAGAGGGGCGCTGAGCGTGATTCCCGCGGCAGACGCAGCACTCGCTGCTGCGGTCTGCTTAATAAACGCCCGGCGGGTCAGCTTCATCGACAAGCTCCTCGTTCAACGACTCGGCGTCTTCGTGGTGCTGGTATACGAGCGCGGCTGAATAGACCCCGGGTAGCCCGTGGATCGCCTGGAGCGTATTGGCAACCTCGTCGCTTCCATGGCCTTCGATGGTAACGACGAGTTTGCCTTGCTCCGAGACGGCGTGAATTTCCACTCCGGCCATGCGTCCGATTGTGCCAGCGACGTTTTTGAGATGCGCTGAACTTGCATACACGACGACGCCGACGATATGGATCTCCGCGGAGCACGCCGCCTGCGCCTCGACCGGGGCTGGGCCGCCTGATGGGGCGGCGGCGCGTGTGCGTTCGCGGATGCGTTCGCGTGTGCGTCCTTTACTGGACCGCATGATCTGCTCTCCTGTCCGCGCGGACGGCGCGGCGCGTGTCCACTACAGTCTTGCCAGGAAATTCAGTGATGTGGGGGGCCGCCGATCAGCATCTGGTAAATCCAGACGGCGAAGCCATAGGCGGCGATGAACAGTACGGTCAGCACCGGGATCAGGACGACGGTCAGAAAAAGAAAGCTGAGTAGTTCTTGTGATCGGGTCGGTACGTCGGTGGGTCGTACGTCTTTGGCCGGTACGTCACTCATGATGCGATCCTCGCAACACTCCAACGTGCGTAATGGCGAGCCCGCCGAAGACAGGCGGACGGCATCCCCTACTTATTTCTTATATTTATGCGTTGAATTTTTGGTGGACGCCGTGGCGCTTGTCAAGGTGAATGCCCGGTATTTGCCACCGCTGGCATCGTCACTCGGCCATGGTTTGCGAACGTGCGGGCCTGAGTTTGAGCCTCGCCTGTGCCCGGCCCGCGTCTGGGCCTGGCTGGAGCATCAGGTCAACCGGGAAGTCCGCATGGCGTTTTTGAACGCCACAAATGAAAACGCCCAACCGCGAACGGTTGGGCGTCTAAATCTGGTGGCCTGGGACGGAATCGAACCATCGACACGCGGATTTTCAATCCGCTGCTCTACCAACTGAGCTACCGGGCCAACTGAGAAGAAAGAGTATAGCGATTCTTGACGCCTGACGCAAGCCCTTTGCCAAACTCCAGGCGGCGCGGGCTCGCAGACTCATTCACCTTTGCTCTTGCCGAGATCCACACCCAACTGCTTGAGCTTGCGGTACAGGTGCGTGCGTTCGAGCCCGGTTTTTTCGGCGACGCGCGTCATGCTGCCGTTCTCGCGCGCAAGGTGATATTCGAAGTAGGCACGCTCGAACGCGTCGCGGGCGTCGCGCAGCGGGATGTCGAACGAAATCGACGCCATCTGCACCACCGCGGCCGCACCTTGCACGCCATCGCCCGCGAGCACGGGAAGTGCCGCTGCAGAAGCCACCACGGCAGAACCTCCCGCCGCCGGCTTGCCCGAAGCCTGCGCCGCCACCGGCGCGGCGGTACCGTGCGCGAGTCCCTGCTCGACCGCTTTCAGCAGCTTTTGCAGCGCGATCGGCTTTTCGAGGAAATTCAGTGCCCCGATCTTCGTCGCCTCGACGGCAGTGTCGATCGTCGCATGCCCCGACATCATGATGACCGGCATCGTCAGTAGCGACTGTGCCGCCCACTCTTTGAGCAGCGTGACGCCGTCGGTATCCGGCATCCAGATATCGAGCAGCACCAGGTCGGGCACCTGACGCAGCCGGAACTCGCGCGCATCCTGCGCGTTCTCCGCCAGCTCCACGACGTGTCCTTCGTCGCTCAGGATCTCCGAGAGCAATTCCCGGATGCCCATTTCATCGTCTACCACCAGGATGGTTGCCATTTACGCTGCCCTTGTCTGCACTGTTGCCGCTGTTGCTTTTATTCCCTGCTCCGTCGCGGGACGTCCCACCCGCTCGCCAGACCCTGGCGTGTCGGCGTCGTCGGCCAACTGGAGAAAGAGAATCGAGATCTGTGCGCCTTCGATTACATCGCCCGCCTTCAGGCGATTACGAATGTCGATGCGCGCACCGTGCTCATCGACGATCTTCTTGACCATCGCAAGCCCGAGTCCTGTTCCTTTGGCTTTCGTCGTCACATAGGGCTCGAACGCTCGCGTCAGAATCCGCGCCGGGAAGCCTGGTCCGTTGTCCGATACCGTGAGTCGGACAGCCACGCGCGTGCGGCCTTCGGCGTCCGGGTCTCCGTATTCTACGGCCCGCGTTTCGAGCAGCACACGTGGATTCGGCGTGTCGGCCACCGCGTCCTGCGCATTCTGCAGCAGGTTGTGGATCACCTGGCGCAGTTGCGTCGCATCGCCGCGTATCACCGGCAGCGCCGACAGCTCCACCTCCAGCGCGCTCTTGCCTTCCTCCGCGCCATACAGCGTGAGCACCTCGCTCACCAGATCGTTGAGCTGCAGGCTCGCAAGCACCGCCGGCGGCGTGCGCGCGTAGTCGCGGAAATCGTCGACCATCTGCTTCATCGCCGCGACCTGATTCACGATCGTCGTCGCGCCGCGCTTGAGCACGTCGGCGTCGGCAGGCGCGAGTTTATCCGAGAGTTTCATCTGGAGGCGTTCCGCCGAAAGCTGGATCGGCGTGAGCGGATTCTTGATCTCGTGCGCGAGACGCCGCGCGACTTCGCCCCACGCAACCGAGCGCTGAGCCGAGATCACGTCGGAGATGTCGTCGAACACGACCACATAGCCCGACGTCTGCATGTCGCCCGCGTCGCGGCCCGTGTCCGAGACGAGGCGCGCGCCGCGCACGAGCAGCGTGAGCGGATCGGCTTCGCCCGAAATCGGCACCGAGAACTGTTGCTGCCAGTGGCCGCGCGCGTTGTCATCGTCGCTGCTCGCAGCCTCCTGATCGGCAAACGCCTTGCGTACCATCGCGCCAAACTCCGCCAGCGCCGCGATGTGATCGAGCGATACGCCGAGCTGCGTCTCAAAGGGCTGACGGAAGATGCGTTCCGCGCCCGGATTCGCCGTGGTCAGCCGGAACTGGCGGTCGAACACGAACACACCGGCCGTGAGGTTCGCGAGAATGCTTTCGAGGTACGCCTTCGAATGTTCGAGCGCGACGCGGTTCTTCTCGACCGCCGCGCGCGCTTCGGAAAGCTGGCGCGTCATCGCGTTGAACGACTGCGTGAGGAAGCCGAGTTCGTCGCGCGATTTGATTTCGCGCTTCGGCGTGTAGTCGCCCTCGGTCACTTCCTTCGTGCCCTGCGCGAGCAGGAAGAGCGGCCGCGCGAGCTGGTTGCCGAGCGCGAGCGCGAGCATCATCGCGACGAAGGTCGCAAGGAAGAGCGCGAGCGTGAGTGTGCCGATGTACATCTTGCGCAGGCCCGTGCGGCCGAGCGCCTTCTCCTGATACTCGCGATACGCGCGCTGCACAGCGTCCGCGTTGCGCGCGAGCGTTGCAGACACCGGCTGCTCGAGTTGCAGGAAGCGTTCTGTGGGCTTCAGGTCGGTGGTGTTCGCATCGGGAATGCGTGTCACGACACGCAACCGCAGCGGCCCTTTCGTGCCGAGTTCGTGCGGATCGCCGTCCACTTCGCCTTCGATCGCCGCGTAGTAACCATGCGAACGCGCCTGCGCGATCATGAGCGGCGTAGGCAGGTTGGCGGGCACGAGCAACGACAGGTTGCTCGACGCCTGGGCGACGACGTGCATTTCCGGCGTCGCACCCAAACTGCTGCGGTCCGGCGTGACGATGATCGCGTCCTGCACGCCGAACTGATCGCGCGCGCGCAGTAGCGTGAGCGTGGTGCCCGCGGAGTCAGCGCTCGCAATCTGCTCGGCCATGAGCCGCGCCTTGGTCTGCAGATCGGCGAGCGAAGCATCCAGCATGCCGCGCCCGAGATTCAGGCCGGCCGTGAGCGCAGTTTCGATGTTCACGTCGAACCACGACTCGATCGAGCGCGAGACGAACTGATACGAAACGACGTAAATGATCCCGCCCGGCACGACGCCGACGAGCGCGAAGAAAAACGCGAGCTTCGCTAGCAGCCGTGTGCCGAACTTGCCGCGCCTCAGGCGCACGACGATCACGATCACGAGCGCCGTCACCACGGACAGGAAGATCAGCGCGACGACGATGTTGGCCGCATAGAGCCAGCCGTAATAGCGATCGAAGAATTCGGTGTTCGCGCTCGCGGCGGCGAGCAGCAGGAGCAGCAGCGTCGCGGTGAACGCGACGGTGGACACGAGCAGCCTGACGACGATGCTGCTGACGCTGGTGGCGCGGCGCACTTTATTTAGCACGTTCGGTCACCGTGAAGTTGAAGCGCTTCCAGTCGGAAGAGAGATTCCAGTCGCGGTTGTTGACCGCGTCGATCTGGAATGGCTTGGGCATGAGCGCGACGTCGAGTTGCATGCGCACCGAGGCCGTGTAGGTTTCGCCCTGACGCACGTCTTTGGGGTCGATCACGTGCCACGAAGTGACGTGTTTGATGACGGCGAGCGCCTCGGCGAGCGTCGGGAAACCGAGTTGAAGGCCCCCGGTCGACACGCGATATTCGCGCGTGAGCGGCTGAAATGAGAGCCGGATGCTCTGCGAGGCGCTTACGGGCTGCTCGTCGAACCAGTACCAGCGCGGGCGCGAGAGTTCGAAATCGGTGGTGAAGTAGAGCGGAATGCCCTTGTTGACCGCGTCTTCAAGGCTGCTGTTCAGTTCGAAGCTGAACTGGGCGTCGAGGCTCCAGCCCGTGCCGTCGGCTTGCAGCGACGCGCGCTGCACCGAGATCGACTCGGCGCGCGCCGGCGTCGCGGCGATGAAACCGGCGACCAGCGCAAGCCAGATCAGGGCCGCGAACCGCAGCGAGAAGAAGCGTTTAATGGTCACCGTTTCTGAAAGCGCGCGTAGAAGAATCCGTCGTGATCGGCGGTGCGGCTCGGATCGGCGGTGCTACCCGCTTCGTTCGGTGCCGCGTCAGGCTGCGCCTTGCTGGCTGCGCCGTTGTCAGCCTCCCCGCTCGGCGCGCCCCCGGCCGTCGGCAACAGTTGCCCCGGCGCGTCCAATCGTACAGCATCCGGGCGGCTGTTTTCAAACCAGCGCGCCGCCTCTTCGCCCTCCTGCGGAAAGATCGAACAGGTCACATAGAGCAGTTCGCCGCCCGGTTTCAGGAGCGACCACAGCGCATCGACGATACGGCGCTGCTCCTTCGCAAGCGCTGCGATATCGCTTTGACGACGCAGCCAGCGGATGTCTGGATGTCGCCGCACGATGCCCGACGCCGAGCACGGCACGTCGGCCAGGATGCGGTCGAACGGCTGGCCGTCGTACCAGGCGGCGGGGTCGCCCGCGTCGCCGGTCACGACCCGCGCGCTGCGCATCGGATGCGCCGGATCGTGCTGGGCGAAGCCGAGCCGCTCGAGGTTCTCGTCGATGCGTCGCGCGCGCGTCGCGTCGCTTTCGAGCGCGATCAGGTCGATGTCCGCGAGTTCGAGCAGATGGCCGCTCTTGCCGCCGGGCGCCGCGCAGGCGTCGAGGACGCGCATGCCGTCCCGAACGCCGAGACGTTGGGCGGCGATTTGCGCGCCTGCGTCCTGCACCGAGACATCGCCCGCCATGAAACCAGGAATGCGATCGACCGGCAATGGCGTCGCGAGGCGCACGGCGTGTTCGCCGATCTGCGCTGCGTCGATGTTCGCGGCCTGAAGGCGCTTCAGGTAATCGGCCGCTGTTGTGCGGCGCGCGTTCACGCGTAGCGTGAGCGGGCCGTGCGTGTTCCCGACGGCGAGAATCGCCTGCCATTGGCCGGGCCACGCGGTGCGCGTCGCGTCGATCCACCATTGCGGGTAATTCCAGCGCGCGACCTCGTTGCTTTGTGCAGCGGTAAGCGCCGCCTCGCGCTCGCGCAGGAAACCACGCAGCACGGCGTTCACGAGACCTTTCGCGAACGCCGTGTCACGTCGCGCTCCTACCGCGCGGACGGCCTGATCGACGACCGTGAACGGAGCGTAAGCGGCGTTGGCTTCGTCATCGACGAGCAGCGCCAGCGAGCACGCGATCAGATTTGCGACAAGAGGCGGCGGCGCCTTGCTCACGCGTTGCTTGATCAGCCAGTCGACGAGGCCGAGCCGCCTCATCGTCCTATAGGCGATGTCCTGCACGGCGCCGCGCGCGAGCGGAGCAAAATCGGGGGGCAGAGCGGCGAAGGCGCTCGTCAGCGCGGCAGGCAACGCTGCACCCGCGCGCACCGCGCCGACGGCGTGTGCGGCCTGGTCCAGCGCGAAGCCGAGCGAATCAGGTGACAGATGCACCGACTGATGGCCAGCCGCAGTGCCGGGCTTGCGCGCGCCAGGGCTTGAGCGTCGGTCGCGGGACGGGGCGGCAGGTCGCCGGGAAGAACTGGATGTCATGAAAAAACCGGAAGCGGGCCACGTAGAGCATGGCGCAAACGATGCATTGTAGCGTGGCGTGAGCGCAACGCTTCAGACGCGGCCGGACGCGCCTGAACCTCGCGCAAACGAACAGGGCAGGCACATTGCCTGCCCTGTTCATCGCAGAGGATCGCGAAAAAAGTGCGGCTTAGTCGAAGCGACCCGTGCGCGCCATTTCCATGAGACGCGAAATACGCTCTTCGGTAGCGGGGTGCGTCGAGAACAGGTTCGCCATACCGCCGCCCGAGAGGGGATTCATGATCATCATCTGCGCGGTGGTCGGATGCTCTTCAGCGGTCCGGAACGGGATGCCCTGTGCGTAGCGGTGAATCTTGTCGAGCGCAGACGCGAGCGCTTGCGGATCGCCCGAAATCTGCGCACCGCCGCGGTCAGCCTCGAACTCCCGCGCACGCGAAATCGCCATCTGGATCAGCGCGGCCGCGATCGGCGCCAGCAAAGCGACGGCGATGGTCGCAATCGGATTGGCCGAGCGCCCATTTTGGTCGCGGCCGCCAAAGAACATCGCGAAGTTCGCGAGCGCCGCGATCGCACCGGCCATCGTGGCGGAAATCGTCGAAATGAGGATGTCACGATGCTTCACGTGTGCGAGTTCATGCGCCATCACACCACGCATCTCGCGCTCGGAGAGCACGCGCAGGATGCCCGTAGTGGCGGCAACGGCCGCATTTTCCGGATTGCGGCCGGTGGCAAAGGCGTTGGGCGCATCCTCGTTGATGAGATAGACGCGCGGCATCGGCAGATTGGCGTGCGTGGAAAGCTCGCGGACCATGCGATAGAACTGCGGCGCCGTGTTCTCGTCCACTTCCTGAGCGTTGTACATGCGCAGGACCATCTTGTCCGAGAACCAGTACGAGAAGAAGTTCATGCCGAGCGCCATCACGAGCGCGAACATCATGCCGCGCTGACCGCCGATCAGGCCGCCGATCACGATAAAGAGGGCCGTAATCGCGGCCATCAACATCGCGGTTTTGACCCAGTTGAACATGCTGTGCTCCTTAACCCAAGAGGGGAATCAAATCAGTCGGCGCCCGTCTCACCGACGCGGCGGGCGCATTGTAAGCGATCTGTTAGATATGGGTGGATGCGAAAAATTCAACGTTAGCGGGTGGCAGTGGCAAGCTTCACGCCAAGGCCGACGAACGCGGTACCGACACTGCGGTCGAGCCACTTCTTGACGCCCGGCTTGCCCGAGAAGCGCCGCGTAACACTGCCGGCGATCCAGGCAACGAAACTGTTCCAGACCGTACTCATAGCCACGAACACGACGCCGAGCGCAAGGAACGCAAGCGCCTTGTGCGAACTGCCGGCAGACACGAACTGCGGGAAGAACGAGACGAAGAACAGCACTACCTTGGGATTGAGAACGTTGGTCCAGAAACCCTGGAGGAATAGCTGACGAAGCGGCCGGGGCGCCGTGGCGCGCGGCGCTGCTTCGGTCTTGACGGGCGCAGGTGCGACCTTCACGAAGATCAGCCGGACGCCGAGATACACGAGATAAAGCGCGCCGACGAACTTGACCACGGTGAACGCGGTAGCCGACGCCGCGAGCAGCGCAGTCAGGCCAAACGCGCACGCGAGCGAATGCACGCAGCACCCCGCCGAAATGCCGAGCGCGGAGACAAGACCGGCACCACGTCCTTGTGCGACGCTGCGGCCGACGATGTAAGCGGTATCAGGGCCCGGCGTCACGTTGAGCAAAAAGACCGCGACGACGAAAAAACCAAAGTGGGTGATACCGAACATGACGACCTCAGGAAAAACAAATCAGGCTGAACCGATTCTAACGCGCCTGGAATCGAGCGCGACACCTGGCCGAACGGACGACTGGTGCCCGATTCCGGCGTCGTTCAGACTGTGGGCGTATCGGGCAACTGGAAACGCTGCCCCGCTGCAAGCGGTAAGCCAGCCAGGAATTCGCGTGCCGGCAGGCGCTTGCCGCCCGGCTTCTGCAACTGCGTTACGCGCAGCGTGCCCTCGCCGCACGCCACCACCACACCGGCGGGCGACACGTCGATGATCTGGCCCGGTGCGGCACCAGCAGGAACACTCGTCCCGTCCGCCGGTTCGGCGGCCCAGAGCTTGACCTGCGCGCCATCAAGCGTCGCGACGCCGCCGGGAAACGGATCGAAAGCGCGGATCTGGCGAGCGAGCACGTCGGCGGGACGGCGCCAGTCGAGCGCTGCTTCCTGCTTACCGATCTTTTCGGCGTAGTTGGCGCCTTGCGCCGGCTGCGGCGTCGAAGGCAGCGTGCCGTTGCGCTCCAGGTCGACGAGCGCCTTCACGATCAGTTCCGCGCCCAGTTGCGCGAGGCGGTCGTGCAGTGTCGCGGTGGTATCGACCGGGGCGATCGGCGTGCGCACTTCGGAGATCATCGGCCCGGTGTCGAGGCCGGCGTCCATCTGCATCAGCGTGATACCGCTTTCGGTGTCCCCCGCTTCGATTGCACGGTGGATCGGCGCGGCACCCCGCCAGCGCGGCAGAAGCGACGCGTGAATGTTGATGCAGCCGTGCGGAGGAATATCCAGCACTTCCTGCGGCAGGATCAAACCGTAGGCGGCCACAACCATCACGTCGTGTGGTGTCGCGTGCAGCAAGTCCAGCGCGGTGGCGGCTTCCTCCGGGTACTTGCCCGCGCGCCGCAGTGACGTCGGCTGCGCCACCGCGAGCGCGTTATCCTGCGCATAGCGCTTGACCGGGCTCGCCTGAAGCTTCATCCCGCGCCCGGCCGGGCGGTCGGGTTGAGTCAGCACGAGCGGCACCGCGAAGCCCGCTTCGTGGATCGCGGCAAGTGCCGCAGCGGCGAATTCCGGCGTGCCGGCAAAGATGACGCGAAGGGAGTGGCTCATGGGCGCTTGAAGTCAGGCTGGATGAAAGAAGAGAGGACGAGGCGACGCGAACGCGTCACATCGCCCGCTCGAGCTTCTTCATCTTGCTCTTGATGCGCGTTTGCTTGAGCGGCGAGAGGTACTCGACGAACACGCGGCCCATCAGGTGATCCATTTCATGCTGGATGCACACAGCCAGCAGCTCTTCGCAATCGACTTCGTAGGTCTCGCCCTTCTCGTTCTGCGCGCGCACGCGCACCTTCTCGGCGCGCTCGACATCGTCGTAGATGCCCGGCACCGAAAGGCAGCCCTCTTCGTGGACCATGCGTTCGTCGCTTGACCAGATGATTTTCGGATTGATGAACACGCGCAGTTCGTCGTGCGTCTCCGACACGTCGATCACGACGATGCGCTCATGCACGTCCACCTGCGTCGCCGCAAGACCGACGCCAGGCGCGGCGTACATCGTCTCGGCCATGTCTTTGACGAGCTTGCGAACGCGCTCATCAAAAACCTCGACCGGCTTGGCGACCTTGTGCAGGCGCTTGTCCGGGTAATGAAGAATGTTTAGTAGAGCCATGATTTAGCGGATTTCTCGGGGCGCCGGGATCGTCCGGCATCGCGCAGACTGGCCGTTCGGCCAGCTTGCCGGCCCATCGGAGGATGCAGAGGATATAGGTACAAAACGGCCGGATTCAACGCGCCGCCGCCCGCGCAGCAGGCTACTCCACAGGTCTGCGCAACGCCTCACGGGAAGCGCCGCACTGTATTTCGGATAGTGAAAATTTTATCACGACGGGTTGTTACACGCCCGGCGCGGAGTTTTTTTGTCATGCTCGCACCCTTGCCGCTCGACGCGGACGAACGGTCCGCCTGGCTGCGCCTTTCCACCGCGCGCGGCCTGAAGCCCGCCGCGCTGCGGACGCTGCTCGGCGCCTTCGGTCTGCCCCAGAACGTGCTGGCCCAGCCGCTGGCCACGCTCGCCGCCACGGCAGGCGACGACACAGCGCGGGCCGCACTCGCACCGCCTGCGCCCTCTTTTGCGGACCAGATCGACGCGCTAAACGCCTGGTGTGCG
Source organism: Paraburkholderia adhaesiva (assembly GCF_021390575.1). Lineage (GTDB taxonomy): Bacteria > Pseudomonadota > Gammaproteobacteria > Burkholderiales > Burkholderiaceae > Paraburkholderia > Paraburkholderia adhaesiva. The sequence goes on along the minus strand of NZ_JAJEJQ010000001.1, from coordinate 33,639 downwards.
GTGCCGGGCAACGCGCTGGTCACGCTCGCCGATCCGGCTTACCCGCCGCGGCTCCTCGCCATGCCCGATCCGCCGCCGATGCTTTACGTGCAAGGCAAGCTCAGCCTGCTACACGCGCGCAGCATCGCCGTCGTGGGTAGCCGCAGCGCCACGCCCCAGGCGCTCGAAGACGCCACAAGGTTCGCACGCGCGTTCGCCGCCGCGGGCGTCACGGTCGTTTCAGGGCTCGCGCTCGGCGTGGATGGCGCCGCGCATCGGGGAGCGCTCGACGAATGCGGGGGAACGGCTGCCGTCATCGGCACGGGTGCGGATCTCGTCTACCCGAGCGCGCATCGGGCGCTCGCGGTACAGCTCGCCCAACGTGGCGCGATCGTCTCCGAATGGCCCCTCGGCACGCCCGCGCGCTCTGCGAATTTTCCGCAGCGAAATCGCTTGATTGCAGCACTCGTCGAGGGGGTCGTCGTGGTGGAAGCTGCCATGCGTTCCGGCTCGCTGATCACCGCGCGGCTCGCCAATGAAATGGGTCGCGACGTCTTCGCACTCCCGGGTTCGATTCATGCGCCGCTCGCGCGCGGGTGCCATCGGTTGATCAAGCAGGGCGCGCAGCTCGTCGAGTCGCCGGAGGAAGTACTCGAATCGCTTGGTGTCCCACAGCCCGCCGCGCGAGCGCTGGACAGTAGCCTCGAACGCAGCCAGAGACAGACTCGCACCCCATCGGCGTTGCAGGCACGCACGCACGCCACACCGACCGACGAAACCCGGCGAATCGCTCGCACCGGACCGCCAGCCAGCCTGGGCCCAGACGCGTCGCGCCTGCTCGATGCGCTCGGTCACGCGCCAGCCACGCTTGAAATCCTCGCGGCGCGCACCGACATGCCCGAAGCGGTACTGCAAAGCACGCTGCTGCAGCTCGAACTGGCGGGCCAACTGAATTCGCTCCCCGGTGGATGGTTCGTGAGGGCGACGCCATGCTAGCGCCAGCGTGTTACATTCGCGCCAAACGTACCGCCTCTATATATAAGAGAACACAAGGAACGAGCATGCCCGCGCTTAACCTCGACACCGACGCCGACCGGATCGCCGACCGGATCGCCGACCGCGACACGTTGTTCGTCGCGTGCCTTTGCGCGGAGTGGTGCGGAACGTGCCGCGACTATCGGGCGACATTCGACCGCATCGCCGACGCCCATCCGGACGTCTGTTTCGCGTGGATCGACATCGAAACCCACGCGGACCGCTTCGACGACCTCGACGTGGAGAACTTTCCGACGATCCTGATCGAAGACGGCACCGCAACGTGCTTCTTTGGCACCGTACTGCCGCATGGCGCGGTGGTCGAACGTATGCTCGCCGACCTCACGGCACTGCCGGGCGTAACCGACGCACCGAAGCTGCGTCCCGCGCTCGCGGAGGCGTGAGCTACGCAATGTGTCTTCACAACAAATCTGACCCCGGTCAGACCGCCGCTTGCCGGCCGGCTCGCCGCGCCATTATGATTGGGCGCCGCGAGTGACCACGGCAGGCAACAAGAAGACGCAGAAATCGCCGCCGCCGCACCTTGTGCTATAAAGCGGTCGAGAAACAGGACCGGCCTGGGACCGACCCAAGGGGGTGTCGGCCGCAGGCGCGCCAAACCGGATTCACCCACTTACAAAACTCATGTCCAAAGCTCTGATCATCGCCGAGAAGCCGTCCGTCGCAAACGACATCGCGCGCGCTTTGGGCGGGTTTGCGAAGCATGACGAATACTACGAAAGCGACGACTTCGTCCTTTCGTCGGCAGTCGGCCATCTGCTGGAAATCGCCGCGCCAGAAGCCTATGAAGTCAAGCGAGGCAAATGGAGCTTCGCGCATCTGCCCGTCATCCCGCCTCATTTCGACGTGAACCCGATCGCAAAAAGCGAATCGCGGCTCAAAGTGCTCATGAAGCTGATGAAGCGCAAGGACGTCGACCGCCTCATCAACGCATGCGACGCGGGGCGCGAGGGCGAGCTGATTTTCCGCCTCATCGCGCAACACGCGAAGGCGAAACAGCCGGTCCAGCGCCTGTGGCTGCAGTCCATGACGCCCGCCGCGATCCGTGACGGCTTCGCGCACCTGCGCAGCGATGCAGACATGCAACCGCTCGCCGACGCGGCGCGCTGCCGCTCGGAAGCTGACTGGCTCGTCGGCATCAACGGCACGCGTGCAATGACCGCGTTCAACAGCAAGGGCGGCGGCTTCTTCCTGACCACGGTCGGGCGTGTTCAGACGCCAACTTTGTCGATCGTCGTCGAACGTGAAGAGAAAATTCGCCGATTCGTGCCGCGTGACTATTGGGAAGTGCGCGCGGAGTTCGTCTGCGCGGCGGGCTTCTATGAAGGCCGCTGGTACGACCCGAAATTCAAGCGCGACGAATTCGACCCCGAGAAGCGCGACTCGCGCCTCTGGAGCCGACCGGCCGCCGAAACGATCGTCGCGGCCTGCCACGGTCGCGAAGGTACCGTCACCGAGGAATCGAAGCCTTCCACGCAGCTCTCGCCCGCGCTCTTCGACCTGACGAGCCTCCAGCGTGAGGCGAATGGCCGCTTCGGCTTTTCGGCCAAGAACACGCTCGGTCTCGCGCAGGCGCTCTATGAAAAGCACAAGGTGCTGACGTACCCGCGTACCGACGCGCGCGCGCTGCCCGAGGACTACATCGAGACGGTCAAAGAAACGCTCGGGATGCTCAAGGAGAGCAACAACTACCTGCCGCATGCGAAGCAGGTGCTCGACCGTGGCTGGGTGAAGCCGAACAAGCGCATCTTCGACAACTCGAAGATCAGCGACCACTTCGCCATCATCCCGACGCTGCAGGCGCCGAAGTCGCTCTCCGAGCCCGAGCAGAAGCTTTACGACCTCGTCGTGAAGCGCTTCCTAGCTGTGTTCTTCCCGGCCGCCGAATATCGCGTCACGACGCGCATCACCGAAGTCGCGGGGCATCACTTCAAGACCGAAGGCAAAGTGCTGGTCGAGCCGGGCTGGCTGCAGGTCTACGGCCGCGACGCGGGCGGCGATGACGCCAACCTCGTCCCGGTGCAAAAAGAAGAGAAGGTCAAGACCGACAAGATCGCCGCGCATCAACTCGTGACGAAGCCGCCAGCACGCTACAACGAAGCGACGCTGCTCTCGGCCATGGAAGGCGCGGGCAAGCTCGTCGACGACGAGGAACTGCGCGAAGCCATGGCCGCGAAGGGTCTCGGCACGCCGGCCACGCGCGCGGCGATCATCGAAGGCTTGCTCGGCGAGAAGTATCTCGTGCGCGAAGGGCGCGACCTGATCCCGACCGCGAAGGCCTTCCAGCTCATGACGCTCCTGCGCGGCCTCGACGTGAAGGAACTCACCGCGCCGGAACTCACGGGCGAGTGGGAATACAAGCTGTCGCAGATGGAGCGGGGCAAGCTGCCGCGCGATGCGTTCATGCAGGAAATCGCCCGCATGACGCAGACCATCGTCAAGCGCGCGAAGGAATACGACTCGGACACGATCCCCGGCGACTACGCGACGCTCGAGACGCCGTGCCCGAACTGCGGCGGTCAGGTGAAGGAGAACTATCGGCGCTTCGCTTGCACGAAGTGCGAGTTCTCGATTTCCAAGATCCCTGGCGGCCGCCAGTTCGAGATCCCCGAAGTCGAGGAACTGCTGCAGAACAAGACGATCGGGCCGCTGTCGGGCTTCCGCAGCAAGATGGGTCGCCCGTTCTCAGCCATCCTCAAGCTCTCGTTCGACGACGAAACGAAGAACTACAAGCTCGAGTTCGACTTCGGTCAGGATCAGGGCGGCGAAGACGGCGAAGCACCCGATTTCTCGGAGCAGGAGGCAGTGGGTGCCTGTCCGAAGTGCGCGGGACGCGTGTTCGAGCATGGCATGAGCTACGTCTGCGAGCATTCGGTCGCCAATCCGAAGACTTGCGACTTCCGCTCGGGCAAGGTGATCCTCCAGCAGGAAATTACGCGCGACCAGATGGCAAAGCTGCTTGCCGAGGGCCGCACGGACCTGCTGACGAACTTCAAGTCGTCGCGTACGGGCCGCAACTTCAAGGCTTTCCTCGTGAAGCAGAGCGACGGCAAGATCGGCTTCGAGTTCGAGAAGAAGGAACCCAGCGCAAAGACGGCGGCGAAAACCGCGGCGAAAAAATCGACGTCTGCCGCAGAAGCCTCCACCGAAGAATCATCGGAAACCGCGAAGCCTGCGCGCAAGACCGCAGCGGCAAAATCCACGACGACAGCCCGCAAGACGACCGCACGCAAAACCGCGGCACGTAAAACGGGCTCGTGAGCGGGCAACGCCTGGCGGTAACGTCCCGGCGTTCCTCAGCGTCTCACCGCCAGCTCCAAAGCAAAAGGCGCAGCCTCTTACGAGACTGCGCCTTTTTTCATCGCTAGATGCGCGGTGATTCCCGCCTTATAGCTGCGAAACCGCCGAAGTCTGCGTCCGCGCGGTCGTTGCGCGTGCCACCTTCGGTGCCCGCTCGCCATCGCGAAGGTTTCGCTCGTTATCGAGCAGATTCGAAAGCGGCTCCGAACCGGCAAACGCCTCCGGCGCCACGGGATGCTGCGCGGCATTGCGTGCCATCGCTGGAACTGCTGCCGGATGCGCAAGACCGTCCTTCACCCACTGCTCGCCGAGTTGGCCGTTCGGCGTCTGGGTGAAATGCTCGACGAGGTGATCGATGAACGTTCGCACTTTCGCCGGCAGATGGCGGCGGCTCGGGTAGGCGACGTTGATTTCGATCTGCGGCAGACGATAGTCGCTGAGCAGCCTCACGAGCCGGCCGCGAGCCATGTCGCGGCCAATCAGATAGCTCGGAAGCATCGCGATACCCATGCCGAGCAGCGCGAACTGACGCAGCATTTCCGTATTGTTCGCGACAATCACGTCCGTTGGACGCACGCGGGTTTCGCCATCCGGCCCCGTGAATACGCGTTCGCCGCCCCAGTATTCCGACGACAGCGACAGCGACGGATGCTCTATCAGTTGCTCCGGACGGGTCGGCGTGCCGTGCTTTTCGAGGTAGGCCGGCGTCGCGCAGACAGTCATGCAGCCGGTCGTCAGGCGGCGCGTGACGATGCTCGCACTACGCATCTGCCGCGCCGCGACGATACCGAGGTCGAAACCCTCTTCGACAAGATCGACCTGGCGATCGACGAGGGTCACATCGGGGACGACCTGTGGATAGCGCTGCGTGTAGGTCTGCAGTACCGCAGCGAGATTGTGCAGCCCGAACACGACCGGCGCGACGATGCGCAAGGTCCCGACGGGCTCATGATTGCGGGCGACCACCATCTGCTCGACGTCTTCGAGTTCGTCGAGAATCTGGCGCGCGCGTTCGAGATAAACCTGACCGGATTCGGTCAGTGAGAGGCTGCGGGTCGTGCGGTTGAGCAACCGCGTACCCAGCCGGCCTTCGAGGTCGGCAACGTGACGCGTGGCAACCGCATTGGAGATATCCATTGCTGTGGCGGCCCGTGCGAAACTGCCGAGGTCGGCCACTTTGACGAATACTCGCATCGACTGCAAATGATCCATTAGACAACTCCCGCCTTGTAAGCGCTTGCTTAATATTAGCAAAGCAAGCTGCGAATTCTCCTACGACTGGCGTGTTCCTGCAGAAGTTGCCTACAAAGACCATTTTTTCTCGAAATTCTCTTCATTGACGGCGGGAATTGTGCAGACAGATAGCTTATTGTTTCTATTGGCACAACAATTTCCGCATCGCAGCGAAACAAGCCGGAGATTGGCGAACAGACGGCGGGCGCGCCCACATTGATCGTGCCCCGCTGCGAGGAGCCGCCAACGAAAAGGCCGCCCGAAGGCGGCCTCAAAGTCAGTAAGCGCTCACACCTCAACCATCGAGGCGCGCCTCCAGTGCCTTGCGCGTTTGCTGCAGCGCCTCGGGCAAGCCGTGCGCGAGCGTCTTGAACAGATCCGAGTGCAGCGTCAACTCGGTGCGCCAGGCGTCGGCATCGACCGAAATGACCTGGTCGAACTGGGCCGGCGTGAAGTCGACGCCGCGCCAGTCGATGTCGTCATAGCGCGGCGAGACACCGAACGCGTTCGTGTTGCCGCCCGCCCCGCCCTCGATACGACGCACCATCCACTCCAGCACGCGCATGTTGTCGCCGAAACCCGGCCACACGAACTTGCCATCCGCACCCTTGCGGAACCAGTTCACGCAGTAGATCCGCGGGAGCGTCGCACCCGTTTGCGCGAGCTTTGCGCCCACCTTGAGCCAGTGGTCGAAGTACTCGGCCATGTTGTAGCCGCAGAACGGCAGCATCGCGAACGGATCGCGCCGCACCACGCCTTGCTGACCCGCGGCGGCAGCCGTCGTCTCCGAACCCATGGTCGCCGCCATGTAGACGCCTTCGGTCCAGTCGCGCGCCTCTGTCACGAGCGGCACCGTGGTCGAGCGCCGTCCGCCGAACACGAACGCATCGATCGCCACGCCCTTCGGGTTCTCCCATTCGGCGTCGATCGACGGACACTGCGAGGCCGGCGCCGTGAAGCGCGCGTTCGGATGCGCAGCCTTGCGGCCGGTCTCCTTCGCGATTTCCGGCGTCCAGTCCTGGCCTTGCCAGTCGATGACGTGCGCGGGCGGCGTGTCGGTCATGCCTTCCCACCAGACGTCGCCGTCGTCGGTCAGCGCGACGTTCGTGAAAATCACGTTCTCCTTGAGCGTCGCCATGGCGTTGAAGTTGGTCTTCTCGCTCGTGCCCGGCGCCACGCCGAAGTAGCCCGCTTCCGGATTGATCGCGTAGAGGCGGCCATCCGTGCCCGGCTTGATCCAGGCGATATCGTCGCCGATCGTCGTGATTTCCCAGCCGCTCAGGGAGGCGGGCGGAATCAGCATCGCGAAGTTGGTCTTGCCGCACGCCGACGGGAACGCCGCCGCGACGTGGTACTTGCGGCCCTCGGGCGAACGCACGCCGAGAATCAGCATGTGCTCGGCGAGCCAGCCTTCGTCGCGACCCATCGTCGATGCGATTCGCAGCGCAAAGCACTTCTTGCCGAGCAGCGCATTGCCGCCGTAGCCCGAGCCATAGCTCCAGATTTCGCGCGTTGCGGGGAAATGGACGATGTACTTCGTGTCGTTGCACGGCCACGCCACGTCTTTCTGACCCGCCGCGAGCGGTGCGCCCACCGAGTGCACGCAAGGCACGAACTCGCCGTCTTCGCCCAGCACGTCATACACCGCGCGACCCATGCGCGTCATGATCCGCATGTTCACCGCGACGTAAGGGCTGTCCGACAATTCCACGCCGATATGCGCGATCGGTGAGCCGAGCGGGCCCATCGAAAACGGTACGACGTACATCGTGCGGCCGCGCATGGATCCCTCGAACAGGCCGTCGAGCGTCGTGCGCATTTCGGCCGGGGCGATCCAGTTATTGGTCGGGCCGGCGTCTTCCTTGCGCTCCGAGCAGATGAACGTGCGATCCTCGACACGCGCCACGTCGGACGGAGCCGAGCACGCGAGATACGAATTCGGACGCTTTGCGGGATTGAGCTTGCGCATCGTGCCGGCATCGACCATCTGCTGGCACAGGCGGTCGTACTCCTCCTGCGAGCCGTCGCACCAGACGATGCGCTCCGGCTGCGTCAGCGCCGCGACCTTCTGCACCCACTCCACCAGTTTTCGATGGCGCACCCAGGCAGGCACTTGCGCTGCGACCTGGGCGTTGTTATCTGGGTGATTCATTGAGCTTTCTCCGTTTTAGGGCAGTAAAAGACGATTCGGCCCTTTCGACGCTGCATGCGAGAGGCGCAACCGCTACGAGCCGGACAGTGCAGGCAATCTTCGCACTGTCGATTCGTTTGGTTGAGCAGGTCGTCAAGGCCTTTGCAGCCAGGGGTTCGAAACCGTCTGTAAAGCGGCTTGCATCGAAACCCAACAAGCTGTTAAAAATTCAAAAATTCGCGGTTAGTTCTGTACCGGACGTTTTGGCATGGGCAAGCAATTGCGGTGCCCAAAACGACCAGTGTAACAACCCGGTAGTGAGCGTTGCGTATCCCGATATGCCGCGAGATCGTTCCTTATTCATACCAGTCTGCCGCGCGCTGCATAGTGGGATAACCACCAGATGAACACCGAGCCGCACCACCACCGGTGCGGCATATAAGAACCCAGTGCCATGAAAATTGCCATCCTTGACGACTACCAGGACGCCGTCCGAAAACTCGACTGCTTTCAACTGCTCGCCGACCACGAGGTCAAGGTCTTCAACAATACCGTACGCGGACTCGGCCAGTTGGCCAGCCGCCTCTCCGAAGTTGACGCGCTCGTACTGATCCGCGAGCGCACGCGCATCACATCGCAACTGCTCGACAAGCTTCCCCACCTGCGCATGATCAGCCAGACCGGCCGCGCCGGTTCGCATATCGACCTTGCCGCGTGTAGCGATCGCGGCATCGCCGTGCTCGAAGGCACCGGATCGCCGATCGCACCCGCTGAACTCACGTGGGCGCTCATCATGTCCGCGCAACGCCGGATTCCGCAGTACGTCTCGAACCTCAAGCAAGGCGCATGGCAGCAGTCAGGTCTGAAAACGTCGGCGATGCCGCCGAACTTCGGGCTCGGCCAGGTGCTGCGCGGGCAGACGCTCGGTATCTGGGGCTACGGGAAGATCGGCCGGCTCGTGGCGGGCTACGGCAAGGCGTTCGGGATGCGCGTGCTCATCTGGGGCCGCGAGCACTCGCTCGAAGCGGCGCGTGCCGACGGCTACGAAGCCGCCGCGAGCCGTGAAGCACTGTTCGAAGAAAGCGACGTGCTCTCGCTGCATCTGCGCCTGCACGACGACACGCGCGCGATCGTGAAGCAGGAAGATCTGTTGCGCATGAAACCGACGGCGCTGCTCGTCAATACGAGCCGCGCGGAACTGCTCGAAGAGAACGCGCTACTCGGTGCGCTCTCGCACAACCGGCCGGGGATGGTGGCGATCGACGTCTACGAGAGCGAGCCGATCCTGCAGGGCTACAGCCTGCTGCGCATGGAGAACGTGATCTGCACGCCGCACATCGGTTATGTGGAACGCGAGAGCTATGAGCTCTACTTCAGCGCGGCGTTTCGCAACATTCTCGCGTTCGATTCGGGCGATCTGGCGAGTGTCGCCAATCCGCAGGCGCTGCAAGGCGGACGGCGCAGGTAAGCTCGCAGCCCGCTTGCTGCCCCTGCTGCTGCAGGGGCAGACGCCCGGCTATACCGCCTGGACGTGCGCCGCGGCCTCGAGCACCTCGGGCAGGCGCGTGAGAAAACGCTCGCCGTCTACGCGGCCGAGGTTATAGGCGTGCTGCATCTGATGCGGGCTCGTGTAGTCCCAGCTCGAGATCGGCACCCTGGCCGACGGCTGCACGTAGATGCGCTGCTGCTCACCACGCTCGCCATGCGGCACGACAAACATCTGCGGACGCGGATAGAGGCGCGTCACCATCACGAGCACGCGGCCGGGCCCGTCGTCGAGTGCATCGACCGGTACGTTGTCGACCATCCCGCCATCGAGCACGGGGCGTCCGTTGCGTCGCAGAACGGGCGTGAACGGCGGCGTGCATGACGACTGCAGGATCAGGTCGGCGAGATCCTCGACGCTTTCGCATGCTTGCGCCGTCACGAATTCGGGGCGAAAGCCGAGCTTGCGGCCGAGCGTCGGATGCAGCGTCTTGCGGACGTACTTCTCGATGTTGTAGGCGACCAGCCCCGCCGCCACCGCGCTGCGCGCGCCGAGCCAGCGCGGTACGTGCGACACGCCGATGCGGATCTCGGGTGCATCGCCGAGCTTGCTGAAATGCTCGCCGTAAATGTCGAGCAGCGCCTGGCGGTAGATGCGGTAATGCGGAAACACCGATTCGCCGCGCAGCAGGTTGCCCCAATAGGCGTTGCGATTGTTATGGCGCAGTGCCTCTTCGTAGTAGCGCATGACCCAGTCGGCTTCGCGCGTGTAGAGCATGCACGCCGTGGCGGCGCCCGCCGAGATGCCCGTGATCACGCGCGGACGAATCTGCAGCTCGGGCTGGACGATGTCCCAGAAGCCCGCCTGCCACCAGCAGCGGTTACCGCCGCCCGCGAAAACTACCTGATCGAACATGTGTCCTGATTCCTTCTGGCGATCGGGGCGCGCTTTTAGTCGAGCAGCGCGTAAGTCGAGGTAGCGTGGACGGCCATCCGGCCATCTTCATCGTAGAGTTCCACTTCACCGAACACCAGATTGCGGCCCATGCGCAGCACGCGCGCCGTGACGAGCACATCGCCCTTGCGGACGGGACGCATAAAATTGGTGTTCAGCGCAACGGTCGTCATCGGCTTGAAGCCGCCCAGTGCCGCCGATATGGCGACGATCATCGCGGTATCGGCTGCGGCCATGAAGACCTGGCCGCAAATCACGCCGCCCGTGTGGCGCAGTTCGCCGGAAAACGGCAGGCGCAGGGTAACAGCGTCGTCGGTTACTTCGACCGGCGCCAGCCCAAGGGAGCGCACCCACGGCGCCAGCACGCGCTCGAGGAGTGCGTTGATTGCGTTGTCGTCCATCGTAAGCCTTTCAGAATGCGAGACCGGGCTGGGCTCCAGCGTGTGGCGAGGCACGCCCGGCGTATGAGCTTCGTGTCGCAACATCATACCGGCGAGCTTGGGTTGCGGCAGGAAATGGGCAATTTGGGGGCGGCGGGGAGTTGGTATCAACTGGCGCCGATCGGAGCCTGGAGCCGGCCGCAGACTTTTTTCAGGGTTTTCGCAAAAATGTCTTGGCAAGACGCAAGAAGTACTGCATAATTCCGCTTCTGTTGGGGCGTTAGCTCAGTTGGTAGAGCAGCGGACTCTTAATCCGTAGGTCGAGTGTTCGAGTCACTCACGCCCCACCAAGCATTCAAAGGGCTCCAAGCGATTGGAGCCCTTTTTCTTTGCTCCGCAAAATCGGACTTGCTCCGCAATCCGATGAAGATGTGGTCACTAGTGCGGCTCGACCCACATCTCACCTGGCGCTTCAGCGACCAAACCAACGATCGCTGGCACGAACTCCACCGCCGGGAAACAGATCTTGTCCTCACTCTGAACCAAGTCGAAATCCCGCACAGGTGGCCGGGTTCGTCCAATTCTGTTGAAAAACTCCCTTCTCTGCGCAACCGGACCGGTGTGCGAAAAATCGACCTCCCAGATCGCGCCATAAACCGTTCGCGAGCATCGGTTACGGGAAAAAGGCCCCCTGAAAACCTCAATTAATGCCCGGTAGCGGAGTTTCTCAACAGAATAGACGCGAAGCGGCGATCTAACGCTCCGATGGGCCACCGTTCGACTTGTGGCTGTTGTGGTGCGCTCCCGGATACCTGAATCCGTTTTCGGCAGTCGCCGCGCGACGATCCGCCGATGGAGCATTGACCTCTCCAGACGCGATTTGGCGTCCATGGTTCGGCGCCTGCGCGCAGACGCGCCGCATTCCCTTTCCCGTTCGTATAGCCTGATCCCTCCATTTGCTCTCTCGAAATGCAGGAGATCACTTCCATGGCACTAGAGCATATTTTCGCCGCCGAAGATGAACGGTCTGTATTGCAACGATCAATTACTGTCACGCTAATGATCGCCAGCCTTGGGGTGATTTTCGGGCTGTTTTCTGGCGCTTATTCGATCGTTTTCGATGGCGTCTATTCGCTCGTCGATGCAAGCATGAGCACGCTCGCCCTGGCTGTCGTGAGATTGATCACATCACACGCGGTGGATCTGGACTTGCCTCGGAAATGGCGTGAACGCTTCACCATGGGATTCTGGCACCTTGAGCCGATCGTACTCGGGCTGAATGGAACCTTGCTGGTCTGCGTCGCGATCTATGCGTTAATCAATGCGGTCATGCGTCTGATCGCCGGTGGAAATGAACTGCAGTTCGGTTCCGCGTTTGCTTACGCTATGGTGACCGCGTGCACATGCTTCTCTATGGCGGTGATCGAGAGTCGGGCGAATCGCCGCATTCAGTCCGATTTCCTGCGCCTCGATATCAAGTCGTGGATTATGTCTGGTGGCATTACCACGGCATTATTGGTCGCATTCGCGATAGGCTACGCGATCCACGGAACGACTCTCTCGCACTGGTCGAGCTACGTCGATCCGTTGGCACTCGCATTTGTTAGTCTGGTGATCATTCCCATCCCTCTTGCTGAAATCCGGCGATCACTGATGGAACTCCTTCTTGTGGCCCCGCCCGACCTTAAAGCGCATGTAGACACCGTCGCACAACGCTTTGTCCAGCGTTATGCCTTTCTATATTTCCGCTCCTACGTTGCCAAAGTCGGCCGCTCCCGGGAGATCGAACTGTATTTCATCGTTCAACGCGAGGCGGCTGCGAAGCCGCTGACGGAGTGGGACGCGATACGCGATGAAATTGGCAACGCACTAGGCGGTGACGACGCACATCGCTGGCTCACGATCATATTCACAAGCGATCCTGCCTGGGCCGAATGAGCGATCCAGCGCCTCGAATTCGCTCTCTCAACTTGCCGAGCCACAGCGCGGTGAGCGTTGAGCGGCTCCGGACGTTGAATTTGGTATAGATCGACTTGATGTGGACATGCGTCGTGTTCGGACTCTGGCCGCCGCCGCCATGGCTTCGGTTTGGGTTTCGGTTCCATTCGAACTGCCGCAGTAGAGCGACACAACGTGTTGCGCGTTCGCCGTGCATGCGCGCTTCCTTCACGTTCTCCGTTGATTCTCGACGAGCACACGGAACATGTCGCCATGGAAACGATTGCGATGCAATGCATCGGGCAGCCGCCGTCCCCGACGGACGCCCGACCGTTTTTTATCGTTCCCTCGTCGTTTCTCCGCTTTGGCTTGCAACGTTGCCAGGACCGCAAGTCACTTCACCGGAGTCAGAATCGGCGCGTCGATGTCTTTCATCAGGAATACCAGGAATTTGGCCGGCCTGGTTTGACTGGCATTGCGCCCGACCGTGTGCACATCGTTCGGGCCTTCGTAGAAGGTCTGGCCGGGTTTCAAGGTGACGGTCTGACCACCGCGAACGCCCATAACAATCGACCCTTCCAGCACGTAGATGAACCCATGCGCGTCATGCCGATGCACCGGATCCACGCTGCCGGGCGGATACTCGACCGAGAGCACCGTGACCTCCTTGCCCGGATAGTCGTCCAGTGCCTTTCTCATCAGCGGCGTGACTTTAGCTTCCGGCGGCTCGTGCGCTTGCACAGCGCCCGCTACCAGCAGCAACGACGCGAACAGCAATCTGGAAATGTGCATGACAGCGCTCCTTCGCGCCGCGATCAGGCCAGGCCCGACTTGTCGATGCCAAACGCTTTGTCGTAGATGCCCGGCGGAATGCGGAAGCCGATGTTGACCCGATTCCACGCATTGATCGACATCACCTGGAAGGTCAGGTCGGACAACTCCTTCTCGGAGAACTGCGTCCGCACGCGATCGTAGATTTCATCGCTTACGCCCAGCGGCGAAATCTGCGTGAGTGCGTCGGTCCAGGCCAGCGCAGCACGCTCGCGCGGCGTGAACAGGTTGGATTCGCGCCACGCGGCCACGTGATGAAGGCGCAACGCACGCTCGCCATGGATCGTGGCTTCCTTCACGTGCATGTCGACGCAGAACGAGCACCCGTTGAGTTGCGAGGCCCGGAGATCGACGAGATGGCGGATGGATTCCTCGATCGCGGATTTCTTGAGCGCGAGGCTGAATTCGACGAACTTCTTGAACAGTTCGGGGGATTGCTGCTGGTAGTCGATGCGGTGGGTCATGACATGTCCTCTGAGTGATTGAAGGGGAGATCGTTGCGGAAATGCGCGTTGCGGAAATGCGGCTCAGTCTCGCGCGACGGAGCGGCTAAGCCATGTATGGAAGCGCGTCGGGCCGGTGCGATGCCCGTTGCCGGCGACGAGCGTGCGGTCGTCCAGTTCGCTGCCGAAATAGCGAGCGTGGACATCGGCGATCACGGTTCGCGGATCCTTGTGCGCGGCGAGGAATTTGCGTGCGAGTTCGTCCAGAGGGAAGCGGTCCGGACCTGCGACTTCAACGGTGTCGTTCAATGGCATGCCCGTCGCAAGATCGGCGAGGACGGCCGAGACGTCGTCGGCGGCGATCGGCTGGATCAGCGCGGGCGAAAGGCGCACCACATCGCCTTGAGCGCTGGATTCGATGATGCCGCCGACGAATTCGAAGAACTGGGTCGCGCGCAGCAGCGTGTATGGAATCGGCGACGCCTTGATCTGCGTTTCCTGCACGGACTTGGCGCGGAAATAGCCGCTCTGCTGCAGGCGTTCGGTGCCAACGACAGAGAGGGCAAGATGGTGCTCGACGCCCGCAGCGTGCTCTGCGACCGACAGGTTGCGGGTCGTCGTCTCGAAGAAGGTCATCACTGCCTCGTCCTCGAAGGACGGCGCATTGGCGACATCGACGACGACTTGCGCGCCTTCCAGCACCCGGGCCAACCCTTGGCCCGTCATCAAGTCCACGCCGGTCGATGGCGATGCGGCCACCACTTCGTGACCATCGCGGCCGAGCCGCTGCACGACGTTTGAGCCGATCAGTCCGGTACCACCAATAACGACGACTTTCATGTTCCTCTCCCTCCGGTTTGGAATGCCCAGGGCATGCAGCGTTATTCGATGGGTGAAGTATCATTTCCGGCAGCCGGCGCCGCTTTGCCTGCACCTTGCATTTCCGTCCAGAATTCCTTGGATTTCTTCGCTGCGCGCCGGGTGCGCCTTACTCCGGCTGCTTCCCCGACCTGGAGTCCCGAATGCAATGGGTTTTCGCTGACTGCATGCTGGACCTGGAGCGTCGCGACTTGCGCCGCGCTTCCCAGCCGGTCGCCACGACGCCGAAGGTGTTCGATCTGCTGGTTTATCTGGCGAGTCATCGCAACCGCGTCGTGGGCCGTGACGAGCTGATCGATGCGGTGTGGGGCGGACGCGTGATTTCCGAATCCACCGTTGCCAGCCACGTCAACGCGGCGCGCACCGCGGTCGGCGACGACGGTCAGCAGCAGCGCGTGATCAAGACCGTGGCGCGCAGGGGATTCCGGTTTGTCGCCGACGTCACCGAACAACAGGCATCGCTTCAGTCCAGCGATGCAACGACGGCAGCCGAAACGTCATCGACGGAAACGGTGCAGGCCAGCAAGCCTTCCATCGCCGTCCTGCCGTTCGTCAATCTCAGCGGTGACCCTGAGCAGGATTACCTGGCCGATGGCGTGATCGAGGACGTCATCACCGCGCTGTCGCGATACCGATGGTTGTTCGTCGTGGCACGCAATTCGAGCTTTACGTACAAGCATCGAAACGTGGATGTGAAGCAGATCGGACGAGAGCTTGGCGTGCGCTATGTACTCGAAGGCAGTTGGCGGCACGCGCAGGGCCGCGTTCGCATCACCGGCCAGCTGGTCGATGCAAGCACCGGTGCAACGCATTGGGCGGGCCGCTTCGAGGGCGTACTCAACAATATCTTCGAGTTTCAGGACCAGATTGCCGAGAGTGTGGTCGGCGCGATCGCGCCGCAGCTCGAACAGGCGGAGATCACTCGCGCGCGGTACAAACCGACCGAAGTCCTGGATGCATACGACTATTACCTGCGCGGCATGGCACAGCTTCATCAGGGCACCCGTGAGGCGATTGACGAAGCGTTGCCGCTATTCCAGCGCGCGTTTGCTTGCGATCCGGATTACGCGTCGGCGTATGCGATGGCGGCCTGGTGTCATTGCTGGCGCAAGGTCAATGGCTGGATGCAGGATCGCCCGCGGGAAATGGCCGAAGGCGCGCGCCTGGCGCGCCGTGCGGTCGAACTTGGCAAATACGATGCCGTGGCGCTCGCGCGCGCCGGGCACGCCCTGGGACATCTGGCCGGTGACCTCGCCGAAGGCATTGCGATTCTGGATCGGGCGCTCGAACTGAATCCCAATCTTGCGGCTGCGTTGTTCCTCGGCGCGTTCCTTCGCTTGTGGCACGGCGAGACCGAACAGGCGATCAGGCAATTCAGCCATGCGTTGCAGTTGAGCCCTGTCGATCCGGAACGCTACCGGATGCAGTTCGGGTTATCGGCTGCGCACTTGTTCATGCGTAACTTCGCCGAGGCCGCTGCGTGGGCCGAGAAAGCCGTCCGCGATTTGCCGGGTTTCGGCCTGGCGCACGCAGTGCTCGCCGCGAGCCGGGGCTGGCTCGGGAAACAGGAGGAAGCGAGACAAGCCGCGATTCACTTGCACGTTCTGATGCCGGACATGCGCCTCGACAATTTGACCGACTGGCTGCCGATCCAGCGCGGCGAAAATCTTGCCGTTCTGGCAGAAGGCCTCGCCACGGCCGGGTTCGATCCTGAAGCACGCGAGGACTGAACCGCGCCGTGTTATCGAAGACGACCAGGTTTGGCGCGGTTTTCGATTTACGTCACTTTCCCCGGCTGTTCGCACGCGGCGGCCCCGAACGCCTTACCAGAGCGGCTCGCAGCCATCGACCGGCAAGCTCCCCGCGACCGCCCGCTGATTCTCGCCGCGAAAATCCGCCTAGTCCGTAATGGCGATATGGACGTTATCGTTTGCATCGACGCGAAACTCATTGACCCGGCCCGCCCGGACGTCGAGCAACAGCCGGTCGAGCGCCTCGACCTTTGCGGGATCTTTACCGACCGGCTGAATCAGCTGCACGCTTTTGCCCGAAGCCGCCGTGTGCGCCTCGACGAGGAGGTGAATGGCGTCCTCTCGCGTCATGAAAATGCGGTTCATCATTTGCCCCCGATTTGATGTAGCGACAAATTTAGCATGGCGGCAGCAGCGGATCGACTCTCGCACCTCAGAATCGACGGGTGCACCGGAAACTGCGGCCCCGACAGCGCCACTTACAGGAACGGCTTGCCGTCAACCTGCTCATAAACGACCTTGCCGTCTTCGTCCTCGAACACTTCGAGGTAGTTACGCGCCCCGCAAAGCGGGCAGCGGAACAGGGGACCCTGGCCTTCGTTCTTGATGACCACTTCGCTCTGTTCCCAGGGCGTGCCGCACGACTGGTTGCGGCAGACGAATGTTTCGGACATGCGTGTTCTCCTTCCTGACTATTACGGTATTGCGGTATTCCGGCCGCAAGACTACAGCATGCGCGACCGGAAAGCCGAAATACTTTCCTCGACTGTTCGATTTTGAAGCACTGCCGAAGCGAACTGTTGCGCTCCGGAGCAATCGGCCTTGAGCGTCTCCTCTCCGGTGCAATGCCCCTCATCCCCCGCGTACACGGCCCCGCGTGCGCCTCCCGAGACAAATCCTCCGCTGGCACGGTTCTGGCGTAAGCGCCTGCCGGAAGAGCGGCACGCCGCTCCCGTCCATATCGGTACCGAGAACATAGAGGAGCACAACCATGAATCACGCAGACATGCAGTTCCTGACCACCGAATTCCCGTACAAGCGACAATACGGCAACTTCATCGGCGGCGAATGGGTCGCGCCACTGGGCGGCGAATACTTCGACGACATTTCGCCGATCACCGGCCATGCGTTCACGTCGATTCCCCGCTCGCGCGAAGCGGACATCGAACTCGCGCTCGACGCCGCGCACAAGGCAAAAGCCGCCTGGGGCAAGACCTCGCCGACCGATCGCGCGAACATCCTGAACCGCATCGCCGATCGCCTCGAGCAGAACCTGCACAAGCTCGCCGTCGCCGAAACGATCGACAACGGCAAGCCGCTGCGCGAAACGCTCGCCGCCGATATCCCGCTCGCCATCGATCACTTCCGCTATTTCGCGGGCTGCGTGCGCGCACAAGAGGGCGGCATCTCCGAGATCGATCACGACACCGTCGCCTATCACTTCCACGAGCCGCTCGGCGTAGTCGGCCAGATCATTCCGTGGAATTTCCCGATCCTGATGGCCGCGTGGAAGCTCGCGCCAGCGCTCGCGGCCGGCAACTGCGTCGTGCTCAAGCCCGCCGAGCAGACGCCCGCGTCGATGCTCGTGCTCGTCGAACTGATTCAGGATCTGCTGCCGCCGGGCGTGCTGAATGTCGTGAACGGTTTCGGCCTCGAAGCGGGTAAGCCGCTCGCGTCGAATCGCCGCATCTCGAAGATCGCCTTCACCGGCGAGACCACGACGGGCCGCCTGATCATGCAGTACGCGAGCCAGAACATCATCCCCGTCACGCTCGAACTGGGCGGCAAGAGCCCGAACATTTTCTTCGCCGATGTCCTCGACCACGACGACAGTTACTTCGACAAAGCGCTCGAAGGTTTCGCGATGTTCGCGCTCAATCAGGGCGAAGTGTGCACGTGTCCGTCGCGCGTGTTGATCGATGAAAAGATCTACGACCGTTTCATGGAACGCGCGCTCAAGCGCGTGGCCGCGGTCCAGCAGGGCCATCCGCTCGACCCGAAGACGATGATCGGCGCGCAGGCCTCGCAGGAGCAGCTCGAAAAGATCCTGTCGTATATCGACCTCGGCAAGCAGGAGGGCGCAGAGTGCCTGATCGGCGGCGAGCGCAATGCGTTGTCGGGTGAACTCAGCGCCGGCTACTACGTGAAGCCGACCGTGTTCCGCGGTCACAACAAGATGCGCATCTTCCAGGAAGAGATCTTCGGGCCGGTGGTTTCCGTGACGACGTTCAAGACCGAAGAGGAAGCGCTCGAAATCGCCAACGACACGCTCTACGGTCTCGGCGCGGGCGTCTGGACGCGCGACGGAGGACGCGCTTACCGCTTCGGCCGCGCAATCGAAGCCGGGCGCGTGTGGACCAACTGCTATCACGCCTATCCCGCGCACGCAGCGTTCGGCGGATACAAGCAGTCGGGCATCGGCCGCGAGAATCACAAGATGATGCTCGACCACTATCAGCAGACGAAGAACCTGCTCGTCAGCTATAGCAACAAGCCGCTCGGCTTCTTCTGAGCGATTTGTCGATGTGAGTACGGCGCGCGAGATGCATACGCGTTTCGCGCGCCGCACGTTCCCTTCACAGCACGATCCGCGCGAGGAGCGACATGGACACGGTGCTTCGCGTCACGGCCACACCCGCAGCGCTCGCGCTGATCGAGCGGCTCGCGGGCGAGCATGGCCCGCTCCTCTTTCACCAGTCCGGTGGCTGTTGCGATGGCAGCGCGCCGATGTGCTTTCCAGTAGGCGAATTCATGGTCGGCACGTCGGACGTGCGGCTCGGCGAAATCGGCGGCATGCCGTTCTACATGACCGCTGCGCAATTCGAATACTGGCAGCACACGCAGCTCGTCATCGACGCGGTGCCAGGCAATGGCGGCATGTTCTCGCTGGAACGGCCCACCGGACTGCGCTTTCTCACACGCTCGCGGCTCTTTAACGACGCCGAGAACGCGTGGCTCGACACGCATCCTGTCGCGCGAGTGGATGGATGAACCGCTTCAGGCGCCCACGTCGCGCGGTGCGGATAACGGTGCACCTGGAGCGGCGAGCGCGTCGTCGCTATCGTCTTTCAAATTCACGCCGGTGAAACCGAGCGCGCGTGAGCGCGTGAGCAGATAGTGCAGCTTCGCCGCGGCCGCGCCGTAACCCAGGCCATCGGGGCGAACGTTCGAGATGCAGTTGCGTTCGGCGTCGGTGCGACCTGTGCGCGGCGTGGCGGTCAGATAGAGGCCGAGGCTGTCCGGCGAACTGAGTCCGGGCCGCTCGCCGATCAGCATCACGACGAACCGCGCGCGCAAACATTCACCGATCTCGTCGCCCAGCGCCACGCGCGACTGCCGCGCGACCACGATTGGCCCAACTCGCCAGTCGTTGAGCAACGGCCGCAACGCATCGAGCAACGGAAGCGCGTGCGTCGCAGCAGCGAGTGAAGAAAGACCATCCGCGATGACGAAAACGACATCGGTGCTCGCGCCTGCTGCGTCGTGCAACGCGCGAACGCTCGCATCGTCGAGACGCCGTCCAAGATCGGGTCGGCGCAGGTAGTGATCGCGATCGGGAGCGGCGCTGTGTACGTCGATTGAAGTCAGCTCGCGTTCGCGCAGTGCCGCATGCAACGCGTCGGCGTCGAGCGGCTGCTGCACCGCATCGCGTGCCTGTGCATGCGCAAGTTCGAAGGCAAGCAACGGTGCGGTCGGCAACCCGCTTCCCGCGCGACCCAGCGCAATGCGCGCACGTGTGAAGCGGCGCAACGCGTCCCACGGATTCGCTTCGACCGGTCCGCTCATGCGCCCTCCACCCAGTTCGCAGCCGATGAGAGCAACGCTTGCTCCCGGGAAGCGCTCAGCAACGTGCCGCGCGCATCGGCGATCTGCATCTGCGCGAGCCACGTCTCGAACTCCGGCGCGCGACGCAGACCGAGCACGTCGCGCAGATAAAGCGCATCGTGAAACGACGTGCTCTGGTAGTTGAGCATCACGTCGTCGGCGCCGGGCACGCCCATGATGAAATTCACGCCCGCCACGCCGAGCAGCGTGAGCAGCGTATCCATGTCGTTCTGGTCGGCCTGCGCGTGATTCGTGTAGCAGATGTCACAACCCATCGGCACGCCAAGCAGCTTGCCGCAGAAGTGATCCTCGAGCCCCGCGCGGATGATCTGCTTGCCGTCGTAGAGATACTCCGGCCCGATGAAACCCACGACCGTATTCACCAGCAGCGGCCGGTAACGCCGCGCGACGGCGTAGGCGCGCGCTTCGCAGGTCTGCTGGTCGATGCCGTGATTCGCGTTTGCGGACAGCGCGCTGCCCTGACCGGTCTCGAAGTACATGACGTTATCGCCGAGCGTTCCGCGCTCAAGCGAGAGCGCCGCCTCGTGCGCCTCGTCGAGCAGCGCGAGCGAGATGCCGAAACTCGCGTTCGCCGCCTGCGTCCCCGCGATCGACTGAAACACGAGATCGACCGGCGCGCCTTTTTCGATCGCGGCAAGCGTGTTCGTCACATGCGTGAGCACGCACGACTGAGTCGGCACCGCGTAGCGCTCGCGAAAACCGTCGATCATGTCGAGCAGCGGGATGATCGCGGCGAGGTTGTCGGAGGCGGGATTCACGCCGATTACCGCGTCGCCGCAGCCGTACATCAGGCCATCGAGCATCGACGCAGCAATGCCTTTGACATCGTCGGTTGGATGATTGGGTTGCAGACGCACCGAAAGACGGCCGGGCAAGCCGATCGTATTGCGAAAACGCGTGACCACCGGACGCTTCTTCGCCACCGCGATGAGATCCTGATTGCGCATCAGCTTCGACACGGCGGCGACCATCTCTGGCGTGAGGCCGTCGGAGAGGGCGGCGAGCGTGGGGGCATCGGTCGAATCCGCCAGCAGCCACTCGCGGAATTCGCCGACGGTCAGCGACGCAACAGGCGCGAAGGCCTGCGCCGAATGGCTATCGACGATCAGCCGCGTCACCTCGTCCGTTTCATAGGGAATCAGCGGCTCGTCGAGAAACGCGCGCAGCGGCAGGTCGGCCAGCGCGAGCTTTGCCGCGACGCGTTCTTCTTCGGATTCGGCGGCGAGGCCCGCGAGCTGGTCGCCGGAGCGCGGCGGGCTCGCCTTTGCGAGCAGCGTGCGTAGACCTTCGAAGCGATAGACACGGCTACCTATCGTCTGAACATGCGTCGTCGCATGGCTCATCGGGGACGCTCCGGTGCAGGCGGTGGCTCCGCCGTCTGTTGCCACGATAGCGCCAAAAAAAGGCAGCGTCACGCCCGCCCACGCGCTGTGCGCGTCGGTGCTATCGTGAATCGTTCGACCCCGGCGGTTCGACCCGCCGATTGCCACGGAGACACGATCATGAAACGGAGCGACGTCAAGCTGGTCACCCTCGAACCGATGAACCTGCTTGCAGTGGGGCACGTCGGTCCGTACACGAAGATCGGCGATGCGTTTGACACGCTCGCCCAGTGGCTCGGGGCACGCCGCGTGCAGACGTCGGGGGCGAAGCTGGTCGGCATCTTTTACGACGATCCCAATCAGGTCGATGCGTCGAAACTGCGTGCGAAGGCCGCGATTCATCTGCAGGACGCGCAGGATGTGACGCCCACGTCGCCGGTCGAGCGGATCCAGCTGCGCGGTGGCGCGCACGCGATGCTCCTTCACGAGGGACCGTATGACGACCTGAAAGTGGCATGGACCTGGTTTTACGCCGACTGGCTGCCCAAATCGGGGCACCAGGCCGATTTTGCAGCGCCTTCTTTCGAGCTGTATCTGAATACACCTGAAGAGGTGCCACCCGAGGCGCTGCGCACGGAGCTTTATCTACCGCTTGTCTGAGTGCCACCGGAAAGACTGGCGGCGCTAGATGCGTTAGCTGGAAGCATCGCAGTGCTGCTCCCGGGCGTGGTCTTTAAGGTTTTCTTGTTTACTCGTATGTAAACGTAGTAATAGTTAACAAGCCCGCTCGTTTCCTGTGGATAACCGGGAAAAACTACTCGCCAATCAAAAAGTTACTCGATTGATAACCGCGCGCGGCGTGCGTGAACAACGTCGTGGTGCGTCTGGTAACTTTTTCGGCTTCGCGACACGGTCGGACTTATCCCCATTTCGTGCACAGCCGTTCCGTGAGCTTATCCGCACGTTATCCTCACGCGCCTGTGAATAGCGCGGCCAGAAGGCAAGCTGCCCGGTATTTGACTGCCGGGCAGCGATTGGTGAAGGGCTTCATTTGCTGACTCTCAGCCGAACGTTGCGCGAGACGCATAACCGGCGGTTGTGATATTCCGCGGCGCCACACCGACTCGAAATCAGCCGCGTGCACCTGGGTGCGTCGGGCCACAGTCGCCCGTGAGTGCAAATCAGGGAACCGCAGGACGTGGCTGTAACCGCGCTTCCACGCGCCGCCCGCATTTCACCGCGCGGTGATTACATGCGATGTAATTGGCGCGATGAACGCCCGCATCTACTCTTCGGCTGTCGCGCTTCCGTTCCGGTAGCGCACACCGCCCAGGAGATACATCATGTCCAGCTTTCCCGCATACACGATCGATTCCGCTCCCGCGCAATCAAAGCCCGTGCTCGAGCAATTGCATCAGACGTTCGGCCTGATTCCGAACATCGCCGCCACGATGGCCGGATCGCCGGTGCTGATCAACGGTTTCATCGGCCTGTTCCAGCGCGTGCATTCGAGCAGTCTCACCGAACCGCAGATTCAGACGGTGTTGCTGACCAACGCGGTCGTGAACGCCAGCGAATGGCCGGTCGCATTTCACACGGCGCTCGCGTTGAAGGAGGGCGTGCGCCCCGCCGATGTCGATGCAATCCGGAACGGCATCTTGCCCTATGACGATGGACCGGCCGCGCTATCGGCATTGGCGCGCACACTGATAGAAAAACGGGGCCGCCTGGCCGATTCGGATCAGAAACGCTTCCTGGATGCAGGGTTCAGTGCTGAGCAGATCCTTGAAGTCATCGCGGTGGTTGCTGCATCTACGATTACGAACTACACCGCCAGCGTGACTCAGCCGCGGCTCGAAGCGCAGTTCGAGGAGTTCGCCTGGCACGCGAGCGAACACTGAGCCATCTGTACTCGTCCACCTCGATCAGGGGAATCCGATGAACGCCACCCGCCCCGATCCGAAAGCGCCATCGAGCGAACTCGGCGACTTGCTGCGCTATTGGCGCGACGTGCGTGGCGTGAGTCAGCTCGATCTGTCGCTCGAGGCCGGCATCTCGCAGCGACAGATCAGCTTCATCGAAAGCGGGCGCAGCGTGCCGGGCCGGGACACGCTGCTGATACTCGCGCAGACGCTCGATGTGCCATTGCGCGAGCGCAACGGCCTTCTGCTCGCCGCTGGCTACGCGCCCGTCTATTCAGAGGCGCCATGGAACGCCCAGGAGATGCATAGTGTC
This sequence comes from Paraburkholderia adhaesiva, assembly GCF_021390575.1. Taxonomy (GTDB): domain Bacteria; phylum Pseudomonadota; class Gammaproteobacteria; order Burkholderiales; family Burkholderiaceae; genus Paraburkholderia; species Paraburkholderia adhaesiva. The sequence goes on along the minus strand of NZ_JAJEJQ010000001.1, from coordinate 9,875 downwards.
ATCCGCGCGCTCGAGCGGGTCGTACGCCAACATGAGCCGTTTCCGGCGATCGTGATGGATCGCTACTGGAACGTGTTGATGACCAACGACGCAGCGCCGCGCTTCTTCGACTGTTTCATCGACATGGCCTCGCGCGAAGGTCCGCGCAACATGCTGCATTTGATCTTCGATCCTCAGGGGATGCGTCCATTCATTGCCGACTGGCACGCGGTCTCGCGAAGCTTGCTGCAACGCGTGTATCGAGAATCGGTTGGACACGCGGTTGATGCCGGCACCCGGCGGTTGCTCGACGAACTACGCGCGTATCCCGACGTGCCACGCGACTGGAAAATGCAGCATGGTCAGCCAGGCGACCCCGCGATGCCCGTCATTCCGCTGGGTTTCGTCCGCGAGGGGGACGTGCTTCGATATTTCTCGTTGGTCACGACCGTGGGTGCGCCGCAGAACGTTGTGGCGCAGGAACTGCGGCTGGAATGCATGTTCCCCGCCGATGACGAAACCGAAGCGCGCCACCGGCAGTTGCTCGCCAGCCATTCCAGACAACACTGAACCGATCGATGCCCACGGTTCGTCGGGCTGTGTCGATTGAAGCGGACCGCGCGCTTATCGCGCCTCATTGGTGACACGATGTCACTTTTTCAGTGCTATCCATGTCATTTTGTTTCGGCTGGTGCTTGTCCAGAATGCACATCGTCGGCTCGACACTTTACTTATCGACGCAAGGAGCACGAACGATGTATGCAATCACAGGAATCACTGGCAAGGTCGGCGGTGCAGCGGCGCGCGAGCTTCTAGCTTCGGGTCATCAGGTGCGTGCCGTCGTACGCGACGCCACGCGGGCAAACGCATGGGCGGAGCGCGGCTGCGAGCTGGCGACGGCCCCCATGGAAGACGCTGCCTCCCTCGCGGCCGCGTTCGAAGGCGCGACTGGCGTGTTTATTCTGCCGCCTTCGGAATTCGATCCCGAACCGGATTTTCCTGAAGCGCGCGTGGTCATCGATGCCGTTTCTGAAGCGATCCGGATGGCCAAGCCAGAACGAGTGGTCTGCCTTTCGACGATCGGTGCGCAGGCTTCCGAGAGCAACCTGCTCACGCAACGCACGTTGATGGAGCAGGCACTGAGCGGCCTGCCGATGCCTGTGACGTTCCTGCGTCCCGCGTGGTTCATGGAAAACGCCCAATGGGATGTCGCCTCGGCACGCGACGACGGTGTCATCGCCAGTTTCCTGCAGCCGCTCGACAAACCCGTGCCGATGGTCGCCACCGCCGACGTCGGTCGCGTCGCGGCCGAACTGCTCCAGCAAACGTGGGATGGCGTGCGCATCGTCGAACTCGAAGGCCCGCACCGCGTGAGCCCGAACGACCTCGCATCGGCGTTTGCCCGCGTACTCGATCGCCCGGCACGTTCCGAGGTGGTCGACAGGCAGAACTGGGAAGCATTGTTCCGGGCGCAAGGGATGAAGCATCCGCTGCCGCGCATGCGGATGCTCGATGGATTCAACGAAGGCTGGATCGACTTCGAAGGTCACGCGGACGCAATCCTCCGTGGTCGGATCGGTCTCGAAACCGTTCTGCGCGAGCTTGTGTCACGCGCTGTCTGATCAGTGCGGTGCAGGCGGTTGCGCATCGTCGCGCCCCTGCACCGCGTCTCGATTCAGCGCCCGGCTTGCTGCTGCGTGAGGTACTTGTCGAGCACGTCCATGGTTCCGCCCCAGCCTTGCGACATGCTCGCGTGCGACGCGTCGAAGATAGCTTCTTCGGCTTCGCTTGCGTTCAGCGCGCGCCACTCGAGGCGCAGTAACGTGCCGCCGTCGATTTCGCTGAGCGTGGTCGTCGATAGTGTGTAAAGCGGCCATAGTGTGGCCATTGGATGTCGCGTCACGCCACCGTCGGCATCACTGAACTGCACGACGACGACAATGCGCTCGGGCGGCGTCAATTCGCGGAACGTCCACTTGCCCCACATCGCCGGAGCGTCGGGCATGCCGCGCGGCTTCATCGCGTAGTGAAAGACGCCACCGACACGCGCATCCACCGTGCAGTGGGACAGTTCCATCCCGGGTGGGCTCATCCACGTACTCAGATGCTCAGCTTCAGTCAATGCGGCGTACACGAGTTCGCGCGGCGCAGCGAAGCGGCGCTCGATGACGAATGGAGCGGAAAGTTTGTCAGTCATGGTGACGAGTTTTCCTGGTTCGAGGTTTGGAAACTTTGGGTGTGGGCTTCGGTGCTGCCTGTCCGGGAGCGCCCTTGACCGGCTTCTGTTGCAGTTGCTGCAGGTAGCTGTCGAGTTGATCGAGTCGCTGCTCCCACAGGGCACGGTACTGCAGTGCCCAGTCGGCGGCCTGCTTGAGCGGCGCAGGTGCAATGCGACAAGGGCGATACTGGCGATCGCGCCCTTGCGTAATGAGGCCAGCCCGCGCGAGAACGCGCAGGTGCTTGCTGATGGCCGGCGCACTCAGTTCAAAAGGCACGGCAAGATCGCCAACGGTGGCTTCGCCTTGCGCAAGCCTCGCGAGGATGGCGCGTCGCGTCGGGTCCGCCAGCGCGGCAAACGTGACGCTGAGGTGATCCTGGTCCAAGTAATTTTCCAATCGGTTAATTAGCTGATAGGTTAAATACTCGGTAAACCAAATCGGTTTGTCAAGGAAGCTGTGTAGATGAGCATCGACGGGGGTGCTTCGTGAAAACACAAGGCCCCGGTCACTCGACCGGGGCCTTGACGTGCACCTCAGGATGCATCAAGACGAAAACTCATCAAAAGCCGCGAGGGCGTGCGTGGCGTACATCAATGAGGGTCCGCCGCCCATATAGATGGCTGTGCCCAGCACGTCCTCCAGTTCGGCTCGCGTGACGCCGAGTTTGACAAGAGTCTGCACATGAAAGCCGATGCAGTCGTCGCAACGGCCTGCGATCGCGATGCCTAACGCCACCAGTTCGCGGGTCTTGTGGGGCAACGCGCCGTCCTTGGTGCCGGCCGCAGCGAGTTGGTTAAACGCCGTCATCAAATCGGGCTGGCTCTCGCGCAACCGTCGCGTTTGCGCCGAGACGTCTTTGACCGTTTGTTTGAAGGATGGGATGCTGCTCATGAGGTTCTCCTCGCTACACAAATCAGATCGCACACTGTGCGTGTTAAGTTGGCCAGCCTGAATCGCCACGGCGCTAAACCACGGATCCGGTCGGTCAATACCAATCCCTCACGCGTGGGATTATCGATAGCAGTACGAACAACTCGACCAGGTAATCGGGCTTTGCGTGTCGCATGGAAGTAGCAGCGCCATTAACGGCGATGCAGCGTTGGCCGTTCACTTTTTACGCTTGCTGCCCGCTTGATTTCGCGCGCTCCAGCAGTTCGAAAAAGCCCATACCTGCCAGCATTGCCGCGACAAACACGACGAACTCGGGCTGTCCTGTCCCCAGCGCGACCAGCGCGGGCCCCGGACACAAGCCTGCCACGCCCCAACCGACGCCGAACAAAAGGCTGCCAATAACCAGGCGACGGTCGATATGCCGGTTAGTGGGCAACTTCATGTCAAAGCCGAGCAAGCTCACGCTACGCCGACGCGCCAACGTGAAGGCAACCAATCCCACTGCGATGGCGCCAACCATCACCAGAGCCAGTGACGGGTCCCACTGGCCGGCGATGTCCAGAAAGCCAAGCACCTTGGCGGGTGAGGCCATGCCGGAGATGAGCAAGCCAAGTCCGAAGACGAGACCGCTCAAAAACGAAACCAGGATGCCCATGCGGTTCTCCTTAGGCGCCAAGAACGTGCCGAACTACGAAGACGGTCGCGAAGCCCGCGCCCATGAAGGACAGTGTTGCCACCATCGACCGCGGTGAAAGCCGCGACAAGCCACAGACACCGTGTCCCGATGTGCAGCCCGCGGCATAGCGCGTGCCGACCCCCACCAGTAAGCCGGCCACAACCAACGCATCAAATCCGGCATCGATTCGGCCAGTTTGGCCGCTGAACAGCGTAAAGAGCGCCGGGGCGACGATAAGGCCTCCCAGGAAGGCGACCCGCCATGCGACGTCGCCCTTTACGGGGCGAAGCAATCCACCGAGCACGCCACTGATACCGGCGATGCGGCCGTTGAAGAGGACCAACATCGCTGCAGCGATGCCGATAAGCAAGCCGCCAGCCAGCGCGAACGAGGGCGTGAAAGCGTTCCAGTCGATGCTCATGGTTTCACTTTTGAGGGCAATAAATGCTGTACAGAGCCGCGAGCAATTGCAGGAGCTGCTGGTCCGCGATGCTGTAGATAACGCGCTTGCCGTCCCGGCGGGTATTCACCACCCCGTCAGTGCGCAGGACGCCCAGTTGCTGCGACAACGTCGGTTGACGAATTCCCAGACACTCCTCCAGTTCACTCACGGAAAGCTCACCTTGGGACAGTTGGCACAGCAGCAACAGCCGCTCGCTGTTCCCCAGCACCTTGAGGTGGTCAACGGCGCGGGCTGCGGCTTCGCGCATCAGTTGAGGGTCCAGGGCAACAGCGGGCATGAAGGTGTTCCAAGGCTCTGCTTTGAGTCACTATACAAATACATATAATATAAATCAATAGAATGTTTAGTCGAAGGTTGCTACTCAAACGTCCCGTGCCGATGCGCGTTCTGCCTTCCCTGTACTTCAGTCTCGCGCCGGACAACCCCGGCGCGCTGATGATGACGGCGTACGACACCTGAAGAGTCCACTGAACGTGCTGGGGACGCCAACCGCGCGAGGAGACGGGCTGGAACGCAAAGAGCACCGTGTCATAGTGCGCAGTGTCGACGTGTACCCCAGTCCTTCACGTTCGTGAATCTCTTCGTAGAGCACAGACCCGTGGACGAATCCTCGAAAAATCCAGGCTACCAATAGAAAAGACCCATAAGTCTCTCAACTTATGGGCCCGTTTTTCTCAGGTTATGCGTTCATCTACAAGGAACCTCAAACGTCGATGTTCCCCGCCCGAAGCGCATTGTTCTCGATAAACGCCCGACGCGGCTCCACATCATCGCCCATCAGCGTAGTGAAGATACCATCGGCGGCAATAGCATCCTCGATCTGCACGCGCAGCAAGCGCCGCACACCCGGATCCATCGTCGTTTCCCAAAGCTGCTCGGGATTCATTTCGCCGAGGCCTTTATAACGCTGCTTCGACACATTGCGTTCTGCATCGGCGATGAGCCACTTCATGGCGCTCTTGAAGTCGGTCACGGCCATGTTGCGTTCACCGCGCCGGATAATCGCGCCCTTACCAACCAAACCCTTGAACGTGTTGGCCGTATTCACGAGCTGCTGATAATCGGCGGTGAGCTGGAACTCCTCGTCGATCACCGACACCTTCAAGTTGCCGTGATGACGCCGCTCAACGCGCAGCGAACGCTGTTCGCGCACCGAGTCGTACATCGGCACAACATTGACCTCAGGCTTGAGCGCGTCATCGCGCAGCGCGGCTTCGAGCGTGCGCGCCGATGCTTCGGTCGAAGCCTCGCTCGACAGATCGATCGCGACACCATCCATGATCGCTTCGAGTGCGCGCTCGTCATAGAGGCGGCTCAGACGATCGACCACACCACGCGCCAGTTGATACGAACGCGCGAGTTCGCCGAGCGCGTCGCCAGCGATCGGCGTCGCACCTTCATTCGGCACAAGCTCCGAACCCAGCAGCGCGAGACGCAGCATGTGAGCGTTGAGGTCCGACTCATCCTTCAGATAACGCTCGTCCTTGCCCGCCTTGATCTTGTAGAGCGGCGGCTGCGCGATATAGATGTAGCCGCGCTCGATCATCTCCGGCATCTGACGATAGAAGAACGTGAGCAGCAGCGTGCGGATGTGCGCGCCGTCCACGTCCGCGTCGGTCATGATGATGATGCGGTGATAACGCAGCTTATCGAGGTTGTAGTCGTCCTTGCCGATGCCGCAGCCGAGCGCCGTGATCAGCGTGACGATCTGCTCACTCGACAGCAGCTTGTCGTAGCGCGCCTTCTCGACGTTGAGCACCTTGCCGCGCAGCGGCAGGATCGCCTGGAACTTGCGGTCGCGGCCCTGCTTCGCGGAGCCGCCTGCAGAGTCGCCCTCGACGATGTAGATTTCCGACTTCGCCGGATCCTTTTCCTGGCAGTCCGCGAGCTTGCCGGGCAGGCCCACGCCGTCGAGCACACCCTTGCGGCGCGTCATTTCACGCGCTTTTCGCGCGGCGTCGCGCGCACGCGCGGCGTCGACGATCTTGCTGCAGATGATCTTTGCGTCGTTCGGCGTTTCGAGCAGGAATTCTTCGAGCGCCTTAGCGATGATTTCCTCAACCGGCGCGCGCACTTCCGACGAAACGAGCTTGTCCTTCGTCTGCGAGCTGAACTTCGGCTCGGGCACCTTCACGGAAAGCACGCACGAAAGCCCTTCGCGCATGTCGTCGCCGGACGTTTCGACCTTGGCCTTCTTGGCGATTTCGTTGTCGGCGATGTACTTGTTGATCACGCGCGTCATCGCCGCGCGCAAGCCCGTCAAGTGCGTGCCACCGTCGCGCTGCGGGATGTTGTTCGTGAAGCACAGCACGCTTTCGTTGTAGCTGTCGTTCCACTGCATCGCCACTTCGACGCCCACGCCATCCTTCTCGTTCTGCACGTAGAAGATGGTGGGATGCAGGACGCTCTTTTGCTTGTTGATGTACTCGACGAAGCCCTTCACGCCGCCCGCGAACGCGAAGTCGTCTTCCTTGCCCGTGCGCTGGTCGGTCAGACGGATACGCACGCCGTTATTCAGGAACGAGAGTTCGCGGATGCGCTTCGCAAGAATGTCGTAGTGGTATTCGACGCTTCCGAAGATCGTCTCGTCGGCCATAAAGTGCACTTCCGTGCCGCGGTGTTCGGTGTCGCCGACCAGTAGCATCGGCGAGGTCGGCGTGCCGTTCACTTCCTCGATCACGCGGTTCTGCGCGACGCCGCGGTGAAATTCCATGAAGCGCTTCTTGCCGTCGCGGCGCACCGTGAGGCGCAGCCAGCTGGAGAGCGCGTTCACGCACGAGACGCCCACGCCGTGCAGGCCGCCCGAGACCTTGTAGCTGTTCTGGTCGAACTTGCCGCCCGCGTGCAGCTCGGTCATCACGATTTCAGCGGCGCTGCGCTTCGGGTCGTGCTTGTCATCCATCTTGACGTCCGTGGGAATGCCACGGCCGTTGTCGGTGATGGAGATCGAGTTGTCGGCGTGGATCACGACATGGATGTCGTTGCAGTAGCCTGCGAGCGCTTCGTCGATGGAATTGTCGAGCACCTCGAAAACCAGGTGATGCAGACCGGTGCCGTCCGACGTGTCGCCAATGTACATCCCCGGCCGCTTGCGCACGGCCTCCAGACCTTCGAGGATCTGGATCGACGCGGCGCCGTAGCTGCTGTTGTCGGTTTGGGAGTTGTTCGTATCAGTCATGGATTTGTTCCGGTTCTGCTGTACTGCCAGCGTTACTGCTCAGGGGCTTTTGAAAAGCCATAAAAACGCCAAAGGGGCGCAGCGCCCCCTGGAGTTCTTCTTCTGTCGCGCTTTTTAAATGCGCATCGGCATCACCACGTATTTGAATTCCTCGTTCTCAGGAATCGTGATGAGTGCGCTGGAGCTGGCGTCGCCGAGGCTGACTTCCAGCATGTCGATCTTCAGGTTCGCCAGTACGTCGAGCAGATACGTGACGTTGAACCCGATGTCGATGGTGTCGCCCTGGTAGGCGATTTCCAGTTCTTCCTGGGCCTCTTCCTGATCCGCGTTCGTCGACATGATCTTGAGCTGGCCCGGCTCGATGATGCAGCGCACGCCCTTGAACTTGTCGGACGTGAGAATCGCCGCGCGCTGCAGCGAGCGTTGCAGTTCTTCGCGGCCGATCTGGAAGGTGTTCTTGTGCGCCTTCGGGATCACGCGCTGGAAGTCGGGGAACTTGCCTTCCACGAGCTTCGAAACGAGTTCGACCTGACCGAAGGTGAACTTCACCTGCGACGAGCCGATGTCGATCTTCAGCACGTCGTCGATGTCTTCGAGCAGGCGCTGGAGTTCGAGGATCGTCTTGCGCGGGATGATGACTTCCTGGCGCGCGAACGAGCCTTCGATCTTCATCGACGAAAACGCGAGGCGGTGACCATCGGTCGCAACCGCCATGAGCTGGTCGCCGTCGACGACGAGCAGCATGCCGTTCAGGTAGTAGCGGATGTCCTGCTGCGCCATCGCGAAATAGACCATGCCGAGCAGTTGCCGGAAGGTCTTTTGCGGCACTTCAAGGCTCGCGCCGAATTCCTTCGACTGCGCGACCGTGGGGAACTCGTCCGCGGCGAGGGTCTGGAGCGCGAAACGGCTCTTGCCGGACTGCACCGTGAGGCGCTTGTCGGCGAGCGTGAGCGTCACCTGACCGTCGGGCATCGCGCGCAGGATGTCGAGCAGCTTGCGCGCGGCGACGGTCGTGGCGATCTGGTCGCCGCCCACGCCGAAGTCGGCGTGCGTGGTGATCTGCAGTTCGAGGTCCGTCGAAAGGAACGAAACATCGGAACCGTTCTTGGTGATGAGCAGATTGGCGAGGATCGGCAACGTGTGGCGGCGTTCGACAATGCCGCTCACCGTTTGCAGCGGCCTGAGGAGGTTATCGCGTTCGGTCTTGACCAGTTGCATAGAGTTCCTTCGTTGATGTGACGGCCTGCGCTCCCCGTCCAGCACCCAAACCGTAGTCCGGGCGCTGGCGCCGCCTTGCTGCAGCGCCGCGGCGAGAAATCCGTCCGGTCCGCCAGCGTAGCCGGCATCGTCTGACGGTTAAACCCATATTGTGCCTGAAAACGACCCACTTCCCTAAATTGGGGCTGATCCGCGCAATAAACAGGTCAGCCCACTCAGGGATACTGCCAGGGAGTGCCCGTTACGTGCTGCGTGGGCGAGGCGCCCGCTCCAGCCGCGCCACCGGGACCGGGGCCGGCCCCGCCGTCGCCGGCGTCACCCCTTGAGCGTTTGCTCTAGAACATGTAGCTCGTGGTTCAGCTGCGCGTCCTTGCTGCGCTCGTCGGCGATCTTGCGCACGGCGTGCAACACGGTCGTATGGTCGCGGCCGCCGAACAGTTCGCCGATTTCCGGCAGGCTCTTCTGCGTCAGCTCCTTCGCGAGGTACATCGCAATCTGCCGTGGCCGCGCGATGTTCGCCGGACGCTTCTTCGAATACATGTCGGCGACCTTGATGCTGTAGAAGTCGGCGACCGTCTTCTGGATGTTTTCGACCGAAATCTGCCGGTTCTGGACCGTCAGCAGGTCCTTGAGCGCTTCCTTGGTCAGTTCGATCGAGATCTCGCGGCCATGGAACTTCGAGTACGCGAGGATCTTGCGCAGCGCGCCTTCCAGTTCGCGGACGTTCGACCGCAGGTGCTTCGCGACGAAGAACGCGACGTCCTCGTTCAGGCTCACACCTTCGGACTGGGCTTTGCGCATCAGGATCGCGACGCGCATTTCCAGCTCGGGCGGCTCGATCGCCACGGTCAGGCCGGAGTCGAAGCGGGAGATCAGGCGGTCGTCGATACCCGAGATCTCCTTCGGGTACGTGTCGCTCGTGATGATGACCTGCGCCTTGTTCGCGACCAGCGCCTCGAACGCGTAGAAGAATTCCTCCTGCGTGCGCGACTTGCCCGAGAAGAACTGGATATCGTCAATCAGCAGCAGGTCCAGCGAGTGGTAATAGCGCTTGAAGTCGTCGAACGCCTTGCGCTGGTACGCTTTCACGACATCCGAAACGTATTGCTCGGCGTGGATGTAGCGGATCCGCGCGCCCGGCTTGTCCAGCAGCAGCTGGTTGCCGATGGCGTGGATCAGGTGGGTCTTGCCGAGGCCCACGCCGCCATAAAGGAACAGCGGGTTGTACGAGACCCCCGGATTGTCGGCGAC